>CAVUVU010000001.1:0-97512 GCA_963745015.1 uncultured Candidatus Rokubacteria bacterium
CGATGGCAGTTCGAACTGAAAGGAACGCGCCAAGTCTCCTCGTAGTCGGTGCGGCCATGCGCGCGTATCGCGATCGGGCATGCATGCACCGGCGGTACGCCATCAACCTTGGCCGAACGCGTGCTCCCGGTTAGTTGATCTCGTCGCCCACGGGTCCCTGCATGAACGCCCGATCCGCCTTGGCAGCCATGTAGAAGTCGCTTTCGGTCAGTCCGTTGATCTTGTGCGTCCAGAGCTCGACCTTGCACTTGCCCCAAGTGAGGTAGAGATCAGGATGATGTCCCTCCGCCTCCGCCACCGCGCCGACTCTGTTCACGAACTGCAGCGCCTGAGCGAAATCCTTGAACGTGTACATTCGCTCCAAGTGACCATTCTTGTTCACCGACCATCCTGGTCCGAGTTGTCTCAGCATGTCCTCCGCTTTCCTTCGTTCCATCGGAGGGACACCGCCCTGACAAGGGACGCACTTGTTTTCCGCCAGTCCCATATCTCCGCCTTTCGAGAGAGTTACCTCATGGAAGCCCCTCCTCGGGGCGCGTTCCGTAGGATGCGCTCATACCATCTGTACCACCGGATGAGCCTCGAGCCCAGGTACAGGCACGGGTCACAGTTCCGACCTATTCGAACGGCTCCCTCGGCGCCCCGAGGAAATGTCCATCCCCTGCCGGCGAGGGCTGGCTCGCTAGCGCGGGCGCATGAACGCCGCTCTCCCGGTCACGTGGGGAGGCCCGTCTCGGCCGCCGAGTAGACCTTGGGAAAGGTCGGATAGAGCGTCAGGTCGTGGACCGACGCCCGTCGATGCAGCGCCGCGGCGAACGTCATCGTCTGGGCGAGGTCCTCCGGCTGGAGGATGCGGGCGAGAGGTCCTCCATCCCCTACCGGGGAGGGCGGCTAGGACGAGCGGCCCGCGGCCGTTGCGACCCGCGGTCGCCACCACGTCATCGAGTGGCGATTCAAGCTCGGCGGCCAGTGTCACCTGATACCGGGATGGCGAGTGATCTTCAGGAACCACCCCGCGGGAGCGACAAGGGCCGTTCCTCTCGCGAGGATTGCATCAGGGCGTGTGCGAACTCCAGCACCCGCCGGCCTTCCATCCCGGTGAGGATCGCCCGGGGCTCCTGGCCACGCAGGAACCGCACGAAGTGCTCCGTGGAGCGCCGGAAGCTGACGCCCCAGTCGGTCTCGAGGTTGTGAAAGGCGCGCACCTCGCCGTCGGCATAGAGCGTGAGGACTGGCTCGTCGAGCAACCGGTCGCTGCACCGGGTGACCGTGATGATGCCCGTCTCGCCCTGGATCTCGAACTGCTCGTGGCCGGGATAGTAGTCGGTCCGGATGCGCATCCTCGGTGCAGCTGAGATGTCCCAGATCCCGTGGACCGGCGGGTCCCAATGGCGCCACGTCAGCGAGGCCGGGGCGTCGACGACGCTGCCGCTCGGGAGGGTCGTCTCCTCGATGCGGGCGAAGACGTCCCGAACGTCCCCGAACAGCCAGCATGCGACGGCGAGCAAGTGGTGGCCATGGTCGAACAGGAGGGGGCCCCCGAGCCCTGCTCGGCCGAGCGCCTGTCTCCAGGCCGTCGTCTCGGCCGGCACGGGCCAGGCGTACTGCCGGTCCCCGGACACGATCTTCATGCGAAAGTGCAAGGGTCGGCCGATCGCGCCCGAATCGAGAAGCGCCTTGGCTCGAACCAGAGGCGCATAGAAGACGAAGTTCTCGAAGCACTTGAGATGGCGGCCCGTCTCCGTCGCCGCGGCGAGCATGCGGTCGGCCTCCGCCACCGTCATCGCCATCGGCTTCTGCACGCTGACGTGCGCGCCCACTCGCATGGCGGCCACGGCCATCTCCGCGTGAATCGGATGCGGCGTCAGGACGTCGACGAGATCCGGCTCGAGGCGCAGGAGATCTTCGAAGCCCCGGACCAGCTGCGCCTGCGGGAAGAGCGCGGCTCGGCGGTCGAGCACATCCGGGCGGCTATCGCAGAGTGCCACGACCACCGCGTCCGGGTTGTCGCGGTAGCCGAGGCAGTTCAGGTCGAAGATGCGACCGAGCCCGACGATGCCGACTCGAATGGGGCGGGTCATCTCGAGAGTCTCCCTGCGCCGGGCTCGGCCACGGCGTGTGGCGGCAAGCCTTCCGCGCTCTCAACCAGTGCATGCACGCGCCGCACGAACGCCGGCCGTTGCCGACCGAGCGGCGTCGCTGTGATCGACGCAACCCGAACGAGCCGGCTCCGGCGTCCGCAGCTACGCAGGACGTGGAGGCCGGCGGGATCGCAACAGACCTCAGACGAGCGGACCGGCTGGACAGACCCCCCGACCGGGAGTGCCTTCCGGGGCACGCGCCAGCAGCCTCGCCTCGGTGCCTTGACAGGAACCTCACGGCGCTGTCAATCATGATGTCACGTTCGGCTCGGGGTCGGGTCGGGCGGCTTCTCTCGCCATTTGCAGGCTCGTGTCACATCTCGTTTCGGCCTGCCATGCGACCGCGGCGGGCAGAAAGGCGGCTCGGTCATGATTCGGGGATTGCGACCGCGGCGCGGCCGACTCTTCGTGCTTCCTGTGATCTTGCTGGCCGGAGCCCTGTCGTCGGCGATCTGGTGGGGTCCCACGCTGACTGCCTGGGCGGCCGATCCTACCGTGCGGTACATCAGTCACCGCTTCCCGATGCTCGAGCTGTGGGCCAAGAAGATGGGCGAGTACCCCGGGATCAAGTTCGAAGCGGAGCTGATCCCCTTCGACCAGGCGCTCGAGAAGATGCAGATCCACCTGTCGCAGGGGGCGCCGACGTACGACATCATGGCGACCGACGCCTTCCTGGCGACCTTCGCGGAGCGCGGGTGGCTCATGCCGCTCGACCCGATGATCGCCAAGTACCGCCAGGCGGTCGAGTGGGACGACATCGACCCCACCCTGGTCCGTGACGTCTGCTCCTACAAGGGCAAGGTCTACGGCGTGCCCAACCTCGCCATCTCGATGTTCTTCTTCTACCGGAAAGACCTCCTCGACGCCGCCGGCCTCCAGCCTCCGACGACCATGGACGAGTGGATCGCCGCGGCCAAGGCCCTCACCAAGCCCGACAAGAAGCAGTACGGGACCACGATGACCCTGAAGGCGGGTGACGGGTTCCAGAACGACTTCACATACTATCTCCGCACCTACGGCGGGGACTGGTACGACAAGGACTGGAAGGTCACGATCGACAGCGAGGCGGGCCTGAAGGCGCTGACGACCATGAAAGAGATGATGAAGTACGCGCCGCCCAACGTGCTCGGGTTCCACAACGACGAGTCCACCGTGGCGATGCAGCAGGGCCTCACCGCCATGGGGCTCCTCTGGCAGTCGCGGGCCCTGGCCATGGACAACGCCCAGGTCTCCCAGGTGGTGGGCAAGGTCCAGTTCGCCGTTCCCCCGGCAGCGACCAAGGGCGGGAAGAGCCACGCGCGGCTCTCGGTCGGCTGCTACTCGATCAGCGCGTACACGAAGAACGATCCCGAGCTCGTCTTCCAGGTCCTCGGCAAGACGCTCAACAAGGCGAACATGCGGGAAGGGGCGGGACTGGCGACGCCGACCCGGCTGTCGGTCACCAAGGACCCGGAAGTCACGCAGAAGTTCCGGTTCATCAAGGCGGCGGCCGACAACGTCCAGGCGGGTGCCCGGCTCGTCCCCAACAACCCTGAGTTCTCGGAGGCGATGGTGCAGACCACCCAGAACCTCCAGAAGGGGCTCACCGGCGAGCTGACCATCCCGGAGGCGCTCAAGCGCGCCCAGAAGGTGATGGCGGACCTCATGACGGAGAAGGGCTACTACAAGAAGTAACGCCGGTCTCGTCCGAGCGGCCGGGCGGCTCACCCACGGGTGGGACGCCCGGCCGCTCGACTCGCACGCGCGCTCCCGCTCCGATGCCTCTTCGCCTGTTCCCCGCCGCCGGACGTTTGGCCGGGGCGGTCGCGCCCCTCCGCGCCGGCACCACGACGATGAGCCGGCAGCAGCGTCGTGACCGGCTGATCTTCCTCGCCCCGAGCATGACCGTCCTCGCGGCCATCCTCTTCTACCCGCTCCTCTACAGCGTCGGGCTGAGCTTCTACAACTACTACCTGCCGGTGCCCCGGAAGACCTTCGTCGGCCTCGACAACTTCCGGTACATCTGGGCCGACGACGCGTTCTGGGATGCGCTCGGCGTCACTGTGCGGTTCACGGGCGCCGCCGTCGGGATCGAGCTGGTCGTGGGCGTCGCCGTCGCCCTGCTCCTCGACGCCCGCATCCCGTTCCGGCGCTTCGTCAGCACGGTCGTGCTCCTGCCCATGACCATCACGCCGGCGGTCGCCGGACTCCTCATGCGCTGGATGTTCGAGAGCAACTGGGGGATGGTGAACTACTTCCTCTCGCTCGTGGGGGTACAAGGACCCGGGTGGACCGGCGACCCCGCGTGGGCGCTGTGGTCGGTGATCCTCGCGGACGTGTGGCAGAACACGCCCTTCGTCGTCCTCGTGGTCTACGCCGGCCTCCAGAGCATTCCCGAGGAGCCGCTGGAGGCGGCGATGGTCGACGGGGCGACCCGAACACAGACCCTCATCCACGTCATCTTCCCGTTCCTGCGCCCGCTCGTGCTCTTCGTGGTGATCATCCGCTCGATGGACGCGTTCCGCATCTTCGACCAGGTGTTCGTGATGACGGGCGGCGGGCCGGGCACGACGACCCAGACCATCACCTTCTACAACTACGTGATGGCTTTCCGGATGCTCCGTATGGGACGCGCCTCCGCCCTGGGCGTTGTCACGCTCCTCATCCTGTCCGTGGTCATCGGGTTCTGGATCTACCTCCTGTACCGGCGAGAGAAGGGTGAATGGTAGGCCGTCGGCGCGGGCTCGGGCCACGCGTGGTCGTCGTGCAGGCCCTGCTCTACGTGGCGCTCCTGGCCGTGGTGGTGGTGTCGCTGTTCCCGATCTACTTCGCGCTCACGACGTCGCTCAAGGTGACCCGCGAGGCTTTCACCATCCCGCCAACGTGGGTCTTCACGCCGACGCTCGAGCACCACCGCTACATCTGGCTGGAGACGCCGTTCCCGCGCTACCTCGTCAACACGCTCATCATCACGACGGGGGCGGTGCTGCTCTCGATCCCGCTCGGCTGCATGGCGGCCTACTATCTGGCCCGTTACCGGAGCCGGCCGATCCAGGTGCTCCTCTTCACGCTCCTGGCGGTCCGGGCCTTCCCGCGCATCCTTCTGCTGGTCCCGTTCTTCCTGCTGGCCCGGGCCGCCGAGCTCTACGACACGCACATTCTCATCATCCTGATCATCGTGGCCTTCAACCAGCCGTTCGCGATCTGGCTGATGCGCGGGTTCTTCCTCGACGTGCCGCGGGAGCTCCCCGAGGCGGCGATGATCGACGGCTGCAGCTCGCTGGGGGCCTTCGTGCGGGTGGTGCTGCCGGTCGTACGCCCCGGGGTGTTCACCGCGGCGCTCTTCACGTTCCTCTTCGCCTACAACGAGTTCCTCTACTGCCTCATCCTCACGGGTAACAACGCCAAGCCGCTCTCGGTGGCCATCGCCCAGTACGGCGCCGAGAAGATCGAGTACTGGTCCTGGTCCGCGGCCGGAGCCGTCGGCATCCTCGCCCCGATCGTGCTCTTCATCGGGGTGATGCAGCGCCACCTGATCAAGGGGCTCACGTTCGGGACCATCAAGGGATAGCGCGCTGATGACGTCGAGGTACCCTGGCCAGGCAGCATGGCAAGCTTGTGTACCACTCGCTGAGTGAAGTGCCCAGCGCGACGTCGGGAGGCTGACGCCTCTAGTAGTCCACGCAGGCCAGGCGGGAGAACCCCCAGACGTCGTTGAGGTGGCTGGTGCCGTAGCGGCCGAGGGGCGGCGGCTGCGCCTCGTACCACGCGGGCGCGATCGGGCCCGCGCCGATGACGCGCTCGACCGGCGGGAACGGCCCCGGCGCGCTGCCGTCGCCAGTGCTGACGATGCCCACGCTCTCCGGCGCGGTCACCAGCAGGGGCGGCGCCGCGCCGTCCTCGTCGTCCTCCTCCTCGGTGATCAGGACCGTCTTGACGCCGGCCGCGTCGAGGGCCCGCACGACCGCCATCGTGTCGAGCATCCGCTGCCCGCGGAGGGTCGGCGTGACGATGGCCCCGGTCGCCCCGAGCGTGGTCGCCATCAAGGCCGCACGGTTCGCCATCAGCTCCTTCTGCCGCTGCTCCTCCCACATCGTCCGCACCATGATGCAGCCGAGGAAGTTGAAGTCGATCCCGTGACGGCGGCACATGTGCGGCACGATGCTGTTCGTGAGCGGCCACGTGAACCATCGGTAGAAGTCCCCGCTGAAGAAGCTCCCGTAGACCGCCCCGTCGAGGACCTCCGTCGGGTGGAGCAGCCACGGCTGGGTGAGCCGCGTGATGCCGTAGACCGCGGTCGAGAGCGTCGAGTCGGGGTTGAGGTAGATGGGCTCGGGCGACACGATGCTGTGGACGTAAACGAATCCGGGTAGACCGGGCCGGGGGGTGAGGTCCAGGACCTCGACGTCGGCCGGCGTCTCGCCGAGCGTCGCGGCGGCGAGCCGGTCCTGCACGGCCAGCGTCGCCTGCTGGATGACGCGATTGGCCGGGTCGGGCGCCAGGTCGGGATCCGGCTCGATCAGGAGGCAAAGATTGATGGTGGCCGCCCAGGGGCTGATCGCGCCGGGCCCCGACATGTCGAGGAAGTCGCCGTACGCGGTGCCGGGCCGGAAGGAGGAGAGGAGGCCGTAGCGCCGCACGTCCTGCGGCGGCGTGCAGGGCATCAGCGTGAAGCCCGCGAGCCGGTTCGTCCGGCCCGTTCCCACGGTCTCCACCGCCCGACCCACGATGCCCGGGTAGGCGACGCCCCTGCCCGCCGCCTTGACCCTGGGCTCGATGATGTCCTGGATGGTCACGATGCGCGCGGACTCGCCCGGGCGGGCGACCTCGAGCGTCGCGCGCGCGACCAGCGGGTCCCGGCGCACGAGGTCCAGGATCTCGTCCCGGTCGATCTCGAGTACCCGGTCCCGCCAGCGGGTCGACCCGCCGAAGCGGACGTCCTCGACGGGATAGGCGGCGAGCTCAAGACGCACCGACGCGCTCCGGAGCCGAGGCCGGCGGGTCGAACAGCGTGGGCTCGGTGACGGGTGTCTGGAGCGCCGAGAGTGCGGCCAGGACGATCCGGCGGCTCAGGTCGCGGTCCGCCTCCTCCGGTAGCTTCGGATCACCGCACGGGTGCTGCACCTGCACGCCGCGGACGACCCGGTTGGCATTGGCGGCAAGCGCGATGGCGGGCAGAGCGCCGATCAGCGCCGTGGGGATGCCGACTCGCTCGAGCTCCTTGGCTATCGTTGCGCCGCAACGATGGCAGCTCCCTCACCCAGACACCTGGAGCGCCGCCGCGACGCCCGCGTCCCGGAACTCCTCGGCGACCCGCCGGCCGATTGCCCGCGCGGGGCCGACGGCGGTCTGGTTGCCGACGGTGCTGTAGAACCACGGATAGATCCCCCCGATCGCGCCCTCGGCCTCGAGGGCGCGAAGCGTCCCCAGCGGGAGCGCGTAGTCCGGACTCCGCGTGTTCAGGATCTTCGTGTTGAAGCCCCCGTGCGCCGACTCCCACCGGGTGACGTCGAGCGAGCCGAGCCCTTCGATCGAGTAGCGCCCGG
Source organism: uncultured Candidatus Rokubacteria bacterium (assembly GCA_963745015.1). Classification (GTDB taxonomy): domain Bacteria; phylum Methylomirabilota; class Methylomirabilia; order Rokubacteriales; family DASRDR01; genus DASRDR01. The sequence continues at coordinate 7,667 of CAVUVU010000001.1, forward strand.
CCGCGAGCGCACGGGCGCCGGGCAGGTGATCCGGGTTGCCGCGCGGGACGATCCCCGTGCTCACGACGATCCCGATGGTCGCGCGCGCAAGGTCCCCCACCGGCGGGGCTGGGGGCACGCGGTCGTACTGCTGCACCTGGATCTCCGAAGCGACGGGCCGGCCAGCGATCTGGGCGAGGAGCATGTCCACGGCGCGCTCGTATCCCACCTTCTCCTTCATGACGAGCCGCCGGATCCCGCGCGGGATGTAGCCCTCCTCCGCGGCGGATCCGAGCGTCTCACCGCGAACGAGCCGGAGGCCGAGGCTGGCCATCCGTGCGAGGATCCCCTTCATCTCGGACACGTCCAGCCCCGTGGGCACGGCCAGGAGCTCCCGCCGGTGAGTGATGATGGCCGCGTTGTCCGGATACATGCCCGTGACGGCGGCGATGCCAAGGGACTGGGCGACCCGGCAGGTCAGGGCGCAGCCGAGGCCATAGCGGCCGGAGTCGAACGCAGGACCGGCCAGCACGAGGTCCGGCCTGTGGCGCCCTAGCGCCTCGCCAATGGCCGCCCCCGTCTCACCTTCGCGCTCCGCGGCATAGTCGTCGCCGCAGATGAGCGTCGCCACCACCGTGCCCTGCCCTCCCAGGACCTGCTGGAGCGCGCGTCCCGGCCCGACCGGCCCCTCTCGGACCTCCAGGGGCGTGTGAGCTTTCTCCTCGCCGCCGATCCCTCCGAAGAACTGGTTCACGTAGTGCACGATGCGGGCTGGTTGTGCCACGACGCCCTCCTTGCGGCGCTCCAACCTCCGCGCCGCGTGTATCCTACCAGCGATCACGCCCGGGCGTCGATCACCGCACGGACACGATGCGGTTCCGCCCGCCCAAGCTCCTCACCGTCGACACGTGGACAGACGACCCCCGGGTGACGACCCGTCCGACGACGGCCTCCGTTCCGGGAGAACCCAATCGGCCCTCGCTGGGACAGCACGAGCCCATTGGCCGTGGGTACGATGCTGTCCCAGCCTCGATCGAAGGCACTGCTGGTTCTGAAGCACGCTGGACACGCCGCGAATTGCGTTTCGAGTTCTTTCTGTCAATACTGAGCTGGAACACTCCTCAGCCACACAAGGAGGGCACCATGGGATTCTTCGGCAAGATCCTCGAGAAGCTCGGCATCGGTAGCGCGGCCGCTGCCCCTGCTCCCGCCCCGCCACCCACGGCCACACCCGCAAGCCCGAGCGCGGCGCCGGTCGCGCCGCCGCAGCCCACGCCGGTCGCGCTCGTCGATGTCGTCGCGCAGCTGGAGCAGCGCGCGGCGGCGAACCCGCAGAAGCTGAACTGGCGGACCTCCATCGTCGATCTGCTCAAGCTCCTGGACATCGACAGCAGCTTCGCGGCGCGCAAGGAGCTGGCCACGGAGCTGGGCTGCCCGGCAGAGTTGATGGCGGAATCAGCGAAGATGAATGTGTGGCTGCACAAGACCGTGCTCGCGCGCATCGCCGCCAACGGCGGCAACGTGCCCAAGGATCTCCTGGACTGAATCGGCGGCACGGACACCAACCGATCCACGCCGTGCACGGCCTCGGCGCTGACCCTCGCCAAGGGTCAGCGGAGCATGAACGGTACGCGGGCCGTCTACTGGGCGACCCGCGTGAGATCGAGGGAGCAGGGACGGAGGATCGTGCCGGTCTCCTGCCGGAGCTTCCAGCGCTGGGTGCCGGCGAGGCGAGCGGTCGTCTCCTCGATCCGGCCCTTGTACTCGGCCTCGTAGCTGTACCCCGGCGTGGCCGCCCGCGTGCGCAGCGTGACCTCGCCGCCCGGTCCGATGGGGCCCTCGCCGCGCTCGAAGATGCCGGAGGGTCCGCCGGTCTGATGCTGGATCTCGCGCTCGTAGCGCGCCTGCCCCGCGGCGACGGTCATGGTGACCTGGGTCCGGAGCGGCCGGAGCCCCGGGAGCGCCTCGCACTGGATCATCCCGGCGAAGCTGCCGTCGCGGGTCTGGGCGCCGACCGGTGTCCCGGCTGCCCCGAACACGAGCAGGCCAGCCACGGCTGCCCCGAGGACCGCCGCTCCGCTCACCGCGACGGCCGCTCCGGCGACGGCGCGCCCCAGTAGGCCGGCGAGGCCGGGAAGACGGGGCGGCACCGGATCGCCTCGGTCGGCCCGTCGAGCGTGTCGGCCGCCGCGCGCCAGACGGCGTAGTGGGGCGCGGCCCGGTGGGCCTCCAGCGCCGCCTCTTCAGTGTAGACCTCGTAGAAGTAGTACACGTTCTCGTCCTGCTCGTCCTGCAGCACGTTGAACCTGAGACAGCCCGGCTCGTCACGCTCCGAGCCGAGGGCATCGATCTCGATCGCGTGCAGGAACCGCTGCCGGAGCTCGGGCTTGATCCGCACCTTCACCCAGATGCCAAACATGTGCCCCCTCGCGTCGCCGGGTTCGGCGTCAACCGGTCCAGGAGATGACCACCGCCAGCCCAGAGCATAGCCCAGCGGGAAGCTGACATGATCCCCGCCCCTACAGCGCGCGGGCGGTCTCGGCGATCTGCTGCGTGTGCTCCTGCGCGTGCTCGGCCGCGCGGCGCGCGAGGAACTCGACGGACATCGGGCCCAGCTCGGGATGCCGGCCTTGACGCGCCCAGCGGTCGTCCGGCAGGCCCTCCAGGAGACCCACGATCTGCTCGTGCTCGCGGACGATCATTCCCACCAGGTCGTCCAGGGGCTCCTGCCGCTCCATGTCTTCCCGGCGGAACGTGGCCTCGTCGTAATCGGCGAACACCGGATCGGTCTCGTAGAGAAGCCGGCGGATCCGGAGACCGTGGACCATGAGGACACCGTTCCGCAAGTGAACGAGGGTCTCTCGCACCGACCACTCGCCCGGGCGCGGCGGCCGGTCGTGGGCGCCGGGACGTACCGCAGCCAGGGCCTGGCGGAGTGCCGCGGGAACGGAGCGGATACGCTCGAGGATCGCGCGATGGTCCGGGTTCATGACTCCCTCCTTGTGGCTCACGTCAGTGTCCCTCGGCCTGCCCCGGGACAGTATCGCCTCGCGCAGCGTTCGGGGGGCAGGCGACAGTGATCCCTCCTACGCGAAGGGCGTGCCGGCCGGCCGGCGCTAGCCGGGCGGAGCGGGCGGCCCCGCGCACACCCGCGAGAGGAAGAGCTCCAGGAACCGGCCGGCGTGGACGGTCATCGCCACACGGCAGTTGGGCGGGGCCTTCTCGCGCGGCGGGATGCTCCGCCGGTCCGCCACCGAGGCGCCGCGCGTGACCCGCCCTTCGTCCTCGACGTCGACGTGAAACGGCACGAGCTCGACCAGTGACGGGTCCAGCGCCACCCCGACGGCGAGCGGGTCGTGGAGCGCGAACCCTCCCTCGCCGCGCTGGTCCCCGAACGCGAACAGGTGGTTCGTGAAGTCGTCGATGAACCGGGCGATCGGCTCCGGGCCGCGCGCCAAGGCCGCCGCCAGATCGGCGCGTCGGAGTGTCGCCTGCTCGGTCGCGTCCAGCGGCACCACCTCGAGCGGCAGCCCCGATCGAAAGACGGCCGCGGCGGCCTCGGGGTCGACGTGGAAGTTGAATTCCGCCGACGGGGTCACGTTGCCGGGCACCGCGATCGCCCCGCCCATGACCACGACCCGGGCGACGCGGGACAGACGGCGCCGGTCCCGCTCGAGCGCGACGGCCAGATTCGTCAGGGGCCCGAGCGCCACGACCACCAGCTCCCCGGGAAACCGGTCGGCCATCTCGAGGATCAGGTCGGGCCCGTCGACGTCGCCCCGGGCGCCCGCGGCGGCGGCGGCGATCGGCGCCGCCGCCGGGTAGCGGAGCTGCCCGCCGGGGCCGCCCAGCGCGCTGATGCCGCCGAGGCCGTCGTCGCCGTGGACCTCGGGGGCGACGACGAGGGGACCCCGGAGCGGAGCCGCCGCGCCGCGGGCGACCCGGATCGGCGCGGACGGCGCGCCGACCGCGAGGATGCGACGGACGTTGGCGGTCGTGAGCTCCACGGGCACGTTGCCGGCCACCGAGGTGATCGCCTCGACCGACACCTCGGGAGAGGCGAGCGCGAGGAGGATCGCCAGCGCGTCATCGATGCCCGGATCGGTGTCGATCAGCCACGGCACGGGCACGGCAGTCCCCTCTCGGCGCCAGGCAGCGCGGCAGGTCGGCCGGAGCGGCGGGCGGCCACCTACGCGAACACGAACGCGCGCCGGGGGTTGTCCACCAGCAGCGTCCGGATGGTCTCGTCGTCGGCGCCCTTGGCGCGAAGCCGGGGCATCACGCTGACCAGCAGGTGGTGGTACCCGAAGCCGCCCCACCGGGTGAGGCAGTGCTTGTAGGCGATGTCGTGGGACAGCAGGAGCTGCTGAGAGTGGCCGCGCTCGATGAGGAACAGGATCTGGCGCATGCGCTCGCCGTCGTTGGGCATGTCGAAGGCCGGGTTGTACGGATAGTAGGAGGTCTCCAGGCCGAAGAGGTCGTACTCGAGGTAGACCCCGGTGGCCGCCAGCTCGAGCAGGACCGCCGGGTCGACGATCGTGCGCTCGATGTGGCACATGATGGTCCGGCCGAGGTCCGCGCCTTCGCGGCGGATGAAGTCCACGATCTCGAGCGGCAGCCGCTCGTGCCGCCCGGGGTGGATCATCAGCGGGGCGCCGGTCTCCCGCTGCGCCAGCACCGCGGCCCGCACCACCTTCCGCTCGTTCGCCGTCCACGGCCAGGTCGTGCCGATCTCGCCGATGAACCCCGCGCGCACCCCGGTGTCACCGACGCCGGTGGTGAGCTCGGCCACGATCTCGCGCGCGACACCATCCACGGTCTTCGCATCCATGTCCGGAGGATGCGAGGCCGCCACGTAGTAGCCCGAGCCCATGACGATGTTGAGCCCGGCCGCCCGGGACAGGCGCGCCAGCGCGAGGGGATCGCGGGAGAGCCCGCGGTTGGTGGGATCGACGACGGTCCGGCCGCCGGCCGCCCGGTAGAGCAGGAGCTCGTCGCGGGCCACCTGCTCGTCGAGGAGCTGGAGGTTGTCGAGATTCGAGCTGAAGTTCCGCCGCACCCAGCCGAGGTTGTCGAGCCGCACCGGCTGGCGGGCAAGCTCCCGCTCCGCCTCGCTTCTCGGGCTCCTTGAACATGACCGTGAAGTCGATGAGGAGGTGCTCGTGGGGCAGGGTGACGCCCATGTCCCCGGCAGCGATCGGGCCCAGGACCGTCTGGGCCCGTCCGGCGATCGGGGAGCGCGTCATCCGGTGCCTTCCCTGCCCCCGGTCCGCTCCCCGCGCGTTCGGCGGGCCCGGTCAGCGCGGGCGCCCGAGGTAGGGTAGCCAGCGGACCAGGACGGCGTTCAGGGTGCCGTCCCGCTTCCACACGCCGATGCTCTCGTTGACCTGCGCGAGGAGCTGCGGATCGTCCCGGCGGACGCCCCAGGCCAGACTCTCGCGGTTCAGGGGCTGCCAGAGGCCGGTGAGGTCGGCCTCGTTCGCGGACACGAGCCAGGCGATCGAGGGCCCGTCGTGCACGAACATGTCGATCGTGCGGCGGCGGAGCGCCAGCGCCCCGTCGCTCGCGATCGACAGGGTCACCCGCCGGGCGTTGGGGAAGCTCTGCTGCACGAAGACGTCGCCGGTCGTCCGCTCGATGACGCCCACCGTCGCCGTGGTCTGGAGCACCGCCTCGGGCGACGGGTACTGGCGGGCGTCCTCGGTGCGCACCGCGGCCATGAGACCGCCCTCGAAGTACGGCTCGGTGAAAGCGATCCGGACCGCCCGCGCGTCCGTGGCCGTCATCCCCGACATGATGATGTCGGTCTTCCCGGCCATCAGGGACTCGATCTGCTGGTCCCACGTGACCTCGACGAAGTGCACGGGCCGGCCGATGCGAGCTCCCAGGAGCCGCGCGAGGTCCGCCTCGACGCCGGCGACCTGACCACCCTGCCTGAAGACGATCGGAGGGTAGGTCGACGTGACCCCGACGCGCAGGGCGTTGGGCGGCGCCTCGGCCGGGCCGGGGCTGGGGCGATAGTAGTCCTCGGCGCAGCCAGCCCAGAGCGTGACGGCCGCGAGGAGCGCGGCGAGCCGCAGGGGCGAACGGGTCATTCGAGGCCCCTCCCCCGGCCAGGATGCCGGCGTGATCAGATCATGGCGATCATAGCAGCCGTCCGGTCTATGATGCGGATCGACCGAGCTGCGGGACGAACGAACCGATGACACTCCTCGCCGCCGCCTTGCTACTGCTGCTCCCCGTGGCCATGCCCGCGCAGACCCCGACCGCGGCCCAGTGCCGCGACGCGAGCGACCAGGCCGTCGCGGCGTTCAAGTCCGCGCTGCCGAACATGCCCGAGCGCGATCGGGAGAAAGCCGCGCCGCTCGTCGCCCAGCTGGAGCGCCTGCTCCAGGACGGCCGGGCGAATGGCATGGACGAGTGCGCCGTCTGGCAGGAGATCGCCCGACGGGTGTCCAGCTCCTAGCACTCGTCCGCTTCCGGCCGTCGTCTCGTCCCCCGGGTCCGGTCGTGCACCCGCCGCGAATGCATCCGTACCATACCATCCGGTTGCGGACCCGCCCCCTCCCCCGTACCATGTGTCCGCCGCGACGTGGTCGTCCCGAGCCAGGCCACCCCTGACGACCGACACGAGCTCCGGATCGCGCCCACTGGGCGTCACGTTGCCGAGACGAGGGGCGGCCGGCCGCCGATCTCGTTCCCAGGAGGAACGCGCGACCGATGATGGCCAGCGGAGCGGTCCCGTCCGAGATGCTGGTGGAGTCCACCTATGCGTGGCGGCGTCTCGCCGCGTCGCTGGCGCTCAGCACGATCGGGGGAGTGGGCCTCTGGTCCGTCGTCGTCGTGCTGCCGGCGGTGCAGGCCGAGTTCGGCGTCGCGCGAGGGAGCGCGTCCCTCCCCTACACCGCGACGATGCTGGGCTTCGCGATCGGCGGGATCCTCATGGGCCGCCTGGCCGACCGCTTCGGTATCGTGCCGCCGCTCGTCGTCTCGTCGATCGCCCTCAGCCTCGGCTACTTCCTGAGCGCGTGGTCGCCCGGCCTCGGGCAGTTCGCGCTGATCCAGGGGCTGGTCATCGGGCTCTTCGGCAGCTCCGTCACGTTCGCCCCGCTGGTGGCGGACGTCTCCCACTGGTTCACGCGCCGCCGGGGCATCGCCGTCTCGATCTGCGCCAGCGGAAACTACCTGGCCGGCACCGTCTGGCCGCCGATCCTCCAGCACTTCACGGGGACGCTGGGATGGCGGCCGACGATGGTCGGCGTCGGGATCTTCTGTGCCCTGACCATGCTGCCGCTCACCCTCACGCTTCGACGGCGCTCGCCGATCGGGCACGGGCCGGCCCCGGCGGTCGCTGCCTCCGATGCCGGCCGCGCGCGTCTCTCGCCCGGGCGTCTGCAGGTGCTCCTCATGGTCGCGGGCCTCGGATGCTGCGTCGCCATGTCGATGCCGCAGGTCCACATCGTCGCCTACGCGAGCGATCTCGGCTACGGGGTCACGCACGGCGCCAGGATGCTCTCCGTGATGCTCGGCCTGGGCGTCGTCAGCCGGCTGGCCTCGGGCTGGATCGCCGACCGGATCGGCGGGGTGCGCACGCTGCTCCTGGGGTCGGCGTTGCAGTGCCTGACCCTCGCCCTCTACCTGCCGTTCGACGGCCTCGTCGCGCTGTACGTCGTCGCCGCGCTGTTCGGCCTGTCCCAGGGCGGCATCGTGCCGAGCTACGCCATCATCGTGCGGGAGTCCTTCGCCCCCCGCGAGGCCGGGGCGCGCATCGGCGCGGTGGTCATGGCGACGATCGTCGGCATGGCGGTGGGCGGCTGGATGTCGGGCGCGATCTTCGACATGACCGGCTCGTATCACGCGGCGTTCATCAACGGCATCATCTGGAACGTGCTGAACCTCGCGATCGCGCTCTGGCTGCTCGGCCAGCCGCGCCGCATCCCGGCGATCGCGTAGGGCGTCCCCCGCGGGAGGCCTCGCGCGTTCCGCCGGCCGCGGCCGCGCTCAGCACGGAGCCGCGGCGCGCGCATGGCGCCCGCCGGTCCGCAGGCTACGAAGTCGGTGGCGCCGGCCGGCGCCACCGCTCACCTGATGATCTTGTCCGCCTGGAACAGCACCGACTGCGGGATGGTCAGGCCAAGCTTCTGGGCGGTCTGGAGATTGATGACCAGCTCGAACTTCATCGGCTGCTCCACCGGCAGGTCGGCCGGCTTCGCCCCCCGCAGGATTCGGTCGACGTAGCGGGCGCCGTCCCGGCCCTCGGTGCCGTAGCCGGGTCCGTAGGCCATCATGCAGCCGTTCTCCGAGTAGTCCGAGCGGGCGCAGATCGATGGCAGCCGATGGCTCACGGCCAGATCGGCGATTTGCTTCTGGTTGGAGTTGGCCAGAGGGTTCAGGGTCACCCACAGCGCGGTGTTGCGCGCCTCGACCGCTTCCTTGAACGCGGCCTCGTAGCCGTCCACGTGGCTGACCTCCATCGAATGAAGCTGGAGGCCGAGCTCCCGGGCCCGCGCCTGGCTCTCCTGCCACTGAGGCACCGAGCCGGGAGCCTGCGGATCCCAGAGCACCGCCACCCGGGACAGCGCGGGAATGGTTTCCTTCAAGAGCTCCAGCCGCTTGCCGGTCAAGACCGCCGCAATGTTCGTGATCCCCGTGGTGTTGCCCCCGGGCCGCGAGAGACTTTCCACCAGTCCGGCCGTGACCGGGTCCGTCACGCCCATGAACACGACGGGGATCGTCGTGGTGGCCTTTCTCGCGGCCTGAGCCGCGTTCGTCGTGACCGCGACGAGCACGTCCGGCTTCTGACGGACCAGCTCGGCGGCGAGCTCGGGAAGCCGCTCGAAGCCGCCGGCGGCATGACGGTACTCGATGACGATGTTCTGCCCCTCGACGTACCCGAGATCCCGCAGGCCTTGCCGGAACGCCTCCAGGCGGGGCGCGTCCGCGGCCGCCGAGACCGCCGCGAGATACGCCACTCGTGACACCTTCTTCGGCGTCTGCGCGCCGACCGGCAAGCCGAGGGCGAGCAGGAGCGCGCCGACCGGAAGCAGAGCACGTGGCCTAGTCATGTACTTCTCCCGAAAGGTCCACCGGCTTCGAGCGTCGCGGTGGCAACCTCGTTCCTCACCCGAGTCCCCGGAGCATCCGCTGCGAGCACGACGCACGTGTCGCACGGCTCCATCCGGACCCGCGAAGCCGCTGAGCCTGGCCTCGAGACCGCGTCTCGCCGACGGTGTCTCGCGCGACTCGACGAGCATCGCCTCGGCCGACCCCGCCGCAGGACAAGGTGACGCCGGCATTTCGAGCACGCGTTGCTGCCTCGGCAAACGGCGCGGGAGCCGACGCGGACGGCGGAAATCGGGGAAGTCATTCCGTGCGCCCTACTGCCATCACCTCTTGGGTACCATACACCCCGCTCTTGGCAGGTTCAAAGCCCCCGCACGCGCGGTCGAGCTTGGCCGGGGCTGCCCGTCGGCCCATGGTGGAGGCGGTGGACGCCCCCTCGATCCCCGTTCAGGCGCTCGGCCCCCGAAACCGCGCAGGAGCGCCCGGGCTTGATCGAGGAGCGCCGGATAGCGTGACCCTCTCGTGATGGGCGCGGCCTCACGGGTCCGCGCGCGACGACCACCGCGGCGGCGAGGGCTTTGGCGGGAGCACCCCCGCTGATATCCTGACGCGGGTAGCGACCAGCGTGCCGGCCTCCGATCCCCAGCTCTACCAGCACTCGCCGATCAACGATCGGCCGCGGCTTACCTGGCCCGGTGACGCGCGCATCGCCGTCTGGGTGGCGCCGAACGTCGAGTTCTACGAGCTCCTCCCCCCGGACAACCCGGCCCGGCGCGCGTGGCCCCGGGGACAGCCCGACGTGGCGGCCTACTCGTATCGCGACTACGGCAACCGCGTCGGCATCTGGCGGATACTGGACGTCCTGGGCTCGCACGGCATCCGGGGCAGCGTCGCGCTGAACGTCGCGCTCTGCGAGCATCATCCCGAGATCGTCGAGGCGTGCCGCGCGGCGGGATGGGAGTTCTTCTCCCACGGGGTCTACAACACGCGCTACCTCTTCGGGATGGACGAGGCGCAGGAGCGAGCGGTCATCGAGGACGTGATCGCGACAGTGCTCCGCCACACGGGCCAGCGCCTCGCCGGGTGGCTCTCGCCTGCCCTCTCCAACACCGAGCGGACGATGGGTCTGCTCGCCGAGTACGGGCGTGCGCTACGTGTGCGACCTGTTCCACGACGATCAGCCGTTCCCGGTCAACGTACCGCAGGGCCGTCTCATCAGCCTGCCGTACGCGCTCGAGACCAACGACGGGACGGCCTATGGCCGCCGCCTCGCGTCGCCCCGCGAGTATGGCGACATCCTCCGGGCCCAGTTCGACCAGCTCTACCTGGAGGGCGCCGAGTCGGGACGCGTGATGTGCATCCCCCTCCACCCGTTCCAGTCGGGCCGGCCTCATCGGGTCGACGCTCTCGACCGGGCGCTCGCGCACATCACCGCGCACGCCGGGGTCTGGCTCGCCACCGGGGCGGAGATCGCCGACTGGTACTACGCATCGCACTACGAGCGCATGGTGGCCCATCTCGCCGCACGACGAGCGTCCGAAGACCGCGGGCCGCGACCGTGACGCTCTCCGCCGACCATCTCGCCTACCCGCGCCGTGGCCCGGGCATGGACCACGACCGGTACCAGTGGTCGCCGCTGCCCGCGCGGCGCCCCGTGGCCTGGCCGGGCGGCACGCGCGTGGCCCTGATCGTCATGCCGACGCTCCAGTGGTTCCCGCTGGACATGACCTCGACGGCCTTCGCGCCGGTCGGGGCTCCGGACGAGCCCTACCCGGACTACCGCGCCTACAGCCATCGCGACTACGGCAACCGGGTCGGCATCTTCCGGATCATGGCGGTCCTGGACCGGCTGGGGCTGCCGGCCACCTGCCGGGTGAACGGGATCGTGGCCAAGCGGTATCCGGACCTCCTGGCCGAGGTCGTCCGGCGACGCTGGGAAGTGGCCGCGTACGGCTGGCACATGGGACGGACGCATCACGCGGGCCTCCGCGCGGAGGACGAGGCGGGGCTCATCGAGCAGACCCTGGCCGTCCTCCGCCGGGCCACCGGCCAGCCGGTCACGGGGTGGCTCTCGCCAGGAGGGACCGAGTCCGCCGTGACGCTCGACCTGCTTGGCGCCCGCGGCGTCGGCTACGTGCTGGACTGGGCCCACGACGAGCTGCCGTCCCCGCTCCGCACCGCGTCAGGCGTCATTCACGCGATGCCCCAGGCGCCGGACCTGGACGATGCGATCACGATCTGGCAGAACCGCCACTCGACCGAGGAGTTCGCCGAGGCCATCATGGACGCCTACCGAGTGCTGGACCGCGAGGCGCAGGACCGCGGCGGCCGGGTCCTGCCCATCGCCATCCACCCGTGGATCGTCGGCCAGCCGCACCGCATCCGGGCCCTCGACCGCGTGCTGACGGACCTCGCCGGCCGCGCCGGCGTCTGGCCGGCGACCGCCGCCGAGGTGCTGGCCGCGTTCACCGCCCAGCAGGAGCACACGCAATGAGACATCCTGTGTCAGAGGAGCATCAAACATGTCCGAAGTGAGCTTTCGTCTCCAGCACCTCAACATGCCCGCGCGCGACCCTGAAGGGTTGGCGCGGTGGTACGCGAGTACCTTCGACCTGCGGGCCGATGGCAACACGGTGCGCGGGCCCGGCGTGCTGCTCGCCTTTCAGCCCGGCGAGCCGGTCAACCGCGCGCCGGAGCTCCACACCGGATTCCTCGTGCCGTCCCTCGCCGAGCTCACCCGATGGGCGGACAGGCTAGGCGGCGTCTTGAAGACAGGCAGCGAGTTCACGACGTTCCAGGTGCGGGATCCGGAGGGGAACTGCGTCGAGATCTACTGCAAGACGGAAACCGACTGAACGGGGGAAGGAGAGTCGAAGGGCCACATGACCATCCGGATCGGCATCGTGGGCGCCGGCCTCTGGACCGAGCGCGCGCATCTCCCCGCGTTCACCCACCTGCCCGACGTCACGGTTGCCGGCATCGCCGACCCGGACGTCGAGCGGGCCCGGGCGCTCGCCTCCCGCTTCGGCGTCGCCCGCGCGGTCGGCGATCACCGGGCGCTGCTCGATCTCGGCCTCGACGCGCTGTCGATCGTGGCGCCCGACGACGTGCACCACGAAGTGGCCGCGGCGGCGCTCGACGCCGGCCTCCCCGTCCTGTGCGAGAAGCCACTGGCGCGAACGGTGCCGGAAGCCGCCGATCTCGTGGCCCGCGCCGCGGCCGCCGGGGTCCCGACCAAGCTCGGGTTCGTCTTCCGCTACAGCCCCGCGCTCCGGCAGCTCCGCGCGCTGGTTCAGGACGGTTACGTGGGCCGCGTGCACAGCCTCGCGGTCTACAGCCAGAACCCCCAGTTCATGGACCCGGCCGCGCCGTTCCACTGGAAGATGGACGGGGCCCGGACGGGCGGCGGCGTCGTCGTCGAGTACGGCTCGCACAGCCTGGACCTCGCCCGGTGGGTCGCCGGCGAGATCGAGGAGGTGTGCGCCAACGCCCGGACGGTCGTGACGGACCGCCCGGACCCGCTCGGGGGCGGGCGGCGGCGCGTCGACGTGGACGACGTGTGCTCGTGGCTGGGGACTCAGGAAGGCGGCGTCGAGAGCATGTTCCACTCGAGCTGGGCGTCGATCGGCCAGCCCTGGGGCGACCTCGCGGTGTTCGGCAGCCGCGGCGCTCTCGTCTGGCGGCGTCGGGACGACGCCTGGCCCTTCGCGGAGCTCCTCGGCGCGACGGCGGCGGCCCCCGCGCTGGCGCCGCTGGACCTGCCCGGACACCTCACCGCCGGCCTCGAATGGGCGACGACGTGGCGCGAGTGCTTCATGGGCAACCTCGCGCGCGCGTTCGCGGCCGAGGTCGCGGGCGCGCCGGCCGAGGGCCCGACGTTCACGGACGGCTATCGCGCCCAGCTCGGCCTCGCCGCGATCGCGACGTCGCTCGCCGAGCGGCGCTGGGTCGCGGTGCCGCCTCCGGAGCGCCCGGTCAGCTAGCGAGAAGACGGGAGCCCGGGTGGCGAGCTCCCGTCTTCTCGCGGGACTTTCCTAGCGGTCCATCCAGACGTCGTACAGCACGAAGTAGTTGTTCGCGTCGAAGGCCAGGCCCTTGACCGCCGCCGAGGCCACGTCCGGCTGGACCTGGTTGAACAGCGGGAAGGTGGCGCCGTGCTCCATGATGTACTTCTGGGCGTCCTCGTACATCTTCTGACGCTTGCCGCGGTTCATCTCCTCGCGGGCGTCGTCCAGCAGCTTGTCCATGGCGGGGTCCTTGAACCACCCCATGTTCCAGCCGCCGATGTTCTTCGAGTGGTAGTGGAGGGTGAGGATGTCGGGGTCCGTGCCCCGCCAGTCCATGAACGTCATCCCGTTCTCACCCTTGCGCGCGAGGTCCTCGGAGGCGGCCAGCGCCATCGGCCGGATCTCGAGCTCCATGCCGACCTGCTTCAGGCTCGCCTGCATCACCTGCAGCATGTCGAGCGCCTGCGGGTCGTCCTTCACGGCGACGGCCGTCTTGAGGCGCACCCCGTCCTTGACGCGCACGCCGTCGGCCCCGGGCTTCCACCCGGCCTGGTCCAGCACCTGCCGGGCCTTGGCGGGGTCGTAGCGGTACATCTCCTCCACGCCCTTCCAGTACGACCAGATCGACGGCTTCAGCGGACCGTACGCGACCGTGGAGACGCCGAAGGTGACGGCCTTGACCACCGCCTCGCGGTTGATCGCGTACAGCATCGCCTGGCGCACGGCCACGTCGTTCGTCGGCGGCTTGGCGGCGTTGACCAGGAACATCGTCGGCGCGCCCTTGAACATGTTGAGGTAGACGACGAACCGCTTGTCCTCGCGCAGGCGTCCGATGTCCGGCCCCGGTGCGCGGCCGATGACGTCCACCTCACCCTTCTCGAGCGTCGCCAGCCGCGTCTGGTGCTCCGGAATGAACCGGTACACGATCTGGTCGACGTACCCCGGGCCCTGATGCTTCATGGTGGCAGGCGCCCAGGCGTACGCCGGATTCTTCTTCAGGATGACCTGCTGCCCCCGGGTCCAGCTCTCGAACACGTACGGCCCGGTGCCGACCGGATGCTGTCCGAATTCCTTTCCGTGGGCCTTCACCGCCGCCGGCGAGACGATGGCGAGGTAGCCCGTCTCCAGGCCGTCGAGCAACGCGGGATAGGGCTTCTTGAAGTGCATCCGGACGGTGAGCCGATCGACCACCTCCGACCGGTCGAAGGGCCCGAGGAAGGCCTGGCTGGACGAGCCGCCGGCGGAGCCGTCGACGGACCGGTCCAGCGTGAACTTCACCGCCTGGGCGTCGAAAGCCGTCCCGTCGTGGAACTTCACGCCGTCGCGCAGCTTGAACGTCCAGGCCTTGCCGTCCGGCGAGGTCTCCCACGCCGTGGCGAGCAGCGGGCGCGCGACGCCGCCGGCGTCGATCTGCACCAGGCTCTCGAAGACGGCCTTGTTGATCTGCACGCCAGTCGCGTGGATCGGGCCCTGAGGGTCGAGCGTCGTCGGTTCCAGGTGAAGCGCCACCCGCACCGCCCCGCCCTGCTTCGGCGCCTGGCCCCGCGCCTCGCGGAGCGGCAGCGCGGTTCCCACCAGCAGGCTCAGCACGACCGCCACCGTCGCGAGCGCTGCGCTCCGGCCGCGGCGCCCGCCCGGACGGCCAACTCGTTCTATCGGCATCATCGAGGACCTCCTTCGTCGTTGGGGTTGGGGATCACAGCATATCGCCTGCCGGCCAGCCTTCGCACCGGCAGGCCGGACACTGGCGCCCGGCCGCACCCGGCTCATTCCATCCGCAGTCTCGGATCCAGCAGGTCGCGGAACCGGTCGCCGACGACGTTGATCGCGATCACGGCCACCATGATCGCGAGCCCGGGAAAGATCGACATCCACGGCGCGTGCCGCAGGTACTCGCGCCCCGTGCTCAGCATGGCGCCCCACTCGGGCGCCGGGCGGGCGCACGCCCAGCCCCAGGAAGCTCAGCGCGGCGCCGGTGATGATGGCGCCGGCCGCGCTCGTCGTCGCCAGGACGAGCGCGGGGGCCAGGACGTTCGGCAGGATGTGGCGCCACAGGATCACCCGATCGCGGCACCCGATGGCGCGGGCGGCCTCGACGAACGGCAGCGCCCGCACCGCCAGCACCGTCGCCCGGACGAGACGCGTGAACTGCGGGACGCCCGCGACGCCGACCGCGATCATGACGTTCGGCAGGCTGCCTCCCAGGATCGCCACCACGCCCAGGGCGAGCAGGATGCTCGGGAAGGCCAGCAGGAGATCGATGAGGCGCATGATCACGAAGTCGGGCCACCGGCCGTAGAAGCCGGCGGTCAGCCCGAGCACCACCCCGGCGGCGCCCGAGATGCCGACGGCGATGGCGCCGACCTGGAGGGTCAGCCGGCCGCCCCACACCACGCGCGACAGGATGTCCCGCCCGAACTGGTCTGTCCCGAACCAGTGGCTCCGGCCCGGCGGCGCCAGGAAGTCCGCCATGTTCTGGTCGAGGGGATCGTACGGGCTCACGAGGGGGGCGGCGATCGCCGCTGCCCCCAGCGCCCCCAGCAGCGACAGGGCGACCACGGCCGACGGCGTGCGGAGGAACCGGCGCATGGCCTCGCCGCCGGGCCCGCGGCCGCTGACGCGCTCGGCGCCGGCCGCCCCCGTCACGTGTACCGGATCCGCGGGTCGACCCAGAGGTACAGGAGGTCGACGGCCAGGTTGATGACGGCGTAGGTCAGCGCCACGAACAGCACCACGCCCTGGACCAGCAGATAGTCCTTGAACAGGATGGCGTCGATCACGAGCCGCCCGACCCCCGGACGCGCGAAGACCGCCTCCGCGACCACGGCGCCCCCGAGGAGGCGCCCGAACTGGAGGCCCGCCAGGGTGAGCACGGGCAGCATGGCGTTCCGGAAGCCGTGCCGGAAGATGACGGCCGCCGCGCGCAGCCCCTTGGCACGGGCGGTCGTCATGTAGTCCTGCCGCAGCACCTCGAGCATGCTCGATCGCGTCAGGCGCGCGACGAACGCCGCCCCGTCGTAGCCGAGCGCCACCGCCGGCAGCACCAGCCGCTGCCACTCCGTGCCGCCCGTGATCGGCAGCCACTGGAGGGTGACCGCGAAGAGAAGGATCAGCAGGAGGCCCGACCAGAAGATGGGGATGGAGAGGCCGCCGAGCGACAGCAGCATGGCCAGGCGGTCCACCCACGTGTCGTGGTACACGGCCGCCAGGAGCCCGAGGCCCACGCCCACCACGACGGTGATCCCCATGGCCGCGAGCCGCGAGCCGCACGGTGTACGGCAGCATCTCGACGACCGAGGTCAGGACCGGGCGATTCGTGTAGTAGGAGCGTCCGAGGTCTCCGGTGAGCGCTCGCGCCGCGAACCGGACGTACTGCTCGTGGAACGGGACGTCCAGACCCAGCTCGTGCCGCACGCGCGCGACGGCCTCCGGGCCGCCGCCGGCCTGGCTGCGGGCGGCCATGATCTCCGCCACGTCGCCCGGAACCAGGTGGAGCATCAGGAAGACGAGGAACGACACGCCGACCATGATCGGCGCGATCGCCAGCACGCGCCGGACGACGTAGCCGGTCACGGCCCGAGCGTCGCCATCATGCGGGGCCGGCGCCCCGCCCCGCCGCCGGCGGCATCACCGGGCGCCCGGCGGCATGCGGGCCGCCGCGGGATCGAGCGGCGTCACGACGCCGGTCGCGCGCATGGCCGCCCGGGCGATGTCGCCGATGCACTGCTCGCCCACGTGGAGGTCGGCCATCCCCTCGCAAAACACCGCGAGGATCAGACGGCCCCCGGGCCCCGTCACGAATCCGACGTCGTTGGTCACCCCCTTGAGCCCGCCCGTCTTCGAGCCCCAGCGCACCCCGGACGCGTCCGGAACGTATCGGCCGATCCGCCGCCCGTTCTGCTGCCGCTCCAGCATCGTGACCATGCGCGGCCGTGCCGGCAGGGCCAGCCGCCTGCCCGTCGAGGAGCAGGCGGACCACCCGCGAGGTAGTCCTCCGGCGTGGCCCAGTTCTCCTCCTCGCCGGGCTCCGCGGGCCGGCCCTTCATCTCCCGGGCCAGCACCGACGCCGTCATCCCGAGCGCTCGGATCGTCTGGTTGACGGCCGCCATCCCCACCCGCCGGATGAGGAGGTTCGTCGCGGTGTTGTCGCTGATGCTCATGGTGAGGTAGACGAGATCCTCGATGGTGGGGGCCAGCCCCGCGTGCAGGTGCAGGAGCACCCCGCTCCCGGTCGCCCGGTCCGCGTCGGTCAGCGCGTGCGGCTCGTCCAGACGGAGCGTGCCCGCCTCCACGCGGCGATACACCTCGATCATGAGCGGGATCTTCACGACGCTCGCCGCCTTGAACCGGCGGTCGCCGTGGTGCGACCATCGCTGCCCATCCGGACCCTCGAGGGCGACGCCGACCGTCCCGAACGCCTCGGCGCGGCGGACGGCCTGCGCCACATCGCTCCAATCCGGCTCCATGCCCTCGTCTCCTATCTACCGGCGCCGTGCCCGCGAAGATCGTCCTCGAATCCGGCCAATGTCTCGCTCGGGGACGTCATCGGCTAGTCGTCTCTTCCGCCGTTGGTCAGGCGGGCTGGGCGAAGACCGGGCCCGCGCTCGTTTGAACCCGCGCCAGCTCGTCGCGAGGAATGTGGCAGGCGAGCGCATGGCCGCCGGGGACGGCGACCAGCGGCGGCGGCGTCTCCTCGCACACGGGGCCGAGCTTCCGCGGGCAGCGGGTATGGAACGGACAACCGGTGCCGGTCTCCGGCCGGGTGACGTCCAGCGGAATCCGGACGGTCCTCGGCACCTCCGCCACGCAGGGCACGGCCGACAAAAGCGCTTCCGTGTAGGGATGGCAGGGCGGGGCGAAGACCGCCTCCGCCGGGCCGGCCTCGCAGACCCGGCCGCGGTAGAGCACGACACGCGGTCGGCGATGTGGCGCACCACCGACAGGTCGTGGGAGATGAACACGTAGGAGGTTCGGGCCTGGCGCTGCAGCTCGACGAGCAGGTTCAGGACGGTCGCCTGAACGGAGACGTCGAGCGCCGAGGTCGGCTCGTCGCACACGACGAGATCCGGGCTGCAAGCGAACGCGCGGGCGATCGCGACGCGCTGCCGCTCGCCGCCGCTGACCTGGCCGGGGTACAGGTCCAGATAGCGCTCGCCCAGCCCGACCGCCCGGAGGAGCTCCCGGCCCGCGCGCGGCGGGACACGCCGTCGGCCAGCCCGAAGAGCTCCAGGGGGCGCGCCACCGCATCGAGGATAGTCCGGCGCGCGTTCAGTGTTCGGTCGGGATTCTGGAACACCATCTGGATACGCCGGCGCAGGGCGCGGGGCCAGTTCGACACCCGGCGCGGGTACGCTGCGCCGTCGAACCGCATCGAGCCCGCCGTCGGCTGGATGAGGCCGACCAAGCAACGCCCCAGCGTCGTCTTGCCCGATCCGCTCTCCCCGACGACCGCGAGCGTCTCGCCACGGGCCACCGTAAGGTCAACCCCGTCGAGCGCGCGGGGAGCCCGGGCGCCGGCGCCAAAACCCCACTCGCCCTCGCGCCCGTAGTCGTGGACCAGCTCCCTGGTGTCGAGGAGGCTCGGGCCGGCAGTGACCGGACCCGCCGTCACAGGATGGGCCACGTCGCGGCGGCCGTCCGGAAACGGCACCGCGTCAGCGAAGAAGCAGCGCGAACGCCGCTCCGGCGCGACGGCCAGGAGCGCCGGCCGCTCCTCCCGGCAGCGCGCGACCGCCATCCCGCAGCGAGGGGCGAACTGGCAGCAGGTCGGCGCGTCGGTCGGGTCGGGCAGGAAGCCCTGGATCGCCGGCAGGAGACGCGTGGCGGCGCGGCGCTCCAGGCGGGGCAGGCACTCCATCAGCGCGAGCGTGTACGGATGGCGCGGCCGGCCGAAGACGCTCCGGACGGGACCCTGCTCCACCACCTCGCCGGCGTACATGACGGCGACTTCGTCGCCCAGCCGGGCGACCACGCCGAGGTTGTGCGTGATGTAGAGGATCGCCGCTGCCGAGCGCTCCCGGAGGTTGGCCACGAGGTCGAGGATTCGCGCCTCGGTGGTCACGTCCAAGCCCGTCGTCGGCTCGTCCAGGATCAGGACGTCGGGATTGCAGGCAAGCGCGATCGCGATCGACACGCGCTGCTGCTGACCGCCGCTGAGCTGGTGCGGGTATCGTCGCGCGAGCGTCGGCGGGTCCGGGAGGTTGACGGCGTCGAGGAGCTTGAGCATCCGGCTCCGCGCCGCTGCGCGCCCGAGGCCCTCGTGCTCCCGGAGCACCTCCACCACTGGTTCGCCCACCGGCAGCACGGGGTTCAGCGTGCCTCCAGGGTCCTGGAACACCATGGCGAGACGGCGGCCCCAGAGGCGGCGGAGCGCCCGCGCGGACATGCCCAGGAGGTCCTGGCCGCGGTAGCGGACCTCGCCAGCCACTGCGGCCTCGTCACCCAGCGCGCCGAGCACGGCCAGGGCCAAGCTGCTCTTCCCGGACCCGGACTCGCCAACGATGCTGAGCAGGCGTCCAGGCGCGATCGCGAACGACACGCCCTTGACTGCACGCACCGGGCCCGCCCGCGTGCCATAGGTCACCCGTAGATCGCTGACCGAGAGAACGGACATGGCCGGATCGCTCACGGGAGCCTCAGGCCGCTTCCGGGCTCTGGCGAATGGCCAGCGCCTCACGGATGCCCTCGCCCACCAGGTTGGCGCCCACGACCGCGCTGGAGATCGCCGGAGCGGGCAGGATGGCAAGCCACGGAGCTTGGTCCAGGAACGGCAACGCCTCGTTGATCATGAGCCCCCAGTCGGGCGTCGGCGGCCCGGCGCCCAGGCCGAGGAAGCCGAGCGACGTCGCGAGGAGGATGGCGTAGCTGAAACGGATGGACGCCTCCACGATGATCGGCGCCCACGCGTTCGGGAGCATCTCGCGAAGGATGACGTAGGCGCCGGACTCTCCTCGAAGGCGCGCGGCATCCACGAACTCGGCCTGACCGAGGCTGAGGGCGACGCCCCGCACCATGCGCGCGGTGCGGGGCATGAACACGACCGCAATGCCCAGCACCACGTACACGGGGCTGGACCCCGAGCGTGGTCAAGATGAGCATCGCGAGCAGGAGCGCGGGCAGCGCCATCAGCGCGTCGACCAGGCGCATCAGCACTTCGTCCACCCAGCCGCGGTAGAAGCCGCCGACCATGCCGACGGCCACGCCAAGCGCGACGCCGAGCGCCGTGCTGATCACGGCCACCACCAGAGTGCGACGCGCTCCCCACATGACGCGGCTCAAGCTGGTCGCGCCCGAACTGGTCGGTGCCGGCGAGAAACGCCCGGGAGGGCGGCTCCAAGGTGTGCAGAATCTGCATCTGGGCGAAGCCGTACGGTGCGAGCGTGGGGCCGAGGAGGGCCAGCCCCAAGTGCATCGCCAGGAGCAGCGTACCGAGGAGGAAGGCCGGGGCCGCCGCAGCAGCGCCGGCACCTCGACGCCAGGCCGCCGGGCGCGCCGAGCATCGGCCCGTGCGGACGGAGCGCGAGACCATCGGACCCTGCGGCGGCATGGCCGTCACGGCGCTCAGTACCGGATGCGGGGATCGAGGTACGCGTAGGCGAGGTCGGCGGCCAGATTGGCGAGCGCGTACGTCACCGCAACCGAGAGCGCGGCCATCTGGATCACGGGCACGTCCCGGTGGCTCACCGCGTCCACCAGAAGCCGCCCCAGCCCCGGGATAGGCGAACACCGTCTCCACCACGAAGATCCCGCCGATGAGGTAGCCGATGTTGATCGCCACAATGCCCACGGTCGGCAGGAGCGCGTTCCGGAGAGCGTGCCGGAATATCACCAGGCGAGGCCGGAGTCCCCGTAGGCGCGCGGCCCGGACGAAGGGCCGGTCGAGCGCCTCGATCATGCTGGCGCGCACCATGCGGGTCATATGGGCGAGAAGCCCCAGGACGAGCGTCAGCACCGGCAGGACCAGAGCCGGCGCCATCTTGGCGAAACCCGCGCGCGGGTCGACCATGCTCGACGGCGGAAGCACCGGCCACCAATACGCCAGCACCAGGATCAGCACCGTGCCCCACACGAACTCGGGCAGCGAGACGGCCACCAGCGTCACCAGGCTGGTTGCCTGGTCCGCGAAGCGCGCCCGGCGCGCGGCCGAGAGGACGCCCAGGGCGATGGAGAGCGGCACCGCGACGGCCATGGCGAGGGCCGCGAGCAGCGCCGACTGGCGCAGCCGGTCGAGAACCAAGGGGCCGGACCGGCACCTTGTAGAGCAGCGAGGTGCCCCAGTCCCCGCGGAGTGTTCCGCTCACCCAGTCGACGTAGCGCAATGGCGCCGGCCGCGTGAGACCGAGCTTCTCGCGGAGGGTCGGCAAGTCCTCCGGCGTGGACGAGGTCCCCAGGATCATCGTGGCGACGTCGCCGGGCAGGACCTGGACGACACCGAAGATCACGACCGACACCACGGCCAGCACCAGGCCCAGGAGCAGGACCCGGCGCGTCAGGAAGCGGACCAAGCGCATGCCGGCGTCCCCGGTGGCTGTTCACGCCCCGGCAAGGGCAGGCGGCCGCTCGCCTCGTCCCGCGACGGTCCGGCCGTCCGGCGAGCGGGCCCCAGCGCGGGCTCAGCCTGGTCCAGGTACGTCCAGCGGAAGTCGCAGTAGCGCAGCGGATGGACGACGTAGCCCTTGACGTTGCTCCGCATGGCCGTCACGTAGTTCATGTGGTACGCGACGACCATGTGGCCCTCGTCGTGGATGAACTGCTGCGCCTGCGCGTAGATGCGCTTGCGCTTCTCCATGTCCACGGTGGACCGTCCCTCGTCGAGCATCCGGTCGAGCTCCGGCTTGCTGAACTCGCCCTCGTTCCAGCCGCCGCCGGTCCGGAAGTACGCGTACAGCGTCTCGTCGATGGTCCCCCGGCCGAACCAGTTGTTCACGTAGAGCGACTTCTTCTTGTAGACCGTGCTGTTGAACACCGCCCACGGCACGGTCTTCACCTCGAGGTTGATGCCGGCCGGCGCTGCCATCTGCTGGACTGCAACCGCGAGCTCCTGGAGGCCGACACGCTCGTTGCTGGTCCAGAGCTCGACGCTGATCCCGTTCGGGTGTCCCGCCTCTGCCAGAAGCTGCTTGGCCTTGGCCACGTTGTACGCGTGCTTCGGCTGTCGCGGGCGCGTAGTAGGGATTCACGGTCGGCACCGGGTGATCCTCGCCCACCACCCCGTGGCCCTGCCAGACCGCTTTGATGATGCCCTCGCGGTCGACGGCATGCTTCATGGCAAGGCGGACCCGGTTGTCGTCGAATGGCTTCTGGTTCGACAGCCATCGTGACCGGCTGGAACGAGGGACTCTTGACCTCGACGACGGCGACTCCGGTGTTCCGCTGGAGCGACCCGATGAAGGAGATCGGCACCTCGAAGACCATCTGCACGTCCCCGCCCGCCAGTGACGCGATCTGCGAGGCAGCCTGAGGGAGGTTCACCTGCCACAGCTCGTCGAGATACGGCTTCCCCGTATCCCAGTAGTCAGGGTTTTTCACCATCCGCGTACGGTCGCCGGGCCGGTACTCGGCCAGCCGGAACGGGCCCGTGCCCGACGGCTCGGACGCGATCTTGTCGGCCCGATCGGATGGCAAGATGCGGCCGAAGGTCGCGCCCAGATTCATCGGCAGATCGGCGTAGGGCGCGGTCAGGCGGAAGCGAACCGTTCCCGCGTCGACCGCTTCCACCTTCTCGATGGTCCCCAGCGACCGACCGACCTGGTGACGCCGTCTTCGGGTCGAGGATCCGCTCGACGGTGAAGACGACGTCCTGCGCGGTCAGGGGCTTGCCGTGGTGGAACTTGACGCCCGGCCGCAGGGAGAACGTCCAGGTCTTCCCCTGGTCGTCGGCCGTCCAGCGCGTGGCGAGCTGCGGCTGGGGCTGGAGCTTCTCGTCGATGCGGACGAGGTTGTCGAAGATGTTCTGCATGATCATGTACTCGTCGCCCTGGATCGCCAGCGCGGGGTCCAGCGTGCGCGGCGAGCTGAGCCACGCCTGCTTGAGCGATCCCGCCCGGTCTGGGCGCCTGGGCAGCCGCCCGCCGGGCGAGCGGGCCCGCGGCCATCGGCACGGACGCGGCCGCCGCGCCGAGCTTCAGGAATCGGCGTCGCGAGAGATGCCCCTTCGAAGACCCCCGGGTCGATGCGTCGTCCGCCATGATGTCCTCCTCCTCAGCGATGGCTCGTGATCGCACGGGATCAGATGGCCGCTGGTTCCCTTCACGACTCCACGACCGCGAAGGCGTCGATCTCGACGAGCAGCTCCGGCAGGGCCAACCCGCTGACCACTAGGCCCGTGCTGCAGTGGTGCACGCCCTCGAAGTACCGGGCTATCACCCCGTAGACGGCCGGCCGGAACGACACGTCGGTGATGTACACGGTGAGCTTGCAGACATCCTTGATGGTACCGCCCGCCTCTTCCATGAGCTGCTTGATGTTGCGACACGCCTGCTCGGCCTGGGCGCCGGGGTCACCGCGGCCGACCAAGCGGCCGTCGAGGTCGAATCCGGTCTGGCCCCGGAGGAAGACGTAGTCCCCCCGCGTGCGGATCGCCATCGAGAGGATGCCCCGTGCGTGGTGGCCGTAGGTCGACGCCTCGAACTGCCGGATGAACTGCTTCGTCACGGCTCCCCCCTCAGACCAGCGCCCGGGCCGCCCGGTCCAGCTCGGCAAGCGCCCGGTCGATCCGGCTCCGCTCCTCGGTGCGCCACCGCGCGTGGTCGGACAGCGTCCGGCTCACGGTCTCGAGGTGCTCCAGCACCCGTGCGGGTGCCACGCCGCCCTCGCTCACCCGGCTGTCGAGGAAGCGGCGCGCGTCGAGCATGTCCCGAAGCTCCTTAGACGGCACGTGGAGCTCGCGGCCGATGGTCTCTCGCGCGGCCAGGTCGAGCAGCGCGGCAGAGGCCTCCGCGGGCCGATGGCCCGTCGCGATCGACTCGCGCACGAAGCGCGCGACGATGTGGTGGGCCGTGCGGAACGACAGGTCGAACCGCCGGACCAGCTCGTCGGCCAGGTGGCTCGTCGTGCTCCAGAAGGCGCCAGCCCGCTCGGCCATCACAGCGCGGTCCACGCTGAGGGTCCGAAGACTCTCGGTGAGGAGCCGGAGGCTTCCGAGGCAGGCCTCCACCGCCGGCGTCACGAGGTCATCGCCGAACGTCGCGTCGAGGTCGGTCGACAGCACGCTCCGCTGGCAGGACATCATGGACGGTAGCCAGCCCGCTGCCTGCCCCGCCAGCGCCTTCACGCGCTCCAGCGAATGCGGGTTCTTCTTCTGCGGCATGATGCTGCTGGTCCCGGCGAGGCCGTCGTCGACCTGCACGAACGAGAACTCCCACGAGTGCCAGACGTAGAGGTCCGTAGCAAGCCGTCCGAGGTTGCTCATCAGGAGCGCGAGGCAGGCCAGGTCCTCCTCTAGGTGGTCTCGCGCGAACTCGCCGGCGTCGCAGGAGTTCGTGACGAGCCCCGCGTGACCGAGCAGTTCGGCCACGCGCCGTCGGTCGATCGGCCACGACGTACCCGCATTGGCGGCGCCGCCCAGCGCGCTCAGGTTCGTCCGCCGGTAGGCGCCCTCGATCCGCTGCAGATCGCGCTCCAGGATGCTGACGTGGCGCATCAGATAGTGCCCGAAGCTCCAGGGCTGCGCGTGCTGGAAGTGCGTGTAGCCCGGCATCAGCGTATCGACGTGCTCGCGGGTGAGCCGCAGCAGCTCTCCCTGGAGGTGGAGCAGGTCGTCGAACACCTCGAGCAGATGGTCGCGCAGCATCAGGCGCTCTGCGGCCGCTTCCTGGTCGTTCCGGCTCCGGCCGGTCTGGAGGCGGCCAGCGACGTCCTCCCCAAGCCGTTGCTCGAGAAAGTGCTCCACCTGGACGAGATAGGAGCCGGAGCTGAGGTTCCAGGGAAACCCGTCGGCCCCCAGCTTCTGGACCTCGAGGAGCCCTTCGAGGAGGCGTCCGCCGCGCACGCGATCGAGGATGCCCGTTTCCACCAGCATCACGACGTGCGCGAGATCGACCCAGGCATACCAGGGAGCCCGTCGCTGGATCTGCAGGAGGTGCGGGCTCTCGTCGTACCGGACAAGGACGGCGTTGCGCGGCCCCAGGCGGGCCTCCTCCAGGAACAGGTCCTTCTTCGTCACTGAAGTCTCCTCGCGGAACGGCCGGCCGACGGCAGACCCGCGCCGGCCGGGCCGCGGGCCTCGATGAAGCGTAGGTGGCGACATTGCCGGCACGAAGCTTTCAACACATCAGGAGCCCGACAATGTTGGATGCTGCAGCCCTTTCGACGCGGAAGAACCCGGAATCCAGCGGCACGCTAGCACGCGCCGCGACAGACCGTCAAGGCGGGACCGCGGTTTCGCATCGCGAGACCTCTCGATTCGGCTCCGGTCCCGACGGGGTGAGCCCCTGGGAACCGTCACGCTATACTCCTCGTCGTCACCGGGTCGCCAGCCCTCACCCCTTCGCAGCCATCAGGGAGTTGGACACATGGACCAGTCCGACATGGAGCGCACGCTCCGCCACGTCGACGCGCAGGGCCTGGTCGACCTCGCCAGCAACCTGATCCGGATCCCGAGCTTCAGTCCTGAGGAGACGCCGGCCGCAAGGTTCTTGGCCGAGTATCTCCGGCCGCGTGGATACGAGGTCGAGATGCAGGAGGTCGAACCGGGCCGCTTCCAGACGGTCGCCACGCTGCGCGGCACCGGCGGAGGCAAGAGCCTCATGTTCAACGGCCACCTCGACATCAACTCCCTGAAGCTCGGAGCCCGGCGCGATCCCTGGACGCCCTCTGTCGAGGGAGACCGGCTGTACGGCCACG
The DNA here is from genome assembly GCA_963745015.1 of uncultured Candidatus Rokubacteria bacterium. Taxonomy (GTDB): domain Bacteria; phylum Methylomirabilota; class Methylomirabilia; order Rokubacteriales; family DASRDR01; genus DASRDR01. Next base: position 33,559 of record CAVUVU010000001.1, read on the forward strand.
GAGGCGAGAACATGAAGGGCGGCGTGGCCACGATGATCACCGCCGCCGAGGCGATCCGGGCCTCGGGGATCCGGCTCCGGGGCGACCTCGTGATCGCCTGCGTCGTCGGTGAGACCCAGGGCGGCGAGGGTACGCACCACCTGGTCCAGAGTGGCCTCCGCACCGACATGGCCATCCTGCCCGAGCCTTTCGGGATCGCGCACCTGGTGACGATCCACGGCGGGATTGTGCACCTGGCTATCCACGCGTACGGGATCACCGGCCACCTGAGCCAGGCGGAGAAGACCGTCAACGCCGTCCTGAAGATGGCCAAGGTCGTGGAGGCGCTGCCGAGCGTAGGGTTCACGTTCACGCCTCACCCTGAGCTCCCTGCCCTGCCGCGTCTGAACGTCGGCAGCGTCATCGGCGGGCGTGGGGCGACGTACGTGCTGCACGAGCCGCCGTACGTGCCCGACCTCTGCACCACGATCGTCGACGTCCACTTCGTGCCGGGCCAGACCGTGGATGGCATCGTGGCCGACATCCGGCGCGTCCTGGACCGGCTGGCCGCCGCCGACCCGCAGCTCCGGTACGAGATCGAGATCCCGCCGCCGGGGTTCTTCAAGGGCCGGCGTCGCCTCGTCATGCAGCCGATCGACGTCCCGCGAGAGGAGTTCGTCGTCCAGGCGGTGGCGAGAAGCCACGAGCGGGTGCTGGGCCGCCCCCCGGCCACCATCGGGGCGATCCTGCCGATGTCCTATTCCGCCGGCGACGGCAGCTGGCTCTGGGGCGCCGGCATTCCCTGCGTCTACTACGGGCCCCGCGGCGGATTCCTCGACCAGGGCCCGGACGGCGCGTACATGTTCATCAGTGAGATGGTCGACTGCGCCAGGGTCCTTGCCGTCACCGCCCTGGAAGCCTGCGGCTAACGGAGGGCGTTCAGGGCACCGCGGCAAGATGGCTCGCGCCGCCGTTCCCGTTACTTCATCGCCGCGCCGACGAGCACCTCGCCCGGAAACACCACGCTCGAGGGCGCTTCGAACCGGCGGTACGCACGCTCGATCTCCGCCCAGGCGTCCGCGCGCGTTGCGTCGTCCAGGTGCGCCATGACGCGGGCGAGCGGGCGCGAGTCGCGCTGGGCCGCCATGGCCTCGGCCACCGACGCGTACCGCCGCGGCGCCGCCACCGGCTCGACGACGACGTCGCGGAACCCGGCGGCCGTGAGCGCCTGCGGCAGCACCCCGGGCACGCTGAGCGAGAGGGCACGCACGAACTCGGCGTCGGGTGGCGCCGGGCGCCCCAGCGCGCGCAGCACTTCCAGCGGCGTCGCGTGGAACGGATTCCGCTCGGCGGTCGACCACACGATCGCGGCGAGGCGTCCCCCGGCGCGCAGCACGCGGCGGGCGCCGGTGAGGGCGCCGGCGAGATCGGGCGTGAACATCAGCCCGAGGCGCGAGATGACGGCGTCGAACTGGCCCGGCTCGAGGTCGATCGCCGCGACGTCGAGCACGCGCGTGGCGACGTTCCGGAGCCCCGCGCGCGCGGCGCCCGCCGCCGCCTCGGACACCATCTGGGCCGAGATGTCCGTCGCGAGGACCTGCCCCTCTGGCCCGACGCGCGCCGCGGCGGCGAACGCCTGGTCGCCGGTGCCGGTGCCGAGATCCAGCACACGCGCACCCGGGCGCAGGGCGGCCAGGTCGAGCATGCGCTCCGTGGCCGCCGCGAGCGTCGCGTTGCGAACGGCGCCGGACCGCCGCCACGCCTCGACCCCCTCCCGAGAGCTCCACGCACCAAGGGACTGTTCGTCGCCGTCGCGTTTCACGGTGTCCTCCGTTTCCGGTCCGCTGGTTCGTCCGAGACCCCGGCCGCCCGTGACGGCGGGACGGCAAGCATGCCGTGTGGCTCGGTGGACTGATACTCCCACGCGATCTGGCCGAAGGCGAGCCTGTCCCCGTCCGGAAGCCCGGCGATTTGGCTTCGAGGACCTCCTGTCCCGGAACCTACTCGTACGAGGTTACGGCATCCCCGCCGTGTCGGTCGACCGCTGCACATGGCCCTGCGCAGCATCCAGCGCGAGGTGGAGAAGGAGGGCAAGTGTTCCGGAACGCGCTCGCCTGACCGCGGATCGGACGGCCGCGCCCGCGCCGCCACACGCCCGACACGCCAGTCGCGGGCCTCCTGGCGATTTTAGGCAAACACTATGGTCAGCGTCGACTCGCGAAAAGGTCGATCCCGCTCCGGACGGCTTTAGGCAAGCCGCGGCCGGCGAGGGCGCCGGTGCAGCACTCGCAGTCGAGGGCCACTTGCGGCCGCGCGGGACGCGGCCGAGACGCAGGAGGTCGAACGGGACCGCTTCCAGACGGTCGCCAGCCTGGGCGGCGCCGCCGGGGGCTCTTGCGCTCCTCGCCCGACCTGATCTAGCATCCCTCCGTTCCGTCCGAAACGAGGTGTTGGCGTTATTGCTGGGAACCCGTTACGGCGAGCTGCTTCCGCGACGGAAGCGCTGGAGGGAACACTTCATGACTGACCAAGAGGCACTGCAGATCGTCATCAAGGTGACCGAGCTTCGGCTGAGCCCCCAGTATCAATCGGCCGAAGCCATGCGTCGACGCTCCAGTGCGGAGTCGATGGCCCGCTCAGACTCGAAATCGGACGAGCACGCAGGAGTCCGTCTGCTCATCGGGACCTGGGATCGCATCGCGATGTTCGTCAGTCAGTTCGACGACAAGCAAAAGAGTCGCTTTTTCAGATGCAACCCCGTACGCTCATCTGGAGGCATCTCTCGCCTGGCGTCCAGATCATCCGCGATGGCGGAAGCGTCGGTCCGAACTACGCGAAGGAGTTCGAGGCTCTCGGTGCCCAGTATGCCGAGTGGACCAAGGGAGCTGACGGCACAGACTTCAAGACCGAAGCGCAGCAGGCCGTCTGCGCCTTGTTCGCCTAGAAGAGACCGGCGCGCTGCCACCAAACCCGGTGGAGGGTGTGCGTGCCATCGCCGCCGCCGAATAGCCGACCGCTGGCGGCGGCACTCCTCCGCCCGTTCATCGACCTCGAGCCCTGCCGACGTGGGCCGCACTACGCACGCGGGCTCGAGCAATACTGGCTGGCTTTCGTGGATACTCGCCGTCCCCGCTTCGTTCCGCAACGGATACTTCCCGGAACCTTTCGGACTCTCTTTCTCCAGGAGACAGGCCTTCAGCTGTACGACGTGGACGACCCGCGTCAATTGCCTCCCCAGCTCAGGAGTGCCCGCTGGCAGGCGATGTGTGAGGCCCTCGACGCGTGGCCGGATCTCACGACGGATCGCCAATGCCGGCTCGTCCTCCTGCTCCATGCACTCTGCTTTTACCGGCTAATCGCGAACCATGTCGATCTCTCTCGACGCTCGGATCGGCAGCGGCGAGGATTCCTGGGAACTCGTCTATTGGGGAGCCTCGGCCCACTATCTCCTCGGGCTACCAGATCGCGTCGCCGACTACGTCGCGGCTGACCTGTCCGCATTCGAGCGCATCGTCAGCGCGGCACCACCTCATCAACCTGCCGCCTTCAACGCGGCACTGAAGATATTCACCCACAAGGCGAAGGTGGGCGCCCCGGCCGACGACGTCGCCCTGTGGGGGGCGCGCTCCGAGCGGATCTTGGACGCGGTCATCGACAAGTCAGATGCGTTTACCCGCGCGCTCCTCGTGAGCCGGTTCTATCGCGCGTCGGCCTTCGTGCCCCAACGCAACGGAGATCGCCGGGAAGTCGTTCGGCTGATGGATCTGGCCGAGCAGCACGCGCACGCCATGGTACCGGTCGATCCGGCGCAAGAGTTTCTTTACCTCGAGAACCTTCACCCGGTGTTGCAGAGTCGGGCGAAGGAGGCGCTGTGGCTGGGAGACCTCGATCTCGCACTCGAGCGAGCACTGGGAGTCGTTGAACTCGACACCTATGACTCGAGGGCCTGGCTCGAACTGGGCCAGGTGAGGCTTCGACGCAAGGAACACGCGCTCGCCGCAGAAGCCTATGTCACCGCGGCCATTCTCGGCCATCCGTCGAGCGCCATCGGTCGTCACATGGCAGGTCTGTGCTTCCGTCATCTCGAGCAGCCGTTGCTCGCCGCATTCTTCTTCCAGGCAGCTCTGGCGGCAGACCCACTCGCGATCTCGCCGCGCGAGGAACTTCAGGTCTTGCCGGACGCCCCAGTCCTCACATCGCTCAAGGAATGGAGCCTCGATTCGCTCGAACTGTGACACGCATGGTCCCCCCGACGGCCGCCCGCAGAAAGGCGCCCAGCGCGCAGATGCTGAGTCCGGTGGCGTGTCCTCGATGAGCATGGTGGACGGTACTCGCGAGAACTCCAAGCTGCTGCCTCTCGGTAGGGGATCGGCCAGCCAAGGAGCGGCGACCGATCACAGCAAACGCGAGCCCACGTCTCACTCGCTCGTGACAGTGTCCGATCGAAGTAGTGCCAGCCTCCGTCGCTCGGGTCCTGGCTCTTCAGTACATCGCGCACGAGAGGCGTCAGGTCTCCGATCGGCCAGGCGCCGAGGGCCAAGAAGGCCGTTTGCTGGGCGAGCAGATCATAGTAGCCACCCGACACTGCCGTTTCCTCGAGAACCCTCCGTGCCAGGCGTTGCGCGAACTCGAGGGCATCGTCGCGGCCCTCGTTCCACACACAGAGGAGCCATGCCAGGAGCTGGTGGGTCAGCACGAATCCCGTAGTATGCGGTTGACGCATCCATCGCAGGGACGCGGGCGACAGCCGCCCGCGAGTCGCTTCTGCCAGCGCGCTGTTCGTGACATCTCGATCGAGCGTGGCCATCGGGGCCGAAGGCGGTCGCCGCCGGGTCGCGCGCGCCGTCAGTGGCTTCCGCAGCTCCGCGAAGGGGGCTTGCCCTCGGTACCCGTGGTACAGCCGGCCCGTCGCCACCGCCACGGCCTTGAACTGCGACGTGAGTGGGATCAAGGTTCGGCCAACCTTCCCGGCTCGGGGCGCGCACAGCCGTCCGGGAATGGAGAGTCCAGCGTCACGGAGTCCGATGTGAGCGAACACCAGACGCGTCTGGCAGGAGCGCGTCCGAATGCCGTTCGAGCCATTCCCGACCCGCATGGATGCTACGAATGAGATCCTGCGGAGCTGGCGCCGAGTCAGCTCGCCTCGGTACAGTCGTCGGCAAGACGCCGCTCCCAGTACGCCATGTCCATGCTGCTGAACAGCGTGCGAGCAGTCGCCAGGTGTGATTCGACAGCTGCTCGCTGTCCCGTCCGGCGAAAGACCCGCGCGAGACCCCAGTGGCAGTGAGCCTGGAATGGGCGCATCCCCAGGTCCTCTCCCAGGGAGAGCGCCTCCGCGTAGCGCGCGGCGGCAGTGGAGAGATCGTTGCGAGCCGCTGCCACCTCGGCCGCGAGTCGCCTCGCATACGCTTCGTTGCCGCGTTCATGGTGGTCGACCGCAAGCTGGAGCGCTCTGATCGGCAGCGGCACCCGCGTCGGTGACCCGGTCGGACAGGAGGTACGCCTCGCCGACATAGGCGACGACCACCGAGCGTCCGGACATCAGTGTCATCTTCGCGCTCTGGTCGACGGCCTCCTCGAGCAGCGCCAAACCCTCTTCGAGCCGGCCCGTGAGGACCAGCGCGTAGCCGAGGAGGGACGCTGCGTACACGAACCCCACGGGAATGTGCGTGGCACGCGCGACGGCGACGCTTTTCTTCAGCAGGTCAATTGCTCGTGGAAGCTCTCCCTTGCGGAGATAAAGGGCGCCCACTCCCAGGTATGCGTACACGCGACTGAAGGGTTGATCGACCGCTTCCGCCAGGCGAATGCTCTCCTCCCCGAAGACGGCGCCTTCTGCGAACTCTCCGAGCTCGGCAAGGCACAGCACGGAGAACGTGCGCGAGAACACCGAGGGAAGGCCGAACAGGCCGAACCGCTCGTGAGCCAGGTCGCCGTCAAGGTGGACGACGTTCCATCGAAGATACTCGATCGCTCGATGATACTCGGCAAGTGTGCGGTAGAGGAGTCCCAGCGAGAGGTTCGTCACCACTTGCATGGCGACGTCCCCGAGCCGCTGGGCGATGTCCAGAGCGCGTGAGCCGGCGGCGGCGGCGAGCTCGGTGTGGCCCACCATTCGATGGTGCTCGGTCAGATAGGCTGTCACCCAGCCGAGTCTGCGCTCGTCGCCAACCCGCGCGGCGAGCACCTCTGCCTCGTTCAGATACGCGAGGATTCGTCCCAGATCGCCCAGTGGTTGAAGCGCGTTCCGGATGTCGAACCGCAGGTCGATCGCCTGCTCGATCACGTCAGGAGCCTCGGGCAAGTGAACCAGGGCCGCCAGGGATTGCTCGAAGAACGCCACGGCCTCGCGGTTGGCAGAGCGGGTCAGAGCCTTGCCGCCGGCCTGCCGCAGGTACGTGACGGCCTTCCCCCACACCTCGCCTCGAAGCGCGTGATAGCCGAGGCGTTCGACGTTTTCGGCGAGACGGTCGGGATAGAGCGCTTCGACGGCCTCGACGATCTTGTGATGGAGGATGCGCCGCCGATCCTTGAGCAGGCTGCCATAGGTCACGTCATGGGTCAGGGCATGCTTGAAGGTGTACTCCAGGTCAGGAAACCGGCTCGTCTCGTAGAGAAACTCGGCCCTTTGCAGGGCCGCCAGCGCCGACGTCAGGGCTTCCTCCGGCCTGTCAGAGATCGCGGCCAAGATCGTCAACGGTACGTCCTTGCCGATCACCGAGGCCGTCTGCAAGACGAGCTTTTCCTCCGCCGGCAGCCTGTCGATTCGGGCGGCGAGGGTCGCCTGCACCATCGCCGGAATCTGGAGGCTCTGCACCGGCCGCACGAGCCGGTATGCCCCCCGCTCGCCCTCCAGGGCCTTCCCCTCCACCAGGGTGCGGACGATCTCCTCGAGGAAAAAGGGATTGCCGCGGCGGCCGAGCATCTGCTTGAGGGGCTCTAGCCCCGCGTCGTCGCCCAGGAGCGCGCGCAGCAACTCCCCCGTACTCTCCGACGGCAGCGTCTCGAGACGGAGCTGCATGTAGTAGGTTTTCTGCCCCCACCGGTGCTCGTACTCCGGGCGGTAGCTGACGAGGAGCAGAACCCGGGCCGAGCCCAGGCTGTCCACTAGGCTGTCCAGCAGCGCCTGGGTCTCGCTGTCGATCCAGTGGAGGTCCTCGATGACCAGCAAGAGCGGCTGCGCCTGACTCTCTCGGAGCAGCAGATGCTTGACCGCGTTGAGCGTGCGTTGACGCCGCTGGGGTGGATCGAGCGCCTGCCACCCGGGATCCTCCACGAGGCCGCCCACGAGGGACAGGAGCGGCGGGAGCAACGCCTCGAGCGACCGATTCACGGGCGGCAGCCGCCCGATCACTTTGTCCCGGATCTCTCGCGGGTTGTCCCGCTCCTGGATCTTGAAGTATCCCTTCAGCAGGTCGATCACGGGCAGATATACGGTCCCCTTGCCGTATGAGACGGACCCGCTCTCGATGATCACGCCGTCCTGCGCTCGAAAACCGTGGGTGAACTCGTAGACGAGCCGTGACTTGCCGACCCCGGCCTCGCCTACAATCGCCACCACCTGCCCGTGCCCGGCGGCTGCGCGCTCGAACGCGTGGCGGAGTTGCTCCAGCTCGGCGTCACGGCCGACGAACCGCGTGAGCCCGCGGGCCGTGGCCGCCTGGAATCGGGTCCGGGCCAAGGCGATGCCCGTCAGCTCATAGACTTCGACCAGCTCAGTCATCCCCTTGACCGGCATGCGCCCCAACGGTCTGACCTCGACGAAGCCCTCGGCGAGACGCAGGGTGTCCGACGTGAGGACGACCGAGCCGGGCAGCGCCGCCTGCTCCATGCGCGACGCCAAATGGATCGCGTGCCCGACCGCAGCGTAGTCCATGTCGAAATCGCTGCCGATGGAACGGACCACCACCTCTCCCGAGTTCAGCCCCACACGGATCTCCAGGGAAATCCCGCTCGTGCGACGCAGCTCCGCGGCATGCCGTTTCAGCGAGTCCTGCATCCGGAGCGCTGCGTAACAGGCCCGGACGGCATGATCCTCGTGCGCCAATGGCGCGCCGAAGAGTGCCATGATGCCGTCCCCCATCACCTGGTTGACCGTGCCCTCATACCGGTGGACGGCCTCCATCATGTGGTCGAGCACCGGATCGAGGAGCTTCCGAGCTTCCTCCGGATCGCGATCGGCGATCAGCTCCATGGAGCTCTTGACGTCGGCAAAGAGGACCGTGATCTGCTTGCGCTCCCCTTCGAGCGCGCTCCCGGACGTCATGACTCCCTCGAGACGACGGTTCGGAGCATGGGAGGGCTCTGGAGAGGCGGCCCGGACCCGGGGGGTACCACGTCCAACGACGGGGTGAGCACATTGGGAGCAGAACTTCGCGCTCGGGGAGAGTCGGTTCCCGCACTGCGTGCAGCTCAGGGTCAGGGAAGCGGCGCACTCCTCACAGAAGTTCGCCCGGCTCGTGTTTTCGTGCTGGCACCGTGGACACTGCATGGCGGTGGCCTCAGAGCGCCAAAGCTAGCCCGAAAGAGGAGGCATTCTTCACGGTTCTAGCCCTCTCGAGCGATGGCGGCGCATGAGCGGATGTCAATCGCCCGGTGACCCGTGGAACGATCGATCAGCCGCGGCGCCTTGCTCCTTGCGCTGGGGACGTTTCGCATGGACTCTACGGCGTCGCCGGCGCCCTTGTCAAACGAAGCGATCGCTATCGAGACAAGTGCTACCGAACGTGGGGCCGGTGGTGGTGTCCCGCCTGGCCTGGAAAATGCTGGGCGCGTGCGAGCAACGACGCTTCCGCTCGCGGGCGCCGCCAGGGTCAGGGCACGGCGTGGCCGACAAGGACGCCGGTGCAGCGCTCGTGGTCGACGGCCAGCTGGCCGTTGACCACGACGAAGGGGATGCCGCTCGGGTACCGGCGCGGGTCGTCGTAGGTCGCGTTGTCGATGACGCGGTCGGCGTCGAAGACGACGAGGTCCGCGAAGTATCCGCGCGCGACGCGGCCCCGCCGGACGAGGCCGAATCGCCGGGCCGGCGCGTCCGTCATCCGCTGGACCATCGCCTCCAGCGTGAGCCCGCCGAACTCGCGGCGCAGCCGGCCGAGGAAGCGCGGGAACGCGCCGAAGGAGCGCGGGTGCGCGAAGCGCCCGGCCGGCGTCATGTCGCTGCACACCATGTAGTCCGGCCGGGCGAGGAGCGTCATGCAGTCGCGGCTCACCTGCTGCCAGAGGGCGAGGCTCTGGGGCGGGGCGCCGAGGTGGCCGATCCTGAGCTCCTCCTCCAGCAGCAGCCGGCAGAGGGTCTCGCCCATCCCCTGCCCCTCGCGCCGCGCGACGTCCGCGAGGCTCATGCCCTCGAGATGCCGGTTCCGCGGCAGGTACGAGAACACGACCTCCGCCATGGGCAGCGTCCCGTGGCGATCGAGGTAGTCCGCGATGCGGCGGCGCTCGCCGGGATCCCGCAGACGGTCGAGGATCGCGTCAGGTCCGCCCTCCTGCGCCTCGCTCGGAAGCAGGCTGACGGGGATCGAGCTGCCGGTGGGGTACGGGTAGACGTCGAAGGTGACGTCCAGCCCGTCGGCGCGTGCCGGGTCGATGAACTCCATGAGCCGCGCGACCTGTCCGGCGGTCGCCGGCGCGGTCCGGTAGTGCGCGAAGTGGAGGCGCACGCCGGTCCGGCGCGCGACCTCCACCGCCTCTTTCACGCCGTGCCCGCCATGGGCCCGCTCGAGGTTCGCGCTGCGCGGCTCGCACATGTACACCGCCCCCGCCTCGCGAACGACCCGGCACAGCTCGACCAGCTCCTCGGTGTCGGCCCACGGCCCGGGGTAGTACTTCGACCCCGTGGAGAAGCCCACCGCCCCCTGCTCGAGTCCCTCCCGGACGAGGCGGCGGGCCCGACCCAGCGCCTCGCCGCGTAGCGGGACGTCCCGGAAGCCCAGGACCTCGAGGCGCACCGTGCCCTGCGGCACGAGATAGGCCGTGTTGACGGCGACCCGCCGGTGGTAGTGGCTCCGGAACGCCGTGACCGAGCTCATGTCCAGGTCGTCCGGGGGATCGCCCAGGAGCCCGCCCAGCCACCGGCGGAACATCCGGTAGTTGCCCGGCGACAGCGGCGCGTACGACATGCCGTCGATCCCGAGGAACAGGGTGGTGATGCCCTGCCGCACGCCCATCGGATTCTGGGGGTCGACGAGCAACGCCCCCTCGGCGTGCGTGTGGGTGTCGATGAAGCCCGGCGCGACCGCCAGCCCGGTCGCGTCGATGACGCGGCCGGCTTCCGCCCGGGACAGGTCTCCGATGGCGGCGATCACCTCGCCGGCGACGCCGACGTCGGCCCGGTACCCGGCGTCCCCGGAGCCGTCGACGACCGTCCCGCCCCGGATCACGAGATCGAACATGGCGGACTCCCTCGGCGCGATCCGGCCCATCGGGTCACCCGATCGTCAGCGGGCCGCCCGACCGCCGCCATCGGCGATACTGCGTCGACATGCTCGGCCCCGTCAAGGCGCGAGGCCGTTCCGGCGCGAGCGCGGTCGCCCGGTCGCTGACGCGCTTGACACGTTCCGACCCCCGATGCTACCCCTGTTGTCTAGACAACTAGACCGATGGCCATCAACGCGACGGTCCTGATGGAGGCGCGGCTCGGCGGACGGGTCCCGCGCTACCTCCAGATCGCGGACGCGCTCCGCCGGCGGCTGGCCGCCGGGGGGGCGGGCCGGGCGGCGCGGCTGCCGTCGGAACCCGCCCTGGCCGCCGAGTTCCGGGTGAGCCGGGAGACGCTGCGCGAGGCGCTCGCCCTCCTGCGGGACGAGGGTCTGATCTACTCGCTGGTCGGGCGCGGCACCTTCGCGAGTCCGGGCCACCGGCAGGTGGGGGTGCGCATCACCCAGCCGATCAACGAGCCGTACGTGGCCGGGCGGCCCAGCGTCCTGAGGGTCCTCGAGCAGGGCTTCCTGGAAGCGCCGGCCGAGACGAGCCGCGCCCTCGGCCTGCCGGCGCGGACCCAGGTCTACTGCTATCGCTCGCTGCGGACGATCCGGGGCCGCGCCTTCCGCTACGGGCGCGTCTACCTGCCCCGGGAGGTCGCGGAGCGTCTCGACCTCGGCCGGCCGCCGGAGCTCACCGTCTCGGAGCGCGTCGAGCGCGAGGCCGGGATCCGGCTGATCCGCGCGCACCAGGTCGTGGTGGCCGTGGCCGCGCCGGCCGAGGTCGCGCGACAGTTCGGCCTCGGGACCCGGAGCCCGGTGCTGATGTTCCGCCGGACCTACTACCAGGACACCGGACGGCCGGCGGAGTTCGTCCTCGAGTACCAGAACACGGCGCGGTTCCCGTACGAGGAAGCCCTCGTCCGGACGACGCGCTGACCCGGCGGCGGACGCAGGAGTCGGAGAGAAGGCGGCGGACGGCGGCTCGGACAGACGGGCCGAACTCCAAGAGCAGGTGGCTCAGTGATCCTGAGACGGGAGGCTTCCATGAAGCGACGGATCTCGCGGTGGGTGCTCGGGCTGGTCGCAAGCCTGGCGTGCGCGCTGGTGTCGGTTCCCGGCGCCACCGCCCAGGAGCCGCGTCGGGGCGGCACGCTGACGGTCATCACGCCGTCTGACGTCTCCACGTTCGATCCGCACCCGGCGGTCGGGTTCTCGGTCCGGGTCTTTGCGAACATCTACGAGCCGCTCTTCCGGAAGGACGAGAAGGGCGTGCTCCACGGGCAGCTGGCCCAGTCGTGGCGCTTCCTCGACCCGACGAAGCTCCAGGTCACGCTCCGGAAGGGCGTCAAGTTCCACAGCGGGAACGAGTTCACCGCCGAGGACGTGAAGTTCACGTACGAGCGGCAGCTGAACCCCGCCGACCTGGCGCGCGACGCGGCGGTCATCAAGATGCTGAAGACGCCGATCCAGGTGGTGGACCGGTACACGCTCATCCTCGAGACGCGGGAGCCGAACGCCGCCCTCGTGGACACCCTCGCCCAGTCGCTGGCCACCCTGATCCCCGACTCCGGCGAGATCAAGAAGTGGGGCAAGGACTACGGGCTGCACCCCTCCGGCACCGGGCCGTTCAAGTTCGTCGAGTGGGTGCGCGGCCAGCACGTGAAGCTCGCCAGGAACGCCGACTACTGGAATGGCCCCCCGTACCTGGACTTCCTCGTCTTCAAGGTCGTCCCGGAGGAGGCCACCCGGGTGCTGGCCCTCGAGAGCGGCGAGGCGGACGTGCTCTTCGAGACCCCCCCGAGCGCCATCGCGACGCTCAAGAAGAACCCGAAGGTCCGGGTGAACCGCGTCCCGACCTACCGGGACGTCAACGTGCACTGGAACGCCATGAAGGCGCCGACGGACGACGCGCGGCTCCGGCGCGCCCTCTCCCAGGCGATCGACGTCAAGAGCATCGTCCAGGAGGTCATCACGGCCGACATCGGCCAGGTGGCCACCGGGATCTTCAATCCGAGCGTGTTCGGCGCGTGCGACGTGGGCTTCCCCGTCTACAACCTCGCCCGGGCCAAGCAGGGCTTCGCGGAGCTCGGCTACAAGCCGGGCAAGGACGGCATCCTCGAGAAGGACGGCCGGCCGCTCGCGCTGACGCTGGTGGTGAACCCGCAGCGCGACCCCCGCAACGGCGAGGTGGCGGAGGCGATCCAGGCGCAGCTCCGGGCGGCCGGCGTCGACATGAAGGTGAACGCCAACGAGTTCGCCACCTACATGAAGATCCTGCAGAGCCCCGAGGGCGACTACAACATGATCTTCCACGGGTACGGCGTGGCGACCGCCGACGCCGACCTCAAGGCGACCTTCTTCCTCAGCACGAACCTCCCGCCGGCGGGGCAGAACAGCCCCCGCTTCGCGAACCCCGAGCTCGACGGCGTGATCCTGGCCGCCCAGCGCGAGTCGAACAAGGACAAGCGCAAGGAGCTCTACTGCAAGATGGGCCAGATCTACCGGGACCAGGCCCTCGGGCTGCCCCTCTACGCGTCGTTCCGGAACACGAGCGTGCAGGCCAACGTCAACGGCGTCGTGTTCCATCCGGACGAGTGGTACACGCAGACGTACACCCGCGCCTGGCTCGGGCCGAAGCCGTAGGGCGGAATCGGCATGGGCGCCTCGGGCGCCTCGGGCCTGGCCGGCTATCTCGTCAAGCGGCTGCTGGGGATGCTGCTGCTCCTGGCGGGGGTCACGTTCGTCGTGTTCGGCATGATGTACCTCGCCCCGGGCGACGTCACGGTCATGCTGGCGGCGAGCAGCCCCTCCCCGGAGCAGGTCGCCCAGATCCGGCGGGAGTTCGGTCTCGACCAGCCGCCCTGGGTCCAGTACGGCATGTTCCTCCGCCGGGCCGTGCGGGGCGACCTGGGTGACTCGTGGATCGACCGGCGGCCGGTGATGCCGCAGGTGCTGGACGCCTTCGCGTACACGATCCGGCTGGCCGCGGTGGCCCTCGCCCTGTCGGTGGCGCTGGGGACCGTCGGCGGCATGGTCTCGGCCGTCCGGCATCGCTCGGTGGCCGACGAATCGATCCTGACGGTGACGCTCCTCGGAATCTCGGTGCCGGTGTTCGTCACCGGGCTCCTGCTGATCTACACCTTCGCCTTCAAGCTCGGGTGGTTCCCCACCTCGGGCGCGGGGACGTGGCGCCACCTGGTTCTGCCCGCCTGCACCCTGGCGAGCTTCCTCATCGCCTACAACGTCCGGATGACGCGCGCGTGCATGCTCGAGGTGCTCGGCCAGGACTACGTGCGGACGGCCCGCGCGAAAGGCGTGCGAGAGCTCCTGGTCATCGGGCGCCACGCCCTCCGGAACGCGCTCGTCCCCATGGTGACCGTGATCGGCCTCCAGGTGGGGCTGCTGCTCGGCGGCTCCGTCATCACCGAGACCGTGTTCGGCTATCCCGGCGTCGGCCAGCTGGTGGTGTCGGCGATCTCGGCGCGCGACACGCCGCTGGTCCAGGCGTGCGTGCTGGTGACGGCGAGCGGGTTCATCCTCGTGAACCTGCTGGTCGACGTCAGCTACATCCTGATCGACCCGAGGATCCGGCTGCGGTGACCCGAGCGGGCCGCGCCTCCCGCCGGGGGTCTCGGATGATCGAGGCGCAGGAGACCGGAGCGCGCCGAGCCTGGCGGGCCCTCCGCCAGCCGCGGGCGGCGGCCGGCGCGATCGTGCTGGCGGCGCTCCTGGTGGGGGCCCTCGGCGCGGGCTGGCTGGACCCCCACGACCCCGCGCGGGCCGACCTGAAGCTCCGCCTGGCGCCGCCCAGCCGCGAGTACCCGCTCGGCACCGACTGGATCGGGCGGTGTCTGCTCAGCCGGCTCCTGCACGGCGTCCGTCTCACCCTCGCGGTCGGTGTGGTGACCGTCGCGGCCGGCGTGGTCGTGGGCGTGGCGCTCGGTCTCCTGGCCGGCTTCTACGGCGGCGCGCTGGAGACGGTCATCATGCGAGCCACCGACCTCCTGCTCGCCTTCCCCTACTTCCTGCTCACGATCGTCTTCGTGGCCGTGCTCGGACCGAGCCTGCTGAACGCGATGATCGCCATCGCCGCGTGGACGGCGCCGCACTACGTCCGGCTCGTCCGGTCGGTGGTCCTCTCGGTGAAGGGACGGGAGTTCGTCGAGGCCGCGCGCGCGCTCGGCCGGCCGGAATTCGGCATCCTGACCCGCCACATCATGCCGGCCTGCGTCCCGACCCTCGTCGTGCAGGCGGCCATCTTCTGCGCCCAGAACATGCTCATGGGCGCGAGCCTGAGCTTCCTCGGGCTGGGCGCCCAGCCGCCGTCGCCCGAGCTCGGGGCGATGCTCGGCGCCGGCCGCCAGTACCTGAGGGTCGCGCCCCAGGTCGTCGCCGTTCCCGCGGTGGGCATCTTCCTCGGCGTGCTGGCCTTCAATTTCCTCGGCGACGCGCTCCGGGACCATCTCGACCCCGCCGCCGGGCGGGCCGCGTGACGGGACCCGCCGTCGACCCGCGGCGCCGCGGCTGGCCGTCCATTCCCTGACCGACAGGAGCCTCCATGTTCAGACTGCCGACCATCTACACCGCGCGCTCGGACGTCGAGACCGCGAACCTCGCCCGCGTCGAGGACTGGTACGCGCGCCGTCACGCCCCGGATCTGATCCGGGCCGGGCTTCTACAGCGCGCAGGTCTACTACTCGGAGGTCGGAACGCCCCGGATCTGCAACCTCTACGAGATCCCCGGGCCCGATCTGTTCACCACCCAGGGCTACCGGGACGTGGCCGCCAAGGACACGGAGGGTCCGGCGGTGATCGCCCTCCTCACCAGCCGCTCGAACACGATCTACGACCCGATGCTGACCGTGAACGTGCCGCCGGTGGACACCGCCTGGGCGGACGGAGGACGAGCGGGTGGCGTCACGGCCCCGGCCCTGTCCACGGCCAGGTTCGATCTGCCCGACGGGGACGAGGCCGCGCTCCTCGAGTGGTACCGGACGCGGGAGTTTCCGCGGCTTCAGGGCCAGGGGGGATTCCGCGCGGGCCGGCTCTGCCGGCAGGGCCCGCCCCACCCGGTCGCCGCCTCGCGCGACCCCCGGTGGTTCGTGATCAACGAGTGGGAGGGCGTCATGGCGGCGATGGCCGACGGGACGGCGAAGGAGGCCCTGGCCCGGCACGACGCCGGGCTGGCCGGCCGCCTGAGCCGCTTCGCCTACAACGTGGGTCGCCGGCACTTCGCGCTGGCGCGGAAGCTCTAGGTGGCTCCGATGGACGGCGGCCGCCCGGAGCCGTGCCCGCTCGGCGTCAACGGCGGTGAGTTTCCGCACTGGTCCGTCGGTCGGATCTGCGACCTGGCGGTGAAGATCGGCGCGCAGTTCGTGGAGCTCTCGGCCCGGCGCGTGATGGACGCGGGAGCGGGTGCGGTGGCGGAGGAGGCTCGGCGCCGCGGTCTCGGCGTTCACGTCGGCGCGATGGTCTCTGAGCTTCCCCAGGCCTTCGCGGCGGCGCGCGCCGTCCAGGCGCCCCTCATCGTGGCGGTCGACGACGCCATCGAGCGGACGGATCAGAGCCGCGGGGAGAGCCTCGCGGGATTCGGGCGGCTCGCGTCGGAGCTCCTCGACCGCCCGGACCACGCGGCGATCCGGCTCGCGATCGAGAACTCGGTCCTCCGCATCACCCGGCTGCCGGAGGACCTGCTCGCCGTGCTGGCCGCCGTCGGCCACCCGCGCTGCGGCGTCAACTTCGACGCGGACAACTTCTACAACGCCGGCATCGAGCCGTTCCCCTACGCGTACGAGCTCCTGCACGGACGCATCTTCCAGGTGCACGTGAAGGACTCCGGGCGCTACCTCCCCGCCGTCCACGGTGACGCTCGCCGCGTCCTCCACCGCGCCGGCGGGAACGTCGTGTGCCTTCCCGTGGGAACGGGCGCCGTCAACTGGGCCGGGCTGATCGCGCGCTTCCAGCAGGACGGCTACCGCGGGCCGGTGTCGCTCGAGCCGCACCTCCTGCCGGACGAGATGGCGCCCGCCATGGAGGCCGATGCGGCCTATCTCAGGCGCACGGGCTGGGTCCGCTGAGCCCGTCGCCGCCCCGCGGCCGTCGCGAACACGACACCAACCGGAGAGAGGCGAGAGGATGACTGGGAAGAGCCGGATGAAGCTGGGGATGACGCTCCCGATCGGCGTCGGCGCGCTGGGCGACGGGAAGCCGGTGCCGTGGACCGCGCTGCGGGAGATCGCGAAGCAGGGCGAGGAGGTCGGGTTCGACACGATCATGGCGCCCGACCACCTGATCTTCCGCCGGTCGCCGCCCGGGAACGTGCCGGCGATCGACATGCCGGAGGGCAAGAGCCGCGGCATCTGGGAGGTGTGGTCGATCCTGAGCGCGGTGGCCGAAGCGACCCGGCGCGTCCACCTCGGGACGCTCGTCGCCTGCACCGGCTTCCGGAACCCGGCCCTCCTGGCGAAGATGGCGGACACCCTGGACGAGATCAGCGGAGGGCGCGTCCTGCTGGGCCTGGGCGCGGGCTGGCACCAGCCGGAGTACGAGGCCTTCGGGTACCCCTTCGATCACCGGGTGAGCCGCTTCGAGGAGGCGCTCCAGATCATCGTGCCGCTCCTGCGGGAGGGGCGGGTCGACTTCCAGGGCCAGTACTACCAGGCGCGGGCGTGCGAGCTCCTGCCTCGCGGGCCGCGCCCCGGCGGGCTGCCCATCTTCATCGGGGCGCAGGGGCCGCGGATGCTGAGGCTGGCGGCGCGCTACGCCGACAGCTTCGACGCCGACTATCAGACCGGGCCGGCGCCCGTCCTCGAGCGCTTCGCCGGCCTGGAGGCGGCGTGCCGCGACGTCGGGCGCGATCCCGCCGCCATCGGCCGCATGGCGGCGACGCGGGTCGCCCTGGCGGGGCCGGGCAGCGCCTCCGGCTTCCAGGTCGGTCCGGCGCAGGACGGCATCGCCCAGTTCGACCTCGCCGGCGTGCGGTTCCCGGCCCGGCTCGGCTCCGTGGAGGAGGTCGCCGACCACCTCCGCGCGTTCGAGGCCATCGGGGTCGGGCACCTGACGGTCAACGTCGTCGATCCTCCCGGGGCGCGCGGCATCGAGCGCTTCGGGGCCGTGATCGAGGCGCTGCGCCGGTAAGGGCCCCGCTCAGGCGACCGCGAGACGCGAGACCGGGCCGGTGAGGGTGTCCCCGCCGATCGACAGGTAGAGGTCGCGCTCGCTGACCGACAGGCTCCATGCCATGCGGCGCTCGAGCCGCGCGGCCAGGGCCCCGATCAGCTTCCGGTCGACCGCGTACAGCTCGAGCGCCTCGACGCGGTGGATCCGCGCGCCGGCGAGGCTCGCGACGAGCCGCGCGGGGTCCTTGTGCGTGTACACGGCGACCCGAGGCACGGCCTTGGACGCCCGGTGCAGCCGCGCCGCGTCCGGCGTGCCCACGTCGATCCACGACCGGAGCGCCCCGGTCAGGTCGCGAACCGCGATCGCCGGCTCGTCGGGCTCGGCCAGTCCTCGGGAGAACTCGATGCCCTCGGTGAATTCCAGCGCGTAGGCGAGGACGCGCGTCACGAGATAGTCCTCGGTCTCGGACGGATGCCGGGCCACCCGGAGCGCCAGCGACTCGTAGACGTGGCGATCCGAGTCCGCCAGGGCGATGTCGAAGGTGTGGATCGTCGCGGTGAGCGCCATGCCGTCGCCTCGGGCTCGCCGGGATCAGGCGGCTCGCGCCGACCCTGCCAGCCGGCCCATGCGCGCCCGCCTGCCCGTCGAGGCTCGCGGGCACCGTGGCGTCCCCGATGGGGTCGGCCCGGCGTGAACGGCAGCGCGCCGCGACGGGGTCACCTCCTCAGAGCCCTCGGGCTCGCCCCGGCCCACGCGGCGGCGTCAAGCCACGCTTCAGCGCGCGCTCGAGAACCCGAAGGGGCGCGCGCTCCGGGTCAGCCATCGCACTCACGGGCACCACGACGGTCTGCTCGAGCACGCATCGGCCGGCGACCGCCGCGTGACTCACCTGGTCGGTGTAGCAGATCCACGTCCACCCGGCCCGGAACTCGACGCGCGTTCTCTCGCAGCCGGCCTGATAGGCGGCGTCCCGCTTGCACAGGTCATGGAGCGACAGCATCACGTGATCGTACTCGGTGCGCCGGCCGCGAGTTCTTCCGCGCCGCTCGAGCGCCCAGGCGCCGAGAGGGGAGTATCGCGGGACGAGAGGCAAGAAGCGCTGCACGACGCGCTCGAACGGCTCGCCGACGTCCCAGACGCGAGGCGCGCCGTCAGGGTTGATGTTGCTGAAGACGCGCAGGATTCGCCCGCCCGCCGTCGGCCGCGAGGGGAACGCATCGACGTGGAGCCTGGTGTCGTCCTGCGTCACCGGACTCGGCCGGTTCTCGATCTCGACCGGCCGGTAGCTGGCAAGGCTCGGCGCGCGCATGGGCCGGTACCGGGGAAGCAGTCCGTCGATCAACGCGCCCGCCTGATGGACGAAGCGCCCGAGCATCCGGGCGATCTGCTCGCGCTCGCCGCCCCTGAAGGCGCAGCCCTCCAGCTGGCTCGTGGCGGGGTCGAAGCTGACGTTCTTCGACCGGCCATCAGACGCCGACCCCGTCAGAAGGCGGCGTTCTTCCGGTGCGATCTCGAACGGGAGGTTGGGCAGGACGAGGACGTCCCCGGCCTCGACACACTCGGTCGCCGTTCCGGCGTGCGGCCCAACGGCCTCCCCGCCCCACGTCGCGACGGCGTGGATCACACGAATCGCCATTGGGTCCCTTTCGCCGCCGAGGCCCGGGCAGGTCGACTTCGGGCGCCCCCCCGCCGCTGCGCAGGGACCCCGTCGAGGCGCTCGCTCGGAGCCAGGTTGACGCCGGATTGTAGGCGGCGCAGGACGGTGAGGTCAAACGGGAGCGGCTGCGCGCGGCGGCGATACGGCTTTCGAGGGAGTCATCCTGTCGTCAACACGACCGCCTGTCGTGCGGGGTATGGCGCGCGAATGCTCGCGGCGTGGATCGCCGGTCGGTCCTGGCTAGTCTCCCATTTTGACCCTCCGCCGCCCCTTGGCCATCGTCATGTCATATCTCGCCGACTCCCGACGTGCCCAGCGTCGGCACTGGCCTTGCACCCCTATACGGCAGAGGCGGCAACACGCGGGCCGGCGCGCCCCTGAGGGCGGTGGCCGGGCGAAACGGAAGGGGAAATTGGCGATGCCAGAGCGAGAGACCATCCGGCGAGCTCGGCGCGACAAGCGGGAAGGCAAGGCCGCCTCGACGCAGGCCGGCGAATTCATCAAGGAAGAGATGCACCACATCCGCGAGGGCAAGCACGGCGCCCGGTCGACCCGGCAGGCCATCGCGATCGGCTTGTCGAAGGCCCGGAGCGCGGGCGTGGCGCTGCCGCCGCCCCCGAAGGGACGGGCCAGCGCGGATACACGCAGGGCCGCGCGACGCGCCTCGGCGCGCGGTCGAGCGGGGCGCGCGCCGTCGGCGCGCCGCTCCCGCGCCAGCCTGAAGGCCCTCCGGCGCGAAGGCCATGCCGCCGCGTCACACGCGGCGCTCTCGCGTCAGGCGCACCGGGCCGCCGCCAGGCGCGGCCCCGGATCACGCGCCGCGAGCGCGAAGCAGGCCGTTCGCACCAAGGGACCCGAGGTGCGAGCGCGGGCCGCGCGCAAGGGTGCCCGGACGCGGAAGGCCCGCGCGAGCTGACGGGGGACACCCTCATGGCGCACGAGCACACGGTGAGCGTCGGAGCGCGCGACGGCTCGGGAGGCATCGGATCATGTGGCTGATGCGCACGTCGAACGATTCGGCCGCGCTGGTGGCCCGCGTGATGCTGGGGATCGTGATGCTGCCTCACGGGCTGCAGAAAACCCTCGGCTGGTTTGGCGGCGACGGATTCGAGAAGACCATCCAGGGCATGGGCGAGCAAGGGATTCCGGCCCTGCTCGCGATACTGGTCATGGCCACCGAGGTCCTGGGGTCGCTCGCGCTGCTCGTCGGCCTGCTCGGCCGGCTCGCGGCGGCCGGCATCGCGGCCATCATGCTGGGGGCCATCGTTCTCGTGCACGCGGCCCACGGGTTCTTCATGAACTGGATGGGCTCGCAGGCAGGCGAGGGGTTCGAGTACCATCTGCTGGCGCTGGCGCTGGCGGCCGTGGTGATGATCCGGGGCAGCGGCGCCCTGTCTCTCGATCAGGCCTTCGCCGCCGAGGACGACGAACTCGTGCTCGAGGTGTCGCAGGACCAGTGGGAGCCCACGCCCGCCCTGCGGAGCGAGCGGGCGCTCCCCGAGTCCTGACCGAGCCGGCCTGACGGCCCGCGGCGCCCGAACGGAGCGGCGTCACGTCGGACCCTTCCGGACGTGTTGCGGCGACGGCGCCGCTTGCTATCCATACGCCGCGATTCCGGGCGCGGCCCACCCCGCGCTCCCTTGCGCGTCAGAGGGCCGCCGGTCTAGGCTGACTCTGCCCATGAGCGCTCCCGCCGCGGTCTCGACCGGACCCGTACGGAGCGCCGCGGGGTGACGCTTCGCGTGGGCGTGGTCGGCCTCGGGCATCGCGGGCTCGAATGGGCGCGGATCGTCCGCGAGGCGCCCGGCTTCGAGCTGGCGGCGTGCGTCGACATGGACGGGGCCGCGCTCGGCCACGCGACCGCCGCGCTGGGCGTGGCGGCCGACCGCTGTCACGAGCGTCTGGAAGCGGCCCTGGATGCGGAATCACCCGACGCGCTCATCGTCGCGACTCCCCTCGACCGCCATGTGGAGCCGTGCCGCACCGCCCTCGGGCGGGGCCTGGCGGTGCTCGTGGAGAAGCCGTTCGCGACGAGTCTCCGCGACGCCCGGCAGCTCCAGGCGCTCGCGGACCGGATGCGCGCCCCGCTGGTCGTCGGGCAGAACTACCGGTACATGCGGATGCCGCGCGCGGTCCGACGGCTGGTGGCCGAGGGCGTGCTCGGCCGGGTTGGCATGGTCACCTCCGAGTCGTACAAGGGCCACGATCCCGTGTCGCCCTCCGTCCGGGCCCACCCGAACGGCCTGATCTGGGAAACGGCGGTCCATCACCTGGACGCCTTGCGGTTCGTGCTCGGCCAGGAGGCGGTCGGCGTCATGGCCCACAGCTTCTCGGCGCCCTGGAGCCCCGGTCCGGGCGCATCGCTCCAGGTCCTCCTCGACTTCGACGGAGGCAGCCGGGCCTCGTACTGCGCCAGCTACGACACGGTGGGCAACGAGTTCTTCGAGCGCGGAAACCGCTTCCACCTGCGGATCATCGGCGAGCGCGGCACGCTGACCGTGTGGCAGCGCTGGGCGCTTCTCTTCCTCCGTGGCCGCGCGCCGCGATTGGTCTCGCGCGGCCGCCGGGAGGTCTCGGAGGAGGTCACGCTCCTGCGCCAGCTGGAACGGGCCGTGCGATCGGGAGACGAGCCCGAGTCGAGCGGGCGCAACAACCTCGGAACCGTGGCGGTGCTGGAGGCCTGCGCCCGATCGGCGGCCGAGGGGCGGTGGGTCGACCCGCGGGAGCTTCTCCGTGAGCCGATCTGAGCGGGGGCCCGTGGTGGCCGTGGGAATCGACGCGGCCGAGCCCGCGCTGGTGCGGTCCCTCATGGCGCAGGGCGCGCTGCCCTGCCTGCGGGCGCTCGCGGAGGGCGGCGCGTGGGCGCGCGTCACGTCACCCGCGGACATCGGAAGCGGCGCAGTGTGGCCGACCTTCATGACCGGATCCGCGCCCCGGCAACACGGCATCTGCTACGACTGGCCGTGGGATCCCGACGGGATGCGCATCGCGCACCTCACCACCAGCCACCTGACGCCGTTCTGGAAGGCCTTCGCCCTGGAGGGGTACGCGGTCGGGGTCGTGGACGTTCCCTTCGCGCCGATCGCCGGCGTGCCGCGGGGCATCGAGATCAGCGAGTGGGGCAGCCACGACTGGCTCCGGGGACGGCTGACCGTGTCCCCGGCGGCGCGGACCGACTGGGTGAGGGCCCAGGGCGGGGTCCACCCCTTCGCGACGAGCCCCATCGACGTCTCGGGGCCCCGCGACGCCCGGGGCCTCCGCCACCTCGCCGCGGCCTGTCAGGCCGGCGCCCGGTCTCGCGGCACACTGGCCGTCCGGCTCCTGGCCGAGATGGAGCTGGACCTCCTGCTCGTGGTGTTCCCCGAGATCCACAAGAGCGCGCACCTGATGTGGCACACGGTGGATGCGTCGCACCCGGCCCACGGCGCCGCGTCGCTCGACGGCGACGGGCTCGTGGAGGTCTATCGCGAGGTGGACCGGCAGATCGGACGGCTGGCCGACGCGGCGGGCCCCGCGGCCACGCTCGTCGTGTTCTCGCTCCACGGCATGCGCGCCAAGCAGGGCGTGCCCACGATCCTCGATCCCCTGCTGCGCGCGCTCGGCCTCGCCCACGTCCGCGACGCCGGCGCGCGATCGTGGCGGGAGCGCGCCCGCCACGCGTTCGTGGCCGGAAAGCGCCTCGCTCCCGCTCCCGTCAAGCGGCTCTACCAGCGCGTGGCGCCCCGCTCGCTCATGCGCCGCGTCGAGCACCAGAGCTTCGGGCTCCACTACGACTGGTCGCGGACCGTCGCGTTCCCGCTGCCGAGCGACCAGCACGGCTGGATCCGCCTGAACCTCGTGGGTCGCGAAGCCCAGGGCATCCTCGAGCCCGCTCGGTACGGCGAGGTGTGCGAGCGCCTCGAGGATCTCCTCCCGCGCCTCACGACCGCGGACGGCCAGCCCATCGTCAAGGAGGTCCGCCGGCTCGACGGGACGCGAAACGGGAACGGCGGCGGCCGCGGCCCTCACCGGACCCTTCCCGACCTCGTGGTCCACTGGGAGGCTGCGGCCGAGGCCGCTCCGCTCCGGCTCGCGAGCCCCGCGGTCGAGGCCGACCCCACGGCCACCAAGTTCACGGGTCAGCACGCGCCCGACGGGTTCATGGTCTGGCGAGAACGCTCCGGGAGCCCGGCCGTGCCCGAGACCGTGGCGGCCGAGGATCTCCAGCGGCTGCTCCACGGGGCCCTGAGAGGCCGGCCCCGAGGGTGATCGCCGCCCCCTCAGGCCGGCTCCGGGTCCTCGCCGTCATCGCCTCGTCGGAGCTCGGGGGCGCCGAGCGCACCTTCGCCGCGGTCCTGAAACGGCTCGACCCGGATCGCTTCCAGGTGTTCGTCGCCTGCCACGGCCAGGGACCGATGGCCGACGAGTACCGGCGGCACGCGGCAGGCCTGTGGACGCTCCCGCTGGGGGGCATCTTCGATCCCCGGAGCGTGATGACGCTCGCCGGGCTGATGCGACGGCTCGCATGCGAGATCGTGCACTCCTACCTCTGGACCGCCGACGTGCTCGCGGGCCTGGCGAGCACGCTGGCCCGGGTGCCGATCCGGATCGCCACCGTGGGCGGCGAGTACTTCCGCGCGGTCGACGACCGGGGGATTCGACGGACGAGGAAGGCCCTCCTCTCGCTCGGGCATCGCGCGGCGTACGGACCCTTCGACCGGGTCATCGCCGTGTCGCGCCGCACGGCCGAGGACCTCACGAGCCGCGCCGGGGTCCGCGTCGATCCGCGGAAGGTGGTCACGATCCTGAACGGCCTCGATCTCGATCGCATCGGCCGGACGCCCCGGATCGCGCGCGCCGACCTCGGGCTGGCCCCGACGGGCCCCGTGCTCGTGACCGTGGCCAACTTCGTGCCCATGAAGGGGCACCGGTGGCTGATCGACGCGATGCCCGCCATCCTGGCCCGGTCCCCCGACGCGACGCTGGTCCTCGCCGGGAGCGGGCCCGGCCTCGCGGCGGCGCGCGAGCGCGTCGCCGCCGCCGGCCTGGGGCCGCGTGTCCGCTTCCTCGGCGCCCGGGCCGACGGCGTGGACCTTCTCGCCCTGGGCGACGTGGTCGTGCTGCCGTCGGTCGCCGCCGAGGGGCTGCCGATCGTGCTCCTGGAGGCGCTCGCACTGGCGAAGCCGGTCGTCGCCACGCGGGTGGGCGGGATCCCGGAGGTCATCCAGGACGGCGACACCGGGCTGCTCGTCCCTCCCGGAGACCCGCGGGCGCTGGCGGACGCGGTCTCGGCCCTGCTCGCGGACCCCCCGCGCGCGGCGGCGATGGCCGCGCGCGGGCGGGCGGCGGGATGCGCCCGCTTCTCGGCCGACGTCATGGTGCGCGAGATCGAGCGCCTCTATCTCGAGCTGGCCGCGGCCAAGGGCCTCGCGGGCAGGGCCGCGTGATGAGCCCTCCGGCCGCCGGGCGTCCGGTCCACGCCGGCGCGCCGGACCTCGCGGGCGGGCGTCACGACGTCATCTGCTTGTCGTCCATCGACTGGGACCTCCTGTGGCAGGGGCATCACGAGATCGCGGTGGCCCTGGCGGCGCGAGGGCACCGGGTCCTGTTCGTCGAGAACACCGGAGTGCGCCGCCCCGGCCTCCGCGACGTGCCCCGCCTCCTCCAGCGGGTCCGCAACTGGCGGCGCGGCGCCGGGGGGTTCCGCCGGGAGCGGGAGAACCTCGACGTCTGCTCGCCGCTGCTGCTGCCGTTCCCCTACTCGTCCGCGGCCCGCCGGATCAACCGCGCCCTCCTGCTCCGGACGCTGCGCGCGTGGACGGGCTCGGGATCGCGCCCGGGCCGCCCGATCGTCTGGACCTTCCTCCCCACGCCCCTGATCCACGACCTGGTCCCCGGGCTGAGCCCCGCCCTCACCGTGTACTACTGCGTCAACGACTTCGCCGCGAGCTCGCCGGCGGCGCAGCGCATCACCCCCAGCGAGACCCGCCTGTTCGAGGGGGCGGATCTGGTGTTCACCACCTCGGAGGCACTGCGGGCGCGCGCCGCCCGGTCCCGCGACGACGTCCACCTGTTCCCGTTCGGGGTGAACTTCCGGATGTTCCAGGAGGCACGCCAGGCGGCCGCGGCGCTCCCCGCGGATCTCCACGCGTTCCGCCGGCCCATCGTCGGATACCTCGGGGGAGTGCACCGGTGGGTGGATCAGGATCTCCTGGTCGCCGTCGCGGCGCGGATGCCCGAGGCCAGCTTCGTGCTCGTGGGCCCCGTCCAGACCGAGGTCTCGCGGCTGGCCCGGAGCCCGAACGTGCATCTCCTCGGGGCGCGGCCGCACGCGCGGGTGCCGGACTACATCAAGGGGTTCGACGTGGGGCTGATTCCCTACCGCCTCGCTCCGTACACGGCCGACGTCTACCCGGCCAAGCTGAACGAGTACCTGGCGATGGGCATCCCCGTCGTGGCCACCGACCTCCCCGCCATCCGGCGCTTCAAGGCCGAGCACGGCCCGGTGGTGGCGGTGGGGCACGACGCCGACGCCTTCACGGCAGCCATCCGGGAGGCGGAAACGAGCGCACCCCCGCGACGGTCGACCGGCGGATCGAGGTGGCGCGCGCGAACCGCTGGGACGTGCGGATCGCCAGGATGCTGAGGCTCGTGGACGCGCGGCTCCGTGCGAGCGCCGGAGGCGGCGGCCTCATCCCCCGACTCGACCGGAAACCCGCCGCCATTCGGTGACCCGGGCGCTCCGCGCGGGGCCGGGCCGGCCGATCCGCGCCCGGGGGCCGGTCGCTACGCGGTCAAGAGCGAGCCGAAGTGCGCGAGCTCCACCTGCGCCGCCACTCGCTCGCCGATCCGCACGAGCTCCTCCATGTGCGTGGTCGAGTCCAGCGCGCTCACCGCGCCGGGATCGAGGTCCGGCAGCCCGAGCGCCGCCAGGCCCGGCCGGGTCAGCTCCGCGTTGTACCGCGCGTAGAGGAAGGCCCGCCCGAGGTCCGTGGCCAGCGGAATCGGCGTCCCCTGCTCGTCCCGGGGCACGAGGTCGCCCACCTCGCGGTCGAGAGGCGGCCCGTGGACGCAGCGGCCATGGTCCGGCAGTTGATGTCCTGGTCGAACATCGCCTGGGACATCAGCGCGCCGAGGGTCGTCATCGCGGCCGATACGAGGTTCGTGTGGGGATCCTCGGCCGTCATCCCGAGAGTGGGCCCGGCGCCGGTGCCGATCGAGACGATGCCGAGCTTCCGCTCCCCGCGCGGCCAGCCGAGCCCGTACGCCGGCTCCGTCACCATGCGAGCCAGCAGAAGCGCCGGACAGTTGTACGCCGTGGTGCCGCCGTCCACGAACGCAAACGACTTCGCCGGCGCGTCGGGATCCCACTGGATCACCTCGGGCGAGAAGTAGACGGGAGCCGCGGTGCTCGCGCGCACGATCTTCCACTGCGGGACGTTCAGGTTGCAGTCCGGCCGCCCGCGCTCGTTGTACTTCGCCCAGGGGTTGCTGCTGATGGGCCACGCGGAGTCCGTCGTGGCGTTGCGCGTCACCACCACGAGAAGGCAGCGGAGGTACTGCGGACTGAGGTCCTCCGGGTCCCGGAAGAACTGGCGCAGCTTGCGCTCGAGCGGCCCGTCGTCGTAGAGCGCCTTCCACCGCTCGAGGAGCGAGCGCTTCCGGAACACCTCCTCGCCGAAGCCCCGATAGAACTCCAGCAGCTCCCGCGCGGACAGCCCGCGAGCCAGCCCGGTGGCGATGATGGCGCCGGTGCTGGTGCCGCCGATGCAATCGAAGAACTCGCACAGGCGGAAGTCGTCGCCCCGGCCCAGCGCCTGGCGGAGCAGGGCTTCGAGCCGGATCAGAACGGGAAGCGTGATCAGCCCGCGGATCCCGCCGCCGTCGAGGGCGAGCACCCGGTGCGGGCCGCCGGCGGCCGCCCGGGCCTCGTAGCGGTCCCGTAGCGGTCCCCACAGCTCCCACCGGCGATCACGCATCGACTCATGCGTGAGCCTCCAGCCGTGGTGGCGGTCAGGGGCGGTGGACGTCCAGCCCGGAGCCGCAGCCGAAGGAGCTCGGCCAGCCGCGCGGGGCCCGCCTGGATGTCGAAGACGTGGAAGAGGTCCTGGTGGGCCTCCGGACACAGCTGGCGACCGCGTCCCGGAACTGACGCGCTCCCGGCTCCGCCGGATCGACCCCGCGGACGCGCCCGACGAGGGCGTCGGCGACCCGGCCGCTCCCGGCCACGACCACCATGGGCCGCCGCTGGGCGATGTTGCGTCCCACCTCGTCGAGCGTGATCGCGCCCCCGTTGACGACGAGCGTCGCCGAGGCGCGCCCGCGGCGAGCCGGCCGAAGATCTGGTACATGGCATCCGTCTCGGACCCCCAGTGTCCGCGGCCGGGCGGGCGCTCCGCGCTCCGGCGCCGCTCCCACTCCGCGTCGCCCACCGCGACGACGTGCGTGTGGTTCGGGTCGATCGGCGTCCGGCCGGGCTCCGCCGTCGTCGTGATCTCCGCCGCCGGGGCCACGCCCAGCAGGAGAAAGGCTCCCCCGGTCCGCCGCCGGACCAGGCCGGCTCCCTCCATGAGCCCCGCCCGCGTCCCCCCGTCGCCCACGGCGAAGCCGCAGCCCCCCGTCGACCAGCAGCCTCAGGGCGTCGAGCAGCGCCCGGAGGCGTGCCCCGACCTCGTCGGGCATCTCCGAGGCGCCGCCGCTCAGGAAGACGAAGGCCTCCGCGTCCGCCCGGTACTGCTCGACGAGCGCCCGGATGACGGGGGACGTCGCCACGGCCAGGGCGTCGACGCGGATGACGATGGGGCCTTCGGACGGCGCCACGGCTCAGCGGACTCCCGTCGAAGGCCGGCGCTCGCCTGCATCCGGCTGGTGGAGCGGACGGCACGCAGGACCGGGGCGCCGATGGGCCGCGCTCCTACCGGGGACGCTGCAGTTGCACGGTCACCCGCTGTGTCAGCGCCATCGAGCCCTGGGCGAGCTCCTGGTACGAGGCGCCGGACGGCGTCGCCTCGACCAGGGGCCGCCAGACCTCCGGCGGCAGGGACGCCCGCTCCGCGTGATACCCGATCTCGGGAGCGAAGACCGCCCGCTCCCCGGGCAGCGAGGGTCGTACGAGCGAGGCGTAGCCCCAGAACGCGCCCAGCTTGTAGAGATGGCAGGCCTGCGTCCCATGCCGGAGCGCGAGCCGGCGCCCGGTGCCGCTCGCATCCTTCTCCACGAACGCGACGAACTCGACGTTGGCGGCGGCCATGTGCCGGGGCACGAAGACCGCGGGGGGCGGGACCCCCAGCTGCTCCGCAATCGGCGCGGCCTCGGCGAGGGCACGGGCCAGCACCTCGCGGTCCACGGAGTCGTGCTGACGGGCGAGCGCGTCGCGGCCGCCCGTCAGCCCCAGGATCCAGGCGCCGACCAGGACTTCCGGGGACGGCCTCTGGCCCTCCGGGCCGGGCTCGACGACGCACGTCACCGATTCGCGAGTGGCCCGGGAGAGCGCCAGGCCCGGGGCAATCCCGGGGTTCCCCAGGAGAGCCCCCGTCGCGCGCATGAACAGGACGTCGAAGCCGATGAAGGTCGCCGCCACGCCCCAGACGAGCGCCACGAAGCCGAGCGCTCGTCCGAGCCGGGCCCACCCGCCGCGCCGGGAACCGTCCTCCGTCGTCACGCCCGTCCGCTCCAGAATTGGCAGTATAGTACCGCTGCGACGGCCGTGGACAGCTTGCTCTCGGGCCAGCTCAGCTACATCCTCATCGTCGGTATCCTCGACGCGGCGATCCTCTCCTGGCTGGCGCTCTTCTGGTTTCGCCGCGCGGTCCGACGGCTCATGCGCCGCCCGGCCGGCGAGCCCTCGCCGGCGGCGACCGGCGCCGACGCGAGTCGGGCCTCGTCCCGGCTCCGGCCGGCGGGCCACCGGCCGCCCCGGCCTTCGCGATATTCGAAGCCGGCGCCGCGGGGCGCAGGGACCACGGCCCGAGGTCCGCGGCACCGCAACGGCGGCGGCTCCTGGTCGTCTACGGCGGTGGCCGCGGGCCTCCACGCCGCGGTCATCACGGCGTTTCAGCTCGCGCATCAGCCCGAGGTCTCCTGGGTCAGCGTGATCGCGCGG
Source organism: uncultured Candidatus Rokubacteria bacterium (assembly GCA_963745015.1). GTDB lineage: Bacteria > Methylomirabilota > Methylomirabilia > Rokubacteriales > DASRDR01 > DASRDR01. The sequence continues at coordinate 62,819 of CAVUVU010000001.1, forward strand.
TGGTGGGTGAACACCTGGCCGATCGTTCCCGCCCTCATCGCGCTCCTCGTTCTCGACTGGCGGCAGAGCCTGCGCCTGGGCGGCGCCTTCGTCGCCGTCGGCGACCGTGTCGCTCGCGTTGCTGGTGCTGGTGAGTCGAGGGCTCCAGGGCAAGCTCGATTTCGTGCCGGTGACGAACACCTACTGGCTGTTGCTCCTCCTGGGTTACACGGCCGCGGCGCCGCTCGTGCTCGTCCTCATCACGGGCTGGCGGCGCATCCGTGCCGTCGCGCCGCTCGTGCTCTCCACCACGCTCCTCTTCGGGTTCGCCGTGGTGCTCTTCCAGGCCCTCATGCTGCGCCTCTTCGACCTGGTGCCGGTCCGCCAGGCCGTCCTGGGATGGTCGGCGCGCACCTCGGCCGAGCTGACGTACTACGGAGTCTTCATGCTGCTGATCCTCCCCGTGGGGGCGCTGGCCTGGTGGCTCTTGCGCGGGATCGCCGCCGCGTTCCAGGCCAAGCGCTTCAGCGACGTGCAGCTCATGGTCGACTGCTGGTGGGTGATCGTGACCGCCGAGGAGATGGCGATCCTGTCCACCGAGCTGGGCGTGAGCGCGATCCCCGTCGGCATCGCGGCCTTCCTCGCCTACCGGGCGGCCGTCGCCATCGGGCTCCGGCGGCCGGGCGCGGCGCCGCGCCCGGCGGGCCAGCGCCTCCTGTTCCTGCGGGTGTTCGGCTACCGCGCGCGCACGGAAGCGCTGGTGGACCGGGTCGCGCAGCGCTGGCGCTTCGACGGCCCCGTCCAGCTCGTCGCCGGCATCGACCTCGCGACGCGGACGGTCGCCGCCGGCGACCTCCTCGCCTTTCTGGGCGGGCGCCTGGCCGAGCAGTACGTGGCCGGACCCGAAGCGGTCCGCGCGCGCGTCGAGGCGCTGGACGCGGCGCCCGACCCCGACGGACGGTTCCGGGTCAACGACTTCTACTGCCACAGCGACACGTGGCGCCCCACGGTCCAGGCCCTCCTCGACACGAGCGATCGCGTGCTGATGGACGTGCGCAGCTTCTCCGAGCGGAACCAGGGCTGCCGCTTCGAGCTGGAGCAGCTGGTCTGGCGGCTCCCGAGCGACGCGATCGTGCTCGTGGTCGACAAGGGCACGGACGTCGTCCGGCTCTGCGACGCCCTGGACGGCGCCTGGCGGGCTGCCCGACAGGCGAACCGGGCTCGGGGCGACGGGCGGCTCGCGCTGGTCCGGGTCGAGCAGGCCGGGCGCCCGGAGGTCCGCCTCATCCTGGAGTGCCTCCGGGGGACGGGCACCCCGGCGCGCGTGCTGGCGGCACACGAGCTGGCCGCGGCGGGTCTCTGAGGCAGGGCGCTCAGCGGATCGCGGACCGGAGCAGACCGGCGATCGCCGCTGCGATCGGCTGACCGCCAGCGTCCTCGTAGAACGTGAAGCCGGGCGACGGGTTCACCTCGAAGCAATACCACTCGTCGTCCGGGGTGAGCCGAAGGTCGATCCCGGCGACGAGCAGTCCCATACCGGCCGCGAGCTCGACAAGCCGCCGGCCGAGCTCGTCGTCGATGTGGGTCGCGACGATCTGACCTCGTGGCCGCCCTCGGCGGCGTAGCGATAGTCGGCCGCCGCCGACTCGATCGCCGTCGCGAACCAGCGCGTGCCCACGATATGGACCCGCACGTCGATCCCCTCGATCCAGCGCTGAAGCTGGACGGGCCCGGTGGCCAACGCGCCGAGAGGCGCGCGGCCCCGCCGGCGTCGAGCGTCGCGACGATGCTGCGCACGCCGCTGATCGACTTGTACACGATGCGCCCGTGCCGGGCGAGAAACGCCCGGGCCGCGGCCGGGTCCGTGGTGACGATCGTGGGCGGCACCGCGAAGCCGGCGCTCCTGATGGCGCGAGCTGATACGGCTTCGCCAGGTTCGAGCGCCCGGCCGTCGGGCGGTTGACGACGACGGCGTCGATCGCCGCCGCCGCCGCGAGCAGGCTCGCCGCCGCCGCCCGGGCGGCGGCCGTGCGCGCGTGGCCCGGCTGGAGGCAGATACCCTCGATCTCGTCCAGGCGGATCCGCCGGCCCTTCGACCTCCACCCACCCGCTTGGGCCGCCGCCGAGCGTGAGGTCGTATCGCGCGCCGTCGAGCGCGGAGTCCTCGAGGTGAACGACGGCGGCGCCCGCCTCGCGCAACTGCTCCAGAACCCGGGTCACCGGCGGGTCGTCGTGGGGGCCCCAGACGACTATCACCCGCCACCCCCCGTCCCGAGGAGGCGCCCGAGCGCCGCGGTCGCCTCCACGCCCGGGGGCTTCATCGTCGACACGGAGACGAGCGCTCCGCGCCCGTCGAACACGCAGGCCGCGTAGGTCAGCCCGAGCGCCCCCGCCAGGTGCGTGGCCGCCTTCCTCAAGTCGCGGAGCCGCGCCCCCAAATGCCTCGCGGCCGACGACCTCCACCGTCGCCGGCCGCGTCGGGCGTCGAAGGCGCTGCCCGGGCCTCAACCGCAACGGCCTCACCTGGATCCCCATGCCAGCGGCCACGCGCATCCACCGCTCCGGCCGGATGGCGTCGTCACCGAGGGTCCGTCCCCGACCTCGTTGATCACCACGGCCCCGGTCCGCGACAGCACGAAGATCAGGAACGCCGTCGCCTCGGCCGCGAGGTACTCCCGGTCGTCACGATGGGTCGTGACGAGCTCTTCCGGATACACGTAGGTCCGCCGCACGAGCACGCCGGTGACGTCCGCGTCGGGCACGGTGGCCCCGTCGATGACCCAGCGCGCCCGTTCGGGAGACTCCACGGGCCACACCCAGCCCGGCCGGGTGAGATCGTTGGCGCTGCACAGGGCAGCCCCGGGCAGCGCCCCGACGATCGACGTGGCGACGGTGTCGTGCCGGCTACCGACGACGGCGATCACGTCGTCTCGCCGACGCGGCCTTCCTCACCGACCGTGCTCGCCGCTCCAGGACCACTTCCTTGCCGCCCGAGCGCCACAGGTTGTGGATCGCCTCGTGAACCGCCTCGAACTCCTTCGACATCACGAGCTCATCGCGGCCGTCGGCGAAGGCGCGCTTCTCCTGGCCGCGCCGGGCCTCGGACGCGGAGATCTTCGGCACCACGAGCTCCTCGACCACCGGCTCGGGAATCCCGACGAACGGGCGCTCCCGTCGGCCCGATGAACGTGCGGCTCAGCTCGGCGTTGGCCGCGTCGATCCCCGCCGCGACGCTGCGCACGGTCTGCACCCACTGCTCCTCGAACTGCTTGATGAACTCGAGCCCCTCGTTGATCTTGATGTCGAGGTCGGGCACCCGCTTGATCTTCGTGTCGATGAGCTCCTTGAAGTTCTCGACGACCTCGGCCTTGTCCTTGATCTCCCACTTGAGCTCCTTGAAGAGCTTGTTGGTCACGCTGATCGCCCGGCCGGCGGACGCGATCCCGTTGGCGATGACCACGATGTAGTACGCGCCGAGAGGCACCCAGCTGGGGACCGTGAACGAGCAGGAGTGCACGGCCGTGCCGGTCTGCAGGCCCATCGTCGAGTAGTTCGACGTCCGGCAGTAGTACACCGTCGACGCCGTGGACGACTGGAGCCGCACGATCGGATAGTTGGTCGCGTTCGTCGCGTCGTTGCCGTAGTACGAGCCCTGGTTGAGACCGTTGATCTGGCGCCCCGACAGCGTGTAGGTCTTGTTGCGGCGCACCGAGGAGGGGCAGGCGGTGATCGTCGGCACCCACACCGGGTCGGGGGGCCGCTCGGGTCAGTCCGGGCCTTGCTGGATAACTTGACAGGGGACGCCTCGAGGTGGCCTTGACGGCGGGGCGTGCGCTCGGTGTGAGCGAGATCGAGTTCGTCGCGGATGGCCTGCAATTGACGGTGCTCGAATTCGCCGACGGTGAGGCCGCGCCAGCGGTCGGCCGCGCGGATCGCGGCGGCGTACATGAGCTTCAAGACGGGCCCTCGCCGAAGGCGTGCGGGATGATCTTTGTGCGACGTCGCTCTTCGAGGAAGAGTCGCTCGAAGAGATTGGTGGTGCGACCACGTGACGATGGCGCAGCGGGAAGCGCAGGTGCGCGATGCACGCGTCGAAGTCGTCGAGGAAGCACGGACAGCGGCGGGGAGGTCGCGCTCGTAGACGTGGACGAAGTCGTCGCGCAGGACGGTGGCGAGGGCCGGCGAGGCCGCCTCGTAGCAGGCGCGAGCGCGGATCGCGAGTCGGGCCACGTCGCCTCCGGCGCTTTGCTGCGGAGATTCCGCATCGATGGACGAGACATCGTTGGCGGAGGGCCCGCGGGAAGCAGGTGTCGACGGCGCGGATCAGCCCCGGCGCGCCGTCGGTGACGACGAGCAGCGGATCGGGCAGCCCGCGGCGCTTGAGATCCTCGAAGAAGGCCGTGCAGCTCGCCGTGTCCTCCTTCGTGCCCGGGGCCAGTGGAGGAGGACCTTCCGACTGTCCTCGGTGATGCCCCAGGCACAGAGCACCGCTTCGCGTGGCAGCCCGGGTGCAGCCGCTCGGCGACGCCATCGACGAAGAGATAGGCGACGGCGAACTCGCTGAGATCCCGGGTGGCGAAGGCTTCGTACTCCTGCCACAGCCGTTCGGTGACCTGGCTGACGGCGGTGCGACTCAGCAGACTCGCCGCTCGCCATCGCGGAAGGCCGCTTCGATGTCTCGCGTGCTCAGCCCGCGCGCATACATCTCGATGGCGAGCTGCTCCAATCGGCGGTCGGCCGGCCAGGCGGGCGCGCATCCGCGAGACGAAGGTTCGGGGCGATGGTCACTGCGGGACCCCGTACTCGATCGGGCCCTCGGCGGTGTGCAGCCGCCTGCGCCGATACCGTTGCGATACCCGGCCCCCGGGGCGGCCCGCTCTGGTAGTAGCTGCGGCCCATGGCCTCGCTCACCTCGGCCTCCAGCGCCTCCTCGACGATTTTCCGGACGGCGAGCTTGATCAGTTCGGCGCGCGCGTCGCCGTCGGCGACCCCTGGGTGCAGGAGCTCGTTGAGCCGCTGGTGGGTTCGCTCGGAGGCGGGTATCCTCTGACCCACGGGGATGCCCTCTTGCCGCCGGCGCCAACCGGCGTCTCGGGTTTGGATGCCGAAGCAAGAGTGCATCCCCGATCCGTTTTCCAGCAAGTCTAGGACTTCACCGCCGCTCGGCGTGTACAGGCTCACCGTCGCGCTGTGGGCGCTGAAGATTATCTGCCCGTTGGGCAGGATCATCATCCGTCCGACGTACGCAGGCCCGCCGGAGGTCGCGGGGCCGGGGACGTTGGCGATCGTGTTGGCGGCGGGGTCGTACTCGAAGAAGAACATCGGCTGCTGGAACGTGGCCGGGCTCGTGATCGGCGAGGCGTTGAAGAAGACGTTGCCGTTGGGCAGGACGCACGCGGGGCCGTCGACGGCGCCGAGCGGCTGGCTCGGGTTGACCTGCGGGATCGAGGGCCCCTGGGGCCCACGTGCCGGCCTGGTTCGCGATCGGCGGGGGTGTGTAGATCGCGGTGAACCCGGTCGCGCCGATGACGAAGAGGCGCCCGTCTGGCAGCAGCACGGAGGGGCCGATCTCGGAGATGCTGTCGACCAGCACCTGCGGGGTCGAGCCGGCGGCGACCCACTGGTCGGCGGCGATGACGTACTTCTCCGCGGCGGGTGGGTTCGAGCAGTCGACGGCGTGAATCGTTCCATCGGGGAGGAGCGACCAGCTCTCCTCGCCGACGGTGTTGATCTTGCTCGCGGCCGCCGTCCACGTGTTCGTCGCCGGATCGTAGATGGCCGTCTTCTTGCTCAGCACCTGACCGAGGAGGAACCGGCCGTCGGGGAGCACGCAGGCCGGGGCGTCGCCGATCCGCACCCAGCCGGCCGGGCTCGGGAGGGTCGTCCAGGTGTTCGCCACGGGGTCGTAGCGCTCGACGTCGAGCAGCCACACGGCGGCGCCGCTGTCGTACTCGCCGCCGGCGACGATGACCTTGCCGTCCCGGAGCACGCCGGAGGCGTAGTAGAGCGGCGCGTGCACGCTGCTGGCCAGGGTCGTCCACGTCCCGTTCGCGTAGCTCCCGTTCGTAGCCGGCGTGAGCCGGTACCACTGGTTCGTGCTCACCCCCTGGGCGAGCACCGATCCGTCGGTCAGCAGCAGCATCGTCGCCACCGGCGCGGGCGGGGCGTTCGTCAGGGTCGTCCACGTGCCAGCCATGATGGTCCTCCCGTAGCTTCAGCTACTCCGGTCACTCGCTCGGGACGTTTCCTGGACAGAGGCGCGGCGTACCGTCGCCGCTCGCACGGTGTTCCTTCCGTCGGTCCAGCGCCACGGCTCTCCTGGTCATGCGGCTTCGCACGAGACGGTTCGCTGAGTCTTCGCGGCCTCGCGTCTGGTGAGCTCGGCGGGCGCCGAAAGTCACTTCACCCTGAACGATTCGACATAGCTGACGGTTGGCGGGTCCAGGCACACGGCGCCGGGCGGCGCGACACAGGGCCTGCTGCCTCCACGGATCGAGTGCCCGGGCGATGGCCATCGTTCGCCTCCCGTTGCCGGCAACCGGGTCGCCGCGTCCTATCGGAGCTTTCGCACCCTCACGCGCCGGAGGATTCGCCGGGCGCCGGGCGCGAGTGGCGCGGCTCGACGCGATGCCGTCGGCGCCCGCTTCTCGATCACGATCCGCGCCGCGCCCCGGATCCGGAACACCACGCCCTGGCCGGCGTGGACGCTGACCTGCGCCGGCTGGAACCCCTGCCGGGTGGCGTCGATGGACACCGCCGCGACGGCGCGCAGGTTCGTCCCCGGGGGCATTTGCGCAACCTCGATCTCCCCCTGCCCGGCCCCGCCCGGGCTCGTGACCGAGTAGGTCGCCGGCACGACGAACGACAGCGCGAACAGGTCTCCCTCCGTCAGGGCTCGGCTGTCGAACACCGCCTGGCTCCCCTCCTTCGCCTCGCCGACGACGACCGCATAGCCGCCGGCGCCGCGCGAGACGTGGAAGAGGACGTACCCCTGCGGCGACACGGCGGGCGCGCTCTCCGGGTGCTCGCGACAGGCGCACCGGCTCGCCCCGCCGATCGGGCGCCCCACCGACGCCAGGTCGATGTTGAGCTGCGTGCCCGCCTTGTCATCGGTCACCCGGAAGCACGTCGTGCCCGCGCGCTGCCCGCCGCGGAGCAGCACGACCTGGTAGGTGCCCGGGGCCGGAGCGCGGTGGATCAGGCTCACGAGCGGCCCGAGCGCCGCGCTGTCGAAGGACGAGGTCGTCAGCAGCCGGCGGTTGAGGCGGACGCTCTTCTTCACCGTCGTCATCCCACGTTCCCCTCGAGCACCAACTCGACGTCGTCGTTGTGCACGGTCAGGTCACGGATCGGCAGCTTCACCGGGACCAGGTCCGGCAGCGGCGGCAGACCGTCCTTGTTGTTCGGATTGGGCGCCTTCTCGAGGATCGGGTACGGATCCTCCAGGTCGAACAGCGGATCGTCGGTCACGAAGTGCTCGATCAGAGCCTGGCCGATGATGTTCTCGAGCCCGAGGCTGACACCCAGGAGGTCGCTGAGCCATTCCTGGATGTCGTCGCCGATGTCCAGGGCTTCCCGCACCAGGACCACGATGGCCTCCAGCCCTCCGGCGATGATGTCCGGGAGACCGAGGGCTTCGATCGCCGCCCGAATGGCGTCGTCCAGCAGGTCGCCGACCGTGTCGGCCACATCGATCAGGTCGATGTCGACGAACTCGGGATCGAGGAAGAGCTGCCAGGTGTTGGTGAGCTTCGGATCCGGGAGCTGGGCGTCCCACTGGTCCATGTCCGCCGGCCGATCCGCATTGACGTTGTACCGGGTGCGGAGCCGGCCGGTGATCGAGATCTCCGACGTGAACAGGCCGCCCAGCGGCAAGAGGATCGTGATGTCCGGATCGGCGTCGAACAGGCAGATCTCCGGTGTCTCGAGAATGCAGCCGCCGAGCGGGTTCGGGATCAGGCAGATCCCGGGAATGCAGAACCCCGGGATGTCGATCCCCAGCGAGAGGTTCAGCCGGTCCCACTTGATGTCGAGCTCCTTCACCTGGACGGTGTTGTCCGCCCGCAGATCGACCTTCCCGCCCTCGAGATGGATCTTGATGTCGTACGCGGCGGTGAAAGGGCCCAGGTCCTTGCTGTCCGCCTTCTCGAAGACGAACTTCTCCACCACCTTGGCGAACAGCTTCTTGAAGGCGGCCTCCGAGGCGGCGACCCTCAGATGCGGCATGGCTAGCTCACCTCGAGATCGATGAAGGCCCGGACCTCGTCCTGCTCGACAGCCGGGTCGTTGGGCACCGCGGGCGACACCGCCACCGGCTTCGGCTGCACAAAGATCGTCACGTCGTCGGTCAGGTCCAGCGTCATCTTCTCGAGCAGGATGCGCAGCTTCGGCAGGAAGCCCAGCCGGAGCGTCGCGTCGATGACGCACTCGATCCCGCTCTCGAGGTCCGCGGGCTGGATGTCGGAGATCTCGATCCGATCGACGAACGGTTCCAGGAAGAAGTGCTGGAAGTACTCTTTGAACCGGAGCCCGCCAACCGCGAACGCATCCAGGCAGACGCAGATCAGCTGCTGATCCGGCGGCAGGACGACCTGGGGCGGCGGGGGAGGCGGCGGCAGGTTCGGATCCGCGTCCGGATCCGGCGGCGGCGGGATGTTGTCGCTGATCGCCTGAGCCGGCGGGCACCCGATCCCCGCGCACACGCGGAGGCTCATCACGAACCGCTGCACGCCCAGCGGGGACAGCTCGGCCGGCAGCGTCACCACGTTCGCCGGGTGAAAGTCGATCTTGACGTCGACCAGCTGGACCGAGAAGTTCAGCGCGAAGTTGGCGCCCGGCAGCGGCAGGGGGTCGATGATCGTGAGCAGCGGGTTGCCGTGCTGGTTCAGGCGCGGGTGCGCCACGATGGGCCGGCACAGCAAGGCCGGATTGTCCGCGATCGCCTGGGTCGCGTAGTTGAACATCGACGGCCGCTGGAACCGGATGTGGTCGATGATCCGGTTGAAGCCTTCCTCGTGGAAGGACCCGAACACGTCGCAGTGGTCAGTGAACGCCATTCGCACGCCCTCCGCCCGAACGCTCCCGCGCAGGAACCCGGACAGGATCGAGGTGTCGCCCGCGTGTCACGTCCTCGGGCGGGAGGGGAAGCGAGATTCACGCCAACGGGCGTGACGGGATGGAGAGCGCCGGTTCTGGCTGCTTGGCCGGGCACTTGTGGCGCGTGTCCCTGCCCCATGGCGAAAGCGTGCCGCTCGGCGCGGGTGCACATCCAACAGTGCAATGCCCTTCCCCGCGGGCCCCTGAATCCGCGTGAAACATCGGAGAATCGACGGGTTCGAGGTCGCTGCACAGTAGACAGTGCACCCTGCACTGTGGACGGTGCACCGGGCGAACCAAGCCCGGCGCCGGTCGCGCCGGTCGCGATGAATGGGTCTGCGCCAGGTCCCAGGGGTCACCTGCCCGCGCCCTGGGTCGCCCCGTCGGATCACCGTCACGTCCACAAACCTGGCCCCCGTACCGTCGGCGCGCGGCAGGGACCCCGCCGCCGTCGCGGGCGCCGAAGGATCCGGAGTGCCCGCGCCGGAGGGTCGACTCGCGTGGACGACGGCTTCCGCGCCGCGTGTTCGCGCCGGATGGCCAGCCGGATCGGACATGTGGCGCCGGTGCACGGCCTTGACACCCCCAGCGCGGGCGTGACATCGTCCGTTCTTGACGCAGAGCCGCACGCTGGCGCGCAAGCGAGCCGCCGGTCGATCGTCGCTACCAGTCCCGCAAAGGAGACCCTGTGACTGCCGCACGCCCTCGCTACACCGCCGAGGACCTGCGGCGCTTCGTGACGGAGGTCTTCATACGCCTCGACGTCCCCCCGGAGGACGCTCGGGTGGGCGCCGAGACCCTCGTCCACGCCGATCTCCTCGGCATCGACTCGCACGGCGTCGCCCACGTGGCGCGTCACCCCGGCTATGTCGCGGGCTTGCGCGGCGGCTGGGTCAACCCGAAGCCGCAGGTGCGCGTCCTCCGCGAGACCCCGTCGACCGTGTCCCTCGATGCCGACGGCGGGCTCGGTGTGGCGGTGGCGCCTCGCGCCATGGCTCGCGCGCTCGACAAGGCGGCCGCGGTCGGCTGCGGCTTCGCCGCCGTCCGCAACAGCCGGCACATCGGCGCCGCCGCCCACTACTCGCTCATGGCGATCGACCGGGGCATGATCGGCATCGCGATGTGCAACGGGCCCGGCACGGCCATGGTCCCGACCTTCGGCCGGGAGCCTCGGCTGTCCACCAACCCGGTCAGCGTGGCGGCGCCCGCCCGTGAAGGCGCCCCGTTCATGATGGACTTCGGGACGACGGTGGTCGCCGGCGGCAAGATGGAGCTGGCGATCCGCGACAACAAGCCGGTCCCGGCCGCCTGGCTCCGTGACAAGACCGGCCGGCCCAGCACCGATCCCCGCGACTTCTTCGCGGGCGGGTCCATCCCCCCGCTGGGCGGCGAGGCCGAGACCGGCGGCTACAAGGGCTACGCGCTCGCGGTGATGGTCGACGTCCTGAGCGGCGTGCTCTCGGGCACCGGGTACGGGGCGATGCTGTCGCTCCAGACGCAGGGGGTCTTCCTCGGCGCCTGGCAGGTGGAGGCGTTCCTGCCGTTCGACGACTTCGCGGGCATGCTCGACAAGGCGCTCGGCACGCTGCGGGAGACGCCGCCGGCCGCCGGACACGAGCGCGTCCTCACGCCCGGCGAGCGGGAATGGAGCACGCAGGAGGAGCGGAGCCGGCTCGGCATCCCGCTCCACCCCACGATCGTGGAGGAGCTCCGGGAGCTGAGCGCGGAGCTCGGCGTCGGGTTTCCAGCAGCGGTTCCTGCCTGAGCAGGACACGAGGAGGGCAGTCCATGGCCAAGGCGCACACCACTCGCCGCCAGTTCCTCAAGCTCGCGGCCGGCGCCGCGACGGCCGGGCTCCCTGGCGGGGCCGTTCGTCTCGACCTCCCGGGCGGCCGGCAAGCTCGCGATCGCGATGAACGACCACTTCGTGCCCGGCCACAACGACGTGTCCCGAAAGCTGATCGAGGACTGGGCCGCGGCCAACAAGGTCGAGGTGACGATCGACTACCTGCCGCCGGCGGGCGAGAAGATCTACCTCACCGCCGCCGCCGAGTTCAGGGCCGGCGTCGGCCACGACGTGTTCTCCCTGGCCAACTGGCAGGTCACGCTCTACAAGCGCCGCCTGATCCCGGTGGACGACGTCATCAACGAGGTCACCAAGAAATACGGGCCGTACGACGCCGGGGCCGAGTACCTCGGGAAGCACGACGGCCGGTGGTACGGCGTCCCGCTGTGCCTCAGCACGAACAGCTATCCGATGAACTCGCGCCTCGACCTCTGGAAGAAGCACGCGGACATCGATCTCCAGAAGATGTTCCCGGCCAGCCTCGATCGGGACAAGGCGCTCGTGGACTCGTGGACGTACGAGCGGTTCCTCGCGGCGTGCCGGAAGCTCCACGCGGCGGGGGTCCCGTTCGCGAATCCGATCGGGGCGACGAACGACACCGGCATGTGGCTCGGCCCCCTGTTCACCTCGTTCGGCGCCCACATCGTCGACGCGAAGGGGAACATCACCGTGAACTCCGACCCGGTGCGGCGCGTGCTGGAGCTCATGAAGGAGCTCACGCCGGTCATGACGCCGGACGTCTACGCCTGGGACGACGCCGGGAACAACCGGTGGCTGCTCTCGGGCAAGGGCTCCGGCATCAACAACCCGCCGAGCGTCTGGGCGGTGGCGATGAAGGACGTTCCGGAGATCGGGCGCGAGATCTGGCACCACGACAATCCGCGCGGCCCCGCGGGCCGGTTCCGCGGCGGCAGCAAGATGCTCCTCGGCACCTGGGACTTCTCCAAGAACCAGTCGGCGGCCAAGGACCTGCTCCTCCACCTCTCCCAGAAGGAGCAGGTGCAGAAGCTCATCGAGGCCGGCAAGGGCTACGACATCCCGGACATCCGCTCCCTGCGCGACCACCCGATCTGGGAGCAGATCGGGCCGCCGAAGGGGACCCAGTTCAACTACCCGATCCGGGGCGACGAGGTGTTCATCATCCCCGGCTACCCGGCGCCGCAGGCGATCGCCGCCCAGATCCACTCGAAGTCGACCTACGGCCGCCTGGTCGCCCGCGTGACCCAGGGCGGCGAGTCGCCCGCCGCGGCCATCAAGTGGGCGGAGGGCGAGCTCGAAGGGTACTCGCGCTCCTAGCTCGCCCGCGTCCTGGCACCCCCTCCCGGACCGCGCCGGGAGGGGCCGTCGGGCCCGCTCGGCGGGACAGGGGGCGTGGCGCGTCACCGCCGATGGCCGAGACGCTCGATGCGTAGGTCGGGCCTGCTCGCCTTCCTCCTCTGCGTGCCGCTCATCCTCCTTCTGGGCGGCCTCGTCCTCTACCCGTTCCTCGTGTCGCTTCAGCTGGCCACGCTCAACAAGAGCGAGACGCGCTTCGTCGGCCTCGGCAACTATCTCTTCCTGTTCAAGCGTGACACGTTCTGGATGGTCGTCCGGCAGTCGATGCTCTTCACCGTGTCCGCCGTGCTCCTGAAGACCGCGCTGGGGTTCTTCCTGGCCCTCCAGATCAACAACCTGCCGGCCCGCCGCCAGCGCCTCTGGCGAGGGCTGTTCCTGATCCCCTGGGTCATGCCGGCGGCGCTCAGCACGCTCGGATGGCTGTGGCTGTTCGAGCCCACGCTGGGGGTCTTCAACGCGATCCTCGCGAGGCTCGGGGGACCGCACATCCCGTGGCTGAGCCAGCCGGGCTGGGCCCGCCTCTCCGTCATCCTGGTCAACGTCTGGATCGGGACGCCCTTCTTCATGATCATGTTCCTGGCCGGGCTCAAGTCGATCGCCGACGAGCTGTACGAGGCCGCCTCCATCGACGGCGCCACCGCGCTCCAGCGGCTCCGCTTCATCACGCTCCCGATGATCCGGAACATCATGGCGATCACCGTGCTCTTCTCGACCATCGCGACGTTCGCGAACTTCGACATCGTCCGCGTCCTGACCATGGGCGGGCCGCACGACACCACGCACCTCTTCGGGTCCTACGCGTTCAACCTCGGGATCGAGTCCGGGGACATCCCGCTCGGCGCGTCGGTGTCCCTCTTCATGTTCCCGATCCTCGCCGTCCTGGCGATCCTCATCCTGCGGAGCGTCCGCCAGAACGTCCGGGCGGGGCGGTGATGGCGAGCCCGAGCGTGGGGCGGCGCCGGCGCTGGGCGGTGATCGCCTCGTACGCGAGCCTCGGCCTGTTCGCCGTGATCTTCCTGCTGCCGCCGTACTACATGCTCGTGACCTCGTTCAAGACGCCGCACGAGATCCAGACGATGCCGGGCTTCCCGCTCCTCATCAACGAGGGCGCCACGCTCGAGCACTACCGCCGCCTCTTCCTGGAGACTCCGTTCTTCACGTTCCTCGGGAACACGGTGCTCGTGACGACGCTGGTCGTGACGATCTCGATGGGGATCAGCCTGCCGGCGGCGTACGCGCTGTCCCGGCTCCGCTTCGCGGGCTCCGGCGGGCTCGCGACCGCCGTGTTCCTGACCTACCTCGTCCCGGAGACCCTCCTGTTCATCCCGCTGTTCAAGGTCCTGGCCGCCCTCGGCCTGCTGAACTCCCTCGGGGCCCTCATGCTCGTCTTCCCGACCCTCTCGGTGCCCTTCTGCACGTGGATCCTCATCGGCTACTTCGGGTCGATTCCCCGGGAGCTGGACGAGGCGGCGTACATCGACGGCGCGAGCCACCTCCAGATGCTCGTCCGGATCTTCATCCCCGTGGCGATGCCCGGGATCGTCGCGGCCACGATGTTCTCGTTCACCGTCTCGTGGGCGGGATTCCTCTACCCGCTGGCGTTCATCTTCAGCCGCGACAGCGCGGTCCTGACCACGGGGGTGGTGGGCTCGCTCATCACGGGCGACGTCATCTACTGGGGCGGGCTGATGGCCGGGGCGCTCGTGGCCGCGCTCCCGCCGATCGTGGTCTACGTGTTCCTGATGGACTACTACGTCTCCGGCCTCACCGCCGGCGCCACCAAGGGGTAGGGCGCGCATGGTGGCGCCGGGCTCGGCCAGACGCTCTCTCCCAGCCCGACGCCGCCCCCGTCCTCGCAGAGGCGAGGCGCTGCCCCTCGACGCCGGAACGAGCTGGGGCGAGCATCGTTCTCGGTGGCCGTGACAGCAGGTCCACAATGAAAATCGGGTAGTCCGCCTCGCGTGTGACATCCGGCGCCGTGTTTGTCGACAATTCGTCGCCCTTAGTCACCTCACGTGTGGCTGGCGCGGCGGCACCTCCAGGACACTGGCGCCGGAGGCCTACGCTTGATAGCGTCGAGCAGGACGGCTCTCGGTCGCCGAACTAAAGGAGCACGCCCATGAGATTCAGGATGCTCGTGCTCACACTGGTCGGGTGCCTACTCACCGCGCCGCTTCCCGCCGGGGCGCAGCCGGCGGGGAAAGTGCATCGCGTCGGGATGCTCATACCGGGTGCGCCACCCGCCCCATCGGATCGGGCCACCATGTCGTTCTTGGTCCCGATGGCTCTCGGAGAGCTGGGCTATGTCGAAGGCCGGAACCTACTCGTCGAGCGGCGCTTCGCCGGGGGCAAGACGGAGCGGCTACCCGGGCTGGCTCGGGAGTTGGTCCAGCTTCGGGTAGACGTGATCGTCGCCGTCAGCAACGAAGCAATCCAGGCCACGAAGGACGCGACGAGCACGATCCCCATCGTCATGATCGGCGGAGCCGTGGTGGCGCGAGGGTTCATCGCAAGCCTTGCCCAGCCCGGAGGAAACATCACCGGGGTTGTACTGGCGGAGACGACCCTGGCCGCCAAGCGTCTGGAGCTCCTCAAGGAAGCCGCCCCTCGGGCGGGACGGATTGCGCTCCTCGCCTCCGGCGAAGAAGACTACGAGGCCCAGCTTCGAGAGGCGAAGGAGGCTGCGGCGTCCCTTGGCGTCACGCCGGTTGTCGCCGAGGTTCGGGGTGCCGACTATGGGAGTGCATTCGCCAAGATGATCTCCGAGCGCGCTCAAGCCCTCCTCGTGTTCTCGAGCCCGCTTCTCCATCGCGATCGACGCAGGATCATCGAGCTCGCGGCAACACACCGGCTCCCCGCGATCTACCAATGGCGGGAGCATGCGGAGGAGGGGGGGTTGATGGCATACGGAAGCAACCTTTCCGGACTGGCCCGGCGCATGGCGACCTACGTTGACAGGATCCTCAAGGGTGCGAGGCCGGCCGATCTCGCAGTGGAGCAACCGACGCTCTACGAGCTGACCGTGAACTTGAAGACGGCGAAGACGCTCGGCCTGACGATTCCGGCATCGGTGCTGGTGCGCGCAGATGAACTCATCAAGTAGCCACGGCCTGTTGCGAGAGGGGTGGTGGTGGATTCCAGGCATTGTGCGGACTCATGGCGTGGACCACCTCCCTACTGTCGACGCGCACAAGAGCACCGGCCCCCCACGGTGACCAATGGTGCCTTGGCCGAAGGGAGCGCCGGAAGAGAAGGACCGGCACGACGGTCGCCATCACGAGCAGGACGAGATGACTCCGAAGCCTCATCAACCGGGCTAGAGCACGCTCCGCGGCCGCCCGACGGCGCCCTCGGCGAAGCGCGAGAAGCGGAAGGGCCGGAGGTCGAGCGAGGGCTTGCCGTCGGTGACGAGCTCGGCGATCAGCCGGCCGACGATGGGGCCCATCGCGAAGCCGTGGCCGGTGAAGCCGGTCGCGAGGACGAGGCCCGGGGGCCCCACCTCCCCCACGACCGGAATCGCGTCCGGCGTGGCGTCGATGTAGCCCGCCCAGCTCCGCGTGACCGCGAGCTCGCCGAGCGACGGATAGAGGGCGCGGAGCTCCGCGAGGCTCCGCTCCACCTTGGCCGGGTTGGGGCTCGGGTCGAGGTGCCGGTCCCATGTGAGCGGCCGACGGCGCGCCGCGGCCCCGGGCCAGAGGCCGGCGAGGTCGCGCAGGAGCGGCCGGCCCAGGTGGAACCGGAACAGCTTCCGGTTCTTCCAGTAGTTCGGCAGGAACAGCCGCGCGTGGCGGAACGACTGGAGCGTGATGTCGTGGTCGGCCGCGCCGGCGGCGGCGATGTTGAGCGTGCCGTCCCGGCGCTGGCGGAACGACACCGACGGGCTCCAGACGCCGGCGCGCGTGAGCGGGGGCGCGGGCCCGGTCCGCGCCACCGTCGCCCGGACCCAGCGCTGCGGGAGGCGGAGCCCGAGCGGGCGGATGACCCGCGCCGACCAGGCGCCGGCCGCGCACACCACCGTGCGGGCGCGGACCGGACCGCTCTCGGTCCGCACGCCGCTGACCCGGCCGCCCTCGGTGTCGATGCCCTCGACCGCGCACCGCGGGTAGAGGCGCGCGCCGTGCTTGACGGCCGCGTCGGCGAGCGCCTGGGTCGCCTTGACCGGCTCCGCGTGGCCGTCGCTCGGCGTGTAGAGACCGCCGACCCACGTCCGCGCCATTCCGGGCAGGAGCCCCTGGATCTCGGCCGGGCTCACGAGGCGGGAATCCATGCCGAACTCGCGCGCCGTGGCGAGCCACTGCTCGAAGAGGCCGACGCGCTCCTCGGTCGCGGCGAGCGCCAGGTTGCCGCCCTGGATCCACTCGATGTCGGCCCCGAGCTCCTGCTCGAGGCCGCGCCAGATGCGGTTCGACTCGACCATCAGCGGAACCTCGGCCGGGTCGCGCCCCTGCTGCCGGACGAACCCCCAGTTCCGGCCCGACTGCTCCCCCGCGATCTCGTTCCGCTCGACCAGCACGACGCTCACGCCGCGGCGGGCCAGGTAGTAAGCCGCCGCGCTGCCGACGATGCCTCCGCCGATCACGACGACGTCCGCCTGGCGCTCCATGCCGCCGCTCAGCGCTCGCGGCCGGGCTCGCCGCCGCGGTCGCCACGGTCGTAGACCCAGTCGATGGGCCCGCGCGCCCGCCGGAGCGCCTCGCGACACTCCTTCGTCGCGTCGTGATCGACGGCCGCGCCCCCGGGCGCCAGCACGACGCCGTACGCGGACCGGGCCACGTCGATCGACACCGTCCGGTCCAGCACGTCGGCCAGGACCCGGTCGGGATCCCGCTCCAGCGGGTCCCCCCAGCCCGCGCCGCCCGGGATGTACTCCCACAGCTGATCGCCGGGGTGGAGCACGAGCATCTTCTTGGACGGCACCGCCTCCCGCGTCCCGTCGCGGCGGACGAGGAACGCGCGGCCGCGCTCGGCCGGACCGCCGCCGAAGAGGCCCCACGGCGCCGAGGCGAACCGCTCGCTCCGGTGCGCCACGGTGACGTCGGTCGTGGTGGCCTCGAAGACCTTCTCGAGCCCGAGCCCTCCCCGGGACGCGCCCGCGCCGGCGGAGTCCGCCCAGAGGCCCGTCCGCGCCACCCGGAGCGGGAAGTTCATCTCGAGCGCCTCGACCGGGATGTTCATGCAGTTCGTCACGTCGGTCTCCACGACGTGGATCCCGTCCTTGGCGGGGCGCGCCCCCATCCCGCCCGCGGCCAGCTCGCTCGCCACGAACGGGCGGCCCGTCTCGGGATCCGTTCCGCCGAACGCCATGACCAGGAGCGTGCCCGAGCTGGCCGCCGGCATGCGCTCGGGCAGCGCGCGGACGAGCGCGCCCAGGATGGTGTCGGCGATCCGCTTGATGGTCGCCGTCCGGCAGCTCACCGGCGCCGGCGGCCGCGGGTTGACCAGGCTCCCGGGCGGCAGCACGACGTCGACGGCGCGGAAGCAGCCGCCGTTGTTCGGCACCGTCGGGTCCGAGATGGCCCGCACGGCATAGTAGACGGCGGAGAGCGTCGAGGCGGGGACGGCGTTGAACGGCCCCCGGACCTGCGGGCTCGTCCCGGTGAAGTCGAAGGTCATCGTCGACCCCCGCACCGTGACGGCGACGGCGATCCGGACCGGCCGGTCCTCGATCCCGTCGTTGTCCATCCAGTCGGCGAACGCGTACGTCCCGTCGGGGATCGCCTCGATCCCGCGCCGCGTGAGGGTCTCGGCCCGCTCGAGCAGCTCCTCGACGTAGCCGAGGACGGTCTCGGTCCCGTAGCGGGCGAACAGCTCGTTGAGCCGGATCCCGCCGAGGCGGCCGGCCGCCACCTGGGCCATGAGATCGCCGGTGAACACCTCGGGGATCCGCACGTTGCGGCAGAGGAGGGCGAACAGGTTCGTGTCGAGCACACCGCCCCGGTACAGGCGGGTCGGCGGGATGATGAGCCCCTCCTGGTAGAGCTCGGTGGCGTCCGTCGGCACGCTGCCCGGCGTCCGGCCTCCGACGTCCTGGTGGTGGCACATCGTGCAGGCGAGCGCCACGACCCGGCCGTCCGACACGACCGGCACCGCGAGCGTGATGTCCGGCAGGTGCGTGCCGCCGTCGTAGGGATCGTTGAGGAGGAACGCGTCCCCGTCCGCCATCGTCTCCGGCGGGAACGCCTCCACGATCCGCCGGGCCGCCAGCTCGAGGCACCCGAGGTGGATGGGAATCGCCGCCGCCTGGGCGATCGTCTCCCCGCGCACGTTGAAGAGCGCGGCGGAGGCGTCCAGTCCCTCCTTGACGATCGGGGAGGCCGCGCTCTTGAGCAGCGTCAGCTCCATCTCGTCGGCGATCGTCTCCAGCCGGTTCCGGACGACTTCCAGCAGGATCGGGTCGAGATCGCGCATGGCCATCGCTACCCTCTCTGGATCCGCGAGACCCGAAGCGGAGGTTCCCGGACTCCTCCACGCGGGCCCGCCACCCTGGTGGCACCACGGTGGTGGTGTCCGGCTGCTCGACGATCGCGGGCCCGGCGAGCTCCACGCCGAGCGGCAGGCGGGGCCGCGCGTAGATCGGCGTCGGCACGAAGCCGCCGGGCGCGAAGTGGACCGGCCGCTCGGCCACCCGCGCGTCGGCCGCCCCGCCTCGCGCGCGGTCGGCCGGTCGCACCCGCGGCTTCGGCAGGTGGCACGTGTGGACGGCGCGGAAGTTGACGAACTCGACGGCGTGGCCCGCGCGAGCGTAGCCGTACACGCGCTCGTGGACCGCGTGGAAGGCAGTCTGGACCTCGGCGAGGTCCTTCGGGGCGAGCGGCGCCGGGATCGGCACCGGCAGCTCGTACGCCTGGCCGACGTAGCGCATGTCGGCGGTGTACGCGACCTCCACGGCGTCGGGCGGGACCTCCTCGTCGCGCATCTGCGCGCGCCCGGCGGCGTCGAGCCCGCGCAGGAGCGCGTTCACGGCCGTGAGGTCGGCCGACGCGACCACGCTCGGATGCGTCCGCGCGTGGTGGTGCTCCACGGCCGCGGCCAGGAGCCCGAGCGCCGACAGGACGCCCGGGGCCTCCGGCACCAGGACGTCGCGGAGACCCAGCTCCTCCGCCAGGGCCACCCCGTGCACCGGTCCCGCCCCGCCGAGCAGCACCAGCGTGAACTCGCGGGGGTCGTAGCCGCGCTGGATCGTCATGAGCCGGATCTGGTCGGCCATCCGCGCGTTCACCACGCGGTGGATGCCGGCGGCGGTCGCGACGACGTCGAGCCCGAGGCGTCCGGCGACCGAGGCGACCGCGGTCTCGGCGGCCCGGGCGTCGAGCCGCAGCGACCCGCCCGCGAAGTTCTCGGGGTTGAGATAGCCGAGGAGGAGGCTCGCGTCGGTGACGGTCGGCCGGTCGCCGCCCCGGCCGTAGCAGGCCGGCCCCGGCTCCGCCCCCGCGCTCCGGGGCCCCACCCGGAGACCGCCTGCCGCGTCCAGCCACGCGATGCTCCCGCCGCCGGCGCCGATCGTGTTGACGTCCACCATCGGCGTCCGCACCGGATACGGTCCGATCCGCCCCTCGGCCGCCACGGCGGGCCGCCCCCCGTGGACCACGCTCACGTCGTTGCTGGTCCCGCCCATGTCGAGGGAGATGAAGTCGCGCACGCCGGAGCGCTCGGCCGCGAACTGGGCCCCGATCACGCCTCCGGCCGGGCCCGACAGGAACAGCGTCACCGGATGCTGGGCCGCGACCGCCGCCGAGACGATGCCCCCGCGTGACCGCATGATCTGCGGCACGGCGCCGACGCCCAGCCGCCGGAGCGTCTCGCGGAGGCCGGCGAGGTAGCGGGCGACCAGCGGTCCCAGGTAGGCGTCGAACGCCGTGACGCAGAGCCGCTCGTACTCGCGGAAGGTCGGATCGACCTCGGAGGAGAGCGAGACCGCCATCCCGGGCGCCACCTCTCGGATGAGGTCTCGGGTCCGGCGCTCGTGGGTGGGATCGAGGAACGAGAAGAGGTAGCAGACGGCGAGCGCCTGGACCCCCTCGTCGCGGAGGCGCGCGACCTCGGCCCGCACCTGCGCCTCGTCCAGCGGGGTCAGGACCGCGCCGCGGGCGTCGAGCCGCTCGCGGATCCCGACCCGGCGGCGGCGGGGCGCGAGGAAGGCGGGCGTCTCCGGGTCCATGTCGAGGTCGTACATCCGCGAGCGCTTCTGGCGGCCGAGCTCGAGGACGTCCTCGAACCCCGCCGTCATGAGGACCCCGGTGACGGCGCCCGTCTGCTCGAGGATGGCGTTGGTGGCGACGGTGGTCCCGTGGATGAAGCGGGCGACCTCGCCCGCCTGCGTGCCGGCGAGCGCGAGCACGTCCCGCACGGCGTCGGCGACCCCCCGGAGCAGGTCCTTCGGCGTGGTCGGCACCTTCGTCAGGTGGAGCCGGCCGTCGTCGCCCAGCGCCACGATGTCGGTGAAGGTGCCGCCGATGTCCACGCCGATCTGCACGCTCGCGCCTCCTCCGTGCCACGAACCCGGTGCGAGGATCCCCGCGCCGCCGCTTATGATAGCAGTGGACGAAGCCCGCGGCGCGGCCGGCGAGCCGGGCCGAGAGCGGGGCGCGGCGCCAGAGTGCCGCCGGGGCGCCGGGAGGCGCCACGGCCGAGTGCCCGAGGTCGACGACGACGTTCGGCCGCTGGACAGCGGAACGGGCGAGCTGGAGGGAGCGACATGCCGACCGATATCGGACGCGAGGACGTGGAGCGCCTGGTGGCGGAGGGCGCGCAGCTCGTCGAGGTGCTGCCCGAGGAAGAGTTCGACGCAGAGCATCTTCCTGGCGCGATCCACCTTCCGCTCCGGAAGATCGAAGGCGGAGCCCGGGCGGCGCTGGATCCCGCGCGGCCCGTCATCGTCTACTGCTGGGACTCCGCCTGAGACCTGAGCCCGCGAGCCGCGTGGCGGCTCGAGAGCCTGGGGTTCCGCAACGTGTACGACTACCCGGCGGGGAAGTCGGACTGGATGGCCGCCGGGCTCCCCATCGAGGGTGCGGCGGCCGGACGACCGACCGCGGGCACGGTCGCGCGCCGGGACGTCCCGGTGTGCCGCCTCGACGAGTCCCTCCGGGACGTGCGGGAACGAGCCCGGGCAGCCGGGTGGGACGCCTGCGTCGTGGTCAACGAGGAGCGGATCGTCCTGGGGCTCCTTCGAGCCGAGGAGCTCGGCCGCCAGGAAGACCTCACGGCCGAGGCCGCCATGCGCCCCGGACCCAGCACCTACCGGCCGCACGTGCCCATCGCCGAGATGGCGGCCACCATGGCCAAGCACGATCTCCCGAACGCGCCCGTGACGACCTCGGGGGGCACGCTGATCGGTCTGCTCGTCCGCGCGGACGCGGAGCGCTCGGCGCACGCGCGCCACGCGTAGGCAGCGTCTCTCCCCTCTCCCGCTGGACGACTCCGGACCGGCGACGACCGCGAGGCCCGTCCCCCGAGCGTGATCCGTACCCGGGCGATGCCGGCACCGTGACGGCGTCTCCTTCGAAGCGCGACGGGATCGGGCCGGCGTCAGCGGTCGAGCGGGTTGGCGGCAACCCTGGCGGCGAACCCTCGGCCGACGAGCTTCGCGGCCAGGCTGTCGGGCTTGCGCTCCGCCTGGTCTCCGAAGCACGCGACGAATTCCTCGGCGAGACCCAGCCTCGGGTAGCGCCGCAGCACCTCGGCGCGGACGTCCCCGGGGATGTCCTCGGTACGCCGGCCCGAGATGTCCATGCCCGTGGAGAGCTCCAGCAGGTGTCCCTCGGGATCCTGGGCGACATCCACCTCATCCCACATGTGCCGTACGATGACCTCGGCCGCCCGCCGGCGGCGCTCGACCGGCCAGCCAGCCGCCGCGCCGAAGACCCAGGCGACGTGGCCGCCCGCCTCCTCGAACGGCA
Source organism: uncultured Candidatus Rokubacteria bacterium (assembly GCA_963745015.1). Classification (GTDB taxonomy): domain Bacteria; phylum Methylomirabilota; class Methylomirabilia; order Rokubacteriales; family DASRDR01; genus DASRDR01. The sequence continues at coordinate 84,974 of CAVUVU010000001.1, forward strand.
CGTGGTGACCGTCGAACTCCTTCACCAGACCGAGGTCGTGCAGCATCGACGAGACGTAGAGCAGCTCGGCGTCGAAGGCGATGCCCCTCGCCACGCCGTATGCCGCGGCCCACAGATAGGCCCGCACGGAGTGGTTCAGCAGCGCAGGCGAGCAGTACTCGGTGGCCACCTCCAGCGCAGCCCGGGCGGCCGGAGTGGCCGGGACCTCCAGATCGTCGAGCCGCATGGTCTCTCCTCTACAGCGTGCGGGCGACCGCGTGGGCCTCGTGCACCGCGTGCTCGACCCGCCGGGGCGCGACGCAGTCGCCGACCGCGTGCACCGGAAGCCCGGCCGCCCGCAGCGGCTCGACGAGATCGGCGACCACGCGGCCGGTCGCGGCCCACACCACCGTGTCGATGTCGCCGAGCGTCCGCTCCGCCCTGGTGAAGACGTCGGCGACCACGGGACGCCGCTCGTCCCATCCGATGAACCGCGTGGACGGCAGCATCGCCACACCCTGCTCCCGCAGGCGTCGCTGCAGCGGGTACAGCGTCTTCAGGTCGATTCCCTGCCCCACGTAGAGCTGCTCGGTCGCGATCCACACCCGGCGGCCCTGGCCCGCCAGCAGGTCGGCCACACCCGAGCCCCGGAGATGACCGTCCTGGTCCACCACCAGGACGCGGTCACCCACGTGGGCCTCGCCGCTCACGACGTCGGTCACATGCACGAGCGGTCCCGGGGCGCCAGGCAGGCCGTCCGGGAGCGTGGGACGGCTGCCGGTCGCCACCACGACCGCTTCCGGGCTCTCCGCCCGGACCGCGTCGACGTCGGCGCGGCGGCCGAGCCGCACCTCGACGCCGAGCTTCGCCGTCTGCCGCGAGAGGAAGCTCACGATCTCCAGGAAGTTCTCGCGCTTCGGGAGCCTTGCCGCCAGGTGCAGCTGGCCGCCGAGCCGCTCCGCCGCCTCGAAGAGCACCACGCGGTGGCCGCGCAGCGCGGCGACCCGCGCCGCCTCGAGACCCGCCGGGCCGCCGCCCACGACCACCACGCGCCGGGGCCGCGGGGCCGGCTCGAGCGTGGCCCACTCCCCTTCGCGCCCCGTGACCGGGTTGTACACGCACCCGATCGGCAGGCCGTTGGCGAGCGCCTCCAGACAGGCCTGCATGCAGCCGATGCACCGGCGGATGTCCTCGGCCTGGCCCGCGCGGAGCTTCAGCACCACGTGGGGGTCCGCGATGTGCGCCCGGGTCATGCCGACCATGTCGGCCTGGCCGCTCGCGACGATCCCCTCGGCGACGGCAGGATCGCGGATCGCCCCCGCGCAGAAGACCGGGAGCCGCGTCACCGGCTTGATCGCCGCCGCGAAGTGGACCAGGTTGGCGGGCGGGAAGTACATCGACGGGATGTGCTCGGCCAGGCTCATCAGGTCCGAGTCCGTCCCCGCGCTGATGTCGACGAAGTCGAGCTGGCCCGTCGCCTCGAGGCGCCTCACGATCGCCCGCGACTCGTCGAGCCCGAGCCCGCCGGGAACCAGCTCGTCGGCGGAGAGCCGGATCCCCACGACCGGGTCGGAGCCGGCGGCCCGGCGCACGGCGTCCACGACCTCCAGGCAGAATCGCATCCGCCCGGCGAGATCGCCCCCGTAGCCATCGGTCCGTCGGTTGGAGAGCGGCGAGAGGAACTGGGCGATCAGGTAGCCGTGGGCGCCCTGGAGCTCGATGCCGTCCATCCCGCTCTCGCGCACCCGGCCGGCCGCCGCCGCGAACGCCTCGACCAGCTCGGCGATCTCCCGGGCGGCCAGCTCGTGGGGCACCGCCTGGCGGAAGCTCCCGTCCATGAGCGGCGAGGGCGCCACGAGGGGCCGCATGTCCGGCATCCGGCCCACGCGCCCCATGTGGGTCAGCATGACCAGGATGCGCCCGCCGCGGGCGTGCACCGCGTCGGCGATCGACCGCCAGGCGTCCACGACGCGCGGATCGTGGGCGTTCACCACTCCGCGCACCCGGGGGCTCGACGGATGGACGCTCGACGCGCCCGTGACCATGAGCCCGGCGCCGCCCGCGGCCCGCTCGGCGTAGTAGTGGACGGCCCGCTCGTCGGGCAGCCCGTCGGCGTCGACGTAGTTCGTCGCGTGCGCGGTGATCAGGACGCGGTTCGGGAGCGTGAGCCGGCCGACCTGCAGCGGGCTCAGCAGGTGCTCGAACACGGCTCCGGACCTCCTGTCCCTGGGCCCCGGCGAGGCATCGGGCGATGGCCGATCGATCGGCGTGGGCTCACGGCTGGCGCCGCGGCTCACCGGCGGGCGCGTCGCCCGGGGCGAGCTCCAGGCGCATCTCGTTCGTCGGCCGGAAGCCGAAGCGCTCGTAGAGCGGCCGTCCCTCGCTGGACGCGTGAAGCGTCAGCCGTCGGATCCCGCGGGCCCGACACCACTGGAGGATGGCGTCCATGACCCGGTTCCCCAGGCCCCGCCGGCGATGGGACGGCTCGGTCCACATGCTCACCACGAGCCCTTCGGGCTCCCCCCGCACGAATCCCGGTCTCGGCTGGAGAGTGCGGAGCTGGAGACCCCCGCCCGCCACGATCCGGCCCTCGTGCTCCACCAGCCAGGCCACGAAGGTGCCGGCGGGCATGGCCTGGGCGAGATACCGGCGCTCGGCCGCGTCGAGCTCCCCGGTGGCCGCGCGATCGATCAGCCCCGTCGCCACGAACATCGCGCATCGCTGGTGCGCGAGGACCGGGATGTCGTCCAGCGTGGCCAGGCGCACGCGGTAGCCGTCGTCGGCCTCGGGACGCACGGGCATCGGTCGCATGCCCCCGCTAGAGGTAGATGCGGCGCACGAGGTCCTCGTACGCGCCGCGGAGGTCGCTCACCGGCCCGTCGGCCAGCACCAGGCCGTCGCGGAGCGCGACGAACCGGTCCGCGACGGCGAGCGCCAGCCGGACGTTCTGCTCGACCATCAGCACCGTCGTCCCGGCCGCCTTGAGGCGCTCGACGATGCGTCCGATCTCGGCGACGAACACCGGCGCGAGGCCGCCCGACGGCTCGTCGAGCAGGAGGAGCCGGGGATCGCCCATCAGCGCCCGGCCGAGCGCCACCATCTGCTGCTCGCCGCCGGACAGGGAGCGCACGCTCTGGCGCGGGCGGGCCGCCAGGCGCGGGAACAGCTCGTAGGTCCGCGGAAGGCCCGTCCGGACGTCGCCCCGGACCGAGGCCCCGAGCGTGAGGTTCTCCTCGACCGACATGTCGGGAAACAGATCCCGGCCCTGGGACACCTGCACGACCCCGCGCCGGAAGGTCCAGTGCGGCGGCCGCCCCGTGATGTCCTGGCCGTCCAGCCGGATCCGGCCCGCCATCGGCCGGATGAAGCCGCTGATCGTGTTGAGCGCCGTCGACTTCCCGCTCCCGTTCGCGCCGAGCAGCGCGACGACCTCGCCCCGCCGCACCAGGAAGTCCACGCCCCGCAGGACCCGGATCGGCCCGTAGCCGGCCACCAGCTGCTCGACGGCCAGCACCGGCCGCTCGTCCCCCGGGGCCCGGTCGCTCTCCCGCTCGGAGCCGCCCCGTCCCGCGGCTCCCGCTAGTGGCCAAGGTAGGCCTCCAGGACTTCGCGATGGTTCCGCACCTCCGCCGGGGTGCCCTCGGCGATGACCTTGCCCTCGTTGAGGACCACGATCGTGTCCGACACGCTCATGACGAACTCGATGGCGTGCTCGATGACGATGACCGCGATCCCGTCCTCGCGGACGAGCCGGCGAATGACGCCGAGCAGCTCCTCGCGCACGGCCGGCGCCAGCCCGACCGCGGGCTCGTCGAGCAGGAGGAGCGGCGGGCGGGTCGCCAGCGCGCGCACGATCTCGACCATCCGCTGCTGGCCGCCCGAGAGGGCCCGGGCCGGCTGGTCCGCGAGATGCCCGATGCCCATCAGGTCGAGCAGCTGGCGGGCCCGCGCGGTGGCCGCCCGCTCGGCGGCCCGGGCCCCCGGCAGCCCGAACAGGACGCCGAGGAAGCGGCTCGGCACCTCCGTGTGGAGGCCGGCCAGCACGTTCTCCAGCGCGGTCAGCTCGCCGAAGAGTCCCCCGTTCTGGAACGTCCGGCGGACGCCCTGTCGTCGACACCACGTGCGGGGCCAGGCCGTCGATCCGCGCGCCGCGGAAGCTGATCGCCCCCGCGCTCAGCGGCGCGTGCCCGGTCACCGCGTTGAACAGCGACGTCTTGCCGGCGCCGTTGGGCCCGATGATGGCCCGCACCTCGCCGGGCTCGACGCGGAACGAGACGCCCGCGACCGCGGTGAGCCCGCCGTAGCGCACGGTGACGTCGGCCAGATCGAGGAGCGCCACCGCTACTCCCGGTAGTACCGCTCGCGGAACAGGGGCCAGGCGCCGCGCGAGCAGGCTCACGAGCCCGCGGGGCAGGAACAGGAGGACGACGATGATCAGGAGCGCGAGCACCAGCTCCTGGATCCCCGGGAAGCTCCGGAACAGCTCCGGCGTCGTGGTGAGGACGACGGCGCCGATCACCGAGCCGGCCAGGCTGGCCAGCCCGCCGACCATCACCACCGCGAAGTGGAGGATCAGCTCGAGCAGGTTGAACGCCTCCGGCGTGACGTGGCCCACCAGCGCCGTGTACATGGCGCCGCCCAGGCCGACCACGAAGCCGCTCCAGGCGAAGGCGAGGACGAAGTAGCGGTCGGTCGGGATCCCGACGGCCGCCGCCGCGAGCTCGTTGTCCCGGATCGCCATGAACGCCCGGCCGAACCGCGACCGGAGGAGGCTCGACGTCAGGACGACGACGAGCACCGCCAGCGCGAGGAAGACGTAGAACTTGCTCCGGTCGCTGGACAGGCGGACGCCGAGCAGCACCGGGGGCGGGACCGCCAGGCCCATCGACCCGTTGGTCAAGGGCTCGGCCCGGATGTAGATCCACCGCATCAGCTCGCCGAACGCCATGGTCATGATCGCCAGGTAGAAGAGCCGGATCCGGCGGAGGGCGGGCAGGCTCGCCAGGGCGCCGGCGAGCGCGCCGACCAGCCCCGCGGGGAGGACCGTCGTCCACCACGGCCATCCGGCGTGGACGACGAGGATGCCGGACGCGTACGCGCCCAGGCCGAAGAGCGCGACGTTCGCGAAGGCCAGCTGCCCGAGGTTGCCGATGACGATGTTGAAGCCCACGCCGACGAACACGTACACGAGGATCAGGTTGAGGACGTACTGGACGTAGCGGTTCACGAGGAACGGGACGGGCAGGACGAGCAGCGGGACGAGCAGGAAGACCCAGCGCCCGAGAGCCGGGCGCCTCACGGCCGGGGCGGGCGCCGCGCCGGGCATCCGCCGGTCAAACCCGGACGACCACCTGCCGGCCGAACAGCCCGTCGGGGCGGAGCAGGAGGACGGCGATCACGACCACGTAGGCCGAGATGTCGATGAACGCGGTCGACACGTAGGCGCCGAGCACCAGCTCCACCACGCCCAGGACCAGGCCCCCCAGCACCGCGCCGTGGAGCGTGCCGAAGCCCCCGAGCGTCATCGCCGCGAAGCCCCGGATCAGCACCCACACCCCCATGTCGGGGTAGAGCAGCGTGATCGGCGCCAGCAGCACGCCCCCGAGCGCCGCCAGGGCGGCGCCGGCGCCCCACATCAGACGGTGCACGGCGTCGACGTTCAGCCCGACCAGCGCGGCGCCGCGCTGGCTCTGGAAGACGGCCTGGAGCAGGCGCCCGGTCCGCGTGACGTTGAACAGGACGAAGAGCACGGCCATGAGGCCGAGGACCGTGCCGGAGACGATCAGGTTGTCGCTGGTCACCACGACGTCCCCGAGCGCCCAGGCATGGTCGGGGAAGATCCGCGGGAACGGCAGCACCTCCCGGCCCCACAGCATCCGCGCGCCCCCGCGGAGGCCGTACCCCACCGCGAGCGCCATCATGGCGACCGCGAGGTGGGGGCCGGTCATGATCCGCCGCATGAGGCCCTGGTGGAGCGCCATGCCCAGGCCGAACAGGATCGCGAGCGCCAGGAGCCCGCCGAGGAGGTACGGCAGGCGCGCGTAGACGACCAGCACGTAGACGGCGAACGCGCCGCCCATGACCAGGTCCCCGTGGCCGAAGTTCACGACCGTCGTGGCCCGGTAGACCATGGTCATGGACAGCGCGACGAGGGCGTAGACCACCCCCTGCGCGAGCCCGCTCACGACGAGCTGCGGCAGCACGGCGGTGGCGGGAGCGTCAGCCCTCCCGGACTCCGCTCACTGGAGCGGCTTCCCCCAGCCCGAGAACACCGTCTGCTTGCCCTGCTCGTTCAGGCCGACCGCGAACATGTTCTGGACGCCGACGTGGTTCTCGCGCGTGATGGTCACCTTGTCCGCCAGGACGCCGGTGTCGAAGTCCTTCAGGGTCTCCATCGCCGCGATGAACTTCTCGCGCGACGGCTGGGGGCCGGCCCGCTTGAACGCCTCGACGGTGGCGATGGCGGTCGGGAGCCCGAAGTAGTAGAAGTTGGTCGGGATCCCGTTCTCGGGCAGCTCGCTCTTCTCCAGGTGCTTCACGAACATCTCTTCCCACTTCTTCATGTCCGGGCTGCCCATCGGGGCCTTGAACTGGTACGGCAGGTAGAAGTTCTTCACCGCGGCCGGGTTGTTCACGCGCTTGTGGGTGCTCTCGAAGTCGGCCCCGAGCGCGCCGATGACCGGCACCGGGGCCCCGTACTTGTGGAGGTCCCGCAGGAGGATCGCCAGCTCCGCCTCGTAGAGGCAGCCGAGGACGAAGTCGGCGTTGGCGGTCTTGATCCGGAGCGACTGGGCGGTGGCGTCGGTCGAGCCCCGCTCGAGCGCCAGGTTCATCAGGGGCTCGACGCCCTGCTCCTTCATGAACTCCGTGGCGGGGTCGCAGTAGCCCTTGGCCCAGTCGTTGGTGTGGGCGACCAGGACGACCTTCTTGGCGTTGGGCTTGGACAGCGCGAACCGGGCCATGGCCCGGCCCGAGTAGATGCCGGTGTAGGTGACGTGGAACATGTTGGTGACGGTCGGCGTCGTCAGCTTCGGGTTGGCCGAGACCCCGATCCAGGGCAGGCCTTCCTCGACGATCGTCGGCTTGGCCGCCATCGCCACCCCGCTGCAGGGGTGCACCAGGAGCATGAACACCTTGTCCTGGTAGATGAGCTTCTTGGCCGCCGCGATGCCGGTCGTCTCCTTGCAGGCGTCGTCGGCGGTCACGATCTCGAACTTCCGGCCGTGAACGCCGCCCTGGCTGTTCACGTAGCGGAAGTACGCCATCGGCCCGTAGTTCAAGGCGCTGAAGCTCGAGGCGTCGCCCGTGTACGGGCCGATGTTGCCGATCTTGATGGTGGTGTCGCTGATCCCTTGCAGGTTGTCGGCCCCGGCCGGCGCGGCCCCGAGGGTCAGGGTCAGCAAGGCCAGCCCGAGGATCACGAGGAAGCGTGCTCCGCGTCTTCATGTTCACCTCCAACCGACTCGTGGGGAGTGTTGGGCGAGTGTCGTCTCGTCCGGGTGGCGGCGGAAGGTCACGTGGCCCATCACGTCTCGCCGAGCGCGCGCGTCAGGCGCGCCCGGATGTCGGTCCAGGCCGTGTCGACGTCGGCCGGCGTGGGCGGGCGCTCGGCCGCGATGGCCTGGATCCGGTCGTAGATCTGGTGCTTGCCCCAGTCGCGCACCGCCGCCGGCACGCCGGTCCAGGACCCGCGCGGCGGCGTCCTGGATCGCCGGCGGCCAGCGGCGCTCCATCTCGGCCCGGCGCTCGCCGAGGTCGAACCCGCCGGCGGGCGGCGCCGGCATCGCGGCGCGAAGCCGGGCGGTCGCCTCCGCGTCCACGCGCGCCGTCCACGAGCGCCACGCCGTACGCCTCGCGCGCCCGGCCGACGCTCAGGCCCCCGGCCCGGACGTCGTCGCGCACGCGCGCGGGGTCCCGCCGGCGCGGATCGCCGTGGCCCCCGCCGCTGGGCGAGAAGATGCTCACCACGTCGCCGGGCTCGAGATGGAGCACGTCCACCTTGCCGATGTCGCGCGCCCGCGGCGTATCGCGGTTGACGCACGCAGCTCCCCGAGGTGCCGGCGCGGCCGCCGGCCACCCCCCAGGGCTCCAGGCGGAAGCGCTCCATCCCGCGCGCCGTCACGATGGCGTGGGGGTGGAACACCTGGAAGTCCAGGCGAACGGCGAGACCGCCGCGGTGCTCCCCCGCCCCGCCCGTGTCCGGCATCAGATGGTAGCGCCGCATGACGATCGGCACCTCGGCCTCGATGCTCTCCACCGGCGTGTTCCGGAGGAAGCCGGAGGTCGAGTCGGCGCCGCCCAATCCGTCCATGGTCGGGCGGCCCCCGCCGCCGCCCAGCATGGGCTCGACGACCTGGACCTGGCGCTGGCCGGTCCGGAGATCGAGGACCGAGGCCACCACCGGCGAGATCGCCCCGGCGGGCGCCGCCGGGACCCGGCCGGGTAGCGCCTGGGCCAGGGCGCCGAGGACCGCGTCGAACACCCGGAGCACCGTCCCGTAGCGCACGCCGATCGGCGCCGGGAACTGGGCGTTGACCACGGTGCCGGCGGGCGCCGTCACGCGCACCGGCCGCAGGATGCTGGACGCCTTCGGGATCCCGGGATCCTCGGTGACGATGTAGGCGTTGATGGCCTGGCACAGGAACGGGTGCGTGACGCCGTGGCTCGCGATGTTGAGGGCCGACCCGACCTGCGGGTCGGTGCCCGTGAAGTCCAGGTGGAGCGAGTCGCCGGCCACGGTCAGCGCCACCTGGAGGCGGATCGGCACCTCCGAGCGGAGGTCGTCCTCCATGTACTCGGTGAAGCGGTAGGTGCCGTCGGGGATCTTCCGGATCGCCGCGCGCGCCCGCAGCTCCGCGTAGTCGAGGACCGCGTCGATCCCCTCGACCACCGTGTCGAGCCCGAACTTCGCCACCATCGCCTGGACGCGGCGGTCGCACGAGTTCACCGTCGCCACCATCGCCTTGATGTCGCCCCAGTTCGTCTCGGGGATGCGGCAGTTGTCCCCGATCAGGTTCTTGACGTCCTCCTGCAGCACGCCGGCCCGGTAGAGCTTGGTGGGCCGGAGCCGGAGCCCCTCCTGGAAGATCTCGGTCGCCCGAGGCCACACGCTGGCCGGCACCGTCCCGCCGACGTCGGAGGAGTGGACGAACGCGTAGCCCCAGCAGATGATGCGCCCCCCGTGGAAGATGGGGCGGAGGATGTGGACGTCGGGCAGGTGCGTGCAGAGCGGCCCCGACAGGTAGGCGTCGTTGCAGATGACGATGTCGCCCTCGTCGTAGCGGTCGAAGTAGGCGAGGGTCTCGGACATGTTGAGCCCGAGGTACGACGAGGCGCCCAGGTTCCAGGGATAGGCCACGTACTCCCCGCCGGTGGACACGAGCCCGGTCGAGAAGTCCGCGGTCTCCTTCACGAAGGTCGTGTAGGCGGTGCGCTCCATGATCCGCGCCATGTCCTCGACCACCGCCTGGTAGTGGTTGCGCAGGATCTCGAGCGTGACGCGGTCGATCGTCATGACGGGCGGACTTCGATCACGAGGTTCCCGTAGGCGTCGACGGTGGCGCGGAAGCCGGCCGGCACCAGCGTGGTGGTGTCGTCCTGCTCGACGACCGCCGGTCCGTCCAGGTGCTGGCCCGCCCGGAGGTCGCGGCGGTGGTACACGGCGGCGTCGTGGCGCTGCTTCCGGTAGTGGATCGGGCGGCGGCCCGCCGGCGTCGCCGGCACCGTGTCCCGTCGGCACCGCCCGGAACTCGGGCTTGGGCGTCGCGCCCGTGATCGTCGCGCGCAGGTCGATCAGCTCCACGTCGGCCGCGCGGTCGGCGTGGGCGTAGAGCCGCTCGTGGCGGTCGTGGAACGCCGCCCGCAGCCGGTCGGTGGTGGCGTCCTCGAGCCAGGCCGGCTCGATCGGCACCTCGACCTGGAAGGCCTGACCCACGTAGCGGAGGTCGGCGCTGTGCGAGAGCGCGCTCGAGACCACCGCGGGCGCCTCCTCGGCGAGCCAGCGGCGGGCGCGCGCCGAGAGCTCGGCGCACTCCGCGGCCAGCAGCTTGCCGGACGTCGCCGACAGCCGGCGGTGGAGCGTCTTGACGTAGTCGTTCTTGACGTCGGCGGTCATCGCCCCCTGGGCGCAGAGGGTGCCGGGAGACGGCGGCACGATCACCCGCGGGATGTGGAACTCCTGGGCCAGGAAGCACGCCTCGACGGGGCCGGCGCCGCCGAAGGCGACGAGGGCGAAGTCGCGCGGGTCGAGGCCGTGGCGGGCCAGCACGTTGGAGAACGCCGCGTACATGTTGGCGGTGGCGACCTCGACGACCGCCTCGGCGGCGGCGTCGACGTCGAGGCCGAGGGCCTCGCCCAAGCGGCCGCAGCGCCGCGGCCGCCCGGTCCGGGTGGAGGCGCAGCCGGCCGCCGACGAAGTTCTCCGGGTTCAGGAAGCCGCACGCCAGGAACGCGTCGGAGAGGGCGGGCTCGGTGCCGCCGCGGCCGTAGCAGGCGGGCCCGGGATCGGCGCCGGCGCTCCGCGGCCCGACCTTCAGCACGCCGACGGAATCGAGCCACGCGATCGAGCCGCCCCCCGCCCCGATCGACGAGACGCCGACGACCGGCATCACGATGGGGAAGTCGCCGACCGTCTCGTCGGTCGAGTACACCGGCTGGCCGTCGCGGACGAGGGCGATGTCGGCGCTGGTGCCGCCCATGTCGAACGTGATCAGGTTCCGGTAGCCGGCGCGGACGCAGACGGAGGTCGCGCCGATGACGCCGGAGGCCGGGCCCGACAGCATCGTCTCCGCGGTGGCCTGGCGGGCGTCCCGCGCCGTCGTCACGCCGCCGTTGGACTTCGTGACGTAGAGCGGCACCCGCACGCCCACCCCGGCCAGCTCCCGCTCCAGGAGACCGAGATAGCGCTCCACCCGGGGCCGCACGTACGCGCTCAGGATCGCCACCATCGTCCGCTCGTACTCGCGGATCTGCGGCCAGATGTCGTGCGAGCACGTGACGTGGACGCGGGGGAAGTGCTCGGCCAGCACCTTGCGCGCCTCCGCCTCGTGGGCGGGCGTGCGGTACGCGTTGATGAACGCGACGACGAGGGCCTCGGCGCCCTCCTTCTCGACCAGCCGGGTCGCCTCCCGCACGAGCTCGTCGCGGTCGAGCGCCGTGTCGACGGTGCCGTCGGCCAGGATCCGCTCCGTGACCTCGCCGACGCGGTAGCGCGGGATCAGCGGCGCCGGGCGCGTCGCCGTGAAGTTGACGGGGCTCGCCAGCCGCAGCCGCTGGATCTCGAGGACGTCGCCGAACCCGGCGGTGACCAGGAGCCCCAGCACGGCCCCGTTCCGCTGGATCACGGTGTTGACGGCGATCGTGGTGCCGTGGACCAGGTACTCGATGGACGCGGGGTCGAGGGCCCGCTCGCTCACCAGGGCGCGGAGCCCGTCGAGGACGCCGCGGCCGGGATCGCCGGGAACGGTGGGCGACTTGAAGCCGGAGAGCTCGCCCGTCGCCTCGTCGAGGAGGCTGAAGTCGGTGAAGGTGCCGCCGATGTCGATCCCCAGCCGGTAGCGTCCCACGTCGTCACCTGCCTGTCGCGACACCTCGGACGCTCGCGGCGTTGCGCTTCACGTGCGGGCCCGGGCGCCAGGATGCCTGGATGGATGCCGAAGCCGATCCGTCTTCGAGCGCGAGCGTGTACCATGCTCGCCGAATGGTTGACACGCTAGCGAGGCCAGGGAACGCTGTCAAGCGGCGTCCCTCGCATATCGAGCGATGAGAGGAGGATTCCATGCGACTCGACGGCAAGCGCGCGCTCATCACCGGCGGCGGCACCGGCATCGGGCGGGGCACGGCCGAGCTGTTCGCCCGCGAGGGCGCGCGGGTCATGGTGTCCGGCCGGCGCCGGGCCGAGCTGGAGGAGACGGTGCGCCTGGTCGAGAAGGCCGGCGGCACGGCGGCCCTGGTCACCGGCGACGTCTCGAAGCCGGAGGACGCCGAGCGCATGGCCCGCGCGGCCGTGGCCGCCTTCGGCGGGATCGACATCCTGGTCAACAACGCCGGCATCCTCGTCCGCAACGCGACCGTCACCAGCGTGTCCATCGAGGACTGGCGCCGGGTCATCGACGTCGATCTCCACGGGGTGTTCCTCGTGTCGCGCTTCGCCCTGATGGAGATGGTGCCGGCCGGACGAGGCGGCGCGATCGTCCACGTATCCTCGGTGGCCGGGATCCTCGGAGACCCGAAGCTCGCGCCCTACAACGCGGCCAAGGGCGGGGTGAACATCCTCACCAAGAACATGGCGCTCGACTACGCGGCCCACGGCATCCGCGTCAACGCCGTCTGTCCGGGCCGCATCGCGACGCCCATGCCGCAGAGCCGCCTGAAGCCCGGCGAGGACTGGGAAGCCGTCCTCGCGGCCTGGGGCAAGAACATCCCCCTCGGCCGCGTGGGCCGCCCCGACGACATCGCTCAGGCCATCCTCTTCCTCGCCTCCGACGAGTCCTCCTGGATCACCGGCACCACGCTCGTGGTCGACGGGGGGGCGACGATCACCCACCCGCCCATCGGCTGAC
>CAVUVU010000002.1:0-157359 GCA_963745015.1 uncultured Candidatus Rokubacteria bacterium
GCCGGAGGGCTATCAGGGCGAACGCCCGGCGACCTCAACGCCCGCCGCGGCCGTGTCGACCGTACTGCATCGCTGGGCAACGGCTACACCGAGATCGTGGCCTCCGTGCCGGCCGCCGAGATCCAGCGGTACGCCTTCGAGCTCCGGTCGATGACGGTGGCCGCGGCACGTTCGTCGCCGCCCACGACCGCTACGACCTGCTGCCCGGACACCTCGACGACAAGGTCAAGGAATCGCTGAAGGCCGCAACCATCGGCGTGCTGCATGTAGCGGCTGCGGCACACTGCACTCCGTGAACGTGCTCTCCGACCTGGTCGCCGACCGCGGCCCGGCGAGCCGCCCTACGGCGCCATGGGCACCGAGCTGTTCGACCGCGGTCTCCCTGATGGGCGCGGCCCGAGCGCCTGAACGTCGAGGAGCCAGATGCGTCACCTCGGTGCACGCCGACGACATCGCCGCCGGTTGTCGCGCTGACCGAACTCGTTCTCGGCGGCACCGCCTTCCGGCTCAAGCTCCACCGCCTCGACGACCGCGTCGAGGAGCTCAACCGGGCCGCCGTGTTCGTGCCGCCCGCACGGCGGCCGACGGCGCCGGCCGGCCGGGTGCTCGTCGCCGGCTCGATGGGCCCGACGGGCGACCTGCTCGAGCCTACTCGGCACGATGACGAGGTTACGAGTGCAGGAAGGCGTTCGCCGCCCAGGCCCGCCGGTCTGGCCGACGGCGGGGTTGATGCGTCTGGATCGAGACGATCAGCCACCTCGACGAGGTCACCGCGGCCGTCGAGGGCGCCCGCTCGGTGAGCCACCTCCCCATCGTCGTGACGATGAGCTTCGACACGGCCGGGCGCACGATGATGGGCCTCACTCTCGGGGCCGGCCGGGCTGCTCACCTGCGCCGCGCCGGCGTGGAGGCGATGGGCGCCACTGCGGGAACAACCTCGCCGACACCGAGGCGGCCGTGGCTGCCATATCTGAGAGGCCGCCGGCGGTCGCTCTGGTGGTGAGCAAGGCCAACGCCGGCGTGCCCGGAGTGGCAGCGGCGCCGAGCTGCACTACAGCGGCACGCCCGAGGTGGTGGCGGCCGCCCACGCCCTGCGCTGCCGCCAGGCCGGCGTGCAGTTGATCGTGCCGGCCGCGGCAGCTCCCCGACGCACATCGCCGCGATCCGCGCCCGCCCTCGACGCCTGACCCCCAATCTGGGCGGGAATCTCGCCGCCCGATGATCTGGGCGGGATCCGTCCCACCTGTCGGACATCTCGCCCAGATCGTGGCGATCGGGTTCCCGACCGCAACCGGTCGCCCCGACTACCGTGCGCCGGCGTGCCCTCAGCGCGGCGACAAGCTCGGAGTGCGGCTGCTGGCGGCGTTCGTCATCGGCTTCGTCACCCTGACCCTCGAGATCGCCTACACGAGGGTCTTCTCGTTCAAGCTCTTCTACTACTACACGTACTTCGTCATCGGCGTGGCCCTGCTCGGCCTGGGCGCCGCCAGCGCCGTCACCGCGCTGTCGAGGAGGTTGCGGGCGGTCGAGATCACCCGCCTCGTGCAGTGGGTCGCCCCGGCGGCCGCGCTCGTCGGCGTTGCGGGGTACGTCGTGGTCGCCCGGCTGCCCACCGACATCAACCAGATCTGGGTCGGGACTGCTGGCGAAGCGGTCGGACAGGTCCTCAGGCTCCTCGTGCTCTCCCTGTCGCTCACGGCGGTCTTCTTCGGCGTCGGTCTGATCCTCGCGGCCTGGTCGTCGCCGAGGCGCGCGACGTCCGCCGGCTCTACTTCTGGGATCTGATCGGCGCCGCGCTCGGGTGCCTGCTGGCCGTCCCGCTGCAGGCATCGATCGGGCCGCCGGCGATGATCCTCACGGCGCTCGTCACGCTGGCCGTCCTCGGTGTCGTCGTCGCCGTGAAGGAGCAGCGCCGGGCCCTCGTCAGTGGCGCCCTGGTCGCCGTGGTGGCCGTCGCCGCCTTCGGGGCCGGGCAGGTGAAGGTGAGGGCCGACGAGGTCAAGACGATCAAGGACGAGGACACGATCGCCGCGGGCGACTGGGGAGCCGTGTTCCGCGTCGACGCCGTCGAGTTCGGCGACCTGCACTTCCTGCACCACGACGGGCTGTGGGGGTCGGCGATCTGGCGCTACGACGGCACGCCGGCGACCACCGCCGCTTCCTCACCGACAGCCGCCAGCTCCCGTTCGCCGTGACCGGCGGCGCGACGACCCGCGGGTGCTGATCATCGGCGCCGCGGGCGGCAACGAGATCCAGGCCTCGCTCACTACGGGGCCGGCCACATCGACGCCGTCGAGCTCAACCCGGTCACGGTCTCGCTGCTGCGGACGAGTTCGCCGACTACTCGGGCCGCCTCACCGAGCACCCCGGGTACGACTGCATCCACGGGGAAGGCCGAATGTTCCTCGCCCGCACGACGACCGTGTACGACCTCATCTGGTTCGTGGCGCCCGACAGCTACGCGGCGACGAACGCCGCGACGGCGGGGGCGTTCGTGCTGTCCGAGAGTGCCTAGACCGGCGAGATGATCGACGATGGTGTTCGACCACAGCAATACGAAACCGGTTGAAGGTGCAGGGCGGATCGCTGCGACGTCTTCCTGGTCGAGTCGGGCGGCGGCGGCGGCTATGGCGATCCGCGCCAGCGGACGCCCGAGGCCCGCGCGTACGATCGCGAGAACGGCTTCGTGACGCGCCGGTCGGCGGCCATCTCGGCGGCGGTCCGCGGGGGGCGACGGACGTCCGCGAAGCGCTCGCGCGCGGGCGGGGTGGCGCCGGCCGCCGGCTCCGGGCGGCGCCGGCCGGCCGCCAAGCGGAAGGCGCGCTGACGTGTACCGGATCGGGATCGACGTCGGCGGCACCTTCACGGACCTGGTCGCGGTGGACGAGCGGGGGCGCGTGACCCTCGCGAAGGCGGCCTCGACGCCGCAGGATCAGTCGCTCGGCGTCATGGAGGGGCTCGGCCTCCTGGCCGAGGCGCTCGGATGCGACCGGGCGGCCCTCCTCCGCGACACCGAGCGCATCGTCCACGGGACGACGGTCGCGACCAACGCCCTCCTCGAGCGGAAGGGCGCGCGCGTCGGGCTCCTCACGACCGCCGGCCACCGCGACGTGATCGAGATGCGGGAGGGGCTCAAGGACGACCGGTACAACCTCCGGATGGCGCCGCCGGAGCCGCTCGTGCCCCGCGCGCGGCGGCTCGGCGTCCGCGAGCGCATGCGGGCCGACGGGCGGGTGGAGACGCCGCTCGATCCGCGCGCCCTCGACCGCGCGATCGCCGACCTCCGGCGCGCCGGGGTCGAGGCGGTCGCCGTCTGCTATCTGCACGCCTACCGTGACCCGCGGCACGAGCGGGCGACCGAGCGCGCCCTTCGCCGGGCGCTGCCGGGCGCCTACGTCTCGCTCTCCTCGGAGGTGCTGCCCCAGATCAAGGAGTACGAGCGGGTCTGCACGACCGTCGTGAACGCCTACGTGGGCCCCGCGCTCGCGCGCTACCTCTCGCGCCTGGCCGAGCGCCTCGTCCAGACGGGCTACGCCGGCCCGGTGCTCATCATCCAGTCCCACGGCGGCGTGGCGCCGATCGCCGACGCCGTCCGGCTCGCCGCCGGCGCGGTCCTGTCCGGGCCCGCGGGCGGCGTGGCGGGGAGCCGCTACTGCGCGCGGCTCCTCGGCGAGGGGAACCTCATCCCCTTCGACATGGGCGGGACCAGCACCGACATCTCGCTCGTCGAGCACGGCGAGGCCCACCTCTCACCGGACCGGGCGGTGGCCGGCCAGAAGGTGGCGCTTCCGAGCCTCGACATCGTGTCGATCGGGGCGGGCGGCGGGTCGATCGCGCGCGTGGACGCCGGCGGCACGCTTCGCGTCGGTCCGGAGAGCGCGGGCGCCGAGCCCGGCCCGGCGTGCTACGGCAAGGGCGGCACGGCCGCCACCGTGACGGACGCCAATCTGGTCCTGGGCTATCTGGATCCCGGGAACTTCCTGGGCGGCCGGACCCGGCTCGACCTCGGCGCCGCCCAGCGAGCCGTCGACACCATCGCCGAGGCGCTGGGCACCGAGCGGATGGTCGCGGCCGAGGGGATCCACCGGGTCATCAACACGGTGATGGCCGAGGGCATCCGCGTGGTGTCGGTGCGGCGCGGCGTCGATCCCCGGCGGTTCGCCCTTCTCGCCTTCGGCGGGGCGGCCGCGCCTCCACGTGACCGACGTGGCCCGGCGGCTCGAGATCGGGCGCGTCGTCGTGCCGCGGGTCGCGGCCGTCCTCTCGGCCTGGGGGATGCTCGCCACCGATCTCCGGTACGAGGCGGTGCGGACCCACATCGGCGACGCGCGGCGGGTGGGCGCGGCGCAGCTGCGCCAGGTCTTCGCCACGATGGAGGCCGAGGGCCGGCGGCGGCTGGCCGAGGCCTTCTCGGGCCCGGTGCGCGTGCAGCGCGCGGTGGACATGCGCTACGGCGAGCAGATCTTCGAGGTCAACGTCTCGCTGGGAGACGTCGACCTCGAGGCGCCCGACGCGATGGCGGAGATCGTCGCGCGCTTCCACAAGCGCCACGAGGAGCTGTACACCTACGCGGCGCCGGACCAGGAAGTCGTCCTCGTGAACGCGCGCCTGGCGGTGGTGGGGGAGCTGCCGGCCCTGCCCGAGGAGCCCGCGCTGCCCGCGCGCCCCCCCGCGGCGCCCCGCAGCCGGCGGCGCGTCTATCTGGACGGGTGGCGCGAGGTGCCGGTCTACGATCTCGACGCGGTGGCGCCGGGGCAGGCGGTGACCGGCCCCGCGATCGTCGAGGCCGCGACGACGACGGCGCTCCTGCGCGCGGGCGAGCGCGCGACCGTGACGCCCCTCGGCTGGCTCGACATCCGGGTCTCGCCGTGAGGGCGCTCCGGGCACGAGCCCGGTGAACGGAGGCTAGGATGGGCACGCGGTTCGACGATCCCGGGTCCCGCTCGCGCGCGCTGTTCGAGCGGGCGCGCCAGGTCATCCCGGGCGGGACGTCCAAGGCGAACTTCCACGTCCGCCCGCACCCGTTCTACCTCGCCGAGGGGCGCGGCTGCCGCGCGACCGACGTCGACGGGGTCGAGCGGATCGACGCGATCAACAACTTCACGGCGCTGATCCACGGCCACGCCTTCCCCCCGCTCGTCGACGCGGTCAGCCGGCAGCTCGCGCGCGGCACGGCCTTCGCCGCGTCCACGCCCGAGGAGGTCGCCCTGGCCGAGCTTCTCGTCGAGCGGGTCCCGGGGCTCGAGCGAGTCCGCTTCGGCAACTCGGGCACCGAGGCGGTGATGATGGCCATCAAGGCGGCGCGCGCCTACACCGGCCGCGACCGCATCGCCAAGTTCGAGGGGGCGTATCACGGCTACTACGACGACGTCCAGGTGAGCTACAGCTCGCGGCCCGACGATTGGGGGCCGGACGACGCGCCGGCCAGCGTGCCCTCGTCGGGCGGCGTGCCCAAGCACCGCGTGCTGGAGACGCTGATCCTGCCCTGGAACGATCCCGATGCCTGCGAGCGGCTGGTGACGCGCCACGCCTCCGAGCTGGCGGCGGTGCTCGTCGATCCCCTGTCGAACCGCATGGGGTTCATCCCGCCGGCGGCGGGGTTCCTTCCCTTCCTCCGGCAGCTGACCCGGCAGCACGGCATCCTCCTCGTCTTCGACGAGGTCATCTCGTTTCGCGTCGGCTACCACGGCGCCCAGGGCCGCTACGGCGGGGATCCCGACCTGACCGCCTTCGGCAAGATCATCGGCGGAGGGTTTCCCGTCGGCGCCACCGGGCGGAAGCGCCGCGGTGATGGAGGTGTTCGACCCCGGCGCGCGCGGACCGCGGATCGCCTCCGGGGGGACGTTCAGCGCCAACCCGGTCAGCATGACGGGCGGGCTCGCGACGATGCGGGCGATGACGCCCGCCGCGTTCGATCGCCTGGAGGCGCTCGGCGCCCGGCTGCGCGCGCGCCTCGGCGAGGTCTTCCGTGACGCCGGCGTGCCGGGGCAGGCGACCGGCGAAGGCTCCCTCTTCCGGCTGCTCTTCACCGACCGGCCGCTCCGCAGCTATCGCGACCTGGACCAGGCGGCCGAGGCGCCGATGGAGCGATTGTTCTACGCGCTCCTCGACGCGGGCGTGCTGGTCCACACGAGCGGGCTCGGCTGCCTGTCGACGCCGATGGACGACCGCGACGTCGAGGAGATCGCGGTGGCCGCCGAGCGGGCGCTCCGGGCCGTCGGCCGCGGCTGACCGCGGGTCGCCAGCCGCCGCCCGGCGAGGCTCGATGCTGCGGTCCGACGCGACCGTGGGCCGCCTGGCGCGATCCCGCGCCGTCCAGCTGACGCTGATCGCTCTCGTGGGAGCGGTGCTCCGATTCCGGGGCATCCTCCACGGCCTGTCCGACGGTCTCATCTACCACGCGGACGCCCATCTCGCGGTCTGGAGCGCCTGGCATCTCCACCTGGGGGGCTCGCTCCGCGGCGCCAGGTTCGGCGCGGCGCACGGGGTCCTCAGCTGGCTCGCCGTGGAGGCGACCGACCTCGTGGGACGGGCGGTGGGCTATCCGCCGGTGTGGAGCTTCGCGTTGATCGGGAGCGTGCTCGCGTGCCTCACGGCCGTGATGGGCACGCTGACCATCCCGGCGGTCTACGTCCTCGGGCGCCCGCGCGTTCGACCAGCGGGTCGGGCTCCTGGCGGCGGCGTTCGTGGCGGTCTCGCCGCTGCACGCGTTTCACTCGCACTATCCGTACCGCGACGTCCCCATGGTGCTGGCCCTCACGCTCACGCTGACGGCGTGCGTGAGCCTGGCCGCGCGACCGAGCGCCCTCGCCTACGCCGGCGCCGCCGTTGGCGCCGGCCTCACGATCGCGCTCAAGCCGGCGGGTCTCGTGGTGACCGTGCCGATCGCCGTCGCGCTCGCTCTGGCCTGGCGCCGCCGGCGGGCGCCCTGGGTGCCGCTCGCGACGCTCGCGCTCTTGGTCGTCGTCCTGGTGGGGGTGAGCGTGTTCCAGACGGGACACTCGCTGTCGCCGCTCGCCGGGGCCCGCGACCGCGCGGCCTTCGCCTGGGGGTTCCTCACGCGCCATGGGCCGACGGTCTGGCACGGCACGACGCGCGCCCTCCCGCTGCTCGGGGACTGGCTCGGATGGCCCACGCTCCTCGCGTTCGGCGTCGGGTTCGGGGTGGCCGTCTGGCGCCGGCACCTCGCGGACCTCGTCCTGGTGGCGTTCCTCGTGCCGGCCTTCCTGGCGGCCGCCGCCATTCCGTGGATGGACGAGCGCTTCTTCGTCTACCTGGTGCCCCCGGCGGCGGTCCTGCTCGCGCGCGCGCTCCTCGGCGCGGCGGAAGCACGTCCGGGACCGGCCGTTCGCGCGGGTCGCCGTCCTCGTGCTGACGCTGACGCTGCTGGCCGGAGACCTCGGGCGCTCGGCCTGGCAGGGGGTCCTCCTCGGCCTGCCCGATACGCGGGCGCTCGCCGGCCGGTGGTTCGAGGCCCACGTCCCGCGCGCGACGCGGGTGGGGATGGAGGGGTACTTCCCGCTCGGGGTCAACGAGTGGCCTGGCGCGCACTTCTTCGAGCCGCGGCGTCCGCTGACGGAGGCACGCGCGGGCGCGGACGTCCTCGTGACGAGCTCTCTCGAGCACAGCCGGTACCTCGACCCCCGGCTGCAGTTTCCTGCGGTGCTCGGGGACTTCTTCCGCGCCCTGCCGCAGGAGGTCTCCCTCATGCGGACCTTCGCCCTGGCGCCGCTCGGCTTCGCCCATCCGAGCATCGCCGTCTACGCCACGCGCCCGCCGCGCGTGGCCGAGGCGTCGGCCCTGTTCCTGCCCCGGCCCTACGACCATACCTGGAACGGCGGCGTGGCGTTTCTCGATCCCGGCCCGTACGACCGGGACGACCGCACGGTCTTCCTCGGCGGCGGCGCAGGTCCACGATGTGACCCTCGCGGGGGCGGCGGCCGTCGACGAGGTGGTCGTGTTCCTCGTCAACGGGCCGCAGGCGAGCCAGGTCCGCGTCGAGGTCGGGTGGACGAGCCGGCGGCGCACGCTCGCGCCGGGAGAGTGGCACGCCGTCCGCTTCCGGCCCCGCTGGCGGTGGCCGGCCCGCCCCGCCCTCTACCGGGTGACGGTGGGACTCCTGCCCGAGGGACGGAGCGCGCTGGTTCAGATCCGGGCCGGGGCCCGGGAGATCGGCGAGGCGTACGCCGCATCGGGACGCTGGGAGGCCGCCGTTCCCTACCTGGAGCGCGCCCTGGCGGCGCACCGCGGCGATGGCGAGCTCCTGCTCCTGCTCGGCCGGGCGTATCGCCAGCTCGGCCGGGTGGAGGACGCGCGCCGCGTCGGGGCGCGGCTCGAGGCGGAGGCGCCCCGCTACACCGCCGCCATCCGACAGCTCGGTCAGGGCGCGAGCCGCCCCGAGGCCTGGACGGCCGGGTTCGAGCGCCTGACGGGACTCGACGCCGCGCTGCTCATGCCGGCCCTCACCCGGGAGGTGCGCGTCGACGCGCTCCTCGCGGAGGGCCGACTGGGCGGAGACCCGATGGCGCCTGGCGCCGTCGCGGCCGTGTTCGAGCGCGGGGTGGACCCGGCGGGCGTGATCCTCAACGGCCCCCGGGGGCCGCGGCCCCTCCTGTACCTCGCCCCCGGCGCCTACCGCGTGTGGTTCACGCTGCGCGGAGGGGTGGGCGGGGCGGGCCAGCCGAGCGCCGTGCTGCGCGTCTTCGCGGAGCGCCGGCTCCTGGCGACGCGCCTGGTCAGGGCGGACGAGCTCGGCGACGGGCGGCGAGCGGCGGACTTTCCGGTGGCCGTCGTCCTCGAGGGGCCGCCGACGCCGGTGGCGCTCCAGGTCGAGGCGACGGGGCGGGGGAGCTTCGCCGTCGACCGCCTGCGGATCGAGCCGGATCTGCCCGAGACCTTCCGCGAGCGGTGGCGGGCCGTCCAGACCCTCGGAGGCTGAGCGGCCCTCGTCGCGCGCCGTGCGAAGATAGCCGGGTCATGCGGGTGGGCGCGGGCGTCGAGATCTCGATCGGCGAGCGCAGGCGGCGGATCGGCGCGCTCCCGCATGTCGTGGCCGGGCGCGCGCCCACGGGGCGCGGGTCCCTGGCCGAGCGAGCGGCGCAGCGCTGACGGGCGCCGGCCGCCGGAGGAGCCGGGCGTGTGCGGGATCGCGGGCCGCCTGAACTTCCGGACCGGGGCGCCGGTGGACCCCGGCATCCTGCACGGGATGGGCGATCTTCTCGCCCACCGGGGCCCGGACGGCGAGGGGTTCTGGCACCAGGAGGCCGTCGGCCTCGCCCACCGCCGGCTGGCCATCGTCGACCTCAGCGACGCCGCGCGCCAGCCGATGACGGCCGAGGATCCGCGCGTCCGGGTCGTCCTGAACGGGGAGATCTACAACTTCCGGGAGCTGCGGCGCGAGCTCGAATCCCGCGGGCACCGGTTCCGCACGCGGTCGGACACCGAGGTGCTGCTGGCGGCCTACGCCGCCCACGGCATCGACTGCCTGTCGCGGCTCCGCGGCATGTTCGCGTTCGCGCTCTGGGACGGCGGGCGGCGCCGTCTCCTGCTCGCGCGCGACCGGACGGGCAAGAAGCCGCTCTACTACCGGCTGGACGCCGACGGGATCGTCTTCGCCTCCGAGCCGAAGGCCTTCCTGGCCGACCCCGCCTTCGAGGTGCGGCCGGACATGGCCGCGCTGTCCGACTACCTCACGTACCACTACGTGCCGGCGCCCGGGTCGGCGTTCGCCGGCGTCCGGCGGGTGCCGGCGGCGCACTACCTCCTGGTGGAAGACGGCCAGATGCGCCTCGAGCGGTACTGGCGCCTCCGCTACCAGCCCAAGCGCTCGCTGCCGGAGGCCGACGCGGCGGCGGAGCTCCTGGAACACCTCCGGGACGCCGTGCGGTGCCGGCTCGTCGCCGACGTCCCGCTCGGAGCGTTCCTGAGCGGGGGGATCGACTCGAGCGCCGTCGTGGCGCTCATGGCCGAGGCCGGCGCGGCCCCGGTCCGGACCTTCTCGATCGGCTTCGAGGAGCGCGAGTACGACGAGCTGCCGTATGCGCGGCTGGTGGCGCGCCGGTACGGCACGGACCACCACGAGTTCGTCGTCCGGCCGGAGGCGGTGGACGTGCTTCCCCGGCTGGTCTGGCACTACAACGAGCCCTACGCGGATGCCTCCGCGATCCCCACCCTCTATCTGGCGGAGCTCACCCGGCGTCACGTGACCGTGGCGCTGAACGGCGACGGCGGCGACGAGAGCCTCGCCGGGTACCGGCGCTACCTGGCGGGTGGGATCGCCGGGCGGTACGCGGGCCTCGCCGGGCCCCTCCGGCGCCCGCTGGCGGCGGCGCTCTCGGCCCTGCCCGCGCCGGGGCGCCGGATGGCCTACGCCCGCCGGTTCCTCGCGACGCTGGGCGAGCCGCCCGCCCGCCGCTACGCGAGCCTGGCGAGCCACCTCGATCCGGCCCTGAAGGAGGAGCTCACGACGGAAGAGTTCCGTCGCGCGGCGGGGGACCGCGACTCGCTCGAGCACGTGGCGCAGGCGTTCCGGCGCGAGGAGGGCGGCGACCTGGTCGACGCCGCGCTCGCGGCGGACGTCGAGACCTACCTGCCCGATGACCTGCTCGTCAAGGTCGACATCGCGACCATGTCGCACGGACTCGAGGGCCGCTCGCCGTTTCTCGACCACCGCCTCATGGAGTTCTGCGCCGGCCTGCCGTCCGATCTCAAGGTTCGGGGGCTCACGACGAAGTACCTCCTGAAGCGCGCGGCGCGGGAGCTCCTGCCGGCCCCCGTGATCGACCGGCCCAAGCAGGGCTTCGGCGTGCCGATCGACCGCTGGCTGCGCGGGGCGCTTCGCCCCATGCTCCACGACGTCCTGCTGGACGCCCGGACGCTCGGGCGCGGCTACGTTCGCGAGCCCGTCGTGCGACGCCTCCTCGACGAGCACGGGCGCGGCGTGCGGGGATGGCACGCCCAGCTCTGGAGTCTCCTCGTCCTGGAGCTCTGGCACCGGATGTTCGTGGACCGGCGGCCCGAAGCGGGGCCGCCTCTCGTCCCGGCCGCCGCCCGGGGGGCCGCGGCGCCGGCGCCCTGATCCCCGTGCCCCCCGTCGGCCTCGCGTTCGTCGTCTCGCTGGCGGTCGGTCTCGCGGCCACGCTCGCGTGCGAGCGCGCGGCCGCCCGGCTCGGGCTCGTGGTCGCGCCCCGGGCGGACCGCTGGCATCGCCGGCCCGTGGCGCTTCTCGGCGGCGTGGCGATCATGCTCGGGGTCCTGCCGGCGCTGGCCTGGACCGGCGGGCTCCGGGGTCGGCTGGCGGAGCTGACGCTCGTCGCGCTCGCGATGGGGGCGGTGGGGCTCGTGGACGACGTCCGGCCGCTCAGTCCGCCGGTCAAGCTGGTGGCCCAGATCGCCCTCGCCGGCCTGCTGGTGGAGCGCGACTTCGTGCTCCGCCTCACCGGGGTGGCCGTGCTCGACGTGATGCTGACCCTCGTCTGGGTCGTCGGCGTCACGAACGCGTTCAACCTGCTCGACAACATGGACGGCCTGGCCGCCGGCATGGCGGTCATCGCCGGGAGCTTCCGGCTGGCGCTCTTCCTCCTCGACGGGGACCTGGCCGCGGCGACGATGACCGCCGGGTTCGTCGGGGCGGCGGCCGGGTTCCTCGTGCGGAACGCCCCGCCGGCCCGGATCTTCATGGGCGACGCGGGAAGCCTCTTCGTCGGCTTCTTCCTGAGCGGCCTCTGCCTCGTCGTCGACGCCGCGTACTACTCGCGCGGGATCACCGCCGTGCTCGCGGTGCCGGTGCTCCTGGTGCTGATCCCCATCTTCGACACGACCTTCGTGACGGTCACGCGGCTCCTGCGCGGGCAGCCGGTCTCGCAGGGCGGGCGCGACCACACCTCGCACCGGCTGGTGGCGCTCGGCGGCAGCGAGCGGCGGGCCCTGGCCGTGCTCTTCGGGCTGTCGATCATCGGGGGGGGCGTCGCGCTCCTCACGTACCGGGCCGATCTCGGGACGACCGCAGTCCTCCTGCCGCTGCTCCTGGTGGGGCTGACGCTCCTCGGGATCCACCTGAGTCGGGTCGAGGTCGTCCGCGCGGGACCGGCGCCCCCGGGCCGGGCGGCCGTCCGGCTCGTGCAGGACCTCCCGTACAAGCGCGAGGTGGCATCGGTCGCCCTCGACGCCGTCTTGATCGTGGTCGCCTACTACGCGGCGTACGTCCTCCGCTTCGAGGGCACGTTCGCCGAGAACAAGCCCATGCTGATCCGCACGCTGGCGCCGGTCCTCGTGTGCCAGCTCACCGGGCTGGCGCTCTCGGGGGCGTATCGGGGCATGTGGCGGTACACCGGTCTGGGGGACGTGTTGCGGCTCGCGCGGGGGATCACGCTGGGCACCGTGGCGAGCGTCCTGTACCTGCTCTTCACGACGCGGTTCGTCGGCTTGTCGCGCGCGGTGTTCGTGGTCCACTGGGTGCTCCTCGCCATGCTCGTCGTCGCGAGCCGCGTGTCGTTCCGGCTGCTCGGCGAGACCCTCCGGCCGCCGCGGGGCGCGGCCCGGGCGGTTCTCGTCTACGGCGCGGGTGACGGCGGGGAGCTGGTGCTCCGGGAGCTCCGGAACAACACCACGCTGGCGCGGGAGGCCGTGGGGTTCATCGACGACGACCGGGCGAAGGCGGGGACGCGCATCCACGGGGTGCCCGTGCTGGGCGCCCTCGACGAGCTCGAGGCGCTCCTCCGGGCTCACCCGGTCGAGGAGGTGGTGGTGGCCTCGCGGCGGATCCCGCTCGAGCGGCTCCGTCGCCTGGAGGGCGCCTGCGCCGCGCGGGGGGTGGCCGTGGTGCGCGCCTCGGTGCGGCTCGAGTGACAGGCCCTGTAGCCCGCGCGGCGGAGCGCTTCCTTGACACCCCGCGAGGGCGCCGTCAATAATCGCGGCGATGACGGAAACGGCGCCCCTGGCCGCGCTGCGAGCGCGCTTGACCGATGGCCGCGGGGCGGTTGGCGTGGCCGGGCTCGGCTACGTGGGGCTGCCCCTGGCCGTGGAGCTCGCGCGCGCCGGATTCTCGGTGACGGGCATCGACCCGGACACGGAACGCGCGCGGAGCGTCGGCCGGGGCGAGAGCCACATCGAGGCGCTCCCCGCGGGCGCCGTGTCCGAGCTGGTGCAGGCGGGGCGTCTCCGGGCGGTGTCCGAGTGGGACGACGCGGGCGCGCTCGACGCGATCGTGATCTGCGTTCCCACCCCCTTGACACCCAACCGGGAGCCCGACCTGTCCTTCGTGCGCGCCGCCGGGACGGAGGTGGCCCGCCGGCTGCGACCGGGTCAGCTGGTCGTGCTCGAGAGCACGACCTACCCGGGGACCACGGAGGAGATCCTGCTGCCCCTGCTCGCGGCCGGAGGGCTCCGGGTGGGACAGGACTTCGCCCTCGCGTATTCCCCCGAGCGCGTGGATCCGGGCAATCCGCAGTATCACGTGGCCAACACGCCGAAGCTGGTCGGCGGGGTCACCCCCGTCTGCACCGCGCTCGCGCAGGCGCTGTACCAGCACGCGGTCTCCAAGGTGGTGCCGGTGTCGGGCCCGCGGGTCGCCGAGACGGCGAAGCTCCTCGAGAACGTCTTCCGCAACGTCAATATCGCCCTCGTCAACGAGCTGGCCATGCTCTGCGACCGGATGGGCGTCGACGTCTGGGAGGTCATCGAGGCCGCGGCCACCAAGCCCTTCGGCTTCATGCGCTTCCTGCCCGGGCCCGGCGTGGGCGGCCACTGCATCCCCGTCGATCCCATCTACCTGGCCTGGAAGGCGAAGGAGTACGACTTCTACTCGGGGTTCATCACGCGGGCGGCCGAGGTCAACACGAACATGCCGTACTTCGTCGCCGAGAAGCTCTCGCGGATCCTCGAGCAGCACGGCGGGAACGTCCGCGGCCGCCGCGTGCTCCTCCTCGGCGTGAGCTTCAAGCGGAACGTCGGCGACGTCCGCAACTCGTCCGCGCTGAAGATTCTCGAGCTCCTGGAGGCGCGGGGCATCGACGTCTCCTACCATGATTCCTTCGTGCCTCGCCTCACCCTGGGGACGCGCGCGCTCGAGTCCGTGCCCCTCGAGCGGGAGACGGTCGCGGCCGCCGACTGTGTCGTCATCCACACGGACCACGACACCGTGGACTACGAGTGGCTGGTGACGCACGCCCGGCTCGTGTTCGACACGCGCAACGCCACGCGCGACGTCCGAGTGGACCGCACCGGGGTCGTCCGGCTCTGACCGGCGCCGGCGCGCGCGTGCGAGCGCTCGTCACGGGCGGGGCCGGCTTCATCGGGTCTCACCTCACGGAGGCGCTCCTCGCGGCCGGTCACGAGGTGGTCGTCCTGGACGACCTCTCGACGGGGCAGCGCGGGAACCTGGCGGCCGTGGAGGGCCACCCGCGGCTCGAGGTGGTGGTGGGGTCGGTCACGGACGAGACCGCTCGTGCGGAAGGTGGTCACGGGCGCCGACGTGATCTACCACCTGGCGGCCGCGGTCGGTGTGCGGCTGATCCTGGACCGGCCGGTGGGGACGCATCGAGACCAACATCGCGGGGACGGAGATCCTCCTCCGGGCGGCGCGGGAGGGACGGCCCCGCGTGGTCCTGGCGTCCACGTCCGAGGTCTATGGCAAGAGCGACCGCGTGCCCCTGTCCGAGGACGACGACCGGGTCCTGGGACCCACCACGAAGAGCCGCTGGAGCTACGCGTGCTCGAAGGCGATCGACGAGTTCCTGGGGCTGGCGTACCATCGCGAGTATGGGCTCCCCGTCACCATCGTTCGCTTCTTCAATACGATCGGACCCCGCCAGACGGGCCGGTACGGCATGGTGGTCCCGCGCTTCGTGCGCCAGGCGCTCGACGGCGGCCCGATCACGGTCTACGGTGACGGCCGGCAGTCCCGATGCTTCACGGACGTGGAAGACACCGTGCGTGCGACGATCGCGCTCTCGCTGACTCCGGCGGCGGTCGGCGAGGTGTTCAACATCGGGACCACGCACGAGCTGACGATCGGGGCGCTCGCCGAGCGCGTGCGGGCGCTGGCGGGGAGCGACGCGCCGATCGTGCTCGTGCCGTACGACGAGGCGTACCAGCCGGGGTTCGAGGACCTGCAGCGGCGCGTGCCGGACATCCGGAAGGCGGAGCGCGTGGCCGGCTACCGGCCCCGCGTGCCGCTCGACGAGACCCTGCGGCGCGTGATCGGCCATCTCCGCGACACCGGCCATCGCTAGAGGCGGCGACTCGCGTGCTCGGCGCCCTCCTCGCCTCGCTCCGGCCGCGCCAGTGGACCAAGAACCTCCTGGTTCTCGCGGGTCTGATCTTCTCGCGGGGCCTTCACGAGCCGGCGCTGGTGGCCCGCTCGGCGCTGGGGTTCGCCCTCTTCTGTCTGCTCTCGGGGGGCGTGTACCTGATCAACGACGTGATGGACGCCGAGCGCGACCGGGTGCACCCGCAGAAGCGGCACCGCCCCGTCGCCTCGGGTCGCCTCCCCGCGCGGGTGGCGCTGGCGGCGGGGGCCGGCCTCCTGATCGGGACGGTGGCGGCCGCGTTCCTCCTGTCGGTGCCCTTCGGGATCGTGGCCGCCGTGTACGCGGCCCTGCTCGTCGCGTACTCGGCGGGCCTCAAGCACATGGTCATCGTGGACACCCTGATCATCGCCGGCGGGTTCGTGCTGCGCGCCCTGGCCGGCGTGGTGGTGCTCGGGATCGAGTTCTCCTACTGGCTGCTCCTGTGCACGATCCTGCTGGCGCTCTTCCTCACCTTCGGCAAGCGGCGCCACGAGCTACTCGCGCTCGAGGCCGGCGCGATCGACCATCGGCCGATCCTCTCCGAGTACTCGCCGCAGCTCCTGGACCAGATGATCGCGGTGGTGACCGCGTCGACGCTCATGGCCTATGCCCTCTACACGATGGCGCCGGAAACGCACGCGCGGCTCGGGACCACGCGGCTTCCCCTCACCATCCCGTTCGTCCTCTACGGCATCTTCCGCTATCTCTATCTGATGTACCGTCGTGACCTGGGGGGGAACCCGTCCGAGCTCTTCCTGACGGACCGGGCGCTCCTGGTCGACGTCGCCCTCTGGGGGCTGGCGGTGGTCGTCGTCCTGTACGTGGCGCCGTAGCGCCGGGCCCCACCGTGGCGGCCGGTGCGGCTGCGTGTGACGCCAAGGGCGGACTACGCCGGGCCGCCGCTGCCGGGCCGTGGTAAACTTTGATCCATGCCTGCCCGAGTTGCCGTTCTGCGCACTGGCCCGGACACCGTCGTCGGCGACTACGGACGTCTCATGCGGCTCGCCGGCTACCAGGCGGCCCTGCCGCAGGACGGAGAGCTCCTCCTCAAGCTCAACCTCTCGTGGACCAAGTACTTTCCCGCGTGCTCCACCCAGCCGTGGCAGCTCGACGGCGTGGTCCGGGCGTTGCTCGAGGACGGGTACCGGCCGGAGCGGATTCACCCGGTCGAGAACAAGACCGTGGTCACCAATCCGCGCAAGGGCGTCGTCGCCAACAAGTGGGGCCCGATCCTGGAGCGCCACGGCCTGCCCTTCATCCCGCTGCCCGAGGTGGAGTGGATCGTCTACCCCTTCAAGAGCCCGCTGCTGAAGCTGAACCGCATCTTTCCCGAGGGGATCGAGATTCCCAAGATGTACGTCGGCGCGAGCGTGCTCCATCTGCCGACGGTGAAGACGCACGGGCACTCGACGACGACCGGCGCGGTCAAGAACGCCTTCGGCGGGCTCCTGAAAGAGGTCCGTCACTACGCGCACGAGTTCATCCACGAGGTCCTGGTCGATCTGCTCTACATGCAGCGGGAGATCCACCCGGGCGTGTTCGCCGTCATGGACGGCACGGTGGTGGGCGACGGGGCGGGGCCGCGCACCATGCTCCCGCGCGAGGGCAACCTCATCCTCGCCTCGGCCGACTCGGTCGCGATCGACGCCATCGCGGCCCGCCTGATGGGCTACGACCCGCTCGGTATCCCGTACCTCCGCATGGCGCACGAGCGCGGGCTCGGGGTGGCCGATCCGCGGGAGATCGAGCTGGTCGGGGACGACGTGGCCGACGTGAACTTCCGTTGCCAGACGTCCCGGAGCCTGGTGATCTGGGGGGACCAGCTGATCCGGAAGGGTCCGCTCCGGCCGCTCAAGCACCTCCTGCTGCACTCGCCGCTGATGGTCTGGGCGCCGTTCGCCTCGAACGTCTACCACGATGCGCTGTGGTACCCGACCGTGGGACGGGGACGCATCCGGGCCTTCGCGAACACCGGCTGGGGGCAGCTCTTCGCGCGGTACTGACCCACTGCCCGGGCAGGCGGGTCCGGGTTCCGCTTTGTTGAGCCCGGGGGCCGATTTCCTCTAGAATCTTCTCCTCCATGGCAGAATCCGTTCGCGTGCGCTTCGCGCCCAGCCCGAGCGGGCACCTTCACGTCGGAGGGGCCCGGACGGCGCTCTTCAACTGGCTGTTCGCCCGCCATTCCAGGGGGGTCTTCCTCCTCCGGGTCGAGGACACCGATCGCGACCGATCGACCGACGAGGCCATCCAGCAGATCCTCGGCGCGATGGCCTGGCTCGGGCTCGACTGGGACCACGAAGGCCCGGAGGACGACGGCGTCCATCGCGGGTACTTCCGGCAGACGAGCCGGTTCGACATCTACCGGGCGCACGCCGAGCGTCTCCTCGCCGACGGCCGGGCCTACCGCTGCTACTGCACGCCCGAGGAGCTGGACGCCCGGCGCGAGGCGGCCCAGGCCCGGGGGGAGACGTTCCGGTACGATGGCCGCTGCCGCGACCTCCCGCGCCGTCCCGGCGCGCCCGCGGCGCTCCGGCTCCGGATCCCGGACGCGGGGACGACGGTCGTGCCCGATCTGATCCACGGGGACGTCACGCTTCGACCGCGCCACGCTCGACGACTGGATCCTCGTCCGGTCCGACGGGACCCCGACCTACAACTTCTGCGTGGTCGTGGACGACGTCACCACGAAGATCACCCACGTGATCCGGGGCAACGACCACCTCTCGAACACGCCGAAGCAGATCCTCTGCTACGAGGCGCTCGGATACGCCCAGCCGGTGTTCGCCCACATCCCCATGATCCTGGGGCCGGACCGGAAGCGCCTGTCCAAGCGCCACGGGGCGACCTCCGTCCTGGCGTTCCGCGACGAGGGGTTCCTGCCGGAGGCGATGGTGAACTACCTCGCCCGGCTCGGGTGGGCCCACGGGGACCAGGAGGTCTTCACACGGGAGGAGTTGATCCAGTTCTTCGACCTCCGCCAGATCGGTGCCACGCCCTCGATCTTCGACCGCATCAAGCTCGAGTGGCTGAACCAGGTGTGGATGAAGAAGCTCGCCGAGGACCCGTCCGATCGCAAGCGCCTGGCCGAGAGCCTTCTCAGACACCTGCAAGGGGCCGGAATCGAGAATCCGCGAATGCTCTTGGTCGAGGCCGCCGTCGTCAACCTGGCGACGCGAGCGAACACGCTGGCCGAGATCGTGCCGAAGGCGCGGTTCTACTTCGAGGATCCGGCGGGCTACGACCCGACCGCCGCCGGCAAGCTCCTGACGCCGGCCCTCGGGCCCCGGCTGGACCGGCTCCTCGCTCGCCTGGCGGGCCTCGAGCCCTGGACGGAGGCCGAGCTCGAAGGGGTGTGCCGCCAGCTGGCCGGCGAGCTCGGCGTGAAGCTGGTCGACCTCGCCCAGCCGATCCGCCTCGCGCTGACGGGGGAGACCGCCAGCCCGCCGATCTTCGGGATCATGGCGGCCCTGGGGCCCGAGACGACCCTCCGGCGTCTCCGCGAGCTCCGGGCCCGCGTGCCGCGCGAGTAGCCGACGCCATGGAATGCTGGCTGGTGCGGCACGGCGAGTCCACCTGGAACTCCGCCGGCCGCTTTCAGGGCGCGCTCGACGCGCCGCTGTCGCCGCGCGGCCAGGCGCAGGCCGCCGCTCTCGCCGCCGGGCTGGCCCGGGTCCGATTCGACGCCCTCTACACGAGCCCGCTCGTCCGGGCCCGCGACACGGCCGCGGCGTGCGGGACCGCGCTCGGCATGGCGCCGGTCCCCGTGGACGACCTGCGCGAGATCGGGCTGGGCGACTGGGAGGGCCTCACCCTCGACGACCGTGCGGGCGCAGGACGGGGACCGCTACCGGCGCTGGCTCGAGGCCCCCGTGGACCACGCGCCTCCGGGCGGCGAGCCGATGTCGAGCCTCGCCGAGCGCGTGCGGGCCGCGCTCGACGGGCTCTGCCACCGGCACCCCGAGGGGCGCGTGCTCGTGGTCTCGCACGGCGGGGCGATCTCGAGCGCCCTGTGCGGGTGGCTCGGCCGGCCGCTCAACACGATCTGGTCGGTCCGGCTCGAGAACGCGTCGATCACCCGGCGTCGTGCTGCCGGCGGGCCAGCTGCTCGCGCTGAACGAGACCGGTCACCTGGCGGGCGTCGCCCGGGCGCCGGTGGCGCCGTGACCTCGCGGCTCCTGATCGTCCTCTTCGGCGGCATGGCGCTGCTCCTCTACGGGATGCAGCACACCGGGGACGGGCTCCAGCGGGTCGCGGGCGCGCGCCTGCGCCAGGTGCTGACCCACCTGACCGCGAACCGGTTCACGGCGCTCCTGACCGGGGCCGCGGCGACCGCCCTGATCCAGTCGTCGACCGCGACCACGATCATGGTGATCGGGTTCGTCCAGGCCGGGCTCCTGTCGCTCTACCAGGCGATGGGCATCATCCTGGGCGCGGACATCGGGACGACCTTCACCGTGCAGCTGCTGGCGTTCCGGATCTACGACTACGCGCTCCTCTTCGTCGGGATCGGGTTCGGGATGACCTTCCTCGGGAAGCGGCGGCTCTTCAAGGACCTGGGCCACGCCGTCCTCGGGTTCGGCCTGATCTTCCTCGGGCTGAAGCTGATGATCGAGGGGATGGAGCCGCTCAAGGACAGCGCCATCCTCGCGCAGGCGCTCCTCGCCTTCGCCGAGACCCCGATCCTCGGCGTCGCGGCGTCCGCGGCCTTTGCGGCCCTGGTCGCGTCCTCGGCGGCCACCATCGGGCTCGTGATCGCGCTGGCCTCGCACGGGCTCCTCACCCTGCCCGGCGCGCTCCCGCTCGTCCTGGGCGCCAACATCGGCACCTGCGTGACGGCGCTCACCGCGTCGCTCGGCTCCTCGACGGAGGCGCGGCGGGTCGCCGTGGCCCACGTGGGCTTCAAGCTCCTCGGCGTGGCGATCGTGCTCCCGTTCCTCGATCCCTTCGTCGGGCTCGTGGCCGCCAGCGCGGCGGACCCCGCGCGCCAGATCGCCAACGCCCACACCTTCTTCAACGTGGCGATCTCGCTCCTGTTCCTCCCCTTTCAGCCGCTCGCCGCGCGAGTCATCATCGCGGCGGTGCCGGACCGGCCGGAGGCGGAGCTGCGGTTCGGCACCCGCTATCTGGACGAGCGCTTCATGGAGCAGCCGAGCCTCGCGATCGGACAGGCCTCGCGCGAAGCGTCGCGGATGGCGGACATCGTCCAGGGGATGCTCCGGGACGCGGCCGTGGTGTTCCGGAACGGGAGCCAGGAGCTCCTGGAGGACGTGGTGCGCCGAGACGACCAGGTGGACTACCTCGAGCGGGAGGTCAAGCTGTATCTCACCCGGCTGGACCGCCAGATCATGACCGAGGACCTCGCGCGGCGGGAGATCGGGCTCCTCGGGTTCATCGGCAATCTCGAGAACATCGGCGACATCATCGACAAGAACCTCATGGAGCTCGCCCGGAAGAAGCTCTACCAGGGCCGGCGCTTCTCGGAGCCCGGCGAGGCGGAGCTCATGGAGTTCCACGCGCTCATCTCGAAGAACTTCGAGCGGGCGGTCGTCGCATTCACCGCCAGCGATCCGACGCTGGCCCACGAGGTCCTCGACCAGCGGCCCGTGGTCCGCCAGCGGGAGCGTGAGCTCCGGCAGTCTCACATCGACCGGCTCCGGGCCGGGCTGGCCGAGTCCGTCGAGACCTCGGAGATCCACCTGGACGTCCTCACGAACCTCAAGCGCATCAGCTCCCACGTGACGGCGCTGGTGTATCCGATCGTCGAGCAGTGAGCCCGGCGTCGCGACACCCCCGCGCGCCCGGGGAGCGCGGGCCGGCCGGAGGAGGGGCGGGGCGCGCGGGAGCCCCTGCGAATCCTCTACGTCGCGGCCGAGGTTGCGCCCTTCGCCAAGACCGGGGGCCTGGCCGACGTGGCGGGGGCGCTGCCGCAGGCGCTCGCGCGGCTCGGCCACGACGTCCGCGTGGTGATGCCGCTCTACCGGGGCGTCGAGGCCGTGGCCGGCCCCCTCCGGGTCGCGGTGCCCCGGGTGGCGGTCCCGATCGGGGACCGCACCGTCGAGGGCGCGCTGCTCGAGGGCCGGCTCGGCCAGGGAGTGCCCGTTTACTTCGTGGCCCAGGACGGCCTACTACGATCGCCCGGCGCTCTACGGCGCCAGCGACGACTGCGAGCGCTTCGTCTTCTTCTGCCGGAGCGTCCTCGCCGCGCTCGGGGATCTCGGATGGATGCCGCAGATCGTCCACGCGAACGACTGGCAAGCCGGGCTGATCCCCGTCTACCTCGAGACGCTCTATCGAGACACGCCGGCGTACGCGGACGTGGCGACGGTCTTCACGGTCCACAACCTCGCCTATCAGGGCGTGTTCTGGCACTACGACCTGCCCATGACGGGGCTGGGCTGGGACCTCTTCACGCCGGCCGGGCTCGAGTTCTACGGGCACCTGTCGCTGCTCAAGGGGGGCCTCATCTTCGCCGACCTCCTCACCACGGTCAGCCCGACCTATGCCCGCGAGATCCAGACTCCCGAGTTCGGGGAGCGCCTGGACGGCGTGCTCCGCGAGCGGCGCGCGGACCTCGACGGGCATCCTGAACGGGCTCGACGTCCTCGCCTGGAACCCGGCCACGGACCCGGACATCGCCGAAGCGGTTCGACCGGGACGACCCGAGCGGCAAGGCCGCGTGCACGGCCGCGCTCCGGGACGAGATGGGCCTGCCCGATCCCGGGGGCCGGCGTGCCTCTCGTCGGGGTGGTGAGCCGGCTGGCCGCGCAGAAGGGGCTCGATCTGGTCGCGGGCGCGGTCCCCGCCATCCGGGCGGCGGGCGGCCAGCTCGTCGTGCTCGGCTCCGGCGAGGAGCCCCTCGAGCGATTGCTGGGCGAGCTGGCCTCGGCCCATCCCGAGTCGGTCGCCGTGCGGCATGGGATTCGACGACCGCCTCGCCCGGCGGATCTACGCCGGCGCCGACCTGTTCCTGATGCCCTCGCGCTACGAGCCCTGCGGGCTCGGCCAGCTCATCGCGCTCCGCTACGGGACCGTGCCCGTCGTGCGGCGGACCGGAGGGCTGCCGACACGGTGCGGGCGTGGGACGCCGCGAGCGGTGAGGGCACGGGATTCCTGTTCGACGAGCTGTCGGCGGACGCCTGCGGCACGGCGCTCGCGCGCGCGTTCACCGCGCACGCGGACCCCGCGGCCTGGCGCCGCCTCGTCGCGAACGCCATGGCGGCCGACTTCTCGTGGGACGCCTCGGCCGAGTCGTACGTCACCTGCTACCGGAGGGCCATCAAGAAGGCCCGGAGGCATGCATGAAGAAGATCGAAGCCATCATCAAGCCGTTCAAGCTCGATGACGTGAAGGAAGCGCTGACCGAGATCGGCGTCATCGGCATGACGGTGATGGAGGTCCGAGGGTTCGGGCGCCAGAAGGGGCACACCGAGCTCTACCGCGGCTCGGAGTACACGATCGACTTCCTTCCCAAGGTGAAGGTGGAGCTCGTGGTCGCCGACTCGCTCGTGTCCAAGGTGGTGGAGACCATCATCGCGGCCGCCAAGACGGGCTCGATCGGGGACGGCAAGGTCTTCGTCCTGCCCGTGGAGGAGGCCGTGCGCATCCGGACGGGCGAGCGGGGCGAAGACGCGATCTAGCCCGCCCCTCGCCTCCGGCGCTCCGCGGTGGCGGCGGCGCCGGCCGCGCGGCCCCGGCGTCCCGGCGGGGCCCGCGCGCACGCGGAGGCGAGGTGCTGACGGACCGCCCGGCCCGCGCGACGCTCCCGCCGGCCGGCGACTTTCTGGATCCGGCGGTGCCCCCACCGGCCTGCCTCGCGGCCCTCGGGCACCTGGGCTTCCACGACCCCAACGGCGCGCTCGCGAACCTCCGCCGGCTCGCCGAGACGCCCGACCTGCGCAACCAGGTGGCGGCGCTCCTTCCCCGGCTGCTCCACCACCTGGGCGTCTCCGCCGATCCCGACATGGCGCTCAACAACCTCGAGCGCCTCGCGGCGGCCGCGCTCGACCGGCGCGGCCTCTACGTCCTGCTCGCCGCCCACCCGGAAGCCATCCCGATCCTGACGACGCTCGTCGCGACGAGCCAGTTCCTGGCCGACGCGCTGATCCGCTCGCCCCAGACGGTGCCCTGGCTCCTCGATCCCAGCGTGATGCGGACGCGATCCCGCGAGGCGATGCACGCCGAAGTGGCCGGCGCGTGCCGCCCGTTCCGGACCGACGAGGCGCGGCTCAACGCGCTTCGCCGGGTGAAGCGCCGCGAGCTGTGCCGGATCGGCCTCCGGGACCTGCTCGGGGACGCGGATCTCGTGACGACGACCCAGGAGCTGTCGGAGCTGGCCGACGCGTGTCTGGCGCAGGCCCGCGCGATGGTGGAGCCGGCTCTCCGCGAGCGGTACGGGCGGCCGATGCACGTCGGCCCGGACGGCGAGCGGACGCCCACCGGCTTCGCGGTGATCGCGCTCGGCAAGCACGGGGGGGCCGAGCTCAACTACTCGTCCGACATCGACCTCTGCTTCGTCTACGAGGACGAGGGCGAGACGGACGGACCGGAGATCGTGTCGAGCCGGACGTACTTCGCGCGCCTGGCCGAGCAGCTGGTCGGGGCGCTGACCGCGATGACGGAGGAGGGCACCGTCTACCGGGTCGACCTCCGGCTCCGGCCCGAGGGGACCGGCGGTCCGCTGGCGCTGCCGCTCGCCGCCTACCGCAGCTACCATGCGACGCGCGGGGTCCTCTGGGAGCGCCAGGCGCTGATCAAGGCGCGGATGGCCGCCGGGGACGAGCGGGTCGGGCAGGCGTTCGTCGACCTGGCGCGCGAGATCGTCTACCGCCCCGGGCTCGAGCGCGAGGCGCTCGGGGAGATCCGGGCGATGAAGAACCGGATCGACGTGCGGCTGCGCGCGCGCGGGCAGCAGGAGCGCCACGTCAAGCTCGGCGTGGGCGGGATCCGCGACATCGAGTTCCACATCCAGGCCCTCCAGCTCCTCTATGGCGGGCAGGATCCCTGGCTCCGCGAGCGGAACAGCCTGCGCGCCCTCCACCGGCTCGCCGAGCGCGGATATCTGTCCTGGGAGGAGTCGGGGCGGCTCGCGCACGGCTACGTCTTTCTCCGGACGGTGGAGCACCGCCTGCAGATCCTCCACGCGCTCCAGACCCACACGCTGCCCGCCGATCCGGACGAGCTCGCCAAGCTCGCGCGGCGCCTCGGCTACACGGGCGATCAGGCGGCCGTCGCGGCACGCGTTCTTCCGCGACTACGACCGGACGCGGCGGACGGTCCGCACCGCGTTCGAGGGGTTCTTCGACGCCTCCGGGCGGGAGGCGCCGGAGGCGCCGCCGTGGGACGCGGCGGCCGTCGCCGCCGTCGGCTTCGCCGATCCCGAGCGCGCGCGCCAGAACCTCCGGCTGCTCTGGGAAGGGCCCGCGCTGGTCGCGGTCCCGGCGGCCGTCCGGACCGCGCTGCGCACGCTGCTGCCCGCCACGCTGGCCGCGCTCGGGTCGGTCCCCGATCCGGACGCCGCTCTCGACGCGCTCGAGCGCTTCGTGGCCACCGCCGGGCCGCGGACGGCCTACCTCGCGCGGCTGGCCTCGACCCCGGCACTGCTCGGCGGGATGCTCACGTTCTTCACGCGGTCGGAGCGGCTCGCGCAGACGCTGATCTCCCGGCCGGAGCTGCTCGACGCGCTCGGCCCCTCGGCCGGGGCCCGGCCGCGGTCCGCGCGCCTGCTCCGGGCGGCGTTCGGCGAGTTCGCCGCCCCGGGGGCGGAGGACGCCGACCGGCTGCGGCTGTTCAAGCAGCGGGAGGAGCTCGAGATCGCCTGGCGCGACCTCGTCCTCGGCGAGCGGCCGACCCGGGTGGCGTGGGCGCTCGGCGAGCTGGCCGAAGCGAGCGTCGGCATCGCCTGGGATCTGGCCGCCGCCGAGGTCCGAGCCGTCCGGGGCGAGCCCCTGGTCGACGGGCGGCCGGTGCCGGCGCTGATCGTCGGCATGGGCAAGCTCGGGGGGCGGGAGCTCGACTACGGGTCCGACCTCGACCTGATCGTCCTCCATGACGGGCCGCGCGAGACCGCCGCGGAGGCGCACGTCTACTTCGACCGGGTGGTCGACCGCCTCTACACGATTCTGACCGCGATCACGCGCACGGGCCAGGTGTTCCGCGTGGACCTCCGCCTGCGCCAGGGCGGGAAGGCCACGGCGCTCGCGCACTCCCTGGAGACGCTGGACCGCTACCTCGGGGAGGAGGCGGCCCTCTGGGAGCGTCAGGCGCTCGTGCGCGCCCGCCCGATCCTCGGCGACCCGGCGCTCGCCCGGCGGTTCGTGGCGCTTCGCCGCGCCCGGGTGTTCGGCCCCGGGCTCGCGGAGGAGGAGCGGGCGGAGATCCGCCACGTCCGGGCGCGCATGGAGCGGGAGCTCGGGCGGGAGGGGCCGGGACGCATCCATCTGAAGTTCGGCGCCGGCGGGCTCGTCGACGTCGAGTTCCTGGTCCAGGTCCTCCAGCTCCGCCACGGCGCGCGCCACGGCACGCTCCGGACGCCGTCGACGCGCCTCGCCCTCGCGCGGCTCGGCGCGCTCGGGCTCCTGCCGGAGGCCACCGCCCGCGGGCTCCTGGACGCCTACGAGTTCCTTCGCCGGCTCCTGCGGTCGCTCCGCCTGGGCCAGGTGCGGCCGGCCGACTGTCTCCCGACGACGGGCCACGTGCTGGCGCGGCTCGCCCGGGAATCGGGCCAGGACGGCGGCCGGGCGCTCCTCGCGCGCCACCGTCAGGTGGCGGAGTTCGTACGCGCGGAGTATTTTCGGGTCGTGGGAGGGGACGCGTGAGCCCGGAGCGCTTCTATCTCGTGGACGGCCCGTCGTACCTCTACCGCGCCTACCACGCCATCGGCCATCTCTCGACCTCGCGCGGCCTGCCGACCAACGCGACCCTCGGGATGACCATGATGCTCTGGAAGCTGCTCCGCGAGGACCAGCCGAGCTACATGGGGATCGCCTGGGACGCGCCGGGCCCGACGCTCCGGCACCAGCAGTTCGAGGCATACAAGCTCCAGCGCCCCGGGATGCCGAAGGACCTGGTCGAGCAGATCCCGTGGGTCCGCCGGTCGCTGGAGGCGATGGGGCTCCCGCTGCTCGAGGCGCCCGGGTACGAGGCCGACGACATCCTGGCGACCGCGGCCCGCCGGCTCCGCGACACCGCGATCGAGCTGGTGCTGGTGACGGCCGACAAGGACGCGCTCCAGCTCGTGGACCCGCGCGTCACGGTGCTGTCGGTGCTGGGCCGTACCGGCGAGCGCGTCGTCTACGACGCCGCGAAGGTCGAGGAGAAGTGGGGCGTGCCGCCGGTCCGCATCCCCGACATCCTCGCGCTGATGGGCGACTCGATCGACAACATCCCCGGCGTGCCGGGGGTGGGGGAGGTGACGGCGCAGAAGCTCCTGCGGGAGTTCGGGAGCCTCGAGGCGCTCTACGCGAATCTCGCGGTGGTCACCGGCCCGAAGCTCCGTGAGGCGCTGGCGCGCCATCGCGACCAGGCCTTCCTCTCGCGTCAGCTGGCGGTCCTCGAGGGGGCGCTCCCCATCGAGTTCGACCTGGAGAGCTTTCGGGTCCGGGAGCCCCAGTGGGAGCGGCTGCGCGCGCTCTGGACCGAGCTCGAGTTCTCCGCGCTGCTGCGCCAGGTCCCGGCGCGCGCCGTGGCCCTGCCTGCCGAGACCGTGCCGGTGGTCGACCCGGCGGGGTGGCGCGAGTTCCTCGCTCCGCGCGGGCGGGCGCCTCGCCGTCGAGCCCGTCCTCGGGGGGAGCGCGCCGGACTTCACCCTCCACGGCGTGGCGGCGTACGCGCCGGCCGCCGGCGCGGCCTACCACGCGGGCCGGCCGGAGCTTCCCGCCGACGTGGCGCTCGTGGGGCACGACACGAAGGCCTTCGTCGCCTGGGCGCGCGGCGCGGAGGTCACCCTGGGCGCGGGGAGCGTCGACGACACGGCGGTGGCGGCGTATCTCCTGAACTCCGGGCGGAGCGGGTATCCGCTCGACCAGCTGACGGCCGAGGCGGGCGGGCCCGGGGTGCCCGGCGCGCTCGAGACGCTCCTGGCCGGCACGCCGGTGGGCGACATGGACCCGGCGCGGGTTGCCGCGTGGACCGGCGCCCGGGCGGCGGGCGTGTGGCGGCTCGCCGAGTCCCAGGGGCCGCTGCTCGGCGAGCACGCGCTCGCGTCCCTCTACGAGACGCTCGAGGTGCCGCTGGTCCCCATCCTCGCCGACATGGAGCGGCTCGGGATCCGGGCCGACCCGGAGCGCCTGGGCCGGCTGGCGAAGGAGCTCGACACGCAGCTCGACGCGCTCCTGCGGGAGATCCACCAGCTCGCCGGGGAGGCGGTCAACCCGAACTCGCCGAAGCAGCTCGCGGTCGTGCTCTTCGAGAAGCTGAAGCTGCCGCCGCTCAAGCGCACGAAGACCGGCTACTCCACCGACGTGGACGTCCTGGAGGAGCTGGCCCTCGGGCACGCGCTCCCGGGGAAGATCCTGGAGTACCGCCAGCTCTCGAAGCTCAAGGGCACGTACGCGGACGCCCTCCCGACGCTCATCCATCCGCGGACGGGGCGCATCCACACCTCGTTCAACCAGCTGGTCGCGGCGACGGGGCGGCTGTCGTCCTCCAATCCCGAATCTCCAGAACATCCCGATCCGCACCGAGCTCGGCCGGCGCATCCGCCAGGCGTTCATCCCGGAGGACGGGTGGCGCTTCGTGGCCGCCGACTACTCGCAGATCGAGCTGCGGATCCTCGCGCACTTCTCGGAGGAGCCGGCCCTGGTCGAGGCGTTCCAGCGAGGGGAGGACATCCACACGCGCACGGCCGCGCAGATCATGGGGGCGGCGGCCGAGGCCGTCACGTCGGAGATGCGGCGGCTGGCCAAGGTGGTCAACTTCGGGATCCTCTACGGGCTCTCCGGGTTCGGGCTCTCCCAGGCCGTGTCGATCGGCCGGGCCGAGGCGCAGCGCTTCATCGACGACTACTTCGCGACGCACCCGCGCGTCCGGGCCTACATCGACCGCGTGGTGGCCGAGGGCCGGGCCCAGGGGTACGTCACGACCCTGCTCGGGCGGCGCCGCTACCTGCCCGAGCTCGGCGCGCGGAATCCGGTGGCCCGGAACGCCGCCGAGCGGATGGCGGCCAACGCGCCGATCCAGGGCACCGCGTCCGACATCATCAAGCTCGCGATGGTGCGCCTCGCGCCGGCGCTCGCCGCCCGGGGACTCCGGAGCCGGATGCTGCTCCAGGTCCACGACGAGCTCCTCCTCGAGGTGCCGGAGGCCGAGACCGCCGCCGTGCGGGAGCTCCTCCCCGAGGTCATGGAGGCCGTCGTGACGCTGGCGGTCCCTCTGCGGGTCGACGTCAAGGAGGGCCGCGACTGGGCCGAGGTGTAGGGCGCTACCCTCCGAGGTGCTTGGTGGCGCGCAGGACCTGGCCGAGGTGAACGAACCACCAAAGCAAAGCGGGCAGCGGGTCGCGAGGGAAGCGTCGGAAGTAGGGGTCGAAGACCTTCGGGCTGTCGCCGAGGTAGGTGTGAGCGTAGGAGCGGGCCAGCTCCTGGAGGGTCATGGGTGGACTGAGTGGGTCGAGGGGCGTCCGGCGAAGCCAGCCAGTGCGGACCCGGTACGCGAGCCGGTCGAGGACGGAGTAGCCGAGCGTCATGAAGTCCTCGGTCGGGCTCAGCAACATGGTGCCGGGGGTGTAGGCGCGTGAGCCGTCGGGATCCTCGCCGCGGGCGATCTGGAGGCACAGGCGCGGCTCGTCCAGGCCGAGCGCCGTCCGCAGCCAGAGGTGGTGACCCATGCGAGGGTTCACTTCCATGAGCTTGGGTCGGCCGTCGCGGGGGTCGACCTTGGTCTGCACGGTCACACTGCCCCACCAGCCGAAGCTGGCTGCAAAGCGCGCGGCGTCCTCGAGGAAGGGATGCGGCTCTGCCGCCTGGCTGGCGGCAGAGGAGTTCCGGTGAATTCGGAGGAACAGACGGTGGGTCTTGAAAGA
The DNA here is from genome assembly GCA_963745015.1 of uncultured Candidatus Rokubacteria bacterium. Lineage (GTDB taxonomy): Bacteria > Methylomirabilota > Methylomirabilia > Rokubacteriales > DASRDR01 > DASRDR01. The sequence goes on from CAVUVU010000002.1 coordinate 29,305, forward strand.
GCAGGACATGACCACGACGGCCCTGCCGATCCAGGACCATGTAGAAGTTCCGCTTGTCGAGGCCCGGGACATACTCTTGAACCATCGGCCGGCCGTGGCGTCGTGTGACCCAATGCCAGGCCTCCCGGAGCTCCTCGAGGCTTCGCACGATGCGGAGACCTCCTGCACCGGAGGTGAACCGGGGCTTGATGACCAGGGGGAAGCCGAGTTCGGACGCTGCCGGCCCGAGGTCGGCCTCGGTTTCGGGCAGGAAAGTTCGGGGGCAGGGGAAACCCGCCCGCAGGGCTGCCTGGACGGTCCGGTACTTGTCGAGGGGGGTCACAACCGTGGCGTAGTCGGGTACCGGGATCCGGACCCCCATGCGAGCGAACCGCTCCTGGTTCTTCGCGAACACGTAGACCTTGGGGTCCCAGGAAGGGAAGATCGTGTCGATCCCTCTCCCGCTCGCAGATTTCGATCACCGCACGAACGTAAGCTTCCTCCCGCTCGGTGTTCTCGGGGCGAATGTTGCCGATCTTCCAGTCCTCGACCGGAGAAGGAACATGGTACCGACGATCGACCAGGCGCGAGTTGGCGCTCGGCGCCAGCCGCGAGCCGAGCCGGGTTCCCCCGCACATGGTCACGACGATCTTGCGTGCGTGAGGCCGAAGCGCAACGACGATCGGGTAGGCCTGCGGGTGACGGCTATTGGTGACGAGGAGGTTGATGGGTATGCCTCAAGCTGCGGGAGTGGAGCCGTGGGGCGGCGCGGCGTTCTGCGCGTCGCGAGCGCTCGCCGCGGGTGGCGGCCCTCGCGGCGCTGGCTGCTCCGCATGGGCGTGCCCTGCCGCGGCGCAGACACGCGTCGCGATCGGCCAGGGCGCGCCGAACACCACCGGCGTGGCGCTCTGGATGGCGGCCGACGCGTGCCGCCCTACCCGCGGACCCTGGTCGACCTCGGACTGAGACCCGACGCCAGGCGCTCACCGTCCCGGCGAGCGCATGCTGGCCGAGGACCGGCGCATCCCGGCGTCCTCGGCCCGCGCCCATCCTCAACGTACAGGAGTACGTGTCCGGTGGGCACGGGCCTGCGTTGAATTTTTTTGATCGCGTCCTTGGGCTGCTTGGTCCTCGGCCACGCCCGAGACGATGGGTCGATGAGCGAGGGGACGGCACGCCTTGGCATGTGACGGCTCAGCGACGAGCGGTGAGACGGCGGTGGCGGGCGACGGCTGGCGCCGAGACTTGCGGAGGATATCATGACAACGTGGTTCGCCGCGTTCGGGGGCGTGGGCTCCAGGCCAGACCCGATGGCATGATCCCGGCCGGTGGTTTAGAAGTGCTGACCCCAGGGGGACGAGGATGCCGGAGTTCCGGTACGTGATCTGCGACGTCTTCACGGATCGTCCGCTCGAGGGCAACCCGCTCGCCGTCTTCACCGACGCGCGCGCGATCCCGGAGGCGCTCCTCCAGCCCCTCGCCCGCGAGATGCATCTGTCGGAGACGGTCTTCTGCTACCCGGCGCGGGCGGGCGGCCACGTGCGGATCCGGATCTTCACCCCCGGGCACGAGCTGCCGTTCGCGGGCCACCCCGTCCTGGGGGCCGCCTTCGTCCTGGCGGCGCCGCTCCAGCTCCCGGAGATCGTGCTCGAGACGGGCGTCGGGCCGGTGCCCGTCCGGATCGAGCGGGACGGTCCGCGGATCGTCTTCGGCCGGATGGTGCAGCCCGTGCCGCGCGTCGAGGCGGTGGCGGACCCGGCGCCCCTCCTCCGCGCGCTCGGGGTTGCGCGCGCGGCGCTCCCGGTGGAGCTCTACGACAACGGCCCGCGCCACGTCTTCGTGGCCCTCGACAGCGAGGCCCAGGTGGCCGCGCTCCAGCCGGACTTCCAGGCGCTCGCGCGCCTCTATCCACGCGGGACGACGAACTGCTTCGCGGGCGAGGGGCGCCGCTGGAAGACGCGGGCCTTCGCCCCGGGCGCCGGCGTGGCCGGAGGACCCGGCCACCGGCTCCGCCGCCGGGCCGCTCGCCTGCCACCTGGCGCGCCACGGCCGCATCCCCTTCGGCGAGGAGATCGAGATCCGCCAGGGCGCCGAGATCCACCGCCCGAGCGTCCTCTTCGCCCGCGTGGACGGCACGGCCGACGCGATCGCGCGCGTCGAGGTGGGCGGCTCGGCGGTGACCGTCGCGCGCGGCGAGTTCCGGCTCCCCGGCTGAGCGCGGGCGTCAGCCGAGGGTGGACATGACCGGGCTCCCGTCGCCGCGCCCCTTCCTCCTCGTGGGCCTCACCGGCGGGATCGCCTCGGGGAAGTCCGCCGTGAGCCGGCAGCTGACGGCGCTGGGCTGCCGGCTCGTCGATGCCGACGTGCTGGCCCGCGAGGTCGTCGCGCCGGGCGAGCCGGCCTGGCGGGGCATCGTCGAGGAGTTCGGCACGGACGTCACGAGACCCGACGGCCAGCTCGACCGGAAGCGTCTCGGGGCGCTCGTCTTCGCGGACCCGGCGCGCCGCAAGGTCCTCGAGGGGATCACGCATCCCGCGATCAACGCTCGCCGACAGGCGATTCTCGACGCGTGGACGGCCGAGGGGTTCGACGGCCTGGTCGTGCTCGACATCCCGCTCCTCATCGAGGTGGGCGCCGCGGCGCACGTGGACCGCGTGGTCCTCGTCTACGCCGAGCCCGAGGCGCAGCTGGCCCGGCTCATGGGCCGGGACGGCTTCGACCGCGCGGAGGCCGAGCGGCGCGTCGCGAGCCAGATGCCGCTCCTGGCGAAGGTGCGGCACGCGCACTTCGTCGTCGACAACTCCGGCGAGCCCGAGGAGACCGCGGCCCAGGTGCGCGCCGTCCACGCCGCCCTGCTCGCGGCGCATCGCGCCCGGCGGACCGCGGGCGGCCCGACCTCGTGACCGGCGGCCCGGGTGGACCAGGCGGGCGCGCCCCCCGGCCCACCGGCCGCCGGCGGCGGGCGCTCGGACAGCACTTCCTGACCGATCCCGGCGTCGCGGAGCGGATCGTGGACGCCGTCGACGCGACCCGTGCCGACGTCGTCTGCGAGATCGGCGCCGGTCCGGGCACCTTGACGTGGGCGCTCGCGGCGCGCGTCGGACGCCTGGTCGCGCTGGAGATCGATCCCGCGCTCCAGGCTCGGCTGGCCGAGTCCGCGCGCCGCTGGCCGGACGCCGCCCGCGTGGAGATCCTGCTGGCCGACGCGCGGGACTACGCCTACGAGGACCTCGGCGCGCTCCGTCCCGACCCGGGCGGGCGGGTGCTCGTGGTGGGCAACCTCCCGTACAGCGTGTCCAAGCCCATCCTCGGGCGTCTCTTCGACGCGCGCGCCACGCTCGCCGCCGCGGTCCTCATGCTCCAGCGCGAGGTGGCGGAGCGCCTCACCGCGCCCCCCGGGGGGCGCGACTACGGCGCCCTCTCGATCTTCTGGCAGCGCTGGGCCGATGTGACCCCGCTCGAGGTCGTGCCCCCCACCGCGTTCCGGCCGCCGCCGGCCGTCGAGTCCGCCGTGATCCGGGTCGTCTTCCGGTCCACGCCGCGGGTCGAGGTCCGCGACGAGGCCGCGTTCGCGAGCGTGGTCCGGGCCGCCTTCGGCCAGCGCCGGAAGACCCTGGGGAACGCCCTCCGGGGCGGAGGCCTGGGCAGCGCCGGGCGGCTCGCCGCCGCTCTGGCCGAGGCGGCGATCGACGGCGGGCGCCGGGCCGAGACGCTCTCGCTCGAGGAATTCGCCCGGCTGGCCGACGTGCTGGGTCGCGCGCCGGCCGGCTGAGCGGCCCGTTCCGGGCGCGTGCCGGCGCGGCCCGGTTTTTAGGGCGCTTCGAGGCTGCGTGATACGCTACGCCCAAGTATGACCGACCGCGTCATCCCGGCCAGCGCTGCGGCCGGGGCTCCGGGCGACCCTGCGATCGAGCCCAGCGTTCGCATCCTCCCGCTCGGCGGCCTCGGCGAGATCGGCCTCAACATGATGCTGCTCGAGTCGGGCGAGGATCTCCTGGCCGTCGACTGCGGGCTCATGTTCCCGGACGACGAGATGCCCGGGGTGGACTACGTCATCCCGGACTTCTCGTACCTCCTCGCGCGGCGGGAGCAGGTGCGCGGGGTCATCCTGACCCACGCCCACGAGGACCACATCGGAGCGCTCCCGTATCTGCTGCGCGAGCTCGACGTCCCGGTGTACGGGCCCCGGATGGCGCTGGCGCTCGCCGGCGAGCGCCTGCGCGAGCACGGCCTCCTGGAGCGCGCCCGCCTCGTGCCGGTCGAGCCTCGGCGCGCCTTCGACGTCGGCAGCTTCCGCGTCGAGCCGATCCGGGTCACCCACTCGGTCGTCGACGGCCTCGGCTACGGCATCGACACGCCGGTCGGCACCCTCGTCCACACGGGGGATTTCAAGTTCGACTCGAACCCGATCGACGGCGAGCGCTCCGACTACCACCGCCTCGCCGAGCTCGGGGAGCGCGGCGTCCTCTGCCTCATGGCCGACTCCACGAACGTCGACCGGCCGGGCACCACGCCGTCCGAGCACGAGGTCGGGCGCGCGCTGAGCGACCGGGTCCGTCGCGCCCCCGGGCGCGTCATCGTGGCGACCTTCGCCTCGCACGTGCACCGCATCCAGCAGATCTTCGACCTCGCCGCCGCCTTCGGGCGCAAGGTCGCGCTCCTCGGGCGGAGCATGGACACCAGCGTGCGCCTGGCCGCGGAGCTGGGCTACCTCCGCGTGCCCGACGGGACGCTCCTGTCTCTCGAGGACCTGCTGGCGCTGCCGCCCTACCGCCAGGTGATCATCTCCACGGGCAGCCAGGGGGAGCCGAACTCGGCGCTGGCCCTGATGGCCGCCGCGGAGCACAAGTCCCTGCGCGTGGGCGAGGGCGACCTGGTGATCCTCTCGGCCCGGGTCATCCCGGGCCACGAGCGCAGGGTCACGCGCGTGATCAACCAGCTCCTCCGCCAGGGCGCCGAGGTCCTGTGGGAGGAGGTGGCGTTCGTCCACGTCTCGGGCCACGCGTCCCAGGACGAGCTCCGGCTCATGCTGAACCTCGTCCGGCCGCAGTTCTTCATCCCGGTTCACGGGGAGTACCGGCACCTCCGGGCGCACGGCCGTCTGGCGCAGGAGGTGGGCCTTCCGGCCGAGCACGTCTTCGTCGTCGAGGACGGGCAGCGGATCGAGCTCACCAAGACCGGCGCCCGCGTGCTCGACCGCGTGCCGCTCGCCCGCGTGCTGGTCGACGGGAAAGGGGTCGGGGACGTGGGGCCGGTGGTGCTCCGCGACCGCCAGCTCCTCGCCGAGGACGGGATGGTGGTCGTCGCCGTGACCGTGGATCGCGGCACCGGCGCGGTCGTCGCGGGGCCGGAGATCGTCTCGCGGGGCTGGGTCTACGAGCGCGAGGCCGAGGCCGTGCTGGAGGAGGCCCGGGCCGCGCTGCGGGAGGCCCTCGCCGCGGAGCGCAGCGCGTCGCCGCTCGGGCGCGAGGCGCTGGTCGCGCTCCTCCGCGGCACGCTCCGGCGCTTCATCAGCCAGCGGTACGACCGGAAGCCGATCGTGCTGCCCATCGTGCTGGAGGCCTGATGGCGAAGGCCAAGGCCCGGGCCCCCCAGCCCAAGCTCGCCGCCCGGTGGCTTCGGGAGGCCCAGGGCGTCGTCGCCCTCGGGCTCGCCGCGTATCTGGGCGTCGCCCTCCTGTCCTACGACCCGGCGCTTCGCTGGGTGGACCAGGAGGCGCGGGTCGGCGTCGTGGGGCTCTGGGTCGGCTGGGCGCTCTTCACGACCGTCGGCTACGCCGCGTACCTCGTGCCGGTGATGCTGATGGTGTGGGCGTTCGCGGCCTTCACGCGGCCGTTCGCCGTGGGGACGCTCTCGATCTCGGTCGGGACCGTGCTCGGCCTCCTGGCGGTCACGGGGCTCCTGGCCCAGTTCTCGGGGCCGGTGCGCGGCGTCTGGCTCCACCGGGGCGGGTGGCTCGGCTGGGCCGTGGCGGGCGCGCTCCGGCGCACCCTGGGTGACGTGGGTGCCCTGGTCCTGCTCCTCACGCTCATGGCGGTGGCCGGCCTGTGCATCACCCAGGCGTCCTACGCGGGCCTCTCGCGGACCCTGATCGCGCGCCTGTCCGGGTGGGCGCGCCTGGGGCGGGAGCGCCGGTCGGCGGCTCGCGCCGCGGCTCCCGTCGCCGCGCCCGCGGCCCGCCCCGCCCGCCCGCGCGCTCGTGCGTCGAGCCGCGCCCGGCGCCGCCGGCGCCCGCCATCGCGCTGCCTCCGGAGCTGCCGCTGCCGGCGGCCGCCGAGCGGCCCCCGGAGCGTGCCCGCGCCCGGAGCGAGGAGCGGCCGCGGCCCTCGGCGGACCGGGCGGGGGCGGGCGAGGAGCGGCCCCGGCCGGCCGACGGCCGCCGCGCGAAGCAGGAGATCTTCGGGTTCGCCCAGCCCGGCGCGACGTTCCAGCTGCCGCCCGTGTCGCTCCTGAAGGCGGCGGCGGGCGGCGAGCGCCGGCGCACGGAGAGCGAGGAGGAGCTCCGCCAGAACGCCGAGCACCTCCGGAAGCGGCTCGAGGACTTCGGGGTGAAGGGCCACATCGCGCGGATCAACCCGGGGCCCGTGATCACGGGGTACGAGTTCGAGCCGGGACCCGGGATCAAGGTGAACCAGGTGGTGAACCTCGCGGACGACCTCGCGCTCGCGATGAAGGCCGGCGCGGTCCGCGTCTTCGGCCCGGTGCCCGGGCGGGGGAGCGTCGCCATCGAGGTGCCGAACCCCGAGCCCTCCACCGTGTCTCTCCGCGAGATCTTCCTCTCCAAGGAGTTCAAGGAGTCGAAAGCCCCGCTGGCCCTCGCCCTCGGGCGCGACGCGATCGGCCAGCCGGCCGTCGCGGACCTGGCGTCGATGCCGCACCTCCTCGTCGCCGGGGCGACGGGGGCGGGCAAGTCGGCCGGGCTCAACGCGATGATCTGCTCGATCCTCTTCCGCCGCACCCCCGCCGAGGCGCGCCTCCTCATGATCGATCCGAAGCGCCTGGAGCTCGGGATGTACGAGGGGATCCCGCACCTCCTGGCGCCGGTCGTGACCGACGCGAAGGAGGCGGCCTCCCGCCTCCGGTGGATCGTCGGCCGGATGGACGACCGCTACAAGCTCCTCGCGGAGAAGTCGGTCCGGAACATCGAGGGCTACAACCAGGCGGTCGAGCCGGCCGAGCGCCTGCCCTACTGGATCATCATCGTGGACGAGCTGGCCGACCTGATGATGGTCTCGGCGGGGGAGGTGGAGACCTCGCTCGCGCGGCTGGCGCAGATCGCCCGCGCGGTGGGGATCCACCTGATCATCGCGACCCAGCGTCCCTCGGTCGACGTGATCACGGGCCTCATCAAGGCGAACTTCCCGGCGCGGATCGCCTTCCAGGCGGCGTCCAAGGTGGACTCGCGCACGATTCTCGACCAGAACGGCGCCGAGCAGCTGATCGGCCGGGGCGACATGCTCTTCGTGCCGCCGGCCACCTCCCGACCGGTCCGGATCCACGGGGCGTGGGTCTCGGAGGCGGAGGTCCGCGACGTGGTCCGCTTCCTCAAGGAGCAGGGTCAGGCGGTGTTCGAGGAGGGCCTGGTCAAGCCCATCCGCGACGAGCGGGGCGGCAACGGCGGCGGCGGCGGCGAGGACGACCGCGACGACACCTACTGGCGCGCGGTCGAGCTGATCGTGAGCCAGAAGCAGGCGTCGATCAGCTTCATCCAGCGCCGCATGGGGCTCGGCTACCCGAAGGCGGCCCGCTTCATCGACCTCATGGAGCAGGATCGCATCATCGGTCCCGGCGACGGCGCCAAGCCGCGCCAGATCCTCGTCGGCCCCGAGTACCTGCTCCGGCGCTCCGCCTCCCACTGACCGGCGCCCGTGGACCCACGCGACGGTGTTCTCATTCGATGCAGCCACGACGGGTGGTGTACCTCGGCGCATGCCAGAGTGACACGCCCGATTCCTCCGCAAGTGGTTGACAGTGCCCGGGCCGCTCGGGCATCGTATGGAACGCGATGACGCTCAGTGAGTTTCTGCGACAGAGCACGCGCCCGCAGGCGTTCGGCGCGCTGACGGACGGCGATCGCGCGTGCGCCGTCGCCCAGATGTTCGAGGAGGCCTTCGGCGTGCCGACCCAGCGGGTGGGCGTTCGCCGCGAGAGCCAGCTCCTGCGGTGGGTGATCCAGACCTATCGCATCGAGATCCCGACCCGTCAGGAGTGGTGCCGGAAGTGCGAGATTCCCTTCCAGCTCCCCGACGGGCTGTCCGGCTACCTCATCCACCTGAACGACGTCCACCTCGCGTCGAAGGCCGTCATCGTGGAGGCCCTCGAGGAGCTCGGACTCTAGCCCGGACGCCGGCTCCGGCCGGCGTCACCCCGTTGCCGCGATGCGCATGCGACCCTTCGCGCTCTGCCTGATCCTGGTGTATGCCGGTGTCGTGGGGCTCGCCCCCGGGGCGACCGCCGCCCCGACCCTCGACGAGGCCGTGAGCGCCCTCGAGCAGGCCCAGCGGCGGGTGACCGACCTCAAGGCCCCATTCCGGCAGGCGGCGCACAACAAGGCGCTGAACCAGACCGTCGACGCCCGCGGCACGCTCTATCTGAAGAAGCCCGGGCGCCTCCGCTGGGAGTACCAGACCCCCACGCCCCAGGAGGTCGTCTCCGACGGCACGCGGCTCTGGATCTACACGCCCCAGCTCAAGCAGGTGAACGTGAGCGCCGCGCCCGCCGCGCTCGCCGGTCCCGCGGGGAGCTTCCTCCAGGGCCTCGGCCAGGTGCGGGAGCACTTCGACGCCGCGCTTCCTCAACCCCGCCCAGCCGACCGACGCCGACGGGCTCGTCGTCCTGGACCTCGTGCCGAAGCGCCCGCAGCCGCTGCTCGACGCGCCTGATCGTCTCGGTCGACCCCCGCAGCTGGCTCGTGCGGCAGGCGATCGTCCACGACGAGCTCGGGAACACCGTGACCGTGCGGTTCGGAGACACGGTGGTGAACTCGGGGCTGTCCGACGCCCTGTTCGTCTTCGTCCCCCCGCCGGGTGTCGCGGTGGTCCAGCACTGAAGAGAGAGGATGATGGCCAAGGCTGAGAACTCCTTCGACGTCGCGTGCAAGGTCGACCCGCAGGCGGTCACCGACGCGGTGCACCAGGCGACCCGCGAGATCCAGACGCGCTACGACCTCAAGCAGACCAAGACGGAGCTCGGGCTGGAGAAGGACGGGATCACCGTCCACACGGACAACGACTACACGCTGAAGCAGGTCCTCGACGTCCTCCAGTCGAAGCTCCATCGCCGGGGCGTGCCGCTGAAGGCGCTCACCTACGGCAAGGTCGAGCCGGCCGCGAGCGGCACCGTGCGCCAGCGGATCGAGGTCCAGCAGGGGATCCCGATGGAGAAGGCGAAGGAGATCGTCCGCCTGATCAAGGACTCGAAGCTCAAGGTGCAGGCCCAGATCCAGGAGGACCACGTCCGCGTGTTCGGCAAGAACCGGGACGACCTCCAGGCGGTGATCAAGACCCTCCGGGAGCAGGACCTGGGCATCGAGATGCAGTTCACGAACTACCGCTCGGAGTAGCGCCGCCGCCACCGCACCCCGCCGCGCGGCGCGCTCAGGCGGGCAGGATCAGGCCCATCCGTCGCTTCATCTCGTCGAGCTTGGGTTGGCGCTCGCGCGAGCCCGGTCCGCGCCGCGCGCGAGGAGCCGGTCCAGCTCGGCGGGGTCCTGCATCAGCGCGGCGTGGCGCTCCCGGATGGGCGTCGAGCGGGGCGATCACGACGTCGGTGACCGCGCGCTTGAGGTCGCCGTAGCCCCGCGCGGTGGCGAAGTCGGCCTCGACGGCCGGCGGCGTCTTGCCGGTGACGGCCTGGTAGATGCCGAGGAGGTTGTTCACACCCGCCCGGGCGGGCTCCTCCGAGAAGCGGATCTCGTGCCCCGAGTCGGTGACCGCGCGCGCGATGGCGCGCCGGATCTCGTCCGGCTCGTCGAGCATCGCGGATGGCATGGCCCTGGACGTGGGCATAGCTCTTCGACATCTTCACGGCGGGTCGTCCAGCCCCAGGCACCCGGCGCACCGCCGTCGAGGATCGACGGCCGGCGGGCAGGAAGACCGAGCGTCGCCGTAGAGCGTGGTTGAACCGCTCGGCGATGTCGCGGGTGATCTCGAGGTGCTGCTTCTGGTCCTGGCCCACCGGCACCTCGTCGGCGTCGTAGAGCAGGATGTCGGCCGCCAGGAGGACCGGGTAGGCGAAGAGGCCGTGCTCGCGCGGACTCCTGGCGCGTGGCCTTGTCCTTGTAGCTGACGTCATTCGGTCCAGCCAGCCCATCGGCGTGACGCAGTTGAGGAGCCAGGCCAGCTTCGGTCGTTGGGCGCGACGTGGCACTGGACGAAGAGCGTGCACTGGCCGGGATCGAGCCCGGCCGCCAGCAGGACGACGGCCAGCGAACGGCGTAGTCGCGGAGGGTCTCGGCGTCTGCGGACACCGTGAGCGAGTGGAGATCGACGACGAAGAAGAAGTTCGTCGTTGTCGCCCTGCTGGGCCGCCCAGCACTGTGATCGCGCCGAAGTAGTTGCCGATGTGCAGGTCGCCCGAGGGCTGGATGCCGCTGAACACGCGGGGGCGCCGCCCCGCGGTCGCGCCGTCCGGGCCGGTCTCACGGTCGGGCCTCACCGGACCATCCGGGACGCCGGGCCGGACGGTCCCGTCAGGTCGGGCGCCGTCGGGCCGAGCCGGGCGAGGAAGTTGCCGAGGAGCGCCTTCCCCGACACGGTCAGGATCGACTCGGGATGGAACTGGACGCCCTCGACCGGGAGCTCGCGGTGGCGAAGGCCCATGACGAGCCCGTCCTCGCTCTCCGCCGACACCTCGAGGCAGGCGGGCAGTCCCGCCCGCCGGACGACGAGCGAGTGGTAGCGGGTCGCCTCGAAGGGGCTCGGCAGCCCCGCGAACACGCCCCGCCCGTCGTGGTGGATCGGCGCGTTTTGCCGTGGACCGAGCACCGGCCCGCGCTCGACGATGCCGCCGAAGACCTCGCCGATCGCCTGGTGGCCGAGGCAGACGCCGAGGATCGGGACGCGCTCCGCGCACCGCGCGGATGAGGCGCATCGAGACGCCGGCGTCGCGCGGCGTGCCCGGCCCGGGCGACACGACGATGCCGCCGGCGCGAGCCGCTCGACCTCGTCCACCGTGATCGCGTCGTTCCGGTAGACGGCGAGCTCGGCGCCCAGCTCGCCGAGGTACTGGACGAGGTTGTAGGTGAACGAGTCGTAGTTGTCGATCATGAGCAGCATCAGGGCCTCCCGCCGGTCCGGCCGGCCCGCTCGATCGCCGCCATGAGGGCCCGGGCCTTGGCGACGCATTCCTCCTGCTCCCGCTCCGGCACCGAGTCGGAGACGACCCCCGCGCCGGCCTGGACGTAGGCCGTGCCGCCTGCGCACGAGCACGGTGCGGATCGTGATGGCCGTGTTGAGCGACCCGTCGAAGCCGAAGTAGCCGACGCGCCCGGCGTAGGGCCCGCGGCGACCGGCTCGAGCGCGTCGATGATCTCCATCGCCCGCACCTTCGGCGCCCCGCTCACCGTCCCGTGCGGGAACACCGCCTGGAGCACGTCCCACGGAGACCGGCCCGGGGCGAGGGCGCCCTCGACGTGGGAGACGAGGTGCATCACGTGCGAGTAGCGCTCGATCGACAGGAGCTCGCTCACCCGGACCGAGCCGTACCGGGCGACGCGCCCCACGTCGTTCCGGCGTGAGATCGACGAGCATCACGTGCTCGGCGCGCTCCTTCGGGTCGGCGAGCAGCGCGCGCGGCGTGCGCCTCGTCCTCGTCGCGGTCGCGGCCGCGCGGGCGGGTGCCGGCGAGCGGCCGCATCTCGATCCGGCCGTCCTCGAGCCGGACCAGGCGCTCGGGCGACGAGCCCACGAGGGTCGCCCCGTCCCCGGCGTCGAGGAGGAACATGTACGGCGAGGGATTCACGACGCGGAGGGCGCGGTAGATGGCGAGGGGGTCGAGCCCGGGGACCGGCGTCGCGAAGCGCTGCGAGAGGATCACCTGGTAGATGTCGCCGGCGCGGATGTGCTCCTGCGCGCGCTCCACGGCGGCGCAGTAGGCGTCGGGCGCCCAGTTCGAGCGGGGCGCGAGGGTCGTCGCCACCGCGGCCGGCTCGGGCGGCCGGGCGCTCCGGAGCCGCTCGAGGACCTGGTCGATCCGCTCGCGCGCCCGCGCCTCGGCCGTCGCGGCGCCCCCGTCCTCGTCGAGGAACGCGTTCGCGACGATGCGCATCGTGTGGCGCCGATGGTCGAACGCGACGACCGTGTCCATGAGCGCCAGCCGGAAGACGGGAAGGCCGAGGTCGTCGGGCGGCCGCGCGGGGAGCCGCTCCCACAGGCGCACCGCGTCGTACGCGAGGTAGCCGAGGAAGCCGCCGGTGAAGGGCGGAAGCTCCGGATCCCGTGCCGCCCGGTAGCGCCCGAGATACCGCGCGAGCGTCTCGAGGGGGCGCCCGCGCTCGAGCACCGAGCCGTCGGGCCGGAGGACGCGCACCTCGGCGCCGTCGCATTCGAGGATCAAGCGGGGATCGCCGCCCAGCACCGAGAAGCGCGCGACCTGCTCCGGGCCTTCCACGCTCTCGAGGAGGAAGCTCGAGGGGAGGTCGCGCAGGCGAAGGTACGCGGAGATGGGGGTCTCCAGGTCGGCGAGCAGCTCGCGCGAGACGGGCACCACGTTGGGGGCGCCCGCCCGCCGCGCGGCCCCCGGCGGAGACCGCGGCGGCTCGGCGCGGATCGACATCGACGGCTCCTTTTCTCGGCCGGCGCCTCGGGCCCGCGGCCGGGGGACGGCGGCGGCCTCTCCGAAACCAAAAAAGCCGGGCTCGCGGGGACCGTCCCGCTCACCTCGGCTCTGACTCTCCTCTCGGCTACGTCCGGTGATCGCTACGCGGGTCCGGGTCCCTCCGGGGCGAGGGGCGCCACCAGCGCCACGCCCACCAGCGGCGGCCCGTCCGGCCGCAGGGCGTGCACACCCCGTCGCATCGTGCCCAGCACGTTAGTGGGCCGGGCCACGCGTGTCAAGAGGGTGGCCCGGCAGGCAGGCCTCGCCTCAAGGCCGCGATGGCCCGGCTCCAGCCGCGAGACCGTGGCCGAGCGTCGACGGGCCCGGGTTCGACGGTCCCGACCCCGGCCTCTTAGGGCCCCGCTAAGAAGGGCTCGCCGACCGCCCGTGACCTGTGGCATGGTATGACTTCATGCAGCCGGCTCCGGAGACCCCCCCGTCCTTCTGGGATGACGTCGGGGCGAACTTCCCGTCGCTCAAGGGGGCGGTGTCCACCGCCTACTACTTCGACTGCGAGCGGTGGCTCTTCGAGACGTACCTCCCCAAGCTTCGCGACCTCGTGGTGTTCAAGACCGACCTCTGGGACGAGGCGAAGAACACGGAGATCCTGCGGTGGGCGGCCGACAATGGCGCCCGCCCCATGGGTGTCGACGTCTCGATCGACGTCGTGCGGGGCGCGCCCAGGTGCTCCAGGGCCATCAGCCCGGCTTCGTGGTCGGCGACGTCCGGGCGATCCCGTTCCGGGCCGGTTCGGTGGACGCCGTCTACTCGATGGGGACGATCGAGCACTTCGAGGAATACGCCCAGGCGGTCCGGGAGATCTTCCGGATCCTCCGGCCGGGCGGCACGGCGATCGTCGGCGTGCCCAACAAGCTCGACCCGTTCCTCCGGCCGCTGATGGTCCACGTGATGAACCTCGTGGGACTCTACGGCTACGGGATGGAGAAGTCGTTCACGCCCGGCGAGCTCCGGCGTCTGCTGGAGTCGGCCGGATTCCGGGTCACTGCGCGCACGGGCATCCTCTTCATCCCCGGCTGGCTCCGGATGCTCGACCTCTGGCTCCACACCCGCCGCTCCGGTCTCGCGGGTCTCGCCGGCCGCCGGTGCGGGCGTTCGCCTGGCTGTACCGGCGCGTGCCCGCCGTCCGGCGCCACGGGTACCTGACCGTCTGCGTGGCGCGCCCGGCCGTCCTGACGCGTCGCGCGCGCGCCGCGCGCCGTGAGCGCGGGCCCGCGCGGGCCGGGGGCGCGGGCCCGATGCTATACTCGATCCCTGCCATGAACGTCCATCTCGTGAGCCTCGGCTGCCCCAAGAACCAGGTCGACGGCGAGCTGATGCTCGGGCTGCTGGCCCAGGACGGGGTGGCCCCGGTGACCGAGGCCGAGGCCGCCGACTGCGTCGTCGTGAACACGTGCGCGTTCATCGACCGGGCCAAGCAGGAGTCGATCGAGACGATCCTCGAGCTGGCGGCGTGGAAGGCCCGCGTCCCGGGCCGGCGCCTCGTGGTGGCCGGGTGCCTCCCCCAGCGCTACGGGGCCGACCTCCTGACGGAGATGCCGGAGATCGACGCGCTCGTCGGGACCGGGGAGCTCCCGCGGATCGTGGACGTGGTCCGCCGGCTGGACACGCGCGCCGCTGGGTGCGCGGGCGCCCCGCCCGGATACGTGTACCGCGCCGACGCGCCCCGGGTCCGTCTCGGCCGCGTCCCGTACGCCTACGTGAAGATCGCCGAGGGCTGCAACATGGGCTGCACCTTCTGCGCGATCCCGATGATGCGCGGCCGGCATCGGAGCCGCCCGCTCGCCGACGTCGTGGCCGAGGTGGAGGCGCTCGCGCGGGACGGCGTCCAGGAGGTGGTGCTGGTCTCCCAGGACACCCTCGCGTGGGGGAAGGACCTGCCCGGCGGGCCGGGGCGCCCGGACTTCGGCGACCTGCTCCTGGGGCTCTCGGAGACGGCGGTCCCGTGGCTCCGCTATCTCTACCTCCATCCGGCGCACGTGACGGACGGGCTCGTCCGGAAGCTCGGACAGGCCCGGGCGCTCCCGTACGTGGACATGCCGATCCAGCACGCCGACGACGGCGTGCTTCGCGCCATGCGGCGCGGGGTGACGCGGCGGCGCATGGCGGAGATCGTCGCGATGCTGAGGGAGGCCATCCCGGACGCGACGCTCCGGACGACCGTCCTCGTCGGCTTTCCGGGGGAGACGGAGGCGGCCTTCGAGACGCTCCTCGCGTTCCTGGACGACACGCGCTTCGATCGCGTCGGGAGCTTCGTCTACTCCGCCGAGGAGGGCACGCCGGCGGCCTCGCTGCCGGCGCCGGTCCCGGCGGAGGTCGCCGAGGAGCGGGCGCGGCTGGTCCAGGAGACCCAGGACCGCCTGGCCTGGGAGCGCCAGAGCGCGCTTCTGGGGTCCGTCCACGAGGTGCTGATCGACGGTCCCAGCGAGGACCCCGCCTTCCCGTGGGAGGGCCGGACCGTCGCCCAGGCCCCGGAGATCGACGGGGTCGTGTACCTCCGGGACCGGGACCTCGCGCCCGGCCGTCGGGTCCCGCGTCGAGATCCTCGAGGTCGACGGCTACGATCTTGTCGGGACCCTCGCCGCCGCTGAGCCGCCCGCGGCGGCGGGCGCGGTTCGCAGCTGGCTCGCTGGATCGCGACGGTCGGGGGGCTCGGTTACTCGCCGTTCGCGCCCGGCACCGTCACGAGTCTTCCGGTCGCTCTCGCGGTCTGGTGGTTCAGCCCGACCGACCTCGCCTGCTCGGGCGCCGCGATCGTCTCGATCGTCGGGATCTGGGCGGCCGGCCGTGAGGAAGAGCGCCTCGGCGACGAAGGACCCCACGGCCATCGTCATCGACGAGGTCGCCGGCATGCTGATCGCCTGCTACGGGAACCCGCGGACCTTGCCCTGGGTGCTCGGGCTCTTCCTGGCCTTCCGGGTCTTCGACGTCGTGAAGCCGCTCGGCATCAACAAGCTGCAGGATCTGCCCGGCGGGCTCGGCGTGGTGGCGGACGACCTCTTGGCCGGCATCTACGTGAGCCTCCTCGGTCAGCTGCGCCACCTCGTCTGATCCGTGCTGACCGCCGAGCTGGTGACCGTGTCGGCCGACCCCGCGGGGACGGGCGCCGACGCGGCGCTGGCGGTGGGCCGGGTTCTCGAGCGCGCCGGCTGCCCGATCCGCGCCCGCCACGCCGTGCCTGCCGAGGAAGAGGCGGTCGAGCGCGCGCTTCGCCAGGCCGCGGCCGAGAGCGCCTTCGTCGTGGCGGTGGGCGAGGGTGAGGGCGCCGGGACGCTCCGCCAGGCGCTCGCGCGGTGCCTCGGGAGCCGCCTCGTCCTGAGCGGCCGTGCCCTCGAGGTCCTCACGAACGCCTACGCCGCGCGGGGGCAGGCCGTGCCCGGGCGGGCGGAGCAGCTGGCGCTCGTGCCCCAGGGGGCCACGGTGCTCGCGCCGACCGAGGCGGGTGAGCCGGGGCTTCTCGCGGAGCTGGGAACGCCGTGGTCCTCGTGCTGCCCGCCGCCCGCGGCGGCCGTGGCGCTCGCCCGGACGCATCTCCTCCCGCGGGTCGCCCAGGCGGCCGGAGGGCCGGGCGCCCCGGTCCGCACGCTCCGGCTCGTCGGGGTCGATGCGGGCACGGCGGAGGCCCAGCTCCAGGCGGCGCTTCGCGGGGCGGAGGGCGTGAGCGGTCAAGTGGTCGACACCGGGGAGGAGTGCTGGGTGCGCGTCAGGCTCCGCGCGGACTCGCCGGCCCGCGCCGAGGCGGCGTTCGCCACCCTCGAGCCGGCGCTCCGCGGGGCCTTCGGCGCGGCCTGGTACGGGGTCGACGACGAGACGCTGGAGGTGGTGGTCGGCCGCCTCCTCCGTGCGCGGGGCTTCACCGTCGCCCTCGCCGAGTCCTGCACCGGCGGCCTCGTGGGCCACCGGCTGACCCAGGTGGCCGGCAGCTCGGCCTACTTCGACCGGGGCTTCGTCGTCTACTCGAACGAGGCGAAGCAGGCGCTCCTCGGCGTGCCGGAGGCCGTGCTGCGGGCGCACGGGGCGGTCTCGGCGGCCTGCGCCGAGGCGATGGCGCACGGGGCGCGCGAGCGCGCGGGCACCGACCTCGGGGTCTCCGTCACCGGGATCGCCGGTCCCGACGGCGGGACGCCGGCGAAGCCGGTCGGGACGGTGTTCGTCGGCCTCGCGGACGCGCGGGGCGCCGTCGTCGAGCGCCATCGCTTCGACCGCGACCGGGAAGGCAACAAGGCGCTGTCCGCCGTGCGGGCGCTGGACCTTCTCCGCCGCCGGTGCCTGGAGGCGACCTGAGCCGCTCACGTGTAGGCCTGCCGTCGGCGTGTCTCTCTCCGGTGTCATCCCGTACGCGCACGGTGCGGTCCCGGTGCGGCGTCGCGGCGGTAGACCGCCGGACCGCGCCGCCCCACGGCGGCCCTGGGGCCTCCCGGGCGCTCGCCGGCGGTGGCATTCCGGTTGCTCCGATCCTCAGGCGTATGGGAGCCAGCGGGTCGGGTTGGCGGGGAGCCCCGTTGAGCGCGGAGACGGTGCGGAGCCTTCGTCGCCGTGCTGCTGCCGGAGCGCGTGCGCGCCGGTCTGGCGGCGGTGAGCGCGGAGCTTCGCGGACAGACGCGCGGGCTCGCGTGGGTGCGGGCGGACAATCTCCATCTCACGCTCCGGTTCCTCGGGGCGATCGAGCCGGCGATGCTCGAGCCCGTCCGGGAGGCCTTGGTGGCCGCGACGGCGGCCGTCCCGGCGTTCACGGTCAGGCTCGGGGGGCTCGGGGGCTTTCCGTCGGGCGCGCGCCGCGGGTGCTCTGGGCCAGCGTCACCGCCGGGAGCGCGGAGCTCGGGACGCTCTATCGCCGCGCTCGAGACGGCGCTGGTGGCCCGGGGTCTCCCGGGGGAAAGCCGGGCGTTCCATCCCCACGTCACGCTGGCCCGGGCGCGGGACCCGCGCGGCGCCGGCGAACTGGTCCGGGTGCTGGGAGAGGGGCCCGCATTCGGCGAGGTCCGCGTGGGAGCGATCCACCTGATGCGATCGGACCTCGATCCGCGCGGGTCCCGGTACAGCGTGCTGGCCGACGCCCCATTGACGAGTCATAGGGGGGGGTTGATGCGGGAGCCCCAAGATGTAGTGTACTCATCTTCTGTTGACATGTCGGGCGGGCCCCCTCTAGAATGGCGCCGACATGGAGCGAGACCCGCGGCCAAGCCCGGCGACCCGGAGGTCGCGCAGGGACGAACGGAGGGACGTGATGGCAGAGTCCAAGGCAGAGTCGAAGTCCGAGAAGGCCGAATCGAAGGCCGACAAGGACCGCCGGCAAGCACTCGAGCTGGCGCTCTCCCAGATCGAGCGGCAGTTCGGCAAGGGCGCCGTCATGAAGCTCGGCGCGTCGGGCGCGCTCGAGGAGACGGCGGTCGTCCCGACCGGCGCGCTCACCATCGACGTGGCGCTCGGCATCGGCGGGATCCCCCGCGGGCGGGTCACGGAGATCTACGGCCCGGAGTCCTCGGGGAAGACGACCCTCGCCCTCCACGTGATCGCGGAGGCCCAGCGCGCGGGCGGCTACGCGGCGTTCGTCGACGCCGAGCACGCCCTCGACGCGGCCTACGCCAAGCGGCTCGGCGTGAACATCGACGAGCTCCTGATCTCGCAGCCCGACACGGGCGAGCAGGCGCTCGAGATCACCGAGCACCTGGTCCGCTCGGGCGCGATCGACGTGATCGTGATCGACTCCGTCGCGGCGCTCGTGCCGAAGGCCGAGCTCGAGGGCGAGATGGGGGAGTCGCTGCCCGGGCTCCAGGCGCGGCTCATGTCGCAGGCCCTCCGGAAGCTCACCGCCGCGATCGCGCGCTCCGGCACCGCCGTGATCTTCATCAACCAGATCCGCGAGAAGATCGGCGTCATGTTCGGCAGCCCCGAAACGACGTCGGGGGGCCGCGCGCTGAAGTTCTACGCCTCGATTCGCCTGGACATCCGGCGGATGGACGCCCTCAAGCAGGGGACGGAGTCGGTCGGCGTCCACACGAAGGTCAAGGTGGTGAAGAACAAGCTGGCGGCGCCGTTCCGCGAGGCCGAGTTCGACGTGATGTACGGCGAGGGCATCTCCCGCGAGGCCAACGTGCTGGACCTCGCGGTGGTGCAGGGGATCGTCGAGAAGAGCGGCACGTGGTTCTCGTACCGCGACCAGCGGATCGGCCAGGGGCGGGACAACGCCCGGAAGTTCCTCAAGGAGAACCCGAAGATGCTGGCCGAGATGGAAGTGGCGGTCCGCCACGCCGTCGGGCTCAAGCCCGTCGGGAACGGGGACTGACGGCCCGCCCGAGCCATCGCTCGGGATCGCTCCGGTGACCGGGGTCCGGCAAGCTTCGCCTGCGGGGGCGCGGCCGGCGCTCGACGCGCGTCGAGCGCGGGCCGTGGCCCTCGATCTGCTCGCCCGGAAGCCCTGGACGCGTCAGGACCTCACCGGCCGCCTTCGTCGCCGCGGCGCCCCGCCCGACGTGGCCGACGCCGTGGTGGCCGACCTCGAGGCGCGCGGTTACGTGGACGATCGCGCCTTCGCCGCCGCCTGGGCGGAGTCCCGGGCCCGGGGCCGATCGTTCGGGCGCCAGCGCCTGCGCGAGGAGCTGCGGGTGCGCGGCGTGGCGCGGCCGCTCGTGGACGCCGCGATCGACCGCGCGTTCGAGGACACGAGCGAGCTGGCCCGGGCGCAGCTGGCCGGAGTGCGGCGTCTGGCGACCCTCCGACGCCACGGCCCGGACCAGGTCGCGCGCCGGCTCCATGACTATCTTCGGCGCCGCGGGTATCCTGGGGACGTCGTCCGGCAGGTGCTCCGGACGCTCTGTCGCGACGCCGCGCCCGAGGGAGCGGTCGAGGCGTAGGGCGAGAGGAGCGGTGGGACCCCGCCCGCCGGGCCGGCGCGGCGGCGCCACCCGGGCGCGGCGCGACGGGGACGCGCGCCCTCAACCATCCAGGAGGCGTTCATGACCCCCGCGGAACGGAAGACGCTTGATCGCGACGTACAAGGCGGGCTACGACGAGGTCGTGCGGGCGCTGGCGGGGATCGGCCCCGAGGAGCGGGACTGGCGCCCCGCCGCCGGGCGAGTGGAGCGCGCGCGAGGTCGTGCACCACCTCGCCGACAGCGAGACGATCTCCGGCGTCCGGCTCCGGCGGCTCCTGATCGAGGACAACCCGGTCATCCAGGGCTACGACGAGGCCGAGTACGCCCGGCACTTCCGCTACCAGGAGCGCCCGTGGGAGCCCGCCCTCCGCGCGTTCGAGGCCGCCCGCGCCACCACGGCGCAGCTCCTCGAGTCCATGACGGATGCGGACTGGCGCCGCACCGGCACGCACTCGGAGAGCGGTCCGTACTCCACCGAGAAGTGGCTCCGCATCTACGCCGACCACGGCCTCGTCCACGCCGAGCAGATCCGGAAGAACCGGGCGGGCTGGGCCGCTCGCGCGCGCTGAGGAGCTCGGCCGCCCGCCCGTGGCGGGCCGCTCGCCGCGGGACCCGCGCGTGACGAGCTCGGTCCGTCCCGCGCCGCGCGCGTGGCTCATGTGGGGCATCCCGGCCTTCCTGTTCCTCTTCGCCTTCTTCCACCGCGTCGCGCCGGGGGTGTTCGCCAAGGAGCTGATGCAGGACTTCGGCGCGACGGGCGCGATCATCGGCCTGCTCTCGGCGACCTACTTCTACGCGTACGCCGGCCTGATGATTCCGGCGGGTGTCCTGGTGGACCGGCTGGGCGCCCGCTGGGTGGTGTCCGCCGGGGGCCTCGTGATGGGGGCGGGGACCTTTCTGATGGCGCTGGCCCCGGGCTCGGGCCTCCTGTTCGCGGGCCGGTTCCTCGTCGGCGCCGGCGCGTCCGTCATGTTCGTCGGCGCGCTCAAGATCGCCGCAGCCTGGTTTCCGCCCTCCTACTTCGCCACGCTCTCCGCCGCGACGGCCGCGGCGGGAGTCCTCGGCGGGCTGGTGGGCACGGTGTCCGTCGCCTGGCTCGCGAGCCGCCTCGGCTGGCGAGGGGCGCTCACGGCCGCCGGGATCGTCACGCTCGGGGGCGCCGCCCTCTGTTTCGCGCTCGTGGAGGACCAGCCTCCCGGGCACCACGGCGCGACTCGGGCGCCGGGATGGGCCGCCGTCCTCGGCGGGCTGGGCCGGGTCCTCGGCAATCGCCACACGTGGCCGCCCTTCCTGGCGTTCTTCTTCCTCTACGCGGCCACCAACAATCTCTTCTTCTGGATCGTCCCCTGCCTTCGGGATCTCTACGGCGTCGGCCTGACGGCCGCCGCGCTCTACGCCACGGCGCCGTCGCTGGCGTTGCTCGTCGCCGGCCCGCTCACCGGCTTCGTCTCGGATCGCGTGCTACGCCGCCGGCGCCTGCCCTATACGATCCTGACGGCCGCGCAGTTCGTGACCTGGGTCGTGTTCGTCGTCACGCTGGGCCGTCTGCCGCTCTCGGGCCTCTACCTCCTGCTGTTCGCCATGGGGATGGTGGGGGCGGCGTTCGTCCTGACCTGGCCGCTCGGCCGCGAGGTCAACCCGCCCGAGCTCGCCGGGCGTCGCGGTGGCGGCGGTGAACCTGGGCGGGTTCGTGGGCGCCGCTCTGACCCAGGCGCCGCTCGGCGCCCTGCTGGACGCCCGCTGGGCGGGGGACGCCGTCGCCGGCGCGCGCGTCTACCCGGTCGAGGCGTACCGGGCGAGCTTCGCCGCGTCCGCGGCCCTCATCCTCTGCGGGCTCCTGGTCTCGCTCTTCGTGCGCGAGACCCGCGGTCTGAACGTCTACGCCGATCCCCGCCGCCGGCCGGGCGGCTGAGCGGGGCCTCCCGCCGCTTCGTTGGCCAGCGCCGCGCGCGCGGCCGCGAGCTCCTTCATGCGGTCGGGCTCGACGCGCGGGAACGCGAGATCGAGAGACGACAGGGCGTCGAGGATCGCCGAGACGACCACCAGGCGCGTGAACCACTTGTGGTCGGCGGGCACGACGTACCAGGGCGCGTGCGGCGAGCTGGTGCGGCGGATCATGTCCTCGTAGGCCGCCATGTACTCGTCCCAGTGGCGGCGCTCGCGGACGTCGGCAAGGGAGAACTTCCAGTTCTTCTCGGGCTCGTCGAGCCGGTCGAGGAAGCGCTGTCGCTGCTCCTCGCGGGACACGTGGAGGAAGAACTTCCGCACGACGACGCCGTTCCGGTCGAGGTAGCGCTCGAACGCGTTGATGTCCTCGTAGCGCTCCTTCCAGATGTCCCGCGTCACGAGCTTCGCCGGCAGGCGCTGGCGGGCGAGCAGCTCGGGGTGGACCCGGACGACCAGCACCTCCTCGTAGTAGGAGCGGTTGAAGATGCCGATCCGGCCGCGCTCGGGAGCGCGGCAGGTGGTGCGCCACATGAAGTCGTGGTCGAGCTCCTCGTCGGAGGGCGCCTTGAACGAGAAGACCTGGCACCCCTGGGGGTTCACGCCCGACATGACGTGCTTGATCGTGCTGTCCTTGCCGGCGGCGTCCATCGCCTGGAAGACCAGGAGCAGCGCCCACCGGTTCTGGGCGTAGAGCTTCTCCTGCAGCTCCGTGAGGGTCTCGATGTCTCGCTCGAGCCGGGCACGGGCGCGCTTCTTGGAGTCGAATCGCCGGCGTGTCTCCCGGGATCGATGGATGACAGGCGGAAGTGCCGGCCGTCCGTGACCCGGAAGGGCCGGGCGAGACCGCCGGGCTTGTCCCCGGACTTTGGCATGAGCGAGTCTCCCTTCGCGCGGATCCGGGATCGATCCGGCGCCTGCGCGGGCGCCGGGTGGGCGCCCGGGGACCGCAGGGCGCCGATGGTATCATGAGGGTCCTATGACCGGACACGAGCTCAGGGACACGTTTCTCCGCTACTTCGAGCGGCACGGCCACGCCGTCGTCCGCTCGTCGCCGCTCGTTCCCGCCAACGATCCCACCCTCTTGTTCACGAACGCCGGCATGGTCCAGTTCAAGGCCGTCTTCCTCGGGGAGGAGCGCCGCGACTACGTCCGGGCCACGACCAGCCAGAAGTGCGTGCGCGCGGGCGGCAAGCACAACGATCTGGAGAACGTGGGCCGCACGGCCCGCCACCACACGTTCTTCGAGATGCTGGGCAACTTCTCCTTCGGCGACTACTTCAAGACCGAGGCGATCGCCTACGCGTGGCAGTTCCTGACGCGCGATCTTGGCCTTCCGCCGGGCCGCCTCTGCGCGACGGTGTTCACCGACGACGACGAGGCGTTCGAGCTCTGGAAGGCGCACGTGCCGCAGGACCGGATCCTGCGCCTTGGCGAGAAGGACAACTTCTGGGCGATGGGGGACACGGGGCCCTGCGGGCCCTGCTCGGAGGTCCACTTCCACCAGGGGGACCACATCCGGTGCGCGGAGGAGGCCGCGGGGCGGCGCTGTCTCGGGCCCGCGTGCGAGTGCGACCGGTGGCTCGAGATCTGGAACCTCGTGTTCATGCAGTTCGACCGGGACGCCTCGGGCCGGCTCACGCCGCTTCCCAAGCCCTCGATCGACACCGGCATGGGGCTCGAGCGGATCGCCGCCGTCGTCCAGGGCAAGTCCTCGAACTTCGACACGGATCTCCTCCGGCCGCTCATCGCCGACGTCGAGCGTCGCTGCGGAAAGGCGTACGGCGCCGTCGAGTCGGATGACGTCTCCATGCGCGTGATCGCCGACCACGCGCGCGCGACGGCGTTCCTGATCGCGGACCAGGTCTCGCCCTCGAACGAGTGGCGGGGCTACGTGCTCCGGCGGATCATGCGCCGGGCGATGCGGCACGGGCGCCTCCTCGGTCTCGTGGAGCCGTTCCTCTGGCAGGTGACGGGGGCCGTCACGGAGCTGATGGGCGGCGTCTACCCGGAGCTCGTGGAGCAGCGGAGCCGGGTCGCCGACCTCGCGCGCCTGGAGGAGGAGCGCTTCGCGGAGACGCTCGACCGCGGGCTGGAGCGGATCGCCGAGGAGGCGGAGCGCGCCGGGAGCTGGCCGGGCGCCGGCCAGGGCTCGCGGCGCGTCCCGGGCAAGGTGCTCTTCACCCTGTATGACACGTACGGCTTCCCCGTCGACCTCGCCCAGGAGGTGCTGGAGGAGCGCGGCTTCGCGGTGACGCCGGAGACCCAGGCGGAGTACGACCAGGAGATGGAGGCCCAGCGCGAGCGCGCCCGCTCGAGCGGGACCTTCGGCGGTGGCGGCGCGGCGACGGGGGACGAGAGCCCGGCCGCCTACCAGACGCTCCTGGCGGACGTCCCCAAGGCGGAGTTCCTCGGCTACGAGGCGATGACGGCGCCGGCGCGGATTCTTGCCATGGTCGCCGGCGGGCGCCGCCGGCGCGAGGCCGTGGCCGGCGACGAGGTCGAGGTGATCCTGGACCGCACGCCGTTCTACGCCGAGTCCGGCGGCCAGATCGGCGACACCGGCGTCATCAGCGGGCGCCAGGGACGCGGGGACGTCGTCGACACGCAGTACCGGGGGGCGGGGCTGATCGCCCACCGGCTCCGCGTGACGGAGGGAGGCTTCCGCGAGGGCGAGGACGTGGCGGTGTCGGTCGAGTCGCCCCGCCGTCAGGGACTCCGGCTCCACCACACGGGCACGCACCTCCTCCACGCGGCGCTCCGCAAGGTGCTCGGGACCCACGTGACGCAGGCGGGCTCCCTCGTGGCGCCGGACCGCCTTCGCTTCGACTTCACCCACGCCAAGCCGGTCAAGGATCGGGACCTGGAGCGGGTGGAGGACATGGTCAACGAGGCGGTCCGGGCGAACATCACGGTCGACCCGTTCTGGACCGATCTCGATGCCGCGCTTCAGCATGGGCGCGATGGCGCTCTTCGGGGAGAAGTACGGCAACCACGTCCGCGTCATCCGGATCGGGGATTTCTCGACCGAGCTCTGCGGCGGGACGCATCTGGACGCCACCGGCCAGATCGGGCTGTTCAAGGTGACGACCGAGGGGGCCGTGGCCTCGGGCGTCCGCCGCCTCGAGGCCGTCACCGGGAGCGCGGCCCTCGCGCACGTGGGCCAGGAGAAGCAGGCGCTCCGCCAGGCGGCGGATCTCCTGCGGACCCCGCCGCTCGAGCTGCCGCGCCGCCTCCAGAAGCTTCTCGACGACCAGAAGGGCCTCGAGAAGCAGCTCGCCGAGCTGGAGGCGCGCCTCGCGAAGGGCCGCGCCCAGGACCTGGTTGCGGGCGCGCGCGCGGTGGCCGGCGTGCCGGTGGTCGTCGCCCGCCTCGACGGGCTCAACTCGGAAGGTCTGCGCGCCGTGGTCGACTCGGTGCGCGAGCGCCTCGGCTCGGGCGTCGTCGTGCTCGGGGCCGTGACCGACGGGTCGACCAGCCTCATCGGCGCCACCACGAAGGACCTGGTGGGGCGGGTCCCCGCCAACAAGCTGATCCAGGAGGTCGCCAAGGTCGTCGGTGGCGGCGGGGGCGGCCGGCCCGACCTCGCGCAGGCGGGCGGGAAGAATCCCGCCGAGCTCGACCGGGCGCTGGCGGGCGTGTACGACCTCGTCGCGCGCGCCGCGGGCGGCTGACCGCGTCGTGAAGCGACCGCGGGGCGCCACGGCGTCCCGGTCCCGCGGCGTCGTCGTCGGGCTCGTGGTGATGCTCGCCGCCGGCTGCGCATCGCCGCGGATCGTGCCGGTCCCGGCCGCGGGCGTCCAGATCGACGCGGCGCAGGGTCTCGCCAGCGTCGCCGCGGGCGGGGTCGAGCTGGCGGTGCAGCCGTCGGCCTGGCGCGGGAGCCCCTGGGACCTGCGCGACTACGTGACGCCGTTCCTCGTCACGCTGTCCAACGGCGCCGGCGCCCCGATCGAGTACGACTACACGGGGCTCCGGCTCTTCGACGACTCCCGCTTCCAGTACACCGCGCTGCCGCCCGCCGAGGTCGAGCGCATCCTTCGCTGGCGCGCCGGGGGCGAGGTGCGCCTGGCCGCCACCGGCTCGCCGCCGCCCGTCCTCCGCCGGCGGATCGTCACCGAGCCGTACGACTGGTGGTGGGACCGGTACGGGTGGTACGGCTGGCCCTGGTACTACCCCGGGCTTCCGGCCGTCCGCGACGTCTACGTCCGCGCGCTGCCGATGGGCGCGCTCCAGCCCGACGCGCGCCTGGAGGGCTTCGTCTACTTTCCCCGCCTCCGGGGCGACGCTCGCGGCTTGACGCTCGAGTTCCACCATCGGCTGGGCGAGCTGGCCCACGTCCTGACGCTCCGCTTCGAGGTCGAGCGGGACGCCGCGCGCCGGCGGATAGGCCGCGCCGAGTCGTCATGAACCTCGACGGGCTCGCGGAGCTCGTGCTCCATCCGGGCATCCCGCCCCTCGCCATCTACGCCGTCCTCTTCCTGAGCTGCGTCCTCGAGAGCTTCTTTCCGCCGTGGCCCACGGACGTGCTGGTGCTGTACGCGGGGTTCCTCGCCGGGCGGGGCCAGCTCGACCCGGGGATCGTCCTGGCCGTCGCGATCGCCGGCACGCAGGCGGGGGTGATGGCGACCTTCTGGCTTGCCCGGCGCTGGGGCCCGGCGCTCCTCGCCGGCCGGTGCGGGCGGCTGTTCCGCGCGGACCGGCTCGCGCAGCTCGAGCACTGGTTCGCCCGCTACGGGGCGCCGGCCGTGGCGATCTCCCGATTCTTTCCGGGGATTCGCGCGCTGGTGATGCCGGCCGCCGGCCTGGCCCGCTTCTCGGCCTGGAAGGTCCTGTGGTGGGCGGGGCTCTCGGTCGTCGTCTGGAACGCGCTCGTGGTGTGGCTCGGCGTCCTGACCGGCACGCATCTCGACTGGGCCAAGCAGGTGCTGGTGGGCTACAACACCGTCGCGTTCGGGATGGTGGCGGTCGGTCTCGCCGCGGCCGGCGTCCTCCTCTGGCGCCGCGCGCGGACCCGGCGCTCGACGAGCCCCTGACGAGCGCGTCCCGCTACTCGAGCACCTCGAGGACGAGCCCCGTCAGGTAGCGCGTCTCGGCCACCGCCAGGAGCACCGGATGGTCCCGGGCCTGGGTCACCCGGGCCGCGACGCGCACCGGGCGCCCGACGTCCTCGGCCGCCGCCTGGCAGACCTCGTCGAAGAGAGCCGGGCTCACGTGGTGGGAGCAGGAGAACGTGGCGAGGAGCCCGCCCGGCCGGAGACACCGGAGCGCGCGCAGGTTGATCTCCTTGTAGCCGCGCAAGCGCGGCGTCGACCGCCGCCCGCCGCCGCGTGAAGGGCGGGGGATCGAGGACGACGAGATCGAAGCGGCGCCCGCCCCGCTCGAAGCCGCGAAGGGTGTCGAAGGCATTGGCCTCGAGCACCTCGTGGCGCGCGGCGCCGCCGGGTGGCGCGTTCGCGGCGAGATGCGCCGCGGCCCGCGCGCAGGCGGGGCCGGAGCTGTCGAGCGCGAGCACGGACGCGGCGCCGCCCCGGAGCGCCCAGGCGCCGAAGGCGCCCGTGTAGGCGAAGGCGTCCAGCACGTCCCGGCCGGCCGCGCGCGCGCCGACGAGGGCGCGATTCTCCCGCTGGTCGAGGTAGAAGCCGGTCTTCTGGCCGTCCTCGAGGTCCAGGCGGAAGCGGCACGGCCCCTCGCGGATCTCGACCACGCTCTCCGTCCGGCCCACGAGCCAGCCGCTCGTGTCGTCGAACCCCTCGATGGCCGCGGCCGTGGCGTCGCCGCGGCGGTAGACCGCCCGCGCGCCCGTGACCTCGGCGGCCAGCTCCGCCAGCCGAATGGCGCGCGCGGCGATTCCTCGCGTCAGCGTCTGGACGACCAGGACGTCGCCGTAGCGGTCGACGACGAGCCCCGGCAGCTGATCGGCCTCACCGAAGACGACGCGCGCGGCGTCCCCGTCGTAGCCCAGGGTCCCGCGGTACGCCCAGGCGGCGTGGAGGCGCCGCCGGAGGAAGCCGTCGTCGACGGGCTCGTCGTGCCGCGTCATGAGCCGGCACACGATCTGGGGGCGGGGATTGTAGAAGCCCCGCCCGAGGACGCGGCCGTCCGCGGCGCAGACGGTGACCGCCTCGGCGTCCGTCCAGGGGCCGTCGAGGCGCGCGACGTCGGTCCGGTAGATCCAGGGGTGCCCGCCGCGGATCCGCGCCTCGCGCTGGGGACGAAGGACGAGCCGCGTCACGGGCCCAGACTTTCACCTCCGAACGGTTCGCGCAACACGGCCGCGCGCTGCCTAGGCCGGCGTCGAGCCTTCGCGGTCCAGGCGTGTCCGAGCACATGGTGCCGGACGGCGAAGGGGCGGAGCCCGCCGCCGAGACCCTAGCGGGCGCGGAGGACGGCGATCATGACGAGCGCGGCGGCGCTCTTCTCGAGGGGGCGCCTCAGACTGAAGTTCGAGAACCACCCGCACAGCTCCCAGCCGCCGGCGAGCTCGACGAGCGCCCGCAGCTCCTGCGGGAACACGATGCGGGTCGGGTGCCGCTGGACGACGGTGCGGGTCCGGCCCTTCTCGCTGATGTCGAACCGCATGACCTCCCGGCAGACCTGGCGCGAGACGTCGTAGTCGAGCAGCGTCTGGAACGTCGTGCGGACGGTGATGCCCCGGCGTTGCCGGGTCCAGGTCCAGCGGGCGCCGGGGCTCCAGCCGTTCGGCACCAGCCGGTCGAAGATGAACAGGCCGCCCGGGCGGACGTTCCGCCGGACCGCCCGGAGGTGGGCCAGGAGCGCCGCGGTCTCGAGGAGATGCCCCTGCGAGTCCTGCATGCAGATCGCCGCGTCGACGGGCTTGGACAGGCGGAAGTCGGTCATGTCGCCGACGACGGTCTCGACGTCGAGCCCGAGGCTCGCCGCCTCCGCCGTCGAGGAATTCGATCGAGGGCGCCGAGAGGTCCAGCGCGGTCATGCGATAGCCGCGCCGGGCCAGGCGGAGGGTGTGATGGCCCGTCCCGCACGCCACGTCGAGGACGCGGCGGACCGACTCCGCGCGCGTACTTCCGGAAGCACGCGGCGAGGAAGTCGGTCTCCGCCTTCCGGTTGAGCTCGAAGGCGATGTGGTAGTAGAGGGGCGCGGCGTAGGGGGCCGCCCGGCGGCGGGTCCGCCGGCGGGCCGTCATCGCCGCCCCCACCACGTGAGGATCGCGTCGCGAACGATCGCGGCGGCCGTGATCCCCGTGCGCCCCGAGGGGTCCCAGCGCGGGGAGACCTCCACCAGGTCGAAGCCGATCACCCGGGCGGCGCCCAGGTGCCGGAGCGCCGCGAGGAGATCCGGCACGCTGATGCCGCCGGGCTCGGGCGCGCCCGTCCCGGGCGCGATCGCCGGGTCCAGGACGTCGACATCGATCGTCACGTAGAGCGGCTGCCCGGTGAGCGCGCCGGCGATCGAGGCCGCCGCGTTCGCCGCCGAGCCCGCCCACCCGGGGAAGATGTGCGTCCCGCGGGGCGGCTCCCACTCCTCCCGGTCCCCGGTCCGGAGGCCGATCTGGTAGAGGCGGTCGGCCCCGAGATGGTCGAGCACCCGCGTCATCGCCGAGGCGTAGTTCCACGACTCGCCGAGGTACTCGCTCCGGAGATCCGGATGGGCGTCGAACTGGACGACCCGGAGGTCCGGGTAGTGCTCGAGCGCCACCTCGACGACGGCGGCCGTCGTGGTGTGGTCGCCCCCCAGGAGCGCCCACCGCTGGGAGGGCGTGAGCACCTGCCGGAGCTCGGCCGCCGCGGCCTGGAGGGCCTCGCGGGGCGTGGCGTCGGGAACCTGGACGTCCCCCGCATCCGCGAGCACCAGATCGGCGAGGTCGGCGGCCAGATGGGGCGCGTAGGTCTCGATGAGGTCCGACGCGCGGCGGATCTCCCCGGGCCCCTGGAACGCGCCCTTGCGCTGGTTGACCCGGCCCTCGAAGGGGATGCCGTACACGACGACATCGGCCCCGGCGACGTCCGGGCGCGCGGACAGGAAACGGGGGCGGGCGGGGATCAGCGGCATGGTCGGTGGCGGGGGCGGCCGGGTCCCCGGCCGCGCCGGGCGCGCCCTACAGCAGATCGTCCTCCGAGAGGAGCGCGACGGCGGCCAGGGCGCAGCCGGCCCGCTCGACCCGGTGGTCCACCGCCACGACCTTCACCTCGCGGACGGCCTCGCCGCGGACGCGGAAGGCCTCGGCGAGCATCCCCCGGATGGCCTCCTCGGCCGTCCCGCGGTCGGTGACGTCGTGGAACTCCATGATCACGCCGGCCTTCGTCCGGTCGACGGGCAGGGCGTAGCCGACGGCGGCCGCGATGATCTGGCCGGGCGTCGTGCTGGTCATGGCCGCGTAGGCGGTCGGCACCAGCGCCCCGGGCTTGATCTGCGGCAGGTCGACGATGTCGACCTCCGGCGGGACGATGCTGGAGACCTTGATGAGGTTGACGTTGCCGATGCCGGCCGCCAGCAGCGCGTTGTCGAACGCGTTGAGCGGCGTCCCGCCCTCGGCCGTGCCCGCCGTCACCGACGCCTTCGTCACCTGCTTCCAGAACATCGCCACCTCCGTCCGCGCCGTTCTCGTCACGCGAGCGGCGTGTCCGAACACCGTTCTCGCCCGCGGCCGGTCGTCATCATCACTGGCGCGAAAGTAAAACGCAAGCATTTTTTCCTTGCGCTGTCTCGTTCGTGCTCTATAATTCAGCCGACTTTCGCCCCGTGTCGCGTCGGCGAAGACGATGCCGCGGCGACAGCGAGCGCGATGCCAACGAGACGGTGTCGCAGTTCGATGATCGGCGCCCGTCGCGGGCAAGGAGAGGGGGTCGGTAATTGGAGAGTCTGGGTCGTCACCTGCTGCTCGAGCTGTACGACTGCAGCTCCGAGGTCCTCAACAGTCTTGAGTCCGTGAAGGCGCGCGATGGTCGAGGCCGCCAAGCGCGCGGAGGCCACGATCATCGACGTCGTCTTTCACGAGTTCAACCCGTTCGGGATCTCCGGCGTGGTGGTGATCGCCGAGTCCCACCTCTCGATCCACACGTGGCCCGAGCACCGGTACGCCGCCGTGGACATCTTCTCGTGCGGCGAGACGCTCAAGCCGGCGGAGGCCGCCAACTACCTCGTGGAGCAGTTCGGCGCCGGCCGGGCGTCCTGCGTGGAGGTCAAGCGGGGCGTGTTTCCCGGCATGGCCGGACTCGCGAACCGGGTCAAGGAGGGCGTCGCCGCCGATGGCGCAGCAGAGTCCCTACAAATGGTTTTTTGAGACCACGACGTCGGTCGAGGGGCACGCGCACGCGATAGTCCGGACCCTCTTCGCCCTCCGGACCGAGTTCCAGCAGATGGAGATCCTGGAGACGGCGAGCTACGGCAAGTGCCTCGTGCTGGACGGGCGCATCCAGTCGAGCGTCGCCGACGACTTCATCTACCACGAGACCCTGGTCCATCCGGCGATGATCCTGCACCCCCGCCCGGAGAGCGCGCTGGTCATCGGCGGCGGGGAGGGGGCGACGCTCCGCGAGATCCTGCGCTATCCGTCGATCCGGCGAGCCGTCATGGTGGACATCGACGGCCGCGTCGTCGACGCCTGCCGGACCCACCTCCCCGAGATGCACCAGGGCGCCTTCGACGACCCCCGCACCGAGCTCCGGCACGAGGACGCCCGCGGCTGGCTGGAGCGCACGCCCGAGCGGTTCGACGTGGCCATCGTCGACCTCACGGAGCCGCTCGAGGCCGGCCCCGCCTGCCTGCTGTTCACCCGGGAGTTCTACCAGCTCCTGAGCGACCGCCTGACGCCCCACGGCACGCTGGCGCTCCAGGCCGGCATGACCAAGCTCGGCGAGCTGGACTTCTACGCGGCGATGAACCGCACCCTCCAGGCCGTCTTCCCGTTCGTCGGGCCCTACCAGTCGTTCATTCCCTGCTTCGGGACGCCGTGGGGCTTCGCCGTGTGCGGCAAGCGCGACGACCCCGTGGCGCTGACGCCGGCCGCCATCGACCGGCGCGTGGCCGAGCGCGTGACGGGGCCGCTCCGCTTCTATGACGGGCTCGCGCACCAGCACATGCTGAGCCTGCCCGTGTTCCTGCGGAAGGTCATCGCCGACTGCTCCCGCGTCATCACCGACGCCGAGCCGCTGATCGTCGGATAGGGCAGGCGCC
Source organism: uncultured Candidatus Rokubacteria bacterium (assembly GCA_963745015.1). Taxonomy (GTDB): domain Bacteria; phylum Methylomirabilota; class Methylomirabilia; order Rokubacteriales; family DASRDR01; genus DASRDR01. The sequence continues at coordinate 61,093 of CAVUVU010000002.1, forward strand.
GCCCGCGCGGTGCCGGCGGCGGCGCTCCCTGGTCCCCGGGCTCGCGTGCGCCTGATCCTGGCCTCGGCGTCCCCCCGCCGGCGCGAGCTCCTCGCGCGGCTCGGCGTGCCCTTCGAGGTGCGACCGAGCGGGATCGAGGAGACGCTCAGCCCGGGGATCCCGGCGCCGGCGCTCGCCACGACCCTGGCCCGGGCCAAGGCCCGGGACATCGCCGACGCGTCTGCGCGCGGCGGGGGAATCGCCGGCCCTGATCCTGGGGGCGGACACGCTCGTCGTGCTCGACGGCCGGCCGCTGGGGAAGCCCGCCTCGCGGGAGCGAGGCGCGCGCCATGCTGCGCGCGCTCCGCGGCCGGAGTCACGAGGTCGTCACCGCCGTGGTGCTGCGGCCCGACGACCCGGACGGGCGCGAGGCGGCGGTGGCCGTCATCAGCCAGGTGCTCATGCGGCCCTACACCGACGACGAGATCGACGCCTACGTCGCCACGGGCGAGGGCGACGACAAGGCCGGCGCCTACGCCGTGCAGGGCCTCGGCGGGCACCTCGTCACGCGGGTCGAGGGCTGCTACACCAACGTCGTCGGTCTGCCGCTCGGGACGACGGCCCGCCTCCTCCGCGCGTTCGGCCTGGCACCGACCGACGCCCTGAGCGCGGCCGAGCGGCCGCTAGGGCGGCGGCGGCGATCGCGCCGAGCTGGCGCCGAGCCTCGGCGACGCCGGGGGGCGGCGCGAGGTCGTCCGGGCCCACGGTGAGCGAGACCGGCCAGGGGCTGCCGCCCGCGCGGAGCACGCGGATGGTCGCCTCGAGCCCTTCACGGGTCACGTCTCCGGTTCCGGCGTAGGCAGCCTGCTGCGCGAGGAGTCGCGCCTCGAAGCGCGCGCGGTCGCCGACGAGCGAGCGCGGCAGCCGCTCGGCCACGACCGCCGGCGGGGTGACCGCGAGCCAGACCTGGACTCGGGCCACCGCGCGGGCGTACGCGGCGAGGGCGGCCTCGGGCGGCGGCTCGATGCGGGCCGGCGCGCCCTTCTTGGCCGCCGCCCCCGCCTTCGCCTTCGACGCTCCTTCTTGTCCTCGTCCGTCGACGGGCGTGACGGCGACGCTCACCACCTCGTAGAACGGCCCCCCGAGGACGCGCTCGACCTCCGACGGCTGCCGGAAGTCGATCAGGATGCCGGCGCGCCCGGCGGCGAGAAGCCGGCTTGTCCAGGGCTCCTCGACCATCGCGGCCGCCAGGTCGCCCGTCGCCCAGCTGCGCCAGGAGCGCGGTCGATCCCGACGCTGCGGGCGTCGACCTCCCAGGGCTGGAGGCGGGCCCCGCGCAGGAGCGTGGCCAGCAGGAGATGTCCCGGTGGTCCCCGGGCCGGGGATGCCCACCGGCTTGCCCCGGAGATCCTCGATCCGGCGCACCGTCTCCCGGGCGGCCGGCGCGACCAGGAGCGCGACGGCCGGCGCGCGCACGTGCGCGACCAGCACCTGCACGGGGATCTTGCGCGCCCAGGCGCCCCGGATCGCCTCGTCGAGCGTCGTCACCGCGATCCCGGTCTCGCGGTCGCGGAGCGCCGCCACGGCCGCGGTCGGATGCTTCGCTCGCTTGAGCGTCACCGTGACGCCCTCGGCCTCGAACGTCCCGAGCGCGGCCGCGGCGTGGACCGGGAGGTACGCCGGGTCCTCCGTGGGCGCGCCCACGGCCACCGTCAGCGCGAGCGGCTCCGCCGCGGCGGCCCGGGCGAGGAGGAGCCCGCCGAGCACGAGACTCCGCGCGAGCGCCGTGCGTGCGCCGCCGGGCGTCCGTCGTCTCTATAATGAGACCCCCATGCTGGCGCCGCCGCCGCTCCTGCCACGGCCCGACCCCGGCCGCCGCCGCCTGCTCCGGCTCTACGACCGCCTGCACCGGCGATACGGCCCCCAGCGCTGGTGGCCGGCCCGCTCCCGCTTCGAGGTCGTCGTCGGGGCGATCCTCACGCAGAACGCCGCCTGGCGCAACGCCGAGCGGGCGATCGCGCGGCTGCGTGCCGCCGGGGCCCTCGACCTTCGCGGGCGTCCTCGGGCTGTCCTCGGCCCGGCTGTCCGGGCTCATCCGGCCGTCCGGGACGTTCCGCGTGAAGGCCCGCCGGCTCCGCGCCTTCGCCCGGCACGTCGCGCGGCGCCACCGGGGACGCCTCGGGCGGCTGCTCGCCCTCCCGCTCCCCGCGCTCCGCGCCGAGCTTCGCGGCGATCGCCGGCATCGGACCGGAGACGGCCGACGCCATCGCGCTCTATGCCGCGGGCCGGCCGATCTTCGTCGTCGACGCCTACACGCGGCGGATCCTGGCGCGGCACCGGCTGGTCGCGCCCGACGCGGACTACGCGACCGTGCAGACGCTCTTCATGGGGCACCTGCCCCACGATCCCGCGCTCTTCAACGAGTTCCACGCGCTCCTGGTCCGCGCCGGCAAGGAGCACTGCCGGACGCGGCCGCGCTGCGAGGGCTGCCCGCTCCGGTTCGACCTTCGAGGCCGGCGGCCCCGGCTCTAGACGCCGCCCGCCGTCCTCCGCTCCCGGCGGCGGCGCTGGGCGGCCGGTTGACGAGGTAGATCCCCAGCGCCACGCACGCCATGGCGAGGACGAGCGCCGGGGTCACCGGCTCGCTCAGCAGGAGCCAGCCGGCCAGCAGCCCGAAGAGCGGGGTCCAGAACGTGTACGCGTGGAGCGCCGAGGCGGGGTACCGGGTGAGCATCCAGAACCAGATGAGGTAGCTCACGAAGGCGACCAGGACGATCTGGTAGAGGACCGCGGCCACGATCGGCCCGGTGAGCCGCGTCACGCCCGGCTCGCCGGTCGCCGCCGCGAGCGCGACGAGGAGCACTGCCGAGCCCGCCGAGCTGGTAGAAGAGCGTCTGGTGCGGGGTCACCGTCTGTCCGCGCGCCTTGATGATGAGGGTCGTCGTCGCCCAGAGGAAGGCGCCCGCCGAGCTCGAGGACGTCCCCCAGCAGCTCCCGGTGCGTCGGCAGCCGCAGCCCGTCGGCGAACGCGAGCGCGAGGCCGGCGAACGCCGCGATCAGTCCGGCGATCTTCGTCCCGTGCAGGCGCTCCGCGGGGAAGAGCCAGTGGGCGCCGATGCGCGACGAAGAACGGCGTCGCATAGATGAACAGCACCCCGCGGGCGGCGGTCGTGAACATGAAGCCCCAGTAGATGCACACGAACTCGAGCGCGAAGAGCACGCGATGATGGCGCCGTAGGCGGCCGTCCCGTCGCGGCGCCCCAGCGGGATCCCCCGGGCCGCCGACCAGCCCCACACGAGGAGGGCGGCCCCGCCGGAGCGGATCGCCGCGTGATAGAGGGGCGAGATTCCCTGGTTGCCCACCTTGATCGCCACCTGGCCGGCGCCCCAGACCGCGCACAGGGCGACCAGCAGCGCCGCGGCCGCGGGGTCGATCGCGGAGCGCTGGCTCACGTGGGGTCAGGTCTCGGTCGCGTCGAGCCAGACGGGCGGCGCGACCGGCGGTTGCCACGCCGCGAAGCGATCCAGGAGCGCGGTCGGAGTCGGGTTCCACCAGGAGGAGGGCCGCGTACTCGGGGCGGACGAAGCCTTCCCCGACCGCGTGCCGGAGGAGCGCGACGAGCCCCGACCAGTAGCCCTCGACGTCGAGCAAGCCCACGGGCTTCCGGTGGATGCCGAGCTGGGCCCACGTGAGGATCTCGAGGATCTCCTCGAGGGTGCCGAGGCCGCCCGGCAGCGCCACGAAGCCGTCCGCCAGCGAGGCCATCAGCGCCTTGCGCTCGTGCATGGAGCCCACGACGTGGAGCTCGGTGAGGCCGCCGTGGGCCAGCTCCTTCCGCGCGAGGCCCTTCGGCAGGACGCCGATCACCTCGCCGCCCCCGGCGAGGACGGCGTCCGCGATGGTCCCCATCAGCCCGACCGACCCGCCGCCGTAGACCAGGCCGAGTCCCCGGTCGAGGAGCGCCGCGGCCAGCGCGCGCGCCGCGTCGGCGTACGCGGGCCGCCGGCCGAGCGCCGACCCGCAGAAGACGCAGAGGCGCTTCACGCGTGGCGGCCTTCCGCTTCGAGCGCGAAGAGGTGCCACTCGCCCGGCACGCCCTTGAGGTTTTGGAGCCCGCGGTCCTGGAAGCGAAGGCCGGAGCCGGCGACCAGGTCCTTGACGGTGCTGGACACCAGGACCTCGCCCGGCCCGGCGGCGGCCGCGACGCGGGCGCCGATGTGGACGGCGAGCCCGGAGACCTTGTCGTTCCGGAGCTCGACCTCGCCGGTGTGCAGGCCGGCGCGGACCGCGAGCCCGAGCGCGGGGACCCCGCTGGCGATCGCGCTCGCGCACCGGACGGCCCGCGCCGGGCCGTCGAAGGTGGCGAGGAACCCGTCGCCCGCGGTGTCGATCTCGCGGCCCCGGAAGCGCCCGAGCTCGCGGCGGACGAGGTCGTGGTGTCCCTCGAGGAGGTCTCGCCATCGGCGATCCCCGAGGGCGGCGGCCTTCTCCGTGGAGCCGACGATGTCGGTGAAGAGCACGGTCGCGAGCACCCGGTCGGGCTCGGGGCCGTGCCGGACGCCCGTGAGGAACTCCTCGATCTCGTCGAGGATGGCGTCCGCGTCTTCCCCCCACGGCACGTGATCGCCGCCCGGCAGCTCCACGAACCTGGCTGCCGGAATCTGCTCGGCCATGAAGCGACTGCCGCCGATGGGGAGGGTCCGATCGCCAGCGCTGTGGAGGATGAGCGTGGGCACGCGGATGGCGGGCAGCACGTGCCGGACGTCCATCTCCGCATTCATCTGGAGGAGCGTCAGGTTGGCGGCCGGGCTCGCGCCCATCCGGAGGAGCTTTGCCCACCACTGGCGGACGCGCTCGTCCTGGGCGGCGCTGGGCCAGCGCTCGTCGAGCCCCACGGGCCCACCCCATTCACCACGGCACCGCTCCATGAACTGCCGGTGCTGCTCGGGCCTGACGGCCCAGGGGTAGTCGGGCGCCCACGTCCGGCGCGCATAGCTCCCGGCGGTGATCAGCGCCGCCGTCCGCGCCGGATACGTGGCCGCGAACAGCGCGCACATCGGGCCACCCTCGGAGTAACCGAACAGCGCCGCCCGTTCCGAGCCGACGGTGTCCATCACCGCCCGGACATCGTCCATCCGCGTCTCGAGGTTGGGCAGATCTGCCACGCGATCGGAGAGCCCGGTGCCTCGCTTGTCGAAGAGGATCAGCCGCGTGAAGGAGGCGAGCCGCCCGAGGAACCGGGCGCACGCCGCCTCCTCCCAGAGAACCTCGATGTTCGACACCCAGCCGGGCACCAGGACGAGGTCGCGCGGCGCGTCCCCCACCACCTGGTAGGCGATGTTGACGTCGCCGCTGCGCGCGTACCGCGTCTCTGGCGTCATGTGTGAGCCCGGCCAGGACGCGCGCCGCGCACACGCCCTGCCAGGATCTCAGTCTCCCGCGCGCGCGGAGGCGCCGCAAGGGGTCCGCGCCCGGGGGCCCGCTCCCGGCTCAGGCCGGGCGTGCCAGCGCGAGGACGAGGTCGACCAGCCGCTCCGCGGCGTCGGGCACGGCTAGGGCGCGCCCCTGTGCGGCCATGGTCCTGAGCCGTGCCGGATCGGCGAGCAGATGGCTCACCTCGCGGACGAGACGTTCCGGCGTGAGCTCCGTCTCCGGCAGGAGCACCGCGGCGCCCGCGTCGGCGAGGACCCGCGCGTTCGCCGTCTGCTCGTCGCCACGGGCGCCGGGCAGCGGGACGAGGATCGCGGGCAGCCCCAGCGCCGCGAGCTCGGTCACGGTGCCGGCGCCGGCGCGGCCGACGACCAGGCTCGCGGCGGCGTAGAGGTCCCCGAGCTCCTCGCCGATGAGGGCCCGCACCTGGTAGCGCGCGGCGAGGGGCGGCGGGAGCCGCGCGCTCTCGCTCCGGAGCCACGCGAGGTCTCCGTACGCGTTGTCGCCCGCCTGGTGGACGAGCTGGGTGACCTCGAGCAGCGGCGTGAGCGCCGCCCCGACGACGCGGTTCACGCGATGGGCGCCGAGCGCGCCGCCCGTGACGTACGTGAGCGGAAGGGCGGGGTCGAGGCCGAAGCGCGCGAACGCGCGGTCCCGCTGGCCCGCGTGGAGCTCGGGGCGGATCGGGTTGCCGGTGACCGCGACCTTCCCCGCCGGAAAGGCGGAGGCCGACGCGGCGAAGGTCACCGCGACCTTGTCCGCGAGCCGGCCGATCAGCCGGTTCGCGAGTCCCGGGACGACGACCTGCTCGTGGACGAGGAGCGGGCGGCGCCGCACGGCGGCCGCCACCGCGGTGGGAACCGCGACGAACCCCCCGGTCGCGACCACCACGTCGGGACGGAGCTGCCCGAGGAGCGCGAGCGCGCGGCCGAAGCCCGCCGGCACCCGGAGCGTCAGATCCGTCACGTTGCGCCACGCGAGCTGGCGGCGGAGCTTGCCGGTCGGGATCGCGTGGTACGGGATGCCGGCGGCGGGCACCCACGTCGCCTCGATGCCCGCCTGACTCCCGATCCAGGCGAGCCGGACGCCGTCGCCCAGTCGAGCCCGGAGCGCGTTGGCGAGCGCCAGGCCCGCCGAGGTGTGGCCTCCGGTGCCGCCTCCAGCCAGGACGACCGTCACGGGCCGCCGCGAGAGGCGTGCCGCCTCGTCCCGGTCGGGAGCGCTAGGCTCCTCCACCCGGCTCGGTTCCGGGGGGCGCCGGGGTGGCCAGCCGCCGCTTCGCGGGCGTGGCGCTCGACGGCGAGCGCGATCAGGCGGTCCACGAGCGCGGGGTAGGGGAGGCCGCTCGCCTCCCAGAGCCGCGGGTACGCCGAGAAGCGGGTGAACCCCGGGATCGTGTTGATCTCGTTCACCCAGATGCGGTCGTCGGTGTCGAGGAAGAAGTCCACGCGCGAGAGGCCCGCCGCGTCGATCGCCCGGAAGGTCGCGACCGCCAGGCGGCGGAACTCCGCGGTCAGCGCCGGGGACACGGGGGCCGGGATGAGGAGCTTCGCGATCCCGTCGGTGTACTTGGCCTCGTAGTCGTACCACTCACGCCCGGGCAGCACCTCGCCGGGCACCGAGGCCTCCGGCTCGTCGTTGCCGAGCACGCTCACCTCGATCTCCCGCCCCAGCACGCCGCGCTCGACCAGGATCTTCCGGTCGTGGGCGAAGGCGGTCGCCACGGCGGCGTCGAGGGCGCGCTCCGCTGTGACCTTCGAGATGCCGACGCTCGAGCCCAGGTTGGCGGGCTTGACGAAGCAGGGGTAGCCGAGCTCGTCGGCGACGCGCCGCCGCCAGGCGCCCGGTGCGCCCCGCCACTCGTGGTCCCGCACGACGAGGTACGGGACGACCGGGAGGTCGTGCGCCCGGAACACGGCCTTCATGGCCGCCTTGTCCATCCCGACGGCCGAGGCCATGACGCCGGCGCCCACGTAGGGGACGTCGGCCAGCTCGAGAAGGCCCTGGAGCGTGCCGTCCTCGCCGTACGGGCCGTGGACCAGGGGGAACATGACGTCCAGGCTCGCGGCCGTCCCGGCCGGCAGCCCGCCGGCCGTCGCCACGCGGGCGAGCGCCTGACCGGATCCCGGCCCGGCCGCCGGGACGCCCGGCGGCAGCGCGAGCGGCACGCCGGCCGCCTCCGCCAGCGCCCGGAGCGGATCGCCGCCGATCAGCCACTGGCCGTCGCGGGCGATGCCCATCGGGATCACGTCGTAGCGCGTCGTGTCGATGGCCGCCAGGACCGAGGCGGCGGAGGCCAGAGACACCTCGTGCTCCCCGGAGCGGCCGCCGAAGATCACGCCGACCCGGAGCCTCTTGGACTCGGGCCTGCCCGGGGACCGGGACTCGGGTGGGCGGGGGGGCTCGGGGGATCGCGTCACGGGGCCTCCTCGGTCTTCCGGCGGCGGAGCTCGGCGCGCCAGCGCTCGAGGCGCGCGCGGATCTCCTGCTCGAACCCGCGCGGCACGGGGTGATAGTACGTGCGCCCGCGGAGCGCGGCGGGCAGGTGCTCCTGCGCGACGACGGCGTCCGGATCGTCGTGGGCGTACCGATAGCCGGCGCCGTATCCGAGCCCCGTCATGAGCTTGGTCGGCGCGTTGCGGAGATGGAGCGGGACCGGCTCGGCGGGGCGGGCCTGGACGTCCGCCCGCGCCTCCCCGAAGGCCGTGTAGACCGCGTTCGACTTCGGCGCGCAGGCGAGGTAGACGGCCGCCTCCGCGATCGCCAGCTCACCCTCCGGCGTCCCGAGGAAGTCGTACGCCGACTTGGCGGCGAGCGTGATCTGGAGGGCCTGCGGGTCGGCCAGGCCGATGTCCTCGGACGCCATCCGCACGAGCCGCCGCACGAGGAAGAGCCGGTCCTCGCCGGCCTCGAGCATCCGGGCCAGCCAGTAGAGCGTCGCGTCGGGATCGGAGTCGCGGACCGACTTGTGGAGCGCGCTGATGAGGTTGTAGTGCTGCTCGCCGTCCTTGTCGTAGAGGAGGGCCTTCCGCTGCGCGGCCTCGCGGATCGACTCGGCCGTGAGGCGAGGCGCCGCCGCCGGGCTCGGGCCGGTCCGCGGTCAGGAGCCGCGCCGCGATCTCGAGGATGTTCAGCGCGGTGCGGGCATCGCCCTCCGAGAGCGCCACGATCGCGGCCACGGCCTCCGGGTCGACCTCGAGCCCGAGGCGGCCCAGGCCGCGCTCGGGGTCCCCGACCGCCCGGCGGACGATCGTCTCGAGCTCCGGCTCGGTCAGGCGCTCGAGCACGTACACGCGGCAGCGCGAGAGGAGCGCCGCAATCACCTCGAAGGACGGGTTCTCGGTGGTCGCGCCGATCAGGGTCACGGTGCCGCGCTCCACGTGCGGCAGGAACGCGTCCTGCTGGGCCTTGTTGAAGCGGTGGATCTCGTCGACGAACAGGATCGTGCGCTGGCCGCGGAGCGCGAGGCGCTCCTCGGCCTCGCCGACGAGGCCCCGGACCTCCTTGATGCCGGTGAGCACGGCGGAGAACGGGGAGAAGTGCGCCTTGGCGTGCGCCGGCCATGAGGGAGGCGAGCGTGGTCTTTCCCGTGCCCGGCGGCCCCCAGAGGATCATCGAGTGGAGGTCCCCCGACTCGATGGCGGCGCGAAGAAGCCGCCCGGGTCCGAGGAGATGCGCCTGGCCGACGTACTCGTCGAGGCTCTGCGGCCGCATCCGCTCGGCGAGGGGCGCCGCCTCGCGCCGACTCTCGCGCGCCGCCTGCTCGAACAGCTCCACGCCGCCCGCTCCCTGGCCTCCCGGCCCGTCGTCCGCCGGCGCGGATCCCGCACGGCCGCCCGTCGAGCGGCGCGCGAGGCGCGCGCCCGTCTCGCTCAGGTCAGGATGCCACAGAGGCCGAGGGCGACAAAGCGATCGGCCCGCGCGACGCGGTCGCGCCGGGCTCGCTACCAGGCCGCCGTGCGGAGCCACTCCGGCAGGTGGCGCAGATCGTGGAGCACCGTGCGCGGCGCCACCCCGCGGCGGGCCAGCTCGACGGGATCGGCGCCGTAGGCGATGAAGGCCGCGCCGCCGGCGTGCGCCGCGGCCCCGTCCACCCAGGAGTCGCCCACCACCCAGATGCGCCGCTCGGGAAAGGCGGCCTCCAGGAGACGAAGCCCCGAGGGGTCGGGCTTGAGAGCGGCCTCGTCCCGCGTGACGAGGACGGTGAAGAATCCGTCGAGGCCGCAGCTCGCGAGGGCCCGCCGCGCGACGGGCCCGGTGTTGTTGGTCCACACCGCGAGGGGGTAGCCGGCCGCCCGGAGCGCGGTGAGCGCCTCGAACGCGCCCGGCTCGGGCTGGGCGTCGAGGACCGCCTTCTCCTCGTGGGTCGTGCAGAGGGCCCAGCACGCCTCGCCGAGCGTCGCTCGGTGTGCCGCGGCCGCCGCGATGATCTGGCCGATCGTCCACGCGCGGGTCGGCTCGGGAAGCGGGACGCCCCCGGACTCGACCAGGTCGCGGATCTCGACCTTGAGGCGGACCAGATCGAGCGGGGAGCGGACGAGCGTGTGATCCAGATCGAACGCGCAGAGCGGTCGCACGGCAAGCAGTATACCGCCCGGCGCACGCGGGATTCGGGAACGCTCGGCGTTTCTGGTAGGGTAAGCGCATGCGACGGCGGCGCTGCCTCGCGCCCGTTCTGGCCCGCGTCGCCCTCGCCGGGCTCGCCGTCCTGGCCGCTCCGGTCCCGGGCGCCGCGGCCCTGTCCGAGGCGGACCGTCTGTGGCTGGTGGGCGTCGGGGCCTTCGACGATGGGCTTTACGAGACGGCGTACCGCGAGCTCGGGCGCTTCGTCCAGGCCGCGCCCACGGATCGCCGCCGTGGGGATGCCGCCCTCCTGCGCGGCAAGGCGGCGTTCTCGATGGAGCGGTACGCCGAGGCGCTGACCGAGTTCGACGCCGCCGAGACCTTTCCCCTGACCGCCGCGACGACTCCGGGCGAGGCGATCTTCTGGCAGGGCGAGGCGCTGTTCCGGCTGCGCCGCTGGGAGGAGGCCCGGGACCGCTACGCGCGCTTCCTCGCGCCTCAAGCCCGCGTCGCCCTATGTGCCGGAGGCCCTCTACGCCCGGGGCCAGGCCGAGCTCGAGGCGGGGCGCGCCGACAGCGCCGTCGACACGTTCCGGGATTTCCTCCGCGACTATCCCAGCCACTCGCGGGCGCCGACGGCCGCCTACAACGCGGCGCGCGAGCTGATCCGGGCCAAGCGCTGGGAGGACGCCCTTGCCCTCCTCGGCCCGTACGGGACCCGGTATCCCGGAAGCCCCTATCTCGCGGAGACGCGCTATCTTCTCGGGGTCGCCCAGATGGAGGCCGGCCGGCCGGAGGGCGCGCGGACGCTCGAGCAGTTCGTCGCGCAGTCGCCGAACAGCGAGCTCGCCCCCCAGGCCCGCATGCTCGTCGCCGAGGCCCAGACGAAGGCGGGCCGGAACCGGGAAGCGCTGGAGCAGTACCAGGCTCTCGTCCGGGCGTCGCCCACCCACGCGCTCGCCCCCCAGGCGCTCTACCGGATCGGCGAGCTCTCGGTGCGGCTGAACCGGCCCGCGGATGCGGAGGCCGCCTGGACCACGCTCCGGCGCGACTTCCCGCAGAACGCGCTGGTCGGGCCGGCGGGGCTCGCGACGGCGCGGCTCCACGAGCAGCGGAAGCAATGGGAGCCGGCCATCCAGGTCGCCCAGTCCGTGGCCGATCTGAGGGGCGAGGAGCGCTCCGCCGCCCTCCTCGTCGTGGGGCAGAGCGCGCTCCAGCTTCGCCGGAGCGCGGAGGCCGCGCAGGCCTACCATGCCGTGGTCGTGGAGTCGCCGCCGGCCTCCAAGCGGTACTTCGAGGGGCTGGCGGGTCTCGCCGCCGCGCTCGAGGCCGGGACCGACAAGGAAGGCGCCAAGCGCGCGTACCGGGAGATCGTCGACACGAGCCAGGATCCGGAGCTCGTACGCTGGGCGAAGGGCCGCCTCGCCACGTTCGACGCTCCCGCCGCGCCGCCGCGGGAGGCTCCGCGCCCGGGTCCCAAGCCCAAGCCCAAGGCACCCGCGAAGTCATGAGGGGGTTGAGATGAGAGGCCCGGCGCGCGCCCTCGCCGTCACCGTTGCGGCCCTGCTGGCGGCGTCCGCTCAGGCGGCCCCGCCGCGCCCGGTGGAGTTCCCGCCGCCGGCGCTGGCGGTGACGGTCTCCCCGGTCCCCCCGGGGCTCGAACGGCCGCGCCTCGACCCCCCGCTGCCGCCACCGGTGCCGGCCCCCGCGCTCGAGCTCGGCCGCGCCCCGTTGCCGCGCTTCATCTCCACGGTCACCAAGCCCCTCCCGATGCCCGCCGATCCCGGCGGGTTCGCCTGCGCGTTCGTCGCCTTCCGGCGGGCCGTGGCGCTGGTGGAGTGTGGGGTGGCCCGGGTGGTCTCGGGCAACTACCGGGAGGCGCGCGAGTCCTTCGAGGAGAGCCTCGCCGTCGATCCGCGCGGCGCCCAGGCGTCGACGGCGTACGTCTGGCTCGGAGAGCTGGCGCTGCTCGAGGCCACCTCGCCCACGTCCCCGGCCGGCGCTCGGGCCGAGCGCGCCTATCGCGCGGCGCTGCCGCTCGTCCCGCCGCCGCCGCTCGGGATGCACGCCGAGATCGGGCTCGGCCTGCTGGCCCTCCGGCGCGGCGATCCCGCCGAGGCGGAGGCGGCCCTCGATCGGGGGCTCCGGGCCGTGCCCCCCAGGCGGTGGCGCTCGTGGCGCGCTACCTGCTCGGCGTCGCGCGCCTCCTGCAGGACCGCCCCGCCGAGGCCATCGCCGTCTGGGACGAGGTGGCCCAGAGCGGCGCGCCCGGGGCCATCCTCGCGGAGATCCCGTTCTGGCGCGGCGTCGCGCTGGCCCGGCAGGGCGACCTGGACGGCGGCCTCGACCTCCTGAACCGGTTCGTCGCCGCGACGCCGGTCACCCACCCGCTCCGGGGGGACGCGCTCGTGCAGGCGGGCTGGATCGCGCTCGAGCGCAATGCGGCGGACGAGGCCGTCAAGCGGTTCCTCGAGGCCGAGGCGGCCACGCCCCGGCCCGAGCTCCGCCCGCAGATCCGGACGGGCCTCGTCCGCGCCTACCTGGCGCTCGGAGACACCGGCCGGGCGGCGGCGGCCGCGCGCCAGCTGAAGGCCGAGTCGGCGCGGGATCCGCTCGTGCCGGCGGCGCTCCTCATGATCGCGGACGCCGCCCGAGCCCGCGGCGCCCAGAGCGAGGCGACCGACATCTATCGCGAGATCCTGCTCCTCCCGCTCCCGTCGGCGACCCAGGAGTACGTGCGGTACCGGCTCGGCGAGCAGCTCGAGCAGGACGGCCGGCTCCTCGAGGCGAAGGATCACTACCGGAAGCTCCGGGACGAGGGGCGCGAGGAGGCGATCGCCCAGCGGGCGACGTACCGGCTCGGGCTGGTGGCGCTCCGCGAGAACGACACGGCGGGGGCGCGCCGGGAGGGCGAGGGCGCTCCTCCGCGCGGGGATCCTGCCGGAGCTGCGGGAAGGCGCGCTCCTCCTGGTCGCCGAGAGCGCCGCGCGGGGGGATGATCCGAACCGCGCCGCGTCCGTGCTCCGGACGGCGCTCCGCGACTACCCGGACTCGCCGCGGGCGGCCCGCACGCGCCTGGCCCTCGGGTGGGCGCTCCTGCGGGACGGCGACGCCGAGGGCGCCATCCGCGAGTGGCGCGAGGTCGCGGCCAAGGCGGATCTGGAGACCCGGGCCCTCGCGCTCCTCGCCGTGGCCGACGTCGCGCTCCGGCAGGGGCGGGAGACCGAGGCGCTCGAGGCGCTCCGGGGCGTGACCGAGCCGCCGCCGGGTCTCCGGAACGCCGAGGCCGTGATGCTCAATCGGGGGATCCTCGCGCTCCGGACGCACGCCTACTCCGACGCCGTCCAGGCGCTCGAGCCGCTCGCGCCCCGGATCGCGGACCTTCCGACGCAGGCCCTCGCCCGCCGCGCCCTCGGGATCGCCCAGTACGAGCTGGGGCACTACGAGCAGGCCGAGCGACACTTCCGCCTGGCCGCCGCCGCCGCGCCCCAGGAGCCGTCGAACTGGCTCGGCGCGGGGCTGTCGGCGCTCGCCCAGAACCGCCTCGCCGAGGCGGAGGACGCGCTCGGACGCGCCCGCTACGCGGCCGTCGACGTGGCGACGTCGGCCCTGTACGGCCTCGTGCTCGTCTCCGTGCAGCGCGGCGATCGCGACGCCTTCCGCGAGCGCGGGACCAGCTTCGTCGACCGGTTCCCGCGGCACGCCGCGTCGCCGGCCATCCTCTACGGGCTCGTCGTCGGCGCGCTGGACCGGAACAATCTCGGGGAGGCGCAGACGTGGACCCAGCGGCTCCTCCGGGAGCACGCGGCGAGCGACTACGGCACCGACGCCCTGGTGCGCCTGGCGGCGGCCGCGGGAACGCGGCCCGACGTCGCCCGGCAGGCGTATCGCGACCTCTTGACCCGGACCGCGCCGGAAGACGTCCGGGCGGAGGCGTGGTTCGGCCTGGCCGAGACGGCGCTCGCGGCCGGGGACGGGGCGGAGGCGCAGCGGGCGGCCGAGGGTTACCTCCGGGAGGCGCCCGCGAGCGATCCGCGCGCGGCGCGCGCGAACCTCATCCTGGTGCGGGCGCTTCAGGCGCAGGGCCAGCCGGACCGGGCGCTCACCGCGATGGAGGGCTTCCTCCGCCAGTTCCCCCGGGACGCGGCGACACCGGCGCTCGAGCTGAGCCGAGGCCATCTGCTCGCCGAGGCGAAGCGCTGGGACGCCGCCCAGCAGGCCTTCGAGGCCGCCCGGCGGGCGGACGATCCCGCCGTGGCCGCGGAAGCGGAGTTCAGGCTCGGCGAGGCGCTGCGTGAGCGCGGCGACTACGAGACGGCGATCGGCGCCTATCTGAGCGCCACGTATGCCTACGGGGAGCAGCCGCTCTGGGCGGCGCGGGGACTGCAGGGCGCGGCGCAGTCGTACGTGGCGCGCCAGATGTTCCGCGAGGCCGGTATCGTGCTCCGGAAGCTCGCGGCGCGGCCCGGCGTCGACCCCGCGCTCGTCCAGTGGGCGCGCGACTCGCTCGCGCGTCTCGGGCCGGCCGCGACCCCGGGCCCGGCCGCCCCGGGCGGCGCGGCGCCCGTCCCGAAGCCCTGACCCGCCCGTCCGTCAGCCGGCCAGCTCGAACGAGTCGTGGAGCGCGCGCACCGCGAGCTCCGTGTACTTGTCCTCGATCACGCAGGAGACCGCGATCTCGGACGTCGAGATCATGTGGATGTTGACCCCCTCCCGGGAGAGCGCCCGGAACATCCGCGCGGCGACCCCCGAGTGGCTCCGCATCCCGACTCCCACGATGGAGACCTTGGCGATCCGGTCGTCGTAGGTCACGCTCTCGGCGCCGATCTTCTTGGCGACCTCCTCGAGGGTGGCGACGACGGTGGGACGGTCGGGCCGGGGAACCGTGAAGGAGATGTCCGACATCCCGTCCCGGCTCACGTTCTGGACGATCATGTCCACGACGATCCCGTGGTCGCTCACGGTGCCGAAGACCTGCGCGGCGATGCCCGGCCGGTCCGGGACGCCCCGGATCGTGACCTTCGCCTGGCCCCGATCGTGGGCGATGCCGGTCACGACGACGGCTTCCATGTTGCGGTCCTCCTTCGTCACCAGCGTGCCAGGATCCGCCTTGAACGTCGAGCGGACGTGCACCGGCACGCCGTACTTCTTCGCGAACTCGACGGAGCGGGACTGGAGCACCTTGGCGCCGAGGCTCGCCATCTCGAGCATCTCGTCGTAGGAGATCCGGTCGAGCTTCCGCGCCTCGCGGACGATGTTCGGATCGGCGGTGTAGACGCCGTCCACGTCGGTGTAGATCTCGCAGACGTCGGCCCGCAGCGTCGCCGCGAGCGCGACCCCCGTCAGATCCGAGCCGCCCCGCCCGAGCGTCGTGATGTTGTCCTCCTCGGTCACGCCCTGGAAGCCCGCGACGATGGCGATGTAGCCGTCGTCGAGCGCCCGCCGGACCTTGTCGCCGTCGATCCCGACGATCCGGGCCCGCGTGTGCGCGGCGTCGGTCCGGATCCCGGCCTGCTCGCCCGTGAACGAGCGCGCCTTGTGGCCGAGGGCGTCGATGGCCATGGCCAGGAGCGCGATGGAGACCTGCTCCCCGGTCGCGAGCAGCATGTCCACCTCGCGCTCGGGGGGCGTGGGCGTGACCTCGTGGGCGAGCCGGAGCAGGCCGTCGGTCGTCTTCCCCATCGCGGAGACGACGACGACGACCCCGTGGCCGGCCTTGGCCGTCTCCACGACGCGCCGGGCGACGCCGCGGATCTTCTGGGCGTCGGCGACCGAAGAGCCGCCGTACTTCTGGACGATCAGGCCCATGGGCGGCTCATGGTGCGGGTCATGCTACCGCATCGGCCCGCGCGCGTTCAAGCGCGCGTGAGGTTGCCGCGGTCTCGGCGTCAGGTGGGACGCGCGCTGCCCGGGCATCCGGGCGCCCGGCGCCCGTCGGACCTCCTGGACTCGCTACGCCTCCACGCGCAGGAGGACGGTCGGCACCGCCACCACGCCGAGCCGGTCGATCTCCTCCAGCGCTGCCGCCATGTTCCGCTCGAGGGCCTCGTGCGTCAGCATGACGATGGGCACGGCGCCGGCCCGGCCCTTCTGGATGACCGTGGCGATCGAGATGTCGTGGCGGCCGAGGATGCCGGCCACCTGCGAGAGCACGCCCGGCCGGTCCTGGACCATGGCGCGAAGATAGTAGGCCGAGCGGACCTCGCTCATCGGGCGCATCCGGAGCCGGCGCTCGCCGGCGAGCGGGAAATCCTCGGCGAGGGTGCCGTGGGAGTGGGCGATGCGCCGGGCGATCTCGATCGCATCCGACCAGACGGCCGACGCCGTCGGCATCTGGCCCGCGCCCCGCCCGTAGAACATCTGGTCGCCCGCGGCGTCGCCGGTCACCAGGATGGCGTTGAACGCCCCCGAGACGGCGGCGAGGGGGGAGGTGGCGGGGATGAGCGTCGGATGCACGCGGACCTCGAGCGCGCCGTCGGTCGTCTTCGCGATCGCCAGGAGCTTGACCCGGTAGCCGAGCTCGCGCGCGTAGGCGATCTCGATCGCCTCCAGACGGGCGATGCCGGCCGTGTAGATGTCCTTGAGATCCACCCGGGTCCGGAAGGCGAGCGCGGCCAGGATCTGGAGCTTGTGGGCGGAGTCGATCCCCTCGATGTCCAGCGTCGGATCCGCCTCCGCGTATCCCGCCGCCTGGGCCTCCCGGAGCGCGTCGGCGAAGTCGCGGCCCTCGTCCGTCATCTTGGTCAGGATGAAGTTCGAGGTGCCGTTGACGATGCCCTGGAGCGACAGGATCCGGTTCGCGGCGAGGCCGTCGCGGAGGGCGCCGATGATCGGCACGCCGCCGGCGACGGCGGCCTCGAAGCCGAGGAGGACGCCGCGCCGGCGCGCCGTCGCGAAGAGCTCCGGGCCGTGGGTCGCGAGGAGCGCCTTGTTCGCGGTCACGACGTGCTTGCCCGCCTCCAGCGCGCGCAGGACGTACGTGCGGGCCGGCTCGAGGCCGCCGATCACCTCGACGACCAGGGACACCGCCGGGTCGCCCAGGACGCGGTCGGGGTCGGCGCTGAGCGGCCACGCGGCGGGCTCGAGCCCCTCCCGGCGCGCGGCCACGTCGCGGGCCACGGCGGCCACGATGCGAAGGCCGCAGCCGGCCCGCGCCTCGAGGTCCGCCCGGTGCTGCTCGTAGATCTTGAGCACACCGCCGCCGACGATGCCGACGCCGAGGAGCCCGATGCCGATCTCACGCACGCCGCGCCTCCTAGCTCGCCCCACCGGATCCGGCGCCGCCACGCGGTCCGTGGAATTCGCTCACCTGGCGACCTCCGTCGAGGGGATGACCGGACTGCCGGGACCCGCGGGCGGGGAACGAGGCTGGATGATAGCCCTCCCGCCCCGAACCTGTCAATTTTCAGTGGGTTACGAGGGTCAGACCTGAATGTCCCTACCCTTCGGTCCGGATCACCGCCCGACCTCGTCGAGGAACTCCAGGCAGACGCGGTTGACGGCCGCGGGCGCTTCCCAGATGGCGCCGTGCCCGGCGTCCGGCAAGATTCGGAGCCGCGCCCCCGGGATCCGGCTCGCCAGCTCCTCCGCCAGGAAGGGCGGGGTGATCAGGTCCTGGCTGCCGACCGCGACCAGCGTCGGACACCGGATGAGGTGGACGCGGTCCCGGGCATCGTGGCCGAGGACGGCGTCGGTCTGGCGGAGATAGGCGTCGAGCGCCATCGGGTGCGCGTGGTGGGTCGCCTGCTGGACGACCGTCTCGACCAGCCCGGGCTGGCTCACGAAGCACGCGGGCGTGAAGAGCCAGACGCTCAGCGCGCGGTAGAAGCTCTCCCGGTCGAGCTGGAGGCGCACGGCACGGACGGCGCCCACGAGGGCCTGGAAGTAGGGGTGCGGTCCCGCCCACGTCGCGTGGAGCTGGAGGCTCGCGAACCGCGCGGGCGCCGGAGCACGGCCTCCTGGGCGATCGCCCCGCCGAGCGACAGCCCGAGGAGGTGCGCCCGCTCGACGCCGAGCGCGTCGAGCAGGGCGAGGAGGTCCTCCGCCATGCCTCGGGTCGTGCACGCCGTGTCGGGCGCGTCGCTCCGCCCGGCGCCGCGATTGTCGAACACGAGGACGCGATGGCGCGGCGCCAGGGCCGCGAGCTGGAACGGCCACGCGGTGCTGTCGCCCCCGAGCCCCATCGTGAGGACGACGGGCACCCCGTCCTCGGCGCCGTGCCACTCGTAGTACAGGCGAATCCCGTTGACCGTCGCGAACGGCATCGCCCCGCCTAGCGGCGGCCGTCCGGCCCGCGCTCACTCATGGGCGGCCAGCGACTCCGAGAGGGTTTCCCACTCGTGGAGCAGCCACGCGACATGCTCCTCCGCCTGCTGCCGCTCGAGCGTGACCGCCCGGACGCGCTCGCCGTCGGCGTAGAGCGCCGGATCGGCGAGGGTCCGCCCCAGATCCTCCAGGCGGGCCTCGATCGCGTGGATCTCGGTCTCGAGGGCGTCGAGGCGCCGCCGGAGCTCTCGGACGGCGGGATCCACCCGAGGACGCCGGCGCGCCCGCTCGACCGGAGGGGCCGTGTCGGCGCGGGCTGCCGCGCGCCCGTCCCCTGTGCCCGCCGCCTCGCCGGCTCGCGGCGCGGGTGGCTCGGCCGGTGGGGCCGTCGCGCCGGCGGGCCCGCGCTCGAGCGCGGCGTGGTAGTCGTCGTAGCCGCCGAGGTGGATCACGAGACGGCCGTCCCGGACCTCCACGACCTTCGTGGCCAGGCGGTTGATGAAGTAGCGGTCGTGCGAGATGAAGACCATCGTCCCGGCGAAGCGCGCGAGGGCATCCTCGAGGACGTCCCGGGACGCGAGGTCCAGGTGGTTCGTCGGCTCGTCGAGACACAGGAAGGGCGCCGGGCGGACCAGCATCCGCGCGAGGGCGAGCCGCGCCTTCTCGCCTCCCGACAGGACGGCCACGCGCTTCTCCACGGCGTCGCCCGAGAAGAGGAACGCGCCCAGGAGGGTCCGGAGCCGCGTGCGGTCGGTCTCGGGCGCGGCGGCTTCCATCTCCTCGAGGACCGAGCGCGCCGGGTCGAGCGCGTCCAGCTGGTGCTGGGCGTAGTAGTGCGTCGTCACGTGGGCGCCGAGGACCCGCTCCCCCCGTCCGGGGCGAGCGCGCCCGCGAGGATCCGGAGGAGCGTCGACTTGCCGGCGCCGTTCGGGCCGACGAGCGCGATGCGCTCGCCGCGCTCGAGGTCGAGGTCGATCCCCTCGTAGACGACCTTGGGGCCATACGCCTTCGCGATGCGCCGCAGCTGGGCCACGTGCCGGCCGGTCCGCGGGGGCGCGGGGAACGAGAAGCGGATCCGGCGCGCGTCGCCGTCGAGCTCCACCCGGTCCAGCCGGCCGAGCATCTTGATCCGGCTCTGGACCTGGCGCGCCTTCGAGGCCTTGTAGCGGAAGCGCTCGATGAAGCGCTCGATCTCGGCCACGCGCTTGGCCTGGTTCTTGGCGCGGGCCTCGAGGAGCGCCTGCCGCGCCTCGCGCTGGGCGAGGTAGTCGTCGTAGTCCCCCGGATAGAGGTCGAGCCCGGTCGGCGAGAGCTCGGCCACCGTCGTGACCATGCGATTCAGGAAGTAGCGGTCGTGGGAGACGACGACCACGGTGCCGTCGTACGCGCTCAGGTAGTTCTCGAGCCAGCCCAGGGACTCGAGGTCCAGATGGTTCGTCGGCTCGTCGAGGAGGAGGACCCCCGGACCCTGGAGGAGGAGGCGCGCCAGCGCGGCGCGCATCCGCCAGCCCCCCGAGAACTCCACGAGGGGCCGCGCGAGGTCGGCGTCGCGAAAGCCGAGCCCGCTCAGGACGACCCGGGCCTCGGTCTCGAGCCGGTACCCGCCGAGCGCCTCGAAGCGGTGCTGGAGGTCCCCGTACCGCGCGGTGAGCGTCTCGTCGGCGGCCTCGTGCATCCGGGCGGCCACCGCCTCCAGCTGGCGCTCGATCTCCCAGACCTCCGGGAACCCCGAGAGCGCCTCGCCCAGGACCGAGCCGCGAGCTTCCCCCGCGGCCTCCTGAGGGAGGTAGCCGACCGTCGTCTCGCGCGCCCGGCTCACGCGGCCGGTGTCGGGCGGATCCAGGCCCACGAGGATGCGGCAGAGCGTGGTCTTGCCGATGCCGTTCGGGCCGACGAGCCCGATGCGCTCGCGCCCGCTGAGCTGCCACGTGACGTCGCCGAAGAGCACCCGGTCGCCGTAGGCCTTGGAGACCCCTTCGAGCTGGATCACCCCCACATTCTACGCACGGGCACAATGGCCGCGCGGATCCCGGTGCCGACCGCGCCGCCTCCACCGTGTCCAGGCACCCGCCGCGCCGCCCGACTGGCCGCCCGGGCGGTCCGGGGCGAACGGGCCGCGATCCATGGGACGGCGCGGGGCCGGAAGGATCAGCGTCGCCGGGATCAGTCGTGTCCTTGGGATGCGATCCCGTATGATCTTCTGGTTGGGAAACTTCATCACGGAGGTAGGTGGATGAGCAGGCGGACATGGCTGTGCGGGACCGCGCTGGCGCTGATCCTCTGCGGGCCGGCACGCCCGGCGAGCGCGGAGTGGTTCCTCGATCTCTACGGCGGCGGCTCCTTCACGCAGGACGTGGACGTCACGATCCGGAATGGCGGCACGCTGGACGACCGGGTCGAGTTCGATACCGCGCTGGTCGGCGGCGGGCGCTTCGGCTTCTGGCTCGCGGGGATCGGGATTCCGTGGCTGGGCGCCGCCCTGGACGTGTCGTACTTCGCCCCGGAGGCGACGGCATCGACCGGCAAGGCCAGCCTCGAGGTGCTGCCGATCTCGGCCCTGGTGATGCTCCGGATCCCCCTCTTCACCGACGCGGACATCCCCACGGGCCGCCTCCAGCCCTACATCGCGGGCGGACCCAGCGTGTTCGTCTCGCGGGTGGAGGTGGACACGTCCGTGTTCGGCGAGCGGTTCTCGGAGGAGACCGCTCAGCTGGGTCTGGATCTCCGTGCTGGTCTCACGTTCATGCTGACGAAGAACTTCGGTGTGTTCGGGGAGGGGCGCTACACGCTCTTCACCGTCGATCCAGGCAGTCGAGGGCCCGAGTTCGACATCGAGACGTTCCAGGCCATCGGCGGCGTGACACTGCGCTTCTAGACCGAACGGCCGGACGGGACGCGACCGCCCGGCCAGGAACTTGGCCGGCCGCTCCGCGCCGCTGGCGCGCCGCGGCGCGAGACGCGCGCCTGGCGACCCGACACCGGCTAGGGTATTCTGGCCCGCGACCCGGCGCCGCCGAGCGGGGAGTGGCGCGGGCGCCGGCGAGAAGGCATGACCAGCTACCGTGTCCCGTTCAATCGCCCCGGTCTGGCCGGGAACGAGCTCCGCTACATCCAGGAGTCGGTGGACGCGGGCCGGATCTCCGGGGACGGCGTCTTCACCGAGAAGTGCCGCCGCCTGCTCGAGGAGCTCCTCGGGGCCCGCCGGGTGCTGCTGACGACGTCCTGCACCACGGCCCTCGAGCTCGCCGCCCTGCTGCTCGATCTCGGGCCCGGCGACGAGGTGATCATGCCGTCGTTCACCTTCGTCTCCACGGCGAACGCGGTCGTGCTCCGCGGGGCGCGCCCGGTCTTCGTCGACATCCGGCCGGACACGCTCAATCTCGACGAGCGCCTCCTGCCGTCGCTGGTCACGCCTCGCACGCGGGCGATCCTTCCGGTGCACTACGCCGGTGTCGGCTGCGAGATGGACGCGATCATGCCGGTCGCGCGCCGGCACGGGATCGAGGTGATCGAGGACAACGCCCACGGCCTGTTCGGCTCGTACCGCGGCCAGCCCCTCGGCAGCTTCGGCGGCCTGGCCGCTCAGAGCTTCCACGAGACGAAGAACATCAGCTGCGGCGAGGGCGGGGCGCTCGTCATCAACGAGGAGCGCTACGTCGAGCGCGCCGAGATCCTCCGCGAGAAGGGCACCAACCGGAGCCGCATGTTCCGGGGTCTCGTGGACAAGTACACGTGGGTGGACGTGGGCTCGAGCGCGCTGCCCTCCGACATCCTGGCCGCGTTCCTCTACGCCCAGCTCGAGTCCCGCGCCGCCATCCAGGCGAGCCGCCGTCGGATCTGGGAGTGCTATGCCCGGGAGCTCCCGGGCTGGGCCGGCGCCCGCGGCATCGGGCTCCCGCCCGTGCCGGCGCACTGCGAGCAGCCGTACCACCTGTTCTACCTCGTGACCGCGTCGCTCGAGCAGCGGACCCGGCTGATCGCGCACCTCAAGCAGCGCGGGATCCTGGCGGTCTTCCACTATCTGCCCCTGCACCTCTCCGAGATGGGTCAGCGCTTGGGGGGCAAGCCCGGGGACTGCCCCGTCACCGAGGATCTCAGCGACCGCGTGCTCCGGCTGCCCCTCTACAAGGATCTGGGCGAGGAGGAGCAGGCCTACGTGGTCGACAGCCTGCGCGCGTTCGACGGGTGACGCCTGAGCGAGCCGCCGGGCGCCGCGCGTCAGGCTGAATGAGGCCGTTACTCCGCCGGCTGGGGAGCGGCCTCCGCGAGAGTCGCGAGCCGCTCCTGGTCTTCGCCGTCACCCGGGGGGCGCTCTTCCTGCTCGCGTACCTGGGCCTCGCCGTCCTGCCGCTCAACTCCGATCCCGGCGTCGCGGGGCCGACCGGCGGCCCCTGGCGAGGGTTCCCGACCAACCTGTGGCTCGACGGCTGGGCCCGGTGGGACGCGGGGTGGTACGGGCACATCGCGACCCACGGCTACGTCGACCAGCCCGTGGCGCCCGCCGGCCAGCGCAACCTGGCGTTCTACCCCGTCTATCCCCTGGCCATGCGGCTCGCGAGCCTCAGCGGGCTCTCGCCGCTGGCCGCCGGCATCCTGGTCTCGAACCTGGCGTTTCTCGGCGCGCTCCTGCTGCTCCACCGCATGGCGCGCGCGCGCTTCGGCCCCGAGGCGGCGTTCCGGTGCGTCGTGCTGCTGTCGGTCTTCCCCTTCTCCTTCTACTTCAGCGCCGTCTACTCGGAGGGCCTGTTCCTGTTCCTGGCCGTTGCCGCGCTGTACCTGGGCGGGCAGGGGCGCTGGGCCGCGGCGTCCCTGTGCGCGCTCCTCTGCGGCGCCACCCGCGTGCCGGGGCTCGCCCTCGCGCCCGCGCTGGCCCTCCTCTACCTCGAGCGGATCCGCTTCGATCTCAGGAAGGTCCGCCCGGACGTCCTGTGGCTCGGCCTGAGCGTCCTCGGCCCCGTCCTCTTCTACACGTACCTGCAGGTCCAGTTCGGGGACCCCTGGCTCGCGTTCAAGGCGACGCGGGTGCCGGGCTGGTGGCAGGGGGGATTCAGCCTGAAGCCCGTCGAGCGGGCCGTGCGCGCCCTGCGCTCGCTCGAGAACCTGCGCACGGGCCAGTTCCCCGTGGTCTACAACCTGAACCTCCTGGCCGCGGCGCTCTGTCTCGGCTCCGTCGTCGCCGTGCTCCGCCGGCAGCCGCTGGCGTGGGGCGTGTTCAGTCTCCTGATCGTGGCGTCGGGCGTGCTCCAGCCGGGCGGCTGGGGGCGCTACGTGCTTCCGGCGTTCCCGGTGTTCCTGGCCTGGGCGGTCGCGCTGGAGAGCCGCCTGGCGTTCGCGGGCGCGGTGGTGCTCTCCTCGCTCCTGCTGGCGCTGCTCACGATCCTGTACACCCACTGGTACTGGGTGTCCTGACCGGTCCGGTCGGCCTCACCGGGAGATCGTCCCCGGAGGCAGGAGATGCCGAGCCTCCGGCGCGTGCCAGTGGAAGGTCGCCTGGGCGTTCCGGAACCGGTAGCCGAAGTGCGAGACCAGGTTGATCACGCGAGTGTTGGCGGCCGAGATCTTCGCGGTGATCCACCGGGTGCCCAGCGCCTTCAGGTCGAGGTGCATGCCCGTCATGAGGTCCAGCGCGGCCGGCGAGCCCTTGGCCGATTCCGCCACGCCCATGATGCCGACCTCGGCGCGGTCCTCGACGAGCCGGAGCTGGAAGAATCCCTTGACGTTGCCGGGCTTGCCGACGACGTACACGCGGTCCGTCGGGCTGGTCGACGTGCACGCGCTCCGGACCCAGTGGCGATAGCGGCGGTCCGCCAGGTCCAGGGGAAAGCGGGGATCGGCGTTGTACCGCCCGTGGCGGAACGTGTGTCCGGCGATCTCCTCGATCTGCGGATGGTCGTCGACGGTGGCGAGCCGCACGGGGCGCGCCGGGGGAGACGCCGCGTACGCCTGGACCCGGAACGCGAGGTCGAGCGTCTGCTCCACGCAGGAGAACCCGAGCGCGGGCAGGAGCGTCCGCCAGACCCGGTCGTCGGCGCCGACGGTGGAGGAGACGAGCTCGACCCGCTGGACGGCCGCCCAGGCGCGGAGCCGCTCGCCGAACGCGTCCAGGTCAGCGTGGATGGCGCTCGCGTCCCCGGGCTCGTACGAGCCGACCGGAAACCCGAAGATGTCGGTGTCCCACGGCACGACGAACACCCGGCCCCACGCCGGGCGGGCCTCGTCGAGGGGATGGAGGGAGACCTCAGGCATCGCCGTCGCCCGGCTCGCCGACCCGCTCCCGGATCACGTAGGAGGGCTCGCGCAGCACGCGATGGTGGATGCGCGCCACGTACTCGCCCAGGATGCCCAGGGTGAAGAGCTGCGCGCCCGAGAAGATCGCCAGCGTCGTCGCCAGGAACCGGAAAACCGACAGGGGCTGCCCGGTCGCGAGGTAGGACCCGAGCACGAAGGCGAACGCGGCGAGCCCCAGCAGCATCACGACGAACCCGACGACGCTGGCGAGACGGAGCGGCCACGTGCGAAAGGTCGTCGTCAGGTCGATCGCCAGCTTGGCGAGCTTGAACCAGCTGTACTGCGACCGGCCGTGGCGCCTCGGCTCGTGGCGAACCTCGACCGACGCGGTGCGGGTCGTCGTCCACGCGAGCAGCGCGTCGATGGCGACGGCCGGCCCCTCGTAGTGGGCGAACCCTTCCCGGAGGACCGTCCGGAACGCCCGGAAGGCGCTCGCGCGGGACGCCATCGCCACCCCGAGCACCCGGTGCAGCCAGAGCTTCGTGAGGCGCGAGGAGAGGTTCCGCGAGAGCCCCTGCTGGGGCAGCGCGGGCACCCCGTAGACGAGGTCGTTCCCCTGGGCCAGCGTCCCGAAGAGACGCGGGATCTCCTCCGGGGGATGCTGGAGGTCGTCGTCCATCGTCACCGTGACCGCGTAGCGGGCCGCGCGGATCCCGGCCAGGAGCGCGTTGTGCTGGCCGTAGTTCCGCATCAGGTTGACGCCGCGCACCCAGGGGTGCTTCCGCGCCGCCTGGCAGACCGCCTCCCACGACCCATCCTGGCTGCCGTCGTTGACCAGCACGACCTCGAAGCGGTCGGCGATGGTGGGCAGGACCGCGGCGAGCCGCTCGGTCAGGGCGGGCAGCGTGGCCTGGCTGTTGTAGACGGGGATCACCACGGTGCACTCGCGCGCCCCGGGGTGCGCGCGGGGGAGTGGCATCGAGGGTTCCGGCCTGGGCCCGGTCATCCCGCCCGCGCGGCGCCGAGCGCCGCTGACGTGGGAATCCGGCCACATCCCGGGCACACGGCGACCTTCAACGGACCGCCGCTCGCTCCCCCCGACCGACGCGACGTCGTGCCAGCCGGGTGCAGGCAGATCCGCCAGTGGAGGTCGCGCGCATCGAGGAGCCGGCAGTCCGGCGTCGGGGGCGGATGGGACGGAAATCAGGTCGCACGGAACCGATCCGCAGCCTTGATGGTCGCCGTCTGCGGCACGCCATGAGAATAGCGACCGGCCCGTGAGCGATCAAGCCTGGCGGCGCCCGTTCGCGCACCCGGGGAATCACGTCACCGCCAGCGACACCGTCGCGCTCGACGGCTCGCGGCTCGAGAACCAGGCGACGCCCTCCCGGACCATGTCCAGCGTCACCCGGTACGTCCCCGGCTCGTTCGGCGCGTCGAGCTCGATGGTGACGACGGCCGAGGCGCCCGGCGACGAGATCCCGCGGGAGGTCGGCGCGGCCGTAGTCGAGGATGGCGTGCGCCCCATCGGGGGCGGAGCAGGTGGGCGCCCAGGCGGACCAGGCCGAATCCGTCCGGTGAGGACCGGGGCCACGTGGCGTGGCCGGTGTTCTCGACCCGGCACGTCAGCGTGTATCGGGCGGAGCGCGGGACGGTCGCCGCCGCGGGCGTGGCGGCGAGCCGCGCACGCAGGAGCGGCGGCAGGCCGACCGGGACCTCGTCGCCGCGCGCCGCGCGGCGGGACTCGGGAGTCGCCGGGGGCACCGGCTTCTCCAGGAACAGGGCCGCCGACGTGAAGTAGGTTCGCCAGCGGCGCAGGACGAGGTGCGGCCGCCGGTCGATCTCGCGCGGCAGCCGGACCAGGCCCTCGAGGGTCGCCCGGCTGGTCGCGAAATGGAAGTCGCCGCCGGCCAGGCGGAAGCCGGCCTCCGGGATCAGCGCGTCGATCAGCTCCGTCCGCTGGAAGTAGTCCCCGTGGCGGCCCCAGGTGTTCAGGATCACCTCGGTCGTCAGGACGGCCACGCCTCCCGGGCGCAGGATCCGGTGGATCGCGGCCAGGCACGCCCGCTGCTCCCGGCGGGAGCCGAAGTGCTCGATGGACGAGAACGAGAAGACCAGGTCGAACGACTCGGGCGCGTAGTCGATCGCCGTCGCGTCCATCCGCCGCACCTCGAGCCGGTCACGGTGATAGGCGAATGGCGCGAAGGCCTCCGGATCCCGGAGCATGCGCGGGTCGGCTTCGTGCTCGCTGAAGTCGCCGGCGTAGAGGTCGGTGGCCACCACGCGCCGCAGGCGGCCGGCCAGGAAGAAGATGATCGGCTCGGTCCCCGCGCCGAGGCCGAGGGCCGCGGCGCGGGGGGAGAGGCAGCGGAGCTTCCGGAGGCCGTACACCCCCTGGGCGAACTCCCACTCCTTCCGATGGAGGCGGGCCGGGTCGGGGCTGTAACCGAGGTCCTCCAGCGCCTGTCGCCAGGCGGGGTGGCCCCAGTCCCGGCGGTCGCAGATCTTGTTGAGCGGCGGGCCGTCCGGGGGCCACGGGACCCCGTCCGCGTCGATCCGGGCGGCCATCCGCTCGAACGGCAGCGGGAGCCGATTCCAGAGCCCGGCCGAGACCTTCCGCCACGGGGGAAGGGCGAGGCGCGGGAGTGGCCCCGGCTTCATGCGCGCCTACCGCCCCGGGAACGCGTCGAGCGCGCCCGCGCGGGAAGGCGGGGTCAGCATCAGGTCCACCTGCTCGAGGCCGGCCGCCTCCAGGACAGTCAGGACGCGCCCCGTGTCCTGGCCGCACGCGACAGGCTCGGCGCGGCGCAGCAGCACGGTCATCCGGTAGTCGAGGCCGGTGAACAGCCGGAGATACTCGATGGGCTCGATCTCGCTGAAGGAGCGAAGCGTGCCGGGGTTGAACTCGGCGAAGACGACCGGCCGCGTGCGCGCCAGGGTCTCGAGCCCGCCCCGCATCGCCCGGTAGTCGTGCCCGTCGATGTCGCACTTCACGACGTCGATCCGACCCTCGTCCCGCAACGCGTCGTCGAGGCGCACCGCGTACGTCGGGGTGACGTCGCTCGGGTACCGCAGCTCCTCCTCGGTCATGCGCTTGGACGAGGCGATCGACACGATCCGCATGAGCGAGAGGAACCCCTCGCGGTCCGAGACCGCGAACGGGTACACGCGGACCGTGTCGCCCGCCCGCAGCGTGTTGAGGAGCAGGACCTTCAGGCTGGTCGAGTTCGGCTCGAAGGCGATGACGCGCCCCGTGCTCCCGACGCGGCGGGCGGCCAGGAGCGTGTAGAAGCCGACGTTGGCCCCGATGTCCACGAACACGCCGCCGGGTTCCAGGCACTGCCGCAGACGATCCGTCACGTGCGGCTCGTAGGTTCCGGACACGAGCAGCTCGCGTCCGACCACGGGGTCGCTCTTGATGACGTACAGGCTCGCGTCGGCCGTCTCCACCCGCTCGAGGTGCGTGTCGCCCGCCGCGCGGTAGAGGCCCCGCGCCACCCACTCGGGGGACCCGAGGAAGTACCCGACCAGCTGCTCGACCGTGATGCCGTCGGCGACCTTGTCGGCGTAGGCGCGGTAGCCGGTGGGGTCGGGGTTCCGGCGAAGCAGCAGCCGGTAACAGTGATACACGTCGGCGAGGGTCGCCCGCTCCGTGGCCAGGTCGGCGCGATCCAGCCGAACCAGGCGGGTGGCCAGGCGCGCCCGGAGCCGGCGAGGCTCGAGGGCGCGCCCGGCGCGGCGCATCCAGGCGCGCCAGCCGTGGGCGGCCTTCAGCGGCGCCCCCGGTCGAGCGACTCCCCTGCGACACTCCGGCCCGGCCGATCACCTTGCTGCACGCGGGTCATTCTCTCGCCTCCGGAGACCGTGCGAAAGGCCGGGCGGGTCCGACCGTCCAGGGACGTTCGCGGAGACTCGCGCGAGGCGGCCGAGGAGGCTCCGCGGGGCCGGGTGTCCCGTCAGTTCGCGCTCGTGAGGGCGACGCCGAATCTCTCATGGACGTAGCGGGCGATCTCCCGTGCGGCCGCGTCGTTGCCAAGCGGCGTGAAGTGTCCGCTCGGCACACCGCGATGATGGATGTACATGCGGTCGTACACGGTGCGGCGGGAGTGCCTCTTCGACAGGGCCTCGCCCAGATCGATCGCGTCGACGGAGAGCCCCCGGAAGATGTCCCACAGGCGCTTGCGCTCGCGGTGCCTGCTGGCGACCGCCTCGTCGCTCGCCAGCTCCAGGCCGTGCTCGATGAGGACGAACAGCACCGGGGTGCGGTCCTCGCGCGCCACCTCGACGAGCCGCCCCAGGATTCCTCTGACCAGCGGATCCCACGTGTCGTAGTAGCGCTCGAAGTCCGGCGCGCCTTCGAAGGCGCGCCGGTATCCCTGGCGCAGGAGGGCGTACGTGAAGGAGAAGGGCCCCAGCTCGCGCCTGAGCGTCTCGTACACCTGGTCCGGTGGAGGGACCGGCGTGCGGGTCAGCGTCAGGGCGCCCGTGTCCGGGTGGAGGACGTAGAGCGGCTTGGCGAAGCGATAGAACGTGAGGGGCGTTCGCAAGTAGTCGAGGGTGAAGATCGCCACGACCAGCAGATCCGGGCGGAACGCGCGGCCATGCGTCAGGTACTTCAGGGCGATCTGGTCGATGCCGTACGCCCGCACCCCCATGTTGAGCACCTCGCTGTGGGCCAGGTGCGCTTCCAGGCGCTGCGGGTAGGTCTCGTCGTCGCCGACTTCGGCGCCGTACGTGAAGGAGTCGCCGACGACGGCCACGCGAAACACGCCGGGCCGCTTGTCCACCGCGTATCGACGGGCTCCGCGGACGTGGTTGGGCGTGTCCCATCCGAGGTCGGGGTCGTGGACGTAGCCGGCGAGGTCGGGGCCCATCAGGCCCTTCTTCCGGAGCTGCGCGTAGTCCCGCGCGAATGCGCGCTTCCAGCCCTCGGAGGCGACCTCGGGCTCGTACTGGAGGGGGTCGAAGAACGTCTCGAGCCGACGAGTGCTACGGAGGAAGATCTCGGCGACGACGAGACAGATCAGCGTCGAGACGACGAGGAGCGTTCCCGCGGCGAGCCATCCCGGCACGCGTCTGGGAACGGTCACGATCGGGTCGCCTTCTCGGCCGTGGCCCGGCATCCTCCCTGCGGAACGGGCGGATCACGTCTCGCCTCGCCGCATCGTGCGGGGCAGGCGACGACCGTGTCAAGGGACGCGGAGCCCCGACGGGGGCCGTGCCGGCGGAAGGCCGTGGCCGATGCGTCGCGCCGGCCGGCGGAGGACCGCTCAGGGCGCGGGATCGAGGAGCTTGTAGTAGAGCGCGGTCCCGTCGAGGGCGCCCGTGGCGCTCCGGGCATACGCGGGGATCGCGCCGGCGAACGTCCAGCCCACCGCCCGGTAGAGGACCTCCGAGGGATCGCCCTGCCGGGTGTCGAGGATCAAGGTCGTGCGCCCGAGCCGCCGGGCATGCGTCCTCCAGGGCGAGCATGAGCGCGCGCCCCACCCCTCGCCGGCGCGCGCGGCGGTGCACCATCACCTTCGACACCTCGGCCCGGTGCCGGGCGTTGGCGCGCATGGCGAGCTCGAGCTGGGCCGAGCCGACGAGCCCCAGCTCGTCGTCGCGCGCGGCGAGGACTACCCGGGAGCCCTCCCCGAGCCCCGCGGCGACCGTGGCCCAGTAGGATGCGGCCGCCGCGTCGCCCAGCGGCGGGAGGAACCCGACGGACGCGCCGCTCTCGACGGCGTCCTGGAGGAGCGCCACCAGGGCGGCCCGCTCCGCCTCCAGGTCCGGGACGGTCAGCGGCGCGATCGAGAGGCTCACGTCACGGGGCCCCAGGCGCGGACACGCTCCTCCACCCGCTCCACCCAGCGCGGGACGCCGAGCACGCGGAACCGCCGGGCGGCCTCGGCCAGATGGGCCGCCGTCTCGCTCGGCGTCGCCCCGGGCGTGGGCGAGCTCGCCGAGGTCCAGCCAGCTGCGAGCGATCTCGAACTCCGCCCCGACGGCCTCGAACGCGCGGAGGGCCTCGCGGAGATGGTCGTGCGCGTCGCCGAGCGCGCCCCGCGCCTGCGCGATGTGGCCGAGCGCGCGGGTGGCCCAGCCGACCCCCAGCATCGATCCGGTGGCCCGCGCGAGCTCGAGCCCCCGGCTGGCCAGCTCGAGCGCCGTCTCGAGCCGGCGGGCCCGGCAGTGCCCCTCGGCCAGGAACGCCGAGAACCAGGCCTGAGGCTGGCGGAAGCGAAACTGCTCCAGCAGCCGGATCGCCTCCTCGAGGCGTGCCGCCGACGCAGCCAGATCGCCCCGCTCGAGCCAGGCGAAACCCAGCCAGCCCAGCGCGAGCGCAGTGTTCAGCGGGTCGGGCGAGCGCGCCAGCGCGTCCTCGCAGCTGCGGATGCCCGCCTCCAGGTTGCCCTGGCACACGTGGACGAGGCCGCTCGCCCACGCCGCCGAGCTCGCGATCTGCGGGTCGCCCACCTCGGCGCCGCGCGCCGTCGCCTGGGCCTGGGCGGCGAGGGCGGCATCGAAGTGGCCGAGGAGCGCGCAGTTCATCCCGACCGTCCAGTAGGCCGGGCCGATCCACCGCGACTCTCCCGCGCGCTCGAGGAGGGCGACGGCCTGCCGGGCGTGCTCGAGGCCCTCGCGCGGGCGCCCCGACATGGCCTCGTGCTGGGCGAGGACGTAGTGAATCAGGCCCTGCGTCGCGCCGTCCTCGGCTCGCGACGCCTCCGTGAGCCCCAGCCCCAGGTGGTGCGACGCCTGGCGCTGGTCCCCGAGGAGCGAGTAGCTCCGTCCGAGCAGGAAGTGATACGGGCCGGCAAGGCGCGGGTCGTTCAGGGCTTCCAGCGCGGCCTGGTGGCGGAGCAGCAGGGTGACGATGTCCTGGAAGGCCCCGAGCGGTATCAGGGAATAGGCCTGCACGAGGGCGAGCTCGAGTCGCCGCCGGTCCTGCTCGGCGGGCGGCAGCCGGTCGACGTGCGCGCGCGCCTCCTCCAGGATCCGGACGGCCTCCGCATGAGCGTGGGCATCGACGGCCTTCGTGGCGAGCCGTTCGAGATACAGGACCGCCTTGGCCGCCTCCTCCGTCCGACCGTAGTGATACGCGAGGCGATCGTAGACCTCGCCCAGCCGGTCGACGTAGACGGCCTCGAGCGCCCGGGCGATCGCGCCGTGGAGCGCGCGGCGGCGGGCGGAAGGCAGGCTCTCGTAGGCCACGTCGCGCGTCAGGCTGTGGGTGAAGGCGTACAGCGGCTCGCCGCCTCCGGACTTCGCGTGGAGGAACTCGAGGCGCATGAGCTCCCGGAGGTGGGCGTCGAGCTCCCCCTCCCACACGGCATGGAGCAGTGCGAGCGGCACCTCCTGTCCGACCACGGCCGCCGTCTGGAGCAGGCGGCGCGGCTGGTCGGGCAGGCGGTCGATACGGGCGAGCAGGACCTCCTGGATGGTGTCCGGCACCGCGAGGCCCGGGCCGGACTCGCCGGCGCCGCCCTCGACCACCCGCGAGAGCTCCTCCAGAAAGAACGGGTTCCCCTCCGCCTTCCCGAGGATGACCTCGGCGACCCGGTCGGACACCGCGTCGGCGCGTCGCACCGACCGCACGACCCGCAGGCTGTCCTCCCGCGAGAGGGGCGGGAGCGCGACCTGGGTGACGTAGGAGCGGTCCATCCAGGGCGCCCGGTAGCCCGGCCGGTAGGTGACGATGCCCATCGCCGGCAGCCCCGCCGCGCTGTCCATCAAGGTGGTGAAGCACTCCTCCGACGTCGAGTCGATCCAGTGGAGGTCCTCGACGACGAAGATGATCGGCCGCCGCCGCGCCCCGCTCAGGATGAGATGGCGCAGCGCCTCGAAGGTCCGGGCCTTGACGGCTGAGGTCGTGAGCGCGGCCAGCGCCTCCGTGCCCTCCGAGATGCCGAACAGCCGAAGGACGTACGGAATCGCCCCGGCCGGCTCGATCCCGACCTCCTGGACTCCCGCGCGGATCTTGGCGGCGATGACGTCCGGGCTCTCGCCCTCGGCGATCCGGAAGTTGGACCGGAGGATGTCGAGAATCGGGAAGTAGGGGATGGCGCTGGCGTAGGACTGGCACCGCCCCTCCAGGAACGTCACCCGCCGCTCGGGCTCGCCGAGCAGGCGCTCGCGAAACTCGTGGAGCAGGCGCGACTTCCCGATGCCGGCTTCGCCGAGCAGGCCCACGACCTGGCCGTGGCCTCGGAGCGCGTCGTCGAGACGGCTCCAGAGGAGCCCGAGCTCCCGGCCGCGCCCCACGAACGTCGGGGGGCGCCGGCCGCGCCCGACGCCGGGCCGCTCGGCCGCGACCAGCCGGTGCACGGGTCCCGCGGCGTCGACGCCGTCGACCGGGGCGAGGTCGAAGTGGCGCGCGAGGAAGGTCGCCGCCGCCTCCTCGACGAGGATCGCGCCGGGCTCGGCCAGTCTCAGGAGCGCGTCGAGCGCCGTCCACGCCTCACGCTTGCCGTCCAGGTCGACCTGGGTACCGCCGCGGGAGGACCCGACCAGCACCCGGCGGACGGCGATCCCCGAGTGGACGCGGATGCCTGCCCCGTCGCCGCCGGCCCGCTCCGCGGCCTTGTGGACGGCCGTCGCCGCCAGCGCGGCCCGTTGCGGGCGCGTCCTCGATCGGCTCCAGCCCGAACGCCGCGACGATGCCCGTCGGGCTCATCTCCTCGATGCGGCCGCCGAACGTCTGGATCTTCTCGACCAGGGTTTCGAGCCCGCGGCTCGGACTGAACCCGGGATCGTTGTCGGCCGGCAGGACGAGGGCGCTCCGGAGGAACGCGAGCCGCCGGCCCTCCCATCGGACCGCCAGCGGCGCGCTGGTCTCGACCGGGGCGGCCGCCGGTCCCGGCTCCCGCGGCGCGGCGGCTTCGCGCGGGGTCGGCTCGCCGGGCGGGCGCGGGCTGGTCGGGCCGGCTCGTGCCGGGCTCGCGCGGGCCGGGCCGGCTCCTCGCGTACCAGGCCGTGCTTCACCATGCGGTACCGGAGGGTGTCCCGGGAGATGCCGAGGCGCGCGGCTGCCCGCGTGACGTTGCCCGCCGTCTGGCGCAGGGCTTCGACGAGATGCTCCCGCTCCACGCTGCCCAGCGCCTCCGCCAGCGCGGGCGACTCCGGCCCCTTCGGCCGGGCCCCGGCTCGTCCGCGGGCGCGGTCGCCGCCGGCACGGCGGGCAACCCGAGCAGCTCGGCGCTCACGACCGGCGCCTCGGAGAGGAGCGCGACGCGCTCCATCACGTTCGCCAGCTCCCGCACGTTCCCGGGCCACGGATAGGCGAGGAGCGCCGTCCGCGCGTCCGGCGTGAAGCTCCGCGGGGGGAGCCGGTACTCCGCGCACGCCCGTCCGAGGAAGTGCTCCGCGAGGAGGAGCACGTCCTCGCCCCGGCCGAGCAACGGCGGAATGGTCAGCGTCACGACGGCGAGGCGGTGGTAGAGGTCCTCGCGGAATCGCCGCGCCCGCGCCGCGATCGCGAGGTTCTCGTTGCTGGCCGTGACGATCCAGACGTCGACGGGCTCGCTCCGGGTGCTGCCGAGCCGCCGGACGGCGCGGTCCTCCAGCGCCTTGAGGAGCTTGGCCTGGAGCGCCTCCGGCAGGAGGCCCACCTCGTCCAGGAAGATCGTGCCGTGGTTGGCGGTCTGGAAGAGCCCGGCCTTCGCGTGGCGCGCGTCCGTGAAGGCGCCGCGCTCGTAGCCGAAGAGCTCGGCCTCGAGCAGCGTCTCGGGAATGGCCGCGCAGTTGACGTCGACGAAGGGCCCCGACGCGCGGGGTCCGGCGCGGTGGAGCGACCGCGCGAGCAACCCCTTGCCCACCCCCGTCTCGCCCTGGATCAGGACGGGCGGCAACCGTCCGCGCTCGGACTGCCGCTGGAGGAGCCGGGCCGCCGTCTCGCGGACCGCCACCATCCCGGGGCTCTCCCCGAGCAACTCCGACAGGAGCGATGGGGCCATCGGGCGCTCATCCTACTCCGGTCGATCGACCCTAGCTCAACAGGCACTCTGACTCGCGGAACGACCCCTCCCCGGGGCGCCGGGTGGCGGAGTTTCCCCCACTCCTGCCGCGTCCCCACCCGGCCGCCCCATGGCCCACCGGAAGTCAGATCACATAAATAGCTGTCATACATGACGTTTCCAGTCGTGGCACTAAGGTTGCCCCACTCAGGGCGAGCAGCGACGGCCCAAGCGCGCTGCCGGGGAGGGCGGGGATGGCCGAAGGCGGAGTGGCAGTCATGGACAAGGCCCGGGCTGGAGTCACCGATGCCGAGCCTGTCGTCGGGGAAGCTCCTGCTGGGCGGGCTCGCGTTCCTCGCGCTGACGGTGGGCGTGTTCGGCTGGCTGTTCGCCCGGGTCCCCGGCAGCCACGCGGCGCCGGCGCTCGGCGATCTGCGCTGGGGCTACTTGATCCTCCTGCTCCTGGCCCTGCCGGTCGAGAGCGTGACGTCGGCCGCGCGCATCTGGCTCATCTGCCGCGTGCTCCACCCGGGCGTCTCGTTCTGGGCGTGCGTCCAGTCCGAGCTCGCCAACATCGCGGTCTCGATCCTCACGCCGTCCCAGTCCGGCGGCGGCGCGGGCCAGGTCTACATGCTGAGCCGCAGCGGGGTGAGCGTCGGCACCGGGCTCACCGCGACGCTCCTCTCCTTCATGGGCACCATGGTGGGGCTCCTCCTGATGGGCCTCTACTCGCTCCTGGTCTCCGGAGTGGGGGCGGGCGGGTTCCTCTTCCTCGCCCCGGTGTGGACGTTGACGGGAATCGCCGCGCTGCTCCTCCTCGGCGCCGTCTGGCCCGATCTCTGCCGTGCCGCGCTGGCCGCGCTCTCGCGGACGGTCTGGCGGGTGCTGCGCCGGCCCGGCGCCGTCGTCGACTGGCGCCCCCCGGGTGCGCCCCGCTCGGCTCCGGCGCTCGACCGGATGGACGCCACCACGGCCCGGCTGGCGGACCTGCTCTACACGTACCGCGAGGACGTCGGGCGCTTCCTCCGCCACGGCAAGGCGTGCGTCGTGGCGGTCTGCCTGCTCAGCGTGAGCTTCCTCCTCGCGCGGGCGCTGATGCCGTACCTCTGCGCGCGGTTCCTCGGAATCGAGGGCGGGTCTCTCCGGCAGATCGTGGAGGCGCAGATCGCCCTCATCTTCCTCGTCTTCTTCGCCCCGACGCCGGGGGGCGCGGGCATCGCCGAGGGCGCGTCCCTCTCGATCATGGCGGACATCGTGCCGCCCGGGATCGCGCCGCTACTACAACCTCCTCTGGCGGCTGTCGACGACCTACCTCGCCGCCCTGGCGGGATTCGTGTGCCTGGGCCGGGCCCTCGCCCGGAACGCGTCGCGCATCCCGTCCCGTCAACCCGAGCCGCGGTGACGCCGCGCGTGAAATGGAGGGGTGGAGCCATGACCATCGCCGATTTCGCCGTGCACCTGGTCCTGGGCACGATCCTCATCGTCGGGGGCTACCAGTTCTACTTCTGGTGCCAGCGGAACCCGCTCCGGCCGACCCGGGAGCTCCGGCTGGCCCTCGACGACCGCATCCCCTACTGGCCGGCCTGGGTGTGGATCTACAGCTTTCTCTACTACCCGGTCATCCTCTACACGACGTGGGTGGTCGATTCGTCCCGCGAGTTCGTCTATCTCGCGGTGAGCTTCCTGGGGCTTCTCGCCATGCAGATGGCCTTCTTCCTCCTGTTCCCGGTCGAGACGCCCGAATCCTGGCGCGCCATCAACCGCCGCCGGACGTGGTCGGAGCGGTTCCTCGCGTTCGTCCAGCGGTTCGACGCGCGGTCGAACAGCTTCCCCAGCATGCACACGTCGGTGGCGATGCTGACGGCGCTCTACCTCCAGCCGCACTTCGGCACGTGGGTCTTCGGCTTTCCGGCACTGATCGGACTCTCGTGCCTGTTCACGAAGCAGCACTACCTGGTCGACCTTCCCGCGGGCGCCGCCCTCGGCGTGCTCGCGCATCGCGTCTTCGCCATCGCCTGAGAGGAGCCCGGCCATGACCCTCCGAGAGCGCATCGAAGAGCTGTTCGAGACCCAGGTCGCCGAGCTCGCCGCGTCCGGCGAGTTCCGGGCGCTCGAGAGCGGCGCGGCCACGGCGGCCGCGTACGACGGGTTCCTCACCGACGTCGTGCGGACACACCTCCGGGCGACGGAGTACGTCGCCTTCCTGTGCGCGCTGGCCCCGCCCACGACGAGCGAGAGCCGGCTCCGGAACCTCCTCGAGGAGCTCCACCATCCCGGACTCCTGCGCCAGCTGGCCGCGGAGGCGGGACTGGCTGACCGGCTGCCTGACCTGGAAGACCTGGCCGCCGCCGACATCCGCCGCATCGTCGTCGAGCCCGTGCTGTACCGGACGCTCGGCGAGCTGGGCCTCGCCGCGTTCTGCGAGGTGGTGGCCTTCGAGTACATGCTCGCGCGGCTGGCGGGACGGATCGCGGCCTTCCTGGCGCTCCACCGCGGGCTGGGCCCGGTGGCGCTCCGGTGGTGGACGGAGCACGCCGACGTGGACGTCCAGCACGCCGCCGAAGGGCTCGCCGACCTCGAAGCCTACGCGCACTACTACGGGCTGGCGGACGAGGACGGGCTGGCCATCGCCGAGATGACCCTGCGCGAGAACGTGTTCCTCCGGCGGTACTTCCGGGCAAGCACGCCGGCAGACGCGCCCGCGCGGCCAGCGCGGCCAACGCAGATCGAAGGCACGCCATGCGGCTCGTGAGCGCGACGGTCTACGCCCTCCGGATCCCGTTCCTGACGTCCGTTCGCCACAGCCTCGCGGGCCGGACGTGGAGCGACGCCGTCATCGTGCGCGTCGTGGATGCGGACGGCGTCGAGGGATTCGGGGAGGCGGCTCCGCGGCCCTACGTCACCGGTGAGACGCCCGACAGCGTCGTCGAGCACCTGGCGCAGGTCCTCTGGCCTGCCGTCCGCGAGACGGTGTGGCCCGATCTCGCGACCCCCGCGGACCTCGAGGCCGTGGAGCGGCTCGTCCCCGACGCCGGGCCGGCGCCGGGACGCCATCACGCGGCGCGCGCGGCGCTCGAGCTGGCGCTGGTGGACTGCGGGCTCCGGCGCCGGGGCGCCTCGGCGGCCACCCTGCTTCCGCCGCGTCGCCGCGAGGTCGTCTACGGAGGGGTGATCTCCGCGGAATCGGCGGACCGGGCGGCCGCTCAGGCGCGCTGGGCTCGGCTGGCCGGCCTCCGCCAGGTCAAGGTCAAGGTCGGGGTGGGGGACGACGTCGCCCGCGTGGCCGCGGTGCGGCACGTGCTGGGCGCCGACGTGACGATCCGGGCCGACGCCAACGGCGCCTGGACGCCCGACGCGGCCTGGTCCGCGGCGACCGCCCTCGCCCGGTCCGGGGTCGCCAGCCTGGAGCAGCCGATCCCCCCCGGCCCTCCCGAGATCCTCGCCGGCCTCCGGGCCCGGTGCCCGTTGCCCATCGTGGCGGACGAGTCCGTGGTGACCCTCGCCGACCTGGAAGCCCTCATCGCGGCGGGTGCGGCGGACGCCGTCAACGTGCGCGTCTCGAAGTGCGGCGGGTTCGCGCGCGCCGTCGCGATCGCCGGCCGCGCGGCCGAGGCCGGTCTCCAGGTCCAGGTCGGCAGCCACGTGGGCGAGACCGCGGTCCTCGCGGCGGCGGGTCGCCACCTCGCCGCCGGGCTCGAGAGCCCGGCCTTCGTGGAAGGGTCGTACGGCACGCTCCTGCTGGTCGAGGACGTCTCGGACGACGGTCTCCGATTCGGCCACCGGGGCGCGGCGCCGCTCCTGACCGGACCGGGATGGGGTGTCCGCGTGCGGGAGGACCGGCTTCGGCGACACGCCCGGGCGGTCGTCGAGCTGGCGGCGTAGGGCGACGCGATGGGCACCTTGCTCGGGGCCGGGCTTCGGATCCGGGAGTGGAGACACGACCGTCGCTTCGAGCGGGCCACGGCGGCCCCCGAGCGCGCCCAGGCGGCGGCGCTCAGGACGCTCCTCCGGCGGAACGCGCGGACGGCCTTCGGCCGGGAGCACGGCTTTGCCG
This sequence comes from uncultured Candidatus Rokubacteria bacterium, assembly GCA_963745015.1. Taxonomy (GTDB): domain Bacteria; phylum Methylomirabilota; class Methylomirabilia; order Rokubacteriales; family DASRDR01; genus DASRDR01. The sequence continues at coordinate 99,551 of CAVUVU010000002.1, forward strand.
CGATCCGCACCCCGGCCGAGTACCGCCGCGCCGTTCCGCTGCGCGACTACGAGGCCTTCCGGCCCTACGTCCGGCGCATCGTCGCGGGCGAGCCGGGGGTCCTCACCGCCGAGCCGGTGACGGCGTTCGCGACCACCAGCGGCACCACGGGCGAGGCCAAGCTGGTCCCCGTGACCGCGTCCTGGCTGTCCCACATGGCGGGGGTCGTGCGGCTCTGGATGCTGCGCGCACAGCGGGAGCACCCGGCGCTCCTCGATCGGGCGATCCTGACGCTCGTGAGCCCGGCGGTCGAGGGCCGCACGCCTCTGGGCGTCCCGGTCGGCGCGCTGTCCGGTCTCCTCCAGCGCAGCCTCCCGTCCGCGGTCCAGCGCGCGCAGGCCGTCCCCTACGCCGCCCACCTGATCGCGGACTGCGAGGCGCGGGCCTTCGTCCTGCTCCGGCTCGCTCTGGCGCGGGCGGTGTCCGTGATCGGGACGCCCAATCCGACGACGCTGCTCCGGCTCGCGGAGGTCGCCCGGCAGCACACGGAGGGTCTGCTCCGCGCGATCCACGACGGCACCCTGGGCATTCCGTGGCCGGCCATCCACGAGGAGCCGGACTGGAACGCCCGGGCGGTTCGGCGCGCCGTCGCGGCCCGCCTGGCGCCGGATCCCGGCCGGGCGCGCACGCTGGCCGCGGCCGTCCGCGAGGCCGCGACCCTGCGGCTCCGCGACGCGTGGCCGGAGCTCACGCTCATCGGCTGCTGGCTCGGCGGGCATGCGGGCCACCACGCGCGGCGACTCTCCGAGGACTACGGCGACGTGCCGCGCCGCGACCTCGGCCTCGTGGCGAGCGAAGGGCGGGTGACGCTCCCGCTGGCCGACGGGTCGGCGGCCGGAGTCCTGGCGATCGACGCGGGCTTCCTCGAGTTCATCCCGGAGGAGGCGCTGGACGCGGACGCCCCCCCGGTCCTGCTGGCGCACGAGCTCGAGGTGGGCCGCCGCTACGGCATCGTCCTCTCCGGAGCGCATGGCCTGTACCGCTACGACCTCAACGACATCGTCGAGGTCGCCGGATACCACCGCCGGACGCCGCTCGTGGCCTTCGTGCGAAAGGGCCGGGACATGACGAGCCTCACGGGGGAGAAGCTCCACCTGAATCACCTGCGGGCCGCGGTGCACGCGGCCGAGGACGCGACCGGGGTCGAGGTCTGGCAGTTCCGGCTGATTCCCGACGTCGAGACGTGCCGGTACGACCTGCTCGTCGAGCCGCGCGGCGCCGGCCTGGACGCGCCCGGCGCCGAGGCGTTCGCGCGCGCGATCGACGAGGCGCTCGGCCGGGCCAACGTGGAGTACGCGGCGAAGCGGCGCTCGCGCCGGCTCGGGCCCCCGCGCCTCTGCGTCATGCGGGCGGGATGGGCCGAGCGGCAGTGCCGGGCCGAGTTCGCACGAGGCCGGCGCGAGGGACAGCACAAGTGGCCCGCGATCCAGCCCGCGTGGGACCGGGAGAGCCGCGGCGAGGTCGTCCGCGTCGGAGGGGAGGGCGCCGCATGACGGGAGAGACCGTTCGCCGGGCGGGTCAGGCGCTGCTCTGGTGGGCGGTCGTCGGCGGCCCGATCCTCGCGTGGTGGCCGGGGGCGCTGCGGCTTCCCGCGCTCTGGGCCGTCGTCGGTCTCGGCGTGCTGGCGAACGCGCTCCAGCCGACCTACCGGTTCCGGGACCCCGCCCGGTCACCGGAGGATCGCGGCACGTTCAGCCAGATCATGCTCACCGTCTACGGTAGCCAGGCCGCCGCGCTCGTCGAGCTCGTCCTGCGCCGGCCCCCGGGGCTTCCCTTCGACGCGCTCGGCACGGCCGCCCTCCTGGCGATGGGCGCCGGGCTCGCGCTCCGCACGTGGGCGATCGTCACGCTCGGCGGCTGGTTCACGCTGCGGGTGGGCGTGACGCCCGCGCAGCGCCTGGTCCGGAGCGGGCCATACCGGCTGATCCGCCATCCGAGCTACACGGGGGCGTTCCTGGCCTTCGTCGCGAGCGCGATCCTGCTGCGCGCCTGGGTGGCGGCTGCCCTCGGCGCGCTCGCGCTCTGGGCAGCCTTCCGGCGCCGGATCCACCACGAGGAGCGACTGCTGGCGGCGAGCCTGCCGGGCTACCGCGCCTACATGGCGCGGACGGGCGCGCTGCTGCCGCGCCTGCGATCCTCCCGGCGGCTGCCGGCCGCCGGGAGGGGATACCCGGCTCGGCTAGTCCCGGAAGTGGCAGGACACGCGGTGGCCCGAGGCGCCCTCCTTGAGTGCCGGTTCCTGGTCCTGGCAGATCCCCGGCACCTGGCGGATGCGGCAGCGCGTGTGGAAGCGGCACCCGGCGGGCGGCCGGATCGGGCTCGGGACGTCACCCTCGAGCAGGATCCGCTGGCGCCTGACCTCGGGATCGGGGATGGGCACCGCCGAGAGGAGCGCCTCGGTGTACGGGTGGCGCGGGTTCGAGTAGAGGTCCTTCGCCGACGCGACCTCGACGATCTTGCCGAGGTACATGACCGCCACCCGGGTGCTGATGTGCTCGACGACCGAGAGGTCGTGGGCGATGAAGAGGTACGTGAGGTTGAACTGCTTCTGGAGGTCCTCGAGCAGGTTGATCACCTGCGCCTGGATCGAGACGTCGAGCGCGGAGACCGGCTCGTCGCAGACGATCAGCTTCGGGCTGACGGCGAGGGCGCGGGCGATGCCGATGCGCTGCCGCTGGCCGCCCGAGAACTCGTGGGGGTAGCGGCGCATGTGGTCCGCGTGGAGGCCGACCGTCTCCAGCAGGTGGGCGACCTTCTCCTCGCGCTCACGCCGGCTCTTGGCGAGCTTGTGGATGATGAGCGCCTCCCCCACGATGGAGCCCACGGTCATCCGCGGGTTCAGCGACGCGTAGGGGTCCTGGAAGATGATCTGCAGGTCGCGCCGGAGCGCCCGGAGCGACCGCTTGTCCATGGTCGTGACGTTCTTCCCCTCGAACCACACCTCGCCCGACGGTCGGCTCGATGAGGCGGAGGATGCAGCGGCCCGTCGTCGACTTGCCGCAGCCCGACTCCCCGACGAGTCCGAGCGTCTCGCCGGCGTTGATCTCGAACGACACCCCGTCGACGGCATGGACCCGCGCGACTTCCCGCGAGAAGAGCCCACCCTTGATCGGGAAGTACTTGACCAGGTTCCGGACGCTGAGCAGCGGCTCGGCCATTCGTGATCTCCCCCGCTAGTACAGCCAGCACGCCACCTTGTGGCCCGGTTTGACTTCCTTGAGCGGCGGTTCCTTCTCCGTGTACATGGGCTTGACGAACTGGCACCGCGGGGCGAACCGGCAGCCCTCCGGCAGGTGGAGCAGGCTCGGGACGACCCCGGGGATCGCCTCGAGCCGTTTCTTCTGGATCGCGGCCGTGTCGATCCGCGGGATCGACCGGAGGAGCCCCTGCGTGTAGGGGTGGAGCGGCTCCTTGAAGAGCTCCTTGACCGAGGCCTCCTCGACCACCTTGCCGGCGTACATCACCATGACCCGCTGCGCCGTCTCCGCGATGACCCCCATGTCGTGGGTGATCAGCAGGACCGCCATGCCGAGCTTGGCCTTCAGCTCGTTGAGGAGCTCCAGGATCTGCGCCTGGATGGTCACGTCGAGGGCGGTCGTCGGCTCGTCGGCGATCAGGAGCTTCGGGTTGCACGAGAGCGCCATGGCGATCATCACGCGCTGGCGCATGCCGCCCGACAGCTGGTGCGGGTACTCCTTGACGCGGCGCTCCGGGTTCGGGATGTGGACGATCTTGAGCATCTCGACCGTCTTGTCCATCGCCGCCCGGCGCCCGAGCCCCTCGTGGAGGCGCACGGCCTCGGCGATCTGCTCCCCGATCGTGAAGACGGGGTTCAGGGAGGTCATCGGCTCCTGGAACACCATCGAGATCTCTTTGCCCCGGATCTTCCGCATCTGGGCCGGGGGCAGCGTGACCAGGTCGCGGCCCTCGTAGAGCATCTGGCCCGCGACGATCTTCCCGGGCGGCATCGCGATGAGCTTCATGACCGACAGCGCCGTGACCGTCTTGCCGCAGCCGGACTCGCCCACCACGCCGAGCGTCTCGCCCTTGTCGATGTGGAGGTCGATGCCGTCGACCGCGCGGACGACGCCCTCCTCGGTGAAGAAGTGCGTCTTCAGACCCTTGATCTCGAGCAACCGCTCGGCCATGAGCGCTCCTTGTCAGCAGCCTGCCGTGATGTCGCGGGTCATGCAGCGGATGGAGGCGTCGCGCATCCGGAGTCTCAGGCGCCGCGGGCGGCTTGCCGCTCGCGCGCCCGGCGCGACCACTCGCTCGCGGGGAACTCGTCGACCAGGCGCTTCAGGACGGACACGGCCTCGTCCGAGCGGCCGAGCCGGACCAGGGCGTCCGCCTTCTGGTAGAGGGCCTCGGGGGCGGCCTGGGTTCGGCCATAGTCCTTGATCACCGCGTCGAACCGCGGCAGCGCCGCCTCGTACTTCCCCTGGCGCACGTAGAAGGCCGCGATCCACAGCTCCTTCTGGGCGAGCCGGAGCCGGCATGCCTCGATCTTGACGATGGCGTCGGGGGCGTAACGGCTCTCGGGGTAGAGGCGGATCAGCTTCTGGAACTCGGTGAGCGCCTGGGCGGTGATCTTCTGGTCGCGCTCCACGGTCGGCATCTGGTCGAAGTAGGTCCGCGCGAGCCGGTACTGGCCGAGGTCCGCGATCTGGTTGCTCGGATACAGCGTGACGAACGTCTCGAACTCCGGCGCGGCCTTCTCGAAGTCCTTGCTCCGGAAGTAGCTCTCGCCGACCAGGAAGCGGGCCGACCGGCGCCAGGTCCGACTCGGGGTGCCGCTCGACCAGCCACGAGAACTGCTCGCGGGCCTGCGGATACTTCTCCTGGAGCAGGAGCCGCTCGCCGTCCTCGTAGAGCTTCGCGGCGGGAGCGACGGTGGTCGGCCGGCCGCCGAAGAAGCTGCAGCCCGATAGCAGGAGCGCGACGGCGAGCAGGAGCGAGGGCTCCTCGCCGGAACGATCGTCGCCTCGAATCGTTTGTGCGCTTGGGGATGAGCACGCGCCTCCCGTGCGGTGAGTACGCTATCCTAGGAGGCGCTTTCGATCAAGTCAAGGCCAAAGTCGCGTATTTTGAGCCTTGCGGGCCGCCCACCTCGCGCCGCTGCCGGGCCCGCCGGCCGGCCCGGCCTCGCAGGCCTCGTCCGGGGCCGGTTGTCTTTTGTCCGGGGTTCCGTCCATGATATCCGGTCCTCGGTTGACCGCCCGTTCGACCGCGCCTGACGCGCGAGGAAGGAACCGGCCGATGCTCGAGGGCCGTCCGCGGTGGCCACACCGTGCCGCGCGGCGCGCCCGGCGCCCAGCAGCCGGGGCGGATGAAGATCGTCGACGGCGGCGTGGTGTACGAGACGCCCACCTCGAAGGGCACGATGACCTTCCACGAGACGGACACCGCCTGGGTGTGGAAGTGGCAGGGCACGACCACGGACGGCGGCGCCGTGCGGAACGAGCTGACGAAGTCCAAGTGATCGCCGTCATTCCAGGAGGGTCGTGATGAGGCTGACCGGGATTCCTCGCGCGTCCCATACCCCCCGCCTGGCGCGGGTCAAGCAGCAGTTCTCGGGGCCGATGCTCCAGGACATTCCCGCCGCGGTGCGGCAAACGCTCGGGGGCCTGGCGCTGCCGATCAAGCCCGGGCAGAGCGTGGCGCTGGCGGTCGGGAGTCGCGGCATCGTGAACATCGACGTGATCGCGAAGGCCGCGGTGGAGCACGTGAAGGCCCTCGGCGCCAAGCCGTTCATCTTCCCGGCGATGGGCAGCCACGGCGGCGGGACGGCGGAGGGCCAGCGCTCGGTGCTCGAGCACTACGGCGTCACCGAGGCGACGATGGGGTGTCCCGGTGCGCGCCACGATGGACGTGGTCCAGCTCGGCGAGGCCCTCGGGCTGCCCGTGTGGCTCGACCGCTACGCGTCGGAGGCGGACTGGATCGGCATCATCAACCGCGTCAAGCCGCACACCGACTTCGTCGGCGGGCATCGAGTCGGGCCTCTTCAAGATGATGACGATCGGCGTCGGCAAGCATCGCGGCGCCGTCCAGGCGCACCGGGCGGCGGTCCGGCACCGGTACGAGCCCATGGTGGTGGCCTTCGGGCGCGAGGTGCTCCGGAAGGCCCGGATCGCCTTCGGGCTCGGCATCGTCGAGAACGGGTACGACGAGACGGCGGTGGTCCAGGCGTTCCTGCCGCGGAGACCTGGAGGCGGGGGAGCGGGAGCTCCTGCGCCGGGCCAAGAGCTGGATGGCGCGCCTGCCGTTCGAGCAGATCGATCTCCTGATCGTCGACGAGATGGGCAAGGACATCTCGGGGTCGGGGATGGACTCGAACATCATCGGGCGCCACGGGACGTTCTTCGAGCCGCCGTACACGAGCCCCAAGGTCACGTTCATCGTGGTCTCCGACCTGACGGCGCACACCTACGGCAACGCCATCGGGCTCGGGAGCGCGGACTTCGTGACCCGGCGGCTGGTCGACAAGATCGACTGGGAGGCGACGTACGTGAACGGGCTGACCGCCTGCTCGCCGGCCGGCTGCAAGATGCCGGCGACGCTCGATTCGGCGCAGGAGGCGATCGTCGATCGCGCTGTCGTGCCTCGGGCTCGACCGCGTGGAGGACGCCCGGGTGGTGCGGATCAAGAACACGCTCCAGATCGCCGAGGTGGACGTCTCCGAGAGCCTGCTGCCCGAGGTCGCCAAGCGGGACGACCTCACGCAGGTGGGCGACCCGGGGCCGATCGGCTTCGACGCGACCGGCTACCTCCAGCCGTTCTGAGCGGGGTCAGGCTCGTGACGTCCTAGCCAGTTCCGCCGACCCGGGTGCCCGGGTCGGCGCGCCGGACTGACTCGGACGTCAAGGCCTGGACGCGTCAGTGGGCGCTCGGGCCCTCGAGGATCTTCTCCATGACGATCGTGTCCACCCAGCGCCCGTCCAGGCGGCCCTGCTCCCGGTAGATCCCCACCTCGCGGAATCCGGCGCGCGCGTAGGCGCGCATGCCGGCCGCGTTCCACGGGAAGGCGGCGAGGACGAGCTTGTGGTAGCCGAGCTCGATCGCGCGCGCGACGAGCGCCTCCAGGAGCTGTCGTCCCACGCCGCGCCCCCGCGCGTCCCGCTCGACGTAGAGCGAGAGGTCCGCGACGTGCTCGTAGGCGCGGCGCGCGTTGAACACGTTCAGGCTCGCCCAGCCGAGGAGGCCGCCGTCGTCCTCGGCGACCAGCACGGGATGCCGTCGTCCGCGCGCCCCGAGCCAGGCGGCGCGCTCCTCCGGAGTGCGCTCCTCGGTCTCGAGCGTGGCCACGCGGTCCTGGATCCCCTGGTTGTAGATGCGGCAGATGGCGGCGGCGTCGTCGCCGGTCGCCTCGCGGATCCGGAGGGCGTGGCGCCGTCACGGGAGAGCGCGAGCGGCCGGGGGACGAGCGCCGAGCAGGCGCAGCCGGAGCCGTCGGCCAGCAGCTCGAGGGATGAAGGCGGGCAGCGTGGGGACGGCCGGACGAACGACCCGGCGCGGCGCTATCGCCGGCGGGCGCCCGGCGGTGACCCCCGGGCCAGTAGGGCTCGTCGACCCCGGAATGCAGCCGGGCATCACACTGAGATACACGCCGTTGCCGACGGAGGTGACGGCGGAGGGCCAGCGGCTGCTGCCGGCGCCGGTCGACGCCCGGACCCGCTCCATCTCTCCGGTCTCGGCAAAGGGGGTCTCGCCGACCGACAGGGCCCGGATCGACAGGACCAGGGGTAGCGCCCCCGGAGTCGGGGCAGCTCGGGGCGGGAACCGTGCTCTCCACCGCCGCCGGACCACTGCCGGCATGGGCGAGGCCGGCCAGGAGCGTCCCGGCGAGAACGACGGCGACGCGCACTGATGGCATGCCGCATACCTCGACCCTACCCCCGGGGCGCCGGGACTGTCAAGCTGCCGAGCCGCCCCCGCGCCCGCCGGGAGGCCGGCGCGGCCGGGCCCCGGCTCGGACAGCCCCGACTCCTCTGTCCTCGCCGGTCGCCGCGGCGCCCGCCCGTTGCCGGGCCTCGTGCCGTGCGCCATAATGGCCGGCACATCGACCCCCACTTCCAGGAGGCGACGCGATGGAGCTCGGGAAGACGCCGAAGGAGATCCGGCAGGCCATCCGCCAGGGGCGCTACACGGGCGGCACCGCCGGGCTCGCGCCCGGCTACGTGCAGGCGAACCTCGTGATCCTGCCCCGGGCGCAGGCCTACGATTTCCTCGTCTTCTGCCAGCGCAACCCGCGGCCGTGCCCCTTGATCGAGGTCACGGACCCCGGAAACCCTGAGCCGGCGGGTGTCGCCGCCGGCGCCGACCTCCGGACGGACGTCCCCAAGTACCGGATCTACCGGGACGGCCGTCTCGACGCCGAGGTGACCGACATCACGAGCGAGTGGCGCGATGACTTCGTCGCCTTCCTCCTCGGCTGCTCCTTCACGTTCGAGTCGGCGCTCCTCCAGTCCGGGGTGCCCGTCCGGCACATCGAGGAGCAGCGGATCGTCCCGATGTTCCGGACGAACCTCGCATGCCGGCCGGCCGGCATCTTCCGGGGGCCCATGGTGGTCTCGATGCGCCCCATCCCCGCGCCGCTCGTGCCGCGCGCGGTGACCGTCACGGCCCGGTACCCGATGGCCCACGGCGCCCCGGTCCACGTGGGCGCTCCGGCGCTCATCGGCATCGCCGACGTGACGAAGCCCGACTGGGGCGACCCGCCGACGCTCCTGGCCGGCGAGGAGCCCGTCTTCTGGGCCTGCGGCGTGACGCCGCAGGCGGTGGCCCTCGAGGCGAAGCCGCCGCTGGTCATCACGCATGCCCCGGGGCACATGTTCGTCACGGACCTGCCCGACCACGCGCTGTCGGCGCTCTAGCCGACCGCTCCCTCCGCCGTCCCTCCGTCGATGGCTCTCTACGCCGCGCCTCGTCTGCTCCCGGCGGGAGACGGCGCGGTCTCGGTCGAGCTCGACGACGAGATCTCCCGCGAGGCGAACGCGCGCGCGCTGACGCTGGAACGGCTGCTCCTCGCGGCCCGGCTGCCGGGCCTGGTCGACACGGTCCCCACGTTCCGGGCGCTGCTCGTCCACTACGACCCGCTGGTGCTCCCGTGGGCGACCCTGCGCGCTCGGCTCCTCGAGCTGTCGGGCCGGCTGGCGGACGCGCCGCCGCCGCCGGGGCGCCGGGTGGAGCTGCCCTGCGCATACGGCGGGGAGCACGGTCCGGATCTCGAGGACGTCGCCCGCCGCCTCGGCCTCGCTCCCGGCGGAGGTCGTGGCGCTCCATGCGGGGGCGGAGCACTACGTCTACTTCGTCGGCTTCACGCCGGGCCTCCCGTACATGGCGGGGCAGCCCGCGCGGCTGACGATCCCGCGGCTCGACCGGCCCCGGACCAAGACGCCCGCCGGGCAGCGTCGCGATCGGCGGGACGCAGACCTCCATCTACTCGGTGGAGAGCCCCGGCGGCTTCTGGCTGCTGGGCCGGACCCCGCTGCGCCTCTACGACCCCGGCGCGGCCGACGCCGATCCTGCTTCGCGCCGGCGACCACGTCCGCTTCCGGCCGATCGAGCCGGCCGAGTACGCGGCATCGCGGCGGCCGTCGCGGCGGGGCGCTACCACCCCCGGATCGAGGCCGACGCGTGAGCCGTCTCCGGCTCGTGAGCGGTCGAGGTGACGCGGTGAGCGAGCTCGTCGTCGTCGATCCCGGGCTCCTGACGACCGTCCAGGATCTCGGGCGCTTCGGCCACCAGCGCGTCGGCGTCCCGCCGTCGGGGCCGATGGATCGCGCCGCGTTCCTGGTCGCCAATCGCCTGGTGGGGAACCCTGACGGCGCCGCCGGCGCTCGAGTGCACCATCAAGGGCCCGCGGCTCGAGGTGCGGCAGGCGGCGGTGGTCGCGGTGACCGGCGCGCCGATGGGCTTCACCGTCAACGGCCAGGAGGCCCCGGCCTGGACCGCCGTCGGCGTCCGGCCCGGGGACGTCCTCGGGTTCCAGATGGCCAGCGCGGGCTGCCGCGCCTATCTGGCCGTGGCGGGCGGCATCGACGTCCCGCCGGCGCTCGGCTCCCGCGCGACCTATCTTCGCGGGCGGCTCGGCGGGCTCGGCGGGCGCGGCCCTCCAGAAGGGCGACACTCCTGCCGGTGGGATCCCCGGCGCCGGGCGCGGGGCGGCGAGGGCCGGACCGTTCCCGCGGCGCTCCGGCCCGCCTATCCTGCGGAGCGGGAGTGCCGCGTGATCCTGGGACCGCAGGACGACCGCTTCACGGCGGAGGGGATCCGGGCGTTCCTCGAGGGCCCCTACGACGTCACGCCGCAGGCCGACCGGATGGGGTATCGTCTGAAGGGCCCGGTCATCACGCACGCGCGCGGGCACGACATCGTGTCGGACGGCATCCCGCTGGGAGGGATCCAGGTTCCGGGCGAGGGGCAGCCGATCGTGCTCCTGGTCGACCGCCAGACCACGGGCGGCTACACGAAGATCGCGACCGTGATCGGCGTGGACATCGGCGCGATCGGGCAGACCCGGCCCGGTCAGCGGATCCGCTTCCGGCGAGTGACCCTGGAGGAGGCCCATGCCGCGCTCGTCGCGGAGGCCGCGTGGCTCGCCCGCGCGGTCCAAGGCTGAGTTGCCACGGCGAGGGAACAGCACGGCGCCGCGCCGGCTCGCGGCGCCCGGAGGAGTGACGCGATGGCCAAAGTGATCGACCTCAACTGCGACATGGGCGAGTCCTACGGGCGGTGGACCCTCGGCGCCGACGAGGCCATCATGCCGCAGATCACCTCGGCGAACATCGCGTGCGGGTTCCACGGCGGCGACCCCCACGTCATCCGGAAGACCGTCACTCTCGCGCTCCAGCACGGGGTCGCGATCGGGTCGCATCCGTCGCTGCCGGATCTGATGGGGTTCGGGCGGCGGGTCATGGACGTCACGCCCGCCGAGCTGCGGGACTACGTCTGCTACCAGACCGGCGCCGTCCGCGAGTTCTGCCGCGCGGCCGGCGTGGAGCTCCAGCACGTCAAGCCCCACGGCATCCTCTACACGATGGCCGAGCAGCAGGAGGCGATCGCCGAAGCGATCGGGCAGGCGGCGCGGGAATCGGGGGCGCGGCTGATTCTCATGACGCTCGCCTCGGGCAAGTACGACGCCCACTGCCGGAAGATGGGCATCCGGGTCGCCTCGGAGGGGTTCGCGGACCGCGCCTACGAGGTGGACGGGACGCTCGTCTCCCGGCGGAAGCCGGGCGCCCTCATCACGGATCCGGCGCAGGCGGCGGCGCAGGCCGTCCGGATGGCGTCCGAGGGCAAGGTGCGCACCATCGACGGCGTCGACATCGACCTGTCCGTCCAGACCATCTGCTGTCACGGGGACACGCCGGGAGCCGAGCGCATCGTCCGCGCGGTCCGGACCGGGCTCGACGCCGCGGGGATCCAGGTCCGCCCGCTGCGGGACTGGCTTCCCGTAGGTGGCGGGCGTGCGGCCGTACGACGTCGTGACGTTCGACTGCTACGGGACCCTCATCGACTGGGAGGGCGGGCTCGCCACGGCGATCATGCGCGCGGCGTGGGCCGACGGCGCGCGGCTCGGCCGGGCGGGCGTCATCCGGGCCTACATGGCCGCGGAGCGGGAGGTCGAGGCGGAGGCGTACCGGCCGTACCGCGACGTCCTCGCCGATTCGGCGCGCGGCGTCGCCGCGCGACTCGGCTGGCGGCTCGACCCGGCGCGGGCGTCGTTCCTGGCCGACAGTGTTCCGAGCTGGGTGCCGTTTCCCGACACCAACGCGGCTCTCGAGCGCCTCCGCGCCGCCGGCTACGCGCTGGGCATCCTCTCGAACGTCGACGATGACCTCCTGGCCGGAACACGCCGGCACTTCACCGTGGACTTCGAGCTGGTCGTCACCGCGCAGCAGGTGCGGGCGTACAAGCCCGCGCGCCCGCACTTCGACGCCGCTCGCCGGGCCGTCGGCGCGCGCGCCTGGCTCCACGTCGGCCAGGGCTACTTCCACGACATGGTCCCGGCGCGGGCCCAGGGCATCCCGAACGCCTGGATCAACCGCAACGGCGACGCTCCGGACGACGGCGGCAAGGTCGACCGCGAGTTCCCCACGCTGCGCGAGCTGGCCGACTGGCTCGTGGCGAAGTAGGCGCGGCACGATGACCGGCATCACGCGGGAGCAGGGGATCTCGGAGACCGGGATCCGCACGATGATGGCCGACAACCCCGCGCGGCTCCTCGGCCTCGACTGAGCGGGCCGTCCGGCGACTCCGCGCGGCCCCGGCGCGCGGGGGAGGAGTGGAGCGATGGCACAGAAGGCCGTCGAGCTCATCCTCATGCGCCAGCTCGCGAGCTACCTCGCGGTGCCGATCTTTCTCGTCGACCCCGACGGGAATCTCCTCTACTACAACGAGCCGGCGGAGCGGCTGCTCGGACGCCGGTACGACGAGACCGGCGAGATGCCGGCCGCCGAGTGGGCGACGGCCTTCGCTCCCGCGGCCGAGGACGGGAGCCCCCTCCCGCCCGAGGAGCTGGCCCTGTCGATCGCCCTCCAGAAGTGGCATCCGGCGCACCGGGCGCTCCTCATCCGGGGCCTCGACGGCGTGGCCCGGCGCATCGCCGTGACCGCCTTCCCGCTCGAGGGGCAGGGCCGGCGCCGCCTGGGCGCGGTCGCCATCTTCTGGGAAGAGCGGCCGTCGTGAGGCTCACCCTCTGGGGCACACGCGGCTCCGTGGCCGCGGCCGGGCCCGAGACGGTGCGGTACGGCGGCAACACGTCCTGTGTCGAGGTGCGGGCCGCCGACGGCAGCACGCTCGTGCTCGACGCCGGCACGGGCATGCGCCGCCTGGGGGCGGCGCTCCGCGGACAGGCGCGCCGCGTGGACGTCCTGCTGACCCACCTCCACATGGACCACATCCAGGGGCTCGGCTTCTTCGCGCCCTTCTTCGAGCAGGACCGCGAGGTGCACCTGTGGGGCCCGCCGTCGACGACCCAGGCGCTCCGGGAGCGGCTCGACGCGCTACCTGTCGCCCCCGCTCTTCCCGGTGCGGCTCCGCGAGCTCCCGTGCCGACTGGTGCTCCACGACGTGCCGCTCGAGGCGTTCGAGATCGGGCCGTTCCACGTCACCGCCGCGCTCGTCTGCCACCCCGGCCCCACCGTCGGCTACCGGATCACCGCGGACGGCGCGACGCTCGCGTACCTCCCCGATCACGAGCCGGCGCTGGGGCTCGGGCGATGCCGGCCGCGCCCGACTGGATCTCCGGGTTCGCCCTCGCCGCCGGCGCGGACGTGCTGATTCACGACGCCCAGTACAGCGCGGCCGAGTACGTCGACCACGTCGGCTGGGGGCACAGCGCCCTGACGCACACGCTCGCGCTCGCGACCGCGGCCGGCGTCGGTCGCCTGGTGACCTTCCACCACGACCCCGAACACGACGACGACACGCTCGACGCGCCTCCTCGAGGACGCGTGCGCGGGCGCGGCCTTTCCGTTCGAGATCGTGCCGGGCACGGAGGGGCTGTGGCTCGAGCTGGCGACCCGGCGCGGCGACGGCCGGGCCGCCGCTGCGCGACCGGCCCGCGGTCAGGCGGGCTCGAAGTCCCGGCCCACGCCGACGACGCGAACGGGAAGACCTCGCCCCGCATCACGCCGCGGCGACCGCCGGTCGTCCGCCATGATCCGCCGGCCGCCTCGGGGGACTCGGCGCGAAGATCACGATGCCGAAGTCGAGGCGTCCGTCGTCTGGGTGCGCCGAGAGGAGCCGTGCCGGCCCCCGCCGGCCGAGGTCCGGAGGCGGCGACGGTTCGCGCTGCCGGCGTGACCGCGTCCTTCCCCGGCCGCGGCCGTTGACAGGGTCGCCGGCGGCCCCCTATCGCTCGAATCCGGTCGACGCCCTCATCCTGCCACGTCCCAGGAGGTGCCATGCGGACCCGCCACGTGCTCCTCGCGATCACGGCCATCGTCCTTCTCACGCTCCCCGTCGGACCGGCTGTCGGCCAGCAGAAGGAAGTGGTGATCGGGATGCTGTATCCCCTGAGCGGCCCGACCGCGTCGGCGGGGGTCGACGAGAAGCACGTCTACGAGCTCTTCGCCGACATGGTCAACGGCAAGGAGCCGATGATCCCCGGCGCCTTCTACCAGCAGCTCAAGGGCCTCCCGGGGTTCCCGGGCGGCGCCCGGCTCCGGCTGATCTTCGTCGATCATCAGGGGAAGCCGGATATCGGTCAGGCCGAGGCCGAGCGGCTGATCACCCAGGAGAAGGTGCACGCCCTCGTGGGCGCCTGGCAGTCGGGCGTCACGGCAACGACGAGCCAGGTCGCCGAGCGCTTCGGCATCCCGCACTTCAACTCCGAGTCGAGCTCGCCGGGCCTCACGCGGCGGGGATTCAAGTGGTTCTTCCGGTCGTCGCCCCACGACGAGCACTTCACGCAGGCGATGTTCGACTTCCTGGCGGACTTCCAGAAGAAGCGCGGCGTCAAGGTCGAGACGATCGCCATCTCGAACGAGGACACGCTGTTCGGGACCGACTCGGCCAAGGCGCAGCGCGCCATCGCCCAGAAGGGCGGCTACCGGACCGTCGCGGACTTCGCCTACCGGGCGAACAGCACGTCGCTGACGGCCGAGGTGCAGAAGCTCAAGGCGGCGAACCCGGACGTGTGGTTCCCGACCTCGTACCAGTCCGACGCCATCCTCTTCACGCGGACGTCCAAGGAGCTCGACTGGAATCCGAAGATGATCATCGCCCAGAACTCGGGCCACATCGACCCGAAGTTCATCGAGGCGACCGGGAAGGACTCCGAGGGATACCTCTCGCGCTCGCCGTTCGCGCAGGATCTGGTCGACAAGACCGCCGGTGGCGAAGGCGCGTCAACCCCGGCTACAAGGCGCGCTCGGGCAAGGACCTCTACGACCTGCCGGCCCGCGCGTTCACGGGCATCGTGACGCTGGTGGACGCCCTCAACCGCGCCGGCTCGACCGAGCCCGGAGGCGATCCGCGCCGCGCTCGCCAAGACGGACATCAAGGCCGCCGACCTGCTGGTGCCCTGGACCGGCGTGAAGTTCGACGAGACGGGCCAGAACATCGGCGTGCGGGCGATCATCGTCCAGCTCCAGGGCGCGCAAGTACTGGACGGTCTGGCCGTTCGAGGTCGCGGCCCGCGACGTCCTCTACCCGATCCCGAGGTGGTCCGACCGGAAGTAGACGGCGGGCGCTCCCGGCGCGCCGACGGCGGGCGATCGTCCGGGCGGGCGAGGCGTGCGAGCGGTCGCGCTCGATCGGCCTGCCCCCGAGCCCACGGAGGAGCAGCGTGGAGAGTTTCGTGTTCCAGGGGATCGTGGCCGCGCCCTTCCTGCCGATGAACGAGGACGAGTCCGATCGACTGGAAGTCGCTCGGCTCGTACTACCGGTGGATCGCCGCGGCAGCGGCCCACGGCCATCGCCGTGAACATGGACGCCAGCGAGGGCTCCTCGCTGACCCGGGAAGAGCAGCTCGAGGTGCTGCGCGCCACGCTCGAGGCGGTCGACGGCGCGTGCCCGGTGCTGTCCGGGGTCATGGCGAGCTTCACCGCGGATGCCGTGCGCTGGGGGACGGAGCTCAAGCGCGCGGGCGCGCAGGGCCTGGTCGTGTTTCCTCCGCTGCCCGTCTTTCTCGGCAACCCGTTGCCGGCCGAGATGGTCGTGCGCTACCACGCGGCGATCGGCGGGGATCGGGCTGCCGTTCGTGGCCTTCCAGCTGCCGAAGGGCGAGGGCCCCGATCTCTCGGCCGACGTCATGCGGGAGCTGGTCCGGCTGCCCGAACTTCATCGGCGTGAAGGAAGCGTCCTGCGACGCGGTCCGGACGATCGAGTCGATCGACACCGCCGCGCGCCTGCCCCGGAAGCTCGGCATCCTCACGGGGAGCGATCAGTTCATCCTCGAGGCGATGCTCATGGGCTGCGACGGCGCTCTCATCGGGTTCGCCGGCACGGCGACGAGGAGCTGATCCGGATGCACGCGGCCGTCCGGTCGCGCGACACGGCGACGGCCTTCGGGATCTGGGGCCGGCTCGGGCCCGCTGGCCCGGTACTGCTGGCGGCTGCCGGAGCGGGACTACCGGCCGCGGATGAAGGAAGTCCTGGTGATGCAGGGGCTCATCCGCAGCGCGGCGGTGCGCGCGCCGCAGATGGGCATCGGCGACGCCGAGCGGGCCGAGCTCGCGGCGGCTGGCGCGGCACGCCGGGCTGATCGACGGGGCGTGAGCCGGCGGCCCGCCGGGGGCGCCGGCTAGCCCGGGATGGCCGTGCGGGCGCCCGGACCGCGCCGCCGCGTAGATCGCGTCGATGAGGCGCTGGATCCTGAACGCGGCGCCGCGCCGTCGACCGCGGGAGCCCGGCCCGCGCGGAGGCTCGCGATGAAGTCGGCCAGGAGCAGCCGGTGGAGATCGGCCGTCGTGCCCCCGGGCCAGGGCGCGTCGAGCCGGGCGGCCATCTCGGCCTCGAGCCGGGCGATCGCCAGCGAGGGCGGTCGGGGCCCAGCGGGGCCGCGCCAGACCCGGACAGTCCGCCCGGGCCTCCAGCAGCACGGCGCAGCCTTCGGTGCCGAAGATCTCGATCCGCGCGGGGACTCCACCGCGGGCCGCCGTGGTCGCGAACAGCGAGGCGGGGGCCCCGCCCGGGAGCTCGAGCGTCGCGCTCAGGACGTCCTCGACGTCGACGGGATGCGAGCGGGTCGCCATCGCACGCCGTGACGGCCGCGACGGGACCGAGCATCCAGTCGAGCAGGTCCAGCATGTGGATCGCCTGGATCCGGAGCGCGCCCGCCGCCCGAGCCCTCGCGCTGCCGGCGCCAGGGCCCGGCCTGGAAGTACCCGGCGTCGCGGTGGTCGCGCACGAGGATCGTCGCCCCCACGAGCCGGCCGAGGCCGCCGGCTCGGATGGCGTCGTGAAGGGCCACGGCCTCGGGCGCGAACCGGTTCTGGAGGACGATGCCCAGCGGGACGCCGCGGGCGCGCGCAGATGTCCACGATCGCCTGGGCCTCGTCGGCGTCGCGCCCGAGCGGCTTCTCGACGAGGACGGCCACGCCGCGCTCGCGCGGCGCCGCGGGCGAGCGCGGCGTGGCCGTGGTTCGGCACAACGATGCAGCCGCCTGGACGTCGTCGCGGGCGAGGGCGGCCTGCGGAGCGTCGACGGCCTCGGCGCCGTAAGGCCCGGCGAGCGCGCGAGCGCGCGCGAGATCGGGATCGGCGACCACGACGAGACGCGCGCCGGGCAGCGTCGTCAGCGCCTCGGCGTGCGCGGCCGCTCCGGCGCCCGCTCCCAGCAGCGCGAAGCCGATCGCATGCGGCGGGAGTCGTCCTCATCGCCCCCGCGGCATTGACCCGCGCCGCGGGCCCGGCACGCTGCATCCACCGTCACTCGCGGCCATCGTCATCTACAGGAGGTGCCTTCGTGATCCGACGTTCTCGAGAACGAATCGCGGTGCTGATCATGCTGGCGGGCGTCCCGCTGCTCCTCGGCGGCCTCGGCCAACCGGTGTGCGGGCAGAGTCGCCAGGAGACCCTGATCATCGCGCGCAACATCGACGACTACACCACGAACGATCCGGGCCGGCAATACGAGTTCACCGGCCAGATGACCAACCAGTCCGTCTACGACACGCTCGTGACCGTCGACGCGCCCGACTTCACGCGGGTCCAGCCGAAGCTCGCGACGAAGTGGGACGTGTCCAAGGACGGCACCGTGTACACGTTCACCTCCGTCCCGGCGTGAAGTTCACGTCGGGCAATCCGCTGACGGCGGTCCGACGTCAGGTTCTCGTTCCGGCGGCTCAAGAACCTGAAGGACAACCCGGCGTTCTTCCTCGACGCGGTGAAGGACATCGACGTCGTGGACGACCGGACGCTGAAGGTCACCCTCGTGGGACCGGACGCGTCGTTCCTGGCGGCGCTCGCGGCCCCCCAGTGCGGCGTCCTCGACGCGAAGACGGTGATGGCGCAGGGCGGGACCGACGCCGAGGACGCCAAGGAGAAGGACAAGGCGACCCAGTGGCTCAACGAGAACTCGGCCGGGCTCGGGGCCCTACCGGCTGGCGTCGGCGCGGAAGAGCGAGGAGATCGTGCTCGACCGGAATCCCGGCGTACTGGGGACCGAAGCCCCACTTCGCCCGCATCGTCTTCCGGCACGTGAAGGACGGCACCACCCAGCGCGAGATGGTCGAACGCGGCGACGCCGACATCGCGCAGGGACTCGACGCGGACCTGGTCGGCGGCGCTGAAGCCCGGCCCCCGGCTGGCCCTGGTCGAGGGCCTCACGATGAACTTCATCTATCTCGCCCTGACCAACAAGGCGGACCTGTCGAAGCCGCTCTCGGACCGGCGGGTGCGCGAGGCCATCGCGTACGCCATCGACTACGACGGGATCATCAAGGGTCTCGCCCGGGGCGGGGCGGTCCAGCCGCCGGCCAACATCCCCATCGGTCTGCTCGGCGTCGACCCGAAGATGGCGCGGAAGCGCGACGTGGCCCGGGCCAAGAAGCTCCTGGCCGAGGCCGGCTACGCGAGCGGGTTCCCGCTCAAGATGAGCTATCCCACCCGCCCGATGCACGGCATCGCCACCGAGGCGATGGCGGCCAAGGTCCAGGCCGACCTCAAGGCGGTCGGGATCGACGTCACCCTCGAGCCCAAGGAGTTCTCGGTCGCGGTCGGCGAGTACCGGGAAGGGAAGACCCACCTCGTCCTCGTGGAGTGGGGCCCGGACTTCCTGGATCCCGACGGGTGGGCGGACGCGTTCTTCCGGAAGGGCGGGCCGGTCGCGAAGCGCATCGCGTACGAGAACGCCGCGCGTCACCGAGCTCGTCGCGCGCCGCCAAGAAGGAGACGGACGGGAAGAAGCGCGCGGAGCTCTACCGGCGAGATCCAGAAGATCGCCCTCGAGGACGCGCCCTACGTGACGCTGATCCAGCCGAAGACGTACGCGGGCCTCAACCCCGCCATCAAGGGCTACGCGATCCATCCGATCTGGTTCGTCACGCTCGCGCGGCTGAGCCGCTGAGGCGCGGGGAGGGCGGCGGCGCTCCGCGCGGGCGCCGCCCTCCTCGTCGAGCGGATCCGGCGACGCCCCGTGGCGAGCGCCGCCCGGGGCGCGCTACACTTCGACCGTTCCGAGGCCGCGGCGCCGGACGACACCGGGCGCGGCGCGCTCGGCGGAAGGAGGGCTGGATGAACGCATGCGGAGCACCCGGGTAGTCCGGGACGCGCGGGAAGGGGCGTGAAGCGGTGAGCGTGCGCGTCGGGATCGACGTCGGCGGGACGTTCACCGACCTCGTCGCCATCGATCCCGCGTCCGGCGCGGTCCGCTCGCGCAAGGTCCTCACGACGCCCGAGGCGCCGGCGCGCGGCGTCCTGGCCGGCCTCCAGTCGCTGGCGCCCGGCGCCGGCTCGATCGCCCACGGGACCACCATCGTCACGAACGCCATCGTCGAGGGCCGCCACGCCCGCACGGCCCTCGTGACGACGCGGGGCTTCCGCGACGTGCTCGAGATCGCCCGCCAGAGCCGCCAGGAGCTCTACCGGCTCGACGTCCCGCCGCGGCCGGCGCCGCTCGTGCCCCGCCACCTCCGGCTCGAGGTGACGGAGCGCGTCCTCGCCGACGGCCGGGTCGCCGTGGCCCTCGCGGAGGACGAGCTGCCGGCGCTGGCGGCCGCGCTCCGCGCGAGCGGCGTCGAGGCGGTGGCCGTCTGCCTCCTCCACGCCTACGCGCATCCGGCCCACGAGGCGCGCCTCCGTGCGGCGCTCGAGGGGCAGGTCCCCTTCGTCTCCGCCTCCCACGAGATCAACGCGGAGTTCCGGGAATACGAGCGCACGTCGACGACGGCCCTGAACGCGGCGGTCATGCCGATCGCGGACCGGTACCTCGCCGACCTCGAGGCCTCGCTCGCCCGGGCGGGCGTCGGCGCGACGCTCCACCTGCTCCAGTCGAGCGGCGGCATGATGTCGGCGGCGGTCGCGCGGCGGCGCCCGCTCGCCATGGCCGTGTCGGGGCCGGCGGGCGGCGTCGCGGCGTCGCGGTTCCTCGCCGAGGCTGTCGGCCTCCGGAACGCCATCGCCTTCGACATGGGTGGGACGACCACGGACGTCTGCCTGATCGCCGACGGGCGGGCGGAGACCCTGCCCCAGCGGCGGCTGGGCGGGCACCCCGTGCGGCTGCCCTCGGTCGGCGTCGAGTCGATCGGCGCGGGCGGGGGGTCGCTGGCGCGGGCCGAGGGCGCCGCGCTCCGGGTGGGGCCGGAGAGCGCGGGCGCGCGGCCGGGCCCCGCCTGCTACGGCCTGGGGGGCACGGCGCCCACGGTCACCGACGCGCACGCGGTGGCGGGCACGCTCCGGGGGGACGCGCTCCTCGGCGAGGCGATCCGCGTGGACGCGGCGCGTGCGCGGGCGGCGCTCGAGCCCGTGGCGCGAGGCGCTCGGGCTCGGGACTGCGCGAGGCGGCGGCGGGCGTCCTCGAGGTGGCGAACGCCGCCATGCGCCGCGCGATCCGCCTGATCTCCGTCCAGCGCGGCCACGACCTCCGGAGCTTCGCGCTGATCGCCTACGGCGGCGCGGGACCGCTCCACGCGGGCCGGCTGGCGCAGGAGCTCGGCATGCCGGGCGTCGTCGTCCCCGCGCACGCGGGCGTGTTCTCGGCGCTCGGCTGCGTCGTGGCCGAGGTGGCCTACGACCACGTTCAGACCTTCCGGCGCCCGCTCGACGGGCTGGCGGCGGCGGAGCTCGAGGCCCGGTTCGCGCCGCTGGTCGCGGCGGTGCGCGCGCCGCTCCTGGCCGAGGGCCACCGGCCCGAGGCGATCGCGGTGCGCCGGAGCGTCGACTCCGGTACGTCGGGCAGAACTACGAGCTCGAGGTGCGCATGGACCGGCGACCTCGACGGCCTCCGGGCGGGTTTCCACGCCCTCCACCGGCGGCTCTACGCCTACGCGACGGACGACGCCGTCGAGTGCGTGAACCTCCGCGTCCGCGCCGGGGTCGAGGCGCGTGGACGCGCGGCTGCCCGAGTGGCCCGCGACCGGGACCGGGCAGCCGTTCGCCGAGCACGAGGCGTACTTCCCCGAGACCGGGCTCACCGCCCTCCCGGTGTACCGGCGGGAGGATGTCCCGCCCGAGCATCCGGTCAAGGGGCCCGCCCTCATCGAGGATCCCTGGGCCACGACCCTCGTCTACCCGGGCCACACGGCCTCGTCGATCGCGCCGGGAACCTGTGGATGGGGTCCGGCTCGGACTTCCTGTCGATGGGGTCAGACCCTGACGTCGCATGCCGCGTTGAGACGCCGGAGCGCGGAAATGCCGGCCGGCCCGAATCTGAGCCCCGTCACGCTGGAGGTCGTGCGCCACGCGATCTACGCGATCGCGGAGGAGATGAGCGTCATCATCATGCGCTCGGCGCGCTCGCCCCTCCTCAAGGAGGCGGGCGACCTGTCGAGCGCGCTCACCGACGCGCGCGGCCGGCTGATCGCCCAGGGCCGCGACATCCCGATCCACCTCGGTGTGATGGCCTTCACGGTGAAGGAGTTCCTCCGGCGCGTGCCGCGGCGGGAGCTCCGCGACGGGGACGTGTGGTACCTGAACCTCCCCGAGGTCGGCGGCAACCACCTGCCCGACGTGAAGGCGATCCGGCCCGTGTTCGCCGGGGGGCGGCTGGCGGCGTTCGCCATCAACCTCGCCCACTGGGCCGACATCGGCGGCGCCGTGCCGGGGTCGTACGTGCCGTGGGCGGACGAGGCCATCCAGGAGGGACTCCGGATCGCGCCGATCAAGGTCTTCGACCGGAAAGGGCCCACGCGGGCGTTCGACTCTCATCCTGGCGAACCTCCGGGGCCGGGAGGAGCGCGAGGGCGACTGCCGCGCCATGTACTCCGCGGTCGAGGTCGGGGCGCGCCGCCTCGTCGAGCTCTTCGGCCGCTACGGCGCGCCCACGGTCCTCGGCTGCTTCGACCGCTATCGCGCCGAATCGGACGCCGCGATGCGGCGGGCGATCCGCGGGATCCCCGACGGCGTCTACGCGGGCGAGGACTGGGTCGACGACGACGGCCACGAGGACCGGCCGGTGCCGGTCCGGGTGACCGTCACCGTGCGCGGCGAGCGCGCCGCGTTCGACTTCACCGGGACCGGGGCGGCCGTCGCCGGCCCCATCAACGCGACGCGCTTCATCGCGGCCTCGGCCGTCTACTACAGCCTGAAGGCCCTCGTGGCCCCCGACGTGCCGGCGAACGACGGCTGCTACCGCCCGATCGCCGTGCACGTCCCGACGGGACCGATCCTGAACCCGCCGCCCGACGCGCCCGTGGTGGGCGGCAACCACGAGACCTCGCAGCGCGCGGTGGACGCCTGCTTCAAGGCGCTGGCCCAGGCGATTCCCGAGCGCATCACCGCCGGCGGTCCCACCACCTCGGGCCTCCTCCTCTTCGGCATGCGTCAGGACCGGCGGTGGCGCATCCTCTACGAGGTCCACGGGGGCGGGGAGGGCGCGGGCGCCCGGCGCGACGGCGGTCACGCCATGCGGGTCCACATGTCGAACGTCATGAACACGCCGATCGAGGTCATCGAGACCGAGTACCCGATCGAGATCGTCCGCCAGGCCCTCCGGCCGGGGAGCGCCGGCGCCGGCGCGCATCGCGGAGGGTGCGGCTTCACGCGGGCGTACCGGGTCCTGGCGGACACGACGCTCACGACCATGCTCGAGCGGCGGGTCGTCCCGCCGTGGGGCGCGTTCGGCGGCGCGCCCGGGGCCCCCTACCGGATCACGCTCGAGCGGGACGGGACGGCGCGCGACATCAAGGGGAAGGAGACGGTCCGCCTCCGGTCGGGCGACGTCGTCGTGATCGACACCTGCGGGGGCGGCGGCTACGGCGATCCCGCCGCCCGGTCGCCGGAGCTCCTGGCCCGCGACCGGCTCGAGGGTTACGGGGCCGCCGAGCCCGAGCGCCCGGCGATGATCGCGCCCGAGGGGGGATCGGCATGAGGCTCGCGGGCCAGACGGCGGTCGTGACGGGCGCGGCGAAGGGGATGGGACGGGCGATCTCCCTCCGCCTCGCGGGGGAGGGGGCGGATCTCGTCCTCGCCGCGCGCGAGGTCGCGCCGCTCGAGGCGGTGGCCGCGGAGGCCCGGGCCCTCGGCCGGCGGACGCTCGTCGTCCCCGTCGACGTCCGGGACGAGGCGCAGGTCCGGGCCATGGTCGCGACGGCGGCGCAGGCCTTCGACCGCCTCGACGCCCTGGTCAACTGCGCGGGCACGACGGGACCCGTCGAGACCCCGGTCCACGAGATCCGCGCGGAGGACTGGGACGACCTCCTCGCGATCAACCTCCGGGGCACCTTCCTGCCGACCAAGCACGTCGTGCCGGTGATGCTCCGCCAGCGCCGCGGGAAGATCGTGAACATCGCGGGGACCTCGGGGCTCCGGGGCTACAAGCTGCGCGCGGCCTACTCGTCCTCGAAGTGGGCGGTGCGCGGGTTCACGCGGACGGTCGCGCTCGAGGTCGGCCCCCACGGGATCAACGTCAACTGCGTGGCGCCGGGGATCGTGGCGGGGGAGCGCATGGACCGGCTCTGCCGGGAGAAGGCGAAGAAGCGCGGCTGGACGCCGGAGCAGGTCTACGAGGAGTACGTGCAGGAGATGGCCCTCCGTCGCGTGACGACGGCGGAGGACGTCGCGAACGCCGTGCTGTTCCTCTGCAGCGAGGAGTCGCGTAACATGACCGGGCAGTGCCTGACGGTCGACGGCGGATGGGACGTGTAGCGAAGATGGCGATGAAGCGCACCGGGCTCACGAAGCAGGCGCCGCATCCCTGGCCCTTCTCGCACGGGGTCGTGGTCGAGGGGCCGGCGCGGCTCGTCTTCCTCGCCGGGCAGGTGGCGTTCGACCGCCACGGGCCGGACCGGAACCTCGTCGGGGCCGGCGATCCGGCGGCCCAGACCCGTCAGGCGATCGAGAACGTCCGGACGCTCCTGCGGCAGGCCGGCGGCGACCTCGAGCACGTGGTGGAGATGACCGTGTACGCCACCAGCGCCGAGCTGATGGCGCCGGCCGGCCAGGTCGCCCAGGCGTACTTCACCGATCCGCTGCCGGCGCAGTCGTTCATCGTGGTGAAGGCGCTCGCCCGGCCGGAGCTCCTGGTCGAGATTCGCGCGATCGCGGCCATCCCGGTGTCGCGCGCCCCGGCGGCCGAGGCGCGCTCGACCCGCGGCCGGGCGCCGGCCGCGCGCGCGGCGGGCCTGACCGGGCCACCCGAGACCCGAACGCGAGGGAGGGAACATGGGACGGAAGGTGCTGGCGCCCACCGGGGACGCGAAGCCCATCGGCATGTACTCGGCCGGATTCGCCGTGGATCCGGCCCGCCTGGTGTTCGTGTCCGGCCAGGTGGCGATGAACGCCGAGGGCCACGTCGTGGGCGAGGGCGACGTCAAGGCCCAGGCGGCCCAGGTGTACCGGAACCTGGCGGCGGTCCTGGCCGAGGCCGGCTGCACGCTCCGCGACGTCGTCAAGTTCACGACGTTCCTCGTGCGGAACGAGGACTGGGTGCCCTTCGCCGAGTGGCGTCGGGCGGAGTATCCGAAGCTCTTCCCCGACGGCGTGTACCCGGCGAACACGGGCATGGTGGTCGTGGAGCTGGCGCGCCCGGCCCTGCTCCTCGAGGTGGAAGCCATCGCCGTGCGGCCGGGCGGGCCGGCGGCGGGGAGCCGGCCGTCGCGGGCCGCGTCGGCGCGCCGACGGAGCCGAGCCCCCGGCCCGAAGCCGAGTCGGAAGCCGAGGCGGGCGGGCGGGCGACGACGCTGACCGAAGGATGACCGGCGGCGTGGTCGTCACGGTGCGGTACATCTTCGGGCTCGCGCGGGCGGCGGACGGGGGCGACGCGCTCTCGCTCGAGCTTCCGCCGGGCTCGACGGTGTTCGAGGCGCTCCGGCGGCTGGGGCTCTCAGCGCTCGAGCTGCACGCGGCCGTCAACGGCGAGTCGGCCGGCGACGGCACGGTGCTCCGGGACGGCGACGAGATGATCCTGATCCCGTCCATACAGGGCGGGCGGGGCGAAGGGGAGGCGTGGTCATGAGGCGAGAGATGGTCGTGGCGAGCATGCTCGCGGGGCTGGGACTGGGCGCGCCGGCGGGGCCGGTGGCGGCGCAGTCCCGGGTTGTCGTGCCGATCGTCATCCAGGCGCCGAGGGCGGCGACGCCGCCGTCGTCCGGCACCTCGTCGGTCCACGTGACCACCCGGACGGCGTCGCCCCGGCCGGGCGTGACGACGACTCGCGTGACGGTGCGGGACAGCACGGGGGCCGGGCGGACCGTCGGGTCGTCGCCGGCGGGCCGGACGCTGGCGACCGTTCCGGCCGGCACGCCCTCGGTCCTGGTCACGGTGGACCGCCGGCGCGAGCCGGACGGGACCGGCGCCCCGGGCCAGACGCGGGTGACCGTCGAGGACGTCTCGCGCGCGAACCGCGTGGTCGGCGGCCCCGCACCCGCTGTCGGTCTACCGGGCGGCCAACCGTGGGGACCAGACGCTGATCATCACGAGCGAGGCGCCCATCGACGCGCCGATCGTGATCCTGGCCCCCTAGACGTGCTCCTGCCGCGCTTCGAGTATCGGCGCGCGACGTCGCTGCTCCAGGCGACGACGCTCCTGGCGGAGAACCCGGCGGCGCAGGCGCTCGCGGGCGGCACCGACCTCCTGGTCGATCTCCGCGAGCGGCGGCGGCAGCCGGCCCTGCTGGTCGACGTCGGCGAGCTGGCCGAGCTCCGGGGGATCGATGCGGAGGACGGGGCCACGCGAATCGGCGGCGGGGCGACGGTCGGGGAGCTGCTGGACTCGCCCCTCGTCACCGCCCGCCTGCCCGCCCTTCGGGCGGCGGCCGGAGACTTCGCCGACTTCCTGACGCGAAACAAGGCCACCCTCGGCGGGAACCTCGCGAACGCGAGCCCCGGCGCGGACCTCGTCGTTCCGTTGCTGGCGCTGGATGCGGCCGTGGTCCTGTCGGGCGCCGGAGGGGAGCGCACGCTCCCGCTGGACGCCTTCCTGCTCGGGCCCCGCCGGACGGCGGCGCGCCCCGGGGAGCTGATCCGCGCGGTCGTCGTGCCCCGACACGGCGGCCGCCAGGCCTGGTACAAGCTCGGGCTGAAGCGCGGCGGCGCGATCGCGGTCGTGAGCGTCGCCACCTGGATCGCGCTGGATGCGGCCGGGCGCGTCAGCGACGCGCGGATCGCGCTCGGCGCGGTGGGGCCGCGGCCGTTCCGCCCTCGCGAGGCGGAGGCGCACCTCGTCGGCGCCCCGCTCGATGCGGGGCGCGCGCGGCGCGCGGCCGATCTCGCCGCCGCCGCCGCCCGGCCGATCACCGACGTGCGCGGCGGCGCCGACTACCGGACGGCCATGGTGCGCGCGCTGGTCGCGCGCTGTCTCGGCGCGGCAGGGGAGGCCTAGACGTGCGGCCCATCGAGCTCACGCTGAACGGCACGCGGGTCCGGACGACGGTGGAGCCGCACGAGACCCTCCTCGGCGTGCTGCGCCAGCGCCTCGCGGCGACCGAGGTCAAGTCGGGCTGCGAGCGGGGCGACTGCGGCGCGTGCGCGGTCCTGCTCGACGGCCGGGCGATCAACTCGTGCCTGGCGCTGGCCGTGCAGGCGGACGGCCGCGCGGTCACGACGGTGCGCGGGCTGGGGACGCCGGAGGCCCCGCACCCGCTCCAGACCGCCTTCATCGAGCTGGGCGCGGCCCAGTGCGGGATCTGCATCCCGGGGATGCTGGTCACGCTCTACGCGGCCCTCGCGGCACACCCCGACGCGAGCCGCCAGGAGATCCGCGAGGCGATCGGCGGCAACCTCTGCCGCTGCACCGGGTACCACAAGATCGTGGACGCCGCCCTCGCCGCCGCCCGCCGCCGGCCGGACTCGCAGCCGGCCGGAGCCTCGCCGTGAGCGGCGGCGCGGCGGCTCCGTCGACGCCCGGCCCCGGCGGCTTCCGGATCGTGGGCCAGCGGGTGCCCCGGCCCGACGCCACCGACAAGGTCTTCGGGCTCACGCGCTACGCCGACGACTTCTCGATGGGCGGCATGCTCCACGCGAAGGTCGTGCGCTCCCCGCGACCCTCGGCGCGGATCGTCCGGATCGACGCGAGCGCGGCCGAGGCCGTGCCCGGCGTCAGGTGCGTGCTGACGGCGCGGGACGTGCCGCACAACGTCCTCTTCAGCGACGTTCCCGGTCAGACGACGACGGTGGGCCCCCTGCGCGCCCGGACCCAGGTGCTCGCGGAGGAGGTCGTGCGCTTCCTCGGAGAGCCCGTCGCGCTCGTGGCCGCGGAGACCGAGGAAGCGGCGGAGGAGGGCGCCCGCCGCGTGGCCGTCGAGTACACGGACCTTCCCGGGGTCTTCGATCCCGAGGTCGCCATGCGCGCCGACGCGCCGCGGCTCGAGCCGACGGGGAACGTCATCTCGCGCTGGAAGATCCGCAAGGGTGACGTGGAGGCGGGCTTCCGCGAGGCCGACGTCGTCGTCGAGCGCAGCTACCGGACGCCCTTCATCGACCACGCCTTCATCGAGCCCGAGGCCGGCGTGGCCTGGCTCGACGAGAACGGCGTGATCACGATCCGCGTCGCGACCCAGGTCATCGAGCACTTCCGCGACGTCGCCAACGTGCTGGGGCTGCCCCACTCCCGGGTCCGGATCATCGCGCCGTACATCGGCGGCGGCTTCGGGGGGAAGGAGGACGTCACGGTCGAGGTGTTCCTCGGGCTCCTGGTCTGGAAGACCACGCGGCCGGTGCGGCTCTGCTACTCGCGCGAGGAGTCGATCATCTCGCCGACCAAGCGGCACCCGTTCGTCATGCGGTACAAGCACGGCGCCCGCCGGGACGGCACGCTCGTCGCCGTCGAGGTCGAGCTCATCTCCGACGCGGGCGCCTACGCGTACCTGTCCCCGCTGACCCTCCTCTACGGCATGGTCCACGCCGCGGGGCCGTACCGCATCCCCCACGTCAAGGTCG
The DNA here is from genome assembly GCA_963745015.1 of uncultured Candidatus Rokubacteria bacterium. Taxonomy (GTDB): domain Bacteria; phylum Methylomirabilota; class Methylomirabilia; order Rokubacteriales; family DASRDR01; genus DASRDR01. The sequence continues at coordinate 127,574 of CAVUVU010000002.1, forward strand.
ACGGGATCTCGGTCCTGACGAACAACCCGCCGACCTCCGCCTTCCGGGGCTTCGGCTCCGCGCAGCCGGCGTTCGCCTACGAGAGCCAGATGGACGAGGTGGCCCGCGCCCTCGGGCTGGACCCCCTCGCCGTCCGCGAGCGGAACTACCTCCGGAAGGGCGAGCGGCTGGCCTCGGGACAGGAGCTCGAGACCGCGGTGTGGCTGTCCGAGACCGCCCGCCGCGCCACGGACGCCCTCGGCCCGCCCCGCGCGCCCTCGGCGCCCGGCAAGCGCGTGGGGCGAGGCCTCGCGTCGGCGCTCACGTCCTACGGGCGGATCGTCTGGCTCCACGACTGGGCGAGCGCGTGGGTGGAGCTCCAGATGGACGGCACGGTCCTGATCCGGACCGGCGTCCCCGACATCGGCGGCGGCCAGGCGGCCTCGCTGGTGCAGATCACTGCCGAGATCCTCGGCGTGCCCCAGTCGGACATCGTCATCCACATCGGCGACTCGGCGCTCACGCCGCTCGCCGGCACCACCACCGCGACCCGGCAGCTCTACATGTCGGGGTCCGCGGTGCACAAGGCGGCCAGCGAGCTCCGCGCGACCCTCGTCGCCCAGGCGGCGGAGCTGCTCGCCGCGCCGCCGGAGGCCGTGGAGCTGGCCGACGCGGCGGCGGTGGTGCGTGACGCCCCGGATCGGCGGGTGGCGTTCCGCGAGCTGGCGGCGGCCTGCGCGCGCGCGCACCGGCCGCGATCGGCGTTCGCCATCTACCAGGCGCCGGCGGGACAGGTGATGGACTTCGAGACCGGGCAGGGGAAGGTGTTCCCCGACTTCACCTTCGGCGCCCAGGCGGCCGACGTCGAGGTCGACGAGGCGACGGGGGAAGTGGCGGTGCTGGCGCTCGCCGCGTGCTACGACGTGGGCCGCGCCATCAACCGGAACTCGGTCGAGGGCCAGATGGAAGGCGGCGCCGCGATGGGCCTCGGGTACGCGCTGCTCGAGGAGGACCGGGTGGCGCGAGGGGGTGACCCTCACGCCCAACCTCATGACGTACCTCATCCCGACGGCGCTCGACGTGCCCGACGTGACCACGATCGTCCTCGAGTCCGGCGAGGGCATGGGTCCCTGGGGCGCCCGCGGGATTGGCGAGCCCGCCATGGTTCCGACGGCCCCGGCGATCGCCAACGCCGTCCGAGACGCTGTCGGCGTGCGCCTGACGCACCTGCCGATCACGCCCGAGCGTCTCTGGCGGGCGATGCAGGACGCCCGGCCGTCCTGACCGGCCAGCCCGCGATCGTCCACGTGCCCGGCTGATGGCCGCGTCCTCGCCGGCGTCGCCGGGCGGCGCGGTCGCGCTGCCGCTCCGGGCAGTGCTGCGACCCCTGCTCCCGCTCTTCGTCATCGACGTCCTCACGGCGTTCACCGTCGGGATGGTGCCGCCGCTCCTGCCGCTCCTCGCCGACGAGTGGCGGCTGTCTCCGCTCCAGGCCGGGCTCGTCAACACGCTGTACGCGGTCGGCCGCCTCGGGGCGAGCTATCCGGCGAGCGCGATGCGCGCCCGCCAGGGCACGCGCCGGGTGGTCTTCCTGGGCCTCGCGCTCCTGGTGACGGGCGTGGTGGCCTGCGGGGTGGCGCCGGGGTTCGTCACCTTCCTGCTGGCTCGCCTCGTCATGGGCGTCGGCGCCTCGGCCGCCTTCCTCGCGATCTTCGCGGAGCTCCTCGAGACCGCGCCGGCCGCGTGGCGGGGCCGCGTCACGAACCTGTTCGAGGGCATGGCGATCCTGAGCCTCGCGATCGGGAGCACGCTGGGAGCCTGGATCGCGGGCCAGGTGGGCTGGCGGTGGGTGTTCGTGGGCGCGGGTCCGGTGCTCCTCCTCTGCGGGCTCACGTGGCGAGCGCTCCCGGCCGTGGCGGGCCGGAGCCCGGTCGAGCCCGCGGCCGCGGAACGCCCGGACCGCCGCCTCGCCCATCGGCGGCTCGTGCCCGTGTACGCCGCGAGCCTGAGCCTGTCGCTGACGTGGTCGGGCCTCTTCGCGACGATGGCGCCCCTCCTCGGTCACGCGCGATACGGTCTGGGCGCGGGTCCCCTCGGCCTCGCGCTCGGCGCCGGATACGCCGCGGAGCTGGCCGGGCTCCTCGGGGTGGGGCTCGTCATCGACCGGATCCGCCGGGAGCCCGTCTTCCTCGTCGGGGCCGTGACCGCCGCGGCGGGCGGCCTCGTCCTGGCGGCCGGCACGCATCCCGGTGTCTTCGTCCTCGGGCTCGTCCTGGTCGGTGGCGGGTTCGCGGTCTGGATGGTGCCGGCCATCGTGCTGGCCGACCGCGTCGGCACCCCCATGCCGCCGGGGTACTTCGCCGTCTACCGGATCGCCATGGACGCGGGGATGATCGCCGGGCCGCTCGTGCTCGGCGCCATGGCCGATCTCCTCGGCGCGCGCGCGGCCGTCGGGCAGCGCCGGGGTCGCGCTGGTCGCGGGCGCGGTGGCGCTCATGCTCGGGCGGCGCTGACACCGGGTGCTATACTCGCGCGGGTGAAGGCTGGTCTCGTCGCCCTGGTCGTCGTTGTCCTCGTGGTCGTCGCCGCCCTCGGATGGGTCGTCTCGACCGGCAACGACTTCGTCGCCCGCGACCAAGCGGTCCGCGAGGCGTGGGCGCAGGTCCAGAACGTCTACCAGCGCCGGGCGGACCTGATCCCGAATCTCGTGGAGACCGTCAAGGGGTTTCGCCGCCCAGGAACGGGCGGTGCTGGAGGAGGTCACCCGCGCGCGCGCGAGCGTGGCGGGGATGCAGGTCACGCCCGAGCTCCTGCGGGATCCGGACGCCCTCAGGAAGTTCCAGGAGGCGCAGGCCCAGCTGGGCGGGGCGCTCGGCCGGCTGCTGGCCGTCGTCGAGCGCTATCCCGACCTCAAGTCGAACCAGAATTTCCTGGCGCTGCAGAACCAGCTCGAGGGGACCGAGAACCGGATCGTGGTCGAGCGCCGCCGCTACAACGAGGCCGTGCGGGCATACAACACCGCCATCCGGCGCTTCCCGGGGAGCGTGGTCGCCTCGCTCCGGGGCTTTGCGGAGCGGCCCTACTTCGAGGCGACGGCGGGCACCGAGACGCCCCCGGCGATCAAATTCTAGGAGAGCGGAGCCCTGATGCCGGCCGGTGAGCCGCGCCCGCCGGACGCCCCGCTCCAGCCTGATGCGGTCGGGCGGGAAGGCGGACCGTTCGACTCCGTGTGGCCGAGCCCGACGCAGGAGCTCCTGCTGGACGCCGCGCTCGCACGCGGGGACCGGGCGCTGGCGGCGTGGCGCGCGTGGGCCGCCGAGGGCCGCCTCGACCGGACGGACCGGGTCTCCCGACGCCTCCTGCCGTTCGTGTACGGCAATCTCACGGCGCAGGGTCTCGACGATCCGCTCCTCGGGCGGCTGCGCGAGTTCTACCTGGCGACCTGGAAGCGGGCCCAGGATCTGCTCCGGGGCCTGGAGCGGGCGCTTCGGGTACTGAACGCCGCCGGGATCGAGACGCTGCTTCTCAAGGGCGCGGCGCTGGCGCCTTTCTACTACGACGACGAGGGCGTCCGGTGGCTGGGCGATCTCGACGTGCTGGTGCCGGAGAGGGCGTTCGTGCGTGCCACGGGCGTTCTCGAGCGGGCCGGCTGGACCGCCTACCCGTCTCCGGTGCTCCCGGCGTATCTCGACACCCGCTTCACTCATGCGGTGCTGCTCAACGACGACCGCGGCCGGGGCGTGGACCTCCACTGCCACATTCTCGACATGAGCTGGGAACCGGGCGCCGACGACACCTTCTGGGCGGCGTCGGTGCCGGTGACGGTGCGGGGCGTGCCGACACGGACCCTCTGCGCCACTGACCACCTCCTCCATCTGAGCGTCCACGGCTTCATTTGGGTCGATCCACCTCCGATCGGCTGGGTGGTCGACGCCATGACCGTGCTGCGCAAGAGCGAGGGGATCGATTGGGCCCGGTTGATCGTCGTGGCGCGGGAACGGCGCGCCGGCCTCTTCGCCGCCGCGCCGCTCCGATACCTGGTGAGGCGGTTCGGGGCGGCGATTCCCTCCGAGGTGCTGACGGAGCTCGATGCGATCCCGGCGTCGCGCTACGCGCGGCGGGAGTATGAGCTCCTCACCCGGCGGCCGCGCATGAGTCCGGTCTGGCTGGCCCAGATGCACTGGATCCGTATGGTGCGCGGCGCCGATGAGGGCGCGCCGGCGCGTGCCCTGGCCCTGGCGCCGGCGTACCTGCGCTTCTGGGCCCAGGCCCACGGCCTCGGCATCCCGTGGAACCTGACGACGCGGTGGGCGCGGATCGCGCGGCCGCCATCTCAGATCGTTCCGTCGATCGAGGATGTGAGCTCGCCGCGCCGAGACGCGCCATGACGCGGCCGCCGGTCGCCCCTCCGTCGCCCGAAGGCTTCCGGCAGGCATCGTTGACCGGTGTCTTCTGGTCGGGCGCCCAGCAGCTCGGCGAGCGGAGCACGCGGTGGATCGTCTACCTCATCCTGGCCCGGCTGGTCGCTCCGGAGGCCGTCGGCGTCGTCGTCCTCGCGGGGACGATCGTCGAAGTCATCCAGGTCGTTCTCAGCCTGGGGCTGACCGGCGCCATCATGCAGCGCGAGCAGCTCGAGCCCGGGCACCTCGACACCGCCTTCTGGGGCCACGTGGCGCTCTCGATTCCAGCGGCGCTCGCGTGCATGGTGGCCGCGCCGGCTCTCGGGGGGGCGCTCGGGATCCCGATGCTACCGCCCATCCTCCGGGTGCTCGCGCTCGCGATCCCGCTGGCGGCCCTGGATGGAGTCCAGGAGGCGCTCGCCCGCCGGCGTTTCGCGTTCCGGACGCTCGCCGTTCGAGGGGTGGTCGGCCAGATCGCGGGCGGGATCATCGCGTTGATGCTGGCGGCCGCCGGGGCCGACACCTGGAGCCTGGTCGCGTTCGCGCTCGTCCCATTCGTCGTCGGGGTGGGGGTGCTCTGGGTCCTGTCTCCCTGGCGCCCAGGGCTCGACGTCTCGGTCGCACGTTACCGCGAGCTGCTCGAGTTCGGCGCCTTCGCCACCGTGGTCAACATCGTGGGCGTGGTCCAGCGCCGCGCGGATCATCTCCTGATCGGGGCGGTTCTCGGCCCCGTCGCGCTCGGCTACTACGCGATGGCGCGCCAGTTCATCATCGCGGTGACCGATCCGCTGGAGCGCGCGACGGGTCCGGTCGTGTGGGCGACGCTGTGCCGCCTGCAGGGGGACCCGGAACGGCTGGACCGCGCGGTCCGGGGGTTCGCGGCGTACCAGGCGCTCATCATCCTCCCCGCGTCGCTCGGGATCGCCGCGAGCGCCCCGGTGCTGGTTCCGCTCATGCTGGGCGAGACCTGGCTGCCGAGCGTCCCCGTGTTGCAGGCGCTCGGCTGCCTCGCGGCGGTCCTGACACTCGCCGGCGTCAGCTCGGTGGCCGTCATGGCCGTGGGCGCGGCGCGCTGGAGGGCGGCGCTCGAGTTCCTCCGGGCCGGCGTGTCCCTGGGCGCGCTGCTGCTCGGGATGCGGTGGGGCATCGTGGGCGTCGGCTGGGCGCTCGTCGCGTCGGCGGTTCTGTTCTTGCCCGTGCAGCTGACCGCCGCCCGACTCCTCGTGCCCATCCGGGTCCTGCCCTATCTCGGCCGCCTCGCGATCCCCCTGTCCGGTGCCGCGCTCCTGGTCGCCACCGTTCTGGGGGTCCGGGCCGGCCTGGAGGGACGCATCCCGGCGCTGGGGCTCCTGGTCGTCATGCTGGCCAGCGGTGTGGTCGTCTACGCGGCGGCCGTCTGGCTGCTGAACCCGCGTCTGGCGCGTGAAGCGCTCGCGAGCGCGCGGAGCGCGGTCCCGCTCGCCGGCCGGCGCGGAGCCGGCGGGTGAGCGCGCGGCGCTAGGGCTGACGCACCCCGGCCGGCTGGATGCGCCCCGCGCGACCGACTCCTCGCGCGAGCAGCCGCCAGGGCCGGCCGAGATAGAAGCGTAGCCGCCCGCGGCCGGGCGCCACCCGCCCGGCCAGCACGAGCGCGTCCGGCCCCGGAGCCAGCCGCCAGCGAAGCAGAAAGGCCCGTTCCCCCGCGCTGGCCGCACTGCTGAGCGCCCGGTCGAATCGGGTTTCCCGGGTCGCCCAGGTTCCCCACAGCGCGACCTCCTTGTCCACGCGCGTGGCCCGCCGGGCCGTGTTCGCGAGAGCGGCGAGAGCCTCCTGGGGAACCGGCGCGGCGAGGGCGCGGGCCAGATAGGTCAGGAGGATCGTCACCGGGAGCGCGGCCCGCCGGGCCGTGACCTCGTCGGTGAGCCGTGTCCAGTCGAGCGCCGGCGTCCTCCGGATCGTGAGCCACGCGTCGCAGGCCCAGAGGAGGGTCGCGCGGGACGGCGCGCTGGCGGCGTGGAGCAGCAGATGCGCGACCTGCGCCGTCGGATCGAGGAGGAGCGCCGCCCGGTCGGCGAACGGCGCGCGGCGTGTTCCCGTCAGGAGGGTCTCGGGGCGACGGCGATAGAGGGGAGCCTGGACGAGCTCGGTGTGGAGCGCCACCGGCATGCCCGAGGCGTGTGCGAAGTGCCGGGTCTCGGGGGCGACCCCGAGCGCCGGGGCCGGCCGGAATCCCGAAGCGGCCAGCGCCTGGCCCGCCGCGTCCACCGTCTCCGGCGGCACGAACATGTCCAGATCGTGAGAATGCCGGAGGCCCGGCGCGGGATACACGGTCTCCGAGGCGGCGATGCCCCGCAGGATGACCGGGGCGATCCCCGACGTGTCCAGCGATTCCAGCGCCTGGCGGCAGATGGCGCGGGTCGCGCTCGCGCGGAGCTGCTCGTGGACGAGGGCCGTGCGCAGATACGTCCAGAGCCGCTCCGGCTCGGCCTCGCCGCTTCCGGCCAGGTTGTGAGCGATCAGCGGGGCGAGGAGACGGCCGCCCGGAGACCCGGCGCCGAGGTCGCGAGCCGGGAACCGCGTCCCTCGCAGCCAGGTCCGGAGGGCGTCGCTGGCCGGGGCGGGCGGATACAGCGCGGCGCGCAGGAGGAGGGTCTGCCGCGCGTCGGGCACGAGGGCGGACAGGGGCCCGGCGAGCGGGACCTCCGCCGCGCGGACCGGATTCACGCGCGGGAGCGTGGGGCCTCCGGGGGGCCGCCGGCCGCCGCGTCCCGTCGTCGGGTGTCGATCTTCGTCTTCAGGAGCGCGAAGAAGTCGTCCCGGGCGGCGGCCGTGCGAGACATGTTTCCCCCGTGGATCCGTCGACGGAGCAGGACCGCCGGATGGACCGCGACCTCCGCCCCGACCGCGCGCGCACGATCGAGCCACTCGGCGACCTCACCATGGCGGGCGGTGCCGACGAACCTTCCGACCCGCTCGAACAGGTCGCGGGCGACGAGCATGGTGCTGGAGATCAGGGCGGGGAACGGGCGGGCCACCCACTGGTCCCGGAGCCGCTCGCCCTCCGCCGCGGCCTCGCCGGACCAGAAGTTCTGGGCGTGGGCGAAGACCACGGTGGCGGGCGGGGCCGAGCGTAGCAGCTCGACCTGGAGCCGGAGCTTCTCGGGCTCCCACAGGTCGTCGGCATCGAGGAACGCGAACAGCTCTCCGGTCGCCACGCTCGCCGCGACGTTGCGGGCGACTCGGTGCCCGGCGTTGGCCTGGCGCAGGAGGCGCACCGGTGGCGGGAGTGCCGCGACGACCTCCGCCGTCCGGTCGGTGGACCCATCGTCCATCACGATGATCTCGCAGGGCGCCAGGGTCTGGGCCAGGGCGCTCTCGATGGTCTCGCGCACGAGGGTCTCGGCGTTGTACGCCGGAATGATGCAGCTCACCCGCGGGGTTTCCGAGGAGGGGTGGGTCATCGGCGGTCCTCGCGGCTCGCCACCCCGGCGCTCGCTCCGTCGCTGGCGGGTCGGGTCGCGGCGGCCTCGTCGATGAGCCGCCCGACGTGGCGCGGGATTTCCGGGAGGTCCGTGCCGAGCTCGAGCCAGTAGGACGGAACGCGGCTCGCGAGCTCCGTCAGGCGATCCAGCGCCAGGCGTCCCCGCACGAACGGGAGCTGCAGGATGGAGCTCGGCGCGAGCCGGAAGACGGCCTCGCCCATGGTGGCCGGGCGATGAGCGGTCTCGCGTCGGCCCGTCACGCGCGGCAGCGCGATGGCGACGATCTCCACGCTCTCGGGGAAGCGCGCGCCTGGGATGGCCGAGGCCGGCACGAGCAGCTTGTCCTCGCCCGCCGTCCCGCGCTGGGCGTGCGGGAGGAGCCAGGGGAACCGCTGAGCATGGTCGGGCTCGAGCCAGCTGGACAGGTAGTAGCTGAACCCGCGGGGTGGGCTCCGACGGAGGCCGGAAGCCCGGCATAGTCGTCGCCGAGGTACTCGAAGCCCGCGGCCAGGCACAAGAGCGAGGTGGTCGTCTTCCCCGAGCCGCCCACGCCCCCGAAGAGGACGCCGCGTCCCCCCTGGGCGACGAGGCCCGCGTGGACCGGCGCGATGCCCTCGTCCAGCTGCCACGCGAACAGCAGCGACTGGAGCGGCTTGCCGCGCTCGAACAAGGACAGGCGGTCGGCGGCGTCCACCCATCCGATGACGCGCCGGGTCGCGCGATCGTAGATCGTGGTGGTCGCGTGCGACTGGTAACCGATGACGCGGTCGTCTGGCGTGCTGCGCGACCACGCTCGGCCCGAAGGGGGCCGTGTGGGGGAAGACCTCGTTGAGGTTGCGCATCGGGCACGGAATGCCTGTCGCCGCGCCGTCCCAGAGCGACACGGTCAGCGCGGGCCCCGGCACCGAGTCCGCGCGGAGGTGGGCGAAGGCGCCCGCCATCGTCTCGTGAAGCGCGTCACCGGCGATGCGAAGGTGGAGCGGTTGCCCGCCGAAGCGGTACCATTCGCCGCGCGTTGCCGACGGGTCGGTGGCCGCCGCCTGCTCGAACGACTCCGCCATCGCGGACACGACCGCTGCGGCCGGGTCCGGAGGCCGGCCGGCGGCGAAGCGGTCGGCGCGATTCACGTGCGCCTGGGCAGCTGCGGATCGTTCCAGGGAATGGGCGCCAGGCCCGGCACCGGTGGGTCGAGCGCCATCAGGTCGCTCATGTCACGGTAGATGTTGAGGGCGGGCGCCTCCCAGGTCTGGCGCAGCGGCGTCGCCGCCGGAACCGGACCGTGGTCCGTCGGGCGGTCTCCGGGAAGGAGCAGGCGCTCCGTCAACAGCTCGGCCACGAGGCGCTCCACCTCGGCGCGGCAGCGGGGGGCGTCGACGTTGTAGGACCCGCAGAGGGTCTCCACCGTCCGCGCGACATCGCCGGTAGCCTCGAGAAGCCCCCAGGCCGCGGCCCCGACCCCGGTCATGCTGTAGTAGACCCCGGTGGCGAGGTTGATGATGATCGCCTCGCCCTGGACGACCTTGGCGGCGACCTCGTCGGGGTTGGCCTGCACGAATTTATCGGTCGGCATGTATGAGCTCCTCAGTAGTAGTCAGACGGAACGGTAGACAGACGGGGACACGACTAGGAGTAGCAAAATCGATGCCGTGGGCCGCGCATCCGAACACGAAGTCCCCGGCAGAATTGGTCATCCACGCTCACAGGTCCTCTGTGAGCAGGCGCAGATCTCCCTCCTGAGTGGAAGTATTCCCGTGGAATTCGTGGAGGGAGACCCTATCCCCGCTCCGTCGGCAGCGGTGGCTCCCTCGGCTGCCGACCAGAACAACATGGTATCGTATCCGCCGCAGAACCCCAACGCTGATGCGCACCGCCCGTCGTTCACGCCGTGTCCTCTACTGGACCGAGATCTTCTTCCCCTATACGGGAGGCACCGAGGTCTTGAGCGGGATGCTGCTCGACGGGCTCCGCCGTCGCGGCCACGAGTTCATGATCGTCACCGACACGGGACCGCGCGAGCTGGCCGCCTCGGGCGAGCACGACGGCATCCCCGTCCACCGCCTGCCGTTCCAGGCGGCGATCGACCGGCGCGACGTCGTCCGCATCGCCGAGATCCGGAGCCGGCTCGCCGAGCTCGGGTCCGCGTTCGCCCCGGAGCTCGTCCACGTGAACGCGGTCGGCCCGAGCCTGTTCTTTCACCTGCGCGCCTCGCGGTCAGCCGCCGTGCCGTGGCTGTTCACTCCGCACGCGCCGCTCGCGGATCAGGCGACCGGGCGTGACACCATCCTGGGCGAGGCGCTGCGCTCCGCGAGCTGGATCGTGTGCCTCTCGGCCGCACAGCGGGCGTCGATCCTGCGGCTTGCCCCCGAGGTGAGCGCCAAGTCCTCGGTGATCCACTGCGGTCTCGAACCGCCGGCGATGCCGCCGGCGCCCCTGCCGTTCACGCCTCCGCGCGCGCTGTGCCTCGGCCGCCACGTGTCGGACAAGGGATTCGACGTCGCTCTGGCCGCGTTCGCGCGCCTCGCGGATCGGTATCCCCAGTTCCGGCTCGTCATCGCGGGCGATGGCCCGGCGCGCGCGAGCCTGGAGGGGCGGGCCGCCGACCTCGGCATCGCCGGCCGAGTCGATTTCCCGGGGCGTGTCCCGGACGCGTCGGCGGCCGTCAACGGGTCGACGTTCGTCATCATGCCCTCGCGCTGGGAGGAGACGTTCGGGTTGGTGGCCCTCGAGGCGGCGCTCCTCGGTCGTCCCGTCGTGGCGACTCGGGTCGGCGCCCTCCCCGAGGTCGTCCTGCACGGCGAGACCGGGCTGATCGTTGAACGCGACGACGACGTGGGTCTCGCGGCAGCCATCGCCGCATTGCTCGACGATCCCGAGCGGACTCGCCGGATGGGACGGGCGGCCCGGGATCGGGCGCTGGCCGCGTTCAGTCCCGAGCAGTCCCTGGACGCCTACGAAGCCTTGTACGAGCGATTCGCTCAGCCTGCACAGCGGTGATGGCCGGCGCCGGGGCGGTGCGAAGCGGTGAGTGCGGCCTTCGATCCACTCGCCGCCCGCCCCGCGGCGGCCCCCGTGAGCGTGGCATGCGGATCGTGATCACCGGCGCCGCCGGATACATCGGCGGGATCGCCGCCGCGGCGCTCTCGGCCCACGACCTCGTCCTGCTGGATCGGCGTCGCGTCGCCGACCGCCGATCGACCGTCGTGAACCTCGCGCGCCCCCCGGGCGCCCAGTCACCGTTCCCATGGGCGCGGCCGTGGGACCGGATCTTCAAGGGCGCCGACGCCGTCGTGCACCTGGCCGCGGTTGCGTCGCCGGCCAGCCCGTGGCGGTCCGTCCTCCGCCACAACATCCAAGCGACGTGGCACGTCCTGGAGTCCGCCGCGGCCCACGGGGTGCCCGGGTCGTGTTCGCGAGCTCGACGTGGGCCATTCGCGGCGGAGATCGACGAGTGCGCGCGCCAACGGACACGCCCGTTTGTTCGGCTCCGAGGTACCGCCCCGCCCGCTGACCCGGTACGGGGCGTCCAAGGCCTTCGGCGAGGTGGCGGGCCGGATGTTCGTCGACGAGGGCCGACTCGACACGTTCCTCGCCGTGCGGATCGGCTACTGCTCTCCCGACGGACAGTTCCCGACCGAGGAGGTGGCTCGCCGTCGGTGGGTCGGAGCCCGAGACCTGGCGGAGCTCCTCCGCCGATGTGTCGAGGCCGACGTGCGGGGATTCCACGTGGTCTACGGCGTGTCCGCGGTCGCGAACTGCCCGTTCGACCTCGCGTACACACGCCGCCTCCTCGACTGGACGCCGTCCGAGGTCGGGGAGCCGGCGGGCCTCTCCCGGCGGAGCTGATCGTGGCCCGCTCCGGGCCATCCCGCCGCCTGCGGCGTTCCGCGGCCACGACCGGGAGCCGGCCCGGAGAACGCGTGGCGCTTCGGCGGATGGCGGGACCGCGCGAGGAGGGCTTCGCCGGCTGGCCGCTCCGAGCCCCGGGCTCGCAGGGCGCGCGTCCATCGTGCCGGCGCGGCTGCGAGTTTGACAGGGGTGACCCCCTCCGCTAGCATTTTGATGCGGTAATTCTTCGATGAAGCCCCGCATCCGCCAGCAAGCCCGCTTCTCCGCCCTCTACGTCGCGGGCGCGGTGATCGTCCTGATCTTCCTCCAGAGCTGGCTGCTCACGCCCCAGGCGCAGGAGATTCCGATCAGCCAGCTGATGGAGTGGGTCCGCGAGGGAAAGGTCGCCCGCGTCTCCTTCGGCGAGCGGGAGATCCGTGGTGTCCTCAAGGAGCCGATCGCGGACGCGCCGGCCCCGGGGCCCCAGTGGCTCTCGCGCCTCACCGGATGGACGCCGGGCGTGCTCTTCGCGACCGTGCGCATTCCGGGCGCCGACGACGCGACGCTCCTGCGCGAGCTCGAGGCTCACAAGGTCGAGTTCTCCGGCCGGATCGAGTCCACCCTGGTCCGGGATCTGATCTTCGGCTGGCTCCTGCCGATCGGCGTGATGGCCGGGATCTGGATCTTCCTCATGCGGCGCATGGGCGGCGGCCCGACGCAGGCACTCACCTTCGGGCGGTCCAAGGTCAAGATCTACGACCGCAAGGAGCTGAAGACGACCTTCGCCGACGTCGCGGGCGTCGACGAGGCGAAGGCGGAGCTCGTGGAGGTCGTCGACTTCCTCCGCAACCCGCAGAAGTATCAGCGGCTGGGCGGCCGCATCCCGAAGGGCGTCCTGATCGTGGGGCCGCCGGGCAGCGGCAAGACCCTCCTCGCGCGGGCGGTTGCGGGCGAGGCGGATGTCCCGTTCTTCTTTCTCTCGGGCTCGGAGTTCGTCGAGATGTTCGTCGGCGTCGGGGCGGCCCGCGTGCGGGATCTCTTCGAGCAGGCGAAGGAGAAGGCGCCGTGCATCGTCTTCATCGACGAGCTGGACGCGATCGGCAAGAGCCGCGCCGGCGCGACCGGCTTCGTCGGCGGCCACGACGAGCGGGAGCAGACGCTCAACCAGCTTCTGGTCGAGATGGACGGGTTCGACTCCTCCAAGGGCGTCATCATCATGGCGGCCACGAACCGGCCCGAGGTCCTGGACGCGGCCCTCCTCCGGGCCGGACGCTTCGACCGTCAGGTGCTCGTGGACCGGCCGGACGTCCGCGGCCGGGAAGCGATCCTGCGGGTGCACGCGCGCCACGTGCGGCTCGCCCCGGAGGTGAGCCTCCAGGTCATCGCGGCGCGGACCCCGGGCTTCGCGGGGGCCGACCTCGCGAACATCCTGAACGAGGCGGCGCTCCTCGCCGCCCGCAAGGGCAAGGAGTCCGTCGAGCAGGCGGACCTCGAGGAGGCGATCGATCGCGTGGTCGCCGGGATGGAGCGCCGGAGCCGCGTGCTCTCCGAGACCGAGCGCGACATCGTCGCGCACCACGAGATGGGCCATGCGCTCGTGGCGTCCTCGGTGCCCCACGCCGATCCCGTCCACAAGGTGTCGATCATCCCGCGCGGGGTGGCGGCGCTCGGCATCACGTACCAGCTGCCCACGGAGGACCGGTACATCCTGCGGCAGAGCGAGCTCGAGGACCGGATCGCCGTGATGCTCGGCGGCCATGCGGCGGAGGAGCTCGTGTACGGCGAGCTCTCCACCGGGGCGCACAACGACCTCGAGCGGGCCACGGGGGTGGCGCGGGCGATGGTCATGCGCTACGGGATGTCGGCGCGGCTCGGCCCGCTCACCTTCGGCGGGGACGGCGGCCCGGGCTTCCTGCGCCGGAGCGGCGCCGGCTGGGAGGGGGGCGAGCGGGAGTACAGCGAGGAGACCGCCCGCGCGATCGACGAGGAGGTCCGGCGGGTCGTCGACCAGACGTACGAGCGGGTGCGCGCGCTCCTCGGCGCCAAGAAGGACGTCCTGCTCCGCGCCGCCGAGGTGCTGAAGGTGCGCGAGACGCTCGAGGGCGACGAGCTCCGGCGGCTGCTCGCCGGAGAGCCGGCTCCCGTCGGCGCCTGAGCAGCCGGCGCCGCGCCTGCTAGAATTCCTCCGTGGCCGTCACCTACAAGGACTACTACAAGACCCTCGGCGTCCCGAAGACCGCTGACGCCAAGGCGATCAAGCAGGCCTACCGGAAGCTCGCGCGCAAGTACCATCCGGACCAGAACCCGGGCAACACCGCCGCCGCCGAGCGCTTCAAGGAGATCAACGAGGCCAACGAGGTCCTCTCCGATCCGGAGAAGCGCCAGCGGTACGACACGCTCGGGCCGGACTGGGCCCGCCACGCGGAGGCGGGCGCCGGCGGGTTCGGCGGGCGGCCGGGCGGGCCTGGCCCGGGCGGCTACCGGGTCCACGTCGACCCGTCGGGCGGCGGCCTCGGCGACTTCTCCGATTTCTTCCGCACCATCTTCGGCGATCTCGGCGCCCGCGGGCGCCCGTTCGAGGGCGTCGAGTTCGAGGAGGGCGATCCGTTCCGCGGCGGCCGGCGCGCGCAGCGGGGTGGCGACCTCGAGGCCGAGGTCGAGATCACCCTGGAGGAGGCCTACGCGGGCACCCGCCGGGCGGTCGAGTTCCAGCAGCTCGAGCCCTGCGGGACGTGCCGCGGCACCGGGCGCCAGGGCAAGGGGGCCTGCCCGACGTGCGGCGGCTCCGGCCGGGTGCCGCGCAGCAACCGGGTCGAGGTGAAGATCCCTGCCGGCGTCCGGGACGGCTCGCGAGTCCGCGCCGCCGGCGAGGGGGGAGCGGGCGCCGGCGGCGGCACCCCGGGGGACCTCTACCTCCGCGTTCGGGTGGCGCCGCACGCGCTCTTCGAGCGCCGCGAGGACGATCTGCACGTCGAGCTCCCCATCGCCATCTGGGAAGCGGCGCTTGGCGCCGAGGTCGAGGTGCCGACGCTCCGCGGCAAGGTCTCGATGAAGGTCCCGCCCGAGACGAGCAGCGGGCGGACGTTCCGGCTCCCGGGCTACGGCCTCCCGCACGTGAAGGGCGGCGGGCGGGGCGACCAGCTCGTCCGGGTGCGCATCGCCGCGCCCCGGGATCTCACGGCGGAGGAGCGCGCCCTGTTCGAGAAGCTCCGGAGCCTCCGCCCCGCGCCTCCGCGCGAGCCCGCCTGAAGCGCCGGGCCTGACCGGCTCCGGGCCGCCGCCGGCTGTGCGCGTCCGCGGGCGGACGGCTTTTTGACAGTGTCCGGGCGCCTGCTAGACTCCGAGTGATCCCGCCCGAGCGTGGCGCGGGATCATCTGTCAGAGCCAAGGAGGGCGCATGGCGCCGTTTCGCTTCGACAAGCTCACGGTCAAGGCCCAGGAGGCGGTTCAGGGCGCCCAGGGGCTCGCCGATCGCGAAGGTCACCAGCAGCTCGAGCCCGAGCACCTCCTGCTCGCGCTCGTCGAGCAGGAGGACGGCGTGGTCGGCGCCCTCCTGGCGAAGCTCGGCGCCCGCCCGGAGGCGATCCAGCGGGACGTGCTGGCGGCGATCCGACGCCTTCCGAAGGTCACGGGCACGAGCGGGCAGCACATGGGGCCCCGCCTCAAGGCCGTCTTCGACGCGGCCTGGGAGGAGATGGAGCGGCTCAAGGACGACTATTGCTCGGCCGAGCATCTCCTGGTCGGGATCGCCCAGGAGAGCGACGGGGCCGCGGGCCGCGTCCTCAGGCAGGCCGGGCGTCACGAAGGACGCGCTCTACCGGGCGCTCGTCGACGTCCGGGGCTCCCAGCGCGTCACCGACCAGAACCCGGAGGCGAAGTACCAGGCGCTCGAGCGCTACAGCCGCGACCTGACGGAGCTCGCGCGGAAGGGCAAGCTCGATCCCGTGATCGGCCGGGACGACGAGGTGCGCCGGGTCGTGCAGGTGCTCTCGCGACGGACGAAGAACAACCCCGTCCTGATCGGCGAGCCGGGCGTCGGCAAGACGGCCATCGTCGAGGGGCTGGCCCAGCGCATCGTGGCGGGGGACGTCCCCGAGGGCCTGAAGGGCAAGCGCCTCGTGGCGCTCGACCTGGGCGCCCTCATCGCCGGGACGAAGTACCGCGGCGAGTTCGAGGACCGCTTGAAGGCCGTGCTCCGCGAGATCACCGAGGCGGACGGCGAGATCATCTGCTTCATCGACGAGCTCCACACGCTGGTCGGCGCCGGCGGCGCCGAGGGCGCGATGGACGCCTCGAACATGCTGAAGCCGGCCCTCGCGCGCGGGGAGCTTCGCTGCATCGGCGCGACCACCCTCGACGAGTACCGGAAGCACGTCGAGAAGGACGCGGCCTTCGAGCGGCGGTTCCAGCCCATCTTCGTCAAGGAGCCCTCCGTCGAGGACACCATCGCCATCCTCCGCGGGCTCAAGGACAAGTACGAGGTCCACCACAAGGTCCGGATCAAGGACTCGGCGCTGGTGGCGGCGGGGGTGCTCTCCCACCGGTACATCGCCGACCGGTTCCTGCCCGACAAGGCCATCGATCTGGTCGACGAGGCCGCCTCGCGGCTCCGGATCGAGATCGACTCGATGCCGGCCGAGCTCGACGAGATCGAGCGCCGCATCATGCAGCTCGAGATCGAGCGCGTGTCGCTCGCCAAGGAGACCGACGAGCCGTCGCGGGAGCGCCTCGAGCGCCTGGATCGCGAGCTCGCCGACCTGAAGGAGCGGTCCGCCGCCTTCAAGGCGCGCTGGCAGGGCGAGAAGGACGCCATCGGGCGGATCGGGAAGATCGCGGAGGAGATCGACGCCGCGCGGACGGCGATGGCCGACGCCGAGCGGCGCGGCGATCTCAACCGGGCGGCCGAGCTCCGGTTCGGCACCCTCCACCAGCTCCAGCAGCAGCTCGAGGCCGGGAACGCGCGCCTCGCCGAGCAGCACGGGGACGGACGCCTCCTCAAGGAGGAGGTCGACGAGGAGGACGTGGCCGAGGTCGTGGCCAAGTGGACCGGGATCCCGGTCACCCGCCTCCTCGAGGGCGAGGTCCAGAAGCTCGTCCAGATGGAGGACCGGCTCGCCCGGCGCGTCGTGGGCCAGCCCGAGGCGATCCACGCGGTCGCGAACGCCGTGCGGCGGGCGCGCTCGGGTCTGTCCGACCCGAACCGGCCCATCGGCTCCTTCCTCTTCCTCGGGCCGACCGGCGTCGGGAAGACGGAGCTCGCGCGGGCCCTCGCCGAGTTCCTCTTCGACGACGAGCGGGCGATGGTGCGGATCGACATGTCCGAGTACATGGAGAAGCACACGGTCGCCCGCCTCCTGGGCGCCCCGCCGGGCTACGTCGGCTTCGAGGAGGGCGGCCAGCTCACCGAGGCGGTGCGGCGGCGCCCGTACTCGGTCGTGCTCTTCGACGAGGTCGAGAAGGCGCATCCCGACGTGTGGAACGCGCTCCTCCAGCTCCTCGACGACGGCCGGCTCACGGACGGACACGGGCGCACGGTGGACTTCCGGAACGCCGTCGTGATCATGACCTCGAACCTCGGGAGCCACCACTTCCGGGAGGTCGCGGACCCGGACAAGGTGCGCCCGCTCGTGCTCGAGGAGCTCCGGCAGCACCTCCGGCCGGAGTTCCTGAACCGGATCGACGAGGTCATCGTCTTCCGGCCGCTGGGGCTGGACGAGATCAAGGCGGTCGTCGACATCCAGGCGGAGCATCTCCGGAAGCGCCTGGGCGAGAAGCGGATCACGCTCGAGCTCACGGACGGCGCGAAGGCGGCGCTCGCGCGCGAGGGCTTCGACCCGGTGTTCGGCGCGCGGCCGCTCAAGCGGACGCTTCAGCGGCGGGTGCAGGATCCGCTGGCGCTCAAGCTGCTCGAGGGGGAGATCCAGCCGGGGGACACCGTGCGGGTCGATGCCCGAGGGGACGAGCTGACGTTCACGAAGGTCGTCGCCGCGGTCGAGGCCTGACCGGCCCGCGCGACGCGGGCCGGCGCCTCGGGGCCGGCCGGTCCCGATCAGCCGCCGCGCGGCCCGGGCAGTCCCGTGCGCGCGGCTCCGGCGCCGGGCGCCCGCTCGACGAGGCGGCTGGCCTCGGGCGCGGGCTGGCAGGGCACGGGGTACGTGAGGCGGCGGGCCTGAGGGGCGGCGTAGGCCTGCCCGGGGACGAAGCACGGGTTGACCGCGATCCAGTGCCGGGTCGGATCCTCCCAGCCCCCGTCGATCCGTTCTCCGCAGAGGCCTCCGTCGCGCCGGCAGACGCCGAAGTGCAGGTGCGGCGCCGTCGCGTTCCCGGTCGCGCCCACCCGCCCGATGACCTCGCCCCGCCGCACGACCTGGCCGCCCACGACCTCCACCGCCGAGAGGTGGTAGTACGCCGTCGTGAGATCGACGTCGTGCTCGACCACGACGAATCGCCCGGCGTAGACCTGCGAGCCGGTCCGGAGGACCACGCCGTCCCCGGCGGCCAGCACCGGCGTTCCCGTCGTCGCCCGGATGTCGATGCCCGCGTGACGCGTCGGCGTCGCCGCGCCGCCCTCGCCTCGCCACTCGCCGAACCGCGAGAGGATCGGGGACGGCCACCAGGACGCGGGGCTGGGCGGGTCGGGGGACGGCGGCGCAGCGCCGGCCGTGGCGGCTCGACCGCGCAGCCCGTCACCGACAGGAGGATCAGGAGGATTCGGCCGCCGCGCGCGAGGTACCGGAGAGGCCGGGCGCCGCGCCCGCAGCGTCCGGCGGCGCCAGTCGGGCGAGGCCGGGTGTCTCACCACGCCACCGCGTAGGAGTCCCGGCGCGGGTCCGCCGCGCCCCAGCGGATCCCGGCGGCGTCGACGCGCGCCACGCAGACGCCGCCCGCGCGCCATTCCCAGTCCGTCCAGCGCTCGACCTCGTGACCGCGGGCGCGCAGCGCCGCGGCGGTGGCCTCCGGGAGGCGGCCCTCGACGGTGACGCGGCCCGGGAAGTAGCGGTGGGGCCAGAACGAGTCGGGGAACGACTGGGTCGCGAAGCGGGGCGCCTCGACGGCGCGCTGCGGGGTCATGCCGAAGGCGACCATGTTGAGCAGGACCTGGAGCATCGCCTGGAGCTGAACGTCTCCCCCCGGCGTCCCGAGCGCCATCGCCTCCCCGTCGGACCCGAGGACCAGGGCGGGGCTGGGGGTGAGCCGCGGACGCTTGCCCGGCGCGACGGCGCTCGCGTGCCCGGGATCGAGCCAGCCCTGGGAGCCGCGCGAGGACACGGCGAGGCCCGTGCCGGGAATGACGGGCGTGTCGGTCGACACGTCGCTCGGGGTGGCCGAGAACACGTTGCCCTCGCGGTCGACCACGGCGGCGTACGAGGTGCCGAGCGCGGCCGGGGCGCCGGCGGCGGTGGCGGCGGCGCGGAGCCCGGGGCGCGCGGGGGCGCCCGCCGGGGCGCCGGGGGGCGGCATCGCCGGCCACGCGCGGGCGGGATCGATGAGACCACGACGCTCGGCCGCGTAGGCGGGGTCGAGGAGGCCCGCCCCGGGCACCTCCACGTGGCGCGGATCTCCGTAGAAGGCCTCCCGGTCGGCGAAGGCGAGCTTCATCGCTTCCGTGACCGTGTGGACGTAGTCCGGCGTGTTGTGGCCGAGCGCGGCGAGATCGATCCCGTCGAGGATCTGGAGCATCTGGAGGAACGCCGGCCCCTGACACCAGAACCCGCAGGTCAGGACCTCGCGGGACCCGATCCGGGCTCGCGCCGGCGGCTCCACGCCGACCCGGAACCCGGCGAGGTCCTCCCGCGTCAGGAGCCCGCCCTCGGCCGCGTGGTAGCGCGCGATGGCGGCGGCGACGTCGCCCCGGTAGAACGCGTCGCGCGCGGCGCCGAGGCCGGCGACCCGGCCGGCGCGGCGGCGCGGCCCGGTCCTCGTCGGCCAGGTAGGCGAGGGTGCGCCCGAGGTCGGCCTGGACGAAGCGCTCGCCGGCCCGCGGCACGCGTCCCCCCGGCAGGTAGATCGGCGCCGAGGTGGGCCAGCGCCGGTAGGCGTCCGCGTTGGCCTTGATGATCCCGGCGACGAACCGGCCGAGGGGGAAGCCGTCCCGGGCGAGCTCGATCGCCGGCTGGGCGACCTCCGCGAAGCCGAGGGTGCCGAAGCGCTCGAGGGCCGTGATCCAGGCGTCGGGCGCCGCCGGGACGACGGTTCGGAGGAGCCCGTCGGGCATGTCGCCCTGGCACCGGTCGCGGAAGTACTCGAGGGTGGCCGCGCGGGGCCAGGGCCCGAGACCCGAGATCGTCGTGACCTCGCGGCGGCGGGCCTCGTAGACCATGATGGGTGCGACCCCGGCGAAGCTGACGATGTCGGAATGGACCACGCCGAGACAGATCCCGGCGGCCACGCCGGCGTCGACGGCGTTTCCCCCCGCCTCGAGGATGCGGTGGGCGGCGAGGGCGGCGAGCGGGTGGCCGGCGGCGACCGCGTGGCGCGTGCCGAGCGCGTCAGGGCGGAGCGCGTGTACCGCGGCCGCGGGCCCGGTCAGCGTTCCGGAGGGGCCGCGGCGCCCGGTTGAGGGGGGCGACCACCATGCTCGCTCGGAGGCCGGTATGAGTCGACGGTCATCGTGTGGTCATCGTGTCAGCACCCCCCGGCCGGGGGGTGTCGCCTATGGCACCACAGGCCGGGGCCAGGGTCAATCCAAATCGGTGTTTTGACAGGTAAGTCGCACGATGCTAGCGTGGCCACCGTGCGGACGCCCCGGATCGGCCTCACGGCGTCGGTGGGCCCGACCAAGGTCGGGACTCGCCGGACCTTCCTCAACGAGCCCTACATCGTCGCGATCCAGGAGTCGGGCGGGATCCCGCTGGTGGTGACGCCGGCGCACGGCGGTTCCGCGCTTCGCGCCCTCTTCGATCTCTTCGACGGGCTCGTGCTCACCGGCGGTGAGGACGTGGCGCCCGAGCGCTACGGCCAGGAGGTCCTCCACCCGAGCGTCGAGTGCGTGCCCGAGCGGGACGCGCTCGAGTTCCTGCTCCTGGAGTGGGCGCTGGCGGACGACCTTCCCGTGCTCGCCATCTGCCGGGGCGTGCAGGTGCTCAACGTCGGGCTGGGCGGGACTCTCTACCAGGACCTCGCCGCCGACCGGCCCACCCCGCTCGTCCACGACCAGGGCCTCGGCGACTCACCCCGCCCGCGCACCGAGCCGCACCACCCGGTGACGGTGCGGTCCGGCAGCTGCCTCGCCGACGTTCTCGGCGCGGAGACCGTCGAGGTCAACAGCATGCACCATCAGGGCATCAAGGCGCTGGCGGCGCCGCTCGCGCCGGTCGCTCTCGCGCCCGACGGCCTGGTGGAAGGGGTCGAGGCGGCCGACGCCGCGCGGTGGAGCTTCCTCGTCGGGGTCCAGTGGCACCCGGAGGAGCTGGCGCGGGCGGGCCACGTCCCATCCCGCCGGCTCTTCGAGCGCTTCGTCGCCGCCTCCGCGAAGCGGGCGCACCGCTAGGCTGGGCGCCCGCGCCCGGCTGAAGGATCCACCGGCGGCCGAACGCCGGCGCCCCGCCTCACCCGGGATCACCGTCGAGGAGCGCGAGGGCCCGGGACCGTGAGAGCGCGTCGGCGTCGCGGCGGGGCCATCCACGCCACGGCCGCGCGCGTCACCTGGAGCGTCTACGCCCTGGTCGCGGTCGCGGGATGGACGCTCCTGCCGGCCGGCGGCTTCTGGATCAACGACGAGGGCATCAAGTACCTCCAGGCGATGGCGATCAGCTCGTCGCCGGACCGCAGCAGCGAGGTGCGCCTCGACTTCTCGCCCGCCGAGACGGGCGGGCTCCTGCCGCACACCCCCGTGTATCTCTGGCAGACGTCTCGCGGCTACCGGTTCCTCTACCCGGACTACTTCGCGCGCCTGGCGTCGCGCGCGCATGGGCTCGCGGGGGAGACCGGGATGCGCCTGGTGGCCCTGGTGGCCGGCCTCGTCGCGGTGGGGGCCTGGACCCTCGCGGCCGGGCGCCACGCGCCGCGCGCCGCGCCGTTCGTCCCGCTCCTGGTCCTCGGCTCCCCGTGGATGTTCTATCACTGGGTGTTCTGGGAGCACGCGATCGCGCTGGCGGCGCAGACCGTCTCCCTCGTCGTGTTCCTGTGGGGCTGGCGGCGCCGGCGCCTCGACGCGCTGGTCCTGGCGGGGAGCGCGCTCGGGCTCTGTGCATTCCTGCGCGGCGAGCTCGCCCTCTACGGGGTCGCGCTGGCGCTGGCGTTCGGTCTCGCCTTCCGTGACTGGCGGCGTCCCGCGGCGTTCGTGTTCGGAGTGGCGATCCCGCTGGCCGGGCTCCTCGCCCTGAACGCGCAGCAGTGGGGGCACCCGCTCGGCCTCCACTACGCCGGCCTGTCGCTCGCCGCCACCATGAGGGGGGCGACGCGCTGGCAGACGATCCGGACCCTCATGGTCGGGATGTCGGCCCAGCCCGCGACGGCGATGACGGCGGTGGCGGGCATCCTCGGCGTGATCGGCCTGTCCGCCAGGCGCGAGCGAGGGTTGGCGGCCATGGGCTTCGCGGTCGGACTGGGCGCCGCGGTGATCGTCCGTCGGCAGTTCCTGGCGCTGCCCGATCCCTTCGCGGCCCTGGTCGGGTTCGCGAGCCTGGCAGCGCTCACCCCGATCCTCTTCGTCGGGCTCGCCGTCGGCTTCGCCTGGCGTTCCGGCCCACGGCGGCGCGCGCTCGCCCTGACCACCGTCCTGTTCCTCCTCGGCGCCGCCTTCTCGTACTCGAGCGCCTCGGCGGCGGGCATTCACTGGGGGCCCCGCCTGTTGCTGCCGGCGCTCGTGCCCATGGTCGTCCTGGCGGCGGAGCGGCTCGCCGCGGCGTGGGCGGGCCGGCGGACGCCCGCACGGCGGTGGGAGGCCGCGGGCCTGCTGGCCGGGCTCGCGCTCGGCTGGGCCGAGACGGGCTACTCCTGGCGTCTGCTCGACCAGGCCCGGACCCACGGGGCCGCCGTCGAGCGCTTTCTCGCGGCGCGTCCCGAGCGGCTGGTGGTCACGAACCTCTGGTGGGTGCCGCAGCTCTACGCGCGCGCCAGCGCCGGCCACTCGTTCCTCTTGCTCCAGGCTCCCGGCGACTACGCGAAGTTCCGCGCCTTCGCGGCGGCGCGAGGGGAGACGACCTGGTTGCTGGCCACCGGCCGCCAGCCCCTCGCGGACTCGGGCGTCGAGCGCCTCGTGATTCCCGGCGCGCCGGACCGGGGCACGATCCTGGATTTCCGCCTCTACCGCGTGAGCGCCGGGGCGGGCGAGGGCGCGTGAGCCGGGTCGGCTCGGTGGGACCCGGTCAGCCGCTCCGCCGCACGAACTTCTGGAAGCAGTGGGGCGTCAGGGGCGCCAGCCGCCGCGCCACCCCCGTCGCCACCACGACCTCGCCGACGTAGAGATCGCCGCGCGGGCTCACGCAGAGCCCGTGGGGGGCGAAGAAGTTCCCCGGCAGGATCGCCTCCTCGCCGCCGACCCGGCCGATGCGCTCCCCGTCGGGCGTGCAGATCGAGACCTGCGCGATCGGCGAGTGCCCGGCGGGCGGGTGCGCCATGAGCCGGAGGTGGGGCACCGGCTCGTTGCCGACGATGAAGCCGAGCTCGGCGACGTAGAGGCGCTCGTCGGCGTCGATGAACAGGTCGCAGGGCCGGTTGGGCCAGGTCCAGATGTCCTGGAGGACGCCGTCGCGCGAGAAGATCTGGACGCGGCTGTTCTCGCGGTCCGCCACGTAGACCCGGCCCCGCCGGTCGACGGCGATGCCGTGGGGCAGGTTGAACTGCCCGGGCCCGCTCCCGGGCTCGCCCCACGATCCGAGGAGCCGCCCGTCCGCGTCGAAGCGATGGACGCGGGCGTTGCCGTAGCCGTCGGCCACGTAGAGCTCGCCGTCCGGGGCCAGGGCCACGTTCGTGACCGTGTTGAACGGGCCCGCCCCGCGGGCGACCGGCGACTGCCCGGGGACATAGCCCGTGTCCGACGGCTGGCCGTCCCCGAGACGGCGCCGGAGCTCGCCCTGCACCGAGTACTCGTAGACCGTGTGGCCCTCGTCGTCGACGAGGAACACGCGGTCGTCGGGGCTGATGAAGATCCCGTGGGGGCGCACGAAGCGGCCGGCTCCCCACGAGTCGACGAACCGCCCTTCCTTGTCGAAGACGATCAGGGGGTGCGGGCCCCGGCAGAAGACGAAGACGCGCTCCCGCGAGTCGACCCCCACGCCGACCACCTCGGTGAAGGCCCAGCCCTCCGGGAGACGCTCCCAGCCCTGGACGACCTCGTACTCCAGCCGGTGACTGCCGATCGCCATGATGGCTCCTTGGTGTCTTGGGGGTCGTGAGAAGGACGGTTCACCTTACCCGCGGCGGCAGGCCGGAGCAACGGGTCCGGCCTGCCGCTCACCTTCGGCGCTGGCGTCGGGCGGCGCCGCGAGACGCGAAGGCGGATTGCGTGGCCAGGGCAGATCCACTAGACTCGCCGGAGCCGTGCGCCCCTGTCCTCTACGGGGCCGCGAACCACGCGCGATCGAGCCACGTGAGCCAACTCGTCGACCGTATCCAGGAGGTCGTCGATGAGGAACAGGGGAGTTCAGCCGATCCGGCTTGCCACGTGGGCGCTCGGCGCGCTCGCGGCCGGCCTGCTCGCCGCCGCCCCGGCCCAGGCCCAGACCAAGGAGCTCCGCTTCGGGCACCTCCACTCGGTCGAGAGCCCGATTCACAAGGGCGTCTCCAAGGCCGCCGAGGAGTTCGCCAAGACGAGCGGGGGGCGCTACAAGATCAACGTCTTCCCGTCGAGCCAGCTCGGCGCGGCCCGCGAGATGGTCGCCCAGGTGATCGACGGGACGCTCGACTTCGTCTCCGAGGGCCCGGGCTCCCTGTCGAACCTCAACAAGGCCCTGTCGCTCTTCGAGGCGCCCTTCGTGGCCCGTGACTGGGACCACGTGATGAAGATGCTCGCCTCGCCGTTCGGCCAGGAGCAGCTCGGCAAGCTGGCCAGCGAGCGCAACATGGTCCACCTGGGCACCTTCTACTACGGCGTCCGCCACTTCACGACCAAGAACAAGGCGCTCCAGACCGCGGCCGACGCCAAGGGGCTGAAGATCCGCGTGCCGGAGGCGCCGCTGTTCCTGGCGATGATCCGGGCGCTGGAGGCGACGCCGACGCCGATGAGCCTGGGCGAGGTGTACCTGAGCCTCCAGACGGGCGTGGCGGACGGCCAGGAGAACCCGGTCGGGACCATCAACGACCAGAAGTTCTACGAGGTGCAGAAGTACCTGAACCTGACCGGCCACGTCATCGTGCCGATCCTCATCATGATGAACAAGAAGGCCTACGACGCGATGACGCCCGCCGACCAGCAGGCCATCCGGGCGGCGTTCACCGAGGGCGCGAAGGTCAACGACGAGCTGACCCGGGCCAACGAGGCCAGGCTGACGGACTTCTTCAAGACGAAGGGCGTCACGATCGTCAACTCGGATCGCGAGTCCTTCCGCAAGAGGATGACCTCGGTGACCGAGGTGGGCGAGAAGGACATGGGCTGGCCGAAGGGCATCTTCGACCAGATGCAGGCCATCCGGTAGCCCGGGTGCGAAGCGCGGCCGGCAGGACCGTCTCGCCGGCCGCGCCTCCGCGCCCACGTCGCGGCGAGCCTCCGCCGGGCCCTGCGGCATGTGCCTCCCGTGAGCGGGGTGAAGCGCTTCGTCCTGCGGGCCGAGGAGAACCTCGCCGCGCTCTGCCTCGGGGGCCTGCTCGTCACCCTCTTCCTGCAGGTCTTCACTCGCTTCATCACGCGCGATCCGCTGTCCTGGACGGAGGAGGCCGCCCGATACCTGTACGTCTACGTCGTCTTCCTCGGGTCGAGCGCGGCCGTGAGCGACCGGACCCACGTGGCGATCGACTTCCTCGTCCTCCAGCTGCCGCGCGCGGGCCGGCTGGCGGTCGCCCTCCTGGTCAACCTGTGCGTCCTCTTCGTGCTGGCCAACCTCTTCTACTGGGGAATCCGGGCGACCCTCCGCCAGCTCAACATCCCGCTGGTCGTCCTCGACATTCCCTACGCGTGGGTCTACGTCGTCGTGCCGGTGACCGCCCTCCTGATGACCGTCCGGACCCTGGCGGTGATGGGCGAGGACGTGCGGCGCTACCGGCAGGGGACACGCTGGAGCCCGAGATCCGGGGCGTCGTCTAGATGGTCGGCTACTTCGTCGCCTGGCTCACGCTGGTCGCCGCCAGCATGCCGGTGGCGTTCTCCTTGATCTTCATGGGGATGGCCTGGCTCCTCATCGAGGGCGGGAGCATGATCACGGCCCCCCAGCGCCTGATCGGCGGCATCGACTCCTTTCCGCTGCTCGCGGTGCCCTGCTTCATCCTGGCCGGCGTGGCCATGAACAGCGGCGGGGTGACCGATCGGATCTACGGCTTCGCCAAGGCCCTGGTCGGCCACTTCACCGGCGGGCTGGCCCACGTCAACGTCCTGGGAAGCCTGATCTTCTCCGGCATGTCGGGCTCGGCGATCGCGGACGCCGGCGGGCTCGGCATCCTCGAGATCAAGGCGATGAAGGAGGACGGGTACCCGGTCGAGTTCGCCGGCGCGCTCACCTGCGCCTCCTGCATCATCGGCCCGCTCGTGCCGCCGTCGATCCCGATGGTCATCTACGGAGTCATCGCCAACACGTCGGTGGGCTCGCTGTTCCTGGCCGGGATCGTGCCCGGGTTCCTCACGGCGGGCGTCCTGATGATCCAGGTCTACTTCTGCGCCCGGAAGCGGAACATGCCGCGCCACCCGCGGGCGAGCCGCCGCGAGCTCTGGGCGGCGTTCACGCGCGCCGTCGCTGGCGCTGGTGGCGCCGGTGATCATCATGGGCGGGATCTTCGGCGGGATCTTCACGCCCACCGAGGCGGCGGCGGTGGCCGCGCTCTACTCGCTGGCGCTCGGCCTGTTCATCTACCGGGAGATGTCCTGGCGCGACCTTCCCGCGGGTCTTCAAGGAGTCGGTCAGCACCTCGGCGGTCGTCGGGCTTCATCGTCGCCGGCGCGAGCCTCTTCGGCTGGGTACTCGCCCGGGAGCAGGTGCCCCAGAAGGTGGCCGCGCTGTTCCTGACGATCTCCCACGACCCGCTGGTCATCCTGCTGATCATCAACGTCCTGCTCCTCTTCCTCGGCTGCATCATGGAGGGGCTGGCGATCATGATCCTGCTGGTGCCGGTCCTGCTGCCCGTGACGCAGGCGGTGGGCATCGACCCCGTCCACTTCGGGGTGATCGTGGTCATGAACCTGATGATCGGGATCCTGACGCCGCCGTTCGGGGTCGCCCTCTTCGTCGTGGCGAAGGTGGGCAACATCCCGTTCCACGTCCTCGCCCGCGCCATCCTGCCGTTCCTGGGCCCGCTCATCGTCGTGCAGGTCATCGTGACGTACTGGCCCGGGCTGATCCTCTTCCTGCCGCGCCTGTTCTTCGACTGACCGGGGCGGGGTCGAGATCGGCGCGGGCCGCCCCGGTCGGTCTCCGCTCGCGGCCGCGTGAAGGGGACGCACGAGGGCGCCGGCTGGCGGCGCGCGTGGACGCGGCCGTGAGATCGCGCCACTGCCTTGACAGGCCTCCGAACGGCCCCCGAATATTGACGGTGATGGACCGTTTGGTGAGCGACCGCGGCGGGGGCCGAGCCGTGGGCCTGGTCCGCCGCGCGGCTGGCGGCGGCGATCGCGCGCAAGGAGCTGTCGCCGGTGGAAGCCGTCGAGGCCGTCCTCGCGCGGATCGATCGCGTGAACGGACCCCTCAATGCCTTCGTCACGGTGACCGCGGAGCTCGCGCGCGCCGAGGCGCGCCGGGCCGAGGCCGCGGTGATGCGCGGCGGGCCGCTCGGGCGCCTCCACGGCGTGCCGTTCTCGGTCAAGGACACGCTCGACACGGCGGGCGTCCGCACCACGATGGGCGCCGTGCGCCTCGCCGACCGGGTGCCGACCGAGGACGCGGCCGTGGTGGCTCGCCTCCGGGCCGCCGGCGCGATCCTCGTCGGGAAGACCACGACGCCCGAGTTCGCGCACAAGGGCGTGACCGAGAGCACGCTCTCCGGCGTCACGCGGAACCCCTGGGCGCCGGATCACACCTGCGGCGGCTCGAGCGGGGGGGCGGCGGTGGCGGCGGCCACCGGGATGGGGCCGCTCGCGGTGGGCACCGACGAGGGCGGCTCGATCCGGATCCCGGCGAGCTACTGCGGGGTCGTGGGCCTCAAGCCGACGTTCGGGCTGATCCCGCGCGTCCCGGTGGGCGTCGCGGAGCTGCTCACGCACCTCGGGCCCCTCTGCCGCACGGTCGAGGACGCCGCCCTGTTCCTCTCGGTCACCGCCGGGCGCGACGATCGCGACGGCTGGTCGCTCCCGGTGGAGCCCGCGGACTACACGCGTGCGCTCGCGCGCCCTCCGGCGCACCTGCGCGTCGCCTGGAGCCCGAGGCTCGGGTACGCCCCCGTCGACCCCGAAGTGGAGCGGGTGGCCGGCGCCGCCGCCCGCGGCCTCGCCGCGCTCGGCTGGACCGTGGAGGACGCGGACCCGGGCTTCGAGGACCCTGCCGAGGTGGCCGACGCCTTCCGGCACCCGGGGCTCGCGGCCGCCCTGGGCGACGACCTGGAGCGGGACCGGGCGCGGATGGACCCGAGCCTGGTCGCGCTGGTCGAGGCGGGCCGGCGGATGACGGCGGAGCAGGTCGCCCGTGCGGCCGTTCGCCGTCACGCGCTGTGGGCGCAGCTCGATCGCTTCTTCGAGCGCCACGACGTCCTCGCGACGCCCGCGGTGGCGGTGCCGCCGCTTCGGATCGGCCAGCCGCCGCCGCGCGAGATCGAGGGCCGAGCCGTCGGCGCGCGAGGCTGGATCGCCTTCACGTACCCCTTCAACATCACCGGGCTTCCGGCCATCGTCGTGCCCGCGGGGCGGACCGCCACCGGCCTGCCCGTGGGGCTCCAGCTCGTGGGCCGCCGGCTCGACGACGCCCGGCTCCTCGGCGCCGCTGCGGCATTCGAGACGGCGGCGCCGTGGGCCGACCGCTGGCCGCCGGTCATCACGCATTCCTGAGGACTGGACATGGCGTTTCGCCCGACGCTCCTCGCCCGCGACTGGCTGATCACCACCGAGCACTACCTGTCGGCCGAGGCCGGCGCCGGCGTTCTGCGGGACGGCGGGAACGCGATGGACGCGGCCGTCGCGGCGATCCTCGCCGAGTGCGTCCTGAATCCGCACATGCTGAGTCTCGGCGGCGAGGTCGTCATGCTCGTCCACGAGGCGGCCACCGGCCGCGTCAGCGCGATGAACGGCCACACCGTCGCCCCGCGCGGGCTCACGCTGGAGCGCTGCCGCGCCGCGGGCCTGACCGACGGGCTGCCCACCGACCATCCGCTGGCCTGGAGCGCCCCGGCCATTCCCCACGCGCTCCTGACGGCGCTCGAGCGGTGGGGCACGCGCCCGTTCGCGCCCGTCGCGGCGCCCGCCCAGGATCTGGCGCGCCGCGGCTTCCCGATGCATCCGGGGCTCCGCGGCCCCGGCGAGCACCTGTCGATCAGCGCCTTCGAGGATCGCCTCCACGGCTGGCCGACGTCCGCCGCCCTCTATCTGCCGGGTGGCCGCCTGCCGGAGGTGGGGGCGCTCTTCTCCAACTCCGCGCTGGCCGACACCCTCGACCTCCTGGTCGACGCGGAGCGGCGGGCGGGCGCCAGCCGGGCGAAGGCCTGGGCGCGGCCCGCGACGCATTCTACCGGGGCGAGCCGGCCAGCGTCATCGAGCGGTTCGCGCGGGAGCACGGCGGGGTCGTCGACAAGGCGGACGTCGAGCGCTACGCGGCGCGGGCGGAGCCCGCGATCAGCCGCGACTACGACGGGCTCACCGTCTGGAAGTGCCCGTCGTGGACCAACGGGCCGCTCTTCCTCCAGGCGCTGGCCCTGCTCGATCCCGCCGCGCTCCGAGCCGCCGGCCACAACTCGGCGGACTACCTGCACCAGGTGATCGAGGCCCTGAAGCTCGCGTTCGCCGACCGCAAGCAGTACTAAGGGGATCCTCGCTGCGTGGACGTGCCGCTCGACGCGCTCCTGTCGGAGGCGTACGCGGCCGTCCGCCGCCCGCTGATCGACCCCGCCCAGG
>CAVUVU010000003.1:0-55402 GCA_963745015.1 uncultured Candidatus Rokubacteria bacterium
CAGCCGTCGACTCGAGGCGCTTCAGGAACGGCTCCTGTCCCCGGGGGCGGGCCCGCTCGCCGAGCGGATGGCCGGCCGCCTCCAGGAAGCGCGCCAGCGCGAGCCCGTGGAACGTCTCCTCGTAGAGCCAGCAGGCCAGGAAGGTCGCGACATCCGGCTCATCCACCGCGCGGGTCGCGAGGAGCTCCCGGAGGTAGATGATGGTGTGACTCTCGACGTCCTGCATGTACCGGAGAGTACGGATGGTCTCGGGGGTCACCGGGTGCCGGGGGACGTCGGCCCAGGGAAACGCGGAGAGGTCGACGGCGCGGGAGCGAGCGACATAGGCCTCGAGATCTACCGCGGCCATGGTCGGGGCAAAGCCTACAACGATCCGCCTGCCGGGGGCAAAGGGGAAGTTGGCCTCATCTCACACGGCCCTACGCCCGGCTCGTGCCGGTCGGATGTCCTCTCGCGGCGGCCCGGATCGGCCGGGCCGCCACGCGGAGAACGACGGGCGCGGCTCCTTGTGCCGGTACCGGCGCTGGGCTACGCTCGACGCACGCAGTGAGGAGTCCCCGCCGGGTGACAGATGACGAGGCACACCCCGAACAAGGAGGTTGAACCCATGCGAATCGCTCGACTGGTCCTCGCGCTCGTGCTGACCGCCGGGCTGGTCCTGGCGGGTCTGGGGGCGCTGGAGCCCAAGGCCTCGGCCCAGGGGGCCGGCAAGACCATCCGCTTCGGCGTGAACCGGGCTGCCGAGAACCTCGATCCGGTGACCCAGGACGCGAACCCCGACATCTGGGCCTTCATGCAGATCTACCAGCAGCTCGTCCGCGTGAACGTCAAGGGTGACGGCTTCGAGCCCGACCTGGCCGAGAAGTGGACCACGTCGCCCGACGGCCGGACCTGGACGTTCCTCCTCAGGAAGAACGCCAAGTTCTCCAACGGCGACCCGGTCAAGGCCAGCGACGCGGTCTGGTCCCTGAAGCGGGCGCGGGACACCAAGGGCCCCTGGAAGTGGGCGCTCGAGGCGGTCGAGGACATCCAGGCGAAGGACGACTACACGGTGGTCATCAGCCTGAAGGAGCCGTGGGCGCCGTTCCTGGCCGACATCTCGCTGTTCTCGAACAGCATCCTGCCCGAGAAGGTCTTCAAGGGCGCGAAGGACGAGGACATCGCGAACAAGCCGGTGGGCTCCGGCCCCTTCATGCTGACGGACTGGAAGAAGGGGGAGGAGCTGATCATGAAGCCGAACCCCCACTACTACGAGAAGGGGGTGCCCAAGGCCGCGGAGCTGCGCATCCGGTACATCCCGGACGACAACAGCCGGATCATCGCGCTCCAGTCCGGGGACGTCGACGGCATCGACTATCCGCCGTTCTCGCGGATCGAGGAGCTCCGGAAGGACGCGAAGCTCGAGGCGCAGCTCAACCCGTCCACCCAGGTGTCCCACCTCTCGCTGAACATGCGGGAGGCGCCGCTCAACAACGTGAAGTTCCGCCAGGCGCTGGCCTTCGGGACCGACCGGGCCGCGATCGTCAAGGCGGTCTGCTTCGGATACTGCACGCCGGCGACGACGTTCCTGCCGATGACGACGCCGTTCTTCAACAAGGGCTCGAAGGGCAATGCCTACGATCTGAACAAGGCCAAGCAGCTCCTGAAGGAGTCCGGCATCGCCACCCCGATCACCCTCAAGATCCTCTATCGCGCCAACGACGCCGTGCATCAGCCGACGGCGGTGGCCCTGAAGGAGATGTGGGGCAAGCTGGGCGTGACCCTCGAGCTGGATCCGCTCGATCGCGCCACCGCGACGCAGCGCTATCGCGCGAACCAGTTCCAGGTCTACATCACGAGCTGGACCAACGACATCCCCGATCCGTCCCAGCTCGCGGCCTACGCGCTGGGCTTCACCGAGAGCGAGTCGTATCACAGCGGGTACAAGTCGGCGGAGATGGACGGGCTCCTGGCCAAGGGAATGCGCGAGACGAATGTCGACAAGCGCCGGCAGGTCTACTACGAGATCCAGGAGCTGGCGCTGCGTGACTCGCCGCTCATCTGGCTCTACTACTCGCCCTACACGATCGCCATCAACAAGAAGATGAAGGGCTTCGTCCAGATGGCCACCGGGCCCTGGATCTTCAAGAACGTGACCGTCGGCGAGTAGACCCGGCCGGCGCCGTGCCCCTGCTGCGCTACGCGCTCCGGCGCATCGGGCAGACCCTGCCCGTGGCGCTCCTGGTCACGGTGCTGATCTTCTTCCTGGTGAAGCTGCTGCCGGGCGACCCGGCGACGGCCATCCTGGGCGATCGGGCGAGTCCGGAGGCGGTCCAGGCCCTGCACCGGCAGTGGGGCCTGGACCGACCCTTGCCCGCGCAGTACGCCGTGTACGTCCGCAAGCTCGTCACGGGCGACCTGGGGCAGTCGCTTCGCTACCGGACGCCCGTCGTCGACCTTCTCCCGCGCCGGGCGGGAGTGACGTTCTTCCTGGTGGTGTACAGCCTGGCCCTCTCGGTCCTCATCGCGGTGCCGCTCGCCCTGGTGGCGGCCACCAACCGCGAGCGCTGGCCCGACCAGCTCGTCCGCGGCCTGATCACCCTGCCGCTCGCGTCCCCGGCGTTCTGGATCGGCATCCTCCTCCTGCTCCTGTTCGCGCTGAAGCTCGGGTGGTTCCCGGCCTCGGGGTACGGCGAGGGGTTCACGGGGCACCTCCGGCACCTCTTCCTGCCCGCGCTCACCCTCGCGCACGCCTTCACCGCCGTGCTGACCCGGAGCCTCCGCTCGGCCCTGATCGACGTGCAGACCACGACGTACGTCGACTTCGCCCGCGCCAAGGGGCTGGCCCGGCGGTCGGTGCTCGCGCACCACGTCCTGCGGGCCGCGCTCCTGCCCATCGTCACGCTGGTCGGCGTCCGGCTGTCGTACGCGATCGGCGGCTCGGTGGTGGTGGAGACGGTCTTCGCGCTTCCCGGGCCTCGGGTCGTGGATGGTCGAGTCCATCCTCGCCCGCGACTACATGGTGGTGCAGACCCTGACCCTGGCCTTCGCCTTCGGCGCGATGCTGATCAACCTCCTGACCGACCTGGTCTACCCGCTGTTCGACCCGCGCGTCCGGGTGGGGTAGGGAGCCGGCGCCGGTGGGCACGATCGCCGTCGAGGCTCCGGTCGCGGCGCCGGGCCGCGTGCGCCGGCAATCCGCTCTGGCGGCCGGCGGGGCGATGCTGGGCTTCCTGGTGCTCCTGGCGCTCGTCGGCCCCCACGTCTCGCCCTACGACCCGAACTCGCACGACTTCGATCGGCTTCTCCAGGCGCCGAGCCTGCAGCATCCGTTCGGGACGGACAACTTCGGGCGGGACGTCCTCACCCGGGTCGTGCACGGCGCCGCCATCGACCTGCGGATCGGCGTGCTGGCGGTGGTGTTCCCGTTCCTGGCGGGGTCGCTGCTGGGCGCGGCGGCCGGGCTACCGCGGCGGGTGGATCGACGCGGTGATCATGCGGACGGTCGACGTCATCACGGCCGTCCCGTTCCTGGTGCTCGTCATCGCCATCGTGGCGTTCCTGGGGCCGGGCGAGGTCAACGTCCTCGTCGCCATCGGCGCGGTGGGGTGGGTGACCTACGCGCGGCTCGTCCGCGGCGAGGTGCTGCGCGAGAAGAACCTCGAGTATGCGGCGGCCTTGCGCGCGCTGGGCTTCGGGCGGTGGCGCATCCTCCTGGGGCACATCCTGCCCGAACGCCATCCCGCCGGCGGTCATCTTCCTGGCCTCGGACGTCGTGCTGGTCATCCTCACCACGGCCTCCCTCGGGTTCCTCGGGCTGGGCGTGCGCCCGCCCGCTCCCGAGTGGGGGATGATGATCTCCGAGGGCCGGGAGTTCCTGGCGAACGGGTGGTGGGTGGCGACCATGCCCGGCTTCGCCTGCATGTACACGGGGCTCGCGTTCATCCTGCTCGGCGACGGCGTCGCCGACCTGCTGCGTGTCAAGGGCCAGTGACGTCGTGAGGGCCGGACACCGGAGCCGCCACGAAGGGCGCGACGGCTCCGTGAGCGAGCCCCTGCTGACCGTCGAGAACCTTCGCGTCGAGATTCCCACGCGGCGCGGGACGGTCCATGCGGTCCGCGGCGTCAGCTTCGACGTGCGGCCGGGCGAGACGTTCGCGCTGGTCGGGGAATCCGGCTCGGGGAAGACGATGACGTGCCGCGCCATCGTCCGGCTGGTCCACCCGCCTGGGCGCATCACGTCCGGTCGCGTCCTGCTCGAGGGTCGGGACCTCACGCGGCTGTCTTCGCGGGAGCTGGAGGACGTCCGGGGCCGCGGCGTGGTCATGGTCTTCCAGGACCCCATGACCGCGCTCAACCCGGTCCTGAGCGTCGAGCGGCAGATCACCGAGGTTCTGCCCGCCGCCGGTGCGTCCGGCTCGAGGCGCGCCCGCGCGGTCGAGCTTCTGCGCCACGTCGGCATCCCGGACCCGGCGCGGCGGCTCGGCGCCTATCCGCACGAGCTGTCGGGCGGGCAGAGGCAGCGTGTGATGCTGGCCATCGCGCTGGCGCGCGAGCCGAAGCTCCTGCTGGCCGACGAGCCGACCACGGCGCTCGACGTGACCATCCAGGCGCAGATCCTCCGCCTGCTCGTGACGCTCCAGCGCGAGCTCGGCATGGCCCTGATCCTGGTGACCCACGATCTGGGCGTCGTCTACCAGGCGGTCGACCGGGTCGCCGTCATGTACGCGGGCGAGATCGTGGAGCTGGCCACCACCGCCGAGCTGTTCGCCCGGCCGAGCCACCCGTACACGATCGGCCTCATCCAGTCCATTCCCAGCGTCGAGCGCCGGGGCCGGCTGGTCCCGATTCCCGGATCGCCTCCGGACCTCGCCGCCCTCGGTCAGGGGTGCGCGTTCGCCCCGCGCTGTGCGTGGGCGGCCGCCGAGTGCCTCGCGGGCGACATCCCGCTCGTTCCGGTCGGCTCCGACCACTGGAGCCGGTGCCTCCGGATCGACCAGCTGACGTCCGGATGAGGGCGGGGGAAGCCTCCGTGAGCGAGCCCGCGGGTCCCGCCGCTCCTCGAGGCTCGGGATCTGGTCAAGCACTTCCCCCTCCCGCACACGTTGCTGGACGTCGCCTTGCGGCGCTCGCCGGAGCACATCCGGGCGGTCGACGGCGTGTCGTTCACGCTCGGCCGCGGCCGGACGCTCGGACTCGTGGGCGAGTCCGGCTGCGGCAAGAGCACGCTCGGCCGGTGCCTGCTGCGGCTCCACGACGCCGATCGCGGCGCCGTGCTGTTCGACGGCGTCGACCTGATGAAGCTGACCGAGGCGGAGCTCGCGCCCTACCGGAAGCGCATGCAGGTGGTGTTTCAGGACCCGTACGCCTCGCTCGATCCACGCCAGCGGGTGGACCGGATGCTCCGCGAGGTCCTCGACGTGCACGAGATCGGTCCGGCCTCCGGGCGTCGGCGGCGCGTGGACGAGCTGCTCGTCCAGGTGGGCTTGAGCCCGGCCGACGGCCGCAAGTATCCCGGCGAGTTCTCCGGCGGACAGCGCCAGCGCGTGGGCATCGCGCGCGCGCTGGCGGTGGAGCCCGAGCTCCTCATCGCCGACGAGCCGCTGTCCGCCCTCGACGTCTCGATCCAGGCCCAGATCCTGCAGCTCCTCCTGGATCTCCGGACATCGCTCGGCCTGACCATGATCTTCATCTCGCACGACCTTCGGGTCGTGCGCTACCTGAGCGACGAGGTCGCGGTGATGTACCTGGGAACGATCGTGGAGCGCGCGCCGACCGCCGAGCTCTTCGCCCGGCCCCAGCACCCGTACACGCGTGGCCCTCCTGTCGGCCGTGCCCGAGGTGGGCGGCCCCCGCCGCGAGCCGGCGGCGATCGAGGGGGAGCCCCCCAGTGCGGTCCGGATCCCGTCCGGCTGCCGGTTCCACCCCCGATGCTCCTGGCGGGTCACCCGCTGCCCGCTGGAATCGCCCCGTCTCGAGGAGCTCCTGCCCCTCCATGATGTCGCCTGCCACGTCGCGAGTGACCGGCACGCGGCCTCGGCGGCCACGCCGGCGTAGAGGCCGCGCCCGGGCCGGCCCGAGAGCTTGACACCGGCCGGCCCCCGGACCAAAGATGCGAGAGACGTCCCCGACGTGATCCGAGTCGCCACGGTGCGCGGGCGCTGGCTCCGGTGCGCCCCGCGAGGAGGAACGCATGCCTTCCCTCGACCCCGAAGAGCTCGCCCAGCTGTTGCCGGCCGAGACCGCCTCGTTCGCGTCGCCCATCCCGACCCAGTTCGTCTCGAGCGACGAGTTCATGCCGCTGCCCCAGACCCGGAAGCAGAAGCAGGTCGAGGCGCGCGTGCGCGAGCTCGGGAGCCGGCTCGCGAAGCACCAGGGGC
Organism: uncultured Candidatus Rokubacteria bacterium; assembly: GCA_963745015.1. Classification (GTDB taxonomy): domain Bacteria; phylum Methylomirabilota; class Methylomirabilia; order Rokubacteriales; family DASRDR01; genus DASRDR01. The sequence goes on from CAVUVU010000003.1 coordinate 6,360, forward strand.
TGAGCCGGCGCCGGTTCTTCCAGACGGCGGCGGGCATGGCGGCCGCGTTCGTCGCGATGAACGAGGTCCACGGCCCGCTGTTCGGCGTGAGCCGGGCCGAGGCGGCCACGCCGGAGCTGGCCGACGAGCGCGCGAAGGCGCTGGCCGGACAGTTCATCATGGACATGCACACGCACTTCCTCCGCGACGACACGCGGCTCGAGGGCTTCGTGCGCTCGCGGGAGGCGGTGGGCAAGGCGGGCTGGAACCCGGCGCTGGCGGGCAAGCCGCAGACGATCGAGGATCTGAAGTTCGCGAACTACTTCAAGGAGATCTACTTCGACTCGGACACGAAGGTCGCCCTCATCTCGGGATCGGGCTCGGAGGAGCCGCGCGACTGGTTCCTCACCAACGAGATGAAGGCCGAGGCCCGCGCCAAGGTGAACAAGCTCACCGGCTCGAAGCGGCTGATGACCCACGCGATCTTCATGCCCGGGATGCCGGGGTGGCTGGAGTCGGTCGACCGGGCCATCGCGGAGCTCAAGCCCGACTCCTTCAAGGGCTACACGGTCGGCGACAACACGAACAAGCAGCTGTCCAAGCACCCGTGGCGGATGGACGACGAGAAGCTGCTCTATCCCTTCTACGAGCGGCTCGCGAAGGCCGGCCTGGTCAACGTGTGCGTGCACAAGGGCCTCTACCCGCCGTCGACCACCAAGCAGTTCCCGAACCTCCTCGAGTACGCCGACGTCCGCGACGTCGGGAAGGCGGCCAAGGACTGGCCGCAGCTCAACTTCGTCATCTACCACTCGGCGTTCCGCTTCACCGGCGGGGCGCAGGGCGACGGCTGGGCGCAGTTCGAGCAGACGGGCCGCGTGGACTGGGTGACGGATCTGGCCGAGATCCCGGCCAAGTTCGGGGTCACGGAACGTCTACGCGGACCTCGGGCAGATCTTCGCGCAGAGCACGGTGGCGGAGCCGCGCCTCTGCGCCGCGATGATGGGACAGCTCGTGAAGGGGCTCGGCGCCGACCACGTGGTCTGGGGGACGGACGCGATCTGGACCGGCGCGCCGCAGTGGCAGATCGAGGCGCTCCGCCGGCTGGAGATCCCCGAGGACATGCAGCGGAAGCACGGATTCGCGCCGCTCGGCGCGGCCGACGGCCCGGTCAAGAGCGCGATCTTCGGCGAGAACTCGGCCAGGATCTACGGGTACAACCGCCGCGCCGAGCTGACCACGGACCGCATCGCGGTCGCCCGAGCTACCTACGAGCGGGAGGGGCCGGGCCGGACGAACCGGCGGTACGGGTACGTCGTTTCGCCGACTGTGTGAAGCCGGCGGGAGCGGTCGGCGGAGGGACGATCAGGCGCTGATCGGAGACCGGAGGGCGTGCGCCCCTTCAGGCAGTCGCAGCGGTCTCGACGAGACGCGTGAGCTCCTGGAGGCTGATGGGCTTTCCGAGGATGCTGGTCACGTCGAGCGCGAGGGCCTCGGGGCCCGGCGTCGGGTCCTCGTCGGCGCTCAGCACGATGACGGCGATGTCCGGTCGGTAGGCGCGCGCGATCCGGACCACGTCCCAGCCGCCGAGGTCGACTCCGTGAACCGCCGGGAGATCGAGGTCGACCACGGCGATGTCGAACGACTGGGCCCGGAGCCGGATCATCGCCTGCCAGGCGTCGGCCGCGGCGTCGACCACGTGGCCTTCCCGGAGCAGGGCCGTCCGAAGGCCTTCCCGGCTGTATCGGTCGTCGTCCACGATGAGGATGCGGCGGGCGAACCGCCCGGCCGCGTTGGCGGCCGCGGTGAACAGGTCCGGCATGCTGTGTCCCTCGCTTCCCGGGTCGAAGGGGCAACCGTCGTGCCAGGGGCCAGGTCCCGCCATCACCGCGTCGAACTTCCGGTTTTTGCCCCGCCGTGGCTCCGCTCCCGCCGGTAAGCGTTACGTGACTGACCCGTCGGCGATGTAAGGTCTACACGGCCAAAGGACGGACGCGTCCTTGACACCCGGTGCGGCGCGGGCTACAAGGCCGTCGTGTCGCCTTCCCGTCGCCGCGGGGCTTCCGCTTCTGCCTCACGTCCGAACTACGCTGCCCTGCCCACGGAGCGGCCGAATCCTCGTCTCCGCGCGCTGGACCGGCTCCCCACGGAGCGCCTCGTCGCCGCCATCACCCGGGAGGACCGCCGCGCGGCGGCCAGCGTCGCGGACGTCCGGCGCTCTCTCGCGCGAGCCGTCGACCTGGTGGCCGAGCGCGCTCGGGAGCGGCGGGCGGCTCGTGTACGCGGGCGCGGGAACGAGCGGGCGGCTCGGAGTGCTGGACGCCTCGGAGTGTCCGCCGACCTTCGGCGTGTCTCCCGGGCAGGTCGTGGGCCTGATCGCGGGGGGGCGCCGGGCGCTCTGGCGAGCCGTCGAGGGCGCGGAGGATCGGGGGGCCGATGCGCGCCGGGCGCTCCGGCGACTCCGGGTCGGCCCGCGCGACGTGGTGTGCGGGATCTGCGCGAGCGGCGTGACGCCCTTCGCGCTGGCCGCCGTCGAGGAGGGGCGCCGGCGCGGCGCACGGACCGTCGTCGTCACGTGCGCGCCCTCGCCGGCGCTGCGCGCGCTCGCCGACGTGGTGGTCGCGCCGCGGCCCGGGCCGGAGGTGCTCGCGGGCTCCACCCGCATGAAGGCGGGGCTGGCCACCAAGATGGTCCTCCACACGCTGACGACCGCCGCCATGGTCCGGCTCGGGAAGGTCTACGGCAATCTGATGGTCGACCTCCGACCCTCCAGCCGAAAGCTCCGGGCCCGCGCGCTGCGGATCATCGGGACGCTGACGGGCCTGCCTCCCGCCTCCGCGCGCGCCCTCGCCCGTCGAGCGGGAGGGCAGGCCCAACGTGGCCCTGGTCATGCACCGGCTCGGCCTGGGCGCCGCGGAGGCGCGCCGGCGCCTGGCGGCCCACGGCGACGATCTGCGCGCGGCGCTCGGGGAGCGACGACGTGAGCGGTGACCCGCTGACCCGGCTCCTCGCGCTCCGGACGGCGAGTCCCCGCCAGCGTGGTCGGTCTCATCTCCGGGACGAGCGCCGACGGCATCGACGCGGCGCTGGTCGAGATCGAGGGGGCAGGGGACACGACGCGCGCCCGCCTCCTCGCCTTCCGGACGCGCCCGTTCGATCCGGCCCTGCGCGCGCGCATCCTCGGGCTGAAGGACGCGCGCGCGGACGAGCTCCTGCGCGTGCACTACGAGCTCGGCGACGAGTTCGCGGAGGCGGCCCTCGAGATGATCGGCGAGGCCCGGCGCCGCGGGCTTCCGGTCCACCTGATCGGCTCCCACGGCCAGACGGCGCGGCACCATCCGCGGTCGGAGAGCCCGGACGGCCGCGCGGCCACGCTGCAGATCGCGGAGCCCGCGATCATCGCCGAGCGAACGGGGCTGCCCGTCGTGGCCGACTTCCGCCCGCGGGACATCGCCGCGGGCGGAGAGGGCGCGCCGCTCGTGCCCCTGGTGGACTGGCTCCTGTTCCGCCGCGCCGGGGAGACGCGAGCCTGCCTGAACATGGGAGGCATCGCGAACGTGACGGTCGTCACGGAGCGGCTCGACACGGTGCGCGCCTTCGACCTGGGGCCGGCGAACATGCCGATGGACCTCGTCGTCGACGCCTGGACCGGCGGCGCCGAGACGTTCGACCGCGGCGGCGCGCGTGCCGCGGCGGGGCGCGTGGACCCCGCGCTGGTCGCCGAGCTGCTCCGCCACCCGTTCTTCGACCTCGCCCCGCCCAAGTCCACCGGTCGCGAGGCGTTCGGCGACGTCTTCGTGCGGACCCTGCTCGAGCGCTACGCGGGACGGGAGGGCGATCTCCTGGCGAGCCTGACCCGGTTCGTCGCGGAGTCGGTGGCGGCCGGGATCCGACGGTGGGTCCGGGAGCCGGTCGCCGAGGTGCTGGTCTCGGGCGGCGGCGCCCGCAACGGGACCCTCATGGCGGCGCTGGGCACGGCCCTGGCGCCGGTACCCGTCCGCTCCCTCGCCGAGGTCGGGCTCGATCCGGACGCCAAGGAAGCGGTGGCGTTCGCGGTGCTCGCGAACGAGACCCTCTTCGGCCGGCCTGGGAATGTCCCGGGGGCGACCGGCGCCACCGGGCCGCGCGTCCTCGGGAAGCTCGTCCTCTGACCGGCGGCGTGCCGCCCGCCGACCTTCCCGGAGCTCCGGGCCAGGAACTCCGGGCTAGAGACCCGGGAACAGCGGCGGCTGGTCCGGACCGCTCCGCGGACGCGCCGGCCGGCTCGGGCGCGGAGCCTTCTCGGGCCGGGTCGCTGCGGGGCGGCGCCGGCCCGTCCTGGACGCCTGAGGCCAGCCCTTCTGCTTCGCGATCTTGTCGCCCTGCTTGATGACGAGGAGATCCACGATGCGAGCGAGCGGGTGGCGAATGAGCGTCAGGTACCGCACCCAGTAGCGCGGCGTGAACGCGAGCGTCCGCATCTCGTCGAGGGCCAGGGCGAGGGCGGTGCGATCGCCCTTGCGCGAGGCGGTGCGGAGGTTGTCGAGGACCCGGGTCTGGCTCGTCGTGCGGCGCCCGCCCGAGCCAGCCGCGCTCACGGCGGGTCTCGCCGGGAGGCGCGGAAGATGCGCCAGCCCGAGGGGATGACGAGCTGCCAGCGCGGCCGCGGTGCCGATCATCTGCTTCCAGCCGAAGCCGGCGAAGGCGCCGATGCCAACCAGGTCGGCGGTCAGCGAGACGACGCCCAGCAGCGTTCCGGTGACGAGAAGAGCCCAGTCGCGTCCGAGCATTCCGGGGCCGGATTGTAGCACGCGCCCCCGAATGCCTTCCCGGCGCGTCGCGGAGGTTTGGCCCGCTCCAGCCCGCCGTTGTAGACTGGCGGCGACCGCGCGCCGGATGGCGCGCCAGGCGCGTCCGTCCCGGAGCGGTGCACGCTCGACCGTCGCGATGCGCGGCGCAAGGAGCCGAGACATGAAGTCGATCGCGTTCGTCGGGCTGGGCAACATGGGGCTGCCGATGCTGTCGAACCTCGTCAAGGCCGGCTACCGGGTCCACGCCGCGGACGTGAGGCGTGAGGCCGTCGCGGCCGCGGTCGCCCAGGGGGCCGTCGCCGCGGAGTCCGTCGCGGCGGCCACGGGCCAGGCGGAGGTGGTCGTCACCATGGTGCCGAACTCTCCCGAGGTCGAGGTCGCCTACCTCGGTCCCGGGGGCGTCCTCGAGGGTGCGCGGCCCGGTCAGATCGCGATCGACATGAGCACGATCGATCCCGCGACGACGCGCAAGGTCGGCGCGCGGCTCGAGGCCGCGGGCGTCCGCATGCTCGACGCTCCCGTTTCGGGCGGGGTGCCCGGCGCGGTGGCCGGCACCTTGACGATCATGGTCGGGGGCGACCCCGCCGTGGTGGCCCAGGCGCGGCCGATTCTCGCGGCGATGGGCAAGAACGTCGTCCACGTGGGGCCGCTCGGGTCCGGCGAGGTGGCCAAGATCTGCAACAACCTGCTCGCAGGCGTCTCCATGATCGCGGCCGCCGAGGCGTTCACGATCGGGACCCGGGCCGGGGTCGATCCGAAGATCCTCCATGACGTGATCCGGACCAGCTCCGGCAACTGCTGGGCCATCGAGCACAACTGCCCGGTTCCGGGACTCGTCCCGAAGTCCGCGTCGAATCGGGAGTTCGCGGCCGGGTTCATGACGGACCTCATGGCCAAGGACCTGTCACTGGCCCGTGCCGCAGCGCGTGATCTCGGCGTCCCCTGCTTCACGGGCGCGCTCGCGCACGACCTCTACATGCTGGCCAGCCGTCACGGGCTGGGGCGAAAGGACTTCTCGTCGGTCATCCAGCTCCTGACCGCGTCCGAGGGGGGAGGGGACGGCTAGAGCGCACGGCGTTACCCGGCTGGACCGCAGCCCCTTGCATCTCGCGGCATCTTGCTTGCATCGTAAGAGAGTGCGGTCACAGCGAGGGAGGAGCCATGGGATCAGCGTTTAGAATCCGATCGTTCCCTGTCCTGTCCGCCGCCGGTTTGCTTGCCGCTGCGCTCGTCGGGGTGATGCCCGTCGCCGCCCAGACGCCGCCCCCCGCGGGTCAGGCGCCGCCGGCTGCCGGGACGCCAGCGCCCCCCGCGGGCGGCGTCACGGCCCCGCAGCCCGCTCAGCCTACTCCCGAGTTCGGGTTCGAGCGCACGCTGCCGGAGCAGGAAAGTCCGCGTCCCAACGACTACGGCGAGCGCACGCGGACGATCTATCAGCCAGCCTTCGTCAAGGGCGCCGTGAGCACGACGCGGACCTCGCGGACGTCCGGCATGCGGATGGGGGTGAGCGGGTGGACCGCGCCCAGGATCCCGTTCGACGACCGGGACTCGAATGGTTTCCCGGCGCTCGGCTTCACGATCGAGTGGGGCACGCCGATGGAGCCGCCGGCCGAGCCCGCGACGCCCGGCAAGCGCTGACCGGGCTCAGCCCTTCGCGAGCTTCTCGACCTCCCGCTTGGGCAGGGGCTCGATCCGAGCCAGGAGCTGTTTGACCCGTCGCTCGGAGGTGTGATCGGCGAGGATCAGCCGCTTCGACTTCGTGCCGTTCACGATGAAGGCCACCCAGTCGTCCAGGTTGGGCGTGCCTCGCCACTGGATGACCAGGCCGCTGGCCTTGAGCTTCTTCCGCCCTTCGACTTTCGCCAGGGGCTTTCGCGGAACGTCCATGCGCGCCTCCGGACCTCGTGCCGAGCAAATGAATGAGTGCGTACCATCCAGTGAATGCCCCACACAATCGTCGCGCGGTCCATCCGTGTCAAGAGTTTGTTTTCGCCTGTGCTCATGCGCTCACGCGACGATGAATCGTTCGCGCGCGGGCATTCATCGGCCGATCGTGACCCTCTCCCTCGCGCGCATCGATCCGTTGCGGCTCCGCGGGCCGTCGACGACGAGCACCCGCGCCAGACGCGGCGGATCTCGCTCGGTGGATGACTGTGGATATGTGGATAACTGCGCGGGGGCGGCGGACGGTGGCTCAGTGCCGGGATGCGGGGCCGACCTCCACCGCGCCGACCGAGCGCAGCAGGAGCGCGGACAGCGCGGGCGCCGCGTCCGCGAGGGCGGGCAGCTCGCCCTCGAGCGACTGCATCACCACCTCGTTGAGCGCGCCCAGCCACGCGTAGGCGGCCACGCCGGTGTCGAGCGGCGGGATGCTCCCCTCGGCGACCGCCGTCTCGAGGTGGTGGCGCACCAGCGCGGCGAAGCGGCCCAGCACCTCGCGGCGCTTCATCGCGTACGCGGGCCCGAGGCTGGCCGCCTCGATGAGCACGATGCGCGCCAGAGCCCGGCGGCGCCCGAAGAGCGCGAGCGCCGCGGCCACGGCCGCCTCGACCCGGGCCACGCCGCCCTCGTGCGCCGCGATCGTGGCGGCGGCCTCCGCGGCGAGCTCGGCGGCGAACTCGTCGACCAGCGCGGAGAAGAGCGGGAGCTTGCCGGGGAAGTGGAAGTAGAGCGCCCCCTTGGACACCCCGGCCGCCGCGGCAATCGCGTCCATGCGCGCCGCGTGGTACCCTTCGCGGGCAAAGACCTCCATGGCGGCCGCGAGCACCCGGCGCCGTGTGCCGGCCTTCGCCTCGTCACGCCGCGGCGAGCGTCGACGCTCCTCGCGGCCGCTCATGGCCCGCACCCCGGCGGACCCACGCTCCGGGGAGCACGGAGGAGTGGATGACCCAGCTGATCCGGATCGGTCACAGCCCCGACGCCGACGACGCGTTCATGTTCTACGCGATGACGCACGGCAAGGTCACGATCCCCGGCGTCCGGATCGAGCACGTGCTCGAGGACATCGAGTCGCTGAACCGTCGCGCGGCCTCGACGGAGCTCGATGTCACGGCGGTGTCGTGCGCCACGTACCCGTCCATCGCGGATCGATACCGTCTCATGGACCCCGGGGCGTCGATGGGGAAGGGCTATGGACCGATCGTCGTGGCCCGGGAGCCCATACCCGCCGAGAGCCTTCCCGAGCGGATCATCGCCATCCCGGGGTACGGGACCACGGCGTACCTGCTCCTCCGCCTCGCGCTGGGGGACCCACCCGTGATCGTGGTGGCATTCGACCAGATCCCGAGGGTGGTGGCGGACGGACAGGCCGACGCCGGCCTCCTGATCCACGAGGGTCAGATCACGTACGGCGCCATGGGGCTCTCCAAGGTGCTCGACCTGGGCGAGCTGTGGACGAAGCGGACGGGGCTTCCGCTGCCGCTGGGCGTCAACGTGACGCGCCGCGACCTGGGCGAGGACATGGCCCGGAGCCTCTCCGAGGCCTTGCGCGCCTCGATCCGCTACGCTCACGCGAACCCCGACGAGGCCGTGGGGTACGCGCTCCGGTACGGCCGTGGCATCGACGCCGACACCTGCAAGCGGTTCGTCCACATGTACGTCAACGACTACACGGTGACGCTGGGCGAGGAAGGACGCCGCGCCCTGGAGACCCTCTACCGGGAGGCCGTCGAGGCGCGGCTGCTCGGCGCCGCGCCCCCGATCGATCCTCTCTAGGGGCGGCGCCGGCGTCCCGGACGTCGCGCGCGACGCGCTCGAGGCGGCCGCCACGCGGCTGCCCTAGAAGGCCTTGACCCGCTCGTAGAGCGTGGTCCGCTGGACCGGCCGGAAGCCGGCCTCGCGGATCAGGGCCACGATCTCGTCCACGGTGATCTTGTTGACGTAGTCCGCCGCCCGGTGGACGTTCTCCTCGAAGAGCGTCCCGCCCCAGTCGTCGGCCCCGAAGTGGAGCGCGATCTGCCCGGCCCGCTTGCCCTCGGAGAACCAGGACGCCTGCACGTGAGGCATGTTGTCCAGGTAGCAGCGCGAGAGCGCCAGCATCCGGCAGTAGGCGTTGGGCCCGGCGTAGTGCTTGATCCACTTCTCCAGCAGCGTGTTCCCCGGCTTGAAGGACCAGGGGACGAACGCCGTGAAGCCCCCCGTCTCGTCCTGGAGGGCGCGCACGGCGTCCAGGTGGTCCAGGACGTCCTCCGGCCCCTCGACGTGGCCGTACATCATCGTGGCCGTCGACCGGAGCCCGTGCCGGTGCGCCTCGCGGTGGACCTCCAGCCAGCTGTCCGGGCCGCCCTTCTTCGGGGCGATGCGGAGACGGACCCGCTCGGAGAGGATCTCGGCGCCCCCGCCCGGCAGGGTCCGCTGGCCCGCGTCCCGGAGCCGCGCCACCACCTCGCTCACGGGAAGCGCGGCGACGCGCGCCATCGTCTGGATCTCGGACGCGGTGAAGAAGTGGGGCAGCACGCCCGGGAAGCGCCGGCGGGTCTCCCGGACCAGGTCGAGGTAGTACTCGAGAGGCAGGGACGGGTTGTGCCCTCCCTGGAGGAGGACCGTGGTCGCCCCCCGCTCGACGGCCCCGGCGATCTTGGCCATCACCTCGTCGACGGTGAGGGTGTAGGCCTCGGGGTCGCCCGGCTTCCGGTAGAAGGCGCAGAACTGGCAGTCGGTGATGCAGACGTTCGTGTAGTTCGGGTTCGTGTCGATCGCGAACGTGACCTCGCCCTCGGGATTGAGGCGCCGGCGCACGCGTGTTGGCGAGCTGGCCGACCTCGAGCAGGGGGGCCTCGGTCAGGAGCCACCGGCCCTCGTCGCGGGACAGCCGGGTCCCGCCGTCGACCTTGGCGCGGACCGTGTCCAGCATCGGCGGCCGTCATGCGCGTCAGCCGTCGAGGAGCGCGAGAAGCCGGCGGTACTCGCCCACTGCCTTGTCGTCGTCCGGCCCGATCCGGTAGCGGAAGCTCTCGAGGTAGGCGGTGATCTCGGCCTCGGAGAGCCCGAGGTCGCGCCGCCGCGCCGCGATGGCGGGGAGGCTCGCGAGGCCGATCTCGAGCGCGTCCCCCAGCGTTGTCTCCAGGGCCTCCCGCGCCGCCGGCGCCGTGTCCAGGCGGACAGCCCAGGCGGCGAAGACCATGGGGTAGCCCGTCCACCGGGTCCATTCCTCGCCGAGGTCGTAGCAGAACCGCCGGGGCCAGGGCCCCTGGAGGAGGCGGAGCGCGGCGTCGCCGATGATGAGCGCGGCGTCGGCCGGCTCGTCGAGCCCGACCAGGACGGGGGCGGGGACCTCGTCCCGGAACGCGAGGAGGATCCGCATGAGCCGGACGGAGGTGGAGGTCTCGCCGGTCACGGCGATGCGGCGGCCGCCGAGCTCCGCCATGGGGCGGTCGGAGAAGAGCAGGACGCTCTGGCCCCGCGTGGGGCCCACGATCCCGAACGGCAGGCGGGTCACGGTGCCCTCGAGCCGCAGGCAGTCGGCGAGGGCGAGCGGTCCGGCGTCGACCCGGCCCTCGGCCACGGCCTCGCCGAGCGCGCGGGGCGGCAGCGAGGCCGCGATGGGCCAGGGGAAGGCGTGGAAGAACGGCTCGACGTTGAGGTACGAGATCCGGCCGACCCGCAGCATCAGCTCCACACCTTGACCACGTTGTAGAGCGCGTCGCGCTCCACCGGCACCCGTCCGGCGTCGCGGACCATCCGCAGGATCTGCTCGCGCGCGAGCCCGGCCGGGCTCTCCGCCTTGGCCGCGTGCGCGATGCGCTCGTCGACGAGGGTGCCGTTGACGTCGTCGGCGCCGAAGTTGAGCGCGATCGAGGCGGCCTCCTCGCCCATCATGACCCAGTACGCCTCCACGTGCGGGAAGTTGTCGAGGACCAGCCGGGACGTGGCCACGACGCGCAGCGCCTCCACGGCGGAGGCCTGGCGGGGTACGAGGCGCGTGTCGCCCACCTGGTACAGGAGGGGGATGAACGTGAGGAAGCCGCCGGTCTCGTCCTGGAGCTCCCGGAGGCGCAGCATGTGCCCGATGCGCTCGGCGTACGTCTCGATGTGGCCGTACAGCATCGTCGCATTCGAGCGGATGCCGAGACCGTGGGCGATCCGGTGGATCTCGAGCCAGCGGTCCGCTCCCGCCTTGCCCGTGAAGCGGAGGGCCTTCTGCAGCCGGGCGGAGAAGATCTCCGCGCCGCCTCCGGGCATGGTGTGGAGCCCGGCGGCCTTCAGGCGGCTGAGCGCCTCCTGCGGCTCGATCTTCCAGCGGCGCCAGAGGTAGTCGATCTCCGCCGCGGTGAAGGCCTTGATCTGCGCATCGGGACGGGTCGCGTGGATGGCCTGCACCAGCCGCTCGTAGTACTCGAACGGCCAGTCCGGGTGATGGCCGCCCACGATGTGGACCTCGCGGACGTCCGCCTCGATCATGCCGACGATGTCCTCGATCGAGTGCTCGAACGCGCCCTCCTCGCCCTTCTTCTTGGCGAAGTCGCAGAACGAGCAGGACAGCACGCACACGTTCGTCGGATTCACGTACCGGTTGATGACGAAGTAGACCCAGTCGCCCGACTTCTGGCGCTTGACGTGGTCCGCCATCCGGCCGAGACCGAGCAGGTCGTCCGTCTCCAGGCAGGCCAGCCCGTCGTCGACGTCGAGGCGCTCGCCCCCGTGCACCTTCTCCCACACGCGGGCCAGCCGCGGATCCGAGACGCGAAGGTCGTCGACGACGCTGCCCATCTCTCGCCTCCAACGGGCTCGGGAACGGCGTCTCGAGCTGCGGAAACCGACTGGTCGGTCGGTGAGATTGTAGCATTCACCGTGATATAGTGCGGGTCGTTCGACGGAGGACGTTGGATCGTCTCGGATCGTCTCGGGAGGACGCCATGTCGGAGCCGAACCGCCAGTACTTCGAGGACATCCAGGTGGGCGACGAGTACCTCTCGCCGGGCCGCACCGTCACCGAAGCGGACATCGTGGCGTTCGCGGGACTGTCGGGGGACTACAACGTCCTCCACACGGACGCCGAGTTCATGAAGAGCTCCATCTTCGGCGAGCGCATCGCCCACGGCCTCCTGGGGCTCTCGATCTCGTCCGGTCTCGGCACCCGGGCCGTGCCGCGGCCGTTTGCCACGATCGCCTTCCTGGGCCTCCGCTGGCGATTCAAGGGGCCGATCAAGATCGGTGACACGATCAAGGTCCGCCTGAAGGTCTCCGCCAAGAAGGAGACCTCGAAGCCCGATCGGGGGATCATCACGGTCCAGCGGGCCGTTCTCAACCAGCGCGGGGAGCTCGTCCAGGAGGGAGACACGGAGCTCATGATCGAGCGTCGGAAGTAGCGGCGGCCGATGCCGCGCTACTTCGAGGACCTCGAGGTCGGTGACGGGTTCGAGTCCCCGGGCCGCACGATCACCGAGGCCGACGTCGTGAGCTACAGCGCGATCTCCGGCGAGCAGGACCTGCTCGACTTCACGGCCGGCGAGCCGGGCCTGCCGCCCATGGCGCCCGACCTCCTCACCATGATCATGAGCTCCGGGCTGGGGTTCCGGGCCCCCGCCGAGATGCCCCAGGTGCTCGCCTTCATGGTGTTCGACCTCCGCATCCTCCTGCCCGTCCGTGTCGGAGACACCGTTCGGTGCCGCATCCGCGTGGCGGGGAAGCGGCCGATGAAGGACGGCGGCGTCATCGTCGAGCAGCGCCAGATGGTGAACCAGCGGGGCGACGTGGTCCAGGAGGCGGAGTACAAGCTCCTGGTCGCGCGCCGGCCGAAGGAGTGACGGCGGGTGAACCCCCGGCCCTCCGGCGGCCGACCGGCGCCGGATCGCGTGCTGTTCGTCTCCCGCGGGGCCGGGGTAGGCCCGTGAGCGCCGAGCCGCGCTGGCGCGGGCTCCTCTACCGGGTGTACGCCCGGCGGCTCGAGGCGGAGGTGCGCCGGAGGCCCACGCCCCAGCACGTCGGCATCATCCTCGACGGGAACCGGCGCTGGGCGCGGGCGCAGGGACGAGACACCGTGGACGCCTACCGGCTCGGGGCGGCGAAGCTCGACGAGGTCCTCGCCTGGTGCGTCGACCTCGGCATCCCGGCCGTCACCCTCTGGGCGTGCTCCACCGAGAACCTCGGCCGGGCCCCCGATGAGCTGCGCGGCTTGCTCTCCGTCATCGAGAACAAGCTCAGCGCGCTCGCCGACGACCCGCGCGTCCACCGCCGCCGGATCCGGGTCCGGGCCGTCGGGAAGCTGGACCTCCTGCCCGACTCCACGCTGGCGGCCATCCAGCGCGCCGAGCAGGCCACGGCAGGGTACGCCGACGCCGTGCTCACGTTCGCCCTGGCGTACGGCGGTCGCCAGGAGATCGCCGACGCCGTCCGGCACCTCGTGCGGGATCGCGCCAAGCAGGGAGGCGACGCTCGACGAGATCGTCGACGCCGTGACGCAGGAGGAGATCTCCCGGTACCTCTACGCTCCGGACTTGCCCGATCCGGACCTGATCATCCGGACGTCCGGCGAGGTCCGGCTGTCGGGCTTCCTCCTCTGGCAGAGCGCGTACAGCGAGTTCTACTTCTGCGACGTCCACTGGCCGGAATTCCGCAAGATCGACTTCCTCCGCGCCCTCCGGAGCTACCAGCAGCGGGACCGCCGCTTCGGCACGTGAGCCGCGGAGATCCGGGCCGCCGAGCCGTGCCCCGGATCCTGGTCCTGTCGGCTCCGTACGGTGCGGGGCATCTCCGCGCCGCCGAGGCGCTGGCGCGGGCCCTCACGGACGAGGGGGCGCGGGTCGAGGTCCTCGACCACTTCGTCCAGCTTCGTGCCGCGGGCCTTCGTGCGGGCCTCGCTCGCGACGTTCTGGGGCATCCTGCGCTTCGCCCCGGGTGTGTGGGGGCTGGCCTACGAGTTCTCGGCGCGGATCGGCCCCCGATCGCCCGCCATGGCGGGGATGGACCGGATCGGCGCGACGGGCCTGCTGCGCCACCTGGAGCGGGAGCGCCCCGACGCCGTCGTGCACCTCCACCCGACGCCCGCCGGAGCCATGGCGTGGCTGCGCGCCCGCGGGGCGACGGCCGTGCCGCACGGGATCGTCTTCACGGACTTCTCGGCGCATCCCCAGTGGATCCACGCGGGCCTCGAGCGCTACTTCGTGCCGACCGAGGCCGTGCGCGCCGGCGTCGTGGCCCAGGGCATCTCACCCGACCGGGTGGTCACGAGCGGGCTGCCCGTGGATCCCGCCTTCACGGTTCCGCCGGAGCGGCTCGCGCTGCGGGCGGCGCTCGGGTTGCCGGCGGACGTTCCCGTCGTTCTCGTCACGGGCGGCATGCGCGGGCTCCTGCGGGGCGTCGCCGACGCGTGCGAGGCGCTGGCGTCGCTCGACCGAGCGTTCGTCGCGCTCGCGGTCTGCGGGGACCACCGCCGGCTCGCCGCCCGGCTGCGCCGGCGCCACGACGGGGACCGCAGGTTCCGGATACTCGACCGCGTGTCGGACATGGCGTCCGTGATGGGCGCCGCCGACCTCGTCGTCTCCAAGGCGGGCGCCATGACCTGCGCCGAGGCGCTCGCGCTCGGGCGGCCGCTCCTGCTGCACCGGTCTCTCCCGGGCCAGGAGCGGGCCAACGAGGACTGCCTGGTCGCGGCGGGGGCGGCGCTCCGCGCGCGAAACGGGCGGGAGCTGCGGCGACGCCTGGACGCCCTCCTGAGCGAGCCCGAACTCCGCGCGGCGCTGGCGGCCACCGCGCGAAGCCTGCGGCGGCCGGAGGCGGGCCGCACCGTGGCCAAGGAGATGCTCGGTCTCCTGGGGCGGGGATGACGGTGCGAGGCGGGTGGTGGGCAGCGGGTGCGGGCGCCGCGGCGTGGGCCGCGTACGCCTGGGGAGCGCAGTGCGTCTTGCCCGCGGTCGCCTGGCGGCGCGGGCCGGCGGGGAGACGCCAGGTCGCCCTCACGTTCGATGACGGACCCGATCCCGTGGCGACACCCCGGCTCCTGCGGCTCCTGGAGGCGCGCGATGTCCGGGCCACCTTCTTCCTGATCGGCGAGCGCGCCGCGCGGCACCCGGACGTGGTGCGCGCGATGGCGGCCGCGGGCCACGAGATCGGCAACCACTCCTGGCGTCACCGCAACGCGTGGTTCCTTTCCCCGGCGCGCCGCGGCGCGGGAGATCACCGAGGGGGGACGCATCCTGGAGGACATCCTCGGGCGGCCCGCCGCGCCTCTACCGGCCTCCCTGGGGCATCGTCAACGCGGCGGCCCTGGCGACCGTCCGCCGGCTCGGGCTGGTCACGGTCCTCTGGTCCGTCCAGCACGAGGGGCTCCGCCCGCGATCTCCCGCCGCCCAGCTTCGCCACGTCGCGGACCGCCTCCACGACGGCGCGATCGTCGACCTTCACGACGCGCCGGGGTTGCCGGGCGCGCCGGAGCGCCTGCTGGCCACGATGCCGGGACTGCTGGACGTCCTGGACGCGCGAGGGTACACCGCCGTCCCCGTGGGAGAGCTTCTCGCCGGTACGCGGCGCGCCGGCTGAGGCCGGCGGCCCGCGCCGGATCCCGGCGCCGCGCGCGTTCCTGCCGGGCGCGCGCGCCGGGCTGCCCCGCGAAAATTCTTGGGATGGCCACCACCGGCGCCGTAGTCTGGCTGTCAGTGGCTCAACCGATGGTAGTTCAACCGATGGAGGGTTTCTCGATGGGACGTCGGCTCAGCGTGGTGGCGGTCACGATCTTCCTTGGCGCGAGCGGCGCCTGGGCCCAGAGCCCGGCTCCGAAGAACAGCAGCGACTCGCCGTACACCGACACGGTGTACGCCACCGACCAGCACATGGGGTTCTCGATCCGGACCAACCTCGTCCAGTGGCTCGGCGGCATCGCCGTCGCCCGGGAGAAGGACGCCAAGGCCTCCGAGAAGGACGGCTGGTGGGGCGACCCTGTGCCGCAGATGGCAGAGACGCCGAAGTCGGACCGCTAGCGCGGGCCCGACCGCGCCCGGTGCGGCGTCGCCTGCTGACGCCGCGCTGCCGGCCAGCGCACGGCCTGGCCCACTTCCGGCCCCAGTCGTGCGTTGGGAGGATGTCCGTTCCGCATCACCCAGAGGCGGACACCCCGTCAAGGACCGCCCGGGCGGTCTGGAGATCGAGCGTGTCCGCGCCCTCGCGGAACCTCCGGACGAGGGGGGCCAGGAGACGCCGGGCGGCCCGGGCTCGGCCGTCCGCCTGCCACGCACGAGCGAGCGCCGTGGCGGCGCGCAGCTCGAAGGCTCGCGCGCCCCGGCGGCGCGCGAGCTCATGCGCGCGTCGGAGGCAGGCGACCGCGGACCCGGGCCCGACCGGGGTCCGTAGCGCGGGCTCCGCGGGCGCTGGCCCACGCTCGCGCGCCACCTGCCAGAGGATCTCGCCCCGGACCCGCCACGCCTCGGGCTCGAAGTACCGGTTGCCGTTCCGCCGCGACAGGGCGAGCGCCTCTTCCGTGAGGCGAAGCCCCGCCTCTGCGTCCCCGGCCGCGCCGTGGGCCTCGGCCAGGGCCACCAGGAAGTGCGCCACGCCGACCTCGGCGCCCGTCGCGCGGTAAGCCGTCAGCCCTTCGGCCATCTGAACGAGTCCGGCCGCCGGTTGTCCCTGGCGGGTCCGCACCCAGCCGTCGAGCATCACGCCCCAGCTGAGCCAGTACGGGATGCCGTGCTCCCGGCAGAGGGCCAGCTCCTCGGCCGCCCGCTCGGCGACCAGCTCGACCTCGCCGCAGAACTGCGCGAGCCAGCCGGTGAAGCCCAGGGCGAACGCGCGGTTGTGCGGATGCCCGAGGGCGGAGGCCTGGGCCAGGGCCTGCCCGGCGAGCGCCCGGGCGCGATCGGGGAAGCCGGCCATCCAGTGGCCCCAGCTCGCATAGGCGGCCACGCGAGGATCCTGCCGGCGCCGTGCCGTGGGGGCGTGGCGGCGGGTGAGGGTGAGGGCGTGGACCAGATGGCGCCGCGCGCCCTCTAGCTGGCCCAGGTGAAAACACGTCTCCCCGCGGGCGGCGTGGGCTCGGGCCAGTAACCGTGTATCGCGGCTCCGCCGGGCACGCTCCAGAATCTCCCCGGCCAGCGCGCGGGCGCCGGTGAGGTCGCCCCGGACCAGCCGCACGTTCCACAGCCCCTGGAGCGCCCGAAAGAGCTCGGGCGGACGAGCGAGCTGGCGGCAGAGGGTGAGGGCCCGCTGGTACGTCTGCTCGACCTCCACCGCCGCGTAGCCGCGCGCCACGATCCACGCCGGGCCCAGCGTGACCAGAAGCTCCAGCTCGGACTGGACGCGGCGGCGGCCGGCGGGCAAGCCCTCCAGGAGGGAGAGCGCCCGCGAGAGGTGGGCGATCGCCTCCGCGTGGGCAGCCCGCCCGAGCGCGTTCTCGCCGGCGAGACGGAAGTAACGGACGGCCCGCGATGCGTCGCGCGCCCGCTCGGAGTGCGTCGCCAGCTCGGCGGCGATCTCTCGCGCCGCGGCCCCGTAGGCCGCCTCGAGCCGGGCGCCGATCCGGCTGTGGCAGACGCGCCGGCGCTCGGCTGGGATCCTCTCGTACAGGACCTGCTGGTGCACCGCGTGGACGAACGCGAAGCGGCTGGCCGTCGTTCCATCGGGCCACACGATCTCCCCACGCCCCCGGATGAAACGGCCCTGCCTCGCGAGCTCCGCGCAGCGCGCCTCCGTGCGCTCGAGGTCCTGGTCGAGGCCCGCGGCGACGGCGGATGCCGCGAACTCCACCCCGACGATGCTCGCGACCTCGAGCAGCCGTCGATCCTCGGGACCGAGCCGCTCGAGCTGCTGCTCGATCAGCTCCCGCACGGTGGACGGGACGTCGACGACGAGCGTGAGCCGCCCCGTGAGGGCCCACGTGCCGTCCGTCTGACGGATTGCTCCCCGCGCGAGGAGGTCGTCGACGGCGGTGACCATGAACAGAGGGTTCCCCTCGGTCCGCGCGTGCACGTGGCGCGTGAGGTCAGGCGACACCGGACCCTCGCCGAGCCGGGCGGCGAGATACTCGGCGATCGCGGACTCGGCGAGCGGCCCGAGGGCCACCTCCTCCGCTTGGCGGTGGAGGAGGAGGTCGCGCTTCACGCGCGTCAGCGGGTGGTCAGGCCCCAGGAGCTCGGTCGGCCGGTACGATCCGATGAGGAGGAGCCGGGCCGGCTCCCGGCGCCGGGCGAGGAAGGCAATGGCCAGGAGCGTGGGGTGGTCGGCCCAGTGGAGGTCCTCGAGCCAGAAAACCAGCTCCTGGTCAGAGGTGAGCGCCTCGACGAGCCCCGCCAGCTCGCGCAGCATTCCCTGCGGCGTAGGCGCGCCATGGGCGTGGACGAGCGCCTCCCGCTCGTCGAGACCGACCAGGCTCGGCATCTGCGCCAGCCACGCGGGCGCGTGGCGTCGGAGCGCGTGCCGGATCGCCTCGCCTCCCGCGCCTCGGGCGAGCCGCTCGAGCGCGTCGAGCAGCGGGAGATAGGGGTCGCCCGTCCCATACGACTCCACGCACTGACCCATGGCCACCCGGGGCGCGGAGCCCTCGCCAGGCGCGGCGAGGAAGCTCTCGACCAGGGCCGTCTTGCCGATCCCCGGCTCACCGGTGACGACCAGTACCTGGCGCTCGCCGGCCCGAGCCTGGCGCAGGGCGACTCTGAGCTGATCGCGCTCGGCGTCCCGGCCCACGAGGGCGTCGGCGCCACGAGCGGCCTCGGGCGACGTGGGCTCGGCGACGGCCCGGGACGCCGGCTCCACGGTCGGATTGACCGGAGCGATGAGCCGATACCCTCGTCGCGGGCGCGTCTCGAGATACCGCGGCCGCCGCGCGTCGTCGCCCAGGGCGACCCGGATCTCCCGGATGCAGAGCCGGGGCATCGTCTCGCTGACCGACACGCCCCCCCATACCCCCCGCAGGAGCTCCGCCCCACTGACGAGGCGGCCCGGGCGCTCCGCCAGGTAGCGGAGCACGGCGAAGCTCTTGGGTCGAAGGGGGATCTCGCGCTCGCCACGCCAGAGGCGCTCGCTTCCGAGATCGAGACGGAACGGGGAAAAAATCAACACCATCCGCGGGTCCGGACGGGTACAGGACGCCCGCATTATACGGCGCCCATACGGCAATTGAACGGGAGCGCCGGCGGCTCCGCGCTTCACTGGCGTCACGGTACGGGGCCCGACCCGCCAAAGGCGGGATCGCTCCGAGATCCGTGGAGGAGGGCACGACGATGACTGGATGGCGAGATCGCCTGACGCGGGCGGCACGGGCGTGGCTTGTGGGTCGGACGACCTGTCAGGGCGCCTTCCTGGCGTGGGCGGTGGCCTGGCTCGTCGTGTCAGTCCCAGCGACCGGCGGGGCGGCGACGTACGGGACAGCCGGGATCTCGTCCTTCCCCACGCTCCACGTCGTCGGGAACGGCACGGACTACACCGAGGTCACGGAATCCGGCTACGAATGGAAGGGCGGGCTCGAGCTCGATGCCAAGGGCTTCGCGCTGATCCAGGGCTGGTTCCTTCACCCCAGCCTGAAGGTGGAGGGGCAGTCCACCCTCCCCCTCTGGCCCCATCAGGTGTCCGATTCCTATCCGTTCGGGAAGTGGGCCACCTTCGTCAAGAAGACGAACATGAGGAAGGAATTCCCCGCCTTCGCCGTCCGTTCCTTCGCCGTCCAGGCGTGCAACCGGAACGCGGAGAAGCTTCGGGAGCAGGGTCGCACGGACACGTGGATCTTCGACCGTCAGCACAAGATCGCCGTCGAGGTCTGGGCGACGTACGACGTCGATGTCACCGTGGGAGACAAGGTGCTCGAGGCGGGTTGGCCGATCTCCAAGGAGATCGTCTGCGAGAAGTGGGCTGGCTCGAAGGTGGCCGGGCCTGACAAGCTCCAGGGCGTGATGGAGGTCAAGCGGTCCCAGCTCGTGCTCTTCCCGTCGGCCCACACGGGTCCGTGCCCGGTGGACGTCTCGATGTTCATGAAGGTCACGGGCAACGGCGCGGGCTCGTTCGAGGCCTGGGTCGAGTCAAGCGATGGCTGGAAGTCGAAGAAGATGGTCCGGAGCATCCGGCAGGGCGGGGAATACCTGGAGGACTTCTCGGACAAGATCCCGGTGCCGATCGTGCTGCCCGCCTCGAGTGGGGGAGGCGGCAGCGGCGCCGGCAGCCAGGCGTCGGGCAGCAAGGCCGCCGTCAAGCCCGGGCCCGGCGACACGCTGCCGCCCAAGGGCGGGCCGCCGGTCAGCCCCGGCGGCGGACTGGCTGGCGCCGGCCAACCCGGGAACGTGCACAAGGCGTCCTTGCGCCTGGTCGCCACCGGCGGCGGGAAGACCGTCACATCCGGCTGGCAGGACTACACGATCACCTGCGATCCGAAGGTCGCGACTGGGCTGAAGCCGGCGGAGAATATCAAGGGTGCGGCGCCGGGAAAGTCTGGCTCCTCGACGCAAAAGAAGAAGTGACCACAGGGCAGGCTCGGTTGCTCCGCTTCCGCCCAAGGAGGGTCGCGATGCCCCGCTACGTGGTCGAGCGAACGTTCCCGGACGGCCTCGAGATCCCCCTCACGGACCAGGGTGCCGCCACGTGCCTCGCCGTAGTGCGGCGGAACGGCGATCTCGGCGTCACCTGGATCCACTCCTACGTCAGCGAGGACAAGCGCCGGACGTTCTGCGTCTACGATGGGCCCAACGCCGAGAGCATTCGCAAGGCGTCGGCCCTCAACGGGCTTCCGGTGGATCGGGTGGTGCCGGTCTCGGTGCTCGACCCCTACTTCTACCGGTAGGCGGGGACCCGGTCACGACGCCAGGCCGACATCTCGAAGGCTCCCGACGGGCCAGAGCGGCCGGCCGATGCGCACAACGGAGCGCCGGCGGCCTGCGAGGAGGCCGCCCTGACGCGCGTGGTCCGCGCGACCGTCGCCGTCCCGGCTCCGCCTGACCCTCGCCCTCGCGGTTCGGCAGCGTTCCCCGGGGACTCTACTCCTGGCCCCGGAGGAGGAGCGTCACGACCTGCGGGGCGATCTCCCGCGCCCGCTGGTCGAGCTCGGCCTCGGTCAGGTTCGCGATCGGGTGGGGCATGAGGAGGAAGCGGTAGGCGGGGACGCCCCACTGCTCGGCCATCGCCCGGCCCGTGATCTCGAAGACGTCGGTGACGATCGAGGCCGAGGGCACCCCGGCCTTTTCCAGCAGGATTCCGTCGAGCACACTGCCCGACGAGCAGGACCCTCAGTCGCCGATCCCGGCGACCATCACGTCGCAGGACGCGCGCAGCTCCTGGACGATCTCCTCGTGGGCGGGGACGCTCGCGTTGTGCTTCCGCCACATCCGCGCCTCGGCGGCCCCGTAGTCGGCCACCAGGATGTCGCCGATCTTCTGGAGCAGGCGGTCGGAATTGAACTTCGTGTTCTCGACCAGGCCGACGCGCTTCCCTGCCAGCGAGCCGGGCCTGTCGACGAACTTGATCGACTGCGTGGCGATCTCGACGGTCGGATCCAGGATCTCGATCATCGCTTGACCTCCTTGGTCACGGCCTGCGAGGCGCGCTTGCCGGCCCAGCCGGGTATGTAGCAGGAGAAGGCTCCCGCCCGGCCGCCGGCCGCCACCACGAAGATGTCGTCGGGCGACTCGACCAGGGGCCGCATGCGCGTCTCGTCGTCGGGCCGGCCGGCGCCGGCCATCTGGTGGATGCGTCTGAGGTGGGCGTGCGAGTTCTGCGTGTGCTCGAACAGGTACTGGCGGATCTGCGCCTTGCTCCAGCCGTCGCCGGCGATGGTGCGCATGTGCTCGCCGGCGAGGATCACGACGAAGTGCGGCTGGCCCATCATGTTCCCGGAGCTCCGCATGTCGTCGGCGAGGGTCGCCAGCACGCCCTCGGCGGTGTTCGACAGCTGGTCGTAGAACTGCCGCGGCCCGGCCGCGGCCACCACGGTGACGGCGCTCTGCTCCGGCTTGAACCCCCGCTCCACGTGGAGCGGCGTCCAGGGGCTCTCGGCCTCGTTCTCGGCGATGACGTAGGAGAGCTTCCCGGGATGACCGAGCGTTCCGCGGTCGAGCGTCCCGGGCCGCGAGCCGCAGACGTTTCGCATCACCAGGCGCACGGCGCGCCCGATGGTCATGTTGGCCCGCCAGCCGGGCCCGAAGAGATTGTCTCCCGCGTTGACGTCCAGCTCCCGGGCCGCCGGCCCGTTGACGATCAGGAGGACGCCGGCGCCGGCGGTGGAGGTTCCCGGCCCGTGGTAGCTCCACCGCGGGTCGCCGATGGCTTCGATGGCGGCGACGACGACCGGCATGTACTCGGGCCGGCACCCCGCCATGACGGCGTTGATGGCGACCTTCTCGGCGGTGACGGAGACCGCCCGGTGGGCGACGTAGGTGATCTCGCGGGCGGGTTCGAGGCGGGCGGCCGCGAGCATCCGCTCGACTCGCTCCGGGGTGGGAGGGACGACGGGAAGGCCGTCCGTCCAGCCCCGCGCGAAGCAGATCTCGATCGCGTCGGCGTCGTCCGCGGCTCGGTGACGCGTCGAGGTCAGCGTGGCGGCGCCCATCTCGATGGCGCCCCGGGTCAGCGCGCCTTCTCGTCGGCCTGGAACCCTGCCTTGTTGTGTCCGCCGTCGCAGAACGGCTTGTTCGCCGAGTGCCCGCAGCGGCAGAGGGCGATCGTGTCGCCGGTGAGGGTGAACTCCTTGCCTTCCGCGTCGATCAGGTGAACCGGACCCTTCACCAGGTACGGGCCGTTCATGCGGGTCGTGATGCTTGGCTTCTCCACGTTACGCCTCCTTGGCATGGCCCGGAGGGGCCCAGGGGGGATCTGTGCACGCGGCCTCGCTGTCCAGCATGGAGAATCTCCACGCCGCCTGTCAATTGGATCGTTGGAGCTCAGACCGAGGTTGCGCCGGCTGGCGGCTCCGGCACCCCGCTCAGTGGACCAGGGCGGCCAGCCCTCCGACGGCCGCGCCTCCGGCGACGAGCCACGCGGAATTGAGCCGCGTGGCCAGCAGGAGCACCGCGGCACCGAGGGCGAGCGCGGCGGTGAGCCAGTCCACCACGGCGGCGCGTCCGAGCTCCCAGGTCACCGCGGCCATCAGCGCCACCGAGGCGGCATTCGCACCGTCGAGGAAGGCGCCGGCCCAGGGCGATCGCCTGAGCCGAGGGACGAACGGGCTCGAAAGCGCCACGAACACGAAGGAAGGCAGGAAGATCGCCGCGGTGGCCACGATCGCGCCCGGCACCCGGGCCACGAGGTATCCGACGAACGTTGCGGTGGTGAGAACGGGCCCGGGTGTGAGCTGGCCCACCGCGATCGGCGTCCAGCAGCTGCGCGTCGGTGAGCCAGCGGGTCCGCTCGACCACGTCCGGCCGGAGGAACGCCAGGAGGACGTAGCCGCTCCCGAAGAGGATCGAGCCGATCTTGAGGAAGACGAGCGCCAGCTCCGGAAGGACGGCGCTCCCGCTCGCCGGCGCGCTGGCGAACGGAGCGAGTCCGGGAGCGCTCGAGAGTGCGAGACCGAAGAGACCCCCTCCCGGGGCCAGCGCCCGGGCGCCTCCCGCCCGCGCCACTCCGCGGAGCAGGGGCAAGCCCAGCGCGGCCGCGAACAGGAGCACGACCTCGTCGGCGCCTCGCAGGGAGAGGACGAGGACGGCGAGCGCCACGGCGACGGCGAGCGGGGTGGCGAGGGCCTTCCGGGCGAGGCTCCACGTGGCCTGGACCACGACGGCGATGATCACCGGCTTGACGCCGTAGAGGATCCACCCGGCCTCGGGAAGGCGTCCGTAGCGGGCGTACATCGTCGCCAGACCGAGCGTGATCAGCATCGCCGGCAGGATGAAGCACGCGCCGCCCGCCACGAGTCCCGGCCAGCCCGCGCGCGCGAACCCGATGTGAATCGCCATCTCCGTCGAGTTCGGCCCGGGGATGAGGTTGGTCGCTCCCAGGAGGTCGAGGAACTGCGCGCGGGTCAGCCACTGCCGGCGCCGGACGACCTCGTCCTCCATCAGCGCGATGTGGGCGGCCGGGCCCCCGAAGCCGATCACGCCGAGCTTGAGAAAGAGGCGCGCCACCTCGCCGGCGCGGCCGCGCCGCGCGGCGGACTCAGGGCGCGGTGCGCCGGCGTCGTCGCGCATCGGGGGCTCTCTCGCGGCGGAGTATACTCGGGTCGGGGACGCTCGAATGAGAGGGGACGTGAAGGCGGCGCGCGAGTGTGCGCCGGGAGCCGGCCGGGCTGACGGCGTCCTGTCGCCGACCTTGGCCGCGTGGCTCGCCGAGGAGTCACTTCACGGTCGTGCCGTGCTCGACGTCGGGACCGGCACCGGCCGCCTGGCCCTCCACCTCGCCCCGCGGGCCCGGCGCGTGCTGGGGATCGACACCGACGCGGGCGCTCTCGTCGAGGCGCAGCGCCGCGCGCGCCTGGCCGGGCTCGCCAACGTCCTCTTCGTGGTGGCGGACGCGGAGCAAGCCGACTACCGCGCGTTCGGCCAGCCCGACCTCGTCGTCGCGCACCTCTGCATGTCCGACGCGATCGTCGCCCGGGCCGGCGGCGCCCTGCCGCCGGGGGGCATTCTCGCTTTCGCGGCGTTCCACACCGACCAGTGGCGCGAGACGGGCCGTGTGTCGCGCTTCGCCTACGGGGCCGATCGGGCTCGGGCCGTGCTGGGCGATGCGGGGCTCCGCGTCGAGCGCCTCGAGGTGGAGACCGAGATCGCCCGCTTCTCCTCGGAGGCCGAGGCTCTGGCGCGGGTGGCCGACCTCCGCCCCCGATGGGAGGCGGACGGGCGCTGGGCGGCCTGGGAGCGATTCGTCGCCGGGGGAGGGCGGACGCTCACCCGGAGCCGGCTCGTCGTGCTGGCCCGGCGCGATGGCGGGTGACGCGTCGTGACGGCGGCGGCCCTCGCGGCGCGGGTCAAGGAAGCCGGGTACGCGGCTCGGGTTCGACCTGGTCGCGGTGGGACCCGCGGACCCGCCCGACCACGCGGCTGCGTTCCAGGGCTGGCTCGACGCGGGCCATGCCGGAACCATGGCCTACCTCGAGCGGGGCCGGGACAAGAGGGCCGATCCCCGGCTGGTGCTGCCCGGCGCGCGGTCGCTGGTCGCCTGTGCCCTGGGGTACTTTCAGGGACCGGCGGAGGCAGGCCCTGCCGGGGTGGCGCGCTACGCCTGGGGCGAGGACTACCACGCCGTCATGGAGCCCCGGCTGCGCGCGCTGGCCGACACGCTCGTCGAGCTCGCGCCGGGGACGGCGGCGCGGGCCTACGTGGACACCGGGCCGCTCCTCGAGCGCGATCTCGCCGCACGAGCCGGCCTGGGCTGGATCGGAAAGAACACGATGCTGCTCCACCCGGAGCTCGGGTCCTTCTTCTTCATCGGCGTGGTGCTGACGACGGCGGAGCTCGAGGCCGATGCACCCTTGCCGGACCGCTGCGGCAGCTGCACGCGCTGCCTGGACGCCTGCCCCACCGGGGCCTTCGTCGAGCCCGTACGTGCTGGACGCGCGGCGCTGCATCGCGTACCTGACGATCGAGCGCCGAGGCCCGATTCCGGCCGACCTCAGGCCCGGGATCGGCAGCTGGACCTTCGGCTGCGACGTGTGCCAGGACGTCTGCCCCTGGAACCGTCGCGCACCCGTGGCGCGTGAGGCGGCGTTCGGGCCGCGCCGGCATCCGCCGCTCGCCGAGCTGCTGGCTCTCGGCGAGGCGGGGTACGTCGAGGCTTTCCGGGGGAGCCCGCTCAAGCGGGCTCGGCGGGAGGGGCTTGCCCGCAATGCCGCGATCGCGCTCGGCAACGGCGGGACGGCCGCCGACGTGCCGGCGCTCCGCGACGCGCTCGGGCATGCCGAGCCGACCGTGCGCGGTCACGCCGCCTGGGCGCTCGGCCGCATCGGCGGCGCGGCGGCGTGCGGTGCGCTCGTGGACGCGCGGGGCAGGGAGGCGGACCCGGAAGCGCTCGAGGAGATCGAGCGCGCGCTTGCGGAGGTGTCCCCGGAGGGCACCTCGAGGGAGGCGACAGGATGACGATCGATCCGACTCGCGACGCGCTTGGTCGTGGTGGACCTCCAGAACGACTTCTGCCCCGGCGGGGCGCTCGGGGTGCGGGGCGGGGATGCGATCGTGCCCGTCCTGAACCGCTATCTCGAGCGGTTCGGAGGGGCCGGCGCGCCGGTGTTCCTGACGCGCGACTGGCACCCGCCCGTGACCCGGCACTTCCAGGCCCATGGGGGGGTGTGGCCGCCGCACTGCGTGCAGGGCACCCGGGGCGCCGAGTTCCATCCGGGGCTCACGCCGCCCGCCGGGGCGGTCGTCGTGTCCAAGGGGATGGACCCCGAGCAGGACGCCTACTCCGCCTTCCAGGCGGAGGACCGGTCCGGCCGGCCGCTCGCAGCCGTGCTCGCGGAGCGGGGCATCCGCCGCCTCTACGTCGGCGGGCTGGCCACCGACTACTGCGTCCGCGCGAGCGTCCTCGACGCCTTGAAAGAAGGGTTCGAGGTCGTCCTTCTCACGGATGCGATCGGCGCCGTGGAGCTCCAGGCCGGCGACGGAGCCCGGGCCCTCGACGAGATGCGAGGAGCGGGCACGAGATTCGCGACGGCGAATGATCTCCGGATCTGACGTGCGTGCTAACATGACCTCGAGCATGCGGAATCGATTCGCTCCTCGTCGATCGGCGTCCCGGAGAAGGTCGGCGTGGCGATCCTGAAGGTGGCCCGGCTGGGCCACCCGGTGCTCCGGCGGGTCGCGGAGCCCGTCCCCCGCGCGGAGATCGGGCGTCCCGAGACGCAGCGTCTCATCGACGACATGATCGAGACGATGCACGAGTACATCGGCGTCGGTCTCGCGGCGCCCCAGGTGCACGTCTCCCGGCAGATCGCCGTCCTCGAGTGCGACGCGCACCCGCGCCACCCCGAGATGGAGCGCATCCCGCTGATGGTGATCGTCAACCCCGTGCTGACGCCGGTCTCCGACGAGATGAACTCCGACTGGGAGGGATGCCTCTCCATCCCGGACTTCCGCGGCGTCACCCCGCGCCACACGGCGATGCGGCTGGAGGCCTACGGCCGGAATGGCGAGCGCATCGATCTCGTCGCCAAGGACTTCTTCGCGCGGGTCCTCCAGCACGAGACGGACCACCTGAACGGCAAGGTCTACCTGGACCGGATGGGCGACCTCACGTCGCTCTGCCACCTGCAGGAGTGGTCCCGCTACTGGCTGGATCGCGGGGAGCCGGAGCCGGAGCGGCCGGAATGAGCCCGGGCGATGCGGGGCGTCCCGT
Source organism: uncultured Candidatus Rokubacteria bacterium (assembly GCA_963745015.1). GTDB lineage: Bacteria > Methylomirabilota > Methylomirabilia > Rokubacteriales > DASRDR01 > DASRDR01. The sequence goes on from CAVUVU010000003.1 coordinate 33,296, forward strand.
CGTCGCCCACGTCCGCGACCTGCTCTTCTCGAGCCGGATCGCGGAGACCGCACGCCGGCTCGGATACCCGTTCCAGGCCGCGCGCTCGCTCGACGACCTGCGCGCCGCGCTGGCGGGGCGGCCGAGCCTCGTGATGCTCGATCTCACGGCCTCCGGCCTCGACATGGACGCGGCCCTCACGGCGATCGAGGCCGCGGGGCGCCCGGCGCCCGTGCTGGGCTGGACGACCCACGTGCTCTGGAAGGCGACCAAGCCCCTCCACGAGCGGTGCGACCGCGTGGTGACCCGCGAGACCCTCACGGGCGAGCTGCCGGAGCTCTTGCGCGGGTACGTGGAGGCCGGGAGCGCATCGGGCGCGGGCTCACCGTGACGGGAGGGGCGGGCATGGACGCGGAAGCCTTCGTCCGGGACCTGGACGCGAAGAACCAGGAGCTGCTGAAGCGGCTCGCCCCCGAGTCGACGCTGAAGCCCGAGGTCGAGGGAGACCTCACGGTCGTGAACCTCCTCAAGGTCGCGCTGAAGAACGAGATCGAGGCGACCGAGAGCGCGGCCCGGTGGCTGGCGACGACGGCCGAGATCGACGTCAAGCTGGCGCTCGCCCGCCAGGTCGGGGACGAGGCCAAGCACTACCGGCTGATCGCCGACCGGCTGCAGGAGATGGGCTTCGACGCCCGGGGGTTCGACCCGCTCGCGAAGGGCTACGGGCCCCTCTTCCAGTATCTCGACGGGCTGCGGACCACGGTGGAGCGCGTCGCCGCCGGCCAGTTCACCCGGGAGGCCATCGCGGTCGTGAAGAACCGGCAGTTCATCGAGTTCTGCGAGGGCGCGGGCGACGAGGCCACGGCGCGACTCTACCGGGACGTCATCGAGCCGGACGAGCGTCATCACCACGAGCTCGGCCGGCGCCTGCTCCTGCGCTACGCGACGACGCCGGAGACGCAGGAGGCGGCGCGGCGCGCCGCGACCCGGACGCTCGAGCTGGCCGAGGAGCTCCAGGGCATGGCACTCCGGACCGGAGGCATCCACCACGCCCCCGGTTGCTGACCGACGCCGAACGAGGCCAACGAGGGAGGTGCGAAGGATGATCCAGAGGCGCTTCAAGGGATCGGGGACGCTGGCGGCCGTGACCATGGCCATCGCGATGCTCGCGCTGGGCGGGTGCGGGAAGAAGCCGCTGCCGCCTCTGTCCGCCATCGTCGACGCGCCGTACATCAGGCCCGGCTCCTCCTGGACCTACAAGGTCGAGGACTCGGCCTGGAACGCTCCCCAGATGGTCACGCTCACGTTCACGAAGGACGACGTGTACAAGAACGCGGGCGTCCTCGCCTTCGCCGCCGGGAACGAGACCATCCTGTACGACCGCGACCTGAACTTCGTGGCGGTCGCCTCCGACGGGCGGATCCTCCGCGAGGCGTCGCCGTCGCTCCGGTCGTTCGACTTCCCGTTCCACGTCGGCAAGGAGTGGCGCTCGGTGTTCACGTTCCAGGACAACCAGAAGGGGCTCTCGTGGACCCCGGTCGAGGTGTTCTGGCGGGTGAAGGAGTACGACGAGATCACCGTGCCGGCCGGGAAGTTCCGCGCGTTCCTGATCGAGAGCGAGCCCAGCACCAACTGGGGCGTCAAGAAGGAGCAGGTCTGGTATTCGCCGCAGGCGAAGCAGCTGGTGAAGCGCTTGCGGGAGCGGACCTCGGCGCACTACGAGGGGAAGGGCAAGGACACCTGGGAGCTCGTGCAGTACACGCTGAAGTAGGCTCGGAGGGGCGATCATGACGGTGGCGACGCAGCGCCCGACGTATGCCGCGGTGCCGGGATGGGGGAAGCTCCCCGACGGCTGGAGCTTCGTGGAGGCGACGGCCGTCGGCGTCGACTCGAAGGACAACGTCTACGTCTACAACCGCGGGGCCCACCCCGTGATCATCTTCGACCGGCACGGCAAGTTCCTCCGCTCGTGGGGCGAGGGAATGACCAGCCGGGCCCACGGCATCACGATCGGCCCGGACGACACCGTCTGGCTGACCGACGACGGCAACCACACCATCCGCCACTACACGGCCGACGGGAAGCTCCTCCTGTCGATCGGCGACCCCGACAAGCCGTCGCCCGCCCACGGCGGGAAGCCGTTCAACCGGCCGACCCACGTCGCGCTCTCGCCGCAGACCGGCGACATCTACGTCTCGGACGGGTACGGGAACTCCCGCGTGCACAAGTACGACCCGAAGGGGCGCCTGCTCCTCTCGTGGGGCGAGCCGGGCACCGACCCGGGGTGCTTCAACATCCCGCACAACATCGCGACGGATTCCGAGGGTCTCGTCTACGTGGCCGACCGGGAGAACCATCGCGTCCAGGTGTTCGACGCGAAGGGTCACTACCAGTACCAGATCAACAACCTCCACCGGGCCTGCGCGATCTACGTCGACCGCGGGAACGGCGGGAGACTCTTCGTCGGCGAGCTGCCCAGCCATCTCCCGGTCAACGCGGCCGTCCCCAACATCGGCGCCCGGGTGAGCGTGCTCACCCTGAAGGGCGATCTGCTCGCCCGCGTGGGCGGAAAGTTCTGGGGCGAGGGGCCGGGCGAGTTCATCGCCCCGCACGGCGTGGTCATGGACTCGCATGGGGACTTCTACGTGGCCGAGGTGGCGTTCACGGCCAAGGGACGCCACGAGACCCCGCCCAGAGAGATCCGCAGCCTCCAGAAGCTCGCGCTCGTCCGCGGCTAGACCGCATCGCACCCCTCCCCCTGCCGGCCGGCCGGCAGGAGGGCGCGGACTATCGGCCGGCTTCCGCGAGAAGGGTGTCCGCCGCGCGGCGGACGTGCGTCGCCAGGCCCGGCTCGCTCGCCGCGTCCAGCCGATCCGCCACGGCGAGGACGTGCTCGAGGTCACCCGCGTCCTGCGCCTGGTGGAAGGCCAGGAGATACGCCTTGCCGGCCGTGAGTGGCTGACCGCCCAGGGTGGCCGTCAGCTCACCGGCTGCGAGCTCGTCTCCCGTCTGGACCAGCACGGTCCAGACGTCCGCGCTCGGACCCTTCGGCCGCGGCGCCCCCGCCACGAGGCCGATCGCCAGCGTGAGCAGGGCGGTGACGAGCCACCCCGGCCTCCGGATCGAGAACCATGTCCCGCGGTGTGCCATGTGAATGCCCTCCCTCGTGGATCGCACCTGAGGGCACGGGGAGAGCAAAGGGGATGCCTGAGAAGATCGGCCGTAAGTCGTTGTGAAACAAGGACGCACCGGCACGTCGACGTGGACGAGACGATACGGGGCCGCGCGTCCCGGATACGCGGGCCGCCTAGCCTGACGCCGGGGTGAGGCGCGCCACCACCTCCGCGTCGGCGGGGGGCATGGGAAGAGCGCGAAGCTCCCCGGCCGTCACCCAGCGGTAGGGCTGGCCCTCGCGGGGCGCGACCCGCCCTTGCTGGATCCGGCAGCGGAAGAAGTGGAGGAGAACGCGCCGGTCCGGATAAGCCCACGGTACGACCGCGAGCGGGTGGCCCACGCGGATCCGGACCCCCAGCTCCTCGTCGAGCTCGCGGGTGAGGCACGTCTCGAGCGACTCGCCCGGCTCGCGCTTCCCGCCGGGAAACTCCCACAGCCCGCCGAGATGCTTCGCCGGGTCGCGCCGCGTCACGAGGAAGCGGCCCGAGCGCTCGACGATCGCGGCGGTGACCTCCACCACGGGGAAGCCGGCCCGCGCGGCCAGCTCTCCGAAGAGCGCGAGGAGCGAGGCGCGGTAGGTCGGCCACACGCCGGGATGTCGGCTCGCGTTCGCCGGGTGGAGGAGGACCACCACCTCTCGCGCGTCTGCCCGGTAGCGCCGCCCGTGATCGTCCGGCAGACGCACGGGCTGGTCGAGCACGGCGCGCGCGGCGACGGCGCCGACGGCGACCACGACCTCGGGGCGCAGCGCCTCGAGCTCGGCGGCGAGGAACGGCTGGCACCGCCGCGCCTCGCTCGCGAGCGGGCTACGGTTTCCCGGGCGGCCGCCCTCGCGTGCCCGCGCCGCCGCGGGCCAGCACTTGACGGCGTTGGTCAGGTAGAAGAGGTCCTCGAGGTCGAGCCCGAGACGCCGGATCTCGCGCCGCAGGATCATTCCGCCGGCGCCGGTCCAGTGGCGCCCGTTCTCGATGCTCGCGATGCCCGGCGCCTCGCCGACGAGGGCGAAGCGGGCATCGCGCCGGCCGAGAGCGCCCGCCGGGAACTTCCGCCAGCCGCGCATCGTCGGGCATGCGCGGCACGCGGCGACCTGCCGGAGCGCTCGTGCGAGCGAGGCGTGGCTCAGGTCCGGCGGGCCGCTTCGGCAAGCCCCGGCGCCGCGTCAGCTGGCGTCCCACGGATACGCGCGGCAGAAGCGCCGCATCGGGCAGGGGAGGCAGAGCGGCTTCCTCGCGGTGCACCAGGTCGCCCCGAAGTCCATCAGGGCCTGGTTGAAGTCGTAGACACGCGCGCGCGGGAGGACCTGCTCGGCGAGCTTCCACAGCGAGGCCGTCGAGACGCGGCGGCCGTCGACCCCGTGGAAGACGCGGCCGAGGACGCGCCGGACGTTGGTGTCGAGGATGGGGGCGCGCGCCCCGTAGGCGAACGACCTCACGGCGCCCGCCGTGTACCGGCCGATTCCCTTCATCGCGCGGAGCGCCTTGTCGTCGGCCGGAAGTCGTCCGCCGTAGCGCGCGACCGCCTCCCGCGCGATGCCGTGGAGGTGCACCGGGCGAATGTTGTAGCCGAGGGGGTACCACGTGCGCGTCACCTCGGCGACGTCCGCCGTGGCCAGCGCCTCGAGCGTCGGGTAGCGGCCGAGGAACTCGTGATACTTCGGGATGACTCGGTCCACCTGGGTCTGCTGGAGCATGATCTCCGAGACCAGCACGTGGTAGGGATCGCGCGTCCGGCGCCAGGGGAGATCGCGCTGGTGGCGCGCGTACCAGCGCAGGAGGCCCTCCCGAAAGCGCCGGCGCGCCCGGGTGTCCTGATCCGCTCGGGACGGGCGCCGGCGGGCGAGCTTCGGTCGCACGGGGCCGATTATAGCGGGCCGCCTCGCCTGAAGGCGCATCGGCCACTCGCGGCGTGTGCGGGGACGCGCATCCTCTCCGAACGCCCGTGGTTCTCGTCGACGCACCGTCGGGAGTGGGCCGGCGAGCAGGGAGAGGACGGGGGTCGGTATAATGATGGCGGACGGGACGAAGGACCCATGAGCGAGCGACTCCCACTCCACGATGCCCACGAGCGCCTCGGCGCGCGCTTCGCCGACGCCGCGGACGTGCTCGTTCCGGCGAGCTACGGCGACCCGGCCGCCGAGCACGAGGCGGTGCGCGAGCGCGCGGGCCTGATCGACCGCTCCGAGCGCGGCAAGATCGAGATGACCGGGAAGGACCGCGCTCCGTTCCTCCACGGGCTCGTGACGAACGACGTGAAGGGGCTCCAGCCGGGCCAGGGGATCGAGGCGGCGCTCCTCGACACGTTCGGGAAGGTGACCGCCCTCCTCGTGGTCCACGCGCTCGACGACCGGCTCGTCCTCGAGACCGACCGGCCGCTCGCCGAGCCGTTGCTGGCGGCGATCGACCGGTACCACTTCTCCGAGCGCGTCGAGCTCGAGGACGTGAGCGGGGCGTCGGGGATCCTGACCGTCGCGGGCCCGCACGCTCGCAAGGCGGTCGAGTCGACCTTGGGGCGCAGCCTGCCGGACCTCAGGCGCTGGCAGCACCTCACCGTGCCGTGGGAAGGGACGGAGCTCCGGGTCGTGCGGACGGAGGGAGCGGGGGAGGAGGGCTACGACCTCTGGGTCCCGACCGAGGGGCTCGCCCCGCTCTGGGATCGCCTCCGTGACGCCGGCGCCCGGCCGGTCGGACGGGAGGCGTGGGAGGTCCTCCGCGTGGAGGCCGGCGTCGTGCGGTACGGGATCGACGTGGATCCCTCCACGCTCCTCCTGGAGGCGCCGCTCACCGACGCCTACTCCCTGACCAAGGGCTGCTACGTCGGCCAGGAGGTGGTCGCCCGGATCACCTACCGCGGCCACGTGAACCGGCAGATCGTGGGCTTCCGCTTCCTCGACGCGCGGGTCCCGGCCGCCGGGGCGCCGGTCCTGGTCGAGGGGAAAGAGGTGGGGCGGATCACGAGCGCGGTCCTCTCGCCGGCCCTCGGGGTGGCGCTGGGCCTCGGGTTCCTGCGGCGGGAGCACCACGAGCCCGGGACGCGGGTCGAGGTGCGGGAACGGAGGGGAGCCGCTCGCGGCCGAGGTCGCGGCGCTGCCGTTCTACCGGCGGGCGACGTCGGCGTGAGCCACGCGACGCATCACGGCCAGGGCGAAGGCCGGACGCCCAATCGCCTGGCCGGCGAGACGAGCCCGTACCTCCTCCAGCACCAGTACAACCCGGTCGACTGGTATCCCTGGGGTCCCGAGGCGTTCGAGCGGGCGCGTCGCGAGGACCGGCCGCTCCTCCTGTCCGTCGGCTACTCGGCCTGTCACTGGTGCCACGTCATGGAGCGCGAGTCGTTCGAGGATCCCGCGATCGCAGGCCTGATGAACGAGCGCTTCGTCAACATCAAGGTCGACCGGGAGGAGCGCCCGGACGTCGACTCGATCTACATGCAGGCCGTCCAGTCGATGACGGGCCACGGCGGCTGGCCGATGACGGTGTTCATCACGCCCGACGGCGTCCCGTTCTACGGAGGGACGTACTTCCCTCCGGGGGACCGCCACGGGATGCCGGGGTTCCCCCGGGTGCTCGAGGCCGTGTCCGAGTACTACCGCGACCGGCGCGGGGACGCGACCCAGGTCGGGCAGGAGTTGCTCGATCGGCTCCGCCAGGCGGAGCGCGTCCGCGGCGGGCGGGGACCTCCTCGAGCCCTCGATGCTCGACGCCGCCTACCAGGCGCTCCGGGCCGAGTTCGACGCCCGATACGGCGGGCTCGGCCGGTCGCCCAAGTTCCCGCAGCCGATGGCCTTCGACTTCCTCCTCCGCTACTGGCGCCGGCGCGATGCGCCCGACGCCCTCCAGATGGTCCGGCAGACCCTCACGCGCATGGCCAGGGGCGGGATCTACGACCAGCTGGGCGGCGGCTTCCACCGCTATTCGGTCGACCAGGTCTGGCTGGTGCCCCACTTCGAGAAGATGCTCTACGACCAGGCTCAGCTCGCGCTCCTCTACTTGCAGGCCTGGCAGGCGACGGGCGATCCCGAGTACCGCCGCGTGACCGAGGAGACGCTGGACTACGTCGTCCGCGAGATGACCCACCCCGAGGGTGGCTTCTACTCCACCCAGGACGCGGACTCGGAAGGGGAGGAGGGGAAGTTCTTCCTCTGGGACTCCGCGGAGATCGAGGCGCTGCTCGATCCCGAGACCGCCCGGGTCGCCCTCCACTACTGGGGCGTGGCCGACGGGGCCAACTTCGAGGGCCGGAGCATCCTTCATGTCCCGCGCGATCCGGGCGAGGTGGCGGCCGCGCTGGGTCTCGCGCCGGACCGGGTCTCGGAGCTCCTTCGCCGGGCTCGCGCCGTCCTGTTCGCGCACCGCGAGGGGCGGGTCAAGCCCGGCCGGGACGAGAAGGTGCTGTCGGGCTGGAATGGCATGATGCTCCGCGCCTTCGCCGAGGCGTCGCGCGCGCTCGGGCGCCCCGACTACCTCGAGCTCGCCGAGCGGAACGCCGCGTTCCTCCTGTCCGCCCTCGTCCGGGATGGCCGGCTCCTCCGGACCTGGAAGGACGGCCGGGCGAAGCTCCTCGGGTACCTGGAAGACCACGCGATGGTGGTCGACGGGCTCCTCGCGCTCCACGAGGCGACGCTCGATCAGCGGTGGCTCGGCGCCGCCCGCGGGACTGGCCGGCTCGATGACGGACCTCTTCTGGGACCCGGAGGCCGAGGGGTTCTTCGACACCGGGCGGGACCACGAAGCCCTCGTCGTGCGGCCGCGGAGTCTCTTCGACTCGGCGGTTCCCTGCGGCTCGTCGGTGGCGGCCGACGTCCTGCTTCGCCTCGCCGTCGCTGACCGGGGACGCGGATCTCGAGCAGCGCGGCGCGGCGACCATCCGATCGGTCGCGCCCCTGATGGCGCGGTACCCCTCGGGGTTCGGGCGCTTCCTGGGTGCGCTGGACTTCCACCTCGGGTCTCCCGTCGAGGTGGCCGTCGTGTGGGCGGGGGACAGCCCTCCGGCCGGGCGGGAGCCGCTCCTCGCGCCGCTTCTGGCGGAGGTCTTCCGCCGCTACCTCCCGAACCGGGTCCTCACCGGAGGCCCGGAGGGATCCGCGGAGGACCTTCCGCTCCTTGCCGGCAAGCGGGCCCGCGCCGGCCGGCCGACGGCCTACGTCTGCGAGAGGTACGCGTGCCAGGCGCCCACGACCGAGCCGGCCGAGCTGGGTGGCCAGCTGGATGGGCGCGGCGGCCGGCCGGCCCCGGCGCCGCGCTGATGGGGCCGGTCTCACGCTTCGATCCGGCTGATTCACACCGCCCTGCACGGGCCGGCAGCCAGGCCGTGGCCGAGCCCGTCCGGGCGGCCGCCCAGTTGCTGCGGACAGGCCGCGGGGCTATAGTCTGGGCACCTTTCCGAGCTACTCCAACCATCCAAGAAGGAGAACCACCCATGCGCTTCACGCGAGCCGTACTCCTGGTGACGGCCGTCCTGCTGCTCGGCGCGGCGGGCCCGGCCATGGCCCAGACCTTCATCTTCGGCGGCCAGGGCGAGCCGGTCCAGTTCGACCCGGCCGTCATCACGGACGGGATCTCCGCGAAGATCACGCGGCAGGTCTACGACACGCTCTACGAGTTCAAGCCGGGCACGACCACGGTCCAGCCGGCGCTCGCCGAGAAGGCCGAGGCCTCGGCCGACGGCAAGACGTGGACGCTCCAGCTCCGGAAGAACGTGAAGTTCCACGACGGCGAGCCGTTCGACGCGAAGGCCGTCGTCTGGAACTTCGAGCGCTGGATGAACACCAAGAATCCGCAGCACGAGAACCAGCTCAAGGCCGGCCAGACCTTCGAGTACTTCGAGGGCCAGTTCGACGGCTTCGACGACAAGTCGGTCATCGAGAAGGTCGAGGCGACCGGCAGCCACACCGTGAAGTTCACGCTCCGGCAGCCGCAGGCGCCGTTCCTCCAGAACATCGCCATGTTCCCCTTCGGCATCGCCAGCCCGAAGGCCGTCGAGAAGTGGGGCACGGATTTCGGGAAGCACCCGGTGGGGACCGGCGCCTTCAAGTTCGTCGAGTGGAAGCCGAACCAGGAGGTCGTGCTCGAGGCCAACGGCGACTACTGGGGGAAGAAGGCCAGCGTCAAGCGGGCCATCGTCCGCAACATCAAGGACAACTCCCAGCGGGTGGCCGCGCTCAAGGCCGGCGAGGTCCACGGGATCGAGGGGGTCAACCCCGACGACCTGAAGGTTCTCAAGGCCGACTCGAACCTCCAGGTCCAGCTCCGCCCCACGAACACCACCGGCTACGTGGCGTTCAACTACAAGGTGAAGGAGTTCCAGGACAAGCGTGTCCGCCAGGCCATCGCGCACGCGATCAACAAGAAGGCGATCGTCGACGCGCTCTACGGCGGCACCGGCCTCGTGGCCACCCAGTTCCAGCCCCCGCCGCTCTGGGGCTACAACAAGGAGCTGAAGGGCTACGAGTACAGCACGGCCAAGGCCCAGGACCTCCTGAAGCAGGCGGGCTTCCCGAACGGCTTCAGCGAGATCACCTGGGAGGACGGCAAGAAGGAGCCGCTCGTCTTCTGGTACATGTCCCGCTCGCGCCCGTACTTCCCGAACCCGAAGGAGATCGGCGAGGCGATCGCCGCCGATCTGGCGAAGGTCGGGATCAAGGGCCAGCTCCAGACCGTGGAGTGGGCGAACTACCTCGACAAGAGGAAGAACGGCCAGCTCCCCCTGTACATGCTGGGGTGGACCGGTGACAACGGCGATCCCGACAACTTCCTGTGCTACTTCTTCTGCCAGGACAAGCCGTCGCGCGAGGGGTTCCACTCGAACCCGCCGCTGTCCGACCTGCTCAAGCGTGCCTCCACGCTGACGAGCCAGGATGAGCGCGCGAAGCTCTACCGGCAGGCCGAGCAGATGATCCACGACAACGTGTCGCGCGTGTTCGTCGCCAACAACGAGCCGCCGCTGGCGTTCTCGAAGAAGGTGAAGGGGTACGTGCCGAGCCCGCTCGACGACGAGCGGTTCAACGGAATCCGATCCAGTAGCGCGCGGAGACCCTGTCGGAGGACGGGGAACCGGTGAGGCGCTACGCCATCCGGCGGAGCCTCACCATCATCCCCGTCCTCCTCGGGGTCTCGGTCCTCGTCTTCAGCTTCGTCCACCTGATCCCCGGTGACCCCGCGGTCACCATGCTCGGCGAGCGGGCGACGCCCGAGAAGGTCGCCGAGGTCCGGGCCCGGCTCGGCCTGGACCGCCCCATCCACGAGCAGTACCTGCTCTACATGAGCAAGGCCATCCGGGGGGACCTGGGCGTCTCGATCGTCCGCGGCGACCCCGTGTTCACCGACATCCTCCGGCGGTTCCCCGCGACGGTGGAGCTGGCGGCGGCCGCCATCGTCCTCGCCCTCCTGCTCGGGATTCCCATCGGCATCGTGTCCGCCGTCTGGCGGAAGTCGCTGATCGACAGTCTCTCCCGCCTCCTCGCGCTGACCGGGGTCTCGATGCCGATCTTCTGGCTGGGCGTGATGCTCGCCTGGGTGTTTGCCGTCGAGCTCCGCTGGCTGCCGACCGGAGCCCGGCTCGACAGCGTGGCCGACTACGAGCCGTGGACGCACTTCGTCCTGCTCGACGCGGTCCTCCAGGGCAACTGGGCGATGATCCCGGACGCGCTCCGGCACCTCTTGCTGCCCGCGATCGCCCTCGCCACGATCCCGCTCGCCGTGATCGCGCGGATGATGCGGGCCAGCATGCTCGAGATCCTGTCGCGCGACTACATCCGCACGGCGGACGCCAAGGGTCTGTCGCGGGCGGCCGTGGTCCTGCGCCACGGGCTCCGGAACGCGCTCCTGCCGGTGCTCACGGTGGTCGGGCTTCAGGTCGGCTCGCTGCTGGCGGGGGCGATCCTCACCGAGACCATCTTCTCCTGGCCGGGGATCGGGCGCTGGGTGTACGAGTCGATCGAGTCGCGCGACTACCCGATCGTCCAGGGGGCGAGCCTCTTCATCGGCGTCATCGTGGTCGTGGTGAACCTCTTCACGGACCTCCTCTACGCCGCGGTCGACCCGCGGATCAAGTACGACTGATGGGCGTCACGACCCAGGCGGCGGCCCTCGATCCGGTCATGGCGCCCGCGGCTCGCGGACAGAGCCCGGCGGCGGCGGCGTGGCGCCGGCTCCTGTCGAGCCCGGTGGCGCGCGTGGGTCTGGTGATCGTGTGCGTGTTCGTCCTGGTCGCGGTTCTCGCCCCGTTCGTGCACCACTACGATCCCAAGACGGACTCGAGCCTGACCGAGCGGCTCCGACCGCCCAGCGGCGCGCATCCCTTCGGCACGGACTCCCTCGGGCGCGACAACCTGGTGAGGGTCATCCACGCGGCGCGGGTGTCGCTCGGCCTCGGGATCAGCTCCGTGATCGTGGCGGCGGCGGTCGGGTCGCTGCTCGGCCTCGTGGCGGGCTACGTCGGGCGGACGTCCGACCTCGTCATCATGTTCTGCATGGACATCCTGCTGGCGTTTCCGGGGACGCTCCTGGCGATCGCCATCGTGGCCATGATCGGACCCGGGCTCCGGAACTCGCTCCTGGCCATCAGCATCGTGGCGATCCCCATCTACGCGCGGATCGCCCGGGGAGCGGTGCTCGAGCTCCGCGAGCTGGAGTTCGTCACGGCGGCGAGGGCTCTCGGGGGCAGCGGCCCGCACGTGGTTTCCCGCCACATCTTCCCCAACTCGCTGCCCCCGCTCATCGTCCAGACGACCCTCGCGATCGCGTTCGCCATCCTGGAGGCGGCCGCGCTGGGGTTCCTCGGCCTGGGCGCCCAGCCGCCGACCCCGGAGTGGGGCGCGATGCTGTCCGACTCGTACAAGTACTTCACGAGCGGCGCCTGGTGGGTGTTCTTCTTCCCGGGCGCGGCCATCATGCTGTCGGTTCTGGGGTTCAACCTGCTCGGCGACGGCCTTCGCGACGCCCTGGACCCCAGGCTCCGCTCGGACTAGCCCCGGCCGGCCGGAACCGCTCGCGAGGCCGGCGCCGCGCCGTCCCCCCCGATCCCGCGCCCGGCGCGGCGTCGCGCAGCGCCGCCTGGCGTCTCCCGCGGCACGGCGGGCGGGGGAGCCGGCGTAGCCGCCGTCTTCCGGCGCCGGTATAGTAGGCTCGACGACCGCGCCGGTTTCCGGCGCGGTTCGCGCTTTGGAGGAGGTCGGGAGAATGTGGGACGAGCCGCTGGTGATTGCGACGCGGTCCTTCCGGTCGCGACTCGTCGTGGGGGCCGAGCGCTACCCGTCGGAGGAGATCATGCGGCGGAGCCACGACGCCGCGGGATCGGAGCTCGTCACGCTCGCCGTCCGGGATCTCGACCTCGCGAGTCCGGGCGGCTCCCTCCTGGCGTCGATCGACCAGGGGCGCTTCACCCTGGTCGCGGCCACCACCGGGTGCCGGACGGCGGACGAGGCCGTGAGAACGGCGTACCTCGCGCGGGAGTCGGGACTCGGCGACTTCGTGAAGATCGACGTGGTCGGGGATGCCCGGACCGAGATGCCCGACCTCCCGGCGGTTCTCGAGGCGACGCGCACCCTCTCGCGGGACGGGTTCGTCGCGCTGCCGGTGGCGGGCGACGATCCGGTCGCCGCCCGGCGGCTCGAGGAGGCCGGCGCGGCGGCCATCCTGCTCCAGCCGGCGCCGGCGGGTTCGGGGCTCGGGGTCCGCAACCCCTACGCGATCCGCCTGATCCTCGACACGGCGACGGTTCCGGTCATCGTGGCCGCGGGGATCGGCACCGCCTCGGATGCGACGCTCGCCATGGAGCTGGGCTGCCACGCCGTGCTGGTGAGCTCGGCCATCGCCGAGGCGCGCGACCCGGAGGTCATGGCGGAAGCGATGCGCCACGCGGTGGAGGCGGGCCGGGCGGCCTACAAGGCCGGGCGCATCGCCCGGCGACTCCACCGGAACGCGTTCGGGTCGCCGGATTGAGCGTTCCCGCGCCGCCGGCCATCGTCTCGCGCCGGGTCAGTTGACCCGTCCCGACGCCGTCGTCGTCGGAGCAGGGGCGATCGGGGCTGCCTGCGCGTACGAGCTCGCGTGCGCCGGACTGAGCGTCGTGGTCATCGAGCGCACGGCGCCCGGTGCCGAGGCCTCGGGCGCGTCGGCCGGGATCCTGTCGGTTCCCGACCGCTCACGACGGGATCCCGTTGCCCTCCTCGGCCGCCTGAGCCGCGATCTCCACGAGTCCCTCGCGACGGCGCTCCGGGACGAGTCCGGCATCGACGTCGGCCTGGGCCGCACCGGGCACCTCCGTCTCTGCATGACCCCGGAGGAGGTTCGCCAGGCCGAGCGCGTCGCGAGCGACCCGGCCGCGCACGAGGAAGGGATCTCGCTCGTCGGGCCGGACGATCTCCGCCGTCTCGAGCCTGCCGTGAGCCGCGCGGCGCTCGGGGCGCTTCATCTCTCGCGAAGCTCCTGGGTCGACAACGTGCAGCTGGTGCGCGCGCTCGTGCGCGCCGGCGAGCGCCGGGGTGTCCGCTACCTGATCGGCCAGCCCGTGGACGCCCTGGTCCGGACGGGGAGCCGGATCACCGGCGTGCGGGCGGGGACCCTCGGGACCATCGAGGCGGGGACGGTCATCCTGGCCGCCGGGGCGTGGAGCGGGGCCATCGAGGGCGCCCCGGCGGAGCTGACCGTGCGCCCGGTCAAGGGGCAGATTCTGGCGCTGGACAATGCGGCCGGACTGATCCGCCACGTCATCTTCCGCGACGACGTCTACGTGGTTCCGCGCCTGTCGGGGGAATGTCTGTTCGGCGCGACCGTCGAGGACGGAGTCGCCGATCGGGACGTGACGCTCGACGGCCTGGCGTGGCTCCTGAGAGAGGCGTTCGACACGGTGCCCGGGATCGGTTCTCGCCGTTTCCTGCGCGCGTGGGCGGGTCTCAGACCGGCGACCGCGGACGGCCTGCCGGTCGTGGGACCGTGGCCGGGCGCTCCCGGACTCCTGGCCGCGACGGGTCACTACCGGAGCGGCATCCTCTTCACGCCCGTCACGGCACGTCTCGTCCGCGACTACGTGGTCGAGGGACGGTCGTCACTGCCCGGCGCCGCCATCCTCCCGGATCGCCTGCATCGGCCGGTGATAGGATGCCCTCGTGTACGGCACGCCGCCTGCGCCGTATCCTCGCCGCGTCGTCTGCCTGACTTCGGAGACGACCGAGATCGCGTTCGCGGTCGGGGCGGGGGACCGCGTCGTCGGCGTGCCCGGCACCGCCCGGCGGCCGCCGGCGGCCCGACAGCTCCCGAAGGTCGGCGGGTTCACCACGTTTCGCGTCGACCGGATCGTCGAGCTCGCTCCCGATCTGGTCCTCGCGTTCTCCGACCTGCAGGCGGACGTCGTGCGCGAGCTGGTCCAGGCGGGGATCCCCGTGCTGGCCCTGAACCAGCGGAGCCTCACCGAGATCTTCCAGGCCATTCTCGTGATCGGCGGCGCGCTCGGGTGCGAGGCCGCCGCGCGCGGCGTCGTCGTGGACATCCAGGACGAGATCCGTCAGGTGCGGGAGTTCTCGAGCGTCTGGCCGGACCGGCCGCGTGTGTACTTCGAGGAGTGGGGGGACCCGCCGATCTCGGGGATCCGCTGGGTGTCGGAGCTGATCGAGGTTGCCGGCGGCCAGGACGTCTTTCCCGAGCTCCGGGACCGTCGGGACGCCCGGGGGCGAATCGTGGATCCGGCCGAGGTCGTCCGGCGAGACCCGGAGATCATCGTCGCGTCCTGGTGCGGGAAGCCGGTCGACCTGGACGCCATCCGCCGGCGGCCGGGGTGGAGCGGGATCTCGGCCGTCCGGACGGGTCGCCTCCATGCCCTGCCGTCGGGGGACCTCCTGTCCCCGGGGCCTTCGGTGATCCAGGGGCTCCGGACCCTCCACGAGGTCGTCCAGGCCTGCGTGGCCGGGGCGGCCCCGGAGACGGTCTCGATCTCAACGGATGAGTCTGATGATGACCACTAAGTACATGGCTAGATAAAGAAAACTGCATCCTGTATCGTCCGCCGACCCGGGGTGACCCCTGTGCTACGATGAGGGTGCTCCCAGCCTTTCCGGACACCCCCGACCCGGGAGACTCTCATGACGACGACCGCCTCTCCAGCCCGTCCCGAGCGCTTCTTCGCCGACCGGTTTGGCCTCACCCAGTCCCGCCTGGAGACCCTGGTCGGGTCCGCGGCCAGCCGGGTCGACTATGCCGACGTCTTCATCGAGTACCAGGTGGCGGAGGAGCTCGTCCTCGAGGACGGGGTCGTCAAGAAGGCTTCCCGGACCATCAGCCAGGGCGGCGGCGTCCGGGCCCAGGCCGGGGTGCGAACGGGCTACGCGTACACCGACGACCTCGACATCCGCCACCTCGAGGTGGCGGCGCGGCAGGCCCAGGCCATCGCCGAGCATCCCGGCGAGTCGGGCCCGGTCGCCGTCCACGGCAGCCCGCGGCCGCACGACCTCTATCACCTGGCGCTGGCGCCGGTGGAGGCGGACCTCACGGCCAAGGTGGCCCTCCTCGGCCAGGTGGATCGCGTGGCGCGAGCCCAGGATCCGCGGATCCGGCAGGTCATCGCCACGCTCGCCTCGCTCGAGCAGATGGTGCTGATCGCCACGTCGGCCAACTGGCAGCTGGCGGACGTGCGGCCCCTGACCCGGCTGAACGTCACCGTGGTCGTCGAGGACGGCGGGCGCCGGGAGGTGGGCAGCTTCGGCGGCGGCGGGCGCGTGGCGTTCGACTACTTCGTCGACGGGGAGCGCTGGGCCCGCTTCGCCCGGGAAGCGGCGCGCCAGGCCCTCGTCAAGCTGGGCGCCGTCGCGGCGCCGGCGGGCACGATGACGGTCGTGCTCGGCCCCGGCTGGCCCGGGATCCTCCTCCACGAGGCGATCGGCCACGGGCTCGAGGGAGACTTCAACCGGAAGGGCGTCTCCGCCTTCACCGGGCGAGTGGGCGAGCGGGTCGCCTCCGATCTCGTCACGGTCGTCGACGACGGGACCATGCCCAACCGTCGAGGCTCGCTGAACGTCGACGACGAGGGGACGCCGACCAGCCGGACCGTCCTGATCGAGAACGGCGTGCTGCGCGGCTACATGCAGGACCGGCTCAACGCGCGCCTTCTGGGGACGGGGCTCACCGGCAACGGCCGCCGGGAGTCGTTCCAGCACCCGCCGATGCCGCGCATGACGAACACGTTCATGCTGGCCGGCGAGGAGCCGCCGGAGGACATCGTGCGCTCGGTCGCGCGGGGGCTGTACGCGGTCGCGTTCGGGGGCGGGCAGGTGGACATCACGAGCGGCAAGTTCGTCTTCTCGGCGAGCGAGGCCTACCTGATCGAGGACGGCCGCGTGACCGTGCCGGTCAAGGGAGCCACGCTCATCGGCTCGGGGCCGGACGCCCTCACCCGCGTCACCCGCGTCGGTCACGACCTCGCCCTCGACGAGGGGGTGGGGACGTGCGGGAAGGAGGGGCAGTCGGTGCCGGTGGGCGTGGGCCTGCCGACGATCCGCATCGACGGGATCACCGTCGGCGGGACCGAGATCTAGGAGATGGCCGGGCAAGTCCTCGCCACCGGCGCCGGGGCGGAGATGCTCGATCGGCTGGAGGATCTCCTCCGGCGCGCGCGCACCGGAGGCGCCGTCGAGGCCGACGCCTTCATGGTGGAGGAAGAGCTCCAGACCGTGCAGGTCCGGCTGGGAACGGTCGAGTCCCTCAAGCACGCCCGCGAGAACCGCTGCTCGCTCCGGATCTTCACCGAGTCCGGCTCCGCGTCGGCGACGACGTCGGATCTCTCGCCGGGCGCGCTCGCGCGGCTCGTCGACGAGAGCGTGCGGCTGGCGCAGGTGACCCGGCGCGACGAGCACTCGGGGCTGCCTTCGGGGGAGGCGCTCGCGCGGGACATTCCGGATCTCCAGCTGTGGGACCCCGAAGGCCATGCGATGGGGGTCGAGGAGAAGATCGACTGGGCCCGCCGGGCCGAGGCGGCGGCCCTCGAGAGCGACGCGCGCGTGCGGAACTCCGAGGGGGCCGAGTTCTACAACCGCCAGGGCCGGGTGGCCTACGCCTCGACCGGAGGATTCGCCGCGGGCTTCCGGGTCTCGTCGTTCGCCCTGTCGGTGACGCCGGTTGCCTCCGACGACGGCGACATGGAGCGCGACTACTGGTACACGTCGGCCCGTCGTCTCGCCGACCTGAAGCCCCCGGAGGAGATCGGGCGGGAGGCGGCGCGCCGGGCGGTGCGCCGGCTCGGCGGCCGCAAGGGCCAGACGACGGAGGTGCCGGTCGTCTTCGATCCGGAGACGGCGGCGAGCCTGATCCGGGGTGTGGCGGTGGCCGCCTCCGGCCCGAGCCTCTACCGCGGCACGTCGTTCCTCGTCGGCCAGCGGGGGAAGACGGTCGCGTCGCCCCGGGTGACGATCGTCGACGATCCCCTGATGCCCCAGGGGCTCGGATCCCGGCCATTCGACGGCGAGGGCCTGCCGAGCCGGAGGACGGTGCTGGTGGATCGCGGCGTCCTGTCGAGCTATCTCCTCGACACCTACAGCGCCCGGCGGCTCGGCCTCACGGCGACCGGGCACGCCGCCCGCGAGGACGGGGGCGGCGTGACGGTGGGCTACACCAACCTCTACCTCGAGCCCGGGTCCTGGACGCCCGAGGAGATCATCCGGTCCGTCGACCGGGGGCTCTACGTGACGGAGCTGATCGGGTTCGGGGTCAACTACGTGACGGGCGACTACTCGCGGGGCGCCGTCGGCTTCTGGATCGAGGGAGGCGAGCTCACGTACCCCGTCGAGGAGATCACGATCGCCGGCAACCTCGGCAGATGATGCAGGACGTCGAGATGGTCGGGAACGACCTCGCCTTCCGGGACCGGACCGCAGCGCCCACGCTGAAGATCTCCCGACTGACCGTCGCCGGCCAGTAGACGGGTCGGCCGCTCTCCAGCGTCCTTCGGGGTGGCCGGCTCCCTCGCCGGTCCGTCGTCCTCCGCGGTGGCCGGGCGTTGGCGGCGCTAGCGAAAAAACATCTCTCATTTCGTGAGGGCGGAACACGTCCCAGAGGCAGAAGCGATGAGCCGTACAAAGATCAGGAGAACAGACGTTTCGGAGACGCAGAAGCGATGAAGAACTCCGGCATGGCTCGGCTAAGAATGACCAAGGCATGCTTGAGGAGTTCAAGCGTCTCGCCGTCAAGGGTGACATGGAAGCCGTTCGCACCGGGTGCTGTGGTACAATTTTCAGTGAGCTGTGTTCCCCACGGCGAGGCGGTGTGGGGCACGAGACGCCCCGAGCTATGAGCTCGCTTTTGATCTTCCGAATACTGAGGGGGGTGCATGGATCTCGATGGGGTGTGCTGCACGCTCCGGATCGTCGTGGGGCTCGTGTTCGATCGCTCACGGCGGGCAGAAGCTCTTCGGCTTCGGGCTTGCTGGCACCGCTGGATTCCTTGGGAGTCTCGGGATTCCGCTCCCGACGGTCGCGGCCGCGGGGCTCGATTACGGCCGAGCTTGTCGGCGGCCTCGCCCTGCTCCTCGGGGCCGGGACGCGAATCGCCGCCGCGGTCCTGGCGGCCGACATGCTCGTGGCGATCCTGACCGTCCACCTGCGCGGCGGATTCTTCGTCCCTGACGGCGTCGAGTTCGTGCTGACGCTTCTCGGGGCGTGCGTGGCTCTACTCGGGCTCGGCGCGGGCCCCTGCTCCATCGACGGGGCGAGAGGGCGGCAGAGCTAGAAGGCGTCGGTCAGCTGCGCGACTGACGGAGTCCCTCGGCCGCGTCCTCGTAGCCGGGCCGGAGCGCGAGCGCCCGCTCGAAGGCCGCGCGAGCCCGCCGGCGGTCGCCCAGCCGGAGGTGACACCAGCCGAGACCGTTGTAGAGGCCCGGCCCCTCGGGCGCGGCCCGCAGGGCGCGTTCGAACGCGTCCACCGCCTCGGCATGTCGCCCGACGTAGTAGAGGCTCCAGGCCAGCCGAGCGCGAGCGGCGGGCGCGTCCCGGACCTCACTGCCGAGACGGTCGTCATGCCTCGGAGCGCGCGCTCGAGCGCCGGGAGCGCCGCCTCGTAGCGTCCGAGCTCGAAGAGCGTCGTGCCCAGACCGATCAGGGCATCCCCGTGGTCGGGTGAGAGGTCGAGCGCCGACTGGAACGCCTCGATCGCGAGGTGGTAGCGCCCGAGCCTGAGGCGGCTCCACCCCAGGCCGTCGTAGAGCCCGTCCCAGGAGGGCTGTCGCTGAGCCCGGCCTTGAACGATCGCGCGGCTCGATACTCGCCGAGGTGGTAGTGGGTCCATCCGAGCAGCGCGCGGGCCTCGTCGTGTCCCTCGTCGAGGGCCACTGCGTCGAGGAGGCGGTCTCGCGCTGCCGCGTACTCGCGCGCCTCGTAGAACACCTGGCCCTGCCGGAACAGGGCCTGGGACTGCATGCCCCGGCGAAGACCGCCAAGCGGGCCCTGGGCCGGCGCCAGTGCTGGCGAGACGAGGAGGATCAGCGCGACGAGCGCTGTTCCACCCACGGGCGCCCGCTAGGGCTGGGGCGCACCGGATCGCTCGGGGCGGTCCGCGGCTTCCTCCGCGGCCTCTCGGGCCAGCTGGGCGAGGTCCACGGCACGCTGGGCGGCCTCGTCGCAGCGGTGCGCGCCTCGGGGCCTGATCGGCGGCCGCAGCCTGGGCTTCCCGGGCCGCCTCGGCGCGTTCCGGGCGGCCCGCGCGGCAGAGCTCCGCCGCATCCTGGGCGCCGGCCGCGACGGCGGCGCCATGCGGGCCACTCGAGCGCTGGGCGGCCTGGCGACCTGCTTCCACGGCGGCCTGGTTGGCCGAGCGCGCGGCGTCCCGGGCAGCTCGGCCGCCGCCGTCGCCGAGGCTCGAGCATCAGGGCCACCAGGACCGCTGCCGGGACCAGTTCCGGGCGCGCCGGGCTCGCGACCGCCGCCGGCCGTCGAGGATCCTCGGCCGGGGTCCGACGGCGAGGCGTTGGCGGCCCGGCCGCCGCCGCCGCCGTGACCGGATGGTCCGCTCCGGTCTCCGAGGTCTAGCCCACCTCGACCTGAGCGTCCCCGGGATCCGTGTCCGCCGAATTCGGCACCGATGGGGTCCTGTCCTCGCGACCCGGGTCCCCGGTCCTGACCGCTGCGGTCCCTTCCCGAGCCAGGACTCCCCGAACTCACTCCGCCACCGCCGCTACCGCTCGAGGACCCCGAGCTTCCGCTCCCACCCGAATTGCCCGACCCGCCGCCCTTTCCAGAGCTCCCGGGGTCTGACTGCCGCCCTTGTCGGAGTTCCGCCCTTGTCCGAGTTGCCGCCCTTGTCTGGACCGCCACCCTTATCCGAGCCACCGCCCTTGTCCGAGCCACCTTTATCTGGGCCGCCACCTTTATCTGGGCCGCCACCCTTGTCCGGCCACCCGCCCCGGCCCCGCCTCCTGAGCCCCCGCTTTGTGCGCTGACGGTCTTGATACCCCGCGTGGGCGACTCGTCCCACGGCAGGCTCGTTATGCTCAGCAGGAAGGGAAGAGCAACCGACACAGCCAGTAGCCGGCCGAGATGGCGCTTCATGGGTTACCTTCGACGGCGGCGGATCATCATGCGCGGCCTCATCTCAGCAACCAGCATGCCTGAAGAAACCGGCCGGGTGCGCCAGGGAGGTCGAACGTGCAAGGCGCTTGCAAGGCCCCTGTGGGCGTTGGGCCACCGGCGGGGGGCATTCGCCCAAACATGGGGAAATGCCCGCTACTCCGGCGCCCGGTCGGGTGTCAGGCGGAACTTCTCGATCCGGTATCGGAGGGTCTCGCGGCTCACGCCGAGCAGCTCGGCCGCCCGCGCGCGATTCCATCCGGCGTGCCGGAGCGCCTGCTCGATGAGGCCCCGCTCCACACCCTCCAGGTCGATGGGCCGCGCGAGAAGTCCACTGACACGCCGTCCTGCGTCTCCGCCATCGGCGAGATGTCCGCGGGGGCGAGGCCGAGAACCTCGGGCCCGAGGGCGCGATCTGGGTGGAGCAGCGCCGCGCGCTCGACGACGTGAGTCAACTCGCGCACGTTGCCGGGCCACGGGAGGCCACCATAGCGTCGCGCGCGGCCGGAGCCCACCGCGTCTCGGCGAGGCCGTACCGTTCGCGGACGCGCTCGAGGGCGTGCTGGGCGAGGAGCCAGATGTCCTCCGCCCGACCCCTGAGCGACGGCATCTCCACCGTGAGGACGCGCAGCCGGTAGAGGAGGTCGGCACGGAACGTTCCCGCTCGCACCGCTGGCTCGAGATCTCGATTCGTGGCAGCGAGGATGCGGACGTCGACGCGCCGCGGTGTCAGCGCACCGAGGCGCCGCACCGAGCGGTCCTCGATGGCCTTCAGGAGCTTGGCCTGCAGTGTCACGTCGAGGAGCCCGATCTCGTCGAGGAGAAAGGTGCCCCCGTCGGCGGCCTCGAAGAGCCCGGGCTTGCTCGTCCGGGCGTCAGTGTACGCGCCCTTCTCGAACCCGAAGAGCTCGCCCTCCAGGAGAGCGTTCGGGATCGCGGCGCAGTTGATCTCGACGAACGGGCCGGAGGCGCGCGGGCCGGCTGCGTGGATGGCTCGCGCGGCGAGCTCCTTTCCGGTCCCGGTCTCGCCGGTCACGAGCACCGTGGGCCCCGCGTCTCCGAGGCGGTCGGCGGCCGCCACCTGGAGGATGCGCTGACGCACTGCCTCCATGGCCGCGGAGACCCCGAGCAGGCTGGCGACCGGCGCGGTGTGTCCGGCTCGCTGGCGAAGGTACGCGAGCTCGCCCCGCGCCCGCGCGGCATCCCAGGCCCGCTGGATCACCAGCCACAGCTCCTCGAGGTCGAGAGGCTTGGCGACGTAGTCGAAGGCGCCTGCTTCATCGCCGTCACGGCACCCTGGACGCTCGAGTACGCCGTCATGACGATCACGACGGTCTCCGGTCGCTCGCGCCGGATCGCCGCCAGCGCGGCGAGGCCGTCCATTCCCGGAAGCTGGAGGTCGACCAGCGCGACGT
>CAVUVU010000004.1:0-627444 GCA_963745015.1 uncultured Candidatus Rokubacteria bacterium
ACTGTGAGTGCCACCAGCATCACGCACGTGAGAGATCTGGACACCGCTAGTGCAGGCAACTGTCCCCTCCCCCAGCCGGCTGGGTCGGCGAGCAATTCTTGCCGGGGTCGGCGGGTCCTTGACCCTCAAAGGAGCCGATGAAAGGAAGCGTGAGTTTGAGCTGAGATGCCGGAGCCAGGTTGCTTTGATGGGTGTCCCCATAGTGGCTTGGGTCCACCAGACGCCCGACGAGTTCGAGCAGCACTCGCTGCTGACCAACGATACCCTCCGCCTCGCCGAGGCTCCGTTTTTATCGAGCCGCCGAGGGTCGGGACCGAGACTCGAGCGAGAATAGTTTCACACTGGTGGGACGGGAGCGATCGGTGATGACGATCCCGCGCGGACGCATCGCCACAAGGGAACGTGCTCACCGAGCGAACCGTCGCGATGCAAGTCGGGGGCGTCCGCCAGCATGACCAACGCGGGTTAAGATGGATGACTCACCTGACACAGCAACGAGGGGGTCGCCGAGATGTCAACCTCATTCAACCCCGCCGAGTTCAAGGACAAGATGCGTGCCGAATGGAGATCGGCTGCCCCAGGATGGCGCAAGTGGCACGACGTGGTAGAGGCGGAGGACGCCGGCAAGCGACACAGCGCCAAGCGGGAACTCGCCCGCATCGGGTCGGGCGATGCCGTGCTCGATGTGGCCGGCGGCTACGGCGAACCGAGCCTCACAGCAGCGCGTGCGGTCGCTCCTGAAGGCCGCGTAGTCTGCACTGACATTTCTGGAGAAATGCTCGCGTTTGGTGAGGAACGCGCCGCGCAGCCCCGGACTGGACCTCGTGACTGTTTGATCGAGGCGCTCAGTACAGCTCCATCTTCCGCTGCTGGGAGCTTCGACGCTATCTCAGCAGAGCTGGGCCAGACTGTCCCTGGCTCTTCATGTTGCGGGAACCCAGGGGCTCCACTCGTTCCTCAGCGTCGGATGCGGTCGCGCTTCAACCGCAGGGAACTCAAGCGAACCTCGCCAGTCCATCGCCGCTGTTCCCACGATCGTCGAGGTGTCTAAAGCTGCCGCCTCCACCACCGGGGCAGCCGGGCATTTTCGCCCTCTCCGATCTGGACAGACTCGCGACGCTCGTGAAGGAGGCCGGGTTCGTTAACGTCACGACCGGCACGATCGACATTGTCTTCACCACAGACTCGCCACAGCAGTACACAGACTCTATTCGCGATGTGGCGCCACCGATCACTGCGCTCGTGAACTCGCAACCACCCGACATTCGAGAGAGAGTCTGGAACAAGGTGACTGAGGGGTGGACAAGATTCCGGGACTCGGATGGCCGATAAGTACGTACTCACAATCAAGCCAATTGGGTCGTGGCCACAAGATAGGGGGCCGTAGCCTCTAACCTTCTTCTCTGCACAACGCAGTTCTCCATTCTCACGGCTTCGTAGGCTCAGCGCCTCCCGCCTACCCGAACAGCCGCCGATCCCCGACGGGCCTGGCGCGGATCTTGGTTCCCATGACCTTGATCTGGCGCGGCACGACCTCGCAGTGCCGGTGCCGGTCGTTGAGGCCACCAGCGCCTGCGTGATCTGGTCGACTGGTAGACAAGCGAGCTTCGGCGGTGCTCCTCTCCTCGTCAGGCCGCCGCTCTCTTCTGGGCAAGTGGTAGAGGACGCAAGATCGATAGAGCTACGTTCTTGCCAAGTAGTCGCTCCGAGCTTTGTGCGGCGCCGCTACGGTTCCCTCACTAAGAGCCGATTGTTCGCCTTGAAGATCTGCTTCCCGGCGAGGCGAAGCACACAGTGTCGAAGGGCTGGTGGGAGATTCCTCATCCGGTCTCGCCGATGTGTCTGCTTCTGAATCCACCGGACCCTCGGCGTGCGTCTTGCCTCGAAGGCGGCCAGGCACACCGCGACCGGTTGCGCGCGAGAACCTCGGCGAGGACGAGTGCGTCCTCGATGGCCATCGCTGCCCCCTGCGCCATGTTGGGTGAGGTGGCATGCGCCGCATCTCCGATCAAGACCACGCTCCCTTTTACCCACGACTGAAGCGTGACCTCCTCGATCGGAGCGAAATACAGCGGAGGGCCGGGAGAGACGGCGCAGGATGCCGGCGATCGGCTCAGGGAAGTCACCGAACAGCTCGCCCAGTCGATGGAGACCCCGTCCGCGGGTTACCTGTGTCCGGCGAGTTCACATCAGCGTAGCAGTACAGTCGACCCTCCCCGATGGGAACGGCGAGAAACGCTCGGCCTCGGGCCAGCATGACCGTCCAGTCCGTGATCGGCGGACCGTCCTCGACGACCATGCGCCAGCTCATCTGGCCGACGTAACGCGGTCCAGGTG
Source organism: uncultured Candidatus Rokubacteria bacterium (assembly GCA_963745015.1). Taxonomy (GTDB): domain Bacteria; phylum Methylomirabilota; class Methylomirabilia; order Rokubacteriales; family DASRDR01; genus DASRDR01. The sequence continues at coordinate 2,338 of CAVUVU010000004.1, forward strand.
TGTCGAAGACTAGTCCACGAACGGACGAGTGGATACCGTCGGCGCCCACGATCACGTCATACTCGCCGCGGAGCCATCACTGAGGCGCACGCGAGCGGTCTCGGGGCCTATATCGACCGATTCAATGGTGGTCCCGAGACGAATCGGTGTGGCGATGGCCTCCCGCAGGAGGGCGTGGAGGTCCCGTCCGATACACCGCGAACAGGGCCCGCCGTCCCCCAGATCTCGTCAAGACCCACGTCAAGCAGGGGCCGGCCGCGGTGATCCAGGACGCGCTGCCGGGGGATCGCGCACCCGCGGCTCCGCGCGGATTCGTGAAGCCCGAGCATCCGGAGTGTTCGAACACCATTGGCCGGAAGAAAGAGTCCGGTGCCGCCATGGTCCTCTTCGCCCGCACGCTCGACGATGTCGGCGGTAAGCCGGCGCTGCCGCAATGCCCGCGCGAGCGCCAGCCCGGCAATTCCTCCGCCGACGATCAGGATCCGTGGAGCGCCGTGCATCCTTCGAGATGGCCCACTTTCTTCCGATATTGGTCGGGTTGGTCAGAACGACAAGAGACTTCGTGATGGGTTAGCGTACGCGTTCAAGGCCAAGCGCTCCAAGAGCGCGCTCACTCGCACCGGGTTCGAGGATGCGTTCGCCGAGGGTGTGGCGATAAGCCGCAGTGTCCAGCTGGCCAGCCGATGGTTCGAGCGCTCGAGCCAGCACATCCTCACGGCGGTCTGGAGCAGCCAGGACGGGATCGACCTGCGCGACCTAAGCGGACCTCAACCGGCCGGCCGGCTCGGCCGAGACGCTCTCGAAGACGACGGACCGCTACTACGTCTCGTACGCCTTCGAGCAGACGCTGTGGCGGAGCCCGGCGGAGCCCCGGAAGGCGGGTGGGAGGACGCGCTGCCGCGGGATCATGCACCCGCGACGCTGCGCGGAATCCTGAAAGCCCAACCTTCCGGAGCGCACCCATTGACCCGGCAGAAAAAGGCGGCTGGTGCCGACCTGCTCCTCTTGGCCCGTGCGTTCCACGATCTCGGCGGAGAGCCCCCGCTGGCGCAGGGCGCCCCAGCGCCAGCCCGGTGATTCCCCCGTCGACGATCAGGATTCGCGAAGCTCGGAGCATCGCTCTTCGCGGCCCGCCGGTCCGGTGGTCGTCAGGCGCCGCCCGAGCGCGCACCGGCGGACGGGGCCATGCCGAAGATGCGGGCGACATTCCCTTCCGAGAAGTAGTCGGCCGGCGAGATGACGCCGGCGGCTGTGCGGGCGAAGCCGTCCATCGCCTCCTGGTTGCCCTGGGCCGCCGCGAGCACCTGCTGCAGCTCGGGCGGCGGCGGCTCGAGCGTCGCGAGCTCGGCGGTGAACTCGTACATCGGCAGCGACGTGCCGGTCGCGCGCGGACTGGTACTCGCCCATCGCCTCCTCGAACGGGCGAGCGCCCGAGAAGCCTGGTCCAGGGCCGTCGCGCACAGCTCGGCGTCGCGGAACGCGTCGCTGATCCCCTGGGCGGTGATGAAGTCCTTGTTGTAGCCGGCGTCGCCGACCAGCGCCCAGCCGGGGCCGTACGGCCTGCGGAAGTAGTTCGGCACCGCCATGCCGGCGAAGCGCTCCTCGCGCCTGGCGGCGCGGACGCGCTCGGCGAACGCGGGCACCAGCTCGACGCGTCTCGAGGTAGTTGCCCTCGATGTCCTTCCTGTTCGCCTCGAACTCCGCGAACGGCCAGCCCGCGATGACGAGCGTCAGGTCGTCGTTGGTGGGCCACGCCGCCATGCCCCGGTTCGGGCCGGACGTAGGCCTCGAAGCGCCCGTCCATCGGGCAGCCCGCTCCAGTACGTGTAGTAGCCCGCCATGAGCGGCGGCTTCTCGTTGTACTGCTCGGCGGCGGACCGCCTCGGGCGACGAGCGAGCTGCAGACCGTCGGCGCCGACGACGACGCGCGCGCGCTCGGTGACGGTCGGCCCGTCCTTGCCGTGGCCGCGGATGCCGGCGACGCGCCCGTCCTCGACGACGAGCTCGTCGACGGTGAAGCCCTCGCGCACCTCGGCGCCCGCCTCCGCCGCGGCGTCGACGAGGAGCTTGTCGAGCACCGTGCGTCGCGGGGCAGTACGAGACCGGCGCCTCGTCGGTCCCGGGCGCGCCGGTCAGATCGTGAACGGCCCGAAGTCGAACGACGTAGGTGTCGATCGGCGGGCAGCCGGTGGCGACGAGCGCGATCGAGCAGGCCCCAGCGCCGGAGCGCCGCCACGCCGGGCGGGTGGATCAGGTGGGTCGAGATCGTGTCGCTGGGAAACGTCGCGCGGTCGACGACGAGGACGCCGTAGCCCTTGCGGGCGAGCAGCATCGCGGTCGGGGAGCCCGCGCAGCGCGCGCCGACCACGATGGCGTCGTACCGTCGGGCGCTCATCGGCGGGCTCCGAGGGCGCGTCGCAGGGCCGCCAGGAACGCCGCCGGCTGCTCGATGGGCGGATCGTCCGCCGCGCCTTCGACGACCTCGAGCGGCCAGCCGTAGCGCGCGCTCGCGGCCTGGGCGACCGCCAGCGGCGTCGCGAGGTCGTGCCGGCCCCAGATCAGGAACGTCGGGACCGCGATCGCCTCGAGTTCGGCTTCCGGGATGGCCGGCAGCCCGAACGCCACCATGAGGCTCTGCATCGCGGCCCGGGCCGTGGGCGCTTCCGCGCGATCCAGAGCGTACGCCCTTAGGGCCGCCCATCGATCGCCGAGCCGCTCACGCAGCGCGTCCAGGTCAAACGCGCAGCGCGCCCAGAGCCGATCGAGGGTGCCAGCGGTCGGGCTCGCTAGGAAGTCGTCGAGCGCCGCCTCGAACTCGGCGGCCGGCTGGAACGCGGCCAGGCCGAGGGCGTCGACGAGGACGAGCCGCTCCACTCGCTCGCCGGACCGCGCGACGAAGCGGGCGGCGATCGCGCCGCCCAGGATCTGTCCCACGAGGGCCGGCGGGGCCGGGCAGGTCCGGGCGATCAGCTCGCCCAGCCACACGAGGACCCGCTCGCCGTCGACCGCACCACCACCGCCTGACGCCCCATGACCGGGCAGGTCGGGGGCGATCACCCGATGGGTCGCGACCAGGTCCGGGATCACCGCGAACGACTTGGCCGCGAACTCGCCCGGGCCGTGCAGCAGCACCACGGGCGGACCGACGCCACCCTCCAGCACTTCGGTCGGGATCCCTCCCAGCTCGATCCGACGCTCGGTCACGGGCATCGCGTCGATCAGCCTCTGACGGGCTTCGGGACCGGCGAGCGTCCTGTTTCCAGCACGCCGTGAGCGCCGCTTCTGTCTCATCGTTTCCATGCGTCCCTCCTGTTCGTCGATCGAATCGACGGTTCCACGGTATGAGGACGCGGGAGTCTCGGCTTCGGGGAGAGCCCCCACTGGCAGGCGAAGGGGCCGGATGAGGGTTTTCCCTCAGTCGGGCCGGCCGACCACCTCGTTCTCGTAGGCCCAGGCCGTGGCGGCGACCCGGGACGGGACGTCGAGCTTCGTCAGGATGTTGCCGACGTGGCGCTCGACCGTCTTGACGCTCAGGGAGAGCGCGTCGGCAACCTCCTTGTTGGACCTGCCGGCCGCGACCAGGCGCAGCACCTGGACCTCGCGGGGCGTGAGACCGTGGCAGCCGGCGTCGGGCCGATTGACCAGGAGCGCGTCGACCCGCGCGACGTCCGGGCGGGCGCCCAGGCCCTCGTAGGCCGCCCGCGCGGCCTCGAGCTCCATCCGCCCCCCTGCCCGATCGCCGAGCGCGCGGCATGCGAGGCCCAGCAGTTCGCGGGTACGGGCCGCCGCGTGGGGGAACTCGAGCGCCTGCCACTCCTTCCAGGCGAGCCGCAGCTGGACCAGCGCTTCGCGCGGGTTCCCCGCGGCCAGCTCGAGGGCGCCTTGGGCCTGAGCGGTTATGGCCCGGAGGGCGTCGGTGTGGAACCTCGCCGCGATCTCGGCGAGCTCGCCGCACGCGGCGCGGGCTCCTTCATCGTCGCGTCCGGCGAGCAGGATCTCGACCCGGGCCGGCAGGAGCCGCGCCCGCGCGAGCGGCTCACCGGTCTCGTCGAGGGCGCGCCCGACGGCGGCGGCGGCCGCGCGCGTGCGCCCCCGCGCGAGCCACAAGAGGGCGAGGCCCGGCTGCGGCTCGGCACCCGCCCGGCTGGCGCTGCGATAGGCCGTCTCGGCGGCGTCGAGCTCTCCCCGGAGCCGGAGGACCTCACCTTGCACGTAGAACGCCGCGCCGGACGGCTGCTCGTCGATCCCCTCGGCGTGCGGCTCCGAGGCCCGGCGCGCCTCGGCGAGCGCGTCCGCCCATGCGCCCTGAAGCTGCAGGATCTCCGCGCGGTGCACCTGGCATGTCGAGGTGAACAGCATCATCTGCCGCTGGTCCTCGCACCAGCGGCCGAGCGCGGCCGTCCACTCGCGAGCGCGGCCCAGCGCGTGGATCCGCTGGCAGCAGTCGATCACGCTGCAGTAGATCAGACCCGTCATCATGGGGGAGAGCTCGCCGGACGTGACCGCGATCATCGCCTCGTCGAGCAGCGCGAACCCTTCCTCGACCCGGCCGGTCCCGAGGAGCGTCCGTCCCTCCTGGTGCCGCGCCGCGGCAACCAGGTCACGATCGCCGACCCGGGTGCCGACGCCGGTCGCCTGGCGGGCGACGGCGCCCGCCCGCTCCCACTCCCCCGCCCGGAGGTGCTGCTCCGCCAAGGGAAGGAGCAGATACCCCGCCTCCGCCGTCTCTCGGCCTTCCTGGTCGAGCAGCCGCTGACCCCGCGCGAACCATCCGGTCGCGGGGCCGGTCTCGCCGCGCAGGAAGAGGCGGAAGCCGATCCAGAACGCGCAGCGGGCGGCGCCCGGGCGGTCGCCCGCATCCCGGTACGCCCGGTGAGCGCGCTCCAGCGCGCGCTCGAACTCCCCCTCGCGTCCGATCAGGAACGCCGCGAGTGCCAGTCGCTCGACGTCCGCTGCGCGAGAGGGCGATCTCGCGGTCGGCCAGGGACAGGAGCTCGTGAGCGTCCTTCCACGCGCGGCGGTCGTACGCTCGCCGGCCGCGATCCAGGTGCTTCCGCGGCATACCTTCAGCATGGACCGAAGCGCGCCGAGGTCAAGAGGCGGCGACACCGCCCTCCTCGCGGCCCATCGGCCCCTTCGGACGAATCGCACGATGCGCCGGCGCGAAGCGCCACGACGCCCAAGGCGCCGCCGGCGACCCCAGGGAACTTCACCGCCCACCACTATTCCGTGGTGATCCCTCTGGGGTGATGGGAGTGGACCGCCCAGTCTCAGGGTCTCTGACGTGGTGCCCTTGAACCCAACGAACCGGGACGCGAGGCACACCGTGCTGAACGGTCAGGCGCTCGTGCTACCGAATCGGTGGCACTCCTGGTGGCACTTGTCCGTCACCGCGGGTCCTACTCGGTCACACTCGGTAACAGGAGAGGAATGTTCCGCTCGCCGCGCCAGACGCGGGCTCTTTGCGATGGAGGGTGACCGAGCGAGACTGATTGCGACTTACAGACCGCCCCCGTTCCGGTTTGAAAATCTGGAGTCCTAGGCCTGCCTAGACGACGGGGACGCTTTTATTGACGAGACGTTACACGACAGCCGCGCTACTCGTCAAGCTGATCAGACGATCACCCCGCCGGCCGCTGACGTGGACGACGCCCCGTCGGGTGTGAACGCCGCCCTGCCGTCATAGAAGGTAGCGCTCTGCATGAAGGAGGGCCACCAGTCTCCCTTCGGCCTTGAGCCAGCCGAGCTCCGTCAGACCTCCGTCCTGCGAAGCGACGAAGGCGACCGATTCCTGGATCCGGCAGCAGAATTCCGCAGCCGCACGGTGCCGGGCGCCTCCAAGTTCACGAATGGAGCGCGTGACCCCTCCAGCTTTCGCTCGACCCGCCTCGACGCAGAACACGTCGCCGATGGAGAGCTGACCGGATTGAATCATGGCGCCGAACGCGAGCAATCTCAGATCCATGTCGAGAACCGTGGCACCGTCGACCGCAGTGACTTGGCCGACCGTGTCCGCTGCATACTGGAGATGCTCCGACCCGGTGAGTGCGTGCACGGCGTACGGGTTCGGGCGCATGAGATCCAAGGCGTCGCGGAGGCCGCGAAAGGGCGGCGAGCACTGATATCTCGGCGCGTCGCTCAGCGCGTCTCTCCAGTTGGATGTGCCGCTCGGCACGAGAAGCACGATGCCGCCATGCCCGGCTCTGCGCATGGAGTCCACCACCCGCGTGGTCCAATAGGCGTCCACGAACCGATCGCCGGCGGGGGTGTCGGCCGGCAGCGCCAGCCGGGTGATGCGGACAAGGGTATCGTAGTCCTCGTCTTCGAGGAAGGTCGCTTCTCCACCATGGTAGATCATCACGTTGCGAAGCATGCCTTTGACCACCAGAAGTCCCGGTCCCTTGACATCCACGCATAGCGCAGTGGGGGTGATCGGGGTGAGGCCCCAGATCGTGAGTGCCTGAGAGCCATCCGGTCGGATACCGAGACAGCGCCGCTCCCGGTGTACCGCCGGGGCCAGCTTGACGACGGCCTGGACGTCCAACGGTATGGAGTGCTCGAAGATCAGATCCTCAGCGGTCGAAGGTGACTGAAGCAACAGAGGCACGGCAACCGGTCGCCCCTCCTCCTGCTGAAGACTCGCCCAAAAGGCGATGTTCAGCAGCACGCTGACATGGTCGGCCGATGGTATCGACAGCGAGTAGGTCGCGGTGCTCGGCAGGGCGCTGAGCAATCGCAGCAACTTCGACACGATACCGGCGTCGCCGGGAAGCCTGCTCGCCAACCCCATCTGTCTGAATGCATCGAGCCGTGTGCCATTGGCCCCCTTTCCGCTAACTGACACGCGCCCTCCCCTGGGGGATCAATCCATTCGCCGCCTCGGGTCGCTCGTTCTCAGCAGGGCACGCAGCACGCGGGACTGAAATGACGGATATCGTGATGAGGATGATCGAGACCCACATCAGTCGCGAGCTTTCGCCGTCTGGGTTCCCATCGCGTGCGAGCTACGCCGCGGGCGCCTGTACGACGTCGGGGGACCCGTGCTGGCCCTCCTTCACGATCCGGTAGAGGACCCACCCACTGGCGTCCTGACCTCCAGCGCGCTGAGCCCGCTCGAACAAGCTGGGCCGCCTTCTTCGCGGAATCGATGGATGCTCCGCCAGCACCGCCTTCCGGCCGAGCAGTACGGCCTCCGCTGGTAACGGAGCCTCGATGCCGTACCGCGCCAAGATCCCTCGCCTCTCGTTGTAGAACTGCATCAGCCACTTCAATCGCCGATCTCCTTCTGCGATCCTGTCGCGCGCCGTACCCCGGCGGCGTCCTCTTCCCTCTCTCACGACCGTTCGGCTGAATCGAGGGTGACCCTGCGGGGAGCCGCCTCCCACGGGTTCACTTGCTCGTTGCCGTCCGAGCGATCATGCGGCCCTCGAGACCGATCCCCACACCGCGATCGCGATCGACACCACACGGCCCCCGGAGGCGGGATGCCCCCGGAGGCCGTCGGAAGAGCCGGATGCTCTGGCCGGTGGGTTAGGACAGAAGTCGCCGCCCATGCCCCCCATGCCGCCCATGCCACCGTGCGGCATGGCCGGCATGGCCCCCTTCTCTTCCGGGATGTCCGTGATGAGCGCCTCGGTCGTCAGGAGGAGCGACGCGATCGAGGCGGCGTTCTGCAGGGCGATCCGCTCCACCTTGGTCGGGTCGATGATCCCCGCGTGCATCAGGTCCACGTACTCGTTCGATTCGGCATCGAAGCCGTACGCCAGCTCCTTCGCCGCCTTCACCTTCTCGACCACCACGGAGCCCTCCAGCCCGGCGTTCTCCACGATCCGCCGGATCGGCTCCTCCAGCGCCCGCCGCACGATGTGGGCGCCGGTCGCCTCGTCCCCCGCCAGCTTCAAGTGGTCGAGCGCCTTCGCGGCGCGGAGCAGCGCCACCCCGCCGCCCGGCACGATGCCCTCTTCCACGGCCGCCCGCGTCGCGTTGAGGGCATCCTCCACGCGCGCCTTCTTCTCCTTCATCTCGGTCTCGGTCGCGGCGCCCACCTTGATGACGGCGACGCCGCCGGCGAGCTTGGCCAGCCGCTCCTGCAGCTTCTCCTTGTCGTAGTCCGAGGTCGTCTCCTCGATCTGCGCCCGGATCTGCTTGATCCGCCCCTCGATCTCCTTGGTCGACCCCGCGCCGTCGATGAGCGTGGTGTTGTCCTTGTCCACGACCACCTTCTTGGCCTTCCCGAGATCCTCCAGCTTGATGTTCTCCAGCTTGATCCCCAGATCCTCGGTGATCGCCTTGCCCCCGGTCAGGGTCGCGATGTCCTGGAGCATGGCCTTCCGCCGGTCGCCAAAGCCCGGGGCCTTGACGGCGCAGCAGGAGAGGGTCCCGCGCAGCTTGTTCACGACCAGCGTCGCCAGGGCCTCCCCCTCGACGTCCTCCGCGATGAGGAGGAAGGGCTTGCCCGCCCGCGCCACCTGCTCGAGCAGCGGGAGCATGTCTTTCATCACGCTGAGCTTCTTCTCGTAGATCAGGATGAGGCAGTCCTCGAGGACGGCCTCCATGCGCTCGGGGTCCGTGACCATGTAGGGCGAGAGGTACCCGCGGTCGAACTGCATCCCCTCGACGACCTCGAGGGTCGTCTCCATCGCCTTGGCCTCTTCGACGGTGATGACCCCGTCCTTGCCGACCTTCTCCATGGCCTCGGCGATCAGGTTGCCGATCGTCTTGTCATTGTTGGCGGCGATGGTCGCGACCTGGGCGATCTCCTTCTTGTCCTTGGTCGACTTGGTCATCTTCTTCAGTTCGGCCACCACCTGCTCCACCGCCTGCTCGATGCCCCGCTTGAGCCCCATCGGGTCCGCCCCCGCGGTCACGTTCTTGAGGCCTTCGCGGAAGATGGCCTGGGCGAGCACGGTCGCCGTCGTCGTCCCGTCGCCGGCGACGTCGGAGGTCTTGGAGGCGACCTCCTTCAGCATCTGGGCCCCCATGTTCTCGTAGGGGTTCTTCAGCTCGACTTCCTTGGCGACCGTCACGCCGTCCTTGGTGATGGTCGGGCTGCCGTACTTCTTGTCGATGACCACGTTCCGGCCCTTGGGGCCCAGCGTGGCTTTGACGGCGTGCGCCATGATGTTGACGCCGCGCAGGAGCGCAGCGCGGGCTTCCTCGTTGAACAAGAGCTGCTTGGCCATGAGTTGGTTCCTCCCGAGGTGTGCATACAGAAATGGCCGCGGCGGAGCCGCGAGGATCACGCGCTGAGGATGCCGAGCACGTCCTCCTCCCTCATGGTGAGGTACTCCTGGCCGTCCAGCTTGACCTCGCTCCCGGAGTACTTGCCGAACAGGATGCGGTCGCCCGCCTTGACGTCGAGCGGGAGCTTCTTGCCGGCCTCGGTCACCTTGCCGGTGCCGACCGCGATCACCTTGCCCTCCTGGGGCTTTTCCTTGGCGGAGTCGGGGATGATGATGCTCCCGTGCTTCTCGTCCCCCTCCGCGAGACGCTTGACGAGAATGCGGTCATGGAGCGGGCGCAGCGTGGTCTTCGTTCCGTGAGCCATCGTCGGGTCCTCCCTCGTTCGGATGTTGGTGAGTGGGGCGTCCAGACTCTCGAGTCCAGTGCCTCCAGCGTCCAGTGAAGGCCGCGGGCGAGCGCGACGCGCGTTGGACCGGCGACGGGTTCGTCGACCGCTCGGCGAGCGGAGCCCCCCACAGGACTCCGTCCGCGCGCCGCTCCGAAGCTAGCTCGTCGGCATCAGCAGCGTGGCGCACGCCTGGGCAACCCTGCTATCGGGCTCCTGCTCACCCGGCATCGTCGCCCACCCCTGCTTGCCGATATACTCGCCTCGCTGCCAGGAGCTCTCTTCTTTCAGCGCCACGAGCTTCACGGCTTTGCCCGGATCTCGCCCAGATTGGACGACACAGATCGGGGCCAGGCGCGTGACGACCGCGTCGTGGGCCATGGTCTCCGCCGTTGGCCCGGGCCGTGCCCCCCGTGACCCAGCCGCCCCAGCTGAAGCCGACGATCATCGTGAGCACCATCGAGGCCACGCAAGACCAGAAGAGCACGGTCTTGGTCGGTCGTGCGTCACTCCACCGCTGTCCCACACTCGGCTTGTTTCGATTCGCTTCCATGCGTTGGCTCCTCCCCCATGATCGCGACGTTGGTCGGACTCCGGCGCGGCCGCGCCGGGATGGGTCGATCCAGTGACGGCGCCCTGCTAGGCGCGGGCGGGAAAGATCGTGCGCTGGGCGACGATCAGGCCTGCGGCGCCGACGGCCGCGACGAGGATCACCGCCACCATGCCCGGGTCGGGAGAGACCCACTGGCTCTGGAAGATCCAGCTCACGACCACGCTCCCAATGAGTCCGAGCGCGATGTCCCACCCCCGCCCGTAGCTTCCGCGTTTCATGACGAACCCGGCGAGCAAGCCGGCCAATACCGCCACCAGCACCCACATGACGACACTCATCACTGTTCCCCTTTCATCGGGTTATGGCCCTTCGCCGCCTGACTGCCCCGTCGCCGTCTCTCCCGGGATGCGACCTGGCGGGGGACGCTGGGACTGCACGAGGACCGAGCCGCCCCCGGGCGAGGGGGGCGTGGCGGTCGGGTGGTCGCCGTCCTGTTGCGCCAGGATGGCCCCGAGCATCTGGATGGCCCGCTGGTTGAGCGCCCGGTCGTCGACGATCACCGGCACCGTGGGCCCCACGAGCCCCTGAACCCGCGCGGCGGCCGAGGTGGAACAGACGATGGCGTCCACCCGCCGCACCAGCCGACCCAGCGCCGGTCCCTCGGCCGGGCCGGCCTCGACCCGCGCGATGTTCGGCAGGGCCGCGTTGGCGATCGAGTGCTCCAGGTTGTGGGCGGTCTCGCGCTCGGCGGAGACCACGCCGACCCGCGTCCCCGCCGGAAGCTGGGCCAGGCGGTGGAGGGTCTCCAGATGCACCTCGGCGAGGAGCGCGACCACCGGGACCCCCAGGCCGTCCAGCCGGCGCTCCACCTCCGGGAGATGGCCAAAGCTGGTGACCGCGGCGGCCCAGTGATTGGCCCCCGTCTGCCGTCGGACGGCGGTCGCCAAGTCCTTGAGGAGCACCTTGTCCACGCGGACCGGGAGGTGCGCCTCGAGCTCCCGCCCAAAGAAGTCAAGCTCCGGCGGACTGCACTCGACGAGGAGCACCGCGACGGCCCCCCGGAGGGCGGCCAACCCGACGCCGGCCACGCTCAGGACGCCCACCGCCACGTCGTCGGGGGTCATCTCCGAGGGCCGCCGCGCGGATCACCGCGTCCTTCAGAAAGGCCTCGCGGCGCGCTCGGGAACGGGCGGGCGGGCAGCAGCGGGGGCCACGAACACGCCCTTGCCCCGCCGCGCCTCCACGTGCCCGCTCCGCTTGAGATCCTCGATCGCGCGCGCGACCGTGTTCGGATTGATGCCGAGAAAGCCGGCCAGCTCCCGAATGCTCGGCAGCGCCTCGTCCCGCGGGACGCCGCCGCCCTCGATGACGTGCTTCAGCTGCTCCGTCAGCTGCCAGCGGATCGGGATCGGGCTGTGGGCATCCACGCGCAGGCGCATCGGAATTCTCATACTGTATGAGCATACTAGTACAGTCATATTAACCTGTCAAGCGCAGGGAGCGTGATGCACGCGAGAGCCGAAGACACGCATGCGTCCCTACGGCAACGACCAGGTCATCGCGTTGGTGGCGATGTCGGCGAGCGGATGACAGCACGCGGCGGCGCCGCCGTGGAAGCCTGGGAGCACCAGGGAGCCGCGTCGGTCAGCTGGTTCGGGACCCCGCTGACGTGCCGCCCGCGGACGGCGGCGCGTTCCGGGACTGGCGGGACGGCCCGGGTGCTCGTCCGTTCCAGTCCCCGCTGAAGCCAGGGGCCGCCGCCCCGTACTCGCCGGCCCTAGACGGTGACGGGTCGCTCCACGCTCAGCCTCACTGCATCAGGGACGGCAGCCAGAGGACGAGCGGGGGGACGTACGCGACCAGCAGGACGACCGCCAGCCAGGCGAGCGAGTACGGCACCAGCATGCGAAAGCTCCGGCTGTACTCGATGCCCGCGATCCGGCACGCCACCATGGCGAGGATACCGACCGGAGGTGTGACCGAGCCGTAGACCAGCATCATGATGGTGATGATCCCGAAGTGGACCGGATCAAAGCCCAGGTGCTGGATGATCGGGGTCATCACCGGCACGATGATGATGAGCGCCGGAACCGGCTCGAGGAAGGTCCCCACCAGGAAGAAAAACGCCAGGATGATCGGGATGGCCAGCGCCGGGCTGTCGGTGATCGCGACCAGCGTCCGGAGCGCCATGGCGCCCACGCCGGCGCGGCTGAGGATCCAGCTGAAGAGCGCGGCGCCGCCCAGCGTGATCAGGGCGCCGGCGGTGATGGAGGCGGCGTTCGAAAAGTTCGCGTACAGCGACGACATCGTGTGCCGCCGTGTCGCCAGCCCGAACAGGATGGCGTAGAGGGCGGCCACCGCGCCGGCCTCGGTGGGCGTGAACGCGCCGGACATGATGCCGCCGATGATGATGAGCGGCATCAGGAGCGCGGGAATGGCGTGGCCGGTGGCCCGGCGCACCGCGGGCAGGGTCGCGCGCGGCGTCGGCCGGCCCCCGGCGCCGGGGGCCAGGTACCAGGTGACCACCATCATGGCGAGACCGGCCAGGACACCGGGGATCGCGCCGCCGAGAAACAGCGCGCCGATCGACACGCCGGTGACCGAGCCGTAGATGACGGCGATGATGCTGGGCGGGATGATGGGCCCCATCATCGCGGCGCAGGCCAGCACGGCGGCCGCGAACTCCGGCCGGTACCCCTCCCGCTTCATGGCCGGGATCATCATCGAGCCGATCGCGGCCAGGTCGGCGAGGCCCGACCCGGAGAGGGCGGACATGAACATGTTGGCCACGATGCTCGCCTGAGCCAGCCCGCCCCGGAGATGCCCCACGAGGGCTCGTGAAAGTCCCACCAGGCGCTCGGTGATCCCCGCGACGTTCATGAGCTCCCCGGCCAGGACGAAGAGCGGGACGGCGAGCAGGGGAAAGCTGTCGAGCGCGTCGTAGAACCGCTGGGCCAGGAGGAGCAGCGGGATGTCGCCTTCCAGCGCCAGGGCGAGCACCGCGGACAAGCCCATGGCGTGCGAGATCGGCATGCCGATCGCCAGGCACCCCGCCAGGAGGCCCAGCAGGACGCCCACGATCACAGCACGGCCTCGGGCGTTCCGGGCCCGCGGGCCCCGCGGCGGCGGCCCACCCACATGCAGACCGCTTCCAGCACGGCGCCGACCGGGATGGCGGCGTAGACCGCCCAGATCGGGACCTCGAGCACCGCCGAGCGCTGGGTCAGGGTGCGCAGCGTGAACTGCACGCCGGTTCCGGCCAGGATCACGCAGAACACGAAGGTCAAGAACTCGGCCAGGCGGCCCACGATACGCCGGAGGCGGGGCGAGAGGAGGCCGTCCAGGGCGTCGATCCGAAGGTGCTCGCCGCGGTAGGCGACGACCGCCGAGCCCAGCATGACGCTCCAGACCAGGGCGAACCGTACCAGCTCCTCGGACCAGAAGAGCGACCGGTTGAGGACGTAGCGGAAGAAGACCTGGAGCACCACGAGAACGAAGTACAACGCCAGGAGGGCGACGGTGACCGCCTCCAGGCCGCGGTGGAGGCGGTCACCCCGTTCGGCCATCGACCAGCGGGCTACTGGGCGGCCCGGACGGCGTCGATGTACTCCCGCCCCTTCGGCCCGACCTTCGCCACGAAGCTCTCGATGACGGGCCCCATCTTGGCCTGGAACGACGCGACGTCGGGCGTCGCGTTGGCCTGCATCTTCTGCGTCAGGCTCTGCCAGGCGGCCTCCTGGACCTTCATGTTCTCGGTCTTGTACCAGCCCTGGACGACGTCGACGGCGGCGTCCCGGACCGCCTTCTGGTGCTCCGGGGACAAGGCCGAGAGGCGCTTGAGGCTCGCCATCAGGGACACCTCGGTCATGATGTGATACGTCCGCGTCACGTTCTTGGCGACCTCGAAGAGCTTGGCCGACTCGACGAAGTCGGCGGGCGCCTCCATGCCGTCGACCACCCCCGTCTGGAGGGCGGTGTAGATCTCGCCGGCGGGAATCGGCGTGGGGTTCGTCCCGAGCGCGCGGGCCATCTCGACGTACACGGGGATCTCCGGGACCCGGAGCTTGATCCCCTGCACGTCGGCCGCGGTGCGGACCGGGCGCTTGGTCACGAACACCCGGAACCCCGACACCCCCAGCGAGAGGATGTCGACGCCCAGGCGCTCCCGCACCTCGCGCCGCACCTGCTCGCCCACCGGGCCGTACAGCACGCGGTACGCGTGGTCGAAGTCCTTGAACAGGAACGGCATCGCCGTGAATCCGAGTGGCGGGTACCAGTTGCCGAGGCTGCCGAGGTCGGTCCACGCGAGGTCGAGGGTGCCGAGCTGTAGGGCCTCGGCCGAGGTGCGCAGGTTGAAGAGCTGCGAGGCCGGCCGGATCTCGACCACCACCTGGCCGTTCGTCTTTTCCTGCACCGTGCGGGCAAACCGCTCCGCGGCCGCGTGAAGGATGTGCGTCGTCGGCACGTGGTGGGAGAACGTGAGCTTGGTCTGCGCCGCCGCCGGCGGCGGGCCGGAGATCGCCAGCAGGGCGACCCCGAGCGCCAGCGACAGGCCGAATCTCCTCGAACGGGAGCACCATCGCGCCATTGGGCATCCTCCTCGTCTGTCGCCGGGACACCGCGAGATCCGGGCCCGCGGGTCCGGTGCCTCGGGATTCTACCGGATTGTCCATCCCGCCAGAAGCCCCGCCACGGAACTCGCGCTCTCTTCCGGACGGCAGGAGACCGTTGCACGCGATCTGTCCGCCAGATGCCCGGTCTCCCCGGCTCGGTGCCGTCCTCACCATCCGCCAAGCGCGGTGCTCTCCCACGGCGGTGACCAGGTCATCGCGTTCGTGGCGCCATCGAGGAGTGGGGCGAGGTACGCGGCGGCCCACATGGAGTTCTGGCAGCACCAGGGAGCGGTGTCGCGTCGGTCAGTTGGTTCGGGACCGTACTGGCTGCCGCCGGCAGGGGGGCGCCGCGTTCGGCGCTCGGCGGAACGGCGGGAGGGCTCGCGGGAACGGCCGCCCCGGCAGGCCGGTCGGGTGTCTCCGTGACCGGCCTGCCGGGGGTGCGCGATGCTCAGTGGTGTGCGTGCCTGGCCTCGAATGCCGGGGCCCCCGAGTCCGCCCGCGGCTTCCCCGCTCCCGCGGCGGGCGCGCTGGCCGCCCGGAAGGCGAACCCTTCCATCGACACCGTCGTCTCTCCCGTCGACGCATCGTGCCGGAGGCAGGAGACGGTCGGATAGAAGCCGGCCGCCGCCACGGCCTTGGGCTGCTTGATGGGCGAGCAGGACTGCGGCTTGGCGGCCAGCGTCCGATGCGCCACCATCTCCTCCCAGAAGATGATCCGGCCGCCGTAGGACCCGAAGATCCAGCTCCGGGTGAACGGCTGCTTCTGGAACTCCGGGCCCGTGAGGTCGACGAGGTGGTTGCCCATGGCCGGGACCACGCCGTCGACGTCGCGGAAATCGGGATGCACGTAGTCCGGCGGGACCGGCTGCTTCGCGATCTCGTACTGGTCGCAGCGGACGAACTCGGGCCCGCAGGGGCCGGCCTGGAGCGCGAAGACCTTCGTGATCGGCTCCATGTAGAAGTGGACGTCGAAGTGCGGCACGTCGTAGACGCCGTGCGGGATGTGCCCCGCCGGGTTCCAGTTCAGGAGCACCCACTTGAACGGGACGTCCTTGCGCCGGGCCACGGCGTCCGGCAAGGGCAGGACGTACGCGTAGCTGTGGAGGCACTCGGTGGCGCGGTCGACGGTCCCGTCCTGATTCCGGTCGAAGCAGTGATCGTAGTCGGAGCCGTCCGCCGGCAGGCCGTCGAGCGCGCCGGGCGAGAAGATCACGCCGACCGCCGCGGGCTCGCCCTGCGCGTTCAGCTCGGCGTACGTCGAGACGCTCCCCTTGCCGAGATCGCTCTCCCCTCCCAGCGCCCGCCCCTTCGGCGCCGCGACGGGCAGAGCCTGGTGGCCGGCGGCGGCCATGACGCCGGGCGCGCGATGCCCGGCCCGAGCGCGAAGCGCCGCCGCCCCGGCGGCCGGCGCGTGCTGGTCGGCGGAAGCGACGACGGCGGGCGTGTGGTGACCGGCTCGAGCGTGATGCGCCGCCGCGGCGGCGGCGGGCGCGTGGTGGCCGACCGGATCCGAGAAGATCAGCCACCCGATGGTGGCCAGGAAACCGGCGAAGAGCAGGCTGGAGACCGAAGGAGTGGGCGGCAGCTTCATCACGACCTCCTGAGTGGCCGTCCCCCGAGGCCCGCTCTTGCGGGCCGTGGCGGACTGGCCGGTTGCATAGGGTCGAGCTGACCTCCCGTGACCGATTCCCGGGAGCGTCGTCATGCCGACTACAGGGCAAGCCCGGTGCCAGCCGACCCGCGTTGTCGTTTCGTCAGGAAAATCGGTAGGATGAACGGGTCGCCGGGCTGACCTGGCCCGGGCGACGGGCCGACCAGCCACTGGCCAGCCAGTGGCAGCCAGCCGCGAGACGGCCCGGGGGCCGGGCACGCATGTCTGGCCGTCGGGTCGGGGCGCATCGAGAACGGGAGAGACCATCGTGGACGCCGATCCCCTGGCTGAGCTCATCGGAGACAGTCCCGCGATGGCGGCCGTCCGCCAGACGCTCGGGCGTCTCCTGGCCGGCCAGGCTCGGGCCCGGCGCCCGGCGTCGGTCCTGCTCCTCGGCGAGACGGGGGTGGGCAAGAGCCTGGTGGCGCGCGTGCTTCACCGCGCGGGCCCGCGGGCCACGCCACCTTCGTCGACGTCAACTGCGCGGGGATCCCGCCCACCCTGCTGGAGGCCGAGCTCTTCGGCTTCGAGCGCGGCGCCTTCACGGACGCCAAGCGGGCCAAGCCCGGGCTCCTCGAGGAGGCCGACGGCGGCACCCTGTTTCTCGACGAGGTCGGGCTCCTGCCCGGCGGAGTCCCAGGCCAAGGTCCTGAAGGTCCTCGAGGAGGGTACGGTGCGGCGCCTGGGGGCGACGCGCGGCCAGCCGGTCGACGTGTGGATCATCGCGGCCACCAGCGAGGATCTGGAGGCGGCCGCCCGCGAGCGCCGCTTCCGATCGGACCTCTACCATCGCCTGGCGGTGGTCACCGTCCACCTGCCGCCCCTCCGCCAGCGCCCGGAGGACATCCTCCCGCTCGGCGAGCGGTTCCTGCGCGAGGCGTGTGCCGGAACGGAGCTGCCCCCGAGGACGCTGACCGCCGAGGCCCGGGCCGCTCTGCGCGCCTACTCGTGGCCCGGCAACATCCGCGAGCTGAAGAACGTCATCACCCGCGCCGTGCTCCTCACCGACGCGTCCGAGCTGCCGCGGGCGGCCCTCCAGCTTCCGACGGGCTCCGTATCGGGAACCGGGCCGACGGCGGCGGGTCGGCCGACGAGACGCCGCAGGGAGGGCTGCCGGAGGCGGACGTCCCGAGCGAGGTCCAGGCGGACCGGATCTCGCAGGTCCTGCGCGACACGGGGTGGAACGTCTCCCGGGCCGCGGCCCGTCTCGGGTTGAGCCGCAGCCAGCTTCGATATCGCATCGACAAGCACGGCCTGGCCCCCGAGCGGCCCGCCGCGCCGGCGGAGCTCGCGATCGCCTCCGGCGCGCCACCGGGGCGAGCCCGCCGGTCACGATGCCTCTCCCCGTCACCAGCCTGATCGGCCGCGAGCGAGAGCTCCGCGACATCGCGCGCCAGCTCGCCGCCCACCGCGTGGTGACGCTCACCGGGACCGGCGGGGTCGGCAAGACCCGGCTGGCCCTGACCGCCGGCGCGCAGCTCCGCGGGCTCTGCCCGGACGGCGTCTGGTTCGTCGAGCTGGCCAGCGTGGTGGATGGCGCCCTGGTCGCGCAGGCGGTCGTCTCCGCGCTGGGCCTCCACGGAGGAGGCGTCCCGGCCCCCGCGCGAGATCCTTGCCGCCGCGCTGGCCTGGCGGAAGGCGCTCCTGATCCTCGACAACTGCGAGCACCTCGTCGGGGCCTGCGCGGAGCTCGCCGAGACGCTGCTGCGCGCTTGCCCGCAGCTCCGGGTCCTGGCCACCAGCCGCGAGCGGCTCAACATCGCCGGGCGAGAGCACCTTCCAGGTGCCGCCGCTGGCCCTCCCCGACGAGCACGAGCGCGCGCCCGAGCGCCTGGCGAGATCCGAGGCCGTCCGTCTCTTCGTCGAGCGCGCCCGGCTGGTGACGCCGGACTTCGCCCTGACCCCCGAGAACGCGCCGGCCGTCGCCGAGGTGTGCCGGCGCCTCGACGGCCTGCCGCTCGCCATCGAGCTGGCCGCGGCTCGCGTGCGGCTCCTGCGCGTCGAGCAGATCGTGGCCCGGCTGAACGACCGATTCCGGCTGCTGACGGGCGGGAGCCGGACGACGCTGCCTCGCCAGCAGACGTTGCGGGCCGCGCTGGACTGGAGTCATGACCTCCTGTCGCGGCCGGAGCAGACGCTCCTGCGCCGCCTGTCCGTGTTTGCGGGCGGGTTCACCCTGGAGGCGGTCGAAGGAGTCTGCGCGGACCAGGAGGTGGGCGCATCCCAGGCGCTCGACCTCCTGGCCCAGCTCGTGGACAAGTCCATGGTCATCGTGGAGACGGACTCCGCGGCCCCCGTCGCCCGCTATCGGCTCCTGGAGACGATCCAGGAGTACTGCCACGAGCAGGCGAGCGCGGCCGGCGAGGTCGCGTCGCTTCGCAGCCGGCACCGGACGTGGTTCCTGGCCCTGGCGGAGGAAGCGCAGCGCCGCAGCCAGGGGGCCGAGCAGGCCGCGTGGCTCGATCGCCTCGAGACCGAGTACGACAACCTGCAGGCGGCGCTGAGCTGGCGGGACCAGGACTCGGCGGGCCACGTGTTCCGCCTCCGGCTCGGGGCGGCGCTGTGGCGCTTCTGGGAGGTGCGCGGCCTGGTCCGCGAAGGGCGCGACTGGCTCGAGGGCATCCTGGCCGACACGGGTCAGGACGCGCCGGCCGCGCGGGCGCGCGCGCTGAACGGCGCCGGCAACCTGGCGAGGGACCTGGGCGACTACGAGCGGGCGGCCGAGCAGCACGCGGAGGCGCTCCGCCTCCGGCGCGAGATCGGCGACACGCGCGGGGTCGCAACCTCCCTGAACAATCTCGGCGCCGTCGCCCACGACCGGGGGCGATACGCCTCGGCCGAGGCGTGCTTCTCGGAGGCGCTGCCGGCGTGGCGCGAGGCCGGTGACCAGGAGGGGCTCGCGCTGTGCCTCAACAACCTCGGGCGCGCACGACGGTTTCAGGGGGACTTCGAGCGGGCCGCGGTCCTGGGTCAGGAGAGTCTCGCGCTGTTCCGGGCCATCGATCACGCCTGGGGCATCGCCCGCGCGCTCAACAGCCTGGCCAACACGGCCCACTACCAGGGCGACGTGGCGGGAGCGCGGCCGCTGTATGACGAAAGCCTGCGGCTCCGGCGCCTGGTCGGCGATCGACCGGGAATCGGCGTGTCGCTGAACAGCCTGGCGCTCCTGCGCGGCCGGGCCGGGGAGCTCGAGATCGCCCGGCAGCTGTCGGACGAGGCCTTGGCCGTCCGCCGGGACCTGGGAGACCGTCGGGGCATCGGCGGCTCGCTTCTGACTCTGGGGTCCCTGGCGCTGTGGGGCGGCGATCTCGACCTGGCGGAGCACCTCGCCCGCGAGAGCCTCGGGGTCCGGTCCAGCCTGGACGATCGCCTGGGCATCGCGTGCTGCCTGGAGGTGCTGGGCGAGGTGGCAGCCGGACGGGCGCTGCACGCGCGGGCCGCCCGGCTGCTCGGGACTGCCGCCGCCGAGCGGGCGTCGATCAACGCGCCCACGCCGCCGCTGGAGCGGGAGCGTCACGAGCGGCTCCTGGCGGCTCTCGGAGCGCACTCGAGCCAGGAGGCCGGGGTGGCCGGGATCGATGCGGTGGTCGCCGAGGAGCTGCAGGCGACCCGCCACGCGGCGAGCCTGCCGGACCTGGACATCGAGACCCGCGGCGCCGGCACCTGGCCGACGACCTCCGGCTGACACCGATCCCGCGACGACGGCGAGGTGCACGTCGACGACTCGATGCCCCGCCGTTCTTCCAGACGCCGAAGCCCACCGTGATCTGAAAGGCCATCTACACGGGGAACTGAGTGTCGGGCACCACCGCGAGCGCGGCAAGAACGGCTCGGCCCGCGGTCGCAGCACGCCCGTTCGGGCGGGTCTCGCTGCGGATCGGCTGCGGCGGGTCGCGCGAGGCAACCCCGCCGCCATGTGGTAGGCCTCTGACCCCGGCAGGAGAGCCGCCCGCAACAGGGAGGCGGCGGCGGCTCCCTGCCCGAATGCCCCGGGCGTCCAGGGCGTCTAAGGGCTATCGACGCAGTTCGAGGAGGAACCATGATCGGCAACTCTTCCGATGCGTCCTGGTGAAGGCATGAAGCGGACGCTGGCCCTGACGCTGCTCCTGAGCCTCGGTGTCGTCGGCCTGTCCGGCTGCTATGTCGTGTCGCCGTACGCCCCTCCCGCCTATGTCCCGCCGTCCGCGCCGCCACCGCCGTACGGTCCGCCAGCAGCCAGTCCCCCTCCGCGCAGCGTGAGTCCGAGCCCGGCGCCCGGAGCTGGGAGACCCGCGCCAGGATCGGCCCAGAACTGCCAGACCGTCACGGTGGAGGGCCACTCCGAGACGGTGGTGCGGCAGAATGGACAGCGCGAGACCTTTTGGGTCCCGACGCACCAGCAGCATGTCTGCCAGTAGGAGACGGGCACCCGCGCGCCTGGTGGCTCTGGTCCTTCTTCTGGGCCTGATCAGCGTGGCTGTCGCCGGCTGCTACGTCGTGCCCGCGCCGCCGCCATCCGCCGGCCTTCCCCCTACCCCGCCGCCGTACGTGATCGCCACGCCGCAGTGCGGATGGGCGTATGGTCCGGGATGGTACGGCTGGGGGTGGTACGGGAACTGCTGAGTCCAGCCGCGCTCACGGCGGCGCCGGACGTGTCCGTTTCGAGAGCCGCAAGAGAGCACTGCTCGCCGGTGCATCGGGGCGACGATCCCGCGGCGGAGCGCGCAATCGCCGGGTGGAGATGACCTTCCGACCCTAGCCCCGCTTGCGCGAGGCGTTCGCCTCCGAGCAGGGGCCCACGACCCCCCAGTCGTCAATCGGCAGCGACTATCCGTCGGCCAGGCGGCGGCAGGCGTCCTCCGTCGCCTCGTCGGCGGGGAAGAAGCACTCCACCCTGAGCTCGTGGAGCGTGATGTCGTAGGGCGTTCCGAGGCTCGTCAGGGTGCTGAAGAACCTGAAGCGAGTGTCACCCTTGCACAGGTCCATGGCGAGGAAGGGCACCGCCGAGGCGTCGAGGTCGAGCGTCCGCAGCTGGCCAGGGACGTCGGGGTACGACAGGAGCTCGTCGAGAAGGCGGCGAGTCTCGGCGTCGCCCGTGCGCAAGAGATCGCGGTGGAGCCACTGGATGAAGGCGGATGCGGTGGCTTCCCAGTTGACGATGAAGGGCCGAAGCCCTTGCGGATGATAGGAGAGCCGCATGGCGTTGGCCGGTCCCAGCGCCGCCGCTGCCCCCGGATCGAGGAAGAGGCCCATGACCCGGTTCATGGCCTCGTTGGTCATAAGGATGTTCCAGTGGCGATCGAGCACCATGGCGGGATAGGGCTCCTGCTGGCGCAGCATGAAGCCCAGCGCCCGCCGCACCTGCGCCATCTCCGGCGCGTCCAGGGCGGTCTCCCGATAGGTCGGCGCGTAGCCTGCGACGGCGAGCAGCTCGTTGCGGCCGCGAAGCGGCACCTCCAGCACGCGGGAGAGGAGCAACACCATCTCGCGGCTGGGCTGGGCCCGCCCCGTCTCGAGGAAGCTCAGGTGGCGCGCCGAGATCCCCGCCTCGGCGGCGAGGCCGAGCTGGCTCATCGCGCGTCGCTCGCGCCACTGCTTGAGCAGCCGCCCCACCTGGCTCGTCGACACGCCGCGGGCGTGGCTACTCGTCCCCTGCCCGGCCTCCACGGCCGCCACTATACCCGGGCGCCGTCGGACCGCCAATTACCTCCGAGGTAATTGATCTCCTGACGCGCGGCGTGGACGATGCCTGGTGGAGGGAGGTCCATCATGAAGCGGCACTTCACAGGCGATCTCTGGGCCGACGCGAAGCTGCTGCAGGCCGACGAGCGCATGACGCAGGCTCGCGCCCGCGCGGCCCGACGGGCGCTGCTTCGACACTCGCGCCCGCCGAGACGCGGCGTGCGAGTCCGGCTGGGCTCCTTCCTGCTCGTGCTGGGTCACCGGCTCCTCGGCTCGGCGCCGAGCGCCGCGGGCCCGGCCAGGCCTATGGCTCTCTTGCGTGACGGGGGTGACCACCATGAACAGCCGATCTGACACGAGAGGCGGGGCTCCGGACGGCACGCGCCAGGTCCTCGGCGCGTGCCCGCTCGATTGCCCGGACACCTGCAGCTGGGTCGTCACCGTCAAGGACGGGCGCGCCGTGCGGCTGCAGGGCGATCCCGCGCATCCCTTCACCCGCGGCGTCCTGTGCAACAAGGTGAACGGCTACGTCGCCTACTCCCAGTCGCCGGATCGCCTGCTCCATCCGATGCGGCGGCGCGGGCCCAAGGGGCGCGGTGACTTCGAGCGCATCTCCTGGGACGAGGCGCTCGACGAGATCGCCGAGCGGCTGGCCGGCACGATCCGCGAGTTCGGCCCCGAGGCCATCTGGCCCTACGTCGGCTCCGGCAGCATGGGGCTCCTCCAGGGCGTGTACAGCGCGGGGCGCCGGCTGTGGAACGCGCTCGGGGCGTCCCACCACCTGATGACGATCTGCACGATCGCCGGCGGGGTCGGCACCGGCTACACGCTCGGCGACAACCGCGTGGGGATGGATCCGGAGACGCTGCGCTTCTCGCAGCTCATCATCCTCTGGGGCAGCAACACGCTGACCACGAACCATCACCTCTGGCGCAGCATCACCACGGCCCGCCGGCAAGGCGCGCATCTCGTCGTCATCGACCCGGTCCGGACGCGGACCGCCGACAGCCGCCGACACGCACCTGGCGCCGATTCCCGGGACCGATGCCGCGCTGGCGCTCGGCCTCATGCACGTCGTGCTCGCCGAGGGCGCGGAGGACCGGGACTTCATCGGCGAGCACACGCATCGGCTGGGAGGCGTTCCGGGCGCGCATCCTCGAGTATCCGCCGCAGCGGGTCGCCGAGATCTGCGGCCTCCCGGCGCAGGCGATCCTCGACCTGGGGAAGCGCCTCGCGCACACCCGGCCCACCGGGATCCGGCTGACGATGGGGCTCCAGCGGCACGGCGGCGGCGGGATGGCCGCCCGGACCATCACGTGCATTCCCGGCGTCACCGGGGATTGGCGCTATCCCGGCGGCGGCGCCGGGTACGACACGCGCGGGTTCTTCGGGCTGAACTGGCCGGCCCTGTACCGCGACGACCTGAGGCGGCCCGGCACCCGGTCGCTGAGCATGACGCGGCTCGGGGAGGGCCTGCTCGAGGTACACGACCCGCCGGTCAAGGCACTGTTCGTCTACGCGAGCAACCCCCTCGCCAGCGTGCCGCACCAGTCCAAGATCCAGCGGGGGCTGGAGAGACCCGACCTCTTCACGGTGGTCGTCGAGCATTTCCGCACGGACACCGTCGAGTACGCCGACATCGTGCTGCCGGCGACCATGCAGCTCGAGCACGCCGACCTCCAGATCGCCTACGGGCACCTGTACATCTCGTGGAACGAGCCGGCCGTGCCGCCGCCCGGCGAATGTCTACCGTCGACCGAGATCTTCCGGCGCCTGGCGACGACGCATGGGGCTCGACCTGCCATGTCTCCAGGACAGCGACGACGAGCTCGCCCGCCAGGTCCTCGATTCCGGACACCCGTCGCTCCGCGGCATCACGCTCGACGGGCTGAAGGAGCGCGGGTGGATGCGGCTCAACTATCCCGAGCCCTTCGTGCCGTTCGCCGGCGGCTTCCCCACGGCATCCGGGAAGCTCGAGTTTCTCTCCGAGCGCATGGCGACGGCGGGACTGGATCCGCTGGCCGGCTACACGCCCCCGTACGAGGCTGCCCAGCGGGACACCCCGCTGGCGGCGCGCTATCCCCTGGCGCTGATCGCGGGGGCGGACCACTACTTCCTGAACTCGCTGTTCGCCAACGTCGCCGACCAGGTGAAGCGATCGGGGCCTCCGGTTCTGCGCATCCACCCCGAGGATGCGACCGCGCGGGGACTCGAGACCGGGCACGAGGCCCGGGTGTTCAACGGTCGCGGCGCGTTCGTCGCGCGCGTCGAGGTCACCGATCGCGTCCGCCGCGGTGTGGTGGCCAGCACCAAGGGCCGATGGCCGCGCTCCGTGAAAGGGGGCACGACCGTCAACGCCACCGTGGACGAGCGAGACGCCGACATGGGTGGCGGGGCCGTCTTCCACGACAACCGCGTGGAGATCGAGCGGCTCTAGGGGGCCGACGTGCGTGCCCGGCCTCGCGGGCCTTCGCGGGTGGCGGGCCGCGGGAACTGCCGGGACTGCGCGGCCGTTCCGGCTCGAGCCGGCCCTTCTTCCAGAGCCTCTTTCACACGGCGTCACCATCGGTGTCACAGGAGTGAGCGAGGAGGGAGCACAACGACATGCTGAGCGTAGCCGGAATCATCCTGGCCCTGTCGCCGCTCTTGACGGTTGGCGGGCTCTTCGCGCTGGCGGAGTGGCGCGATCGTCGCCGCGCGATGGCGCTCGCGCGTCAGATCCGGCTCACCGATGCCATTGCGGCCGAGCTGGGCTGGGTCGTCGCCCCCGTCGTGTCGAAGCCGCTCGCCGGCCCCTGGCGTATCCGAGATGCGCGTGCCGGTCGGCCGCCCGGCGCTGGTGAGCCGCATCGTCGCCATCGCCCACGGCACGCTCAGGGACCTGGGGGTCACGCGGTACGAGCTCGTGCTCACTCCGGATCCGGCGCCGGCGCGGCGGATCGCGTCGACGGGCCCGGCGGCGCGGCGGCTGCGGGTGGCGTGAGCCTGCTTCGACAGTCCCAGGCGGATACCGCGACTGGTGGAGGCGATCAGCAGGCCCCGGCCCTGATGTCCAAGGTCAGGTCGCACCCGGCCAGGAGAACACGCTCGGTTGGCGGCGGCTCACGCCTCGAGCGGATCCGGGGGCGCGAGCTCGGGGATCGTCTGCGCCAGGGTCGCCATCGCGTCGCGCATCGCCGGCATGCCGGACGTGATGGCGACGACGGTCACGGCTTCGAGGATCTCGCGCGGCGGGACGCCGTGGCGCAGGGCGCGCTCCGCGTGGAGGCGCAGCCCGGTCTGCTCGCGCGTGGCGGCGCAGGCCACGATGATGAGCAGCTCGCGCACCCCCGGCGACAGCGCCCGGGGGCGGTCGGGCAGCATGATCGCCTCGTACCAGCCGTTGTACGCGTCGAGAAAGCCGTCGTCGACGCGGTGGAGCATCCGGTGGTACGGCATGAGCGGCTCGTTGCCCCGCCTCGCCATCATCCGTCGCCACGTGTCCTGGGGAACGGCCGTCTCCTTCGGGTCCGTCATGGGGTCCTCCTCGAGTGTGGTGCGATCAGGATGGCCTCGTGCGCGCCGGCCATCCCGAAGACGATGCAGAATGCGGCGCCGATCGTTCCCTCACAGCGCCGGGAACTCGTAGTTCAGGATCAGGCGGATCTCCCGCTCGGTCGTGCGGCTGTCGTCCTGGACGAGGGCGCCGCGAACCCGGAGCCACAGGCCCTCGAGCCACCCCGTCTGCGTGACGCGGTAGGGACCGGGCAGCCCCTCGCGAGCGACGCCACGGACCCAGGCAGGCGAGCCGCTAGCACGACCGCCCCGCGCGACCGTCCTGGCCGACCCGCGGCGCCCCCCCCGCTTCCTGCTCGGAGCGAGGCGGGGACACGGACGCCAGGCGAGTCACTGTCTCAGCATAGCGCCCACGCTCCAGCGCGCCGGGCATGGTTCCGCCACGCGCGCTGGACCGCATCGCCTCCTGGATGACTGGCGGAGAAGCGGTCGCCGGCGGCAGGTGATCCTGAGCGCCCCTTCCACGCCACGCCGGCGGGCCGCGAGGTAGCCCTCGAGACCGAACGCCCGCGTGCTCACGACTCTCGGGCCTTCCCGACTGGCCTGCCACTGTCGAAGACCGTCGAATTCGACACCCTTCGACGATGCCCGGTTCGGCAACGACAGCCGTAAGTGCTCGTTTTCACAGTGCTTTACAGACTGGCATGCGCGTTGCCCTTCTCTGGGCCAGCGCCCGGCGGCCGGAGAGGAGCCGGGAGAAGAGGAGAGAGGGCAATGGGAGCCATCGAGAGGATCGCAGATCGCGGCCTGGGCTACGCGGGCCTGTTCCTGATCGGAGCGATGTCGTGGGTCGCCGATCGCCTGGGCCCCGCGCACCGCCCGACGCCGCGTGTCCCGAGCCGCATGGTCGAGCTCCGGAGCGCACCCGCGAGGCCTGGCCGGTCGCCCCGGCGTCTCCCTCGCCGACGACCCACCACACCGGCGGCTAGCCGCCGGGTCACCCGCACACCCAACACGAGAAGGAGACACACGATGTCCACGGTCACGACCCAGAAGGCACCGCCCAAGCCCCGCAACGGCGTCGACACCCCGACCCTCCTGGCCACGATCAACGCGGTCGGGGCCCAGCCCGAGCTGGCCAAGTTCCAGTTCCGCGCCTCGAACCGGTGGCAGGCCGGCACGCACAGCCAGACCCGCATCCAGTCGTTCAGCGGCGCCGGCGCGGAGCAGATGCACGTGAAGGAGTTCGTCTACGACGCGGACCACCCCGCGGTCCTGGTCGGCCGCGACCAGGCCCCGACCCCGGTCGAGTTCCTGCTGCATGCCCTCGCCGCGTGCCTCACCGCCGGCATCGCCAACGTCGCCGCCGCGCGCGGCGTCTCGCTGAACGAGGTCGAGTCGCGTGTCGAGGGCAACATCGACCTGCGAGGCATCCTCGGCCTGTCCGACCAGGTGCGGAACGGCTACCAGCAGCTCAGCATCAACTTCACGATCAAGGGCGACGCGCCGCCGGACGTGCTCGAGAGGATCGTCGAGCAGTCGCGCAAGCGCTCCGCCGTGTACGACGTGCTCGCCAACGGCGTCCCGATCGCGATCTCGGTGAACGCGGGGTGAGCTCCCATCACGGCCGGCCGGCCGGGTCCTGCGGGATCCGGCCGGCCCGCCCGGCACGGAGATCCGTCATGAAGCGCACGGACGTCATCGTCATCGGCGGCGGCCATGCAGGGCTCGCGATGAGCCGCCACCTGGCGGATCGCGGCATCGGCCACGCGATCCTGGAGCGCGGCCGCGTCGCCGAGCGCTGGCGAAGCGAGCGGTGGGACTCCCTCCACCTCCTGACCCCGCGCTGGCAGAGCCGGCTCCCGCACTGGTCGTACCGGGGCCCGGACCCGGACGGCTTCATGACGAGGTCCGAGGTGGTCGAGTATCTGGATGGCTACTCGCGCTCCTTCTCCGCGCCGGTCCACACCGGGGTCACCGTGAGCGCCGTGGAACGCGACGGGGCCGGGTTCCGGGTGGAGACCACCGCTGGCGTGTGGCACGCGGGCAACGTCGTGATCGCCACCGGTCATTGCGACCGCGCCAGCGTCCCTCCGGCCGCCGCGGCGCTCGCGCCCGACATCGCCCAGATCGTGCCGACCAGATACCGGCATCCCGGACAGCTGCCGGACGGCCCGGTCCTGATGGTGGGCGCTTCCGCAACCGGCATCCAGCTCGCCTCCGAGATCCACCGCTCCGGACGCCCCGTCACCCTGGCGGTCGGCGGGCATACCCGGACTCCGCGGCAGTATCGGGGCCGGGACATCATGGCGTGGCTCGACGAGATGGGCGTGCTGTCCGAGGCCACGAGCGAGGTCCGGGATCTCGAGGCCTCCCGCGCCGAGCCGTCGCTCCAGCTCGTCGGCGACGCTGGCCATCGCTCCCTCGACCTCGGCGTCCTGCAGCAGCAGGGCGTGCGCATCGTGGGGCGCATGCTCGGCGCCTCGGGCCGGCACGTGGCGCTCGCCGACGATCTGGCCGCCTCGATCGCCCACGCGGAGGCGAAGATGCAGCACCTCCTCGACCGCGTGGACGGGTTCATCGGTTCGAGCGCACGGGGCGCGGCCTTTCCGGAGGCCGACCGGCCGCGGCCGGTGCCCGTGCCCGACGCGCCGCGCGCGATCGACCTGGCCGCCGCCGGCATCCGCACCGTCGTGTGGGCCACCGGGTACCGCCGCGACTATCCGTGGCTCCGCGTGCCGGTCCTGGACGGCCGCGGCGAGCTGCAGCACGACGGCGGTATCACCGCGGAGCCGGGGCTGTACGCCCTCGGCCTGTACTTCATGCGCCGCCGCAACTCGAGCTTCCTGGACGGCGTCGGGGCCGACGCCGCCGACCTCGCCGAGCACATCGAGCGCCGGCTGGCGCCGCCGCCCCCGGGCGGCGGCCTGACCGCCCGGCACGGGAGAGCCGTCATGGAGCGCCCCACCCCCATCGAGTCGCGGTATGACGTGGTCGTCGTCGGCGCGCGCGTCGCCGGGGCGAGCACGGCGCTGCTCCTGGCTCGCGCGGGCCTCTCGGTCCTCGCCGTCGACCGGAGCGCTCGCGGCAGCGACACGACGTCCACCCACGCGCTCATGCGGCCCGGCCTGATGCAGCTCCAGCGGTGGGGCCTGCTCGAGCGCATCGTCGCGGCGGGCGCGCCGCCGATCCGGCGGACCACGTTCCACTACGGCGAGGACGCGGTCGCGGTCCCCATCCAGGAGCGGGATGGCGTGGCCGCGCTCTACTCGCCGCGGCGCACCGTGCTCGACGTCGTGCTGGCGGACGCCGCCGCCCGCGCCGGCGCGCACGTCGTCCACGGGGCCGCCGCCGACGGCCTCGTCCGCGACGCCGCGGGCCGCGTGTGCGGGCTGCACGTCACGGACCCGGCGGGCGTGACGCATCGCGTGGAGGCAGGGCTGGTGATCGGCGCCGATGGCGCGCGCTCCGGGATCGCGCGCGCCGTGAACGCGGAGGTCCTGCGGGTCGGCCGTCACTTCGGCGCCTTGACCTACGGGTACTGGCGCGGGCTGCCCCTCGACGGCACGCACTGGTACTTCAGCAAGGACCTCGCCGCCGGGGCGATCCCGACCAACGACGGCCAGGCGTGCGTGTTCCTAGCCATGCGTCCCGAGCGCTACGAGGCTCAGCGCGCCCGCGGGCTCGAGTCGACGTACCGACAGGGTCTCGCGGACACGGATGCCGCCCTCGCCCGGATGGTGTCCGCCGCTCAGCCGGAGGGCAAGCTCCATCCGGTCCCGGGCCGGCCCGGGTTCATCCGCCAGGCGTGGGGTCCAGGCTGGGCGCTGGTGGGAGACGCGGGGTGCTTCAAGGATCCGATCACGGCGCACGGCATGGCCGACGCGCTCCGCGATGCCGAGCTGCTCGCGCGTGCCGTCGTGGCCGGAACGGACGATGCGCTCGCGGCCTACCAGGCGACGCGCGACACGTTTGCCGGCGAGTTCCTCGACCTGTCGGACGAGATCGCGTCGTTCGACTGGGACTTCGACCGGATCAAGGTCCTCCACCACCGCCTGAGCAAGCTGATGGGGCGCGAGGAAGCGCTGATCCGATCCCTCGACGAGGCGCGGCAGGAGGCAGGAACGCTGGTCTGAGAGCGTGACCGGAGGTCCGAATCGCCGGGCGCGAGCCGACGATCCGGATCGCGATCAACGCGCGTGGAGAGTTCCACCGCTACGACCGGCCCGGGTGCAAGCCGCTCCGCTGAGCCGCGCGGGACCGGGCTCGGACCCCCGGCCCAGCCCTCGGGCCGGTCCCGCCTGCTCGTGCACGCGCCGGACCGCCGGGAGGCGCTCGAGGCTCGCGCGGAGCGCCGGGTCGATCAGGCTTCCCTTGACGCGGTCGAGCACGTCGCGCGCCGCGCGAAAGGCCTCGCCCGCCAGGTCCTGCCGCTGCCGCGCCAGGTGGAGCTCCCCCAGGGCCGCGCGCGTCACCCAGATCTGCGTGGGGTTGCCGATCGTCTCGGCGCTCGCGAGGGACTGGCGGTACGCCGCCTCGGCGTCGTCCAGCTGCCGGCGGGCCACGGCGATCCGGCCGCGCAGGCGCCACCCCTTCGCCAGGTGCTTCCGCGAGTTCGTGCGCGTCGCGAGCTCCAGGGAGCGGTCGGCGAACTCCGTGGCCCGGTCGAGGTCGCCGCGGACCAGCCCCAGCTCGCCCATGCCCGCGAACAGCCGCATCGCGTAGCGCCAGCGCATCCACTGGCTCGTCCTCGGATTGCCCCAGAACCGGTACGCGCTCTCGAAGTGGTTGGCGGCCTCGGCCACGTCGCCCTTCGCGAGGTAGATCTCCCCCAGGTTGATCTCGGCGTTCGGGAACGTCCCGGGGTCGTCCCGCCGCCGGCCCACCTCGGCGCTCTGTCGATTGAACTCCAGAGCGGCGTCGAGATCTCCCAGCTCCGCGTGAAGCCACCCGAGGCAGTTGAGCAGCCGGTGATGGATCGCCTCGTCGCCGACCTTCTCGGCCAGCGTCAATCCCTCCCGGAACAGCGCCAGCGCCGCCTCGTAGTCGCCCTTGCCGGTGAGGGTGATCCCCTGGACGAACAGGTTGAACAGCAGCGGGACGAGGAGGTGATGCTCCCGGGCCAGGACCAGGCCCTCGGCCTGTTGCCTCGACGCCGCCTCGTACTCTCCCTCCCAGTTCTTCAGCAGCCCCGCGACGGACAGCGACAGGGATCGGGAAGCCCTCTCGCCGCTGCCCCGACTGGTCGCCAGCGCCCGGTCGATCGCGGTCCTGGCGTCGTCGAGGCCGCCGCTGACCGCGCGCACGAACCCCATCGTGAAGTACGAGCGGGCCACGGCGTCCCCGCCGTCCGCCCCCGCGACCTCGATCGCCTCGCGCGCATTCGCGACGGCCCCGTCGAGATCGCGCGCCCACATCGCCGCCCAGGCGATGGCCGCCAGCGCCTTCCCCTCCGACGCCCGATCCCCGATCTCGCGCGCCAGGGCCACGACGCGCTCGACCTCGGCCCGTGACCGGTTGAACTCGCTGAGAACGAAGTAGAGCCCGGCCCTCGCCTGGTGGATCTCGATCACGGTCGGCACGTCGGCGGGCCCGGCCCAGCCGGTCGACGGCTTCGAGGGCGTGGTCGTACAGGGCGAGCGCCTCACGGATCGCAAACGCGCTCGCGGCCTTCTCGGCCGCCCTGACGAGGTACTTGAGGGCCTTCGGCCACTCCTCCGCCTTCGAGAAGTGGTGGGCCAGGATCTCGTCCTGCCCGGGCACGCGGTCCGCGTCGAGCGCCTCGATCGCGAGGGCGATCCGGCGGTGCAGGTCCGCCCGCCGCTCGGGCGGCAGCGCCTCGTACGCGACGTCCTGCGTCACCGCGTGGGTGAAGGCATACGTGAGCTCGGGGAACGGGCTCTTCTCCTGGACGAGCTCGGCGGCCTTCAGCTCGCGCAGCGCCTGGTCGCTTCCCCCGGCCGGCTCGCCGACACGCTCGAGGAGCCGCCGGCTGAACTCGCGGCCGATCACCGACGCGACCTCGAGGACCTGTCGCGACGCGTCACCCACCTTCTGGATGCGGGCCAGGATCACGTCCTCGATGGTGGCCGGCACGACGAGCGCGTCGAGATCGCACGCCACGATCAGCCGGTCCCCCTCCCGGCGAAGCACCTCCGTCTCCTGGAGCGAGCGGAGCACCTCCTCCACGAAGAAGGGGTTCCCCTCCGTCCGGCGGACGAGCAGGCCCTGCAGGGCCTCCGGAAGGTCCTCGGCCGACAGCAGCCCGCGCGCCATCGTCAGGCTGTCCGCCGGCGACAGGGCCGTCAGGGTGAGCCGCGTGTGGAACAGGCGGTCGCTGACGAGCGGGGCATGGCCCGGCCGGTACGTCAGGATCATGAGGCTCCGGTGGGCCGCGAGACTGTCCGCCAGCGTCGCGATGAACTCCTCCGTCGCCCGGTCGACCCAGTGCAGGTCCTCCCACACGACGACGATCGGCCGGCGCTGGGCGGCGAGGACGAACTGCCCCCGCATCGCCTCGAAGATCTCCGCCCGCCGGAGCTTCGGGTCCAGCTGGAGGACCCGCGGGTCGCCGGGATCGACAGACAGGAGATGGCGCATGAACGGGAGCGCCGACCGGAAGTCCTCGCCCAGCTGGTCGGCCGCCCGCTCGACCTTCTCGATGATGACCGCCTCGGAATCACCCTCGTCGATCCGGAACGCGCGCCGGAGGAGATTGATGAGGGGATGGAACGGAATCGTGCGCGCGAAGGACAGAGCCTGCCCCTCGAACCACGTCGCTCCCTGGCGGACCTGACGCCGGAGCTCCCGGAGGAGGCGGGACTTGCCGATCCCGGGCTCCCCCACGATGGACACGACCTGCCCGCGCCCCGCCTGCGCCTGGTCGAAGCGCTCGCGCAAGAGCCCGAGCTCGGCCTCACGGCCGACGAAGCCGGTGAGCCCCTGCTCGACGTCCCGAGCGGCCACGAGCCGGTGCGCGCCGGCGGACGGTCCGGTCACGGCGCCGGCCGGGGTCAGCTGGAAGCGCCGAGCCAGGAGGGGCGCCGCCTGAGCGCTCACCATCACGGTGCCCGCCGCGGCCGAGTCTCCCAGGGCTTCCAGGACGGCCCAGGCGGGACGCTTCGCGTCCCCATCGACCGCCACTCCCTCGCGGTGTCGACCGACCTTCACCAGCTCGGTGTGAAGGGCCACGGTGACCGCCGGGCGGGCGGGGTTCTCCTGCTGTGCCCTGGCCGCCACTGTCTGGATCGCGATCGCCGCAAAGGCCGCGTGATGCAGGGCATCCTCCAGCGGCTCGAGGCCGAAGGCGGCGATCAGCCCCGCGGGACTCAGCTCGTCCACGACGCCCCCGAAGCTCCGGACCTTGTCGACGATCGTCTCCATGGCCCGGCTGAGCTCGGAGGCCATCGATTGGCCTTCCGAGGGCAGGAGCCGAGCCCGCAGGAAGGTCACGCGCCGCGGCTCCCAGCGGACGCCCGACAGCACCGGGCTCTCCGGGGGGGCCGCCGGCGGCGCGGGGGCCCATTCCGGAGCTCCGGCCGGCGCGACCGGCACGCCCTCCTTCGGGCCGTGCGAGGCCGGGCTGCCGGCGCCCAGCCCGTGCTTTTCCATGCGGTAGCGGAGGGTGTTCCGGGGAATGCCCAGCTGCGCCGCCGCCTG
This sequence comes from uncultured Candidatus Rokubacteria bacterium, assembly GCA_963745015.1. GTDB lineage: Bacteria > Methylomirabilota > Methylomirabilia > Rokubacteriales > DASRDR01 > DASRDR01. The sequence continues at coordinate 35,541 of CAVUVU010000004.1, forward strand.
CGAGAGGTTCCACTTGACCGCGCGGAGCGCGGCGAGCAGGCGATCTCGCTCGGCCTCCGCGTCCGTCGCCCTGGTCGCGCGCCGCTCCTCGGCGGCGCCGGACCCCAGCGCGCCGCGACTGCGGGCCGGCTGCAACCCGAGACTCGCCGAGGTCACGGCGGTGCCCTCCCCGAGCAGCGCCACCCGTTCCATGACGTTGCTGAGCTCTCGCACGTTCCCGGGCCACGGGTAGCCGAGGAGGGTCGCGCGCGCCTCTCCCGTCAGGGTCTTGAGCGGCACCCCGTACTCCTCGCAGGCGCCCCTCAGAAAGTGCTCGGCGAGGCGAAGGATGTCCTCGCCCCGCTCCCGGAGCGGCGGCAGCCGCAGCGTGACGACGGCCAGCCGGTGGTAGAGATCCTCCCGGAACCGGCGAGCCCGGACAGCCGCCTCCAGGTCCTCGCTGGTGGCGGCCACGAGCCAGACGTCGACCGCCTCGCTCCGCGTGCTCCCGAGCCGCCGCACGGTCTTCTCCTCGAGGACCTTGAGGAGCTTCGCCTGCAGGCCCTCCGGCAGGAGCCCGACCTCGTCGAGGAACAGCGTCCCCCGGTGGGCCGCCTGGAAGAGCCCCGCCTTGGCCTGCCGGGCGTCCGTGAACGCGCCCCGCTCGAATCCGAACAGCTCCGCCTCGAGCAGCGTCTCCGGGATGGCGGCGCAGTTGACGTCGACGAACGGGCCCGCGGCCCGCGGGCCGGTCCGGTGAATCGACCCCGCCAGCAGGCCCTTCCCGGTCCCGGTCTCCCCGAGGATCAGGATCGGCGGCAGGCGCCGCGCGCCCCCGGCCTGTCGCTCGAGCAGGCGGCCCACCTGCGCCCGGATCGCCGCCATGCCGGGACTCTCACCGAACAGGTCGCTGATGGGTGGCACGACCCCAATCCTATCGCGACCCCTCGGTGTCGAATACTGCCGGAGAACGCGGCGGACAGCCGCGAGGTCTCCCGCATCGGGCCGACGATTCATGCCCGGCGACGCGGCCCGATGGGGTGGGTCTCGACAGAACGGAGAACCTCAGGCCGACCCTAACTACCCGCCACGCAAAGCAATCAGGACGATTCTCGTCGAGCACGGAGGCGGTTCAGAGACCTTCCGGAGTCGTCGGGTCGTCCTCGAGCGATGGCCGGGGCGGACCGGACGAGCGGCTCCAGCCACCGAAGTCGGGAACATCGGCGCGTGTGCGAACATCTACTGAGCAAGGGGTGACGGGAGCGATGCGCCTGCCTTCGGACTCGGCGGCAGATCTTCTCGTGCTCGACGACTCGGAGCTCGTCGAGCGCGTCGCGCGGGACGATCACGCGGCGTTCGAGACGCTGATGCGGCGTCACAACAGCCGGCTCTTCCGCGTCGCGCGGGCGATCCTGCGGGATGACGTGGAGGCCGAGGACGCGCTCCAGGACGCCTACCTCGACGTCTATCGCCACATTGGCGACTTCCGGGGCGACGCCCAGCTGGCCACCTGGCTCACACGCATCGTGATCAACCATGCGCTCATGCGGCTGCGCCGGCGCACGGCGCGACCAGAGCGTCGTGATCTTCCGAGAGCACTGGGCGGTGGAACCGGGCGTCGAGGCGGGTCCGACGGAGGCCGACGTGGCTGACGAGGAGAGCAGATCGCCGTCAGGTGTTCTCCTGCGGGACGAGACCCGCCGCCTGCTCGAGCGCAGAATCGACGATCTCCCCGTCGCCTTCCGAATGGTCTTCGTCATGCGGGACGTCGAGGACATGAGCGTGCAGGAGACCGCCGAGAGCCTGGGCATACCGGCCGCAACGGTCCGGACGCGCCTGTTCCGGGCTCGCGCGCTGCTCCGCGAGGCCCTGGCTCGCGACCTCGACGCGGCCACCGCCGGCGTGTTCGGGTTTGCCGGGGAGCGCTGCGACCGCATCGTGGCCGGAGTGCTGGCGCGCTGCGGAGCCACTCGCCGGGCTTGAACGTTCCCCGTCGCTGACACCCCGTCCGGGCTTCGCCGGCATCCGCCTCGGCGCCGGCGGGTATCGTTCGAGCCGGGAACCGGGAACATTCCGGTCACCACCCGCATCTACATCGGTAGCAGACCTGTGAGCGAAGCGTTCACCCACAACCGGAGGAGCTGCCGATGAAGCGGTTCGCCATCCTCGCTGCAGCCGTGCTGTGTCTCTGGGCCGGTGGAGCATCCGCGCAGGGCATCAACGACGCGCAGATCGCCCACATCGTGGTCACCGCCAACCAGGTCGACATCGATGCCGGCAAGCTCGCCGCCTCCATGGGCGCCGATCCGGAGGTCAAGAAGTTCGGCCAGCTGATGGTGACGGACCATACCGGCGTCAACAAGCAGGCGGCCGACCTCGCCGCCAAGCTGAAGGTCAAGCCGGCCGACAATCCGACCAGCCAGAGCCTGAAGGCGGGCGGCGACAAGAACGTCGCCAAGCTGAAGGGGCTGAAGGGCGCGGAGTTCGACAAGGCCTACATCGACAACGAGGTCGCCTATCACCAGGCGGTGCTGGACGCGGTCGACAAGACGCTCATCCCCGGCGCGTCCAACGCCGAGCTCAAGGCGCTGCTGGTCAAGGTGCGCCCGGCGTTCGTCGCCCATCTCGACCATGCCAAGAAGGTCCAGTCCTCGCTCAAGTAGGGCATTCCACCTCGTCCTCCTGGCCGCGGGGCTGGGGCCGGTGCTCTCCGGCATCGGCTCCGACCCCGCGGCGCAGACCGCCGCGCCGGCGACACACACGGTGGTCATGGAGGGCGTGAGCTTCCAGCCGGCCAGTCCTCACGATCCGGCTGGGAGACTCGGTCGCGTGGCTGAACAAGGACGCGTTCCCGCACACCGCGACGTCGGGCCGCTTCGACTCGAAGGTCATTGCCCCCGCGGGCACCTGGACGCACACGCCGACCGCCGCGGGGGAGCAGGCGTACGTCTGCATCTTCCACCCGACGATGAAGGCGACGCTGCGCGTCCAGTGACGCGCTGAACAGCCCAGTCCCAAGGGGGCCCGGGCTTCCACGGCCCGTCGCACCCTCCACGTCGCTCGAGGTCGGCCGCGGCGGCCCGGTTCGTCTCATGGCCCTACCGCGTCGTCCGGGGCGCTTCCCTTGGCTGATACCATGCTGACCATGAAGAAGACCGGGAGAGAGACGCCCCCCGACCACCACTCCGCCGCGCCCCGTCACACCGAGACTCGCGAGCGGCGGCCGAGCCGACGGCAACTTCTGCGAGCGGCGGGCCTGGCGGCCGGCGCCGCGCTGCTGTCGCGCACGCCCGCCTCGGCTCAGCCTCCGCCCAGGCCCGTGGCCCGGAACCGGACGCTGGTCGTGGTGTGGGGAGGCCGCGAGGGCCGGTGGGTCGACTTCGAGCTGTGGAATCCCTACGCCATCGGCTCCAATCACCAGAACGGCCCCGGCCTCCTCTACGAGCCGCTGGCGTACTACAGCGCGTTCGCCGACAAGCATCACCCCTGGCTGGCCTCGAGCCACCGGTACAGCCCGGACGCCCGGGAGCTGACCATCCGGACCCGGCCCGGCATCAGGTGGAGCGACGGCGCGCCGTTCGGCGCGGACGACGTGGCCTACACGCTGAACAGCCTCCGCGACCTCGGCCCCAAGGTGAGGTGGGGGGTAGACGTGCAGGAGTTCGTTCAGGAGGCGCGGGCCGCGGATCCCACCACGGTCGTGGTCCGGTTCAAGGTACCCGCTCCCCGCTTCTACCAGTTCCTCACCTACAAGTACGACATCGGCGTCTACATCGTGCCCAAGCACATCTTCCAGGGCCAGGACTGGACCACGTTCAAGCATTTCGACCCGGCCAACGGCTGGCCGGTCACCACGGGTCCCTGGAAGGTGGTGTTCGCCTCACCCCAGCAGAAGGTGCTCGATCGCCGGGACGACTGGTGGGCGGCGAAGGCCGGGCTCGCGCCGATGCCCCGCGTCGAGCGCAACGTCTGGCTTCCGTCCGCCGGCGAGCAGACCCTGGCGCAGGCGCTCATCACGAACCAGGTCGACAGCGCCATGTCCATGCAGCCCAGCACCATCCAGACCGTGCTCCGGCAGAATCCCCGGATCATCACCCACACCGGCGAGCGGTCGCCCTACGGCTACATGGACTGGTGGCCGTACTCCCTCTACCTGAACACCGAGCGGCCCCCGTTCCACGACCGGGACATCCGGTGGGCGCTCAGCCACTTCATCGACCGGCAGCAGGTCGTCGAGGTCGGCTTCCTTGGGGCCGCGGCGCCGTCTCCCCTGCCCATGCCAGCCTACCCGGCGCTTCGACCGTACATCGACTCCGTCAAGGATCTCCTGGCGAAGCACGACACGCTGGAGTTCAATCCCCGGAAGGGTGAAGAGATTCTCGTCAGGAAGGGCTGGAAGCGAGACGCCGCGGGCTTCTGGGAAGATCCCCAAGGCAGCCGTCTCACCCTGGACATCATCGGGTTCGGCGCGAGCGGCCCGGCGACGGGGCCCGTGGTGACCGAGTTGCTGAGGCGCCAGGGGGTCGACGCCCGCTTCAGCCTGCCGCCCGACTTCGATGGCCGGTTCCAGAAGGGTCAGTATGCCGGCGCCATCTACGGACACGGCGGCAGCGTGAACGATCCGTATCACACGCTCCGGCTGTACCAGAGCACCAGCGTGGCGGCGCCGGGAGGCCATCTCGTCAACTTCTCTCGCTGGAAGAACGCGGCCTACGACAAGATCGTGGACGAGGTGTTCGTCACCGACACGGGCGACAAGGCGAAGCTCACGGAGCTGTTCCGCCGAGCCATGGAGATCTGGCTTCCCGACCTGCCGGACATCCCGCTCACGTACAACTACCACCGCATCCCGATGAACACGACCTACTGGACGAACTGGCCCACCGAGCAGAACCCGTACGTCAACGGCGCGTCCTGGCACCTGACATTTGCCATGGTGCTCTGGAGCCTCCAGCCCACCCAGTAGCCGGCTCGGCGGTCCGCCTCCGCGTCGGCGGCCCGCGCCGTGGTGGCCGCTTCGTCGTGGCTCTCATCCCGCCTGCACGGGCACCCCCAGCTCCACGCCGCGCGTCCGCAGCTCCCGTGTGGCGGCGACCAGGTCGGGCCACAGGCGAAGAAGCGCCCCGTATCCGCGCACCAGCTGCTGGGCACTGGCCTGCGCCTCGTCCAGGGTCCGGTCACCGGGCGCGGCGTCGCCGCCATGGTGCCGTCCCTCGGGTCCCGCGGCCTGGCGGCTGACCACCAGGTCGCGGGGAACGAAGAACGCATCGGTCCGCAGCGCGTCCCGAACCGTCATCGCGTGTCGACGGAGGTCTCGCGCCCAGTACGCGGGCGCGTCCCCGTGCTCCCGGAGGAGCGCCTCCAGGTGCTCGAGGTAGCGGGTCTTCTGGGCGACGAGGCGGGAACGGACGAATGTCCGGAAGTCGGCGGGCGGAAGGTCCCCCAGGGACACGAGGTGGGCGCCGAGGGAGCGGAAGCGACCCTCGACATCCGCGCCGGGCGGCGGCGCATACGAGCGCACGCAGTGGACCATCAGCTCGCCGGTCCGGATCCAGGCGGCGGTGCGCCAGATGTCCTCGCGCGACCAGCGTCGTCCCTCGTCGCTGTCGTGGAGCGCCGCCCAGGGGAGGTGGGCAAAGTACGCGTCCTCGAAGCACGCGCGCAGCGCGATCCGGAACACGCCGTCCTCGTAGCGCTGGACGGGCATGAACGGGGGCAACGGTACGCGGTTGTCGAGGCCGAGCAGCGTGGACTGGAAGAACCGTCCGTCGGTGATCGTCGGCCGCGGCACGACGCGCAGGGCCCGGCGTGACGCGCAGGCGCTCAGGTACGCGGCCTCGCTGCCGGTGAAGCGCTCTCGCGATGCGCCCGTGAGGAGGAGCAGCCACGTCGGCGCGTACCAGCCGATGTCCCCGAACAGGCCCGCGAGCGTGACGCGCACCTGGCCGCCGTGGGCCATCACGCGATCCAGGAGCGCCGGGGCGAAACGGTCCAGCGCCACGGCCTCGCCCGCGACCTCGGACAGGGCCGCTCCCAGGTCCCGACCCAGCAGGGGCTCGTGCAAGCCGAGGGCGTCCGCGTCCTCGGGAGGGACCGCCCGCTCGAGGGCGGCGCGGTCGGGAAAGAACCAGAAGTCGGCGGGGTTGTAGTTCTCGTAGCCGTCGCCGCCGCCGGCGAAGAGCTCGACCCCCGGCGCGGGCGCAGGGGACCGCGCCAGCGCGCAGACGACGTCGTCATCCACGCTCAGGAACCGCTCCCCCGCGGCGGCGAGCAGGAGCGCGTTCCGGTTGGCGCCCGCCGCGAATCCGCATCCCGTCACGTCCAGCACCCCGAACCGGGCCGCGTCCGGATCGATCCCCAGCGCCGCCAGTCGATCGACGAACGCCTCCCGCTCGCGCAGTCCCACGTAGCGGATCTCCGGCGGCTCCGGGTCCGCCCCGCGAAGCGCCGACAGCGCCTCGCGGCACGCGGCCTGGGTGGAGAGGGCCTCCGAGTTGTCCGCAACCACGAAGCGACGGGCGCCGCCCGTGCCGGCGGGCGTTCTCGTGGAAGCTTCTGAGCGCCCGGGTCACGCGGTCGACGCGGTCGCGAGTCAGGAACCCCACCACGGACAGTGGCGGTAGCGGCTCCGGCCGCGCGGCCCGCGCCTCCAGGCGAGCCCGGACCTCCGCCGCACGGTGGCCGTCCGCGATCATCGGGAGCGGGGGTCTCCGAGACCGTCGGCATCCGCGCTCCGGAAGGCGGTCCGGGCCGCGCGCGCCAGCGACCGCGCACGCGGACCGATCCTCAAGGCGCGGCGCACGCGCTGGACCGGCACGCGGCCTCCCCGGGCGAGGCGCCGCGCAAGCACCCGGACGTCGTATCCCGACCGGTCCGAATGGACGAGCAGCGGAACCATCCCCATCATCAGCGATGGCGGCAGCGCGAACGGCCACGGCTCGGGCTGGAGCATGATCTCCGGCAGCAGGCGACGGAGGAGCGCATCGGTCCGCCGGCCGGGCCGCGCGTCGGCCAGCCCCTCCAGGACCGCGGCCGGGACGGCCGCACCGGCCATGTCCCGCGCGAGCCACAACGCCCAGTACACGTAGCGCGCGACCTGCCACTCCTTCGCCCGGGTCATCACCGCGTCCCATTCGATCGCCTCGCCGTAGTGCCGGATCGTCTCCGCCATGTCCCGCAGGTCACGCAGCTTCCCGTCGACGAACATGTTGTCGCGGGCGAGATGAAGGCACAGATGGAGGAGCAGGTCGCTCGGGGCAAGAACACGGAAAGGAACCCCTCCGATTCGCTCGAGGCATCGCCCGTTCCCACAGTCCGTCGACCGGAACGCGACCTTCGCCCGCCTCGACGATCGACCGGTGCAGCTCGACGATGAGCGAGCCGTCGGGGGCGATCAGGGGGGCGAGGTGGTGGTGGTGTGCCTCGTACCACGCCTCCGGGCGCCAGGAGTCGTCTGCGGTGTAACCGAGCCGTCGCAGGACACGACTTGCCGCGACGAGATCGTCCTCTCGCGCGAGGAGGTCCACGTCGCCCATCGTCCGGAAGGCCGGGTCCCGATACACGACACTGCCGAGCGCACCCCCCTTGAGCAAGGCGACCGTGATCCCCGATTCGCCGAGCGCCGCGCCGATCCCGGCGAGCTTGGCCACCCGGTCAGCGTGGCGCGCCGTGTGCCGCTCGTAGATCTCGTGGAGCCGGGCGCGGAACACGTCCGGAGGCCCGGGGGCCACGCTCCGGAGAGTGGCGAACAGAAGGGGCCCCAGCCCGTGCCGCACGGCACGATCGATGAGGCGTGGCCAGTCGAGGCGGGCGTCGAGGAGGCTCTGAACGGCGTTGGGATCCGGCCCGTCAGCCGCACAGGCCAGCAGAAGGCGCCCCTCGGCAGAGAGGCCCTCGCGTCTCACGCGCGCCACCCGGAGCGCCAGCCATCGGCGCGGGCGGACGAGCGCATCGGTCCTCGAGCGCAACCGGCGCCTCGGGATGCCGCGACGCGAGAGCGCCGGCGGAGGCGCCCTCGCGTCGCCGGCCAGGCGAGGACTGCGAAGCCAATCACGCACTCCGATTCTACCCCGGGCTCCCGGCGGGTCGTTCGAGCGCCGCCGCCGTGCCGATGCTCCCGCACCGGTTGGGCCGGTTTGCCGGATGCGGTACAGTGAGTGCGCGTCCCATCCGACGACTACACGTGGACCGCTGGAGAGACCCCTTCCCGAAGGCCGATCGCCTTCCCGACCAGCCTGCTCGAGGGCCCCTACGCGCGTGAACGGCTATTTCCTGGGTGTCGATGTCGGCGCGACCAAGACGCACGCACTGCTGGCGGACGCATCCGGAAAGGCCATCGGCTTCGGCGAGGCCGGCCCCGGGAATCCCTTCCACGTGGGCCACGACGGGCTGCTCCGGGCGATCGCGAGCGCCACCGGGCAGGCGCTCCGGAGCGCGAGCGTCTCGAAGACGCGGGTCCGGAGCGCCGGGTTCGGCATCGCCGGCTACAACTGGCCCTCCGAGCATCCTGCCCTGTCACGGACGGTGGAGGCCCTCGAGCTTCCGGCCCCGGCGCGGATCGTCAACGATACGCTCGTCGGTCTGCTCGCCGGCGCCCGCGGCTGGCTGGGGGATCGGTCTCGCCGCGGGAACGCACTGCAATTGCCGCGGCTGGGATCGCGAGCGGCGGGAGGGCCGCGTCGTCGGCTTCCGGATGGGCGAGGCGGCCGGCGCCAAGGCCCTCGTCGATCAGGCGGTCTACGCCGTCGCCCGGCAATACACACGCCGGGGCCCGGACACGAGCCTCACCGCGGCCTTCGTCAGCGCCACCGGGGCCGGCAACCTCGACGACTTGCTCGAAGGCCTGACCTCGGGCCGCCATGCGCTGACCGCGGCCGCGGCCCCGATCGTCTTCGTCGAGGCGGACCGCGGGGATCTGGTGGCGATGGATCTCATCCGGTGGGCGGGCCGCGAGCTCGGGAGCCTGGCCACCGGTGTCGCCCGCCAGCTCGGTCTGGAGGAGGCCGCGTTCGACCTGGTCCTCATCGGCAGCCTCTTCAAGGGCGGCCGGCGGCTGGCCGACGCGGTGGACGAGGCCGTTCGCCCGATCGCCCCCCGCGCTCGCCTGGTCGAGCTGAAGGCCCCCGCGGTCATCGGAGGGGTGATGCTGGCGATGGAGCACCAAGCGGCCTTCGAGCGCCCGCGCGTCCACGAGGCCCTGGTCAGCAGCGCGCTCGCCCTCGTGGGCGCCGCGTCGGCGCCCCAGGGCCGCGACGGCTAGCAGTCGGACCGTGGCCGCCTCCGCCTCTCGCGACACGGTTCGCGTCCTCGACGAGATGGGCATCGCCTATGCCCCTCTCCCGTCCGTTCCCGCGGCGCCCTCCCTGCGCCCCTACGTCGTCAAGCCGCTCGGCTCGCGCCTCCTCGTCTTCCGGCGAGACCAGGACCGGCGGGTGATCGAGTGGGTCTCGCCCACGGCTGATTCGCCGACCACGCTGGACGAGGCGCGCTGCGAGCACCTTCAGGGCGCCCTCACGCTCGACGCCGACCGCGAGGGCCGGCTCTACGTTCTCTCGGAGCGACTCCGGCGCCTGACCATGCTCGACCCCCGCGGCGCGGTGCAGAGCGTCCTCCCCTGGACGGCGCCGGGCGATCCCATCTCGGTCCACTGCCTCGACGACAACGCATTCCTGATCGGCACCTGGAAGCCGGGAGGCCTCTACCTCCTCGACCGGGAAGGCCACGTCCTCTGGAGCTGGACGCCGGGCAACTCGATCCTGGCGGAGGCCCGCGCGGCGGCGGCCGGGCCGGACGGCGCCTACTACGTCGCCGATGCGAGCCTGCATCGCGTCATCGCCGTCACGCCCGGCGGACACGTGGTCCGTCAATTCGGGATCGCCGGCTCGCCGGGCAGCGGCCCGTGCCGCTTCGCCAATCCGTCCATGCTCGAGGTGGACGAGGACGGGGCGGTGCTCGTGTGCGACACGCGAAACAACCGCGTGGTGAAGATCGCGGCCGACGGCGCGGTGGCCTGGGAATGGCCGCGCCGCGACGGCGTCATCTCCCGGCCGACCCAGCTGAGCATGCCCTGGTGCGCCAGGGCGCTGCCCGGCGGCGGAGTCGTGATCGCCGACACCTACAACTTCCGTGTGCTCCAGCTCGACCGCAATCTCGAGATCGTCAGCGCGCATGGATCCTGCCCGATCGCCGGCCGGACCCTCTCGCTCCCCCGCTCGGCGCAGCGGATCCGGCGCGGCCGCTATCTCATCGCCGACACGTACAACAACCGGGTCGTGGAGACGGACCGGCACTCCCGCCCTCTCTGGCACTTCGGCAGCGGCAGCTCCGGAGGACCTCTTCTGGCCGCGGTGCGCGTTCCGTGCGGCGGACGGCCGCACGGTGATCGCCGACAGCCGCAACGACCGGCTCATCCTGGTCGGGCCGGAAGGGGTCGAGCGGGTCATCGGCGAGCTCCGCCGCGGGCCGGAACGGTCCACGTTCAAGGACCCGCACGACGTCCTGATGGCGCCCGACGGGCGCCTGATCGTGGCGGACACCGGGAACAATCGCATCGTCGAGCTCGACACGGACGGCACCTGGGTCTCGACCTTCCCCTCTCCCGCGGAGGCGGACGCCGGCTGGCGCTTGTCGGATCCTCACAACGTCAGCCTCGACGACGGCGACCGCCTGCTGGTCTCGGACACCGGCAACGACCGCGTCGTCATGCTCGAGCGCCGCTCCGGTCGGATCGCGGAGATGAGACACCTCTTCCTGCCGGACGGCGGCGTCACGTCCCTGAAGGAGCCGCGGGGCTGTCGGTTCGCGTACGGCCACTACTTCATCCTGGACTCGGGCAGTCCCCGGGTCCTCATCGCCGATGCGCGGCACCGCGTCGTGTGGTCCTGGCAGGGCACGCTGGAAGGGAGCCCGCTGACGCAGGTCCTCCGACCGCCGCGCTGGATGACCGTGGTATCTCCGCGGCGGCTGCTGGTGACGGACAGCGTCAACGGCCGCGTACTCGCCCTCAGGCTGCCTCGCTGGTGGACCTCGCGCTCGCCCACCGTCTCGGCCGGGGAGGTCCGACCTCGCCCGTGACCGGCTGACGTGCCGGCCCGCCGGCCCCGGTCCGGTCCTCGGCGGGCGGGCGGATCCGGGCGGTGCTCGACGCGAGGGCCGGGATGCCCGGCCCCGACGCCTATCGCCGTGCGCCGGAGACGACCGGCTCGCGGGCATCGCCGAGGTCGCGACGGCGCCAGAGAACCCAGGATCCCGACTCGGCCACGATTTCGATCCCGAGGGCCTCCACCTCGCGGAACGCCTCGGCCCGGTCCTCGTGTCGCCGGTGCTCGAAGAACGTGTCCCGACCGTTCCGATTCAGAAGGAAGAACTCGGCGCCCAGGCACGCGCGAGCCGCGGCCGGGAAGTAATGCACTCGGTTGAACTGATAGAGCCGCTCTCGTGTCGAGAGGTGTCCGAGAACGCGGAAGTCGGCACAGACGCTGGCGTCCGGCGGGATCCGGGCGAGCAGCGGCCGGACAGGCCGCACGCCCTCCGCCGAGGGCGGGCGCCACGAGCCGAGCGCCACGTTGACCAGCACGAACACGCAGGCGACCGCTACGAGCACGGCTCGGCGCAACCCCGCGCGCGGCCAGCTCGCGATCTCGTCGGCAACGCCCATCCAGGCCACCGAGAACAGCGGGGCGGAGTACCGGAGCGCCATCCGGTAGAAGAGCAGCGAGAGCAGCGACGGCACGGCGAGCAGCGCCGCCCAGCGGCGCCGGAGCAGCAGGAGGATGACCACCGCCAGCATCACGACGGGCCACCGCACCTTCCAGAAGGCCGCCAGCTGATCGGCGAGCATGGCGGGCGGGTGGAAGTGATCGGCGTGCTGCGAGGGATGGCCGAGAACCCACGGCAGCCACACGAAGTTCACCAGCGGGATCCACAGGGCACCTGCTGCGACGAGCGCCAGGCCGGCCCGAGTGCGCCGCTCAACCCACAGCCAGTGAAGCCCGAGGCCCACGACGAGCAGCGCTCCGGACTCCCGGACGCACAGCGCCAGCGCGGCCGCCAGGAGCGCGAGGCGATCGCGCCGGACGGTGACCGCGTAGGCCAGGAGCGCGAGGGCCGGAAAGAGCACCAGGTCCGTGCGCAGGAAGTCCTTCTCGACCAGTCGATGCAGGGGAGGCAAGAGCAGGTAGCCCGCCGCCATGAGCCACGCGTCCATCGTCGAGCGGCCGCGCCGACGGCCCAGCGCGTAGAACGGAACGGCCCCGAGTCCGATCACGAGGGCGTGGAGATAGAGCAGCGTGTGCACCGTGCCGCCCACCGTGTAGTTGAGGGCATAGACGAACAGCACGGGTTCCAGGTGATCCCGTACGCCCTCGTAGAGGATGGTCTCGCGGCCGAGGCGGCCCTGGGACGTGTTCCAGACGGCCTGGCTGATCGACGCGATGTCCTGGTGCGTCTCCACGTGTCCGGCCTCGTGGAGCGCGACCATCCAGCGGCCGCATGCGATCGTGAAGAGGAGAACGAGCCCGGCCATGACGATCGGCCCGGCCCGGTTCGCGACCCGCGGCGCGCCGATCGGGGGTGGCACGAGCCCAATCCTATCGCGACCGAGGGCCGCGCGCGGCCCCCCTGACGACTGCGGCTATGCCGTGCGGAGACGCCGAGTCCGGCGCCCTTTCATGCAGGGGCAGTCGATCCGAACGACGCCCGCCCGGCGCCGTCCGTCACACCCGGCGGGGCCCTCACGAGGACCTCGGGTGAAGCTCGCCGGGCGCCCGGCGCCTCGTGCTCGTGCCACCGTGCGCGTCACCCGCGATGGCGGCAGGCGGCTCACCGGTGAGTGGATTCTGCAGCATGTTCAGCCTGCGGCTCAAGCCGTGCGCAGCGGGGAGACCGGGCCCCGTGCGCCGTCACGTGCGGAATCGGACGCTCAGCGTCCGGCCAGGGCCTGGCTCCACTCGACCGGATCCTCCGGCGCCGCCCCGGCGGGCCGGAGCCCCGACGACGTCTGGAGATCCGCCCAGCGGAGGCGGCCGTTGATCCCGTACGGGCGGAGGCGGACGCGGCCCGACGAGGGCTCCACCCGGACCTCCACGAAGCTCTGGTAGAACGGCGCGATGTTGACGTCGAACGCCGCCGAGAGCCACTCGACCGAGTACGGCCAGGCGCCCAGGTACTGGGTCCACCACCAGAAGGGCGTCTTCCAGGGGGGGAGGGTCGCCCGGATCTTTCCGGCGACCTGCTCGGTCGTCGGGTGGAACGCCCAGTCGGCGGTGGCCGGCGCGGCCGGCCAGTCCAGCGCGGTGCCGAAGCTCAGGTAGGCCCCGCCACCCCCGTTGACCACGTGGGCGACGCTCTCCCGGCCGCCCGCCTCTCCCCGCTCGGCGTAGTACTCGAAGTCGTGGGTGTCCCCCGCCATGACGATGGCGACCCCGTGCTCCCGCAGGAGCCGGTGGAGCGCGAGGAACGTCTCGTCGCCCTCCGCCAGGTAGTGGCCGCCTGCGTAGAAGGGATGACCGAGGACGACCATGGTGACCTTGCCGCGCGCCGCCGCCAGAGCGCCCTCGAGCCACACGTGCTGGGCCGGGTCGACGGTCCGCCTCACCCCGGTGTCGACGGCCAGCAGCGCGAAGTCGGGCGTCTGGACCTGGAAGAAGGGCGCGCGCTGGAACCCCGTGGGCACCCCGTACTGCCGGCGAAGCTGCCCGGCCTGGGCGATCAGCTCCTCGATCCGCCCGTCCGTGGTGCTGGTGAGCCGCTTGTCGACCTCGATTCGCGCTCGCATCGTCTGCCGGGCGGCCTCCTCGGTCATGAACGTGGCGGCGAACGCCTCGAGCGCGTCGAACCAGTCGTGGTTGCCGGGAATGGCGTACACCGGCTTCCCGGTTCCCTTGAAGGGCAGCCAGAACTTCGCCTCGTAGTCCTTCATCGCGCCGACCGGGTAGACGACGTCCGACGACACCACGATGAAGCGCACATCCTCGCGCCGGGCCACCGCGAGAAGCTGGTCCTTCAGGATCTGCTGGGACGCGTCCCCCTCGCCGGTGTCTCCGATGACGATGAACGAGAAGTCCGCCCCGCCCGTGATGCCCGCCGGGGACACCGCAAACGCCTCGCCGCCCACGCGCGGCTCGTGCTCGAACACCCGTGCGACCATCGCTTCCCGCCAGGTGTCGGTGCGCGCCTCGGCCCACCGGTTCCACATGCCCGCCGCCCAGTTCTCGGTGTCGAAGAACCAGCTCATGCCGAACACCGGCGCCGTCGCCGCCACGAAGGCCGCGGCGGGCAGGCCGATCTGGAGGCCCCGGCTCAGCGCCGCGGTGAGCGAGTAGCGGGCCGCGCGGAGGCGCACGGCGAACCGGAGCCGGTGGTCGAGCCAGCCACGGACCACCGCGCGCAGCCGCCGCCGGCCGCCGGCTTCCAGGGACCACGCCCACGCGCGCCGCTCGAGGCGCCGGCTGGCGCGCCGGGTGAACAGGCGGGCCGGGATCACGACCCCGTACGCGATGATGAGGGCGAGGGCGAGATCGCCCAGGACGGCCACGAAGGGCGACAGGATGCCGAGCGCGGACTTGTCCAGTCCCATGCGGCCCAGGTGAATGCCGAACAGCGTCACCGCGAAGGCGGCGATCCAGCCGCGGTCGATCCCCGCTCGGCCCTGCTCCTCGGTCGCGATACGGCGAGCCCGGTCCGCAAGGGCTGGATTGTCGGCCAGATCCAGGTCCTGCGCGACCGTGTCCCCAGTATCGTCGGGCGTGTAGGCCGGCGTCGTGGCGATGCTCCATGCCGTGCCCGCGAGGCGGAAGGCGCCAGCGGCGGCGATCGCCCACTGGATGGCGGATCCGCGTAGCAGGAGGAGCAGGACCGCCAGCAGCCCGTAGCCGAGCGCGGGCAGCGCCCGGGTCCGGGGCCAGGGGCCGGGCTCGCCGCCGCGGCCCGCCGCGTACCGGAGCGCGTCGATTGCGAACCAGACCGCGAGCAGGACGAGGATGGCGCGGCCGGCCAGGTCGCCGGCCTGCAGGACGACCACGCTCATGGCCAGTGTGATCGCCCCGCCGATCCACGCCGCGCGCCGGCCCTCCGCGGCCGACCGGCGAACGCCGTGCGCGAGCTCGAGGCAGGCCCCGGCCAGAAGCGCGAGCCCCACGACCGTCGGCGTGGCCGGCCCCGCGAAGAACGGCGCCACCCCGGCGAGCACGGTCAGGAGCATGACCGCCACGCCCAGACCGCTCGGCCCCGGGCGCGTCGGGCTGGAGGCCCTCGAGAACCTACGGAACCGCCGGCCCCGGCCCAGCATTGCGCGACTCTAACATGCTCGCTCGGGGATACGCGTCACGGTCCGGCCCCGTGACGAAGATGTGACGAGCGTCGTGCGAATCGTCAGGCGGAGACTCGCCAAGCGCGGGGGAGCGAACGGTCCGTCGACACCCACGCGGCTCGCTCGCTGTCGCGGCGCCGGCGAGGACCTCGTAGAAGCGGAATTGCGAGCCGCGCCGAGGGCGCGCCGACCGTGATCCGGCCGGCGGCGCCGAAGGCGCGGCCGGTGGGGCGCGCTACGTCCCCAGCCGGTCGAAGACGTTGCGTGTGATGCGCTCGACGAACATGTCGCGGCCCTGCAGGCCGTACGCCCATTCGGTCGAGCCGCAGTTGAAGACCGTCCCCTTGCCCCGGCTGAACGTGACCAGCGCGGCGGTGCCGTACCGGTACTTCTCGAGGCCCGCCGGCGTGACCTTCCCCTCGAGCTGGCGCACGACCGCCTCCAGGTCTCGCTGGTCCCACATCACCTCGCGCTCGCGCGGACGGCCGCTCGCCCAGCGACGCGGGCGCCAGGGCCAGGATCTCGGTGGTCATGGGCGCGCCGTCGCGGCCGGTCGGGTACGGCAGGCCGTGCCGCGTGACGAAGTCGAGCCCGTCGCACTCGTAGCCGACGATCCGGTCCCGGTCGCCGAAGACGTCGCCGTACTCCAGCTGGGTGCCGGCGAACACCCAGTGGGCGGGACGGTACACCATGTAGCCGCCGGAGGAGCGCGGCATGACGTAGCCGAGGCGGTGGTAGCCGCCCCGCGTGAAGGACAGCCCGAAGGTCTCGTTCTCGGGCCGCCCGGTGCGCGGGTTCGACCACATGCCCGGTCAGGTACTTCTCCTGCGCGGTGCCGTAGACGGGGTCGAACTCCGGCACGTACTTGTAGCAGACCATCTCCTGGCCGCTCCGTCTCGAGCCGCACCTGCCAGAAGGCGGCGTTGCCGATGAAGAACGCCGCGTGCCCGCCGGCCGCGACGAAGTCGTCCACCACGTCGCGCTCCTGCCACGTCCAGTACTCGTCGTGGCCGGCCGTCGTCAGCATGCGGTACCCGTCCACCACGCCGGGGTCGCGGTCCAGGTCGCCCTGGACGCAGTAGTCCAGCGCGTAGCCGTTGGCTTCCAGCCACGGCACGAAGATCGACTCCCAGGTGTGGAAGCCCGCGAAGCGCGTCCAGTGGTGGTAGCCCTGCCGGACGTGGCGCGGGAACGCGTCGACGAGCGGACGCTCGCCGAAGCCCGGCGTGCCCGTGTTGGTGTTGCGGATGGTGCTCGGAACCCGGCGGAGCAGGCCGCGCTGCCACGGCCGCTGGAACGACAGCCGGCACGCGACCGAGCGGTCGTCGCTCGCGTAGAGGCACTTGCCGCCCCAGGTGTTGTAGGCGGCGTAGGTGTTGGTGGACAGCACCATCAGGATCTTCGCGCGCTTCCGGGCCGGCGCGCGCACGACGAAGAAGTGGTCCCACTCGAGGGGCCCCGCGGGGTCGTCCGCCCGCAGCGTCACCGCGTAGTAGCCCGACCGCCAGTCCTTCGGGATCCGGAAGGCGAAGCCCTCCGGCCAGCCGCAGCCGCGGCCGAACGCCTCGGGCGGCGTCGGATGAAGGGCGCCCCGGATCCCGCTCCGCGTCCACACCCGCTCGCGCCGAGCGCCGACGCGCTCGATCTCGATCGAGTACCGCGGCGCGGAGGTGGAGGTGTGGAACCGCACCTCGTCGCCCGGCAGGTAGCTCAGGCGATCCGTGTAGCACCAGAGGCCGCGCTCGCCCGGCCGCGTGAGGCGGTCGTTGTCGGTGCCGACCAGCTTGATGATGAGGCTCAGCCGTCCCGGCGGCGGCATGTAGGACACCGCGTCGGCCGGCGGCCGCTGGGCGATCAGCGCGGCGCGCGGGTCGCGTTTCCGCTGGGGCATCGGGTGGGCTCCTGGGTCTGCGGCGTGCACGTCAGGGCGGCGTCCACCGCGGCGCCGCCATCACGTCGCTTCTACCCGGTCGCGCGCGCCGACGCAAGGCCTCCGCCGGCGCCGCCCTCGTCCTCCACCGTTGCGGCGATGCCGTTCGCCCTGGACCGAGGGTCCGGCGGACGGTCGGCGGCGGCACGCGGGGCTATAATCGCGGCACGATGCCGCCGCGGGGCTCGGGACATCGCCGCACGACTGGACGCCTCTCGAGACCGAAGCCTCGCCCGGCCGACCCGCCGCTCCAGCCTCGCGTGAAGGTGTGGGTCGTCTTCGCCGGGCGGGTGAAGCTCGGCGACGGCCGCGCCCGCTTCTTCGAGTTGGTCGACGAGCTGGGCTCGATCAGGAAGGCCGTCGACCGGATGGGCATGTCCTACCGCGCGGCGTGGGGGTACATCCGCGAGCTGGAGGCCGCCGCCGGCTTCGCGTTTCTCACGCGGAAGCCGGGGGGCGGGGGTACGGGGGGCGCGCGCTTGACCCAGGAGGCGCAGGCGTTCCTGGCCCGGTACCGCCGGTTCCGCGCCTCCCTCGATCGGCTCGCGCGGCGTCGGTTCGATCGAGCGTTCGAGGAGCCCTGACGAAGGCCCGGCATGGAAGGCGCGAGGATGAAGACGATCGGCGTGCTCGGCGGCCTCGGGCCGCAGGCGACCATGGACTTCGAGGTCCGCGTGCACCGCGAGTCCCAGCGGCGGATCCCGCCCCGGCAGGGGTGCGGCTATCCGCCGATGATCGTGCACTACCACCGGCACCCGCCGTTCCGGGTGGACGACGACGGCCAGCCGCACGTGCCGCGCGAGGCCGACCCCGGCCTGCTCGAGGCCGCGGGGCGACTCGGCGCGATCGCCGACTTCCTCGTCATCCCGTCGAACGGGGCGCACCTGTTCCAGGACGAGATCGAGCGCGCGGCCGGAAAACCGGTCCTGAGCATCATCGACGTGGCGCTCGACGAGCTCCGGCGGCGGAGCTGGACGCGGGTCGGCGTGCTCGCCCTCGGCGAGCCGGTCGTCTACACCCGCCGCCTGGATGCGCTCGGCATCGCCCGCGAGATCCTCGAGCCCGAGCGCCGGGCGCCTCTCGACGACGCGATCTTCCGCCTCATGGAAGGCCGTGACACCGAGGAGGATCGACGGTACGCGCGCGAGGCGGTCGAGCGGCTGCGGAGCCGCCGGGTCCAGGGCGTCATCCTGGGCTGCACCGAGATACCCCTCCTGCTCCGCGAGCACGCCGAGGCGGCGGACCTGATCAACCCCGCAGAGCTCCTCGCCCAGGCGGCCGTCCGGCGCGCGGTCGACTGACCGGCGGAGCACCATGACCGACCGACCTCGGATCTGGCTGGTCCGGCACGGCGAGACGGAGTGGTCGCTGAGCGGCCAGCACACGGGGCGCACGGACGTGCCGCTCACCACCGCCGGTCAGCGACAGGCGGAGGCTCTCGCGCGCCATCTCGCCGGTCGCGCGTTCGCGCTCGTGCTCACGAGTCCGCTCGGCCGGGCCCGCGAGACCTGCCGCCTGGCAGGCTACGGGAGCACCGCGCAGGTGGCGGACGACCTGCGCGAGTGGGACTACGGCATCTACGAGGGACGCACGACCGCCGCCATCCGCGCCGTCGAGCCCGGATGGTCGATCTGGACCCACCCGGTCCCCGAAGGGGAGTCGATCGATCAGGTCGGGGCGCGGGCGCGCCGCGTCATCGACCGGGCCCTCGGGGCGGGCGGCGACGTGGCGCTCTTCAGCCACGGCCATCTCCTCCGGATCCTGGGCGCGTGCTGGATCGGCCGGCCGCCGGGGGACGGCCGCCTGCTCGCCCTCGCCACGGCATCCGTCAGCGTGCTCGGGTGGGAGCGGGAGACCCGGGTCATCCAGTCCTGGAACCTGGCGGCCCCTCCTGCCCCCGATGGCAAGACGTGAGGCCGGCGGCCGGGCGCGCCGGCGCTCGGCCGTGAGGGCGGCCCGCCCTCAGCGGGGGTCGCGGCGCGCGGGCTCCTCGCCGACCAGATAGCCGAAGCGGGCGACGAACTCCTTCTCTCCGAGCCCGCTCGCCGCGGCCAGCGCCGCCACCTGGTCCGGGCGCTCGAAGTCCTCGCGCTTCAGCCGGATCATGTAGGCGTAGAGCGTCCGGTAGGCCTCGGACGAGACGTCCGCGTAGCGGAGCCGGACGCGGCCGGTCCGGGGATCGAGCAGGTCGAGGAAGGGCACCGGCACCAGTCGCCCGCCCTGGATGGTCACCATCGCCTCGGTGCCGCCGTCGAGGAGGAACCGCGTCGCCGAGTAGCCGAGGCTTCGCGCGTACTGGATGTCGTACCCGCCCGGCGGCGCGCAGCGCAGCTCGTAGCCGAGGTCCTTGGCCGCGATGCCGATCTCGATGCCGCGGGCGGCGAGGCTCTCCGACACCCGGTCCTTGAGGCTCCGCGCCAGCTCCAGATCCGCCAGCCGGACGTTGCCGTAGGTGTCGTAGGACACGGGGCCCACGGTCTCGGGGTCGAGCTTCTCGAGGATGCCCTCGGCCAGGAGCGCGACGCCGTGCTGGCGCCCGTGGGCGCGCCGCTTGATGATCGCGCCCTCGAGGATGTCCGCGACCTGCCCGAGCGGCACGCGGGCGCCGGGGAACTCCTCGCCGATCAGCATCAGGGTCGCGCCGGCGGCGCCGCCGATCCCGAGCGTGAGGTGGCCGGCGTGGCGGCCCATCACGGTGACGAAGAACCACTTCTCCGTCGTCGCGGCGTCCTGCATCAGGTTCCGCACCAGGTCCTTGCCCGAGGTTGACGGCGGTCACGAAGCCGAAGGTCGGGACGTCATCCGGCAGCGGCAGGTCGTTGTCGATGGTCTTGGGGACGTGCGCCACCGAGAGCTGGCCCGCGAGCGCCTCCGCGATCCGCGCGCTGGCGAAGGCGGTGTCGTTGCCGCCGATGGTCACCAGGTAGGAGACGCCCAGCCGGCGGAGGCTCTCGGCGACCTGGCGGAGGGACTCGGGCGACTTCGTCGGGTTCGCGCGCGACGTCCGGAGGATCGAGCCGCCCTCGAAGTGGATCCGCGACACCTCGTTGATGTCCAGCTCCTGCACGTGCGAGATGTCGCCGCGCATGAGCCACTTGTAGCCGTCGAGGAGCCCCACCGCGCGCAGGCCCTGGTTGCGGGCCTCGATGGCCGCGGCCGCGATGACCGCGTTGATGCCCGGCGCCGGCCCGCCGCCGACGAGGATCGCCAGGGTCTTCACGGGCGGAGCGCTCCTGCCGTCCCCATCGAGGACGGCGTCGTCACGCGACGCTGCGCTCCAGGTCGGGGGTGTATTGCCCGCGCCGCGCGGCGCCGTTCATGCGCGCGCGGTGGTGGAAGGCCCGCTGCCCGGCCGCCACGCGCGCCGGATCCCCCTGCCACGCCCGCGAGCGCGGAGTCCTGGAGCGCGCGCCCGTAGGAGAAGCTGAGCGCCCACGGGCAGGGACGTCCCCGGCGCGTTCATCGCGCTCAGGTGGGCGGTGGCCCGCTCCTCGCTCTGGCCTCCGGAGAGGAAGACGATGCCCGGCACCGCGGCCGGGACCGCGCGCCGGAGACAGGCCACGGTGGCCGCCGCCACCTCGGGGACGCCGGCCTGGCGCGGGCATCCCTTGCCCGACAGCACCATGTTCGGCTTGAGGAGCATCCCCTCGAGCGCCACTCCCTGCTCGCGGAGGGCGTGGAACACCGTGCCGAGCGTGGCCTCGGTCACCTCGAAGCAGCGCTCGATGGTGTGGTCCCCGTCCATCAGAACCTCGGGCTCGACGATCGGGACCACCCCCGCCTCCTGGCACAGGGCCGCGTAGCGGGCGAGCGCGTGGGCGTTGACCTGGATCGCCCGGTCCGTGGGCAGCGCGGGCCCGATCGCGATCACCGCGCGCCACTTGGCGAAGCCCGCCCCCAGCGCCGCGTACTCGGCGAGCCGCTCGCGGAGGCCGTCGAGGCCTTCCGTCACCTGCTCCCCGGGCGCGCCGGCCAGGGCCTTCGCGCCGCGGTCGACCTTGATGCCCGGGAACGATCCCCTGACGCGCCAGGACCTCGACCAGCGGCGTCCCGTCGTCCGCCTTCTGGCGGATCGTCTCGTCGAAGAGGATGACGCCGCTCACGTACTCCGCCGCGCCGGGCGTGGTGAGGAGCATCTGGCGGTAGCGGCGGCGGGTCTCCTCGGTGTTCGGGATGCCCACGGTCTCGAAGCGGCGGGCGATGCTCGGATGGCTCTCGTCGGCGGCGAGGATGCCCTTGCCCGGCGAGACCAGGGCGCGGGCCGTGGCCGTCAGTTTTTCCGCGTTCATTGCCTTCTCCCTGTCTCGAGGTCCATGCCTGTGCGGCGTTGCGACGTCCCACGGGGCGGCGCGGGGGCCACCTGACGGGCTCCCCGACCGCCGGAACCGGGCCTCCCGGCCAGGCGACAACCTGCTGGTGACCGAGCACGTAGATCTCCGGCCGGCCCCTCGACTATACCGTGAGAGAGGGCGGGCCGGTGGCCGGGGCTGCGCGAGCCAGGCCACGGTCGGCCAACGGTCGAGAGGACGACGAAGCTCAGCCCTGCGCGAGCGTGAGGTCCGAGCGGTCGTCCTCCTCGTCGAAGCGGCGCAGGAGATCGACCAGCCGCGCGTCGAGCGGGACGAGGAGGCCGTCGGCTCCGGCCTCCGTGTAGGCGGTCACCAGTCCGCCGCCAGCCGGCCCGGTCCTCCGGCAGCTTGACCTGGGCCCAGCACTCCACCGGCGTCGACGAGGGCGCGGCGCCGCTCAGCGCGTCCGGGCTCGGTCGAATCGAGCGCGGTCCTCGGCCGGGTCCGCTCCCGCCAGCACGAGCCCGTCCACCACACGCCGCCGTCCCGAGCCCGGCGTCGGTGTGATCCACCGCCCCGAACAGCCGGCATCCTTCCACCGTCCGGGCCAGCCGGGCCGCCGCGTCGAGGCTGGCGATGGAGCCCCGCAGCTCCGCTCGGCCCCTCGACAGGGCCTGCAGC
This sequence comes from uncultured Candidatus Rokubacteria bacterium, assembly GCA_963745015.1. GTDB lineage: Bacteria > Methylomirabilota > Methylomirabilia > Rokubacteriales > DASRDR01 > DASRDR01. The sequence continues at coordinate 57,727 of CAVUVU010000004.1, forward strand.
GTCCGGAGCGCGGGGCGCGAGTCCGGCCACATCGTCCTTCGGCGCGACGGTCAGGCCGAGGCGCACGCGGCTCGTGACGGTCGCCAGCGCCGCCGCGAGCATCCAGGGGTCCTGGGCGCCCTCGTCCAGCCAGAGCGCGTGCGCCCCGGCGGTATCGAGCGCGCGGGCATCGGCGAGGTACTCGCCCAGCTGCCTCGTCTCGCCGGGCAGGAGGACGCCGATCTTCAGCATGACGCCGGGCGGACGGTGCGGGAGCCCCCGGCGGGCCCGACGGGCTCCCGCCGCATCAAAGCTGCGGGCTCAGGACGATGACCGTCCGGAGCGCGAAGCTCCCGATCAGCACCAGGAGGCGAGGCCAGGACGGGCATCATCCCGCCGCCGGCGTGGGATCCGTGCATCACGAGCGGAATCAGGATCCCGGCGAGGACCAGCGCCCAGAGAGCGATCCAGCCTCCGTGCACCGCCTGCGACGCCACCGGGCCGAGCGTCACGAAGAAGATCGCCAGCAGGGCCAGCTCGAGCAGGAGGAAGTACCGGTCGGCGACCGACAGCTTCTCCTGGCTCGACCGGGCGTCGCGCCGCCACCACGCGAACAGCACGATCGCGGCCGCGGCCGTGCTGAGCCCGGAGGCCAGGAAGAGGCCCCCGAGGGCCCAGGTGTCGCTCCAGACCGGCTGGTTGCTGACGGCGAGCAGGACTCCCGTGTATCCGGCGATGAAGAGCCCGAGACACGCGCCGACGATCATGAAGAGCCGGCCGAAGCCGCCACCGAGCGCCGCGGCCACCCGCCGCGCCAGCGGGTGCCGGAGCCGGCCGTCGAGCACCAGCGCCTCGACGAAGGACAGGGTCACGAAGATCCCGAAGACAGCCAGGACCCACGCGCCCAGCGACATCGGCGACCAGTACTTGAGGGTCGGCAGCCAGGTCCGGGCGTCGATCAGCATGTGCCAGAACCGCATGGGCTTCCCGAGGTCGAGCGTCAGGAGGATCGGGCAGATCGCGAGCGCCGGGAAGCTGACGAGGAACGCGAGCCGCGCGGCTCCCTCGTCCTCGCGGCCGCCCACCAGGCGCAGCAGGACGCCGAGCGCGTAGGCGCCGCCGGCGATCCCGCCGAGGAAGAAGTACCAGACGATGTACCAGTGCCATTCCGGCGAGGCGACGAAGTGCTGAGGCATGGCCCTAACCCTCCATCGCCCGGGCGCCCCGGTTGCGGAAGGCGACGACGCCGGCCAGGACCCCCACCACCGCCGTGACCAGGGAGCCCAGGTAGCCCTTGCGGTTGTTCCGGCTCGGCAGGACCGCGTTCTCGGCGTTGGGCATCCCGTAGGTCTCCGGCTTGTCCGTGAGGAGGAACAGCGCGTGGAGGCCGCCGTACTCCTTCTCGCCGTAGATCTGCGCCTCCATGACGCCCTGGCCGTGGAGGGTGCCGAGGCGCGCCCGGGCCAGCTTCCGCATCTCGTCCAGGTCGCCGAACTTGATCGACTGCGTCGGACAGGCCTTGGCGCACGCCGGCGTCAGGTTGGCCTGGAGCCGCCCGTAGCAGAACGTGCACTTCTGGGCCACGCCGGTCTTCTCGCTGTAGCCGATCACGTGGTACGGGCAGGCCGCGATGCAGTCGCGGCAGCCGTTGCAGACGCTCGGCTGGATGTAGACCGTGTCGAACTCGGTCCGGATGATCGCGTTGGTCGGGCACACCTCCATGCACGAGGCGAGCGCGCAGTGCTTGCACACGTCGCTCATCATCGTCCAGGCCACTCCGCCGCGCGGCCGATCCGACTCGATGAACTTCACGTGCCGCCAGTTCTCCTCGTCGAGCTGGCCCGTGTTGTCGTATCCGTCGCCGAACTGCGGTGGGTGCCCCTCGAGCTGGTTCCACTCCTTGCACGCGACTTCGCACGCCTTGCACCCGATGCAGAGCGTGACATCGGTGAAGAAGCCGACCGTCCTGGCCATTCGTTTGAGCCCTCCCTCACATCCCCATGAGGTTCGGGACGATCTTGCGCTTGCCCTGTTCTCGGGCGTAGAGATCGAGCGGCACCGCCGCCAGGTCGTCGACGATCGGGACGGCGCCGGGCGCCTTCCGGAGGTCGACGCTCAGGAGGTAGCCGCCGCAGCTGTCACACGCGTCCACGCGCAGATGGGGGAATCGCTCCGCCTCCCCGTAGATCGGCAGCTTCGGGCCCGACTGCTCGCCGCACCCGGCGCAGGTCATCCGCGCGAAGATCCAGGCGTGGTGGCAGCGGGAGCACACCAGGTAGCGAGGCCCCGTCACCAGAGCCTCGCCCGCGTCGCTGAGGTACGCCACCTGCGGCCGGCCGCCGCAGATGCGGGCATCGCCGGCCGTCGGCCGTGTCCGCCGGCTCGAGGCCGGCGGCCCGGCCCAAGCGCTTCCAGCACCGGGCTCGCCGCAGCCCGGGCGAGATACCGCGAGACCGGGTCCTGCTCCGCGTCGCGGAGCCAGGCGCTGACCAGCTCTGCCCCGCCCGCCTGGCGCCACCGGCCGAGCGCCGCCTCCGCCAGCGCGGGCGGGCCGTGAATCACGCTGCAGTCAACCACTCGCGCCAGCACGCGCTCGGCCACGTAGGCCGGCAGGTCCGCGGCCGCCGGCCCCGCGTCGAGCGCGTCGTGAAACGCGGGCTCCTGAACCTCCAGCAGCGCCACGTAGAGCCCGAGCTGCTGGGCCGCGTGCGGATACTGCTCGGCCAGCTCGGACGCGCGCCGGCGGCGCTCCGCCCAGGCCGTCTTCGCTCCGGTCAACGCCTCCGTCGGCATCAGACCTTCTCGATGTTGACCAGGAACGACTTGTACTCGGGCGTCCGGGAGTTGGCGTCCCCCACGAACGGCGTGAGGGCGTTGGCGAGCCAGTTCGCCCCCTTCGTCGGGTCCCGGTCGGCGGCGATGCCGACGAAGCCCCAGTGGATCGGGATCCCGATCTGGTAGACCTTCTTGCCGCCGACCTGAACGGCGCCCAGGCGCTTGGTCACGACCGCGAGCACTTCGAGCTTGCCCCGCTTCGAGCTGACCCGGACCCGGTCACCAGTCCGGATGCTCTTCTCCCGGGCGAGCTCGTCCGGCACCTCGACGAACGGCGTCGGCTGCAATCCGATCAGGTGCGGCACGTGCTGGGTGACGTAGTGCTCGTGCTCGGTCAGCCGGTAGCTCGTCGCGACGTACGGATAGTCCTTCACGGTGCCGAACGGCTTGTCCCGGCCGGCGGCCTTGTCGTAGAGGAACGCGGTCGGCGACTCCGACTGGTTGGGGTGGAGCGGATTCGGGATCGGCGCCTCCATGGGCTCGTAGTGCTCCGGGAACGGTCCGTCCAGCATCGAGCTGGAGAAGAGCCGGCCGACGCCCTCGCCGTTCATGATGAACGGCCCCCACGCCTTCGGGCTCTTGGGGTCCATGGTGGCGGGATAGTCGGGGATGTCCCCGGTCCACTTCTTGTCGGTCTCGTTCCACACGATGCCGGGCCGGCTCGGATCCCAGGGCTTCCCCTCGAGGTCCGCCGACGCGCGGTTGTACATGACGCGCCGGTTGAGCGGCCAGCTCCACGCCCAGCCGTGGTAGTGGCCCATGCCCGTCGGGTCGTTCTTGGCCGGGTCCTGGACCCCGTTCCGCCGCTTGGACAGGTTCCCGGCCTCGGGGTAGCTCCCCGTGTAGATCCAGTCCCCGGCGGTGGTCGTGCCGTCGTCCTTCAGCTTGGCGAACGAGTCGAGCCGCTTCCCGGTCGTCAGGTCGAAGCCGTTGATCTCCTGGGCGAGCTCGTCGAGCTCGGGCTTCGCCGGATCCTTGTACTTCATGGTCAGCGCCATCAGCGGCTCGGGGAACTTCCCCCCGTTCTGCTCGTAGAGCTTCTTCACGCGCTGGAAGACCTCGGCCAGGACCCAGTGGTCGTGCCGGGCCTGGCCGTCGGGGGGAATCACGGCGTCCTTCCACTGCATCCATCGTCCGCTGTTGACGAAGGACCCGTCCTTCTCGATCCAGTGAGTGCTCGGGACCATGAAGACCTCGGTCCGGATCGTCTTCGGGTCCGCACCCGGCCGCCGCCAGAACTCGGAGCTCGTCGTCGGCAGAGGGTCCATGACGACGAGCCACTTGAGCTTGCCGAGCGCGTCCATGACCTGGTTGGAGTCGGGCCCGATGCTGGTGGCGGTCATCCCCGAGAGGATGACGCCCTCCATCTTGCCCTTCAGCGCCTGGTCGTAGATCGAGATCCAGGAGGAGTTCGACGCGGGCTTGGGCACGAACTCGAACGCGTACTCGTTCTCCGCCGTCGCCGCGTCGCCATACCAGCCCTTGAGGAGGCTGACCATGAAGTTCCGGTAATTCGTGCCGAAGAAGTTCCACGAGTTCGCGTCGAACTTCTTGGGCGCGCTCTGCTGCACGTAGTCGTTCAGGTTCTTCTGGCCGGGCGCGGGGATGCGCAGGTACCCGGGCAGGATCTCCCACGAGATCGCGTGGTCGGTATTGCCCTGGATGTTGGCGTGGCCGCGCTCGGCGTTCATGCCGCCGCCCGGCCGCCCCATGTTGCCGAGCAAGAGCTGGAGCAGGGCGGCGCTCCGGATGAGCTGGCCGCCGGTCGTGTGCTGGGTGAGGCCGACCGCGTACACGATCGTCATGACCTTGTCGGGGCGGCCCATCTCGCCGACCAGCTTGCAGATCTCGAGGAACTGATCCTTCGGAATCCCGGTGATGTCCGAGACCACCTCCGGCGTGTAGCGGGAGTAGTGCGCCTTCATGAGCTGGAAGACGCTGCGCGGGTGCTCGAGCCGCATGTCGCGCTTGGTGATCGACACGCCGGGGCCCGCGTTGGTCGGCGGCCCCTGCCCGTGGGCGGCGATCTCCTTCTGGGTGCGCTCGAACGAGGCCGTGGCCGCCTGATCGCCCTCGTACGCCCACGTCGCGGTGTCGTAGGTGCGCTTGGCGGGGTCGTAGCCGCTGAAGAGCCCGTCGTGGAACCCGAAGCCCTCCTTCACGAGGAAGGAGGCGTTGGTGTAGCTCCGGACGTACTCGTGATGGATCAGGTTGTGGGAGATCACGTAGTTGATCAGCCCGCCGAAGTAGGCGACGTCGGTGCCGGTGCGGATGCGGGCGTAGATGTCGGACACGGCGGACGTCCGTGTGTACCGGGGGTCCGCGTGGATCATCTTGGCCCCGCCGCCCTGGCCGGGCCCACGCTTGGGATCGAGCTTGGCCTGCATGAACCACTGGAAGCCCACCGGATGGGCCTCGGCAGGGTTCGCGCCGTTGATCAGGAGCAGGTCGGCGTGACGGATGTCACGCCAGTGATTCGTCATCGCGCCCCGCCCGAATGTGGCCGCCAGACTGACGACCGTCGGGCCGTGTCAGACGCGGGCCTGCTGTTCTATGTGCACCACCCCCAGGGTGCGCATGACCTTGGTGGCGAAGTACCCTTCCTCGCTCGAGAACGTCGCGCCGCCGGCGAAGGCGATGCCCTCGCAGCGGTTGACCACGTTGCCGTTCCCGTCCTTCATGACGAACGTCGCGTCGCGGGAGTCCTTGATCCGCTGGGCCAGCCGCTCCAGCATCGTGTCCCAGCTGATCTCTTCCCACCGGTCGCTGCCCGGCGCCCGATACAAGGGCTTCGGGACCCGGCGGGTCGAGATCGCGAGCTGCATGGCCGATGCGCCCTTCGGGCACAGCCGCCCTTCGTTGACCGGGCTGTCCGGGTCACCCTCGATCTGAAGGAGCTGCGTGTGCCCCTTCTCGTCCTGGCGCGTGTAGGCGACGAGACTGCAGCCCACGGCGCAGTACGGACAGAGAGAGTGCAGCTCCTTTGCCCCGGCGATGCGGAGGGTCTGCTTGACCTCCACCGCGTGGGCGACGTCGAATCCCAGCCCGGTCACTCCGGCGGCGCCCGCGCCCATCACACTGGACCGGATGAAGTCGCGACGCGTCAGCTTCGGCATGAGGCCTCCTCCCTGGGTTTTGCCTGGGTCGGATGGCTAGTCGGACAGTCGATCCTTCCGGATTGCAGCAAGCGCACCGGACATGCGCGCATGGTCGTCACGCCGGCGCCACCCGGATGCGATGCGCGTTGGCGTAGACGTTGAGCCGCCCGGGGCGCAGAAAGCCGATCAGCGTCACCCCGTTGGCGAGCGCGAGCTGGACCGCCAGGCTCGACGGCGCCGAGATGGCGGCCACCACGGGGATCCGCGCCACCACGGCCTTCTGCAGGATCTCGAAGCTCGTCCGCCCGCTGACCATCAGGATGTGCCGGTCGAGCGGCAGGCGACCCTGGAGCAGCATGTGGCCGACGACCTTGTCGACCGCGTTGTGGCGACCCACGTCTTCCCGCACGGCCAGGAGCTGGCCGCTCAGGTCGAACAGCGCGGCGGCATGGAGGCCACCGGTCCGCTCGAAGGTCGTCTGGGCCGCCGCGAGCGCGGGTCCGAGCGAGTACAGGGCCTCCAGCGGGACCGTGACGTCCCCCGCGATGGGCCGGAGATCCGTGTCGATCGCGTCCAGCGAGGACTTGCCGCAGACCCCGCAGGCGGAGGACGTGAAGAAGCTCCGGTGGAGGCGCTGCGTGGACCAGGGCGCCGGGGCGGTTCAGGAGGACGTTGATGACGTTCCCGATCCGGGGATCGTCCTCGGGGCCGGCGTAGTGGGCGATCACGTCGACGTCGCCAGACCCCTCGATCACCCGCTCCGACAGGAGGAGGCCCGCGACGAGCTCCTCGTCGTGGCCCGGTGTCCGCATCGTGACGGCGAGGCTCTTGCCCCCGAGGCGAATTTCCAGTGGCTCCTCGACGGCGAGCTGGTCTTCCTGGGCAATGGGGGTCTGATTCCGGAAGCTGACCACCGTGTGGGACACGGCGGAGGCCCCCTTCGGGACATCCAGTTCCAGCTCCGGCGTTGGTGCCAAGAGAGGCATGTCTGGCGCCCTTCGGTTACTTCCAGGATACATGCGCCCTACGACCCCATGTCAACAGCGAAGGGCACATGCCCGTGCTAACGCATCGCGTTAGATACGTCCTTCCTGTGAAATGGCCGGACCTGCGGACGACCGTGAGGAGAAACCAACAGCCGCGAGAGTCACCCAGCGAGGGTCTGCCGGCTCGAGCTGGCCGGGGGCTGCCACACGAGGATCTCACCCTTCCCCAGCCCGGAGGTGTCGCCCGTGTAGCGCTGGTAGGCATGCTCCGACCCGTGCGGGATCGGCAGTCCGAGCGCCTCGAGGTGCCTCGCGTAGAGGCGCAGGAACGCCGGCTGGTACGTGCACGCGTAGGTGAAGGTGGGCAAGAGGGAGATCGGCTTCAGCGAGACGATCGTCCCCCGGCGCATCCAGGCGCCCGTCCGGATCTCGGCGCCCCCGAGCAGGAAGATCGTGCCGCCCTTCATCTCCAGCCCGGCGAAGTCGCGCACGGGACCGGCGACGGCGATGATGCCGCGCCGCATGCGCATGCCCACCTCGATCCCCGCCGAGCCCTCGATGAGGATCGTCCCCTGGTTCATCCCCCGGGGGCTCCCCCGATACGCGGCGCCGACCTGCCCGCCGGCATTCCCGCGGATGCGGATCAGGCCCCCCGTCATCTCGGCGCCCAGCCAGTCCGACACGTTGCCGGTCACCTCGATGATGCCGCCCTTCATCGAGGCGCCGAGATGCATGCCGACGTCGCCGACGATGCCGATGCGGCCCCGCGTCATGCCGCGGCCGATCCACTTGACCTTCCGGAGGTCGCCGCGGATCGCGAGCTGGTCGCTGGCCGCCCCCTCGACGTCGAAGAAGTCCTCGAGGCGATGCTGCCGCTTTCCCAGCAGCACCGGCAGGGCGCGGATCGCGTCGTGGCCGAGCGACGCCATCACGTCGGGCGAGAGGCTCTCGGCCTCCAGGGGGACGGACGGCTGCTCCTTCAGCGCCAGCGTGATCACGGGCGTCCCGACCGATCAGCTCCGGGAGATCGCCGGCTGGACGACGGAGGCATGCACCGGATCCAGATCAGGCGGGCGCCCGGCACTCGGCGAGCTGCAGCCCGTGAACGCGCTCCGCCTCGACCGGATAGTTGTCGAACGACATCGTGTAGCACTGCTGGAACACGGGACGCAGGTACTCCTCGATCTGGTCGTCGAAGGCCGGGTGGACGACGAACTCCCGTCCCTCGACCACCTTCCGCACCTGGCCCTCCTCGACCACGATCTCCCCGCCCTTGATGACGTAGCGCGGCGACTTGAAGAGCGCCACGCCCTCGGGTCTCGCGTCGTAGATCGCCACGTCGGCGTCCGCGCCCACGCCGAGGTGGCCCTTCTGCGAGAGCCCGAGGGCCCGCGCGGGGCCCGCGGAGGTGATGGTCACGATCTCGGAGAGCGTGTACTCGCGGTCCAGATCGGCCAGAACGGTCCGCTTGAGCGCCTTCGGGGGGAGGGCCTTCACGCGCTCCCGGCGGTAGTCCGCGTCCATCAGGAGCTGGACGATCTCGGAGTAGCGCCAGAACCCGGCCCCGTTGGGATGGTCGGTGGTGAGGAAGATCCGCCACGGATCGGTGATCAGGAGCAGGAGCTCGAGGCCGACCGCCCACTGCACGGCGTTGACCAGGCTGCTCTTCTTGTAGACGTAGGGCACGATCCCGCAGCCGGTCTCGTTCTCGACGTCGATGTTGCCCCACTTGCGCCCGGTGAGCTCGTGCAGCAGGTGCTGCCACGGTCCGTCGGCGGTGATCGTCATGGCCTTCCCGAACAGGATGGCGCCGGCGTCGGCGGTGAGGGTCGGATGCGCGTTGAAGTACTCGGCGATCGTCGCCGCCTCGGAGCGAATCGTGGACCAGTCGTCCCCGCCGTAGGCGTGGAACTGGAGATGCGCCATGTGGGCGCGGCGCCCCTCCAGGATCTTCATGGTCTCGAGGGTCGTCGCGACGTTGCCGGGCATGCCCAGGTTGTTGCAGTGGAGGTGGAGCGGGTGCGGCAGACCGAGCCCGTCGATGATGCCGGCGAGGCTCGCGATGATCTTCGCCGGCGTCACCCGGCTGTAGCCTTCCACCGGCTCGGAGAGCCCTGTCGCGTTCTTGCCCCACTTCCAGGCGGCGACCCCGCCGGGGTTGACGGCCTTCACGCCGTAGGTCTTGGCCGCCCAGATGAGCCACGCCACGACGTGGCCGGCGCGCTCGGTCTCCCCGGCCTCGAGGAGATCCATGACGAGCTCGTTGTTGGCCATCAGGAGCAGGCACGCCTTGTCGAGGATCGGCGTGTCGCGCAGCTCCTCGTGCGTGTGCTTGGCGCTCAGGACCGGCACCGCCGCCTCGGTGACCGTCGTGTACCCCATCCCGGCGTAGAGGTACCCCGTCGCGAACGTGGTGGGCGTCAGCCCGCCGAGCCCCATCCGCCGCTCGGGCGTGTGGAGGAACGGGAGCCCTTCCCGCTGGGTCTCGGGCGTCATCGCCCGGGCGAAGTTGAGCGCCGCCCCGGCCACGTGGGTGTGGACGTCGACCCCGCCGGGGAGGACCACCATGCCGGTCGCGTCGATCGTGCGGCCGCCGTCGGCGTGAGAGACGATCCGGCCCTCCGAGATGTGGACGTCCCGGACCTCGCCGTCGACGCGGTTGGCGGGGTCGTAGACCTTCCCGCCCGTGATGCGCAGCATCGATCTCTACGCCGAGAGCGGCGTGCCGTTCGAGGCCGGCGTCCAGGGCGGCTTGGCGGCCGCGGCCTGGCGGATGCGGCGAAGGACCTCCTCGTCCGTCGGATACGGCGAGCGCAGCGCCGGCCGGAGCGGGAGCGGCACCTCGTCCATGCGGTAGACCGTGCCGGGCGCGCTGATCCCCGTCGCGGCCGTGGTGATGTGCACGCGCGCCAGACGGCTGGTGTGGGTCACCTTGGGGTCCAGCACGATCGTCGGGATGCGCTTGAGGTGCTCGATCGCCGGCTGCGGCATCGTGGCGCCGGGGTCGGCGCCCAGGATCAGCGCGGCGTCGTTGTCTCCCCGCACGAGCAGGTCCACCGTGGAGAACTCGCCCGGGTTGAAGCGCGGGTAGCCTCGCGACAGGTTCACCCCGAACGGGTACCCCGTGGTCCAGCGGATGACCATGTCGGCGCCGGTCACGTTCCCGTGACCCCGCATCGGCATGGCCACGAACTTGGTGAACGCGTTCATCTCCGTCACCAGCGTCAGGACCGACGCGGAGTTCATGTGCTTGCCCCGAGTCATCGAGAGCCCCATGCCGAAGAACAGCACGCCGAACCGGGCGCGCTTCATCCGGTCGACCAGGTCCTGCAGCTGCTCGACGGTCATGCCGGTCTCCGCCACCCGCTCGCGGTCCACCGGCCGGCCCTTGAGGAGCGCGAGCAGGGTGGTGACGACCTCGAAGTCCTTGCCGGGCTGGATCTGGAGGAACAGGTCGGCGGCCCGGGCGCTCGGGGTCTCCCGGATGTCCACGAGGACCATGAACCGGCCCTTGCGGCCCTGCGGCACGAACTTGCCCTTCTGGGTCAGCGTGTACTTCGTGAAGTGCCGCGGGTGGCACTCCGCCGGGTTGCCGCCCCAGTACATGATGAAGTCGGCGCGGTTCTTCACCTCGCCCAGCGTGCACGTCACCTTGCCCCCCAACTGGGCGGCTATCTCAGTGGGACCGTGTCAGAGGGAGGTGTGACTGTCGATCACGCCTCCGATCAGCTCGGCCAGGCCGACGGCTTCCCGCTGGGCCTCGCAGGTGATGTTGCTCAGCCCGTAGACCAGCGGCATGTGAGCGTCGTAGAGGAAGCTCGCCGCCGCCTCGACCGCCGCGTCGACCGTGGCCGGCTTCCCGTCGATCAGCGCGTCCGGGAAGAGGCGCTCGGCCGTGTGATTCTGGAACCAGGCGTCGCCGAGGCTGCAGGCGTTCTTGCTCTTGACGATCCGGTCGCCGTCGGCGTGGAGCTCGATGTCGTCGCACACGCACCCGCAGAAGGTGCACGTCGCGTTCTTCACGATCGTGACGGTCATCCGTCGCTCGCTCCCGGTCCGTCCTCCCGCCCCGGCCGGGGCGGCATGACGAAGGTTCAGCCGAGCTCCCGGCCCGGGAAGCTGCCCCGGGTCCGGAGCGGGCGGTAGCGCCCCGTCTCGACCAGCTCCCAGGCCGGAGCGCGCTCCGTCGCCGGAGCGGCCGGAGGCGTCGGGTCCTCGCCCCTCGTCCGGGAATCGCCGGGGAACCGTTCGGCTGCCATGGATTCTCCCTCTCCCGACACGCGGCACTACGCCGGCGCCGGGCCTTCGGCCCCGACCGGCTCGACCTCGACCTCCCAGCCTTTCGAGGTGGGCATCCCGGTTCCGTCGGTGCCGCCGCCCATGAGCCGGCAGGTGGGCGGGCCGTACGGGACGAAGATCATCCCCACGGGCACCTTCCCCTCGGTGCACTTGAACGTGGCCTCACCGTGCGGGGTGCGGACCTGGACGCTGCCGCCCTGCGCGATGCCCACCGCTTTCATGTCCTCGGGGTGCATGGTCAAGGTGCTCACGATCGCCTGATACTCGGCGTGGTCCTTGCCCACGTTGACCTGCTGGCCCTGCTTGGTCGTGCGGCCGGCGTTCATGATGAAGCGCTTGCCCATCGTTTCTCTCTCCGCATGAGGCTCGAGCGGGCGCGGGGCTCGTCGATGCCTCCAGCTACACCATAGCATCCGGCCCGGAGGACGTCAGGTCCAGGGCCGGATCGCGACCGCCGTGGTCCCGCTCTCCGTCGGATGCCGGATGACTACCGATATGTGCTTTGGTTACCATATCATGCGAGGCAGACGTGGCCGCGGCCCGGGGGGAGCGGCACAGGGGTCCGCGATGGGATCCTGCGGTAGCCTGGTCGTGTCGCGCGACGTCACGGCCGATCCACGGCGGGTGGCGCGAAGATCGCTGGTCCGAACGGCAAGGAGGGCGTGATGTCCGAGCATGTGCCTCATGGAACTCGTGGTCGCCTCACCATGCCCCTGGTCCGCGTCGACGGCGTCCTCCGGCCCACGACCTGGGACGTGGCGCTCGACACGGTGACGCGCGGGCTCGCGCGGGCCAAGGCCGCCCACGGGGCGGACGCCGTCGGCATGTTCGCGTGCTCCAAGACCACGAACGAGCTGAACTACGCCGCGCAGAAGCTCATGCGCGCCGTCATCGGCACGAACAACATCGACAGCTGCAACCGGACCTGACACGCTCCTTCGGTCGCCGGGCTGGCGGCCGTGTTCGGTGCCGGAGGCGGCACCTCGTCCTACGAGGAGCTGGAGGAGACGGACATCCTCGTGCTCTGGGGCTCGAACGCCCGCGAGACGCATCCGATCATGTTCCAGCACATGCTCAAGGGCCAGCGGAACGGCGCCCACCTGGTGGTCGTCGATCCCCGCCGCACGGCGAGCGCTCGCTGGGCCCAGGAGCACGCCGCCCTCCGGCGTGGGATCGGACATCGCGCTCGCCAACGCCATGGCGCACGTCGTGATCGCCGAGGGCCTTCAGCACGCCTGGTTCATCGACAACAGCACCCGCGGCTACGCGGAGTTCCGGGCGTCGGTGGCCGCATCCACCCCCGAGTGGGCGGAGCGCGAGACCGGCGTCCCCGCCGAGCAGATCCGGCGGATCGCGCGGCGCTACGCGACGGCCGACCGCGCCATCATCTGCTGGACCCTCGGGATCACCGAGCACCACAACGCCGTCGACAACGTCCACGCGCTCATCAACCTGGCGCTCCTCACCGGCCACGTCGGCCGTCTGGGCTCCGGCTTGAATCCCCTGCGCGGGCCAGAACAACGTCCAGGGCGGCGGCGACATGGGCGCGGTGCCGCTCCGCCTGCCCGGCTTCCAGGACGTCTTCGATCCCGGCCAGGCGACGGCCGTTCGAGGAGCGGTGGGGCGTGCGCCTCTCGTCGACGCGGGGCCTGAACGTGACCGAGATGCTGGAGGCCGCCGGCGAGGGCACGCTCCACGCCCTCTACGTCATCGGGGAGAACCCGGCCGTGTCCGACGCGGACACGCACCACGTCGAGAAGGCCCTCGGACGGCTCGACCTCCTGGTGGTCGAGGATCTGTTCCTCACGCGGACGGCGCAGCTCGCCCACGTCGTGCTGCCGGCCGCCGCCGGCTGGTGCGAGACGGAAGGCACGGTGACGGCGAGCGACCGGCGGGTCCAGCGCGATCCGGAAGGCGCTCGATCCGCCGCCGGGGGCCCGCGACGACCTCGAGGTCGTCCAGGACGTCGCGCGCCGGCTCGGCGCCGCCTGGTGGCAGCCCCAGACGGCCCGGGAGATCTGGGACGAGCTCCGCGGCGCTGTCCCCGATCCACCGCGGGATGACCTACGAGCGGCTCGAGACCGGCAGCGGGCTCCGGTGGCCCTGCTGGGACGAGAGCCACCCGGGCGAGCAGTTCCTCCACGCGCGGCTCTGGGCGACGCCGTGCGAGGGCGAGCGGGCGCCGTTCAAGCCCGTCGTCCACGATCCGCCGGTCGACCCCGTGGACGCCGAGTATCCCCTGCTCCTGACGACCGGGCGCCGCCTCGACTCCTTCAACACGGGCGTCCAGTCGAGCCGGTACTCGACACCGCTCCGCCGCGAGGAAGCGCTCCTGCTGAGCGCCGCCGACATGGCCGCCCTCGGGCTCGTCGACGGCGAGCGCGTCCGGGTCCGCTCGCGGCGCGGCCAGCTGGAGGTGGCGGTCCGCACCGATGACAGCGGTGCGGCCCGGGCTCGCGTTCATGACGCTCCACTTCCCGGACCAGGTCGCCACCAACCACCTCACCATCAACGCCGTGGATCCCCTGTCGGGCACGGCGGAGTTCAAGGCCTCGGCGGTGCGCGTCGAGAAGGCCGAGACCGCGCAGGTCCCCTGACGCATGGACGCCTACCGGGGCGGCGGACCGGCCAGCCCGGCCGAGCTGGCAGCGCTCGCCGAGCGTTCCGGAAGGCGCCCCCCGGACGAGCTCCTCCCCGCCCTCCACGCGCTCAACGACCACGTCGGCTGGATCTCGCGGCCGGCGCTGGACGAGGTCACCCGCCGCCTCGACCTGGCTCCCGCGGTCGCCTTCGGGGTGGCCAGCTTCTACGCCATGTTCGCCACGACCCCCCGCCCGCCCGATGGTCGCCTACGTCTGCGACGACGTGCCCTGCCGGCTCGCGGGCGCCGTCGAGCGGATCGGCGCGCTCACGGTCGGCCCTCGGCCCGCCCGGCACGCCGCGGAACGACGCCGTGTGGGAGCCGAGCCCCTGCCTCGGTCTCTGTGACTTCGCCCCGGCCGCTCTGGTGGACGGCCGCGCGGTGGAGGCGGCCGACCGCGGCGCCGTCGAGGATGCCCTCGCGCGGGCCGTCGCCGCCCGCCGCGCCCGGGCGGTCCCGCGCCGGCCGGGCCCCCGCCCCGGCCTCACGTCGCGGCGTCGGGCCCGGCGCCGCTTCTCCGACGCGTCCTCGAGGGCGTGGACGCCCTGGATCTCGATGCCTACGCGGCCCACGGGGGCCTGGTCGGGCTCCGCGAGGCGCGGCCGGCTCGGGCCGGCCGGGGTCCTCGCCACGCTCAAGGCGAGCCGGCTTGCCGGGCGCGGCGGCGCCGACTTTCCGGCCGCGACCAAGTGGGAGGCGGTCGCCCAGCACCCGTCGCGCCCCCACTACGTGGTGGTCAACGCGGACGAGTCGGAGACCGGCACCTTCAAGGATCGGATTCTCGTCGAGTGGGACCCCTATGCGGTCCTCGAGGGCGCGGCCATCGCCGCCTACGCGTGCGGGGCCGAGCGGGTCTTCATCTACATACGCGGCGAGTACCGCCATGGGTACGACCGGCTGCTGGCCAGGCGATCCGGGAGGTGGAGCGCGCGGGAACGCGTTCGGCGAGGCGCTGGGGAATGGCGCTCGCCTCGCGTTCGAGCTTCGGCGGGGCGCGGGCGCCTACATCTGCGGCGAGGAGACCGCCCTCCTCAACTCCATCGAGGGAAAGCGGGGCGAGCCGCGCTCCAAGCCCCCCTTCCCGGTCCACCACGGCCTCTTCGGCCGGCCCACCGTGATCAACAACGTGGAGACGCTCGCGTGCGTGCCCGTGATCCTGGCCGAGGGCGCCGACGCGTTCCGCGCACTCGGCACCGCGGACTCGCCCGGGACCAAGCTCTTCGCCGTGTCGGGCCACGTCGGCCGCGCCGGGCGTCTACGAGGTCCCCTCCGGGACGACGCTCCGCGACGCTGCTCGACCTGGCCGGCGGCGTGCCGGCCGGCCGCCGGCTGCAAGCCATCCAGTGCGGCGGCGCGGCGGCGACCATGCTGAGCGCCGAGGATCTCGACCTCCCGCTCAGCGCCGAGGGCCTCCGTCCTCGAGGCGCCACGGTGGGGTCGGGCGCCATCGTCGTCCTCGACGAGACCGCCGACATCCTGGACGTCATCCGGCGCGGCGCCGAGTTCTTCGCCCACGAGTCCTGCGGCCAGTGCGTGCCCTGCCGGATCGGAACGCAGCGGCAGGTCGAGCTCCTCGCGCGGCTCGCGAACGGCGAGGACGTCTCCGGGCTCCTGGGCGAGGTCGCCACGGCGATGCGCGACGCCTCCATCTGCGGACTCGGGCAGACCGCCGCCAGCATGGTCCAGTCCGGGCTCCGCCAGCTCCGACCGCGATGAGCGACTCCGTCGCGCTGACGATCGACGGCCGGGAGGTCAGCGTCGCGCCCGACAGCACCATCCTGGCGGCGTGCGAGCGCCTCGGCATCGACACCCCGACGCTCTGCTGGGGCCAGACCCTGATCCCGCAGAACGCCTGCCGCGTGTGCGTCGTCGAGCTGGAGGGAGCCCGCGTCCTCGTCCCGGCCTGCCAGCGCCGCGTGGAAGCGGGCATGCGCATCCAGACCGACAGCGATCGCGTGCGGCACTCGCGGAAGCTGGTCCTCGAGTTCCTCGGCTCCTCGGTCGACGTGTCGACGGCGCCGACCCTCCAGGGCTACCTGCAGCGCTACGGCGGCCAGCCGGAGCGGTTCGCCGGCGGCCGGACCGTCGCGACGCCGCCCAAGCTCGACAACGAGGCGTACGTCCGCGACTACGCGAAGTGCATCCTCTGCTACAAGTGCGTCCAGGCGTGCGGGGCCGAGTGGCAGAACACGTTCGCCATCGCGGTGGCCGGGCGGGGGTTCGGCGCCCGGATCGCCACGGAGTACGAGGCGCCCCTCCCCGATTCCGCGTGCGTCTACTGCGGCAACTGCATCGCCGTGTGCCCGACGGGGGCGCTCGTCGGCCGGGCGGAGTTCGACCTCCGCCAGGCGGCGCGCTGGGACGAGGCGCGCCAGACGCGGACCGACACCGTGTGCCCGTACTGCGGCGTCGGGTGCCTCCTCACCCTGCACGTCCAGGACAACCGGATCGTCAAGGTGACCTCACCGTTCGACCACGACGTCACCCGCGGCAACCTCTGCGTGAAGGGGCGCTTCGGCTGGGAGTACGTCCACGCGGCCGACGATCCGCCGCCCGAATCCGCGACCGGCGGGACGGCCGATCCGGCGCGCCCCGAGGGTCCTCCCCCGCTCGCTGATATCGCGCGACCCCCCCTCTGCCCTGGGAGCCGGAAGGCTATCCCGAGAGCCGTTACTCGATCAGCGAGCCACGCGCCGTGCCGCCGTCGAAGAACGGCACCGCGATCTCCTCACGGGGCGGCGCGACGACGGGTCGCGCCGCCCCGTGATCCGGCGAACGGCCCACCCGTGGGCCGCTGACACCCGGCGCCACGCGACGTCGCGGGGGTCGGCGGCGCACGACGAGGCCCTAGTCCGCGGACTCGCACATGGCGGTCATGGCGGCCGCCCCGCGCTTCCGGATCTCCTCGTGGCTCAGGTCCTCCGTGTGGGTGGCCATCGCCCACTCGTGACCGAACGGATCGGTGAGCTTGGCGAAGCGGTCGCCCCAGAACATGTCGGTGGGCGGCATGGTGGCCTTGGCGCCGGCGTCGACGGCCCGCTTGAAGGCGGCGTCCACGTCCGGCACGTAGAGGAAGATCGACCCGGTGGTCCCGCCCAGCGTCTCCGGCGACCGGCTTCCCATCTGGGGCCACTCGTCGCTGAGCATGATCATCGAGTCACCGATCCTGAGCTCGGTGTGCATCACGCTCTTGCCGTCGGGGCCGGTCATGCGCTCCCCCTCCTTGGCTCCGAACGCGCGCTGGTAGAACTCGACCGCCTGGGCGCCACCCTTCACGGTGATGTAGGGGGTGACGGTGCGATACCCATCCGGAATCGGCTTGGCCATGGTTGACTCCCTTTCGCAACTCGTTGGTTCAGTTCTCTCCACGCTGGCGCGGCCCGCCGGGGTCCCTCGTGCGCCGGTCCGCGCGACCCCTCTCCACCACGCGCAGACCCGTCCGCCCGCCGACGGGCGCCGGACTCACCAGCGCTCCGCGGGGAATCCCTCCGCGCCGCGACCTCTCGCTGAGTAGTCGACAAGCCTCGCCCAAATCGACAGGCACCAGGGAAGCGAGCCGCCGCCCGGCCGGGGCGCCGGGAGGGGGCCGGCCGCGGGAGAAGGTCCCGGGCAACTCCGACCCTTTCGGGGCGTTGCGCATACATGGCGAGGTGGGCGCCGACCGCCCGGTCGGGCGTCCGGCGACTCGACGAGCCCAATCGGCCGTACTCGCGGCTCCAAGGCGCGCCGACGGGCTTCGCGCGGCGGCCTGGTACCTTCCTGAGATCCAGGGCGTCCAGGCCGCTACCTGGGCGGTTGGCGCACCCTCGAGGGGTCCAGGTTCGGGAGCCGCCACTCCCGTGCTGGACGTGGACGGAGCGCTCTACCTTTCACCAGGATTGCTGGCTCGATCGGATCGCCGCGGCACTGAAGGACCTCGACACCCGCGGACCTGGGCCATGCCGGCAGTGCGGACCGGTCCCCTCAAGTGTGCCTCTCCCGCGCGCCCACGCATTCGTGTATTCTCGTTGTATCCATTTGAATCGAGCGCACCACGAACGCCACTGCGGCCGTGAACGAGGAGGGGGAATGATGTCGACCAACATGAGACCGGGGGTACGGCTCCGTCGCCAGGCCTGGGCGGGACTCGTGGTCCTCGTGATGGCGCTGGCCGGCGTGGTCGGATTCGGCCTTCGGGACCGACAGGCCGAGGCCCAAGCCAAGCCGGTCTTGGTGTTCGCCGCCGCCAGCCTCAAGAACGCGCTCGACGACATCACGGCGCAGTACGAGCGCGAGACCGGCCGCAAGGTCAGCGTCTCCTACGCCGCCAGCCCGGCGCTCGCCCGCCAGATCGAGTCCGGAGCGCCCGGCGGACCTGTTCATCTCCGCCGATCTGGACTGGATGGACTACCTCCAGACGCGGAACCTCATCAAGACCGAGACGCGCGCCAACTGGCTGGGCAACCGGCTGGTACTCGTCGCGCCCAAGACCAGCACCGCCACGGTCACGATCGGACCCGGCCTGTCCCTGACCGAGCTCCTCGGCGAGGGCCGCCTGGCCATGGCCGACCCCAAGACCGTGCCCGCCGGCAAGTACGGGCGTGCGGCCCTCGAGTCGCTCGGCATCTGGCAGAGCGTCGAGAACCGCCTGGCCCAGACCGAGAACGTCCGCGCGGCGCTCGCACTGGTCTCTCGCGGCGAGACCCCGCTCGGGATCGTGTACCAGACGGATGCGGCCGCCGATCCGAACGTCCGGATCGCCGGCACCTTCCCCGAGAACACGCATCCGCCCATCGTCTACCCGATCGCAATGACCGCGCAGTCGGCCAACACGGATGCCGCGCCATTCCTCGCCTACGCGCGATCCCCGGTGGCCCGCCCTCTTCTGGAAAAGCAGGGCTTCACCATCTTGAAGTGAGCCGGGACGGCGAGGGCGTGCCGTGTCGGCACGCCCACGCGCTTGGTCCTCGGGCTTGCCATGATCGCCGCGGCCGGTGGCGCTCCTCTTGCGGTGACGGACGCCACGACTCCGCTCGCGGCTCGGCAGATCGATCAGAACGTCCCAGCCGATCGCTTCGTCGCGGCGATCTCCCGGTTCGGACACCGCCTGATCCGGCCGTGAGGTCGGGCGGGGCTCGGGCCAGCCGGAGCCTCTTGTCCGCCCGCCGAGTCGATCCGGCCGCTCTGCCCTCCAACGTCTCGAGCTGAGCGCCCTCGACGATGCCGCCCTCGCTCCAGCTCCAGCCCGACGAGATCACGGCGATCCGCCTGAGTCTCCGGGTCGCGTGGTGGGCCGTGCTCGGAAGCCTGCCGGTCGGTGTCGCGGTCGCGCTCGTGCTCGCCCGGGGCCGGTTCTGGGGCAAGGGGCTGCTCGACACGCTCGTCCACCTGCCCCTCGTCCTGCCGCCGGTCGTCACCGGGTACGGCCTGCTCCTCCTGCTCGGCCGGCGGGGGGTACTCGGCGCGTTCCTCGCCGAGACGTTCGGGCTCGTCTTCGCCTTCCGCTGGACCGGGGCCGCCCTGGCCAGCGCCATCATGGGCTTTCCCCTCCTCGTGCGCGCGATCCGGCTCTCCATCGAGGCGGTCGACCGCCGGCTCGAGGACGCCGCCGGGACGCTCGGGGCCTCCCGGGGCTGGGTCTTTCTCACGATCACGCTCCCGCTCATCCTGCCCGGCATCGTCGCCGGCGGGATCCTGGCCTTCGCGCGGAGCCTGGGCGAGTTCGGGGCGACGATCACGTTCGTCTCGAACATCCCGGGGGAAACGCAGACGCTGCCGTCGGCCATCTACACCTTCACCCAGGTCCCCGGCGGCGACGCGGGTGCGATCCGCCTCTCCCTCGTGGCGATCGCCATCTCGGCCCTCGCCCTTCTGACCTCCGAGTTCCTGGCGCGGGCGGTGGGCCGGCGGGTCACGTCCCCGTGACGCTGGAGGTGGACGTCGGCCTGGGGCTGGGCTCGTTCACGCTCGACGCGCGCTTCGCGAGCGACGGACGGGTCACGGCCCTCTTCGGGCCGTCCGGTGCCGGCAAGACGTCGCTGGTGAACGCCCTGGCGGGTCTCGTCCGGCCGGATCGCGGGCGGATCGCGATCGACGGGCACGTCCTCTTCGACCATCACACCCACGCGTGGGTGCCGCCTCATCGCCGGGGGATCGGCTACGTGTTCCAGGAGGGCCGCCTCTTCCCTCACCTCACGGTCCGGCAGAACCTCCTCTACGGCCGCTGGTTCACGCCCCGGGCGGCGCGGCGGGAGGGGCTCGACGACGTGGTGGCGCTGCTCGGGATCGGTGCCCTGCTCCATCGCCGGCCGGACCGCCTGTCGGGGGGCGAGAAGCAGCGGGTCGCGCTCGGCCGGGCGCTTCTCGCCAGCCCGCGGCTTCTGCTCCTGGACGAGCCGCTCGCCTCCCTGGATGCGCCGCGGAAGGCCGAGATCCTCCCGTACATCGAGCGCCTGCGGGACCAGACCGGAATCCCGATGGTGTACGTCAGCCACTCGGTCGCCGAGGTCGCGCGGCTCGCCAACACGCTGGTGGTGCTGTCCGATGGCCGGGTGAAGGCGTCAGGGCCGGTCGGCGAGGTGATGGCCCGGCTCGACATGATCTCGCTGATCGGGCTCGAGGAGGCCGGCGCGGTCCTGGAGGCGCGGGTGGTCCGCACCGACACCGCGGTCGGTCTGACGACGCTCCGCTCGGCGGCGGGGGACCTCTACGTCCCGCACCTCGATCTGCCCGCAGGGACTCCCGTGCGGATCCGGATCCGGGCCCGGGACGTCATGGTGGCCACCCGGGCGCCGAGCGATCTCAGCGCCCTCAACGTCCTGGAGGGTACGGTGGCGGAGGTCAGAGCGCACGGCGGCGGCGCCAGCGAGATCCGCCTGGACTGCGGCGGCGAAGCCATCGTCGCCCGGCTCACGCGACATTCCGTCGAACGCCTCGGGCTCGAGCCGGGGCGCCGGGTCTATGCGGTGGTCAAGGCCGTAGCCATCGACGGCCACCAGCTGGGCGCTTCGGCAGGTGCGGCCGCCGATGCCGAGACGTCGGCGCATTGAGGCGGGGGTGGTCATCGCGTGACCGGCCCCGTAGCGTCCCGGGCTCACGCCTTGATGCGGCGCGTCTCCCCTCGCTTTTTCCGTGGAGGGACCAGTCGGCGGGGCGTCGTGAGCCGCCGGACCGATCCCACCGACTCCAGGGCGCGGAGGTGCGGCGCGACGGCTCGCTCCGCCGCCGCCTCGATCGCCCGGTAGCGCTTGACGACGCGCTGCCCCCACGGAGTGAGGCGCGCCCCGCCCCCCCGCGTGCCGCCGGTCTGCTTCGACACGACCGGCTGCCGGAAGCTCCCGTTCAGGCTGTCCACGAGCAGCCAGGCCTGGCGGTACGACATGCCCATGACCCGTCCGGCCTCGCTGATCGATCCGTGGGCCTGGATCAGCTCGAGCAGGCGGATCTTCCCCGGGCCCAGGGCGCCGCCCTTGCCGAGATCGACCCGGATGGTCAGGCGCGCCATGCCCGTACGGTAGCATCGTTGACGGGCCGCGCAGCCTGGCGACCTGGTGGCCGGTGATGGTGGGTACGGCGCTTCGCCGCACCGCAGATTGCGGGACGAAGCTCTGGCGCGCCGGCGCGTCAGGAGCGCCCGGCCCGCGTCGCGGGCCGGAGCGTCCAGCGAAGGCCGATCGGCGTCAGGATGGTCGTGACGACCACCATCAGGACGAGAGCCGAGAACGCCGCCTGCGAGAGGAGCGGCTGCCCGTCGAGCGTGAGCGCCGCGCCGATCCCCGCGAAGATGAGGCCCACCTCGCCCCGCGGGACCATCCCGATCCCGACCGCGAGCCGGTTGATCCCCCGCGGTGACCACGCCGGCCGCGCACGCCAGCTTGCCGGCCACCGCGACGAGCACCAGCGCCGCGCCGAACCCGAAGCTCTCGCGGGTGACGAGGCTCGCCACGTCGACCTGGATCCCCATCAGCACGAAGAAGAGCGGGACGAACAGGTTCGACAGCGGATGCAGGAGCTCCGAGAGGGTCTGCTCCTCCTCCCGCGTGCGCACGCCCTCCCCGTAGGGGTCCAGCAGCAATCCGGCGGCGAACGCGCCGACGATGCCGGCCAGGCCGATCCATTCGGCGGCGAACGCCAGCGTGAAGCAGATCGTCAGGCCGAACACCACGAGCATCTCGCGCCGGCCCGTCCGTCCCGCGAGTCGGACGATCGGGCCCGAGAGCCGGTGGCCGAGCCCCACCGTGATCCCGAGGAAGGCGAAGGCCTTGAGGACGATCCCCGCGACCGCGAGCCCGGAGAGCCCCGGCCCGCCCGTCCCGGCCGCGGCCACGAGGCCGGTGATCACCGCCAGCACCACGAGCCCCAGGATGTCGTCCAGGACGGCCGCGCCGAGAATCACCTGCCCCTCCCGGCTCTGGAGGGAGCCCAGGTCCTTCAGGACCCGGGCCGTGATGCCGATGCTCGTGGCCGTCAGCGTCGCTCCGATGAACAGGTGGGCGAGCGCGGGAGCCTCGGGCAGCAGCCATCGCGCGGTCCCCCACCCGAGGACGAACGGCGACACCACGCCGATTGCGGCGACCAGCGCGGCGGACGGCCCGACCCGGGCGAGGGCCCTGAGGTCCGCCTCCAGCCCGACGTCGAACAGCAGGATGAGCACCCCGATCTCGGCCAGCACGTGAAGCGTGGGGTCGCCGCGGACGAAGGCGATCCCGCGTTCACCGAAGAGGAGAGGGAGCAGGTTCCCGGCGCCGATGCCCGCGAGGAGCTCGCCGAGGACCGACGGCTGCCCCCACCGCTCGGCCAGGAGCCCGCCGCACTTCGCCGCCAGGACGAGGAGCGCCAGCCCGAACAGGACCGGGCCGGCGCGGGACGCGGTGTCGGCCGCGGCCGCCCATGCCACGGCGGGAATCGCGAGAAGCACGAGTCCGCTCGCTCGCAGCCACGGGCCACGGGGGGACGGCATGGGCCCGGCTACCTCGCGGGACGGAGGCCTCGGAGAGATCAGGCCGGGGCGCTCGTTCTCACGTCGCAGAGTGCCCGGCGTCGGTCGGACCCGAAGCGGCCCATCCTGCCCATGCGCCTCATCCTACTACCGGAAGAGAAGGGTGTGCCCCAGGATGGACCACCAGACGACCACACGGAGGCCGAGACAGCTCGTCGACCGCTGCCAAGCGCCTCCCGGCGAGCTCTCTGCCGGCAGCTCGGTCGCGAGGGCTGGCTGCGGTCCTCGCGATCCCTAGGCCGCCCGCTTCGACCGACAGGCCCGGCAGGTGCGCTGCACCTTCGAGACGCTCTCGAAGTCCCGGCCGCAGCTCAAACAGGAGAGATGGCGAATACCTTCGGGCCACTGATTGACGGAGTCGGCCGACGCCCGGCATTGCAGATGCACCATCTGTCCATGCTCGAGGATCCGGTACCCGCCCAGTAGCATCGGGGAGGAGCAGACAGGACACGTCGAGCTCAGCATTGTCATGGATCTCGCCTCTACGCGACCATGGCGGCACGCACCCCGCCGAGCGCTAGCTCGTCGGCATCAACAGCGTGGCGCAGGCCTCGGCAACACGGCGATCGGGCTCCTGCTCGCCCGGCATCGTTGCCCACCCCTGCTTGCCGACGTATTCACCTCGCTGCCAGCTGCTCTCGTCCTTCAACGCCGCCAGCTTCTGACCCTTCCCGAGATCGCGCCCGGATTGCGTCACGCAGATCGGCGCCAGACGCTGGACCACCGCGGCGGAAGCCATGCTCGCCGCCGTCTCTCGAGCCGTGCCTCCCGTGACCCAGCCGCCCCAGCCGAAACCGACGATCATCGTGAGCACCGCCGAGGCCATGCACGCCCAGAAGAGCCCCGTCTTCGTGGGCCGTGCCTCACTCCACCGCTCTCCGAGGCTCCGGTTTTTCCGGTTCGTGTCCATGCGCTGGCTCCTTCCCCTGACCGCCACACCGGTTGAGGTCATCGATCGCCGTCGTCGCCGGCCTTCGTGCGGGCGCTGCGGGAGGCCGCAGAGGCGATCATGCGAGGCGCGATAAGCCTTCCTACTGTATGAATACAGTAGTACAGATGACCAAATGGTGTCAAGCGCGGTGGTGCCCAGCGGGCTGGCCAACCGGGATGAACCCACCGGTGGCGGGTGGGCGCCGTGGCCACTCCGCCGCGAGGCTCGGCTACCGGATCGCCCGAGGGCCGCCGGGCCCGCCCTGCTCCGAGCGATGCGCGGGGTGGCGAGGCGGTCAGGCCGCCCGCTTCGTGATCGCCTGCCCGCACGCCGGGCAGGCGTAGCGCGTGATCTTGCGGTTCAGGTCGTGCCGGCGGAGGAGAGCCGCCGGCATGGGCTTGCCCTTCTCCGGGCAGTTCGAGGTCGGGCAATTCGGTGCATCTGCCATGGCATCCTCCGAGGGAGTACGGGTTCAGGCTCGGTCAGTCACGCACGAAGGAACGGACGCATTTCGCCCGCGGATCCTCGATCACCCCACGGGAGGCTGGACCGGGCACGGCCGGGAAGCCGGTTCGCGGATCGGACCGCGCCAGTCAGGGCGTCCGCGGGCGCAACACATCCCGACCCAGACCGGCGTCGGCGCCATCCGGCCTACCCATCCGGCGCAGCCACCGGAAGTGCGAGGCAATCCCCGCCCAGAACGATCGGTGCACGGTGTACCTGATCCCGAACTCCCGGCACGTCTGCTCGACCAGCTCCGAGATCGCCGGGTAGTGGATGTGGCTGATCCGGGGGAACAGATGGTGCTCGATCTGGAAGTTCAGCCCGCCCACGAGCCACGACGTGATACGGCTGCGCCGGGCGAAGTTCACGCTCGTCTGGGCCTGGTGAACAGCCCAGGCGTGGTCTATGCGACCGGTGGTCTCGCCGGGCACGGGGAAGTCGGCCTCCTCGACGCAGTGCGCCACCTGGAACACCACGCTCAGCAGGAATCCCGTGACGATCCCGCTGAGGACGTAGTAACCGAGAACGACCGACAGGCGGTGGAACTGCAGCGGGATCCCGAAGGCGAGCGTGAAGAAGACGACCTTGCCCACGACGAAGGTCACGAGCTCCCAGCCCCTGGGCCGTGGGACGCGGTGGAAGTTGATGCGCCCCTGGATGATCTTGCGAAAGTCGTCCAGGCACTGCCACTTGATCGACAGGAGCCCGTAGAGCGGCCACATGTACAGGTGCTGCCAGCGATGAATGGCGAGCCGCTTCTGGTTCGGCGCCAGCCGCGCAAGGGGGGCGAGCTCGATGTCCGTGTCGTGGCTCACGACGTTGACGTACGTGTGATGGAACACGCCATGCTTCCAGCGCCAGAGGTAGGAGCTCCCGCCGATCAGCTCCAGGCTCAAGGCCATGAGCCGGTTGATCCAGGGGCGGTTCGAGAAGGCGCGATGCCCACCATCGTGCTGGATGTTGAGGCCGATCCCTGCCGCGAGCAGCCCGAGCAGGACGGCCAGGGGCACGCCCTCGATCCAGGTCCGGGCCAGGAACACCAGCGACACGTATGTCGCCGCGAATCCTGTCGAGCAGGATCGCCGTCTTCGCGTACATCTGCCAGCAGTCGCGTTCGCCGCCGACCGGTAGCCTCGAAATGCTCAGTGACGCGCCGCCGAAGCGCGAGCTGGAACGCGGTATCACGACTGAAGCCGAGGGCTCTTGCCGATGACGCGGGTCGAGCGGGCTGGCTTCCGTGGCGGACAACAGTCTGCGCGTTGTTCATCTCTCTCTCGACGAGGTTAGAGGGGGTCTCAGCGCCACGGGGTCGCCCGCGTCAACGTGCGGGTGACAAGGACCGCAGGCGCACAAGCGCTCACAGACGGCCGATGCCGCTGGAGCAGGTCGGGGCGGCGTTCGCCTCCGCCATCACAGGTCCTTGAACCGGTCCGCTGCCTCCTGAAGCCTTTGGCGGTCGTGTCCATCCATCACGTCTCCGCTGGCTTCGGGGGCGGTCGCGTCCGAGAGCTTCTGATTGGCGGCGACGATCCACTTGTCGATCTGCTCGATCCAGAGCGGGATCAGGGCTTCCTCGCTCGTGAAGGTCAATGCCTGGTTCCGAATCGTGATCCGGCTCGGATGATGCGGCTCCTTCCAGTCCTCAGGCGCCTGGAAGGCGCGCCGCCATGCCAGGGACGGTGTCGCGTTGAGCGCCACGCTCAGGTCGTACTCCAGACCTCGCACGGCGATCGGAACGGGCGGCCCGCTGCGCTTGATCTCGTCCATGTCCTTCTCGGTCAGTCCTCGCTCGACGCAGGGTCGAGCGGTGTGGTTGTCGACAGCGGCGCCTCGGCACGCCGCTGGGCCGCGATCAGGCAGCGATCGTGAATCACGTTGCCGCGTCGCATGAAGGTGAGCGCCGTGCCCGGCGGAATGGACCGTGAACAGACCGAGCACACCGGATCAAGCGCCGTGTCGGACAGCATGACTCACCGCCTCCTCTCGGACACCGGGCCTCGGAACCGGCTCGCAGGCATCAGGCGCGAGCGTCGTCCTTTCACCGGATCCCCGACGCCGAACCGGGCCATGAGCGACGGCACGACGGCGGCGGTCACGCTGTCCTCTTGCTCGGTCCACGGCGCCTCCGGCCGACTGCCATCGTCACCGTCACCTGGAGGGCGGGTGCTGGGCGCGTGAACTGGGCCGACCGGCGGCCGGACCGGCGCGGGGCGAGCGGACACCGGGGCGGATGAACGGTCATCATCCTGTTGCGCCAAGATGGTCCCGAGCATCTGGATGGCGCGCTCGTTGAGCGCACGGTCGTCGACGATCACCGGCACCGTGGGCCCCACGAGGCTCCGCACTCGCGCCGCAACCGCGGTGGAACAGACGATCGCGTCCACCCGCCGCGCCAGTCGACTCAGCGCCGCGCCCTCGGCCGGGCCTACTTCGACCCGCGCGATGTTGGGCAGGGCCGCGTTGGCGATCGAGTGCTCCAGGTTGTGAGCCGTCTCCCGTCCGCCGGACACCACCCCCACGCGCGTCCCCGCCGGCAGCCGGGCCAGCCGGTGGAGGGTCTCCAGGTGCACCTCGGCCAGGAGGGCGATCACCGGGATCCCCCGGCCAGCGAGCCGGCGCTCCACCTCCGGAAGGTGCTCGAAGCTCGTCACCGCGGCGGCCCAGTGACGGGTCCGGGTCTGGCGCTGGACGGTGGCCGCCAGATCCTTCAGGAGCACCTTGGCCGCACGGACCGGCAGGTGAGCCTGGAGCTCCCGCGCGAAGAAATTCAGCTCCGGTTCACTGCACTCCACGAGAAGGACCTCGGCGGTCTCTCGGAGGGCGGCCAGCCCGACGCTGGCCACGCTCAGGACGCCCACCGCCACGTCGTCCGGGGTCATTCGGAGGGCCGCCGCGCGGATCACCGTGTCCTTCAGGAAGTCTTCGCGCAGGGTCGGGGCCGAGCGGGCCGGGGGGGTCGAGGCCACGAAGACCCCCTTGCCACGCCGCGCCTCCACATACCCGCTCCGCTTGAGATCCTCGATCGCGCGCGCCACCGTGTTCGGATTGATGCCGAGGAAGCCCGCCAGCTCCCGGATGCTCGGCAACGCTTGGTCCCGCCGGATGCCGCCGCCCTCGATCACATGCTTCAGCTGCTCCGTCAGCTGCCAGCGGATCGGGATGGGGCTGTGGACATCCACACGCAGTCGCGCCGGAATCGTCATACTGTATGCGTGTCATAGTACAGTACGCGGCCCTTCCGTCAAGGGCGAAAAACGGGCGATGCCGACAGGCCTGGTGACCGGGCGACGGTGCGCTGCGGCGAGGTGCCGCCGCTCGCCGCTTCAGCGCGACGGGATGCGGGCGTTCACCGTCTCCGTCTCGACGCCGGATGAGGGAGCGGCAAGGGCGGGATTCACCTCGCCCGAGGCGGCCGGGCGCCGCTCGA
The DNA here is from genome assembly GCA_963745015.1 of uncultured Candidatus Rokubacteria bacterium. Lineage (GTDB taxonomy): Bacteria > Methylomirabilota > Methylomirabilia > Rokubacteriales > DASRDR01 > DASRDR01. The sequence continues at coordinate 85,404 of CAVUVU010000004.1, forward strand.
ACGGGCCGGCCGGCCCTAGCCCGCCGACGGGAAGGCCGACGGGCGAGAGCCGGGCAGCGGCGCGAGCCGCCAGCGGCCGTACGCGACCCACGCCGCGAGGAGGCCCACCACCAGCGGGATCAGCGCCGGCGCCGGGCCCATGATCGCCAGCGAGATCCCTGTCGCCCCGATCATGATGAGCACGAGTCCGGCGGCGGCCAGCGGTGTCAGGCCTGGGCGGATACGCAGGAGCCCGGGCAGGATCAGACCGAGCGCGCCGAGGATCTCGGCGACCCCGAGGAAGCGCAGGAACGCACCCGGCAGCGCCATGTCCTTCGTCATCTCCTCGATCGGCAGGACCAGCTTCGTGCCCCCGGCGAGCAGGAAGATGAGCGCGAGCAGCCCCTGGACGATCCACAGCACGGAGGACAGACGCTTCCCGTCGGCCATCCCTCTTCTCCTCCGGTTCTCCCTGATGAGCGGCTCACCCATCGCGAGAAGCCGACCCTTGTTCGCCCCCGGCCCCCGCGACGCACTGCGCCACTCGCTGGGCGCCGGATGGGCTCCCACCCTGCCTGTCCCGCCGACCACTCCCATCACACGGCGCGCCCACGCCTCGCCGAGCCCGCCGGGGCACGCGCTGGCTCGGAAAACGCCGCTATGCCCTGGGCGCCGCTTCCGCCACCGCCTTCATCTGCGCGAGGCCCTTCTCGAACTGACCGCCGATCATCCCGTCCATGCTCATGAACAGGCAGAGAGCCTTGGCGATGAAGTTGTTCCGGCCGGCCATGCTCCACGTGACGGCGGTCCGGTCGCCCTCGGGCCTGAAGGTGAACTCCGCGGTGCTGGTGCCGGCAAAGGGCTTCAGGAACTCGAGGTCGATCCTGATCAGGTCGTGGGGACGGCTCTCGGTCATCGTCATGCGGCCCTCGCCCACCTCGGAGTTGCCGGCCCACGCGTAGACGGCCCCGGCGCCGGCGGGCGCGCCCGCGTACGTGTGTTTCATCGCCGGATCGAGCTTCCCCCACGGATTCCAGGCTTCCCACTTGTGAAAGTCGTTCACCTGCGCGAACACCACCGCCGGCGGGGCGGCGATGGCGGTCGTCCTGGCGACGCGGAACTCGGACGGCTGCACCGCCACGAGGCCCAGGAACGCGATGACGATCACGACGAGGGCAATGAGGATCTTCTTCAACATGGCGGCTCGTCCCCGGGCCGGCGCGGGGCAGCTCCGCGGGGTCCTACGCTCCTGGCGGTCATGGCTTCGCTCCCGGCGCTCTCCGGTCGCCGAGGGACACCGCCACCGCCGGGCGCGGGTTCCCCTCCGCCGGGAGGCCCGGTATCTCGATGACCGGCCGGACCTCGACGGTCCCCCGGCGCGCCATCGGGATCCGCGCGGCGATGGCGATCGCCTCGTCGAGATCGCTGGCCTCGACCAGGAAGTAGCCGCCCAGCTGCTCCCGGGTTTCCGCGAACGGACCGTCCGTCACGAGCCGCCGGCCCTCGCGCACGCGCACGCTGGCCGCCATCGACGTGGGGTGAAGCGGCGCGGCCGCGAGATACTGCCCGGCGGCCTGGATCTCCTGGGCCAGCTCGGTGGACTCCCGGTAGCACTGCTCCCGCTCGGACTCGTCCAGGGCGTTCTCGTCCAGGTAGATCAGCAGCATGTACTTCACGCGCGTCCCTCCATCGCCGCCACGCTAGCCGCCCGCCATGGCGCCCACGATCAGGAAGGGCTCGGCCCCCTTCGCGACCGCGTCGGGCAGCGCGACGTCCGCCGGCTCGTGAGACAGGTCTTCCTCGCACGCGAAAAACCTCACGAACGCCCGGCGCTGCTGCGTGACGTGATCCCGGATCGTGCCGCGCAGCATCGGATAGGAGGCCTCCAGGGCATCCAGCACCGAGCGCAGCGTCACCGGGCCCGCGACGTCGAGCTTCACCTCGCCGTCGACCCGCGCGAGCGTCCGCAGGTGGGCCGGGAGCACGACCCGGATCATCGGAGCGTCTGGACCTCGACGGACACCACGGACGGCAGGTCCCGGACGATGGGCGCCCAGTGGTCCCCGCCGTCGGCCGATGCGTAGACCTGCCCGCCGGTGGTGCCGAAGTAGACGCCGCACGGATCGAGCGCGTCGACCGCCATGGCGTCGCGCAGGACGTTGACGTAGCAGTGGCGCTGCGGCAGGCCGTTCGTGAGCGCCTCCCAGTCGTTTCCACCGGTCCGGCTGCGGTAGACCCGCAGCTTCCCGTCGGGCACGTAGTGCTCGGAATCGCTGGTGATGGGCACGACGTAGACCGTCTCCGGCTCGTGGGCGTGGACGTCGATCGGGAACCCGAAGTCGGTCGGCAGGTTGCCGCTGATCTCTCGCCACGACTCGCCGGCGTCGTCGCTCCGCATGACGTCCCAGTGCTTCTGCATGAACAGCAGGTTCGGACGGGACGGGTGCATGGCGATGCGGTGCACGCAGTGACCGACCTCGGCCGTCGGGTCCGGGATGTACAGGGAATTGAGGCCCCGGTTGATCGGCCGCCACGTCTGGCCGGCGTCGTCGCTGCGGAACGTGCCCGCGGCCGAGATGGCGACGAAGATCCGTCCGGGATGGGTCGGGTCCAGGAGGATCGTGTGGAGGCACATCCCGCCGGCGCCCGGCTGCCACGAGGGCCCCGAGCCGTGACCGCGCAGCCCGGCAAGCTCCCGCCAGGACTGGCCGCCGTCGGTCGAGCGGAACAGGGCGGCGTCCTCGACCCCGGCGTAGACGGTGTCAGGGTCGCTCAGCGACGGCTCCAGATGCCAGACTCGCTTGAACTCCCACGGATGCGGCGTGCCGTCGTACCACTGGTGCGTGGTGAGGGGCTTGCCGGTCTCGGGAGACGTGTCGTAGACGAACTTGTTGCTCTCGCCCTTGGGCATGCCCTCCGGGGTGGTGGTGGGCTCGCCGGGGGGCGTCCCGGGCTGGTGCCACGTCTTGCCCCCGTCATCGGAGCGCTGGATGATCTGCCCGAACCAGCCGCTGGACTGGGACGCATACAGCCGGTTCGGATCCACGGGAGATCCCTTGAGGTGGTAGATCTCCCAGCCGGCGAAGTGTGGCCCGCTGACTTCCCACCGGTCTCGCTTGGCGTCCGCCGTCAGGACGAATGCGCCCTTGCGCGTGCCCACCAGGACTCGAACCTCGCTCATCCCTTGCTCCTTCCCGAGCCTTCCGGAGATTTCATGGCCGGCCATCAGAGCGCCGCCCGGGCGGCACCCGGGTGCCTTCTCTCACTGTATAGTCGATCCGCCCGGCTCGAAATCGACACCGGGGCACTGCCAAGCGCCGGGAGGCCGGCCACCCCTCCCTCGCCACCGGCTACGGCGCCGGACTCGGGGCCCCGTCAAGGGGCCGCCGTGCCCTGCTGGGCAGCCAGGAGGCGAAGAGTTCCGCCGTCGTAGACGAGAAGCAGCTCGTCCTGCGTCTGGACGTAGCTCGACACGCGTGTCAGGGCGTCGGTGAACTGGGTCCCCAGGGACGGCAGCGGGCAGGCGGCGAGCGTGCAGGCCAGCGGGCCAATCGTCAGGGCGGCTCCGGTTGCCTGGTAGGTGCCGGCGCACCGATTGCAGTCAGCGCGGACCGCGACCCTGCCGTCTCCCCCGAACCGGACCGTGTAGAGGGTGGGATCCGGCACGGGGGTGATCGGGCCGCCAGTCGGTCGGAAGCTCTCCAGTTGCCACTGGGTGTCGGTCCGCAGGGGCAGCTCGTTGACCGCCGTTCCGCCGCCATCACCGCAGCCTCCCACGGCGGCCAGCGTCCAGAGGACAGAGGGCCAGGAGCGCCGTGCCCGCGCCAGGCCCGCGCCGAGCCGCCGGTTGACCCGGGTGCGCCAGCGGCACGAAACCGCCCGGCGCCGCGATGCTCGGGTGCGATCGTCATCGAGTCGTTGCCCCCTGCGTACGCTACCGTTTCGCCGCCACCTCCGGCAACCGCGCGATCGAGCTGACCGTTCTTTCAGGCAGAATGACGAAAGGGTCGCAGCCGACATCTCCCGGCTGCGGGTCTCGGCGGCCTGGGCCTTCGGCCGCCTCGTGTCGATTCCGGGCGCTCCCGGTCGACTATCCGGTGGGGACCGAGGGAAGACGATCGTCCATCGATGCCTGCAAGGGAGGATTCATGCGCTACGTCGACGGCTACGTGTTGCCCGTACCGAGGAAGAGCGTGGAGGCGTACCGCCGGATCGCCCGGAAGGCCGGCAAGATCTGGCGGGAGCACGGCGCCCTGGAGTACCGCGAATGCATCGGCGACGACCTCAAGGTGAAGTGGGGCGCGCCGTTCCCTCGAATGCTCAGGGCCAAGCCCGGCGAGACGGTGGTGTTCTCGTGGGTCGTGTTCAAGTCGCGCGCCCATCGCGATCGGGTCAACGCGAAGGTCATGAAGGACCCGCGGCTCACCGGCATGGCGAACGACTCGATGCCCTTCGACATGAAGCGCATGGTGTACGGCGGATTCAAGGTCCTGGTCGACGCCTGAGCAGCTGGCGAGGGGGGGCCTCGCGCGAGCCGGCGTCGCGGCCCCCCTGTTCGCCTCCCGTCCGCACCCGCCGCGGCTGGCTGCCGCCGTCCTTCGCTCTGCCCTCTCGACGCTCGCCCGATCCCGGAAGTCGGCCTCGCTCATCGGACGCAGGGCGACGGACCGGTGCGGCGCGTCCGCGGCTCGGGCGCCCCTTTCACTCCAGCGTCGGTTCGGCCGAGCCGGGATGGGCGTGACGGGGTGCCCAGGAGGAACCGATGAAGTACCTGTGCCTGGTCTACTATGAGGAGACGAAGCTGGATGCCCTGTCCGGGAGCGAGGAAGACGCCCTCCTGGACGAGGTCCTCGCCTACCGCGAGGCGCTCCGGGCAAGCGGTCACTACATCGCCTCGGACGGTCTCCAATCCGTGCGAACGGCCATGACCGTGCGCGTCCGCAACGGCGCGGTGTCCACCGCGGACGGCCCGTTCGCCGAGACGAAGGAGCAGCTGGGTGGGTTCATGCTCATCGAGGCGCGGGACCTGAACGACGCCATCCGGGTGGCCTCGCGGATCCCCCCGGGACGTCTCGGATGCGTCGAGGTGCGGCCGGTCAGGGAGCGCGCCGCCCGCGCGGGAGAGACCCGACGCCGGTGACCGGCAATGGGGCAGAGCAGGTGCGCGCGGAGGTCGAGGCGGTCTACCGCTCCGAGTCGCGCCGCGTGCTCGCCACCCTCATTCGCCTCCTCGGCGACTTCGATCTGGCCGAGGACGCGCTTCACGAAGCCTTCGCGGCCGCCGTCGAGCAGTGGCCGCGCGATGGCACGCCCGCCAATCCTCGCGCGTGGCTCGTCTCGGCCGGCCGCTTCAAGGCCATCGACAGCCTGCGGCGGCGCGCCCGGTTCGACGCGTCCCTGGGAGACCTGGCCGAGCGGCTCGACGCCGACGCGCAGGACGCCTTGATACGGGAGAGCGAAGACGTCGAGGACGACCGCCTGCGGCTGATCTTCACCTGCTGCCATCCCGCCTTGCCGCCGGCCGCCCAGGTGGCGCTTGACGCTGCGGGAGGTCTGCGGCCTCACGACCGAGGAGATCGCGCACGCCTTCCTCAGCGCGCCGACGGCCGTCGCCCAGCGCATCGTCCGCGCCAAGGCGAAGATCCGGGACGCGCGCATCCCCTATCAGGTGCCGGCGCGCGCCGATCTGCCGGACCGGCTCGACACCGTGCTCCACGTGATCTACCTGGTGTTCAACGAGGGATACTTCGCGTCCTCCGGCGCCTCGCTGACGCGGCACGATCTCTCGGGCGAGGCGATCCGGCTGGGGCGGCTCTTGATCGAGCTCTTGCCGGAGCCCGAGGCGCTGGGGCTCCTGGCGCTGATGCTGCTCCACGAGTCGCGGCGCGCCGCGCGGACGTCGGCCGAGGGCGAGCTGGTCCTGCTCGACGCCCAGGACCGATCGCTCTGGAGCCGGGCGCAGATCGCGGAGGGGGCGGCGCTGGTGGGACGCGCGCTCGCCTCGCGCCGCATCGGGCCCTACACGCTCCAGGCGGCGATCGCGGCGGTCCACGCCCAGGCGCCCACGCGCCGCCGCGACGGACTGGTCCCAGATCGTCGGCCTCTACGACGTGCTGGTCCGGGCCGATCCGTCGCCGGTCATCGAGCTGAACCGCGCGGCGGCGGTGTCGATGCGCGACGGCCCGCTGGCGGGGCTGACCCTCATCGACGCGATCCTGGCGCGGGGCGACCTGGCCGACTACCACCTGGCCCACTCGGCGCGGGCGGACCTGTGCCGGCGGCTGGGGCGGACATCCGAGGCCCGCGCCGCCTACACGCGTGCCCTCGAGCTCACGCGTCAGGAGCCGGAGCGGCGCTTTCTCGAGCGACGCCTGCAGGAGCTGCCGGACGACTCGAAGACGTCCTCGAGCGGCGACGCGCGATCAGACGCTCGTTCCGTCGTCCCCCGCCTCGCTCCCGCCGGCGACGGGCGAGGCCGCGGGCCGATCTCGCCGGGCGTGGCCCGCGTCGGCGCCGGCCGCCCGGCGCGCGCCCGAGCGGAAGAAGGACGTGCGGTCCAGCACCCTCTCCTGGAACACCTCCAGGTAGAGGTAGATCACCGGCGTGACGTAGAGCGTGATGAGCTGGGAGACGATCAGGCCGCCGACGATGACCAGGCCGAGCGGCCGCCGCGAGGCGCCGTCGGCCCCGACGCCGAGCGCGATCGGGACCGCGCCGATCACCGCGGCCAGCGTCGTCATGAGGATCGGCCGGAAGCGGTCCAGGCTCGCGTCGTGGATCGCCTGGTCGGCGGCCTCGCCCGGCCTCGACGCGCTGGCGCGCGAAGTCCACGATCATGATGCCGTTCTTCTTCACGATGCCCATCAGCATGAACATGCCGACGAACGCGTAGAGCGACGGCCTGCTCGCCGAAGAGCGTAGAGCGTGAGCAGCCCGCCGACCAGCGCGGTGGGCAGCGTCGAGAGCACGGTCAGCGGGTGGACGTAGCTCTCGTAGAGGATCGCCAGGATCACGTACATCACGAACACGGCGAGCACCATCAGGAGCGTCAGGTCGCGGACCGTGTTCCGGAAGGTGAGGGCCTCGCCCTGGAGCTCGCGCGCGGAGCGTGGGCGGCACGACCTCGGCGGCGGCCGTCTTCTGATGAAGTCGGTGGCGTCGCCGATCGCCACGCCGGGCTTCAGGTTGAAGAACAGCGTCACGCTGGTGAACTGGTTGAGGTGGTTCACGGCCTGCGGGCCGAGCGTGGTCTTCCAGGTGACGAGCGCCTTCAGCGGGACGAGGTTCTTGCCGTCGTCGGACCGGATGTAGAGCCGCGACAGGTCCTCGGGGTGCGGCGCGCGCCGAGTCCGTCGACCTCGAGGATGACCTGGTACTGGTCCTGCGGCTTCTTGATCAGGTAGACGTAGTTCTGGCAGTAGGCGTTGCGCAGGAGCGACAGGATGCGCGTCTCGGAGACGCCGTAGCATCTTGGCCTGGTCGCGGCGGATGCTCGATGTCGAGGTTCGGCGTGTTGTTGAAGAAGTCGGAGGACGACCGTCGCGAAGCCCGGGTACTCGTAGAGCTTCGCCATGAGCTTGCCCGCCGGCCTCGTAGACCTCTCGGGGTTGACCCCGAGACCGAGAAGGCGTACTGCCCCTGGTTCTGGTTGGTCGCCCCGGTGCTGATCTCGAGCACCGGGATACGGCCGCAGGAACGCGAACACGCCGGGGATCGCGCTCGATCTTCCCCATGAGCTCGCCGGCGACGGCCTGCGATGGGCGCGCGCTCCTCGGGCGGCTTGAGGAAGGTGAACGTGATGCCCTGGTTCGAGGACAGGAACGCGGCCGTTGCCCGGTCATCGTGAACGTCGGTCACGACGTTCGGGTCCGCGTGGAGCACCTCGTCGGCCTGGTCCTGGAGCCGCTGCATCTGCTCGGGCGACGAGCCCTCGCGGCGCGATGAAGACGCCGAAGATCACGCTGCTGTCGCCCGACGGGCAGGAACGCCTTGGGCACGATCATGAACAGCCACGACCGTGCCCGGCGAGGCAGACCACCCAGATCGACGCGCCGACGACCCAGCGGTGGCGCAGGAACAACCAGAGCGACGCGGCCGTAGACGCCGAGGACCCGCTGCTCGACGCCGCCGATGACCCGCTCCATCCACGTCTTCTTGCGCGCCCGTGCCCGCGCTCCGCCGAGCAGCCGGGCGCACATGAGCGGCGTGAGCGTCAGCGAGACCAGGCCCGAGGCGAGGATCGCCACCACGATGGTGACCGCGAACTCGCGGAAGATGCGGCCCGACCAGCCCGGGCATGAACACCAGCGGCAGGAACACCGCCGCCAGCGAGATGGTCATCGACGAGGATCGTGAAGCTGATCTCCTTGGCGCTGTTGAGCGTCGCCTCGAGCGCGCGTCTCGCCGTGCTCCATCCGGCGCACGGTGTTCTCCAGGAACACGATGGCGTCGTCCACCAGGAACCCGATCGCCAGCGTCAGCGCCATCAGCGACAGGTTGTCCAGGCTGTAGCCGAGCATCCGCATCGACGATGAACGTGAGCAGCAGCGACAGCGGCAGCGCGACGGCCGGGATCAGCGTGTCGGTCGACGCGGCCGAGGAAGACGAAGATCACGATCACGACCAGGACGAAGGCGATGATCAGCGTCTCCTGCACGTCGTGCGACGCGAGTTGACGATCGTCTGCGAGCGGTCGTAGATCGGGCGTGATCCGCACCGAGCCCGGGAGCTCGGCGCTGATCGACCGGCAGCAGGTCGCGGATGCTCTTGGCCACCTCCACCGCGTTGGCGCCGGCCTGCCGGTAGACGGCGACGACCACCGTGGCCGAGGGCACCGTCGTAGCCCGCGGACCCAGAACCGCATGTTGATCCGCTCGTCCTGGACGCGATTCCCGGACCTCGGCGACGTCGCGCAGGTAGACCGGCGCGCCGTCGCTCGAGCTGCGACGATCAGGTTGTTGTACGCCTCGGCGCTGTCGAGCTGGCCCTGGGGCCGGAGCAGCGCGGTGCCCGACGGCCGTCGAGCTGGCCGGCGCCCGGAGTAGCTGGTGCCGCTCGCGGATCGCCGCGGCCAGGTCGTCGATCGAGATGCCGCGCGCCGCACATGCGCCGACGGGTCGGCCTTGATGCGGATGGCCGACTTGGTGCCGAACACGTCCACCCGGCTCACGCCGCGGCAGGATGCTGATGCGCTGGCCGACCTGGGTGTTCGGCGTAGTCGTAGAGCTGGCCCGCGCGTCATCGAGTCGCTGGTGAGCGCGATGTACATGATCGGCTGGTCGTTCGGGTTGGTCTTGGAGAACGTCGGCGGCGACGGGCAGGTCGATCGGCAGGCTGCCGGTGGCCTGCGTGATCGCCGTCTGCACGTCGGTCGCGGCGGCGTCGATGCTCTTGTCGAGCGCGAACTGGAGCGTCAGGCTCGCGTGCCCCTGCGTGCTCTTGCGACGTGACCAGCTCGAGCCCGGTGATCTGCATGAACTGCCGCTCGAGCGGCGTGGCGATGTTGTTGGCCACCGTGTCGGGGCTGGCGCCCGGGTAGCCGGCCTGCACCTGGATGACCGGGTAGTCGACCGCGGGCAGGTCGTTCACCGGCAGCTGGCGGTAGCCAGGACGCCGAACAGGATCGACCGAGACGGTGAGGACCGCGGTCATGACCGGCCGGCGGATGAAGGGCTCGGAGAGGTTCATGACTTCGGCGTCCGCGGCGGGACGCGGCCGGCTCGGCCGGGCCGCCCGGTCCTCGACGCGGACCTTGCCGCCGGGCGTGACGCCGATCTGGCCGATCGGTGACGACCCGCTCGCCGGCGCTTGACCCCGCTCGCCACGATGACGAGGTCGCCCTGCCGCTGGCCGAGCGTCACCGGCCGGAGCTCGGCGGTCCCGTCGTCCTTGACCACGTAGACGAACAGGCCCTTGGCGGAGGTCTGGGGCGCCGCGGCGGGCACCAGCACGGCGCCCGTCGAGCTGGCCGAGGATCAGCCGGACCTTGACGAAGCGGCCCGGGCCACAAGCGGCGCTCGCGGTTCGGCACGGTCGCGCGCAGCTTGACCGTGCCGGTCCCCTCCTGGACCGCGTTGTCGAGGAAGGTGAGCGTGCCCGGGATCACGGCGTCCGGCTCGGTCGGGCAGCCGGACCTCGACCGTGAGCGCGCCCGTCCCGCATGTGCCGCTGGACCTCGGTGAGGTCGTTCTCGGTGACGGTGAACTCCGCGTAGATCGGGATCGAGCCGCTGGATGCTGAGGAGCGAGCCCGTGTTCGCGGTGACGACGTTGCCGAGGTCGACCAGCCGCTGCCCCGCGCGCCCGTCGATGGGCGCCCGGATCTCCGTGTAGGCGAGCTGCAGGCGCGCGCTGTCCACCATCGCCTCGTTGGCGCGGACGGTCGCGCGGGCGTTCTCCACGGCGGCCTGGCCCGCCACCACCGCGGCCCGCGCCTGCGCGAGGCTGGCCTCGGCCGCCGCGATGGCGGCCTTGCCGTTCTCGACCATCGCCTGGTCGGCGCGGAGCGTCGCCGCCGCCGTCTCCATCGCGGTCCGGACCTGGTCGCTCTGCTCGCGGGCGACGTACCCCTGCCGGACCAGCTCCGAGTAGCGCTGATCCTGGGCCTGGGCGTTCTCGAGCTGGGCCTGGTCTGCGCACGACGTTGGCCTCGGCCTGGGCGAGCTGCGCCCGGGCCTGGGTGAGCGCCGCCTGCGCCTGCGAGACCGCCGCCTGGTCGCGGGCCGTGTTGGCCTCGGCCTGGCGCGCCTGCGCCTGGTCGCGCGCCACGTTGGCCTCGGCCTGCTGGACGGTCGCCTGGACCGGGCGCGGGTCGATGGAGAACAGGAGGTCGCCCTGCTTGAGATCGGCGCCGTCCGCGAAGTGGATCTTGACGATGCGCCCCGAGATCTGCGGCTGGACGGAGACCGATCTCGTTGGCCACGGCCTTGCCCACGGCGTCGATGTAGAGCGGCGTGTCGCGCGCGATCGCGGCCGCCACGGCGACGGGCGCCGGCGGGCGCTCGAAGGCGGGCTGCGCCTGCTGCTGGCAGGCGGCCAGGGCGAGGGCGAGGAGACCGACCCCGGCCAGCGGCCGGGCCGGCCAGCGGCTCGGACGGACGATCGACGACACGAGGTTCATCACGATTCCTGTGCTCGCTCCGGCCGCATCACGACGTGAGATGCGACAGAGCCTCGGGGTGATAGTGGCGCCGGATCGCGGCCTCCTCCAGGCCCATCCCGCGGAGGAGGAACCACACGGCTTGGACGACCAGCGTCGACCGGGGGATTCCGTAGTCGACGGCCGGAATCTTCGGCTGGAGGTGGAGCATCAGCGCGAACGCCAGATGGTGAACGAACCAGGCGCGCAGGTCGCCGCGGACGGGCGTCGTCTTCAGGTCGCCGGCCTTGACGGCCGCCGCGATGCACGCCTCCACCTTCCGGATCCAGCTGGCGCCGAACTGCTTGGCGCCGAGCCGCACGAACTCGGCGTCCTCCAGGAGGCTCCGGAGGGCGAGCCGGTGCATCGTCGTCTTCTGCAGGTCCTCGCAGAGGACGAAGTGCGACGTCAGGAAGTGCACCAGCACGACCAGCGTCGACGTGGAGGGCGGGAGCGCGAGGACCCGGGTGAACTCCGCGGCCATGGGCCCGTCGGCGCACGCCTCGAGCATGGCGACGTAGAGCGACTCCTTGCTGGGGAAGTGCTTGTAGAGGAGCGCCTCGGAGACGCCCGCCGCGCGGGCCAGCTCCCGCGTGGTGGTGCCGTCGAAGCCCTTGTCGGCGAACGCGCCCTTGACGGCGGTGACGATCGCCTGGCGCCGTTCCCCGGACGGGAGCCGCACACGCTTCCTCATGCTTCAAGGTGAGCATGCACTCACTCACTTGTCCAGCGGGAAGCGCGCCGGGCCCGCCGCACCGCGCATCCATCCGGTCGGCAAGTGCGTGATTATCATTGGCTCGGAGAGACCGGGCCGCCGGCGGCGCGCGCGGAGGGCGCCGACGCCCGCGAGCGGCCATCCGGCCGCGCCGCCGAGGCCAGGCGGCGGGATCGCCCGGGTCCACACCGAGTCCCTCCCCGGCGCCCGGCGACCTCTGGCGCGGTCCCCGTGCCCTGGAGTATGGTCGACCCGTGGTCCGGCCGGCGCGCCGCGGGAGACGCGGCCGCCCAGCCCGAGACATGGGCCCGAACGCACACCACGTGGAGGGAACGGCGTGAAGAAACCGATGCTCGTGCTTGCCAGCGTCGCGGTGCTCGCGCTCGCCGTCAGCAGCCCGGCCATGGCGCAGGCTCAGAAGAAGACCCTCGCCGTCGTCGTCAAGGGCCTGGACAATCCGTTCTTCACGGTGCTCGGCAACGGCTGCGAGCTGTGGAACAAGGAGAACCCGAAGTCCGAGTACAAGTGCGTCTACACGGGCCCGGCGTCGAGCGCCGACGAGGCCGGTGAGGTCCGGATCGTCGAGGACCTGATCAACTCCGGGGCCGCCGGGATCGCCATCTCGCCGTCGAACGCGCCGGCGATGGCCAACATGCTCAAGGCGAAGAAGCCCACGATGCCGATCATGACGATCGACGCCGACCTCGCCGAGGCCGATCGGGCGCTCCGCAAGACCTACCTCGGGACGAACAACTACGACATGGGCGTCCTGATGGCGAAGCACCTCAAGGGGCTGAAGCCCAAGGGCGGCACCGTGTGCCTCCAGCTCGGCAACGTCGCGGCCGACAACATCAACGCCCGCGCCCAGGGGTTCCGGGACACCATCTCCGGAAAGAAGAAGATCGACCGGCTGAAGGGCGAGGGCGGCTGGACGGAGATCAGACGGCTGCCCGCTCTTCACCAACGACCAGATCGACCTCGCCAACCAGCAGATGGCGGACACCTTCATCGCCAACCCCAATCTGGACGCCTTCATCCTCGTCGGCGGCTGGGCGCAGTTCGGCCCGCAGGCCTACGCGCAGGTCACGGATCAGGTCATGGCCAAGCTGAAGGAGAAGAAGCTCGTCATCGTGGCCGGCGACACGCTGCCGCCGCAGATGAACGCGCTGAAGGCGGGCCGGAGCCACGCGCAGATCGGCCAGCGGCCGTTCGAGATGGGCCATCGCGCCCCGGCGGTGCTCATCGACCTGATCAACAAGAAGGCGGTCAAGGATCCGCTCTACACCGGCCTCGACGAGTGCACGCCCGCAGAACATGGGTAAGTGCCCGGCGCAGTAGCCGTCGCTCGCACGGTCCGTCCAAGGGCGCCGACGGGCGCCCTTGCTTTTTGGCGACGGGGCCGCTCCGCCGGAAGGTCGCTCGTCCGGGCGGAAGGCCCGCAGGGAGGCCCCGCGATGGCACTGCTCGAGCTCGCCGGGATCTCGAAGCACTTCGGCGCCATCCAGGCGCTGCTCGACGTGTCGCTCTCCCTGCGGGCCGGCGAGGTCGTCGGGCTCGATGGGCGACAACGGCGCCGGCAAGTCCACGCTCGTGAAGATCGTCGCCGGGAACTACCCGCCGAGCGGCGGCACGATGGAGATGCTCGGCCGCAGGGTGGCGTTTCACAAGCCGGCCGATGCCCGCGCGCAGGGCATCGAGATCGTCTACCAGGATCTGGCGCTCTGCGACAACCTGACGGCGGCGGCGAATGTCTTCCTGGGCCGCGAGCTGACGACCGGCTTCGGGCCCATCCGGATCCTGAACTCCCGGGCCATGTACCAGCGGGCGGGCGAGCTGTTCGCCGAGCTCAAGTCGGAGACGCGGCCGCGCGATCTGGTCCGGCGGATGTCCGGCGGGCAGCGCCAGGCCGTCGCGATCGCCCGGACCCGGCTGTCGGAGCCCAAGCTCGTCCTGATGGACGAGCCGACGGCCGCCATCAGCGTGCGGCAGGTCGCCGAGGTCCTCAACCTCATCCGCCGGCTGCGGGATCACGGCATCACCGTCGTCCTCATCAGCCACCGCATGCCCGACGTGTTCGCCGTCTCCGACCGGATCGTCGTGCTGAGACGAGGCGAGAAGGTGGCGGACAAGCCCATCTCGGCCAGCTCGCCGCAGGAGGTGACGGGGCTCATCACCGGCGCCATCGAGTCCGCCTGAGTGGCCTGCCGACGATCGGGACGCCGGGGACGCGCGGGTGGGCACGGCCCTCGAGGAGTCGATCCGGAGGCGGACGCACGGCAGCGTCCTCAGCTGGCTCGTCAGCCGGCAGACGTTCTGGGTGTCCCTCGCCGCCGCTGCTGGCCTTCGTCGGGCTGTCCGTCGCCAGCGACGTCTTCGCGACGCAGCAGAACCTGTTCAACGTCACCCGCAACTTCGCCTTCGTCGGGATCATCGCGCTCGGCATGACCGCGGTCATCATCACGGGCGGCATCGACCTGTCGGTCGGGGCGGTGCTCGTGCTGTCGGGCATGGTCATCGGGATGACGATGAACGTCGGCACGCCGTTCTGGCAGGCGGTGCCGCTCGCGCTCGGGCACCGCGCTGGCCGTGGGCGCCTTCAACGGGGCGATGATCGCCTACGTCGGCATGCCCTCGTTCGTGGTGACGCTCGGCATGCTGTCCATCGCGCGGAGCCTCGCGATGGTGCTGTCCAACAACCGGATGGTGTACGAGTTCGGGCCCGACCAGGCGCAGCTCCTGGCGCTCGGCGGCGGGTTCATCCCGGTGGCGATGCCGTTCCGGGACGCCGTCCGGGTGCCGAACCCGCTCGTCTTCCTGATCGTGATGGCGCTCGCTGACCGGCTTCGCCTTCCGGTGGACGCGATGGGGCCGGCACGTCTTCGCCATCGGCGGCAACGAGGCCGCGGCGAACCTCACCGGCGTGCCGGTCCGGCTGGTGAAGGTGAGCGTCTACATGCTCTGCTCGCTCTGCGCCGGCATCGCCGGCATCCTCGAGGTGGGGTGGCTCGGCACGATCACCACGAGTCTCGGCCAGGGCATGGAGCTGACCGTCATCGCGGCGGCCGTGATCGGCGGGGCGAACCTCACGGGCGGCGCCGGCACCGCCTTCGGCGCGGTGGTCGGCGCGGCGCTGATCGAGGTCATCCGGAACAGCCTCATCCTGCTCGGCATCAGCACCTTCTGGCAGGGCACCTTCGTCGGCAGCTTCATCATCGTCGCCGTGCTGTTCGACCGCCTGCGGACCGGCGCGCTCCGACGACTGTCCCGTCCGGCTCCGATCGAGCCGGGCGTCTCCCCGCGGGAGCCACCGGTCGACTCCGTCGCGCGACGCGGCCGTCTCGGGAGGACACTGGACGGGCCGGCTACAATGACGGGAGCGGCGAGCCCGACGCACTGGAGGCCTTGAACATGTCGCGACTCGCGGAGAGTGACCCAGGTCGTCACGCCGCCAGAGCCGGTCGTCGAGGGTGCCGGGGTGCACCTCGGGCGCAGCATCGGCACCCGGCGGCTCGATCACCTCGACCCGTTCCTCCTGCTCGATCACTTCGAGTCGGCCGAGCCGGCCGACTATCGCGCCGGCTTCCCGTATCACCCGCACCGCGGGATCGAGACGGTGACGTTCGTGCGGAAGGGTGAGGTGCGGCACCGCGATTCCCTCGGCCATCAGGGAAGCATCGGCGCGGGAGACATCCAGTGGATGACGTCGGGCAGCGGCATCCTCCACGAGGAGATGCCGCAGGTGCGCCCCGAGGGCATCGCCGGGCTCCAGCTGTGGCTGAACCTGCCCGCGCGCGAGAAGATGACGCGGCCGACGTATCGGGACCTCCAGGGCGGCCAGCTGCCCGAGGTCGAGGCGGCCGAGGGCGCGCGGCTCCGGGTGATCGCGGGCGAGGCGGCGGGCGGGCGGGGCCCGGTCGAGGGTCTGGCCGTCGACCCGAAGTTCGTGGACGTCACGCTCCCGCCCGGCACCGCCTTCCGCGAACCGGTGGCGCGGGGCCACACCGTCTTCGCGTACCTCGACCACGGCGACGTCCAGTTCGGTCCGGAGCGACAAGGCCGTCCACGGTCCCGCCCTGGTCGTCTTCGGTGACGGCGACCTCGTGGAGGCCTCGGCCGCGGCCGGCGGGGGCCGCTTCCTCCTCGCGGCGGCCCGGCCGCTCGGGGAGCCGATCGCCCGCTACGGGCCGTTCGTCATGAACACGCGGGCGGAGATCGAGCAGACCCTGGAGGATCTCCGCACGGGCCGCTTCATCCGCGAGGAGCCCGGGCGACCGCTAGGTCCGCAGCCCGGACGCGGGCTCGGCCTCCCTGGCCCGGGCACGAGGGTCGCTCTCGCCCGAACGCCCGGGACCCGGCCGGACGGAGCGGACCGCCCACCGCCGCCGCTGAGACTCGCGCGGGACCCGGAAGCCGGGTTCTCAGGCGCGCCGCGCGTAGAGGAACAGACCCTCGCCGCCTTCGGCGTACGGCCGCTCCTCGGCGAGGCGATGGAGCGCGACGAGCGGGGCGAATCCGCTCTCCGCCAGCGAGCCGCCGCAGCTCGCGCAGCGAGTAGTGCCGCCGCGTGAGCGCGTGCGTCTCTTGCCGGCCGTCGGGCCGGGTCAGCGTGACCCGGTGGGTGCACGTCCTCGCCGCCGGGTCGGGGACGACCTCGACCAGCTCGATCCCCTCCCCCGTCTCCCGCCGGTCCGCCGAGCCGTCGGCAGGTCCGCCGGCCAGTCGTTGATCCCGAACACGAGCCACCCGCCGGGCTCGAGCAGGCCGGCCATGTGGCGGAGGCTCTGGGCGTCCTCCGCCTCGGTGGGAAAGCCGCAGACGCTCCGGTCGTAGAGCGACAGGACGGCCGCGTAGGGGCCGTCCTGCACCTGGCCGAAGGCCTGCTGCCGGATCTCGCAGTCGAGGCCGGCCTTCGCCGCCCGGGCGCGGGCCAGCGCGAGGGGCTCGGGGGCGATGTCCACGCTGACCACGCGGCTGAAGCCTCGCCGCGCGAGCGCAAGACTGTGGCGCCCCCAGCCGCACCCGACCTCGAGGATCCGGTGGGCGGGCGACAGCCGGGTACGCGCGAGGACGGCATCGAGATCGCGCTCGGCCGCCGCCGAATCATCGGCGATCTGCTGCGCCGTCATGGCCGCCATGCGCCGGGGCGCGTAGAACCGGTACCAGTCGTCGTTGGTCCCGGGGCGCGCGTGGTCGGGTCCGGGGGGCGTCACCGGTGTGATTCTCCGGTCGACGGCGAGCGGCGAGACGAGCCCAGGCCTTCACGCGGGAGCGCAGCACGGACTCGTCCGCTCACCGGCTGCATTCGGGGCACCGCGCTCGGGATTCGACCCGTCACCTGACCTCCCACTCTCGTCAGGTCGCCCGGCCCCGAGCGTCCTGCCAGAGAGGCCACCCATCGTCGCATGGCCAGGGACTGTCCAAGGACTCCCGGCCAATCGGGGTCGGCCGTTGGCCTCGGCTCGCGAGCGGCCCGGGAATGCTAGGGTGGACTGGAGGCGTACCACTTCGAGCGGAGGAGGTCTGACGTGGGTCCAGTCCGGGAGCAGATGGGACGGCAGCGGCACTTCTCCATGCTCCGCTCGTTCCATCTGGCCGACTTCTTCACGCTGGCCAACGGCTGCTGCGGCACCGCCGCGATCTTCTTCGCGATGGCCCACATGCGCGAGGCGGCGGCCGGGCAAGATCTACGCGGCCGGGGCGCTCATCGTGCTGGCGCTGGTGTTCGACGTCGTCGACGGGCGGGTGGCGCGGTGGCGCCACCGGGCCTCGCCGCTCGGGCGCGAGCTCGACTCGCTCGCCGACGTGATCAGCTTCGGCGTGGCTCCGGCCTGCCTCGGCCTACGCCGTCGGGCATGAGCGGCATCCTCGATCAGCTGGTCCTCCTCTACTTCGTCGCCTGCGGGATCAGCCGGCTGGCGCGATACAACATCACCGCCGAGGCCATGTCCGCGGAGACGGGCAAGGTGACCTACTTCGAGGGCACGCCCATCCCGACGAGCGTCCTGCTCGTCCTGCTGCTCCTGGCGCTGGCCGGCGCGGGCCGGATCGGGGACGCGCTCCCGTTCGGCTCGTTCTCGCTCGGGGGCGCCGGCCTGCACCCTGGTGCTGGTGTTCGGGCTGTCCGGATCGCTGATGATCAGCAAGACGCTCCGCATCCCGAAGCCCTGAGGCCGCGCGCAGGGTCGAAGGTCGCAGCGAGGGCCCGCTAGAGCGTCGGCAGCTCGCGGGGGCGCGCGGCCGCGCGGGAAGGCGCGCGTCGATCCGGGCGAGCTCGGCCTCGGTCAGCCCGAGGTCCCCGGCGCCCGCGTTCTCGGCCGCGTGCTCCGGGCTGCCCGCCTTCGGGATCGTGAAGAGCGGGGGCCGCCGCACCAGGAACCGGAGCGCGACCTGGCGCGGGGTGGCGCCGTGCGCCGCGGCGATCTCCTGCAGCACGCGGCCGCCCTTCGATGCGCGGGCCCGGGAAAGCGCCCGTGCCCGAACGGGCTGTAGCCCACCACGGCGACGCCGTGCTTCTCGCACCAGGGAATCACGGCGTGCTCGATCGCGCGCTGCTCCAGGTGGTAGAGCACCTGGTTGCACGCGATGCGGCCCTCGCCCGGCGATCGCGCGCGCCGCCTCGAGCTCGTGGACGTCGAAGTTGCTCACGCCCCAGGACAGGATCTTGCCCGCCTCGCCGGAGCTGCTCGAAGGCGGCGATCGTGTCCTCCAGCGGATGCTCGGCCGCGCCCAGTGCAGGAGGTAGCAGTCCAGCCGGTCGGTCCGGAGGCGGCGCGAGCGACCGCTCGCAGGCCGCGATGGTGCCCGTTCCGCGTGGCGTGCTCGGGCAGGACCTTGGAGACCAGGAAGACCTCGTCGCGCCGCCCGGCGATCGCCTCGGCGATGACCTCCTCGGCGTCGCCGTACATCTCGGCGGTGTCGATGTGCGTCATGCCGAGGTCGAGGCCCCGGCGCAGCGCGGCGACGGCGGCCCCGCGATCGCCCTTGTCGAGGTACCAGGTGCCCTGGCCGATCACCGCGACTTCCCGTGTGGTCGAGCCGAAGCGACGCCGCTCCATGTCCACCTCCGGACGATCTCTCAGTCGACTGGGGCGGCGCCTGGAGTGACCTCCGGGGCCGGCTCAGCCGACCACCCGCTCGAGCCGCCGCGCGATCTCCGACTTCGGCTGCACGCCGACGATCCGGTCGATCTCGCGGCCCTGCCGGAGCACGAGGAGCGTGGGAATGCTCTGGACGCCGAACCGCGCCGCCGTCGCCGGGTTCTCGTCCACGTTGAGCTTCGCGACCCGGACGCGCCCGGACATCTCCCCGGCCAGCTCCTCCAGCATCGGGGCGATCATCCGGCACGGGCCGCACCAGGGCGCCCACATGTCCAGGAGCACGGGCAGGGGCGAGCGCTCGACCTCGGCGGCGAACGTCGCGTCGGTCACCGTGATCGGCGCCGGTCGACGACAGGCAGCGGCCGCTTGCACCGCCCGCAGACCGGCGCCAGGCCCGCTCGACCTTCGCCCACGGGACGCGGTTGGCGGCGCCGCACGCCGGGCACCGGATGAAGCGCGCGTCGGACGAGGGCATCATGGAGGCGCCGGGCGCCGGCCCGACGCCACGCGTCACTTCAGACCCCGGATCCGCCTTCGACCGTTCCTTGCCGAAGGGGGATTCAACGTTCACCACCCCACCCGGGGCGCCGGGAAGCCGCGGCGCCCGGGGGTCCAGCATGGGCGCCACAATGCGCTCCTCGGCCGGCAAGGACTCGCGCTCCAGGTCCGCGTTCCCAGGCAAGTGCGCGATGGTCAGCAGGAGCGCCGTGAACAGGTGGATCATCGCCTCCATCGCCGCGTCCTCCCTGGTCCAGGATGATATACGCATTCCTCGCGAACATGACAGCGCGGCAACAGCCGCGAGGAGGCGTCGACGTCGTCAGCAAGACCCGACCTGCCTTGCGCGGCCTTCGCGCCCGGACTACTCTGGGCGCGCAGCTAGCCAGATCGGCCAGAACGGAATGACAGCGGAGCCACATGGATTTCTCGGTCGAGCCGGACGTCTTCGCGCGTTTTCCGGGCATGCGCCTGGCCGTCGTCGTGGCGCGTGACGTCGACAACCTCCGGGACCTCCCTCCGATCGCCGACGGATGGGCCGAGGCGTGGGACGGGGCGGCCCGCGCCGCGGCGCCGTACGGGAACGCCCAGTCTCACCCGCGCGTCCTGGCGTGGCGGCAGCGTTTCCAGGCGATCGGTGTCTCGATGCGGCACTTCCCCACGTCGATCGAGGCGCTCCTGCGGCGCGCGATGAAGGGCGGGACCCCCTTTCGCATCAATCCGCTGGTCGACTTCTACAACGGCGTGTCCCTCCGCCACACGGTGCCTGTCGGCGGCTTCGACCTGGACCGCGTGGCGGGACCGCTCGCCGTCCGGCTCACGCGGGACGGCGACACCTTCTCGGCGCTGGACGGCGACGGCCCGGTCCCGGTGCCGGCCGGGGAGATCGCCTACGCGACGGGCGCGACGGTCCTGACCCGCCAGCTCATGTGGCGCCAGGCGCGTGACGGGCTCATCCATCCGGAGACCCGGTCCGTGTTCCTCGTCTCGGAGAGCCTGCCGGAGACGGGCGCCGGCTTGGCCGAGGCCGTACTCGACGAGCTCGCCGCGGGACTCGGCCGGCACTTCGGGGCGACGGCGCGGCGCTTCGTCGTCGACGCCGCCACGCCGCGCGTCAGCTGGTGATCGGCGAGCGATGAACGACCGGGATTCCCTCGACCTCGCCCGGCGACGCCGGCTCCTCGTCGCGACCCTGGCCGCCACTCGTCTCGCCGCCGCCGCGGGCGCCGAGCCGGTCCACGCCGACTGCCGCCGGTGGCTCGACCGGTGGGCGGGTGTGGGCCTCGTCGCGGCAGGCATGGCCCGTCAGGGCTTCGACCTCGAGCTCACGCGCTTCGGAGACGAGGGCTGGCGGGCCACCTTCTCGCCGGCCGGGCGCGCCCATTCTGTCATCGCCGGCTCGGCCTGGGAGGCCACGCCCTGGCGCGCCGTCCAGAGCGCGGCCTGGGAGGCGCTCGGATAGCCGGGAGTCGAGCGGCGACGGCGCACTGACGCGACCTCCGCCCGGCGGCCCGGACAGGCGGGTCGCCGGATCCTCACGGGAGAACGGCCATGGACTACGACCTCCTCGTCATCGGCGCCGGCACCGCGGGCACGTTCGCCGCGCGCAAGGCGGTCGTGCTCGACGCGCGCACCGCGCTCGTCGAGCAGGACGGCTTCGCCGGCACCTGCCTCGGCACGGGCTGAATCCCGAAAAAGGTGCTGGTCAGCACCGTCGAGCTCGCGTGGCGCGCCCGGAAGGCCGGCGAGCTCGGGATTCGCGGCACGGAAGGGATCGGGCTCGACTGGAGCGCCGTCATCGCCCGGAAGAACCGCCTGGTGGCGAGCTGGTCGGAGGGGAAGCCGGGGGCGCTCGAGCAGCAGGGCATCACCGTGCTCCGCGGCCGGGCCCGCTTCGCGGGCGCGCACGAGATCGCTGGTCGACGGGCGCCGTCGTGACGGCGGAGCGGATCATCCTCGCCATGGGCTCCGCCCCCGCGCGGCCGCCGATCGAGGGCGTCGAGCGCGGGCTGACGAGTGATCAGCTCCTCCAGCAGACGACGCTCCCCGGCGCGGCTCGTCGTGATCGGCGGCGGAGCGATCGGCATGGAGCTCGGCTTCGCGTTCGGCCGGGCCGGGGCCCGCGTCACCGTCCTTCAGTCGGGCGATCACGTGCTCCCGGCGGCGGACGGCTGAGGTGCGGGACGCGCTCCTCGCGCTGGCGGCGCGACGCGGGGCTCGAGGTCCGGACGCGGCGCGCAGGTCTCGCGGATCGCACCCGACCTGACGGTCGAGGCCGAGGTCGCCGGCCGTCACGAGCGGTTCGCGGCGGACACGGTCCTCGTCGCCACCGGGCGGCCGCCCAACACGGCCGACCTCGCGCTCGAGCGGGCCGGCGTCGCGCTCGAGCGCGGCGCGGTCCGCGTCAACGAGTTCCTGCAGTCGACGAGCGCGCCCCACGTCTACGCGGCGGGCGACGTGACCGGGAGTCACCAGCACACGCCGGCCGCGTGGTACGAGGGCCAGCTCGCCGCGGAGAACGCGCTGCGGGGCAACCGGCGGGCCGCCGATTTCACCGTGTTCCCCACGGCCACGTTCACGATCCCGGCGCTCGCCCAGGTGGGCCTCACCGAGGAAGCCGCCCGGCAGCGCGGCGAACGCGTCGCGGTCGGGCGGGCGCCCTTCACCGACTCGACCGCAGCGAGCATACGCGAGGAGACCGAAGGGCTCGTCAAGGCGGTGTTCGACGCGCCTACCGGTCGCCTGCTGGGCGTCCACGTCCTCGGCGCCGGGGCCGAGGACCTGATCCACGTCGCCGCCGTGGCAATGCAGGCCGGTCTCACCCGCAGCGACCTGGTCGGGATGCACTACGTGTACCCGACGCTGGCGGGCTCGGTTTTCGACGCGATGTGGCCGTGAGGCGTCGGAGGGCGGGGCGTCACGACCCGGGCCGCCGCCGGCTAGAGCAGGCCCATCCAGCGCCAGACCGGCACGCTGGCGCAGAGCGCGAGCAGGCTCGCCGCCCCGTAGGCCAGGGCGGCCGGGCGGGCGAGCCGGTGGTCGAACAGCCGCCCGCCCGTCCCGTGGTAGAGCGCGAGATAGGTGGTGCTCTGGTACGGGACGACGAAGCCGTTGCACGCGATCGTGGCGACCACCGCCACCACCAGCGGCGAGATCCCGGCCGCCTGGGCGACGGGCGACGCCGCGATCGTGAGGATGGGGGCGGCCGCCTGCCAGCGGAGCACGAGGCTCGCGAGGGCCCCGAGCACGGCGAGCCCGCCGATGAACGTCACGCGCGCGCCCGCGAAGCCGCCCGTCACCTCGCCGACGAGGCCCGCGAGCCAGCGGTCGGCGCCGGTCGCGCCCAGCACGTCGGGCAGGCTGGCCAGCATGCCGAAGAAGAGGGCGAAGCTCCAGTTCACCCCGCGGAGGGTGTCTGCCGTCACCAGGCCGACCGCACCCAGCAGCGCGAGCGCCAGCACGGCTAGCCAGGCCGGGTCGATCCCGTGGAGCGGCTGCGTCGCGAAGCTCAGCGAGGAGCCCGGCGCCCGTCGCCAGACAGACGCGCTCCGCGCGCGAGGGGCGCCCGAGGAGCGCTCGCTGCATCGCGAGGACGCCCGATCGCGGCCCCCTCGGCGCGAGCTCGCCCGGACGCGGCCGGTACAGCCACACGAGGGCGGCGAGCATCCCCGCGAGCAGGAGCGCGTTCGCCGGCGCCGCGCACACGGCCCAGCCGACCCACCCGACGCCTGCCCGCACCTCGCCGGGCAGGACCGCGTGGGCGAGCACGGCCGTGGTGGAGCTCGTCAGGAACACGGCGCCCATCTGGCCGAAGCCCACCAGGGCGGCCAGGGCCAGCCCGGCCGCCGGCCGCGAGCCGGGCGCATAGCCGAGCGCCTCGATCACCTCGGCCAGAGCCGGCGCGAGAAAGGCGACGCGGCCCGTCGCATTCGGAACGGCCGGACCGAGCGCGACACCCGCCAGCGCGAGCGCCGCGGCCTGACCGGCGAAGCCGCCCCGCGCGCGGCCGACGATCCCGAGCGCGAGCCGATAGAGCACGCCCGTGGAGACGAGCACCCCGCCGAAGACCAGCACCGCCACGACGAGGACCCAGCTCGGCGTGGCGAAGCCCGCGAGGCCTACCCGACCCGGCGCGACACCGCCAAGCGTCCACACCGCGATCGTCAGGAGAGCCAGGACGCCTTCCGGCAGCACCTCGAGGGCGAGAACGGGCACCATGGCGCCGAGCGTCCCGAGGGCACGCCAGCCGGCCGGCTCCAGTCCCGCCGGAGGCGGCGTCACCCATGTCACGACGAGGATCGACACGGCCAGCGCCCCGCCCAGTGCGCACCGGAGCGGTGAAGCGGCGCGAGACTCCGCCGCCCCCCGCACCGCCGCACTCCGATCACCCGGATCGCCCGCCGTCGCCGGACCGCGGGCCTCGACGGTGCCCACGCCGCGAACGTTGGCGAGCCACACCCGCTCGCTGAGCCCGGCGGCGATCGCCAGCGCGACGGCGGGCTCCTTGGCCACGAGTCCGAGAAACCGGCCCCGCTCCAGCCGGAGCGCCTCGGCCGCCCCGTCGGCCCGCACGGTGGTCGAGCGAGGCCGGTTCGACAGGAGGGCGATGTCCCCGAACGTCGCGCCCCGGCCCCGCGTCGCGAGCCGCCGATCGACGCCGGTATCCGGCGACCCGACGTAGTCGCTGAACGCCCCGTGGAGCACGACGTAGAAGGCGTCCCCGGGATCGCCCTCGCGGAAGACGATCTCGCCCGGGCCGAATCGGACGTGCTCGAAGTGCGCCGCCAGCTTGGCGAGGGCGACCCGGTCGAGCCCGGCGAACAGCGGCACGGCCGACAGGACGTGGGCGGGATCGTCGTCGGGTATCGCGGGGCCTTGCACGGCCCCATCCTACGATGGCCGCGCCGCGCCGGGGGGCGGCGCGCCTTGACAGGTCCCCTCGCCCCGGCCTAGTCTTCCGCCAGCACTCGGACACCCGGAGCCCCGGGGGCGACCTTGCGGTTCGACGCCACCCCGAGCCTTCCCATTGCCGCCTGCCGCATCGGCGCCTGCTCCCCGGCGCCCGTGGCGCCGCCGTTCGCCTTGACGCATCCCGCGCGGTCCGAGCGACGCCCGTGAGCATCATCACGATCTCGTCGGCCCTCGGCAGCGCCGGCGAAGCGATCGGCCGCGCCCTCGCGGAGGAGCTGACCTACACCTTCGCCGATCGCGAGATCATCCTGAAGGCCGCGGAGCGGCTCGGCCAGGGCGTGGCCGAGCTCGAACGGCTCCTCGAGGGCCGGCCCACGCTCCGCGAGCGCCTGATGGAGACGCGCCGCGACTACCTGGCCGCCGTCGAGGCGGTGGTCTGGGAGTTCGCCGCGCGGGACAACGTGGTCCTCATCGGGCGCGGCTCGACGTTCGTCCTCCAGCGCATCCGCCACGCCATCCGCGTGCGGGTGATGGCGCCGCTCCACGTGCGCGCCCGGCGGCTGGAGGCCGAGCGCGGGCTCGTGCCGGACGCCGAGGACGTCGTCGCGCGGAGCGACCGCGACTGGGCGGCGCGGATCCGTCACCTCTACGACGTGGCCCTCGACGATCCCCTGCAGTACGATCTCGTGCTCAACACGGCGCGCGTCGACGTCTCCACGGCGGTGGCGACGATTCGCGCGCTGCTGGGCGCCGAGCGCTTCCACGCCACGTCGGCCTCCCTGGCCGAGGCGCGCGACCGCTGCATGACCGCGCGCGTGCACGCGGCCCTCCTGACCAACACGCGGACGCGTGATCTCGGGCTGTTCTTCAGCTGCCGGGACGACCAGGTCTCGCTCAGCGGACGGGTGGCCCGGGACGACCAGCGTCGCGTCGCCGAGGAGGTCGTGGGGAGCCTGCCGGGCGTCAGCCGGGTGCTGAGCGAGATCGTCGTCATCTTGCCGCCGCCGACCCCGCCCGGGCCCTGACGGCCGGGGCCGGCGCGCCTCCGCGCGCACCGAGCGGCCACGAGGGCATCGCCTTCCCGCTGAGGTATACTCGGGCCCGCGGCGGCCCCGCTCGTTGCCGTGATCAACCCCAAGGGAGCCCGATCCAGCCCGCTGTCGCCACCCCCGGTGGCCTCTCCGCACGACACGGCGGAGGGCCTCCTGGCCATCGTCCGCGCGCACGTCGGCGGGCCCGCGCGGGACTGGCTGGCGGGCGCCGTCAAGACGACGCGCGCGCCGCTGGACCGGGGCGGGTTCGCCACGGCGTTCGCGCTCGCGGCCCGTCAGGTCGGCCGCGCGGCGCCCGATCCGGCGCCGGCGGACGTGGCCCGCCTCCGGGCGGCGGGGGTGGAATGGCCCGTGGGCCCCTGGGGGCTCGACGGGCTGACCCGCACGGGCCTCCTGCTCCACGCGGCCTCGGGACTGGCCCCGGGCGAGCTCGAGGCGCTGGTGGAGGAATGCTTCCTTCAGGGCGATACCCGCGAGCGTCAGGCCGTCCTCCGGACGCTCGCGCTCCTGCCCGATCCGGGCCGCTTCGTGCCGCTCGGGGTGGAGGCGTGCCGGACGTCCGTCCAGCCCGTGTTCGAGGCGATCGCGTGCGAGAATCCGTTCCCGGCCCGCCACTTCCCCGAGTCGAGCTTCAACCAGATGGTCCTGAAAGCGATCTTCATCGAGGTCGCGGTCGGGCGTATCCTCGGACTGGAGGACCGCATCACGCCGGAGCTCCGGCGGATGGCGGCCGACTACGCCAGCGAGCGGCGGGCGGCGGGCCGGAGCGTGCCGGACGACGTCGCCTACCTCCTGGGCGAGAACGGGAGCCGGCCATGAAGCTCTTCGATCCGCACATCCACATGACCTCGCGGACGACCGTCGACTACGAGGCGATGGCGCAGGCCGGCATCGCCGCCATCGTCGAGCCCGCGTTCTGGCTCGGGCAGCCGCGCACCCACGTCGGCACCTTCGAGGACTACTTCAACGGGCTGCTCGGCTGGGAGCGCTTCCGCGCGAGCCAGTTCGGCGTGCACCACTTCTGCACGCTGGCCCTGAACCCGAAGGAAGCGAACAACCGGCGGGTCGCGCCGGGCGTGATCGAGCTCCTGCCGCGCTACCTCGCCAAGGACGGCGTCGTGGCGGTCGGGGAGATCGGCTTCGACGACCAGACGCCGGAGGAGGAGAAGTACTTCGCGGCCCAGCTCGAGCTCGCCCTCCGCTTCGACCTGCCGGTCCTCGTCCACACGCCCCACCGGGACAAGAAGCGGGGCACCGAGCGGAGTCTCGCCCTGGTCCGCGACGTCGGCTTCCCGGAGGGCCGGGTCCTCATCGACCACAACACCGAGGAGACGCTGCCGCTCGTGCTCGAGACCGGGTGCTGGGCCGGGCACTCCATCTACCCGTTCACGAAGATGGACGAGCCGCGCATGGTCGCGCTCGTGAAGCGGTACGGGACCGAGCGGATCCTGATCAACAGCGCGGCGGACTGGGGCGTCAGCGATCCCCTCAAGGTGCCGAAGACGGTCGCGCTGATGCGCGAGAGCGGGATCGCCGAGGCCGACATCCGGCGCGTCGCCTGGGAGAACCCCGTCGCCTTCTTCGCCCAGAGCGGCCAGCTCGATCCCGCGGCGCTCGAGGCGGAGCCCGCCATCGATCAGAGCCGGCTGTTCGAGGGGAACTCGGTCCTGCGCGGCCAGGCCCTCGGGTCACGGGCGCCGCGGACCGAACGGGCCCGCCGGGCGCCTGAACCCGGCCGGCGCGACGGCGACGCCGCCGGCGCGGCCTGGATAGCACGTCGTGCACCGGACGGTCGTCCTCCTCGTCGTCGGCCTCACCGGGGAGCTCGTCGGCGAGGCGACGCCGAGCCTCGCCGCCCTCGCCCGCGAGGGCGCCGCCCGTCCGCTCCGCACGATCCTGCCGGCGGTCACCTGCTCCGTGCAGTCCACCCTCGTCACCGGGCTCCTGCCGCGAGACCACGGCGCGGTCGCGAACGGCTGGTACTTCCGCGACACTCTCGGAGGTCTGGCTCTGGCGCCAGTCGAACCGCCTGGTCGCCGGGGAAAAGGTCTGGGAGGCGGGCCAGCGGCGGGATCCCGCGTTCACGTGCGCCAAGCTCTTCTGGTGGTACAACATGCACAGCGCGGCGACCTGGTCGGTGACGCCGCGCCCGATGTACCCCGCCGACGGCCGGAAGATCCCCGACATCTACACCCAGCCCGCCGAGCTCCGCGACGAGCTGAACGCCCGCCTGGGCCCGTTCCCGCTCTTCCGGTTCTGGGGGCCGGCCACCGACCTCGCGTCGAGCCGCTGGATCGCCGACTGCGCGCGCCACGTCTACGACACCAAGAGGCCGACGCTCACGCTGGTCTACCTCCCGCACCTCGACTACAACCTCCAGCGGCTCGGACCCGGGCACCCGGCGATCGCGCAGGACCTCCGGGCGGTCGACGCGCTCTGCGGCGAGCTGATCGCGCACGCGCGGCGGGACGGGACGCGGGTGGTCGTGCTGTCCGAGTACGGCATCACGCCGGTGACGGGCGCCATCCACGTGAACCGCGCCCTCCGCGAGGCCCGGCTGATCCAGGTGCGCACGGAGCTCGGGCGCGAGATCCTGGACCCCGGCGCCTCCGAGGCCTTCGCGGTGGCGGACCACCAGGTCGCCCACGTCTACGTGCGGCGGCCGGAGCGGGTCCCGGAGGTCAAGCGCCTCCTGGAGGGGCTGCCCGGCGTCGAGCGCGTCCTCGACGAGGACGGCAAGCGCGCCGCGGGGCTGGATCATCCGCGGTCGGGCGAGCTGGTCGCGGTCTCGCGGGCGGATCGCTGGTTCACCTACTACTACTGGCTCGACGACGCCCGCGCGCCCGACTTCGCGCGGACCGTCGACATCCACCGGAAGCCCGGCTACGACCCGGTGGAGCTGTTCCTCGACCCCGCGCTCCGCGTCCCGAAGGCGAGCGTGGGCTGGCGGCTCGCCAAGAAGGCCCTCGGCTTCCGCTACCTGATGGACGTGATCCCGCTCGACGCGAGCCTCGTGAAGGGCTCACACGGCCGCCCGACGGACGACCTCCGCGCGGGCCCGCTCGTCATCTCGAGCGAGGCGGGCCTGCTGCCCGACGGTCCGATCGACGCGACCGCGGTCAAGGCTCTCCTGCTGGACCACGTGTTCGGACGCTGACGCGCCGTCTCCCGCTGTCTGTCCGGTAGACGCCTGGTCGGGTGCGATGGACGACCGGGCGGTGCCCGACTACGAGGGTCTCGCCGCTATCCTGGCGTGAGGCGTGCTCCGCGTCAGGCGCCGGGCGGCTCGCCGGCGGTCTCCCAGATGAGCACCTCGGCGCCCGCGGCGGGATCGGCGGTGAGCCCGCGGGCGCCGGCGACGGTGAGGCGGGCCGCGTCGCCCGCCGCCAGGACCCCCGCGCCCTCCAGCGTCACGCTGCCCCGGGCCACGAAGACGTGGACGAACGGGGCGTCGGGAACCGTGACCGCCTCCCCGGGCTTCAGGCGCCCGCCCCAGAGCACGGCCCCTCGCTGGCGGACGGAGATCGCCGCGGCGTGGCCGCGGCCCGACGCGATCGGCACGAGCCCGCCGGCGTCGAGCTGGGCGTTGATGTCGAGCTGCTCGTAGCCCGGCCGGATCCGCTCGGTGTCCGGCGGCACCCACATCTGGACGAAGTGGACGTCCCGGTCGTGCCGGGGGTTCATCTCCGAGTGCCAGATCCCGGTGCCGGCGCTCATCCGCTGGGCGAGGCCCGGATAGATGATGCCGTGATGCCCCTCCGAGTCCTTGTGCTCGAGCTCTCCGTCCAGGACCCAGGTGACGATCTCCATGTCCTGGTGGGGATGGGTGCGGAAGCCGGTGCCGGCCCGCACGGTGTCGTCGTTCGAGACGAGCAGGAGCCCGTGGTGGGTGTTCGCCGGATCGTAGTGGCTGGAGAAGCTGAAGCTGTGGCGGGAGTCGAGCCAGCCGATCCGGGTGTGGAACCGCTCGTCGGCCCGCCGGACGTCGACGGCCGGCGGTCGGGCCGGGGATGCCGTCATGGGAGGTCTCCTCTCGGGATCCGGGCCGCTCAGGCCGGGCCGGGCGTGATCGCGGTGGCCAGGACGCGGCCCGCCGCCAGGAGCTCGGCGGTCTCCGCCTCGGTGAACGTGCGCTCCCCGCGGATGCCGATGCCGAGGGTCCCCACGACCTGATCGCGCTCGAAGATGGGCACGCAGAGCGTCCCCTGGGCCCCCGTGGCCTTCGCGCCCGGGCGGGCCACGCCGCTCGTGTCCGTCTGGAGGTTGCACATCGAGACGGGCTTGCCGGTCAGCGCCGTCTCGCCGGCGATGCCCTTGCCGAGGGGAATGCGCCGCGCCGCCGCGAGGACCGGCTCGGGCACGCCGTCGCTCGTCGCGACGAGCACGAGGTGCCGGTCGGCCGGGTCGAGCCGGTGAATCATGCCCATGTCGGCCCCGAAGTGGCGGAGGACGGCCGCCAGCGCGGCGGGAACGCCTTCGGCGCGCGGGCCCGCGTCGAGCTTCTGACGGACGGCATCGGCGAGCGCGAGCGACGTCATGGGTCTCCCTCCGCCTTCCTCAGGTTCCGGGCACCCAGCGCTGGAAGGCGAGCGTCAGGACGAAGCCGAGCACGGCCCACGCCGCTCGGGACGGGTCGCCGGCGCCGGCGATGAGGAGCGCGTCGAGCAGCGAGATGCCGGCGATCAGGCTCACGACCGCGCGCCGGATGTCGCGGCGCCCCGGGCGGACGAGGCCGGCCACCGCGCAGGCGACCCAGGCCAGGAAGCCCAGGTAGAGGACGGTGGCGAGCCCCGGCATCAGGAGCGCGGGCCACGCGTAGAGGAACGGCGCGCTCAGGAAGGCGAGCGGCCAGAGGTGGCGGAGCTCGGTGAGGTTCTCCTGCTTCGCGACGTACGTGAGCCCGATCAGGTAGCAGAGCAGCACGAGCGAGCCGCCGGCGACGGCGGCGCCGACCCGGCCGCCGACGGCGAGCGCCGCCGTCACGTACACGAGCACGCGGCAGAGCCCCATCACCACCGGGCTCAGCGGGTTCGCCTTGTGCCAGGCGTCGTAGGCGGTGATGACGGCGGCCAGCAGGATTGCCGACGCCACGGCCGACCGGCCGCCACCCGACGGCCCGCCCGAGGCGGCCGCCACGCCGAGGACGCCGGCCGCGAGCAACGCGAAGCCGATCGCGAAGACCGGCCCCGCCCCGATCCGCCCCGACGGGATGGGGCGCTCGGGCCGCTCGCGCGCGTCGCTCTCGCGGTCGAACGCGTCGTTCAGGTACATGCCGCCCGTGTAGAGGAGCGAGAACGCGACCGCCAGGAGCGCCAGGCGCCCCGGGCCGACCGCGGCCCCCGCGAGGGCGCACCCGGCCAGCGTGTTGGTCCACACCGTCGGCAGGTTCGACACCCGCCCCAAGAGCAAATACGGGGTCAGGCCCCGACTTTGACTTCTAGGCAATCGAAGCGGGCCCTCGCCGACGCCTCCGGAAGTCAAAGTCAAGGCCTGACCCCGAGTCGGCTGACCCCGAGCTGGTCGAGGACCCAGCGGAGCTCCCGGGCCACCGCGGCGGCGATGTCCTCGCGCCGGTACTCCTCGGGCAGCACGTCCCACGTGTAGGTCTCGACCTCGAGGTGCGGCGTGTGGGCCTTCTCCCGGAGGAGGCCGAGCACGCCGCGCAGGTAGTCCTGGGTGCTCGCGAAGGGGCCGAGCTCCTCGCGGAACAGCGGCACGTGGAAGTGGATCCGCCACTCGCGGGGGCCGCCTCCGTCCCGCGCGGCCGCCTCGAGCGCCTCCGGGAGGTCCAGGTAGCGGGTCAGCCGGCCGTCGCGCCGCTCGACCACCTGGTGCAGATAGACGCCCTCGGCGAAGGGCCGGAGCGCGTCCACGAGCGCCCGCTTGCCCGGGTCCATCTGGACGCGCAGCCCCGCGCTCACCTGCACCTTGCCGACGCGGATCGCCGCGCGCTCGAGCGCCGCGAGTCCCGCCGCCGCGTCCTCGAACTCGACCGCCATGTGGCAGGCGTCGAAGCACACGCCGAGGTGTCGCCGCAGCGCGGCCTCGCGCTCGCCGCCCCGCAGGCCGGCCAGCCGCCCGAACTCGGCCACCGCCGGCGCCGTGAACAGGCGGCCCTCGAAGAAGCGCACGGTCTCGTCCACCGTCTCCATGTGGCAGCAGGGCTCGGGCTCGAGCGCGAGCGACACCGTCTTGCCCGTGCGCTCCCACAGCCGGTGGAGCCCCGCCGCGTGACGGACCATCAGCTCCGCCATCCGGCTCTCCTCGCCCGCGCCCCGGACGCGCGCCTTGAAGGCGCCCGGCACCGTGCTCACCGTGCCCTCGAGCCCGGGCTCGTCGGGCAGGAGCGCGGCGAGCAGCTCGGCCAGGCCGTCGCTGTACGCCAGGCGCGCGTCGTCGAGCCAGTCCGGGAGATACACCTCCTCCTTCACGCGCGTCCCGTGGAACGGCCCGTAGGGGAAGCCGTTGATGGTGAAGACGTAGAGGCCGCTGTCCCGGAGGAACCCCCGGAACGCGTCCAGCTCCGCCGGCTGGGCCAGCGTGGCCGCCGCCACCGCGGACAGGCGCAGCCCCACCCCGAACGGCCGCGCCGGCGCCACCGCCGCCTTGACCCGGAGGACGTGGCGCTCCAGGTTCGCGCGCACCTCGGCCCAGGTTTCCCCCGGATGAATGTTCGTGCAGTAGGTGAGATGAGGCTCGCCCGGGATGGCGAGCTTCACGGCCGGCCGTGGCGGCGGCGCAGCTCGTCGAGGGCGGCCACCACGAGGGGCTCGCGCATCTCGTGCACCTCGACGCCCCGGCCGATCGCGGCCAGGAGCGTGACGGTGAGCTCGCCCCCCAGGTGCTCCCGGAACTCCGCCAGCCCGTCCAGGACCACGGGCCGGCCGGCGGGGTCGTGGAGATCCAGCGCCTCGTCCCAGCGCGGAAGCCCGAGCCGCCCGAGGAGATCCAGCACGCGCTCGACGGCCGCCGCCGGCAGGAGCCCGGCCGCGCGCGAGTACAGCGTGTCGAGCGCGATGCCGATGGCGACCGCCTCGCCGTGCCGGAGCCGGTTGCGCGTGAGCGACTCGAGCCGGTGGGCGGCCCAGTGCCCGAAGTCCAGCGGCCGCGCGCTGCCCATCTCGAACGGATCGCCCGACGTGGCGATGTGCTCGAGGTGGAGCCCGGCGGCGCGGCGGATGAGCTCGCTCACCGAGTCGATCGCGCAGGCCGCCAGCGCGTCGGCGTGTTCCTCCAGCCAGGCCAGGAACTCCGGGTCGCGGATCAGCGCCACCTTGACCGCCTCGGCCATCCCGGCGATCGTGTCCCGCCGCCCGAGGCTCTCGAGGAACCGCCGGTCGTTCAGCACGGCAAAGGGCGGGACGAACGTGCCGAGGAAGTTCTTCACGCCGAACGCGTTGACGCCGTTCTTCACCCCGACGCCCGAGTCCGCCTGGGCGAGCACGGTGGTCGGGAGCCGCACCGTCCGGATCCCGCGATGCGCGGTCGCGGCGGCATACCCCGCGGCGTCGAGCAAGGCGCCGCCCCCCACGATGACCACGAAGGACTGGCGGTCCAGCCTGAGCGCGTGCAGCACCGTCTGAAGGGCCGACAGCGGGGCCGGGTCGTTCTTCACCGCCTCGCCGCCCTCGACGATCCACGGCGGGGCCACCAGCTCGAGGCGATCCGCGTGGCGCTCCGCGTAGCGCGCGACGGTCGCGGCCAGTCCCGGCCACGCGTCGGCCACGGCGCGCTCGACGACGATGAACGCCCGGTGCCGGCGGGCGGGCTCCTTCCGCGCGAGCGCCTCCACGAGATCCGGGTTCCCGGGGTCGAACACGTCCACCGTGAAGTAGACCGGGTACTCGTAGGGGACGGTGATCTTCTGGAGGACCGGAGGCATGCGCGTCAGTTGGGGAACTCCCGGCTGAGGACGTACGCCACGACCGACTTCAGGTCGTCCACCGAGAACTCGTGCCGCCACGGCGGCATCCCCTGGAACCCGTTGGCGACGCGGTCGTAGACGAAGGCGGGGGTGTAACGGGACGGGTCGAGCTTCGGGGCCTTGCCCGGGTAGGCGGCCTTCCCGTGGCAGAACTGGCAGCGCGCCTGCCAGACCTCCCGCCCCTTCTGAACGTTCTTGGCGTCGCCCAGGAACCCGGGAGTGAACTCGACGGGCGGCGCCGGTCCATTCGCCGGCGCCCCGCCCGGCGCCGCCGGCGGCGACTGGGCCGCCCCCATCCCGGCGAGCAGCCAGACGCCCAGAACCACCCCGCCGGCGACGCCCAGAGCCGTCGTCTTGCGCATGGTGAGTGGCGGGGCCCGGCGGACCGCCGGGCCCCGCGCCGTCCGTTAGGGAGCGATCCGGTAGATCTTCGCCAGGCCGCCGACCGGCCCGGTCGTGTCCTGCGTCAGGACGTACACCTCGCCGTCAGCGTCCTGGCCGAAGGCGAGCACGTAGGAGTTGAAGGTCGGCATGCCGCCGACCTTCACGTCCTCCATCGTCCACTTGCCGCCGGACTCGGTGGCGACGTAGATGCGGCCGTCCTTCACACCGAACTGCTTGCTCCAGTCCCCGAAGAAGTACTTGCCCTGCCAGGGCTGGTGGCTCCCGCGGTAGACGAACCCGCCGGTGATGGACAGCCCCTTGCAGTCCTGGGTGACGTTGCAGTTCGGATACTCGATGATCGGATCGATCATCCCGGCGGACTCGCAGCTCGCCGGGTGCGTGTTCGGGTTCACGAAGTCGAAGCACTTGCTGGCTTCCTTCACCCGCCAGCCGTAGTTGCCGCCCTTCGTCACGATGTCGACTTCCTCGACGCTGTTCTGCTGGACGTCGGCGCAGAAGAGCTGCTTGCTGCCGCCCATGTCGAAGCCGCAGCGCCACGGATTCCGGAAGCCGTAGGCCCAGATCTCGGGCTTGGCGTCCGAGCGCCCGACGAACGGGTTGTCGGCCGGCACGCTGTAGGATTCGCCCTTCGCCGCGTCCATCTTGTTCACGTCGATCCGGAGGATCTTGCCCTGGAGCGAGCCCAGGTCCTGGCCGTTCCCCTTCGTGACGTTGTGGCCGATGCCCCAGTCGTTCGCGTAGCCGCCGTCGCCCGTGGAGATGTAGAGGAACCCGTCCGGCCCGAAGCCGATCCAGTGGCCGTTGTGGTTGAACTGCGGCCAGTCGATCTTGGTCAGGATCCGCTCGCTCAGCGGGTCGGCCTTGTTGGGGTTCGACTTGGACACCTGGTACTCGGCGACGTAGTTCGTGTGGGAGTACCAGACCACCTTGTCGAGCGTCGAGTCGCCCGGCAGGTACCCGCTGTAGGCGACGAAGAACCGCCCGTTGGTCTTGTAGTCCGGATGGAACGCCAGGCCGAGGAGCCCCCGCTCGTCGAAGTCCTGGTGGAGCTTGGGGATCCGGTGGCGGATGTTGAGGAACGGCTCGTCCACCATCTTCCCGTCCGGCAACAGGATCTTGATGACGCCGATCTGCTCGGTGATGAAGCGCCGCTTCGTCCCGTCCGGCGGCGAGACCATGTTGAGGGGCGCCGTCAGCCCCTCGGCCGCCACCTGGAGATTGACCGTCACCTCGGCGGACGCGGGACCCGCGCCGAGGATGCCACACATGAGGATCGTGAGTACGAGTGCGACGAATCTCATGGCCCTAGGTCCTCCTCCTGCGCCGGGGTGGAAAAATTCCGCACGGTTACTCGACAACCACAGCAACCATAAGAGAAGTGCGGCAACTCCGCCATCCTTGTCAAGGCCAGCCCGCGCTCGGCTCTCAGAAGCCCTCTTCCCGCGGGCGGCGCACGTCGGCGCCGACCCCGAGACTCGCGTACCGGGTCATGCGGTCGCGGAACGACGGCATCGCGCCGAGAGCGCGGCCGAACACGCCTCGAAGAGACCGACGCCCGGGGCCGCTCCGCTCGTGGACGGCTCCGGACCGATCAGGGGGAACCCGCCCAGCGTTAGCACCGGCCTCTCGAGGCTGTCAACGTCCCCGACGTCCCCACACGCGATCACTCGCGCCGCCCCGGGGTCGACGCCGACCCCCGTCTACCCTACGATGTCCCGGCGTTTCACGGCCCGACGTCAGGTCGACCGCATTCGGGGAGGTGTCGTGCTCTGGTTCGCGCTCTCGGTGGGAAGCGCCCTGTTCCAGGTGCTCCGGAACATGGTGATGAAGCGGCTCGGCCACTCCCTGGACGAGACGATCAACGTCTGGGGCCGGTTCACGTTCATCCTGCCCTTCGCGGCGCTGCCGCTGGTCGTCCAGGGTCTGCCGCCCCGGCAGCCCGGCATCTACTGGTACTGCTTCCTCTTCGCCGTGACGCAGATCACGGGGACCCAGTGCCTGGCGCTCGCGCTGAAGGTCGCCGAGATCTCCCTCGTGACGGCCCTGTGGAAGCTCTCGGTCGTCCTGCTGGTGGTGTGGGGATACCTGGCGCTCGGCGAGGAGCCGTCGTTCCTGGGGATCGTCGGGGTGCTCGTGTGCGTGGCCGGCGTGTACCTGATCAACGTGAGCCGGGCGCGCGTGTCCTTCTGGGCGCCCCTCGTCTCGCTGATCCGCGACCCCGGCCAGCGCTACACGCTCGGCGCGGCCCTCTTCTACGCGCCGTCGGTCGTCCTGATCAAGAAGATCGCGCTGCTCTCGAACCCCACGTACGCGGTCTTCATGGGGTATCTCTTCTGCTCGGTGCTGATCACGCCCTGGGTCCTCTACCGCTCCGCCCGCCACTTCCGCCAGCTCGGCCGGCACTGGCTCGGCTTCGTCGGGCTGGGCGCGTTCGCCGCCCTGTCGACCCAGCTCGGGACGACCGCCTACACGATGACCGTGAGCTCGTACGTCGAGGCGGTCAAGCAGGTCGAGATCCTGCTGGCGCTCGTCATCGGGTGGCTCGTGTTCGGCGAGGGCGCGCGGATCCGCCAGATCTGGCTCGGGTGCGCCGTCATGCTGGCGGGGATCGTGGTCCTCATCCTGGGCAAGGGCTGACGGCCGAACGCCGCCCGTCGCGCCCTTGTTCCGCTCGGTCGGGGCGCGCTATCGTGCAGTGGACATCACCGCACCATTCCGTCCGGCACCGGCGTGCCGGACGAGGCGCAGGAGGGACGCGATGCCCAAGTACCTCTTCGAAGCCTCGTACACGGCCGAAGGCGCCAAGGGTCTGATCCGGGACGGCGGCTCCAAGCGTCGGGCCGCGATCGAGGCCGTGGCCAAGAGCATGGGCGGCCGGCTCGAGGCCTTCTACTTCGCGTACGGCAAGACCGACGCGTTCGTGCTCGTCGATCTGCCCGACTCGGCGAGCGCCACGGCCGTCGCCTTGACCGTGGGTGCGAGCGGCGCCGTCCGGCTCCGGACGACGGTCCTGATCACCCCCGAAGAGGTGGACCAGGCCGTGAAGAAGACCGTCCAGTACCGGGCCCCCGGAACCTCGTAGGGCGGGCCGCGCGGGGCTCCGCGCCTCAGGCGCTCCGGGACGGCGGGAGCGGCACGCCGAACCGCGCCGCCACCTTCCCGAGCTCGGCCCACGTCGCGGGGGGCAGCGGGATGCCCTCGCGGCTCCGCCGCGCCCGGGAGCGCTGCTCCGGCTCGCCGGGCACCAGCACCTCGGCCACCCCGTCGGCGGGCGGCTGGCGCTTGGCGGCGTCGAGCGCCTCGTCGACGAGCTCGGCGTAGCGGGCGGCGTCGCCGAAGGCCGCCGGATCCACGACCTCGAGGAACACGCCGGCGATGCGGCCGCGCGCGTCGCCGGCCTCGGGCGGCGCCGCCCCGACGAGCGTGGGCTCCGCGTCGCCGATCATCCCGAGCGCGCCGAGCAGCGCGGAGGCGAGCCCGAGCCCGTAGCCCTTGTGCCCGGCCAGCGTTCCACCGAGGGGCAGGAGCGCGCCGCCCGCGTAGAAGTCCGCCGCGTCGCGCGTGGGCCGGCCGTCGCGGTCGAGGATGGCGTCGGGCGGCAGCGGCTTCCCGGCGGCCCGCGCGACCCGGACCTTGCCCTCGGCGACCGTCGACGTGGCGGCGTCGAAGATCAGGGACCGGCTGCGGCCGGGCACGGACAGGGCCCACGGATTGGTTCCGAGGAAGCGCGACCGGCCTCCGAACGGCACGACCCCGCCGATCCCCGCGCCGACCGCCCCCACCGTGACGATGCCGATCAGGCCCTCGGATGCCGTCCGCTCGGCGTACTCGCCGAGCCGTCCGATGTGGGTGGAGTGCCGGACCGCCACCATCGCCACCCCGTGCTGCCGCGCTCGCGCCATGGCCCACTCGAGCGCGAACATCGTGGAGTGCTGGCCGAACCCGCGCCGGGCGTCGACGAGCGCGGCCACCGGCGTCTCCCGGGCGATGACGGGTCGCGCCGAGGGAACGATGACCCCCTGATCGGTGTCGCCCACGTATTGCGGGACGCGGATGACGCCGTGGGAATCGTGGCCGGCGAGGTTCGAGCCGACCAGGTGGCGGGCCAGCTCGGCCGACACCTCGGAGTCCGCGCCCATGCCGCGGGCGACGGCGGCAACGAACTCGCGGAGGGGGTCAGGAGGGCAGAGCACCGAGGGCGTCGGATCGGGCATGAGGTCAGGCCTCCGTTCGGGAGTGAGTGACGGTCCGTCGATCATCGCACGACCGGGCGCGGACCCGTGGGCCGACGGCCGCTCGCCGGAAGGGCTCCGCTGAGATGGCGCACCGGCGAGGTCTCACGAAGACGGCGTCCGGCACAGCACGGTGATCGTCTCCCCGTGACCGGTGAGCGCGCGGGCGCCCGGCGCGTAGAGGAGGGAGAAGACGAAGGCCGGGATGCCCAGGGCGAGGAACCGGACCCGGGCCGCGAGCGAGGCAGACCTGAAGTCGCGGCCGAAGCAATCGACGCCCCCGCGCCCGGGCGGGCTCAGGAGGCGCACGAAGCTGTAGAACGCGGCGAGCACGTCCGTCGGCCCGAGGCCCCGCCCCTGGCGCACCACGAAACCGGCTCGCTCGAGCGTCTGCCGCAGCGAGTCGACGGTGAAGTGCTGGAGGTGTCGCGGCACGCTCAGGGGAAACCACCGCTCGCCGCACAGCCGCAGGGTGGGAGAGTCGGCGTCGGGCACCTGGATCGCCAGCCATCCACCGGGCCGCAGGATGCGCCGGATCTCCGCCAGGTCCGCGAGGGGCTCCGTCAGATGCTCCAGGACGTGCCAGAGGGTCACCACGTCGAACGCGCCGTCCGGGAACCGGGCGCCGGCGAGATCGCCCTCGTGCACGGGAACTCCCTTGGCCCGGGTGAGCGCGCACGCGGCCGGGGACGTGTCGGTGCCCTCGACGGCCCACCCTCCGCCGCGCAGTCCCGCCAGGAACGCTCCGTTCCCGCAGCCCACGTCGAGGAGGCGGCCGCGGGGCACCGGGGCCAGCGCGCGCCTCCGTTCCCACAGCACCCAGCGCTCGAGGAGCACGCTGATGAAGTCGGCGCTCCAGAGCCGCGACGAGAGAGCCCGATGGTAGCCGGACTGGTAGAGGGCCGCGAGCTCGGCCGGGCCCGGGAGCGGACGCGTGTACCGAAGCCCGCAGGCGGTGCACGCCACGACGGCATAGGCGGGTCCATCCGTCGAGGGGGACGACGTCTGGAGGACGAGGCGCGTCCGCGTCTCCCCGCAGAGCGGGCACGGGCGCAGCCGGTCGCCGGTCACCGGAGCGGAGGGGCGCTGGCCCCGAAGGTCGGGCGGCGCATCGGACGGATCGGCCGGCCTCGCCATGGCCACCCAGGCTAGCATCGCGGAGCCGACGGCGGCTCTTCCGGATGACGCGGCCCGGTCCGATCCCTCGCGTCTTCCCATCGCCGGCGGCCCCCTCCCCTGGACAGCCACTTCTCCCCGTCCTACCCTGGGATCCGTCGGGCGGATCGCCGGAAGGCGACTCCGCCCGCGCTGTGTCGATCACCACCAGGAGGCCCGGATGAACGCGACCGACCTGTCCTACACGCCCGCGCTCGAGCTCGGCCGACTCTACCGCGCGAAGACGCTGTCGCCCGTGGAGGTCACGGAAGCGGCGCTCGCCCGGATCGAGCGGCTGAACCCGAAACTGAACGCGTACCTGACGGTCACGGCCGACCACGCGCGCGAGCTCGCGCGCGCCGCCGAGGCGCGCCTCGGGCGCGGCCAGCCGCGCGGGCCCCTGGACGGCATCCCGTACTCCATCAAGGATCTCGAGCCGACGGCGGGCATCCGGACGACGTTCGGGTCCAAGTTCTTCGAGCAGAACGTGCCCACCGAGGACGGCGCGGTCGCCTCGCGGCTTCGGGGCTCCGGGGGCGTGCTGCTCGGCAAGACGAACACGCCCCACTTCGGCTACAAGGACATGTGCGACAACCTCATCGGCCCGCCCTGCAAGAACCCCTGGAACCTCGCCCGCACCTCGGGCGCCTCCTCGGGCGGCGCGGGCGCCGCGGTCGCGGCCGGCCTCGGCCCGGTGGCGCACGGCTCCGACGGCTCCGGGTCGATCCGCATCCCGTCGGCGCTCTGCGGCATCTTCGGGCTGAAGCCCTCGCTCGCCCGCGTGCCCTACTGGCCGAGCGCGGACCTCTGGGGCGCCCGGTCGCACAACGGCCCGATGACGCGGACGGTCCGGGACGCGGCGCTCCTGCTGCAGGTCCTCGCGGGCCCCGACGCCCGCGATCCCCTCTCGATCGACGCGCCGCCCGAGGACTATCTCGCCGCCTGCGAGGGCGACGTGCGCGGCTGGCGGGTCGGCTGGAGCGTCGACCTCGGCTTCGCCTCCGTGAACCCCGAGGTCGCGGAGCTGACGGCGCGCGCGGCCCGGCGCTTCGAGGAGCTGGGCGCGCACGTCGAGGAGGCCAAGGTCGACTGGGGGCATCCGTACGAGTTCCACAAGATCATCTACTCCGCGAACGTGGCCGCGCGGAACTACGACCGCGCCCGGGAGCGTCCCGACTGGATCGAGCCCACGCTCATGCGCATGATCCTCGACGCGGGCCAGTGGACGTCGATCGACTACCTGAAGGCGCATCTGGCGCGGACCGAGTTCTGCGAGAAGGTGCGGAAGACGCTCGACCGCTATCAGCTCCTCCTGACGCCGCAGATGCCGGTCGCCGCCTGGCCCGCCGACCCGGG
The DNA here is from genome assembly GCA_963745015.1 of uncultured Candidatus Rokubacteria bacterium. Lineage (GTDB taxonomy): Bacteria > Methylomirabilota > Methylomirabilia > Rokubacteriales > DASRDR01 > DASRDR01. The sequence continues at coordinate 125,864 of CAVUVU010000004.1, forward strand.
CCCCTTCGAGGGCCTGCCCGATCTCGGCGGCAAGCCCGCCCACTCCATCTTCGACCGCGTGCCGTTCATGTATCCCTTCAACCTGACGGGCTATCCCGCCGCCAACGTGCCGTGCGGCTTCACGCGGGAGAAGCTGCCCGTCGGGCTGCAGATCGTCGGGCGCTGGCACCGCGAGACGGACGTGCTCCGGGCGGCCGCCTGCTTCGAGGCGCTCCAGCCCTGGGCGTCGCACCGCCCCCCGCTCGACTGAGGACGGCGGCCGGGGCGCGTCGACCGGACACGCGAGGTCTCGCCAGCGTCCCCAGCGTCACAGCGGCCGCGACCGGGCTCCCGGATCCTGGCCGAGCCCGGCGGCCGAGAGGAGGTCGCGATGCCGCTCACCGCTTCGGATGCCGTCTCCGCGCGACTCGACCGGCTCGAGCGGGAGGGTCGCCGGTGGAGACGCGCGGCCCTCGGCTCGTGGCTCGCGATCGCGGCCCTCCTGCTCCTCGGCCAGAGCCCGACCCGGCCACCCCGGCCCGTGAGCCCGGCCCGCACCGTCGAGGCCGAGCGTTTCGTCCTGCGGGACGCGCGCGGACGCGTCGGCGCGACGCTCGGCTCCGACGCCGACGACACCCCCCGCCTCACGCTTCACGACCCGAACGGCCAGCCTCGCGCGGTGCTCATGGTCGGCGCTGGCGGGGCCCCCGGGCTGACGCTCCTCGACACCGACGGGGCGACCGTCCGCGCGGCCCTCGTCGTCGGGCCCGACGGCGCGCCGGGCCTCGCGCTCTTCGATCCCGCCGGGAAGCCTCGTCTGGCGGCGGCGCTCTTTCATGGGAGCGCCCCGGGCCGCTCGACGGGCGGGCGCGAGCCGGCGCCCGCGATCGTCGCCTACGACGCGGCCGGCGTGGTGCGCACGACCTTCGGGATCCGCGGGGCCGACGCGGGGCTCGAGCTGGCTGACGGGCGGGGCACGGCCCGGACCGTGCTGCGCGTCCAGACGGACGGCACGCCGGACCTCCTGCTGCGGGACGCCGACGGACGCAACCGGGCCGGGCTCTCCGTGCTCGCCGACGGCACGCCCACCCTCAATCTGAACGGCACCGACGGGCGCGCCCGCGCGACCTTGACGCTCGCGCCGGGGCGGGGCGCCGCGCTGGCCCTCGCGGACGCGAGGGGCGCGGTCGTGTGGTCGGCGCCCCCGTGACGCGGGGCGGGCGTGCAGCGACCCGGACGGCTACAGCCGGCTCGCGCGCGAGCCCGGGAGCCTCGGACTGCCGCTAGCCCTTGACGTAGGACAGCTTCTCGGCCACCTTCCCGTCGCGGACGCGGAGGAGGTCCACGCCCCGCACGTGGCCCGGCGACCCGCCGGCGGTCCGCCAGCGATAGACCCACTTCACCACGCACCGCGCGCCGCAGGCGAACATCTCCTCGGTCTCGAACGCGGCGGAGGGCGTCTCCCGGAAGAACCGCTCCCAGAAGCGACGGACCGCCGCCTGCCCGACGTGCTTCTCCCCGTCGGGCGCCGGCAGCGTGTTCTCGAAGACGCAGTCCTCGCTCATGGCGGCCATGAGACCGTCCACGTCGTGGCGGCCGAATGCGTCGAGGAAGCGATGCACCACCGCCAGCGTCGCGGCGGATTCGGGATCCGGGACTGCGCGGTCGTCCATGTCGCCCCCAGGAGGCCGTCGGCCGGCGCGGGCCGCGAGCCGGCAGTCCGGGGCCGGCGTCGCGGGACGAACGGTGGTGAGGCGTGGTGGATTCGAACCACCGACTCCCCGCTTAAAAGGCGGGAGCTCTAACCTGGCTGAGCTAACGCCTCGCGCGAAGCATTGTCGCCACTTCCCGGGCGCGAGTCAAACGCGCCGGGCCTTCTCGTCTCGCCCTCTCCGGCGCGATCGACGTGCACTGGTCCGTGCTACCCTCCCCGCCATGACCTCCGAGTGCCGATCGATCCTCGAAGCCGCCGCGCCCCCGGCGGGGGCCCGGGTATGAGCACGCCCGAGCCGCCGAGCTGCAGCCTCTGCAAGGACGTCGCGGTGCCCATGAAGGGTGGCAGCGTCGTCCGCTGGGAGCGGCAGGACACCCCCGACCTCCACTACATGGCGACGGCGCCGGCGATGCGGCGCCGGCAATGGGCCGGCGAGGATCGGCTCTCGGCGCTCCGCGATCGGATCGACGCGATCACCAAGGCCGGCCGGGTCGCCTGGGTCGACGTCAAGGAGAACGGGGAGTTCGTGCACTATCAGGCCCCGCACGGAGAGGTTCCGGTCAACATCCCCCGAACCCCGAAGTAGCCGGACCGCCCGCGACGCGCGCCGGCCAGAAGGGCCGGCTAGACCGCCGGCGCGCGGGCCGCGCGGCGTCGCTCGCGCTGGGCTCGCGCCTGATGGTGGAGCACGTAGACGCCGGCGCCGACGGTCGTGGCGACGCCGACGAGGGTCCACGGACCGGGGATGTCGCCCCAGAAGACGTAGCCCCACAGGACGGCCCACCCGATCATCACGTACTCGAACGGCGACACGGTGCTCGCGGGCGCCACGCGGTAGGCCTGCGTCAGGCAATAGATCCCGACGCTCGAGATGAGCCCGCAGAGCGCCATGCGCCCGAGCGCCCCCCAGGGCGGCGAGACCCAGCCGCGCACCAGGAAGGCGAGGCTCGGATGAAGGCCGGCGGCCCGATCTCCTCCGGCCGCCGCGAGCCCGCTCGCCGACGCCACCAGCGCGGACACCAGCGTCGCCGAGAACACGATGGTGGCGCCCGAGTCCCGGCGCCCCAGGTAGCGCGTGATCGTCTGCGAGATCGCGTAGCAGAGGGCCGACAGCACGGCGAGCAGCGCCGCCGGGTCGAACGCGGCCGCCCCCGGTCTGAGCACGACGAGCACCCCGACGAAGCCGACCACGACCGCCGACCAGCCTCGCCGGTCGACCGGCTCGCCGAGCGCGAGCGCCGAGAGCGTGGTGACGAACAGCGGCGCCGCGAAGGCCACCGACGTGACCGTGGCGAGCGGGAGCGCGGCGATGGCCATGTAGTAGGTCGTGAAGGACACGAGGCCCAGGAGCCCCCGCACCCCGTGGAGCCACGGCTGCTGGATCGGCAGCGGCCCCGAATCGCGCTCCCGCCACAGGAGGACCCGCGAAGAGCGCGAGCGCGACCAGGCTGCGCACGAACACGATCTGGAGGACCGCGTACTCGCCGCTCAGGCCCTTGATCAGGACGTCCTGCACGGGGAACACGGAGGCGCCCACGAGGATGAAGGCGATCCCGTGGAGCGGCCGGTCGATCCGGGCCGGCGGCGCCGGGAACGACGTCACGGAAGCCGGCGGGAGCCGAACGTCCGCCACGTCGTCCGTGCGAGCGTCACCGATGGCCCCCTCTCGGGAAGAAGATTCGACTGCCGCGCCGGTATCTTACCGCGCGAGGATCTGCGGCGCGCCTCACGGTGGCTGGACCGGATCGCGTCGCGCGGCGTCGGCGGGCGTGACGGGCTCGGCGCCCGCGTCGCTCCTTCGATCGCCGGTCAGCCGGCGCCGCCAGCGCGCCCGCATCTCGGCGGGGCGGAGCGACGGCAGGAATCGGCGGGCGGCGGGCAGCTGGAGCAGGAGCACCCACAGCACCGCGATCGCCACGGCGTCCGGCCGATGGAAGTGGAGGCCGCGCACGGCCTCGTGACGTGAGGAACACGTAGGCCGCGAAGCGGGCGCGCGGGTGGCGGCGCCAGACCAGCCAGGCCACGTACGGCGCCGCCAGGCCGTACGCGAGGTAGTTCCAGGGCCGGTCCGGCGCGAAGTTGGCCGACCCGGAGGCCGGCGAGGCTCAAGCGCCTGGAGCACCGGCGCGAGCGCCAGCCACGCCGCGAGCAGCCGGACGACGACCGGGCGGCGGGCGCGCGCGCTCGCCACCGTCCGCTCTCACCGGTCGCGACTCCGCCGTGGCCTCGCGAGTTCCGACGCGCCCCGCCGCCTTGACGCTCCGAAGGCCGCCGCGCTAGCATCGCCGCGAATCGACCGCTGGGCACGCAGCGCATCCGCGCGGGAGGACGGTCATGGCCAAGACGCTCGACGAGCTGGAGCTCCGCGCGCTTCTCGCCGCCGACTCGGCGGCACCGCGCGAGCCCTCGCCCTACACGGACAACGCCCGCTACCTCACGTCTCTCGACGGCTTCAACATCAAGCGCCCGGCCGTCCCCGCGCACGTCTTCCGCGCGGAGCGGGACCGGGCGCTGGCGCCCGGCGCGCCGACCGGCCTCGTGCCGCTCGACCTCTCGGCGACGCTCGGACTCCGCTACCCGGCGACGACGCCGTTCATCCTGTCGCGCTACGCGCGAATCCGGGCGGGAGACACGCTCTCCACCGCCTTCCGGGCCAGCACGGAGCTCTATCACGTGATCCGAGGATCGGGCACCACGCGGACCGGCGACGGGCCAGACGCTCGCCTGGCAGGCGGCCGACACCTTCTGCCTGCCCGGCGGCGGGGCGGCGCGCCACGCCGCGGCCGAGGACGCCGTCCTCTGGATCACGACCAACGAGCCCCAGCTCGAGTTCGAGGGGCTCCAGCCGCCGGCGCCGGGCGCGGCGCCGATCCAGCCCGCCCTCTACCCGATGGCGGAGATCCGCCGTCGGCTCCTCGCCGTCTACCTGGATCCCCGCGGGGCGGCGATGCCGGGCAAGTCGATCAACCTGGGGAACGTGGCCCTCGAGTCGAGCCGCACCACGACGCCGTCCTTCACGCTCGCGCTGAACTCGCTCCTGCCCGGCGAGGCGCAGCGCGGCCACCGGCACAACGCGGTGGCGGTGACGCTCGTCCTGGCCGCCGAGCGCTGCTATTCCCTGATCGACGGGGCGCGCGCGGACTGGGAGCCCCACACGGTGATGATCACCCCCCCGGCCGCCTTCCACTCCCACCACAACGAGGGGAACGAGCTGGCCCTGTTCCTGATCGTCCAGGACGGAGGCGTCTACTACCACTGCCGGACGATGGGCTTCAGCTACAAGTAGCCCCGCCGAGCGCGCGGCTCCGGCGCGGCGAGCGGCAACCCGGCGGTCGATCGGACGGTCTCCGACCCGAGGCGGCCGGCGGGCTCAGGGCAGGCAGAGCTGGCGGAGATCCGGGAACCAGCTCGTCAGGCGGGACGGCTCGACGAGGATGGTCTCGTCGCGGCCGGGGCCGGTCGAGACGAGCGAGATCTCGCACTCGATGAGGTCCTCCAGCCAGCGGATGTAATCGTGGGCGCGCGCCGGCAGGGCCTCCCAGGCGCGGAGTCCCGCGGTCTCGCTGAGCCAGCCCGGCCGCTCCTCGAACACGGGCTCGAGCTGCGCGACGATCCGCTCCTCTCCCGGCCACTCTCGGAGCGTCGTCCCCTTGTAGCGGTAGCCCACGCCCACCAGGACGGCATGGCAGGGATCGAGCACGTCGAGCTTCGTCATCGCGAGCGTGTCGAGCCCGTTCACGCGGACCGCGTGGCGGAGTAGGGGGGCGTCGAACCACCCGCACCGGCGCGGCCGGCCGGTGACCGCGCCGTACTCCTTCCCCCGAGCCCGGATCAGCTCGCCCAGGTCGCCGGTGACCTCGGTGGGGAACGGCCCGCCCCCGACGCGGGTGGCGTAGGCCTTGGTGATGCCGAGCACCCCGTTGATGCGGGTGGGCGGCACGCCGGTGCCGGGCGCCGCGCCGCCGGCCGACGCGCTCGACGCCGTGATGTACGGATAGGTGCCGTGGTCGACGTCGAGCATCGTGCCCTGCGCGCCCTCGAAGAGCACCGAGGCCCCGTCGCGCATCCAGCGGTGCAGGAGCAGCGCCGTGTCGGCGACGTGCGGCCGGAGCCGCTCGACGGCGCCGGCGACGGCCTTCACCACGTCGTCCACCTCGAAGGTGTCGCGGCCGCAGGCCCGGAGGAGCTGGTTCTTGACGGGCAGATACGCCTCGAGCTTCTCCCGGAGGTGGGCCTCGTCGAGGAGGTCGCCGACGCGGATTCCCAGCCGGGCCGCCTTGTCGGCGTAGGCCGGCCCCACGCCCTTGCCGGTCGTCCCGATTCGCGCCTGGTCCATCGCCTGGTCGAGCGCCCGGTGGTAGGGCAGGATCACGTGAGCGGCGTGGCTGATGTAGAGCTGCTCCGCGCTGATCCCGGCCGCCGCCAGGCCGTCGAGCTCCGAGACCAGCCCGATGGGGTCGACGACCGTCCCGCAGCCGATCACGCTCTTCTTGCCGGGCCGGAGAACGCCCGACGGCACCAGCTGGAGGACGAAGCGCCGGTCTCCCGTCACGATGGTGTGACCCGCGTTCGGGCCGCCCGAGTAGCGCGCGACGACGTCCACGCAGGGCGCGACCAGGTCGACGATCTTGCCCTTCCCCTCGTCGCCCCACTGGGCGCCCACGATCACGATGTTAGGCAAGGGCGCCTCCGGGAGCGGGCTCGAGGGCGCGGCTCGGCGCCGCCATCAATGCCGCGAGCGGCCAGGTGACCTCCTGGCCCCCCGCGGGGTCGATCAGACGCACGTCGCCGCGCGCGAGCCCCGCGTGGTCGATCACCACGGCCCGCGCGGCGCGGATGTCCCGCGCGTAGGCGATGCGACTCCTCGAGCGGCCGGCTCATGATGTCGCGGGCCACGGCCAGCCCGAGCTCGCGCAGACGCCGGCAGAGGGCGAGGGCCGTGCCCTTGTCCTCGGTGAAGTCGATGACGAAGAACTCCGGGCCGGTGACGCGCGGCTCGAGGCCCTGGGCGGCGAGCGCCAGGAGCAGGCGGTTCACGTCGAACGCGAAGCCCGTGGCCGGGCAGGGCGTGCCGAAGCGCCCGAGCATCTGGTCGTACCGGCCGCCGCCCACCAGCTCGGCGCCGAACCCGTCGACGTACCCCTCGAAGCTCACGCCCGAGTAGTAGTCGAACCCGCGGACCTCGCCGAGGTCGAGCAGGATCGCGCCGCCGAGGCCGTAGGCGGAGAGCAGCCGGTGGACCTCCGCGAGCCCGGCCACCGCGCGCTCGGACCGGGGGTTCTGGACGAGCGCCGCCGCCCGCCGGATCACGTCCGTGCCGCCCTGGAGACCGGGCAGCGCCAGCACCAGGTCCGCCGTCGCGGACGGCACGGACAGCTCCCCGACCAGGCGCGTCAGCTCGGCCACGTCCTTCCGCCCGAGCGCCTCGCGCAGGGCGCGCGCCACCCCCCGCTCGACGCCGAGGCTGTCCAGCACGCCCCGCACGAACTCGACGTGGCCGACGTCGATCTGGAAGCGCTCGAACCCGGCGGCCCGGAACGCCTCGATGGTCATCGCGATCATCTCGGCGTCGGCCTCCGGCTTGTCGAGGCCGAGCAGCTCGACCCCCGCCTGGTAGAACTCCCGCATGCGGCCGAGCCGCGGCGCCTCGTGGCGGAACACGTTCGTCCGGTACGCGAGACGGTAGGGCTTGGGCCGGTCGCGGAGCCGGGTGGCGGCGATGCGCGCGATCTGGGGCGTCACGTCGGCGCGCAGCGCGAGCATCCGCCCCGTGTCGCGGTCGACGAACTTGAACATCCCCTCCTGGAGCGCCTCGTCCGTCCCCAGCGCGAGGGCGTCGAAGAACTCGAAGGTCGGGGTCATCACCTCGCGGTAGCCCCACAGCCGGAAGACGCCGAGGAGGCGCTCCTGGAGGCCCCGGAGACGGGCCGCCTCGTCGGGGAGGTAGATCTTCACCCCGGTGGGAAGCTGCGACTGAAGGTTCCGCCGGTCCATAGCATGCATGCCCGGGAGCCGGGCAAACCGCCGGAAGTATACGGGATGCCCCGACGCAAATCCAGCGACCGCGCCGTCCCAATCCGGCCTCGCCGTCATCCAGGCGGAGACGCCGCGCCTCGGTTCGTCTCCGGCTTCACCCGCGGCTCGCATGGCGGGCCCGGCCACGATCGAAAGTTGCGGAACGAGACGGTCTGATAGGATGTGACCGGTCACGTCACCGGGTGGCGTGGGTGCTTCCGGGATCTCGGCCGCGAAGGTCGCAGGGTCCGGGGGGCCACCCCACTCGCCGGTCCAACGCACATCGGGCATTCGAACGAGGAGGCAGGGCTTGGCTATCCGGCCGCGGGCCGCGTCGCGATTCGAGCGGGACGGATCCACCGTGCGGTTCAGCGAGGGCACGTCGCGCGTGTCCGTCACGGTCTGCACGCCGCGCATCGTGCGGATCGACCTGGAAGGGGCCGGAGAGGACGCGGCGCCGTCCTACGTCGGCCCCCGCGACTGGCCCGGCGCGCCGGTGGATCTCCACGATGGCGAGCCCGTGCGGCTGGCGACGAGCCGATCTCCGCGTGGAGGTGTCGACCTCGCCGATCCGCCTGGCCTTCCTGGACGCCGCGGGCGCGTGGCTCCTCCGGGAGCCGCCGGACGGCGGGATGGCGGCGGAGCGGTCCCCGGACGGCCGGACGCGCTTCCACGCGCGCTTCGTCTTCAATGGCGAGCAGCACTTCTACGGGCTCGGCCAGGGCGGCGCCCAGCTCGACCGGCTCGGCGTGAGCCGGCAGCTCTGGAACACGCACCTCGGCCACGGCCCGGGCTCGGACATGGGCGTGCCGCTCCTCGTCTCGAACCGCGGCTACGCGGTGTTCTTCGACAACACGAGCGACGCCCGGCTGACGGTGGGGCGCTCCGACAACGGCGTGCGCATCGTCTACGCGGCGGAGTCCGGGCGGCTCACCTGGTACTTCCTGATCGGCCAGGATCTCCGCGCGGTGATGGGCGAGGTCGCGGAGCTGCTCGGCCGCGCCCCGATGCCCCCGCGCTGGGCGCTCGGGTTCCTCCAGTCGACCCGGCACTTCCACGACACGGCCGAGCTGCGCCAGCTGCCGCGCACCATCCGGGACAAGCGCATCCCCTGCGACGGCCTCATCTATCTCTCGACGTACGGCGAGGCGCACGGGTGGAACCGCGGCGTCGGGCACCTCGAGTTCCAGCCGGAGCTCTGGCCGGATCCCGCCGGCATCCTCGGGGAGGCCCGGGCCCAGCACTTCGAGCTCATCACCCACGAGTACCCGGTGCTCCACGAGGACTCCCCGCTGTTCGCCGAGGCGGAGTCGCGCGGCTATCTCCTGACGGCGGGGTACGAGCGCGTGAGCGCCAGCGGGCGCGCCCCCGCGACGTACCGCGAAGGCCAGCGCTACCTCGACTTCTCCGATCCGGCCGTGGGCCGCTGGTGGTGGGCTGCGCACCAGGACCTGAGGCGGCTCGGGATCACCGGCTGGTGGCTCGACGGCGGGGAGGGGCCGCCGGCGACGGCGAAGCTTCAGGCGGGCGACGGGACGCTCCTCCACAACGTCTACGATCGCCACCGCCATCAGGCGTTCGCGGAGGGCGAGGCGGCCGATCGCCCCGACCAGCGGGTGTTCCTCCTCTGCCGGTCCGGCGCGGCGGGGATGCAGCGCTACGGGGCGACGTGCTGGTCGGGCGACATCAACAACGACTTCCCGACCCTCGAGGCCCAGGTCCCGCTGGGGCTCAACACCGGCCTGTCCGGGATTCCGTACTGGGGCACGGACATCGGCGGCTTCTTCCATCCGGTGCCGGAGACGGGCGAGCTCTACGCGCGCTGGTTCCAGCTGGGCGCCTTCAGCCCGATCTTCCGCTCGCACGGCTGGGTCTGGCGGGAGCACGTGCCGTGGGCGCACGGCCCCGAGGTGGAAGCCATCTGCCGGCGCTACGCCGAGCTCCGCTACCAGCTGCTGCCGTACACCTACACGCTCGCGTGGCAGGCGTATGCCCACGGCCTGCCCCTCATGCGGCCGCTGGTCCTCAACTATCCGGACGACCCCCGGACCTGGACGATCGGCCACGAGTTCCTGTGGGGCGACGACCTCCTGGTGGCGCCGGTGACGCGCGAGGGCGCGACGGCGTGGCCCGTCTACCTCCCCGCGGGCCGGTGGCACGACTTCTGGACCGGCGCGTCCTACGAGGGCCCGGGAGGAGTCACGCTCCCCGCCCCCGTCGACCGGCTGCCGCTCCTCGTCCGGGCCGGGGCGATCCTGCCGATGGGCCCGGTCGTCCAGCACACCGGCGAGCGGCCGCTCGACGAGGTGACGCTCCTGATCTATCCGGCGCGGCGCGTCACGCTTCGAGCTCTACGAGGACGACGGCCGGTCGAACGCCTACCGGCAGGGCCGCCACGCGCTGACGCCGCTCGAGTGCGAGGCCGGGCCCGGCCGCGTGGTGGTGCGGATCGGCCAGCCGGCCGGCGACCCGTCGGTCGTCCCGGCCGGTCGGCGCTACGTGCTCCGGCTCCGGATCGACCGGCCGGCCGCGGTGACCGTGGAAGGCCGCGGCGAGCTGCCGAAGCTGGCCGGCCCCGGCGCGGCCGGGGCGGGCTGGTGGGTCGACGGCGAGGGGTTCACCCTCGTCCGCCTCCCCGCCCAGCCCGCGTACGCCGTGACGGTGCGGACTACGACTTGAAGTACCAGGTCTCCGTGTGGGCGATGTGCGGGTTGTCGCTCACCGCGCTGTTCCAGAGGCGCTCCGGGATGTTGCCCATGTTGTTCTTGATCACCCGCACGCCCTGGGACGCCGGGGAGTTCGAGATGACCGGGATGACCCACAGCTCGTCGAGGGCGATCTTCCAGACCTCCTTGGCCAGCTGCGTCCGCTCCTGATCCGGCACGCCGAACGACTTCCGGTACTTCTCCATCAGCTCGCGCATCCGGGGCGGCGGGGTCTTGCCCTGCGCCCCGGCGCTCGAGTACCACGTCCCGTAGAGCGGGCCCGTCGGCACCCCGCCGTCGGTGGGGAAGAACCACGGGGCGTGGCCGTACATGTTGTCGGCGCCCCACTGGGTCTCGAAGTAGATCTGGTGCTCGTTCGCCCGCATGCGGGCGGTGGCCAGCCCGCGCTCGAGCTCCTGGACGTCTCCCCGGATGCCGATCTTCTTCCAGTGCTCGGAGATCATCTCGGCGATCTTCGTGTACGGCAGGAAGCCGACGTAGGTCGTCAGCGCGATCTGGAGCCGCCCCGCGCCGTCGGCCCGCAGGCGGTACCCCTCGGCGTCCTTCTTGTCCAGGCCGAGCTTGTCGAGCATCTCGTTGGCCTGCTTGACGTCGTAGGCGCTGTGGAGCGTCTTGAACTCCGGCCCCGGGAAGTAGGGGGTGCGCTCGCCCGGCGCCGCCGACCCGGTCTGCCCGAGCCCCAGGACGAACGTCTCGTTGATCTGCTGGCGGTCGATGCCGTGGGAGAGCGCGATCCGGAACTCCCGTGAGCTGAGCCACTTCGCGATCTCGGCGTCCTTCTCGTAGCTCGAGTTGCAGAACAGCCCCACGTCGGCGCCCTGGTCCGAGGGGTCCAGGTAGACGCGGTAGCCGCCCTTCTGCTGGTTCTCGAGCAGCACCGGAAGCTTCCCGATGTCGATGTGCCGCGCCTGCGAGTCGTACTCCCCCGCGATCGCGCGGAGGTTGATGATCTCGAGGTTCTCGCCGAGCGTCATCTGGATGCGGTCGATGTACGGGAGCTGGTTCCCGGCGGTGTCCACCCACACGCTGTACGGGTTCCGCTCCAGGACGAACCGCGGCGTGTTGATCGGCGAGGTCGTCTTCCACGGGCGTCACGACCGGCAGGTCGGGGTTGACGCAGGAGTTGTTGCGGTTCTTGAAGAGCGTCACCCAGCTGTTGACGTTGACCTCGGCGACCTTCTTGTCGATCTCCGCCTTGGCCGTGTACTTCGGGTGGAACTGCTTCATGTAGTGGGCCGGCGCGAACCCGCCGAGCGCGTCCCGGCCGAACCGCGCGTGGTGCCCGATGCCCCACACCGAGGCGAGCACGACGGGAAGCGCGTAGTAGGCATCCGGCGCGACGAACTGCACCGTGGCCGCGTCGACCTTCTTGATCGTGATCGGCTTGCCGTTGATCGTCATGACGGTCAGCGGCGTCGGCACCAGCTCCTTGTTCTGGTACACGTCCTCGAACCAGAACACGAAGTCGTCGGCCGTGAACGGCTGCCCGTCGCTCCACTTCATGCCCCGCCGGAGGAGGAGCGTCGTGACCTTGCCGTCGCGGCTGACCTCCCATCCGCGGGCGATGTTCGGGACGATCTTCGTCCCGGTGTAGTCGAAGTAGAGGAGCTTGTCGTTCTGGGCGGCGCGATGCGCGTTCGACGTGTCGAAGGGGCCGGTGAACCCGCGGCGCCAGGTCCCGCCGTACTTGCCGATCTCGCGGAGGGGCTTGACGACCAGCGGGTCCTGGCCGATGCGCTGCTCGACCGGCGGCAGCTTGCCCGCCTTGACCAGCTCGGCGAGCTGCGGCGCCTCGTTGAAGCGCTTCGGGATCTGGGCGGCGTCGGTGACGACCTCCGCCCCTTCCAGCTTGCCGATCAGGTGCGCCCCCGGCTTGGGCGCCTGCGCCCCGGCCGGGCCGGCCGGGAGCTGCGTCGCCGAGATGGCGAGCATCCCGAGCCGCAGCATCGTGCGGCGTGACAGGCCGCCGTGTTCCTCGTGGGCTCGCTCGATGTCCTCCGGATCGCTCATGGGTCTCCCCTTTCACCCTCTTCGAGTCCGAGGGCGTCCTGCGATCTGACGATCATGACGACGACGTCGACGACCTGCGGCGCGGGCGCCGCGCTCCTCCTTTGACGAGTGGCTCGTCGGCTTCGGGCCGAACATCAGGGACTCGGGACTCGCCGTCCCGCGGGGGCCGGCAGCTCTGGCGACGGACCAGCTCGAGGGCCAGGGGCGGCTCGGCGAGGCCGCCGGGCCGGCCGGCCATCAAATCGAGCAGCCTCCGCGCCGCCGCCTGGCCGAGCTCGTAGCGGGGCACGCGGACGGTGGTGAGCGGGGGCGTGACCAGGCTCGCGTACGGCACGTCGTCCCATCCGACGATCGAGAGGTCTCGGGGCACGCGCACCCCCTGCTCGGCGCAGGCCTGCAGGAGACCGATCGCCATCACGTCGTTGTGGCAGATGGCGGCCGTCGGGCGGGCCGCGAGGGCGAGGAGGCGCCGGCCGGCCGCGTGGCCGCCCTCGAGAGACATGGCGTCCCGGAAGATCAGGCCCCGCTCGGGACCGAGGCCGGCCCGGGCCAGGGCCGGGCGGTACCAGTCTTCCCGGTTGCCCACCCGGGCGTCGCTCCGGGACGGCACGACCAGCGCGATGCGCCGGTGGCCCAGCCCGGTCAGGTATGCCACGACCTCGGCGGTGGCGGCCGGCCAGTCGATCCAGATCGCGGCGACCTGGGGTCCCTTCACCTCGCGGTTCAGGAACACCATCGGGATGTCGGCGCGCCGGGCCAGCTCGGCGAGCTCCTCGGGCGGACACTGCGGCGCCCCGAGGATCAGGCCGTCGCTGCTGCGCTCGAGCAGGTGCTTGACGTTCCGGAGCTCCCGCTCGGGATCCCGGCGGCTGCTGGAGAGGATCAGGCTGTAGCCCGCCGCCGCCAGCACGTCCTCGGCTCCGCGCGCGACGTCCGGGAAGAAGGGGCTCGCGACGTCGCCCATGACGAGGCCGACGGTCTTCGTCTGCCGGCTCACCAGGCTGCGGGCGATGTGGCTCGGATGGAACCGGAGCTTGGCGATCGCCTGCTCCACCCGCGTGCGGGTCAGCGGCGCGATGTGATTCTCGCCGTTGATGAAGCGCGAGACCGTCTGGTGGGACACGCGGGCGAACCGGGCAACGTCCCGGATGGTCACCCGCTTCCGCGACGGGGGTGGGCTCATGATTCGCTCCGATCCGTGTGACCGGTCACACCCTAGCAAGGGGCCGGCAGACCTGTCAATCGAGGGCCGGCCGCCCCGCGGCGCGGGCGCGCGGCGACCCGGGCGCGCTCGCGACCCCACCCCCCGGGAACCGGGCCCTTTGGGTCCGGGCGGTCCGGTGCTAGATTCGTGACCGGTCACACTCCAGATCGGAGACCCCGACGACCCTCTCGGTCGAGACGATGCTGACGGTCCAGAACGCCACGGAGGCGCGGCACCGTCCGGGCATGACGCCCGGGCCAGCCCGCGCGGAAAGGACGGGCGTGGAGATGAGAGCCATACATCGAGGCCGGTCTGCTCGAGGCGCGGCGCGCGAATCGAGGTTCGCCGTGGTCCTGACCCTGGTCGTCACCGCTCTCCTGGTCGCGGGCTCGACGGCCTGGGCCCAGGGCAAGACCATCACGCTGTCGATGCTGGCCGGGTTCAAGGAGGACGTCCTCCGCGCCAACCTGCCCGAGTTCGAGAAGAAGACGGGCATCAAGGTGCTCATCGATGCGTCGCCCTTCGCCGACATGTACAAGAAGAACCTCCTCGCGCTCAGCACCGGCGGGCGGTTCGACGTTCTGTTCCTGGACGAGCCGTGGGTCCCGCCGCTCTCGGAGTTCCTCACGCCGCTCGACGAGCGGCTGAAGAGCGTCGACATGCAGGACTTCGTCCCGACGACGGTCGCCTCCGGGGCCTTCCAGGGGAAGCAGTACGCGCTCCCGGTGGACCCGAACGTCCAGATCCTCGTGTACCGGAAGGATCTCTTCGCGCAGAAGAACCTCAAGCCGCCCGCGACCTGGGACGAGCTCCTGGCGACGGCGAAGGCCTTCCATGACCCGGCCAAGGAGCAGTACGGGTTCGCCATGACCGCGAGCAGCGACATCCAGACGTCGCTGTACCTCCTCCTGGCCATGTGGTCCCAGGGGGCCGAGCTGATCGACGCCCAGGGACGCGGCGGCGCGAACACCCCCGCGGGCCGGAAGGGCGGGGAGATGTTCCTGGAGCTCCTGAAGTTCACCCCTCCGAACGTCCGAAGCTACACCTTCGCCGACGTCAACAAGGCGATCCAGACCGGTCAGGCCGCGATGGCCATCCAGTGGGCCTCGGGCGCGAAGCCCATGGAGGACCCGACCCGGTCGAGCGTGGCCGGGAAGCTAGGCTACGCGCGTGGTGCCGAAGGCGGTCCGCCAGACGCCCATGCGCGGCGTCTGGACGATCGCGATCGCCAAGAACAGCCCGAATCAGGACGCGGCGTTCGAGTTCGCCAAGTGGATCTCGAGCAAGGAGTTCGGGCTCGCCGCCGTGAAGTTCCCGAGCGCGACGTCGGCCATCCACAGCCCGCGCGTGTCCGTCCTTCAGGACGCCGGCACGAAGGCCGCCCTGCCCTACGCCGAGACCCTCCTGGCCAGCCTCCAGGTCACTAAGGGGCGGCCGCGCTACACAGAGTATGCCGACATCCAAGAGCACGTCCGCATCACGGCCGGGAAGCTGACGGCGGGCGAGCTCACCCTCGACGCCGCGCTGAAGGAGATCGACGCCGGGGTAAACAGGGTCCTCGGCAAGTAGGGGGGAACTGGGCCGGACTGAGCAAGCCAATGGGCGGGGCCCGGGCAGGACGCTGGTTCTTGCTTCCGGGCCTCGTCTTCCTCTTCGCGATCGACCTGGTTCCGCTGATCTACTCCGCGTGGATCAGCTTCTACGAGTGGTGGCTCCTCCGCCCGCGGAACATCCGGTTCGTCGGGCTCGGGTAACTACCTGCAGCTCGCGACCGACCCCGAGTTCGGGCGTGCCGTCGTGGTCACCACCCTGTTCACGGTCGGGGCGGTGGCCGTGGAGTTCCTCGCGGGGCTGGGCCTCGCCCTGCTCTTCGCCCAGCCGCTCCGGTTCCTCCGACCCCTCCGCGTGCTCCTGCTGCTGCCCCTCTTCATCGTGCCGGTCGTCGGCGCGACGATGTGGCGCGTCATCTTTCACCCCGAGCTGGGGGTCCTGAACTACTACCTGAATCTCGCCGGGTTCGGCCGCCCGTCCTGGCTCGGCGACCCGACCCTGGCCCTCGTGTCGATCACGCTCGTCGACGCGTGGCGCACGATCCCGTTCATGTTCCTGGTGCTCTACGCCGGCCTCCAGATGCTGCCCGCCGAACTCTACGAGGCCGCCGCGGTCGACGGGGCGTCCCGCTGGCAATCGTTCCGCCATGTGACGGTGCCGCTCCTGACCTACATCATGCTGGTGGCGCTCCTGATCCGCGGCATGGACGCCTTCCGGGAGTTCGACATCATCTTCGTCCTCACCGGGGGCGGCCCCGGCACCGCCACCCAGACGATCCAGATGCTGAACTACCGCGTGTTCGGGCTCGGACACATGGGCCTGGCCAACTCTTTCGGGATGGTCACGCTGGCGCTCGTCGCCCTCATGTGCTGGGTCCTGATGCGGACGATCCTGCGTCCGCCGCGTCGAGCCGGAAACGCCGCGTGAAACCGACCCGGCTCCGGGTCGTCTTGACGGTGATCGCGCTCGTCCCCATCCTCTTCTGGACCCTGTTCCCGATCTTCTGGATCACGACGGCCTCGTTCAAGACGGAGCGGAGTCTGTACGCCCGCCCGCCCCAGTGGCTCTTCTTCACCCCGGTCCTCGAAAACTACCGCTGGGTGCTGGGCAACATCCCGTTCATCGAGTACCTGACGAACAGCCTGGTGATCGCGATCGGAACGACGGTCGGGAGCCTCGTGCTCGGGGTGCTGGCGGGCTACGGATTCGCCCGCTTCCGATTCCCCGGATCCGACGCGGTGCGCTTCATGGTGCTGGTCACCCGCATGGCGCCCCGCATCGTCCTGGTGGTGCCGTACTACCTCATGATGCAGCGCCTCGGGCTGCTCGACACCTACACCGGTCTCGTGATCGCTTACATCTCCTTCGCCCTTCCGTTCACCATCTGGCTCCTCATCGGGTTCTTCATGGACGTCCCCCTCGAGATCGAGGAGGCGGCCATGATCGACGGCTGCTCCCGCGTCGGGGTGCTCCTGCGGGTCGTGCTTCCGATCGTGGCGCCCGGCCTCGTCGTCGCCGCGATCTTCGCCTTCCTGGTGTCCTGGAACGAGTTTCTCTTCGCGCTGATCCTGAGCGGCGTCAAGGCGAAGACCCTGCCCGTCGTCATCGCCGGGTTCAACACCGACGCGGGCCCGCTGTACGGCGAGATGAGCGCGGCCGCGGTGATGGTCATGCTGCCGAACATCGTCATGACGGTCGCCCTGCAGCGGTTCCTGGTCCGGGGGCTGACGCTGGGCGCCGTGAAGGGCTAGCCCCACCACCGACGGACCGCGGAGGAGCCATGGAATCCCGCAACCTTGGTCTTGGCCGGGCGCTCGGGTGGGAGCGCACCCCCGACGGCGTGGAGTTCCGGTGCGCCACCGAGCTCCTCGCGCCGGCCCGCGTCGCCGTCGAGGTCGCCGGGCCGCGCGCCGTGCGCGTGCGCATCACCGCCGGCGCGGTGGCCGTCGCCAAGGCCTTCACGTACGTCACCGAACGGCCCGAGCGGGGCCCGTGGACCCTGGAGACGCCGGAGGGGCGGGTCGTCCTGCGCACCGCCCACCTGACGGTCGAGGCGACCCTCGATCCCTGGCAGCTCGCTTTCCGGACCGCCGACGGCCGGCTCCTGACCCACGAGGTGCAGGACGACGTGAACTTCGCCGGCCAGCGCCTGGGGCCCCGGCCGGGCCTCCAGGTCGAGACCCTGCCCCACGACCCCGCCCGCCGGGCGCTGGCCGTCGTGGACAACCTCCTGCTCGATCCCGAGGACCACTTCTTCGGCGGCGGCGAGAAGTTCACGCGGCTGGACCACGTGGGGCGGTCGATCCGGATCTGGAACCGCAACCCGTACGGCGCCCGCTCGGAGACCGCGTACAAGAACATCCCGCTCCTGGTCGGCAGCCGCGGCTACGGTCTCTTCGTGGACGTCCCCACCGCCGTGACGTTCCACCTGGGGAGCCGGTCGAACCGCACCTTCACGATCGAGGCGGCCGGCCCCGAGCTCGACTACTACGTGCTGGCCGGCACGCCGAAGGAGATCGTCGGCGTCTACACGGACATGACCGGGAAGCCGCCGGTCCCGCCGGAGTGGGCCTTCGGCCTGTGGGCCTCCACCTGCTTCGTGAAGTTCACCGAGGCCTCCGTGCTCGAGACCGCGCGCCGGCTCCGGCAGGAGGGCATCCCCTGCGACGTCTTCCACCTGGACTCGTTCTGGCAGCGCGCCTTCATGTGGTGCGACTTCGAGTGGGACGCCGAGCGCCTGCCGGATCCCCGCGCGGCTCATGGCCGCCCTGCACCGGGAAGGCTTCCGCAACTGCCTGTGGATCAACCCCTACGTCTCGCTGCCAGAGCGCGCTCTATCAGGAAGGCGTCGCCGGCGGCTACTTCCTGCGCCGCCCCGACGGCAGCGTCTACGACGCTCTCGTGTGGAGCCAGCGCACGGAGCGGGGCATGGGGCTCTGCGCCATCGTCGACTTCACCAGCCCCGCGGCCGTCCGCTGGTACCGGGGGCTGCTGGACCGCCAGCTGGCGCTCGGCGCCGACTCCTTCAAGCCGGACTTCGCCGAGGAGATCCCGGAGGACGCCCGCTTCGCGAACGGGCTCAGCGGGCGCCGAGATGCACAACCCCTACCCGCTCCTCTTCCAGCGCGAGTCCTTCGAGGCGACCCAGGCCGCCCGTGGCCCGCGCGCCGTCGCCTGGTCGCGGAGCGCGGCGCCCGGCGTGCAGCGCTACCCCGGCCACTGGGCGGGTGACTCCGAGTGCACGTTCCTCGACATGGCCAACACGCTGCGGGGCGGCCTGGCCAGCGCGATGAGCGGGCTCGCCTACTGGAGCCACGACATCGGCGGGTTCTGGGGCGAGCCCTCGCCCGAGCTCTACGTCCGCTGGGCGCAGCTCGGGTTCCTCTCCGCCCTCAGCCGGTACCACGGGGCGACGCCACGGGACCCCTGGCTGTTCGGGGAGGAGGCCCTGGCGATCTTCCGCGAGTACGCGCGGCTCCGCAGCCAGCTGGTGCCGTACCTGGTCAGCCACGGCTGGGAGGCCACCGACGACGGGCGTGCCCCTCATGCGCCCGATGGTCATGGAGTTCCCGGACGACCCGGCCGGCTACGCCTTCGACCTCCAGTACTGCCTCGGACGGGAGCTCCTCGTGTCGCCCGTCACCAGCGCGGGCGGCACCGTCACCACGTACCTGCCGCCGGGGCGCTGGATGGACTGGTGGAGCGGGACGGTCCACGCAGGGTCCGCGGACGCTGCGCCGCCAGGTGCCGCTCCGGGAGCTGCCGCTCTACCTCCGCGAGAACAGTCTCCTCGTGCTCGGGCCCCGTGCGGAATCACGTGGCCGAGGCGACGGGCCGGCCCGCTCACGGTGGAGGCCTTCGTGACGACGGAGGCGGCCTTCGCTCTCCGCACCGACGCCGGATCGGCCGTGCTCCACGCCCGGCGCGACGGCCGGCGGGTGACGCTGAGCGTCGACGCGGCGGGCGCCGCGACGCCGGGTCCGCTCGTCTGGCGCCTGCACGATGCCGAGGCGCCGACCCAGGTGGCCGCCGAGGGCCACGCCCTGCCCCGCCTGGAACGGGCGGCGCTGGACGGCGCCGACCGCGGCTGGACGGTCGAGGGTCGCACCGCTGACGGTGAAGACCCCGGCCCGCCGGATCGAGATCGCCTAGAGCCCGCGGCGATCAGGTCCAGCCGGCGTCGACCACGTAGCTCTGCGCCGTGCAGCCGGCGCTGTCGTCGGCGGCGAGGAAGAGGATCGCCCGGGCGATGTCCTCCGGCACGAGCTTTCGCTTCAGGCACTGGCGGCGGAGCAGCTCGGCCTCGCCCTCCGGGGTGAGCCAGAGCTTGAGCTGGCGCTCGGTCATGATCCAGCCCGGGCACGACGCAGGTCACCCGGATGTTGTGCGGGCCCAGGTCGCGCGCGAGCCCTCGCGTCAGCCCGACGACCCCCGACTTGGCCGCCGTGTAGCCGGGCATCCCGCCCTGGCCGACCATCCACGAGGTGGAGCCCAGGTTGACGATCGCGCCCCCGCCGGCGGCCGCCATGTCCGGGTACACGGCCTGGGCCGCGAAGAACTGGTGCCGCAGGTTGACCGCGAGGCGATCGTCCCAGTACTCGGGTGTGACGGTGTCGAGCGCGTGGCGCTCGTCGTGCGCGGCGTTGTTGACGAGGACCCGGATCGGCCCCAGCTGGCGGCGCGCCTCGACGACCGCGCCGCGAAGGGCCGCGATGTCCCTGAGATCGCAGGGCAGGAACAGCGGCCGCTCCCGGCCCGTCCCCGCGATCGCCTCCCGCAGACGCTCGGCGGCCGCGCGGTCGATGTCGACGAAGGCCACGCGCGAGCCCTGGGCGCAGAAGTGCTCCACGATCGAGGCGCCGATGCCGCTCGCCCCGCCCGTCACGAGGACGACGCGGTCGCGCAAGCTCGGGTACGTGGCGTACGTCATGAAGGCCTCCTTGGGTTGCCGGAAGTGGTCACGGTTGGTCGGCGGCGAGCCGGCCCTCACGCTAGCACAGGCGAGTCGGCTTGCCGGAACCTCGGGCGACCCGGTATCCTCGGCCGGCATGGACCCGATCACGCTCCGGAGCGGCCCGCTCGGCGTCGTCCTCGCGCCTCTGGTCGGTGGCGCGATCGCGCGCTTCTGGTCCGAGATGACCGGACCCGCCACGGAGCTCCTCCGCCCCGCGTCCGACCTGGCCCTCGCGCGGCGCGACCCGTGGGCGATGGGGTGCTTCCCGCTGGTCCCATGGTCGAACCGGATCCGCGATGGCCGCTTCGTCGTTCGGCCCGCGCTCGGTGAGCCTCCCGTCGAGCCGCCCCCAGGACCGCCACGCGCTCCACGGCCACGGCTTCCAGACGTCTTGGACCGTCACGAGCGCGGGCCCGGCGGAGGCTGTCCTCGAGTATCGGCATGCTCCGGGCGCGTGGCCGTGGGCGTATCGGGCCGCGCAACGGATCTCCGTGACCCCGACGAGCCTCGAGCTCGAGCTGACGCTTTCGAACGAGAGCGACGCGGCCATGCCCGCAGGGCTGGGCTGGCACCCCTACTTCCCGCGGACGGCGGGGACGACCCTCACCGCGCGCGTCACCGGGCTCTGGCAGACCGACGCCGAGGTGCTGCCGGTCGCCTGCGTGGCGCCGGCGCCGGACGGCGATCCGGGACGGGGGCTCCTCGTGGACCGGGTGGCGCTCGACAACGCCTTCGTCGGCTGGGACGGCCGGGCCGTCGTCGCGTGGCCCGAGCGCGGCGTCCGGCTCCGGCTCGGGGCGCGCGGCCCGCTCGGGACGCTGGTCGTCTACACGCCGCCCGGCGAGTCGTTCTTCTGCGCCGAGCCGGTCAGCCACATCACCGACGCCTTCAATCTCGCGGCCGCCGGCCGGACGGACACCGGAATGCTCACGCTCGCTCCCGGGGAGTCCGTGCGCGTCTCGCTCGCCCTGGTCCCGGAGACCCTGTGAGGCGGCACGCGCTGCGCTCGCGCCGGCATGCCCGGCCTTCTCACGCCCCCCGGATCGTGACCGGCATCCGCTGTGTCCTGCCGGCGCGGGCGCTCCTCGGCGAGGGGCCGCTCTGGGACCCGGAGGACCGGCGCCTCTACTGGGTCGACATCAAGGGCCGGAGCGTGCACCGGTTCGATCCCGCCACCGGCCAGGACACGCGGTGGCCGGCGCCCGAGACGGTGGGCTCCCTCGTCCGGCGCGCGGCCGGCGGCCTGGTGGTGGCCTTGCGCTCCGGCTTCCACTCCCTCGATCTCGACACGGGGGCGATCCGACCCATCGCCACGCCCGAGCTGGACCGGCTCGGACAACCGCTTCAACGACGGGAAGCCCGACCGGCGCGGTCGGTTCTGGGCCGGTAGCATGCACGATCCCGAGACCGCGCCCACGGGTGCGCTTTACCGGCTCGATCCCGACGGCTCGTGCCGCCGGATGGTCGACGGAATCGTCATCTCGAACTCGCTCTGCTGGAGCCCCGACGGGCGGACCATGTACCACGCCGACACCATGCGCCGAACCGTGTGGGCGTGGGACTCGGACCCCGAACGCGGCGAGATCGCGAACCGCCGCGTGTTCGTGACGCTCTCCGGCGACGAGGGCCACCCGGACGGCGCGACCGTCGATTCCGAGGGATTCGTGTGGCTCGCGCACTGGGACGGCTGGCAGCTGACGCGGCACGATCCCACCGGGCGCACGGAGCGCGTGATCCGCCTGCCGGTCCAGCGCCCCACCTGCCCGGCCTTCGGCGGGCCGGACCTCGACGGTGCTGTACGTGACCTCGGCGACGATCGGCCTCTCGCCGGACGCGCTCGCGACCCAGCCCTGGGCCGGAGGCATTCTGGCTCTCGACCCGGGCGTGCGCGGCCTGCCCGAAGCGCGCTTCACCGGCTGAGATCGGCCCCGTTCTGAACCTGCCCAACCCGCTCACGCTGGAGGACCAGATGACAGGCAATCCCGACCCGCGGCGCCAGCCCGACCGACACCACTCACAGTCCGGCGGCGATGTGGCAGACGCTCGCCGGAGGCGCCGTGACGATCGAGGGCGGCCTGTGGGCCCGCCGGCAGGCAACCAACCGCGACGCCGCCCTGCCCCACGGCTACCGGATGCTCGAGAAGGCGGGGAACCTGGAGAACCTCCGCATCGCCGCCGGCCGATCGAGCGGGCGCTACCAGGGCCCGGTCTTCATGGACTCGGACGTGTACAAGTGGATCGAGGCGGCCGCCTACGAGCACGCGCGGGTGCCCGAGCGACTGGCTCCTGTCTCACATGGCGGCGGCCATCGACATCGTCGGCGCCGCCCAGGGCGAGGACGGCTACCTGAACTCCCACTACACGGTGGCGGAGCCGGGCCGGCGCTGGACCGACTTCGCCCAGGGCCACGAGCTCTACTGCGCGGGCCACCTCTTCCAGGCGGCGGTCGCGCACCATCGGGCCACCGGCGACGACCGCCTGCTCCGGATCGCCCGGCGCTTCGCGGACTATCTCGACGCGCGCTTCGGGCCCGGCAAGGAGCCCGGGACGCCCGGCCATCCGGAGATCGAGATGGGGCTCATCGAGCTGTACCGGGAGACCGGCGAGCGGCGCTACCTCGACCTGGCCGGGTTCTTCCTCGATCAGCGCGGCCACGCCTGGCTCGGCCCCGGCCGCTACAACAGCGCCGCCTACTACCAGGACCGCGTGCCCGTGCGCGAGGCGGCCGAGGTCGAGGGCCACGCCGTCCGCGCGCTGTACCTGACCGCCGGCGTCGCGGACGTGTACCTGGAGACCGGGGAGGCGGCGCTCCTCGCCGCGCTCGACCGGCAGTGGGCGGACCTCACCAGTCACAAGCTGTACGTGACGGGCGGGGTCGGCTCGCGCCACCTGGGAGAGGCGTTCGGCCAGCCGTACGAGCTGCCGAACGACCTCGCCTACTGCGAGACGTGCGCGGCCATCGCCAGCATCCTGTGGAGCTGGCGGATGCTGCTGGCGACCGGCCAGTCGCGCTTCGCCGACCTGATCGACCGGACGCTCCACAACGCCGTGCTCGCCGGCGTGTCGCTCGACGGCGAGCGGTACTTCTACGTGAACCCCCTGGCCAGCAACGGGCTGGCCGAGAACCTCGGGCGCGGGGGCTGCCGGCGAAAGGAGTGGCATCTGGTCGCCTGCTGCCCGCCGAACGTCATGCGGCTCCTGGCGTCGCTCGGGCACTACGTCGCGACGCGCGATCGCGCGGGCCTCCAGGTGCACCAGTACGCGCCGGCCCGGATCGCGACCCAGCTGGCATCGGGGCGCCCCGTGGCCCTCCGGATGGAGACGCGCTACCCGTGGGAGGGATCGGTCCGGCTGACGGTCGAGGAGGGCGACGGCAGCGCGTGGCCGCTCGCGCTGCGGATCCCGGAGTGGTGCGGGCACGCCACGGTCCGCGTGAACGGCGGAGCGGTCGACGCCCGGCCGGACGCCGGAGGCTATCTCCGTGTCGAGCGCAGCTGGCGCCAGGGCGACGTCGTGGAGCTCGACCTCTCGATCGACGTGAGGCTGATCGAGCCGCACCCGGCGATCGAGTCGACGCGCGGGTCGGTCGCGATCGAGCGCGGCCCGCTCGTCTATTGCCTCGAGCAGGCCGATCAGGGCGACGCCCCGATCGCCGAGCTCGAGATCGACCCGAGCGGAGCGTCGAGCCGCACGCTGGGACCCGGCTCTCCTCGAGGGCGTCGTGGTCGTCCGGGCACCCGGGTTCCGGGTCGACACGTCGTCGTGGGGCGACCGGCTGTACCGCCCGCTGCGCTCCGGGCCACCGCCGACGCGCCGGCGGGTCGAGCTGTCGGCCATTCCGTACTTCGCCTGGGCGAACCGAAGCCCGGGCGCCATGCGCGTGTGGGTCCCGCGGGCTACAATCTAGGGTTGGCTGACGGTTGGCCGACGGTTGCTGACGGCTGGCCGACGGCCGGCTGATCGCGCAGGCTGACCGCGGGCAGTCTGGCCGCCGGAAGCCGCGGGTTTCGTCACCATTGACCGAGAGGAGAAG
Source organism: uncultured Candidatus Rokubacteria bacterium (assembly GCA_963745015.1). Lineage (GTDB taxonomy): Bacteria > Methylomirabilota > Methylomirabilia > Rokubacteriales > DASRDR01 > DASRDR01. Next base: position 150,050 of record CAVUVU010000004.1, read on the forward strand.
CGCGTGACAGGAACGGACAGGATGCGGCTGGGTCTCATGCTTCCGATCGGCGCGGGAGCGCTCGGCGACGGACGGCCCGTCCGCTGGACCGACCTCCGGGAGATGGCTCGCACGGCGGAAGCGGTCGGCGTCGACACGCTCTTCCTGCCCGACCACCTCCTGTTCCGGAAGTCTCCGCCGGACAACCTCATGCAGGTCAACATGCCCGAGGGAAAGGTCCGCGGGATCTGGGAGTCCTGGACGATTCTCTCCGCCCTCGGCGAGGCGACGAGCCGCATCCACCTCGGCCCGCTCGTGGCGTGCACCGGCTTCCGGAACCCCGCGATCCTCGCGAAGATGGCGGACACGCTCGACGAGGTGTCGGGCGGGCGCCTCGTCCTCGGGCTCGGAGCGGGCTGGCACGAGCCGGAGTACCACGCCTTCGGCATCCCCTACGATCACCGCGTGGGGCGCTTCGAGGAGGCCCTCGCGATCATCGTGCCCCTCCTCCGCGAGGGTCGGGTCGACTTCCAGGGGCAGTACTACCAGGTGCGGGACTGCGTCCTCGAGCCGCGGGGCCCGCGCGCCGGTGGCCCGCCGATCCTCATCGGCGCCCAGCGTCCGCGAATGCTGGCCCTCGCCGCCCGCTACGCCGATCGCTACGACTCCGACTACCACCTCGTCGCCAGCGACGTGGGCAGCCGCTTCGAGGCGCTGGACCGCGCGTGCGCCGAGGTGGGGCGCGACCCGAAGAGCATCATGCGCACGGCCGGCACCCGGGTGGCGCTGATCCGGCCCGGGGAGCCGCGGCCGGGGGTGCCCGGTGTCAGCACGCCGCCCGGGATCGCGGCCTTCGACCTCGGCGGCATGCGGCAGATGGCCCGCGTGGGCACGCCGGACGAGATCCTGGCCCACGTGCGCACCTTCCAGGCGGCCGGAGTCCAGCACCTCACGCTCAGCCTCGTCCATCCTCCGGGACCGAAGGGCATCGAGATGCTCTCCCCGGTCGTGGAGGGCCTGAAGCGCTGAGGGAGAACCCGGCCGCCTCCGGACGATCCGGGGGCGGCCGTGCCTTCGACGGCGGGGCGTCAGGCCGTCAGAAGCTCCAGCCCACCCGCCCGAGGACCGTGAAGGGCTCCCCGGGGAAGATGAAGCTGCTGCCGTTCCCGTTGAAATAGGTCTCGTTGGTCACGTTCTTGAAGTTCAGATCGAGAGACAGCCGGCCGCGGCGATAGAAGACCGCGGCGTCGACCACGACGTAGTCCGGCAGCGTGACCGCGTTCGACAGGTCCGCGGGCCGCTCTCCCACGTACCGGAAGCCGGCCCCGGCCCCGAGCCCCTTCAGCGGGCCGCTGGGAAAGGTCCAGCTCGTCCACAGACCGGCGCTGTGCTTCGGCGTGTTGGGCAGCTGGTTGCCCACCGCGAAGGTGGTGTCCTCGGTGATCTCGCCGTCGGTGTAGGCATAGAAGGCGGTCACGTCCCAGCCGTCCACCATCCGGGCCTGCGCGCTCACCTCGACCCCCTGGCTCCGCTGCTCCCCGGTCTGGATGCTGAAGCCCTCGTTGTTCGGGTCGTCGACGGTCACGTTCTGGCGTGTCAGGTGATACACGGAGACCGTCGACGTGAGACGGCCGCCGAACATGTCGACCTTGATGCCGCCCTCCACCTGCTCGCCGGTCTCCGGCTCGAACACCGTCCCGTTCGCGCGGGCGCCGAAGGTCACCGGCTGGAAGGACGTGGCGTAGCTCGCGTAGACGGCCAGGCCCGGGAGAACTGGTAGAGCAGCCCCGCCCGGTACGTGAAGGCCGTGTCGTCGTGCTCGGTGACCGCGTTGAACAGGTAGTCGTCCTGCTGGTGCCAGGCGAGGTCGTAGCGCCCGCCCAGCACGAGCGTCAGCTTGTCGAAGAGCTTCATCTGATCCTGGACGTACAGGCCGACCTGGGTGATCGTGTCGGTCGCGTCGTACACGACCGCGCCCTTGGCCACGGGCGAGCCGTAGACGGGCGCGAAGAGATCCAGCGGTCCGACGTCCTGGCCGAAGTAGAACTGGTTGTTGAAGTAGTCGTAGAAGACATCGACGCCGCCCAGGACGCGGTGCGACACCGGGCCGGTCTGGAAGGTCCACTCCACGTTCGTGTCGGCGCCGATGCTCCAGCCGCGCACGGGGCCGCCCGAGACGAAGCGCGTCAGGGTGCGCTTGTCGGCGCTCAGCTCGAAGCCCCGCACCCCGTCGTCCTCGACCTCGTAGTACTGCCCCCGCACGATGCTGCGGAGCCGGAGGTCCTTGTTGAACCGGTGCTCCAGGATGATTCCGCCCTGGAACCGCCAGTCCTCGGTGCGGTTGAAGGCCGGCTCGCCGACGAACCGCTCGATGGGAATCTTGCCGTTCGGGTTCGGCAGCACGGTTCCCTCGGCGGGGAGCTCGAGCGGAGCCACCCAGTCCTCCCAGACGTAGCTGCCGAGCACGGTGAGGGTGGTGTCGCTGCCGAGCTTGAACGTCACCGCCGGCGCGAAATAGGCGCGCTGCTTCTCCACGAAGTCGACGAAGTCGTTGCGATCGAGGTAGAGGCCGGTCGCGCGCACGGCGATGGTCTTGTCGGCGTTGACGGCTCCGCCGAGGTCGAACGTGCCTTCGTAGAAGTCGTAGCTGCCGACGGTGAGGCCCAGGTCGTAGTGAGGCTCGAAGCGCGGACGCTTCGACACGAGATTGACGACCCCGCCCGGGGCGATCTGGCCGTAGAGCACGGACGCCGGCCCCTTGAGGACCTCGATCCGCTCCATGCCGAAGAGCTCCTGGCTGATCCAGAAGCGGGGATCGGTCCGGAGCCCGTCCAGGAAGACCGAATCCCCGGCGAAGAAGCCGCGAATCGTGAAGCGGTCGAAGCCGCTCCGGCTGTTCTGGTCGAACACGCCGGGCACCCACTGGAGCGCTTCGGGCAAGGTCAGGAGATGCTGGGCGTCGAGCTGCTGCCGGTTGAGCACGTTGACGGTCGACGGCACCTCGATGAGGGGGGTGTCCGTCTTGGTGCCCGTGGCCGCGTCCTGCACGCCGTACCCCTGGTCCAGGAGCCCGCGAACGGTCACCGGGTCCAGCGAGACGGGATTCTTGGGCCCGCTGTCCGGGGCTGGCGTCGCCGGCTTGCCCGCGTCCTGCGGCTGGGCGGTGGCGGAGACTGCTCCGAGGAGGCACAGCGCGACGGTCAGCAGAGCGGCCAGGATCGTCGCCGCCGGCGCGATGGATCGAAGGCGCAGCATGTCGGATCTCCCGGGTGCCGGAGTTGAAAGGCGCAGGGCCGCGACGAGCTGCGGGCCCGATGAGAGCGAGCGGGTGGATGCCGGCGCGAGGTCCGGGTGAGCCCGATGACGCCGACCAGGCTCGGGGCCAGGCGACGCCGGCCGCGGCCGGTGGCGGAGGGTGCGGGGGATCGCCCGCAGGCGGAGGGCGGTCCGAGCTCACGGGCGCACCAACCAGGCATCCAGGGACTCCTCCCGGGCGCGCAAGGTGCGGCCCGGATGAGCTGGCTGGCTACCCGACGGAGCCCGTCGAGATGGCTGGCTGGTTCAGAGGATGGCGCGAAGCGCCAGACCGGAGCTTTTTACGTCGAGGGCCGCCGGTTGTCAAGCGTCAGGGGATTCGGCCCGCGCTGGCCGCGCAGCATGGAACCCCAGACGCCCGCCGGGAGCGCGGGGGCGAGGTCGGCGCGCCGGGGGCTCCGGCTACGCCTCGGGCTGCTTGGCCTCGAGCTCGGCCCAGCGGGCGTAGAGCCGGTCCACCAGGGCGCGCGCGGCCTGCGAGCGCCGCGTAGCGGGCCTGGAGCGCCGCCGGATCCGAGGCGATGCGCGGGATCCTCCGCCGCGCGCTGGCACGCTTCGACGGCGGTCTCGGCGTCCAGGATCGCCCGCTCCATCCCGTCCCACTCGCGCTGCTCGAGATAGCCCAGGCGCTTGGCCCTCGGTCTCGCGCGCGTCGACGCCGGCGCCGCCGGAGGATCGCGCGGCGCCGGCGCCCGGGCGGCCCGGGTCGCTTCCCACTGCGCGTAGTCCGCGAACGTCTCGGCGTCCGCCCTCGCCGTCGAGGGCCAGGATGACGTTGGACACGCGCTCGAGCATGAAGCGGTCGTGGGTGACGAGGACGAGGCCGCCCTCGAACTCGGCCAGGCTGTCCTCCAGCACCTCGAGCGTCGGGATGTCCAGGTCGTTCGTCGGCTCGTCGAGGATCAGGAGGTCGGCCGGCTCCAGCATCAGGCGCGCGATCAGGATGCGGGCCTGCTCGCCGCCCGACAGGCGGCCGACGGGCAGCTCGAGCTGCTCGGGCCGGAACAGGAAGCGCTTGGCCCACGCGGCGACGTGGATGGTTCGGCCCTGGAAGACGACGGTGTCGCCCTCCGGCGACGAGCGCCCGCCGGAGCGACTGGTCGGGGTCCAGGCTCGCCGCGATGCTGGTCGAAGCGGACGAGCCGCAGGCCCTCGGCCCGCTCGATCTCGCCGGCGTCGGGAGCGAGGGCGCCGGCGAGCAGGTCGAGCAGCGTGGTCTTGCCGCTGCCGTTCGGGCCGATGAGGCCGACGTGGGTGCCGCGCACGAGCGCGAGATCGAGGTCGCGGATGAGCGGGCGGCCGCCGAGCGCCTTCGACAGGCCCCGCGCCACGAGAAGCTTGCGCGTCCGGCGGCCCGAGTCCGGGAGCTCGATGCCGGCGGTCCCGCCGGCGGCTCGCGCCCGGGCGTCCCCCAGCTCCTCGATCAGGCGGCCGGCCTCCCGGATGCGGCCCTTCGCCTTGGTGGAGCGCGCCTTCGCGCCGCGCCGGAGCCACTCGATCTCGCGGCGCACCGTGTTGGCCAGCGAGTCCTCGTAGGCGGCCTGGCCGCGCAGGAACTCGTCGCGGCGGGCGAGGAACTCGCTGTACCCGCCATCCGTCTGGAACAGGCCGTCCGCGTAGGCCCGGTTCAGCTCGAGCATGCGGGAGGCCACGTGCTCGAGGAAGTAGCGGTCGTGGCTCACGACGAGGACGGCGCGGGCCCGATCGGCGAGGACGCCTTCCAGCCAGAGGATGCCGTCCACGTCGAGGTGGTTGGTCGGCTCGTCCATCAGCAGGACGTCGGGCGCGGTCGCCAGCTCGCGCGCGATCGCCAGCCGCTTCCTCCAGCCGCCGGACAGCGCCCCGACCTCGGCGCGGCCGTCCGCGAAGCCAGCCCGGCCGAGGGTCTGCGCGATGCGCCCGGGGCGCTCGTCCTCGTCCACCGTGGCCAGCGCGGCGGCGACCACGTCCTCGACGGTGCCGCCGGGCGGGAAGACCGGATCCTGCGGCACGTAGCCGACGCGGATGCCGCCGCGCACGGCGCGGGTGCCGCGGTCGGGGCCTCGATCCCGGCGAGAATCTTGAGGAGCGTGGACTTGCCGGAGCCGTTCGGGCCCACCAGGCCCACCTGGTCGCCGTCGAGGAGGCCGAAGGACAGCTGGTCGAAGAGCGTGCGGGCCCCGTAGGCCTTGCTGACCGCCTCGCAGCTCAGGAGCAGTGACCGGGCCATCCGCGCGCGGGCGCCCCTTTCGAGGGATTCACGGCGCACATTGTACGGGCGGGCTCGGGGCGGTCGTGCCCGGCCGGGCTCGAAGGGAGCCCTACTGGCGGCAGGAGGCGGCGACGAGCCCCAGCCGGGCGGCCGGGACCCTCACCGGCTCAGCTTTCCTTCACGAAGATCCGCTGCGCGGCGGCGACGGCCGCGCCCAACTCCACCGGCACCCCCAGCCGCACGAGGACGCGCTCGAGCGACGCGAGGCCGACGATCAGGTCGGACTCGTCGACCCAGCCGAGGTGCGCCAGCCGGAAGAGCTTCCCCTTCATCTCTCCCTGCCCGCCCGCGATGGTGATGTTGTCCTCGGCGCCGTACGCCCGCACGATGGCCTCGCCGTCGATCCCCGCCGGGGGGACGATCGCCGTCACCGCCGGGCTCGGCGTCGCCCGGGCGAAGAGGGCGAGGCCGAGCGCGTCCGCCGCCGCCCGGGCGGCGCGCGCGAGCCGGTCGTGGCGCCGATAGACCTCCGCCAGTCCCTCGGCGCGAATCAGCCCCAGCGCGACGTCCAGCCCGGCGAGGAGCGACACGGCGGGCGTGAACTGGCCCTGGTGCTTCGCTTGCCAGCCGCGCTCGGTGGGAAGGTCCCAGTAGAAGCGCGGGCACCGGGCCGCCGCGGCGGCGCGCCAGGCCCGGTCGTTCAGCGCGACGAACGCGAGCCCGGGGGGACACATGAGCCCCTTCTGCGAGCCCGCGACCACCGCGTCGATGCCCCAGGCGTCCATGGGGCACGGCACCACACCGAGCGACGAGACCGTGTCGACGACGCACAGCGTGTCGGTCCGCCGGCTGAGCGCGGCGTAGGCCTCGACGTCCTCGAGGACGCCGGTCGAGGTCTCGCTCTGGGTCACGAAGAGGGCCCGCGCCGCGGGGTGGGCGGCCAGCGCCGCTGCCACCCGCTCCGGCGGCACCGTGTCGCCGTACGGCGCATCGAGCGTGCGGACGGTGAGGCCGAACGCCCGAGCGATCCCGGTCCAGCGCTCGCCGAACTTGCCGCACTGGACGACCAGCACCTCGTCCCCGGGCGAGCAGAGGTTGACGACGGCCGCCTCCAGGGCGCCGGTGCCGGAGGCGGCCAGGATGAGGACCTCGCTCCGCGTCCCGATGAGCTCGGCGAGGCCCGCCCGCACGCGTCCGAAGAGCGCCTCGAACTCGGGGGTGCGGTGATGGAGGATCGGGCGGGCGATCGCCTGGAGGACCTCGGGCGGGATCGGGGTCGGGCCGGGTGCGAGCAGATGGTATTTCTTCATGGCCTGGCTCCTGCAGTCTCTCCGCCGAAGTGGTACGGCCCCCGGTAGATGCCGCGCTCGGTCACGATGGCGGTGATGAGCGCGGCGGGGGTGACGTCGAAGGCCGGGTTCCGGGCCGGGGAGTTCAGCGGCGTGATGCGCCGCCCGGCCAGCTCCTGGACCTCGCGGGGGTCCCGCTCCTCGATGGGAATGGCCGACCCGTCGGGGATTCCGGTGTCGATGGTCGAGAAGGGCGCGGCGACGTAGAACGGGATCCCGTGATGGCGCGCCAGGACCGCCACGCCGTACGTCCCGATCTTGTTGGCGGTGTCCCCGTTCCGGGCGATCCGGTCGGCTCCCACCACCACGAGGTCCACCTCGCCGCGCGCCATGGTGGACGCCGCGGCGACGTCCGCGATGACCGCATGGGGGATTCCCTCGCGCGCCAGCTCCCAGGCGGTGAGCCGCGCCCCCTGCAGCACGGGCCGCGTCTCGTCGACCCAGACGAAGGGCCGCCGCCCCGCCTCCACCGCGCCGCGCACGATGCCGAGCGCCGTCCCGTAGCCGGCCGTCGCGAGGCCGCCGGCGTTGCAGTGCGTGAGGACCCGGGCACCCACCGGGACGAGCTCCGCGCCGTGCGCCCCGAGGCGCCGGTTCGCCGCCACGTCCTCCTCGAAGATGCGCTCCGCCTCGCCGACGAGGGCGGCGCGAAGCTCCGCGGGCGGCAAGGTCCGCCGGCTCTCCGCGTACCGCCGCATGCGGTCGAGCGCCCAGAAGAGGTTCACCGCCGTCGGGCGGGTCTGGGCGAGCCCCGTCAGGGCCGGCTCGAGATCCCGGAGCAGCGCGTCGCCATCGCGTGCCGGACTCCCGAGCCCCGCGAGAGCGACCCCGAACGCCGCCGCCACCCCGATCGCCGGCGCGCCGCGGACCGCCAGGGTGCGGATCGCGTCGGCCACCTCGGGCCACGTCCGGCAGTCCAGGTACACCTCTTCCCCGGGCAGACGGCGCTGGTCCAGCAGCACCAGCCGGTCCTGCTGCCAGCGGACGGGGAAGAACGCGAGCGGCGGCGCGGCCACTAGGCGGGGTGCGCGGCGGTGCGGGTCGACCCCGCGGCCCCGGGCGGCGCGAGCCGGGCGGCGGCCTCGTGGGGCGCGAGGCCCACGACCCGCACGATCTTGGTCCGGGCCGTCTGGCCGCGGACGATCTCGACCCGCGACCGGGCGCAGCGGAGCCGCTCGGCCAGGAGAGTCCGCACGGCCTCGTTGGCGGCCCCGTCCGCCGGCGGAGCGGCCACCCGCACGCGGAGGCGATCACCCTGCCATCCGGCGATCTCGTCGCGGCCGGCGCGCGGGCGCACCTCCACGGTCAGGCGGGTCTCAGGAAGCGGCATCGCCCTCCGCCAGCGCCTGCTCGGCGAGACGCTTGTGCGCGGCGAGCGTGCCCATGATCTCCTCGCCCAGCTGGCGCCGGAGCCGCCGGAGCGCGGTGACCTCGGCGGTGAGCTTGGCGTGCTCCTCCCGGACGTCCTGCATGGACTTCTCGGCCCGGAGGTGCGCCTCGCGAAGGATCAGCTCCGCCTCGCGCCGCGAGTTCTCCTTGAACTCCTCGGCGATCTTCTGGGTCGTGACGAGCGTGTCCTGGAGCGTCTTCTCCCGCCCCTCGACGCCCCGGGACTTCTCCTCGACGTGGACCAGCTGCTCCTTGAGGAGCGCGTTCTCCCGGGACAGCTCCTCGACGTCGTCGGCCATCTCCTCCAGGAACGCGTCGACCTCCTGGGGGTCGAATCCCCGGAAGAGCCGTACCGCGAACTGCGCTTGGCGGATGTCGGTCGCGGTCATGCGCATCGAAGTCCCTCCTGAGCCTCCGCCGTCCTCACCCGAGCCGGTATGCCGTCTTCACGAGAACCGGGACGAGGAACCACTGGAGGAAGTAGATGCCGAGGATGACGACGAGGGGCGAGAAGTCGATCGACGAGGACGGAAGGCGGCGTCGGATCGGTCGGAGCACGGGCTCGGTGACCTGGTGCAGGAATCGCACGATCGGGTTCCAGGGATCCGGGTTCACCCAGGACAGAAGGGCCCGGATCACGATGATCCACATGTACGCGTACAGGACGTAGTCGACGAGCTTCGCGACCGCCAGCAGGAGATCACCCAGGACGTACACGGGGCGCCTACCGTCCCTGGCCCAGCTCGCGCGAGCGCTGGGTGGCCCGCTCGACGGCGTCGATCAGAGTCCGCCGCAGTCCCCCGATCTCCAGCGAGTGGATGCCGCTGATCGTGGTGCCCCCGGGAGAGCTGACCATGTCCTTCAGCTGCCCCGGGTGCATGCCGGTCTCGATCAGGAGCCGCGCGGAGCCGAGCACGGTCTGCATGGCCAGGGTCATGGCGGTCTTGCGATCCAGCCCGACCCTGACCCCCCCGTCCGCCAGCGCCTCGACGACCAGCGCGATGTACGCGGGGCCGGAGCCGGAGAGGCCCGTCACGGCGTCCATCATCTCCTCGTCCAGGATCACGACGCAGCCGACGGCCTCGAAGATCTCCCGGGCCGCGTCGAGATCGCCGTCCTCGAGCCCCGCCGCCCGCGCGATGGCGGTGGCGCCTTCCAGGACCAGGGCCGGCGTGTTCGGCATGACGCGGATCATGCGGGTGCCCGGAGGCAGATGGCGGCGGATCTCGCTGGTGGACACGCCGGCCGCCACCGAGATCAGGAGCTTCCCGGGCGTGGCGGGCGCGATCTCGTCCAGCACCCCGCCGAGGATCTGGGGCTTGACGGCCAGGATGACGACGTCCGCCCGGCGCACGAGCGCGGCATTGTCCGGGACGACGACGACGCCGTAGAGCCGCTTCATCTCCTCGAGCCGGTCGGGCCGGACGTCCGCCATGAGGAGGTGCCCCGCCGGCATGAACCCCGTCTTGGTGAGGCCCCGGACGAGGGCCTCGCCCATGTTGCCCCCGCCCACGAACCCCACCCGCTTGTCTCGGACCGACATGGTCAGTCCTCGCGACCGAGCGCGACGCCAGAGCGCCAGGCGTCCACGGCTCAGCCTCCCCGGGGCCCGAAGATCGCGGTCCCCACCCGCACGATCGTCGCGCCCTCCTCGATGGCCACCTCGAAGTCGCCGCTCATCCCCATCGACAGCTCGGCGAGCTCGGCGCCGAGCCCCCAGCCCCTCGCGTCGTCGAGCAGCTTCCGCATCGTCCGGTAGTACGGCCGGGAGTCCTCGGGGTCGCGGGGCAAGGGCGGGATCGCCATGAGCCCGCGCAGCCGCAGCCCGGGGAGCGCCGCCATGGCCTCCAGCGCCGGCCGGAGCTCCGCGGCCGGGACGCCGCCCTTCTGCTCCTCCTCGCCGACGTTGATCTGGACCAGCACGTCGACCCGGCGGCCGGCCTCGGTCGCCCGGCGCGAGATCGCCTCGGCCAGCGGAAGCCGGTCGACCGAGCTGGATCAGGTCGAAGCACTCGAGGGCGTCCTTGACCTTGTTGGTCTGGAGGTGCCCGATCAGGTGCCACGGCCGCGGCCGGCCGATGGCCGCGATCTTCTCGCGAGCCTCCTGCACACGGTTCTCGCCGAGCGCCGGCACGCCGGCCTCGATCGCGGCCCGTACCCGCTCCACCTCGATCGTCTTGGACACCGCCACCAGGAGCACGGCGTCCTCACGGCGCCCGGCCCGGCGCGCCGCGTCGGCGATCCGCTCCTGCACGGCTGCGAGATTCGCTCGGAGGTCGATCTCGGTCATGCGCGTCGATATTGTAGCCACTTCGCCGGGTGGACGCCATGCTCCGAATGGGGCATGGCCGGCACCCACCGGAGGCGGCGCCCCCTGGACGCGGGGCAGGAAGAGCGGTTGCGCCGGTGACCCGCGTGCGCTAAGGATGTGAGCGTCGCCAATGATGGAGGGCGTGGTCTACCTCGTCGGGAGCTTCTGGCTCGGCGCCGTTCACGCGGCGACCCCCGGCCACGGGAAGACCATCGCCGCTGCCTACATCGTCGGTGCGCGAGGGCGCCCCGCCGACGCGTTCGCCCTGGGCGTGTTCGTCACGCTGTCTCACACGTTCGGGATCGTTCTCGTCGCGGTCGTGGCCTCGCTTGGGGCGGCCTGGGCGGTGCCGGCCCGGGTGGAGGCCTACCTGGCCCTCACGACGGGGCTCCTCGTGGTCGGGATTGGGCTGTGGATGCTCCGCGGCCAGTGGGCGGCTCTCTCCTCTCCGCGCCCGGAGTCGGCCGACGACGCCGCGTCGGCGCACACCCACGCGCACGAGACGTCGCCGGAACACGAGCACGAACACGAGCATGAGCACCCGCACCACCACACGCATGACCCCGCCGTCGGCTTTCACCGCCACGGGTTCGGCCGCGCGCACACCCACGACCTCGACCTCGTCACGCAGGGCCGGCCGAGCTGGGCGATCCTGCTCGGGCTCGGCGTGGCCGGCGGGCTCCTCCCGGATCCCGGCGCGCTGGCCATCCTCCTCGCCGCGCTCGCGAGCGGGAAGGTCGTCCTCGGCCTTCTCACCGTGCTCGTCTTCAGCCTCGGGTTCGCGTCCGTCCTCGTTCTGGTCGGCATCATCGCAGCCCGGGTCGGTCGGCTCGTCCTCACCTGGCTGGAGAGTCGCTGGATCCTCTGGCTCCAGCTGGGTACCGGGCTCGTGATTCTCGCCGTCGGCATCCTCCTGACGGTCAACGCCGGGCGAGCGCTGGCGGCTCTCGGCTGACCGGCGCCGGTCGGCCCGCGGAGGGCCTGGCCATGCCGTCCGTCTCGCCCCGCGAGGTATAAGCCTTCCGATCAGGGCCGCGAAGGCGAGCGCGGCGACGCCAGCAGGACGAACGGAAGCAACCTGCGCGAGCCACCGCCCGAGGAGACTCGCTCCTCCACGAAGGCGAGCAGACCGAGCAGCACGAAGGGGAGCGACTGGACGACGGTGCGGACGAAGACGACAGTCAGCTCGTCAGCCGCCCCGGCCGAATGAGGGTCTGCAGGACCGGATCCGCTACCGGCCGCCGGCTCGCTCGGCGGACAGGCGGCCGAGCCAGCCGGAGAGGTCCGTGTACCACACGTTGCCGGCCGCGTCGACGGCGACGCCAAAGGGCCGAGCATCTCGCCGGGGAAGCGGGAAGCCCGTCACCACCCCGTCACGGAGTCGGCCGAGACGATGGGCTCGGAGCTCGGTGAACCACACGGCGCCGTCGGGCGCGACGGCGAGGGCCGTGAGTCCCGGGGACACGCCAGGGACCGGAAACTCGCTGAAGCGCCCGTCAGCGTAGCGCCCGATCTTGTTCGCGCGCATCTCCAGGAACCACACGGCGCCGCGGGAATCCACGGCCACGTCGCCCGGCTGACTGCCCCGGGTCGGCACCTCCAGCTCGATCGCGGGCCCAGCGGGGGGGAGACGCACGAGCCGGTTCGCCGCCGGGATGGTCCCCCAGACCGTGCCGTCGGGGCCGACGGCCACGCCGAACGGGGCCGCGCCGAGCGAGCCCACCTCGTGCGGCGTGAACACGCCGTCCTTCAAGCGCGTGAGGCTGAAGGCGGTCTCCTCGGCGAACCACACGGCACCGTCGGGCGCGATGGCGAGACGGGCCAGCTTCACGACGGGTGTGGACAGGGCAAACGCGGTGATGGCTCCGTCCGGGGTCACGCGCCCGACCATCCGCTGGGGACCGTCGGTGTACCAGGCCGTCCCTCCGGCATCGACCGCCAGCCCGAGCGGCTCGAAGTTCGGCTTGCCCTTGTGGATCCGCTCGATGCGCCCGTTGCGGAGCATGCCGATCGCGTCGGAGAACTCGATCGTGAACCACACCGTCCCGTCGGGCCCGATCGCGACCGCCGTCGGGATGTCCGTCCGCGCCAGCATCCGGTATTCGGTGAACCCGCGCGCCACCCAGGCGCCCCGGAGCCAGAATGCGGCCCCGAAGGCCACGCCGAGGACGGCCGCCACGGCGAGCGCACGGAGCCAGCGGCGCCGCGGGGCCGGGGCAATGCCCGCACCCGGAGCCGTCATTCGGCGTCCGACGTGTCGCCCGGTCGGGGCCGTCGGGCGGAATGCGCCAAGGATCCCGCTTCCGCCTGCCGGGACGGGCCACCCGAGCGGTCGTAGCGGGCGATCGCGCGAAGAGCCGCCGCACCCGAGAGGGCCAGCAGGAGCAGGAAGGCGGCGCCCCCCGCGAGGCCCATGGGACCGATCCGTGCCAGAGACGTGCGCCGCTCGGCCGCGAGGCGCCAGAGCTCGAGATACGGGACCAGCGCGAAGCCGGCGTAGAGGGTCGCGCGCTCGCCCGGGTCGCGGACGAGGGGCCACGCCTCGAGGTGGGCCGGCAGGGTGTCGGCCATCAAGGTCCAGCTCCCGGCCGAGTCGACGCGGTAGAGCCCGCGGTCCGTCGTGAGAACCAGCGCGGTGCCCTTCTCGGCGACGGCCAAGGCCCGGATCGAGAGGGCCGGCTGGCCAGGGTCCCGGCTCCAGACTTCCCAGGACTCGCCTCGGTCGTCGCTTCGGTACACCCCGCCCGTCCCACCCGCCCACAGCCGCGCCGGATCCCCGGGCTCGAGCGCCACGGTCTCGAGGCGGGCGCCCGGGATCCCGAGGTCCCGAGCGCGCCATGTCACGCCGGCGTCGGTGCTCGACCAGAGCCGGCCGCCGGCCACGACGTAGACATGGTCGGGGGATGCGGCCACGGGCGCGACGGCGGAGACGGGATCCTGCGGAATCCCCGCGGTGATGTCGGTCCACGTGGCCCCGCCGTCGTCGCTCCGGTGGAGTCCGCGCCAGCCCGCGAGGTAGAGCCGCTCGGGCCCCGCCGCCACGAGGGCCCGCGCCGGCGCCGCCCCGGCGGGCGCGGGCGTCTTGCGCCACGCCAGTCCGTCCGTCGTCCGGAAGAGATCGGTCCCCGTGGACACCAGGGCATGCCGACCGTCCCCGCCGAGCGCCACCGCGAACACGGCCCCGACGAGGACGGAGGCCGCCTCGAGAGTCCAGTCGAGACCGCCGTTCCGCGAGCGCAGGAGGCCGCTGTCCGTGGCGAGCAGAAGGTGGGTCGAGTCGGTGGGGTCCACGGCCAGACCGATCGCCCCGCTGACGATCCGGCCCGGGTTGGCCGGAAGCCACGTGGCACCCGCGTCGCGGGAGCGGAAGAGGCCGCCGTAGGCACTCGGGTCATGGCACGAGACTTCGCGCGCGGACTGGATGATGACGAGCGCCGCCAGCGAGGCGAGGAAGGACCGGAGCACCCGGGATCTGGCCACTACCAGGTCTTCAGCGACGCACGCAGCCCGAGACGGCCGACGGGGAGGAGCGGCCACTCACCGGGATGGCCGCTCCCCTCCGACGAGCTCTGCGATCCGGTTACGGCTTGCGGGTCTGCTCCCCCGGCGCCAGGGTGACCTCCGCCAGGCGCGAGTCGTTCGGTCCCACCCACCAGTTCTTCGTGAGGGGATACTTGTCCGAGTAGGAGAGCGGCTCGTGGGCGGCCACGCAGTTCTCGAACCCGCCCGTGACCTTGTAGCACTTCTCGTAGGCGAGGAACTGCTGGACCGTGTCGGTCTGCTGCGGATTGGCGATCATCCAGTCGCGGATGCCCTCCCACGAGGAGTAGACGTCGCTGCCGAACATGAGCTTGCCCATCGCCGTCGGCACCTCGAGGAGCTGGGAGCCCGCCGTGTGGGCGCGATGGGCGGGGTGGATGACGATGCCCGGCGCGATCTCCATCATCCCGTCGACGATGACGGCCTTGCCGCTCAGGACCTTGCCGTAGATCTCCTGCATCGTGAGCGGCTCGAAGCCGCAGGCCGGGGACCGCATGCAGCCGCCCGGCGTGACGTTCACCGCGGAGATCTTCGGGTGACCCTGGTAGTTGAGGGCCCACTCGATCCCCGCCAGCTCGGCCTTCTGGACGTAGAGGACCGCGTTGGGGAAGTCCATGATCGACCCCGCGTGGTCCCAGTGGCCGTGGCCGATGACGATCTTGGTCACGTCGCCGGGCTGGATGCCCAGGAGCTTCAGCTGGTCGGGGAGCGGCGCCCAGTTGACGCTGCCCGTCATCTTCAGGTAGTCCTGCTGCTTCCAGCCGGTGTCGTAGAGGATGATGTCGTTCCCGCCCTTGATGACACCGACGTTGACGGGCAGCTGGAAGAAGACCTGGTTGTTCAGCGGGTTCGTGCTTCCGGGAACGAAGACACGGTCCGGCATGAACGCCCCGGCCGGCACGTCCTTGAACACGCTGTTCCGGACGAGCCACACCGAGTACACGGGCCCCTGGGCGGGGATGGTCGGCGCGCTCAGGGAGACCGTGAGGGCGAGCATTGCGACCACCGCGAGGATTCGCGTCACTCTCGTCATCCGTCATTCCCCTTTGGCTGGCCCGTGCGCCATGCCAGACCGGAGGCCATCGTGGTCCGCGGCCGGTTCTCCCGATCAGTTCGGAACGTATTCACCCGGCCAGAGCGTCTGCCCCACGACGAGCAGCTTCCGGCTGGCCTCCTGGCTGAGCGGCAGCGCCGCGACCAGGTGATCATCGCGGCTGTCCTCCGCCGTCTTGAGCATTTCGGTGGTCGACTCCCGGTAAAGGCGGAGCGCATCGAGGTACTCACGGTGGGCAGCCCGCAGCGAGTCCGGAGGGTCGAGGGCCCGCGCCCGGGCCTCGGCTCGCTGGTAGGTCCCGGCGACCGCCTGGAGCCGGGCTCGCAGCTCCGCGCGGTCGATATCACCGATCTTGTAGTTCAGCCCGCCCATCGTCATCCGGAACGAGCCCCCCTTGACTTCCTCGTGGACCGACCACAGCGCACGCGCATAGGTCTCTTCGGCGGCGGTGAAGGCCGGGCGCGGTGCCGTCGTGACCGAAGAAGGTGCGCTGGGGGCGGCCGGGCGACTCGTCGTCGTCGCTTCCCGCACGGCGGCGAAGGTCAGGACGCCCGCGAGGCCGAGCGCGACGAGGCCAAGGAGCACGAGCTTCACGGTGGATCGCCGTGGCATCGCAGCAGAAGTATTGCGGAGCCGGGCGGGGGCTGTCAAGGCAGCCTCGTGCCCGGCGCCAGCGCCTTCGCGGGCCCCGACGCGCGGCGCGCGGGCGGACAGCGCTCTCCTGAACTGGCCCCCGCTCAGTCGAGCGCGGCGAGCGTCGCGAGGCGCCCCGCGAGGCCCTCCTTCCGGTACGAGAAGAAGAGGTCCCGCCGGCAGCCGGTGCAGAGGCGCGGGCTCGAGATCGCGCCCGGCGGCACGCCGGCCGCCGCGAGCTGATCGGCGTTGGCCGCCCAGAGGTCCAGCCACCAGCGCTCCCCGCGATCCGTCGATCCCGGGGCCGGGCGCGCCCAGCGCTCCCATGCCGACGGGAACGCCGCCCGCAGGGGCCCGACCACGGGCTCGTCGACCTCGTAGCAGCAGGGCCCGATGGACGGTCCGATGGCGGCCCGCATCCGGTCCGCCCGGGCCCCCGCCCGCTCGACGAGCGCCGCGACGAGCCGGCCCGCGATCCCCTGCACGGTGCCGCGCCAGCCGGCGTGCGCCATCCCGAGAGCCGGCCGCTCCGGGTCGACGACGATCAGCGGCACGCAGTCGGCCGTGAAGATCGCCAGCGGGCGGCGCCCGCCGGCGCGTGAACAGGGCGTCCCCGGTGCCGACCAGGCCGCCCGCGTCCGTCTCGTCCGCGTCGAGGCAGACGTCACCGTGGACCTGCCGCGCGTACCGGACGCTCTCCGGCTCGAGGCCCAGCGCGGCGAGAGCGGGCCACCGCCGCCCGCTCCCGAACGGGCCGGCCGGCGCCGAGACGGCGTCGAAGCTCCCCTGGTGGCGCGTCGTGAAGGCGTGCCGCAGGCCGGCCTCGGCGAGCGCCGGCAGCGCCGCGTGCGTGGGCGGCTCCCCGTGCCAGCTGATCATGGGTCGATCCCGGGCATCCGTGCCGCCGCCACTCAGGGCGGCCGCGGGCGGCGCCGGACCGTCGGCTCGCCGACCGTCAGTCGGCCTGCCGCCGGAGGAACGCGGGAATGTCCAGATCGTCCGGCATTCCCTCGAGCCCGTCCGCGCGGACGCCATCCGCGCGCGGCCGCCGCCACGGCGACGGCCGGTCCCCCCCGCGGTACGCCTTCAGGTCGACGGTCCGCGCGCCCGACGGCGCGCCAGCGCCCGCGCCCGCCGCCGACGCGACCGGGAGCATGGCGCCACGGGCGTCGTCGAACCCGGTCGCGATGACCGTGACGCGGATCTCGTCCCCCAGCGCCTCGTCCACCACGGCCCCGACGATGATGTTGGCGTCCCCCTCGGCGGCTTCTGCCACCGTGCTGGCCGCCTCGTTCACCTCGTGGAGCGTGAGGTCCGCGCCGCCGGTGATGTTGACCAGGACCCCGCGCGCGCCCTGGATGGACGTCTCCTCGAGCAGCGGGCTCGCGATCGCCTTCTGGGCCGCGTCGACGGCGCGATGCTCGCCACGCCCGATCCCGGTGCCCATGAGCGCCATGCCCATTCCCGACATGATCGTGCGCACGTCGGCGAAGTCGAGGTTGATCAGGCCCGGGATCAGGATGAGGTCCGAGATGCCCTGCACCGCCTGCTGGAGCACGGAGTCGGCGACCTTGAACGCCTCCTGCAAGGACGTGCCCTTCTCGACGACCGTGAGGAGCCGCTGGTTGGGAATCGTGAGCAGCGTGTCGACGATCCCCCGGAGCTCCTGGATGCCGGCCTCCGCCTGGCGCATGCGCCGCGGTCCCTCGAACTGGAACGGCTTGGTGACGCAGGCGACCGTGAGCGCGCCGAGCTCCTTGGCGATCGCGGCCACCACGGGCGCGGCGCCGGTGCCGGTGCCGCCGCCCATCCCGGCCGTGATGAAGACCATGTCGGCGCCGGCCAGCGTCTCGTGGAGAAGCTCCCGGTCCTCGCTCGCGGCGCGACGGCCGACCTCGGGGTCGGAACCGGCGCCGAGCCCGCCGGTGACCTTGGTGCCGAGCTGGATCTTGATCGCCGCCGGGGACGCGCGGAGCGCCTGGGCGTCGGTATTGGCCACGGCGAACGTCACGCCGGTGAAGCGCGAGCTGATCATCCGGTTCACGGCGTTCGACCCGCCGCCTCCGAGCCCGACCACCCGGATCTTCGCCGCGAGTTCCCGATCCTCTTCCTCGAGCCGGAAGATGAGCTCCTCCCGCATCGTCGCCTCTCCCTCTTTCGGCCGCCGTTCCCCGACGGCCGGATCTTGCTTTCGCTTACGCCGTCCCCGTCCCATCAGAAGATCTCCCGGAGCCACTCGCGCACGCGGCGCGCGGTCCGGCCCACCCCGGGCCAGCCTTCGCCCAGCCCCTGCAGCCGCCCCGCCGCCGCCGCCGCCGGCGCACCGTCCCGGCGGGCGCCGGTGAGGACCAGGCCGACCGCGGCCGCGAACCCGGGGCTCTCCACCTGCTCGTAGAGCCCGCCGACCCACTTCGGGATGCCACGCCGGACCGGCAGGTCGAGGATCGTCTCCGCCAGCTCCGGCACGCCTTCCATGATCGTCGCGCCTCCGGTCACCACCGCGCCCGCCGTCGCGGCGTCGTCGAGACCCGCCTGGCTCACGCCTCGGGCCACGAGCGTCAGGATCTCCTCCACGCGCGCCTGGACGATGCGGGCCAGCGTCTGCCGGGAGAGGACTCTCGGCTTGCGGCCCCCGATGGAGGGCACCTCCACCGTCTCGTCCTCCAGGACGAGGCTCGCCTGGGCGCATCCGAAGAGCTTCTTCAGGTCCTCGGCCGACGGCGGCGGGGTCTTGAGCCCCACGGCGATGTCGTTGGTGATGTGGTCGCCGCCGAGCGGGATCACCGCCGTGTGCCACACGGCGCCGTCCCGGAAGAGGGCGACGTCCGTCGTTCCCCCGCCGATGTCGATCAGGAGGACGCCCAGCTCCCGCTCGTCGGGCGTGAGCACCGACTCGCCCGAGGCGAGCGACTGCAGGACGACGTCCTCCACCTTCAGGCCGGCCCGGTTGACGCTCCGCACCACGTTCTGGACCGCGGTGGCGGCCCCGGCGACGAGGTGGACCGAGACGCCCAGCCGGCTCCCGAGCATCCCGACCGGCTCCCGGATGCCGTCCTGGTCGTCGACGGTGAACCCCTGCGTGAGGGCGTGGAGGATCTCGCGGTCGGGCGGCAGGCTCACCGCCCGGGCGGCGTCCACGGCCCGGGCGACGTCGCTGGCGGTGACCTCGCGGGTGCGCCCCTGGATCGCCACGACGCCCTGGCTGTTGACCCCCCGGATGTGCCCTCCGCCGATCGAGACGTAGACGGCGTCCACCTCGACCCCGGCCGCCTGCTCCGCCTCGGAAACCGCGCGCTTGATGGCCTCGACCGTCGACTCGACGTTCGCGACCACGCCCTTGCGGATGCCCTTCGAGGGATGCTGCCCGATGCCGATCACGTCGACACCGGTCGGGGTCACCTCGCCGATGACAGCGCAGATCTTGGTCGTCCCCACGTCGAGTCCCGTGATGATGCTCTGTGTCCTAGCGCACCGTCAGCGTCGCTCCAGGCCAGCCGCAGCCGGCATCGCGAGAGTGGCGGGATCCCCGACCGCCCGGCGGCGCGCCGCGGCGGCCGGCGAACGGGCCGGGCCGCCCGGCGGCGCCGGGCTGTGAGGCGTGAGCACGACCTGATCCCGGAACCGGAGATCGATGGACACCACGCGCTCCCCGCGGGCGTCGAGCTCGCCGAGGACCCCCTCGAGTCGCGCCAGGCGGTCGCTCCAGCCGTCGGTGCCGAGCCGGACCTCGATCCCGTCGACCAGGTAGAGCACCGGCCCGTGGGCACGGGCGAGGTCGATCTCGGAGACGCGCGCGGCCAGGCGTCCGGACGTTCGCTGCAGCACGTGCAGCAGCGCCAGCCCCGAGCGCAGGCCCTCGGACGGCGCGGCGGCGCCGGGAGCGGGCGCGCCGATGCCCGTCAGGATCGGCAGGCCGGTGGCCCCCGGCCGGGCGTCGGTCGTGACCAGGTAGCCCTCGGCATCCACCCAGTGGAGCCCGCCGGCGTTGACGAGCGCGTAGGGCTCGCGCTCCTCCAGGAGCACGGTCACCCGGCCGGGCAGGTGGCGGACGACGTGGGCGCGGCGCACCCCCGGGAGGCTGGCGACCCGGGCTTCGGTGTCCGCGACGTCGACGGACGAAGAGGTTCGTCCCGGGCTCGATCGCCGCCGCCGCGCGCACCGTCGCCTCGTCGAGCCGGCGGGCGCCGGCGACCTCGACGGTGCGGGTGGCCAGGAGCGGGGTCCGCCGCACCCAGTCCCAGGCCACGAAGGCCGCGACGGCGAGCCCCGTCAGGGTCAGGCCGAGAACGAGCCACGCGCAGCAGCGCGCGCAGTACCCGGTTCCCCAGCCGGGCCCGGTGACGCTGGCGGCCGATGAGGCGCGACCGGGACGCCAGGTCCGAGGGCGGCGCCGGACGGGCCCGCGGCCCCGACAG
This sequence comes from uncultured Candidatus Rokubacteria bacterium, assembly GCA_963745015.1. Classification (GTDB taxonomy): domain Bacteria; phylum Methylomirabilota; class Methylomirabilia; order Rokubacteriales; family DASRDR01; genus DASRDR01. Next base: position 170,226 of record CAVUVU010000004.1, read on the forward strand.
GGTGCGGGAGTTGGGAGTGCTGATCGGACGGCCTCCCTCGGACGGAGCTCCGCCGGCGGCCTTCCCGCCGTGGCGGCTCTGGAAGACCTGCGGGTTCATGCGGTCCGGGCGGCTCCGGGGAACGGGCGCGCGCCGCTCATTCGCCCAGGATCCTGAGCTCCGACGTCAGCCGGACTCCCGACTGGGTGTGCACGCGATCGAAGGCGAGCTCCAGGAGGTTCAGGACGTCCTGCGCGCTGGCGCCGCCACGATTGAGGATGAAGTTGGCGTGCTTCGCGGAGATCTCGGCGCCTCCCACGCGCTTGCCCCGAAGACCCGCCTTCTCGAGCAGCCGGGCGGCATGGTCGTAGTCGGGGTTCTTCCAGACGCACCCGACGGCCGCCAGGGCCAGGGGCTGCGTGGACTTCTTCTGCTTCAGACGGCCGCGGATCTCGGCCATGATCTCCTTCTGCGGCTTCCGGTGGAGCTGGATCCGGACGCCCAGGAGGATCGCCCCGGTCGGGAGCGCGAAGGCGCGGTAGGTGAACCCCGGCGCGGGCTTGAGCTCGCCGATGGTCCCGTCCGGGTGCAGGAAGTACACCGCCGACACGAAGTCCCAGATGGCGCCGTCGTGCGTGCCGGCGTTCATGGCGAGCGCCCCTCCGACCGTCGCCGGAATGCCCACCAGGCACTCGATCCCGCCCAGGCCGATGGCGGCGGCTTCCCGGATCATCGTCGACAGGCCCGCGCCGCAGCCGATGGTGACCTCTTCGCCGTGGAACTCCATCCGGCCGAGGCAGCCCTCGATCTTCAGCACGATGCCCCGGAAGCCCCGGTCCCGCACCAGGGTGTTGTGCCCGCTCCCCAGGAGGGCGACGGGCAGCTTCTCCTTGTCCGCGAACATCAGCGTCTTCCGGACGTCGTCGACGTCCTGCGGAATGATGAAGATGTCCGCCGGCCCGCCGCAGCGGAGCGACGTGTGGAACGCGAGCGGCTCCTTGAAGCGCACCTCGCCGTGGATCTCACCTAGCATGCCGGTCTCCTTCTCCGCCCGGGGCGGGCGAGGCGTCGCGCGTGGCCAAGCGCTCGCGCAGCTGGTCCGCGATCGCGCCCACGTCGCCGGCCCCGAGGGTCAGGACCAAGTCGCCGGGCCGAACGGCGTGGAGGAGAGCCTCCACCACCTCGGTCCGGTCACCCACGTATCGAACGTCACGGCCGCTGCGCGCCCCGATCCCCTGGGCCAGGCTCCGGGCGTGGACCCCGGGGATCGGCGGTTCGCCCGCCGGGTAGATGTCGGTCAGGATCAGCACGTCGGCATCGTCGAACGCCGCCAGGAACTCGTCGTACAGGTGAAACGTCCGGGTGTAGCGGTGGGGCTGGAACACCACGACGCGCCGGCGCGCGAAGCCCTGGCGGGCCGCGGCCAGGGTCGCCCGGATCTCCGTCGGGTGGTGCCCGTAGTCGTCCACCAGCAGGACCCCCGCCACCTCGCCCTTCACCTGGAAGCGTCGCTGGACCCCCGTGAAGGCGGCGAGCGCCCGCTGCACGGCCGCAAAGGGCACCTCGAGGTCCAGGCCGACCGCCGTCGCCGCGAGGGCGTTGGCCACGTTGTGGACCCCCGGCACCTGCAGGCGGAGCTCGCCGAGCGAGTCCCCCTTGTGGAGCACCTCGAAGCGCGCGGTCAGCTCGCTGAGCCGGACCGAGGCCGCCACGAGGTCGGCGGGCGCCGTCAGCCCGTAGGTGATCACCCGCTTCTCGACGCGCGGGAGGATCGCCTGGATCTCCGGCTGGTCGGCGCAGAGCACCGCCGCGCCGTAGAACGGCACCTTGCTCACGAACGACAGGAACGCCTCGCGGATGGCCGCGAGGTCGCGATAGTAGTCGAGGTGCTCGGCGTCGATCGTCGTGACGACGGCGATCGTCGGCGTGAGCCGGAGGAACGAGCCGTCGGACTCGTCCGCCTCCGCCACCAGGAACTCGCCCTGGCCGAGCCGCGCGTTCGAGCCGAGGGCGGTGACGCGCCCTCCCACGACGAGCGTCGGGTCGAATCCCGCCTCGGCCAGGACGGCGCCGACCATGGAGGTCGTCGTGGTCTTCCCGTGCGTCCCGGCGATGGCGATCCCGTGCTTGACCCGCATGAGCTCGGCGAGCATCTCCGCCCGCGGGATCACCGGGACCCCCCGCTGGCGGGCCGCCTGGAGCTCGGGGTTGTCGCGGGCCACCGCCGAGGAGTAGACGACCACGTGGGCGCCCTCGATGTGGCCCGCCGCGTGGCCCACGTGGACCTTCGCCCCGAGCCGCTCGAGCCGCTCGACCGCCTCGCTCCGGCGGGCATCCGAGCCCGTCACCCGGTAGCCGAGCGTCAGGATCACCTCGGCGAGGCCGCTCATGCCCGCGCCGCCGATGCCCACGAAGTGGACCTGCTGGTACCGCTTGAAGACCCGCGTCCCCGTCATCGCCTCAGACCTCGGCCCGCTGCGAGACGTTCAGGAGCAGCCCGACCGCGGCCATCGCGACCAGGAGCGAGGACCCCCCGGAGGACACGAACGGAAGCGGCAGCCCCTTCGTCGGCAGGAGCCCGACGACCACGCCCAGGTTGACCACCGCCTGGGTGACGAGGAGCGCGGAGACCCCGAAGGCCAGGAGCGAGCCGAACGGGTCGGCGACCCGGAGGCCGATCCGGATGCCGCGCCACAGGAGGAGCCCGAAGAGGGCGACCGTCGCCACCGCGCCGACGAACCCGAGCTCCTCGCCGAGGATCGCGAAGATGAAGTCGGTGTGGGGCTCGGGGAGGTAGAAGAGCTTCTGCTTCGACTCCCCGAGTCCTCGCCCCAGAAACCCGCCGCTGCCGAGCGCGAGATAGGACTGGATGATCTGGAACCCGGCTCCCCGCGGGTCCGCCCAGGGGTCCAGGAACGTGAGGATCCGCCGGAGGCGGTAGGGCGCCAGCCTGACGGCCAGCACGACGACCGGGATGGCCAGGGCGCCGATCAGACCGAGGTGCTGGAGCCGCGCCCCGGCGACGAAGATCATGCAGAGGACCACGCCGACGATGGCCACCGCCGAGCCGAGGTCCGGCTGGATGAGGACCAGCCCGGCCATCCCGCCCGTCACGACCAGCGGCGGGACGACGCCGCGCCACAGGTTCCCGATGACCGCCTGCCGCCGGGCCAGGAAGTCCGCCAGGTAGACGACCAGGACCAGCTTGGCGAGCTCCGTCGGCTGCACGGAGACGGGGCCCCATCGAAGCCACCGGTGCGTCCCGTTGATCGACTGCCCGAACGGCGGCACCAGGACCAGGACGAGGAGCACGAAGGCGAGCGCCAGGAGCGGGCTCACCAGGGGGCGCCACCGGCGATAGTCGACGGCCATCACGCCCCACATGACCGCGAGCCCCAGCACGGCCCAGAAGAGCTGCTTCTTGAGGAAGAAGTGGGCGTCCCGGAAGCGGTCGGTGGCGAGGATCGCGCTGGCCGAGTAGACCATCACCACGCCGAGCCCGAGGAGGGCCAGGACCACCAGGAACAGCCAGTAGTCGGGGCTCATCTTGCGCGGCATCGCTCAGGGCTCCGGGAGGGCCCGGACCTCCTCCGCGAACACCGCGCCCCGGTGCTCGTAGTCGCGGAACATGTCGAACGAGGCGCACGCGGGCGAGAGCAGGACCACGTCGCCCGCCGCCGCGACCGCGGCGGCGCGGCGCACGGCCTCGGCCATGGAGCCCGCGTCCTCGACGTGGGTCACGCCGCGGAGCGCCGGGCCCAGGGTGGCGCGCCCCTCGCCGATCACGATCGCGGCCTTGACCCGCCCCCGCGCGGCGTCGGCGAGCGCCTCGAAGCGCTGGGCCTTGTCCCGACCGCCGGCGATCAGCACGATCGGCTCGTCGAAGGCCGCGAGGGCCTTCAGCGTGGCGTCGACGTTCGTGCCCTTCGAGTCGTTGTAGAAGGCGACCCCGCCGCGGTCGCGGATCCATTCGATCCGGTGCGGCACGGCGCGGAAGGCGCGGACGGCCGCCCCGAGGCGATCCGGCGCCACGCCGAGGGCGCCGGCGCACGCCGTCGCGGCGAGCACGTTCTCGAGGTTGTGGGCGCCGCGGAGGCGGATGTCGCCGACGGGGCAGACCGGGCGGTCCTCGCCGCCGAGACGGAGCGTGACCCAGCCGTCGCGGACCCACGCGCCCTCGGCCACCGGCTGCCGGCGGCTGAACCAGAGCGAGCGCGCCCGCACGCGCGGCGCGAGCGCCGCGGCGCCGGGGTCGTCGGCGTTCAGCACGGCCCAGTCCTCGGGGCCCTGGGCGCGGAAGATCCGCGCCTTCGCCTCGGCGTAGGCGGCCAGGGTCCCGTGCCGATCCAGATGGTCCGGCGTGACGTTCAGGACCGCCGCCACGCGCGGCCGGAAGGCGTGCGTCGTCTCCAGCTGGAAGCTCGAGACCTCGGCGACGACCCACCCGTGCGGCCGGGAAGCGGAGCGCCTCGGCCGCGAGCGGCCGGCCGATGTTCCCGCCGACGAGGACGGGGCGGCCCGACTCCTCGAGGAGCGCGCCGGTCAGCGCCGTCGTCGTGGTCTTCCCGTTGGTGCCCGTGATCGCCACGAACTCCGCGGTCATCGTCCGGTACGCGAGCTCGACCTCTCCCAGGACCGGCACACCCCGCGCCCGGGCGCCGGCGAGCGCCGGGTGATCGGCCGGCACCCCGGGGCTCACCACCACCAGGTCCGCCGCCGCGAAGGCCGCCTCCGGGTGGCCGCCGGCCACGAGCTGCACGCCGTCCGTCGCGAGCGCCCGGGCCTCGGCCGGAAGAGCGTCCGTCCCGCGCGCGTCGGTCCCGGTCACGCGGGCCCCGAGGGACAGCAGGAGCCGGCACGCCGCCACCCCGCTGCGCGCCAGGCCCACCACGGTCACGGCCCGGCCGGCGAGCGCCTCCCGCCAGGGCCGCCCTCTCGCAGCCTGGAGGATCGCCGGGCCGGCGTGCTCGAGTGCCATGGTCGTCATCGGAGCTTGAGCGTCGTGAGCGCCAGGAGCGCCATCAGCAGCGCCAGGATCCAGAAACGGATCACGACCTTCGCCTCGGGCCATCCCATCAGCTCGAAGTGGTGGTGGAGCGGCGCCATCCGGAAGATCCGCCGGCCCGTCAGGCGGAACGACGCCACCTGGAGGATGACCGACACCGCCTCCACGACGAAGAGGCCGCCGATGAACGGCAGGAGCAGCTCCGCCTTCGACAGGACGGCGAGCGTGCCGATGGCCCCCCCGAGCGCCAGCGACCCCACGTCGCCCATGAACACCTCGGCGGGGTAGCTGTTGAACCACAGGAACCCGACGCCGGCCCCCATCATGGCGCCGCAGAACACCGTCAGCTCGCCCGCGCCCCGGACCTTCAGGATGAACAGGTACTCGGACAGTCGCGCGTTGCCGGTCACGTAGGCGATGACGCCGAAGGCCACCGCCGCGACGATGACGGGGCCCATCGCGAGCCCGTCGAGCCCGTCGGTCAGGTTCACCGCATTGGACGCGCCGACGATGATCAGGGCGGCGAAGAGGATGTACCAGGCGCCGAGGTCCGGGATCCACTCCTTGACGAAGGGCACCGACAGCTGCGTCGTGACGCCGTCGGACGGGAACCGGTAGAGATACAGCCCGACCGCGAGACCCACCGCGAGCTGGGCGAGGAACTTCTCGCGGATCTTGAGCGGGCGCCCCGTCCTGAGCTTGCGCCAGTCGTCGTAGAAGCCGATCGCCCCGAGCGCGACCGTCACGAAGAGCAGGACCCACACGTACCGGTTCCCGAGGTTCCCCCAGAGCAGCACGGAGGCGACGAGCGACCCCACGATCAGGAGCCCGCCCATCGTGGGCGTCCCGGCCTTGGCCCGGTGGCGCTCCGGCCCGTCGGAGCGGATGGTCTCGCCGATCTGGCGCTCGCGGAGCTTCCGGATCATCCACGGCCCGAGACAGAGGGACAGGATGAGCGCCGTCGCGAGGGCCATCGCCGTCCGGAACGTGATGTACCGGAAGACGTTGAACGCGATGTGATACTTGGCGAAGCCCGCGAGGGCGGTCAGCACCGCGACGCCTCCGCGCGAGTGCCGAGCCCCGCCAGGAGCGCCTCGACCGCCCGCTCCATCCGCATGCCCCGCGACCCCTTGACCAGCACGCGGTCCCCGCGTGCCGACCCGGGCGATCACGTGCGCCGCCGCGCCCTCGGGGCTGGCGAAGGTGGCGACGTCGGGGCAGCCGCCCGCCCGCGCGACCTCCGCCGTCAGGCGCATCGCGGAGCCCACCGCGGCCAGCCCGGCGACGGGGAGCCCGGCCACCCACGCCCCGACCTCGCGGTGGGCCGCCTCGGTCTGCGTCCCGAGCTCCAGCATGTCGCCGAGGATCAGCCAGCGGCGGCCGCCGCCCGGCGCCTCCCGGAGCGCGTCGAGCGCCGCGCGAACGGAGACGGGGTTGGCGTTGTAGGTGTCGTCGAGGATCCGGACGCCGCCGGCCTCGCGCCAGACCAGCCGCCCCTTGACGGGCACCGCCAGGGCGAGGGCCGCCGCCGCCTCGTCGAGCGGCACGCCCAGCGCCAGCCCCACCGCGGCGGCGGCGGCCGCGTGCCAGGCGTTGTGCCGGCCGGCCAGCGGAAGCCGGACATCGGCCGTCGCGGGGCCGGCGGCCAGCCGGAACCCGAGCCCGCCCTCGACCAGGGCGACGTCGCCGAGCCGGACGTCGGCCCGGTCGGCCTGGCCGTACGTCATCACCGGACCGCGGGCCCGGGCGGCGAGGGCGAGCACCAGGGGATCGTCCGCGTTCAGCACGACGACGCCGTCGGGCGGAATCGCCTCGACGAGCTCTCCCTTGGCCTTCTGCACCCCCTCGACCGATCCGACACCCTCCAGGTGGGCCGGCGCGATCGTCGTCACCACCCCGATCGTCGGCTGGCAGAGCTGGGCGAGCGCGGCGATCTCGCCGAAGGCGTTCATGCCGAGCTCGAGCACCGCCGCCTCGTGCTCCGGCTCGAGCGCGAGGAGCGTCAGCGGCACGCCCCACTGGTTGTTGTAGCTCCCCGGCGGGCTTGAGCACGCGCCGGCGGGCGGACAGCACCGTGGCGACCAGCTCCTTCGTCGTGGTCTTCCCGTTGGAGCCAGTGATCCCGACGACCGGGAATCGCGAAGCGCCGGCGATGCGCGGCGCCCAGCCGCTGGAGCGCCGCCGTCGTGTCGTCGACCAGGACGACCGGGAAGTCCGCCTCCGCCCCGAGCCCCGGCGGGATGCGCGTGGTCACCGCGCAGCGCGGCCCCCCGCATCCGGGCGTGGGCGACGAAGGCGTGCCCGTCCTGGGTCGCGCCGCGGATCGCGAAGAACGCGTCGCCGGGGCGGCAGGTGCGGCTGTCGATCGACACGCCGGTGACGAGCGTCTCCAGGCGTCCCCCGACGAGCGCGCCCTGGGTGCCGCGGACCAGCTCGGCGAGACGTCAGGCGCGGCACGGCGCGTCTCCACCCGCTTCGCCCGTTCTGCCGGCGAGGAACTCGCGGACCACCACCCGGTCGTCGAACGGCAGGACCTGGCCGGCCGATGATCTGGTAGGTCTCGTGGCCCTTCCCCGCGATCACCACCGTGTCGCCGGGCCGGGCCCAGTCGAGCGCGCGGCGAATCGCCTCCCGGCGGTCCGGCTCGCGCACGTGGCCACCCGGCGGCGACGGGACCACGCCCGCCGCGATCTCCTCGATGATGGCGCCGGGATCTTCCGAGCGGGGGTTGTCCGAGGTCAGCCAGACGCGATCGGCGAGCGCGGCCGCGATCCGGCCCATCACCGGGCGCTTGGTGCGGTCCCGATCGCCGCCCGCCCCGAAGACGACCCCGAGCCGCCGAGGCGTGAGACGCCGGGCCGTCTCCAGAACCCGCTGGAGCGCGTCGGGGGTGTGGGCGTAGTCGACCACCACCAGGAAGTCCTGGCCCGCCTCCACTTGCTCGAACCGGCCCGGCACCCGGGTCACGGAGGCGAGCGCCGAGGCGATGGCCGGAGCGTCGAGGCCGAGGGCGATGCCCACTCCCACCGCGCCGAGCAGGTTCATCACGTTGTGCTCGCCGATGAGCGGCGAGACGATCCGGACCGGTCCCGACGGGCTCGTCGCGAGGAGCCGGATGCCCCCGAGCCCCGACTCGTGCTCGAGCGGGCGGATCGCGTGCCCGGGTCGCATCCCGAACGTGAGCGCCCGGCCGGGCAGCGCGGCCGCCCACTCCGCCCCGACCGGATCATCCGCGTTGAGCACCGCGGTCGCGCCGGGCTTCCGTCCCGTCGGCCAGGAGCTCGAAGAAGAGGCGGCGCTTGGCGGCGCGCGTACTCCTGCATCGTCCCGTGGAAGTCGAGATGGTCCTGGGTCAGGTTCGTGAACACGGCCACGTCGAACGCGACGCCGTCCACGCGATGGAGCGCCAAGGCGTGCGAGGACACCTCCATGGCGACGCCGCCGACCCCTGCCGCCACCATCTCGGCGAGCAGGCCCTGGAGCTCGATCGCCTCGGGCGTGGTCTGGCCGGCGTCGCGGGCCTGGCCGCGCACGACGTACTGGATCGTCCCGATGACCCCCGTGGCGAGACCCCGAGCCTGGAGAAGGGCCTCGCACAGATAGGACGTCGTGGTCTTCCCGTTCGTCCCCGTGATGCCCACGACGGCGAGGGCCCGGGAGGGATGCCCGAAGTACGCATCGGCCAGCCGCGGAAGCGCCCGGCGGGTATCCGGGACCAGGATCCGCCCCACGGCCTGGCCGGGCAAGCGGGTCGGGCGGCTCGGCGACGACGGCCCGGGCGCCCCGCTCGACCGCCTGGGGAATGAAGCGGTGCCCGTCCGACACGAAGCCCGCGGACCGCGACGAAGCAGCTCCCGGCGGTGACGCGGCGGGAGTCGTCCGTGAGGCCGCCCACGCTCGCGGGCAGGGTGCCCAGGATCTGCCGCTCGGGCATCGCCTCGAGCAGCGTCCCCAGGAGCACCTCGCGGGGGGCGGCGGCGGTCATCACGACGTCGTCCCGGCGGCGGTTCGCCCGGCGGTCGCCGGGCCCGACGACCGCCGGCCGGGTGACGGCCGGGGGCGCCAGCTCCAGGCGGCAGGAGGCCCCGGAGCCGAGCGGCGTCCCCGGCGCCGGCGTCTGGCGCACGACGAGCCCCCGCCCCGCCACCGCCACGTCGACGTCGAGCGCCCCCAGGACAGCCAGCGCCTGGCGCAGGCTCTTCCCGGTGAGATCCGGCATCAGCGTCTCCCCGTCCTCCGACAGTCCGGCGGCCGGCTCCGCCGGCGGCTCCCGCTCGGCGTCCCGACCGGCGGCTCGCACGATCTGGACGGCGGGCACGGCCTCGGTCGGCGCCACGTCGAGGTGCCGCAGGACCGGCCCCGCCACCGCCGCGAAGATCGGGGCCGCCGCCTCGGAGCCCCAGACCACGGTCTTGGGCTCGTCCAGCAAGGCCAGGATCACCAGCCGGGGGGCATCCGAGGGAACGAACCCGATGAACGAGAGCACGCCGGGCTTGCGGGAGTAGACGTGCGTGACCGGGTCCGCCTTCTGGGCCGTCCCGGTCTTCCCCGCGACCGCGTAGCCCTGGACGACCGCCTTGTGCCCCGTCCCCTCGGCCACCACGGACGTCAGGATCTCGCTGAGCGTCGCGGCCGTCGCGGGCGAGATCACCTGCCGCACGGTCTGGGGCTCCGTCCGCCGCACTTCCCGGCCGTCTCCGATCGAGCACGGCGCGGACGATGTGCGGCCGCATCAGCCGGCCGCCGTTGGCGATGGCGCCGAACGCCGCGAGCATCTGGACCCCGGTCACCGACACCTCCTGGCCGATCGAGATGCTCGCCAGGGAGAGCCCGGACCAGCGGTCGGGCGCCCGGAGCTGCCCGCGGCTCTCCCCGGGGAGGCCGACGCCCGTGAGGCTCCCGAAGCCGAACTCCGAGATGTGCCGGTAGTACCGCTCCCGACCCAGCAGGAGGCCCACCTTGATGGAGCCCACGTTCGAGGAGTTCTGGAGGACCTGCTGGAACGTCAGCCAGCCGTACTTCTTCCAGTCGTGAATCGTCCGGTTGGCGATCGTGATGACGCCCTGCTCGCCGTAGAAGCGGTCGCCCGGCTTCACGACTCCGTCCTCGAGCGCGGCGGCGGCGAGGATGGCCTTGAACGTCGACCCGGGCTCGAAGGGGTCCGTCACCGCGCGGTTCCGCCACTGGTCGGCGGTGGCGACCTGGTACGCGTTGGGGTTGAAGGTCGGGCGGATCGCCATCGCCAGGATCTCGCCCGTGCGGGGATCCATGGCGAGGACCATCCCGGCCTTGGCGCCGGTGGCGCGCCACGCGGCCTCCAGCTCCCGCTCGGCGAGGTACTGCACGGTCGCGTCGATGGTGAGGACGAGGCCGGTCCCCGGCGTGGGCGCCTTGAGGATCGTCGGCTGCCCGGTCATCTCGCGGCCGAGGGCATCCCGCTCGACGAGCGCCAGTCCCGTCTCGCCGGCCAGGGACTTGTCGTGGGCCAGCTCGACGCCCTCGAGGCCCCGGTCGTCCCGCCCGACGAACCCGAGAATCTGGGCCGCCAGCTCGCGGTTCGGATAGAACCGGAGCGCCTCGGGAACGGTGCCGATCCCCGGCAGCCGCTGCGCCCGGATGGCCTCGGCCGCGGCCGGCGGCACCTTGACCTTGACCCAGACGAACGGGCGGTCGCTGGCCAGGCGCTGCTCGATGTCCCGCGGCCGCTCGCCGAGGTGCGGGGCCAGCGAGGCCGGCCACGGCAGCCCGGTCCGCGATCTTTCCAGGCAGCGCGTAGACGGACTCGACCGGGGCGTTGACGGCCAGCGCGTATCCGTTGCGGTCGAGGATCGGGCCGCGCTCGGGCCGGAGGGGGATGGTCTTGGAGTACTGGCGCTCGGCCAGCCGGGCGAAGTGGTCGTGGCGGACGATCTGGAGGTAGGCCAGCCGGACGACGATGGCCCCGAGCAGGAGGATGAGACAGCCGGTCAGGACGAGGGCCCGGCTCCGGTATCGGGACGCAGGCTCCGTCATGGTCTCCGGACGAAGGCGACGGCGGCCGCCGGGAGGGCCCGACTCGGCCATGGACACCGCCCTTCCGGTCGTGCGCCGCCGGTCACCGCCGTGTCGCCAGAGCCGGTCGTCCCTCGAGGACCGACCGCGGCGGCGGGCTGGCCGGCGCGCGTCATGAAGTGATCAGGGTCGCCCGGTCTTCTGGAGGCCGTTGTCCGCCGAGGCCCGAAGCGAGGTGCTGCGGCCCCCGTCGGGCGCGACGTACTCGCGCGCAAGCCGGATCTGGTCCGGCGCGGGCGGCGTCAGGCCCAGGCGCCGCGCGGCCGAGTCCACCCGCGCGAACGCGCGGAGGGAGGCCAGCTCCAGCTGGAGCTTCCGGTTCTGCTCCTCGAGGCGGGTGCGGGAAGCGCGGAGCACCTCGATCCCGTAGGAGACGCGCACCCGGTGCACCTGGAGCCACACGTAGCCGAGGACGGCCCCGACCACCACGCAGCCGAGGCACAGCACCCTGGCCATGGCCCGGAGCCGGCGCCGGTCGCGCTCGCGAACGACCGTGGAGGACTGGTCCTGGATCAACCGCGTCATGATGCAGAGCCTCGCTCCAGGACCCGGAACCGCGCGCTCCGGGCTCGGGGGTTGGAGTGGACCTCGTCGTCGCTGGGGCGCAGGGGCTTCCGCGTGAGCGCCCGCCAGCCGGCGTGCGCGAGCCGGCGGAACGCGCTCTTGACGAGGCGGTCCTCGAGAGAGTGGAAGGCGATCACGCCGAACCGGCCGCCGGGCGCCAGGAGCTCGGCGCCTTGGGGGAGGGCGGCCTCCAGGCTCCCGAGCTCGTCGTTGACGGCGATCCGGAGGGCCTGGAACGTCCGGGTGGCCGGATGGATGCGATAGGACCGCCGGTGCGGCGGGATCGAGGACGCGACCAGGTCGGCCAGCTGCCGCGTCGTCTGGATGGGGGCCCGCGCCCGCACCTGGACGAGCCGCCGGGCGATCCGGCGCGCCGCCGGCTCGTCGCCGTACTCGTGGATGATGCGGGCCAGCTCCGGCTCGGGCGTCCGCTCGACGATCTCGGCGGCGGTGAGCGGCTGGCGCGTGTCGAAGCGCATGTCGAGCGGCTCGTCTCCCTGGAAGGAGAACCCCCGGCCGCTCTGCTCGAGCTGGAACGACGAGAGCCCGAGATCGAGGAGGACGGCGTGCGCCGGGGCCGCGCCGCACGCCCGAGCCTCGGCGTCGAGGTGCCGGAAGTCGGCCTGCCGGAGGACCGAGCGGCCCTCGAACGGGGCGAGGCGGCGCGCCGCGTGGGCGAGGGTCTCCGAGTCACGATCGAGGCCGAGGAGCCGGCTCTCCGCGGCGTGCGACAGGAGCGCCGACGCGTGGCCGCCCAGGCCCACGGTCCCGTCCACGATCCAGGTCCCGGGCGGAACGGGCGTGAGCCAGCGGAGGATCTCGTCGACCATGACGGGGACGTGGGGGACGCGGGCCCCGTCGGGCGCGAGAGCCGCCTCGGGACGGTTCGCCACGGCGCTCACCGCGCTCCCCTGCCGGCCCGCGGGATCATATCCCGTGCTCCGACAGCTTGCGCGTCATCTCGTCGAAACCGATGCGCAGCGTCTGTCGATGATCGGCCCAGCGCTCGCGGCTCCAGATCTCGAACGAGTCGAGCGCGCCCGTGATCATGACGTCCTTCTTGAGCCCCGCGAACTCGCGGAGCTCCGGCGGGATCAGCGTCCGGCCGGCGCGGTCGAGGGGACACTCCTTGGCGCTGGCGACCATGACGCGCACGATGCTCCGGCGCTCGGGGGAGAGCTGCGGGTGCAGCCGGAGCCGCTCTTCCAGCTGCTCCCACGCGTCCAGGGGAAACGCCCAGACGCAGTGGTCCCCCTCGCTGAGGATGAGGGTCGTGACCCCGCGCGCCACGAGCTCCTCGCGATAGCGCGAGGGAATGCTCAGGCGACCCTTCGGGTCGATCGTGTGCTCGTATCTGCCGCGGAACACCCTGCCGGCGCCTCCGCCCTCTCAGGCGTTACGACCTGGTCGGCACGCCCACCTCTGTCCCAGAAATGGGCCTCGAACCGGTCGTTTAGGGGCTTTCATCCCACTTCATCCCACTGAAGCGGGATACTAGCGAGTGGCGGCAGGGCTGTCAAGGGGAAAAATGCTGTTCGAAAAAGAGAAAAACGGGACTTTGAAGGGGGACGACCGGTTGGGGCCTTCGGGGGCTATGTGTACCGCAGGTAGAGCTTACGCACCTCCTCGCCGGTCCCGGCTCACGGCGGTGACCAGGCGGGCCGCCAGGGCCCTGATGGACGGATCCGAGGCCAGGCCGGCCAGCTCCCGGGCGATCCCCTCCAGAACCCGCTCGTCCTGGAAGATCGCGCCCAGGGTCGCCCCCCAGGACACGGGCGTCACGGGCGGCGGCGTGGGCCGTCGAGGGGGCGCCGCCACCCCCAGGGCCCGCGCCAGGGGGGTCAGATCGGCGGCCTCGGCGTGCTTGGCGCGGGCGAGCGCCTCGAGCGCGTCCCGGAGGGGGCCTTCGGCGCAGCTGGCCGCTGCCTCGTAGCCCGCGGCTCCCGCGGCGACCGCGGCGGCGAGACGGCCCACCAGATCGGCCAGCATGACACGTCGGGGATCGTCGGCCGGGTCGTAGCCGGGGAACGGCAGGGCGTCGGACTCGGTCATCACCGGCACGCGGGGAGCACCACGCGCGATTCTAGCACCCCCGCCCCCCTGCCCGTCCGGGTCCGCGCGGTCAGCCCCCCCGGAGCCGGGGGTCGAGCGTGTCGCGGAGGGCGTCCCCGAGGAGATTCGACCCGAAGACGGCGAGGCTGATCGCGAGGCCCGGGAAGAGCACGATGTGCGGCGCCTTCTGCGCGTACTCCGCCGCGGAGACGGACAGCATCCGGCCCCACGACGGATAGGGCTCCGGCACGCCCAGCCCCAGGAAGGACAGCGCCGCCTCGACGAGGATGGCGCTCCCGAGCTGCGCCGTGCACAGCACGATGAACGGCCCGACGGTATTGGGCAGGACGTGGCGGAAGGCGATGCGGAGGTGCACGAGGCCGAGCGCCCGCGCCGCCTCCACGTACTGCATCTCGCGAATCGAGAGGACGCTCGACCGCACGACGCGCGCCGCCCGGGGGATGATGGGCACGGAGATCGCGATCACCACGTTCGTGATGGACGGGCCCAGCGCGGCCGACATCACCAGCGCCAGCACCAGCAGCGGCAACCCCTGGAGGATGTCGAGCACGCGCTGCGTCACCAGGTCGACCCGGCCGCCCACGTAGCCGGACAGGAGACCGATGACCCCGCCGAGGGCGGAGCCGAGCAGCGTCGACGCCAGGCCCACGATCAGCGAGATCCGCGCGCCGTGGACGATGCGCGAGAAGATGTCCCGGCCCAGGTTGTCGGTCCCCAGCCAGCGCGCGGCGCCCGGCCGCGCGAGCGTGTGCGCGGCGTCGGTCGCCACGGGATCGTGGGTCGCCACCAGGTCGGCGAAGACCGCGGTCAGCAGGATGGCGCCCATGATGACGGCGCCGGCCGCGCCCGAGCGGCTTCTTCCGGACGAACCGCCACAGCGGCCGCCCGATCCCCCGCGATGCGCGGGAGGCGAGCCGCTCCCCCCGGGGGCCGACCAGGGCCGGGCTAGCTTCCATAGCGCACCCGCGGGTCCAGGACGCCGTAGAGAAGGTCGACCGCCAGGTTCGACAGGATGACCACGACGGCGATGAACATGACCAGGTTCTGCACCATCGGGTAGTCGCGCCACTGAATCGCCTGGACCAGGAAGCGCGCCACGCCCGGGAGGTTGAAGACCGTCTCGGTGACCACGAGCCCGCCGATCATGAAGGCGAACTCGATGCCGATGACCGTGACGACCGGCAGCATCGCGTTCTTCAGCGCGTGCCGCCAGACGACGACGCCGGTGCTCTGGCCCTTCGCGCGCGCGGTCCGGATGTAGTCCTCGCGGAGCACCTCGAGGATCGCCGAGCGCGTGATGCGCATCAGCAGGGCCGACGACCGGTACCCGACGGCGAGCGCCGGCAGGAGGAACTGGAGCAGGTGCAGCCGCAGGTTCTGCGCCGGGCTCACGTAGGTCATCGGCGGGATCCAGCCGAACCACGCCACGAGCGCGAGGATGATCACCATCGCCAGCCAGAAGGACGGCATCGAGAGCCCCGCCAGGCTCAGGATCCGGAGCACGTAGTCGAGGGCCGAATCCTGGCGGAGGGCGCTGATCACCCCGGTGGGCACGCCGAGCAGGACGGCGATCACGATGGCCATGGCGGCGAGCTCGAGGGTGACGGGGAGGAGCGGCCGGATGAGCTGCCACGTGGGGAGCTCGTAGCGGTACGACTTGCCGAGCTCGCCGGTCACGATCTCCCGCAGCCAGTCCAGGTACTGCACCCAGTAGGGGCGGTCCATCCCGAGCTCCTTCAGGATGGCCTGCTTCTCCTTGGCGTCGACGTAGCCGGCCGCCGAGAACAGGATGTCGACGATGTCGCCGGGGGCCAGCCGGAGCAGGGCGAAGATGACCAGGGACATCCCGAGGAGCGTGAGGAGCGCGATGGCCAGCCGCTCGGCGACGTAGGTCTTCAGACCGTGCTCCCAAACGTGCCGCGGAGGAGGCGTTCCCCTCCTCCGCGTCGCGCCCGCGTCACCGGGCCAGGAGGACTACTTGTCGAGCCAGACCTCCTGCATGCGCCCGAAGTTGTACATGGACTGGTGCGGGATCAGGTTCTTGACGTGCGGCCAGACGGTGAAGTAGTCGAGCCGCCAGTCCAGGATCGGCCGCGCCCCGTCCGACTCCAGCTTCTTCTGGATCGCCTGCACCTGGGCCAGCCGCTTCTTCGGGTCCAGCTCCTGCGACTGCTGCTGGATCTGCGCCATCACCTGCTCGTTGCAGTAGAAGCTGTAGTTCCGGGGCGAGCCGCAGGTGAAGTTCTCGAAGAAGTTGGCGTCGGGGTCGTCCGGTCCGATGCCGGTGAGGTTGGCCGCGATCTGGAACTCGCCCCGCGAGCCCATGGGGTGCCACTGGGCCGTCTCGATCTGCTTCAGCGTGGCCTCGATCCCGATCTGCTTGAGCTCGTTGACCACGAAGGACGCCATGGTGACGTACACGGAGATGTTGCGCGTCACCATCTCGACCTTGAGTGGACTCTGCGGCGAGTACCCCACCTCCGCGAGCAGCTTCCTCGCCTTGGCCTTTTCGTCCGCCGGCTTCCCGTACCCCGGAAGCGCCTGCAGGTCCGGCTCGAGGAGACCCCAGGCGCCGTACGGCTTGGGCGCCAGCGACGCGCCGACCACCCCGCCGCCCTGGTGCACGGCCTGGACCAGCGCCCGGCGATCGATCCCGTGACTGACGGCGAGCCGAACCTTCACGTTGTCGAAGGGCGGCTTCTTGATGTTCATGACGATGTTGTCGTTCACGTTGACGCTGTACGGGGTGATCACGAGCTTGGGAACCGCCGCCTTGAGCTGCTCGGCGTTCGTCTTCGAGACCTCGTTCGGGAACGACACCTCGACCTGCCCCGTCTGGAGCGCCGCGATCCGGGTGCCCGGCTCGCCGATCACGATGTACTTGAGCCCGTCGACGTACGGCCGGCCCTTCACGAAGTAGTCGGGGTTCTTCACGTACTCGACGAACTCGCCCTTGCGCCACTCCTTCAGCCTGAAGGGTCCGGTCCCCATGCACCCCGTCCGGTAGCTCGCCGCCGGGATGTGGGCGGCGTAGACCGGCGTGTAGCCGGACGCCAGCATGAGGAGAAGGGACGGCTGGGGCCGCTTCAGCCGGAAGATGACGGTGTGGGCGTCGGCCGCCTCGACCGCCTCCACGTTCGCGTACCAGTCCTTCCGCGGGTTGAGCCGAAGCTTCTGCGCGGCGTCCGGCGCCTCCCGGAGCATGTCGAAGGTGTGCTTCACGTCCTTCGACGAGAACGGCTGGCCGTCGTGCCACTTCACGTCCTTCCGGAGGAAGAACACGAGGTTCCGGTAGCCGTCCTGCCACGACCACTTCTCGGCGAGCTCGCCGATGACCGTGTCGGCGCTCTCCGTGGGCTTCAGCGGGTCGAACAGCACCAGGTTGTTGAAGCACGGCATCACGGGCCAGACCGACGAGATGGTCGCCGTCTCGTGGATGGCGAAGCCCTGGGGCAAGTCCTCGCGCTGGGTCAGGGTGAGAAGCCCGCCGGGCTTGGCCGCGTGCGCCGGTACGAGGATGGCCGCGGCGAGCGCGAGAACGGCGCCGCGCACAAGAGCGAGACGGCGGACACGGATCATCGTCGATCCTCCCTCCCGTGGCGCCGGCCCGCCGCCCGGGCCGGGCGGGCACGGCCGCTGCTGCTCAGGACGCCGCGGTCAGTCGTGAGGATTCCGGGACCAGCACCTCGACGCGCAACGTGAACTTTCGGGCCTCGCCGGCCCGGAGGGCGCCCACCCCCACCACCCGCCGCGCGACCATCTCATCGCGCTCGTCGTGAACCTCGATGAGCACCGAGTACTCCCAGGATGCCTCGCCGCCTGGATGCCGGATCGTGCCGTCCACCGTCAGCGGACTCACCGAAGAACGCGCCGGCCGCGCCACCGCGACGGCGTCGAACCGCAGGTGCCGCAAGCAGGCGGGGCACGTGGGTGCGCTCCGGAGGATGCGTTCCCCGCAGTGCGGACAGTTCCACGCCTCGCCGGTCATCGGCGAGACCTAGTGCGCGGACGTCTTCGGCTCGGGCGGGTGGAGGGCTTCGACCTCCCCTTCCTTCCAGCCGAACTCGACTTTGCCGCGCATCTTCGATCCGGCCGCCACCGTCAGGCTCCCGGCCTTGAGGTCGCCGATCAGCGTGCCGGACTCCTTGAACTCCACCCGCGAGTTCGCGATGAGGTGGCCGCGCACCTCGCCGCCGACCAGCACGGTGTCGGCCTTGACCTCGCCGTCGATGGATGCACCGGGCTCGATCGTCAGCTCGCCCTTGACGTTGACGGTCCCCTTGAAGCGGCCGGCGACGCGGATGTTGCCGTTGCCCTCGATCTTCCCCTCGATCGTCAGGCCCGCGGAGAGGATCGACTCGGAACCCTTGGGCGTGGGGGTGGTCATCGACATCGGCGCCTCCTCTACGCGTCGCGTGGTCGCCGTCACGGCGGGAGCCGGCGGGATGACCGGCGCCGGCGGCGGCGGCTCGACTCTGGTCTCGGGTTTCGGAAAGGGCTCGGACTTCGGAGCCGGTTCGTCCTTGCGGGACTGCTGTCCGAACAGTGCCATGTGTCGCGCCTCCTTGGGGCTGGGCGCCGGGGCTGCCCGATCACCTCGCGCCGATGCCGACACGAGCGCTTCCGGCCCGTGCATGCGACGGTCACAGGGTTCTCCCTACTAGAGCCCGGGGCTCGAAGGCTGTCAAGCCTTACGAACGAGGGGACGGCGCCGCTACGCCAGAAGGACGCGGGCCGCGCGCGCGATGGCGTCGGGGTCGATGCCGTAGTGACGGTACAGATCGGCGCGGGCGCCGGACTGACCGAAGGCGTCGACGCCCAGCGGCACGTGCGGCACGCCCAGGACGGTCCCGAGCCACGCGAGCGCGTGGGAGTGGCCGTCCAGGACGCTCACCACGGGCACCTCGCCCTCGAGATCCTCGGCGGGGAACAGCTCCCGGACCCACATCGGGGCGGGCCCCTGCCCCTGGACCACGGCGTCCACCTGGCGTCGCCACTCGGCGTAGCACGCGCGCGGGCTCGTCAGGGCCACGACGTTGGCGTGGATCCCGTCGGCCGCGAGCTGGCGGCTCGCCTCGACGGCCTCGGGCACCATGACGCCGGCCGCGACCAGCGTCACGACGTTCGCGCCGGGCTCGTACCCGGGCTCCGCCGAGCGGTCCACCAGGCGATACCCGCCCCTCAGCACCTGGGCGCGCAGCGCCTCCTCGCCCACCCGGTCGAGGGCCGGCTGCATGAGGGCCTGGTCGACGGTCTTGGTCGAGAGCCGGAGGTACACGGCCTCGCCGCGCTCGGGGTCCTGGATCACCCGGAGGGCTTCCAGGAGGAACCACTCCACCTCCCGTGCGAACGTGGGCTCCCAGGCGAGGAGGTTCGGGACCTCGATCCCCAGCGCCGGGGTCAGCACCGACTGGTGCGCGCCTCCCTCGGGGGCGAGGCTGATGCCGGAGGGGCTGGCGACGAGGATGAAGCGGGCCTTCGAGTACGTGGCGTGCAGCAGGGGGTCGAGGCCGCGCGGCAGGAAGCAGTCGTAGAGCGTGCCGATCGGCAGGAGCCGACGGCCGGAGAGCTCCTCGGCCAGGCCCAGGACGGACAGCAGGACGAAGAACGACGCCTCGCCGATCCCCAGCTCGAGATGCTGGCCGGCCGGGGACTCCTTCCAGCGAATGAGGGGCCGGAGCCCGTGACGCTCGAAGGCGTCGTCCCGCTCGCGCGTCGCGTAGACGCCGCGGCGATTCACCCACCCGGACAGGTGCGTGGTGGTCGACACGTCGGCGGACACCGTGACCAGCGCGGAGTCGAGACCCGGCTGACGGCCGAGGGCGGCCAGAACGTCGCCGAAGGCCTCCTGCGTGGACGTGGTCGGCCGGGGCGGCAGGTCGAGCCGGTCGGGAATGGGCACGGGCGGCGGGCGGCGGAAGCGCCGCGGGAGACCGATGCCCTCGCCCATGACGCGCCGCACGTAGCGGTCCTCGGGACTGCCGGGCGGGAACGGGGCCCACTCGTCGTCCTCCGGGACGCCGAGGTCGCGCCGGAGCGCCGCCAGCTGGTCGCCGGTGAGCTGGGCCCCGTGGTTCAGCGGGTCCCCGGCGAAGGGCAGGCGCCACCCTTTGAGAGTCCACGCCAGGATCGCCACCGGACGGTCGGCCACCGCCTCCGCCTGCGCGAACGCGTCCACGATCGCGTCCAGATCGTGGCCGCCCAGATCGGCGAGCAGCGCGGCGACCTCGGCGTCGCCGAGCGCCTCGAGCCGCGCGACGGTCTCCGGAGGGGCGCCCTCCCCGAGCGCCTTCCGCGCCGCCGCCGGCGGGAGCCGCAGGAGCGCGTGGTACTCGAGGTTCTCCATGGCCTCGAGCCGGCGGCGGAGCCAGTCACCGCCCCGCTCGGCGAAGAGCGCCGCGAGGCGCCGCCCGAAGCGCAGCGACACCACGTGCCAGCCGAGCGCCCGGAAGAGGCGCTCGAGCTGCCGGCTCCGGTGGTCTCCCACGACCCGGTCGAGGCTCTGGCGGTTCAGGTCGACGACGACCACGTGGCCGGCGAGGTCGGCCATCGCCTCCTCGGTCCAGGCCTCCCAGACGCTGCCCTCGTCCAGCTCGGCGTCGCCCACGAGCGCGATGTTCCGCGGGCGCCCGGCGGCGGGGGCCTGGCCCGGCTCCGCGTCGCCGGCCCCGCCGAAGCGGTCGCAGAGGTACCGGTCCATGAGCGCGGCGAAGGCCGGCGCCACCGCACCCAGGCCCATCGATCCCGTCGAGAAGTCGAACCAGTCCGGGTTCTTCACGCGGCTCGGGTACGCCTGGAGGCCGCCGAGCGACCGGTACCCGAGGAGACCCTCGGGGGCCAGGAGCCTCCGGAGGACCTGGATCGCGTAGAAGACGGGGGCGGCCGTGGGCTTGACCGCGATCCGGTCGCCCGGGCGCAGCAGCTTGAAGTAGAGGGCGGTGAGGAGCGTCAGCGAGGACGTCGAGCTCGACTGGTGGCCGCCCACCCGCTCCGGCGACGGGTTCGCGCGCCGGCTGTTCGCGTGATGGATGGTGTTGGTGGTGAGCCAGAGCAGCCGGTCCTGGATGCTCAGCAGGAGCCGACGCTCCTCGTCGGTCAGCCGGGGATGTCGCACGGGAGCCTCCACCGCCCGCTATCTTACCCCGGTCAGCGGTATCATCGCCGCACCGGGGAGACGGCGTGACCAGGAGGCCGCCGCGTCCCGCCAGCGAGCCGAGGGCCGTTCGCAGGCCCCGGCTCCAGAGCGAGGCGCGCCGGCCGAGATGCTCGAGACCGCCGAGATCGATGGATCGTCACGATCGAAGGAGCGCTACGCATGCCCGATGCTCGAGAGCCCGTCCCGCCGACCGGCATCCGCCGCGGCCTGACGAACTACGGCGACCCCGACTTCAGTCTGTTCGTCCGCGGCGCCTTCGCCCGCGGGATGGGCCTGACCGGGGAGGATCTCTCGCGCCCCGTGATCGGTCTCGCCCAGACGTGGAGCGAGTTCAATCCCTGCCACCGGCACCTGCGGGAGGTCGCCGAGGCCGTGAAGCGGGGCGTGTGGCAGGCGGGCGGCCTGCCGCTCGAGTTCCCGACGATCTCGCTGGGCGAGATCTTCCTGTCGCCGACGAGCATGCTGTTCCGGAACCTCATGGCGATGGACACCGAGGAGATGATCCTCGGCCAGCCGATGGACGGAGTGGTGCTGCTGGGCGGCTGCGACAAGACCCTGCCGGCCCAGCTGATGGGCGCGGCGAGCGCGGATCGGCCGGCGATCGTCGTCACCGCGGGCCCCATGCTCACCGGCCGCTACGAGGGGATGCGGCTCGGCGCGTGCACGGACTGCCGCGGGCTCTGGACCGAGCACCGCGCGGGGGAGATCGACGCGCTCCGCATGGAGGCGATCCAGGGCGAGCTGTTCCCCTCGACCGGCACGTGCATGGTCATGGGGACCGCCAGCACGATGGCCGCGATGACGGAGGCCCTGGGAATGACCCTGCCGGGCATGGCGGCCATTCCCGCTCCGCTCTCCCGCCGCCTGCGCCTGGCGGAAGCGGCCGGCCGGCGGATCGTCGAGATGGCGCGGGAGGACCTCCGGCCCTCCCGGATCCTCACCCGCGCGGCGTTCGAGAACGCCGTGCGGGTCCTCATGGCGATCGGCGGCTCGACCAACGTCGTCGTCCACCTGCCGGCGATCGCCGGACGGGCCGGCGTCCCGCTCGGGCTCGAGGACTTCGACCGGTTCGCCCGCACCACCCCCATGGTGGCGAGCATCCGGCCGTCGGGTAAGTACCACATGGAGGACCTCGCCGAGGCGGGCGGCATCCCGGCCGTGATGAAGGCGCTCGCCCCGCTGCTCCACCTGGACGCGCCGACGGTGACCGGGCGAACGCTCGGCGCCGAGCTGGACGACGTGCCGGCCCCCGGCGCCTGGCAGGACGTGGTCACGACCCTCGACCGGCCGTTCAAGGCGGAGGGCGGTCTCGCCATCCTCCGCGGGAGCCTCGCTCCCGACGGCGCCGTGCTCAAGGTGTCGGCCGCCACGCCGGCCCTTCTCCGCCACCGCGGCCCTGCCTGCGTGTTCCGGGACCTCGCGGACCTCGCGGCCCGGATCGACGATCCGGCGCTGCCCGTCACGCCGGCGAGCGTCCTCGTGCTCCAGAACGCCGGTCCCGTGGGCGGACCCGGGATGCCCGAAGCCGGCTCGCTCCCGATTCCGAAGAAGCTGCTCGCGGCGGGGGTCCGGGACATGGTCCGGGTGTCGGACGCGCGGATGAGCGGGACCGCCGGGGGGACCGTGGTGCTGCACGTTTCGCCCGAAGCGGCGGTGGGCGGTCCGCTCGCGCTCGTGCGGGACGGGGACGAGATCCTCCTCGACACGGAGGCGCGCCGCCTCGATCTCCTGGTGACCGACGCCGAGCTCGCGCGCCGCCGCGCGACCTGGCGGGCGCCGGACACCCTGCCGGATCGTGGCTACCGGCGGCTGTTCGGCGAGCGCGTCCTCCAGGCGCCCGAGGGGTGTGACTTCGACTTCCTGGTGGGGACGCGGGCCCGCCGAACCGCCCCGGCCGCACCCCGGGGATAGGGCCCGCTGGGCGCCGGCGGAATGGACCCGCGCATCCGGCCGGCGGCGCGGTTCACCCCGTTCCCGCGCGGGGACCTGGCCCGCTCCATTCCGGCGCGATTCGCGGACCAGGTGGCGCGGCACGGCGCGCGACTCGCCGTCCGGGGCCCCCAGGCCACGCTCACCTACGAGGAGCTGGACTGGGCGTCGAACCGGATCGCCGACGCCGTGCTGGCCGTGCTCGGCGGGGGACCGCACCGTGTCGCCCTCCTGCTCGCCCAGGGGACCGCGCTCGTCGCCGCCATTCTCGGCGTCCTGAAGGCGGGCAAGGCGTACGTTCCGCTCGACCCGTCCCAGCCGCGCTCGCGCCTGGACACCGTCCTCGGGCACGCGCGCCCGGGGCTGTGCCTCGTCGACGGCGAGCACGCCGGGCTGGCCACGGCCGTCGCGGGCCTGGGCATCCGCTCGATCCAGATCGAGCCGGTCGCCGGGCCGCGGCCGGCGCTCCCGCCGGGGGTCCCGGTGGAGTCCGACGCGGCCGCCTGCATCTACTACACGTCAGGCTCGACCGGAGAGCCCAAGGGCGTCCTCGACACCCACCGGAACGTGCTGCACAACGTCATGCGCTACACGAACAGTCTCGGCATCGGGGCGGACGACCGGTTGACGCTGCTCCAGGGTCCGGCGTTCAGCGGCGCCGTGTCCTCGCTGTTCGGGGCCCTCCTGAACGGCGCGGCGGTCTTTCCGTTCGACGTGCCGCGGGAGGGCGCCGACCGCATCGCCCCCTGGCTGGCCCGGCACGGCCTGACCATGTATCACTCGGTGCCGGCGCTGTTCCGGCGCGTGGCGACGGCCGGCCAGGCGCTGACGTCCCTCCGCGTGGTCCGGCTCGAGGGTGACCTCGCCGTGCCTCAGGACGTCGAGCTGTTCCAGACCCGCTGCGAGCCCGGGACGGTCCTGGTGAACGGGCTCGGCGCGACGGAGTGCGGACTCGTGCGGCAGTACGTCGTCGACCACGAGACCTCGCTGACCGGAGGCACGGTGCCGATCGGGTACCCGGTGGAGGACATGGAGGTGCTCCTGCTCGACCCGGAGGGCCAGCCGGCGGCGGCGGGCGAGGTCGGCGAGATCGTGGTCCGAAGCCTCTATCTGGCGGCCGGCTACTGGGACCGGCCCGACCTGACCGACGTGGCCTTCCGCCCGAGCCCGGGCGGCCGGGGCCTTCGGCTCTACCGCACGGGCGACATGGGGCGCATGGCCGCCGATGCGTGCCTCGAGCATCTGGGACGGCGCGACCAGCAGGTGAAGATCCGGGGTGAGCGGGTCGACGTCGAGTCGATCCAGGCCGCGCTCCTGGCGAGCGGCGTCGCGCGCGAGGCCGTCGTCGCGGCGCGCCGCGACGGCCGCGGGGACGCCCAGCTGGTCGCCTATCTCGTGCCCCGCGGGATGGACCGGCCCACCACGAGCCGGCTCCGCCACATCGTCCTCTCGCGGGCGCCCGGCCAGCCCGTTCCCTCGCGCTTCGTCCTGCTGGACGGCCTGCCGCTCGACCCGAACGGCAAGGTCGACCGGCGAGCGCTGCCGCCGGCCGGACGCGACCGCCCGGCCCTCGACGTGGCGTTCGTCGCGCCGCGCACCGAGCGCGAGGCCGCGCTCGCCGCCGTGTGGAGCGATCTCCTGGAGCTCATGCCGATCGGCGTCGACGACGACTTCTTCGACCTGGGCGGCGACTCGCTGCTGGCGGTGGAGCTCGTCGCGCGCGTGGCGGACGCGACCGGCGTCGATGTCGGAGTGGCGGACTTCGCGGACCACTCGACGGTCGCCGCCCTCGCCGCGCTCGTCGATGGAGCCGGCGAACCGCCCGCTACCGGGGCTCCCGCTGCGGCCGGGTCGCCGCTCTTCTTCCTCCATTCGGACTACGGGAGGGCCGGCGCCGATTGCGTGATGCTCGTCCGGCAGTTCGGCCCCGACCCCCGCCTCGTCGCCGTGCCGCCTCACGGCGCCGACGGGGGCTCGGTGCCGGGCACCATCGAGGCGATGGCCGCGCGCCACGTGGACCGGCTGCGGGCTCTCCAGCCGCGCGGTCCCTATCACCTGGCGGGCCACTGCAGCGCCGGCGTGGTGGCGTTCGAGGTCGCCCGGCAGCTGTGCGCCGCCGGCGAGGCCGTCGGGACGCTGGTGCTGGTCGAGCCGCCTCCCCTTCGGGCCGTGCGGGATCCGGACGGCCGCCTGCAGCGCCTGGGGCCGTCCCCCCTCCGGCGAGCCTGGCACCAGGCTCGCGGCCTCGCCGCACGCCTGGGCCGCGCGGTCCGGGACGGCCGGCTGCCGGCCGCCGTGGCACGGACGGTGCGGGCACGATGGACCGGGCCGCACGACGGGGCCTCCATGGCGGCCACGGAGCGTCGCGTCGAGACCGCCTACGCGGGCGCGGTGGCGCGCTACGCCGCCGTCCCGTGGCCCGGAACGGTGACGTGCATCCGCACCCACGCCTCGGTCGCCGCCGGCGAGTTCGAGGCGGACAGCTGGCGCGCGGCCGCCGGCGCGCTCCGGATCGATCTGGTGCCCGGCGACCACGAATCGTGCCTCGGCGCCGAGGCCGCGGCGCTCGCCGACCGGCTCCGCGCGTGCCTCAGGGCCCGGGGGGCGGCACCGGCGTGACGGCGCCCGGCGTCCCGGAGCGGGCGCTCTCCGGGGACGCGCCGAGCAGCAGCGCCGACAGCCCACCCAGGACCAAGAGACCCAGGCCGCAGATCACGAGGAAGAGCTGGTGCCATCCGTGGTCCACGAGCGGGCCGAAGATCGCGGATCCGAGGGCGCCGCCCAGGAACAGGAAGAACGCGAACAGGGCCACCGCCGTCCCGCGCGCCTCCGGCGCCAGCTCGGTCGCGCGCGTCTGGAGCGTCGTGTGGAGCGCGATGTAGCCGAATCCGAGCATCACGAGCGCGACCGCGAACAGCGCCGGGGACCCGGCGACGGTCATCAGCAGATAGGCGCCGCCCTTCAGCCCGCCGCCGAGCGCGGCCAGGTAGTGCTCGGGCAGACGGGACCGGACGCGCAGCAGCCAGACCCCGCCGGCGAGCGTGGCGACGCCGTAGCACGCGAGCAGCAGACCCACCTCGAGCTCGTTGAGCCCGAATCGCGCCACCGCGACGGCGCCGAGATACGTGAAGCCGCCCCACAGGAACATCCCCTCGAGGCCCACGATCCCGTAGAGGACCCGCGCCGCGCGCCGGCGGAGAACGAGGCCGTAGCGGAGCCCGCCGCCGGCCTCCGTGGACGGCCGGTGAGCGTCCGTGCGAAAGAGGAGGACCGCCGGAACGAGGGACAGGCATCCCACCCCGACGTACAGGATCCGCCAGGACACGAAGTGCGCCACGGTTCCCCCGATCGCCGCCGAGAGGCTCTGGGCGAGCGACGTCACGGCGGCGAACCGCGCGAGCGTCCCCTGACGCTCCGCGTAGGGCACGGTCGCGCCGATGTAGGCGAACGTGAGGGGCACCACCGCCGCCGCGAAGACGCCCGTGACGAATCGCGCGGCGTCGAGCGCGAGGACGTGGTGGGCCTGGCCCGTCAGGAGCGTCCCCACGCCGAAGCCGATCGCGGCGCCCCGGACGACCCGGATCGCGCCCAGGCGATCGCCCAGCGGACCGTAGAAGAACTGGCAGAGACCGTACGGCAGCATGTAGAGCATCATCGCGAGGCCCATCGCGGTCACGCTCGTCCCGAGCGAGTGCGCGATCGTCGGCAGGAGGGGCGTCATCATGCGGACGTCGACCTGGACGAGGAACGCGAGAGCCGTGAGGAGGGGCAGCGGGGCGAGCCGTCCTCTCGCCCCCGGGACGTCCGAGGTCACCCGGTCGCGACCCCTCGCCGGGGCGCGCCGTCAGGCCGCGCCGCGGTGGCGCCGCCCACGGGCCGCGTCAGCACGCCATTGATCCGCCAGCTCCCCTGCTCGTCGACCAGCTCGTAGAGCGCGTCCACCGTCTCGCCGTTCGCGCCCTCGACCCGCACCTCCACCAGCCCGTGGCCGGCGTCGACCACCTCCACCTTCGAGACGGTGGCCGTGGCCGAGCGCGCGATCGGCGCGTAGCCGCTCGTGACCATCGCGCGGAACGCCTCCAGCCCGAAGCGGGCCTGGATGGTCGAGGAGGCGAAGGTGTACGCGGTGGCCCAGTCGTCGCGGCGGAACGCGGCCAGCTGGTCGAGCACGGTCCGGGTCATCGCCGCCCGCGGGTCGCCTCCCTGCCCCGCGGCCGTCGCCGCCAGAGCCAGGAAGGCGAGCCCGAGCGCGCTCCGCGCGGATCCTCGGCGAAGCCGAGCGCCCGGCGGCGCCGGCGCCGCCGGCCTCACACGCCCTGGACGGAGTAGCCGCCGTCGACGGGGATGGCGGTGCCCGTGACGAAGTCGGACGCCGCGCTCGCGAAGAACACGGCGATCCCGGCGTGGTCCTCCGGCAGGCCCCATCGTCCGGCGGGCGTCCGCGCGACCACCTTGTCGTGCAGGCCGGCGACCTGCTCGCGAGCCTTCCGCGTCAGGTCGGTGTCGATCCACCCCGGCAGCACGGCGTTGACCTGGATGTTCTCCCGCGCCCAGGCGGTCGCCATCGCCTTGGTCATCTGCACGATGCCGCCCTTGCTGGCGGCGTAGGGCGCCGTGAAGGGCGCGCCGAAGATCGACATCATCGAGCCGATGTTGATGATCTTGCCGCCGCCCGCGCGGACCATGTGGGGGTACGCCGCCTGCGAGCAGATGAAGGCGCTCGTCAGGTTGGTCTCGAGGACGGTGTTGTACTCCTCGAGGGTGTACTCCTCCGGGCGCTTCCGGATGTTGGTCCCGGCGTTGTTCACCAGGATGTCGACCCGGCCGAACCGGTCGACGACCTTCTGCACCATCGCCCGGCAGGAGGCCTCCTTCCGGACGTCGACCTCGACCGTCATCGCCCGGGCGCCGAGCGCCTCCAGCTCCTTGACGGCCGTGGCGCTCTTGCCCGCCTGGCGTCCGGCGACGGCGACCGCGGCGCCCGCCTGGGCGAGCCCCCGGGCCATCCCGAGCCCGATGCCGCCGTTGCCGCCGGTGACGATCGCGATCTTGCCCGTCAGATCGAACAGCTTCATGCGCCTTGTCTCCCGTCCGGTGCCGACCGATCCGCGAAGGCGGGGGTCGAGAGTGTCACGAAGGCCGTCGCCCAGGAGGTTCAGGCTCAGGCCGGCCACTGTCAGGGTGATGCCGGGAAAGAGGCTGACCCAGAACGCTTCGCGGATCACGTTCTTCCCGCTCGCGATGACGTTGCCCCAGGAGGGGACGTACGGCGGCACGCCCACGCCCAGGAAGCCCAGGATCGCCTCCGCCAGGACGGCGTACGCGAAGATGAACGTCCCCTGGACGAGGAGCGGCGCGAGACAGTTCGGCAGGATGTGCCGGACGGCGACCGACAGATCGCGCCGCCCGAGGGCCCGGGCCGCCGCGACGTAGTCGAGCTCCCGCAGGCTCAGCACGGTGCTCCGGACCAGGAGGGCCGTCCGCGGCAGGTAGACGAGCGACAGCGCCAGGATGACGTTCCACACGCCGGGGCCCCGCGCGGCCATGAAGGCGATGGCCAGGATGATCGCGGGGAAGGCCATCAGCCCGTCCATGAAGCGCATGACGACGAGGTCGAGGCGCCGGTAGTAGCCCGCGACGAGTCCGATGAAGGTCCCCCCGACCGAGGTGATGAGCATGGTCACGCCGCCGACGAGGAGCGAGACGCGGCTTCCGTGGACGACCAGGCTGTAGACGTCCCGGCCGAACTCGTCGGTCCCGAGGAAGTTCGCCGCGCTCGGGGGCTTCAGGCGCTGGGGCGGGTTGAGGCGCGTGGGAACGTGGGTCGAGATCACGCCCGCGAGAAGCGCGGCCGCGAGGAAGACGAGGAAGATCGTCGCCCCCACGACCACGCTGCGGTTGCGGAGGAGCCGGCGGGACCAGCGGACCCGGTGCACGGTCGGCTCCGCCGCCGCGGCACCGAGCAGCCCGGCCACCGCCTTCCCGACCGCGACGTCCGTCGTCGGCGTCATGCTAGTCGTAGCGGATGCGGGGGTCGATGAACGCGTAGACCATGTCGACCGCGAGGTTGATGAGGACGTACGACGCGGCCGTCACCAGGACCACCCCCTGCACCACGGGATAGTCGCGCCGCAGGATCGCCGAGATGATGAGGCGGCCCATCCCGGGGATGTTGAAGACGATCTCCGTCACGACGGCGCCGCCGACGAGAATCGCGATCGTGACCCCGATGACCGTCACGACCGGCACGAGCGCGTTGCGGAACCCGTGCACGTAGGCCACCACGCGCTGGGGCAGGCCCTTCGCCCGGGCGGTCCGGATGTAGTCCTGCTGGAGCACCTCGACCATGCACGAGCGGGCGATGCGCGCGATCAGGGCGGACTGGTTGAAGCCCAGGGAGACGGCCGGCAGGACCATGTAGCGGAGCGCCGCCCACGGGTCGGTGAAGATCGAGGCGTAGCCCGCCGCCGGCAGCCATCCGAGCCGGACGGCGAAGAGATAGATGAAGTTCAGGCTCAGCCAGAAGCTGGGAATGCAGACGCCCAGGAGGGCCCCCAGCATGAGCAGCCGGTCCCACCAGGAGCCCTGGTTCGCGCCGGCCACGATGCCGGACGGCACGCCGATCAGGAGCGCGACGAAGAGCGAGGTCGCCGTCAGGACCAGCGTCGGCTCCGCGCGCTCCCAGAGGGCCTGGGTCACCGGCCGGTCGAGGAAGTACGAGCGCCCCAGGTCGCCCCGCAGGATGCGCTTGTAGAAGAGGAGCAGCTGCTCGAGGAGCGGGCGGTCGAGCCCGAGCGCCTGCCGCACGCCGTCGATCTGCGCCGGCGTCGCGTCGGGTCCGAGCATGACCGCGACGGGGTCGCCGGGGATGAGGTGGATCAGCAGGAAGACCACGGTGACGACGACCGCCATCACCGGGATCACGGCGAGCAGGCGACGGATGAGATAGGCCGTCATGACAGGGGCGGCGGGGGCCGCCGGACGTCCGACCCCCGCCGCGTCACCGGATCAGCCGAGGGTTACTTGTCCAGCCAGACGTTCCAGAGCCGCACCCGCTCGGTCTTCTCGTTCAGCCCCTGCAGCTTCTTCGAGGCCGCCCGCAGGCCGAACAGGTCGCCGTAGCGGATGACCGGAACCTTCTCGTAGAAGACCTTGTGCATCTGCTCCCAGAGCGCGAGCCGCTTCTTGTAGTCCGTCTCGCGGATCATCGCGGTCTTGATCGTCTGGATCTGCTCGTCGCAGGTCCAGCCCGGCCAGCTGCAGCTGAGCACGTTGGAGTTGGTCGGGTCGTACTGGGGCCCGATGCCCGTCGTGAAGACGTCGTACTCCTTGGAGTTGTTGCGGCGCTTCACCAGGGTCGCCCAGTCCACCACCTGGAGGTCGATGTTGAACCCGGCGTCCTCCAGCTGCTGCTTGGAGACCAGGGCGAAGTCGTACATCCACTTGTACTCCTGCGTCGTCATGAAGCGGATCGGCTCGCCCTTGTAGCCCGCCTCCTGGAGGAGCTTCTTCGCCTTGTCCTTGTTGTGCTCGTTCCAGGGGAGCCCCTGCATCTTCACGTGCCAGGCGCCCATCTCCTGGTGGATCAGGTTGTAGTCCATCCGGTAGAACTCGCTGCGCCCCGCGGCCACCGTCTTCATGATGGGCTCGATGTCGAGCGCCGCCTGCCAGGCCTGCCGGAGCTTCTGGTTCGTCATCAGGCCCTCTTTCTTGTTGAGGACCGCGACGAGCCAGTAGTACATCTTCGAGACGATCGGCCGCGAGTTGGCGCTCGCCTTCAGCCGGTCGTAGGCGTCGGCGTTCAGGTCGTCCGCCAGCTCGAGCTCGCCGGTCTCCATCTGGGCGACGCGCGTGGCGACGTCCGGGACGGGGATCCAGCGAATCTCGTCCACGTGGGCAACCTTCGCGCCACCGTACCCGGTGGGCTTCTCGCTGCGGGGCTTGTAGTCGTCGAACCGCACCATCCGGATGTACTGGTCCGGCTTCCACTCGGCGAGCTTGAAGGGGCCGGTCCCGACGTACTCGGTGACCTTCTCGGCCGGCGGGAACTTCTCCGCGATCTCCTTCGGGTAGATCGCCGCGAAGTTGTTGGCCACCGCCAGGTTGATCTGGACGATCGACACCTTCTCCTTCAGCTTCAGCTCGACGGTGTTCTTGTCCACCGCCCGCAGTCCGCCCTCCACGACGTAGTTGAAGAGGTCCTTGCCGTAGATGGACTGCTTGCTCCAGCGCATCAGCGAGGCGACCACGTCGTCCGACGTCATCTCCTTGCCGTTGTGGAACTTGATGCCGCGCCGGAGCTTGAACGTGTAGGTGAGGCCGTCCGGCGAGACCGTCGGCAGCGCCTCGGCGAGCATCGGGGTGGGCTTGTTCTCGTCGTCCAGCGTCAGGAGCCCCTCGTAGAGGTGATTGGTCAGGGTCTCCGTGATGCTGGCGGTGGTCCAGTGGGCGTCCAGCGTCGGCGGCTCGCCCAGGTTGCCGACTCGGATGGTTCCGCCCTTCTTCTGGGCGGCGACGTCCGCCGGGAGGCCTGCGACCACGACCGCGGCCAGCGCGAGATAGAGGGCTGTTCGGAGAAGCTTCGCATGCGTCATGAGGTCCACCTCGTCAAGTGGGGTTCGAGCGGCGGATCGGTCCGCCGCCCAGGTGTCGTGGCCTTCGGTCCCTGGAACCCGGGCACCCGAGACCCGGCGCGCCGCCTCGCCAGGTCTCGGCGCCGGGGCCGCGGTCGAGCGTTGACCGGCCCTCATCGTCAGACGCCGGCCGCCACCTCGTCAAGAGGGCCGATCCAGCCGCGCCCCGGCCGAGGACCGCCGGGGCGGCGCTCAGCGCTCCAGCCACACGTTGTAGAATCGCGGGCGCTCGGTCTTCTCGTTGAAGCCCTGGAGCTTCTTCGACGCTGCCCGGAGCCCGTGGAGGTCTCCGTAGCGGATCGACGGCACCTTCTCGTACCAGAGCCGGTGCATCTGCTCCCAGAGCGCGAAGCGCTTCTTCTGATCGGTCTCCTTCGTCATCTCCTGCAGCAGGCCCTGGATGTCCGCGTCGCAGGTCCAGCCCGGCCAGGTGCAGGAGAGCACGGTGAACGCCGTCGGCTCGAAGATGTTGCCGGTCCCGGTGGTGAAGGCCTCGTACTCCTTCGGGTTGTTGCGGCGCTTGACGAGCGTCGCCCAGTCCACCACCTGGAGGTCGATGTTGAAGCCGACGTCCTCGAGCTGCTGCTTGCTGAGGAGGGCGAAGTCGTACATCCACTTGTACTCCTGGGTCGTCACGAAGCGCACGGGCTCACCCTTGTAGCCCGCCTCCTGCATGAGCTTCTTGGCCTTCTCCTTGTTGCGCTCGTTCCAGCCCCAGGACGACTGCGGCTTCACGTACCACGGCGCGTTCTCGACAAAGGCGAGGCCGGCGTCCATGCGATAGAACTCGGACCGCCCCCCCGCCACCGCCTTCATGATCGGCTCGATGTCGATGGCCGCCTGCCAGGCCTGACGCAGCTTCTGGTTGGTCATCAGGCCCTCCTTCTTGTTGAGGACCGCGACCAGCCAGTAGTAGGGCTTGGCGACCACCGGGCGGGCGTTCGCGCTCTTCTGCAGGCGATCGAACGCGTCGATGATGAGGTCGTCCGCGAACTCGAGCTCGCCGGTCTCCATCTGGGCCACCCGGGTGGCGACGTCGGGCACCGGGATCCAGCGAATCTCGTCGACCCAGACGGTCTTGGCCCCGCCGTAGCCGCTGGTCTTCTCGGTCCGCGACTTGTAGTCGTCGAAGCGGACCATCCGGATGTGCTGGTCCGGCTTCCACTCGGCGAGCTTGAACGGCCCGGTCCCGACGAACTCGGTCACCTTCTCGGCCGGGGGGAACTTCTCCGCGATCTCCTTCGGGTAGATGGCGCCGAAGTTGTTGGGGGCCGCGAGGTTCACCTCCACCGCCGCGTACTTCTGCTTGAGCTTCAGCTCGATGGCGTACTTGCCCGTCGCCTTCACGTCGGCCGTCACGGCGGCAAGCGCTCGCCCATACTGCCCCTGCTGCATCCAGCGCTTGAGCGAGGCCACGACGTCGTCCGACGTCATCTCCTTGCCGTTGTGGAACTTGATGCCCTGGCGGAGCCGGATCGCGTAGGTCAGGCCGTCCGCGGAGATCGCGGGCAGCGCCTCGGCGAGCATGGGAATCGGGCGGTACCCCTCGTCGAGGGCGTACAAGCCCTCGTAGAGGTGGTTGGTCAGCACTTCCGTCAGGGTCGCCGTCGTCCAGTGGGCGTCCAGCGTCGGCGGCTCGCCGAGGTTGGCGATACGGACCACCCCACCCCGCTTCTGGGCGAGGGCATCGGGCCCGCCGAGCAACAGGAGAGCGGACATCGCCAGGGCCACCGGGCCGTATCGCGTCCACCATCGTCTCATGTTCGCTCCCCTTCCTTGCCGCGAGGTCGTTTCGAGCCGTGCCGATCTACTTCTCGATCCACACGTTGTAGAAGCGAGGCCGCTCCGTGTTCTCGTTGAGACCCTTGACCGTCTTCTGGACTGCCCGAAGCCCGTGAAGATCCCCGAGGCGGATCGAAGGGACCTTGTCGTACCAGAGCCGCGTCTGCTGCTCCCAGAGGGCGCGCCGCTTCGCCGGGTCGGTCTCGCGCCCCAGCTCCTGGGTGTTCTTCGCGATCTCCTCGTCGCAGGTCCACCCCGCCCACGTGCACGAGAGGATCGCCTGGAACAGGGGGTCGAGCTGCGCGCCGAGGCCGATCCCCGTCGTGAACACCTCGTACTCCTTGGGGTTGAACCGGCGGGTCGACAGGGTCGCCCAGTCCACGACCTGGAGGTCGACGACGAACCCGATGTCCTCCATCTGCTGCTTCATCATCACGGCGAAGTCGTACATCCACTTGTATTCCTTCGTCGCGATGAACCGTATGGGCTCGCCCTTGTAGCCGGCCTCCTTCATCAACCGCTTGGCCTTCTCGACGTTCCGCTCGTTGTACGGGAGGCCGGCGAGCTTCGTGTGCCACTCGGCGACTTCCTGGAACATGAGGCTCGGGTCCAGCCGGTAGAACTCGGGCCTGTCGGCCGCCACCGTCTTCATGATCGGCTCGATGTCGACGGCCGCCTGCCAGGCCTGGCGGAGCTTCTGGTTCGTCATCAGGCCTTCCTTCTTGTTGAAGACCGCGATGAGCCAGAAGTAGGGCTTCGCGACGAGAGGACGCGCCGTCGCGCTCCGCGCGAGCCGGTCGTACTGGTCCAGCGAGAGGTCGTCGGCGAAGTCGAGCTCGCCCGTCTCGACCTGGGCGGCGCGGGTCGCGACCTCGGGCACGGGGATCCACCGCACCTCGTCGACGTGCGCCACCTTGGCGCCGCCGTAGCCGTTGGCCCTCTCCGCCCGCGGTCGATAGTCGTCGAAGCGGACCATCCGGAGGTGCTGATCGGGTTTCCACTCCGCGACCCGGAACGGCCCGGTCCCCACGAACTCGGTGATCTTCTGCTGGGGCGGAAACTTCTCGGCGATCTCCTTCGGATAGATGGCGGCGAAGTTGTTCGGGATCGCGAGCGCGAGGACCACGATCGGCGAGCGCTCGGTCAGACGCAGCTCCACGGTGTAAGGGTCGACGCCCTTGAGGTCGGCGACCTGCTTGAACAGCACCTTGCCCGTGTTCGCCTGCTGCCCCCAGCGCTTGAGGGAGGCGACCACGTCCTCGCTCGTCAGCTCCTTGCCGTTGTGGAACTTGACGCCCCGTCGGAGCTTGAACGTGTAGAGGAGCCCGTCCCGGGACACGGCCGGCATCCCCTCGGCGAGCATGGGGATGGGTCGGTTGTCCTGGTCCAGGGTGTAGAGCCCCTCGTAGAGGTGGTTCGTCAGCGTCTCGACGAGCGCGGTCGTCGACCAGTGGGCGTCGAGAGCCGGCGGCTCACCGAGGATGCCGATCCGGAGCACGCCCCCTTTGCGGGGCGTTTGCGCCTCGGCCCCGAGCCCGAAGACGAGCGCCGGCAGGATCGCGACGACGAGGATCCCGAGCTTGCGCAGGAGCCACATGTGCCACCTCCACGCGGCCGAGCGATCGACCACGGTTCGCGGGCCGAAGGCTCGCCCACCCCTCCGGCGGCGAAGCGGGCGGGCGTGACGCCATCATAGCGCTCGGGGAGCATCCTCAGCCCGCGCCCGCGGGTCCGTCAAGGGGACCCCGTCAGGGCAGGCCCTCGACGCCCGGCCGGGGCGGCTGCCGCCACCCGCCCACGGCGCATGCCAGGAGCACCCCCAGCAGCGGCTCGACACCCCAGCGGTGGCGCACCTCCACGTAGAAGAGGCTCTGCGCGACCGAGATGCAGCCCAGCATCAGCAGCAGGGGGGCGAGCCGCGGCCGGCCGCCCGGGCGGCTCCATGCCACGGCCAGGCCGAGGACGGCCCCGGTCAGGAGCACCCCGTAGAACATCCGATAGAGGACGAGCCACCGGCCGGGATAGAGAAGGCCCGCGCTGGCCGGAAACCACCAGAACGACACCCATTTCCGGACCACGAGGCTGGCGAACTCCCCCGGGTGCTCCCGCACGAAGGCGCGGGCCGTCTCCCGGAACAGGTCCACCCGGCCCAGCTCGTCCCGCGCCAGGATCTCGCGGCGGAACGCCTCCGGAGCCCCGGCGAAGATGGCGCGCCCGTCGGGAAGGAGGGCGGATCCGGTCGCGACCGGGTTGCTGCCCCGCCAGAAGAGCTCCGCGGTGTCCGTCGTGAGGAACACGAATCGGTGGAGCACGACGTAGTTGCGCAGCGTCCACGGCAGGACCACGAGCAGGGCCGTCCCGAGGAACAGCGCGATCCCCAGGGCGGCGCGCCGCCGCCCCCGCGCCGGCGCAACCGCCGCCAGCCACACGGCCGCGGGCAGGGCGAACATGGCGACGGTGGCGCGCGACAGGGTCGCGAGCCCCAGCACGAGACCCGCGCGGACGTGGGACGCCGAGGCCGGACGCGGGAGCCAGGCGCATCACGGAGAGCACGGTCAAGCTGAGCAGCAGGGCGTCGAACGGCAGCGGGTGAAGCTTGTGGACCGCGTACACGACCAGGCCCGGGTGCACGACGGCGGGCAGCGCCGCCACCCACTCGAGCCGCCGGTCCACGCCGACCTCGCGCGCGATGCGCGCGATCACGACCGGGATCAGTGACGACGCGCCGATCTGGGCCAGGATCACCGACAGCGGGCCGTCACCGAAGACGCGATAGAGGCCCGCGCAGAGGAACCCGAACAGAGGGCGGCCCGAATGCCAGGTGAGGCATGCCGAGGTGGATGTGCCGGTAGCCTTCCCCGGCGAGCAGACTGCGCGCCTGATGCTCGTACTCGAAACTCTCCGGAGGAAGGCCCAGGATCGCGAGGGCCGCCAGCCGGATGGCGACGGCCGCCGCGAAGAGCCCGCCCGCCACTGCTACAGGCCGGGGCGCGCGTTGGCCCAGGGCCGGGCCTGCTCGAAGGCCGCCGCCGCCCGGAGGACCGTCGGATCGTCGAAGCGGCGCCCCACGATCTGGAGCCCGATCGGCAGCCCCTCCCGGGTGAAGCCGCACGGGATCGACGCCGCCGGCTGCCCCGTCAGGTTGAAGGGATACGTGTAGGGAAGCCATCCGTAGGAGGCGACCGGCTGGCCCGCGATCTCGGCCGGGTGGTCGAGCCCGAGCCGGAACGGCGGGCACGCCACCGTCGGCGTCAGCAGGAGGTCGTAGCGCTCGAAGAACGCGCGCGGGTGCTGCCACCACGTCAACCGATCGAACCAGGCCTGCACGTACCGGCTCGGCGGGTTCGCGGCGGTCGCCTCGACGATCGCCAGGAGGCCGGGCTCGATGTCGGTGCGGCGGTCTCGATACGGCAGGAGTCGCGTCGCGACTCCCCCGCAGAAGATCTCGTACCAGCACTCGGCGGGGGACGGCCAGCGCGGGGCCACCGTCTCCACCCGGCAGCCGAGCTCGCGGAACGTGCGCGCCGCCCGGGCCGTGGCCTGTCGCACCTCGGGATCCAGCGCCGTCAGGTTCCCCAGGTCCTCCGCATAGGCGACCCGGAGGCCCTTGACGCCGCCCCGGATCGCCCGGACGTAGTTCACCTCGCTGGCCGGGAGCGAGTACGGGTCGCGCTCGTCGGGCCCCGCGCAGACCTGCATGGCCAGGGCGGCGTCGGCCACCGTCCGCGTCATCGGGCCGATGTGGGAGAGGCTCCATGCCCCGCTCACCGGATACGTCGGGATCCGGCCGTAGGAGGGCTTGTGGCCGAAGATCCCCGCGAACGAGGCGGGGATCCGGATGGAGCCGCCCCCGTCGGTCCCGACGGCGATCGGGGCGAGGCCGGCCGCGACCGCGGCCGAGGCGCCGCCGCTCGAGCCCCCCGGGGTGCGATCCAGGCGCCACGGGTTCCGGGTCTCCCCGAAGACCAGGTTGTGGGTCGCGCCCAGCCAGCCCATCGTCGGCGTGTTGGTCTTGCCGACCATGATGGCGCCGGCCGCCTTCAGGCGGGCGACCATCGGCGCGTCCTCGGTCGGCACGTTGTCGGCGAACAGAGGGGTGCCGAACGTCGTCCGCACGCCCTTCGTGATGACGAGGTCCTTGACGGAGAACGGCACCCCGTGGAGCGGCCCGAGCACGGGCCGGCGCTGCCCGAGGGCTCGCTCGGCCGCGCGCGCCGCCCGCCGCGCCTCGTCGCCGGTGACCGTCACGTACGCGTTGATCTGCGGGTTCAGGCGTTCGATCCGGTCCAGCACGGCGTCGACGACCTCGACGGGCGAGACCTTGCGGCGGCGGATCAGGGCCGCCAGGTCGGTGGCGGACAGCCAGCAGAGCTCGTCGGACGTCATGCGCGCGCCTCCTGCGTCGAGATCTCGGATCGCGTCAGCCGGATGCCGGGCGCGAGCATCTTAGCATCGCCGCTCCGCCGGCTCGCGCGAGGGTCAGCGCGCCAAGCGGTCGAGCACTCCGGCGAGGCTCGAGGGCCGGGAGATGAAGGGCGAGTGGCTCCCCTCGATCTCGATGGGCTCGACACCCAGACGCTCGCGCGCGATGCGGCGCGACCAGGCGGGCGAGATGGCGTGGTCCTCCCTGGCGAGAACGTACGCACGCTCCCCCGGAGGCCAGGCCGAGAGCGGGCACGGCTCGCGCCGGGGCGCGACGGCCTGGCGTCTCAACCGGGCGAACGCCCAGTGCGCGTCGGCGGCCGTGCAGTCCTGGTAGAAGACGTCGCGCGCGGCCGCCTCGTCCCGAAACCACGTGGTCCCGTCCGGGTCGGTCATGCGCCCGGGGTGCCCGCGGATGACCGGATGGTACAGGTCGGGCTCGGCCGCGACCTGGTCGAACAGGCTTCGCCCGAAGTCCGGCACCACGGCGCAGAGGAACACGAGCTTCCGCACGGGTCGGCGGGCGGCGACCAGGGGAATCGTGAGCCCGCCGAGCGAGTGGCCGACGAGCACCAGGTCCTCCGCGACGGGGAGGGCCTGGTCCACCGCCTCCGCGTAGCGAAGGCAGCCCGCCGTGGGGTCCTCGCACGGGCAGGTCCATGGCGAATGCGCGGTGCCCGAGCGCCTCGAGGATCGGGATCAGCCGCTCCCAGCACCAGGCGCCGTGCCCCGCGCCGTGAACGAGCCCGAAGGTGGCCATCCGCCTGACAGGATAGCCCCCTCACCGGGAGCCGGGAAGCCGCGGATCGGACCGCCCGCCCGCGCGGGACCCGCCGGCCGGAGCGGTTTCACGCGCGCCCGGGTCCGGGGTCTCAAGTCATCGAGGCAGCACACTCGCCAACCCTTTCCGGGAGGTGGACGATGAGCGACGCGACCCCGAAGACGACGGCGGAGATCCTGTCACGGCTCGACCGGGCCTGGGAAGCCCTGGAGGACACCCTGGGCG
This sequence comes from uncultured Candidatus Rokubacteria bacterium, assembly GCA_963745015.1. Taxonomy (GTDB): domain Bacteria; phylum Methylomirabilota; class Methylomirabilia; order Rokubacteriales; family DASRDR01; genus DASRDR01. Next base: position 208,826 of record CAVUVU010000004.1, read on the forward strand.
GGCTCACCGAGGCGCAGCTCACCGACCTCCGCGACCCCGCGGGCTGGGCGGTGAAGGATCACGTCATGCACGTGGCCGCCTGGGAGGATGCGCTTCGTCGCGCGCCTCGCGGGGCGGCCGATTCACGAGGCGCTCGGTCTGGACGAGGCGACGCTCGGCCAGGACGAGGACGCCGAGAACGCCGCGATCTTCGTCCGCCACCGGCACCGGCCGCTGGCCGACGTTCTGAACGCCGCGCGGACCAGCCATCACGCGGCGCGGGCCCGGCTGGCCGCCCTCGGCGATCGCGCCGTCGCCGGCACGGTCGCCGACGTCGGTGCCACCCGGCGCGGAGAGCGATGGCAGTCCCGCGGCGGCGTGGATCGGCGGCAACACGTGGGAGCACTACGAGGCCCACCACACGTGGATCCGAGCCCTGATCGACCGGCGGTGAGCGCCGGGGCCCGGGCTGGATCCGGCGACGGTCTAGCGGCGCTCCGGGGCGGCGTCTCCCCCGGTCCGGCGGCCGAACACGGGCGCGGGGCCGGGGGGCAGGTCCACCTCGTACGCGTTGAGGATCGCGGCGATCATCCCGTAGTAGCCCGCGAGCGTCACGACCTCGATCAGGCCCTGGCGGCCGAGCTCGGTCTCGGCGCGCGCGAACTCGTCGGCGGTGAGGCCGCGGGTGCGATAGATCGCGCGGACCGTGTCGACGATGAGGGCCTCTCGCGGCGGGAGCCCGTGGGTCGGCCGGCCGTCGCGCACGACCGCGATGGCCTCGGTCCGGGTGCCTTCCCGGAGCGCGACGGGCTCGTGGGCGGCCCACTCGTACGGGAGCCTCGGCCTCGCGGCCGGCGGTGAGGATCGCGAGCTCGCGGTCCGCGCCCGGCAACCCCGACTGGAAGCGCAGCAGCTCGCCGAGGGCGGCGACCCGCTCGCACAGGGCCGGGTGATGGAGCAGGACGACGTAGGGCCCGCGCGTGGCGCCGCGCGTCTGGGCGATGCGGTCGTAGAGCGCCCGCGACCTCGGGGTCCAGCTGATCCGGCGTCGGCTCCGGGATACGCGCGTCATGGGGTCAGCGGGTTCCGGCGCCCCGACCGCGGCGCCGTCGTGCGACGGGGTATACACCGGTCGCGCGAAGGGTGTCAAGGCGCGGAGGCGCCCGAGCCCCGCCGCGCGGGCGTGGTGGCACCAGGCTCAGGAGCGCGGCGGCCACCGCGATCGCCGCCGCCACGCCGAAGGCGTCGGCAAAGGCCGCGGCGTCGCGGCACCCCTGCCCCGAGATGCGCGTGCGCGGACAGCCGCGCCGCGTAGACCGCGGTCGTCACGGCTGGCGCCCACGACGATCCCCGCCGTCCGCATGAGCGACGACGAGGCCGCCCGCCGCGCCCTGACGCGCCGGCGGGAGCGCGCCCATCACGTAGTGCATGTTGGCGACGATGAAGAGCCCGGAGCCGAATCCGGCCAGCCCGAGGGCGAGGACGATGTGCGCCGGGCGCCGCCGCTGTCGTCGAGACGCCCCGTCAGCCAGAGTCCGACGCCCTCGAGCGCCAGGGCCAGCGGCGCGAGCCCGCGGCCGAGGCCCCGATCGGCCAGCCGCCCTCCGAGCGGCGTCGCGCACGCCTGCGCGAGCGGGGCGGCCGCGAAGAGACACGCCCGATAGCCCGACCGGGAAGCCGCGCCGGTCGATCAGGTAGTAGGGCACGAGGAGCCAGATGGCGAAGAGCGCGGCATTCGCCAGGAGGTGTGCCACGTTCGCGACCGCGAATCCCCGCGGGTCTGCGAGGCCCGCGGAAGCCCCGGTGCGCCGCGGCGTCGCCGATGGGCAGTCGGAGATCCCGCCGGGCGCTCGGTCCCCCGCCGGGAGGCGTCGGCGCGAGTCCGAGCGAGAGCAGCGACGAGCGGCAGCCGTCCCAGGTACACGATCCGCCAGCCGAGCGCCCCGATGAGGACGCCGCCGGCGAGGGGGCCGACGACGGCGCCGAGGCTCGCCGCCAGCCCGAGGTGCCCGAGGGCCCGGCCGCGGCGGCCCGCTCGCGTCGATGAGGGTGACGAGGGCCGGCGCGCTCGCCATGACGAGCGCCGCCCCCAGCCCCTGCACGACCCGGGCGCCGAGCAGCCAGGACCAGGCCGGCGCCAGCCCGCAGAGGAGGTGGGCCATGCCGGTGAGGACGAGCCCTGCCCGGAAGACGCGCGCGTGTCCGGCCCGGTCGGCGAGCCGGCCGGCGGGAATCAGGGCGACGGCGAAGGTCACCACGTACGTGAGCACGATCGCACTGGATCGACGTGGCCGGCACGTCGAACGCCGCCGAGATGGCCGGCAGCGCGATGTTGACGGCGGTGTCCAGCGCGACCGTCAGGACGCCCAGCGCGGCGACGAGGACCGGGCGAGTCACGGTCAGCTACGCGGCGCCGACGGTGGAGCGGCGAGGTGGCGCGCGGCGCCGCGGGGCTCAGCCCGGCGGGACGAGAACGCGCGTCAGGCGCGTGGCGGCGGGAGGTGGATGGGGCGCCCGAGGAAGAGCTCGGCCGCCTCGCCCAGCGTCTCGGAGAGCGTGGGGTGCGTGTGGATCGTCCCGGCGAGGTCCTCGGCCACCGCCCCCATCTCGACGGCGAGCGTGCCCTCGGCGAGCAGGTCGCCGGCGTGCGGCCCGACCAGGCCCACGCCCGAGCAGCCGGCCGGATGCCGCCTCGAACACGAGCTTGGTGAGCCCGTCGGGCCGCCCCATGGCGACGGCGCGCCCCGACGCGCTCCACGGCACCTTCACCGCCCGGACCTCGATGCCGCGGGCGCGCGCCTCGGCCTCCATCAGGCCGCACCACGCGACCTCCGGGTCCGTGAACACGACCGCCGGGATCGCCAGGGGCTCGAAGGCGGCCGGGTGGCCGGCGGCCGCCTCCGCCGCGACCAGCCCCTCCGCGATCGCCTTGTGGGCGAGCATCGGCTCGCCCGCGACGTCCCCGATGGCGAACACGCGCGGGTCCGCCGTGCGGCGCTGGGCGTCGACCACGACGAAGCCGCGCGCGTCCCGCGCGGCGCGGGTGTGCTCGAGCCCGAGATCGTCCGTGACGGGACGCCGGCCCACGGCCACCAGCAGCTGGTCGACCTCGAGGTGCTGCCGGCGCGCCCTCCCCGGCCAGCTCCACGGTCAGCGTGCTCCCCGCGTCGCGCATCCCCGTGAGCTTCGTCCCGAGCAGGATCTGCTTGAACCGCTTCCCGAGCCGGCGGGCGAGCGGCGTCACCAGGTCCCGATCGACCCCCGGCAGGATGCCGTCGAGGAGCTCCACGACCGTGACCTCGCTCCCGAGCGCCGCGTAGACGCTGCCGAGCTCGAGCCCGATGTACCCGCCGCCCACCACCAGGAGCCGCGCCGGCGCGGCGGGCAGCTCGAGCGCCGCGGTCGAGTCCCACACGCGGGGCCCGGGCTCGAGCCCGGGAAGCGTCGCGGGCCGCGAGCCCGTGGCGATGATCGCGTGCTTGAACTTGAGCGTCGCCGGCGGCGCGTCCTCCCGCGACACGCGGATCGAGCCGTCGCGTCTCGAAGCGCCCGTGGCCCGGCACCACGTCGACGCCGCGCGCCTTGGCGAGCGCCGCCAGCCCCTGGGCGAGGCGGCCGATGGACCGCTGGGTCCAGGCGCGCAGCTTCGCGGTGTCGACGCCCGGCGGGCCGAACGTGACGCCCGCGTCCGCGGCCTCGGCCGCGTCGTGGATCAGCGCGGCGATGCCCAGGAGCGCCTTGGACGGGATGCAGCCGACGTGGAGGCACTCGCCGCCGAGCGCGCCGCGCGCCTCGACGAGGACCGTGTCGAGCCCGAGGTCGGCCGCGCGGAAGGCGGCCGCGTAGCCGCCCGGGCCCGCCGCCCAGGACGACGAGGTCGGCCTCGCGGGGCAGCTCGCCCATGACCACGGGCGCCGGTCCTCCCTACCCCTCGAGGAAGAGGCGCTCGGGAGCTTCGAGGAGGCCGACGAGCTCGGTGGAGAAGCGCGCCGCCTCCATGCCGTCGATGACCCGGTGGTCGAAGGCGAGCGACAGCGGCAGGACGAGGCGCGGGACGATCTGGCCGTCCCGGACGACCGGCGTCGGGCGGGCGCGGCCGACGCCCGAGGATCGCGACCTCGGGATAGTTGATGATCGGCGTGGCGCCGGTGCCGCCGAGGGCTCCGGTGTTGGTCACGGTGAACGTCCCGCTCCGGAGGTCCTCCAGGGTCGCCTTCCCCTCGCGCGTCCGCGCGGCGAGCTGCGCGAGCTCGGCCGCCAGATCTCGGATCCCCTTGCCGTCGACGCCCCGCACCACCGGCACCACGAGGCCCTGGTCGGTGTCCACCGCGACGCCGATGTTGTAGTAGCGCTTGAGGACGAGCTCGCCCGTCGCCTGGTCCAGGCTCGCGTTGAAGCGCGGGTGCGCCCGGAGCGCGGTCGCCACCGCCTTGATCAGGAAGACCGTCAGGGTCAGGTCCGCGCTTCCCTCGCCGCCGCGCTTCTGGTGGCGGCGCCGCATCGTCTCGAGCTCGGTGACGTCGGCCTGGTCGTGCTGGGTGACGTGCGGGATCACCGCCCAGGCGAGCGAGAGGTGCTCGGCGCTGCGCCGCCGGATCCCGCGGAGCGGCTCCCGCTCGACCGGGCCCCACTGCTCGAACCGCGGCAGCGGGGGAAGGGCAACGGGCCCGGCCAGGGGCCGGGCGGCCTCGGCCGGACCGGCCGGCGCCGGGCTCAGGGCGCTCGGGGCCGGCGCGCGCCGGCGCCGCGGCGTGGCCGGGGTCGACGCCTGGCCGCGCGCGCCGGCCGCGGCGCGGACGTCCTCGTCCGAGATCCGGCCGCCCGGGCCGGTCCCGCGCACGTGGGCGAGGTCCACACCCAGCTCGCGCGCGAGCCGGCGGGTCGCGGGGGTCGCGGCGGGCGGGAGGCCGGCCGCGGGCGCCGGGGCCGGCGCCGGGGCGCCCGGCGCGGGGCCGGCGGCGCGCGCGGGCGGCGGCGCGGACGCCGGAGCCGCAGGCCGGGCGGCGCTGCCGGCGTCGCCGAAGCTCAGCAGCACCGCGCCCGACCTTCACCCGCTGGCCGGCCTGCACGTGCACGGCGGCCACGCGGCCGCCGAACGGCGAGGGCAGCTCGACCTGGGCCTTCTCGGTCTCCACCAGGAGGACGGCCTGATCCTCCTTGATCTCGTCACCCTCGGCGACGAGCACGCGGACGATCTCCGCCTCGGTGAGGCCTTCCCCGAGGTCGGGCAGCTTGAAGTCTCTCGCCATCGGACGCGGAGACGCGGCGCGACTCTGGCGCCGGCTAGAAGGCGAGCGTTTCCCGGACGGCGCGCAGCACGCGGTCCGGTCCCGGCAGCCACCCGCGCTCGCGCGCGAAGCCCGGGTAGACGATGTCGAACGCGGTGACGCGCCGCACGGGGGCCTCGAGCTGGAGGAAGGCGTTCTCCACGATCCGCGCCACGACCTCGGCGCCGACGCCGAAGCTGCGCTGCGCCTCGTGGGCCACGACCACGCGGCCCGTCTTGCGGGCGGAGGCGGCGATCGTCTCGGTGTCCATGGGCGAGATCGACAGGAGGTCGACCACCTCGACCTCGGCCCCGTCCTCGGCGTGGATCCGCTCGGCCACCTCGAGGCAGCGGTGGAGCATCGCGCCGTAGGCGATCAGCGTCACGTCCTTGCCTTCCCGGACGACGCGCGCCTTCCCGATGGGCCAGGTCTCCTCCGCCACCGGAACGTCCTCCTTGACGGCGTGGTAGAGGGCCTTCGGCTCGAAGAAGATCACCGTGTCCGGATCGCGGATCGCGCTGACCAGGAGCGCGCGCGCGGACCGGGGGCTCGACGGGATCACGATCTTCAGCCCCGGCGTGTGCGCGTAGTACGCCTCCTCGCTCTCGGAGTGGTGCTCGAGGGCGCGCACGCCGCCGCCGTACGGCATCCGCACGACCATCTGGATGTGGTAGCGCCCGCGCGTCCGGGCCCGGTACCGCGCGGCGTGGTTCTCGATCTGGTGGAAGGCCTGGAAGGAGAAGCCGGAGAACTGGATCTCCGGCACCGGCTTCAGCCCGTAGATCGCCATGCCGATGGCCATGCCCACGATGGCGCCCTCGGCCAGCGGCGTGTCGATGACGCGCTGCTCTCCGAACTTCGCGAGCAGGCCGTCCGTCACGCGGAACACGCCTCCGTCGACGCCGATGTCCTCGCCCAGCACCAGGACGTCGTCGTCGCGCTCCATCTCCTGCATGAGGGCGAGGTTGATGGCCTGGACCATCGTCAGCTTCCGGGGCTCAGTCATCGCCGGCTCCTCGTTGACCGTCAGGTGCCGTCCGGTGCATTACCCGTGCGCCGCCTCGCCGGTCGCGGCGAGCTCGCGCACGAGCTCCTCGCGCTGGGCCCGCAGCTCCTGCGTCGGCTCGGCGTAGACGTGGTCGAACCCGTCGACGAGGTTCCCGCTGCATCTGGGCCTCGGCGCGCTCGACCGCGCTCCGGATCTCGGCGTCGACCTCGGCCTCGAGCGCCGCGTCCCCGGCGGCGTCGAGAATCCCCTTCGCCTCGAGGTACCGCCGGAACCGGGGAAGGGGCTCCCGGGCCTCCCACGCCTTGACCTCGGCCTCGTCCCGGTACTTCGTCGGGTCGTCGGCCGTGGTGTGGAGCGACAGCCGGTACGTGAGGGCCTCGATCAGCGTCGGCCCCTCGCCCGCGCCGCGCGCGGTCGACGGCCTCGCGCGTCGCCACGTAGCAGGCGAGGAGGTCGTTGCCGTCCACCTGGATCCCGGGGAAACCGTAGGCGATCGCCTTCTGCGCGAGCGTCCGCGCGTGGGTCTGCTTCGCCCGCGGCAGCGAGATCGCCCACTGGTTGTTCATGCAGAAGAACACCAGCGGCGCCTGGAAGACGCCGGCGAAGTTCATCGCCTCCTGGCAGTCGCCGTGGGACGAGGCGCCGTCGCCGAAGTAGACCATCGTCACGCTGTCCTCGCCCTTGTACCGGCTCGCGCAGGCGAGGCCGACCGCGTGCGGGATCTGGCTCGCGATCGGGATGCAGAGCGGCAGGTCCCGCACCCCGTCGGGCACCCGCATCCCCTCGGCGTAGCCTCGCGTAGTAGAGGATGAGGTTGTCGAGCGGCCAGCCGCGCCACATGTACGCGGGCCACTCGCGATAGTAGGGCACCATCCAGTCCGTCGCGCGGAGCGCGTAGATGCTCCCCAGCACCGCGGCCTCGTGGCCGCGAATGGGACCGAAGGTGCCGATGCGTCCCTGGCGCTGGAGGCGCAGCATCCGCTCGTCGAAGCGCCGGGCGAGGAGAAAGGTCCGGTAGAGGCGGCGGAGGTCCTCCGGGGGAATTGAGGGCTCGAGCGACTCGTCGACGCGGCCCTCCTCGTCGACGATGGACAGATGCTCGACTGACGGGACGTCCAGTCTCGTCCTCGGCACGCACGCCCCCTTTCGAGCCGGGAAACCTCGCGCCCATTTTCCACCCGGGCGGCCCCGCGGGTCAACCTCGCGAACGCGGCGCGCGTGCGCCGGCACGCCTCCGCGAGCGGGCCGGCCGCACGCGGCCCTAGCGTCCGCGCGCCGGCGACGGTCGGCGATCGCGCCAGAGCGCGAGCAGGAGCGTGAGAAGCGCGAGCCCGAGCTCGTCGACCAGCGGGAGCGGATCCGGCAGCACGAGATCGACCAGGGTCAGCAGCGCGAAGAGGGCGAAGAGCGTCGGGAAGCGCAGGTTCAGACGGCGGAAGGAGGCGCGTCAGGATCGACACGCTCCGAGTATATAGAGAAGGTGATGGCGTGGCACGGATGGGTCGGGGCCTTCGTCCTCCTGGTGAACCAGGCGCTGCTCCCCTGGCAGATCGGCCCCCTGGCCCGCTGGTTCACCCCGGTGATGTGGACGGCCTACATCCTGCTCGCGGACGCCTGGGTCCTCCGGCGGGACGGCCGCTCGCTGCTCCGCGACCGGCCCCGGGAGGCCGCTCTCATGGCGACCGTCTCGATCCCGCTCTGGCTCCTGTTCGAGGGCTACAACGTGCGTCTCCGGAACTGGGCGTACTTCGGGGTGCCCGAGTCTGCCTGGGTCGCCGCCGTCGCCTACGCCTGGTCCTTCGCCACGATCTGGCCGGCGATCTTCGAGACGGCCGCGCTCCTGGGGGCCGGGCCCCTGCCCACCCCGCCCACCGCCCGGAGGCCCGCGCGCCTGTCGGTCGGGCTCCGCGTCGCGATGGTCGTCGGCGCCGCCTTCGTCACCGTCCCGCCGCTCCTCCCGGCCGCCGTGCGGCCGTGGACCTTCGGCTTCGTGTGGCTCGGCTTCGTGCTCCTGCTGGATCCCGTGAACTCCCGCGCGGGGCGGCCGTCCTTCCTGGCCGCCTGGCGGGCCGGCGACCGGGCGTTCGTCCGGCGGTGGCTCGTGGCCGGGATCGTCTGCGGCGTTCTCTGGGAGTTCTGGAACTACTGGGCCCTGGCCAAGTGGCGGTACGTGGGCGTCCCCGTGTTCCCCTCGGTGCGACTGTTCGAGATGCCTCTGGCCGGCTATCTCGGGTTCCCGCCATTCGCACTCGAGGTGTTTGCGATGTATCATCTCGTCCGGCCGCTGGTCGGGCTGTCCGACGCTCCGGCCCGAAACCGGACATCCGGCGACTGATCCCATCCCCACCGACGCGACGCGAGGAGGACACCCAGACCGTGGCGAAAAAGACAGGGAAGCGCTCCGTGACGAAGAAGGCGGCGAGCAAGCCATCCAAGGCCGCTCCGCGCCCCGCTGCCAAGGCTGCGAAGACCGCGAAGGCGGTGGCGAAGCCCGCCGCCAAGGCGCCGGCAGCCCGCCGCCTCCGAAGCGAGCCGCCGCGGCCGGCGCGGCCCGCCCGCCTCCGCGGCCGCGCCCAGCCTCGAGAGCGCGCGCCGAGCACCTGCGCGACCAGATCCAGCAGAGCAAGCTCAGCCATCCGGATCCCTGGCGCTTCGGGGCGAAGGCGCGCGGGTGGGGCGAGCGCGCCCAGGTCCTGGTCGAGCTGATCGCGGTCCGCGGCGACACGGCATCGGCTCGCGGGTCGCTCGATGCCCTGGCTGCGGAGGTCGAGGGGGACCGCGACTTCCAGGAGGCCCGGCGCCTCTTCTGAGCCGAGACGGCGCGCCGCCCGAGCCGGGCCCCTGCCCGGCTCGGCGCCGCCGGGAGCCGCCCGGGCGCCAGGTAGACGGCGGGGCACTCGGACGAGCACCGCGGATCGGACGACGGGCCAGCACGTGCCCGCCGGCGGGGCTCCAGTCAGCGAGACGGTGAGGCGCCCGCGCGCCTCACGTCACTCCATCCCGCGCCGCGGCCTCGCGACTGGCGAGAAGTCCCCGGGACCCGGCGCCGGAGTCGCCTAGAGAACCAGCTCCGCCATGAGGCGGATGGCCTCCGGCTGGCTCGTCGAGCAGATCAGCGTCGTGACCCCGGCCTCCCGCCACAGCGCCAGGCGCTCCCGGATCCGCTCGCGCGGCCCGCAGAGCGCGACCTCGTCGACGAGCGCGTCGGGCACCGCCGCCTCGGCCTCGGGGCGGCGGCCGGCCAGGTAGAGCTCCTGCAGGCGGACCGCATCCGCCTCGTAGCCGTAGCGGCACGCGAGGTCGAAGTAGAAGTTCCGTCCTCGCGCGCCCATCCCGCCCATGTAGAGCGCCAGGCGGGGCTTCACATGGGCGCGGCAGGCGTCCACGTCCCGGCCCACCACCACCGGCGCCATGGGCGCGATGTCGAAGCGCTCGCGCTTGTCCGGCGCGCCCGACCGGGCGAAGCCCTCGGCCAGCGCCTCGTGAAACAGGCCCGCGCGCTCCGGCGAGAAGAACACGGGCAGCCAGCCGTCGGCGACCTCCGCGGCGAGCGCGACGTTCCTCGGTCCGATCGCCGCCAGGTAGATCGGGAGGTCGGCACGCGCGTGCACGATGCTCCGGAGCGGCTTCCCGAGGCCCGTCGCGTCGGGTCCGCGATACGGGATCTGGTAGTGCTCCCCCTGGTGCTCGAGCGGCCGCTGCCGCGCGAGGATCGCGCGCACGATGGACACGTACTCGCGCGTCCGCCCGAGCGGCTTGCCGAACGGCTGCCCGTGCCAGCCTTCCACCACCTGCGGCCCGGACACGCCGAGGCCCAGCAGCGCTCGGCCGCCCGACAGGGCGTCGAGCGTCATGGCGGTCATCGCGGTCATGGCCGGCGTGCGCGCGGCCATCTGGAGGATGGCGGTGCCGAGGCGGATGCGGTACGTCAGCGCACCGATCCAGGCCAGCGGCGTCACGGCGTCCGACCCGTACGCCTCCGCCGTCCACACCGAGTGGTAGCCGAGGCGCTCGGCGTCCTGCACGGCCTGGACCGTCGACGTGCACGCGCGCGCCCGCATAGCCCAGACCGAGTCCCAGCCGCATCGCCTCTCCTCTCGCCTCGCGGCTGTGCCGCGCCGACCGCGCCCGACTCTCGCCCACGCTCCGGACGAAGTCAAGCGAGGACGCGCTCCCGCCGCGCCTTGACACCCGCGCGGGGGCCGGACCATTCTGGGGCGCCATGGATCTGGAGTTCCTCATGATCCCCGGCGCTCCGCCGCCTCCGCCCACGGCGCCGTACAGCCACGCGGTGCGCGCCGGAGACTTCCTCTTCGTCACCGGACAGCTGCCGGCCGATCCCGCGACGGGCCAGCTCGTCGTCGGCGGCGTCGCCGAGCAGACCCATCAAGTGATGCGGAACCTCCAGGCCGTCCTGAGCGGGGCGGGCTCGAGCCTCTCGCGCGTCGCCTTCGCGCGGGTCTACCTCGTCAACTTCGCCGACTATCCGGCGATGAATGCCGTCTACGCGAGCTACTTCGCGCCGGGGCGGCTCCCGGGGCGGACCTGCGTCGGCGTGACCGGCCTCGCCCTCGGCGCCCTGGTCGAGATCGACCTCGTCGTCCGATCGTAGCGGGCCCATCCGTGAGCCGGACGGTGCCCGACGGCCCCGCGGCGCCCGGGCCAGCTCCGGCCGAGGCCGGTCCCGGGGCGCGAGTGCCGCTCCGGCGGCTCCTGGTCTTCTTCGCCACCGTCTACGCGGTCCAGGGTCTCGCCGAGCCGAAGGCCGGGCTCGCAACCCAGCCCCTCTTCTTCCTGCTGAAGGACGAGATGCGGCTCAGCGCCGCCGAGACGGCGACGTTCCTGGCGCTCATCGGCTTCGCCTGGAACGTGAAACCCCTCTACGGGCTGACGTCGGACCTGATCCCGTTCCTGGGCTACCGCCGGCGGTCCTACCTCCTCGTGACAACCGCCATGGCCGCGCTGGGCTGGCTCGCCCTCGGCCTGCTCCCGGCGTATCCCTGGGGCCCGACGCTCGCCATCCTCGGGCTCACGGGCCTCGGGCTCGCCTTCACCGACGTCCTCTGCGACGCCGTGATGGTCGAGGAGGGCAAGGCGCGCGGCCTGACGGCGCGCTTCCAGTCCATCCAGTGGACCGCGATCTACGGGGCCAGCCTCGTGGCGGGGGTGACCGGCGGCTACCTCTCGGCGCACGTGTCCTACAGCCGGACCTTCCTCCTGGTCGCACTCTTCCCCGCCCTCTCGTTCGCCGCCTCCGCCTGGGCCGTGCACGAGCCCCGGACCCGCGTCGATCGCGCCACGGTGAAGGAGACGCTGGCCGCCCTCCGCGAGGGCGCCCGCTCGGGTCCCCTCTGGCGGGCCGCGGCGTTCATTTTTCTCTGGAACTTCACGCCGTCGTTCGGGGTGCCGCTCGAGTACCACATGGTGGACGTCCTCGGGATCACCAAGATCCAGCTTGGCGTGCTGTCGAGTCTCGGGAGCGGCGCCGCGATGCTCGGCGCGCTCGTGTTCGGGCGCTACGCGACGCGGCTCGCGCCGAAGCCCCTCCTGAACCTCGCCGTCCTGATCGGCGTCACGGGCACGCTGGCGTACTACGGACTCGTGGGCTGGTGGTCGGCGGTCGCGCTCGCCGTGACGGTCAGCTTCGTCACCGCCATCGCGCTGCTGGCGACCCTCGACCTGGCGGCCCGGGCGGTCCCGCGGCGCGCCGAGGGGACCTTCTTCGCCGCGCTCATGTCCGTGAACAACCTCGGCACGACGGGGTCGGCGTGGGTCGGCGGGTACCTCTACGATCTGGTCGGGCTCGACTGGCTCATCGCCATCAGCGCCGCGGCCATGGCCGCGTGCTGGATCCTCGTGCCCTGGGTCCGGATCCCCGACCCGCCGAAGCCGGCGCCCTGACGGGCGCCGCCTCAGAGTGCCCGCATGCGAGGGTCGAGCAGGTCGCGGAGGCCGTCCCCCAACAGGTTGAAGCCGAGCACCGTCACCGCGATGGCGAAGCCGGGCAGCACGGCGATCCAGGGATCGATCAGCATGTACTGGCGCGCGGCGCTCAGCATGAGTCCCCACGACGCCGTCGGCGGCTGGGTCCCGAGTCCAAGAAAGGAGAGCGCGGCCTCGGTGAGAATGGCCGTCGAGAACGACACGGTCATCTGGACCAGGATCGGCGCCGCCACGTTCGGCAGGACGTGGCGCGCGATGATCCGCCCGTTCGAGGCGCCGATCGCGCGGGCCGCCTCGATGTAGGGCACGCGGACCACCGTGAGCGTCGGCCCGCGCGCGACGCGCGCGAACGTCGGCGCGTAGACGAGGCCGATCGCGAGCATCGCGTTGGTCAGAGTCGGGCCGAGGATGCTCGTGATCGCGATCGCCAGGACGAGCGCCGGCAGCGACAGCACGACGTCCATGATCCGCATGGTCACGTCGTCCACCCAGCCCCCGAAGAAGCCGGCCAGCACGCCGGCCGTCGCGCCGAGAGCGAGCGCGATGAGGACGGCCAGCCCGCCCACGTAGAGGGAGACCCGCGCCCCCCAGATCAGGCGGCTCAGCTCGTCCCGGCCGAACTCGTCGGTGCCGAGGAGATGCGTCCCCCCCGGTGGGAGCAGCGGCTTGGCGATCTGGGCGGCCGGCGCATACGGCGCGATGACGGGCGCGGTCAGCGCCACCGTCACCACGATACCCACCAGCACCGCGCCGATGAGGGCGACCGGCGTTCCCGCCAGCGTGCGCAGGAACCGCGCGCGGGCGACCTGGTCCGGGGTGAGGCCGCGCGGCAGGGCGGCGACGGCCGGCGTCGCGGCGCCGTCACTCATAGCGGATCCGCGGATCGAGGTACGTGTAGAGGAGGTCCACCAAGAGGTTCACCAGGACGAACGTGACGGCGAACACCATCACGGTGCCCTGCACGACCGGATAGTCCCGCTGGTACACACCGTTGAGGAGGGTCCAGCCCAGCCCCGGCAGCCCGAAGATCTGCTCGGTGATGACGACCCCGCCGAGCAGGAACCCGGTCTGGAGGCCCAGGACCGTGACGATCGGGACCAGCGCGTTTCGGAGCGCGTGGCGAAGCAGAATGGCCCGCGTGGCTAGCCCCTTGGCGCGGGCGACCCGGATGAAGTCCTGCCCCAGCACCTCGAGCATCGACGACCGGGTCATGCGCACGACGACCGCCGAGAGCCCCAGCGACAGCGACAGCACGGGCAGGAACATCTGCTGCAGGTTGACCCATGGATCCGCCCACGGGGTGACGTAGATCAGGGCCGGCAGCCAGCCGAAGAGCGTCGACGCGCCGATGATGAGCAGGATGGCGATCCAGAAGTTCGGGAGGGAGAGCCCCAGGACGCCGACGATCTGGACCAGCGTCCGGACGCGGACGCTGCGCGACACGCTCGCCGCCACCCCGAGCGGGATGCCCACGACGGCGACGCTCAGGACCGCGAGCAGCGCGAGCTCGATCGTGATCGGCAGCCGCGACACGATGAGGGCCGCGACCGGCTGGCCGGTGCGGAACGACCAGCCGAAGTTCCCCCGGAGCATGTTCCCGATCCACCGGAGGTACTGGACGGGCAGCGGCTGGTCGAGGCCGAACTCCTGCAGCACGGCCGCGCGCTGCGCGCGGCTGAGCTGGCCCTCCGTCCCCGCGATGATGTCGACGATGTTGCCGGGAAGGAGGCGGACCAGGAAGAAGATCAGAACCGAGACGCCGAGGATGGCGAGAACGGTCCAGACCGCACGGCGGGCGAGGTAGCGCATCCGCGGGCGGCGGTGTCAGGGCAGCGGGCCGCGTCCCGTGGGGGGCGCAGCCCGCTGCCAGCCGTGGGCGCCTACGCGAGCCAGGCCTTCTTGAGGAAGAGCCGGCGGCCGGTGAACGACTGGGAGTAGCCCTGGAGCTTGCTCGACACCGCCTCGATGTTGTACTTCGCGTACCACCACCAGTCGAGGGACTCCTGCATCGCGTGACGCTGGATCTCCTGGTAGAGGCGCTTCCGCTCCGCCGGGTTGCTCGACTGGCGCGCCTCGACGAGCAGGGCGTCGAGCTTCGCGTCCGGCGTGTCGCAGCCGCCCTTGTTGATCTCGCCCTTCGAGTGGAAGTAGGGGTAGAGGTACCCGTCCGGGTCGGGGCGGAACGTGTTGGCGGACGAGTAGATGTCCGTGCCTTCCTTGCCGCAGCTGTCGTTCGACTTCTTGTTGTCGGCCACGAACGCGCCCCACTCCATCTGGGTCACGGTGACGTCGACGTTGAGCTTCTTGAGCGACTCCTGGATCACGAGCGTCGTGGCGACGAACTCCGGGTACTGGGGCGAGCACTTGATCTCGATCTTGAAGCCGCCGTTGGGGTACCCGGCCTCGGCCAGGAGCTTCTTGGCGCCCTCGACGTCCGCTTTCACGAACGGCAGGGTCTTCGGGTCGACGTACCAGTCGCCGTAGCCGGTGGGCACGGGGCCCGAGGGCACGGCGGCGCCGAACGCGGCCTTCTGGATCACCTCGTTGGTGTCGACGGCCATCCGCAGGGCGCGCCGGACGCGCGCGTCGCTGAGGGGCTTGTTCCGCCGGTTGATGTAGTGGACGACGACCCAGGCGGTGGGGCTCTTGTTGACGGTGATGCCCGGGCGCGCCCTCGAGCTGGGCCGCGCCCTGGCCGGAGAGGAACGCGTACTGGATCTGGCCGGCCTTGAGCGCGGCGATCCGGGCGTTCTCCTCCGTCAGGACCTTGAAGGTCATCCCGTCGAGATACGGGAGCGACTTGTCCCAGTAGTCGGGGTTCCGCGCGTAGACGATCCGGTCCTGGGGCACGTACTCGACGAGCTTGAAGGGCCCGGTGCCGATCCCCTTGATCTTGAGGTTCTCCTGCTCGGCGATGCCCTTGGGGATGATCGCCGACGCCCGGATCCCGGCGAACGAGCCGAGGAGCGGATAGGGCGCGTCGAGGTTCATCTGGACGGTCAAGGGATCGACGACCTTGATCTCCTTGATCGGCTTCAGCCAGGAGACCCACGGCGACGCGGTCTTCGGGTCCAGGACGCGCTCGATGCTGTACTTCACGTCGTCGGCGGTCATGGTCTGGCCGTTGTGGAACTTCACGTTCGGGCGGAGCTTGAACGTGTAGGTCTTCCCGCCGTTCGTGATCTCCCAGCTGGTGGCGAGGCACGGCACGATGTTGGTCTTCTCGTCGTACGACGTCAGGCTCTCGTAGACGTGGTCGTACGCCTGGCACGACGGAGAAGTTCGAGCTGTTGTGGGGGTCGAGACCGATGGGGTCGATCTCCGCCGCCGCGACCAGCGTGCCGCCGCGCTTGGGCGTCTGCGCGGAGACCAGGTGCGCCCGCGAGAGGTCCAGGCCCGCGAGGCCGCCTCCGAGCGCCAGGCTTCCCCCCAGGAACGTGCGCCGATCGATCCCTCGACGCGACCCCGATGTGCTCCGTGCCATACGCAACCCTCCTGGTGCCGCAGGTGGTGCCCAGTGCGTCGAGGACGAGGCGCGTGCTCGGGCCGCCGTCGTCCGACGGACGACCGCCGGTGGGAGGACGCACCGCCCCGGGTCGTGTCGACGCCCGTCCTCGGTTGCGCGGAGGATCGGTAGACCGGCGCCCCCGGTGGCGCATGACAAGCCGTCAACGGCTGCGTCGGTCGCGGTGAACGGGCCTCCCGGGGCGGCCCGACAGGCGGACTCGCCACCCGCCGGCGCGGGCCCTCAGTCGCGGCTGACCTCGGCGCGGCGCAGGAGATACGGCTCGAACGCCTGCGGGTCGACCTCGATCCCCAGCCCCGGGCCCTGGGGGATCTCGACCATGCCGTCCGGCCCGACCGCCGGGGCCCCCCACAGCTCGCGCAGCGGGTTCGGCGACTGGTCGTACTCGAACCACGGGTACGGCATCGACGTGTGGCTGCGGTACCCGGGCAGCACGGCGCAGAGCTGGAGCGAGGCGTAGAGGTTCAGCGCCGTCCCCCACACGTGGGGGACGACCGGGACCTCCCAGGCCGCGGCGAGGGCGGCGATGCGGGCCACCTCGGTGAAGCCGCCGGCGATCGCGAGGTCGGGCTGCGCGGCGTCGAGGGCGTTGCGCTCGAAGAAGGACCGGAACGCGCGGATGCCCCCGAGCGCCTCCCCTCCGACGACGGCGAGCCCGAGCGCGCCCGCCACGTGCGCGTACCCCTCGACGTCGTCCGGGGCGACCGGCTCCTCGAGCCACGCGAAGCCCTCCGCCTCGAGCTGGCGGCCGGTCTCGATCGCGGGCCGCACGGTGTAGCCCTGGTTCGCGTCGGCGAGCAGGATGATGTCGGGCCCCACGACCTTGCGGACGGCGCTGGCGGCGCGGCCGTCCGCGGCGGGGTCGACCCCGACCTTCATCTTCATGGCGCGGAAGCCGGGGGCGATGAACCGCTCGGCCTCGCGGCGGTACGCGCGATAGGGGTCGCGGCCCGGGCGGAGGTACGGCCCGCTCGCGTAGGCCGGCACGCGCGTCCGGATCGGGCCGCCGAGCAGCCGGCAGATGGGCTGGCCCAGGGCGCGCCCGCGCAGGTCCCAGAGCGCCATGTCGACGGCCGACAGGGCCATGAGGCCGGGGCCCTGGCGCTCGTACCCCAGGCGCTCGTGCATGGCGGCCCAGAGCCGCTGGTACTCCATCGGGTCCTGGCCCAGGATGGCCGGCGCCAGCGTCGTCTCGATCATGGTCCAGGCGGCGGACGGGGAGTGCCAGGTCTCGCCCCAGCCGCCGAGGCCGTCGTCGCTCCGCACCTCGACGAGCAGCGCGGCGCGCCGGTCGATGAAGCTGTTCGCGTTGCCCTGGGGCTCGGGCAGCCGGCACTCCACGAGATACAGCCGGATCGCGGCGATCTTCACGGCTCCCATGCTGGGCGGACCCCCTTCGGGTGTCAAGCGCGTCGGCCGCCAGGGCCGCGAGAGCCCCTTGCTGGCGCGGCCGCCCGCGTCGCATGCTGGGGACCGCCGGCCCGCCGCCCCCTCGGGGCGCCGGCCCCGGCCGAACGCGGCTCCGCCGCCGCTTCGCACCCAGGAGGGCATGCATGAGGATCCAGGATCTCGATACCCCGGTGGTCACGATCCACCTCGACGTGATGGAGGACAACATTCGCCGCGTGCAGGCCCACCTCGACCGCCACGGCATCGGGAACCGGGCGCACATCAAGACCCACAAGATCCCCGCGATCGGACGGATGCAGCTCGCCGGCGGCGCGAGCGGGATCGTCTGCCAGAAGATCGGCGAGGTCGAGGTGTTCGCCGATCACGGCGTCGCGCCCGACGTCCTGCTCACGTACAACATCCTCGGCCGCCCGAAGCTGGACCGCCTGATGGCGGTCGCGCGCCGCGTCGATCGGCTGACGGTGGTGCTCGACAACGAGGTCGTGGCGCGGGGACTGTCGGAGGCGGGGGCGCGGCACGGCCTCGACGTCCGCTTCGTCATCGAGTGCGACACGGGGGGCGCCCGGAACGGCGTGCAGACGCCGCAGGCCGCCTACGATCTGGCGCAGGCGGTCATGAAGCTCCCGCGAATGGACTTCCAGGGCCTGATGACGTTCCCCAACCGCGACCCCGACACCCGGGTGTTCTTCGAGCGGGCGCTCGAGCTGTTCAAGCGCGCGGGCATCCCGGTGCCGATCGTCTCCGGCGGGGGCACGCCCGCCCTCTTCGGCGTCCAGCACTTCCCGATGCTGACCGAGCATCGCGCCGGCACCTGCGTCTTCAACGACGCGGCGACGGTCCGCTCGGGCACGGCCACCTGGGCGAACTGCGCGATGCGGGTTCGCGCGACGGTCGTCAGCCGGCCCAGCGACGGGCGGGCGATCGTGGACTGCGGCACGAAGGTCCTGACCTCCGACCAGTACGGCATGCCAGGCTACGGGCACGTCCTCGAATATCCGGAGGCCGCGATCACGGGGCTCTCCGAGGAGCACGGCGTGGTGGACCTCTCCGCAGTGCCGGGAGCGGCCCGACGTCGGGGAGGTGGTCAACGTGGTGCCGAACCATTGCTGCGTGGTGTCCAACATGATGGACGAGCTCGTCGGCGTCCGCGGAGACCGGATCGAGGTGGTGTGGCCGGTCGCCGCCCGCGGGAGGGTCCGCTGATGGCCGCCGGCCGGCTCGGCGTCGCGCTCCTGGGGGCGGGCCGGCTCGGGGCCGCCCACGCCCGCACGCTCGCGAGCCTTCCGGAGGTGTACCTCGCCGTGGTCGCCGATCCCGCGCCGGCGGCCCGGGAGCTGGGCGCCCGCTACGGCGCGCGGACGGTCGCCGACCCCCGCGAGGCCATCCTCGACCGCGAGGTGGAGGCCGTGGTGATCGTCACCCCGACGGGCGCCCACGCCGAGCAGATCGAGGCGGCCGCCCGCGCGAGAAAGGCCATCTTCTGCGAGAAGCCCATCGCGCTCGACGTTCCCTCGACGGAGCGGGCCCTCGCGGTGGTGAAGGAGTGCGGCGTCCCCCTCCAGATCGGGTTCCAGCGGCGCTTCGACACCGGGTTCGCCGACGCGCGGCGCCGCATCGCGGCGGGCGAGATCGGGCGCCTCCACCTCCTCCGGTCGGTGAGCCACGATCCCTATCCCCCGCCCCCGCACTACATCCCGACGTGCGGCGGCCAGTTCGTGGACATGACCATCCACGACATCGACGTCGCCCGCTTCCTCACCGGCTCCGAGGTGGACAGCGTGTCCGCGGCGGGGACGGCCCTCGGGCCGCAGGCGGAGGCGTTCCGCGCCGTGAACGACTGGGACACGACGGTCCTGACGCTCCGGTTCGCCTCGGGCGCGCTGGGGTCGATCGTCAACTCGCGGCAGGCAGGGTACGGCTACGACATCCACACCGAGGTGCTCGGGGACCACGGCGGCCTCAAGGTGGGCTACGAGCGGCACACGCCCATCACCCGCTACGACAAGGCCGGCGCCCACCACGACTACGTGCCGTACTTCCCGGAGCGCTTCGCCCAGGCCTACGCCGCGGAGCTCCAGGGGTTCGTGGAGGCGGTCCAGCGCGGGAAGCCGGTCAGCCCCACCGGGCACGACGGACTCATGGCGCTCCGGATCGCGCTCGCGGCCACCGAGTCGGCGCGCCACGGGGGGGCCTGGACACCCGTCCGGTAGCCCGGCCCCTCGCCCGCCGGCGGGGGACCCGCCGGCGGCCGTCCCGTCGCGGCCGGTCGCCGGCGGCGAGACGAGGCGCCGGCGCCGCCAGCGCGGGCGAGGCATCCCGGCCCGCGGCGCGCTCGCCGCTCGCCAAAGCGCCCGGCCGATGGCGCTCGCCTGTCCGGCGGAGCCGCTCGCTCGGACCGCGCCACGCCGAGGGGGGCGCGTAACCGGACGTGACTCGAGAGCCGGCACGCCCATGCGGCACGGCAAGGGAGGACGAGCATGACCATCGACCCGGCGGGTCTCACCGAGCGCTTCCGCGGGACCCTGGCGGAGCTCCTGGGCATCCGGTTCGTCGAGGCGAGCGTCGATCGCGTCGTGGCGGAGCTTCCGGTCCGCGACGCCCTGAGGACGGTCGGCGGCGCGGTCCACGGCGGCACCCTCATGGCGCTCGCCGACACGGTGGGGGCCGCCGCCACGGTGCTGGGCCTGCCGCCGGGCGCCACGACCGCCACGCTCGAGTCGAAGACGAACTTCATCGCGGCGGGCCGCGGCGACGCGGTGCGGGCGGAGGCGACGTGCCTGCATCGCGGACGGCGGACCATGGTCTGGGAGACCCGGGTCACGGACGCGGGCGGGCGGCTGCTCTCCCTCACCATCCAGACGCAGATGGTGCTCACCGGGTGAGCGAGCGGAGCGGCGTCCTCGCCGCCGTTGCTCTCGAGCGGGCTGGGCGGCGTGGCTGCGGCGGCGACGCGCTTCGTGATCGGGGGCGACCGACCCCGTCACCCTCGCCGCGTTGCGCTTCGGATTGGGCTTCCTCGTTCTCTTGCCCATCGCGCTCGCCCGACGGCGCCGTGGCCGCCGCGACCGGGACTGGATCGCGGTCCTGGCCCTGGGCCTCCTGTTCTTCGCGGTGTTCTTCATTCTCTTCAACGTCTCGCTCCGGCACACGACCGCCGCGCGGGGCGCTCTCGCGCTCTCGACCTTGCCGCTGCTCACCATGGCCGTGGCGGCGGCGCTCGGCGTCGAGCGGCTGACCCGGCGCAAGACGGCGGGGGTCCTGATCGCGACGGGCGGGGTCGCCGTCGCGCTCGCCGCCGGCGCTGGCCACGCGCCGGCGGGCGCCTGGCGGGGCGACCTGGTCATGGTCGCCGGGACGCTCTGCATGGCGCTGTACAGCGTGCGATCCCGTCCCTACATCGCCCGGTCGGGGCCGCTCGCGTTCACGACGGCCGGCATGGGCGTGGGCGCGGCGGCCCTCGCGCTCGTGGCGTGGCTGGGCGGCGGCTTCGCGGCAGTCGCTCGCTTCGGGCCGGCCGAGTGGACCGCGATCGGCTACCTCGGCCTGTTCGGCGCCGCGCTCGTCTTACTATCTCTGGGCGGTTCGCGCGCGAGCGCACGCCGCCGACGCGCGTCGCCAGCACGATCGCGGTGAATCCGGTTGACGGCATCGATCGTGGCCGCGCTCCTCCTGGGCGAGCGGATCGGCCTCAACCTGCTCGTCGGCGTGGCCGCGGTCTTCGCGGGTATCTGGATCGCCTCGAGCGAGCCGCGCCCGGCGGGCTGAGCGTCTCGCGGGGCGACCCTCGGCCGCGCGCGTCGATCCGGCCATCATCGGTCATACTCCTCGGGTGACCGAAGCCCGGGAGAGCCTCGCCAGCGGGCGGCTCGTGCTCGCCTTCGCCTGCGGGCTGTTCGTGACCGGCATCACCAACACCTTCGTGGTCTTCTTTCCCCCGCTCCTCGCCGAGTTCGGCGGCTCCCGGACCGCCACGGCCTCCACCGTCACCCTGGTGTGGGCCGGCGCCGCCGTGCTCGGCCCCGTGTCGGGCTGGGCCGTCGACCCGGTGGAATCCGCGCGCCGTCGTCAGCCTCGGCCTCCTCGCCACCTCGCTCGGGTTCGGCATCGGGGCTCTCGCCGGCTCGCTCCCGCTCTTCACGCTCGCCGTCGGCGTGGGGGCCGGGATCGGGGTCGGCCTGACCGGGATGGTGACGCAGGCCGCGCTCCTCGCCGACGCGTACGTCCGCCGGCGGGGCGCGGCCATGGGCATCGCGTTCTCGGGGGCGATGGCCGGCTACGTGCTCGCGCCCCCCTGCCAGTGGGCGATCACGCGATTCGGCTGGCGCGCGACCCTGGCCGCCTACGTGGTCGCGGTGGCCGCCCTGATTCCCCTGGCCTGGGCCGTCCTTCCGTCGAGGCTGCGCGCCGCGGGCAGCCAGGGGGCCTCCCCGTCGGCGCCGAGGGACTCCACCGTGCGCCGCGTGATCGCCTCGGGGCCGTTCTGGCTCCTCCTCGTGGTGTTCACGACGCCGCCGATCTTCGGCAACCTGGCCACGACCCAGCACACGCCTGTACCTGACGGAGCGCGGGTTCTCGGCCGACGCGGCCTCCGTGATGCTCGGGATCGGAGGCGTGCTGGCCGCGAGCGGCCGCGTGCTGTTCGGCTCATGGCCGACCGCGTGGGAGCCCCGCTGGCGCGGGTTCGTGTCGCTCGCCTTCACGACCCTCGGGCTCGCCTGCCTGCTCGGCCTGGAGGTGTCGTCCGTCGCGCTCCTGGCGTACGGCTACGTGCTGTTCCTCTTCCTCCCGATGGGCTCGCGGGCCACGATCGGCGCGCTGCTCGTCGGGCGCATCGCGCCGCCCGCTCACTACGGGGTCGTCTTCGGGCTGCTCGGCATCGGCAACGGCCTCGGATCCGCGCTCGGGCCGCGTCCTCGCGGGGGCGCTCCACGACTGGACCGGCTCCTATCTCGTGATCTACCTCGTCGCGCGATCGCGCCTCACCGGCGTGGCCGTCGCCGCCCTGGCGATGCTCTGCCTCACGACCCGCGGCGTGACGCGCGTGACCCGCCGGAGGGCCTGACGCGATGCCGGAGCTGCCCGAGGTCGAGACCGCCCGCCGCGCGGCCGTCGCCGTGGCGGTCGGCCGCCGGATCGTCGGCCTCGCCGTGGCGGACGACCCGATCGTCTTCGAGCGGGTCGCGCCCGCGCGGATCCGCCGCGCGCTCCTCGGGCGGCGCGTCCGCGCCGTGCGGCGCCACGGAAAGCACTTCTGGTTCGAGCTCGACCGCCGGCCGTGGCTCTCGGTGCACTTCGGCATGGCCGGCGGCCTCCACACGTCGCGCCGGCAGGGCGTGCGCCTGATGTCGAGCGGACGCCGCGCGGACCCCGGGTGGCCGCCCCGGTTCACCAAGCTCCGCCTGGAGTTCGAGGGCGGCCACGAGCTCGCGATCGCCGACGGCCGGCGGCTCGGCCGGATCCGGCTTCGCCGGGACCCCGCGACCGAGCCACCGATTGCGGGGCTCGGCTTCGACGCCCTTCGCGGGCTGCCGGGCCCCGCGCGGTTCCGCGAGCTCGCGCGCGGCCGCGGGCGGCGCCGGTCAAGGCGCTCCTGCTCGACCAGTCCTTCGCGGCGGGCGTCGGGAACTGGATCGCCGACGAGGTGCTCTATCAGGCGGGCATCGCGCCCCGGCGCGCGGTCCGGTCGCTGTCCGACCGGGAGCTGGACCGGCTGCGAGCTCGGCTCCGGTCGGTGGTCGGCATCGCCGTCCGGAGCCCGCGCCGACAGCGCCCGCTTCCCGCGAGCCTGGCTCTTCCACCGGCGCTGGAGCGCCCGGCCGGGCGTGACCGTCAGGGGCGACGCCATCCGCCGGGAGACGATCGCCGGTCGCACCGCCGCCTGGGTGCCGGCCGTCCAGCGCTGAGCCGAGACGTCCCGCCGCCGGGACGGACGCGTCCTCAGATCACCGCGAAGGCGCGGACCGGGAAGGTACCGCAGCCCGAGCACCTTCACCGGCACGGCGAAGAAGCGGAAGCCCGCCTCGGGCAGGCGCCCGAGCCCGCACAGGTGCTCGACGATCGGGATGTCGGCGCCGAGGAGCGTGCTGTGCGCGGAGCGGCGGGGGTCCGAGGTGTCGTCGATGTTCAGGGAGTCGATCCCGACCAGCGCCGCGCCGTGCCCGGCCAGCCATTCGGCGCCGGCCGGGGTCAGGAACGGGTGGCCCTCGAAGTAGCGCTCGGTCCGCCAGTGGACGTCCCAGCCGGTGTGGAGGAGGACCGCCTTCCCGCGAACGTCCATCCCGGCGAGGGCCGCCACGTCGATCCCGCGGCCCGGCTGGCCCGCCGCCCGCACCACGACGCCCGGGAGGTCGGCCAGGGATTCGAGCCGCAGGCCCGCGAGATCGCGGCCGCCCGCGTAGCGGTGAAACGGGCTGTCCACGTACGTGCCCGTGTTCGCGACCATCTCGATCCGGCCGATGTGGAACTCCGTGCCGGGGGCGAAGTGGCGGCGGGACTCCTCGCGAGTCCAGTGGTCGCGGATGATCGGGGCGGGCAGCCCCCGGTAGGTGACCATGCCGTCCTCGACGTCGTGGCTCACGTCGACGAGGCGGCGCGGGGCCTCGGCTCGTGTCGGCCGCTTGTGCGCCTCCGCGAGGATCCTCTTGTTGCGGATGCGGACCGTGCCCACCATCAGGAGGCGCATGTCCCGGACGAGGTAGTCGGCCAGGGCCTCGTCCGCGATGTCGTCGCCCTCGATGTCGAGCCGGAACCCCTCCCCGCGCAGCCCGCCCCCGTTGGAGAACTCGATCTCGAAGTCGAACTGCACCCGCTGATCCGCCACGGTCGTCCCCTCCTGCCCCGCCGCCGCCCCCGGCGCCGGCGCGTCGTGTATCATACGTGGCGCCATGCCGCCCCAGTACATCTTCACCATGCGCGATCTCCGGAAGGTCGTCCCGCCCAAGCGGGAGATCCTCCGCGGCATCAATCTCGCGTTCTTCCCCGGCGCCAAGATCGGCGTCCTGGGCGCGAACGGCGCCGGGAAGTCGACGCTCCTCCGCATCATGGCCGGCGTCGATCCGGACTTCCTCGGCGAGGCGCGCCCGGCCGACGGCATCCGGATCGGCTACCTGCCGCAGGAGCCCCGGCTCGACCCGGCGAAGACCGTCCTCGGCAACATCGAGGAGGGCGTGGCGACGACGCGGGACCTCCTCCGGCGCTTCGAGGAGGTGAGCGCCCGGTTCGCCGAGCCCATGTCGGACGCCGAGATGGAGAAGCTCCTCGGGGAGCAGGGACGCCTCCAGGACGCGATCGAGGCCGTCGGGCGGCTGGGAGCTCGACCGGACGGTCGAGATGGCGATGGACGCGCTCCGCGTCCCGCCGGGCGACCAGGACGTCGCCACGCTCTCGGGCGGCGAGGCGCGGCGCGTCGCGCTCTGCCGGCTGCTCCTCGAGCGGCCCGACATGCTGCTGCTCGACGAGCCGACCAACCACCTCGACGCCGAGTCCGTGGCCTGGCTGGAGCGGTTTCTCCAGGAGTACCCCGGCACGGTGGTGGCGGTCACGCACGACCGCTACTTCCTCGACAACGTGGCCGGCTGGATCCTGGAGCTCGACCGCGGCCACGGCATCCCGTGGCAGGGGAACTACTCCTCCTGGCTCGAGCAGAAGCAGGAGCGCCTCGCGCGGGAGGAGAGGGCGGAGGCGGCCCGCCAGCGGACCCTCGAGCGCGAGCTGGAGTGGATCCGGATGGCGCCCCGCGCCCGGCAGGCCAAGAGCAAGGCCCGCGTCACGGCCTACGAGACCCTCCTCCAGCAGGAGGTCGAGCGCCGCGGCGACGACATCGAGATCGTGATCCCGCCCGGCCCGCGGCTGGGCGACGTCGTGGTGGTCGCGGACCACCTGACGAAGGGGTACGGCGACCGCGTGCTGATCGACGACCTCTCCCTCGTCGATCCCGCGGGGGGCGATCGTCGGCGTGGTGGGCCCGAACGGCGCCGGCAAGACGACGTTCGTCCGGATGATCCTGGGCCAGGAGAAGCCGGATCGCGGCGAGATCCGGGTCGGCGAGACCGTCGTCCCCGCGTACGTGGACCAGAGCCGGGACGCGCTCGACGGGAAGAAGACGGTCTGGGAGGAGATCTCGGACGGGGCCGACATGCTGACGCTGGGGAAGCGCCAGCTCAACTCCCGGAGCTACGTCGCGTCGTTCAACCTGAAGGGCGCCGACCAGCAGAAGCGCGTCGGCGACCTCTCGGGCGGCGAGCGCAACCGCGTCCACCTGGCGAAGCTGCTCAAGCGCGGCGGCAATCTCCTGCTGCTCGACGAGCCGACGAACGACCTCGACGTCGACACGCTTCGCGCGCTCGAGGAGGCCCTGCTGACCTTCGCGGGCTGTGTCGTCGTGATCAGCCACGACCGGTGGTTCCTGGACCGCATCGCGACCCACATCCTGGCCTTCGAGGACGAGGGCCAGGTGGTCTGGTCCGAGGGGAGCTACGCCGACTACGAGGCGGACCGGAAGAAGCGCCTGGGCGCCGAGGCCGACCGGCCCCACCGCCTCCGCTTCAAGCGGCTCAAGTAGGCCGCGGCGGCGCGCGACGGCTCAGGACGCGGTGGCGCCGGGCTCGCGCGGCCCGGCGTTCGGGGGCTCCGCCAGCACGCCCTGGACCACCGCCTGGAACTCGGCGATCGTGAACGGCTTCTCGAGGTGGCGCAGGCCGGTCTCCTCCAGGAAGCGGCGCGTCGCGGCCCCCATGATGTCCCCGGTGACGAACACGATCCGCCGCGCCGCCTCGGGACGCACGATCCGGAGCTCGCGGTAGAACGCCGGGCCGTCCACGTCCGGCATCCGCACGTCGCTCACGATCAGCGCGTAGGTCCCGCGGCGGACGAGCTCGAGCGCCTCGCGCCCGTCCATGGCCCGGTCGACCTCGAACCCCTCGAGCGCCAGGAACTCGGCCAGCAACTCGCCCACGACCCGCTCGTCCTCGACGAGCAGGGCTCGCGGCTCGCGCCGACCGCCCGGCGGCGACGCCTCGGGGTCCGGCCCCGGCCGCCGGACCTCCGCCGGGGCGCTCACGAGAGCTGACTCCCGATCCGCCACTCGCCGGAGACCGGATGGTCGGCGCGCCGCCCGGCCCGGACCGGGAGCGTGACGGTGAACACCGTCCCCTGGCCCGGGGTGCTCCGGAACGTCACCGTGCCGCCGTGGTCCTCGACGATCTTGTGGGTGATGGCGAGCCCGAGCCCGGTCCCCCCCGCCTTCGTGGTGAAGAACGGGTTGAAGACGTCGGCCGTCTCCTCCGGCTTGATCCCGCTGCCGGTGTCCGAGACCTCCAGCACGAGCCGGTCGCGGAACGCGGGGCCGAGGCCCTCGGCATCCTGGGGCCAGCCCACGCGCACCGTCAGCGTGCCCCCCTCCTCTTCCATCGCGTCGATGGCGTTCGCCACGAGATTGAGGAAGGCCTGGTACAGGTGCTCGGCGTCCCCCGGGACGGGCGGAACGCTGACCGACCATTCGCGCCGCACGCGGATGCGCCGGGCCTCGATCTGGGGCGCGTAGAGCTCGAGCGCCTGCTCGACGAGCGGCGGCAGGTGCACGGGCGCGAGCACGAGACGGGCGGGCCGGGCCAGGCGCAGGAGCCCGTCGACGATGGCGTTGATCCGCTCGAGCTCGCGGGGGACGACGCTCTGGAACCGTTGCCGGAACCGCTCGTCGTCGAACCGCCGCGCCATGTGCCGGCTGAACGTCATGATCGACGTGAGCGGATTCTTGATCTCGTGGGCCAGGCCGGCCGCCAGCGTGCCCAGCGCGGCGAGACGGTCGGACCGGCGGAGCTGCTCCTCCAGCTGGCGGACGGGCGTCAGGTCCCGGAGGACCGCCACCACGCCGAGCGCCTGCCCCTCCGCTCCGCGGAGGGGCGTCGTGGCGACCTCCACCGGGGTCGGCGGCCCGTCGCCCCGCGGCAGCGCGAGCAAGGCCTGCGGCACCCCCACGCGCGTCCGGAGCGTCTCGAGCAGCAGGTCCCGGAGCTCCGGCACGTGGTGGAACACCTCCGCCGCCGGCCGGCCCGCGAGCAGGTTGGCCGCGCACCCGGTGAGGGCCTCGGCAGCGGGGTTCACGGTGACGACGCGGCCGTCGAGGTCGAGCGTCACGAGCCCGTTCACGAAGGACCGGAGGATGTGGTCGGTGTAGCTCTTCAGGTCGGACAGCTCCGCGAAGCGCTGGTGGAGGGCCGCGTCGGCGACCTCGAGGTCCACCCGCTGCTGCCTGAGCTGGGCGGCCATCTCGTTGAACGCGAGCGCCAGCCGGCCGAGCTCGTCGGAGCTGCCGGGATCGATGCGCTGGTCCAGCTCCCCGCGCGCGATCGCCGCGACGCCGTCGGCGAGCTGGCGGACCGGGCGGGTGATGCGCCGGGCGACGATCGCCGTCGCCAGCCCGCCCAGCACGAGGGCGACCACCGCCAGCGCGGCCAGCTCCCGCCGGGTGTCGGCGATCTGCGGCGTCCATCCGCCGGCGCGAGAGGGCGATCCGCACGGTGCCCCAGCGGCTGCCCTCGACCAGGATCGGCACCGCGACGTCGTAGAGCGCCTCCCCGTCCGGAGCCGACCGTCTCCTGGAGCACGGGCGCCGCCGCGAGGGCGCGGAGGGACACCGGCGTCCGACAGCGTCGACCCCACCGCTCCGGGCGCCCGGCTGTGCGCCACGACCTGACCGAACCGGTCGAGGATCATCGCGTAGACGACGTCGGTCTCGCGGTCGAAGCGCACCACGTTCTGCTCGAGCGCCGTGAAGTTGTAGAGGAGGAGCGCGCCCGTCGACACGCCGGCCAGGCCCTCCGCCATCGCCGTCCCGCGGCGGTGGACCTCCTCGATGATCGTCGTCCGCTGCCGATGCTCGACGACGACCGTCACGGCTGCCATGAGCACGGCGACGATCACGATGGTGCCGATGAGGAGCTTGGTGCGGAGCGAGACGAACACGGGGCGAGCCATCCGACGTCCGATCAGCGCGGTCGCTCGAGCCACACCTTCCGGAAGGGGATGTACGAGTCACCGAGGCCGCTGACCTCGACGCCCTTGACGTAGGGCTGGAACAGGCGCTCGTAGGTCTGGTGCCAGACCGGGATCACGGGAGCGTCCTCCATGATCATCTCCTCCGCCCGCCGATAGACCTCGACCCGGCGCGCCATGTCCGACTCGGCCCGCGCCTTCTCGAGAAGCGCGTCGACCGCCGGGCTCGCGTAGCCCATGTAGTTCCACGGGCTGGCGGAGTGGAACAGCTTCGGGAGAAAGTTCTCGGGGTCCGGGACGTCGGCGAACCAGGCCCGGAGGAACACCGGCAGCTTCCGCTCGGCCATGGCCTTCGGAGAAGCTCGGCCAGTCGGGGTTGTACTGGAACTCGGCCGTGATGCCCACGGCCTCGAGGTCCTTCCGGATCCGCTCGTGCTCGCGGAGGATCTCCTCGGAGCGGACGCTCGACCAGATCGTGACGGGCGGGCAGCCCGCGTCCGCCCGGGTAGCCCGCCTGGGCCAGGAGCTCGCGCGCCTTGCGCGGGATCGTGCGGGTAGGCCTTGAGCTTCGGGTTGTAGCCGAGGGTGCCGGGCGGAAGGATTCCCTCGCGCGAGCGCGTACCGGCCGAGCCAGACCTCCGAGACGATGGCCTCCCGGTCGATGGCGTACACGATCGCCTGGCGCACCCGCCGGTCGTCGAGCGGCTTCATGCGGGTGTTGATGCCGTAGTGGCGGAGGTTGAACATCGGCCGCCGGACGTACTGATAGGCCTGGCTGGCGATGATCTGACGGTAGTCCTTGGATGGGATCGGACGTGTCCTCGAGCGCCCCCGCCTGGAACTCGGCGAACACCCGGTCGCAGCCGCTCCCCGGCGAAGATGCGGAAGACGAGCCGGCTGAGCTTCGGGGGCCCGTCGAAGTACTCCGGGTTGGCGGCCAGCACGATCTCCTTGCCGCGCTCCCATCGCACGAAGCGGAAGGGCCCCGTGCCCACGGGCTGGGACCCGAAGGCCTCACCCTGCTCCTCCACCAGCTCCCGCGGCACGATCTTCGCCTGGCCGACCGCCAGGATGGACACGAACGGCACCGGGGCCTCGGTCAGGGTCACGCGCACGGTGTAGCGGTCGAGCGCGGCGAGGCCCGCCACCTGCTTGGCGCGCCCCTCCCGGAACTCCGTGGCCCCCTGGATGGTCAGGAACAGGTCGGCGCCCCCGGAGCGGAGCTGGGGGTCGAGCAGACGGGTGAACGAGTAGACGACGTCGTCCGACGTCACCTCCCGGCCGTGGTGGAACTTGACTCCCTTGCGGAGGGTGAACGTCCAGGTCAGCCCATCGCGGGAGGCCACCCAGAACTGGGCCAGCGCCGGGGTGATGCTGAGGGTCTGGTCGAACTGGACGAGCCCGTCGAAGAGCTGCTGGCCCGACGGCGAGACTGTAGATGTCGCGGAGCCGAGCCGGGTCGAGCGTCGCCGGGTCGTGGCCGAGCGGGCGCCGGTAGACTCCGCCGTCCTGCGCGGCCGGGCGCTCCTGGGCCTCGGCCGAGCACGGCTCCGAGGCCCAGAGAGAGCCAGAACGCCCCCAGGATCAGGCAGCCAGACCCCCCAGCCACCGCGCGGGAGCGGCACCGTCCCGGCGAGACGCATCCGGTACGCCGAGGTCGTTACCAGCCGCCGCCGCCGCCGTCGCAGGCGTTGCCCACCGCCTGGAAGACCGGAATGGAAGTCCGCGTCCCCGACTCGATCACCGGGGCCACGAAAAGAAGGGACGCCACGATCGCCAGAACGGTCCATGCCTTGGTCATCATAGCCTCCAGGGCGCCATCCGCGCCTGACTGCCGGGGTGAGGGATTGATCGGAACGCCGCCGACGCTGGGACTACCAGCCGCCGCCGCCGCCGTCGCAGGCGTTGCCCACTGCCTGGAAGACCGGCATCGAGGTCGGGGTCCCCGACTCGATCACGGGGGCCACGAACAGGAACGACGCGATGAGCACCAGGACGGTCGTGAGCTTGATCATGGACAGACCTCCTCCATGCGTCCCCGTAGTCGGGACGCGTTGTGTGGGTTCGGGCCGAGTAACGAGAGAGCAATGGCGGGGCCACGATGATCTGAAAGATCCTCACTGAGTGGAAGTATCCGCCAGTACGAGAGAATCAGTGACCACCAGGACACCCGAAGTCGGGGCACGTCGGGCCCGAGGGACGGTGCACTGTTTCTTGTGCATCTTCCCCGCCGGTCACGTCGATCGGGCGTCGGACGACCCCGATCAGGTCCACTGAATCAGTGTAGTTACGACACGGTGCACACTAGACTGTGCACCCCTGCACTGTCTACTGTGCACCCCCCGTCCGTCCCGATCGACCTCCGGCGGAGGCCAGGGCCACGGGGTCGATGCCCCAGGCCAGGAGCTTGGTCTTGAGCGAGTTCCGGTGCAGGCCGAGAAGCCGGGCGGCCTCCGACTGGTTCCAGCGCACCCGCTCCAGCACGCGCAGGATGACCTGGCGGTCGAAGCGCTCACGGGCCTCCCGGAGCGGCAGGCTCGTCGGGTCGTCGACCAGATGGCGGACGTCCGGCAGCATCAGGTCGAGCGGCACGTCCTTGACCTCCACCACCGCGCCGTCCGCCAGCGCGACGGCGCGCTCGATGACGTTCTGGAGCTCCCGCACGTTGCCCGGCCAGCCGTACGCCATCAGGACGTCCAGGGCCGCCGGCGAGACCCCGGTGACACGCTTGTGCAGGAGATGGTTCGACCGGCGCACGAAGTGCTCCACGAGGAGGGGGATGTCCTCCCGCCGGTCCCGGAGGGGAGGCGCGGCGATCTGCACGACGTTCAGGCGGTAGTAGAGATCCTCGCGAAGGCTCCCGCCCTGGATGGCCTTCTTGAGGTCGGCGTTGGTGGCGGCGATCACCCGGACGTCGACGGGGATGCGCCGGGTGCCCCCCACCCGCTCGATCTCCCGCTCCTGCAGCACCCGGAGGATCTTCGCCTGGAGATCGACGCGGAGGGTGGCGATCTCGTCGAGGAACAGGGTGCCCCGGTGCGCCAGCTCGAACTTCCCGAGCTTCCGCGCGACGGCGCCCGTGAAGGCGCCCTTCTCGTGGCCGAAGAGCTCCGACTCGATGAGGGTCTCGGAGATCGCGGCGACGTTCACCGGGATGAACGGCTCGTCGCGCCGCGGCCCGAGCCGGTGAATCGCCCGCGCGACGAGCTCCTTCCCCGTCCCGCTCTCGCCCGCGATCAGCACCGTGAGCGGGTTCCGCGCGACCGCGCTGATCAGCTGGTAGAGCTGCTGCATCAGCGGGTGCTGCCCCACCAGCTGCTCGAAGTCGCGCTCGCGCGCCAGCTCCGACCGGAGGTAGACCACCTCGCGGTCGAGCGCGCGCCGCTCGAGGGCGCGGCGAATCAGCGGCAGGATCTCGTCCTCGTCGAACGGCTTGGTCACGTAGTCGAGCGCGCCGAGCTTCATGGCCGCCACCGCCGCCTGGACCGTCTGGACGGCGGTCACCAGGACCACCTCCACGTTCTCGTCGATGGCCTTGATCCGCTCCAGGACCTCGATCCCGTCCATGCCCGGCAGCCGCACGTCCAGGAGGACCAGGTCCACCGGCGAGCCCTGGACGCGCTCGAGCGCTTGCGCCCCGTCCTCGGCCTCGACGAGGTCGTACTCCTCCTCCAGGACCAGGCGGAACGCCTCGCGGATGCCCGGGTCGTCGTCGACGACCAGGATGACCGGGCGGGCGGCGCGATCCGGCGCGGACGGGAGCGAGGCCATCCGCTTCAGCGCGAGGCCTCGACGGCGCCGGGATCCGGCTCGTAGAGCACGAACCGCATGGGTGTCGGGCGGTGGGCGTTGGTCGGCGTGATGTCCGACGGGCAGGCGGAGTTGGCCGCCAGGACGTCCATCTCGGCCCGGAGGTCGACGTAGTCACCCGCGCTGCGAGGGGGCCGCCATGGGGCGCACCGCCCCGTCGGGCTGGACCGGCCACTGCATGAAGAGGTTGAAGGAGAACGGCACGTCCTCGAGGTCGATCCCCCAGGGCGCCAGCGCTTCCGCCAGGTTCGAGCGGCAGCTCCGGTGGGGCGCCGTGTGGTCCAGCCGGCTCCGGTAGTACTCCTCGCTGCAGGAGCCGCAGATCAGGTCGTGCACGCCGACCGTGTCGGCGATCAGGCGCATCATGGGCCGCCCGCGATCGGAGACCAGCGCGGCGCCCACCTTGGGATAGATCGTGCGGTTGAAGAGGACGGTGTTCTGGGGAGAGTAGCGCTCGCCGAGATCGTCCCGGTTGAAGCAGACGAAGTCGCCCACCTGCTGGCCCTCGACGTCGATCACCCGCAAGACGAGCCCGCGCGGCACCTCGAGCGCCGCGCCATGGCGCGCGGGGATCTCGACCGCCCGGACCACGCGGCCCGGCACCGATTCCCGTCCGAGAGGCGGCGAGCTCACGCGAGGACCTCCCGCACGCCCGGTCACCGTGTCCGCCCGGCGTGCCGCGCGCGAGCGTACCACAGCCCGCCCACGGTATGATGGCCGCCGAAATTCGACCTGACACCAACGACGGAGGGTCTGGATGGGGCGACTCGAGGGCAAGGTGGCCATGGTGACGGGCAGCGGCGGCGAGCGCGGCTTCGGGCGGGCGATCGCGCGGCGGCTGGCGGCCGACGGGGCGGACCTCGTGCTCACGGACATCGCGCCGGCCGGCGTCCGCGTCGTGGCCGCGAAGCGAGCCACCGGCTGGCGGGGCCTCGAGGCGGTCGCCGACGAGGTCCGCGCGGCCGGCCGCCGGGCCGTCGTCGCGCAGGTCGACGTGCGCGCGGCCGATCAGGTGCGAGCGCGCCATCGACCTGGCCGACCGGACGTTCGGCCGGATCGACATCCTCGTCAACAACGCCGCCGCCCCTCCCGGCGCCGACCGCGTCCCCGTGGTCGAGCTGCCGGAAGAGGCGTGGCACGTGATCCTGGAGACGAACCTCACCGGCACCTATCTCTGCAGCAAGGCCGCCGCCGGGCTCATGGTGGCGCGCGGCACGCCGGGCCGCATCATCAACATGTCCTCGAACTGCGGCAAGGTCGGCTTCGCGCGGCTGGCCGCGTACTGCGCCTCCAAGTTCGGCGTGATCGGGTTCACCCAGGCCCTCGCCATGGAGCTGGCGCCCCACCGCATCACGGTGAACGCGATCTGCCCGGGCTCGGCCGACACCGATCGGCTCGACTTCCTCGGCCGGCGCCCCGACGGGAGCTACGACGAGGCGCTCCGGGCGGGCGGCCATCGCCGAGCGGTCCGCCCAGATTCCGCTTCAGCGCGTGGCCACGGCCGAGGACGTGGCGGAGCTGGCCGCGTTTCTCGCCACGGACGCCGCCGGCTACGTCACCGGGCAGGCGATCAACCTGGCGGGCGGCGCCATCATGCACTGACGGCGCCGGGTGCCGCCAGGTACCGCCAAGTACTGGAGGTTCCCCCTGGAGCCACCCTCGCAGAGATCGGCATGAGCGCGTCCCATCCACGGCCTCGCGTCTCCGTCGTGATGCCCGTCCGCGACGCGGAGCGCTTCGTCGCTCGGGCGGTGGACAGCATCCTGACGCAGACGCTGGGCGATCTCGAGCTCATCGTCGTCGACCACGCCTCCTCGGACCGAACGCCGGAGATCCTGTCGGGCATTGCTCGGGAAGACGCGCGGCTGCGGGTGCGCCGCCTCGACGCCGACGCTGGGGCTGGCCGAGGCTCTGAACCTCGCCTGTGAGGAGGCGCGCGGCCCGCTGATCGCCCGGATGGACGGGGACGACGTCGCGATGCCCGGCCGGCTGGAGCGCCAGGCCGCGTACCTGGCCGACCAACCCTTCCGTGGCGCTCGTCGGCGGCGCCGCGCTCGTGATCGACGACACCGGGACGGGCTACCACACGCGCCGCCCTCCGACCGGCGACCCCGACATCCGCGCCGTCCTCCTCGAGCGCAACTGCTTCATCCACCCCACGGTGATGGCCCGCCGTGGCGCGCTGTCGCATGTGGGTGGCTATCGTGCGAAGTTCACCCGCGCGGAGGACTACGACCTCTGGCTTCGGCTCGCGGAGCGGCATGAGCTCGCGAACCTGCCCGAAGTCGTGCTCCACTACCGGGTCCACGCGGCCCAGGTCTCGCATCAGGCCCTGGAGCAGCAGGTGGTCTCCGCGCTTGCGGCCCAGGCGGCCTCACGCCGGCGGCGCGCCGGGCTGGACGAAGGGCTGGCCGGTGACGGGGAGATCGGCCGGGCTGATCTGGCCGCGCTCGGCGTCACCGAGGACGCGGTGGAGAGTGCGCTCGCCAAGGCGTGTCTCCACCGGGCCGCGGATCTCTCGGATCTCGACCAGCCGAGCCTCGCCGCTGCCACCCTGGCCTCGACGCCGGGCTTCA
Organism: uncultured Candidatus Rokubacteria bacterium; assembly: GCA_963745015.1. Lineage (GTDB taxonomy): Bacteria > Methylomirabilota > Methylomirabilia > Rokubacteriales > DASRDR01 > DASRDR01. Next base: position 243,338 of record CAVUVU010000004.1, read on the forward strand.
CCACCTCGGGGGAGGTGCGACGGCGCACGCTCGCGCGCTACCATGCGTTCCTCGCCCGCCGCCGGTGGAGGCGCGGCCAGCTCGGTGGGAGCCTCGCCTCCGCGCTCCGAGCCGTGCACGCACGGCCGGCGCTGCTCGGACGCCTGGCGCAACGATTGATCCGGCCGGCCGGACGCTCCGCAGCCCCCTAGGGGGCGCCGCCGCGCGCGCCGGAATCGCTGAGCCCGGGCCGGCCGGCCCGACCCCGGCAGGGCGGCGAGCCGCGCTACGCCTCCGATCGCCACCAGGCGGCCGGCGTTTCCGCTCCGATTCGGACGACGCCAATGCCGGATCCAGGGCGGGGCTCGGCCTCCACCAGCTCGCGCGTGCGAGCCCGCCGCCGCACTGCACGCCAGAACCGGAGCAAGCCGTCGCTCTCCCCGAGCCGTGGGCGAACGCCGTCCAAGGCGACCAGCCCACCGGAGCGCACCAGGGGGGCGTAGGCCTCGAGGCAGGCTCGAACCTGATCCACGTCCGACTCGCCGGTGAGAAACAGGAAGTCGAGCGGGCGGCTCGCGAGGAGCGACGCCACCTCGGTGCGCACCGAGGCGAGGAGCGGATCGTCCCGCAGGATGCGCAGGCGCTGACGCGGGCGGCCGAAAGCGGCCATCACGTGCCGTCTGGCCTCCTCGCCGGAGTCGTCGCGCTCCCAGGGCGGCAGGCCGGCGCTCACCAGAATGGCGCGCGTGGCGGCGGCGCGTGTCCACAGGAAGAACGTCCCCCCGGCCGCCGGCCCCAGCTCCAGCACCGCCTGCGGACGGAGCCGGCGCACGAGCCGGAACAGCCCGCACAGCTCGGACGCGCTCTGGGCGAGCCCGAACTGCGCCGCGATCCGAATGACGCGGGACGCGGGAAACGGCAGGCGATCCCAGCGGGCGCGACGTCGGGCCCGAGGTGGCGGCGCGCCGGAAGACGGGTCCGGAGCGGCCGCGCGCCGCCTCCCTCGACGACACCGGCTTCGGCCCCCGCCGCGCCCGGCGTCGCCCGCCTTCCTCGCTCGGCCAGGAAGCGGCCGAGCGTCCCCTCGAAGCGTCTGCTCTTTCGCAAGCGCCTCCACCCAGCGCGGGTTCCGCCGGCTCTTCTCTTCAGCGAACCGGTACAGAGGGTGGGTGGTCTCGCCTCGCTGCACGATCCCGTGAAGCGTTCCCTGGCCGTGGTGCTCGACGTGATCGACCCAGCGGAACCGCCGCCAGTGAATGCCGCGATCGGCCACCCCCCGGAAGAACGCCCGGCCCGGCGCCCCGTCCTCGTCGAAGCGAGGCAGCTCCAGGTACCAGGCGCGATTCACGAGCAGGTGGCACATGTAGGCGTAGAGCTGGCTCAGCTCGGGGTGGATCTGGCCGACGAAGGCGGGTCTCTCGCCATCGAGCCGCGGAAGCGAGGCCCGGAAATCGTGGCGCACGGTGGTGTCCGAGTCCAGCAGGAGGACCCAGTCCGCGCGGCAGTGGTCACGGAGGAGGCGATCCAGGGCGGGGCCGTGATGGAGGTTCGACGGCGAGGGGTGGATCCGGAGCCACTCGACCTCCCGCCCCAGCAGCTCGAGAACCTCACGGCTCCTGTCGGTCGAGCCGTTGTCCCACACGTGGCACGCGCTGAACGAGCCCGCGGGCAACGCCCGACGGATCGACGACAGCACGTTCAGGAGATAGAAGTCGGTGTTGTAGTTGACGACGGCGATGTCGAATCTCACGACAGCAGGCCGCCCAGCCTCGCCAGGAACGACGTCGCCACCCGGGGCCACGCATGCGCGGCGCGCCAGGCCGGCAACGGGCCGACCGGAGGCTCAGGATCCGCGACCGCGCGTCGGACCGCGGCCGCCAGGGCCTCCGCGGTCGAGCGTGTCGTGACCCGCCCGAAACCGGATGCGTCGACGAGACCGGCGTATGTCGGATGGGGGTAGACGACGGGGAACGTGCCCGCACAGATGGCATCGAGCAGCGCCAGGCCGAAGCTCTCCGAGGCGCTCGTGAACAGGAAGTAGTCGGCGGAGAAGTAGAGGGCGTCGACCGTGCTGTCGGCGGCGTCCGCCAGCAGGGACACGTGGCCAGCCAATCCGCGCTCGCGAACGAGCGTGGCCAGGTGGTCAACGACGCCGGGGCTGCGGGCGGCCCCCGCTATCGTGAGCCGGACTTCCAGCCCTTCGGATCCGAGCCTTGCGACCGCCTCCACCTGATCGCCGAGTCGCTTGTGGGCCGAGAATCCTCCGACGGTCAGGAGCTCGATCCGTCCTCCTGGCCGAGAGGCGCGGCCGGTGGCGATCGGCGGTTCCGCGGCCCAGGAGCCGCACTCCAGGAGCAGCGTCCGCGCCGGCGGGAGCCCGGCGCCCTCCGTCAGCCACCGCTGCTCGACGCGGGAGCAGCACACGATCATCGCCGCCTGACGGTAGAGCCCCATTGCGGTCCGGTTCACGTGCCGGGGCGCGTCGGTGTGGATGAGCGGCCAGAGCACGAGCGGAATCCCGAGACCGGCGGCCACTCGCGCCGCCTGGTGCGCCTCGGCAGAGTGGTGCGACACGCAGATCAGGACGTCCGGGCGGGCCGCCGCCGCGGCCGCGTCGAGCCCCTGAAGACACTCGCGGCCGACGAGCTCGGCGTCCGGCGGGAGCCAGGCGGGCCGAGGCCGGGAGTGGAACGGCAGCTGGACGGAGTCAGGCAGCGGCCCGCGCAGCGGGACGGTGGGCGCATTCGGCATGGCCCCGGTGATCACGCTCACCTCGACACCGGGCACCCGGGCGAGCGCACCGGCGAGGCTCCGCACCAGCGTCTGGATCCCTCCGGCGGTGGCGAGCGGTCGCGCGGTCACGAACAGCAGTCGCACGATCTGTCCATCTCCGGCGGCGCAGATGCGGTCACGAGGTCAGTCGCGAGCGCCAGGGCCGGCGAGCGGCGCGCGTCCACCGGCAAGACCGCTCCGAACGACATGCTCGCAGAGGCGTTCCAGCGTGTGGCAGCGCTGGACGTGGTCTCGTGCCGCGGTCGCCATCCGGCTCAGCTTCTCCCGGTCCGCGAGAGCCGCGCGGACGGTCCGCCCGAGATCTCCCGTCTCGACATCGTAGTAGAGCGCCTGCTCGCCTCTCCGAAGAGGCGCGTGTCGCAGGATCGACGGCCGATTCATGAGCGGCACGCTCCCGCAGAGCGCGGCCTCGTAGTGGCGAAAGCAATCCCACCCGTGTCCTTCCGGAGACCAGGCGATCCACGCGCGCGCGCAACGGCGGTAGAACTCCCGCCGGTCGAGTCGCTCCGTCACCAGGTCGACACGGATCCCCTCCCCCGCGAGCGCGCGCAGCTCGGACAATCCGGCCATGCGGACGCGGGACGATGCCTCGACCCGGCCGGCAAAGAACACGTCGACCGCCTTCTCGGGCGGGGCCGTCGTCACGGAGGCGATCTCGGCGGCCCGGATCGGGCTGACGGCGAGCGAGATGGGCGCGAGCTTGGAGCACCAGGCGGCGAAGCGCGGCGGGGCAAGCTGCTGCCGGCTCGGCAGATCACGGGCGACCGCGTCCGCGAAGACCTTCGATGGGTCCGCCGGCAGCTCGCGCTTGAAGTAGACGCAGGCGCGATCGAGCAGGGCGAGGTTGTGGCGCCGGATGACGGCCGAATCGGCCAGATCCACGATCACGAGCGGCGTGCGCGTCGGCCGGAGGAGCAGCCGGATCCCGAGACTTCGGACGATCAACGCCGGGGCGCGCTGCCGGAAGCGGCGGAGCAGGACGGCCACGCGCGCCGGACTCCAGGGCCACTCCCCCGGCGGATGGCCGACCACCAGGTCGAACTCCGCCCGGTCGAGCGCCTGTCGGAGAGCCGGAAGGCGCGCGACGCTGAACGCGGTCGGCGACCCGACCCCCTCGACATGGTCACGATGCCCCGTCCACACGAGCTCCGTGATGGCGGGCACGCCCTGCTTGAACATGGCGACGTCGCCGATCTCGAGGATGCGAAGCCCGGCGAGGCCTCCGGTCGTGCCGCCGGGGCCGTCGATCGCGCTCTCCCCGGCGGCCGCTCGACTCAACTGACCGGCCCCCCGACCAGGCGATGCCCGGGGGCCCGGCGCGCGGAGGGAAAGCCATTGAAGGCAACCCGCCGCAGGAGCGCGGCGACCCGCGCCGTCGGCCGTACCGGATTCCCGAGTCACGGAACCGAGGGCACCACCGTGGCGCTCAGGGGGCCGGCGCGGCGCCGCGGAGCTCGGCGACGAGAGCGGTCGTCGAGTGCCCCGGCAGCAGCGGCACGAGGATCACGTCGCCGCCCCACGCCACCACCAGGTCACGGCCCACGACCTGGTCGAGCGTGTAGTCGGCGCCCTTGACGAGCGCCTGCGGCCGGATCTCGCGGATGAGCTCGAGCGGCGTCTCCTCGTCGAACACGACGACGGCGGTGACGCATTCCAGCGCCGCGAGCATGGCCGCCCGGGCGTCCTCCGGGACGATCGGTCGCCCGGGCCCCTTGAGGCGCGCCGCGGACCGGTCGCTGTTGAGTCCGACGACCAGCAGGTCGCCATGCCGGGCAGCCTGTTTCAGCAGCGCCAGGTGTCCCGCGTGGAGGAGGTCGAAGCAGCCGTTCGTGAAGACCACCCGGAGCCCCGCCGAGCGCCACCGCGCCAGGCGCTCTCCCAGCAAGCCGCGCGACACGATCTTGCCCAGGCGAGTCGCGGCCGACGCGCGAACCAGCTCGTCGGGCCGCACGCCGGCCGTGCCGACCTTGTCGACGACGACGCCGGCAGCGAGGTTGGCCAGTCGTGCCGCTTCTCCTGCCTCCGCGCCCGCGCCGAGGGCGAGCGCCGTCACGGCCGCGACCGTATCCCCGGCCCCGGTGACGTCCGCGACCTGTCGGGACACCGCGGCCACCATCTCGGACCCGTCGCGAGTCACCACGACCAAGCCATCGGCTCCGCAGGTCACCACGAGATGGTCGAGCGCGAGGCGGTCGAGGAGGGGGCGGCCCAGCTCGGCGATCCGGCCAGGCTCGACGGAGTCCGGGGGAAGACCGAGCCACCCGGCGAACTCTCTTCGGTTCGGGGTGAGCACGGTCGCGCCGCGGTAGCGATCGGGGTCGGGACCCTTGGGATCGACGAGGACCGGAACGCCCCAGTCCCGGCCCCGGGCGATGGCGTGCCGGAGGACCGCGGGAGTGAGAGCTCCCTTCGCGTAGTCGCTCAGGATGAGCGTGTCGGGACGCGGCGCCCGGGCGAGTCGGTCGAGCAAGGCCCCGGCGTCTCGCGGCGCGAGGGAATCGGTCTGCTCCCAGTCCAGCCGCAGCATCTGGTGCCTCCGGGCGATGACGCGAAGCTTCCGCGTGGTCGAGCGGTCAGCCGCGCGGACGACGAGATCGGTGCCGATGCCCGCGTCCGCGCAGAGCGCCACCAGCTGCTCCCCCGCCGCGTCGACTCCCACCACCGTTGCGAGGTCGGCGACGGCGCCGAGGGCGGCGACGTTCAGCGCGACGTTCGCGGCGCCTCCCGGGCGAACGGTCGTGCCGGTCACGCGGACGACCGGAACGGGGGCCTCCGGGCAGATGCGATCCGCGTCCCCCTCCACGTACTCGTCGAGCATGGCGTCGCCCACGACCAGGACGCGAAGACCGGCCAGCCGCTCGATCAGGGCCCGATCCACCGTGCTCACGGCGAATCCTGGCGGGCGGGGTCGCCATGGCGCCCATCCTTCATGGCGCATCCCGCCGTGACGATCGCGAGATCAACGGACCGCGCGCCGCGGCTCACGATCGAGCCGCGCGCCGCTGTCGTCAAGGAGGCGCAGGTACTCCGGCAGCTTCGCGGCCAGGGGCTGAAATGGCGCGTCGTATCCCGCTCGCCGGAGCGCGGCGAGGTCGGCGCACGTGTAGGCCTGGTATCTCCCGTGCATCGCCGGCGGCATCGTGACGTACTCGATCGGGCCTCCCCCGCAGCAGGAGAGAACCAGGCGAGCCAGCTCGTTGAAGCTCGTGCTGGTCCCCGTCCCGACGTTGAAGATCCCGGAACGGTCGTCGTGCTCCAGAAACCACCGGGTCACGGCCACCGCGTCCGCGACATGAACGAAGTCGCGACGCTGCTCGCCCGCCACCCAGCCATGGCTCGCGCCGAAGAGTCGGACCGGGCCGCCGCCGCGGCACGCCGCATGGAGACGGAGCGCCATGCTGGCCATCGGACCCTTGTGCGCCTCTCCGGGACCGTAGACGTTGAAGTAGCGCAGGCCCACCACCTGGCTGGACGCGGCGCCAAGGAGCGCCCACACGTGCTGGTCGAAGAGCCATTTCGAGCGCGCGTAGCCGCCGAGGGGCGCCTCGGGCGCCGGCGTCTCGACGAACCGCGGACCGTGGCCGTAGACGGCTGCCGAGGACGCATAGAGAAACGGGACGCCGCGGGCGAGCGCCCACGCGAGCAACCGCTCGGAGTACTGCACGTTGTTCCTGAAGAGGTAGTCCTCGTCCTGCTCCGCCGTGTCGGTGCAGGCGCCGAGATGCACGATCGCTTCACATCGCGGAAGGTCGAGGTCGGCTGACTCGAGGCGCGTGACGAACTCGTCCTTGTCCAGCGCGTCCCGGATACCGTGCGGCACCCGGCCCTCGGCTGACGCGCGCCGCAGCTCGTCGACGACCATCACCGGCCGGCCCCGGGCGACCAGGTCAGCCACCAGGTTGCCGCCGATGAAGCCGGCTCCCCCGGTCACGACGATCACGGGGGACGACCTCGCGCGCCGCCCGCCGCCCGCCGCCGGCGCTCTGCGCGGCCGCGGGACTGCGATGCCCGCGCTCCGCTCACCGGGATCGCGCTCGGGCGGACGGAAGCCTGCGCCACGGGTCCCTACGATAGCCCAGCACGATCCACCTGTCTCCGCCCGCCGGCGTCCCCGCGCCCGAAGCGCGACCGCCGTCGCGGTGCGAGGATGACCTCCGCCTCGAATCGCGCGGCCATCTGATCCCACGACCAGCCTTGCTGGAGCCGGAGCGCCGCCTCGTGCTGCGCGCGCCAGAGCGCGGCGTCCGTCAGCAAGGCGATCGCGTGGCGGGCGAAGGCGTCGTCGTCGGCCGCGGCGAACCCGGTGACGCCATCTCGCACGCGCTCCGGCAGGACGGCGATCGGCCGCACCACGGCCGGCACGCCAAGGGCCTGCGCTTCGGCCACGGAGAGGCAGAAGGCCTCGACCCGGTGCCCGCCATAGAGCATGACGCGGGCCCCGCGCATCGCCTGCCAGAGCTCGTCTCGCGTGGCAGGCGGGTGCGGTCCTGAGCGAGGCGCGCCCCGCGGCCGGAAAGCCGTCCGGGACGAACTGGCCGAGCCGGCTCTCCGTCTCCTCCCATGGGTCGCCGTAGCGGTAGGCATAGTCGCGAATCCCGTAGAGGTGGAGCTCGGCCCCCGGAACGGCCGGCAGGATCGCGCGCGCCCAGAGCCCGAGCAGCCAGCGCAGGTCGCGCTGCGGATTGGAGGCGAAGATCGCGCGCGGCGGCGGCGGGGCCAGGAGCGGGGCCCGCCCGCGCACCGCGTCGGGCAGCCCGAAAGGAATGACGAGCGGCGACCGCGATCCCGGCAGCCAGGAGGGGTACGCGCGGGCCTGGAAGTCGCTCACGAACACCGGACGCGGCCGATACCACCACAGCCGCGCTGCACGGTGGCGACGGCGGAAGCCCCCGGGCGGCCACACCACCCAGAGCGCGAGCCGGCGCGGCCGACGTACGAGGCCGAGCAGCTCGGGGTGCTGGACGGCGACGAACAGGTCGCAGTCCACGAAATCGCCCGCGCCCAGCGGCATCCACCGGACTCCCCCGTGGACCACGGAATCCTTGGTGTTCGTGAGGCCGGTGACGTCGTGCCCGCGCCTGGCCAGCGCCTCGGCGAGCTGGATCACCGAGGTCTCGGTCCCGCCGAGAGGCCGGAGGGCGAGATCGCGGCCGTCGTAGTGGCTGGTCGTGTCTGCGATCACGATGCGGGCCACCGGCGGATCTGCCCGCCTCGAGGCCGCCGGCGGCGTCGTGGAGCTCGACGCGGCGCGGACGGGGCGGCGCTCTTGACAGCTCATGTCCCCGAACGCCATTGTAGGGTCGGTCACGGGTTCGACAGCCCCGTGCAGGCAGCGGACGCGGCGACGATTGATCTCCGGCCCGATCGCATCCTGATCCGCGCTCCCAATCCGCTCGGCGATGCGGTCATGGCCGAGCCGGCGATCCGCGCGATCGCCGAACGCTTCCCCGAGGCCCGGCTCGACGTTCTGATCCCCCGCGCTCTGGTTCCGCTCGGCCGGACGTGGGCGTTCGTCGACACGGTCCTGCCAGCCCTTGTCGGGTCCCGCACGCTCGAGCGCCTCGACCAGCTGTTGGCTCCCGCGCGGCTCCGGCGCCGACGCTTCGATCTCTGCGTCCTCTTCCCCAACGCGCGCGGGGTTGCCGAGGAGGTCGCCCGGGCACGGATTCCCCGCCGAGTCGGATATGCGCGGGACGGGCGCGACGCGCTCTTGACCCACCCGGTCTCGGTCCCTCGGGCCCCGCGCGACACGCACATGGTCGTCTACTACTGGGGACTCGCCGCCGCGGTCGGCTGCGGCGACCTGCCCGCCCTGGCCAGCCTCGGGGACGCGCCGCCCGGCGAGGCGCCGCGCATCCTGAGACGTGAGAGCCGCACCGCGCCACGAGTCGCCCCGAGCCGGCGAGATGCTGGAGGCCGCGCGGCGGCTCTGCCGGGGTACGGCACTCGCCGGCCAACCCTTCGTCGCCGTCGCGCCGGGCGCCGCGCACGGGACCGCCAAGCGCTGGCCGGCCGTGCACTTCGGCGCGCTGTGCCGGCGACTGACGCGGGAGCTGGGAATGCCGTGCGCCATCCTCGGCTCCGCCGGTGAGCGCGCGCTCGGGGCGACGATCCGCGAGCACGCCGGACCCGGAAGCGCAGTCGTGGACCTCGCCGGACGCACCGATCTCGGAGGTCTGATCGGGGTCCTCGCGGCCGCCCGCCTGTTCGTCGGCAACGACTCCGGCCCGGCTCACCTCGCGGCCGCACTCGGCCTCCCGGGTGTGGCGCTCTTCGGATCGACCAGCGAGGGCCACAGCGGGCCGGTCGGCCCGCGCATGCGGACGCTCCACCGACACCTGCCCTGCTCGCCCTGCTTCGAGCGAGAATGTCCGCTCGGTCACTTCGATTGCCTCAATGGCCTCTCGGTCGACGACGTGGTCCAGGCGGCTCGCCACGCCTTGAACGGCCCCGGTCCATGATGCGTCGCGCGAGCACTCCCCACATCTGGGTCCACGGCGCCGCAGCGGCCGACTTCGAGCGGCATCGGTCCCTCCTCCAGGAGCTGGGCGCCAGGCATCCGCGCTACCGGTTCCTCCTGACGGCGCGCGACGCGGCGACGCGCCACTGGCTCCGCCGCGCATTTCCGGAGGGCACGGTCCTGGCCCCCCCGCGAGGAGGCGACTGGCGCGTTCGCCGAGCCCTCGGGCGGCTGCGTCCCCACGCCCTCCTCTTCCTCGAGCGACCGGACGATCTCGGGCGGGCGGTCTTCGAGCGCGCCCGCTGGTGGCGGTTCCCGGTGATTCTCATCGCCGGCACCGCCGTGCACCTCGGGGCGCCGGGCCCCGACCTGCTGGAGGCCATCGACCGCTTCCTGGTCCCGGATCAGGACGTGGCCGCCTCCCTCCGCGCTCTCGGCGTCGCGGCGGCGCGGATCGACCTCGCCGGATCGCGCGAAGCGGCCGAGCCGAACCCCGCGGCGCGGGGCCCAGGATGCCTCGACGGACGCCCGGCTCGCGCTCTTGCTCCCGCTGCTGCGGCGCGACTGGGCCGCGCTCGGCACCCCGCGGCCGCGGGGCGGCGCCGGCTGGCTCTACCGGCTCCTCGACAGCCGGCCGGGACGGCTCGCGCTTCGAGCGGGAGCGCACCGGATCGACTCTCTCGAAGCCCTTCGGACCCTTCTCGGCCCGGGCGACACGATCCTGTGTCTGGGCAATGGGCCGTCATCCGAGGACGCGAGGCTCTCGAGCATCCCCGTCGACTGGCTGTTCCGCGTGAATTGCTCCTGGACGAAGCGGGAGCGGCGGGTCCGGCCTCAGGTGGTGTTCCTCGGCGATCCACGGTGCCTGCGCGAGGTCGATGAGTGCATCTTCGCCTTCCGGACGGTCGAGGAGGAGGCGCGGCTGCTGGCCGACCGTCTGCTTCACGGACGCCCGCGTCGTCTCCGATACCTCACCGTCGAGCGCCTGTCCGTTCCGATCAACGAGCACCGGTGGCCGGCCCGGCCGACGAACGGAGCGGCCATGGTCGCGACGGCGGCGGCGCTGGAGCCGAAGCGTCTCGTGATCGCCGGAATGGATCTCTTCCAGCACCCCTCCGGCGCGTACCCCGGCGACCTGACGACGCCCAACGACTACCTGCTGATGCACGACCGGGAGACCGAGCTCGCGATCCTCGACGAGGCGCTTCGTCGTTTCCGCGGCGAGGTGACGATCCTGTCCGATCCATTGGCCCGCGGCCTCGGCCGGCGGCGCAACGCCGCACCGGGAGCGGCCGGTCTCCGGTGAGCCCGGCGGAGCTGGCCGCGCTCCGGCGCATCCTGGTCGTCAAGCTGTCCTCGCTCGGCGACGTCGTTCACGTCACGCCGTGCCTGCGCGCCCTCCGGCGTGCCTGCCCGGAGGCACGGATCACCATGGCCGTGGATCGCCGCTTCGCCGCCTTGGTACGTGAGAGCCCTCACCTCGCCGAGATCATCGAGGCCGACGCCGATGGCGAGTGGCGTCGCGGCCTGGCTCGAGCCGTGGCGCCGTTTGGCGGGAAACCGCCGGCCGCTCTTCGATCTTGCCGTGGACTTCCAGGGAACGCGCCGGAGCGCCCTCTGGGTCTACGCGAGCGGAGCAAGGGTCCGGGTGGGCCGCTTGCGCGGTCCGGAGAGCCCCGGCTGGCGCCCTCGCTTTCAGCATCTCGTGCGTCCGGATCCAGCGCGCCACGCCGTGGAGGTCAACGCCGACGTCGCCGAGGCTGTCGGTGTCGCGGTCGAGGATCTGTCCCCGGAGCTTCGCGTTTCCAGCGAGGCGGACCGGCGCTGCACCGCGCGGCTGGCCGCACTCGGCCTCCCCGCGCGGGGCTTCATCCTCGTCAATCCCTTCACCCGCTGGACGTCGAAGAACTGGCCCGTGGAGCGGTACCGGGAGCTGGTCGATCGACTCGCCCGCGACCAGGACGCGCCGGTCGTGGTGCATGCTGGCCCGGGAGAAGAAGCCGGCCTCGAGACGTTCCGCGCGCCCGGCGAGGCCCGGCCCCGCGTCGGCGTCGTGGGCGGGCTGCCGCTCGAGGAGGCGCTCGCGCTCTTCCGCCGCGCCCGGCTGATGGTGACGGGAGACACCGGGCCGATGCACTGCGCCGCCGCCCTCGGGGTTCCCGTCGTCGCCCTGTTCGGTCCGACGTGGCCGGAGCATTCCGGGCCGTGGGGACCCGGCCATCGCGTCGTCCAGCGCTCGCGTCCCCCGACCCACCACGCGTTCCGGACCGACTCCGAGGGCCGGCACATCCGAGCGATCGACGTGGCCACGGTCCATCGGACGGTGCTCGACGCCCTGGCCGGCAGCCCGCCGGCTCCCCGATCGCCACTCTCGTCAGCTCCGTCGGCTCGCCCCGGACCGGTAGCACCTGCGCGTAGACCTCCTCGATGCGGGAGAAGTTCGCCTCGAGGGAGTGCGCGAGCGCGATCGTACGGCCGACCGCGGCGGCGGCCTCGCGGCGCGCGGGGTCCAGAGCCGACCGCATGGCCCGGGCGACCTCGTCCACGTCCCCGGGCTCCCCGACCAGCCAGTCCCCGGGCGCCGCCGGCCACAGCTCGTGGACGCCGTTCCAGCGGCTCGTGATGGCGGGAACCCCCATCGCCCACGCCTCGAGGACCACCAGGCTGCACGAATCGTAGAAGGTGGGATGGAGGAGGACGTCGGCCGCGGCCAGGTGCGGCCGGGGATCGGTGACCCCGCGGCAGAACCGGACCTGGGGGGCGACGCCCAGCCGGGCGGCGAGCGTGGAGAACGCCTCCACGGGACCGTTCCCGACGACACACAGACCCACCCGCTGTCCCTCGCGGGTCAGCCGCGCCAGGGCCCGGAGCGCCGTCGGCAGCCCCTTCAGATAGTAGTTGTGGGCGATGAACAGGAACGTCGGCGCCGGGCCGAGATCGAGCCTCTCCCTCGCTTCAGTCCGGTGCCGCTCGCGGTAGGCGGGCGAGAACGCCTCGGCGTCGACGCCGTTCCACACGACGTCGATCCGGGCGGGGTCGATGGCGTAGTCGCGCACCAGCTGCGTCTTGACCATGCGGGACACCGCGACGATGCGGCCGGGGCCCGGGGCGTACTGCCGCGTCTCGATGTCCGCCCAGCGGCGCCGGCGGGCGTGGTCGAGCATGGCGCGCAGGCGCCGGCCGAGGGGCAGCGCGCGAAGTCCCTGCCGGAGAGCGCTCCGCCGCGAGCCTCCGTGGACGTGCAGGAGATCGAATCGCCATCCGACGCCGAAGTCGTGCACCAGCGCCGAGGGCAGGCCCGCGAGCCGGGCCTCCAGGACACGGGCTCGACCGACACGGCTCGTGGGTCGGGGCAAGGCGTGGCGGATGAGCCCGGACGGCACCGAGCTCTCGTCGAACTCGAAGGCCACCCCGTGCACCTCGTATCCGCGACGGAGGAGCCAGGCCGCGAAGCGTACCGCCCACCCCTCCAGCCCGCCGCGGGCAGGCACCCACCGGTCGAGGACCAGGGCCACTCTCAAGAGGCCGCGCCCGGCGGGTAGAATGACCGGCAGGTCAAGAGACGCCCGTGACGCGTGTCCTCCACGTCATCACTTCCCTGGGGCTGGGCGGAGCGGAGCGCATGCTCTCGTCCCTCGTGACGTCCAGGTTCCGCGCCGACGTCACGCACGCCGTGGCCAGCCTCATTCCCGGCGGCGCGTACGCGAGCCTGCTCCGCGGCGCCGGGATCTCCGTCACCGAGCTCGCCATCGGACCATGGCCTCCCAATCCGTGGCCCGTGGCGACGCTGGCGCGGCTCATCCGTCGGACGCAGCCGCACATCGTCCAGGGCTGGATGTACCACGGCGATCTGATCGCCACGCTGGGCGTCATGCTGTCCGGACGCCGTCGGCAGACGAAGCTCGCGTGGACCCTCCAATGCTCCCCGATGGACACCCGCCAGTACCGGCGCCAGCTGCGCATGGTGGTCCGCGTCTGTGCGGCCGTCTCCCGGCGGGCCGATGTCGTGATCAGCAATTCGGAGGCCGGGCTCGCAGGTCACATCGACCTGGGCTATCGCCCCCGGCGCGCGTGCGTCATCCATCCGGGCATCGACACCGAGCGGTTCCGGCCTGACCGGGAGAGTGCACGGTCGGTCCGCCAGGAGCTGGACTTGCCCGCCGAGGCGCCGGTCGTCGCCCACATCGCCCGCCTGGACCCGATGAAGGATCACGCCTGCCTCTTCAAGGCCATGGAGCGACTCGCCGCCGTTCACTTCCTGGCGATCGGCCTGGGAACCGAGACCCTGCCCCGCCATCCGACCCTCCACCGTCTCGGCGAGCGCGTGGATGTCGAGCGACTCCTCACGGCGTGCGACGCCTCGGTCTCGAGCTCCGCGTTCGGAGAGGGCTTCTCCAACAGCGTGGCCGAGAGCATGGCGGTGGGAGTCCCCGTTGCGGCAACCGACGTCGGGGACACGCGCACGATCCTGGGTGACACCGGGCACCTGGTGCCCCCGGGCTCTCCCCAGCAACTGGCCGACGCGATCCGGCACCTCCTGGGCGAGTCACCGGAGGCCCATCGCGCCCGAGGGACTCGCGCCCGGACGCGGGTCGTCACGCACTTCGGACGGCCCCGCATGGTGAACGAGTTCACGGCGCTTTACGAGGAGCTTGTCGGCGCGCCGTCCCGACCCTCCGCCCGGCGCGCTTAGACACGAAACCCGGCGGAGGCTCGGGAGTCGGGGCGGCGGCGGGCGGACCCGGGAGTCAGGCGGCGGCCCCCGCCCTATTTCGCGGCCAGCGCCTTGCGGAATCCCTCGTCCTGGATGGCCTTCGTCGTCGCCTCCAGCAGCGAGTCGCTGATCGTCTCGTAGTAGTTCTCGGCCTTGTACGAGCGGCCCCAGCGGCTGGAGGTCCCCGACGCCACGCCCGCCCACGTCGTCTTGCCGCCCCTGCTCACCGTGAGCTTGAGGCGCACCTCGCCCTTGTAGGTGTTCGTCTCGATCACCATGAACTCGAGGACCTCGCCGGCGACGACGGCGTCACCCCCGGTCGGCACGACGGTGAGCCCGTGGTCCTTCAGGGCTTTCCGGAAGTTCTCGGTACAGAACTCGGCGACGTTGCCCGACGTGGTCACGGGCTTCGGGACCTTGTCCTCCTGGCTCTCGCCGAACTTCGCCTTGGCGTCGCGCGTGTCGACGAACCCCTGCACCTGGATCTTCACGTCGACGAGCTCGCCCAGGTTCAAGACCCCCGCACCCTTGCGATTGGTCGGCTTCCAGACGAGGGGGATGCCCTCCAGCGTCTTCTGGGCAGGATGCCGGCGCGCCGAGACCGAGCCCCAGCCGGCCCCGCCGGCATCATGACCATCTCGGAGGCGCGGCGAGCGCGGGCCCAAGGCCGAAGAGGCGCGCGGCCGTGCCGCCGACGATGTTCGCGATGTCGCTGGAGCCGACTAGGCCCTCGCAGTGGACGGTGAAGGTCTCCAGCGTCTGGCGGTAGGTGCAGAAGCGCTCGACGTTCGGCATGTCCGTGCCCCACATCAGGCGCTCGGACCCGAGCGCGTCGACCAGCTGGGCGACCGCCGTGTGGAGCTCACGGTACGGGTACTCCCAGATGTTGCCGAGACTGATGTGGAAGAGCAGCTGCAACCGGGCCGACGGCGCCCGGAACGGCTCGAGCAGCGCGCCGGGCAGCCGGAGTCGGCGACCCTCGACGAGCAGTCGCCACGGGAAGCCGTGGGTGAGGACGGCGGGGAGCCTCGGGTACCGCTCGAGCCACCCCTGCCAGGTGCGGAGCTGCCCCAGGTAGTCGTCGAGAGTCGGCCGCGGCCACGGGGTCAGCGTGAAGAAGACCGGCTTGCCGAGGCGCGCCACGTGGTCCCAGAAGGATCGGAGGTCGGGACCATCCCACGACGCCGTCACTCCGTGCCGGTACCGGCTCGTCACGAGGAACTGGTACATGAAGCCCGAGCCGAGGCACGGCTGACCTCCGCCAGCGCCGCTCGGGATCCCGGTCGATCTCCCACTCTGGGAGGTGCGCGAGGGCCAGCAGCCGCGATGGATGGCGGCGGACGCAGCCAGCGAGGTAGTCGGTGAGCCGACCCATGACGTGGTCGGTGTGGAGCAGTGCCCAGTCGACGCCCGTGTAGTCCATCTGGGCGACCAGCATCTCCGGGGAGTGGGAGAGGTCGGTGAGGTAGGGCGGCAGGTATTGCTTCGCGTACCGGTGGCCATCCACTGTCCACACGAAACGACCGTGCCCGCCGGCCTCGAAGCCGACGTCCCGCAGGCCCGCCAGCGTGCGATCGGCGGCCTCGGCAAGCCTGGCGTTGTCGCCGGGGGCGCGGTCCGCGAGCCGCCAGACCGGCTGGTGGTGGTCGGCCATCTCCCGCTGCACGTACCGGAGGTGCTCGCGCACCGAAGGGAAGCCGTTCGCGTCGCCCAGCGGGGGAAAGCAGTATGCGTGGCCGTCGACAATCATCGGGCTCCTTGCACGACCCGCCGGGCGGCTGGGGAGCAGGGCCGGGCGGGCGGGGTCTCGGGGGTCGGCTTGGTGGGTTGACACGTCACGACCTCCATATCGTAATAGACGCCGTCCGCTCGTCGACGAACGCTGTGGACCTCGTGACCCGGAGAGCGGCCATCGTGACGCCCCGACGTCCCCTCGCCCCGCGCGACTCCGCGTGAGCCCGCCAGTGCCGGCCCTCCCGCCGCAGTCCCGCGTCGCGATCACGTCCTGGCTCCACGTCAACCCGAGGAGGAAGGCCATGCGTCGGATCCTGTTCGCGTTCTCATCCCTCGTCAGCGCGGTGGCGGCGCTCGCGCTGCTGGCCGGGCCCGCCCCGGCCCAGGAGCGCAAGTCGCTGCTCAAGGAAATCCAGCAGCGCGGGGAGCTGCGCGTCGGCTATGCGACGGCCGACCCCCACTCGTTCAAGGACTCGACCTCGGGGCAATGGAAAGGCATCGCGGTCGACATCATGGAGGAGTGGGCCCAAGAGCTCGCCGTCAAGCACGTCGCGGTCGACACGAGCTGGGACGCCATGGTCGCCGGGCTACAGGCCGGGAAGTACGACGTGGCGGCCGCGCTCAACCGGCGCCCCGCCCGCGCCATCGCCGTCACCTTCTCCGTTCCGTACATGAACGTGGAAGGTACGTTCGCGGTCCAGCGGGAGAAGGTCAAGGCCCGGACCTGGGATGAGCTGGACCGGAAGGGCGTGAAGGTCGCCGTCATGATGGGGACCGCAGAGGACAAGGCACTCTCGCGCGTGGCGAAGGCCATGGAGATCGTGCGGCTCCCGGACCAGAACGAGGCCCGCATCGCCGCGCAGTCGGGCCGCGTCGCGGCCTTCTTCGACGACATCTCGGGCAATGCCAAGTTCGCGCAGACGAACAAGCAGTTCCGGCTGATCATCCCCGCCCCGGTGATCAACCTGGAAGGCACCGCTTTCGCCATCCGGAAAGGCTACGTGTACGACGACCTCCAGGCGCTGGACATCATGGTCGAGAACTACGCCAACACCGGCAAGCTGAAGGCCGCCCAGGCCAAGTACGGGCTGCCGAATCCCGCCGACTTCACGAAGTGAGCTGACCGCAGCCTGATCCGCGCCGCCGGCGCCCCCGGGGCGGTCGGATCTCGTCCGCGCCTGCGCGTGGCCGGGGCTCGATCGGCCGGGGGCGCGGGGCGCAGTGCCCCGCGAAGCGAGGATCCGACCCGAATGTCGTACGAGTGGGCCTGGTGGGTCGTCCCGCGCGCCATGCCCGCGCTGGTCAAGGGCCTCCAGCTCACCCTCTTCATCACGGTGGCCGTCATCGTGCTGGGGTTCCTCCTGGCCATCTTTGTTGCCGCGGGCCGCCTCGCCCGGAGCCCCCTGATCAACAAGCCGGTGGCCGCCTACATCGAGTTCTTCCGGGGCACCCCGGCGCTGGTCCAGCTCGTCTGGGTGTACTACTGCCTGCCCATCGTGCTCGGGATCGAGCTGCCGAGCGTCGCCTCCATCATCCTGGCACTGACCCTCAATGTCGCCGCCTTCTACGGAGAGGCCATCCGTGCCGGGATCCAGGCCATTCCCCGAGACCAGTCCGAGTCCGCTGACATCCTGGGGCTCTCGTACGCCGACAAGATGCGGTACGTGATCCTGCCTCAGGCCTTCCGCATCATCATCCCGGTCGTGCTCTCTCAGAGCATCAGCCTGTTCAAGGACACCGCCCTCGTCTCGACGCTGGGGGTTGCCGATCTCATGTACCAGGCGCGAGTCGTCGCGACCGAGACGTACCGGCCGATGGAGATCCTCACGGTGGCCGCGATGATCTATTTCGTGCTGGCCTTTCCGTGCACCATCGCGACGCGAATCCTCGAATTGCGCCTCGCCCGAGCCCGCCACTGAGGAACCCGGTGATCGCCGCCCATCACCTCCAGAAGCGGTTCGGCACGCTCGAGGTCCTTCGGAACGTGAGCCTCGACGTCCAATCCGGCGAGGTCGTCGTCGTCATCGGGCCGAGCGGATCCGGGAAGAGCACCCTGCTCCGATGCCTGATCGGGCTCGAGACGCCGGAATCCGGCGAGGTGCACATCGACGGCCAGCTGTTCTTCCGGCGCGAGGGGCGGGACCGCGGCCTCCTCCGGCGGACCGCCGAGTTCCGCCGCATTCAGCGAACCATGGGCATGGTCTTCCAGCAGTTCAGCCTGTTCCCGCACCTCACCGTTCGGCGCAACATCATGCTCGCCCCGATCCGCACGCTCGCCGTCACGGAGGCGGAGGCCCACGCGCGGACCGAGCGCCTCCTCGCCAAGGTCGGGCTCGAGGACAAGGCGCTCGAGTATCCGGACAAGCTCTCCGGCGGCCAGAAGCAGCGCGTCGCCATCGCGCGGGCCCTGGCCCTCGAGCCCAAGATCATGCTCTTCGACGAGGTGACGTCCGCCCTGGACCCGGAGCTCATCCACGAGGTGCTGAGCGTCATGCGGGGGCTCGCCAGCGATGGCATGACGATGGTGGTCGTCACCCACGAGATGGGATTCGCCAACAAGGTCGCCGACAGGGTCATCTTCATGGATGAGGGGATGGTCGTCGAGGAGGGTACGCCGGCAACCATCTTCGGCGGCGCGCAGGAAGCCCGAACCCGGAGCTTCATTGAGAAGGTCCTGACCCACATCTGAGCGCCGGGCTCGCGGCGAGTTCCGAATCCTCCACGATCCATCTCGTCGTCTTCTGATCTCGGACACCGCGATCGCGACTCTCCGTGACGGTCCCCCTGCCGACAGCCGAACGCGCGCTGGCAGGCCTCCCGCGCAGCCCGGGACCGCGCCGCCCCGATGGTGCAAGGCCGGCGCGCGCGGTGTCAAGGGCACACGCGCCGCGGCACACGCGCCCCGGCGCGGCCGGGCTCGTGAAGAGCGCGCCGCGCTGGCAGGCCTCCCGCGTTTGCGCTAGGCTGGTTCCCGGCGCTCACTGATCGGGCTCCTCCGATCGCATCCACATGGAATCGGAACCGACTCTCCGGCGCGCGCGGCTGGCCCGGGTCCCGGGACTCTGGACCCTGGCCGTCGCCGTCCTGCTGGCCGGCTGCGGCCTGCTGGACTCGCCGGCGACCACGCTGACGCCCCGATCCGATTTCGGCTGGACCTCGCACCGGATCTTCGTCCAGATCCTCCGGTGGGACACGGCCATCTTCCTCGTGGTCCAGATCCTCCTCCTGGTCGCCGTCGTGCGGTTCCGGGAGCGCGACCCCAAGGCGGTTCCGCGGCAGGTGCGCGGCAGCGCGGTGCTCGAGATCGCCTGGACCCTCATCCCGGCGGTGATCCTGACCTTCATCGCCTTCCCGACCGTGGCGGCGATCTTCCGGACGCAGGCCGCGCCGCCGAAGGACGCCCTCCGGGTGAAGGTCATCGGGCACCAGTGGTGGTGGGAATTCCAGTACCCGGAGCTCGGCATCGTCACGGCCAGCGACCTCCACCTCCCGGCCGGCCGCCCGGTGAGCCTCGAGATCGCCAGCACCGACGTCATCCACAGCTTCTGGGTGCCGCAGCTCGGCGGGAAGCGCGACGCGATCCCCGGCAGCGCGACGCGCATCGTCCTCACCGCCGACGCGCCGGGGGAGTACTACGGCCAGTGCGCGGAGTTCTGCGGGGCGTCCCACGCCAACATGCGCCACCTCGCCGTCGTCCTCGCGCCGGAGGCCTTCGCGGCGTGGGCGGCGAAGCAGAAGGAGCCCGCTCCGACCCCGCCCGACGGGTCCCCGGCGGCCGCGGGGCGCGGACATCTTCCGGACGGGCTCCTGCGTCGGGTGCCACACCGTGCGCGGGGTCTCCGGGGGCGGGATCGGGCCCGACCTGACGCACTTCGGCTCCCGCCGCACGATCGCGGGCGGGATCCTCCCGAACACGCCGGAGAACCTGGCGCGCTGGATCAGGCACGCGCCCGCGATCAAGCCCGGCTCGCTCATGCCCGAGCAGAAGCTCTCCGATCCGGAGGCGGCGGCGCTGGTCGCCTACCTCCAGAGCCTCAGGTAGCGATGGCGGACGGGGCGGACGGCCACGCCGCGTCGGTCGCCGCGGCCCACGCGCCCGCGGCCGCGGAGGCCGGCGGTCTCGTGTCCTGGCTCACGACCGTCGACCACAAGCGGATCGGCATCCTGTACGGCGCGAGCGCCCTCGCCTTCTTCCTGATCGCGGGGCTCGAGGCCCTCTTCATCCGGCTCCAGCTGGCGCGGCCGGACGGGCAGCTGATCGGCGCCCAGCGCTACAACGAGCTGTTCACCATGCACGGCACCAGCATGGTGTTCCTGGCGCTGATGCCGCTGTCGGTCGCCTTCTTCAACTACCTCATCCCCCTGATGATCGGCGCCCGGGACGTCGCGTTCCCCCGGCTCAACGCGCTCTCCTACTGGGTGTTCCTCCTGGGCGGGCTCTTCCTGAACGCGAGCTGGCTCGTGGGAACGGCGCCGGACGCCGGCTGGTTCGGCTACGCGCCGCTCACGTCGAAGCCGTTCTCGATCGGACCGCACTCCGACTTCTGGCTGCTGGCGCTCCTCTTCCTCGGGACGTCGAGCATCCTCGGGTCGCTGAACTTCCTGGTGACGATCCTCAACCTGCGGGCGCCCGGGATGACGTTCCTCCGGCTGCCCCTGTTCGTCTGGACGACGCTGGTCACCAACGTCCTCATCCTGCTCGCCTTCCCGCCGATCACGGTCGCCCTGATCTTCCTGATGTTCGACCGCTTCTTCGGGACGCCCTTCTACCTCCCGGCCGGCGGCGGCTCGCCCTTGCTCTGGCAGCACCTGTTCTGGATCTTCGGTCACCCCGAGGTCTACATCCTCATCCTCCCCGCGATGGGCATCGTCTCCGAGGTGCTGCCGGCCTTCGCGCGGAAGCCCCTCTTCGGCTATCCCTCGATGGTCTACGCGACCGCCCTCATCGGCTTCCTGGGCTTCGGCGTCTGGGCGCACCACATGTTCGCCGTCGGCATGGGCCCGATCGCCGACTCGGCCTTCGCGCTCACGTCGATGCTCATCGCGATCCCGACCGGCATCAAGGTCTTCAACTGGCTGTCGACCATCTGGGGCGGCTCGCTCCGGTTCCGGACGCCCTTCTGCTTCGCGGTGGCCTTCGTCGCGATGTTCACGATCGGCGGCCTGTCCGGCATCATGCACGCGTCCCCGCCGGTCGATCTCCAGCAGACCGACTCCTACTTCGTGGTGGCGCACTTCCACTACGTGCTCTTCGGCGGCACGCTCCTCGGGCTGTTCGCGGGGATCTACTACTGGTTCCCGAAGATGACGGGCCGCCTGCTCGACGAGCGGCTGGGGCTCCTCCACTTCTGGCTGATGCTGATCGGCTTCAACCTGACCTTCTTCCCCATGCACTTCCTCGGGCTCATGGGCATGCCGCGGCGGATCTACACCTACGCGCCCGGCCTCGGCTGGGACTTCTGGAACCTGGTCTGCACCGTCGGCGCGGTCCTCCAGGGGGTCTCGCTCCTCGTGTTCCTCGCGAACGTGGCCCGGAGCCTCCGGAGCGGGAGCCGGGCGGGGCCGGACCCGTGGGACGCGCGAACGCTCGAGTGGGCGCTCCCCTCACCCCCGCCCGTGTACAACTTCGCGGCGCTCCCCACGGTGCTGCGCCGCGACGCCCTCTGGCTCGCCAAGCACCCCGACGCCCGCGGGCCGGGGCTCGCGGATCTCCGCGCGCTGGTCACGCCGGCCGGCCCGATCCACCTGCCGGCGCCGTCCCACTGGCCGCTGCTGACGGCCCTCGCGATGATCGTCCTGGTCGCGGGCGCCCTGCTCCACCTGGGCGTCGTGATGATCGGCGCGCTCCTGACCGTCCTCGCCGTCCTGGCCTTCGCGACCGAGCTGGTCCCGGCGCGCGCCGCCGCCGGCGGGCACGCGGGCGAGAGCCACGAGAGCCCCCACATCGGCGCGACCGGGCTCGACCACCGGAAGCTCGCCATCTGGGTGTTCATCGGCTCGGAGTGCCTGTTCTTCGGCACGCTGATCTCGACGTACATGGTCTACCGCGGGCGGAGCCTCCAGGGGCCCTATCCGCAGGAGATCCTCAACATTCCCCTGATCACGGTGAGCACGTTCGTCCTGCTCATGTCGAGCCTCACGATGGTCCTCGGGGTGGCCGCCATCCAGGCGCGGGACGTGCGGGCCGCGCGGCGCTGGCTCCTCGCGACGGCGGCCCTCGGCGGCGTGTTCCTGGCCGGCCAGGTGTACGAGTTCAGTCACTTCGTCCACGAGGGCCTCGGGCTGACGACGAACCTGTTCGCGGCGACCTTCTACGTGATGGTGGGCTTCCACGGCGCCCACGTGACCGTGGGCGTGCTCTGGCTGGCGGCGCTGTGGTACCTGCTGACGCGCGGCCGCCTGGGCGCCCGGGACGAGGCGCTCGTGGACATGGCCGGGCTCTACTGGCACTTCGTCGACGTGGTGTGGATCGCGATCTTCACCCTGGTCTACCTGATCCAGTAGGATCGGGACGACGCCGAGGGAGGCGAGAGGCGTGAGCGAACGACCCTCCGGCCATGAGGGCCACCAGGCGGACACCGGCGCCGGCCACCGGCGCGGGCCACGCCGGCGCGGGCCCGCGCACCTACCTCGTCGTGGCGGCCTTCCTGCTGGCGATCACCGTCATGGAGGTCTGGATCTTCTACGTCCCGGCCCTCGCCCGCGTCCTGGTTCCGATCCTGCTGATCCTCTCGACGCTGAAGTTCGCCCTGGTCGCCATGTTCTACATGCATCTCCGGTTCGACCACGCCTGGTTCTCGTACGCGTTCGTCGCCCCGCTCATCATCGCCATCGGCCTCGCCGTCGCGCTCCTGTGGCTCTTCGGCCACATCGGCACCACGGGCGTGTCCCCGGCGGGCGCGGGGTGACCGGCATGACCGCCTTCCACTGGCACCCCGAGGTCGCCCTCGGCCTGGAGGCCATCCTGGTCGGCTACCTCCTCGCCACCGGCGTCCTGCGGCGCCGCTTCGCCTGGGGACCGCCGCCCTCGCGCGGGCGCGTCACCGCCTTCGTCGCCGGCACGGCGATCCTGGCGGGCGCGGTGCTCGGGCCCCTCGCCGAGTGGGCCGAGCACGTGGCGCTCTCGGCGCACATGGTCCAGCACCTCCTGCTGATCCTGGTGGTGCCCCTCCTGTGGCTCCTGGGCCTGCCGCCCTGGCTCCTGGCGCCGGTCGCGCGGGCCCCCGTCGTCGGACGCCTCGGCTGGTGGCTCACCCGGCCGCTCCCGGCGCTCGCGCTCGCCTCCGCGGTCCAGGTCGCCTGGCACGTCCCGGCGGCGTTCGACGCCGCCCTCCGCGTGGACCGCTACCACGCGCTCGAGCACGTCACGTTCCTGGCCACCGGGCTCCTCCTGTGGTGGCCGGTCGCGGGGCCGGCGCCCGAGTGGCCGCGGCCGAGCCCGCCCGCCCAGCTCCTCTATCTCTTCCTGGCGACGATCCCCATGATGGCGATCGCCGCGCCCATCACGCTGGCCGACGGCGTGCTCTACCCCTTCTACGCCGCGGCCGGCGGCGCCTGGCCGCTCGCGCCCCGGGCGGATCAGGAGCTCGCGGGAGTCCTGATGTGGGTGGGCGGGATGCTCGGCTACCTGGTCGCGGGCACGGTGGTGTTCTTCCGGTGGGCGGGTCCCGAGGCGCGCGAGGACGGCCAGGCGTCCCTCGCCGGAGCGGAGGCGACGGCGCATGGCGGCTGACGGCCGGATCGTCCGCGAAGGGATCGCGGCCGGCCTGATCGGCGCCGCGGCGGTGGCCGTCCTCATCCTGATCTTCGACATCGCGAGCGGCGCGCCGCTCCAGAGCCCGGCGATCCTGGGCTCGGCCATCCTGAAGGGCATTCGCGACCCGAGCCTCGTCACCGTCTCGGCCGGCCCCGTCCTCGGCTACACGATCCTCCACGGCCTCGGGTTCATCGCCGTGGGGCTCGTCGCCGCGTTCCTGGTGTCGAGCGCCGAGCGCGAGCCGGAGATGGTGCTGGCGCTCCTCATCTTCTTCGCGGCCTTCGAGGTCTTCTTCCTCGCGCTGATCGCGTTCTGGGCGCTGCCGGTGCTGGGGGTGCTGGCGTGGTGGGAGATCCTCGCCGGGAACCTGGTGGCCTCGGCGGCGATGCTCTACTACTTCCACCGGTGCCACCCGGGGCTCGCGCGGAGCCTGATCGGCCGCTGGGTCGACGTCGTCCGCGAGGGGATCATGGCCGGATTCCTCGGGGGCTCGGTCGTCGCGGTCTGGTTCCTCCTCTACGACGCCATCCGTCTCCGGCCGCTCCACACGCCCGCGCTCCTCGGCGCCGCGGTCCTGCAGGGGCTCCGGGATCCCCAGCTCCTGATCCCCCGGCTGGACGTCGTCGTCGGGTACACCATCTTCCACTTCGCCGCCTTCGCCTTCTTCGGGATCGCCGTCGCCGCGTTCCTCCTTGCCGCCGAGCGCGAGCCGCGGATCCTGCTCGGCCTCTTCACCATCTTTCTCTGCTTCCAGGTCTTCTTCTTCGGATTCCTCCAGGCGCTCGACGCCCATCTGGCGGGCGCGCTCCCCTGGTGGAACGTGGCGATCGGGAATCTCCTCGCGTCGGTCGCCATGATCACCTACTTCTTCCTCGGCCACCGCTCGCTGGGCAAGCGGCTGCTGGAGCGCTGGACCGAGGAGGACTGAGCCGGACCCCGCTCGGCCCGCGAGCCCGCGGGGCGCGTCCCCGCGTGGCGAATGGAGAGGGCGGGCCGGCGGGGCCGGGGCGGCGGCCGCCCGCGCGGGAGCGGCCAGAAGTAGGCGTCGCGAAAATCGAAATGCCCCGATCCTTCGTCCCCACCGACCGGCGCGGGCGAGGGTCCCGCTCGCGCGGTCTTCGGGGCGGTCCAGGCATGGCCTCCCCCTGGTATCCTAGAGCGCGTGTGGCCCGCCCCCGTCTGGATCCGGACCGCTGACGAGGCCGACGCGCTCGCCCGCGACCTCCGCGGCGTGGCGGCCGTCGCCGTCGACACCGAGGCCGACAGCCTCCACCACTACCCCGAGCGACTCTGCCTGATCCAGCTCGCGGACCCCGAGGGCCGCGTGTTCTTCCTGGACACCCTCGTCCTCATGGACCTCGATCCCCTGCGGCCGCTCTTCGCCGACCCGGCCACGATGAAGGTGTTCCACAGCGGCGACAACGACGTGGTGTACCTGAAGCGCCGGTTCGGTCTCGCCTTCGCCGGCCTGTCCGACACCATGCTGGCCGCCCGCTTCCTGGGCGTGCGCGAGCTCGGCCTCGAGCGGTTGCTCCTGAAGTACCTGGACGTCCAGCCGGTCCGGTCCCAGCAGAAGACGGACTGGGCTCGCCGCCCGCTGACGCCCCCTGCAGGAGCACTACGCGGCGGAGGACGTCCGGCATCTCATCGTGCTCCGGGACCACCTGCTCGCCGAGCTGCGTGCCATCGGCCGCGAGGGCTGGCTGGAGGAGGAGTGCGAGGCGCTGGCCGCGCTTCCGGTTCCCGATCGGCCCTCCGACGAGGACGGATACCGGCGGATCCGGGGCGCCTCGCGACTCCCGCCGCGCGGCCTGGGCGTCCTTCGCGCCCTCTATCTCCAGCGCGAGGCGTGGGCGCGGGCGGAGCACCGGCCGCCCTTCAAGGTCCTGAGCCCGGAGACGCTGATCGCGCTCGCCGAGCGGCAGCCCGCGGAGCCGGCCGCGCTCGTCGGAGTGCCGGGGCTGAGCCCGCGGCTCGTCGAGCGATACGGGGCGAGCCTCCTGGCCGCCGTGGCCCAGGGGCTCGCCGAGCGGCCGCCGGAGCCGCCGCGCGTGCCGCGGCCGGCGCGTCCCGTCGTCACCACGGCCAGTCGCCTGCGGGCGGAAGCCGTCCGCAAGTGGCGGGCCGAAGCGGCCGAGACCTCGGGCCTCGATCCCGGGGTCCTCCTGCCCCAGCGCCTGATCGACGCCCTGGCGCTCGACCCCCCCGCCAGTCTCGCCGGGCTCGCGGCCGTCCCGGGGCTCCGGCGCTGGCGCGTCGACGGCTTCGGCCCGGCGATCCTGGCCGCGCTCCGGACGACCTGAGCGACCAACCCCCCAAACGTCCGCCAACCTCGGGAGACCCTCGGATGGCTTCGCGGCTTCGCGTCGGCGTGATCGGCACCGGCTTCGGCTCGCTCGTCCAGATCCCCGCCTTCCGGGCGCACGCGCGCGCGGAGGTCGTCGCGGTGGCGAGCGGCACGCCGGGCAAGGCCAAGAAGACGGCCGACGCCCTCGGCGTGCCGCACGCCTTCGACGACTGGACCCAGCTCGTCGCGGCGGACCTGGATCTCGTCAGCATCACGACGCCGCCGCACCTCCACCACGCGATGGCGCTGGCCGCTTTCAAGGCGGGCCGGCACGTCCTCTGCGAGAAGCCGATGGCGATGTCGGCCCAGGAGGCGGAGGAGATGCTGTCGGGCGCCGACCGGGCGCGACGCATCCACGCCCTCGACCACGAGCTGCGCTTCAACCCGAACCGGCGCAAGGTGCGTCGGCTCATCGAGGAGGGCTTCATCGGCGCGCCGCGCCACGTCCTCCTCACGGTCGTGAACGCGGGCCGGCACGACCCGGCGAAGCCCTGGGGCTGGTGGTACGACGACGCCTCGGGCGGCGGCCTTCTCGGCGCGGTCGGATCCCACCAGGTGGACCTCCTCCGCTACTGGCTCGGGAACATCGACGCCGTCACCGGGACCGCCGTGCCGTTCGTCGCGGAGCGCCCCCTGCCGGAGGGAGGCGGCCGGCGCCGCGTGACCGCGGACGACTTCTCGACGTTCTCGCTCCGCTTCGAGTCCGGGGCGATCGGCACCGTGGTCCTCAGCGCCGTCGCCACCCACACGGTCGGGCCGCGGGCCGAGGTCTGGGGCGACGCGGGGTCGCTCGTCCTCGACGAGGCGGACCGGCTCTGGGGCGGACGCCTCGGCGAGCCGCTGACGGAGCTCACCGAGCCGGAGACGCTCCCCACGCCGCCCGGGATGCAGTACGTCTCGCTCTGGGGCCTGTCGTTCGTCCGGCTCGTGGACCATCTCGTCCGGGCCACGCTCGATGGCGCGCCCGTCGCGCCGGCCGCCACGTTCCGCGACGGGCTGGCCGTCCAGCGGGTCCTCGACGCGGTCCGCCACGCCGCGCGGAGCAGCTGGGTGGCGGTCTAGCCGGAGCCTCGGGCACCCTGCGGCCGGGGAGCCGAACCGTCCGGAGACCATGGACTCCATGCGCCTCGGCGGACGACAGGCGACCAGCTCAGGAAGCGGGGCTCAGCGTCGAGAGGTCAGGCGGCAGGGAACAGGACGGGTCGGTTCGTGTAGCGCAAGACAGAGACCGGGGGCCGGGGCCCGCGCAAACCGGTGCTCATGGAATGCCCAGCATATCCATCGTCGCGTCGTAGCTCGACATCGTGCACCCGTTCTCCCGCGTCAGGCGCGCGTCAACGGGCGCCCCCCGGAAGCGGCCCCGGACGAAGGCGACCTCAGGCCCGCCATAGACCTGAGTGCACACAACCGCCCCCTGATTCTCCGAGCCCGGCGGGAAGGACACCCTTCCGGACGGCTGCGTCGCCTGGGCGACATGATCGGCGATGCGATTGCACGCGGCGGCTGGATCGCCGACGGTGCCGCTGGGTGGGTTGCACCCCAGAGCATGGAGCTCGACAGGCAGGCCAGGCCCTCGCCGGATCTCGATCTCCAGGTGGGTGTCCGCTGCGTCCTGCGCGCGTACCGTAGGCCCAGTCAATCACCACGGTTCCGAGGACGACGACACACACAAGTCCAAGTTGCGCGCCTCGCCGGCGAGCCAGGCCTTCGTGTGGACTTGAGCGAGAACTATGGCCCATCACAGGAAGTGAACGTTTCCTCTTCACTGCTTCACTGCTCCGACAGTGATACCTGGACAGGATACCATTCACGAGTCGACCGCGGGCCCAGGTCTGAGTGGGCATGATGCCTGGGACGGCGGGCGGAGCTTCTCAGCCATTTGGGGATGCTACCGTCGAGCGGCCAGGGCTTGCCGTGATGTGGTGGATCCAGCTGGAGTGCGGCCGGTCAGTCCGCGCGGGCGGCGCGAGCGAGCGCGGCGACGCGCTCGGGGTCCACGGGCGCGGTCGTCCGGCCGTCCCGCTTGACCCAGGTCCCGACGATGGCGCCGTCGGCCACCCGCAAGAGCTCGGCGACCGTCGCGGGCTCGACCCCGGAGCCGACCAGGATCGGCCGGTCGGGTACCGCGGCCCGCACGCGCTTGACGTCGCCGAGCGGTGTCGGCTCGCCCGTCGCGACGCCCGAGACGACGAGGGCGTCCGCGAGTCCCCGGTAGGCGGCGTCGCGCGCGACCTGCTCCAGCTCGACGGGAGCGAGCGGCACCGCGTGCTTGCCGCCCACGTCGACGAAGAGGCGGGTCGTCGTCCCGAGGAGCCGGCGGTACCGCAAGGTCCCGTACGCGTCGCCCTGGAGCACGCCCTGGTCGGCGACGACCGCGCCCACGTGGACGTTGACCCGGACGAAGGCGGCGCCGATCGCCGCCGCCACCGCCAGCGCCGCCTGGGCGTCGTTCTTCAGCACGTTGATCCCGACCGGCAGGCGCACCGCGCGGCGCACCTCGCCGGCGGCGACCGCCGTGGCCGCGACGGTGGCGGGGTCGGCCCGGCCCGGGCTGAAGGGCGCGTCCCCGAAGTTCTCGACGAGGCAGGCGTGAAAGCCGCCCGCCTCGAGCGCCCGCGCGTCGGCCACGGCGCGCTCGACCACCGCGTCGAGCGACCCGCCCCAGCGGGGGCTGCCGGGCAGCGGGAGGAGGTGGACCATCCCGATCAGCGCGCGCGGGACGCCGGGAATCGCTTCCAGGCTCATCGCGGCCGTCTCGAGCGGGGAGATCGCGCGCCGCCCTTCGCACCGTTGCGCTCCATGTCGGGACCGAACAGCTCCACCCGGCCGGCCACGAGCGCGAGCGCCTGGCGCCACGCGCCGGCCTCCCGGTCGGTGAAGCTCGGGCGCGCGCGATGATCGTGCTTGTCGACGAAGCGCCCGAGGTCGGCGGCGAGCGCGCGGAGCTTCTCCCGCGCCAGCGCCACCAGCTGCGCGGCCGCGGGGCCCGCCCCGGCCCGCCCGAGCGCCAGCTCCAGATGCGGGAGGCACAAGCCGTCGGACGACGCGTAGGCGGGGCCGAGCTTCGGGTCCTGGAGGCCCCCGAGCAGCGCGTCGAGATGACCCCGCTCGGCCACGACCAGATCCACGCACACCGGACAGCGCGCCCGGCGAGGCCGCGGCTCGCTGCCGGCCGCACGCGCCCCGCTGACCAGCGCCCGCCATCCGCGTCGTCGCCCGGGCACGGCCACGGCGCGCGCCGCCTCGTCCAGCCACCGGCACGCGCGCTCGACGAGGGACTGGTAGATGATCGCCGTCCCCAGCGCGGCCTCGGGCATGTCGCGAAGGGCCGTCGCATGGGCCGCGCAGAAGCCCCACGCCTCGGCGAGCCGGGCCCGGGAGAGCGGGTCCGTCACGTGCTCCGCCAGGACGGCGGCCAGATGCCGGAGCGCCACGTCCCGGAGGCAGCCGCAGACGGGGCAGCCCGGCTGGGCGCACGCCTCGAGGAGGCGGTGATCCCCGCTCCGGCTCACGGGCCGAGCCGGGTCGCGAGGTACTCGAGGATGAGCGGCCGCGTCTCGGGCGTGATCGGCGCGCCGTAGGTGATCATGCGGTCGACGATCGCCTGCCAGGCGGCCCGATCCAGGCGCTGCTGGGCCACCATCTCGGGACTGTGGCACATGATGCAGGCGCCCAGGACCAGCGGCATGTGCTCGCCCGGCGGAAGCGGGTTGGCCGGCTGGGCATCGGGCCGCCCGGCCGCGAGCCCGACGGCGAGGCCCGCCGCGAGCGCCGCCGGGAGGACGGCCCTCCGGCTACGCGACATTCACCCGGATCGCGTGGATCACGTTCCAGCGATAGCCCTGCGGGTCGCGGGGCCGGCTCGCCGGCTGGTGCCGCCCCAGCGAATCGCTCGCGCGGGCCATGAGCGCGTGCGCGCCCGCGGGGGCGTTCCACGCGAGCTCCCAGCGGCGCCACGCGTAGCGGGACTCCGCGCCCGTCAGCCTCGCCGGCTGCCAGGTCTGGCCACCGTCGGTCGACACGTCCACGGCGACGATGGTCCCCTCGCCCGCCCAGGCGAAGCCGCTGACGGTCTGGGGCCCGGCCGCGAGCTGCGCCCCGTCGGCCGGCGCCACGACGAGCGACTTGCACTCGAGCGACTGGAGCGAGTACGTCTGGTTGGCGTCGTCGACGCGCGGCGACCGGTAGCTCCGCGCCATGAACGGGCCGCCCCACTCCTTGTCGGCGAGCGTGAGCCGGGTCAGCCACTTGATCGACGCCGAGCTGACCCAGCCGGGGACCAGCAAGCGGACCGGCCCGCCGTGGAGGTGCGGCACGGGCTGGCCGTTCATCTCCAGCGCGAGCATCGTGTGCGGCTCCATCGCCTTCTGGATGGGATGGCTCCGGATGAAGTCGGGCGCCTGCGGCGTGGGCGGAGCGTCGTTCCCGTCGGGGACGACGTGGAGCGCCGGCGCCTTCGGTCGGGCCAGCCGGAGCACGTCCGCGAGCCGGACCCCGCGCCACACCGCCGTCCCGACGGCGCCGTTCTCCCACTGGAGGCCCGGCGCCGGGGGCTTGTGGAAGCTCCGGCCGTTCCCGGCGCACTCGAGCGTGATGGTCTGGGTCACCATCTCCAGGCGCTTGAGGTCGTCGAGGCGCAGCGTCAGGGGGTTCTCGACCTCGCCGTCCACGGTGAGCACGTACGCCGCCGGGTCGATGACCGGGCCGTCGTAGTTGTTCCGGACGAAGAAGAGGTCGGTGGGCGTGACGTCGGCGGTCAGCTCCCGGAGCGGCGTCTCGAGGTTGATGGGCCGCGAGCTCCGGACGATCAGCCTGTCCTTGCCGGGGACCGGGGTCGCGGGCTGCGCGAGCGCCGGCAGCCGGGTCCCCAGAAGCGCCGCCGCAGCGCCGACGTGGACGACGAACGCGCGTCGGGACACCGCCTGATCGACGGGGAACGGCTTCTCGCTCATGGTGTTCCTCAGCTTACCCCGCCACGAGGAGTCACGCCACGGGAGGACTGGTCGCCCGCATGCGTTCGAGGAACGCGCGGACGCGGGCGGCGTTGACGCCGAGGTCGCCGACGCCGATCCGCGAGAGCGACCGGACGTCGACCCGGCTGCCGGAGCCTTTGGCCCGCACTCGCACGACGACGTCGTCCTTGAAGCCGAACCAGGCCGTCGTGGCCGTCGCCTCGAGCCGGCCCTCGGCCCGCGCCGCCGCCACGATCTCCCAGCCGAGATCGCGCGCGGCCGCCTCCACCGCCGGGAACACGCGCTCGGGCGGCGCCGCCAGGTCGAGGGGGGCCAGGTCGGGATAGGCGGCCCGCTGCTGGGCGGCCACCGCCGGACCGGCGTACTCCACCGGGTTTCGCGCGCCCGCGCGGCGGGCGACGACGGCCACGAACACGGGGGGATCCTCGGGGTCGGTCGTGACGTCATGGATCGGCGGGACGCGACGCGCCTCTCTCTGCATCCGCCAGGGAATCGCGAACGCGGCCAGCGCGACGGCGAGCGCGAGGATCCCGAGGGCGAGTCGCGCGCGAGTGCGTCCCGTCGCGCTCGCTCCGATCGCCACGAGCGCCGTCCCGCCCGCCACGAGCCCCAGCCCGGCGCCCCAGCGCAAGAGCATGAAGGCCGGGCCCAGGCCCCACCAGCCGAATCGATACCCGGGCCCCGCCAGCCCGACCGCCAGGGCGGCCATCACCGCGAGGCACAGCGCCAGGCCGGTGGCCACGCGACCGAGCCCGCGCACCGGTCAGCCGCCCCCGCGCCGAGACGGCGCCACGCGGAATCGCGGACGCCGGCCCTCGGCGCGAGCGCCCGTGGGCCGCGCGCGAGGATCCCGGAGCTCCTCCGCGCGGCCGCGAGCAAACCTCGAACCGCCGCATCGCTCGCGTATACTCGCGGCGTGACGCTCGCGCTCCCTGCCCTCCTGGGCCTCGTCGCGGTCCTCGCGGCCGGGTGCCAGGGCGCCGGCTCGCCGAAGGCCGGCGGGCCGTCGCATCACCTCGAGGGCGGGTTCCGCAATCTGAACCCCGAGTACGCGCGCCCCGACTTCTGGACGCGGTGGAAGTTCGTCATCCCGCGCCTCCTGAAGTCGACCTTCTCTCCCCGCGAGGAGTTCCCGATCACCCCGAACGACGGACGCGCGCTCCGCGAGAACGCCGGGGCGCCGACCGTGACCTGGGTGGGGCACTCGACCGTGCTGGTCCAGCTGGACGGGGTGAGCTTCCTGACCGATCCCCAGTGGTCGGAGCGGGCGAGCCCGCTGTCGTTCGCCGGGCCGCGCCGGGTCGTGCCGCCCGGCGTCCGGTTCGAGGACCTGCCGTCGATCGACTTCGTCGTCGTCTCGCACGACCACTACGACCACCTGGACGCCGAGACGGTCAGGCGCCTCTGGACGGCTCCACCGGCCCCGCTTCCTCGTCCCGCTCGGGCTCAAGGCCTGGTTCGCGGAGCTCGGGATCGACGGGGTGGAGGAGCTCGACTGGTGGGAGAGCCGGACCGTCAAGGGGCTCACGGTGGTGTGCCTGCCCAACCAGCACTGGAGCGCGCGCACCCTCTGGGACCAGAACGAGCGGCTCTGGGCGAGCTGGGCCGTGCTCGGCCGCGACCGGCGATTCTACTTCGCGGGCGACACGGGCTACTACGCGCCGATCTTCCAGGAGATCGGCCGCCGCCTGGGCCCCTTCGACCTCGGCGCGATCCCCATCGGCGCCTACCTGCCCCGGGAGATGATGCGCTTCTCGCACGTCACGCCCGAGGAGGCGCTCCAGGTGTTCGACGACATCGGCGCCCGGCGCCTGGTGGCCATCCACTGGGGGACGTTCAACCTCGCGAGCGAGCCGCTCGGCGAGCCCCCGATCCGCACCGAGGCGGAGGGGCGGCGATTGAGCCTCGATCCCGAGCGGATCTGGATCCTGCGCCACGGCGAGACCCGGCCCTGGTGACGGCGCCGGCCGAGCGGCGCCGGCTTACCGCCGGTGTGCCGCGTGCTCGCGCTGGGTGATGACGACGACGCGGCCGCGGTCGCTCACGAAGCCGTTCACCGCCCAGCTGAGCGCGCTCACGATCAGGGCGCCCCAGAACGCCGGCCAGAACCCCCGCACGTCGAACCCCGGCACGACCGCCGAGGTGAGCCAGAGGCACAGCGCGTTGAGGACGAACAGGAAGAGGCCGAGCGTCACCAGCGTCAGCGGCAGGGTCAGCACGAGGAGGACCGGGCGCACGATGGCGTTGACCAGGCCCAGGACCATCGCGGCCACGATCACCGCGACCGCGCCGTGCGCCTCGATGCCGGGGACGACCTCCGTGGCCAGCCAGATGGCCACCGCGTTGACGAGCGCCCGGATCAGGAAGCCCATGTCCCGCCCTCTCCTCTCGAGGATCGCGCGCGACCGCGTGATCCGCCCACAGTATGCACCCGTTCGAGCGTGATCCCGCGGGCGGGCATGCGTAGGCCCGGGCGCCGGGAGCCGGCGTGCTGATCCTCTTCGGAACGACGATCTTCGTCGGCGCCAGCCTCCTGTTCCTCGTCCAGCCCATGTTCGCGCGGATGGCGCTGCCGCTCCTCGGGGGCGCGCCGGCCGTCTGGAACACGGCGATGGTGTTCTACCAGGCCGTCCTGCTGGCCGGCTACGCCTACGCGCACGTCACGATGCGCTGGCTCGGCCCGCGCCGGCAGGCCGGGCTGCACCTCGTCATCCTGCTCGTGCCCCTCGCCGTGCTGCCGATCGCGGTGCCGGCGGGCTGGATCCCGCCGGGTGACGCGAATCCCATCCCGTGGCTCCTCGCGCTCCTCGCGGTGGCGGTCGGGCTGCCCTTCTTCGCGGTCTCGGCGACCAGCCCGGTGCTGCAGGCCTGGCTCGCGGCGACGGGCCACCCGGCCGCCCGGAATCCGTACGTGCTCTATGCCGCGAGCAACGTCGGCAGCCTGCTGGCGCTCCTCGCGTACCCGGTGGTCCTCGAGCGCCTCGTCGACCTCGGCGCCCAGAGCCGCCTGTGGGCGTGGGGCTACGGGATCCTCGTCGCGCTCGGCCGTCGCCTGCGCGCTCGCGCTCCGGCGAGCCGGAGCCGCCCATCGCGGGGATGAGCGCGGGGGCGGCGCGCCGACGGCCGCGCTCGCCGAGGGCGCGCCCGCCGAGGCCGACCGGGCGATCACGCCTGCGCGGCGCGCGCGCTGGGTCCTCCTCGCCGCCGTCCCGTCCAGCCTGATGCTCAGCGTGACGACGTACCTCTCGACCGACATCGCGGCGATCCCGCTGCTCTGGATCGGGCCGCTGGCCATCTATCTCCTGACGTTCGCGCTCGTGTTCGGCCGGCGACGGCTGGTTCCGCACCGCGTCTGGGTCGAGCTCCTGCCGGTGGCCCTGCTTCCCCTCGTGCTGGTGCTCGTCGCCCGGGCGAACGAGCCGCTCCTCCTGATCATCCCCACGCACCTCGTGGTCTTCTTCGTCGCCGCGATGGTCTGCCACGGCGAGCTCGCGCAGGACCGGCCCGACCCGCGCCACCTCACGGCCTACTACCTGTGGCTCTCGGTCGGCGGCGTGGTCGGCGGCGCGTTCACCGCGCTGCTCGCGCCGCGCGTGTTCACGAACGTGCTCGAGTACCCGCTCGTCCTCGCGCTGCTCCCGCTCATGCCGGCGCGCCCGCCGGCCGCCTGGCAGGGGCGCGGCCGCCAGGTGCTCGACGTGGCGCTCCCGCTCGCCCTGGGCGTCCTCACGGTGACGCTGATCGCGGGCCTCGAGCGGACGGGCATGGGGGCGGACGGCGTCGGTCCCGCCGTCGGCCTGGCCACGCTCCTCTGCCTCACCTTCTGGCGGCGGCCGGTGCGGCTGGCGCTGGGGCTGGCGGCGCTGTTCGTCGCCGGAGCGGTCTACCGGGGCGAGGAGGGGCAGCTCCTGTTCGCGGAGCGGAGCTTCTTCGGCGTGTCGCGGGTCACGCGCAGCCCGGACCGCGGCTACCACATGCTGATGCACGGAACGACGCTCCACGGCATGCAGGCGCTCGCCCCGGCGCGGCGGCGGGAGCCGCTGACCTACTACCACCCGACGGGACCGCTCGGTCAGTTCTTCCGGACGGCCGAGAGCCCATCGCCGCGGCGCTCGGTGGCCGTCGTCGGCCTGGGGGCGGGGTCGCTCGCCTGCTACGGGACGCCCGACCAGCGATGGACCTTCTACGAGATCGATCCCACCGTGTTCCGGATCGCCGGCAACACGCGCTACTTCACCTTCCTGCGCGACTGTCCCCCGAAGGTGTTCGTCATCCTGGGCGACGCGCGCCTCACGCTGGCCCGCGCGCCGGACGCCGCGTACGACCTCATCGTCCTCGACGCCTACAGCTCCGATTCGCCGCCGCTCCACCTCCTGACGCTCGACGCGTTCCGGCTCTACCTGTCGAAGCTGGCGCCCGGCGGCGTGATCTTCCTCAACATCTCGAACCGCCACCTCGTGCTGGAGCCGGTGGTCGGCGCCATCGCCCGGGCGGCCGGGCTCGTGGCGCGCACCCGGAACGACGCCCACATCGACGACGCCGAGCGCCTGGCCGGCAAGGTGGAGTCGCAGTGGGTCGCCATGGCGCGCCGGGAGGAGGATCTGGGCGCCCTCCGCCACGACGCCCGCTGGAAAGCGCCGGCGGCGCCGCCGGATCTCGCCCCGTGGACCGACAGCTTCGCGAGCCTCCTCACCGCGTTCCACTGGGGCCCGCGGCCCTGAGCGGGGCCAGGCTCCGACTTCCCGACGTTTCGCGGCCGGCTCGAACGGTCTAGAATGTCGGCGAAGTCAGAGTCTGACCCCAACCATAGGAGCTCCCATGCGCACGTTCGACCGCTCCCGAGCCCTCCTCGAGCGCGCCCGCCGAGTCCCTGGCCGGAGGCGTCTCGAGCCCCGTCCGCGGAACCGCCCCCGTCCCCCTGTACTTCACGCGCGGGGAGGGTCCGCGCCTCCAGGACGCCGACGGCCACTGGTACATCGACTACGCGGCGGCCTGGGGACCCGTGATCCTCGGCTACTCGCACCCCGCGCTCGTCGCCGCCGCGCACCGCGCCGCGGAGCGCCCGTTCACCTACGGCGCCCAGCACGAGCTCGAGATCTCCGTGGCCGAGCGGATCCAGGCCGCCGTCCCCTCCGCGGAGCGGGTCGCGTTCAGCTCGAGCGGCAGCGAGGTCGTCCAGCTCGTGCACCGCCTCGCCCGGGCCTTCACGCGGCGGACCCTGATCCTGAAGTTCGAAGGCCACTACCACGGCTGGATCGACGGGGCGCTGGTGAGCTACCACCCGCGCGAGGGGCTCGGCCCCCGCGAGACGCCGAACGTGATTCCCGGCTCCTTCGGCCAGGTCCCGAACGTCGTCGAGAACGTGGTGGTCGCGCCCGTGGAACGACCTCGGCATCCTGGAGGGGCTGTTCCGGACCCATCCGGACCGGATCGCGGCGGTGATGATGGAGCCCGTCCTCTGCAACAGCGGCTGCCTGATGCCGGCGCCCGGCTATCTCGAGGGCGTCCGGGACCTCTGCCGCCGGCACGGAACGCTCTTCATCATGGACGAGGTGATCACGGGCTTCCGGATCGCGCTGGGCGGCGCGCAGGCCCATTTCGGCGTCACGCCCGATCTCTCCACGTTCGGCAAGGCGGTGGCGGGCGGCGCGCCGCTCTCGGTCGTGGCCGGGCGCCGGGAGATCATGGAGCAGCTTCACGGGGCCGGCGTCGCCTTCGGTGGCACCTTCAACGGCAACCCGCTGTCGCTCGGGATCGCGGACGCGACGCTGGAGGAGCTCGCCCGGGACGGCGGCGCGGCCCTGGCCCAGGCGAACCGGTCGGGCCAGGCGCTGATGGAGGGGATCCGCGCGCTCGGCCATCGGCACGGACTTCCGGTCCTCGTCACCGGATTCGGCGCCGCGTTCACGGTTCACTTCACCCGGCGGGCCGAGCTCCGCGACTACCGCGACACGCTCGACGACGATGCCGGGCTCCTGGAGGGATTCCTCCGGGGCGCCCTGGACGAGGGGCTCTACGTCCTGCCCGACGGCCGCTTCTACGTCTCCGCCGTCCACGCCGCGGCCGAGGTCGAGGAGACGCTCGCGATCGTGGACCGGGTGTTCGCCACGCTCGGCGCCGACCCGCCGGGCCGACGGGTCACCGCCAGCCGTCGATGAGAGAACCCCGATGATCCTGCACCGCCACCAAGACCTCGAGCGCGCGCGCCGGCTCCGGGCCTGTTCCGCATCATCGCCATGGACGGAACCTGGGATCGGGCGCGATCACGCAGGGAATGGTCACGATCGACCCGGCCGGCAGACGCGGCCTCACACGCACCGGTCGAGGAGTCGATGACACTCCTGGAGGGACGCCTCGCGTTCTGATCGGGACCGAGGTCGCCGAGGTGGACGCTCCGGCCACGTTCCTCGCCCCGCCAACACGGTCCATGCCTTCGGAACGTCGGGCGGCGCCGGCGGTCCTGTGCATCGCCTACCCGAGCGTGAACGTGGGAACGTACTTCGTCGACGGGGTCGAGTACTAGCGGGGGCCGGCGCCCGCGGCTCAGGGGAGCTCGACGGGCCGGGGGCTGAACGCAATCAGGCCCGGCTCCCCGGTCAGGGAGCCGGGCCCGATGCTCGAGAAGTCTTGCCTAGACCTTCTTGACGTTCGAGGCCTGGAGACCCTTCGGACCCCGGGTGACCTCGAACTCGACGCGATCACCCTCGGCCAGGCTGCGGAAGCCGCTGGCCTGGATGGCCGAGTAGTGGACGAACACGTCTTGCCCGTCCTCTTGGGTGATGAACCCATAGCCCTTCGCGTCGTTGAACCACTTCACTAGTCCCTGCGCCATACTCGGTACTCCTCCTTGCTTGGTTCCCGCCGATGCGGCGGTGCTTCCCCCACATCGGGGGACAAAGGAAAACGCCGCGTGTACCCGGGTTCACGCGGCGTTGCCTTCACTCGACTGCGTCTCCACTGAACCACGAAACTGGCGGAAGTATACACTGGTCGACTCACGGGTCAAGGAAAAATCCCACGCTGTCGGGGACCGTGGCATCCCCTTCACCACTCTCGTCCATCGCTGTTGACTAACATCCGTAACATATTGATATAACTGAACTAAATCAGCTCGATTTCCCACCCGCGAGCCTCCTGGCGACGTGCCCGAGCCTGGAGTACCCTGGGGCGGACGATGGCAATTTCGGGGGAACGGAGAGCGCCAAGTCGAGGAACCTGTCATCGGTATTGGACCTTGGTCCAATGGCTCCTTCCTTCGTTGGTGCTACTGGCTGCCTGACCGCCCCTGGGCCGGGAGTGCGGCGGGCGTGGGCCGGGCACGGCGGGGTGGTGCAACTGAACCGCGCTTCCGCGGGGCCCTACGCCCTGTCCGTCTGGACCCAGCCCGCCCCGCCCACGGCGGGGCCCTGGCAGGTCGACGTCGCAGTGATGCGTGAGACGGGCATGCCCGTCTCGGACGCCGTGGTTCGTGTCCGTGCTGAGCCGCTCGCCGGAACCACCGCCGCCGGTGGAGACGGACGCCCGCCGCGAGGCCGACCCGCTCGGCGTGCGCTATCGCGCGAGTCTCACGCTGGGCACGGCAGGACCCTGGCGAGTGTCGGTATCCGTCGCGGGGCCTGCGGGCCCCGGTACCCTCACGTTTCCGGTCGATGTCGAGCCCGCGAGCCGGGGCTGGTGGCTCGGCGTCGCCCTCGGCGCCGCGGGTCTCGCCATCCTGGGCGCGGTCATCGTCGCCCGGCGCCGCCGGCTCGCGGTCGCCGCGCTCGGGCTCGTCCTCCTGGCGACGCCCGCCTGGCCCCATGCCTCGCTGGTGCGGTCGAGTCCTGCCCGCCGCGCGACGCTCACGACCGCTCCGGACCGCGTCCAGCTCTGGTTCAACGAGGCGATCGAGCCGAAGTTCTCGCGCGTCTCGGTGTGGGACGCGGCGGGCCAGCGGGTGGACCTCGACGACGCCCGCGTCGAGCCGGAGGACCCGAAGCGCCTGACCGTCGGGCTCAAGCCGCTCGACCGGGGCGCCTTCCGCGTCCGCTTCCGCGTCCTCTCGGTCGACGGCCACGTCGTCGAGAGCGAGTTCCCCTTCACGCTCCGACCGTAGCGGTCGGGCTAGTGAAGCATCGATCCGTCGGTGGCGCCGGGCTCGGCGCCCGAGCTTCGTACGGGCGAGTGAGCGAAACAGGCGCGAGACACTCGAGCCGTCGTGGATGGCTTGAATGGCTCGCGAACAGACGCGCCACCGACTGAACGTGGATCTTCCGAGCGCTGCGGGTGGGAGCGGGACATGTCGTAACACGAGCTGGCGAGGGGCGAGGCCGCGATGCGCTCGATGGCCTTTCCGAAGGACGGCGTGGACGGCGCAGGCTCCACCGCGACGGCACCGCTCAGGACGAAGCGCGCCGCCTCCAGAGCGTCGCCACTCGCGACTCGTCGTCGAGATGAGGGCGACTTGCTGACGTCGCGACAGATGGCCGGCCTCTCTCCGTCGCGCTTGCGATCGCGATCGGGGTGAGCGGGCGCGTACGGCGACTCCTCGATCGCCCACGTCGGCGACAGCGCGTGTCGCGAGGTCGCGCTCGCTGCAGGTGTCGCACAGGATGGGCACAGCCTGAGCTGGTGCGCCGGAACGCGGAAGAAGCCTGAATCTGCGGCGAGCGCAGATTCATGGTGAGGACGCGGTCGGCGCCGGCCGTTGCGCGCGGCCATGAGGCGGCGTGACGAGACGCGGGCGTTCGGAGCGCGCTAGGGGAAGAGCAGCCGGCAGTGAGCGCGCCGAGCGTGCGAGGCGACTCATCGGCCGAGACCGTCGAGACCGGGCCAGGGTGGACACGAAGACTCGCCCGATTCCGACTGACGACGCGTCGAAAGCGCGACGTGTGACAAGGCGTGCGGCTGATGTGCGCCCGATGCGTCGCGATACCTTGACGCCCTGCCCCGGGGACGCCGGTCGCGCGCGGGGGAGCCTAGCGGTCGCCGCCAGACGACCGCGCCGCCCCCCCGCCTCCCGCGCGCGAGCCGGGTCACGGTCTCGAGCAAATCGCGCGGCTCCACCGGCTTCGAGAGGTGCGCCTGGAACCCCGCCGCAAGCGCCCTGTCACGGTCCTCCAGGCGCGCGTATGCGGTGAGAGCCAGCGCCGGGACCCCGCCCCCCTGCTCCATCGGCCAGGGACCTCATCTCGCGGATCAGCGCGAAGCCATCGTCCTCCGGCATGGCGATGTCGCACACGACGACGTCCGGCCGCGCGCGCCGGGCCGACGCCAGCGCGTCACGAACCGTGCTGGCGGCCGTGACCTCGGCCCCGGCATGAGTCAGGATCGCCGTGAACAGGTCGCGGCTGTCGGAATCGTCATCGACGACCAGCACCCGGACACCGTCGAGCCGGCTCGGGCCGCTCTCGCACCCCCGGCCGCGCCGCCGATGTCGACCGTGCCTTCCTCCTCGCCGCCGCCGGCGGCGCGATAGGAAGATCCACCGTGAAGGTCGCGCCCTTCCCCTCGCCCGCGCTCTCGGCGCGGACGCTGCCCTGGTGAAGCTCGACGATGTGCCGGACGATGGCCAGACCGAGGCCGAGGCCGGCGTCCGCCCGCGTGCTGCTGCCGTCGGCCTGACGGAACGCTCGAAGACGTGAGGGAGGAACTCGGCGACGATACCCTTGCCCGTGTCGCTGACACCGAGGCGAGCCGATCGCCGCCGTTCGAGCTGGACCGTCACGCGGCCGCCCGTCGGAGTGAACTTCATCGCGTTCGACAGGAGGTTCCACCACCTGCTGCAGGCGCTCGCCGTCGCCGAGGACCGAGATGGAGCCGGGCGCCAGCGTGGTGACGAGCGTGACCCCCTTCGCCTCGGCCGACGGCCGCATGGTCTCGACGGCGCTGGCGACGACTGCGGTCAGGTCCACGGCCGGCAGCTCCAGCGTCAGCTTTCCGGAGATGATGCGGCTGATGTCGAGCAGGTCCGTGATGAGCTTCGCCTGGAGGTTGACGTTGCGGTCCACGACCTCGAGGCCCGCGCGCGCGGCCGCCTCGTCGAGCGCGCCCGACTGCAGCAGCCGCACCCACCCGAGCATCGCGTTCAGCGGCGTGCGCAGCTCGTGGGAGAGCGTCGCCAGGAACTCGTCCTTGGCGCGGTTCGCCTTCTCGGCCCGCGCTCGGGCCCGCTCCAGCCGGGCCCGGAGTCGACCGAGCTCGAGCCGGGTCGACACGTACGCCAGCAGCTCCCGGGCGCTGAACGGCTTGACCAGGTACGCGTCCGCACCGGCTTCCAGTCCCTCGATGCGGGCCTCCTCGCCGGCGCGGGCCGACAGCAGGATCACCGGCAGTGAGCGCGTCGCCGGATCCGCCCGCAGCGCGCGCAGCAGCCCGAAGCCGTCCAGCTTCGGCATCATCACGTCGGCGAGCACCAGGTCCGGACGACGGGCACGGACGGCGGCCAGCGCCGCTTGGCCGTCCGCCACGGTCTCCACGTCGTAGCGCGCACTCAGCAGGCGCCGGACGTAGTCGCGCATGTCCGCGTTGTCATCGGCCCAGAGGATGCGCGC
This sequence comes from uncultured Candidatus Rokubacteria bacterium, assembly GCA_963745015.1. Classification (GTDB taxonomy): domain Bacteria; phylum Methylomirabilota; class Methylomirabilia; order Rokubacteriales; family DASRDR01; genus DASRDR01. The sequence goes on from CAVUVU010000004.1 coordinate 284,626, forward strand.
GCGACCGCTGGTTTCCCGTTCCGTCGCCGGCAGAGCGAATGACGCGGTCGAGGCGGACGGGCTCGGCGAGGATGCGTCCGGGCGGCTCCCGGCCCGGCGGGATGCCCGGGAGCGATCCCGCATCCGGGAGCCAGCGGAGCGCCTCCTCGACGTAGGGTCCGGCACCCAGCGCCGTCGAGTCCAGGGCGCGCGCCTCCCGATCCGCTCGGCCGGGAGGTGGGCCTTGCCGGTCGGGATCGACACGGTGAAGGTGCTCCCCCGGCCGGGCGCGCTCTCGACCGCCACCGAGCCGCCATGGAGCTTGACCAGCTCCTGGACCAGGGCCAGGCCGATGCCCGTGCCCTCGTGCGTGCGGCCCCGCGCGTCCTCGACGCGGTGGAACCGCTCGAAGACGTGGGGGACTCCTCGGCGGGAATGCCGATCCCGGTGTCGCGGACCGCCAGCTCCACGGCCTCCCGCCGCCGGGCGCAGGCGACGGCGATCTCGCCCTCGAAGGTGAACTTGAACGCGTTGGAGAGGAGGTTGAGGACGATCTTCTCCCACATCTCGCGGTCGACGTAGACGGGTTCGGGCAGCGGCGGGCAATCCACGACGAGCGCGAGCCCGGCCCGCTCGCAGGCCGAGCGGAAGTTGCTGGCCAGCTCGGCGGTCATCGTCGGCCAGGTCGGTCGGCTCGTACGCGGCCTGGACGCGGCCGGCCTCGATCCGCGAGAAGTCGAGCAGCGTGTTGACGAGCTTCTGCAGCCGGAGGCCGTTGCGCTGGGCGACCGTGAGCAGCTCGCGGTGCTCGGGCAGCAGCTGCTCCGCGGGCTTGGCGAGGACGTCCTCGACCGGCCCGAGCATCAGCGTGAGCGGCGTGCGGAACTCGTGGCTCACGTTGCTGAAGAAGGCGGTCTTGGCCCGGTCGAGCTCGGCCAGGGCCTCGGCGCGGCGGCGCTCCTCCTCGTACGCGCGCGCGTTGGCGATCGCAGCCGAGACCCGCGCGGCGGCGAGGTCGAAGAAGTCACGGTAGTCGCCGGCCAGGCGGAGGAACCGGCTCACGCCGGCGACCAGCGCGCCCACGATCTGCGTGCCTGACGAGATCGGCAGAACCAGGACCCGCTCGGCGGCGGTCTCCGGCGCGCGGCTGACGAAGATCTCGGTCTCGACCTCCGACGCCTGGCCCTCGCGAGCGGATGCCAGGCCTTCGACGTCGGCGATCACGACGTTGTGTCCGGCGGCGAGATCCTCGAGCTCGACTCCGCCGGCGCCGACGAGCTCCGCGCGGCGTCCTGGAGGATCAGTCAGGTACAGCAGGGAAAACGGAACGTCGGCCGGGTCCGTCGCCAGGGCGGCCGCCGCCTCCCGGCAGACCTCCTCGGCGCTCTTCGCATCCGCCGTCCGCGCCCCGAGCTCCCTCAGCGTGCGGAGGCGGCGCTCACCCAGGACGCGCCCGGTCTGTCGCTGACGATGCAGAAGATTCCGCCGACGGTGCCGTCCTCGATGCGGACCGGATCGTACGAGACGTCGAAGTACGTCTCCTCGAGGAACCCCTGGCGGCGGAGCAGGAAGGGGTGGTCCGTCGCCCAGAACGCCTCCCCCGTCTTGACCACGCCCTCGAACAGCGGGCCGAGGACGTGCCACACCTCGCTCCAGCACTCGTGGGCCGGCCGGCCGAGCGCCCACGGATGCTTCGCGCCGAACACCGGCGCATAGGCGTCGTTGTAGATGGCGATGAGCTCCGGGCCCCAGAAGAGGACGATCTGCGCCCTGGACGGGAGCAGGATGCTGACCGCGCTCCTGAGGCTCTGCGGCCACGCCTCCACGGAGCCGAGCGACGTCGCCGCCCAGTCGTGCTCGCGAATGCGAGCGCCCATCTCGCCGCCGCCGGCGAGGAAGTCGGACCCGGTGGCGCGCCGAGCCACGTTGCGGCCTCGCGCGGTCCGACGTTCCCCGGTGCGGCGACGGCCCGGCGGCCGACTGTCACGCTTCCCGGCCATACCTCACCTCTGTTCGCCGGACACCGGGCGCGGCGAAACGCGCGCGTCCGCACGGTGGACCGCGCCCGCCGCCTCGGGTCGGTGCGCCCGACCGGCTTGGCCGCGTTGCCGTTGACCGGCGAAAATCGCCGTCGCGCGATCTTCACGCCTCGCAGGCGCGATGGGCCAGGCGCGGATCACCCCCCGCCACGCGGCAGGAGCGCTTTCACCGTTGGGGCAGCGCGACTGCGCGGTTTCGGTGCGCCAGGTTGGGACCAGCGCGTCGAACGCCCCGATGCTCCTGGACGAGCATAGTGGGGCGTCCTGAGCACGCAAGCATCAGTCCAAGCATGCCCAGTGTCGACTCCAATGGCGGCTGGGGTTCCCTCGGGTGGGTTGCCTGAGGCCGGTCCTGCGCGTCGCGCCGGGCCGCGTGAGCCGGCGCCGGGTCGGGTACTTCGACGGATGGGCGCTAGTCGAACGTCGTGAGCTGGGCGGCCGCCTGGCGGTCGTAGCCGAGGCTCGCCTGGAGCAGCTGCCGGGTGTACGGCTCGGCCGGCGCCGCCGCCCGCAGCTGGTCCGCCGTCAGCTCCTCCACCGTCCGCCCGGCGTTCATCACCAGGAGCCGCTCGCAGAGGTGCGCCACGATCGCGAGGTTGTGGCTCACGAGCACGTACGTCAGGCCGCGCTCCCGGCGGAGCCGCGCCAGGAGGTTCAGGATCTCGGCCTGCACCGAGACGTCGAGCGCCGAGGTGGGCTCGTCGAGCAGCAGGATGCGGGGCTCGAGGATGAGCGCGCGCGCGATGGACACCCGCTGGCGCTGGCCGCCCGAGAGCTGGTGCGGGTAGCGGAACCGGAAGCTCGGGCCGAGCCCGACCTCCGCCAGCGCCCGCTCGACCCGCCGATCGGCCTCGCCGCGCCGGGCCAGCCCGTGGATCGCGAGCGGCTCGATCAGCACGCGGTCCACCGTGTGGCGCGGGTGGAGCGAGCCGTACGGGTCCTGGAAGACCATCTGGCAGAGGCGCGCGAACGCCCGCTCGCGGTGCGGTCCCTGCGGCCGCCCGTCGACGGTGATCCGCCCGCCCGCGGGCGCGATCAGGCCCGCGATCGTCCGCAGCACCGTGGTCTTCCCCGAGCCCGACTCGCCCACCAGGCCGAACGCGGCGCCCTGGGCGACGCGGAAGGAGACGTCCTGGACGGCGTGGACCGACCCCGCGGCGGGGCCGCCGCGGCCGAAGACCACGTGAAGGCCCTCGACCTCGAGGATGGACCGGGCCGCCGGCGGGCTCACGCGGGGCTCTCGTCCCGCCACGCCGGGTCCCGCTCGAGGACCGCCAGCTCCGCGACCGGGCGGTCGATCCGGGGCAGCGAGCGGAGGAGCCCCTGCGTGTAGGGGTGGCGCGCGGCCCCGAGATCCTGGGCGCGGCAGGTCTCGACGATCCGCCCGGCGTACATGATGAGCACCCGGTCGCAGAACGAGGCGACCAGGTTCAGGTCGTGGCTGATGAAGATGAGCCCCATGCCGCGCTCGGTCACCAGGTCGTCCAGGATCGCCAGGACCTGCATCTGCACGGTGACGTCGAGGGCGGAGGTGGGCTCGTCGGCGATGAGGAGGTCGGGGCCCGCCGCGAGCATCATCGCGATCATGACGCGCTGCCCCATGCCGCCCGAGACCTCGTGCGGATAGGCGCGGTAGACGCGCTCCGGGTTCCGGATCCGGACGGCCTCCAGCATCTCGAGCGCCCGGCGGCGCGACTCGCGCCAGGACGCGCCCGAGTGCACGCGCCACGCCTCCGCCACCTGGGCGCCGACCGGCATCACCGGGTTCAGCGAGAACTTCGGGTCCTGGAGGACCATCGCGATCCGCTCGCCGCGGATCCGCCGCATCGCGGGCTCGCTGGCGGCCAGGAGGTCGATCCCCTCGAACACGAGCCGCCGCGCGGTCACGCGCCCGGGGGCGGCACCAGGCGCAGGATGGCGCGGCCCGTCATCGACTTCCCGGAGCCCGACTCCCCCACGATCCCGAGCTTCTCGCGCCCGACCTCGAAGCTCACGCCCCGGACGGCCTCGACCGCGGCCACGCGCCCCGGGAAGCGGACCCGCAGGTCCTCGACCGTCAGGATGGGCGTCATCGATCGGCCGCCGTGCGGCGAACGGATTGACTCACGCGACTCAGCCGGCCTTGGGATCGAGGACGTCCCGGAGGCCGTCCCCGAGGAGGTTGAAGCCGAGGCTCACGACCAGGATGGCGACCCCGGGCACCGTGGCCACCCACCACTGGTCGAGGAGGAACCGCCGCCCCGACGCGATCATCGCGCCCCACTCGGGCGCGGGCGGCTGGGCGCCCAGCCCGAGGAAGCCGAGGCCGGCGGCGGTCAGGATGATGCCGCCCATGTCGAAGCCGACCCGCACGATGAGCGACGAGGTGCAGAGCGGCACGACGTGGCCCAGGACGATGCGGAGCGGGCCGGCGCCCTGGAGGCGGATCGCCGCGATGAAGTCGCTCCGCCGGATCGTCAGGGTCTCCGCCCGCGCCACGCGCGCGTACGGCGGCCAGGCCGTGCACGCGATGGCGATGATCGCGTTCTCGATGCCCGGGCCGAGGGCGGAGACGAACGCCAGCGCGAGGATGAGGCGCGGGAAGGCGAGGAACACGTCGGTCACCCGCATGAGGACCGTGTCGACCCAGCCCCCCAGGTAGCCGGCGGCGGTGCCGATGAGGAGCCCGGTCGGGCGCCACCATCACGACGACCAGCCCGACGATCACCAGCGTGATGCGCGACCCGTAGAGCACCCGCGTGTAGATGTCCCGCCCGAGCTCGTCCGTCCCGAACCAGTACCGGGCGCTCGGGGGCTGGAGGCGCTGCCCCAGGTCCTGGGCCACCGGCGACTGGCTGGTCAGGAGCGGGGTGAGCAGCGCGATCAGCACGAGGGCGACCAGGACCGCCAGCCCGGCCATCGCCAGCGGGTTCGCCCGGAAGCCGAGCCAGCCGACGTAGGCCTGGCCGAGCCGCGCCTGGGTCCGGGACGCCGGCGTCTCCGCCAGGAGCCAGTCGCCGCCGCTGCCGGAGCGCCTCGAGCCGGCCGGCCGGCGTCATCGCGCGCGGGGATCCACGAGCCGGTAGAGGAGATCGGAGAAGAGGTTCAGGCCGATGAACACCGTCCCCACGACGATCGTGCCGCCGAGGACGGCGTTCATGTCGGCGCTGAGGAGCGAGCTCGTGATGTACTGCCCGAGGCCCGGCCAGGCGAAGACGGTCTCCGTCAGCACCGAGCCCTCGAGCAGGTTCGCGTAGGCGAGCGCCACGACCGTGATGAGCGGCACCAGCACGTTGCCGAGGGCGTGGCGCCACACGATCCGCCGCTCGGAGAGCCCCTTGATCCGGGCCGTGGTGACGTACTCCTGCCCGAGCTCGGCCAGCATGAAGCTGCGGGTCATCCGGGCGAGGTACGCGAGCGACAGGTAGCCGAGGATCGACGCCGGCAGGATCACGTGGCGGAACGCGTTCCCGAACACCTCCCACTCGCCCGGCCAGGGCCGAGTCGAGCAGGATCACGCCCGTGACCGTCGGGACGAGGTCCTCGAACGCCACGTCGAGCCGGCCCGGGCCGGCGACCCAGCCGAGCCGCCCGTAGAAGAGGAGGAGGCCCATGAGCCCGAGCCAGAAGACCGGCACCGAGTAGCCCAGGAGGCTCACCACGCGGATCACCTGGTCCGGCCACCGGCCGCGCCGCACGGCGGCGAGGACGCCCATCGGGATGCCGAGCGTCACGCCGATCAGCGTCGCCACCGTCGCCAGCTCGAGCGTGGCCGGGAAGAAGCGGCGGATGTCGACGAGGACCGGGTTCGAGGTCAGGACCGACCGCCCGAAGTCGCCCGTCGAGCACCTTCTTGAGGTACAGCCAGAACTGCTGCCAGAGCGGGAGGTCGAGGCCGAGCTCCTGCTTGACCCGCTCGTAGACCGCCGCCGGCGCCCGGTCGCCCGACCGCGGCGAGGACGGGGTCGATCGGGACCACGCGCCCGATCAGGAAGGTGACGAGGAGGAGGCCGAGGAAGGTCAGGGCGACCGATCCGATGACCCGCGCGATCGGCCACAGGACGCGAACCGGGAGCGAGGTCACCCTCGCTCCCGGAGGCAGCGTCCCGGCCGCCGCGCCGGTCACCGGTCGGCGATCACCGAGCCGTCAGCTACTTCTTGATCCCGGCGTAGAGGTTGTTCTCGAAGCTCGGTCCCATCACGAAGCCGTCCACGTCCTTCGAGTGGGCGGCCACTTCCGTCTGCTGGAACATGATGATGAAGGGCGACGCGCGCTGGTGCTCGCGCTGGATCGCCTGGTACATCTCCGCGCGCTTCTTGGCGTCGCGCTCCTTCACCGCGGCCTGGGTCTGCTTGGTCATGTCGGGGATGTCCCAGCTGTTGCGCCAGGCCAGCGTCTTGGACTTGGCGGCGTCCGTGTTGTCCACGTTCATCGCGAACGTCTCGGCGTTCGTGTGCGGGTCCTGGTAGTCCGGGCCCCACTGGCCGATGTAGATGTCGTGGTTGCGGGCGCGGTACTTCGTCAGGACCTGCTTGCCGTCACCGGGGATCAGCTCGACCTTCACCCCGGCCTTGGCCCAGTTGGCCTGGATCGCCTGGGCGATGTCGCGTGGTCGGCGACGTGTTGCGGACGTCCATGGTCACGCTGAAGCCGTCGGGCACGCCGGCCTTGGCCAGGAGCGCCTTGGCCTTCGCGAGGTCGAACTTGTAGGGCTTCTCCTCGACCGCCCCCAGGAAGCCCTTCGGCAGGAAGGCCTGGTGGACGACGAACAGCCCGCGGAGCAGGCTCTCCTCGATGGAGGCGTAGTCCGTCAGCCACTTGAGCGCCTCGCGGACCTCGGGCTTCGCCAGGGTCGGGTTCTTCTGGTTCAGGCTGACGTAGAAGATCGACCCCTTGGGCACCTGCTGGAGCTTGATGTTCGCGTTGCTGCGGATGGCGTCCAGCTGGTCCTTGCTGAGGTCCCGTGCGTAGTCGATGTCACCCTTCTCGAGGAGGAGGCGCTGGGTCGCGGCCTCCGGCACGTGGCGGACGACCACGCGGCGCGGCAGCGCCTTCGTGCCCCAGTACCCGTCCCAGCGCTCGAGGGTGTAGGACTCCTTCGCCTTCCAGCTGACGAGCTTGAACGGCCCGGAGCCGGCCGAGTTCGTCTTGAGCCACTCGTTCCCGAAGTCGCCGTCCTTCTCGTGCGCCTGGACGGTCTTCATGTCCACCACCCCGCCGATGACGGCGGTCAGGCAGTAGTAGAAGAAGGTCGGCGCCACCGCCTCGCCCGTCTCGATGACCAGGGTCTGGTCGTCGGTCGCCCGGATCTTCTCCTTCGCGTTCTCCTTGGTGAAGCCGAACTGGGTGAGGATGAACCCCGGGGTCTTGTTCATGATCACCGCCCGCTGGAGCGAGTAGGCGGCGTCCTGCGCGGTCACCGGGTTCCCCGAGTGGAACTTGATGCCCTTCCGCATCTTGAACGTGTAGGTCTTGCCGTCGGCGCCCGCCGACCAGCTCTCGGCCAGCTCGCCCTTGAGCTTGCTGACGTCCTTCAGGTCGTAGCGTGATGAGGCGCTCGTAGATGTTGCCGGTCACCTCGCTGCCCGAGAACTCGAACGACTCGGCGGGGTCCAGCGAGATGATGTCGTCGATCTGCTTGGCCATGACGACCGTGTCCTTGGGGGTCGCCGCCAGCGCGGGACCGGCGACCAGGACCATCGCCGCGAGCAGCCAGGTGATCCTCTTCATGTACAGCTCCTTTCGGTGTGGGCTCCGGCCCCGGGGAGCGCCAAGTCGGGCGGCGTCACGGGGTCCGGGCCCGGCGTTTGACGCATGATCGGGGGGGAACGACAGACTGTCAAGCGCGCGCCCCCCGGAGCGCGAACGCCGGCGGAGGCAGGCGCGAGGCCCGCGGGCGCGCCCCGAAGGCCGGCCGCGTGCTAGCATGCCGGGAGGCACGCGAACATCCGAGCAGCGAGGTGGGCTGAGGCCATGCGTCACGGTTCGGGAGCGATCCGGTTGCTCGGGCTGGTTCTGGTCATGCTCGTCCTCACGGGAGTCGGGCCGGCGCGCTCGGTCGCCGAGGGACCGACACTCACGCTCGCGGACGACTTCCAGAGCGGTCCCGGCTCGGTCTGGCGCCTCCAGCGGGTCCGGGCCGACGCGCTCAAGTCCGTCCCTGACCCGGCGGGGCAGGATCGGAACGTCCTGGCAGATCACGCTCCGGACCGGTGACATGGCCGAGAGTGGAGGCGTCGGGGAGCGCGCGGAGCTGTCCGAGGACAACCGCCTCCACCTCCCGACCGGCACCGACGTCTGGTACAGCTTCCAGCTGTACGTCCCGACCGACTTTCCAGTGGTCGACCGACGCCTCGTCCTCGGGCAGTGGAAGCAGGCCTGCGGCGACTGCACGGCCGATCACAGCCCGGCCATCGCCAACCGCTACCGGAACGGGGTCTTCTCGATCACCATCCAGGAGGCCGACAAGCGCGTCGTGCTCTTCGAGGAGAAGGCCGACATCCGCGGGCGCTGGAACCAGCTCGTCTACCACCTCAAGCTGACATCCACGCCCGACGGCTTCCTCCAGGCGTGGCTCAACGGCCGCCAGGTCGTCGACCACAAGGGCCCCCTCGGGTACCCGGACGACCTCGACAGCGTGTACTTCAAGATCGGTCTGTATCGCGACACCCTCCCCTTCCCGATGACGATCATGCTCGGCCGGTTCCGTCGCGGGGCCACTCGCGCCGAGGTCGATCCCTCGGTCACGCCGTAGCAGCAGACGTGACGCGCTCGGGCGCGCGGACGGGGCTCCAGTGATCACACGAGAGCAGCTCGACCACGCGAGGGCCGTCATCCGGGGGCAGGTGCACCGGACGCCCATCCTGTCGACGCAGAGCCTCGGCGCCCGATGCGGCGTGCGCCTCCACGTCAAGTGCGAGAACCTCCAGAAGACCGGCTCCTACAAGCCGCGCGGAGGGGTGAACCGGGTCGCCCAGCTGAGCGCAGAGGAGAAGGCGCGCGGCGTGATCGTCATGTCCGCGGGCAATCTCGCTCAAGGCGTGGCCTACGCCGCGCGCCAGGCCGGCGTGCGCTGCTGGGTGTCGATGCTCCAGACGGCGCCCGCCGCGAAGATCGACGCGGTGCGGGGCTACGGCGCCGAGGTTGTCCTCCACCCTGATCCCGCGACCTGGTTCGAGGGGGTCGAGGCGCTACGGGCGCAGCACGGGGCGGTCCTGATCGACGCCTGGGCGGACGCCGGCCTGATCGCCGGCTACGGCTCGATCGGCGGCGAGATCCTGGAGGACCTCCCGGACGTGGAGGTCGTCGTGGTGCCGGTGGGCGGGGGCACCCTGATCTCGGGCATCGCCACCGCGATCAAGCTCCACCGGCCGAGCGTGCGGGTGGTCGGGGTGGAGTGCCTGCCGGGCCGGCTCGTGCACGACTCGGTCGCCGCGGGCAAGCCGCAGTGGCTCAAGCGCGCGCCGAGCATCGCCGACGGGCTCTCGTCACCCACGACCAGCGACCTGGTGGTGGCCACGGTCGGCCGGTACGTCGACGACCTCGTCGCGGTGTCGGAGGACGAGATCCGGGACGCGATGCGGGGGCTCCTCCAGCGAGGAAAGCTCCTGGTCGAGGGCGCGGGGGCCGCGGCCGTCGCGGCGCTCCTGGCTGGCCGGGCGGAGCGCCAGAGCGGCCGGATCGTCGTGGCCGTGCTGAGCGGCGGCAACGTCGACTTCGCGCGCCTCCAGGACGTGATCGGCCGGGATGGCCACCCCGGCCCGCCCGCCGATCCGGGCGCGGCGGCCAGTCGGGGCCGCTGAGCCGGCCGCGTCGGTCAGCGCGCGGCGGCTTCCTCCAGGACGAGGCTCGCCTCGCCGGAGCGGACGGTCTTCAGGTAGTCGAGCACCTCCGCCTGCGGCACCACGTCGCCGTACTTCATGTGGATGTCGAAGAGCGTCACCTTGTGGGACGTCGCCCCCCGGTCGCAGACGGCCTCCACGGGCACGATCACGCGATAGTTGTGGTTGAAGGCGTCGAGCACGGTGTCGCGGACGCAGCCGCTCGTGACCGCGCCCGTCACGATGAGCGTGTCGACGCCGTGGTAGACGAGGTACGCAAGGAGGTTCGTCCCGACGAACCCGCTCGGGAACGCCTTGACGATCACGGGCTCCTCCGGCCGCGGCGCCAGCTCCGGCACGATCTGGTACGCCTCGGGGCGCGCCATGATCGGCTGGAAGACGCCCCGGGTCTTCCAGCGCCCGCGCTCGATCGGCCACGTGGCCCGGTCGCCGCGCGTGTAGAAGACGGGCGCGCCGCCCGCGCGGGCGGCGTCGAGGAGCCGCGCGATCACCCGCGCGGAGTCCCGGGCGCCCGGGCTCGCGAAGGGGTACGCGGGGTCCACGAAGGCCGTGTACATGTCCACGACCAGGAGCGCCGGGCGCTGCCCGAAGCCGACCCGGCCGCCCCACCCGCCGTCCTCGTAGATCTGCTGCTCGGCGCGGGGGATCACGTCGTCCCAGATCGCCATCGCCGTCTCCTCTCCCCTCTCCGCCCTACTTCGCGATCTCGACGGCCCGGAACGGGCCGAACCCGAGGCTGAGCGGCACCGACTCGAGGCCCTTCACCTTGCGGGCTGATCAGGTACACGAACCGCGTGTACATGATCGGGACCAGCGGGACGTCCTTCGCGACGAGCTCGTCCGCCTGCTTGATGAAGCCGATGCGCCGGGCCCGGTCGGGCGCCGCGTTCGCCTGCTCGATGAGCTTGTCGAACGCCGCGCTCTCGTAGTTCACGCGGTTCAGCGGCGACTTCCCGTAGAGCCAGAGCTCGTGGAAGTACCCCGCGTCGAGCGTGCTGGCGCTCCAGCCGGTCATGAACGACGGCAGCACGTCGCGGCGGTTCATCGCCGCGGTGTAGCTGGCGAACTCCTGCATCTGGACCTCGATGGCGACCCCGAGGGTGTCCTTCAGCATGGCGGCGATCGGCTCGGTCATCATCCGGTAGTCGGCCGTCACCGGGTTGACCGCCATCACCAGGGGCGGAAGCCCCTTCCCGCCCGGGAAGCCGGCGTCGGCCAGGAGCTGCTTGGCCCGGGCCGGATCGTACGGGAGGGCCTTCAGCTGGGCGTCGTACCCGGGAATGCCGGGCGGGAGCATCCCGGCCGCCGGGATGTAGAGCCCGTGGAACACCTGGTTGATCACCTTCTGCTTGTCGATCGCGTGGGCGAACGCCTGGCGGACGCGGACGTCCTTGAACGGCGCGTAGACGCGCGGGTTGAACGCGAGGAACTGGACCTGCGTCCGGTCCCACACCTTCATCTCCTTGCCCCACCGGGGATCGGCCTTGAGCCGCGGGTAGTCCCCCAGCGGGACCAGGACCACGTCCAGCTCGCCGTTCTGGTACATCGCCAGCTGCGTCGCCGGCTCCGCGACGATCGGCATCTCCAGCCGGTCGACCTTCGGCTTCCCCTCGAAGAACTGGGGGAACGCGTCGTACACGACCTTCGAGCGGTGGGCCCACTCCTTGAGCTTCCAGGGGCCCGTCCCGATCGGCTGCGCCTCGGCCCAGTTCGCCCCGCCGGCCTCCACCGCCTCGCGGGCGATGATGGCCGTCGAGATGTGCGAGAGGCGCGTCGCCAGGTCGCCCTTCGGCGGCGACTGGAGGCGGATCTCGACGGTCAGGGGGTCGACCACGCGAACGCCGGACAGCTCCTTCTCCCCCTGCTTGTTCACCGCCTCGAAGCCGACGACGTCCGACATGAGCAGGAACGAGCTCGGCGAGCGCGAGTCCGGCGAGGCGAGCCGCGACAGCGAGTACTTGACGTCGCTGGCGTCCGCCTTGCGGCCGTTGTGGAACACGATGTTGTCGCGCAGCTTGAAGGTCCACGTGAGCCCGTCGGGGGACACCGACCACTTCTCCGCCGCGTACGGGACGATCTGGAGCTTGTCGTTCAGGATCGTGAGCGTCGAGTAGATCTGGCTCGTGACCGTGAACGACCCGAAGTCCGCCATGCGCTGCGGATCGATGTGCGGCGGCTCTCCCAGCAGGGCCGAGCGGAAGGCGGTGGGCGCCTGGGCGCCGCCCGGCGCGGGCGCGGCGAGCAGCACGGCCGCGGCCGCCAGCCCAGCGAGCGAATCCAAGTCCGTGACGTGGCATCGTGGTCCTCCGGTCAGCGCGTTGCGCGACGGTCATGTCGGGTCCGATCGCCGGACGGGGCCGGCATCCACGGCCAGAATCGGCCAGGCGTCCGGCAACGTCAAGATGCCCCGCGCACGCGCCCGGTTACGTCCTCGTCCGGTCACGTCCCCTGGAAGCCAAAATCAGTGCCTGACCCCGCACTTTGGCGATTGAGGCCGCCGCGCGTCAGGTGGACCGGCCGGTCGCGTCCCTGGAAACCAAAGTCGGTGCCTGACCCCGCAGCTTTGGCGGTTGACAGCCCGCGAGTCCGGCGCCGGCCCGCCCGGCGGCGTCAGGATGCCCCGCGCACGCTCGGGTCCATCGCCTCGGCCGCGCCCTCGCCGACGAAGTTCAGGGCCAGGATGGTGACCGACAGCGTGACGCACGGGATGACGGCCAGCGCGGGCGCGCTCTGGAGGTACTGGAAGGAATCGGCGATCAGCACGCCCCAGGACGGCGTCGGCCGCTGGACGCCCAGGCCGAGGAAGCTGAGCGTCGCCTCGGTCAGGATGATCGGCCCGATGTCGAGCGTCGCGCGGACCACGATCAGGTGCACCGTGTTGACCAGGAGGTGCCGCAGGAGGACGCGGCCGGCGCTCGCCCCCTGCGCCCGGGCCGCGACGACGAACTCCCGCTCCTTCAGGCTCAGGATCTCGCCGCGCACGGTGCGCGCCATGGCGGGCCACCCGGCGAGCGTCAGGGCCGCGACGACCGTCGCCGTCCCCGGCCCCATCATCGCGGCGAGGAGCAGCGCCAGGAGGAGCGCGGGAAAGGCGAGCATCATGTCCGTGAGCCGCATCAGCCACTCGTCCAGCAGCCCGCCGGCGTAGCCCGCCACCCCGCCGAGGAACCCGCCCAGGAGGATCTCGGCCAGGACCGTGACCACGCCCACGACGAGCGAGATGCGGCCGCCGTGCGCCAGACGCGTCAGGAGATCCCGGCCGTACTGGTCGGTCCCGAGCCAGTGCCGCGCGCTCGGCCCCTCGAACGTGTGGTCCAGGCTCTGCTGGTCGTAGCGGTACGGGAGGACCTCCGGGAGGACCAGGCTCCCGAGGATCACCAGCGACCAGGACCAGCCCGGCCCACGCCGTCGTCCGGTCGCGGCGGAGGGCGCGCCGGAGCCGCCCCGGCCGCTCGGCGGACGGCGCGGCCGTGGCGAGCGCCGGCGGGGGCAGCGGCTCCGCCCGGCCCGTCACCGGTAGCGGATCCGGGGATCGAGGAACGCGTAGCCGAGATCGACCAGGAAGCTGGTCGCGATGAAGATCGCCGCGTAGAGGAGGGCCACCGCCTGGACCATCGGGTAGTCCCGGAGGAACAGGGCGCCGATCGCCGCCTGCCCGAGCCCCGGGATGCGGAAGATCGTCTCCACGACGAAGGCGCCGGTGAGCGCGTAGCTGAAGGCCAGCCCGGCGATCGTGACGATGGAGATCGCGGCGTTGGGCAGGACGTGCCGCGACAGGATCCGCCAGGGCGACAGGCCCTTGCTGTGCGCCGTGCGCACGTAGTCCTCCGGCAGGACGCGGAGGACGCCCGCCCGCGTGACGCGCGTGATGTAGGCGAGCGGCTGGACCAGCAGCACGAGGACCGGGAGCACGTAGTGGCGGGGCTCGCCCCAGCCCGACACCGGCACCGCGTGCCACCCGAGGGCGAGCCACTGGATCAGGAGCACCGCCGCCACGAAGCTCGGAAGCGACATGCCCCCGAGCGCGACCAGGCGCGCCAGGAAGTCCGTCGCGGACGCCCGCCCGACGGCCGAGATCACGCCCAGCGGCACCCCGAGGAGGATCGCGAGCGTCACCGTCACCGCGGCCAGCCGCGCCGTGGCGGGCAACGCCTCGGCGACCATCCGGTTCACCGACCGGCCGGGGTTCGCGTACGACTGGCCGAGGTCGCCTCGGAGCGCGTGCCCGACGAACCGGAGGTACTGCGCCCAGAGGGGGCGATCCAGGCCCAGGTCGTGCCGAATCCGCGCCTCGACCACGGGGTCGCGCAGGTCGCCCATCAGGAGCTGCACCGGATCGCCCGGCGCGAGCCGCCCCACCACGAAGACGATCACGCTGCTGACGGCGAGGATCAGCAGCATGAAGCCGAGGCGGCGCGCGGCGAACCGGATCACGGCGGGAATCTATCACCGGATCGCGGCGCCCGCCAACGCGGGCGCGCTGAAGGCCGCGGTCCGGAGCGCGGCCGGCGGAAGCCCGGCGGGCTTACCCCTTGACGGAGCCGGCGGTCAGGCCCTGGACGAGGTAGCGCTGGAAGACGAGGACGAGGATCACCGCGGGCAGCGCCCCGAGGAAGCCGGAGGCGGCGATCACCGAGTAGTCGATGTTGATCTGGGCGTTCATGGCGGCGATCACCGGGGGCAAGGTCGTGGTGCCGGGCTTCGTGTTCAGCACCTGGGCGACGAGAAACTCGTTCCAGCACAGCATGAAGGTGAAGGCGCCGCCCGCCACCAGCCCGGGCCCCGAGACCGGCAGGATGACGCGGTAGTACGCCTGGAGGCGGTTGCAGCCGTCCACCAGCGCGCTCCGGTCGAGCTCGGCGGGGATCGTCTCGAAGTACGCCTTCATGATCCAGATCGTGAACGGCAGGGTGAAGGCGCAGTACGCGATCGTGAGCCCGGTCAGCGAGTTCTGGAGCCCGAACGCGCGGAACATGAGGAAGAACGCGGGGATGAGGACGATCGTGGGCAGCATCCGGGTGAAGAGCAGCGTGTAGAGCGACAGGCCCTTCAGCGGGAACCGGAAGCGGGCGTAGGCGTACCCGGCCGTCGTGCCCACCACGAGGTTCAGCGCCGTCACCAGGGTGGCCACGATGAGGGTGTTCAGCATGGAGGGCAGGATCTTCGCCGCCTGCCCCTCGGCGTGGAAGCGCAGCAGCCCGAAGATCATCCGGTAGTTGTCGAACGTGACCTCGGGCGGGACCGGCGAGAACGGCCGGACGAGCAGGTGCTTCTGGTACGACACGCTGGTGACGAACAGCCACACGAAGGGGCCGACGAGCCAGAGTGTCACCACGCCGACCAGGCCGTAGACCAGGAGGCGGCGCCCGAGCCCGCGCTCGCCGACGATCGATCCGCCCATCAGGCCTCGGCCTCGAACCGGCGGAGCACCACCCAGTGGTACACGAACGTCAGCAGGAGGCACAGCGCCGTCAGCGTGTAGAGGATCGCGGTGCCCGGGCCGAACTTGAAGAAGCTGAAGGCCGTCTGGAACCCGAGCCAGGAGATGGTCGTGGTGTCCTGGCCGGGGCCGCCCATGGTGAGGACGTAGATCAGGTCGAGCATGAGGAACCCGTTGACCGTGCTGAGCACCAGGATCAGGAACAGGATGGGCCGGAGCGCCGGCAGCGTGATGTGGAAGAGCCGCCGCCAGTAGCCGGCGCCGTCCACCGCGGCCGCCATGTAGTGCTCCTCGGGAATCGACTGCATCCCCGCCAGGAACAGGAGCGTCGCGAACGGCGCCTGGTTCCACATGTAGACGGAGACGAGCACGTTGAGCGCCTGGAAGCCGTCCTTGAAGAAGGCGATGTACCCGTCGATCAGCCCCGCCCGGTGGAGCACGCCGTTGAGCGCGCCGAACTCGAAGTCGAGGAGCCCGATCCAGAGGAGCCCCACCACGACGCGCGACAGGGACCACGGGACGAGCAGGAGGCTCCGCATGATCGGCCGGCCGGCGAAGCGCTCGTGGAGGACGAGGGCCATCCCGAGGCCGACCAGCGTGGCCTCGAGGACGAAGGCCGCCACGAAGTAGAGGGTGCGCCAGAGCGAGCTCCAGTAGACGGGGTCGGCGAACGTCCGCGCGTAGTTGTCGAGACCCACGTACCGGAAGAGCGGGAGCCGCACGCCGAACAGCTCGATCGCGGGCCCCGTCGCGCGGAGCAGGTTCACCTCGGTGAAGCTCATCCAGAGCGAGTAGACGAGCGGGAAGACGACGACGAGGAGGATGCCGAGGACGGCGGGAATGACGAGGAGCCAGGCGAACGCCGCTTCCGAGAGGGCGGCCGGCCGGCGGGCGGTGCGCGTCCGCCGCCGGCCGGTCCTCTCGATGCTGAGGGCTCCGGGCGCCCCCGTGGGCTCGGCGCCCATCCGAGCTCCCTGCCCCCCGCCGGGTACCTAGGCGAGCGACTTCTGGAGCTTCGCCAGGTCCTTGAGACCCTGCGGCACCGTCGAGCGTGCCGCGGATGATGTTCTGCACGATCGGGATGGCCTTCGTGTCGTACTCGCCGTACCACGGCTCCTTGTACGCCGCGATGACCTTGCCCTTGGTGTACTGGGTCTTCAGGAGCTTCAGGTCGATCCAGTTGTCGTAGGACTTCACGATCTCGGGGTGGTCGTACATCTCGGGGTACGGGTTGTCGAGCCCGGCGAGCAGGCACCACTGCCGCTGGACGTACCAGTCGCCGTTCAGGTTCCCGCCGAGGAACCGGGCCAGCTTCCAGGCGTCCTCGAGATTCTTCGACTTGGCGTTGATCGTGTACCCGTCGGTCCACATGTAGCTCTGGCCGGTGCCCGGGTACATCGTCATCTTCGCCTTCTTCGGGGCGAGCTTGGAGTTCTCGGGCTCGCCGGCGCTGGACTTCAGGTAGTACGAGTGGGTCGTGGTGTAGGCGTAGCGCCCGGTCCAGAACAGCCGGTGCGTGTCGGTCGAGGAGGTCTTCGTGAGGACCTCCGGGTTGACCAGCTCGGCCTTCCACGCCTTCTGCCAGCGCTCCATCGCGCGGGCGGCGCCGGGCTCCTGGTCCACGATGACCTGGTTCTTCGCGTCGAAGACGGTCGCGCCCTCGGAGAAGCAGTCGCTCATGAACTGCGGCATCGTCCCCGACGGGCTGTTGTTCCAGTTCGGGAGGTACGGGGTCTCGCTGACCTTGTCCTTCTTGAGCTTCATGGAGTGCTCCATGAGCTCGTCCCACGTCTTCGCGGGCGCCTTGATGCCGGCCTGCTGCAGCATGGGCTCGTTGTAGATCAGGATGAACAGGCTCGTGAAGTACGGGACCGACGACAGCGAGCCGTCCTTGTTCTTGAGGCTCTCGAGGTTCGCCGGCGTCATCTTCTTCTTGAGCTCGTCCATGCCCGGGAGGTCGTCGACCTTCCGGAGGAGCCCGTTCTCGTGCCAGCGCTCGCGGAAGTTGTGGGCGCAGTACATCACGTCCACCACCTCGCCGGCGAAGGTGCGGGTCTCCATCGTCGGGTGGTACTGGGCCCAGGGGATGGCCTCGTACTTCACCTGGCCGCCGTGCTTCTGGTTGAAGAAGTCGACGTAGTCCTTGACGGTGTCGGGCTTGAAGACCCAGCCGCTGAAGTTGATGGGCTTGTCGGCGCGTGCGGGCCGGGCTCCCGCTCCGGCGAGCGCCGTCGAGGCTCCGAGCATCCCCGCGCCCTTGAGGAAGGTCCGGCGATCCAGTCGGCTCATGGCATCCCTCCGGTCGAGTCGGATGTGGTGGGTCGGCGTCGACCGGCAGGGCAACGGCGCCCCCTGGGCGGCGCGACCATCGATCCCCGTGACGCCGCGATTCTCCGGGGGCGGCGGCGGGCCTGTCAAGGGGCCCGGGGCTGCGGGCAGCGGAAGCCGCAGGGACATGGGAAGGGCTGGCGCCGACGGGGAGAACTTGACTTCATCCGTGCCCCAAAGTAGTGTCCTCCGCCAAGCGCGGCGGCAACACGCGATCTGGAATTCGGTCCACGCGCCGCGGACTCTCCTGGCCGAGCCGGATGGCGGTGCTCGGCCCCCCTCGTAGCGCATGTTCAGCCGGTCCTCGGCCCGGCTCGACTCGAAGACGGTTCCGGTAGCACCGGCGGTCGGCGCGCCGCTTGGTGGAAACCGGGGCAAATTTCTGCGGAATTGGTCCCGGCCCCCGTTCGTGGGATCAGAGCCGCTAGACGCAGTATCCGCGTTTTCAATGAGTTGCAGCTGTTTCACTTGATGGCACGGCACTTGCCTAACAGCAGAGGCTCGTCAACGTCGTGCCCACGAATCAGTCAGCCGGAGGATGAAGTGCGGAAGAGCTCCCCGTGGTCCCCACGAGACCGGCACCGGCTCGGCCCGGCGCTCCTGCTCGGGATAATCCTGCTGACCGGAGCCGGAACGGCCGCCGCCCAGGCGGCGGTTCCCCCCACCATCGACGAGCTCGCCGCCAAGGCCGCCCGTCAGGGCCCGCTCCGGGTGATCGTCGAGCTCAAGCTCGATCCGCCGGGTACCCCGACCCCCGAGGCGATCGCCCGGGCGCAGGATCAGGTCCTCCAGGAGCTGGCCGGCACGGACCACCAAGTTCTTCGCCGCTACGCCACTACTCCATTCCTGGGTCTGAACGCATCGGCCGATGCGCTGCGGCGGCTCGCGGGATCCCTGTTCGTCAGTGGCATCCGCGAGGACAGGGTGCTGAGGCCCCAATGAGTCGACGTCGTGACGTCGCGCTGACGTGGCAGGCCAGCATGGGCACCCGCGGGACGTTCTTCCTGGTTCTGGTCGCGGCGTCCCTGATGCTCGTACGGCCGCTCGAGGCAGCGTCGGCCGGTGACGGCGCGCTGGCCAAGGTCGGATCGGAGCTGCGGGTGCTCTACGAGGAGTACCGGGTGGCCCAGGAGCACGGCCGCGCGATGGTTCCGCCAGGTCCCTCGATCCGGCTGGTCGAGGATCGCGTGATCATCGACGCGGTCGCCACCGAGCGGCGTCGAGGAGCTGAAGACGAAGCTCGTCGCCCTCGGCATGCGGGGCGCGGTGACGGCAGGGCGCATCGTCTCCGGGCAGTTGCCCATCGCCCAGATCGCGGCGATGGCCGCCTTGCCGGAGCTCAGGTTCGCCCGAGCCGCGATGTCCACAACTCATGGGCCCAACGGTTAGGAGAGTTGGTTTCGTGAAAATCCATAGCGCAAGGAAGCAGGTGACGGTCGTGTCGACGCTTGGAGGAGAAAAGGCGGCCACGTGAAACGCACTCTGATGGCGTGGATGGTTAGCCTCCTGCTGTTGAGTGTTGCGGGCGCGGCCGCAGCCCAAGATACAAAGCCGGCGACCCGGATATCGCAAGATCTCTCCGAGCTGGCGTCACTCCCTTCCGCTGCCACCTTGGCGGCGCCCCAGGTTGCGCCCGACAGCTTCACCGCATTGCCGCCGACCGTCACCGGCGACTGGGTGACGATCGACGCCGTCGCCGCGGACGATCCGGCCGCACTCGAGGCCGAGCTCATTGCCCTCGGAGCCACCAATACGGCCGTCGCCGGGCGCCTGGTCTCCGCGCGCATACCCATCACGGCGATCCCATCCCTGGAGGGCGTGGCCTCCCTCCAGTTCGCACAACAGGCGCTCAGCACCACAAACGTCGGGCTGGTGACCAGCCAGGGCGACCACGTGATGCGCGCCGACGTCGTGCGAGCTTCGTTCGGCCTGGACGGCTCCGGCGTCAAGGTCGGCGTCCTCTCTGACAGCTTCAACTGCCTGGGTGGCGCCGCAGGGGACGTGGCCAGCGGCGACCTTTCTCCCGTGACGGTACTGGAGGAGGGACCCGACTGCTCGTCCAGGATCGACGAGGGCCGGGCGATGCTTCAGATCGTCCACGACGTCGCGCCCGGCGCCGACCTGGTCTTCGCCACCGCCTTCACGGGTCAAGCCGGTTTCGCGAACAACATCCGGGCGCTCTATGACACGGGCGCCAAGGTCATCGTGGACGACGTCTTCTACTATCTCGCGCCGATGTTCCAGGACGGCGTCATCGCCCAGGCGGTGGACGAAGTCGTCGCCTCAGGTGTGGCCTATTTCTCCGCGGCTGGTAATGATGCGCGTCGAAGCTACGATCATGCATTCGTGTCGGGTACGGCCTTGCCGGCCGGCGGCACGTTTGGCGCTCTCTTTCTTGGGGGGACGCCTCACGTGTTCAGTGGCACGTCGAATATCACTCAACAGATCACGATGCCTGCGCAGAGTGCTTTCCGGTTGGTCCTGCAATGGGATTCGCCATTCTTCTCAGCCGGCGGATCCGGAACCACGAATGACCTGGATATCTACGGGCTCGACTCCCCCACCGGTCCCGCCGTCTTCCGAGTCGCCACGAACAACATCGCAAGTGGTGACCCAGTGGAATCGGTGGTCGTCTCCTGTAGTAGTAGTGTAAGTCCGTGCACTGGGTTCCTCATGATCGTGAATCATGCCGGCCCCCTGCCGGGACGGCTCAAATACATCATCTTCACATTGGACGGCGGTGCCCCATGCTTCACGCCGCCCTCCGCGGTCGGTGGCAGCGCGGACCTCGTGACGGTCACGGGAACAAACCTGCGCGCGGCAGTGAACCCGACGGTGAAGGTCGGGACGACGACCGTGCCGCCGGGCTTGATTCAGACGAGCACGCTCACGGAGCTCACGTTCACCGTGCCCCTGGGGGCGGGCAACGGCAAGATCAGCGTCACAACCGTGGACGGCACCGCCCTGAGCCTCGACACCCTCACGGTCCAGCAGCCGCCCCGGGCGACCGGCTTCTCGCCTAACCCCGCGCCGGTCGGCACGACCCTCACCATCACGGGCACGAACCTCACCGGGGTCACCGAGGTGACCTTCAACGGGGCGGGTCCCGTGGTGCCGCTGCCCGGGGGGACCGCCACGTCGCTGAAGGCGATCATCCCGGCGGGCGCGGTGACCGGCCCCGTGACCCTCACGAACGCAATCGGCGCGACCACGAGCACGGTGAGCTACAAGCTGCTGCCGAAGATAGCCAGCTTCACCCCGGAGGCTGGGCTGGGCAGTGAGGTCGTGGTCAACGGAACCAATCTCACGACGGGAGGGGCCGACCCCGTCGTCAAGGTGGGGACGGTCGTGGCCGCCGTCGTCTCCTCGTCGCCGACCGAGGTGACATTCACGGTCCCAGCGCTGGCGGTCACCGCAAAGATCACGATCACGACCGCGGACGGCACCGCAACCAGCACACCCACGCTGATCGTGCTGCCAGGGTCGGTCGGGTTTTGAGCTGAGCGCACGGCAGCTTCGATCACGAGACTCGAGGGGGAGAGCGTCCGCAACGGCGTCAGCCGACCCGACCGCCCGACTGAGTCTCAGGAGCGATCGCACTAGCCTGTCCTTGGCCGGCCTTCTCCTCGCAGTCCAGGACGGGGCGCGTGCCGGCCGTAGTCCGCATCGCGGCGCCGAAGACGATCGAGCCGCAGCGGCGCCCGGCAGCCTGGGCCTGGCGCAGCTCCGGCAGTGGCCGCCGCGTGAAACACCGACGCCTCGAGCGCCCGGGCGGCGCGGACCGCGCAGGCCGCAATGGCCGTGGCGACGCGCCTCGGCCTCGGCTATCCTCCAGGCACCTCGATGAAGGTCCCTGACCGCGGCCCCGTGCTGGCCATCGGCATCGACGCCGCGGAGCCCACGCTCGTGCGCCGGCTGCTCGATCGCGGCGACCTGCCGAGCCTCCGCAACCTTGCCCGGGAAGGTGTCTGGGGACCGGTCATCGCTCCGGAGCCCGTCAACAGCGGGGCGATGTGGCCCTCGTTCCTGACCGGCACCCCGCCGGCCGCCCATGGGCTCTTCGGGGAGTGGGCGTGGCGCCCCGAGACCATGGACCTGGCGCGCCCGTCCTGGGACCACTTCGAGCCGTTCTGGGGCGCGGAGGCCAAGCGCGGCCGGTCCGTCGCCGTGCTCGACGTGCCGTTCGCTCCGCTCCTCGGCATCCCCGGCTGCAGCGAGGTGCTCGACTGGGGGGCCCACGACTACCTGAAGGGCCGGCTCGAGGTATCGCCCCCGAGCCTCGCGACGCTCGTCCGCCGCGCCGGCGGGACGCATCCCTTCGCCGCGGGCGCCGTCGACGCCGCGGGACCTCGCGATCACGCCGGACTGGAGCGGCTCGTCGCGAGCTGTGTTCAGGGCGTGGAGCAGCGCGGACGGCTGGCCGAGCGGTTGCTCGTCGAGACCGCGCCCGATCTCTTCGTCCTGGTGTTCCCGGAGGTGCACCACGCGGAGCACCTCCTCTGGCACGCCATCGACCCCACGCATCCGGACCACGGCCTGGCCACGCCGGACGAGCGCAGCGGCCACGGAATCCAGGGCGCTCCTGCAGGCCGTCGACCGGGCCATCGGCCGCCTCCGTGACGTCGCGGGCCCACAGGCGACGGTGCTGGTGTTCTCGCTCCACGGGATGCGCGCGGCGCGCGGCATCCCCACGATCCTGGAGAGGCTCCTGCGGGCCACCGGCTTCGCCGTCGAGCGACCCTGGCGCCGCCACTCCCGGGCGGAGGCGGCCCGGCGGGCTGCGGCCATCGTCAAGGGCAGCCTGCCCGGCGCCGTCAAGCGCCTCTACCACCGCCGGGTGCCGCGAGCGGTCACCCTCCGCCTCTCCCAGCCGGCGATGTGGCTGCCGGCCTACGACTGGTCGCGCACGACCGCCTTCTCGCTGCCAACCGACCAGAACGGATGGGTGCGGCTCAACCTCCGGGGCCGCGAGACGCAGGGAATCGTCGAGCCCGGCGGCTACGAGGAGCTCTGCGCGCGGCTCGAGCGGACGCTACGCGGAGCGCGGCACGTGGACGGCCGGCCGATCGTCCGCGCCGTCTTCCGCACGGCGCCCGACGCCGCCGCGGCGACGACGTCCGTCCTGCCGGACCTGGTCGTCAGCTGGGACGATGCGACCTTCGACTCCCCCCTGCGCCTCGCCGAGCCGCGGGTGGCGGCGCCGGCCGTCGGCCAGAAGTTCACGGGACAGCACGCCCCGAGGGATTCTATCTCCTCCGCACGCCCGGCGGCCGGTCCGGGAGCGCCGGCCGGGCCGTCTCCCCCGAGGCGATCCACCGGCTCCTCCACGACGGGGCGGCCCCGGCCGGCTGACCGCCCGGATCAGCCGCCCTGCCCGCGGAGGTCGAGGACGCGCTTGGCCTTGCCGGCGCTCCGCTCGATCGTCTTCGGCGCCACGATGCTGACCTCGACCGACACGCCGAGCGACTCCCGAGCCGGCGCCGGGCGCGCGCGGCGAGCGCTCCCGACGCGCCCTCCCCCGGCGGCGCCGCCCCGGGCTGGCTCTCCACCTGCACCTCGAGGGTGTCGAGGCTGTGCTCGCGCCGGACCACCAGGAGGTAGTGCGGCGCGAGCTCCGGCATCTGGAGAAGCGCGTGCTCCACCTGCGAGGGGTACACGTTGACGCCGCGGATGATCAGCATGTCGTCGGACCGCGCCATGATGCGGTCGAGCCGGACCAGCGTGCGCCCGCAGCGGCACGGGCCGGGATCGAGCGACGTGAGATCGCGGGTGCGGTACCGGAGGAGCGGCATGCCCTGCTTGCTGAGCGTCGTGAGCACGAGCTCCCCGGTCGCGCCGGGCGGCACCGGCTCGAGGGTCTTGGGATCCACCACCTCCGGCAGGAAGTGGTCCTCCGCCACGTGCATGCCCCGGCGCTCGGGGCACTCGACGGCGACCCCGGGACCCGTGATCTCCGACAGCCCGTAGATGTTGAGCGCCATCAGGCGGAGCCGCTGCTCGATGGCGGTCCGCATGGCCTCGGTCCACGGCTCGGCGCCGAAGAAGCCCACGCGGAGGCGCAGGGCGTCGCTCGGCAGGCCGGCCTCCTCGATCGCCTCCGCCAGGTGGAGCGCGTACGAGGGCGTGCAGCAGAGCACCGTGCTCCCGAGGTCCTGGAAGGCGACGAGCTGCCGGTCCGTGAAGCCGCCCGAGACCGGGATCACCGCGGCTCCCAGCGACTCCGCCCCGTAGTGGAAGCCGAGCCCGCCCGTGAAGAGGCCGTAGCCGTACGCGTTCTGCACGACGTCGCCCGGGCGCACGCCGCCCGCCCGAAGCGTCCGGCCCATCACCTCCGTCCAGACGTCGAGGTCCCCGCGCGTGTAGGCGACGACGGTCGCCTTCCCGGTGGTCCCGGACGAGGCGTGGATGCGCACGATCTGGTCCATCGGCACCGCGAGGAGGCCGAACGGGTACGTGTCGCGGAAGTCCGCCTTCGTCGTGAACGGCAGCCGCCGGAGATCGTCGAGCGCGCGGATCCCGTCGGGTCTGATCCCGGCGGCCGCGAGCCGGTCCCGGTGGAGGGGCACGCGGGACGCGCGCTCCACGAGCGCGCGGAGGCGCTCGAGCTGGAGCCGCCCGAGCTCGGCTCGCGGCAGGGTCTCGACCGGCGTCGTCAGGGCGCTCACGGCAGAGCCTCCTCTCGCAGGGGTCCGAGCCTGCGGACCTGGCGCCACGGCCGGCATCCGGCGCGGATCGTGGCGAGAAGCCCGATCCGGACGAGGCCCTCACGCCCCCCCGGGCGGGGCATCACCGGCGCCCGCTCTCCCTGAAAAGGGCGAGGGGCTGCAGCGTTCACCGCAGCCCCTCGCCTCACGACCCGGGCCCGGTCAGGCGGTCTGGAAGACCGACGTGTCCACCTCGAGCTCGGCCAGGCGCGCGGCCGTCGGCCGGCCGGTCTCCCCGTCCCACCCCGCCATCTCGTAGTAGAGGCGCCGGGCGGCCAGAAACTGGTCGGGATCGACCCGCTCGCCCTTGAGGGCCCCGTTGCCGATCCCCTCGTGCATGCGCGCGGGCAGGACATCGTCGGCCGGCGTGAAGCCCTCGCGGCAGTTGAAGAGGCGCGCAAGCGTGTTCGACCGCTCGCCCACCTTCATCAGCTCGTAGATGGCTCATGTTCCAGCCGGTCACGCTGTTCACGTACCCGATGAACTGCTCGAGCCCCAGCGCGTTGAGCGGCGTCCCCACGAAGTCGCACATCCCCACCGAGTTGTAGAAGCTCCAGACCTGCTGCGTGTAGTAGTACGCCCGCACCTTGCGGGGCCCGAGGTCGAGCATCTTCACCGGCTCGATGAGGCCGAGGCCGCCGAGCGGATGGCCATCGGGATGGAACCCCTCGTAGAGCGGGTCGTGCGGCGCCTCCATGTGATCCGCCCCCGTGGGCGAGAGCGCGTACGCGAGCGCCAGGCTCTTCTTGCCGCGCGGATCGTGCATCGGGAGCTCCTGCCCCTTGACGTGCATCGCGAACCGCTCGGCGCCGCGGCCGAGCCGCTCCGCCGCGCGCTTGACGCCCTCGCCGAGGAGCTCGCCGATCCCTTCCCGGCGGCCGATCAGGTGGACCATCTGCTCCACCGCCTCGGCGCTGCCCCAGACGAGCTCGACCCCGCCCGTGTCGGCCCTGGTGATGATGCCGTGCTCGTAGCACTCCATCGCGAAGGCGATCGCGACCCCCGTGGAAATGGAGTCCAGCACGTACTGCGCCAGCAGCTGGTTGATCTTGGCGAGCGCGTTGAGGTCGCCGACCCCGCAGAGCGATCCGGTGGCGGCGAGGGACTCGTACTCGGGCCCGCCGAACCGCGGCGTCACGCCGAGCTCCTTCACCTCGACCTCCCGCTTGCACGCCACCATGCAGGCGTAGCAGGTCCCGCGGTTCACGAGGATGGTCTCCGCCATCTTCTGGCCGCTGATCGCCTTGGCGTGCTCGAAGGAGCCGTCGCGGAAGTTCCGGGTCGGCAGGATCCCGCTCGCCTCGAGGTTGAGGAGGCCGCCCGCCGTGCCCGTCTGGTGGAAGCGGTCGCGGGCGCGGTCGTAGTGCTCCTTGAAGAAGGTGAGCGCGGACTTGGCCCCGGCCTTGTCGACCGGCGAGTTGATCTTCGATGCCCCGGACCGCGATGGCCTTGAGGTTCTTCGCGCCCATGACGGCGCCGAGCCCGCACCGGCCGTGGAAGTGCTTCAGCTGGTTGACGATGGCCGCGAACCGGACGCCGCGCTCGCCGGAGATGCCGGTCTGGAGGACCCGGATGCGCTTGTCCCCGAGCTCCTGCTCGAGCCCTTCCTGCACCTCGCCGGAGAGCTTCCCCAGTACGGCCGGGCGTCGCGGAACTCGACCTGGCCGTCCTTGATCCAGAGGTACGACCGGCGACTCGGCGCGGCCCCGGACCGTAATCCCGTCGTACCCGGCCGCCCGGAGCTCCGGCGCCCACCACCCGCCCGCCTCCGACTCCCCGTACCCGCCGGTGAGCGGCGACTTCGCCGCCGCCGTGTAGCGGTTCGTGCCGGAGAGCGACAGGCCGTTGATGATGCTGGTCGTGAAGACCAGCACGTTGTCGGGCCCGAGCGGATCCACGCCCGCCGGCATGTCGCGGAGGAGCAGGTACGCCGCCAGGCCCCCGCCGCCGAGATACCGTCGCAGCACCGGCTCGGCAATCTCCTCGACACGCGTCGTCCGGGTGCCGAGGTCCACGTGCAGGATCTTCGCCGTCACAGCAGCCATGTTCGCCGTCTCCTCCGCATGCGGGGTGGGTGGCCGGTCCAGTTGACCCTATCCGGTCCACCCGCTCGGGGTCAACGTCTCCGGCGTCGCGACCCTTGACAGCCCTGCCGGCCGAGCCAATGCTGCCACGGACTCGGGGCGAGCGCACGCGTGACGGAACGGAGCACGGCGGAGCAGCGAACGGGGTGGGCGGGGCGGCCCGCGGCCCTGGGCTTCCTCATCGTGGTGGTCGCGGGCATCGTCGTGCGCCTGGCGGCCGCCGCCTCGGCCGTCATCTGGTTCGACGAGGGGACGGCCGGGCTGATGGGCCGCCGCACCCTCGCCGGCGAGTTTCTCGTGTACTTCCACGGGCAGGCGTACATGGGCGCGGTCGACGGCTACCTCCACGCCCTCCCGTTCGCGCTGCTCGGCTCGTCGATCGAGACGCTCCGCCTGCTGCCGCTGGCCCTGTCGGCCCTTCACGTGTGGCTCTGCGCCCTCCTGGCCCGGCGCATTGCCGGCGCCGGCCGCTGGGCGGCCCTCCTCGCGCTGGTCCCGACGCCGATCCTTCTGAAGTGGGCCCACGATGCGCGTCTCTACTACGACCTCGTGCCGGTCCTCACGCTCCTCATCCTCCTCCTGGGCCTGCGCGTCACGGACCCTGGCGCCACGCGCGCGGATCGCACCCGCGCGCTGCTCGTGGCCGGCCTGATCGCCGGGCTCGCCTGGTGGACGAACCTCATTCACACGATCCCGATCGCGGTGGCCGCCGGCTGGATTCTCCTCGCGCGGCCCCGGCTCGGCCGCGAGGCGCTCGCCCTCCCGCTGGCATTCGCCCTCGGCAGCGCGCCGGTCTGGGTGTTCGGGGCCGTGCACGGCCATCTCGGGGCGCTCCGCACGCCTCTGGCCCATCCCGCGACGGTCCTCGAGCACGCCCGCCTCCTGCTCGGCAACGCGCTGCCGGTGCTGATCGGCCTTCCGCAGCAGGCCCTCGACGGCCCCGGGGGCCGCTGGCTCGCGGGCCTCGCGCTGATCGTCCTGGCCGCCGCCGTCGGCGCCTGTCTCCGGCGGTGGGGCGCCGGCGGGGGGCTCGTCGCCGGCGTCGTCGGTCTCGGCTCGACGGTGGTCGTGCTCGCCGAGCATGGCCGGCACCTCGGTCTCGCCGAGCCGCTCTACCTGATCCCCGTCGTCGCGGTGCTGCCGGTGGCGCTGGGGGTGCTCCTGGCGGCGCTCGCCCGGCGGAGCCGGCCGGCCGCCGTGGGCCTGGCGCTCGCGCTGGTGGGCGCGCACGTGGCCGGGCTCTGGGTCGCCTACCCGTGGATCTTCTCCGCGGAGCGCTGGGAGGGCCAGCGCGCGATCAACCGCTCGCTCCTCGCGATCGCGGCGCGGCTCGAGTCCGCGGGGCACGCCGCCGTGTACACGCACGACCCGGAGCCCACCGTGCTCACGTTCGTCAGCGCGGAGCGGGTCGCCGTCTCGCACCTCTACCAGGAGCGGTACCCGCCGCTCGCCGAGCGTGTGGACGGCGCGCGCCGGGTGGCCTACCTCGCGGTCGCCCCGCCGCCCGGACTCGACCGGAGCCTGGCCGCCGCCGGCGTCGCCTGGGCCACCGAGACCCTGCCGCTCGGCTGGCGGCTCCACGCCGGCTTCCGCCTCGAGCAGGACGGGCATCGCGAGATTCCCGTGGATGGGTGGACCGTCACGGCCTCACACCAGCCGGCGCTCGCGCGCCACACGACCGACCGGGACGCGCGGACCCTCTGGAACCCCCGGGCGGGCCGCGATTCGGACGTCTGGATCCAGGTCGACCTGGGCGGGCCCCACGAGGTCGGGATGGTGACCCTGCTGCCGCGGGTCTTCCAGGAGGTGCCCCCGGGGCTCCGCGTGGACCTGTCGCTCGACGGCCAGCGCTGGACCGCCGCCCGCGACGATTGGGGACTACTACGGGCCCCTCTACTGGTCCGGCGGTCATCCGATGGGACGCGTGCGCTGGGGCCGGATCGAGCTGCGCTTCACGCCCGAGCGGGCCCGCCACGTGCGCCTCACGCAGCTCGGCGCCAGCTCGCGCTTCGCGTGGACGATTCGCGAGCTGGCCGTCTACGAGACCGGCGGCGTGACCGGTGGCCCGCCGGGCGATCCCGGGCCCGCCCTCCTGGCCCTCGGGCGGATCGGGGCCCGGCGTGTCCTGGGCGACCATGCCGTCGCTGCGCGCCTGGCCCACGCGTCACGGGGTCGCCTGGCCACGCCGGCCGCGAACCTCCACGACCTCGACGGCACCATGCGGCCGCCGGGCCTCCTGCCGTCCGTGGCGCCGGCGGCCGATCTGGCCATCGCCTACCCGCCCGAGCTTCCCTCGGCGGCCGGCATCGAGGCCGCCATCGCCCGCGCCGGCTGGAGCTTCGCCCGCGAGGACGTCGGCGGCTACCGTCTCCTCACCCGCTTCACACCGCGTCCGCTCGGCGGCGTGCCGCTGGCCCGGACGGGCTGGTCGCTGTCGGGCAGTCCCGGCGCGGGGAGCGCCGGGGCGGTCGTGGACGGCCGGCCCGAGACCCGCTGGTCGACGGGCCGGCCGCAGCAGCCCGGCGACTGGCTCCAGGTGGACCTGCCGGCCCCGGCCGCGCTGGTGGGGGTGGATCTCGATCTGGGCGGGTTCGCGACGGACTATCCGCGGGGGACGGCCGTCGAGGTGGCCCGCGAGGATGGCACCTGGGTCCGCGTCCCCGCGGAGCCGGCGCTCCTCGGGCCGCTCGTCTGGGCCGGCACGCACGTCCTGCGCGACGGGGTCGAGCGCGTCGCGCTCCGCTTCCCGCCGGTCCGCGCGCGCGCCGTCCGGATCGTCCAGACGGCGGGCGACCCGGTGTTCGACTGGTCCGTCGCGGAGCTCCGGCTCCTCGGCCCCTGAGCGGAGCTCAGCGGAGATAGCCGCCGAGCTCGACGCGCCGGCCCTCCGCGGCCGAAAGATACGCCCCGTAGATGACCGCGAGGACGTCCCGGGCGAGCGGGCCGCCGGACAAGGGCTCGCGGCCGAGCGCCGCGCTCTCGACGAAGTCCTGGAGCTCGCCGGGGTACCCGGTCATCCAGTCCTCGTCCGGCTGAGGGAACGTCCACCCGGCCTTGGTCTCGATCTTCTCGGTGATGTACTCGTCGCCGAACACGGTCGTGTCGGGGGCGTAGGCCTGGACGGCGTCGTTCGGGTTCATGTTGCAGAGGATCACCGCCTTCGCGGCGTAGACCTGGAGCTGGTTCCGGATCCCGCCCAGCACGACGTCGGCGGCCGAGACCTGGGCGACCGTGCCGTCGTCGAAGCGCACGAGCATGCCGCCCCAGTCCTCGACGTCGGCGCCCTCGACGGTGTTGAGGTAGCGGGGGGCGGCGCCGCGGAACGTCTCGGTGTCGGCGAGGTGGGCGACCTCGGCCAGGACCGAGACGGGGCGGACCGGCCGCCCCCGGAGCCGGAGGCCCTCGTCCGCCTTGAGATAGAGGATGCCGCCGAGCGGGTGGCAGCCCTTGCCGAGGAGGGAGCCGCCGCCGGCCGTCACCCACCGCTTGTTCGCGGGCGCGTGGGTGCCCGAGTGGCTCTCCTCGCCCACGAGCCGGAGGATCGGCCCGCCCGCCGCCGCGAGGAGCCGGCGCGCCTTCTGGATCGGCGGCGCGTAGACCCAGTTCTCGGCGTAGCAGAGACGGACGCCCGCCGCGCGACACGCGTCGATCAGGGCGTCGGCCGAGGCGAGCGCCGCGCGGAGCATCTCGGGGCGGGGCGTCGCCGGATCGCCGAAGAACCCCGTGAGGGGCTTCTCGACGATGAGATGCTTCCGCGCCCGGGCGGCCTCGAGACCGAGGGCGGCGTGGACGGCGTTGGGCACGCAGAGGTCGACGACGTCCACCTCCGGGTCGTCGAGGATCCGCCGGACGTCGTCCGCCACCTGCCCGCACGCCGAACTCCTCGGCGAAGGCCCGCGCCCGCTCCGGCCGGCGGGCGGTCACCCAGCGGAGCTCGACGTCGATCCCCCGGACGTGCCGGTAGGCCTCGGCGTGGATCCGCGCCACGAACCCCGCCCCCACCAGCCCCACCCGCACGCGCGGCCGCTCGCCCGCCATCACGCCTCCTCGCCCGGTGTCAGCCCTTGACTACCAAACACCGGGGCCAGGCCTGACTGATCATTGCGTTGAGGTTTCGACGTCAAGGTCTCGGCCGCCCCGGAGGCTTCCCCGCCGCCGCCATCTGGTCGGTGAAACGCATCAAAGTCAAGGCCTGACCCCGGCTTTCGGCTTCCTCGTCACTCGGCGGAGCCGAAGTTCCACTCGATCGCGCGGACGCGGCCGTCCCGCAGGTGGAAGTGGACCGTGTCCGGGTAGCCGTCGGAGTAGAGGTACATGAGGTGGCTGTCCGCGGCCTCCTGCGGCTCGCCCAGCACGCGCTCGACTTCCTCCCGAGGGCTCCCGACGTCGAGCCCGAAGGGGACACCCCGGCCCGGCGCCCCGATCCGGACGCGCCGCATCCGCCCGCTCTCCAGCACGTCGATCACGAGCCCGGGGTAGGACAGCCGGCGCGTGGGCCGGAGGACGGCCGGGTCCCGGTACGTCGGCACCGCGCCCGGCTCGGCCCCCGGCGGCGGCCCGAGCGTCCGCTCGACGTCGGCCCCCGTCCGCCCGAAGAGCGCGCGGGGCGCCCCGATGTAGTCGTCGACGCGCACGATGTCGGTCGGGCCCACCGGTCCCGCCAGGGCCGGCTCCGGCGCGGCGAAGCCCCGGAGCAGCAGCAGGAGCACGGGGAGCACTCTCGTCATGCCGCCTGCACTCTGCCACAGGCCGCCGGCCTCGATCCCGAGCGGGTCCGGGTGGCCATTCTGACGTGGCGGCGACGCGCTGACAGGCCGGTAAGCGGCCGCCCGCTCTGCATCAGGGATCTCCGGGGCCGGTGGGCGCCCTCGGCGCGGCTGCTGACACAGCGCGCCCCGGTGCCACGAACAACTCGACGGATGCCTCGGACCTCCGTCTCGAGGACGGGCTGGCGCTCGACTTGCTACATAGCGAGACCACCTCGTCTCGGGAGGCATGCAGAAGCCATGAGTCGGTGGTCAAATCGTCCTCGATCCGGCGGCGTGAGCCTGCCTCCGCCAGAGAACTCCGCCATCCAACGAACGACTACCGCGGGTGGGCTCTCCCACTCTCGCGAGCAAGAGGTACATCGATGGCCAAGATCCGAAAGACCCCACCCTCGGGAAAGGGCGCCGCCGAAGTCGACCGTCAGCGGCCCTCGCCGAGGACCCCGTGGCACGAATGGCGACGGCGCCGACGCGGCCGCAGCGAAGATGCGGAAGACGCAGGCGCTGGCGGCGGCCTTCCCGTTCAACCGGAACAAGCCCGGCGAGATCGGCGACGCCGCCCGGCGCGCCGAAGCCCGGCGCGACCGCCGAGCCGGCCGACGCGTCCGTCACCGCCAGCACGCTGACCGAGCGGCCGAGTCCCCAAAGACCGGCGCGGCCGCGGTGCCCGGCCTCAACCCGGGCAACGCGCCCCTCGACCGCGTGCGCGTGGACTCCGGCGGGCGGGGGCTCACGACGAACTTCGGGCAGCCCATCGCCGACAACCAGAACTCGCTCAAGGCCGGATTCCGCGGTCCCGCCCTCCTCGAGGACTTCATCCTCCGGGAGAAGCTCACGCACTTCGACCACGAGCGCATCCCCGAGCGGATCGTGCACGCCCGCGGATCCGCCGCGCACGGCGTGTTCGAGTGCTTCGCCCCCATGGCGAAGTACACTCGGGCCTCGTTCCTGGCGGAGCAAGGGCAAGCGCACCCCGGTCTTCGTGCGCTTCTCGACCGTCGCGGGCGAGCGGGGGTCCATCGACACGGCGCGCGACGTACGCGGCTTCGCGACCAAGTTCTACACCGACGAGGGGAACTTCGACATCGTCGGGAACAACATCCCGATCTTCTTCATCCAGGACGCGATGAAGTTCCCGGACCTGGTGCACGCGGTCAAGCCCGAGCCGCACCACGGGATGCCCCAGGCGGCGAGCGCCCACGACACGTTCTGGGATTTCGTCTCCCTGATGCCGGAGTCGACCCACATGCTGATGTGGGTCATGTCCGACCGCGCGCTGCCTCGCAGCTTCAGCATGATGCAGGGCTTCGGGGTCCACACGTTCCGGCTGGTCAATGCCGCGGGCGAGTCCCACTTCGTGAAGTTCCACTGGACGCCGCGGGCGGGCACGCACTCCCTCGACTGGGACGAGTCCGTCAAGATCTCCGGGGCGGATTCCGACTACCACCGCCGGGATCTCTGGGAGTCGATCGAGTCCGGTGTCCTCCCGGAATACGAGCTCGGCCTTCAGATCTTCACCGAGGCGCAGGCGGAGCGGTTCAGCTTCGACGTGCTCGACCCGACGAAGATCGTGCCGGAGGAGCTGGTCCCCGTGACCCCCGTCGGCCGCATGGTGCTCGACCGCAACCCCGACAACTTCTTCGCCGAGACCGAGCAGGTCGCGTTCGGCGTCCAGAACCTGGTGCCCGGCATCGACTTCTCGAACGACCCGCTGCTCGCCGGGCGCATCCACTCCTACTTCGACACCCAGCTGCTCCGGCTGGGGGGCCCGAACTTCCACGAGATCCCCATCAACGCGCCGATTGCGCAGGCGCACAACAACCAGCGCGACGGCATCCATCGGCAGGCGATCCCCCGCGGCCGCGTGGCCTACGAGCCCAACTCCCTCGGCGGCGGCTGCCCGTTCCAGATGGGGACGCGCGGATTCACGAGCTTTCCCGAGCCGATCGCGGCCGACAAGGTGCGCGGGAAGCCGGAGAAGTTCGGCGACCACTACTCGCAGGCCACGCTCTTCTGGAACAGCCAGACCCCCTACGAGAAGGCGCACATCATCCGCGCCTTCCGCTTCGAGCTGACGAAGGTCCAGGTGCCCGCGATCCGCGAGCGGACGGTCGCCATGCTCCGGAACGTCTCGGACGAGCTGGCGAAGCCGGTCGCCGACGCGCTCGGACTGGAGCTGCCGCGCCCGATGCCGAGAGTCATGGAGCCACCGAAGACCGAGGTGAGGCAGTCCCCGGCGCTGTCCCTGACCACGCGTCCGGGCGACGGCAGCATCCGTGGACGTCGGATCGCCATCCTGGTGGCGCCCGGGATCGATGGGGAGTCGGTGGCCACGGCGCAGACAGCGCTGACGGAAGCGGAGGCGGTCGTCCGGCTCGTCGCGGCCCGGCTGGGCCCCGTCGAGACCGCCGAGGGAGACACGGTGGAGCCGGACGGCACGCTCGAGACGATGCCGTCCGTGCTCTTCGACGCCGTCGTGGTGCCGAATGGGGCGAAGGCGGCCACGACGCTCGCGGCGCTGGGGCACGCGCGCGAGTTCCTCCGGGACCAGTACCGTCACTGCAAGCCGATACTCCTCATGGGGGCCGGCGCAGAGCTCGCGACGGCGGCGGGCGTGCCGACCGACGATCGGGCCGACTGGGCGGTCGTCCGAGACGTGCGGGCGTTCGTCGGCGCCGTCGGCAAGCACCGTAACTGGAATCGCGCCACGGATCCGCCCCGCGTGTGAGCGGGGCCTCGGGGCGGGCGGAGCGCGATCTCCGCCCGCCCGCGAGGGCCGGAGGAGCTCGACCCGACCGCGACGGTCCATCGACCAGGTGCGCGAGCCCAGTGCCGCCGTGCCCCCTGGGCGCGAAGCGCTGGCCTGTGAGGGCGTGGCCGTTGCCGCGCGCCGACACTGGGGGCGCGCTGACGCCGCCCGGCCGGTGCCCGGGGGCAAGAACCGCGCGCCCGCACGCGGTAGCCGGACGCCGGACGGGGCCGCGGCGGACGACGGCCGTCAGCGGAGCCGGGTGCCGGGCTCGTACTGGGCCTCCAGGCGGTTCGCGTGGCGGTGGACCAGCCGCCACTCCCCGTCCTCGAGGCGGAAGACGTGCGTCACGCGGTTCGACCACTCGCTCGGCCGGTCGGTGCCGGCAATCAGGACGCGGGTGCTCTCGACGTGCGTCGTGACGGCCAGGCCCGGCGCGGTCACCGCCGTGAGGTGCTCGTAGCGAACCGGCCCGCCGCCCTGGAACTGCGCGGCCGCCCAGTCCCATCGCCGGCTCACCTCGGCCCATCCCTTCTCGTAGCCGCCCCAGCCGAAGAACGCCGTGACGTCGTCCCGGTGCGAGTACAGCGCCTTGATCGCGCTCGCGTCACCCGACATGAGCGTGTTCATCGCGGCCTCGAGGCGCTCGACCGCGCGCCGCCAGCCGTCCCCCGGATGCTCGTCAGTCACCTGGCCTCCTCGCTCTTCTCACGCGCCGTGCGAACCCGGATCGCCATGTTCCCCGCTCCAGCTCTCCCGGGGCTACGACGCCGCCGCGCAGCGCGTTGACCGCGTCGATGGTGATCAGGTCGTCCGCACGCAGCTCCTCGAGCGCATGGCGCGAGAACGAGGCCTATCATGGACCGCGGCGCGTTTCCCGCGACAGGCGCGCCGGGAGGCACCATGACGCTCGGCACCGGCCTGAACCTCCTCCACGTCCTCACCGCGTTCTGGCTCGTCAGTGGCATGGTCGGCCGCGGAGTCGCCTTGCAGGAGGCCGCCCGGGCGGCCGACGTCCGCGCGGTAGAGGCGCTCGTCCGCCTCGCCGGGCGCTTCGAGCGCATGGTCCGGGTCCCGTCGATCGCCGTGCTCGTCTTCGGCCTGCTGACCGCCTGGCGTCAGGGCTGGCCGATCCTTGGCTTCCTCGAAGGCGGGCGCATCAACTGGGTTCTGGCCTCGCTCGTCCTCTACCTCAGCCTGGTTCCCCTGGTCGTCCTGGTCCTCCTGCCTCGCGGCCGCGTCTTCGAGCGGGCCCTCCGGGACGCCCTCACCCAGGGCCGGGTCACGCCCGCACTCACGGCGGCCTTCCGCGACCGCGCCGTGTCCGCCGCCCGCGCGTGGGAGCTGCTCGTGGTCGCGCTGCTCGTCTGGCTCATGGTGGCGAAGCCGTTCTGACCCGCGCGAGGCCCTGGAACCGCCGGCTCCGCGCGACGTCGGCCACGCCGAGCGTGATCAGGCTGAGGCGCGGCTCCATCAGACGCGGGCGTCGCGGGCGGCCGTGGCCAGGAACGCCAGCGTGCGCCCCGCCTCCTCTCCCGGAGGCGTGAACACGGCGGCCGCGAAGTCGGTGGCGCCCGCCCGGGCGAAGGCCGCGAGGCCCTCGCCCACCGCCTTCTCGTCCCCGATGAGCGCGACCTCCTCGGCACCCGCGACGCCCTCCTTGTCGAGGACGGCCCGGTAGGACGGCAACTGGCCGTAGCGGGCGAAGAATCCGGCGGCGGCCTCGCGGACGGCCGGCGCGCGGTCGGTCACGCAGACGGGCACGCTCGCCAGGACGCGCGGGGCCGGCCGCCCGGCCTCGCGGGCGGCGGCGCCGATCGCCTCCGCGGCCACCGCGACGTAGCGCGGCCCGCCGACCCAGATCGCCGTGCCGGCCGAGAGCTGCCCGGCGAGGCGCAGCATCTGCGGGCCCAGCGCCGCCACCAGGATCGGCGGCGGCGCGACGCCGGGTGGCGGGATCAGGGCGAAGCTGCGGATGCGGAACTCCTCGCCCGCGAAGTCGACGGTCTGCCCGCTGAAGAGGGCCGCGAGGCAGGTGAGGTACTCCCGCATGTGCCGGACCGGCCGCGAGAAGTCGAAGCCGAACTGCCCCTCCATCGACACGCGGTGGCTCAGGCCGATCCCCAGGACGAACCGGCCGCCGGTCGCCGCCTGGGCGGTCAGCGCCTGCTGGGCCATCACGACGGGGTGTCGGGTGAACGTCGGCACCACGAACGTCCCCAGCTCCAGGCGCGCCGTCCGCGCGCCGCCGAGCGCGAGGGCCATCGCCGCGTCGAAGCCCCGCGACGAGATGTTCGGCATCCAGACGGCGTGCAAGCCGAGCGCATCGGCGCGCTCCATCGCGGTCAGGAGCGTGGCGAGGTCCGGGTTCTCGCCCGGAGTCGGGACCGTCAGTCCGATGCGCATGGGGTCGCCTCCGGGTGGATGACCGGCCGCGCGGCGACGGTCCGGGCTAGATGCGCGCCGCCGCCAGCGCCGCCTTGACGCGGTCGGGCCGGAAGGGCACGACGCGCAGGCGGACGCCGGTGGCGTCGAAGACCGCGTTGCCCAGGGCCGCCGGGATGGGCGCCGAGGCCGCCTCCCCGACGCCGAGGGGCGGATCGTCGAGGCGCTGGATCATCTCGAGCTCGATCGCGGGCACCTCGTCGAAGCGGAGGATCGGGTAGCCGGCCCAGTCGACGCTCGTCACCCGCTCCCGGTCGAAGACGATCTCCTCGTGGAGCGTGCGGGAGATCGTCTGGAGGATGTTCCCCTCGAGCTGGCTCGCCACGTTGTCGGGGTTGATCATGAGCCCGCAGTCCTGGGCGCACACGACCCGGGTCACGCGGATCACGCCGGTGGCGCGCTCGACCGCCACGTCCATGGCGATCGCCACGTGGTTCTCGGCGTGCTTGTAGTGGACGTAGGCGATCCCCCGCCCCGTCAGCACGGCCGCGGCGGGGTCCACCGGGCGCGGCGAGGGCCGGGGCTGCCAGCCCATCCTGGCCGCCGCGCGCCGGATCACTTCCTGGCCGCGCGGGTCCGCGAGCCGGGCGAGGCGGTACGCCACCGGGTCGACCTTGGCGAGCGCGCACACCTCGTCCACGAACGACTCGACGGCGAACGTGTTGGCGATCTTGCCCGGCGTCCGGATGGGCGACGTCCGGAACGGCGAGTCCTCGACCCAGTGCACCACCGCGTGGACCGCCCCGACCCGGTAGGG
The DNA here is from genome assembly GCA_963745015.1 of uncultured Candidatus Rokubacteria bacterium. Taxonomy (GTDB): domain Bacteria; phylum Methylomirabilota; class Methylomirabilia; order Rokubacteriales; family DASRDR01; genus DASRDR01. The sequence goes on from CAVUVU010000004.1 coordinate 321,738, forward strand.
CGGGTCGATGTTCTGCTGGATCTGGCCGGACGAGCGCCCGAGCGGCTGGTTGATGCCGGCCTCGACGGGAGCGAGGAGCGGGATGCTCGGCAGGCCCTGGGTCGCCGCCGGCAGCCAGGCCCGGGTCTCCCACGCGACCACGTCGCCCCCCTCCCCGACCGCGGCGCGGAGATCGAGGAGCTGGGGCGGGCCCTTCGGGTCCCAGACGTGCTCGTCCTCGCGCGACCACTGGACGCGCACGGGCCGGCCCACCGCCCGCGACAGGAGGGCGGCGTCGCAGGCCGCGTCCTCCGCGCCGGCCTGGCCGTAGGATCCGGCGCCGTCCAGGTAGATCAGCCGCACCTTGTCCCGCGGGAGCCCGAGGAGCCGGGCGAACGTCTCGCGGAAGCGGTGCGTCGCCTGGGACGACGTCCAGATGGTGGCGCCGTCGGCGCGGACGTCCGCCACGCCGCACGACGGGCCGAGGGAGCCGTGCGTCTGGATGGGCCACCAGTACGTCGCGCCGAGCGTCTTCACTCCGGGGCCGGGCGCGCCGAGCGGGGTGAGGTCCCCCTTCTTCGCCACGTCCTGGTCGCGCACGACGCGGGTCGCCCGGACGCCGTCGGCGAGCGTCACGAAGTCGGGCAGCCCGGCCCCGGCGGACCACTGGGCGCGGAGCGCGCGGGCGGCCCGCACGGCGTTCCACTCCCGCTCGGCGACGACCCCGAGGAAGCTGCCGAGGCGGACGACCCGCGCACCGGGAATCGCCGCGATCGACGACTCGTCGACCGACTGGAGCGCGGCGCCGGCCGCGGGCGGCCGGATCACCCGCGCCGTGGAGCATCCCGGGGAGGGTCAGGTTCTGCACGTAGAGATGGCGCCCGGTGACCTTCGCGGGGACGTCCGGCCGGGGCACGGACTGGCCGATGTAGCGGTAGGCGCTCGAGGGCTTGAGCGGCGCCTTCGCGTCGATCTTCAGACCCAGCTGGCGGTCCCCGATCAGGTCCCCGTAGGAGACGCCCGGCCCGCCGCCCTTCGGACGGACGACGCCGTCGGCGACCTCGAGGTCCCCCACCGGCCGGCCGAGCCGCTGGGCCGCGAGGGCGACGAGCGCCTCGCGCGCGGTCGCCCCGGCGCGCCTGAGCTCCTGCCCGCCGCGCGAGATGCCCGTGCTGCCGCCGGTGCCGCCCTGGTCCGGGCAGAGAGCCGTGTCGCCCTCGATCAGCTCGGTGATCCGCTCGATGGGCACGTCCAGCTCCTCGGCCACCATCTGCCGCATCGCGGCCCGGCCGCCCGTCCCGAGATCCACCTTGCCCGTGAAGACGGTGACCGTGTTGTCGGCGTGGATCGCCAGGAAGGCGTCGACCTGGTCGGGCGCCACCGTCTTGCCGAGGTACCGGTCGGCGGGCCAGCCGGCCACCGGCGCGCTCGTCGCCGCCTGCGCGGCCGCACGCCGCACCGCCCGGCCACCGAGCCCGAACCCGACGACCAGCGCCCCGCCGGCGCCGAGGAACGTGCGACGGGTGATCGGAGTCATCCTAGGCTCCTCCCATCGCCTGCGCGGCGCGCATCACCGCCCGGATCACCCGGACGTGGCTGCCGCAGCGGCAGAGGTTTCCCGCCAGCGCCTGCTTCACCTCGGGCTCGGTCGGCCGCCGGTTCTGCTGGAGAAACGCCCGGGCCGTCATGACCAGGCCCGCCGTGCAGTAGCCGCACTGGGCCGCCTGCTCCGCGATGAAGGCGGCCTGCACCGGATCCGGCCGCTCGGGAGAGCCGAGCCCCTCGACCGTCGTGACCTGCCGGCCCACCGCCGCGCTGACGGGCGTCGAGCAGGAGCGGACGGCCTGACCGTCCAGGTGGACCGTGCAGGCGCCGCACTGCGCGAGCCCGCAGCCGAACTTCGTCCCGGTCAGCGCGAGGTCGTTCCGGAGGACGTAGAGGAGGGGCGTCGCGGGATCGTCGACCTCGACGTCCCGGGCCGCGCCGTTGACCTGGAGTGTCAGCCTGGCCATGGTGCCTCCTCGGGTCCGGCCGGCGCCGGCGCCACGGTTCGGGAATCGGGTCGAGGGCGGCCCACCTCACGCGCCCCGGCGGAGGACGAGATCGGCCTCGAGCTTGATGTCGTCCTCCACGCTGAGCACCACCGACACGCGCGGGACGCGCAGGCCGAAGTCGCCGAACCGGAACGCCGTGCGGGCCCGGATGGTGACCTTCGGCCCGTCGAACGCGGCGGTGGCGTCCCACGTGACCCGCCGCGTGGCGTCCCGCACGGTCAGGTCTCCGATCAGCTCGAAGGGCACCGTCCCGCTCTGCGGGAGCGGGACCGGCAGGCGCCGCGCCTCGGTGGGAACGAACGTCACCGTCGGGTAGCGGTCCGTCTCGAGCGTGTTGCGCCGGACGTAGTTGTCGCGGCGCGCCTCGTCGCTCCGGAGCGTCCTGAGGTCGATCGTGAACCGGGAGTCGCCGGGAACCACGCGACCCTGAGCGTCGAAGGCGACGCCGCCCTCGACGGCGCCCGTCGCGCCGACGGCGTCGTTGGGGAAGTTGAGGCCGACGAGCTGCTCCCGCACCCGGTAGCGAACCTCGCTCCCCTCCGTCACCACGGCGTAGCGGACCGGCCCGCGGTCCTGGGCGCGCGCGGGGACGAGCGGCTGGAGGGCCGAGGCCACGGCGACGAGCAGAAGGGCGGCGCACGCAGTCACTCGCACCGGCGCACGCACAGGGAGATCTGCCACCGTGTCCTCGGCTCCGATCCTACCATCCTCCGCCCCGAGCCCCCGGGAGCGCATCGCAGCCGGGCAAACGCCAAACTGCGGGGTCAGGCCTCGATTTTGACTTCCAGGGACGCGAACGGCCGGTCGATCTGACGCGCGGCGGGCCTCAATCGCAAAGCGCGGGGTCAGGCCCCGACTTTGGCTTCCACGAGGTTCTCTCGGGGAGATCTCTTGACGCCCGCGCGGCGGGTGGGCTAGTCTCGCCCAACCGATTGCGCAATCGATTGCTTCGGGCTTCATTCCCTCCCAGGGGGATTCATGGCCACCATCCGTGAGGTCGCCGGACGCGCCCGCGTATCGCCGACCACCGTCTCGCACGTGGTGAACGCCACGCGCTTCGTCTCCCACGAGATCCGGACGCGCGTGATGGAGGCGATGGCGGAGCTCGGCTACCATCCGAACGCCGTGGCCCGCTCACTCCGGCGGGGACGCACCCACACGCTGGGCCTCGTCCTCCCGGACAGCGCGAACCCGTACTTCGCCGAGCTCGGCCGGGGCATCGAGGCCGCCGCCTTCGGCCGGGACCACAGCGTGGTCCTGTGCAACACGGAGGGCGAGGAGCTCCGGGAGCGTGTCTACGTCGATCTCCTGACGAGACGTCAGGTGGACGGGCTCCTGTACGTGCCGGCCGGCAACCGGGTGGACGTCCTCCGGGATCTCCTGCGCCGGCCGCTGCCCGTCGTCCTGGTCGACCGCGATCTTCCGGGCGCGCCGATCGACGTCGTGCTGAGCGACAAGCGCGGCGGGGGCTACCTGGCGACCCGCCATCTCATCGCGCTCGGGCACCGCCGGATCGGCTGCATCGGGGGCCCGTCGAGCCTGCTCATGAGCGGCCAGCGGCTCCAGGGGTACCGGGACGCCCTGGCCGAGGCCGCCCTTCCCGTCGACGAGAGCCTCGTCCTCCGCGGGGACTACCACCCCCAGTCCGGCTGGGCGGCCGCGCGGAGCCTGCTCGCCTCGCCGGACCCCCCGACGGCCATCTTCGCGGCCAACGACCTCATGGCGATCGGCGTCCTGCGGGCCGCGGGCGAGCTGGGGCGGCGCGTCCCCGACGACCTCGCGGTGGTCGGGTACGATGACATCGAGCTCGCCTCCTACACGACGCCGCCCCTCACGACCGTCAGCCAGTCGGCGGGCGAGGTGGGGCGGGCCGCGGTCGAGCTCCTCCTCGCGCGGCTCGCCGACCCGGGCCGCCCGCCCGTACGCCGGACGCTCGAGACCCGGCTGGTCGTGCGGGCGTCGTGCGGAAACCAGGCGTGAACCGTTCCCGAAGGGAGATCCGATGACCTCCAGAGCCCACCGGAAGCCCGTCCCCGTCACCCCCGAGCTCCGCGAGCGCGCGGCGGCGGTCCACCGCTCCGCCATCGTGATCGACGGCATGTGCACGGACCACATCGAGGATCCGCACAACAAGCTCCGGTGGAACGAGCCCTACCTCCAGCGCCTGTTCGACGGCGGCATCACCGCGCTCAACCGCGGCGGCGCGCACTACCAGAAGTTCGCCGACGGCGTGAAGGCGATCCGGAAGTTCCAGCTCCGGGCCCAGCACTGCCCGGAGCGGACGCTCTTCGTGCGCACCGCCGACGACATCCGCCGGGCCAAGCGCGAGGGCAAGGTCGGGATCATCGCGGGCTTCCAGACGTCGGTGGTCATCGAGGACGACGTCGACTACGTCGAGGCCCTGTACCAGGTCGGCGCCCGCTGCATGCAGATCACGTACAACGAGCGCTGCTACGTCGGGGACGGGTGCCAGGAGCGGAACCCGACGGGGCTGAGCCACTTCGGCATCGACGTGGTCAAGGAGATGAACCGGATCGGGCTGGTCGTCGACCTCGCCCACGTCAGCGACGCCACGGCGCGGGAGGCCGCGGCCCTGTCCACCAAGCCCGTGATCGTCTCCCACTCCGCCTGCGGCGGGCTGCGCCCGAATCCCCGGAGCGCGACCGACGAGCTGATCCGGCTGGTCGCGAAGACGGGCGGGGTCATCGGCATCTGCTTCCTGCCGTTCCTCCTCGACCGCGACGGACGCACGCGCTGCACCTTCGAGGACTTCCTCCGGCACATCGACCACGTGGTCGACATGGTCGGCGTGGACCACGTCGGCTTCGGGACCGATCTCACGGAGGAGATCAACCCGACCGAGATGATGACGGAGACCGGGGAGCTCGGGAACTGGCCCAACAAGCCCTACCGGCCCGTCGTCTACCCGCCGCTTCCGTGGATCTTCCCGCCCGAGATCGACTCGCTCGCCAAGATGGGGAACATCACGCTCGGCCTCCTGGCCCGCGGGTACTCGGACGAGGACGCCCGGAAGATCATGGGAGGGAACTTCCTCCGGGTCTTCGGCGAGGTCTGGCGGTGAGGCCGGCGGCGCCGCCGGCCGAGGCCGCCGGAGCGGCCGGTCGCGCCCGCGGCGCCAGGTTCCACCGATGAGCGAGCCGCGCGCGTGACGACGTATCTCCTGGCGCGCGTCGTGCGCCTGATCCTCGTCTGGGTCGGGATCACGCTCGCCACCTTCTGCCTCCTGCGGCTGACCGGCGACCCCGCGCGGCTGATCCTGGGCGACCTCGCGAGCGCCGAGGCGGTGCGGGAGTTCCAGCGCCTCCACGGCCTCGACCGCCCGCTGGCCGAGCAGTACCTCGCCTTCGTCGGCGGGGTCCTGGTCGGCGACTTCGGCCGGTCGCTCCGGTTCGAGCAGCCGATCCTGCCCATCATCCTCGAGCGGCTGCCCGCCACCCTCGAGCTGGCCGGGGGCAGCCTCGCGCTGTCGGTCCTCATCGGCGTGCCGCTCGGCGTCGCCGCCGCGCTCCGCCGCGACCGCCCGGTCGACTACGTGGCCCGGGGCCTGGTGGTCCTGGCGCAAGGCATCCCGAACTTCCTGCTCGCCATCCTGATGATCCTGTTCTTCGGCGTGTACCTCCGGTGGCTGCCGACGGGCGGCCGCGGCACCTGGCCGCACCTGATCCTGCCCGCCATCGTGCTCAGCTTCGTCCTGCTCCCGCTCACCGTGCGGGTCACCCGGGCCACGATGCTCGACGTGCTCGGCCGCGCGTACGTCCGCACGGCGCGGAGCAAGGGCCTCCGCGAGTCGGCCGTCCTGGGCCGCCACGCGCTCCGGAACGCGGCGCTCCCGGTCCTGACCATCCTGGGCGTGCAGGCCGCCACGCTCCTGGGCGGGTCCATCGTGACCGAGACGGTCTTCTCGTGGCCGGGGGTCGGCCGGCTCATCGTGAGCGCGATCTTCGCCCGCGACTTCCCGCTCGTGCAGAGCGCCGTGCTCGTCGTCGCCACGGCGGTCGTGCTCGTGAACTTCCTCGTCGACTCGCTCTACGGGGTCCTGGATCCCCGTATCTCGACCTCGTGACGTCATGGGGCCCATCGGCGTCTCCGCCGCGACGTGGGGCTCCCCACCCCTCCGGGCCGTGCCGATAGCGGCGCCGTCGCTCCTGCGGCTCCGCGCCGGGCCTACTGGCGGAACCCCGCCAGCCGGCTGGGGCTGCCGGTGGCCCTGGCCATCGCCGCCATGGCGTGCGTGCCGACCGCCTGGCTGCCGTACGACCCCGTCCTGATCAACCTCGGCGAGGCCAAGCAGCCCGGGTTCTGGGCGGGGGACTTCCGGCATCCGCTCGGCACCGACTTCCTCGGGCGCGATCTCGTCACGCGGACGCTCCATGCGGCGCGCCTCACGCTCGTCATCAGCGGCAGCGCGGTGGCGATCGCCACCCTGATCGGAATCGCGCTCGGCATGGCGGCCGGCTTCTACCGGAGCTGGGTCGACGAGGTCGTGAGCTGGCTCATCGACGTCCAGCTGGCGTTTCCCGTCATCGCGCTGGCCGTCGCGATCGTCGCGATCGTCCGGGGCGGGCTCCTGACGCTCGTCGCCGTGCTCGCCTTCACCAGCTGGTCCACCATGGCCCGGGTCGTCCGCGCCCAGACCCTCAGCGCGCGCCAGGAGCCGTACGTCGAGGCGGCGCGCGCGCTCGGCGTGCCGACCGCGGGCATCCTGCGCCGTCACATCCTGCCGAACGTGCTCTCCCCGCTCCTGGCCGTGGCCACCTACGAGGTCTCCCGCCTGGTCCTGACCGAATCCGCGCTGAGCTTCCTCGGGCTCGGGGTCTCGCCGCCCGCCGTCACCTGGGGCGGGATGATCGGCGACGGCCGGAACTTCATCTACGACGCCTGGTGGACGGCCGCCGTCCCCGGGCTGATGATCGCGGTCCTCGTGTTCGCCCTGAACTTCGTCGGCGACGGCCTTCGCGACGCCTTCGACCCCACGTCGTGGCACGAGGGACCCTAGCCCGTGCGCCTGGAAAGGAGACACCCTTGCTCCGTATCTTTTCGCGACCTCTCCCCGCGTCACCCGTGCCGTCCGGCTCCGCGACCCCCGCGCGCGGACCGAGGAAGGAGGGTTTCATGAGCCCCAGGAGAACGCTGCTCGCCGCCCTCGTCGCCCTCCTGGTCGCCGGCCTGCCGCCGGCCGTCCAGGCCCAGTCCGCGGCGCGCGACACGCTGACGATCGCGCAGTTCGTCGATCCGCCGAACCTCGACCCCTACAACACCACGGCGCCGTACATCAGCGTCTTCGCCCAGATCTGCGAGCCGCTGATCTACTGGGACAGCGACAGCTCGGGCAACGCGGTCATCAAGAAGCTCCTGGCCACCGACTACCGGTGGCTCGACGACACGCGGCTCCAGATCAAGCTCCGCACCGGCGTCCGGTTCAGCAACGGCGAGCCGTTCAACGCGGCGGCGGCCAAGTTCAGCCTGGAGCAGCTCTTCGCCGCGTTCAACTACAGCCAGTGGCTGAAGGACCTCCTGAAGGAGGTCACCGTCGTCGACGACACGACGGTCGTGCTGGCGCTCACCAAGCCCGCCGGCTACGTGGTCTCCGTGCTCGCCTACGGAAGCTTCCAGGTCGCCCCCAAGGACTTCCAGACCCGCGGCAAGGACGCGTTCAACCAGTCCCCGGTCTGCACGGGGCCCTGGATGTTCAAGGAGCACCGGAAGGACAGCCACATCACGCTCGCGGCCAACCCCGCGTACTGGGGCGGCACGCCGAAGTTCAAGACGATCACCTACCGCATCATCCCCGACGACGCCGCCCGCGTGGCGGCGCTCGAGGCGGGCGAGGTCGACATCGCGCCGAACGTGCCCCACTCGGCGGCCGCCCGCGTCGAGGGCAAGAGCGGGCTCAAGCTCCTGTCCGTCCCGAGCCTCCGGCAGTTCGCGACCTTCTTCGACACCGCCAACCCGAAGGCCAAGCCGCTCGAGGACGCCCGCGTGCGGCAGGCGCTGAACCTCGCCATCGACCGGGCGGCGATCTGCAAGCAGATCTTCGCGGGCCGGTGCACGCCGATGGACGGGCAGCACCTCTCCAAGTGGCACTCCGGGTACAACCCGGCGCTGAAGGCGTATCCGTTCGACCCCGCCCAGGCCAAGAAGCTCCTGGCCGACGCCGGCCACCCGAACGGGTTCGAGCTCGACTACACCTACACGACCGGCCGGTATCCCCTCGACAAGCCCGCGGGCGAGGCGATGGCGAGCTACCTCCGGGCCGTCGGGCTCAAGGTCAACGAGCGCGCGCGTGGACTTCCCCTCGTGGGCGCGCGAGTTCGACGCCAATCCGCGCACCACGACGGCTCTCTTCACCGTCGGGTTCCTGTTCTCGCAGGACGGCTACCTCTCCATGCTGAGCTTCGCCGAGGGCCGGCGCTTCCGCACGAGCGTGATGCCGAAGGCGTTCGACACGGCGATGGACCAGGCCGGCCAAGGCCACCGACGACGCGGCCCGGACGAAGCTCGTGCAGGAGGCGATGGTCGCGCTGAACCGGGAGCCCTTCGCCGTCTACCTCTACAGCCTGGACGACCTCTACGGCGTCCAGGGATGGGTGCAGGGCTTCCTCCCGCGCCCGGACCAGACGATCCGCGTCACGAACATGGGCGTGACGCCGAAGTAGGCCGACGCAGAGCCCCGCGGCCGCCTCCCGCGCACGGAGGCGGCCGCGCCCGCGCGCGCCCGAGCCGGCGTCGAGAGGCCGGCGATGCGCCGGCCGGAAGGAAGGTGCCTGGCAATGGGAGTCCTCGATCGATTCCGACTGGACGGCAAGCGCGCGTTCGTCACCGGCGGCAGCCGGGGACTCGGGCGCGAGATGGCGCTGGGCCTCGCCGAGGCGGGGGCGAACCTCGTCCTGGTGGGGCGGGAGCAGGCGGCCCTCGACCACACCGCCACCGAGATCCGGGCGCGGGGCCGGGAGGCCTTCACCATCCAGGCCGACGTCGGGCAGCCCGCGGAGGCCGAGCGCGCGTGCCGGGCGGCGCTCGCCGAGCACGGGCCGGTCGACATCCTGATCAACAACGTCGGGCGGCCGGCGCGTCGACATCCCCACCCAGGACATGCCCGTCGAGACCTGGCAGACGCTCATCGACCTGAACCTCACGAGCACCTTCGTCTGCACCAAGATCCTCGGCGGGGCGATGATCGGCCGGGGCCGGGGGGGCCGGATCATCAACGTCGCGTCGGTCTCCGGCCTCATCGCCAACCGCGGCATCGGCGGGCGGAGCTACGAGACCGGGAAGGCGGCGGTGATCGCGTTCACGCGGGCGGTCGCGGCCGACTGGGCGCCCCACCGCATCACGGTGAACGCCATCGCGCCCGGCGGGTTCATGACCGCCCCGAACCTCCGCTGGAAGAGCGTCAACCCGGCCATCATCGAGACGTTCAAGGCGCAGGTGCCGATGGGGGAGTACGGCGAGCCGGAGGATCTCGCGCCGCTCGCCATCTACCTCGCGAGCGACGCGTCCCGGTACATGACGGGCGCCGTCCTCGTCATCGACGGCGGCTACACGCTCTGGTAGGCAGGGGCCGTCGCGGGCGTACGTACGCGGTCGCGATCTCGTTCGCTTCGGCCAGGATCAACCGGCGCCGCGCGTCGAAGCGCGAGACCGCCATCGACAGCGAGAAGCCGACGAGGAGCGCCAGCAACCCGAGGGTCGCCCCGACGATCATGCCGACCTGGGACTTCGTGCCGACCGGCGCTCGTCCCGCCCGCGCCCTTCCCAGGTGCTACCCGCACTCGGCGGCGAGCAGCATCAGGGCGAGGCACAGGCCGATCAGCAGCGGCTCAGGATCGACGTGCGCGAAGGCGGTCACGCCCCGGCCGGCACCTGGCCAGGCCTGCTCATGGCTGAATCCGCGCCCCCTCCGACGCGAGCTGCTGCGCCTGCCGCTCGAGGCTCCGCAGGCTCACACGGATCAGGCCCCGGGCCGGCCGGTCGAGGTCCACGATCACCAGGATCACAAGACAGATCAGCGCGGCGTGCACCGTCGTCGTGATCCGATTGCGAGCCTCCAAGTCCGGATCCGTAGCCCGCCACGAACGCGCCCCCGAGCGCGGCGATCGCCAGCAGGTACAGGACGGCCTCGGGGACGAAGCTCTCGAACGCCGACACCCGCCGCTCGTGGAGGTCGATGAGCTCCTTGAGCGCGTCGATGAAGCGGTCCAACGACGCCGAGGACGGTTGCTGCCGGGCCAGCGGGCTCACCATCGCGACCATCTCGCCCTGGAGCGCCTCGGCCCGGGCTGCGAGGACGTGCGCATCCTCGGCGATGTCGAGGCGCAGGGCGACGTACTGGCGAAGTCGCTCCACCAGCTCCGGCCCCGTGGGCGGCGGCAGCAATCGCGCCCGCAGGTGCGCCGTGCCGATGGCGTTGGCCTCCGTCAGGATCAGCTGGCGGCGCGCGTCGTAGCGTCCGACCGCCATGGTCAGCGAGAACCCGACCAGGAGCGCCAGCAGGGCGAGCGTCGCGGCCACCACCACGTTGACCTGAGGTCGGATGGGATCCGCGCTGGGGCCGGCCCGCGTGCGGCCCATGCGATTCCCCATCTCGCGCGCGAACAGCATGAGGCCGAAGAGCGCCAGGACCAGCGGCATCTCGGGGCCGACGTACCAGTACTCGTAGGTCACGTCTTCTCCACCGCGTCGCGAGTGGCCGTCGGCCTTGGACCCGCCCACCTCGAGGCGCGGCCCGGCACGAGCTGGGCCTCAGCCCTGGAAGATGTCTTCCGGCAGGAGGGCCGAGACCGTGACGTTCGGGACGTCGACGACGTTGCTGATCCGGAGGTCGACCGCCACGCTCGCGATGACGTAGGCCTGCTCGCGGGTGAAGCCACGCTCCCCGAGGAGGTCCAGCATCGCGAGGAGCGCGTTTCGGCACGCCAGGTTCAGGTCCTCGCCATGATTGACGCCCTGGGCGTCCACGGGCATCCCCATCGTGGCGACGAAGTGCCGGGGCGCCGCCCAGCGAGGATCGGTGAAGTAGTCCGCGTGCGCGAAGCGGGGGAAGCGGATGCCGCGGCGCGCCGCCTCCCCCTTGTGGACGCGGAATCGTACCGTGCACGTCGCGCCCATCTCGACCGCCGTGACACACACCTCGCCGTCGCCCTGAGCGTAGTGGCCGTCGCCCGTCGAGAAGAGGGCGCCGTCCACGGCGACGGGCAAGTAGAGGCGCGAGCCGCGCGTGAGCTGCTTCACGTCGAAGTTGCCGCCGTTCTCGCGAGGCGGGAGTGTCCGGAGCCCGTGGGTCGCGGCCGCTCCCCGCGCGGGAACCGCTCCGCCCGCATCGGGCGGCAGGGCCATCTGGCCGCGCGCCGCGACGTCGGCCTCGCGGCGGGTCCAGGCCTCGACCTGGGCCCGCGAGGGCGCCACCCCGGAGACGCCCATGAAGGGCGCGCCCGGAATCCGGACGCGCGGCAGCTGCGGCGAGGTCGCCCAGCCGTCGGCGATGGTCCAGTGGACGAGAAACGGCGCCGTCATGACGTCGCGGAGATAGCCGAGGCCCGGGATGATGGCGCTGAACGCCCACGGCTGGGGCGCGATCTCCCGGAACTCGATCTCCAGGAGGTCGCCCGGCCGCGCGCCCTTCACCGCCACGGGGCCCGTCAGCGGGTGGATCGCGCCCACCGGGAGCGTCGCCAGGTCGGCGACGGTCGAGCGCGACGTGAGGTGCCCGTCGCAGGCGTCGCGGGTCTCGAGCGTCACGTCCTCGCCCTCGCCCACCTCCACGATCGGCTCGATGTCGGGGTGCCAGCGGTTGTGGCCGGTCCGCGGCTCCTCGGCGAGCGGCTTCCGGCGATCGATCGAGATCGTTCTCGTCATGATGATCTCGCCCTCATCCTTTCAGTCCACTGACGCGGACACCCTCCACGATACGCCGGTTGGCGACGAGGAAAACGAGCAGGAGCGGCAGGGCCGACAGCGTCGCCCCGGCCATGATCGGGCCGTACGACTCCGAGGTGTAGGCGCCCCGGAGAAGGGCGAGCGCCACCGGGAGGGGAAACATCTCGGGCCGGTTCACGGCGATCAGCGGCCAGAGGAAGTCGTTCCAGGCCGACCGGAAGGCGAAGATCGCCAGCGCCGCCATCACCGGCTGGGACAGTGGCAGCACGATGCGCATGAACACGCTCCAGGTCCCCGCCCCGTCGATCCGGGCGGCGTCCTCGAGCTCCCGCGGGATCGTCAGGAAGAACTGACGTAGCAGGAACACGCCGAATGCGAAAGTCATCGCGGCCTCGGGGACGATGAGGCCCTGGTACGTCGAGAGCCAGCCGAGACGCTGAGTCAGCACGTACTGAGGCACCAGGACCACGGCGTTCGGGATCATCAGGCTGCCGACGAGGAGGGCGAAGATCACGTTTCGGCCGCGGAACTGCATACGCGCCAGCGGATAGGCGGTCATGGCGCTCGTGAGCAAGACCACGGCCACCGTGCCGAGCGACACGATCGTGCTGTTGAGGAACGCGCGCCCGATCCGCGCGGTCCGCGACGACGAGAAGAGCACCTCGCCGTAGTGCGCGAGGGTCGCGGGCCAGGGGATCCACTCGGGCGGCACCCGGATGATGTTCTCGGTCAGCTTCAGGGAGGTCACGAACACCCAGAGCACCGGCAAGAGCCACAGCACCGCGATGACGGCCATCACGACCGCCAGCGCGGTCCGTCGCGGAGCGCGGGCGCGGCCCAGAGGGCTCCCGGTGAGCCGGGAGAGAGGATTTGCGCGGCGTGGTCCCTGGGTCTGGGTCGATGCCATCAGTACTCAGTGTGGCCGCGGAGCAGGCGGAACTGCAGCAGCGAGAACCCGAGGATGATGATGAACAGCACCCAGGCCATCGCGGTGGCTGATCCGAACTGGAAGAAGTTTCGAAACGCGGTCTCGTAGAGATGCTGGACGACCGTGCGAGTGGCGTCACCCGGTCCGCCGTCGGTGAGGATGTACACCTGCCCGAAGATCTGGAACGACCCGATGATGTGAGTGACCAGGACGAACAGGAAGACGGGGCGAAGCAGCGGGAGGGTGATCGACCAGAACCGCCGCCAGCCGCTGGCGCCATCGATCGCCGCCGCCTCGTACAGCTCCGGAGGAATGTCCTGGAGGCCCGCCAGGTAGATGACGAGGTAGTAGCCGGTGACCCACCAGACCGTCGTCAGGATGATTCCCCACATCGCGGTCGACGGGTCGGCGAGCCACGCGCGCACCGGCACGCCGGCGGCCTTCAGATAGTAGTTGAACGGTCCCACGACAGGGTCGAGTAACCACAGCCACGTCAGGCCCACGGTGACCACGGACAGCGTGAAGGGAAAGAAGAACGCGCTCCGGAGGACGGTCCGGAGCGGAATGCCGCGGTCCAGGAACACGGCGAGGATCAGGGGCACGACGAGGATCGGCAGCGTGCTCGCCACGGTGTAGAAGGCGGTGTTGAGGAGGCTCACCTGGAATCGGCTGTCGTCCAGGAGCTTCTCGTAGTTCGCGAGGCCGACGAAAGCGTACTGGACGCGCCCCAGACGCGCGTTGGTGAAGGACAGCCGGAGCCCGTCCAGGAGCGGGTAGAGACGGAAGGCGGCGAAGAGCAGGACACCGGGGAGGAGGAAGAGGTACGGCGTCAGCGCCCCGTGCCGGAGGTATCCCGCCCGGCGGACTCCCGGGCCGGGCCGTCCCGGATTCACCGCCAATGGGCGCCCGTCCCGGAAGGTCCGCTCGGGGAGCCTCGGGCGTTCCGGCTGCGAGCCGCGCGCACCATGAGGGCGGCGAGACGCGCCGCTAGGTGGGCAGCGCGTTGATCTGCTTCGTCAGGTCCTCCATGGCGGCGCGCGCCGGTCGCTGGCCGATGTAGACGGTCTCGATGACGGGGCGCGTCACGTTCTCCGCCGCGACCCACTTCGGGGTCGACTGGCCCACCTGCCAGTTCGGTGCCTGGGCCAGGAGCGTGCGCAGCACCGGATCGCTCGTGATGCGCGGATCCGAGTGAGCCTTCCGGAAGGCCGAGACCTGTCCGGCCTTGAGCGTCCACTCGGCCACGTGGTCGGTCATCCAGCGGATGTGCGCCCAGGCCGCGTCGCGCTTCGCCGGGTCGGCAGCCTTGGGCTTGGGGAACGAGTACTGATGCGGGATCGTCCAGACGACGGGCTGCTTCAGGAGACGCGGCATGGGCGCCACCGCGAAGTCCACCTTGGCCTCGCGCAGGCCGGCGACGTTCCAGGACCCGGCCATCCACATGACCGAGCTTGCCGGCGATGAACACGTCGCGGGGGTTCGCGGTCGGCGGGGGCGCCACCTTGTGCTGCGCGGAGAATGCGCCCCAGAACTCGGCCGCCTCGATCGCCGCCGGCTCGCTGAGCGCCGAACGCTTGAGGTCAGGCGCGTAGACGTTCGCGCCGTTCTGCCAGAGCATGTGATGGAAGCCCCACGTGTACCTGGGAACCGTGGTTCCGCTGCCGATCGACGAAGCCGAACGTGTCGCCCTTGGTGATCTGCTTGGCCATCGCCACGAGCTCGGCGCCGCTGGCGGGCACCTTCGGCTGGCCGTCCGCGCCCGACGAGCCCGGCATCCTTCATGACCTTCACGTTCAGGTAGAGGAGGTGCTGGGGCACGTCGAGCGGCACCGTGTAGCGCTTCCCCTCGTAGACGCCCCCCTGCCAGGGCGCCGCCAGGTAGTCCTCTTCCTTGAAGCCCTTCGCCGCCAGCGGGCCCGGCTCCATCGGGTCGAGGATTCCGTCGCTGGCAAAGTGCGGGACCTCGACGGTGTGGATCAGGCAGAGGTCCGGGCCCTCGCCGGCGGGCACCGAGACCTGGAGCTTCGCGTAGAGGTCGGGCCAGAGGATGCGCTGCTGCTCGACCTTGATCCCGGTCTCGTTCGTGAACTGCTCGATCAGCCCGTCCATCACCTTGCCGTCGGCGCCGGTGAGGCCGTTCCAGTAGGTGATCGTCGGCTTCGCCTGGGCCCCGGCGCGCCGCGCCACCGCGGGCAGCGCGGCGGCGGTGCCGAGCGCGCCCCCCAGGAACCGGCGGCGGCTGAGTTCGGTGCGTTTCTTGCGCTCCTGACGTCGTCCATGACGTCCTCCTGTCCCGGGATCCGCGTGGCGAATGGGATCTGATCGAGCCGTCCGGCAGCGCGGGCTACCTTGGTGCGACTATAGCCAGTACCGCTCGGGGCGTCAACGTCGCGACGCGGCGACGACGCCGCGGCAGCGAGCGCTCGCGGAGCACGTCTCCGACGCCTCGCAGCTCTCGCTCGCGTTGACAACCGCGGAGGCGCGCCCCCTAGACTGCCAGCGCCATTCATCCGCGTCCTCGAAGGGAGCCCCATGGCCCGAATCGCGATCGACCTCGCCCGCCGGATCGGCACCGTGGATCGGCGGATCTTCGGCAACTTCATCGAGCACCTCGGCCGCTGCATCTACGGGGGCATCTTCGAGGAGGGCTCGCCGCTCAGCGATCGCGCGCGGCTTCCGGCGTGACGTGCTGGACGCGGTCCGCCCGCTCCGCGTCCCGGTCCTCCGCTGGCCGGGAGGGAACTTCGTCAGCGGGTACCACTGGATCGACGGCGTCGGCCCGGCCGGGGACCGTCCGCGGCGCAGCGAGCTCGCCTGGTACGCGGAGGAGTCGAACCGCTTCGGCACGAACGAGTTCATCGAGTACTGCCGCGTCCTCGACACCGAGCCGTACATCTGCGTGAACATGGGCTCGGGCACGATGGACGAGGCCCAGGCCTGGGTGGAGTACTGCAACGGCACCGGAAACACTCACTGGGCGAACCTCCGGCGGGCCCACGGCCATCCCGAGCCCTACCGCGTGCGCTACTGGGGCCTGGGGAACGAGATGTACGGAAGCTGGCAGATCGGCCATCTGAGCCCCGAGGACTACGTCAAGAAGGCGCGGGCCTTCGCCCTCGTGATGAAGCGCACCGATCCCGAGATCCAGCTCATCGGCTGCGGCCACAACGGGTGGAGCGACTGGGACCAGATCGTCATCGACGGGCTCGCTCCGATCATCGACTGGTACAGCATCCATCTCTACACGGGCCAGGCGGATCACTACACCACCGTCTTCCAGTCGCACCAGGCGGAGCGCGCCATCCGCATCTGCGCGGCGCCTGATCGAGCGGGCCCGGTACACCCAGCGGCTCACCCATCCGATCGACATCGCGTTCGACGAGTGGAACGTCTGGTACCGGACGCGGACCGAGAAGGACCGGGTGAGCGGCATCGAGGAGCGCTACAACCTGACGGACGCGCTGGCGGTGGCCACCTACCTCCACGGCTTCATCCGGCACTGCCGGGTCGTCCGGATGGCCAACCTCGCCCAGCTCGTCAACGCGATCGCGCCGATATTCACGAGCCCGAAGGGACTGTTCCTCCAGACCATCTACCACCCGCTCCGCCTCTACGCCGAGCACATGCGGGAGGTCGCGCTCGACGTCCACGTGGACGCGCCCCGCCACGCCTTGCCGGCCGGTCTCGAGGAGCGGACGTTCGGCCGCGTGCACCACGTCGCCGACCTCGGGCCGTTTCCCCTGCTCGACGCCGTCGCGACCTGCGACGAGGGCGGGCGCGAGCTCACGATCGCGGTGGTCAACCGCGACCGCGAGCGGAGCCACGCGGCGACGATCGACCTGGGCAGCGCCGCGGCAACCGGAGAGCTCCACGTCTCCGAGGTCAATGGGCCTGACGTGGAGGCGACCAATTCCTTCGAGCACCCGGATCGGGTCGGCGTCCGCGAGCATCGCCGGCCGGCCACGGGACACCGCCTCGAGCACGAGTTCCCGGCGCACTCCGTATCGGTCTTGCGCGCGCGCCTCGCGCCCTGACCCGACCGCGCGGGCGTGGCGGCTCCGACGTTCCCCCTCCGCGCGATCGCCGCGCTCTTCCTCGAGCGGCAGCATCTGACGCGCCCGCGCGCCCGCCGGCTGAGCCCCCGGCGGCTCGTGGCCTTCGTCGAGGACGCGGGGGGCCTCCAGCTCGACTCGATCAACGTCCTCGACCGCGCCCACTACCTCACGCTCTGGAGCCGCTTCGGCCCCTACGAGCGCGCGCGGCTCGACCGGCTCGTCTACCGGCGCCGGCTCCTCTTCGAGTACTGGGCGCACGCCGCGTGCCTGGTGCCCGGCGTCCCACCTCGCGCCGTGGCGCCGGGCCATGCTGGACTACCGGCTCCGGCACACCGGATGGTCCTCGTGGCTCCGCCGGCACCGCCGGACGCTCGACCTGGTCACCGAGGCGATCCGGACCAGCGGGCCCGCAGGCAGCGCGGACTTCGAGCACCGCCGGCCCGCCGGGCGCGGCGGCTGGTGGAGCTGGAAGCCGGCCCAGCACGCGCTCCACTACCTCTGGATGACCGGCGCGCTCGCGGTCCACTCGCGCCCGCACTTCCAGAAGCGGTACGACCTGAGCGAGCGGATCCTGTCCGCCTCGCCGGACGTGGAGCCTCCCACGACGGAGTCGTTCCGGGCGTGGCACGTGGAGCGGTCGCTCCACGCAATGGGCGGGGCGACCGACACCGATCTCACCCGTTACCTGAGCTTTCCGCGCATGGGGCCCGGCATCCGCCGGGCCGCGCTCCGGCGCCTTCTGGAGACGGGCGAGGTGGTGCAGATCGAGGTCCGGGGGTCCCGCGCCCGCTGGCTCGCCCTCGCGCGCGACCTGCCCGCCCTCGAGCGGAACGCCCGGCGGCGGGTCGCGTCACGCGGCACCACGCTGCTCTCGCCCTTCGATTCGCTGCTGTGGCATCGCGAGCGCGTGGAGCGGCTCTTCGGCTTCAGCTACCGCATCGAGGTCTACACGCCCGGGCCGAAGCGGGTCCACGGGTACTACACGCTGCCGATCCTCCACGACGGCCAGCTCATCGGCCGCGTGGACGCCAAGGTCCATCGGGCCGAGCGCCGGCTCGCCGTGCGCGGCGTGCACTTCGAGCGCTGGTTCGCCACCGGCGGGACGCCGCCCGCCGCGGCCTGGGGGGCGATCGAGCAGGATGCGGCGCTGGCCGGCGTCGCGGACGCGCTCTGGTCGCTGGCGCGCTTCGCCGGCGCCGACGACGTGGATCTTGGCCGCGTCGTGCCCGGCCGGCTGCGCGCGCCGCTCGGCCGGGCTCTCAGAGCCGGGCCGCGAGCGGCCGGAGCGGCCCCGGCGCGCCGGCGATCATCCTCCGCCGCCTCCGCGGCCGGCGCCGCCGAAGATCCCGCGACCGACCAGGCGTGACGGCGGCTCCTCGAGGGTGATCTCCGCCAGGACGCCGTAGTGGTCCGACGGCCATCGGACCCGTCCCGACCGGCTGGGCTCGTCCAGCACGAGGCGGCTCCCGGTCACCCGGCCCGGCACGCGCTGGCCCGCCGCCAGAAACACGTAGTCGATCCGCTGGCCGGCGGTGGCGCGCGCCGCCTGGACGTCCTGCCCGTCGGTGAAGCCGGGCGTCGCGGGGTTCACACGCGCGAACGCGTCCACGAAGCCGGCCTCGCGCGTGAGAAATCTCACGGCCGGCGACGTGGGAGCCGCGTTGAAGTCCCCCATCACCACGGCCGGGAGCGGCCCGGCGGCGCGCGTCCGGACGAGGTCGGCCACCGCGCGCGCGTGGCACGCGTCTCCGGAGGTGTGCGCCGAGAAGACGGTCAGCCGACCGGCCGGCGTCTCGAGGTCCGCGGCGAGGAGCACTCGCACGTCGAACGGCCGCCCGCAGCGCGGCAGCTCGTAGGCCCGCCAGCCCGTGATCGGGAAGCGGCTCAGGAGCGCCGGGCCCTCGCTGAAGCCGAGGACCGACGCCACCGCCCGGCGCATGTGCTCGCTTCCGAAGGGCCGGGTCGCCGCGGGAACGTGGACGTGGTGGTATCCGAGGGCCGCGGCCAGGCGGGCCGGCACGTCCCCGCGGTGGCGGCCCGTCGACGCCTCCTGGAGCCCCACGACGTCGGCGTCGAGGGCGCGCAGCCCCTTCACGGCCAGCCGCAGGCGCTCCTCGAGCGCTCCGTCCTCGCCGGTGAGCTCCGAGAAGATCCCGCCGTGCAGGAGATTCAGCGTCACGAATCGCAGCGTGACCGGCGCCGGACCCGGCGGCCGCCCCGGCGCGATCCGCGCCGGAGGCAGCCGCCAGGATGCCCAGCGTCGCCCCCGCGACGATCAGCGCTCGGCGGAGCCTCGCCACGGGCTCGGGCCGGAGGAGGGCAGATGGCGCGGCCGGGGGCGGCCATCCGATGGTGAACCCGATGGCGACGCCGCCCGGGTCCTCGCGATGGTCGAACGGCGGGCCCGGCGTGATCCACGCGCTCAGACCGAGGCGGGCGTGCTCGGTCGTGGTCGCCGCCGGCTCGAGAAATGCCGGCTCGTGCGGCCGCGGCCCCCGACC
The DNA here is from genome assembly GCA_963745015.1 of uncultured Candidatus Rokubacteria bacterium. GTDB lineage: Bacteria > Methylomirabilota > Methylomirabilia > Rokubacteriales > DASRDR01 > DASRDR01. The sequence continues at coordinate 341,152 of CAVUVU010000004.1, forward strand.
CGGATCGCGCTCCTCCTCGAGCGACCGCCCGCGCTGAGGCGCGATCGTCTCGAGGTCGCCGCCACCGGTGAACGTACGCACGCCAGCAGCCGACCCGGGCGGCTCCGCGGACTGGGCGCTCGCCCCCCGGGCGACCGGGCCACCCGGAACGAAGCATCATTCCGAATATCGCAATCGCAAGCGCGTCCCGTGAACGCATGCAGCATCACCCCTTTCCCGTGCTTCCGGCCTTGCGGCCCCGGAGGGTGCCGCGGCCCTTATTTGTCGTCGTTGAAGAAGTTGATGACCGTGCGCCCCGCGTACTTGATCCCGCCCAGCAGGGCCTCGCCGAAGCTCTTCGCGCTGTCGTGCAGCCGGTCCCCCACGTCCCCCGCGCTCTGCCCCGTCTTGCCGGTCGTCTTGCCGGCACTCTTATCGGTCTTGGCGGTTCCCTGCCCCGCCGGCTGGGTCCCGTCGCTCACCTGGCTCGGATCCGCTCTGGGACTGGGCCGCCGCCAAACCCGGGGCCATGGCGAGCGCGGCGCTCACCAGGACCACCTCGACTCACGCCTCGCGAGACCATGCCTCACGATTCGCCGCATCACTCCACCTCCTCGAGAATCCCGCCGGCGCCGGCACGACGCTCGCACATGGTTGGCTCAGGATGCTCGCGAGCCGACGGTCGCCACGGCGCATCAGGCCTCTTCAACCCCTTAGATCGGGGCAAGGCCCGTGCCACTGGCGAAAGTGCCCCGCTATCGGGTCCCGAACGGGGCTCGAACGCCGGCGATCCGGCCGGCAGCCGGAACGAGCAACAACTCACGCCACATCGCCCCGGAGCGGTGCGGCCGGAGGACGACACCGTGACGCGAGGTCGACAGGAAGTCGCAGCCGCAGGCCTTCGGTCCGGACTCGGTCGCGCACTCCGCGTGGCTGGCGCGTCGGGCTCTGGATCGATCCTCGCGGCAGCCCCCGCTCTGGCCGGCCCCGCCGAGGACGCCTACATTGCGGGCTACGTGACCGCCGTGCTCGAGCGGCAGATGGACGTCAAGGGCAGCAGGATCACGGTGAAGGACGGCGTGGTCACGGTGGAGGCCGCGGGCCTGCCGGGCAGCGACCGCGAGAAGCTCGTGGCGACGCTCTCGACGATCGCGGGGGTGGTCCAGGTCGTCGTGGTGGACCTGCAACAGCCGCCGGCGACCGCCCCGCCGGCGGCGGCGCCACTGCCGACGACGGCTGCGACGCCGAGCGGGCCGGCCGTGGAGGCCGAGGTGCCGCGCCGCGGCCTCGAGGTCTTCCCGAAGGGGCTCCTGTTCGCGCCCCTGATCGCGGATCCCCACTGGCCCCACTTCTCCGCCGCGTACCAGCGCTTCCTCGGGGACGCCCGGCTCGCCAACGCGGCCCTCGCCAGCCTGGGCGAGACGATCGCGCTGCGTGCGGGGCCCGCTGGGGGAGAAAGGAGGGGCCTGGGAGGTCGGGATCCAGGCCGGCGTCTTCAGCCTCTTCGACATGGACGCGCCGTCGAGCGACCTCGTCAACTCCGACTACATCGTGGGCTTCCCGTTCGCGTACCGGGCAGGCGACTTCTCGGCGCTGGCGCGCTTCTTCCACCAGAGCTCGCATCTCGGCGACGAGTTCCTGATCGAGAACCGGATCGAGCGCGTGAACCTCAGCTACGAGGCCGTGGACCTGCGGCTCTCGTACGAGGTGACCGACTGGCTCCGGGTGTACGGGGGCGGCGGGATACATCGTCCGCGGCGACCCGGAGGACCTCAAGCCCTGGTCGACCCAGGCGGGCATCGAGGTCCGGAGCCCCCACACCTACTGGAACGGCACGCTCCGGCCCCTCGCCGCGATCGACGTCCAGAACCGCGAGCAGAACGACTGGCAGGCGGACCTGTCCGTCCGGGCCGGCGTGCAGTTCGAGAAGCTGGCGGTCTACGAGCGGAAGATCCAGCTCCTGGCGGAGTACTTCAACGGCTACTCCCCGAACGGGCAGTTCTACCGGGACAAGGTCCAGTACATCGGGCTAGGCATCCACCTCTACCTCTACTGAGGCGGGCCGGCGGCCAGGCGCTCGAGGGGCAGGCCGCCCCCCGCGAGGAACCGGCGCAGCTGGCGCCTCACCTCCGCCGGGCGGTCGGGGAGGATGCCGAGGCGCTGCAGCGTGTCGAGCCGCCGGAGCTCGCGCCGGGACAGCTGGCCGTCGAGCACGAAGCCCGAGAGGATCAGGACCTGACAGAGCGCCCTCGCCTCGGGCGGCGCCGCCTGCGAACCGCTCGAGATAGTCCGCCGGCATCGGGTGCCTGGCCTCGGCGGGCACGTGCCAGAGCTCCAGCAGCTCCTTGGTCAGGAGATAGTGGTTCTGGTGGAAGTCGCGCTTGCTGACCGCGATGTACTGGAGGGTGTCGTAGACGAGCACCCGCTCGGCCGGGGACGGGACGCGTCCCGACAGGCGCTGCACCAGCGCGCGGATCGCCTCCGGCCCCATCAGCACCACCTTGGCTTCCCGGAGAACGGCGTGCGCCGCGTAGGCATTGATGGCCATGTAGAGCGGCACGCCGGCGAAGTCCAGCAGGGCGCGCACGGCGTAGCGGCCCAGGAAGAGGCGGACGAGGTAGCGGACGGCCTGGTTCGCGAGGAATCCCTTGAGCCGGAGGACCAGGTTGAACAGGAAGAGCATCCACGGGCGGAGCCCCTCGAAGGGGTCGATGCCGTACCGGGTGACGTCCGTGGTCTTCCGCTCGAGGCCGATCGACAGGAGCGCCGGCACGCGCGCGCGCTTGGTCTCGGCCGTCAGGAAGCCCGTCGCCACGGCGATCTCGTGGACCCCGGCGATGTTCAGGAGCGTCGAGCAGGACGAGCTCGACGGTCGTGAGGAACACGGCCCAGGCGAGCTCGCCCCACGGAAGCCGCACGGCGCCGACGAGCGGCAGCGTCGGCGTGGCCGAGGGGAAGCAGTGCGGCGCGTAGTACACGGGCAGGTAGTAGCCGAGGAACCCGAGCACCGCGAGGCCGGCGGCCGTGGACACGAGGATCCGCTCCACTCGGCGGATGTGGCCGGTCGCCGCGGCGTCCAGCGGGTGCCCGTCCTGGCGAGGGGCGAGCCGGCGGACGGGCAGACGGTCGAGGAAGCGCTCGTACAGGCGCACGGTGAACGGTCCCTCCTCCTCGCGGCTCGAGACCGTCCCGCGCCGCACCGGGTGAGGGTAGGGGCTCGCGGGTCGTCCGCGCAAGTGCCGCGCCGCGCGCCGCGCCGGACCGCGGGCAGGCGTCCGCGCTTGTGGCGCCGGCCGGCGGTGCCTATCATGACCGGCGGCACCACATCGCGCGGAAGCGGAGCGGGAACGGGACCGGAGCCGGAGGCCGGCGCGTGGAGGGACGGTGATGACCGAGTCGGAATCGGCGCCAAGCGAGGACGAGCTCCTCTTCGCACTCGTGCGGGAGCGCTACGCCAGCCGTCTCACCCCCGAGGAGCTCCAGGCGATCCGGACGGGAGTGGCGGGGATCGTCGACGCGGTGCGAGCGCTCCGCGCGGTGCGGCTCGACAACGCCGACGGCCCGGTCCTGCCGCACCGGCCCGACGCCCCGGCGCGGCCGTGACGCCGAGCCCGATCTTCCTGCCGCTCCGCGACCTCTCGGCCCTCGTGCGCGCCCGCCGCGTCTCGCCGGTGGCCCTGACCGAGGAGTTCCTGGGGCGGCTCGAGTCCCTCGGGCCGCGCTTCAACGCGGTCGTCACGCGTGACGCGCGATCGCGCGCTCCGGGAGGCGCAGCGCGCGGAGGCCGAGATCGCGGCCGGCCGCTGGCGCGGCCCGCTCCACGGCATCCCCTACGGCGCGAAGGACCTCCTCGCGACGGCCGGCGGCATCCCCACCACCTGGGGCGCCGCGCCGCTCCGCGGCCAGACCTTCGACGCCGACGCCACCGTCATCCGGCGGCTGGAAGCCGCCGGCGCCATCCTCGCCGCCAAGCTGGCGATGGTCGAGCTGGCGGGCGGCGCCGGCTATCGACAGCCCCGGGCGTCGTTCACCGGGCCCGGGCGGTCGCCCTGGGGCGAGGACGCGTGGAGCGGCGGCTCCTCGAGCGGCTCGGCCTCCGCCGTCGCGGCGGGGCTCGTCCCCTTCGCGCTCGGCTCCGAGACCTGGGGATCGATCATCTCGCCGGCCGCGAACTGCGGCGTGACCGGGCTGCGGCCCACCCTCGGCCGGGTCAGCCGCCACGGCGCCATGGCGCTCAGCTGGAGCCTCGACAAGGTCGGCCCGCTCGGGCTCACCGCCGACGACTGCGGGCTCGTGCTGGAGGCGATCGCGGGCGCGGACCCGCTCGACCCGAGCGCCGAGGACCGCCCGTTTCGCTACGAGGCGGAGGATCCGCCCGGCCGGCGGTTCCGGTTCGGCGTCCTCCGCGCGGCGGCGGACGTGGCCGACCCCGACGTGCGGGCGTGCTTCGAGGAGGCCCTCGGCGTGCTGCGAGCGATCGGCACGGTGGAGGACGTCGCCCTGCCCGCCCTCCCCTACGAGGCCATCACGCGGACCATCCTCTTCGCCGAGGCGGCGAGCGCGCTCGAGGGGCTGGTCGAGAGCGGCGCCCTCGCCGAGCTGACGGCGCCCGAGGACCGGTACGCGCTCTACGCGCGGGACGCGATCCTGGCCAAGGACTACATCAAGGCGCTCCGGCTCCGGGTCGTCGTGGCGCGCGAGGTCGATCGCATCCTCGGCCGGGCTCGACGCCCTGGTCGCGCCGGGCCGCTTCACGGTGGCCAGCCGCCTCGACGAGCCGTTCCGGAGCGCCTTCGGCGGGACGGTCCTGGATCCGACCGGCGCGATCGGCAACGCGGCCGGGCTCCCCGCGGTGGCGGTCCCCGACGGCTTCGGCGACGCGCGGGCTGCCGACGAGCCTCCAGTTCGTGGGGCGCGCCTGGGGCGAGAACACGATCCTCGCCGCGGCGCGGGCGTACCAGGCCCGCACCGACTGGCACCGCCGCCACCCGGCACTCGGCTAGCCCGCCGGGCTCCGCCTCACACGCCGCCGAACTCGGGCGCATAGCGGACGAGCCCGCCCCCCGGCGCGAGAGCGCCCTCGCGAAGCGGGACGATCATGAACGCCTCGTCCGGCGCCGGGTGCTCCCAGGCGAGCCCGTGCCGGCTCGCCGGTACGAAGCCGAAGCGCGGGTAGTAGTCCGGGTGGCCCAGCACCACGACCCACCCGTGGCCCGCGCGACGGCATTCCTCGAGCCCGATCCGGACCAGCCGGGACCCGATGCCCTCGCGCTGGTGCGCGGGCAGCACGGCCATGGGCCCGAGGCCGAGGCCCACGGCGGACCGGCCCTCCGACTCGAGCCGGACCGGGCTGAAGAGGATGTGCCCCACGACCTGGGCACCCCGCACGGCGACGAGGGAGAACGTTGCCTTCCCGTGAGCGCGAAGCGCGTCCACGAGGTCCGCCTCCGCCGGGCGGCCGAACGCCCGCTCGTTGACCTGCCGGATCGCCGGAACGTCGCCGGCCCCCTCCGGCCGGATGACCGTCGCGTCCTCAGGCGTAGACGTCGTGGCGCCAGTGCAGCCCGAGGCTCAGGATCTGCTGAAGGAGCCCCTCGTAGGAGAGGCCGGCCTTCTCCGCCGACTCGGCCAGCTCCTCGCCGTACGCGATCTCGGGATTGGGGTTCGCCTCGAGGGCATACGGCTCCTGGTTGGCGTCCAGACGGAAGTCGATGCGCGCATACCCGCTGAGCCCGAGCGTGCGGTAGATCCGCTTGGCCAGGTCCTGGACCCGCCGGCCGATCGGGTCGGGCAGCCCGCGCGCCTCGCCCCACCGGATGCCGTACTTCTTCTGGTACGGCCGGCTCCACTTCAGGCGCTGGGTCGCGATCGGCCGGGCCACGTCGGGAAGGCCCTCCATCCGGAGCTCCCAGACCGGGAACACGCTGAGCCGGCGGTTCCCGACGACCCCCACGTAGAGCTCGCGCCCCTCGATGTACCGCTCCACGATGGCGCTGGTCCCCAGGCTCTCGTGAACGAATGCCACCCGCTCGCGGAGCTTGTCGTCGTTCTCGACGACGGACGCCTGGGAGATCCCGAGCGAGGCGTCCTCGGTGAGGGACTTCACGATCAGCGGGAAGGACAGGCGCCGCGGGCGCCGGGCCGCCCGGCCGAGGGGGAACACCGCGAAGTCCGGGCACGGGATCCGGTGGTAGGCCAGGACCTTCTTCGAGAGGGCCTTGTCCCGGCTCATCATGAGGCCGCGGGGGTTGCAGCCCGTGTACGGGACCCGGAGCAGCTCCAGGTACGCGACGACGTTCTGATCGTAGGTCGCGACGCCGTCGAACTCCTCGAGGAGGTTGAAGGCGATGTGCGGGTGCCACTCCTCGATGACCTCGCGCACCACGCGGAGGTCGCTCCGGACCCCGAGCGGGCGCACCTCGTGCCCCATCTCCCGGAGCGTGCTGACCACGTCGAACTCCGTCTTCCAGGGCACCGCGAGCATGTCGGCGTCGCCGGGGTCCTCCGGCGGCACGAGGTCCTCGTGCATCAGCGCGAGCACGCGAAGCGGCTTCATCGGACGATGCGGTGGCGCCCGCTGTGGAGGTGGTTCATCGTCTGCACGGTGAGCGCGATCGTGAAGTCGAGCTTCGCCTGCTCCTCGGGCACCGCGACGCGCAGGCCCAGCTCCCGGCACCGGTCGATCATGTCGCCGAGCACCTGGTCGATCGTGTACTGGTACACCCCGGTGCCCTGCGCCACGCGGCGGCGCACCTCGGGACGGATCCGCCCGAGGAACCGGGCCGCCGGGGGGCGCTCCCGGAACTCCGGGGCCGCCGAGAACAGCCGCCGGAGATCGCGGTCGTAGGAGACGTCCGCGTCGAGGCCGTAGTGGCGGCGCTTCTCCTCGTAGTGCCGGCGCAGCGTCTTTCGCAGGCGCGAGAGAGGATCGACGCGGGCTCGCGAGACGACCGCCGGGCGCTGGTCGGCGATCTCCTGCATCGTCTGGTCGACGTACTCGAGCTTCTTCAGGACGGGCCACCCCGCGTATCGCTCGCGCCAGTTCGACTCCGGCGCCAGCCACACGGCGAAGGTCTCGGCGAAATCCTCGTCAGGATGGCTCTGGGCGTACCACTGCTCCAGGTGCACCACGAAGCGCCGGCTGTAGGGGCGCGGAACGTAGTAGTCCCGGTACCGCTCGGACGACTTGCCGAAGAGCTTCTGGCGCCGGCGCCGCCGGCGCAGCCGGTAGGCGTTCTCGATGGCGTGCCCCGTCTCGTGCCGCAGGAGCCGCATGCACCACTCGGGCGTCCCGCCCTCGACCTCGAGCATGTGGGTCAGCTCGAGGCGCGCGAGCCGCGGGTGGGCCAGGTAGAACGGGATCGCCACCCCGGGGACGCCGTCGGGACAGTACCACTCGTCGGAGAGCCAGAAGTGCGGCCGGAAGCGGAGCCCGAGGTTCTTGAGCTCGTCGTAGAGCTGCGCGATCCGGTCCGAGAGCTCGCCCGCCCGGATGGTCAGGCCGAGGTCGCAGAGCCGGAGGTCGAGGAGACGCTCGTCCGGCCAGCCGGCCCACTCCGGCTCGGAAGCGGCGGGAGGGCCGCCGTCAGCGCCGGTCATCGGCGCCCCCGGCCGGCGGCCACGCGCGCGGCGGCCCGGCCGGAGCCGGAGCCGCGGCGCCCACGCCCGCCGGGGCGGCCGGGCGGGCGGAGCCCGTCAGGCGAGGCCGCGCAGCATGGTCTCGGCGTCGCTGACCTCGAACTTCCCCGGCTGCTCGACGTGCAGCGCCTTCACGACGCCGTTGTCGACCAGCATCGAGTACCGCTGCGAGCGGACTCCCATGCCGCGGGCCGTCAGGTCCATCTCGAGGCCCAGAGCCTTCGTGTAGGTGGCGCTGCCGTCGGCCATCATCCGGACCTTGCCGCCGGCCTTCTGGTCCCGGCCCCAGGCGCCCATCACGAAGGCGTCGTTGACGGCCACGCACCAGATCTCGTCGACGCCCTTGGCCAGGAGCCGATCGTGGGCCGTGACGTAGCCCGGCACGTGCTTGGCCGAGCACGTCGGGGTGAACGCCCCCGGAAGCCCGAAGACGACGATGCGCCGCCCCTTGGCCAGATCCGACACGGGAAAGTTGTTGGGGCCGACGCTGCAGCCCGGCGCCTCCTGCTCGTAGAACTCCGTGAGGGTTCCTTCCGGCAGACGATCTCCCACCTTGATCGACACGAGCTCCTCCTTGCGAGTGATGAGCGGGCCGGCCGGCGGGCGCCGACCAACACCGCTCAGGGTACCATAGGCGTTCCGGCCCGCCCGGGCCGCCCGGCGGGAATCTCGGGGCCGGCCAGACTCATCGAACAGCATGAAGGCGCCCGCCCGCAGGCCGCAGGCGGAGCAGTCTGGCCACCGGAGGGCGAAACCGTGTCCGACCTCGTCGCGACGATCACCCAGGTGCGCGGCACGCCGACCTCGGAGGGCATCGCCAGAACCCACCGAGTCCAGATCGACCGGCCGACCGCCAAGGGCGGTCTCGATCAGGGACCGATGGGGGGCGAGCTGCTGCTGGTGGCCCTGGGCGGGTGCTTCATGAGCAATCTCGTCGCCGCCGCGGCGGCGCGCAGTATCGCGGTGGAGGGCTTGCAGGTGACGGTCCGGGGGACGCTCGCCGCCGCGCCGCCCCGATTCGACGCGATCGAGCTCGAGGTCCGGGGCACGTCCGTCGGGGCGGACGTCCTCGACAAGCTGGTCACGATCGCCGAGCGCGGCTGCATCGTGCACAACACCCTGGCGCCGGCGGTCACGCTCACCGTCCGTCGCGCCTGATCGCGCGGCGACCGGGCGCCAGGCGCCCCGGCCCGCGCCGGGAATCAGGAGGAAGAGAGGATCCATGGGAAAGATCGTCGAAGGGCGGAACGCTCCCGACTTCACGCTCCAGGACGCCGCGGGCCGGCGGGTCTCCCTCGCCGACTTCAAGGGCAAGGACGTGATCGTCTACTTCTATCCGAAGGACGACACGCCCGGCTGCACCAAGGAGGCGTGCGGCTTCCGCGACCTGTGGAAGGACCTTCGGAAGGCGGGCGTCGTCGTCCTCGGCGTCTCCGCCGATGACGCCGAGTCCCACACGAAGTTCGCGGACAAGTACCGGCTGCCCTTCACGCTCCTCTCCGACCCCGACCGGAAGGTCATGACCGCGTGGGGCGCCTACGGGGAGAAGATCCTCTACGGCAAGAAGACCACCGGCGTGATCCGCTCGACCGTCTGGGTCGGACCCGACGGGAGCGTCCGCAAGCACTGGAAGCGGGTCGCCGACGCCGCCAAGCACCCGGCCCAGGTCCTCGAGGCCGTCCGCAGTGCCGCCTGAGCCGGCCCCCCGCGGCTCGGCGCCGTCTGCTAACATCTGACGCTGGCAACAACGCCGGCTGAAGTCCGGAGCCTGCACACCCGACCCGATCGCAAAGGAGAATCCCGACATGGCTCAGCTCAAGATCCCGCTCGACGCCCAGCGGTTCGCCACCGGCCTCACCTGGAAGGACTACCTCGCCCAGATGGGCGACATGCGCGCCCGCACCGAGGAGAACTACCAGCACGCGTCCTTGACCGAGGACGAGCGGCGCTTCTTCGGCGGCATCCGCCAGGCGCGCCACGCGCTGATGCTCGCCGAGAACTGGTGCGGAGACGTGCACCGGAACTCGCCGATGCTGGCGCGGATCGTCGAGGCGATGCCGCAGTGCGAGCTGCGGGTCTTCTTCCGCGACCAGCACCTCGACCTGACGGATCTGTACCTCAACAACGGCTATCGGTCGATCCCGGTCCTCGTCTTCTTCGACCAGGACTGGAACGAGATCGGGCGCTGGATCGAGCGTCCGCACGCGGCCACGCAGCGCTCGTTCGGCATCCGCGCCAAGACGACCGACATCGCCCCGCAGGACAAGCAGGAATCCGCGCTGGCGGAGTTCCGGGCCCAGGTCCAGGCCGCCTACGCCACGGCTCCGGAGAAGAGCCTCTGGCGGGACACGGCCAAGGAAGTCCGGATGCTCCTCGAGCTCCGGCTGGGCCTCGCGCCCAAGGCGTAACCGCCCCGGGGCCTCGCGACGCGGCTCGCCTTGACGAGAGGTGAGCCGCGCCGCGAGTCGCCGGCAGCCATCCGGCCGGCCGTGGCGCTCGGGGGCGCTTCTTCATTTCGTAACGGAGCCGTCATCTGGCTTCCCGCCAGCCCGTGATACACGCAAGCAGGCCCCGGCGGCACGGTCCGGGTCCGGAGCACATGCGCACGCACCTGGCGCCTGCGGGCGCCGCTCGACGGGAGGAGACGGCGATGATTCGACGATCTGAGGGAGTGCGGCTGCTCGGTGCCGTTCTGGCGCTGGGCGTTCTCCTGGCGGCCCTGCCCGCGCGCGCGGCGGACCCGGTCCGCGTGTACAACTGCATGGAAGCCTCCGAGGCGATGAACCAGCGCTGGGAGGAGAAGCTCGGGATCAAGACGGCGCTCCTCCGCATGAGCTGCGGGGAGATGTGGGCGCGCATCCAGGCGGAGACGAAGGAAGGGACCAACCCGGGCGGGATCCAGGCCGACCTCGTGGTCAGCGTCCTGCCGGACCAGGTGCTGATCGGGAAGACTCAGGGCCTGTGGCTCCCCTACCCGAACTCGCCAGGCTGGCAGGGCGTCGCCAAGGACTACATCGACCCGGACGGACAGGCTTACAACCTCGGCACCTTCTCCTGGCTCTTCTACGGGAACGAGCCGCGCCTCAAGGAGAAGGGCTACGCGATGCCCCGGAGCGTCAAGGACCTCCTCGACCCCAAGTGGAAGGGCGAGATCCTGATGCCCTCTCCGATCACGTCGGGCACCGCGTACCTGATCGTCCTGTCCTTCCTCTCCCTCTACGGCGAGGCCGAGGGCTGGAAGTATCTCGAAGCGCTCGACCAGAACGTGGCGCACTACACGCGGGGCGGCGGCGGGCCCGCCCAGCTCGTGGCCCGCGGAGAGACCATCCTCGGGGTGGCGACGGACGAGGACGCCCTGCCTCTTCTTCGCAAGCAGGCGCCGGTTCAGGTGGCAGCGCCCGTGGAAGGGATCGGCGCGATCGGGCAGTGGATCGCCATCCCGAAGGGCTCGAAGGCTCCCGACGCCGCCAAGAAGATGATCGATCTCGCCGGAACGCCCGAATTCCAGGAGTTCCTGGCGACCTACGGGAACCTCGCGGCCCGCGAGGTCAAGAGCCCGCTCTACCCGACGCGGCCGAAGCTCATCCCGATCGACTGGAAGCACTACGGCCAGAAGGAGGTTCGGGCGAAGGTCATCAGCACCTGGCGCGAGAAGTTCGGGCACAAGGCGCGCACGCAGTAAGGGGCCGGCGTGCCGGACGGGGCCGAGGGCGCGACGGGTCGGCCGGGCGCGACAGGGCGCCTGGCCGCGCTCGCCGACGCGGGTCTCCCCGCCGCCCTCACCGTCGGCTTCGCGGGGGCTCTCGGCGTCTTCATCGCGCTGCCCGTGCTGCGCGTATTGGTGACGAGCTTCGAGGGCGACACCGGGCTGACGCTGGCCCACTACGCCAAGTTCTTCCACACGACCTACTTCCTGCTCTCGCTTCGAAACAGCCTCGTTCTCGCCGGCGTCGTCACGCTTCTGGCCGTCACCGTCGGGTTCGCCGTCGCCCTCGCGGTGACGCGCGGTCCCCGCCGGCTCCGCTGGCCGTTCCGCCTCGTCGCGCTCCTGCCCCTGGTCGCTCCGTCCTACGTCTTCGGTGTCGCGCTCATCATCCTCGGGGGGCGCCGCGGGCTCTTCAACCAGGCCTTCGGGACCGACGTCCGGATCCTGGGGTGGCCCGGCGTCATCCTGGGCCAGGCCCTGGCGCTCTTCCCCCTCGCGTTCCTCATGATCGAGAACGTCCTCGCGACCCTCGATCGAAACCTCGAGGACGGCGCGAGTGACCTCGGCGCGAGCGATCTTCAGGTCCTCCGCACCATCACGCTGCCGCTCGTCGCCCCGGGCCTCCTCAAGGCGGGGCTGATGGTCTTCGCGCTCTCGATGGCCGACTTCGCCACGCCGGCCGTCCTCGGAGGAGGCCTGGCCTTCCTCGCCCAGGACGCGCTCCTGCTCGTCATCGGGGCCGAGTACGACCTCCGCATGGCGAGCGTCCTCTGCGTCTTCTTGATGCTCCCGAGCCTGGGCGCGTTCGTCGCGCACCATCGATGGCTCGCGGGGCGGAGCTACGTCACGGTGACCGGCCGCGGGCCGGCGGCCGAGCCGCGGCGAATCGTGCCGGCCGTCGAGGGCCCGGCGATCGCCCTGACCGGCCTCGCCTGCCTGGCCGTCCTGCTCCCGATGGCGGTGGTCGTGATGGGCGCCGTCACGCGCTTCGTCGGCGTCAACAACGCGCTGACGCTCGAGCACTTCACGAACCTCCGGGGCATCCGGTCGCTGGAGCTCTCCCTCCGGATGGCCGGCGCGGCCGCCGTGTGCGTGTCCGTCGGGGGGCTCCTGCTCGCCTATCTCATCGCGCGCACGCGGTTCCACGGGCGCCGGCTCATCGAGCTGGTCGCGCTGCTCGGCTTCGCGCTGCCGGGCACGGTGCTCGGGATCGGCTACGTCCTGACGTTCAACGAGCCGCCGCTCCGGCTGACCGGGACCTTCTGGATCCTCGTGATCAACTGCGCCTTCCACTACCTGGCGGTGGCCGTCGAGGCCGGGCTCGGCAAGCTGGCCCAGATCGACCCGAGCCTCGAGGAGGCGTCGGCCGACCTCGGCGTGAGCCGCCTGGGGACGTTCGTCCGGGTCGTGCTTCCGCTGATGGGCACCGCCTTCCTGGTCGCCCTCACCTATGCCTTCGTGAACAGCATGCTCACGCTGAGCGCCATCGTCTTCCTCATCTCACCGGGTCGCGAGCCGGCGGCGTCGGTCATCTTCGCGTTCGCGCGCATGGGCGAGATGGGGCTCGCCTCGGCTCTCTCGCTCCTCGTGATCGGCGTGGTCCTCGCCGCCCTCGGCGTGGTCTGGACGCTGGCCCGGCGGAGCGGCCGCCTCGCGCTCGGCTCGGCGCGATGAAAGGCCGCCTGACGTCGTATCCTTCGGAGAACAGGGGCTCAGGGAGAGGCAGGAAATGTCGGGAAGTCGAGGTCTGACCCCGGTCCTCCGGGTGGAGCGGCTGGCCAAGCGCTATGGTCCCGTCGTGGCCGTCGACGGCGTCGACGCCGAGATCCGTGAGGGCGAGCTGGTCTCGTTCGTGGGCCCGAGCGGCTGCGGCAAGACGACGCTTCTCCGCATGGTCGGCGGTTTCGCCCGGCCGGACAGCGGGCGGGTCGTGCTCGACGGGCAGGACGTGACGCGCGACCCGCCGAATCGCCGGACCACCGCGATGGTCTTCCAGAGCTACGCCCTCTTCCCGCATCTCACGGTCGCGGGCAACGTGGGCTACGCCCTCCGCGTCCGGGGCCAGTCGCGCGCCGACATCGCCGCGCGCGTCGAGGATCTGCTCCGGGTCGTTCAGCTCGACGGGCTGGGGGACCGGCGTCCGGATGAGCTGTCCGGAGGGCAGCAGCAGCGCGTCGCGCTGGCCCGCGCGCTCAGTGTCCGGCCGCGCCTGCTTCTCCTCGATGAGCCCCTCTCGAACCTCGATGCCAACCTCCGGGTGCTCATGCGCGAGGAGATCAAGCGGCTCCAGCGGGAGTTGCGCCTGACCGTCGCCTACGTCACCCACGACCAGGAGGAGGCGATGTCGATCTCCGACCGCATCGCCGTCATGCGAGCGGGCCGGATCGAGCAGATGGGGCCCCCGACGGAGATCTACGAGCAGCCGACGACCGAGTTCGTCGCGCGCTTCGTCGGCACGGCGAACTTCCTCGACGGCGAAGTGGTGAAGGCCGGCGGCGCCGGCGGCGCCGTCCGCACCCCGCTCGGCGTCCTCACCGTGCGCGAGACGTCCTCGACGCTCGGGGCGGGGGCGCGCGTCAGGCTCGTCGTCCGGCCGGAGGCCGTGCGGCTCACGCCCGGCGATCCGTCCGACGGGACGCGGGGACTGTCGGGCAAGGTCGTCGGGGCGACCTACACGGGCGCCCTCGTGCGCTACCTGGTCGAGGTCGGGGGAACGCGACTGGCCGTCGACCTCCACGACCCGCGGCACGCCCCGCGCTACGCGGACGGGGACCGGGTGTCCGTCCAGCTGCCCGTCGATCCGCACGTCGTGCCAGCCGCTCCGCACGGTCCCTAGAGGCAATCCTCCGAAGGGCGCGAGACCCCGGGGAAAGACCCGCCGCTTCCGCAGGCCGGCAGAGCAGGCTCAGCCGGAAGCGCCGGCCTCCACCTCACCGAGGCACGCGTCGAGGATGGCGAAGGCCTCCTCGAGCTCGTCCTCGGTGATCACGAGCGGCGGCGACAGGACCAGGACGCTCTCCCCGCCGACCGTGAAGCTGAGACCCCGGTCGAAGGCGCGGCGCGCCACCGCCCGCGCCGTCTCGCGCGCGGGCGTCTTCGTCGAACGGTCCTCGACCAGCTCCACCGCCAGGCGGAGGCCGAGGCCCCGCACGTCCCCGACGCTCCGGTGCCGCCGCCGCCAACGCGCGGAGCCGGTCGAGCGCCCAGGCGCCGAGTCGAGCCGCGCGGTCCACCAGGCCCTCCTCCTCGAGGATGTCCAGGGTCGCCAGACCGGCGCGGGCCAGCAGCGGGTTCTTCTCGTGGGTGTAGTGCCCGAGCGAGAGGTGTCCGGCCACGTCGAGGTCCCGTCGCGCGATCACCGCCGCAAGCGGGAGGATGCCGCCCCCCAGCGCCTTTCCGAGGACCACGATGTCGGGGACAACGCCGAAGTGCTCGAACGCGAAGAGCCGTCCCGTCTTCCCGAGCCCGTTGGGTACCTCGTCGAAGACGAGAAGCGCCCCGTGCGCGTCGCACGCCGCCCGCACCTCCGCCCAGAAGCCCGGTGGCGGCACGTAGGCGGTCGAGCGGATGGGCTCGGCGACGACGGCCGCCACGTCGCCCTCTTTCTCGAGGACGTACCGCACGAAGTGGGCGCACGCGAGCCGGCACACCTCGAGGAGCGGCCGTCCGTCCCGCTCGGGATAGCCGTAGGGACACCGGTAGCATGTCGGCGGGGCGACATGCTCCGTCCCGGGCAGCAGCGGACCGTTCCGGCCCGAGCGGTACTCCCGCTCGCCGCCCACGCTCGACGCCGCGAGCCCCGCCCCGTGGTAAGCGTCCCAGAACGAGACCGTCTTGAAGCGCCCGGTCGCCACTCGCGCGAGCCGGAGCGCGATCTCCATCGCGTCGTTGCCGGACGGCGCCAGCAGGACCTTGCCCAGGGGCTCCGGCGCCAGGTCCGCGAGCCGGCGTGCGAGGGCGACGGCGACGTCGTTGGTGAACCGGCGGGGCGAGAACGTGAGGTCGTCGAGCTGGGCCTTCAGCGCCGCGACGAGTGCGGGGTGCGAGTACCCCAGGTGATGGACGCTGTTGCCGTGGAAGTCCATGAACCGGCGCCCGCCGACCTCCTCGACCCAGATGCCTGCCGCCCGCCGGACCGCCGATAGACCGGGAGTCGACGCCGACTGGTGAAGGAAATACCGCGCGTCGTCCTCGACGAGCTGGCGCGCGTCCCACCCCACGTCGGGCCCTTTCGCGCTCATCTCGCGGGGATCGTACCACGCCGCAAAAAGGTCGGACACGACGAGCGGGACGGCCACCTCGCGGCCACGCGCCAGTGTGCGGCCGGAGCTTCCGGCGGTACCATGCCCGCAGGATGAGCTTCCTCGGCCCTGACGTGGTGAGCGCGGCGGGTAGCCTGCGCCGGGTACGACCCGCTCCGGTGGCGGCAACCGTGGCGGGGACAAGCACGGCAGCCGGCGACATGTGGCTCATCTCCGCGCGGGCCGACTTCTGGGTCGCGTGCGCCGGCGGCGCGTCGCTGCTGGTGGCGATGGCGCTGACGCTGCTCCTCATCGGCGACCGCCAGCTGAGCGCGACCGACCTGCTCCTGTCCGAGCTCCACCTGGGGGCGACCTACGACGCGATCTGGCGGCGCCGCCTCTGGCGCCGCATGCCGTTCGACGTGCTCGTGGTCCCGCTCGCCATCCTGGTCGCGGCCTATGCCCTGGCGATGACCGATCGCCCGCTGCTCCTGACGACCGTCATCCTCTACCTGGGCGCGTGGCATCGGGGCCGCCAGAACCTCGGGATCGCGCGCTACTACCAGAGGCGCGTGGGCGGACCGGGATCCCGCCGGCGGCGCTGGCTCTTCTCGGCGGCCATCTACCTGCCGATGGCGGCGGCCGTCGCCTACTACACGAGCACCGCGCCGGATCACGAGGGTGAGCTGTTCCACGGTCTCGAGCTGACCGCGCCGGTGCTCGGCGCGCTCGGGGCCCTGGCGCTCGGGAGCGTTCTCGCCTACCTCGCCTCGACGTCGAGCCACATGCGATGGGGCGCGCCGCCGGATCGCGCGGGCGAGATCGTGCATCCGGCCGAGCGCTGGCTCGTGCTGGCCAACGCCGTCGCCTTCGGCAGCGCCTACGTGGCGGGGGCCTGGAGCGCCGGCTTCATCCTGGTGCTGGTCCTCCACCACGAGGTGCAGTACCTCTACTTCACCTACGCGATGGCGCGGCGGGCTCGCCCGGATCGGCGCCCGGGGCTCGGGGGAGAGCTGCGGCTGCTCGGCTCCTTCGCGGTGTGGCCCACGGTGGGCCTCGCGATCTGGGCGGCGTGCACGCTGTCAGGGCTGGCCTGGCTCTCGCCCTTCCTCGCGGCCGGATTGCTCAGCCACTACTGGCTCGACGGCCGGATCTGGACCGCCAGGGCGCGCCGGCTGGCCGCCGCGTAGCCGTCGCGAGAGCGCGGACCCGAGACGGGAAGAAACCCGGCGCCGACCGCGCGCCGGCGGGGGCTCGGTGGCCTAGGGGTTCCTCGCCCCGCCGCTGCCCTCGGGCCCGTCCAGGCTCGGGCCGACCGGCGCGGCCGGGGCCGCCGGGGCCGGATTCGGCGCCGCGTTCGGGATCCAGACCCACGCGTACGGCACGCTCACCCCGTCGCCCCGCAGCTCGTAGCGGCCGTGCGCGTACTGGACGACGCTCGGCCCGGTCCAGACGGCACGGGGGGCGGGCGCCGGACTGACGTAGGCGGCGGGATAGGAGACGTAGTAGCTCCCCGGGTAGTACGTCGGCGGATAGTACGCCGCCGGGTAGTACGCCGCGGACGCGTAGGCCGTCCGATACGGCCAAGCGTACGGGGCATAGTAGGCGGGCGGGTAGTAGGCGGGAGCCGCGTAGACGACCGGCGGCGCCGTCAGGGCCGAGACCAGCTGGGTGAAGACCGCGAAGGATGCGAGCCCCAGCGCCACGCACTCCAGGCACGCCTCGGCGGGCGGCGCGACGACGGCCAGGGTCAGGGCGACGAGCAGGAGCACGGCCGCGGCGCGGCGCATCGAGTCAGCCCTCCCCTTCATTCCGCCGCCAGGATGCCGGCCTTCTGAAGCTGCTCGACCGCGAGCTTCGCCACGTCCCCGGCCACGTCCCGCGTCTCCGCGGGGTTGAAGGTCCGGCTGGCCGCCGACCAGACGAGGGTCTCGGAGACCAGCGCGTACACGTTCATCTGGACGCGCACGACCGTGGGACGGAGGTCACTCGACCGCTCGGTCTCCTGGTAGGCAGTCACGTAGTAGTTCTCGAGCGTGCGGTACGAGATCGGGATCTGCTGGAGGCTCCCGGCCGACCAGGTCCGCGGACCCTCGACGCCGACCAGGCGCGCGATCATGGCGCCGTCGAATCCGCCGGCGCGAAGCCGGCCTCGGGCCTTGTCGATGTCGCCCCGCTCGGCCGCGGGCACGATTCCGTGGCTCCCGACGCCGCGGGTGCTCATGGGGAGGCGCCGCACCATCTCGTCCTCGACGAGCTTCCGGATGGCCTCGTCGGTACCGAGCACGAACACGGCCACCTGGCGGAACGGCGCCCCGGCGTATCCCGGGTCCCGCCAGACGTCGGCGAGGCGCGTGCCGCTGCAGCCGGCGAGCCCGATGAGCGCGGCGAGCGCCACCAGGGCGGAGATCGCATGCCGGGCGCCGTTGTTCATCTTCGGTTTTTCATGGACTCGCGACAGGAGCAGTCTAGCGTCGGGTCCGGTGACCGTCAATCGACCGGCCGCGACCGCGGGGCGGCGCGACCACCTCGAGCGCAGCTCAGGAATCTCGCGCGGACCCGAACCCGAGCCGCTGCGGACGCCAGTGCCTCGACTGGTGCGCGGCGAGATAGGCCGGCCGCGCGAACAGCTTGACGAGCACGGCTCCGGCCACGAATCCGCCGAAATGCGCCCAGAAGGCGACTCCCCCGCCCTCCCGACTCATCAGTCCGCCCACGAACTGCAGGAGCAGCCAGTAGCCGAGCATCATCCAGGCCGGCCAGGCCATCGAGGTCATGATGAATCCGAGCGGCACGAGCATGAACACGCGCACGTGGGGGTACAGCACGATGTACGCGCCCATCACGCCGCTGATGGCGCCGGAGGCGCCGACCATCGGCACCGGCGAGGCGGGCGTGAGGAACGACCTGCGCGAGCGCGGCCGCCACGCCGGTGAGGAGATAGAAGACGACGAACCGGAGCCGGCCCATGGCGTCCTCGACGTTGTTCCCGAAGATCCACAGGAACCACATGTTCCCGAGGATGTGCATCCACGAGCCGTGGAGGAACATCGACGTGAGGATGTGGTCCGATCTGCCGCCCGGGATCGGTGAGGCACACGAGCCCCTCGCCCATCGGGAACCGCGTCCCGGGCGGGTACGCCCAGCGTCAGCTCGCCGGGGATGAGGCCGAGGTCGCAGATGGACCGCGCCAGGGCCACCGGAGAAGCCGGCGCCCTGGATGAGGAGCCACGCGCCCACGTTCAGCGCGATCAGCACGAACGTCGCGTAGGGCGTGCGGATCGTCTCGTTCTCGTCCCGGTACGGGAACACCGTTCAGACCTCCCGGGCCGGACGGGCGGGCGGCGCCCTGCACGGTCGTCAGTTCAGGGCGATCAGGCTCGAATAGGACTCGTAGCGGCTCTGGATCTCGCTGACGTACTTGACCGGCTCGCCGCACCGGCAGTACCCGTAGCGCGCCGTCCGCGCGAACCGCGGCTTGGCCAGGAGCGGCATCGCCTTCTCCACGTGGCCGAACCAGCGGTTCGGGTCGAGCTTGAGGTCGGCGGCCAGGCGGCGCCCGTCGGCCACGTGGCCGGGGCCGCAGTTGTACGCGGCGAGCGTGAAGCGCAGGCGGTCCTGCTCTCCGATCTCCGGGTCCCGGTACATGGCCCCGTAGCGCGAGAGCAGCGTCACGCCGGCGCGGATCCCCTCCTCGGGCTTCCTGACGTCGCCGGCGCCGAGCTCCCGGGCCGTGCGCGGCATCACCTGCATCAGCCCCAGCGCCCCGGCCCAGCTCCGCACGCCCGGATCGAAGCGCGACTCCTGGAACATCTGCGCCGTGACGAGCCGCCAGTCGAACTCGTACATCGCCGCGTACTTCTTGACCAGGTCGTCGTAGGGCGAGAGCTTGTCCGGCCTTGTCCGAGCGCTCCTCGCTGGCCGCCGTCCGCATCTGCCGCTGGTTCCTGAAGTACTTGGTCATCGTGATGTTGTAGAACGTGCCCTTGTAGATCCGCCGGATGAACCGGTCCGCCGCCGCCTTGAGCTGCGGCTGGTCCTTCCGGAGCATCCAGGCGATCTCCCGGATCTCGCCGACCGGCCCCGCGCCGCGGATGTCGTCGCTGTAGGTCAGCTCGACGTCGATGATGTTGGAGTCGGCCAGCGTGGCGGCGAGCTTGCCGTCCCCCACCGCCTCCAGGATGTCCTCCGTCTCCTCGTCCTCCGGCACGAGCTCCAGCTCGAACCCGTGCTGGGCCTGGAGCGGCGCGAGCGTCTGGTAGTAGCTCGAGGAGCGCCGCACGCCGATCTTCCGGCCGCGGAGATCGGCGAGGCTCCGGGTGGTGCGGTCCTTGGCCGGCACGACGAGGAGCTCGCTCACCCGGTTGTAGGGCGCCGTGAAGGCGAACTCCTGACGGCGCTCGGGCGTCACCGCGAGCCCCGCCGCGATCAGGTCACCCTTGCCTTCCCGGAGGTACGCGGCGAGCGCCTCGCGCGACGGGGGGATCACCACCTCCAGCCGCACCCCCAGCGTCCGGGCGAACTCGCGGACCAGCTCGTACTCGAAGCCGAGCTCGTCCCCGCGATGGAGGAAGTACGTCGTGCTCGAGTTGCGGGTGAGGACCCGGAGCGCCCCGCGCTTGCGGATGGCGTCGAGGTCGGCCCGGGCCGAGCGCGTCCTTGGAGCCGGTCAGCGTCCGCTCGACGAGGAAGGCGTCGAGCGCCGCCTTGAGCGCCGGGTTCTCCTTGCGGACCCCCCAGGCGATCGAATCGCGCTCGCTCAGCGCGAACGCCGCCTTCACGCCGGGCTCGAACGTGAGCGCCGCGGCCAGGATGTCCGAGTCCGCCACCGTGATGGCTTCCTCGCCCCGGGCGACCTTCTGGATCAGGTCGAACGTGTCCTCCGTCTCCCGGGCCGCCTTGACCTCGAGGCCCTTCACCCGCGCCTGGAGCCGGGTGAGGGCGGCGGCGTAGGAGCTCGAGGCCCGGACGGTCACGGTCTTCCCCGCGAGGTCCGCCGGCCGCTTGAGGCTCCGGTCGGCCTTCGGGACGACGACCTGCTGCGCCACGTGGCGGACGGGCCGCGTGAACGCGATCGCCTCGGCGCGCTCGGGCGTGACGGCGAGCGACCCGACGATGACGTCTCCCTGCCCGGCCCGGAGCGCGGGGATCAGCTGGCTCCGGTCCGAGATCACGACCGGGAACGGCGCGGAGGTCGAGCTTCCGCGCGAAGGCCACCGCCAGCGCCAGCTCCTCGCGCTTCGGGTCGCCGGCGCGCTGGAGGTGCTCGGGCGCCGGTGACGAGGAGGCGGAGCGCGCCCGCTCTTCTGGATCGCGGGCAGGTCGCCGGTGGCGGCGGGGCCGGGCGCCGCGAGCCGCGGCCGCCGCAGCCGAGAGGGGTCGGGCTCCAGGCTCAGGACGGCCAGCGCCACGATCGACAGGAACGCGACCCGGACGGTCGCTCCCGCGAATCGCACGGGCACGAACCGGAACCGCTCGCGCTCGAGCCCGCTCAGAACACCGGCCATCCAGGCCCGATTATGGGCCGCGGGCACCCGGGGCCGCGAAGGAATTCCCACCGGCGCGCGTGCTCGCCGAGCTAGGCCGTGCGCGGGGCCGCTCAGGACGCGGCGGAGCCGTCGGGCTCCGCGGCGCGCCCTCTACTCTCCGGCGACCGACCCCGAACTCGACGCGCCCCTCTCCCGTCGCCTCCTGGCCGGGCGCCGGACCGGGCGCCGGACGCGCCGGCGGTGTCTCCCGCCGTCAGGCGCGCCGCCGGGATCCCTTCCGCCGTGACCAGCCGCTCGCGCGTCGCGTCCACGCGGCGGCGGCCGAGGTCGGCCAGGAGACCGTCGGGCGCGGGCTCGCGCTCGCGCAGGAGGGCGAGCCTGCTCGTCCACGGTCGCCGGCGAGCGGAACGTCGGGGAGGCGCGCCTTGTAGTAGGCGGCGAGCGCGGCCGCCGTGTCCGTCCAGGCCCTGCTCCTTCTGGAAGTCCCGGAGCGCGCGCCGTCACCGCCTCCGCCCGGAGCGCGTCCGCGTCGGCGCGGGCTCGGCGCCGCGTGCAGCGTCGAGGTTCACGAACGGCGAGCCGCGCAGGAAGTCCGCCACCCGCAGCAGGTGGTCCTCCATGGCCGGCGACAGCACCGCGCTGCCCGCGGCGAAGGTGACCGGGTCGACCTTCGGGCTCCTCGACCTGTTCCGCCGCCGCCGCCCGAGAACAGGCGGCCGATGGCCTTGAACGGCGCGGTCACGACGTTCACCAGGACGTTCTTGACGGCCGTCCAGATGGCGTCGCGAAGGCTGAACTTGGGATCGTTGACGGGGCCGGTGACCGGGACGGTGGCACGGATGTCCCCCTTCTGGTCCTTGATGAGGGCGACGATCAGCCCGAGCGGGAGCCCGATCCGCCGCTTGACCTCGTCGCCGCCGCCGGCCGGCGCCACCTGGAGCTGCCCGACCACGACGTCGTTGTCGGCCGAGAGCTGGTCGCCGTCCAGCTTGAACCGCACCTTGTACTGGAGGTCGCCCTTCTTGATGACCCACCCGATGTTGGCCGCCGTGTAGGGATCCACGCTCGGGCAGCTTGAAGCTCCGCAGCTCGCCGACGAGGTCGACGAAGGCCGGCGCGCCGATGCGCGTCTGATCTCGCCCCGGATGTCGAGCGCCGCGTCCCCGCCCACGACGCTCTGCAGCGTGAGCTTGGCGCGGCGGTCGGGCCGGTTCCCGAGCCGGTGACGCGTCATCTCGAGCCGCGACAGGTCCTGCGAGAAGGCCGGCGCGTGGTCCGGTCCAGGAAGCGGATGACGCCGTCCTCGATGCGGATCTCGCCAAAGTCGAGGCGCATGGTCTCGAGGAGGCTCTTGGGCTTCGGCCGGCGGGCGCCGCCGGCGCCGGCTCGGGCGGGCGGCGGCGCGCCGGCTCCGGGCCCGGGGGAGTGAACAGCCGGCGCAGGTTGAACGAGCCGCCGGCGCCCGCTCGATCTCGACGCGCGGCCGCCGGAAGCCCGCCTTGCGCGGCCGCCGCGCGGCGGCGGCCAGTCGAAGTCGATGCCGACCAGGTCCATGCGCTCGACGCGGATCGCCGGGCGCGGGGCGCCGGGCTCGCGGATCTCGACGTTCTGCGCCCAGCTGTTGCCCTTGGACTGCGCCACGAGCCGGCCGTCCCGGAGCGCGATGCGGTTCCGGCTGTCGCCGTTGTAGCGGCCCGACAGCCGGGCCGGGATCGGGATGTAGCCTGATACGGCTCGACGGGGGCGTTGCGGATCGACGATGGTCAGCTCGGAGTCGAAGGGGGCCACCGTCACCGGCCCCTTGACCTCCAGCGTGCCGCCGCCCGGCAGCCCGGTCGACAGCGCGAGACGGCCGCCGGCCCCCGCACCGGCCAGGTGAAGTCGTCGAGTCTGCGCCCGGAGGTTCGTGAGGGCGAGCGCGCCGTCGGCGTGACCGACTCGTCGACGAACGCGGCCGTGCTCGGCGCCAGCGATGACCCGCTCGACGCGGATCTGCTGCGAAGCCCGCGGTGAGCGCCTCGATGGGACAGCGGCGAGCCGGGCCTGTCTTGCCCGGTGCGGCGCCCGGGGAGGCCGGTTGAGCCGGACGAGGGCGTCTTCGCCGAGGCCGCCCGTCGGCCCGGCTCTCGGGGCGACGACCTCGAGCGAGATCGATCGAGCGCCGCGGGCGTCCCGGCGCACCTTGAGGTCGAGGGCCTCGATGCCCACGGTCTCGATCGTCAGCGTGTGGGCGCGCAGGTCGGCTTCCCTGACCTTGACGTCCAGCCGCGCCGCCGACACGAAGGGATCCGCGTCCCCGGGCCGCCCGAGCGCAGGACGCTCGAAGCTGACCCTGCCCGACAGGGTTCCCTTGCGCACTCTCGCTGGGCGTCGGCCTCGACGTCCGCAGTCGAGCACGATCCCGAGCCGGCCGCCTCTCTGTCGATACAGCGCGCCCAACGGCTCGAAGACGTACGGATTGAGCCGACTCGAGCGCGCAGCGCGTCGAGCGTGAGCCGCGCCCCGGAACACGAGCGGGTCGAGCTGGAACCGATCCGCGTTGACGGCGAGCTCCGACTCGTTGAGGCGGACGCGCAAGGCCAGGCGCCCGGACGGGTCCCCCGGGCGCGCCGTCAGGCCGGCAGCATCGAAGTCCAGGTCCCGGATCAGCCAGTCGGCGGGCGGGGCGATCGGCGTGGTCGGCGACCCCCACCCGCCCGCGGGCGATGCGCACGCGCCCGAGGGAGACGGTCCACCGGCTGGGCGCGGCCGGTGGCCGAGCCTCGCCGGACGACGTCAGCAGGTCGGAGAAGTTGAACTCGGCGGGACCCGTGCGCACGATCCGGAGCGACGGCGCCGTCAGGGCGACGTCGACCAGGTCGACGCGGGAGCGCAGCAGGGCGAGCGGCGAGACCTGGACGTCGAGCCGCTCGAACTCCGCGAAGGGCTCGGGCCCGTCCCGGTCGCCGAGACGGAAGCCCTTGACGGCAAGTCGGCCGGTGAAGAGGTTGAGGTCGATGTCCCCGATGGCGACGGCCCGGCCGGTGTGCCTGGGAATCCGGTCCAGGGCGACGCGCCGGACGATCTCGGGCAGCGCCCAGAGGACCGCCCCCGCCAGGAGACCCGCCACGGCCACGGCGATGAGTGTGCCCTTGAGAAACCGACTCATGTGGACGTGCTCACTTCGGAAACCTGCCGCACCCCGTCCCTCGCCCGGGGATCTCCTCCAGCACATCACCTCGCCGGGACAGAGTCAAACCCGGTGCCAGGCACCGGGTTTGGTCGCCGGGACCTGCAACCGGGCCGTCGAGAGCCTGGGGGACCGGCCGCGGAGTCAAACCCGGTGCCTGGCACCGGGTTTGGTCGGCGAGGGCACCAAGCGGGTCAGGGGAACCGGTATGCCGGGCGCGGACGGGCGGGGCAGCTCGCCTGGGGCGGCGCGGCTCGAATGGATCGGGAGCGGCCCGGGGACAGGCGAGCCCGGATCGGCCCGCGCGGGACTGCGACCTATCGGAGAGGATCTGAGCCGACGAGGGCGAGCAGACCCATCCAGACCGCCACGATCAGGAGGCCCCCCATCTCCCGCGCCTCCTCGACGGTCTCGCTCAGCATGCCGTAGGACTGGAACAGGTCGCCCACGGACACCCGCCCGATGACGCTCGGCGCCAGGGTGCCCGCCCAGGCCACCGCGCCCAGTCCGACGAGCACCGGCACCAGCCGGAACAGGCGCCGGCGCAGCGACAGCGCGCACGCAAGGCGGCCAGCCCGTAGACCGCCAGCCAGCGGAGCGGGTCGGGGTCGTTGTACTGGAGGGCCGCGGCGATGAGGAACAGGGCCGCCATCAGCCCGTTGGCGACGGTGAGGAGACTCAGGGAGCGCCCTCCGCGCGGCGGCTCGGCCTCGAGAACGGCCGCGGCGGCCGCCCCGGTCGCCGCGGCCGCCGCCGATCCGGCCGTTCCCGGCGGCACGAACACGGTGACCTGCCGGTGGGCGAAGTGGATGCCCGCCTCGTCGAACGCCTGCTTGATCCGCTGGTAGGCCTCGCGGCGGATGACGAACTGCTCGCCCGGCTTCGCGGTGAACTTCGCCTTGACGAGCATGGCGCTGTCCTCCATCGCGAGGACGCCCTGCGACTTGAGCGGCTGGAGGATGTGGGGACCCATTTCCGGGTCCGCCGCGAGCTCCTGGCCGATCCGCTTGATGATCTTCTTGACCTTCGTGATGTCGGTGTCGTAGGTCAGCCGGAACTCGAGCTTCTCGACGACCCAGTCGCGGCTCTGGTTGGTCATGCGCCGGATCGCCCCGTACGGGACGACGTTGACCGCGCCCCGGTGATGGCGGAGCTGCATGGAGCGGATCCCGATCTTCTCCACCGTGCCCTTCGCGTCGCCGACGTCGATGTACTCGCCCAGGCGGAACGCGTCGTCCATGAGATAGAAGGCGCCCGAGATGATGTCCCGCACGAGCGTCTGGGCGCCGAAGCCCACCGCCAGCCCGACGACGCCGGCGCCCGCCAGCAGGGGCCCGATGTTCACGCCGAGGGCGGCGAGCACGGACAGGACGCTCATGACGCAGACCACCGCGAAGACCGTCCCGCGCGCCAGGGGCAGGAGGGTCCGGAGCCGCGACCCGCCCGTCCCCCCGGCTTCGCCCGGGTCGCTCACGCCCTGGGGCCGGGCTTCGCGCTCCAGCCGCTGGTCGATCGCCGTCTTCGCGAGCTGCCACACCAGGTACGCGAGCATGAGCGGTCAGGCCTATGTCGATCAGCGCGCCGGCCACGCGAGCCCCGGCGCCGCGGGTCGCCATGCTCGCCAGATCCAGGTTCCACAGGCGGACGATGACCAGAACGCCGGCGGCGGTGACCACGATGTGGATGCCCCGTTGCAGCACCGGCAGGAAGCTCGAGCCGGACCTCGCCACTCCGTCCGGCCGGGCCCTCGCCGCCCGCCGGGCCAGCAGCCGGCAGAGCGCCATGTCGACGAGCGGCATGGCGAGCACGACCAGGAGGCTCAGGATCCCCGCCCGGCCGGTGCGGAGACGGCCGGCCAGCTGTTCGACCGTCAAGACCGCCAGGAGGCATAGGACGTAGGCCGTCATCAGGGCCGGCCAGAGGTCGGCCAGCAGCCGGCGGAGGGTGCTCTGCCCGTCGCCTCGGATCTGGGCCGCGATCGGGGCACGGACGCGCCACACCAGACGGAGGTAGACCGCGGCGAATACGAGCCGGGCGAGCATGGTCACCAAGAGGAACGGCTCACGCGGCACGCCGAAGCGCTGGAGGAAGAAGGCGAGGACATCCAGAAGGCCGAAGAGCCAGGCGAGGGTGACCAGGCCCCGATAGAGGACTCCCGCTGCTGCGTCGTCGAACGGCAGGAGCCGCTGCGCCGGAGTGTGCGGCGCGAGCAGGAAGCGCGCCAGCAGCATGGCGAGCCGCACCTGGACGGTCGCCACGAGCGCGCTCATGATCAGCGCGCGGCTCGGCTCGTGGCCCTGGTAGAGGGCCAGGAACCCCGCGAATACCGTGGCGACGAAGACCGCCAGGAGCAGGAGGTCCAGAACCAGACCGATCACGAGGCTGCCGGGATCCACGCCGGGGCCGTCGCCCGGGCTGCGTTGGAGCCGGGCACGGACGCCACCGAGCAGCCGCCCCACCAGGCGCTCCGCGATCCAGCCGAGCGCCAGCAGGACGACGAACAGGGCGACGACGAGCAGCAAGTGGTACGGGGTGCGTCCCTCGGAGAACCGGGCCACCGCCGCGCCCACCGCCGCGGGCACATCGGGTGCGGACCGGAGCACCGCACCCAGCTCGCTCCGAGCGCGGTCGACGTTCCCCGCGAGGTCGGTGGCCGCCGCCTTATCGGCCTCGGGGGCCGCCGCCTTGTCGAGCTGGGCGAGCAGGAGCTCGCGGACCTCCGCGTCGCTGAGCCGGGCCACCAGCTCCCGGATCGCCTCGCGGGTCAGCGGCTCGGGCAGCTTCACCGAGGCCGGCTTCTCCGATCCGGCCGGCTGGGCGGCCGCCGCCGCGACCGCCGGCAGGAGGGCGAGGACGCAAACCAGGGCCGCGAGCCGGCTCCACGGGCGACTAGCGTTCATGGGTGTCCTCCCCGGACCGGACGGCACGGCACGCCGACCGCCGACGCTCCCGGTCCGGGCCCGTCCGCGATCCGACCCGGCCATCCTACTGCAATCGCGCCGGGCGCGTCCCGGCGACGGCCGGCCTAGGGGGACAGGCTGCCCGCGCCGGTCCGCGCAGGCTGGGCGTCGACCAGACGGTCGATGCGCTGCGAGGTCTGCCTCGGCGAGGGACGTGAACACGGCGCGAATCCGGGTGCCGGCCGGCCCGAGTCGGTCGGAGCGCTCGCGGGCGGCGACGCGGACGTAGCTCCCGTCGGTCGCCCCGCCGTCTCCGAAGTCGATGGCCAGTTTCAGGTCCGCGTGGGTCATCGGCAAGGCAGCGCTCGCGACGAACTCCACGGCGGACCGACCGATGCGGATCACGCGAACGGGGTGAGCGGTCTCGTCGACGCGTTTCCCCTCGCCGACGACGCGCGCCACCGCCGGCAGGTCGACCTCCACCAGCGTCTCGCCCTCGTCGGGCGCGGCCATGCCTTCCTCGCCGGCCACCCCCCTGAGCGCGTACACCGTCACGGGCTCCGGGACGCCCTTGACGGCCACCTGGCTTCCCGGCCCGACGGTGACCAGAGGCCGCACGCGGTCCAGGGTCGCCTGCCGACAGGAGGATCTGCGGACCGACGGTGAGCGACTCGATGCGCCCCGCCAGGTTGACCGCCGGCCCCACCACGCCGTACTTCATCCGGTCCTGGCTCCCGATGTTGCCCGCCACCACCTGCCCCGAATGGACGGCGATGCCCATGACGAGGGACGGCAGACCCAGGGCCTGACTCTCGGCGTTGAAACCCGCCATCGCACGCTGCATGGCCCAGGCGCAGCGCACCGCCCGCTCGGCGTCGTCGGGCCGCTCGAACGGGGCCCCGAACAGGACGAGGATGGCGTCGCCGATGAACTCGTTGATCGTCCCCCGGTGCTGGAGGATCACCGGCGTCATCGCGCCCAGGTAGCGGTTGAGGAGCCCGATCATCTTTTCGGGACCGAGCCGCTCGGAGAGCCCGGAGAAGCCGCGCAGGTCCGACATCAGGATGGAGACGGTCCGGACCTCCCCCCCGAGGCGCAGCGCGCCGCGGTCCCGGACGCACTGCTCCGCCAGCTCCGGGCTGACGTAGCGCCCCAGCACGTCCCGGATGAAGTCGCGATCGCGGAGGCCCTGCACCATCTCGGCCATGGTCCGGGCGAGCGCGCCGATCTCGTCACGGCTGCGGGGCACGATGGCGACGTCGAGATCGCCCTCGCGGATGCGGCGCGCCTGGGCGCCGAGCTCGCGGAGCGGCTGGGCAATCCATCGCACCAGCACGATGCCGCCCAGGGCGGCGAGGGTCAGCCCCAGGAGCCCCAGCCCCGCCGCCCGCCACGTCTGCGCCTCGATGGCGGCGGTGTAGTCGCGCTCGGGCACCACCACGGCCGTCACCCACCGGCGGTTCCCCACCGGGAACGCCGCGGCCCGGCCGAGGTACCGCTCGCCGCCCCGCTCGAACGCGTGGCCGGCTGTCGTGTTCGTGCGCAGGCCCTTGACGACCTCGCCGACGAGCGCCGCGTCGTCCCGGGTCGCGCGGCCGGCGGCATCGACGCCGTCCGGCGCCGCGACGAGGAGCCCGGCCTCGGTCGCGATGAATACCCGGCCGCGGGGCGACACACGGAGATCGCTGACGAACCGGGACAGGCCGGCGAGCGAGAGATCCGCGGTGAAGACCCCGCGGACCGTTCCGGCCGCGTCGAGGAGCGGCATCGCGCAGGTGACGCCGAGCCCCCCGTCGTAGAAGCGGTAGGGCTCGGTCCACGCCACGCCGCGGGCCGACGCGGCCAGGGCGAAGAACGCCTGTTCCCGCGGGCGATAGCGGTGGTCGTCCGACTCGCGCACTCGCTCCCGCCGGCCGTCGGCCAGGACGCGATCCTCCTCGAGCCGGATCCGGCCGCCGCGGGGGAAGCTGCGGTTCAGGTAGAGCTGGCCGGCGCCGTCGTTCCAGGCCCCCACGAAGCGATCGGTCCGGTCTCCGTAGCTGACCCAGCTCAACCGGGGATTCGAGCGCAGCACACCGAGGGCGTACTCACCGAGCGCCCGGAAGTCGTCCGGCGCGAGGAGCCCCCGCGCCACGAGGCTCGGGCCGAGCCGGACCGTGTTCTCGGCGTGACTGAGGAACTCGGCGGCGTGGTCGGCGGTCATGCGCGCGGCCTGCGCCATCGCGTTGTCGACGAGCGCGCGCGACCCCGCGTGCTTCTCGCGCCACGCCAGCGCCCCGAGCGTGGCGCCGGTCGCCGCCGTCAGCAACATGACCAGGCCGACCAGCGCGAGCGAGATCGGGGGACGGCCGAAGCCGCGCCGCGTGGTGGGCGGGGACCCGTTGCTGGGCGACCCCTCCGGCATGGTACAAGTACACTACTATCGTTCCGCGGGTAGCGGGCTCGGACCGGAGCGTGCCGATCCGGCGCGAGGCTGCCGGGCAGGTCGGGCCAGTGGTCGAGCAAGAGGAGACATCGACGTGTGGAGATTGCGACTCGCCGTGGCGCTCGGAGTCGGACTGCTGGTGGCCCTGACCACTTCCTTCGCCCAGGCTCAGGACGACGACCCGAACGCCTGGCACGTGACGTTCACGCCGTACCTGTGGGCCGCGGGCCTCTACGGCGACGCGACCGTCAGGGGCGTGAACGCGACCCTCGACGCCAGCTTCGTGGACATTCTCGATGCCACGGACACCCTGGTCGGCCTCCAGGGACATGCCGAGGTGACCCGGGGCCGGTTTGGAGTGTACGGCGACTTCTTCTACGTGAAGACCAAGGTGGAGGACGCCGGCCGCTCCGGGCTCGACATCACGAACCGGATGTGGTTCATCGAGTTCGGGGCGCAGTACCGGCTGGTCGACACCACGATCGACCGGGTCCCGGGAATCACGTTCGACGCCTACGTGGGCGGGCGCTACTCGTTCATCGAGCTCGATCTGGACACCCGCGGCGAGCTCTCGCGCAACCAGCAGGTCGACTGGATCGACCCCCTGGTCGGTGGTCGGCTGGGCGTGCACTTCTCGGAGCACTGGTTCATGCTCTTCGCGGGGGACGTCGGTGGCTTCGGCGTGGGCTCCGACCTCGCGTGGTCCGCCATGGGCCTGCTCGGGTACAAGTGGCAGGGCGCGGGGGTCGAGTGGGCCGTCCTCGCGGGGTACAAGGCGCTGTACCAGGACTACACGACGGGCTCCGGCGCTCGCCGGTTCCGGTGGGACGTGACCATGCACGGTCCCGTCCTGGGGTTCAGCGTCCGCTTCTGACCTCGGTCGGCGCCGGGCTCGGCCCCGGGGCCGCGCCGGTGACTGGCCGCCCCGGGCGCTCGCGGAGGCTAGTCCTTGGTCTTCAGCTCGCTCTCGTGCTCGCGGATGAAGGCGCGGATCTCGTCGGCCATGTCGAGCAGACGGCGCCATTGCTCCTTGTAGAGCGTCACGGGAAACCGGCCCAGCCCGTACACGGAAACCCCGCCCTTGTCGCTGACGCGCAGGTGGCTGCTGCGCTGTGACCGGGCCTTGAGGGCTTCGTTCTCGGCCCGCAGGCGGGCCACCTCGCTCTCGAGATGCTCCTGGCTCATGGATCCCTCCTTCGACGAGGCGGCGCCGCGCGGGGGACCCCCGCAGCCGGCCGCCATCCGAGGAGGATAGCCGGTCGCCTTTCGCCGGCAATCGGGCGGCGGCCGCGGCGAACTCCGGCCGACCGCGGCGGGGCGGCCCGACACCCGCGCCCCTTTCCCGTCGGCGGTGGCCCTCGGGCGCGCGGCCGAGATCGCGAACGCCGCGGCGGAGGCGCGCAGGCGGCCGGCGCCCGGCATGCGGGCGGAGGAGAGACACATGGACGCGCTCGAGCTGTTTCTGTCCGCTACCACGCCATCCACGGGGGGTTCGTCGACGAGCTCTTCGCCGGGCTCACCGACGCCCAGGTCCGGGCACGGCCACACGGCCTGAACTCGGTCACCTGGCTCGTCTGGCACGCCACGCGCGTCGAGGATGCGGCGGTGAACCGCTTCGTCGGCGACGGGCCCCAGGTCCTGACGGAAGGGAGCTGGCATCACCGGCTCGGGCTGGAGCGGCGCGACGTCGGCTCCGGCATGACCGCCGTCGAGGTGGAGTCGCTGAGCGCCCGGATCGACACGACCGCGCTGCGCGGCTACGCGCGCGAGGTCGCCGACCGGACGCGATCGGTGGCCGGGTCGCTGGCGCCGGCCGCCTGGGAGGAGATCGTCACGCCGGAGCGGATCCGGAGCGTCGTGGCGGCCGAGGAGCTCCTAGTGGACGCGGGCCGCTGGGTGGAGGAGTTCTGGGCCCGAGGACACTCGCGGGGGTGGTACCTGCTCCAGACGGCTCTCCTGCACCCCTACGGGCACTGGTTCGAGGCGATGGCGACGCGGGGGCAGCTCGGCGCCCCCGGGCGGTGAGGTGGTCCCCGACGAGCGGATGGAGGGCCCGGCCGCGAACGCGCGGTTGGGGTCCGGCAGCCCCCGGCGGATGCGCCGCGAGAAGTCGGGCGCCTGATCCGCCGCCTGGGCCGCGTCGTTGATCCGGGACCGGCGGCGGAGCTCTTCGAACGGCAGGCTCGTGTCGAGCCGGCCTCGCTCGTAGACGTACTCGGCGGCGTAACCGCTCAGGAGGACCTTCCAGCTGAGCGGCAGGTGGCCCGGGTTGACCCGCGTGTGCAGCACGATGGTCGTGGTGCAGTTGGTGGTGAGCGTGTCGTAGAAGCGGGGCTGCTCCCGCAGCGCGTTGATCGCCCGGACGTACTCGAGAAAGAGCCGCCGGGAATTCTCGGCCGGCCCGCGGACGCGGTAGAGGTAGACGTCCTCGGGAGGATCCCGCCGGTAGTTGGTCCGCACCCGGATCAGGTCACGCTCGTCGCCGACGATGTAGATGAGCTCGTACCGCTTGAAGAACCCCTGGACCGACGAGTAGCCCTCGCCCCGCTCCTTCCGCGCCTCCACCGACACCGCGACGTGCTCGTCGCCGAACCCAAAGCTCAGGAACACGTGGGCGATCGCCGGGCCCATCCAGTAGACGGTCACCACGTCGACCGCGTCGAGCTTCCGGAGGTCGAAGGTGCGGTCGTAGTAGGCGGGGGTGAAATCGGTCTCCGTGCGGTAGTCGAAGTTCCGGATGTCGTGAAGCGTGACCCGGTCGCCGTCGACCGTCGCGTGCGGCAGGCGCGCGACCTCCGGCGCCCAGTCCCGATCGTTGGACGGCTCGATCGTCCGCCAGTAGAGGAGGAGAACGAGGAACGCGGCGGTGAAGACCGCGAGAATCGTCCCGCGGCGCCACCCGCCGCCGATCGCTCCGAGGGCGGCCATCGTCAGGAGCCCGAACGCAGCCGCCAGGGTCGCGCGGAGCCATCCCGGCGAGGCGCCCGAGTAGTGGAGGGCGAGGGTCCCCCAGACGCCAAGGCCGGCGACGGCGAGGGCGACGATCCCCCACCCCGCGGCTCCGCGCGAGCGCCACGATCACTCCGGGCGATGCCCGACGGGGGCGCCGAGACCGCGCCGCGCCGTCACCGCGCGGCAGCCGGCCCGACAGTCCCGAGGTGCTGGAGCAGGATCCGGCGGATCTCCTCGATCGCCGCGGGTTCCCCTGCACCGAATGACCCGATCGCACGATCAGCTCGGACACCGCCTCGTCCACGTGGGCGCTCCGGAAGCTGACGACGCCGTCCCCCGTGTCCCCGATCGTGCCGCCCCCCTTGGTCGCGATGATCGAGTGCACCCTGACGCCGGGCGCAATGGGCAAGCTGGCGAGCGTCTTTATGCCGCGGTTCCCGGGGCTCATGTTGTCCACGCTCCGCGGGAGGCCTTGGCGGAGCTGGAGGCGCAAGCGCGGATCCTCGCTGCCGACCAGGACCTCCCCCGTGACGCGGATCAGGCTCGGCGGGAGGGTGAGCGCCCAGGCCACCAGCCAGCGGAGCCGCTCCACGAGGAAGCCGGCCACGTCGCTCCCTCGGTGGGGCGTCGCGACGAAGACGACACGGTCGACGAAGGGAAGCGGGGTCATGAACAGTGAGCGGCGCAGAATGACCCGGCTGTCGTCGGAGACCCGAAGCTCGTCGAAGGGCATCTCGCTGACGTTGTCCCAGAACTTGGTGCCGCTGTCGACGACGGTCATCTTCGCCAGGAGGCCGCCCTGGCTGTGGCCGATCAGGACCATGTGACGCATCGCCGGGTCCGTCGCCTGCGGATCCAGCTCGGCCACGGTGTTCGTGAGCGCCTCGCGGAGGAGACCGCCGGAATACAGGATGGGGAGGCCCGTGTTGTAGGTGAAGAACCAGAGCTGGATGCGCGGGGCGATGCGGGGATCGGCCTCGAGCTGGTTGACCAGGTCGGCCCACCGGGCGGGGCTCGAGGCGGTCCCGTGAACGAGCACGACCGGCACGCGCCCCGGCCGGTACGGGGTGAGGGTGTAGAGAGCGCCCCCGCCCTGGAGGAAGCTCCCGCGCAGGAAGGCGCCGATCTCGGAATCCCAGACCGGCGCGTGGTCCAGCGTGTAGGCGAGCGCCGCGCTCGGCTCGAACTCGAGGGGCACCGGGCGCCCCTCCACCACGACCTGGCTCGCGCTGTCCATCGAGTAGAGCTCGAGCTTCCCCTGGAGCTGCCCCGTGGCCAGTCCCTCGCGGACGTGATCCAGCCGCAGGAAGGCCGTCACCGGGACCTTCAAGTGGGGCGGCACGAGGCTGTACCGGAACGGCTCCATTCCCTCGAGCGCCCCCAGGCGCGCGACCAGGGCCGCGCCGAGGCCAACCTGCCGGTAGCGGTTTCGCAGGCCCCGGACCTTGATGTCGGAGGCGGCCAGGAACTCGTCCAGCGGACGGCCGGCCCACGCGGGGGCGCCGCCCGGCAGCTCGACCTCCAATCGCCCGAAGGGCAGGAGGTGCTCGCCCGGAGCCACGGCGACGTCAGCGCCGCGCCTCAACCCTTCGGTCAGCGCGCGGTTGTACAGCACGGCCGCGAGGCGCGTCCGGGGATCGAGCGCATCGGGCGGCGGACCGTCCGTTCCGCGGAAGAGAAAGGCGTAGGCGTAGACCGCCGCCGCCATGTAGTACTGTCTGGCTCCGGATCTCGCCGCGTGCAGGTAGGACAGCTCCGCGAGCGCGAAGATCCGGTTCTCCCCTCCCTCCGTGTCGAGGGTCCGGTGAAGCTCGGCGAGGGCGGCGCCGGGCTCCTCCTCGAACCGATCCCGGAGGTTGAATCGCTGGAGCACCTGGTCCGAGAAATCGCTCGGAACGCCGGTGGAGATCGCGTTGGCGGTGATCTCGCGCTGGAATTCCGCTGGGGTGATCGGATCGACGCCGACCGGCGTGGCGCACGCCGTGGCGAGGAGCAGACCGGAGAGCAGGACGAGTGCCCGACCCCGGCGCGCGGGACCGGCCGGGGACCGGTCCTGAGCCTCTGTCGGTCGCGCCGGGACCTCGGGGCTCGGCTCCCGCACGCGCTCCACCCTGGCGGCGCAATGCGGCTATCGCAGGGCCGTCTCGATGTCCCGTCGAAGGCCGGCGTCGCCCGGCTTGACGTCGCTCTTGTAGAACTTCACGACCTTGCCGTCCTTGCCTACCAGATACTTGGCGAAGTTCCAGCTGGGCAGCTCGCCGGACTGCTTCTGGAGATTCGCGTAGACGGGCGACTGGCCGGCGCCGGCCCGGGTGACCACCTTCTCGAACAGCGGGAAGGTGACGTCGTAGTTGAGCGAGCAGAACTGCCGGATCTCCACGGCCGTTCCCGGCTCCTGCCCCCCGAAGTCGTTGCTCGGAAATCCCAGGACGACGAAGCCCTGGTCCTTGAGGTCGGCGTAGAGCTTCTCCAGCCCCGTGTACTGGGGCGTGTACCCGCACTGGCTGGCGACGTTGACGACGAGCGCGACCCTGCCCGCGTAGTCCTTGAGGTCGGCGGGCTGGCCCTCCAGGGTCTTGGTGGCGAGGCGATAGAACGAATCCTGGGCCAAGCGTATCTCCTTCTTTCCGGATGCAGGGCGGGTCTCCTGGGCCTCGGAGAGGACCGCCAGCGCCAGCAGGGCCGCACCCGCGATCCACACACGCTCCATGGGCCATCTCCTCGCGTGCACGTGCTTGCCTCGCGCCGCCTCTCGGCGGGCCGTCGACCCCAAGCCTACCACCCGTCCGCCGGGGCTACGGCAGTCTGGCTGGGGGCGGAGCGGTCCGGGGGCTCGCCAGGAAGCTCGGGAATGCCCGCCACCAGGCGCACGGGCCGTGGCGTTCGGCCCGTGGAGATCACCGCGCGACGGAGTCGATGAAGCCGGCGGGGCCCGGCGGCGGACGGCCCGAGCGCTGCCGGCGCACGCGCCGCCGGTGCGGCAGCCTACGCGCCCGTCACTCCGTCTCCTCCCCCTCGGGAGGCTCGACGTTCAGCTTCCGGTAGAGGGACGCCAGGCTGATCCCGAGAAGGCTGGCCGCAGCGCGCTTGTTGAAGCGGGCGCGGGCGAGGACGTCGATGACGTGGTCCCGGGAGAAGAGACGCACGGCCTCCCGGAGGTCCAGCGGGCGCGAGGCCGAGGGGCTGCCCCCCAGGTCGGCGGGCAGGTGCCGGAGGCCGATGAAGTCGCCCGTGCCCATGATCATCGCTTGCTCGAGCACGTGCTCCAGCTCCCGCACGTTGCCCTTCCAGCCGTGGCCCATGAGCGCCTGCAGCGCCTCCGGCTCGGCGCCGATAACCCGGCGCTCGAGCTTGACGTTGAGTCGCCGGATGAAGTGATCCACGAGCAGCGGGATGTCCTCGCGACGGTCGCGCAGCGACGGCAGCACCAGGTGCACGACGTTCAGCCGGTAGAAGAGGTCGGCCCGGAACCGCCCCGCGTCGATCTCGCCGGCCAGGTCGCGGTTGGTGCTGGCGATGATGCGCACGTCGATCGGCTGCGGCCGGGTGGCCCCGACGGCCCACACCTGCCTCTCCTCGATGACGCGCAGGAGCTTCGACTGGAGGGACACGGGCAGCTCGGCGATCTCGTCGAGGAGGAGCGTGCCGCCGTGAGCGGCCACGAAGAGGCCCGGGTTCGCCTGCACGGCGCTGGTGAAGGCGCCCCGCACGTGACCGAAGAGCTGGCTCTCGAGGAGGGAATCGGGGATGGCCCCGCAGTTCACGGCCACGAGCCGGCCGTGGCGACGCGGGCTCGCCTCGTGGATGGCGCGCGCGACCAGCTCCTTGCCGGTACCGCTCTCGCCGGTGATCAGCACGTTGCTGGGAGCGGGGGCGCACCGGGCGATCTGCTCCCGCACGCGGCGCAGGGAGTCGCTCCCGCCCACGAGCCGATCCTCGCTCGGGAGCGGAGGCCGGCCGCGGGGCGCCCGCGCGGCGGCCGGGGACTCGGTATGGCGCCGCAGCAGGCGCTGCACGCAGAGCCCGAGATCGTGCAGCACGAACGGCTTCTGCAGGTAGTCGCAGGCGCCCTTGCGCAAGGCCTCGATGGCCATCTCCACCGTCGCGTGGCCCGTCATCAGGATGACCGCGGCTCCCGGGTTCAGCACGCGGGACCGCTCGAGGACCTCGAACCCGCCGACGCCCGGCATGACGACGTCGGCCACGATCACGTCGAACTCCTGCGCTTCGATCCGGCTCAGCGCCTCCGCGCCGCTCCTGGCCGTGGCGACGTGGTACCCCTCGGTCTCGAGAAACGTTCCCAGAGTGTCTTGCGTCGTGGACTCGTCGTCCACCACGAGAATTGACGCTATCATCGGGTGACCTCACTGGCGGGCATGCTCGCGTCCGGCTGACGAGCGCCGTGCCGTCCTCTCGACGCCGCGATGCAGCGGTGGTCGACCGGGGGCAGCGCGTCGATGCGTCTGCTGGCGGACATCGTCATTGCCGCGCTCTGCCGAGAGTAGCGCGCTCGTCGCTGCCCTTCAAGGTGGGAGTAGTAGAACGAGCGAGGATCCGGCTCGGTTCCATTCTCAGCCGTGAGAACCATTTCGCGGCGACGAGTGATGCGCGGTCCACGAGTGACGGACCCTCCCGGAATACTGGCGCGGCGGCTCATGCGCGCATGGCGCCCTCGCTCGCGGCGCGCGGCCGCGCGCGATCTGCGGACGATCGGCTGCGCACTGTCGCGCGCCGAATCGTCACGCGGGTGATTCGCGACGGTCGGCGACGCGACCAGCCGGTCACTCCTCCACCAGGGACGCCGCGACGACGATGCGGCAACCGCGAAGCGGGACGGGGAACCGCCCGGGGCGCTCGATGTGGCGCGTTCCCTCCGCGTCGGATGGGCGGGGCCAGCCGGGGCCGCGCGTCGGTCGCGTCTCCCCGTCGCCCGTCACGCGGCACCTCTCCCTGGAAGCCCGGCGGACCCCGGGACGCGGTACTATCGGTGCTGGCGCGGGTCCCTGCCGCGCGACGCCGACAGCCGGGGGTTCGATGCCGCGATCGCTCACGCTCGTCTTGCTGCTGGCGCTCGCGGCGGCGCCCTCGATCGCTCGATCCAACGGGGACGGCGGCGGGGCGGGGCCGCCGACCGTGTTCGAGCGCTTCGTCCTGTCGGCCTGCTCGCCGTGCGTCAGGGAGTCGTATCCGATCGCCACCCTGCCGATCGCGCCACTTCCCCTGCCCGGGTTCCCGCGCTCGGCGACCAGCGTGGCCCGGCCCGGAGAGATCGCGATCGAGGTGCTGCGCGCCCACCAGCCGGGGCGGCCCGACTGGAAGTCGCTGGCGCTCAGGGTGACCCTGTCGGTGTCGACGGGCGCCGGGGGCGATCTGTTCCGCCTCGGCACGGGGCTCCTGGACGGGGCCGACGTGCGGGCCCTCGCCCAGGCGGTGGACGTCATGGCCCGGATCGCGACCGCGCCCCCGGGCGAGCCTCGTCCGGAGACCGTCGACGCCGACTTCCACGGCGGCACGCTCCGGCTCGGCGTCCTCCAGATCCGCGGAGACGCCGTCGGCTACATCCAGACCGGCGACCTGCCGGTTCTGCTGCAGCGGGCGGTCTGGGAGGTGCCCACGACGCTCTACCTGCCGGTGAAGGACCTGCCCGGCATCGCGAGCGCGCTCGAGCAGGCTGCGGCCCGGATCGACCAGGTGCGGGGCAATTGAGCCGGCATGGAGGTGCCATCGTGACGAGACGGCGTGCCTGGTCAATGCTCGTGGCGACGGTGGTCGCGTTCGTCGCGATCGGCGCGGCCCAAGGCGAGCCGCTCCTCTTCGATCTGGAGCTCAAGGACGGCCGGCTCCCGGAAGGCCAGCGGCTCGTCCGGGTCCGGCAGGGAGACGAGGTCACGCTCAAGTGGACGACCGACCGGCCGTTCACGCTGCACCTGCACGGCTACGACCTCGAGGCCAGGCTCGTGCCTCAGACGCCGGTCGAGATGCGCTTCACCGCCCGCGCGACCGGGCGCTTCCCGCTCGAGATTCACGGGCCCGGCACGGAGCGCACGGTCGGCCATCTCGAGGTCCATCCCCGCTGACCTCCTCCCCCACCGGCCTCCGGTGACCGCGCGTCGACCTCGCGTGCCGCTGGGAGCGTCGGCGCTCCTCGCGCTGGCGCCCGGAGAGGCCCTGGCGCACGGATTCGGCCAGCGCTACGACCTGCCGGTCCCGCTCTGGCTCTGGGCCGCCTCGGCGGGGGCCGCCGTGGCGCTCTCGTTCGTGATCATCGGGCTCCTCGTCAAGGCGAGCCCCGGGGGGCGCGGCGACTGGCGGCTCAACCTCCTGCGCTTTCCCCTCGGGCGCGTCCTGGCCGGCCCCCGGGTCCGGCGCGCCGCCCGCCTGGTCGCGGTCGCCCTGCTCGCCCTCGTCCTGGCCGCGAGCCTGGTCGGCGACCAGACGCCGACCAGAAACATCGCCCCGACGCTCATCTGGGTGGCGTGGTGGGTGGGGTTCGCGTATCTCTCGGCGCTCGTCGGGAACCTGTGGGCGCTCGTCAATCCCTGGGCGACGCTCTTCGGCTGGGCCGAGGCGCAGGTCGGACCGCGGCGGGCGACGCGCCGCTATCCGCCGGCAGCCGGTCTCTGGCCCGCGGTCGGGCTCTTCCTGGCCTTCGCCTGGATCGAGCTGGTCTACACCGGCCGGAGCATTCCCGCCCAGCTCGGGCACCTGGTCGTCGCCTACTCCGCGCTCACCTGGACCAGCATGGCGCTCTTCGGCCGCGCGACGTGGCTGCGCCACGGGGACCCGTTCGCCACCGCCTTCGGGGTCCTCGCCCGCTTCGCCCCCACCGAGATCCGCGTGCGCGACCGCGAGGCCTGCCGGCGATGCGAGCTCTCGTGCGCCGGGCGGGACGGCACCTGCCTCGACTGCGGGCCGTGCTTCGATCGCGCGGCCCCCGGCCGCCGCGAATGGAACCTGCGCCCCTTCGCGGCCGGGCTGCGCCATACCGCGGACGTGTCGCCGTCGATGGTCGTGTTCGTGCTGCTGCTGCTCTCGACGGTGACGTTCGACGGATTCACCGCCACGCCGGCGTGGGCGAGCCTCGAGGGCGCCCTCTACGCGGCGCTGGCCCCGCTCGGCGAGGCGCGGCTCACCGTCATCGGCACGCTCGGTCTCCTCGCGTTCCCTCTGCTCTTCCTGCTCGTGTACCTGGGGTTCGCGCGCTGGATGGCGTGGATGGGCGAGGATCAGCTCACCACGGGCACGGTGGCCCGCCTCTTCGTGCTCTCGCTGGTGCCGATCGCGATCGCCTACCACCTCGCCCACTACTTCACGTACCTCCTGATCCAGGGCCAGTTCCTGATCCGGCTCGCGTCCGATCCCTTCGGATGGGGCTGGAACCTCCTCGGCACCGCGCGGTACCGGCCCGACATCGGGATCGTGGGCGCCCGCGCCGTCTGGTACACGGCCGTCGTCGCGATCGTGATCGGCCACGTCATCGCGGTGTACGTCGCCCACGTCGTCGCGCTCCGCGAGTTCCGCGACCGGCGGGCAGCGCTCCGCAGCCAGCTGCCGATGCTCCTGCTCATGGTGGGGTACACGGTGGTGAGCCTCTGGATCATCGCCCAGCCCATCGTCGAATCGCGATAAGGGCTCGGTGGCCTCGGTCCCGCCAATGAGGGAGGGCTCGAATGTCGGACGTCAGAGTCGCCATCATCACGGGCGCCGGCCGCGGCATCGGCGCCGGGGTTGCGAGGTGCTTCGCCGAGGCCGGGTTCCGCGTGTCGCTCATGTCCCCCTCGGATCGTAGCGTGAAGCTGGCCAGCAGCTGGGCGGCATCGGCCGACGGGGCTCCGTGCTGGAGCCCCGGGACCTGGCGGCGCTCATCGAGGAGACCCGGGGCGCCTTCGGTCGGATTGACGCCGTGGTGAACAACATGGGCCACGGGAGCGGCACCCCGCCCAGCGTGACGGTGAGCACCGTGTTCGACCCCGACAACTTTCCGGACCCCCTGGCCTTCCCGGACGAGACGTGGCACGAGGCACTGGACATGTACGTCCTCACGGCCGTTCGGATGGCCCGGGCCGTGACTCCCCTGATGGCGGCCCAGGGCGGCGGCGCGATCGTCAACATCTCGTCCATGAACGCCACCGAGCCGCGGCCCGGGTACTCCCAGATGAGCGTGCTGCGCGCCTCGCTGCACGGGTTCACGAAGCTGTTTGCCGACAAGTACGCTCGCCAGAACGTCCGCATGAACAACGTCATGCCCGGCTACTGCGAGAACGTCCCGATGTCGGAGACGGCCCTGCGCAGCATCCCCATGGGCCGCACCGCGCGGTTCGAGGAGATCGGGCGCGCGTGCGTGTTCCTGGCCTCCGACACCGCCAGCTATCTGACCGGCCAGAACCTCTTGGTCGACGGCGGCGTCAATCGCGCGGTCCGCTGAAGAGAAGGCTCGCCAGCGGGCGCGCGCGGCCGATCGCCAGGGGGCGCGCCCTCGTGGCCGGGAAAGACCCGGCACGTTCCGCGGGCATGGTCTCCCTCGGTTGCACCGGTCACGGCCGTCTGAGCTCCGGCCCCTCGCTCGTGAGCGGGGGGGCGGTTGGCATCACCAGCTCCTGGACCGGAAGGCTCAGCGCCATCCACCTCGCCATCCCTCCTTCGAGGGGGCGGACACGGGTGATCCCCCGACACTTGAGCTGAAGCGCCACCCGGGCGCTCGTGGCTTCGTTGGGTCAGGAGCAGTAGACAACGACCTCGCGGTCACGAGGGATGTCGGCCAGGTGCTCATCGAGCGCTTCGGACAGGAACCAGCGGCTCCACGGGATGGCAACGCGGCTGGCGGTGACGTAGCGCCGTGCGGAGGTCGAGGATCAGGACGTCCTCCCCGGCCGCGAGCTTGCGCTGAACCTGCTCCGCCGGAATGAGGGCGATGCAGAGTCGCCGGAGGAAGAGCCATCGACGAAGGTACTTGAGCAGGATGTAGCCGACGAGGACCCGCGCCGCAGGAGGCCAGCGGTGTAGCCCAGGGCGCTGACGCGGCGGACCACGACCTCGATGGCCTCGCTGAACGCATAACCGACCCCCAGCCAGGAGGCCGGCCCACGGCACGATGCCCGCGAGATCGTAGAGCACGAACCGGAGACGGGGGACTCCGAAGACCCCTACCAGGGGCGGCATCACGGTCGTCAGACCAGGCAGGAACTTCGACACGAGCAGCGCCGGCGCGCCGTGACGGAGGAAGAGATTCTCGGTACGCCGCACGCAGACGTCGGGCTTCAGGGTCAGGCGACAGAGACCCGAGAGCACGCGCGCACCGCGGCGGCGGCCGAGCTAGTGCCAGACGAGATCAACCGGCGACGCCAC
Source organism: uncultured Candidatus Rokubacteria bacterium (assembly GCA_963745015.1). Taxonomy (GTDB): domain Bacteria; phylum Methylomirabilota; class Methylomirabilia; order Rokubacteriales; family DASRDR01; genus DASRDR01. The sequence continues at coordinate 382,996 of CAVUVU010000004.1, forward strand.
ACCGCGATCGCGCCAACGATGAGCCAGACGCTGGCGCCGCCCCTGGGCCGCGAGCGCGCCAACGGCCAGAAGGGCCGGAAACGCTGGCAGGGGGATCCGGATCTGCTCGGCCACGACGAGGACCGGCAGGAGGATCGCACCATAGCGCTCGAGCCACTGGAGACCGTCGTTCAGCTCCATGCCCTGGGCCTAGCGTGGGACGGGACCATCCGCACCTCCCGCCGGCAGGTCCCCGGAGCCGGCCACCGGGGGCGGTAGCGCAGCCGTGTCCGCGCGTCCCCCCGAGCGAGCGACATGAGCGAACCGTGGTCGACACAGTCGACGGCCTTGGAGGTCCAGCGCATCGAGCCGGACTCGGGGCTGAGCCGGTCATGGGCCGGACGGTCCATGAGGTCAGCTTGACATCCGGCTTACGGGACTCACGATGGTACGGGCACCGCAATGGAAGGCAGTGCGTTCGGGCCGGTGTCAGGTCAGAACGGCTTCGTCACCAGGAGTACCTCCACGAGGACAGCCTGCTGGTCCCGGAACACCGATCTCGAGGCCGACACGCGCACGACCGCGCCACGGAAGCGCGACGACCACACCGACAAAGGAGAGAGACGACATGAAGACGGCCTTCGCGACGCTAGCGCTCCTCGCCGGCGCGCTGCTCCCGCTGACCGCGTCGGCGCAGCTGCCCACGAGCCAGGTGATCCTGGAGAACACGTCGGTCCGCGTGACGCTCCTGACCTTCACGCCCGGCGGCGCCACCGGCCGGCACCAGGGCATCGAGTCGGAGATCGGGATCGTCGCCGAGGGCCAGCTGACCGTGGAGAGCCCGACGGGACGGCAGCAGCTCGCTCCCGGAGGCGTCTACTGGATGCCGGGGCTCACTCCCCACGACGTCCGCAACGAGAGCGGGAGCCCGGCCAAGATGTGGGACATCTTCCTCAAGCGCTGCGACTGACCCGGGGGCAGGCGGACGCGGACTCCCAGCATCTCCCGCGTGGGCCTGACCAGGGGTCAGACTTCGACTCCGCGACGTCCCCACTGGCGCCGATGGGGAGCCGGAGGCCATCCCGGAAGTCGAAGTCTGACGCCCGGCGGGGTTACTTGGTGAGGTCGTACACCTTCTTCAGGTCGGGGTTCAGCACGGCCACGGGGAGCCCGGCCGTCTTGAGGGCGGCCTCCAGCGTCACCGGCGTCGGGGCCCCGGGAGGCGGCTGGAGCCGATGATGGTGAGGAACGACCGTCTTCAGGTTCGGATTCTCGGTGCGGAGCAGCCGGACCATGTGGACGACGTCCTGCACGTCCCGGTTGGCGGACAGCGGAAGGATCGCCACGTCGGGCTTGTAGAGCATTCCCCACAGCTGCATGTCCATCGTCAGGGCCGTGCTCCCGGCGAAGTACACGGTCAAGCCGTTCTCGAACTGGATCATGAACCCGAGCGCCGACCCGCCGTACGCCTTGTCCACGGTCCCCGACCCGTGCACGGCGGCGACGTTGCGCACCGTCAGGCCGTCGAGCCGGAACCAGTCGCCGGGCTGGCTCAAGTGCATCTGCGCCTGCGGCACCTTGCGCGGCTCGAAGTAGCCCCGCCACATCTCGTGGGGCGAGATGATCTTCGCCCCCGTCGCAATCGCGATCTCGTCCGTGGACCCGACCTCGTCGGGATGACCGTCGGCGACGAGGATGACGTCGACCTTCGGAAAGTCCGGCACCTTCACGGGGCTGTCCTGGTTGGTGACGAACGGGTTCGTCACGACGATCTTGCCGGCGGGTGAGGTGAACCGGAAGATCGACCACGACAGCCACTCCATCTTGACCGGGCCCGATTGCGCCGGCGCGTGGCCCGCCCACGCGGCCAGCATCGCGGCGACTGCCCCGCCGACTACCCAGCGCCATCCGTTCGCCATGGTGTCCCCTCCCGTTGCGGTTTGCCGGTTCTCATGCGATTCGACGAAGGCTGGAGTCCCGACGAGGCAACGTCCGCCGAGGGTCGAATGTTCCCGCCCCAGGCTCGACCCCGCGGCGGCCCCTCCGCAACAGACCACGCCCGCACGGGAGCGTCAAGCTCACTCGGCAGGTCCTCGGACGACCCACCTGACGGCCGCGGTGAGAAACCTGAAGGCGTGCGAGAGAGGCCTCCACGATGGAGTGCGTGGCGCAGGGCCGAGTCGCCGTCCCGGCGGCCAAGCCGGCCATGCCAGGCCGACGCCACGATCGTCCCCGCGCTCGGGTCGGTCGGTGGCGGCATGCGATCCAGACCGCGACCGATGGCGATTGGTACGTCTCCCTCCCGAACCCAGTACACGTCGCGATGGCCGAGGAACACGACCGCCCCCACGGCATGGGCCCGCGGCCTCGGTCGGCGACGCGGGCCGCGGCCTGCCGGGGTCGAAGATCGCGTCGGGCCCGAGGATATCGCGGCTTCGAGCCAGCTCGCCGGCGAGAGTCCTGGTGACGGCTTGGGGTCGAGCGCTTGCATTCCCGTGACCCGGCGCGCATCATCAGCAGCGGCTAGGACGAGCGCCGCGTCCGAGGACCCCTCGCCGCTCGCTCCGGGCCGTCTGGATATGTGGGTGAAGTCTTCGGCCGGTCGATCCGACTCGCCACGGTTGACATTTTCTGGCGGCGGCCGAGCCAACCTGCCAGCGGCCCTCTTCCCGTGTCCGGCCGGTCGGCTGTGTATTCGAAGGGTTACAAGAATCCCTGCCGTGGCCTCGCCCTTGCACGATTCGCGGAGGGCATCCCAATGACCGGAGGAGCCCGCTCGGTCGATGAGTCTGTCGCTGAAAAGGGCACGGGTCTGCCTGGACTGCGACTGCCTGACAGACGAGCAGTCCTGTCCCTGGTGCGACCGAGGCCCCACGGTCCCGCTGGCGGGCTGGTTCCGCCCCATCGAGGACGACAAGACGCGCGACGCGTCAGGAGAAGAGCTCTCCCCCCGTCGCCCGCCAGTGGATCCTCATCGTCCAGCACCACCAGCGTGACCTCTACCGGGTCCTGCGGGAGGCGTTGACGGGGACCGGCGTGGAGGTCCTCTACGAGCGGCGGGTCGGCCAGCGCCGCCGGACCGCCGCAGGACCAGCGGCCGAGGAGCAACGCCGGACTGACCGCCGACGCCCGCGACCGAGCGCGGCCGTGTACCAGGAGTCGGCCGGAGCCGCAAAGCCGGAGAGCCCGTCTCGCCCGCGCGTCGACCGGGAGACCGTGCCGGTGGTCCGGCCGCGCCGCCGCCAGACCCGCGGCGATCTAGTCGGCTACGGCCCCGGGTCTCGCGCGCTCAGGCCGTCCCCCACACGTCCCGGGCCACGGCGAGCACGAGCTCGAGCTTCCGGCGCTGGTCCGTCGGCGGTGATGGGCTGGCCCGACCCGGGAGCCGAGCTGAATCCGCACTGCGGCGAGAGCCCGAGCCGCTCGAGGGGCACGTAGCGCGCGGCCTCGTCGATCCGGCGCCGGAGCGCGTCGGCCGATTCGAGCGCGGGCGTCTTCGTGCTGACCAGACCGAGGACGACGCGCTTCGGCGCCGGCACGTGGCGAAGCGCCCGGAAGTCCCCCGCCCGCGGGCTGTCGAACTCGAGGAGAAAGGCGTCGACGGCCAGGCCGCCGAACACCGCCTCCGCGATCGGCTCGTAGCCCCCCTGGGCCATCCAGGCGCCCTTCAGATTGCCGCGGCACATGTGCACGGAGCGCGCGACGCCGGGTGGGCACGTCGCCAGCGCGTCGTTGATGAGGCCGACGTAGCGCCTCGTGAGGGCGTCGGGATCCTCCCCGCGAGCCCGGACCCCGGCGCGCACCCGCTCGTCGCAGTTGCAGGGCAGCGCCGTGTCGTCGAGCTGGATGGCGGTACAGCCGAGCTCCGCGAGATCCTGCAGCTCCGCCCGGTAGATCGCGACGAGATCCGCGAAGTAGTGCTCGAGGTCGGGGTATACCCCGGGGTCCACGCTCTCCGGCCCGAGGAAGAAGTGCATCACGTCGGGCGCGGGGATCGTGATCTTCGGCACTCCCGTCGTCACGGCGCCCCTCAGGAACCGGAACTCGTCGAGGGCGATGCCGCGCGCGCGCCGGAGCGGGCCCTGCGCGTACGGTGACGGCAGGGCGCCTCGCTCGCCCGTGTCATCCCGGAAGCCGAGCGCCGCGTCCCGGAGCCCGAACCCCTCGACGGCGTCGATGAATCCCGCCGACCAGCCGCGCCGGCGAAACTCGCCGTCGGTCACGGCCCGGAGCCCGAGGCCCTCCTGGAGCGCGACCACTTCCCGGACGCACTCGTCCTGAACGTCCCGAAACCGCCCGGCGCCGAGCGTCCCGGCTCGAGCCTCGCGCGCCGCGGCCAGCAGGCGGTCCGGCCGGAGGAAGCTCCCGACATGCTCGGCTCGGAACAACAGGGGCGGCCCTCGGTCATCGGATCGCCGGATCTCGCGGGCGTCAGCGTGACGGCCCCTGCGCGCAGGACGCGCTTGACAACCTTGCCCGCCGCGTTCTTGGGCAGCTCGTCGACGAACTCGTACGCGCGCGGCACCTTGTAGGCGGCCAGGTGCGCGCGGCAGTGGGCGTCCAGATCCGCCCCCGTCGGGGCGAGGCCCGGCCGCGCGACCACGACAGCCTTGGCGAGCTCCCCCTTGACGGGATCGGGCACGCCGACGACCGCGCACTCGCGGATCCCCGGATGCCGGTACAGCACCTCCTCCACCTCGCGCGGCCAGATCTTGAGCCCCGCCGTGTTGATCATGTCCTTCACCCGGTCCACCAGGTAGAGATAGCCGTCCGCATCCACGTGACCGACGTCCCCGGTGTGGAACCACCCTCCGCGCATCGCCCGGCTCGTGTCCTCGGGGCGGTTCCAGTAGCCGAGCATGACGTTGGGGCCGCGGAACACCACCTCGCCCCAGGCGCCGGGCGGAACGTCCCGGTCCTCCTCGTCCACCACCCGCATGTCCACCATGTCGATGGGCGTCCCCACGGAGCCCACCCGGTACTCGTGCTCGTGGTTGAACGTGGCGGCCGGCGACGTCTCCGTCAGGCCGTATCCTTCCATGATCGTCCGGCCGTACGTGTCGCGCCAGCGCCGGGCGATCTCGACCGGCATGGTGGCGGCCGCCGACTTGTACAGGCGGACGCTCCGGAGCGCCGCCGGCCGCACGCCGGCGCCGAGGAGCCCGATGTAGATGGTCGGGACAGCCGTCACGACCGTGACCCGGTGCTCCTCGATCGAGTCGGCGCAGCGCTCGACCTCGAAGCGGCGCTGGAGCACGAGCGTGGCGGCGGCGGCGAAGCCTGCGTTCATGAGGACGTTCTGGGCCGCGACGTGGAACAGCGGCAGCGCGACCAGCAGGCGGTCCTCCGGCCCCGTGCGCATGTAGCGATTGACCGCCGAGACGTTCGACACGATGTTCGCGTGGCTCAGCGTCGCCCCCTTCTGGCGCCCCGTGGTCCCGGACGTGAAGAGGATGGCGGCCGGCGCCGACGGGTCCATCTCGCGCGCGGGCAGCTCGTCGGGCCGGCCCGCCCCGAACGCCTCGAGCGTCGGCAGGCCGTCCACCTCGCCCTCGCAGATCACCACGCGGTCCCGAGGGACCGGATCCCCGACGAGGGGCGCGAGCCGCGGCCAGAGCGCTTCCACCGTGAACACGAAGCCAGCGCCCGAGTCCTCGAGGAGGACGGCGAGCTCCTCGGTGGTCAGCATCGCGTTCGCCGACACCGCGATGGCGCCGAGCTTCTGGACGGCCGCGTAGGCGACCGCGAACGCGGGAATGTTGGGCAGGAAGAGGGCAACGCGGTCGCCGGGCCCGACGCCGGAGCTCGCCAGCGCGTGGGCCGTGCGGCCGGCGGCCCGATCGAGCTCCCGGTAGGTGAGGCGGCCGTCCTCGAACAGGATGGCGGGCTTGTCCGGGAAGTGGCGTGCCGCCCGCTCCAGCGCTCGCGCGACGTTCACGGCCGCATCCGCCCGGATTCGCCGTCCCCGCGCCTAGACCGGCGCGTCGCTCCGGGACGCCTCGAGGAACGCGTACACGGCCGAGACGTCCTTCTTCCCGTAGCCGTGCGAGGACGCCATCCGGAGCACCTGCTGGGCGGCCGACGACACCGCGACCGGGACGCGCAGCTCGCGGGCCGCGTTGACGGCCAGCCCCAGGTCCTTGCACATGAGATCGACCGTGAACCCCGGGGCGTAATCGCGGCTGGAGGCGGCGCGGGGCACGATGCCGGGCACCGGGTGGCTGTGCTCCATGATCCATGTGCGGCCCGACGAGTTGGCGATCACCTGCGTCAGGAGCCGCGCGTCCACACCGAACCCCTCGGCGATGCGGAAGGCCTCGCTGACCGCCACCGTCACGACGCCGGCGATCAGGTTGTTGCAGAGCTTCGCCACCGCGCCGGCGCCGACCGCGCCCATGTGGACGACGTGCTTGCCCATGGCGCGGAGGACGGGCCCCGCCTCCTCCAGGTCCCCGGGGTCGCCGCCGACCATGATCGCGAGCGTCCCGTCCTCGGCGCCCCCGACGCCACCCGAGACCGGCGCGTCGATGAAGCGGATCCCGCGCTCCCGGAGGCGCGCCGCCACTCGCTGGGACGTCGCCGGGTCGATGGTCGACATGTCGACGCAGAGCCGCCCCGGGCCGATCCCCTCCAGCACGCCCCGCGGGCCCAGGTAGGCGCTCTCGACGTGGGACGCCGAGGGCAGCATGGTGACGAGAAGGTCGCACTGGCCCGCCGCCTCGGCCGCGGAGCCGGCGGAAGCCGCGCCGAGCCGCGCCGCCGCCTCCAGCGCCGCCGGCTGGACGTCGTAGGCCACGACGGCAAACCCCTTCGCCACCAGGTTCCGCAGCATGGGCCGCCCCATGCTGCCGGTGCCGATGAACCCGACCTTCATCTCGCGCTCCCTCCCCCGGTCGTCATGCGTGTGACCGCCTCTGCCGAGACGCGGGCCGCGCGGGGCGCCTCGTGGCCGGAATAGAGCATTCCGGCCCGAGCTCCGTCAAGTCGCGCGCCGCCCCGAGAGCGCGTCACCGGGGACTTGCCTCCCGCGCGGCCGTCACGGCACTATGCGCCAATGCTCGCCTTCCGGCCGCTGTTCAACGCCCGCGTCGAGCTGGCCGAGATCCTGACGCTCGGCCGCACGCCCCTCGGCGAGCGCCGGGTCATCGACATCCGGGGCGGCTCGTTCCGCGGAGAGCGGCTGTCCGGGCGCGTTCGGCCGGGCGGCGCGGACTGGCAGACCGTCGGGGACGACGGCGCCGCCCGCCTGGACGCGCGCTACACGCTGGAGACGGATGGCGACGCGCTGATCCAGGTCTGGAGCCAGGGCCTCCGCCACGGGCCGCCCGACGTCCTCCGCCGGCTCGCCGCCGGCGAGGCCGTCGACCCCGCGCACTACTACTTCCGGACCGTGCTGCGCTTCGAGACCGGGGCGCCGGACCTCGACTGGCTGAACCGCGTCATCGCGGTCGCGCGCGGCGCCCGGCTCCCGCGGGCCGTCGAGCTCGAGGCGTTCGAGCTGCTCTGAGGACGGTCCGCGCATGATCCTGATCGAGCACGCCACCGTCGTCACCCTGGACCGGGACCGCCGGATCCTGACCGACGGCTCGGTCCTGGTGGACGGCCGGGACATCGTCCAGGTCGGGCCGGCCCGGACCGTGCGCCCGCCTCGCCCCCCCGCCCGCGTCATCGATGGCCGGCGCCGCGTCGTCCTCCCCGGCTTCGTGGACACCCACGTGCACCTCTCGGAGCACCTGAACCGGGGCCTTCTCCTCGACGACATCCCCGTCGACCGGTACCTCCCGGACTGGCTGATCCCGCTCTACTCCGTGATCACCCCGGAGGAGGAGCAGGTGTCCGCCCTCCTCGCCTGCATCGAGATGATCCGGACCGGGACGACGACGTTCTGCGAGGCGGGCACGCTCTTCGACGTGCCGGCGGTCGCGGACGCGGTCGAGGCCGTCGGCATGCGGGCGGTGCTCGGACGGTGGTCCTGGGACCTCGGCACCGGACCGGGGCCCATGCAGCAGTCGACTCGGCGACGCCCTCCGCCTGAACGAGGCGATGCTCGAGGCGGTGCACGGCCGGGCGGGCGGACGGATCGGGGCGTGGCCGCTGATGCTGGGCTTCGGCACGTGCTCGCCGGCGCTCATGCAGGGGGCGCGGGCCCTGGCCGAGCGCTACGGCGTCGGGTGGGGCATGATGCACTTCGCCTCGCACCCTTCGCGACGCACGAGCGATCGCGTCCCGCTGGCCGAGCTGGACGCGCTGGGCGTCCTCACCCCCGCGACGAAGCTCGCCCACATGGTGTACGTCGACGACGAGGACATCGCCCTCCTGGCGCGGCGAGGCGTGAAGGTCTCCCACTGCCCGACGGCGGGGCTCAAGCACACGAAGGGCCTGGCCGCCCACGGGCGGTTCGTCGAGATGCTCGACGCGGGCGTGTGCGTCTCGCTCGGCGGCGACAGCGGCAACGGCTCGAACCACTTCGACATGCTGCGGCTCATGTACCTGGCGGCGACGCTCTACAAGGACGCCCGGCTCGACGTCACCGTGATGCCGCCCGAGCGGGCGCTCGAGATGGCCACCATCCGCGGAGCCGAGGCCCTCCTGCTCGGACGCGCCATCGGCTCGATCGAGCCGGGGAAGCGCGCCGACCTCGTCCTCTACGATCGCGACGTGCCCGAGTGGCGCCCGCTCCTCAACCCGGTCAACAACCTCGTCTACGCCGCGACGGGAGCCAGCGTGCGAACGGTCCTGATCGACGGCCGGGTCGTGCTCGACGAGGGCCGCCTGACGATGCTGGACGAGCGGGCCGTCTACGAGCGGGCCGAGGCGCTGGCGCGCCAGCAGATCGCCCGGGCCGGCCTGTCCATCGAGTCGAAGTGGCCCGTCATCGGCTGACGGGCTCCCCTGCTACACTACCGGGCGAGAATCGACCGTGATGCCCACGATAAGGAGGCCCGCATGCGGACACTGCCGAAGTTGACGACCCTCGCGCTCGCCGGTCTGGCCGCCGTTCTCGCCACCGCCCAGCCGGCGCCGGCCCAGACCACGCTCACGATGTCGTCCTGGGTGGGCCCCACGCACCACCTGACGAGCGTCGTGCTGCAGGGCTGGGCGAACGAGGTCGAGAAGGCCACCGGCGGCCGGGTCAAGCTCCAGATGCTGCCGAAGCATCCCTCGGCGCCGCCCGGCACCTTCGACGCGGTGAAGGACGGCCTCGTGGACGTGTCGTACGTCACCGCCAGCTACACGCCGGCCCGCCACATCCTGCCCCTCATGCCGGAGCTGCCGGGCTCGGGCGACACCGCCCTCGTCAACTCCGTGGCCTACTCGCGCATCCACTGGAAGTACTTCCAGCAGGTCGGCGAGTACAAGGGCGTGAAGCTCCTCGGCGTGTTCACGCACGGCCCGGGCCAGATGTACACGAAGAAGACGGTGCGGGGCATCGGCGACGTGCAGGGGCTCAAGATCCGCACCGGCGGCGGCGTCGCCGAGGCGGTCGCGAACGCGCTGGGCGCCTCGGCGTTCGTGAAGCCCGCTCCCGAGTCCTTCGAGCTCCTGAAGTCCGGCGTCGCCGACGGCGTCTTCTTCCCGCTCGAGTCGATCGTCTCCTTCAAGCTCGAGACCGTGCTCGAGCAGGCGACGCTGTTTCCCGGCGGGATGTACAGCTCCGCGTTCGGCTTCTTCATGAACGAGGACAAGTGGGCGAAGCTGTCGAAGGAGGACCAGGCCGCGATCGAGAAGGTCTCCGGCGAGCATCTCGCGCGCATGGCCGGCCAGTCCTGGGACGACGCCGACAAGCGCGGCATGGAAGGCCTCCAGAAGTCGGGCGTCAAGATCGTCACCGCCGACGCCGCGTTCGTCGCCGAGGTGCAGAAGCGCTCGGCGCCGATCATCGAGGACTGGATCAAGAAGGCGAGCGCCAAGGGCGTGGACGCGCGCCAAGATCCTCGCCGAGTTCCGCGCCGAGCTGAAGAAGGTCGCCGCCGGTCAGTGAGCGAGTCCGGTAGCGCGCGGAAGCGGCCCGCCGACGCCATCCTCGGCGGCGCCGCTTCCGCGATCCTCCTGGCCATGATGCTCCTCACGGTCGTGGACGTCGTGGCCCGCTATGTGTTCAATCGCCCGCTCCGCGGCGCGTTCGAGATCACCGAGCTCATGCTGCGTGGTGCTGATCTTCGCCGGGCTCCCCCTCGTCTCGTACGCCGACGAGCACGCCGTCATGGACTTCATCGACCGCCTGCTGGGGCCGGGCGCGCAGCGCGCGCTCCGCCGCGCGGTGCAGGTCGCCTGCGCCGCCTTCATGTTCCTGCTCGCCTGGCTGGTCTGGCTCAAGGCCGACCGGATCTGGGCGTACCGGGACGCCACCGACGTGCTCCGCATCCTCTACGGGCCCTTCGTCTACTTCATGGCCGCCATGATCGCGTTCGCCGGCGCGCTCCACCTCTACAAGGCGGTGGAGCGGCGATGATCGAGGGGCTGATCGGCCTCGCCCTGATGATGGCGATCGCGTTCCTGCGGGTGCCCATCTCGTTCGCCATGGCCGTCGTCGGCATCTGCGGCTACGCCTACATGCGCGACTGGAACTGGACCGTCGCGTTCGCGATGACCCAGACGAAGCTCTACGAGACGGGCCGCAACTACACCCTGTCGGTGGTGCCGCTCTTCATCCTGATGGGCAACTTCGTGACGCGCGCGGGCATGTCCCAGGAGCTGTTCCGGGCGGCCTACGCGTTCATCGGCCACCTGCGCGGGGGCCTGGCCATGGCCACCGTGTGGGCCTCGGCCGGGTTCGGCGGGATCTGCGGCTCCTCCATCGCGACGACGGCCACGTTCGCCAAGGTCGCGTACCCCTCGATGAAGCGCTTCGGCTACTCCGACCGCCTGGCGGCGGGAGTCGTGGCGGGCGGGGGCACGCTCGGCATCATGATCCCGCCGTCGACGATCATGGTGATCTACGGCGTCTTCACCGAGACCAACATCGCCAAGCTCTTTGCCGCCGGGGTCCTGCCGGGCATCCTGGGCGGCCTTGTTGCTCTGCGGCGCCGTCCAGTACATGACCTGGCGCGACCCGGCCGCGGGACCGCCGGGCGAGCGCTCGAGCTGGACGCGAGCGTCTCCTCGCCCTCAAGGACGTCTGGGCCGTCGCCGACGCTGTTCCTGTTCGTGATGGGCGGCATCTACGGCGGGCTCTTCACCGCCACCGAGGGCGCGGGCATGGGCGCGTTCGGCGCCCTCCTGTTCGCGCTGTGGCGGCGCGCGCTCAACTGGCAGACCCTCTACGTCGCGCTCCTCGAGAGCGCGCGCACCACGGCGATGCTGTTCATGATCCTCATCGGCGCGCTGATGTTCGCGGAGTTCATCAACATCACGACGATGCCGGCCGACATGAAGGCGTTCGTCACGCGCTTCGAGGTGAACCCGCTCGTGGTGGTGCTCGCCATCGCGGCCATCTACGTCCTCCTCGGCACCGCGATGGAGGAGCTCTCGATGGTCCTCCTGACGATGCCGGTGTTCTTCCCGGTGATCGTGCACCTGGGGTTCGATCCGATCTGGTTCGGGATCATCATCGTGTGCGTGGTCGAGATCGGCCTGATCAGCCCGCCGGTCGGGATGAACATGTTCGTCCTCAAGACCCTGCTCCCCCAGGTCTCGACGGGGACCGTGTTCAGCGGCGTCCTGCCGTTCATGTGCGCGGACATCCTGCGGCTCGCCATCCTGATCGCGGTACCGTGGCTGAGCCTCTGGCTGCCGAGCCTGATGCGCTGACGCCGCGCGTCGGGCGCCGGTCGATTCCCCGAAGGGGCCTACAGCCGCGGCGCGATGCGCTCGACCGCCTCGGCCGAGGTGATGACGGGGACGACCTCGAAGTCGACGAGATCCCGCCACCGCGTCATCCACTGCTCGAGGGCGTCGCGACTCTCGCACTCCATCAGCTGGTAGCAGGTCGTCATGTCGGGCGTCACCCAGCTCGAGAGGTACCGGAGCGTCTCCGGCGCCATCCGGCCCTGGTCCCGGAACCGCCGGTACACGGGCACCGGATCGCCGTTCTTGAAGCGCTCGATGATCATGTAGAGCATTCCTGGCCTCCTGCCTCGCCCGCGGGCGCGGGTCTCACGTCCCCGCGGGCTGCGGCAGCTCGAGCGTTTCACGCAGTCGCTTCACCACGGCCTCGGCGGGCTCTCGGCCGTGTGTCCACAGGAGAGACGCGAGGACCGCGCTCCCGTCCCGCAGCACGATCTCGACGCGGAACACCGGGCTGTCCTCGTCGTCCTTGCTCTCGGCCAGCCGGACATCCTGGACCTCACCGATCGGCCATGACCGGAGCCTGTCGGCCGCCGAGACCCCAGCGCCGGATCCCGACGCGGCGCGTCCGGCGATCCACCTCGAGGATCGAGTACGGCGACCCGCCGAGCACCCAGAGACCCGCGCCGACACCGGCGCCGCCCAGGAGCACGCTCAGCGCGCGCACCGGCCAGGCCACGGCCGCGCGGTCCGCGAACAGCCACAGGGGGCCGAGGACGAAGAGCGCGCCCACGCCGAGGAACAGCAGTCCGAGAAGCCAGCGGATGCCCGGCGAGTCCCGGACGAACAGCGTCCCGTCGCGCTCGACGATGCGCATCTGCCCTGGGCCCAGGTTCTAGACGCGCCGCAGGCGACGATCGATCCGGTGCCCGAGCCGCATGGGCACGTCAGCCCCAGACGCGGCGCGCCACGTCGACCACCAGCTCGAGCTTCCGCCGCTGCTCGGCCGGGGACAGCGGGTTGCCGGGCGCCGTGCTCGCGAAGCCGCACTGGGGGCTGAGCGCCAGCCGCTCGAGGGGCACGAGCCGGGCGGCGGCGTCGATCCGCCGGCGGAGGTCGTCGGAAGTCTCGAGCACGGGTGTCTTGGTCGACACCAGGCCGAGGACGACCGAGCGGCCCGGCGCGACGTGGCGAAGCGGCTCGAACCCCCCGGCCCGCGGCGAGTCGTACTCGAGGAAGAACGCGTCGACGGCGAGCCGGGCGAAGGCGTGGGCAGCCACGTAGTCGTACGCCCCCTCCCCGAGCCACTTGCCCTGGTTGTTCCCGCGGCAGACGTGGACGCCGACGGACAGGCCGGGCGGGCGGCCCGCGAGCGCCGCGTTCACCAGCGCGATGTAGCGATCGAGCATGGCGGCGGGATCGTAGCCCTTCGCCGCGAACGCCGCGCGGTGCTGCGGGGTCGCACAGGAGTCCGAGCGGCACGTCGTCGAGCTGGACGTAGGTGGCGCCGAGCGTCGCCAGATCGACCAGCTCGGCCTGGTAGATCGCCGCCACGTCGGCGAAGAACTCGTCGAGGTCCGGGTACGCCCGGTCGGAGACCCCCGGGCGCCAGCGGAGGTAGTGCTGGGACGAGGGGCTCGGCAGCGTGACCTTCGGGGTCCGGCGCGTGAGGGACCGGACGAACCGGAACTCGTCGGTCGCGATGCCGCGATGGCGGACGAGCCGGCCGGTCACGACGGCCGCGCGATAGCGCAGCGGCTCGCCGCCCGCGCCGCGGAAGCTCATCTCGGCGTCCATCTCCGTGAAGCCGCTCACCGCCGTGCCGAAATGGCCGAAGTAGATGCCGCGCCGGTACTCTCCGTCGGTCACGACCTCGAGCCCCACGTCCTCCTGGAGGCGGACGGCCTCCCGGATGTGCGCGTCCTCCTCGGCGCGGAGCGCATCCGCCGAGAGGCGCTCCTCCGCCGCCGCCTGGCGCGCCGCCAGCAGCGCGGGCGGCCGGAGGAGGCTCCCGATGTGCTCCGCGCGAAACGGCGGCGGTCTCAATGGGACCGCCGGACACTCGACGCGGCAACACGGGCGCCGAGTCGCGGGCGGGCGCGACCTGCCGGCGTGAACGGCGGGTCGGCGGAGAGGCACGTCGTGTGATCGAGACGATCAAGCGCGGCGTTCATGCTTCGCATGGTCGGAAGCGATTCCGCTGCGATTCTGCCCGAGCCCGTCCGGGCGTTCAAGGGCGCCGCGATGCTCCCGGCGGTCGGGCCCGAGCTTGACAGACGGCCCCATCCGGCGAGGATCATACTGGGCTCCGGCGCCTGCCCGACAGGCCGATTCCCAGGTCAACTCGCGAGGCCAGTCGAGAGGCCAATTCAGGGAGGATAGCGTGGCCACGATCCCCGAGGCGCTCCACGAGCACATCAACACGGCATTCCCCGCTCACGTGTGCCTGGTCGCCACCGTCCTGCCGAACGGCTTCGCCCAGGTGACCCCGCGCGGCAGCACCATGGTCCTCGACGACGAGCACCTCGCTCTCTGGGAGCGCGGCAAGGGATCCACGACCGCGAGCCTGAAAGACGGCACGAAGGTCACCGTCTTCCTGCGGAAGCCACCGCTTCGAGAATCCGGGCTCCTGCCGAAGGGCGGCATCGCCCGCTTCTACGGGATCGCCTCGATTCACCGGTCGGGCCCCGCCTACGACGAGGTCTGGCGGCGCCTCGTTCAACCGGAGAAGGACCGCGATCCAGACCGGAAGGGCTTCGCGGTCCTGATCAAGGTGGAGCGAGCCGAGGATCTGGACGGCGCTCCGCTCCACCTCGCCTGACGCGTCTCGGCGAGCCCAGCCCGTGACCGATCCCCACGCCCCGCACGAGGCCGGCGGCTCGTCGGTCGCCCACCCACGGGCAACCACGGTGTCCGCCCTGTTCCGCGCGGCGCTCCGGGCCGCGCCCGACAGGAGCTTCCTCAAGATGGAGCAGGCCACGCTGACCTATGCCGAAACCGCGAACTGGGCGGCGGCCCTCGCGGGCGGACTCGCGGCCCGGGGCATCCGGCGCGGGGATCGCGTGGCGATCGTATCGACCAACCGGCCGGAGATGATCGCGCTCTGGCTCGCGTGCCTCCAGGTCGGCGCGTGCTTCTGCCCGATCAACCCCGGCTTCACGGCCGGGCAGCTGGCGAACGTCCTCCGCCGGATGACGCCCTCCCTGATCGTCGCGCAGCCATCGGCCGTCGGCGCCGTCGTGGAGGGCATCACGCGATCCGAGGTCGCGGTGCCGGCCGTGGCGCTCGGGCCGATCCCGCCGGGCTGGAGCGGGTGGCGCGACCTCGAACGGCCAGGCGACGACCCTGACTGGGTGGACGCGCGAGAGGGTGACCTGGCGGCGATCCTGTGCACGTCGGGGACGACCGGACCGTCCAAGGCCGTGGCGCTGTCGCACCGCTGGTTCACGAAGATCTGCGAGACGACCGAGCGCTACTGGGGCTTCAGCGGGCGCGACGTGTTCTACTCCCCGTTCCCGCTCTACCACATCGACGCGCTGGCCATCACGGTGGCGCCGGCCCTGTACCACGCGACGACGGCGGCGATCGGGATTCGGTTCTCGGTCCGCCGGTTCTGGGACGACATTCGCGAGTTCGAGGCGACCGTCTTCGATTTCATGGGGAGCACGCTCGCGCTCCTGTGGAAGAAGGGACCCGAGCCCGACGACCGGGACAACCCCGCTCGCCTCGGCTGGGGCGTGCCGCTCCCGGATTTCGCGCCCGCCTTCGAGGAGCGCTTCGGCTGCGCGCTCATCGATTGTTACGGGTCGACCGACGTCGGCCTGCCCGTGTGCGGTCTCCCGGGCAAGCCGAAGCCGCTCCGGTGCATGTGGCCAGGCCGTCGAGGGCTACGGCCTGGCCATCCTCTCGCCGGACGGCCAGCGCCTCCCATCCGGGGAGTCGGGCGAGATCGCCGTGCGGACCGACGAGCCTCACGCGCTCATGGAAGGGTACGTCGGCGATCCCGAGGCGACGCTCCGGACCTGGCGAGGGCTCTGGCACCACACGGGGGACCGCGGCCGGCTGGATCCGCAGGGCTACCTCTACTTCGAGGGCCGGCTGAGCGACTCCATCCGCCGCCGCGGGGAGAACGTGTCGGCCCAGGAGCTGGAGGAGCTGGTCCAGGCGCACCCCGGCCTCGTCGAGGCCGCGGCCATCGGGGTGCCGTCCGAGCTGACCGAGGACGACATCAAGGTGGCGGCGATCCCGCGGCCCGGGACCGGGCTCGCGGCGCCCGCTCTCGCGGCCTGGCTGGCCGAGCGGCTGCCCCGCTACATGACCGTGCGCTACGTGGAGCTGGTCGACGACCTCCCGCGGACCGACACCCAGAAGGTGATGAAGACGGCTCTCCGCGCCCGGTGGCGGACGCCGGGCACCTGGGACGCCGAAGAGGCGCGCTATCTCACGGAGGAGCAGCCATGACGCTGGACACGGTCCTGTACGACGTGCGGGACGGCATCGCCCGCATCCGCCTCAACCGGCCGCACCGGCTGAACGCGATGGTGCCCCAGCTGATGCGCGATCTGCATCAGGCGTTCCAGGCCGCCGGGAGCGACCCCGCCGTCCGGGTCGTGATCCTCTCCGGGGAGGGCCGGGCGTTCTGCGCGGGCGACGACCTGAAGGAATCGGCCCGGGGCCACGGGGGGGTCGCCGAGATCCGAGAGTTCGTGAACGAGATCCAGCAGGTGACGGTCGACATGAAGTCGATGCCGAAGCCCATCATCGGCGCCGTGCACGGGTACGCGGTGGGCGGCGGCTGCGAGCTGGCGCTCGACTGCGACCTGGTGGTGGCCGCGGAGGACGCGAAGTTCGCCTTCACGGAAATGGGGGTCGGACTCTTCTGCACCGGCGGCGTGACCCACTTTCTCCCGCGGACGGTGGGGCTGGCCCGCGCCAAGGAGCTCATCATGACCGGGGAGTTCTTCGACGGTCGGGAGGCCGCGCGGCTCGGACTGGTGAATCGCGTGGTGCCGGCGGCGGACGTTCTGCCCGTAGCCGAGACGCTCGCGCGGACGATCATGGCGAAGGCGCCCATCCCGATCGCCATGCTCAAGGGCGCCCTGGAATCCGGCGTGCAAAGCGACCTGGCGACGGCCATGGCGCTCGAGACCGCGTCGACGGTCGCCTGCTTCCTGACCGAGGACGCGCAGGAAGGGGCCCGGGCCTTCGTGGAGAAGCGGCCGCCCGTCTACCGAGGGCGGTGAGCGGGCGCTCCGGCGGGCGCGGCCCTCTCCCGACCTCGTTCCGGCGGCCGGCGGGCCGGGTGGGAACGGCCGCGAGGGCGACGGCCCGGTCAGTAGAGGTTCTTCGCGTAGGACTCCTGGAGAAGCCGGTCCATCTGGGGCACCGTCATGTCCTGCGGCCGGGCCTGGTCGACCAGCATCTCCGACGGCGAGGCCAGGCCGGCGCGATCGGGCCACAGGTCCGGCTGCCACAGGTGCGACCGCTTGAAGGCCTTGGCGCAGTGGATGAAGCACTCCTCGGCGTACACGCCGAGCGCCCAGGGTCGGCCGCTTCCCCTGCACGCTCATGCGCGCCAGGACCTCCTCGTCGCGGATGATCCACGCGCGCCCGTTGACCCGGAGCGTCTCTTCCAGACCCGGGATGAGGAACAGGAGCCCGACGTGGGGGTTCTCCAGGAGGTTGCGCATGCCGTCGAGCCGCTTGTTTCCCGGCCGGTCCGGGATGACGAGCCGATGCTCGTCGAGGACGTGGACGAATCCGGGCGGATCGCCCTTGGGCGAGACGTCGGCCCGGCCGGTCGCGCCGGAGGTCGCGACCAGCACGAACGGCGAGCGGGCGATGAAGGCCCGGCAGTGGGCGTCGAGGTACGCGATCTCCTTGCGGATGGCCAGCTCGCTGGGGCGGCCGACGATGGCGCGGAGCGCCTCTTCCGAAGTGACGGCGTCGCGGAACGGGATCTCATCCATGGAGTCGCCTCTCCCACTCGTGGAATCGGTCTCGACGCCGCGAGCTTAGCACGCCCCGTCACAGAGGCGGTTCAAGGGCGTGGGCGGGAGCCAGGGGTTCTGCGGGGCCCCGCGACATCGAGGGAGATGGCGCCTGGGCAGTCCGGGAAATCGGGCGGGCGCCCCGGGTCAGCCGGAGCGCCCGCCCATTCCGCCGGCCGCTACTTGTTATACGCGTTCGTCCAGAGCACGCCCTCCGCCGTGTCGGGCGTGCCCTCGACGGCGCCGATCGCCTTCATGACGTTCAGCTGGTTCGTGACGGACGGCCTGGGTCAGCCGGCCGCCCTTCCGGATGGCCGGGATGAGGGCGTCGAACGAGATCTTGAGCGTCGCGTCGTCGGTTTCCGCGAAGTACTTCTTCAGGTGGGCGAGGGCCGCCGGCCGGTTGGCGAGCATCCAGTCGTAGGCCTGATTCAGCGACCGGATGTACCCCTCGACGAGGCGAGGATTCTTCTCCGCCCAGGACTTCAGGACGGCGATGCACTCGAACGCGAAGTCGCCGAACTCCGGCGGCCCCTCGCCGGCCGAGTTCTTGAGCATGACCGTGCCCACCTTGTCCCGCTCGAGGAGGTACGGCGCCGGGGCCGACAGCATGAAGGCGTCGATCCGCTTGGCCTTCATGGCCGCGACCAGGGCCTGCCCGCCGCCGATCTGCACGAACGTGGCGTCCTTCTCCGGGTCGAGCCCGGCCTTGCGCAGGAGGTAGGACGGGAAGAGCTGGGTCACGGCGCCCGGCCGCGTGATCCCGAACGTCAGCCCCTTGAGCGCCTTCAGCTTGTCGGCCAGCGGCGTGGCCGGCGTGATCTTGAGCCGCTCCATCACGTCGTTCCGCATCACCATGTCCATGGTGAGCGAGTTGACCATGCTGTACACGAGAATCGGGTCCTTGCCCTCCTTCTGGAGGGCCGCCGTGTCGTCCACGGCGAAGTCGGTGAACTGGGCGTTCCCCGACAGGAGGGCGGCCACCCCCAGCTTGCCGCTGTCGATCTCCACGTACTCCCAGTCGAGGCCGTTCTTCTCGAAGAAGCCCTCGGACTTGGCGATGAACGGCACCGCCAGGTCGATGACCTTGAAGCCGGCCTGCTTCACCTTGACCGGAGCCTGGGCCTCCGACACGGACGCGCCGGTCAGACTGCCGAACAGCGCGGCCACCGCCGCGAGCACCTTCCACGTTCTCATCGGCTGACTCTCCTTCTGTGTGGGTCCCGAGCACCTCCGGAACCGCTGGATGAACGTCCGGGAACTCCTCCGCCGGCCGGCGGCGGGCCTCACCCCCTCACGATCGACGCCGCCGGGCTGGGGCGCCACCGGAGGAGGCGCCGCTCGGCGAGGCTCAGGGCCAGGTCCATGACCGCCACGATCAGGAGCAGCGCCAGGATGGCGGCCATCGTCCCTGCCGTGTTGAACTGCGCGGCGGCCGAGGTGACCAGGTAGCCGAGGCCGCGGTTGGCGGAGATGAACTCGCCCACGACCGCCCCGATCAGGGCTTCCGGGACGGCGAGGCGGAGCCCCGTCATCAGGTACGGCACCGTGCCGGGCAGGATCAGCTTCGTGAGGAGCTCCCGGCGGCCGGCGCCCATGACCCGCAGCGCGTTGGCCTGCTGCGGATTCACGGTGTAGACGCCCGCCACCATGTTCATGAACACCACGAAGAAGACGAACGCCGCAGCCAGGATGATCTTGGGCGCGGTGGCGAGACCGAACCACATGACGATGAGGGGCGCGAGTGCGATCTTCGGGATGGAGTAGAAGGCGATCAGGAACGGACGCAGCACCCGGTGGGCCGACTCGACCGCGGCGACGAGCACCGTCAGGGCCACGCCCAGGAAGACGCCGATCGCGTAGCCGCCCAGCACCTCGATCAGTGTCTGGCCGAGGTGGGGAAAGAGGCGGCCGGACGTCACCAGGGCGATGAAGGCCGCGGCGACACCCCGGGGATCGCTGAGGAACTCGGCCTCGACGAGCCGGCCGGAGGCGAAGCCCCAGGCTCCGAGGAAGATCGCCGAGGACCAGGGCGCGGCCGACGGCGATGCCGGCGCGCCGGGTCCGATCCCGGGCCGCCTCGGCGGCGCCGGTCCGCGCGAGCAGGTCGGCCTCGTGCGCGGTCGGCCCGAGCAAGGCAGGAACGACCGCCGCCCGCGGGCTCACTCGACGAACTCGTCGGCGCCGGGAGCCCCGGCGGCCGGCCGGGTGAGCGCGCGAGCCTCGTCGGGGTCGACGGCAAGGGGCCGCTTCCACGCCCGCCCGCCCGCGTAGGCGACGGTCGCGACCCAGGCGGGATCGGTGTCGGGGTGATCCTCCCGATAGTGAGCGGCCCGGCTCTCGGTCCGGAAGAGCGCGCTCGCCGCGGACGCCCGAGCCGCCGCGGCGAGGTGGCCGAGCTCGGTCGTGGCCACCAGTTCACCCAGCGTCTCCGGCCCCATGCCGGCCGCATGCTCCTCGGTCGCCGCAGCGTGCGCCACCGCCTTGCCGAGCCCGGCCTCGGTGCGGACGATGCCCAGCCCGAGCCACATGGCATCGCGGAACGCGGTCAGCGCCGCCTTGAGCTCCGCGGAGACGTCCGCACTCTCATCGCGGATCGCGGCGAGCCGGCGCGTCCATCGCCGGAGGCTCCCGTCGTCGACCGACCCGGGGGCCGCGGTTCCGGCGTGGCGGGCCGCAGCCTGGCCGGCGCGGTGCCCGAAGACCTGCGTCTCCGGCACCGCATTGCTGTTCAGGCGATTGCCGCCGTGCACGCCGCCCGCGGTCTCGCCGCACGCGTAGAGCCCAGGGCGGCTCGAGCCGCCCCATTCGTCGATCAGCACCCCGCCCATGACGAAGTGGGCCTCCGGCGCGAGGATCAGCGGGATCGCCCGGTAGTCGATCCCGTGCGGGTCGAGGCGCTCGACCACCTTGCTGTTCTCGTGGCGGAACACCTCGTCGGGCACGGCCGACACGTCGAGGACCACGCCCCCGTCCACGGCCTTGCCGAACCGGATCTGATCGAAGATGCCGCGGGCGGAGACGTCCCGCGTGGCCGCTTCCTTCCGGACGGGGTCGTAGGCCTCCATGAACCGCTCGCCGGCCGCGTTGTAGAGCCGGGCGCCCGACACGAACGTCGACGGCTGCACCGGGACCCGGCTCGAGCCGAAGGGACGGATGAGACGCCACGGGTAGAACTGGATGAACTCCATGTCGCGGAGAACCGCGCCGGCCTGGAGCGCGAGCGCGTAGCCGCCGCCCGTCACGTCCACCGGATTGCTGGTGACGCTGAAGAGGCGGCCGGCCCCGCCGGCGGCGAGGACCGTCGCCCCCGCCCGGACCACCACCAGCTCGGCGCGATCGCGCCGGAGTCCGAGCGCCCCGACGATCCGGCCGTCGTCGACCAGCAGCTCGACCACCAGCACGTTCTCGAGCACGTCGACACCGGCGGCCAGGACGGCGGCCCGGAGAGGCAGCGTGAGATCGGTACCGCGGATGTGCTCCGGGACGAGGACGCGCGGATGGCGGTGATCCCCGCTCGGCGAGAGGTAGTAGCCGCCGTTCCGCCGCTGGAACCGCGCGCCGGTCCCGATCAGCTCGCGAAGCCGCGCCGGCGCCTCCTCGGCGAGGGCGCGGGCCAGGACGCGCTCGTTGACGAACCCGCCGCCGACGACGGTGTCCGCATAGTGCTGGCGCGGGTCGTCGGCGGGATCGAGGTCGGCACAGGCCGCGGCGAAGCCGCCCGACGTGTTGGCGGACGAGCCGCTCTGGCCGAGCTTGCGCTTGACCATCACCAGCACGCGGGCGCCGGCCTGGCGGGCGCTCCACGCCGCGCGGAGGGCGGCCAGGCCGCCGCCGACCACCAGGACATCGGTGGCAAGCTCCGTCGACGCGCTCGGGCGGACCGTCACGGCGTGCCGGGCTCCCCGCCCGCCGGGCTAGCCGCCCACCACGTGGAGGCGAAGGGGGTGATTCGTGAGCACCTCGCAGCCGGTGGGCGTCACCAGGACCGTCTCGCTGAATCCGAGGCCGTACTGGCGCGGCACGCGGAGGGCCGGCGGCATGTGGAACACCATCCCCGGCTCGAGGCGCGTCGGGTCGTCCCGGCGGAGGCTCACGATGTGCCCCTCGCCCCAGCTCGGCGCGTAGCCGACGCCGACCGAGTACCCCGTGCGCTTCCGGAAGTTCGGCTCGAACCCGGCGCGCTCGATCGGCTCCCGGCAGGCCGCGTCCACCGCGCCGCTGGTCACGCCGGGCCGGATGGCGGCGATGGCCGACTTCAGCGCGCCGATGATGACGTCGGCCATCCGGCGCACCTCGTCGCGCACCGGCGCGATGACGGCGCCCCGCATGAGGGGGCCGAAGTACCGGCGGCGGCAGCCGCTCAGCTCGAGCAGGATCGTGTCCCCGGCCTCGAGGCGCCGGTTGCCGAAGGTCAGGTGCGCCACCCCCGACCGCCACCCCGAGGTCACGATCGGGTCGCCCGCGAAGAAGTCGGACCCGGCCGCCATCATCGCGGCGTAGGCGGCGCTGGAGACCGCGTTCTCGGTGACCCCGGGCCGGACCGCTTCGAGGGCGGCGGCGGCGCCCGCCTCGGTGATCCGGCACGCCTCCCGGATGAGCGCGATCTCCTCCGCCGACTTGATCGCGCGCCCGGCCTCGACGAGGCCCGTGCCGTCGGCCGGCTGGCCCAGGAGTCGCCGGAACCGGTCCATGACCGCCGGCGAGACGAAGGACTCGCCCAGCTCCACGCCGATGCGTCCGTCCAGCCACCCGCGCTTCCGCAACACGGCCACCGCCTGCTCGAGCGGGTCCTGGTCGTCCGCGAAGCTCTCGAAGTCGCGCAGCCAGGTCGTCGTCTCCGCGACCGTGCGCTCCATCTCCCGGATGAACAGGAGCGGGCTCCGCGTCCTGGCGGACGACGAGCACGCCGAAGTTCGAGTAGCCGATCGTCTCGTATCCGCTCAGGTACGTGATGTTCTCGGCCGCGACCACCAGGAGGGCGTCGAAGGAGGCGGTCCGCATTCGGGCGCGGAGGTCGCGGAGGCGGCGGGCGAACTCGGCGTCGCTGAACGCCAGCGGCATGGGACGGGTCATCGAGGTCCTCCAGAGGGTCAGGCCGGGGCGGCGCCCCGGGATCGGGAGTCATGCCAGTGATGGCCGATCGTCTCGCTCGGCACCACCGGTCCGAAGTACTGACGGAAGTTGGCCAGGGTGACGGCCTGCACGGTGGGGTCGGCGGCCGCCGTCGCGTCCTCGGCGACCACCACGTAGTAGCCGAGGGCAAAGGCGTGCTGGACGGTGGTCTGCACGCACAGGTTCGTGACCACGCCCGTGCCCACCACGGACTCGACGCCCCGCTCGCGGAGAAGAGCCGTGGAGCGGGGTGCCCTCGAAGGCGTCGTACGAGTGGCGGACGATCGTGAGATCCCCGGGCGCCGGCGCCGTCACCTCCCCGTCGAGGCGAGCCCCCCAGGTCCCGGCCGCGCACAGGATGTCGTCCTCCATCCCCCGCGCCACGTAGCGCGCCCGGTAGTTGGGAAGGTCGATGGCGGGCCCGTGCTCCATCAGGATGTAGACGACCGGAACCCGGGCGGCCCGGGCCGCCTGGATCAACCGGTTGATCGGCGGGATCACGTGACGCAGCGACGGGCCTCCCGGATGATGGCGGGCGGCCCAGCCGTCGGGATGGATGAAGTCGTGCTGGACGTCGACCACCAGGAGCGCCGAGCGCGCCGGCGCCAGGATCGCCTCGAGAGAGGTCAGCACTTCCGTCATGCCGCGCGCCTACCGGGACACGAGCGCGTCGTCGCGGGGCGCCCACCGGAACCAGCTGCGCTCGAGCAGGGACAGTCCCGCGTTCATGCACAGCACGAGCACCAGCAGGCTTCCGATGCCGGCGAACACCTCGGCGGTCTCGTAGCGGGAGCTGGCCGCATTGATGAGGTAGCCCACCCCGCGGTTGCTGCTGATGAACTCGCCGATGATCGCGCCGATCAGAGCGGCCGGAATGGTGAGGCGGAGCGCGGTCACGATGAAGGGCAGCGGCGCTCGGCAGCACCACCTTCCGGAAGACGGCCAGCGGGCGCGGCGCCCATGACGCGCACCACCGAGACCAGCTGCGGCGGCACCGTCGCGACCCCAGCCAGCGTGCTGAGGAAGACGACGAAGAAGACGAAGGTGGCGGCCAGGATGACCTTCGGCAGCATCCCGATGCCGAACCAGATGATCATGAGCGGCGCCAGCGCGATCTTCGGCGTGGCGTACGCCAGCAGGACGAAGGGGCGGAGGCACGGGCTCGCCGGCCGGGATCATCGAGACCGCGAGCGCGCCCGCCAGACCGAGGCCGGCGCCGATCACGTAGCCCAGCAGCGTCTCGGTCAGGGTGAAGCGCAGGTGGTACCAGAGGGTGCCCTTCAGGAGGATGGCCCAGAAGGCCTGGGCGATGCTCACCGGGTCGCTCAGGAAGAGGCGGTCGACGATGCGCCCGGACGCCCACGTCCAGCCGCCCAGCAGGAGCGCGAGCAGCAGCGCCTGCCCGGCGAGAACGCGCAGCCGGTCCGTCCGCGCCGCCCGGCGCGCGCGGTCGGCCTCCCGCGCCAGCAGCGCCGCGCTCGTGATCGCGCTCAGACACGCCCCGCCTCTCGGGCCCTGCGAATCTCGTCCCGCAGGTCGTTCCAGATGGCGTCGTAGATGTCCCCGAAGCCCGGCGACTCGTGGATGTGGAAGACGTCGCGGGGCCGGGGGATCCTCACCTCCCGGATCTCCTTGATGCGGCCGGGGGCGCTGGTGAAGATCGCGATCCGGTCGCGAGAGCGCGATCGCCTCCACCAGGTCGTGGGTCACGAACACCACCGTGCGGCCGCTGCCCTGCCAGAGCTGGAGCAGCTCGTCCTGCAGGAGGAGCCGCGTCTGGGCGTCGAGCGGGCCCAGCGGCTCGTCCATCAGGATGACGTTGACGCTCTCGTCCACCAGCGTCCGGACGATCGAGGCGCGCTTGCGCATCCCGCCCGACAGCTCGTGGGGATAGTGGTGCTCGAACCCCCGGAGACCGACCCGGCCCAGATACTCGAGCGCCCGGGCGCGCCGGGACTCGCGCGGCACGCGCTTCAGCTCGAGCGCGATCTCGACGTTGGCCAGGGTCGTGCGCCACGGCAGGAGGTTGTCGTCCTGGGTGACGTAGCCGACGCGGGTGTTCACGCTCTCGACGGCGCGTCCATCGTGCAGGATCCGGCCCTCGGTGGGCGCCGTGAGGCCGGCGAACATGTTGAGCACGGTCGACTTGCCGCAGCCCGAGGGCCCGATCAGCGAGAGGAACTCTCCGGGCCGGACGTCCAGGTTGATGTCGCGGAGCGCGGTCATCGGCCGCGCCCGCGAGCCCCCGCGAGGGACGAAGATCTTGTAGACCCCTTGGGCCTCGAGCGACGGCCGGCCGCCCGCCGGGACGCGCGACTCCGGGCCGATCGTGGCCTGGCCTACCGGACGAACTCGTTCGTCCACAGCACCCCTTCGGCCGCGCTGGCGCTCACGCTCTCGCCGACGGTCTTGAAGATGTCGAGGTATCGCTGGACCCCGGTCTGGCTGAAGCGGCCGTCGACGCTGATCGCGGGCAGCGTCGCGTCGAGCGAGATCGCCAGGCTCTCGGCCGGCGTGTCCCGGAAATACTTCTCGCCCAGGATGCGCAGGGCTTCCGCCTTGTTGGCCTGGATCCACTCGGTCGCCCGCCGGAGCGCGCGCGAGTATGCCTGGAGGGCGGCGCCGTTGCGGCGGGCGTAGTCCGCCGTGGTGAACATGGCGGCATACGTGGTGTCCCGCAGCTCCGGGACCTCCCCGGCCGTGTTCCGGATCACGATGCGCCCGACCCCCTCGCGCTCGAGCGTCTGCGGCAGGGGCGGCGAGAGGAGGAACGCGTCGATGCGCTCGCTCTTGAAGGCGGCGGCGAGGGCGGGCACGCCGCCGACCTGGACCAGGGTGGCGTCGCGGTCGGGGTTGAGGCCCGCTCGCACCAGAAGATAGCGCGCGAAGACGTCGGTGGGAGCCCCCGGCCGGGTGATGCCGATGGTCAGGCCCTTGAGGGCCGCGTAGCGCGCGGGAAGCGGCGTCTCCGCCGTGAGCCCGAGGCGCTGGGCGACCGGCGTGCGCACGATCAGGTCCAGGGTGACCCGGCCGACCAGGTTGTAGAAGAGCACGATCGGCTTGCCTTCCTGCTGGAGCCGCGCCACGCCCAGAGGGTCGAGGTCCGAGATCTGCGCGTTGCCCGAGATGACGGCGGCCGCGCCGAGCGCGCCACTGTCCAGCTCGGTGAACGTGAAGTCGACGCCCTCTTGCGCGAAGAAGCCCTTCTCCAGCGCGATGAACGCCGGCGCCATGTAGAGGACACGGAACCCCGCCTGGGTGAGCTTGTGGCGAGCCTGGGCGAGGGCGCCGCTCACCGGGACGAGGAGCAAGAGAACGGACGGACGCCAGGAGAAGACGGAAGCGGCTCAGATGTCTCGGCATGGCAGGGTTCCTCTCTCCCTTCTGGGCTAGACGACGATGCCGGCGGCGCGCACCCGGGGAACGACTTCCCGGGCAAAGGGCTCGATGACCGACTCGACGTGCAACTCGTCGACGGGCAGCGGCGCGAGCACGACGTGCCGGATCCCGGTGGCCACAATCCGCTCGATCTGGGCCGCGCACTCGGCCGGGGTTCCCGCCAAGCCCAGGTGGTCGACGAACACGTCGGGTATGGCGGCCATCAGCCGCGGGTAGTCCGGCTTGCCAGTCTGAAGGAGCGCGAGGAGCTCCGGAGGCACCGTGAGGCCGCTGGCGGTCAGGAAGTCGTAGTTCGGGAAACTGCCCATGAGCGCGGCGGCGATCCCCCGGCGAACGATCCAGCGCGCGGCCGGGCCATCGTCCGAGATGGACGTGTAGAGCATGGACGAGAGCTCGACGGCTCCCGCCGGCCGGCCCGCTTGCCGCATGCCGGCCCTGACGTGCCCGATCCCCCAGCTGACGGCGGCCGCGGAGGCCATGCTGGCGATCATCACCCCGTCGGCAACCCGCCCGCCGAGCTCCAGGATCCGGGGACCGCGGGCGACCACGACCACCGGGATGTCGCGCCGGGTCGCGAACTCGAGCGCGCCCCGCCGGAACCGGACGAGCTCGCCCGCGTAGTCGACCTCCTCGCCCGCCAGGAGCCGCCGGATCAGCTCGATCGCTTCCCGCAGCGCCGTGACAGGCTTCGTCCGCTCGATCCCCATCTCGCGGAAGCCCGAGCCGCCGGCGCCGAGCCCGAGGATCGCGCGCCCGCCGGAGAGCTCGTCGAGCGAGGCCACGGCCACCGCCGTGAGCGCGGGATGGCGAACATAGGGGTCGGTGACCCGGGTGCCGAGCTGGATGCGCGAGGTCCGCAGGGCCGTCGCGCTGAGACTGACCCACACGTCTCGCATCCAGCGCTGATCGGCGATCCAGTAGGAGTCGAACCCCAGCCGTTCACAGAGCGCGCCCAGCTCGGCGACGCGGCTGACCGGGTACGCGCGGGAGTAGTGACCCAGGAGACCCGCGCCGAATCGGAGGTCCGCCGGCCCCGGGCTGGGCGTCATGCGAGCAGGACGAGGCTCTGCCGCGCGCTCTCGAGATGCCGGCGCATGGCCTCCATGGCCGCCTGCGCGTCGCGGGCCTTCAAGGCGGCGATGATGGCCAGGTGCTCGTCCACCGCGTGCCGGAAGCGGGCCGGGGACGTGACCACCCGGACCTGAACGATGCGCTCGTTGAGCATCTCCAGCACGTGCCGGAGGGCCCCGTTCCCGGTGGAGTCGACGATGAGGCCATGAAGACCCACGTCCGCCCTGAGAAACGCCTCGTACGCCTCCGGACCCATCTCGTGCCCTCGGAGGTCGAGGAACGCCCGCTCGATGCCGGCCAGGACCTCGCGGTCGACGCGATCCGCCGCGAGGCGACAGGCGGCAGGCTCCAGGATCTCCCGGAGCTGCCAGATCTCGAGGACGTCGGTCATCGAGAGCTTGGTGACGATCGCCCCCCGGTTCGGGTAGCGCATCGCCAGTCCCTCTTGCTCGAGCTTCCGGATCGCCTCCCGGACCGGCGTCCGGCTGGTCCCCAGCGCGCCCGCGATCTCGAGCTCGTTGAGCGAGGCTCCCGGTGGGAGGTCGGCCGACATGATCCGCGTCTTCAGGTACCGGTACGCTTCCTCGACGCGGTATCCGCTCGGGAGTTCGGGCCGACGGGCCGAACGCTCGGGCACACGGGAGGGCCCATTGCTCGAGGCCGGAGCTCGGAGGGAAGGGCGCATTGTGTTTTCTCTGTATAATCCGCCTTCCGGTGGGTGTCAACGGACTCTTCCCGCGGGGAACCGCGCGACGCGCACGGAGCATCTCTCACTCCGGCCGCTGTCGGCGGGGCCAGGTGTGCGGCAGGAGGGAATCGACGGTGGAAGTCGAGCTATGACCGAAGGGCCCCAAACGAGGGAACGGGGAGCGGGCCGAGCGCCCGCTCCCCTCGGTGCTAGGACGTCTCCTTCATCGGCTGACCGCAGCAGCTGCCCGGCTTGTCCGCCACGTGTCCGCACTTCTCGCAGCGATACTGATGCGCCACGAGCTTCACCTCCTCAGTTGACTTGAATCGCGGTCACTTTCTGACCGCCCTTCTCCTCGACGCTCGCCTTCACCGTCGCGCCGGCCTTCAGCGCGGCGGGTTGACGTCGACGGAACCGGGAATCACCGCCAGGTCCCGTCGTCGAGAAGAACAGTTCTGCCTGCCGGATCGACGCTCTTGTCTCCGCTGACTTCGGTACTGGCGATCGGCCGGCCTTGGGGGCCGGCGTCGGGGCCTCGCCGGTGTCCGCCCCGACGAGGGAGGCGAACACCAGCACGAACACGAGCCAGATGCCGATCGCCGCGGCAAGGATTTCCTTCATGGCAACGCTCTCGGCGTCGTCAGATGGCCGGCGGCAACCGCCGCGCCCGGGCCAGGTGCAGCACGAGCAGGACGACGCCCACGAGGAACAGTACCCACGCGATCTGCGACGCCACGGCCGCGACGCCGTAGAGCCCCAGGAGCCCGGCCACGAGTCCCACGATCAGGAACGTCAGCGCCAACGACATCATCGCCATGTCCTCCTTCGTCGGCTCGGCCCTTGCCGGCGCCGGCCGCCATCTGTGGTCGCTCGGCACCGGCCCACCGGGGGCGAGCGACCGATCCGGCCTCGCTCTACTTCTTGAGCTCCTCGACCGCCTTGTCGACGCGCTCGCCAGCCTTCTCGAGGGGCCCCTTGCCGCTGAGCTTGTCCAGGGACCGGTCGATCTTCGAGCCCACCTTCTCGGCGGGGCCCTGTTCGCATCCCGTGAGCATGGTCCCCGCGAGAAAGACGAGTCCGACCAGGCTGCGCATAGCGGCTCGCACTAGTCGGCCGCCCGATCGGCCTCGCAATCTGATGGCGCGGCACGCTACACCACGCCCATGAGCCAGAGCACGACGATCAGTCCGAGCGGCACACCCAGAAGCCACATGATCAACGGCATTGCGATTACCCTCCCTCTTACCGGCTTTCCGCGCTCCGTCGCTTTGGCCGCGACCACGGTCGCGGCTTCTGTCCTTACCTAGGGCAAGTCGCGTGCCGAACGGGACCGCCGCCGATAATCCCGCGTCAGACGCGCGAACAGGGCCGGATTCCGACCGTTGGTGAGCGCGCGCGTCCGTCACGGTGTCGCCTAGACGACACCGTGACGGACGGAGGGACATCCGTGACGAGTGATCTCACGCGGCGGGCCGCACGGCGCCCTCTTCCTGGAGCCGCGTCTCGACGGCGGACCAGTCGATGTTCCGGAAGAACGCCTCGATGTACTGGTCGCGCTCGGTCGCCTTGTAGTCCCGCATGAAGGCGTGCTCCCAGACGTCCATGACCAGCAACGGCTTGAACCCCGCGGGCACGCCGTCCTGGTGCAGCGTGATCCAGTGGTTCGTGAGCCGATCGGTCGCCGGGTCCTGGAAGAGGATCACCCACCCCACGCCCCGCATCTCGCCGATGGCCTGGAAGTCGGTCCGCCACCGATCGGCCGATCCGAAGGACCCGACCAGGGCCTCCGTCAGGCCCGAGCCCGCGGGGGGCTTGGGATTCGCGGCCGCCCGGAGGTTGCCGAAGTAGTACTCGTGGAGGATCATCCCGTTGTACTCGAAGCCCAGGCGCCGGGTCAGCTCGGCGAACTCCAGGCTCTTGCCCGACGCCTTGCCGTGGGCGAGCATCTCGGCCCGCTCCTCGTTCAACGCGTTGACCTGCTTGACGTATCCCGCGTAGAGGGTCAGGTGCTCCTCGATCTGGGCGTCCGAGATCCCGGCGAGCCCTTTGAGGTTGAACTCGTGTTGCCGATAGGCCTTCGGAGTCTTTTGCGTCGCCATGAAACCTCCTTGAGGGTGACGGCCGAGAGCACGACAGGGCCCGGGTCGCCTTGCGGCGTAGCCGGGCCCTGCCGAAACCGCGAGGAAACGCTCGAGGTGCGGGCGTCAGCCCTGCACCTTCAGGTTGTTCACCACACGCCGCACGCCGTCGACCTGGCGAGCGAGCTCCGTAGCCCGCTGACGCGTCTTGTCGTTGTCGACGGTGCCGTTCAGCTGCACGATCCCGTTCGTGGTGTCGACGTCCACCTTCAGCAGCGTGGCGGGCGACGTGCCCGCGAGCTTCGTCTTCACCGCCGCGGTGATCGTCGCATCGCTCCACGCCTTCCGGACGTCGCGACCCCATTCGCGGTCATTGGGATCGGGGTACTTGTCCGCCGTGAAGCTCGGCGATCGCTCGAGGGTCTCCTTGTCCACGTCGATGAGGACGGCCCGCTTCTCCCGATCGACGATCACCGCGTCCCACGGCACGGCGAAGAGCTTGTCCCCGATGCCCATGAAGCCGCCGAAGGAGACGACCGCGTACCCGACACGCCCGCGATGGTCGAGGAGCAGATCCTCGATCTTCCCGGCGTCCTTGTTGGCGAGGTCCTTCACGCCGCTGCCCACGACCGAGCTCGCGCGATACAGCCCCGTGTGCTCGGCGAAGCGCTTCGTGTCCGTGATCTGCTCGGCGTTCTTCGCGGGCTGCCCCGTGGCGACCTTGGGGCCCGTGGCGACCTTGGACTGCGCCTGGACGTCCGATGCCGACATCGCGCCCGCAAGGGCCACCGCGCTGACAAGAGCCAGGATTCGACCGCTCATACTCCACCTCCTTGGTGTGTAGCCACTTGTAGGCGTGTCGCTGCACTCTGAGGTGTAGTCGAGCAATCGGAGTGCCAGTCATCCGCGCATTTCGCGGCGAAATCCCACCCCGCTGCCACGCGCGGGACCGGCGGAGCTTACCGCGAGTTGTCAGACGTCGCCGCCAGCGGGCCGCGCGCCACGCTGTCGCCTCGACGACACCCTGACAGGCGGCTCGGCTCGGCGGCGGCGAGATGCGGGAGCGGGTCAGCGTGAATGCGGATAGGGGTGCGCCCGGTCGTCAGGCACGCTGGCTCGTTATACGCTGGTATGGAAGTTGCGCGCCGGGACATCCGTGCCTAGGGAACGAAGATCGAATTCGGAATGGCGGCGCCTTCCGATCGGAGCGGAGCTCGCCCCGAAGGGAGGCGGGCACTTCCGCGTCTGGGCGCCGGAGACCTCGCAGGTCGAGGTCGATCTCGGCGATCGGCGAGTCCGGCTCGATCCCGAGTCCCATGGGTACCACTCCGGGCTCGCGCCTGCCGTCGAGGCGGGAACCCGGTATGCGTACCGCCTCGATGGCGGGCCCCCCTACCCTGACCCCGCGTCCCGCTTCCAGCCGGACGGCCCCCACGGCCCATCCGAGGTCGTCGACCCGGCCGCCTTCCGCTGGACGGACCGCCGGTGGCCCGGCATCCCGCGAGAGGGCCAAGTCGTGTACGAGCTGCACGTCGGGACGTTCACGGCGGCCGGCAACTGGGACGCTGCCAGCCGCGAGCTGCCGGAGCTGGCGCGGGCGGGCATCACGGTGGTGGAGGTGTTGCCGGTCGCCGACTTCGTCGGCGACTTCGGCTGGGGCTACGACGGTGTCGACCTCTTCGCCCCGACACGGCTCTACGGGCGGCCCGACGACTTCCGCGCCTTCGTGGACCGGGCTCATGCCGTCGGCGTGGGCGTCATCCTCGACGTGGTGTACAACCACCTCGGCCCCGACGGCAACTACCTGGGCCAGTACGCTCCCGGATACTTCACCGCCCGTCACCGGACG
Organism: uncultured Candidatus Rokubacteria bacterium; assembly: GCA_963745015.1. Lineage (GTDB taxonomy): Bacteria > Methylomirabilota > Methylomirabilia > Rokubacteriales > DASRDR01 > DASRDR01. The sequence continues at coordinate 414,892 of CAVUVU010000004.1, forward strand.
GACTGGGGCTCGGCGATCAACTTCGACGGCGAGGGCTCCGGGCCGGTCCGCGAGTTCTTCGTCTCGAACGCCGGCTACTGGGTCGACGAGTTTCACCTGGACGGGCTCCGGCTGGACGCCACGCAGGACATCCACGACGATTCCCCGGAGCACGTGCTGACGGCGATCGCGCGCCGGGCGCGGGCGCGCGCCGGCCGGCGATCGGTGTTCCTCGTCGCCGAGAACGAGCCGCAGGACGTGAGGCTCGTCCGCCCGGTGGCGGCCGGCGGCTACGACCTCGACGCCCTGTGGAACGACGACTTCCACCACACCGCGACGGTCGCCCTCACGGGGCGCGCCGAGGCGTACTTCAGCGACCACGCCGGGACCCCCCAGGAGCTCATCTCGGCCGTCAAGCGAGGGTTTCTCTACCAGGGGCAGCGATACGCGTGGCAAGGGAAGCGGCCGCGGCACACCCGCGTGGGACGTCGGGCCGACCTCCTTCGTCAACTTCATCCAGAACCACGACCAGGTCGCCAACTCCCTGGCCGGGCTCCGCTGCCATCGGCTGACCAGCCCCGGCCGGCTCCGCGCCATGACCGCTCTGCTCCTGCTGGGGCCGGCGACGCCGATGCTCTTCCAGGGTCAGGAGTTCGCCGCATCGAGTCCCTTTCTCTACTTCGCCGACCTCCCGCCCGAGCTGGCGAAGCTCACGCGAGCAGGGCGCGCCGAGTTCCTGGCGCAGTTTCCGAGCCTGGCCGGAGCCGACGCTCAGGCGGCGCTGCCCGATCCGACCGATCGCATCACGTTCGAGCGCTCGAAGCTCGACCTCGGCGAGCGCGAGCGGAACGCCGAGGCGTACGCCCTCCACGTCGACCTTCTGCGGCTGCGGCGGGCGGACCCGGTATTTCGCGGGCAGGGCAGCGGCGGCGTGGATGGCGCCGTGCTCGGACCCGAGGCGCTGGCCCTCCGCTTCTTCGGAGTGGGTCTCGAGCCCGACGATCGGCTGCTGTGCCTCAACCTGGGTCGCGATCTCGCCTGCCCGGCCCTCGCCGAGCCCTTGCTCGCGCCCCCCGCGGGGATGCGCTGGAGCCTTCTCTGGTCCAGCGAGGACATCCGCTACGGCGGCGCCGGCACCCCGGAGTTCGATCCGGCCGACGGCTGGGTCCTGCCGGGCCACACCACTCTCGTCTTCGGATCCTCACGATGACCGATCTGATCCGGCGGATCCCGTGGCCCGGTCGCGACGATCCCGAGCGGCGCCGGCTGGCGACCCCCGAGTGGCTCGTCACGAATGGACTCGGCGGCTACGCGTCGGGCACGGTGTCCACGCTGATGACGCGGCGGTACCACGGACTCCTGATCGCCGCCCTCCCGGCGCCGCTCGGCCGGATGAACATGCTGAGTCACCTGCACGAGCGGCTCGGCCTGCCGGACGGGAGCGTGGCCACCACGACCGCTGGCTGGGAGCCCGCCGGAACCGACAAGCCCGCTGAGGTGCTGGACCTGGCCGAGTTCCGCCTCGAGCTGGGGCTTCCCGTGTGGCGATACGAGCTGGGCGGGCTCGTCCTGGAGAAGCGGCTCCTCGTCCCGTACCGCCAGAACACGGTCCACGTCAGCTATCGACTCCTCTCCGCTCCGGGGCCGGTCAGTCTCATGGTGCGGCCGGCGGTCCACTTCCGCCCGCACGAGCGCCCGGTGAGCGATCCCCTCGTCCTTCCCTACGGGCTCACGGTCCTGGGCGACCGCTACGAGCTCTTCGGAAGCCCGGACTTCCCGCGGCTGCGTTTCAGGACACACGGCCCGGCCGCCGCGTTCCGCGTCTCGGGCCACACGATCCAGCACGTCCTGTACGACTCGGAGCGGAGCCGCGGCTACGAATCGACCGGGGACCTCTGGAGCCCGGGCTATTTCCGCATGACGCTCGAGCCGGGCGGCGTGGGCACGCTCGTCGCCTCGACCGAGCCGTGGGAAGCCATCGACGCGCTCGATCCGGACACCGCGCTCCGGGCCGAGCGGGTGCGCCGCCAGCGACTCCTGGCGGCGGCGCACCCCCGGGCCCGCACCGGCCCGGCGGCGGAGCTCGTGCTGGCGGCCGACCAGTTCGTGGTGACGCCGGCCGGACGCGTGGCCGACACCGCGGTCACCCGGGCCACGGGGGACGAGGCGCGCACGATCATCGCCGGCTACCACTGGTTCACCGACTGGGGCCGCGACACCATGATCGGCCTCGAAGGGTTGACCCTCATGACCGGCCGCCACGTCGAGGCGGGCTACATCCTTCGCACGTTCGCCCTCTATGTGCGCGACGGCCTGATTCCCAACATGTTCCCCGAAGGCACCCGCGAGGGCCTCTACCACACGGCCGACGCCAGCCTCTGGTACTTCCACGCCCTCGACCGCTACGTCCGGGCGACCGGGGACCGCGAGACGCTCCGCCTCCTCCTGCCCACGCTCGTGTCGATCGTCGACCACCACGTGCGGGGCACGCGGTTCGGCATCGGCGTCGACCCGGCGGACGGGCTCCTGCGTCAGGGCGCCGAGGGGTACCAGCTCACGTGGATGGATGCCAAGGTCGACGACTGGGTGGTGACCCCCCGGCGCGGCAAGGCGGTCGAGATCAACGCGCTCTGGTACAACGCGCTCCGGCTCCTCGAGGGCTGGATGCGGGAGGAGCAAGGCGACGACGCGGCGGCGCCGCTGTCGACGCGGGCCGACCAGGTCCGCGCCTCGTTCAACGCGCGCTTCTGGTACGCCGAGGGCGGCTATCTCTACGACGTGGTCGACGGCGAGAGCGGGGACGATCCGGCCTGCCGGCCCAACCAGGTCTTCGCGATCTCGCTCTCCAACCCCGTCCTGGCCGAGGCGCGGTGGGCGCCGGTCCTGGCGGTGGTCCGGGAGCGGCTGGTCACGCCGCTCGGGCTGCGGACCCTCGCGCCGGGCCATCCCGACTACAAGGCGACGTACGACGGGGACCTCCGGGCCCGGGATGCGGCCTACCATCAGGGCACGGTCTGGCCCTGGCCGCTCGGCCACTTCGTCGACGCGTGGCTCCGCGCTCACCCCGGGGACCGCGCCTACACCCGTCAGCTCCTGGAGAGCTTCTGGGCCCATCTCGACGACGCGTGCGCCGGGAGCATCAGCGAGATCTTCGACGCCGAGCCTCCGTTCACCCCCCGCGGGTGCATCGCGCAGGGCTGGAGCGTGGCCGAGGTGCTGCGCGCCGTGATCTCGACGGCGGAGCCGGGGCCGCCGGTCTCGACCCCGCCCCGGCAAGGAGGACCACCATGACTCAGACGACGGCGCGCGTGTTCGGCGTCGTGTTCCTGCTCGTCGGGGTGCTCGGTCTCGTCACGACCCCGTTCTCGATGGCTCCCGACCTCCTGCTCGGCCTCTTCCCGGTCAACGTGCTGCACAACCTCGTGCACCTGGCCTTCGGCGCGTGGGGACTGGTCGCCGGCGGCTCTCTCGGCCGGGCCTCCGCCTACTGCCGAATCGGCGGGGTCGCATACCTCACGCTCACCGTGGTGGGGCTGCTGACCCCGACGGGGTTCGGACTCGTGCCGCTCGGCGGACACGACATCTGGCTCCACGCGGTCCTCGGCGGCATCCTGGCGGCCGTCGGATTCCTGGCCCGTCCCCATCCGGCCATGAGCGGGCGCTGACGCGGAGAACGCGAGGCCGGGCGGACCCGGCCAGGCTCCGGTGCGGTTCCTGCGGGCTGACGAGCGGGCCGGGACGCCTCCATCGACGTGGCCAGGGGCGCCGCGCCGGACGGTCCTCGGCGGGCTACTCTCGCGCAGGGGACTGGCGACGTGCTAGTGTCCCCGACATCGGACATGTCGGCAGAGGACGGCTAGGCCCTCCCCGCGCGCTCGAGTCCTGTGCCGCCTCGAGCGGCCGCGTGGCCCGGATGGCCCAGACGGCCTAGGTAGAGCCGGAGGATCGGATGCGACGGGCTTCCAGACGCACGTGCCGAAGCCAGTGGACCCGGGCGATCGGATCGCGCTGCCCGCCGGGCGCCGGGCACGTCCGAGCCGGCCCCCGCCTGATGGCAAACCCCGGATCGGCGACCTCCCCGGGCTCCACCCCGAACACGGGCGAGTCCCTGCTCATCATCGACAACGACGACGGGCTCCTGGAGCTGCTGGCCTTCGTCTTCAAGGGTCAGGGCTTCACGGTCCTCACCGCCCGCCGGGGCACGGAGGGGATCGCGCTCGCCCGAGCCCACCGTCCCGGCGTCATCATCTCCGACATCATCATGGACGACATCCACGGCTTCGAGGTGCTCCGGAGCCTGCGCGCGGACCCCGGGCTCGCGCGCTCGGTCGTGGTCATGATCTCGGCGAAGTCGTACAAGCCGGACATCGACCGCGCCAAGGAAATGGGCGCGGACGACTACGTGGTGAAGCCCTTCTACCCCGAGGAGCTCGTCTCCCGCGTGGAGCGACTCCGCGCCGACCGGGCCGCCCCCCGGCTCGCCGCGACCTTCTGGGGCACCCGCGGATCCATCGCCGCCCCGGGCCCGGCCACGACGCTCTACGGAGGCAACACGGCGTGCGTCGAGGTCAGGTCCGGGCAGGACATTCTCATATTCGACGCCGGGACCGGGATCCGGGAGCTCGGTCTCGCGCTCGCCCAGGAGTTCCGGGGGCGGGCTTCGACGATCCATCTGTTCATCAGCCACACCCACTGGGATCACATCCAGGGCTTCCCGTTCTTCGTCCCGGCCTACTCCCCCGGCACGACGCTCCACATCTACGGCTCGGCCGGGCGCGGCCAGTCGCTGAAGACGGTCCTCAGCGGCCAGATGCAGTCCGACTACTTCCCGGTGTCGCTCGGTGACCTGGTTTCCACGATCCACGTCCACGAATACGGCGGCGAGCCGTTCCGGATCGGGGATGCCGCCGTCTCGGCGACATACCTGAACCATCCCGGCATGGCGCTCGGCTTCCGCGTGGAGCGCGCCGGAAAGTCCCTCGTGTATGCGACCGACCACGAGCCGTACCGGACGACCCTCGAGGCAGGCAGCCGCGAGGCCGAAGCCGGCAAGAGGTTCGGCCGAGTGCTCGACGACGCCTTCGTCGGGTTCGTGAAGGACACCGACCTCTACATCGGGGAAGCCCAGTACACCGACGTCGAGTATCCCTCCAAGGTCGGCTGGGGCCACTCGTCCCTGAGCGCCACGGTCGAGGTCGCCCTGCAAGGGGGGGTCAAGACCCTCGCCCTGTTCCACCACGATCCCATGCACTCGGACGACGTGGTGACGGGCATGGAAGTCCTGGCGAAGGAGCTCATCGCCGAGCGCGGCGTCTCGCTCCGGTGCTTCGCGGCCCGGGAGGGGCAGACGGTCGAGGTCTGACCGGCGACGGAGACGCTCACGAGGCCGAGCGGCGGCGCGTCGCGGCGAGCTCCGGTTCGGACGCGAGGCGTCTCAGATGTGCAGGCGCGACGTGTCCGGACGACGTCTGCTCGAGGCCGGGCTCCTCCGCGCGGTCCTCGCCGTCGTCCGCCGCATCCGGCGCCATGTCCGGTTCCGCGCCCGGATCGATCTCCCTGCCCTGGCCCGGGTCCTCGTCGGTGGCCAGGATCTGTATCGCCACCTCGTTCCCCGAGACCTGGGCATCGCGGAGCTGGAACCACGCGAAGCCCATGGCGGAGGCGCCCCGCACGGCCTTGTCGATCGCCGCCATCACCGCCGTCTTGACGGATTCCTCGGAGCGGTCGGCCAGCGGCGCCGTCGTCTCGATCAGCGCTCCACCCGCCATGGCCGGAGGCTGACCGGAGCACACGAGCAGTCCGATGGCGAGGGCTGCGCTGGCAAGGGAGCGTGTCATTGTCTGTTCCGCCTTTCTCAGCGAGCTGTCGGATCCGCACTGTCCGTCGCGTACGTCCATGCCGACACAGAGTGCGAGTGGCATGCCAGGCCCTCGCCGGCGGAAGCACGCCACTTCGTGCGGGGAAGAGGCTCGAATGGGCGGCGCGCCGTGCGACGCGCCCCCAGCCCTCGCATGCCCGTGTCGTCGGTGCGACACGGTGTCATCGTCGGCCGGTCAGAGCGGGGACGCCGACGGGATCGCAGGCTGGTAGCGGATGAACAGATCGTAGAGCTGGAGCGGACCATCGACCGAGGCCGGCACGCCGGCTTCGGAGGGCGCCACCACGAAGGTATGGAGCTCCTCGGGCGACGTGCCCGCGTGCGCGCCGACCTCCTCGATGAAGGACACGTGTCCCTCGGGCGCGTCGATCCCGTAGACGACGAGGTCGCCGGCGCTCGGCATGGCCATCAGGGTCGTCAAGTCTCGCAGGAGGACCGCCCGATCCTCTCGATCACCGAACGGGCCGCCCTCGGGCGTCCGCCAGGCGATGGATCTCGCCGCGCCAGAAGCACACGGGGCCGTCCTTGGCGCGCGCCAGGACGAAGCCGATGCCGGAACTCTTCGAGAGCGTGGCCGGCAGGCCAGGCCAGCGCGCCTCGATCGCCTCGAGCGGCACGGGCTCCGGGGTATCGCACGAAGTACACGAACGCGTTCGGACCGGCCGAGACCACGCGCACGCCGTCGCGCTCACACGACTCACGGACATCGAGGTAGGGCTCGAAGCCGAGGTCGACGCCGCCGCGCCAGCGGGCCGCAGGGGCCGGCGTTCCGGCCTCCAGAGCGCTCGCGGCAGGGACGGCCGACACCGCCTCCTCCGGCTCCTCCGGGCATGACGACGACCCGCGGCCCTGCTCGGTCCCGCTGATCCCCGCCAGGATCTCCGTCGAAGAACGCGCGCTCGAACCGCCGGCCGCCGGTCAGCTCGGAATAGGGCGTGCAGGCTGCCTGCCCGTGATCCGAGAGAACGTAGAGGTCGTAGCGGTGCTCGGGCACCCGACGAAGCGCGCGTCGGATCTGCCTGAGCGACCGGTCGACCGCGCGGAGTCCCGAGAACGCGTGGCGGCTCCGGGGCCCGAACGCGTGAGCCCCCTCGTCGTGATCCAGGAAGTTCACGTAGATCGCCGGCACGCCGTCGTAGATGTCGCGCGCGACCGCGAAGGTGAACCACTGGCGTGTCCACACCGAGACCCCGACCTTCTTCTTGAACCATCGCCAGGCCGATTCGCGCTGGCTCGGGCGCCGGGCGATGCGCCCGAGCGTCCGGACGAGCTCGGTGCCGGTCAGCGCCGCGCACTTGGCCGCCACCCAGGCGACCAGCACGAATGCCGACAGGATCCGGAGGAGACCCGGCATCCGCGGACGGGTGAGCCGGGTGAAGCTGAAGAAGTCGTGCTCGGCGCCTCCGGTGAACACGCATCCGTAGACGCTGCCCCCCGGAGGATGCCCGGGCGATTCGCGGCCTGGCTCGCCTCGACGAACGCCGCGTGGCCGGCGCGCGGAAAGTGAATGTCGGTTCGCCGCCGCTTGTCGTGGTAGTGGAACCCGGGGATGTCCGGCTGGACACCGTACATCGCCGCCATCTGGAACGCCGGCGTGGAGGTCGGAATCCCGACCGTCATCGGGAACAGACGGTGCCCGTCTCGAGCGACGAGCCGCCGCAGGACCGGCATGTGCCCGCGGGCCAGCGCCTCCGCGAGGACGGCGTGCGAGAGCCCGTCGATCTGCACGACGAGGAGGCGCCGCCGGCCGGCCACGGGCGCGGCGCCCAGCCGGAGACGCCGGACGGCCCGGTCGATGGCCGCCTGAGCGCGAAGAATCAGGTCGTCGACGGTCATCGGCAGCGGCCCGGCCGGCCAGTCATCGGTCGCCCGCCCCCGGCAGCGAGAGCGTCAGCTGGCCAGGCACGGGCACGCCGGCCGGCCCCGCGAACCCACACGGCTCGTCGGGCTCGGTCAAGGGCAGGAAGGCCTCGCGGATCGGGCTGCCGCAGACCTGTCCGAGGACCACGGCGGGCGGCACGGCGAAGTCCCCGGGATCCTCGAGCGCGGCAGCCGCGCGCATGAAATCGGTCCAGACCGGGAGGGCCGCGCGGGCACCCGAGAGCCCGAGCGGCGTGCCATCGTCGAACCCGATCCAGACCACTGCCACCAGCCGCGGCGAGTAGCCGGCGAACCAGGCGTCCCGGGTGTCGTTGGTGGTGCCCGTCTTGCCCGCGGCGGCGCCCGACGAGGCCGAGCGCTCGCGCCGCGGCGCCCGTGCCGCGATCGATCACGCCGCGCAGGAGGTGCGTGACCAGATAGGTCTCCTCGGGAGCGAGGGGCGCGATGCCGCCGCGCGCCTGAGGAGCTCCGCGAGCGGTCGGGACCTCCGTGCGGCCGGCGATCATCCGCACGCCGAGCGGGCTCACGGGCCGGCCGCCGTTCGCAAGGGCCGCATACGCCGTCGCGAGCTCGAGCGGGGTCACCTCGAAGCTCCCGAGCGCCAGGGCCGGAACGGGCGTCATGCGGCTGGTGAATCCGACGTCGCGCGCCGTCCCGACGACCCGATCGAGCCCCGCCGCCTGAGCGAGGCGGACGGCCGCCGCATTGGACGAGCGCTCGAGCGCCTGCCGGACGGTGATCAGCCCGTCGAACCGATCCTCGAAGTTACGGGGGCTCCAGGCCTCCTGCAGAGTCTCCACCTCGATGGGCAGGTCCGCGACCACCGAAGCGGCAGTCACCGCCGGCGGCTGCCCGGCCGCTCCGCGCCGGAGCGCGGCCAGGAAGACGAACGGCTTGAACGCGGACCCCGGCTGCCGGCGGGCGTGGGTCGCGCGGTTGAACGCAGAAGCCTCGTAGTCCCGGCCCCCTACCAGGGCTCGCACCTCTCCCGTAGCCGGGTCGAGAGCCACCAGGGCGGCCTGGATCCTCTCGCCGGACGGAGAGCGGCGGAGGTGGCGGTGCGCGGCTCTCCAGGCGGTCCAGGCCGCGGGCGACGGCGGCTTCCGCCGCACGCTGGAGCCCGGGATCGAGCGTCGTGTAGATCCGCGGGTTGGCCGCGCCCGGGCGCACGGGGGTCGCCGCCCGCACGTAGTCCAGGAAGTAGGGCGCCTGCGAAGGAACGCCGGCGCCCGCGCGCACGCCCGTCCGTTCCGCCAGAGCCGCCTCGAGGGTCGCGCCGTCCATCATTCCGAGATCGTGCATGCGGCGCAGCACGGTATCGCGTCGCCGCTCCGCGCGCTCCGGATGCTCGGCCGGAGAGTAGCGATTGGGGGCCCGGATCATGCCCGCGAGGAGCGCGCTCTCCGCGAGGCCGAGATGCCGCGCGTCCTTGCCCCAGTAGCTCTGGGCGGCGGCTCCCACGCCGAGAATCGCGGCGCGGCCTCGCTGGCCCAGGTAGACGGTGTTGAGGTAGGCCTCGAGGATCTTCTCCTTCGGGTACTGCCGCTCGAGCGCCAGGGCCAGCGCGCCCTCGCGTATCTTCCGGCGCCAGGTCCGCTCCGGACCCAGCGCGAGATTCTTCACGAGCTGCTGCGTCAGCGTGCTCGCCCCCTGCGTGACCTCGCCCCGGGACGCATTCACGACGAGCGCCCGGCCCACGGCGAACAGATCGAGACCGCCGTGATCGAAGAACCGGTGATCCTCGGCGGCCAACACCGCCGCGGGTATGAATCGCGACATCTCGCCGAGCGCCAGCGGGCGCCGGCGCTCGAGACCGGTTTCCCCGACGCCGGTGAGAAGCTCTGGCTCGAGCTGCGCGTCGGCCTCGTCGGTGTCGCCGGCCGTCGCGTGGCCGGAGAGGTCCGTCACCTCGGCGATCCGGGCATTCCGGACATCCACGCGGACGCGCATCGCGCCTCGGGACGCCCCATCCCGAGCTCGCAGATAGATCTCCCAGCGACCGGGAGCGCGATGGAACTCGCCGGGCTGCGCCGGAGTCTGCGAGACTTCCCGGTACTGGAGCCGCTCGAGGCTCGCCCCGACGGCCTGAATGGCGACGCCCGGCCGGAGTGATCGGCCGGCGGCGAACACCAGCGGCGATTGCTGGGCAGCGTCGAGGTCGAGATGAGTGGCCGCCGTCGCGGTCCAGAAGGCCAGTCCCGCCAGCCGTCGCGACGACTCCGGCCAACGCCACGCCCCGGCGACTCGGGCCCATCGGGGAACCTGCCGCCAGGCACGTCGCGCGGCGCGGCCTGCTCCGGAGCCGCCTCGACGGGTCTCCGTTCCGCCCGCCCGCCGACGCGACTCCATCGAGGACATGGGCGCCGGCTTAGACCACGCCAAAGAGCCAGAGGATGACGATCAGAAACACGGGCACTCCGAGCAAGTAGAGACCCACTGCACGCATCGCCACACCTCCTCGCGAAGTGCACTGCTCCGTCGCGACCTGTCATTGGACGCGACCTGTGTCTTTCGCATGGGCAATCTCTGTGCCCGTCCCACGGTCGTGGCCAAAAGCGCGCCAAAAGCGCGAATGTGGGCGGTATCGCCGCGCGGGCGCCACCGGAAATGCGCACTGTCACGTCAGGCTGTCGCAGGGGCGACACCGCGACGCATCGCAGAGCTCCAATCCGCCGCTACGCGTCAGGATGATGACGGCATGGCTTTCGCACTACGACATTCGAGTGAGCGAATCCGTGCCTCCTTCAGATCGTCCAGATCGTCGTCCCACCGGCCTCGAACCGGCGGGCGCTCGGCGCTCGGGGTCCGCGCACCGGATCGAGCCGCGCACAGACTCCCGCCCTCCGAGGGCTGCGGCCGGTCGTCCTGCTGGCGGGCGTCCTGATGACCGTCGGTGCCCTCTATCTCGGGCGCGAGTTCCTGATTCCCGTGGCCGTCGCCGGGCTCCTGACCTTCGTCCTCAACCCGATCGTCCGCGTGTTCGAGCGCCGGCTACCCCGAGCCGCGGCGGTCGTCCTCGTCGTGATCCTGACCTTCGCCGTCCTGGGCGCTTTCGCGTGGGCGCTCGCGACTCAGGCCGCCAGCCTGGGCGGGGAGATCCCGAGCTACCGGGACCACCTGAAGGCCAAGGCCGCGCAGATCCGCGGGGCGAGCCGGGGTGGCGTGATCGAGAAGGTCCAGTCGGCCACGAAGGAGGTCGTCGAGGAGCTGCAGAAGGAGGACAAGCCGGTCAAGCCCGCCGAGAAGCCGGTGCCCGTCGTGGTGAAGTCCCAGGGCGCGGCCATCTGGCAGCTTCCCGCCGTCCTGGGTGCGCTCGGCAACGTGGGCCTGGTGCTCGTGCTGGTGATCTTCATGCTCCTGGAGCGGCTCCAGCTGCGAGATCGTCTGATCCGGCTGATCGGCTTCGGGCGGATCGCCACGACCACGAAGGCCATGGACGAGGCCGCCCAGCGGATCACCCACTACTTGACGATGCAGACCCTCATCAACGGCACCTTCGGCCTCGGCGTGGCGCTCGGCGCCCTGCTGATCGGTCTCCCCTACGCGTTCCTCTGGGGCTCTCTGGCCGCGGTCCTCCGCTTCATCCCGTACGTGGGGCCCTGGGCGGCCGCCCTCATCGTCAGTCTCGTGGGTCTGGCGGTGTTCGACGGATGGCTCCAGCCGGTCCTGATCGCCGCGCTGTTCATCGCGCTCGAGCTCTTCAGCAATCTTGTCCTGGAGACCTACCTCTACAGCCAGAGCGCCGGCGTGTCCCAGGTGGGGCTCCTGGTGGCGGTCGCCTTCTGGACCTGGGTCTGGGGACCGGTCGGTCTCGCGCTGGCCACGCCCTTGACCGTCTGCCTCGTGGTCCTGGCGAAGTACGTGCCGGACCTCGAGATCGTGTCCGTCCTCATGTCGGACGAGCCGGTCATGGGCCCGGCCCGGAGCTACTATCAGCGGCTGGTCGCCCGGGACGAGAGCGAGGCGGCGACGCTGGTCCAGGACTACGTGGCTTCCCCGCGGGTCTGGACGTCTACGACGAGGTTTTCGTGCCCGCCCTCAACTACGCCCAGCGCGATCACGAGCGGGGTCGCATCACCGACGCGGACCTCCGCTTCGTCGAGCGCGACGACCCGCGAGCTCGTCGAGGAGCTCGACCTCTCGGAGCCGATCCGCCGAGCCGGCGTCTCCGTCCAGCCGCCGCCATCCTCGGCCTGCCCGCCAGCGAGGAAGCGGACGAGATCGTCCTGCAGATGCTGAAACAGCGGCTCGATCCCACTCGCTTCGCGCTGGACGTCGCCTCGCCCGATCTCCTGGTCAGCGAGGCCATCGCGGTCGTGGAGGCGCGCGCGCCGGCCGCGGTTCTGATCGGCGCTCTGGCGGGCGCCGGCCACCCCCTGCATCTCCGGTATCTCTGCAAGCGGCTGCGCGCGCGCTTCCCGGACCTCCCGATCGTGGTGGGATGGTGGGGCGCGGACGGAGGCGACGAGGCCGCGCGTGACGCGATGGTGGCGGCGGGCGCGGACCGGGTGACCGTCAGCCTGGCCGACGCCTGCGCCCAGCTCCAGGAGCTCGCCCTGCTGCAGCCTGCGCCCGAGCCGACCGCGGGACGCGATCGCCTCTCTCCGCTGACGACAGCGTCCCCACGTGCCGCCGCACGACCGCCCTCTGGGCGCGCCGTGCCAGCCCTCGTCTCCATCGTCACCAAGTGCGCCAACACCCGCGACCGGCCGCCACCACTCGCGCGCGGAACGCGGTCGTCTACGCCCGCGTGGCAAGCGCGAGCTCGTCACGGTGTCGCGCCAACGACACCATGACCAGCGCGTATCGGGATCGCGCGGGCGGGTCACGGCGCGTGCGCGCGGCGAGACTCTCTTTCCACGAAGCAAATCGGGCAGTTCAGCCCGCGAACTGCCCGACGGCCCAGACCGGCAGCCAAGTTGCTATCAGAATTCACAGACGTTGACCAAGCCGCGCGCGTCGAGCGCGCGGCCACTCACGAAGGAGGACACAGTGAACGCGGACATCATGGAAGGCAAGTGGAAGCAGATGCGCGGGCAGATGAAGGAATGGTGGGGCAAGCTCACCGACGACGACTTCGACGTGATCGCCGGCAAGAAGGACAAGCTCGTCGGCAAGCTCCAGGAGAAGTACGGCTGGGCCAAGCGTGACGCGGAGGACGAGGTGGCGCGGCGGTTCCGCGAGATCGACGCGGCGACGAGGCCCTCTCAGCCGGCCGGCACGAGCCGGCCGTAGCCGGCGGGCGCGCCACCGCACCGCGACACGACACCCAGAGACCCCAGAGGCCTAGCGAGGCCGGACGAGGCCCGCGAGGCCAACAACAGAAAGGTGAGACAGAATGCGACACCTGTTCCGTTCCATGCTCGTGCTGGCCATGCTGGCGGCTGTCACGGCGGGCTGCACCGCGATGACCGGCAAGTCGGCCGGTGAGAACGTCGACGACGCCACGATCACCGCTTCGGTGAAGACCAAGCTCGCGGCTGAGAAGCCCGCGACGCTGACGAAGGTCGACGTCGACACGAACAAGGGCACCGTTTACCTGACGGGCAACGTCGAGAACGCGGACTATCAAGGCGAGGGCCACCGCGCTCGCGCGAGGAGTCACGGGCGTCCGTGAAGTCGTCAACAACCTGAAGATCCAGTAGCCAGATCCGACCGAGGCCGCCCCGGTCCTCCATGGGGGCCGGGGACGGCCCGTCCTTCGGACCTGAACGTTCGCGCAAGGGAGGGAGCAGCCATGACGACTCTTCTGCTGATCCTGCTGGTCCTGATCATCGTGGGGGCGCTGCCGACGTGGCCCTACAGCAGCGGCTGGGGCTACTATCCGAGCGGCGGCCTGGGCCTGGTCCTCATCATCCTCCTCATCCTGTTCCTGACCGGACGCATCTGACGCGGCCGTCCGGAAGCGAAACGGCCCTGGAGGAGCTCCTCCAGGGCCGTCGCGCTTCAGCCTCTGCGGCCCGAGATCTCAGCGCTTCGTCTTCTCCGCCTCGTAGTGCTTCCGGTCCTCGGTGCCTTCCTGCGGCCGCCCGCCCTGGTCGCGCTTCGGGTCGGCCTGTCCTCGCTGGCCGGCCGGGAAGCTCTCACGCTCCGCGTCGTCCTCGAGCTGGATGGGGCGCCCCGAATCCCGGTCACTCCGGTCCCCCTCGAGGATCTCCTTCCCGCCGGTCCACGCGCCGGGCTTCGCAGCCTGCTTGTCGATGGTCGGCTTGTCGACGGGAAGACCCTCGGGCTGCCCGAATCGCTTGCCGCCCTCCGGGGGCTCCGGCATTCGTGAACCGGGTTCCGGCTTCTTCGTCTCGAACCGACCCTTGTCCCTGCTCCGCCGGCTTCTCGTCCGGTCGGCGATTGGCCTGCTTCTTGTCCATCACGATCCTCCTTGTTGGAATCCAGATGCCAGCGACACCTCGTCAGTGCCGCCGTCCCACAAGGGTGCAAGGCGTGTGCCCCTGCTCGTCCGGCGACGAGGCGAACCCGGCCGATGCTGTACGGCCGTACAGGTAGGGCGCGGCCAGTTCGCGTCGCCGGGAACGAAACGGTTCCAGCCGGGACCCGCGCTGCGCGTCACGCTGTCGGCCTCACGACACGGTGACAGCGCGCCGAACCGTCCACGCACCTCGTTAGGCCGCGATTCCCGGGTTAGAGCCCGGCGCGACGCGTGGCACACGGCTTGCGTAACGACCGTAGCGGACGAAGCACTCTCTCGTAACAGGAGGACACCATGGAAGATCGAGTTCGCAGAGGACACCTAGTCACAGACGAGCCGGTGGCCGAGTGGGCGAAGTCCGAGATGCGCGACCTCGCCGACACCGCCCGTCAAGGCGTACACGGAGCCAAGGGCGAGGCCAAGGAATACGTGGCCGAGGCGAAGGAGTACGTCCAGGGCGCCGTGCAGCAGACGAAGGAGTACGTGGAGGGGGCCCGGGAATACATCGGCGACGCCGTCCAGCAGGCTCGCGACAAGGTCAGCGAGTACCGGGACGGGGGCATGGAGCGCATGCGGCACGACGTCATGGGATACACGCGCGAGCAGCCGATGACCGCGCTGCTGATCGCGGCCGGCGCGGGGCTCGTGCTCGGCTGGTTGAGCGCCGCGGGCCGCCGCTAGGGCAGGCTGCAGAAGGCGACGAGGGCGCTCGTGACGACACGGCACGCGGGTGAAGCGGTGGGCATCCTGGAGCTGGTATCGCGGCTCGCCGCCGACCTCCGTCAGCTCATCGACCAGCGGCTCGAGCTTCTCAAGGCCGAGCTCACGGAGGAAGCCTCGCGCGCCGCGAAGAATCTGGGCCTCATGGCCGCGGGGGCCGTCGGAGCGGGCGTCGGAGTCGCCTTGCTGCTGCTCGCCCTCGGGCCTTTGGATCGGACAACTGGTCGGCTCGGTGCCGGGAGGCCTGGCCATCGTCGGCGGCAGTCTCGTCGTCACCGGCGGGGGTCGGGCCTCCTGGCCGCCAAGGGCCTGAAACGCCGACGGCTCGCTCGAGAGACGGCGCGCGAGCTGCGAAGGGACGCCGAATGGATTCGCAACGGAGTGTAGACATCGACCGTCTGCGTCGTGACATCGAGGCCACGCGAGCTTCGATCTCCGAGACGGCAGGCGAGCTTCGCGGGAAAGCGGGTGAGGCCATGAAGTGGCAGACCTACCTCGAACGGTACCCCGTGGCCATCCTGGGTGTGGCCGCCCTGGCCGGGGTCGTCCTGGGCCGTCAGATCGCGCGCGGGCTCGCACGCAGCCCGGACAAACGGCGATGGCCGGCCCTGGACCTCGTCCGCCGCGGGCATGGATTCGGTCAGCCGTCTTCCCGCTCGCCTCGAGCCGATCACCGCCAGCCACGCCGCGATGACCGCGTCGTGGCAGAGGCTCGGCTCGCGGATCGAGGGGCTGGTGAACCGCATCATCGACGACGCCGCCGACGCGGCGGAGCGCGCGCTCCTGCCCGCCCTCGTGGGCGGCGTCGAGGCTTTCCTCGCGGCCGGGTCTCGCGGCCGGCATACCGGCCGGTGGTCCCGCCGCAGAACCGCACGTCAGACCCAGGGATGGGAGAAGGGAGTTCGAGATGAGTCCGATGAAGCTGGAGCGGCGGATCATCGCCGATTTGGAGCGGTTCCTCCAGGACGAGCTGACTCGCCTCCAGGGTTCCCTGCGAGCCGGCGCCGCGGAGACCCGGACGGCCGAGTCCGCCAGCCTGACGGACATCTCCGTCCACGCCGCCGACACGCTTCACACGGAGATCCAGGTGGCTCTGATGGATCGGCGGACTCAGCAGGTCGTGCAGATCCAGGACGCGCTCGCGCGCCTGGCCGACGGGCGGTACGGCTTCTGTCAGGAATGCGACGGGTTCATCGGCCTGCCTCGGCTTCGCGCCCTTCCGTTCGCCCAGCGTTGCCGGGACTGCCAGGGGCAAGCGGAGCGGCAGGCTCGGCGCGAGGCGGTCCTGAATCGCGAGCGTCCGCGCGAGATCCCGCTCGAAGCGGCCTGAGGCTTCCACTCGCCGCCGCACGCCGGGAAGCCGAAAGGAGTCGTCGGTGGATCGGCGCCGCGCGCGGCGCGTGGACGCGGCCGCGGGCTGGGGAGACGGGCTGGAAGTGGCTCGTCTGTCCCAGTCGCGGTGCTCGCCCCTGCGCGGTGGCGCTGGATCGTTCCTGGACGAGCCGCTCCGCGCGATGGAGCAGCGGCTCACGATCGGCTGCGCGGGTACGCCGTCACCTGCGCGGGCTGACTTCCACGTCCTCGGCGTGTCGACTTCTCGACCCTCGTGGTGGTCCAGACGGTCAATCCGGATCCTCCCTGTCGCCCACATCCCGCGGCTCAGCGCGGGATGACTCCTGATCGACGGCTCCTAATCCAATCCCCAGCCGGGGTCGTCCACGTGAACCGCCACAGCTCGACGATGCGAGATCCGTGCCCGTCGAGACCGAGGCCGCGCGTGCGCGTCACCTCTGCCCGGAGCCTAGTTCCGGCGCTTCTACCGGACCCGCCTCCGCCGCGCCTGACCTCTGCCCCACGTCAGAGTGTCGGGTCGACGACAGCGTGTCGGTCTCGACCAGTCGGAACATCGCCCATCGGCCATGTCGAGCGGGCTGCATCAACCATCACGCCGGCACAGTGTTTGCTCAGTTCATGGCATGTCCAAGAACACGCGGCGAACGACGACCTGGCCTCCGGCGAAAGGAGAATCTCCGATGCCCCGCCACCCGCGCTCCCTCCGTCATCGCGATCCGTACGGCCCCGAAGTCCTCCTGGAGCGCGCCCGCCGCTGGTCGGCTGCGCATGTGACGTTCGACCGGACCGCCGACGTGAGCAGCCGGTGCCCTCACTGCGACGGCCTGGTCACGCGCCGCCTGGGTCCCGGGGTGCTGTGCGGCACATGCGGCCGGCTCTGGGTCGTGCGCGAGATGCTCGATCACGAGACGGGCCTGACAGGGGCCGCCTGACGGCGGACCCGAGGGGACGTGGAAGATCCGCGGGGGGACGAACGTTCATGAAGGCCAAGGTCCTTCATGCGAACGGTACCCGCACCATCGCCCTCGTGTTCGAGACCGGCGAGGAGCCCATGCAGGGCCTTCTCGACTTCGCGAAGCGTGAGCGGCTGACGTCGGCGCACTTCACGGCGATCGGGGCGTTCGAGGGCGTGACTCTCGGCTACTTCGACTGGTCCCAGAAGGACTACGTGCGGGTGGTCCTCCGCGAGCAGGTCGAGGTGCTGTCGCTGGTCGGGGACGTGGCCCTCGAGGGGACCGTTCCCAAGGTCCATGCGCACGTCGTCGTGGGCAAGCGCGACGGGACGGCGCACGGGGGCCACCTCCTGGACGCGCGCGTCCGGCCGACCCTGGAGGTCATCCTCATCCAGCCGCCCGGGCACCTCCGGCGGCGCTTCGACCCCCAGTCGAAGCTGGCTCTGATCGACGTCGACGAGACCCGAGATGCCTCGATGTGAGGTCTGCGGAAACATCTACGACAAGACCCTGTCGATAGACGCCTGGGGCCGCCGGCACACTTTCGACTGTTTCGAGTGCGCCATTCAACTGCTGGCGCCCACCTGCGATCACTGCGGGTGCCGGATCATCGGCCACGGACTGGAAGACGCCAAGGGCCGGATCTACTGCTGCGCCCACTGCTTGCGCGCGGTGACGCGCGTCACAACAGTTCCCGGCCTGAGCCCGGAACCGAGACTCCGCATGACATGCGCGAACACGCCACCGCCAGAGGGCCCTCGAGACGAGCCGCGTCTCTTACGCGGACTCCGGGAGGACAACATCATGCCACGTCGAACGATGCTCGCAGTCGCGTTGGCGGCGCTCGCCGCCGCCGGGCCGGCGGCCGGGTCCTCCCCGGCGGCCTTCATCGCCCCCAACCAGGCCCCCCACCGGGCGGATGACCTCACCGGAGTGTGGACCGGCCGCTGGGCGGCGGACGACGGGACGCGCAGCGGCGCCGTCGAGATGATCTTCGCGCGGGATCCCGGTCTGCCCACCGTGGTCGCCCAGGTGACCTTCGTCGACGGAGGGCTCTCGGACACGGTCCGCCGGGAAGGGCGACTCACGCGCCGGGGGCTGTTCTTCGACCTCGTCGGCGGCGGCGCGCTGGTGCTGACGCTCGAGTCCGCCGGTCGGCTCACCGGGGAGTTCGCGGGCGGCCCGGACGTCCCGGCGCGGCTCGGGTCAGTCGAGCTGACGCGAAAGAGCTGAGTCCTCCGCGACGCCCTGATCGCCGGCCGCGGGCCCGGCCGGCGCCGCGGGCAGCTCGACGATCCGGAGGGGCGGGTGCTCGGGATCCAGGCCGCGCAGCAGCGGGAGACACACGTTGTAGACGGGAACCCCGCCGCGTGTCCGGCCTTGCGCCTGGCCGCGATGCGCGTGACCGTGGAAGACGACGCTCACCGGATAGCGGTCGAGCGGCTCCTCGAGCCGGCTCGAGCCCAGGAACGGGTACAGCTCGGGCGGCTCGCCTTCCACCGTGGCCTGAATGGGCGAGTAGTGGAGGAGGGCCACCCGCTGCGGCGTGCGCAGCCGCCCGAGCGCCCGTTCGAGCTTGAGCGCCTCGTCCACTGTCTCCCGGACGAAGCGCTTTATGATGTCCTCGCCCCAGGGCTGGAGCGCTCGCTCCCCGAAGCCGCCGCAGAGCCCCTTCACGCCCCCGATGCCGAGGCCGGCGACCTCGCACGCGTCACCATCGAGAATGACGACACCGGCGTCCCGGAGGATCTGCACGACCTCCTCTTGCTGTCCCGACTCGTAGTCGTGGTTGCCGAGGACCGCGACCGCCGGGACACGGAGCGCGGCGCCCAGCTCCCGCGCCAGCACGCGCGCCTCCTCCGGAAGCCCGTAGTCCGTGAGATCCCCGCACAGGAGCAGGACGTCGGCGTTCGCGCTCGCGGCGGCGAAGAGGGGCTGGAGCGCCCCCTGCGACGCCTTCGTGCAGTGCAGGTCACCGACGGCGGCGACGCGCACGCGGAGCCGGACGCCCGTTTCGAGGGACCAGGGACAGGCGGCGGGCGGTGAGGGTTCGGGGCCGGGCCGGATGGCCGCCGTCCAGTGCGCGATGTCGGCCGCCGTCATCTCCCCGCGTGGCGCCAGGCGGCCGTCGGCGTATCCGCGCGCGGCGATGTCGACCAGGTACTGCTCCCGCGATAGCAGCGGTCCCGTCGCACACGCGGGCGTCCTCCGGGCCCGCGCGCTCCCGCTCGAGCCGGCGCAGGAGGTGGGCCATCACCGCGTCGGGAACGATCGTCCGCTCGCCCGGATAGATGAAGCCAAACAGGATGAGGTGGCTCAGGAGCACGCGCCACCGCCGGCCGAAGCGCCCCAGCAGGCGCCGCCAGTCGAGATCGCGCCCGCAGGCCAGAATGAGGTGGGCGATATCGGCGCCGTCGAAGCGCTCGCGCTCCATGATGAAGGCCTTGGACCAGATCATCTCCTCGGGCGGGCAGAGCCGGACGGGGACGCCGAGCACCTGGCCTGGACGCGCGTGGGCGAACCAGAGGTCGTCGACGATGGCCACGCCGTTGCCCGAGCCGAAGATCAGGTCGACGAAGCGATCTCCCGCATACGCCTTGCCCAGCCAGTGTGGGAACGTCAGCTCGGTGGCGAAGCCGGCCTCACCGAGCACGGCGAGCGCCGGCTCGCAGTCCTCCTTCCGGAGGAAGACGTCGAGGTCCTTCGTGTCCCGGACGACGCCGGTGTACGGGGCGAGCGCGTGAGCGCCGCCGATGAGGAACTCCACGCCACCCTGGCGCAGCGCCGACAGCGCGTCGACGTACACGCGCCGGGTCTCGGCGTCCAGCACGACGCCGGAGCCCGCCACACCGTCCCGAGGGAAGCTTGCCGCGCTCACGGCCAGGTGTCTCGGCACGGGAGCGCCGGTCAGTTCGCCCGGGGCTCGTCTCCTGACCGCGAGACGAGGCCGTCGATGGCGTCGCGGAGCTGCGCGAGCTTGAAGGGCTTCTCGAGATAGCTGGCCGCGCCGAGCCGCAGGGCGCTCGCCGCGACCTGCCGGCCGCCGAACGCGGTCACGAGCACCACCGGCACATCCGGGAAATCTCGATGCAGCGCCGGCAGGAGCTCGAGGCCCGTGATGCCCGGGCATCTCCTTGTCCAGGATGATCAGATCGAACGGCGCCCCGCGGAGCGTCTCCAGCACGTGCGTCCCGCGGTTTCGCTCCGTCACCTGGTAACCATCCGCCTCCAGCGTCCTCCGCAGCATCGACCGCATCTCGTCGTCGTCGTCGACCACGAGCACCCGGGCGGCCGGACGCGGACGGTCATCCGCCTCACGCACCGCCACCCCCGACATGCGAAACCTCCGGCCAGCTCATACCCCGATATCAAGCAAGACTCGTGCCAACTCATGGCTACTGCTCGGTCAGCCCGGGCCCCACCCGGACCATGTTGGCCTGCATCCGCTGAAGGGTCCGCACGCTGATCCCCAGGATCCGGGCGGCGGCGCGCTTGTCGCCCCGCACCTCGTCGAGGACCCGGCGGATGTACTGGGTCTCCACCTCGGCCAGGGACGGGCGAACGCCCAGCTCACCGGTCGGGCCGGGCGTGAACTCGATCCGGAGGTCGTCCCGCGTGATGACCCGCCCCTTGGCCAGCGTCGCCGCGCGCTCGACGACGTTCTCCAGCTCGCGGACGTTCCCCGGCCAGTTGTGCTCGTGGAGCCACTTGAGTGCCTCCTCGTCGAAGCCCTCGATCTCCTTGCCCATCCCGGCCGCCGCCCGCTTCAGGAAGTGGTCGGCCAGGAGCGGGATGTCCTCCGGCCGCTCCTTGAGGCTGGGGATCCGGATCGGGATGACGGCCAGGCGATAGTAGAGGTCCTCCCGGAACTTGCCCTGCCGCACGAACGCCGGCAGGTCCCGGTTCGTCGCGCTGATGAGCCGGAGATCGACCTTGATCTCCTCGTTGCCCCCGACGGGCCGGATCGACGCGGTCCTGGAGGGCGCGGAGCAGCTTGACCTGAAGCGACTGCGGCATCTCGGCGATCTCGTCGAGCAGGAGGGTGCCGCCCTGGGCCTCCACGAAGAGGCCCCGCCGCTTCCGGTCGGCGCCGGTGAAGGCTCCCCGCTCGTGCCCGAACAGCTCGGATTCCAGCAGGGTCTCGGGAATGGCCGCACAGTTGACGGCGACGAACCGGCCCTCGCGCCGGCCGCTGTGCCAGTGGATGGCCCGCGACACGAGCTCCTTGCCCGAGCCGCTGTCCCCCAGCAGCAGGACCGGGGCGTCGGTGTCCGCGACCACCCGGATCTGCTCGAACACGCCCTGCATGGCCTTCGACCGGCCGAGGATGTTGTCGAAGCTGTAGCGGCGCTCGACCTCGGCCCGGAGCCGGCGATTCTCCTCCCGAAGCTGCTGGTCCTCCACGGCCCGCTTGACGACCAGCGACAGCTCCGGAAGCTTGAACGGCTTGGTCAGGTAGTCGTACGCGCCCTGACGCATGGCATCGATCGCGCTCTCGAGGCTTCCGAACGCGGTCATGAGGATCACGCGTGACCGCGGCTGGACGCGCTGGGCCTCTCGCAGCACGGTCAGGCCGTCCACCGGCTCCATGACGAGGTCGGTCAGGACGACCGCGTACTCCTCGCGCCCCAGCGCGGTCTGGGCGTCCTCGCCTCCGGTCACCGCCGTCACCGCCCAGCCTTCCACCTCGAGATGACGCCGGAGAAGCGCCACCATGTCGGCATCGTTGTCCACGACGAGGATTCGGGCTTTCATGACTGCTCCCTCCCGTCGCCGGACCCGTCTTCGGACCCGGCCTCTGGAAGCCAGACGGTGAAGGTGGTGCCTTCACCGGGCGTGCTCGCCACGTTGATCTCGCTCCCGTTCGACCTCACGAGGTCCCGACAGATCGAGAGGCCGAGACCGGCGCCCTCGCGACCCGGCTTGGTGCTGAAGAAGGGGTCGAAGATCCGGGGAAGCAGGTCCGGCGGAATCCCCGAACCCGGTGTCCCGCACGGCGAGGGCCACCCCCGGCCGACCCTCGTCGGCCCGGGACGCCCCCGTGACCTCGACCCGCCCGCCCGACGGGGTGGCCTCGATGGCGTTCGTGAGCAGGTTGATGAGGACCTGCTGGAGGTGCCCGGCGTCGACGTGGACCTTCGGGGTCGTCCCGCGGCACCGAGACGGCCAGAGACACGCCGCGGCCCTTGGCGAAGTGCTGGAGAAGGGGCCGCAGCCCCTCGATGACCAGCTCCGGCGCGACCGCCGCGCGCTCGGGCTCTCGCGGACGGAACGGGTCCAGGGCCGCCCGGATCATCCGGGAGATGCGGTCGATCTGGGTGACGATGATGTCCAGGTCCTCCCGGAGCGGCGAGTCCTTCGGCAGCGCGCGGAGCGTCAGCTCGGCGCGCCCGGCGATGATGTTCAGCGGCGTCCCGACCTCGTGCGCGATGCTCGAGCACAGCTTGCCGGCGATCGTCAGCGACTCGGTCTGCCGCAGCCGGCGCATCAGCTCGAGCGAGCGGTCCGTCTCGGTCTCCACCCGGCCGCGAGCCTCGTCCAGCCGTTCGGTCATCCGGTTGAAGGCCGCTCCCACCTTCCCGAGCTCGTCGCGGCTCCGGACCGGGACCGGCGCGCGGGACTCGCCGGCCGCCACGCGCTCGATGCCCTGCATCAGGTCGGAGACCGGCCGGAGCACCAGACGCTGAAGCGCGACCCAGACGACCAGGGCCCAGCAGGAGGACGAGGGCACTGCCCCGGAGCGCGATCTTGTAGTTCTCGCCGAGGAGATCGGCCTCGAGGCGACCCGCGACGAAGGTGACCTCGAGCACCCCTCCTTCGTCGTTCCCCTCCGACCGGACCGGGAGGAGCATCGTGTGGAGCCGGGTGCCGCCACTCTGGTGCTCCACGACCGCAGGCTGGCCCGTGTCCCGGACCTGGCGATGTCGATCGAGGGACACGCCGGGGTCGCCGGTGAGAAGGTTCGCGTCGACGCGGGGCGCCAGGCTCCGGTCCAGCAACCGGATGCGGACGATCTCGGTCTGCTTCACCACCAGATCGTTGGCCAGACGCGCCGCGTCAGCCGGCGTGCCGCTGCGAAGCGCGTTCTCCACCGCGAGCCGGATCGCCGCGCTGGTGACGCTCACGCGCAGGTCGAACTCCGCCCGCCGCTGGGCGCGCTCTTCCCGGACCAGGAAGTACGCGAAGACGGCGACGACCAGCACCATCGGCAGGAGGAGGAGTAGGACCAGGCGAAGTCTCAGTCCCACGGGGGCCTCAGTTTAGCACGCGCCCGAACGCGCGACAGCGCGGCGTGAGGACGACAGGGTGGCGTCGGACGTCGACGGTTTCTCGTATATGTTCTCGCGTGGTTGCGGCGCAGTCCGCTCGCGGCCGACAGCTTCGCTGGCATGTGCCTTGCTCCGCGCTTCCATTCAGAAGATCGCGGACGCTCGCGTGCAAAGGCGCGCTGAGCAGAACCGCGGCGAGCCCGGACGCGGAGACGCGGCCGGCGAACGTTGAACGTCGCTGCCAGCCTCGCGCGCTCGCTCGGACGAGCGCACGAGCGCGAACGGAGACGACGCATGAAGACTCGGTCCATGCTCGGAGGACTCGTGGTGCCGCTCCTGCTCCTGGGCGGCTGCTACATGCCCCCCTCGGCAGTGCAGGCTCCGCCCCCACCGCCCGCGGCTCCCGTGGAAACGGTCCCGGCCCAGCCCGGCCCGACCTACGTCTGGGTGCCCGGATCCTACACGTGGCAGCCGGCCAACCGGACATACGTCTGGGTGCCGGGACACTGGACGATCCCGCCGACAGGGGTTCGTCTGGGTGCCGGGACACTGGGAGACGCAGGCGAACGGCACGGTGTGGGTCGATGGCCAGTGGCGTCACAACTGACGGGAGGGGTGCACGGTCCATGCCCGACGGCCGGGGTAACGCGCCGCGGCGTGCCCGGAGGCGCCGGACGTGCGCGTGCGTGCTGCCCCGTGACGACACCCACGCCCGGGCAGGCAGCGAAGGGCTCTGAGGTCCGGGTGATGCGCTGCGCAGCGCACGGCGTCGCATACGACAGCGAGCGCGAGGTGTGCCCGGAGTGCGCCAAGGGGGCTCCGCCCGGCGTGACGTCCAGCCGCGGCTAGTCCCGACTGCCAGGCTCCGGCGAGCCGTCCCAACGCGTCGTCCGGCGCCGTCATGGTGTCGCCAGCGCGACACGTTGTCGCCTGAATCGACGCGTGGGATTCGCTCGAGGCGCGAATCGCGGATTCGGAGACCAGCGTCGAAGCGCGCGAATTCGCGGACGGGGCTCACGGCGGCAGTCTGGTTAACCTCGTGGAATCAGCGTTGCATCCGGATCCGGCATGACTCCGACGGCGATCGCTTCCTACTCCGGGTCGGACAGAGAACGCGCTGAAGCCCCCGCTCTCAGCTCGGCGGACGCTGCACTGTCCGGAGAGCTCTGGGCGGTTGTCCTCGCCGGTGGCGAAGGGATTCGCCTTCGCCCTCTGACGCGCATCATCTGCGGGGACGAGCGGCCCAAGCAGTACGTGACGCTGACGGGCTCCCGCTCGCTCCTCCAGCGGACCCTGGACCGTGCGGCGCTCGCCATCCCGGCCCAGCGCACCGTCGTCGTGAGTGTCGAGAGCCACGCGGCCCATCTGGCGGCGGCGATGCCCGGCCATGGCGCGACCATCCTGCTCCAGTCGGTCGGACCGCGGAACGGCGGCGGGCGTGCTCCTGCCGGCGCACTGGATCCTGAACCGGGCACCCGACGCCGACCGTGGCCGTGTTTCCGTCCGACCACCTCGTCCTGGAGGAAGAGACGTTCATGGACCACGTCGCCCAGGCGGCCGCCTTCGTGGACGAGCAACCCCGCGCGCATCGTCCTCCTGGGGGCCCCGGCCACGGCGGCGGAGACGGAGTACGGGTGGATCGAGCCGGGGCCCGATCTCGGCCGCGCCGGCGGGCTGCCCGTCCGCGCGGTCCGGCGGTTCGTCGAGAAGCCGTCCGCGGAGGGGGCGCGCGCGTGCCTGGCCGCGGGGGCCTCGTGGAACACC
The DNA here is from genome assembly GCA_963745015.1 of uncultured Candidatus Rokubacteria bacterium. GTDB lineage: Bacteria > Methylomirabilota > Methylomirabilia > Rokubacteriales > DASRDR01 > DASRDR01. Next base: position 440,116 of record CAVUVU010000004.1, read on the forward strand.
TTCGTGTTCGTGGCGAAGGCCCGGACGCTCGTCGAGGCCGGCCGGCGGTGCGTTCCCGGATCCCACGCCGGCCTCGAGCGGATGGTGCACGCCGCCGGACGCGGAGCGCGATCCGAGGCCATCCGGCGGGCGAGCGCGGCGCTTCCCGCGGGCAACTTCTCGCGGGACATCCTGCAGAACCTGACGCCGGATGCTCGCCGTCACGACGCTCACCGGCGTGACCTGGTGTGACTGGGGATCGCCGCGCCGGGTGGTCGAGAGCCTCGAGCGGCTGGGCATCAGGCCCTCGTGGCTGGACCGCCTCTCCGAGCCGGCCGGCGCCGGCTCGGAGAGATGACGGCAGACTCCCTCCGGACGCGGCCGGGCCGCCCCTATCCCCTCGGAGCCACCTGGGACGGGGCCGGCGTCAATTTCGCGCTGTTCAGCGACCACGCGACCGGGGTCGAGCTTTGTCTCTTCGACCCGGCGGAGCCGGGCACCGAGGTCCACCGGATCCCGATGGTCGAGCGCACCGACCAGGTCTGGCACGTCTATCTCCCGGAGGGCCGGCCGGGGCTCTTCTACGGGTACCGCGTCGATGGTCCCTGGCGAGCCGGCCGCCGGGCACCGCTTCAATCCGCGCAAGCTGCGTCCTCGATCCCTACGCCAAGGCGATCGCCGGGGCGATCGAGTGGAGCGACGCGATCTTCGGATACCGGGTCGGCGATCCCGACGCGGACCTGACGCGGGACGATCGCGACAGCGCGCCCTTCGTGCCCAAGAGCGTCGTCGTGGACCCCGCGTTCACGTGGGGCGACGACCGGCCACTGCGCACCCCGTGGCACCTGACCGTGATCTACGAGGCGCACGTCAAGGGCTTCACCATCCGGAACCCCGCCGTCCCGAAGCCGCTGCGGGGAACCTACGCCGGCCTGGCGTCCCCGGCCTCCATCGAGTACCTCGCGTCGCCTCGGCGTGACCGCCGTCGAGCTGATGCCCGTCCATCACTTCGTGCACGACCGCCACCTCGCCGAGCGCGGCCTCACCAACTACTGGGGCTACAACACGATCGGCTTCTTCGCGCCCGACTCGCGCTACGCGAGCGAGGGCGTCCGCGGCGAGCAGGTGCGCGAGTTCAAGCAGATGGTCAAGGCCCTCCACCAGGCCGGCATCGAGGTCATCCTCGACGTCGTCTACAACCACACCGCCGAGGGCAACCACCTCGGGCCCACGCTCTGCTTCCGCGGGATCGACAACGCCGCCTACTACCGGCTCGTCGCCGACGACCGGCGCTACTACATGGACTACACCGGGTGCGGCAACACGCTCGACATGACGCATCCCCGGTGCGTCCAGCTCCTCATGGACAGCCTCCGGTACTGGGTGTCGGAGATGCACGTCGACGGCTTCCGGTTCGACCTGGCCTCGGCCCTGGCGCGGGAGCTCCACGAGGTCGATCGCCTCTCGTCCTTCTTCGACGTGATCCATCAGGATCCCCTGATCAGCCAGGTGAAGCTCATCGCCGAGCCCTGGGACCTGGGGGAAGGCGGCTACCAGGTGGGCAACTTTCCGGCCGGCTGGGCCGAGTGGAACGGCCGGTACCGGGACACGATCCGCCGGTACTGGAAGGGGGACGGCGGCCAGGTGGCGGACCTCGCCTATCGCCTCACGGGATCCAGCGATCTCTACGAGTCCGGCGGCCGCCGGCCCTCGGCCAGCGTGAACTTCGTGACCGCGCACGACGGCTTCACGCTCCTCGACCTCGTGAGCTTCAACGACAAGCACAACGAGGCGAACGGCGAGGAGAACCGGGACGGCACGTCCGACAACCTGTCCTGGAACTGCGGCGCGGAGGGCCCGACCGACGATCCCGCCGTCACCGCGCTCCGGGAGCGGATGCTGCGAAACTTCCTGGTCACCTTGTTCCTCTCGCAAGGCGTGCCCATGCTGGTCGCCGGCGACGAGATCGGGCGGAGCCAGCAGGGCAACAACAACGCCTACTGCCAGGACAACGAGATCTCGTGGGTCAGCTGGGCGCTGTCCCGCGCCGCCAAGGAGCAGCTCGAGTTCGTGCGGCGCCTGATCCGCCTCCGCCTCGCGCATCCGGTCTTCCACCGGCGGCGCTTCTTCCAGGGCCGCCGCATCGAGGGCTCGGAGGTCAAGGATCTCTCCTGGTTCCGGCCCGACGGCAAGGAGATGACGGACGAGGAGTGGACGAACGGCTTCACGCGCTGCCTGGGCCTCCGGCTCGCGGGGGACGCGATCGAGGAAGTGGACCAGGCGGGGGAGCCCATCCGGGACGACTCGTTCCTGCTCCTGCTCAACGCGCACCACGAGGCCCTCGACTTCGTGTTGCCCGCCCACCGGACCCGCGTGCGCTGGGAGCTGGTCCTCGACACGCGCGACTGGGCGCCGGGGTCGCGGGCGCTCAGGGCCGGCGACCAGTACCCGCTCGAGGCGCGGAGCCTCGCCCTCCTGCGGCTCCGCGCGTCGCAGAGGACGCAGTGACCGGCGGCGCGCCCGCCGGCGCGCCGGCGTCTCGCGGCTCGGCGATCCCCGGCGCCACCTACCGCCTCCAGCTCGGGGCGAACCTGACGTTCGGCGGCGCTCGAGATCTCGTGCCCTACCTGGCCGAGCTGGGGATCACCGACTGCTACCTCTCCCCCATCCTCCAGCCCTGCGCTCCGGGCTCCCACGGCTACGACGTGGCCGACCACGGGCGGCTGAACGAGGCCCTCGGCGGGGAGGCCGGCTACGAGGCGCTCGCGGAGGCTCTCCGCGCGCACGGGATGGGCCAGCTGGTCGACATGGTCCCGAACCACATGGGCATCTCGGGACGCCGGAACGCCTGGTGGCAGGACGTGCTCGCGGAACGGGCCGGCCTCGCGCTTCGCGCCGTTCTTCGACATCGACTGGGAGCCGCTCAAGCCCGAGCTGCGGAACCGGGTGCTCCTCCCCATCCTCGAGGACCACTACGGCCGCATCCTCGAGAATCAGCGAGCTGCGGCTCCAGTACGAGGACGGCGCCTTCCTGGTCCGGTACCACGACACCGTCCTTCCGATCGACCCGGCGACCTATCCCCAGATCCTGACCTGCCGGCTGCCGGGGCTCGAGGCCAGCGCTGGGAGCCGGCGACCCGCACGCGCTCGAGCTCCAGGGCGTCGTCGGCCGCCGCCGCCGGGCTGCCGGGCCGGACGGAGACCGAACCCGAGCGCCAGGCCGCGCGCGTCGCGGGACACCGAGCTCGTCACGGCGCCGGCTGGACGCGCTCGTGCGCGAGTCCCCGGCCGTGAAGGGGTTCGTCGACGAGACCCTCTGGCTGTTCAACGGCACCCCCGGCCAGCCGGACAGCTTCGACCGGCTCGACGCCTTGCTGAGCGCCCAGGCGTATCGCGTCGCCTACTGGGGGGTCGCCGGCGACGAGATCAACTACCGGCGGTTCTTCGACGTCAACGACCTGGCCGCCATCCGGATGGAGGAGCCCGCCGTCTTCGAGGCGGCGCACGGGCTCCTGCTGGCCCAGGTCCGCGCGGGCCGCATCACCGGATTCCGGATCGACCACCCGGACGGCCTCTACAACCCCGCGCACTATCTCGGCCGAGCTCCGGGAGCGGTGCGCGCGCGAGCGGGCCGATGGGCGCCAGGCCGCGGCGCCCGCGCCGCCCTTCTACGTGGTGGTCGAGAAGGTGCTGATGCCGGACGAGTCGCTCCCCGCCCACTGGCCGGTGCACGGCACCACCGGCTACGAGTTCCTCAACGCGCTGAACGGCCTCTTCGTGGATCCGAAGGGCGCGCGCGTCCTGGAGCAGACCTACCAGCGCTTCACGGGACTGACCGTCGCCTTCGCCGACGTCGTTCACGAGACGAAGCGGCTCGTCACGGACACGACGATGGCCAGCGAGCTGAACGTCCTCGGCCGGCGCCTCGCCCGCCTCGCCGAGCGGCGACGCGAGTCCCGCGACTTCACGGCGCGGAGCCTGACCGAGGGTCTGCGCGAGGTCGTCGCCTGCTTTCCGGTCTACCGTTCCTACGTCGGCGACGGCGGCCAGGGGGCCTCCGAGCAGGATTGCGAGCGGGTGGCCCAGGCGGTGTCGGAAGCCAAGCGCCGGAGCCCGACCACGAACCCCTCCGTCTTCGATTTCATCGCGGATCTCCTGTGCCGGACGGGGGAGCTGGACTTCGTGCGCCGCTTCCAGCAGCTCACCGGGCCGGTCACCGCCAAGGGCGTGGAGGACACCGCCTTCTACCGGTACGGCCGGCTCCTGTCGCTGAACGAGGTCGGCGGCGCGCCGGACCGCTTCGGCACCCCGGTCCCGGAGTTCCACCGGATGAACGCCGAGCGGCTGGCGCGCTGGCCGCACGCGCTCTCGGCGAGCTCGACCCACGACACGAAGCGGAGCGAGGACGTCCGGGCCCGGATCAACGTGCTCTCGGAGCTCCCGCACGAATGGCGGGCCCGGCTCCGCACGTGGCATCGCCTGAACCGGCGGCATCGCACGCTCGTCGACGGCCAGCCCGCCCCCGCCCCGAACGAGGAGTACTTCCTCTACCAGACTCTCCTCGGCGCCTGGCCCGCCGAGCCGGTGGGCGACGCGGACTACGCGGCGTTCGTCGAGCGCATCGTGCAGCACATGAGCAAGGCGCTCCGGGAGGCGAAGGTCCACGCGAGCTGGGTGCACCCCAATCCGGCCTACGACCTGGCGCTCGCCCGCTTCGTGGCCGCGATCCTGGACCGGTCCGAGCCGCCCCGGCCGGCCCCCGGGCGCCTGCGCCGCCTGATCGGCGCGATCGTGCCCGAGACCGCCGGAAACCCCTTCCTCGCCGATTTCCGGCCGTTCCAGCAGCAGATCGCCGATGCCGGCATGTACAACTCGCTCGCCCAGACCCTCTTGAAGCTCGTCGCCCCCGGCGTGCCGGACACCTATCAGGGAACCGAGACGTGGAACCTGAGCCTGGTCGACCCGGACAACCGGCGGCCCGTCGATCACGCGCGGCTGTGGGCAGACCTCCGCGCGATCCGGGAGACGCTCGCGGGATCGGACGTCTCGCGCGGCGAGCTCGCGCGCTCGCTCCTGGCGACGAAGGAGGACGGCCGGATCAAGCTCTACCTGACGTACCAGGGGCTCCAGCACCGGCGGCAGCATCCCAGGCTCTTCGCGGAAGGCGCCTACGCGCCGCTGGAGGCCCGCGGCTCCCGCGCCGAGCATGTGATCGCCCTCGGGCGAGAGCTCGAACGGGAGACGGCGATCGCGGTCGTGCCCCGCTTCGTCGCCAGGCTACGCCTGCCGGGCCCACCGATCGGACCGGTGTGGGACGGGACGTGGCTGGAGCTGCCGGCGGGAGCGCCCCACCTCTATCGCAACGTGCTGACGGGAGAGCGCGTCGAGGCCGTCCTGCGCGAAGGCCGCCCCGTCCTCCCGCTGGAAGCCGTCCTCGCGACCTTCCCGGTGGCGCTCCTCGAGGCGGCGGGCGAGCCGTGAACCCATTACCCAGGTCTGGCGCCGGCCAGTTCTGACAGGAGACCACCCATGCCAGGGGGCTCGGCAGGCTTTCACGAGTCGGAAGAGGCGCTGGCGCCGATGACCAAGGACATGCACCGGGCCATCGTCAGCCTGATGGAGGAGCTGGAGGCCATCGACTGGTACCAGCAGCGGATCGACGCGGCCGGCGACGGCGAGCTCAAGGACATCCTCCGTCACAACCGGGACGAGGAGAAGGAGCACGCGGCGATGGTCCTCGAGTGGATCCGGCGCCGCGATCCGGGGTTCGACGAGGTCCTGCGCACGTTCCTGTTCACGGAGCGCCCCATCACCGCCCTCGAGCCCACTGCGCCCACCGGAAACGGCCGGCGCGGCGCGCGGCGGCGCGAGCGAGCCGACCGTGACCGTCGGATCACTGAGAGGAGCCCGCTGATGGACATCCTGCGACGGAGCAGCGCCCAGCTGTCGGACGGGGTGTGGAAGGAGCTGGACGAGGCGGCGGCCTCCGCGGCGAGGAACGTCATGACCGCCCGCCGGATCGCGACGTTCGACGGGCCGCGCGGCTGGGACTACATCGCGACGCCGCTCGGGACAATGAAGGCGTGCGCGACCCGCGAGGGCAAGGCGGTCGTCTGCGTGCCGGAGGTGGCGCTCCTGGCGCAGATCCGGGCGGACTTCAGCCTGCCCTGGTCGGCGGTGGAGGCCTTCGAGCGGGGCGGGCCGGCGCTGGACACGGCCGGGGCCGAGGACGCCGCGCGCGAGGTGGGGCTCGCGGAGGACCGGCTCGCGTACTCCGGCCAGCCGGTGGGCACGGGCTTCCTCGAGGATCCCGGGTCGCCGCGCATCCGGCTCGGGGACTGGTCGGACCCGGCTCGCGTGATCGCCGATCTGGTCCAGGCGGTGGAGACCCTCGACCGGCTGACGGTGCCGGGCCCGTACGAGGCCGTCCTGTCGCCGGATCGCTACTACGCGTACCTCGCCGCCGCGAATCGCGGCTACCCGGTGCCGCGGCACACGAAGAACATCATCGCCGAGGTCCACCGCTCGCTCGTCATGCAGGACGGCGGCGCGCTCTTCTCGATGCGCGGCGGTGACTTCATCCTCACCGTCGGCGGCGATCTCGCCGTGGGCTACCGGTCGAGCGACCGCGACGCGCTGCATCTGTTCTGCGTGGAAACCCTCGCGCCCCAGACGCTCGACCCCGACGCCGTGTGCGTGCTGGAGGGTGATCGCTCGAGCGCCTGACCGCTCCACGACAGAGTGTCGAATCGGCGACTCGATGGCCGGCGGGATCGATCGGTGCCCCGCGGGCCGATCGTCCAGAGTGGCGACCGCGCATAGCCATCGTGCGCGTGGCACGTGCCTTGCTCCTCTCATGGGCATGGCACCTTCACGATCACGCAAGCCAGGCAGACGTCGAACGACCCCGAAGCCTGAGGCTCCACCGGCGCGTCCGGCGCGCTCGGCCAAGGCACCGGCGCCGGCGGCGATCGCCCCGGTCAGTCGCCAAGCGGTTCGCCGCCAGCGCAGCGCGACCGCCGCCGTTCGGAAGGGCACCACGCATCCTGCAGACCGACGAGGGACCGCGCGCGGCCTGGAGCGCCTCCCGTCCGACATTCCAGAAGCGCTAGCCAGAAGCGCTAGGAGGACACCGATGCGGCCCATTCGATCGATGCGAGGGACAGGCGTCGCGGTCGCGCTAGTCTGGGCTACTCGCCACCGGCTGCGCGCTGGGGCTGCCGGAGGGCCGCAGCTCGCCGAGCGGCCAGAGCTCACGCTCCGGCGGCCCGGCGATGGAGCGCGTGAGCCCGCAGGACGCGGCCCGGCTCCGCCGGGTGATCGAGCCGCTGGCCAAGGCCGCCGACCGGCCCCCGAAGCAAGTCACGATCGGCATCCTGGCCGACCCGAGCATCAACGCCGCCAACGCCGGCGGCGGTGAGTTCTACGTCACCCGGGGCCTGCTCAATCGCGCGAACGACGAGCAGCTGCGCGCGATCATGGCCCACGAGTTCGCGCACAACGACCTCGGCCACGTGGCGAAGGCCCAGCGGCTCGAGGCCGGCGTCGCGCTCGGCGTCGGCCATCCTGGAACAGGTCGTCCCCAACTCCGCGATCATCACGCCCATCGCGGGAACCCTGATCACCCGCGCGCACAGCCGCTCCGAGGAGCTCGCGGCCGACAAGCACGCGGTCACGATCCTCCGGCGGGTCGGGTCGTCCAAGGAATCCCTCCAGAACACGCTGGCGTGGCTGGCGAGCACCTCCGGCGGAGGGGACGGGGGCGGCTGGTTCGCGACGCATCCCGGCACCAACGACCGGATTCAGGCCCTGCGGCAGCTGCCGTGACGGCCGGGTGAAGACGACCCAAGAGAGGACCGACGACGCCGATCCTCACGCGGAGGCATGGCCCCCGCGTGATTCCGAAGGAGAGGAGAGAGCACCGATGCATGCGACGAAGTTCCTGAAGGAGGAGCACGGCAAGGCCAAGGCCGCGTTCCAGAAGATCGAGGCGGCCCAGGCCTCGCAGCGCCAGACGCTGTGGGCCCAGCTCCGCCCCGAGCTCGAGCTCCACGAGAAGATGGAAGAGGCCCACCTCTACGGGCCGGTCGCGCGCGAGGTCCAGATGGACCGGACCTTCGCCGACTGGGAGAGCGCCCACCGCCAGGAAGTGGGGGAAGCGGAAGGTCTCATGAGGAAGATCAGCGGGCTCGACTCGGCCGACCCCCAGTGGCTGGCGACGGTGAAAAAGCTGAGAACCGCGCTCGAGCAGCACATCCGCAAGGAGGAGCAGGACATCTGGCCGAAGATCGAGCAGGTCTGGAACGCGGAGCGGCTCGAGGAAGCGGGGCGTCAGATGGCCGCCATGAAGCACGAGGAGGCGGCCGTCGCGCGCTGATATCCCTCCGGAGTCCGTCCGCCGGCGGGCGCGGGACGGGGCAGCCGGAGGCGGCGGGGCGCTGACTCCCGGCCGCCTCCGGCGTGCCGCCGGGCGAACACGGCGGCGGAGCTTCAGGGATCAGCTCGGCAGCGAACGGCCGGGCCACGGATGATTTCCTTCGGCTTCACGGAGGTGCCCCTCACCTGGCGCGAGCTGATCACGCGCACCCTGAAGGACTTCATCGCGGACAACGGGCTCGGCCTCGCGGCCCAGCTCGCCTACTACTTCTTCTTCTCGCTCTTCCCCGCCCTGCTCGTGGGCATCGCGCTCGCGAGCTTTTTCCCGCTCGAGCACTTCCTGGACCGGATCGTGGGAGCTCTCGGCGGCGTGGTCCCGGACGACGTCCTCACGATCGTTCAGGAGCAGATCCTGAAGATCGCGCAGGGCGACAGCGGCGGCATCCTGACGTTCGGTGTCGTGGTGGCGCTCTGGAGCAGCTCGGCGGCCATGATGGGCATGGTGGACGCGCTGAACCGCGCGTACGACATCGAGGAGGCCCGGGCGTGGTGGCGGGTCCGCGCGCTCGCCGTCGTGCTCACCCTCGCCCTGGCGGCGTTCGCTCTCATCGCCTTCGCGCTCGTCCTCCTGGGACCGACCGCCGCGGACCACGTCGCGCGGTTGACCGGCCTGGGCCCGGTCTTCGCGTGGACGTGGAAGGTGCTCCAGTGGCCGCTCATCCTCGGCCTCGTGGCGCTCGCCGCCGGCATCGTCTACTACTTCGCGCCGGACGCCGAGCAGGAATGGGTGTGGGTCACGCCGGGCGCGGTGCTGACCACGGTCCTCTGGCTCCTCGCGTCGCTCGGCTTCAAGTACTACGTGACCAACTTCGGGGCTTACACCGAGACGTACGGCGCCATCGGAGGCGTGATGGTGCTCCTCCTCTGGTTCTACATCTCGGGGCTCGTCATGCTGCTCGGAGCCGAGCTGAACGCGGAGATCGAGCACGCGTCGCCCTACGGCAAGGCGGTCGGCGAGAAAGTACCCGGCCAGCGGCGCGCCATCGGCGCGCTCGCCTTCGGGCGATACCAGAAGCGGCCGGCGCCGCCGGCGCTCCCGCCGCCTTCCCCGCCGGCGCTTCCTGCTCCGGCGCCCAGCGCATTTCGCCGGGCGGTGATGGCGGTGGTTGCCGCGGTCATCGTCTTCCGCGCCCGCGGGCGCTGAGGGAGACGTCATCAAGCCCGACAAGTCGGACGACCGGACCGGCGGGCGCGGGAGTGCCTCCGCGCCGGGCGGGATTCCCCCCGCGGTTCGCGAGCGGATCGCGCAGGCCTTCACGCGCGTCGAAGACGTTGTCTACATCGGGCTCGCGGTCCTGCTGGCCGCGGGAGCCATGGCCCTGCTCGTCGACGGGAGCATCACGTTCGGTCGTCAGCTCCTGGCGGGCAGCATGCCCGGATCGATCATCGACCTGCTCGATCGGGTCCTGCTCGTGGTCATGATCGTGGAGCTCCTGTACACCGTGCAGGTGTCCTTCCGGGAGCACGCGCTCGTGCCCGAGCCCTTCCTCATCGTCGGCCTGATCGCGGCGACGCGGCGCATTCTCGTGGTGACCGCGGAGTTCGCGAAGCTCGCCCAGGCCGGCGGCACCGTCTTCCTCAACGCCATGATGGAGCTGGGCCTGCTGACGCTCATGGTCCTGGTGTTCGTCATCGCGCTCGTGCTGTTGCGGAAGCGCTCGGCGCTCGCGGCCGCCGACCGGGCCTAGAAGCCCGGCCGGTCGCCGGGACAGGCTGTCGTCAGCGCGACGCGGAGTCGCGGTGCCCGCCGCGCTCGGGTGGGGCGATCGGCGGATCCTGGGTGGACTGATCGCCCGCCCGGCGCCGGCACGACCCCGTCGGCGAGCCGCGATGACGACCGCGTAGAGCGCGACGAGCGCCAGGAAGACGACCGGGATCCAGCCGGGCCACTGAACGCGCTCCCGGGCCGCCAGCTCGGCCGGGTTCGGGTTTCCGGGCGGGGTCTGAGCGTAGAGGACCGTCGCGGCGGCCAGCAGGCAGTACGCGCCGAGCAGCAGCGCCAGCGCCGCGACGACGCCCCGGATGACCCGCGCGTCTGGAAGCGGAGGCCGCGCCTGTCTGGCCGGCGCCGGCGAGCGGCGTCTCGGCCGCCACCGTCTGGGAAGCCCCCGGCGATCATCGTCCCGGCGCCATCGCGCGTCCTCGCGTCATGACGGTGAACGGTGCAACGGCCATGCCCGCCGGGTGGCACTTCCCTTGCTCCAATCAGCGTGTAGGCACGCCACCAAGGAGGAGGAGCTCATGCAAGCTGTCGTCGGCGTCGTCCGCCAGTATTCCGATGCTCTCCGGATCGTCGAGGCCCTGCGGCAAACCGACATCCCCGCTGACCGCGTCAGTGTCCTGTCGCCGCAGACGCCGGAGAGCGCGCTCCGGGCCGTTCCGACCACCGAGGCCGAATCACCGGGGATCGGCGGGACGATCGGCAGCGTGGTGGGCGGCGCCGCCGGAACGGCCGGAGGTCTCGCCGTCGCGTCGCTCGCGCTGCCGGGTGTCGGCCCGGTCATTGCCGCCGGCGCGCTCGCCATGGGCTTGCTCGGCGCGGCGGCGGGAGGCTCGGTCGGCGCGCATTTCGACGACACGCTCTCCAAGGGACTTCCCACGGACGAGCTCTACGTCTACCGCCATGCGTTGCGGATGGGCCGGACCCTCGTGGTGGCCACGGTCGACGACGACGAGCGGGCGCGCCGCGCCCGCGAGCTCATGACGAAGCTGGGGGCCGAGAGCGTCGATGCCGCGCGCGAGGAATGGTGGATCGGCCTTCGCGACGCCGAGGAAGCCGAGTACACGCAGGGCGGGGGCGATTTCCGGAAGGACGAGACGCTCTACCGCGCGGGATTCGACGCGGCCTTCCGGCTGCCGGGCGAGGCCCCCCTCTGGGAGGCCGCACGCCCGCTGCTGCGGGAGCGGCATGGCCCCGTTGCCGAGGAGCCGGCCTTCCGCGCGGGCTACGCCCGCGGGCGCGCGTATCGGTCGCGATCCCAAGGCTGATGGAGGCGATCACCCATGCTCCATCTGGGCTACAAGCTCTCGAGCGAGGAATTCGGGCCGCTCGATCTGGTTCGACAAGCCGCTCGAGCCGAGAGGGCCGGGTTCGACTTCGCCCTCATCTCCGACCACTTCCATCCGTGGTCGGATCGTCAAGGCCAGAGCCCGTTTGTCTGGGCCGCGCTCGGGGCCATCGCTCACGCGACCGAGACGCTCACCGTGGGCACCGGCGTGACGTGCCCGATCATCCGAACCCACCCGGCCATCGTCGCGCATGCGGCCGCGACGGTGGCCGCCCTGATGCCCGGGCGCTTCTTCCTGGGCGTCGGCACGGGCGAGAACCTGAACGAGCACGTCACCGGCGCCAAGTGGCCTCCGGTCGACGTGCGGCGCGAGATGCTCGAAGAGGCGGTCGAGATCATCCGGCTGCTCTGGCAGGGTGGCGTCCAGTCCTACCGCGGGGCGCACCACACGCTGGAGTCCGCCCGCCTCTACACGCTGCCGCCGAAGGCCCCGCGCATCATGGTCGCGGCGAGCGGCCCGAAGGCGGCGCGCCTGGCCGGTCGGATCGGTGACGGCTTCGTGACCACCGATCCCGATCCCGCGCTGCTCCGCACGTTCCGCAGGAGTGGAGGCCGGGGCAAGCCAAGCTTCGTCGAGGTCACGGTCTGTTGGGCCAGAAGCGAGCGAGCCGCGCGCCGGACCGCGCACGAGGTCTGGGCCCTGTCGGCCCTGGAAGGGCCGCTGTTCACCGAGATCGCCCAGCCCGAACACTTCGAGGCGGCATTCAAGCCGATCACCGAGGCCCAGGTGGCCGAGGCCGTCGTCTGCGGACCCGACCCCGCCCGTCATCTCGCCGCGATCCGGCAGGCGACTCGCGCCGGCTACGACCACGTCTGCGTGCACCAGATCGGACCCGATCAGGAAGGCTTCATCCGGTTCTACGAGCGCGAGATCTTCCCGAAGCTGCGCCGGGTCAGGACCTCACGCCGACACGACGCCACCTCGAGGCGAGCGGCGTGACTCTCCCGAGTCGTCGGGGCCTGCGCGAGGATGGGGATCCGGCGCCGGATGCCACGCTGACCGCTCCGCCCTCGACGCTCGCGGATCTCCGCGACTCGGCCGCCGCCTGCCGGGCCTGCGAGCTCTGGGAGCGGGCCACCCAGACCGTCTTCGGCGAGGGCCGGCCTCGGGCCGACGTGATGCTCGTCGGCGAGCAGCCGGGTCACGATGAGGATCTGGCGGGACGGCCGTTCGTCGGGCCGGCCGGCCGGGTCATGGATCAGGCGCTCCGGGAGGCGGGGCTGGACCGGACGCACGTCTACGTGACCAACGTCGTGAAGCACTTCAACTGGGAGCCGCGAGGCAAGATACGGATCCACAAGAAGCCGGCCGCGGGGCACATCCGCGCCTGCCGCCCGTGGCTCGAGGCCGAACTGGCGGCCGTCCGGCCTCGCGCCCTGGTCTGTCTCGGCGCGACAGCGGCTCAGACGCTCCTCGGGAGGAGTGTCCGGGTCACCCAGTCCCGGGGCCAGCTGATTCCTTCGGCGCTCGCGCGGTACGTCGTTGCCACGATCCATCCGTCGGCGGTACTGCGGGCTCCCGATGACACCTCGCGCCAGGCCGCCATGCAGCATCTGGTCGGCGATCTGGCGACGGTCGCGCGACTCCTTTCGCGTGAAACTGAGTGAGAGGAGACGGCCATGGACAAGGTCGAGCTCGGCAATCTGGTCGGCTCGCTGATGCGACAGCTGGAGTGGGCCATGGACGGCGCGCTCCTCCAGGACAACGTCCAGATCGTCATCCGTCCCATCTTCAACTGGCCGGATGGCGAGTCGAGCGTGTGGATCATCGTCAACTGGCCGAACTGAGGTCGGGGACGCCTCCATCCGAAAGACTCACCCCGAGGCCGAGGAGCGAGAGCACCTCGACAGCACTCGCGGGCACACACCTCCCGCCCCGACAGCGGCCTGCCGGCAATCAGCTTGCGCCCGAGAGACCCCTTCGCTGAATCGGGATCGGCGCATTCGCAGCGCCAGCCGCGGGATCCACGGACAAGACGGCAACGGGACTCTTCGGCACGGCTCTCAGGACAGACTCATGCGTGCGGCGGCGCGCGGCGCGCCCCGTCCGCACTCCGGGCAACGTGATGCCGATGTCGCGCAGGAGGACCAGCGCCGTCTCCGGCGGGACCACTCCGAGACGGAGGGGCGTCGCATGCTCCAGCAGGCGCGTCCGCTCGACCGCGAGCGCGTGCTGCTGCTCGGAAATCGCCGTCAGCCGACGCTCGATGGCCTTGATGAGACCTTTGGCGGTAATGCTCGGTTTCATGGCTTTCCCCTCCCGGAAGTCAGATCGGTCCTGCGAAGCGCTCGTCTCACCGGCGGTCAATCGTGGCGTCAAGGGGCACGGTCCGCACCTGGATGGTCGCGGAGGAGGCAGAAGACCGGGTTGGCCACACGGGGCCGGAGCCGGCGACCGGTCGGAACCCTCCCGACTGTGAACAGCCGGGACGCAGGAACCGACGGGGGTGAACTCGGCCATACGATGCGGCGACCTCCGGCCACTCGGGTGCAACCGCGGTGCCTTGTGAAATCCTGGGGTTTCCGTGCGAGCCAGACGCTCCCACCTCGACGAGATGTCGTCCTCCCGACATCGTGTCGTGGTCCCGTGGCGGCAGACCTATTGCACCGGAAGGAGACGGGGGCGCCGGACGGCGTACCTGTCGTCCCGGATCGCCTCGTACAGGAGGGTCTCCAATGCCACGTCCGCTGAGCGGCGCCGTCATCTCCTTCGGGCTGGTGACCATTCCGGTCCGTCTCTACAGCGCCACCCGCTCGCTGGCGCCCGGGTTTCACCTCGTCCACCGCGAATGCGGCACCCGCATCCGTGAGCAGCTCTATTGCCCCAAGCACGAGCGCGTCGTCTCGCGCGAGGAGCTCGTGCGCGGCTACGAGATCGCCAAGGACCGGTACGTGACCTTCACGCACGAGGAGCTGGAAGCGCTCGAGGCCACGGGGCCACGCTCCATCGACATCCAGCAGTTCGTGCCCCTCCGGACCGTGGATCCGATCTACTTCGAGTCGACCGCCTACCTGGGACCGGACCGGAACGGGGACAAGCCGTTTCGGCTGCTGGCCGAGGTGATGCGGGATCGGGACGAGGTGGCGCTCGGCACGTTCGTGACCCGCGGCAAGGAGAACCTGGTCGCCGTCCGCACCTTCCAGGGGGGGCTGGTCCTCCACCACCTCTACTTCGCGGACGAGGTGCGCGACTACGGGGAGATCGACACCGGGAAAGGCCCGGCCCGCCGGGAGGAGCTGAAGCTGGCCCTCCGCCTCGTGGAGGCGCTCAAGCGGCCGGCCTTCGACCCGAAGGCCTTCGAGGACACGTACCGGGCGCGGGTGGAAAAGGCCGCGCGCGAGAAGGCGCGCGGCAAACCCGTCCGTGAGGAGCCCGCCGCCGCCCCGCGCGGCGCCGTGGTGGACCTCATGGACGCGCTCCAGAAGAGCCTCGCGGGCCGGGACAGGAAGAAGACCGCCGGCCGCCGGGCCGCCTCCCGAGGAGCGCGGCGGTCAGCGCCGGCGCCGGTCCGGTTGAAGGCGGGGTAGGCTCCGGCCGGCTCAGGGACGGACGGCCTGGCGGAACCGGTCGACGTCCAGCGTGTTGAGGACGCCCTCGCTCGTGAGCCACCCGCGGCGGGCCATGTCGACACCCCAGCGCAGGTCATCGAGCGCGGCCACCGAATGGGCGTCCGTCGAGATGACGAACGGGATCCGGCGCCGGCGGGCCTCGCGGATCCAGCCAGGGGGGAGATCCAGCCGGCGGGGATTCCCGTTGACCTCGATGGCGGCCCGCGACTCGGCCACAGCGTCCAGCACCGCCTCCATGTCACACTCGAGCGGCGGACGGCTGTCCACGTACCGGCCGAGCGGATGACCCCAGACCTTGAACCGCGGGTGTCGCATGGCCTGCACCAGCCGCCGCGTCATGTCCTCGGACCCCATGCGGTGCCGCTGGTGCACGCTGGCGATCACCACATCGAGCTGCTCCAGGACGGCATCGGGGTAGTCGAGCGACCCGTCCTTCAGGATGTCGCACTCCGTTCCACGGAGAAGCCGGACGCTCACGCGCTCCTGAACCCGTGCGATCTCGTCCCACTGGCGCCGAAGGCGCTCCACGTCGAGCCCTCGGGCATAGGCGGCGGCCGGCGAGTGGTCCGTGATGGTGAGATAGCTCATCCCGCGAGCCTCTGCGCCCCGGGCCATCTCCTCGATCGTGTGCCGGCCATCCGAGTACACGGTGTGGCAGTGCACGAAGCCACGGATATCCTCTCGCCGCACCAGGTCGGCCGGCAGGGTTCCGGCGAGCCCGGCCTCGACCTCGCCGGCGTCCTCCCGCAGCTCCGGCGGGATCTCGGGCAGTCCCAGCTGGCGATAGAGCTCCTCCTCCCCGCGGACACGCAGCGCGCGCGAGCCCCGGTGAAGGCCGTCGGCGTCGAGACGTAGCCCGCGGGTCTGCCCCACGGCCTGGAGCTTCGCCAGGTGCGCGGCCGAGCCCGTCGCCCGGTGGAGACCGATGCCGTACGCCGCCGGCGCGGCCACGGACAGGCGCGCGTCCAGGCCCGTCACGAGCCGCAGGGACGCCTCGCTGCCGGTCCGCTCGCTCATCGAGCCGACCATCGGCCCGTGCGCCACGTGATCGAGGACCGCCTCGGGAGCGCGTGTCGACACGACGAGGTCGATGCGGGCGATCAGCTCGATCCGGCGCCGGACGTCGCCGGCCAGGTCGGCCTGCTCGACCGCGGGATGGCTCCGCAGGTGGGCGAGCAGGCTCTCGCCCGACTGAACGGCATCCGGCAGCAACACCCGGGTCGGCTGCGTCGAGAGCGCTGCGATCGCCTCGAGGAGTCGTCGCTCCGATCGCTCCCCGAACCCGGGCACCTCCCGGACCCTCCCGGCCTCGCAAGCGGCCTGAAGCTCCGCGAGAGTCCGGATCGCGAGGGCCTGGTGCAGCGCGGCCATCTGCCGGCGCGTGAGCACCGGCGCCAGCTCGGCGGCCCCGGGCGGCGCGCCCTCGCGCAGGCGGGCGAGCTGCTCGCTCTGACCGGTCTGGCTCAGCTCGGCGATCGTACGGGCGAGCGCCGGCCCGATCCCCGGCACCGCCTGGAGGCGGCCGGTGCGGGCCAGCTCCGTCACGTCCTCGGCCAGCGCCGCGACGGCGCGGGCCCCGCGCTCGTAGGCCCGCACCTTGAAGGGGCTGGCGCCTTCGAGCGCCAGCAGCGCCGCGACCTCCCTCAGCGCCTCCGCGACCCCGGCGTTGTCCACGCGGTGCTAGGGTCCCAGCGGGAGCCGAGGGCTGTCAATCGCGCGTGAGCCGACCTGCGCGGCCCGCCGGATCAGGCCGCGAGCCGCTCCACGCGCTCGTCGTGCGCGATGAATGGGTCCGGGCAGAGAATCGTCTCGCTGTCCGGTCCGAGAGTCCGGACGTACGCCCAGTCCACCTGGTACTCCTGACCGCGGAGGTTCGCTCGGCGGACGAAGTCACCCCGGAGGCGCGCCCGGGTGGTCTGGGGGGGATGCTGCCGGGCGCGCTCGACGCTCTCCTCCCCAAGCAGCGTCTCGACCTCGCCACGCCGCGCGAGGAGGTGGTAGAGGCCCCGGTCGGTCCCGATGTCGTGATACTGAAGATCGAGCAGGCGGACGCGGGGATCCTCGAGCGAGCAGCCGTGCTTCGCCCGGTAGCGATCGATCAGCGTACTCTTGATCGCCCAGTCGACCTCGCGGTGGGCCGCCAGCGGATCCTGGGCGAGGCGCGCGAGCACCTGGCTCCACCGCGCCAGCACCGCGCGCGCAGCTGCGCCCCCCCCGCCGCGGCGGACGTGGGCCTCGCACGCCTCCAGGTAGAGGAGCTGGATCTCCAGGGCCGTGTACGCGCGGCCATCCTTGAGGCGCACCCGCTCGCGCAGCGACACATCGTGCGAGATCGCGCGGAGCGCGGCGACGCTGGCCTCGAGGCCTGACCGGGAGAGCGGAGAAGCCGTCCTCGATCATGTCCAGCACGAGGGCGGTCGTGCCCACCTTGAGGTAGGTCGCCACGTCGGACATGTTGGAGTCGCCGACGATCACGTGGAGGCGCCGGTAGCGTTCGCTGTCGGCGTGGGGCTCGTCGCGCGTGTTGATCATGGGCCGGCTCGACACCGTGCTCCCCGAGATCTCCTCCGAGATGTGCTCCGCGCGCTGGCTGAGGCAGTAGCGGGCGCCGGCCGGGCCCGGCCGGATCTTGCCGGCCCCCGTGAAGATCTGACGGGACACCAGAAACGGAATCAGCGCCTCCACGAGGTGCGGAAAGGACGTGCCGCGCGCCACGAGGTAGTTCTCGTGGCAGCCGTAGGAGTTGCCGGCGGAGTCCGTGTTGTTCTTGAACGCCCGAATCCGGCCCCGGACGTCGTGCTCCGGCAGCCGGGCGTCGGCGCGGCGCACGAGGTCCTCGACGATGCGCTCTCCCGCCCGGTCGCAGGCGACGAGCTCGAGGAGGTCGTCGCACTCCGGCGTGGCGTACTCCGGGTGGAAGCCCGTGTCCACGTACAGCCGAGCCCCGTTCTCGAGGAAGACGTTCGGATACTTGGCGTTCGGGACGGCTTCCTCGAAGAGGTACCGCGCGAGGAGCTCCGGGGCCAGGACCGGCAAGCCTTCGCGCATGCAGGTCACGCCGTACTCGTTCTCGAGGCCGAAGATACGCCGCCTCATGCACCGGAAGTAGCAAGGCCTGTGCCCCCTGTCGGCCAGACCGTCGGCCGGCTCGTCCGCGGACCGGAGCGCGCAGACCAACCACGCGGGCGTCTGCGTGTCGCGGGCACGACACATTGTCGCTTCGCCGACCTCCGGAGCCCCGGCCGGCCAACAGACTGGAGTATCTCCGCCCCTCTCCTCCGACCCGGACACTCCTCCCACCCGCGCACGGTTCCGGGCACCGGAATCGTTCAGCCGTGAGGGCGATCGCCATGAATATCGGCCGCCAATCAACGCGGCGCCCAGGACGCGGCCCGCGCCCGTCCTTCGCGGTCATCTCCGAAGAGACCGCTCGCGGGCATCGAGCGAGGAGGACCCTCGCGATCTTTCCGGCCTTCCGCGGCATGTGCCTTGCACCTGACGGCCGGCCGAACCAGCAACCATCCGTTTGAAAGGTGGCCATGACCGACCACGGCTCTCCACGCGCTCGGATCGGGTGGTCCGGGCCGGTATCGAGTCCGGTCGCCGAAGGCGGGCTGGCGCTGGACCACGGTGGGCGTCGTACCCCTCGAACACGCAGGCCGGTGGGGTTGCCGGCGCGGGTGACCGTGCGACGCCGAGCCCATCTTGCGATGAGTTGGTGCGTCGTCTATTCTTTCACAACGTCGGCCGGGACCCATCGCCCTTCGGCTCGTGCGATCGCAGGCGCCACCCGGCCGGAAGCGGATGTGACGTGAGTCGCAGTGCGTCGGCCTCGCCGTGAATTGCGGACTGTGAAGGGAGTCGAAGCCGAACGTGCGGAACGACCTGGCGACGGGAGGGCAGCGGGGCACCGGCCTCGTCGACCTGCTCGACAGGGTCCTCGACAAGGGACTCCTCATCGCGGGCGACATCCGGATCTCGCTCGCCGAGGTCGAGCTCCTCACCATCCGCATCCGGTTGATCGTGTGCTCGATCGACAAGGCCCAGGAGATCGGCCTGGACTGGTGGAAGTACGACCGGAACCTCGCTCCCGGCGCTCGCACCACCCTGGTGGAGACGGAAGCCCTGCAAGCGCCAGGTGAAGCACCTCGAACGCCGGATCGCTGCGCTCGCCGCACGGCGGGCGCCCGCCAGGCGACGCGCCCCGCGCCGGCGAGCCGCCCCCACTGCCCCGACGGGAGGATGATCGATGGCCATTGAGCGCACCACGGGCGGAACCAGCCTCATCGACGTCCTTGACCGTGTTCTGGACAAGGGCATCGTCATCGACGCCTGGGTGCGCGTGTCCCTCGTGGGCATCGACCTGATCACCGTCGAGGCGCGGGTCGTCGTGGCCTCGATCGACACCTACCTGAAGTACTCGGAGTCGATGGCCCAGGTGGCGCCGGTGTCGCGGCCGGCCGCGGTCGCGTCCCAGGAAGCCGTCCTCGCCGAGAACGCGGCGCTCCGGGCCCAGCTCGCCGCCACCCCCGCCCGCTCCACGCGGCGTGGCCCCCCGCGGCGTGGCCGCCCGCGGCGGCGGACGTCGCAGCCGGCCTAGGTCGTGAGCCGCGGCGCTGCGTCGGTGCGAGCGGCGCGACGGGCCGAGCCGAGGCCCGAGGAGCGGCTCGCCCTTCTGGAGTTCCTGCTCGCGTGCGAGGACCCGGCCGAGATGGCCGCCCGCGCGCTCGAGTGGCTCACCGAGCACGCGGGCGTGCGCGAGGGCCACTGCCTCGTCCTCGATCCCGAGCGGACGCGCCTGATCCACCTGGCTGCCCACGGGGTCATGCGCATGGCCGTCAACGGCTTCGGGGTCGAGCTGGAGAACCAGGATCACCCGCTGATCCAGGCGCTCTCCGCGTCGCAGCCCGTGGTCCTCGCCGGGGAGGTCGCCGGACACCTGTTCTCGCGGCGCGCCCCCTTCCTGGCCTTGCCTCTCCACAGCGTGGAGGCCCAGGACAAGGGCCCCGGGGGATTGCTGCTGGTCCGCCCGGTGTCGGTGAACCACGCCGAGCTCGAGTGGGTGTCCGAGTACCTCGGCTATCGCCTCGTCCGCGCGCGCCTCCGGTCGACGAGCTTCGAGACCGAGCGGCGCCTCCGCCGGGACCGGGACCTCCTCCACAGCATCCTCGACCGGGTGACGGATCCGATCATCCTCACCGATACCGAGGGACGGATGGTCATCGCGAACGGACGGGCCGAGCGCCTCTTCGCGACGCGGGAGGACGAGAGCGAGGGGCGCCGCCGCGCGGTCGCCATCAACAACATGCTGTTCTCCTCGGCGCTCGGCCGGAGCGCGGTGGACCAGCTGACCGCCGGCCCCGCGCGAGCTCGCGCTGGTGGACCCCACCGAGGGGTCGGACCTCCTCTTCGAGCTGATCAGCACGACGGCCGGCGATGCGCGCATGGGGATGGGGATCGTGTCCATCCTGCGGAACGTGTCCGACCTTCGGCGTGCGACGGAGGAGATCCAGGACAACTACCAGAAGCTTCGGGCCGCGGAGGCCGAGGTCCGGGCCGAGCGCGATCGCCTCGATCTCGTCATCGACTCGGTCGCCGATCCCATCCTGGTCACCGATTCCTCGGGCAACCTCGTCATGATGAACGCGCCTGCCGAGCGCCTGTTCGCCGCCCGCGACAAGGCGAGCCTGGCCGAGATCCAGCGCGTCCAGGCCAACGACGCGAACTTCACCTCGTTCGTGTCGAACCTCCTCTTCGGCAAGGCCGGAGGGTCCAAGTACCAGGGCGGCGTCAATCTCGTCGACCCCAAGACCGGCCAGACGGTCCCGGTGGAGGCGGTGTCCGGCAACGTCTACGGGGAGGCCACCGAGGTCTCGGCCATCGTCACCATCCTTCACGACCGGACGGAGGCCATCGAGCGCGAGCAGCTCTACGAGCAGCTCAAGGCGGCCTCCGCCCAGCTCGAGCGGCGGGTTCAGGAGGCGACGTCGGCGCTCGTCCACCAGAACGAGCGCCTGCGCCGCCAGGCCATCGAGCTGGAGCAGGCGTCGGTCGCGAAGTCCCAGTTCCTCGCGAACGTGTCCCACGACGTCCGGACGCCGCTCAACGCCATCCTCGGCTACACGAGCCTGCTGCTCCGAGGCGTCTCGGGGCCGATCGAGCCGGCGCAGCGAGAGTCCCTGGTGCGCGTCGACGCGAACGCCCGGCACCTCCTGACGCTCATCACCGAGATCCTGGACATCTCGCGCATCGAGGCCGGCAAGATGCCGGTGCGGACCTCGGCGATCAAGCTGCACGAGCTGATCGACGAGATCATGAGCGAGGTCGAGCCGCTCATCGCGACGTCGAAGCTGGCGGTGACCACCGACATCCCCGACGGGCTGCCCGTCATCCGGAGCGACCGGCAGAAGGTCAAGCAGATCCTGCTGAACCTTCTCACGAACGCGCTCAAGTTCACCCCCCGGGGCTCGGTGACGGTGTCCTGCACCCACCAGCGCTCGAAGAGGGAGATCGCGATCGCCGTCGCCGACACGGGCATCGGCATCGCGGACAAGGATCGGACCAGGATCTTCGAGGCGTTCTCCCAGGCCGAGCCCACGCCGACGCGGGAGGCCGGAGGCACCGGCCTCGGGCTCGCGATCTGCCGGCGGCTCGCGACCGTCCTCGGCGGCCGGATCACGCTGGAGAGCAAGCTCCGTCAGGGCTCGACGTTCACCCTGATCGTTCCGGTGGGACCACGACGCGCATGACGAGCAAGAAGGCGCAGGCCGGCGGGCGGCCGGACAGCTCGGCGTCCGGCGAGGCGGGACCGCTCGTCCTGATCGTGGACGACGTCCAGGACAACCGGACCATCTACGTGCTGTTCCTGAAGTTCTCGGGCTACCGGATCGCGGAGGCCGAAAACGGGGCGGAAGCCCTGGAGAAGGCGACGGCCCTCCTGCCGGACGTCATCGTCATGGACCTGTCGCTGCCGGTGATGGACGGCTGGGAGGCCACGCGGCGCCTGAAGCGCGATCCGCGAACGCAGCACATCCCGGTGGTCGTCCTGACCGGGCACGCCCTGCCCGAGCACGCGCAGGCCGCGCGTGAGGCCGGCTGCGACCTGGTCATCACGAAGCCGTGCCTGCCCGACCAACTGATGGATGCCATTCGGCGTATCCTGGATGCGCCGACAAGCCCGGCCGAAGAGCGGGAGGTGATTCCGTGAAGAAGAAATCCCCGAAGCCGAAGGCCCGCCGCGCCGCGAAGGCGGGTCCAGTGGCATCGGGACGCTCTGGCGCGGTGAAGCGCGTCGCCCCTGGCAAGGCGGCGCCGCTCCGGAAGCGCGGGGCGCAGCCGATCCCCGCGGCGCCGAGCCCCGGGAGCCGCGGGCCGGCGCCGCCGCCCGGCCAGCCGCCGGCCGGGCGGCCCGCCCCGGCGCCGCCGGCCGCCGGGAGCCGGGCCAAGTACGTCTACTGCATCATCAGGAGCGCCGAGGCGCGCCGCTTCGGCGCGATCGGTCTCGGCAGCGAGCCGACCGAGGTCCAGACCGTCGGCTTCCGGGAGATCGCCGCCGTCATCTCGGACACTCCGGAAGAGGTGCTGGACGCGACCCGCGAGAACGTCCTCGCCCACGAGCGCGTCAACGAGACCGTGATGAAGAGCTTCACGGTGATCCCGATGTCCTTCGGAACCGTCTTCAAGACGCGCGACGACATCGTGGAGCTCCTGCGGGGCGCCTACGAGGCCTTCCGGGACGTGCTGGACAAGATGCAGGACAAGGTGGAGTTCGGCCTGAAGGTGCTGTGGGATCGCGACATCATGGTCCGCGAGATCGAGAACGACGACGAGGACATCCGCCGTCTCAAGAACGAGATCTCCGCCGTCCCGGGGTCGACGTACTTCGCGCGCATGCAGTACGGCCGGCAGATCGAGGCGGCCCTCCAGGCGCGGAGCGAGCAGTACGTGGCCGACATCTTCAACCAGCTGCGGGACGTCTCGGTGGCCGCGCGCGCCAACAAGCCGATCGGCGAGAAGATGATCATGAACGCGGCGTTCCTGGTGTCGCGCGACAAGGAAACGGCCTTCGACGCGAAGGTCAAGGAAGTCGGGGCGCTCTACGACAAGCTCAACTTCCGCTACACGGGGCCCTGGCCCCCGTACAACTTCGTCAACATCCGTCTGAAGCTCGAGCGCGCGCGGGAGTCCGAGTGATCATTCTCGACACCCTGCTCATCGGCGGCCTCAAGTTCGTGCTGGGCAGGATCGCGGCCACCGTGGAGGCCGAGATGGCCGACGACACGGTGTGGCGCGAGGAGCTGCTGGCGGCGCAGATGCGCCTCGAGCTCGGCGAGATCGACGAGCGCCAGTTCGCCAAGGTCGAGCGCGAGCTGCTCGCCCGCATCCGGGAGATCCGCGAGCGTCAGCAGGGGCGCGCGGAGCCGCCCGGCACCTTCCGGGTCACGGGGGTGGAGGCGAGCGTCGTCGGCGACGACGCGTTCGACGAGGACCGCGACCGGGACGTCTCCCGCCGGTGAGGCGGCCGGCGGCCCGGCGCCGGGCACCGACCTACGAGTTCATCGGCGGGAAAGGCGGGGTGGGCAAGACCACCACGGCGGCCGCCCTCGCGATGGCCGCGGCCGGCGCTCGCCACAAGACCCTCGTCGTGTCGACCGACCCGGCACACTCGCTGGGTGACGTGCTGGGGCAGCGGGTGGGCGCGGGCGTGACCAGCGTCCCGGCGGGCGGGGCGCCGCTCGGCGCCCTCGAGCTCGACGCCGATCGGGCGCTGGCCCGCTGGCTTCGCGCCCGCCGGAACCCGCTCCACCTCATCGCCGAGCGCGGGACCTATCTCGACGACGCGGACGTCGACCGGTTTCTCGGCCTGAGCTTTCCCGGCGTGGACGAGCTGGGCGGGCTCCTCGAGCTCACGCGGGTGGCGACGGCCGGCGGGTACGACACCGTCGTCGTCGACACGGCGCCCACCGGACACACGCTCCGGCTCCTGGCCGTCCCGGAGGCGCTGCGGCGGATCGCGGCCGTGCTCGGGGAGATGCTGGCCAAGCACCACTTCCTCCTCACCCGGCTCTCGGGCCGGGACCGGAGCGACGCGGCAGACCGCCTCGTGGCCGAGCTGGACGCCGAGGCGGGCCGGCTGGCGAGTCTCCTGCGCGATCGCGGCCGCTGCCGGTTCCGGTGGATCGTCCTGCCCGAGATGCTGGCCGTCGAGGAGGCGCGGGACGCCGTCCGGGAGCTGGAGAGGAGCGGCATCGCGATCGACGAGATCCTCGTGAACCGGGTGGCCGCGACTCGAGAGGCTCCGAGCGCGTTCGACCGTCGGCGGGTGGCCGCGGAGCGCGAGGCGATCGCGGCCGTACGCACGGCGTTCCCGGGTCACCCCGTGCGCCTCCTCCCCGAGCAGGTCGCGGAGCCCCGCGGACCGGCGGCGCTCCGGCCGCTGGCCCGGAGCCTCGAGCGCCGCGGGCACCGCCGTGAGCTCCTGGCCCGGGCGCCCGCGGGGCGGGCGGCTCGAGGTTCCGGACTGCCGCGGGCCCCGCAGATCCCCGTCACATGGCCACGGTTGCTCGCCCCGCCCGGCATCCGGCTCCTCCTGGTCACCGGCAAGGGCGGGGTCGGCAAGACGACCTGCGCCGCCGCGGCCGCCCTGGCGCTGGGAGACGCGGCGCCCACTCGCCGCATCCTGCTCCTGTCCACCGATCCCGCCCACTCCCTCGGCGACGTCTTTTCGGTCCACGTCGGGGACGAGGAGCGCCGCGTCCCCGCCGGCCCGGCCGCCCTCGGCGTCCGCGAGCTCGACGCCGGCCGCGTGTTCGCCGTCCGGCGCGAGCGGTACCAGGCGGCCGTGGACGAGCTGTTCGACGCGATCCGGGGCGACTCCCGGTTCGACGTCACCTTCGACCGGGCCGTCGCGCGCGACCTGCTCGACCTGGCGCCAGGCGGTCTGGACGAGCTGTGCGCGCTGCTGACCGTGACGGACGCGCTGTTCCCGCCCGGAGCCGCCACGCCGCGTCACGACCTCGTCGTGGTCGACGCCGCACCCACCGGCCACACGCTGCGGCTCCTCGCGCTGCCCGGGCTGGCGCTCGAGTGGGTGCGCGCGGTCCTGACCACCCTGCTCAAGTACCGCCAGATCCTCGGCCTCGGCGCCCTTGCCTCGGACCTGCTCGAGCTCTCGCGCGGCCTCCGGCAGCTGCAGGCCCTCCTCGCCGACCCTCGGCAGGCTCGGGTGGTCGTGGTCACCCGGGCGGCCGCCCTGCCCCGTCTCGAGACGGTCCGTCTCCTGCGGCGTCTCGACGCGCTCGGCCTCACCGTGTCCGCCCTGGTCGTGAACGCCCTCACGCCGGCCGGCGCCGCGGCGGGGGCGGCCGCGCTCACCGAGTCGGCGGAAGTGCGGCGGTTGCGCGCGGTGGCCCGGCCCGGGCGGCCCGGATTGCCCATCCTGCTGGCGCCGGCCGCGGCCCCGCCGCCCAGGGGTGTGAAGGCCCTGCGCGGCTGGGCGCGGACGTGGACCCGGGCCGCGTCGTGAGCGAATCGCCGAGCGGCTCGACCAGGCCGGGGCGCTCCGCCGCGGCGGCCACACGGGGATCGGCGACCTACGTCTACTGCGTGGTCCGGAGCGCGGGGTCGCCGGACCTCCGAGGCGTGCCGGAGGGGCTGCCCGGAACCGGGGCGCCGCGGCCGCTGGACGCGGGCCGGGCGCTCTGGCTGATCGTCGCCGACGCGCCCGCGTCGCGATACGGCGAGACCGCGCTGGCCCGCGCCGTGCGCGACCTCGACACGGTGTCGAGGTATGCGGTGGCCCACTCGGCGGTCGTGGCCCACTGCGCGCGGCGACATCCCGTCCTTCCTCTCCGGCTCCTCACGCTCTTCTCGAGCGACGGGCGCGCGCTCGCTCAGGTGCGCCGGCGGGCCGCGCGTCATCGCGCGGCGCCTGACCAGCGTGGCCGGGCGGGCGGAGTGGGGCGTCCAGGCGCGCCTCGAGCCCGGAGGCGGGGCCTCGGCCCGACGCGCGCGGGCCGCGGCGCGGCGGGCCACGACCGGGCTCAGCCCCGGCACCCGGTTCCTCGAGCTCCGGCGCCGCCAGCGCGACACGGCGCGCGGCCTCACTCGCGGGGCCCGGGCGGCGGCGACCTCGGTCTACCGCGCGCTCGCCCGGCACGCCGACGCGGCCCGCCAGCGCCCCCCGGTGTCGGTGGACGGCCGGCCGGCGCTGCTCCTCGACGCGGCCTATCTGGTGCGCGCGACGCGAGCCGCGCGCTTCCGGCAAGCGGTCCGGGCCCAGGCCGCGCAGGCGGCGGGCAGAGGCCTCCACGTCCGGCTGACGGGCCCATGGCCGCCGTACAGCTTCGTCGCCGGACGACTCTGACCGGGCGGCGTCGGGCGCGACGGTCCCGCGCACTGGGGCCGGACGCCGACGCATCGCTCCTCGACATCGTCGACCACGTCCTCACCAAGGGGGTGGTGGTGTCGGGGGACGTCGTGCTCGCCCTCGCCGACGTCGACCTCATCTACCTGCGACTGTCGGTGCTCCTGTGCGCCGTCGATCGCCTCTCGCCACGGCAGGGCCGGAAATGAGCGCGCTCTACCTCTACGCGCTGGTCGGCGACTCGCCGCGGAAGGACCCGGGCCGCGGGCTCCGCCGGGAGCGCCTGGAGATCCTGCCGGGGCGCGGCTTCCACGTGGTCGTGGGCCGGATGGCGGCCGCGCCCGCGCCCTCCCCCGACACGCTTCGGCGCCACGACGCCGTCGTGCGCCGCATCGCCGCCACGGTGGACGCGATCCTGCCGATGCGCTTCGGCGCCGTGGTGCCAGACGCGGAGGCCGCCGCCCGCCTCCTGGCGCCGCGCGCGGTCGAGCTGGCGGGACGGCTGGCCCAGGTGCGCGGGCACGAGCAGATGACGCTTCGCGTCTTCGGCCCCCGCCGCAGGCTCCCGGCGCGCGCCCCGCTCCCCCGCAGGACCGCGGCCCCCGGGCTCGGCCCCGGGGCGCGCCATCTCGCCGAGCGCAAGCGTCTCCATGACGCCGCGACGGCGCCCGAGCTGGATCCCATTCGCCCGCTCCTCCGGGACCTCGTCGCCGACGAGCGGGTCCAGCGCCACGCCACCCCCCCGCTCCTCGCCAGCGTCTACCACCTGGTATCGCGCGAGCGGAGAGCGCAGTACCGGGCGCGGGTGACCCGCGCCGCCGGCCAGCTCGCGCCGCTCCGTCTCACGGTCAGCGGCCCGTGGCCCCCGTACGCCTTCGGAGCCGACGCATGGCCGTGAGACGGCGTCGCCCGGGGCCCCCACGCCGCATGTCCGTGAAGACCGTGCGCGCGACGGAGCTGCGGGCGCTCCGGTCGGAGCTGCGGCAGCGGCGCCGCGGCGCCGCGCCGGCCCGCTGGAACGCCGACCCCGACGACGTGCAGCGCTCGATGGCGCAGCTCGTGCTGACGCTCGTCGATTTCCTGCGCCAGCTCCTCGAGCGCCAGGCGATCCGGCGGGTCGACGAGGGCACGCTGACGCCCGAGGAGACGGAGGCCGTGGGGCTCGCGCTGCTCAGGCTCGAGCAGGCGATCCGGGCGCTGGCGCGCCGGTTCGGGCTCACGCCCGACGATCTGAAGCTCGACCTCGGCCCGCTGGGGCGCCTGACCTGACCCGCTCCGCGGGCCTGTCCCGGCCGGCGGTCCGGATCAGGCCGTCGGGGAGAGGCGGTGATAGTGGTGCCGCGCCCGATCGAGGAGCGCGACCACCGCCTCCGGCACGAATTGCCGGGTGGCCAGGATCGCTGCCTGCGCGTCGGGCATCGCTGCCGGACGCTGATAGTGGTCGATGAACGTCCGGCGGAAAAACCTCGCGTCACGGGCCGCCCCGAAGATCTCCACGAAGGCCGAATCCACGGCCTGGTCGAGCCGCGCGTAGTCCTCGACGGGAACGAGGTGGGAGTGCGCGGCGCTGACGTCCTGGAGGAGCCCCCGGTACGCTTCCGGATCGAACGCGTCGACGGAGTAGCCGCACAGGAGTGAGATCCGGCGCGCAGTCAGCAGCTCGTTCCACAGCTTCTCGAGTTCGAGCGCCGCCGTGAGACTCACCGGGCGGAGGATGTCCACCATCTCGCCGAACGCGCGAAGTCGCGGGTACCCGGCCGCCAGGCTCGCCTCGACCGCCCCGCCGATCACCGCCTGGAAGCGTGCACGGTCCGGCCGTCCGTCGACGAGCAGCGCACCCAGGGTCTGAGCGGCGTCGAGGAGCGTCACCTGACCGCGGCGCGAGAGACCCTCGAGCCCGAACCCCGCGTCCTCGAGGTGCCGGACGATCGCCGGGTGGTGCGTCGTCCTCACCACGAGCAGAACGGCCTCGCCCCGGCGGAGCCCCGCCACGACGAAGTGGGTGACGGCGCGAACGAGAAAGTCGGCCTGGGTGTAGAGCTGCGCCACGTGCTGACCCTCGGCCGGCGCGCCCAGCACGGTCTTCCAACCCTGGCCGTTCTCGCCGTTGCCGGACCGGCGCGAGCCGGCGCCAGCCATGAACAGCATGGTCTCATCGGGTCCACCGCTCCGTCCGCATGATTCGCGAGGGCGGCCCTCGGGCGGGATCCCGGGGCTCACCTGGCGCTTTTCGGGACCCGGTCCCGGGCGGCGGCAGCGGTGCGCAGCGCGCTCGTGGCGGCGGCCGCATAGATCTCGGCCTCGAGGAGCGCGTACGCCTCCTGACGCTCGGCGCGAGCGGTCCGCCGTGCGAGCTGCGCCTCGGCCCGGAGCTCGAGGGCCCGCTCGAGGGCGCCCTGCAGGTAGGTCGGCCCCAGCCCGGTCGCCCAGTACAGCACGTGCTCGCGCTTCCCCTGGGTGGTCTCGCGATCGGTGGCGACAGCGTCCCCCGTGGTGAGGGAAAAGAACACCAGCCAGGCTTCCCACAGACCGCCGGGTTGCCGGTCCGTGTAGGCCCGGGCGACGAACGTCTCGCCCGTCGGGCTCCTCAGGATCGGCGTGTACTGGCGAACGAACTGGATCCGGGGCGCCTTCATCCTATCCTTCTATCCTTCGGAGCCAGCAAGCCCGATGCCAGAGGTGGTCACGACGAAAAATCCGACTCGCCCATAGAACGTGACGACACCTCGTCGCAGCTCGCCGACGCGGCGTCGCGAAGGCCGAGGCGCGACGACGAGGTACAGTCGCCCCGCGCCAGCCCGCCGAGCGGACGGCGCGGCGGCTTCTCAGTTCGTCGCCTCGACGAGGCGGACCCACTTCTTGCCCGCGCGCTCGTCGTAGACGAGCTTGACGCGCTTGCCCTCCGCGACCAGGTCGAGCGACAGCCCTGGCATGAGCCAGAACTGCGTTCCGTCGCTCAGCACGATCCGCTTCTGGCTCTGGTCGACGGATCTGACCGTGCCCCACTGCTCACCACCCCACGCGGCCGTCACGGCCAGGCCGAAGCCCAGCGCCACGGTCGTGAGCTGTGGGTCGTCCGCGCCCGTCGGGTCCTCCGCATTGGCTCCGCCTCTCTTCGAGCCGCCCGGTGACCGGAGCGGCGGCCTTGCTTTAGCCGTCAGCTCTTGGTCTGGCCGGTCTCGAACTGAAGCTCATCCTTCTTGGTCTTGAGCTTGTTCACCAGCTCGCCGTAGCCCGACTGCTGGATGATCCGGTTGAACTGCGTCCGGTAGGTCGAGACGAGGCTGACGCCTTCGATCACGACGTCGTAGGCGCGCCAGCGGTCACCTTCCTTCTGCATCCGGTACTCGATGGGAATCTCCGTGCTGGACTTCGTCACGAGCTTGGTCTTGACCGTCGCCTGCTCGCCCTCCACGGTCTCGCCGGCGTAGACGACCCGCTCGCCGGAATACTGCTCGATCTTCGAGATGTAGGAGCGCTCGATCAGCTCCGAGAAGAGCGCGGCGAACTCCTCGCGCTCGCTCGGATTCCGGCCCTGCCAGTGGCGGGCGAGGGCTCGCTTGCCCGTCTCCTGCCAGTCGAAGATCTCGTCGGCGATGGCGCGGATCTGCTGGCGTCGCGCCTCCCGCTTCGCTGGCTGCTTCAGCTCCGGGTCCTGCAGCACCTTCAGCACCCGTTCCGTCGCGCCCCGGAGCTGATCCGTCGGCACCCCCGCCTGGGCGGCACTCCCGAGCACGGTCAGGCTCGCGGCGAGCGCCACCACGCATGTCCACGTTCCACGCCTCATGCTCCTGTCCTCCTTTTGCGCCCCTGCCCTGGGCGCCGCGAGCGCGGGGCGACCCGGGTCCCTGTCATTCCGGGATGATCTCGAACTTCACGAGGGCCACCCCGCGCTCCACCATCTCGAGGGCGCGGGCGGCTTCCCGGCTCAGGTCGAGAACCCGGCCATCCACGTATGGACCTCGGTCGTTCACACGTACTCGGACGATCCGCCCGTTCTCCAGATTCACGACCCTGAGTCGCGTGCCGAGCGGCAGCGTGCGATGCGCTGCCGTGAGCCCAGTCATGTCGAAGACCTCGCCCGAGGCCGTCAGCCGGCCGTGGTGCGGCTCCCCGTACCAGGAGGCGAGCCCCACCTCGGCGCGATCCGTGGCTGGGGGGCGAGGATCCGCCCGACGCCCATCGCCCGCCGGCGCCGGCACGGAGGTCCCTACCGTGGTGCAGCCCCACGCTCCCAGGACGACCAGCAAAAGCAGCGGCAACAGCAGCCCGGGCCCCGCGGCCCACCCGCCGCGGTGCGGGATGCCCGTCGCCGTCCGGTGGCTCACCGGCGCTCCCGCCCTAGCACACGTCCCGGATCTGCTCGCGGACGAGCCGATTGTCCTGATAGACACGCTCGTGGACCTGGCGGCAGCCGGGGGCGTTCGGGGTCTGCGGAACGGCCTCGATCCGCTGCCACCCGTCCGTCGACTGGTAGGCCACCCGCTGGTTCGCGGCAACCGACTCCCGCGCGGCGCGCGAGGAGATCTCGGTGGGGCTCCCGCCGAGCACACCCCCGAGGGCGGCGCCCAGCGCGGCACCACGCCAGCGATTGTCCTTGTCGATCAGCGCCCCGGCCCCGGTGCTGACGACGGCCCCGGCGCCCGCGCCCTGGGAGGTTCTCGGGGTCGTCACCACGGGCTGGGCGCAGGCTGCGAACAGGCTCGCGGTGAGAACGGCCGCCAGGAGTGCGTGCCTGCGGCGCATGGCCGTCCTCGGGTTCTCACGATGGTCGCGCCTCTCCGGGCTCACGCGATCCACGGGCCGTCCTCGACGTCGTGGTCCGCGACCGCGGCGCCGACGCCGCCCGCGACCACCCGCCAGTCGGGCCGTCCGCGGTGGCCCTTCACGAGCGCGAGAGGCGGCGCCAGGCGAAGGAGAGGGCGCAGCGACGCCGGCCGCCTCCGACGCGCGGCGGCGCGATGCGGGACCATCCGTGCCACCGGCAGAGGTCCGGGCGTCTCCGTCGACGCCGCGAGCGGCCTCAGAACATGAAGGCGGAAAGCGGGCTGCGCCGTTCGATCCGGGGTCGTGGGAGTCATGCCAGCGAGGTTCGCAAGGCACATGCCACACTGGTTCCTGGCAGATGCTGCAGACAGGACGTTCCCCTCCTCGGCTCGGTCACCATGGACGTCCCGCGGGTTCCGTCGCGACGCGATGTCGCGGCCACGACACCATGGCGCGAACGCGGTCAGCGGGCGAATCGTTGCCGGGCCTTCTTCTTGCCCTATGCTTTGAACGGGGACCTGATGACGGGACAGACGCCCGCTGACGCCACATCATCCCGCGCCGCCCGCGACCTGGTGCGGGTGGCGACGTACAACATCCACCGGGCTCGAGGCCTCGACGGGCGCGTCAGCCTCCCGCGCATTGCCGACGTCGTGCGGGAGCTGGACGCCGACGTCGTCGGCGTCCAGGAGATCTACGCGGCGCAGGCCGAGCAGCTCGCCAAGGACCTCGGCATGCAGCCCGTCACCGGGACGACCGTCCATCGCACGGACGGCGCGTACGGCAATGCCATCCTCACGCGCCTTCCGCTCCGGGGCGTGGCCACGTTCGACCTCTCCGTGGGAGTGCGCGAGGCTCGAGGCGGCATTCGGGTCGACCTGGGGTTTCGCGAGCAGGTTCTGCACATCTTCAACGTCCACCTCGGCCTCCGGGGTCGCGAGCGCGCGGCCCAGGTGAAGTGGCTCGTCGAGCGCCACATCCTGTGGGACGACCGTACCGGCCCGCGGATCGTCATCGGCGATCTGAACGAGTGGTTCCCGGGTCGTGTCGGCCGGGCGCTCAGACGCGAGTTCACGAGCCTGCGGCGCCGCCTCACCCATCCCGCGCTGCTGCCGCTCTGGTCCCTGGATCGCATCTACTGGGATCACGCCGTCCGGGGCGAATCGTTGCGAGTCCATCGGACCCGTCTGTCCCGCGTCGCCTCCGATCATCTGCCGCTCGTCGCCAGCCTCAGGATTCGGCCCAGCTAATAGCAGCCCGGCGAAACTCGGCGTCAGTCTGTCGCCGCGCCGACATGCCGTCGGGCGCGCTCCGAAGTCGCGGCGCGGGTTTTCACCGTCCTGAACCGGCTCCGACACCGCCTCCTGAGCCGACTGCCCGGCGTCTGGCACCTCCCTTGCTCAACTCCACCCGAGGAGGACTCACACATCATGAAAAGGCTGATCCCAGGAAATGAAGACTCTGATCCGCAGAAAGCTGACAGAAACGGCGCGCGCGCCGGGACCGCTCAACCGATACAGATCGTCGTCACCCCCGGCTCCGGCAATGGCACCGCCATGGCCACGGCCCTCGGACTCCGCGACGCGCTCGAGGCCCGCCGACGGCGGACGAGCCTCGAGGTGTTCGACGACCTCGACAGCCTGCATCGGTGGGCGGAGACCGACGGCGACGCCTTCTCCGCGCTGGTCTGCGTTGGCGGCGACGGGACCCAGAGCACCACGGCGCTCGCGGCCATGCGCCGCGCGGTGCCGTTCCTGCCGGTCTCGTCAGGCTTCGGGAACCTCTTCGCGCGGGCGTTCGATCACCCGAGCAGCGTGGAGGGCGCGCTCGATCTGCTGGAGCGGGGCCGCGTCATCCATTCGGACGTCGGCATGCGCAACGGTGAGCTGTTCCTGTGCCAGCAGAGCTATGGACTGATCGCGGAGGTCCAGGAGGCGGTCGAGGGCGCTGCCGCCGCGCCCAAGGCCCGATGGCAGCGCTGGCTCGCCTACTACCAGGCGGCGCTGAGCCATCTTCGCCAGACGCGGCCGGCACGCCTGCGCGTCGTGGTGGACGGCCGGGTGGTGGCGGTCGACGCCGCCCTCGTCATCGTCGCCAACGTGAAGACCTACGGCGCCTGGCTTCCGCTCACGCCCGATGCCTCGCCGGTCGACGGTCTGTTCGACGTCTTCGTCATGAAGGGCGAGACCCACCGGCAGGTGTTCGGGAAGCTCCTCCGGCGCCACCTGCGCCTTCCCGGAGCGGCGCACGGGACGCTGCTCTGCCGCGGTCGGCGCGTGTCGGTGTCCGGCCGTCGCTCGACGCGCGACGCAGCTCGAGACGCCTGGCGCATCGGCTTCCTGTGGTCGTGTCGCCGGAGACGGCCGCCGCCCTCGAGCGAGGACGCGGCCGGCGGGAGACCGAGGCGCCCCTGCCCCTCGCTGCCGACCTGGTGGCGTGAGGAAGGCGTCAGTCGGCGCGAGCGGCGCGCGCCGGCTCGGGCGCTCTCCGATTTCCTCGTCCGCTCGCCCGCAGCGCGCCCATGACTCCGAGCACCGCGAGCCCGATGCCGATCCACGCGGCCTGGCGGCCTCGGCGCAC
This sequence comes from uncultured Candidatus Rokubacteria bacterium, assembly GCA_963745015.1. Taxonomy (GTDB): domain Bacteria; phylum Methylomirabilota; class Methylomirabilia; order Rokubacteriales; family DASRDR01; genus DASRDR01. Next base: position 473,881 of record CAVUVU010000004.1, read on the forward strand.
GAGGCTGAAGGCGAGTCCATCGCTCGCCGCCCATCCGAGGGCGGCGAACGCGGCCGCATTCGCGCCTTCGAGGGTGCCCAGGCTCGCCGGGACGAAGAAGGTGGCGAAGCGGACCCCGGTCCCCAGCGCTTCGATGACCGTGGCGGTCGCGACCGACGCGTCCACGTGCAGGCTCCGGAGGATGAGCAGCACCTCCATCGTCCCGACGAGCCAGCTGGCGAAGTGGAAGCCCACCGACACCAGCAGCAACCGCCAGTGCGAGCGATAGAAATCCCGGACCGCGCCGTCGATGCGGCGCGCCCCGTGACCGGCGCCCACCCAGGCCAGGAGGCGTCCGGCCCGGCCGACGCCGCCCCCGACCTGGACCAGGATGAAGCCCCCGACACCGATCACCTGGATCGCGAGCAGGTAGCACATCGGGCCGAGGAGCGACCATCCGACGACGCCCGTCGCCCAGGCCACCAGGATCCCCGTGACGAGGAGCAAGGTCTGGCCCACCACCTCCGCCGTCTTCGCGAGGATCAACGAGGGCACGCTGGCCTCGTAGGGGAGCTCCCGGCGAAGGAGCCACGCCTTGATCGCCTCCCCGCCGACGCCGCCGAGCGCCGTGACCACGTTGACCGCCTGCCCCGCGCACCGCGCCGCCAGGAGCTTGAGGAAGGCGGGCCGGTCGGCGACGAGCGTGTACCGCCAGCCCAGCGTGTCCAGGACCATGGTCACGCCGTGGACGAGGCAGATGAGCAGGAACTGCCACCACGTGATCCGGGTCAGGGCCTCCGTGAGGGACGCCAGACCGAAGTGGCGAACCAGGAGAACGAGCGCGAGCACACCGCCGGCGAGCGGGAGGATCCGAAGAATGCGCATTCCGACAGCAGCGCCGGATGGAGGCAGCGGAAGAAGCGTGCCCCGGATAGGCACGGAGCCTCGGCGTGCTCCGGACGATCCCGCGATGGCCGTGACCGCCGCGTGGTCGCCGCTCCGTGGCGCTGACTCCCGCGACGCCGGGCGGCGACACCCGCTAGGCCGCCCGCCTCCGGGCTCTCGCGTTCGCTCTCGGGCGCGCGCCGTCCCCCGGTTGACGGGACTGGCCTGGGCGCTCGCGGTGGCCTGCGTCCTGAGTCTCTGGGCGCCGGCCGCGGCCCAGGAGGAGTTCCAGAACCTGTTCGCGCCGGAACTGGGGAAGCTCCTCATCCGCTCGGACTACAGGGTCACGACGTTCCCTGACCAGCCGGTCGCGGGCCAGCCCGCCGAGCTCGGTCTCCTCCAGCAGGACTTCTCCCTCTCGGTGCCGCTCCACCAGAGCGCCACCGACGAGTGGTACGCGTTGTTCCGCGTCCGGAACCAGGAATTCGCCACGGGAGCGGTCCTGCCGGATACCGGCGAGCCGTTTCCGGACGAGCTGTGGAACGTTCGCATCGGCACCGGCTACCGGCACCGCTTCGAGTCCGGGTGGATCGGCGCCCTCGACGTCACGGTGGGGTCGCCGAGCGACAAGCCGTTCGCGAGCTTCGACGAGATGGACATCAACGCGACGGCAGTGCTGCGCGTCCCCGCACGGAATCGGGACGCGTGGATCTACTTCCTGAACTACGGGAGCAACCGGGAGTTCCTGCCGCACATCCCGATTCCCGGCTTCGGGTACTCGTACCAGCCGTCCGAGCAGCTCTCGGCCGTCATCACCACCGGGTTCCTGACGCTCCAGTATCGCCCGGTGGAGACGCTGACGCTCTCCGCCTCGTACATCGCCGTCAGGACGGTGGACGTCCGCCTCACCTATCAGGTCTTTCGGCCGATCCGCCTCTGGGTCGGCTTCGACTGGACGAACGAGCGCTACCTCCGGGCCGACCGCGCCGACCCGGACGACCGCCTCTTCTACTACGAGAAGCGCATCCGGGCCGGGGCGATCATCGGCCTCGCCCGGCAGCTCTACGTCGACGTCACCGTCGGCTACAGCTTCGACCGGTTCTACTTCGAGGGCGAGAGCTACGGCGACAACGACCAGAATCGCGTCGACGTCGGCGATGGCCCGTTCGCGGCGATCCGGCTGGGCGCGAGGTTCTGACGCGGCGAAGCGCCGGCTCCCGCTCGAGCCACGTCGCCAGCGCCTCTCCGACGCGGCGGTGACCCTCGCGGTTCCAGTGCGGGTCGTGCGCGAACGTGAGCTGGGCCGTCTCCGCGGCGGAGATCACGCGGGCGCTGTCGAAGCACGCCCCTCCGCGGGCCGCACACGCGGCGTGGAGGCCCGCCAGCACGGGATCGGCCGGCCGGGTCTCGCCGCTGTGGGCCACCAGCAGCATCCGCAGGGGGATGCCACGGGCGCGCGCCTCCCGCTCCATCGCCTCCACGAGAAAGCGACAGTACCGGAGGCGGAAGCCCGGGCTCACCGCCAGCGCGCGCTGCAGATCGTCCGGAGACACGCGGCCGATCGCCAGGTCAGGGTCGCTGGCAAGCCACCCGGGCGCCGACGGGAGGGCCCGGCGGACGGCCACCGCGGCCGAGGCCTTCGCCAGCCGGAAGCGCAGCCAATGGTAGAGGAGCGAGTGGTCCTGGAGCCACGTCTCGCCCGGCCACGGGGCGCGCGGGAGGGCCGCGCGCCCCGATCCCAGGTAGCGCATGCGGCCCGTGGCGTCGATCATTCTCCACATCGGCTCGACGCGGACCGGAAGGCCGGTCCTCGTCGAGCGTGAGGCGATTGAGGCTCAGCTCGGCGAGGTCGTTCTCGCCGGTGGCGAGAAGGATGAGGTCAGGGCGAAGGGCCCAGCCCGCTCGTGCGCAGATAGATGGAATGCTGGTCGGTGCTCCAGCCCGGCACGGCCGCGGGCAGCACCTCGACCGGCCCCACCCGCTCGGTCAGGAGCCGCTCCAGCCGGGCGCCGAAGGTTTCGTCCTGCTCGACCCCCCACCCGAAGGCGAACGAGTCGCCGAGCAGCAGGATCCTCGCGGTGCCGGCGGGCTTGGATGCGCCGCGCTCCGGGCCGCGCATGCCGAGGGCATTCACGGCGACCGACACCGAGAAGTCCCGGTCGGCGTGCCGGACCTGGACTCCGGGGCGCAGGGTGAAGCCCAGCCGGCCGTCGGGACGGTAGGGACTGAAGGCGAAGCGCTCGCCGCGCGTCGTCGCGCGGCTCCATGCCGGCACAAGATGCAGCGCCGCCTCCAGGAGGCCGAGGGTGACTGCGCACGACGCGATCGATCAGACCGAGCCGCTCCAGCCAGGTGCGCAAGTGCCCCCGCCGACCCGGATCACGATCCACGGGATCGCTCTGGCGGCCCGGCCACCGGGCAGGGCCCGACGTCGTCGCCTCCCCGATCACACCCGGGGCGGGCTCGGGTCTCGACTAGCCCGGGCTTGCCAAGGGCGGCGGCCCGGCGGGCCATCTCGTCGGGTGGCACGTCCTCCTGGTGAGTGGAGACGTGCCAGTGGTGGCCGAAGGGGTCCTCGATGGTGCCCATCCGGTCGCCGTAGAACTTGTCCTCCACGGGCCGGAGCAGCGTGGCCCCCGCCGCCACCGCCTGCTTCACCACCGCGTCCACGTCGGGAACGTACAGGTGGAGACTCACGGCGGCGCCGCCGTACGCCCGGGGCCCGCGCGCGCCCATCTCGGGATGCTCGTCGGCGAGCATGATCACCGAGTCGCCAATGCTGATCTCGGCGTGGCCCACCTTGCCGCCGGGACCCGGCATCCGCATCCGTTCGGTGGCGCCGAAGACGCGCTGATAGAAGTCCAGCGCCCTGGCCGCGCCGTCCACGATCAGGTACGGCGTCGCGGTGTGATACCCCTCGGGAACCGGCTTCACCTTGCCCTTGCTCATGGTGCGTCCTCCCCGTGTCCGGTGCGGCGCGGCCTCCATGACCGCGCAGGAGCGCGCACGGGCCCGGCCCCCCGGCCTGAGCTCCCGCATCCACCCCCGAGTCCTACTATGCCTGTAGTATGGTCGGGGCCGCTTCCTGACCTGCGCCGGGATTGCCTTCCCGGGAGGAGACAGCGTGAACCGCGCCGACGGGGGCTTCTATCCCAGGGTCTTCGCCCTCGTCACCGCGAGCCTCCTCGGCTACGCCCTGGTGCTCATGGCCCTGCCCTTCGCAGGACCGATCGTCTGGTCGCTTCTCCTGGCCTTCCTGCTCCACCCCCTGAACGAGATGCTGAGCCGCGCGCTCGGCGGACGGCGGGGGCTAGCCGCGCTCCTGCTGACCCTCGGGGCGATCGTTCTCATCCTGGGGCCGGGAGCCCTGGTGGCGGTGGCCTTCGCGACCCAGGCGGGCGATCTCATCGCGGGCATCCAGGAGCTTGCCGAGCAGTACCACGTCTCGCGGATGAGCGATCTGCTGCGGATCCCGCTCGCGGAGCGGGCGATCGGATGGATCGGGGCCTACGTGCCGCTCACCGCGGATCAGGTCCAGGTCTGGGTGGTCCAGAACGGCCGCACCCTCCTCCTGACCCTGATGGGGGTGAGCGGAGCGGCCCTGGCCAGCGTGCTCGGGGCGGCGGTGGGACTGGCCCTCATGCTCTTCCTGCTCTTCTTCCTCCTCCGCGACGGGGAGGCGCTGGTGCGTCGGACGATGCGCCTGGTGCCGATGGCGGAAGACCGGAAGGCCGCGCTCCTCGAGCACCTGTCCTCCGTCACCCGGGCGCTCGTCCTGGGCATGCTCCTGACGGCAGTGGCGCAGGGCGTGCTCCTGGGCCTCGGCTTCGTGATCGTCGGCCTGCCCTCGCCGGTCGTCTTCGGGGTGCTCACGGCCCTGGCGTCAGCCGTCCCGTTCGTCGGCACCGCGCTGGTCTGGGTCCCGGGCGTGCTCGTGCTGCTCGCTCAGGGACGAGTCTGGGCCGGGCTCTTCCTGGCCATCTGGGCGCTCGGCCTGGTCACCTCCGTCGACAACGTCATCAGGCCGCTCGTCGTCTCGGGCCGGGCCGGGCTCCCGACTCTCGCCGTGTTCGTCGGGCTCGTGGGCGGGCTCGCGGCCTTCGGGGCGATCGGCATGTTCCTGGGACCCGTGATCGTCGCCCTCGCCATCGCCCTCCTCCGCTTCGCCGAGGAATCCCGGGCGGCGGACGCCCCGGACCGCTGAGCGGGACAAACCGCTCGCTCCCTGCGCGGCCGTCACCCGGCGGCCGGCCGGGCCGATCCACACGCGGCCGGAGCGGGATCGCGGCGTCGGTCAGGGCCGGGCGGCGACGAGGTGCCCTTCGAGGGGAACCTCGACGCGGCCCGCGGCAGTCGTGAATGGCCGCAACACCTCCCGGGCGCCCTCGCGGATCCGGCCGTACACCTCCGCGCTGATGCGGGCGATCAAGGGCGTGCTCTCCACCTCGGCGGCCACGAACTCCTCGACCGAGCCGAACCGGGCGCGCCCGAGTCGGGTACGGGTCCCCGTCACGGAGAGCCCGGCCGACTCGACGAGCGCCGTCAGCCCAGCGAGGTCGCCGCAGGCGAAGTAGGCGCTCAGCAGCGACCCGGCATCGGGCCCGGCGTGACGCGTCGCCATCTCGACGAACGGCCCGTACGCCGGCTGGTCGGCCAGACGTCCCGGAACCAGGAGCGCCACCGTGGCGCGAGGCGCGGCGACCCGTCTCATCTCCCGAAGCGCCTCGCGCCGGTCCGGGAAGAACATGAGCGCCATCTGGCACAGGACGCGATCGAACGACGCGGCCGGGAACGGCAGCGCCCCGGCGTCCCCCTGGCGCCACTCGAGGTCCGGGCGGACGCGGCGGGCCACGGTCAGCATCGCCTCGTTGAGGTCCACGCCGACGACTCGACCCGTCCCGGCCAGGCGGTCAGCGGCAGTGCGGGCGACGATGCCCGTCCCGCACGCCACATCGAGGACGGCCTGGCCCGGGCCGACGTCGGCGAGATCGACCAGGTGCGGCGCCCACTCCGCGAAGAAGGCCGGCACGAACTTCGACTCGTAGAGCTCCGCCGCCGTGACCGAAAGCTGGAAGGTTTCCGTGGACGTCGCCATGCCGGGATCCTCCTGTCGTCCTGTCCGGTCGCCTCTGTCCGATCAGTCGAGGCGCGATGTCGTCCGCCTCGGAGCAGAGTGTATGATCGCGCCGTGGGCCGGCGCGATGATCGGGCGTCCGGATCTGGCGCTCCTCCGTCCGGGACGGCGACGCCCTCTGCTCACGCGTCCGGCCCGCTTGCTCCGGAGTCCGTGGCCGCCGCCTCGACGGGCGCCGACGCGCTCTCGGACGTGCTGCGGACCGTGCGGCTGACCGGAGCGCTGTTCTTCCTGGTGGACGCCGCGGCGCCGTGGACCATCGAGCTGCCCGACGGGAAGGCGCTGGCCTCGGCCGTCCTGCCGGGGGCCCAGCACGTCATCTCGTACCACATCGTGACCGAGGGCTCGTGCTGGGGCGGCGTGCGCGAGGACGCGGCCGTGCGGCTCGAGGCGGGTGACGTCCTGGTGCTCCCGCACGGCGATGCGTACGCGATGTCCACGAGTCCCGACGCGCGCGGCGGGCCCGACCGCGCCGAGGTGCTGGGGTTCATGCGGCAGATGGCGACCGGGCAGCTGCCCTTCGTCGTCACCGAGGGTGGCGCCGACGGGGAGCGGCTCCGTCTCGTGTGCGGGTTCCTCGCGTGCGATCTGGAGCCCTTCAACCCGCTCCTGGCGACGCTGCCCCGGCTGCTCCACGTGCGGGGTCCCCGCTCGATCGGCGATCCGCTCGACCAGCTGATCGGCTTCACCATCGCGGAATCCCGCGAGCGACGGGCCGGCGGCGAGTGCGTTCGCCTGCGCCTGAGCGAGCTGATGTTCGTCGAGGTGGTGCGGCGCCATCTCGCGACGCTGCCCGCCGAGGAGACGGGCTGGCTCGCGGGCCTGCGGGATCCCGACGGTCGGACGCGCCCTCGCGCTCCTGCACGACCGGCCGGCTCATCCCTGGACGCTGGAGGGTCTCGCGCGCGACGTCGGGCTGTCCCGCTCCGTGCTGGCCGAGCGCTTCGCCCATCTCGTGGGCCACCCGCCGATGGGATACCTCACGCGCTGGCGGATGCAGGTGGCGGCACGTCTCTTGACCGACGGCGGGCCAAGGTCGCCGCCGTCGGGCGCGAGGTCGGTTACGACTCGGAGGCGGCGTTCAGCCGCGCCTTCAAGAAGGCGGCGGGCACTCCGCCCGGAGCCTGGCGCCGGCACCACGCGGCGCGCCCGTCGGCGCCACGGTAGCCGGCGGCGCGCCGGAGTCCCGCACGCCGGGAGACGCGCGCCATCCACGCCTACCGGGTTCGGCTCCACAGCTTCTTGCCGCCCTGGTTGTTGGTGATCATCATGGTCTGCCCGTCATCGGTCAGGCCGTACTTTCCGATCCGCTTCCACTGGCCATCCTGTCCGGAAATGTAGTAGATGCCGTTCTCCGTGCGCCAGCGCCCCCGCTCCGTCGCGCCGCCGCCGCTCTCGTAGGACCAGTTCGATCCGCCGGCGACCGCGCGACCCCTGCCGTAGGCGTACGTGCCGTCGGCGCGGAAGACCAGGAACTCCTCGGACGTCATCGAGGCATCTCCGCTCCTGATCGAGGTCTGACCGACCCAGGTTCCCACCATCCGCGGGTCGCCCTCGCCGGCCGGGGCCGGCGGGCGCGGGCCGGGCGCCGGCGCCGGTCCGGGCGGCGCCACGGCGATGCCGGGGTCGACGCGCTGGAGCCGGAGCGGCACCGCCTGATCCCTCTGCGTGAGCCTCAGAACCAGCGTGTCCCCCTCGATCAGGGCCTCGAACTCGCCGGTGTCGACCCCCGAGGCGATCGTGCCGCGCGCGTACCGGCCCAGGGCGTCGCCTCGGAGGGCGATCGTGTTGCTGCCAGGCACGTCCAGGGACCCGGTGAGCCGGCCGCCCGTGACCAGGATCTTCACGACCATCGGGCCCAGCTGTGTCTGGAGCGCGTAGGTGCCGGTGAGATCGTCGGGAGGCGCCTGGGCGGAGGGAGGGCCCTGGGCGTGCCCGAGCGAAACGAGCAGCCAGCCGGCGACGACGAGCATCAACAGGCGCATGGTCACCTCCCGGCAGTCACGGCGACTGCCCGCCACACCGTTTCGTCGGGGCTAGAGCCTGGCCTCCCCCTACTGCCCTTCCGCGATGGCAGTGCCGGATCGTGAGGGTCGCGACGCCGGACGCACCCCCCGCCCGCCACGTCGGCCTTCTCACCGGCCTCGCCGAGCACCGGTCCAGGTGCCCGCGCCGGCCGACGCGTCGCCGTGACCCCAGGTCCCGCTGAACTCCACGCCGCCCGGGCTCGCCTGCATCCGCCCGCGGCCGCGGCTGCCGCCCGACTGCCAGACGAAGAGCAGCGTGTCCTCCTCGACGATCCCCGAGATGTCGCCGCGGCCCGCGCCGTCGCTGTAGACGCCGGTGACGCGATCGACCTGGCGCCGCAGGACGGTCCGCGCAGGGCGGGTGCCGGTCGCATCGCTCAGCCGGCCCTCGAAGACGCCGTCGAACGACAGGCTCGAAGATCCGGGCGGCGGGGCGAGCGCGGCCCGGGCCTCGACGGACGCCGTGACGGCCGGCGGCGCGTCCGTCTCGATGCGCACGCCCTGGTGAAGCCCGTACGCGAGCAGCCCGGCCCCGAGCAGCGCCAACAAGACCCCGGGCCCCACGCGCGAGACGAGAATCGCGATGCCGCCCGGGAGCTCGAGCTTCCCCGTGCCCTTCTCGGCGAGCGACAGGCTGAGGAACAGGCGGTATCCCAGCCAGATGGCGACCGCGCCCGAGAGCGCGATGACGAGCCGATCGAGATCCCCCGTCCCGATGCCGACTACCTGGGACTCCAGCATGACCGTCCTTCCTTCCCGGGGCTCCGGGCCTTACCGGAAGGCCTCGTCGGCCTCGGCCCCGGAACGAGGCTTCCAGTCCAGCGAGTAGTAGCCATCCCGGCGCCGGGCCCACGGATCGAAGACGTTGACCACGCGGGCCAGCTCCGGCCCGAGCTCCGGGATCGTCCGCAGGAGCACCCGCTTCAGCGGGGAGACTTCCGCCGCGCGCCCGCCCGGCGTCCCCTGCTCCATGACCTTGCCGTCCGGCCCGTTGTCGGTGACCCACCGGACGCCGAGGTGGCCGTAGAACTCGGGCCGGAAGCTCGAGGTGAAGAAGCGGTCGCTGAACAGCCGGCGCGAGGCGTTCAGGATGAACACCTGGAGCTGTGTCTCGGAGATGGCGAAGCCGTGGGGCCGCGTGAACTCCGAGAGCCAGCCGACGACGGTGTCGACGTCCTCCACGTTGTCCACCAGGCTGCCGTCGGGGTGTCCCAGGCAGTCGTTGATCGGCGTGCCGTCGTCGTTGACCTGGGCGGCCGTGATGGGCTTCGCGGCGTCGCACCGGTGCTGCCCGTACACCTCGCGCAGGATCCCGGTCAGCCGCTCCTGCTCGGTCCGCTCGGGGGCGCCGGCCGGCAGCCTGCGATCCACGAAGTCGTCGAAGCTCGTCAGCTGCCGGAGGCCGTACTGCCGGCGGAACTCGTTGAACCGCGGGACTCCTCGCTCGCGGTCCCGGATGAGGTCGAGGGCGGCCACGTCGACCTTGCCCGTCGGGCTCCCGGGATGCGGCAAGTCGAGATCCTGCAGGAACCGGGGGTGATTCTGAAGGGTGAGCCGGCCGACACGCTGGCGCCCCAGGGACAGGGCCCAGCTCGCGAGGCCGTGCTCGCGCATCGCCGCCGTCGCGCGGCCCCGGAAGGTGTCCACCACGGGGATCCTGAGCCGGATGACGTCGGGATCCCCGGCCCACGTCCGGTACTCGATGAGATCCGGAACCATCGGATGCAGGCGGTACACCGTGACGAACTCCTCGGGGAAGCTGAACGGCGATCCGAAGTGGTTCGTCCCGCCGTTGACGTGGTCGGGGTTCCCGAGGCTCCAGACGTCCGCCTTCCCCCCGGGGCCGTCGGCGTGCACGCGGTTGCCGAGCCCGAAGATGCCCGGCCCGCTGGCGAAGACCGAGTACCAGGCGGCCGCCTTCCCGGCGTCCCGGGACCGGGCCAGCCGTGCGGAGGACCTTCGCGAGCGCGGCCCGGGCGAGCGCATCGTCGTCGAGCAGGCCCGACCAGTTGGCCTCGAGGGCCAGGCGCAGGGGCTCGTCGTACAGGAGCTGGGTCGTCCACTCGACGGTGTGGATCTTGGCGATCTCCGCCGCCACCACGAGCCGCGCCACCTCGAAGAGCTCGTCGTCCCCCACGTCGCGATAGCGCAGGACGCGGTCGGGCCGCGCGGGATCGCGGAGTCCGGAGTCGCTGTCGGGGACGGCGGCCGCCTGCCGCCGGAACGCGTCCACGAAGAGGTTGTGCTCGCGCGCGAAGACGTTGTGGAAGAGGCTGAGCCCGACGCTCCAGTTGTCGGGGAACGCCGTCGCCTCCTGGCCGGACCAGAGGGGGTTGATCGGATCGCCGGCCTCGAAGACGGGCAGATAGCCCAGCCGATCTCCCGCCGCGACGCGCGCGCCGAGAACCAGCAGCCGCAGCCTGGCCGGGTCGCCGGGGTCGCGCTTGACCCGGGCCCGGGACGCCGCGTCGTGGCCGTACAGCTGAGAGGCGTCCCACCAGGCGGTCACGGTGTTGAGCGTGGTGCGGTAGGGGCGAGCAAGCCGGTCGCGCCCCCCCGCGTCGAACGTGGGCGGATCGGAGATCTGGGCCAGCGCCGCCGCGGCGACCCGGTCCGCCGCGCGGCACCCGAGCCGAGCCGCGTCCGCGTCCGTCAACCGCCGCTCGACGTCGCCGACCCGCGCCGTCGCGCAGCCCATGGCGATCGTCCCGGACGAGTTCCGTCCCTCGGCGAGGTGGGAGAACCAGTCGTGGGTCATGAACTGGATCCAGAACGCCGCCAGGACGTTGAGGGCGGGCGCCTGCTTGTAGTCACAGCGCGCCGCGGCGGAATGGCCGGGCAACCCACGCCCCGCGCGGCACGTGTCGGGCGCCGTCGCCGCCCGCGCGAGCAGCCGGCGGCTGATCACCTGGGGATCCGGCCGGAGCAGGCCGAGCCGCGTGCCGTGGCGATTCCGCGCCAGGTCCGTGCGGCCGAGATCCGGGAAGGTCGCCTCGAACTCGACGTTCCGGGCGAACGGCATGCCCGCCGATCCCATGAGGGGGTTCCGGAGGTCGTTGCAGATCCCGGTCAGCGTCCGGTGGCGCATCAGCTCGCCGACGCAGAGCTGCTCGCCGGCGCCGCCCACGGCGGCGAAGCTCGGATGCTCCGGAGGCAGCCGCATCTCGGGCCAGGTCCGGAGCACGGGGCCCGGCGGTGCCGCCCCGGCCTCGCACGTAGTCCGGATACGTGCCGCCGCTGTCGAAGAGGTTGAAGCGGAGCAGCTCGACGCGCTGGTACTCGAGATCGATGAGCGCGCCGTCGACGCCGCGCCGGTCCGGCCGGAGGAAGCGGGGTCCCCCGCCCGACGGGGACAGGCGGCTCCCGCCGTCGCCCGTCGCCCAGTAGTGCGGCCAGTCCACCCATGGGCCGCGCCGGAACTCCACCGCCCGGGCGCCGCCGCGGCATCGGGCGCGCTCCTCCCCGACCTTGCCGAGGAATCGCTGGGCGCGGTCCTCCGCGACCGGGCGGAGCCCGGCCCACACGGCCCGGGCGCAAGCCTCGAGATCGGCCGGCGTGTTGCCGCATCCGGCCGCGAGCAGCCCCAGGCCCAGGACGAGTCCGGCCGCGCGCTGCCGCACGGTCACGCGCTTCACCGCCGGCCGGGCCCCCCCGGCGGGCGGACGGCGGCCCGGCGGGCATACAATGGGGCACTGGCCGGCCGGGCGACTCCTCGCCGATGGAGGAGAGACGGATGCTCCTCAGGACGTTCCACGCTGCAGCCATCGAGCTCATGAAGCTGGAGCGCCGGATCGATCCGTTCTTCCGGCCGGCGCTCGACGCCGTCCTGCGAGAGCCGCTGGCGGCCCTCGCCCAGCTCCTGATCAACCGGCGACGCTCCGACGAAGGGCTCCGGCTCGCGGAGGAACGGCTCCTGCCCGGCGAGGAGGCCTTCCTCGACGCCATCATCCGCGACATGGCCGCCTACATGCGCGCGCACTACACGCCGGGCGAGTTCCAGCGCGCGGGGAACACCAAGACGCACGGGGTCGTCCGCGGAGAGTTCACCGTGCGGGACGACGTCCCCGCGGAGTGGCGCCACGGCGTCTTCGCCACGCCCCGGACCTTCCGGGCCTGGGTGCGCTTCGCCGGTCCCGGCCCCGCCAGCCCGCCCGACATCGAGGAGGTGGGGGTCGTGAGCATCAGCGCCAAGCTGATGGGCGTGCCGGGACCGAAGCTCCTCGACGACGAGCGCTTCACCCAGGACTTCACGGGCATCAGCGCCCCGACCTTCACCACGCCGGATGTCCGGGAAAACGCGAAGCTCCAGGCCGCCAGCCTCCGCGGCACGCCCCTCTTCTACTTCATCAACCCGTTCGACTCGCATCTCCTGGACGGCGTGATGCAGGGGCTGTGGGCGCGGACCCTGACGAGCCCGCTGGAGACGCCGTACTGGGGCTGCGTGCCCTACCTCCTCGGCGAGGGCCGCGCCATGCAGTACTCGTTCCGCCCCCGGCTGCGGACGCGGAGCCGGGTGCCGCGCCTGCCGTTCCGCCCGCCCGATCACTACCTCCGCGAGGCGATGGCGGCCACCCTCGCGCGCCAGGACGTCGAGTTCGACTTCCTCGTGCAGGTGCAGACCGACGCCCATCGCATGCCGGTCGAGAACGCGTCCGTGCGCTGGCCGGAGCGGCTGTCGCGACCGGTGCCGGTCGCCACCCTCCGGCTCCCGCGGCAGACGTTCGACACCCCGGCGCAGCTGGCGTTCGCCCACAACCTGTCCTTCAATCCCTGGCACTGCGTCCCCGAGCACCGCCCGCTCGGGAACCAGAACCGTGGGCGGCGGCGCCTCTACGGCGAGCTGTCGCGGCTCCGGCAGTCGATGAACGCCACGCCGCACCGCGAGCCGACCGGGGACGAGGTGTTCGAGCCCGGGGCGGATGGTCAGCCTCCGAACGCCGTGAGGTAGCGGAGCGCGCGAAGGCCCGGCAGGAAGAAGTACGCGCCGCCCCTGACCGTGACGAACTGCGGGAGCCCGGTCACGCGGCGGCGCAGCCCCGACGCCTGCGGGAGCGAGAAGACGCTCGTGACGGGGCACCCCGGAATGGGCTCGCGGCCGCCGACGAGCGGGTCGCTCTCCTCGGCGAGGCCGCCGAACTTGGTGCCCATCATCCAGGCGCTCTGCACGAACTCGAACTGGCGCCCGATGTTGGCGTTGAGGCCGATGAAGTAGAGCCCGGACTCGCCCTCGGCGACACCGCCCTGCTGGCGCGCCGCCTCGTCCGGCCGCACCGGGCCGTACTCCCGCCCCCGCCGCAGGATCCGGTGGAAGCGGGCGGAGGCGATCGCGTCGTCCCGGAAGCCCTTCCGGCCGAAGCCGAGCGTGCGGATCAGCCGGCCCAGCAGACCGGCGGGGCCACCCGGGAGGTCCGCGTTGCGCGGGTTGGCGCGCCGGATGTGAGCGCCCAGCGGGCAGCGCGTGCCGTGCACGTCGGAGTCGAAGGTGAACTGGTTGTAGCGGACGTCGTCGGGATCGTGCGGGTCGACGCCGGAGATCGGGCGGCCGCCGATCTCGAGAAGCGGATCGCCTCCCCGCGTCCGCCCCACCATCGCCTCGGCCAGGACGCGCCCGGCATCGGGATCGCCGTTCGCCTGGCGCTGCAGGAACTGCCAGAAGCCCTGAACGTCCTGGCGCAGCTGGCGGACGACCAGGTAGCTCCCGTTGCGGCCCAGATCGCCCAGGTCGGGCGTGTCCTCCGCGGGGAAGAGCTCGCCACCGCGAGCGTCCCGCCGGTCGACCAGCGGACGGTCGGTGTACTTCCCGTACTCGTTCGGGTAGCCGAGCAGGACCTCGCCGAGGGACAGGACGTTGTCGTACTCGAGCAGGTCACGCTCGCCGACGGTCCGGCTCCGCTCCCAGTCCAGCACCGGCTGGCTGATGCCGTCGAGGAACCCGAACGGCTCCACGCCGTCCAGCGGCGCCGGGATCGGACTGGGAAGCACCTGGAACGCGGCGCGCCAGGGGTCGCGCGTGACGGCCTCGGTCCACGGCTCGAGCTGGCCCGGCTCGGCGTAGAGGAGGACCACCGCGTGGGGAACCTTGCCGGGGCCGCCCCACTGCCAGCCGGACGGACTGCTGACGCCGACGTCCCCCAGCCGGCGGGAGCGGCTCTCCTCGCCCGCCATGCCCGAGAGGAACTCGGCGGAGAAGCCCTGGAGGGCCCCGGCCGGCACGCCCAGCGCCCGGAGCCCCTCGTGGGTGAAGGCCACCTGCAGCGCCGTCCGGGGCCGGGGAGTCGTCCGGGTGGCCGGCGTGACCGGCGCCGCGCGCAGCCACGCGCGGGCCGCGCCGGGGTCCGTCACCCGGAGGAAGAGGAAGCGCGCCTCGGTCATGTGCGCGTAGCCGTAGCGCACGAGCCCCTGGACGTCGCCGTGGTCGATTCCCGTGGACGTCATCGTCATCGTCGGACCTCCATCAGAGCAGCCGGAGCCACTCGCGGGCCTCGGCGTCCGTCATCGTCGGCTGCTCCAGGCCGGCGCGGATGTGGCTGTTCCGCTCCAGCTCGACTGCGGTGAGACCGGGATGCGCGTTGTACCAGACCTCCGTCGGCAGCTCGTGCCGGCGGATGAAGTACTTGAACTTCTGCTCGTCCTTGGCGCCGCCCAGCGCGAGCCACCGCGTGCGCGGGTACCCCACGCCGTTGGTGAACACGACGTTCAGGCCGAACGCGACCTTGTTGATGAAGTCGTCCATGTAGCTTTCCAGGCTGCCGTCGTAGTTGCTGGCGAACAGGAGCCGCTCCTTGTCGTCCAGGAAGGTCCAGCGCGCGAAGTGGATGGTGCCGACGCGCGCGAGAAACCCGTGGGTGTAGATGTGGCGGGTCGTGTAGGCCACGATCCAGAGCACGAAGATCAGCGTCGTCCGGCGGAACCAGCCGGGCTTGAGCGTGCCCATGGCGCTGAACTGGTTGGTGACGTCGTGGTCCTCCAGCTCGGCCAGGCGCCTCACGTGCTCGGCGTCCGGCCGCGGCGCGATCTCCGGGTCGGACCGCTCCCGCCGGCGAAGCACGATCGCGAAGACCGGCAGGTACAGGAGCAGGAGCGGCGAGGCCAGGAGCAGGACGACCGGCACGCCGATCAGGTGCAGGAGCTTCCGGAGCCGCCAGCCGAGCGGGGTCGGCTCGGGGGCCGTCAGGGTGAGCCGGCCGGCCTGGCGCTCCCGCGCGACGAAGGCGCGCAGGTCGTCGAACACCTGGGCCGGCGCCCGGGGACCGAGGGCGCGGGCGTTCGTGTCCACGTACGTCTCGAGCGCCTGACGCAGCGCGCTCTCCTCGCGGATCTGCCGCACCGTCCGCCCCACCCAGTTCACGTAGTGCGTGGCCGCCGGCCGGTCGTGCGCCAGCATCCAGTCGAGCAGGTCGCCGCGCTCCGGGAAGCCCCGGCAGTGCGAGAAGATCCGGCGAAGCCCGGGCCCGGCTTGCCGGGCGAGCTCGGCCAGGAAGTCCTTCGCCGGCCCGTCGCAGTCCCCCACGAACGCCAGGAGCACGGGGCGGCGGGGCGGAGTCACCCCGTGGGCGGCGATGTCGCCCCCGGTCGGGTCGTCGAGCAGGACGAAGCGGGCGAAGTGGAGCCGCTCGAACCGGCCGAACGGGACGAGGCCGTTCTCGGGATCGACCACGCCCGGCCGGCGGTTCATGGAGGCGAGCAGGGTCCGCAGCTCGGCCAGGCGCCCCGCCTCCACGGCCGCCACCACCGCGAAGCTCGATTGGGGCGTCACGGGTCGATCAGAACCTCAGGGCGAAGTCCATGAGGCGCTTGTGGCTCCAGTAGACCTTGCCCAGGTAGAGACCGGGCCCGATCTGCCGGATCTCGTCGCGAATCCACTGCGCGACGAGCGAGGTGTCCGAGTAGTCGAGGACGATGCACTCCTTGCCGTCGAGCCAGCTCGGCTCCTTGTAGATCCTGGCGATGATCGCGTTGAACCCGAACGGCAGGATCCGGTTCTTGAGCAGGCCCTTCTTCCCGTCGAAGACCTTGCCCTGCCACGCGAAGTGGTTGATGAGCGTGGCGAGGTCCGCGCCGTAGGTCGTGCCCGGCGCGACGATCGCGGTGCCCTGCGCCTCCCCGTCGGGGATGTCACCCGGCTCGCTCTTGGTGAACAGCTCGTCGAGCTCCTTCTGGGACATCGTCAGGAGCTTGGGCACGTCGTACGTCATGGCAGTGGCCTCCTCTCTGACTGGGACACCGTCGGCGGGCCGTCAGGAGCCCGCCGCGGCCAGGATGTCGTCGGCCGCTTTCTCGGCCGCCATGTAGACCGCGCTGACGGGAAAGAAGCCCGGGATCCTGGGGAAGACCGAGGCGTCGACCACGCGGAGGCCGCGCGTGCCGTGCACGCGGAAGTCGGCGCTCAGCACACCGCCCTGCTCCCGGGGCCCGATCGGGCACGTGCAGGCCGCGTGGTGGCCCCACGCGTGCGCGCGCACGAAGTCGCGCAGCTCGGCGTCCGACCGCACGTGCTCCCCCGGCCGCTCCTCCTCCGCGATGAGCCCGTCGCGCCGGAGCCCGGCGTTGATGCGGCGGACGAGCTTGATGCCGGCGACGACCGAGTCCAGGTCCTCCCCCGCCGGGTCGCTGCCCTCCTCGAAGTAGCGGAAGTTGACGTGGGGCGGCTCCCGCGGGTCGGACGAGCGAAGGGTCACCTCGCCCGCGCGGTTGCCCGTGTGGCCCTTGAGGATGGCCCACGTGAGGTAGTCGCGGCGCTCGGCGATGGGCTTGGAGTATCCGGGGTAGTAGCCCTCGAACTTCGCCAGCAGGCCGAAGCAGTAGAGGTCCGGGAGGGCGCGCTCCGGCGCGGATCGCGCGCTCACCCCGAGGATCGCGCCGTTGCTCGCGTACACTCCGCGGCGCCGGTTCGCCCACTCCCGATGCTGAGGGTCGCCCCGGGCGAAGCGGGCCCCGGCGAGGACCTTCCACTCCTCGAAGGCCATCCGGCTCACCACGCCGACCTCGTAGCGGTCCTGGAGGTTCCGGCCGACCCCGGGGAGATCCACGCGGACCCCGATGCCGTGGCGCTCCAGTCCCTCGCGCGGCCCGATCCCGGAGAGCATCAGGAGCTGCGGCGTGTTGAAGGCCCCGCCGGCCAGGATGACCTCCATCGACGCGCGGATCTCCCGGCGCGCCCCGGCGGCCCCGCTGGGATGGCGGTGCGCCCGGTAGAGCCGCTCGCCGGAGAGGTACTCCACGCCGACCGCCCGGTTCTCCGCGTCGAGGAGCACGCGCGTCGCGAGCGCGTCGAGCTCGACGCGCAGCCGGTCGGGGTACCGGCGGGCGACGTCGAGGACCCGCTCCCGCGCCCCCGTCCGCGCGTGGTCGCGCGTGCTGAGGGGCAGGTAGCCGACGCCCACCGCGTTCTGCCGCACCAGGCGCCCGTCGTTGGGATCGGCCTTGCCCTGCACGAGCCACCACAGCCGGGTGATCGGCGGCGCCACCTCGCGAACCGCCCGGCGGGCGGACCTCTTCATCACCTTGGCCAGCGCCCGGTCACGGAAGACGGGCCGGATGTCCGCCCGCTGCGTGTGGAGCCAGCCCGCCCAGCCGTGTCCCGTCGGATCGAGGCCGAGCTTGGCGAGCCACCGGTACACGGGGCGATGCCGGCAGTTCTCCAGCCGCTGGAAGTACCGGCGCATGTTCCGCGCGCTCCACGAGCGATCCCCGGTGAGCTCGGCGATGCCGTCCCAGTCGGCGTCGTGCGGATAGAGGAAGATCAGCGCGTTGTGCGCGGTGCAGCCGCCGAGCGCTGCCGCGCGCGGATAGAGCACCCCGTCGACCTTCCGGTCGTCCCAGGTCTCCTGGTACTTCGGGTCCGCGCGCTGCCGGGCGTCGCTCTCGTAGTGCCGGACGAAGAAGTTCCACGCCATCGCGTCGTTCTCGGAGGCGAACGCGTGAAAGGCCGGCACGTCGTAGGCGTCGGGGAGACGGTTGCCCCCCGGATCGGTGGGATCCCCGCCGGCCAGCCGGCGCGGGTCCCCGCCGGCCTCCAGCAGGACGACGGTGCGCCCGGACTCGGCCAGCCGCGCGGCCACCGTCCCGCCGCCGGCGCCCGAGCCGACCACGACGTACTCGCAGTCCGCGGAGCGGGAACCCTCTGGTGCCATGCGGCGCCGGCGCCCTAGAAGGTCTTGAGGAACTCGATCAAGGCGCGCTTGTCCTCGTCGCTCAACCCGGGCTCCTCCTTGAAGACGCTCGTCCCGAAGTAGTGGCCCCGGTCGACCACGAAGTCCGGGCACTTGCTCATGGCGAGAAGGCGCGGCGCCAGCGGCGCGAAGGCCCGCCGCAGATCCTCGTCGCTCGCCGAGTCGCCGACTTTCTTGAGGTCCCGCACCAGCTCGCGCACGACGGGTAGCAGCTTCCGCACGTGCGCGGCGCGCCCGGCGAGGTCGACGCCGTCCGGCATCAGCTCGAGGTTCGCCATCAGGTTCACGGGCGTGCCCGGCGGAATGGGGCCGATCGTCGACGCCGCCCTCCCCGAAGAGCCAGGGCGCGTGCCGATTGAGCGGACCGAGCAGCGGCTGGAGGTCGTCCGGGAGGAAGCCCGCCGCCACGCGGAGGTAGCTCCGCTCGGTCGTCCGGTCGATGATGCCGGGCACCTTGTCGCCGAGCACCGGGTCCCGGGGCCGCCGCTCCGGCCAGAGCAGCTTCTCGACGGAGTCCTGGAACGACCGCATGCGCGCCTCGACGGAGGGGCTCCACTCGAACTTCCCCAGGCTGTTGTTCTGGAGGAAGGGCGCCGTCGACCAGACGCTCACGAGCGAGGCCGGGCGGGTGTAGCCGCGGCCGCCGGCGGGCATCTGGTAGGGCCGCGGCTGGCCCGTGAACGGGTCGTGCACCGTGATGGTGCCGACCGACGGGAGGTCCTTGTACGACTGGGACGAGAAGTTGTCCCAGATGTTGCCGGCGATGGCGTTGGTCGCGAGCGGGCTGCAGGCGTTGGTGTCGAGCAGCGGGAGGGGCACGCGGAGCTCGTTCGACAGGTAGTTGCCGGCGAGGAAGTCGTCGGCGAGCACGATCTGCCGCATCTTCTGCTTGTACTCGTCGGTCTTGGTCCACTCCCAGTACCGGGTCCAGCAGGCGAGATAGCCGGATCCGGCGCAGCCGCCGGGGTCGACGCCGACCGCCGGCTCGGGCGCCTTGCTCGAGTGGCAGCGGGCGCACCGCTCGGCGAACGCGACCTTGCCGCGCCGGAGGAGGGCCTGGTCCCGGGTCAGATGGGCCGCGCCGCCTGGCGCGTCCTTCAGGCGATGGGGTCCCGCCGTCCTGAGGAAGAAGAGCGCCAGGCTGGGCGTCTGCGCCTCGGTGGCGAGCCAGTAGGCGGAGTTCTTCCGGGCGACCCCGATCTCGATCGGCGTGATCGGCTTCCCGCCGACGAGGGCCTTGAAGTGCAGGAGCCACTCCTCGCTGAACAGGCCGATGTTCAGGTACACGCGATTGAGGGCCCCCAGGGCGCCGACCGAGTCCGAGCCGTCCTTCAGGACACGCGGGGTCAGGACGGTGTCGGGCTTCTGGAAGAACTCGGTCAGCGGGCCGGTCTTGACGTAGTCGTTGAACTGGCTGTTGTTGAGCCCCCCGCCCGCGAGCGTCTCCTTCCCCCAGCGCTTGCCGACCTGGAGGCGCGGGCCCAGCTCGTAGACCGCGTTCATGGTGCGCGGGTTGTTGATGTAGTCGGTCGACACGAGCGAGGTGTCGAGGGCCCCGGGCCGCGACGTGTGGAGGAGCTGGAACATGTAGTTCGACCGGTCGTTCTTCCAGCTGAAGATCCGGTCGACCCAGAAGTACTGGGCGCCGACGTTGGAGGCGAGGTTCTCCCACTTGGGGTTCTCCGGGTCGGCGGGCGGCCGGGTGGGGCTCGGCCCGACGTGGCAGAACGCGCACGACATGCCGACGCGGTAGGGCCGCACCAGGTCCTTCGAGTCGTAGTACTTCGCGTCGGTGTAGTAGCGCACGGGGTCCCACTTCTTGGCCGCCGCCTCGTCGAAGTCGGGATTCGGGAACAGCCGGAGGCCGACGATCCCCGACGCCTGCCCGTAGTAGGAGCCGACCGGCACGCTCCCGCCCCGGGCTCCGATCCGGACGCCCGGGTACCGCTGCTCGTTCTCGAAGGGGTCGGGCGGGCAGTCCGCGCGCCGCTTGTCGAGCCACAGGCCGTAGCGCTGGGGATCCGGGCCGGTCGGCTTGTCGAAGCAGGGCTCGTTGACCAGGCCGAGATACTTCCAGCGCGTGCTCCGGTCGAGGTGCTGCATGCCCTTGTCCGGGTGGGACGAGAGGATCTTGAGGAGGTCGAAGAGGCCGAAGCTGGAGACGGAGATCGCGTCCCAGAAGCGGTCGTTCCCGCCCGTCCACACGAGCCAGGTGTTGCGCCCCTGGATCTCCTCCCGGGTCAGGCCGCCGCCGCCGTCCATGTCGTGGAAGTAGTCCTCGGCGGCGGCCGGGAACGAGGCGGCCGCCCGGCCCGCCCGGCTGGCCTCGTCGAGGACCTCGCCCGCCCGTGGCCGGTCCTTCCCGCATCCTCCTCCGAGGAAGAGCAGGAGGGCGCACAGTGGCAGGAGGGCCCGCAGCCCGCGCACGCCGTGGTCGGCCATGAGGGTCTCCTTGTCGCGCAATGGACGGTGCCGGGCGGGCCGGCTGCCCGCACTGTCCCTGGCCATGGGTCCCGGCGGTCTCCCCGGCTCGCGCATCCGCGTCGGGGCCATCACGGGCTCAGGAGACGAGATAGCCCCAGACGCTGACCACCCGCTGGATTGGCGCCTGGTTGTAGACGACGACCCAGGCGAAGGGCCCCATGACCGGCAGGCGCGCGACGTAGCTGCTGGTGTTGTGCGGCGCCCCGTGCCAGGAGCCGCTTCCGGACACTTCGATGAAGTTCGTGGCCTGGGGCCCGGGCACGTTCTCCTCGAGGTTGACGTACCGGCGCGCGCCCATGGTTCCCTTCGTGTCGAACGCGAAGAGCACCCCCAGGTCCACGGGCGCCTCGTCCGGCTTCTCCTGGTTGAAGCGGACGAAGATGTTGATGTGGCGGTAACCGTCGACCGACTTGTACCCCGGGATGCTGATGCCGACGCTCGGCGGCACATGCCTTGTCGGTCATGAACCTGACCACCGCGGTGCAGGCCGGATTGCAGGGGCCCCGCCGGATCCTGGTCGTGGCCATCATGCCGCTCCTTCCGTCCTTTCGGCCGTCGTTTCGGTCGTGGCTTCGGCCGCGGCTTCGGTCAATCGATCACCGCGCCGAGCTCGGCGCCCGGACGAGGTGCGGAAATCCTGCGGAGAAGCGCCACCGCCCGCGAGGCGTCCCCGTACACGGACGTCACCCGCTCGAGTCCGCGGTCCAGGAAGACCCCGAGGTCGGGATCGGCGGGGTTGAGCGCTCGGAAGAGCGCGTCGAGATCCTTCTCGTCCAGGTCGACGCCCTGGGTCCGCGCGTAGACGAGCACGGCGAGCCGCAGCGTCTGGTTCTCCGGCCCGATGAGCGCGCGGATCGTCTCGACGAGCACGCCCGGAGCCGCGCGGCCGAGCAGGACGCGGAGCGTGTGGGTGAGAATGCGGCGCCGGTCGTCCAGCTCGCCGTCGTGCAGGTCGACGATCACGTCCCGGAGGGTGCGCGGGGCGTTGTCCTTGAGGTCCGCCCGGATCGCCTCCGCCACCTCGCGCGGCAGGTCCGGCAGGGCCAGCGCGTCCCGCGTCACGCGCCACCGGCAGCCGTGGAACGAGCAGGAGCGCGGCGCGAATCCCGGTGGCGACGTCCACGATCACCTCGCCGGTGGTCAGGAGGTGGACGACTTCCCGGACCTCCGACGCCCGGATCGGGACTCCCCGCAGGCGGCCGATCTCGTCCAGCGCGCGCTCGATCGTGGCGGGGGTGATCGCCTCCGCGACGAGGGACTGGCGCGGGCGATCGCTGGCCCCCACGGCCATGACCGCGATCAGGCCGGGCAAGGTGAAGCGCCCCTCCGCCGTCCCCTCGGTCACCTCGGCCGCCGACGCACCGAGGCGACGAACGAACGCGTCGGTCCGTCGGTTGATCTGGTCCAGGAGCTCCCGCGTTCCGTTCATGGTCGCCTCCATCCGCCCGGCGCGCCCGGGGCGCGCGGGCGGCTTCGCCTTCCGATTCCATGGCCGACGCCGGCCGGCGCCAGCGCCCGCCTCACACGCCGAGCTCGCTCAGGAACACGTGCTGGGCGGCCTTGCGGGCCGCCGTGCCGGCGAACGTGCCGGCCGCGGCCGCGATGAGAGGATTCGTCTGGAACGTGGAGACCCCGAGCGTCGCCTGCTCCACGGCGCTCATCGCCTGCGACTCGGCGACGCCGGACACGCCCCGGAGCCAGCGCATCAGCTTGTCCCGATGGTCCCCGGCCTTGTCGCAGGCCGTGGTGACCCGCCCCCCGAGCCCGTCATAGCGCACGTCGTCGACGGCCTCGACCAGGAGCCGCACGAGGTCGCGCACGTAGCGGTCGCCCGTCCTCGGGGTCACGGCGGTCCGCAGGTCGCCCAGCCCACCGAGGTCCAGCGCCGCCAGCTGGACGGGCGACGTGATCCGCGTGCCGTCCACCGTCAGGAACCCGCTCCCGAAGAAGTACTGGAGGAAGGCCTCCCGCACGGCGTCGGGGGCGCGCCCGTCGGCGAGATTCCGCAGCGTCGTCACGAACGAGAGCACGATGCCCAGGTTCCCCCCGACGAGTCGGGCCACGCCGCCGAGAGCCGGCCGGACGAGCTCCGTTCCCAGGTCGCCTCCGACGTCGAGGATCGCGGACGGCGACCGGGCGTCGAGCAGGCGGGCGATGACGTCCCGCGAGCGGGCGAAGACGCCGGAGAGGCGGTCCGGAAGGCTCGTGTCGTCCAGGAGATCCAGCAGGTCGAGCTCGTGGAACGACCCGAGAACGTCCAGGAGCTCCATGTCCGGCGTTTCCGCGGAGCCCCGCAGCAGCCGCCAGAGCGGGCTGTCCTCCCCCTTCGTCCCCGAGACGCTCGCCCGTCTCCGGGCCTCGCCTTCCAGCGTTTCCCCGACCCGCATCTGGAGCCGGGCGGCGATCGCGTGCAGATGGTTCGACAGGTCGCCCATGGCCGGCTCGCTCAGCGCGTTCCGGCGCGGCCCGGCCGGGGCTTCGAGGCGCCCCCGGCCGACGCGGCGATACCGTCCTGCCCGCGCGCCCGCGGTGCTCCCGAAGGTCGGCGCCGTCGCGGGAATCCCGCGAACCTCGATCATCGTGATTCCCTCCCCGGCGCTCACCACCACATCAGCGCCGTCTCGCCCGAGTCGGCCGCGTAGTAGAGACGGATGCGCAGCACGTACGTGCGGCCGGCGCGCAGCCGCCGCCGGATGTAGGCGTTCCGGTCCTCGCCGCTGTCGTCGTCGCCCGCGACGAACCAGTCCTTGCCGCTCGACGACCGCTCGAAGAGCACGATCACCGTGTCGGAGGTCCCGAAGGTGCGGATCTCGTAGTAGCGGTCGACGGTCGGCTTCAGCACGAAGGTCCGCTGCTGCCCCGGGGTGATCTGGAGCCGCTTGGCCTCGAGGAGGGCGATCTCCTCGTCGTCGGCAGGCGTCAGCGGAGGATAGAACGTGTGCACCCATTCCCGGTCGCGCGCCGACAGGCCGCCCGCCGGCTGAAGCCCCTGCCGGTACTGTTCGGGCTTCTGGATCAGGCCCGCCTCGAACGGGTAGTGCATGACCGAGTCGGGGTCCCAGGAGGAGCCCTGGACCTGGTCCGGCTGGATCTTGCGGATGATGTTGTGGAAGGTCATCTCGCGCGACCAGTTGTTGGGCGGCCCGCCCAGCGCCCGGTACACCGCCTCCTCGTCCCAGACGATCCCGGCGTTCGGGTTCTGGTGCTCGTGGGGAAAGCCGAGCGTGTGGCCGATCTCGTGGACCGCGACGTCGACCCCGTAGTCTCCGCTGGAGATGCGGTCCGTCGGGTCGAGGTTCATCGTGCGATCGTCCACACCCTGCTTGAGCACCTGGCGCCCGACGTACGACCAGTGGCCGTCGTTTTCCTCGAAGCCGATGCGGACCTGAGCGCTCGGGCGGTCCGCCACCTGCTCGAACTGGACGCCGAGCCCGACGTCCGTGTAGCGCTGGAACGCCTTCCGGACCTGGCTGCGGAGGGCGTCCGTCCCCGCCCACCGCGAGAACGGCTCTCGGGGCTCGAAGAACGCGTACTTCACGACGGTGCCGTTCACCCACTTGTCGGCGTGCATGACGATGAGACGCGTCCGCTCGCCGGACAGCGTCGAGGGGAACTGGCGGGCGGCCCCTCGCGGACCGCGCACATCCGGTGCATGCCGCCCCGGGCGGCGCCGGCACCCGACGGCTGGCGCGCGGGGTCTTGCGGACGGCGCGCGGGCTGGCGAGGCGCTGAGCGTTTCATCCCATCGTCCTCCTGTTTCCGGGTGGCGGCCTACCGGTCCAGCCGGAGCTCGGGCACCGGCCACGCAGGCGCGGGGCCGGCAGCTCCCGCGTGTCGCCGCATCGCGGCGTCGCACACGGCATAGCCCCAGTTGATGAGCCGTCCCTGCTCGGCATCGGAGAAGTCGTTCAGCCGGGTCCGCATCCGGGCGAGCTCCTGGATGCGGGAGGGCAGCACCGGCAGGGAATCGGCGAGACCGTACTTCCGGATGTCGGTGTCGATGCCCCAGTACGCGCCCTTCCGGACGCCCCGCGTGTAGTCGTCGATCAGGATGCGCTTCCGGAGCCCGCGGGACTGGTTGGTCGCGACGTCGAGCGCCCGGAGCACCTGGCTGTGCCACGCCGTCTCGGGGTCGAGCTCGAGCCCGAACGGCGCGCCGGCATCGCTCGTCAGCACCGTGTCGTAGCGGTTCCAGACGGTCTCGAGCCCGAGGTTGTCGTACGCCCCGCCGTCCGTCAGGAGCAGCCGCTCACGGTAAGAGACCTCGTCGAAGAGGTCGGCGCCCTCGACCCGCTCGAACGCGCCCGGGTCCATCGGGACCACCACCGGCGACAGGAACGGCGGGAAGGCGCTCGACGCGGTGACCGCGAGCGCGACCGGAAACGTCCGGTTCCGGACCAGGCCGATCCGGTAGTCGCCGGCGTACGGCTTGGAGAACCGGAAGCTCACCCCCGTCGCGAGGTTCGTCGCGTTGAAGACGAAGCGCGGCCGATCGGGAAGCTCCCGGAGCGTGGTCGCGCCGTAGAGGTGCTCCGCGTACGCGGCCTGGAGCAGGTCGCTCGGCGCGCGGCCGGGCAAGAGCGCGCCCAGCCCGATGGCGGGCGCGTCGATCGTCCGGTGGCAGAACGCCTGGAGCGGCGCGACGACCGTCTCCCGGAAGTTCGCGGCGACGCCGCCCTCGAAGCGCAGGGCGTTCCACCGGGTGGCGAGAACGCCGGCGGTGATCGAGCCTCCGGAGACACTCGAGACCCGGTCGAGCCGGGCCAGGAGGCCGAGCTCGTCGAGTCGCCAGAGCGCACCGCAATGGAACAGGGTCGCCCGGAAGCCCCCTCCCGAGAGGGCGAGGCCGATCCCCGGCTCGACTCCTTCGGCTCCGAACGGCACGGCGCGCCTCCTCCGGGACAGCTCCGCGTTTGAATCACGCGGGACCGCGATCGACAGAGCAACACGAGTGCCATGGCATCCGGTCGAGCCAAGGGCCGCCGGAACGCGGAGTTAGCCGGGGCCGCCGGAGCGGCACTTGCACTGTCTAGGTTGCAGGTGGGGTCCGTTCCCGGACGAGGCGAGCCAGGAGGTGTTATTCGACGGGGCCTTAGGGTCTGTGCACTGTGCACTGTGCAGGGTGCCCTGTGGACTGTGCACCGCGTCGCCGTCTCTCGGCCGACGTCGCGGCCGGAGCGCCGCCCTCCGGCTGGTGGCCGGACGGCTGCTGCGGCTGTCGGCCGCCCGCGCGACGGCTGCGCCCCTCCGCGGGCGCGAGGCGGCCTCCCGGCGGACGTGATCGGCCGATAAGGCTTGGTGCTCGGGGCCTCCTTTGGCATCCTCGAACCATGATGAAGCGTGCGCGTCGGCCGCATGCCGCGGGCGGAGCCGCGGGGCCTCGCCCCGCCGCTCGGCGCGCGAGCCCCGCCAAGAAATCGGCTGCCAGAGCCCGCCTGGGTCCCGCGGCCGGCGACCTGGTGATCGTCAGCCGCGCCATGGCGGATCTCGCCCAGTATCTCGAGCCTCGTCAGGCAACCTCGGGGCGAGGGCGCGTGATTCTGGATCGGCGAGTCGAGGAGCGGCGCCGCGCGGCGCGCACGGTGGACGCTGACCGCCGGCAGAGCGACCGGCGGCGGCAGCCGCCCGCCAACTCCATCGAGGCGCTCATGCGGGTGCTCGGCTTCACGGTGGTCCCCACCGCCGCGACCCCTCCCCCGCCATCGAGCGCCGCGGAGCCGCAAGCCCGGAAACCCGGCGCCCCGCGCACCGGGCAAATCTCGCCAGGCCGGCCGGAACCACCGCGCCCGATCCTGACGCGGGACCGCTCCCCGGCGGCCGCGGCTTCGGCGCCGGGTCACCCGCCCGAGCGGCTCTTTCCCCCGCCATCCCGAAGGGCTAGGCGAGGGCGACCCGGACCCCCAGCTCCTCCGGCGAGCGCGTCACCACCTTGTAGGCCCGTCCGGCCTTTCGCTCCGCGGCGAAGAACTTCGCCACCTGCTGGCCGATCTTCGCCACGTTGAACTCGTCCAGCGGGTACGTCAGGTGGATCGTGAAGTCGTCGTCGGGCCGGGCGGCGGAGATCATCTTCAGCGTGCCGACGTCGGGATTGTCGAACTTGCCGTCGGCGGAGACGACGTAGTGCTTGGCGACGACCGTCTCGAAGTAGTCCTGCGGCCACGTTCCGCTCGCTGCCGTGGTGCGGGAGCTTCAGCACGTCGACGCGAAGCTTGCCGCCCTTCAGGAGCTTCGCCGCCTTCAAGCCCTCGAGCGTGTGGTCGCCGCGGCCGTCGCCGGTCAGGAGCATGCGCTTCCCCTGCGACTCGACGAGGACGACGATGCTCGACAGGTTGTGCACCGACTTGTCGACGTAGGCGGCCACCTCGGCCAGCCGCGCCCGGCTCCGCTCCTTCTTCAGGATCGGCTTGATCTCCTTGTTCCACTTCTTCTGCAGCTCCGTGCAGCTCGGTCTTGCGGGGCGCGACCACCGTGATCTTGAGGTCGCCCACGGTCACGGCCTTCGCGGCGCCGGCGGTCAGGACCAGGCCCTTGAAGGGCGGATTGCCGCCGAGCGTCAGCGCGTCGAGCAGCTTGCGGAGCTCGCGTCCCTGCCGGACGCTGGCCAGGATCAGCGAGCCCTCCGGCGCCAGGAAGTCGCCGAGCGACGCCGTGTTCATCGTCGACGCCGCTCGCCGCCGACCTGCGAGATCGTCGTTGTCGAGGATGTCGTCGAAGGAGTTGTGCCAGAAGCGGCGGATCTTCCAGGGCAAGGGCTGGCCGCTCTCGCGCTGGTCGTTCAGCTTCCGCGCCAGCTCGAGGAGCCCGGCGACGTGGTCGTCGTCGATGTGGCTGACCATCATCAGCGTCGATGTCGAGCGGCGTCCGCGCCGCGAGCTTGCGCTCGGCGCGCAGGGCCTCCAGCCGCGGCCGCAGCGCGTCGCCGTAGACGCCCGGCGGCCCGCCGTCGATCACGGTGAGCTGGGGCTTCGCCTTGGTGCCGGAGTGGAGGATCAGCGAGTCGCCGAACTGGGCGCGCAGCGCTTCGAGCACGAGCATCGGCGTCTCCTTTCGGGCGGACCCGCGGCCGGTGCCGCGGCGCTTCCGGTCAGACGCGACTGCAGGGCGCGCAGCACGTCGAGCATGCCCGCGCCCTGGAAGTAGCGCTCGCGGCCGAGGTCGGTCGCGGTCGCGCAGAGGATCTGCTTGATGCGCGCCGGGCGGCCCACCAGCTCGTTGTGCCGGGCCATCAGCAGCGCCGCGGCGCCGCTCACGTGCGGCGCCGCCATGCTGGTGCCGTCCTTGAGGCCGAAGGCGCCCTCCGGCACCGGCGCCGTGATCTTCTCGCCCGGGCGCGACCAGGTCCGGCTTGACGCGGCCGTCGCCGGTCGGCCCGCGGCTCGAGAAGTAGCTGACGCCGTAGGTGTGCGGCCGGTAGCGGTGCGTGGCGCCGACGGTGATGACCAGGTCGGCGTTGCCCGGATCGGTGATGCTGATGCTGAGGTACGCCTCGGCGACGCGCCCCGCCTCCGTCGTGTACCGCTGACGGCCCTGGTTGCCGGCCGCCGCCACCACGACCACGCCCGAGGAGACGACTCGCTCGCACTCGTCGCACACCGGCGTGCGGCCGCACGCGTAGTTCGAGACCTCGTGCGGAATCGAGAGGCTCAGGTTCGCGCCGTGGACGACGACGTACTCGTTCGTCGAGTTCAGGTAGCGGACGAACTGGAGCGCGGCCATGACGGCGAACTCGTCGCCCCGGCCGGCCTCGTCGAGCACGCGCAGGTCGTACAGGCGGAGATCCGGGCAGACGCCGATCAGGTCGTCCTCGAGGAGCCCGCCCGACTCCGTCCGCCGCCAGTCGCCGGCCAGGATCCCGGCCACGTGCGTGCCGTGATCGTTCTCGGGGCGCCTGTACTTCCCGTCCACGTGCGGGACGCGGATGAAGGGCGCGACGAGACCCCAGTCGATCGCGCGGCCGCGCTGGAGGGCCGCGTAGAGCTCCTCCAGCTGCTGCTTCAGCCGCTTGGCCGCCGGGGAGCTGCCGTGCAGCCGCTTCTTCAGCTCCTCGGGCAGCTCCTCGGAGTCCGGGTCGAGCAGGAGCGTCGATCTGCGTGAAGTCGTACGTCTCGACGACGCGGGTGCAGTTGGCGGGGTCGCCCTTCTCGTCGACGAACGGCTGGTCGCTGACGGCCTTGTCGGTCTTGGGATCGCGGGCGCGAAAGGCCGGGTGGCGGGCGTCGATGCCGCTGTCGATGACGGCCCACGTCAGGTCCCGGCAGGAGATGGCGAAGAGGCGCCGGGCGGCGTCGGCCTTGATGGCCAGCGTGGACCGCGACACCGTCGGCGCCGCCTCGCGATTCAGGCTCACGGAGTAGACCATGGCGCGCGGCTCCGACCTGACGCCCCGGACCAGCTCGGCGACGGCCACGACCAGCTGGAGCCAGTCGGCCTCCGTCGCCGCCGCGACGCCCTCCTCCGTCGTCGTGAAGGCTCGCGGCAGCCGTCCTCCTCGCCGCACGATGGTCAGCGCCCCCACCACCCGGATCATCCACAGGAGATCCGCGCGCACGCGGAGCCTTCGCCCGGCCTTCTCCGCGCCCGGCCGGATGGGCTGGTGCTCCGGATCCTTGATCGCCTGCGCGAGCCAGCGCTGCGAGGCCTTGTCCTGGATGTCGTCGACCGTCCAGTCCTGCGTGAGGCGATGCCACCACTCGGTCATCGGCAGCACGACACGGACCAGGTCCTCGAAGTGGAGGGTGGCGGCGACCGTGGACAGGTTGTAGACGACGCGGGGAAGCGGCTCCGGTGCGTGGCCGAAGGCGCGCCACGCCGCGGTCCGGCGCTCGACGGGCAGGCGCTCACGAACCGTCCGGCGCACCTCGCCCGCCGCCACCTCGCGGTACGGCGTCAGGAGCAGCTTGACCGGCGGAAGCGGGTCGGCCGGCGCTCGGCGACTCCCCTGGCCCGCGGCGCCGGCCCGGCGGCCCGCGTCGTCCGGCGGCTGCTTCGCGTACTCGAGCCAGACGTCGGGGAGCACCGGGGAGTCCTGCGTGAAGCGCCGGGCCCGCCCCGTCCCGAAGAGCAGCTGCTCCATCAGGTCCCGGTCGAGCTTCTGCAGCGGGCCGGCGCGCCGACGCGTGGTCGCCATGGTCCTCTCCGATCAGGTGCCGCGCGCGCCTGGAACGCGGCGCGGCCGTCAAGGTGCACCACCGCTCCGCCCGGGGCCAGCCCTTGCCAGCTCGGCGCGGATCGCTGTAGCCTGAGGCCCGCTCGAGGATCAGGAGGCTACCCCTGATCGGCCAGCATGAGCAGCGTCGTCCGCTTGACCCCGTCGAGCTTCGAGATGTCCTCGACGATCGCCCGGGTGACGTCCCGCCGCTCGTTGCAGTGAAGGTGCGCGATGATCTCCCCGGGCATCATCTGCTCGGCGAGCAGGAGGCAGTTGCCCAGGCTCAGGCTCCTCAGGCGCGGGAGCACGGTGGAGCCGGCTGCCGGATCGGTGTCGACGAGGACATACGCACGAACCATCACACGCCTCCCTTCGGATGGCCGACTGGCCGCCACGATGGCATCGTGGAGCTCTTCCGGACGCGGCACGCCGCGCCCCTGCTGTGGAGCGCGCCCTGTTTCTCCGGAGCAGACGCCGGCGATCAAGGAGAACCGCCGCCCCGGCGGCCCGCTCTGAGGGTCGTCCACCGTCGCCGGCGGCCTTCATCGCTCCGGCCGGAGGCCTCCCGACGGTCACGCGGCCGGCTACCGGCCTTTCGGGAGGGGGTAGCGAGCCCCGCAACACTGCACGGTCCAGGTCTGGCTCCCGGACCACGTCCCCTCGGCGCTCGCGGGCGCGCCGCCCGACCTCGTGCCGGCGAACTTGCCGTTCTCGACACAGGAGAGCACGCCGCCGCAGAAGAGCTCGCTCGTGTACGTGTACTCGATGGTGCCGGGAGCCGTGGCGATCTTGCCCGAGATGGAGATGATCATCTGCAGCGCCTTCCCGTCCGGGCACTGCTCCCCCCAGGTGAACATGCAGGTGTTGCCGGAGAACGAATAGCCGGTCGGGGTCTTCGTGAGCAGGAACGCCGGCCCGACCCCCGCGGTCGACAGTCCGTAGCTGATGACCGTCACGCGCAGCAGCCCGGGAGACGGGCTCCAGGTGCTCAGCGAGAAATTCTCCATCGTTCCGGTTCCCTGCTGGAGGAGGCCGGCGCACGGGATGGCGTCTCCGCGGACGGTCCGGCGGACGAGCTGGGGCACGAGGACCACGTCCGCCCGCTTGGCCCACCGCTCGACCTTCGCCTGACGGGGCGCGGCGACGCCCCTCGAGGACCTCGACGCCGGCGGCTTCGGGCGGGCTCGCGCGCGCATCAGGAGCCTCCCCTCGCGGTCAGTCCTGGAAGAAGTGACCCAGCTCGACGCGGCCACGCACGGCGTTCATCTGCCGCTGCGTGTACTCCCCGAGCGTCTTGCCGCACCGATCGTGGCCGTCGTTCTCCAGGATGAGCGCCGTCGTCTGCGGAGCCGCCTGCATGACCGACACGACGACGTTGATGTAGTTCGCCCAGATGTCGTGCAGCTCGCGCCGCTGATTGCTCAGGTGGTTGTCCGGGTCACCCGCCTTGGTGTGCCAGTTCCACTCGGCGTAGGAGCGCGAGAGCGTGTACCAGAGGGCATTGTCCCGGCCCCGGAATCCCGCCTGGCGCATGCGGCCCGGCACCTTCACCAGATCGGCCAGCACGAGCTTCGTCGGGCCCCCGAGACAGGTCCGCCGCAGCCACGACACGAACGCCGGGTCGACCTGGGTCAGGGTGCCCGGCAGCCAGACCGCCTGGTCCGCCAGGACGTTCACGGTCATGGACGCGTGCGGGATCGGCTCCTCGCCCGCCGGCGGCGGTTGATCCGGCGGCGGCGGGACCGGCGGCGGTTGATCCGGCGGGGCGAGGGCAGCCGGCAGGGTCCGGAGCGTGATCGTCCGCGTCACCATCCCGCCGCCCCGCCTCGGGACGGTCGCCGTCACCTCGACCTGGTACTCCGTGTCCGGAGTCAGGCCCTCCAGCGTGCGCTGGTGGTTCTGCTGACGGCTCTCGTCCACCACCTCCGACCACGCCTCGGTCCCGGCGGCGCGGTAGCGGACGAGCGCGCTCGTCCGCTTGTCGGTCTGCCACTCGACCCCGGCCACGTCCCGGGCCACGCCGAACGGACGCGGACCGGCCGTGAAGGTCGGCGGCGGGGGCGCGGCCGCGCCGGGCGCCGGCCCCTCGGCGGTGTCCAGCCACTTCCTCAGATCGTCGAGCCAGCCCATGTGCGGCCTCCTCGCCCTCGAGCGCGGACCATCCAGTGCCCACGCCAATGGTTCCAATCCGGACCAGCGGCCGGCGTTCCGGCGAACGGCATCCGAGATGGACCGAATGGTTGTCTGGTGCACGCCCCGTGCCGGTGATCCCCTGGTCGACGAGGCCAGCGCTCATCGACAGTTGGCGATCACGTCGAGGCCAAGGCGAAGGAGTGGCCTGCACAGTCCACTGGGCAGCCCGGCACGTCCCGGCGGGTCAGGAAGGACGGAGCGCTTGAAAATTCAGCAGTCTACGGGGACTGCACAGTCCACAGTGCACCCCTGCACAGTCTACGGTGCAGCCCCCCGGCATCGCCTGCTCGGTTGCCCCGTCCTGCCGCGCACCCCGGGCCCCCGTCGGACCGCGGACACGCCAGGCGTCCTCCGCCCCGGGTGATCCCGGCCTCGTCGGGCGGTCAGTCTCCGCCGGCGCCCGCCGCGTAGTGACCGCGCGTCTTCCGCATCTCGGACAGGAAGCGCCCGGCCGCCGCCTGCTGGGCGGCCAGCGCCTCCTCCAGGCCGAGCGCGGGCGGCTCCGCCAGCAGCTGGAAGTGCCGGTGACGATCCTCCCCCCGGGCCAGCACCGCGGTGAGCGGCTGACCGTCGATCTGGCGGGTCTCGGGGGTCATGAAGCGCGGGGCGAAGCCGATCCGCGAGCCGTCCGAGGGGTTCGAGTTGGACCCGTGGATGATGTTGACGTGGTGGAGCGACATCTCGCCGGCTCGCAGGACCACGTCGACCGCATCCCCCTCGTCCACCTCCACCGCGATCTCCTGACCCCGGCTCAAGCGGTTGTCGGCGGCGTAGGTGTCCCGGTGCGGCAGGATCGGCCGCCGGTGCGAGCCCGGCACCACCCGCATGCAGCCATTCTCCCGGGTGCTGTCGGTGAGCGCGATCCAGGCGGTGGTGACCTGGGTCGTGTCGAGACCCCAGTAGGTGCCGTCCTGATGCCAGGAGATGTAGCCCGGGTCGCGCGGGTACTTGGGAAAGATCGACACCGTCCACACGAGGATGTCGGGTCCCAGGACGTCCTCGACGGCATCGAGCACCCTGGGGTGCGTGGTGAGATCGTACGCCCAGCGGAAGTACGCCTGCGTGTGGCCGAGCTCCTGCGCCACCGGCCGCCCGCCGAGCCGAACGGCCACCTCCTCGAAGGCGGAGCGGAAGCGCGCCGTCTCGTCCGGAGACAGGACCGGCACCGGATAGAGGATCCCGTCCCGGTGGTACTGCTCGACCTGTGACGCCGTCAGGAGCTTGCCCATGCCGTCCTCCTCAAATGAACCGGACGCTGACGGACCCGAGGCGCGTGAAGCGCGCGGTCACCACGTCTCCCGCCTTCGGCCGCAGGAGGGCGGAGACCGACCCGCTCATCACGACGTCGCCAGCGCTGAGCCCCAGGCCGCGCTCCCCCAGATGGTTCGCGAGCCAGGCGAGTGAGTTCAATGGATTGCCCAGGACCTCGGCGGCGGTGTTGGTGGCCATGACGCGCCCGTTCATCTCGAAGACGACTCCCTCGAGCGCGAGATCGAGCCCGACCACGGGGGTCAGGGGCTGGCCCAGGACGATCGCGTTCCCGGCGACGCCGTCCGCGATGAGGTCACCGCCCGTGGGGTTCCCCTCCCAGCGGAACTCCACCAGCTCGAGCGCGGGGAGCGCGCCCTCCACCGCCAGCAGCGCCGCCGCCGGCGTGACGCCCGGCCCCGTCAGGTCCCGCTTCATGACGAAGGCGGTCTCGACCTCGACCGCCAGCTCCGCGAAGCGCGACATCGGCACCGCCTCGCCCGTCGCGTAGACGCCGTCCCCCAGGAGAAAGCCCGAGACGGGATGGTGGATCCCCGTGGTCTCCTGGGCGATCCGGCCGGTCAGCCCGGCCTTCCAGCCGATGACCCGCTGACCCCGGGCGACCAGCGCTTCCCGCAGCTCGTCCTGGATGCGGTAGGCCACGTCGAGCCCGACGGGCGGTGACGGCAAGGGCGCCTTCCGGTGGGTGCGGCGTGTCTCCAGCAGGCGATCGAGCATGACGAGTCCGGCCTCCTCGGGATCTATGCTGGTGGCTCGCGGGCGAGCCACGCCTCTCGAAGATAGAGGCCCCCCGGCCTTTCGACAAGCCGTCTGCGGGAGCGGCCCGGCGTCCCGTTGGCGCGCGCGTCAGCCGCGGAAGGCTGCCGCATTCGACATGGACCTCGATCGGCTGGCGCATCGTTGCGCCGGCGGCGCCTCCTTGGCGCGCCGCCGTCAGAGGGTTCGGACGATCTTCGTGAGTCCGGGAGGCCGGTCCGGATCGAGCCCGCGGGCCACGGCGTCCTGGAGGGTGACCCACTGGCCGACGACGGCCATGTGGATCGCGGCCAGGCTCTCGGTCGCCGCCTGGAACGGGACCGCGACCCCGGCCGGCTCGCGCAGCTCGAGGGCATCACTCAGCGCGACGGTCCGCGCCCCGCGCCCGCGGAGGGCCGCCGCGCAGTCGACCAGGCTCGGGAGCGTCGGGCCCGCCGCGCCGGCCAGGATGGCGGCCGTCCCCGAATGCACCGCCGCGATGTGGCCATGCAGCAGGTCGGCGGCGGAGAACCCCTGCGCGTTCCGGACGCCGACCTCCCGGAGCTTGAGGGCGATCTCGAGCGCGATCGGGAAGCTGTACCCGCGCCCCACGACGACGACCGGGCTCGCCGCCTCTCCGAGCGAGAGCCCGGCGAGCGCGCGCTCGGCCGCCTCGAGGGCCCGGGCGACCTCGTCGCCCACGCCGCGCGACGGGGCCGGGTCCGCGCCCGCGACGGCGCCGACGAGGAGCCAGAGCGCGAGCAGCTCGGCCGTGAACGTCTTGGTCGCCGCGATGCTCCGCTCGGGCCCCACGCCGAGAGGCAGCACGAGGTCGGCGGCGCGGGCAAGCGGGGACGTCTCGTCGTTGGTCACCGCGAGCGCGAGCGCGCCCCCGCGCCGGGCTCCGTCGATGGCCGAGACGATGTCCGGGGATTGCCCCGACTGGGAGATGCCGATGGCGAGCGCGTCCCGGACGTCCGGGCTCCGCTCGTACACCGAGTAGACGGACGGCGCCGCCAGGGACGCGACGAGTCCAGCCTGCGTCTCGAGGAGATACTTCGCGTAGATCGCCGCGTGGTCGGACGAGCCTCGCGCCGCCAGCACGGCGAACCGGGGGCGCCGCCGCGCGATCGCCCGGCCGATCTCGGCCGCCAGCGGGGCGGCGTCCTCGGCCAGCCGGGTGAGCATGGCGGGCTGGCTCCGGATCTCGGATTCCATCAACGACGGCGCCATCGGGCAAGAGTGTATCCCAGCGGTCGGCGCGGCCACGGCGCCAGCCGGGCCCGGCCGCGACCCTCCCGGGCCACCACGCGATCCGGCCCTCGGGCTCGGCCTCCGGGCGCCGCACCGGCCCGGATGGCCGGGTGGGCTGGGACTGCCATCCGGCACGCCGGAAGGACCCTCCGGGACCGGGAAGCGGCCGCCCGGCCGCGCTCCTCCGGGCGACCGGCCGCTCGCCCCGAAGCGCCCAATTTCGGGTAGAATTCTCGGGCAGCCTCGGACACTGCCTCGCGCACACGGGACTTCTCGGGTGCCGGCCGCCCAGAGCCTGTCGCGGCCGAACCGTCATTCACATGGGAAGGGTGGGAGATTCAGATGAGCCAAGCGTCGCCAGCGTCGGTCGGCGGATCGAAGGGGCCATCGGAGCAGCAGCGACTCGAAGACGTCGGGTACATGACGTGCATGACGCTGGTGCTGCTCGGTAACTACGCGCAGACCGGACACTTCGGCGGGCCGCTCGCCTACACGCCGTTCAACGTGGCCACGCACCTGGCGGGGCCGGCGTCGGGCGGGCTGCGCTTCGACTACCGGCGTCAGAAGCACCCGTACGCCGACAAGTTCATGCTGGCGGCCGGTCACTGCGCGCCCACCTGCTACGCCCTGTGGATGGTCATGGGCGAGGCGCTCCACCGCCGGCACGAGGCCACGGGCGACCGGCGCTATCACGTGGCGCCCGACGCGGCCATGCTCTCGGTGGACGCGCTGGGGTTCCGGCGCGGAGCCGGCGCCTTGAAGACCCTGCTGGCCGATCAGGGGCTCGCCGATCACCCGCTGTTCAAGCAGGCCAGGGGCCGCGGCATTCGATCGCTGTCGGGGCACATCGAGTCGACGGACGTGACGAACGACGTCAATGGCGGCCCGTCGGGCATCGGGATCGCCACCGCGGCCGGCAAGGCCGCCTTCTGGGACTTCGTCGGCGCGCCGGCGGGGTCGCCCAAGGTCGTCGCCTTCGAGGGTGAGTTCGCGATGTGCGCGGGCCACGCCCAGGAGCTGAAGACCCAGGCCATCGCGCTCCAGGTGGGCAAGCGCCTGCGGATCTTCTTCTCCGACAACAACGCCGGCATCGACGACGCGCTGATCGGCGGCGTGGTGAACCGGAAGTTCGACGGGTACCGCCTGATCGACCAGTGGAAGTCCTACGGCTGGAACGTCTTCTCCATCCCCGACGGACACGACTACGACCAGATCGTCCGCGTGCTGCGGGACATGGAGGAGTGGGACCCGCGCGATCGCCGGCCCATGATCGTGTTCGGCAAGACGATCAAGGGGTACTGGCCCGGCGCGGTGAACGGGAAGCTCCCGGGCACGGACCAGATCGTCGGCTATCCCAGCCACCCCTACGCCTTCAAGATGAACTCGGAGTACTTCGTCGCGCTCGCCGAGACCTTCGAGCAGCGCTACGGGGTGAAGTTCGCCGGGATCCGCGACGGGGCCGTCGCCGACCCGCGCGAGCGGCTGATCCAGTTCAAGACGAACATCGACGTCGCGATGTCCGTGCTCGACCGCGACGGGCTCGGTCAGTGGCTCGCCGATCGCCTCGTCGAGATCGGCGACTCGCTCACGGACGATCTGAAGCTCCGCGTGGACGCGCGGCGCGATCCCTTCCTGGACGAGCGGCTCCGGGTCGCGAACCTCCCCGAGGAGCCGCAGACCCTCACCGTGAAGAACCCGCTCTCGGGGGCCGAGAAGCAGGTCAAGGTCGCGCTCTTCCGGAAGTACGGCGAGGTCGCGGGCGCGCGCCGCGGCATCTCGGAGCTGGTCAAGTGGCTGAACCACGTCACGGACAACCGCGCGCTCACGCTGGCCGCGGACCTGTCGGAGTCGGTGAACCTGGAGCACGGCAGTCTCTGGGGCCACTACGACCCCGACACGAATCCGCTCGGCACGCGCCTCAAGGCGGCGATCCAGGAGGCCGGCAACGCGTCGACGGCCATCGGCCTGGTCAGCCAGAGCGCGTCGCTCGATCCCGACAAGTTCGCGGGCGTGTGGGCGTTCAGCGGCACCTACGGCGCGTTCACGCCGCTGATGTACCTGCCCGCCCGCGTCTGGAGCCAGCAGAACCAGGACAGCAAGTTCCGCACCGGCGTGCTGCACATCCTGGCCGGGCACTCCGGCCCGGAGACCGCGGCCGACGCCCGGACGCACTTCGGGATCTTCGCGCCGCAGGTGTGGAAGCTCTTCCCGCGCGGCCAGGCCATCCACCTGAGCTTCTGGGATTACAACGACGTCGCGCCCGGCTACTTCGCGGCGGCCGAGATCGCCGCCCGCGAGAAGAAGGTCGGCGTCATCATCATCGAGGTGGCGCGGCCGGACTTCAAGGTCGCCGACCGCACCAAGTTCGCCGACACGGACATCCGCGCCGCGGCGAAGGGCCTGTACGTCATCAGGGACTACGCGGCGGGCCAGCCGAAGCACGGCTACGTGGTCGCGCAGGGGTCGAGCGCCACGTTCAACCTGGTGAGCATCCTGCCGCGGCTCGAGCAGGCGGGGATCAACGTGAAGGTGATCTCCGCGATCAGCGAGGACCTCTTCGATCACCAGCCCCTCGCCTATCAGCGGGCCGTGCTGCCGCCGGAGGCGCGCCAGGACCTCATGTTCGTCAGCTCCGGCACGCGCCGGATGTGGCCCCTGCGGAACGTCGGCTCGCTGACCGACGACTACTCGCTGACGGCCGACTGGGACAACCAGTGGCTGACGGGCGGGCTCGAGGCGGACGTCATCGCCGAGGCGCACCTGGATGCCGAGTCGATCCTGCGCGGGGGTCGCGCGGTTCGCCAAGGATCGGACGAAGCGCCTCGAGGAGCAGCGGGGCCTGCTGAAGGCGCTCGACCGGGACTGACCCCCGGACGGGTGCTCCGGGGGCGAGCCCCGGCCTCGCGGGGGGCTCGCCCCCGCCGCCCTCCCTGGCCACCGCCGGATCCGCCCCCTGGCGGGGCGCGACGCGGCCACCGGCGATCCGGCCCGCTTTCCGACGCGCCTCCCGGACCGTCCGGGCGCGCCTCGTCAGCGTTCGCTGACGGCCGCCGCCGGCGCGGCGCCCGACACCACGAGGACGCCGCGCCGGAGTCGTCGCGTTCTCCCTGCAGCCCGCCTTCGGATCCGACGCCGACCGATGCGGCGCTGGCGAGGGGCCCGCGACTCGTCTACCCTGACGGGAGCCAGGCACCGCACGGAGGCACCCGGCATGTCCGACCCGCTCCTCTGGCACCGGCTGCAGTTCGCCTTCACCATCGTCTTCCACTACCTGTTTCCGCAGCTGACGATGGGCCTGGCCCTGCTCATCGTCCTGATGAAGGCGCTCGGCCTCCGCACCGGCGACCGCCGGTGGGATGGGGCCGCGCGCTTCTGGATCCGCATCTTCGGCATCAACTTCGCCGTCGGCGTCGTCACCGGCATCCCGATGGAGTTCCAGTTCGGCACCAACTGGGCGAACTTCTCGCGATACGCCGGAGGCGTCGTCGGGCACACGCTCGCGATGGAAGGCCTGTTCGCGTTCTTCCTCGAGTCGAGCTTCCTCGGGCTGCTGGTGTTCGGGGAGCGGCGGCTCGGGCGGCGCGGGCACTTCCTGGCCGCCCTCGCGCTCTTCGTCGGCAGCTGGCTCTCCGGCTACTTCATCATCTGCACGAACGCCTTCATGCAGCATCCGGTGGGCCACGCCATCGCCGCCGACGGCACGCTGCGTCCTCGGCGACTTCTGGGCCTTTCTGCTGAACCCGTGGGCCGTCGCCCAGTACGCTCACACGATGGCGGCCAGCGTGGTCACGGCCTCCTTCGTGGTGGCGGCCGTGGGCGCCTACTACGCCCTCCAGGGGCTCCACCCCGACCACGCTCCGCGGTTCCTCCGGATGGGGGTCGCCGCGGGTCTCGTGTCGAGCGTGCTGGTCGCGTTCCCGACGGGCGACCAGCAGGCGAAGCTCGTCGCCCGGCACCAGCCGGTGGCGCTGGCGGCGATGGAGGGGCACTTCGAGAGCGAGACCGGCGCCGGCATCGTGGTGATCGGCCAGCCCAACGTGAAGGAGCGGCGCCTCGACAACCCGATCGTCGTCCCCGGGTTCCTCAGCTTCCTCGCGTACGGGACGTTCCACAGCAACGTCAAGGGCCTGAACGAGTTCTCCGAGGACCTGTGGCCCGACAACATCGAGCTCCTCTACTACTCGTTCCACATCATGGCGGGCCTCGGCACGCTGTTCATCCTGGTCATGGGCCTGGCGGCGCTCTTCCTGCTGCGCGGGACGCTGGCGCGCTCCCGCCCGATGCTCTGGACGCTGATGCTCGCGTTCCCGTTCCCGTACATCGCCACCACCACCGGCTGGATGACGGCCGAGCTCGGCCGCCAGCCCTGGCTCGTGTACGGCCTCATGCGCACCGCCGACGGCGCGAGCCCCCGCGTGCACTCCGGCACGGCCCTGTTCACGCTGATCGGCTTCACCGGCCTCTACCTGGTCCTGGGGGTGCTGTTCCTCTTCCTGATCGGGCGCGAGCTCGCCCACGGACCGGACCCGCTCGAGGCTCAACCGCCGGTGACGGTCGCGCCTGCCCCGGCCGAGGCGCTCCGTGGCTGAGCTGTGGTTCGCCATCGCCGCCGCGATGCTCGCCGCCTACGTCGTGCTCGACGGCTTCGACTTCGGGGCCGGCGCCCTCCACCTGTTCGTCGCGAGGAGCGACCCGGAGCGCCGGCAGGTGCTGGCGGCCATCGGGCCCTTCTGGGACGGGAACGAGGTCTGGCTGCTCGCAGCGGGCGGCGCGCTCTTCGTCGCCTTCCCGCGCGTGCTCGCCTCCGGGCTGTCGGGGTTCTACTTCGCGATCTTCCTCGTGCTGTGGGCCCTGATCCTCCGGGGAGTCTCGATCGAGTTCCGCAGCCACGTCGACCACCCGCTGTGGCGGGCGGCC
Source organism: uncultured Candidatus Rokubacteria bacterium (assembly GCA_963745015.1). Taxonomy (GTDB): domain Bacteria; phylum Methylomirabilota; class Methylomirabilia; order Rokubacteriales; family DASRDR01; genus DASRDR01. The sequence goes on from CAVUVU010000004.1 coordinate 514,078, forward strand.
TGGGACGCCGTCTTCGCCGGCGCCAGCACGATCCTGCCGGTGCTGTTCGGCGCGGCGCTGGGGAATCTCGTGCGGGGGGTGCCCCTCGACGCGGAGGGCTGGTTCTCCCTGCCGCTCTTCACGGACTTCACCGCGAGGGTGCCCGTCGGCATCCTCGACTGGTACACGGTCTGCGCCGGCGTGTTCGCGCTGATCGTCCTCGGCGGCCACGGCGCCACGTTCCTCCTGTGGAAGTCGGAGGGGCCCGTGCACGCGCGGAGCCGCCGGGCGGCGGGGCGCCTCTACGCGGGGGTGGCCGTGCTCTGGCCGCTCCTGACGGTCGCGACGTGGCTCGTGAACGCGCCGATGCTGGCGGCGCTCCCGGGCCGGCCCCTCGCATGGCTGGCGGTCCTGCTGGCCGTCGGCGGCCTGCTCGGCGTTCACCGCGGCCTCCGTGCGGACCGGCCCCTCGCGGCGTTTCTCGGATCCTGCGCCTTCCTGGCGGGCATGCTGGCCGCCACCGCGGCCTGCGTCTTCCCCGTGATGCTGCGCTCGATCGGTGCGGACGGCGGCTCGCTCACCGCCTACAATGCGAGTGTGCCTAGGACGAGCCTGGTGATCGCCCTCCGCTGGTGGGTCGTGGGCGCTCCCCTGGCCGTCGCCTACTTCGTCCTGCTCTTCCGTCTGCACCGGGGCAAGGTGACCGCCCCGCATGGCCGTGACGGGTACTGACGCGGCGGGGCGCCGGCCAGCCGGCCGCCGCCCTCTGGCCTGACGTCGTCGACCGCGGGAGGCTCGCATGGGGCTCGACATCCAGATCACCGAGGAAGGCTACGGAGGGCGGCGCGTGTCGCTCCGCGGGCGGCTCGACACGGAGACCGCCCCGACGCTCGACGAGCGATTGGAGCCGCTCCTCACGGCACCCACCGTGACCGCCGCCCTCTTCGACCTCGCCGGGCTGGAGTACATCGGCAGCGCCGGCATCCGGGTCCTCATCCGGGTCCGGAAGGCGCTCGAGGCGCGCGGAGGCGGGGTGGCGGTGGCGCACCTTCAGCCGGCCGTGCGACAGGTCTTCGACATCGTGAAGGCGCTCCCCTCCACGGACGTCTTCGCCACCGACGCCGAGCTCGACGCCTTTCTCGACACGATGCGGCGGCGGCCGCCGGCCGGCGGAGCCGCCTGACCGGCAGGGCCGCGCCTGCCGCCCTCGGGCAGACGGCCCCGTGTACACTGACGCGAGACGGGCCGCGACGCCGGCTGGACGCTCACTCCCCTCGCGTGGCCCGCGTGAAGGCAAGGCCGCGCGGCGCCCGGCGGCCTCTCAGTGGGAGTGAGACCCCGCGCCGGGGCCATGGCTGTGGCCGTGGTGGCGCCAGCCACGCCCCGGCGGGCCGCCCCGAGCTTCCCTTGGAGGCCGAGCTTCCCTTGGAGAACGTCATGGGCATCGTGAAGAAGCGTCGGCTGTCCGCGCCGTCAACGGGACAGGGCGCCGGCTCGGCGGCCTGGGCCATGGGCCGCGACACCTCGAACTCGAGCCCGCAGGCGGTACAGCGGAAATCGTACAGGGCCATGACGTTCACACTCCGCGCCACACGGTGATGGCTTCATCGTACTCCAACCAGGACGGTGCCGTGCCCACACGCGTGCTGCTCGTGTCCCCTGCCGAGATCCCGTACACGATCCTGGACGACTGGCGGGGCCAGTGCCGCCTCCTCGCGGAGTTCCTCGGCGGCCCGGTGGAGCTCTGGCGGCTCGACGGGACGCCGGACCCGCTCGCGTCGGTGCTGCCCGCGCTCCCCGCCGGACGGCGCGAGATCATCGAGCCCGACCTGGCCGGGCCGGCCGCCCCCATGGGCTCGGCGCCCTTCGTCTGGCGGCCGGACGGCCGCCCCGACTGGCGAGCCATGTGGAGCAGCTTCTGCGAGCTGGCGCTCTTCGGCGGCCCGCCCCACCGGGGGCCGGAGAGCGTGCTCGGAGCGGCGGCGGGCACCCCCGAGGCGTCCAACGAATCCGGAGCGGTCGCGGAGATCCGGCGGGGCATCTGGGAGACGACCGGACTCTATTCGGAGCCGTCGGCGCCCGGCTGGCTCGCGGTCTCGTGCGACTCGCCCAGGATGGCGGCCTGGCTCTGCGCCACGATCATCCTGGAGAACGTCGAGGCCCGCTGCGACGAGGAGCGCCTCCTCGTCCCCGCCGACCCGGGCTTCGGGCTGATGGACGAGGTGAAGAGCGTCATCACGGTGGTGGCGAAGACGCATCACTACTGGACCGCGCACATCGCCGGCGGAGGCGACTGAGCCCCCGGCGTCACGCCGAGGCCCGGATGCGACGCCCGCGCGCCGGGAGCCCGCCCGGTCGGCCGCGCGGCGCCGCGCGCTCCGCGAGAGCTCAGCTTCGCTTCGGACCCAGAGAGATGAGCGGCGCCGCGGCCTCGCCGGCGCAGCACGCGTCGCTCGAGGCCGGCCGCGCGTCGTCCCCGAACACCTCGATGGAGCCCGTTCCCGCGTACAGCTCCCAGGCGATCCCGTTCGGGTCGGTCACCCAGAGCTTGTCGGCGCGCACGTAGCAGCACTCGGCGTCGCGCTGCTCGACGTGGGCGAGGCCCCGGGCCCGGAGTCCCTCGGTCATCTTCGCGAGCTCCTCCCCCGCGTCGGCCTTGATCCCCAGGTGGTCGATCCCCGCCGTCGCCTTCCGCGTCGACACGGCGAAGATCACCGGAAAGCCGGCGGGCTCCCACTTCGCATAGTCCGGCTTCTCGACGGACGGCGGCCCGAAGACGAGGGAGTACGTCGCGATGCTGCCGGGAAGGTCGTGCGTGGTGACGTGGACGTGAAAGCGAATCATCGGGCCTCTCCCCGGTGCGCCGCACCGCGCGGCGCCGCACGTTGCGCAACAGGCGGCCGGCCGCCGTTGACACCGCGGCGACTAGCCTGATATGCAGACGGTACCATGGCAGGGGGGTTGCCTCACCCTCGCGACGGCCGATCACCCAGGTACAGGCCAGGTACACCGGCCAGGAGCCGGCCAGGAGCCGGAAGGAGCGCCAGTGAAGACGACGAGGATGTCGCGCCGGCAGGTCCTCAAGGGTCTCGGAGTCTCCGCCGCGGCGGGCGCCGTCGGCGGGCCGCGCCTCGCCGTCGCGCAGGCGAAGCCGGTGACGCTCACCTACGTGAACTACAGCGCCGGGCTGGACAAGCCGATGTGGGACAGCCTGATCGGCGAGTTCGCCAAGGCCAATCCCGGCATCACGATCCGCTATCAGCCCGTCCCCGGCGAGAGCTGGGGGGACTACTTCGACAAGCTGGCGACGATGATCGCGGGCGGCAATCCGCCCGACGTCAGCCGCGTGGCGATCGAGGGCGCCCGGCTGGTCGTCTCCCGCGGCCTGGCGACGCCGCTCGACGACTTCATGAAGGGCGACGCCGAGATCGAGGAGTACATGAAGGACGTGAGCCCCCGGCTCCTCGAGGTGTTCCGGGTCGACGGGAAGACCTACGAGCTGCCCTTCGACTGGAACAACATGGTGATGTACTACAACACCAAGATGCTCGAGAAGGAAAAGCTCGCGGCGCCGAAGAAGGAGTGGACCAAGGACGAGTTCGTGACGCTGGCCGACCGTCTGACCAAGCGGTCTGCCTCGGGCGAGCCCGAGGTCTTCGGCTTCGGCTTCGCCGTCCAGTACTTCTCGGGCACGATGCCCTGGATGTTCGCCAACGCCACCAACATCCTGAGCGACGACTGGACGAAGTCGAACCTGCAGGATCCCAAGGTGCTCGAGGTCCTGCAGTTCATGCAGGATCTCGTCTGGAAGCACAAGGTCTCGCCCAAGCCCCCGGCGTCGCACACCGACATCTACTCCCTCATGGCCGCCGGGAAGATCGCCATGGCGGGCGGCGGACGATGGCCCGTTCTCCAGATGACCAAGGCCGGGTTCTCCGACTTCGACATCCAGTACTTCCCGCGGTGGAAGGCCCAGGTCACCGAGTACGGGGTGGGCGGCTTCGTGATCCTCAAGAGCACGAAGTACCCCCAGGAAGCCTGGAAGTGGGCGAAGTACCTCACGTCGAAGCGAGCGCACGAGATCCTGACCCAGGTCGGCCAGGCCATTCCCGCGCGGCGCTCGGTGGCGGTGAGCCCCGCCATGTTCGAGTTGCCGCCGAAGAACGCCCGGATCTTCTACGAGTCGATCGAGGGCCCGAACGCCAAGCCAGTGCCGTCACCCGGAACCTACAACCGGATCGAGGCGACGTGGCGCCGTTACCTCGGCCGCGTCCTCGCCAACGAGATGGCGCCGGCGGCGGCTCTCGAGGAAGCGGACAAGGAGTTCACCACCATCCTCGCGAGCCGGTAGCGGACCGCCCGCGGGCGGGGATCGCTCGCGATTCCCGCCCGCCGGACCGCCGCGTCGGCCCGCGAGAGCGGCGGCGCCCCGGCGTAGCCCGCCGGATGCGGATCCCGAGGGGTCATGCCACTCACCCGGTCAATCGGGCGCGCCCGACGCCGTGAGGCGTGGGTCGCGTTCGCCTTCCTCGCGCCGGCCATCGCCGGCTTCCTGGTGTTCGTCCTCGGCCCCGCGCTGGCCGCGGTCGGGCTGAGTCTCTTCGAATACGACATCCTGACGTCGCCGCGGTTCGTGGGCCTCGCCAACTACGGCCACTTCCTCCAGGACACCCGGCTGCCGCGGATCTACCTGAACACCCTCAGCTACGTGCTGTGGTACGTGGGCGCGACGACCATCCTCGGCCTGGCGCTCGCCGTCGCCGCCCACCGGCCCATGCTCGCCGTGTGGCGCTACCTGATCCGCACGGCGTACTTCTTCCCGGTCCTGACGTCGCTCGCTTCGGTGTCCATCGTGTGGCAGTACCTCTACAACACCGACTTCGGCATCATCAACTACTACCTCGGCCGGGTCGGCATTCCGCGCATTCCCTGGTTGACCTCGAGCCAGTGGGCCGTCCCGTCTCTCGTCGTGCTGGGCGTGTGGAAGAATCTCGGGTTCAACTTCGTCCTGTTCCTGGCCGGTCTCCAGAACATCCCCCGCCACCTCTACGAGGCGGCGGCGCTCGACGGCGCCGGCCGGTGGGCGGGCTTCCGCTACATCACGCTGCCCTCCCTCACGCCCGTGCTGTTCTTCTCGATCGTCTGGGGGCTCATCAACGCCTTCCAGATCTTCGACTCCCCGTACATCCTGACCAGCGGCGGGCCCGGAGACGCCAGCCGGACCGTCGTGATGTACATCTACGAGACGGGGTTCCGCTTCTTCCAGATGGGCTACGCGTCGACGATCGCGCTGTCGCTCTTCCTGATCGTGGTCGTCCTCACCCTGATCCAGTTCCGCCTCAGCCGGATCTGGGTCTTCTACCAGTGACTTGGCAGTGAGCGGGCCGTGAACGTGACCGCGAGCTGGGGGGTGGCGTCGTGACGGAAACGGACGCGGGGCCGCCCGTGGCGCGGACGGGCATCCGCCGGGCAGGCGGATCGCGCGCTCGGCGCCGACCTCGCACGGGGGCGCGCGGTCGACCGGCTGATCGTGACGGCGCTGCTGCTCGGCGGCGTGATCATGCTGCTGCCCTTCGCCTGGATGTTCTCGACCTCGTGGCGGCTGGCCAAGGACTCGTTCTCCCTGCCCCCCCAGTGGTGGCCCACGACCTGGCACGTGGCGAACTACCGGGAAGTCCTCGAGAACATCCCCTTCGTCGCCTTCGTGGTGAACAGCCTTCAGGTGACGGTGCTCATCACCCTCGGCCAGCTGGTGACGTGCTCGATGGCGGCCTACGCCTTCGCCCGGCTGCGCTTCCCGGGCCGCGAGGCGCTCTTCCTCGTCTTCCTGTCCCAGCTGATGGTGCCGCAACAGGTGACCATCATTCCCGGTCTTCATCCTGATCCGCGTCTTCGGCCTCCTCGACACGCCCTGGGCGCTCATCGTCCCCGCCCTGTTCAGCGCGTTCGGCACCTTCCTCCTCCGGCAGTTCTTCCTGACGATCCCCAACGAGCTGGAGGACGCGGCCCGCGTCGACGGGGCCGGCTACGTGCGGACGTTCGTGCAGATCATCCTGCCGCTGGCCGGCCCGGCGCTCGCGACCCTGACGATCTTCACGTTCAACTTCTACTGGAACGAGTTCTTCCGCCCGCTCCTGTTCATCAGCACGTGGGAGAAGATGACCCTGCCGCTCGGACTCACGATCATGAAGGGCTTCCTCGGCGTCGGCAACGTCGCCGCCATCATGGCCGGCGTGTCGATGGGCATCCTCCCGGTCCTCGTCGTCTTCCTGCTCGCCCAGCGGTACCTGATCGAAGGCGTGACGCTGACGGGGATGAAGGGATGACGGGCGCGGGCGCGAACGGGCTCGTGCGCCCCGATCCGGGCGCCCCGGCGCCGGCCGCGCCCTTCGGGGCGGCGATGGCCGCGCAGCTCTGGGTGAGTCTGCCCGGCCTCCTGGTCGCGAACCTGGCCTTCCTGGCGTGGTGCGTCCCCTACGGGCTCCTCGCTCTGGCCGGCCTTCCCGCGCTCGCCCTCGCCGTGGCGCCGCTGACCGTGGGACCCGGGCTGGTCGCGCTCGCCGCCGCCGCCGCCCGGCTGAACAGGGGCGAGCCGCTCGGGGCCTGGTCGACCAGCCTGCGGGATGCGGTGCGCCGGCTTCCGGACCGGCGCCGTGCTCACCGCGGCCCTCCTCCTGAGCTGGCACGCGCAGCTCGCCGCCCTGCGCCTCGTGGCGGACGAGCACGGGGCCACGCGGGCCGTCGCGCTGTGGGCGGCCCAGGTCGCCATGCTGATCCTCGCCGCGCTGGTGGGCGTCCATGCGCTCGCCCTGGCCGGGCTCTACCGCCAGGGCGCGCTCGAGGCGACACGCAACGCGTTCGTCGTCGCGGTGAGACATCCCGGCCCCACCGTCGCCCTGCTGGGCCTGATCGGCGCCGCGGGGTCCCTCACCTGGATGCTCGGCGGAGCGCCCCTGGTGATCGTGCCGGCGGCGCTGGCCCTGGCAGTCGTCCGCACCACGCAGCACCTCGTCGGCGAACGGAGGACCCGCCTCGTGAGCATGCAACCGCTGGTCGGCATCGTCGGAGATTTCAACTCGCGGAACCACACGCACGTCGCCACGAACGAGGCGCTCGCGCACGTGGGTCTCGCGTTCGAGTGGGTGGACACCGACGCCGTGGGCGACGACGCGGCGGCGCGGCTCGCGCGGTATGCCGGACTCTGGATCGCTCCCGCCAGCCCCTACCGGAGCATGGAGGGGGCGCTCCGGGCGGTGCGCCACGCCCGCGAGCGGGGCGTCCCGCTCGTCGGGACCTGAGGGGGCTTCCAGCACGCGATCGTCGAGTTCGCGCGCCACGTCCTCGGGATCGAGGACGCCGACCACGCCGAGACGAACCCGGAGGCGGATCGCGCCGTCGTCACGGCGCTCGCCTGCTCCCTGGTCGGAACGGCCCAGTCCGTGACCATCGTGCCGGGAACGATGGCGGCGACGCTCTACGGCGGCCCGCGCCAGGTGATCGAGGACTACTACTGCGCGTACGGCGTCAATCCCGGATACCGGGCGGCGCTCGAGGCCGGAGGCCTGCGGGTCAGCGGCCTCGGCGACGAGGGCGAGGTCCGCATCGTCGAGCTGCCCCACCACCCCTTCTTCCTGGCCACCCTCTTCTTGCCCCAGACCCGTTCGGCGCCGGGCCGGCCCCACCCGCTCCTCGTGGGGTACGCCCAGGCGATCGGGCGGGCGTCGACGACCTCACGCTAGGAGACCAGCATGTCCACCGCGACCACGCCCCCCACGACCATCGCGCCTGGCACCGTTGCCCCGTCCGGCGCCGCCGCGCGTGCCCGCCACTTCACCGGCGCCGCGCTCAAGGAGATCGCGTTCCCCCTCGGGGGCATCGGGACCGGGACGATCTCGCTCGGCGGCCGCGGCCAGCTGCGCGACTGGGAGATCTTCAACCGCCCCGCCAAGGGGTGTGACCTGCCCCTCTGCTTCTTCTCGATCTGGGCGCGGCCGGACGGCGGGGACGCCGTCGCGCGGATCCTCGAGCGCCGCCTCCTCCCGCCCTTCGTGGGCGACCGGGGCCTGTCGCCCTGGGCGGCCTCCGCGCTCCCGCGGCTCGAGGAGGCGACCTTCGTCGGGACGTATCCCACGGCGACCATCCGGTTCCACGATTCGAGCCTGCCGGTCGAGGCGGAGCTCGAGGCGTTCACCCCGTTCGTGCCGCTCGACGACCGCGTGTCCGGCCTCCCCGTCGCCGTCTTCCTCTGGCGCCTGCGGAACCCCTCCCGCCGGGCGGTGGACGTCACGCTCGCGTACACGCAGATGAACCCGGTCGGGTACGACGGGGTCACCGTCCTCCCGCGCGGCCGTCGGCAAGCGATGTTCGGCGGCAACGTGAACCAGTGGACGGACGAGCACGGAATCCGCGGCCTCCGCATGAGCCGGCCCGGCTTCGATCCCACGCATCCCGGCGCGGGCACCGTGGCGGTGGCCACGACCTGGCGCGACGTCACGTTCTCCGAGCACTGGGAGCGGAGCGGCTGGTTCGACGACATCCAGAATTTCTGGGACGACTTCCGGGCCGACGGCCGGCTGCCGGACCGCGCGGAGGGAACGCCGAGCCCCGCCGGGGAGACGGACGCGGGCACCCTCGGGCTCCGCGCACGGATCGGGCCGGGGGACACGGTCGAGCTCCCCGTCGTGCTCGCCTGGCACTTCCCGAGCCTGGTGAACTACTGGGGGCCGTTCGAGACCTTGCCGGGCCAGAGCGTCGTCGGCGGCCGCATGACCAACTGGTTCGCCACCCAGTGGCCGGACGCCTGGGCGGCGGCGACGGAGACCCTGGAGCGCCTGCCCGACCTCACCGCGCGGACGCGGACGTTCCGCGACGCGCTCTTCGACTCCACGCTGCCGCCCGAGGTGCTGGACGCCGTCTCGAGCCAGATGTCCATCATCCGCACCACGACGTGCCTCCGGACCGCCGACGGCCGCTTCCATGCCTTCGAGGGGTGCGACGACAACGCGGGCTGCTGCCCGATGAACTGCACGCACGTCTGGAACTATGCGCAGGCGCTCGCGTTCCTCTTCCCGCAGCTCGAGCGGTCCGTCCGGCTGACCGACTACCAGTACAACACCCTCCCCGACGGGGAGCAGAAGTTCCGCACCATGCTGCCGCTCCAGACCGGCGTCCTGTGGAACTACGTCGCCGCGGCCGACGGCCAGATGGGCACGCTCATGAAGCTCTACCGGGAGTGGCTCGTGTCGGGCGACGACGCCTACCTGCGGTCCCTCTGGCCCCAGGCGAAGAAGACGCTCGCCTACGCGTGGCAGCTGTGGGACCCGGACCGCGACGGCGTCATGGAGGGCGAGCAGCACAACACCTACGACATCGAGTTCTACGGCCCGAACACGATGTGCGGCGCCCTCTATCTCGGCGCGCTGCGGGCGGCCGAGGAGATGGCGCGCCATCTCGGCGACCCCGACGCGGCCGAGTACGCGCGCATCTACGCCTCGGGCCGCGCCCGCTACGACCGCGAGCTCTGGAACGGCGAGTACTACGAGCAGCACGTGCGGATGCCGGAGCCCCACGAGGTGCAGAAGGGCAAGTATCCGCAGCGGCATCCGCCGGCGATCCGCCAGGGCGAGACCACGCCCCGCTACCAGTACGGCCCGGGCTGCCTGGCCGACCAGCTCCTCGGCCAGTGGTTCGCCCACGTGGTCGGGCTCGGCCACCTCCTGCCCGCGGATCACGTCCGCACGGCGGCCCACTCGATCTTCCGGTACAACTTCCGGCCGTCGCTGGTCGACCACGAGAGCTGCCAGCGCGCCTACGCCGTCAACGAGGAGGCGGCCGTCCTCCAGTGCACGTGGCCTCGCGGCGGCCGCCCGCAATACCCCTTCCCCTACGCGGACGAGTGCTGGACGGGGACCGAGTACGCGGTCGCGGGCCTCCTCATGTACGAGGGCGAGGTCGACGCCGGCGTGGAGGTCGTCCGCGCCGTGCGCGACCGTCACGACGGCGTCCGGCGCAACCCCTGGGACGAGTTCGAGTGCGGTCACCACTACGCCCGCGCCCTCGCATCGTGGGCGCTCCTGCTGGCGCTCTCGGGCTACGAGTACAGCGCCCCCGCCCGCCGCCTCCGCTTCGCCCCGCGCGTCGACGTGCCGGAGTTCCGCAGCCTGTTCACCGCGGGAACGGCGTGGGGCACCGTCCGCATCTCCCCGCGGGAGACGGTGGTGCAGGTCGAGGCCGGCGAGCTGACGCTCCAGCGCCTCGAGATCGGCGCGCGGGTCCACGAGTTCACGCCGCCGACCGTGATCCGTCCCGGCCGGCCCCTGACCGTGCCGACGTAGACCGGCGGGACGACCGAGTGAGGCGGCGGCGGGCGTCGCCGACGTGAGACGACGCGACGCGCTGCGCCTGATGGGCGCGGCCGGAATGGGAGCGGCCATGGGAGCGAAGGGCGCGGCCGGAGCCGCGGGGCCTGGGCCGGGGTCGGCCATCCTGACGCGCCGGATTCCCTCGACCGGCGAGACCATCCCCGTCGTCGGTCTCGGAACCTGGCAGACGTTCGACGTCGCCCCCGGTCCCGCCGCGCTGGCGCCCCTCGAGGAGGTCCTCGGCGCCTTCGCGGAGCTCGGGGGTCGCCTCGTGGACTCCTCGCCGATGTACGGACGCTCCGAGGAGGTCGTCGGGGACCTCGCCGCCAGGCTCGGGCTCCAGTCGAAGCTCTTCCTCGCGACCAAGGTGTGGACGTCGGGGGCCGCGGCCGGGATCCGGCAGATGGAGGAATCGATGCGGAAGCTCCGGTCCGGCCGCATCGACCTGATGCAGGTCCACAACCTCGTCGACGTCGACGCGCACCTCGCCACGCTCGCGGGATGGAAGCGCGAGGGCCGCGTGCGCTACGTCGGCGTGACGCACTACACGGCGGACAGCCACGAGGCCGTGGGCCGGCTCATCGCCTCGAAGCCGGTCGACTTCGTGCAGATCAACTACTCCGTCGGCGAGCGGGACGCCGAGCGCCGCCTCCTGCCGATCGCCCGCGAGCGGGGCGTGGCGGTGATCGCCAATCGGCCCTTCGCGGGCGGCGACCTGTTCCGCCGCCTGCGCGCCAAGCCGCTGCCGGCCTGGGCGGCCGAGATCGACTGCGACAGCTGGGCGCAGGTGCTGCTGAAGTTCGTCGTCTCGCATCCGGCGATCACGTGCGCGATTCCCGCGACGTCGCGCCCGGACCACCTGCGCGACAACATGAAGGCGGCCCACGGGCGGCTGCCCGACGAGACGCTCCGGGCCCGGATCGCCGCCGAGGCCGGCCTAGCCAGGCAAGCCGGACGAGCGACGGGTGCGGCGGGGGCCTCGGCCGGCGCGCTGAAACCTCGATCGCCCGCCGGCTCGTGGAGTAAAATGCGCGGGCGGTGAGCTGCTCCCGGATCGCCCCTGCCCGCCCTCTGGCCTCGTCCTTCTTGGCTCCCCGGTGCTCCTGAAGGCGCTTCGCCCGCTCGCCGTCCTGGCGGGCGCGCTCATCGTCGTCTGGCTCGTCTGGGAGATCGGCGTCGCCACGCTCGTCGCCGAGCTGCGCAAGCTGTCCTGGCGCCTCCCGCTGATCCTCCTCCCCCAGGCCGTGACGAACCTCTTCAAGACGGAGGCCTGGCGGCTCGCCTTTCCCCGCCATCGCCCGCGATTCGGCCTCCTCTTCCCCGTCCGCCTCGCGGGCGAGGCGGTGAACGAGACGACGCCGACCGCCACGATGGGCGGGGATGCGCTGAAGTCCTTCCTCCTCGTCCGAGCGGGCGGGACCGTGCCGATCGAGGAGGGGTTCGTGTCCGTCGTCGTGGCCAAGACCGCGCTGGTCGCGTCGCTGGCCGTGTTCATCGGAGGGGCCTTCGTGATCGCCGCCGCCGCCGGAAGCATGTCCTCGTCGATCCTCATCCTGCTCGCCCTGCTGAGCGCTTACATGGCCGCGTCGACCGCGGGCTTCATCTGGGTGCAGCGCCGGGGGATGTTCCGGATCGGCGGCCGCGCCCTCGCGTGGATCGGGCTGGGCGATCGCGTGGCGGTGGGCGCCGATCGGCTCGACGCCGACCTGCGATGGTTCTACCGGGAGCGCCGGGGACAGGCCGCCGCCGTCCTCGGGCTGAGTGTCGTGGGATGGGCGGCGGGCGCGCTCGAGACCTGGCTCATGCTGGCGTTGCTCGATTCACCGGTCTCGCTGCTCACGGCGCTCGTCATCGAGGCGGGAGCGACCGGCGTGCGCGCCGTCGGATTCCTGATCCCGGGATCGATCGGCATCCTCGAGGGCGGGATCGTCGGCATCTTCGCCCTGCTCGGGCTCGACTCGGGCACCGGCCTGGCCTTCAGCGTCGTGCGCCGGTTCCGGGAAGTGGTCTGGATCCTGCTCGGGTACGCGTGCCTCGCGGTCATGCGCGGCCCGAAGCTCCCTCCCGCCGGGCCGGACGCGCCCGATCCGGCAACGGCGCCGAATCCGGCCCGGGACGATCGCGCCTCAGGTCACCACCACTGAGTGCCCCTGACCCTCCAGAGGTAGTCGTCCCAGTTTCCCGCCACGCCGCAGTACACCAGGATCGCCGCCGACAGGAGCACCGTGACGGTCAGCGAGAAGAACGGGCAGATGCTGAGCCCGAGCAGCACCAGCCCCTTGCCGTAGAGCCCCCGCCTGAGGTACCAGAACGGTCCGAAGACGAACGCCGGCCAGCTCCACGTCGGGACGAATCTGCCGCCGTGGCGCGCGAAGGTCGCGAGGGCGGGCTCCTCGGCCGCCCGCTCGCGCGGCAACCCGGCGCCGAGAGGGCGGAGGACGACGCCGGCCGGCGCCACACCCGTCGCGTAGAGCTCCCGCAGGAGCGCCACCGCCTCGGAATCCCCCAGGGGCACGCGCACCACGACCCCGGCACGCCCGAGGGCCTCGCCCCGACTCGCGCCGGCGCCAGCTGGAATGCGTCGATCCAGCACCTGCGCCACCTGGACGCGCACCCGCGCGTCGGTGACGGCCGGCAGGCGTAGCTCGTAGAGCCGGGAGCCGGGGTCAGCCATCCCGGCTCAGTCTATCGCGCGGATCCGCGACGACCGGTGACTTCCGCCAGACCTGGACGCCGCCAGCACCGGCGACGGCGCGGACCCAGGGCCCGCGCCGTCACCGGCGTGCGTGAGGCAGTGCGGCGCTCGATGCGCTGGACTGCGGGCGCTACCGGGCCGCCCGGGCCGATGATCCGGCCGGCGCATGGCGCCGCCCGCCGCTGGCTCCCCGACGCTGGCCGGCCCGCTGAGCCCGCATCGCGGCGAGGCGCTCCGCGAGCGGAATCTCCAGACGCTCGGACTGACGCTGGCTGTAGTCGAAGTCCGGCAGCGTCGCCCGGGTGATCCGGGTGCCGATGGCCCGCTCGATGGTGCGGAGGTCCCCCTCCTCGTTCGGCGCGACGAGCGTGAGCGCGTCGCCGAGCGCCTCCGCCCGCGCGGTGCGGCCCACCCGGTGGATGTAGTCCTCGGGCATCGGCGGGACGTCGAAGTTGACCACGTGGCTCAGGGCGTCGATGTCGATGCCCCGCGCGGCGATGTCCGTGGCCACCAGCACCTGGTAGAACCCGCTCTTGAAGCCGGCCAGGGCCTGCGTCCGCTGGGCCTGGCTGCGGTTGCCGTGGATGCGCTCCACCCGGATCCCGTTGCGGCCGAGGAACTCCGTCAGCCGGTTCGCCCGGTGCTTGGTGCGCGTGAACGCGAGAACGCTGCGAGTGCCCGGCTCTGCGAGCAGGCGCAGGAGCAGCCGCGACTTGAGCTCGGACGCGACCGGGTACGCCGTGTGGGTGATGCCGGTGGCCGGCGCCGGCGGACGCTCCACCGCGATCGTGACGGGGTCGCGCAGGATCTCCCGGGCGAGCGCCACGATGGGGGGCGGCATGGTCGCCGAGAAGAAGAGGGTCTGGCGGCGCGCCGGGAGATGCTGGAGGACGCGGCGAATGTCCGGGAGGAAGCCCATGTCGAGCATGCGATCCGCCTCGTCCAGAACCAGCACTTCCAGGCCGGCGAGACGGCCGTAGGCCTGCCCGAAGTGGTCGAGCAGCCGGCCGGGCGTGGCGACGAGGACGTCGACCCCCCGGCGGAGCGCCTGCTCCTGCGGCCCGTAGCCGACCCCGCCGAAGATGGCCGCGCCGGTGAGGCGCGTGTGCCGGCCGAGCTCCTGCCGGTGCTCGTCGATCTGCGCGGCCAGCTCGCGCGTGGGGGCGAGGACGAGGACGCGCGTGGTCCCGCGCGGGCGCCCGTGCAGCCGATGGAGGATCGGCAGGAGGAACGCGGCCGTCTTGCCGCTCCCGGTCATGGCGCACGCGAGCACGTCCCGGCCCGCGAGAACCGGCGGGATGGCGTCCCGCTGGATCGGGGTGGGCGCGTCGAACCCCAGGGCGGCGACGCCCCGCAGGAGGTCAGGGTGAAGGTCAAAGGTGTTGAACGACATGGTGTGTGAGTCCCTTCAGGGCAAACCTGGGCCCAGCCAGTCTTCCGCGGTGTTGAGGTCGCGTCCCACCGTGCGGAAGAGGAGGCGGGGTGCCGCGGTCTGAAAAGGACTCAGGCTCGAAGGTGAACCGGGGGTCAGAACCAGACGGATGCAACTATACCCCGGAATGGCGCAGACCGCACGGAAATCTCTGGCCCCGGCGCGGCCGCCCGGTCCGTTGACCCGTCCGCGAGACGGTTGCTAGACTCGGCCGCCGGGGACGGCACGAATGGAATACCGCATCGGGGAGCGCCAGTTCGAGGCCGGAAGCCGGGACCTGACGCTGGAGCTCCGCGCCAGCAACGACCTGCTCGACGACCCGGCCGCGCTCCGCCGACGCCTGCCGGAGGACGGAGGACCCATGCCGATTCGACGCCTGCTGGACAACGACGCGGTGCTGGTCATCGGGATCGATGACGCCTCGGGCACGGGGCCCGCGGACCCGATCCCCCTCACCAACGCGCTCGTCGTCGGCGTGAAGGATGGCGGAGGCGCGCTGCTCCACCGGCAGCGCGGCGCGGATCGATATCTTCCGATCGCGCGGGGGCGAGTCGATTGGCTCGGCGACGGCGAGCTCCTGCCTCAGGCCGGGGCCCAGCCGTTCGGCGAGGCGATGCTCGTGGAGGTGCGGTCACTGCCGGAGGCCCCGGGGGTGACCCGGACCTTCGGGGACCAGGTGCTCTTCCGGAACGACACGGTCTGCGTCTACGAGGAGATCCTCGGGCCGGCGCAGGTTCGGTCGATGCATGCCCACGCCCCCCGGCTCATCATCCCGCTGACGGCCGCGCACGCGGTGCAGCGGTTCCCGACCGGCGAGCCCCGCGAGGATCGCTTCCCGGCCGGCGGGGCGCACTGGGCGCCCCAGGTCATGGTCCACGAGATCCGGAACGTCGGCGCCGCGCCGTTCTGGGCCATCGTCGTCGAGCGCGTGTAGACTGCTCGGAGGCTCCGCGCTCCGGATCGCCCAGCGCGCGCGTGATCCACACCGGGCCCGTCATCGAGGGACGGCCCGGCGCCGGGTAGCCGGCCGCTCCTCCCGTCGGACGGGCACCACAGAGGACGCAGGAGACCGGACGCATGCGCACGATGATCCGCGGCGCGGACTGGGTCGTCGCCTGGGACGGCACGCGGCATCGGCTCATCCCCCAGGGCTGGCTGCTCGTCGAGGACGACCGCGTCGCCGCGGTCGGCTCGGCCGCGGCGCCCGCCGCCGGCGACGGCGCTGCGACGCCGAGCTCGACGCCTCAGGTTGCCTCGTCATCCCCGGGCTCATCAGTCTCCACTCCCACCTCGCGTCGCAGCCGCTGGCCAAGGGCTTCCTCGAGGACACGGGCAACCGGAAGCTCGGCGGCAGCGGCCTGTACGAGTACCTGCCGGCAGCCCGGACGCTCGTGGGGCCGGGGGCGCTCGCCGCGCTCCGCTTCGCGGCGGTCGAGCTCCTGCAGAGCGGCTGCACGACCGTGGTCGATCTCGTCTCGTCGAACCTGGGCACCCACGAGCAGGCGGAGGTCCACGACGAGTACCTTCGCATCCTGGGCGACCTGGGGCTCCGGGCGTACGTCTGCCCGCTCTTCCGGTCCGCCGCCTGGTACACGACGAATGGCCACGAGGTGCTCTACCGGTGGGACGAGGCCGCGGGCCGCGCGGGGCTCCGCGACGCGGTGCGCCTGGTGGAGCGGACGGCCGGCCGCCAGGCCGGCCGCCTCCAGTCCTTCCTCGCGCCCGCGCAGATCGACACGTGCAGCGAGGCGCTCCTGCGCGAGACGCAGCGCGCGGCCCGCGATCTCGGTGTGCGCATGACGATCCACGGCGCCCAGAGCCAGGTCGAGGTGCGCGAGATGGTGCGCCGCCACGGCGTCACCTCCGTCCAGTGGCTGGACCGCATCGGCCTGCTGGGCCCCGACCTCCTCCTGGCCCACGCGATCTTCCTCGGCCACCACAGCGACGTGCGCTGGAAGGAGGGCCCGGACGAGCTCGCGCTCCTGCGGGAGTCGGGGACCGCCGTGGCCCACTGTCCGTGGCCCTACGCGCGGCGAGGGATCACGATGGAGACGTTCGGCCGCTACGTCCGGGCCGGAGTCACGGTCGGCCTGGGAACGGACTCGTGCCCCCACGACATGCTGGAGGAGATGCGCTGGGCCGCGATCGTGTCGAAGGCCCTCGACAAGGACACGGCGATCGCCGACCGCCGCGGAGGCGTTCCACGCCGCCACCGCTGGCGGGGCCGACGCGCTCGGGCGCCCCGACCTCGGGCGCCTGGGCCCCGGCTCAAGGCCGACCTCGTCCTGGTGCGCACCGACCGGATGCCGATGGCGCCCGGGCGCGATCCGATCAAGAGCCTCGTCTACTACAACGCGAACCGGTGCGTCGACGTGGTCATGGTCGACGGCCGTGTGGTCGTCCGGAACGGCCGCGTGCCCGGGGTGGACGAGGCCGAGCTGTGCCGCGCGATCAACCGGGCCCAGGCGGACTCGCTGGGCGACACGGCCGCGCGCGACTGGGCCGGCCGGGACCAGTGGACGCTCTCGCCCCCGTCGCTCCCGATCTGGGACGGCGGCCCCGGAATCTGACCGCCACGCTGCCGGCCCCGCGGGCCGGGATCAAACCACGGCGATCCGCGAGCCTGTCGGCGTCGCCGCGCCCCAGATGCTTCCCAGCCTGACGCGCCGACCATCTTGTATCCGCTCGCCGCCGGCGCGGTCTTCGCCGGCGACACGGGGATCGAGCTCCTGATGACCACTCAGTGCCCGAGGTACGCCCGCCGGATCTGCCCGTCGGCCAGCAGGTCATGCCCGCTGCCCTCGGCCACGACCTGCCCGACCTGGAGCACGTAGGCGCGGTGGGCGATCGCGAGCGCCTTCGCCGCGTTCTGCTCGACCATCAGGATGGTCGTGCCGGCCGCGTTGATCGCCGTGATGGCTCCGAAGATCGTCTCGATGATCCGGGGCGCCAGTCCGAGCGACGGCTCGTCGAGCAGGAGGAGCCGTGGGCCGCCCATCAGGGCGCGGCCGATCGCCAGCATCTGCTGCTCCCCGCCCGACAGGGTGCCGGCGAGCTGCGCCGCGCGCTCGCCGAGGATCGGGAACAGCCCCTGGGCGCGCTCCACCCGGGCCGCCACCTCGGCGCGATCGCGGCACCGATGGGCGCCCAGCAGCAGGTTCTCCCGGACGCTCATGCGCGGGAACACCTGGCGGCCCTCGGGACAGTGGATGACGCCCTGGGCCACCACCCGGTGCGCGGCCAGGCCGCCGACCGGCTGCCCGTCGAGCAGGATCTGACCGCCCGAGGGCCGCAGCAGGCCGGAGATCGCCCGGAGCGTCGTGCTCTTGCCCGCCCCGTTCGAGCCGAGGACCGCCACGATCTCGCCCGCCTGCACCCGCAGCGAGACCGCGCGGAGGGCGTGGATCCGGCCGTAGTGGACGCCGAGAGTCGCGCAGCTCAAGCACGCTCGGCGACCCCCGGCGCGGCGTCGCGGACCTCGGTGCCCAGATACGCGGCGTTCACCGCGGGATCGTCGCGGATGGCCGCCGGCGTCCCCTCGGCGATGGGCCGGCCGAAGTTCAGCACCAGGATGCGGTCCGAGACGCCCATCACGACCTGCATGTGGTGCTCGACCAGGAGGATCGTCACGCCCTGGTCGCGGATGCGCCGGATCAGGCCGATCAGCTCCTCGCACTCGCTCTCGTTCATCCCGGCGGCCGGCTCGTCCAGGAGGAGAAGCCGGGGGCCGGTGGCGAGCGCGCGGGCGATCTCGAGCCGGCGCTGGTGCCCGTAGGGCAGGTTTCGCGCCAGCTGCTCGGCGACGTCCTCCAGCCCGACGAACCGGAGCAGCGCGTCGGCCTGGCTCCGGACCGCGCCGGCCTCCGCCCGGGCGCCCGGCGTCGCGAGCAGGTGCGCGAGGCCGCTCCGGCGGAGCCGCGCGTGGAACCCCACCTCCACGGTCTCCCAGGCCCGCATCCCGGCGAACGCCCGGATGTTCTGGAACGTCCGCGCGATGCCCGCGCGCGACCGGCGGAAGGGCGCCAGGCCGACGAGATCCTGATCGGCGAGCCGGAGGCGGCCCCGACTGACGGGGGCGACGCCCGTGATGGCGTTGAAGAGCGTGGTCTTCCCCGCCCCGTTCGGGCCGATGATCCCGTACACCTCGCCGCGCGCGACGGAGAACGAGACGTCGTCGAGAGCGACCAGCCCGCCGAACCGGACCCGCAGGTCCTCGACACGGAGCAGCGGCGCCGCCGCCGCGTCCGGCGCTCGGGGTCCGGCAGCGCCGCCGCCGCCGGGCGCGCCCGCCGGCGCCCGCGCCCCACCCGCCCGACCAGACCGTCCGGCCGGAACACCGCCGCGCCGATCAGGAGGAGCCCGTAGATCAGCAGCCGGTACACGTTGACCACCCGGAGGAGCTCCGGCAGCGCGACCAGGAGGCCGGCGCCCACCACGGCCCCGAGGGTGTTCCCGCGGCCGCCCACGATCAGCATCGTGACGATGAGGATCGACTCCACGCTCGTGAAGTTCTCGGGGCTGATGTAGGTGAGGTAGTGCGCGAAGAGGCTGCCGGCCAGGCCGGCCAGGCCCGCCGCGACGCCGAAGGCCGCCACCTTGTACGCCGTCGTGTTGATGCCCAAGCAGGCTCGCGGCCAGCTCGTCGTCGCGGATCGCGAGCAGCGCGTGGCCGACGGACGACTGGTAGATCCGGTGGGACAGCAGCACGCTCAGCAGGACCGCGGCCAGGACGAGATAGAAGAAGCGGTCCTGGGTGCCGAAGTCGATGCCGAGCGCGATCGGCGGCAGGATCCCGGCGATTCCCAGGACTCCCTTCGTGAGGCTCTCCCAGCTCCGCAGGACGACATGGACGATCTCGGCGAACCCGAACGTCGCCATGCCGAGGTAGATGCCCCGCACGCGCAGCACCGGCAGGGAGACCAGCATGCCGATCAGCGCGGACAGGGCCGTCGCCGCCGGCGTGGCCACCCAGAAGGACCACCCGGCCGTCACCGTGAGGATCGCGGCGCAGTACGCGCCGATCCCGTAGAAGGCGCCCTGGCCGAGGGACAGCTGCCCGGTGAAGCCGTTGATGACGTTCAGCCCGAGGGTCAGGACGCCGTAGATGCCCCACATGATCAGCACGTGCAGGACGTACTGGTCGCCGGCGAGGAACGGGGCGCCGGCGGCGGCGAGCACGGCGCCCGCGACGAGGAGGCGCGCGGTCACGCGACGCGACCCCGGCGCGCCCGCGAGCGCCGCCGGCGCCCGCTAGACCTTCTCGCCGGTGTCATAGCCGAGGATCCCGGAGGGCCGCACGATCAGGATCAGGATCAGCACGCCGAAGACGATCGCGTCCTTGTACTCGAACGAGAGGAGGCCGCCGCCCAGGCTCTCGACCAGGCCGAGGAGGAGCCCGCCCAGGCCCGCCCCCACCACGCTGCCCATCCCGCCGAGCACGGCGGCCACGAAGCCCTTGATCCCGGGGAGAAAGCCCATGGACGGCTGGGCGAAGCTGAAGTAGGCGCCGGTCAGCATGCCGGCCACCGCCCCGATCGCCGACCCCACCGCGAAGACGGTCACGATCGTCCGCTCGACGTCGATCCCCATCAGGCGGGCAGCGGGCAGGTTCTGGGCGATCGCGCGGATGGCCCGCCCGGTGCGCGAGTACCGCACGAAGAGCCCGAGGCCGCCCATCAGGAGGGCGGCGACCGACATGATCGTGCACTCGAGGTAGGTCACCCGCGCGGCGCCGAGCGCGAAGCCGCCGGCGGGCAGCGGCGAGGGGTATCCGCGCACCTGGGCGCCCCACACGAGCTGGGCCGCCGCCTCCAGCGTGATGGAGGCGCCGATCGTGCTGATCAGCGCGAGGACGCGGGGGGACTCCCGGCGGCGGAGGGGCGCGACCGTCGCCCGCTCGACGATGGCGCCGGCGACCGCGACGAGGAGCGCGCTCGCGGCCGCCGCCGGCAGGAACCCCCAGCCGAGCGCGCCGATCAGCACGAGGCCGAAGTACGCGCCGAGCATGAGCATGGCGCCGTGGCTGAAGTTGATGATCTCCAGCACGCTGAACACGAGCGAGAAGCCGACCGCGATCAGCGCGTAGACGCTGCCCAGGACGAGTCCGTTGATCGGCGTGCTGGAGGAGCATGGCAGGGAGGCGAGGCGCCCGGCGGGCGCGATCCCGGCGCCGGCTGGCCCGGGATCACGCCCGCGGTGCGATGGCTACATCTTGAACTTGGTCGGCTGGTACAGCACCCACTTCCCGCCCTTCACCGTCGTCCAGAACAGCTCCCGGACGGGGAGGCGCTCGGCGTCGTACGAGATCTTGCCGACGAGGCCAGGAAAGTCCTTCAGCTGGCTGACGGTACGGGCGATCGCGTCGCGATCCTCGGCGTTCCCCACCTTCCGGATCGCGTCGGCGATCACCATGACACCGTCGTAGCTGGTGACGTGGTAGTTGAGCGGCGGCTTGCCGTAGGCCGCCTGGAACTTGGCGACGGCCCGCTTGACGCCGGGGTCGTCCAGGGTCGCCAGGAAGTCCACCCATCCGAGCGCGCCCTCGGCCGTCGCGCCGGCGATCTCCGCGTACTGGGGATACACGTTGGTGCCCTGCGCGACGATCGGCACCGTCAGGCCCAGCTCCCGGGCCTGCTTGGTCAGGATCGCGCCCTCCGTGTAGTGGGTGTTCAGGATGATCACGTCGGGGTTCTGCGCCTTCACCGCGGTCATGTGCGACTTGAAGTCGCGGTCGCCCTGCGCGTACTCGACCTCGGCGACCACCGTCATCCCGTTGGCCCGGGCGTAGTCTCCGGTGGCCTTGCTCACGCCGAGGCCCCAGTCGTCCTTGACCTTGACGATGGCGATGCGCTTGGCCCCGAGCTCCACCTGCGCGAACCGGGGGACCAGCGGGCCGTAGAACGGGATCGCCGGCGACATCAGGTACATGTACTTGTGGTCGGTCACGAGGCTGGCGGTGGAGGCGCTCGGCGAGATGGTCACCAGCTTCGCCCGCTCGAGGATGGGCAAGGCGGCGCGGACGCTCGCGGTGCTGGACGGCCCGATGACGCCGATGACGTTCCGGTTGGCGGCGAGCTTCTGGGCGGCCGCCGCCGCGTTCTTCGGCTGCCCCTCGTCGTCGAGCAGCTCCAGCCGGACCTGGCGGCCGAGCACGCCGCCCGCCTTGTTGAGGTCGGCGGCCGCCAGCTCCGCCCCCTCCTTGAACTGCATGCCCTGCTCCGCCTTGCTGCCGGTCAGCGGGGCGATCACCCCGATCACCAGCTCCTGGGCCGCGGCGCCGGCCGCGCCGCCGAGGGCGCAGCCCAGCGCCACCGCGATCCCGAGCCCCGCCCGCACGACTGCCCGCCCGGTCATTCCCGGTCCTCGCATGCTCACCGCCTCCTTCAGTCCCACCACCGCTCGGGCGCCTCGGAGAGCCGCTCGCACCCGGTGGCGGTGACGACGTAGAGATCCTCGACGCAGGCCGTTCCGAAGTCCTTCCGCACGAACATCGGCTCGTACGCGAAGGTCGTGTTGGCTTCCAGGATCACGTTGCTCCCCGGCACGAAGCTGGGCGGGATGTGCGTGGTGGCCCCGATCCCGTGCCCGCGGAAGTAGAACCACTCCTCGTAGCCGAACTCCTTCGCCATCTCGATCGCGCGGGTCGCGACGTCGCCGATCCGGACGCCCGGGCCGGATCATCGCGATCGTCTCGTGGACGATCTGGATCTGGGCGTCCAGGAACCGCCGCTGCTCCGCGCTCGGGGCGCCGCCCACCACCTTGCCGCGGGCGGTGTCGCTGCAGTAGCCCTTCAGCCGCGCGCCCAGGTCCGTGAACGCGATCTCCCCCGCCCGCAGCTTGCGGTTCGTGGGGATCGAGTGCTTGAACCCGGACCGCGGCCCGCCGCAGCCGGCGAGCGGGAAGGCGGTGTCCTCGGCCCCCGCCTTGAACAGCGCGTAGTTCGCCTCGGCCGCGAGGTCGTGCTCGCTGACGCCCGGCTCCGCGGCCTTCATGAAGGCGATCATGCCCGCGTCGCTCATGAGGGCCACCTCCTTCATGAGCCGGACCTCGGCGTCCGTCTTCCGCATCATCGCCTCGCCGACGAGCGGCGCCGGCCTCCACGAGCTTGAGGCCCGGGAACTTCTGCTTGAGGAACTCCCGGGCGTGATACGCGTACTCGCCGGAGACGCCGAGCGTGCCCGTCACCAGCTTCCGCTCGTTCAGGAAGTCTTCCAGGTGGTCGTAGATCGTGGTCGTCTGGTAGTCGACCGTCCGCGGGTGCGGCGCGCAGCGCGCGTCCCGGACCCAGGTGTCCTGGATGCCGGAGTGCATCGGCTCGCCGTGCATCACCGAATTGGTCGTCAGGCCGACGTCGCCCGCCAGCGGGATGACCATCAGCGTGTCGCCGCCGTAGTAGTCCTCGAAGTTGGAGAGATAGCGGATCGGGGCGCGCTCGGCGCGGTTTCCGTGTACCAGAAGCCCGTCGAGCCCGCGGGTCGTCATCATGCGGCGGATGCGCTGGACCCGGCCCTCGTACTCCGACACCGGGAACGGCAGGTGCAGCCACGGCTCCCGGTCGGCCCAGTCGTACCCCACTCGTCCCCACCCGTACGGCCACTTCACCTCGCGCATCGGTTTCTGCTCCCCTTGCCAGCCAGTGCACTGCTCGGAAATGGCGGACGCCGTTCCCGGCGCCCTGACACACCACGCTGACCGTGACTCCTCACACGACCTTACTGCACCCTCCCGGCCGCCGACAACCGCGCCCCGCGGTCCGAGCGGCGCCGGCCGGCCGGCGCCGCGGAGGCCGAGAGCCGAGCCCGGAGCGCGGCGCACCGGACCACCGGCCCGCCGCCCGGACCGCCTTCGAGGGCCCGCCTTGACGCGGCCGCGGGGCCGGCGATAGGCTGCCGTCGATGAATCGGCTCGCCCGAAGTGACTGCGCCGAGCAGCGCGATGATCGTCAGGAGCCGGAGCGCCGACGTCACGGTGCCCGACGTCTCCATCACCGAGTACGTGCTGCGGCACGCCCGCCGGCTCGGCGACAAGCCGGCCATCATCGACGGGCCGACCGGCCGCGTCCTGACGTACCGGGCAGCTCGAGGAGGCCATCCGGCGCGCGGCGACCGGCCTGGCGCGCCGCGGCGTCCGCAAGGGCGACGTGGTGGCCATCTACAGCCCGAACTGCCCCGAGTACGTGGTCGTCTTCCACGCCGTGGCGTCGCTCGGCGGCGTCAACACGACCGTCAACCCCACCTACACCGCCGACGAGCTGGCCGTGCAGCTCAGGGACTCGGGCGCGCGCTTCCTGATCACCGTTCCCGCCGTCCTCGACCGGGCGCGGGAGGCGGCGGCACGGACGGGCATCGAGGAGATCCTCGTCATCGGGACCGGCCGAGGGCGCCCGCCCGTTCGCCGAGCTGCTGGAGGCGCCGCCCAGCCCGCCCGCCGTCACCATCGATCCCGGGCGAGGATCTCGTCGTGCTGCCGTACTCGAGCGGCACGACGGGGCTGCCCAAGGGGGTCATGCTCACCCACCGCCACCTGGTCGCGAATCTCCGCCAGTGCGAGGGCATGCAGGGCTTCGAGTGCTTCGGGGAGCGGGACGTGGTCATGGCCGTCCTGCCGTTCTTCCACATCTACGGCATGGTCGTCATCATGAAGCTGTCCCTCGCCAACGGCGCCACGCTGGTGACGATGCCGCGCTTCGATCTCATGGAGTTCCTGGGCCTGATCCAGAAGCATCGGGTGACGGTCCTGCCGCTCGTGCCGCCCATCGTCCTGGGCCTCGTGAAGCATCCGGCCGTGGCCCAGTTCGACCTGTCGAGCGTCCGGCTGGTGTTCTCCGGCGCCGCGCCGCTGGGCGAGGAGATCGCCCGGGCGCTCTCGGCGAAGCTCGGTTGCCCGGTCGTGCAGGGCTACGGCATGACGGAGGCGAGCCCCGTCACGCACCTCAGCCCGACGATCGACGCGCCGGCCAAGCCCGGATCGATCGGCCAGGTCGTCCCGAACACCGAGGTGAAGATCGTGGACATCGCCACCGGCGCGCCGGTCGGCCGGCGCGAGCACGGCGAGCTCCTGATCCGGGGACCGCAGATCATGCGGGGCTACCTCAACCGGCCGGAGGAGACGGCGGAGTCGATCGATCGCGACGGGTGGTATCACACCGGCGACGTCGGCTACGTGGACGACGAGGACTGGTTCTACGTCGTCGACCGCACCAAGGAGCTCATCAAGTACAAGGGGCTCCAGGTCGCGCCGGCCGAGCTGGAGGCGCTGCTCGTGACGCACCCCGCCGTCCTCGACGCCGCGGTCATCCGGAGGGCCGACGAGGAAGCGGGCGAGGTGCCGCTCGCGTACGTGGTGCTGAAGGCCGACGAGGCCGCCCGCGGGACGAGCGGGGACGCGCTCATGGCCTGGGTCGCGGAGCGGGTGGCGCCCCACAAGCGCGTCCGGCACGTGGAGTTCATCGACCAGATCCCGAAGTCGGCTTCGGGCAAGGTCCTGCGCCGCGTGCTGCTCGACCGGGAGCGGGCGCGGTAACCTTTTCGCGGCGGGCGTGAGCATGAGCATGACGACGCCCCGGCTTGGAGTCCTCGGAGTCGCCCTCGTGTCCCTCGTCCTGCTGTCAGCCCGGCCCGCGCGGCCGCAAGACCTCACCGGCACGTGGCGCGGAACGGTCACGGTGGAGGGACAGGCAGGCCGACTTCACGGCGACCTTCAGCGAGAACGGCTACTTCCTCTTCAGCTACGAGAACAACCAGGGATTCGTCCGGACCGTCGAGCTCTCCGCTCCCGGGCAGATCCAGTTCGTGCCGCCCGGCGGGGGTGTCATGACGATGGCGGTGGCCTCCGTCGTGAAGCGCCCGGGCGGGGTGGCATACGTCCTCCACACCGGCTTCGAGCGGACCAGCGGCGGCTATCTCGAGCAGCAGTACGTGACCGAGGAGGCCGACTACGCGTTGACGGCCGGCGGGCTGCGGGTCCGGATCGTCAGCCGGGCGGCCTCGTACTTCGGGGACCGGGGCGGCTCCGCCGGCGGCCCCCGGAACGACCGCATCATCGAGGGCGTCCTGAAGAAGCTCCCGTGACCCTCGCGTAGCGCGCGCAACCCTGCCTCGCTCGCGCGACGGGGATCAGATTCCCGGACCGGCGTCCTTCCGCCAACGGGCCCGGGCCGGACGGCCATCGCGACGACTGGCCCGGATCACCCGCCGACCTGTCGCGCGAACGACAGCGTGACGCGCCTCGTAGCGTGCACGCGCCTCGGTGAACCGACATGGTCGAGGCTGTCCAATCGAGCAGACGCGCGAGGCATGAAAGTTGCCCCTCGTCCGTCAGAGGGATGAAAGGGAGGTCCCAATGACGAACACCATGGGCTGGAAGACACCGCTGGTGGGCCTCGTGCTCTCGGCGTCCCTCCTGACCGCGGCGTGCGGCACGGTCGGCGGGGCCGCGGTCGGCGCGGGATCCGGCGCCGCGATCGGCGCCGGCACGGGCTACGGCGCGGGCAAGGGCGCGCTCATCGGCACTGGCGTCGGCGCGGCGGCCGGCGCGATCTACGACATCACCAAGAAGCGATGACGGGAGGCGGCATGAAGATCGGGACACGGTACGCCGCGGCCCTCGCCGCGCCGATCCTGCTGTGGGGCGCGACCGCGTTCGGCCAGACGGCGACTCCCCCGGCCAGTCCGGCCGGGACGCCACAGACAGTGGAAGGTCAGGTCGTCAAGATCGACCGGAGTCAGGGGCGAGTCACGATCCGGACCGCCAGCGGCACGATCCACGAGTTCACGGCCTCGGCGGAGACCCTCCAGGACCTGAAGGAGGGCGACCGCATCGAGGCGCGGCTCCGGCGCTAGCCGGGCCGCGAGAACACCCCGCCAGTCGCCGGCCGGCGGGCCGGCGACTGGCGGGAGTGCTCCAGGGAGCGGGAGCGCCACCGGGAACTCGGACGCGCCAGCCCCGTCCGCCGAATTGTGGGAGGGGACGCTAGATCTTTCCCTCCAGCCCCATCTGAAAGTACCGGTGCACCACCTTGTCCTGGTTCTCGAGCAGCCAGTCGATCGTCGGCTCGTGACGCATCGCCTTGGCAATCGCCTTGGCCATGCCTCGCCGATGGATGTCGAACAGGACCCGGTGGTCGAGATCGACGACGTCGACGATGGCCGGCGCCAGCCAGACCGCGCAGATGATGCCGAGCTCGTTGACCTGGCTCTTCGGGAGATCTCCGGCCCGGACAGCGTCGAGCACGCCGTGCGCGATCGCCGCCTGGACCGTGCCCATCAGGATGTTCGTGTACTTCGTCGCCTTCTCCCCTCCGACCGTGACCTTGCTGACCATGAGGGTGGCGGGACGGACCTGGACGTCCGTGTTGAGCAGCGCGAAGACGCGCGTGTGGCCCTTGACCTGGCCCCCCATCAGCGTGGCCATCGCCGTGCCCACCGGGCCGTCCAGGGCCCCGATCACGACTTCAGGCTCGGCCGCCGTGCCGGGCGGCCCGCCGGCCACGAGTGCCTCGCCGGTACGCAGGATGATCCGGTCCGTCATCGATGCCTCCCTCGCTCAGGTGTGAATTCGCCCCGCGTCGCCCCGTGCCACGCGGATAGGTCGAGAGCTGGGCCTGGTTGCCCGCGAGTCGCCAGGAGACCTCAACACCTTCCTCCGGGCGCGTCAACTCCGCCGCCGGTGGCGGTCGTCCCCTCGCCGCCCGCCGCGGCACCTTGCGGCGGCGTGGCGACCGGAGGAAGATGGCGGCGCGAGGCCAAGCCCGCGGAGAGGGGCGCGCTCGGCGCGAGTCTCCAGCGGTGCGATCATCGAGAGTCGGCATGAGCC
Source organism: uncultured Candidatus Rokubacteria bacterium (assembly GCA_963745015.1). Taxonomy (GTDB): domain Bacteria; phylum Methylomirabilota; class Methylomirabilia; order Rokubacteriales; family DASRDR01; genus DASRDR01. The sequence goes on from CAVUVU010000004.1 coordinate 541,359, forward strand.
TGACGCTGTCGGACGCGATCCATCTCCTGGGCAACCTCCTGGGCGAGGTGCTGGCCGCGCGGGAGTCGCCGGCCCTGCTCGAGGCCGAGGAGCGGATCCGCGCCCTGGCGAAGGCGCGCCGCGCGGGGGACACCGCGGCGCCGCCACGCTCGCGCGGGACGTGGAGGCCTTGCCGCCCGCCACGGCCCGCGCGATCGCGTCCGCCTTCACCCTCTACTTCGACCTCGTCAACCTGGCCGAGGAGGTCCATCGGATCCAGGAGCTCCGGCGGCGGGCCCGGGAGCAGGCGCCGGAGCCGATCAGCGAGTCCATCGGCGAGACGGTCGCCGCGCTCCGGCAGAGCGGCGTCACCCGCGACCAGATGGCCGCGCTGCTGCGGGACCTCAGCGTCGAGCTCGTGCTCACGGCGCATCCGACCGAGGCGAAGCGCCGCAGCGTGCTGTCGAAGCTCCAGCGAATCAGCGCCGACCCTGTCGGAGCTCCACCGGGACGATCTCGTGCCGCAGGAGCGGGCCGCCGCCACCGTGGCGCTCCGGGCCGAGATCACCGCGCTGTGGCTCACCGACCGGGCGCGCACGGCGCGCCCGGAGGTCACCGACGAGGTCCGCACGGGTCTCTACTTCGTGGAGCACACGTTCTGGGAGGTCCTCCCGCGGGTCCACGCCGGGCTCGCGGCCGCGGTGGCCGAGCACTACCCGGGTCTGACCGTCCCCCGCCGGTGGCTCGGGCTGGGCTCGTGGATCGGCGGGGACCGGGACGGGAATCCGTACGTCACCGCGGCCGTCACCGCGGAGACGCTGCGGCTCCACCGGGGCCTCGCCGTCTCGCAGCACCGTCGCGCGCTTCAGGATCTCGCGCGGCGGTTCAGCGTGAGCGACCGGCGGCTGCCGCTTCCCGCCGGGCTGTCGGCATGGCTGGCCGGCCGGCGGCCCCTTCCCGAGCGCGCCGCGTACCTGGAGCGGCGCTACGGCGACGAGCCCTACCGCATCGTGCTGGCCCTCCTGGCCGCGGACCTGGGAGCTGCCTCCGCCGAGGACATGACGGCGCGGCTCCTCGAGACCCGGCCGCATCGGGCGCACGCCCATGTCGACGCGCTGGCCGGCCCGCTCGATCTGCTCGCCGCCGCCGTGCCCGCGCCCCTTGCCGAGGATCGGCTCCGGACCGTCCGGAAGCAGATCGACCTGTTCGGCCTCCATGCGGCCCGCCTCGATCTCCGGGAGGACGCCGGGCGCCTCGCCGGGACGCTCGACCAGCTCCGCCACGCCTGGGGCCTGAGCGCCGGCGGCCTCGAGGCCGCCGGACCCGAACGGGCCCGCGCACTCGAGGCGCTCCTCGCCGCCGCCCCGCCGCCGGCCGCGGCCTCCGAGCCGGACGGGCTCGACGATGCGGCTCGGGAGACGTGGGCGCTGTTCCGGCTCCTCGCCCGGGCCCGCGGCGTGTACGGGCCCGAGCTCTTCGGCCCGTTCGTGATCTCGATGGCGCGCTCGGCCGCGGACGTGCTGACCGTCCTCGTCCTCGCCCGCTGGGCCGGCGGGGCCGCCGGGCTCCCGGTGGCGCCGCTCTTCGAGACGCTCGACGATCTCGACCAGGCGCCGGCCGTGCTGGCCGAGCTCTTCGCGCTGGAGGCCTACCGCGCTCACCTGGCGTCCTGCGGCGGCGAGCAGACGGTCATGATCGGGTACTCCGACAGCAACAAGGACGGCGGATACCTCGCGTCCAACTGGGCGCTCTACCGGGCGCAGGAGCGAATCGCCCGCGTCTGCCGGGAGCACGGCGTCCGCCTGACGCTCTTCCACGGGCGCGGCGGCAGCGTGGCCCGCGGCGGCGGGCCGGCCGGCCGCGCCATCCGCGCCCAGCCTCCCGGAACGGTGGGCGGGCGCTTCCGCGTCACCGAGCAAGGGGAGGTCCTGGCGTCGCGCTACGCCGCGCCCGACCTCGCCTACCGGCACCTCGAGCAGGTCGTGAGCGCCGTGCTCCTGGCGTCCGCGCCGCGATCAGCGCCGGAGATACCCGCCCTGTGGCGCGCGGAGATGGACAGCCTGGCCCAGCGCGCCCGGACCGCCTACCGCGCGCTGGTCCACGGCACGCCCGGCTTCGTCGACTACTGGCGGGGCGCCACTCCCATCGACGAGATCGCGCGGCTCCGCATCGGCTCGCGCCCGCCGTCCCGGCGCGGACGGGCGCTGGCGGTGGCCGATGTCCGGGCCATCCCGTGGGTCTTCTCCTGGATGCAGAGCCGCTTCAACCTGCCCGGCTGGTACGGTCTGGGGACCGCGCTGGCCGCCGGCGCTCTCGGGGATCTCCGCGCGATGTACCAGCAGTGGCCCTTCCTCCACGCGCTCCTCGACAACGCCGAGATGTCGCTGCTCAAGGCCGACATGGAGATCGCGGCGCTCTACTCCGACCTCGTGCCCGACCGGAGCCTGGCCGGCCGCGTCTTCGCGACGATCCGCGCGGAGTACGACCGCACCCACGAGGCGATCCTGGCCATCACCGGGCACCCGGCGCTGATGGCCGGGGATCCGGTCATCCAGCGGTCGGTCCATCTCCGGAACCCGTACGTGGATCCCCTGAACTACCTCCAGGTCGAGATGCTCCGCCGCCTCCGCGCCCTGCCGGACGCGGACGGGGCCGGCGCCGAGCCCTTCCGCGAGGTGCTCTTCCTCACGATCAACGGGATCGCCGCCGGACTCCGCAACACCGGCTAGGCCGGCGGCAGCGCCCGCAGGAACGCGGGCGCCCCGCATGCGCGCCGGGCTCGGCCACGGGGCGCCGGCCGACCAGCGGGCGCGCTACACTACGACCATCGCGGAGGCCCGATACCGCGCGTGGCGGGCTCTCGAACGGAGGCATGGCGATGGCACCCACTCTTGCAACCGGCCCCGGATCGAGGGCGAGAGGCTCCCAGACGGCCAGCCCAGGCGCCGCGGCGATCGGGGGACCCGGGTTCGACTGGCTGATGGCCGCCCTGGGCGCGTGGCTCATCGGCGGCCTGTACCTCGACGGATGGGCGCACATCCACGTGCCCGGCGCTCGAGACGTTCTTCACGCCGTGGCACGCGGTTCTCTACTCCGGCTACATCGCCGGCGCGGTGGCGCTCGCCCTGACCCTCCGCCGGAACCGGCGCCGGGGCCTGCCGCGCTCCCGGGCCTTGCCGGCGGGCTACGGGCTCTCCCTGGTCGGCGCGTTCGTCTTCTTCTTCGGCGGCATGGCCGACATGCTGTGGCACGTCGTCTTCGGGATCGAGGACGGCATCGAGGGGCTCATCAGCCCGAGCCACCTCGTCCTCGCGTTCGGCGGCGGGCTCATGGTGACGGGGCCGCTCCGGGCCGGGCTCGCCCATCCGGCGCCGGCCGAGCGGCCCTGGCTGGCCCGGATGCCCATGGTCGTCTCGCTCACGATCTTCCTCTCGCTCGTCACCTTCTTCACCGAGTACGCGAGCCCGTACGCGACGACGTGGGTCACCGAGAGGCACCGGGTCGGCGGCGAAGTTCGCCTGTCGGCGGGGCTCTCGGGCTTCCTCGTCCAGCCCGCGGTGCTGATGGGGCTCCTCCTGTTCGTCCTGCGAAGACAGGCGCTGCCCGTCGGGAGCCTCACGGTGCTGCTGTCGGTCAACGTCGCGCTCATGACGATCATCCACGACAAGTATCTGGACACGGGCCCGTATCCGCTGATCGGATCCGCCGTCCTGGCCGGCGCCGTCGGCGACGTCCTGCTCGCGCGGCTCCGGCCCTCGCCCGGCCGGATCCACGCCTTCCGCCTGGTGGCGTTCGCGATCCCGGCCGTGCAGTACCTTTTCTACTTCCTCGCGGTCATGGTGTGGGCCGGCGTGGCCTGGTCGGTGCACCTCTGGACGGGCGCGATCGTGATCGCGGGCGGCGTGGGCTGGCTCCTGAGCTACCTCGTGGTGGCGCCCGGCGGGCTGCCGCCGTCCCGGCCCACCCGACCAGGCACGATGGCATAGCGCGCGCCCGGGTCACCCGGGTGCGGGGCGGCGGCCGCCGCGACGAGGGGCCGTCGCCACGCCGTGATGCGGGGTCAGGCCCCGTGGGTGCGCGGGTCGAGCACGTCCCGGATCCCGTCGCCCAGGAGGTTGAAGCCGAGCACGGTCACGAGGATGGCCAGCCCCGGAAAGGTGATGACCCACCAGGCGGTCCGCATGTGCTGGCGCCCGTCGGCGATCATGCGCCCCCACTCCGGCTCTCCGGGCGGCACCCCGAAGCCGATGAAGCTCAGGGAGGCCGCGGTCAGGATCACGAAGCCCAGATCGAGCGTGGCCTGCACGACGATGGGCGAGATCGTGTTGGGCAGGATGTGGCGGAACAGGACGCGGCGCGGGCTGGCGCCGCTGGCGAGCGCCGCCTGGGCGAACTCGAGCGCGCTCACGGCCATCGTCTGGGCCCGCATGATGCGCGCGTAGGGCGCCCACCACCGGAGCGCGATGGCCACCACCAGGACGACGAGGCTTCGCCGCTGGACGCCCGCCACCACGGCCATGGCGAGGATCAGCCCGGGGAACGCCAGGAAGACGTCGGTGACCCGCATGATCACCTCGTCGATCCGGCCGCCGAAGTATCCGGCGAGCGAGCCCAGGAGGGAGCCGGTGACGGTGGAAAGCGCGAGGATGATCAGGCCGCTCCCGAGCGCCAGCCGGCCTCCGTAGAGGACGCGGCTGAAGATGTCCATGCCCGCGCTGTCGGTGCCGAACAGGTGCGCGCCGCTCGGAGGCCGCAGCTGGTCCTGCAGGTTCACGCCGCGCGGATCGTGCGTCGCCAGCACCGGGGCCAGAAAGGACGCGAGGACGAGGCCGGCGATCACGAGCACGCCCACCCGAGAGAGCGGATTGCGCCCCAGGCGACGCCACGCCTGCCGGAGCTGGCCGCCCGCGCGGGCCGGGGCCGCCGGCGACGCGGGGCCGGCGATCACGGGCTCCGCGACCGCCGTCACGCGGGCTATCCCCGCTCCCGGAGCCGCGGGTCCAGGCGCATGTAGAGGACGTCGGTCGCGAGGTTGGCGAAGACGAAGACGCAGGCGGCGATGATCGTGAACGCCATCACCCCGGGGAAGTCGAAGGCGAGGATCGCCTCGACGCCGTAGCGGCCGAGCCCCGGCCAGTAGAACACGACCTCCGTCACGACCGACCCGGTCAGGAGCCAGGCCAGGGACAGCCCCACCACGGTGGTCACGGGGATGAGGGCGTTCCGCAGCGCGTGACGGTAGTTGACCGCCCGCTCGCTCACGCCCTTGGCCCGCGAGGTGCGGATGTAGTCCTGCCCCAGCACCTCGAGCATCGAGGAGCGCGTCATGCGGCTGATCATGGCCACCTGGGGCAGGGCCAGCGTGATGGCGGGCAGGATCAGGTGGACCAGCGCGTCCCGGAACGCGATCCAGTTGCCGGTGACGACCGTGTCCACCATCAGGAAGCCGGTGACGCTCTGCACGGGGCTCGTGTAGCGGATCTGGTTGCTCAGGCGCCCGCCGGGGTCGGGCACCCAGCCCAGCCAGGAGTAGAAGACCAGCTGGAGCAGGAGCCCCAGCCAGAACACCGGCATCGAGACGCCGAGGAGCGCGGTGAGGCGACTCAGGTGGTCGACCAGCGGTGTTCCGGCGCACCGCGGAGATCACGCCCGATCGGCAGCCCCAGGAGCACCGACAGGAGCATGGCGCTCACCGCCAGCTCGACGGTGTGGGGCAGGAACTGCTTGATCTCGTTGATCACCGGCCGCGTGGTCACGGGCGAGGTCCCGAGGTCGCCCCGGAGGAGGTCGGCCATGTAGTGGAAGTACTGGACCGGCAGGGGCGCGTCCAGGTGGTACTGGCGCGTGAGCTGGGCCGCCGCCTCCGGCGTGGCCCGGAACCCCTGGGCGCCCGCCCAGACGTAGGCGACGTTCTTCGGCACCACCCGCGCCAGCGTGAAGGTGACGAGAGTGATGCCGACCAGCACCGGGATCAGCAGGATCAGCCGGCGCAGGGTGAAACGGATCACCGCGCGCCTCTACCGGCTGAGCGCGGGCTCCCGCCGGCTCGCCTCGCGGACGAAGACCTCCAGCTGGGCCAGCCCGGCCTGCACCTTGGGGGTCTCCGCCCCGAAGCCCAGGCGGACGTGGTTGTCGAACTCGTCGCCGTAGCACACGCCCGGGACGAGGTACGTGCCGTACGGCTCGCCGATGAGCGTCCGGCACAGGTCCCACGACGTCACCGGCAGCTCGAAGCGGGGAAACGAGGTGAAGGCGCCCCCGGGGACGACCCAGCTGAAGAGCGAGTTCCGGGCCATCCAGTCGATCACGAGCTGCCGGTTGCGGCGGCCGATCTGCTTCCCCTCGGCCAGGAGGCGGTCCCAGGTCGCCGGCTCGAGCGCCGCGGCGCCCAGCTGCTCCCCGAACACGTCGTTCACCATCACGCCGTACCGGTGGAGCGCGAAGGCCCGGTCCAGGAACTCCTTGTCGCGGCTGCCCACCCAGCCGAGGCGGAGCCCGCACATGCCGAGCGTCTTGGTCAGGCTGCTGGTGACGATGCCCCGCTCGTAGGCGTTCACGGCGGACGGCGAGACCGGCCCGTCCCACTCGAGGCCCCGGTAGATCTCGTCGGACAGGAGGTAGGTCCCGTGCCGGCGCGCCACCGCCACGATGGCGTCCATGTCGTCATTCGAGAGCACGGAGCCCGTCGGGTTGTTCGGATGGTTGATGAACACGAGCTTGGTGCGGTCGGTGACCAGCCGGCGCAGCTCGTCGGGATCCGGCTTCCAGCCGTTCTCCTCGCGGAGCCGCAGGACCTTGACGTTGGCGCCGATCGCCCGGCACAGGACGCCCACCTGGGTCCAGGCCGGGGCCTCGAGGACGACCTCGTCGCCCTTGTCGACCAGCGCCATGACCGCCACGTAGTTCGCCTCGTAGGTGCCGTTGGCGAGGAACAGCTGCTCCGGGGCGAGGGCGTACCCCTGCGTCTCCACGAGGCGCTGCTTCAGCGCCGGCGGCCCGAAGTAGTGGCCGCCCCAGTCGAGGCTCATGCCCCCGTCGATGGTCAGCCCGAGATCGGCGAAGCGCGCGGCCGGCCGGCCCACGCTGGTCAGGGAGTACTTCCAGGCGACCTCGCGCCCGTAGATGAACCAATCACCGAGCTTCTCGCGTTCGACTCTCATCGCAGGTTCGGCTCCTCTCTAGGTCGGGACGGACATGACCGCGATCCGCTGCAGTCGCCCGATGGATGGCCCCGTCGGGCCCCTGCCCCGGCGGGCCGGGGCCTTCGGAAGGGACGCCGGGCGCCCGCCCGCCGGCCGCGATGCACCTCACCGCGTCCGGCGGACGGGGTCCGGGCTTTCATCGACGCCAGTCCTCCGGCCGTCTCTCCCCCTGATCTCGGGGCGGCCGGAGAACCCTACTTCTCCTTGTACATGTTGTAGAACAGCGGATGGATCATCGGGTTGTACTCGAAGCCCTTCACGGCCGTGGACTGGGCGTTCCACTCGTTGAGGGCGCCGCTCGGCTGGGCCAGCATGACCGTGGCCGCCATCTCGCGGAAGTAGAGCTCCAGCTCGCGGTAGATGGCCCGCCGCTTGGCCGGATCGATCTCCGACCGGCCCCGGTCGATCATGTCGTCGGTCTTGGCGTCACCCGAGAAGGCCGCGCCGTAGCCCATGGTGGGGGGGCCGGGCCAGTACTTGGTCCAGGCCGCGTTCTTGAAGTTGTCCGGGTCGGGGAAGTCGGGGTACCAGCGCGCCTCGATGATCGGCTGGCCGGGCGCCGAGGTCTGCAGGCTCGAGAGCGTGGCGGCGTCCACCTCCTCGGGCATCAGCTTGATCCCGATCGTGGCCAGGTCGGCCTGCCACATGAGCACGCCTTCCTTCTGGAGGACGCCGTCCGGCCGGTAGGGCAGCTTCAGGCCCTTGGCCAGCTCCTGCTTGGCCTCCGGCGACGCCTTGTCGACGAACTCCTTGGCCTTCTTCAGGTCGTAGGGCCAGAGGGGATAGTCGGCGAGGTTCCCCGACACGCCCTTCGGGATCATGCCGCCCATCCGGACCGCGTAGCCCTTCATCACCTTCTGGATGTACAGGTCGTAGTTGAAGGAGTGGGCCAGGGCCCGCCGCACGTTGATGTCGCTCGTGGGCAGCATCCGGTTGTTCAGGTTGATCCACTGCGTGGACAGGCTGAGGAGCGGCTGTCCCTTCTTGTCGGTCTTGGTCACGAAGAGCGGCAGCTTCTGGTCCTTGATGCGCTGCTCCAGCTCGGCGAGCTGGGTCGTGCCGACCGCGGCGATGTCGAGGTCACCCTTCTCGAGCCGGAGCAGGCGGGTCGATTCCTCGGGGACCGTCTCCATGACGATCCGCTCGAGGTGCTTGCCGCTCCACCCCTTCCAGTAGTTCGGGTTCTTGACGAGGACGACCCGGTCGTTCGGCTTGAACTCCTCGATGACGTACGCCCCCGCCCCGGCGCTGTTGTTGGAGAGCCAGTCGCACTTCTGGCCCTTGGTGGGCTCGCCGCACTTCTCCCGGATCACCTTGGGATCGGCGATGCCCGTCACCGCCGGCTGGGAGAGGATCGCCAGCCAGACCGGGTAGGGAAAGTTCAGCACCGTCTTGACGGTGTAGTCGTCGATGACGTCGGTCCGGTTGTAGACGTCCCGGGTCATGTACAGCGGTCCCAGCCCGATCGTCTGCAGCCGGTCCAGGGCGAGCTTGACGGCGTGGGCGTTCAGCTCGTTCCCCGTGCTGAACTTGACGCCCTTGCGGATCTTGAAGACGTACTCCTTGCCGTCGGGCGAGATGGTCCACGACTCCGCCAGCTGCGGCGCCGCCTGCAGGCTCTGGTCCGGCAGGACGGTCAGCGTGTCGTAGAGCTCCGCCAGCACCCACCAGTTCCGGTTGCCGCGAGACGTCTGGGGGTCGAGATTGTCGACCTTCTGCCCCCAGCCCACGAAGAGGACGTTGTCCGGTCCCGCCGCCGATCCGATCGCCGGCCAGAGGGCCAGGACGGTCAGCAGCGCCATGGTCCAGCGTCGCCGGTCACAGAATCGCCACAGGCTCATAGGATCCTCCTTGCTCGGTGGTGACAGAGCGCTCTCGGTGCGCAGGCCCGTGAAGGGGGGCTGGGCGCCACGCGGCCGGCGTCTGATGGTCACGTCCGCCGCATCGGCGTGTCAAGGCCAGCCCCGCTTCGCGAGCTTCGACCGTCATCGTCATCGGCCGCGGAAGAACTCTTCCATCGCGTCGACCACGTACTCCACGTCCCCCCGCGTCAGGCCGGGCCAGTTGGGCAGGATCAGGGTCTCCTGGGCGACCTGCTCGCTGACCGGGCACTGCCCGGGCCGGAACCCGAACCGCTGCGACGTAGGGGGCGTTCAGGTGGATGGGCAGCTTGTACTCGGGGCTCACCCCGATGTCGCGCTTTCGCAGGTGGTCGACCAGCTCGTCGCGCCTCGGCACCAGCGCGACGCAGCGCATGCGGGTGTGCACGCCCCACGGGGGCTCCCCGGTGATCGTCACCGGCAGGTCGCGCCCGGCGAGGAGCTCCTGGTAGAGGGCGGTGTTGGTCCGGCGCTCGTTGTTCCAGTCGTCCACGTGCCGGAGCTGGACGCGGCCGATCGCCGAGAGCACCTCGCTCAGGCGGTAGTTGTAGCCGATCAGCTCGGCGTCGTGCGACTCCTGGTAGTGGCGGCCCCGTCCGTGGTTCGAGAGCAGCTGGGCGCGGTAGGCGAGCTCGTCGTCGTCCGTGATCACCATGCCGCCCTCGCCGCCGCAGGTCATCGACTTGTTGCGGACGAAGCTGAACGCGCCGATGTCCCCGACGGTCGCGTGCCGGTCGCCCCGGTAGGACGTGCCGATGCTCTGGCAGGAGTCCACGATCACCTTGAGGCCGTGGCGGCGGGCGATGGCCTGGATCGGCCCCATGTCGCACGTCAGCCCGTTGTTGTGGACGGGCATGATGGCGCGCGTCCGGGGCGTGATGGCCGCCTCGATCCGCGCCGGATCGAGGTTGAGGGTGTCCCGGTCGATGTCGACGAAGACGGGCACGGCGCCCACCAGCACGATGACGTCCCCGACCGAGATGAACGTCCGCGACTCGGTGATGACCTCGTCGCCGGGGCCGATGCCCGCGGCCATCATCGCGACGTGGAGCGCCGCGAAGCCCGAGCTGACGGCCACGCCGTGCTTGACGCCCATGTAGGCGCAGAACTCGTCCTCGAAGCGGCCGCCGTCGCTGTCCTTCTCCAGGTAGGAGCGGATCAGGCGCCCGTCCTCCAGCGCGCGGACGGCCGCCGCTTTCATCTCGTCCGTCATGATCGGCGTGTAGTGGATGCTTCGCTGCCGGTGAGCCACGGTGGACTCTCCTTTCCGTGTCTCGGGGGTCGGGATGCCCTCGAGGAGCATCTCGTGGTACGTGGCCGGCCTCCGGTCGAGGTAGAGCCGGTTCGTGTGCCAGCTCTCCCGGCTCGACTGGATCTCGCCGAGATCGAGGTCGGCGATCAGGACCTCCTCGACTCCCCGCCCCGCCTGGGCGACGATCTCGCCGAGCGGATTGCAGAAGTAGCTCTTGCCGAAGTACGTCGCGCTGTCGTGCGGCGGGCGCCCGACCCGGTTCAGGGCGCCGACGAAGTAGCCGTTGGCCAGCGCGTGGGCCTGCTGCTCGAGCTCCCACACCTGCTCGGACCGGCGACCGCCCGTCGCCGAGGGATTGAAGACGATCTCGGCGCCCTTGACCCCGTAGATGCGGGCGATCTCCGGGAAGTGCCGGTCGTAGCAGATGTACACGCCGAGGCGGCCGTGCGCCGTGTCGAAGACCGGGAAGCCCACGTCCGGCCGGTGGAAGTAGAAGGGCTCGTAGTTCCCGGCGTGGGGGCTGGGCACGTGGTGCTTCCGGTAGACGCCGAGGAACCGCCCGTCGGCGTCGACGACGGCCGCGGAGTTGTACCGGGCGGCGCCGGCCTGCTCGTAGAGCGGCGCCACGATGACCATCCCGTGCCGCCGGGCCAGCTCCCGCATCAACACGGTCGTGGGGCCGTCGGGGACGGGCTCCGCGGCGGCGTGCCAGCGGGGGTCGGTGGCCGCCGCGAAGTAGGGCGTGTTGAAGAGCTCGGGCAGCGCGAGGACCTGCACGCCGTCGGCCGCCGCCGCGTCGATCAGGCGGGCGCACTTGTCGTTGAGCGCCGTCTTGATCTCGTCGACCGGCCGGTCCATGGGAAGGTCGCTCCCGACCTGGACCAGCGCGCAGCGGACGACGCGGGCCATGCCGCCCTCCCCTACCGCCGGCGAAGCCGCGGGTCCAGCACGTCCCGCAGGCCGTTGCTGAACAGGTTGATGGACAGGGTCGTGGCCATGATGGCCAGCCCGGGGAACGTCGCGAGCCACCAGTAGTCGCGCATGTGGTCCCGCCCGTCCGCCAGCATGACTCCCCACTCGGGCGTGGGCGGCTGGGCCCCCAGCCCGAGGAAGTTCAGCGAGGCGACGGAGATGATGGCCACCGAGACGCGCAGGGTCGCATAGGTGAACAGCGGGGCGACGATGTTGGGCAGAAGATGCAGCCCCATGATCCGGCCGCCGCGGCACCCGAGGGCCCGGGCCGCCTCGACGTAGACGTGCTCGGCGGCCGAGAGCACCGAGCCCCGCACCAGCCGCACGAACCCCGGGATGGAGCTGATGCCCACCGCGATCATCACGTTCGTCAGCCCGCTACCCAGGATGGCCACGATCGCCATCGCGAACAGGATGCCGGGGAAGGCGAGCATGACGTCCATGACCCGCATGACGACGTCGTCGAGCCATCCGCCGTAGTAGCCGGACGGGAGCCCCAGCAGCACGCCCACGCTGGCCCCGATGGCCACCGCGATCAGCCCGGTCGTGAGCGAGAGGCGCCCGCCGAAGACGAGCCGGCTGAAGAGGTCCCGCCCGTAGCGGTCCGTGCCGAGCGGGTGACGGAAGCTGGGCCCGGCGAGCGCGTCCGCGTAGTTCGTCTGGATCGGATCGTATCGGGCGACCAGCGGCGCGAACGTGGCCATCCCGACGAGCGCGACCAGGAGAGCGCCGCCCGCCGTCGCCCCCCGGTTGCGGACGAGCCGCCTGACGGCCTGCCCGACGGGACTCTCCGCCGGGCCCCTCCAGCCGAGCGATCCCGTGGCCACGCGATCGACCTCCACCACCGGCTAGGCCGACTTCCGGTCGAGGCGAATGCGCGGATCGAGCCAGCCGTAGGACAGGTCGACCAGGAGATTCGCCAGGACATAGGCGGCGGCCGCGACGAGGATGCCGGCCTGCACCACCGGGAAGTCCTTGTCCTTGATGCCGTTCACCAGCAGGAGGCCCAGGCCCGGCCGCGCGAACACCGTCTCCACCACCACCGCTCCGCCCAGAAGCGCGCCGAACTGGAGCCCGACGACGGTGGCGACCGGGATCAGCGCGTTGCGGAGCGCGTGCTTCACGACGACCGCGGGTCGCCGACATCCCCTTCGCCCGGGCCGTCGCGACGAACTCCATCGCCAGCACCTCGCGGAGACTCGAGCGGACCAGGGCGGCGATGATCGCGGCGCTGCTGAGCCCGAGCGTCAGGGCCGGGAGGACGATCGCGTCGACGCTCCCGTGGCCGACGGCGGGCAGGAGCCGGAGGTGCAGGGCGAACACCAGCAGCAGCATGATGCCGAACCAGAAGCTCGGCATCGAGACGGCGAACAGTGACGCGGCCATGGTCCCGCTGTCCAGGGCGGATCCCGGCCGCACCGCGGCCAGGGTGCCCAGGGCGACCCCGATCGGGATGGCGAGCCCGAGCCCGACCAGCGCCAGCCGGACGGTGTACGGAAAGGACTCGCCGATCAGCGTGGCCACCTGCCGGTTGCCCCTGAACGAGCGTCCCAGGTCGCCGTGCACGGCCTTCCACAGGAAGAGGCCGAACTGGACCGGGAGGGGCCGATCCAGCCCGAGCTCGCGCCGGATGCTCTCGTACGTCTCCTGGGACGCGCCCACCATCTTGGCGCCCGATCCTCCCGTCTCCGACATCATCAGCAGGACGGGGTCGCCGGGCAGGAAGTGGAGCATCGAGAAGACCATCAGCGACACGCCCAGCAGCACCGGCACCGCCGCCAGGAGCCGCCGGGCGACGTAGAGGATCACGGGCCGACCCGCCCGCGACTTCTCCGCCGCCGGCGGCGGCCACCCGCTCCCGGGAGCCGGGCGGCCGCGTGCCCCCACTACCGGTGTCAGGCCTTGAGCCACGTCTTGTGGAAGAAGAAGCGTCCCAGGTTGTCGTAGACGAGCCCTTCCAGGTTCCGGGAGCGGACGTTGATCAGCGTCTGCTCGAACGTCCCGAGGATGAACGCCTCCTCGGTGACGGTCTTCTGGAGGGCTTCGTACATCTGCATCCGCTTCCGCGGATCGAGCTCCTTCGCGGCGGCGTCCAGCTGGGCGTCGATCTCGGGGTTGCTGTACCGCGAGCGGTTGCCCTGCGTCCCGCCGCGGATGTTCCGGGAGTGGACCGGATAGGACATGGAGCTGGGGTCGGCGTTGATCTCGCCCAGGCGCCCCACGTGGTGCTCGTTCATCTGGTACTTCGTGAGGGAGGCCGCGTTGCTCATGGCGTCGATCTTCATCTCGATGCCGACCTGGCGGAGCATGTCCTGCACGACCTCGCCCGCCTGCGTGTACTCCGCGCGGTTCGTGGTGATGTAGAGGAGGGACAGCCGCTGCCCGTCCTTCTCGCGGATGCCCCCCGCGCCCGGCTTCCAGCCCGCCGCGTCCAGGAGCGCCTTGGCCTTGTCGGGGCTGTGCCGGTAGGCCTCCTCGACGCCCTTCCAGTAGCCCGGCGTCGGCGAGGCCAGGACCCCGTAGCCGGGACGCCGCACGCCGAAGAAGAGCACGTCCACGAGCTTCTTCTGGTCGACGGCGTACTGGATCGCCTGACGGACCCGCTTGTCGTCGAGCGGCGGCTTGGTCACGTTCAGCTGGAGGAGCTGGGGCAGCCCCGGCACCGGGATCACGTCGACGACGAACTTGGGATCGCTCCGGAATCGCTTGACGTCGCCGTCGGGCACGAAGTCGATCAGCTGCGACTCGCCCTTCTCCAGCGCGATGAGCCGCGTCGACGACTCCGGAACGAGCCGCAGGACCACCCGGTCGAGGTAGGCCGGGCCCTTGTGATCGAGGAACGCGGGCGCCCAGTTGTAGTCGGCGAAGCGCTCGAAGGTGATCTCCGACGGGGAGAACTTCGTGAGCGCGAACGGGCCGGTGCCCACCAGGTTCTGGCCGAAGTCGGCGCCCCACTTCTTCACGCCGGCCGGGGACACGGGCCGGAGAGCGGGGGCGCTGAGGTAGTGGAGGAAGAGCGGGTACGGCTCCTTGAACCTCACCCGGATCTGGTGGTCGCCCAGGACGTCGGTGCCGTCGTAGGGGCCCAGCTGTCCGATCAGGAGCGCCTTGAGCTGGGGGTCCACGATCCGGTCGAACGTGGCCTTGACGGCCGCCCCGTTGAACGGCGTCCCGTCGTGGAACTTCACGCCCTCGCGCAGCGCGAACGTGTAGCGGCTCGCGTCGGGCGTCACCTGCCACGACGTGGCCAGTCCCGGAACGAACTTGCCGGGCTCGGGCTGCCACACGAGGGGGTCCAGGAACGAGTTCAGCAGCCGGCCGAGGGAGTCCGAGTTCGGCACGGGCGGATCGAGGGTGTTGATCGGATCCCGGAAGGCGTGGACCAGCGTCCCGCCCCGGACGGGCTGGCCCGCCGACGGCCGCGCGGTGAGCAGGCCGGCGCCCGCCAGCCCCGCGCCGATGCCGAGCCCGAGGAACGCGCGCCGGCTCGGATTCGAGTCCGATGACCTGTCGACTCTCCCACGTGCGCTCATGGCCTCTGCCCTCCCCTTCGTTTCCGTTCTCCGCGCGGCGGTCGGGTCTGGATCGGCGCCCGGGGCCCCGAAGGGCCGCCGGCCGCCCTCACCGGGCCACCGCGGCGGTCAGGGTCTCCAGGCGCGCGAGCACCTCGCTCGTCGTCTGGACCTTGGCGTAGATCTCGTCCATCGCGCGCATCGCCGCCCGCTGCATGTCGTCCGACCACGTCGCCGTCGCGTCCTCGACCAGCAGGACCTGGAACCCCCGATCGGCCGCGTCGCGCACCGCCACCTCGACGCAGCCGCTGGTCACGACGCCCACGACGATCAGGTGCTGGATGCCGAGATTCCGCAGCACGTACTCGATGTTCGTGCCGTTGAACGCCCCGCCGCACGTCTTCGTGATCACGATCTCGTCGCCCTGGGGCGCCACCTCGTCGAGAATCTGGGCGTCCTTCGATCCCGGCGGGTGGTGGATCCCGAGGTGCTTGTGCTCGAGACTCCGGTCCCGGCCATCCCGGGTCAGGGACTCGATCTTCGTGTGGATCACCTCGATCCCCGCCTGGCGGCCGGCCTCCAGGAGCCGGCGGACGTTGGGGATGACCTCCTCCTCCAGGCGCCGGGCGTAGTACTCGAGCGCCGGCCCGTCGCCCCGCTCCCGCATCCGCCGCAGGAGCCCGTGGTCCCGGTGGGCGTCGCCGTACTGCAGGTCGATCACGAGGAGCGCCGTGTCCGTGCGGCGGAGCGCCGGGTCCGGCAACCGCGCGTGACGCTGTCTCAGCCGGCCGTCGATGTCCATCGTCCCGTCCCCCTGGCCCGCTCGGGCTAGCCGGACACCCAGCCGCGGAAGACCGGGTTGCCGGAGTTCACCACCCGGCGCGGATGCTGGATGCGCACCAGCCCGGTCTTCGGCGACGTGATCTCCTCGACGGCTCGCCGAAGACATCCTTGATCACGGCGATCACCTGACCGGCCCGCACGCGGTCGCCCGGCTTGACCTGGGGGTGGAACACACCGCCCCGGGTGGCGTAGGCCACCCAGTTCTCGGTCATCATCAGCGGGTCGCGGGGTCGCGAGTGCTCGGGCTTCCCGTCGAGCAGTCCGAAGTGCCGCATCACGTTGCGCGCGCCCTTCACGTGGACCGCGATCTCCGGCTCGTTGTAGGTGGACAGGTAGCCGGACTCCGCCACGATCGACGGGATCCCGCGGTCGGACAGGGTCCCGACCAGCGTCCCGGGGTAGCCGGACTGGTGGGTCATCGACCAGACCACCTCGGTGTCCCACAGGCGCGCCATCTGCTCGGACGCCGAGTCGACCTCGGGCTTTCCGGTCCGGTGGAAGATCGCGAACGGGTTGAGCCACTCGGAGGCGTCCCCGCCGTGCATGTCGATGTGCCACTTGCCCCAGTTCGAGAGCAGCTCGACGACGCGATGGGCGATCACGAAGCTGACGGTCCCGTTGGTGTTCCCGGGGAAGATGCGGTTCAGGTTCTGCCCGTCCATCGGGTTGGCGAACGTCTCGGCCGCCTCCCAGCCGGGCACGTTGACGATGAAGACGAAGCCGACGGCGCCGCGAACGGTCTTGGGATCCAGGTCCCGGAAGAACCGGATCGCCGCCTCCTGGGCGACGTACTCCGTCCCGTGGACCCCCGCCGTGATGGACAGGCGCGGCCCGTCCTCGGCGCCGTTGACGAGGCCGACGGGGCAGCGGATCGGCCCGCCGGGCCGCTCCGCCACGTCGAGCCACCCGGTGACCTTCGTCCCCGGCGCCGCTCGGAGACTGCCGAACGTCTCGGTCTGTCGCATTCGACTCCTCCTCAGGCGGGCCGCGGGGCCGGCAGCTCGCCGAGCGCCCGCTCCAGCCGATTCATGCCTTCGGTGATCTGCTCCTGGCTGAAGCAGAAGCTCACGCGGATGTGGCCCTCGCCCTTCGGGCCGAACTCGAATCCCGGCGCGACGGCGACGCGGCCGCGCCGCAGGAGGTGCTCCGCCAGCTGGAAGGTGGGCAGCCCCAGCCCCCGCACGTCGGGGAACGTGAAGTAGCAGCCCTTCGGCGTGTTGCAGCGGATCCCCGGGATCCGGTTGAGCCGGTCGACGAGGTAGTCGCGCTTGCGCTCCAGGTTGGCGATGTTGTCGCGGAGCCATGGCTCCATGTCGCCGGTGAGCACGGCATGGGCCGCGCGCTGCCCGACCGCCGAGCAGGCCTGGAGGGAGAAGCGGAGGATGCTGTGCATGTGATCGATGACCTTGGCGGGGCCGACCGCGTAGCCGATCCGGTACGCGGTCATCCCGTACGCCTTCGAGAAGGAGAAGGCCGTCACGGTCCGCTCCTTCATGCCGGGCAAGGACGCGATGCTGTAGTGCGTCGTCCCGTCCAGCAGGGTCTTCTCGTACTCCTCGTCCGAGAACACCCAGAGGTCGAGCCGCCGGGCCAGGTCGGCGATCTGCTCGAGCTCCTGCCGGCTGTAGACGATGCCCGAGGGGTTCCCGCCGTTGCTCATCACGAGGAGCTTGCTCTTGCGGGTGGCCCGGCGCGCCAGGGCCTCGAAGTCGAAGCGCCACTCGCCCTTCTCGAGGGCGAGCGGCACCGGGACGACCCGGCCGCCGGCCATGCGGATCGCCGGCTCGGTGCTCGCGTACTCGGGATCGAACAGCAGCACCTCGTCGCCCGCGCCGACCAGGATCCGGAACGTGCTGTCGATGACCTGCTGGGCGCCGATCGTGATCAGGACCTCGTCGTCGGGGTCCGCGACCATCGCGTTCTCGCGCTCGAGCTTCCGCGAGATCGCCTGCCGGAGATCCCGGTGACCCTTGACGCCCGGGTAGTGCGGGTACTTGTCCACGGCCTCGCGCGCCGCATTCCGGACGAAGTCGGGCGGCAGCCGGTCCCCGATCGTCCCTCCCGACAGGCTCACGACGTCGCCGAGCTCCTCCGAGAGGTCCCCCAGGTAGCGCGCGGCCGTCACGGGGCTGGGAAGGCCCCCGTCGGCGTAGTCGAGCATCAGGGAGGCCTTCATGCTGCCGGACAGCCACGGGGAGGTGGCGGACTCGGTCAGGCGGGCCTGGCGCGCCTCTCGCTTGCTGTTCTCCACGGTCACTCTCCTCGTTGTGGGTCGTGTCTCGTTCACGCCGGACTGGCCATCCGGACGGGCTGATCGGACAGGGCCAGCCGCGAGACGGCCAGCTCGTCCCGGAATCGGGCGGCCGAGAGCGGGCTCAGGTCGTGACGCAGCTCCAGGAGCCGCCGCCCCGGCGCCGCCGCGCGCGCCACCGCGCGCCGCGCGTGCAGGGAGTGGATGACGACCTCGGCGTCGCGCAGCGCCGGCGCGAGGGCGCGGCTCTCGAGCGGGACGTGGCGGACCGGCGTCGCCGGCATCCAGTACTGCTCGATCAGGTGGGCCATCCCGACGAGGTTGACGCGCTCCGCCACCAGCACGGCGCGGGTCGTGCCGGGCAGGGCGAGCAGCTCGGCCTGCGTCTCGGACGACAGCTCGAGCGCCAGCGCGAAGACCGGGATGGCCGTGTCCCGCAGGAGGCTCCGCACCGCCGCGTAGCTCCGGACCAGGGTGGCGACGTGCTCCGGCGGCTCCCCCAGGGCCTCGAGCCCGCGGCGCTTCAGGTCGCGCAGCAGGACCCCCACCACCTGGACGCCCAGGTCGCGCACCGCGGCGGCCAGGAGCGGCGTGTAGCGGTCCACGAACGCCCGCTCCGCGCCGACGAACGCCACCCGCGGCCGCCCCTTCTCGGCCAGCGCCCGCTGGAGCCCCGCGCGGATCTCGTCCGGGGAGTAGCCGAGCGCCCGGGCCCGGTTCAGCACGGGCGCGAAGAGGTCGGCCAGCGCCTCGCGCCTGAGCGACACCTGGATCCGGGCGTCCGCGCTCAGCTCCGCGACCATGACGCCCTTGCCCGGGTGGCTCACGACGAGGTTCTCGGCGGCGAGGGCATCGTACGCGTGCCGGACGGTGACGGTCGTCACGCGCAGGCTCGCGGCGAGCTGGCGGATCGAGGGCAGCGGGGTCCCCGGCTGGAGCCGCCCGAGGGCGATCTCGTAGACGATCTGGTGCCGGATCTGAAGGTAGATCGGCAGCCCGCTCGCCCGGTCGATTGTCAGCACTCGCGATCACCACCCAGTGATACTGTGCTATCTGGCCAGCACAGTACCCCGTCACTCGGAGAGCGTCAACGCCCTCCGCCCGCTCTCTGGGACACTGCGAGGCTCTCGATGGCCTCCACCTCGTCGGGGGCGAGCGCCAGGGCGCGGCTCGCCAGGTCCTGTCGCATGTGCGCGCCGTCGGTGGTGCCCGTGAGGGGGAGCATCCCGACCGCCTGCGCGAACCGGAACACCACCTGGGCCGGCGTGGCCTCGAGGCGCGCGGCGAGGCCGGCGACCAGGGGGTGGTGCAGGACCTCGGGGTTCGCGGTCAGCAGCGAGAACCCCTGGTACACGCTCTTCGACCTCGCGCAGAACGCCCGCACCTCGCGGTCCCAGCCGGTCCGGGCGAAGCAGCGGTTCTGGACGAACGCGGGGGCCTCGGCGCCGGAGGCCGCCATCTCCTGGAGGTGGCGCAGGGAGACGTTGCTCACGCCGAGGCGCCGCGCGCGGCCGGCGTCGCGCTCCCGCACCATCGCGGCCCAGACCTCGGCGTCGTCGGGCGTCCAGCCGCGGCCGGAGGCGGGGCCATGGAGCACGAAGCTGTCGACGTGGTCGGTCCCGAGGTGCTCGAGCGAGCTCGCGAGCGACTGGCGGACCTGGGTCGAGAGATCGGCCGCGGGGTCGTAGGGGAGCCGGTGGTCCTGCCCGCCCTGGTACGTGAACTTCGTCTGCAGGAAGAGATCCGCCCGCGACACCACCCCCGCGCGGTAGGCGGCGGCGAGTCCCTGCCCGACGCCGGCCTCGAAGTAGTGCCGGCGCTGGTTCGCGGTGTCGATGCCCCGGAAGCCGGCCCGGAGCGCCAGCTCGGTCAGCGCCGCCGTCCGGTCTTCCTTCCAGGCGGTGCCGTAGAGGAGATCGGGGGTCATCTCGCCCCGGCCGCCTCGGCCGCTCTCGGGGCCACCGTGACGCCGCGCGCGCCCGTCCGCTCGATCGCCCGCGCGACCATCCCGGAGGCCTTCGCGTCCTCGACCACCCCGCGGAGGTACGCGAGGCCAGCGTCGCGGCCTCGCGGCATGCCGACCGCCTGCTGCACGGCCATGAACCGGCCGTCGAGCACGCGCGCCCCGGGCAGTCGCTCGGGGAGCGCGATGAGCGCCTGCCGGAGTCCGGCGAGCACCTCCGCCTGGCCGGTCGCGAGAAGGTTGAAGGCCGCCTCGGCGTTGGCCGCCCGCACGAGCTCCGCGCGCCGGAGATGCCGGCCCAGGTAGAGCTCGTAGTTGGCCCGGGCCGGCGCGGCGACGCGCACGCCCTCCCGGTCGACGTCCGACACGGCGCGGAGCGGCGACGCGGCCGGCACCAGATAGGTGGCCTCGATCTCGAGGTAGGCGGCGGTGAAGCCGATCTCGCCCTCGCGCGCCGGATCGATCCCCAGGAACGCGATGTCCCAGGCGCCGGTCTTCGCGGCGTCCACCATGACGGCGACGCTGTCGTAGGCGACGATCGTCGACCGGCACGCCGAGCCGCTGCCCCAGCTCCCGCGTCAGGTCGATCGCCACGCCGCGGGACTCGCCGCTCGACGGGTCCTTCGTGGCGAGGATGAAGTTTCCGTAGTTGACGCCGGCGCGAAGCGTCCCGCTCGGCGCGAGGTCGGCCCGGACCGCCGGAGTGACCGTGGTCGTCATGACGAGGATGCTAGCGCACATCGCCGCGCGCGTCACCCGGACCTCCTCCCCCGGTTCACCGCGGCGCGCTACACTAGCGGACACGACCGAAAGCGAGGTGCGGACCATGACCGACAGCGGACCCAAGAGCGCGTACGAGCTCGCGATGGAGCGCCTCCGCCTGAAGGACCAGGAGGGGGGCGTCGTCGAGCGCCCGCTCTCCCCCGAGCAGAAGGCGGCGATCGCGGAGGCGCGCCGCGTCTACGAGGCCAAGGTGGCCGAGCGGGAGATCCTCCACCGCGACGCCCTGCGCCAGGCGAAGAGTCACGAGGAGGTCCAGAAGCTCAACGAGGAGCTGGCGCGGGATCGCGACCGGTACACTCGCGACCGCGACCGGAAGATCGGCGAGATCCGCGAGCGCCCGGCCTGATCGGAGCGGTCACCTCACGTCCCAGCTCGCGACTCCCTTAGTCTCGGTGAGACGGACGCGTGTGGAAGAGCTGGTGATGACCGGCCGCTCGACGACCTCGACCGCTCCAGCACACAGCCGAGCGGCGGCGGCTCACCGACGACTGCGCGCGCATCAATCGGCTTTGCGCTGGAGGGCGTCGATGAGCGTCGCCGCGGAGCGCTGACGGCGAGCATCCGCCAATAGGGTCAGCGGGTCCGGTCGATGATCTCCCGCATGCGCCGGTAGACCTCCAGCCGGCGGCGGTTGGCCTCGGGGAGGGTCGCGGGGTCGACGGGCAGCAGGCCGTATGCCGACACCGCCGGGATCTCGTCCCCGGTCAGGGTGCGGCGCCGCGCCTTGCGGGCCAGCGCGGCCTCGGCATGAGCCCCGCGGGCAGCAGCCCGGGCCGGGGCGCGCGCCATCTCCCGCTCCCGGAATGGTGGGAGCACCGCCGCCGCCAGCAGCTCCAGCGACTCGCAGATATCCTCGTGGCGCGTACGACCCGTCTGCTGGATGAAGATGGTCTGGTCGACGCCCGCGGCCTCCAGCCCCTCCAGCGTGCGAGCGACCTCGACCGGGGTGCCGATGCAACCGGTGCCACCGCCGAGAACCTCCGTCCCCAGCTCGTCCCGCACGGCCACGTAGTGGCGCCAGAGGTCGGTGCGGCCCGGGCGGTGCTGGCCGTATGCATAGTAGTGGCCGAGCGCGAACTGGAAGAAGCGGAAGCCGTCGAGACCGCGGCGGCGCGCTTCCTCCGCGTCCGCGTGGCAGGAGAGACCGGTCAGCATGGCAACCTGCGCATTCACGGCGTGGCCGATCGGCACGCACTCACGGGCCAGGGTCTCGTGGTAGTCGTCCACCCATTGCCGGGCCTCGGCGGCGTCGATGAAAGCAAAGGTGAGAGCGCCCACCCCGAGCCGGGCCGCGAGGCGGATCGTGTTCCGGTTCGAGCAGGCCAGCCAGAGCGGCGGGTGCGGTTTCTGGAGCGGCTTGGGGACGATGTTGCGCGGCGGGAGCGAGACGTGCCGCCCCTGGTAGCCGGGATAGGGCTCCATCACCAGCATGTCGGCGACCTGCTCGATCGCCTCCAGGGACATGGCCCGGCGCTCAGCCGGGTCGATGCCGAAGCCTTCCAGCTCCAGGCGAGAGGAGGAGTCGCCCACACCCCACTCGACCCGCCCCCGGGACACGAGGTCCAGGGTTGCGATCCGTTCGGCCACGCGCGCGGGCGGGTTGTAGGCCGGCGGCATCAGGACGATGCCGTGCCCGAGCCGGATCCGCTCGGTCCGCGCCGCGCAGGCGGCCAGGAACACCTCTGGAGCGGAGCAGTGCGCGTACTCCTCGAGGAAGTGGTGCTCGACCGCCCAGGCGGTGTCGATGCCCAGCCGGTCGGCGAGCGCCACCTGATCGAGCGACTCCTGGACCACGGTCAGCTCGGCGGCGCCGTCCCACGGCCGGGGGAGCTGATGCTCGTAGAGCACTCCGAACTTCATCGGCCCCCTCGATCCGTGGTCATTGGCCGGATTCTACTCCGACGCGGCCGGGCGCGGCGCCGGAACGGCTGGCCGCCTCGGTGGTGATGCGTCCGGGCGCATTCTTGGACGGGGCGAGTATCCTGCCTCACATGGTGCGCCTCGGACTGGCGCTCTCGAGCATCGCCCTGCTGGTGGCCGCCTTCCCGGACCCTGATCAGGGCTGGCTCGCCTGGATCGCGCTCGCGCCGCTCGCGCTCTCGTGCCGCGATCTCCGGCCGATGCCGGCTGCCTCCCTCGGCCTCCTCGTGGGTGGCGGCGCCGCGGTCGGCCTCTGCCGATGGATGCTCGAGGTCCCGGGCTTCGGCGTTCGCCACGCGGCCCTCCTCGCGTTCTACTTCGGCCTCTATCCCGCCGTCTGGTGCATGGGGCTCGGACGCCTGGCCCGGAGCCGCCTGCCACTGGCTCTCACGGCGCCCGCGCTCTGGGTCACGCTCGACTACGCGCGGGCTCACGCCGGCTTCCTGGCGGTCTCCTGGACGATCCTCGCTCACAGCCAGCACCGGAATCTGCCGATCCTCCAGGTCGCAAGCGTGGCCGGCGAGTACGGGGTGACATTCCTCGTGGCCATGGCGAGCATCGCCCTAGCGGGACTCATCCGCGACCGCGATTGGCGGACGGCAGGCGCCGTGACCGTCGCGATCGGGGGGCTTCACCTCGCTGGCGCGCTCGCTCTCGGTCCGCCTCCGAGCGCGCTCACGATACGGGTGGCGGTGGTCCAGCCAAACATCCTGCCACGCGAGCGGGCGACGCCGGAGGCGTATGCGGCCACCATCGAGCGACTCGTGAGGCTCACCCACGACGCCGCGAGAGCCCGGCCGGCGCTGATCGCCTGGCCCGAGACGGCCGTCCGCCAGCTTACGACCGACGTGTCGTTGCAGGCGCGCCTGGGCGCCCTCGCCGAGGAGTCGGGCGCCCCGCTGGCGGTCGGCGCCTCCGACATCGAGAAGTTCGTGCGACCCGGTGGGCGAGAGCTGGGCAGGCAAGTCCACAACACGGCGTACCTGATCGAGCCCGGGCGTCCACTCGGCGCGCCGTACCGCAAGATGCGGCTCGTCCCGTTCGGCGAGTACATCCCCTTCGAGGGAGTCGTGCCCTGGCCGGCATGGCTGGCGTCGGGGCCCATCAACGGGGTCGCCGGCGACATGCGGCGACTCTTCGTGCTCCCGAACGGCACGACCCTCGCCATGCTGATCTGCTGGGAGAATCTCTTCGGCGACCTGGTCCGGGGCGCGGTCAAGGACGGCGCGCAACTCGTCGTCCAGCTCACGAACGACAGCGTGTTCGGCCCGACCGCGGCACCCCACCAGCACAACCTCGCGTCCATCCTCCGCGCCGTCGAGAACCGGGTTCCGGTTGTGATCGCCTCGAACACCGGGCCGTCGGCCGTTGTCGATCCATGGGGCCGAGTCCTGGCGGAGGTGCCGGAGCTCTTCGTCGAGGGCGTGGCCCTCTCCGACGTGCCCCTCGGCGGGCGCCCGGCGTTGTACACTCGCTGGGGAGACGCGTTCGCCCTCGCCATGGCCGCGGTTGCGGCACTCGGGCTGGCGCTGGGCGAGCGCCGAAAGGAGGATCGCGCCTAGGGGATCGCCTGCGGACGCGCCGCATCGACATCGCGCACCGACATCGCGATGGATCGCGAACGGAGTAGGCTGATGCGTGAACATCGTCGCCGATGGTACTTCGGAGCCTCACTGCTCGGGCTCGCGCTTCTCGGCCCCGTTGCCCCGACCGATGCCGTGACCCTCGACACCGAAGGTGCCCCGTCGCCACCGACGCTCTGCCCAGCCGTGGACGTCACCACGGCGCTGGCGACGTCCCAGACCGGCGGCAACCGGGTCTACGAGTTCAAGGGCGATCTGCTGCGTCCCCGCGAGTTCCACCCCAAGGTGGTCAACGTCACGGCCCAGGCCACGACCAAGTTGACCGGCACGGGCTTTCAGGACGCGACCGAGAAGATCACCGTGACGGGTGGCGTCGAGGGCACCATCCTCACCAAGACCGAGAAGTGCACGAAGGACCCGTTCGTCCACGGCCCTCAGGTCTGTAGCGGTCCCAGGGCCATCTATACGAGCTTGGCGGCCATCTGGTTTCAGGAGGCGCCGCTCCTCGGAGGGCGCGTCCCCGCGAACCAAGTCTACGGGCCACTGGGCTCGGGCTCATCAGCGTCAACGCCGCCAGCCCCGGAGGGGTTGGGTGGCCAGGTGGTGATCGTCACCCCGACCGAGGGCCAGGTCTTCTTGACGGGCAGCGGATACGTCCTGGTGGAGTTCAAGCCGGCGTGGCCGGATGAGCCCCCCAAGGGCAGCGTGAAGCTGCAATGGCAGCGGCGGAGCTCCCGCGGCGGCGGCGGCTGGGTGGCGCACTCCGCCGTGAGCCACGTGGAGTCATACAAGCAGTCGCATGGGTTTTCGATCCCGACCTACTTTCCCCAGCCGGGCGACTACCGCCTGCGGGCGACCGCCCGGCAGGACGGCTGGACGGGCTGGCGCGTGTTTCACGTCGCCGACGTGGCGAAAGCCACGCTCGAGGTGAAGAGCCTAGTCCAGCGGCTCGAGCGTCATTCGCGAGACCCGGATGCCGCTCGGGTCATGGCCGAGGTGAAGGGTCTCCAGACGCGGCTCGGCAGCCAGCCCCGCGATGTGGACGCCATCCTCCCGCGGCTCAACGAGCTCAAGCGAGAGGTCAGGCAGATCGAGGTCGTCCCTCGTCGGCTCACGCCACCGCGCCGCGTGGGACCCGCCACGCCGGCCGGCAAGACTCCGTAGGGATCCGGGCTTTCGTCGCAACCGACGCCATTCCGCACGGACGGCCGCCGGATCTGGCCGCCGAGGAGGACCATGCTTCCGCTGACCGGCTACGCCGACCGCTTCTCCGTCGCCCCGGGCCAGACGATCGCCTTCAAGGTGTCGAGCGCCGCCGCGACGCCCTATCAGGTGCGCCTGGTCCGCCTGATCTCGGGCGATCCCAATCCCGCGGGCCCCGGCATCAAGGAGGAGCCCGTCCCCGCGCCGTTCGCGGCGAGCTATCCGTCCCGGGTCCAGCCGGTGCCGCTCGGCTCCTACGTGCGCGTCCCCGACGCCCCGGCGTTCCGGGAGCTCACCAGCTTCACGATGACGGCGACCATCTGGCCGACCACGCCCGGCCAGGGTCGCCAGGGCGTCGTGGCCCGCCACGATCCCAAGGCCGGCACCGGGTTCGCCCTCTTCGTGGACGGGCGCGGCGCGGGCGCCGTGGTCGGGAACGGCCGCGGCGGCGGCGCGACGGTCCACGTCGGCAAGCCCCTCCTGGCGCGGACCTGGTACCGCGTCTGGGCCGCCTACGACGCGGCGACGCGCACGCTCGCGGTGGGCCAGGCGCCGCTCGTGCCGCGCGTCCGGGCGGACGACGCCGGCCACGCGGCCGTTTCCGTCGACTTCTCCCCCGCGCTCGACAGCGGCACCCCGTTGCTCGTCGCCGCCGTGGGCGGCGTCCCCGTCGGCGGCCACTACAACGGCAAGATCGAGCGTCCCGCGCTCTACGACGTCGCGCTGGGCGAGACGGCTCTCCCTTCCGCTCCGGACGGGACCTCCGGCCGCCACCTGGTGGCGGCCTGGGACTTCAGCCGCGAGACCTCCAGCACCCGCGCGGTGGACGTGGGGCCGAGCGGGCTCCACGGCGAGCTGGTCAACCTCCCGGCTCGCGCCATGATGGGCTCGACCTGGACGGGCCAGGAGATGTGCTGGCGCCACGCGCCCGGCGAGTACGGCGCCATCCACTTCCACGACGACGACCTCTACGACAGCGGGTGGGCCACCGACTTCACCTACACCGTGCCGGACGGGCTCCGGAGCGGCGTCTACGCGGTGCGGCTCAAGGCGGGCGACGTCGAGGACATGATCCCGTTCTTCGTCCGGCCGCCGCGCGGACGGCCCACGGCGGACGTCTGCGTGCTGATGCCGACGTTCACCTACATCGTGTACGCGAACATCGCGCGCGACGTCACCAACGACGAGTACCGGGCGCGCGTGGCGGCCTGGGGGGCGCGCCCGTGGACGAGCGACGAGCATCAGGACTACGCGCTGTCCACGTACAACTACCACCACGACGGGAGCGGGATCGCCTACTCCTCGCGTCTCCGGCCCATCCTGAACCTCCGCTCGGCTTTCCTCGCCTACGTGGACCCGCGCGGGTCGGGGGTCCGCCACCTGCCCGCCGATCTCTATCTCCTCGACTGGCTGGAGCAGATGGGACACCGCTACGACGTGGTCACCGACGAGGACCTCCACGCCGAGGGCCTCGAGCTGCTCGCCTCGTACAAGGTGGTCCTCACGCCGACCCATCCCGAGTACCAGAGCCGGGAGACCATGGACGCGCTGGCGGCCTACCTCGAGCGGGGCGGCCGGCTGATGTACCTCGGCGGGAACGGCTTCTACTGGCGCGTCGCGGCGCACCCGGCCGTGCCGGGGGCGCTGGAGGTGCGGCGCGCCGAGGGCGGCATCCGCGCCTGGGCCGCCGAGCCCGGCGAATACTACATGAGCCTGGACGGCCAGTACGGGGGGCTCTGGCGGCGCAACGGGCGGCCGCCCCAGAAGCTGGCCGGCGTGGGGTTCACCTCGCAGGGGCCGTTCGACGGCTCGTACTACCGGCGCCTGCCCGCGTCGCGGGACCCTCGCGTCTCCTGGATCTTCGACGGCGTGCCGGACGAGATCCTGGGCGACTTCGGACTCTCCGGCGGCGGCGCGGCGGGCTTCGAGCTCGATCGGGCCGACCCGCGGCTCGGGACGCCGCCCCACGCGATCGTCCTGGCGTCCTCGGAGAAGCACGACCTCACGAAGTTCGTCCTCGTCCCCGAGGACTGGCTCACCCACGTGGCGACCTGGCCCGGCGATCCGCCCGAGACGCTGATCCGGGCCGACATGGTGTACTTCGAGACGCCGAGCGGCGGGGCCGTCTTCTCGGTCGGGTCGATCACCTTCTGCGGCAGCCTCTCTCACGATGGCTACCGGAACAACATCTCCCGCGTCGTGGACAACGTCCTCCGCCGCTTCGCGGCGCCGTGACGGGCACGGCCGCCGCCGGAAAAGAGAAACGGCGCAGGAGCTTCAGCTCCTGCGCCGTCTCGAGGACGTCTAGCCGGTCGCGACTACCAGCGGGACGTCCGGCGCGCACCGCCCGCGCCGCCGCCCGCGCCGGGCGACTTCGCGACGTTGACCATCAGCTTCCGGCCCTCGAAGGGCTGGTCGTTCAGCTTCTGGATGGCTGCCTGCGCCTCGGCCTCGGTGGACATCTCCACGAACCCGAACCCGCGCGAGTCGCCCGAGATCCGGTCCGTGATCACCGTGGCCGACTCGACCGTTCCGAACTGCGCGAAGAGCTGCCGCAGACTGTCGGAAGTGGTCGAATAGGACATTCCGCCGACATATAACTTGGACGCCATGGGGCGCCTCCTTTTGCCCCCGACCACGTCGGGGGTCATTCAACACATCCGCATGCGATACGACGCGCCCCGAAGATGCGGATGAACCGACGGAGGCGAGGCCAGTCTCTCAGAGAGGGGAAGTCCGGCAGAGCACCCTGCGGAGCCGGGGAGCATCCAATCTCCCCCTCGGCCCGCACACGCACTATAGCAGACAATCGCCACGTCTGCTGCGGCTAGATGGGAGTCTGGGGGATGGACGGTCGGGCGCGTCTTCGCCCGGAAAGCGCCTGAGGGGCCTGACAGGCCCCTGTCGGTCGTGAAGCGGGGCGTGCCAGGCCGAGAGCCACTGGCTGTGGGCACCCCTGCGGCGCGAAGTGACGAACGCTGCGATTTCACGCGGTTGTGACACGTGCCAGGGCCCGGGGGCGCACTGTGAATCAGGCTGGATGGACGCCACGAGCGCAACCCACGAGGACCGGCGCCACAACGAGGCGGCCGGGTCGACGGAGGTCCTGATGATCCTGGGGTTTCATCTTGGTCGTGCCTGGCTCGCCGTTCTGGCGGTGTTCACAAGCCTGGCGGCGGGCGCGGCGGTCAGTAGCCCGAATCTCGCCGAGGGGGCGCCGCCCGAGGAGACGGCCGTGTTCGCGGGCGGATGCTTCTGGGGGGTCCAGGGGGTCTTCCAGCGAGTCAAGGGCGTCACGCGAGCGGTATCGGGATACGCGGGCGGCTCGGCCGGCTCGGCCCAGTACGAGGCCGTGAGCCGCGGGACCACCGGGCACGCCGAGTCGGTCCAGGTCACCTTCGATCCCGCGCAGGTCCCGTACGCGACCCTCCTCCAGGTGTTCTTCAGCGTGGTCCACGACCCGACGCAGCTGAACCGCCAGGGTCCCGACGTGGGACCCCAGTACCGGCTCGGCGATCTTCTACGCGACCGCGGCGCAGAAGGCGACCGCGCAGGCGCACATCGAGCAGCTCACGGCGACGAAGGCGTTTCCACGCGCGATCGTGACGCAGGTCGTCCCGCTGGCGGGCTTCTACCCGGCCGAGACGTATCACCAGGACTATCTGGACAAGCACCCCAACGACCCGTACGTCGTGATGCACGACTGGCCGAAGGTCCGCAACCTGCGCAAGCAGTTCCCGGGCCTCTACGTCGAGCGATAGCCCGCGCCGCCCACGCATCCGAGGGCACGCCCCGGCCGTCCACGGCAGGGCGTGGCACAATGAGCGTGTGTTGACCGGGTCCAGGCCCCTTTCTGGGCCGCGACTGCGTGCCCGGCCCATCCGCGCGTTCCTGCTGGCGGGAGTCGCCGGCGCTGTCGCCCTGCTGGGCGGGAGCCCCGCCGACGCGTTACCGGCCGAGCCTCGCGTCCGCGTGGATCTCGTCAGCGAGGTGCGGACGGTCGCCCCGGGCGCCACGTTCTGGGTCGGGGTGCGCCAGCGAATCGCCCCGGGGTGGCACACCTACTGGGTCAATCCCGGCGACTCCGGCGAGCCGATGACGATCGACTGGCAGCTTCCGCCCGGGGTTCAGCGCGGGGCCCGTGGCCTGGCCGCACCCCGAGCGTCTCCCCGTGGGGCCGGCGATGAGCTTCGGCTACACGGACGAGGTGGTGCTCCCCGTCCCGATCACGGCGCCCGACGGGCTCACGGCCAGCCGCGCCCGTCACGCTCCGGGGGCACGCGAGCTGGCTGGTCTGCGAGAAGATCTGCATCCCCGAGGAGGCGTCCGTCTCGCTGACGCTGCCCGTCGGCCCGGCCACGCCCGATCCGGTCGGCGCCACCCTCGTGGCGAGTGCCCGGCGCGCGGTTCCCGTGCCCAGTCCCTGGCCGGCGACGTTCACCGCGACGGCGGACACGGTGGCCCTGACGCTGGCGGCGCCGGGACTGTCGCGAGAGCGCATCGCCGACGTCTGGTTCTATCCGATGCGCTGGGGAACGATCGAGCACGCCGCCGCCCAGACGATCGAGCTCACCCCCGGCGCGATGACCCTCCGAGCGACGCGCGGCGCGCTGCCCGCGGCGCTCGAGGGGCCGATCGACGGCGTCGTGGTGATCACCGAGCGGCTCGGCCGCGGAACCGCCCGGCAAGCGTTCGCCGTTCAGGCCATGCCCGCCGGACCCGGGGCGCCCGCGGCGGGCCGAACGGCGCTCCCGCGCGTCCTGGCGCTCGCCCTGGCGGGCGGGCTCCTGCTCAACGCCATGCCGTGCGTCCTGCCCGTCCTCTCGGTGAAGGCCCTCGCCCTGGTCCGCCACGCGGGCGCGGGGCGGGGCGCGACCGCGGCGCACGGCGCCGTCTACACGCTCGGTGTGCTCGTCTCGTTCGCCGCGCTCGCCGGGGTGCTGCTCGCGCTCCGCGCCGGTGGAGAACGGATCGGCTGGGGGTTCCAGCTCCAGGCTCCCTGGTTCGTGGCCCTGCTCGCCTACGTCCTGTTCGCCATGGCGCTGGTGCTCTCGGGCGCGCTGCCCGTGTCCGGTCGAGCCGCCGGCCTGGGCCAGAGCCTGGCGGCCCGTGGGCGGCTACCCCGGCTCCTTCTTCACCGGCGCGCTCGCGACGATCGCCGCCACCCCGTGCACCGCGCCCTTCATGGGCACCGCGGTCGGCGTCGCCGTGACACAGCCCTGGGGCACGGCCCTCCTGATCTTCGAGGCGCTGGGGCTCGGGCTCGCCCTCCCGTTTCTCCTGCTCAGCCTGGCCCCGGGCTGGCACCGCCTCCTCCCCCGGCCGGGCCCCTGGATGGAGCGGCTCCAGCAGCTGCTCGCGTTTCCGCTGTACGCGTCGGTCGCCTGGCTCGTATGGGTGCTGAGCCAGCAGCTCGGGCCGCCCGGGGTGGCGATCGGGCTCAGCGGGCTCCTGCTGCTGGGCTTCGCGGCCTGGCTGCGTGCCGCCGGCCGTGGCGCGAGCCCCGCCTGGCGCCGCGGGGCCACCGCGGGAGCCGCGCTCGCCGCCGCGCTGGCGCTGGCGACGCTCACCCTCGTCGGCCCCTCGGTGCGGGGGCCGGGTGCCGAGGAAGCGCCGGCCGGCGCGGCGTGGGAGCCGTTCAGCCCCGGCGCGCCTGGCGGAGCTTCGCGCCGCGGGCACCCCGGTGTTCGTGAACTTCACGGCCGCCTGGTGCATTACCTGTCTGGTGAACGAGCGCGTGGCGCTCCGCTCGCCGGCCGTGGCCCGGGCCTTCGCGGACAAGGGGGTGGTCCAGCTCCGGGGTGACTGGACCCGCCGCGACGCGCAGATCACCCAGGTGCTGGACGCCTTCGGCCGGAACGGCGTCCCGCTGTACCTCCTCTACCCGGGCGCCGGCCGCGCCCCGGGCGGAGGCGCCGCGATCGTGCTGCCGCAGATCCTGAGCGAGGACACCGTCATCCAGGCCGTCGGCCAGATATGATCCGGGACAACCCGGGAAGGGA
Source organism: uncultured Candidatus Rokubacteria bacterium (assembly GCA_963745015.1). Taxonomy (GTDB): domain Bacteria; phylum Methylomirabilota; class Methylomirabilia; order Rokubacteriales; family DASRDR01; genus DASRDR01. The sequence continues at coordinate 572,704 of CAVUVU010000004.1, forward strand.
GATCGTCATGCCCAGACTGACCCGTCGCACGTTCCTGGCCCGCACCGGTCTCGGGGCGCTGGCCGCCGGCGCCGTGAGCGGCGCGCTCGCTGGCGCCCGCTCCGCGCACGCGGCGGCCCGCGTCGGCGACCCGGCCCCGGGCTTCTCGCTGCCGGCCACCACCGGAGGCACGGTCAGCCTGGAGGCCCACCGCGGCAAGGTCGTCGTGCTCGAGTGGACCAACCACGACTGCCCGTACGTGCGGAAGCACTACGAGAGCGGCAACATGCAGACGCTCCAGAAGGAGACGACCGGGCAGGGCGTCGTCTGGCTCTCGATCGTCTCCTCGGCGCCGGGTGAGCAGGGCCACGTCGACGCGGCGCAGGCCAATGCGCTCACCGCCAAGCGGAGCGCCGCGCCCACCGCCGTGCTGCTCGACCCGAAGGGCACGGTCGGGAAGCAGTACGGGGCGACGAACACGCCGCACATGTACGTCATCGATCCCGGCGGGCAAGCTCGTCTACGCGGGCGCCATCGACGACCGGCCGACCACCCGGAAGGGCGACGTCACGGGCGCCAACAACTACGTGCGCGCGGCGCTCCAGGCGGTCGCGGCCGGCCAGCCGGTGAAGACGCCGGTCACCCGCGCGTACGGCTGCACCGTCAAGTACTCGTAGGCCGACGGCGCGGCCTCGGGCGGAGGGTGGCGGCCGGCTCGGGCCGAGGGTGACCTGTCGGCTCAGAGGCGGTAGCACGCGATCGCGTTGAGCCCCAGCACGCGGTCCTGTGCGTCCCGCTCGAGACCGCCGAGGAGGGCCTGGGCGGCCGCAACCCACTCGGCGTAGCTGGCCCGGAGGGTGACGACGGGCCAGTCGCTCCCGAAGATCAGGCGGTCAGGGCCGAAGCACTCGAGCAGGTGGTCGACGTAGGGCCGCAGACGCTCGACCGACCAGCCCGGCCCGTCCTCCGTCGCCAGTCCCGAGAGCTTCACCCACGCGCGGCTGTCCCGGGCGAGGGCGGCCATGTGGGTGGCCCAGGGCTCGCGCCGACCCTGCCCGATCTCCGGCTTGGCGCCGTGGTCGATCACCACGCGAAGATCGGGGTGACGGTCGAGCAGCCGGCGGAGGTTCGGCAGATGAGGCGGCCGGACCAGCGCGTCGAACACGAGGTCCGACGCGGCGATCGCCCGGAGGCCCGGCGCCAGCGCAGGGCCGAGCATCCAGTCGACGTCCGGGATGTCGTGGATCATCGGGCGCAGGCCCTTCAGGTGCGGGGCCCGGGCGAGCTCGGCCACGACATCGGGCGCGTTCGGCGCGTCGAGCGGCGCCCAGCCGACCACGCCCGCCACGACGGGCGTCGCCGCGGCGAGCTCCAGCAGGAAGCGCGTCTCGGCCACCGTCGGCGCCGCCTGGACGAGCACGGTGGCGTCGATCCCGGCGCGGGCGAGCAGCGGCGCCAGGTCGGCCGGCTCGAAGTCCCGGTAGATCGGAGCCTGGGCCGGGGTGAGCCAGCCGTAGTCGGCCCGGTCGAGCCGCCAGAAGTGCTGGTGGGCGTCGACGCGCCGCGCGCGCCGCGCCCCGTCATCCGGGCGTGGGCGCGTCGGGCCGGACGAGACCCTCGGACTTCAGATCGCGCCAGAGCGCCGGCGGGACCGTGGCAGCGAAGGAGGCCGAGGTTCTGCTCGACCTCGGCAGGGGCCCGGGCGCCGGGGATGACCGTGGCCACCGCGGGATGGTGGAAGGGGAACTGGAGCGCCGCGGTCGCGAGGGGCACGCCGTGGGCGGTCACGACCCGCTCCAGCGCCCGGACGCGCTCGACGATGGCGGGCGGGGCCGGCTGATAGTTGTAGGTCGCGCCCGCAACCGGCCCGAGGGCCAGGATCCCGGAGTTGAAGGGCCCGCCCACGATCACGCTGATGCCGCGCCGGGTGCAGAGCGGCAGGAAGCTCTCCAGCGCGGTCTGCTCGAGGAGCGAGTACCGCCCGGCGAGCAGGAAGCAGTCGAAGTCGCCGTCCCGCACGCAGCGCTCGAGGATCTGCCACTCGTTGGCGCCGACGCCGATCGCGCGGATGACGCCGGCGGCGCGGAGGTCGTGCAGCACGCGATACGCCCCGTCCATGGCCTCGCGATACCGGGCGTCGTCGTCCGCGCCGTGGGTGACCGGGCCGATGTCGTGGATCAGCACGACGTCCACCCGGTCGAGGCCCAGGCGCTCGAGGCTCGCGGCGAGCGAGTCCCGCGCCGATGCGGCCGTGTAGTCGAACACCGGCACCAGCGCCGGCGTGTGGACGTACGCGCTCTCCCCGGCCGGCTCGGCGGGCCGGGGGACGAGGCGCCGCCCGACCTTGGTCGAGAGGACGAAGGCGTCGCGGGGCTGGCCGTGGAGCGCCGCGCCGATCCGCCGCTCGCTCAGCCCGTGGCCGTAGAGGGGGGCGGTGTCGAAGTAGCGCACGCCGGCGGCCCAGGCGGCGCGCACGGTGTCGACGGCCTGGGCTTCCGGGATGGGGCGGAAGAGATTGCCGAGCGGCGCGCCCCCGAACCCGAGGCGCGTCACCCGCACCGCGGTGCGCCCGAGCGCGCGGGTCTCCGCGGGATCGATCGGCACGGGGCTCATGCGGGGCGGAGAACGCGGGGCTGACGGAGGTCGGGCGTCGAGAGCACCAGTGTCTTCGGCATGGCTCATCCTACCCCGGGCCAGCGCGCGTGTGGCCAGAGAGCGGGGGCGCCAGGCGCGCCGGCGTTGAATCGGATCGCCCGGGGGATCGGCGCTCAGCGCGCCAGGACGCGCCCCGGACGGCGCCCGGTGTGCTGACCCCCGGCGATCACGGGCTCGCCGTTGACGAGCACCCACGGAATGCCGGAGGGATACCGGTGGGGCTCGGCGAAGGTCGCCGTGTCGGCGATGGTCGCGGGGTCGAAGACCACGATGTCCGCGACGGCGCCCGGCTCGAGACGGCCGCGGTCCCGGAGGCCGAGCTTCCCCGCGGGCAGGCTGGTCATCTTGCGAATCGCCTCGGGAAGCGGCAGGAGGCCGAGGCTCCGGACGTAGTGGCCCAGGAACCGCGGGCACGTGCCGTAGTTCCGTGGATGGGGCTTCCCGGTGCCGTACGGGCCCTCGGCCGCGCGGCCTTCGCCGTCGGAGCCGATCATGACCCAGGGCTGCCGGAGCCCGAGGGCGACGTTCTCCTCGCTCATCATGAAGAGCACCATGTCGGTGTCGCCCTTGGTCTGGCGGAGGATCTCGATCACCGCCTCGGCGGGCGACACGGCCCAGCCGGGCGGCGATCGCGGCGAGCGGTCTGCCCCTCGTAGTCGGGCCGGGCGGGGCTCCCCGCGATGGCGATCCCCTCCCAGCCGGCGTCGCGCGCCATCCCCGGGCCGTCCAGCGCCGCCCGGATGCGCGCGCGGTCCGCGGGATCGGCCAGCCGCGCGAGGAGCGGCTCGCGGCCGCCGGCGTGGACCCAGGGCGGCAGGAGGGCGCTGAGGGCCGTGCTGCCCGCCGGGTACGGGTACATGTCGGCGGTCACGTCGAGGCCTTCGCCGCGCGCCGCGTCGATCAGCGCGATCGCCTCGGCCATCCGCGGCCAGTTCGACCGGCCGGCGGCCTTGAGGTGGCTGATCTCCACCGGAACGGAGGCCCGGCGCCCGACCTCGATCGCCTCGGCGATCGCCGGCAGGAGCGAGTCGCTCTCGCCGCGGATGTGGCTGGCGTAGAAGCCCCCCGCCTCGCCGGCCGCCCGGGTCAGGGCGACGAGCTCGTCGGTGTCGGCATACACCCCGGGCGCGTAGATCAGGCCGGTGGAAAAGCCGACGGCCCCGTCGTCCATCGCGCGGCGGACCTCGAGCGCCATGGCCCGGAGCTCGTCGGCCGTCGGGCGCGCGTCGCCCGGTCCCATGACCAGGACCCGGACCGTCCCGTGTCCCACCAGCGGGGCGACGTTGATCGAGAGGCCCTGGCGGCTCAGGACATCGAGGTAGCTCCGGAAGGTGGTCCAGTCCCAGGCAAGGGCCGGCAGGGCGAGGCCGGCGCTGTCGATGACGTCCTGGCGCCGGGCCGGCGTGAGGGGCGCCGGGCTCGCGCCGCAGTTGCCGACCACCTCGAGCGTGAACCCCTGGTGGACCTTGCTGTCGGCCGTCGGCAGCCCGGGGAGGACGAAGTCCGCGTGCGAGTGCATGTCGATGAACCCGGGCGCGACGACCTGGCCGGTGGCGTCGATCACCCGGGCCGCGCCGGCGTCGGGCAAGAGGTCGATCGCCTCGATGCGGCTCTCCCGCGATGGCCACGTCGGCCCGCCGCGCGGGCCGGCCGGTTCCGTCGATCACGGCCCCGCCCCGGATCAGGATGTCGAGCATGACGCCTCCGTCCGCGGCCTCCGGCCGCCCACCGACTCTACGACGTCGGGGCCGCGCGGGACACCCCCTGCCCCGCCGGCCGGCGCCGCGCGTCCCGGCACATGGCGAACGGCGCGGACATCGACGACAGCTGGCAGCCGACTTGCTCTCGCGAGAGGGTGGGAGGTCACAGGCGAGGTCCTCGATGCAGCGACAGCCCACTGGATTTCCGCAAGGGACCCGACGCGCCACGCCCTCGCGGCGGGCGTCAGAGCGTCAGCCTGTCGAGCGCACGCCATGGTGGCGGCGTGGAGAGCCGAACGGCGCCGGGCTCCGTCGCGCCGGCCGGAGCGGCGACGCACCGGCCGTGGCCACGGCCACGCGGGCCCTGGGTGATGACGCAGCGATGGAGCCACCTCCTGTTCGCGCACTGGGCGGTGGACCCGGAATGCCTCCGGTCCCTCGTCCCGCGAGGGCTGACGCTCGACCTCCGTGACGGAGCCGCGTGGGTGTCGATCACGCCGTTCATGCTGAGCCGGTTGCGGCCGCGCGCCTTCCCGCCGCTACCCTGGCTCTCGCGCTTCGCCGAGCTGAACCTGCGCACGTACGTGTCCGACGGACGCAAGCCGGGAGTCTACTTCTTCAGCCTGGACGCGAGCCACCGGCTCGCCGTCCTCGGCGCCCGGCGGCTCTACAACCTCCCCTACTTCCGGGCGTCCATGCGCGTCCGCGTCCTCCGGGACGGCACCGTCCACTACTCGAGCCGCCGTCACGCCGGCCCGGGATCCGCCGAGTTCATCGCCGCCTACCGTCCGGCCGGCCCGCCCCGGGCCGCCGAGCCGGCATCGCTCGACCACTGGCTGACGGAACGCTACTGCCTGTACGCCGTCGACGCGGCCCAGCGCGTCCATCGGACCGACATCCAGCACGAGCCCTGGGCGCTCCAGCCCGTGGACGCCGAGATCGGGACGAACACGGTCGCCGCGGCGGCCGGCATCACCCTGCCACCTCAGGCGCAGCGCATGGCCTTCGCGCGGCGCCTCGACGTGCGCGTGTGGTGGCCCACCGCGATCGGTCCGGCCCGCTCATGAACGCCCGCAACCACGTCACCGAGCCGAGCGACGGGGCGCCGGGACGCTCGGGCTCGGCCCTGCTCCTCCTGGACGTCGTCAACGATCTGGAATTCCCGGGCGGCGACCGCCTCCTGCGGCATGCCCTTCCCATGGCACGCCGGCTGGCGAGGCTCCGGGCTCGCGTCAAGGAGGCGAGGATCCCGGTCATCTACGTGAACGACAACTACGGCCGCTGGCAATCGGATTTCCGGCGGCTCACCGCGCACTGCCGGCGCCCCGGCGCGCGAGGGAAGCCGATCGTCGATCTGCTGGCGCCGGCCGACGACGACTACTTCGTGCTGAAACCGAAGCACTCGGGGTTCTTCTCGACGGCGCTCGGTGTCCTGCTCGGGTACCTGGGAGCCCGCACGCTCATCCTCACCGGCATGGCCGGGAACATCTGCGTGCTCTTCACGGCGCATGACGCGCACATGCGCGACTTCCGCCTCGTCGTGCCCCCGGACTGCACCGCCTCGGAAACGGCGGCCGACAACCGGCGCGCGCTCGAAGCGATGCGCACCGTGCTCCGCGCCGACGTCACCCCGTCGGCGCAGCTGAGGCTCGGGCGCTTGCCGGGTGCACGCCGCGATCGCACCAGGCGATGACGTCGCGGTCGGGAAGGTAGGCGCCGCCTCAGGAGCGGGCGCCGCCGCGAGTGTCCGAGGCCGCCCCGGCCGCGATCGCGGCGATGGCGTTGCAGACGATCCGGGCCGCGGTCCGCGCGGCCAGGCCGTGGGAATCGCGCTCCGGCATGAACTCCACGAGGTCGAACCCGGCGATGCCCCCCCGGCCCGCCACGCCACGGATCAGCTCCACGACCTGCCAGTACGTCAGGCCGCCCGGCGCCGGCGCCTTGACGGCGGGCATGATCGAGGGATCCAGCCCGTCGCAGTCCACGGTCACGAGGCACGGCACCCCGGCGGGGACCAGGCTGATCGCCCGCGCGATCCCGGCACGATGGACCTCCTCGGCGGTGACGATCTCGACGCCCCAGGCGCGGGCGTCGGCCACCTCGGCCGCGCGCGCGCTCCCGACCCCCCGCAGCCCGACCTGGACCATGTGCCGGACCCACGGCAGCTCCGAGGCCCGGCGCATGGGGCTGCTGTAGCCGTATCGCTCTCCGTGCACCTCGTCGCGCCAGTCGAGATGGGCGTCGATCTGGACGACGGTGAGAGGGCCGCGGCCCTCGAAGGCGCGAAACATGGGAAACGGGACGGAGTCGTCGCCTCCGAGCACGACGGGGACCGCGCGGCGATCGAGGAGCGCGCGGACGGCGGCCGTGATCCGGCTCCGGTTGCCCTCGGCATCGGCGGGGTCGCCGGCCACGTCGCCGCAATCCTCGACGTCCTTCGGAGGAAACCCACCCAGGTCGAAGTCGTAGTGATCCCGGTTGCCCGCGTACCCGGTGAGCGTCTCGCGCAGGGTCTGCGGGGCGCCGGCCGAGTGGCTGGGCTCCCCGGGGCGATAGGGCGTCGCGTGCGGCGCGCCGAGGATCCCGATCGGCGCGCGGACCGCGCCCGGACCGTCACAAGCCGGCCAGTTGGCGAATGTCACCCTCATGCGTCTCCCCGCCCGAGCCCGGGCAGAACCGTCCTTCGACCGGAGTCCACTCGTTCTCTCTTCATCACACGTCAGTCCCGCATGCCGCGCGGGGGTGACCACTCGCTCCGGATCACCCCGGCGCCGCCCGCCTCGCCTTTCGCCATGACCCGGGCGATACGCCGGCGACTCGCTTGAACGCCCGGGAGAACGCGGCCTCGCTCTCGTAGCCGACGTCCAGCGCCACCGCCACGAGCTTCGCGCTCGTGTCCCGGAGCAGGCCCGCGGCGACCTGCATCCGCCACTGGGCGAGGTAGTGCATCGGCGGCTGGCCGATGAAGTGCACGAAGCGCTCGTGGAGCGACGAGCGCGACAGCCCCGCCGCCTCGCTCAGTCGCTCCAGCGTCCACGCCTCGGCGGGCTTCTCGTGGATGAGGGAGAGCGCGCGCCCGATGGCCGGGTCCCGCATCGCCGCGAGCCATCCCTTCTGCTCCGGCGGGAGCGAGTCGATGTGGCGGCGCAAGACCTCCACGAAGAGCATCTCGCTCATCCGCTCGAGCACCGCCTCGCCGCCGGGTCGCCTCGCGTTCGACTCCGCCACGACGGTCCGCATGAAGGTCGTGACCCAGGAGTCGGCGCCGAGCGTGGTTCCCGGGACCCGAAGCACGCGCGGGAGCGCGGCCAGGAGCGGATTGAACGGCCGGGCGTCGAGCCCCAGGAAGCCGCAGACGACCGTCGCGCGATCCGGATCGCTGCCGTCGAGGGGCGTCGTCGTCACATCCGCCCCCTGCATGCTCAGCGCGTAGGGCAGCTGCGGCGGGCGCGGCGAGAAGAAGAACGCCGGTGTCGACGCTCGGCGCGCGCATTCCGGGCGCGCTCGACATGACGTGCGGATCGCCCTGCGGGAAGAGGATGACGTCGCCCTCTTCCAGTCGAACGGGGGGCTCGCCCACGACCGCGCCCCAGCAGGAGCCCTTCACGATCGCGTGAAACTCGATCATGTGCTCCGCGCCCGGCATGATGGCCGGGATGATCTCGCGCGCGTGAGGGGCCTCCGCCACCCAGGGCGAGACGCCCTCGAGGTAGTAGAAGATCGCCCCCCGGAGGCGCACGGCGCGGAGCAGATCGGAGAGGGTGTCTCCGCTCATCGTCCCCCCTGGACGTTCGGCAAGGTCCCGCGGACACGCGGCAATGTCCGACGAGGCGGCCCGGACGCCCGGTCAAGTGTTCCCGACGCACGGTCAGACGTCAACTCCGCGGCGCCGGCACTCTTCCCACATGGATGCGAACTCACTCGTTCCGGCACATTGCCGAGGGGAGGGCTTCAGGATGACTCAGGTCCGTGTCACGACGCTCGGTGGGAACCAGCGTCCGATCCCGGTGGAGGCGCTCGACGGGCTGCGCGCGGGGCTTCGCGGCACGATGTGCTTGCCCGGCGAGCCCGGCTACGACGACGCCCGCACGATCTGGAACGCGATGATCGACCGCATGCCCGCGGTCATCGTGCGCGCGGCGGGCGCGGCGGACGTGATCCGCGCCGTCGGGTTCGCCCGCGACCATCGCCTGCTCCTCGCGGTGCGCGGCGGCGGGCACAACATCGCCGGCAACGCGGTGTGCGACGGCGGCCTCATGCTCGACCTGTCGCCGATGAAGTCCGTGCGCGTGGACCCCGCCGCGCTCACGGCGCGCGTCGAGCCCGGCGTGACCCTCGCCGAGTTCGACCGGGAGGCGCAGGCCTTCGGGCTCGCCACGCCCCTCGGAATCAACTCCACCACCGGCGTCGCGGGCATCACCCTCGGCGGCGGGTTCGGGTGGATCAGCCGCAAGCACGGGCTCTCGGTGGACAACCTGCTCTCGGTGGACCTCGTGACCGCCGACGGCGCGTACGTGCGCGCGAGCGAGAAGGACAACGCCGACCTCTTCTGGGCGGTGCGGGGCGGCGGCGGCAACTTCGCGGTCGCGACGTCGTTCGAGTTCCGGCTCCATCCGGTGGGGCCGGAGGTCCTGTCCGGCCTGATCGTCCACCCGTTCGCCCAGGCGCGGGAGCTCCTCGAGGGCTACCGCCGCTTCGTCGCCTCGGCCCCCGACGAGGTGACCGCCTGGGTCGTGCTGCGGAAGGCCCCGCCGCTCCCCTTCCTTCCCGCGGAGGTCCACGGCAAGGAGGTGCTGGTGTTCGCCGTCTGCGCGGTCGGGGACATGCGGAAGGCCGAGAAGGCGGTCGCGCCGCTGCGGGCGCTGGGCCAGCCGATCGCCGACGTCGTCGGACCGCACCCGTTCGCGGGGTGGCAGGCGGCCTTCGATCCGCTCCTCACGCCGGGCGCGCGGAACTACTGGAAGTCTCACGACTTCAAGACGATCGACGACGGATTCATCCAGGTCCTGATCGACGCGGTGGGCCGCCTGCCCACCCCGGAGTGCGAGATCTTCGTCGGGCACCTCGGCGGCGCGATCAACCGGATCCCCGTCGACGCCACCGCCTACCCGCACCGTGACGTGGAGTTCGTCATGAACCTCCACACGCGATGGAGAGATCCGGCTCAGGACCAGGCATGCATCGCCTGGACCCGGCAGGTCTTCGACGCCGCGGCCCCGTTCGCCACCGGCGGCGTGTACGTGAACTTCATGCCCGCGGACGAGGCCCAGCGGGTCCAGAAGGGCGCGTACGGCGCGAACTACCCGCGCCTGGCGCAGCTCAAGGCGAAGTACGACCCGACGAACCTGTTCCGGATGAACCAGAACATCAAGCCAGCCGCGTGACCGCTGCTCGGTGAAGCGGAGCGGAAGCCTATCAGCCGGCGGCGAGCACGGCGGGGCCGGCCCCTTTCCCGGAGCTCGGCCGCGACGAGCGCGGGCCACGTGACCGAACGACTCGCGGGAACGTCGACCGCGCTCGGCGCATCGCCGCCGAACCGGCGCGCTGACCGCGATACGGGCGGGAGCCGGCTCCCGGCGCCGCGCCCGGGTCAGGGCCGGAAGATGTCGGTGCTGAGGTAGCGCAGGCCCGCGTCGACCACGATGGTGGCGACCGTCGCCTCGGGACCGAGCCGGGCCGCCACGCGGATGGCCGCGACCACGTTGGCGCCCGTCGACGCTCCGGCGAAGATGGCTTCCTCGCGCGCCAGGCGCCGGGCCATCTCCTTGGCCTCGTCCGTGGTCACCGCCAGGATCCCGTCGATCTCGTCCGGTCGCCACAGCGGCGGGATGAAGCCGATGCCGATCCCCTCGATCTTGTGGGATCCCGGCGGCTTGCCCGAGAGCACGGCCGACTCGGCCGGCTCCACGGCAAAGACGCGGACTCGCGGGTCGTGCCGCCGCAGCGCGTGGGCCGTGCCGTGGATCGAGTGCGCCGTGCTCACGGCGTGCACGAACGCGTCCACCCGCTGGCCGGACTGCTGCCAGAGCTCCTCGCCCAGCGAATGGTAGCCGGCCTCGCCGTCCCGGTTGTTCAGCTGGTCGCACCACCAGTGCCCGGGGCGGCGGCTGATCTCCCCCGCGACGCCGATCATCTTCTTGATCAGCTCCCCGGAGATCTTCCTGTCGTCGCTCGGCACGTCCGTGATCGTGGCCCCGTAGGCGAGCATGGTGTGGCGCTTCTCCTCGGAGAAGGCGTCGGAGAAGACCATGTGGGCCCGGTATCCCAGCGCCGCGCAGACCAGCGCGAGGGAGATGCCCGTCGTGCCGGCCGTGTACTCGACGACCGTGCCCCCCGGCGAGAGCCGACCGTCCGCGGCCGCCCGCTCGACCAGCGCGCGGGCCAGGCGGTCCTTCATGCTCCCGGTGGGATTCGCCGACTCCAGCTTGGCGACCACGCGGGCGGATCCCGCGGGGACGACGCGATGAAGCTCCACCAGGGGCGTGTCACCGATCGCGTCCAGCAGCATCAAGCTCGGCATGGGTCGCTCGCCCACGAAGTGTACCCGGAACCCTGTCGGCGACGTCAATGCCCGGGCCCTGACGACTGTCACCGCGGCGCTCCGCTGAGCGTGAGGGCGACGGTCCAGTACACGTGGAAGTAGCGCGTCCATGACAGGGCGAATCCACACGAAGCGTCCCCGCGATCCGATGGGCTTGGCGCGGGCGCCGGTGTCCCGGGCGCCGAGGTGCATCCTCAGCGGGCGGAGGTAGAGCCTCCGCCCGGGCAGGCGCCGGCGGCGAGGTGCGGCAGCCGGCCGTCTACGACGCCGGTTGCCGGACGAACACGGCGGAACCGGTGAGTGTCGAGCCCACTCCCGGCGGACTCTCTTGAAGCGCCAGAGTCCAGAGGACGGTGAGCTGCTCGAGAGCGTCGACTGCCTGGTAGTGCCCGACCCACGTTCCGACCGACGGGCATGCGGGAAGGCTCAACGTCCAGGCGACGGCATTCCCGCTCACGGTGCCGACGATGGGCCTCGCGGGGTTGGCCAGCCCAGCGGTCAGGCCGCACGGAAATCCGGGTGTGAAGGTGCCGCTGAGCGTGCCCGTCGTCGAGTCGATCGTGAAGTCGACCACCGAGCCGTCCTGGCTCATCCAGGTCGACCGGCCCGCCGGAATTGTCTGAGCGGCGCCCGGAAGCGTCGGAGCCGGCGTCGTCAGTCCCGGAGTCGTCGGTGTCGGGGTCGCCGGGACCCCCACGGGAGCCGGGGTGGTCGGGCCGGATGGCTGCGTGAGCACCTGGCTCGTGGTCGTGGGGGATTGCGCGGCGGTGAGTCCGGCCGTCGCCACCACGAGGGCGGCAGACGCGAGGCGAAGCGCGCGGTTCATGATGACCTCCCTCGAGAGATTGGTGCGGCGCCACCGCAACGGCACCACACTCTCCAGTCTAGGAGGCCCGCTCCCACGGCGTCAAAAAGAAAAGGCCCCGGACGTCAGGTGGCGGACACTCACGGGCAGCACCGCATCCTTCCACTTCCCTCTTCTCGGATTTGAGACGAATCCACACGTCAGGGAGACGAGGAGCGTCGACCAGCGGTCGCTGGAGACCACGACGATCCCGTGGACCCGAGAGCGCCCGTGCCGACCGTCACCTCTGCCCGGGCCCCGCGCGCCCACGAGCGGCCTGGTCGGTCACGTGAGCTCGAAGCCGGCCGGCCACGGATCCTCCGGATCGAGCACGAACTGGTGATGCGCCGTGATGAACGCCGGCCCCGTGATCTCAGGGATGATGGCCCGGTGGGGCCCCGCCGACGCTTCCCGCAGCGCCCGACCACGGAAGATCCCGCCGACGATGCCCTCCGCCTCGACCTCGTGCCCGAGAGGGAGCTCGCCTCGGGCGTGGAGGATCGCCAGCATCGCGCTGGTCCCGGTGCCCCCGGGAGATCGATCCAGCTGGCCGTCGCCGAAGACGTGGGTCTGACGGTACCGCGCCGAGGTCCGGCTCGGTGCCTCCCGGAACGTCACGATCTGGACCTGCCGGAGGTGAGGCAGCGAGGGATGCTGGATGGGCAGCTGCCGGTTCGCGGCCTCCCGGATCTTGATCCCCAGTGCCACGAGCCGCGAGGCCTGTTCCGGTCGCACGGACAGGCCGACCGACGCGGCGTCGAGCGAGGCAAAGAAATTTCCCCCGAAGGCGACGTCGAGGCGAACGGTCCCCACCTCCGGGACGTCGACCTTCAGATCCAGCCCCACGGTGAACGCTGCCACGTTCTCGAACGTGGTCTCGCGGGCGCGCCCGGCGCGTCGGGTGACCCGGAGCCGCAGGAGCCCGCTCGGTGAATCGAGGTTGAAGGACGTGACGGGATCGTCGCCGATCACCATCCCTGTCTCGACCATGGCGATTCCCAGCCCGATGGTGGCGTGGCCGCAGCCGCTGAGATACCCGCCATGATCGAGCCAGATCACGCCCGCCGCCGCGTCCGGCGTCACCGGCCGCGTCAGGACCGCCCCGAACATGTCGCGGTGCCCGCGCGGCTCGCGCATCAGCGCCCGGCGCACGTGGTCAAGATGGGTCCGAAAGAAGTCCTGCTTCTCGACGATCGTGCTCCCTGGAATGTCCAGCATCGTCACGATCCGGGTGGGCTCGCCGCACGTATGGGTCTCCACGCACGGGATCAGGCGGGCCCCGCCAACCGGCCCGATCACGCCCACACCTCGCCGAACAGCCGCAGCCAGTTCCCGCCCATGATCTTCCTGACGTCGCCGGGGCTGATGCCGCGCGCGAGCAGGCGTGCGGTGATGTTGGGAAACTCGGCGGCCGACCGGATCCCGAGCGGGTTGATCACGGGCAGCTCGAGCGGCATGTTGAGCCGGCTCTTGAGCTTGCCGGTGTGGGTCCACCGGAAGAAGTCGTCCGGCTGGCCCTCCGTGAAGTCCGTGCCGATCGCCACGTGGTCCACGCCAATCAGTCCGGCCAGGTGCTCGACGACGTCCACGACGTCCTCGATCGTGGCGTCGGACCCCCGGCGCAGGAAGCGCGGGTAGATCGTGGCCCCCACGACTCCCCCTTGGCGGCGACCGCCCGCAGCTCCTCGTCCGTCTTGTTCCGAGGGTGCTCGCACAGGCTGCGCGGGTTCGCGTGCGTGATCGCCACCGGCTTGCCGGACAGCTCGATGGCCTCCATCGCCGTCCGGTGGCCGACGTGCGACAGGTCGATGAGGATTCCCAGTCGGTTCATCTCCTGCACCACCGCCACGCCGAACTCGCTCAGCCCCGTCGCGTTCCGCTCGAGGCATCCGTCGCCCACGTAGTTGCGATCGTTGTAGGCCAGCTGGATGACCCGCACACCGAGCGCATGGAAGATCGACAGGTAGTCGAGGCGATCCTCGATGGGAGTGGCGTTCTGGAACCCGAATATGACCCCGGTCCTCCCGGTCTGCTTCGCCCGCGCGATGTCGTCGACGGTCAGGACGGGCATGAGCAGGTCGGGGTGGCGGCGGAAGTACCCGTGCCACGCCGCGATCTCGTCGATGGTGCCCCGGAAGTGCTGCCACACCGCGAGCGTCGCGTTCAGGGCCGTGAGCCCCCCGCGCTGCCAGCCGCGGAACACCTCCTCGCTCCACCGGCTCACGTTGAGCCCGTCGATGATGATGGACTCCGCGTGGAGCGCGGCGGCCGTGGTCGCACCCATGGATGTCTCCTTCACGACAGGGCTCGGAGCCGGGGGTCGAGCAGGTCTCGGATCCCGTCTCCCAGCACGTTGAACGCCAGAACGGCGAGCATGATCGCCACGCCGGGGAAGATCGCCGTCCACGGAGCGACCTCCATGAAGGCCCGGCTCTCCGACAGCATGCCGCCCCAGGACGGCGCCGGAGGCTGGTTTCCGAGTCCGAGAAAGCTCAGCGTGGCCTCGGCCAGGATGGCGGTCGACAGGCTGAGCGTCGCCTGGACGACCACCGGCGCGAGCGCGTTCGGGAGCACGTGGCGCAGGAACGTCCTCGTCTCCGCGAGCCCCAGCGCCCGGACCGCTTCCACGAAGTCCTGGTGCTTGACCGTGAGAACGGCCGCTCGGGCCGTGCGCGAGAAGACCGGGATGTACACGAGCCCGATGGCCAGGATCACGCTCGACAGGCCAGCCCCGAGCACGGCCACCAGGGCCAGAGCGAGCAGGATCGCCGGGAAGGCGAACAGCACGTCCATGGCGCGCATGACGATGCCGTCCACCAGGCCCTCGTTCATCGCTGCGACAGCGCCGAGGAGGACGCCGATCCCGAGCGAGATGGTCACGGCGCCGAAGCCCGCTCCCAGCGAGGCCCGGCTGCCGTACAGCACGCGGCTGAGCACGTCCCGGCCGAACTGATCGGTACCCAGCCAGTGTCCGGGCCCGGGGCGGCTCAAGCGCGTCTTCGGATCGGTCTTCAGGGGATCGCGCGGGGCGAGCCACGGCGCGGCCAGGGCGCACACGAGCAGGGCGGCGGCGCAGCCGAGCCCGATCGTCGCCAACCGAAAGCGGACGCGGATCCGGCCGGCGCTCGACCCGGGCATCGTGGACCGCTCGGCCTCAGCCCTGGCGGAGCCTTGGATCGAGGTAGGCATAGCACGCGTCGACGCAGACATTCAGGACGACGACGATGACCCCGGCGACCAGCAGGATGCCCTGGACGAGCGGAAAGTCCCGCTGGGAGATCGAGCGCAGCACGAGCCGGCCGATTCCCGGAAGCGAGAAGATCTCCTCGACCACCACCGTCCCCCCCAGGAGATACCCGAACTGGAGCCCCAGCAGCGTGACCACGGGAATGACCGCGTTCCGGAGGGCGTGCCGGTTGATGACGGCTCGCTCGGTCAGCCCCTTCGCCCGGGCCGTCCGAACGTACTCGCGCCCGAGCACGTCCAGGAGACACGAGCGCGTCATCCGCATGACCATCGCGCCCACGGCCAATCCCAGCGCCAGGCTTGGAAAGAACAGCTGCTTGGCCGCCCCCACGGGTCCTGCCAGACGAGGATCAGGCCCGGGGGAGGAAACCACTGCAGATGCAGCGAGGCGCCGAGGATCAGCAGAATGCCGAGCCAGAAGCTCGGGATCGACAGCCCCAGGAGCGCCCCCAGGCTCAGCCCGGCGCTCGCCAGGGTGCCGCGCCGGGTCGCCGCCAGGACGCCGAGGGGCACCCCGATCAGGAGCGCCACACCCAGGGCGGCGATCGTCAGCTGAAGCGTCACCGGGAATGCGGTCCCGATCTCGGTCAGGACCGGGCGCCGGGTGACCAGCGAGCGGCCCAGATCGCCTCGCGCGACCCCGGACAGCCACTCGACGTACCGTGTCGTCACGGGCCGATCGATGCCGAAGACCTGCCGGAGCTCCGCGCCCCGCGCGGGGTCGCCGACGTCGGCGCCCAGCAGGATGTCGACGACGTCACCGGGAACGAGGTAGAGGAGCAGGAACGCGAGCAGGGTGATGCCCCAGACGACGGGGACGAGGAGGATCAGCCGGCGGGCGAGGAAGCGCAACATTGGGACGCCGCGCTCAGGGCCGCGGACGCGCCCCGGCCCGGGAGGCGGCGACCCGCCTCCCCCGGCCGGGGGAATCGAGCGGCGGGGCGTCCGGGCGCGCGCTGGCCCGGACGCCCGTCGCGGCTACTTGTCGAGCCAGGTCGTCGCGAAGCCGTAGCGGCTGAACCGGTTGGGAGTGTAGCCCTTCACGGAGCTCCGGTGCGCCTCGAAGCCGTTGCCGCTGTAGAGGTAGATGACCGGCACGAGCTCGAGCGCCCGCTTCTGGACCTCGGCCAGGAGGTCCTGGCGCTTGGCGGGATCCATCGCCATCCGGGCCTGGCTGACCAGGTCGTCGAGCTCGCCGGTGAACCACTTCGAGCGGTTCCGCGAGGACTTCGAGTGGTAGTAGTCGTAGGTGTAACCGTCGGGGTCCGTCAGAGGCCCGCTGCTGATGCAGACGGTGTCGTAATTCCCGCCCGTCCATTCCTTGAGGAACTGCCCCCACTCGAGCTGCTGGATGTCGACCTCGATCCCGATCTGCTTCACGTGGTTCTTGATGAGCTGGCAGTCGGCGACGTCGAGCGGATACAGGGGCGACGCCTTCGCGGTCGTCTTGAATCCGTTCGGATACCCCGCCTCGCGCATGAGCTGCTTCGCGCGCTCCAGGTCGACCGTATACGAGACGGGGATCGCCCAGGGCTTCATGGCCGGAGGAATCGGGCCCGCGATGGCTCCGAGGCCGAAGATCACCGAGCTCACCAGCTCGTTGCGGTCGATGACCAGGCTGATGGCCTGCCGGACACGCTTGTCGTTGAAGGGCGCCTTGGACGCGTTCGGCACGTACTGCGCCAGCGTCATGCCGAAGTAGACGTTGTCACCCTCGAGGAGGGCCAGGTTCCGGTCCTGCTTCACCGCCGGCGCGTTGACGGCGGTGACGTAGGTCACGTCGACCGCCCCGGCCCGGATGGCGGCGAGGCGGGCCGACTCGTCCTTGACGATCCGGATCATGATCCCGTCGAGATGGGGCAGCCCCTTCTTCCAGTACGCCGCGTTCTTCTCGAGCTTCAGATGGCTGTCGGGCACGTGCTCGACCAGCTTGAACGGGCCGGTCCCGACGGCGACCTGCTGGAGATCGCCGTGCTTCTCCACGGCCTCGCGCGGGACGATCTGGTGGGCGTAGGGCCCGGCGAGGTAGTTGAGGAACGGCGCGCTGGGAGTGCTGAGGTGGAAGCGCACGGTCCACTTGTCGGGAACCTCGATCCGGTCGACCGAGCTCCACAGCACCCGGAACGCCGACCCCGTCTTGGGGTCCATCTCCCGCTCGAAGCTGTACTTGACGTCCGACGCCTCCATCTCTCGGCCGTTGTGGAAGAGCACGCCCCGACGGATCTTGAACTCGTACGCGGTGGGGCCCGCGCTCTTCCACGATTCGGCCAGGTTCGGCTGGAGGGCGCCCTTGTCATCCCGCGTCAGCAGTCCCTCGTAAAGCAGCGTCAGGACCATCGCCGAGCCGTGATAGGAGTAGTCCTTGTGGGGGTCGATGCTGGGCGGCCCCACCTGGTCGGCGACGGTCAGGATTCCGCCCGGTTTCGGGGCCTGCGCGAGCGCCCCGCCCGTCGCGAGGCTGGCGGCGAGCAGGAGCAGGACCAGCGCCCCACGCGTACGCGTCTTCATCGGGTTCCCCTCCCTCGATTTGGCGAGTGACCAGGGCCGGACGGCGGCGAGGCGTCCAGGTGGGGCGCGATCTCGTCCGACACCCGCTGCAGATGGAGGACGACCAGCCGCTCGATGGCGGCGACATCTCGCTGCCGAAAGGCTTCGAGGATCTCGGCATGCTCGGCGGTAGCTCGATCGGCGCGGCCCAGCTGCGAGAAGGCGAAGAGCTGGTACCGCCGCATGTGGCGCTTCACGACCTCGTGGATCTGGATGAGCTTCGGGTTCCCGCACGCCTGCACGAACAGGTCGTGGAACACCAGGGAGTGGTCGAGCTCCCGGTTCGCATCGGGCTCCAGGTTGCGGCGCCGCGCCGCCTCGATCTGCTGCTCCATCGCCTCGATCGTCGAGGCCGGAAGCCGGTCGACGGTCAGCCGGACCGCAAACGTCTCCACCATGACCCGCAGCTCGGTCGTGTGGCGGAGATCCTCGCGGGTGAGCTCGCTGACACAGGCCCCCCGGTGGGCCACGGTGGTCACCAGGCCCTCGGTCTCCAGGATGCGGATCGCCTCTCGGAGCGGGGATCGGCTGACCTGGAGCGATGCGCCGATCTCTCGCTCCCGGATGCGCTCGCCGGGGCGGAGGCGTCCGCTCACGATGGCGTCTCGCATCGCGCCGACGATACCGTCCCTGATCAGCCCCGGATCCGTGAAGCGGATGACGTCGCTACCGCGCGCGTCCGGGACCCGTCCCCGGTGCCTGTTGACCGGACTCCAGCCTGCCGTCGGACGTCCTGAGGGTCGGCATCGTCTGACGGTCGATTGTATACCAGAGTTGCCGCGTCGAACTCCGGTCACCGCGGCGCCCGGCGCGTCGGAGGCTCCGTGTCCTGCTTGAGGCGCGCCCGGGCGTGAGCCAGCTGCGCCCGTACCGGACCGATCGACGCGGCGATCGGGCCCGGCGTCCTCCGGGCCCACGAAGCTCAATCCCGTGAGGCGCGCCTGATCCAGGACCCACTGGGCGTCGATCGACTCGCCGTCCACGTCGCCGACAGGTGCCGGTTCCGCCGGGAGGGAGGCGGAAGCCGTACCGTCTATCGGCGGGCCGTCGGGTATGCCACCCGGCTGCCCGCTCGTAGGCGTGGCCGATCCGCAGGACGGTCCCTTCCGCCCAGGAGCGCCCGATCAGCTGGACGCTGACCGGCAGGCCAGCCCGGGTGAACCCGCACGGCAGGGCCAGCGCGGGAAGCCCGGTCAAGCTGACCGGGCGGACCAGGCTGCGCATGTCTCCTTCCGGAGCCGGAGTGTCGACCGGGTGGGCCGGGTAGGGCGTCGTAGGGGTCACGAGCGCGTCCACATCGCCGAGCGCCTCGAGGAACTCGGCGGTGATCACCTGGCGCATCCGCTGAGCGGTGATCAGCTCCTCGGCCGTGAGGAGCGCGCCGCCCGTGATCTTGTGCAGAAAGGCCGGCGTGTAGTCGCGCGCCCGCGTGAAGAAGCCGGACCGGTGGTAGGCGAATGCCTCCGCGTAGGCGATCGCCCAGGAGGCCGAGGACCCGTACCGGGCGTGCGGAAGATCGACCTCACGCACGACGGCCCCGAGCTGCCGCATGGTGTCGATGGCGGCCTCCACGGCGGCCACGACCTCCGCATGCGCCCCCTCGAAGAAGTAGGAGCGCGGCACGCCGAGCCGCGTGCCGGCGAGACCTGCCGCGGTCAGAGCGTACTCCGGCACTGGCCGGGCCGCCGCCGTCGTGTCGCGCGGATCGGGACCGGCCATCGCCTGCAGGAGAAGCGCCGTGTCGGCGACGGTGCGCGCCATCGGACCCGCATGGTCCAGGCTCCAGCTGAGCGGGATGATGCCCGCCCGGCTGACGCGCCCGTAGGTGGGCCGGAGGCCGACGACGCCGCAGAAGGAGGCGGGGATCCGCACGGAGCCCCCGGTGTCGCTGCCGGTGGCGAGCGGGATCAGGTGAGCCGCCAGGGCCACACCCGAGCCGGCGCTCGAGCCTCCGGGCACCACGGTCGAGTTCCAGGGGTTCCGGGCAGGCCCGAACACCTCCATGCTCCCCGACGCGAACTCGAAGGTGTTCAGCTTCCCCAGGCAGATCGCCCCCGCTTGCCGCAACCGGGCGGCCACCGTGGAGTCCGCGGAGGCCACGTTTCCCAGGAGGAGCCGGGAGGCCGCAGTCGTCGGCACGCCTCGCACGTCGTAGATGTCCTTGTACGCCACGGGGATGCCGTGAAGCGGCCCGCGATCGATCCCCACGCCGAGCTCGAGCTCGGCGGCGCGCGCGGCCGCCAGCGCCTGCTCCCGGCAGACGTGGACGTACGCCCGCAGCGGCCCGTTCAGCACGTCGATCCGGGCGAGGAGCGCCTCGACGACCTCGACCGGAGATACCTTGCGGGCGCGCAGCAGCGAGGCCAGCTCGGTCGCGCCGAGCCAGCACAGCTCGTGGTCGGTCACGCGTCAGCTCCTCGTCGCGCGGCGATGATGCGCAGGACGCTACTCGCCGATGACCTCGTCGGCGCGGGCCAGGAGGGACGCGGGCAGGATGATGCCGAGCGTCCGCGCCGTCTTCCGGTTGACGATCAGCTCGAAGCGGGTCGGCCGCTCGACGGGGAGATCTCCGGGCTTCGTCCCCTTGAGGATCCGGTCGACGTACGTCACGGAGCGACGCCAGTGGTCCGTGATGCTGGGTCCGTAGGTGATGAGCCCGCCGGCCTCGGAGAAGCCCGACTGTCCCGCGATGGTCGGCAGCCGGTGCCGGATCCCCAGCTCTCCGATGCGTCGCACGTGCGTGTTGAAGAACGGGTCGGGCACGATGATCACCGCGCCGGCGCGCTCCCGGGCGGCTCGCTGGAAGGCCGGCTCCAGCTCCTCGTCCCGCCACACCTCCAGGCGCAGCACCTCGAGCCGCAGGCTGCGCGCCGCCGCGTCCGTCTCCTGGATGAGGCCCGGCATCTCGTTCCGCGGCGTGAACAGGACCGCGACGCGCGACAGCGTCGGAATCGCGTCCTTCAACACCTCGACCCGCTTGCCGCTCACGCCGGTCGAGAAGAGGACCAGCCCGGTCACGTTGCCACCCGGCCGCGCGAGGCTCGCGAACAGCCCCTCGAAGGGCTCGTGGGCGGTCGGCACGACGATGGGAATCTGTCTGGTGGCTGCCTTGGCGGCGAGCGCCGCCTCGTGCGTCCCGGCGACGATCAGGTCCACCGGAAGTCGTACCAGCTCGCCGGCCAGGGCCGGCCAGATCTCGGGTCGTCCGAGATCCCATCGGAGATCGAGGACGATCGTCCGGCCTTCGACGTACCCGCTGGCACGCAGCGCCGTCCGGAACGCCTCGAGCGACGGCCGGGTCGGGGGGTCTCCGGGCACCAGCACGCCGATGCGCGGGACCTTGGCCGTCCCCTGTGCCGCGGCACGGAGGGGCACCAGGAGCAGCCCCGCCAGCAGGACCTGGCGACGATTCATCATCGACAGGCGTCCCTCCAGGCGACGTCCATCCTCGCGTGGCTGCCCCGGCCCGGAGGCCAACGGCAGGACGCCACGGCGACGGACGCCCTGCCCACCCGGAACCGCTCCGGCGAGCGCCGATCCTCGGCAGGAGGTTCCTGGCGGGATGGCTGCGCCCCGCATCACCCGCTCCGGCGGATCGACCGGCGGAGCGCGGCGACCCGCCCGCCCACAGTCGACCGGAGCCGACCCAGGACGCGCTGACCGAAGGTCACCCGCCCCGGCAGAGCGCTGAAGGCGCGGCGCACCTCGGCCGCCGTCCGTTCGTCGAGAGCGATCCCCGCAGCCCGCACGCTGCTCTCGATGCTGCTCACCCGGCTCGCCCCGGGAATCGCGCAGAGCGTCGGGGAGCGCGACAGAACCCAGGCGAGCACGAGGCCTTCCGGGGAGCAGTGGAGCGAGGCCGCGATCCGCCGCAGCGGCTCGCTGGCGCGGATCGCGCCGACGTGTCGACTGCCGCCCAGCGGCGAATACGGCAGAAAGGTGATGGCCTCGCGAGCGCACGCCTCCAAGAGCTTCCGCGTCTCCCACGACGAGGCGGACCAGGGATTGAACACGTTCTGCACCGAGGTCACGGTCACGAGCGTCTGGGCCTGACGCAGCTCTCGCAAGGTCACGTTCGACAGTCCGATCGCCGCGATCTTCCCCTCGCGCGCCAGGTCCGCGAGCGCGCCGACGCTCTCGACGAGCGGCACCTGAGGGTCCGGGCTGTGCAGCTGGTAGAGGTCGATCCGCTCGACGCCCAGCGCGGCGAGGCTCCGGTCGCAGGCGCGGCGCAGGTGCGCCGGCCGGCCGTCTCGCGCCCATCCCTCCCCCGGCCGAACCAGGCCGCCCTTCGTCGCCACGACGACCCGGCCGCGGTGATCCGTCTCCGCCAGCGCCTCGGCCACGAGCCGCTCGTTGTGGCCGATCTCGTGCTCGCCGAGGCAGTAGATGTCCGCCGTGTCGATGAAGGTGACACCCAGCTCGACGGCCCGCCGGACGACGGCCTTCGCCGCGCCCCGCTCCGGCCGGGTGCCCGTCGACAGGGGCATGGCGCCGAGCCCGATGCGGGAGATCCGGCGACCCGTGCGGCCGAGTGGGATGGTCGGAAGCGGATTGGACGGGGTCGCGGTCACGTCAGGCTGAGTCACCCCCGTAGCATACTCCGCCACGGTGACACGGCCGGGCGAGCGCGCCGCGGATCGCGCCGGCCCCGGTGCGGCCGACGGCTGGCGGGGGCCCTGGCACCCCGGCGCTGGCGCTCGAACCCGTCGCAATCGGGGTTGGCGGGCTGGGCCATGGTGTAATCGGGGCGTCCATGGACCGCCCCTCGCCGGAGCCGGGGTCCTCGTCGATGGCCGTGGCCACGCGCGGACCGAGTGCGCCGCCGGGGTCGCTCGTCGGCGACCTCGTCAGCGGCGCCAGGCTCATGCGAGGGCTGTCGCGAGCGCTCCGGTACCCCGCCCCGGCCGGCGCGGCGGTGGCGACCATCCGGCGTCGGCTCGCGCAACGCGGGCCGACCTTCCTGGACCTGGCGCGCCGGGCGATCTTCGCGCGGCCCGGAAGTCCCTACGCACGGCTGCTCCGGATGGCCGGGTGCGAGCACGGGGACCTTGTCCGTCTGGTCCAGCGCGACGGCGTCGAGGGCGCGCTCGGCGCGCTGTACCGGGCCGGCGTGTTCCTCCGGGTCGACGAGGCCAAGGGCCGGCAGCCCGTCGTCCGCGGCGCCGAGCGGTTCACCGTCCGGCCCGGCGACCTCTACAACCCCTTGCTCGCCACGCACTTCCGCATGCACACGGGCGGAAGCGGCGGCGCGCCGGCCACGATCCCGATCGACGTGGCCACCGATCCGAGACCGGGCGATCAACCGCCAGATCCTGCTGGAGGCGCGCGGGGGCATCGACGCCACGTACGTCGAGTGGGGCGTGCCCGGCAGCCAGACGCTCTTCACGGTCATCGAGTACGCGTGCGCCGGCCTGCCGGTCCGCCACTGGCTTCTCAAGGTGGACCCGGCCAGCCCGGAGCTGCACGCCGCCTATCGCTGGAGTCTCCGGCTGACGCGCTGGGCCAGCCTGGTCGCGGGACGTCCCCTGGCGCGGCCGGAGCACGTCCCGCCCGACCGGGCGGTCGACGTGGCGCGCCGGATGGCCGCGATCATCCGGGACGGCGGACGCGTCTGGCACAACGGGACGGTGAGCGGCGCGGTGGCGATCGCCGCCGCCGCGCTGGAGTCGGGCCTGGACCTCCGCGGCGCGCGCTTCTCGGCCGGTTCCGAGCCGATGACCGAGGCGCGGCAGGCGGTCATCCGCCGCGCCGGCGTCTCGGTGGCCGTCGGCTACGGCACGACGGAGACGAGCCGGATCGGCTACGGGTGCCTGGACGAGCGCGCCGTGAACGACGTGCACGTGCTCGGCGACCTGAACGCGATCATCCAGCCCGGGCAGCCGGGGCGCCGGGGCAGCCGGGACGGGGCTCGGCGGGGCCGGGCGATGCCGGCCTTCCGATGCCGCCCCGCGCCCTCCTGCTCACGCCGGTGAGCCTCACCGCCCCGATGGTGGCCCTCAACCTGTCGCTGGGCGACCAGGGCTGGCTCGACGAGCAAGACTGCGGCTGTCCCTACCGGGGCGTCGGCTGGACGACCCGGTTGCGAGCGATCGAGAGCTTCGAGAAGCTCAACGCCGCCGGGATGACCTTCCTGGACACCGACGTCATCCGCATCCTGGAGGCCGAGCTGCCGGCCCGATTCGGCGGACGGCCCACGGACTACCAGCTGGTCGAGGAGGAGCACGCGGACGGGCGCTCCCGTGTCGTGCTCATGGTGCACCCGCGAGTCGGCGGCGCCGAGCCGGCCGCGATCGCGGCCTGGTTCCTGGACCGGCTGGGCCAGGGCAGCGGCGCCGAGCGCATCATGGCGCTGACCTGGAAGGAGAGCGGCACGCTCGAGGCCGTGCGGGGGACGCCGCGGCTCACCGCCGCGGGCAAGATCCTGCCCGTGCTCCGGAAGCCGGGGACTCCCGCCGCGATGCAGTCGCGCGACGCCTCTCCCGGCGCGCCAAGAAGCTAGGCGTCTCGCGGGCCGGCCCGCCGGACGTCCGGACCGAGCACCGAGCGGCCGGGCGCCCCTCAGTGCTCGGGCGCCGCCGCGCCCGTCCGGGTGTCGGCGCTACGCCCGGCCGTTGACGAGGGCGATCAGCCGGCCGAGCACCCGCTCACCGTCGGCGCGCAAGCCGTTGTGCTCGTACTCGTTCGTGATCCACGGGCGCAGGCCCTTGATCAGGCCTGCGGTCTCCATCGCGTAGTCGCGATCGACGTACACGTCGTCGACGTAGATCGTCGCCGCGACGGGGACGTCGTTGTGGCGGAGACGGTCCGCGTCGTAGAGCTTCGGCCATGCGTGCTCGGCGAGGATCTCCGCCGGAGCGCGGTGCGGCCGCAGGCGGCTGTAGTCGTCCCACATCCACGGGAAGACCTGCTCGGCCGTGAAGTAGCGGCGCTCCTCGACCTCGTCGGGCAGGACGCGGGCGGCCGACCAGCGCGTCGGGAAGCCGTCGGCATAGCTCGACTCGTGGAGCGTGGCGTAGATCGGGTTCCGCCCCCACCGGACGCCGGCCTCCGCGTCGTAGAGGAAGGCCGGCGAGCCGAACGGGAGCTCGACGACGTGGTGGAGCAGCTCCCAGCCTGCGCTGTCACCGAGCCACATGCCGAGCTGCCGGAACCGGCGAGCGGTGAGCCGATCCCCCGAGGGGAGGCGGACGTCCTCGGCCTCGAGGCGCGCCAGGATCTCCGCGACCCGGGCCCGATCGCCGGGATAGCGCTCGAAGTACGCGCGGTTCTTCTCGATGAGCCGGACCGACGTCGCCCGGTACACGTCGTCCGGCGGGCGCCCGACCGGCGAGAGGCCGCCGGTGATGAGCGCCGCGCGGAGGCCCTCGGGCGCGAGTGACAGGTACGTCATCGACGTGAAGCCCCCGAAGCTCTGGCCGAGGACACTCCAGCGCTCGACGCCGAGCTCGCGGCGGATGTGCTCCGCGTCCCGGACGATCGAGTCGGCCCGGAAGTGCGTCAGGTACCGGGCCTGCTCGTCCGGGCTGCTGCCGGGGATCTCAGGGCCGACCGGCGTCGACCGGCCCGTCCCGCGCTGATCGAGGAGCAGGACCCGGTAGTCCTCGATGGCCCGCTTCATCCAGCCGGACGGCGGGCTCGTCGGCCGGGTCGCCTCGATGCCGGGACCGCCTTGAAGAAACAGGAGATACGGCCGCGCCGCGCCGTCCGGCGCGGCGACCTCGCGCGTGAAGACGGTGATCCTCGGCCCATCCGGCCGGTGGTGATCGAGGGGGACCGAGTGCTCGCGCTCGGTCAGGACGGCCCCGGGAACGCGGTACGTGACCGTCATCGGTTCGCATCCTCGTGAGGGTTCGCGGTGACGATCCGGCAGTGCGCTGCCGGCGCAGGCGGCCTGACGATGGGCTTCATCCACCGTCAGGAAAACAGTACCAGACGGGCGGCGCGGCGGGGGCGCTCGCTCGTCACCCTCGCCGGCTCAGGGCCTCCGGCCGGATGGGAAGGCGGGTGACCGGCACCCCGAGCGGCCGGAGCGCGTCGGCGACCGCGTTGGCGATGGCGGCGGGGGCGCCGACGGTGCCGCCCTCGCCCATGCCCTTCACGCCGCCGGGCGTGTGGGGCGAGGGCGTCTCGAGATGCCCGATCGTGAAGGACGGGAGCGCGCTCGCGACGAGCAGCGGGTAGTCCATGAGGGTGCCCGTCACGAGCTGGCCCGTCCCGTCGTAGACGAGCTCCTCGCCCAGCGCCTCGCCGATGCCCTGCGCCAGGGCGCCGTGAATCTGGCCCTCCACGATCGTGGGATTGACGATGGGCCCGCAGTCCTCGACCACGGTGTAGCCGCGGACCGAAACCCGGCCGGTCTCGGCGTCCACCTCGACCGCGGCCACGTGAACCGCGCCCGAGAACGCGGCCGCCGGCGGGTCGAACTCCTGCGTGGCCTCGAGGCCCGGCTCGAGGCCCCCGGGAAGCCCGCCCACCGGCGGCGAGTGAGCGAGCCGCGCCAGCTCCGCCACCGGGAGCCGGCGCCCGGGGACGCCACGGACGGTCACGTCGCCGTCGCGGAGGTCGAGGTCCGCCGCGTTGGCCTCGAGCAGCGACGCGGCCAGCGCGAGGACCTTCGCCCGCACGGCGGCGGCCGCGCGCTGGACCGTGCCGCCCTGAGCGATGGCGCCCCGGCTCGCGAAGGTGCCGGTCCCCGGCGGCGAGGTCCGCGTGTCCACGGGGTGGACCCGGACGCGATCGGGCGGCACGCCCAGCTGGTCGGCCACGAGCTGGGCGATCGTGGTCTCGTGCCCCTGCCCCTGCGACGGGAAGGAGACGAAGCAGGCGACGCTCGCATCGGCGTGCATCGCCACCCGCGCCGCCTCGACTCCCGGCACCTCGAGCATCCCGCGGCGCCGGTAGGTCTCCGAGCCCATGCCGGTGTACTCGGTGTAGCAGGCGAGGCCGACGCCCTGGAGCCGACCGTGCCCGCGCGCCGCGTCCCGCTCCTGCTTGAGACGCTCGTAGCCGGACAGCTCCAGCGCCTGCTCGAGCGCCCTCGGGAAATCGCCGCTGTCGTAGACGAAGCCCCCGGCGGATGCTGAACGGGTAGCCGTCGCGCGGAATGAGGTTGCGCCGGCGGATCTCGGCCGGGTCCACGCCCAGCCGCTCCGCGACGAGGTCGACCGTCCGCTCCATGGCGAACGCGGCGAAGGCCATGCCGACGCCGCGATACGCGCCGAGGGGAGGCTTGTTCGTGGCGACGGCCAGGCACTCGTAGGCGTAGGCGGGCGTGCGGTACGGCCCGGGCAGGATGGCGCAGGCGCCCAGCGGCTCGAGCGCCTGCGTCAGCGGGTAGATGTGGTAGGCGCCGGCGTCGGAGACGAGCCGCACGCGGAGCCCGAGCAGCACGCCGTTCCCGTCGGCCGCGGCCTCCACGTCCATCCTCCCCTCCCGCGCCTGGGAGGCGGCCTGGAGGTTTTCTCGTCGCGTCTCCGACCACTTGACGGGCCGGGCGGCCGCCCGGGCGAGCGCGGCCACGGCGACGTCCTCGGGCATCACGTGCATCTTCTGGCCGAAGCCGCCGCCCGTGTCCGGCACGATCACCCGCACGCGGCTCTCCGGAAGCCCGAAGGCTCGGGCCAGCGCGGCGCGATAGACGAACGGGATCTGGGTCCCGGTCCAGACGGTGAGATGATCGCCCTCCCAGTGGGCGACGATCCCGCGCGGCTCGAGGGGCACGGCCGCGCATCGACCGTGGCCGAAGCGCTCCCGGATGCGGACGGCCGCCCCGGCAAACGCCGCGTCCACGTCCCCGTGGCTGAACCGCCGCCGGAGGAGCACGTTGCCGCGCGCGGTCTCGTGGAGGACCGGCGCGCCCGGCGCCAGCGCCGCGTCCACGTCGGCGAGCGCGCGGGAGCGGCTCGTACGCGACCGTCACGCGCTCGCACCCGTCCACCGCCTCGTGGGGCGTCCCGGCGGCCACGACGGCCACCGGCTCGCCGACGAAGCGCACGCGGGATTCGGCCAGAGCCGGCCACGCCGTCCCGGCGAAGCCGTCGGCCTCGAGCCGGGGCGCGAGCGGCTGGACCCGCCCGGCGAGGTCGCGCCCGGAGAGGACGGCGACGACCCCCGGCATGGCGAGCGCCGCCGACGCGTCGACCCCCGTCAGGCCGGCGTGCGCGTGAGGGCTGCGCACGAACGCGGCATGGAGCAGCCCGGGGAGGCGGATGTCGTCGAGGTAGCAGCCCTGGCCGGTGAGGAACCTCGGGTCCTCCAGGCGCTTCACGCGAGCCCCCAGCTCGCGCGTGGCGACACCGGGGCGCGCGCCGGACGTCATCTCAGCGCTGGGCCACTCGCGGCAGCACCTCACCGGCCAGGAGCTCGAGCTGCTCGGCTCCCCAGTCGAGCGGGTTCAGCACGATCCACTCGCACCCGCCCAGGGCGTCGAGCTTGCCCCGGATCCGGTCGGCCAGCTCCTCGGCCTCTCCGAGAAGGTAGAACTCCCGCCAGTAGTCCAGGTCCATGCCGGAGTAGAGCCTTGAAGCGCGGCACGGCGGACTCGGGCTTCTCGCCCGGCTTGAGGACCCAGACGAAGTTCGAGTAGACCTTCGACATCTCCTCGGGCTTCCGGCCGAAGTCTCCCATGAACCGCTGGATCTTCTCCCAGTCGCCCCGGACCATCTCGGCGGTCGACGAGGAATGCGGAACCCAGGTCCGCGCGTACCGGGCGATGCGGCGAAGCACCGGATCGATGCTGGCCACCGTCTGCGCGTAGATCTTCTCCGAGGGCTGGGTGCCGCCGCCGATCCAGATCGGCGGGTGCGGCTTCTGGGCGGGCTTGGGGTCGATGGTCAGGTTCTCGAACCGGTAGTACTTGCCCTCGTAGGTGACGTTGTCGCCCGCCCAGAGGGCGGTCACCGCCTCCAGCATCTCGTCCATGCGCCGGCCGCGCTCCCGGTGCGGGACGCCCATCAGCCGGAACTCGTCCTCGTGCCAGCCGACGCCCACGCCCAGGATCGTCCGCCCGCCCGACAGGAGGTCGAGCGTCGCCCACTCCTTCGCGAAGTACGCGGGATTCCGGAGCGGCAGGACCAGCACCATGGTGCCGAGCCGGATCGTGCGCGTCACGCCGGCCAGCGCCGCGAGCATCGCGACCGGCTCGAGCCAGGTGCAGGTGTAGGCGGGCGGCGTGAGCAGGAGATGGTCGATGGCCACCGCGCACTCGAACCCCAGGTCCTCGGCCCGGCGGAGGTAGGCGCCCATCTCCTGGAGCGAGGCGGTCCTGGGACCGAGCGCGAAGCTCGGGAGGCGGAGCCCCGGCCTCATCGGAGCCCATCCTCCTTCTTGGCCTCGGCGACGGTGAGGCCGCCCACGCGGGGGTGCGGCCGGCCGCCGTCGGTGACCACCAGCGCCACCAGGATCTCGTTCGCGCGCGGCGCATCCGGCAGGCGCACCTCCATGGCGTCGAAGTGGGTGCGCACGAAGGCCGCGTCCTTGAAGTGGAGCGGCACGTCGATGGAGGTGCCCGGTGCGCCGAGCTTCTTGGCCGACGGGATGATGGCCTTGCCGCCGCCCACCGCGGCGCGGAACGGCGTCCCCAGCGTCGGATGGAGGATCGCCGCCGCGTGCTCGTACTCGCCGTCGGTGCCGACGATCGCCGCCTTGCCGTAGGAGTGGACGGGCGCGCCGAGCGCCGCCGCGGCGCGCCGGCCGAGCAGCTCGCCCAGCTCCTCGCCGGTCTTGATCAACGGCTGGAGATCCTCGACGAAGCGCCCGGCGAACGGGTTCTCGATCACCGCCACGGCGGCCACCTTCTTGACGGGCTTGGCCGCGGCTCGCCCGCCGTCCTCCAGGATCTCCTCCACCACCGTGACCAGCTTCCGGATGCGCATCAGTGCCCTCCCGCCGGCCGGGCCGAGTCCCTTGACCACCTCGGCCGCCCGCGCGGCCGGCGGCGTGTTGCGGCTCCGGCCGATCCGGATCTGCCCGTCGATCAGCACCATCGAGATGCCGAAGAGGTCGCCCGCCTCGAGGGCCTCACGCGCGGTCCTCCCCACCGAGCCGACCGGCGCGTCCACGATGCAGAGGTCCGCCTCCCGGCCGGGCTCGATCACGCCGGTCGCGCAGCCCGTAGACGCGCGCCGTGTTGCCGGTGGCCATGCAGATCGCCTCCTCGGGCTCGATCCCGCCCAGAGAGGTCAGGTGGGCGATGACGCGGAGGATGCCGAGCGGGACGACTCCGGTGCCCGAGGGCGCGTCGTTGCCGATGATGACGCGATGGAGGGCCTTCGCCTCCTTGGCCCGCGCGAGGGTGTGGAGCGCCGTCTTGCCGTTGCCGCAGTGGACGATCTCGAGCGCCATCTCGGTCGCCACCAGGGCGTCGATCTCACGCTCGCTCATGGAGGTCGTGCCGCCGTTGACGTGCCCCACCACGTGGGGATCCGCCTCGAGGACGACCTCGGCGCTGATGGGGCTCGAGCCGGCGATGGACGGGCCGCCCGTGTGGATCGTCACGGTCATGCCGTGCTTCTTGGCCCACTTCACCATGGGCGCGGCGTCCCGGCCGGTCCGGACCGAGCCCAGGCCGATCTCGCCGACCAGCCGGACCCCCGCCCGGGCCATCTCCGCGAAATCCTCCTCGACCAGGCCCAGCTCGAGGATCGGCGCGCCGGCGTGGACCTTGACGCCCGCCGGGCGGAGGTTCGCGTAGGCCTTGGCCGCCACGATGGCCAGCGCCTTCAGCCCGACGATGTCCTTCGGCCGGCCCGGCAGGTGCACCTCGCCGGCCGAGATCATCGTGGTGAGGCCGCCGTTGAGCCCCGAGTCGATGAAGTCCACGGTGCGCTGGCGCGGCGTGAAGTCCCCGAAGACCGGGTGGCAGTGGGAATCGATCAGGCCGGGGATGACGGTCGAGCCCTTGGCGTCGATGACGGTGTCGGCCCCGTCCTCGAGTCCCTTGCCCACCGCGGTGATGCGGCCGTCCTCGATCCGGATGGAGTCGGCGTCGAGGATCGGGCGGCGGATGTCCCCGCTGACCAGCGTCTGCGATGTTGCGGATCAGGGTCCTCATGGCGTGCCCTCGCGTCCCGGGTCTGCGGGCGCTGCCCCGCTCGGCGTCGGATGGGCCCCGATTCTGTCAAATCGCCCGGGTCCGCGCAAACGGGCCCACCCTCCGCTCGGCCCGGCGTCGCGGCGGCGCGCGCGATGCGCCATGCGTCGTGCCGCTACGATCGATCGCGCGAGGACGGACAACCTCTGCTAGGCTTCGATCATGCTTGGTCGGACATCGGAATGAGCTCTGAGCCGGGCTCCGGGAGGGAACCATGCCACGTCCTCGTCGGTCCTGACCTCTGGCGATGGGCCGCCGCCGTTGCCGTCGTCGTGGGCTGTCTTCTCCTCGGTGGCCGGACCGTCGCCGCGGACGACGACGAGAAGCCCGAGAACGTCGTCGCCTTCCCCAACTCGCCGGGAATGATCACCATCACCTGGACCCACTCGGGGGACGACGTGTACTGGTTCGTCCTCGAGCAGGAGTCGCCCGCCGCCGTGACCCCGATGGACCGGGACAAGCGTGGCTGGAGCGTGCCGTACCTGGAACCCAGCCGCACGTACCGATATCGCGTCTGCGCGGTCTACACCTTCCACCGCAAGTGCTCGGACGAGGACGGGGCGGGGCTCGTCAGCGTCACGACGCTGCCCCCGCAAGCCCCGGGCGGCGGGGGGTCGTCGGGCGGCGCCCCGCCGCCACCGCCACCGCCGCCGGTGGCGAAGCCGCTCTACAGCCCCACGATACGCGCGCTGCCGGTCCGCCTCGCAGCGGGCTCGGTGTCAGTGGTGCACCTCCGCTGGGTCAACCCGGTCGACCCCCAGCAGTTCGCGCTCCTCAAGACCATCGACTGGTACCGAGACGGCGCGCTGATCAACAATACGACCGGCCCGACGCTCGAGGACGCCCACCAGCTGAACGCGCTCCACCGCTACAAGCTGTGCGTTCAGAATCCGGTCAACCGGATCTGCAGCGAAGAGATCGTCGCCGGGTCGTTCGGGCTGGCGGCCTCATTCGAGTCACTCAACTTTCGCAAGCGCTACATCCGGCACCGGAACTCGCTGGGCGAGCTGACCCCGGTCGCCAACCAGCTGGATTCCGAGGACATCGCCTTCGTCGTGCGCCCAGGCCTGAGCAGCGAGGCACGCGCCGTGAGCTTCGAATCGGTCAACTACCCGCGTCATTTCCTCCGGCACCAGGGCTACCGGGTCAAGCTGCACAAGGACGACGGTAGCGACCTCTTCCGAAAGGACGCGACATTCGCGGTGCGCCCGGGCTTCCGGAACCTGCCCGACATGACGAGCTTCGAGTCCGTCAACGTTCCCGGCCACTTCATCCGCCACCAGAACTTCGAGCTCTGGCTCGCGAAGAGCGACGGCAGCAGCCTGTTCCAGCAGGATGCCAGCTTTCGCCAGACCGTCGACTATGTCAGCCATGTCAAGCCGCCCACGCCGGTCCCCGTCACGCCGCCCGGCGGTCTCGTGGCACGCCCGGCGCCCGGGAGCGCTGCGCTCCGCGCCATGGCCACGTGCAAGTCCGGCTTCGTCTGGCGCGAGGCTCGCCCGAGCGATCTCGTCTGCGTGACGCCGGGCTCCCGGTCGAGAGTCGCGGACGAGAATCGCAATGCGGCCCAGGGAGTCCAGCCGGGTGCGGCTCCCACCTGCCGGTCCGGCTTGGTCTGGCGGGAGGCGTTCAGCGGAGACTTGGTGTGCGTCCCGCCCGGGCGCCGCGCTGAGGTCCGCGAGGAGAACCGGGTCGGCCCGAGCCTGCGGGCCGGGCAGTAGGGCCGGGGCTCCCTCAGAGTCGCCGGGCCGCGCGGGTGGCGCTCAGGATCGCGTCGTGGATCGTGCGGGGCGCGAGGGCGTCCCCGACGACGTGGACCTCGAGCCCGCGGTCGGCCAGCGCGGCTTCGAGCGCGTGCTCGGCGCGGCCGCCGAGCGCGGTCACGACCGTGTCGGCCTGGACGGTGCGCTCCTCGCCGGTCAGCGTGTTGGCGAGCCGGACCCAGCCGGCGCCGACCTCCTGGACGACGCGAGAGGGGCGTCATCGCGATGCCCTTCTGGTAGAAGCGCGTGTAGACGCTCGTCTTCAAGCGCGGGTCGACGTCCTCGCCCACGCTGAAGAAGCGGGTGACCACCTCGACCGCGTGGCCGCGGTCGGCGAGATACTCCGCCGCGCCCGGCCCGGGCATGTGGCCCTGGTAGTCGACGACGAGAACGCGCCGGCCCGGCGCCGTCCGGTCGAGGAGCACGTCCTCCGCCGACACGACGTGGGCGCCGGCGGCCACGGGGACGTCGAGCGTCCGCGGCCGCGCGCCGGTGGCGACCACGACCGCGTCGGCACCCTCGGCGAGCAGGCTCTCCGGCGTCGCGTCGGTCCGGAGCCGGATGTCCACTCCCGCCCGCCGGGCCTCGTCGGCCAGCCAGCGGACGACCTCCCGGTAGCTCTCCCGCGCCGGCGCCCGCCAGAGCGCCCGGAGCTGGCCCCCGAGCTCGTCCCCGGCCTCGAACAGGATGACGCGATGGCCCCGGCGCGCGGCCATCCGGGCGGCCTCCAGACCGGCGACTCCGCCGCCCGCCACCGCCACGCGCCGGGAGCGCGAAGCGGGGTGGATCGGGACGAGCTCCGCCTCGCGGCCGATCGCGGGGTTCTGGATGCACGCGATCGTCTTCCCCTGGATGCGCCGGCCGATACAGGCCTCGCTCGCGCCCGTGCAGACGCGGATCTCCTCGATCCGGCCGGCGGCGGCCTTCGCCGGCATCTCGGGATCCGCGATGAGGGCGCGCGTCATCGCCACGGCGTCCGCCCAGCCCTGCGCCAGCACTTCCTCGGCCTGCGCCGGATGCACCACGCGGCCCGCCACGATGACCGGGATCCGCACCACCGCTTTCACCGCCGCGGCGAAGCGGTTGTAGAGGCCGAGCGGCGCGTAGTAGGTCGGCGTCACGTACGGGAGAGCCCGGTAGCGCTCGGTGGACGCCCCGCTCACCGTCACGTAGTCGAGCCAGCCGGTGCCGGCGAGGCGGGTCGCGATGGCCTGCGTGTCCTCGAGGGTCAGTCCCCCCGGCACCATCTGGTCGCCGGTCAGCCGGGCGCCGACGATGAGGTCGGGCCCCACGGCCTCCCGCACCGCCTCGAGCGTCTCGAGGCAGAAGCGGAGGCGGTTCTCCAGCGAGCCGCCGTACTCGTCGGTCCGCCGGTTGCTGACGGGCGAGAGGAACTGCTCGGTGAGGTGGCCGCCCCAGCACGAGAGGTCGACGCCGTCGTAGCCCCCCGCCTTCACGTGGCGCGCGGCCTGGCCGAAGGCGTCGACGAGCGTGTGAATCTCGGCCCTGGTGAGCGTCCGCGGGATCCCGTGGTGCGTCTCGTCGGGCTCGTCCGAAGGGGCCAGGAGGGGCTCGTCCGCGTAGCGGCCGTCGCCGCCGCGGCCCCAGTGGGACACCTGGGCGAGGCAGAGACCGCCGAACTCGTGGACGGCATCGGCCATCGCCCGGAGGTGCGGCACGATCGCGGGATCCCAGTACTCGATGCCGCCGGCCGCAGGCGACCGGCGAGCTCGGGTGGACCGACGCCGAGCCGAACATCATGATCGTGCCCGCGCCACCGCGGGCCTTCTCGCGCTCGTAGGCGAGCCACCGCTCCCGCGGGAAGCCGCCGACGCCGAAGCCGGTCGTGTGGGGCGTGCTCACGATCCGGTTGCGAGCCTCCCGCGGCCCGAGCCGGATCGGGGAGAAGAGATGAGGGAAGCGCGGGGCGGTCACGTCGTCGAGATCGCCCAGCGGTTCGCGCAACAGGACGGCAGAGCCCCGGAGCGCAGGGTCACGGGACGGCCACGGGTAGCATATCCACACGACGATCGTGACCGATGGCCGGTGCGGTGTCCAGAAGCGCGCCCGGCCGCCCCTCGGCCTCTCGCTCGCTCGCCGCGCCCTGGTCACGCGGCACCCACCCGGGCGATCCGGGGCGACGCCGCCCGCGCGTCGCGGACCAGGTCCCCCAGCACCGTCACCGTCAAGGCGGTCCCCAGGATGCAGAGGCCGGGGAACGTGGCCAGCCACCACGCGGTGTCGACGTACTGGCGGCCATCCGCGAGCATGCCGCCCCAGGACGGCGTGCTCGCGGGGATCCCCACGCCCAGGAAGCTGAGGCTCGATTCGGCCACGATGGCATAGGCGAGAGCCGTGGTCGCGAGCACGAGCACCGTCGGCAGGACGTTCGGCAGCACGTGCCGGGCCAGGATCCGCCCGTCGCCCGCGCCCGTCGCCCGCGCGCTCTCGATGAAGGCCCGCTCGCGGAGAGACAGCACCTCGCTGCGGACCACCCGGGCGAAATGGACCCAGCCGCCCACGCCGATGACCAGGACGACCTTGGCCGGGCTGGGCCCCAGCACCCCGACGACGACGATCGCCAGGAGGATGAAGGGGAACGCCATCTGCACGTCCACCAGCCGCATGATCGCCCGCTCCGGCCAGCCGCCGAAGTACCCGGCCAGGAGCCCGGCGGTCGCCCCGAGCCCGACCGAGACGACGACCGCGGTCAGCCCCATCACGAGCGAGATGCGGCCCCCGAACACGATGCGGGAGAGGACGTCGCGCCCGAGGTGGTCGCTCCCGAGGACGTAGCGCATCGCTCCCACCGTGGTGCCGGGCGGCCGGAGCCGGGCGGCGATCACCTGGTCGCCGGGGTCCGTCGGCGCCAGACGGCCCGGCCAGCCCACGACGCCCCCGAAGACGAGCGCCGCCGACGCGCCGAGCACGAGCGCCAGCATCCGCTGCCGCGTCCGATGCTTCCGGGCCGCGCTCGCGTCAGCCATGGCGGATCCGCGGATCGAGCACCCCGTAGAGAAGGTCCACGACGAGGTTGAGCAGGACGAGCGTCGTCGCGACCACGAACACGATCGCCTGGACCAGGGGGAAGTCGCGGGTCAGGATGGCCTGGACCGCGAGCCGCCCGACGCCGGGCCACGCGAAGACCGTCTCCGTCACCACCGCGCCGCCCAGGAGGACGCCGAACTCGACGGCCACCACGGTGACGATCGGCAGGCTCGCGTTGCGGAGCGCGTGCTTCAGGACGACCGCCGCGCCGGACAGGCCCTTGGCCCGGGCCGATCGCACGTAGTCCGCGCCCAGCACCTCGAGCATCGCCGAGCGGGCGAGTCGGGAGATCCGGGCCATCGAGTAGAGCGCGAGCGTGGCCGCCGGCAGGACGAAGTGACGGAGGGACCCGCTCCCGAAGGACGGCAACCAGCGGTACCGGACCGAGAAGACCAGGATCATCACGATGGCCAGCCAGAAGACCGGCATCGACTGCCCGAAGGCCCCCAGCAAGGTGCAGAGCCGGTCGAGCGCCGAGCCCGGCCTGACCGCCGCGCCGATCCCGAGCGGCACCGACGTGAGGACGGCGAGCAGCGTCGCCACCGTCGCGAGCGCGAGGGTGGCGGGCACCCGCTCGAGGACGAGCGGGAGGGACGGCGTGTTGTAGCGGAGCGACCGGCCGAACTCCCCGTGGAAGATGCCGCCCAGGAACCGCGCGTACTGGACGAGGAGCGGCGCGTCGAGGCCGAGGGTGCGCCGGAGCGCCTCCACGTCCGCGGCCGGCGCCTCGGGCGGCAGCATGAGGCGCACGGGGTCGCCGGTGAGGTGGAGCAGCGCGAAGACGACGAACGTGACCGCCACGATGACGACGCTCGCCTCCATGAGGCGCCGGAGGAGGTACGTCGCCACGGTGGCGGTCCCGTCTCAGGTCACCCGAACAGGCGCGCCTGCGCTCCGCTTGCCCGGGACGTGCGGCCGGAGGTGGAGAACCGTCTCGCCACGCTCGCGCGGGTCCGGTCAGCGCACGCCGGCGTTCCAGAGGAAGATCAGCTCGCCGATCGTGGGCTTCCAGTCGACCTTCTTGCTGATGCCGAAGAGCGCCGCCGGCTGGTAGGCGCCGGCGAACGCCGCGTCCTCGACCAGGAGCTCCTGGGCGCGGTGGTAGAGCTTCACGCGGGCCTCGGGGTTCGCCTCGCCGCGCGCCTTCTGGATGAGATCCTCGACCTGCTCGTTGCAGTAGGTCGAGTAGGTGACCTTGCACCCGAACTCGTCCACCAGCACGTCGGCGTCGAACAGCCCGCTGCCCCAGCCGATGATGAACACCGGGCCCGTCCGCTTCTCGGCCAGCATCTTGAGGTACACGCCCCACTCGGTCGGCTGCACGGTCGCCTTGATGCCGACCTTGCCGAGGTAGGCGGCGATGGCCTCGGTGACCGCCCGGTCCTCCATGTACCGGCCGTTGGAGGTCGGCATGGTGAACGTGAAGCCACCCGGGTATCCCGCCTCGGCCAGGAGCTTCTTGGCCTTCTCCGGGTCGTAGGCGAACGTCTTGACCCCGGCGTTCATCCCGAGGTCGCCCGGGTCGAGCGGTACCGGGCGCCGCCGCGCGTGGCCGCGCAGGAGGTCCTTGACGATGGTGTCCCAGTCGATCGCGTGGTTGATCGCCTCCCGCACCTTCCGGTTCTTGACCGGGCTCTCCGCCCGCGTGTCGAACTGGTAGTAGGCGACGATCATCCCGTCCGACGTCTTGCCGACCACGGCGTTGGGGCTCCCGGCCACGCGCTCCACCTGGTCGGGCGGGATGTTCTCGATGATGTCCGTCTCGCCGTTCAGCAAGGACGCGATCCGGGTGGCGGTTTCCGGGACGAAGCGGAACGTGACGCGCTGGACCTTGGGCTTCCCCCGCCAGTAGTCCGGGTTGGCCTCGAGCGTGACCCGGTCCCCCTTCACCCACTCGACGAACTTGAACGGGCCGGTCCCGATCGGGTGCGCGGCGAAGTCGTCCCCCTTCTCCTGGACGTACTTCGGCGGCAGCATGACGACGCTTCCGCTGCCCGCGTAGGTCATCCGGGCGAGGAGCACCGGGAACGGCCCCTTGCTCACGACGTTGACGGTGTGCTCGTCGACGACCTCGACCTTCTCCACCGGGGCGAGCGCCGCCTTGGCGCGGGACTTCGCGTGGTTCAGCTGGCGCTCGATGCTGAACTTGACGGCCTCGGCGTTGAAGGGCTCCCCGTTGTGGAACTTCACGCCGCGGCGGAGCTTGAACTGGTAGGTGGTGGGGCTGACGAGCCGCCAGGACTCGGCGAGGCCGCCGGCGAGGCGCATGCCCTCGTCACGCACCAGGAGCGCGTCGAAGACGTTCCGGGCGATGTTGTGGGCGGGGATCTCCCCCGACAGGTGGGGGTCGAGCGTCGACGGCTCGGCGGACAGTCCGATCGTCAGCCGCGGTCCTTGCTGGGCCTCGGTGCTCTCGAGCAACCCCAGGCCGAGCAGAAGGACGAGCCCGAACAGCCCGGAAGCGGTGAGCATTCGCGCGCGTCGCATCAATGCCTCCTTGCAATCATCACGTCACGGTTCTTCGCGTCCTCGTCGAGAGGACGCCTGTGACTCACGGGGCTCTACTCGGTCAGCGCCACCGGCTGCCCGTCGCGATAGTAGAGCCGCGGCGTCGCCGGCGAGAGGTGGTTGAGGAGGCTGTAGACCATCCAGCCGGCCGTCTCCGCGACCCGGCCCAGCGTGTTCTCGCCGCGGCGGCCGATGACCTCCACGACGTCGCCCGGCCTGGCCTCGACGTCGGTCACGTCGACCACGAGGTGGTTGAGCGAGACGGAGCCGAGGCTCGACTGGTACCGCCCCCCGACCAGCACGCGCGCCCGGTTGGCCAGCTCGCGGGGAAGGCCGTCCGAGAAGCCGATGGGGAGGGTCGCGATCCGCATGCGCTCGGGCGCCACGAACCGCCCCCAGTAGGTGACCGAGGCGCCGCGCTCGACCCACTTGACGTGCTCGATGCGCGCCTTGAGCGCCAGCGCCTGCTCCAGCTCGAGACCGGACGCCAGGTCCTTCTTCTCCGGGTAGATGCCGAAGACGAGCGCGCCCGGGCGAACCAGGTCGAGGTGGGCGGCCGGCCGGTGCAGGACGGCGTCGCTCGAGGCCAGGCTCCGGAGGCCGGGATCGATCCCGCGCTGGCGGAGCGCCGTCTCCACCGCCAGGAGCCGCTCGATCTGGACGGGGTCCTGCTCCGCGCTCTGGCTCAGGGTCGAGAAGATCCCCTCGAGGGTCAGCCCGGGCAGCTTCCCCACCCGCTCCGCGAAGTCGGCGGCCTCCTCGTGCCACACGCCGACCCGGCGGAGCCCCGTGTCGACCTTGACGAAGACCGCGGCCGATGCCCCGAGCTTCACGGCCGCGTCGCTGAGCCGCTCGGCGGCTTCCGGCGTGTAGACGGCCTGGACGATCCGGCGCCGCACGACGGACTCGTTCTGGCCGTCGGTGAAGAGAGGCCCCATGTTGAGGACGCGGACCCGGATGCCCGCGTCCACGATCTGCTCGGCCTCCCGGAGGCGCACGGCCAGCACGCGGCCAATCCCCTGCTCGGCCAGGTAGGCGACGACGGGCAGGAGCCCGTGGCCATAGGCGTTGTTCTTGACGCACGGCATGAGGTCGGTTCCGCCGCCGACCCGCTGCCGGAGCCGGGCGAGATTCCGCCCGATGGCGTCGAGATCGATCTCGAGCCACGCGCCGTATCCCGCCACCCGCGCCATCATCTCCGCGGGGGGCGGCTGGGCTCCGAAAACCGGTCTCGGGGTCGTCATGCCGTTGAGGGGGCTCGCCTGCAGATACTCCACACGCGGACACGGCCCGTCAAGGCGGGCGCGGACATCCGGGGTCGGAGCGGCGTCGTCCGCGATGCGGCTGGTCCCGTCGCCCGGACAGCCAGGACCGCTGTCACCGCGGCAGTGCGAGCGAGACCGGAAGGCGAGCGCCGGGCTAGAGGTTGGTGCCGCGGAGCCGCGGGTCGAGCGCGTCGCGCAGGCCGTCGCCGAACTGGTTGAAGGCCAGGACCGTGATGACGATGGCGGCCCCCGGAAAGACGACCAGGTGCCACTGGGGGATCAGCATGGACGCCGCGTCGCCCAGCATGCTGCCCCAGGTCGGCGTGGGAGGCGGAATCCCGGCGCCGAGGAAGCCCAGCGTGGCCTCGAGCACGATGGCGATGCCGAGGGACGTCGTGACGAGAACCAGGTACGTCCCGATGCACTGGGGCGCAATGTGGCGAAAGATGATCCTCCAGGACGGGGATCCCAGGCTCCGGGCGGCTTCGACGTACTGAATCCCCTTCACGGCCAGCGCCTGGGACCGGATGATGCGGGCGCCGTAGGCCACCCTGGTGGCGGCGATGGACAGGATGACCGTCCCTGTGCTCGCTCCAAGCGCCGAGGCGAGCAACAGCGCCAGGAGTACCGGCGGAAAGGACAGCAGCACCTCGACCACACGCTCGGCCAGCAGGTCGAACCGGCCGCCGAGAAAGGCGCTGGCGACCCCCCACACGGCTCCCAGCGTGGTGCCCAGCAGCACGGACGTGACGGCGACGAACAGGGACCATTTCGTCCCGTGGAGTATCCGGCTGAGCACGTCCCTGCCGATGAAATCCGTGCCCAGCCAGTGCCGCCAGCTGGGTCCCTGGGCCCTTGCCAGGACGTTGGGCCGAAGGGGGTCGTCGGGCGAAACAACCGTGGCGAATACGCCCAGCAGGGTGATGAGCACGGCCGCGATTCCGCACACGGTGGGAAGAGGGTAGCGGCGGGCGAACGTCCTGAACCACTGGAGGTCGCTCCCCCAGGGCTTCTTCACGACTCGCTCTTCAAGGCCAGCGGCGTGGACTGCCATTCGTCGTCCTGTGAGAGCTCGAGTGGTTTTCGCCGAGCCACGCATCTCCCTGCCTGGTCCACCCCGGTCGAGTGCTACCGGCGGCGCTCAGAGGAGCACCGTCACTCGGGATGCTGGGCTGGCCGGTCCTAGTCGTACCGGATTCTCGGGTCCAGCCAGGCGTAGCTCATGTCCGTGATCAGGTTCACCACCACGAACACGACCGCGTACAAGAGCACGAGATTCTGGACCACGGGCAAGTCCCGGTCGAGGATGGCGTCGATCATGGTCAGGCCCAGCCCGGGGACCCCGAAGGCCTTTTCGACGGCGACCGAGCCACCCAGGGCGACGCCCAGGAAGAGGCTGCTCCACGTGATCACCGGGAGTATCGCGTTGCGAAGGGCGTGCCGGACGATGACCAGTTGCTCCTGCAGGCCCTTCGCCCGGGCCGTCCGGACGTAGTCCTCCTTGATGACCTCGACGAGCGAGGAGCGGACGATGCGCGCCACGAACCCGGCAAATCCAAGGCCCAGGACGAGCGCGGGGCCGGCCACCATCTGAAGGTTCTTCCAGGGGTTCTCCCAGGGGTAGACGGGCAGGATCGGAGCCTTGTAGTCGAACCAGAGGATCAGGGCGAGGACCGCCACCAGGCCCAGCCAGAAGCCGGGGATGGCGACGAACAGGATGGAGAACATCCTGCCGGCGTGATCCATCCAGGTATTGGGCCGGAGGGTGCTGACGATCCCGACGGGAAAGCCGACCATCCAGGAGATCAGCGTCGCGAGGATGGCGATCTCCAGCGTGATGGGGCCGCGGCGCAGCACGAACTGGGTGACGTTGTCTCCCCGCAGCAGCGACTTGCCGAAATCGCCGGTGCCGATGTCCCGGAGCCATTTGCCGTACTGGACCACGAACGGGTCGCGGAGTCCGAGGGCCTCCTCCAGGTTCGCACGCTGCTCGACAGTCATCCGCCGCGCCCCCTCGAGGCCGAAGATGGCCACCAGAGGGTCGCCCGGAAGCAGGCGCATGGCAATGAAGATGACTATGGTCACGCCGAGCACGGTGGGGATGAAGAGCAAGAGGCGTCTGGCCAGGTACGTCCGCACCCTGAGGACTCCTTACGCGATGGGAAGACCGGGGGTGGCGCGGACGCGCCACCCCCGCGGGCCGCTACTTGTCAAGCCAGACGAAGTCCCACTGGTAGGTGTTGTAGTCGGAGTTGCCGCCGGTCTTGGGCAGCCCTCTCACGTTGTTGTGCCAGCCGTACGCCCGGCCGTTCTGGAGCACGCCGGTGTTGGGCATCTCGTTGTTGAGGATCTGGTTCAGCTGCCGGCCCAGCTGGAGCTTCTTCTGCTGGTCCACCTCGACGGAGAACTGGTTCAGGACCTTGTCGAACTCGGCGTTCTTGAAGTTCGTGAAGTTGCTGTCCGACTTCTTGCCCGTGGTCTTGTTGACGCCGTAGCACGCCCGGATGGTGGCGCTCAGGTCGGCCCCGCCGAGACACGTGGCGTGGGAGATGATGTCGAACGTCCCGGCGACCTGCCGGTCAACCATCGCGGAGACCTGCACGACCTCGAGATTGGTCTTCACCCCCAGGAGGCGCTCCCACTCGGCCTGCGCGTAGGCCGCCAGCTGCCGGTTCTGCGGGGATTCCCTGACCACGAAGTTGAAGGTCTTGGGGAGGCCGCTCGCGTATCCGGCGTCGGCCATGAGCTTCTTGGCGTCGGCGACGGCCTTCTCCCGCGTGGCCGCCGCGTAGGGGTACTCCTTCATCAGCTCGTCGTAGGTC
Source organism: uncultured Candidatus Rokubacteria bacterium (assembly GCA_963745015.1). Lineage (GTDB taxonomy): Bacteria > Methylomirabilota > Methylomirabilia > Rokubacteriales > DASRDR01 > DASRDR01. The sequence goes on from CAVUVU010000004.1 coordinate 614,715, forward strand.
TTGCCGTACGGCGGCGGAAGGTAGTCGGCCATCTGTGCTGTCGGGTCGAACTGCTGGGTGATCTTGCTCAGCGCGTCCTGGTCGAGGGCCAGGTGCAGGGCGCGGCGCACGCGGCTGTCGCTGAACGGCTCGCGCTCGTTGTTGAAGCCGATCCAGGAGGAGAGGTTCGGCGCCAGCCAGACGAGGCCGGACATGTTGGCGTTGGCCTTCACCTTCTGGTACGCGCTGGGGTCGAGCCACATCGCCCAGTCGACCTGACCGCCCAGCAGCGCCGCGCCCAGCTCGGGCGTCCAGGCCTTCAGCCAGACGTGAACGATGCGGTCGACGTAGGGCGCATTGGGGTTCCAGTAGTTGGGGTTCCTCACCTGCTCCCATGACTCGGTGGTGCGGGTCTTGTGCATGAAGGGCCCGGTGCCCGGGAAGTTGTCCACCTGCTTCAGGTCGCCCTTGTGTTGATCGAGGGCCTTCTTGCTGGTGATGACGTTCCAGCCCCCGGCGAGAGAGGCGAGGAAGGTGTACGAGTCCCGGGGCTCGGAGAGCTTCATCTCGACGGTGTGGCGGTCGCGCACCACGATCTCTTTGATCGGCAGGAGCCGCAAGCTGATCAGGTTCGCCGGCGGGAAGACGATCCGGTCGAAGCTCGCCTTCACGTCGGCGGCCTCGAAGTCCGTCCCGTCGTGGAACTTGACGCCCTTCCGCAGCTGGAAGGTGTAGGTCATCCCGTCGGGGGAGATGGTCCAGCTGGTGGCCAGGCTCGGGACGATGGGCAGCTTCGGGTCCCTGGGATCCTGCCGAACGAGCAGGTCGTACATGGGCGCCTGGGCGCCGACGTTGGCGATGGTCCCGGACGCGTAGATGTCGAACATGGAGGGCGGGCCGTGCGCTGCCAGCCTCAGGGTGCCGCCGCGCTTGGCCTTGTCATGGTCGATCGCCTTCATGTAGAAGGGCTCGCCCGGCTTGGCCGCCGGCGTTTGCGCCGACGCTGGGGTCGCCGCGATGAGAGGAATGGGCGCCACGGTCGACGCGGGCCCATACGCCAGGCTCAAGACCAGCGCGACGACGACCACGAGGCCCACTATCCCTGAGACTCTGCCAAGCCACTTTCTCATTACCCACCTCCAGCCATGGGTGACACCACGCATCGCGCCGACAGGTAGGCTCTCAGCTCATCCGTCCCGGCGGCTGGCAGACGGACGAGCCGTACAGCGGGAAAACCGTATCAGTCTCGAGAGCAACCGTCAATGCATCCCCCGGTACGCGGTCCACCTCGAGCGCGTGTCCTGGCGCGCGCGAGATGGCAAGGGCGACACCATGACTCGGAGAGCCCGATGATGCCCTCGTCGTGGTCCTCGCGGCGCCCCTGGGAGTCGCCGCTCGACCCCGATTCCCTTCTACTCGCCGGCCCTGACGAGTCGTGTCGGGAGAGGCTACCCGGCCCACAGGTCGATCGGCGTGTCGCGGCCGCGGAGCGCGTGCGGGCCGCGGGACGTGAGGCCAGCCAGCAGGGTTCGATCGGCGGCCTCGCGCTCGATGGCGGTGACGAGCGCGTCGCTGGCCACGAGACTCGTGCCCAGCTCCCGCGTCAGGGCCTGCAGCCGGCTGGTGACGTTGGTGGTGTCGCCCACCGTCGCGAAGGCCATGCTGCGGCGGCTGCCGATGTCGCCCGCCACCACCGGGCCGTAGTGCAGTCCCAGCCCCATGCGCAGCGCGGGCAGCCCGGCCGCCACCCGCTCGCGGTTCCAGCCCTCCAGCGCCGCCTGCATGCCGCGCGCGCAGGCCAGCGTGTCGGTGGCGTCGCGCGAGCCCGGGTCCGGCACGCCGAAGGTCGCCAGGAGCGCGTCGCCGATGAACTTCTCCAGGCAGCCGCCGTGACGGAAGACCTCCTCCTCCATCCGGCCGTGGAAGTCGCGCAGCAGCGCCATCACCTCCTCCGGCGTCATCTCCTCGGCCATCGTGGTGAAGCCCACCAGGTCGGCGAAGAGCACGCCGACGGCCTGGCGGCGCACGCGGCCCAGGGGCTCGTCGCGCTCGGCCAGCGTGTCCACCACCTTGGGCGAGAAGTAGCGCGCCAGGTTGCCGCGAGCCCGCTCGGCGTCGGCGCGCTCGGCCACCAGCGCGCGCGAGCGCCGGACGAGGAGGGCCAGGCCGGCGCTCACCAGCAGGAACACGATGACCTCGTTCTGGAACTTCAGGATCGAGGCGTAGTTCGGATCGAAGTAGTCCGCGAGCATGGCGCCCCGGCCGGCCGCGCCGGGCGGATCGGTGATGATGCCCGGCCGAGTCACGATCCACGCGAAGCCCGCCGCCCACGCCCCGACCGCGCACAGCCCGGTCCACAGCAGGAGCCGCGGCCGGAAGGAGAACGCCGCCTGCATGAGGAGGACGAAGAAGTACATGAAGCTCGCATAGCGCAGCGGCAAGGCCGGCGGCAGCGCCGGCGTGACGAAGGGGTTCGGGAGCAGCATGACGGCCGCCAGCGCCAGCGAGTCGACGAGGGCGAACAGGTAGGGGGCCAGCGGCGGCGCCAGGCCGCGGAAGTAGAGCCAGAACTGCGTCAGGCCGGTGACGAGGAAGACGGACGCGGTGCCGAGGACCCACCCCAAGGCCGGGCCGCGCTCCGGGTTGGACACCGCCAGCCAGCCGAGGATGATCACCACCGCCACCGAGCGCGTGGCCGCCGCCAGCATGAGGCCCCGCCGCTCCTCGCGCGCGAAGGCTGCCTCCAGCCGCGTCCGGGCGCCGAGGTCGGCGGGCGTCTCCGCTATCGCCACGCGGCCAGTCCCCCGCTCCCGGTCGCTCCTCCCGCCGGTCGACTGCCTCGGCGAGCGTGGCCACCGCCCGCCCGCAGAACCGCGCCACGACCGACCCGAACGGTCACGTGCGGGCCCTATCGCCGCACGCCGACATGGCGCAGGAGGAGGTCCGGTTCCGCGGACAGCTCGGCCGGCGTGGCCAGGCGGACGACGCGGCCGTTCTCGATGAGGGCCACCCGATCGGCCACGCCCAGCACGGCGTCCACCTTCTGCTCGACGAGCAGGATGCCGACGCCGCGAGCTCTGAGCGCCGCCACCGTCGCCAGCAGGCGATCGACGAGCGCGGGCATGAGGCCCTCGGTCGGCTCGTCCATCAGCAAGATCGCGGGACGCGCGCAGAGCGCCCGCGCGGTGGCCAGCATCTGCTGCTCCCCGCCGCTCAGGGTCCCGGCCCGCTGACGCAGCCGCTCCCGCAGCAGCGGGAAGAGCTCGAGCACCGGCTCGAGGGTCTCCTCCCCGCCGCCGCGCACCAGGAGCCCCATGCGGAGGTTCTCGGCGACGGTGAGGTCCGCGAAGAGCCGCCGGCCCTGCGGCACGTAGGCGATCCCCCGCCGGGGGATCTCGTGAGCCGGCAGGCGCAGGAGGTCGACCGCATCCAGCGTGATGGAGCCGGACCGCGCGCGCACGAGGCCCATGATCGTGCGGAGCGTCGTCGTCTTGCCCGCGCCGTTCCGGCCGAGCAACCCGAGCACCTCGCCCGCCGCGAGCTCGAGCGACACGTCCCGCAGCACGTGGGCTCCCCCGTAGCTAGCAGTTCACGCGGTCGAGCGTGAGCGTCATGGTCCCCCCGGCGTCAGCGTCCCCACAGCGTCAGCGTCCGAGATACGCGCGCTGGACCTCGGGGTGCGCCTCGATCTCGCGCGGCGTGCCCTCGGCGAGGATCCGCCCCCGGTCCATCACGGTCACCCGATCCGCCAGATCCAGGACCACCGGCATGTTGTGCTCGATGAGCAGGACCGTCGTCGTTCCGCCGATGCTCCGCACCAGCCGGCAGAGGGCCTCGATCTCGTCGCCGGCGAGACCCTGCGTCGGCTCGTCGAGGATGAGCAGCTCCGGCTCGAGCGCGAGGGCCATCGCCACCTCCAGGATCCGCTGGTGCCCGTAGGCCAGCGTCCCGGCCCGCTGGCCGCGGAGGTCCGCCAGGCCGACCCGCGTCAGCGCCGTCTCCACGGCCGCCGCGACCGCCCCGCGGTCGGGGGCGATCCAGTCGAGCGGGGTCCGCAGCCGCCGGCGCTGGGCGGCGAGAGCCACGTTGTCGTGGACGGAAAGGCTCCGGTAGATGCTGGTGACCTGGAAGGTATAGACGATCCCGAGGACGGCGCGGTCCCAGGCCGGGAGCCGCGTGATGTCGCGGCCGGCGAAGCGCACCTCGCCCGCGGTCGGACGGACGCGCCCGCTGATGAGGCCGACCAGCGTCGTCTTCCCGGCGCCGTTGGGCCCGATCACGGCGCGGATCTCGCCGCGGGTCCAGGCGGAGGTCGACGCCGCTCACGGCCTCGAGGCCACCGAAGCGCTTCGAGATTCCCCGGATCTCGAGCAGCGGGGTCACGGGAGCCACGGAGCCCACCTGGCCCGGATCCCGCCCACGATGCCGGTCGGCGCCCACAGCACCATGACGAGCAGCACGACGCCCACCACCAGGAGGTATGCGGTCGTGAAGCCGCTGGTGACGTCCACGACGTACGTCATCACGAGCGTGCCCACCAGCGGCCCCAGCACCGTCCCGGCGCCGCCCAGGAGGGTCCAGAGGAGCGGGTAGATCGAGTAGAGGACGCCGGCGAACGTCGAGCCGACGTACGAGAACAGGAGCGTGTACGCCGAGCCCGCCACGCCGGACAGGAGCCCCGACAGGAGCACCGCGAACAGCCGATAGCGGTGCGTGTTGTAGCCGAGCAGTCGCGTCCGCTCCTCGTTCTCCCGGACCGCCACCAGCACGCGCCCGACCGGCGAGCGCGTGACCCCGAGGCTCACCAGGAGGCACACGGTGAAGACGGCCAGCGCCACGTTGTACTTGACGGTGGGCGCGGCCAGGGCGAGACGCCGCCCGGCCAGGTCCAGGTGGAGGCCCGCCAGGATGAACCCCTGATCGCCCCCCGTGACGCCGTTCCAGTAGAGCGTGGCCAGATAGAAGGCCTGGGCCAGCATCATGGTCACGATCAGGAACGCGGGGCCGGTCGTCCGGCGGGTCAGGAGCCCCACCAGCCCGGCGATCCCGAGGCCGCTGACGGCGCCCGCGAGGAATCCCGCCGTCACCCCGAAGCCCAGGTGGTGGATGGTGAGCCCGGTGCCGTACATCCCGGCGGCGAAGAACATGGCGTGCCCGAGGCTCATGAGACCCGTGTAGCCCAGCAGCACGTTGTAGCCGACGGCGTAGGCCGCCAGCACCATGATGCGCGCCAGCATGCCGTGGTGGAACGGCGGCAGCAGGAGCTGCAGCCCCGCGAGCGCTCCCACGACGGCCAGGTGCACCAGGAGCACCCGGGCCGAGTGCCGGTCACTCACGCCGTGGCCTCGCCGAACAGGCCGCGCCCCCGCACCGCCAGGACCAGGGCGACCAGCAGGGTGGCCACGATCTTGGCCAGCGTGGGCGAGAAGAACACCGAGATCAGCCCGTCGCTCAGCCCGACGAGGAGCGCCGCCACCAGCGTGCCGCGGAGGCTCCCGAGCCCGCCGAGGATCACCACCACGAAGGACAGCAGCAGGGCGTCCTGCCCCATGAGGTAGTGAGCCTGCTGGATGGGGACGATGAGGGCCCCGCCGATCGCGGCCAGACCGGCCCCGGCGCCGAAGGCCACCGTGTAGACGCGGTTCACCGGCACGCCGAACGCCTGGGCGATCTCCCGGTCCTGCTGCGTCGCCCGCATGTACAGCCCGAGCCGCGTGCGCCCGAGCGCGATCCACGTCACGGCCACCAGCGCGGCGGCGGCGGCCGCGACGATCAGCTTGTACCCGGAGTAGCCGAACCACGGGAAAGGCCACCCGGAAGTAGATCGGGGCGGACACGGGCCGGGCGTAGGGGCCGTACACGGTCAGGGTCAGCTGCTGGAGGACGTAGAGGAGCCCGATGGTGGCGACGATGGTGCTCTCCGGCTCGTACCCGATCCGCCGGAGCACGAGCCGGTCCGCCAGGACGGCGACGGCCCCGACCACGGCGGGCGCCACGAGGAGCGCCAGGAGGAAGCTCCCGGTGCTCGCCGAGACGTACCAGGTGACCACCGCGCCCAGCATGAAGAACTCCCCGTGGGCGACGTTCACGATCCGCATGACGCCGAAGACCAGGGACAGCCCCAGCGCGGTCAGCGCCAGGACCATGGCGCCGACCGTCCCTTCGAGGAGGGCCAGGAAGAGGTGCGCGTCGAGGCTCATGCGCGGAGGAACGGGTCGGAGGCAGCGCGCGCCGCCCTCGCGGGCGACAGGGCGGGGCTACTCGTCTCGGCGCAGCACCGTCGGCCCGAGCCGGTCCGTGGAGGGACGACGCGGGCCGGGGTCCGGACCCGAACCGGGCCTACGGGCCGAAGGCTGTCCACGGGATGCGGCGTGGCGCCGGCCCGAGGCCGCCGGCGGGGCGCCTCGACGGCCTCCGGCCTGCGGGAGAGACGGCGCCGCGCGCGGCCGGCGCCCGGCGGCCGGCATCGGCCCTAGAGCGGCTGCTTCGTATAGTCCGCCTCGGGCTCGTACATCGAATCCTCGATCGTCGTCCGGTGCACGACCTGGAGCTGGCGCTTCTCCACCTTGGAGATGACCTGCTGCCCGAACGCCTGGTGGATCCGCCCCACGAAGCGCTTCGGTCCCTGCGGGTGCTCGATCCCTTCGGGGAACGTCTGGAAGCCTTCCAGGGTCTCGATGAACGCCTTGTAGTCGGCGCCCGGCCGCTTGTACCCGCTCTGCTCGACGGCGCGCTTGATCACGAAGAGCGTCTCCCAGCACCCGAACATGTGGGAGGCGGTGGACACGTCCTTCGGGTCGGTGACACTCGCCCCGCTGTCGTTGATGCCCACCCGCTCACGGTAGAGGCGCACGTGCGGCGGCGTGCTGGCGCCGGCGTAGCGCGGGAAAGCCTCCCAGAAGTACGTGCCCTCGAGGAACTCGAGCCCGGGGCTCGCGATGTCCACCCCCTCCACCGAGTCGACGAAGCCGAAGATCTGCGGCCGGCGCGCGCCGAAGTGCTCGCCCATCTCCCGGGCGAAGGTGAGCACGCCGGGGCCGACCATGACGTGGTACAGCACCTCCGTGTCGGCCGGCACGCGCGGGAAGTACTTCGTGAAGGAGGTCTCGGTCGGCGGGATCGGGATGAGCGCGCGGACGGTGCCGCCCTGGGCGGCGGCCACCCGGCTGAAGAAGTCCCGGTGGTCGTGGCCGAAGGCGTAGTCCGGGAAGACCAGGGTGACCTTCTTGCCCAGGTTCTTGAGGATCCATCCCGCCACGGCCGTGATCTGCGCCCGCACGTCGGTGATGCCGGGCTGGAACACGTACCGGTTCAGCCCGCCGGAGGCGACGTGATAGCCCTCGCTCACGACCAGGTAGGGGATCTTCAGCTCGCCCGCCCGCGGGGCCGACGCGATGACGACGTGCGAGAAGAGCGTGCCGAAGATCAGGTCCACCTTGTGGTGGACGGCGAGCTTCTCGACCACCTCGGCGCCCCGCTTCGGGTCCGTCCCGTCGTCCTCGGCGACGATCTCGATCGGCCGGCCGCCGATGCCGCCCTTCTCGTTGATGAACTTCACCGCCGCCGCCGTCGTGCGCTCGTACCAGCGGCCGTAGACCGCGCCGATGCCGGTCCGGTGGACCTGAAAGCCGAGCTTGAGCGGCGCCCCCTGCGCGGCGGCCCGGGGCGTCCACGGGCCCGGAAGGGCGGCCCCCGCCGCCAGGGCGCCGCCCGCCGTGAGAAGGGTCCGTCTCGAGATTCTCGCCGCTCCCGTGGTCTCGTTCATCGCTGATCCTCCTGGGAGGTTTGGCGCCCGCCCCGCTCGGGCTTCGGCCGACTGGCGGGCCCCTTGTAGCACGGCCCCGCGGGGGATTCAACGGGCGCTCCCCGGGCGCGCCTCTCGATGCGGCGCGCCCAATTCGCGTCAGCCCACGCCCGGTGTCGACAGGAGCCAGAGCCCGAGCGTCGTGTAGCCGATCATGAGCACGAGCATCGGCAGCTGACTCAGCGCCGCCGGCGTCCGGTCCGCCAGCCGCAGGGCGAGCGCATGGGCGACGATCACGCCGGCCACGTGGGCGGCCACGATGATGGCCACCTGGCTGTGCCAGATCGCGTAGACCCGCTCCGGATCCGAGAGGAACGAGGTCACCACCGGCAGGTCGCGCATCCCCAGGAGATCCCATCCCCGCCCGATCGGGTCGGATGCCGCCCGCATCGCGTACTGGACGTCCACCAGGAAGACCGGCAGGTAGTGCGCGAAGTGGTAGCCGCAGGCAATGGGGACGAGCGGCAGCGCGAAGAGCGCGAGGAGCCGGGCCGGCGGGAGTCGGACGCCCGCCAGGAGCGCCTGGAGCCGCACGGTCACCCCGTAGGCCAGGACCAGCCCGAGGAAGAGGCCCAGGAGCCCGAGGCTGTTCCGGGCCATGAGCGCGGTGCGGCCGGGGTACGCGAGCGGGTTCTCGCCCACGAGGTCGAGCCAGCGGAACGTGCGGGACAGCCCGTCGAACGACACGGACGAGAGGACGAGCAGGACGAAGACGGCCAGGCTCACGGTCCGCGCCTCCGTCCGGAGCAGCCTGAGCGCGGGGAACGTCAGCTCGATCTCGGGCCGCGCTTCGGCGCCCGGCGCCCGGCTGCTCGGAGCGACGGCGCCGAGCGGCGCGAGCCAGGACACCATGCGGAAGAACACCGAGAACGGCTCCGCCTTCTGCGAGCCACCGCTCGCCGAAGGCGAGCACCCCGGCGAGCTGGAAGAGGAGGTAGCTGGCCACCGCGCGGGCGAGCACTGCGGGATCGGACGGCGCCGGATGGATCAGCTCGAACCAGGCGAACGCGAGGAAGCCGGCCACCGCCGGCCAGTGCCCTGCCCACGCCGGGATACGCGAGCGGCGGGCGCTCGCGCCGGCGACGGAGCCGCCCGGCTGCGGTCAGGAGTCGGTAGAGGCCGATCCAGGGGTTGACGTGCGCCCAGAGGTTTCCGAAGACCGCGTGGAGATAGGTGAAGCCGATCCACCAGACGGTCCAGACGAACAGGGGGAGCGGATTCGCGAGCGGGTCACGGCTGCCCAGGAGCCCCGCCGTGATCAGCAGGGCGATGGCGGCGAGGGAGAGCAGGCTCGCGGCCGTCGAGACCGCCTCGCGCCACGGGCATGCCGGGAGGCTGAGCCGCAGCGAGAGGACCTCGAGGCGGGCGAACAGGCGCGGCGGCGACAGGGCGACCAGGGCGAACGATGCCGCCACGACGATCGCCCCGCCGGCCACGTACAGGTGCGTCGGCAGCAGCAGGATGAACGCGCCGCCCCCGACGTGGGCGGACGCGACCGCGGGCCAGGCCGCCTGCACGCCGACGCAGGCGGCCAGCGCTCGCGCCCCGAACGGGAGTCCGCCGGTTTGACTCGTCATCTCACGGGCCCGGCTCGCCAGTGTACGGCCGCGAGCTCACCGCCGGCCTTGTCGCCCAGAGTGCCATGGACCGAACGGCGGTCGTCGATGCGGCGACGGCGCCCGAACAGCGATCTACCGGGCAGACGAAAAGGCGAGCGCCGCAAGGCACGCGCCATCGCCCGCTCCGTCTTGCGCTCGATGGCCATACGCGATACACGGAAGCGGTCATGTCGCCCGGCCCGTCTCGTCCCGGCATCCGCAGGCGCCGATAGGGGGCCGCCTCCTGCCCGAGATCGTCCACGTCCTCTCCCTCGGGAGCGCCGTCTTCACCGCGGGCGCGACCATCCTCATCCGTCTCGGCTTCCGGGGCGCCGACGCCTTCACGAGCTACTGGATCAATCTCGTCGTGGGTACGGCGGGCCTCTGGCTGGCCGTCCTCGTCACGGCACCGTCGGGCCCGACACGCTCCACGGCGTCCTCTACTTCGTCCTCGCGGGCCTCGTCGGGACCACGGCGGGCCGGCTGCTCCGCTTCGTGAGCATCGAGCGGGTGGGCGCGGGAGTCACGGCGGCCCTGACCAACCTCCACCCCTTCATCTCCGCCGGGCTCGCCATCGTCCTCCTCGGAGAATCGGTGACGATGCCGATCGTCGCCGGCACCGCGGTCATCGTGGCGGGGACGGTGCTGCTCTCCGCGGGCGGCCGGATCCTCGGCTTCCGCCCCTCCCAGCTCGTCTTTCCCTTTCTCTCCGCGGCGTGCTTCGGCGCGGTTGCCATCCTCCGGAAGCTCGGCCTGGGGGGCGCCGGGCCGCTCCTCGGCTTCGCCATCAACGTCACCACCGCCCTCGTCGCCTTCACCGCCTTCCTCGCCGCCTCCGGCCGCCTGCGCCGCCTCCGGTGCGAGCCCCGGAGCCTCGGCTACCTGATCGGCGCCGGCGTCCTCGAGAACGCTCGGGGTGCTCCTCGGCATCTTCGCGCTCCGCGTGGGCACCGTGAGCGTGGTGGCGCCGCTCACCGGCACCATGCCGCTCTTCGTCCTCGCGCTCTCCTCGCTTTTTCTGCGCGACATCGAGCGCATCACCGCTCGGCTCGTCGTGGGAACGCTGCTCATCGTGCTGGGCGTGTACCTGATCACCGCCCTCTAGGACGCCGGCCACAGTTTGCGCGCCCGAGCCAGCGGCGGGTGACGATCTGGTGGCCGCCGTCCAAGCCGCGCTCGCCGGCAACCGCTATGTCAGCCATGCGCTCGGTCACCACCAGCGCAACACAAGGCCGGATCGAGGCAGGCGTCGTGAGTCGCCATCGCCACGGGTCTGCGCGAATGTGGAGCGGCGGGGAGGAGCGTGCACTACGATGGGCAGCAGGCCAACAGTCGCCGAGCCAAACGGAGCAGGTTGATCCGGCCAGGTCGCTGGCCGGTGCTGCCGCGGCGATCGAGCTGGCGAAGTCAACGACACAGGCACGACAACAGGAACACGGAGGAGAACGCACTGTGAGACACACGCTGCGTGCGCTGTTCGCGCTAGGTCTAGTGTTCGCCATTTCGGGTCTGGCGTTGGCGCAGGCCCCGGCGAAGCCACCGAACATCCTCGTCATCTGGGGCGACGACATCGGCTACTGGAACGTCAGCGCCTACAACCAGGGCATGATGGGCTACAAGACGCCCGAACATCGACCGCATCGCCAAGGAAGGCGCGCTGTTCACCGACTGGTACGGCCAGCAGAGCTGCACCGCCGGCCGCGCGGCCTTCATCACCGGCCAGGTCGGCTTCCGCACCGGCATGCTCAAGGTCGGCCTGCCGGGCGCGAAGGAAGGCCTGCAGGCCCGCGACGTGACGATCGCCGAGCTGCTCAAGGCGCAGGGCTACATGACCGGCCAGTTCGGCAAGAACCACCTCGGCGACCTCGACGAGCATCTGCCCACGGCGCACGGCTTCGACGAGTTCTTCGGCTCGCTCTACCACCTCAACGCCGAGGACGAGCCGGAGCATCCGGACTACTTCAAGGATCCGGAGATGCGGAAGCGGTTCGGGACGCGCGGCGTGATCCACACCTGGGCCAACCCGGACGGCACGCAGAAGATCGAGCCCACCGGCCCGCTGACCAAGAAGCGCATGGAGACGATGGACGAGGAAGTCACCCGCGAGGCCATCCGCTTCATGGAGGAGGCGAAGAAGGCGGACAAGCCGTTCTTCCTCTGGTGGAACTCGACCCGCATGCACATCTGGACGCGGCTCAAGGCGGAATCGCAGGGCAAGACCGGCCTCGGCATCTATCCCGACGGCATGGTCGAGCACGACGCGCATGGTCGGCCAGGTGCTCGACAAGCTCAAGGAGCTCGGCCTCGACGAGAACACCATCGTGATGTACTCCACCGACAACGGCGCCGAGAAGTTCACCTGGCCCGACGGCGGCCAGTCGCCGTTCCGCGGCGAGAAGAACACCAACTGGGAGGGCGGCTACCGCGTGCCCACGCGCGATCCGCTGGCCCGGCGTCATCAAGCCCGGCACGGTGCTCAACGACATCTTCGCGCACGAGGACATGCTCCCCACGCTGCTGGCCGCGGCCGGCGAGCCGGACGTGAAGGAGCAGCTCCTGAAGGGCATGAAGGTCGGCAACAAGACCTTCAAGGTGCATCTCGACGGCTACAACATCACCGACGCGCTCGCCGGCAAGTCGCCGAGCCCGCGCCACGAGTTCTTCTACTTCAACGACGACGGCTCGCTCGTCGGCCTGCGCTACGACCAGTGGAAGATCGTCTTCGCCGAGCAGCGCGCGCATGGCTTCGACGTCTGGCAGGAGCCGTTCGTGCCGCTGCGCCTCCCGAAGCTCTTCAACCTGCGCTCGGACCCCTTCGAGACCGCCGACCACGAAGGCATGGACTACGAACGCTGGCGCGTCGAGCACGTCTTCCTGCTCGTGCCCGCGCAGCAGTACGTCGGCCAGTTCCTCGCCACGTTCAAGGAGTTCCCGCCGAGCCAGAAGCCCGGCAGCTTCAGCCTCGATCAGGTGATGGAAGCGCTCCAGAACGGCGCGAACAGTGGAAGCCAGTAGAGTGTGCGCCGCCGGCCAGCCAACAGCAGGCGTGAGCCACGCACTCCGGGCGTCCTTCGTGCCGGATGTCAGTCGTTCGGGACGAGACGGCCGACTACGAAGCGGATGCGGGGACACGCTGGACAGGAATCACGCTGGGCTCCGACCATGCCGGGCAAGAGATGGAGCACGATTCTCCGGTTCTGGTACGGGCAGAGTTGAAAGCCGGAGGCTTTCGAACTGGTGAGGTGGGCGAGCGGACCCCGTTCTCGTCACCGAGGGAGGGAAACACACGATGAAGCGAGTGACAGTGTTTGCAGTTCTCGGCCTCGCGTTGACCATCGCCGCCACGACG
>CAVUVU010000005.1:0-713607 GCA_963745015.1 uncultured Candidatus Rokubacteria bacterium
GGGCTGATCCCCTATTCGATAGCCGGTCGAGGGCCTCAGTCGGCGTCAGCCCAGACCAAGGTCAGGGCGCGCCACCTGCAGCCGCTCGTCACGCGCGTGGCTCAGGCCGCCGACCGGGCCGGATCCGCGCCAACTCTGTGTACTTCGCGGCCTTGGCGTGGAGGTCGCGGTAGTACTTCGCGTACTCGTCGCCGACCATCACCTTGATAGCCAGCCCGGCCTTCTCTACCTTTTTTACGTGATCGGGGTGCTCCATCGCCTTCTGGAACACGTCCTGCAGCTTCTTCACGACGGGCTCCGGCAGGCCCTTAGGACCGGCGATGCCGCGGGTCGAGGAGGAGATGACGCTAGGAAAGCCGAGCTCGACCGTCGTCGGCACGTCGGGGAGGAACTTGGACCGCTGGGTGTCCATGACCGCAAGCGCGCGGACCTCACGGGACTTCACGCGCTTGACGAAGCTGCTCACGTTGTCAAAGGCCACCTCCACGTGCCTGCCCAGGATAGCGGCCCTCATCGGGGCGCCGCCCTCGAAATGGACGATGCGGAAGACGACGCCAGCCGATTCCTCTACCATGAGGATGGCCAGGTGGTCATCGCTCAAGATTCCGGTAGTGGCCACGCTGATCTGGTTGTGGCTCTTGGCGGCGGCCTCGATCACGTCAATGAGGCTCCTGTATGGGCTGTCGGCCTTCACCCAGATGACGCCAGGGTCCAGCACCTGGTTGATGATCGGGGTGAAGGCGTCGAAATCAAACGCCGCCTTCCGCTCCGGGTCAAGGATGACCGTGTTGGTGCCCGGCAGATTGATGAAGCCGATGTAGTAGCCGTCGGGCGTCTGTCGGGCCATCTCGGTCCACCCCACCTGGCCGTCGGCGCCAGTCTTGTTGACGACCACGAGGGGCTGACCCAGCTCCTTCTCGGCGATCGCCGCCACGATCCTGGCGGCCACGTCCGTGCTGCCTCCCGCCGGGTACGCCACCATGAGCTGGACCCGCTTGGTGGGATAGTCGGCCCCCGCCGGAGGCGTCGGCAGGGTAACGGGTGGGTCCGCTGGGGACTGTCGCATCTCCCACAGCCGGGGTCGGGGTCGATCCAGACTTCGGCCTCGGGTGCTCCGCTGCCTGCTGGGAAGTCTCGTGCCGGGGTAGGATCGGCGGCGAGGCCAGCTGCTCGACCTCGCGTGATTCCGAGCTATCGAGCACGGGCGGAGCGAACCCAGGCTCCGCCGCCGTCGGGACAGGGGGTGGTGGCTCGGGATTGGAGGCAACCATGGGCGGAGGTGGATGCCCGGTGGTTGTCTCGTCGGACAGCGGGGACTGGGTCACCTCGACTGAGCGATCGGTGTGCCGGAGGTAGAGGTCGGCCACGAACGCGGCGGTGAAGAGGGCAACAACGGCCCCCAGGCCGAGCGCGACCGCACGCCTGCCAAACCGCGTGCCACGTGGAGCGCCGGCCGACTTGGCCCGCTCGGCTGACACGATCGGTCGAGACGGCAGGCTCACGCTCGGCGTCTCAAGAGGTCGCCAGGGCGCAGCGGGCGCGACGAGCACGAAACCACGCGTGGTCCAGCTCCGCTCCGGTGCTGGCCGCCGACGCTCGGCGCACCGTCGGCCCGTGCGCTCCGGCTGGCGTTGGCGGCGTCGCTCGCCCATCCAGCGTCGATCGAAGACGACGCCGAGGAGGTCCGGGCGGGTCCACACCAGCTTGCGAAGGGAACTGAAGGTCCCGGGTTTGTCGGAGCGCACGACGAAGAGGTAGGGCGGCACCGCGGCCGGGGTCGCCCTCGCGCGACCCGGCCGATGAGCCTGCTTCGCGTGGGGTGCTTGGATCGAGTCCTCTCGAAGGGCCGCCGTGACCGCCGCCTGGACGTCGGGAGGCAGCATGGAGAGCGCCGCCCGCACGGTCAGGCCGGGAGCGACGCGGCGAGGGCGCCGCCAGCTCAAAAGCCGATCACGAGCCGGGCCGTCACATCCCCGCCGATCGCCATGACCGAACGGGGATGGATTCCCCGAGACGGGCGGCGCGGCAGGCCGCGCGGAAGAGCATCCGCCAGGATCCCGAACATTGACTGGCCGCTCTGAAAGCACCGCTCTCCGCCTGAAGGTGCACCCTCTGTCGTCAGCTCAAGGTGCACCCTCTGTCGTCAGCCGTACACCTTCGACCGTAGGCCCGAAGAGGGAGGATGTCAACCGTGCGCCGGAAAGATGGCGCCCTCGGCTGCCGGGCCCCCGCGCCTTCATGCAGGCAGACCGTCCACGCCCGGTCCCCTGCGTTGTCGTCAGCGCCTCAGACCAGGCCGCCGCACGCACGGTGGGGCTCAACGAACGCTGGCGCGCGCATCAAACCTGGCAAGCCCTTCCCGCAGCCGGGCGTAGAGCTCCGGCAGCCACGGCGCGGTGGTGGTCGGGTATCGTGGCGGCGGCTTCTCCCGGAGGTCGTGCGGTGCAATGATCACTTCCGTGTTAGAGCGGCCCGTGCGGACCGCGAGCGCGAAGAGCTCCTCGATGTCGGGGTTGCCGACGCCGATACATCCCGTGGATAGGTCGTTGCCGTGGATAAAAATATCGCTGCCCAGGTCGCTCCTCCCGTCTTTCCGTGCCTTCAGCCGGTCGAAGTCATTGGGGTAGTTCAGCTTGAGGGAGAGATGATACCTGCTGTTGGGGTTCAACGCGGTGACCCGATAGATCCCCTCCGGGATCTGCGAATCACCTGCTCTGAGCTTGGGGCCAGTCCCCCCGCTGGCTCGCAAGATGCGGTAGGCACGGACGAAGGCAGGCCCGTTGCTGCTTCCGGCCCACAGCTCGAGCCGCCGCTCCTCCTTGAAGGCCAAGAGGTAGACCTTCCCGGGAGGATAGGGGACGCGTGCCCGCTCGAAGAGCGGCTTGAGCCGGGACTCGGCCGCGGCACCGACTTGGTCGAAAGCCTCGGCCACCGTACGCCTCTCGGGGGCGGGCGCCGGGGCCCTTGACGGCACTCGGGCGCAGGCTCCGATCCACACTACGGTCACTAGCAGGAGAAACGCCAGCCTCGTCAGTTGCTGGCGTATCAGGATCGGGCTGTGGCCATCTGCCTTCGGGTACATCTGGACTTCCCTACTTAGAATGTAGCGACGCAGAGCATGGTTCCTGGACACTCGTTCGGGCCCGCGTCACGCCAAGCGGGACATCGCCAGGGTGGCCCGAGTGTAGCGCGCCCCGGGAAGGACCGGCAAGGGCCGTGGCGGCCGGGGGGAGGTGAAGTCTCTGCGTATGAACGTCGCCCGGGACCGTCGGTGCCACGCCCGCGGGCGCGCTCGGTCTACGGGCGCCTACGCGGGTGTCGTAGCCTCCGATCGGAACCTGCCCGAGGCGGCGCCCGGGAAGGAATCGAGGCCGAAGAGCCAATACAGGGCTTCCGGCCCCATGACGATCGTGCAGTCTTCCTTGCGCTCGCGGAGAGCCCGCCGGGCGGCGGCTAGGCGAGGCCCGAAACCGGCGGCGGCGACGACGTGCACTGCGTGGTCATGGGCCGGGAGCGCCCCTTCCAGCCTCCTCCTGACCTAGCGCGGAGAGCGAAGCGCCGTCAGCAGCCGGTCGATGAAGCCGCCGAACGCGCCGTTGCTCATCACCAGCACGACGTCGCCGGGCCGGGCGCCGTCGGCCACGGCCTGGACCAGCCGATCGACGTCGGCCTCGGCGCGAGCATCGACGCCCCGGGCCCGGAGGTCGGCGACCACCCGATCGGCGTCGAGCCGCTGGTCCGCGGGCACCATGTCGTGGGGCTCCGGCACCTTGAGGGCGACGCAGGCGGCGGCGGCCAGGGCGTCGACGTACTCCTGCTGGTGCAAGCGCCGCCGGCTCGTGTTCGACCGGGGCTCGAACGCCGCCCAGAGCCGGCGGCCGGGGAAGCGGGCCTGGATGGCGTCGATCGTCGCGCGGACGGCCGTCGGGTGATGGGCGAAGTCGTCGATGACGACCACCCCGCCCGCCTCCCCGCGCACCTCCTGCCGCCGGCGCACTCCCTCGAACGTCGAGAGGCCCCGGGCGATCTCCTCGAACGCGAGCCCGAGCGCCCGCGCGGCGGCCACGACGCCGAGCGCGTTCTCGACGTTGTGGGCGCCGCCCCCGGGCAGGGTCGCGACCCCGAGCGCGCGGCCACGCTCCAGGACGCCGAAGCGAGCACCGGCCGGCCCGTGCTCCAGATCGGTCGCCGCGTAGTCGAGCGCCTGCGACACGTTCGCGCGTCTCCGGGAGCCCGTAGGTCACGATCCGAGCGGCCGAGGCCTGCGCGATCCGGAGCGCGTTCGGGTACGCCGCGCTCACCGCGAGGCAGCCGTCCGGCGGGAGGAGGCGCACGAACCGCTCGAACGCCGCCTCGTAGTGGGGAAGGTCCCGGAAGATGTCCGCGTGGTCGAACTCGACGCTGGTCAGGATCGCGGTGCGCGGGCGGTAGTGGAGGAACTTCGGCCCCTTGTCGAAGTACGCCGTGTCGTACTCGTCGCCCTCGATCACGAAGTGCGCCCCGTCGCCGAGCCGGAAGTTCGCGTCGTAGTTCCGGGTGACGCCCCCGACCAGGAACGACGGATCCCGGCCGGCGGCGGCGAGCACGTGTCCCAGGAGCGCCGTCGTCGTGGTCTTGCCGTGAGTCCCCGCCACCACGACCGAGTGGCGCTTCCGCAGGAAGAACGCCCCGAGCGCCGCCGGGAAGCTCATCTGGGGGAGGCGGCGCGCGCGCACCTCCGTCGCCTCGGGGTTCACCCGGCGGATCACGTTCCCGATGACGACGAGGTCGGGCTTGACGAGGTCGAGGTTCGCCGGGTCGTACGGCGTGAACACCGGAATCGCCCAGGCCCGGAGCATGTCGCTCATGGGCGGGTAGACGTTCTGGTCGCTTCCGGTCACCTCGTGGCCGGCCGTCTTCAGCATGCCGGCGAAGGCGCCCATCCCCGTTCCGGCGACGCCGACGAGGTGGATCCGGCGGGTGCTGGCCGGATCGACGTCGTCGAGGACGAGACCGTCGTCCGCCGTGGCCACGAGACGAGCGTATCACTCAGCGGATCAGATCAGCCAATTCCGGGACGACCCACTGGGGCCGCTCTCCCCGCTGGACACGGGTGATGTTGGCGTAGGCGTTGCCGAAGCGCCGCGGCCAGCTCTGCCAGGTGGGACCCGCCATGTGGGGGGTCAGGACGGTGTTCGGCGTCGAGAGCAACGGGTGGTCGGCCGGGGGCGGCTCCGACGACAGGACGTCGAGCCCGGCGCCGCCGATGCGCCCCTCGTGGAGCGCCTTCGACAGGGCGGCCTCGTCCACCAGCTCGCCGCGCGAGGTGTTGACCAGGACCGCCGTGGGCTTCATCCGGGCGAGCGCCCGCCCGTCGATCAGGTGGCGGGTGGCGGCGGAGAGGGGCACGTGCACCGTCACGACGTCCGCGCGGGACAGAAGATCGTCGAGCGGCGCGAAGGCCACGTCCAGGTCCCGCTCGCGGTCCGGCGTCAGGCGAACCGGATCGTGGTAGATCACGGTCGATCCCCACCCGCGGAGCCGCTGCGCGACCTCCTGGCCGATGCGCCCCATCCCCACGATCCCGATCGTCGAGCTCCACAGCTCGTAGAGCCGCTTCGAGCCCGTGCTCCACCGCCCCGCCCGCACCCCGGCGTCGAGGTCGGTCAGGTGCCGGAGCGTCGCCATCATGAGCAGGATGGCGTGCTCGGCGACCGCGATCGCGTTGGCTCCGCCGTTGACCGCGACGGGGATGCGAGCCGCCCGGGCGCCGGCGAGGTTGAACCGGTCGTAGCCGACGCTCAGGAGCTGGACGAGCCGGAGCCGGCGGGCCGCGGCGAGGGTCGCGTCGTCCAGCGGCCCGACGAATCCCATCAGGTAGTCCGCGTCGGGCAAGGCGGCGGCCAGCCCCTCGGCCGGCACGAGGCGCAGCTCGAATCCCGGCGGCAGCAGACGGCGGCCGATCGCCACGACGTCCGGCTCGAGGTTTCGGTTCGGCGGCATCACGATCACGGGATCCGGCATGGGCCCTCCCGGCTCGGCGGTCCGCGTCGTGGGGAGGGAGGCTCCCGCCCTCACGGAGGCCGGCGCCCGAGCGCCGCCCTACGACTCATCGCCCCCCGTCGCCGCCTTCCGGACGAGTGCCTCCAGCGCCTCGTACGGCTGCGCCCCGACGACGCCGAAGCGCCCCGCGACGAACGTGGGCACGCCGGTGATGCCGTACTGGCGGGAGAGCGCCCAGTCCTCGTCGATCGCGGCCTTGAACGTCCGCTGCTCCAGCACCTCCCGGGCGCCGTCGCGCGACAGGCCCGCGCGCTCGGCGATGTCCAGCAGGACCGCGGGCTGGGAGATGTCCAGGGCCTCGACGAAGTAGGCGCGGAACAGGGCGTCGTGGATGGCCTCGCCGCCGGGCTGCGTGTCGGCCCACTTGCCGAGCTCCTGGGCGAGCCGGCTGTTGTACGTCATCGTGCGCTCCCCGTACGGGAGCCCCTCGGCCGTCATGCGCGCCTTCATCTGCGCGTGCATCGATCGAAGGTCCAGGCTGCGCCCGGCGAAGAGATCGGCCAGCGCGCGGCCCTCCGCGGGCGTCTCCGGGTGCAGCGGAAAGTGCACCCACTCGACCGTCACGCCGTGCTCCTTCCTGAGCTTCTCAATACGGACCGTACTGAGATAGCACCAGGGTCAGACGTAGTCGGAGAAGATCCGCAGCGTCACTGGCTGGACCACGGCGCCTCCCGTCGTTCAGTGGCCTCGCGAACGCCGGGCGCCGCGCGGCCAGCAAGGAGAATCGAGACGTCCTGCCTCTCCGCTTCATTCTACCCGGAGCCGGTCGCCCAGCCGGGTCGAACGGTCTATGATTGGGACCGCCCGATGACGACAGCGGCCGACGGTTTCGTCTGGCAACCCACCCCCGAGGTCGCCCGGCGCTCGCGGATCGGCCGATTCATGCGCGCCCACGGAATCGACACGCTGGCCGAGCTCCAGCGCCGCTCGCTCGCCGACCTCGACTGGTACTGGGACGCGGTGGTGCGAGATCTGGGCGTGCGATGGACGGCGCCGTACTCGCGGGTCCTGGACGATTCGAACGGCATCGCGTGGCCGACCTGGTTCCCCGGCGGGCGATTGAACCTCACCGACAACTGTCTGGACCGTCACCTGCGATGCCGGCCGCGGGGACAAGCCAGCGGTCGTCTGGGAAGGAGACGACGGCCGCTCGCGCACGCTCACCTACACGGAGCTCGGGGCCGAGGTGAATCGGCTGGCGAACGCGCTGCGGGGGCTCGGCGTCGGAGAGGGCGACCGCGTCGGGATCTTCCTGCCGATGTCGCCCGAGGCCGCGATCGCCATGCTCGCCGTGGGAAAGATCGGCGCCATCTACACGCCGTGCTTCTCCGGGTTCGGGGCGAGCGCCGTGGCATCCCGTCTGTCCGACTGCGAGGCCAAGCTCCTGATCACGGCCGACGGCTTCCACCGCCGCGGTCAGGTCGTGAAGCTGAAGGAGACGGCCGACGAGGCGGTGGCCCAGTGCCCATCGGTGAGGACGATGCTCGTCCATCGCCGCCTCGGCCGCGAGATCGCGTGGACACGCGGGCGCGACCACTGGTGGCACGAGGCCGTCGCCGGCCAGGATGACCACGCGCACGGCCGTGGCGGTCGAGGCCGACCGGCCGTGCCTCATCATCTACACGTCCGGGACGACGGGCCGGCCGAAGGGCGCCGTGCTGACGCACGGCGGCTTCCTCATCAAGACCGCGCACGACTTCGCGTACTGCATGGACGTCGGCGAGGAGGACCGGCTGTTCTGGCTGACCGACCTCGGATGGCTCATGGGGCCGATGGCGCTCACCGCCGCGCTGTTCCACGGCGCCACCGCCGTCGTGTTCGACGGCGTGCCGAACCACCCGGGGCCCGATCGGCTGTGGAGCCTGGTCGAGCGCCACCGCATCAGCGTGATGGGCCTTTCGCCCACGGCGGTGCGCGCGCTCATGCCCCACGGCCAGGACCCGGTGCACGCCCACGACCTGTCGTCCCTCCGCATTCTCGGGTCCACCGGTGAGCCGTGGAACCCGGAGCCGTACCGCTGGCTGTTCGAGCACGCGGGCAAGACGCGGATCCCGATCATCAACTACACCGGCGGCACCGAGATCTCCGGCGGAATCCTCGGATGCTTCCCCATCGCGCCGCTCAAGCCCTGCGCGTTCACGGGACCGATCCCGGGCATGGCCGCCGAGTGCTTCGGGGAGGACGGCGAGCCCGTGCGCGGGCACGTCGGCGAGCTGGTGATCACCAAGCCGTGGCCGGGCATGACTGCGGGGTTCTGGCGCGACCCGGCGCGCTACGAGGAGACGTACTGGTCGCGCTGGCCCAACGTCTGGGTCCACGGCGACTGGGCGTACGTGGACGACGACGGCTGCTGGTTCATCCAGGGCCGCTCCGACGACACGCTCAAGATCGGCGGCAAGCGGCTCGGGCCGGCCGAGGTCGAATCGGTACTGGTCGGCCATCCCGCGGTCGCCGAGGCCGGGGTCATCGGCGTTCCCCACGCCGTCAAGGGGGAGGCCGTGGTCTGCTTCGTCGTGCTCCGCCCGGGCCACGCGCCGTCCGGAGCGCTCCGTGACGAGCTGTCCAGCCGCGTGGCCAACGGGCTGGGCAAGGCGCTCAAGCCCGAGAAGGTCCTCTTCGCGCGCGACCTTCCGAAGACCCGCAGCGCCAAGATCATGCGCCGCCTGATCCGCGCGACGCACCTGGGCCACGCGGCCGGCGACGTGTCGTCACTCGAGAACCCGGACTCCATCACGGCGATCGCCGAGGCGATCTGACCCCGGCCTCGGGAGTCCGGCCCCTGGGCTGGACGGCGGGACTCGCGCTACGGCCACGCCTCGACCGGCACGAGGAACCGCACACACCGAACGAGCCGAAGGATCTGGACGTCCGGACCGTCCCCGGCGGCCCCTCACACGGCGGGCGCACCCGTCAGCTCGTGCAGACGTGTGACGGTCCCCGCGTCGAGGCCGAGCGGGCCGGCGAGCTGCTGCAGGTAGTCCGCCTCGGCCTCCGTGTCGACCTTGATGACGAAGAGCGACGCGCCGTAGACCTGCGCCCACGGCCGCGCTCGGCACGGCGTCGACCAGTCCCCGAAGATCGAGCGGCTTGCGCAGCTCCGCGAGCAGGAACTCCTTCTCGGCCGAGCTGACGCCGTCGTCGTCGATCTGCCCGACGATGCGCTCGATCTCCGCCTCGTCGACCGCGCCGTCGGCCTTGGCCGCGGAGATCCATCGCCAGCAGCACGAGCTGCTCGGTCTCCGGCGCCGTCATCGCGTCCATCTCGCCCGGCGCGATGCTCTGGGCCGCGTCCGTCAAGCCCGGCGGGACCGCGCGACTGTGACCAGTTCTTGAGCGCCGCCATCGCGATGGTCGCCAGGATCGCCATGCCGGCCCCGCTGCCCGAGCCGGAGCGCTTCGCCCGGCCGCCGCCCAGGATGCCGCCGAGCAGGTCGCCCAGCCCGCCGCCGGCGCCGCCCGCGCCGCGCGTCGCCCCGCCGAGCATGCCGCCGAGCAGGTCCTCCAGGCCGCCCGTGGACGCGCGTCCGGGCGGATTGCCGCCGAAGACGTCGCCGAGGCCGCCGCCGCTGGCCGGGCGCCCGGACGCCCGGCCACCGAGCACCGCGCCGAGCAGCTCGCCCAGGCCGGGCACTCCTCCCAGCCCCTGCGGACCCACGCTGTGCTCGAGTCGCGCCCGGCTCTGGCCGGCCATGCCCTGCCGGAGGACCTGTTCGATGATGTGTCCGAAGCTCATGCCATCCTCCCGCGTGCCCCGCGTGCCATCGTCGTTTCGAGCGTCAGGTCGGACGCCTCGCTCGCCAGGTCGTGAAAGCGCGGACGAAACTCCCGGATCCGGCCCTCCCCGCGCCCACGAGGCCCGGCGGTGCGGTTCGTGCAGAGCGCGACGACCAGGTCCCGACCGCGATCGACCCAGAGGCTCGTTCCAGTGTAGCCCGTGTGGCCGACGGCGCCCGGCAGGACCATCCCGATGAGCCTCCCGGCCGAGCTCCCGTCTTGCGGATCGCCCGGGTGCCGCGTGTCGAAGCCCAGCGCGCGCGTGCTTCCCGGCGTCGCCGTGTCGCGCCGGAGGGCCGCCGCCCAGTAGCCGGCGGGGGCCACCCGCCCGGCGCCCCCGCACTCCTCCAGGACGGCCTGCCCGAAGGCCGCGACATCGGCCGCCGTCCCGAACAGGCCCGCGTGACCGGCCACGCCATCCATCGTCCAGGCGTTGTCGTCGTCGACCTCGCCGGCCGGCGACGGCGACCCCGGCGAAAGGCTCCCAGAGTCCCTCCTGCCCGGGGGCCGGCTCGCGCGGGCGGGTCTGCCCGGTCGGCGCGATGTCGAGACCGGCCCGAGCACCCGCGCGCGCGGAAACGGACGGCGCGAGCGCCCGGCGCCGACAGGCGACGAAAGCGCGCCCCGAGCCCGAGCGGCTTCGCCACGCGCTCGACGAAGAGAACGTCCAGCGGACGACCTCCTACCCGTGCGAGAAGCTCGCCCAGCACCATGAACCCGATGTCGCTGTAGACCGCCCGTGCTCCCCGCGGCCCGATCGGGGCCACCGCCAGGGCGCTCGCGACGACTTGCGCCCGCCCCGCCGCACGCACCTCCGGGGGACAGCCGGCCTCGAGAAGCGCTGGCGCCGCCCTGAGAACCGGAGCGAACAGCGGAAGGAAGGCGGGCAGGCCGGCGCGATGGGTGAGGAGGTCTGCCATCGTCACCCCGGCACGGCCGGCCGACGACTCCGGCAGCACCTCGGCCACCGGCGTCTCGGGACTCACGGCACCGTCCCGCCACAGCGCCAGGAACACGGCCGTGGTGGCCATGATCTTGGTCAGGGAAGCGAGATCGAAGACGGTGCCGGCCGCCGCTCCGCCGGCCGCGCCCTCGAAGAGGCGACGGCCGCGATGAAGCACCACGGCCGCCGCGCACGGGAAGACTCCGGCGGCGACCCCCTCGTCGAGGAGCGCCTGGAGGCGCGCGGCCCCCGTCACCCCACCCGCTTCTGCTTCCGCGCGAGGTAGTCCACGAGGACGTACTCCCCCAGCCGATCCGGCTGGACGAAGAACGCGCGGCCCCGGTTGATCCGCGACATCTCGCTGACGAATCGGACCAGCCCCGGGCTGTCCTCGAGCATGAACGTGTTGATCGTGACGCCCTCGCGCGCGCAGCGCAGCACCTCGGCCTGGGTCAGCTGCCAGGTCCGCCGGGTGGTGGGGTAGTCGAAGTAGGCCTCGCTGCCCTCGAGGTGTGCGGTGGGCTCGCCGTCCGTGATCATGACCACCTGGCGGTTCCCGCCCCGGTGACGGCCGAGCAGCCGGCGCGCCAGCTGGAGCGCGTGCTGCATGTTCGTGCCGTAGTGACGGTCGGTGAGGACGACGGATGGCACGTCGTCGGGGTCGAGCTCCCGCGCGTAGAGCGAGAACCCGATCACGTAGAGCGCGTCCTGCGGATACTGCGCCCGGATGAGGGCGTGGAGCGCCAGCGCGACCTTCTTCGCCGCGGTCCAGCATCCGCGGTAGATCATCGAGCGGCTCATGTCGAGGAGGAGCGCGGTGGCGCACCGCGTCGACAGCTCGGTGCGGCGGACGGCGAAGTCCGCCGGCGCGAGGCGCAGCGGGAGACCGGGCCCCTGCCGCCTGAGCGCGCTCCCGAGCGTCTCGCGGAGGTCGAGCAGGAAGGGATCGCCGAACTCGTACGGCTTGCTCTCGTCCGTCGGGTCGCCGCCGGCCCCGCGGGCGTCGACGGGATGGCGGCCCGGCCGGTCTCGCCTCAGGTGGCCCAGCACCTCGGCGAGCGCGCGCTGCGCGATCTTGCGGATCGCCTGCGGCGTCAGCACCCACTGCCGGCCCCGCTGCTCGAGGTAGCCCGCCGCCTCGAGCGCCTCGGCGAGTCGCTGGAGCGCCTCCGCTTCCTGGGCGGCCTGCTCACCCAGGGCGTCCCGCACCGCCGCGGGGTCGACCCGGTCCACACGCCCCGTTCGCTCGGCGTCCTGGAGGTCCTCCTCCAGCCGGTCGAGGCCGTGGAGCTCGCCCATCAGCCGGAGGGCCTCCTGGAGCGACAGCGGCGTGTCGCCCTGCGTCTGGTACCGGCGCGTCCGCTGGCCAAGCCCGAGCCGGTCGAGGTGCTCTCCCAGCTCGGCGAGCGCCTCCTGCATCCCCGGGTCGTCGAGCATGGCCTCCTGGAGGGCCTCGAGCTCGCGCCGCTGCTCCGGCGTGAGGCTCTCGAGCAGTGACTGGAGCTGTGCGGACTGGCGCGCGAGCCGGTCGAGCAGCTGGTCGAGGCTCTGGACGCCCGGGAACATCTGACCCCAGCGGTCCATGAACCCCTGGACGTCCGGCCGGCCGCCCGCGGCCTGCTGGCGGAGCATGCGGTTGAGGTCGCCCAGCATGTCCCGGAGACCCTCGGTCCCCTGGGAGCCGAGCCCCTGGAGCCCCTGCTTCAGCTGGCCGAACAGGCTCTGCGTCATCTCCTGGCGAAGCCGGAGCATCAGCTCCTGGAACTTCTGCCAGGCCTCCGGGTCGACGAACTGGTAGTCCTGGAGCCCGCGGACGGCGCCGCCGAGATCCTCCGGCAGGGCGTCCAGCGCCGCGCGGCGCACGGCCGCGATGCGCTCGAGCTCCTGACGGTGCGCCTCGGCCGCCGGCTCGCCGCCTTCCGCCGCCCGGCGCGCGGCGTCGACGCGCCGGTCGATCCCCTGGCGCTCCGTGTCGAGGACGTCCTGCAGCTGCTTCCGGAGGTCGCCGAGGACGTCGCCGAGGTCGTGACGGTCGAGGAGACCCTGACGCTCCCGGCGAAGCCGCTCCAGAAGGTCACGCAGGCCGGGAACCTGCTCCCCGTCGCGCGTGCGGAAGCCCTGCCGGAGGAGCCGCTCGAGCGCCCGCCGGACGATCCCCGTCGGCGACGAGGTCGTCGGCCATCGCCGCGAGCACGTCGTCGGCGTCGAACTCCGGAAGCGACTGGGAGCCGTCCCAGCGGGAGTAGCGGCTCCTCACGCCTTGTACCGGGGCCCGCCGGCGCCCCGGTCCTTGTTGAGCTTCCGGTTCAGGTGCAGGCCCTCGAGCACGAACTCCGCCGCGGCGGCGACGCGGGCGGGATGGCCGGCGGCGCCGAGGCGCGACATCGCGGTCCCGAAGCCGGCCGCCCGGCCGGCCTGCCGCTCGTAGTCGGCGGCGGGCATCGCCTCGCCCACCTCCCACGTGAACCCGCGCCCGAAGGCCTCCAGCAGCTCGCCGAACATCGCGGCCTGGAAGTGCCGGTTGAAGACCGCGAGCACGGCCTTCTGGGCGAGCCGCTCGACCACCTTGCCCTCGTCCCCGTCTCCCGCCGTCTCGAGCTCGATCTTCCCCGCCGTCGACGCGAGCGTGGCGCCCAGGTCCGAGACCCGGGGCACGGCCAGCGGCTCGCGGAGCCGCACCGCCCGGCGGAGCGCGTTCGACACGAGGTTCTCGTAGTTGCAGATCGACACGCGGACGCTGACCCCGCTCCGCTGGCTGATCTCGGCGCTCCGCCGGGCGAGGTGCGTCAGCTCCGCGACGACCTCCTGCATGTACGCCGGCACCTCGACCTGGTAGCCGTCGGGCGCGAAGCGCGTGGCCTCCTGCTCCACGATGCCGATCTCGTGAGCGAGCGGTCCGCGGGTAGTGCGTGCGCACCTGCGAGCCGAATCGGTCCTTGAGCGGCGTGATGATGCGCCCGCGGTTCGTGTAGTCCTCCGGGTTCGCCGAGGCGACGACCAGGAGGTCGAGCGGCAGGCGCACCAGGTAGCCGCGGATCTGGACGTCGCGCTCCTCCATGATGTTGAGGAGCCCCACCTGGATGCGCTCGGCGAGATCCG
Source organism: uncultured Candidatus Rokubacteria bacterium (assembly GCA_963745015.1). Taxonomy (GTDB): domain Bacteria; phylum Methylomirabilota; class Methylomirabilia; order Rokubacteriales; family DASRDR01; genus DASRDR01. Next base: position 13,859 of record CAVUVU010000005.1, read on the forward strand.
GGAGCTCGTTCAGGACGAAGATGCCGCGGTGCGTCCGCGGGAGGAGGCCGTAGTGGATCGTCAGCTCGTCGGCGAGGTAGCGGCCCTCCGCGACCTTGATCGGATCCACTTCCCCGATCAGGTCGGCGATCGTGATGTCGGGCGTGGCGAGCTTCTCCCCGTAGCGGCGCTCCCGGGGCAGCCACTCGATGGGGGCGCGGTCACCCAGCTCGGCGACGAGCGCGCGCCCCGCCTTGCTGATGGGCGCGAGCGGGTCGTCGCTGACCTCGCTGCCGGCGAGCGCCGGCACCGCCTCGTCGAGGAGCGACACGAGGGACCGGGCCAGACGGCTCTTGGCCTGGCCCCGCTCGCCGAGCAGGATCAGGTCCTGGCCCGACAGGAGCGCGTTCTCGACCTGAGGCAGGACGGTCTCGTCGAAGCCGACGATGCCGGGGAAGATGCGCTCGCCGCGCTCGAGCTTCCGGATGAGGTTCTGGCGGATCTCGGTCTTGACGGAGCGCGGCGCGTAGCCTGTCTGACGCAGCTCGCCGACGGTTCTCGGCTTCGTCATACCCGCGATCTCACTATGGGGCGGTGCCGCCCTCCTGTCAACGCGATGGCCCTCCGATGCGGGCGCCGTGCGGCGCGACGTCGCCATCGCACCGGACGCGGACGGCCGGAGAAGGCCGGGCGGCCTACGCCCGGCGCTGCGGACGCCCGCTCTGCTTCGCCGGCCGGCCCTTTCCGGCCGCGGCGGGGCGAAGCGTCTCCCCACGCAACATTCCCCCGACTTCGCGGCCGATCCCGATGAAGGTCAGATGGTTCAGGGGGAACTCGAGGGCCACGTGCGTGAAGCTCAGAAAGAACAGCCACTGCAAGCCCAGCCGGTAGTCGTAGACGAACAGAGCCACCGAGGCCAGCCACACCAGGACCACCGCGACGGAGCGCCCCCGCGGGATCTGATGCCACTGGATGATGGACGTCTTCGAGAACCAGTTCAGGTAGTGGTAGGTGTAGGCGAACGCGATGAAGGCCATCACCGCCAGGGCCGCCGGGTGGCCGTACAGGTAGGCGTTCACGCCGCGCACGAACGCCGCGACGTCGGCGGTCGGCTGTCCGAAGTCGTGCAGGTTGAAGATCGTCAGGAGCTGATGGTTCAGCCCGATGAAGCCGTCGGTGAACGCGCCGTCGTTCTTCAGGTGCCCGTAGGCCGCCTGGATGTAGCTCGACACGGTGTAGTGCTCCCGTCCGGGGAGGGCGAACAGGAACACGAAGGGCACGGCCAGGAACACCAGCAGCGAGAGCAGCCCCGACAGGCTCCTGCCGCGCAGCGCTCCGATCAGGATGAACGATCCGGTGAAGATGGAGACGTGGATCAGGGTGGGCAGGAAGATGCGAAAGACCGACTCGGCGCCGGGGGCCTCGGCCACGAAAATGGAGACCAGGATCGCGCCGGTGATCCCGACCGCGCGGCCCCGCCCGCTCCGCACGAGCGCGAACACGAGCCCGGCGGCGAACGCCACGAACGTGAGCGCGGTCGCCGCCGCCGGCGGCGTGCCCGGAACGAAGTTGAACACACAGATCGTGACGAGGACGCTCACCCCGATCAGGAACACGTGGTCGTACTTCCCGGTGGTGAAGTAGTCCCGGTCGTGGAGCCAGGAGATCTGCGTGAGGTAGTGCGCGGGCCCGAGCACGGCGTACACGAACAGGAACAGCTGGAAAGGCAGCCAGAAGGCCAGGCCCGCGGAGACGAGCATGAGGCCGACGTTCAGGTAGTTGACCTGGTCGGGCGTGAGCTTCGGGATCGTCCACCGGAGACCGCCGGCGAGGAGCGCGGCGCCGGCGGGTCCTGTTGCCGGGCGGGTCACACCCCGGTCCGCTCCGCTCGCGGACCCGCGCGACGCGCGTCGGCGGCGGCAGCGCTCACCGCGGGCTCCAGGAAGGTCAGCGTGCCGGCGCCGCCGTCGACGCGCACGCGCGGGCCGAGCGGGACCGGCACGTTGACCGCGCCGTGGCCGATCGGCAGGCCCGCGATGCACGGCAGGCCGGTCTCGGCCGCGAGGCCCCACAGGACGTCCTGACTGGTGAAGGCGGCGCCCGGCTCCTCGCACGCGGTGAACTCGCCCAGAGCGAGGCCGCGAATCCTGTCCAGCACGCCGGCCAGGCGGAGGTGCGTCCACATCCGGTCGAGCCGGTAGGGCGCCTCGGTCACGTCCTCGAGGAGGAGGATGGCCCCGTCGAGGTCCGGCAGCCACGGCGTGCCGATGAGGCGCGTCAGGAGCGAGAGATTGCCGCCCAGGAGCGGCCCCTCCGCCGTCCCTCCGACGAGCGGGGTCCCGCCGATCGCGGCGGGCGGCGTCGACGCATCCTCCAGCAGCGCGAAGAGACGCTCGACGATCGTGGCCGGCTGCGTCCCGAGCTGGTTGACCGACGGGCCGTGGACGCTCGCCTGCCCCATCGCCTGCAAGGCGCAGTGGAGCGCGGTGATGTCGGAGAAGCCGACCAGGGCCTTCAGCCCGCCGGGCTTCGGCGGGCCGCCGGACTCCGCGCCGGCAGGCCAGAGGCTGGGAAGCAGCCGCATGCTCCCGTACCCGCCCCGGGCCGCGATCACGGCCTTGATCCGGGGATCGTCGAGCGCGGCGCGCAGCTCGCCGGCCCGTCGCACGTCGTCGCCGGCCAGGTACCGCGCGCGCCCGAAGAGCCCCGGGTCCCAGGTCACCTCGTAGCGCCCGGCCAGGACGCCAAGCCCCGCCTCGAGGCTCTCGCGGTCGACGGGACCCGCGGGGGCCACCACGGCCAGCCGGTCGCCGGGGACGAGCCGCGGCGGCTTGAGAAAGGTCGTCGGTCCACGCATGAGCCGTCTCCGTGCGTATCCTACCCCACCGGCGCGCCGGGCCGGGCGCATGAAGCGAGCCGCGCACCGGCACCGACCGCGCCGATTCCCGCGTCGACGACCGCCATGCCTTGACGCTCGTCCCGCACCGGGCCAGGATGGCGCGGTCTCACTCGGCCGGCTCGGGGCGCCCCGACCGGAACCCCTCGTGAATCACGGAGGCAGGCATGGCCGCTTTCCACGACTACGAAGCGCACGACGCCCTCGGGCTCGCGGACCTCGTCCGCCGCCGGAAGGTCACGCCCACGGAGCTCCTCGACGCCGCCATCGAGCGTGTCGAGGCGCGCAACCCGACGATCAACGCCGTCGTGCTCCCGCTCTACGACTACGCGCGGAAGGCGATCGCCGACGGCTTGCCGGACGGGCCGTTCCGCGGCGTCCCGTATCTCCTGAAGGACCTCACCGCGTCCCTCGCCGGGGTGCGGACGATGCGCGGGTCGCGCTTCTTCGCGGACACGCCGCCGGCTGCCGCCGACAGCGAGCACGTGGCGCGGCTCAAGCGCGCCGGCCTGGTCGTGTTCGGGCGGACCAGCACGTGCGAGCTCGGGCTCTCGCTGACCTGCGAGCCCCAGCTCTACGGCGCGACCAGGAACCCGTGGGATCCGACCCGCATCTCCGGCGGCTCGAGCGGCGGCGCGGCCGCGGCCACGGGCGCCCGGATCCTGCCCATGGCGCACGCGAGCGACGGGTTCGGGTCGATCCGGGCGCCGGCAGCCTGCTGCGGGCTGGTCGGCCTCAAGCCCACCCGCGCCCGGAACACGATGGCGCCCTACACGGGCGAGGGACTGGGCGGACTCTCGACCGAGCACGCCGTGACGCTGACCGTCCGCGACACGGCGGCGCTCCTCGACGCGACCGCGGGCCCGGGAGCGGGCGACCCCTACGCGGCCCCGCCGCCCGCCCGGCCGTTCGTGTCCGAGGTGGGCGCCTCGCCCGGGCGCCTCCGGATCGCGTGGACGGTCCGCGCCCCGAACGGCGCGCCCGTCGATCCCGCGTGCGTGGCCCTCGTCCGCGAGATCGCCGCGCTCTGCGCCGACCTCGGCCACCACGTGGCCGAGGCGGATCCCGAGATCGACCGCGACGCGGTCGTGCCCACCTTCCTGACGCTCGCGGCCGCGAACTCGGCGGTGAACGTCCGGAGTCACCCGACGGCTGGCCGCCCGCCGCGTCGCGGCGAGGTGGAGAACGTCACGTTCGACACGGCGGCGCGCGGGGAGCACATCCCCGCCCAGGACTACGTCCGGGCCACCCAGGCCGCCCACCGGCTCGGTCGCCAGATGGCCGCCTTCCACCAGAGCTACGACGTCCTGCTCACGCCGGGGCTCGCCACGCCGGGCGCCGTCAAGCTGGGGTGGATCGACATGATGCTCGAGGACGTGGATGAGTATTGGCGGCGGGTATTTACGTTCTCGCCATTCACCGTGTGGTTCAACATCACGGGCCAGCCCGCGATCATGCTCCCCGTGAGCCAGGTCGAGACCGCCGGCGCGCCGCGCGGCCTGCCGCTGGCGATCCAGCTCGCGGCGCGCTTCGGCGACGAGGCCACGCTCTTCCGGCTGTCAGCGCAGATCGAGGGCGCGCGCCCCTGGTTCGACCGGAAGCCCGCGCTGGCCGGGTGAGCGCGGAACCGCCCGCGGGCTCGGCCCGGCGCGCGCCGAGCGCCCCGTCGGTCCTGAGGAATCAGGAAGAGCCGGTCTACCGGCGCCGGAACAGCAGCACGGTCGCGATGCCCGCTCCCCCGAGCACGGCGTAGAGGAGTCCCGGCGAGCCGGTGGCCAGCAGGCTGGTCGCGACCAGCGGGCCGAGGAAGCCCGACCCCACGCGCGCGGCGTTGATGATCCCGATCGCGCTGGCATCGGCGCGCCGCGCGACCTGCGCGACCATCAGGGGGAAGAACGGCGCGATCGCGAGGGACTGCACCCCGCGCAGCACGACGAACGCCCAGAAGGATCGCGTGGTGCCGAGCAGCACGAGCGCGATCGACGACGCCACCAGCAGGCCCGCCAGGAGGCGTCGCTCCGAGACCTGCTCCGCGAGGATCGGCGCCGCCAGCCCTCCCACCGCCGCCGCCGCGCCGGCCACGAAGATCAGGAGGCCGCTCGCCTCCACCAGGTCGTCCAGACCCACGCCGAGCCCCGGCAGCACTCTCGGGAGGACCGCCGCCAGGAACGTTTCCTGGGACGAGGCCACGAGGACGAGCGCGGACACGAGGGTGAGGTCCCGGGTCAGCATCCGCCGGCTCGCTCCCGCCTCGCGCGGCACCGACGGAGGGCTCGGCATGCCCCACTGGAGGAGCGACGCGGAGACCACCAGGACGATCGCCCCGATGAGGTAGGTGAGCCGGAACCCGAGGCGCGCGCCCGCGACCGCTCCCGGCAGCGGCCCGACGAGCGTGCCCAGGACCAGGGCCGACTGGATCGCGCCCAGGCGGCGGCGCATCACCGTCGGGTCGGTCTCCCGGCCGGCGATGACGAAGGCCAGCGTCGAGAACGATCCGACGGTGCCGAGCAGGAGGCGCGCCATGAAGAGCTGGATGACCGAGTGCGCCATGGCCGTGGCCACGAATCCGAGTCCCTGGAGCGTCTGGACGAGGACGCACACGGCCTTCGGGTCCGTCCGCTCCCCGTAGCGCGCCCAGATGGGCCCCGTCACCACCGCCGCCAGCGACGGGACACCGAGGATCCAGCCGGTCCAGGCGAGCGTCCCCGCCGGCCCGGACGTGCTCAGCCGCTCGACCTGGAAGGGCAGCGCGACGAACACGAAGCTCCACGCGAGGGAGCCGAGGAACGTGACCGCGATCAGCACGGGGTCAGACTTCGACTTCTGAACAATTCCGGTCAGGGAGGTTCGGAGCCCCGGAGGCCCCGCGCGCGACCCGGCGGAAATGTCGAGAAGTCAAAACCTGACCCCGACTACGGCCAGAGCGGGAGGCCGGTCAATCCCGCCGTTTCCGGCTGACCCGTCATGAGGTTCGCGTTCTGGACGGCCTGGCCGGCGGCCCCCTTGCCGAGGTTGTCCAGCGCGGCGATGGCCAGCGCGAGGCCGGTCTCCCGGTTGACCGCGTAGGACAGGAAGACGACGTTCGAGCCCGTGGTCCACTTGGTGCGGGGGCTCCGGCCGCCCTCCACGGGCATGACCCGGACGAACGGCTCGTCGCCGTACATGGCCCGGGCGGCGTCCTCGAGCGCGGCCGCCGTCACCGCGCCCCGCGGCCGCGCGTAGCAGGTCGCGAGGATCCCGCGGGTCATCGGCACCAGGTGCGGCGTGAAGGCCAGCGTGGCCCGCCGGCCCCCGAGCCGCGTCAGGGCCTCCTGCATCTCCGGGACGTGAGGATGGTCGGCGAGACCGTAGGCCAGCACGTCCTCGTTGGTCTCGGCGTAGCCGAAGGCGCTCGTCCCGCCCCCGCGGCCCGCGCCGCTCACGCCCGTCTTGGCGTCGATCACGAGACCCTCCGGCTCCACCAGCCCGCCGGCGACGAGCGGCGCCAGCGCCAGGAGGGCCGCCGCCGGATAGCAGCCCGGGTCGGCGACGCGGGACGCTCCCGCGACGGCGGGGCGGGTGCCCGGCAGCTCGGTCAGTCCGTAGACCCACCCCTCGACGAACCGGTGGTCTCCGCCGACGTCGACGATCTTCACGTCCCGCGGAACCCGCGCGAGAGGCTCCCGCGACTTGCCCGTGGGCAAGGAGGCGAAGAGGACGTCGACCCCGTGAAGCTCCTCGGGCACGAACGGCTGGATCACGAGATCGCCCGTCGGGTGCCCGGTCAGCGCGGGGAATTGCCGGGAGAGCCTGTGGCCGGCGGTGGTCTCACCGCTCGCGTACACGACCTCGAACGCCGGATGGCCCACGCAGAGCCGGAGGAGCTCGCTCCCTCCGTACCCGCTCACGCCGACGATGCCGACCCGCACTCCCATGATCCTCTCCTCCTGGCGAGCACCCATGGTAACGGCAGCCCCGCGGCGAGGCAATCAGGAAGCCGCTATACTGAGCCGGCGTCGGGCCAACCGCCCGGTCGCGTTCACCGCCCGGCCCCCGACACGAGGACACGCCATGCACATCGGACTCTGCCTTCCCCACTTCGGCCGCGCGCTCGAGCCGGGCCGTCTCCTCCAGGTGGCGCAGCGGGCGGACGCCGGAGGCCTGGACTCCCTCTGGGTGACCGACCACGTCATCGTCCCGAAGGACGTCTACATCATCTACCGGGAGGAGATGCTCGACCCCCTCGCCGTCCTGGCGTGGCTCGCCGGCGTCACCGAGCGGATCATGCTGGGAACCAGCGTGATCATTCTCCCGTACCGGTCGCCGCTGCCCGTGGCCAAGCTCCTGGCCAGCGTCGACGCGCTGTCGGGCGGCCGCCTGATCTTCGGCGCGGGCGTCGGCTGGATGGAGGGCGAGTTCGCGGCGCTCGGCGTGCCCTTCAACGAGCGCGGCAGCCGGACCGACGAGGCGCTCGAGCTCTTCCAGAAGGTCTGGACGGAGCGTGAGCCCGAGATCGACACGCGGCGCCACCGGCTCCACGGCCTGGTCGCCTCGCCGATGCCGCTCCAGCGCCCCCGGCCCCCGATCTGGATCGGAGGCGCCAGCGAGGGCGCGTACCGCCGCGTGGCGCGCTTCGGCGACGGCTGGCACTCGACGGCGGCGACGCCGGACGCCTTCCGCCAGGGCGCCGACACCGTCCGCCGGTTCTGGGCCGACGCCGGCCGGGAGGGCGATCCCGTGCTCTCTCTCCGGATCCCGTTCTGGCTCGACGAGGTGCACCGGCCGGGCTCGGACATGGGCTATCTCCGCGGCCGCCCCGCGATCCATGGCTCGGCGCGGCAGGTCGTCGAGGCTCTGCGCGGCTTCGCCGCGCTCGGCGTGAGCCACGTCGCCCTGGACGTGTCGCTGACGACGTACCCGGCGATCCTCGAGACGATCGACGTCCTCGCCCGGGAGATTCGGCCGGCGCTCGCCGGCTGAGGACCCGGCGTGATCCGGATCCGCGCCGGCCGGCCGGGAGCCCGGCGCGGATCCCCGACTCGGTGAGCGCTACGCCTTCGGCTTGACCCAGGTCTCCGACCAGGCGAGGCACGCGCTCGAGGACTGCCGGTCGCCTCGCGTCTCCGGCCAGACGCTCCCCGCCGCCACCTGCCCGTTGAGCGTCACCTGGGCCGACCGGGCCGGGAAGAACGTGCTGAACACCCCGATGGGGCGGTTCGCGTACCCGGGCGGCATCGTGAGCACGAACGGGTCGTTGAAGTCGTACCAGGAAAGGACGACCTCGTCGTCGGCGGAGACGACGCGCTCGGTCGCCGCCCCGCGCGGGTCCCCGTCACGCTCGAAGGACGCCTCGATCACCGGCAGCGCCAGGTCCGCCGTGGGCGGGAACAGGATCGACTCGATCTCGCGCTGGAGCCAGCGCGTCATCGCGATGTTGTCGCTGTAGATCCGCGGCTTGCCCCCCGTCAGCTCGGCCTGGACGAGGAGGACGTGGCCCGGGCCCGCGGGGCACCACAGCACGCGCCAGTGGCTCCATCGGTCGGCCAGGGTCTTGCCGCCGTCGTGGCTCAGCCGGACGAAGGAGTTCTCGCCGGTCATCATGACGTCGTTCGGGTCAACCGGAGTGGTCATATTGCGCTCCTCGTGAGTGAGTCTGGGATGAGGGTGATGGTCTCGTGCCGATCCCGGACGACGACCGGGGCGTATCGTAGCACGGTCGCCGCGCGCGTCAGACCGGCCGGCGGGCCGCCCGGCCGGCGAGCGCGGTCGCGGCGGCGCCGAGGAGGCACGCCCCGGCGGCGACCGCGAAGACGGCCCCCGTCCGGCCGGTGGCGTCGATCACCGCGCCCATGACGACGTCGCCGAGCGCCGCCGTGCCGTAGCCGACGGCGTTCATGAAGCCGACGCCGGCCCCGACGGTGCGGGGGCCGAGGAGCTCCGCTCCGAGCACCGTGAACGACGGGAACGGGCCGAACACGAGAAACCCCGCGGCGAAGAGCAGGATCAGGCTACGGCCATCCGGCGGGGCGGCCAGGAGGCCGAGCGTCGCCCCCGCCGCGAGGACGAGGCACAGCACGATCAGGCGCGGATGGTTGCCGCCGAGGAATCGATCGACGGCATCGCCCCCCGCGAGCGCCCCGAGGGCCATCCCCACCGGCAAGGCCAGGGGAATCCACGCCGCCCCCGGGCTCGCCGCACCCCCGGCGCCGAGGAGGTGCGACGGCACCCACACGAGGAGACCGAGCCGCGCCCAGTTCGCGAAGCCGAATCCGAGCGAGGCGAAGAGGAACGCGCGGTTCGAGAAAGCCGCGCGAAGACGGGCGCCGAGGGACGCGGTCGCCTCGCCGGCCGCACCGCCGGGACGCGACAGGGGGCCAGGCTCGCCGTCCTCCGCTCGGGGCGGGAGGCCGAGGTCTTCCGGGCGGTCCCGGGCGAACAGCCACACCACCGCCGCCCCTCCGAGGAGCAGGAGGACGGGAAGCCGGAGCACCCAGCGCCACGAGAGCCACGTGAGGACGAGCGCCGCCGTCCCGAAGGTCACCACCGAGGAGAAGCCGGCCGCGAAGTTGAAGACGCCGAACGCCCAGCCACGCTCGCGCGGCGCCCACCACGCGGCGATGAGCCGGCTCGCCGGCGCGAACCCCATCGACTGCGCGTAGCCGTTCAGGGCCCAGGGAATCGCGAGGCTCCAGAAGCCGCCGCCGAAGCTCGTGAGCCAGTTCAGGGCGCACGAGGTCACGGCGCCGAGCGCCACCAAGCGGCGGCCTCCCGCCCGGTCCGCGACGTGCCCGCTCACGAGCTGCCCGGCCCCGTACACGATCAGGCCGGCGCCGCTGATCCAGCCGATCTGGGTGGCGCTCAGCCCCAGCTCGGCCCGGAGCCCCGGAATCGCCCAGCCGAGGTTCTGCCGGCCCGTGTAGTAGACGAGATAGCAGAGGCTCGTCGCGAGGAGCACCCGCCGCTGAGCGCGGCGGAACGCCGGGGACGCCGGCTCGGGGGAGCCTACGCGGAGAGCTCCGGGCCGGAAGCTCACCGGGCCGCGGGCACGGCAGCGAGCGCCTGCCGGAAGCGCCGCGCGTACCCGATCACGTCGCGGCCGAGCCCGCCTTCGGCCCGGCCCCGGCTGACCTTCACGGGCACGACGAACGGACCGTCCTCGGCGAGGATGCGATCGTACGCCTGCTCCGAGCTCGGTCTCGTCCCCGGGCTCCAGCACCTTCTCGATCCCCGCCCCCCGGGCCATCTGGGCGAAGCTCGACCGGTGCGCGGTCGCCGTCGGCTGGCCGCCCGTGGTCATGTGGACCTCGTTGTCCCAGATGACCAGGGCGAAGTTCCGGGGCTGGAGCGTCGCGATCGTGCAGAGCGACCCCAGGTTCATCAGGAGCGACCCGTCGCCGTCCAGGCAGATGACGCGAACGTCCCGGCGGGCCAGCGCGATCCCCAGCCCGATGGACGAGCACTGGCCCATGGAGCCGAACGTGTAGCAGTTCAGCGGCCGGTCGCCGAGGCGCTGGAGATCCATCGTGGCCTGGCCGAGGTTCGACACGACGACCTCGTCGGTCAGCCGGCTCACGAGCAGGCGGGTCGCCGTCGCGCGGTCCATGCGCGCGAGCCTAACCCAGCTTCCCGCCGGTGAGCTCGGCGGGCAGCACGAAGGCCACGGGGAGCGACCGCGTGTAGCCCAGCTTGACGAGACCGTCGGCCTGCGACTCGAGCTCCGCGACGGAGCGCGGCATCACGTACCGGATGCCCACGGCGTCGAGGATACGCTCGGTAGCCTGGCCCATCGGCACCTGCGCGGGATTGAACTCGCCGAGGTCGCCTCGCTGGCTGATCACGAGGACGACCGGCAGCTGGGAGGCGATGTTGAGCGAGGCCAGCGTGTTGATGCAGTTGCCGAGGCCGCTGTTCTGCATCAGGAGGGCCCCGCGCTGCCCTCCGAGCCAGGCCCCGGACAGGATCCCGAGCGCCTCCTCCTCCCGGGTGGCCGTCACGACGGTGCACGTGGCGTCGGCCCAGAGGTGCTCCAGGACGTGCGAGACGATGTAGTCGGGCACCGTCGCGAAGAGGCGGATGTCGTTCCGCCGCAGGACGTCGGCCACGTGCTTGGACCAGCTCGGATCGGCCATGCCTATCCTCCCGGGCGCCTCGGCGCAGACGATAGCATGGGGCGGGCCCCCGACGGAACTCGCTCACACGCCGCGCCGAACAGCGCGCCGATCACGGCCGTCACGGCCATCGCGAGAGCGCCCCAGCACACCACGCGCGCCGCGCCCGCCCACGGCCGCGCCCCGCCGACTCGGCCGGCCAGCCACCCCAGTCCGCCCAGCAACGCGAGTGACGTGCTGCCCACCATCGGAACCAGCGCCGTCTCCGGGCTGAGGGCGACGGTGAGCAGCGGCGCCGCGGCGCCCACGGCAAAGCTCGCGGCCGACGCAAGCGCGGCCTGCAAGGGCCGCGCACGAAGGACCTCCGAGATACCGAGCTCGTCACGAGCATGGCTCGCCAGGGCATCGTGCGCCATCAGCTGGACGGCCACCTTGTGAGCCAGGCCCGGGTCGAGACCGCGGCCGACGTAGATCGCCGCCAGCTCCGCGAGCTCCGCATCCGGCGCCGACGCCAGCTCCATCGCCTCTCGCCTCAGGTCAGCGCGCTCCGTGTCGGCCTGCGAGCTGACCGACACGTATTCCCCGGCGGCCATGGACATCGCGCCGGCGACGAGGGCCGCCGTGCCCGCGACCAGCACGCTCGAGGCGCCCGCGTGAGCCGCCGCCACACCCAGGACCAAGCTCGCCGTGGACACGATCCCGTCGTTGGCACCGAGGACGGACGCCCGAAGCCAGCCGACGTGTGCCGTGCGATGCGCTTCAGCATGACGTGATCGCATGGTGGTTTCCTCCCCGAGCACCACTCCAGATGCCACGTTCCGGAACACGGCATGCTGCTCGACGCACGCGGCCGCGCGCGCGACAAGGGGATGGTGGTCGAAAGCATCCGTGAGCGAGCGTCCAGCGTAATCGAGGCATCGCAGACCGGCTTGCCTCCTGCCGAGCCCAGACGACGAATCCTCCGCTGTCCGCGATCAGCCCGTCGATGATCCCATCGTGATTCGTTCGCGTCCCCTCCACGCCATCTGCCGGATCTCGGAAGAGCACGAGGATACGCGTCTGGTTGGCTTCTCTCCCCACGTAGGTTGAGATAGTGTACGCGTGCGACTGAATATCAGCTCAGGAGGGACCATGGGTCTCGTCGGGAAGGTCGCGCTGGTGACGGGCGCCCAGCAGGGCATCGGCCGCGCCGTCGCGGTGGCGCTCGCGCGCGAGGGCGCCGACGTGGGCGTCAACTACCTCGACGATCGCCAGGCCGCCGAGCGGGTGGCCGCCGAGATCCGCGGCGCGGGTCGCCGCGCGTGTCTCGTCGCCGGTGACGTCGCCCGGGCGAGCGACGCGGAGGCGATGGTGAGCGCCGTGGCGCGGGAGCTGGGATCGCCGGCGATCCTCGTCAACAACGCGGGCGTCTTCCCGCGCGTCGAGTTCCTGGCCATGACCGAGGCGGACTGGGACCACGTCCTCGACGTGAACCTCAAGGGAAGCTTCCTCTGCGCCCAGGCCGCCGCGCGGCGGATGGTCGACGCGGGCCTCGGCGGCGCCATCGTGAACCTCTCGTCGGTGGCCATGCGGGGGACGCCGCTCGGCGTCCACTACGCCGCGAGCAAGGCCGGGGTCATGGGGCTCACCCGCGCCATGGCGCTCGCCCTGGCGCCCCACCGGATCCGCGTCAACGCGATCGCGCCGGGGCTCACGGACACGGCCCAGCCGCGCTACGGCAACTCGGAGGCGGAGCTGGTCGAGCTGGGACGCCAGATCCCGCTGGAGGGCCGGATGGCCAGGCCGGAGGAGATCGCCCGCGTCGCCGTGTTCCTCGCCGCCGAGGACTCGGGCTGGATCACCGGCCAGACCATCCACGTCAACGGCGGCGCCTTCATGGGCGGATAGGAGACCCTCATGCGATACCGGTGGCCGGACGGCCAGCAGTGCGCGGTCGTGCTGTCGTTCGATTTCGACGCCGAATCCGGGTTTCTCTTCCGCGAGCCGGACAAGGCCAAGCGGAGCCTCGCCGGCCTCGAGGAGCGGCGGTTCGGCCCCCGGGTCGGCGTCGACCGCATCCTCCGGATGCTGGACCAGCTGCGGCTCCCGGCGACGTTCTTCATCCCGGGCTGGACCGTGGAGAACCACCGCCCGCAGGCGCTCCGGATCAAGGACGCCGGCCACGAGATCGGCGCCCACGGCAACATGCACGAGGCAGTGGACGGATTCGACGCGGCGCAGGAAGAGGCCGTGATGCAGGCGCAGCTCCGGATCCTCGCCGATCAGCTGGGCGTGCGCCCGGCCGGCTACCGGTCGCCCTCCTGGGACGTGAACGTCCGGACCCCGGACATCCTGAAGGCCCACGGCTTCCTCTACGACAGCTCCCTCATGGGCGACGACGTCCCCTACCTGCTCGAGACGAGCCACGGCCCGCTGATCGAGGTCCCCGTGCAGTGGATCCTCGACGACGCGCCGCTCTTCCGCCACGTGTACGGCGCCACCAACGCCATCGCCGACCCGGCGCGCGTCTTCGACCTGTGGAGCCGGGAGTTTGCGGGCATCTACCGGGAGCAGGGGTGCTTCGTCCTGACGTGCCACCCCTTCGTGATCGGGCGGGCCTCGCGGATCATGCTCCTGGAGGAGCTGGTCGCCTACATGCGCGGCTTCCCGGGAGTCTGGTTCACGACCGGCGAGGCGATCGCCCGCTGGCACGAGAAGCAGGGGCACGCCGGGCGCTGAAGCTTCCGGCCCCCGCGGGGGGCGCGAGTCCGGGCCGGCTCAGTCCTCGTCGGCCGCCGCGCGCGCGACGGCGCCGCGATACTGCCGGAAGTGCCGCCACGCTTGACGCAGACCTTCGACCGCGGAGCCTTCCGGGCCGGTGCGGCGGCCCTGCCGGCCCGGGCGAGCGACGGCCCAGCGGCACAGCGAGCCGAGATAGCGGGCGCGGGCGCTGAAGGAGCCGTGCAGGAGGAAGAGCACGGCATTCCGGCTGACCGGGTCGAGCTCGTCCACTCGCTCGGCGACGCGGAAGAGGCGGCGTCCGGCCAGCGTCTCGAGGTTGCGCTCGAGACCGTCCCGCGGCGCGTCGCGCAGGAAGTCCGGCGGCATCGGCAGGTCCAGCTCGCGGGACAGCACCGCCGCCGGCACCCAGAACCCCCGCGAGGCCCCCATGCCCGCCACCCACCGCGACAGCCGCGGCCAGTCGAGGTCGGGACAGCTCCGCAGGATCGCCAGCACGTCCCAGGCGGCACGGAGCCCATGGGAGAAGCAGTGCTGGGCGCAGTGGACCACCGAGTGGAGCAGGAGGCCCTCCGGATCGAGGGTGTCGAGCCCCTCCGCCCCCGCCAGCGGCCGTGCGCGGCCCAGCATCTCGGTCTCCGGCAGTCCCCAGTGGGGCGCCGCGATCCGGGTGTGGATCTCCACGAGGATGCCCTGGAGCGTCACGGGGGCCAGGTGATGCGTCGACGTGGGTCGCGCGTCACGCACGCCGCGGAACCCGAGCTCGAAAAGCCGCCGGCGGAGGGCCGGCCCGTGATCCGGCCCGACGTAGACGTCGATGTCGCCGGTCGCGCGGGACGAGACCGGGTCGGCTTCCTCGCGAGCCCGGAGCGCGAGCGCCATCCCCTTCAGCAGGACGCCCCGCGCGCCGACCGAGCGGAGGCCGGCCTCGACCTGCCGCAACACGTCTCGCTGGACCAGCTCGCGGATCCCGTCGCGCACCGCCGCGTCCCGCACGCTCTCCGTGAAGAACGCGGGCGCCCAGCGCCCGAGCTCCGCAGGCCCCAGCGCCGGCAGGAGCGGCCGGGCCAGTCCGCACGCCGCCAGGTACGACGCCCACCGCTTCCAGTCGACGTCCGGCCGGCAGAGGATGCGCGCGGCTTCGTCCGTCGGCCCCGCCCCGGGCTCCGTCGCCGCCCGGAGGAAGACCCGGGCGGCCCCCGGCCCATTGATGTACGCCGCGTTGAGCTCGCCCCGGCGCCGGCTGTCCTGGATCACGAGCCACGCGGCCCGCCGCGCCGCCGCCCGCCCCGGGTCCGCGAGGCGCCGCCTCAGCGCCGCCACCGCGTTCGCGTCGGACGTGATGTGCAGGCACAGGTCGCAGATGCCGAGATAGCGCGCCCTGAACGGGAAACGCTCGAAGCCCGGGAGCGCCTGCAGCTCGTCTCTCAAGCCGGCCGGCCCCGACGTGCGGATCGCGTCGAGAATCGGGTCCTGGCGGTGTCGCTCCAGCAGGGTCCCGAGCGTCTCCGTCCGGAGTGACCCGACGATCAGGGGCGAGGATGCCGGCGCGAAGTAGGCCGGGCCGTTGCACGCCGTCAGCCGTCCGTCGTCGGTCACCGCCGGAACGGCGCACGCCGCGCAGAAGCCGTCCACCGCGCCGCCCATCGTCTCGGTCGGCAGGCCTCGAGCCCGGCCGACCGCCTGGAGCCCGTAGAATCGAAGCCGCGTGCCGCGAAGTCCCTCGAACGGCGCGACCAGCGAGGCGAGCCTGTCGTCCCCTCCCGGCCCCGCCGGCACGACGAGACTGATCCGCACCGGCAGGCCCGCCTTCTCGGCGGCGCGCGCGATGAGGACCGCCGGGGTCGGGCCCTGGAACTCTTCGTGGTAACGGTCGACGCTGACGGCGAGCGAGCCAAGGCCAGCCCTCCGGAGCGCCCGGACACCGTGCCACGCCCGGGCCGCGGTGCGTCCCCAGGACCCGTTCGTCGTCAAGGACGTCGCGACGCCGAGCCGGCTCGCCGCCCGCACGAGCCGGAAGACCGTCCGGGGACGGAGCATCGGCTCCCCGCCCGTCAGGTTGATCGCGCGGACGCCGCCCGCGGCCGCCTGGCCCACGCGGTCCAGGAGCTCGCCCTCCGTCGGCTCGCCACGGACGTCGGGGCCGCTCTCGACGCTGCAGTGCCCGCACCGCATGTTGCAGCGGCGCGTCACCATGAGCGCGATCGACGTGGCCGGCGGGCGCGTCTCCATCCGCATGCGAGCCGGGGTCATGCCGGGGCGCGAGCTCCCGCGAGCGCCTCGACGGCCTCGGCCATCCGGGGGAGCGGCCCGCGGCCCAGGTCGAAGGCGGGGACGCGGTCGGCGAGAGGCGCGAGGAGGCGGATGGCGTCACCGAGCGTCTGGCTCGAGCGCTGGTTCGTGTACGGAACGAGCGCGAGCAGGGCGTGCGCGGCGGGTATCGGCTGGCAGCGCGCGGGCTCGGCGACGCTGCCGCGCCGGGAGAGAAAGACGATGGCGGCAAGTCGCACCGCCGCGGACCGCGGACACGGCTCGATCTCGTCGGGATGGAAGAGATGCGAGTCGGCGTAGGCCACGCTGGACTGCCCGCGCATGATCCGGGCGAAGAGGTCGTCGCCCAGGATCGCGCGACTCGTCGACCCGGAGGGACACGCGCCGCGGGGCCGCCCGCGCCGCGGCGGCCGCGGGCTCGACCATGGCCACGTCGTCGCCGAGCAGCGCGGCGCCGCGCGCCCACAGCGCGCATGCGAGCGTCGACTTGCCGGCCTCGCCACGCCCGGCGAGCAGGACCCCTCGCCCGTCCCACGCGACCAGGGCGCCGTGCACGATCACGACCGGCGATTCCACGATCGCCGAGACCGCCCCGTACTCCACCGCGCTCACCGCCCGGGCAGCGCTGGGAACGCGCAGGTCGGCTCCCGCCGACGACCGGACCCGCCACTCTGCGTCGGCCCCGCTGCCGTTCAGGCGGTCGACACGCCAGGCACGGCTCGGCTCCCCCGCGTCCGGGGCCGCCCAGGGGCGAAAGACGGTCGCCGCCAGGGTCCGGACGGCGGGGTCATCCGATGTGAGCTCGAAGCGGAACGGTCCCGCCGCCCAGCGTATGGGCGGACCGGCAGGCGCCGCGGTCACGAGACCGGCACGATCGCCCCGTGCCGGGTCAACTCGTCGAGAAACGAGGAAACGTCCCGGAGCGCGGCCTCCCCGCTCAGCGCCGGAAACCGATCCCGCAGGGCGGCCGTGAGATCCTCGAGACGGGCGGGAGTGGCGAGCCGCTCCCAGATCCGGCTGCCCGTGGGGTTCAGGACGAGCGCGCTGCGGGTCGTCCGGTGGTAGAGCACCACGCGATCACCAACGGTGGACACCTCGACCTGCTCGGATCGCGTGTAGGCGGGATCCATGTGCTGGCTCACCTCGCGAGGCGCCGGCGCGCCCGGCACGCCGCGCTACTCCCCTCCGTCCGCGCCAGGTGAATCATCGACTCCGCGCAGACGATCTCGCGTTCGAGCCGCCCGGTCTCGTGCCGATCAGTCGAGGCTAGACCTGGGTCGGTTCGCCGGCGTAAAGCACCTCGCGCTCAAGCTCCGCGGGCGTCAGCACGCGCTCCACCGGCGGACGCTCGTAGCCGGCGATCGTTCTCGTTCCGCCTGCTCTTGCCGATCTGGGTCGACCATGTGCCCTCCGCGGCTCGACTCGAAGTGCGCGCCGACGTCTGCCGCCGCGTCCGTGTTCCTCTGCCGGCCCCGCCCGCGGGGACACCGTCAGGCGCCCGTCACCTCAACTCCCGCGTAGAGGATCTCTTGCTCGAGCTCCGCCGGGGTCAGCACCTGTTCCACCCGGGCGGCTCGTACGTCGCCGGGTCCAGAACGGTTTGGTCCCTGTCGCTCATCTCGCGTCCTCCCGGGTTCCCGCCCGCCGGAACTCACCCTCTGGATGCTGCCGCCCCAGGCGCTTGTGTCCAGAACGGTCGTCTCATGCAGGGTCTGTCGCCGGCGGCCCCGCGTACAGGACCTCCCGCTCGAGGTCCGCCGGAGTCAGCACCCGCTCCACCCGCGGCGGCTCGTAGCCGTGCGGCGATGGTTGCCCATGATTCTCCAGGGATCCCTGGCGCGGGCCATCCATTGGCATCACCTCACGTGCGGCGTGGGCTCGCCCGCGTACAGGACCTCGCGCTCGAAGTCATCCGGGGTCAGCACCTGCTCCACCCGGGGCGACTCGTAGCCACCCGGCACGAGTTCATCGCGACTCTCGATCTCCCGGTCTGGATCGTCCATCCACCCTCCGATCCGCTAGTCGATTCTCCGAGGTCAGGCCGACGCGGGCCACGCCGTGAGCGCCCCACGGGCGGGGTGCGGCTGGTGACGGTGTCCGTCGGCGACGAGGGGCTCCGCGTCGAGAACCCCGAGCACGAGTCCGACGGCTCGCGGGCGGCGGGCACCCCGCCGCGGTTCACAATCAGCTGTCGGTCTGCTGTCTGTCCCGCGTAGAGGATCTCGTGATCGAGCTCCACCGGGGTCAGCACCTGCTCCACTCGTGGCGGCTCGTAGCCGTGCGGTCTCTCCGACCCCGACTCTCCGTCCGCCCGCCGTCCCTCAGTCTCCATTCCGCCCCTCTTCCGCCAGGCTCCGATGGGCAACCCGTAGCACAATCACGGCACCCTAGCATCGGACGATGACGCGCGTCAAACTCCGGCGGTCAAAGGCCTGCGCGGATGGCCCGTCCGAGGCGGCGGATCCCCTCGGCGATCCGCTCCGGCGGCTGGAGGCTGAAGGCCAGCCGCAGGTTGTGCGTGCCGCGGCCGTCGGGAAAGCACTCCGTTCCCGCCAGCGCGATGACGCGCTCCTCGACCGCGCGCGCCTGGACCTTGGCCATGTCGGCCCTGGGCGGCACGGTCAGCCAGAGGAAGAAGCCGCCCTCCGTCCGGGTCCACGTCACCCCTGCCGGCATCTCGCGGGCGAGCGCCTCGTACATGGCGTCGCGCCGCGTGCGGTAGGCGGCCCGCAAGGTCTCGATGTGGGCGGCGAGCCCGCCTGTCTTCATGAAGGTCCCGACGACCATCGACGCGAAGCCGTTCGTGCTTCCCTCCGCCTTGAAGGCGAGGACCCGCTCGATCACCGCCGGGTCGGCGAGGACGAATCCGAGGCGGACGCCCGGCGCGACGATCTTCGAGAAGGTGCCGAGCCGCACGACGAGGCCCTCGCGGTCGAGCGCGTGGAGGGTCGGGACCGGCTCTCCCTCGAACCGGAGGTCCCGGTACGCGTCGTCCTCGATGATGGGCACGCCGTGGCGCGCCGCGATGTCGAGCAGGGCCCGGCGCCGGGCGAGCGCCATCGTCACGCCGGCCGGGTTGTTGAACGTGGGAATCGTGTAGATGAACCGCGGCGGGGTCCCCGCCGCCTCGAGCCGCCGGATCTCGTGCTCCAGGCTCTCCACGTCGAGCCCCTCGTCGTCGAGGGACACCGGCACCGTTCGCACGCCCTGGAACCGGATGTGGTGAATCGTTCCCAGGAAGGTCGGCGCCTCGCAGAGACACACGTCGCCGGGGCTGGCGAGCGCCTGCACCACCAGCGCGATCGCCTGGGAGGAGCCGTTGGTCATCACGAGGCTCCCGGCCGCGACGGGCCGCCCCTCCTCGGCCTCGAGCTTCCGTCCGAGCTCGCTCAGGAGGAGCGGGTTGCCCCCGACGTTGCCGTACTGAAGCGCCACGGCGTACCGTGCCGGGTCGCGGAGCGCTTCCTCCGCCGCCGCGGCGAGGCCGGCGGTCGGAAACAGCGCCGGGTCGGGCATCCCGTAGGCCAGCGAGATGATGTCGGGCGGGACCGCCCCCGCCCGGGGCATCGGGGTGGCCGCGCGCACGCGCGGATTGAAGCGATCCGGGGTCCAGGCAAACCTGCTCAGCTCTGCCGTCGTGCCGTCCTGCCGCGCATCACGGGCCATCCGCTGCTCCTCTCCGGGCGATCGTCAAGTGTCCGGTGCCGGTGTCCCACGGTACCAGACGGGGGACGGGACCGCACCCACCTGCCCCGCGCTCGCCGGGCACGCCGTCAGAAGCCGCGGATCCGATCGTGGAGCCGCCGCTCGCGCTTCGTCGGCCGCCCGAGCCCGGGGACCCGGACGACGGCCTTCGGAGGGCGGAGAGCCCGAGGAGGCGGTGGGGGCGAGAGATCGTCGTAGAGGGTGCGGGCCACCGTCGCCGGCCCGCGTCGCTCCGTCAGCACCTTCACCACCGCCTCGCGCCGCCACTCCCCCACCGTCAGCTGGATCCGGTCGCCCGGGCGGATGGGGCGCGCGGGCTTCGCGACCTGACCGTTGACGTCGACCTTTCCGCCGTCGCACGCCGTCTGGGCGAGGCTGCGGGTCTTGTAGAAGCGCGCGGCCCACAGCCATTTGTCGAGACGCATCGCGTCCATCAGCCGGCCGGCCGCCGGGGCAAGCTCGATTCGACCGGCGGCGCCCCCGGCGCCCCCGGGGGGCGCTGGTTCAGGACGTGCACGACGGCGCTGCCGCCCCGGTACTCGATCAGGTTCCACGCCGCGTAGTCCTGGCCCAGGCGAAACATGTTGGCGAGCGGCAATCCCAGGGCCTCCGCGAGGAGCACGCGATTCGTTCCGCCGTGGCCGACCACGGCGATGCGCCGTCCCTCGTGCCGCTCGACGGCGGTCCGGAAGGCGGGCACGGCGCGCGCACGGAGCTCGGCCAGGCCTTCGCCCTCCGGGAACGGCAACGCGAAGGGATCGGCGAGCCACCGGTCGCAGAGCTCGGGATCCCGCGCGTGGATCTCGGCGAACGTGAGGCCCTCCCAGCGCCCCATGGCCATCTCACGCAGCGCCGGCACGCTGACCACGCTCGTTCCGCGCGCGGCGGCAAGCGGCGCCGCGGACTGCCGCGCGCGAAGCAGGTCGCTCGCGTAGACCGCCTCGATCGGCTCCGCTCCGAGAGACGCTCCGAGCGCGGCCGCCTGAGCGACGCCCCCGGGCGACAAGGCGATGTCCGTGTGCCCGAAGAAGCGCCCTTCCGCCGCGTGGAGCACCTCCCCGTGACGGGCGAGGTACACCCACGTCGACGCCATCAGGGCAGCTCCAGGAAGTCGACACTCACGGCGAGCGTGAGGACGGCGGCCTCCGTTCCCTCGACGAGCGCCCCGAGCGTGTCCCCGGTGAACCCCCCGAGCCGGCGGCGAAGATAGCCGGCCCAGGCCCAGGCCATGCCCCCGGCGACCGCGAGCGCCGCCGCGCCCCACGCTCCGAGCGTCGCGATCGAGACCACGGCGGCAACCAGACCGCCCGCGGCGAGGGTCGGCCAGCGGGCGCCCGACGCGGCCGCGTGTCCGGCCCCTTCGACGCGCGCGGGCCGGCCGAGCGCCAGGAGCAGGAGCGGCGCCGCCCGGCCGAGGACGGGCGCCAGCACGAGCGCTTTCCAGGCGAGACCTTCCGGCAGGCTCGACAGCGCCGCCGCCTTCAGACCGAGCACCAGGACGATCGCGGTCACGCCGTACGGCCCGCTGCGGGCGTCGCGCATGATCGAGAGCGCGCGCTCCCGGGACCAGCCTCCGCCGAGGCCGTCACACGAGTCGGCGAGCCCGTCGAGGTGGAGACCACCCGTCAACGCCGCCCACAGCGTGACGAGGAGCATCGCGCCGACGCCCGGAGGCGCGACACGGTCCGCCGCGAGCGACGCGACGGCGAGGCACGCGCCGAGCGCGAGTCCGACCACGGGGAACCAGCCCGCCGCCCGGCCGAGGTCGCCGGCGACCCGGGTCCGCGGGAGCGGCAGGATCGTCAGGTAGCGAAAGGCGGCCAGCGCGCCGCCGAGCGGGGTCATGGACCGATCGCCGGGCGCCGCCGTGGCCGGGTGGTCGCGGGAACCGCCCGGTGGCTCATCGGCGGCTAGACGGGATAGACGCCGTTCCGGCGCGGCGGGAAGCGGTGCCGCTTGGAGCTCGCGTAGCCGAGCCGCGTGATCAGCTCGCCGCGGAGCTCCGACGGCGGGACCACCGCGTCGACGAGCATCTCCGAGGCGAGCCGGAACACGTCGATGTCCTTCTGGAACTCCTCGCGCCGCTCCCGCACGAACGCGGCGCGCGCCTCTCCCTCGAGCTCCATGATGCGATTGTAGTGAACGGCGTTGGTCGCGGGCTCGGAGCCCCATGATCGCGATCTGGGCCTGGGGCAGCGCCAGCACCGCATCCGGCTCGAACGCCTGACCGCACATCGCGTAGAGCCCCGCCCCGTAGCACTTCCGGACGACGACCAGGATCTTGGGAACGGTCGACTGCGACGTCGCGAAGATCATCTTGGCGCCGTGACGGATGATCCCCGCCCGCTCGACCTTGGAGCCGACCATGAACCCCGAGACGTCCGCGAGGTACACGAGGGGAACGTTGTACGCGTTGCAGAGCCAGATGAACCGCGCCGCCTTGTCCGCGGAGTCGCCGAAGAGGACCCCGCCCTTGACCTTGGGCTGGTTCGCCACGATCCCGACCGCCCGCCCCCCGAGGCGCGCGAACCCCGTGATGATCTCCCGGGCGAAGAGCGCCTTCATCTCGAGCCACGAGCCCGCGTCCACGAGCCCGCGAATGACCTCGTGCATGTCGAAGTACTTCCGCTGATCGTAGGGCACCACCTCGTCGATCGGGCGGCCCGGCTCCGGGTCGGCCGGGGGGTGGTCCGGCACCCGGTCGCGATGGCTCTGGGGCATGTAGCCGAGGTAACGCCGGGCCACCGCGATGGCCTCCTCGTCGGAGGCCGCCAGGACGTCGCCGCAGCCGGACTCCTCGCAGTGCATCCTCGCGCCGCCGAGCGCCTCGTGGTCGACCTTCTCCCCGATGGCCATCTCGACCATGCGAGGCGAGCCGACGTACATCGACGCCTTGCCCTCGACCATGATCACGACGTCGGTGAGCGCGGGCAGGTACGCCGAGCCGGCCGGCGAGGGTCCGAACAGGACGCAGACCTGGGGAACGACGCCCGAGAGCTGCACCTCGTTGTAGAAGATGCGGCCGGCGTGGTGGCGGCCGGGGAATATGCGGATCTGCTCGGAGATGCGGGCGCCCGCCGCGTCGACGAGGTAGACGAGCGGGATCTGGAGGCGCGCCGCCTTCTCCTGGATGCGGACGATCTTCTGGACCGTCTTCTCGCCCCAGGAGCCGGCCTTCACCGTGAAGTCGTTGGCCATCACGCAGACCGGCCGGCCCAGCACCGTGCCGATGCCCGTGACCACGCCGTCGGCGGGCAGGTCGGGCTCGGCGGCGCGGGCGAGGAGCCAATCCTCCTGGAACTCGGTGCCGGGGTCGAGGAGGAGGCTGAGGCGCTCGCGGACGAAGAGCTTGCCTTCCGCCCGGAGCTTGTCGCGGTACCTGACGTTCCCCTGCCGGACGCGCGCGATCTCGTCCCGGAGGCGCCGCTCGCTCACGCCCGGCATGGTAGCACGGGGGTCGGGCGCCCCCGGGCGCTCCGCGCCGACGCTACTCTTCGCGGGAGCGGATCGCGATGATCAGGACGCCGGCCTGATGCGGGAGCCCGCCGATCAGGGCCGGGCGCCGGGGCGGCACGTCCATGACGGTCGCCAGCTCTCCGACCGGCCCGCGCTTGATGCGCACCAGCACGCGGACGATGGGCCGCCGGATGCCGAGCGGCTGGATCTCCATCTCGCGCCCGCCGGGGAGCGCGAAGCGTTGCACCATGCCGATCGGCATCCGAGTCTCGAAGGCGCTCATCGGCTCGTAGTGCGAGTACTGGAACACCTGCTGGAGGCGCGGCACCCACAGCTGGAGACGGACGGGCTGGCCGCACCCGGTCTGGAGCTCGACGGGAGGCGCTGTCCCCGGCGACGGGGCGGGGTTCGCGAGATCGGGCGTCGGCGTCAGTCCCGTCGGCGGCAGCCCGCCAGGCGAGCCCGCGGGCGGACTCCCGGGTGGATGGGGCGGCCCCCCGGGCCGCGCCACCCCGGCCGGGGGATTCGACGCGAACATCACGAGCGCGTAGACGCACACTTGCTGCGCGGCGGCCCCGCCCGGCGCCGCCGCGGGAGGGGGAAGGATCCCCGGCGGCGGCATCGGTGGAAGCTGGGCCCGCGCGGGCCCGGCCGCGACGAGGAGCGCCGCGAGGGCGGCGAGGAGGAGCGCCAGACTCGGCCCGAGAACCTCGCGAAGCCGCTTTCGCGCGTGGTGCAGGCGGGACATCACGGTCCCCATGGGAATGCCGAGCACCTCCGCGATCTCGCGGTACTGGAGCCCTTCGATGTCGCTGAGGATGATAATCGTTCGGTGGTGCTCTGACAAGGAATCGAGCCCTTTGCGGATTCGCTCACGCCGCTCCGCACCGCTGGCAACGTCCTCCGGATCGGGATCGGTCGACATCGCCGTGCGCTCCCACTCCTCGGGAGGAACGTCCTCGGCGCCGAGCGACTTGGCCCGGGCGGCCCGCTGGCGCTTCCGATCGAGAGCGACGTTCATCGTGATGCGGAAGAGCCACGTGTAGAACGCCGAGTCTCCCTTGAAGGCCGGCAGGGCCCGGAATGCCTTGACGAACGCCTCCTGGGCGACATCGAGCGACTCCTCCTGGTCCCGGAGCACCTGATACGCGAGCCGGAACACCTTGCGCTTGTACTTCTCGACCAGGGGCTCGAAGGCCTCCGTGTCGCCGGCCTGGACCCGCCGGACCGCCTCGCGGTCGTCCTCGCTCACGATGCCGACCCGGCGGGGGGCCGGGCCGGAAGGCGTCCCGCCGCCCACCGCCATCGAGTCCGGGCACCCGTCATCTTCTCAGACTCCCCGGGCCGACCGCGCATTCAGCGCCGGGCGACGCAGGCGAGGGCCGCATCCAGCCCGAGAACGTAGCTGTGGACCCCGAAACCCGCGATCTGGCCCCGGCAGGCCCCCGCGGTGACGGAGCGGTGGCGGAAGGGCTCCCGCCCGTGGACGTTGGACAGATGAACCTCGACGGCGGGCAGCGGCACCCCGGCCAGGGCATCCCGGAGCGCATAGGAGTAGTGGGTGAGCGCGCCCGGATTGATCACGATCGCCGCGAAGCCCTGGGCCGACGCGCCATGGATCGCGTCGATCAGCACGCCCTCGTGGTTCGACTGCCGGCACTCGACGCGGACGCCGCGCGACGACGCGTGGGCGGCGATCGCCGCGTCGACCTCCGCCAGGGTCGTCGACCCGTACACGCCGGGCTCGCGCTGGCCGAGCAGGTTCAGGTTCGGGCCGTGGAGCACCAGGATCGCCGTCATGGAATCCTCCGAGGGCCGGGTCGCCGCCCTCCGCTCGGACAGCTCCGGGCGGCCCGGGCCACGAGCCCGCCCCACCGGAGACTAGCACAGCGCCAATCGAGCCCGCCGTCGCGGGCTATCCCCGCCCCTCCTCTTTCCATGGAGCGAGCCACGCCTCGAGGGCCCGGAGCCCCCAGGTGCTGGCGAGGCCCAGGAGCGACAGCGTGGCCAGACCCACCATCAGCTTCCCCGTGAGCATGAGGTCTCCCGAGTGGAGGATCAGGAAGCCGATCCCGGACGTGGCGTTGATCATCTCCGCCGACACCACGAGCAGCAGCGCGATCCCCGCTCCCAGCCGGTAGCCCGCGAGGATCGTGGGCAGGGCCGACGGCAGGATCACCTTCAGGACCACCTGCCCCGGGCCGGCGCCGAGGCTCTTGGCCGCCTTCACCATCAGGGGATCCGTCCCCCGGACGCCCGCATGGGCGTTGATGACGACGGGAAAGAACACGCCGAGCGCGATCATGACCACCTTCGGCGTCTCACCGATGCCGAGCCACAGGATCATGAGGGGCAGGAGCGCGATCTTGGGGATGGGGTACGTCGCGGCGATGATGGGGTTGCCGACGGCCCACAGAGCGCGCGACGTGCCGAGCCCGAGGCCGAGCACCGTCCCCGCGGCCGCTCCGAGGCCGAAGCCGAGCCCCACGCGCGCGAGCGAGACGCCGACGTGCCGCCCGAGCTCGCCGCTTCGTGCCATCCGGCCGGCCTCCGCGAGGACGGCCGTCGGAGCCGGGAGAAACAGGGCGGGCACCCATCCCAGCCGCGCGACCGCCTCCCACACGAGGCAGAGGAGGAGGAGCCCGGCGCCGCCGAGGACCCAGGCCGGGCGCGCGGCCGGCGCCGGCGCGCCCTCGTAGACGACGGTCGGCCCCGCGTCAGGGCGCATCCGTCAAGGCCTCCCGCGCGTCGTGCTTGATCAGCTGCCAGCACTCGTCCACGAGCGCCACGAAGGCGGGGTCGAGCATCGTGCGCTCGTCGCGCGGCCGGGGCAATGGAACCGGCCGCACCGCGAGAATCCGGCCGGGCCGCCGGGTCATCACGACGACGCGGTCCCCCAGCAGCACGGCCTCCTGAATCTGGTGGGTGACGTAGAGGATCGACCGGCGCGTCCGCTCCCAGAGCGCCAGGAGCTCGAGCTGCATCAGGGCGCGGCTCTGCGCGTCGAGGGCCGAGAACGGCTCGTCCATCAGGAGGAGCGCGGGCTCGACCGCCAGGGCGCGGGCGATGGCCACGCGCTGACGCATCCCTCCCGAGAGGTGGTGGGGGTAGCGGTCGGCGAACCCCTCGAGCCCGACCAGAGCGAGGAGCCGCCGGGACGCGGCCAGGCGCTCGGGCAGAGGCACGCCCCGGACCTCGAGGCCGAACGTGACGTTGTCGCGAACCGTCCGCCACGGGAAGAGCGCGTGCTCCTGGAACACGACCGCGGTGAGCGCCGCGCCCGGCGGCACCCCCTCGAAGCTCACGCGCCCCTGGGTCGGCGGCTCGAGCCCCGCCACGACCTGGAGCAGCGTCGACTTGCCGCACCCCGAGGGGCCGAGGATCGTCACGAACTCGCCTTGCCCGATGTCCAGGGAGACGTTGTCGAGAGCCACGAGCCGGCCGCCGGCCGGCGCGGGGTAGGCCTTCGAGATCGCGTCGACCCGCACGCGCATGGATGCGCGCCGGGGTCGCCGTCAGTGCCCGTGGAGGCCTGCGGCCTCCAGCGCCGACTCGGCGACGTAGTAGAGGAGCACGCCCCCGAACACCGCGAGGGCCACCCCCCAGCTCCGCTCCTTGTTCACCTCGGGAATGAGGTCGGAGGCTGCGACGTAGATCGTCACCCCCGCCGAGAGCGCCAGCGCCTGCCCGACGATCCCGGTGAACAGATTCAGGAACACGACGCCGGCGACGGTCGCCAGGCCGAGAACGGCGGAGGCCAGGAGCGCGGCCCGCCGCGACGCGCCGGACGCCAGCATCAGGGACCCGACCGCGAACCCCTCGGGGAGCTTGTGGAGCAGCACGGCCCCGAACAGGATGAACCCGAGCGGCCGGCTCACCAGGAAGCCCGACGCGATCGCCACCCCGTCGAAGAACGTGTGGATGCAGAGCCCGGCCAGCCCCAGGTATCCCACCGCCGGGTGGACGAGGGCGTCGTGGTGGATCTCTTCTCCGAAATGGAAGTGGGGGGTGAGCGTGTGCTCGGTGAGGTGCACCACGAAGTAGCCGATCAGGACGTACAGGTAGGTGTGGGGGCCCTTCTCCAGGCTCTCGGGGACCATCCGGAGGAACGCCACGGCGAGCATGAAGCCGGCGCCGAGCGCGAGGAAGTACTGGAGGAACGTCCGGTCCCAGTGGCGGCGCCCGGCCACGAGCAGGCCCCCCACCACGTCGGCGAGGCCCGCGACCGCCCCCAGGATCAGGGACAGTTCACGCGGCGACATGCCGGCGACCCCCGCACGTCATGATTGCAAAGACGTTGCAATACAGCCTGTTGGGTGTCAAGGGAAACATTCCTTGCCGCCCCTTGCCCTATCCGGTAACGTATCGAATTGCCGAAGCGAATTCGGCTCGAGCCCATGGAAGCCCGCCATTCCCCGTCCTTCGGACGATGGCTGACCGGGACAGGCCTCCTCTCGGACGCTGAGCTGGCGCGGGCCGAGGCACACCGCCAGTCCACCGGCGAGCATCTGCCCGACGCGCTGGTCCGGCTCGGCCTCTCGAGCGCGGAGGAGGTGGGGCAGGCTCTCGCCCGCCACCTCGAGATCGCCTACGTCGGCCGCGAGGAGTTCCCGTCCAGCCCGCCGTTCCTCCAGCGGCTGTCGCCCCAGTACATGCGCCAGTACCGCTTCTGTCCCCTCGCCGTCGAGGACGGCGTCCTCGTGGTGGCCTGCGCCGATCCGACCGACCCGACCGTCGTCGACGAGCTGCGCGGGACGCTGGGGATCGACGTCCGCCTGGCCGTGGCCACCGAGACCTCGATCCTCGAGGCGATCGAGCGCTACTTCGGGGCGGGCTCGACGGCGGTCCAGAAGGTCATCGAGACGATCGGCGACGACGAGCGCGGAGAGGACACCGGCGGCGAGGACCTCAGCTCGCTCCGGGACATGGCGTTCGACGCGCCGGTGGTCCGGCTGGTCAACCTCCTCATCGAGAACGCGATCAAGGCGAACGCGTCCGACGTCCACATCGAGCCGTTCGAGGACAGCCTCCGGGTCCGCTACCGGATCGATGGCGTGCTCTTCGACGCCGAGACGCCGCCGAAGCGGCTCCGGGCGGCGATCACCTCGCGCATCAAGATCATGGCGGAGCTGAACATCGCCGAGCGGCGCCTGCCCCAGGACGGCCGGATCCGCATGGGCCTCGAGGGGCGGCGGCTCGACCTTCGCGTCTCGACGATCCCCACGCTCCACGGCGAGAGCGTCGTCATGCGGATCCTCGACCGGGCGGCGATCCTGATGCCGCTCGACCACCTCGGCTTCGAGGAGCGGAGCCGGCGGGCGATCGAGCGCATCATCGGCCTGCCCCACGGGATGCTCCTGGTCACGGGGCCCACCGGGTCCGGGAAGACCACGACGCTCTACGCCGCCCTCGACAAGATCAACTCGCCGGGCAAGAAGATCATCACCATCGAGGATCCGGTCGAGTACCAGCTTCGCGGCGTCAACCAGATCCACGTCAAGCCGAAGATCGGGCTGACGTTCTCCGCGGGCCTCCGGCACATCGTGCGCCAGGACCCCGACGTGATCATGGTCGGGGAGATCCGCGATCTCGAGACGGCCGACATCGGCATCCACGCCGCGCTCACCGGACACCTGGTGTTCTCGACGCTCCACACGAACGACGCGCCCGGCGCGGTGACGCGCCTGCTCGACATGGGGGTCGAGCCGTACCTGATCGCGTCCGTGCTGGAGGGAGTGCTGGCCCAGCGCCTCGTCCGGCTGATCTGCGCGGGCTGCCGGAAGCCCTACCAGCCGGACATGGGCGAGCTGCGGGCGCTGGGCATCGACCGCGTCCCCGCCACCGCGCAGCTCTCGCGCGGGGCCGGGTGCGAGGACTGTCGCGGCACGGGGTACCGCGGCCGCACGGGGATCTACGAGTTCATGAGCATGACCGACGAGATCCGCAGCCTCGCGCTCCGCAAGATCCCCGGGCACGAGATCCGCCAGAACGCGGTGGCGGCCGGCATGACGACGCTCCGCCAGGACGGCTGGAACAAGTGCTGCCTCGGCGTCACGACGGTGGACGAGATCCTCCGCGTGACCCACGAGGACCTGGAGTCCTAGTGCCGGTCTTCGCCTATCGGGCGGCCGACCGGGCCGGCCGGACGGTCGACGGGGTGATGGAGGCGTTCGACGCCAACGCCGTCGTCGAGCGACTCCACCGCGAGGACTACTATCCGCTGCGCGTCGAGGCGACGGACGAGCAAGGGCGGCCCGGCCGGCGGCTGCTCGGCGCGCCGCGCGTGCCCTCCCGCGACGTCCTGGACTTCACGCAGCAGCTCGCCACCCTGGTGGAGGCGGGCCTGCCGCTCGAGCGCGCCCTCGTCGTCCTCGGCGAGGTCTCGGCCAGCCGGCGGCTCCGGCAGATCGTGCAGGACGTGACGCAGAGCGTGCGGGCGGGATCGACCCTCGCGGACGCGCTGGCCCGCCACCAGCCCCGCCCGTTCTCGCGCCTGTACGTCAATACCGTTCGCGCCGGGGAGCGGGGGGGCGTCCTCGAGATCGCCCTCCGCCGGCTCGCCGAGCACCTGGAGGGCGCCCGGGAGCTCCGCGAGGCGGTCGTCTCGGCGCTCATCTACCCGGTGCTCCTCATCGTCGTGGGCGCGGCCGCGGTCGTCTTCCTGCTGACCTTCGTGCTGCCGCGCTTCGCGGTGATCCTGGCGGACCTCGGGCAGACGCTCCCCCTGCCCACGCGGATCGTGATGGGGGTCAGCGAGGTGTTCGTGACGTACTGGTGGGCGGTCGCGGCGGCGGTGATCGCGGTCGCCGTCGTCTGGCAGGCGGTGGCCCGATCCGAAGCGGGCCGGCTCCAGCTGGACACGGGGCTCCTGGCGCTCCCGGTCGCGGGCGAGGTGCTGCGAAAGGTCGAGGTGGGCCGCGCCATCCGCACGCTCGGCACCCTGCTGTCGTCCGGAGTGCCCCTGCTCGGCGCGCTCGACGTCGCCCGGGAGGGCGCCGGGAACCGCGTGATCGCGAACGCGCTCGTCGCCGTCCACGGCGGCGTGAAGCGGGGCGAGGGGCTCGCCCGGCCGATGGCCGAGACGGGCGCCTTTCCCTCCCTGGTCGTCCACATGGTGCGCGTGGGCGAGGAAACCGGCCGTCTCGACGACATGCTCGGGCGGGTCGCCGGCAGCTACGAGCGCGAGGTCCGCGTGGCGGTCCGCCGGCTGGTGGCGACGCTCGAGCCCGCCATCATCGTCGTGCTGGGCGCCGTGGTGCTGACGATCGTGCTCGCGATCCTCCTCGCGATCCTGAGCGTGAACGAGCTGCCCCTGTGAGGTCCCCGATGCCCATTCTGCCAAGACCCGATCCGCTGCATTCCGCTCCGCCGAGGGCCCGGCACCGGCGGCCGAACGCCCGCGATCAGGCCGGCTTCACGCTCATCGAGCTCCTGATCGTCGTCATCATCCTGGGCGTCCTCGCCGGGCTGGTGGGCCCGCGCCTGTTCGGCCGGGTGGGCCAGTCGCGCCAGGCCGCGGCCCGCGTGCAGATCGAGCTGCTCGGGGCGGCCCTCGACCAGTTCAAGCTCGACATCGGGCGCTATCCCTCCAGCCAGGAGGGGCTCCAGGCTCTCCAGCAGAGCCCCGGGAACGCCCCCGGCTGGGAGGGCCCGTACCTCAAGAAGGAGATCCCCCGGGACCCGTGGGGCAGCCCGTACCAGTACCGGAGTCCCGGCGAGCACGGCGAGTACGACCTGGTCTCGCTCGGATCGGACAGCGCCGCGGGAGGGGACGGCGAGGCCGCGGACGTGACCAGCTGGGGCGAGGGCAAGACCCGGTGAGCCGGCGCCCTGCGGGACGCGACGCGAGGGGCGTCACCCTCCTGGAGCTCGTCGTCGTCCTCGCGGTCGCTGGCCACGGTGACGGCCTTCGCCCTGCCGTCGATCCGCCGGGGCAGCGAGGGTCTCCAGCTCCGGGCGGGCGCCGGCCGGGTGGCGTCCCTCCTGCGCGAGGCCCGCCAGCAGGCCGTCACGCACCGGCGGCCCACCCGGGTCGTGCTCGAGCCGAGCCACCGCGGCGCCGCGCTGGCGTGGGACGGAAGCGACGAAGCCCCTGCGCCGCGTCGAGCTGCCCGAGCGATTCCGGCTGGCGGCGGCCTCGGGCGGCGAGACGCTCACGTTCTCCCCGCGCGGCCTGGTCCGGGACGCCCGGTGGGTGGTGGAGGGCCCCGGCGGCCGGCGTCTGGTCGTCGAGGTCCACGGCGTGACCGGGCGGGTGGCGGTGGCGGCCCCCGCGCCCTGAGCCAATCGACATGAGGGCATCGGCCGCGACTCGCAGGCGGGACCAGGGGTTCACGCTCCTCGAGGTCCTCGTGGCGCTCGTCGTTCTCGCGACGACGGTCGTGGCGGTCCTCCAGCTCTTCGGGGGCGGACTCCGGCTGGCCCGGACCGCCGGGGATCACGCCGATGCTGCGCTCCTCGCGAGCGCGAAGCTCGCCGACCTCGAGCCCGGTCCCCTGACCGAGGGAGCGACCGAGGGCACGGAGGGCCCGTACCGCTGGATCCGCCGGGTGACGGTCGACCCGGCGCTCCTCCCCGTCCCGCCCGACACGCCCGAGGCCATGCTCATCCGGCTGGCTCGCGTGAACGTGGAAGTGCGGTGGGGGCAGGGCCGCCGTTTCGAGCTCGCCACGCTCCGCGCCTGGCGGATCGGCTCGTGAGACCCACAGGCCGGGGGCGTCGGGTCGACTCCCGCGGCGCCGGGATACGGCGCAGAGCCGGCGCCCCTCCGCGCAGCTCTTCGCGCCGACCGCCGGGGGTTCACGCTCCTCGAGGTCATCCTCGCCGTGTCCATCCTGGCGGTCGTCGTCGTCCTGGCCACGGCCGCGCTGCGCGTCGGGCTCCGCGCCTGGGAGGCCGGACAGCGGCGCGCGGACCTCCAGCAGGAGAGCCGCGCGCTCGTCGAGCTGATCAGCGAGGCCCTCGCGGGCGCATCGGCCTACCAGGGGCGCCTGGGCCAGAACCCGCAGCGCACCGTGCTCTTCGAGGGGGAGCCGGAGGAGGTGCGCTTCGTGACGAGCGCGCCGCCGCTCACGCTGGACGACCCGACCGCCCCGTTCCACGCGGTCGTCCTCGGGCGCAAGGGACAGGATGCGCTCCGAATCATCGAGCGGCTCGTGCCCTCGGACGAGCCGTTCGCGCCGGGGCCCGAGCGCGTCCTGTCCCGGTCGGTCACCCGCTTCAGCCTCTCCTACCGGGACGAGACCGGCGCGTGGCAGGACCGGTGGGACGGCCGCGAGGCCGGCGGGATGCCGACCGCGGTGCGGCTCGAGCTCGCGGTGGCCGGCCTCGCCCGGACGACACCGGTGCTCGTCGTCGCGCTGCCGATGGGGAAGCAGGCCCAGTGAGGCTCGCCGCCCGTCCCGCCCGGTTCCGGAACGACGCGGGGGTCGCGCTGGTCATGGTGCTGCTCCTGCTCGCGCTGCTGCTCACGATCGTCGCGGAGTTCGCCCAGGCGATGCGCCTCGAGGCGGTGACCGCGCACGAACTTCCGCTCCTCCCTGTCGGAGACCTGGCTCGCCGAGGCCGGCTACCAGCGGGCGCTCGCGGAGATCCTGCCCGAGGCACTGACGCACGAGCTCGACGCCGGCGGCGCCCTCCTGTTCCGGCGGAGTCGGCTCGGCATCCCCACGGTGCCCGAGCGTCACGATCTCCGGATCGATCCGGGCCGGTTCTCCTACCGGATCACCGACGAGACCGCGCGGATCAACATCAACCGGGCCACGCCGGGATGTCCTGGACCGGCTTCTCCAGGAGGCCGGCGTCGAGAAGACCGATCGCGACGTGATCGTCGACTCCATCCAGGACTGGCGCGACCCGAACGAGGAGCACCGCCTGAACGGGGCGGAGAGCGACTACTACCTCGGCCTGCCGGTCCCGTACCGGTCCAAGAACGCCAACTTCGACAGCGTGGACGAGCTGCTCCAGGTGAAGGGCGTCACCCGGGCGCTTCTCTACGGCCGCCCCGAAGCGCCCGGCCTGGCCGAGCACCTCACCGTCCTCGGCACGAACGCGATCACACGTGAACACCGCGAGCCCCGTCGTGCTGCGGGCCCTCGGCTTCGCCCAGGCCGAGGTGGAGGTCCTGATCGGTCGCCGCCCGTATGCCGACCCGTCGGGCATCCCGCCGGGGCTCGCGGCGCAACAACCCGCAGGTCGGCTCCGACACGTTCCGCATCGAGGCCTGGGCGGGGGGCGCGGTGCCCGCGGGCCGCGTCCTCACGGCGATCGTCGAGCGCAGACCGGGACGGGACAGGTCCAGATGGTGCCTCGCGCGTGGCGCTGGTCGGAGGCGCCGCGGCCGCCCACGGCGCCCTCCGCGATCGGCGCGTCGCGGGCCGGGAGCCGTCCGGCAAGGCGGCGCGATGAGCCCACGGGCCAGAGCGCGCTCGAGCCGCCCGCAGCGCCCCACAGGCCGAAGGCCGTCCAAGGGTCGCCCGATGAGCGACGTCGTCGGACTCGCGCTCCGGGACGGACAGGTCGACGTGGTCGCCCTCCGGGAGAGACTGGGCGCGCAGCGGGTCGTCACGGCCTTCAGCGTGCCCGCCGACGAGGACGCCGCGGCCTCGATCCGGCGCCAGCTCCAGGAGGCCGGCGTCCGGCGCCCGGCGCGCGCAGGTCGGCTCTGCCTCGCCGCGCGGTGGTCGCCAAGGCGGTGGAGCTGCCGGCCGTCGCCGGCGCGGATCTCCGCCGGATGGTCGGGATTCGAGCTGGAGCGCCATCTGCCCTTCCCGCCGGCCGAGGCGCTCTTCGATTTCGAGGCCCTGTCCAGCGAGGCGGGCCGCCCGCTCCGCGTACTGCTCGTGGCCGTCGAGCGGCGGAGCCAGGAGCGGATCCGCGGGATGCTCCGGGACGCCGGCCTCCCGCCGCGGCTGGTCAGCGTCGCCATCCACAGCCTCGCCCGTCTGGTGACGGGCGATCCCGCGCGCGGCCGGATCGTGCTCTGGCTGGAAGCGGCCGACGCCGAGCTGGCCGTGGTCGTCCACGGGCGGGTCGTGGGGAGCCGCGCGTTCCCGGTCCCGGTGGACCCCGAGGCGCGCGGGCGCGCGCTGGAGGCCGAGATCGGCCGGACGCTGGCGGCCCTGCCGGAGGGTGACCGGCGGGAGGTCGCCGAGGTCGTCGTCGGCGGCCTTCCGCCGCCGGCGCTCGAGGTCGAGAGGCTGCCGATGCGGGTGGGCATCGACGCCCCGCCGGACCTCGGCGGCCGACGAGAACGTGAGCCTGCCCGCCCTGGCCGTCGCGCTCGAGCGCACGGGCCGGAAGGCGCCCGGTGGCGAACCTCCTGCCCGACGAGCTTCGCCCGCGCCCGTTCCCCTGGCCGCTCGCCGCCACGGCCGCGCTGGCGCTCCTCGCCCTCGGCGATCGGCGTCGCGATCCCGGCCGTCACGTTCGTGAAGGAGCGGCGAGCCCTCGCGGCGCTCGACGCTTCCATCGCCCGCCTCGCTCCCGAGGTCCAGCAGGCCGAGCGGCTCGCCGCCGAGGTGGAGCGCGCGCGGCGCGAGCTGACGACGCTCCGCGGCTTCGAGGAGCAGGGGCTCCATCCCTTGCCCGTGCTCCGGGAGCTCACCGACACCCTCCCCGGCGACGCGTGGCTGACGAACCTCTCCGTCGACCGCAACGGGCTCGAGCTGGGCGGCTTCGCCAACGCCGCCTCGCAGCTCATTCCGCTGCTCGAGGCCTCGCCCGGCGCTCGAGCGAGTCGAGTTCACCTCGCCGGTGACGAAGGGTCGGGACCGCGAGCAGTTCCGGCTTCGCGCCACCTGGGAGCGGCGCGGGGGAGAGCGCTAGGATGCCGGCCCTCCGTCCCCGCGAGCGCCGGCTCCTCATCGTCGCGGGGCTCATCGCGGATCGGGGTGGCGGGCTACGTCTACGTCGTCGAGCCGCTGATCGAGGCGCACGCCGCGACGCGCGAGCTGGTCGTGGCCCGGCGCGGTCTCCTCGCGCGCCAGGAGCGCCTCGTCGCCCGGTCGGAAGCGTATGGCCGGGAGCTCGGGACGCTGCGCGACCGAGATCGCCCGCCGCCGAGGGCGGCTCCTGGCCGGCGACAAGGCGCCGGTCGCGGCGTCCGAGCTCCAGAAGCTGGTCAAGACGACGGCGCAGGAGGCTGGCATCGAGGTCCGCAGCGAGCGGATCCTCGCTCCGGTGGACCGCGGAGGCTACGCGGAGGTGCCCGTCGAGGTGACGCTCTCGCGGCCCGATCCGCGGGCTGACGGCGTTTCTCCACCGTCTCGAGGAGGCGCCGATCCTCCTCGCCATGACCGACCTCAAGGTGCGGGCGCCGGCCACCGGCGCGAATGCGCGACCTGTCGGCGACGATCGCGCTGAGCGGATTCATCCCGGCGTTGCCGGGCTCGGGTCCGGCCCCCGCCCGCGCGGCGCCGCGCCGGCGGCGCGACCGGGAGGCTGAACCGTGGCGCGGCGCGCTCCTCCTGCTCGTCGACGCTCTCCTGCTCGTGGCCGCGGCCTTCCTCGGAGTCCGTCTGTACGAGGCTGGGCCGCGCGCCCGCCGGTCGCGGCGCCGCAGGCGCCGCCGGCGGCGTCGGCCGAGGCGCCACCGCCGCCGGCCGCCGGCCGCGCCCGGACCCCGCTCACGGGCTTCGCCGTCGTCGCCGAGCGCAACCTCTTCAGCCCGACGCGGACCGAGACCGCGCCGGAGCCGCCCCGCCCCAGCGACCGGAGCCGGCGCGCCGGCCCCGCCCGCGCCGAAGCCGCGGCTCTACGGAGTCGTGATCCTCGCCGAGGGCCGCGGCCGCGCCTACCTGGAGGACATGCAGCGGCGGCGGGTCTTCGCGTACTCGGTGGGGGACCTGGTGGGGGACGCCCGCCTCGAGCAGATCAAGCCGGATCGGGTCGTGCTGCGCCGGGGGGGCGAGACCTTCGAGGTGCTGCTCTCCGACCCCTCGAAACCTCGCCAGTCTGCCGCCCCCGCCGGGCGTACAATCGCCAGAGGCTGGAGGAGCGGGCCGGCCGGCGGCGGCGAGGCCTCCGGTGCCGCCGCCGGCGCCGACCACGGGCATCCGGTCCTCCCGGAGCGGCCGCGGCCAGCCAATGCCGCTTCCCCCGCCGCCGCCGAGCACGGAGACGCAGGAACAGCCGACCGAGGAGGAATGATCGCGAAGACGCTGGCGCGCCGCTGGATCGCGGTCCTCGGGCTCTGCCGTCCTCGGCGGGTGCGCCGGCTCCGGAGCCGGCGGGTCCAAGCCCCCGCCCGCCGCCAAGGCGCCCGTGACCGTGACCGCGGTCGCCGGTGACACCGGCTCCCGCCGAGCGGCCGGTCGCCTTGCCCAGCGCCCCGCCTCGCCCCGAGGCGGAGCGGCCGGGGCGCCCGTGCCGCCCCTGCCCCTCGGTGCGCCCACCCACCGCGCTCCGCCGGACGGGGACCGACGGCCCAGGCGGCGCCCGCCCGACCGATCACCCCGCCCGGCCCGAGCCGGGCGCCAGATCGTTCTCAACTTCGACAACGCCGACATCGAAGCCGTCATCCAGGCGGCGAGCGAGATCGCGGGGTTCAACTACACGATCGGTCCCGGCGTCGCCGGGAAGAAGGTCACGATCCAGACCTCGGGGCGGATCCCGGAGGACGAGGTCTTCAACGTCCTCCTGGCGGTGCTCGAGGTCAACGGCGTCACGGCCATCCGCTCGGGCAATCTCTACAAGATCCTGCCGACGAGCGGCTGCGCGCGAGCGTCCGCTGCCCACCGTCATCGGCGCCCAGGCGGACCCCACCCGGCGCGACGACGAGGTGATCACGCAGATCGTCCCGCTCCAGTACGCGCCGGCTGACCGGGTCGCGGCGACGCTGCGGCCGTTCGTCCAGGGCGGCAACCTCGTCGTCCAGGGCAGCCTCCTGATCATCACCGACACCGCCGCCAACGTGGCGCGCATTCTCCAGATCCTGAGCGTGCTCGACGTGGAGGTCGCGACCGACGAGCTCCGGCTGATCCCCGTCCGGTTCGCCGACGCGGTGGAGCTGGCGCGGATCCTGAACGAGTTCTTCAGCGGCCGGCGCGTCCGCACCTCGGTGGCCCCGGTGCCCGGCGCCCGCCCCGGCGCCCCCGCGGCCCGGCGGCGCCGCCCGCGGCGCCCAGCGCGACCCGGGGCCGCCGCCGATTCCGGCGACCGGCCTCCCCTGATCCTCGCCGACAAGCGGACGAACGCGCTGTTCGTGTCCGGCCGGCGGTCCGACGTCGAGCTCGCGTCCAAGCTGACCGGCCAGCTCGACGTGGACACCCAGGCCAACAAGCGCGTCTTCGTCTACTACGTGGAGAACGTCAAGGCGAAGGAGCTGGCCGCGACGCTGACCGAGATCTTCGGGAAGCCCGGCGAGGCCGCGGGCGCGGCCCGAGCGCCGCGACCAGCAGCCGCCTTCAGGGGACCGGGGGCGCGCCGGGCCCGCCGCCCTCGCCCTGTCGTCGCGGTCGTGGCGACGGGAAGCGACCTCGAGCCGAGCGTCGTCGAAGGCCAGGTCAAGGTCGTCGCCGACGAGCCCAACAACGCGCTGATCGTCACGACGTTCCCGCGCAACTGGCCGCTCATCGAGGACACGATCCGGAAGCTCGACCGCACGCCGAAGCAGGTCCTCATCGAGGTGCTGGTCGCCGAGGTCGGCCTGAACGACGAGAACCGGCTCGGCCTCGAGTGGGCGCTCCGGACCCAGCGCGACGTCACGGTCGGCGGGCACGCCGTACAACGTCGGGTCCGTCGCGACAGGTCGACGTGGGCCCGCTGTCGCCGCTGCCCGGTGGCCAGACGACCCCGACGCTCCCCGGCGGCGGCCGCGGCGATCGCCTGCGCCTGCCACGGCCGGGCTGAGCTTCCTCCTGTTCGAGACCGACCGCTTCCTCGGCACTGCTGAATCTCTACGCCAACTACGGCCAGCTGACCGTGCTGTCCAGCCCGACGATCCTGACCTCGGAGAACAAGAAGGCCGTCATCAACGTCTCGAACTCCGTGCCCATCGTCACGCAGCAGGTCGGTGTCCCAGACGGGCATCGCAGCCACGTCGCCCACGCCGCAGCAGGCCCCGACGCAACGTCCTCACCCAGAGCCGTCGAGTACCGTGACGCCGGCATCATCCTGACCGTCACGCCCCGCATCAGCGACAAGCGGGTGGTCGCCCTCGACGTGAAGCAGACGGTCAACGACGTGGGGGACCCCCGGCCGCCGAGCGGCTCCCCGGACATCATCAAGCGGGAGGCGGAGACGTCCGTGGTCCTGCGGGACAACCAGACGCTGGTGCTGGGCGGGCTCATCCGGACCCGGCGGGCTAGCCACGAAGCAGGGGATCCCGTGGCTCTCCAAGATCCCGGTCATCGGCTTCCTGTTCGGCGCCACCGTCGACCGGATCGAGCGGACCGAGCTCCTGCTCCTGATCACCCCCCGCGTGATCGGGGACCCCAGCGAGGGCCAGGAGATCCTCCAGCAGGTGCGCGGCCAGCGCCCGGGCCTGGAGAAGGATCTGCGCCTGCACCCGAACATCCTCCGGCCGGACATGGCGCCGGTGACGCCATGAGCGCGCCCCTGGCCGTCGCCTGCCGCCGCCGCCGCCCCTGGTCGGCCCGCGTCCGCCACAGCCTGGCGCTCCTGGCCATCGCCGACCCTCCTGGGCGCCTGCGAGGGAGGCTCCGGCCAGAGCGGGAGCGCGTTCGTCTTCCTGACCGTCGACGGCTTCTCGCTCAGCGGCGGAGCCATCGTCTCCAGCGTCCCTTCCTCGACCTCAGCAGACGACGACCACGTCGGCCTGCGTGACCCTCCGGAACAACCTCAAGAATCCGAGGATCACCTCTCCCAACGCGCTCGACAACGTGGTCATCCGGTCATACACGGTGACGATCACGTCGGCGACCGGCGCGCGCATCGGGGGGCCCTTCACGTTCGGCACCGCCGTCCTCGTCCCCGCCGGGACCGTCGTCATGGGCAACGTCGCGCGGCAACACGCGCGACGTTCTCCGTCGTCCTGGTTCCGCCGGGATCGAAGGGCGGCGCCGGGAACGGCGGCGACCGGTGGAGATCACGTTCGGGGGGCGCGACGGACGCGGGCAGGCCGTCGAGACCGAGGGCGCCGTCACCGTCGTGTTCACGGCCGGCTGCGGCCGACTCGAACTGCGCGGGCACGACGCCGGCGCCGGAGCCAACGAGCCGGAACGGAACCGCCGGCCCGGCACCACGCCCTGACCAGTCGACGGCCGCCGCCGGCGGCGCCAGAACTACCAGCGGAAGAGCGAGGCCCCCCAGGCGAAGCCGGCGCCGAAGGCGGCGGTGAGGACCAGGTCGCCCTCGCGAATCCGCCCTTCGGTGAAGGCCTCGTGCATGCAGATCGGCACCGAGGCCGCCGACGTGTTCCCGTACTTGTGCACGTTGTTGAACAGCTTGCGCTCCGGGATCTTGGCGTACTCCGCGATCGCGTCGAGGATCCGCTGGTTCGCCTGGTGAAACAGGAAGAAGTCGATGTCCTCGGGCGTCAGGTCGTTGGCTTCCAGCGACTCCCGCATGACCTCCTTGAAGCGCCGCACGGCGTGGGTGAACACCGCCCGCCCGTTCATCGAGGGCTTCGCCCGCCCGTCGTCGATCTTCTTCTTCGACACGATCGGGTAGGTCGAGGACCCGTAGATCTCGCCGTTCAGCTTGTCCAGGATCGTGCCGTCCTGGTGGAGGTGGTGGGAGATGAACCCGCTCCGCGAGCTCGCATCGACGGACTGGAGCACCACGGCCCCGGCGCCGTCCGCGAAGAGCACGGCCATGTCGCGGCCCCGGTCCGAGTACTCGAGCATCGTCGACAGCCCCTCGGCGCCGACGACGAGCACCTTCCGGTAGCTGCCGATCCGGATGAACGCGTCGGCGACCGCCAGCGCGTAGACGAACCCCGAGCACCCCTGCTGGAGGTTCAGCACCGGCGTCGAAGTGAGGCCGAACTTCGACGACATGACAGCCCCCGTGTGGGGGTACGCGTACTCCGGTATGGTCGTGGTGACGATCATGAAGTCGATGTCGTCGATCTGGAGCCCGGCGTTCTTGAGGGCCATCTCGGCCGCCTCGCGCCCCAGGTCCGCGGGCGTCAGGTCCGCGTCGATGTTCCCGTCGACGCCGCGATCGTAGACCTCGCGCACGTACGCGGCCTTGTCGGGCGCCTCGGCGAGCTTCTGCAGGAATCGGAACGTGCTCGGCAGCACTCGGCGTTCCTTGATCCCGGTGCGCTGGGTGATCCACTCGTCGGAAGTGGTGAAGCAGCGCGCGAGCAGGTGGTTGTCCACCACGCCGTCGGGCACCGCCATACCCGTCCCGATGATCTTCGCCTTGTGCATGGCTGCCTTTCGCGATCGGAGGGTTACAGCCGCCGCCAGCCTACTACCCGCTCTCGAAAGCTGTCAAGGATTCGGAATCCGTTCTGCGGCGGGAACTTGCGGCCGGATCCTCCTATTCGCCCGTGAACCGAGGCGCCCGCTTCTCGAAGAAGGCGCGGACGCCCTCGCGGTGGTCGACCGGACGCGATCATCGCCCCCTGGGTGAGCGCCTCCCAGTGGAGCGCCGACTCGAGGTCGAGCCCCGCCGCGCGGTCGAGAAGCGCCTTCGCCGCGGCCAGGACCTTCGGCGGGCCGTCGGCGATCCGCCGCGCCAGCGCGTAGGCCTCCGTCTCGAGGTCGCCCGCGGGAACGACCCGGTTGATCAGGCCGATCCGCTCCGCCTCCCGTGCGTCGATGATGTCGGCCGCGAAGACCAGCTCCTTCGCCCGCGCGAGACCGACCCGGCGCGGAAGGAAGTACGTGCCTCCCGCGTCGGGGACCAGGCCGATCCGGGCGAACATCTCGCCGAAGCGCGCCCGGTCCGACGCCACCACGAGATCGCACGCCAGCGCGATGTTGCAGCCGGCGCCCGCCGCGGCCCCGTCCACCATGGCGATCGTGGGCGTCCGGAACCGAGCCAGGGCCAGGATGGCCCGGTTGATCGCCTCGACCCGGGACTGGCCTTCCGCGGCCGTCATCGGATTGTCGCGCATGAACCTGACGTCGCCGCCCGCGCAGAAGTGCTCGCCGGCGCCCCGAACGACCAGCACCCGCACCCCCGCGTCCTGATCGAGCCGGGCCAGAGCGGCTTCGAGGTCCCGCCGCATCGTCATGTCGAGCGCATTGCGGACTTCCGGCCGGTTGAGCGTGATCGTGGCCACGCCCTCCGCGCACGCCGTCAGGATCGTCCCCGTCTCCGTCGCCATGGTCGTCCCTCCGTGGTCCTGCGGCCTCGCCGGTCAGACGCCGGCAGCCGGGGCGACCACGACCGCGGCCGGCGGGCGCCGAACGGCCGGGCGCTCGCGGATCGCCAGGACCATCAGCGTGGCGGCGAAGGCGACGAATGCCGCCGAGTGGAAGGCCACCGTGTAGTTGCCGAACCGGTCGTAGAGGTAGCCGCCCGCCAGCGACCCCACCGCCGAGCCGATCTGATGGGAGAAGAAGATCCAGCCGGACAGCTCGCCCACGGAGTAGCGCCCGTAGATCTTCGCCGTCAGCGCCGTCGTGGCGGGAACGGTGGAGATGTAGTTCAGGCCGAAGACCACGGCCCACGCGAACAGCCCGGGCAGCGTCCCGACATAGGGCAGGAACAGCAGCGACACCCCTCGCAGGCCGTAGTACGCGGCCAGCGGCACCTTCTGCCCGAATCGGTCGCAGATCCAGCCCGACGCGATCGTCCCGACGATGTTGAACGCGCCCATCACGCCGAGCGCCTGGGCGGCCTGGCCGCCGTGGAAGCCGTGCTCGGTCGCGTGAGGGATCAGGTGGGTCATGATCAGACCGGTGCTCGTGTAGCCGCACACCCAGAAGCTCCCGGCCAGGAGCCAGAACGGCGCCGTGGCGATCGCGTCCGTGAGCGTGGTGCGGGGCTCGTCGGACACCGGCGGGGACGCCCCGGCCGTCCCCGGGACCCGGGCCGCGGCGCCGTAGGGGGTCAGCCCCATGTCGCGCGGGTTGTTCCGGATCACGCCCAGCACGAGCGGCAGGACGACCGCCAGGAAGGCCACGCCGAGGACCACGAACGCCGTCCGCCAGCCCCACCGCATCGTGAGCCCCATGGCGAGCGGGATCACCAGGAGCTGCCCGGCGGCCATGGCCCCGCCGACGATCCCGAGCGCCAGGCCGCGTCTCGATTCGAACCACCGCGTCACCACGACCGCGGCGACGCCCGGCGACGCCGCGCCCGCCCCGATCGCCACGATCACGCCGACGGTCGCGTAGAGCTGCCAGAGGGACACGATGAGCGCCGCGCTCAGCGCGCCGACACCCAGCAGCACGCCCGAGGACGCCAGCACGATGCGGCTGCCCCACCGGTCGGCGAGTCGGCCCACCACCGGCCCGCTGGCCCCGTTGAACACGAACCCGAGCGCCGCGACGAGCGACAGCGCGGTGCGATCCCAGCCGAACTCCGCCTCCATCGGCTTGATGAACACGCCGAAGGCGCTTCGCACCCCGGAGGCCGCCAGGAGCGCGAGGGACACTCCGCCGAGGATCACCCACGCGTAGTGCGCGCGAGCAGGCCTCGGCGCCGTCATCGGCTCCACTCCCGCGCCCAGGCCGCCTTCGGCTCTCGATCGTGCCGCTTCATGAGTCCGACGACCTCCTCGCGCGTGGGCATGGCGTCGACCGCGCCCCGGCGCGTGCACGTCAGTCCCCCCGCCGCGCTGGCGACGAGGAGCGCATCCTCGAGGGGCGCGCCGGCGGCCAGGGAGGCCGCCAGGGCGCCGCTGAAGGCGTCGCCGGCCCCCACCGTATCGATCGCCTCGACCGGAAAGGCCGGCACCCGGACGGTCCCACTGGCCCCGACGGCGACCGCGCCCGCCGAGCCGAGCGTCACGACGACGGTGGACACCCCGCGGGCGACGAGGGCACGACCCGCGGCTTCCGCATCCGCCGGGCTCCGGACCTCCCGATCCGCGAGGAGCCCCGCCTCGATCTCGTTCGGCGTCAGGTAGTCTACCAGCGGCAGGAGATCGGCGGGAAGCGGGAGCACGCGCGCCGGAGCCGGGTTGAGCACCGTCCTCTTGCCGAGACGCCGCGCCTCGCCGAGCGCCCAGCGCACCGTCTCGATCGGCGTCTCGAGCTGCAGGAGCACGACGTCGGCACTCCGGAGGAGATCGACGTGGCTCCGGGCCCGATCCGGCGTGAGCCGGTGGTTCGCGCCGGGCGCGACCGCGATCTGGTTGCGCCCCTCCGGGTCCACCGAGATGAGCGCGACACCGGTGGGCGCCTCGGCCGTCCGGCCGATCGGTCCGGGCGGAAGGCGGGCCTCGGCCAGGGCCGATGCGAGACGGTCTCCCATCGGATCGGCCCCGAGCAGCGTGACGAAGGCCACGTCGACGCCGAGGCGGCGGGCGGCCACCGCCTGGTTCGCGCCCTTCCCGCCGGGTGACGTGACCAGCGTGCCGCCCGACACCGTCTCCCCGACGCCCGGGAGCCGCGGGACGGACACCGTGAAGTCGAGGTTGGAGCTTCCGATCACGCAGACGCTGGCCACGATCCCTCCCCCTGCCCGACCGGCGACGGGACGTTCAGTCGCACACGACGCGCGGCGGCGCGCCCGGGGCTCGCCCGGGACCCCGCATGGCTTCGCGCCCGGCCACTCGCCACGCCGGCGCCGTGCGCCACGCGGCTTGACGCTCGCGTTGCGGCGTCTGCTATCATCGAGGCGACCCGGGGCCGGACACCGGCCCGGAAAGGAGACGCACGCATGGACATCAAGATCACCTACTGCACCGAATGAGACTACTACCCACAGGCCTCCAGTCTGCAGGCCTCCATCAAGAAAGAGTTCGGAGTCACCGCTAGCCTCGAGGGCGGACACGGTGGCGTGTTCGACGTGACGCTCGACGGCAAGCGCATCTACTCGAAGGACGAGACCTACCGCTTCCCCAAGGACGAGGAGGTCTTCGCCGGAATCCGAGCGCATCAGAAGGCCTGACGGCCAGCCCGCCACTCGCGCTCGATCCCCTCGCGGAATCGCGGGTGGGCGAGCCGCGTCAGCTCGCGGGCACGCTGGCCGTCGCTCAACCCTCGCAGCTCGGCGCGCCCGAACTCGGTCACCACGCAGTCCACCAGGTGGCGCGGTGTCGTGACCGGGGTCCCGGCCGCGAGCCGGGGCACGATCCTGGAGAC
Source organism: uncultured Candidatus Rokubacteria bacterium (assembly GCA_963745015.1). Taxonomy (GTDB): domain Bacteria; phylum Methylomirabilota; class Methylomirabilia; order Rokubacteriales; family DASRDR01; genus DASRDR01. Next base: position 58,144 of record CAVUVU010000005.1, read on the forward strand.
CTCCCCGCGCCGGCCGGTCGACGGCAGCGCGATCACCGACCGACCCCCGCCCAGAGCCGCTCCCGCCACGAAGTCGAACTGGCCCCCGATCCCCGCCACCTGGCGCGCGCCGACGGCCTCGGCGTTCACCTGGCCCGTCAGGTCGATCTCGATCGCCGAGTTGATCGAGACGAATCGCTCGAGGGCGGCCACCACCCTCGGATCGTGGATCGTCGTCGAGGGCTCCATGTGCACGCGAGGGTTCTCGTGGACCCAGCGGAACAGCGGCTCGGTGCCCATGATCTCGCCGAGGTCGAGGCACCCCGGGTGGCGGCGATTCCTCGCCCCGGTGATGACGCCGCTCTCGAGGAGCGGCCGCATCGAGTCGAACAGCGCCGAGTGGACGCCCAGGTCCCGGTGGCCGCCCAGTCCCGAGACGACCGCCTCGGGCGTCGCGCCGATGCCGATCTGGATGGTCGCCCCGTCCGGCACGATCTCGGCGACGTGGGCGGCGATCCGCCGCTCCACCTCCCCGATCGCGGGCGCGGCGTACGGAACCAGCGGACGGTCGGTCTCGACCCACGCGGCCACCCGGTCCAGCGGAATCGTGCTGTCGCCGAGCGTCCGCGGCATTCGATGGTTCACCTCGGCGATCACGAGGGGCGCCAGGCGCGCCACCGGCAGAGGGTAGCTGGTCGACACGCCGAGGGAGAGCCGCCCGGCGCTGTCGGGCGGCGCGGTCTGCGCCAGGACCGCGTCGGCCGCCCAGGGCCCCTCGGGCCCGAACGCCCACGGGACGTCGAAGTAGCGGAGCGGAACGAACTCCGCCTGGTCCCGCGCCAGGGCGTCGCGAAGGGCCGGCATGGCGTGAAAGGTCACCCAGCGGAGGCGCCCATGGTGCTCCGGAGCACAGAAGGCGTGGCCGCCCAGGTGGAGGCCCCCCATCAGCGTCAGCGGGCGGAGCCGCTCCGCCTGACGCACGACCTCGTCGATCAGGGGCGTCGGCTCCCCGCAGCCGGGCGGGAGCAGGACGCGCATGCCCGGTTTCAGGCGCCCGATCGCCTCCTCGACGCTGACGGGGCCCGTCACGCGACGCGGGGCCGGGTCAGGCCGACCCGACCAGTGCCCGGCGAAGACCGTCGAGCGTCAGGACGACCGCCCGGAGACGCACCTGGCGGAGGTCGCCACCAGGACGGTGCTGGAGCCTCGCTGACGCCCTCGGCAGTCGCCACCCCGATGCGGGTGGGATAGACGGGGTTCGGTCCCTCTCCCTCGGCAGCCGCCATCACCAGCGCCGCGCCGACGTCCGTCCCCGCCCAGAGCCGGACCGCGCGGGCGAGGTCGGCCGCTGACTCGGACGGCACGCCCAGGCGCCGGCGGGCGCCCTCCAGGCTGGTCACCAGCGACTCGAGCCGGCCCGCCATACCGGGCACGCTCGTGAGCCGCTCCGACACGAGGCCGCCGGTCCCGACCTCGACCAGGCCGAGCGTCCGGCCCTGCTCGGCGAGCCGGTTCGCCACCGCGCCTTCCAGGCTCTCTCCGTCGGTGCCGAACACGGTGTCCCCGAGCCGGGCGCGGATCTCGGCCTCGACCGGCGCAATGAGGGCGCGCGCCGCCGCTTCATCCGATCCCTTGGCCGCGATGCGGACGTCGACCTGGCCCGGATGGGCCATCGTCCCGACCGTGGGATTCGCGCCCTTGGCCATGAGGTCGGCAAGGAGCTCCCCCACCCGGCTCTCGCCAAGCCCCGCGATGCGCACCAGCCGCGACACGATCGCCGCCTGGAGCCCGTAGCGGGCCCGGAGGTGCGGGAGGGCGCCGGTGCGCAGCAGGTACTCCATCTCCCGCGGAACCCCGGGGAGGACGATGAGCGTGCGCGCGCCGTCCTCGAGGATGAAACAGGGGGCGGTGCCCACCGGATTCGGCAGGGGGATGGCTCCCCGAGGGATGTACGCCTGCTTCCGGTTCGAGGGCGACAGTGGCAGGCCCCGGGCCTGGAAGAAGGCCTCGATCTGGGTCCAGGAGCTCGGGGTGAAACTCCAGGTCTCTCCCGCTGGCCCGCGCGACCGCCTCCCGGGTGATGTCGTCCTCCGTCGGTCCCAGTCCCCCGGTGGTGATGACGACGTCGGCCCGGCTGAGGGCCGTCTCCAGGGCGGCGGCCACCCGGCCGAGGTTGTCCCCGACCGTGGTCTTCTGAAACAGGTCGATGCCCGAGGGCGGCCAGCTGTCGGGCGATGAACGCGGCGTTGGTGTCGACGATCTGGCCCAGGAGGAGCTCGGAGCCGACGCTGACGATCTCTGCGCGCATTGGGGTGGCGTCGGCATGGTAACACCGGTCGCCGGCGGCCGGGGGAGCCTGGAAGTCGGCCGGATGTTTGCACTTTGTACATGCCCGGTGCGGGCGTAGGAGGCAAGTCCCGATGGCCCTTTCGGCCTCGATCCGCATATTCCGTTGAATCTATCGTGAGTTCCGGACCGTCACATGAACAAAGGTGCGAGGCAGTCGAAAAAGATGGGCCCCGTGGAAACTTTCCGGGGGGCTCGTACGTCTCATAGTGGGCGTACGACGGGAGAGCCGGAGACATTACGTCGTATCGGGGCCAGAGAGTCGTATCGGGGCCAGAGAAAGGTGAGCGATGCTCCAGCGTGGTGCCGTGCAAGACCGTAGCTCCTCGGTGGCCGTGTCCAGAATTCGACAGGCCAAGCCCGAGGAAGGAATGAGCCAGCCGCCGGGGGAGCTCGTCCCCGCGGACAAGGTGGAAGAGATCCTTCACGGACTCGACCTGCCCGTCACGGGTGAGGCCGAGGAGGCCCTGGCGCAGTCTCCGGACGAGTACGACCGGGGCACCGACCGGGCCACCGAGGAGGACGAGGAGCCGGCCGAGGAGAGCCTCAGCAGCCCGGAGGATCCCGTCCGCCTCTATCTCCGCGAGATCGGTCGCATCCATCTCCTGAACTCCGAGCAGGAGGTGCGGCTCGGACAGCAGATCGAGCGGGGCCAGGAGCGGGTCCGCCGGGCGATCATGGCGGTCCCGATGGTCCGGGGCCAGCTCATGGACCTGGCCGAGCAGCTGCGGAAGCGCGAGGTCGAGTCCGACCAGTACCTGGAGGCGCTCGACGGGACCGAGCTCACGGAGAGCGAGCTCCGCCGGGTCCAGAACGTCTTCGCGCAGATCCGCCGCCTGGACCGGGAGCTCGGCGAGCTCGAGGCGTCGCGTAACCGGGCCCGGAAGGATTCGACGATCAAGGCGATCCAGGAGTGGATCGCCCAGAATCACCAGGATCGGGTGCGCGCTCCTGGGCGACCTCCCGCTGAAGCCGATCGTCGTCGACCGCTGGGTGGGGCGCCTCCGTGCGCTCGGCCAGGAGCTGGGCGGGCTCCAGAAGCAGATCGAGGCGGCGCCGGACAAGACGACGAAGAGCGAGCTTCGCAAGCGCGCCCGGGTGATCGAGGCCGAGCTGGGGCTGCCCGCCAAGCGGGCGATCGCGCGTCACGCGAGACCTCGATGCGGGCGAGTTCGAGGTGCGCCACGCGAAGAAGGCCCTGATGGAGGCGAACCTTCGGCTCGTGGTCTCGATCGCCAAGCGCTACCTGAACCACGACATGCCGCTCCTGGACCTCATCCAGGAGGGCAACATCGGCCTCATGAAGGCGGTGGACCGGTTCAAGTATCGTCGCGGGTTCAAGTTCTCGACCTACGCGACCTGGTGGATCCGCCAGGCCATCACGCGGGCGATCGCGGATCACGCGCGCACGATCCGGATCCCGGTGCACATGATCGAGACGCTGAACCGGCTCGCGCGGGTGAATCGCGGCCTGTACCAGGAGCTCGGCCGGGAGCCGACCCCGGAGGAGCTGGCCAAGCGGTGCGAGCTGCCGCTCCGCAAGGTGCGGCTGATCCTGGAGTCGTGCAAGAAGCCGCTCTCGCTCGAGACGCCGATCGGCGAGGACTCCGACCTCGGGGATTTCCTCGAGGACAAGCGCACGCCGTCGCCGGTGGAGTCGCTCCTGTCGGACGACCTCACGGCGCAGGTCGAGCGGGCCCTGTCGGGCCTCTCCGAGAAGGAGGCGCAGATCCTCCGGCTGCGGTTCGGGATCGGCGAGGAGGGCGAGCACACCCTGGAAGAGGTGGGTCAGCGCTTCGACGTCACGCGCGAGCGCATCCGCCAGATCGAGGCCAAGGCGCTCCGCAAGCTGCGGTCACCCCTTCGCGCCCGCGGCCTCAGGAGCTTCGTCGAGAACTAGGCGGAGAGCCTCCCCCGCCCGGATCGTTCCACCGGCCGGCCAGTCCTGGACTGGCCGGCCGGTTCCTTTTCACCCCAGCGTCGCGACGACCTCCCCCTCCTGGACCGTCTGCCCCTCGCTCACGCGAACCTCCTGCACGACGCCCGCCCGCGGGGCCTCGACGGGAATCTCCATCTTCATCGATTCCAGGATCAGGATCGGGTCGCCGGCCGCGACCGTGCTGCCCGCGCCGGCGACGATCTGGAACACCACGCCCGTGATGTGGGCGCGCACGTCGTCTGCCATCGTCCTAGGGCCCTCCCTCCAGGAACCGCGTGTGCACGGCGCCCGCCCGGAACGCCGGGCTGGACAGGATCCGTCGATGCAGGGGGAGAGTGGTCTTCACCCCCTCGACCCGGTATCGATCCAGCGCCTCCGCCAGGCGGTCCAGCGCGTCGTTCCGATCCCGGCCGGCCGCGATGAGCTTGGCGAGAAGCGGATCGTAGTGGACGGTGACCACGCTCCCCGGCTCCACACCGCACTCGTGGCGGAGACCCGGGCCCTTCCGGCAGCTCGAGGGCCGTCACGGTCCCGGGAGACGGCAGGAACCCCCGGTCCGGGTCCTCGGCATAGATCCGGCACTCGACCGCCGCTCCCTGCGCCGAGATGTCCTCCTGGGTCCAGCCGAGGCGATCCCCGGCTGCGATCCGGAACTGGGCCTCGACGAGGTCCCGTCCGACGACCTCCTCCGTCACGGGATGCTCCACCTGGAGCCGGGCGTTCATCTCGAGAAAGTAGAACCGCGCTCCCTCGACGAGGAACTCGACGGTCCCCGCGTTCCGGTACCCGGCGGCGGCCGCCACGCGCACGCCCGCCAGGTGGAGGCGGGCGCGAAGGTCCGCGTCGAGACCGGGCGCCGGCGACTCCTCGACGAGCTTCTGGTGGCGCCGCTGGATCGAGCAGTCACGCTCGAAGAGGTGGACCAGCGCCCCGTGCTCGTCACCGAGGACCTGGACCTCGACGTGGCGGGGCCGCTCGACGGCGCGCTCGACGTAGACCGCCGACTCCCCGAACGCGGCCCCGGCCCGCCGCTGTGCGGCGGCAAAGGCCGCGTCGAGCCGGTCCGGCCCTGGCACGAGCGCCATGCCGATGCCGCCGCCGCCGGCGGCGGCCTTCAGCATCACCGGATAGCCGATCGCATCGGCGATCTCGCGCGCCGCCCCGGCGCTCGCGACGGGGCCGTCGGACCCGGGAAGCACCGGTACGCCCGCCCGCGGCGACGAGCCGGCGCGCCTCCGTCTTCTGCCCCATCGCCCGCAGCACGTCGGGAGGCGGACCCACGAAGACGAGGCCGGCCTTCCGGCAGGCCTCGGCGAAGCGCCAGTTCTCCGACAGGAATCCGTACCCCGGGTGGACGGCGTCCGCCCCGGCCGCCCGGGCCGCCCCCACCACGCGTTCGATCGACAGGTAGCTCTCCCGCGCGGGCGCCGGGCCGATCGGCAGCGCCTCGTCGGCCGCCCGGACGTGGAGCGCGCCGGCGTCCGCCTCCGAGTACACCGCGACCGGGCGGATCCCGAGCTTTCGGCAGGCCCGGATGATCCGGAGCGCGATCTCGCCGCGGTTGGCCACCAGGACGGTCCGGAACAGGATCAGACCTCCCCGGGCCGGGACTGAGGCCTGGGTGCGCCGGCGGGCCCGTCCTCGACCCGGGCGACCTCCGCTTCCCGGATGCGCCAGCGGCCGCCGGCCTCGGCTGCCCAGCGCGCCTGCACCACCAGGGTCGTCGGTCCCACGAACTTGGTCTTGAAGATGTGGTGGGCGCCGATCCGCGCGTGGGCGACGAGCTCGAACCCCTTGAACGGGTGTCCCAGCAGCCACTCGACGAGATCCGGCGGCGTGACCTCCGCACCGGGCGCGAGGTCCTCGCCGGCCCGCGAGTCGCGTTCGACGACGCGCGCCGGCGTGGCTCCGGGCCGCCTGCTCCGGTCCCGTCCCCTCCTCCGGCCGGCCCTCCTTCACGCCGGGCTCCCGGTCACCCCGCCGGAGGCGTCCAGCCTGTCGCGCAGCTCCCGCTCCCAGGCCGAAGCTCGCGCCCGGCCGCCGCGGCGCCTGCGCGAGCGCGTCCAGCACGGCCTCGCCGTCGGTCACGTGGCGACGCTCGTCGGCGAGGCACCGCTCCAGGATCCGCCGCGTCGGAGGCTCGTACACGGGATTGACCTGCTCGAGGTGCTGAGCGTAGACGGCGACGAGGTGCGGCTTCAGCACACGGTACACGCCGGTCAGGCGCTCGATCGTCTCCGCCCAGGCCTCGCGCCCCTCGAGAGCGTCCAGGAAGCGCACGAACTCCGGGCTCGGCGGCTCGGACACCTGCGCCGGCGCCCGGAGCTCGGGCAGCCGCTTGCCCCAGTGGTCGGCGTGCTGAGCGCAGTCCCACACCTGGCGGCCGAGGAGAAGCTTCGCGGGCAACCTCGGGCGTCAGGGCGATCCAGCCGGCCATCACGCGCATCATTCGCTCCTCGGCGTAACGGTAGCGGCGGACGCGGCGGGCGGTGGCTTCGACGCCCAAGTGGCCGGCCAGCTCCCGGCCGGGCTGGTCTGCGGGTGAGGGCGTGGCCCCGGTCACGGGCTAGTAGACGGGACTGCGCTGCGTGCTCTTGACGAGCCGATCGATCTCCTCGTCGGTGAAGCCAGCGAGCCTCCTGTACTCGGTCGCGATCGCGATCGGCACCTGGTCGGCCGGCCCCTCGCGGCGCATGCCGCCGAGGTTGAACCGGTCGTCGATCGACTCCTGGAACTCGACGGCCCTCCGGCGGCGCTCCGGGTCACCCTCGGTCAGCTTGTTCAGCCAGTAGGAGCCCATCCGCACGTGGGTGATCTCGTCGGCCAGCACGTAGTCCACCGACTGGGCGATCGTCGGATCCGGCAGGCGGCGGGCGATCTCGACCAGCTGCACGAACACGTCGCAGGCGAGCCCCTCGAGGCCCCGGTTCACGCCCGCCACGCGCGCCGCGGCGTCCTCCGCGCAGGCGCACCGCCAGAGAATCGTCGTCTCGGGGAACTCGCCGATGTAGCCGCCCAGATGCTCGAGCAGGCGGCTGAACACCTCGACGTGGCGCGATTCGTCCCAGGTCTGGCGCGCCATGTCCATCGTGAACTCCCAGGGCGCGTCGGGGAAGTCGTAAACCGTCCGGCCCGCGCCCTCCATCGCCTGGAGCTCGCCGACGAGGATCCCGTGGATGCGCTCCCGGATGGACTCCACCGACGACAGGTCCGGCATGCGGGGCAGGCCCTGCTCGGCCCGGATCTCGCCGACCTTGCGGGCCCGCATCCGGACGAATCGGTCCTCCCGCGCCAGCTTGTCGTAGGCGATCGGGCGCTCCATGCCGGGATTCTACCGCAGGGGCCCGGGGACGCCTAGCTCGGCCGGGACCCGATGTCCTCGAGTCACCGGCCTTCTCGTGGCCGGCCTCGCCGCCGCCCCGCGTCGAGCAGGGTGCCCCGGACGAGGGCCTCCGGGCCGAAACGCGTGCGGACCTCATCGGTGACCCGGCCCAGCCGCTCCGTGCGGTCCGGCTGGCCGAGCAGCGGGAGCTGCTGCGGCTCGGCCGCGCTGGCGAAACCCGACACGGAAAGGCCGATCAGCCGGACGGCCTGGGGTCGCGGAATCTTGGAGAACGCGGCCCACACCCGCCGGAAGATCTCGCCGCCGTCCGAGGTGGGCGTCTCCCCGGTCCCCCGACGGGTGAGCGTGTGGAAGTCCGCGAACCGGAGCTTGAGCGTGACGGTGCGACCGCGGAGCCCGGCCGCGCGGAGCTCCGCCGCCACCCGGTCCGACTGGGCCAGGAGCGTCGCCCGGAGCAGACCGACGTCCCGCGTGTCGCGTCCGAACGTCTCCTCCGCGCCGATGGACTTCGGATCGTGCCACGGGACCACGGGGCGCTCGTCCATCCCCTGGGCCAGCTCGAAGAGGTGCGCGCCCGAAGCGCCTAGCCGGGCCTCGAGCCGCCGCCGACCCATCCCGACCAGGTCGCCGATCGTGCGGACTCCGAGGGCGGCGAGCTCCGCCTCCGCCGCCGGGCCCACGCCCCAGAGCCGGCGCAGCGGCAGCGGGTGAAGGAAGGCCGCCTCCCCGCCCGGGCTGACCTCGACCAGGCCGTCGGGCTTCTCCAGGTCGGAGGCGATCTTCGCGACGAACTTGTTCGGCGCGACGCCGGCCGACGCGGTCAGCCCCACCTCGTCCCGGATCCGCGCCTTGATCCGGCGGGCGATCTCCACGCCGGTGCCGTGGAGGGCTCGGGAGCCGGTGACGTCCAGGAACGCCTCGTCCAGGGAGAGGGGCTCGACCAGCGGGGTGAAGTCCGCCAGGATCGCCATGATCCGCTCGGACTCCCGCGCGTACTTCTCCATGTCCACCGGCAGGAAGGCAGCCGTCGGGCACAGGCGGTAGGCGCGGCCGATGGGCATCGCCGAGTGGATCCCGTACCGGCGCGCCTCGTAGGACGCGGCGGAGACGACGCCCCGCCCGCGGGGGTCGGCGCCCACCACGACCGGCCGCCCCCGCACCTCGGGCCGGTCACGCTGCTCCACGGACGCGTAGAACGCGTCCATGTCGACGTGAAGGATCACGCGCGAGGGTGTCGGCGCCTCGCGCCCGGCCCCCGCGCCGCCGGCGCTCAGTGCCCGGCGGGGCGGCGCGCCCGGAGTCCGCGCCACGGCGGCAGAAGCCTCGGGGACGGCCCCCTTGCCTCGAGCCTCGGCACCGCCCCGATCATGAGCGCGTCTCGGGCTCCACCGGCTGGTCGAGCGCCCGCCGGAGCCCCTGGACCTCGGCCTCGAGCGCATGGATCCGGTCGAGCATCTGCTCGATCGTCTTGGTCAGCGGGTCGGGCAGGTCGGCGTGCTCCAGGTCCATGCGGGGGGCGACGCGCCTGCCGTCGCGATAGATCACCTTGCCCGGGACGCCGACCACGACGGAGTTCGGGGGAACCTCGGTCACCACCACGGATCCCGCGCCGATGCGGGCCCCCTCGCCCACCCGGAGGGCCCCCATCACGGCGGCGCCGGTCCCCACCACGACGTCGCGCTCGATCGTGGGGTGCCGCTTCTCGCGCTTGAGGCTGGTGCCGCCCAGCGTCACGCCCTGGTACAGGGTCACGTCGTCGCCGACCTCCGCGGTCTCGCCGATCACGACTCCCATGCCGTGGTCGATGAAGACTCCCGCGCCGATGCGGGCGCCCGGATGGATCTCGATGCCCGTCAGGAATCTCGACGCGTGCGACACGAGCCGCGCCAGCACCACCCACCCCGCGCCCCACAGCCGGTGCGCCAGCCGGTGCAGGGCCAGCGCGTGGACGCCAGGGTAGCAGAGCATCACCTCGAGCCGGCTCCGCGCCGCCGGGTCACGCTCCATCGCCGCCGTCACATCCCGCCGAATCGCGTCAAACATGCCTCGTCTCCCGGGGCCCGTCCGTCCGGTAGTGGCGGAGGGCGCTCCTGAGGGCGTCCACGACCATGGTGGCCGCGTGCCGCCGATCCTCCGGCAGCCCCCCGAGCGCCGTCTCGACGGCCTCGGGAGTCAGCTCGTCCATCGCCGCGACGGGCCGATCGCGCACCAGCTCGGTCGCGATGCTCGACGCCGCGATCGACGGGCCGCAGCCGTAGGTCTGGAACCGGGCTTCCCGGACCCGGTCACCCTCGATGCGGAGGTAGAAGCGCGCCAGGTCTCCGCAGCTCGGATCCTCGCTCTCTCCCACCGCGTCCGGGCTCCGCATCATCCCGACGTTCCGGGGAGCGCGGAAATGGTCCAGGAGCGTCTCGCTGTACATCGTATCGTGGACGGCCGCGGCGCCGTCGCTCTCCGTCAGGCGGCGCCCACGGGCGACAGCGCCCGGATCCGCTGGACGGCGGCCGGCAGGACGTCGAGGACGTAGTCGATGTCCTCGGCGGTCGTGCCCGCCCCCGAGCGAGGTCCGGACGGCGCCGAGCGCCCACTCCACCGGCACCCCCATGGCCGTGATCACGTAGGAGGGCTCGAGGCTCCCCGACGTGCACGCCGAGCCCGCCGAGACCCCGATGCCCTTGAGGTCGAGCCCCAGGATCAGGGACTCCGCCTCGAGCCCGCGGAAGCTCATGTTCAGCGTCCCGGGCAGACGCCGCGTCGGGTGGCCGTTCAGCCGCACGTCCGGCACCGCCCGCCGCACGCCCTCCCACAGCCGGTCGCGGAGGGCCGTCACCCGGACCCGCCTCCTCGGCCATGTGAAGCGCCCGGAGCTCCACCGCCTTGCCGAAGCCGACGATCGCGGGCACGTTCTCCGTGCCGGCCCGCCGCCGGCGCTCGTGGTCGCCGCCGTGCTGGACGGACACCATGCGGGTCCCCTTCCGGATGTAGAGCGCGCCGATGCCCTTCGGCCCGTAGATCTTGTGCGACGACATCGACATCAGCGCGATCCCCGACTCCCGGAGCGAGATGGGCAGCTTGCCGAACGTCTGGACGCCGTCGACGTGGAACGGGATGCCCCGCTCGGTCGCGATGCGGCCGATCTCCTCGACGGGCATCAGCGTGCCGCTCTCGCTGTTCGCGGTCTGGATCGAGATCAGGACCGTGTCCGGACGGATCGCGCGGCGCACGTCGTCCGGATCGACCAGTCCCTCGCCGTCCACGGGCAGGTACGTCACCGCGTGACCGGCCTGCTCCAGCGCCTGGCAGGTGCGGAGAACCGCATGGTGCTCCACCTGGGTCGTGATCACGTGACCCCCGGGCCGGGCCCCCGCCACGCCCTTCACGGCCAGGTTGTCGGACTCGGTGCCGCCCGACGTGAAGACGATCTCCTCCGGCGTGACCCCGAGGAAGCCCGCGATGCTCTCGCGCGCCACGTCGATACCGTCGCGCGCCTCCCGTCCGAAGCCGTGGATGCTCGAGGCGTTGCCGAAGCGCTCCGAGAAGTACGGCAGCATCGCCGCCAGGACGTCGGGGTGGACCGGGGTCGAGGCGTTGTGATCGAGATAGACACGTCGCATGAGGCTCCTCACTTCCGGCGCGGCCGATCCGCCCCCACGCGACGGCCTTCGAAGGTCTCGTCGCGTTGACAGCGTACCGACCGGATGCTAGCGTTAGCGCGCAATGAGCGGCCCGAACACCGGGCTCGCGAGCCAGGATCTGCGCGGCCGCAAGCTCGGGATGCTCCTCTCCACCGACCCGCGGCACCCCAATCTCGAAACCGGTCTCGGCCTCGCCCGCGCGGCGCTGGATCGGGGCGTGGACCTCTACCTCTACATGGTCGACGACGGTGTTCGCAACATCGACGACGAGCGCGTGCTCGAGCTCGGGCGCCGGGGCGCGAAGCTCTTCGTGTGCGCCTACGGCTGCCAGCGACGGCGTCTGCCCATCACGGACAAGGCGACGTACTGCGGTCTCGTCGTGCTCACCGACCTCATCAACGGCACCGAGCGCTTCGTCGCGCTCAACTGACGCGGCCCGCCGGGCCGCCGACGTCGCGTGATGCCCGACGCCGGGATACCCGTTCTCGTCGCCGTGTCGGTGGACCCGGAGACCTCGCATCGCGCGAACGAGGCCGTGCGCATCGCGCTCGGGATCCTCGCGGGAGAGAACACCGTCACGATCGCCCTCCTCGGCGCCGGCGCGAAGGTGCTCGACGCGGACGTCGAGGACTACGTGGACGGGGAGGATCTCCTGCGGCACCTGGGCACGCTCAAGAAGCTCGGCCAGGCGTTCCACGTCGAGCGAAGCGCCCTGCGGTCCGACGCCGGCTGGAATCCGCTCGGCCTGGAGCTCCTGCCGATCGACCGGGCGGAGCTCGCAGGCCTCCTCGCGGGAAGCCGTCGGGCCCTTCTCTTCTAGACGGCCATGCCGCACGTCCTGCACCTGGTCAAGGATCCCGGGAACGCGACGGCGCTCGAGGTGATCCGCGCCCAGGCGGCGGACCCGAGCCTTCGGCTCACGGTCGTGCTGATGCACGACGCCGTCCGCCTGTCCGAGCCGCTGCCCGGCCGGCTCTACCGCCTGCGCGACGGGCATGTCGGCCTCCCCTCGCAACCCGGCCCGGATGCGATCGGCTCCCCGGAGCTGCTCGACCTGATCTTCGCGGCCGATTCCATCGTGACCTGGTAGCGCCCCGCGCGCCTCACTGATTCGCGCGGAACTCCTCGAGCCACGCCATCTGGATCGCCTCGAGCTTGCCCTCGGTCGACGCCTTCGGGTCGTCGGCGAACCCGGGCAGCTCGGTGACCCACCGATGGAGGTCGGTGAACCGCACCGTCAGCGGATCGGTGTCGGGATAGCGCTCCACGAGCGCGAGCGCGATGTCCTCGGTGTCCTGCCAGCTGATGCTCATGGTCCCTCGCCCGTCACTCCACGATGTCGACGACCACGTCGCCCTGCACGATCGCCTGGCAGCCGAGCCTCGAGTGGAGGGTCAGGCCCGTCGCCGTGTCGAGGCGATCCTCCTCGTCGGGCTCCATCGGCGAGAGGTTCTCCTCGCCCTGACGGACGACGACGTGGCAGGTCGTGCAGGCGCAGTTGCCGCCGCAGTTGTGGTCCATCCGGATCCCGTGGTGGAGCGCGATGTCGAGGAGCGACCCGGGCTTCCCGTGGTCGCCGTACGGGAAGTCCTTGTCGTCGACCTCCACCGTGACGTCGGCCGGCTTGAAGGTGACCCTGTACCGGGCCATCGTCAGCGCGCCTCCCCGGCCGGCACGTCGGCCACCCGCCGCTCCTTGAGCGTGTCCCGGAGCGCGGAGTCCATCAGCCGCTCGGCCAGCTGCTGCGTCTCCTGGTTCACCCGCGCCGTCGCCGTCGCGAATCGCTCCGGCGTCCTCGCCCTGGCGAGCGCTCGAGAGCGCCGCCGCCGCCGCGCGGATCCGCCCGGCCTCCTCGGTCCCGAGGAAGTCCGCCCCCTGCACCAGCGCCTTCTCCGTCGCGCGGAGCACGGTGTCGGCCTCGTTCCGGGCGTCGATGAGACTGCGCGCCCGGACGTCGGCCTCCGCGTGCTCGAGCGACTCGTCGATCATCCGCTCGACCTCGGCATCGCTCAGCCCGTAGGTCGGCCGGACCTCGACGGAGGCCTGCGTGCCGCTCCGGACCTCCTTCGCCGTCACGCTCAGGATGCCGTTCGCGTCGATCAGGAAGGTCACCTCGATGCGGGGCAGGCCCGCCGGCATGGGCGGGATGCCCCTGAGGTCGAACCGCGCCAGGCTCCGGTTGTCCTTCGCCAGGTCCCGCTCGCCCTGGACCACGTGCATGTCCACGACGGACTGCCCGTCGACCGAGGTGGTGAACCCCTCGTTGGCGGACGTCGGGATCGTGGTGTTCCGGGGGATCAGCACGCTCACGGCGCCGCCCAGCGTCTCGATCCCGAGCGAGAGCGGGGTGACGTCCAGCAGCAGCATGTGGGTCGTCCCGCCGGCGAGGATGTCCGCCTGGACCGCGGCTCCCAGGGCAACGACCTCGTCGGGGTTCAGCTCGGAGTGCGGCACCCGCCCGAACAGCTCCTGCACCCGCCGCCGCACCAGCGGCGTCCGCGTCGCCCCGCCCACCAGGACGACCTCGTCGATTCCCTCGAGGGCCAGGCCCGAATCGGCGATGGCGACCCGGCAGGGGCCGAGCGTCCGCGCCACGATGGGGCCGATGACCGACTCCAGCTCGGCCCGCGTCAGCTCCCGCCGGTAGGTGAGACCGTGCTGGGGCAGCGGCAGGGTCAGCACCGTCCGCTCCTCGCTGGACAGGAGGATGCGGGCCGCCTCGACGCCCAGGCGGATCTCCTGGAGCGTGTCCGCCTCGGCGGCGACGTCGACCTGGTGGCGGGTCCGAAGCTCGTCCATCACCAGATCGACCAGGGCGCGGTCGAAGTCGTCGCCGCCCAGATGGGTGTCGCCGTTGGTCGCGAGCACCTCGAAGATGCCGTCCTTGACCTTCAGGATCGAGACGTCGAACGTCCCGCCGCCGAGGTCGTAGACGGCGATCACGCCTTCCTTCCGGCGCTGGAGTCCGTACGCCAGGCACGCCGCCGTCGGCTCGTTGACGATCCGCAGCACGTCCAGCCCGGCGATGCGGCCCGCGTCCTTCGTCGCCTGCCGCTGGGCGTCGTTGAAGTAGGCCGGGACCGTGATCACCGCCTTCTCCACCGGGCGGCCGAGGTGCCGCTCCGCCCGCGTCCGGAGGTCGCGCAGGATGAGGGCCGAGATCTCGGGCGGCGTGAGCTCGCGGTCGCCGATCCGGATGCGGACGATCTCCTGGCTGGGGGTGACGTGGAAGGGGAAGTACCGGAGCTCCTCGCGGACGTCCTCGAAGCCCTTCCCCATGAAGCGCTTGATGGAGTACACCGCGCGCTCGGCATTGCGCACGAGCATCCGCCGCGCCGCGTCGCCGACGACGGGACCCGCGGGACCGAACGCGACGATCGAGGGCACGAGCCCACGGCCCTCCGCGTCCCGGATCACCTGGGGAACGCCCCGGTCCATGTAGGCGACCAGGCTGTTCGTGGTCCCGAGATCGATCCCGACCACCAGCTCCTTGCCACTCGGCGCGTCGGATCGGGCTCCCGGGGCCACGCCGATCGTCAGGTCCGTCATCGGTCCGTCTGTCCTCCATCCGTTTGGACGGTGAGCGCGACCCCCAGGTCGCGGAGGACCGTCCTCAGGTACGCGCGGGTCGCGAGAATGTCACGCATCCGGCCGAGCACCCGGCGGCGGGCGGCGCCGTCGCCCGCATCCCACTCCGGGAAGCATGCGGTCAGCTCGGCCTCCGCGCCGGCGCGCCGGGCCTCGAGCTCCGCCTGCGCGGCTTCCAGGCGGGCGCGGAGCGCCGGCGCCTCGTCGGCGTCAGCCGTCTGGAGCTCCATCCGCGCCTCCTGCAGCTCCAGGATCTCCTCGAAGAGCTCGGCCGGCGGCTTCGCCTGTCCCGCGGTGCCGAGCGCCATGCCCTCGAGCTCGAGGAGGTACTCCACGCGGCTCACCGGATCCCGGAGCGCGCGGTACGCGGAGTTCACGGCCGCGGAAGCCTCGAGACTGACGGCCTGCTCCTCCGGCGACCGCAGGCGGAAGTAGTCCGGGTGCAGGCGCCGGTTCAGCCCGTGGAAGCGCCGCTCGAGGTCGGCCCGGTCGAGGCCGAGCCGGCGCTCGAGCCCGAGCACGGTCCAGTGATCGCTCCCCGCCGTGAACGGCTGGAGACGGCCGCACTCGGAACAGACCTGCCCGTCAGCCGCGGCCGCGCCGCAGCCCCGGCACTTCGATCCGTTCCGCTCTTCCGCCGCTGTCGCCACGCCAGCCCCCCAAACACCGACCGGGCCTCGGAGGAGGCCCGGTCAGATTCGCTGTCCCGCTCCACCTCGAGCCAGGTCGGGATGCCGCTCGCCCGCCCCCGTCGTCAGAGACTCAGGCCGTGAAGGACGTGCCGCAGCCGCAGCTCGACTTCGCTTTGGGATTGACGAAGGTGAAGCCCCCCGTCAGCCCCTGCGTGACGTAGTCCAGCGTCGTCCCGTTCAGGTAGAGGTAGCTCTTGACGTCCACGACCACCTTCACCCCGTCGACCTCGAACTGCTTGTCGTGCTTCCGGAGCTCGTTGTCGAACTGGAGATCGTAGGTCATGCCCGAGCACCCGCCCCCCCGCACACCCATGCGGAGGAACGCCTGATCGACCTTCTGGGTCGTCATGAGCTCCTTGACCCGGTTCACCGCCACCGGCGTCATCGAAACCGCCATGGTCGTCCGTCCTCCTCCCCGCTCCGCTACTCCTGGCCCTGGGCGGCCACCGCTTGCCGCTCGGCCCACTTCTCCTGGAAGTCGCGGATCGCCGCCTTGATCGCGTCCTCGGCCAGGACCGAGCAATGAATCTTGACGGGCGGCAGCTTCAGCTCGTTCACGATGTCCGTGTTCTTGATCTTCAGGGCGTCGTCGACGCTCTTGCCCTTGAGCCACTCCGTGGCAAGGCTCGAGCTGGCGATGGCGGAGCCGCAGCCGAAGGTCTTGAACTTGGCGTCCTCGATGACGCCCGTGTCCAGGTTGACCTTGATCTGCAGCTTCATCACGTCGCCGCACTCGGGAGCGCCGACGAGTCCCGTCCCCAGGCCCGGCGTGTCCTTTCCGAAGGACCCGACGTTCCGGGGATTGCTGTAGTGGTCGATCACCTTGTCGCTGTAGGCCATGGGCGCCGTCTCCTTTACTCAGCCTTCCACTGGATGGACTTGATGTCCACGCCTTCCTTCGCCAGCTCGTAGAGCGGTGACATCTCGCGGAGCCGCTTCACGACGTCGATCGTCCGATCGGCCACGACATCGACCTCCTCGCCGGTCGTGAACCGGTGCAGCCCGTACCGGATCGAGGAATGCGCGAGATCGGCGCCCACGCCGAGCGCCTGGATCACGTAGGACGGCTCCAGGGTCGACGACGTGCAGGCCGACCCGGACGACAGGGCGACTTCCTTGTTGAGCCCCATCAGGATCGACTCACCCTCGACGTAGGCGAACGAGATGTTGAGGGTGTGGGGCAGCCGGCGCTCCGGGTGGCCGTTCAGGTACGACTCGTCCACGGAGGACAGGATGCGGTCCTGCAGCCGGTCGCGGAGCTGGGCCAGCCGCGACGACTCCTCGGCCATGACCTCGCCGCAGATCTCGGCCGCGCGGCCGAAACCCACCGCCAGGGCGACCGGCACCGTCCCCGAGCGGGCGCCGCGCTCGTGCCCGCCGCCGTCGATCATGGGGGCGAGCCGGACGCGCGGGTTGCGCCGGCGCACGTACAGGGCGCCGACGCCCTTGGGCCCGTAGAGCTTGTGCGCGGTGCACGACAGGAGGTCGATGCCCATCTTCTCGACGTCCACCGGAATCTTCCCGACGGCTTCGGTCGCGTCCGTGTGGAAGAGGACGCCACGCTCCTTCGCGACCTTGCTGAGCTCCTGGACCGCCTGGATCGTCCCGATCTCGTTGTTGGCGAGCATGATCGAGACGAGGACCGTCCGGTCGGTGATGGCCTGGCGGAGCGCATCGGGCTCGACCACGCCCATCGCATCGACCGGCAGGTAGGTCACCCGGGCGAGGCCTTGCTTCTCCAGTCGCCGGCAGGGATCGAGGACCGCGCGCTGCTCCGTCACCGCCGTGACGATGTGGTCACCCTTCTCCCGGTACATCTCCACGACGCCCTTGATGGCCAGGTTGTCGGCCTCGGTTCCCCCGGAGGTCCAGACCAGCTCCTTGGGGTCGCGCGCGCCGATCAGACGGGCGAGCTGCTCCCGGGCACGCTCCATGCCCCCTTCCGCCTCCCAGCCGAAGGAGTGGTTGCGGCTGCCGGGATGCCCGAACTTCTCGGTGAAGTACGGGATCATCGCCTCGAGCACCCGAGGGTCGACGGGCGTCGTCGAGTTGCTGTCCATGAAGATCGGAAACTTCACCGCCATGCGCCGTCTCCTCAGTTCCGCGTTGCGACGAGCCCCAATGGGACGGGCCGCGGCTCGTTCAGGGTATTCATCGTCTCCAGGGTCATGGTCTCCAGGAATCGCTCGATGCCGCTCTGGATCGCCAGCACCGGGCGCCGGATGTTGCAGCGCTCGAGCTGCGGACACTTCATCGTCCGGTAGCAGCTGACCAGACCGAGGGGGCCCTCGATGGCCCCGAGCACCTCGCTCACCCGGATCTGGCCCGGGTCCCTGGCGAGGACGTAGCCCCCCTTGGGCCCGTTGACGCTCGCGATCAGCTTGGCCTTCGCGAGGCGCTGCAGGATCTTCGCGAGGAGCTCCGAGGGGATCCCGAGGTCTTCCGCGATCCGCTTGGTGTTGACCACGCCGTCGTGCTGATGGAAGGCGATGTAGTGCACCGCCATCAGCCCGTAGTCAGCCTTCTTGCTGAACTTTAACACCGACCCTCCTGATCGCCGACCTATTCGGTCGGACTTAAAGATCGCATGCAGGAGGGGCCCTGTCAAGGCGCGAACGGGCCGAAATCGTCACTGATTCGACGGTGTAGGAGCCGCCGCCGATCTGGCGACGGGCAGCGTCAACTGCGCTGACACAGGACCAGCTGGCGGGGCGCGCGCGGACCCCGGATGCCGCGGCCCGCCGAGGCCAGATCAAGCCAGCGACGGCCGCGGGGGCGGCCGCCTTTTCAGGCTCGGGGCTGCTCGAGGGACCCCGCCTCCCGGAGGATGCGGGCGGCCTCCTCCGGGAGCATGTCGGTCACGGCGATGCCCGAAACGCCCGAGGCATGCTCCGGCTCCACCAGGATCTCCATGTGCCAGTGGTAGTCGCGCTCGATCGTGTCCCACTCCCCCTGCACGATCTTGACCGCGAGATTGGGCGCGGTGTGGAGCGTGAGCTCGTAGGACGGATCCCCGATGGCCTTGGCCAGGAGCCCGGACAGGCTCTTGAGCAAGCGGGCGAGGTCCGAGACCTCGTCGGGCGTGACCGCCTCGAACGCGCTCGCGTGCCGGCGGGGCAGGATCCGCAGCTCGAACGGGACCCTGGCCGCGTACGGGACGAACGCCGCGAAGTGGTCCGTCATCTGGATCAGCCGATCCCCGGTGGCGGCCTCCTCCCGGAGAGTGTCGCAGAACAGGCAGCGTCGCTTGTACGCGTAGTACTTGCGAGCCTGGGTCAGCTCGGTGCGAAGGTCGTCGAAGACGATCGGCGCCGCGAGGATCCGCGAATACGGATGCCGGATCCGGGACCCGGGCTTCCCGTGCCGGCGCGTCACGACCACGTTGCGGATCTTCAGGTCCCGCTTGAGGTCCTTCACGCGATCCCGGTACATCCACAGGACCCGCTCGATCTGCACCTCGTCGGCGTTCTGGAGCGTCATCCCGTGATCGGGGCTCTCCACCACGATCTCGCTGGCCCCCCGGGTCGAGATCCGGTCGAACATGCCGATCCCCTCGCGGACCATTTCCTCCTCGATGACGAAGTACGGGTCCCGCTCCGGGATGACCCGGACCTCCCAGCCGGCCTTCGCGGATCCTTCGGCCGGCGGGCGGTAGGCGGCGATTTCGGGAGGCGTGAGGTGCTCGTTGCCCGGGCAGAAGGGACAAGCGCCGTGGTTGGAA
The DNA here is from genome assembly GCA_963745015.1 of uncultured Candidatus Rokubacteria bacterium. Classification (GTDB taxonomy): domain Bacteria; phylum Methylomirabilota; class Methylomirabilia; order Rokubacteriales; family DASRDR01; genus DASRDR01. The sequence continues at coordinate 77,387 of CAVUVU010000005.1, forward strand.
TCCTCGTTCACACGAAGCCGGGGCCGGACGAGTACCCACTTTCCGGTCGCCGGATCCTTCCTCAGTTCACCCCGCATACGTGCCAGCCCCTTCAATCAGAGTGAAAAAAGCCAACTATGGCAAAAGGATACGTAGCTGCCTTTGCCATTGTCAAGGAATGCGCCCTCCCGACGCTCGGTCACGAGGTCGCCGCAACAGAGCGCCGAGCCGTATATCAGTGCAGAAGCCATGCCGATCGACCATCTCGACGGAAGCAGACGAGGACGGCGCCCCCTCTTCACCTTCAACGCGACGGCCTGGCGTCCTGGATCGCCCGCCAGACGCGCTCCGAAGTCGCCGGCATGTCCAGGTGCCGCACTCCCAGAGGAGCCAGGGCATCGATGACGGCGTTCATGACCGCCGGGAGGGCGCCCACCGTACCGGCCTCCCCTGCCCCTTTGGCCCCGAGAGGATTCAGAGCGGTCGGCACCGGGTTGCTGCCGATGACGAGGTCAGGGAGGCTGTCCGCACGCGGCATCGCGTACTCCATGAACGACGCGGTCAGGAGCTGGCCCGACTCGCGGTCATACACGACCTCCTCCATGAGGGCCTGACCGACGCCTTGGGCCACGCCGCCATGGATCTGTCCCGCCAGGGTCAGGGGATTGACCACGGTGCCGACGTCGTCGACCACCAGGTAGCCGAGGAGGGCGACGGACCCCGTGTCCGGGTCGATCTCCACCTCGCAGACGTGGCAGCCGTTCGGCCAGGTGTCCTGCTTCGGCGAGAACGTCCCGGTCTCGTAGAGTCCCGGCTCCAGGCCCGGGGGAAGCTGGGCCGGCTGGAAGGCGGCGCGGGCCACCTGCGCGATGGTGACGGCCCGGTCCGTCCCGGTCACCCGGAACCGGCCCTCCGCGAACAGGAGGTCCGTCTCGGCCGCCTCGAGCAGGTGCGCGGCGATCCGCTTGCCCTTGGCAATCACCTTGTCCGCCGCGAGCCACAGCGCGGACCCGCCGACGACGGTCGAGCGAGACCCCATCGTGCCGGTGCCGAAGGCGACCCGGTCGGTATCGCCGTCGACGTAGCGGACCGTGTCGGGGTCGAGGCCGAGCCGCTCGTGGAGCACCTGCCTGAACGTGGTCTCGTGGCCCTGCCCCTGGTTCTTCGTCCCCATGAGGACAGTCGCGCCGCCGCTCGGGTCGAACCGGATCTCCGCGAACTCGGGCTGGGGCGACGCCGCCCGCTCGATGGCGTTGACCACGGCCAGGCCCCGGAGCCGGCCCCGGCGGCGCGATGCCTCGCGCCGGGCGGCGAACCCCGCGACGTCGGCGAGGGCGAGCGCCTTGTCCATGCTCTTCTCGAACTGACCGCTGTCGTAGGTGACCCGGAACGCCGTGCGGTAGGGCATCGCCGAGGCCGGGATGAGGTTGATCCGCCGGAGCTCGACCCGGTCCCGGTCGAGCTCGCGGGCGGCATCGTCGATGAGCCGCTCGAGGACGTAGGTCGACTCCGGCCGGCCCGCCCCGCGGTACGGCGCGGTCGGGTTCACGTTGGCCAGGACGCAGGTGACGTTGACGTGAGCGGCCGGGATCGTGTAGACGCCGACCAGCGTGGCGACGTTCATGAAGGTCGCGAGGAGGTTCCGGTCCGACGACACGTAGGCGCCCACGTTCGCCACGGTGCGGACACGAAGCGCCAGGAATCGGCCTTCGGCGTCCAGCGCCAGCTCGGCCTCGCTCACGGTGTCCCGGGCGTGCTCGTCGGCCAGGATCGCCTCGCGCCGCTCGCACGACCACTTGACGGGTCGCCCCAGCTCCCGCGCGGCCCACAGGACCAGCCGGTGCTCGGGATACTGCCAGCCCTTGGTCCCGAAGGCGCCGCCGATATCCCCCGCGACGACGCGGATCCGGTGCTCGGGAACCCGGAAGATGCTCGTCGCGAGGACATGGCGCACGCGGTGGGGATACTGGACGTCGGCGTGGAGCGTGTACCGGTCCTCGCGGGGGTCGTAGACGCCCAGCGCGCCCCGCGGCTCCATGTACTGGGCGTGGACGCGGGTGATGACGTAGCGGCGGCGCACGACGTGCGCCGCGCGCTCGAACGCGGCGTCGGCGGCGGCCCTGTCCCCCGCCTCGAAGACGTTCGACACGTTGTCCGGACACTCGTCCCAGACCGGCGGACTTCCGGGACGGCCCGCGTCCGCCGTGGCCGTCACCGCGGGCAGCGGCTCGTAGTCGATCCGGACCAGGTCAGCCGCGTCCTCGGCCTGCGCGACCGTCTCGGCAACCAGGAACGCGACGGGATCGCCCACGCACCGGACGCGGTCGCGGACGAGAACCGGGTGCGCAGGCGCGAACATGGGCGAGCCGTCGGGCCGGGTGCGCGAGAGCGTCGTCCGCATGGAGCCGAGGCCGGCCCGGGCGAGGTCCTCTCCCGTGAAGACGGCCAGGACGCCGGGAGCGCGGAGCGCCGCCGATACGTCGATGCCGAGGACGCGCGCGTGCGCGTGCACCGACCGCACGACGACGGCGTGGGCCTGTCCGGGCAGGTTCTCGTCGTCGTGAAACCGCCCTCCGCCCCGGACGAGGCGCGGATCCTCGAATCGCTTGAGGGCTTGCCCGATGCCGAACGGCCCCATCAGGCGCCCGGGGCGGAGGCCCGCGAGATCGGCGGGCAGGACGGGCTGGTCCCTCACCTCGGGACGTCGGACGACCGGGCGCGTCGCCGCGCCTACCGCGGGTCCAGCGCCGCGACGGCGCAGCCGGTGGACCAGGCCGGAACCGGCTGGTAGACGAGGAGCGATCCTCGCGCGGCGCCCGCCGCGGCGGCGACGGTGATCCAGGTGCGGATCTCGTGCCCCCCCGGCCCGGCCTCCGCCTCGAGCGCCTCTCGCGGATAGCGCAGGAACGTCTCGATGCGGCCGCCGATGAACGCATCGAGGAAGCGGCGGTCGAAGTCGAGACCGATCCGCCCGGACTCGGGCATCGCCGGCCAGTGGGACAGCCCGCCCGTGGCCAGGATCGCCACGCGCTCCGGCCACCCGTCCACCGTGCGGCGGAGGGCGGTCCCGAGCGCGTGGCAGCGGTGAAGCGGGGCGGGCAACCCGGCGAGGCAGTTGACGATGATCGGGATCACGGGAAGCGTCGTGCCGAGGAGATGGAGCGGCACCATCACGCCGTGGTCGAACGCCAGCTCCTCGGACGAGGACAGGTCGACGTCCTCGGCGAGCCCTGCGGCCAGCGCGCGCGCCAGCCGCGCGGCGCCCGGAACCCGCCGCCGCGGGATCTTCACGAACTCCTCGTCGGTCGGCCCCCAGAACTCGTCCGCGATCCCGATGCAGAACGAAGGCATGTGGTCGAGGAAGAAGTTCGCCCAGTGCTCGGGGGACACCACGACCAGCACGTCGGCGCGCGCCGCCTCGATCCGGGCCCGGAGCTCCGCGTAGGCGCGGAACACGGGCTCCGAGTCGGCGGGCGGCGGCAGCGCGGGGCGGCCGGTGATCCCGGGCGCATGGCTGGCGGCGTAGGCGCCGACGAGGCTCACGTCTTCGTCCCCCGGAGAATCGGCCAGGTAGTCGGGGAAGCTCACGCCGAGCGTGGCCGCCAGCGGCGCCAGCAGGAGCGAGTGCACGCCCATCCGGTAGAGGGCGTGGAAGTCCGTCTTGAGGATCGCCCGCCGCTCGTCCGCCGTGAGCTCGTACTCCCCGACCAGGCGCTCCCGCTCGTCGAGGAATCGGGTCCGCACCTGCCGGTCACGGTTCACGTCGAAGAGAAGCTTCTGAACCTGATAGAGGCTCACATCCACGCGAAACTGCCCCGGATGCGCATCCTTGTCAAGCCGGGCGGGCCCGCCGGCGCTCCGTTCGGTTGCGGGTCTTCCGCCCCTCGTCTATGATCGGCGCGCGATGACACCGGCGGGACGCGGGCGCGACGGCCGGGCGGGCGCGCGGACATGCTGATCCGGGGCGGCACCGTCGTCGACCCTGGCCAGGGGCTCCACGCCCGCCGGGATGTCCGGCTGGACGCCGAGCGGATCGTCGAGCTGGGGGACGGGCTGGCGCCCCGGCCGGGCGAGGAGGTCATCGATGCCCGCGACCGGCTGGTCCTCCCCGGGCTCGTCGACCTCCACGTCCACGTCTTCTGGGGCGCCTCCCACTACGGGATCGAGCCGGACCCGCACTGTCTCGGCACCGGGACGACCACGGTGGTCGACGCGGGATCGGCGGGGGCGCACACGTTCGCCGCGTTCCGGCGCTACGTCATCGACGTGTCGGCCACGCGGATCGTCCCCTTCCTCAACATCGGCGCGACGGGGATGGTGTCGCCGACCGTGGGAGAGCTGGAGGAGGTCCGCCACATCGACCGGGCGGCCGCGCTCCGGACGATCGAGGCCCACCGCGACCTGATCCGCGGGATCAAGGTCCGCCTCTCCCGTGACCTGGTGGGGTCCAACGCGCGGGTCGCGCTCAAGACGGCCCGAGAGACCGGCGAGGCGGCGGGCCTGCCGATCATGATCCACGTGGGAGACACGCCGATCCCCCTGGCCGAGATCCTGAGCGAGTTGCGCCCGGGCGACGTGATCACCCACTGCTACCACGGGCGCGAGGAGGGCATCCTCGACGACCGGGGCACGGTGACCCAGGCGGCGCGCCAGGCGGCCGCCCGCGGGGTGCTCTTCGACGTGGGGCACGGGAAGGGCTCGTTCAGCTTCCCGGTCGCCCGGCGGGCCCTGGCTCAGGGCTTCCGCCCGGGGACGATCTCGAGCGACCTCCACGTCTACAACCTCGAGGGTCCCGTGTTCGACCTGGCCACGACCATGTCGAAGTTCCTGCATCTCGGCCTCTCCCTCGACGAGGTGGTGGCCATGACGACGGGTGCCCCCGCCCAGGCGATCGGGTACGCCGGGACGCTGGGCACGCTCCGCCCGGGGGCCGCGGCGGACGTGACGCTGCTGGCGGTCCAGGAGGGGCCGGTGACGTTCGAGGACTCGATGGGTGAGCGTCTGGAAGGCACCCGGCGGCTGGTCCCGTCCGGAGCGGTGCGAGCCGGCCGGTGGGCGCCCCCGAAGGCCGCCGAGCGGTGAGCGGCGAGGCACAGCGAGCGACAGAGAGGAGACGCGCCATGCGACGGATACGCGGGAAGAACTGGCAACGGATGCTCGGGGTGGGGCTGGCGGCGGCCCTGGTGGCCGGCGTGGCCGGCACGGCCGCGGCGCAGTCGGTGCTTCGCATCGTGCCCCAGGCCGACCTCAAGATTCTCGACACCGTGTGGACGACGAACAACATCACGTCGAACCACGGCTACATGATCTACGACGTGCTGTTCGCGCCCAACGCCAAGCTCGAGTACAAGCCCCAGATGGTCGACACGCACTCGAAGAGCGCGGACGGCCTCCTCTGGCGCTTCAAGCTCCGGGACGGCCTCCAGTTCAGCGACGGGAGCCCGGTCCAGGCCAAGGACGCCGTCGCCTCGCTCAAGCGCTGGGGAGACCGGGTCCCGGTCGGGAAGACGCTGCTCCAGTTCACCAAAGAGGTGGTGGCCACCGGACCGCTCACGTTCGAGATCCGTCTGGACAAGCCCTTCGGGCCGGTCCTGGAGGTCCTGGGCACGCCGGAGAACCCCCTCTTCATCCACCGGGAGAAGGAAGCCCAGACGCCGTCGGACAAGCAGATCACCGAGGCCATCGGCTCCGGACCCTTCGTGATGGTCAAGGAGGAGTGGGTTCCGGGCAGCAAGGTCGTGTACAAGAAGAACCCGCTCTACAAGGCGCGCTCGGACGCGGCTGACGGGTTCGCCGGGGCCAAGCTCGCCAAGGTGGACCGGGTCGAGTGGATGGTGATTCCCGACGCCAACACCGCCACCCAGGCCCTCATCAAGGGCGAGGTGGACGTGATCGAGATCCCGACCACCGACCACCTCCCGCTCATGAAGAAGGCGGGCAACATCACGGTCAAGGTGATCGATCGCGTGGGGACGCAGGCGGTCCTGCGCCCGAACCACCTGAACCCGCCGTTCAACAACGTGAAGAACCGGCAGGCGCTCCTCTACGCGGTGGGCGACCAGAAGGACTACCTGGCCGCCATCATCGGCAACCCGGAGTACGAGAAGTCCTGCTGGCAGATCTTCATGTGCGGGACGCCCCTCGGGAGCGACGCGGGCATCGGAGCGTGGGCCACCAACTCCCGCGACAAGAACATCGAGATGGGCAAGCAGCTCCTCAAGGAAGGCGGCTACAAGGGAGAGACGGTCGTCCTCCTGGATCCGGCCGACACGCCCATCGCCCACGCCCAGGCGGTGGTGACCGCCCAGAAGCTCCGGGAGATCGGGATGAACGTCGACCTCCAGACGATCGACTGGGGGACCCAGAGCGCCCGGCGCGCCCTGAAGGACCCCGTGGACAAGAACCCCCGCGGCTGGAGCATCTTCCACACCTGGGGCGGCGGGATGGCCATGGGCAACCCGATCACCAACACTCCGACCCCGACCCACTGCGACGGCAAGAACTGGTTCGGCTGGCCGTGCGACGAGGAGCTCGAGAAGATCCGGCTCGAGTTCCCGCTGGCCCAGACCGCGCCGCAACAGAAGGCGGTGGTCGAGCGGCTTCAGAAGCGCTTCTTCGAGGTGGTGCCGTACGTCCCGGTCGGCCAGTTCTACGCGCCGATCGCGCATCGCAACAACGTCACCGGCGTGCTGGACACGGTCCGCCTGGTCCTGTGGAACATCGAGAAGAAGTAGCCCGCTAGCCGAGCCGGTTGCGTACCTATCTCGTCCGGCGAATCGTGGCCACCATCCCCGTCATGGGGGTGGTGGCCGTGATCGTCTTCCTGCTGCTCCACCTGGCCCCGGGCGACCCGGCGGCGCTGATCGCCGGCGACTTCGCGACGGCCGAGGACATCGCCCGCATCGGAAAGCAGCTCGGGCTGGACCGGCCGCTCCCCGTCCAGTTCGTGGGCTGGATGGGTCAGGTGCTCCAGGGGGAGCTCGGGACCTCCATCTTCTCCCAGCTCCCCGTCAGCCGCCTGATCCGGCAGCGCCTCGAGCCCACCCTGGTCCTGTCGGTGACGACGCTGGTGATCGCCGTCCTCCTGGCCGTCCCCATCGGCGTCCTCGCCGCGTGGCGGGCGAGGAGCTGGATCGACCGGCTGGTCATGGGGCTGGCCGTCTGCGGCCTCTCGATCCCGGTCTTCGTCCTCGGCTACCTCCTCATCTATCTCTTCGCGATCCGGCTCGGCTGGCTGCCCGTGCAGGGCTACGTGAGCCTCACCCAGGGCGTCTGGCCCTGCCTCAGGAGCATCCTCCTGCCGAGCCTGGCCCTCGGCTCCATCTACATGGCGCTGATCGCGCGCATCACCCGGGCGAGTCTCCTCGAGGTGCTGGAGGAGGACTATGTCCGGACGGCCCACGCCAAGGGGCTGTCGACCTTGACGGTGGTGGTCGGCCACGCCCTCCGGAACGCCTCGATCCCCATCGTGACCATCATCGGGGTGGGGCTGACGCTCCTGATCGGGGGGGTGGTCATCACCGAGAGCGTCTTCGCGATCCCCGGGATCGGGCGCCTCACCGTGGACGCCATCCTGCGGCGGGACTATCCGATCATCCAGGCCGTGATCCTGCTCTCGTCCGGGGTGTACGTCCTGGTGAACCTGGTCATCGACCTCGTCTACACGGTCCTGGATCCGAGGATCCGCTATTGATCGGCGTCGCGCCGTCCCCACGGCCGATCCCGAGTCTCCCTTGACCGGCGCGGCCCTCCCGGATCCGGCCGAGCGGACCGCCGGCGCGGGCAGGCTGCGGGGGCCGATGGCGTTCGTTCGGCGTCACCCCACCGTGGCCTTCGGTCTCGCGCTGATCGCGGCGATGGTCGTCGTGTCCGCCCTGGCGCCGCATCTCGGCACGGTGGACCCCATCCGGTTCAGCCCGGCGCAGCGCCTGAAGCCGCCGTCGGAGCGCTTCTGGTTCGGGACCGACAGCTTCGGCCGAGACGTCTACAGCCGGACGATGTACGGTGGGCGGATCTCGCTCCTCGTCGGGTTCAGCGTGGCGCTCCTGGCCACCACGATCGGGCTGGTCATCGGCCTGGTGGCCGGCTACCTGCGCACGGCCGACGCCATCCTGATGCGGCTGATGGACGGCCTGATGGCGATCCCGTCGATCCTCCTGGCCATCGCGATCATCGCCATCACCCGCGCCAGCGTCCGAGGCGTGCTGCTGGCCATCACGGTCCCCGAGATCCCCCGCGTGGTCCGGCTCGTCCGCGGCGTCGTGCTCACGCTGCGGGAGCAGCCCTACGTGGAAGCCACCCGCGCCCTGGGAAGCGGTATCCCCCGGATCCTGGGCCGCCATCTCCTGCCCAACACGCTGGCCCCCCTCACCGTCCAGGCGACGTACATCTGCGCGGTGGCCATCCTCATCGAGGCGGCCCTCGGCTTCCTCGGCGCGGGCACGCCGCCGGAGATCCCGTCGTGGGGGAACATCATGGCGGAGGGTCGCACCAACTTCCAGGTCGGTCCCTGGATGATCCTGTTCCCCGGCGCCTTCCTGGCCATCGTCGTCCTGGCGGTGAACCTGGTCGGTGACGGCCTCCGCGACCTGCTCGACCCGCGCTTCGCGCGGCGGCTCTGACGCCGGGCGGACTCGCCCGCCCCGGGCTTGGGTTATCCTGGCGGCATTCCGACCTCAAGGGAGGGCCCCATGCGCACCTGGCTGCTCGCACTGTCGACAACCCTCGTCGTGCTCTTCTCCCTCGGCGGCCGCCCTGCGGAGGCGCAGTCCTTCTTCGAGGGCAAGACCGTGCGGATCATCGTGGGCCTCGCACCCGGGGGCGGCTTCGACACCTACGCCCGGGTGATCGCCCGGCACATGGGCAAGCAGATTCCCGGCAACCCCACGCTCGTGGTCGAGAACATGGCCGGGGCCGGAAGCCTCATCGCGGCCAACCACGTGTACAAGGTGGCCAAGCCCGACGGCCTCACGATAGGAAAGTTCAACGGGTCGCTGATGCTGGGCCAGGTCCTGGGTCAGGCCGGGGTGGAGTTCGACGCCCGGAAGTTCGAGTTCGTCGGCGCCGCGGTGAAGGAAGACGTCGTGTGCGCGCTGACCAAGGCCAGCGGCATCACGAGCGTCGAGAAGTGGATGGCGCGCGAAAGCGCCCGTCAAGCTCGGGGGCGTCGCGCCCGGCGCCTCGCCCGACAACTCGGGCCGCGTCCTGAAGGCGGTGCTCGGGCTCCCCGTTCAGCTCGTCTCCGGTCACAAGGGCACCTCCGAGATCCGCCTCGCCGTCGACGGCGGGGAGCTCGCCGGGGCGTGCTGGTCCTGGGAGTCCATGCGGGCGACCTGGCGGGGGGCGCTCGACGCGGGAGACGTGATTCCGGTGCTGCAGCTGACGGGCAAGCCCTTCCCGGATCTGCCGAACGTGCCGCTGGCGATCAACATGACCAAGTCCGAGGAGGCGCGGCGCCTGATCCAGGTCGGCCTCCAGAACACCGGGGCGTTCGCGCGGCCGTTCGTCCTGCCGCCCGGCACCCCGAAGGACCGCGTCCAGACGCTGCGGCGGGCCTTCCAGGAGACGCTGAAGGACCCGGGCTTCCTCGCCGAGGTCGAGAAGATCAAGCTCACCCTCGACCCCGTGACGGCCGACGAGCTCGAGAAGATGGTCGGGGAGCTCTTCACGCTCGACCCGGCCCTCGTCGCCCGGCTGAAGGACGTTCTCTACAACTAGAGGCCGGAGTGCGGCGCCCGTGGTGCCGCCGGCCGGGCGGGCGGGACGCGGACCCCTCGACCGGCGGACCGGCGCCGGAGCGGAGGCCGGCCGCCGTCAGTCGTTGACGGTGGTGGTGAACCCCGCGCGGCGGGCCCAGTACTCCCACGCCCGATTCTGGGACCGCGCCCGGAAGTTCATCTGCTCGGTGAGCCGGACCTCCCCCTCGCTCAGATAGGTCACCTCGCCGAGCGCGCGCGCCTCCTTGATCAGCGCCGCGTTGACCATGAGATAGATCGAGACGAACACCGTCGCCTTGAGATCGTGCGCCGCCACCACGGCGCCGTGGCCGCGCATGAGGCACACGCGGTGCGGCCCCAGGGTCCGAGCCAGGGAATCGCCGATGGCGCGGGTGGTCACCAGCAGGTCGGTGTCCCCGAACTCGTCCCGGACGTCCCAGATCGGAACCTCGGCCCCGATGCTGCCCGCCACGTGCAGGACCGGCCTGATCGCGGTGCCGGTGATCCCGAACGGGATGAGGGAGCGCGCGTGATTGTGGCACACCGACATCACGTCGGGCCGCGCGCTGTAGGTCGACCCGTGGATCGGCCGCTCCGAGTACATCGTCCGGTCCCGGGGATCGATCGGCCGGTTGTCGAGGTCGAACTCCAGGATGTCGCCGCGCTCGACCAGCTCCGGGCTCCGCGAGCGGGCCAGGAAGTAGCGGTCCGGCCGCTGCGGGTGCCGGATGCTGACGTGGCCGAAGGCGTCGATCACGTCCTCGTTGGCGAGAATCCTGTTGGCGATGACGAGGTCGTCCAGGGCGGCGTCGAAGCCCGTTGCGTCTGACACCGGATGCCCTCCTCTCGAGCTAGCCGTCTCCGAGCCAGGCGAGCAGGCGGCCGGGCGGAAACGGCACCCCCAGCACCCGCTCGAACAGCCCGTACACCAGGAGGAACCCACCCAGGCTCAGCGCCAGGCTGGGCACCCATCGCTCGCGCGCCGCGAGCTTGAGGTAGAGGAACGTCGTCACGAGGGTAGCGCCCGGGAAGCCCACCAGCCAGATGGCCGCGTACATCCCGACGATCCACGCGGCGATCTCCGCGGTACGCCGGCCGGCCATCGCCGACGGCTCCCGCGGGCCCGCCTCGGCCGGCTCGGGACCGGGGCTCTCCGCGCGCCCGAGGAGCGCTCGCCCGAGCTGCGCGACCGCCAGGAACAGCGCCGGCACGGTCACCGCCCACGGGAAGAGTCCGGCGCGCCACCCGAAGCTGCGGCTCTGCCAGAGCGCACAGACGAACAGCAGGACGACGGCGAGGCTGAACGCCGTGTCCCCGTCCAGCCGCAAGTGACGGGGCGCGTCCTCCCTACCCGACCCTGCCGACGCCCGCGCGCCGCGCCAGCCTCGCACGAGCGGGACCACGATGCCGACGATGGCGATCCCGGCCAGGAGCAGCACCCCGGGGCGGAGGAGCCAGGCCGCGCCGTAGTTGTCCGTCGACAGGAACAGCCGGTTCTCGGCGAGCGGTCCCAGGACGAGCCCCAGAAGGACCGGCGGCCGGGGCCATCCGAGCCGCGCCATCGCGAGCCCGAGCGCCCCGAACACGAGCACGACGCCGAGATCCTGGAACACGTTCTTCTCGGCGAAGGCCCCCACGTAGACCAGCGTCAGGATGACCGGAACGAGGAGCGTCCCGCGGATCCGGGTGATGCGCGCCAGCTGGCCCATGAAGGTGAGGCACACGGCGACGGTGATCACGTTCGCGATCACGATCGTCCACACCATCGCCAGCGTCACGGCCAGATGGCCCTTGGGGGCCGGCGCCAGCATCGCCGGCCCCGGGACCAGACCCTGGATGACGAAGGCGCCCATCAGGATGGCCGTGCTCACGCTGGCCGGCACGCCGAACGCGACGGTCGTGACCAGGCTCCCGCCGAGGGACGAGTTGTTGGCGGCGCCCGGGCCGAGGACCCCCTCGACGGCGCCTTTCCCGAACCGCGCCCGATCGGGAGAGGACTGAACCGCGTGCGCGTACGCGAGCCACTGGGTGGTCGCCGCGCCCAGGCCCGGAATGACCGATACGAAGGTGCCGACGGCGCTGCAACGAAGCACGAGGAACCAGTGCCGGAACGCGTCGCCGACGCCCCGCCACACTCCCCCGACAGAGCCCAGGTCCGCGTGGGCGATGCTCGAGCGCCGGACCGCCAGATCGACGAGCTCCGGAATGGCGTAGAAGCCGATCGTGACCGGCACGAGGCCGATCCCGTCCCAGAGGAAGAGCTGACCGAAGGTGTACCGCTGCGTGCCCGTCATCGGGTCGAGGCCGATCGTGGCCAGGCAGAGGCCGATGCCACCGGCCACCAGCCCCCGGAGCAGCGCCTCGCCGCTCAGCGACGCCACGAAGGTGATCCCCAGCATCGACAGCATGAAAAACTCGGGGGAGCCGAAGGCGAGCACGAGGGGTCGCACGATCGGGATGGCCAGCCCGAGGATCAGCGCGCCGAAGACGGCTCCGATGAGCGAGCTCATCATGGCCGCCCCCAGGGCCCGGCCCGCTTCTCCGCGCTTCGCCATCGCGTGGCCGTCCACGATCGTTGCGGCCGAGGTCGGCTCGCCCGGGATGCCGAACAGGATCGCCGTGATGTCGCCCGTCGTGTTCGTCACCGCGAGCATCCCGAGGAGGAATGCGAACGCCTCGACCGGATTCATCTTCAGGACGAAGGGCAGCATCAGGGCCAGGGTGGTGGGGCCACCGAGGCCCGGGAGAATGCCGACGACGAAACCGATCGCCGCGCCGATGAGCATCAGCCCGAACGTCGGCCAGGCGACGACCTGGATCAGCCCCGTCAGCCCGGCGTGAAGGAAATCGGCTATCGGAGCAGCTCCCGGAGCTTCGTGACCACCGTCACGTTCAGGCCGAACAGCTCGTTGACGGCCTGTTCGAACCGCTCCCCCACGACGGGGTCGACGTCGAGCCGGCTCCGGCCGGCATCGGCGGCGAACGCCGGATCGCATCAGCGTGTCCACGAAGGCGGTGCGCAGGACCCGGACGAGATCCGGCGGGGTTCCGGGCGGGAGCGCATAGGCTCGAGCGATCGTCCCGGGGACCGTGATCCCGGCGTGGATCAGCTGTCGGGCCTCCTCCGTCCTCGCCAGGTCCAGCGCCAGAGGAACGTCGGTCAGCTCCGGCAGCGGCTTCGCGCCCGTCTGGATCACGCACGCCGGACCTCACCGGTCGCGAGCTCCTCCTGCCAGGTCGCTCTCACGGACTCCCACTGAAGGCAGGCGCCGCCCACCTCTCCCCCTGGACGGCCAGCCGGATCTCCGCCGTCCCCCGGTACCCGCGCACGAGGTGAATGGGAAGGCTGAGCGCCGACTGGAGCACCCGTGGGACGTCGTGCGTCGCGGCGCCGGGACCAGTGCTCCCGATCTTGACGGGCTGTCGCGGCCGCCATCCACTGCTCTGACTCCGAGGATGCCGTCGCGTCGACGGAGCACGCACACTGCGACCTCACGAGCCGGGGCGCCGAGCCACTGGTAGCTGCGGGCATCGAAGTCCACGCCCGCGCGTCCGACGACCTGTCCGAGGATCTGGCTTCCGTGGAAGTTGACGATGGTGAGCCCGTCGGGGCGGGCGACCTTGTACCCGTAGTTGGCGGCGATGAGGCTGCCGGCGCCCGCCATGTTCTCCACGACCACGGTCGGCTTGCCCGGGACGTGCCGGCCCAGATGCCGCGCGAGCGCCCGCGAATAGGTGTCGAAGCCGCCGCCCGGCGGGAACCCGACGACGATCCGGATCGTCTTGCCCGCATGATACTCACCCCGAGCCGTCCCCGGCGCCAGAGCGCCGAGGCCCAGGCCGAGAAGACACAGCCACGAAAGCTGCGCACGCATGCCTCTCAATGACTCGCTACCCCTGTCTCGAGCGGCTCGGAGCGCTCGGCACGTCTCCGAGTGCTTCCCGGTTCCCTCGATTCCGTGGGCATGCTAGGTTATCGAGCCGAGACCCGTCAACTCGGACCAATGGCCACGCTCACGCTCACCCTCGCCTGCGGCGACTACGACCGCACGCTCGCCCTCCGGACCGGCGCCGTGCGGCCGGACGGCGTGGAGCTCGAGGTGCTCGCGCTGGAGCCGGAGGAGATGTTCTACCGGATGGCGCGGCGGCGCGACTTCGACGTGGCGGAGTTCTCGCTGGCGACCTACACCGTGCTGCGCGGCCGCGGCGAGCCGCTGGTCGCCATCCCCGTCTTCCCGTCCTTCGCGTTCCGGCACTCGGCCATCTTCGTGCGCGACGACGCCGGTATCCGGGAGCCGCGCGATCTCGTCGGAAAGCGCGTCGGGGTGCCGAAGTACCACATGACGGCCGCGGTGTGGGTGCGCGGCATCCTGGAGGACGAGTACGGCGTCTCGCCGAACGACCTCCACTGGTTCGAGGGCGGAGAGGGCGCGGCGGTCAAGGAGGTCGACGTGACGCTGCCCCGCGAGCTTCGCCATCAGGTGGTGCCCGGCGACCGGAATCTCGGGCAGCTCCTGGCCGTCGGGAGAGCTGGACGCCTTCATCGGCGCCCGCCGGCCGGCCGGCGCCGGCAGCGCCCCTGTTCGCCGCCTCTTCCCCGACTTCCGCCGCGTGGAACGCGCCTACTTCGAGAAGACGGGGATCTTTCCGATCATGCACACGGTCGTCCTGAAGGAGGAGCTCGTCCGGGCGCATCCGTGGCTGCCGCGCGCGCTCTACGAGGCGTTCGTCGAAGCGAAGCGCCTGGCCTATCAGCGCCTCGCCGACACCGCCGTTCTGCCCTACGTCCTCCCGTGGCTCGTGGCCGAGGTGGAGGAGACCCGGGCGCTGATGGGGGACGATCCCTTTCCGTACGGCGTCCGCCGCACCCGCAAGACCGTGGAGACCCTGGCCGGCTACTCGTTCCGTCAGGGCCTGGCTCCTCGCCGCTCTGGCGGTGGAGGACCTGTTCTGCGAGTCGCTGCTCGACACGTAGGCTCACGGCGCGCTGGTCCGCACTCCCCCGCCGGCGCTCCGGAGAGCCGGGGGTCCTCGTGGTCAGGCGGCCAGAATCGGCCGAGCCCCCTCTCCCGGAGCGCTCACGATCGAGCTCTAGCCGTGCGAGCGAACTCCGGCGAGCGGGAGCGGCGGAGTGACGGGCGGGCGCCCGCAACCCAGGGGCTATCGCCGACCGAGCCGAGCGGAGCGCGCGAGACTTCCTACTGGCAGGCGAGCGTGGAGCCGACTCTCGCAGCAGTTCGGGGGAACAGGCGGCGCGGCCGGCTGCTGCCGCTGAAGGAGCTGGAACTGCAGGCTCCGCTCCTGCTGCTGCTGGAGGCTTTCCCCCTGCCGCTCCGTCTCCCGGCGGCTCTCGCCCTGCCGCGTGGTGGCGTCCTGGCGCTGACGCTCGATCGCCCCGGTCAGTCCGCCCGGCTGCGCGACCGCCGCTCCCGCGAGGATCATCAGGAGAAAGGCCACCACGATCGGTCTCACGACTCCATTGTCGCGCCGACGGGAAGATCGTCAAGCCAGCCGCGCTGACCGGCCGGATGCCGATCGGAGATCGCCCGAGCCGGATCGGGCGGCGTCCGGCGCCGCGGCGAGCCGCGCTCAGAGGCCGAGGAACCGCGCCGCCGTGCCCCCCTCGACGAGCGCCCGCGCGCCCGGATCGAGCCCCGCCTCGCCGACGGCGGCCACCGGATCCGGGCTCCCCATGTCGAACGGGTAGTCGCTTCCCATCGCGACCCGCTCGGCGCCGAACTCGGCGACCAGGAACCGGAGGTTCGCGGGGCTGTGCGTGAGCGAGTCGAAGTGGAGCAGGCGCGCGTACTCCCGCGGCCGCTTCGGGATCGACTCCGGGCCCTCCGGGCGCACCGACCAGCCGTAGTCGAGGCGGCCCAGGGTGAACGGGAACGCCCCGCCTCCGTGCGCGAAGCAGATGCGGAGATCGGGGAGACGCTCGAGCACGCCGCCGAAGATCAGCTTCGAGATGGCCACCGCCGTCTCCAGCGGGTTGCCCACGATCAGCGGGAAGTAGTACTTCGTGAGCCGCTCCTGGCCCACCAGCGGCGCGGCCGGGTGCACGAACACGGCCATCCCGAGGTCCCGGCACGCCGCAAAGAACGGGAAGAGCGCGGGGTCGTCGAAGTCGCGGCCCCCGGGGCACGTGCCGATCTCGACCGCGCGGAGACCGAGTCGGTCGCGCGCGTCCCGGAGCTCCTCGATGGCGAGCGCCGTGTCCTGGAGCGGCACGGTCGCCATCCCGACGAAGCGCCGCGGGTGACGCCCGACGATGGCGGCCACGTTCTCGTTCTGCATCCGCGCGAACGCGCGCGCCGCCTGGGGCTCCGCCCAGTAGCAGAACATCACCGGCGGTGGCGAGAGCGCCTGGCGGTCGATCGCCGAGCCGATCCATGTCCTCGATCCGCCGCTCCGGGCTCCACGACCGGTCGGTGACCTCGCGGAAGACGGTATCCCCCGTCATGATGGTGGCGCGGCACGCGTCGCGATGGACCAGCCGCGGCCAGCGGCCGCCGCCGTAGCGGGCGGCGACGTCCTCCCAGCGCTCGGGGAGGACGTGCGTGTGGAGGTCGATCCGCATCACCGGTCGGAGCGCGGACCGCGGCTGCCGCGGCCGAGCGACCTCGGCCGGGGTCCGCGCCGGCGATGCCCAGCCGCCATGCGCGACGGGCCCGCGCACCGCATCGTCGCAGGCCATGCCTCACCGTGGGCAGCATAGGCCGGGCCCGCCGGCGACAACCTCCCGGTGCGACGAGCCGCAGCGCGCTCGGCCGGCCCGGCCGGGATTGACAGCGTCGCAAGGCCGCCCGTACGGTGGACCCGCCGTGCCGAAGGGAGCCGCATGAAGATCAGCGCGTTCCACCTGATGCCGCACCGCGAGCTGCCGGCGGACTTCGAGCAGCGCTACGAGTCCGTCTGGGTGACGCCCCCGTGGTGGGAGCTGGCCGACGCCCGCCGCGTGGGCCAGTACTACAACTGGACGCTCGACGAGCTCCTCCACGCCGCCCGCTCCGGCTTCGACGGCCTCTGCACCAACGAGCATCACCAGAACGCCTACGGGTTCATGCCGAGCCCGAACCTCATGGGCAGCGTTCTCGCGAAGCTCACCCAGGGCTCGAATGTCGCCATCGTCCAGATGGGCTCCACGCTGCCCACGTCGAACCCGCCCATCCGCGTCGCCGAGGAATACGCGATGCTGGACTGCATCAGCGGCGGGCGCCTGGTGGCCGGGCTGCCGCTGGGCAGTCCGATGGACGTCAATCTCTGCTACGGCATCACGCCCATGGAGCAGCGGGAGCGCTACCGGGAAGCCTTCGCCCTGACCCTGAAGGCCTGGCAGTCGCGGGAGATCTTCGCGTGGAACGGCCGGTACTACCAGCTGGCCAACGTGAACCTGTGGCCGCGGCCCATCCAGCAGCCCCATCCGCCGGTGTGGGTCCCGGGCTCGGGCAGCGTCAGCACCTTCGACTTCGCCGTCGAGCACGACGTCTGCTACTGCTTCCTGAGCTACTCGGGGGCGCGCCCGGCCAAGGCCCTGATGGACGGCTACTGGGAGGTGGTCTCGAAGAACGGGCGCGAGCTCAACCCGTACCGCGCCGGCTTCCTCCAGCTCGTCGCCGTGTCCGAGACGGACGCCAGCGCCGAGGCAGAATACGCGCGGCACGTCGAGTACTTCTACCACAAGTGCCTCCACGTGCCGACCCCGTGGTTCTCGCCGCCCGGGAACCAGGACTACCGGAGCCTGCTCTCCGCGGCGCGGAACCCGGTCCGCCGCACGGACAACCCCAAGGACCTCCGCTACCGCGACTTCGCGGAGCGGGGCTACGTCATCGCCGGGAGCCCGGCCACCGTCCGCCAGCGCCTCGAGGAGGAAGTCGTGAAGGGACTCCGCGTGGGGAACCTGATGCTGCTCGTGCAGATCGGGTCCATGCCTCACGAGCTGGCCCTCAAGAACATCACCCTCCTCGGCACCGAGGTCCTGCCGCACCTCCGCGGCATCTGGGACGACGAGGGGTGGGTGAACCACTGGTGGCCTCGGGGGCTCCGCGACGCCACGGCGGCGCCCATGGCCCGAGCGGCGCGTCTGATGGCGCCGACGGCTCGGACCGTGCCCGTCTGGCAGGACCAGGTTCACATGCGCGTTCTGTCCAAGGGCCCCAAGGGCGGTGGTCCGGCCATGGTCTTCCTCCACGGCCCCTGGGGCCTCACGTGGGATCCCTTCCTGGACGAGCTCGCGCGGAGCTTCACGGTCCACGCCCCGGAGCATCCCGGCACCAGCCCGGGACGCCCCGACGACATCTACCACCTCGACGGGCTGTGGGATCTCGTCGTCTGCTACGACGAGCTGCTGGATGCGCTCGGGCTCCCCCGGGCCACCCTCGTGGGCCACTCCTTCGGTGGCATGGTCGCCTGCGAGGTGGCGGCCGCCCGCCCGTCCCGCATCGACCGCCTGGTGCTCATCGACGCGCTCGGGCTCTGGCGCGACGACCTCCCCATTCCCAACTGGATGCTCCTGAGTCACGGGGACCTCGCCGGCCGCGTCTTCCACGACGCCGACGGCGCGGCCGCGCGGCGGATGTTCGAGCCGCCGGAGGATCCCGACGCGCGGATCATGGCCCGCGTGGGGCTCCAGTGGGCCATGGGCGCCACGGGAAAGTTCCTGTGGCCCATCCCCGACAAGGGGCTGAAGAAGCGCATCCACCGGGTCCACGTCCCCACCCTGGTCGTCTGGGGCAAGGAGGACCGCATCGTCCCGGCGGCCTACGCCGAGGAGTTCGCGCGGCGCATCCCCGGAGCGCGGGCGGAGACCGTGGATCGAGCCGGACACGCGCCCCATCTGGAGCAGCCGGAGACAGTCGGCCGCCTGGTCCGCGACTTCCTCGGCTCGTAGATCCCGATCTCGCAGGACCCGGACGCGTCGTCCGGTCGGACGGCCCGCAAGTCCGGAGCACGGGACCGCCGCCTCTGTCGGTGGTGGCGCGAAGCCCCTTCCGACCCCTCCGGGATCGGTTGTCCGGCCCGGGAGACCGCGCTAAGCTTGAGCCGCGACGGGCCCATCGAGCGGGAGGCGAGCCATGGCGGACAACCGGTACGATCGAACCACCCAGGACGTGGGCAACATCGTGGCGCTGGAGCACGTCAACGTCAAGATTCCCGACCAGCAGCTCGCCACGCTCTTCTACGTCGTGGGGCTCGGGCTCACCCGAGACCCGTACCTCATGACCGGCCTCGAGAACATGTGGGTCAACGCCGGGCAGCAGCAGTTCCATCTGCCGACCGGGACCCCGCAGGTGCTTCGAGGTGACGTGGGCCTGGTCATTCCCGACTTCGACCAGCTGCCGGGCCGCCTGGCCATGGTCAAGAGCCGGCTCGCGGGAACGAAGTTCGACTTCTCGGTCGAGGACAAGCACGTTCGCGTCGTCTCGCCCTGGGGCAACGTGCTCCGCTGCCACCCGCCCGGTCCCGCCTTCGGGGACATGACGCTCGGCATGCCGTACGTGGAGTTCTCGGTCGAGCCGGGGACGGCGGACGGCATCGCGCGGTTCTACCGGGACGGGCTGGGCGCCCCGGCGACGGTGGCGCGGAACGGCAGCGGCGGGGTGGCGCGGGTCACGGTGGGGCCCCAGCAGGAGCTGATCTTCCGCGAGACGCAGGATGCGATCCCGCCGTACGACGGGCATCACGTCCAGATCTACATCACGAGCTTCTCCGGCCCGCACCGATGGCTCGCCGAGCGGGGCCTCATCACCGAGGAGAGCAGCTGGTATCAGTACCGGTTCCAGGACATCGTCGACCCCGACACCGGCCGCGTGCTCTTCACGATCGAGCACGAGGTCCGGAGCCTCAGGAGCCCGCTCTACCTCCGTCCGCTGGTCAACCGGAACGTCGCGCAGCGGCAGCCGACCTACCAGCGCGGGCGCGACGCGTTCGTGCCCGGAATGGGCTAGCGCCGGCGCGGCAGCGCTCGACCCTGCCCGGCCGGCGGCATCGCGCTCGCCTGCGCGATCGTGTCCCCTCGAGCCGGGCAGCCTCGCGTTCAGCAGGGTCAGCGCGCCATGCACCCCCGTGGCGCCCGGATGAAGCGGAGGGCCATCGACCCGTGAGTCATGCCCTGAGGTTCCAGGTCCTCATCCTGCCGAACGCGCCGTGGGCGGAGGTCATGAGCCGCTTCCGCCACGTCGAGGATCTGGGCTTCGATCTGGCGACCACCGCCGACCACTTCGTCGACTGGAACAACCCCGCGGTGCCCTGGCTGGAGGCGTGGACCGTACTGGCGGCGGCGGCGCGGGAGACGACGCGGATCCGGCTCGCGACCTACGTCAGCCAGATCCCCCTCCGGCACCCCGCGATGCTGGCGCGTCAGGCGCTCACCGTGGACCACATCTCCGGCGGACGGCTGGAGGTCGGCCTCGGCACCGGCCTGAGCATCGACCCGGCCTACGACATGATCGGGATCCCCAACTGGGAGCCGAAGGAGCGTGTGGCGCGCTTCGCGGAATACGTGGAGATCGTCGACCGGCTGCTCTCGAACGAGAAGTCCAGCTTCGAGGGCCGCTACTACCGCGTCAAGGACGCGGCGATGAATCCCCGCCCCGTGCAGCGGCCCCGGCCGCCGATCGTCATCGCCGCGCTCGGCCCGGTCATGCTGCGGCACGCGGCGCGCCACGCCGACAACTGGAACACCCTGAGCTTCGCGCCCAGCTTCGACAGGCAGCTCGCCGAGACGTCCGAGCGCATCGGCCGGATCGACGACGCCTGCGCCGCCATCGGGCGAGACCCGGCGTCGCTCCGGCGCTCCTACCTGATGTTCGACCCGGCGTCGCGGGCCACCGGCGGCCGCATCGCCTACTACGAGTCCGAGGACCTGTTCGTCGACATGGTGGGCCGCCTCAGGGAGCTCGGCGTCTCCGAGCTCGGCCTCTACTTCCCCATCCTCGCGGCGCAGCGGCCGGCGTTCGAGAAGATCGCGCGCGACGTCATCCCGAGAGATGAAGGGCTGAGCCGTGCTCTACTGGAAGATCTCGTTGAACCGGTCCTTCAGGCTCTTCGTCTCCTTCTCGATCGCGTCGTAGTCGATCGGCCACAGCTTCACCTGGCTCAGCGGCGGGTTGCCGGGCGGGGGCGGCACGTCCACCCGCGCCGCGTAGATGCCCTCGTCGGGGAAGAGCTTCTGGACCGCGTCGCTGATCATGAACTCGGCGAAGGCCTTGGCGGCGTTGGGATGGGGCGAGCCCTTGATCACGGCGGTCGGGGCCGCGACGGCGAACGCCCCGTCGGCCGGGATGACGGTCCGGATCTTGTGCCCGGCCTTCTGGTCCACCCACGCGTACTGGTCGGCTCCCTCGGCGGCGATGAGCCGCTCACCCCGGGTCAGCACCTCCGAGACCTGCTGGTGGCCCTGGACGATCATGACGTCGTTGGCGCGCAGCTTCTGGTAGAACTCCCACCCGTACTTGCGGGACAGCGTGCCCACCACCATGAGCTGGATCGCCGTGTACGACGGATCGGGCATGACCAGCACGCCCTTGTACTTCGGGTCGGTCAGGTCCAGCCAGTTCTTCGGGGCCTCGAGCCCCTTGTCGGTCCGCATGATGATGGCCGCGAGGTTCACGCGCTGGGCGATGTGCAGGCCCTTCGGGTCCTTGACCGCGTCGGGGATCTTTTCGAAGTTCTTCGGCCGGAACGGGACCAGCAGGTCTCGCTTGGCGAGCCCGTTGACCTCCGCGGGGTCGGACACGGTCAGCACGTCGGCCAGGACACGCTTGGCGTCGATCTCCTGCAGGAAGCGCCGGAGGACGGCCGACCCGCCGGACCGGAAGAGCTCGACCTTGATCCCCGTCTCGGCCTGGAAGAGGTTGGCGACCTTCTGGGCCGCGACGATCGGCGTGGAGGTGTACCAGCTGACCACCCCCTCGCGCTTGGCGGCCGCCAGGTCCACGGCATCCGGGGTGAACCCGGCCGACTGGGCGGCAGCGCCGGTCGCGAGCAGGAGCAAGGCGACGGCCGAAAGCCATCGAGTCCCGTTCATGGTCCCTCCCTCAGGCCCCACGGTAGATCGGGGCCGGCTGGCTGAAGAACGCCTCGAGAATATGGTACGCGATGCGGAAGTTCTTCTGGTGGAAGCTCGCATGGGCGATCCCCGGCATGATCGCGAACTGCTTGTCGGGGTTCGGAAGGCGCCGGAAGAACTCCAGGAGGTCGTCCAGCCCGGCGATGCCGTCGAACTGCCCGCGCATCACGATCGTGGGCACGGTGATCAGGTCGGGATCGACCACCGGGAGGTTGGCGCACATGTCGACGTAGGTGCCGGTCGGCACCGAGTCGTCGAGGGCGAGGATCGCGTCCGCGAACGCCTCGATGACGACGTCGTCCGCCGTGCCCGGGTGGTCCCGGGTGAAGATGCTGCGCACGAAGGCGCGATCGATCGGGCGCCGGTTTCGGGACCGGAACTCGGGGAGGCGCTTGCGCCGCTCCACGAGCGTCGGGCTCCCCTCGCCCGTCCAGACGAAGGCGTCGAGCGCCAGCCGCTGGACGCGCTCCGGATGGCGCTGGGCGAACAGGGCGGCGCGGAGGGCCCCCGACGAGATGCCGTACGTCAGGTAGGCGCTGACGCCGCTGGTTCGGGCGATGTAGTCCGTCGCGGCCGCGAGATCGTCCGCGCCCGTCGCGATGTCGGCGTTGATGTCGCGATGCTTGTCCGACCGCCCGTAGCCTTCCATGTCGACGCACCACGTGTCGTAGCCGAGACGGGCGAAGTAGTCCATCGGCGAGGAGTCCGGCCGCCCCGGGACCTGGAGGTCGAAGGTCGGCTGGGAGCCCATCGAGGAGCCGTGGACGAACAGGATCGTCCCCCTCGGCGCCGCCGATCCGACGGCGGCCTTCTCCCAGAGAAACAGGCGCACCGGCCCCTTCTGGGTCCAGTGCTCACGCCCGAGAACGGCGGGCTCGGCAGTCATCCGGCAGCTCCTTTCTCCGTGGCCCCGGCCTCTGGAGGCCGGGAGATCGGTCAGGCTTCGAACACGGTGCAGGCGCGCGGCTCGAAGGCGACCCGGAGCGACTGGCCGATCTGGAGCGACACCTCCGGGTCCGCCTGCACGCGGACGCGCGTGCCGTCCGCCAGCACCATGTGACAGTCGACGAGGTTGCCGAGAAACGTCAGCTCGGCCACCTTGCCCCGCAGCACGCCCGCGCGCGCCCCGGGCCTGCCCCGTCGGGGACGAGGCGAAGGCTCTCGGGGCGAATGGCCACCTGCACCTCCGCCCCCGCCTCCACACGGGCCGCCAGGGATACCGGAACCGGCTCGCCGCCCGCGACCGAGACCAGGCTGTCGCCGGGCGCCGCGCGCACGACCCGGCCCGGGAGGAGGTTCACCAGCCCCATGAAGTCCGCCACGTCGCGGCTGGCGGGCCGCGCGTAGACGTCGCGCGGCGGGCCCTCCTGGAGGAGCGAGCCGCCCTGCAGGACCGCGATCCGGTCGGACAGCGCCATCGCCTCGGCCTGATCGTGTGTGACGTACACGAAGGTGATCCCGGTCCGCCGCTGAAGATCCTTGAGCTCCCAGCGCATGCGCTCGCGGAGCTTCGCGTCGAGATTCGACAGAGGCTCGTCGAGCAGGAGGATCTTCGGCTCGACGACGAGGCTCCGGGCCAGCGCCACCCGCTGCTGCTGTCCGCCGGAGAGCTCGCTCGGGAAGCGCCGCTCGAGCCCGGCCGAGGTTCACGAGCTCGAGCACGCGCCCGACGCGCTCGCGCGCGTCCGCCCGGGGGACCCGCC
The DNA here is from genome assembly GCA_963745015.1 of uncultured Candidatus Rokubacteria bacterium. Taxonomy (GTDB): domain Bacteria; phylum Methylomirabilota; class Methylomirabilia; order Rokubacteriales; family DASRDR01; genus DASRDR01. Next base: position 100,855 of record CAVUVU010000005.1, read on the forward strand.
GGACCTCGAGACCGAAGGCGACGTTCTCGTACACGGTCTTGTGCGGCCAGATCGCGTAGTTCTGGAACACCATCCCCATCCCGCGCCGCTCGGGCGGGACGACGGCGTGCGCCGACGAGAGCGTCAGGCCGTCGACCCGGATGGTCCCGGCGTCGGGGGTCAGGAAGCCGGCGATCATCCGGAGCAGCGTCGTCTTGCCGCAGCCGCTCGGGCCGAGCAGGGTGAGGAACTCGCGATCACGGACCTCGAGACTCAGCTCGCGCACGGCGGCTGACGGGGCCGTACCGCTTCGACACGCGCTCGACCGAGATGCCGGCCATGCGTCAGCGCCGCGGCCGGGCGATCCGGCCGCCCGTGGCGCGCTCCGCCCTCGGCCGGCGCGAGCCCTGCGTCATCGGCGCGCCCCGCAGCGCATCGGCGGTCCCATCGGGCCGGATCAGTGCACCACGCCCGCGCGCTCGAGCCGGGCGCCGGCCCGGCCCAGCCGCGTCGCGAGCCAGATGGCGGCGCCGATGATCACCATGGTCACGATGGCGAGGGCGGCCACCGGTCCGAGGTACCCCGTCTCGTAGAGGTTGTACACCGCGACCGCCAGGGTCATCGAGCCCGAGCTGAACAGGAGAACCGAGGCGCTCAGCTCCTGGATGGCCGGCACGAACACGAGGAGCCACCCGGCGAAGAGCCCGGGGCGCGCCAGCGGCAGCGTGATGCTGCCGAACGTCCGGAGCCAGCCCGCTCCGGTCACCCGCGCCGTCTCCTCGAGCGAGGCGTCGACCTGGCGGAACGCGGCGTTGGCCGACCGCGCCGCGAGCGGGACGTACCGGGCGCTGTAGGCCAGGAGGATGATGAGGAGCGTGCCGTAGATGGGGATCGGCACCCGGAGCCAGAACTGGATCAGCGCCACGGCCATCACGATGCCCGGAAGCCCGAGGGGCACGAGCGACACGTAGTCGAGCAGCTTCCGGCCCGGCAGCCGCGTCCGGAGGTCGCCCCAGGCGATCAGGCTCCCGAGGAGCACCGTCAGTGTCGCCGCCGCCGCGGCGAGCACGAGGCTGTTCACGATCGCCCGCCGCGTGACGTCGTACTCGAAGAGGATGAACCGGTAGTGCTGCAGCGTCAGGTTCTGCCAGAAGTCGAGGCCCCACGACCGGCTCACGGAGACGGCCAGCAGCGTGACGTACGGCGCGAGCACGGCCACCACGAAGACCCCGATGCAGAACGCGAGCACCCCCCAGCGGGCCCCGCCCAGCGGGACGACCTGCGGTCGGTTGCCCTTGCCGGCGAGGGTGACGTACGAGCGCCGGGCCAGGTAGCGGCGCTGAAGCGCGAGCGCGACCACCGTGATCGCGACGAAGACGAGGGAGAGGGCCGACGCCAGTCCGTAGCGCGGCGGGTGGTCGAAGAGCGCGTAGATCCGCGTGGGCAGCGTGAAGATGCGGCCCGGGAGCCCGATGATCGCCTGGGAACCGAAGAGGGCGATCGCGTTGACGAAGGCCACCAGGGCGCCCGCCAGGATCGCCGGCGCCACCAGCGGCAGGGTGACGGCGCGCGCCGTCCGCCACCGGCCCGCGCCCAGGATCCGGGCGGACTCCTCCATCGACGCGTCGACGGACTCGAGCGCGCTCGCCGCCAGCAGGTACACGAACGGGAACGTGTGCAGGACGGTGACGAGGACCAGGCCCGGCCATCGAGTGGATGTTGAACGTGAGCTGGGGCACGCCCAGCACGTTGCGGACCCACTGGTTGACGAGCCCCGCGTTCGGGCTGAAGAGGTTCACGAACGCGATCGCGGTGAGATACGGCGGCGTGAGATACGCGACCGTCGCCGTCGCGTGGATGAACGCCTTCGCCGGCACGTCGGTCCGGCTCACCGCCCAGGCCATCGGCAGCCCGACGGCGACGCTCAGGAGCGCCGTCCAGCCCCCCAGGATCAGCGAGTTCTTGAGGGCCTGGACGTAGAGCCGCCGGGACAGCGCCTCGCGGAAGTGGCCGAGACTCGGTCGCCCCTCCTCGGTGACGCTCGAGAGGAGCAGGGACATGAGGGGCAGGACGACGAGAATGGTGAGGGCGACCACGGCCACCGCCATCGCGACGTGCTCGGCCCGAACCGGCCACCGGCCCGTCAGGGATGCGGGCGGCGCGACGGCGCGCCTCACGCCAGGTTCCTCGGGCCCACTCCCGCAGGGCGCCGCGTCGGGCCAGCGCCCCCGCGAGGCCTCAGATGTAGACCCCCTTCATCTGGGGCTCCGGGTATCGCGTTCCGGCACCGGCGCCCGGCGGCATCGCCTCGTCGATCAGGCGGAGATCCTCGGCATCGAGCGTGACGCGGACGGCGCCCGCGTTCTCCTCGAGGCGGTCGACCCGCTTCGTCCCGGGGATGGGAACGATGTCCCGGCCGCGGGCCAGGAGCCACGCGAGCGCCAGCTGCGCGGGCGTCGCGCCCTTGGCCCGCGCGATCTCGGCCAGGCGCCGCACCAGCCGCGCGTTGTGCTCGAGATTGGACCCCTGGAACCGCGGGTGCTGGCGCCGGCGGTCGTCGGGCGGGATGTCGTCGGGACGCTCGACGCCCCCGGCGAGCAGGCTCCGTCCGAGCGGCGAGTAGGCGACGAAGGCGATCCCGAGCTCGCGGCACACCGCGAGGGCGTCCTCCGCCGGCTGCCGGTACAGGAGCGAGTACTCCATCTGCAGCGCGGCGATCGGATGGACGGCGTGCGCCCGGCGGAGGGTGGCCGGCGCCGTCTCGCAGAGCCCGAGCGCGCGGATCTTGCCCTCCTCGCGCAGCCGCGCCATGGCGCCGACGGTCTCCTCGATCGAGACCTTCGGGTCCACGCGGTGCTGATAGTAGAGGTCGATCGTGTCGACTCCGAGCCGTTTCAGGCTGGCCTCGCAGGCGCTCCGGACGTAGGTGGCGCTCCCGTCGACGAGGTTGCCGGCTCCGTCCGGGCTCCGCACCTGGCCGAACTTGGTGGCGAGAACGACGCCATGCCGGCGGCCGGCGAGCGCCCGCCGGACGAGCTCTTCGTTGTGCCCCCACCCGTACATGTCGGAGGAGTCCAGGAAGTCGACCCCGAGATCGAGGGCGCGGTGGATCACCGCGATGGATCCGGCGTCGTCGCTCTTTCCGTAGGTCCCGGACATCGACATGCAGCCCAGTCCGATCGCCGACACCTTCAACGCGTCGCGCCCGAGCAGCCGGTGTTCCATCCAGTGATCCCCCGTTGGTGTTGGAATGCGGTGTCTCAGCCTACTCGAAACGCGCGAGGGAGATCAAGGACGGTGCCTCGCGAGTCGATCGATGCGGCTCGCGGGCGCTGCCGATCCTGGGCGGGGACAGCGGCGGCGCGCGCGCTCGCGCGCCCGGGAACTCAGGTGCTCTGGAGCGCCCCGGCCAGCGCCTCGGCCACGGCCTTGCGAATGTCCTCGATGCGGTAGGGCTTGGCCACCACGCCGACCACGCCGGAGGCGCTGACCCGGTCGGGGTCGAGCTGGTGCCCCCAGCCGGTCACGAGCACCACCGGCAGCCCCGGATGGAGCGTCCGGGCCTGAGCCGCCAGCTCCCATCCCGAGAGCCCCGGCATCCCGAGGTCGGTGAACAGGAGGTCGGGGGGATGGGCGCCCACGCGGTTGAGCGCGGCGCGCGCATCCGTCTCGACCTCCACGACGTGCCCCCCTTCGAGGCGAAGGATGTCGGCCAGCATCTGGGCGAGCACTTCCTCGTCGTCGACCACGAGGATGCGCGCGCTGCCGGTATCGACGGGCCCCGGCTCCGGCTCCGGCGCCGAGGGTCGCCCGCAGAAGACCGGGAGATTCAGGGTGACCGTCGTCCCGACGTTCTCGCGGCTGTCGATCCGGACCCGGCCGCCGTGGCGCGACACGATGCCGTACACGACCGACAGCCCCAGCCCCGTGCCCCGCGCCCCCTTGGTGGTGAAGAAGGGATCGAAGGCGCGCCGGCGGACCTCGGACGACATCCCGACACCGGTGTCGCGCACGAAGCACTCGACCGCCTCGCCGCTCGCCTCCGGGCCGTCCCCCGTCTCGACCGACCTCACGCCGAGGGTCACGGTCCCGCCGGCCGGCATCGCGTCCACCGCGTTCAGGAGCACGTTCAGGAACACCTCGCGCAGCTCCGCCGCGTTGCCCCGGACCGGCGGCACCGGCTCCAGGGCGAGGGCCACGTTGATGAAGACGCCGCGCGACTGCGCCTCGTCCTTCCAGCGCGGACGAGCGATCTCCACGACCTGCTGCAGCAGCGACGCGACCTCGACAGGCTCCGCCTGCTCGTCGCCCTTGGCGCGCGCAAACCCCAGGATCCGGCGAACCGTCTCCGCCCCGTCCAGGGCCGCGCCCTGGATGATCTTGAGGCCCTGCAAGACCGTCGGATCCGAAGTCCGCCGCTGCAGGAGCTCCGCCCGTCCGAGGATGGCCGCCAGGAGGTTGTTGAAGTCGTGGGCCACGCCGCCCGCCATCTGCCCCAGGGCTCCCAGCTTGGCAGTCTGCACCGCCTGCTCCTGCGCCGCTTCGAGCTGCGCGTAGGCGGACCGGAGGTCGGCGTAGAGCTTCGCGTTGCCGATGGCGATCGCCGCCTGCTGTGCAACCGCGCCGGCGAACCGGACCTCCTCCGGGCTGAACTGATACTCCTGGCGGATGCAGATTCCGAGAATGCCCCAGACGTCCTCACCGAGGATGATCGGGGCGGCCAGCACCGCTCGGATCCCCTCGGTGTTGAACAGCGCCAGCGCGTTGCGGCTCCCGCCGAAGCGCGGATCGCCCGGCAGATCCGCCGTCCACACCGGCGTGCGCATCAAGGCCGTGTCGCCGGCCTTCAGGACGAGGGACGTCTCGCGATCGGCGGACAATCCGCGAGCGCGCACATAGTGAAGGGTGTCGCCGTCCAGCCGCAGGATGCTCACGGCATCGGCATTCATCGCCTCGGACACGCGCTCGACCACGAGATCCAGCACGCGGTCGAGGTCGAGCGTCGCCGTCACCGACCGTCCGATCTCCGCCAGCGCCTCCGCGCGCGCCCGGTGCCGCTCCGCCTCCGCCAGCAGCGCTTGGGCCTGGCTGAAAAGCCGGGCGTTCTGCATCGCGGTCCCCACCTCCAGGCCGATGCTGCCGAGCAGCCGGAGCTCGCTCTCGGTGAACTCGGGCTTCCGCTGGCCCATGAGGACGATCGCGCCCAGCGCCTGGCCCTTCGACAGGATCGGGATCAAGAGAACGCCGCCCACCTCCGTGCCTTCGGGAACCCGGTCCCCGTACGGAGCGAGGTCGGTCGGCTCGCTCAGGAGCAGGGGCTGCAGCAATCGGAGCGCCTGCCCGCTGTGGCCCTCGTCCATGCGCAGGGGGATGGGATTCGCCGCGTAGCTCGGTCGGAGGCCGCGGTGCGCCACGAGGATCAGGTTGTCCCGCGGCTCGTCGAGCAGCCGGATGGCGCCGGCCATGAAATCGAAGAGCGCCATCAGACGGTCGAGAATGGCCTCGAGGCTCTCCTGAAGATCCAGCGACGTGTGCGCCGCCTGGATGACGGTATTGAGCACCTCGAGCTCCTGTCGCCGCCGCTGCGCCTCTTCGGTCCTGGCGCCCAGCTCGGCGTCTCGCCGAGCCAGGGACTCCGCCATGAGGTTGAACGAGCGCCCCAGGTCGGCGACCTCGTCGGTTCCCTCCGCCGGCATGCGCAGCCCGAAGTGGCCCTCCGCCAGCTGGGCGGTCGCCGTCTGGAGCCGCAGGACCCGCCGGCTGGCGCCCCGCGCGACCAGGACGACCGCGAGCACGAGGACGACCGCGCCGGCGCTGCCATAGACCAGCGTGGACTGGGTGAGGGCCCGCACCGGGCCCTCGATCTCATCCAGGGGCGCGAGGACGCCGACCGACCAGCCGTGTGCGCCGACGACCGAGCGGACCAGCAGGCCGTGCCCTCCGTCCGTCAGGTCGACGACCTGGGGCTCGTCCGGACGAGTGCGGAGGATCGACCCCAGCTCGCCGGGACCCTGCCACCGCTCGGCCAGGCTCTCCGCCGCCCCCGGCGGGCCGAGAATGGTGCCCCGGCCGTCCACGAGAAAGCTCGTCCCCGGACGCCCGGTCATCGCGCCTGCCAGAGTCGACGTGAAGTACGACAGCGGCAGATCCACGACCACCACCCCGCGGAACTCCTTCCACTCGTTGTAGACCGGCAGCGCCAGCCGCAAGACGGTGATCTGGAGAGTGTCCGACTCCTCGACGGAAACGGCAACACCGGTGTCGGGACGGGATGCCTTGGCTCGCTGAAAGAAGGGCGCGCCCGTATGGTTCACGCCGCTCCTCTTCGCGCCTAGGGCGGTCGCGCCGACCAGCTCCTTTCCGCTCTCGTCCAGGTAGCGCGCCTCGGCCACCATCTCGTCCCGGCGACTCAGGAACTGGGCGAAGTGCTCGGCCAGCTTCTTGAGGGCGACGTCGGCCTCCTGGACGAGCCGGTACTCGAGCTGGGTCTGGTAGTCACGCAAGGCGGGCGAGCTGGCCAGGTCGTACAGGTCCAGCTCGCGCTCCCGGAGAAAGGGCTTCAGCCGGAGCGCCACCTGGCGCAGCCGCACCTGAAGCTCCTCGCGGACCTGGAGCTCGAGCGTCGCCTTCGTGCTGGAGTACCAGACGTAGGCCAGCCCGCCGAGGGGCACGAGGACCAGCGGGATCACCACCAGGGTCAGCTTGGTGGCGATGCCGAACCGCACGCGCCGCCACCTACCCACGGGCGCGCCCCCGGGATGCGGTGGCAGGCGCCGAGGCGGCGCCCGCCGCTTCCCCCTCCGGAACGAGCTCACCTCCGGTCGAGGGCGTCTTCACTGGAGGCCGACGCTCCCGAGGCGGAGGATGGTGTCCTTGGACGCCGCGAAGCCGGTGACACGATCACGCACCGCATAGAGGTCCACGACCTGGTACAGAGGAATCGTCAGCCCCTGCTCGTAGGCGATCGCCTGGATCTCCCGGAGAATCGCCGCCCGGACGTCGGGGTCCGGCTCGGTGTCGGCCTGGTTCAGAAGCTGGACGGCGCGCGGGTGCGACACGCGGGACATCGGGTGCGCCGGGTCCAGGTGGAGTCGGAGCTGGAACGCGGCATCGAAGATGATGCTCGTGGGATCCAGGATCAGAAAGTCGTGCCGGTCACGCTCCTTGATCCACCGTGTCATCGTGGGGGCGCGCCCCTCGACGGCGACCTCGAGCTTCACGCCGAGCTTCGCCCACTGTTGCGCCAGCGCCGTGGCCAGCGTCTGGGTGTCGTGAGTCGCGAGCCCCTGCAGCCGGAACCCGGCCGGGTATCCGGCCTCGGCGAGAAGGGCCCGGGCCTTGGCCGGGTCGAATGCGTAGGGCTTGAGGGTCGCATTGAAGCCGAAGTCCTCCGGCAGCGTGACGGTCGGGATCGCGTGTCCGTTGCCACGGGCGATGTACCGCACCAGCCCCTCGACGTCGGTGCCGTGAAGCAGCGCTCGGCGGACCTCGGCCCGAGCCAGGGGGCCCTGCCGGTTGTCGATGAAGACGTCCATGAAGCGGATGGAGTTGCGCTTGATCAGGCGCACGCCCTTGGCCCGGAGCAAGGAGTCGACCTGCTGCGGGAGCAGGTTGGTGACGATGTCGACGTTGCCGGACAGTAGCTGGCGGAATCGCTCCTCCGCCTCGGGGATGAACTGGAAGATGACCCTCGGGACCTTGGGCGCGCCGCCGTGGTAGTCCGGGAAGGCGGCGAGCACGGCTTGCTTCGGGCTCAGCTCCGAGAGCCGGAACGGCCCCAGGCCGATCGGGTCCCGGAAGAACTCGGCGTCCGGGCGCCCCCGCAGCTGATCGGGCAGGATCATGCTGAACTGGGACAGTCGCGCGGGGAGCAGCGGATACGGACGCTTCGTCGTGATGCGTAGCGTGTAGGTGTCGATCGCGACGATCGTGTCGAACTCGGCGAACTCAACCCGTCGCGGCGAGTTCACCTGGGGATCCAGGATTCGTCCCAGGGAGTACACGACGTCCGCCGAGGTAAGCTCTCCGCCATCGTGGAAGCGAATGCCGGGACGAAGGCGGAACTCCCAGGTCAGTCGATCGACGGGCCCCCACCGCTCGAGCAAAGGGGTGCGGATCTTGCCGTCCGGGTCCCGATCGAACAGGGGCTCGAGGAACAGCCGGAAGAAGCTCTGCGTCTGGGTGCCGTAGACCTTGAATGGATCGAGCGTCGGAGGAAGGGCCGTGGCGTCGGCGACGACCAGGTCGGGGCCGTGGGCGGCCGGGCCACCTGCCTGCGCCAGCGTGGCCACGATCGCCAAGCTCGGAACGATCAACGCCCGGACCACCGCGGTCATCCATCGATGAGTCAGGGATTCCATATGGCGATTCTCCCTCCCCGGGACTGCGAGTCTCTGCACCTGGCTGTGCTCCGGGAGGGACGGTGTGCAATGGATGTGCCACTGGTCAGGGTCCGGCCAAGCCATCGCGAAACGGGCCGCCAATCCGCGAATGTGGGCGATTTCGACCGTCGCTTGACCCCGGGCCAGCTCCGGCAAGGGACAGCGGAACATTAGGGTCACGTCCAATCGTGTCAGTGGACGGACCCCTGGCGTGCGTCGTTGCGTCAACGTTCCTCCACTTCGCGTCGCTCTACTACCTCCTGCCGACCCTCCCCCTCTACGTGCTGGAGCTCGGGGGAACGAACGACCGAGATCGGGCTCATCATCGGCATCCTGGCCCTGACGTCCCCGGCCGTTCGCCCGCTCCTGGGAATCTGGATGGACCGGGCCGGGCGGCGCCGGTTCCTTCTGGCGGGAGCCGGGATCTACGACACCTGGGGACCGGCCGCGATCCTGATGCCCCTGCTCGTAACCCTCGCCACCGGGATGACCATGCTCGCGGTCGCGGAGAGCGCCCCGCTCTTCCTGCTGGCCGCGGTGCCCGCAGGCGTCGGCATCGGCGGCATGCACACGACCCTGATCAGCGCGGTCGTCGACCGCTCCAGCCCCGAGAATCGGGCCAGCAGCGTGGCAGGCTTCGCGGCGTGCTGGGAGCTGGGGGTCGGCGGGGGCACGATCGTCATGGGCCGGGTGGCCGACGCGCTCAGCTTTCAGGTGATGTTCCTGGCGGTCGCCGCGCTTCCCCTGCTGGGCCTGGGAGGTCTCCGCTGGCTCCGCGGGTGGGAAGGACCACATCCGGAGGCGGGCGCCTGAGCGGGCGGCCGGCGCGGCTCCCGGTTCAGCCGCCGAAGTAGTTCCCGAGGGTCTCCACTCGGCCGCCGAACGGCGCCACCTCGTCCGGATCGATCTCCACGTCGAGCACGGTGGGCCTGCCGCTCTGGAGGATCTTCTGGATCAGCTCCCGGTTGATCTGGCCGGGCTCCCGGATACGGAACGCCTGCGCCCCCAATCCCTCCGCCACCCGGGCGCAGTCGACGCGGGGATAGCGGGTGCCGATATCGGGGCGCTTCATCATGCGGAACGCGTGGTGGATCATGCCGTACCCCGCGTCGTTCATGACGACCCAGATCACCTGCTTGCCGTAGTGGACGGCCGTCGACACCTCCATGCCGTTCATGAGGAACCCGCCGTCGCCGATGATCGCGACGACGACCCGGTCCGGGGCCGCGAACTTCCCGCCGATCGCGCCCGCCACCCCGAAGCCCATCGAGGCCATGCCGGTCGCACAGAAGAACGTCCTCGGGTAGAGGCTCTGCCAGTAGTGAATCGCCCAGGACCGGTTGGCCCCGCCGTCGACGAATACCAGGGCGTCCCGGGGCAGCGCCTCCTGGAGATCCCGCAGCAGGCGCTGCGGCTTGATCGGCGTCGCGTTCGAGTCCATCGCGCCGGCGTTCAGGACGCGCGGGCGGTCGGCCGGCGGCGCGAGATGGCCGTTGCCGCGCCGCCAGTGGAGATACCGCTGCTGCTGCCGGCGAATCTCGTAGCCGAGCTCGGTGAGCCCGGACTTCGCGTCTCCGATCAGGGGGACGGTGACCTGGTAGTTCTTGCCGATCTCGTAGGGGTCGATGTCCACGTGGAGCAGGGCCTCGCTCGGCTGGAGTCGCCGATCCCACCCCAGCGTGCCCCACTCGCTGAGGCTCGTTCCCACGGCGAGCAGGACGTCCATCCCGCTTTCCAGCAGGTGCCACTGCGCCAGCGGTGACCCCGAGTAGCCGAAGGGCCCCACCGAGAGCCGATGGTCCTCCGGGAACACGCCCTTCCCCTTCGGGGTGGTCGCGACGGGTATCTCGAGCATCTCGGCAATGGCGCGGATCTCGTCCGACGCGTCCGAGAGGATGGCGCCGTGCCCGGCCAGGATCATCGGCCGCCGCGCGCGGAGCAGATACAGCGCCGCCTGCTTGATCGCATCCCGGTCGTAGGCGCGCGTCCGATGCACGGTCCGATTCACCCGGACCGGTCTCTCGATCGTCTGCTCCTGCACGTCGGCGGGAAGGCTCAGGTGAACGGGGCCGGGCCGTCCCCCCATCGCCATCCGGAGCGCCTTTTGCCAGACGGCGGGAATCCGGTCCGCCCTGAACGTCAGGATGCTGTAGCGCGTCACCTGCTTGAAGACGTCCACGATGTCGACGCCCTCGGTGCTGGACTCCTGGAGCGCCCCCCGCCCGAAGGACTTCGTGGCGACCTGCCCGGTGAGCACGACGACCGGGATCGAATCGGCGTAGGCAGCGGCGATCCCGGTGATCAGGTTGGTGGCGCCCGGGCCCGACGTCGCCACGCACGCTCCGATTCCACCACTCGCACGCGCGTAGCCGTCGGCCATGAACGCGGCGCCGGCCTCGTGCTTCGTCATGACGATCTGGGCCTGGCGTCCCGCCGTGGCCGTGAACAGGGGGAACACCGTGCCGCCGACCACGCCGAAGATGTACCGGACGCCGACGTCGGCGAGGGCGTCGACCAGATACTCGGCGACCTTGCAGTCCCCCGCCGGCTCCGCCGAAGTCTTGTCTCCGACGATCCTGGGCTCGGAGACAATCTTCATCGGTGCATCACCCATGACGTGATTCCTCGTCCTGGAAGAGCGAGTGCGCTTCCGCTCGGGTCGGATGCGCGAATGGCCCAAACGCGTTCGCAAGATGCTACATCCGGCTCGCCCCACATGTCACGATTTCACTGCGTTGACAGGGCATAAATCCCCTGTGGAGGCCGTATCCGGCGGGATACGCGCAGACCGACCGGTCACGAATCGTGCTCTCCGACCCTGTTCCCTCGGCCGCGTTCGACGGCTCTGGGTGCTCGAGGACGCTGCCCGCTGGAAGCGAGGACCGAGTCCAGGTCGCGGCCCGGCGATGCGGGTCGAGGGGTTTCAAGCTCCGGGGCGGAGTACCCGGCCTCGGCAGGCCGCCGCCTGACGCGGACGACGGCTTTTCGCCGCCAACTGTCTCGCCATTTCTGTTCGTGTCAGCGTGGCACCGATGTTGCTTTGTCGTCCCGGCTCGGCGGCGTACCGAGCTACGCGCACGAGGGCGGTAGACTCTTCTCGGGGTCGCGATGTTCCATCGTGTGAGCCTGAAGACGATCCTGATCGGCGGCGCGATTCTCGCCGCGGTGATCCCGGCCGTCCTGGTCGGGATCGCGCTCGTCGGCTCCCTCCACGACTCCGCGATCCGGGACGCCACCGCGCGGCACGAGCTCTTGGCCCAGGGCCTCGCCTCGGAGCACGACCGCTTCCTCACCTCGCACCGGCAAGCGGTCCAGATGCTGACGCGCCACGTCGAGAACCACCGCTCTCTCGGCGAGGGCGGCGTCACGCCGCTGCTCGCCCAGACCAGAGCCAGCTACCCCGAGTTCGCCGCCATCGCCATCCTCGACCCTTCGGGCCGCGTCGTCGCGTCGGACCCTCCGACGACGGAGGACGGGCGGAGCACGACGGCCATCGACCTGTCCGATCGCGCGTGGTTCCGCGAGATCGTCCAGGGCCACCGGGTCATCGTGTACCCCGACGTCGAGGTCAGCGGCATCCGCCAGAGCGGCTTCGGTCTTCCGATCGGCGCTCCGATCTCGGACGGATCCGGCGGACTCCGGGGAGCGGTCGCCGCCTGGCTCCGGCTCGACGCCATTCAGACCCTCACCAACCGGATCCGCTTCGGCAATACGGGGTATGCGCTCCTGACGACGGCGGGGGGCAAGATCCTCGCCCACGAGAGCGCGGCCTACGTCCGGGAACGCAGGGATTTCTCCCAGCTGCCGATCTGGTCCGTCGTCAGAGCCCGCGATTTCGGCCAGATTCCGCGCTATGCCGGGATGCGAGGTGACCCGCGTCTTGCGGGTTTCGCGACCGTGCCCGATGTCGGTTGGAAGGTCTTGGTGACCCAGGCTCATGCCGAGGTTCAAGAGAACCTGTACCTGACCTACGGGCGCCTGCTGATCTGGACGATACTGGCTCTCCTCGCGACGGTGGCGCTGGCGATTGTCGTCGCCACGTACGTGTCTCGACCCATCTCGGCTCTCCGGACCACCGCGAGCGCCATCGCCGCGGGCGACGCGACACGGCCGGTTCCTCAGGGCGGGCCCCAGGAGGTCGCAGATCTGGCCCAGGCCTTCGAGTCGATGATCGGAAGGCTGACCGCGGCCCAGGGGGCCCTGGAGTCGCGGCTCGGCGAGACGGCCGCGCTCCTGGCGATCGCCAAGGTGGTCGGGGGAACCCTGGATCTTCCCGAGGCCCTGCGACGCGTCTGCAGCGAGCTGGCGCACCTCACCGGCGCCGGGACCGTGGCCGCCCACCTGGTCGACGCGGACCGAACCCGCCTCGAGCCGGTCGCGGCGTACCACGTGCCCAAGCATCTGCTCGAGGCGGTCGCGACGAGCCCCGTTCCCCTCGCCGAGCAGGGATTCCGGGAGACCGTCTTCGAGGAGGGCCGGGTCGCGTGGAGCGACGACGTCGCCCACGATCCCCGTTTCGCTTTCCCGCTGTTCCGCGCGTTCCCCCACCAGTCGGGGCTCATCATCCCGCTCGTCCTCGAGAACCAGGTCGCCGGTACGCTCTATCTCGTGTGGTGGCGAGAGCGCCGCCGGTTCGACGACGCCGAGATTGCCGTTCTCCAGGCGGTCGGACAGCAGGCGGGAATCCTTCTGCGAAGCGCCCGGCTCCATGCCGCCACGGAGCGCCAGGCGCACCAGGCCACGAGGCTCTACGAGGTCGCGGGACAGCTCGCCTCGTCCCTCGATCTCGAACGGGTCCTCGACCGGGTCGCGCAGACCACGCTCGATCTGCTGAGCCTGCGACGCCTCGGGCATCTACGCTTACGACGCGGCTCGTGGCGGGCTCGTGCTCCGGCGGGGATTGAACCTGGATCCCGAGCTGAGCCAGGCTCTCGTCCTCCGGCCCGGCGAGGGCGTCGCGGGCCGGGCTTTCCTCGATCGTCGCCCGGTGTGGACGCGCGATCGCGAGCGCGACCCCGCGCTCGCGTACACGCCGGCTACCGAGCGCGCTCGTCCGGGCGAAGGCGCCTCGCGCCTATCTCGCGGTGCCGGTCGCCAGCGGGGACTCGGTTCACGGCGTGCTCATCTGCTACTACCTCCTGCCCCACACCTTCACGCCCGCCGAGGTCGAGCTCTTCTCGATTCTCGCGGCCCACACGGCGATCGCTCTCGAGCGGACGCGGCTCTTCCACGAGTCGGAGGCGCGGCGCCGGGATCTCGGGGCGCTGGTCGCCGTGACCCAGCGGGTCACGCGCGGCCTGGACCTCCACCCGGTGCTGCGTGGCATCACCGAGGCCGCCGCGGAGCTGTTTCACGGGGAGGCCAGCTTCCGGCTCGTGGACGGCGAGTTCCTCGTCCGGGTCGCGGCGACGCCCGGCGCCGCCGAGACCGCCACCGGGGATCGGATCCGGTTCGGGGAGTCGATCAGCGGCAGGGTCGTCGCGACCGGTGAGCCGATCGTCACCTCCGACAGCGCGGCGGACCCCCGGCTCTTGCCCGAGCTCAGGGCCCGGCGGCAGAACCATCGGATCGGCGCGCAGATGTCGGTCCCGGTCCGTATCGGGCAGCGGATCCTGGGAGCCCTGAACGTCTACCGCGAGCTCGGCCACCAGTTCGACGATGACGCGCTCGCGCTCGCGACCAACCTGGCCGACCAGGCCGGCATCGCGATCGAGAACGCCCGGCTCTTCGAGGAGGCGGAACGCCGGCGGCGGGCCGCCGAGAGCTTCGCCGAGGTCGGCCGCGTCATCTCGCAGTCTCTGGACCCGCACGAGGTCGCCGAGCGGATCGTCGAGAGCGTCCGCCGGCTCTTCGACGCCGGCGTGGCCTCCCTGTACCGCACCGACGCCCCGACGGGCGACCTGGTGGCCCTCGCCCTGTCGGGGTCTCCGGGGCCCGGCTGGCACGTCGGCGTGCGGCTCCCGCGCGGAACCGGCGCATCGGGGGTCGCCGTGCGGGACCGGCGGCCGGTGCTGTCCGACGACGTCCTGAACGACCCCAGGATTCCGCTGACCCAGGAGATCCGGGACCGCCTCCAGCCGGTGGGCTCACCCACCGTGCTCGCCGTCCCGATCATGTTCCGGGATCAGGCGATCGGCGCCCTCTCCATCGGCCGATCGGAGGACCGCCGCTTCCAGGCCGACGAGATACGGATGGCCCAGGCCTTCGCCGACCAGGCCGCGCTCGCTCTGGAGAACGCCCGGGTGGCGGCGGAGCTCCGCGCGGCCAAGGAGGCTGCGGAAGCGGCCAGCCGGGCAAAGAGCGCGTTCGTCGCGAACATGAGCCACGAGATCCGGACGCCCATGAACGGCATCACGGGGATGACGGAGCTCCTGCTGGACACCGACCTCGCCCCCGAGCAGCGCGAGTATCTCGAGATGGTGAAGACGTCCGCCGACGCGCTCCTCGACATCATCAACGACATCCTCGATTTCTCGAAGGTCGAGGCGGGCAAGCTCGAGCTGGACTCGGCCAGCTTCTCCGTCCGGTCGATCCTGAGCCGCACGCTGAAGCCGCTGACGTTCCGCGCGCACCAGAAGGGGCTGGAGCTCGCCGTCGACGTCGCCTGGGACACGCCCGACGCGCTCGTCGGGGATCCCGGCCGCCTGCGCCAGGTCATCCTGAACCTGGTCGGGAACGCGCTGAAGTTCACGGAGCGGGGCTCGGTCGTCGTCCGGGTACGACCCGAAGGGGAGACGGCCGACACGGTGGAGCTCCACGTCACGGTCACGGACACGGGGATCGGCATCCCGCCGGACAAGCAGGCGCTCGTCTTCGAGGCCTTCGAGCAGGCCGACACCTCCACGACGCGCCGGTACGGCGGGACCGGGCTGGGGCTGGCCATCACGCGGCGCCTGGTCGGCATGATGGGAGGCCGGATCTGGGTCGACAGCGCGGTCGGCGAGGGCAGCACCTTTCACTTCACGGTGCGCATGGGCCTCGGCCGGCCCGACGCGGCGCCGGCGCCGCATTCCGCCGACGGGCTCCGCGGACTGGCGGCGCTGGTGGTCGACGATCACGCGATCAACCGGCGCATCGTCCTGGACATGCTGGCCCGCTGGGGCATCGCGCCCACCGCGGTGAGCGGCGGCCGCGCCGCACTGGCCGCCATCGAGAGCGCACGCGCCAGCGGCGCTCCCTTCGCGCTGGTGCTGACCGACTCCGAGATTCCGGAGATCGACGGCTTCACGCTCTGCGAGCGGATCAAGTCCGAGCCTGCCAACGCCGGGACGACGCTGATCATGCTCTCGTCCGCCGGCCGGCCGGGGGACGCCGCCCGGTGCCGCGCGATCGGTGTCGCCGGCTACCTCAGCACGCCGGTCACGCAGGGAGAGCTGCTCGATACGATCCTCGACCGCCACCGGCGCTCCCCCCGGGCCCGGCCAGCCGGCGGACCTCGTGACGCGCCACGCGCTCCGGGAGCGCCGGCATCGTCTCCGCGTCCTCCTGGCGGAGGACAACGTCGTGAACCAGCGGCTGGCGGTGCGGCTGGTGGAGCGCCAGGGGCATGCCGTCGCGGTGGCCGAGACCGGACAGGCCGCGCTGGAAGCCCTCGAGCGCGAGCGCTTCGACGTCGTGCTGATGGACCTGCAGATGCCCGACATGGACGGCCTCGCCGCCCTGAAGGCCATCCGGGATCTGGAAGCCCGGGCCCGCTCCGGCGACTGGCAGCCGGCGGCGGGCTCGTCGTTCGCGAAGCGGGGGCAGCGGGCACATCCCGGTCATCGCCGTGACGGCGCACGCCATGAAGGGCGACGAGGAGCGCTGCCTCGCGGCCGGCATGGACGGCTACGTCACGAAGCCGATCCAGCCGGCGGCGCTCGCGGCCGCCATCGAGCGCTGGCTCCCCGAGGAGAGCCTGCCCGCGCAGAGCCTCCCGGCGGCGAAGCCGGTCTCGGCCCCGGTCGACCTCGTCGCCGCCCGACGGCTCGCCGGCGGGGACGAGGGCCTTCGCGCCGAGGTGGCCGCCGCGTTCCTGGAGGGCTGCCGCCAGTACCGGGCCGAGCTGCGCGACGCCGTCCAGTCGGGCGACTGCTGCGCGAATCGGGCGGATCGCCCACACGCTGAAGGGCGCGGCGGGGACCGTCGGGGCCACGGCGGCGCAGGGACTCGCCGCCGAGCTGGAGGGCCTCAGCCGGGGCGGCTACGACGACCGCGTGGCCGCCCTCTCCGGGGAGCTCGCGCAGGAGCTCGGCCGAGCCCAGGAATTCCTGGCTGCGGCAGCCGAACCGTCGCAACTGTCCCACGACTGACTCCGTCTAAGACGTATTGCCGCGGACGACGCTCGGTAGCGCCACGGAGAAGCCCGTCACTTCAGAGCGTCGATGGAACGGATTCCGCGGCCACCGGCCCACGCGCAGCCCGATTTGACATCCTCCACGGGACCGGACTAGAGTGCAGCTCGGTTGCAATGAAGCATCCTGCCGACCGTCCATGGCTGGTTCGCTCCGCGCTCCTGGCGCTCCTCGCCCTCGTTGTTTTCAGCACGGAGATCCCGGAGATCCACGATCACGACGCGGGAACTCCCGGTCTCTACAGCGAGGACTGCCCGCTTGCCCGGCTGGCCATACCGAGCTGGGGGCTACCCGCGCTCGCCCGGCCGATCCTCTTCCGGCCGGAGGCTTTCCCCGATCCAGGCCCCCCGCGCGCTGATACTTCGCCGTCCGAATCAGCCCGCTGCCCGTTCGCGCCCCGCGCCCCACCCGCGACCGCCTGAGCCCCACCGCGCACTGACCGACCGCGACCCGGGGCCTCGTGCTCCGGGGGACGGCCCGTTCTCTCCCCTGCGCGAAGTGGAGGTCGTACCATGCGCGTTCGAGTGATCGTGACCCTCGCGTTCGGCCTGGCAATGACGCCAATCCCGGCCCAGGCGCAGGAGGTGGAAACATTGCGCCGCGAAATCGAGCAGCTCCGGCGGCAACTCGAGACGACGCAGCAACAGTACCAACAGGCGATCGAGGCGCTGACCCAACGACTCCAGCGGCTCGAGGTACGTCCCCAGGTCGCGGCCGCGACTCCCGCCGCCCAGGGCAGCGGCCCGATCACGCTCCCGAGTCTCTACGAGCTGGCCCGACCGCGGGAACCCTTCTCCCTCTACGCGCAGACGACGCCCGGCCAGCCGGGCACGCCTGCGGCGGCGCCGCGGGAACGGTTCCTGTTCGACATGGGGATCGCCGGGGACTTCGTCGCCAACTTCACATCGAGCCGCGTGGAGCGCGACCAGGCCGGGACCTTCGCCGGCCGCGAGAATCGAGTGATCCCTCGCGAGATCGAGCTCGCCCTGTTCGGGCAAGTCGATCCGTACGCCCGAGCCGCGATCATTCTCGAGGCCGCCGAGGAGTTCGAGGGCGGCGAGCGAGCCCTCGAGTTCGGGCTCGCCGAGGCCTACCTCGAGCTGACGAGCCTGCCCTACGGCTTCGGAGCCAAGGGAGGCCGCGAGCGCCTTCGGTACGGGCTCCTCAACGAGCTCCACCTTCACGACCGGCCCCAGCCCGACTCGCCCGCCGTGCTCACACGGTTCTTCGGTGAGGAGGGGCTGACGGAAGACGGGCTCGAGGTGTCCTGGGTCGCGCCACTCCCCGTCTACCTCCAGGCGATCCTCGGCGTCTTCAACGGCGACAACGAGGACGCCTTTGGCTACGGGAGGCTCCGCGACCCGCTCCTCTCGGCACGGCTCCGGACGTTCGTCGAGCTCGGCTCCGCGGGCGCCATCCAGCTCGGCGCCTCGGGCCTCTACGGACGCACGGCCGATGGCCAGCGCGCCAGCTACCTCGGCGTCGACGCCAAGTACAAGTACACACCGGCCGGCTGGTCTCACGCGCTCCTGACCGTGGGCGGCGAGGTGCTCTTCGCCCACCGCAAGGTCGGCGTCGCGGGCGAGGAGGGTGGCGACACGGCGGAAGCCCTCGTGCGGCGCCTCCCGCAAGAGCCCGGCGAGGTGATCTTCGAGACACGCGACGCCTACGGCTACTACGTGTGGGTCGACGTTCAGCCGTGGAGGCGGTGGCTATTAGGGCTCCGCTACGACTGGACCGAGCTGCCCGACAGCCCGGGCCGCGAGTGGGCCATCGAGCCATATCTCGCCTGGATGCCCTCCGAGTTCCTCCGGTTCCGGCTGGGCTACAAGTACACGAACCGGTCCGACTTCGGGGCGGGGCCCGACACGCTCAGCGAGCTGTTCCTCCAGGCGACCTTCGTCCTCGGGGCGCACCCGGCGCACCCGTTCTGAGGAGCCTTCCATGCGACGCCTCATCACCGGTCTCATCACCGCCGCAATCGCCCTCGGCCTTCCGTCCGGGGGCGCCGAGGCCGCGGAGAAGCTACGCGTCGTCGCGTCTCTCCCCGACTTGAAGGCGCTCACCGAGGCCGTGGGCGGCGACCTCGTCGAGGTGGACACGTTGGCGCGGGGAGACCAGAACCCCCACGGCCTCGAGGTCCGGCCGAGCCTGATGGTCAAGCTCCGGCGGGCGGACCTTCTGGTCCGCAATGGCATCGAGGGGGATCCTTGGGTCGAGCCCCTCGTGCGGGGCGCGGGCAACAGCCGCTTGGCGCCGGGCGGACCAGGGGTCATCGACGTCTCGCGAGGAATCCAGGTCCTCGGCGTTCCTCAGGGACCAGTGAACCGGTCGCGGGGCGACGTCCATCCCGAGGGGAACCCGCACTTCACGCTCGACCCGGCCAACGCTGGCATCGTGACGGCAAACATCCTGGAGGGGCTCGCTCGCCACTCCCCCGAACACCGATCCACCCTCGAGGCGCGGCGTCGAGAGTGGCTGGGCCGCCTCGACGTGGCCCTCAGACGATGGCAGGAGTCCCTCGCACCCTACCGCGGCGCCCGGGTCGTCACCAATCACGACCTCTGGATCTACCTCCTCGACCGCTTCGGCCTCGTGTCCGCCGGCACGGTGGAAGATCGGCCCGGCATCCCCCCCGCTCCCGGGCACGTGGCGGACCTGGTCCGCCGGATGAAGAGCGACCAAGTCCGCGTCCTGATCTATGAGCCCTGGGCCGACCGGAAGCTGATCGACCGCATCGCGCGAGAGACCGGAGCCCAGGCGGTCGGCCTCGCGACGGCGGTCGGCGCCACAAAGGAGGCGACTTCCTATCTCGACCTCTTCGAGTTCAACGTGAGCGCGCTGGTGCGGGCGCTGCGCTGAGCCGGGGCGGCAATGTTCACGACGGTCGGCGACCTCGTGGCGCTCATGTGGGCGCCGTTCCTCATGTGCCTGGTTCTCACGGGCATCCATGCCTATCTGGGCATCCACGTGATCGCGCGAGAGGTCGTCTTCGTGGACATCGCCCTCGCCCAGATCGCCGCCCTCGGAGCGGCGGCGGCCCTCCTGGTGGGATGGCCGCTCGAGTCCATCGGTGCCTACGCCGCCAGTCTCGGCGCCACACTGGCAGGCGCGGCGGTCCTCGCCCTGACCCGGAGCCGCGAGCGGCGCGTCTCGCAGGAGGCTGTCATCGGCGTGGTCTATGCGGTGTCGGCGGCCGCTGCCGTGCTCCTGATGGACCGTGCGCCCCATGGGGCCGAGCATCTTCGCCAGATGCTCGTCGGCAGCATCTTGGCCGTGACGCCGGCCGACGTGGCGCGTGTCGCCGTCCTCTACGCCTTCGTCGGCGTCATCCACTGGGTCTGCCGGCGCCCCTTCTTCCTGATCTCGGCGGATTCCGACGCGGCCTTCCGGGACGGTTGGCGGGTCCGCCGTTGGGACTTCCTCTTCTACGGGACCTTCGGGCTCGTCGTCACGAGCTCCGTGCGGGTCGCCGGCGTCTTGCTCGTGTTCTCCTATCTCATCGTGCCCGCCCTGGCAGGCCTCGTTCGGGGCGGGACAGTGGCCGCACGGCTCCTGATCGGCTGGGGGTTCGGCGCCCTCGTGAGCCTGTTCGGCGTGGTGATCTCGGCGCTCCTCGACCTCCCGACGGGCGCGACGGTGGCCTGCGTGTTCGGCGTGACGCTTCTGGTCTGGTCGGGCCTCGCGCGACCGTGCCGCCGCGAACTGCGCGCTCGCCCGGGACGGTGACGCCGATCCGCGACGGCGCGCGCGAGTGCCAATCCAGTGGGCCCTCGGACGCCTCGCTGGACGCGAGGGCCGCGCAGGTGTATGTGAACTGTGCGCCTATGCCCGCCAAGCGTAGGACCGCGGGGTCACGCTGAGCGCGCGGGTGCCTGGGCGCGAGGCCTTCCCCGATCCGGCGGGCCACCCCTGCCCCCGGGCGCCTTCTGGCTGAGCGTCTGGCGTCCCCTCCTCACGCGGGCCGCGGTGCGCTACCGAAAGCCCCCACGCGCTCCGGCACACCTTCGCGTCCCTCCTGATCCAGCGGGGGAATCCCTGGCCTACGTCCGGGACCAGATAGGGCACCACTCGATCAAGATCACGGTGGACATCTACGGCCACCTCGTTCCTGGGGCGAACAAGGCGGCCGTCGACCGCCTCGATGACGCGCCCGTCCGGAACCTCCCCGCAACCGCGTCCGTCTAAAGACCAGAGCCAGGCAAGGAGGGATCCCACAAGTGCCCGAAAAGACCGTGACGGTCTACAGCTCGCCCACCTGACGCCCCTGCAAGCAGACGAAAGAGTTTCTTTCGTCCAAGGGCGTGGCGTACCGCGAGGTCAACGTGGCGGAGGATCTGGAGGGCCGGGAGGAGCTGATCCGGCGCACCGGTCAGCTGGCCGTGCCGGTGACACTGATCGACGACGAGGTGGTGCTGGGCTTCAACCGGCCGCGGCTCGTCGAGCTGCTCGGCCTGGACGCCTGAGGGCGCGGAGGCCGCACGCGGAGACGGCCGGCAGGGGTCCCCGCCGGCCGCCAGGCCTCGTCCGCAGGGCTGAGGGCCGAAGCCCTCAGCCCTGCATGTCACTGCGGGAAACTTGTCGCGCAGCTTCTTGAGGTGCTGCCGGGCGACGTCCACCCACTCCTTCTCCGTGGCGATCGTGGACGCGATCCCGATGTACCGGTCCCACTGCGCGATGGCCTCCCGCGGGTCCAGCTTCTCGTAGGCCATGGCAAGGTTGTAGTGCGCCGCGGTGTGCTTCGCCTCGACCTCGATCACCTTCTTGTACTCGACGACGGCGTCCTTGTAGAGACCCTTCTCCTCGTAGATCTCGCCGAGCCCCATGCGCGCCTCGAGGAAGTACTGGTCCAGCTCGATCGCCTTCTTGTAGGCGCCGACCGCCTCGTAGTACAGCCCCTTCTCGGTGTAGTAGATCTTGCCCAGGGCGAACTGCACGCGGGCATTCAGAGGGTCGAGCGAGAGCGCCTTCTGGTAGTGCGCGATGGCGGCTTCGTGCTCGCCCTTGGCGGCCCTGGCGTCCCCGAGTCCGACGTGGGCGTCGGCGTAGTGCGGCCTGATCGTGATCGCGCGCTGGTAGGCCTCGATCGCCTGGTCGAACAGCCGCCGCGGGCTGGACATGAAGAGGTCCCCGAGCGCCTTGAACGGCTCCGGGATCCTCGTGTCCACCTGGGTCGCGGCGCGGAACTGGGCCGCCGCCTTCCAGCGGTTCCCGAGCACGAGGTGGACGGAGCCCAGGTAATAGTGCGCCAGGGCGAAGGTCGGATCGACCTCGACCGCCCGGGCGAGGAGCTCCGCGGCGCCTTCGTTCCCCTCCTGGGTCCCGGCGAGCGCCGACCGGCGGCCCTTGCCGAAGGCCTCGAACGCCGTGAGGGTGGTCGTCGGCTTGGCCGCCGCCACCAGGCGCTCCATCTCGTCCGCCTTCAGCCCGAGGTTGAGCGCCTTCGCGTACGACTGGATCAGCGTGGCCTGGGTCTCGATCAGCTTGTCGCTCGGGCCCCGGACCGGGTCGAGCGTCTGGGTCTGCCCCGTCTTCACGTCGATCAGCCGCGGGGTGATGGTGATGCCCGTCGGTCGGGCTCCGCTGGTAGTCCCCGAGGAAGACGATCTCCGCCTTGACGGCGCGCGCGAGGGCCAGCGGGGTCCGATCCGCCGCCGGCGCCCTCGCGCCGCGCGGGCCGCCTGCATGGCCCGGCTCCGGTCGATGGGCAGGAGGGCGGGCGTGCCCTGGGACGCCACGAAGAGCGTCTCGGCGATGGCTTCGCCGAACCAGGCGTCCGCCTCCGTCGACTGGTACGGCAAGACCAGTACCGGCCGGGTCTTCGCCCATGCCGTCTCCCCGAGTTGCCGCCCAGAGGGCGCACGCCGCGAGCAGCCCCAGCATCGGAGCGTGCATTCGATGGACCCGGCGTCCGGTGCGTCTTGCCATCGTGGCTACCTCCTTGTCCTCCACCACGCGAGCCGCGCGAGAGCTGGACCGACCCGCCGCATGGCGATCTCCGGCACCAGCGCCACCGTCACAAGCCCCACCAGCCACGGCCACAGGTCGGTCGGGATCCGGGAGCGGCGCCGGTTCAGAGTGAAGACCTCCTTGGCGTCGGTCAAGGGGCCCCCGCCGGTCAGCTCACTGACCTCCCGCAGGAAGCCCTCGTTGGCGCCCAGCTCGCGATACTCCTGCGCGTAGGGCACCACGGTGCCAACGATCTGCGAGCCGAAGTTCTGCTGCTCCCGGCGGGTCGTCAGACCGGCCAGGTACACGCCCTCGTCCCGGGCTCCGAAGGTGCCGCGGTACCGGCCGGGAGCGACCTGCTCGATGTCGACCACCGACTGCCGCTTGTCGGGATTCACCACGCCGAGCTGGCCGTCCAGGAAGTTGATGAACTCTCCCTTCGGGTCGATCCCGTCGACGGTGACGACGGCCTGGCCGTCCCGCCGCTCCACGCTGACCGTGGTGTCGCTGCGCGTGTTCGCGCGGAGCGTCCAGCGCACCACCTGCGCCCAGAACTTGTTGTAGGAGCCCCACCGGAGCCAGAGGATGCCCCACTTCGCCCTGGCGTCGGCCGTGAAGGCCACCGACCGCCCGAGTCCGTACCGCCAGGCCGCCAGCAGCGGGTCCTCCTGGTGGGTCATGAGGACCTGGTCGGCGGTGCCCTTGATGCTGGTCGCGACGTAGCCGCCGAGCGGCGGCGCCTTCGGCCAGTCGATGTCCTGGATCGACTCGTGGTGCGGGCCCGTCACGATCGCCTTGAACGGCTGCTCGATCAACGAGGCCTTCGACGCGAGCTGCGTCTCCAGCGTGAAGATCCGCGGGACCGTGCTGGTCTCCTCGGTGAAGTAGAAGCGCCCGCGCCCCCACTTGGAAACGTCGTTCATCAGCTGGACGTCGGCGTCGGAGCCGATGGCGACGCCGGACACCGTGATCTTGTCCTTGACCATGCGGCGGATCAGGGCGGCGAAGTCGCCGCGCGTCATCTGCCCGTCGGAGAGGAAGATGACGTGCTTGAGCAGGGCGTCGCGGTCGAACAGCGCCCGGTAGCCCTCGCGCACCGCCGGGTAGCCGTCGGTGCCGCCCCCGGCCTTGATCGCCGAGATCTCGCGGTGGATCGCCTGCTTGTTCTTGGCCGGCTGGATGGGCACGTGCCACACGAACTCGGTGTCGAACGAGAGGACGCCGACCTCGTTCCGCTCGTCGAGCAGGTCGACGACCAGGTGGGCGGATTCCTTGGCGACCTCGAGCTTGTTGATCTTGTCGTTGTCCTTCATGCCCATCGCCATGGAGCCGGACCGGTCGATCACGAGCATCACCGCCAGGCTCGGGATCTCGACCTTCTGCTTCACCTCCATGGTGACCGGCAGGGCCTCCTCGACGGGCGTGCGGTAGAAGCCGCCGAGGCCGAAGCTCTCCTCGCCGCCGATCATGATCAGGCCGCCGCCCTGGTCCCGGACGTAGTCGCGGACGAGGGTCATCTGCTGGCGCGACATCTTGAGCGAGGACAGGTTCGACAGGATCACGCCGTCGTACTTCTCGAGCGCGGCCATCGTGGAGGGCAGGCCCTCGGGCCCCGTCAGCTTCACGTCGATGTACTGCGAGCGAAGGGCGTTGGCCAGGTTCTGGGACTGGGCCTCTTCCTTGTCGACCAGCAGCACCTGGGGCTTTCCGCGCACCACGGTGAGCCCGATGGCGCGGTTGTTCTCCTCGATGACGTCGCCCTCGACCTCGACCAGCGCCTGGTAGACGTGGACCCCGGCACTCTCGAGCGACTGACGGTACGTCAGGACGTTCTTCCCCGCGTTGAGCCGCACGACCTGCGAGCCGAGAAACTCGCCGTTGCGGTAGAGCGACAGCCGGCCGCCCGCTTCCTTGACCGAGTTGACGACGACCTTCGCGTGGAACGGCTCGCCGAACTTGATCTCGTTCGGCAGGAGCAGCTGCTCGACGACGACCTCCTGCGGGAACGTCAGACCGACCGGCGTGTAGTAGATCGGGATGCCGGCGTCCTTCGCCGCCTGGGCGGCCACCACGGCCTTGCCCGCGTTCTCGCGACCGTCCGACAGGACGACGATCCGGTTCGCCTCGCCCCGCGGGAGCGAGGCCTGGGCAAGCTGGATCGCGCGCGCCAGATTCGTGGCCCGCCCGCCCGCGGGCGGCTGCGGACGGGCTGAAGGCCGGCGTCGGCCGGAGGGGCTCGGCCAGCTGCGGATCGGCCCCGAAGGTGATGAGCCCGGCCCGGTCCCCTCCCTTCATGCCGTCCGAGGGCCGACGTGGCCCACCGGTACGCCGTCTCACGCCCGGCGAGGCTGACGCTGTCGGACATGTCCAGCACGAAGAAGACGTTCTGCCGGTCCAGCCATCGGGTGAACGTGGGCTGGGTGAGTCCCCATGCGAGGAGAGCCAGCGCGACGGCGCGGCTTCCCAGCGCCCACCGGTCCGACGCCCGCAGGGGCCACGACCAGCCGCCCCGCGGTCTGCCGCCGCCAGTAGAGGAAGCCCTCGAGCGCGAGCGTCAGCATCGCCAGACCCAGCAGGAACGGCCACAGCTCGCGCTGGTAGGTGAAGCTGTCACCCACCTCGCCCGCCGTGGGCGGGGGCGCGACCGGCAGCGACTGGGGCCGGATGTTCGACTCGACGCCGTCCAGCAGGTTGACCGCGAACTTGACTTCCCGGTTCCCGCCGGTCGTCAGCGTGTAGAGACCCACGCGGTCCGTCTGGGCGAACGAGAGGGCGCCCCGCGTGATCTCCGCGCGATGCGACGCGCCGTCCGGGTCCCGGACCGTCCCCTCGTCCACGCCGTGCTCGACGGACAGGAGGAAGGGCGTCCCCGCGGACACCATCAGGTCCGACCCCTCGAGGCCGACGGGCTGGAGCCATCTCAGGCTGTTCGCGAGGATCAGCGGGAACGCGACGCGCAGCGGGAGGTCCGTCTTGAAGAGGTCGAAGCCGACGAACACGGCCTTCCGCTGCGGCTCCTCCAGCAGGAAGATGAGCGGGCCTTGCCACGGACTCGAGCAGCGTCTTGCCGGCGGCCAGCGGCCGCACGCGGAGCGCCTCCTCGACCGTCACCTTCGACAGGTCGACGAACCGCATCACGGGGTGGTTCCGCGCCCAGTCGAGCACGATGGGCTGCTCGATCGTGCCGAGGGACTCGATCGGGACGTCGCCGGGGGTCGAGTTGACGAGGACGAAGCGGCCGGCGCCGACCTTCGCCGGCGACGTGGCGTCGAGGACGACCACGTCGAAGGTGCCCATGCCTCCGGAGTACTCGCCGGGCGCCTTCGTCTCCAGGATCACCTGCGGGATCCGTGCGAAGCGCCTTCTCCAGGAACAGGTTGCCGGGGCTCACCAGGAGGACGCGGAGCTTCCGAGGCTCCGGCACCACCGCGTGGACGGCGTTGTCCGCCTCGAGATCGTCGCGGACGTCGGCGACCGCCTTGACGACCGCCCCGGTCTGGAGGGTGAACGGGACGATGACGTTCCGCTTCACCTGGGGATCGAGCGCGATCGTCTGCTCGCTGATCTTCTGGCCGTCGACCGTCAGCGCGAGCGGGAAGGAGACGCGCTCGTCGGAGAAGTTGGTGACGGACAGGAACGCCTGGTAGTCGAAGGCCCCGTAGTAGGCCTTCCGCACGGAGAACTGCGTGATCCCGACGTTTCGGGCGCCGCCC
Source organism: uncultured Candidatus Rokubacteria bacterium (assembly GCA_963745015.1). Classification (GTDB taxonomy): domain Bacteria; phylum Methylomirabilota; class Methylomirabilia; order Rokubacteriales; family DASRDR01; genus DASRDR01. Next base: position 127,210 of record CAVUVU010000005.1, read on the forward strand.
CCGACCGTGACCCAGCGGACCCGCGGGTCGGGGAACTCGCGGACCTGGGCCGGGTCGAACGCCCCGTCGGTCAGCACGTGCACGCGCACCCGCGGGTCGACGGGAGGCACGAGGGCCAGCGCCGTCCGGATCGCCTCGCTCAGGTGGTTCGGCTGGTCGCGCGCGTCGAGGTCGAAGACGGCCCGCCGCGCCCGGTCGCGGTCGCGGGTGAAGTGGAGCCGGATCGTCGGCTGGGAGCCCGCCTCGATGACCATCATCTCGGCGCCCTGCCCCGCCTCGGCGATCAGGGCGGCCGCCTGCTGCTGGGCCTCGCGCAGGCGGCTCGACCCGACATCCCGCGCCTTCATGGAGGCCGAGGTGTCCACCACGAAGATCAGCCGCTCGGCGCCCTTGCCCTGGAGGGTCAGGGTGGGCCGGGCGAGCGCCGCGCACAGGAGCAGGAGCGCCAGGAGCTGGAGCAGCAGCAAGGGGTCGAGCTGCAGCCGCTGGAAGAGCGCCGACGCCTGCTGGTCCCGGAACACCGGCGACCACAGGAGGACCGAGGACACGCGGCGCTGCTGGCGCCGGACCTTGAGGAAGTACAGGAGGAGGAGCGGAACCGCCAACCCCAGCAGGAGGAAGGCCCAGGGCTGCAGGAAGCTCACTGGAGCAGGCCCCCCTTCAGCCGCCGAAGCAGGAGATCCTCGACGGGCATGTCGCTGACGACCCGGACGTAGCTCAGCTCGTTCGCGCCGGCAGAAGCCCTCGATGCCCGAGATGAACGTCCCCAGCTGGCGCTCGTAGGACCGCAGCACCTCGGCGTCGACCGACACCTCGCGCACCTCTCCGCTCTCGGCGTCCACGAGCTCCAGGTCGCCCCCGAGCATCGGGCGCAGCTCGTCCGGGGAAAGGAGGTGGATCACGTGGATGTCGAAGCGCCGCTCCATGAGCGCCCGCAGCCCCGACGCGTACCCCGACGGGTCCAGGAAGTCGGAGATCACCACGGCCACCCCGGCGTCCTTCGCGCGCTGGGCGTACTGCCGGAGCGAATCGTTGAACGCCGTGCCTCCGCCGGGCGTGAGGTTGGCGAGGAAGTCCTGTATCGGCAGGAACTGGTTCCGCCCGCGCGTCGGGAGCCATCCCTCGGCGATGCGGTCGCGGAACACCGCCACGCCCACGCGCTCGAGGTTCACGAATCCGATGAACGCGAGGGCGGCGGCCAGGCGGACGGCGTAGCGGAACTTGTTCGGCGTGCCGTAGTCCATGGAGCCGCTCGCGTCGAGGAGGAGGTGGATGCAGAGATCCTCCTCGTCGATGAACACCTTGAGGTAGAGCCGGTTGAGACGGGCGAACGCGTTCCAGTCGACGTAGCGGAGGTCGTCACCGACCTCGTACGGCCGGTAGTCGGCGAACTCGACGCTCGAGCCCCGGCGCGGGCTCTTCCGCTCGCCCTTCACCGCTCCGATGTGCGAGCGCTTGGAGACGAACCCGAGGCGCTCGAGCTGCATGAGGAAGGCGTTGGAGAAGAAGCGCTCGGCCGCCGCGCCCGGAGTGGCGGCGGAAGCCGAGCGGGCTACGCGCGCCATGGGGTCAGCGCTCCTCGAGCGCCTGGAAGTAGTCCCGCACCTGACTCCGGTAGTCGAGCGGGATCGCCTCCTTCGCCAGGGCCTCCTCCATCATCTTCCGGTACTGCGTCACCACGCTCATCGAGGGTAGCCGGGAGGGATTCTGGGCGCCCTTGCCCAGCATGTTCGTGTCGTAGGACTCGCGCCGGCCCTTGCGCATGGCGCCCTCGACCCCGATGTCGAAGGGATTCTGGCCCAGCCGGTTCGTGGGGTCGCCCTTCCAGCCCGGGTTCGTCCCCTTGCCGGGCAGGGACCCCTGCCCCTCGCCGAAGTCGGGCTCGTCCTCGCCCGGGCGGCCCGATCCGCCCTTCGTCGCCCCGTCCGCGATCCTTCCCGCCCTGGAGACCCTTGCCCCCGCGGTCACGCTCGTCCTGGGCCCGCATCTTCTGGAGGGCCCGCTCCATCGCCTCCATGGCCTTGTCCATCTGGCCCCGATCGAGCGCCTCGGAGCCTTCCATCATCTCCTGGCCCCAGTCGCCCTCGCCCCCCGATCCGCTGCCGGGGCGCCGGCCCATCCGGTTCATCTCCTCGAGCAGCTGACGCAGCTTCTCCGGCGTCAGCTGGCGCGGGTCGATGCCCGAGAGGAGGCTGCGCGACTTGCGGAACATGACCTTGTACTGGCTCTGCGTGAAGTCTCGCTGGAGGTCGGGAAGGCTGTCGACCCGCTCGAGCAGCCGGATGCGATCGTCGCCCTGCTTGAGGAAGCTCGAGAAGTCCGGGCGCTTCGTCGCGACGTTCGTGTCCTTGAAGGCCGCGGCCAGATCACCCTTGGTGTGCTCACGGCTTTCCGGGTTCGGGCGTGTCTGGTAGTCGCGGTCCTGCATCTCCACGCGCTCGACCTTCTCGCTCTTCTTCTGCGCGGGGCGCTCGAGCGCCTGCTGCGGGCCGGTGGCCTCGGGCTTCTTCTCTTCCTCGGCGGCCGGCGTGAACGAGGGCATGGACACGTCGGGAATCGGGATCGGCGGCAGGTACGGCAGGACGGCCAGCACCAGCACGGGAGCGGGAAGGAGCTTCACCTCGCGCGGCCAGCGCCACGCCACCGCCCGTCCGAGCGTGATCTGGGTCGCGTGCGTCTCGGCGTCCGCGATCGCCGCGTCGGCCAGCTCCCCGCGGTCCGGGCGCGCGAGAAGGTCGTGAGCGGTCGCCAGCCGGTCCTTCAGGCCGAACGCGCGATCGGCCAGGCCGAGCGCGTCGACCGGGGGCACCCTCAGGAAGATCCCGTACAGGACGCCCGCCAGCGCCCCGCCGGCCGCCACACCGGCCGCCACCGGCAGCGCCCACGGTCCCACCATGGCGCGGAGCGCCACCGGCACCACCGCCAGGCCGAGACCCCACACCAGGCCGCGCACGCCATAGAACAGCGCGCGGCGTTGCCGTATCAGCCGGGTCAGGCGGGTGATCGTGAGGCCGAGCGCTGCGCCATGTGCCATGGGCGTCTCCTTGGGGCGCGGGGGGCGCGGCTAACGGAGGAACACCTCCTTGCCCTCGCGAGACGAAGCCTCGACGGCCTCCAGCACCTCGGACAGCAGGCGGTCCGCCTCGATTCCCTCGGCCTCACCCTCGAAGTTCAGGATGACCCGGTGGCGGAGGACGGGGAGCGCGATCGTCTTGACGTCGTCGATGCTCACGGCGAAGCGGCCCGGCACGGAGCGCCAGCACCTTGGCTCCGAGGACGAGCGCCTGCGCCGCCCGGGGGCTGGCCCCGTAGCGGATGTACCGCCGCGTGATGTCCGGGGCCTCCTCCCACTGGGGATGGGTGGCCATCACGAGCGTGGCGGCGAACTGCCGGACGTGAGCCGCGATGGGCACCTCGCGCACGAGCTCGCGGGCCGCCAGCGTCTCGCTGCCGGTCATCACGCGTTCCACGGACGGATCGTTCGAGGTCGTCGTGCGATCGATGATCTCGCTCAGCTGCTCGAGCGCGGGAAAGCGGACCCGGAGCTTGAACAGGAACCGGTCGAGCTGCGCCTCCGGCAAGGGGGTACGTCCCCTCCATCTCGATCGGGTTCTGGGTCGCCAGCACGAAGAACGGGGGCGGGAGCCGGTGGGTGACGCCCGCGACCGTCGCGCTCGCCTCCTGCATCGCCTCGAGGAGCGCGGACTGCGTCTTGGGCGTGGCCCGGTTGACCTCGTCGGCCAGCAGGATGTGCGCGAAGACGGGGCCGCGCTCGAACTGGAAGTGCCGCCGCCCGTCCGCGTCCTCGACGATGATGTTCGTGCCGATGATGTCGGCCGGCATCAGGTCCGGCGTGAACTGGATGCGCGAGAAGGAGAGGTCGAGGCAGCCGGCCAGGGTCCGGACGAGCAGCGTCTTCCCCAGGCCCGGGACGCCCTCGAGCAGGACGTGGCCGCCCGCGAAGAGCGCGACCAGGACCTGGTCCACGATCTCGTCGTGGCCGACGATGACCTTGTGGACCTCACGCTCGAGTTGCCCGTAGCTCTTGACGAACGCTTCTACCCGTTCCCCGGCCATCCCGTGTCCTCCGGTCGATGGAATCGGTTCCGAGCGCCTGGTACTCGACCCATTATAGGCCGGGCGGTCAAACCGGCAACCGGTTTGTACGGCGAGGGGGCGCCATCGACTCGCCGCGCGCCGCGTCGCTCGCCGCGACGGCGTCGAGCGCGCGGCGCGAGGCCGCGCGCGATCTCACGGATCGAGCACGATCCGCGCGTCCACGACCGTCGCGCCAGCGCCGACGGGTCCGACGATCACCGGGTTGAGGTCGAGGGCGGCGAGGCGCGGCCCGAGCCCGGCCGCCAGCGCGGCGGCACGCGTGACCGCGTCCACCAGCGCCGCGCGGTCCCCGGGCGTGTCGCCCCGGTGGCCCTCCAGGAGCGCGTCGAGCGCCCGGCACTCGACGATCAGTCGCCCCGCCGTGGCCTCGTCGCAGGGGGCCGGCGCCATCGCCCGCTCACCGAAGAGCTCGGCCCGCACGCCCCCGGGCGCGACCATCACGAACGTGCCCAGCTCCGGGTCCCGCACCGCGCCGACCAGCACCTCCAGTCCTTCGACCATCGGCTGGACGAGGCAGGCCTCGCCGAGCGGGCGGAGCATTCTCACCGCTGCGACGAGCTCCTCCGGGGTCGAGACGCCGAGCCGCACGCCACCGACCTCCGTCCGGTGGAGCGGGCCGAGCGCCTTGACCGCCACGGGATAGAGAAGGCCCGGCGCCACCGCCCGGGCCTCGTCGACGTCCCGGACGACCACCTCGGACGCCATTCGGAGTCCCGCGTCGTCGAGGAGCGCGCGGACGGACGCCCACGGGAGCGCCCCCCCGCCCTCCGGGACCGCGACGCTCGTCGCCGGCGACACGCGACGGGGCGGCCGGGTCCGGACCGAGCGAAACGCGAGCGAGGCGCCGAGCGCCGCGGCGCAGCTCGACACCGTGTCGAAGAGCGGCACCCGCGCCTCGTCGAGCGCCCGGACTCCCTTGCGGACGAGCCGTCCCCCGGGCCAGCAGACCACGAGGGGCTTCGACGACCCGCGCGCGGCCTTGATCACGTGGGAAGCCCGGGCCGCGCCACCGCCCGCCGTCGCCATCGTCAGGGGCACGACGACGACGTCGATCCCGGGGTCACGGGCGACCGCGGCAAGCACCTCGCCGAACGTCTCGTCCGGGAGCCCCGCCGTGATGTCGAGGGGGTTGGCGACCGTGACGTACGGCGGGAGCAGCGTCCCCACGCGGCGCACCGTCTCCTCCGCCAGCGGGGCGAACGTGAAGCCCCGCGGCTCGAGCGCGTCCGCCAGCAGCACCGCGACGCCCCCCGACGACGTCGCCATCGCCATCCGCGGCCCCTCGAGGGCCGGCACCCTCGCCAGGTGCGCCGCCGTCTCGACGAGATGGTCGAGCTCGGTCACCTCGAGCAGGCCCGCCGACCGCGCCCACGCTCGCCACGCCTCGCGACCGCCGGCGAGGGAGCCCGTGTGCGAGCGCGCGGCGCGAGAACCGGTCGGCGAGGCGCCGAGCTTCAGCGCGACCACGGCGATGCCGCGGGCCGCGGCCCGCTCGACGGCGGCCGCGACGCGGTCCGGCTGCCGCACCTGCTCGACCAGGCACGCGATGGCGCGGACCCGGCCGTCCTCGACGAGCCAGTCGAGGTAGTCCGCGAGCGAGAGGTCCGCCTCGTTGCCCGTCGAGACGAACAGGCCCACCCCGAGGCCCCGGGCGGCCGCACGGTCGAGGAGGCAGCCGCCGAGGCCGCCCGACTGCGAGAGCAAGGCCACCGGACCCGGCGCGAGGGCGTCGAGCTTCCCGACCGTCGAGAACGTGAGCGCCACTCGGTCCCACGCATTGACAAACCCGACCGTGTTCGGCCCGAGGAGTCTCACACCCGCCTGGCGCGCGCACTCCACGAGGCGCTCCTGCTCCACCGCACCGGGTTCCCCGGTCTCGGCGAAGCCGGCGCCGAGCACCACGGCGAAGGGAATCCGCGCGCGGCCACACGCGAGGATCGCGTCGGCGGCCTGGCCGGCAGGCAGCCCGATCCAGGCGACGTCGGGCGGCTCGGGCACCGCGTCGACGGTCGGGTAGGCCGGAAGGTCCCCGATCATGCGATGGCCGGGGTTCACCGGATACAGGCGGCCGGGATAGCCGTGACGCCGGAGGAAGTGCAGGGGGCGCGCGCCGGGGCGCGCGAGGTCGCGGGGTATCCCGACCAGCGCGATCGAGCGCGGAGCGAACAGGCGCTCCAGGTCCGCCGCCGCGCGCGCCGTCCCCCCCTCGCCCGCCTCCGTCATGGCGCACACCTTAGCCCGAACCCCTGGCCTGCCCAAGACCCGCCGGACCGCGACGAGCCGCTCTCGCTTCATCGGGCGTTCGCCCTTCCGCCTTCTTTGTGCATTGCGCGACGTGCGCCATCGCCCGCATAATGCGTCGGCGTGAAAGTCCTGGTGACGGGCGGCGCGGGCTTCATCGGCTCCCACGTGGTGGATCGCTGCCTCGAGGGGGGGCACGCGGCGGTCGTCGTGGACGACCTCAGCTCCGGCCGGCGGGAGCACGTCAACGCCGCCGCGCGTCTCCACGTCACCGACATCCGCAGCCCGGCCCTCCTGGACGTCTTCCGGGCCGAGGCGCCCGACGCCGTGATCCACCTGGCGGCCCAGGCTGCCGTCAGCCGCTCCGTCGCGGACCCGCGGCTGGACGCGGAGGTCAACGTCATGGGGTCGATCAACATCCTCGAGGGATGTCGGCAGTTCGGCGTGCGGCGCGTGGTCTACGTCTCGACGGGCGGCGCGGGCTATGGCGACACGGACGTGGTTCCGACCCCCGAGGACCATCCCACCCGGCCCATCTCCCCGTACGGCGTCTCGAAGGTGGCGGCCGAGCTCTACCTGGCTTGCTGGGAGGCGCTCCACGGACTCAGCGGGGTCGTCCTGCGCCTGGCCAACATCTATGGGCCGCGCCAGAACCCGCACGGCGAGGCGGGTGTCGTCGCCATCTTCACGGAGCGCCTCCTGCGGGGTGAGCCTTGCATCATCAACGGTGACGGGCTCCAGACACGAGACTACGTCTACGTGGGGGACGTCGCCGAAGCCGCCGGCTCGCGCTCGAGCGGGTCGACGTGAGTGGGCCCGTGAACGTGGGCACCGGTGTCGAGACGTCGGTCGTGACCCTCTTCGAGCGCCTCCGGGCGGCGGCGGGCGGCGGGCGCGACGCCCAGCACGCGCCCGCCCGGCCCGGCGAGCAGCGACGGAGCCTGCTCGACCCCTCGCGCGCCCGCCGCGTCCTCGGCTGGACGCCCCGCGTCACGCTCGACGAAGGACTTCGCCGCACGGTCGCAGCCGCCCGCACCGGCGCCTGACGAGAAACCCGCGACCGAGCCGGTCGCCCGGTCGCGGGTCCGCTACCGGGGATCCTCGCGAAGGCCGAGCGCGTACTCGCCGACCAGGACGCGGTGGATGTCGTTGACGCCCTCCACCACCTGGAGGAACTTCGCGTCCCGCAGGAACCGGCCCACCACGTACTCCTCGGACACTCCGTAGGCTCCGTGGATCTGGACCGCATCCGACGCGGTCCGGAAGGCCATCTCCGACGCGTACAGCTTGGCGATCGACGATTCCCGGCGCGCCCGGCGCACGCCCTGCGCCTTCAGCCAGGCCAGGCGATAGGTGAGGTATCGGGCCGATTCGATCCCGAGCACCATGTCGGCGATCTTCGCCTGCACGAGCTGGTAGCGGGCGATCGGCTGGCCGAGCACGACGCGCTGCCGCGCGTACGCCGCCGACGCGTCGAGACACCCCTGCGCGAGCCCGACCGCGCGGCACGCCACGGAGAGGCGCCCGTTCTCGACCGCGCAGAGGGCGACCTTGAGCCCCTCGCCTTCCCGGCCGACCAGGTTCTCCGCGGGCACGCGACAGTCCTCGAACACGAGCTCGCCCACCTGGGCGGGCCGGAAGGCGAGCTTGTGGCGGATCGGACGCTCGCTGAAGCCGGGGAAGCCCCGCTCCACCACGAAGGCGCAGACGCCGCGCGCCCCCTTCGCGCGGTCGAGCGTCGCAAAGGTGAGGTACCACTCGGCCAGGCCGACACCGGAGATCCACGTCTTCGCGCCGTTCAGGATGTACTCGTCGCCCCGGCGGACCACCGTCGTCTCCATGGCGGCGACGTCGGTTCCCGAGTGGGGCTCCGTCACGGCCGTGCCGGCAAAGGTCTCGCCACGGGCGAGCGGGACGAGATAGCGCTGCTTCTGCGCCTCGGTCCCGAACTGGAGGATGCCCGACCCCACCAGCCCCGCGGCGCGTCCCATGGCGGACCCCATGTGGATGCACACGCGCGACATCTCCTCGATCCCGAGCGCCATGGTCAGATGGTCGATGCCGGGCCCGCCGTACGCCTCGGGGATGGTGCCGCCCAGGAACCCGAGCGGGGCCATCTTCCGGACGATCTCCATGGGATAGCGCTCCTCGCGGTCGTAGTCGCGCACGTGCGGCGCAACCTCCTGCTGGGCGAACTCCCGGACGAGCGTCTGGTAGCGAACCTGCTCCTCGGTCAGGCTGAAGTCCACGCGTTCCTCCCGGTCAAGGTCGGGAGAGTGAAAGGGGGCGAGTCAAGGCGCGCCGTCGATGCGGGCGGGTCAACGCGGGTGATGGGAGAGCGCAAGGCTCCGGAGGCCCCCGGTCAGCTCCCGGACGCTCTCGAGGTCGTCCACGCGCCGGCAGAGCTCCCAGGCCGATCCGGCGCCCGCCGCGCCGAGATCCGGATCCGGCCAGCGCGACGAACTTCTCCCGGAGCGCGCTCTCCGGGTACGGGCGATCGAACTCCCCGAAGGGCTGGTCGACCTGGCGGGCGAGCGTCCTCCCGTCCGCGAGCCGCACCTCGACCCGGGCGGGCCGGGCGTGCGGAGTGAGCGCGGTCAGCGCCGGATCCTCCACGACCTCCACCCGCCGGGCCAGCGCGCGCACGCGGGGGTCGGACAGCGCGGGCTCGCGGAAGGCCTCCACCCCGCAGTCGCCCCAGCATCCCGCGCCCTTCCCGCTCTCGAGGACGAGCCGCGCCGCGAGGCTGTACGGGATCGAGAACTTTGCGCCGAGCGGCCCGACCGGATCCCGGTCGCTCATCGTGGCGCCGAGCGCCGAGGTCGCGACGCGGATCGACACGATCCGCTCGGGCTCGAGGGGCGTCCTCTCCAGGAGCTCCTCGATCGCATCGACGGCGGGGTGGTTGTACCGGCAGCAGGCGTGGCGCTTGAAGTAGTTGCGCGAGACCTCGAAGCGCTCGCCGAGCCCGTCCAGGGCCCCGGCCGCGTCGAGCCCGGAGCCGCTGACCCGGCCGAAGATCTCCGTGAGCATGTCGGGCAAGGGCGTGATCCCGGCCACGGCGAGGTCGGCGGCGAGCCAGCCGTTGGCCCCCGCCACGCCCGCGTAGGCGTTCCGGACCGTCGCGCCGCCGAGCGCCGTGCGCCAGGACGTCCCCAGCGTGAGGCCGGCCGCCACTCCGAGGACCCGGGCGGTGACGTCCTCGTCCAGCTCCCGCAGCCGCGCCACGGCGGCCGCGGCGCCCACGGCGCCGTGGACGCCGTGCATGTGCATCCCCGGGCGGACCGGCGCCGCGCCGCCCAGCCGCGCCGCGACGTCGTAGCCCACCACCAGCGCGTCGACGAGCGCCCCGCCCGGCCGCCCGAGCCGCTCCGCCTCCGCCAGCGCGGCCGGCACCACGTGGACCCCGGGATGCCCCCGCGCGAACCGGTTCCCCTCGTCCAGCTCGAGCATCGTGCCGGCGAGGCCGTTGGCCACGATCGCCCACCACGGCTCGACGAGAGAAAAGCCGCAGCCGAGAACCGTCGCCACGCCCCTCGCCCGGTCGGCCTCGGCGTGAAGCCGCCGGATCTCCGGCTCCTGGCTGCCCCCAAGGATGGCGCCGATCGTGTCGGCCAGGATGACGGCTGCGCGGTCACGCACCGCGCCGGGGATCGCGCCCTCGGGGCTCCTCGCCACGAAGCGAGCGAGGGCGGCGAGGACCGGCTCCACGCGGGTCTCCGTGCCGCGCGGCCTCAGCGCCGCGCGGCCTGGAATGGAAGGGGCTCGCGGCCGGCGAACGGGTTCTGGCCCGGGGGCCACGTCTCGCGAGGCTTCTCGTACGTGACCTCGAGCATGTGGCCATCGGGGTCCTCGAAGTACACGGACAGGTTCGCCCCGTGGTCCATGGTTGCGCGCACGGCCACTCCCCGGGCGGCGAGCGAGTCGTGGAAGGCCTGGAGATCCTCCACGCGCTCCACCTGCCAGGCGACGTGGAACAGGCCCACCTGGGCATGGGCCTGAGGAGCCGCGTCCGGTCCCACCTTCCAAAGGCCGAGATCGTGGGAGTCGGTGTTCCCGGGCACCGAGAAGAAGACCATCCGGCCCGGGAGCCGGCCGGTCACGGCGAGACCCAGGACGCCGGTGTAGAACGCCTCGGAGCGCTCCAGATCGCGCACCTTGAGGACCACGTGGCCGAGCTTCTTCAACGCCATGGCGGCCTCCCCCCGAGCGGCCATGATAGCGGAGTCGGGGGGGCCGCTCCACCGGCCCGGTCGCCCGGCTGCCACCGGCTCCCCGAGGGTCCGCAACGATCGGCCCGCCGAGGCCGTCTCACCAGTGGGACAGATGGGGTCCCGGCAAGCCTGCCGAAGGCTTGCCGCCCGGAACCCCGTGTTAGGATCAGGGCGGTCCGGGACATCGCCGTCTCAGGGCCGGAGGAGAGCGATCGGGCGTGGAACTCATCCCCCACGTGGCGCGCTGCGACGAGTGCGTGGAGCTCCTCGTGGATTACATCGCCGGAGAGCTCCCGCCGGAGCGCTCGAAAGCCCTCGAGATCCACCTGGACCTGTGTCCCTCCTGCGTCTGTTTCGTGAACACCTACCGGAACACGGTCAACATCGCCCGCACGCTCCAGGCCGAGGACATCCCGCCCGAGGTGACCCAGCGCCTCCTCGACTTCCTCCACCAGGAGAAGGAAGCCCCGCGCCGACGCCCGGATTGACGCTTCCGCGCCCGGCCTCGCATACTCGGAGGCCAGGGACGCGCTGACGCGTCGGTCACCCTCGCTCTGGAGGTCCCGCAATGCCCCGTGGAATGCGCTTCGGACTGTGCACTGACCAGAACCTGCCGTTCGCCACGCTCGTCGAGCGCTGGCAGCACTTCGAGCGTCTCGGCTTCGACAGCGCGTGGGATTGCGACCACTTCAACCAGCCCAGCCGGCCGACCGGGCCGTACTACGAGGGGTGGACCCTCCTCGCCGCGCTGGCGGCCCGCACGTCGCGCATCCGCATCGGCGTCCTCGTCAGCTGCAACACGTTCCGCCACCCGGGGCTCCTGGCCCACGAGGCGATGACCGTCGACCACGTCTCCAACGGCCGGCTCGAGCTCGGGCTCGGCGCCGGGTGGTTCGTTCCCGAGCACGAGCAGTTCGGCATCCCGCTCCCGCCGCCCGGCGAGCTGGTGGGCCGCTTCCACGAGGCCGTCCAGATCGTCGACGGCCTCCTGCGCCACGGCGAGCTCACGTTCGCGGGAAAGTACTACCAGCTGACGGGCGCCCACGTCCGTCCGAGTCCGATACAGCGGCCGCGCCCTCCGCTGACGCTCGGCGCCCACAAGTCGCGCATGCTCCGGATCTGCGCGGAATACGCCGACGCCTGGAACTCGTTCGGCACCCTGGGCGAGATGCGTGAGCGGAACGCGATCCTCGACGAGCACTGCGCGGCGATCGGCCGCGATCCGGGAACGATCTGGCGGTCGTTCTACGGCTGGGCGTCCAAGATGAAGGAGCAGGGGCTCGCCGACCCCTGGTCGAGCGTCGGCGCCTTCGAGGACATGGTGGGCCGCTACGGCGAGGCCGGGGTCAACGAGTTCCTCGTCGATGCCCCGGGCCCGGAGCACTTCGCGGTCCTCGAGCGGGTCGCCGCCGACGTGATCCCCCGGCACCGCGCGGGCCGGTGACCCGGGCCCCGGCCGGAGCCTCGCGCGTGAGACCTCGGATCGCGCGCGCCGGGGCGCTCGCGGTCCTGCTGGCGCTGATCGCGGGTCGCGCGGTCGGGGCCGAGGAGCCGTCGGAGACGCTTCGGCTCACGCGGCTCGGCGGCGGTGAGCCGGCCGCGGAGTTCAGCGTGGCCACGCCGGATGGGGCCGCTCTCAGGCTCGGGGACCTCAGGGGCAAGGTGGTGCTCCTGAACTTCTGGGCCACGTGGTGCGAGCCCTGCCTGGAAGAGATGCCGGCCATGGAGCGCCTGGCGCGAACCTACCGCGAGCGGGGTCTCGCCGTGCTGGCCCTGTCCGTGGACCGTGAGGGCGCGTCGGTCGTGAGGCCGTTCCTGAAGCGCCACGATCTGACGTTCCTGGTCGGCCTCGACCCTCAGCAGGCGGTGGCGCGGCTCTACCGCATCTGGGCCCTCCCCTCGACCACCATCCTCGACCGGAAGGGCGTTCCTCGCTTCGCCGTCCAGGGGGCGCGGGAATGGGACGGGCAAGCCGGCCATGCCTTGTTCGACGGTCTCTTGAAGCAAAGCCCCTGATCCACCCAGGCTGACGCCGGCCGTCTCCTTCCGATCGGGATTCTCTTGAACGATCGTCAATACCGATTTGTGTCGATCGAGAATCCCGCATACGATCATCGTCATCCCAGTTTCGTGGGTCCCGCCCAGGGACGAAGCCACTCCAAGGGAGGAAGTATCGACATGAACCGACGCGCGTTTCTCAGGACAACGGCCCTTGCGTCCATGGCCTCTGGTGTCTTGGCGAGGATCCCGGCCGCATGGGGTGCCTCCGCGGGCGGCGACCGCTGGCGCGCCTTCGAGGTCACCACTCGCGTGGAGGTGCTCAACCCGTCGGGGCTGACCCGGGTGTGGGTGCCTCTGCCCCTGACCGAGGACACGGACTACCACAAGACGCTCGGGCGCACGTGGACCGGCAACGCGGTCAATGCGCAGGCCTTCCGCGATCCGCGGTACGGGGCCGGGCTCGTGGTCGCCGAATGGCCGGCGGGCACGTCCGCGCCGACGCTCGAGGTGGTCGCCCGGATCGCCACGCGCGACCGCCAGGTCGACCCGAGCGGCCCCGCCACGGGCGGGACGGAGGACTCGGCGGTGCTCCGCCGATACCTGGAGGCGAGCGATCTCATCCGCACGGACGGGATCGTCGAGGCGACCGCCCGCGAGATCACGAAGGCCGCCAGGACCGACGTGGAGAAGGCGCGCGCGCTCTACGAGTGGATCGTGGACAACACGTTCCGCGACCCGAAGGTCAAGGGATGCGGGCTCGGCGACATCCAGACCATGCTCGAGACCAAGAACCTGGGCGGGAAGTGCGCCGACCTGAACGCCCTGTTCGTCGGCTTCGCCCGGTCGGTGGGCATTCCTGCGCGCGACGTCTACGGGATCCGCGTCGCCGACTCCGCCGAGTTCAAGAGCCTGGGGCGCGCCGGCGACATCACCAAGGCGCAGCACTGCCGGGCCGAGTTCCACCTCGCGGGCCACGGCTGGGTCCCCGTGGACCCGGCCGACGTGCGCAAGGTCGTGCTCGAGGAGAAGCCGGGCGGCCTCCCGCTCGACGATCCGCAGGTGCAGAAGGCGCGGACCAAGCTCTTCGGCGCCTGGGAAATGAACTGGATGGCGTACAACTACGCCCACGACGTGAAGCTGCCCGGCTCGTCCGGGACGCCCGTTGCCTTCCTGATGTACCCCCAGGCGGAGACCGGCGACAGCCGGCGAGACAGTCTCGACCCCGACCAGTTCCGCTACTCGATCAAGTCGCGCGAGATCGCGCTGTAAGGGCAGGCTCAGCTTCGAGTGTCGACGCCCCGGGAGTCGCCGCCCGGGGCGTGTCGCTCCCGGCCCTCGTCAGGGCCGCCGTGGACTCTCAGGGATCGCGAAGACGTCGTTCGAACACCTCCCGCCCGTCCGCGAAGAGCTGGAGCATCCGAGTCTTCTGGGATCCGTCATCGTAGCGGGCCCGCGACCGGAGCCAATCCTGGGAGCGATCGATCTCCTCGATCAGGGTCTGGCTCGCCGCCCGGACGATTCGCGAGTCCGGTCGCTCGCGGAGGTACACCGGGCTCGTGTGCGCCCACAGCGGGTGGCCATAGCTGGTTCGGCGCCGACCCCAGCAGCGGGCGGCCAGCCAGCCGGCGCCGACCGCGTCGATCGTGGCCACGAACCGTCCCGCCCCCGCGCCGTCCGCCACGAGCGTCGACGCGACCACCGCGCCGTCTCGCACGATCTCGACCCGGTCGATGGGCAGGAGGGTCTCGTACTCCACGGTGACCGTCACGCTCCTGCGGGTCGAGGCGAGGTCGAGGACGTCGATGCTCGGAGCGTGGCCGTCGACCTCGAGCCGCAGGACCGGTCCATTCGTCACGAACGTCCGCCCGGCCCGGAGGGCGGCCAGCCAGGTCGCGTAGGAGAAGTCGGACCCGACGTCGACATACACGCGGTTGCTGGAGCAGACGAACCAGTCGGATCCGGTCGACGCCGGAAGGCGGATCCCGCAGCTCAGGAGGCGGTACCAGGTCTCGTACTCCGGGTCCATCCAGAAGGGATCGAACAGATTGAGGCCGTCCAGGCGGCCCAGCGCCGCGGCGATCGGCGCCTCCATCCCGTTGCCGTTGTGACACCAGAGGACGACGCCCCCCTGGGCCCGGGCCGCATCGCACGCGTCCACCAGCGGTGGATAGTCCGGGTTCGACTCGTCGACGAGCAGGCCGCGGCTGATCGGCTCCACGACCTCCCGGAGGTTGATGAGCATGATGTGCCCGAGGCCGATGTGCCAGGGCTCGTCGTTGTGGCGGCTCTCCTCCCCGATGTCGACCACGTGATCGGGCGTCGAGACTGAGTGGCGACCGATCGGAAAGACGTTCGACGCATAGGCGAGGTCCCATCGCTTCAGGACGCTGACGACGAGCACCGGCAGGTCCTCGACCCGCGGATCGAGCCGGAGCCGGTCGAGGGCCCGGGTCTCCTTCTCGTCGTAGTGAACGTGCGTGTTCCCGGCGTACCAGCCCCGCTCGGGCAGATGGATCCAGCGCTCCAGCGGGCAGTCCAGGTCGAGGGCGCCGCGGGCCGGCGCGTCCACGCACAAGTGAAGCGGACGGTACTCGGTCCCCCGCTCGACCACGAGATCGACCTGGCCGACCGGGACGTCCACCTCGAACGTCCCGTCGCTGTAGAAGGACGGCTGCCCGCCCCCCGCCTTGAGGATGGCGCCGTCAGGGGTCCGGAACTGGCCGGTCGACGCCAGGACCTGGACCCGGGCCTCCAGCGGCCGGCCCGTCCCGCGATCCCAGATCCGCCCGCGCAACGTGGTCACGACGAACCGCCTCCCGGCGCGATGTGTGCGACGTGGCTAGCCAGGGCTCTCCAGGAATTCGAGGAACGCGCGACAGAGGGGAGAGCGCGACCGGCTCGCGTGGGTGACCACGTAGAAGTGACGCGTGACCGCCAGGTCCTTCAGCTTCACGCATCCGAGAAGGCCGTGCCGGCACTCGTCCTCGGCGGCCCGGCTCGACATGATGGACAGCCCGACCGCCGACTTGACCGCCTGCTTGATGGCGCTCGTCGAGCCCATCTCGGCGATGACACTGCATGTCTCCCAGGCTTCGCCCCGTCGCCTCCAGCGCGCGCTCGAGCGCCTGCCGCGAGCCGGAGCCCGGCTCGCGCACGATGAGGGGCTCGGTCCGGAGGTCGTCGAGCGTGACCTCGTCGCGGCCGTTCCACCGGTGTCCCGGCGGGACGACGAGGACCAGCTCGTCGGGCATCAGGGCCCGTGAGTCGAGGGCGCGGTTGCCCGGGTCGGCCCCCACGACACCCACATCGACCTGGCCGTCCAGCACCGCCTGGACGATCCCGCGCGTGTCCGAGATCTGGAGCGTGATGGTGATGCGCGGGTGCCGCTCGCGAAAGCGGCCGATGACGGCCGGCAGGACGTACTCGCCCGGGATCGTGCTCGCGCCCACGAGGAGCGTGCCGGTGACCTGCCCCAGGAACTGGTCGAGCGCCTGGCGCGCTTCGGTCCGGAGCTGGAGCATCTGCCGCGCGTAGCCGTAGAGGAGGTCCCCGGCGCGCGTCGGCACGGTCTCCCGGCTCAGTCGGTCGAACAGCCGGGTCCCCAGCTCCTCCTCCAGGAGCCGCACGTGCTCGCTCACGGTGGACTGCGTGAGGCGGAGGGCAGAAGCGGTCCGGGAGAAGCTGCGAAGCTCGTACACCCCGGCGAAGACCTCGAGCTGGCGGAGATCCATGAGGGCGCGGGATGCCCGCGTCAGCGCTCGGCGCCGAGGGTCCGTGCCTCGTCGTGGAAGCGCTGGACGTTCCGCAGCTTGACGTCCTCGTAGCCGCGGACCAGGTCCGGCAGGCGCGCGACCCGCACGGCGCGCTCGTGGCGCTCGGGAGCGAGGTCGCGCAGCGCGCGCTCCACCATGCCCCGGTACTCGGCCACGAGCGCCCGCTCGACCCGGCGGACCTTCGCGAAGCCGAACGGATCGAGGGGGGTGCCCCGGAGCCGACGCATGGCGACCAGCAGCCGGAACACCCCCTCGACCCACGGGCCGAGCGAGAGCTTCCGCTTCATGCCCAGCGCCCGGAGGACCGGGGGATGGAGCTGATAGCGCACCCTGGCCTCGCCCATCTCCGCCTGGATCGACGCGCGGACCTCCGGCCGGAGGTGGAGCCGCGCCACCTCGTACTCGTCCTTGTAGGCCATCAGCTTGTGGAGATGGCGCGCCACCGCCTCGGCGAGCCGCGTCTCGCCCGGCACGGCCGCCCGCTCCGCCTCGGCGACCGTCCGGACGAAGTCGGCGTAGCGGCGCGCGTACTCCCCGTCCTGGTACGCGATCAGATCGGGGACGCGGACCTCGAGCAGCCGCCGAAGCTCGCCGCCGGCGCCCACGGCGTCGATCAGCGCCCGCGCCTCGGGCCCGAGCTCGCTCCGCGCGGCCACGGCGCCCGCCCGGCTCCGCTCGATCGTCTGGGCCCATGCCGGATCGGCGACCAGGAGCCGGCCCACGCGGAACGCCTGGGCGTTCATCTCGACCTGGACGCCGTTGATCGCGATGGCTTCCTCGATCGCCGCGGACTCCCACGGGGATCGCCCCCGCCTGGTAGGCCGCGCCCAGCAGGATCATGTTGGCGGCCATGTGGTCGCCGAAGAGGGCTTCCCCCAGGCCGAGAGCGTCGACGAACACGTTCTCGTCCTTGCGGGTCACCCGGTTGACCGCGGCGACGAGGCCGCCGGGGTCCGGGAACGCGACATCGGGCGAGGCCACCATCGCCCCCGTCGGCACCTGCGTGGTCGACACGACGGCGATCGTGAGGTCGGGCCGTGCCCGCAGGAGGTTCGGCGCCGAGGTCGCGACGAGCAGGTCGAAGCCGAGGTACAGATCGGCCTCGGCGATGCCCACCTTGCCGGCGATGTCGGCCGCGGTCTCGCCGATGCGAAGGTGCGAGACGACCGGCCCGCCCTTCTGGCTGAGGCCCGTCTGGTCCAGGCCCGCGACGTGCTTGCCGTCCAGGAGCGCGGCCGTCCCGAGGATCTGGTTCACGGTCACGACGCCGGTGCCGCCGATGCCCATGAGGAACAGGCTCGCCGTCCGCCGGACGCGCAGCTCGGGCTCGGGCAGCTCCCGATCGACGGCGTAGCGCTTCCGGGGCCGGGGGCGCAGTCCGCCCGCCGGCACGACCGTGAGGAAGGACGGGCAGTCGCCCCGGAGGCACGAGTAGTCCTTGTTGCAGGACGACTGGTGGATCTGGGTCTTGCGACCGAACTCCGTCTCGACCGGCTGGACGGACAGGCAGTTCGACTTGACGCCGCAGTCGCCGCACCCCTCGCACACGAGCTCGTTGATGACCACGCGCATGGCGGGATCGGGGAGCTTGCCGCGCTTCCGGAGCCGCCGCTTCTCGGCGGCGCAGCGCTGGTCGTAGATCAGGGCCGTCACCCCGGGCGCTTCGCGAAGAATGCGCTGGGCCTCGTCCAGACGGTCCCGGTGCCAGACCTCCACGCCGGGGGCCCAACGCGCGCCCCGCGGGTACTTCTCCGGCTCGTCGGTGAGCACCAGGATCCGCCCCACGCCCTCCGCATCGAGCTGGCGCGTGTCAGCTCCGGCACGGGCACGGCCCCCGCTGCGTCCTGGCCGCCGGTCATCGCCACCGCGGAGTTGTAGAGGATCTTGAAGGTCACGCGGGTGCCCGCCGCCACCGCCTGGCGGATCGCGAGCGACCCCGAGTGGAACAGGGTGCCGTCGCCCAGCTGCTGGAAGAGGTGCGGCACCTCGACGAACGGCGCGAGGCCCACCCACTGGGCGCCCTCGCCGCCCATCTGGGTGATCCCGATGACGTTCCGCCCCATGTTCATCGCGAGACCGTGACAGCCGATGCCGCCGGCGGCCATCGAGCCCTCGGGGACCACGGTCGACCGGTTGTGAGGGCACCCCGAGCAGAAGAAGGGCGGGCGGGCCAGGGTGAGCGACACCGGGCGCTCCCGCGCCGCCTCGATGACCGCGACGCGCGCCCGGATCGAGTCGAGCGGCGATCCGGCCCTCCAGGCGACGGGCGACCACCCGGGCGACGACGTCGGCGTCGAGCTCCCCGTCCGCCGGAACCAGGATCTGGCCGGCGTCGTCGCGCTTGCCCACGATCCGCGGGCGGTCCGGAAGCTCGTAGAGCGCCTCGCGGAGGAGCAGCTCGAGGAAGCCGCGCTTCTCCTCGACCACGAGCAGCTCCTCGAGCCCGCGGGCGAACTCCCGGACGATCCCCCGCTCCAGCGGGTAGAGCATCCCGAGCTTGAGGAGCCGGATCCCGTGACGGCGGAGCGCCCCATCGTCGAGCCCCAGGTCGGCCAGCGCCTGCCGGAGGTCGTAGTAGGTCTTGCCGGCCGCCGCGATGCCGAGCCATGCGCCCGGCGTGTCCACCGTGATCCGGTTGAGCCCGTTGGCGGCGGCGAACGCCCGGGCGGCCTCGAGACGCCCGTAGACGAGGTCGCGCTCGGCGTCGAGCGTGTAGGGCGGCAGGAGCCCCGGGATCTGGCGCGCCTCCCACGGACGCCCCTCGTAGACGAAACCCGGATCCACGATCCTCACCCGGTCGGGGTGGACCTCCGCGGTGCCCACGGCGTCGGCCACGTCCGTCACGACCTTGAAGGCCACCCAGAGCCCGGAGTAGCGCGACAGCTCGAAGCCGAGGCGCCCGAGGTCGAGGATGTCCTGGACGCTTCCGGGGAAGAGCACCGGCATCTGGAAGTCGTAGAACGCGACCTCGGAATGGGTGGGCAGGGTCGACGACTTGGCCTGCGGATCGTCGCCGGCCAGCGCCAGCACGCCGCCGTGCCGTCCGATGCCAGCGAAGTTCGCGTGGCGAAGGATGTCGCCGCTCCGGTCGACACCGGGCGCCTTGCCGTACCACATGCCGAGCACGCCGTCGTGGCGCGCGCCCCCGTACAGGTGCGCGAGCTGGCTGCCGAGCACGGCGGTGGCGCCGAGGTCCTCGTTCACGCCCGAGATGAAGACGACCTGGTGCTCGCTCATGAGGCCCCGGTGGCGCTCGACGGTCTGGTCCAGCCCGCCGAGCGGCGATCCCCGGTACCCGGAGATGAGGGTCGCCGTGTCGAGGCCACGCCGGCGATCCGCGCGGTGCTGGTCGAGCGGGAGGCGGACGAGAGCCTGGACGCCGGACATGAGGACGCGGCCCGCCTCGAGCCGGTACTTCATCTCGAGGGAAAAGGCGTCGGAGGCCTTCAGGGTCGCTTCCACGCCGCCCTTCCGTCCCTCCGTCGGGAGCTGGCCGTGTGTCGGGAACCGGTCACCAGAAACGCGAAAGGGGCCCGCCGGCCCCCGCCGCACGCTCGAGACCGTCCACCCGCTGCGTCAGTGGCAGCCGCACCCGCCCCGGCCGCACCCGCACCCGCCACCGCTCGCCGGGCTGGCCGAAGCCACGAACCCCTGCCCGCTCTTGAATCCGAACAGGGACAGGAGACGCGTCACCTCCGTGCTGTCGCAGGCCGGACACGCGACCGCCTGCTGCCCGTTCACGAGGCGCTCGAACGACCGACCGCATGCGGCGCACCGGTACTCGTAGATCGGCATCGGTCTACTGCCCGCCCCGCTGGACGTAGCTCTTCACGAACTCCTCGGCGTTCTCCTCGAGGATGTCGTCGATCTCGTCGAGGAGCTTGTCGAGGTCCTCCTTGATCTTCTTGCCCTTCTTGGACACCTCGGGGTTCGCGGCCGCCCCGTCGCCGTCCCCGTCGCCCTTCGGCCGCTCGACCTTCTTCTTCTGTTGCTCGGCCATGTGGCCCCCTTACACCTTGGGCAGCACGATGCCCTGTTGCGCCTGGTACTTTCCCTGGCGGTCCGCATACGAGACGGCGCAGGCCTCGTCCGACTCGAAGAAGAGCACCTGGGCGATGCCCTCGTTCGCGTAGATACGAGCGGGGAGCGGCGTCGTGTTCGAGATCTCGAGGGTCACGAACCCTTCCCACTCCGGCTCGAACGGCGTCACGTTCGTGATGATGCCGCACCGCGCGTAGGTGGACTTGCCGACACAGATGGTCATCACGTTGCGCGGGATGCGGAAGTACTCGATCGAGCGGCCGAGCGCGAACGAGTTGGGCGGGATCACGCACGTGTCGCCCTGGAAGTCCACGAAGGACCGCGGGTCGAACGCCTTGGGGTCGACGACGGTGTTGAAGACGTTCGTGAAGATCTTGAACGAATCCGCGATCCGGATGTCGTAGCCGTAGGAGGACAGGCCGTAGGAGATGACACCCGAGCGAAACTGCCGTTCCTCGAAGGGCTCGATCATGCCCTTGTCGACGGCCATCCGCTTGATCCAGCGATCGCTCTTGATCGTCACGCCGATACCGACCCGGGGACGGCCGGCCGGTCCCCGCGATCCACGCTCAGCGTAGCCCTCGGCACCAGGGCAGTCAAGCCTTTTGCCTCCGTCACATCGTCCTCGGGACCCGCCGAGGAGCGGCCCGCGCTGTGCTAGAGTACGTGCCGATGCCTCCCGAGGAAGCGCCCGAGCCCGTCCTGACGCCGCGTCTTCGCCTCGGGTTCGGGATGCTCGCCTTCGGCCTCGGGCTCATGTTCTTCTCGGGCAAGGTCCTCCCGAGCCCGCTGCCCGCCGGCATCGCCGGCGGGATCACGCTGGGAATCGTCGGCCTCGTCGTGGTGATCGTGGACGCGCTGCGCGAGCCGCCGGAGGGATCGACTCAGTCCCGGTAGGCCGGGCTGCGCCGGCCCGGAGGGCGGCCGCCGCCCCCGCTGCCTCGCTTCTGGAAGCACTCGCGGCAGTACACCGGCTTCCCCGCCGTTGGCCGGAACGGGACCTGCGTCTCCTTGCCGCACTCCGAGCACGTGGCGGGGTGGAGCTCGCGATTCCCGGTGTCCGAGCCCGCCGATCCGCCACCCCCCGCCCCGCCCTTCCGTGTGGTCCGGCAGGTCTTGCAGCGGGTTGGCTCGTGCTCGAAGCCCTTCTCGGCGTAGAAGGCTCTGCTCACCGGCGGTGAACATGAACTCCTTGCCGCAGTCACGGCACGTCAGCATCTTGTCCTGGAAGCTCATGGGTCGTGCGTCTCCTTTGACGTACGAGGGACAGAGAAGCGTCCGGGGCGGTCGCGGCGCAGTTTCACCTCCCTGGAAGGATCGGGGTACGCGGCGCGCGGGGAACGGGAGGACACGAGGACGCGGATCCGAGCGGCTCGCTCAGCGGCGTGTGACGACCCAGGATCGAGGAAGCGATGACACGCTTGGAGACCGGTTGCTGGATTGCCGGGACGATAGCAAGGGGGTACTCCGGCGTCAACTCGAAAAAGCTCGGCTCCCTGCGTCCGGTTTGGCCCCGGCGGAGCCGGCACCGGGACGCGTCTCAGGGAAGCCGCTCGACCTGCGCTCCCCGGACGTCGGCCGGGAGGACGTGCCCGCGCCCGGCGTGGCCCGTCCGCGCCAGCGCCGCGGTCATGGCCGCGGCCACCGCCTCACCGCCGCCGGCGGGCGCCAGGCCCAGGACGGACGGCCCTGCTCCCGACAGGGCCGCGCCCAGCGCGCCCGCGCCGCGCGCGGCGGCCAGCACGCCGTCGAGCCAGGGGAACATCGCCCGGCCGCGGTACGGCTGGTGCAGCCGGTCGGTCATCGCCTGTCCGACCAGGTCCCAGCGGGCCTGCGTCCACGCCGCCACCAGGAGCGCCACGCGCGCCACGTTGTAGACGGCGTCCGGCCGCGGGTAGCTCGCCGGCAGCGCCGCCCGGGCCGCCGCGGTGGAGGCCTCGAAGTCCGGGACGAGCAGCGCGAACTCGATCCCGTCCGGCACCGGCAGCGACACGATGGCCCGCGTCTCGGCGTCCCAGCACGTGACGGTCACGCCGCCGCGGAGGGACGCGCCCAGGTTGTCCGGGTGGCCCTCCTGCGCGACCGCGAGGTCCATGACGCCGTCCTGGCCGAGGGGCTCCCCGAGGAGGGCGTTCGCCCCGAGGATGCCGGCGAGCCAGGCGCTCCCGCTCGATCCGAGCCCCCGGCCGGGCGGGATGTGGTTCCGCTGGCGGACGGCCAGCCCGCGGAAGGGCCGGCCCGCCGCCTCGTAGACGAGCCGGGCGCCCCGCACCACGACGTTCCGCCCGTCTCGGGGAAGGCTCGCCTCCCCCTCGCCCTCGATCAGGACCGTGAGCCCGTCGGCCTCGGCGAGCTCGGCGACGTTGTGGAGGGCGAGGGCGACCCCCAGGACGTCGAACCCCGGCCCGAAGTTGGCCGAGCTGGCGGGAACGGTCACGCGGACGCGCACGGCTCAGGCAGCGCGGGCGGTCGCGGCCGGGACCGGCCGGAGCGCCCTACAGGCGCTCGAGGAGCCACTGGGGCGTGAGGCTCAGCGCGTACGAGTTGAGGACGATGAAGTAGTTGGTGGCGACCAGGACGCCGACGACGACGAGGAGCGCCCCCGCGGTCCGCTCGACGACGCGGATCCACGGCCGGAACCGGCGGAACGCCGCGAGGAACGCGCCGAGCGCGACCGACGAGAGGACGAACGGGAGCCCGAGCCCGGCGGAGTACGCGACGAGCAGCGCCACGCCGGTGGAGACCGTCTCCGCCGTCCCGGCCAGCGAGAGGATGGACCCGAGAATCGGGCCGACGCAGGGCGTCCAGCCGATCGCGAACGTCACGCCGACGAGCCACGACCCGAGGAGCCCGGCCGGCTTGGAGCGGAGCTGGAGCTGCTGGTAGCGCCCGAGGAAGCCGAGCGGGAGCAGGCCGGCGACGTAGAGTCCGAAGACGATGATGAGCAGCCCGCCCACCAGGCGGATCTGGTCGCGGTAGTCGAACAGAAGCCGTCCGAGCGCGCTGAACGACGCACCCATGCCGACGAAGACCATGGAGAAGCCGAGGACGAAGGCCAGGGAGTTGGCCAGGATCCAGCGGCGGCCCCGCGCGTCCCCGGCCGCCGCCGACTGGAGCTGGTCGACCGACATCCCGGTGATGAAGGAGAGGTACGACGGAAAGAGCGGCAGCACGCAGGGCGACAGGAAGGAGAACAGCCCTCCCCCGAACGCCACCAGGATCGACAGCTCACCCGCCATCGGCTCGGTGGAGCAGTTGTAGCAGAGGCCTCTCCGGGGCGCAACGCCGCGCGGGCCGGCGGGTCAGCCCCGCGAGAGCTGGGCGAGCACGGATTTCGGGATCACCAGCGCGCACTCCCATGATGGGCCGCGGCGAGGTGCCGACGACGAGGTCGCCCACGAGCGACAGGAGCATGTACGCGTCCTCCTCGTCCATCGCGTGCTCCTCGACGAGGTAGACGACGCCCTGCTCGACCGCGTCGCGCGCCGCGGTGTCGAGGCCCGGACCGAAGCCGACGATGTGGAGCGCGGTCGGCGTCTCGATGCGGGGACGGGCGACGGCTTTCGGCAGCACGCCGAAGCGGAGCCGCGCGGTCGCCGCGCACTCGACCCCGGTCCCGCAGGCGATCCCGTCCGAGATCACCGCGTGCGGGTCCCCGAGCGCGAACAGGGCGCCCGGCACGAAGACCGGGAGGTACACGCGGTTCCCCGCCGCCACCTCCTTCTGGTCGAGGTCGCCGCCGTGGAAGCCGGCGATCCCCGCGCGCCCGCCCGCGGCCGGGGTCGTGGAGAAGGTGCCGAAGTTCGGATAGGCGGGAAGGCGGAGCCCGTCGAAGAGGACCACCCCGTCGCGGATCGGGATGCGCTTGATCCGGGGCGTGGGGAAGCGCTCGGGCAGGAAGCCCGCGTTGCGCTGGATGGCGACGAATCCGTCGGAGGCCGGCACGATCTCCAGGATGTCGACGACGAGCGTCTGGCCCGGCTCGGCGCCCTCGACGAAGACGGGCCCCGTGGCCGGCGGCGTCGGGTGCCCCTCCCACTCGGGCGTGAAGGGATCGGGCACCCGCGCGATGTCGCGCTCGCCGCCGAAGGCGTCCTGGACCTCGATGAGGAGCTCCTCGCCGGGCTTGATCCGGAGGGCCGGCGGGTGCGCCGGGTCGAAGTGGAAGACGGCGTGCTTGGCCGCCAGCCGCTTCACGGCCGGGTGCCCGCGCGCGGCCTCACCCGAGCTCCGCCCGCACGAGGGCGGTGCCCCGCCCGAGCGCCCGGAGCTTCCCCCGCGCCACGTCGCGGGGAAGCGGCGCCATGCCGCAGTTGGTGCACGGCAGGAGACGCGCGGCCGGCACGTGCTCCAGGACGCGCCGGATCGTGCCGGCCACCTCCTCCGGCGTCTCGATGCGGTGGCTGGCCACGTCGATCACCCCCGCGAGGACGCCCTTGCCGTCGAGGAGCCGCAGCAGCGCCAGCGGCACGCGCGACGCCGCGCATTCGACGGAGACCTGGCCGATCCGGCTCCGCGCCAGGAGGGGGAACGTCCGCTCGTACTGCCGCCACTCACCGCCGAGCGTGGCCTTCCAGTCGACGTTGGCCTTGATCCCGTAGCCGTAGCAGATGTGGACGGCGGTCTCGCACGAGACCCCCTCGATCGCCCGCTCGAGGGCCGGGACGCCCCACTCCTCGATGTCGCGCACGTAGGCGTCCACGTTGAACGCCGGCTCGTCGAACTGGATCGCGTCGACCCCGAGCGCCGCCAGCTCGCGCGCCTCGGCGTTGAGGGCGGCCGCGACGTCGAAGGCGAGCCGCGCCCGGTCCCCGTAGTGCGCGTCCGACACCGTGTCGACGACGGTCATCGGCCCGGGCAGCGTCCACTTGAGCCGCCGCGTGGTGCTGGCCCGCGCGAAGGCCGCCTCGGCGGCGTGAACGGCCGCCGGCCGCCGGACCGGACCCACCACCGTCGGCACATCGGCGACGTAGCGGTCCCCCCGGATGCCGATGCGCGCGCGGCGCGCGGGGTCGATGCCCTCGAGCTGCTCGGCGAAGCCGTGGACGAAGTGGCGGCGCGTCTGCTCCCCGTCCGTCACCACGTCGATCCCGGCCTGCTCCTGGTCGCGGAGCGCGAGGACCACCGCGTCCCGCTGGCCCTCGAGAAGCGTCTCCGGCGAGAGCCGCCACGGCGCCCACAGCGTCTCCGGCGCCGCCAGCCACGCCGGCTTGGGCAGGCTGCCCGCGATGGTCGCCGCCAGCACGCCCGTGCTACCTGTTCCAGCGGGCGAAGATGCGGCGCATCTCGGCCTCGGCCGCCCGCACCGACGCCTCGGGTGTCTGCTCTCCGCGCGCCGCGCGCGCGAACATCGCGGGGATGACCCCCCGCTGCAGCGTCTCGTCGATGGCCGGCGTGACAGGGCCCGGGTGCCCGGGCAAGGCGCTCCAGCGCTCGGCCTCGGCGAGGAGCGCGTAGCGGGCGGCGGGCGTCCCGGGCGCGGCCTTTCGGGCGGGGCTCCCGCTGGCCGCGGCGAGCTTCCGGGAGAGATCGGGCACCGCCCGCGGGAAGCACGGAAGGTTGTAGAACTCGCTCGCGCGGAATCCCTCGTCGGAGGCCGCCACCAGGTCGACCAGGAAGCGCTTGGCGATCTCGATCTTGTCGGAGAACTTCCAGGCCACGTAGCAGTGGAGCACGTTCGCCGGCGTCAGGCGTCCGGCGGGCCCCGCCGCCGGGGGTGCGAGCACCACGTGCTTGGCGAGCTCCGGATTGCTCTTCTCCATGCTCCGGATGGCCGAGATCGGGTTCTGGATGATCGAGGCCTGGCCCCACACGAAGGCGCGGTTGTTCGAGGCCGCGTCCCACATGAAGACGTCCGGGATCATGGACTCTCGGTAGATCGTGGCCATCAGCCGGACCGCTTCGACGGCCGCGGGCGAGTTGATGGCGACCTGGCCCGCCTCGTCCTGCTCGGCGGCGCCGTGCGCCCAGAGGAGGCCCCGGAGGGTCATGTTGCTGTCGATCTCGGGCGAGAGGCCGAACCCGGCCGGGACTCCGCGCTTCTCGCGGATCTTGCGCGCGCCCTCACGGGCCAGCTCCCAGGTGTCGGGCCTGGTCCCCGCCTCTCCCCAGAGATCCGACCGGTAGTGGAACGGCGCGGCGGCCCAGCTCTCCGGAAGGGCGAAGTAC
This sequence comes from uncultured Candidatus Rokubacteria bacterium, assembly GCA_963745015.1. Taxonomy (GTDB): domain Bacteria; phylum Methylomirabilota; class Methylomirabilia; order Rokubacteriales; family DASRDR01; genus DASRDR01. The sequence continues at coordinate 153,767 of CAVUVU010000005.1, forward strand.
TGCTTGGCCTTGGCGCCGAACGTGCCCTTCTGGGCGAAGCTCGGGAGGCGTCCGAACCGGCGCTCGCACTCGGTCACGACGTCGGTCAGCGGCGCCACGTGCGGTTCGTACGCCACCGGTGACTCGGGGAACGCGAAGAGGTCGTGCCCCTGCTGCATCCCGACCTCGGTGTCGGCGCGCGCGCGCAGCTCGCTCAGCGCGAGATGGTCGATCTCGACCGTCACGCCGTTCCGCTGCCCCCACTCGCGGGTGAACTTCCGGTCGAACCAGTCGTCGTAGGCGGGGACGAAGTGCGCCCACTGGGCGATGCGGAGGACTGGCGGCGCCGCGGGGGATCGCCGCGGAGACGGCGACGGGCAGGCCGCCGCTCGCGATCACGGTCGCCGCGCCGGCCAGGAGCTCACGCCTCGTGGGGCCAGTGGTACGCGGCACGATCGATGTCCCTCCCGTGGAGCGCTCGGGTATTTAGCCCCCGGCGATCACGGCTGTCAAGGCGCGGACCCGGGCGTTGCCCGGAAAGCGCGTCCGTCCTGGTCCACGGCGGTGGCTACGGCTGGTCGAACAGCCAGCGGGGAAACCACAGGGCGATCTCCGGGAACAGCATGACCGCCAGCAGCGCGATCACCTGGATGACCATGAAGTCCGCCATGCCCCAATAGATGGTGCGGAGGCTCCACTGGGGCACCACCTGCTTCAGGTAGTAGGCGGACATCGCGACGGGCGGGGAGAGATAGGCGGTCTGGAGGTTCACCGCCACCAGCGCGCCGAACCAGAGCATGTCGTACTTCAGGGCCTCGACGACGGGATAGAAGATCGGGATGAAGACGAAGATGATGGCCGGCCACTCGAAGGGCCAGCCGAGCAGGAAGATCAGGGCCATCACCAGGAGGAGGGTGACGAACGGCGGCACCGGCAGGGCGGTCAGGGCGTTCGTGATGACGGTCGCGCTGCCGAGCCGCGCGAAGATGGCGCCGAAGACGTTCGAGGCGACGGCGAGGAACAGGACCATGCTCGAGGTGGTCATGGTGTTGAACGCCGCGGTCTTCAAGCCCGCGAACGTGAGCCGCCGGTAGGCGATCGACAGGAGCAGGGCGCCCGTCGCGCCCATGGCCGCCGCCTCGGTAGGCGTCACGACTCCGGCCAGGATGGTCCCGAGCGTCGAGCAGATCAGGAGGGCCAGCGGCACGATCCCGGCGAGGAACTCCCGGAGGACCTGGGCAAAGGACGTGGCCCGCTCCTCCATGGGGACGGCCGGTCCGAGCGTCGGATCGAGGAAGCTCCGGGTGAGCGTGTACAGGATGTAGAGGCCCGCCAGGAGGAAGCCGGGGCCGAACGCCGCCGCGTAGAGCTTGGCCACCGACACGTTGATGACCGGCCCCATGACGATCAGCATGACGCTCGGCGGGATCAGGATGCCGAGCGTGCCGCCGGCCGCGATCGCCCCCGCGGAGAGCCGGGGGCTGTAGCCGCTCTTCATCATGATCGGCGCCGCCATGATCCCGAGCACCGTCACCGCGGCGCCCACGATGCCGGTGGCCATCGCGAAGACGGTGGCGGTGAGGATGACCCCCAGGTAGAGAGATCCGCGCACCGGGGCGAGCATGATCCGGAACGCCCGGAAGAGGCGCTCCATGAGCCCGGCCTGCTCCACGACGTACCCCATGAAGATGAAGAGAGGCACGGCCGCCAGGGTCTGCTCCTTCATCAGACCGATGGTCTGGAAGAAGGCGAGGTCGAAGACGATGGTGCCGAGCCCCAAGTAGCCTACGACGAGGCCCAGGAAGAGCAGCGTGAAGCTGATCGGGAAGCCGACGAAGATCACCCCGACCATGAGGACCAACATCGCGAGACCGAGGATCGCGTTCGCGTTCATATCTGGATGGTCTCGGCGGTGGTGAGGAAGCGGCCGGTGCGGGCGGCGTAGAGGGACTTGAGCAGCTCCGACACGCCCTGGATCAGGAGGAGCAGCGCCGTGGCCGGCACGATGCCCTTGAAGGGCCAGAGGATGGGCCGCCACGCCGTCTGCTCGGAGAGCTCGCCCATCTGCCACGAGTGCCACGCCTCGTCGACGCTCGCGTAGAGGAGGAGGATCATCGCCGGGAAGAAGAAAAAGAGGTAGGCGGCGGCGTCGATCCGCCCCTTGGTGCGCACCGAGAACCGCTCCCAGAACATGTCGGTCCGGATGTGCGCCCCCTTGAGGAGCGTGTAGTGCGCGCCGAGCATGAAGATCGCCCCGTACAGCATGTAGGAGAGGTCGAACGCCCAGAGGGTGGGCGCGTTGAACAGGTAGCGGGCGATTGCTTCGTACGTGAGACCGACGACCAGGGGGAGGATCAGCCAGGCCACCGCCTTGCCGGACCACTCGCTGAACCCGTCGATGATCCGGATCGTCTTGAGCAGCGCGGGACTGGGTTCCGTCATCGGGGGCACGTCCTCCTCCGCGCCGGCCCGCGTGGTGAGGTCGATCGCCGGGGATCCCGGGCGGGATTGGCTCGTGGCCAACCCCGCCCGGGGGGAATCGGGGTGCGGCCGCCGCTACTTCTTCTGGGCGGGCTTGGCCGTGGCCGCCGGCGCGGCGGGGATTGCCCCAGCGGCCGTCTTCTTGTCGGGCCAGTAGTAGTTGGCTGCGAGGTCGTAGGGCGGGAAGAGGAAGCGCTTGGCGGGCACGACGACCGCCGCGTACTCCCGCTGGGACTCGAGCACCTTCTTGAAGAAGGGATCCTTCTCCGCCTCGCGCGCGGCGATCTTGTCCCACGTCTTGAGTTGCTCGGTGATGATCTCGGGCGGGGTCTTGAGCACGTTGACCTTGTGCTTCTCGACGAACTCCTTCAGCGCGTCGGCGTTCTGCCGCTGCCACTTCGCGTACCAGCGGATGAAGGCCTCCATCGTCGCCGACTTGATGATCTCCTTGTGCAGCGGCGAGAGCTTGTCCCACACCTCGCCGTTGATGATGATCTCGCCCATCGTGACGGGCTCGTGCAGGCTGGGCGTGTAGTGATACTTCCACACGTTGTGGAACCCGAGCCGCAGGTCCTCGATGCCGCCGACCCACTCCGCACAGTCGATCACGCCGCGCTCGGCGGCCGGCAGGATCTCACCGCCCGGCAGGTTGACGGTGCGCATCCCCATCTCGGTGTAGACCTCGGCGTTGATCCCGGTCTGGCGGCACTTCATGCCCTTGAAGTCGGCCAGGTTCTTGATGGGCCGCTTGAACCAGCCGAGCGCCTGAGGGCCGCTCGGAAACGCCGGCAGCGGGACGACGTTCAGCTTCAACACGTCCTTGTAGTACTGCTGGTATAGCTCGAGCCCGCCGCCCTCGTACATCCAGCCCAGGACGTCGACGAAGTCCATGCCGAAGTTGCCGCCGGGGCCGCCCGTGAACAGCACCCCGGTCTTGTTCTTGCCCACCCAGTAGTAGGCGACGGCGTGCGCTCCGTCGATGACCTTCTTGCTGGTCGCGTCGAGGACCTCGAACGCCGGGACGATCGTCCCCGCCGGCAGCGGCTCGATCTTCAGCGTGCCGGCCGAAAGCTTGTCCACCCGCTCGGCGACCAGCTTCAGGTGGTCGAACAGCGTGAGCGAGGCAGGCCAGGTGGCCTGGATCTTGAGGACGACCGGAGCCTGGGCGCGGGCGGCCGGGACCGGAAGCCACCCCAGGGTCAGTGCGAGCACCAGCGCCGTGGCCAGGCCCGCGACGGTGAACACGATCGACCGACGATTGGTCATGCGCGCACCTCCATTGACCGTCTGGTCGGGGAATTCGCGCGGCGTGTCGAACCGCGCGGCGTGGCGCGAGTCTAGGGAAGCGCCTCCCCCCTGTCAAGGACGCGCATCGCTTCAAAATTATGGTTACCGGCGGAGGGGGTGATCGCAGAAGTACGGTTACCCGCAGCCAAGGGGGATCCCGTGACCCGCGGGAGCACCGACGAGTACTTGACGGCGCAGCGGGCGCGCTACGTCTCGACGTCCAGCGCCAGCTCCGTCGTGATCCCCACCGAGCCCTTCAGCGTCCGCGCCACCGGACAATGGCCCTGGTGAGCGGCATGGGCCCGCTCGGCCGCCTCGCGTTGTTCCGCGCGCAGCCGGAGGTGATAGCGGACGTGGATCCGCCTGATCACCAGGACCCGGTCCTCCGTCTCGACCTCGCCCGTTCCCTCGGACCAGAGTCGCCCCTCGCCGGCCGGGATCCCGCGCGCCTCCAGCGCGCCCCCGAGGGTGCCGGTGAGTCAGCCCGCCGCCGCCGCCACGACGTAGTCGAGGGTCGTCGCGTGCGCCTCGCGCCCCTCCATGTCGACGCCGTAGTGCTTCGCCACCGCTCCGTGCACCCCGAAGAGCACGGGCGCCGGCTCCTCCGGCAGGTAGGCCCGGCGGAGCGGGCCCTTGACGCGCTCGATGCGGACCTTCGACACGTAGGCGACGTCGCTCACGGCGTGCCTCCCCGCCGGTCCTCGGACCCGGCCAGCGCGGACATTCGATAGATGGCGGTGTGGCGAATGCGGGCGATGGGACGGGCGCCGCCGGCGACGATCAGGAGATCCAGGTCGACCCAGCCGCGTCCTTTCCGCTCGTAGAGCCGGGCGACGCGGCCGCGGGTCTCGAGCCGGTCCCCTGCCCGCGCCAGGTCCGAGTGCGCCACGTCGCTCGAGACGTGGACCCAGGGGCCGAGCGCCACGTTCTCGGACAGCGCCCGGTTCGCCTGACGGAGCAGGAGGCCCGGGTGGGCGAGGGCCTGGGGGCCGCGATAGCTCGGCGAGGGATCCTCGAGATCCGCTGCCGCCTGGGCGAGCGCCATCGCGTCCAGGAACAGAGCCGGAGCGCCGAGCGCGCCGAGGCCGGCGAGCGTCTCCGCCGTCGCCGGGGGAGGCGACGCGGGCAGCGGCGCCGCCGCGTACCCGCGAGGATCGGCCGCAGCGACGGGTCCGCCCCATGCCAGGCCCGCGGTCAGGGTCGCCGCGATCTCACCACTAGGGCCGCGTCCCTCGATCTCGGCCACGACTTCCCCCGCATCTCGCCGCCCGGACCGGCCGACGATCCGTCCCGAGAGCGTCAGGAGGTCGCCGTCGTAGACGGGCCGCGCGAAACGAACCGTGGCGGTTCCCCGCCGAAGCCACTCGACGCCCAGCGTCTCGACGGCGACCCGGGCGAGGTAGCCGTAGATCGTGATCCCGGCGACGAGGGCGCCCGCGTACCCCAGCTCTCGAGCCCCGGCGTCGTCGTGGATGCGGTTGGCCGCGTCGCGAAAGAGGTTGCGCGCGCGCACGCCGCGCTCGGGCAGCGTGGCGCCGGGCTCGAGCGCGTGGGGCACCGGCTCGCCGGCCACGAGGCGGACTGTATGCTCGCGGTTGACCCGCGTCAACGAACGACGAGAACGGCCGCCGCCTGCTTGACCCTCCCCGGGGGGCGGGCTAACGTGGCGCCATGATGGTGGGGATTCAGGCGGACGACCTCACGGGCGCCTGCGACACCGGCGCGCCGTTCGCCGCGCGCGGGCTCGAGACCCTGGTCGTGATGGACGACGGCACGGGCTCGCCGCGCTCTGGTCCGGCGCAAGCGTGGATGTCCTCGTCATCGACACCGAGACTCGAGAGCTGTCGGCCGAGGAGGCGCGCGAGCGCGCGCGCGCGGCCGGCGCGGCTCTCACGGCCCGGTCGCCTCGCATCCTCTACAAGAAGGTCGACTCGACGCTCCGCGGTCACGTGGCGGCCGAGATCGACGGGATGCTCGACGGCGCCGGGCTCGGACTGGCGCTCCTCACGCCCGCCTTCCCGGCCCAGCGCCGCACGGTCGTCGACGGGTGCGTCCGCGTCGACGGCCGGCTCCTCGACGAGACGCCGATCGCGCGTGACCCTACCTTCCCGCGCACGGGGGCGAGCCTCCTCGGGCTCCTCGCCGCCGGGGGCGTGCGGCCGACCGCCGCCTTGCCGCTCGGGACGGTGCGGCGAGGTCGGGATGCCGTGGCGGCGCAACTCGGACGCTTCGGCAGGATCGGCGGGCGGGTGCTCGCCGCGGACGCGGAGACTGACGGGTTGTTTTGTTGTTTTGTGTTTTTTTGTTTTTTTTTTTTTTGTTATGTTGTGTAGTTGGTGTGATGTGTTGGAAGTGTGTATAGAGAGAAAGAGGGGGGTGGGGGAGCGAGACGCGGATCTGTCGGTGCTGGCGAAGGCCGCCGGCGGACGGCCGATGCTCCTCGCCGGATCGGCCGGTCTGGCGACGGCGCTCGCCGGCCATGAGACGCCCACGGCGCCCGGCGTCCGGCGGGTTCTTCCGCGTCGCCCCCTGGTCGTGGTGGCCGGGAGCGCCCACCCCGCCACCCGGGCGCAGCTCTCGCGGCTCTCCCCGCGGGCGGGTCTCGACGTGCTGGCGCCACGCGAGACAGGCGGGGTCGGCGACCCCGGGCGGCGCGTCGAGACGGTTGCGCGCCTGGCCGACTTGGCGCGAGCGCGCATCGAGCGCGAGCAGCCCGGTGCGATCCTTCTGACCGGCGGCGAGACGGCGATCGCGGTGTTCCGGGCGCTGGGAGCCAGGGGGCTCCGGCTCACGGGCGAGATCGAGCCGGGCCTCGCGCTGGGAGCCATCGCGGGCGGGCCGTTCGACGGCCTGGTGGCGATGACCAAGGCGGGCGGCTTCGGCGACGCGGCCGCGCTCGAACGCGCCTGGGAGGCCTGCGCGTGACGCGGCCGGTGCTCGGCATCACCATGGGAGACCCCGCCGGCGTCGGGCCCGAGATCGCGGCGAAGGCGATGGCCGAGTCCGAGGTGCGGGAGAAGGCGCGGCCGCTCGTCATCGGAGACGCCCGCGTCGTGGCCTCGGCCGCCCGGGTCGCACACGTCAGTCAGGAGGTGCGGGCCATCGCGCGCGTCGGCGAGGCCACCTTCGCGCCGGACCGGATCGAGGTGCTCGACCTCGCGAACGCCGACCCCGCGTCGTTCGCCCTCGGCCGGGTGAGCGCCGTCTGCGGGCGCGCGGCCTACGAGTACATCGAGCGCGGCGTGCGGCTCGCGCAGGAAGGGGCCATCGCCGGGATCGTCACCGCCCCCGTCAACAAGGAGGCGCTCGCCGCGGCGGGCGTCCGCCACTCGGGGCACACCGAGATCCTGGCCGAGCTCACCGGGACGAAGGCCTACGCCATGCTCCTGATGGGCAAGGAGCTCCGGGTGATCCACGTGACGACCCACGTGGCGCTCCGCCGGGTCCCCGAGCTGGTCACGCGGGAGCGCGTCGCGCGAACGATCCGGCTGGGTGACGGGGCGATGCGGGATCTCGGGATCGCGCGGCCGCGCATCGCCGTCTGCGGACTGAACCCCCACGCCGGCGAGAACGGCCTCTTCGGGGACGAGGAGCAGGTGGCGATCGGTCCGGCCATCGCCGACGCCCGCGGCGGAGGGGATCGACGCGACCGGCCCCTACCCCGCGGACACGCTCATGAGCCGCGCGGCCGGCGGCGAGTTCGACTGCGTCGTCGCCATGTTCCACGATCAGGGCCACACGCCCGTCAAGGCGCTCGGGTTCAGGTACGACGAGGCGAAGAAGGCGTGGACGGGCCTGTCCGGCGTGAACGTCACCGTCGGGCTCCCCATCCTCCGGGTCTCCGTCGATCACGGCACCGCCTTCGACCGCGCGGGGACCGGCACGGCGAATCCGGAGAGCATGGTGGAGGCGATTCTCGTCGCCGCCGAGATGGCGCGGAGCCGCGAGCGCGCGGCGTCCCGGCGCTGACCGTGCCGCACTACCGGATCGCGGTCATCGCCGGCGACGGCATCGGGCCCGAGGTGGTCGCGGAGGCGCTCAAGGTCCTCCACACCGTCGCCGTGCCCCGGCGGCTCGATTTCACCTTCGAGGCGGTGGAGGCGGGAGCCGCCTGCTACCGGCGCACCGGCGAGGAGCTGCCGCCGGAAACCCTCGAGGTGTGCCAGGCGGCCGACGCGATCCTCTTCGGCGCGGCGGGGCTGCCCGACGTCCGGTTCCCGGACGGAACCGAGATCGCGCCCCAGCTCACGCTCCGCATCGCCCTCGACCTCTACGTGGGGCTCCGGCCCATCCGGCTCCACCCGGGCGTGCCCACGCGGCTCCGGCTCGGCGAGGGCGAGCGAATCGACTACGTCATCCTCCGCGAGAACACCGAGGGGCTCTACGCGTCGCGCGGGGCGGGCGTCCTGGTCGGCGGCCACGTCGCGACCGACACGCTCGTCGTCACGCGCCCCGGCGTCCTCCGGATCTGCCGGCGTGCGTTCGAGCTGGCGCGCCGCCGGCGCGGCGCGCCCCGCGACGGAGTCCGGCGGGTGACGCTCGTCGACAAGGCCAACGTGCTCAAGAGCTACGCCTTCTTCCGGGCCCTGTTCGACGAGGTGGCGGCCGACTATCCCGACATCCAGGCCGAGCACGCCTACGTCGACGCGATGACGATGTATCTCGTCCAGCGCCCGGGTCACTACGACGTGATCGTGGCCGAGAACATGTTCGGCGACATCCTCTCGGACCTGGCCGCGGCCACCGTGGGCGGCCTCGGCATGGCGCCGTCGGGAGACATCGGCGACCATCACGGCCTCTTCCAGCCGTCCCACGGAACCGCGCCGGACATCGCCGGCAAGGGCATCGCCAATCCCCTGGCGACCATCCTCTCGGCCGGGCTCCTGCTGGAGTGGCTGGCGGAGCGCGACGGCAACGACGACGCCGCGGCCGCCGCCGCGCGCATCGAGGCGGCGGTGAGCGCGGTGACCCGCGCCGGCGACGTCCTCACACCCGACCTGGGCGGCTCCGCGGCGACCGAGCGAGGTCGGGGACGCCGTCCTCGCCGCGCTCGCCTCCCCGCCCGGTCCTGCCTGAGGGTCTTCCCATGCGCGCGATGGTCATCCACCGGCACGGTGGTCCCGAGGTTCTCACGCTCGAGACGAGCTGGCCCGATCCCGTCGCCGGCCCGGGCGAGATGGTGGTCCGGGTCCACGCGTGCGCGCTCAATCCCCTCGACGTCTTCACGCGCGAGGGCATGCCCGGAGAGCCGACGCCGCTCCCTCACATCACGGGCGGCGACATCGCCGGCATCGTCGCCTCGGTCGGGCCCGGCGTGACGTGGCCCCGCGTGGGGGACCGGGTCGTGCTCAATCCCTCCTGGGGCTGCGGCGCCTGCGAGTACTGCCGGGACGGCGAGGTGCCGAAGTGCATCCGCGTGCACATGCTCGGCGAGATGGATCCCGGCGGGCTGGCGGAGCTCGTGAAGTGCCCTGCGCGCCAGGCGATCCCGCTGCCGGAGCACTATCCATTCGAGGAGGCCGCCTGCCTGCCGATCACGTTCGGCACCGCCTGGCGGATGCTCGTGACGCACGCGCGCGTCCAGCCGGGTGAGGACGTGCTCGTCCACGGGGCGGTCGGCGGCGTCGGCCTCGCCGCGATCCAGATCGCCAAGCTCGCCGGAGCGCGCGTGTTCGCCACCGCCTCGACCTCGGAGAAGCTCGAGCGGGCGACGGAGCTCGGGGCCGACGTCGCGATCAACTACGCCGACGACCAGGACTGGGACGCGACCGTGCGCCGCCTCACCGGGAAGCGCGGCGTCGACGTGATCGTCGAGACCGTGGGCGCCGCCACCTGGGAGCGCTCGATCCGCGCCCTCGGCAAGGGCGGGCGCCTCGTGACGAGCGGCGCCACGTCGGGGCCGATCGGCCCGACGGACATCCGCTACCTCTTCCGGCGCGAGCACACGATCCAGGGCTCGAACGGCTGGACCCACAACGACCTGCTCACGATCGTGCGGCTCGCCTTCGCCGGGAAGCTGCGCCCGGTCATCGACCGCGTGCTCCCGCTCGAGCAGGCCGCGGACGGCGAGCGGGCCATGGAGCGGCGCGAGGTCATCGGCAAGGTCGTCATCCGGCCGTAGACCGGCCACATTCGCGCAATCCGCCGCTTGACCCCCGGGCGGCGCCGGACTACCTTCGGCCCGTCAACCGTCGCTGGCTGGATCACCCCGGGGCCGCTGGCCCGACTTCCGGAGACCGTCCCATGGGGGTTCGTGCAGCCAGGAAGCGAGGTGGCTCGAAGTCGCCGGCCGGCGGCGACGCCCGGTCCGCCACCGCGGGCCCCGGGCGGGCGCCGATCCCGGCAGACGTCCCGGCCATCCTCCAGGCCATCGCGCGGACCGCCGTGCGGCTCTGCGAAGCGACCGATGCCCAGATCTACCGGGTGGAGGGCGACCAGCTCCGGCTGGTGGCGCTCCACGGGTCCTTTCCCGTGCGCTCGGTCGGCCAGGCGATCCCGATCACCCGAGGGCTGCCGAGCGGCTTTGCCATCCTCGATCGCCGCGCGATCCACGTGCATGACGTCGCGACGGCCGCCGCCCAGCGCCGATATCCCGGGCTCCGCGCGTCTCCCCTCACCGCACCATGCTGGTCGTCCCGCTCCTTCGGGAGGACCACGCCGTCGGGCTGTTCATCATCCAGCGCACGCGGGTGCGGCCGTTCACGGCGAAGCAGATCGCGCTCCTCCGGACCTTCGCCGACCAGGCGGCGATCGCCCTCGAGAACGAGCGCCTGCGCGAGACGCTCGAGGCACGGAACCGAGAGCTGACCGAAGGGCTCGAGCGGGAGACCGCAACGGGCGAGATCCTGCGGATCATCTCGAGGTCGCTGACCGACGTGCAGCCGGTCCTCGAGGCCATCGTGGAGAGCGCGACCAGGCTGTGCGACGCGTCGATCGGCTCGATGGCTCGCTTCGACGGGCACCTGTTGACGCTGCCGGTGCTCTCCAATGCCTCGACGGGGGAACGAGAGGCAGCCAGCCGCGTGTTCCCGATGGCCCCCACCGCGGGCACCGCGGCCGGCCGGGCCATCCTCGAGCGCCGGATCATTCACATCCACGACGTGAGGCAGGACTCCGAGTACACCGCGACGCCTGTTCAGCAGCCCACCCTCGGCTATCGCACCGTGCTGGCCGTGCCGCTCCTCCGCGAGGGCGAACCCATCGGGGCCCTGGTCATGTGGCGGCGCGAGGTCAGGCCCTTCTCCCAGAAGCAAATCGACCTGATGACGACCTTCGCCGACCAGGCCGTCATCGCCATCGAGAACGTCCGCCTGTTCACGGAGCTGGGAGCGAAGAACCGCGACCTGACCGAGGCGCTCGAGCAGCAGACGGCCACGAGCGAGATCCTGCGGGTCATCTCCAGCTCGCCGACCGACGTCCAGCCGGTCTTCGACACGATCGCCGGGAGCGCGGTGCGGCTCTGCGATGCGGCCTACAGTGTGGTCGGCCGGTTCGACGGCGAGCTGATGCACTTGGTCGCCCACGCGCATGTTCGCGCGGAGGGCGTCGAGGCCCTGCGGCAATACTTCCCGATGCGCCCGAGCCGCGCGACCACGACCAGCGGGCCATCCTCGACCGGGCCGTCGTGCACATCCCGGACATGCTGGAGGATCCCGACTACGCCACGCCCGTGGCACGGGCGCTGCAGAACCGGAGCACCCTGGCGGTGCCGATGCTGCGGGACGGCGAGCCAATCGGGACGATCTCCGTCGGACGGCTCGAGCCCGCGCCGTTCTCCGAAAAGCAGATCGAGCTCCTGAAAACCTTCGCCGACCAGGCCGTCATCGCCATCGAGAACGTCCGCCTCTTCACGGAGCTCGAGGCCAAGAACCGCGACCTCACCGAGGCGCTCGAGCAGCAGACGGCGACGGCGAGATCCTGCGGGTCATCTCCAGCTCGCCCACCGACGTCCAGCCGGTCTTCGACACCATCGTCGGGAGCGCGGTACGGCTCTGCGACGCGTCGACCGGTGTACCGGTTCGACGGCGAGCTGATCCACTCGTCGCCTACACGCCTCACGCCCGGAGGGCTGAAGGCGTGCGGCACGTCTATCCGATGCCCGCCGAGCCGAGACACCTCGAGTGGTCGCGCAATCCTCGACCGGCCAGTCGCACGTGCCGGATATGATGGACGACCCGGAGGTGCCGCACTCGGCGTCGCACCGGCTCGCGCCCGAACCGGAGCATCCTCGCGGTGCCGATGCTCCGCGAGGGAGACCCATCGGCGCCATCTCGGTCGGCCGGCAGCGAAGCCAGGCCGTTCTCCGCCTGAGCAGATCGAGCTCCTGAAGACCTTTGCCGACCAGGCCGTCATCGCCATCGAGAACGTCCGCCTGTTCAAGGAGCTGGAGGCGCGCAACCGCGATCTGACCGAGGCCCTGGAGCAGCAGACGGCGACCGGCGAGATCCTGCGAGGTCATCAGCCGCTCGCCCACCGACGTCCAGCCGGTCCTCGAGCCATCGTGGCGAGCGCGGCACGGCTGTGCGGTGCGCGATCGGCGGCGTCATCTACAGGTTCGATGGCGAGCTGATGCACGTCTGGCCGCCGCGTCACAACGTGCCAGCGCGAGCTGCGCGGATACGTGCGAGCAGCTACCCGTCGGCCGCCGGCAGCGGACCCGGTCACCGGCCAGGCAATCCAGGATCGGACGTGCCATCCACATCCCCGACGTCCTCGCCGATCCCGAGGAACGCTACGCGCCGCGCGCGCTGGCAGGATACCGGAGCATCTGGCCCATTCCGGTGCTGCGGGAGGGGGAACTCGATCGGCGTGATCCGATCTGCGCCGGCGAGCAGGTCGGCCCCTTCACGGACAAGCAGATCGAGGCTGCTCAAGACCTTCGCCGACCAGGCCGTCATCGCCATCGAGAACGTCCGGCTGTTCCAGGAGCTGGAGGCCGCAACCGGGACCTGACCGAGGCCCTGGAGCAGCAGACCGCGACCAGCGAGATCCTGCGAGGTCATCACGCGCTCGCCGACCGACGTCCAGCCCGTCTTCGACACCATCGTCCGAGAGCGCGGTCGCGACTGTGCGAGCGGACCAGGGCGTCATCTACCGTCCGATGGCGAGAGCTCTATCGGATTGCCCATCCTACGGCGCGCCCGGAGTGCGCTCGAGATCCTGAGGCAGACATCCTCGCCGCCCCGACCGCGAGTCCTCAGCCGGGCGGGCCATCCTCGACGCCGCGGTCGTGCACATCCACGACTACATGGCCGATCCCCGAATATCCGCTCGGCGCGCGGCAGGGGCGGCAGGCCGGAAGAATCCTGGCGGTGCCGATGCTGCGCGAGGGCACGCCATCGGCGCGATCATCACTCCACAGCCGAAGCCGAGCCCTTCACCGACAAGCAGATCGAGCTCGCTCAAGACCTTCGCCGACCAGGCCGTCATCGCCATCGAGAACGTCCGCCTGTTCCAGGAGCTGGAGGCGCGGAACCGCGACCTCACCGAGGCGCTCGAGCAGCAGACGGCGACCAGCGAAGTCCTGAAGGTCATCAGCCGCTCGACGTTCGACCTCCAGCCGGTTCTCGAGACCCTCGGGGAGAACGCGCACGGCTGTGCGGCGCCGACGCCGGCTTCATCTTCAGGCTGGAAGGCGATGTGCTTCGCGTCGCGGCGACCTACGGGGTGTCCGCCGGATGCCCGAGGTCGTGCGGGCCAACCCGTCGCGGTCGGGGCGAGGGTCCGCCACGGGCCGGGCGGTGCTCGAGCGGCGGAGCGATCCACATCGCCGACGTCATGGCCGACCCCGAGTACACGATGGGCGAGCATCAGCGGCAGGTCGAGGTCCGGACGGCGCTGGCAGTCCCGATGCTGCGGGAGGGCGCACGTCATCGGCGTGTTCTTCCGTCGGAAGACCAAGGTCGAGCCCTTCACCGACAAGCAGATCGAGCTGGTCGACGACCTTCGCCGACCAGGCCGTCATCGCCATCGAGAACGTCCGCCTGTTCCAGGAGCTGGAGGCGCCGCAACCGCGATCTCACCGAGACGCTGGAGCAGCAGACGGCGACTGGCGAGATCCTGCGCGTCATCTCCAGCTCGCCGACCGACGTCCAGCCGGTCTTCGACACCATCGTGCGAGAGCGCCGCGCGGCTCTGCGGCGCCTACGCAGCGCGCGTCTACCGGTTCGACGGCGAGTGATCGACTTCGCTCGCTCGCACGGCTGCGACGCCGAGGCGCTCGAGCCATGCGGCGAGCCTTCCCGATCGCCACCGGAAGCCGGACGCCGCGGCCGCGCGGCCATCCGGACCGCGCCGATCGTCCATGTCCCGGACGTCGCGGCCGAGCCGAGTACCGACTGCAGAGCTCGCGCGGCCGGCGGCTATCGAAGCGTCCTGGCCGTCCCGATGCTCCGCGAGGGCAGCCGATCGGCGTCGATCACGGTCGCTCGCGCGTCGACCAGGCGATCGTTCTCCGAGAGGCAGGTCGACCTGCTCCAGACCTTCGCCGACCAGGCCGTCATCGCCATCGAGAACGTCCGGCTGTTCCAGGAGCTCGAGGCGCGGAATCGCGACCTCACCGAGGCGCTCGAGCAGCAGACGGCGACCAGCGAGGTCCTCAAGGTCATCAGCCGCTCGACGTTCGACCTCCAGCCGGTCCTGGAAACCCTGATCGAGAGCGCGGTCACGGCTCTGCGGTGCACGATCATGGGCTCATCTTCCGGTCGGACGGCAGATCGCTATCGCGCTGGCGGCCGACTACGGGGCGACGCCCGGAGGTTCTCGAGGTCATCGAGACGCCATCCCATCGTGCGTCGGAGCGAGGGTCCGCGACGGGCCGGGCGGTTCAGGATCGGCGGATCGTCCACATCCTCGACGTCCATGGCGATCCTGAGTACAGATGCGGCGCGGCAGCGAGCGCCGAGTCCGGACGCTCCTCGGCGTCCCGATGCTCCGGGAAGCCGCTGTCATCGGCGTGATCGTCGTCTGACGCACCGAGGTCCGGCCCTTCACCGACAGGCAGATCGAGCTGCGTCAAGACCTTCGCCGACCAGGCCGTCATCGCCATCGAGAACGTCCGGCTCTTCAAGGAGCTGGAGGCGCGCAACCGCGATCTGACCGAGACGCTGGAGCAGCAGACGGCAACTAGCGAGATCCTGCGAGTCATCTCGAGCTCGCCGACCGACGTCCAGCCGGTCTTCGATACCATCGTGCGAGCGCGCGTCAGGCTCTGCGACGCGCGATGACAGCGCTGTCACGCGATTCGACGGCGAGATGATCCATCTCGTCTCCCTACCATGACTGACCGACCCGGCGAGGATCGAAGCCGCTGCGGCGCGCATTTCCGAGGCGCGCCGAGCCGCCGGCAGCTGACGGCCGAGCCATCCTCGACCCGGACGATCGCCCACGTCCCGGACGTCCTGGACGACCCCGAGTATCGATCGCACCGAGACTCGCACAGGCGGCAGGCTGGCGGAGCCAGCCTCGCCGTCCCGATGCTCCGGGACGGGCAGCCCATCGGCGCGATCTCGTCACGCGCGCACAGGCCGTGGCGCTTCTCCGAGCAGCCAGATCGAGCTGCTCAAGACCTTCGCCGACCAGGCCGTCATCGCCATCGAGAACGTCCGCCTCTTCACGGAGCTCGAGGCGCGCAACCACGACCTCACCGAGGCGCTCGAGCAGCAGACGGCGACCAGCGAGGTCCTCAAGGTCATCAGCCGCTCGACCTTCGACCTCCAGCCGGTGCTGACGAGCCTCATCGAGAGCGCGGTGAGGCTCTGCAGCGCGGACAAGGGGTTCATCTACCGCCAGGAAGGGGACGTCTATCGCATGGCGGTCGCGTACGGGGAGTCCTCCGAGTTCATCGACGTCGTGAAGCGACACCCTCACCGTCCCGGCCGGGAGTCGGCGACGGGCCGGGCCCTCCTCGAGCGACGCATCATCCACATCCACGACGCCATGGCCGATCCCGAGTACCGCTGGGCCGAAGGCGAGCGCGGCGCCGAGGTCCGGACGATCCTCGCCGTTCCCATGCTCCGGGAGGGCGCGGTCGGCGGCGTCTTCATGATCCGCCGGACGGAGGTGCGGCCCTTCACCGACAAGCAGATCGAGCTGGTGACCACCTTCGCCGACCAGGCGGTCATCGCCATCGAGAACGTGCGGCTGTTCCAGGAACTGCGAGGCGCGGACCCGGGAGCTGACGCGGTCGGTCGAGGAGCTCCAGGCGCTGAGCGCGGTCAGCCGGACGGTCAGCTCCACCCTGGACCTCCCGACCGTCCTGACGACGATCGTCAGCCGCGCGGTGCAGCTCGCGGGCGCAGCCGGCGGGGTGATCTACGAGTACGACCAGGACACCCAGGAATTCCAGCTCCAGGCGAGCAACCGGATGCCCGAAGAGCTGGTCGAGGTGCTGCGCGCCGAGCCGATCCACCTCGGCGAAGGGGCGACCGGCCGCGCCCCGCTTCGCCGCGAGCCGGTCCAGGTGACCGACATCGGCGACGAGCAAGCCTACCCGAGCCGGATCGGGACGGTCCTCCTCGGCTACGGCATCCGCTCGGTCCTGGCGGTACCGCTCCTGTCGGAGCAGCGCATCCTCGGCGTCCTGTCCGTGTGGCGGCAGGCGGTGGGCGCGTTCCCGGACGAGGTCGTGAACCTCCTCCAGACCTTCGCCAGCCAGTCCGCCCTGGCCATCCAGAACGCGCGGCTCTTCCGGGAGCTCGAGGCGAAGAGCGGAGAGCTCGAGGTCGCGAGCCGCCACAAGTCGGAGTTCCTCGCCAACATGTCTCACGAGCTCCGGACGCCCTTGAACGCCATCATCGGGTACAGCGAGATGCTCCAGGAGGAAGCCCAGGACCAGCACGCGGAGGCCTTCGTCCCCGACCTCCAGCGGATCAACGCCGCCGGGAAGCATCTCCTCGAGCTGATCAATGCCGTCCTCGACCTCTCGAAGATCGAGGCCGGGAAGATGGAGCTCTACCTGGAGTCCTTCGAGGTCGCGCCGCTCGTGCGGGACGTCGCGGCGGTGCTCGAGCCCCTCGCGCAGAAGAACGGGAACCGCCTCCAGGTCGAGTGCGCTCCCGACGTCGGCGCGATGCGCGCGGACCTGACCAAGCTCCGCCAGGCGCTCTTCAACCTCCTCTCGAACGCCTGCAAGTTCACCGAGCAGGGCGTGGTCACGGTGAGCGTCACGCGGGAAGCGGCGACCGCCGAGGGAGGCGACTCGATCGCCTTCGCGGTCCAGGACACCGGCATCGGGATGACCCCCGAGCAGATGGCGTCGGCTCTTCCAGGAGTTCGGCCAGGCCGACGCGACGACCACGCGCCGCTACGGCGGGACCGGCCTCGGCCTCGCTCTCTCCCGCCGGCTCTGCCGGATGATGGGCGGCGACATCTCGGTGGCGAGCGAGCCGGGCCGCGGAAGCACGTTCACCATCCGGCTGCCGGCGGAAGTGCGGGAGCCGACGCGGGAGACCACCCGGCAGCGACCGCGCGCGAGCCGCTTGCGACAGGCTCGAGCCAGGTGCTCGTGATCGACGACGATGCCGCCGTCCGCGACCTCATGACGCGGTTCCTCGGGAAGGAAGGGTTCAGCGTCGCGACGGCCTCCGGCGGGGAGGAAGGCCTGCGGCTCGCCGCGGGAGCTCCAGCCGGACGTGATCACGCTCGACGTGCTGATGCCCGGGCATGGACGGCTGGTCGGTGCTGGCGGCGCTGAAGGCCGACCCTGCCCTGGTCGACATCCCCGTCGTGATGCTGACGATGCTGGACGACCGGAACCTCGGCTACGCCCTCGGCGCCGCCGACTACCTCACCAAGCCGATCGACCGGGAGCGGCTCGTGGCGGTGCTCGGGCCGGCATCGCCGGGACCTCCCCGTCCTCGTCGTCGACGACGACCCCGACTTCCGCGAGCTGGCCCGGCGGCTCCTCGGGCGCGAGGGCTACACCGTGATCGAGGCCGAGAACGGGCGCGCCGCGCTGGCCCGGCTGGGCGACGCCACGCCCGGCGTGATCCTCCTCGACCTCATGATGCCCGAGATGGACGGCTTCGACGTCGTCGCCGCCATCCAGGGCGAACGCCGCGTGGCGCGCCATCCCCATCGTCGTCATCACGGCCAAGGACCTCTCCCCCGAGGACCACGAGCGCCTCAACGGCTACGTGACCCGCGTCCTCCAGAAGGGCGCCCTGAGCCGGGAGACCCTGCTCACGGAGGTGCGCGACCTCGTGGTCCGCGTCGGCGAGCCGAGCGCCGTGGGCCGAGAGCCGCTGAGAGGTGCGGGCCGGCGCGGCGTAGCGGCGAGCCCTAGCCGAGCGAGGAGACGCTGATGGCGAAGATCCTCCTGGTCGAGGACAACGAGATGAACCGCGACATGCTCTCGCGCCGCCTGGTGAAGCGGGGCTACGAGGTGGTGGTCGCCGTCGACGGCCAGGAGGGCGTCGAGAAGGCGCGGTCGGAGGCCCCTGCCCTCGTCCTCATGGACATGAGCCTGCCCGTGCTCGACGGCTGGGAGGCGACGCGGGCGCTCCGCGCCGAGCCGGCCACGCGGGCGATCCCGATCATCGCCCTCACGGCCCACGCCATGGCCGGCGACCGCGAGAAGGCCCTCGCCGCGGGCTGCGACGACTTCGACACGAAGCCGATCGAGCTCGAGCGGCTCCTCGGGAAGATCGAGGCGCTCCTCGCGCGATGAGCGCCTCTGGGTCAACCCATGCGGATCCCGGACCCCCTCCCCCGGCCACAGGCCGAAGGCTGTCCATCCGGGAGGGGGTGGGGGTGGCGGGGCGTGCCGATGACCCCGGACCCCGCCAGCCTCGCGCACCTCCGCCACGAGCTGCGGACGCCGCTCAACCACGTCCTCGGCTACAGCGAGATGCTGCTCGAGGACGCCGGCGAGTCGGGCGATCTGGCCAGGGAGCTCCACGGGGTTCTCGGCGAGGGCCGCGCGCTCCTGGCGGTCGTCGAGGAGTCGCTCGCTCCGGCGCGCGTCGAGGCGGGCGGCGTCGACGTGGCCCGCCTCGCCGCGGAGATCGCGCCCGCCCTCGACCGCCTCGGATCAGGCAGTGGGCCGGCTCCTCCGGCTGGCGGCCGGGAGCGACGACCGTGCGGTCTCGGCGGACGCGGAACGCATCGCCGGGGCGGTGGCGCGGCTGCGGCGCGCTGGTCGCGGACTGGGGAGCCCGTCCCGCTCCTGCTGGCGGGGCCGCGCCGGCCGCCGCGGCTCCCCGGGAGGCGACGGCCCCGGCCGCGAGCGGAGCCCGCACCCGGAGCCCGGCGGCCGCGCCGGCCACGATCCTCGTGGTCGACGACGACGAGGAGAACCGCGAGCTCCTGACCCGGCGGCTCGCCCGGGAAGGCCACCACACCCTGGCCGCGAAAGGCGGCCTGGAGGCGCTCGCTCTCCTGCAGGGACGAGCCGGTGGACCTGGTGCTTCTCGACGTCATGATGCCCGACCTCGACGGCCCGACCGTGCTGGAGCGCCTCAAGCAGGATCCGGACCGGCGGCACATCCCGGTCCTGATGATCTCGGCGCTCAACGAGATCGCCAGCGTCGTCCGCTCGATCGAGCTCGGCGCGGAGGACTACCTGCCCAAGCCCTGCGACGTCGTGCTGCTCCGGGCCCGGATCGGCGCCTGCCTCGAGAAGAAGCGCCTGCGGGATCAGGAAGCGCGGCACGCCCTCGAGCTCGCCGAGTGGAACCGGACCCTCGAGGAGCGCGTCGCGGAGCAGGTGGCGCAGGTGGAGCGCCTGGGCCGGCTGAAGCGCTTCTTCTCGCCCCAGCTGGCCGAGCTGATCGTGGCCGGCGGCGCCGACGACCCGCTCCGCACCCACCGCCGCGAGATCACCGTGGTGTTCCTGGACCTCCGCGGCTTCACCGGCTTCGCCGAGACGGCGGAGCCGGAAGAGGTGATGGGCGTCCTCCGCGAGTACCACGAGGCGATGGGGCAGCTCATCCTCGAGCACGAGGGCACGCTCGAGCGGTTCGCCGGCGACGGCATGATGGTCTTCTTCAACGATCCGGTGCCGGTCGACAATCCCGCCGAGCGCGCCGTCCGGATGGCCGTCGGCGATGCGGGACCGCGTCCGGGAGCTCCGCAGCGTCTGGCGGAAGCGCGGCCACGACCTGGACCTCGGGGTCGGGATCGCCCAGGGCTACGCGACGATCGGCGCGATCGGGTTCGAGGGCCGCTGGGACTACGGCGCGATCGGGACGGTGACGAACCTCGCCGCACGGCTCTGCGGGGAGGCCCAGGGCGGCCAGGTCCTGGTCACCTCCCGCGTCGTCGCGGCCACGGAGGAGCTCATCCAGGCGGAAGAGGTGGGCGCGCTCTCGCTCCGCGGCCTCTCCCGGCCCGTCCCGACCTTCAACGTCGTCGGGCTCAGGCCGCCGCGCCTGACCGGCGGCGCTTCCCCTGCCGCGGGCGTCAGAGGGCCCGCGCGCTCGCCAGGATCTCCTCCGCGGAGGGCATCTCGCCGAACGTGGCGAGGCCTCCTGGGCGCACTCCACGTAGGCGTGGCGGACGACGCCGTCCCGGTCGACGAGGAAGGTGCCGATGAGCTGCGCCTGGTGACGCATGAAGTCGGCCTTGTCGGCGGGCGTGACCTCGTACCCGTCGAGCTTCTTCAGGGCCTCGAGCGGATCGGCCGCCACCGGCTGGTTCAGCCGGCGCAGCTCCCGCGCCGCCGCGGTCTGGGCGACGTCGACTGCCTCGGGAGTGATCGGGATGTTCGGCAGGCCGTACGCCTGGTGCGTCGCGAGCTCCGGGTCGGCGCCCATCGGCATCCGGGGCGGACGGAACTTGAAGTAGAACCGCGCGCGCTCGGGATCCGTGGCGACCACGCCCAGCGTCTGGACGCCCACCTCCCGCAGCTTCTCGGCGGTCGATCCCAGGTGGACGACGTGCCGCCGGCAGAACGAGCAGTAGAGTCCCCGGAAGAGGGCGAGGTACACCGGGCTCTTCCCTCGGTACTGGGCGAGCGACACGGAGCCCTCCCCGCTGGCGGCGGGAAGGGTGAACTCGGGAGCCGGCTCCCCCGGCTGGACGGGCGGTCGGGACTCGGCTGCGGTCATGTGCGTCTCCCTATTCGAGGAACGGAAGGACCACGAAGGATTCTGGGTCGAGTCCGGCCTGCTCGCACACCTGCTGCGCCTTCCGCATGAATTCCTCGGCCCGGACGTGGTCGTCGCGGTCGAGGTAGAGCGTGGCCAGACCATCATAGCAAGGGAAGAGGAACTGGGGCTCTCCCGTCTGCTCGACGAGGGCGAGCGCCTCCTGGTAGTAGCCCAGCGCCAGCTCCGGATCGCCGTGGCACTGCTGGATCTGGCCCAGCACGATCAGCGGCACCGCCAGGTGGTCGAGCTGGCCGAGCTGGCGGTCCAGGTCGAGGGCCGTCTGCGCCGCCGAGAGGCCCCTGCTCCTCGCACCGGTTCGTGAGCGCGCAGTAGGCGACGGCCAGGTTCGTGTTCAGCCGCGACTGGAGTCCCAGGTCGCCGATCTTCTTGGCCATCTCCAGTCCCCGGACGCAGGTGTCGATGGCGCGCTTGGGGTCGAGCGTGCTGTAGAGCACGCCGAGGTTCGTGTAGCCGCGGCAGGCGGCCTGCATCAGGCCGTGGGCCTCGGCGACGGCGAGGCTCCGCTCGATGTGCCCGACCGCCTCCTGGAATCGCCCCATGCGAGCCAGCGCGACCCCGAGGGTGTTGTACGCCTGGGTCATGGCGGACGCCACCTCGGCGGGCCGGTCGACGTCGCCCGGGGCGTCCGGACCGGCCGGCGCCGCCGCCAGGCGCTCGGCCTGTGACAGGGCGCGCTCCGCCCACGCGACCGCGCCTTCGTTGTCGCCGTTCCGGAACGCCTGCCGTCCGATCTCGTGGTAGAGGTGCGCCAGCTCGATGTGCTCCGCCTGTCCCTCCATGAGCTCGAGCCCGGCGCGAAGCCGGACGCGGCCGCCGGCCGGTCGCCCGCATCCCAGGCGAGGATCGCGAGCTTGCGCTCGAGCCGGGCCTGCGCCGAGCGCTCCCCGGCCGCCGCCGTGGCAGCCCGGACCGCCTCGTAGTGAGCGAGCGCCGCGGCGCGACGGCCGAGGGGCGCGAGGATGTCGCCGAGACGCTCGCGCACCAGCGCGACCTCGCCTGCGGGCTGCCTCGGACTGCGCGAGCGCGTCGAGCGCCCGCTCGTAGTGCAGGACGGCGTCCTCGTTGGCGTAGAGTCCGCGGGCCCAGTCGCCGGCCGCCACGAGGAGTCGCGCCGCCTTGCGCCGGTCGCCGCCCAGGTTCCAGTGACGCGCGAGGGCCTCGATGTCCTCGAGCCGCGTCGGACGCTCCCCGACCATGCCTTCCAGCGCCTGGCCGGCGCGAGCGTGCAGCTCGGTCCGGTGGCGGAGCAGGAGGCTCTGGTACGCGACCTCCTGGAGGAGCGCGTTGGTGAACCGGTAGCGGCGGTCTCGCGGCGGACCCGGCCGCCCGCCACGCCGTCATCCGCCAGCCCCGCCGCGTCCTCCAGGAAGTCGGCCGCGCGGAGCTGCTCCAGCGCGGTCGTGAGGGCGTCAGGATGGCTGGCGACCTCGCGGAGGAGGGCCGCGTCGAACACCGGCCCGAGGACCGCGGCTTCTTGGAGCGCGTGCCGCGTCCCGTCCGGAAGGCGGTCGACCCGCGCGAGGAGGAGCCCGTGGATGGTCGGCGGCACGTCGGCGGCGGCGGCCCCGGTGGTGCACGTCCACCCGGTCTCCCCGCGGACGAGCACGCCCGCGGCGATGAGGCCCCGGAGGATCTCCTCGAGATAGAAGGGCTGACCGCTCGCCCGCGCGAGGACGAGCTGGCGCAGGCGGGGCGGCATGCCCGCGATCGACTCGCCGAGGTAGGCCGCGAGGAGGGTTTCGCTCTCGACGCGGCGACAGCGCCATGAGGCGGATCTCGGTGCGGGCCGCGCGGGGCGTGGCGAGGGTCCGGAGCTCCGCCCCCGGCCGGCAAGTCGCGACCAGCATGAGCGGCTGGTCGGCGAGCCGATCGAGCACCACCTGGAGAAGCTCCATCGAGGCCGCGTCGGCCCAGTGGAGGTTCTCGACGGTCAGCACGACGGGCCCGTGCTGCAGGCGGCGCTCGATCAGGCGACGCATCGCGAGGAAGATCTGGCGCTTGAGCTGCTCGGGCTCGACATGGCGGAAGCGGTCGGCGGCCTCCACCCCCAGGACGTATCCGAGGAGGGACGCGATCGTGGCCGTCTCCTCCTCCTCGCCGCCCAGCGCCGCCAGGCCCGCGGCGAGCTTCTGCCGTGCGACCGCGAGCGAATCGCCGGGAGCCACGCCGTATGCTTCCCGGAAGAAGGCGGCAAAGACCGCGTACGGCTGCTCGCCGAGGGAGGAGCAGACGGCGTGACGCACGCTCACGGACGTGAGCCGCCGGCCGGCCTCCAGCGTCGCGAGCCACTCCTGGAGCAGGCGGGACTTGCCCACGCCGGCCTCGCCGGTCAGGCTCACCACTTGCGCGCGGCTCGCGGAGCATCTCGTCGAAGGCGGAAACCATCTGGCCGAGCTCGGCCGTCCGGCCCACCATGGGCGCGCTGAGTCCCAGCGCCTGCAGACCGCGCCCGGAGCGCCGGATCGCGCGCGCCCCCTCGAGCCGGAAGACGGCCAGCGGCTGGCTCTTCCCCTTCATCGTGATCTCGCCCGCCGGGGCCAGGAGGAAGGCGTGATCGGTCAGCTGATGGGTCGACGGGCTGACGAAGGTCTCGGCGGCCGACGCGGCGGCCTGGAGGCGTGACGCGGTGTTGACGGTGTCACCGGTCACCGCATAGGCGCTCCCGGACGCGGAGCCGATGGTGCCGGCCACCACGGGCCCGGTGTTGACCCCGACGTGAAGGGCGAGTGGCCGGCGGACGCGCCGCTCCCACCGCTCGCTGAGCGCCGCCACGCGCTCGTGCATGAGGAGGGCGGCGTGGAGCGCGCGCTCGGGATCGTCCTCGTGCGCGTGGGGCGCCCCGAAGACGGCCATGACCGCGTCCCCGACGAACTTCTCGACGAAGCCGTCGTAGCGCTCGATCGCTCCCGAGAGCTCCCGGAACAGATCGGTCTGAAGGGCGCGAACCTCCTCCGGGTCCAGGGACTCGGCGAGCGCGGTGAACCCCGCCAGGTCCGCGAACAGGACGGTGACCAGCCGCCGGTCGCCCTCGGCCTGGCGATCGCGGGCCGTGCTGGCGGCGGCGAGCGCGCGGTCGCGCGGGGCGGGCGGCGCCGGCGCCAGGGCCGTGTCGCTCGGCGATGGGCGCGCGTCCGAGAGCTTTCCCCCGCACTTCGGGCAGAAAGCGAAGTCGGCCTGGACGGTGGACCCGCACCCCGGGCAGGTCATCGCGCGTCCTAGCCTACTCCATGTGGTGTGGCCGGACCCGTCAAACGCGTCGCCGGGCGCCGGGCGATGGCGTGCGGCGCGCCGACGGGCTTCCCGGGGACGCTCGGGCCTGTGTACAATCGAATGCCACCGTGTCCTTCATCGCCACCAGCCTCTGAAGGAGATCGCGCCGCGATGCTCCCCGACACCCTGGGCCACATCTTCGACGTCCCGCTCCGGCTCGCCCCGTCGTCGGTGGCGGTCATCCAGGGTGACACCACCCTCACCTACCGGGAGCTCGACACCTGGTGCAACCGCGCGGCGAACGCGCTGGCCGGGCTCGGCGTGCGCGCGGGCCACCGGGTCGCGCTCATGTTCTCGAACGACTGGCGGTTCCTCCCCGCGTTCCTCGGTCCCATGCGCATCGGCGCCGTCTCCGTGCCCCTGAACATCCGGATGGGGGACGAGGCGCTCGCCTACGTGATCGAGGACGCCGAGGCGACGGTGCTGGTCGCCGGCCGGGACCAGGCGGAGCGCGCCCGGCGCCTCGCGAGCCAGGTCAAGGGGCTGGCCCACCTCGTGGTGGACGCGCCGGCCGCCGACGGCGCGATCGAGTGGGACGCGTGGCTCGCCGCGCGCGTCCCCGCGCTTCCGGCGGCGCCGGCTCGATCCGGACTCGGTCTGCATGCAGCCCTACACCTCCGGCTCGACCGGCAAGCCCAAGGGCGTCCTGCTCGCCCACCGCGGCCAGATGTGGAACGCCGACATCATCCGGAAGATGGCGTGCCTCGACGACACGGAGCGCGCGCTCGTGGCGGTGCCGCTCTACCACAAGAACGCGATGATCGGCGCGGTGAAGCCGTTCCTCCTCGCCGGCGGATCGCTCGTGATCCTCCCCGGCTTCGACCCCGTCGAGGTCATCCGCGCCATCGACCGCCACAAGGTGACCTACCTCACGGGCGTGCCGGCCATGTACAAGCTGATGCTCGCCGAGACGGAGACCCTCGCCCGCCACAGCGTCCGCTCGATCCGCTACGCCCTCTGCGGCTCGGCCGAGGTGCCGGAGGAGCTCCTGGTCGAGTTCCAGCGGGTGTTCGGGGCGCCCATCGGCGAGTCGTACGGGCTGACGGAGGGCGGGCCGGTGCCGATGGCGAACCCGCGCTACGGGCTCAAGAAGCTCGGCTCCTGCGGCGTCGACGTCGCCGACTGCCAGAACCGCATCGTCTCGACCGTCGACGGGGTCACGGACTGCGCGGTCGACGAGGTGGGCGAGCTCGTCACGCGGAACCCGGGGCTCGCCAAGGGGTTCTGGAAGCTCCCGGAGGTCACCGCCCAGAAGATCCGGGACGGCTGGCTCTACACGGGCGACCTCATGCGCCGGGACCGCGACGGCTACTATTACTTCGTGGGCCGCAAGGACGACATGATCAACGTCGCCGGCGAGAACCTCTACCCGAAGGAGGTCGAGGACGTCCTGCTCCGGCACCCGGGGCTCAAGGACGCCTGCGTCGTGTCGGCCCCGCACGCGACCAAGGGCGAGGCGCCGGTCGCCTACGTCGTCGCCCGCGATCCCGGGGCCGCGCCCGACGAGGAGGAGGTCAAGCGGTTCTTCCTCGAGCGGGGCGCCCCCTACGCCCATCCCCGCCGCGTCTTCTTCCTGGACCAGCTCCCGCTCGGCGGGACCGGCAAGCTCGACCGCTCGGCGCTCAAGCGCCTGGCCGCCCAGCTCCCGCCGCTCGAGTCCGTGCGATGACCGAGCACCTTCGAGCGTCGACCGGTCGCCCTTCCATCGCCTGATCGGGGTCGAGATGGTCCGGGCCGAGGACGGCGCGGTGGAGATGCGCCTGCCGTGGCGGGACGAGCTGGGCCGGGCCGACGGCTCCGACTGGTTCCACGGCGGCGTGATCTCGGCGCTGATCGACATCGCCGGCGACTACGCGATCGCCTCGAAGCTCGGCCGCGGGGTGCCGACCATCGACCTCCGCGTCGACTACCTCCGTCCCGCCCGCCGCGGGGACCTCCGCGCGCTCGCGCGCGCGGTCAAGGTCGGCCGCACCGTGGGCGTGGCCGACGTCGAGCTCCGGGACGCCAACGACGCCGTGGTCGCGATCGGCCGCTGCGCCTACTCCACCGCCGGCTAGAGCCCCGAAAGGAGCAAGCCCCGTGACGAAAGCCCCGCGTCGTCCTGGTCCATCCGCCCTCGAAGATGTTCCCCTACGAGGTCTGGCCCCCCGCGTTCGATGGGCTCGACGTCGAGATCGTCTCGCTCGAGTGCCGGACGCGGGAGGAGGCGCTCGAGGCGGTGCGCGGGGCGGACGTCGTCATGATCGGCGGGTTCCGGGTCGACGCCGCGATGGTCGGCGCGATGGACCGCGCCCGGGTGATCTGCGGGTTCGGCCACGGCTTCGAAGGGGTGGACGTCGACGCCGCCACGCGCGCGGGCATCCTGGTCGCCAACGCCGCCCACATCTGCCACCTCGAGGTCGCCAACCACGCGGCGGCGCTGATCCTGGCGCTGAACCGGAAGCTCGTCCAGTACGACCGGGCGATGCGGCAGGGCGTGTGGGACCGTCCCGCCGGCCGGCCGATCACGCCGCTCGACGGCGAGACCGCCGGACTCGTGGGACTGGGCGCGATCGGCCAGGCGCTGGCGCGGCGCCTCCAGCCGTTCGGGCTTCGCGTGATCGCCTACGATCCTCATGTCGAGGAGCACGTGCCGCGGGAGCTCGGCGTGCGGATGGTCGGCGACCTCCACGCCCTCCTCGGCGAGTCGGACTGGGTGTCGGTCCAGGTCCCGCTCAACTCGGAGACCCGGCACCTCCTGGGCGAGCGCGAGTTCCGGGCGATGAAGCGGACGGCGTATCTCGTCAACTGCTGCCGCGGAGGCGTGATCGACGAGGCCGCCCTCACCCGCGCGCTCGAGGAGGGCTGGATCGCCGGGGCCGGCCTGGACGTCTTCGAGCACGAGCCCACCGATCCCGCGAACCCCCTGCTGCGATTCGAGAATGTCGTCGCCACGCCCCATGCCGCCGGCGAATCGACGGAATCGGCCGCGCTGTCCGCACGCGTCGCCAGCCGGCAGGCGGCGGCCGTCCTTCGCGGCGAGTGGCCGGACCGCGTGGTCAACCCGGCCGTGTACGGGCGCCTCCTCGCGGCGGGCAGGCTCTCGCGATGAGCGCCCGATCCGGTCTCGAGCGGCGCCGCCCGGCCTGTCGGCCACAGGCCGAAGGGCGTCCGATCGACCGGCGGGGTCGTGGGTGGGGGTGGAGGGCGTTCCGATGACCGGCCACGCCCCGCAGCCGGCGACCTGGTACCTCTTCTCGGTCAACGCCGACACGCCCGCCGCCATGACGATCGCCTCCGGCGAGGAGGTGACCCTGGTCGTCCGCGGCGCGTTCGCCGACGTGCGCGACATCCGCGACGTGCCGACGCCCTTCACCCCCGCCTGCGACGGCCACCCCCTCGCGCCGATCGCGGGGCCGGTGCACGTCCGCGGCGCCGAGCCCGGCGACGCGGTGGCCATCGACCTTCTCGAGATCACGCCTCACGGGGACGGGATCACCGCGATCCTGCGCGACTTCGGCGTGCTCCGAAAGGAGTACGGCGAGCCCAAGGCCCTCGTCTGCCCGGTCCGTGACGGCCGCGCGTGGTTCGGCGGCCGCATCCCGATCCCGCTCAACCCGAACCTCGGCACCGTGTCCACGATGCCGCCCGAAGGGTACCGGCCCTCCTACGCGGGGCCGTACGGCGGCGACTTCGACCAGAAGGACGTCAAGGCCGGGAGCCGCGTCCACCTCCCGGTCATGGTGCCGGGCGCCCTCGTGTTCTTCGCCGACCCGCACGCGGCGATCAGCGACGGCATCGTCACGGGCACCGGCGTCGAGTGCACGTCGACCGTGCGGGCGCGCATCACCCTCCACAAGCAGCGAGCAGTGGCGCGCCCGATCGTCGAGGTGGACGGCACCGTCCAGGTGCTCGGCTTCGGCCCGACGGTCGAGGAAGCCACCGAGGATGCCACCCGCGCCGCCATCGACGTGGTCGCCCACGGCGCGCGCATGGATCCGGAAGAGGCCTACATGCTCCTCTCCATCATCGGGGAGCTCCGCATCGGCACGTCGCCCCGGCCCGTCATGGCGGCGCGGCTCATCATCCCGCTCGAGACGCTCACCGCCGCGGGCTGGACGTCCCCCTGGTGAGGGCGCGATCGCCGGTGCCCCGCCACGTCAACCGGACCGATCGGGTGGCTCCCGCGGCGGCCGGCGGCGCGAGGGGCTCGCGAGGCCGATGAGTCTCCTCGTCATCCGGGACGTGCGCGTGTTCGACGGGGTGTCGGACCGCGCGATCGAACGCGCGTCCGTCGTCGTCGAGGGCGCGCGCATCCGCGAGGTGGTCGTCGGCGCGGCCCCGCTGATGCGTGACGCCCGGGTGCTCGACGGCCGCGGAGGCACCCTTCTGCCCGGCTTCGTGGACATGCACTCCCACCTCGTCTCGGAGCTGGGCGCGCGCCTCTACCTCGCGAACGGCGTGACGACGGTCCGCTTCGCCGGGAACGACCCCGACGCCGTCCTCGCGCTTCGGGACGCGATCGAGGCCGGGCGGGCTCCCGGGCCCCGGGTCTTCTCGCTGGGTCCGCTGCTCGACGGGGTGTCCCCGGACTATCCCGCGATGTCCTGGCCCCTCTACTCCGCGGTGGAGGCGCGCCTGGCCGTCCAGCGCCTCAAGGCGGACTACCGGGTGGACGGGATCATCCTCACGCAGAAGCCTGCGCTGGAGGTGGCCCGCGCGGCCGTCGACGAGGCGCACCGGCTCGGAATCGGCGTGACGGGGCAGACCTGGAGCTTGACCGCGCGCGAGGCGGTGTCTCTCGGCTACGACGGCCTCGAGAACACCTCCCGGTTCCCGGAGGCGCCGCGCGCGCTGCCCGAGGTCGCGCTGCTGCGATACCGGACGATTCCGGAGCGTTCGGCCATGCTGGCGCACCTCTGGGCCCGCGCCGAGGCGAGCCGCCTGGAGCGACTCGGTCACCAGATGATGAAGTACGAGACCTACCTCGTGCCGACGCTCGCCGGGATGGACGCGATCCTGGGGCGGTACACCGCCCGCATCCGGCGGGACGGCGACACGCGCCGGCTTCCCGCCCGAGCCCGGCAGGACCTCGGCAGCTGGCTCGGTCAGCGCTTCTTCGGGGCCGCCTGGGCGCCCCGCGACTTCGCCGCCTGGGCGCGCGGGCTCGTGCGCTACCAGCGCTTCGTCCGCGACTACGCCCGCCTCGGCGGGCGCGTCCTGGTCGGGACGGATGCCGTGAAGCCCTGCGGAGGGTTCCTCTTCCACGAGGAGCTCCGGCGGCTCAAGGCCTGCGGGCTGTCGGCCGCCGCCGTGCTGCGGGCCGCGACCGCGGCGGCCGCCGACACGCTCGGCCGACCCGACCTCGGCCGCATCGCGCCGGGCGCCCAGGCCGACCTGGTCCTCGTCGCCGGCAACCCGCTCCGCCGCCTGGCCGACGCCCGGGCCGTCCGGGCCGTCGTCGTGCGCGGGCGAGTCCTCGACCCAGACACCCTGCTCCCCCGTCCCCGAACGAAAACCGCGTGAGGAGGTCCCCATGACCATGCTGCGTGTCCTCGGAGTGCTGCTCCTGGCCGCGATCGCCGCCCTTCCGGCGGGCCCGGCCGCCGCCCAGGACGTCGTCATCGGCGTCGCCGCCCCCATGACCGGGAACCTGGCCCAGATCGGCAAGCAGTTCGCGGAGGGCGCCCAGCTCGCCGCGGACGAGGTCAACGCCAAGGGCGGGATCAAGGGCAAGAAGGTCGTCATCCGGGTGGAGGACGACAAGGGCGACCCGAAGGACGCGGCCACCGTCGCCCAGAAGTTCGCCTCGGACGACGCGATCCTCGCGGTCCTGGGCCACTACTCGTCCTCGGCCTGCTTCGCGGCGATCCCCATCTACACCAAGGCGCGCCTCGCCACGATCACGCCCTCGGCGTCGCACACGGACCTCACCAAGCAGGGCGGCAAGTACATGTTCCGGATGTGGTCGCCCATCTCCGTGTACGTCCCCGACCTCGCCCAGTACACGGTCAAGAAGCTCGGCAAGAAGAACATCGGGGTCGTGTACGTCCAGAACGACTGGGGCATCCAGACGAAGGACTACTTCGTGAAGGAGCTCGAGAAGCTCGGCGCGCGGGTCGCCGCCCTCGAGGTGGTGTACGACAAGGACACGGACTTCAAGGCCCAGCTGACGAAGGTCAAGGCGGCCAACCCCGACGCCCTCGCCATCCTGACCTACTACACCACCGGCGCCCTGGTGACGCTCCAGGCGCGGAACCTCGGCATCACGGCGCCGCTGGTCGGCACCGGCACGCTCTACGAGGAGAAGTTCATCGAGCTCGCCGGCAAGGGCAACGCCGAGGGGATCGCGGTGAACACCGAGTTCAACGCCGACGACCCGGCGCCGGTGGTCAAGAACTTCGTCGCCATGTACCAGAAGCTCCACCCGAACGAGAAGCCGGAGCCGTACCACGCCACCACGTACGACGCCGCGCGGATCATCCTCGGCGCGATCGAGAAGGCCGGGACCGAGCGCGACGCCATCCGCGATGCCATCGCGGGGACCAAGACGTTCCCCGGCGTCACCGGCACGTTCTCGTTCAACGACCAGCGCGAGCGCGAGGCGAAGGACCAGGTCTACCTCGTGGTGAAGGACGGCAAGTGGACCTTCATCGGGCGGCAGACGTACTGAGCCGCTGAGCCCACCCACGCGACCGCCGGCCGGACCCGCGCCACGGGGCGGGGTCCGGCCGGCGGCCGGTCGTCCCGTGCCCGACAAGCCTCCGCCGCCGCGCCGCTTCGGCTACTACGATCGCCTGACCCGCGCCCAGCAGCGCATCTACCGGGCGAGCGACGCGGTCACGAGCCTGCGCCTCCCCGGCGCGGCCGCGCTTCACCGGCACGTCGCCGCGCTCGACGCCGCGCTCATGTCCGAGGACCGCCTCGCCGTCCAGGCCGCCTCGCAGGCCCTGTTCACCGCTCTCACCGCCGCGTTCGGGATCGGGCCCTGCCGCGTGGAGGTGCTCGCCGCGCGCCCCCACGGTCAGCTGGGGAGAGCTCCAGGGCCTCTACACCGACGACCGCCGGCTGCCCCGCGTCCAGCTCTGGATGCGCACGGCGCGCCAGCGGCGGGTGGTGGCGTTCCGGACGTACCTGAGGACGCTCCTCCACGAGTTCGGCCACCACGTGGACTACCGGTACCTCAAGCTCGCCGATTCCTTCCACACGCAGGGCTTCTACCAGCGCGAGTCGAGCCTCTTCCACCAGCTGGTGCCGGAGGCGCGCGGCGAGCTCCCGACCCGGGAGGCTGCAGACGACGTCGATCGAGAGGACCGGTGACACGCGACGTAGCACGGTCGGCGTGAGCGCCGCCGCGGGCGGCATCGAACGGCCAGGCCGAGGCGCGAGACGAACCCGGGCGGCCGCCCCGAGGGCTCCGGAGCCGCCCTACATCAGGAAGTAGCGGCGGTTCAGCGGCAGGTCGTCGTCGGGTAGCGGCGGGAGCGGCTGGCCGTCGATCTGGATCTCCGCCGAGCCAGGGTCGATCTCGATCCGCGGGTTCGCCTGGTTGTAGAGCATGTGACGCTTGGCCACCTGGCGGGTGCCCACCACCGGGATCGCGCGCCGCCGGGTCCCGAGCCGCCGGCGGAAGCCGCCGGCCGCCGCCGCGGCGGAGACGAAGTCGATGCTGAGGCTCGCGGCGGCCAGCCCGCTGCCGCCCCAGTGGGGCGCGTAGATCTGGGGCTCGGTCTGCGCGACGGACGCGTTGCCCTCGCCGAGGGCGCCCCAGGCCGGGTAGCCGCCCTTGATCACGAGCTCCGGCTTGACCCCGAAGAACTCGGGCCGCCAGAGGACGATGTCGGCGATCTTGCCCGGCTCGAGCGACCCGACCCACCGGTCCACGCCGTGGGCGCGCGCCGGGTTGATCGTGTACTTCGCCAGGTACTGGAGGATCCGCGGGTTGTCGTGCGGCGGGTGCTCGGCGCGCATCCGCTTCATCTGGTGCGCGAGCTGCCAGGTGCGCCGGATCACTTCGCCGATCCGCCCCATCCCCTGGGAGTCCGAGTTGATGATGCTGATCGCCCCCAGGTCGTGCAGCACGCTCTCCGCGCGCATCGTGGAGTCGCGGACGCGGTCGGCGATCATCGCGCGGTCGCTGGGGACCCGCGGGTTCATGCCGTGGACCGACCACATCATGGCGTGGTGCTCGGCCACCACGTTCCGGCCGTAGGGAATCGTCGGCGTCGTCGACGAGCCGATGACGTGCCCGATGCCGGCGATCGCCAGGATGTCGGGCGAGTGGCCGCCGCCGATGCCCTCCACGTGGTAGGCGTGGATGCTGCGCCCGGCGATGGCGGCGACCGTCTCGTCGAGCTCGCACGACTCGTTGATGCCGTCGGTGTGCATCGCGATCTGGATGTCGTGGAGGTCGGCGACGGTGAGCGCCTGGTCGACGATGCTCGGGTACCCCGCGTAGTCCTCGTGAACCTTGAGTCCGCAGGCGCCCGACTCGATCTGGCGCTCGAGCGGCGCGGCCGTGTAGCTGGCCGCCCGCCCCAGCATGCCCAGGTTCACGGGAAACTCCTCGAACGCGCGGAACATCTGATCCAGGTTGAACGCCGGGTTGTCGTTGAGGCCGCCGGTGATCAGCGTCGTCATCCCGGCGGCCAGCGCCGACGGGATGAGGCGCGGCTGGACCAGGTGGACGTGCGTGTCGATGCCGCCGGGCGTCGCGATGAAGCCCTGCCCGTAGACCGGCGCGGTGTTCGAGCCGATCAGGAGATCGGGGTTGTCGACCACGTCCGGGTTCCCGGCCCGGCCCACGCCGACGATCACCCCGTCCTTCACGCCGATGTTCGCCTTGAACACGCCGAGCACGGGATCCATCACGATCACGTTCGTGACGATGAGGTCCAGCTCGCTCGCGGCCGGCAGCTCGGCGCTCATCATGATGCCGGTGCGCATGGTCTTCGCCCAGCCGCGCAGCACCTCGTCCCCGTAGCTCGTCTCGTCCCGCTCGATCCGCGCCAGGAGGTCCGTGTCGCCGAGGCGGATCCGGTCGCCGGTGGTCGGGCCGTAGCGCGCCGCGTACTCCGGGCGGCTCAGCTCACCGGCCATCGGGACGCTCCTCCGGCGCGCCGGCCTCGGCGGTGGCCGTAGCCGCCCTGGCGCACGCGCGCCAGGCCCTCGGCGAGGCGCTCGGGGCTGGCGGGGCCGTCGGTCAGCCGGTTGAAGCCGCGCACGCGTCCGCTGGCCCCCGTACGCCACGAGCCGCACCGTCCGCGTCTCGCCCGGCCGCCAGCGCACCGAGTCGCCCGCGGGCACGTCGAGGTGCATGCCCCAGGCCCGGGCCCGGTCGAACACGAGGCGGCGGTTGACCTCGAAGAACGGGAAGTGCGAGCTGATGAAGATCGTGTGGTCCGAGGTGTTCGTCACGGTGACCTCGGCCGTGGGCCGGCCGGCGTTCAGCGGAATCGCGCCCTCGGCGAACAGGATCTCGCCCGGCTTCATCGCCGTCCCGCTTCGCGGCCCGGGCCGATCGGCCGCTCCACGTGCAGGATCCGGGTGCCGTCCCCGAAGAGGCACTCGAGCTTCACCGTGCCGACGAGGTCGGCGACCCCGTCCAGCACGTCGTCCTCGGTGAGGACGCTTCGGGCCACCGTCACCACCTCGTCGTAGGACGCCCCGCCGCGGGCGGCCTCGTGCATCTCGTCGCAGATGAGCGCCAGCGCCTCCGGGTACGTGAGGCGCCAGCCCTTGGCTCGCCGGCGGCGCGCGAGCTCGGCGGCGGTGAAGATCGTCAGGCGGTCCAGCTCGGTCGGCGTCAGGCGCATGGGTGCACTCCGCCCTGCGGGTCTCCCGGCTCGGCGTCCGCGGGCGCCGGCATGATAGACGAGGGGCCGCGGTCGGACAACGGCGGTCAGGCGTCGCGGGCGCCGAGCTTCAGGAGCTCGCCGATGGCCGCCGAGGCCTTGAGCCCGGAGCCCGTGAGGACCAGCACCGTCGTCTCGCCCGGCCGGATCGCCCCGCTCGCCTGGAGCCGGCTCAGCCCCGCCGCCGCCGCGGCCGCCGTGGGCTCCGCGTAGAGGCCCCGGCGCGCCAGGTCACGGAGCGCCTCGACGATCTCCGCCTCCTCCACCGCGACGACGGCCCCGCCGCTCTCGCGCACGGCGCGCAGCACCTCGGCGACGCGCGTGGGCTTGGCCGACGCGATGCCCTCGGCCACCGTCGAGGCGATCGTGGTGGGGACGAGGTGCTCGACACCGGCGCGAAAGGCCGCGTAGTAGGGCGCGCAGTTCGCCGCCTGGACGCCGAAGAGACGGGGAGCCCTGCCGATCTCGCCCCGTCGGAGGAGCTCCCCGAAGCCGCGGTCGCAGCCCAGCACGCTGCTGCCGTAGCCGAGGGGGACGACCACGTTGTCGGGCGCCCGGAAGCCGAGCTGCTCCCACAGCTCGTAGGCGAGCGTCTTCACGCCCTCCACGAAGAAGGGCTGCCAGTTGTGGCTCGCGTAGAAGATCTCGGCGCTCTGCCGGAGCGCGGCCTCGGCCACGTCCTGCCTGGAGCCCCTGATCGTGACGACGTCGGCGCCGCACGCGGCGATCTGGGCGATCTTCGGGTACGACGCGGTCTCCGGCACGAGAATCCGGCACGCGAGGCCGCTCCGCGCGGCGTACGCCGACAGCGACGCGCCCGCGTTCCCGGACGAGTCCTCCAGGACCCGGCGGATGCCGCGGCTCTTCAGATAGCTCACCATCACCGTCATGCCGCGGTCCTTGAACGACCCGGTCGGCATCGCGAACTCGAGCTTGAAGAGGACGGCCGCGCCGCCCCAGTCGCCCGTCACCAGCGGCGTCCAGCCCTCGCCGAGGGTGACCGCGTCCTCGACGTCGACCAGCAGCGCCTTCGCGTACCGCCAGACCGAGTGGCGCGAGGTGTCGATCTCCGCGCGCCCGAGCCCCGGCGCCGGCCCGAGGTTCAGGTAGTGCCCGTTCTCCGCGCACCACCGCGCCTCGGTGAGCGGGTACGTGCGCCCGGTGGACGGATCGACGTAGTTCACGATGCCGGCAGCGGCCTCGATCAGATCACCTCGGGCGGCCTGTCACCCCGCGCCGCCGCCGAGCGCCGCGACGACGTCCTGCGCGGTGATCGGGAGCGAGGTGAACCGCCGCCCGGTGGCGGCCGCGACGGCGTTCGCGACCGAGGCCGGCACCCCGACCACCGGCGGCTCCCCGACCCCCTTGGCGCCGAACGGCCCGTGGTCGGACGGCACCTCGAGGAGCACGGACTCGACGAACGGCACCTGATCGCTCTGCGGCAGCGCGTAGTCCATGAGCGTGGCGGCGAGAAGCTGCCCCTCCGCGTCGTAGGGCATCTTCTCGAGCAGCGCCCAGCCGATCCCCTGCACCACCCCGCCCTGGATCTGGCCCTCGACGGCCGCGGGATTGATGGCCCGGCCGACGTCCTGCACGGTGAGGTGACGGGTCACCCGGACGGCCCCGGTGTCCGTGTCCACCTCGACCTCGCTCAGGTGGGCGGCGAAGGCGGGCGAGCGCGCGACCGTGGCGCTGCCGCCCCGGCCGTACACCGGCTCGTACTTGGCGCCGAACTGCATGGTCGCCTTCGCGAGGTCGCCGAGCGGAACGGCGCGGTTCGGCACCCCGCGCACCCGGACCGCGCGGTCGACGATCTCGAGGTCCTCGACCGCCGCCTCCAGCCGGTCGGCGGCGACGGCCAGGAGCTGGCGTCGGGCGTCGCGCGCGGCGCGCTCGACGGCCAGGCCCACGGTGTACGTGATCTTGCTGCCGCCGCTCGCGCCCGCGTAGGGCGCCGAATCCGTGTCGCCGTTGACGACCTGGATGTCCTCGACGGGCAGGCCGAAGGCCTCGGCGGCGATCTGCGCGAATGCCGTGTTGGTCCCGCTCATGTCGACCGTCCCCACCAGGATGCTGAGCGTCCCGTCCCGGTCCAGCCGGCACGCGGCGTTGGCGGGCTCGATCCCGCCCATCCAGCCGCCGATCGCCACCGCGGCGCCCCGCCGGTATCGGCCGTTGGCGGGAGCGGCCGGCTCGGCGCGCCGCCCGCGCTCGGCGCGGAGCCGCTCGAGGCACTCGACGAGGCCCATCTTGGGCCACGGCTGCCCGTTCACCATGGGATCGCCCGGGCGGGAGGCGTTCCGGAGCCTGAGGTCGATGGGGTCGAGACCGAGGACCAGCGCCAGCTCGTCCATGGCGGACTCGATCGCGAACGTCCCCTGCACCGCGCCGGGCGCGCGGTAGGCGCCGTTGCCCGGCTTGTGGGTGAGCACCTCGTAGCCGCGCAGCTCGAGATTCGGTATCTGGTAGTAGCTGCCCATCATCAGGAGCGCGATCCCGAGCGGCGCGCCGGCGTAGGCGCCGGCGTCGAACACGGCCCGGCCCTCGAGGGCCGTGAGGGTCCCGTCGCGGCGGGCTCCCAGCTTCACCTCGATCACGGCGGGCGGCGCCGGCGTCGTCGACAGGAACTCCTCGGTCCGCGTCATGACGACGGAGACCGGCCGCCGGAGCCGGAGCGCGAGCGCGCCCGCCAGGCACTCCAGGAGCACGAACTTCGCGCCGAAGCCGCCGCCCAAGGGCGTCGCCACGATCCGCACCCGGTGCTCCGAGAAGCCCGAGCGCCTCGCACACCTCCGACCGCGTGAAGAAGAGCGCCTGGGTCGCGGTCCAGATGGTGAGGGCGCCGAGCGGATCGACGTCGGCCACCACGGCGCGCGGCTCGAGGTAGCCCTGGTGGACCATGGGGGTCTCGAAGCGGCGCTCGACCACCACGTCGGCCTCGGCGAAGCCGCGAGCGGGATCCCCCCGATGGAACCGCTGCGTGCTCACCACGTTGGGTCCGACCGCCTCGCGGAGCTGCTCCCCGCCGGTCGCCGCCCCGTGCATCGCCAGCTCCGCCTCCCCGCCGGCGCCCGCCGCGGCCCGCACGCGAGGGGCGTCCGGCCGCATCGCGTCGAGCGCGTCGAGAGACGCCGGGAGAGGCTCGTACTGGACCTCGACGAGCGCGGCCGCATCCTCGGCCATCGCCGCCGTCTCCGCGACGACGGCCACGACCGGATGCCCCACGAACATCGCGCGGTCGAGCGCGAGCGGGGACTTGCTCCGCGCGGTCGGGTCGGTCTTCGCGAGACCGAGATCGGCGGCGGCGAAGACTCCCAGGACCCCGGGCCGGCCCGCGGCCTCGCTCCCGTCGATCCTGACGATCCGCGCGTGGGCGTGCGGGCTCAGGACCAGGCGGGCGTGCAGCATGCGGGACAGCTGGAGATCGCCCGCGAAGCGGGTGAGGCCGGTCACCTTCTCGCCGCCGTCGATGCGGCGAATGGACCGGCCGATGGAAGAGCCCTGGGTCATGTCGAGACTCCCTTGAGCAAGTGGGGAAGGCGAGGCGGGGGCACCGTCCCGATCTTACTGCGTCGGATGGGCCAGAGCGAGCGCCGGCGCGCCGCTCGAGCTCAGGGCGCGAGCAGGGCGTCGACCGACCATGCGCCGGCGCCGCCCAGGATCAGCGCGAGCGCGATGCCGAGGGCCAGGAGGTGGAACTCGAAGCCTTCGCCCTTCTGCTTGCCGGTCCAGTTCATGAAGAACCCGTGCTGCGTGTGCGTCGTCAGCACCGCCACCGCCATGACGCACGCGATCCCGAGCGCCGCCACCCGGGTGAGCAAGCCGATGGCGAGCCCCATCGGCCCGAGAAACTCGGCCGCGATGGCCAGGAGCCCCAGTGGCGCCGGGAAGCTCTGGTTGAAGTACTTCATCGTCCCCTTGAAGCCGTGGCCCCCGAACCACCCGAGCGCCTTCTGGGCGCCGTGCGGGAAGATGACGATCGCGAGCGTCCATCGGAGCAGGAGCTGGATCACGCTGGCGTCGGTCGAGAGCAGCCATCTCATCGTCGGACCTCCTCCGAACAGGAATGCACCGCGACCCCGGCAGGCCCGGCGGACCGGGCCGCGCGGCCATCCTCCGTCACGGATAGAAGGTGCGGCGCCCCTCCTCGCGCGTCCAGACACGGAGCAGGTGGCGCTTCAGGCTCGGCTCCGCGGCGTCACGGAAGTCGGTGCGGCTGTGGGCGAACTCGCGGTTGTTGAGGTACTGGATCTGGCCGCGGTCGATCGTGAACTCGACCCAGAGGTCGGGCGAGTCCACGACGGCGCGCATGGCCTGGAGCGCGTCCTTGCCCTCCGCGTCGAGCGGCGCGCCCGCCAGCTCGGCCCCCGTCTCGATCAGCCGCTCGTTGAAGCGCCCCACGAGCGCGCGGCCGTCGTACTGGAAGATCGGCTGCGCGCCCACCCTGGAATCGTCGGGCGCGTGCTCGGCCTGGCGGTCCCACGGGAACGGCCGGTAGAGGCGCGGGAGGAGGTCCGGATGACGCCGCCGGAGCTCGTTGTGCACGGTGCACAGGCTGACGAAGCGGCTCACCCCGCCCTCCTGCGCCGGGTTGATGCAGTAGAGCCCGACCAGGTGGGGCGGCAGATCGAGCCACGGGCCGTCGGTGTGAAACGTCAGGTCGAGGTTGGTGACCGACCGCCGCACGCCGTACTCGAGCGTCTTCCCCGTGTCCCGGACGTCGTACAGCATGGCGCCGTTCCATGCCTGCGCCACCGGCCGCTGGAGGAGCTGGCTCAGGAGCCAGCACAGGGCCCGGTTCTCCTCCGGCTCGTATCGCTCCACGGGCAGCCGATCCACGACGGCCAGTCCGATGCCGCCCAGGAGCCTGGCGCGGACGTCGTCCATCAGCTGCCCGCACGCGGGGAGCGCGAACTGGTCGGGGCTCGAGAGGAGCGTCGGCAGCGGATCCCGGCGAACCCGCCGGACGATCTCGTCCAGCTCGTCGACGCACCCGGGCGGCAGCGCCACCAGCCAGTCGCGCGGGATCAGCGTCTCCCGTCGCCACGTGCGGCCGTCCTGAAGGTCGTGGGTCAGCATGAGCGGCGCTCGACCGGCCATCGCAGGAAGCCTCCGGGGCCACTATAGCGCCGCCGCGCCCGGCCGGCATGCGGCCCCGGGGTCAGCCTACCGGCCAGGCGACCGCCGGACCGGCGCGCCGGCGGCGAGGACCGTCGGCGCGCTCCGTCTATCCCTTCATCAGGGACTTCACCAGCGTGCTCAGGCCGTTCCAGATGATCTGGACGCCGATGCACAGCGCGATGAAGGCCGAGAGGCGAAGGAGGACGCTGGTCCCCGTCTGCCCGAGCACCCGCGCGATGTTCTCGGCGAAGTGGTAGCAGAGGTAGATGAAGAGCGCGATGAGCGCCACCCCGGTGATCATCGCCACGATCATGGCCACGATGTTGAGGTCGGTCTGCGACGTGTTCGCGCCGAGGGTGATGGCCACCGACATCGATCCCGGGCCCACCGTCAGGGGCAAGGTGAGCGGGTAGAAGGCCCGCCGGGCCAGCTCCTCGGGTTTCCACGTCTCGACGCTGGGAGCCGCCGTGTCCTCGTCCCCCTGATGGAGGAACCGCCAGCCGAAGGACATGATCAGGAGGCCGCCCCCGACCTGCACGATGGGAAGCGACAGCCCGAAGAAGTCGAGGATGTACGACCCGACGAACATCGAGACCACCAGGATGAAGAAGACGTTCACCGCGATCCGCCAGGCCAGCGCCTGCCGCATCGCCGTCGAGCAGTTCGCGGTGCTCGCCAGGAACACCGGCACGCTCGCCGGGGGATTGGTGATGGACGCCAGCGCGGCGAACACGAGCATCACGACCTTGACCGCCAGGACGAGCTGGGTCACGGGCCGGGCACCGCGCGCCCGCGCCCCGGCCCCTCGAGGACCTGGTCCAGGACCCAGTTGTTGAGCCGGTGGACGGCCGGCTCCCGGAGCGCGAACGGGCCGGGGCGCCTGAGGGCCGAGGTGAGCCCGGCCTGCTGCGCCTCGCAGATCTCGTTGTCCTCGGCGATGCCGGTCTCCCATCGATGCATGTACTTCTTGACCTCCTCCGCGAAGTCCGCCCGCGCCACCGTGGACCGCGGGAAGCAGAAACCGACGCCGAGCCGGGAGCGCGCGGGCCCGAGCGGAACGACCCGGAGCCACCACATGCAGTCCTGGGTGCACGCGAACTGGGTGGCGGGGTGGAGCATCGTGAAGTACGTCCCCCGGGCGGCCCGCCCGGTGAGGCCCGGCACGGGCGAAAACGGCGCCGTCTCGCCGGGCAGGACGGCGATGCTCGTCTCCTGCGGGATGTGGATGGCGTCCCAGTGCCCCCGGGTGTCCTCCTGCACCGCGTGCTGCTGCCCGAGGCTCGCGTGATGGACCGTCCCGGTGTGGTACTCCTCCATCGCATTCTCGACGAGGAGCTTCCAGTTGCAGGCCACCTCGTAGTCGAGCCGGCGGACGCACACCATCTGGTCGAAGTCGTACGAGCCGAGCTTCTCCGCGAGGTCCCCGAAGTGCTCGGCCAGGCCGGGGCCGGTCTGGCTGAAGCTCACGAACACGAACCCCTGCCAGACCTCCAGGCGCACCGGCGACAGCCCCCAGTCGGCCCGGTCGAACCCGGGGCGATCCTGCATCCCCGGCGCGCCGAGGAGACGCCCGTCCGGCCCGTAGGTCCACGCGTGGTACGGGCAGACGATCGTGCGGCAGCGGCCGCGGCCGTCGAGGAGACGGGCGCCCCGGTGGCGGCACGTGTTGGCGAAGGCGCCGATCCGGCCCTCCCCGTCCCGCAGCAGGAGGAGCGGCCCCGGCACCGTGTCGACGGCGAGATAGCTGCCGGGCTCGGGCAGCTCATCGGCCCGGGCCAGGAAGTGCCACCCGCGCGAGAAGATCCGGTCCACCTCGCGCGCGTAGAACTCCGGCGCCGTGTAGCACCATGCGGGGAGCGTCTCGGCCTCGCCGACCGGCCGGCGGACGCCGCGGTAGTGAGCGGGATCGAGGAGATCCACGGAGCCGGGCTAGCGCGCCACGGACGGCCCGTCCGCCGGGTGTCCGTCCGCGCGGGCCGCCCGGAGCGCCGCCAGCGCTCCGGCCAGGCGCTCGTAGTCCCCCGGCCCGTTGTAGAGCTGGGCGGAGACTCGGAGGATCCGGCAGTCGAGGGCCGGCCACGTGAAGACCGGGAGCTCCAGGCCGAACCGATCGAAGAGGGCGGTCTGGAGCGGGTCACGCTCGCCGTCCACCGGGGCCGGGCCGAAGCCCAGGGGCACGGGCAGGGCGACGAGCGATCCGATCATGGAGTCCGGCGCCGGAGGGGGCACCTCCAGGGCGGCCGCCAGGCGGGCGCGGGCCGCCAGGGCGGTGGCCCGGTTGTGCGCCATGAGCGCCGGCCAGCCGCCGGGGAGGAGCGACCCCATGTAGCGGATGGCCTCCGGCACGGTGAGGTAGGCCGTGGGGTCGGCGGTGCCCGTCCAGTCGAACTCGAGCCGGAACATCGAGCGGTCCGATCGCGGCGAGTTGGCGCCGTGGCTGATCACCAGCGGCCGCACGCCCTTCTGGCGGTCGCGCCTGACGTGGAGGAACCCCGAGCCCTTGGGGGCGCAGATCCACTTGTGGCAGTTCCCCGTGTAGTAGGCGGCCCCGAGCGCCCGGAGGTCGAGGGGGACCATCCCGGGGGCGTGGGCGCCGTCGACGAGCGCGTCGACCCCGCGCGACTCGAGCTCGCGCACGAGCCGCTCGATCGGGAGGACCAGTCCCGTCGGGCTGGTCACGTGGTCGACGAGCGCCAGCCGCGTCCGGGCGGTCACCCGCGAGAGCACCGCCTCGAGCGCCCGCTCCGGCGTGGCGGCGGGGAACGGCAGGGTGGCCACGACGACCCGGGCGCCGGCGCGGGCGGCCACGGCCTCCAGCGCGTTCCGGCAGGCGTTGTAGGTGTGGTCCGTGGCGAGGAGCTCGTCACCCGGCCCGAGATCGAGCCACCGGAGCACCGTGTTGGCGCCCGTCGTCGCGTTCGGGACGAAGGCGAGATCGTCCGGATCGGCGCCGACGAATCCGCCGAGCGCCCCTCTCGCCTCGTCGAGGAGCCCCTCCAGCTCCCGGGCCATGAACCGCACCGGTTCCGCCTCCAGACGGTCGCGGAGACGCCCCTGAGCGTCCAGCACCGCCCGGGGGCAGGCCCCGAAGGAGCCATGGTTCAGGAAGGTGACGTCGGGGTCGAGCGCCCAGAGCCGGCGCCAGCCGTCGGAAGAGGGTCCAGCAGCAGTCACGATTCGCCATCCTCGGTCACCCGGCGTGCCTCGTCAACGGCCCCGGCTCGGGCCGGAGCCCCGGCCAGCCCGAGGAACCGGCGCCAGCGCCCGAGCGTTCCCGGCAGATAGCGTCCGGGCCGCGGAGTACAGGCCCGGCGCGCCTCCGCGGCGTCGACTCTGCTTGCGAGGGCGGAAGTGGGACGGTAAAATGGCGCAAATTCGCCGCGCCGAGGCGCGGAGTGCGCCTCGCCTGCGGGCTTCCCGTCACGGCTCTGGGACCTCAACCCCGGTTGCTGAACCACCAGCACAAGGAGGTGCGGCATGAGCGAAGCGCAGGTGACGAACGGTGCGGAGAGGCGGAAGTTCCTGAAGGGCGCGGCCGTCGCGGCAGGCGCGGCGGCCCTCGGCTTCCCGAGCATCCTCAAGGCGCAGGGCCCCATCTCGATGCGCTGGCAGAGCACCTGGCCGGCGAAGGACATCAACACCGAGTACGCCCTCGACTTCGCCAAGAGGATCAACGACATGACGGGCGGCGACCTCAAGATCGAGGTTCTGCCCGCGGGCGCGGTGGTGCCGGCGTTCGGGCTCCTCGACGCCGTGTCGAAGGGCACGCTCGACGGCGGGCACGGCGTGCTCGTGTACCACTACGGCAAGCAGACGGCGCTCGCCCTCTGGGGCTCGGGTCCGGCCTACGGCATGGACGCCAACATGCTGCTCTCGTGGCACAAGTACGGCGGCGGCAGGGAGCTCCTGACCAAGCTCTTCGCGTCGGTCGGGGCCAACGTCGTGTCCTTCCCATACGGGCCGATCCCGACCCAGCCGCTCGGGTGGTTCAAGAAGCCGATCACCAAGGCCGACGACTTCAAGGGGCTCAAGTTCCGGACCGTCGGGATCTCGATCGACGTGTACACGGGCCTGGGTGCGGCGGTGAACGCCCTGCCCGGCGGCGAGATCGTCCCGGCCATGGACCGGGGGCTCCTCGACGCGGCCGAGTTCAACAACGCGACCTCGGACCGCATCCTCGGCTTCGCCGACGTGTCCAAGGTCTGCATGCTGCAGAGCTACCACCAGAACGCCGAGCAGTACGAGATCTCGTTCAACAAGACGAAGTACGACGCGCTGCCGGACAAGATGAAGGCGATCATCGAGATCGCGGTGGAGGCCTCCTCGGCCGACATGTCGTGGAAGGCGATCGACCGCTACTCGAAGGACTACATCGAGCTCCAGGTCAAGGACAAGGTCCGGTTCTACAAGACTCCGGACTCGATCCTCCAGAGGCAGCTCACGATCTACGACGAGGTGGCGGCCAAGAAGTCGGCCGACAACCCGATGTTCAAGGAGATTGCCGAGTCGCAGAAGAAGTTCGCCGAGCGTACGGTGAAGTGGGACCTCGACACCAACGTCAGCCGCCGCATGGCATACAACCACTACTTCGCGCAAGAAGAGCTAGCCCCTCGGTGCCATTCCTTCGACGGACCAGCCGTCCGGCGCAAGCCGGGCAGCTGGTCCGTTGTTCTTCCCGGGCTCCCCTAGGCCCATGACGGCCGAGCGCTTCATCCGCTCCGTCGACCGGTTCAGCTACTGGTCGGGCAAGACCTTCGCGTGGCTCATCGTCGCCCTGACCTTCGTGGTCTCCATCGAGGTCTTCAAGCGGTACATCCTCAACGCGCCGACCGCCTGGATCTTCGACTTCAACAACATGCTGTACGGAACCCTGTTCATGATGTGCGGGGCGTACACGCTGGCGCAGGGCGGTCACGTGCGCGCCGACTTCGTCTACCTCTACCTGAAGCCTCGCACGCAGGCGCTGCTCGATCTGGCGCTGTACCTCCTGTTCTTCGTCCCGGGCATCCTGGCCCTG
Source organism: uncultured Candidatus Rokubacteria bacterium (assembly GCA_963745015.1). Lineage (GTDB taxonomy): Bacteria > Methylomirabilota > Methylomirabilia > Rokubacteriales > DASRDR01 > DASRDR01. Next base: position 197,866 of record CAVUVU010000005.1, read on the forward strand.
ATCTACGCGGGATACGGCTACGCCGGAGACTCCTGGCGCATCGGTGAGCATTCGACCGTCACCGCCGAAGGCCCGCCGGTCTACCACTTCAAGTCGGTGATCCCGATCGCCGGCGCGCTCGTCATGCTGCAGGGAGTGGCCGAGATCGTGCGCTGCATCGTGTGCATCCGCACCGGCGCCTGGCCCGCTCGGCTTCGAGGACGTCGAGGAGATCGACGTCATCGACACGCAGCTCGGCCACAGCCAGTACGTCGACGAGGAGTCGCGCCGCGCCGCCATGGAAGGGGCGAAGGCGATCGACGAGGCCGCCCGCCATCGGAGCGTCATGGAAGCGGGCGTCGTGCACGAGCAGGCGCATCAAGGAGGACGGGCGGAAGCCGTGAGCGATCCCTCGCTCGGCCTCATCATGCTCGGGCTCATCGTGATCGCCATCATGATGGGCTTCCCGACCGCATTCACGCTGATGGGCCTGGGCATGGGCTTCGGCTATCTCGCCTTCATGGCTCCCGGGCAGCACTGGTACGACAACCAGATCTTCGACCTGATGGTGCAGCGGACCTACGGGGTGATGACGAACGACACCCTCCTGTCCGTCCCGCTGTTCGTGTTCATGGGCTACATCATGGAGCGAGCGGCGCTGGTCGACCGGATGTTCCACAGCGTCCAGCTCGCGTTCCGGCGCGTGCCCGCCTCGCTCGCCGTGACGACGCTCCTGGTCTGCGCCTTCTGGGGCATCGCCTCCGGGATCGTCGGCGCCGTGGTGGTCCTCATGGGCGTCATCGCGCTGCGCCCGATGCTGAACGCGGGGTACGACATCCGGCTCGCCTCCGGCGCGATCACGGCGGGCGGGACGCTCGGCATCCTGATCCCGCCCTCGGTGATGCTGATCGTCTACGCGGCCGTCGCCGGCCAGTCGATCGTCAAGCTGTACGCCGCCGCGATGCTGCCGGGTTTCTTCCTCACGTTCCTGTATCTCGCCTACATCCTCGGGTGGGCGATCCTGAACCCGAAGATCGCGCCCAAGTTGCCGCCGGACCAGTACCGCCTGCCGGTACCCGATTGGCTCCGGGGTCTCGAGCGGAACCGGTTTCGGAGCGTCGCCCTCGGTCTCCTCGGCACCGCGCTCCGGCCCGGCCGCCTGCGGGCCTCCCGGACGGCGGACGGGCGCCCGGTGGCTTACGGCCTGATCGTCACGAACGTGCTGGCCCTCCTGGTGCCGGTCGCGCTCACGGCAAGCACGCTCGGCGCGACCTGGTGGTACGTCGTCGTCTACAACGCGCCGGCCGCCGTGGCAGCCGTGACGACCGCGCCGGCCGTGGGCGCCGCCGTGAAGGCCACGCCGCCCGCGGCGACCGCCACGGCCGCAGCCCGTGGACGAGGCGCCGAAGGAGCTCGGGGCCGCCGAGACCGAGATCACCGGGGACGAGCCCGCTCGGAGCGCCGATGCGCCGCCGGAGGAGATGGCGTCCGTGGCCACCCGGCCGACGTCCGCGGCGGCGAGCCGGGTCCCGGCGCACTTCTACCAGTGGTTCTGGGGGCTGGCCGGGCTCTCCGCGCTCCTGCTCCTCGTCTACTACTCGCGCATGGACGGCGAGCAGCTCGAGATCCTGAAGGAGCTCATCGCGTCGGTCGTGCCGCTCGGAGTGCTCGACGGCCGTCGTCCTCGCCGTGATCCTGTTCGGCATCTGCACCGCCAGCGAGTCGGCGGCGATCGGAGCGCTCGGCGCGCTGTACCTGGCGGTGATGTCGAAGCACGCGCGCGACGGTCTGGTGGTGGAGCCTGGTCGGCGCCGCCCTCGGCTTCATTCTCGGGTGGTCCCAGGGTGAGCCCCTCTCGTCGATGCTGGTGGCAGCCTCGATCGGCGGGAGCCTTCCTGGGCACCGTGGTCCCGGGCCTCTGGCACTTCCGCAGATCGAAGGAGCTCCGGGACAACCTGAAGCAGTCGACGTTCCTCACCGCGAAGACGACCGCCATGGTGTGCTGGCTGTTCGTCGGCTCGGCGCTGTTCTCCGCCGTCTTCGCGCTGCACGGCGGCCAGGGACTCATCGAGCGGTGGGTGCTGGGGATGAACCTCTCCCCGGTCGGGTTCCTGATCATCTCGCAGCTGATCATCTTCCTGCTCGGATGGCCGCTCGAGTGGACGGAGATCATCGTCATCTTCTGTCCGATCTTCATCCCGCTGCTCACCCACTTCCAGGTGGACCCGCTGCTGTTCGGCACCATGGTCGCGGTGAACCTCCAGGCGGCGTTCCTCTCCCCGCCGGTGGCGATGTCCGCCTTCTACCTCAAGGGCGTGGCGCCGAAGCACGTGACGCTGAACCAGATCTTCGCCGGCATGATGCCCTACATGTTCATCGTGCTCCTCTGCCTGGCCTTCATGTACATCTGGCCGGGCATGACGCTCTGGCTGCCGGAGTTCCTGTACGGAAACTGAGATGGATCTGACGAACCTCCACGCGCTCTCGGCCTGCGACGCGGCGCGGCTGATCCGCGACGGCACGATCAGCTCGGCGCAGATGGTCGAGGCGTGCCTGGCCCGCGTGCGCGACGTGGACGCGGACGTCCAGGCGTGGGCGTTCCTGGATCCCGACCATGCGCTCGAGCAGGCGCGGGCGGCCGATGAATGGCGCGCGACGGGCCGCCCGACGGGACCGCTCCACGGCGTTCCGGTCGGGCGTCAAGGACATCATCGACACGGCGGACATGCCGACCGAGATCGGCTCCGTCCTCTACGCCGGACGCACCCCGTCGCGCGACGCGACCGTGGTCTCGACGCTGCGGGCGGCGGGGGCGGTGATCATGGGCAAGACCGTCACCACCGAGTTCGCGGCCTACGCGCCCGGCAAGACCCGGAACCCGCACAACCCCGGCCACACCCCGGGCGGCTCCTCGAGCGGGTCGGCCGCCGCGGTGGCCGCGGGCATGGTGCCGGTCGCGCTCGGCAGCCAGACCAACGGCTCCGTGATCCGCCCCGCGTCGTTCTGCGGCGTCTACGGCTTCAAGCCGACCCACGGGCTCATCCCCCGCCACGGGGTGTTCCCGCTCTCCCGCGCGCTCGACACCGTGGGCGTCTTCGCCCGGACCCTCGACGACGTCGCGCTGCTCGCCGAGGAGCTGGTCGGGTTCGACGAGCGCGATCCCGACTCCCGGCCCCGCGCGCGCATCCCGTTCCGCGAGGTGGCGGCCGAGGAGCCGCCAGTGACCGCCGATGTTCGCCCTCATCCGGACGTCGCGCTGGGATCGCACCACCGACGACACGCAGGCGGCGTTCCGGGAGCTCGCCGACCTCCTCGGCGACCGCCTGGAAGAGGTCGAGCTGACCCTGTCCGACGAAGCGTTCGAGTGGCACCGCCTCATCATGGAAGCCGAGATGGCCGCGAGCCTCGACCGCGAGTGGGCGACCGGGCGTGACCGCCTGTCCGACGCCGCTCCGGACCCAGCTCGGCCGCGGGCGCGAGGTGCGAGCCCTCGACTACCAGCTGGCGCGGGCCCGAGCCTCGGCCTTCGCCGAAGGTCTCGTGCGAGCTGTTCCAGCAGCGCTACGACGCCATCCTCACCGCTGCCGCCCCGGGCGAGGCGCCCCGCGGCCTCGACTCGACCGGCGATCCGAGCTTCTGCACGCTGTGGACCCTCACCGGCATGCCCGCGATCACCCTGCCCCTCATGCACGGCGCGAACGGCCTGCCGATCGGGATCCAGCTGGTCGGTCCCCGCGACGGCGACGCGCGCCTCCTGCGCACCGCCCGCTGGCTCGCGAGCCGGGTCGAGGCCAGCTGACCGGGGTCAGGCTTTGACCTCCAACGCGTTTCTGACCGCGCCGGTCGCGAATTGTCTTGGAAGTCAAAGTCTGACCCCGTTCGGCGCGCTCTGCCGGGAGTTTCTGGCGGAGGAGTACGAGGCCGCGCCGGTCATGGCGAGCGGGCTCGGGCTGACCGAGTTCGACGCTCGCCTCGACGACCTCTCCGCGGCGGCGTACGAGCGGCGGCTCGGACGGAGCCACGCGTGGCGGGCGCGCTTCCAAGCGGTGCCGGACGCGGGGCTGAGCCCGGACGAGCGGATCGACCGGGACTTCCTGGTCTCGATCCTCGCCGGCCGGATCATCATGGGCGACTGGGCATCGTGGCGCCGCCAGCCCGAGCTCTACGTCGGACCGGGCCTGAGCGGGGTCTTCGGCCTGTTCCTCCACCGCCTGCGTCCGGAGGCGGAGCTGGTGAGAGACGCCGCCGCGCGCCTCCGGGCCATTCCCGAGGCGCTCGGACCACGGACGCCGGAACCTCGCGCCCGATCTCGTCGCCCCGGTGTTCGTCGACCGCGCGCTCGGCCAGGCCCGCGCCGGCGCGCGGTACGTCCGCGAGCTGCTCCCGGCGGAGGTGCGGGATCCTGCGCTGCGCCCCGCCATGGCGGAGGCCGGCGCCGCCGCCGGGGCGGCCCTCGACGCCTTCGCCGAATTCCTGGGGGACCTCCGGGGCCGCGCGACGGGCGGCTTCGCGATCGGCGAGTCACGCTACAGCCGCCTGCTCCGGGAGAAGGAGCTCCTGCCCTTCGACACCCCCGCCCTTCGCGAGCGCGGGCGGGCCGAGTACGAGAGGCTCTCCGAGGAGCTCGACGAGCTGGCGCAACGCGTGGGAGGCGGCGACGACGACTGGGCGGCCGTCCTCCGGGCCCTGAACCGGGACCACCCCAGTCGCCGGAGGCGATGCGCCGGGCGTACGCGGACTGGACCGAGCGCGCCCGCGGGTTTCTCCGTCGCGCGCGGGCTCGTCACGCTGCCCGAGGGCGAGGAGTGCCGCGTGGTGCCGTCGCCGCCACTTCCAGCGCCCCGTGCTGGCAGTGGCCTCCTATTCGAGCCCGCCCGGCTTCTCACCGTCCCGTCTCGGCCACTTCTTCGTCCCATTTCCGCCCGACGACGCGTCGCCCGAGAACGTCCGCCAGCGGCTCGAGAACAACAGCCACGCCAGCATCCCGACGACCGCCGTCCACGAGGCGTACCCGGGCCATCACTGGCACCTCGTCACGGCGAAATCGCACCCGAGCCCGCTCCGCCGGACGTTCCGCACCTCGTACTTCAGCGAGGGCTGGGCGCTCTACGCCGAGCACATGATGCGGGAGCAGGGCTTCTTCGAGGACCCGCGTCACGAGCTCTTCCAGGTCGAGGCCATGCTCTTCCGCGCGGCGCGCATCGTCGTCGACACGAGCCTCCATGCCGGCGACATGCCGCTGGAGGAGGCGCAGCGCTTCATGGAGGAGCGCGCGAACCTGACGGCGCCGACCGCCCGGGCCGAGGTCGCGCGCTACGCCGCGTGGCCCACCCAAGCGTCGTCCTACCTGGTCGGCTGTCTCGAGATCCTCGCGATCCGCGCAGCGCCACCTGGCCGGCGCCGCCGCGACCGGCGTGGCCGCGCTCCGCGACTTCCACGACCGGCTGGCAGGCAGCGGCGGCCTCCCCCCCGCCCTGGCGGAGCGCGCCCTCTCCCGGAACGTCTGACCGCGCGCTAGGCGTGTACACTGGCGGGGCGAGAGGGTCCGGCCTCGACTCCATTCCACTGCGCGGGTCAGAAATGTTCGGACGTCAAGGCCTGACCCCGGGGGAGCTGACATGAGCACACGGCAAGGCAAGCGAGCGGCCATCGGGTTCGACGAGATCGTCGGCGGCTCGGCGGCGTCGGGGCTTCTCGACGTCCAGACGGTGGGCGCGGGGCCGGCGGGCAGCCTCCCGCTGACGCCGGAGATGCTCCTCGACGGGCCGAGCGGCGACCTCTTCGGCTGGACCCAGAACGCGGGCATGGGATGGGACCCCCGCGAGCTCGGGCGCCCGCAGTTCCTCATCCTCTCGACCCAGGGCGGCATCCGCGCGCCCGACGGCCGGCCGATCGCCCTCGGCTACCACACCGGCCACTGGGAGGTGGGCCTCCTGATGGAGGCGGCCGCGGGCGAGCTGCGGCGGCTCGAGTGCCTGCCGTTCGCCGGCTTCGTCACCGACCCCTGCGACGGCCGGACCCAGGGCACGGTCGGGATGATGGACAGCCTCCCCTACCGGAACGACGCCGCCCAGGTCTTCCGCCGGCTCATCCGCTCGCTCCCGACGCGGCGCGGCGTCCTCGGCATCGCCACGTGCGACAAGGGCCTGCCCGCGATGATGATGGCGCTCGCGGGGATGCGGGATCTGCCCTGCGTCCTCGTCCCGGGCGGCGTGACCCTGCCCGCCCGCGACGCGGAGGACGCCGGCACGGTGCAGTCCATCGGCGCGCGCTTCGCCCACGGCGAGATCACGCTCGAGCGCGCGGCCGACATGGGCTGCCGCGCGTGCGGCTCGGCGGGCGGCGGCTGCCAGTTCCTCGGGACGGCGGCGACGTCCCAGGTCGTCGGCGAGGCGCTCGGCCTCGCCCTGCCCCACTCGGCCCTGGCGCCGTCGGGCCAGCCGATCTGGCTGGACGCGGCCCGGCGGTCCGCGAGCGCGCTCGTCGAGCTCCAGGCGCGCGGGCTCGCCACCCGCGACATCCTGACCGACGCCGCCGTGCGGAACGCCATGACGGTCCACGCGGCGTTCGGCGGGTCCACCAACCTCCTGCTCCACCTCACGGCCATCGCCCACGCGGCCGGCCTCCGGCGCCCCACCGTCGACGACTGGACCGAGGTCAACCGCCGGGTCCCGCGGATCGTCGACGTGCTGCCGAACGGGCCGCGCTACCACCCGACGATCCGCGTCTTCATGGCCGGCGGCGTGCCCGAGGTGATGCTCCACCTCCGGCGGCTCGGCCTCCTCGAGCTCGGCTGCCTCACCGCCTCCGGCGACACGCTCGGGCGCGCGCTCGACTGGTGGGAGAGCTCCGAGCGCCGCCGCGTCCTGCGGGAGCGCCTGCGCGCGCAGGACGGCGTGGATCCCGACGACGTGATCATGTCGCCGGAGCAGGCCCGCGCCCGCGGGCTCACCAGCACGATCACGTTCCCGCGCGGCAACCTCGCGCCCGAGGGGTCCGTGATCAAGAGCACCGCCATCGACCCGTCCGTGGTCGACGCCGACGGCGTCTACCGGAAGACGGGGCCCGCGCGCGTCTTCACGACGGAGCGCGCGGCGATCGCGGCGATCAAGAGCACGGGGCCGGAGCGCGTGAAGGCGGGCGACGTCCTGGTGCTGATCTGCCGGGGGCCGCTGGGCACCGGGATGGAGGAGATCTACCAGATCACGGCGGCGCTCAAGCACCTGTCGTTCGGCAAGCACGTCGCCGTGCTCACGGACGCGCGCTTCTCCGGCGTCTCGACGGGCGCGTGCGTCGGCCACGTCGCGCCCGAGGCGCTGGCCGGCGGCCCGATCGGCAAGGTCGTCGAGGGCGACCGGGTCCGGATCGTGATCGACCGGAACCGGCTCGAGGGCTCGATCGACCTGGTCGGCCACGGCGACCGCGAGTGGGATCCCGCGGAGGGCGCCCGGGTCCTCGCGGGCCGGCCCTCGCGGCCCGACCTCGCGGCCGATCCCGATCTCCCGCCGGAAACCCGGCTCTGGGCGGCGCTCCAGGCAGCCGGCGGCGGCACCTGGGGCGGGTGCGTCTACGACGTCGACGCGATCACCGAGGTGCTCGGGCGCGGGACCCGCTGAGGCGCTTGGACCGGCGGCGGCCGCTCGGGGGCCTCCTCTTCCTCGGCACGCTCACGGTCCTCTGGGGCAGCAACTGGCCGGCCATGAAGCTCGCGCTCCGCGAGCTCGATCCGTGGACGTTCCGGACGGTCTGTCTCCTCGTCGGCGGCGGCGGGCTCCTGGCCCTGCTCGGAGCGGGCCGGCAGGGCCTCCGCGTGCCGCGGGCGGAGCGCTGGCCCCTCTGCCTCGTCGCCTTCTTCAACATCACGGGGTGGCACCTCTGCTCGGCGTACGGGCTCACCCTGGTCCAGGCGGGGCGCGCGGTGATCATCGCCTACACGATGCCGCTGTGGACCGTGGTCTTCGGCCGCCTTCTCGTCGGCGAGCGGATCACCCTGGCCAGGCTCGTGGCCCTCGGCCTGGGGCTCGCCGGCATGGCCACGCTCCTCGCCCCGGAGGCGCGCGCGCTCTCGGCCGCCCCCGGAGGCGTGCTCCTGATGCTGGCCGCCGCCGTGTCGTGGGCGATCGGAACCGTGCTGACCAAGGCCCAGCGCTGGACGATCTCGACGGGTGCGCTGACGGGCTGGCAGCTCGTGCTGGGGGCCGTGCCGATCGCCGTGGGCGCGGTGATCCGCCTCGTCGCCTCGGGTGACGCCGGTCCTCTGGTTCGGCTCGGCTCCCTGTCGTCGAGCGCGCTCCTCGGCACGGCCTACGCGACGCTCGTCGGCGTGATCTTCTGTCACTGGGCCTGGTTCCGGCTGGTGGCCATCCTGCCCGCCGCCGTGGCCGCGATCGGGACCCTCGGCATCCCCATCGTCGGGCTCTTCACGAGCGCCCTCATCCTCGGCGAGCCCGTGGGATGGGCCGAGATCGTGGCCCTGGTCCTCGTCGTGGCCGGACTGGGGATCCTGATCCGGGGATTCACGGGCGCGGCGCCCGAATCGCTGGCCAGCCCCCGGGACGTCTCGAGAGCCGGGAGGAAGCCGAGATGAGGGTCGGAGCTCTGGCCGCCGGCCACGGTACTGCCGTCCGGCCCTGAGGCTCCCCGCGAGGCGAGCGCGCGATCGCCCCTTGTGGAGCGCGTCAGCCCTCAACTATCCTGAGCGCGCCCGGACGGGACACGCCTGCCGCCTCACGCGCGGGGTCTCCCGGGACCGGACACGGACGCTCCGCGTGACGCAGGAGCCGCCTCGGCACAGCTCGGGCACCTCGGCGGGGCCGGTGCGCGACGCCTGCGTCCTGAGTGAGGAATGACACCACACGGGGACGCCGACCGGAGCGGGTCGACCGCCGGGGACGGCTCGCCCGTGACATTCGAGGCGGCCTGCTTCGCCTATCTCGTCGTCCTGACGGTGATCAGCATCGCTCTCGCCCTTGCCGTCAACTGGCTCGACTGGACCGTGTACACCCTGGTTCGCGATCTTCCCTGGATCGCCGTCGTGGCGTGGGGCGTGGGCACGGCGCTGGCGCGGGTCCAGCGACGTTGGCCCTCCAATTTCCCTCTCGTCGATCCCTTCGCATGGCCGTCGACCACAAGACGAGCGGTCGCGGGGACGGCGTTCGTGCTGGCCACCTTGGCGGTGCTGGCGCCGCTGGCGTTCTCCGCTTCGTGGTCCGGCCTGTCGCTACGCGTCGCCAAGGCCTGGCGGTCGACGGAATCAGATGGCCCTGCGCGTCTCGTGTCCCGGCTCCACTTCGACGACACATCAGGCCACCCATGGGCAGGGCGCCCACTCGCCATCGCCCTCACCGGCTGGGTATACGCGCCGATCGAGGGGCAGTACCACTTCGAACTGAACGTCCGGGGGGACGCCCTTCTGGAGATCGATGGAGTCCCGTTCATGGGCCGGGGAGAGCACGGGGCCAACCTCCGGACACCCTGGGCAACCGACTCCAAGACTGGCGCCCGCCGGGCGGCGATCGATCTCCAGTCAGGGTTTCACCGGCGTGACCGTGTCACACCGGCTGCAGGCCGGACCGGCCCGCTTCGGGCTTCGCTGGACACCCCCCTACCTGACGCGGTATCGCTCGATCCGCGCCGACTTCCTGCTCGCCGATGGGGCATCCGCAAAGGGACGGGCCGCCCGCACGCTCGCCCTGCGCGCGCGGCGCGCAGGGCTGGTGGCGATGGTGCTGCTCACGGCCGTGCCGCTCACCGTTCTCCTGCTCCGGCCGCGGTATGGCCTTGCGTGGCTCGCGCGGCCCTTCGCCTTTCCAGCCCCCCAGGTCCGGTCAGGCTATTCGTACGGACTCTGCTCGATCGAGCGATGTCGATCGAGCCAGCTGACAACTTCGACCGGGGTGGACACCTCGCGACGCATGAGCGCAAGCAAGAGGTCGTGCGTCACGACGGTGTTGAACGGGGCGTCGTAGCGCACGCCTTCCGTCTGCTCGCTCAGCTTCAGGATGAAGGGGATCTGCGGGTCTCGCGCCCCGCCGAGCGTGGCATTCTCCTCCGCCGGCCAGCTCGGATGCTCGGTGTGGAAGAAATTCGGGCGGAACGGATGATCCGAGGTCACCAGAACCACCGTCGAGTCCCAGACACTCGCGCGCTGCATCACGCCACGCAGATCGCGCAGGGTGCGGTCCACCAGCGCCAGGTTGTCGAGATAGTTGCTCCGGACGCTCCCCTCGAGGGCGCCGTCGCGCCGATCGTAGATGATCGGCTCGTGAGGAAAGCCCCAGTGCACCAGGATCAGCCCGAGCGAGGGGTCCGTGACCCATCGGGTGGCATCCGCCAGCATCGCGAGATACCGGGCGCGGGCCTCGGCCGGTAGGTTCGCACGCCAAGGCTTCTGCCACCCCGTGATTCTGGAAACGCATGGAAAGGTGTGGACGAGGCTCCGGATCTGGTCCAGGACGCTCACGGCCAGGGTCGCTTGCGCGTCCCGGTTCACGCACCTCGTGAGCGTGTGGCCGATGACCCGGCAGTAGGGATGGTACCAGCCGGATAGGGCCGAGTTGTATCCCGCCTCACGAGCCCGGGAGAAGACGTTTGGCTCGGCGCTCCACGGCGTGCTTTCCTCGCTGCCCTGAAATGTGAGACTCAGCTCCGACGGGTTGCTGGCCTCGGCGCGCGCGACCAGCTTCCCGGTGAGCAGCGATGGCATCGCGCGGAGCGTCCACTGGTTCGGCGGATAGGCGTTGTGGGCAGCAAGCGCCTCGGCCCGGAGGCGGTCCAGCTCGGGCAAGCGAAGGGTCGGCGGCCGCCGCTCGAAGGCGAGCCCTTCGTCCATCTCGTCGAACACGAGCCACAGGATTCGCGGGCCAGACGCCACGGTCGGCAAGGGTGCGGCGGCGGGCCCGTCCTCGAACTTCGTCATCAACCATGCCGTCTGGGCGATGGTCATGAGTGCGAAGGGGCTCAGCGTCAGGACCACGAACCCGAGAACACGAACCATCGTCGGTCGGAACCGAATCACCAGGCTGCCGCCGACCGGCACGAGGGACAGCCAGAAGACACCGCGCGCCGACTCGAAGGGGCTCGGCGCGAGCTCCGGGAACTGCGTTCTCAGGACGCCGTTGAACGGGATGAGCAGCACGAGGAGAAATGCGCTCTGCGCCAGCCCGAGAGCCCGCGCGCTTCCCGATCGCCGGACGAGCGTCATGGCGCCCCAGAACACAGCCGCCAGCAGAGAACACGTGATCAGGACGGCCTGATAGTCGCTCAGGTTGTACCTCAGGTACTGGGCAGTCGGATCCCGAGCGAGCGCGATCAGCCGGGACCAGGCGACGACGTGACAGAGATTCGACAGGGACAGCGCCAAAGCCAGATCTCTAAGCATTCCGGGGTCCCGGCCATCGGCGGAGCAGGCGAAGCCAGCGACTCGAGTTCTCCAGGCCCTCGGACCGGACCGAAGCGGCCCCGGCTGGTTGTCCGAAGGACATGAGCACACTACCACACGTGGTGCTGGGCAACCTCTTGTGGACCCCTCGACTCCTCGACTATGCTGAGCGCGCCCGGCCGGATGGCCACTGCCGCGTCGTGCGCGGGCCCTCGCCGGACATCGGGCACGGACACCCCACGTGACGCCAGAGCCGCCCTCGGCACCACTCGCCCACATCGGCGGGTCCGGCACGTGGGCGTTTCCCTACCCGGACGGCGCCCTGGACGGCCACCCGCATCTGTCGGTCGAGGTGGTGCAGCCGGACCTCCGGTTCGCCACGCCCTACGGCCCGTCACCCTCCTTCCGCCTCTGCCGGCTGACCGACCGCCGCACGGGCCGATCGACGGACTACCTCTACGTGTGGATGCACGGCCTCGACCCCGAGAACCGATCGGAGGCCCCGGGCACCGGCGCGCAGGCCAGCGAGCGCGTGTTCGACGTCCTGCAGCGCGCGGGGGTGCGCCGCGTGGTCGTCGACAACAGCACGGGCGGGGTCGCCGAGGACCTCCGGCCCTGGGACCTCGCGGTGGTGGGCGACGTCATCGACCTCTCCGGCGTCGTGCCGCGGCCGGTGCCCCCGGGGCTCATCCGGTTCCGCGAGCCCCTGTGCCCCCGGCTCGGCCGGAACCTGGAGGGAGCGGCGCAAGCGCGGCGTGCCGCGCCTGGCGGCCCAGGCGGGCGGCCGGCGTGAGCCCCAAGCGTCAAGGCCGGCGCCCTCTACGTGCACACCCCCGGCCCCTGGTTCGAGACGCCGACCGAGGACCGCCTCTACCGCCGGCTCGGGTTCGATCTCGTGGGGAAGACGGCCGGCCCCGAGTTCCGCCTGGCCCGGATGTACGGCATGTGCCTCGGCATTCTCTCGATCGTCGTGAATCCGGCGGAGGGGCTCGGGGAGTTCGAGCACGCCGACCTCCGGGCGATCTACCGGCGCTGCGGGCCGGCCATGGCCCGCATGGTCATGGAGGCGCTCGCCGAGGCCGCCGCGGAGCCCGATCGCGCCGCGAAGCTGTCACTGCGCCGACGAGCGCAGCGGCTCGCTCTTACGGGAATTCTCCGCTCACGCCCGCTATGGAGGAGACCGCCGCGATGGCTAGCCACCGCACCCTGCTGACATTCGCCCTCTCGCTCCTCGTGGGTCTCGGTTGGGGCCCCGGCTGGCCGGCGCCGCGCCCGGCCGCCGCCCAGACGGAGGTCCGGACCCAGCTCGGGTGGCTCCGCAACGGGGAGTTCGCCCCCGTCATGGTCGCCGAGGCCAAGGGCTTCTTCACCGAGGAGGGCATCCGGCACCGCATCATGGACGGGGGCCCGGGCAAGAACCCCGTGCCCATCGTGGGGGCGGGCCAGGCGACGTTCGGGATCACGGCCGGCGGCAACAACGTCTTCCAGGCCCGGCTGGCCAAGGATCCCGTCGACGTCGTCGCGGTCGGCACGCTCCTCCAGCGGGGCCCCTACAGCTACATCACCCTCGGCGACCCCCGGCGATCCCGAGCCGAAGCCGAAGGACCTCGAGGGCAAGACCGTCGGCATGCAGTCCGACGGCGAGATCTTCCTCAAGGCGTTCGCCAAGAAGCACGGGATCGACCTCTCCAAGGTGAAGGTGGAGGTCGTCCAGGCCAACGCCGAGCCGCTCCTGGTCGGGCCGGGTCGACTTCTTCACGGGCTGGGTGACGAACCAGCCCTTCCTGATCGAGCAGGAGATCGCCAAGCCCGACGCGATGCCCCGCCTCCGAGGGCAAGACCTGGAAGGCGATGCGCTACGCCGACTGGGGCATCCGGAGCTACTCCGACGTCATCTTCGCCACCGGCAAGACCGTCCGGGAGAACCCCGACCTCGTCCGGCGCTACGTGCGGGCCCTGGCGCGGGCCATGCAGTACATCCTCGATCAACCCCGAGGAGACGGTGCAGATGGTGGCGAGCTTCCCGGAGCAGGTCGAGAAGGCGGACAAGCTGGCCTGGCGCTGGAAGATCCAGAATGCCCTGTTCACCAGCGAGGACACCAAGAAGAACGGCCTCCTCTGGATGAACCCGGCCGTCTGGGACGAGATGATGGCCTTCTACAAGGAGTACGAGCAGATCCCGCGCGTCGTCCCGGCCGACGAGATGATGACCAACGGGTTCAACCCCGGCATCAAGCGCTGACCGGGCGGCGGGCCGAGACGAGGAACGGCGGACGTCCGGACGCGCCGGCCGGCCCGGCGGCCGGCCGATCGGAGCCTGATCCCGTGCTGCCGATCTCGATCCGCGGGGTCTCCCGCCGCTTCGGCGAGACGCTCGCGCTGGACACGCATGGACCTGGAGGTGGGCGCCGGGGAGTTCGTCGCCCTGGTCGGCCCGTCCGGCTGCGGCAAGACGACGCTCCTCCGGATCGTCGCCGATCTCGAGTCCCCGTCGAGCGGCGAGGTCCGGATCGGTCCCCAGCCGGCCGGCCGCCGCCGCGCGCCGCAGCGCCTGCTCGGGCTCGTCTCCCAGCGGCCCGCGGTCCTGCCCTGGAAGCGCGCCATCGACGACGTCGCTGTTCACCCAGCGCATCGCGCGGCGCGCGGGCTTCCCCGCCGGCGAGCTCCTGCGGGAGTTCGGGCTCGGCGGGCACGAGGAGAAGCGGCCGCACCATCTCTCGGGCGGCATGCTCCAGCGCGTCAACATCGCGAGCGCGCTGGCCCACGATCCCCCGGTGCTGCTGATGGACGAGCCGTTCTCGGCCCTCGACGAGATGAAGCGGGAGGAGCTCGGCGAGTGGCTCGGGCAGGAGCTCGCCCGGCGGCCCAAGACGGTCCTGTTCGTCACCCATCACATCGACGAGGCGGTCCTCCTGGCGGACCGCGTGCTGGTCTTCTCCCCGGCCCCCGGCCGCGTCCTCGAGCTCGTCCCGGTGCCGGCGACCCGCCCCCGCGGGCCCGGAGTTCCGGCGGGACCCGGGGTTCGTGGAGACGACGGCCCACATCCGCCGGCTCCTGTCCCGGGCCGCCGGGGCGGCGGGAACCGGCGCCCGGCCAGCCGGACGGTGCCGAGATGACGCGCGCGCTCGGCCGGGCGCTGGTGCAGGTCGTGATGCCGGTCGTCTCGATCCTCGGCCTCTGGTATCTCGCGATCCTGACCACGGGCCTGCCGGCCTTCGTCATCCCGCGCCCCGAGCGGGTCTTCCAGGCGCTGGTGGCCGACCGGGCGCTCATCACGCATCACCTGATCGAGACGCTGAAGGCCGCGGCGGTGGGGTATGTCCTCGCCAACGTGCGTGGGGATCGGCCTCGCCGCGCTGCTGGTCGCGCTCCCCGTGGCGCCGCCAGCTGGTCATGCCGGCCGCGATCACGCTCCGGAACGTGCCCTACGTCGCGCTGGTGACGGTCCTGTCGCTGGCGCTCGGCGACACGCTCGGCTCCAAGGTCGCGATCGTCGTGCTGGCGGGGTTCTTCCCGGTCATGGTCAACACCTACCGGGGCCTGCTCGCCGCGGACCCGGTGGTGCTGGACCGGATGCGGGTCCTCAACGCGAGCCCGCTCGAGACCTTCCTCCACGTTCGCCTGCCCTACGCGCTGCCCGTACATCGTCTCCGCCCAGGAGATCACCGGCAGCGGGAGCATCATCGTGGCCATCGCCGCCGAGTGGATGATCTCGGGCTCCGGGCTCGGCTACGTGATCAACCGGGCCATGCAGCAGTACCGCGGCGACCAGGTGTACGCGGTCGCGCTCCTGGCGGCGCTCCTCTCGTTCCTGGTGTACTCGGCGGTCCACGTCATCGGGCGGCGCCTCGACTGGCAGGGAGCCGCGCGTGATCGCGCGTGAAGGGGGCGCGTCGGTGGGGGCGCGCGCGAGGCCCCGGCGCGGCGTGGCGACGCGCACGTCGTCGACCGGCTGGGCGCTCCTGGTCGTGGTGGCGGCCGGCGTCGTCGCCGTGACCGCCATCCTGGCGGCCTCCGGCGTCCTGCCGGGGGAGACGGCGCTGCGGGCCGCTGGTGCGCGGCGCGTCCTCGCCCGAGATGCGGTGGCTCGCCCGCCGCATCCGCCCGCTCGGAACGTGGTGGGGGCATCCTGCCCGGGTTCCTGGTGCTCATCGCCGCGTCCCGTCACGCCCGCCGGCGCTGGTGGCTCTGGGGAGCGGCCCTCGTCCTGGCGCCGCTGGCCGGCGAGGCCCTGCAGGAGCTGGTGGGGCGGCTGCGGCCGGAGGGCCCGGCGCTCGGCTTTCCCAGCGGCCACGCGACCGCGATCGCGGCGTTCGCCGTCGCGACGATCTATCTCGTGGGCCGGTCGGGCCTCGGGCGGGCTCTCCAGGTCGGCATCGGGCTCCTGGCGCTCGCCCTGACCCTGGCCGTGGGCCTCTCCCGGCTCGTGCTCGACGCCCACTGGCCCCTCGACGTCGTCGCCGGATTCGCGCTCGGCGCCGCCGGCGCCGCCGTCGCCGCCTGGTGGGACACGTCCCACCCGGTGCCGCCGCCTGCCCGGCCGCTGGGAAACCGGTAGGCCGTGGCGGTGACGCGCTCGGGCGAGCCTCTGCTCGGCGGCGTGGCGTGGGAGACGCGCGGACGGCCGCTCACGGTCCCGCCGCGAGCCTCATCACTCCGCCTTTCCCCCGGCGCGCAACGCCGGTGTCGGTCATCATGTGCGTGGGCCAGGACGACCGGCTGGCGCCGCTGCGGGATGCCGTGTCGAGCGTCCTCGCGCAGACGCACGAGGCCCTCGTGCTGCGGATCCACGTGGACGGACCGGTGCCCGACGACATCCGCGCCCACCTCGAAGGGCTGACGGACTCCCGTGTGCGCCTCGAGCTCTCGGAGACGAGCCAGGGTCTCGCCGTCGGGTTGAACCGGCTGATCGACGAGTCCCTCCGCGAGGGCGATGAGTTCATCGCGCGGATGGACGCCGACGACGTCTGCCATCCGGAGCGCCTGGCAAGCAGCTCGCGTTCCTCGCCCGCCGCCGGAGGTCGGCGTGGTCGGCGCCGGCTGCCTGGAGCTCGACGAACGACACGGGCACGGAGTATCTCGAGGCTCCTGCCGACGGACGACGGGGCGCTGAAGCGCGGAATCGTCAGGCGGACGCCGTTCGTGCGCTCGACCGTCGTCTTCCGGGCGGCGGTCTTCGCCGGGGGCCTCCGCTACCGGCCCCGAGCGTCGGAGGACATGCACCTCTGGGTGGATCTCGCCCGCTACGGCTGGATCTTCGCGAACCTCCCGGAACCGCTCGTGCGGTGTCGAGCCTCCAGGACGCGGTTCCGGCAGGGATCCTCGTGGGAGGCGGTGGCAACCGGGCTCGCAGCCCGGCTGCGGGGGATGAACGAGCTTTGCATGATCTCGCCCGGCAACCTCGCGTGGACGGGCGCCTACCTCATGCTGCGCGTGCTTCCTGCCCGGCCTGGCGCGGCTGGCGTGCCGGCACCTCCGGCCCGGGAGGACCCGCGTGTGACTCTCGTCGCGGGCTCCCCTGACGCCGGCACCGGCTGAGCGCTCGCGCGCCGGCCCGGCGCAGGCTCAGCGCGTCGGCGGAAACTCCGCCTCGCCCCGGGCGCGGGGACAGCCGAAGCTGCCCGCCTGCCCCTTCCGCGTGACGTCCGCCGAGACCTTCACGACGCTCCGATCCTCGCCGGCGACGTGGCCGCCGGGGTTGCAGGCGAAGGTCACGTCGAAGGGCGCGCCGTTGATCGTGCCGAAGAGCCGGTAGCGTGTAGGTCGTGGCCACCGTCGGGTAGAAGACGGCGTCGTACCGGCCGGGCGCCCGGAACCGCGGCTCGAGCTCGAAGACGCGGGCGTGGGGCCCCGCCTTGACCTCGACCTTCAGGGTCTTCTCGAGGCCCTCCACCGGCTTCGCCTTCTCGGCGCGGGAGTCCATCGGGTTCGCGGCGATCCGGGACCAGCACCGTCAGGTCGACCCCGCTCTTGTCGCCCGTGAACACGGGCTCGTCGAGCGAGCCCACGACGAGGAGGTAGTCGGCCGGGCCGACCTGGAGCAGCTGGCGCTGATGCGCGAGCGCCGGGCCCGCCAGGCCCGTCAGGGCGGCGAGGCACACGAATTCCGGATCACCGTCGATGTCGCACGCATGATCACCTCGGGGCCGGCGCGCGGGCCGGCGGTTGCGGAGTCTCGGCCAGGAGGCGCCGGACGGCCTCGAGCTGGCGCCGGCTTCTCAGGAACAGCGCGAAGGTCACGACGGCGATCGCCAGGGCGGCGCCCGCCGTGAGGCGGTCGAGCGGCGCCGCGGCCGGGGCGGCGGGCGCCGGCGTGGCGCGCCCGTGGGCGTGGGCCGCGGTCCCCTCGGCCACGACCAGCTCGAACCGGTCGTTCACGTCGTAGGCGTTCGTCCGCTGGACGACGAGGCGGCCGCTCCAGCGTCCCACCAGGCCGAGCGCCGCGGACGGCGCGACGAAGACGCCCGGCGCCGCGCGGTCGAGCTGGAAGGTCACCGCGCCGACGCTCGCGTCGGCGGGCGTGACCTGGACCATGGCGGCGGTGGCGTCGGCGAGCGGCCGGCCGGCGGGATCGGTCACGGCGAGGCGGATGGCGTTCGGACCCGGGTGGAGGGGGGTGATCTCCAGACGCACGCGGGCCTCGTCGAACGTCCGCTCGTGACGGAAGGCCGGGCCGCGCCAGGCGTCGCCGCGGCTGGCGGCGCCGGCGGC
This sequence comes from uncultured Candidatus Rokubacteria bacterium, assembly GCA_963745015.1. Classification (GTDB taxonomy): domain Bacteria; phylum Methylomirabilota; class Methylomirabilia; order Rokubacteriales; family DASRDR01; genus DASRDR01. Next base: position 215,936 of record CAVUVU010000005.1, read on the forward strand.
GCCGTCACACCGAGGGCGCCGGCCAGGCCGAGCGCGACGAGACCGAGCGTCGCCTCGAGCCGGACGCTCCGCCGGAACGCGAGGACCGACTCGCGGCGCCGTCTCCCGCGCCCGAGCGCGCGCGCGAGCCGGGGCGCGACCCATCCCTGGTGCCATGCGCCGAGCGCCAGCATCGCCGCGAACACGGCGATCTTCGCCGCGAGCCACCGGCCGTACGCGGTGCCGACGCAGCTCGCTCCACGACGTGAGGTGGAGCCTGGCGAGGATGAGGCCGCTCACCGCCACGGATCCCCACCGCCAGCACGGCGATCCGCGAGAAGGCGGGAATCGCGAGGGCAGTCCGCGCGTCGGGCGAGCCGGAGGCGCCCGCCGGGCCGGGCGCGCCAGAACACGGTCGCGAAGGCAAACAGGCCGCCCGCCCAGGAAGCCATCGCCAGGAGGTGGAGGGCCTCCGCTCCGAGGGCCAGCCAGCGGCCCTCGGGGACCGCGGCGCCGTGGCTCACCAGGCCGCCGGCCATCACGACCGAGGCGGCCAGGGCAACCCGAAGCCACCACCGGCCCGCGGCAGGACCGGCCGGCGCTCGGCGATCCGGGCAGAGCTCCACCAGCAGGAGCAGCACGACGAGCCCGCTCCGGCCGATCCACACGAGGCCGGGCGGCGTGCCGACGAGCGTCGCCAGCACCCCGGCCAGCGGCCGGCCGCCGGCCAGCGCGTGGGCCTGGAGCGCGAGATCGAGAGTCCCGCCGCCCGCCACCGCGATCGCTCCCAACGTCTCCATGCCTCCGATCCACGGAGCCCCCCCGAGACCGAGAGATGGGCCGGCGACCAGGGCGCCCAGCAGAAGCGCTCCCCCCACCGCGACCAGGCATCGCGCGAGGGGCCTCCATCCCGCTCCGCTCCGTACCGTGGGCCCGGATTCCCCCGCCGTCCCCGCGGGTGAGGAGACCGCACCGACCGTGAAGGCGTGGGCGCCGCTGGTGACATGCCCGTCGTCCGCCGACAGCACGCGCCAGGACACCGTGTAGGCGCCCTCCGGCAGGGGCGGCAGCCCGACGCGGTAGCGCCACGGATCGGCGGGATCGACGGCGGCCCCGCCCAGGTCAACCCGCTGGCCTCGCGCGTCCAGCACCTCGAGCGTGCTCGGTCGCGCCTCGACCCGCTCGGTGAACCGGATCACCGCCTCGCGCGGCGGCGCGTCCAGGCGGGCATTCGACGCAGGATCCGCCGTTGCCGGGACGGCATGCGCTCCCGCGGGCGACGCCGGCACGGCCGATCCCAGGAGAAGGGCCGCGGTCATCAGGCGGCGCCAGACGCGAGACCGGCAGCCGAGCCCGCGTCGGCCGAACGCCGATCGAGCGACGCTCGGAACGACGCCGGGCGGTCGCGCGACGAGCTGCCGGACCTCCATGGATCACTCCCTCGGGAGACGCGAACGTGAAGCGTCGAGACAGCCCCACGCGCCCACGAGTCGTGGGAACGCGGAGCGACGTGGACGGCGGGGCGGGCCTAGGCCGGCGGGGCGCGCCCGCAGGGCGTGGGCGCGGCGAGCGTGGGAGCGGGGGCGATCGACCGCGGGTCGATCAGGCGGACGGAAGCCGAGGCCGGCGTCGTGTCGATGCGCGCCGATCGCCGCCTGGCTGCGCTCGGCAGTCTGGAGGGCTTCACAGCCGGCGCCCGCGTCGGGGTCCAGGGCATGGTGCACCAGGTGCGGGGTCGTCTCGACGACGAACCCGAGCACCAGGGCGGCAGTGACGGTGGCGACCGCCATGCGCCGGTCGCGCCGCCAGGACTCGCCCGAAGCCGGCGAGACCCAGCGTGACGATCAGGATCCCGGTGACCTCCGCCAGGCCGGGGCCGGACCGACCGACCGGAGCCCGGCCCGGGCTGCGCGCGAGGCGCGCCGCGGCGGCCGGCGCGGGAGCGAGAGCGGCCGGTGAAGCCGCGACGACGATCTCGACGGGGCTGTCGACAGGACTCGATGCGGAGGCTGGCCTGGCGGAGGCCGTGCGCCCAGGCTGGCGTGACCGCGAGAGCCAGGAGCAGCATCGCGAAGAGCCGCACCCCGATGCGACGCATGGGGCCACCATAGCACCGGGCGCTGCCCGCCCACAACGCGCCGGGAACCGAATCGAGCCCGCTGCCAAACGCTTCTGAGCCTGCGCGCCCGTTCGCCCATACAATTGGGCAGGCGCGGGGCGAGCCACCCGACCGCTCGCGCAGTTTCCCCACAGAACGAAGGCGAGGGTGTGGATGCGGACGTGGCAGCCCCGGACGCTGACCGGGGTGGCCTTCCTCCTGGCGGCGGTGCTGTTCTTCGCCCGGCTCGGCGACCTGCCGCTCATCGATCCGGACGAGGGGCGAAACGCCGAGGTCGCGAGGGAGATGGCCGAGTCCGGCGCGTGGGTGGTGCCGACCTTCAACGCGATCCCCTACCTCGACAAGCCGGCCCTCTACTTCCGCGCGGTCGCCCTCTCGTTCCGCGCCTTCGGGCGCAGCGAGACCACCGCCCGCCTGCCCTCCGCGCTGAGCGCCGCGGCCCTGCGTCGTCATGATGTTCGTGTTCTGCCGGCGGGTGTACGGCGAGCGGACGGCCGCGTTGACCGTGCTCGTCCTGGCGACGACACCCCTCGTGATCGGCTTCGCGCGGCTGGTCATCTTCGACATGCCCCTGACGCTCTTCGTGTCGGCGGCCATCCTGGCCGGCTACCTGGCCGAGGAAGACCCGGGGCCGGCGCGCCGCCGATGGCTCTTGCTCGGCGCGGCCGTCGAGCGCGGTCGCGACCCTGATCAAGGGGCCGGTCGGGTTCCTCGTGCCGGCCGCGGTCCTCGCGGTCCTCCATCTCGTCGAGCGGCGCCCGCGGGCGATCCTGCGCATGCTCGCGCCGGTGAATCTCCTGGTCTTCCTCGCCCTCGTCCTGCCCTGGTTCGTCGCCCTCGTCGTCGAGCACCCCGACTTCCTCCACTACGGCCTGGTCGAGGAGACCGCGCGCCGCTACCTCACCACGACACTCCGACGGAGCGAGCCCGTGTACTACTACGGGCCGATCCTGCTGCTCGTCTTCTTCCCGTGGAGCGTGCTCCTGCCCGAGGCCGCGGTGGCGGCCTGGCGGAACCGCGCCCGCTGGACGCGGACCGACCGCTTCCTCATCGTGTGGGCGGTGGTCGTGGTGGTGTTCTTCTCGACCTCGCAGTCCAAGCGCCCGGGCTACATCCTCCCGGGCCTCGTCGCGCTCGCGGTCCTGACCGCGCGCCTGTTCGACCACGCCCTCGCCAGCCCGGAGAGCCGGGCCCGCCGGCTCATCCTCCGCGGCGCGCTCGGAGTCGCCATCCTCAGCGCGGTCGCGGCCGGCGCGCTGTCGATCAACCTGGGCGGGCCGGATCGGCTCCAGACCCTGCTCGGCTTCGAGAGCAACGAGTTCCGCCGGCTGCAACCCGACGCGGGCATTCTCGTCGCGTCCCTCCTGGGCGTGGCCCTCGCGGCCTTCGCGGTCCGGTTCCGGCGCGATGTCCGCCTGGCCCTCGGAGTGTTCGTGCTTCCCGCGGTCCTCTTCCTGTCGGCCGGTTTCGGCACGGCCGCCCGGTACGCGGAGGCGAGCTCGGCGCGCGCGCTGGCGCGAGCGATCTCGCCGCTCCCGGCCGGCGCCACGGTCGCCTGTCTCGAGTGCTTCGCCGTCGGTCTCCCCTACTACGTCGGCCAGCCGGTGGTCTACATCACGCAGCGCGGCCGAGGAGGGCTGACCAGCAACTACGTCCGCTACCGGCTCAAGCACGACGCGAATTGGCCACCGGTGCTGGTCCGCCTGGACGACCGCGCCCGATGGCTGGCGAGCCAGACCACGCCCGTGTACGTGCTGACGAAGGACCACGCCCGGTCCCTGCTGGACGAGATCGCCCGGTCCCGCGGCTGTCTCCGTGATGGAGCTCCGCCCGGGCTGGTGGGGCGCCCTCGTGCCTCCTCCGCCCCGCCCCTGAGATGTGCGGCGTCTGCGGCATCGCGGCTCCCGGCGGCGGGCTCGACAGCGCCCAGGCGAGCCACCACGTCCGCGCGATGGTCGACGCGCTCGCTCACCGGGGACCGGACGACTCGGGCCTCCACGGCACGCGCGCGGCGGTGCTCGGGGCGACGCGGCTCGCCATCCGTGGCCTCGCCGACGGCCGGCAGCCGATGGTCGACGCCGGGAGCGGGGTCGTGGTGGTCTGCAACGGCGAGATCGACAACCACGCGAGCCTCCGGGCGTGGCTCGCGGCGCGTGGACGCCCCGTCGCCTCCGCCACCGACGTCGCGGTCATTCCCGGTCTCTACCTGGAGCTGGGCGACAGCTTCGTCGAGCGGCTGGCCGGCGTCTTCGCCGTCGCGATCTGGGATCCGCGCGAGAGCCGGCTGCTCCTGGCCCGGGATCGGGCCGGGGAGCGCCCGCTCTTCTACTGCCAGGCGAACGGGATGGTGCGCTTCGCGACGGAGATCGCAGCGCTGAGCGTGGACCCCTCCCTCGAGCTCACGCCGGACCGGAGCGCTCTCGCCCGCTACGTCCGCTTCGGCTACTTCACGGCTCCCGAGACGCCGTTCGCGGAGGTCCACAAGGTCGCGCCGGGCGAGGTGGTCGTCGTCGAGCAGGGCCGGGTGACGCGTCGCCGCTACTGGCGCTGGGCGATCACGACCACCCCGAGACGGGCCCCGACGGTCGACGCGTTCGACGAGGTCTTCCGGGAGGCCGTGCGGCGCCAGTCCGACGCGGAGGTCGAGTGCGGCGTGTTCCTGAGCGGCGGGCTGGATTCCTCCCTCGTCGCGGCGGTCGCGAAGAGCCTGGCGCCCCGCCGGCGGCTCCGCGCCTACACGCTGCGCTTCGCGGAGGCCTCCTACGACGAGGGGGACCATGCCGAGCAGATCGCCCGGCACCTCGGGCTCGACTGGACCGCCGTCGCCGTCACGCCGGAGGCGCTGCAGGAGGGCATCCCGGAGCTCATCCGCGTCGTGGGGGAGCCGCTCGCCGACCCGGCCTGGGTGCCCACGGCGCTCCTCGCGCGCCGCGCGTCCCGGGACGTGAAGCTCGCGCTGGTCGGCGAGGGCGCGGACGAGCTGTTCGGAGGGTATCCCACCTACGTGGGCGCCACCCTGGCCGAGCGCTACACGCGCCTCCCCGCATCGGTGCGCGCCGCGCTTCGGGTGCTGGTCGACCGGTGGCCGCCCAGCGACCGGAAGGTGACCCTCTCCTATCTGCTCAAGCGCTTCGTGGCCGCCGCCGAGCTCAAGGCCGTGGATCGGCACCGGCACTGGACGTCGAGCGTCTCGCCGGAGCTCCTGGAGCGGCTGGGCATCGAGCACGACTCATCGGACGCTCCCCTCGTGGACGGGATGGTCCTCGACGTCCTGCAGCGAATCGACCTGGAGACCTCGCTGGCGGAGGGGCTCCTGACGAAGGCCGACCGCGCGAGCATGAACTCGGCCCTCGAGCTCCGCGCGCCGTTTCTCGACCATGCGGTCATGGAGTTCGCGGCATCGCTCCCCGTCGCGGAGCGCGTGCGGGGCGTGACGACGAAGGTCTTCCTCAAGCGCTTCGCGCGCCGCTACCTGCCGGCCAGGGTCGTGTCCCGCCGGAAGCGCGGACTCTCGGTCCCGCTGGCCCGCTGGCTCCGGGGGCCGCTCCATGCGTGGGCGGCGGCCCGTTTGGGCGACGACCGGCTCCGCGCGGCGGGAGTGGATCCGGACGCGGCGATCACGCTGCTCGAGATGCACCGGCAGCGCCGCGGCGACCACGCGAGAGCTCTCTGGACGCTCGTCGTCCTGTCGGAGTGGGTCGCGTGGGCGTCCCCCGCGGCACCGCGCCCGAGAGCGCGAGGTGACGCACTCCCGTGACGGGCAGGGACGCGCGCAGGCCGGTCGCCTGGCTCCCCGCTCGAACGGAAGCGGCGGTCCTCCGGGGCGGCGCCTGGTACAGCCGGCGTAGCCGGTCGGCCATCTCCGCCGTACCGAGCGATGCGTGGGCCAGGCGCCGATTCATTCGATCACACTGGTGGCCTGTGCCAGCACGGTCTGCGGAACCGTCAGGCCGAGCGCCTTGGCCGTCCTCAGGTTGACGACGAGGTCGAACTTGGTGGGCTGCTCCACCGGAAGGTCGCCCGGCTTCGCGCCCTTGCGGATGCGGTCGGCGTAGGTGGCCAGACGCCGATAGACATCCGCGAACTCCGGGCCGTAGGCCAAGAGGTTGCCGCGCTGTGCGAACGACGCCCAGCCAGCCGCCACGGGAATGCGGTGGCGCAGCGAGAAAGCGGCAATGCGATCCGCGTGGGCCAGGGTGAAGCCGTCGGCAAAGACGAGCACCGCGTCGATGCGGGCCCTGGCGATCTCGGCCAGCGCGCCATCCAGCTCGGCCACGGCCTGCGTCGGAAAGTAGCTCAGCGCCAGGCCGAGCCTGGCGGCGCCATCGCGCGAGGATTGCAGCTCACGCGGTGCGCCCGGGTGTCCCGGATGGGCGATCGCTGCGATGCTGCGCGTGCTCGGCGAGATCTCCTTGAGCAGGGCCATGCGCTTGCCGGTAAGCTCGGCCGCGAACAGGGTGATCCCGGTGGCATTGCCGCCGGGATGCGCATAGCTGGCGACGATCTTCGCTTCGACCGGGTCGCCGCTCATGCTGAACAGCACCGGGCGGTTCACGCTCGCGTGCAGCATCGGCGTCAACGCGACGCCACCTTGGGCGACGATGACATCCGGCCGGGCGTGCAGGATGTCGCCGCGCAACTGCTCGAGCCGATCGGTCGACCCGTTGCCCCACCACGCGTCGATGATCAGATTCTTGCCTTCCGTGTAGCCCAGGTCGGCCATGCCGGCGCGAAAGGCGGCGAACACCGGGGGGCTGGAACCCTCCTGCTCCAGAGAGACCCAGGCGACGCGGTACGCTCCCGCCCCTTGCGCCGCGGCGCGCGTGGCCAGCGCGATCATCGGGACCGTCAGGACACGGCAGCAAAAAGCTCTTCGGTTCATCGGGTCACCTCATGGAGGTTGGCAGTCGGGACGGCAACACGCGTCCTCGCCGAGCGACGCCGACGATAGCTCATGTTTCCCGAGGGCGCCAGGGTGGCCCCATGACCAGGCCATCGTCGGGCGACCATGACTACGTCACGGTGCGCGGGGTCACCGCGAACTGCGGGCACACGGGGACGGCGCGCGGGGGTGGTGCGGTCAGGTCGGGATGGAGGCTCGGGCCGTGGGCCGGGAGAGCACGCCTAGAAGAGGCGGCGCAGCCGCTCGGCGATCTCGGTGGGGCCGATCGTGGCCGGAAACACGAGATCCGCGCCCGCCCGCGCGGCGGCGCGCCCGGTTCGGGCGGCCGCCTCCGCCACGAGCACGAACGGAATCCTCTCGGCAACGGGATCGCGGCGTAACACCGCGCAGAACTCGAGCAGCTCCATGTCCGGGACCGTGCCGGCCAGGACAACGAGGTCTGGCCGCTCGCTCAACCGCGCGAGCGCGCTGGCGGCGTCCTCGGCCTGCACCACCTCGTAGCCGGCGCGCTCCAGCGCTCCCTTCAGGGTCTGGCCGCGCCGCGGCGTGGATTTCTCGGTCCCCGAGGCCTGCCCGGAGCCGGCGTCCCCACTGACCAGCAACAGTGTGCTCATGGCCGTTACCCGAAGGCTGGAATGCGAAGGGCGTGCCACGGCTGGGTACCCCGGAAGCCGCCGTCGAACAGCGTCTAGACGGGCGCGCCCTCGCCGCGCCGGTGCACTGGCGAGTAGGCCCGTGTCAAACTTCGGCATCCGGGTGACCTCGCGCGTCAAGGCGCCGTGGCGTCCGTGTCCTCCTGGGCGAGCGGCGAGAACGGGCCTGGCACGCGCTCGCCGGAGTCGGTAGGCGATCCGCGAGGCCGGCCATCTCGAAACATGCCTGCACGAGTCGGCACGCTTCCCACGAAGATGGCCGCGGTCGCGGTGCCCGCCGGGGTTGACTTCTCCGGGTCCGGCTCCCACCCTCTAGCGCGTGGGGCCTCTAACGCCCGTTCGTCCCGCTCGCTGCCGCCGATGAGCCCGGGTCACAACGGCTGTCTCTGCGGCCTCGACCCGGGCGTGCCGTACCAGGGGCCACGCGCCGCGATCGCGACGCTCGGGGGCAGTCCGACGTGGGGGCTCGGCGATCGCTTCCACGAGGTCGCGGCGGAACAAGGGCACGCCCGGCTCGGTGTCCATCGCCCCCCGACGCCCTACGGTCTCGGCCCGCAGGTCGAGCACTACCGGGCGCCCGGCGGCCGCGAGTTCCTCCGCATCCCGACCTACGGCCAGGTCGTCGGCGAGGACCCGCTGCTCCGGGCGAGCGAGTGGAAGACGTTCTGGATCCTGTGGCGGGCCGGCGTGCGGGTCCTCCTGGTCGGCGGCACCAGCGGGAGCTGCGACTGGCGGCGAAGCGCGCGCGACGAGGACGCCGTCCGTCCGGGGGACCTCGTCCTGCCGCGGAGCTACCTGGCGCGTGACACGATGCCGACCGGCCTCCCGGGCACCGAGCTCGAGTTCTGTCTCGCCAGCCAGGTCGCGATCATGGACGACCCGTTCTGTCCCGCGCTCGCGGGAGCGATCCGCGAGGAAGCGCAGCGCGTGCCGGGGTTTCGCTTCCGGCGCGTCCACGGCCCGGAGGGAGGCGTCGTCCTCAATCGCTGGCTGGCGGGCAACGGCTTCGAGTCGCTCGCGACCTGCCGGGAGCTCGAGCTCTACGGGCGCCTGACGGGCATGCCCGTCATCACGGGCGACTGCGTCAGCCCGGTGCTGGCCCGGGTCTGCGGAATGCACCTCGGCTACTACCACGTCGTCGCCAACTGGGGGACCGGCCTCGAGGCCGAGGATCCCACCATCACGCTCGACCGGCTGTACCTCGAGACGCTCCCCCGCGTCGCCGCAACGCTCGAGCTGGCCCTGCTCGGCCGCCTCGACGAGCCGGCCTCGTGCCGCTGCCGGGCGCTCCTCCGGCCTCGGCCGCCGGAGTACGCGCGGGCGTTCTCCCCTCCGCCGTGAAGGCGCGCCGCCTCGGGCTCCTCCTCCCCTCCTCGGGCACGGTCCAGGAGGTGGACTTCTATCGGCGGGTCCCCCCGGAGGTGACCGTCCACGCGGCCCGCATGCGCCTGCCGACGACCACCCCGGCGGACGAGGTGCGCATGCTCGACGCCCACGTCCTCCCGGCCGCCGCTGACCTCGCGACGATCCGGCCGGACGTGGTCGTCTTCTCGTGCACGTCGGCCGGTGCCCTGCGGGGCCGGGACTACGAGGCGCGCCTCTGCGAGGAGATCGCCCAGGCGGCGAACGCGCCGGTCGTCAGCACGATGCGCGCCGTGCGGGACGAGCTGACCGCGCTCGGTTCCCGCTCGGTCGCCGTGGTCACTCCGTACCCCGAGGCCCTGACCGCGCCCATCCGAGCCGGCCTGGAGGCCGACGGCCTGAGGGTGCCGGTCGCGGCCGGCCTCGGGCTGACGGACAGCCTCGCGATCGCCGCCATCCCGCCGGAGGCGATCGCCCGGTTCGCCGTCGAGACGTTCCGGCGGGGGCCGGCCGACGCCGTCTTCGTGGCCTGCTGCACGTTCCAGGCGTTCGACGCCCGGGACGCGATCGCCGCCGCCCTCGGCGTCCCCGTCGTGACCAGCAACCAGGCGGCGCTCGGCGCCGCGCTGCGGGTGCTCGCCCGGAACCGCGGGTGAGCCCGCGGGCCGCGGCGGGGGGAGCGGGCGGGCCAGACGATCAGGGGCCGAGCGTCGCCCGCCGCTCCAGCTCCTCCGCCACGAGCCGCGCGACCTTCTCGTGGCCGGCGGCGTTCAGGTGGCCGTCCAGCAGGTAGTAGTCGTCCGGCCCGAGCGCGCGTGACAGATCGATCGCGGTGACCCACCGGGCGAGCGCCGCATACCGGGGCTCGGCGAGCCGGGCCCGCACCGCTCCGATGAACGTCCCGTCGTTCTGGTTGTGGGCATTGATCTCGACGACGACGACCGTTCTGCCCTCGACGCTCGCGCGGTGGCGGAGCAGCACGTCGAGAAAGTACGGCGCCTCCTCCATCCGGTCGGCTCGCGGCGAGGGCGGCTTGCGCCACGGCACCGCCAGGCCGTCGATGTTGAGGAGGCTGCTCGTGTACTTGAGCGGGTAGTAGCGCGTCTCGAGGCGGTGCTCCTTGACGACCGCCCGGTACTGCCACTCCGGCAGGATCTCCAGCGCGCCACGCTCGACGTACGGCCTGTTCTCGACGACGTCGTTGTCGGAGTACTGGATGACGAGGGTCCGGGCCGACGGCAGCGACAGCCGCTCCAGCAGCGTCATCTCGCGCACCGTGCCGTAGGACGACATGCACGCGTTGAGCACGGAGCGGCCCGTCAGCGCCTGCAGGCGCTTGGGAAAGCTCTCCTCGGCCCGCACACCCCAGCCCATTCCGTGCGAGTCGCCGACGACGACGATCTCCGGCCGCGACAGCGTCTCGTCGCTGTCGCGCAAGCCCGCGCGGTTCCCCGCATACTCCACCACGTACTCGCGACCGACCACGCGGCACTTCCGGCCGGGAATGAGCGTGTAGGTGACCTCCCGATCGTACTGCGCGCAGTCCGCCATGTACTGCACGAGCTTCCGGTCCCGGTTGACGTAGTAGTCGCGCGCGTACGCGAGCGCCTCCCCGACCCTGCCGTCGCGCGAGGCGAGGATCTGCGGATGCGACAGCGCAAAGGCGAAGATGCCCTCGATGCACAGGAGGACCGCCACGATGCCGCCCAGCACCAGGAGGCCGTTCGTCATCCAGGCCGGGATCGACTCCCGCATGCCGGACGTGCTCCGGCTCAGGCCCGCGCCGGCCCGCCGGACGCGTCCCGGTGCGGTTCGCGCTCGTCGAGCCAGTGGCGCCGGCGGCCATGGAGAGGGAAGGTCGCGCGTCTGATCATCCGATTCTCGGCGCGGAGCCGGCCGGGCTCCGGGACGACCCTGATGCTACCGCATCCCGGGGGCAGCGCGGCAGACGCCGAAGGCCGGGCCCCGCGCGTGCACCGGACCAGCCGCCCGATATACAGTGAGCGACACCGGTGAGCACGGACGCGACCGAACGAGAGCGGCCGACGCCGGGCGGCCCGCCGCCCGGCGCCGCGGCCGTCGCCGCGCTGGAACGGCTCCGCCCCCTGGCGGTCCTCCTCCTCGCCGCGCTGGTCCTGTTCACGGCGCGCATGGGGGACCTGAGCCTGGCATCGCTGGAGGACGCCTTCTACGCGCGCGAGGCGGTGGAGATGGCGCGGAGCGGGCGCGTCTACACCGTCACCTGGAACGGGACGCCCACGCACCAGCACCCGCCCCTCCATCTCTGGCTCGTCGCCCGGGCCTTCCGACGCCCTCGGCGAGCACGACCTCGCCGCGCGGCTCCCCACGGTGCTCCTCGCGCTCGGCACGCTGCGTCCTCACCTGGCGAATCGGCGTGCTCACCGTCGGGCGCGCCGCCGCCGTCGCCGCGACGGCAAGCCTCCTCGCCACGCCGATCTTCGTCGACAACGCGCGCCGCCTGATGATGGAGGTGCCCCTCACGTTCTGGATCACGGCCACCGTGTGGGTGTACCTGGAGGCGCGCGGGAGGCCCCGGTGGCAGCTCGCGCTGGCGGTGCCGCTGGGAGCGGCCATCCTGACGAAGAGCGTGCTCGGCCTGATGCCGCTCGCGGCGCTCGTCGGCGCTCTCGCCAGCGAGGAGCTGCGGGCGCCCGCTCCGCCGGCCCTGGGTGTGGATCGGCCTCGCGCTGGGCCTCGCCATCGGCGCGTCGTGGCTCGCTCACCAGTGGTGGACCCAGGGATCGGGAGCGGTGGCGTCGCACTTCCTCGCCCACGTGGTCCGGCGATCCACGCGGTCCTTCCGTCTCTCCGCGCGCTACGCGCTACCCGCTGATCCTGCTGAAGTTCTTCCAGCCGCTCATCGTGCCTGCGCCTCGTCGGGCTCTGGCTCGTCCTCCGCCGGCCGGGTCGGCTGCGAGCCCAGGGCGCGGTCCTGGCGGCCTGGATCATCCTCCCGCGTGGTGCTCTACAGCCTGTCGTCCTTCCGGACGCCGCGGTTCGTCTTCCCGATCCTGCCGGCGCTCGCGCTCTGCGCCGGCCATGCCCTCGTCACTGCTCGTCCCGCGCGTCGCCGCGCTCCTCACCGCGCGTCCTGGTCCCCGACCGGCGCGGTCGCCGTCGCCCTCCTCTTCTGGTGGAACCCGTCGCTGCTGACGCGGGACCCGAACGCCGTCTTCAAGCGGAACGTCGCGGCGATCCAGGCGGTGGCGCCCGCCGGCGAGTCGGTGCCGTACCTCGGCAACCACTACTGGGCGTCGGCGAACCCGCTCCTCTACTACGCGGAGCGCCACCTCGCGGCCTCCAGCCAGTCGGCGGGCGAGGCGGTCGAGGCGGCGCGGCGCCACGGCGGCCGGCTCCTCCTCGTGACGCGGCGGCGGCTGCCCGAGCTGGCGGGTCTCGACGCTCCCCGCGAGGCCGTCCTCGAAGGGCGCGACTGGGTGCTGTTTCGCTTCACCCCGGCGGGCGGCTGACCGGCCGCCGGCCGCGGCGCTCAGGGATGCTCGAAGCAGTAGTAGATGTAGTCGAGGTCGCCGGGAGAGCGCCCGAGGCGCTCGAGCAGCAATCCCGTCTCCGCCCGGTGCGCCGTGCCGTGGTTCACGACGTGCATGATCGAGTACGCCAGCACGACCTGGCGGGCGTTCCCGCGAAGATCCGTGTAGCGGAGCACCCGGTCGGCGTCGGCATCGGAGAGCCCGGCGACGTACCCCCGGAGGGCTCGCGTGCGTCGCCGCGTAGGCCTCGCGCCAGGGCGTCGCCGATGGTCTGGTCCGGCGGCGCCTCGCCCCGCCACCGCGCGAGCCAGTTGCGCTGCGCCACGAGCGTGTGGCGGACGTTCGCCTCGATCGTCCCGAAGTACGCCTCGCGCGGCCGGGAAAGCTCCTCGGCCGGAACCCCGTCGAGCGCGGTCGAGGATCCGTTCGTCCGCCCACTGGTTGTAGGCCACCAGCCGGCGCAGCTGTCCCGAGTCGGCCATGCGCGTTCCCTCGCTCCGTGAGTGTGACGTCGCGGCCGGACCGCCGCGGGCCGCCGGGGGCAGCCTAGCACGCCGTCCGGCGGGCGGGCGCGCATGGCGGGAGGCCCCGGCATGTGGCAACATCTCGAACGGTCGGGCCGTGCCGCCCCGCCCTCGACGCCACCCGCGACGCGAGCATGACACGAGGAGGCCGATGAAGATCACCGAGGTCCGCACGATTCCCCTCTCGGGCGCCACTCACGACCACGGCTGGCCCGGCGGCACCGAGCCCGACGAGCAGAAGAACACGCTCCTCGAGGTGAGGACCGACGAGGGCCTCACCGGGATCGGCAGCTGCTATACGAGCCGGGCCCTGGTGGAAGCGGCGCTCGCAGCTCCTCAACCCGCATGCTGATCGGCGAAACGGGCCTCGAGGCCGAGCGGGTCGCCGAGAAGCTCCGCCAGATGACCTTCTGGCAGGGGCGCGGGGGCAGCCGTCGAGCACGCGATCAGCGGCATCGACATCGCGCTCTGGGACCTCCAGGGGCAGGCGCTCGGCCAGCCGGTCTCGCGGCTCCTGGGCGGCAACTACCGCGACCGCATCAAGCCCTACGCCTCGATCCTCTTCGACGACCCGCCGGTGCTCCGCGACATGCTCCTGGCCCAGACGCGCCCGCGGCTTCCGGGCGATCAAGATGGGCTGGCGCCCGTTCGGCCGCGTCAGCCGGAAGCTCGACGAGCTGCTGATCAAGACCGCGCGCGAGACGGTCGGCGAGGACGTCGAGCTGATGGTCGACGCCGGCGGCAGCGAGCAGTTCTGGCCGCACGGCGTCTCGCTGGGCCCGCGAGACCGCCAAGATGCTGGGCGACTACGGCATCGTCTGGTTCGAGGAGGCGCTCCGGCCCGACGACGTCACGGGCTTCAAGGAGCTCCGCCAGACCTCGCCCGTCCTCGTCGCCACCGGCGAGGTCCTCACGCGGCGCCAGGCGTTCCAGCCCTTCATCACCGAGCGGGCGGTCGACATGATCCAGCCCGACGTCACCAAGTGCGGCGGCCTCTCGGAGGCGCGCCGGATCGGCTGGATGGCCTACGACCACGGCGTCCTGCTCGTCCCCCACGGCTGGAACACGGCCATCGGCGTGGCCGCCGACCTGGCGCTGACCGCGGCGATGCCGGTCGCGCGCTGGGTCGAGTACCAGACCGGCGTCCCGTACATCGAGGACATCATCGATCCGCCGTTCCGGCTCGACGAGGAGGGGATGCTCCGGGTGCCCACGGGCCCCGGCCTCGGCGTGCGGCTGAACCGGGACGCGCTGGGACGATACACGCGGTGAGGAGTCCGTGCGCCCGCCCCGGGCGCGTGCGCCTGCGCGCCCGGGGCGCCGTGGCGGGCCTGCTCCTCCTGAGCGCCGCCGGCTGCGCAGCCGGCGCGCCGGCTCCCGCCCCCGTGCCGGGCACGCAGGCTCTCGTCCGCAGCGAGCTCTACTTCGGCCGGCTCAAGCCCGATGGCAGCATCGTGACGGACGCCGAGTGGCGGAGCTTCGTCGCGGAGCAGATCGCCCCGCGTTTCCCCGACGGCTTCACCGTGCTGGACGCCATGGGCCAGTACCGCCGCCGCGACGGCCAGATCATCGCGGAGCCCACGAAGATCCTCCAGATCGTCCACGCGCCGGACGCCCGGCCGCGCGCGTCGGTCCAGGAGCTCCGCGACCGCTACCGCGAGCTGTTCCAGCAGGAGTCGGTGCTCCTGATCGAGAACCCCGCCCGCGCCGGCTTCTGACGGGAATCAGGGCTTTGGCAACCCAGCGATCGGGCACCTTGCCGTCGCCCGCCGCCTCCGCCCGCCCCCGGGCGGTCGGCGGGGATGGCGCCTTCCGCGCCCCCTGGTGGGGCAGGAACGGACACGTCCAGACCATCTGGGGCCCGCTCTTCCGGAACGATCGCCTCCCGCTCCGTCGGGAGCGGCTGTCGACGCCCGACGGCGACTTCGTGGATCTCGACTGGCTCGACGGCGATCCCGGCGACGCCGAGACGCCGAGACCGACACTCCTCGTGCTCCACGGCCTCGAGGGGTCGTCGCGCTCTCACTACGCGTCGGGGCTCCTCCGGGCCGGGCGGGCGGCGGGCTGGCACCCCGTCGTGTTCAACTTCCGCTCCTGCAGCGGCGAGCTGAACAGTCTGCCGCGCTTCTACCACTCGGGCGAGACGGGCGACCTGGCCTGGGTGGTCCAGGCGCTCGTCGCGCGCGCGCCCGGCGTCGCCGTCGGCGCGGTCGGCGTCTCGCTCGGAGGCAATGTCCTCCTGAAGTGGCTGGGAGAGGTGGGCGAGGCGGCGCCGGCGGAGCTCCGGGGCGCGGTCGGGATCTCGGTCCCCTTCGACGTGGCCGCCTCCGCGCGGGTCCTCGACCGCGGATTCCACCGTCTCGTCTACGCCGCCAACTTCCTGAGGACCATGCGCTCGAAAGTCATCGAGAAGGAGCGCCGGTATCCTGGCTTCGTGGACGTGGCGGCGATGCGCCGGGCTCGAACGTTCGCCCGGTACGACCGGGTCGTCACGGCGCCGCTGAACGGCTTCCGGGACGAGGTCGACTACTGGACGCGGGCCTCCAGCGGGCCCTACCTCGCGCGGATCCGCCGGCCGGCCCTCCTCCTCAGCGCCCACGACGACCCCATCGTGCCCGGGCGCACCCTGCCGGATCCGCAGGAGCTCCCGGCGAACGTCCGCGCCGAGTTCACCGCACGCGGCGGTCACGCCGGGTTCCTCGAGGGCCGGTGGCCCTGGCGGGCGGGGTCGTGGGCGGAGCGACGGGCCGTGGAGTTCCTGACTTCCCTGCTGCGAGGTTGACCGGAGCTTGCTACGATGACGCGGGCGCCCGATCGATCCGCCCCGCGCCGCCCGCCGTGCCGCCGGGACACCGCGCCCCGAGGAGCAGTGCCGATGACGCATTCCGAGCTCACCGCCCCGCTGGGCCCGCGCGAGGTGGCCAACGCGCTCCGCGCCTCGCTCCTCGCCGTGCGCGTGGAGTGCACCGGGCTGCCGGGAGCCCTGCTGCGCTGGCACCCGGCCCCGGGCGAGTGGTGCGCCCTCGACGTCCTCGGCCATCTGATCGAGGCGGAGGAGCGCGGCTTCGGAGGCCGCGTCCGGACCATCATGGCGGAGACCGATCCCGAGTTCCGGACCTGGGACCCGGACGCGGTCTCGCGGGAGCGCCGGGACTGCGACCGTGACTTCGGCGCGCTCCTGGCCGAGTGGACTCGCCTCCGGGAGGCGAGCACCGCGCTGGTCGAGGCGCTCCGGCCCGGAGATCTCGCGCGAGCCGGCCGCCACCCCCACGTGGGGCGCCTGTCCATCGCGGATCTCCTGGCCGAGTGGGTCCACCACGATCGCAACCACCACCGGCAGATCCTGGCCAACGTCCAGGCCTACGTCTGGCCGCACATGGGAAACGCCCAGCGATTCTCCCGGCCCGACCCATGACGGCGCGGCACGCCGGGGTCAGACCCCATCGATCTCACCACGGGGCCACTCAATCCGCTCCGGGGTCTGACCCCGTCCCGAGCCGCCGGCGTCGCTGACGCTGACTGACCAAAGGAGCCCGACCGTGCGCATCGTCATTCCCGAGGGAGCCGAGTTCGTCCAGAAGCCCGAGCACCTCGATCCCCTCCGCCGCCTCGGGGAGCTGGTCGTCTCTCCCGGCCACCCCCGCGACCGGGCGGACTTCATCGAGCGCGTGAAGGACGCCGACGCGGTGGTCCTCGACTACACGCTCATGGACGAGGAGGTGCTCGCCCGCTGCCCGCGCCTGAAGTTCGTCGCGTTCCTCGGGATCGGCTACGCGAGCTGCATCGACATCGAGGCCGCCACCCGCCGCGGGATCGTCGTGAGCAACACGCCCGACTACGGGGCGACCTCCGTCGCCGAGCACTGCCTGGGCATGATCCTCGCGCTCACGCGCCACATCGCGACGGCCTACGTGTCCCTCAAGGAGGGCCGCTGGGAGCCCGGCCGCTTCCAGGGCTCGGAGCTCCGGGGCAAGACCCTCGGCCTGGTCGGCCTCGGCCCCATCGGCCAGGAGATGGCCCGGCTCGGCGCGGGGGTCGGCATGAAGCTCGTCGGCTGGACCCGCCACGCGACACCGGACCGCGCCAAGCACGGCCTGGCCCTGGTCCCGCTGGAGGAGGTCTTCAGCCGCTCGGACGTGGTCTCGATCCACCTCTCGCTCCGGCCGGAGACGGAGCACCTGGTGTCGCGATCGCTCCTCTCGCGGATGAAGCCGGACGCCTACTTCGTGAACACGGCGCGGGCGAAGATCGTGGACAACGCGGCGCTGGCCGACCTCCTCCGCGCCGGACGGATCGCCGGCGCGGCGTTCGACGTGTACGACGAGGAGCCCGTGCCGCCCGGCCCGCACATCTTCCGCGACCTGCCGAACGCCCTCATCACGCCTCACATCGGCTACAACACCCACGAGGCGAGCCTCAACATGCTGAACATCGCCATCGCGACCATCGCCGCCCACCTGAAGGGCGAGCGGCTCCACGTCGTCAACCCGGACGCGTTCGCGCACCGGAGCAGGGTGGCAGCGGGGGTCAGACCCCGAGCGGCCGGAGTGCCGCTCTGTGCAGATGCCTCATGCGGACAGGCGGTGAGCCCCGTGTGCCCGGCCCCCGCGCCGATGCGGGAGCGCCTCGCGCTCCACACCTGGACGCTCGACGCCTCGCCCCTGCCCGACGCGCTTCGGACCGCGCGGGACGCGGGGTGGCCGGCCATCGAGCTCCGGCGGATCGACTTCGCGCGGGCCGCCGAGGCGGGGCAGCCCGCCGAGGCGGTGCTCGACCTGGTCCGCGCGAGCGGCCTGGTCGTGGCCTGCGTCGGCGGCCAGCTGGGCTGGATGTTCGCCGACGGCGCGGAGCGGGCGCGCCTCCTGGCGGCCATGGCCGAGTCCTGCCGGTGGGCGCAGGCGCTCGGCGCCACGACCGTCATGAGCCCCGCCGACATGGGAACAGGCGACATCGCGCGGGCGGCCGCCGCCGTCCGCGAGGTGGCGGACATCGGCGCCGCGCACGGGATCCGTATCGCGCTCGAGGCGCCGTCGCAGGCCGCCCAGCTCAACTCGATCGAGCGGCTCCGCGAGGTGATCGCGCGGGCGGACCACCGGTCGTGCGGCCTCCTGGTCGACGCGTACCACCTCCACCGCGGCGGGGGCGGCCTGCGGGCCGTGGAAGACCTCGGTCCCGGCGAGATCGCCTACGTCCAGTACAGCGACGTGCCGGCCTCGGGGCTCGAGCCCGGGAAGGCCCTCGACCGCCTGCCGCCGGGCCGGGGGATCGTCCCGTTCCGCGAGTTCTTCCAGGTCATCGCGCGGCTCGGGCTACGCGGGGTACTGCTCCTACGAGGCGCCCAATCCCGCCGCTTGGGCGCGAGACCCCCTGACCGTCGCCCGCGAGGCGCTCGCGGCGACGCATTCCGTTCTTCCATGATGGGGTCAGACCCCGAATGGGCAGCGTGGTGGGGTCAGACCCGGGATGCCCGGCATGCCCAGGACGGTCTGACCCCGCGAACCGGGGCTGACCCCGCACCAGGAGAACGCATGACCCGGAAGGGGCTCGAGCTGAACGTCATGATCGAGGGCCAGGAAGGCCTCACCTGGGAGCGCTGGCAGCGCCTGGCTCGGGCCGCGGAGGACGGCGGGTTCGGCGGGCTCTACCGCTCCGACCATCTCACCGGGCTCTTCGGAGACCCGACGCGGCCCTCGCTCGAGACGTGGGCATCGCTGCCGTGGGTGGCCACGGCGACCAAGCGGATCCGCTTCGGCCCGATCGTCTCCCCGCTGACGTTCTACCATCCCGCGCTCCTGGCCAAGCAGGCGGCCGCCATCGACCAGCTGTCCGGCGGCCGCTTCGACCTCGGCATCGGGGCGGGCTGGAACGAGATGGAGCACCGGATGTTCGGCATCCCGTTCCCGCCGCTCCGCGAGCGCATGGACCGTCTGGAATGCGGGGCGCGGGCGATCCGCCAGCTCTGGCGCGGGACCCCGGTGACGCTCGATCAGCCCTACGCCCCGCTCGTCGAGGCGCAGAGCTTCCCGCTCCCGACGGGCGTCCGGCTCATCGTCGGCGGGCGCGGCGAGCGGCGGACGATGCGCGTCGCCGCCGAGCTCGCCGACGAGTGGAACGTGACGCGCGTGACCTTCGACGAGTACCCGCGGAAGCTCGATGTCCTCGCCGGCCACTGCCGCGCCGTCGGCCGGGATCCGGCGACGATCCAGCTGTCGCTGATGGTCCCGATCGTGGTGGGCCGCACGCGGGCCGAGGTCCTGGCCCGGCTGGCCCGGGGCCGCGAGTGGTTCCCGCGGGTCCCGGAGCACGAGGCGGAGTGGCGGGCCCAGAGCTTCCTCTTCGGCTCGGTGGACGAGGTCGTGCGCGACCTGCGCCGCTGGCACGGGCTCGGCGTCCGGCGGGTCATGATGCAGTGTCTCGACATCGACGACCTCGCCGCCGTCGAGCTCATCGCCCGCGAGGTGATCCCGGCTGTCGCGTGACCCTGGCCTCCGAAGCCCCGAAAGCCCCACACGCACATGACCGCTGACCGCCCGCCGGCGCCGGGCGCAACGCCGAGCACGGTCTCCCTGGCCGAGCGGCTGCGCGCGCAGCTCGCTCGCGGGGGCCTCACGGTGCCGAGCTGCTACGACGCCCTCGGGTTTCGCATGATCGCGCGGGCCGGATTCCCGGCGGCCTTCCTCAGCGGCTTCTCGGTGTCCGCGGCCCGGCTCGGCGCTCCGGACGCCGGCCTCCTCTCCTATGGCGAGATGGCGGCCGAGGCCCGGGACGTGGCGGCGGCGGCCGCGATCCCCCTGATCGTCGACGCCGACACCGGGTTCGGCAGCGCGCAGAACGTCCAGCGCACGGTGCGAGGGCTCGCCGCGGCCGGCGCCGCGTGCCTCATGCTGGAGGATCAGGAGAGCCCGAAGCGGGACTTCGGAGCGCCGGGCGCGGTCGTTCCGCGGTCGGACGCTCTTCGCCGCGTGAAGGCGGCCGTCCGGGCACGGGAGGCCGGCGCCGAGATCCTGATCATCGGCCGGACCGACGCGCGCAACGCAGCCGGGCGAGCCACCGGCCTGGACGAGGCGCTGTGGCGGGCCGCCGCGTTCGCGGACCTCGGCGCCGATCTCGTGTTCGTCACCGGACCGCACGACCCGGCCGAGCTCGGGCGAATCCGCGCGGCCGTCGGGGTACCGCAGATCGTCCAGGTGGACGAGCCGGGCCGGCCGTGGCGCGGACCGGCCCAGGTCCACCAGCTCGGCTTCGAGGTCGCCCTCTACGGGATCTCCCTCGTCCTCGCGGCCGCGGCCGCGTTCCGGGACGCCCTGGCGCTCATGGCCGCCGGCCGGCCGCTGCCGGACGAGCGGGCCCTCACGGCCGGGGAGATCGGCGACATCGTCGGGGTAGCCGACTACCTCGCCGTCGAGCGCGATCTCGAAGCCTGACGAGTTGACGGCTCGCCCGGCCGGGTCTACGGTTCAAGAAGGCGCTCGCGAGAGCGCCGGACGTGACTCGACGGCGTGACGGCCGTCGGCGTCGCGCTGCCGTCGGCCGACCGACGAGACTGAAGGGAGGCCATCATGGCGAAGGTGCTTCATTGCGGAGACTTGATGCCGGGTTGCAAGACCGTCATCGAGGGACACGACGTCGCCGAGGTCATGAAGAAGGGCGCGGAGCACGCCAAGACCGCCCACGGCATGAGCACGATCCCGCCGGATGTCGCGCAGAAGGTGCAGGCGGCGATCAAGGACAAGTAGCCCGGATCCCGGGCGCCGCCCGCGGCGGGCTCAACCCGCCGCGCGGCGGTCCCCTCGTCGGGAGCGAGCCGCCGCGGCCAGTGCCCAGGAGTTGCGACGCTCCGCCGGTTGGACGCGCCACCGGTTCCGCCCGTCCGGCCGATCGTCCCGATGCGGGCGCGGCCGACGCCGGCCCGCTGCCCCACTCGAATCCGCGCCGGCAGCCTCGCCGCGCCGCTCGACCTCCGGCGCTATCCCCCGCCCTGCCAGCGCCGGATCGCCTCGACCGGTCGGAGCAGCATGAGGACGTTGAGCGTGAGGTTGTCCCGGATCCACACCGCCAGGATTCCCTCGAGCAGCACGACTCCGGCGACGAGGAGCCACACGGGCAGCCACGCCGCCAGCATGCACCCGAGCGCCGCCGCCAGGACGTCGCCCACCGTGTTCAGCACGCTGTCGCCGTAGTAGCCCAGCGAGACCGTGGCGGCGCGATAGCGCTGGATCACGGCGTCGGTGTTCTCGAGCACCTCCCAGGCGCATTCGAGCGCGAGCGCCACGACGACGCGCGTCCGGACCGGAAGCCGCGGGCGCGCGAGTGCCACCAGGCCGAAGAGCAGCACTCCGTGCGTGACGTGCGTGAGCGTGTACGGATCGGCCAGCTGCTGCGAGTTCTGGTCGCTCCGGATGTCGCCCGACCACAGCCGGACGGGCCCGTGACGGTACACGAGGGGCCGGCCCATCGCGAGCAGGAGTGTCGCGGTCAGCGCCACGAGCAGGATCGCGATCGCCGCGTCCGTCCATGCCGGCGGGGCCGGTGGGATCGCCCCGTCCGCGCCGGTCCGCGGCCAGGCAAGACGCCGGCCCAGGAGCAGCAGCCCCGCCACGAGCAGGACGAGGAGCGGCGGGAGAGCGCCGTCCAGCATCATCGGCCGGTCCCGCGAGGGTCCACGACACGCCGGGCGTTCGCGTCACCGGCCGGAGCGTCGTCGGGCCAGCGGGTGCGGGCGCGGCGCTCCCGGAGATCCTGGAAAACCCCGTGGGGGACGTGCACCGTGAACGGGCGGATCTCGCCGGCAGTGCCCATCGCGCGCGGCCAGTATGCCTTGACCCTCGCCCGGCCAGGAGGGCAGAATGCGCACCACCGACCGAGCCCGCCGACCCGGGGGAGGGCCACGTCCATGACGGAACATCACCGGATGTTCGTCGACGGCGAGTGGATCGAGGCGGCCGACAAGGGCACGTTCCCGGTGTCCGACCCGGCGACCGGCGAGGTGATCGCCAGCGTCGCCGACGGCGGCCCCCGAGAGACGGCGCGGGCCGTCGAGGCGGCGCACCGGGCCTTCCCGCCATGGGCGGCGCTGCCCGCCCGAGAGCGCGGCGCGATCCTCCACCGGATCCAGCTGCTGATGGAAGGCCACCGGGAGGACCTCGCCCTCCAGGTCACTCGCGAGAACGGGAAGCCCCTCGACGAGGCCCGGCGCGAGGTCACGTTCGCGCTCGGCTACTTCGGCTGGTTCGCCGAGGAGGCGCGACGCGCCTACGGAGACATCGTCCCCTCGCCCGCGCGCGAGAAGCGCCTGTGGGTGCTCCGCCAGCCGCTCGGGGTGGTCGCCGCCGTCACGCCCTGGAACTTCCCCGCGACGATGGTGACGCGGAAGGTCGCCCCGGCGCTCGCCGCCGGGTGCACGGTGGTGCTGAAGCCGGCGTCGGCCACGCCCCTGACCGCCCTCCGCCTCGCGCGCCTCGCGGCGGACGCGGGGCTCCCGAAGGGCGTGTTCAACGTCGTGACCGGCTCGCGCTCGGGCCCCATCGGCACGACGCTGGTGGAGCACCCCCTGGTCGCGAAGCTCGCCTTCACCGGCTCGACCGACGTCGGCAAGGCCCTGACGGCCGCCGCGGCGCGGACACTCAAGCGCGTGTCGCTCGAGCTCGGCGGGAACGCGCCGTTCGTCGTCTTCGACGACGCCGATCTCGACGCGGCGGTCGAGGGCGCCGTGGCGATGAAGTTCCTGCGCGTCGGGGGCCAGTCGTGCATCTGCGCCAACCGGATCTTCGTCCAGACGGCGATCGCGGACCGCTTCATCCCCCGGTTCGTGGACGGCGTCCGCGCGCTCAAGGTCGGCCCGGGAACCCAGCCGGGCGTGGTGATCGGCCCCCTCATCAACGACGAGACCCGCCGCAAGGTGGACGAGCTGGTCAAGGATGCCGTCGCGGGCGGCGCCCGGGCGGCGGCGGGCGGCCACGCCCTCGGCGAGGGCCCGCTCGCACGCGGGCACTTCTACGCGCCGACGGTCCTGCTCGAGGCGCGCGACGAGATGCGCGTCTGCCGGGAGGAGATCTTCGGACCGGTCGCCCCCGTCCTCACGTTCCACAAGGAGAGCGAGCTGATCGAGCGGGCCAACGCCACGCGCTTCGGCCTGGCCGCCTACCTCTACACGCGGGACCTCGGCCGCGCCACCCGCGTCGCCGAAGCGCTCGAGTACGGGCTGGTCGGCGTCAACGACGCCGCCGGCTACACGCACGAGATCCCCTTCGGCGGGTTCAAGGAGTCGGGGCTGGGCCGCGAGGGCGGCCACGAGGGGCTGGCGGAGTACCTCGAGACCAAGTCGATCGTCGTCGGGATTCCGCCCGCGCGCGGCTAGGAGTCGGTCCGCCGCTATCGCCCCCGGCGGGCGAGCACCGCGAAGGCGAGGAAGTAGCGGTCGAGACCCTCCAGCGTCGACCCGTACTCGCGCCCGCCGAGCGCCGCGTCGCACAGCATCTCGCGGGCGCGGGCTATCTCACGCCGGCGGCCGCGCCAGCGCGGGTCCGCCAGCGTGAGATCGAGAAGCTCGAGGGCGCGCTCGAAGGCGGCCTGCGACACCGGCTCCCCCGCCCCGCGGCGACGGCGCATCCGGCCCACCTCCGCTCCCACGTTCCCGAGCTGCTCGGCGAGCGACAGCTGGTGCCAGCGCCCGGCCGCGAGGCCCGCATGACGCGGACCCGGCGCGGTCACGGGCGGACCAGTCGGTCGACGGTGTCGCGGATGCGGGCCTGGAGGGCCGGGTCTTCGACGGAACGAGACCGGTTCCCCGCCGCGGGCCGGACGTTGATCATGGCGTCGAACTCGAGCTGCTCGGACGGCGGGGCATCCGGGTACAGGTTGATGCCCCAGAGGTCCGCCTGGCGGGAGCCCTGATCGAGCAGGACCGTCTCCTCGTCGGCGTGGAGCTCGCCGCCGATGGCCATGACGCCCTGCGCCACGTCGACGACCGCCTTCACCATCTCGCCGAACTGGTCACGCGCGATGGCACGGAGATCGTCGAGCGAGATCGAGTCGCGCACCACCTGGATGGACGTGGGCACGAGCGATGCTAGCCCGCGCGGCGCGCGCGGGCAACGGCGTCCGTCGCCGGGCCGAGCCCGCGCCACCAGGCGCCGCATGTTCCCCCGCGCCCGCCGGGTGGCGGCCTCGATCAGGAACCCCGCCCCCTCGACCGTCCGCTCGGTGTCCCGGTTCGGCCGGCAGCCGCCGCTGACCCGCGTCCACAAGGGTTGCACACGATCCTGCCATCGCGCTCCGCGCGGATGCCCGGAGCGGACGTGCTCGAGCATCCGGAGGGTACCGCCCGGACCCAGGACGCGGCGCACCTCGGCGAGCCCGCGGGCGGGGTCGTCGACGCTGCAGAAGACGAGGCCGCTCACGACGGTGTCGAAGGTGCGGTCGCGGAACGGCAGGGCCTCGACGCTCGCCTGGACGAGCCGCGCCCCGGGCGCGCGTCGCCGGGCGCGGCGGAGCGGATCCCCGGCAGGGTCGATCCCGAACGAGCCGGGCGGGAGCAGCGGCAGGTTCCGGCCCGTCCCGCACCCGACGTCGAGCACGCGGCCGCGCGCACCCTCGCAGAGGCGGCGCCGCCAGCGGCCGAGCCCCGTCCGCTCGAGGAGCGCGCACGCCGCGTCGTACAGCCAGGGGATCTGCTCGAGTCCGCGCATCGGCGAGACGAGGGACGCCCGCTCCGCCGCGCGGCCATCCGGCGGCGGAGCGGGCGGGCGCCGGCCCCTAGACATATGGAGACCTATTGCGGTGCCGGGAGGACGGGCGCCGCGACGTCCTGCGATGGCGCCATCGGCTGCTGAAGTTTCTCGATCGGCATGGGCGGCTCTACGTCACGGGCAAGAACTGGACCCAGCGCCACTGGACCTGGATCCGCGCCCAGCGGTTCGCGCTGGCGCCGCTGCAGCGGACCTTCGAGGCCACCCTGTTTGCCCTCGAGCAAGCGCTCACCCACCAGGCCGAACTGGACAACGAGATCGCGGCCCTGGCGGCGCACGCGCCCTATGCCGAGCCCGTCGGCTGGCTCCGATGCTTCCGCGGGATCGACACTCTGTCGGCCATGATTCTCCTGGCCGAGATCGTTGACTTCCAGCGGTTTACCCATCCCCGGGAGCTGATGGCGTACCTGGGCCTGGTCCCGAGCGAGTACTCCTCGGGCGACCGTGAGCGCCGCGGGGCCATCACCAAGGCCGGCAACACGCATGCGCGGCGCGTGCTCGTCGAGGCGGCCTGGCACTATCGCCACCGCCCGACCCTGGGCCGGGCGCTCGCGACCCGGGCGCACGGGCAACCGACCGCGTGTCGTACCCAGGCCTGGCGCGCGCAACAGCGCCTGCATCGTCGCTACCGCCCTCTCGTCGGACACGGCAAACGCCCGCCCGTCGCGGTGACCGCCATCGCCCGCGAACTGGTCGGCTTCATCTGGGCCGCCATGACCCAGCGCGCTGCGGCGCCGGCGGCGTAGTCCAGCACACGGGATTCATGACATGCGCTTCCTGAGCGGCGTCGCGGCGGGCACGATGCGGGCACGATTGGAGAGCCCTCGCCCGAACTATGCGACGCCTGGTCCTCGGATTGGGACGACTCGCGCTCCTAGACAGAGGCAGCTCCCGACGAACCACGGTCATGCGGCTCTGCCCCCGGCAACCCGCGGATATCAGCCTGATTCGTCGTCGAAGCCGCCCCATCGGGACCGACGTCGGCGCCCTCAGGAACTCCATCGATCCGAACCGGGGCCGGACCCGTGAAGAACACGCTTGACGGTCGGTCCTTCCATATCAGTTCGGCCGGCGGTGCGTCTGGACGTGGCGGTACATGCCGGCCACGTTGAGCTGGAACATGTCCTTGTAGCCGCCCCAGCTCTCGTACTTGGGGAGCTTCACGGCCTGGACCACTTCCTGCTCGGTCTTGCCCTCCCGCGCCAGGCGGGCCACCTCGTCGCGGAGCTCTTCCATGTACTCCCGGAACGCCCGCACGTCGGCCTTGGTGCCGACCGGGCCGTGGCCCGGGACGAGCACGTCGAAGTCCATCGCCTCGACGCGCCGGAGCGACTCGATCCAGTCCTCGATGTAGGCGTCCGGCCAGTCGCGGAACCCGACCGACTTCACCGGGATCCAGTCGACGGCGAAGACCGCGCGCTCCTTCGGGAACCGCATCACGATCGAGTTGTCGGAGTGGTTCCGGCCGACGTACAGGAGCTCGACCGTGGTGCCCCCGAGCTCGAGGACCATGCGGTCCGAGAACGTGACCTGGGGCACGGCGGTCGGCCGCTTCTCGGCGACGATCGCCCGCCGGGCGTTCTCGTGGGCCACGACCTGGGCGGTGTCGGCCAGGACCTCCCCGCCCGAGATGTGGTCCGCGTGGTCGTGGCTGTAGATCACGTAGCGGATGGGCTTCCCGAAGCGCTGGGCGACCTCCGCCTTCAGCCAGCGGGCGGCGTCCGCGTTGATCGGGTCGGTGGCGATGACGCCGTCCGGGGTGGCGACGAGGACGGAGTAGTGGAAGTTGTTCCGGAACCGGTGGAGCGGGCCGGCGATCGGAGTGATCTCCCGGACCGGCGGCGCGGCCTGGGCCGATGCGAGCCGCGGCCGGAGGGGCAGGAACGCCAGACCCAGACCTCCGGTGAGGACGGCGCGGCGCGTGATCGTCATGAGACGCTCTCCTCTCGGTGCTCGGACCGTTGCGAACGGCGGCGCCCGGGTGCCACGGCGCCGCCCGGTCGCACCTCCGAGTCGGCACACTCTCTTCAGACCGGCGCGGCGGGAGGCCATCACCAAAGTCGGGGTCTGACCCCCTAGTGCACGACGGATGGGGTGGACCCCACCCCTAGTGCATCAGGTAGCCGCCGTCGACGGTGACCGCTTGCCCCGTGATGTACCCGCCGGCGGCGGAGGCCAGGAAGACGATGACGCGGGCGATGTCGTCGGGCTCCGCCAGCCGGCCGAGCGGCACCGTCGCCGCGCGCTGCTTCATGAACTCGCCGGCGGCGAGGCCCTGCTGGCGAACGCCGAGCAGGTCGTCGAGCCGCCAGTTGAAGTCGGTATCGACCACCCCCGGGCAGACGGCGTTGACGCGGACACCGTGGCGGGCGAGGGCGCGCGCCGCCTGCTGCGTGAGCGAGAGGACCGCCGTCTTGCTGGCCGCGTACGGGGGCGAGAGGCTCGCCGAGCCGCGGCCGGCGATCGACGAGACGTTCACGATGGCGCCCGAGCCCTGACGGATCATCACGGGCGCGACCGCCTGCATGCAGAAGAAGAGGCCGCGCGCGTTGACCGCGAAGGTCTCGTCCCAGTCGCGCTCGGTCACCTGACCGAACGGGGTCGGCCGGATCACACCCGCGTTGTTCACGAGGACGTCGAGGCGCCCCAGGCCCTCGGTGACGCGCCCGACCAGACGCTCGATCTCCGGCACGACCGACACGTCGGCCGCGATCGCGAGGGCCTTCCGTCCGAGCGCCCGCACCTCGCCGGCCACCCGCTCGGCGGCGTCGGCGCCGAGGTCGTTGACGGCCACGTCGGCTCCCGCGCGAGCCAGGGCGAGCGCCGTCCCCCGGCCGATCCCCTGCCCCGCGCCGGTGACGAGGGCGACCTGGCCCGCGAGCATGTCGCCCGCCGCTCGCTCAGCCACGGGCCTTCTCCCGGCGCGCGCGCACCGCCTTCGCGAGGTCGTCCAGCACCGGCAGCGTGTCGTCCCAGGCGAGGCAGGCGTCGGTGACGCTCTGACCGTACACGAGGCCGGCGCCGGGGCGGACGTCCTGTCGCCCGCCCACCAGGTGGCTCTCGAGCATCAGCCCGAAGACGTGGCGGAGGCCATCGGCGATCTGTCCGGCCAGGTCGCGGGCCACGGCCGGCTGCCGGGTGTGGTCCTTGCCGCTGTTCCCGTGCGAGCAGTCCACCATGATCCGGGTCGGCAGCCCCGCCCGGGCGAGGACCTTCGCCGTCTGCTCCACGTCCTCGGAATGGTAGTTGGGCCTCCGGTGGCCGCCGCGAAGGATCACGTGGCAGGCATCGTTGCCGCGCGTGACCACGATGGCGGCCAGCCCCTGCTTCGTCACCGAGAGGAACTGGTGGGGGTGCATGGCCGCCCGGATCGCGTCGACCGCGATCTGGACGTCGCCGTCCGTGCCGTTCTTGAACCCCACCGGCATCGAGAGGCCCGAGGCGAGCTCGCGGTGGACCTGGCTCTCGGTGGTGCGGGCGCCGATGGCGCCCCACGACACCAGATCGGCGATGAACTGCGGCGTGATGGTGTCCAGGAACTCGCAGCCCGCCGGCAGCCCCATGTTGGCGAGGTCGAGGAGAAGCCCCCGCGCCAGGCCCAGCCCGTCGTTGATCGCGAAGCTCCCGTCGAGCCGGGGGTCGTTGATGAGCCCCTTCCATCCGACGGTCGTCCGCGGCTTCTCGAAGTAGACGCGCATCACGAGGAGGAGGTCGTCGGCGAGCCGATCGGCGGCGCCCCGGAGGCGCGCCGCGTACTCGCGGGCCGCCTCGACGTCGTGGATCGAGCAGGGGCCCACGACGACCAGCAGGCGGTCGTCCTCGTCGCGGAGCACGCGGTTGATCGCCTCGCGCCCCTCGGCGATCGTGTTGGACGCCTTCTCGGTGATCGCGAACTGCTCCATCAGGATGGCCGGCGGCATCAGGGGCCGGATCCGCTCGATCCGGAGGTCGTCGGTCTGACGCAGTATCACAGCGCACTCTCCGCCTTGATCGGCAATGGTTTACGCCTCCAGAACTCCGTCGGGGCCTGAGGTCCGCCGATGGCATCGGTCCGAGCGCGGGGCCCGGACCGTCGTCACGACTATAGGGGCAGGCACCGCCCGGCCGCAAGCGCCCCGGAGCGCGGCGAACGCACGCCGGATCGCCCCGCAGCGGACGCCGCGCGCCACGGGCGGAACCGGGTCCCGCCAACCGTTGCCGAGGGGGGCCCCGGGGGGGATCATGTGGGCCGTGAGGTTCGGCTGGAGGACCCGCAATGCGCAGTGGGGCAAGACCCCGGGGGCGCCGGAGGAGATCCAGTTCCTGCGCGGTCCGCAGCGGCGGAGCTTCGAGTTCTGGCGCGCCGTCCGGATCTTCTTCGAGTTCCTGCGCGGGTTCCGGACCCTTCACTTCGTCGGCCCCTGCGTCACCGTCTTCGGCTCGGCGCGCTTTCCCGAGACGCATCCCTACTACGTCCTGGCTCGCCAGCTCGGCGGACGCCTCGCGCGCGCCGGGTTCACCGTCATGACGGGGGGCGGGCCCGGCATCATGGAGGCGGCGAACCGGGGAGCCCGCGAGGTCGGGGGCCGCTCGGTCGGCTGCAACATCGAGCTGCCCGCAGGAGCAGCGCCCGAATCCCTACCTGGACCGCTGGATCACGTTCCGGCACTTCTACGTGCGGAAGGTCATGCTGGTGAAGTACTCCTATGCCTTCGTCGCGATGCCGGGCGGGTTCGGCACGCTGGACGAGATCTTCGAGACCGCGGTGCTGATCCAGACCGGGAAGATCCGGGACTTCCCCCTGGTCCTCATGGGCCAGGACTTCTGGCAGCCGCTCCTCGACTTCGTCGAGATGCGCCTCGTCCGCGAGGGGGTCGTGGATCCCGCCGATCCCAAGCGGTTCACGGTCACGGACTCGGTCGAGGAAGCCGTCGCCGCGATCGTCGACGCCGCGACGCGCCGATTCGGCCTGAGCTACCACCCGCCGGTCGAACGGCGCTGGTTCCTCTGGGAGTAGCCGCGCGCGGCGCCGCGGACGCGCCGGCGGCCTCACGGTCACCCTCTGACGGGAAGTCCGGCTCGAGGCGCACGCCGCCGCGCCGCGCTCGGCGGCGAGCCGCCGGGTGCGCCCGGCGAGCCGGTCAGTCGAGCGTGACGGTCTCGCGGTAGTCGGGAACGGACGCGTCCCAGCCGAGCTCGCCGCGGATGCGTCCCGCCAGCGTCGCCGCGGGCCCGACCTCCCCGTGGACGACGTAGACGTGCCGCGGCCGGCCGGAGGCGGTGCGGAGCCAGCGCAGGAGCCCCTCGGCGTCGGAGTGCGCGGAGAGCCCGTGGATCGCCTCGACGTGCGCGCGCACCTTCACGTCCTCGCCGAACATGCGCAGCGTGCGGGCGCCGTCCTGGAGCAGCCGGCCGCGCGTCCCGGGGGCCTGGAACCCGACGAGAAGAACCGTGGTCTGCGCGTCCGGGAGCCGGCGACGGAGATGGTGCAGGATGCGTCCCCCCGTGATCATGCCGCTCGCGGCGATGATGATCGCGGGGCCGCGGACGTCGTTGATCTTCCGCGAGTCCTCGACGGAGCGGGTGAGCTGGAACCGGGCCGTGTGGAGCGGGCAGGTTCCCGAGGTCACCGGCTTGGCCGTGTCCGGATCCAGGTCCTCCGGATGCGAGCAGTAGAGGCCCGTCGCCTCGATCGCCATCGGGCTGTCCACGAAGGTCGGCAGCCGGGGGATGCGGCCGGCATCCTCGAGCGCCCGGAGGTGATAGATCAGCTCCTGGGTGCGGCCGACGGCGAAGGCGGGCACCACCAGGGCGCCCCCCCGGTCCACCGCGGCCCGGACGACGCGCTCGATCTGATCGGGAATCGGCGTGGGGTCGTGCAGCCGGTCGCCGTAGGTGGACTCGACGAAGATGTAGTCGGCCTCGTCGATCGGCTCCGGATCGAGGAGGATCGGCGCCGCGTAGCGGCCGATGTCTCCCGAGAAGACGAGGCGCCGGGGAGCCGCGCCCGCCTCGAGCTCGAGGTGGACCGAGGCCGAGCCGAGGATGTGCCCGGCGCGCCGGAACGTCCCCTGGAGCCCGGGCGGCAGCCGCATCGGCTTCCGGTAGTCGATCCCGGTCACGGTCTCGGCGGCGCGGGCGCCTTCCTCCGCGGTGTAGAGGGGCAGCGCGGGCGTGTGCTTGGACGTCCCCCGTCTGTTGTGGTACGCGGCCTCCTCCTCCTGGAGGTGGCCCGAGTCCGGGAGCATGATCCGCGCGAGATCCTGGGTCCCCCGGGTGGCGGTGATGGTGCCGCCGAAGCCGTCCTTGACCAGCCTGGGCAGGTAGCCGATGTGGTCGATGTGGGCGTGCGTGAGGGCGACGGCGTCGATCCGGGCGGGATCGACGGGCAGCTTGTCCCAGTTGCGCAGGCGGAGGTCCTTCAGGCCCTGGTGGAGACCGCAGTCCACCAGGAGCCGCCGCCCGGCCGTCTCCAGCAGGAACTTCGAGCCGGTGACCGTCCTCGAGGCGCCCAGACACTGGATGGTGGCGGTCGGCACGCGCGTGGGAATGGTCGGCCTCCTTTGGAGGGCGGTCGAGCTCGGCGATCCGGGATCCTCGACGAGCCTATGCCCGGGCGGACGGCCCGTCAAACACGCCGGGCGCGATCGCGCCGCGCCGCCCAGTCCCCGTGCCCTTGACGGAAGGCCGCCGCGATGCGATAAACCCCGAGCGATGACTGCACGACGCGTCCTCATCACCGTGCCCCACACGTATCAGCGCGACGCTCCCTACCTCACGCGCCTGGAGGCCGCCGGGCTCGAAGTCGAGCGCCGCATCGGCCGCCACGGGAAGATGACGGAGGACGAGCTGCGGGACGCCCTGCCCGGCGTCTTCGCCACGCTCGCCAGCAGCGAGCCGTACAGCGAGCGCATCTTCCGCTCCGCGCCCGACCTCCGCGTCGTCGCCCGCTGGGGCGTCGGTTTCGACGCCATCGACGTCGACGCCGCGACGCGCCACGGCGTGGTCGTGTGCACGTCGGTCGGCGCCAACCACGAGGCGGTGGCGGACTACGCGGTGTCGCTGATGTGCGCGCTCCAGCGGGGACTCGTGCGGAACCACCGGCTGATCACGGGGGGCCAGTGGAAGACCGAGTTCCGGCCAGGTCTCTGGCGCGTCCACCGTCGGGGTCGTCGGCCTCGGCCGCATCGGCCAGGCGGTCGTCCGCCGGTGCCGCGGCTTCTCCATGACGATCCTCGCCTACGAGCCCTACCCCGATCGTGACTTCGTCCGGGAGCACGGGGTGGAGCTCGTGTCGCTGGAGGAGCTCCTCCGCCGCGCCGACCTCGTGACCCTCCACTGCCCCGCGACGCCGGAGAACCGGCACCTGATCAACCGCGAGCGCCTCGCCCTGATGAAGCCCACCGCCCACCTCGTCAACACCGCGCGGGGCCCGCTCATCGACGAGACCGCGCTCCACGAGGCGCTGGTCACCGGCCGGATCGCGGGAGCCGGGCTCGACGTGTTCGAGAAGGAGCCGCTGTTCGACTCCGCCCTGTTCGGTCTCGACAACGTCGTCCTGAGCCCGCACGTCGCAGGGATCGACGAGACGTCCGAGGTCGCGATGGCGAACCGCGCCATCGACGCGATCCTGGCGGTCTGGCGGGGCGAGGCTCCGCCCAAGGAGTGCGTCGTCAATCCCGAGGCGATCCACCCCCGCTGATCCGAGGGCGTCCCGCGGCGCGGTGTACCTGAGCGCTCCCGAGGACCCGGGCTCCACGTTCGCGCTCCTGCTGGACTGCGTCACCGCTCCGCGGCGCGCCTGCTCCGGGGCGCGGCGTCCCACGATCACCGCTGACCGGGCGGCGACGTCAGGGGATCAGGAGGACCTTGCCGGTCGTCCGGCGCCCCTCGAGATCCTGGTGCGCGCGGGTCGCCTCGGCGAGCGGGAACGTCGCCCCGATGCGGAGCTTGAGCTCGCCCTTCTGGATCCAGCCGAGGACCTCGCCGGCTCGTCGCACGAGGTCGTCCCGCGACGCGATGTAGTGGAAGAGGCTCGGCCGGGTGAGGAAGAGCGACCCCTTGGCGTTCAGCACCTGCGGGTCGAACGGCGCGACCGGCCCGCTCGACGCGCCGTAGAGCACCATGTAGCCGCGCGGCGCCAGGCAGTTGAAGCCCTTCTCGAAGGTGTCCCGGCCGACCGAGTCGTAGATGACCTGGAGCCCCTTCCCGGCGGTCAGCCGCTTCACCTCGGCCTCGAAGTCCTGGCGCGTGTAGAGGATCACATCGTCGGCGCCCGCCTCGCGCGCCAGCTTCGCCTTGTCCTCCGTGGAGACCGTCCCGATGACCCGGGCGCCCGCCCGCTTCGCCATCTGGCAAAGGAGGAGGCCGACGCCGCCCGCGGCCGCGTGGACGAGGCACGTGTCCCCGGGCTTCAGCGGGTACGTCGAGTGGGCGAGGTAGTGAGCGGTCATGCCCTGAAGCATCGCGGACGCCCCCGCGCGGGCGTCGACCCCGGCGGGCAGCGCCACGACCCGGTCGGCCGGCACGACGTTGTGGGTCGCGTACGATCCCGGGACACCCGTCCACGCGACGCGGTCGCCCGCGTGCACGGTGGTGACCCCGGCTCCCCGCGCCTCGACCACGCCCGCCCCTTCGAGCCCGAGGGGAACCGGAAGCTGACCCTTGTAGAGCCCGGAGCGCTGGTACACGTCGATGAAGTTCACGCCGGCCGCCTCGAGGCGGACGAGCACCTGGCCGTCGCCGGGCTTGGGCATGGGCAATTCCTCGAGCCGCATGGCCTCCGGACCGCCGTACTCGTGGACACGGATCGCACGCATCAGGGAACCCTCCTCGTGGTGGTGGCGCGTCGGACCGGCACCGTCAGGCGCCGACCATACGGCCGAATCTCGGACCGATCAACTGGCCGACACGCGAAGGCGCACGCCGTCACCGGGCGCGCGTGGCTCGGCCGAGCGCCTCATTTCGGCCAGATGGCCAGAATCCGCGGAACGAAGATCA
The DNA here is from genome assembly GCA_963745015.1 of uncultured Candidatus Rokubacteria bacterium. Taxonomy (GTDB): domain Bacteria; phylum Methylomirabilota; class Methylomirabilia; order Rokubacteriales; family DASRDR01; genus DASRDR01. The sequence continues at coordinate 249,714 of CAVUVU010000005.1, forward strand.
GGGCGCCGATCGCCATCGACCCGATGGCACTGATGAGCACGGCGCCGGCCGCGACGTCCTTGGCCCTTCCGGCCAGGGGGTCGAAGCCCGGAGAGGCGAGGTCCGTCAGGAGCTCGAACGCCGTGTTCAGCGCTTCAGCGGTCCACACCGCGACGATCGCGAGCACGATCCAGCACCATTCCGACGCCGAAAGACGGAGAAGCACGCCGGCCAGGCAGACCGCCAGGGTTGCGGCCACGTGAATCCACGCATTGCGCTGGGTCCGCAGCACGACGGCGACGCCATGCGCGGCGGAGCGGATGCTCCGCAGTCGTCCCGTGAACGTCAGGCTCCTGCCGTCGCTCACTGCTGCCAGGATCCCGCGGCCGCCGGGTCGAACGCTCCCGCTCGGCTCCGGCGGCGCTAGCGTCGCCGCGCGCGGCGAGGACGGGCACGGCGGCGCCGGGAGGCCGCCGGCCGCCGCGCCTTGGCGCCCGCCCCGGGAGCCGACGCCAGGAGCCGCTTCGCCTGGCGCCGCCCGAGCCGGCGAAGACCGACCAGAGCCGCGCGATTCTTGCCCGCGGGCGTCGCGCGCCCCTGCTCCCACTGCACGACAGCGGCGGGGCTCACGCCGACCAGGCGCGCCACCGCCGCCTGGCTCAGGGCGAGCCGATTCCGGAGCTTCCGGATCAGACCGGGCGACAGCCGCGCGGCCCGCGCCTCGTCCTCGGACACCGCGGGCTGCCACCCCCGGGCCGCGTGCGACTCCGCCCACCGCGCCGCCATCTCGCGGAGCGCCCCGACCTGCGTGCGCAGCTCCCGCACGGCCTGTCGCAGCCGTCGCACGTCGCGCCGGAGGGGCGTCGCCGCGCTCCGGATATGCTTGCGCGCACCGCGCGCGATCGCGTCCTTGATCGCCATCTCGATCTTGGCCAACCGGGATCCTCCGGGAACTCTCGCGTTGTGGGAAGGATTCGCTGCCTTCGACAATGCGACGCTAGCAGTGGGGGTAGGGCTTGTCAAACGACGGGCCGCACGCGATCGGCCGCCGCTCCACAAGCCGGGCGCGCTAGAATCGCCAGGGACAGGAGGCCGGACGACATGCGCGTGACGGTGATGGGCAGCGGGGGAACCGGCGGGTACTTCGGCGGGCTCCTCGCCCGCGCGGGCGAGGACGTGACGTTCATCGCGCGAGGCGCCCACCTGGCGGCAATCCGGGCCCGGGGTCTGACGGTGCGGTCGCGCCTGGTCGGGGACTTCACGGTCCCGGCCCGGGCGACCGACGACCCGGCGGAGTCGGGGCGGGCGGACCTCGTCCTGTTCTGCGTCAAGGCCTACGACACCGAGAGCGCGGCGGAGCGGCTCGCGGCCCGCCGTGGGACCCGACACGGTGATCCTGCCGGTCCAGAACGGGATCGACAGCGCCGAGCGCATCGGCCGCGTCGTGGGATCCGAGCGCGTCATCGGCGGACTCGCGGGGGTATCGTCGGTCGTCGAGGCGCCGGGCGTCATCGAGCATCGCGCCGGGCCGGACGTCATCCAGCTGGGCGAGCTGGACGGCCCGCCGAGCGCGCGCGCCGAGCGAATCGCGGACGCGCTCCGTCGAGCCGGGGTCAAGGCCCAGGTCCGCCCCGACATGCGGGTCGCCCTCTGGGAGAAGTTCGTCCTGATCTGCGGGCTCAGCGGACTGACGGCCCTGACGCGCCTCCCCCTGGGGGCCGTCCTCGCCTGCCCCGAGACGCGCGCCCTCTTCCAGCAGGCCATGGAGGAGACCGAGGCCGTCGGCCGGGCGGTGGGCGTGGCGGTCCCGGACGGCCACGCCGGGCGGATGATGAAGTTCTTCGAGGGCTCGGACCCGGCGATCCGGGGCTCCCTCTACTACGACCTCGCGGCGGGCCGGCGGCTCGAGATCGAGACGCTCCACGGGACGGTCGTCCGGCTCGGCCGGGAGCGCGGCGTCCCCACTCCGGCCAGCTTCGCCGTCTACGCGGCGCTCAAGCCGTATGCGGAAGGCGCGCCGGCCGCCTGAAGAGCCACGCCCGCGCGCGCCCCCGGCGTCGAACGGCCCCGCTTCCCGCCCACTTCCGCGTGCTAGGATGAGGCATCCGCGCCGGGCGGCGCGGGAAAGCCTCGGCGCACGTCCCCGCGCCGGAAGGAGCCGCGCATGTCCGGTCGGCCGTTCCTGCAGATCCCCGGCCCCACGCTCGTTCCCGAGCGGATCGTGCGCGCCATGTCGCAGTCGATCATCGACCACCGCGGCCCGAAGTTCGCGGCGCTGGTGGGCGAGATCCTGACCGGGCTCAAGACCGTGTTCCAGACCGAGCGCGGCCAGGCCGATCCTGTACCCCGGCTCGGGCACCGGAGGCTGGGAAGCGGCCGTCGTGAACACGCTGTCGCCCGGCGACCGGGTTCTCGGGATCGTCAACGGGCACTTCTCGAATCACTTCTGCCGGACCGCCGCGGCGCTCGGGATCGAGGTGGACCGCCTCGAGGTGCCCTACGGCGAGGGCGCCCCTGCGGCCCGGGTGGCCGAGCGGCTCCGCGCCGACTCCACTCACCAGGTGCGCGCCGTCCTCGTGGTCCACAACGAGACCTCGACGGGGGTGACGAGCGACATCGCGGCGGTGCGCCGGGCCCTCGACGAGGCGCGCCACCCCGCGCTCCTTCTCGTGGACGTCGTCTCCTCCCTGGCGTCGATCGACTTCCGGTTCGACGAGTGGGGCGTGGACGTCGCCCTCACGGGCCCCCAGAAGGGGCTCATGCTCCCGCCGGGCCTCACGATCCTGGCGGCGAGCGAGCGGGCCGTCCGCGCGAGCCAGGCCGCCAAGTGCCCGCGCGCCTACTGGGACTGGGGGCCGGTGCTGGAGCGGAACAAGCGCGGCGAGTTCCCCTACACGCCCGCCACCGCGCTCCTCTTCGGCCTCCGGGAGGCGATCGCGATGCTGGAGGAGGAGGGCCTGCCAGAGGTCTTCCGGCGCCACGCGCGGCTGGCCGAGGCCTGCCGGCGCGCCGTCCGCGCCCTCGGGCTCCGGATCCTGTGCCAGGACGCGCGCGAGCACTCGAACACGCTGACCGCCGTGGTCATGCCGTCCGGCTTCGATTCGGACGCGTACATCGTCCACGCGAACCGGACGCTCGACATGTCGCTCGGCATCGGGCTGGGCGACGTGAAGGGCAAGGTGTTCAGGATCGGCCACCTGGGGAGCCTGAACGAGCTGGAGCTCCTCGCCGGGCTGGCCGGCGTGGAGATGACCCTCAAGAGCTTCGGCGTGCCGGTGACACTCGGAGCCGGGGTCGCCGCCGCCCAGTCGTACCTGATGGAGAGCCGACCGAGCTGAACAGGACCCGTCGCGTCCCTGGAAGGCCGCAGGCCGTCCGAACGCTCCTGCGGTCCGGGGGCGCCGGCCACGTCAACCGAGCCAAAGGAGATACCCGCATGAAAGGCCGCCTCGCCGTCATGACGAAGTTCAGCGCCGACTTCGACATCCGGGAGTACACCGTCCCCGAGGTCGAGCCGGACGCCGCCCTGGTCCGGATCACGCGCGGCGGGATCTGCGGGTCGGACCTCCACATCTGGCGCGGCGAGCTCCAGGACCTCATCGGGGCGCCGGACCGCGGCCAGACGTTCGGCCACGAGATGTGCGGCGTGATCGAGCGGCTCGGGAAGAACGTCACGACCGACTCGACCGGCGCCCCCCTCAAGGAAGGCGACCGCGTCACCTACTGCTACTTCTATCCGTGCGGGCGCTGCCCCGCCTGCCTCGACGGCCACCGGGCCGCGTGCCCGAACAAGCGGCGCGGAACGCGGTACGCCGACGACCCGCCCCACTTCGTGGGCTCGTACGGCGAGTACTTCTACCTGCGCCCCGGCCACTTCGTGTACCGGGTGCCGGACAGCATCTCCGACGACGTGGCCACGCCGGTCAACTGCGCGCTCGCCCAGGTCCTCTACGGGCTGGAGCGCGTGCGCGTCCGGGTCGGTGACACGGTCGTCCTCCAGGGGGCCGGCGGGCTCGGGCTCAACGCCGCCGCCGTCGCCAAGGAGATGGGCGCGGCACAGGTCATCGTCATCGATCAGATCCCGGAGCGGCTCGAGCTCGCCCGGAGGTTCGGCGCCGACCACACGCTGAGCCTCCAGGAGCTCCCCCGGCCCGAGGACCGAGTGGCGGCGGTGAAGGAGCTCACGCGGGGCTGGGGCGCCGACGTCGTCTGCGACTTCGTCGGGTTCCCGAGCGTCATCCCCGAGGGCCTCCAGATGCTGAAGAGCGGCGGCACCTATCTCGAGATCGGCCACATCAGCCCGGGGCACAAGTTCGAGTTCCACCCGGCGTCCATCGTCTGGCGCTCGCAGACGATCGTCGGCATGATCCAGTACGAGCCGTGGGCGATCCAGCGGGGCCTCACGTTCCTCGAGCAGAACCAGCGGAAGTACCCGTTCACCGAGGTGATCTCGCACGTCTACCCGCTCGAGCGGATCAGCGAGGCGTTCCGCGAGGCGGAGTGGCTGGGCCGCCAGCACAGCCCGCACAAGATCAGCCGCGCGGCGATCGCGCCCTGGGGCAAGTAGGACCGAGCCCGGCCGCAGGGGCGGTCGACCCGGATCCCCTGATGAGCACGGAGCGCATCGAGTACTGGATGATGGACGAGGTGAAGCGCTTTCTCGAGGGCTCCCTCATGGAGACGTCCGTGGAGTACTTCCCGCGCGGGAACGGGAACGCGGTGCTCTTCCGGGTCGACGGGCGGCCGTCCCACCTGAGCCCGCGCAAGCTGATGTACCAGCTCTGGATCGACCGGAGCTTCTTCATCCGCTGCCCCGACCGGATCTCGCTGAAGAACGCGCTCGAGACGGTCGACGCGGTCCTCTCGATGAAGAAGGCGGGCGACAAGATCGTGGAGCTCCATTGAAGAAGCCTCTGAAGGCGAAGAGACCCGTCAAGGCGGCGCGCCGGAAGGCAGCCCCCCGAAGACGAAAGCCGCCGGCGCGGCCGACGGCCCGCGGCGGCGGGGCGGCGCCGCCATCGAACCTCGTCGCGCTCCGCCCGGCCACGCGGGCCGACGTGCCCACGATCCTCGGCCTCATCCGGGGCATCGCCGAGTACGAGCGCCTCTCCCACGAGGTCGAGGCCACCGAGCCGCTGCTCCGCGAGCACGGGTTCGGGCCCCGGCGCGTCTTCCAGGCGATCCTGGCCGAGCGGGACGGGCGGGCGGTGGGCTTCGCCCTCTACTTCTTCACGTTCTCCACGTTCAAGGGCCGCCCGAGCCTCTACCTGGAGGACCTGTTCGTCGTCCCGGCGGAGCGCCGGGGCGGCATCGGGAGCCGCCTGCTGGCCCGCCTCGCCGAGATCGCGGTGGAGCGGGAGTGCGGCCGGATGGAGTGGTCGGTCCTCGACTGGAACACGCCGGCCCGCGACCTCTACTTCAAGCTCGGCGCCAAGGCGATGGACGGAATGGACGGTCTTCCGCATGACGCCCGACGCGTTCGGACGCCTGGCGCGCGAGGGTGTGACCGGCCGGTCGCCAGACTAGCCGGCATGAACGGCCCGACGCCGCATCCGGCCGGAACGCGAGCGTCCGCGACCTTCACGTCGTCCTCGGCGGGAAGGCGGTGGATGCCCGCCAGACGGTCCGGCCGCGGGCTCATGACTCGCCCGTGCGCGGCGATAGCGACCGCGCTCGTCGTCCTGGCGCTCGTGCTCCTGGTCGAACGGCTCATCGCTGAGGCGCAGGCTCCGGCCCGGGTCTGGCGGGTCGCCGTGCTCACCGGCGCCGTACCGCGCGAGGGCCCGCTGCCGCGCGCCCTGGAGCAGCGGCTGGCCGAGCTGGGCTACGTCGAGGGCAAGAACCTCCTCGTCGACTTCCGTACCGCAGGCGGGCAGCTCGACCGGCTGCCGGCGCTGGCCGCAGAGCTGGTCGGGCGCGGGCCGGACGTCGTCGTCGCGGTCTCGACACAAGCCGGGATCGCCTTGAAGAACGCGACCCAGCGCATCCCGATCGTCCTCGCCGCCGTCGGCGACCCGGTCGGAACGGGAATCGTTCCCAGCCTGGGGAGGCCGGGCGGGAACATCACCGGCGTGTCGCTGCTCAACGCCGAGCTGAGCGGCAAGGCGCTGCAGCTCCTGCAAGAGGCGGTGCCGTCCGCGTCACGCGTCGCCGTGCTCTGGAACTCGGACAACCCGCTTCACCGGCAGGTCCGCGCCGCCACCGAGCCGGCGGCCACGGCGCTCAAGGTCACCCTCCAGTTTCTCGAGGTGCGGAGCCCGGACGATCTGCCGAAGGTGCTCGACACGCTGGCCCGGCAGCGGGCGGAGGCCCTCCTGGTGTTCCCCGACGCCGTCACCCTCGCCCACCGGACGCGCATCGTCGCCCATGCCGCCGAGCGCCGGCTGCCCGCCATGTATCCCTTCCGCGAGATGGTGGATGAGGGCGGACTGATGTGCTACGGCCCGAGCCTGGCCGACAGCGGACGGGCGGCCACCGACTACGTCGACAAGATCCTGAAGGGCGCGACTCCCGGGACCCTGCCCATCGCCCAGGCGATCCGGTTCGACCTGCTCATCAATCTCAAGACGGCCAAGGCGCTCGGTCTGACCATCCCGCCCGCGCTCCTCCTGCGGGCCGATCACGTGATTCAGTGAGCGGCCTGCGAGGCGGTCGCCGCGCTCGCGCGCCGGCGGCCCGGCTCGCGCGGCGCGGCAAGCCTATCCGATAGGGCTCGACCGAAGGGCGCGCGCCATCACGCCTCGTCCATCGTGAGCTGGAGACGGTGCGCGCCGAGGACGGCGTCCGCGGCGAGGCCGTGGCCGGCGAGGTCGGCGGGCTTGAAGTAGCGGCCGGCGATCGCCTCGGAGAACCCGGCGCCGCCCGTCTCGACGAGGAGCACCCAGGGCCACGGCTCCTCGCCCTTCGCGACCTCGCCGCCCTTCAGCTTCCCCTCGGCCGTCTTGACCTGGGTCACCTCGGGGACGGTCCGCAGGAGGTGCACGCCCACCACACCCGTCTCGTCGAGCAAGGCCGCCGGCGCCGTCTCGCGGAGCCAGCGCTCGACCTGGGCATCCCGCCCGGGCGCGGGTCGAGCCCGGAGGCTCAGCAGTCCCCCGCCCTGGCCGCGGCCCGTCGTCAGGACCGTCTGGCAGCCCAGGCGCACCGTGTTCCGGAAGTGCGGCAGGACGCGCTTCGTCCACTCGGTCGGAAAGTTGAGGCGAAGGACGTACGCCGCGCTCCGGACGGTCTCCGCGCTCTCGGTCTCGTAGATGTCGAGGTACTCGCGGGGCCGGTCGGCGCTGTCGTAGCGCCGGCCCCGCAGGAAGCCCGGGATGCCGACGCGCTCCGCGACGTGCTCGCGGTCGTGCCAGCGGATCATCTCGAGGTCTCCCTCGGGAGTCATCGCGTGCCAGATGATGAGGACGCCCTGCCCGGTCAGCGCCATTTGGGATCTCCTCGCTCGGGGTCGATGCTGATCTGGAGCTGGTAGGCGCCGGCCGCGCGCAGCTCGGCGCCGTGGGCGCGGAGGCTCTCCGGCGCGAGCGGTCCCGCCCGGAGCTCGCCGAGCACCGCCGCGTCGTCCGCCTCCACGAGCAGGCACCACGGCACGACCGCGCCCCGGTCCCGATCCCCGGACCGCGCAGGCGCTTCTCCTCGGTCGCGATGCTCGTGACCTCGGGCGTCGCGCCCAGGACGTGGACGGAGACGACGCCGGTCACGTCCTGGACCAGGTCGAGCGCCGGGACCGGCGAGCGCCGCCGGCCGGTCAGTCGACCCGCCCGCGGCGTCCAGCTGGAGGGTGAGGAGCACGCCGCCCTGGCCGCGGCCCGCGCTCGGCGCCACCCGGTATCCCACCCGCAGCGTGTTGATGAAGTGCGGCACCATGCGGCGGGTCCACGGGGACGGGTCGTTCAGACGCGCCAGGTACGGGGCGCTCCGGAGCGTCTCCGGGTCCTCCACCTCGTAGAGGTCGAGGTAGTCGAGCGAGCGCTCGAGGCTCCGGTAGCGCCGGCCGCGCAGGAAGCCCGGAACCCCCACCCGCTCGGGGATGTGCTCCCGGTCGTGCCAGCGCCAGTACTCCGCCTCGGCATCATGCGCGATCGTGTGCCAGATCGCGAGGACGCCCTGGCCCAGGAGCGGCATCCGATCCCCTCAGCGCGGCCGGCGGCCCGTCGTCACGGCGCCACCGCCTCGAGCGTTCCGCGCGCGTGGGCCGCCTCCGGCGGCCCGATCGGCCGGACGACGGGCAGCGTGACGCCCGCCGCCCGGTACGCCTCCACCTCTCCCCGCGCGCGCCGGGCGTCCCCGATGGCGCCGAGCGCGTCGACCAGCGCGGCCGGCACGGCCTCGGCGTCACGCCCCGGACCGCGGTCGCGGTCGAACGCCGCCACCGCGTCGCCGAAGCCGCTCGCCCGGAACATGGTGCGGTAGAACGGCAGCGAGAGGTAGCGCACCAGCTCGTCCCGGAACACCCGCTGGACGCCGGCGTGGTCGTCGGTGACGGCCAGCGGTACCGGCGCCACGATCTCGAAGCCCTCGAGCGCCTTGCCGGCGCGCGCGCGCCCGCGCGCGAGCGCGGGCACGGCCACGTCGCGCACGTACGCCGGGGACGCGAGCCAGAGCACCACGCCGTCGGCGAGCTCCCCGGCGAGCTCGAGCATCGGGGGCGCGAGGCCCGCCAGGAGGACGGGCGGCGCGGGCGCCCGGAAGGCGCCGGCCCACCGGACGCGGTAGTAGCGCCCCTCGAAGGTCGCCTGGCCGTCGAGCGCCGCCCGGAGGACCGTCATGTACTCGCGCATCACGGCGAGGGGCTCGCCCATGTCGAGCCCCAGAGCCCCCACCATGGACGGCCGGTGGCTCAGCCCGATGCCGAGCCGGAAGCGGCCCCCCGACAGCTCCATCAGCGTCGATGCCTCCTGGGCCATGATGACGGGATGGCGCGGGTAGATCGGCACCACGCCGGTGCCGAGCCCGATCCGCTCCGTCGCATGCGCGTAGGCCGCGAGCACGAGGAAGCCGTCCCGGCCCAGGCCGTGGGTGAGCCACACGCTGTCGTACCCGAGCGCCTCCGCGCGGCGGGCGAGGTCGGTCGCAGTCGTGAGGCGGTCCCGAGGGGACAGGTAGGCGCCGAGGCGTCGCGCTTGAGCGGTCACGGCCGCTAAGCATAGCAGAGTCGCTCGCGCGCGCGGGGGCGTCGCGCGGCCCCGGCCGGGCGGGCCGGTTGCGCCGGCGCTGACAGGTTCGGTACCATCGGCGCCGTGCTCCTCCAGCAGGCGATCAACGCGCTCACGCTGGGCAGCTTGTACGCCCTCATCGCCATCGGCCTCGCGATCACGTTCTCGATCCTGGACGTGGTCAACTTCGCCCAGGGCTCGCTCGTGATGTGGGGCGCCTATCTCGGCGTCGTGTTCGCGGTCGGCCTCGGCCTCGGGCTCTGGGTGCCCATGCTCGGCTCCATGTTCCTGGTGGGGCTCATCGGGATGCTCCTCGAGCGCACGGCCCTCCAGCCGCTTCGCGTCCGCAACGCGCCGCCGATCGCCGCGCTCCTGGCGACGCTCGGCGCGGCCACCATCCTGGACCACCTCATCCTGATCGTCTTCGGCCCCGACACGCGCGCCTTCCCCAGCCCCTTCCCGGTGCGCATGGTCGAGATCGGGGGCGCCCAGATCTCGACGCTCGAGCTGACGATCACGGGCATCGCGCTCCTGCTCCTGACCGGGCTCCAGGCCATGCTCCGGCGCACGCGGCTCGGCCTCGCGATGCGCGCCATCGCCCAGGACGGCCGGGTCGCCGGCCTCATGGGCATCGACACCAACCGCGTCGTGGCGGTGGCGTTCGGGGTGGGCGCCGCGGTCGGCGGCGTCGGGGGCGTGCTGACGGGCATCTACTACAACTCGGTCGACATCAGCATGGGCTACTCGGCGGGCCTGAAGGGCTTCAGCGCGATGGTGATCGGCGGCATGGGGAGCCTCCCGGGCGCGATCCTCGGCGGGTTCCTCCTGGGGACGGCGGAGACGGCGGCGACCACCTGGTTCTGGTCCGGCTACCGGGACATCGTGGCCTTCAGCCTCCTGATCCTCGTCCTCATCGTGCGCCCCTCGGGGCTCCTCGGCACTCCCGAGATCCGGAAGGTCTGACCGCTGGCGCCCCTGGGGTCGATGACGCGGGAGCGGCTGGTCCTCGGCGCCCTGCTGGCCGCCGCGCTCCTTCTTCCGGCGGTCGTCCGGTCGCCCTACGTGCTCCACGTGGCGGTGTTCGCGGGGATCTACGTGATCCTGACGCTCTCGCTCAACCTCGTGACCGGATTCTGCGGCCAGTTCTCGCTCGGCCACGCCGGCTTCTACGGGATCGGCGCCTACACCGCCGCGATCCTCGCCGTGAGCTGGGGGAGCCCGTTCGTCCTGAACCTCGCGGCCGCGGCCGCCGCCGCCGGCGCCGCCGGGTTCCTGATCGGCCTCCCCACGCTCCGCCTCGGCGGGATCTACCTGGCGATGGCGACGCTCGGGTTCGGCGAGATCATCCACCTGATCCTCCTGAACTGGCTCGCGGTCACTCGCGGCCCGCTCGGCATCCCCGCCATCCCCGGCCCCGCCGTCTTCGGGATCGACCTCGCGACGCCGGCCCGCCAGTACTACGTCGTGCTGACCCTCGTCGTGCATCGCGACCGTGGTGGTCTCGCGCCTCGTGAACTCGGGCTTCGGCGAGGCGATCCAGGCGATCCGCGAGGACGAGGTCGCGGCCGAGGCGCTCGGCGTCCCCACCACGCGGCTCAAGGTGGTGACCTTCACGCTGTCGGCCGCGCTCGCGGGCGTGGCGGGCGCGTTCTTCGCCCACTACGCGTCGTTCGTGAGCCCCGGCTCGTTCACGCTCGTCGAGTCGATCCTCGTCCTCTCCCTCCTCGTCTTCGGCGGCATGGGCAGCGTCGAAGGCTCGATCGCCGGCGCGGTGATCCTGACGGTGGCGCCGGAGGTGTTCCGGTTCCTCGCGGAGTACCGGATGGTCATCTACGGCGCGATCCTGCTGGGCCTGATCCTCTTCCGGCCCCAGGGGCTCCTCGGCGGCTTCTCCCTCGGCCTCACCCGGCGGCGGACGGCCGCGAGCGGCCCGCCGCCCGCCGTGGCGGCGCCGTGAGCGAGCGCGTCCTCGAGGTTCGCGACCTCACCGTCCGGTTCGGCGGCATCCGCGCGGTCTCGGGCGTCTCGCTGGCGGTCGACGCGGGCGAGATCCTCTCGATCATCGGCCCGAACGGCGCCGGAAAGACCACCATCTTCAACGTCGTCACGGGCCTCTACCGGCCGACCGCCGGCGAGGTCCGCCTCCAGGGCCGCCCGATCTCCGCCCTGCCGCCCCACGCGCGCGCCCGGATGGGGGTCGCGCGGACCTTCCAGAACATCCGGCTCTTCCGCGAGCTCACGGTCGGCGAGAACGTGCGCGTCGCGCGGTACGGGCGGGCGCGGACCGGCCTCGTGGGCGCGCTCCTGCGGACGCCGGCGTTCCGCCGCGACCGCCGCGAGACGGACGCGCGGGTGGCGGCCATCCTGGACGGCGTCGGGCTCGGAGGCCGGGGGCACGAGCTGGCGCGGAGCCTCCCCTACGGCGACCAGAAGCGCGTCGAGCTGGCGCGCGCGCTCGCGGTCGAGCCGAGCGTGCTGCTGCTCGACGAGCCGGCGGCGGGCATGAGCACCGGGGAGGCGGACGCGCTGATGACGCTCATCCGGGGCCTCCGTGACCGGGGCCTCGCCATCCTGCTCGTGGAGCACCACATCCGCGTGGTCATGGGCGTCTCCGACCGGGTCGTCGTCCTCAACCACGGCGAGCTCATCGCGGAGGGCCCGCCGGCGGCGGTCCGCCGCGACCCGCGCGGTGATCGCCGCGTACCTGGGGGAGGGCCCGTGAGGCGCGGGGCGATCGCCCGCGCCGCCCGTCCGGCGCGTTCCCGGAGGACAATGGGCCCGTGGGGGACCTGGTGGGCGGGCCGGTGAGCGCGATGGCCTGGGCGCTCTCGTGGATCGCCGCGGGGGCGGCGACGCTCTTCGCCGGCGGCGCCCTCTACGTGAGCCTCGTCGAGCACCCGGCGCGCCTCGCCACGGGGCCGCCGATGGCGGTCGCCCAGTTCCGGACGAGCTATCCCCGCGGCGCCCGGCTCCAGGGCGGGCTGGCGGTCCTGGGGACGCTCGCGGCGATCGGCGCGTGGCTCGCCGGCGCCCGGATCGGCTGGCTCGGGGCCGGCGTGACCCTCGGCCTGATCGTGCCGTACACGCTGGTGGTCATCCTCCCCACCAACAAGCGCCTCCTCGACCGCGGCCTGTCGCCCGACGCGCCCGAGGCGCGGCAGCTCCTCCGCCGCTGGACCGCGCTTCACGCGGTGCGCACGGCGCTGGGGCTGGCCGCCGCGGCCGCCATGGCGCACCTCCTGGCCCGCGGATGAGCGCGCGGCCCGGCGAGGGCGCGGGCCCCCAGGGCTCGCCCGCCCACCTCGAGATCCGGTCGCTGGCCGTCCAGTACGGGGCGATCCGCGCCGTGCACGACGTGTCCCTCGAGGTGCGGCCCCAGGAGATCGTCACCCTCGTGGGATCCAACGGCGCGGGCAAGTCGTCGACGCTCAACGCGATCGCGGGCCTGGTGCCGCCCGCCGCCGGCGAGATCCGCCTCGCAGGGGACCGGGTCGACGGCCGGCCGCCGTGGGAGCTCGTCGCCCGCGGCGTGAGCCTCACCCCCGAGGGCCGCCAGGTCTTCCCGCGCTTCACCGCCGAGGAGAACCTGGCGGTCGGCGCCTACACCCGCCGCGACCGGGCCGGCGTGGCCGCCGACCTCGAGCGCGTGCTCGCGCTGTTCCCGGCGCTCAGGGAGCGCCGCCAGCAGCCGGCGGGGACGCTCTCCGGCGGCGAGCAGCAGATGCTCACCATCGGGCGGGCGCTCATGGCGCGCCCCCGGCTGCTCCTGCTCGACGAGCCGTCGCTCGGGCTCGCGCCCCTGATGGCCCGCCAGATCTTCCAGACCATCGCCGAGATCCGGCGCCAGGGGGTGGCGGTCCTCCTCGTCGAGCAGAACGTCCACCTCGCGTTCACCGTCGCGGACCGGGCCTACGTCATGGAGACCGGGCGGGTGCGGCTCCAGGGCACGCCGGCCGAGCTCTCCCGCGACGAGGCGATCGTCCGCACCTACCTGGGAGGCTAGCCGCCATGACCGACCGATCCGACCGACATCGGGTGCTCTACTGGAACCGCGCCACCCCCGAGCTCTACGCCGTCATCCGCGAGCAGGCGCCGCCCGAGCTCGAGCCGGTGTTCATCGAGACGGAGAACCCGGCCGAGGCGCGCGAGAAGCTCGCGCGGGCGGAGTTCCTCATCATCGCCGACTGGGCGCTCGGGCCGGCCGACCTCGAGGGCGCCCCGCGCCTCCGCATGGTCCAGCACCAGGGCGTCGGATACGAGCGCATCGACACCCAGGCCCTGGCCGCCCGGAAGATCCCCCTCTGCCTCTGTCCCGCCGGCACCGCCACCGGCGTGGGCGAGCACACGATGACGCTGATCCTCGCCGTCCTGAAGCAGGTCGTGCTCGCGCACAACGCCCTCGTCCAGGGCAAGTGGCTCCAGTGGACGCTCAGGCCCATGACGCGCGACCTCGAGGGCAAGACGCTCGGGCTCTTCGGGTTCGGCCGGACGGGCCGCGCGACGGCCCAGCGGGCGCTCGGCTTCGGGGTGCGGATCCTCGCCTGCGATCCCTACATCACCCTCACGCCCGAGGAGCGCGCCCGGTACGGCGGGATCGAGCTGGTCTCGCGGGAGCGTCTCCTCCGGGAGTCGGACGTCGTGGTCTGCCACGTGCCGCTGACGGACGAGACGCGGCACATGGTGAACCGGGCGTTCCTCGGCCAGATGAAGCCGAGCGCGTACCTGATCAACATCTCGCGCGGGGGCGTCGTGGACCAGGACGCGCTGGTCGAGGCCCTCCGGGAGCGCCGCATCGCCGGCGCCGGGCTCGACGTCTTCACGCCCGAACCGCTCGGGCCCGGGCATCCCCTCACCACCCTCGACAACGTCGTGCTGACCCCGCACGTGGGCGCCGGAACGCTCGACGCCTTCCGCACGAAGATGCGGTTCGCGCTGGGCAACATCCAGCGCGTCGTCCAGGGCGACCCGCCGCTCGAGCGGGTCGCCGGCACCTGACGGGCGGCCGCGGAGGCGCTCCTGCCCTCGCTCGCCGGCATCCTGGTGCTGCTCGCCGCGGCCTTCCCCGCCGCCGTGGTCGGCGGCGCGCTCGGGTTCGGGACCGGGCTCGTCATGCTGCCGGTGGTCGTCTGGGTGGTGGGCGTGCGCGCGAGCGTCCCGGTCCTGACGATCGGCCTGATCGTGGGCAACCTCTCGCGCGCGTGGTGGAGCCGGGACGAGCTCGACTGGCGCGTGATCGGGGCCTACCTCGTGGGCGCGGCGCCGCTGGCGGCGCTCGGCGCGGTGCTGTACACCGCGACCCCGCCCGAGTGGCTCTCGCGCCTCATGGGACTCGTGCTGCTCTCGGCGCTGCCGCTCCGGCGATGGCTCGAGCGAGGCCCGCGGCGGATGCGGCTCCGGCACTTCCCGCTGCTCGGCGCGGCGACCGGTCTCCTGTCGGCCCTCGTGGCCGCCACCGGCCCCGTCACCATGCCCTTCTTCCTCGGCTACGGCCTCCGCCGCGGCGCCTACGTGGGGACCGACGCGGTGTGCGCCGCCGGGGTCCACCTCGTCAAGACGCTCGTCTACGGCCGCTACGCCCTCGTGACGCCCGAGACCGGCGCGCTCGGCCTCGGCATCGGCGCGGTCATGTTCGCCGGGGCGTTCGTCGGCCGGCGGATCCTCGAGCGGATGAGCGACCGGTCCTTCGTCGTGGCGCTCGAGGTGCTCGTCGCCGGCCTCGGCCTTTTCTTTCTCGTCCGTCCCCCGCAATAGGACAGGAGGTCCTCATGGCCATCGAAGCCGGGCTCGTGGGCGAGGTCGAGATCGTGGTCGCGCCGGCCGACACGGCGGCCGCGCTCGGGAACGCGGGGGTCGACGTGCTGGCCACGCCGCGCCTGGTGGCACTCCTCGAGCTGGCCGCGATCCGCGCGGTCGAGGCCCGGCTCCCGTCCGGGGCCGGAACGGTGGGGACGCGCATCGACGTCCGGCACCTGGCGGCCACCCCGGTGGGCATGCGCGCGACCATCCGGGCGACGCTCCGCGAGGTCGACGGCCGCCGCCTCGTCTTCGACATCGAGGGCCACGACGAGACCGAGCGCATCGTCGAGGGGACGCACGAGCGGTTCCAGATCGACCCGGCGCGCTTCCTCGCCCGCGTCGCCGCGAAGGGCCAGCCCGCCCTAGCGCCGGGAGACGGCGCCGGATCGACGCGGGCCAGCGGGTCTCAGGCTCGTGCGGAGTCGGCGGCCGGCAGTCCGCCGACGGCTCAGTCGGCGAGAATGACCTGGTCTCGGCCCTCGCGCTTGGCGCGGTAGAGCGCGGCGTCGGCGGCCCGGAGGAGGGCGCTCCCCACCCCGCCGTGCTCCGGGAACGCGGCAACGCCCATCGAGCAGCGCACCCCCTCGAGCGGCCGGCCGCCGTGAGTCACCCGGAGCCCGCGGATCGCCTCGCGGATCTCCTCGGCCCGCCGCTGGGCGTCCGAGAGCGACGCCGCCGGCAGGATGAGCACGAACTCCTCGCCGCCGTACCGGCACGCGACGTCCCCCGCCCGCGACGCGCTGCGGAGCAGCGCGCCGAGGCTCGACAGGACGATGTCGCCCGCCTCGTGGCCGAACGTGTCGTTGAAGTGCTTGAACCGGTCGATGTCGAGGAGGATCAGCGACAGCGGCCGGTGCTCGCGCTCCGCGCGGCTCAGCTCCCGGTCGAGCGTCTCCTCCATGTACCGGCGGTTGAACAGCCCGGTCAGCGGGTCGCGGATCGACTGACCCCGCAGGGTCTCCCGGAGCCGGACGTTCGCCAGGGCGAGCGCGAACTGCTCCGCCACCGTCACGGCGAGGCGGACCCGGGCCTCGCCCAGGCCGCCCTCGGCCGGCACGCCGGGGGGCGCGGCGAGGGTGAAGAGGCCGAGGGTCTCACCCTGGGCGGCCAGCGGCACGCAGACGAACGCCGGCGGCGTGGGCTCGCCGAGGTGCACGCACGCCGGGGTCGCCCGGACGTCGTCCACCCGGTAGACCCGGCCCCGGCGGAGGGCCCAGCAGTCGTCGAGCTGGAACCGCTCCCGCCCGCCCGCGAGCGGGGGGCCCCACACCGCGACCGCCCATAGCCCGTCGCGCGAGGCGGGGGTGACCAGCACCGCTCCCGACGCGTCCGGGAAGAGCCGGCCGCAGAGCTGGCCCATCACGCCGTGCGCCTCGTCCGGGGTCGCGCAGGCCTGGAGGAGCTCGCTCAGCTGCCGCAGGAGCTCGACCTCGCGCGTCCGCTCCGCGACCAGCGCGTCGACGCGTCCGGCGAGGGAGTGGCGCGCCTCCCGCTCCGCGCTCACCATGGCGCCGACGCGGGCGGCCATCCCGTTCAGCCCGCGCGCCAGCGCGCCGATCTCGTCTCGCCCGCCCACCTCCGCGCGCGCCTCGAAATCGCCCTCGGCCAGCCGGCCGGCGGCGTCGGCCAGGAGCTTGACCCGGCGGAGGACGATCCACTCGCTGCCGAGCCAGGCGGCCAGGATCGCCACCACCGCGACGAGCCCCAGGCCGAAGAGGTTCCGCACGAGCGTCCGGTCGGCGCCGGCGAACGCCGCCTCCCGCGGGAGCGACACGCTCAGGAACGCGCGCCGGACCCCCGGCGGCCCGGGCACGGGAGCGAAGCCGACGAGCCGCACCACGCCGTCGGCGCCGGCCACCTCGGCCGTGCCCTCGCCCTTCTCGGCCACGGCCGCCGACACGACCGCCGCCTCGGGCAGGCGCTGGCCCACCCAGCGCCAGGGATCGGGATGCCGCGCGAGGATCGTGCCGCGGTCGTCCGACAGGGCGACCGCCCAGTCCGCCGGCAGCTCGGCCGCCGCGAAGCGCCCCACCCACCCGAGATCGAGCGCCGCGAACACGACGTACTGGGTCCCGCCGGCCGGGTACGGCACCGGGAGCGCGGCGACGAGCTGCGGCTTTCCGGTGGCGGGGTCGAGCTCGTGGTCCCCCGTGGTGAACGCCTGGGTGCGGACGGCCCGGTCGAACCACGGCCGATCCGCCACGTCGAGCGGCCGTGACAGGGGCACGGCACTGCACGTGACCTCGCCGCCGGCTCCCGCGACGCCGAGCGTCGTCATGTCGGGGAACTCGCGGAGCAGCGCCGCGTAGCGGACGCCGCACGCCGTCGGATCGCCCGCCCGCGTCTCGGGCTGCGCGGCCAGGGTCGCGAGAAGCCGCCGCGCCTCGCCGAGCCGCTGCTCGTGCGCCCGGACGAGGCTCCCGGCGAACCGGAGCGCGGCCTCGCGCCCTTCGTGGACGGCCTGCCGCCGCTGCGCGGCGTGAGTGTAGAGCGCCAGGCCGATGGTCGGAAGGGCAGCCAGGACGATCAGGGCCACCAGGCGGTCGCGGAGGCTCGGGAATCGCATCGCCACCATGGTCGGCTCCGGGGTTCTCTCCTTCATCTATCATGACTCCCGGGTACAATCTAGCCCGTGCGCCCGCCCCGGGACGCCCTGCTCCTCCTCGCGCTCGCAGGGCTGCTCCTCCTCGTCGGCCTGGGAGCCGTGGCCCTCACGGACCGCGACGAAGGCGCCAACGCCGAGGCGGCTCGCGAGATGCTGGAGGCGCGCGCCTGGATCACGCCCACCCTCGGCGGCGCGCCGCGCTTCGCGAAGCCCGCGTTCGTCTACTGGCTCACCGCCGGCGCGTACGCGGCCCTCGGAGTGGGCGAGACGGCGGCGCGCCTGCCGTCGGCCGTCGCGGCGCTCCTGCTGGTGCTGGTCCAGTACGCCTTCGCCCGGTGGGCCTTCGGGGGTGACGTGGCCTGGCGCGCCGCCCTGGTGCTGCTCCTCTCCGTCGAGTACGTCGCGATCGGCCGGATGGCGCTCACCGACGCGACGCTCGCGCTCTGGACGACCGTCGCGGGCTACGCGTTCCTGCGGGGCTGGTGGGGCGCGCAGCCGCGCGGCCCCTGGTACGCGCTCGCCTGGATCGCCGCCGGGCTCGCGGCGCTCGCCAAGGGGCCGGTGGGCCTCCTGATCCCGCTCGCCGGGGTGGTCGGCTACCTTCTTCTCGCGGGCGGGCTCGGCCAGGCGTGGCGGGAAGCGTGGCCGCTCCGCGGCCTGGGACTCTTCCTCCTGGTCGCCGGACCGTGGTACGCCGCCATGTTCTGGATCCACGGCTGGGACTACGCCGCGCGAGCCCGGGGCGAGACGCTGGGCCGCGTGCTCCGGCCCGTGACCGGGCCGGGCGGGACGGCGCTCTTCTACGTCCCGGTGCTGCTCCTGGGCTTCTTCCCCTGGAGCGCGTTCCTGCCGGAAGCGGTCGTCGCGGGGCTCCGGCACGCGCGCGCTCGGGCCCGCGGCTCCCGGCGGGAGGCGGTGACCGTCTTCGCGGGCGTCACCCTCCTCACCGGCCTGGCGCTCTTCTCGGCGGCCCAGACCAGGCTCCCCCACTACGTCCTCCCGCTGTTTCCCGCGGCCGCCCTCCTCGTCGCGGCGTTCTGGCGCGCGTCTCCCTCGCGCCTGTCCCGGAGCCTCCTCGGCGGGATCGCCGTG
This sequence comes from uncultured Candidatus Rokubacteria bacterium, assembly GCA_963745015.1. Lineage (GTDB taxonomy): Bacteria > Methylomirabilota > Methylomirabilia > Rokubacteriales > DASRDR01 > DASRDR01. The sequence continues at coordinate 268,341 of CAVUVU010000005.1, forward strand.
GCCGTGGGCGCGCTCCTGGCCGGGGCGTGGGTGGCGTCCGACCAGGTCGTCCGCCTCCTCGCCGCCGCGTACCCCGCGGCCGCCGGCGCGAGCCTGCCCGCGAGCGCGCTGGTCGTCGCGGCCCTGATCGCCGGCGCCGGCGGGGTCGCGCTCGTGCGCGACGGCGCCCGCCTCTTCACCGCGCTCGCCGCGACGACCGCGCTCGTCCTCGCGATCGGCTTCCAGATCGCGCTTCCGGCATTCAGCCGGGAGTTCGTGGCGCCGGCCGGCGAGCTCGCGGCCCAGGCCGCCCGCGCCGCGAAGCCGTGCGACACGCTCGCCGCGGCCGGCCCGTACCGGCCGAGCCTCCTCTTCTACGCGCGGCGGCCGGTGGAGTTCCTGGGCCGGCAGGGCGAGGCGCGCCTCGCGGAGCTCGGCGCGCGCCCCGGGCGGCTCTTCCTCATCGCGCCCGCCGCGCTCGTGCGGACGCTCCCGGGCGCCGGCGGGCTCTCCGTCCTGGACACGCCGGGGCGGCTACGTCCTCCTCGCCAGCGACGCGGCCACGCGAGGATGCGCCGCGTGAGCGGCCGCGGGCGGCTGGGACCCGTGCTGCTCGTCCTGGCGCTCGGCGCGCTCCTCTACCTGCCCGGACTCGGGCGCGAGATCCTGCGCCACCCGCTGGAGGCGAAGTACGCGCTGGCCGCGCGCGAGATGGTGCGCGGGGGGCCGTGGCTGGTGGCCCACCTGTTCGGCGACCTCTACCCGGACAAGCCGCCGCTCTACTTCTGGGCCACCGCGGCCGTGGCCGAGCTGCGGGGCGGACGGCTCGACGAGGTGTCGGCCCGGCTCCCCGCGGTCCTGGGCGGGCTCGCGAGCCTCGTCGTCACGCTGGCCCTCGGCGAGGCGCTCTTCGGGGCGCGGGCGGGCCTGATGGGGGCCGTGGTCCTCGCCACGAGCGGCCTCTTCTTCTGGTACGCGCGGCAGGGGCACCCCGACCAGTTCCTGATCGCGGGGGTGACGCTCGCCTGTCTCTGCCTCTGGCGGAGCTTCACCACGCTCCGGGGCCCCCGCCGCACCGGCTGGATCGCGCTCGCCTACGGGGCGATGGGCGCTCGCGGTGATGAGCAAGGGATTGCTCGGGCTCGTCCTCCCGCTCCTGGCGAGCGTGTGCTACCTCGCCCTGACCGGGCCGCTCCGCGCGGTGCCCGGGAGGCTCGGGCTCTGGCCCGGCCTGCTCGTCTTCTCCGCGGTCGTGCTCAGCTGGTACGGGCCGGCCGTCTCGCGCCACGGCCTCGGCTACCTGCGCGAGACGATCGTCCACCAGCAGGTCGAGCGGTACGCGCGGGGCTGGGTGCACCACGGGCCCTGGTACCAGTACCTTGGCGATTTCACGACGGGGTTCCTCCCGTGGAGCCTCTTCCTCCCCGGCGTCGCCGCCCTGGCCTGGACGACCTGGCGCGGGGCGAGGGAGCGCCTCCGAGCGGCGCGGGCGGCGGGCGACCCGGACGGCCAGGCGCCGGCGCCGTTCCTGTTCCCGCTCTGCTGGTTCGTCGCCGGCTTCGTGTTCTTCAGCCTGTCCACCGGCAAGCGGGCGGCGTATCTCCTCCCGCTCTATCCCGCGGCGGCGGTGCTCGTCGGCTGGATGTGGGCCCAGGCTGACGCCGACGGGACCGAGGGGCGGCGCTCGCGCTGGCTCGGGGCGCCGGTCGCGCTCCTCGCGGGCGTCGCCGCGCTCTTCGCGGGCGCCGCGGCCGTCCAGGCGCTGGGCGTCCTCGTCCTGCCTCGGCGCCTCATCCCCGGCCGCATGGTCGACACGCTCGTGCCGGCCGATCCCGCATGGCAGATCGCGGCCGCCGTGGTGCTGCTCGCCGGGAGCGCGGCGGTCTGGCTGACGTGGCGGCGCGGCCGGCCGGAGGCGACGTTCGTCGCGATCGTGGCCGCGGCGGCCGTCTGCCTCCTCGGCGTCACGCTCGTCCGCGCGCCGCAGTACGAGGCGAGGTATCCGGCGCGCGAGCTGGCCACCCGCATCGCGGCCTACGTGCCGCCCGGCGAGCCCGTGCTCTCGCTCCTGGCCGACTACGACTTCCTGGTCGCCTTCTACCTCGACCGGCCCATCACGCCGCTACCGGGTCCCACGGAGCTCCGGGCGGCGCTGCGCGACCGCGCGCGGCTCGTGCTCCTCGACAACAACGACCGCGCCATCCTCGCCGTGCCCGGCGTCACGGTGCTCACCGAGGGGCGCCTCGGCCCGAAGCGGATCGTCCTCGTCCGCCTCGACCGGCGCTGACGGCTCGGGCGCGCGGGCGCCCCCGCCGGCCGCGGGGGCAGGACCTACCCGGACACGGCAGATCGCTCTTCCCTCCCGCATGCGCCTGACGCAGAATGCCCGGAGAGTCCGGACCTGCCGCCCGCAGGGTCCGGGTGGGAGGGATCCCATCACCCTCGGCGCCGCAGTCCGATTGACGCATCCCCGCACGCCCGCCGCGCGGCGGCGCCGCTCGCGCACGCTTGCGTCGGGAGCCGCGCTGGGCGTGCTCCTCCTCGGTCCCGCGGCCCACGCCATCGAGCTCACCGTCGAGGGGCCGACCGTGGAGGACGCGCGGGGAACGGCCGTGGGAAGCCGGGCGCCCGAGGTGGGCGAGGAGCTCTACATCCGGTGCCGCCTCGCCGCCCAGGGAGCCGACCCCCCGGGCACGGTGCGCTTCGTGTTCCGCGTCGACGGAACGGTCATCCGCGAGCTCCGCGTGCCCGTGACGGTCGGGGCGCCGATCGCGATCGGCGAGTACTGGAAGCCGGCCACGCGCCGGTCCTCACGAGGTCGCCTGCGAGGCCGGTCCCGAGCGCAAGGTCGAGGCAGCGCTCCACGCCGCCAACGTCCGGCGCCGGACCGTGGAAGTGCGTCCGAGAGGATCCGCGCCGGCTCCGCCGTCGGCGACCCGCGCGTGCCACCGGGCGCCGACCCAGCCACCGACCCGCCGCCGCTCGCCCGCCACCCGCGCGCCGGCCGCCACCGCGCCGGGGACCGGCCCGGGCAAGCCGGACCTGGCGATCGTGGCGGTCACGACCGTGGGCGATCCCGGCTGCGGCGCGAGGGAGCCGAGCGTGACCGCCCGGGTGACCGTCAAGAACGTCAGCGAGGCCGCATTCGTGCCATCGAGGAACCCGGCCATGCTCGAGACCACGGTCAAGATCGCGAACCAGACGGCGCTCGCCGGGCGGAAGGCCCTGCCCCGGCTCGAGCCCGGGGCCGTGGCAGAGCTCGAGGTGGCCGCGCGGAACCGGCTGCCCATCCCGGACGCGGGGGGCCATCGCTACTCCGTCGTGATCATCGTGAACGGCGAGAGCCGGGTCGAGGAGGTGACGCTCGACAACAACGGGGAGTACGTGAAGGCGGTCTTCCCGCCCTGCTAGGGAGAGCGGGCGGGGCGCTCAGCCCAGCCCGCCGGCGAGCCGCCGGCTCTCGGGCCGGAGCCGGAGCCAGATCGTCGAGACGAGGCCGACCGCTCCGCCGGCCCCGAGGAGGCAGTAGGCCCACCCCCACTCCGTGTAGGGCGGGCCCGGGTTCGTCGCGTCGAGCACCTTGCCGAACGCCCACTGGGCGACGGCGCCGGCCCCGAAGCCGAGGAGCGACCGGAGCGCCAGCGCCGAGCCGAGCACCTGCGGCGCGACCGCCTCGGTCAGCGCCACCGAGAGCACGGGCGAGTCGCCGACCGCGCTGAAGCCGTACACCAGGCCCACGAGCAGCAGGAACCAGAACGGCGCCGCGACCAGCCACCCGAAGGCCATGGAGCACACGGTGCTCACCGCCAGCATCGCGATGATCACGGACGTGCGGCCGAACCGGTCCGAGAGGTGGCCGGCGGTGGAGGACGCGACGAAGCCCGGTGAGGTGGAAGAGCGCGCCCAGCCGCGCGCCGCCCCCCGTCGCCCGCGCGAGATCCTGCCCCTGGAGCATGAGCGACGCCGACAGGAACGCCGGCGTCCACGCCCACATCCCGAGCAGCTCCCACGAGTGGCACGTGTACGCGGCGGTCAGGAGCAGCGCGGCGGGATTGCGGAGGAACTCCGAGACGAACCCCTGGCCGGCGCGGCGCGGATGGACCCGGCTCGGCATGCCCCACACGGTCCAGACCGCGGCCGCCGCGCCGAGGACGGGGCCGAGGGACGCCACCAGGAGCGCCGCCCGCCATCCGAGCCGGGCGAGCACGGCGCCGGTGAGGAACAGGGAGCCCGCGTAGCCGACCGAGGTCGCGGCGAGGAAGAACCCGGTGGCCCGGCCGCGCGTGGCGACCGGAAACCGCTCGGCGATGAGGATCAGCCCCGGCGTGTAGTTGCCGCCCATCGAGAGCGCGGTGAGGCCGTAGAGCAGGGCGGCCGAGACCGGGCCGTCCGCGAAGAGCGCGAACGCGAGCGCGGTCGGGCCGCCGGCGACGCTCGACCAGAGGAAGGCCGGGCGCGCGCCGATCCGGTCCGAGAGGAGGTTGAAGCCGACGAGCGAGCACGCGTAGCCGATCTGGAAGGCCGAGGCGACCGCGCCGGCCGTGGCGGCCGACATCTGCCACTCGCGCTGCAGCACCGGCAGGACCGCCGCGTAGCTCGTGAAGACCAGGGCGACCAGGAAGCGCGAGAGGCACAGGCCCGTCAGCCAGGCCGCGTCGCCGCGGTGGTATCCGCAACGCTCACGCCGGCAGCGCTCACAGCGGCACCACGACACCGGCGCCGCTCACACCGGGAGCGCTCATGCCGGCGGGACTGACGTCCGCGCCCGGCGCCGGACGGATCTCGCCGCCGCGCGCGGGAGGGCGCGGCACTACCGCGTGGGCGCGCGCGGCTGGAGCGGGATGACGCCGCCGTCCACCAGGATCGTCGTCCCGGTCGTGGCGCGCGCCTCGGCGGCGAGGAAGAGCGCCGCCTCGCCGCAGTCCTCCGGGGTCGGCAGGTCCGGCGTGGTGACCTCGTGGCGGCCCGCCTCGAACACGCTCTTCGGCCATCCCACGAAGTCCGTCTCCACGAGACCCGGGGCGATCGCGTTCACGCGGATCGCCGGCCCGAGGGCCCGCGCGAGCGACCGGGTCATCGACTCGACCGCCGCCTTCGACGCGGCGTAGGCGAGCGACGAGCCCTTGCCGCTGAACGCGGCGATCGACGTGATGTTGATGATGACGCCCCGTCCCTGCGCCGCGCATGACGGGCGCGGCGTGCTTGATGCAGTACCAGACGCCCATCACGTTGGTGTCGAGCACCTTCTGCCAGATCTCGTCGGTGAGGGCTTCCAGGTTCCCGTGGGGCACCGGCGTCGTCCAGCCCGCGTTGTTCACGAGCACGTCGAGCCGCCCCGACTCCCGCACCGTCTCGTCCACCAGGCGCTTGCAGTCGGCCTCCTGGCGCACGTCGGCCTGGACGGCGCGCGCGTGCCCCCCGGCCTGGTGGATCTCCCGGACCGTCGCCTCGGCCTTGTCCTTGGACTTCTGGTAGTTCAGGACGACCGAGGCGCCCTCCCGCGCGAAGGCGAGCGAGATGCCCCGTCCGATGCCCGTGCCGCCGCCCGTCACGAGCGCCACCTGTCCCTTGAGCCTCACGCGCGAGTCCTCCTCGGATGGGTCAGCGGCCGGGCTGCACGATGAGCGGCGCGCCCTGGCCCGGCCCCGGGGCGACCACCAGTCCCACGGCGCTCTCCTGGTACGGGACACCGCGCTCCGCGAGCCGGCGCGCCAGCGCCGGACAGGTCTCCCGACCGGAGCCGCAGCGCCGTGAACGCCGGCTTCGAGAAGCCGCCGCCCAGCGGGCTCAGCTGGATCGTGAGCCCCGCCGAGGCTCAGCTGGACGACCGAGCCGTCCTCCGGCGCGAAGCCGAGCGTCATCCCGAACAGGTCCTGGAGGCGCTGGGCCGCGGCGCCCACGTCCTCGACCTTGCCGTGCACCGCCGCGAGCGCGAGCGGCGTCTCCGGCAGGGGGGCCCGCGCCGACGGCGTCGCCAGCTCCACCAGGAGCTTCTCGCAGGCGCGCGGGTGGACGAAGGCGACCTTGCCGGCGAGGCCCGGGCGCGGCTTCCCGTCGATCATGTCGACGCCGGTGCCGAGGAACCGCCGCACCTCCCGCACGACGTCGTCCGACTCGAAGCAGACGTGGTGGACGCCCTCCCCGCGGCTCTCGAGGAAGCGGGCGACCCCGGAGTCGGACGTCATGGGGGCCAGCACCTCCACCTCGCCCGAGCCGCAGGCGAGGAGGGCCGCCCGGACTCCCTGGTCGGCCACATCGGCGGAGCGGAGGAGCGGCAGCTCGAGCGTGTCGCGCCAGAAGGCGAGGCCGGCGTCCAGGTCCTGGACGACGACGCCGACGTGGTGGATGCGCGAGATCACGCGGTCACCGGACGACGGTCGGTCTGCACGGTGTCCCCCACCCTACCCCACGCCCCCCGGATTGCAAAGGGATCTGCCGCGGTGCGCGCGGCGCCGGACCGCGGACCGGATGACGGCGCGGGGCGCCGAGCGCGCGCGACGCCGAGGCGCCACGCCGGGCCACGCTACGCTCCCCGGAGCTTCAGCAGCGCCACCGTCGCGACGGGCCGGGCGAAGCCCTTCAGGGCGAGATCCCCCACCGCCTCGGCCTCGACCAGGTCCTCGACCGCCGCCACCACGCGCTTGGCGGCGAGCACCTGGCCGGGCCGCGCCTCGCTGCACAGGCGGAAGGCGAGATTGGTCACGCTGCCGATCGCGCCGTAGTCCCAGCGGCCCTCGAAGCCGATGGCGCCGATGGTCGCGAACCCCTTCGCGAGCCCGAGGCCCACGTCGAGCTCGTAGCCGCGCTTCCGCCAGCCGGCCGAGAGCTCGGTGACGCGGTCCCGCATGGCGAGCGCCATCCGGACGGCGCGCTCGTCCGGGTTCGGGACGACGACCGGGTCGTTGAAGAAGACCATCATGCCGTCGCCAGCGAAGCGCTCGAGCGTCCCCTCGTGCGCCACGACGAGCGTGCCCATCTCGCGGTGGTACTCGCGGAGGACGCCCATCACCTCCTCCGGCTCGGCCGTCTCGGCGAAGGCCGTGTAGCCCCGGAGGTCGAGGAAGACGACCGTGACGTCGCGGCGGTGGGTGCGGAGCGGGTCGTCGGCTCCCCCGGACACGATCAGCTCGGCCAGCTGCGGCGAGAAGAAGCGCTTGAGCTTCGAGAGCCGCTCGAGCTGGCCCACCTGGTCCGTGACCCGCTGCTCGAGCGTCCGGTTCAGCTCGGCGAGCTGGGCCGACTGGGCCTCCACGGTGTCGTAGAGCTCCTTGATCCGGAGGAGCGACCGCACCCGCGCCAGGAGCTCGGACAGGTTGATCGGCTTGGTGAGGAAGTCGTCGGCGCCGGCGTCGAGCCCCTTGATCCGCTCGACGGACGGGTCGAGCGCCGTGACCATCACCACCGGCATGATCCCGTTGGCGGCGTCGGCCCGGATCCGCTGGCAGACCTCGTAGCCGCTCATGCCCGGCATGACCACGTCGAGGAGGACCAGGTCCGGCCGCTCGGCCTCGATCCGCGCGAGGGCCTCCGCGCCCGACGCCGCCGTCACCACCGCGTAGCCCTTCACCGTCAGGAGGTCGGCCAGGAGCTTGACGTTCTGAGGGGTGTCGTCGACGACGAGGATCTTGGCGGGCGGGGACGCCATCAGGCGCCTCCCCGGGGGCCGGCCGCCAGCGATCTCCGCCACCAGCGCGATGAACCCCTTCACGTCGATCGGCTTCGACTGGTAGGCGTCGAAGCCGGCGGCCAGGATCCGCTGCCGGTCCTGCATCATCGCGGAGGCGGTGACGGCGACGATGGGAATGTGCCGGGTGCTCGCGTCCGCCCGCAGGTGGCCGAGGGCGTCGATCCCGTTCATGCCCGGCAGCTGGATGTCCATCAGGATGAGCGCCGGCTTGGACTCCCGGGCCAGCGCCAGGCCGAGCTCCGCCGTCTCGGCCTCGAGCGTGCGGTAGCCCTTGAACTGGAGCACGTCCCGCACCAGCTTCCGGTTCTTCTCGTTGTCCTCGACGATCAGGATCAGCTCGCCGGCCATGGCCTCACCGGTAGGTTGAAGGTGAAGGTCGAGCCCTCGCCGAGCCGGCTCTTGACCCAGATCCGCCCGCCGTGGAGATCGACGAACCGCCGCGCGAGCGCGAGACCGAGCCCCGTGCCCTCGCGCTTCCGCGCGTAGTCCGTGCCCACCTGGCGGAACTCCTGGAAGATCGCCTCCTGATCCTCGGGCGCGATGCCGATCCCGGTGTCGGACACCGAGATCTCCACCGCGCCGTCGGCCGGCACCGCGCGCACGGCGACGCGCCCCCCCTCCGGGGTGAACTTGACGGCATTCGACAGGAGGTTCAGGAGCACCTGCCGGATCTTACGCTCGTCGCCCACGAACGGCCCGAGCCGGTCGTCGACCGACACGTCGAGCCCGAGCCCGTGGCGGGTCGCCCGCTCGCGGACGAGGATCACCGCGCTGCCGATCGAGGCCGGGAGGTCGAAGCGCGAGAGGTCGAGCTCCATCCGGCCCGCCTCGACCTTCGAGAGGTCGAGGATGTCGTTGATGAGGGCGAGGAGGTGCCGGCCCGAGGAGAGGATGTCCTGGATGTACTCGGCCTGCTTGTCGTTGAGCTCGCCGAACATGCGCTCCCCGAGGACCTCGGAGAAGCCGATGATCGCGTTGAGCGGCGTGCGGAGCTCGTGCGACATGTTCGCGAGGAACTCGGACTTGTGGCGGCTGGCCGCCTCGAGCTCCCGGCTCTTGTCCTCCAGCTCGCTGAAGAGCCGGGCGTTCTGGATCGCGATGGCGGACTGGGCGGCGAGCGTCTTCAGGAGGTCGACGACCTCGGGGGCGAACCGCCCCGGGTTCTTCCGGGCCACCACGAGGCCGCCCAGGACCCGGCCCTCCCGGACCAGGGGCACCGCCAGGACCGCCCGCAGGCCGGATCGCGTCATCGCGCCGCGCAGCCGGCTCTCGTACGCGCCGGGGTCCTGGATGTCCGGGATCTCGACCGGCTGCCGGGTCACGGCGACGCGGCCGAGCGCGCCCTCCCCGATGGGGATCGGAGCGGAGCGCAGCACCGCCACGAGCTCAGGGTCGAACCGCTGCGTCGCGCGCATGTGGAACACCCGCTGCGCCTCGTCGTACTCGTAGATGCCGCCGCCGTCGGCGCCGGCCAGGAGGTCGGCGCGCGACACGATGGTCGTCAGCACCGTCTCGACGTCGAGCGTCGAGCTGACCGCCTGGCCGACCGCGCCGAGCGCCTGGAGCTGCTCCACGGAGCGCGCGAGGTCCTGCGTGCGCGCCTGCAGCTCCTGGAAGAGCCGAGCGTTCTCGATCGCGATGACCGCCTGGCTGGCGAAGGTCGACACGAGCTGGATCTGCTTGTCCGTGAAGGGGCGGATCTCGCGCCGGTACATCATGATCGACCCGATCATCTGGCCCTCGCGGACCAGCGGCACGCCGAGGACCGTCTTGACCCGCTCCGTCCGGACGATCTCCTCCAGCTGCGGGTCCTTCATGATCGCGGTCTTCGTGACGTCCTCGATGTGCACCGGGTGCCACGGGCCCTCCGGCCGGAACATGGGCCGGCCCACGCGATACTCCCGCGTCCGGAGAAGCTCCGCGAACTCCCGGCCCACCCCGCGCCACGCCGCGGCGTCGAACGTCTCCCCTTCCAGCCGGAAGACGGCGCCGAGCTGGGCGTCGGAGAGCGCGCAGGCCTTGTCGAGGATCTTGTCGAAGACGGGGGCGAGGTCGGTGGGCGAGCTCGAGATGACGCCGCAGGATCTCCGCGGTCGCGGTCTGCTGCTCGAGCGCCTCGCCGAGCTCGCGGTTCCGCCGCTCGAGCTCCTGGAACAGGCGGACGTTCTCGATCGCGATCACCGCCTGGGCGGCGAAGGTCTCGAGGAGCTTGACCTGCTTGTCGGTGAACGGCCGCACCTCGCTCCGCCGCACCATCAGCGCCCCCAGCGGAACGCCCTCGCGCATGAGGGGCGTCACCAGCGTGGTGCGGTGGCCGAACTGGCGAGCGTAGGTCGCCCCGACCGGGTACTCCTCGGCCTCGGCCTGGAGGTCGTCCACGTGAATGGTGCGACGGTCGATCACCGCGCGTCCCGACGCCCAGCCCCGGTTGATCGGCTGTCCGGTTCTCGCCGTGAGGGGCGTCGCGAGCGGCTCCGGCGGAGCGACCAGCGGCATGACCTCGCCCGCCGGGGCGTAGATCGAGCCGTGGTGCGCGACGGTCCGCATGAACTCGCCCTCGATCCGCAGGACGACCGCGTCGACCGCCTCGCAGAGCCGCGTGGCCCGCTCCGCGACGATGTCGAGCACCGGCTGGATGTCGGTCGGCGAGCTCGAGATGACCCGCAGGATCTCGGCCGTCGCCGTCTGGTGCTCGAGCGCCTCGGTGAGCTCGCGCGTCCGGTCCTCGACCTTCTGCTCGAGGGTGGCGTACGACTCGTGGAGCTGGGCCGCCATGCGGTTGAACTGGTCGGCGAGCCCCTCGAGCTCGTCGCCGGTCTTCACGTCGATCCGCTGGTCGAGCGCGCCCGCGCCGATCCGCGCCGCGCCCGCCTCGAGCGCGTGGATCGGGGTCGTCATGCGCCGCGCCAGGAGGAGGCTCGCCAGGACCGACAGCGCGACGCCGACGAGGAGGAGCCCGACGGTGCGGTAGGCGGACGCGTAGAGGGGCGCGAGCGCCTCGCCGAGCGGCTGCTCGACGAAGACCCACCAGCCGAGCGGCGCGATCGGCGCCGACGCCGTCAGGACCTGGCGCCCTGCGGAGTCCTGGGCGACGGTGACCTTCCGGTCCGGCGCGCCCGGGCGCCGGCGGGCCCGCGAGCGCCGCCCGGACCTGATCGAGCCGCGAGAGGTCGGTCTTCTGGAGGACGAGGCTGATGTCCGGGTGGGCGACCAGCTGGCCGCGGCCGTCCACGACGTAGGCGTGCCCGGTGGACCCGATCCGGATCTGGGAGACGACGTCCCAGATGAACTTCAGGTTGACCTCGGCGACGGTCACGCCCGTGTCGCCGCCGCCGGCGACCGACAGGGTGAGGTAGGGCTCGGACTCCTTCCGGAAGTACACGGGGCCGAAGTAGGGCCGGCCCGGGCGCACGTCCTTGAACCGCGGATCGGAGGCGAAGTCGGCCTGGCTCCCGACCACGTCCATGGCGAGCCGCGAGACGCGGAGCTGCTCCCGGCCCTGCGGGTCGAGCTGGCTCACCTCGGTGACCGCGGGCGCCTGGCGCTGGAGGCGGATGAACTCGAAGCGCCGCTGCTCGACCGTCTGCCGGGTGCCGACCTGGCCCTGGCTCGCCCAGCCCACCTGGCGCTCGATGTCGCGGAGGAACGCCTCGATCTTCCCGGCGGCGCCGGCCGCCTGCTCCCGCTGGAGGGCCACCAGTGCGGCCAGGTTCTCGCGGTAGGAGAAGTAGAGCTCGACGAGACCGCTGGCGAGCAAGGCGGCGCTCACCAGGCCGGCGAAGAGCACCACGTACTTCCAGAACAGCCGGCCTCGCGGCCGGACGACGCCCTGCATGCCCCCTCCCGGCGCCCCGGGGGTCGGGGCGGCCTGCCTGAGACGGCCCATTCTAGCGCGTCGGGTCGGGGAACCCAGCGGGCTGACGGAGGGTCGACGCCGGGCCTCGTCCCGGGCGCCCCGGTCCATCCAGCTCGAGGTCCTGCCTCATGGAGTGGCGGCGAGCGCAGCACCCGGCCTCCCTCCGCCGCAATGCGCCGAGGGCGTCCCGCCGACCGACTCTCGGCCCCAAGCCCATGAACTGGAAGAACCGGCCGGTGGTGGTCACGGGCGGAGCGTCGTTCATCGGCTCTCATCTCGTCGAAGGTCTGGTCGACCGCGGGGCGCCCGTCCGCCTCGTCGACGACCTCAGCAGCGGTTCCCTGGAGAACATCCGGGAGCATCTCACCGCCGGACGGGTCGAGTTCTCCCGCGGAGACCTGAAGGAGCCCGGCGTCGCCCGGAAGGCCCTCGACGGCACGAGCGTCGTGTTCCACCTGGCGGCCGACCACGGGGGCCGCGGTTACGCCACGAGAATCACGCCGTCATCGCCATGATCGCCCGCGCCTTAGTCCGCCAGGACCCCTTCGAGGTCCGGGGCAACGGCGAGCAGATCCTGGACGTACGTGGGCGACAGCCGATGCGCCCCTAACCCGGAGGGGGAACTTTGGGAGGGGTAAGGCCACATTCGGTCAACTTACTGAGGAGCGTCTTGTAGGAGACCTTCAGGATCCGCGCCGCCACCGTGCGGTTCCAGCGGACGCGCTCGAGGACCTCGGCCAGCGCCCTCCGCTCCGCCTCCCGGGCCGCCCGACGAGCGATGACCTTGAGGTCGAAAACGCCAGCCAGAGCGGCGTCAACCGCCTCGACCCGAGGGGTGAGCCCAGGGTTGGCCCCCCGCGTGACCAGGGCCGCTGGGTGGTCGGTGCCGAGCGCCTTGATCCGCTCCAGAAGGTCCAGGAGGTCCCGATGGGCCCGCTGGGGGTCTCCGAGGACGACCAGACGGCGGAGGAAGTTCTCCAGTTCACGCACGTTGCCGGGCCAGGGGTAGGCGCCCATGAGCTCGAGCGTCTCGGCGGGGAGGGCCACCTGACGGTCGTACTGGCGATTGTACTGGGCCAGAAAGGACCGAGCTAGCTCCGGGATGGCCTCCGGGCGCTCCCGCAGGGGCGGGACGTGGATCTCGACGACGTTGAGCCGATAGTAGAGGTCCTCGCGAAAGTCCCCGCTGCGCATGGCGACTTCGAGGTCGCGATTGGTGGTGGCGATGACGCGGACGTCCGCCCGGATCAGCTCGCGGCCGCCGACCCGGGAGAACTGGAGGTCCTGGAGCACGTGGAGGAGCTTGGCCTGAAGGGGCCGTGGCATCTCCCCGATCTCATCCAGGCACAGTGTCCCGCCGCAGGCAAACTCGAAGCGACCCGGCTTGCGGCGGTAGGCGCCGGTGAAGGCTCCCTTCTCGTGGCCGAACAGCTCGGACTCGAGCAGCTCGCCCGGCAGCGCGGCGCAGTTGACCAGCACGAACGGCCCACCCGTCGGGCAGAATTGGTGTGGATAGTCCGCGCGACAAGGTTCTTGCCCACCCCGCTCTCGCCGCGAAGCAACACAGTGGCGTCAGTCCGGGCTACCTCTCGGATCACGTCACTCAGCGCGCGCATCCGCAGGCCAAGGGTGGATAGCGCTGAATGCTCGACCAGGTAGGGATTGGCGGAATCCGACCCGCCGGGCGATGCTGCTGTTACATCCGGAGCCGCGCCAGACCCTGGATTGGGCCCCCCGATACTGGGTACGGGGCGCTTCTTCATCGCGGACCGATCCCGGCCCTTTGGATCCTCTGGCTTGTGCACGACGCCTCGCGCGTAGCTTATCATCATCCAAGTGGCGCTCTGCCAGACCAGGTGGCAGAGTCGAACAAGCCGGGAGGGCCCATGGACATAGTGATCATCGACAACGAGCCGTCGTAGCCGATATTTGGCTGAGGCCGTCAGAGGTCAAAGGGCACACCGCGGCCGTCGGCAGATCCGGCTCCGGGGGTCTGGCCCTGCTCGCCGAGGAGACACCCGATGCCGTGTTCCTGGATCTGGTCATGCCTGGCATCAGCGATGTGGAGCTCGTGAGAAAGATCCGATGGGACAATCCGGAACTTCCGATTGTCATCGTCGCTGGGCGAAGCCGCAGGACCTCGACGAGGTTCGTCGTCTCGGCGTGCCGACATCGTCGAGAAGCCGTGGGGCGCTGAAGTACGTCCACGAGGTGCTCCGGACGCTCGCAGCGGACGGCGTGAGCTAGCCCCGTCAACTCCGACTTGGCGGATGAGGCGATCAGCGCCCCGCCAACTGCCCGAGATTACCCGGCGATCGGAGTCGAAAGCGGGGGAAGGATCAAACGGTCGCCTCCCTCGCGCTGGGCACGATGCATGAGCTGACTTGCCTCTCGCAGTAACGCCATCCGATCGGGAGCCGTGATCGGGTAGCAACTCGCCCCCACGCTCACCGAGACCATCTGCCGTCCCCGAACGAAGCGCCGCCCCTCCGGCAGGTGGGCGTTCGCGGCCCGATCAAGAATCCGGTCCAGCACCCCCGGCTCGGTATCGACCAGGAGCAAACCCACAACGTCCGGCGACAACGTCGTTGCGACGTCCGTGCTCCGGAGCTGCCGGAGCACCATCCGCGCGATCGCGCGTGTCAGCTCAGGATCAGCCCGAGGGCCGGTCAGGTCCGGCGTGAGGCAGACGAGTGACACGCAATAGCGCAACCGGTTCGCCTTCTCGATCTCAAGGTCCAGAAGATAGCGGAAGAATTGCTCGGGCAGGGGTGCGCCTCGGGCGGGGGGGCGGATCGGACCCTGGTCGCGCATGGGCAATAGATTGACGCAAGGATCGCACCAGACTCCTCCGAGGCGTCATTCCCGGGACTCTGGCTGTTTCCGTGCCGGACAGGCTGGAACAGATCTGCGACCCGCCCTGCAGGATATTGCCAAAGGAGGGCAAACGGCGCAGACATCCAACTGCTTTGAACCAGAGAGGTCGCTTGGATTCGATCTACGAACGTCCGGGGGCAGACGCGGTCAGTCGCCTAACCGGAAGGCAGGCCTCCTTTGGCACGACCCGGTGTCATAAGGGGGGTCATTTTGACATGCCGGTGTGAAAATTTGGCAGACTACCGGAGTCTCGGTCACTAAAAGCTATGGTCTTGGGTGGACTAATTTTAGTTTGATTGCAGATAATATGATTTATTTCCGTATAAATGACCAAGTGATTGGCACTAATATTGCGGGGCCCCGCAGGCGCGAGGTAAACAAGGTCCCAAAATCTGAACAAAAGGATACTATCCCGGAAGAGCACTCAATCCTGGGCGTATCAGGACGCCGGGGGACGGCAGGGCCGCCAGGCGTAGCGCAGTCCGACTTGGGTTGCCCGCTCGGCCATGAGGAGGCATCGTGAAGACCCGTTGTGGGACACGAGGCTTCACCTGGATCTTCCTCCTTCTCGCCATTCCCTGCCTAGTTACCGCCGTCCCGGCCCTTGCCGCCCAGCTCACGCTGACCTGGACGGACCATGCCATCGACGAGCAGGGATCCCGAATCGAGCGGCGCCTCTCTCTCGACCCACCGGACTCATACTTGGAGATTGCGACTGTCGGCCCGAATGTCACCAGCTATCCTGACATCACGGTAATCGCGGGACAGGGTTACTGCTATCGCGTCCGGGCCTACAATTCTGCTGGTAGCTCAGGCTACAGCAATGAAGCCTGCGGCGCGATTGCCGCGGCCGACACGACGCCCCCTAGCCGCTCGAACGGCGCCCCGGCCGGCACCTTGGCCGTCGGCACCACCCAGGCCACCCTCAGCCTCACCACCAACGAGAATGCGACCTGCCGGTGGGCGACGGCCCCCAACACGGCCTATAGCGCGATGCCGAACCCCTTCACCACCACGGGCGCCACCGCCCACAGCGCGCTCCGGACCGGCCTCGTCAACGGCGGCAGCTACACGCACTACGTCCGCTGTCAGGACGGGGCCGGTAACGCCAACACCGACCGACTTCACGATCAGCTTCTCCGTCTCTCTGCCGGCCGACACGACGCCCCCTAGCCGCTCGAACGGCGCCCCGGCCGGCACCTTGGCCGTCGGCACCACCCAGGCCACCCTCAGCCTCACCACCAACGAGAATGCGACCTGCCGGTGGGCGACCGCCCCCAACACGGCCTATAGCGCGATGCCGAACCCCTTCACCACCACGGGCGCCACCGCCCACAGCGCGCTCCGGACCGGCCTCGTCAACGGCGGCAGCTACACGCACTACGTCCGCTGTCAGGACGGTGCCGGTAACGCCAACACCACCGACTTCACGATCAGCTTCTCCGTCTCCCTGCCACCGACCTCGCTCCTGCAGTTCAGCCTCGCCAACTACTCCGTTAGCGAGACCGGTCCGACCGCGGCCATCACCGTGATACGCACGCTGTCAGCCGCGGCCCAGGCCCAGGTGCATTTCGAGACCAGCGACGGCACCGCTCTGGCGGGCACGGACTACACGCACACGGAGGGCGACCTCGTCTTCTCGCCCGGCCAGACCAGCGGTTCGTTCACCGTCCCCGTGGCTAACAACACGGTCGTCGACGGGTCGCGGACGCTCCTCCTGCGTCTGAGCGATCCGCAGAATGCGCAGCTGGGCGCCCGGGAGACCGCGGTCCTGACCATCGAGGACAATGACGGCGGCGGCACGTTCAGGTTCTCCGCGACCGGGTACACGTACCCGGACAAGCTGGGCGACGCGACTATCACGGTGACCCGGAGCGGCGGAAGCGCCGGCGGTGCATCCGTGAAGTTCCGGACGGGGACCGGCACCGCCGTGGCCCCGAACGATTTCACCGCGATCAGCTCCCCACAGACCCTCCCCTTCGGAGTGGGCGAGACTAGCAAGACGTTCACGGTCCATGTCACGGGGAACGCGGTGGCGACGGACTCAAGCAAGACGGTGCAGCTCCTCCTGAGCGACGCGGGCGGTGGGGCACTCCTGGGCTCCCCGAACGTCGCGACGCTGACTCTCACGAACGACGACAAGGGTGGGGGTCTCAAGTTCAGCGGGTCGTCGTACTCGGTCGCGGAGAGCGCAGGCCACGCGACCGTCACGGTGACCCGGTCAGGTGGGGCGGCGAGCGTCAGCGTGCAGGTCGGCGCGGTGGATGGCAGCGCGAAGGCCGGTGTTGACTACGGCGCCCCGACGCCGAGCGCGCTGTCGTTCGCGGAGGGCGAGACGAGCAAGACCATTGACGTGCCGTTGATCGCGAACCCGCTCGCTTCGGCCAGCCGGAGCCTGACGTTGAAGCTCCTGGCGCCTGGCGGTGGGGCGACCCTGAGCTCGCCCAGCACGACGACGCTGAACATCACCAAGGTCGGCATCCGGTTCAGCCAGACGGCCTACACGGTCAACGAGGGGCCGGGGTCCGCGACGATCACGGTCAACCGCGCCGGGAGCGCGAGCGGCGTCACTGTGCAGGTCCAGACCCAGGACGATTCGGCGACCGCCCCCGCGGACTACACGCCTATCAGCCAGACCCTGACCTTCTCGAGCGGTCAGACGTCCAAGACGTTCACGGTGCCAATCCTGAACAATGCGGACAAGTCTGAGAACCGCTCGCTGCGACTTCGACTCTTCAACGCGACCGGGGAGCCCCTGGGAGAGCCGGATCAGACGACGCTCACGATCCTGGAGAAGGACAAGGCCGAGCTCCAGCTCACGGCGTTCGGGCCGCCGCCGGCGGCACTGGCCGGCAAGACGGTCTCGGCGCCAACCACGGTCCGGAACGTCTCGGCCAAGACGGCTCCTGCGTCGACCATCCGCTTCGTGCTGTCCGTGGACGATGACGACCTCGATCCCAGCGACCTGCTCCTTGGGGCGCGCAGCGTGGGCTCGCTCGGGCCAGGATCGAGCTCGTCGTCGACGACGACCCTCACGATCCCGGTGGGCACGCCGACGGGCGCGCACAGGCTGTTCGCGATCGTCGACGCGGATAACACGGTGCCCGAGCAGGACGAGCTCAACAACGTGGGCTCGGTGCCGCTCACGGTGCTGTCGAACCTGGTGCGCACGTTCAGCGTGTCGGGCGTGCTGACCAACGAAGGCTGCACGAGCCCAATGCGCAATGGCCGAGCGGTGGTGCTGGGATCGCTGGCAGTGTCGAGCCAGACGGGAACCTCCCTCAGCGGCTCCCTGACGCTCAACTACCCGTTGACCGCCGGATTGACGACGACCGGGTCCTTCAATGGCACCGTCGACACCGACGGCCACTTCGGCGGCCCGGTGACGTACACGACCAAGCAGGGCTCGACGACCGTGTCGAGCGGAACCGGGTCTCTCACGGGCACGATCAGCGGGGCCACGCTGGAGGCCGATCTGACGGGTCAATCAGCGTCAGGCGAGACGTGCGACCTCACGGCGTGGCTAGCATCGCCAGCGTTCCCGGTGGCCTTCATGACCTTCCATCACGATGCGGCGGTCGGGCCGCTCGACGAGGCCGGCGGGGCATTCGTCGCGACTCCGAGCTTCCCGGTGAGCCTCGGGCGGTATCGCGTGCTGTTCCAGGTGGCAGGCGACACGGCCCCCTTCACCCCGCCAGCGAGCGTGCTCTTCACGGGCCCGGCCAGCTCCCAGCTCTCCGACACGGGCGGGGCCGAGATGAGCCAGCTCACCATCAATGCTGCGGAGTACCGCTCGCCGTGGGTCTCCTCGCCGCCGATCGCGCCGGAGGGCGATTGGACCGAAGAATACGAGGGCTCACCACTACGACTACACGATGGTGAACCCGCAGGCCGCGAGTCGGCTGGTGGTCCCCGTACCGACGTTCGTCCAGACGAACGGGTCGCTCACGCGGGTGGACTGGAACTACCGGGCGGGGAACGGCATGCCCCTGGGAGGGCCGCCGGCCTTCATGCGGCTGATCCGACTCCAGCTGTTGGACCCTTGCGGCCTGATGCTTCACGACTCCTTGGCGCTCACGTCGACGACTCTAAGTCGGATCTTGAGCCCGTCGGTGACCCTCGCCCGCGTGGCGGAGGTACGGTTCCAGTACGTCGATGACCAGGAGAACATGTACACGGTCCGCTATGGCGGCTCGACGCCGGGCAACTGCAAGATGGTCGAGTTCAGCGCGCCAAGCTTCAGCGTGGCGGAGAACGTGAGCCCGGCCACGGCCAACATCACGGTGCGCCGCGCGGGCGACCTGGCCGGCACCGTCACGGTCAACTTCACGACGAGCAACGGAACGGCTCAGCAGAATCAGGACTACACGAACGCCAATCAGCTCGTGACCCTCGGTCCCAACGTGTCGAGCGCGGTTGTCGGCGTGCCGATCGTCAACAACGGGACCCCACAGGGACCGCGGACGGTCCTCCTCGGCCTCGCCGGCCCCGGTGGAGGGGCCACGCTCGGGCCGCTCAACACGGCCGTGCTCACGATCAACGACGACGATCCACGGGTGCAGTTCAGCAGCGCCACCTACACGGCGAGCGAGGACTCGAGCAGCGCGACGATTACCGTGCAGCGCACCGGCGCGACGGGGCCCGTGGTGAGCGTGCCGTACTCGACCTCCAACGGCACCGCCCTCGCCGGCTTCGACTACGCGGAAACCACCGGGGTGCTCACGTTCACGAGCGGGCAGACGAGCAAGACGTTCACGGTCCCGATCCTCCACGACACGCTGGCGGAGGGGGGCCAGACGGTCAACCTCGCGCTCGGCACCCCGATCGGGGCGCTGCTGGCGACTCCCAACACGGCCACGCTGACGATCACGGACAACGATACCGGAGGCACCCTGGCGTTCGCCTCCCCGACCTTCAGTGTGGCGGAGGATGGCGGCTCCGTGACGATCACCGTGGTCCGGGCAGGCGGGACCGGCGGGGGCATCGCTGTACGATACGCGACGAGCAATGGCAGCGGTCAAGCTGGAACCGACTACGACGCAACGTCAGGAACGCTCACGTTCGAGGCCGGCGAGACGTCCAAGACCTTCACCGTGGCGGTGCACGACAACGTCGGGTCGCCGGCTAACAAGTCGGTGATCCTCACCCTCTCCAACCCGTCAACCGGCGCAGCTCTCGGCACGCAGAGCACCGGGACGCTCTGGATCGTGAGTCGGTAGGACTCCGGAGGCTCACTCGCAGTGGAGACACCCGGGCTGTGAAGACCTTCCCGGCGACCCCCCAGTGCGCCAAACTCCGGCGCTCCGGAGGTGGTTGGGCCTCTCCTATCGGAAACGAACGGCCCGGTCCGCCGCAGACACACCGAGGTGGTTGTGGATAGCGCGCGCAACGAGGTTCTTGCGTAGGGATTGGATGAATCCGGCTCAGGCCGAGTTACTTCCCAACCCTTCCCGGCACCTGAGGTCGCAAACCGTGAGGCCCATGCCGCCTGAAGGTCGCTTTTTCCTTGCGGACAGACCCCAACCACTGGTGTTCTGGGTTGTGCAACAACGCCTCTTCGGGTATGGTCTTACCATCGAAGCGGGCGATCTGCCATGCGATGCGATTACGTGACGGACTCATGGCGAGCCGGAGGACCGATGCACATCGTGATCATCGACGACGAACCCGCTGTGGCTGATACTTTGGCTGAGGCGGTCCGCGGTCAAGGGCACACCGCGGCCATCGGCCGATCCGGTTCCGAAGGTTTGGCCCTGCTCGCGGGGAAAACGCCGGATGCCGTATTCCTGGATCTTGTCATGCCCGGGTTGAGCGGCGTCGACCTCTTGAAGGAGATCCGACGAGACAATCCGGACCTCCCGATTATCGTCGTCACCGGCAGGGCAGAACGTCAGGATCTTGACGAGGTCCGGCGTCTGGGCGTGACCGATATCGTCGAGAAGCCCTGGGCGCTCAAGTACGTCGACGAGGCCCTCCGGACGCTAGGGTCGGACGACTGAGCCAAAGCCGCGATCCCAGTCCGATCTTGCGGCTGTGGCGGCGCTGGCGAGCGCCTCGGTGCGCCCGAGGCTAGTTGGCAATCGGTGCAGGATTAGCGGCAAAGCCCCCCTCGGTCAGGCGGCTGATGTAGTGCTCCGCAGTTGGCCAGAGAGATGGCCCACGAGCTCTAAGGTTGCCCGGTATACTCCGCCGGGCTCCGAAATCCCCGCGCGGCATGCGGCGCCTGGGTGTCGCAGTCGGCGAACCAGCCGCCTCGCTGCGTGAGCACGAATTCCGGATCGCGGAGTTCGGCGCTGCTGACGTAGTCGCGCTGAAGGTCTTCACGCAGGCTTCGGCCAGACCGTTCCTCTCCGGACTGTAAACCGGCGTCGTGACACGAGCCCGCGCTCGTGCAGATACAGCACGCTAGCCGTGGCCGGCCCTTGGTCGAGGTCCCACTCAGTGCCGGGTCGGTGGGCACGTACGGAGTCCCAGGCAGTCAGGAACCTGGCACGCCAGCCTCGGGACGCACGCCGGACCCTCGGTTCAGCCACGTCGACTGTCAGACACCTCCCTGCCCTCAGCGCATGTCCGCCGACGGACATTGGACCGAGATCGTCGCTGAGACGATCCCGCTGCAGTATCTGAGGGCTTTCGTTCTACCTACAGCGGAACGGGCTTCCATGGAAGAGAAGTTCTTTTCACATTTTGTCCCCCTCCATCACAGGACAACAGGGGGTCCCCCCGGCCCGTCGCGGGCCTCCCCACGGGTCGGCCTCGATCGATAGCCTTGTAGTTCAATGATTTCGGCGACGACCGTCCGCGTGGCACGATCATTGCCCTAGTGGTAGCCCGATGGCCACTTGTCGGGATTTCCCCCAGTCACTGAGCGAGAAAACACTGCCCACTCGTTCGCTCGAGACCGTCCTGTGCCGGAGAGTATGCACGGTCTTGCAGGCGGAGACTCGGCAGTGACGTCGTCAGCCGCCCGTGCCCCGTGGGGACATTCAAGATCCGAAGGCGCTGAGGTCGACTCGGCTGGACGACCGTTAAGGCTCCGGGGAGGTGGTCCCCCCTGTTCGGCACGGCGTAGCGCGAGAGGAAGGCATCTCGCCGCCCGCAGGAAACCGTGAGGACGCTCTGGCTCCTTGTCGTCGGGACCGGGGTAACGTTCATCGCCGTCTGTTGGTAGGGCATGGTGTCGACCTTGTAGAGATGGACCTGAGATCCGGATTTGCGGGTATCGAGTCGAATTCATCGAGTGCACAAGTCCTTGGCGTCGCCTGAGGATCTCCGCGCTGCCGTCGAACCGGGGCACGAAGCACGCCCGTCACGACCCGGTCGGGAGCCGCACACCGTACTCCTGCGTTGGCAGGGCGAGGTCGGCGACGTTGAGACGCGTCCACCTCTCCCGTGGGCCGGTTGGCCGTGGAGTGCTCCAGCAAATATATGGTCACATCCGAAGAAGGGATGGCGAGTCCTCTCTTGACCGGTGCCAAGTCCTCGCTCATGGACGGCGGACTGTTGCGCTCGTGGGTGATGCGCTTCCAGCCGCACCCGGCACCGACGCTGCGCATGTTCTGCTTTCACCACGCTGGAGGTGGAGCATCCGCCTATCGGCCATGGGTCGGACAGCTTCCCGCCGGGCTCGATCTATGTGCCATCCAGCTCCCTGGCAGGGAGGGTCGCCTTCGCGAGAAGCCTTACCAACGGCTGGCGGACCTCGTGCCGGTCGTGGCCGGCGTGATCGAGCCGCTGCTGGACCGGCCGTTCGTGTTCTTCGGGCATAGCCTCGGAGCAGCTCTCGCTTTCGAGGTCGCGCGCGAGCTGCAGCAAACCGGTGGGCCAAGCCCTGCCCATCTGTTTCTCTCGGGTCGGCGCGCGCCCACCCGACCCGATCCCAACCCGAGGATCAGCCATCTGCCCGAGGATGCCTTTCTCGCCGAGGTGCGCCGTCGCTGGGATGGGATCCCGGCCGCCGTGCTGGCAGAGCCCGAGCTCCTGCAACTTCTCCTGCCGACGCTACGCGCCGATATCGCCCTGGTCGAGAGCTACGCCTACGCACCGGGATCACCGCTCGCCTGCTCGATTTCGTGCTTCGGAGGGGCCGACGACCCAGGCACCGCAGAGGTGGACCTCGCCCCGTGGCACGCGGAGACGTGCGGCTCGTTCTCACAGCGCATGTTCGCCGGCGGCCACTTCTTCATACAGACCAGTAGAGACCAGGTGCTGGCGGCAATGAAGCAGGACCTCCAGCCGATGATGGACCGGATTGGGCCAGCGAGACTGCGGAGATGAGCGCCATCACGCACTCAACTCCCACGGCCATTGGCGAGGGTGAGGTTCACGTGTGGCGGATCGATCTCGACCAGGCTAGCGAGCACAGTCTCCGGGCCGTGCTCGCTCCGGACGAGCTCGCGCGCGCAGCTCGATTTCACTTCGAGCACGATCGGGCCCGCTTCGTGGTCGCCCGGGCGGCACTCCGACACATCCTCGCCAACTACGTCGGGATGCTCCCCAGCGACATTGCGTTCGTCTACGGCCAACACGGCAAGCCGGCGCTCTCACCGCCGCGGGCCGATATTCGCTTCAACCTGTCGCACTCGCACGGCATCGGCCTCTGCGCGGTGACGCGGGGGTGCGAGGTTGGAGTAGACGTCGAGCGCGTCCGTCCGCTGGACGACCTGGAGAACCTCGCTGAGCGCCTGTTCTCTCAACGCGAGCGCGAGGCACTACAACGCCTTGCCGGGTCTCAGAAGTTGAACGGGTTTTTCAACGCTTGGACACGGAAGGAAGCGTTCATCAAGGCACTGGGCAAGGGGTTCTCTCACCCGCTCGACCGGTTCGACGTCTCGCTGGCACCCACGGCCAGGCCGCGGCTGGAGCGCATCGACGGCGACCGCGCGCGGGCTGCGCGATGGTCGCTCTGGGCCGTGGACATCGACGCCGAGTATGCGGCGGCCGTCGTCGTCGAGGGTCGCGTGGTGAAGCTCGTGGGACGCCACTGGCCCCATGACCTCGCGGCCACGGGGACGTGGATGCGATGAGCCAGCACAGCGAGGCCGAGGCCCGAGCCGATCGCCATCGTTGGGATTGGCTGTCGGTTCCCCGGCGCCCCGGATTCCCGCGCCTTCTGGGAGCTGGTTCGGGATGGTGTCGACGCCATCGGCGACATCCCGGCGGATCGGTTCGACGCCCAGGCCCTCTACGACCCCACGCCGGGAGCGCGCGGGCGAATCATCACTCGACAGGGCGGATTCCTGCAGGACGTGGACCGGTTCGACGCCTCGTTCTTCGGCATCTCGCCGCGCGAAGCCACGTGTATGGACCCCCAGCAGCGACTGCTGCTCGAGGTCGCGTGGGAAGCCTTCGAGGACGCGGGCCTGACGCAGGAGCGGCTAGCCGGCAGCGCGACAGGCGTCTTCATCGGGATGTGGACGAGCGAGTACGAAAGCCGGATGTTCGGCGCGTCGCCTGACATCGACCTCTACGTGACCACCGGTGGTGGCCGTTACGCGGCGTCGGGGCGCCTGTCCTATGCCTTCGATCTTCGCGGGCCGAGCCTGACGCTGGACACCGCGTGCTCGTCGTCGCTCGTCGCGGTACACCTCGCCTGCCAGAGCTTGCGCAGCGGTGAGAGCGAGATGGCCCTGGCGGGCGGCGTGAACCTGATCTTGGAGCCGCACATCTCCATCGGCTACTCGCGCTCGGCGATGCTGTCGGCGGACGGCCGGTGCCGCTTCGGCGACGCGCGGGCGTCAGGGTACGTGCGCAGCGAGGGCGTCGGGCTGGTATTGCTCAAGCCGCTGTCGCAGGCGCTGGCCAGATGGCGATCCGATCCACGCGCTGATCCGCGGCAGCGCCGTCAACAACGACGGCCAGGGCAGCGGGCTGCTGGTCGCGCCGAGCCCGGCCGTGCAGGCGACGATGCTGCGTCAGGCCTACCGGGCGGCGGGCGTTGATCCGGGGTGCGTCGGCTACGTCGAGGCGCACGGCACCGGCACGCGCGTCGGCGACCCTGTTGAGCTCGCCGCGCTCGGCGAGGTCCTCGGCCACGGCCGCGCACCGGGGCGACCGTGCCGCACCGGCTCGGTCAAGACCAACATCGGCCACGCCGAGGCGGCCTCCGGGATCGCCGGGCTGATCAAGGCCGCGTTCTGCCTCGAGCATCGGCTCATTCCGCCCTCCCTGCACTACACGGAGCCGAACCCGCGCATCCCGTGGGACCAGCTGCCGCTCGTCGTGGTGCGGGCTCTCGAGCCGTGGCCTGACGAGTTCCGGCCCGCCTTCGCGGGCGTGAACTCCTTCGGTGTTACCGGCACCAACGCCCACGTGGTGCTGGAGGCGCCTCCGGCATCCGGCGCCTCGGTAACGGGCGGTGACGCGGTTGGCCACATCCGGCTGTTGCCACTGAGCGCGAAGAGCTCGCAAGCCCTTTACACGCTCGCCGACCGCTGGGCGGAGCGCCTGCAGGGCGACGATGTGGCGGCTCGTTTCGACGATGTCTGCTATACGGCCAGTCTCCGGCGTACGCACCACGCGCACCGGATGGCCGTCGCCGGCGCCTCGGGACCCGAGCTCGCGGAGCGTCTTCGGGCTCACGTGGACGGGGAAGCCCGCTCCGGGCTCGTGGCCGGACGGACGAAGCCCGCCCCGCCGCGGGTGGTGTTCGTCTTCCCTGGGCAGGGGTCACAGTGGCTCGGCATGGGGCGCTCGCTTCTCGCGACGGAACCCGTGTTCGGCGATGCCCTCAAGCAGTGTGACCAGGCGCTGGCGCCGCACGTCACCTGGTCGCTGCTCGACGAGCTGACAGCGAACGGCGCCTGCTCGCGGCTCGATCGGATTGACGTCATACAGCCGATGCTGTTTGCCCTCCAGGTGGCGCAGGCGGCGCTCTGGCGCTCCTGGGGAGTGGAACCGGAGGCCGTGATCGGCCATAGCCTGGGGGAAGTCGCCGCCGCGCACGTGGCCGGGGCCCTCTCGCTTCCCGACGCCGCGCGCATCATCGCCGTGCGGAGCCGGCTCCTCCGGAGGATCGCGGGACGGGGAGCCATGGCCATGGTCGAGCTATCCCTCGACGCGGCGCGTTCGGCCCTGGCCGGCCGTGAGGACAGGCTGTCGATCGCCGTGTCGAACAGCCCGCGCTCCACGGTCATCTCCGGCGACGTGGCGGCGCTCGACGCGCTCATCACCGAACTCGAGGGACGCGGCATCTTCTGTCGACGCGTCAAGGTCGACGTCGCCTCTCATAGTCCGCATGTCGATGAGCTTCGGGCCGACCTGATGAGCGCCCTGGTGGACCTCGCGCCCCGACGGGCCACGGTGAAGCTTTACTCAACCGTGACGGGTGCCGTCGACGACGGCGCCAGCCTCGGGGCCGAGTACTGGGCACGCAATCTCCGCCAGCCGGTCCTCTTCTCGACCGCTATCCGCCGCCTGGCCGCCGACGGGCTCGACGCCTTCATCGAAATGAGCTCGCACCCGATCCTCCTGGCAGCGGTGCAGGACAGCCTGCAGGATGCCGGAGGCGAGGGAGTCCTGCGGCTGCCGTCCGGCCGACGCGAGGAGGACGAGCGCGTCGTGATACGCGAATCCCTCGCGGCACTCTGGGTCCACGGCTACCAGCTGGACTGGTCTCGGCTTTTTCCCACACCGAGCCACTCCACTTCGAGTCGCGTGGTGTCGCTGCCGACCTATCCGTGGCAGCGGGAGCGCTTCTGGCTTGAAGCCGCCGGACCGAGGACCCCATCCCTCGCGGATCAGCCATCGCTGACCGTCACGTCCGCGGTCGACTCCGCCCATCCACAGGCCGGGACCGTGGCCGAGCTATTCCATCGTGTCGAGTGGCGGCCGAGCGCGCGTCCGGCGGCGACCGCCCGTCCACACGGTCGGTGGCTGATCGTGGCGGATGGCGAGCAGCCCGCCGCCGCGCTGGCGGCGCGCCTCAAGGCTGCCGGTGAGGAGTGCGTGGTGCGCTCCGCAGTCCACGCGCTTCGTGGAGAGCTCGGCGAGACGCTCGCCTCGGAGCCCCCGATCACCGGGTGCGTTCATCTCGCGAGCGTCGGAATCGATCCGCACGCATCGCCCACCGAGGGGCTCGCCGCCGACAACGGCTGGGCGAGCGCGCTCGCACTCGTCCAGGCCGTGGTCGAGCGAGCGGCGCCGGTGGCGCCACGGCTCTGGCTGGTCACACGCGGCGCCCAGCGCATCAGCACGGACGATGGGCCGGTGTCGCTCGGCGCCGCTGCCGAGTGGGGGTTTGGGGCAGCCATCGGGTACGAGCACCCGGCCCTGCAGACAACGCGAGTGGATCTGGAGTGGCGTCCAGACACGATTGACATGGCCTCTCTGGCCGAGGAGCTCCTGGGCGCGGACGCCGAGGACCAGATCGCACTGCGGGGAGCCACGCGATACGTGGCACGCTTGATCCGCCGAGCGCCACCTGACGCTCCATCGGTCTCCGGCGGGGCGCTGGTCTCGCCCGAGGGCGCGTACCTCGTGACGGGTGGGACGGGAGGCATCGGTCTCGTACTGGCCCGCTGGCTGGTCGACCGCGGAGCCCGGCACCTGACCCTGATGGGACGCCGGCCACCGTCGCCGCAGGTCGACGCGGTCGTGGAAGGTTTGCGATCGATGGGCGTCGAGGTGAGCGTCGCGCGCGGCGACGTCACGCGACGCGAGGACGTGGAGCGGGTCGTGGCCGAGGCATCCCGCCACCGGCCTCTGCGCGGTGTCATCCACGCCGCCGGCTCCTCGACGATGGCCTCATCCTGGACCTGGACCGCGAACGCTTCGCTCGAGTGCTGGCCCCGAAGCTGACGGTGCGATCCACCTGGAAGAGGCCACGCGCGAGGCGCCGCTCGGCTTCTTCGTGTGCTTCTCTTCGGCCATCGGTGTGCTCGGCTCGCCCGGGTCAGGCCAACTACGCCGCGGCCAACGCTGCGCTCGACGCGGTCGCCGCTCGCAGACGCTCGCCGGCACGCACCCAACACTGAGCATCGCGTGGGGGCCGTGGACCCGCGTCGGCATGGCTGCAGCCCGGCGCGATCGCGCGCAACGTCAGTGACGCGGGAGCTCGCCGGCCTCACTCCCGAGGAGGGCGATGGAAGCGCTCGACAGCGAATGCTCGGCGGCGTCCGGCACCGGGTGATGGTCATGCGCCTCGATCCTGCGGGGTGGTCCAGCGCCTTACCCGGCGGCGACGCACTCGCTGCTCCGCGAACTGCACAGCGCACCGTCACCGAGGCCGAGCTCCACCGGCATCGCTCGACCAGCTCCATGCGGAGGCCCCGGTGGAGCGACGCATGCTACTCGAGACGATATCTGCAAAAGGAGATCGGACACGTTCTGCGCGTGCCGCCGACCGGGTCGATCGGAGCACCTCTTGAAGAGCCTCGGGCTCAACTCGTTGATGTCGCTCGAGCTCCGCAACCGGCTCGAGGACGCCACTGGGCTCACGCTTGCGGCAACGCTCGTCTGGAACTATCCGACGGTGGCGGCCCTCGCCGACGCACCTCGAGGAGCGCCTGGGGCTGGCGGCGCCAGTCGTGGAGTCAGAGACCGTCGAACCCGCCGAGGCGCCGGAGCTCGAGCGGCTCCTCGCAGAGATCCAGGGGCTCTCCGACGACGAGGTCCAGCGGCTTCTGGCCGAGGGCAAGACGAGCACTCACGGTGAGTGACATCGCCAAGCGCATCGGCTCCCTGTCGCCCGAGCGCCAGGCTCTGCTGGCGGCCCGTCTGCGGGCAGCGGCACCGGAGGCCCCGTCGGGGCGCGACCCGATCGCGATCGTTGGCATTGGCTGCCGGTTCCCCGGCGGCGCTCGACACGCCCGCGCGGTTCTGGCGACTGCTGCGCGACGGCGGGACCGATCACCAAGGTACCGCGCGACCGCTGGGACGCCGACGTCCTCTACGCGGAGGATCCGCAGGCGCCCGGCAAGATGGTCCACGCGCTGGGGTGGCTTCCTGCCCGGGCTCGATCGGTTCGAGCCGACCTTCTTCGGCATCTCCCCGCGCGAGACAGCGAGCCTGGATCCGCAGCAGCGACTCGTCCTCGAGGTGGCGTGGGAGGCACTGGAGGACGCCGGGCAGTCTGCCGGCGCGCCTGGCCGGCAGCCGTACCGGCGTCTACGTCGGCACCCACACCAACGACTACTCGTGGATGCTCTTCACGCGATGCGCGGCAGCCTCGACGCCTACTCGAGCACGGGCACTGCACGATAGCATCGTGGCCAACCGGCTCTCGTACGTGCTCGATCTGCGCGGGCCGAGCATGGCCATCGACACCGCCTGCTCGTCCTCGCTGGTGGCCGTGCACCTGGCCTGCCAGGCGCTGCGCAACCGCGAGTGCGATCTGGCGCTCGCCGGCGGCGTGAACCTGCTGCTGTCGCCACTCTGGAGCGTCGCCCTCTCCAAGCTTGGCATGCTCGCTCCCGACGGCCGCTGCAAGACCTTCGACGCGCGCGCCAACGGCATCGTGCGCAGCGAGGGCTGCGGCGTCGTCGTCCTCAAGCGACTTGGCGGACGCGATCGCCGACGGGGATCACGTGTGGGCGATCATGCGCGGGTCGGCCATCAACCAGGACGGCCGCACCAACGGACTGACCGCACCGAACGGCCTCGCCCAGCAGGCGGTCATCCGCCAGGCACTCGCCGACGGCGGCGTTGAGCCCAGCGAGGTCGGTCTCGTCGAGGCGCACGGTACCGGCACTCCGCTGGGAGATCCCATCGAGGTCGAGGCCCTCGCGGCGGTATTGGGCGGCGCCGGCGAACGACCGATGCCTGCTGGGCTCGATCAAAACCGACATCGGTCACTGTGAGGCGGCGTCCGGGATCGCCGGACTGATCAAGGTGGTGCTGTCGCTCCGCCACGAGGCGGTCCCTGGGCTCGTGCACTTCCGCGAGCTCAATCCCCACATCGACCTCACAGGCACCCGGCTCGTAATCCCGCGGACACTGCAGCCGTGGCCGCGTGGCGCCGGCCGCCGCTTCGCCGGCGTGAGCGCGTTCGGCTTCGGGGGCAGCAATGCGCACGTGGTGCTCGAGGAAGCGCCCGCCGCAGCCGCCGCACCGGACGCGCCGACACGCCGCGTGCACCTGCTACCGCTCTCCGCCCGCGGCGCCGAGGGACTGCGGTCCCTCGCGCGCTCGTACCAGGAACAGCTGGCGGACGAGGGTCGCGGCGTCGACCTCGGCGATCTCTGTGCGACCGCGGCGTTGCGGCGCATCCACTATCCACACCGGCGGGCGGTGGTGGGAGCCTCGGCCGAGGAGCTCGTCGCGCGGTTGGCCGAGGCCACCGAGGCGACGCCCCCGGCTCCAGACACGCCGGGCCGGCTCGCATTCGTGTTCTCCGGCCAGGGCAACCAGTGGCCGGAGATGGCCCGCGATCTACTCCTGCGTGAGCCGGCGTTCCGCCAGCTGGCGGAGGCGTGTGACGCGTTGGTTCGGACCGAAGCCGGCTGGTCCCTGCTCGATGTCCTCGACGGCGGGCGACGAGACGCGACTGGCCCACACGGAGTTCGCCCAGCCCGCGATCTTCGCCGTCCAGGTCGGGCTCGCGGCGGTCCTCGCGTCCTGGGGTGTCGTGCCGGCCGCGGTCACCGGGCACAGCGTCGGCGAGGTCGCGGCCGCACACGTCGCCGGTGCACTGACGCTCGCCGATGCCGTCCGGGTCGTCGTGCAGCGCGCACGCCTCATGCAACGCGCGGAGGGACGGGGTCGAATGGCTTCCGTCGACATTCCGGAGGCTGACGCGATACGGACAATCGCAGCCGCCAGCGATCGCCTGGCCGTCGCCGCCGTGAACGCTCCCGGAACCACGGTCCTGGCCGGCGACAGCGAGGCGCTGGCCGCCGTGGTCGATGATCTCGAGCGCCGGGGCGTCGCCTGCCAGTGGCTGGCCGTCGACTACGCTTTTCACAGTCCACAGATGGACCCGTTGCGGGCGCTGCTCGTCGACGCCCTGCACGGCCTGACCTCGACGCGCCCAAAGGTACCGCTGGTCTCGACGGTCACGGGTAACGTGGTCGCGGACGCTGAACTGGCCGCCGGTTACTGGGGACGCAATCTCAGAGAGCCGGTGCGCCTGGCCGAAGGCGATCGACACCGTCGCGGAGCTCGGCGTCAGCACCTTCATCGAGCTGGGGCCGCATCCCGCTCTCGGCGGAGCGATTGCCCGAACCCTCAAGGCGCACCAGCGGTCCGGAAGCGCGCTGGCCTCGCTGCGGCGAGGGCATCCGGGCGACGCCGCCCTGCTGACGCTCATCGGCCGACTCTGGGAACGCGGCCATGCCGTGGACTGGGCGGCGCTCCATTCGGGGCGGCGACGCTGGGTTGCGCTTCCGCCGACGCCCTGGGAACGCGAATCCCATCCGCCTCGCTTCGGCGAGCCGACCGTCGGCGTCGCGGCCGGCGTAAGGGCTGCGGAGACGGCGGGTGGCCATCCGCTGCTCGCGCGCCGGCTCGCCACGGCCCAGCCGACGTACGAGACGCGGCTCGACCGCGAGGCGCCGGCGTACCTTGCCGACCACCGGATCAATGGCGCCGCCATCGTGCCCGCGACAGCGCTGGTCGAGATGGCGTTGCACGCCGGGACCGAGACGCTGGGCACCGACCATGTGCGCCTCGAAGATCTCGTCATCCGGCGTCCGCTTCCTTTCGACGGCACGCGCGTGCTCCAGGTGACGGTGGCCGCCGATACCCGCGAGGTCGGGCAGGTACGCATCTTCAGTCGGGCTGGCGAGGCCACCGAAGGCTCGACCGCCTGGGTGCTCCACGCGACGGCACGGGTCCGGGCCGAGGGGGTGACGTCCGGAAGTAGCGGTCTCGACGCGAGCCGCGCGGGCGCGGCCCTGCGCGTGCGCACGACTGCCATCCGCGAGAGCGACACGCACTACGAGCGCATGCGCCGGCGCGGGGCCGACTTCGGTCCGGCGTTCCGAGGCGTGCGCCGCCTGTGGTGCGGCAAGGACGAGGCACTGGCCGAGGTCGAGCTGCCGTCCGTGCTCGTGGGCGACGACGCGCGGACCCGAATGCATCCCGCCCTGCTCGACGCCTGCGTGCAGGTGGTGGAGTGTGTGGCCGAGACCGACGAGGCGACGCTCCTCGTCCCGCTGGCCGTTGACTCGATCCGGATCCATGGCTGGGCCTCGCGAGGCTGGAGTTACGCCCGACTGCGCCGGCACGGTGATGGCGTGACGGCGGACGTCGTGGTCACGGGCGACGAGGGCGAACTCCTCGCCGAGCTGCGCGGTGTGACGCTCCGGCCCGCGCCGCGCGAGACGGCATCGGCCGTGGCGCTGCACGAGCTCACCTGGCAGCCGCGTCCGCTCGCCACGTCGAACGGCGGCGCCGGCGTCGCCCGGTGGCTGATCCTGACCGACCGGGGCGGCGTGGGCGACGACCTGGCCCGTCGGCTTGCGTCGCACGGCCACGCTGCGACATTGCTCCGCGATGGCGATCCTGTACCGCGAAGCCCGGCGGAGCCCTCGACCGGCGTGGTCCATCTGCGCGCGCTCGACGCCACGGTCGGCGACGACGCCGACGGACTCGCCCTGCAGGCGGCGGCAGTCGAGGTGACGGCCAGTGCGCTCGAGCTGGTGCAGGCGCTCGACGCCTCCGCCGCGGCCCCGCGCCTCTGGCTGGTGACGCGTGGCGCGCAGCCCGTCGGCGCCCCTGCCCCCGACCTGGGCGTCGCGCAGTCGCCCCTGTGGGGGCTCGGGCGAACGATCGCGATCGAGCGCCCGGAACTGCGTCCGACGCTGATCGATCTCGACCCCGCCGACGACGGCGGCGTCGAGGCACTCGTGGGCGAGCTCCTCGTCGGCGACGCAGAGCCCCAGGTCGCGCTGCGCGCCGGCACCCGCTACGTGGCCCGCCTCACCCCGCGGGCCGCGGAGGCGACCCCCGTCGCCGCGCGGCAGGCGGGCCTGCGTCTGGACGTCTCCCCGCGTGGCGTGCTGGACAACCTGGCGCTGGGTGCCGGTCCAGGGCACGACGCCCGGTCAAGGCCAGGTGGCGATCGAAGTCGAGGCAATGGGCCTCAACTTCCGCGATGTGCTGAACGCGCTCGGCATGTACCCGGGCGACGCGGGCAGGCTCGGCGGTGAGTTCGTCGGGCGGGTCGTGGCGCTTGGACCCGGGGTCGAGGCTCCCGTTGTCGGCGAGCGTGTGATGGGGGTGGGCACGGGGACCTTCGCAACCTCCGTGGTGACGGACGCCGCGCTGGTGGTGCCAGTACCGGCCGGTATTGAGCCCCGAGGCCGCCGCAACGATTCCCATCGCGTTCCTCACCGCGCACTGCGCCCTCCAGGAGGTGGCGCGTCTGCGGCGCGGCCAGCGCGTCCTCATCCATGCCGCCGCGGGCGGCGTGGGCCTCGCGGCGGTCGCCCTGGCGCAACGCGCCGGTGCCGAGGTCTTCGCGACGGCGGGGAGCCCCGAAAAGCGCGCGCTGCTCGCCTCTCTGGGTGTAGCGCACGTGATGGACTCCCGCTCGCTCGAGTTCGCGGAGGCGATCGACGCCGCAACCGCCGGGCTGGGCGTCGACGTCGTGCTGAACTCGCTCACCGGCGACTTCATTCCAGCGAGCCTGCGGGTGACGGCCCCGGGCGGCTGCTTCGTGGAGATCGGCAAGCGCGGGATCTGGGACGCCGCCCGGGTCGCCGCCGTCCGTCCCGACGTGGCGTACCACGTCCTCTACCTTGGCGACATGTTCGAGCGCGAGCCCGCGCGGGTGCAGGCAATGCTGGGCACGCTCGCGGCCGAGTTCGCGGCGGGGCGGCTGAGCCCGCTGCCGTACCGTGTCTACCCGGCCGCGTGCGCCGCCGACGCCTTCCGGTTCATGGCGCAGGCCCGACACGTCGGCAAGATCGTCCTGACGCCGCCGGCCCCGGCGGCCGCCGCGCGCGTGCGGGGCGACGCAACCTACCTGATCACCGGCGGCCTGGGCGCGCTGGGCATGCGCGACCGCGGAGTGGCTGCACGCGCGTGGTGCCCGCCACCTGGCCCTCATGGGACGCTCGACGCCGTCCCCGGCGGTGACGGAGCGGCTGGCACGGCTCACGCTGGACGGCGCCGTGGTGCGCGTGATCCGTGGCGACGTGGCGCGCGACGAGGACGTGCACGCGGTGCTCGGCGAGATCGCCCGCACGCTCCCGCCCCTGCGCGGTGTCGTCCACGCCGCGGGCGTCCTGGCCGACGCGGTGCTCGCGGGCCAGAGTCGCGCCTCGCTCGACGCCGCGCTCGCGCCCAAGGTCGCCGGCGCCTGGAATCTCCACGCGCGCTGTGCGGGGCTGGCCCTCGACTTCTTCGTCCTCTTCTCGTCGATCGCATCCGTGCTCGGCTCGCCAGG
Organism: uncultured Candidatus Rokubacteria bacterium; assembly: GCA_963745015.1. Taxonomy (GTDB): domain Bacteria; phylum Methylomirabilota; class Methylomirabilia; order Rokubacteriales; family DASRDR01; genus DASRDR01. The sequence goes on from CAVUVU010000005.1 coordinate 302,070, forward strand.
CCAGGCGAACTACGCAGCGGCGAACGCCTTCCTCGACACGCTGGCGGCTCGCCGGCGCGCCCGCGGGCAGCACGGGCTGGCGATGGGCTGGGGCCCGTGGAGCGAGGGTGGCATGGCCGCGAGCCTCGCCGAGCGCGACCGACGCCGCTGGGACGACCAGGGAGTTCGCCCGCTGACTCCCGTCGACGCGCTCGCCGCGCTGGAGCGCGCGCTGGGAACGGACGCCGCCCACGTGACGGCGGCCACCATCGACTGGGCCCGCTACCTGAGCCAGCTCCCCGATGGCCCCGGTCGGACGCTCGCCGAGCTCGGCACTCGCGCCGTCCCACGCGTGGCGGTGGCGCCCGCTGCGGATCGCCCCGAGCTGCTCCACCGCCTGGACGGCCTGCCCGCCGCGCGCCGGAGCACCGCGGTGCTGGCCCACGTGCGCGAGCAGGTGATCCGTGTGCTGCAGCTGGCGCCGAACCATGCGCTCGACCCCGAGCGGGGTCTGAAGGATCTCGGGTTGGACTCGTTGATGGCGGTCGAGCTTCGCAACCGGCTGCAGGCGAGCACCGGGCGCGTGCTGCCGACCACGCTTGCCTTCGACCACCCGACGGTGGCGGCGGTCGCCCGCTACCTCGAGCGCGAGGTGCTGGGCCTTGCGGTCGTCGACACGAACCGCACGCCGATCGCCGACGACCACGGCGACCTCGCCGAGGCGGTCGATCGCCTGTCGGACGAGGAGGCCAGTCGGCTCCTGCTCGAGGAGCTCGCGAGCGTCCGCGAGCCGAGTCACAAGGCGGTCGACGGTGGCTAGCGTGCCCGAGCGGCAGGACTCGTTGTCGCCGGTCAAGCAGGCGCTGCTCGAGGTCCGCCGGCTGCGCGCCCGCCTGGAGGCCTCCGAGCGGAGCGCCAGCGAGCCGGTGGCCATCGTGGGGCTCGGCTGCCGCTTCCCGGGCGGCGCGCGCGATCCCGAAGCGTTCTGGCGGCTGCTGCACGCCGGTGTCGACGCTGTCACCGAGGTGCCGAGTGAGCGCTGGGACATCGAGACCTACTACGACCCGGATCCCGACGCGCCCGGCCGCATGTACAGCCGTCACGGTGCGTTCCTGACTGACGTCGATCGCTTCGATCCAGCCTTCTTCGGCATCTCACCACGCGAGGCGCGGAGCATGGACCCCCAGCAGCGCCTGCTGCTCGAGGTGGCGTGGGAGGCGCTCGAGCACGCCGGCCAGGCGCCCGATGGCCTGGTGGGAACAGCGACCGGCGTCTTCGTGGGCATCGGGACGAGCGACTACGCGCACCTGCAGGTCCAGGCGGGCGTCAGTGACCAGGTCGATCCCTACTTCGCCACCGGGACGGCGCACAGCGTGGCGGCCGGCCGCCTGTCGTACGTCCTCGGCCTGCAAGGCCCCAACGTCGCGGTCGACACCGCGTGCTCCTCGTCGCTGGTGGCGGTCCACCTCGCGTGCCAGAGCCTGCGCCAGGGCGAGTGCCGGCTGGCCCTGGCGGCCGGCGCCAACCTCATGCTGTGGCCCGAGCTCACGGTCAACTTCTGCCGCGCGCGCATGCTCTCGCCGGGCGGCCGCTGCCGCACGTTCGACGCCGCCGCCGACGGCTACGTCCGCGGCGAGGGCGTCGGCGTCGTCGTGCTCAAGCGCCTGAGCGACGCGCTGGCCGATGGCGATCGTGTGCTCGCGCTGATCCGCGGCTCGGCGGTGAACCAGGATGGGCGGACCAGCGGGCTCACCGTCCCCAACGGCCCCGCTCAGGAGGCGTTGATCCGACAGGCGCTCGCCGCCGCGCGCGTGGACGCCGCGCGCGTGTCGTACGTCGAGACGCACGGCACCGGCACCGCGCTCGGCGATCCGATCGAGACACGCGCACTCGGTGCCGCGCTCGCCGCCGCGCGGGCCGGCGGACGCCGGGTCGCCATCGGGTCGGTCAAGACGAACATCGGCCACCTGGAGGCGGCGGCCGGCATCGCCGGACTGATCAAGGTCGTCCTCGCGCTGCAGCACGGCGAGCTGCCGGCGCACCTGCACCTGCAGACGCCGAGTCCGCACATCGCCTGGGATGAGCTACCCCTGGAGGTGGTGACCGAGCGGCGGTCCTGGCACGACCCGAGTGGCCCCCGCATCGCCGGGGTCAGCTCGTTCGGCTTCAGCGGGACCAACGCCCACGTGATCCTCGAGGAGGCACCCGCCACGCCCGCCATGGAGGGCAGCGAGCCCCCTCTGCACCTCCTGCCGCTCTCCGCCCGCACCCCAGCCGCTCTCCGCGACCTCGCCGCTCGGTTCGCCGCGCACCTGGCGGAGGCGCCCGGGCAGTCGCTGGCCGACGTATGCTTCACGGCGGGTGCCGGCCGCGCCCACTTCGCCCACCGCGCGGCCGTCGTTGCCGGCAATGCCGACGAGATGGCGGGACGGCTGCGCGCGTTCGCCGCCGGCGCGGAGGCGGACGGCGTCGTCACGGGATCGAGGCGTACCGCGGGGCCCGCGCGCGTCGCGTTCCTGTTCACCGGCCAGGGTCCGCAGCACGCGGGCATGGGCGCGCGACTCTACGCGATCGATCCCACCTACCGCCGAGCCTTCGACGAGTGTGCGGCCGCGCTCGATCCGCATCTGGACCGTCCGCTCCGCGCCAGCCTGGCCACCGGCGCCGATGCCGTCGGCGATCTCGACCAGGCCCGTCACGCCCAGCCCGCGATGTTCGCGATCGAGTACGCGCTCGCTGCCATGTGGCGCGCCTGGGGCGTCGAGCCCGCGGCCGTCATCGGCCACAGCCTCGGCGAGTACGCGGCGGCGTGCGTCGCCGGCGTGCTGACCCTGCCCGATGCCGCCCGCCTCGTCGCCCTGCGCGGGCGTGTCATGGACGCGCTGCCCGCTGGGCGCGATGGCCGCCGTGTGGGCCTCCGAGGCCGAGGTGGCGCCGCGGCTAGCCCCCCACGGCGGGAGCCTGGCGATCGCGGCGGTGAACGCACCGGGTCAGGTCGTGCTGTCGGGAACGGTCGAGGCGATCCGCGAGGCCTGCATCGGCTTCGAGCGCGACGGCGTGCGCGTGCGGCCGCTGACGATGACGCACGCCTTCCACTCGCCGATGGTGGAGCCCGCCCTGGCCGCTCTGACCGCCGAGGCAGCCCAGATCGAGCACCGGGAGCCGAGGGTCGCCGTGGTCTCCAACGTCACCGGACGCCTGATCGGCGCAGGCGAGATCACGCCCGCCTACTGGGCCCGCCACGCCCGGATGCCGGTGCGCTTCGCCGAGGGCCTGCGTGCGCTGCACGCCGAGGGTATCGACGTCTTCCTCGAGGTCGGGCCGCACCCCGCGCTGGTCCCGCTCGGTCCCCAGTGCGTGCCGGAGGAGACGGTGACGTGGCTGCCGACGCTGCAGCGCGGCGAGGACGACTGGGGCTGCGTGGTACAAACGCTGGCCGCGCTCTACGCGCGGGGCGTCGACGTCGACTGGGCCGCGTTCGAGCGCGGGCGGCCGCGCCGTCGCGTGGTGCTGCCGACCTATCCCTTCCAGCGCGCCCGGTACTGGATCGACGAGACGACGAGCGCGCGGCCCGCCGCCATCCCCGATCCCGCCGCGGTGTGGGAGTGCGTGGTCGGGGCCGGTCGGCGCCAGATGGAGCAGGGACCGCTCGATCTCGCTGCCGACACTTACCCGGCGAAGTGGGCGGCGCTGGCCCGGCTGGCGGCAACGTACGCGACGACGGCCCTCGTGGAGCTCGGCAGCTTCACACAGGCTGGCGAGCGCCACACGCTGGCCGGGCTGGCCGAGCGCTGGAGCCTGACACCTGCACGGAAGCATCTGCTCTCGCGCTGGCTCGCTCGCCTGGTCGCGGCCGGCGCGCTGATGCGCGACGGGGACGCGTTCGTGAGCGCGGTGCCGCTGTCGACCGCTGCCCTGCCGACGCATCGAGAGTCGGCGCGGGCGGCGCTCGCCGACACGCCGGCCCTCATGGACTACGTCGAGCGCTGCGGATCCCGGCTCGCGGCGATCCTGGCGGGCGCGGAGAGCCCGCTGGAGACGCTGTTTCCCGGCGGCAGCTTCGCGACGGCCGAGTACCTCTATCAGTCGTGGCCGGTCGCGCGGTACATGAACGCCATCGCCCGCGCTGCGGTCGAGGCCTGGGTCCACGCCCAGCCCGCCGACCTGCCGCTGCGCGTGATCGAGGTGGGGGCGGGCACCGGAGGCACGACCTCGGCGGTGCTCGACGCGCTGCCCGCCGAGCGAACGGTCTATCACTACACCGACGTGTCTCCGTTCTTCTTCGGCCACGCCGGGCCCAAGTTTGCGGCCTATCCGTTCATCCGCACGGGGCTGCTCGACCTCGAGCGCGCCCCAGCCGAGCAAGGTTGGACGCCGGCGAGCTACCACGTCGTCGTGGCTGCCAACGTGCTGCACGCCACGCAGGACCTGGACCGCACGCTCGAGCACGTGCGCAGCCTGCTGGCGCCCGGTGGCCTCCTGGTCGCCTACGAGGCGACCGACCACCTGCCGTGGTTCGACGTGACGACCGGGCTCATCGAGGGCTGGCAGCGCTTCGACGATCAATGGCGCGTCGACCACCCGCTGCTCACGCCGGCCCGGTGGGCGGAGGCATTGAGCGCCCACGGCTTCAAGGACGTCGCCGCGTTCCCCGAGCCCGGCTCGCCCGCCGAGACGCTCGCTCATCACGTGATCGTCGCCATGGTCCCGGGCACAGCCGCGCGCGCGTCGATCGCGGACGCCGGCGCCGCCGAGGACGCAGTCAACCGCGCGACCGCCGAGGCCCCCGGCGAAAGCGCGCCGACGGCCGGCCAGGACTTCAGGCGGTCCCTCGCCGCGCTGCCCGCCGGCGAGCGTCACGAGGCGCTCGTCGGCTACGTCCGCGAGATCGTCGCCAGGGTCCTCCGGCTCGACGCGCCCGAGGAGCTGGATCGCCGCCTCCGCCTGATGGAGCTGGGCGTCGACTCCCTGATGGCCCTGGAGCTGCGCAAGCGGCTGGGCGTCGGGCTCGGGCTCGCCCGTCCCCTGCCCGCCACGCTCGTCTTCGACCACCCCTCGATCGACGCGGTAGCCCGACTGCTTGGGCGGGAGATCGAGCCAGTCGCGCCGGGCGACGAGCGCGCGGCGACACCGGCCGGCGTCGCGCCGGCCGCGTCGCCGGGACGGCTGGCCGTCGAGGATGTCGCGCAGCTCGCCGACGAGGACGTCGAGGCCCTCCTCCTGAAGCGGCTCGAGCACCTGCGATGACGACCTCCTCCGGGCGCGCCCAGCTTTCGCCGCTCAAGCAGGCGCTTCTCGCCCTGGACGAGATGCAGGCCCGGCTCGACGCCCACGCGGAGGTGCTCACCGAGCCCATCGCCGTCATCGGGATCGGCTGTCGCTTCCCGGGCGGCGCCGACAGCCCGGAGGCCTTCTGGCAGATCGCTGCGCGACGGCGTGGACGCCGTGAGCGAGGTCCCGCCCGATCGCTGGGACATCGACCGCGTCTACGACCCGGACCCCGACGCGCCGGGCAAGATCTACGTCGCGCAAGGCGGGCTTCCTCGCGCAGGTCGACCGCTTCGATCCGCAGTTCTTCGGGATCTCGCCGCGCGAGGCCGTCGAGCATGGACCCCCAGCAGCGCCTGCTGCTCGAGGTCGCCTGGGAGGCGCTCGAGCATGCCGGGCAGGCGCCCGACCGCCTCGGCGGGCAGCCGCACCGGCGTCTTCGTGGGGATGGCCTCGAGCGACTACGCGACGCTGCAGCTCCGGGCCGGCGACCGGCACGCGGCTTCGGCGCCGTACTACGCCTCGGGCATCGCCCACAGCATCGCCGTCCGGGCCGCATCTCGTACGTCCTGGGCCTGCAGGGCCCGAGCGTCGCGCTGGACACGGCGTGCTCGTCGTCGCTCGTGGCGATCCACCTCGCCTGCCAGAGCCTGCGCGCTCGGCGAGTGCCGGATGGCGCTGGCCGGCGGCGTCAACCTGCATCCTCTCGCCCGAGAACGGCATCTCATTCGCCGAAGTCGCGCATGCTGGCCCCGGACGGCCGGTGCAAGGCGTTCGACGCCGCGCGCCGACGGCTTCGTCGACGGCGAGGGCTGCGGCGTGGTCGTCCTCAAGCGGCTGTCGCAGGCGCGTCGCCGACGGCGATCGCGTGCTGGCGGTGATCCGCGGCACGGCGGTCAACCAGGACGGCGCCTCGAGCGGTCTCACGGCGCCCAACGGCCCCGCGCAGGAGGCGGTGATCCGCGAGGCGCTGGCGCAGGGCCGGGTCGACGCCTGCGCACGTCGGCTACGTCGAGGCCCACGGCACCGGCACCGCGCTGGGCGATCCCGATCGAGGTGCAGGCCCTGGGCGCAGTGCTCGGCGACGGCCGACCGGCCGAGCGCCCCGCTGCTGATCGGCTCGGTCAAGACCAACATCGGGCACCTCGAGGCCGCGGCCGGCGTGGCCGGGCTGATCAAGGTGGTCCTGGCTCTGCAGCACGGCGAGATCCCGGCCCAGCTCCACTTCGAGCAGCCGAACCCGCACGGTCCCCTGGGACGGGCTGCCGCTCCGCGTCGTGACCGAGCGCACGCCGTGGCTGACGGTCCGCGGGCCGCCGCGTCGCCGGCGTCAGCGCGTTCGGCTTCAGCGGCACGAACGCCCACGTCGTGCTCGCCGAGGCTCCCGCGACCGGCGCCAGCGAGCCGGGCGTCGAGCGCCCGGTGCATCTGCTCACGCTGTCGGCGCGCGAGCGAGGCCTCGCTGGCGCGAGCTCGGCCGCGCGCTGGGCGCCGCGGCTCGAGACCGAGCCGGACCTCGCGCTGCGCCGACGTTGCGTTCAGCGCCAACGCCGGACGCGCCAGCTTCCCGCATCGCGCCGCCATCCGGGCGGCCTCGCTCGACGACGCGCGACGGGCGCTCGCCAGCGCTGGCCGCCGGCGAGCCGGCACCCGGAATGGCGCGGGACCGGGTCGCGGGTCCCGACGCGCCCCGAGTCGCGTTCCTGTTCACCGGTCAGGGATCGCAGTACGCGGGCATGGGACGCGAGCTGTACGACACGCAACCGGCGTTCCGGCGGGCGCTGGACCGGTGCGCCAAGGTGCTGGCCTCCGAGCTCCGCGACCGCTGCTCCCGGTGCTGTTCGGCGAGGCCGTGGACGAGCGAATGGCTCGGGCAGACGGCGTACACCCAGCCCGCGCTCTTCGCGCTCGAGTACGCGCTCGCCGAGCTCTGGCGCTCGTGGGGCGTGACGCCGGCGGCGGTGCTCGGCCACAGCGTCGGCGAGTACGTGGCGGCGTGCGTCGCGGGTGTGCTCAGGCTCGAGGACGCGCTGCGCCTCGTCGCCGCGCGCGGCCGGCTCATGCAGGCGCTGCCGGCCGGCGGCGCGATGGTGCGTGTGCTTCGCGCCCGAGTCGCGTCGTGGCCACGGCGGTGGCCGCGCGGCCGGGACGCGTATCCATCGCCGCCGTGAACGGCCCCGAGCACGTCGTCGATCTCGGGCGACGGCGCGCCAGGTGCAGGCGATCGTGGTGGCGCTGCACGACTGCAGGGCATTCGCACGCAGCCCCTGGCCGTCTCTCACGCCTTTCACTCGCCGCTGATGGATCCGATCCTCGACCGCGTTCCAGGAGATTGCCGCGACGCTGACGCCAGTCGTCCGCACATCACGTGGGTGTCGAACGTGACCGGCCGGCCGGTTGGCGGACCCGAGCAGGTCGACGCCGCCTACTGGCGGGCACACGTGCGGGAGCCGGTGCGGTTCGACGACGGGATCCGCGCGCTGTGGGCCCAGGGCTATCGCACCTTCGTCGAGATCGGGCCCGGGACCACGCTCGCGGGAATGGCCCGGGCCGGCGTCGCCGCGGGAACGGGCACATGGCTCGCCTCCCTCCGGCGCGGACGTTCCGACTGGGGCCAGATCCTCGAGAGCCTGTCCGAGCTCTGGGTGCGTGGGGTGCCCGTGGACTGGGCCGGCTTCGATCGGGACTACCCGCGGCGCCGCGTCGCGCTGCCCACGTCGCCGTTCGAGCGAGCCCGGTACTGGCTCGCCGGCGGCACCGCCCCGCCGGCCGCGCCGTTGCGGGCGATGGCGACGAGCAGTCACCCGCTTCTCGGCCGACGTCTTCGCTCGGCGCTCCGCCCTGTCCAGTTCGAAGCGAGATCGGCGCCATGGCGCCGGCGTATCTCGCCGAGCATCGCGTGCACGGTATCGCCATCCTACCCGCCACCGGCTTCGTCGAGATGCTGATCGAGGCCGGCGCGCAGGTGCTGGGCGGACAGGCCTGGTGCGTGGAGGAGCTCGGGCTCCAGGAAGCGCTGGTCGTCCCCGAGGAACGGCTGCGCGCCGTCCAGACCACGGTCGGACCCCGCCGTGGGCGGCGCGGCTACCCTGCGAAGTGTGGAGCCTGGCCGACGGCGGGAGCCGAGAGGAGTCGTGGCGGCTGCACGCCACGGCCCGGGTCCGGGCGATGGCGGTCGCGGAGACCGAACCATCGAGCTCGCTCGCTGACATTAGGTCGCGATGCGCCGAGGAGATCCCGCCAGAGGCGCTCTACGGCATGCTGGTGGCCCTTGGAGTCCAGCACGGGAGGGCGTTCCAGGGTGTGACACGTCTGTGGCGCCGAGACGGAGAGGCCCTGGCCGAGATGCGACTCCCGGACGGCCTGGAGCCCGACGCCTACCGCATCCATCCCGCACTTCTCGACGCTGCGCTCCAGCCCCTGTGCGCGGCAATGGCTGCCGGTGAGCGGACGGCAAGCTTCCTTCCCGTCGCTGTCGAGCGCATCGAGTGGCGTCGCCGGCCTGGACGTCACGCTGGAGCCACGTACGCGTGGCTAGCGAGGCGCGTCCTGGCGGCGCGCTGACAGCCGATGTGCGCGTGCTCGACGAGGATGGCCTCGTCCAGGTCAGCCTCGAGGGTGTCCGGCTCGTGCCGGTCGCGCCCGACGACGCTGGCACGCCTCGCCGGGCACGCGAGCGTGAGCTGCTTTACGCGGTCGACTGGCGGCCGAGCCCGCACTCGGCGCGGAGCAAAGATCGCGCCGTGGGGCTCGAATCGCCGGCGACCCTCGCCGGGCTGGGCTCCAGTCAACTCGACGGTGTCAGGGCATCTCACGGGCTCGACACTTACGACGAGATGACGCCGGAGCTGGACGCTGTGGCCGCAGCATACGTGGTTCAGGCTCTGGGCGCTCTCGGCTGGACCCCTGCCTCCGGTGAGGAAGCCACCGCCGCCGGGCTCGCGGCTCGGCTCGGGATCCTCGGCCAATACGTGCCTCTCGTCGAGCGATTCCTCGAGATCCTTGGCGAGGACGGCGTCGTGCGAGCCGGCCTCCTCCGCCGGCTGGCGCGTGCGGCGCTGGCGGATTGCCCGTCGATCCGTCGTCGCGAATGGCTGAGCTCAAGGAGCGATACCCGGACGCTTGGGCCGAGCTCACCATCACCGAGCGGTGCGGAGCCCGTCTGGCCGACGTTCTCACCGGCCGCGCCGACCCGCTGGATCTCCTGTTCCCGGGCGGATCGACCGAGACGGCCGAGGCGCTCTACACGAGCTCGCCTCCGGCGCGCGCCTGCGGCGCGCTGGTAGCCGCGGCCGTGGCGGCGGCGTACGCCCGTGTTCCGGACGGCCGGGCCCTTCGTGTGCTCGAGGTGGGCGGCGGCACCGGGGGGACCACGGCCGCCGTGCTGTCGGTGTTGCCGGGCGAGCGGACCGAGTATCTCTTCACCGACGTCTCCCCGACCTTCACCTCGCGCGCCGCGAAGCGCTTCCACGCCTGGCCCTTCCTGCGCACGCGGCCGCTGGATCTGGAGCGGGATCCGATCGAGCAGCGCCTGAGGCGCAGGCGCGTTCGACATCGTCATCGCGGCCAACGTCGTGCATGCCACGCGAGACATCCGGCGAACACTCGAGCGTTGTCGTCGGGTCCTCGCCCCCGGTGGCCTGCTGGTGCTCGTCGAGGTGACGGCGCCGCAGCGCTGGATCGACATCACATTCGGCCTGACCGACGGATGGTGGCACTTCACCGACCGCGATCTGCGACCCCGCTATCCCCTGCTGTCCCCGTCGCGCTGGCGCGACCTCCTGCAGGAGATGGGCTTCAGCGAGGTCGCCACGATCCCGGAAGCTCCGGCCGCGACGGGGACCTTCGCGGCCAACACCGTGATCGTCGCCGCGGGGCCCCAGCGTGGCGAGTGACGACGCGCCGGCCTGGATCGTCCTCGCCGACCAGACCGGCGTCGGAGACAGGCTCGCCGCACTCCTCGACGCACGGGGCGAGCGCGTCGTGGTGGCGCACGCCGGTCGGGACTGTGGGCCCACGGCGAACCGCTCGTGGACGGTGAGGCCGGGAGTGCGGGAGGATCTTGATCGTCTGCTTGCCGAGGGCGTGGCCGCCGGCTCCGGCTGGCGCGGGATCGTCCACTGCTGGGCCATGGATGCTGCGCCCGGTGAGCGCGGAACCGATCTCGGCAGCACCCAGCGAGAGACGTGCGGCAGCTTGCTCCACCTGACCCAGGCGCTCAGCGCGGCCCGCGCGACCGTGGCTCCTCGTCTCTGGGTCGCGACGCGCGGCGCCCAGCCCGTGGGCGCGGTCACCGTTGCCGTCGAGCAATCAACCGTTCTCGGGCTCGGCCGCACCATTGCGCTCGAGCATCCCGAGCTTCGCTGCACCCTCGTCGATCTGGACCCGGCCGATGAAGACATGGGACCCGAGCACCTCTGCGACGAGATCCTCGCCGATGCAGACGAGGATGAGATCGTGTATCGGGCGGGGATCCGGCACATCGCACGGCTCGTGACCTGCGCGGCCACAGGCCCGAGGTCGAGGTCACCGCGCCCGGCGGCCGAGGTGTTCGCCGCGACGCCCGGGAGTGCTCGACAGTCTCGACCTTCGTCCGCTCCAGCGACGGCGTTCCGGGCCCGGGTGAGGTCGAGATCGAGGTCCGGGCGAGTCGGTCTGAACTTCAAGGACGTCCTCAATGTGCTGGGTCTGTACCCTGGCGATCCTGGGCCACTCGGCAGCGAGTGCGCGGGAATCGTCACGGCCGTCGGCCCGGGCGTCGAGGGCCTGGCGCCAGGTCGAAGCCGTGGTCGCGGTGGCGGCCGGGAGCTTTGCGACCCACGTGACGGCGCGGCGCAGGTCTGGTGGCGCGAAAGCCGCGCGACGTGGACCTTCGAGGAAGCGGCCTCGATTCCCATCGCGTTCGTGACGGCGTGGTACGCGCTGCGCTCCGTGGCCGAGCTCAGGTCGCGGGCGAGCGCGTGCTGATCCACGCCGCCGCCGGGGGGCGTCGGACTGGCGGCCGTGCAGGTGGCGCGCGCGGTGGGCGCGGAGGTGTTCGCCACCGCCGGGACGCCGGAAAAGCGCGAGCATGTTCGACGTCCATCGGCGTCGCGGCACGTGTTCGACTCGAGCGTCGGCCTCGTTCGGGCCGACGAGATGCTCGCGCGCACCGGACGGCCTCGGCGTCGACGTCGTGCTCAACTCGCTGTCAGGCGACATGATCCGCGAGAGCCTGCTGCGCCCTGGCGCCGAGCGGCCGGTTCGTCGAGATCGGCAAGCGCGGCATCTGGACCGCCGGAGGATGTCGCGCGGCTGCGCCCGCGGCGCCGCATACCACGTCATCGACTGGGGCGACGTCGCCCGGACGGAGCCGGAGCGAATCCGCACGGTCTTCGCCGCGGTGCTGGACGCCTGTCAGCGGACGGCGCTGACGCCGCTGCCGCGCCGCGCCTTCCCGCTCGGTCGAGATATCGCGCCGCGTTCCGCCACATGGCTCAGGCCCGCCACATCGGCAAGGTGGTGGTGACCGTCGACGGCGAGGCGGCACGACGTGCCGACTCCGGCGATCCGACCGGACGGCGAGCTACCTCATCACCGGCGGCCTCGGTGGACTCGGGCTCGCGGTGGCGCGCTGGCTGGCGCAACGAGGCGCAAGGGCGCTGCTCCTGATGAGCCGTCGGGCAGCCAGCACCGAGGCGGCGGCCGCGATCGAGACGCTCAGAGGTGAGGGCGCCGAGGTGCGCGTCGTCCAGGGCGACGTCGCGTCCGCCACCGACGTCGGGCGCGCTCTCGCCGAGGCGCGCGCCATCCTGGGACCCGTGCGCGGCGTCGTGCACGCCGCTGGCCAACTCGACGACGGCGTGCTCCTCGAGCAAGACTGGGCGCGCTTCGCCGGCGTGATGGCGGCGAAGGTCGCCGGCGCCTGGCATCTGCACACGCTCACGCGTGACGACGATCTCGATCTCTTCGTTCTGTTCTCTTCGGTGGCCTCGCTGCTCGGCTCGCCCGGCCAGGGCAATCACGCCGCCGCCAACGCGTACCTCGACGCCCTCGCCCACCACCGCCGGGCTGCTGGGACTGTGCGGGCTCAGCATCAACTGGGGAGCGTGGTCGGAGATCGGCGCCGCCGCCCGGGCCGATCGCGAGCGACGCATCCAGCTGCAGGGCATCGGCTCCATGACACCGGCCGAGGCGCTGGCGGCACTGGAGGCGGCGCTCGAATCAGGCTACCCGCAGATGGCGGCCGTGGCCGTGGACTGGCCCCGTTTCCTTGCCCGCTTCGATGGCCGCCGCCGGCCCTCGCTGCTCGCCGATTCTGCCGGCGCCTCCCCGGTGCCGGCGCACGGCGTGCCGGAACCGGCCTTCCGCCAGCGCCTGGCCGAGGCGCTCGCGCCCCGGCGGCGGCCCCTCCTGGCGAGCCACGTGGCTGCTCGCGTCGCGCGCGTCCTGGCACTCGAGGGACATGAGCCACTGGATACGCGGCGACCCCTGAATGAGATGGGTCTGGACTCGTTGATGGCCGTCGAGCTGCGCAACGTGCTCAAGGTCGACCTCGGTCTGGATGGGGCGCTGCCCGCGACGCTCGTGTTCGACCATCCCACCGTGGAGGCGATCGTGGACTTCCTCGTCCGCACCGTCCTCGAGCTGGAATCGCCGGGCGGATCGTCCGCGCCCGCCGAGCCCGAACCGATCGACGCCGTGGACCGCATCGAGCAGCTCTCCGACGAGGATGTCGACCGCCTCTTCGCCGAGCGTCTCGGGACACCGCGGATCATGAGCGACTTCCTCGATCGCATCGCCAAGCTCCCTCCCAAGCGGCTGGCGCTGCTCGCCGCCGATCTCCAGGCACGCCTCGAGCGCGCTGAGCACGCGCGGTCGGAGCCCATCGCCGTCATCGGAATGGCCTGCCGCTTCCCCGGCGGCGCCGATAGCCCCGCAGCGCTACTGGCGACTGCTCCGGGACGGCGTCGATGCCATCACCACGGTCCCACGCGAGCGCTTCGACGTGGACCTCTACTACGATCCGAACCCCGAAGCGCCCGGGAAGATGGCGACGCGATGGGGCGGGTTCCTGCGCGACGTCGACCGCTTCGACGCTCCGCTCTTCGGCATCGCGCCGCGCGAGGCTCAGAGCATGGATCCCCAGCAGCGGCTGCTGCTCGAGGTGGCGTGGGAGGCGCTGGAGGACGCCGGCCTCTCGGCCGATCGGCTGGCCGGCACCCGGACCGGCGTGTTCGTCGGGATCTGCAACTCCGACTACTACCAGATGCTGCTCGACGCCGACCCGAGCATGCAGGACGCCTACGTCGCGACCGGCGGCGCCCACAGCGTCGCCGCCGGTCGCATCGCGTACGTGCTCGGCTTGCAGGGACCGAACATGGCGGTCGACACCGCGTGCTCGTCGTCGCTGGTCGCGGTGCACCTGGCTTGCCAGAGCCTGCGCGCCGGAGAGTGCCGCACGGCGCTGGCCGGCCGGCGTGAACCTCGTCCTCGCCCCGCACGTGACCGTGCTGCTGTCCCGCGGCCGGATGATGGCGCCCGATGGGCGCTGCAAGGCCTTCGACGCTCGCGCGGACGGCTTCGTGCGCGGCGAGGGCTGTGGCGTCGTCGTGCTCAAGCGCCTGAGCCGACGCGCTCGCCGACGGCGACACGCGTGCTCGCCGTCATCCGCGGCAGTGCGGTCAACCAGGACGGCCGGAGCAACGGGCTCACGGCGCCGAACGGTCCGGCGCAGGAGTCTGTGATCCGCGACGCGCTGGCCAACGCCGGCGTGGCGCCGGCGGAGGTCGGGTACGTCGAGGCGCACGGCACCGGGACCTCGCTGGGCGATCCGATCGAGGTGCAGGCGCTCGGCGCCGTGCTCGGCACCGGACGCCCGGCCGACCGGCCGCTGCTCGATCGGCTCGGTGAAGACCAACATCGGGCACCTCGAGTCCGCCGCCGGCGTCGCCGGCCTGATCAAGGACGGTCCTGGCGCTGCGCCACGGCGAGATCCCCGCCTCGCTGCACTTCGAGCAGCCCAACCCGCACATCGCCTGGGACCGTCTGCCGGTCAGGGTCACCGCGCGGCGCCAGCCGTGGCCGCGCCGGCGCGCGGCATCGCGGGCGTGAGCTCGTTCGGGTTCAGCGGCACGAACGCGCACGTCGATCCTCGAGGCCGCGCCGCCCGTCGTGGCGGAGCCGCGCCCGTCGCGCCGGGCGCGAGCGTGCTCACGCTGTCGGCGCGCAGCGAGCCCGCGCTGCGCCGGCTGGCGGGACGCTGGGGGCTGGCGCTGGCGAGCCCGTCGGCGATGCCGCTGGCCGACGTGTGCCTTCACGGCGAACACCGGCCGCGCCGCGCACGCGCACCGGCTGGCCGTCATCGCCGGCGACTCTCGAGAGGCGCGCGAGGTGCTCGGCGCCAGATCGCGGAGGGCGGCGCGTTGACGATTGGCGGGCGTGCGGGCCGGCGCGCGCCCGAGCGTCGCGTTTCTGTTCACCGGCCAGGGCGCGCAGTGCGCCGGGGATGGGCCGCGAGCTGTACGAGCAGCGAGCCGGTGTTCCGGGCGGCGCTGGACCGCTGTGCCGCCGCGCTGCGGCGACGACCTGAAGGAGCCGCTGCTCGACGTGCTGTGCGGGGCCGGCGAGCGACCGGCTCGACGACACGCGCTGGACGCAGCCCGCGCTCTTCGCGATCGAGTGGGCGCTGGCCGAGCTGTGGCGATCGTGGGGGGTCGAGCCGGCCGCGGTGCTCGGCCACAGCGTCGGCGAGTACGCGGCCGCGTGCGTGGCGGGCGTGCTGCAGGTCGAGGACGCCGTCCGACTCGTGGCGGCGCGCGGTCGCGTCATCGGCGCCCTGCCGCCGGGCGGCGTCATGGCCGCGGCCTGGGAGGGCGAGGCGCGCGTGCGCGAGATCATCGCGCCGTGGCCGGCGGTCGAGTTCGCCGCGGTGAACGGGCCGGCCGCCGTGGTACTGAGCGGCCCGGTCGCGAGTGTCGAAGCGGCCTGCCGCGCGCTGGAAGCCGCCGGCGTGAAGACCGAGCGCCTGCGCGTCTCGTACGCCGCGCACTCGTCGATGCTGGACCCGATGCTCGGCGAGTTCGCCGCGGTCGCGGCGACCGTGACCTACCGCCCGGCGACCGTGCCCTTCGTCTCGACCCTCACTGGGCGCCTGGCCGACGCGGACGAGGTAGCGCGCGCGGAATACTGGGTGCGGCAGACGCGCGAGCCGGTCCGCTTCGGCGACGCCGTCCGCGCGGCCCGCGCCGCCGGCTGCGAGATCTTCGTCGAGGCCGGACCGCATCCGGTGCTCGCCGGGCTGGGACAGCAGAGCGTTGCCGACGGGCTCTGGGTGGGGACGCTCCGCCGCGGCCGCGCCGCGCGGGAGCAGGTGCTGGAGGCCGCGGCGACGCTGTGGACGCGCGGGGTCGCAGTGCGACCTCGCGCGCGTGCAGCCCGGACGTCGCGTGAGCGGGCTGCCGACCTACCCGTTCGAGCGTGAGCGACACTGGGTGCGCCCGTCGCAGGGCGGCCGCCGCACGGCCGGAGCGTCCGCGTCCGCCCATCCGCTGCTCGGCGAGCGTGTACGCTCAGCGCTGTCGACCCCGCACTTCGAGGTGAGGCTGTCGGCGACGTCGCCGGCGTTCCTGGGCGAGCATCGCGTGCACGGCGCGGTCATCGCCGCCGGCCTCGCTGTACGTAGAGATGGCGCTGGCCGCCGCTGCCCGGACGCTTGCGGGCGACGCGTCTGTCGAGCTGTCCGACCTCGTCATCGATCGGCCGCTACTCCTGCCCGAGGGCGGCGAGCGGATCGTGCAGACGCTCGTGCGGGACGAGGCTCGGCGCGATGCGGGTCGAGATCGTCGCTCTCGACGAGGATGGCGCGGCGACGAACTGGCTCCGGCACGCCGGTGTGACGGTCGAGCGCGGCGGGCCCCACGAGGGCACGGTCGACCTCGACGCCATCCGGGCCCGGTGCGCCGTGGACGTTCCGGCGGCCGCGCACTATGCGCGCCTGCGCGAGCGCGGTGTCGACTTCGGCCCGGCGTTCCAGGGTGTCGTCCGGATCGGCCGCGGCGCGGGCGAGGCGCTGGCGGAGGTTGCACTCCCGGAATCGGTGGCGAGTGAGACGGGCCGTTACCTGGTCCACCCTGCCGTCCTGGACGCGTGCCTGCAGGCGCTGGGCGCGGCGTGGCCGGACGACGAAGAGGACACGTATCTCGTCGTCGGCGCGGACCGCGCGTGGCTCTCGCCGTGCCCCGGACGCGTGTGGAGTCACGCGGTATTGGCCCCCGCCACTATCACGTCCACGACCCGCGCGGCGGACGTCCGGCTGATGGACGAGCACGGACGCCTGGTGGGCGAGGTGCTCGGGGTACGCCTGCGGCGCGCCCGGCGCGAGGCGCTGGGACACGCCGGCAGCGGCGCACCGGCGGAGTGGCTCTACGAGGTGACGTGGGAGCCAAGCCCGCTGCCGGACGAGCCGGCCTGCGCGAGGGCGTCATCGCCGTCGCCGGTGGCGCTCGCCGCGCAGGTCCGAGCCTGCCTTCCGCGCACTGGCGGCCGCGCCGGCGGTGGCGACGTACGACGCGGTCGTGCCGGCCCTCGAGGCGCTTGCGTCCCGGTACATCGTCGCGGCGCTCGGGGAGCTGGGCTGGACACCGGTCGTCGGCGAGCGCGTCGCGGTCGACACGCTGGCCAAGCGCCTTGGGGTCGTGACGCGTCACCGGCGGCTCCTCGGGCGCCTGCTGGCCATCCTCGCCGAGGACGGCTTCCTCCGGGTCGCCGGCGGCGGATGGGAGGTCATCGAGACACCACCCGTGCTCGATCCGGAGTCGCTGCACGCCGAGCTGCTGCAGCAGTACGGGATCGCCGCCGCCGAGCTCGGCCTCACGCGCGACTGCGGGCGCGCGCTCGCCGACGTGCTGTGCGGCGTTCGCGATCCGCTGCCGCTGTTGTTCTCGGACGACGTGCTCGCGCGGACGGAATCGATCTACGCGGATGGACCGGTCGCACGCGTCTACAACCAGCTCGTCGCCGACGTGGTGACCCGGGCGCTGGCGGCGCTGGCGCCGGGCCGTCGCGCGCGCATCCTCGAGATCGGCGCCGGCACCGGCGGCACCACCGGTGCCGTGCTGCCGGCGCTCGACGGACGCTGTGCGGAGTACGTCGTCACCGACGTATCGCCGCGCTTCACCGCCCGCGCGGCCGACACGTTCGCCGCGTTCGGGTTCGTGCGCTGCCAGACCCTGGACATCGAGCGCGAGCCCGCGGCGCAGGATTTCAACGGCGGGCGCTTCGACATCGTGGTGGCGGCCAACGTGGTACACGCGACCCGGAACCTCGGGCAGACGCTGGATCATGTGCGTGAGCTGCTCGCGCCCGGCGGCATGCTCGTCCTGCTCGAGGGCACGCGGCCGCACCGCTGGGTCGACATCACCTTCGGGCTCACCGAGGGGTGGTGGCGGTTCACGGACGACGCCGTGCGGCCCGACTATCCCCTGCTGGAGCCGTCACGGTGGATCGAGGTCCTCGCCGCCGCCGGCTTCGAGGAGACCGTGATCCTGTCGGACGCGGACGCCCGGCCGGCGCTCGCCGGTCAGGCGGTGCTCGTCGCGCGGCGGGGAGCGTCGCCGACCGCGGCCCGCCCCTGGTTGGTGCGCGCCGACGCCGGTGGCGTGGGCAAGGCGGTCGCGGAGGGGCTTCGCGCACGTGGGTATCGCACCCTGCTCGTCGCGCCGGACGCCGTGCAGCCGACGCTCGAGCACCTGGCGTCCGAGGGGGGCTGCCGCGGCGTGGTCGATTGCTCGATCCTCGATGCTCCTCCGCCGGAGGCGCTCTCGCCGGACCGCGTGCGAGGCGAGCTGGTCGATCGGACGGGGGGCATCGCTCTGCTGGCGCGGACGCTGGCGGCCGGCGCCGGGGACGAACCGGGACGCCTGTGGCTCGTCACGCGGGGGGCGCAGGCCGTGAATGGGGACGACGGCGGCATCGCCGTGGCCCAGGCACCGGCGTGGGGGCTGGGGCGGGTGGTCGCCCTCGAGCACCCCATGGTGTGGGGGGGCCTCGTCGACCTCGATCCCGAGGCAAGCGTCGACGTATGCGCCGAGCAAGTCGTGAGTCAGCTCATGCTCACCCACGACGAGGACCAGGTCGCCTTCCGGGGCGGCCAGCGGTTCGTGCCGCGGCTCACGCGGCGAGCCTCGACGTCGACTCCGCCGGTGGCGCTGCGTGGCGATGGCACCTATCTCGTCACCGGCGGTCTCGGCGGTCTGGGCCTGAAGGTCGCGCGCTGGCTGGCCGAGCACGGGGCCCGGCATCTCGTCCTGGTCGGACGTCGCGGCGCGCCGCCGCGCGAGACGTGGCCAGCGCTGCCGGCGGAAAGCGACGCCCATCGCCAGGTGGCGGCGATCACCGCGATCGAGGCGCTGGGCTCGCGCGTGGACGTCGTGGCCGTCGACGTGACGGACGTCGCGGCGATGCGCCGCCTGCTGACCGGTCTCGCCGCCGAGAACCGTCCGCTGCGCGGCGTGGTGCACACTGCCGCCGGTCTGCGCACCGACGCGGTGGCCAGCCTTACGACCGAGGCGCTCGACGTCGCGCTGGCCGCCAAGGCAGCGGGCGCCTGGATCCTGCACACGCTCACGCGCGAGCTGGCGCTGGACTTCTTCGTCCTGTTCTCCTCCACGACGGCGCTCATCGGCTCGTCCGGCCTCGGCCACTACGCCGCGGCCAACGCTGTTCTCGACGCGCTCGCTCACCATCGGCGTCGTGGCGGGGGTCGCCGCTCTGGCGGTGAACTGGGGCACGTGGGAGGAGATGCGCACGGCCTCCACGGATGACCGGCGACGCTACGTCCAGAACGGGCTGCGTCCGATGCCGGTGGCCGCGGCGCTCGAGGCGCTCGGCGGGCTGCTCGGCGTCGAGGCCGTACAGGCGACGGTCGCGTCGATCGACTGGTCCGTCCTGAAGCCGCTCTACGAGGCGCGGCGCCGGCGTCCGTTCTTGACACGCGTCGCGAGCCCGCAGCTGCCCCTCGCGGTGCCAGTGGTAGGGCAGGCGGGGTTGCGGCGCGCGGCTGGCGGCCGCCCCCCCGAGCGGCGGTCCGACGTCGTGATCGACCAGGTGCGCGCCGATGTCGGCCGCATCCTGGGCCTGGCGCTCGCCGAGATCGACGCCGAGCGCGGGCTGTTCGACATGGGCATGGACTCGCTCATGGCGCTCGACGTGAAGACGCGCCTGGAAGCGGCCGTCGGCGCCCGGCTACCCTCGACGCTCACATTCAACTATCCGACCGTGGCCGCGCTGGCCGGCTACCTCCTGGAGCACGTGCTCGAGCCGGCGGCCGCCGCCAAGCCGGTCCCGGTCGGGATGTCGGCCTCGGTCCAGCCGGAGGCCGTCGCCGGGGAGCGCGACGATATGTCAGAGGATGAACTGGCCGCGCTGCTCGCCGCACAGCTGGGGAGGATGCGATGAGCATTCCCGGTCCCGACCGCCGCGCACTCCTCAAGGAGGCGCTCGAGGCCGTCGAGCGGCTTCAGGCCCGTGTCGATGCGCTGGAATCGCGGCGCGGGGAGCCCATCGCGATCATCGGCCTGGCATGCCGGTTCCCCGGCGGCGCCTCGACGCCCGAGGCGTACTGGGCGCTGCTGCGCGACGGCGTCGACGCGGTCACCGAGGTTCCCGCCGACCGCTGGGACGCACAGACGTGCGACGCGACTCGGCCGAGCCAGGAGGCGTGGCGCCCACGTACTACGGCGGCTTCCTGGAGGACATCGACCGCTTCGATGCGCGCTTCTTCGGGATCTCGCCGCGCGAGGCGAGCACGATGGATCCCCAGCAACGCCTGGTGCTGGAGGTCGCGTGGGAGGCGCTTGAGCACGCCGGGCAGGCGCCGGATCGCCTGGTCGGTAGCCGCCACCGGCGTCTTCGTCGGCATCACGACGTCGGACTATGGCGAACTGGTCAAGTCGGTGCGGAGCGAGGCCCTCGACGTGTACGTCGCCACGGGCAACTGCTCACAACGCGACGGCTGGGCGCGTGTCGTACGTCCTGGGCTTGCACGGGCCAAGCATGGCCGTCGACACCGCGTGCTCGTCGTCGCTCACGGCTGTGCACCTCGCGTGTCAGAGCCTGCGCAGCGGCGAGAGCAGCATGGCGCTGGCCGGCGGCGTGAACGCCCTCATCGCGCCTGAGTCGTTCACGATCTGCTCCCGCTGGGGCATGCTGGCGCCCGACGGCCGCTGCAAGACCTTCGATCGCCCGCGCCGACGGCTTCGTGCGCGGCGAGGGCTGCGGCATCGTCGTACTCAAGCGACTGTCCGACGCCCTCAGGCGACGGCGACGGCGTCCTGGCCGTCATCCGCGGCTCGGCCGTGAATCAGGACGGCGCCAGCAGTGGACTCACCGTGCCCAACGGGCTGGCGCAGGAGAAGGTCATCCGCCAAGCGCTCGCGGCCGCGAACGTCCAGCCCGAGGATGTCGCCTACGTGGAGGCGCACGGCGCGGGGACTTCCCTCGGCGATCCCATCGAGCTCGAAGCGCTCGCTGGCGGTGCTGGGTGAGCGGCGGCCAGTCGATCGGCCGTTGATCGTGGGATCCGCCAAGACGAACCTCGGCCACCTCGAGGCGGCAGCTGGCGTGGCCGGCCTCATCAAGGTGGTGCTTGCATTGCAGCACGGCGAGATCCCGCCGCATCTGAACTTCGCCTCTCTGACTCCGAGAGTCACGCTGGGCTCACTGCCGCTCCTCGTGCCGACGCGGCGCACGCCATGGCCAGCCGTGGGCGGTCGGCGCCTCGCCGGCGTCAGTTCATTCGGAGTGAGCGGGAGCAACGCACACGTGATCGTCGAGGGGCCGCCGGCGCCCACACCGTTGCCGGCCAAGGCCGAACGATCCCACCACCTGCTGGTGGTGTCGGCACGGACCGAAGCCGCGCTGCAGGCGCAAGCAGCACGGCTTGCCCGATACCTGGATGACACACCAGCTGCCGGCCTGGGTGACATCGGATTCACGCTGGCGACCGGTCGCACGCGTTTCGAGCGTCGTCTGGCGGTTGTCGCTGGCAGCACCGCGCAGGCAGGAGCCACGCTAACGCAAGTGGCGAAGGGCGCTGTTCCGGCAGTCACGGGGCATGCCAGCCGCCGCGCGCCGGGCGTCGCGTTCCTGTTCACGGGGCAGGGCGCGCACTGGCCGGGCATGGGGCGGGAGCTCTATGAGCACGAACCGGCCTTTCGGGCGGCGCTGGATCGCTGCGCGATGGCACTCCGCGACGAGCTCAAGGAGCCGCTGCTCGAGGTCCTGTGGGGAAACGCGACCGATCGGCTCGAGGACACACCGTCGGCGCTGTTCGCGATCGAGTACGCCTTGGCGGAGCTCTGGCGCGCGTGGGGAGTGCAGCCCGCCGCGGTGCTCGGCCACAGCGCCGGCGAGTACGCCGCTGCCTGCGTGGCAGGGGTGCTGGAGGTCGAGGACGGCGCCCGGCTCATCTCCGCCCGCGGCCGCCTCATCGGCGCCCTGCCCCCGGGCGGCATGATGGCTGCAGCCTGGGAAGGCGAGTCGCGAGTCCGCGAGATCATCTCCTCGTGGCCAGCTGTGGATTTCGCCGCTGTCAACGGGCCGTCGAACGTGGTCATAAGCGGCCCCGTAGCCGCGGTCGAGGAGGCATGCCGAGCGCTCGAGGCGCGTGAGATCAAGACCGAACGATTGCGCGTCTCCTACGCCGGGCACTCATCGCTGCTGGAGCCCATGCTGGGCGAGTTTGCCTCGGTCGCGGCCAGCGTCAAGTATCGTCCGCCGACCGTGCCCTTCGTTTCCTCGCTCCTCGGCCGCGCTGCGACGGCCGCCGAGGTAGCACGGCCGGAGTACTGGGTCCGGCAGACCCGCGAGTCGGTTCGCTTCGGCGATGCGGTGCGCTCCGCGCGCGATGCCGGTTGCACGATCTTCGTTGAGACCGGACCGCATCCGGTCCTGGCCGGACTCGGCCAGCTGACCGTGGACGACGCCACCTGGGTGGGGACGCTTCGTCGCGGCCGCGGTTCGCTGGAGCAAGCGATCGAGGCCGCGGGGACGCTGTGGACCAGAGGGGTCGCCGTGAACTTGGCGCGCGTGCAGCCTGGGCGACGTCTGACTGGGTTGCCAACCTACCCGTTCCAGCCCGATCGACACTGGGTCGAACGCTCGAAGGATGCGGCGCCGCAGCTCCCGCCACCTGTCGGCGGTCACCCGTTACTGGGACGCCGGCTCGGCTTGGCGGCGGTGCCCGGGACGGCCATATGGGAAGGCCGGCTGACGCTCGCGGAGCTACCGTATCTCTCCGACCATCGCGTCGAGGGGCGCGTCATCGTCCCTGCCACCGCATACCTGGAGATGATGCATGCCGCAGCCGGTGAAGTCTTTCCGGGCGACCCGGTGGAGCTCCGCGACATCCGGCTGGAGAAGCCAATCTTCCTCGCCGACGACGCCGTCTATCGCGTGCAGCTGACGCTTCGCCGCGAGGGGGACGACCGCGCGTCGGTACAGATTCACGGCGTACCGGCCGGTGATGGAGACGTCGAGCCCGAATGGACGCTCCACGCGGCCGCCCACGTCGGGCGCAGCGCCGACTCCGGGGGTCGCGATCGCCTGGACGACATCCGCGAGCGCTGCGGCGACGAGGTGTCGGGCGCGGTCTTCTACGCGCACCTGGCTGAACGCGGCAACGAGTGGGGCCAGTCATTCCGCGGCGTGACGACGATATGGCGCGGCGATGGCGAGGCGCTCAGCGAAGTGCGTGTGCCGGAGATCCTCACTGCCGACTGCGGGCGCTATCGCATCCACCCCGCGGTCGCCGATGCCGCCGGGCACGTTCTCGCGGCGACGATCCCGCTCGAGGGCTCCACGGAGCCGCTGGGCGGCGCCTTCGTGGGCGGTGGGATCGACCACATCCGCTTCTGCCGGCCGCCGCGCGGCTCGACCTTATGGTCGCACGCGCGTCGACGCTTCGACACTGGGGACACGCCGAACGTGTTGAGCGGCGACGTCACGCTGTACGACCATGATGGTGTCGTGGCGGAGCTCGAAGGGGCCCACCTCTGGTACCTCGCAGGAGCAGGGGGGACCGCCCGCGATGTCGACGACTGGTTTTACGAGGTCACGTGGCCCCACCGGCCACGGGCGTCGCTCCGTCCGGCCACGCCTGGGTACCGCGGCGCCTGGCTCGTGCTGGCCGACACACACGGGGCCGGCGACCGGCTCGCCGAATCACTGACAGCGTACGGGTGTCGCTGCGTTGTCGCCGTGCCGGGTCCCTCCTACGAGCGTCTCGGGGCGACCAGGTTCATGGTCCGGCCTTCGGAACCGGACGACCTAGCGCGACTCATCGTCGAGGGGACGACAGAATCCTCGGGCCCGTGGACTGGCATCGTGCATCTCTGGAGTCTCGAGGCGCCAGGCGGACATGATCTCTCCCCCGCCGGGCTCGACATCGCGGCCTCCCTGATGTGCACAAGCCTCGTCGCGCTGGTCAGCGCCCTTCAAGGTCTGCGGCTCACGAGCGCGCCGCGCCTGTGGCTCGTCAGCCGAGGTGCCCAACGGCTTGGCGGTGAGCAGGCCACACCAGCCGTCGCCCAGTCGTTGCTGTGGGGTCTCGGGCGATCGCTGGCGATGGAACACGCCGACCTGTGGGGCGCCCTTGTCGATCTCGATCCCGACGTTCCCGCCAAGGATGGAGCGTCGGCACTGGTGGCCGAACTGCTTGAACCTGACGGTGAGGACCAGATGGCATTCCGCGGAGGCCGGCGGTACGCCGCCCGGCTCACGCGCCGCCCGCGCATGAGCAGGCCAAAGCCAGAAGCATCGTGCTCAGCCGACGGCACGTACCTGGTCACGGGTGGACTGGGCGGCCTGGGCCTGCTCGTCGCAAGCTGGCTGGTGGACCGCGGCGCGCGCCACCTCGTGCTCGTGGGCCGTACCGGGCTCCGCGCGGACGATCGTCGGCACGACGCGATCCGCGCCATGGAAGGGTGTGGGGCTGCCGTTCGGGTCGTCGCGATGGACGTCGGCGACGCGGCGGCCATCGACACCATGCTCAAGGATCTCCGCGACGATGGCTGGCCCGCCGTGCGCGGTCTGGTGCACGCGGCCGGCGTGATGCGGTACCGGCCCTTGGCCGATACGACGCCGGCCGACGTCGCCGAGGTGCTACGCGCCAAGGTCCGGGGCGCGTGGCTGCTTCATGCGGCGCTGGCGGACGCCCCGCTCGACTTCTTCGTGCTCTTTTCGTCCGGCTCTGCGGTGCTCAGCTCCGCCATGATTGCGGTGTACGCGGCCGGCAACGCGTTCCTCGACGGGCTCGCGCAGCTGTCGCCGGGCGCAGGGCCGGCCGGCGGTGAGCATCAACTGGGGTCTGTGGATCGGCGCGGGGATGGCTGAAGCCGTCGACGGCAGCGAACTCGCCGAAGTGGTGGCTCGCGGCATGGGCGCCATCGACCCCGACCGTGGCCTGCTGGCGCTCAGGCGCGTGTTGCACGAGGATCCGGTGCAGGTCGCGGTGCTCCCGGTCGATTGGACGAAGTGGTTCGAGCGCTACCCGACCTTCAGCGAGTCTCCCCTCCTCAAAGAGCTCGTGAATGGTAGCCGCGGGTCGGTGATGGCAGCGGATTCAGTCGCTCTGAAGACCCTGCTTCGCGGAGCAACGGCACCGGAGCGCCGTCGTATGGTCGGCGAATACTTCGTGACGCAGCTGGCAGCCGTTCTACGGCTCGACATCGTCGACATCGATGCGACGGTGCCCATCCGTAATCTCGGCATCGACTCGCTCATGTCGGTCGAGCTCAAGAA
Source organism: uncultured Candidatus Rokubacteria bacterium (assembly GCA_963745015.1). Taxonomy (GTDB): domain Bacteria; phylum Methylomirabilota; class Methylomirabilia; order Rokubacteriales; family DASRDR01; genus DASRDR01. Next base: position 327,096 of record CAVUVU010000005.1, read on the forward strand.
TCGGCTGGAGCGAGCGCTCGGCGTCTCCGTGCCCATGGCGCGACTACTCGAAGGGCCCAGTGCGGTCGAGCTGGCGGATCAGCTCAATACTCTGATCGTGTTCGAGCAAGACGCCATCGTAAGCCCCGAGGTCGCCACGGCCCTCCTCGAGCGGCTCGACGACCTCTCCGAAGAAGAGGTGGAGACATTGCTGGCACAGATGTCTCCCGTCGACCAGGGACAATCGTGACCGAGACGACGAGACAGACCGGCGAAGCTTCCGCCGACGCCAAGCGCGTGCGCCTCGAACGCCTGCTACGCCAGCGCGCAGCCGGAGCCTCAACCGCGCCGACGAATCCGAAGTCGGTGATCCGCCGAGTCACCTCGGAGGAACCTCGCCCGCTGTCGTTCGGACAGGAGCGTCTCTGGTTCCTCGACCAGTTCGACCCGGGTAGCTCGACCTACAACATTCCTACCGTGCTGGAGCTCTCGGGCGAGCTCGACCGCGATGCTCTCGAGTGGAGCATAAGCGAGATCGTGCGCCGTCACGAAGCGCTTCGAACGACTTTCCGCCTCATCGACGGGCAGCCGGTACAGCTCATCGAAGCGCCCGGCGTCGTGCCCATCCCGCTCTTCGATCTCACTGCGTTTCCGAATGCCGGCATCCTCGAGGCCGATCGGCTCGCCGACGCTGAAGCGCCGGCGCCGTTCGACCTCGCCCGCGGGCCGCTCTTCCGGGTGGCACTGCTGCAACTGCCGCGCCGACGAGCACCGGCTGCTGTTCACGATGCACCACACCGTCTCCGACGGCTGGTCGCTCGGCGTGCTGCTGCGGGAGCTCGGCCGCGCTCTACGAGCGCGTTCACCGCGGGCAGCCAGCCCCGCTGCCCGCGCTGCCGATCCAGTACGCGGACTTCGCCGTCTGGCAGCGCGAGTGGCTGCGCGGCGACGTGCTCGACCGCAGCTCGACTACTGGCGCGAGCAGCTCGCCGGCGCTCCGCCGTCGCTGGAGCTGCCCACCGACCGGCCCGGCCGCCGGTCGGACCGCGCGGGGCGCGTGGCGCACGCTCGTGCTGCCGGCCGCGCTGGCCGCGGCGTCCAGGCGCTCTGGCCGGCGCGAAGGCGTGACGCTGTTCATGACGCTGCTGGCCGGCTTCCAGCTGCTGCTGTCATCGCTACAGCCGGCCAGGACGACATCGTCGGTCGGCGCGCCGATCGCCGAACCGCGACGCGCACGGAGATCGAGGGCCTGATCGGCTTCTTCGTCAACACGCTGGTGCTGCGAACCGACCTGTCGGGAGATCCAACGTTCCGCGAGCTGCTCCGGCGGGTGCGCGAGGTGGCGCTGGGTGCCTACGCGCACCAGGACTGCCCTTCGAGAAGCTCGTCGAGGAGCTCTGCAGCCCGAGCGGTCGCTGGGCCCGAACCGCTCTTCCAGGTGACGTTCGTCTTCCAGAAGGCCGCGGACTCCGCGCTCCGGATTGAATCTTCGTCACGAGCCGGCTCACCGAGGGCCGGCGAAGTTCGATCTCTCCTCTACGTCATCGAGTCGGCCGATGGCCTGCCGCGCTACTCGAGTACGCGCCGATCTGTTCGTCCCGCCACGATCAAGCGGATGGCCGATCACCTGCAGCTCCTGCCGGCGCGATGTCGCCGATCCCGACAACCGCATAAGCGATTTGCCGCTGCTCACCGGCCGAGCGCCAGCAGATGCTGGTCGACTGGAACCGACACGGACACGGCCGACCCGATCGATCGCTGCCTGGACGGCTGGTCGAGGTGCAGGTGCAACGCACCCCCGACCGCGTTGCCCTCGACTTCGAAGGTCAGCAGCTCACCTATGGCGAGCTGGATGTGCGGGCCAACCAGCTGGCCCACGCGCTCGTGTCACGAGGAGCGGGTCCCGGCGTGCTGGTCGGCGTCTGCATGGACCGGTCCATCGAGATGGTCGTGGCCATCCTGGCAATCCTCAAGGCCGGCGCTGCCTACGTTCCCCTGGATCCCACGTACCCGTCGGATCGTCTCGGGTTCATGCTGAACGATTCCGGCGCGCGAGTGCTCTTGACGCAGGAGCACCTTGCGGCAAGGATCCCCGCTGGATCGGCGGTCTTCCTGCGCGTGGACGGTGCCGACGCTCCCGAGATCACCGCTGCCAGTGCCGCGCCGCTGGCCAGAAGCGGCACTGCCGACACCGTGGCGTACGTGATCTACACGTCAGGCTCGACCGGGCGCCCCAAGGGTGTCGAGGTCCTTCACCGGGGCGTCGTCAATTTCCTGTGCTCCATGCAACGCGAGCCGGGCCTAGCGCCCTCCGACGTGCTGCTCTCGGTAACCACGCTATCCTTTGACATCGCGGGTCTCGAGCTGTTCCTGCCCCTGATGGTAGGTGCGCGGGTCGTGATCGCGCCCCGCCATATCGCGATCGACGGCATCGCCCTGAGCCGCGCTCTGGAGAGCTCCGGAATCACGGTGATGCAGGCCACTCCGGCAACTTGGCGGATGCTCGTTGATGCCGGCTGGCTCGGAAACAAGGCGCTGAAGATCCTGTGTGGGGGGGAAGCCCTGCCGCGACCCCTGGCCGATGCGCTGCTTGGCCGGGTCGCCGAGGTCTGGAACCTCTACGGTCCCACGGAAACCACCATCTGGTCCACGCTCCACCGGGTCGGGCCGCACACCGGCCCTGTCCCCATCGGCCGGCCGATCTCAAACACACGTGTCTACGTCCTGGACCGCCTTGGCCACCCCGTGCCCATCGGCGTCGTCGGAGAGCTCTACATCGCCGGCGAAGGCGTCGCGCGTGGATACCTGAACCGACCCGAACTCACCGCCGAACGCTTCCTGCCTGATCCCTTCACCGGCGACGCTGGCGCTCGCATGTACCGCACCGGCGACCTCGTCCGCTACAGCGAGGACGGCTCGCTGGAGTTTCTCGGCAGGACCGACCACCAAGTCAAGGTGCGGGGCTACCGGATCGAGCTAGGTGAGATCGAGGCCGCTCTTGGACGGTTTCCCGGTATTCGCGGAGTGTGCGGTGGTGGCCCGTGACGAGAGCACCGGCGACCGCCGCCTCGTTGCTTACGTCGTGCCGACTCAAGGCATCGATATTGGCCCCCGCCAGCTCCAAGCCCATTTGCGGCAGGCGCTCCCCGACTACATGGTCCCATCGGAGTTCGCCATACTCCCGTCGCTGCCGCTCACCCCCAATGGGAAGGTCGATCGGGGTGCCTTGCCCGGCCCCGAGCCGATGCGGACGCCGCCGCGACGGTGCCGTCCCGAGACCCCCCTTGAGCACATTCTGGTCGAGGTGTGGCGTGAAATGCTCAACCGGCCTGACATCGGCGTGGAGGACGACTTCTTCGACCTCGGGGGACACTCGCTTCTGGCTCTGCGTATGCTCGACGCGGTCGAACGCGCATGCGGTCAGCGCCTGCCAGTGGCCACCCTGTTCTCAGGGGCCACCATCCGACGATCTCGTAGAAGTGATACAACAGCAGGCCGGGATGGGCGTCAGGCATACCATGACGCCGATCCAGGCTAGCGGGTCCCGTCTGCCCTTCTTCTTCGTCTACGGCGACTGGGCTGGCGGCGGGTTCTACTGTCGGGAGCTGGCGCGTCACGTCGGACCCGAGCAGCCGTTCTACGTATTTCACCCTGGGGCCTCGACGGCAGCTCGGTTCCGCCAACGATCGAGGCAATGGCGGAAGAGTACCTGCGAACCCTCAGGGCTTGTACGCCCCAGCGGCCCGTACCTTCTCGGCGGCTACTGCAACGGGGGTCTGGTAGCGCTGGAGATGGCACAACGGCTTCAAGCCCAGGGTGAGCAGGTATCTTTCCTCTTGGCGATTGACGCTATGGCGTGGAACGTGAGACTCCACGCCTTGCAGCAGATCACGAGACGACTCGCCAGACTCTGCCGCCTGTCGTCAGCAGGTGCGCAGCGGCTCTTCCTGAAGCTGCATGGCGCCGTCGTTACTGTTGCGAGACTGTGGTACATGTGGCGCAAGTCTCCCCGAGACGTCTTTCGCAGGGCGTATCGACGATTGCGCGGGAAACGGGCCGACCCACGAACAACCGAGCGCACTGGATCTCCTCTATCGCCGCGCGGTCTGGAGTTACGTGCCGACACGATATCCGGGCGGATCACCATCTTTGTTACCGAGGAGATCGCAGGGGACCGAGCTTCGAACGGGACTGGCGTGAAGTGGCGCAGATGTCGAAGAGTATGGGATGCCCGGTGACCACCTGACCGTGGTCAAGCAACACATTCACGTCCTGGGCGAACAGACTTCGAGCCTGCCTGGACTCGACACAGCGGCGACTGGAACACGACAGGAGAAGCCGTGAGTGTACTAGGTGAGACGGCTGTCCTTTCGGCGGACGTGACGTCTCGAAGAGCCCACCTCCAGACGGACACGATGACACTCGCCCGATTTCTCCTCACAGCGTCGCCCATGCTGGTCGGCCTCACCATACGGTCGGAATTCTCAATGGACTCTGCAGCGTCGGCGTCCTCGCCGTTATCAACCGCAGCCTTCATCATGCGGGCGGATTTCCGACACTCCTCGCAGTGGGCTTTCTCGGGCTCATGATCGGTAAGCTAACGACCTCCGCGCTGTCCGAGATCCTGCTCCTGCGCTTCGCCCAAGACTCCCTACTCGCTCTGACTGACCGACTATGTCGGAGTATCGTTCATGCGTCCTTCCGTCACCTGGAGCGCATCGGCATTCCTCGCATCTTGGCGGTTCTCACCAATGACGTCGGCGTCCTCGCCGATGCCATTCGAACTCTCCCTTCCCTGGTGATCAACGGCACGATCCTCGTGGGGTGCGGGATCTATCTGGCCTGGTTGTCGTGGGCTAACTTCCTCGCCATCGTGGGCCTGATCACTGTAGGCGCCTTGACCTATCGCCTCTTCATGACCAAGGCACAGCGGGGCATCCGGCGTGCCCGGGATGGCCAGGACACGCTCGTCCGCCACTTCCGAACCATGACCGAGGGGATCAAGGAGCTCAAGCTCCATCGAGGTCGACGCGAGGTGTTCTTCTCCCAGGAGCTCTCGACGACCGTCGCTCAGCTCCGTCGCGACAATCTCGACGCCATCACGTCGTATATCCTGGCGAGCAGCTGCAGCAACGCGTTCTTCTATCTCCTGATAGGTGTGCTGCTGTTCGTGATACCCGTCGTCAGCCGCCTGTCGCTCGACTCCCTCACCGCCTATGTGTTTGCGTGTCTTTATCTCATGGCTCCCATGTGGGCCCTTCTCAATGCGTTGCCTCTCTTCGCCCGCGGTAAGGTCGCGCTCCGAAAGATCGAGGAGGCCGAGGTCTCCATCGCAGCCGATATCCCGTCACGGGATCTGCACCTCGACAAGCCAATCTCCCAGCGCTGGAGCGGCCTTGATCTGGAACGAGTGGTGTTCCGCTACGAGTCGGGCTCGCCGCCGAATGGTGGCTTCGTGCTCGGCCCTCTCGACTTTGCCCTTCGCCCCGGGGAGGTAACGTTCCTGGTGGGTGGAAATGGAAGCGGCAAGTCCACCTTCGTCAAGCTGCTCACCGGGCTCTACGCTCCCCACGCCGGCAGGATCTGGTGCGATGGCCAGCGCGTCACCGATGAGAACCGGGACTGGTACCGCCAGCACTTCTCCGTGGTGTTCACCGATTTCCATCTCTTCGAGGACTTGCGGGGACTCAACGACAGCGCCCTCGACGGTCGCGCCGCCGCATACCTGTCCCGACTGCATCTCGACCAGAAGGTCCAGATCGTCGACGGTCGGCTCTCGACGACTGCCCTCTCTCAGGGCCAGCGGAAGCGCTTAGCGCTCCTCACCGCATATCTGGAGGATCGGCCGATCTATGTCTTCGACGAATGGGCGGCCGATCAAGACCCGACGTACAAGGGGGTCTTCTACCAGGAGCTACTGCCAGAACTCAAGGCCCGCGGAAAGGCCGTGGTGGTGATCACCCACGATGACCGATACTTCCACCTTGGCGATCGCGTCATTAAGCTCGACTACGGCACCGTGGCCAGCACGTGGGACCCGTCGAGTAGCGCGATTGCGGTCAACCAAGCGTAGCCCGAGGCCAGGAGCAGACGAGCCTCGCGCGCTGGGCGCATGCACCCTGTGACAACTCGCGACGACGGGACGGTGGTGCAGCCGGGCCGTGATCCACGCCCGCGGACCACGTGGCCCAGGGCGTGGGCATGGGCGACGCTATTCTGCCTCCTGTGGGCGCTGATCGAAGAGATCGGCCAGCTCGCGAGGGTGTCCTCGTACCAGGTGGTCTGGACCCGCTACGGTGTCCACCTCGTGGCCCTGGGAATCATCGTGTCCCGGCGCCCCGGCGTCATGGTCAAGACTAGACGGCCTCTCCTCCAGGGCGCGTGCTCACTGTCGATGCTGGCCATGCCCGCAGGATTCATTGCGGCGGCCCGGGCCGGCCCCATCGAGGCGATCCACGGCGTGTTCTGGCTCGCGCCGATCTTGGTATTGATCATCGCGTCGCGCACCGGCGAGCGCGTCGGCGGACGACTCTGGCTGCTGAGTCTCTGTGGCTGGGTCAGCGCGCTGCTCTTCACGACGGCGCGAGCGCCAGCGACGATCGGCGGGCTGGCGGGCGCCCTAGTCATGGCGGTCTCCTTCGCGTTCTATCTTGTCGGAATGCGACGCCTCGCCGGCGAAAGCGCCGCGTCGAAGCTCTTCTACACCGCCGCGGGCGTCTTCCTTCTCCTCAGTCTTGCCGCGGCACGCTTCTACCGACCCCCCGACCCGAACTCGTGGAGCGCGATGGTCGCGATCGGGTTGCTGGGCCTGGTCGCCCTCTTCGCCTTCGACCGCGCACTCGAGCTGGCACCGGCGGCGAGTGTCGCGCCGATGCTGTTCACCCAGCCAGCCTTCTCGTTTGCGTTGGGCTTGCTCCACACGGCGCACCCTGTCGGATGGGGGGTACGGATCGGGTTGGCGCTTCAGGCCTGTCTGCTCGTCCCCCTGCTCACCGGAGTCGACGCCGCCGTGGAGCCGGACTCCGCTCACTCCCTCTGAGGACTCGTAGCCGATGCTGGCGCGCAGTCCTCAGGCTACGGACTCGTCTCGTGGGGTGACCGGGTGGGGTGGCCATGTCGCGCGGCCTCCGAGGGCCGGCAAGAGCCGAAGGCGGTGGGGATGGGAGAGACCGCCACGGCCGCATGCAGAGCCGCTACCAGTGCCGGGCCAACCGCAGGCGCAGCCAGGGCTCCGGGAGAGGTGGCCGCCCGGCCCCCCGTGGAAGGAAAGCCGCGCACCTAGGAGGTCGGATGACGCATCACGTCGAGCAGGAGCTTCTGGAGCTCGATGAGCTGAGTGCGGATGCCGTCCCGAGTCTCCCACCAGCGATCAGGGTCGAATGTGGAGTAGCGCGAAGGTCGAACCGTGGCCGTCGTCGGCTGGCCCTTCATGGCCCTGGCGAGAACCCGACGCATGCGCCGTGAGTGGTCACGCGTACTCACGATCACGACCGATCGGATCTGGTGCTGCCGGCACCACGCGGGAAGCACAACGGCCTCGGCCTCGGTGCCGGCGGAGGGTCTCGGTATCTGCTCGATGTCCTTCACGCCAAGCGCCCTGAGCTGTCGGGTCGACCTGGCAGCCCGGTCCTCGTAGGGCACCCCCCGTCGGATGAACTCCCGATCGACGGCGTCGGGAGGGTCAGCGAATACCGCCACTCGCGTGGCAGTGCCGCTGCGGACCAGATCCGCCGCTTCAAGCACTCCGGCGCCGTCGGAATCGGCCGCGATGACGATGATGTCAGCGCGTTCGATCGACTCGTCTACCACGAGCGCCCAGCCCGCCGCGCGAAGGATCGGCTCTCGGAGGACCGGCACCCCGGCGAGGACCACGCCACTCAGCACGACGACCACCAGGACCCGGCCCCATCGAGACCGCCACGTCATGCCGACTTCCACCTGAGCGAGCGGCGTGCCCTATCGCCTAGCCCGCTAGACCCGAGGATTCCCCGACCCTCCCGGTGGGTATCCGCGAGCCCACCGTCTGCCTCCGCCGGTCAGCTGTCACGAGGCGCCGAGCAATGCGGCGCGCCGTCCACTCGGCCCCGCAGGCGAACTGCGTCACCGGCCCAAAGCAATACTTCGAGGCCATGCCCACGACGTAGAGGCCACGAATCGATGTCTCAAAACTTGACGAGAGCACCGGCGTCCCCCGAACCAGGCGCATGCCTGAGAGGATCTCCTCGCCGAGAAAGCTCAGTCGACGCAGGTCCACGCGATACCCGGTGGCCGCGATGACGTGGTCGGTCACGTGCTCCTTCCTGCCGCTCTCTCCCGCCAGCACGAGGCGCACCCTGCCTCTCGCCACCTCCGCCGTCTCGATGTCCACTCCCAGCATTGTCGGGACTCTCCCGACGAAACGGTCCTTCATGGGCCAGCCGGCGGCCGGACTCAGAAAGCCCTCCGCCAACCGCCAGCGCACGGATTGCGGCAAGCGATAGAAGAAGCCGGGTGCCTCCGCATACAGGCGCGATCTCCAGCCGGGCCCAATTGTTGTGCGGGGGGAGCGCATTCTCGCCCAGAGGGACCGATAGTCCGCGGGCGGATCGTTGAATCTCAGCGCGGGCCGCCGCGCGACGAGCACCACGTCCGCCCCTGCCTCCTTGAGAAGCACCGCCAAGTCAATCGCCGAGGCGCCCGCACCCACGACGGTGACCTCGCGTCCCCTGAACCGTGTCACATCCCCGTGGACCGAGCTATGCGTGACAAGCTCGCGCGGCAAACACGCCAGCTTTGGTGGCACGAAGTCGAAATGCCGGATCCCGACCGCCAGAACCACGCTTCGAGCCATGACCTGCCGCCTATCATCAAGCTTCAGCCGAAAGCCTCCTCCTTGTCGGTTGATCGTCGTCACCTGCACGTTCTCCAGGGTCGGGACGAGGCGCTGCTGGAAGGCGAGGCCATACGCACGCATGGTCTCCAGACTCACCGGGATCCTCACGTCATCGTACGGAATGCCCTTCAACTCGCAGAAGTGCTTGAGCGTGAATGTCGACCCCGGATCGGCAAGGTTCGACGCGAACCCGTCGGACTTCAGCATCATGCCGGTGGGCATGTGCTCGGTCCACGTGTCCATCGGCCGACCGAATGCCCGAAGCGTGACATCCGATGCCCGCAGATACGCGGCAATCGACAGCCCGTACGGCCCCGCTCCGACGATCGCAACATCCGGATGGTCAACCATGCGTTCCCCCACCCCCCGACGTGTCCATCACCGAGGCCCTGTTGTCAGCGCGTTCGCATCCCAGGTCAGAGTCCGGCCACTTTGGGGCACGCTCCCGCCAAGTGTCACTCGTGAGCCGAACCGACCGAACAGGCGAGCTTTCATTGAAAGTAGCTTCGCAGACATTTCCGCGTACATTCTGCGCGCGAGCGGATCCTGTGCGCTTGCGCGAACAAGATCCGGCTCGTCCCACGGCACGTCATGAAAGGCCGTCTTCAGGAACTCGCTCGTCGGATCTCTGAGCCATTCCTGTGGAAACAGCGCGATGCACTTCCCTTCCGTGACGCTCGGACGCTCGCGCACCGGCTCCCCCGACAATGCGGCGTACAGTGCCGCCGCCAGATCCCGGCCGGCTCCCAGCGGCAGATGAGCCATCTGCGTCGCCCGAGGATTCATCTCGATCAGGTATGCGCTCTCCGTCTGCTCCTCGAGAATAAAGTCGAACCCGATCAGACCGGAGATCCGAAGGCGCCGCACTATCGCTTCGACCGCCTCGGACATCTCGCGATTGTCGATGAGTTGCACCATGGACGCCGGTCCTATCGGGTCCAGCGTGTGCAGTACGCGAGCGGTCACGCACGACAGAACCTTCCCCTTCCAGCACGCCACGGTACAGTTCGCATCCTGTCCGGGCACGAAACGTTGCACGTTCACGACGGCCCGCGTTCTCCGAACGCACGGGAGCACATAAGTCCCGTCGCCGTTGACGATGGCGCGCTTGATTGCACGCCGGACGGACGGAGGGGTCCTCAGCGTCCGCCAAGCGCCGCGAGCTTCCGTCAGTGAGTTGACGATCCGGACTCCCCTGCCTCCGTAACTTCCGTCCGTCTTCAGCACGGCCGGGCCGCCGTTTCGGGCAAACCATCTCGACAAATCGTCCGGTGCTTGAACCACGTCCGTCGGAGGGACCCTGATCCCCTCTTCGCTGGCCAGCTTGATCAGGGCGGCCCGAGCCTTCGGGGGCGGGGCTTGCACGCAGTCGCCAAGACACATCCCGAGCACGTCCCCTCGGGTCCTCGCCGCGTCGCCCAGGCGGGTCGCCTCGACATACAGCGCGTGAAGGTGGTCCGTCGCAAGGTCATCACACGGAATGATGAAGTCCGGCTTCGCGGCTTCGAGCGCGATACGAATCGACGACAGCGGGGCCAGTGGCCGATAGCGATACAGCGGTACCGCCGCCCGCATCGTCGTCACAGGATGACCGCGTGGGCCCACCACCGCGATCTCGCACCCTACATCCAGAAGAGCTTTCGCCAGTCGGGCGGTCGAGAACCAGCGCGATGTCGCGACCAACAGTACGCGAGGTGTCATGCGCATCAGCCGCCGCCTCAGGCGGTGGCTACCTTCCCAGCGCAGCATCGCGTAAACGTGCAGACCTTCGGTCGCGCCATCAGAGCCACGGAACAAGGAGTCTGAACCTGGCAGGTTGGAAGCGCCGCCGCCTCCGAGCGCGCCCTCGACCGATCAATCATGTGTTCCTTCCCCCGGACGCCATTCAACGCTCGGCCTTGCCTCCGACCGAGCCGAAAGGTACACTCAGCCTTCCTCGGCGATTGTCGTGTTTTCCCTGACACAGGCCCACTTGATCTGAAAATGCACCGGAGCTGTTCAGTGAGCTCCGTCGAACGGGCCTGACCGGCCGGGAGCCCGAGGCGGAACAGGCGCCACTCGGCTCCAGGCGAACACGGCTTGGGAACGGTGGCGTGCATACTCTCGAGCGCGACGTGAGCTGTCCGTGGTCGATCGGCTCGCGGTCCGTCGGGACCGTCAGCTCAGCGGGGTGACAACCGCGAGTATCGATGTGGCATCCGTACCCGCGCTTCGACCGTCTGGATCGAGGGTCGTCGGCTCTGCGTCGAGCGAGTTCGGTCACAACAGTCCCGCGGACCGATCAACCCCACGGGCTGTGCCCCGACCCTCTGGCGCCCAGGCCGGTTCCCCGCGACCGGATATCCTGATGGAGTGGTCGCACGAGTCCGCTCACTTCACTCGTTCCAGCCAGATCTCTCGCCAGTACGGATAGATGCTCCGTGAGCAGAAGCGCCGGCATTTTGAATATCTCGCCTGACACGCCACCCCATCAAGAATGATCGCATCGCTCTTCAACCGCACCAGCTTCCCCGTCTTCTCGTCGATGATCCTCTCGACCCGGTGCAGGACGCGGTACGTGCCGTTGCAGAATGGTACCAGCTCGGGGTCGAAGTACAGGCCACGATTGGTCCACGCCTGATCCAGCGTCTCGAGAATCTCCGCATAGCTCCGCACCTTCACCAGTTCGCCGGGCCTCAGGTTCAGCTGCCTCGCAGGGGTTCGCGTCCCCTTGAGAATCTTGCCTCTGCGCAAGGGATACGAGCGGGCCGCCGCGGATCCTCTGAACCATGTCATAGGACCAGCGCATCGCCGCGCCGAGCCCCACGCCCGCTTCCGTCACACGGTGATACACCGTGAAGATCGCTCCTGCGACGAGCCGTGAGACTCCAACGTTACCGGACGCGACATCCTCCATGTACTGCCGAAGGTCCCACCACCGCAGTGGCGTGGTCGCGGCCTGAAGTCTCGTCGACTGGCACACGTACGCCGGGTCCTCGAGCTGGATCGATGCTCCGGGCTGGTGCACAGCGGCAAGCACATCCTCCTCCGAACATCGGGCCTCACGGATCGCAGCGTCCGGGAGCGAGTTAGCGGACGGCGGGGGGACTCTGATCCTTTCCTGCGACCCGCTTCAGCCAGGCTTCCTTCCAGAAGATGAGGCAGCCCGCCTGACACCCCCCGTGGGCCATGCCGTCGCACCGCACGCTGGCCAGGTGTACGCCGCTCGCCATCCGACGCGCCGCGAGCCCATTCGGAGGGTCGCACGTCTTGTGCGCCCGCTTGAACACCTGGAACCGCCGCCCGCAGTACTGGAACATCTCGGGCATGAAGGGCAGTGCCCCGAGTTCGCCCCGCTTGTCGAGCGTTCCGAGGATCTCCTCCTTGCTGCGAACCTCGACCCAGTCGCCGGCGCGAAGATTCCCGTCATCGCTCATCGTTCCACCTATCCAGTCCGTGGCAAGGCTCGCGCGATCCGCCAGCAGCTTCAAGGTCGCCTCGCGGCTTTCCGTTCGGGGATGAGCCGGCAAGCCCGCGATCTCCAGAATGCGCCGCCAGCGATGGATCCAGTCGTGCCGCAGCAGCGCCTCCTGAGCATTCCGCGACCCGATGTGCCGGACGCGCTCCGGCTCCGCCATGAGGCCGGCCAGGACGTCCTCGACATCCGAGCCGTCCGGGCTCATGTGCACCACCGCGTTGGGCCAATCGAACATCTCTTGAAACGGCAGGCAGTTCGGCGCCTGGCCCACCATCACCGTGCCCGCCGCGGCCCCTTCGTAGTAGCGAAACCCCACCTCGACCTGCCCCCGAGTCTCACTCGGGAACGTTCACCTTGCCTGGAGCTACCGCGTAGAAGCGGCTCCGCTTGGCCGTGTTGGCATAGAGATCACGGTGCTGCCGGTGGTCCAGAGCCTGGCTCTCGCCCGTCTGCAGCGTGTCGTACTGGTAGAAGATCCGGCCTCTGGAGACAAGGTCCAGCAGCACCCGGTGGATCTCTTCGAGCCTCCGGCCGACGCTGTACACATCGATGACTCGCTCCGGGAGGCTGGGATAGGGGCTGAATCGCAACGTGTCCACGGCGCCTGGCACGTAGTGGCATCGGCGTCCGAGCGCATCGCTGAGGGCAGCGACGGTGCCTTGCATCCCGACGATGACGTGATCGAAACGCCGCAGAGCCGGGAGCCAGTGCTTGAAGCGTGGCAGATCTGCGGCATAGAGCTCATCGATCCAGCACACGCTCGTGCGACAGTGATCCTTCCAGCCGTCGATGGCGTTCACGTACAGGGACTCCCAGTAACCCTGGCACATGACGACGAGCAGATCGTAGTCCTCCACGAGTCTCACGCGCTTCAGCCCAGGGTTCGAATAGGCGAGTCGCCGCGACAGGTCGCGGTACATCAGCCGGCGCAACCATGGAAGCTTCCACCGGAAGCTCGGCTCGGCCTCGAGGCCGATGAGATCCACGTCGTCACAGCCAGCCAGGACATCCTGCGCCTCGAGGTGTCCGCACTGGAATGCCATGCGGCTGAACTGCCTCGCGGTCGGGAGGCAGATACGAGATCGGCGCGGCTCCTCCGACATACCCGTCCGATCGTCGTCCGTGCTTGACATCGACATTCAGGCGGCCGAGCCCGATCCGGTGCTGGCCGCGGCGTCGACTCCGGCAACCCGACCTGATCGGACCAGCCTCCGCCACCGCAAGGCGCCGAGGCCTCCGCCAACCAGGCAGGTGAGCGCCAGGATGCTCGGCACGGCAAGGGCCCGGCCAGCAATGAGGAGGTGGGCAACCAGGCCCAGCCCGAACCATTGCAGCTTGCGCCACTGATACGAATCGAAGCGCTTTGCCAGGAACCGCTCACGCGCCCACTCGGCCTTGACGTCCTGGGGGAACGGCAGCACGTGGCGTACGACGGCGGGCACGATGCGAAGCATGACCAGCACGAACAGGAAGGACAGCACCAGACGCCAGGTGGCGGCGCCATCGCCCCACCACCAGCCCGCTACGGGAACCAGACAGAAACCAATCACCAGACGGTACAGGGCGTGCCATGAAGCCCGGCCGGAATGGCGCACAGGTCGTTCCGGAGCGCCCGCACTCCCGGGGCCCAGGGTGCCCACGACACCTCCCATGGTCTGAGCCGGAGGCGCAGCGCTCGGACTCACCTCCGCCGGCGCGGCCCGATCTGACCGGCTCACTCCGGAGCCTCGGGCGGGTGCCCCGTCACCATCCGCCTCAACCGTCCTGGCAGAACGTCCTTCATCAGCGAGAGGCACACCGAGATGGGCTCCGTCACCCGGAAGAGCCCGACGACGACGGTGAGGTACACCGCGAGGTACAGAAGGACAAGGACGGCCGTTCGTTCAATCGACGACGCTCCTCTCAAGAGCCAGGTACGTGCCGCAAAGCCGACGCCCGCGCTGATCAGCGACCCCGTGAGCTGTACGCCAATCGCCGCGATCACCTCACGGCTCCGAATGCCCAGCGGCCGCCCTGCATAGGCCAGCGCCGGAACGAACAGCAGGTACATCGAGATCACGTGCGCCCAGACGATGCCGAATGCGCCAAATGGCAGGCCGCACAGCACCGCCACGAGCTGAATGCACGTCGCCAGGATTCCCCAACGGAACCACCGGTCGGTCCGGCCCGCCGCCACGTGCAGCCAGCCCAGAGTGCGTTCAGTGGAATGTGGAATGCCGCGCAGCGCCAGCACACTCAGCAAGGCACCGGCCATGGCCCACTTCTCTCCAAGCACCAGGACGATCACATCCTCACTCGTGATCGCCAGGATCCCGAATGCAGGCATCGCAAAGAATGCCACGGTCCCGAGCGCCTTGGACCACGTCCGACGCAGCTCGACGAGATCCCCGTGCAGTTTGCTCAGCGCGGAGACGGCCACCTGATGAAGCGAGAACACGAAGATATCCAGAATGTTGTCGTAGGCGAGGAGCGCATTCTGGTAGTAGCCGAGCGTTCGCACCCCGAGACCCCGACCGACGGCGACCCGGTCGCTGTTGCGTCCGACGAAGTCGGTCAGCACGAAGCCAGACAGGTTGAGTCCGAACGCCACCATCTCCTTCACACCGCGTGTTACCACCGGTCGTCGCGGTCGCCAGCCGCTGTACCACCAGCTACCGGCGGCGGTGACGGAGGCCATTGCGACCGGCCGGACCACGAGGGCCCAGTACCCGAATCCCGAGTACGCCATCGCCACCGCCCCGACCGCGCTGGCGACGTTAGCCGCGACGTCGATGGTCGCGATCTGCCGGAACATCACCGCCCGACGGAGGAGAGCCTGATGCTGGGCCGCGAGCGCCAGCAACACGAAGGTCAGCGACGACACGAGCGCGATGGCGGCCAGCCGCGGCTCCCCGTAGAACGCCGCGATGACGGGACCGCTCGCCGACACCGCTAGGGCGAAGGCGCAGCCCACCAGCACATTGAACCAGAAGAGCGCGCTGACCTCGCCTTCCGTAACACCCGCCCGCTGGACGACCGCGTCCCTCGTACCGAAATCGACCAGCGCCGGGGCGAACCCGGTGAGGGCGGCAACCATCGCCACGAGGCCATAGTCTTCAGGCGTCAGGAGGCGAGCGAGCACCAGGAGAGGTCCGATCTGAGCCGCAGCGATGACCGCCCGGGCGCCCATCGAGATGGCGCCGCTGCGCAGGGACCGGCGTCCAAGGTCCTCCCGCAGCTTGCTCTCGTCGAAATACACGCTCATGACGGGTTCTCGGCGCGCGGTCGCTGCCATCGGGCGCCACGAAGATCCCACACCAGGGTCTCGAGCGCCGAGAACCTCGACCAGGGATTCGCGCCCTGCTGCGTCACGAAGTGCACGATCGGCTCTGCGCAGATCTCTCCGCTCAGCTTGGCCGTGCGCCTCCCCGCCCATTCGGCGTTCGGCTGAGTGACCAGATAGCACCCGTCGCGTCGCTGGGCACGCACGCTCGCGAGGCTGACGATGAGATAGTCGACGTCGTAGTCACTGAGCACCGTCTCTATCGGACTCCGACGCCGCAGGTGCTCGATGAGTCGAGGATCCGAGATGATACCCTCGAGCTGCAGCATCGGCTTGTCGAGGAGGGCATACGCGGAAAAGCCCGCAATGGCGCCCATGGCAAACCGCCCGTCCCGCCCGCGCATGTGCTCGCCGAGCTCGTGGCTCATGGCCAGCAGTGTGTTGTCGGCAACGGTCCAGCCCGGCCCGTGCCAGGCGTAGTACCGCAGGGCGGCGGCCGGGGCCAGCGCGACGAGAACCGCCGCCACGACGGTCTGGAAACGAGGGCCGACCAGCGATGCCCAGCGCTCACCGATGAAGACCATGGCCGAGATGGATGCCACGGCGATCGGGTACGCGTACCACCCGAAGAATACCCAGTCTTTCAGTGCGTTGAGCCCGAAGAACACGAAGGCAAAGGCCAGCGCGAGCCCGCCGGCGAAGCGAGCCGTGGGCAGCCGGTACGGATCGCGGCGCACGAGCAGCCACAGCGCAACGAGGCCGAGCGGCAGGACGAAGGCAACGGATGGGCCGTACACGGTGCCCAGAGCCACACGCTGCGCATAGGTCACGTTGAGGCTGGGGCTGGTCTGAAGAGACTTCGCCAGCGCCGACACGGGCAGCGGGGAGCCGAACCAGGCCAGATTCGCGACCGCGTAAGCCGGGACCAGAAGACCTCCCACCGAGAACGCAAGGAGATTGGCCCAAAGCACCCGGAACGGCGGCCGCACCAGAACGATGTAGCCGGCGACGATGAGCGCCACGGCGACGGAGATGTCGAGCCGGGCAAGAACCGCGAGCGACGCGACGAACCCGATCGCGGCGGCACGACGCGGGGTGACTGGAGCTCGGCTAGCGGTCAGGATGAGCAACCACAACAGGAGCGGCACGGCCACGACGCATTCCATGCCGCTCGTGAAGAGCTGTCCGGTGCCCAGCGCGTAGACCGCGGCCACCGCCGGAGCTAGCCGAAGCGAGGCACCGAGCTCCTGGGCGAACCGCCGAGCGAGCTCGTAGGTGACGACCATCGACACCGCGGAGACGACCGTGAGGGCCAGGTAGAACGCAGTGCCGAACCTCCCGAACAGGACTCGCAGCAGCACGACCACGGTGAACCACAGTGGGTGAAAGCCGTTCGTCGTGGTCGAGCCGTCAAAGCTGAGCTTGCCGAGCATGACGAGCCTGTCGGCGACGATCGCATAGTAGAAGTAGTCGTCCTCGAATAGCCCGAGATACGCCTTCGAACCGTGGGCGAGGTGATACAGGAACGGAGCTACGACAAGCGCCGAGGCCAGGTAAGCCGACGTCCGGCTCAGCACCGCGGCGTGTCGTGCTACCCATGGCAACCGCTCCGCACGCACCCTCCCGGAGTCGCCAGGTCGTCCATCCTCCGACGAAAGAGGCCCGATCACGGCGGGGCACAGGCGTGGTTCGCACAAGCTGGTGCGCATCGCGACGTCGGGCACCTCGGATCCACTCATCCGAGTTGCCCGCGCAGCACATAGAAGCGGTAGAACTGCAGCTTGATGAACTGCTCGGCCACCACCTGGATGCCGTGCCAGGTCGTCGTCCAGTTTGCGGGGGTGTGCTGATCGAACACCGGCAGGCAATGGGTCTCGATTCCGGCTGGCCCGAGGACCGCGCGATGGATCAGAGACGACCGCCGGCTACGAAGGGCCGGGACGACAATGGCCACAGATCGCAACTGCTCCTTGAGCAGGAAGTCCCGCACCTGGTATGCGGCGTTGAGGCTGTAGGGCTCCATTTCATGGATCGGAATGATCTCCAGGTTCTGTACCCGCGCAAGCCGGGCCATCACCTCGACGATGCCGCTGGAAACTGGATTGACCCGTTCAGGCTCGGCCCCCCCCTCCCAGGTCTGAGTGGGGACCAGCACCCTCGCGACGAGTCCCGCTCGTTGCAGCGCCGCCACACGCTCGAAGAGAGAATAGTTCGGATCGAAGTTCTCGACGAGAATGGCATCGCTGGAGGCGATCTCCTCAGTACACACCAGGCTCCGCCCCAGCGACAGAATCCAGACCCCCCGTGAGAAGAAGCCTACGAGGCAGACGAGGCCGAGTACCGTCAGGACGCCCTTCCACCACACTCCGAGCCGACGGTCCAGCCGAAGGTCAGGCAAACGCGGTGGCGGTGTGGGTAGGTGGCCTCCGGCCATCGGGGGGACCTACTTCCCAAGCCTATCCGGAGCTTGCGTCATCCTCGGCGTCTTTCCCCGGGACGCGGCGACCGTGTCAAGGCGCCCGTCCTGAGCAAAACTGACACACACGCGCCGCCGTCCGAGCATCCACCCCGGGCAGAAACCTCGATCGGGCGTTGCTCGCAACGCCTCATTTCTGACGTACTTGGCGTGATCATGCGCACGGGCATGGTAGAATTTCCGTATCCCGCACGATATTGGCATGCTTCTCGCTCTGAGCCTCCTGCCGTGACACGGAGGGGGGTTATGTCGTCGACCGTAGAACACTGTTCCGATCACGATCGCACCCCTGGGCTTGACAGCGCGCGGCAGGCTGGAATGCTGCTCGTCGTAAGCTGTCTCATCCAGTCGATCAACACGACCACCCTGCGGACATCCCAGGCGCGGCCGGTCGATCCTGGACCCAGACGGTGACTGGTCCAGCGGGAACCGCCCGGATCGCCCGCCAGGCGTCCTCGAACCGTTCGACACCAACCGCCCTTACCACCATGGAGAGTGCCCAGTGAGAATCCAGATGTGGCTCGCGGGTCTCATCGCGTCTGTCGGCATATCGTTGCTGGCCCCGATGAGCGCCGAGGCGGCTTGCGGCGGTTCCAGTCCCAATCGCGTCGCGGCAAGTGCGTCACGGACCGACGTCAATGACTGCGTCGTCGCGGCCGCGTCTGGAGATACCATCACCGTGCCGGCGGGCAGCGCAACCTGGAGCTCCGCGATTGGGGTTGCCAAGAACGTTGCCATCGTCGGCTCCGGAGCAACCAGCACGCTGATCACGAGCTCGGCGGACTGCTTCGTGATCCATCTCGGTTTCACGACGCGCATCTCTGGATTCGGTTTCACCAACTGCACGATCTCCAGCACCGACGCCCCAGCGTCTGGCGCCACGTTTCGCATCGACCACAACAGATTTACCTCTGCCTCGTGGCGGGAGAATCTCTTCACCGGTGGCTGCCAGACGCCCATGCGGCATCCTACGGGCCTCATCGACAACAACACGTTCCACAATTACCGAGTAGCCGTCATCTACGGGTCGAACTGCCTCGTCAGCGAGGGCTCCTACCAGCACCAGCTCTGGGCGCAGGCGCCGCCGATCGGGTCCGGAACCGGAATCATCTACATCGAGGACAACACCATCGACGGCAACGTCCACCAGAACTGGGTGGACGGCAACCAGGGCGCCCGCTGGGTAGGTCGGTTCAACACCATCAGCGGCACGACGTACATGGAGGTCCACTCCGTCCAGGGTTCGAACCGCGCCGTGCAGTGGTGGGAGCTCTACAAGAACACCCAGACCAAGCCTGCGGCGGACTTCTACCCGCTTGCGTACATCCGGGGCGGTTCCGGCATGGTGTGGGGCAATCGGGTGAGCAGCGTCTTCGAGGCCATCCTCATGAACAACGTCCGCAGCTGTCGTGACCCCGGGGACGGCGTCGGCAAGTGCACCGGGACGAGCAATTGGGACCAGAACACCAGCGGGATGAGCGGGTATGCATGCCGTGACCAGATCGGTCGCTGCCGTGACACCACCCAGTGGGTCCCCGGCAGCGCCTACGCGCAACCCATCACCCCGCCCTATTTCTGGGACAATATCAAGGGCACCAGCACGCAGTACGGGGTCGTCGTGGATGCAGGCGAGCCGTGTTCCGGAGCCGGCGGGGATCTCAATTCGGCGCATCTTGTCGAGAACCGCGACTGGTACACTCAGAACACATCGTTCAACGGCACGACCGGCGTCGGGATGGGACCCCTGGCCAGCCGCCCATCCGCATGCACCGCCGGCGTGGCCTACTGGGCTACGGATCAAGGGGAATGGAACAGCCGCCATCCAGGCGCTGACGGGCAACTGTACAAGTGCACCGCCACGAACACCTGGTCGCTCCACTACACCCCGTATGCGTACCCTCATCCATTGCAGGTCGGCGGCGTGCTGCCGCCCTCCCCACCCACCGCTCCGAGTAATTTGACGGTCGCGCCCTGACGCCCTCAACGGAGACGCGGCCGGAGGGTGCCGGCGCGGGCTGACCGAGCCAGACCTCGATTAGTTCTGACGAAAGAACTCCGCCACCGCCTCGCCGATCACTCTGTAGCCGTTGGGCCCAGGGTGCATGTCGCGGTCGCTCCGCGTGTAGAGCCCATCGGTGGTCCTCAGGCGAAGCGCGGGGAGCGTGTCCACATGCGGAATACCCGCGCGAGCAAGAAACGCCAAGACGCTTTCCCTTGCTCTCGTCTCGTTCATCACCAGGTCCGCGATCGCCCGCCCCAGGTGCATCTGGGGATCGCGCGACAAGCGTTCGGCGAAGACCGTCTCCTTTGTCGGGATGAGGACCACGACCAGCTGACACCCGTGTTCGTGACAAGCCTTGTCCATCCGTCCCAGCAGCTCGAACGTGACGCGCATTCCCTCACGCACGGCGGCGCTGTTCTGATCCAGCCTGTCCCGAATCCCGAGGGGGCGAAACGCCTCCTCCACACCCGTCTCGCTGATCCGGATCGATGCCGTCGAGGGGTCTTGACCCCGGCCGCCCCGTCTGATCTGAACGGCCGCTTTCAGACTGCCCAGCACCGGGCCGTGAACGACAAGTCGGTAGATGACGCTGTTCCGTGAGAGCCATGTCCGGGCGCGCCCATGCCAGCTCGAGGCCGGATCGGAAGGCCCCCAGATATCGGCGTCCACTTCGCCCCAGCGCTCTCGCCTCAGGCTCGCCCAGTGGTCTCTCCCGTAGGTCATCAGAAACGCGTTTTCGAAGTCGTCGCCCATGTAAAGGCCGCACACGATCCACCGCGGCTTCAGCTTCAATGCGCGAGTCATCAGCAGGTGATAGTACTGGTTCGGCCCGTACCCTCCGAGCCCGAGATTGTAGACGGTCCGCCCGGTCACGCTTGCCAGCACGGAGGGCCACGAGTCAGCCATCCGTGCATTGTTCCCGTAGGTGTGTGAATCGCCGATGGCCACGATCCGCGCTGTCGAGGGCACGCTCCTGTTTCGAAACCCCCACGCGTCGAACCCCGCCGCGCCCGGCGCAATCCTGATCCCAAGGATCTCGTCCTCGACCGTCGTCGCCGATAGATAGTCCGCCGGGTTCAAGAACAGCCTCGCACCAGCCTCGCTCAGCAGAACCGCGACGGCCAGCGACACGGCGACGAGGATCACGTTCCCCATGGCCCGCCTGATACCGGGCATCTCTATCCGCTTCTCCTCATCGGGCCGCGCCGACCATCCGCTGGTATCGAGACCGCAACCGTTCCCCGGCTCGGACGACCCAGTCGCTGAGCGGGTTGTCGGCCACCTGAAATCGGCCAAGAAACTCGACATCCATTCCCTGCTTGCCCGCCAAACCGCGCTTGAAGTGATACGTTCCGGGGTTCCCATCCGGGCTGATGCCGTTCAGATCGTAGCGCTGAAGGCCGCGCTCCTTGAGCCACCGAACAAATGTCCACTGCACGATGTACGATCCATTGCTCTTCAGTCCGGCATCGCTCGTCGCGCCCCGGACGTACAGGCCGGTCGTGCCGACCGTCGCGAAGATGGCCCCCGCACACAGCTCATCCTTCCGCCGACACACGATCGCCCTCAGCTTGAGCCCTGCGGGAAGGTCGTTCTGAACCATCTTGAGGTGTCCAACATCGCTGGATTCCTCGAGCCCCTTTCGCACTGTCATCTCGCCATGCATCGCCGCGATCGCGTCGAACAGGTGCCCTTCCTCCCCTGAGATCACCTCGAGGCCGTTCCGCTCGGCTCGGTTCAAGCAGTTTCGCCACTTCTGATCAAGCGCTGCCCTCAACTCCTGAACGGTGGGAGCCAGATCCACGATCAGCGTCCTGTCCGTCCTCCCTGTCTCGTGCAACCCGTAGCCTTCCTCCTCCAAGATCCTCGCCAGCGCGTCGTCTCGACCACGGTACGCAAGCGGATACAACCGGACCACGAGCCCAAGACGCTGGGAGAGCTCGTTCCTCAAAGCCCGAACCGCCTGGCGGAACACCTCCCGGTCCTCGGCCACTCCCGTCGACCGCCACATCGGACCCCACCGCACGTACGCGATTCCGCTTCGCGTCCCCGGCACTCGCATGATCCGGGTCTGCGCCGCAGCAACGGCCGCTCCATTCCTCCTCAGGATCATGTGAGCCATCCGTCGCCGATCCGCCCGAACCCCGTCGTAGGCCCACGTCTGGTACAGGTTGGCATCCTCAAAAGTCCCGACAACCTCGTCCCAGACGCGCCCGTCACGGAATCCGAACTCCGCTGCATACTCTGCCGCCAATGGCTTCATCGTCACAGGCTGTGCCTACTCTCTCGCCATGCCGGCTGACGGCGCGACTTCCGCCCCCACTACGCAAAGACCACGCGGTACAGCCGATCCGCGAAAAGCCAGCGCCTACGCGCCCATCCCGTCGCCTCCACCACCAGTATCGTCAAGACGAGCGCAGCCCCGAGTGACAGGACATACTTCGCCGCGTCGGGCCCGAGGCGCTGCATCGCGCGAACCAGCAGCTGCAGGATCGCAATCTGCGCCACGTAGGCGAGCAACGAGTATTGGCCCAGCAGACCGAGCATTCTGGCAAGGAAGCTGGTCTCGCCCACGCGCCTGGCCAGGATGTACAGCAGCACCAGGTTGACGATCACCCCCAGGATCTGCAACTCGTAGATCACGTCGTAGACGCTCAACGTCACCACGTACAGCGCGTAGATCCCCACCCACACCATCGCCGGGCTCGTTTCGCGGTCAATCGCCTTCAGCGAGACTTGACCGACCACCATTCCCCAGAGCCCCATCGTCACCAGCTCGACATTCGAGCTCGTCAGGCCCCTCCATCTCAGGACGTAGACGACAGCCACACCCCCGAGCAACAGCGCGGCCAGGAAATGCCGGTGCAGCTTGCATCCATAGAGCCACACGGAGGACGCCGCCAGCAGGTATCCGATCGGAACCAGCACCTCGAAGGCAACTCCGGATCCGCTGCCCGAGACGTACGTCGAAAAGGCATTCGCCATGAATCTCTCGACACCCAGCCGGCTGCCGTCGTAATTCGCTTTCACCAGGAGGTTCGCCCCCAGGTTCAGCACTGTGAACAGCGCCAGCAACTTTAGTCCGCGTATCAGCAATCTCGCCTGGAGACCCCTCTCCCCCCTCCGATACCGCGACAAGTACACGCCCGAGATGAGGAAGCCGGTGATGAAGATGAACGAGGATGTGATGAACCGGAGATACATGTAGACATCGCCGTCTCTCGTAACGAAATAGTTCAACCAGTGATAGAGGACCATCAGCAGCACCAGCAGCCCCTTCACCGCATCCAGCGCGTGGCTTCGTCCCGCCCGCGCCGCCTGGCCGCCGCTTCCGACGTTGCTCCCGGATCCGTTCGCGCCGACCGAAACGACACTCGGCCACGCCGCGGCATTCCTCACAGCCGACGGGCCCCCGCGACCGACCACCGTTCGGCCCGGACGTCTGGCACCGCTGAGGACGGATCCGCCACCCGGCGAAACTCCATGAGAGCGAAAACCGTCACGAACCACAGGAGGCTCAACCGGTGGAACGAGGCCTCGGCCAGATTGTGAACGATCGCCACCAGCAAGAACACCAACCGGATACTTGCAGTCGGCGATCCGAGGGCAACCTCTCTTCGGACTCGCAGGTAACCAGCGGCCAACACGATGCCCAGCAGACTCAAGCCGACGATGCCGCCGTTCAGGTACGTCTCGAGATACCCATTGTGGGCCTGAATGATGCCACCCACCGCCTCAGCCAGCTCGACGAGTCGCCGGCCCGCCCAGAAGCTGTTGAATCCGGCACCGACCAGAGCATTCTCCTGGTAGCGCAGCAAGACTGGCCACACATCCGTGCGCGTCGTGAGCGTCGTGTCACGGCCCAGGCTCTCCACGAACGCTTCCTTGACGTCGAACAGGACATCGATAGTCCACACCAGCAGCAGTACGGCGGCTCCATACGCCTCCACTCGACCCGGTCTCTGCCTCACCGACGACAGGCTCGCCGCCACCAGCAGACACGACCCAAGCGCCGCGCACACGAGCGAGGTCATGCTGTCGGCAATCGCCAGGAGATACCAGCACATGGCGAGCACCAGCACACGGCCGCCATACCGACTCCATCCGACCGCCCCCCGTCGCTTCCACTCACCGGCCACGAGGTCCCACAGCAGAAACAGCGAGGACACCAAGGCAAGGATCCCGAGGGTGTTCTTGTGCGTCGCAACGCCCACATACATCAGCTCGCTGCGGTCGTAGCCCACGAACACGCGACCAACCTCAGGATAGTATCGAATGAGCATCAGGGACAGCGGCACGCACACGTATGCGCAACGGACAAACACGGCCTTGACTGCCTCGCTAGGTGCTCGCTCCGACAGTATCGCCAGAACCATGACGACGTTCCCGACATCCTTGACCAGTCGCCTCAACGTGATGAATGGATAGTCGGACCACAACACGCTCATCAGCCAAAACAGATAGAAGACGAACAGCCACCGATTGTCCCTGATGACCTTCCCGAGTCGAATACGCCTGTGCACTAGCGCGGCCACTGCGCCACCGATCAGGCACACGTAGACCAGCGCTTCGATCGGGTTCCCCTCGTCGTAGGACTCCGGCGCCACGACGCCTTGATGCGGCCCCTCGAACCAGCTCGTCACCGGCCGCGAGGCATAGACGATGGCCCACGCCAGCGCCAGCCAGGCGACGGGAGACACCGACACTCGCTCCTTGTGGTCCCGGTAAAGGAGCCACGCGATCAGCCCGTAACACGCCAGCAGCACCGGGAATCCACTCACAGCAGCCGCCCACCCCCTCGTGGCCTCACCAAGTCACTCGGACACGTATGTCGATCCGACCGGGTTGAGCTTCAGGCACGCGAGGATCTTGCCCGCGTGGTAGCAAAGTCTCTCCAGATAACGCATGAGATGGTGCTGTCCCGCCAGCCACACCGCCGGCAGCATGACGCCGTACACGGCAATCGCCACCAGGGATTTTGCGATATCCATGATGCCGAACCCCGGCTCCAGCACCGAGTACCGCCCCCTCATCAGCGCCTTGCGCAACACGTAGGATCGCGTCCAGCGCGCCGGCGGAATCGTCTCGTACGCGATCGCCTCGCGGCACCAGACGAAGACGTGGCCGGCGGCAATCTTCCTCCGGAAGAAGTCCTGATCCTCGCCGGTCACAAACTCGGGTCTGAACGTCTCCTCGCCCGTCCGGAAGAGGCTCCGCCGCAGCAGCACGTTGCCCGTGCGACCTTTGGCGCCATCAATCGCGAAACCAGTAGGATAGTCGGCGCGCTCATAGAATCGGCCGCGCGTGATCCATCGGGGAGGTGTCGAGTCGAAATGCGGCTTGACCGGTCCGAGCACGCCGTCCACACCCCGCTCCGTGCAGAGCTTGAGCAGCGCGAGCAGCCATTCACTGATCGGTCTCTCGTCGTCATCGATGAAGGCGACGAAGTCGCCATCCGCTCGCTCGATCGCCAGGTTCCG
Source organism: uncultured Candidatus Rokubacteria bacterium (assembly GCA_963745015.1). Lineage (GTDB taxonomy): Bacteria > Methylomirabilota > Methylomirabilia > Rokubacteriales > DASRDR01 > DASRDR01. The sequence continues at coordinate 352,624 of CAVUVU010000005.1, forward strand.
CGCGCGGGCAATGCTCTGCGCCGCCTCGACACAGTACACGATGGGAATCCGAGAGTTCTCCGCGACGTCCCTCACCACGGCCTTCGCCGACTGTGCTCGGTCGTTGTCAACGACGACCACGGAATACGTGAAGAGGCCCTGCGTCTTCTGATCGGCCAGGTCCAGCAGCAGATGCCTCAGGACCTCTGGTCTCCGATACGTGCAGATGCACACACTGATATGCACGGCCGCAGCACCGCTCATGCCCGCCACTCGTGCGGTCGCCGCCGGATCAACCCAGTCGCCGGCAGCCACGCCAGGGGGTCGTTGACTCGACAACTCGGCGCCGCCGGTCACCGGGGCGCCCCCCTCACCACATCCGGCGCGGCCGGTCAGGACCTCGGCAGTCCCCACCTCGTCGCTCATGCCTTCAGCCGACGCCCTCGCGCGGGCCCACGAGCGCGTTCACCGGTCACGCCCTGATGCGGACCAGACTCCAGACACCGAGACCACACCACCAGAAGCTTCCCGCGCCGCATCGACCAGGCTCGTCTCAACGTCTCTACGCGTCAACGAAGAGCCGGTGCACAAGCTCCAGCGTGAGAAGTCTGTGGATATCGGCCGTGTGATTCCGATTCCCCGTCAGGTGTCCTCGGACCATCGCCTCGACGCGTCGTCGCTCGAGATACGGCCTGGCTAGCGTCCTCGGGTCAAGCAGCATCGCCCGAACGTATTCCGACAGGGCGTCGCGGTACCAGATGCGAAAATGATTGAACTTATGCCGCCCGAGAAACATGCGCTCGAGGTGAAAGCGAGAGAGGGCGTGGTCGAGCCGAGCCAGCCACTGAGGCATCCCGTAGTCGTACCCGTACTCGGCCTTGCGCGACCACTTCGACACCCCGCGTGACAGCGCGCCCCCGAGACCTCGCCGGCCCCCCCCCAGTCCACCGTCAGTCGGAATCCGCCACAGCGTAGGATCGCCGTCAGCAATCAGCCGCAGGCACACGTTCTCATCTTCCAGCGCGACCGCTGGCGCCCGGAAGACGAGCTGAAGCAGATCGTTGTCCAGATAGGGAGATCGAACGGCCAGCTGGCTCTGCTCCAGTGCCGACAGGCCATAGTGGTGCCAGGGCGCCTGCTTGAACACCGCAAACGACACCGGATGCCCACGCCGAAGCTCGGCGAACGTCTCCTCCGCCCGGCATGTCCACGCTTCCACCTCCGGAGTAAACAGCCCGGGAGACGGTGTGCGCGAGCCGAATGCGACCACCCCGCGAAGGACCTCGCCCCCGTAGTTTCCTGTCACGCGGATCGGCGCGATCTCCCGCGCCCGCTCGCTGACGTAGAGGTCAGGCGCGTGGCTCACCTCGACACACCCATCGGTAAGGTAGACGCTCCGCTCCGCATACCGGGGAAAGTCGGCCAGAAGCTCTCTTCCCACCACGATCACTTCGTGAGGTTGGCCGCTCGCCCGCGCAACTTCCCGCGCCACGCGCACGTCATGACACTGGCGAAACATCCCCCCGAACGTGTAAGAGGGCAGTGATCCCGCCGGCCGCCGCTGCCACGCCATGATCATCCGCGTGTCGAGTCCGCCGGTCAGAGACATTCCAACGCGCCCTTCGAGATACCGTGGGAGCTTCGCCGCGAATACCCGGCGCATCTCCTCGTAGAACGGCTCGGCCCCGAGACGTGGTGCGTCCTCCCATTCCGCCGGACGAAAGTACCTTCCCTTCGTCTCGAGCGTGCCCCGTCTGAACACCCACTCAGCAGCTCCCGGCAGCGTATGGATCCCATCAAACAGCGTCCGCTCCTGCATCACGCAGCCGCATGCGATGAACTCCCCCAGGGCTTGGGGATCCAGGCGCCGCAGTTCAGGCCGGACCGCGAGAAGGGCCTTCGCCTCGGCGGCGAAGTAGAATGCATCCTTGGCCTCATAGTAGTAGACGCGATGCATCCCGAACCGGTCGTTGAAGAGCGTCGCCGTCCCATGCAGCCCGTCTACGAGGACGCCGTGAAATCGGCCGTTCAATCCTGCCAGGAAGCCCGTGTTTTCTTGGTAACGCCGCAAGAGGTACGCCGGCCCGCCCCCTACCCGCCAGCCTTCATCCGGTGGAGCGGAAAACTCCTCTCCCGAAAAGATCAGCGCGTCGCCGCGCTCATTGCGCAACGGCATTCCATCGCCGAACGAATCCTTTGCCGCAACCCATCCGACGTACAGCCCCAATGCCTCGTCGATCCAGGTTCCGGTCGTGTAGAAGGACTCGTGACGCAACGCTTCCACCATCTGTAGAAGCTTCGGCTCTGCCCGCTCGCGTGGCAGCTTCGTCACGATACCGACGATCCCTGGCACGTCGATCTCCTACGCGATATCAGCCGCGACGCCAGCACGGCGCTCGTTCCACAGCTTTCGAGCCCTTCTCAGCTGCTTGAGCACAGGAACCGGCACATGCTCGACCCACCGACGGTGGAGGCCCAACTTCAAGCCGATCCTTCCCTTGAGACTCAGCGGCACGTAGTATCGCGGCACCAACATCTGCACGAAGCCATTCCGTCGCTTGAACTCGGTGAGCGAATTCTCGGCATCGTTGTAGACGTACGAACAATAGATCAGGTGCGACATGCCACGCTGTTCGCATATCTCAACAGCCTTCGCGATCAGCGCGTTCGTCGGCCTCTTACCCAACTCCTTCACCTTGCTGAGCACCTGCACGATGCTGGCACTCCGGTCCACACAAATCATCCTCAGGAATCCGATCAGCTCGTCGTCGCAGTACGCGCCGACATACACGCTCCGCTCCAGATACGTGGAGTTCTCACGTCTCACGGTCTCGAAGTCCTTGCCATAGTGCCAGAATGGTCTACCTTGCCGAATCGGCGTCTCGTTGTAGATATCGATGATCCCTCGAACGAATGCGTCATCGAACTCCACCGCCCTGGCAACGACTCCGAGCTTGCTGGCCTTTCTCACCGCTCGTCTCACGCTACTCTCGACGCCCTTCGTCCACCACTCTTCGTAGCTCGCGATGGGGACCACGGCGAGATTGTCCCACTCAAGCTGGTACCCGTAACGGGGGGTCGTCTCCGGAAGCTTCTGCGCGAACGTGAACACATCGGCGTTGAGTTCCGTCCGCCTGAGCGCGGAGACGAACGTCTCCGGAATGCCAATCGCCGCCCCTTCCACAAGATCCTCATCCTTGATGGACGCGATCTTGATCCACTGGCCGCCGACCACCACCGTCCTGCCATCGATCAGAGCCGAGCGCGCCCGAATCGCCTTCCCCCTCAGCTGAACTTCGGCATGATCCACCGAATGCATCGTCAGTGCCGCTCCCTTGTTCCCCTGCCCAGGCCCCCGTTGCGCCCGGACATACGTGCGCCTTGCATTTGGGACAGCACGCCGGAGAAGGGCGTCATCCGGACACCCCTAGTCCGACGAAAGATCTCACCATCGGTGAGGAACCGATACTCCTCGTGGCCCACGGGGTGTGTCTCTACCTCGACCACACCTTGCCGGGCCAGCGCAAAGATTCGTTGAAGTCGGATGGGAGGTTCGAGCGGCGCCAGCGAGAAGAAATGGTCGACCAAGCGATGCCGTCGAGCGAGCATCCTGTCCACGGCGCGACGATAGAGGATGTTTACCAGACTCTTCTCGCCGCGTTGAAACGAGAAGCTCCTCCGCACGATCGTCCCAGCTGGAAGCAAACCTCGGAGCACCACGTTCGCGCAGAGATGCATGTGGTGATGGCCGTCGATCCGCTCCGGCTCCGATCCGTACAGCCGCCTGAATTCGTCCAATTCAGCTCTCACCGTGTACTCGAAAGCCCCGGTAAGACCCGGGTGGAACACAACCTGGCTAAGGCGGTGTCGTCGCAGGTACCGAGCCAGGTCTCCCTGGCTCTCGACGAGCTTTCTCGGGCATCGTGCACCCGAGAACGGCGTAGTCAGGTTCAGGTGCAGCCCGGCCTCGATCCCTCGCTCTCGTGCGATCGCCGCGGCGCGCTCCGAATCCTGCATGAACACCATCGCGCTCACACCGGCAACCGCACCGTGCTGGACACAGTCAAGCGTCCTGTCGGTTGTCGTTCGGTCCTGTCCCCAGTCATCCCCGTTGACGATGAGACAGCCGGACAACGCCGGGACCCCATCAGTCAGGCGCCCAAGGAACTCAGCCGGGCTCTTCATGGGTCGTTGCACGTCACCCTCACCGTGGTCTGCGGTGCCGCTTCACGACCGCTTCCCCAGGAAGGTTCCTCGCAGCCTCTGCATCTGCTCGCCCCGATGGAACCTCATCAGTTCTGCGGAAACGGGCCGCTCGGCTCTGCCGATCAGCCCTCCCAGGTACCCGCCCAGGACGAGCAGGCCGCCCAACACGTATGGTCGTCTGGTCATCTGGAAACCGGCCCGGCACATTTGCCACAAGGGATGCCCACCGAGGCAGTAGTCCTGGCGCCCGAGCCTGTAGAAAGCCCGGAGCCTCCCGGAGGAAGCCGTGCCCATCGGTCGGTGATGATGGCACACTCGATCCAAGAACGTTCTGGTCCTCCAGCCCTTCATGCGGGCCGTGGTCACGGCGATCCAGTCGATGCCGCCACCCGGGACCGGCACGTATCCACCAATCTCCTCAAAGCACTCGCGTCGAAACAGCTGACAGGCGCCCGATACGTGATCGGTGCTGGCGAATCGATAGTCGTACCGGACATCACCCTCGATGAACGGTGTTCCCGCGACACCGAGTCGCGGATCCGCGGCAAACTTCTCGAGCAGGAACTCGAAATAGTCCTTCTCGAACGTGATGTCTGCGTCAAGGTTGCCGATGATGTCGTAGTCATAGGTCAACACCTTCTCGTATCCACTATTGAAGCATCGGACCTTGGCGCCGAAATGCCGCTGCTGGCTCTCTGGGCGTCGAACCAGCTCGATCCATGGATACGCGGGTAGATATCGCCGAACGATCTCGTCGGTGCGGTCCGTCGAGCCGTCGCTGACGACTACCCATCGGCGCGGAAGCACCGTCTGCGCGATCATGGACTCGATCGCGCCCTCGATAAACCGCTCCTCATTCCGGGCGGGAGTAATGACGACGTACGACAGGTCGCACCGGCTCTCAGTCATGCTCGCCTCACGTGGAAATAACGGTGTCCAGGCTTCTGTTCATCGCAATGTCGACATAGCCGTTCGACCGAGCCGCGTCGATGCGCCCGTTGCCCGCGCACTCCCGTGGCTCGTGGACTCGAAGTGTTAGGCCCGGCAGCGTGTCGCCGGTCGGAATCGACACCTTCGCGTGGACCTGCCCGGATTCGTACGTCACCGACTCGAAGACTGCTGCTCGGCGCTTCCGGAACCACGACACCCCTCGGGACGCGGTCGGGAACCAAGCGCCGGCGTCCTCCAAATCCCGAACGATCTCGCGATACACGCGACCCCACAACCGTTCCGGCGCGATGCTGCGGTCGTGCCAGTTCACCGTGACCGCGCCCCCGAGGCGACGAGCATGCTCGATGACCGTACGCACTCGTTGCCGAGCTTCTCGAGGAGACAGATTCAGATGACAGGGATAGAACAGTGCCGTGTCCATGACGTGCAGCGGCAACTCGAGCAACCGAGTCGTGCCGGGTGGCGCGAACGCCTGTGTCGTTCCGGCTCGATAACCGATCGTTTCGTTGTAGCCGCTGGTCGAGTCGTAGGAGAATCCGGCGGCCTCTAGGATCGCCGGCGATCGCTGGTCGCCGTAGAGCCAGTGCATTCTGATCCCGACCTCCGGCGTCCCCGTGATACGCGCAATCTCCCGCAGCTCCTCGAGGCCCTTGGCGCTATCGAGCCAGGCATCGATGCCGTGCACGCCAATCTCGCTGCCCGCCGCGGCCAGTCGCCGCAGCTCAGGTGCGATATCACTGGCGCGGTAGCGCGCGGCCCGTCGTCGAGGCGCCGGGCCATCGCCCGTCTCCCCCGGATAACCCTCGACGGGAATGACGAAAAATGTCGAGCCCGCAGCAGCCTCGATGGCGCGGTAGCGGTCCAGCGCCAACCAGAAGTCCTTCGCGAGGCCACAGTGAACGAACGGCAGCCGCAGGACCGCTGCCCAGTTCGTGAGCAGGTCCCGCATCGAGGCTCGTCCTCGCAGCACGTTGATCACCGAACCAAGGCACGCGCGATACAGGAAGCCCGCCGCCGTGTGGTCCGACCAGTGCCGACGAACCAGCGGATGATCCACGTCGTGAGTCAAGCAAGCGATCAGTGAATACCCGTCCGGCGCCGGCGGGATCTCCACCAGTGGCACGCCCGACCACCCGAGGATCTCCCGCAGGAGTGCGATATGCAGGTCGAGCGTGGGGATGCCCGCATGTTCGAGGGGTTGACCCTTCGCTAACAGCAGACCGACCTCGCGGAAGAGGTCATAGCCTACCCGAACGGTCAGGCGCCTACTGGTACGCACGACCCGCGCTGCCGTTTGCCGAGGCTGCCCCTCTCTCGACAACCCCTCCAGACCGCCCTGAAACGTGACGCACCTGCCATAGATTGGAACTCGTGTGGCTCCAAACGCGAGGACCGAGGTCACCCCCGCCGTCGTGGTCTCAACACTGGCTTCCTCGTCATCCGGCGTCTTCCCTCCGCAGTAGACGACGACGAAGTCTGCCGTCCCTTCGTCCGGGCGTTCCCCCGACGTCGACAGCAATACGTCGTATCGCCGCCCGCTCTGGTGAAACTCCCACGGAGTCTTGAACAACTCGAAGAACTCCCGGGCGGCAGCGTGCTCCTCGGGATCTGCGACGACGCCGATCATCGGCCGCTCAGCCTCGCCTACTTTTGGCGGTCGCCCCTGCCGGGTCGAGCCGGCCAGGGTGAGCGCCGGCGATCCCAGCACGACGGCGAGGTGCGTCAAAGCCTTGAACATCGTCGCCTGCCCCCAGTGCAGCATGGGGATTCGAGCCGTCACCAGGGGATACTGCCGATAGAAAAAGAAGCCATCTCGGTGCTGCATGTTCCGAATCGTCCAGCGGGCGACTTTCGTAGCAAGCCCCAGACACTCGAAGGATCCCGCTCCGCCATCAGAGTCAAGGTGTCGATGGCCTGGGCCGCGCACTGAATGTCCACCGGGTACGCTCGTGTGTGGTAGTACCTCGGGCGTCCGTCCTTCTCGATGAAGTGCTCCTTGAAGAAGCGAATCCCCCTGTCGAGATGCTCGAGAAACGACCCATCGCCTGACGCGTCCATGTAGTACTTCAAGCTGTCAAGGTTGTAGCCTGTGTGAAAATTGTCGATCCAGTGATACTTTGGCGCCTCCGCATACCACCAGGACCCGTCCGGACGTTGCCGCGCGCAGCTAAACTCCATGGCTAGACGCGCCACGCGCTCGGCACTCATCGCTGCCCGTATGCTGGGCCACCCGCGCGAGCAGACTCGCGCCCAGCATGTTGGCGTTGTGCACGGAGAGCTGGCGATCGGCCAGATAGCTCAGACACTCGCCACGGCTCGTCCGCTCTCGCGGAAGTTCCAGAACCCACTTGCTCGCGCTCTCCGCAGTCCTCAGGAACCACTCCTCGCCGGTCAGTCTCGAACGCTTCCACATAGACATGACCGATCAGACTCGTCCACACGATGATCGGGTCGTGCCTTGAATATCCGCCGCCCCGTCCGACGAAATCGTAGTGGTTGCTCCAACTATGGTGTGGGAACAGTGCGGACCGATGCCGATCGAGCCATTTCAGGCAGCGCGTCGCTCTCTCCAGATACTCCTCGTTGCGCGTGGCTCGGTAGCAGGTTGAGGTATCCCCAGGCCATGTATCCGCGACCCTTGGTGGACTCCTGACGGCCGATCCCGAGCACCGGCCGCAGGTTCCACGGGCATTGCCGCACAACCTGCTGCAGGACACGCTCGGCGAGCTCATTGCCGCACGTGAGCGCTCGGGCCCACGATGACAAACCGTCGAACGGCTCATAGCCCCGATAGCCGTGTCGCTCGACCCACGCCGCTACCTGGCCCAGGCTACGCACACTTCATTCCGTGTATCCGTAGACCCTCCCGTCCTCTCACCCATCGTCCCGCTCAACCCGAAGGACATTCACCCATCCTTCAGCGGCCCATCAGCGGGCCATCTCACTACCGCTCAACAGTCCAGCCACCAGCCCGAGAAATACTTGTCGCTCACGGGTCCACATGTGAGCCTGGTACACTTCCCGTCCACGCCCGACAATCTCGCTCGTCTTCTCGGGTTCGGCCCACACATACTCCAGCCGGCGGGCGAGGTCCTCCGGATCACCGAGGTCGAACAGCACGAGCGAGCTCTCGTCGAAATAGTCGAGAATCCCGGCTGCCCGAGGCGCGATTACCGGCTTACCGAGTGCCAGATACTCGAAGATCCTCGTCGGCGTGTTGAGCTCGGTGAAAATGCTCCGCTGATTCGGCACGATACCGACGTCGCATTCCTCGATCGCCTCGACGATCTCTTCCAATCGTCTCGGCCCAAGGTGGCGAACCACTCCCGTCAGATCACGAGCGCCCACCGATTCCATGACGCGCAGGAGGAATGGGGTCTCCGGGCCGTAGACTCTCAGCTCCACGTTCGGGACGGACCGCCGGAGCCGAGCGACGGCCTCCACCGCGAGGTCCAATCCGTTTCGCTCGACCATCGATCCGTGGTACATGATCACGAACGGCTTCTCGGACGCCGCGCGCCTCGCGGGTCTGACTGCGCGCCCCCCGAAGATCTCCTCGTCCGGCGAGTTCATGACGACATGCATCTTCGCGGACGCGCAACTCCGTGACACGAACAGGCGCCTGCAAGTGGCGTTCACCGTCAGGGCCAGGGTCGCGCGCTTGATGCTCCACTTCTCCAGTCGCCTCAGGAGCCGAACCTTCCAGTTGCCCCCATCGAGGCCGAAGATTGTCATCATCAATTCCGGCATCGGGTCGTGAAGGTCGAGAATCACCTTCGCCCCCAGGGCCTTCGGGACCAGCGCGCTGAGCACCAAGATGTCTGGCATGTTGTGCACGTGAACCAGATGATAGCGACGGCGAAATGACCGTGCGGCGAGGATGCCCAGAGCCATGGCCAGGAAGGTCACGTACTGCACGGCGTAGCCCACACCGCCGCCGCGCCGGCGCTGAAGCGGCAGACGCCGAACGTCGACGCCGTTCACCGTCTCCCGCGTGCGCTCCAAGTCCGATTCCCGAAGGCAAATCACCTCGACCTTCATCCCCTCCTTGACCAGAGCCTCCGCCGCCCGCCGTGGTCTCGGGTCCATCGGATAGTAGGAGAACAGCACCACAGCCGCCGATTTACCCCGAAGACTAGAATGCCCCACGGTTTCCTTCAGTGGCCGTCGTGGTTTGGCCTCGACCCTGGCCCCCCTCACGCTTCCACGCCCTTCGCGCCTCGCTCACGCCGGGCCTCCCTCTCCACTTTCTTGCGATTGGATGACCGGATCGCGTCGAGGATGTCCGATCGTCCCATCTGACTCAGAATTTCAATGTTCGGCAACACGCAATGGCCGCCAATGACGCCGGGGAAGTACTTCACCGGCGGGAAGAACTTGACCTCGTCGTAGAACGCGACTATCTCGTCGTGCTCCAGGCCCAGAAGATCGCAGTAGCGCTCGATCTCCTGAGCCCAGGCAATCATCAAGCCGAAGTAGGTAGTCTCCGTGAGCTTCGCGAGCTCGGTGCTCTCGGGCGAGGTCAACAGTCGAGTTCGCATTCCAATGGATTCGAAGTGTTCCGTTGCCGCCTTGCCGGACACCGCGTCCATGGCTCCGACGAACTTCGTGTAGCTCTGAAGCTCTTCGCGCATCCGGACATGCTTGCCGCGGATTGGGCTGTGTACTATTGCCCTTCTCGTTCGTTCGGCGATCGCCCTGGTCGTCCCGACCGCCACTGTGCTGTTGATGATTGTCACCGCGGGATCGAAACGCTCGACATACCGCGCCGTCTCGCCGACAAAGTCCGGGATCTCGAAGGGGTAACACACGTGCATCACGTCGACGGGCCGCACCGCGGCGTTCGGCGATGAGACATCCACGCCCACCGCCACGTACCGCTCGCTAACTAGCTCGAGCAAGGGCCGGCCCACCTCGCCCAGCCCGACCACCACGATCCGCTGATGTCCGCTCATCGCTCGTATTTGTGCGTCGGCCCGTTCGGGTCGAGACACAGCATCCTTGGCATGTTCAATTGCCGTTCTCCCTCATCGCTCATGGCTGGACCAAGACTCGCCTTGCGGTGGGCTCTAAAACAACGTGTAGATGAATGGAGCCACGGCCGATCCTTGCGTCAGCACGATCAACCCGCCGAAAGCGAGGAGGACGACCAGGATCGGTAGCAGCCAGAACTTCTTTCGCTCTCGCATGAATGCCCACAGCTCGACGATGAGTTCGCTCATGTCATCTCCTCGTCAGAACTGCCGCGTCATGTGGGTCGCCGGCCGAGGCCGACGAGACACGCAGTACGTGGCCGCATTTGGGTCGAACCCGCGGCGCATGGGGTCCTTTCCCAGCCAACGCATGATCAGGCCCATGGGCGTGAGCATGAGAAAAAACACTGCGCCGAGCAGGATCCGTGTGTTGATCCACCCGAGGGCCTCGCCCACGCTCATCCAGAGCCGGTTGGCGGGTGCCAAAAGCCCGGGGGCTACGACTGCCGGCAGGACTAGACCCACCGCGAGAGCCAGGGCCCACCATCGGGGGCTCGCTCCTCTGACCACCAGTGGCCAGAGCGCAAGGGCCCCGAAGACCCCGCCTACGGTCAGTCCGAAGCGTCGGAGCTCCCTCGCGTCGGGGCGGACCCGCGTAACCGTACGCGACACCTCAGTCGAGCTCAAACTCACTCCTCCAGTCGGAATCGTTCACGAGGGGCTTCTGGGCGCTCTTCTCCAGGACGCAATTCTCCAAGACCAGAACATCCATCTCGGTTCGCATGAAGCAGCGATAGGCATCCATCGGTGAGGCAACGATCGGCTCGCCCCGAACATTGAATGATGTGTTGACCAGAACTGCGCAACCGGTTCGGGCCTCGAATGCCTCGAGGAGGCGGAAGTAGCGGGGGTTGCTCTCCCGGTCCACGGTCTGGATCCGCGCCGAGTAGTCGAGGTGAGTAACCGCCGGGATGTCCGACCTGGGCACCTTCAGAAGGTCGATCCCCCAAAGCCCCTCGTGGCCCTCCGGCGGCACTGTGCGCAGGCGCGGCAGGACAGGCGCCACCAGCAGCATGTACGGGCTGTCCGCATCCAGCTCGAAGTAGTCCCCGACCCGGTGGCGCAGGACCGACGGCGCGAACGGGCGGAACGACTCCCGGTACTTGATCTTCAGGTTCATGACCGACTGCATGCCGGGGTTGCGGGCGTCGCCCAGGATACTGCGTGCCCCAAGAGCTCGCGGCCCGAACTCCATGCGTCCCTGGAACCATCCGACCACCTTCCCGGCGTCGAGCTCGGTCGCCACGCGGTCGAACAGCACGTCATCGTCCAGGCGGACGTAGGGAGCGTCCTGCGCTCTCAAGACACGCTCGATCTCTGCGTTGGAGTACGAGGGCCCCAGCAGGCCGCCCTGCATCCCGTCGGTGCCGTTGGCCTTGCGCGGCTGGCCCTCGAGCTGATGCCACGCCGAGAGGGCAACTCCGAGTGCCCCACCGGCATCGCCGGCCGCCGCCTGGATCCACATTCCTCGAAACGGCCCCTCGCGCAGAATCCGCCCGTTCCCCACGCAGTTGAGGGCCACGCCCCCGGCCAGGCAGAGGTGCTCCGCTCCCGTCTCCTTGTACAGCGTCCGCGCCAGGCGGAGCATCACCTCTTCGGTCACCTCCTGGACGGAACGGGCAAGATCCATCTCACGCTGCGTCAGCTTGGTTTCCGGCTTGCGCGGTGGTCCGCCGAACAGGTCGTCGAATCGGGGCCCGGTCATGGTCAGGCCGGTGCAATAGTCGAAGTACTCCATGTTGAGCCGGAAGCTGCCATCCGGCTTCAGGTCCATCAGGTGCTCGTAGATGTCCCGGACGTACGTGGGGCGACCGTAGGGCGCGAGGCCCATCACCTTGTACTCGCCAGAGTTGACCTTGAATCCCGTGTAGTACGTGAAGGCCGAGTAGAGGAGCCCGAGAGAGTGCGGGAAAGGAATTTCCCACAGTGGCGTCAGATCCTTGCCCTGGCCTAGCCAAGCCGAGGTGGTCGCCCACTCCCCGACCCCGTCCATGCACAGCACCGCGGCCGTATCGTACGGCGATGGATAGAAGGCCGAAGCCGCATGCGACTCGTGATGCTCGCCGAACAGAAGAGGAGGCAGCTCGGCCTTCGTCAAGCCGTCGAACGTCGCCACCAGCTCCTTGCGGAGCAGGTCCCTCAGAAAGAGCTTCTCCTTGACCCATATCGGGATCGCAGTCACGAACGACCGAATTCCGCTCGGAGCGAAGGACAGGTAGGTCTCCAGGAGGCGCTCGAACTTCACCAGCGGCTTGTCATAGAAGGCTACGTATCTGACGTCCTGGAGTCGCACGCCACCTTCCCGCAGGCAGTAGCGCACTGCCTGTCGCGGGAAGCCGGGGTCCTGCTTCTTTCGCGTGAACCGCTCTTCCTGAGCGGCCGCGACGATGTGACCGTCACGCACCAGACAGGCGGCGCTGTCGTGATAGAAGGCCGAAATCCCTAGAATGTCCATGCAACTCCTCGACATCCATTCATCATCGTCGCCACCCGCCATTCGCACCGTTCAAGGGCAATCTGGCGCCCTTCCGCCGCGGTGCCCCAGCTCACCCGACGACCAGCTTTCGGCAGTAGAAGGCCTCGGCATGGCCGTCGAACGCGTTGCACTCCATTCCGCGAATCCTGAGCAGAGATCGAAATAGGTCCTCCGAGAACCACCGTTTGCCGCGCTGACTGGGAAAACTCTCGAGAATCGTCTCGATCTTCTGCCGGCACAGGGATTCCGCCAAGGGGACGAACACATTGGGCGCTCCGAGGTCACCGTCGTACTTCGGGATCTCATACTCGAGCACCAAATGGTCTCGGAACGTATTCCACGTGAGATCAGAGATCAGGCGGTGGTCCTGATGAAGATCTCCGCGATAGTGGGTAAGAACAAGGTCCGGAGACACCTCTGACTTCAACTCCTCAAAGCGTCTCCTTGACGAGGCTCCCCTCATACGGCAGAAACCCGTCCCGAAACTTCTTAATGATGATCCGAGTCGACGGGACCTTCGCCAGGAACACTGAAGCGCTGCGCAACGCCTCAGCCTCCCTGGTCGAGTCGGCCGTGAACACCACCCAGGTGAACGCAGGCGGATTCGCATTCTCAGCCAGCTTGAGTACCGTGCCTCCACAACCGATCTCCAGATCGTCGCAGTGCGCACCAACACAAAGTACCTGGCGGATGCCTGAAGCGACGCTCTGAAGAGGCACCCTAAGCATTCCGCGCCCGGCCTGGGCCGAGCCGACTCCACAGGCGTGACCGTCTTCATACCCGTTCAGCGAAGACTGAATGCTTCGTCCGGGGGGCGACTCGGACGTCGGAGGGCCGCAAGCTGACAGGCGGCGCGCCAACCTTCCACACCTCCCACGGAACCTGGCCCCGCGTGTACAGGTCCTCGAGCAGCTGCTTCTCCTTGAAGGTATCCATGCACGCCCAGAAACCATCGTGCGGATAGGCCAGTAGCTTTCCCGCCGCAGCGAGGCGCTGAAACGGCTCCTCGACGAGTTCCTCCCCGGGTTTGATCCAGTCGAACACTTCCTGGCGCATCACGAAGAACCCGCCGTTGATCCGCATCCCGATGTCCCGCACGTGGGAAATGCTCTTTACGAGCCCGCCGGCCTCGACGTCGACCAGATGGAAGCTCTGAGCGGGCGTGACCCCGACGAAACAGGCCACCGCGTCCCGCTCTCGGAAGTGCTCGACCATGCTGGACAGCGGCAGGTCCGAGACCCCGTCGCTGTAGTTCGCGAGGAACATCTCTTCGCCTTCCAACAGCGGCTGCACCGCCTTGAGCCGCATGCCAATGCTCGAGTTCAAGCCGGTGTCCACGAATGTGATCCTCCAGTCGTGGATGTCGCTGGCGAGGAGATCGATCTTCCGACCCCCTCCGCTCATGACAAAGTCGTTGGACACCGTCTCGTCGTACTCGAGAAAGTACTTCTTGATGCTGTCACCCTTGTAACCAAGGCACAGGATGAACTCCTTGTGCCCGAAATGAGCGTAGTACCGCATCACGTGCCAGAGGATCGGCCGGTATCCGATCGACACCATGGGCTTGGGTATGGTTTCCGAGTACTCTCTGAGCCTCATGCCCAAACCGCCACAGAAAATGACTACCTTCACGCCGACACCTCCTGGTTCCACACGTGGCGTTGCCTCATCGGCGAGGGTTCGGCAGCCCAGCCTTGCCCGCGTCATCGAGGCGTTACCGTTAGAGCCGGGTTGCCGCGTTCTACCTGCTCCTCCAGCCATGTTTCGCCGCGGAAGTGTCGATATTGCTCGGCCCGCAACCGGTCGGCGAGACGTCCCTCCGGCAGGTGGACGTCCCCGTAAGTCAGCACCTGATCCTTCGGGATGTCGCGCAGCAGGCGGCATCCTTCGACAAGACCCTCAGGCAAGTAGCGCCTCGCGCTCATCTCATCGGCGCTCACTGCCTCTCCGTACGTCATGTACATCCCATACGCGTCCAGAAGCTCGTCAGCCTTGAGATCACGCTTCGCTACCGCGCAGACCTCGACCACTGGCCCTCCGATCGGCGGCGCCACCTCGTCCCCGAACAGTACGACTCGGGCGATGGCATTGGGGGCCTCGAAGTGGACAAGATGATAGGGAACCCAAAAGGCGTAGAGGGGGCCCTCACCCATCTTGTACAGATCCAGATAGTGGCGCTGCTTGGGATCCGGGTGCTCGGCCAAACAGAATACCTTGGTGAGCGGCGGACCAACCGTGTAGTCCACGATCCCACCCATCTCACGCAACTCATCGATATCGTACAGGCTCTGGATGTTCATGATCGACCCGTCGAACTTGAGCCCACGCGACATCCCGCGCTTTTGACCGTGAAACCAGTGGCGTTCGCCACAATGGACTGCTCAAAGCTGATCTTCGAGCCGTCGGCGAAAGATGTCACCATCGCGGGGTTCTGGCCCCAGCGCTCGGCCCATCCCTGCTGAGTGGTCGGGTTACGATACGGGTCCTGAAGGCCCTTGACATTTCCCATCACTCGCGGCGTGAGGCCAAGTCCCTTGACCCACCGGTACAGATTCATCTGCACGCCAGGCTCATCACCCTCGCATGCGGACAGGATCTGATCGTACTTCTTGCCGTACAGGCGAAGGATCGGTCCGATAGTCGCGTCCACCTCGGCATTCATCAACACGACGGATTTGCCATGACGGAACGACTCGAGGACGATGCGCGCGCCGAATTCCACCGAGCCGGTCACATCAACAACGACATCGATCTCTGGAGACTGGCAGATCAGGAAGGCGTCTTCTGCAACCACCGGGGTGTGCCGTCGAACCGCGTCGTCAAACACCCCAGGCATCCCCGCACACACCACGGTTTCGCAGCCAGCGTAGCGGTACACTTCGACCGCCCGCTCCGGATTCCGATTGTACACAGCCGCCATCCGCATCCCAGGAACACTGTTGACGATCTGATTCGTCAGCCCCTGCCCCATGAAGCCCGCGCCGATCATGCCCACACGGATCGGCTTGCCCTGCTGTTCGCGTGCCCTGAGCATCCTGTCCACTATGATCATGGCGCCCTACTTCCCTTCGGCAACAGTCTCGGCGACAATCACACGCACATCCTCCGCCTCAAGTCTTCCTCGATGGCGTCGAGTCGCTCCCAGTTGCTGTCCTTCTCCGACATTTCGGACACCGGCAAGGCCCATTGAAGGCCAAGACGCGAATCGTCGTAGCGGAGTCCGCCCTCGCAGGCCGGCGCATAGAACTCCCCTACCTGATAGCTCGTCTCCGTCCCGTCCTCGAGCACCTGATATCCGTGCGCAAAACGCTCCGGCACGTACAGCGCACGATGGTTCTCGGCCGTCAGCTCCACCGCGATATGCTCTAGGAACGTGGGGCTTTCCGGCCTCAGGTCAACGATGATGTCCAGGATCGCGCCTCTCGTAGCCCGGACAAGCTTCGTCTCCGCAGCCGGTGGGTATTGGAAGTGCATTCCACGAAGCGTGCCTCTCCTGTTGTTGAACGCGATGTTGCTTTGAGCAATCAGCGGCTTCAACCCGTTCTCGGCAAACTCACGCTGGCAGAACACCCGCGCGAAAAACCCCCGGCTGTCCTCGCGGCGCTCCACATCAAGAATGAAGGCTCCCTTGAGCTTCGTCTCCCTAAACACCATGCAATGCCGCCCTCCAGCGGAACGTGACGTCCACCCGCTCGGTAGCGAGCAGATGCTTCAAATGATCGATCCGTCTGAAACGGGGCCCCTCGCAGTCCTCCAACACCAGACCGGCGTCTCCGTACGCGGCGTACAGCTCCTGCGCGCCTCGACGTGCGTCCCAGCGCGGCTTGAACTCCGGAACGCGACATTGAATCTTGGCAAAGTCCACGCGGTAGCTACGCGGATCCGGGCCCCCGTCGAGCGCGTATTCGATCCGCGAGCCCGGCACGATGTCCCGGACGATCTCAGCCAGGTCACCGATCCGATAGTTCTCCTCCGTCTGCCCAACGTTGAACGCCTCGTTGTGGATCACCTCACGCGATGCGGTCAATACCGCCAGGAATGCGTCGGAAATGTCCTCGATATGGACGATCGGCCGCCACGGGCTGCCATCGCTCTTGATGTGCACGCGACCCTTGGTGAACGCCCAAACCACCAGATTGTTCAGCACAAGATCGAACCGCAGACGGGGGGAGACACCGTAGGCGGTCGCGTTCCGCAAGAACGTCGGGCTGAAGCGGTGATCTGCAAGTTTCGCCACGTCCCTTTCCACGCGAACCTTCGAGATGGCGTAGGGCGTGATCGGATGCAAATCAGCGGTTTCGTCGACCAGATCGTCGCCCGCCTTCCCGTAGCTGCTGCAGGAGGAAGAATAGAGGAAGCGCTCGACCCCGGCATCCTTCGCCAGCCTCGCGAGCCGAACCGAGGCGAGATGGTTGATGTCGTAGGTGACCTCCGGATTCAAGTCACCCAGCGGGTCGTTGGAAAGGGCGGCCAGATGGATGACCGCCTCGAATCCCTGCAGGTCCCTTCGTTGAACGTCCCGGAGGTCGACTCGGAGCTCCGGCACCGCTTGAATCCCTGGCGAGAACGTGCATTCCTGAAACAGGTCGCTGTCGAGACCCACCACGTCGTGACCGGCGCCCAACAACCTGGGCACCATGGCCGTGCCGATGTAGCCTTTGTGTCCGGTAACTAGAACTCGCATCCTTGCTCTCCGCCGCCCAGCGGGATCCTACCCGGGCCCGCCGGCCTTCGTTCCCGCCATTGGCGCTCCCGACGCCACAGACTGGACGACCGCGGCAACTACGCGCTCTTGCTGCTCCCGGGACAGTTCGGGAAACATAGGTAGCGACAGGATGTGAGAGGCCGCGTGTTCGGAGGCTGGGAAGTCCCCCCGTCGGAAGCCCAGCGCCTCGTAGGGCTTTGCGAGGTGAAGGGGGATCGGGTAGTGAATGCCGGTCCCGATGCCGACGGCAGCCAGGTCCCTTTGGAGTCCATCCCGGTCCCCGACCTGCACGACGTAGAGGTGGTAGACCGGTCGCGACCAAGACGGTACGTGGGGCACAAGGACCGACCCCTCCGCGTGCCCGAACAACTCATCGTACACGCGAGCCCGCTCCCGCCGCTGCGCATTCCACTTAGCCAGATGGCTGCAGTTTGACCGCGCAAGAATCCTGCCTGCATGGCGTCCAGGCGACCGTTGTAACCCTCGATGTCGTGAATGTATTTCATCGACTGGCCGTGGTCGCGTAGCATCTGGCAATATCGGGCGATAGACTCGTCGTCAGTGGTCACGGCTCCTGCCTCGCCGCATGCACCAAGATTCTTGCCGGGGTAGAAGCTGAATACCCCGACTCGTCCCATCGACCCGGCTTTGCGCCAGCTCTCAGCCTTCCGTGAGTAGTACTCCGCCCCATGCGCCTGGCAGGCGTCCTCAACTACCCGAAGGTCATACTTCTCCGCGAGCTCCAGAATTGGGTCCATGTCGGCCATCTGGCCATACAAGTGCACGGGGACTACTGTCGTCACAGTGCTCCCGGTCCGCTTGCTGACGACCCGCCCACTCCGTTTGTCGCGGGTGCATTCGGTTTCGAGATAGACACGCAGCCTGTCAGGGTCCATGGTGTACGTGCGGCTCGTCGACGTCGACGAAGTCAGGCTGCGCCCCCACCTGCGAGATCGCCTCGGTGGTGGCAATGAACGTGAGCGGCACCGTCACCACGGTCTCGCCCGGCCGAACGCCCGCCGCAATCAGTGCCAGGCGCAGAGCGTCCGTCCCGTTCGCCATTCCGACGCAGAATCGTGATCCGCTGAAAGCCGCGAACTCCCGCTCGAATTCCTGCACCATCGGTCCACCGATGAACATGGCAGTGTCAACCGCGCGCGTGAACACAGCGGCGAGCTCGTCCTTGAGTTCACGGTGAACGGTGACCAGATCAAGGAAGGGAATCTTATCGCTGCTCATTCAATGCTCCTGCGCTCGGTGCCGATGAATCGCAGGACTTTCGCCGGGTTTCCGGCCACCACAGCATCGGGAGGCACGTCTCGGGTAACGACGCTGCCCGCCCCAACTATGGCATTCTCTCCGATGACCACGTTTGACAGGATGGTCGCGCCCGATCCGATCGACGCCCCTTTCCTCACCCACGTTGCCTCTACCTTCCAGTCCGCTTCGGTCTGAAGACCTCCGCTCGCAGTTGTCGCGCGCGGGTACGAGTCGTTGATGAACATGACGCCATGGCCGATGAAGACCTCATCCTCAACCGTCACACCCTCGCAGATGAAGGTGTGGCTCGATATCTTGCATCGCCGCCCGACTTTGGCGTTCTTCTGAATCTCGACGAATGCCCCGATCTTCGTCTGATCGCCGATGTCGCAGCCGTAGAGGTTGATGAACTGTGCGAGCTTCACGTTCATACCCAGCTTGACATCCGGGGCAATGCAGAGGTGTCCGTTCACGCTCTGCTCCTTCATGGTGGTGTCTTCCTCTCTCCACGCCCGTCGTCAACGCCACGGTCAGGCCGCCGCGACCAGCGTGCAGTCCACTTCTGCCGCAACACTTCGGCACAGCATGTTGATCGAGATGACCACGAGACCCTTCTTGGGATTGCCTCGGACGAAGATGCCTTCGACGTCTGCGAGCGGGCCACGAGTGATCCGGACCCGTTGACCTTCACAAAGATAGGCATGGGGAAAGACGGGCACCCGCGTGCGCAGGATCCGCTGGATGGCGTCAATCTCGGCCTCTGGCACCGCCTCGAGCCGGTCCCAACGCTCCCCCAGGACCGAGACGAGCCCGCTCGACCTGGCGACCTCAACGTAGCTCGCTTTGTCCATGAGGTGGCGCAGAAACAGGTAACCCGGAAACATGGGAACCTGCGCGACTGATCGGTGCCCTCCGCGCCTCGACCAAGTCGACATCCGCGGGAAAAACACCTCCAAGCCCTTCGCGGTCAACTCGTCGCAGACGCGTTGCTCGCAGTTGCTACGCGTCCACAGGACGTGCCATTGAGGGCCGCCGACTGGTGGAGGTGCGGAGAGGTGTGTTCCGACTTCTGACAAGGCTTCGCCCCCTTCGGTTGGCCGCGACTTCACGTCACGCCGACCGTCGTTCTCCCAGCATCAGCTTCCCAATAGATCCCTCTACTCTCCCGAAAACGGACTATCGAGGAACCCGGCCCTAACAAAGCAAGACTCTAGCCACCTCTCTGAAGAGGGCTGGGGGTCTCAGCCGGTGACATCTGCGCGCCAATCAAGTAGGTGAAATCTTGCGGGTGGTTAAAAAGGAATGCAGAAGTACGGTAGACGAGGGTTGCGGCTTCCCCAGGATCCACAGGCCCTCGGGAGCCTCAACCACTCCAAACTGCCTCTGAACGCCATGCGCTGGGATCGTGAACTACCTATGACATAAGCGTTTTTTACGGTTGCGCTTAATCCCCCGCGGCCACCCTGGCATGCAGCTTGCGTAATGATGCGTTCATGGTGAAGACTCTCGAGTTCGACGCCGCCCAGCCAGCGACTAGAGGTCCGGTGGTCTGTGAAGTCCATTGCACATTTCGGTAACTCCCAAACCTGATTGCTCCTCGTGGCTCCCGATAGGAATGGTGATCGAACTGACAGCCGCGAACTATCCAACCGTGCCCCTTCCAAGTACTCCCCCGGTCTCGCCCTCACCAACCGGCTCGGGCAGCCCTATGACGAGCAGATCTTCTCCTACTTCTTGTCGATGGAGTGCGCGCGCTCCGAACGGTCCGGCCGCACGTTCTTCCTTCTCTTGGTGGATCTGACACAACAGGTCGGCATGAGCACACTCATCGATCCACAGGTCGCCTCACAGCTCTTTGCCGGCCTGGGATCGTCCCTCCGACAGACTGACTTCGTTGGTTGGCATCGCCAGGAACGGGTTGTCGGCGCCGTGCTCGCGGAGTCACCGAATCCCACCTGTACGGACGTGGCCTCAGCGCTGGGTCAACGCATAACCGAGGCGTTCGAGACACGCGTCCACTCTCGCGTCGTCAAGCGTCTCCGCATACGCGTATACGAACATCCTCACTCAGACGGTACCAAGTCCGTCACCCGGCAGCTTGAACCCAGTCGCCTTCAGGGACAACGAGAGGACATTTGATGCTCAGAATGGGCGTGATTGGCTACGGATACTGGGGACCGAACGTCGTGCGGAACTTCTCGGTCCAGCCGGACTGCACAGTGGCGGCAATCTGCGACACGAATCCCGCAGCGGTGGCTCACGTCTTGAGTCGGTACCCATCAACACAGATCAGCACCGACCCCAAAGAGCTCATCGAATCAACGACACTCGAGGCCATTGCAATCGTGACCCCGGTGTCGACGCACTACAAGCTCGCGAAGCAGGCGCTTCTCAACGGAAAGCACGTCTTCGTCGAAAAGCCATTGACGGCAACTTCAGACCAAGCCGAAGAGCTGATCGAGCTGGCCGATCGCAAGAATCTTCAGATCATGGTTGACCACACATTCCTCTTTACCGGCGCGGTGCGAAAGATCAAGGAGCTCATCGACGGCGGCGTCTTGGGGCCCCTCTACTACTACGATTCAACTCGCGTCAACCTGGGGCTTTTTCAACACGATGTGAACGTCATCTGGGATCTTGGGCCTCACGACGTGTCCATCGTGGATCATCTGATTGGCCTCGAGCCGGAACTGGTGGTGGCGACCGGCGGAGCCCACCTCAACGGTCTGGCGGACATGGCGTACATTACTCTCTACTTTCACACTGGCATCGTTGCGCACATCAACGTCAACTGGCTCTCACCCGTCAAGGTGCGAACCACGCTGATCGGCGGACAGCGCAAGATGCTCGTCTGGAATGATCTCGAGCCGGCGGACAAGATCAAAGTTTATGACAAAGGAGTCGATGTTGGAACAGAGGAGGGTCGCCACCGGCTATTGGTCAGCTACCGAAGCGGAGACATGTGGGCTCCGCGGGTGGACGAGGGCGAGGCCTTGCAGCGTGAAGCTCGGTACTTTCTGGACTGCATAGCCTCTGGAGTGAGTCCGTTCAACGACGGGCGCGCAGGGTTGCGTGTGGTCAGGATACTGGAAGCGGCCGACACATCACTCAGTCGTCGACGTGAAATAGTGCTTCCATCATCCAATCGGACTGGATCGTCGGCCCACTGCTCTTCCGGTGGCCCCCGTCCCAGCTTCGGTTGCCCTCTAGCACGCTAGACACATGACTGCATGCTCACCCGATGAAGCGCCTGCGCGCCCCAATCGGACAATTCTCAATGAAACCCTGTTCCGGGGAGTGCTGTCGCGCGAACGAGGGCGCTCGGATCGTTCCAACCAGCCGCTTGGTCTCTTCACCGTCCAGCAATACGGCAGTTCCTCGATAGCACTAGACAAGACTATCGACGCCTTGGCCAGCACAACACGCAAGACTGACATCATTGGCTGGCTGGAAGGACGGACCCTAGGCGTAATCTTGCCGGAACTCCGGGCGTCCCAGCTCTCAACCATGTCTGACAGGATGGAAGCTCGATTCCGTCGGAAGCTCGCAACATTGCTCGATGCGGATGCCCTGGACGAGCTCTCGTTCACGTTCCGCGCCTACCCCGAGCCTACCTGCTCGGAAGGCTCCGGCTCGTCGCCAGCGGACACGATCCTTTACCCACACCGAAGTAAGCGTCACCTGCAATCGAGACGATACGATGCCATCAAACGGGTGCTGGACATTGTCGTCAGCCTGACATCCCTGATCGGTCTGTCGCCACTCCTTCTACTGATCGCCGCTTTGCTGAAGATCGGATCTTCCGGCCCGATAGTGTTCAAGCAGGAACGGATCGGCTACGCGATGAAACCGTTTACCATGTTCAAGTTTCGAACGATGTACTCGGGCAAGGATGACAAGATTCACCGCGACTACGTCAGGTCGTTCATCACAGCTCGCGGCCAGGCTGACCAGTCGGCCAACAACGGAGTCTTCAAGCTCAGCGCCGATTCACGTGTTACACGGATTGGGGCCATTCTTCGAAAGACTAGCCTAGACGAGCTCCCTCAGCTCTGGAACGTCCTGCGCGGAGACATGTCACTGGTCGGGCCTCGCCCTCCCCTGGCCTACGAGGTCGAGCAATACGACGCCTGGCACCGGCACCGGATCCTGGATGCCAAGCCAGGGATCACAGGGTTGTGGCAGGTGACCGGACGGAGCAGAACCACCTTCGACGAGATGGTACGCCTTGACCTCCGGTACGCGAGGACACGCTCCCTGTGGATCGACATCAAGATCCTCCTCGCGACCCCTGCGGCTGTCCTATCGGGGAAGGGTGCCTGTTAGCGCCGGCCCGATCGTCAACTGCGCGATCTCGGCTTCCCTGGCGTGCCCTCTGGCGGGCAGGCCAGCACTCGATTGGGCGCTAGGGCGGACGTAGATACTTCGCGGTCGGGCGCACCACATGTGCACCGGCCCAGCATCGTCCATCGCCCGACACATTCACCTACTCGACCGACCTCCGCCGGAGGATTCCGAAACCTGCCGGCCCCGGCAGTTCCCGCGAAGCCTGAGGTCAGCCCCGACCACCTTCTCAGACGATCGGGGGCCCCTATCGCGCCCCGGCCAGTCGACGACTCTCCTAGTCGAAGGGTGGCGCTGAGATAGCGGTCCGCCATACGGCCGGCGAGACGTGATGTGCTGCTTCGTAGGTCCGTGCTGGTACATGTCGGGCTCAATGGGAGGCGGTCGCCAAGAGCGCCAGTACAAGTCGATTCGGCTCTCCCCTCCCGGCGCGGACCAGCAAGTCTACGTGTCTGTTGCCTATCTACACTGCAGATCAAGAAGCGTGCCCGACCGGCCTTTCGAGCGGTTCTGTCAGGATCATGGCGGGGCCTGAGCACGGGGACATTGAGGCCGCCTTCCGGAACACTCAGCGGCAAACCTCCGGAATCGAACGGCGTGAGCTCGTGACGCAGCGATTGTGGCAGGAGTACCCAGCGTTTAGCTACCCGTGGCCTGATAGTGCTCGCTTTCGCCTGTCCCTTCGCCGCCGGGATCACGGAGTAACTCCATGTCGGAATACTCTGTGAAGTGATGCGCGATGCCTGGGGACAACGGAGGACGATCCTGCTCCGTCCAACTCCGGGCACGAAGGGACACGGCGAAGTGAACGGCCCTTCTCCGAGCAGCGTGTGGCATCCCCGGCGCTTCAGTCCTCGGCGCCACCGATGGGACGCCGCGCCCGGTCCGCGGCTCCGAGACCTGCTTTCCCCCGCCCGCCACCACCGGTGTCTCGCGCATCAGATTGCGGAACCGGCGCGGCAACGCGCGACTCGGCGTCGTCCGGCGAAGCCATCGCGCGCATGCGCCGAGGCGGGGGTTGCTGGCTCTTGGCACCGTCCGGCGCGGCGCAAGTACTTCGTCTAGGTCGGGCACCGTGCCATACTGGATTCCGTACCGATAGGTGTGTGAAGCGTTGACGCGCGAGCGGCAAGCTTTCGAGCACGGATGCTGTCAGCCAGCACCGTGTCCCCAATCAGGCATCGCGTGGTACGCCTAAAGCATGACGACTCGGCCCTTGGCGCCCGGAATTCTCCAGGTTGCGCTCCGGGTGTCGACAATCAGCGACGCCAGGTCCACGATGCGCCGATAGTCGAACTCCGCATGATCAGTCAGGATCAGCACACAATCCGCCGACGCGATTTCCTCGTCCGTCAATTCTACCGATTTCATGGCCTCTCCATCGACCACCACTGCCGGCACGTAGGGATCTGCGTAGGCGACTTTGGCACCCTTCACCCTGAGCTTCCCAATCACCTCGATGGCGGGCGACTCTCGCGTATCACCGACGCCCCGCTTGTAGGACACCCCCAGCGCTAGGATCTTCGAACCGTTCAGGCATCGGCAACGGGCGTTCAATGCATCAATCACCATCTCGACGGTGTTCATCGGCATGGAACGATTGATCTCATCTGCCAGCTGGATGAACCGAGAGTCGTACCCGCTCATCCGCATCTTCCAGGACAGATAGATGGGGTCGATGCCAATGCAGTGACCGCCGATTCCCGGCCCCGGATAGAAGGGCAGGAATCCAAAGGGTTTCGTCGCGGCCGCCTCGATCACCTCACGCGTATTGACGCCGAGATGACCGCACATGAGCGCGAACTCGTTCGCGAGTGCGATGTTGATATTGCGGAAGACATTCTCGTAGAGCTTCGCCAGCTCGGCGACCTTCGGGGTCGAGACCTCCATCACTCGAGAGACGATCTGGCGGTAGAGCTGCGCTGCCACGTCCGTACATGCCGGAGTCACACCTCCCACGACCTTCGGGATGTCGCGGACCTTGAAGGTCGGGTTTCCAGGGTCGATGCGCTCGGGCGAAAACGCGAGATGGAAGTCCAGCCCCACCTGAAGCCCCTTGGCCTCGAACAGTGGTAGTAGCAGTTCCTCTGTCGTACCCGGATAGGTCGTAGATTCCAACACCACTAGCTGCCCAACATGGAGATGCCTGGCCACAGACTCGGCCGCCGCCATCACGTAGGAGATGTCGGGATCCTTCGACTTGCCGAGCGGCGTGGGAACACAGATCACGATCGCGTCGCACTGGGCGAGGGCACTGGCGTCCGACGTCGCGCTGTACCGTCCCTGCCCGATGAGCTCCTGGAGCCGAGAAGTGTCGACGTCCTGGATATACGAACGCCCGACTGCCAGTGCGCCGACCTTGTCGAGGTCGTTGTCGAAGCCAACAACGGAGAAGCCGACAGCGGCGAACTCGACGGCCAGTGGCAATCCGACGTAACCCTGACCGATGACGCCGATCTGCGCACGCCGGTTCAGGATCAGATCGATAAGTCGTTCCCGGGTCATGGGTGCCTTTCCCATCTCGCGCCGGGTCTCAGCGTCCAGGTCTCGTCTCAGCCAATGCGATGCCCGTCTTGGGGCGGCCTCGTGGTCCCGATAGCGGTAGTAGCGATCGAACCCCGGTGCCAGGCGATCATCGCCGTTGAAGACAAACCCGAGCGTCTTCGTTGCGTCCGTCAGACGGAGGGCCTCTCCGAGCACATTTCGGAGCGTGCGATGCGCGCGGACGACGATGAGAAACCCATCGACTAGCTGCTCGATCACTCGGGCCTCGGGCACCGCCACCAGAGGCGGCGTATCGACGACCACGTAGTCGTAGGCCTGACGGGCCTCTTGAAAGAGCTCCTGGGCCCTCGATGACCGCAACGCTTCGTAAGGACTGGCAGATGGATGCCCCGCGGGGAGCACATCAAAATGAATCCCAGGCAGGCGCGTGATGGCGTCCGCTAGGCCAACCGCGGGGCGCGCGATGCATTGGACGAGCCCCCGATCCGAATCCGCGAGCCCCAGGTATTTGGCTATCATTGGCTGACGCAGATCGGCCTCGAGGAGCAACACCCGCCTACGAGAGTCCTGGGCCAGTGCTCCAGCGAGGTTGATCGCGGTGACGGTCTTGCCGTCTCCACCACTCGGGCTTGCGAGGCCCACCACCTTGACGGAGCCAGTCTCGTGGAAACGCTCGACCACGTGGGACAGCTCCCGGTACTGCTCCGCCTCGAAACTCGACGGCCTCAGCAGGCTGACGAGGTGCTCCTCGAGGTCTTTGGTGCTGTGAATCCCTGGCCTCAGCGGCAAGTGCTGGACCACCGTACCGTTCGCGCCCTCGTCGGTACGCGCCTCCCGGGCTCGAACACGGATAGCCGGACGCGCGGCGGTGGCGGTGCGGTCGGTCTCGGTGGCCGGTTGCTCTTTCCGGTACCCCACCCGCTCGGACTCGAGCCGCAGCGCGTGTTCCTGCTCGGCCTGCTGGAGCGCCTTGAAGAACTTGCTCATGGGCGGAGAAGCGCGTCGACGCCGTTACGTACACCCGTAATCAGAGAGCTGTACGTGGACATGGCATTGCCGAGCGCCGCCGTCCCGCCTGCATACCACATCGCGCACCCTGCCGTGCCGGCCACAACCGCCGCGCCTGCACCGACAAACCATCGCCGCCAGACGGGGTGGGGCCTCAGCCATTCCAGCCATCTCCGTCGGCTACTTCTGTCCTGCGTCTCGATCGCCCGAATGGCTTCCGCCACGACTCGGTGATCGATGCGACGGACCTGGTCCGCATACCCGATCAAGAGGCTGTGCTCGCACACGATGTTCATCAGCCTGGGAATCCCGCGCGCGTACTTGGATACCCGATCCACAGCCCGCTCGGTGAACAGGCCCGGATTCGGCGCCTTGGCAATCCGGAGCCGAGTGGCGATGTATGCGCGCGTCTCCCGGGGTGTCAACGGGCCGATCGTGCAGCGTAGTCCGATCCGCTGCTTGACCTGCCGCAACTGCGGCAGGTCCAGCTTCGCTCCCAGCTCCGGCTGACCAGCGAGAATGATCTGCAGCAGCTTCCGGGACGGGCTCTCGTAGTTGGACAACAGCCGGATCTGCTCGAGCGTCGCCGGTTGAAGGTGCTGAGCCTCGTCGATGATGATCACCGTTCGGTGCCCGGCAGCCGCGCGCTCCACCAAGAACCGACGGAGAGCGACCAGTCGCCGGGCCGTTGTCTCTTCACGCTTGTCGATCCCGAAATCCTCGAGGATCAGCTCCAGCAACCCGTCAAACTCCAGCATCGGGCTGACAATCGTGGCCACGGCCACCTGCGGATCCAGGCGCTGCATCAGCGCCTGGATCAGCGTCGTCTTGC
The DNA here is from genome assembly GCA_963745015.1 of uncultured Candidatus Rokubacteria bacterium. Lineage (GTDB taxonomy): Bacteria > Methylomirabilota > Methylomirabilia > Rokubacteriales > DASRDR01 > DASRDR01. The sequence continues at coordinate 379,923 of CAVUVU010000005.1, forward strand.
CGGTTCCGACCTCGCCTGTCAGCACGACGAGCCCCGTGCCTTCTTGCACACCGTAGGTCAGCTGAGCTAGCGCCTCGCGGTGGCTTGGCGTCAGGAAAAGAAAGCGGGGGTCGGGGGTCGTGTTGAACGGTTTCTCCGAGAGCCCGTAGAAGTCAAGATACACAGATCAGCTCCTCAGCAGCAGCCCTTGTGCGACCCGACTCACGATCGGAACGTATCCCCGTGCCGTAGCGTAGACGGCCGCTATCATCAACGCCATTGCCACGGCAGTCGTGCATGCCACGGCCATGGCACGCAACCGTCCTCGCGATCTGTCGGCGTCATTGACGATGCGAGGAATCCTTCCGACCACCGGGACGTTCCCGACACTCCGTAGGTCGTCGACGTCATGGAACGATCGGTCCAGCCGTTCCACCAGCAGCGCTACGCCGACAGCTAGGCCCGCGGACAGCACCGTGCCCACGAGGAACAAGCGGAATCGGTTCGGTGCCGATGGAGCAGTCGGCGGAATCGCCGCCTCCAGAATACGGAACTGCTCTCCCTTCTGACGCTGCTCGAGCGTTTCGGCAAGCTGAGCTTCCTCATAACGTTTGAGCAACGTCCGATACAGCTCCGTTGTCGTCTCGTAGTCGCGAGACAGTTCCTGGAACTCCTGCTCTCGGAGCGGCGTGTTCTCCACCCGGCGCTGGTACGTGGCGAAGTCCTCACGGAGCCGCCCCTCCTCGCCCCGAAGCGCCGCGATCTCCGCCTCCGTCTCGGCAATGGCCTGCCGAAGCTTGAAGGCGAACGGGTTGGGAGCGCTCTCCCGCCGTTCGGTACCTGACCCCGTCACCGGGCTTCCCTGAGCCTGCGCCTCCAACGCCGCGATCTCGCCCTTGAGCCGGACGACGTCGGGATACTTGTCGCTGAACCGCGTCTGCAGCTCGACGAGCTCATGATGAAGCCGTGCAAGCCTCACAACCACGGGATCCGGCGACTCGATTCCGTTGACTCCCAAGACCGGAACGGTTCCCTCGCTTCCCGCCAGCTGGCGCCCGAGCGCCTCGCGTCGCTCCAACGCGCGATTCTGGTTGTCGCTGTTCAATCGGAGCTGGGCGGTCAGCCTCTCGAGGACGGCCAGATTCGCATCCATGTTCTTGGGGTTCTCGCCGATGTATCGCCGCTTGAACACACTGACCCGAGCTTCCTGGCTCTCGAGTCGATCCTTCACTTCCTCGAGCTGCTTGCGCAGGAAGCTGGCAGTCCCCGAGGCCTCCTGCTCGCGCACCCTGATGTTCTCAGTCAGGTAAATGGACGCGATGGTGTTGGCCACGGCGGCAACCGTCTCGGGATCCTGCCCCGTGTAGCTGACCGTAAAGGCGACGATCGCGCCTCCGCGGACCACCGGGTCTGTGCGTTGCTCTATTTTGATGTCCCGGCGCATTCGCTCCGCCGCTGCCTCCATCGCTCGGCGTGCTCGCAACTCCGGGTAGAGCTTGAAGCGCTGGATCAGTTCCTCGAGCCGGGTGCGCTTCAGCACCTCCTCGCTGATCCTTTGCAGACGCGCCTCCAGTCCACTAGTCACCGTAGACCGGACGAACGCCTCCGGCACCTGTTGTCGATCGACGAGCACGATGGTCGAAGCGCGAAACACGCTGGGAAGGAACACTACCAGACCCACGACTGCCGACAGCGGCAGCAGGAATGCTACTAGGCCGACCACCCAGCGACGACGCGCGATCTCCCATGTCGTGGCCACCTCGGAACCTTCAGTGTGCGAGCTCACAACGTCTGCCTCTCAGCCTACGGCACCACGACGATATCGCCCGGCTGCAAATAGAAATTCTCCTGCTCGCCCCCTTCAGACACCGCCTTGTTGAAGTTGAACGGGATGCGCTTCATCTTGTTGCCACCTTCCGGACGCAGGATGAAGATGCGGGAGCGAGATGCGAACTGACCGAAGCCGCCCGCCATTGCCAACATGTCAAGGACTGTCGTCCTACTCTTGAGCTCGTATCGGTTGGGCTTCGGCACCTCGCCGATCACCGATACTTTGATGCTCTTGACCTCATTGACGATCACGGAGATCTCAGGTGCGGCGATGAACTCGACATAGCGCTTCACCAGAAGGTCCCGCAGCTCTCGCGTGGTCTGGCCCGCCGCCTGCACGTCTCCCAGAAGCGGTAGTGAGATCTTGCCGTCCGGCCGCACCGAAACAGCGCGGCTCAAAGTATCGTTCTTCCAGACGAAGATCTGCAGCGCATCCTCGGGGCCAATCCGATACTCTTCCTGGTCCACAGTCCCGTTCGCGCCTGCCCCCAGTCCCGCCTTCGTTTCCTGCGCAAAGGCATACGTCGACATCAGCAAGACGATCCCGATCCCCGCGATCACATCACGATGCCTCATGACTCCTCCTGTTGAGCTAGGACCCGGCCGGAAGCGCTTGCTCCGCAGTCAGGCCGACATCCTTGATCTTGTAGAGCAGCGCGCGGTAGCTGATTCCGAGCAGTTTCGCCGCGCGGACACGATTCCATCGTGTCTCCTTGAGCACACGCGCGATGGCCTCACGCTCGGCCGCCCGCGCTGCCGCGCGGGAGATCTCCTTCAGGGAGACTCGATCCAGCTGCGCACTCGATCCCCGCAGCGGCTCCTCGACCGCTGGTCTTCGAAGGCCGAGCGGCACGCACTCCAGAAATGGATCGTTCAGTACGACCATCCGCTTGATGATGTTCTCGAGCTCGCGGACGTTACCAGGATACGGATGCCGCATCAGCCGCTCCATGGCGACCGGTGACACCGTGAATCCGTCCCGCCGAAAGAGCCGCGCGTATCGCTGAACGAAGTAGTCTGTCAGAAGCGGAATCTCCGCCACGCGCTCGCGAAGCGGTGGCAGGACAATCTGGATGACGTTGAGACGGTAGTAGAGATCCTCCCGAAACCGGCCCCCGGCGACGTCGATCTCGAGATCCCGGTTCGTCGCTGCCACGATCCGGACGTCCACCTTGAGACTTGAGCGGCCGCCCACGCGGGAAAAGACCCCATCCTGCAGAACGTGCAAGAGCTTGGCCTGGAGAGAGAGATGCAGATCGCCGATCTCGTCGAGGAACACGACCCCCTGATCCGCGGTTTCAAACTTCCCCACCCGCAACTGGTGCGCACCCGTGAAGGCACCGCGCTCGTGCCCGAAGAGCTCGCTCTCCAGCAGCTCAGCAGGCACAGCGGCGCAGTTGACCTTGACGAACGGTCTGTCCCGACGCGGCGATAGATAGTGGACTGCGCGCGCGACGAGCTCCTTACCGGTGCCGGTCTGTCCCCCGATCAAGACCGTGATGTCCACGGCGGCAGCCTGCTGAATGACGTTCCACACATCACGCATCCGGGGACTGCGCCAGAGGGCCAGCTCCCGTTGGAGACGCACCCCGGCATCGTCGTAGCTAGCGCGATCGCCAGCCAGCGGTCGCGGACGGCTGTGCACGACATTGACAATCGCGGCCTGAAGGCCCGAAACGCTCCACGGAGCAAGCACGACTTCCTCGGCACCCAGTAGGTCCGACTTCGAGATCCGCGCTGGGTCGTCGAGGCTGGCCAGCATTACGAGCGGCCCCGGATCATCGTGCCGGAGGCGGCTCTGACGAAGGGCCTCAAAGTTGTCGCTTCCTTCCCGAACGACATCCACGACCGTCAGGGAGAATGGTCCCGGCGAAGTGGTTAGCGCCGCGCCTTCCTCCAGGCTCTGGGCGACCACCGGAAGGAAGTCGAGGCCCTCGAGGATTCTGCTCAGACACTGTTGGAGAGTCGGGTCGGGTCCGATGATGAGAGCGCGTCGCGTCCACGCACTGAAAGGGCTTGTCGTTGCCATGAATGCGCATGGATAGAGCAATCCGCGTGCCATTCTAACGACAGCGCGATAACTCCTAGAAAGATAAGTGAATCAAGGCCCTCCCCCCATCGCATCGGTCCCGCACTGGAGGGAGGGTCGCTAACCGTCAATGGTCCAACCTGTGAAGAAAACTTCCAACTACTAGAACCCCGCCCTCCGTGAGCACTCCCACCAGGGTTTGTATACTGTCTTAAAACAAGCCACAAGATCTTGGGCGTGACTTTTTTCCCGTATGTGTTAGCATCCCGCCTGCATGTTACGCACCTCGCGTTGCGCACTTTGACAACTGAAGTGGGGATGCAGGAACCGTCCTGGGCGGTCTGTGACGAAGACCGTGCCCACCTCAGCAAGCCAACGACGCTAGCTCCTTGACGCCCAAATCCTTGTCTTTCTTGGCAGCGCCGCTTGGTGCCACGCAGGGGCCTGAGCTGGCGGGTCTTTTTTCGTCCAGCAATGGAACCCGGAACATCTGGAAGATGATCGTCCAGGTGGCTCCCACTACTGCCACGGCCTTGATACGTGGCGAGAGTGGAGTGGGCAAGGAGCTGGTCGCTCGAGCCATTCACGCGATGTCGCCGCGCGTGGACGGCCCCTTCGTCAAGGTGAATTGTGCCGCACTGCCGGGGGCACTCCTGGAGTCGGAGTTGTTCGGCCACGAGAAGGGTGCGTTCACGGGCGCCTTTAGCCAGAAACCCGGCCAGTTCGAGTACGCGAACCAGGGGACGATCTGTCTCGACGAAATCGGCGAGCTGCCGCGTGAACTGCAGGCCAAGCTCTTGCACGTCATCCAGGATCTCCAGTTCTCTCGGGTGGGAGGGCGGGAAGTCATACGCGCAGACGTCCGCATCGTCGCGACAACCAACCGGGACCTCGAAGCGGCCATGAGCGCGGGCGAGTTTCGAGAGGATCTCTACTATCGGCTCAATGTCGTCGAGATCTTGGTGCCGCCCCTTCGTGAGCGTCGCGAGGCCATTCCCTTCCTGGCAGAACTCTTCCTGGGACGCTTCAATCGCGAATATGACCGCGAGGTCCACCTCACACCGGAAGATGCGAAGATGCTCAACGAGCACTCCTGGCCGGGCAATGTCCGGGAGCTCGAGAATGCCATCCGTCGACTTGTCGTGATGGGCGGCGGCCTTTCGCGCGAGACCCTCGTGCGGCGCGAAGCACCGCTTCGTCTCCCATCGGGAACGCCCCACGGGCAGGGAGATGGCGCGTTCCCCCCGAGCTCGGGCTCAAGGCCATCGCGCGTCGTGCAGCCCGCGATGCCGAGCGTGCGGCCCTGCTGGAAGTGCTGGAACGAGTTCGCTGGAACCGGACCGAGGCGGCACGCGTGCTGAAGGTCAGCTACAAGACTCTCTTGAGCAAGCTGACCGAGTGTGGCATCCCGCCCGCACGATCGAAAGGGAACGCCTAGAGTCCTGCCACACCGGGGCGGCATTGCGGGTCCGGAAGTATGTCCGTGTCCCTGCTCGATTCGACCCGGTCCTGCCCGATCAGCTGTTCCGGTCAGCGAAGGCGTACGAGCCCAAGCTACACTGGCCCTCGGCTCGCTCCCAGTGCGACGTCATCCGAGTGTCCTGTCTCGGAGATCCGATGACAAGATCGCGCGAACGCTGGGGAGGGTCTCATCCGCCGTCCTTGTCAACACGAACGGGTTGGGCGCCTCGTCAGTCCGTCACCGGACCGCGTTGTCCCGCCGGACGTAGCGTCGCGAGGACAGCCGAGGCATCACGCTTCGAACAGGCGTTGTCGGCCGGAAGCCCGTACCGCAAAGCCCTGGATCAGAAGGACAACGGATAGCTGAAGGTCACCCCAACACTGAGCTGGTTGTCAGGAATAGACTCGCCACTTGAAGAGTCCGAGAGGCTGAACTGATACCCGACGTACGCCGATAGCCACCTCGTAAACTGATATCGCGCACTGAGCGCGGCGAAGAACCAGTCGCTTCCCTCGTCAAAGGATGCGCCAACCGGGAAACTCTTGGTCCACGAGCCTGAGGCCAAAATCTGAAGCTCGGGGCGGGGCCGATAGGACAGCGAGCCTGAGAGGGACGACGTCTGCTGAACTCCTGTGTCGCCCACGACCAGTCCAGTTCCATACGAGTATGCGAGGCTCGCCAAGAGCTCCCGCGTCAGCTGATAGGACGAACTGGCGATGACGGTCGGATGCACCTCCTCGTCGATCAACTGAGGGCCGGCCGTGAGACTCGTGGTCAGGTTTGGCGTCCACTGGCGTCTCCACCCCAGGGTGAGCGTATATGACTCCTGGTCGGGCGCGTCGGAGGACACGGTGTAGAGGGCTGCGATCGCGGACGTCGAGATCACATCCACAGGTGTGAGCTCGTAGCTCACACCTAGACTAGGCGAGTTCGAGTACGTCGTTGGCGTATCTTCCTGCTCGACCGCGGCGAAAGAATACGTCAGGGTTCCTGTCGTCCGGGAATCGAACCGGTAGCTCCCCGAGGTATTCAAGCCGTACAGCTGAGTCAGCCTGCGCTCGGATTGAGAAGTTGGAGGAACGATCACCGTCTCTGGCACGATGGGACGAGCAAGCGGTGAGGTCGTGTCACTGGTTCGCGCATAGTAGCCCGCAACGCTCACCGATAGTTCGGGGGTCGCCTGATAGTCCAGGTTCAAGACCCCTTGCTGGTTGTCCCCGAAGTTGTTGAGGTCCGTCATCTCGGCGTAGTACTGCGCGACGACGGAGTAGGAGCCGGACAGGTTGAACCGGTTGCTGTGATACTCAAGGGTCAAGCGCGGGGTGAGCTCGGTGATGAAATCCGACTTGCGGTCGTGCACTGTGAGAAAGATGTTGTCGTCGAATCGCTCCGACACGTCGAGGGAGGGTATCAAGGTCCACGGCTGCTGGATCACGACTGGCTGCCGAGGTGGCGGCTGAGCGGCAACGGTCGCCGGGGCGCCGGCTCCAAGGAGGCCGACGACGAGCAGTGCGAGTGAACCCACATGACCACGTCTCACGGCAGCACCCATTGCGCGCGCCTTATATCACAGATCGACAAGGCGAATCCAGTACGTCTGTCGCGGGCATCGGTCCCTGGCTCGACCCCTCGGTTGCCGGGGAGGCGAGGCGAGACCCTGATCCACCATCCTCAGAAGGTCACTCGGGCACGCGGATACAGTGCAACTCAACGAAGGCTCCGGCCCGGTTGGCGAGGCAGAGCCGAGTCGTGGGGGAGGATGACTAACTCACTTCCCACCCGAGTTCGCGCAAACTAACCACCACGATTGTGAACTTGCTTACCTAGTCGCCTGCCCCGGACGAAAGCAGCCACGAACCTACCCGCCCGAAATTCCTCATTTCCGAGTACTTGGCACGGTCATTGCCCCCTACCGGGATGGCTCGTCTCCGCGGCCACCGAAGGGGCCCACGTTCGGAGCGCGCCGGAGGAGACAGCGCGTGACGATCGTCGCCCGAAGGACCTTCACCGTCTTGGCCCTTTCCGTACTGGCGGTCGCGTTCCCTGCGGTGGTACTCGCGGCCCCCCCGATCGAACTTGGTCTGATCACGGGAGGCGAGCGCGGCACATACTATCAGTTCGGTCTAGACATGCAGAGGCTGCTGAAGCAAACGGCCCCTACGATGGCCCTCAGCGTCTACCCCTCGAAGGGATCGGTCGAGAACATCTACGCGGTCTATCAGCGGCCCGTGACCCAAATAGGCATCGTCCAATCGGACGTCCTCGCGTTCGTGTTCCGAATCCAGAGCGACCCGGTCCTCCGACGCATCGCGCGGAAGTTGAAGATGGTGTTTCCGCTGTACAACGAGGAGATCCATATCCTCGGCCGGAAAGGAATCACGGACTTCGACGATCTGACCGATCGCCGGGTTGCGATCGGTCGCGAGGGGAGCGGCACCTATCTGACGGCGCGCATCCTTCTGAAGATGGCGGACATCACCCCACGCGAGACGGTGCTCATCGACACGGATGAAGCGCTAGCGGAACTCAAGGCGGGGCGGATCGACGCAATGTTCTACGTCGCGGGCTACCCCGTGAAGCTCTTCCAAGAGAAAGTCGCCCAAACGGACAATCTCGCGCTCCTGCCGATCCTAAACAAGACCGTGCTGGAGTTTTACGAGCGGAGCGAGATACCGGCGAACACATACAGCTGGCAGCGCACCCCGCTGACGACCGCCGCCATCAAGGCGGTCCTGGTGTCGTTCGACTTCCGACGCGCCGACTGCGAGTACGTCGGGCGGTTCGCCCAGACCGTGAGTAAGAACGTGGACTGGCTCATTACCAACGGACACCCGAAGTGGAAGTCCGTCGATCTGGAGTATCCGCTGCGCGGCTGGGAGCAGTACGATTGTGTCCGGAAGTCCCTCGGCAAGCCGGTGAGGGCAGCTTCCGAGCGTCAGCCCAGCGAGAATCCGGTCATGGACGCCATCAAGGAAGCGCTGGGCAACTAGGACTCCGCGGGCACCGGGCGCTTGTCCGGCCACCCGGGTCATGGAAGACCTTTGAAGAGTCCCTCCATGGGCGATACGAACGGCCCCTATTCTGCCCTGGGCGGAGCTTCCAAGCCCGCGAACTCTGTGTCGAACCGGGCTCCACGAGGGAACCTCCCACCGTCCTTGCCGGTGGGCACTGTGCTTCGAGACCGGTACCGCCTGACTGAGATCCTGGAGATCGATCAGGTCGCGACCCTGTACCGAGCAGCAGGCCTCCGAACCGGTCGGACGGTCGCAGTCAAGATCTTCCATGAGGTCGGGCGAAACGATCGGGGTCGGATCGAAATCCTCCGTCGGCCCACCCGATCCGGCAGGGCACGGCTCGAGCTCCCCGACTCGTGCGCCGCCGTCGAAGACTGCGATCTCGCGGACGATGGCCGGCTCTTCCTCGCCATCGAGCTCGTCGAAGCTCCATCGGTGGCGGATCTCCTGAGACAGACACCTTCTCTCGCGCCCGAGCGGGCGCTGGAGCTCGCAATACGGGTCGGCGAGGCTCTCGAGGAGACCCTGAACCTCGGCCTCCTGGACCTCCGCATGGCGCCGCATGACATCATCCCCGTGACCGAGGGTGATCGCGTGAAGCTGCTGCGGTCGGACGCCCTCATCCTCCGCCGGCTGGGTCTCGGCGACCAGCTGGTGGCAGCAGAGACGCCGATCCGTGATCCTCGCTACGTCTCACCTGAAGAGCTTTCGGGGTTCCCCGCCACGGAGCGCAGCGCCGTTTACCGGTTCGGCGTACTCCTCTACGAGCTCCTCTGCGGAGAGCCGCCGTTCGATGCCGCAACCCCGGCCAAGCTTAGCGACCAACAGCTCCGGCCGCCGCCAAGGCAGCTCCGGGATCGGCACCCGACCCTCCCGGCGTCGCTGGACCGACTGGTGTCGCGAGTGATCGATCCAGACCCTGCTGCGCGGCCGGTCGGCCTGGCGTCCATTCTGAACGAGCTCTGGGACGCCGAGTGCCGCCTCCGGACCGAATCGGCCCCCGCTTCAACGAATGCCGCGTCCCCATCCGTAACCGCTGCGTCCCCACCGGTCAGGCGCTCCCCGACACGACTTTGGGCGCTCGCCGGCGTCCCAATCGTCGTCATCGGTGGTGTGTTCCTGGCCTGGTTCCATATTGTTGGGAGGCCGACCGGGCCAGCGACCCATCCGACAGCTGTCGTGTCTCCGCCTCAATCCATGCTCGTGTCGGAACCCTCTGCCGCCCCGGAGGTGGCAAGCCCCATTGTCGTGCCGCCGTCGACTGGCCCCACCCTCAGCCGGATCCCCGGACTCGACTCACCGGCCGTCCCGCTACCAGCGACCGAGCTACTCCCTTCACCGGCAGTGCGGCAGGGAGGCGCATCGCCGCCGTCACGCGTCGGCCGCGCGGCGCCTGTGGCTCAGAGCACGACACCGGCAGAGAGTCTCTGCGCCGCCCAACACCCCGGCTCCACCGTCCCAACGGGCTCCGACAGTGGCTGCGCCCCCTGTTGAGCGGAACCAGCCGGCTCCCGAAAGCCTCCGGTCGGGTGATCCTACGGCCATCATCGAGTGGCTCATCCGTGAGGAACCGAGGCCCGCGGAGTAGCCAAGCGACAACGCGGGCTCCACGGTCCGCCACAGTCGGTCGTGTCGCATCGGAAGCGCGATCTACTCGACCGTGACCGACTTCGCCAGGTTCCGGGGCTGATCGACGTCGTGGCCCCGGAGGACCGCCAGATGATAGGCGAGAAGCTGGAGCGGGATCGTGCTGAGCATCGGGGTCAGGAGATCAGCAGCAGCCGGAACGGGTAGCACGTGGGTCGCGTGGCGAGCCACCTCGGCGTCACCCTCGTGACACACGGCTATGATCCGACCGCCCCGCGCTCGAGCCTCCTCGATGTTGGCGAGCATCCGGTCGTAACTCTGGTCCCGTGGTACCAGGGCCACCACAGGGAATCCCTCGGTCAGGAGCGCGATGGGGCCGTGCTTCATCTCGCCCCCCGCATAGCCTTCGGCATGGCTGTAGGAGAGCTCCTTCAGCTTGAGCGCCCCCTCGAGGGCGATCGGGTGGTGGATGCCCCGGCCTAGGTAGAGGAGGCTCTGGGCTCGGAGAAGGCCCCGCGCGATGACGCGGACCCGGGGCTCCAACTGAAGCGTGGCCGCCACGAGCTCCGGCATCTCCACGAGCTCGTCCAGTCGCTTCCGGCCGTCCATCGCGGTCAAGTGCCCCCGCGCCCGGCCGAGTGCCACCCCGAGGAGATAGACCGCGGTCAGTGTCGCCAGGAACGTCTTCGTCGAGGCGACTCCGATCTCGGGGCCGGCGTGCGTGTACAAGACACCCGTGGCCTCTCGGGCGATGGCGGAGCCGATCACGTTCGTGATGGCGAGCACGGAGGCGCCACGCTCCCGGGACGCCCGAACCGCCCCGAGCGTATCGGCCGTCTCCCCGGACTGGGAGAGCGCCACGACCAGGGTCTCCACGTCGAGAGCCAGATCCCGGTAGCGGAACTCGGAGCCGAGATCGACCTCCGCCGGAAGCCCCGTCAAGCGCTCGACGACGTAGCGCCCCACGAGCGCCGCGTGGTACGAGGTCCCACAGGCGACGAGCACCACGCGCCGGAATCGAGCGAGGGCGTTGTCGTCGAGACCGGCGTCCGGGAGGAGCACGCGTCCGTCCTCGAGGTCCAGCCGGCCGGCGAACGTGTCCCGCACGGCCCGCGGCTGATCCAAGATCTCCTTCAGCATGAAGTGCGGATGGCCGCCGCGCTGCGCCTGCTCCGCGTCCCACGTGATCCGAGTCGGCCGGCGGACGACCGACTCCCCTCCGAGGCTCGTCACGCTCACCCCGCCCCGGGTGAGCACCGCCACCTCCCCGTCCTCGAGGATCACGACGTCCCGAGTGAGCGGCAGCAGAGCCGGGATGTCCGAGGCCAGGAACGCCTCGCCCTGGCCGAGCCCGACGACGACGCTGCCCGCGCCGTGCTTGGCGGCCACGATACGGTCCGAAGCGCCGGCGGCCAGCACCGCGATCGCGTACGCGCCGCGGACCTCACGGAGCGCCGCCTGGACGGCCGTCACGAGGTCAGTCGCACCGCCTGTCCAGTGTGCCTCGACGAGGTGCGCGAGCACCTCGGTGTCCGTCTCGGACCGGAACCGGTGGCCGCTCGCGGAGAGCCGACTCTTCAGCGCGGCGTAGTTCTCGAGGATGCCGTTGTGCACCACGGCGATGGTCCCAGTGCAGTCGGCGTGAGGGTGCGCGTTCTCGTCCGACGGGCGGCCATGGGTCGCCCAGCGCGTGTGGCCCATGCCGACGGTGCCCTCGACGGGTTCGCCCGCCACCAGCGACGCAAGCGCAGCCACCTTGCCGACTCGGCGCCGGATCGCGAGCCCGGAGCCATTCAGGACGGCGATGCCGGCCGAGTCGTAACCCCGGTACTCGACGCGACGGAGCCCGTCCAGGAGAATCCCGCAAGCCACCCGATCCCCGACATATCCGATGATCCCGCACATGCCTGGCCTACGCCTCCTCTTTGCTGTTCCTGGGTAGCCCTCTACCCAGGTGTTGAACGCTGTTGCAGAGGGCCGACCTCTTCCGCGCCGGTGGCCGGCAAGAACCTGGCATCGGCGCAAGCAACCCGCAGGATCTTCACCCGAGCAAACGTTCAGCGTGCAAGAGTGGTACCGGTCTGAATCGGGTACACTCGGCGGCGGACTCGTTTCATGATCGCTGCGCGAGCTGGCAGTCCCGGGAAGCTCTGGCCCGAGTGGGAGACGGTTGCGGTGTTTCCAACGGGTCACTCGTGTGCTTGGGCTCGCGACGCTGGGGCTCCTGACCGTGGCGGCGCTCACGCCCTTCGTCGAGTGGCTGGCCACGCGGTACGCCGAGCCAGCGCGGATCGCGCCGGCCGACGCCATTGTCGTGCTCGGCGGGAACTTCAAGCCGGACGGGTGGCTCGACACTCCCTCCTGGCGCCGGCTGATCCACGGGATCGCGCTCCACCGCCAGGGCCTGGCGCCTCTGCTCGTCCTCTCCGGCAGCACTCCGAGGGTCGGCCCGTCGGAGCCCGAGGTCCGCGCGCGGCGCGCCCGGGAACTGGGCGTCCCGCCCGCCGAGATCCTCCCCGTGATCGGCGCCAACACGACGCACGAGGAGGCGCTCCGGGTCGGAGCCGCGCTCAGGGCACGGGGCGCGCGATCGCTCCTGCTCGTGAGCGACCCGATCCATCTGGTCCGCGCCCGCGCAGCCTTCGCGCGAGAGGGGCTCGACATCCGGCCCGCGCCGACCGATGACCCCCGTCTCCACGGGCTGACACCGGGAGAACGCCTGGCTCTCGCGCGCACCGTCGTTCGCGAGGTCGTCGGGCGCCTCTACTACCGCCTGGCGGGATACGCGTGAGCGGGCCCGTGTCGGCCAGACGGGCCAGGCTGGCCCGGTTGGCCAGGCTGGAAGGACCGCGCCGGTGCGCGCCCTGAGCCTCGCCGCGATCCTCGGGCTGACCTCGGTCGTCGGCTACCTGATCGGGGCGCACCGGCTGGGGCTCGCGCGCGCGGGGCTCCGGGGCGCGGCGGCCGCGGCGCTCGAGACGATCGGCCTCGGCGTCCTGTTCCTCGCGGCGAATCTCGCGCTGGCCCTGCTGCCGATCCTGGCCGGGCGCGCGTGGGGCGGGGGGTTCGTGTCCCTCTACCAGATCGACGACGTCATGATCGCCGCCGTCTCGCTCCTCCAGGGCCTCGTCTTCCGCTGGTGGCGGGGCGGCGGCTGAGCGTCAGCGCCAGTCGTCGAGGACGAAGTCCTCCTCGCGCTCGTAGTCGTCGTTCTTGCCGCGCTTCATGCGGAGCATCAGCATGTCGACGTGGTAGCCCGACGTCAGGAGCGTCTGGTACGCGCGCCAGTAGCCCGTGTAGACCGGGGCGATGATCCGCTGGCACGCCGCGTTGACCCCGAAGTCCTCGCAGGCCGACAGGAGCTGGACGAAGTGCTCCGGCCGGCGGCGCGCGGGATCGATGGCGAGGTACTTCACGTAGAGCGCGCCCTGCGGCGCCTCGGACACGCCCGGGGTGTGGCAGATCGCGAAGCCCAGGACCGTGCTGTCCTTCTCGAGGAGGAGCGTGTCGCCAAGGGCGAGGCCGTCGACGATCTCGATCTCCTTGGTCAGGTCGAGCCCCCGGTAGATGCGCCCCGACAGCGTCCGGAGGCGCGCCAGGAGGCCCTTCTTCTTCCCTTCCTCGTACGTCGAGAAGCGCTTGATCTCGGGCATCCCGCGCACGGGCTTCGCGGGCGGCGCGGGCTCGCGCCGCTCCAGCGACCGCGCGGTGATCGCGACGAGCGCCCGCGGCTTGAAGTCGAACTTCTGGTAGAGGACGAGGTGCTTGGGGCTGTAGGGAAAGGTCACCACGCCCTGGAGGGTCACGTGGTTCTCGTCGAAGAAGCCCTGCGCCGCCCGCACGAGCTGCTGGGCGACCTTCTGGTTCTGGTAGGGCGTCAGGACGGCCGCCGGGCCGAACAGCCCGAGCGTCCCCCAGCAGACCGCGACGGAGACGCCGACGATCTTCCCCTCGTTCTCCTCGGCGACGAAGCAGCCCCACGGCTCCATGAGCCAGCGGTGGTGCACGTACTGGGCGCCCCCGAACACCTGCCGCGGGCGGGTGCCCAGCTGGCGCTCGAAGAAGTCGCCGAAGGCCGCCTCGACGACCTCGCGCATCCGCGAGAGGTCGCCCTTCTTGACCCGCCGGACCTTGATCATCGGCCCGGGCCCACCGCGGGCGCCGTCACCCGCCGCACGCCTATCGTCTCGAGGTCGAGCCCGCTCATCCGTGCTTCTTGACCTGGACGCCCGCCAGGTCCTCGAGGACCGTAACGATCCCCGAGTGGTCGAGCTGGCCACGGCCTCGCGCGCGCGCCGCGCTGAAGAGCTCCTGCACGACGGCGGTGGTCGGGAGCGGCACCCCCAGCGCCCGGGCGGCGTCGGCGATGAGCCCGAGGTCCTTGTAGTGGAGGTCGATCTTGAACCCGGGCTTGAACTCGTGCGCCAGGTAGTTGGGCGTCTTCTGGTCGAGGCAGCGCGACCCGGCGAGGCCCCCGCCCAGCGCCTTGAGCGTCAGCTCGATGTCGAGCCCGGCCTTGGCCGCCAGCGTCAGCGCCTCGGCGAGCGCCGTCAGGTTGACCGCCACGATGATCTGGTTGGCGAGCTTCGTGAAGCCGCCGGCCCCGAGCGGCCCGAGATGCGTGATCGTCTTCCCCATCGCCTGGAAGACCGGGAGGACCTGCTGGAACACCCCCGCCTCGCCCCCCACCATGATGGAGAGGATGCCCTCGATCGCGCCCTTCTCGCCGCCCGACACCGGGGCGTCGAGCATCTTGACGCCCTTCTGGCCGAGCGCCGCGCCCACCTTCTGGGAGACGATCGGCGAGATCGTGGACATGTCCGCAAGGATCTGGCCCGACCGGACGCCTTCGAGCAGTCCCTTCGGACCCAGCGCGACCAGCTCGACGTCGGGGGAGTTCGGCAGCATCGTGATGATCAGGTCTCCCGCGGCGCGGGCGACCGCCGCCGGGGAGTCGGCCGTCTTCGCGCCGAGCCCGGCGAGCTCCTGGACGGCGGCCTGGCTCCGGTTGCTGACGACCACCCCGTGGCCGGCCTTCAGGAGGTTCTTGACCATGGGCCGGCCCATGATCCCGAGTCCGATGAATCCGATCGGTCCCTGCATGACGTCCGTCTCCTCCCAGTCCAGTCGCTCGCGGGGGATCTCGAGGCAGGCCTCCCACGCCCGCGCCGTGGCGTGGAACGCGTCGATTATAAGAACGGGGGGGGTCGCGTCAAGAGGCGGGTCCCCTGCCCGCGGCCGGCGGTACCGCGGGCCGGCGATCCGGGCTAACGTGGGCGCCGTGCGCCTCCGCCTCGATCACGTCGTCGCCTGGCGGCCCGACCGGGTGGCCATCGACCCCTGGACGGTCCTCCGGCTGGCGCGGTACCGCCGGCGCGACGAGGCGCCGGCCGCGGTCTGGGAGGCGACGCGCGCCATGGCCGCGCGCGCGGGCGAGCTGGTCGCCCCGACTGCCCGCCTCCGGCTGCTCCGCGTCGCCGCGGTCACCGCGTCCCGCGTCACGCTCCGCCGGGGACCGTCGTTTTCGGGTCACGCGATCGCGCGCCATCTCGGGGACGCGCGGCGGGCGGTCGCGTTCGTCCTGACGCTCGGCCCGGCGCTCGAGGCCGAGGTGATCGCCCTCGGCGAGCGGCACGAGCTCCTGGAGGCCTACCTTCTCGACCTGGCGGGCTGGGCGGGGATCGAGGCGGCGGTGCGGGCGCTCCGGCGGGACCTGATCGCCGCCCTGCCGCGGGCCCGCGTGTCCCACCGGCTGGGTCCCGGCCACCGCGACTGGCCGCTCGCCGAGCAGCGCGAGCTCGCGGCGCTCCTCGACGGCGACGACGCGCCCGTGCGGCTCTCCGAGCACGGCGTCCTCATCCCCTTCAAATCGATCAGCGGCCTCTTCGCCCTCCATGACGGGGGCGCGGGCGTCGTGCGACAATCTAGTCGGCCTACCGAGTGCCGCACGCCCAACCTGAGGAGGCTGTGAAATGCCGACGAACCCGAAGAGCTGACGACCCTCAACCGACGTGAGCTTCTCCGGATGGCCGTGGCCGGAGGCGTCGCCGTGGGCGCCGGGGTCGCGGCCGGCGCGACGCGCGCGCACGCGCAGACGGTGCTGACGCCGGACGACGCCCTGAAGGCCCTCATGGACGGGAACGCGCGGTTCAGGGCGGGCCAGCTGACGTCGTTCCAGGCGGACCTCACCCTGCTGGCCCAGAAGACGGCCGAGAAGCAGGAACCCTTCGCGGCCGTCCTCTCGTGCGCGGACTCCCGGGTGCCCGTCGAGATCCTCTTCGACCAGACCATCGGCCACGTCTTCGTGCTGCGGGTCGCCGGCAACGTCGCCACGCCCGAGATCATCGCCAGCGCGGAGTACGGAGCCGCCGTCCTCGGCACGCGGCTCCTCATGGTCCTCGGCCACGGGGCGTGCGGGGCCGTGACGGCCGCCATCGCGGGGAAGGAGGTCCCCGGGCAGATCAGCGCCCTCTACGCGCCCCTTCGCCCCGCCGTCGACCAGGCGGGCCCCGACCCGGACGCCGTGATACGGGCGAACGCCCGCATCCAGGCGAGCCTGCTGGGGAAGGCCTCGCCCGTGCTCGCGGGCCTGGTCGCACAGGGCAAGCTCAAGGTGGTCGCCGCCCACTACGACCTCGCGAGCGGAGCCGTCAGCCTTCTCGGGTAGCAGGCCGGGTGGCGGCGCCCGCGCCGCGGCCAGAAGGCCGCTAGAGCACCTTGCCGTGGAGGTGCATGGGGCCGGTCGGCTTCGGCACGCCGGGGGCGGGCTCGAGGGTGACCGCGAAGGCGTCGTACGTGTGGCCCTCCGGTAGCGTCGGGAGCCGGAGGAGCGCGCGCCCGCCGGCGTCCGCGCTGAACACCCCCGCGGGCACGGGCTGGGAGCCCGCGAGCGCCCAGAGCTCGTAGGCGTGGCCCGCCGGCGCGGCGGGCAGGCCGCGCGCCAGCAAGAGGCCCTGCCGCGTCGTCGGGTTCCAGAGCAGCCACGCGCTCGCCTCCGGCGTGGGCTTGAGCCCCGCCCAGGCTCACGTAGCGGACGTTCGGATCCGACAGGAACCGGAGCGCCTCCTCGCGCTGGGTGAGCTCCGTCTGGAGCGTCGCCACGCGCCCCTGCAGGGCCTCGAGGTCCTGCCGCGTCTGCCTCAGCTCTCCGTTGACGACGACCAGGAGCGCGGCGGCCGCGGCGAGCCCCGCCCAGCCGGCCCACCAGATGGCGCGGCTCCGGCGAGGCCGGGGCCGGAGCTCGACGGGAGCGGCCGCCCGCGGGGGCTCGGCGGCGATCGCGCGCGAGGACCCGCGTCCGGAGCGCCGGCGCCGGCGGCACCGCCGGCAGCGCCCGCGTCAGGAGCGTGAGGGCCTCGCGCGTCTCGCGGATCCGCTCGGCGCAGATCGCGCAGCCCGCGGCGAGGTGAGCCTCGTACCCGGCCAGCTCCTGGCCGTCGAGGGCATCCGCCGCGTAGACGTCGGCCTGCTCGAGCCACTGCTCGTGGTTCATGCCCGTTCCGCCCCGCTCCGCGCGAGAACGCCCCGGAGCCGCTCGAGTCCGCTGCGCATCCGCGTCTTGACGGTACCGAGCGGCTCGCCGAGGCGTGCCGCGATCTCCGTCTGCGTGAGGCCGTCGAAGTACGCGAGCTCGATCACGCTCCGCTGGGCCGCCGGCAGGTCGCCGAGCGCCCCGCCGAGCATCACGCGCGCCTCCGCCGGACCGGACGCGCTCTCCTGCGCGACCGGCTCGGGCAGCCGATCCGGGTTCTCCGCTGGTCGCACCATCTCATCGCGTCTACGCCTAGAACGAAGTTTGTCGATGCTTCGGCTCCGCGTCAGGGTGATGAGCCACGCCTCCGGCGTCCCGCGGTCGGTGCTGTAGCTCTCGGCCTGCCGCCAGACCTGGACGAAGACGTCCTGCACGACCTCCTCGGCCTCGCTCCGCTCGCGCAGGATCCGCAGCGCGAACGTGTGGACGAGCGCCGCGTGGAGGTCGTAGAAGCGCGCGAAGGCGTCGCGGTCGCCCCGCGCGATCTCCCCGAGGATCCGGGCCGAGGCGCCCGGCGCGTCCATGCCCATGGCCAGTGATGTATCAGAGGTGCTCCGCTTCCAGCAAGGGCGCCGTGAGCGCCGCCACGCGAGGACGAGCGCGGCGGCAATCCGCCCCGCGTGCCCCGCTCGTAGGTCAGGCAGAGCTTTGCGTCCCCGCCAGACGAGTCCGCGCCACCGCGAGCGGCCCGGCGCGCCGAGCCGGCCCATCGGCCGCGAATCCACGCGCGCCGCCGGCGGTGACGGCGGCCGCGTCGGCCCGACCGCGCGCGACACGAGATCCGCCGGGCGCCCGCCGCCGTAGGGACCGGTGAGGCAATGCCTCGAATCTCTCACCAGGAGGTCCCCATGCAACGCTTCGGGCATCGCTCGGCCGTCCGCGCACTCGTCGGACTCGTGGTCCTCACCCAGCTCCTGATGGCCGCCGGCCCCGCGGGAGCGGCCAGCCACCGGGAGGCGCCCCTCATCGCGCTCGACCCGGCGGCGGACATCACGGACGTGTACTTCTTCCGCAGCTGGGAGGCGCCCTTCGACAAGGTCGTCCTCGTCATGAACGTGATTCCCGGCCAGGAGCCGAGCTCCGGGCCCGAACTACTTCAACTTCGACGACCAGGTGCGCTACGCCTTCCACCTCGACACCAACACCAACGGGAAGGCCGAGAACGTCATCTACGAGGTCCGCTTCAAGACGAAGATCCAGGGCACGGTCAAGGCGCTGCAAGCTCCCGGTGGGATACGCGGGCGTGCCGCCCATCACGGCCCTCTCCGGACCCAACGCGGCCGGCATCGGCATCCGCCAGACCTACACGCTCACCGAGATCCGCAACGGCCGCCGGCGCGAGCTGGGCACGCAGGAGATGGTCGCGGTGCCCTCGAACGTCGGGCCGCTGACCATGCCGAACTACGAGGCGCTGGCCGCCCAGGGCATCTACCCGCTCGCGAACGGCGGGCGCGTCTTCGCCGGGCAGCGCGACGAGACCTTCTACATCGACCTCGGCGCCACGTTCGACACCGTCAATCTCCGGCGGACCCCGCCGATCCTGGACGCGAGCGAGGACGCCAACGACGCGGTCAACCCGTTCGGGGTCGACACCTTCTCCGGCTTCAACGTGAGCACGATCGCCATCGAGATCCCGATCCCGGAGCTCACCCGGGACCCGGATGCCGTGCTCGGGCTCTACGCCTCGACCAGCCGCCAGAAGAACCTCCACCGGCGCGACGACGGCACCGCGTTCGGCTCGGGGGACTGGGTGCAGGTGGCCCGCATGGCGAACCCGCTGGTGAACGAGCTGATCATCCCGACGGACCGGAAGGACCGGTGGAACGCGGCCGATCCCGAGGACGAGGCCCAGTTCGCCGGCTTCTACCTGAACCCGAGCCTCGCCGCCGTCCTGAACCTCCGGTTCGGGACCGCGTTCCCGACCTCGGGCCGTACGGACCTGGTGGCGGCGCTCCTCCAGTACGGCGGCGACGGCACGTGCGGGCGGAACGACCGCTGCTCGGAGCTCCTCCGGCTGAACCTCGGCGTCGAGCCGACCGCGCCGGCCGACCAGAAGCGGCTCGGAGTGCTGGCGGGCGACAATGCCGGCTTTCCGAACGGGCGGCGCCCGAACGACGACGTGACCGACATCGCGCTCCGCGTGGTCGGGGGGATCCTCGTCGCCGACGATCCGGCCGCCTTCCCGCGGCTCGGCGACGGCGTGAACTTCAACGTCGGGGTCCAGAGCTCGCTCTCGACCGGCAACGGCATCTACACGGTCTTCCCCTTCCTCCCGACGCCTCACGACGGGCGGAGCCCGCGCCACCTGGACTGTGGCGAGGCGGGCGCGAATCCCTGCTAGGCGAACACCCCTGACGCCGACGCCGGCCGGGCACCGCCCGCCGGCGTCGGCCCGGAGTCAGCATGCAGCCCAGCACGCACACGAGCCTCGACCCGACGACGAACGGCCGATCCACTCGACCGCGGCGGCGCCTCCGTATGGTCGCGCTCGCGGCCGCGCTCCTCGGCCTGGCGAGCCTGACCTCGGGCCCGGCGCGGGCGGACGACGGCGCCGCCGACCGCGCCATCGCCGCCTACCAGCACGGGCTCCGGCGGCGCCCGGCCGACCCGTGGACCCACTACCGGCTCGGGGATGCGTACGTCCAGAAGTTCCGCGCCACCGCCGACCCGAGCTGGCTCACGCTCGCCGAGCGGGCGCTCCGGCGGTCGCTCGCCCTCGATCCCGCGCAGGCCAGCGCGCGGCGCCACCTCGCCTACGTCCTCTACACCCGCCACGACTTCGACGACGCCGCCCGCGAGGCGGCGCGCGCGGTGGCGGCCGATCCCGGGGACAGCCACGCCTGGGGCGTGCTCGGGGACGCGCACCTCGAGGTCGGGCGCTACGCCGAGGCGGAGCGCGCGTACCAGCGGATGCTCGAGACGGGGGACGACCTCTACGCCCACGCGCGGAGCGCCGCCCTGCCGAGCCTGCGCGGGGACGTGCCGGGCGCCATCGCGGCCCTCGAGCGCGCCCTCGAGCGCGGCCGGGCGGAGGGGCGGCCGGCCGAGGCGGTCGCCTGGGTCGAGTGGCAGCTCGGCCAGGAGCACTGGAGCCGGGGCGATCTCCCGGCCGCCGACACGGCCTACCGCGCGGCCCTCGTCACGGTCCCGGGCTACCACCGGGCCCTGGCGGGACTGGCCCAGGTGCTGCGTCGCGCGAGGGCGGGCGACCGAGGCCGTGCCGCTTCTCGAGCAGGCGATCGCCGTGATCCCGCAGCTCGACTACGTGGTCGCCCTCGGCGATCTCCACGCCGCGGCTCGGCCGGCCGGACGCGGCCGAGCGCCAGTACGCCCTGGCCGAGCGCATCGGCCAGCTGAGCGCGCTCAACCAGGGCCTCTACAACCGGGAGCTGGCGTGGTTCTACCTGGACCACGACCGGCGGCTCGACGAGGCGCTCGCACTCGCGCGCCGCGAGCTGGAGGTCCGGCAGGACGTCCACGCGCACGACCTCATGGCCTGGAGCCTCTACAAGACCGGGCAGCCACAGGCGGCGCGCGCCGCGATGGCGGAGGCGCTTCGTCTCGGCACGCGGGACGCGCGGCTCTTCTATCACGCGGGCATGATCGAGGGGCAGCTCGGGAACCCGGAGGGCGCGGCGGCGTATCTCCGCCAGGCGCTCGCCACGAACCCGCACTTCCACCCGCATCACGCGGCCGAGGCGCGCCGCGCTCTCGAGGCGCTCGAGGGCGCGGCGGCGTCCGGGCCGCGGCCCCCTCGGCCCGAGCATCCCGATGCGAGCTAGCCGGCTGGCCGGCCTGCTGGCGCTGCTGGCCCTGGCCACGCCCTGCCTGGCGAGCGCCCATCCGATGGGCAACTTCAGCATCAGCCACCATGCGGCGATCCACGTCTCGCCCGACGGCGTGCGGACTCCGGTACGTCCTCGACCTCGCGGAGATCCCGACGTTCCAGATCCTCCAGGCCGAGGGGCTCACCGTCGACGCCGAGACCCCGGAGGCTCGGGCGTACCTGCTCCGCGCCGCGGAGACGCTCGCGGGCGGACTGACCCTCGAGCTCGACGGGCGGCGGCTCGCGCTCCGGAGGGAGGCGGCCGAGCTGACCTTCCCCCCGGGGTCGGGCGGGCTGCCGACCCTCAGACTGGCGGTGGCGTATCGGGCCGCCCTGCCGCGGGAGGGCGCGGGGGCCACGGCGGCCCTCACGTACCGGGACGGCAACTACCCCGAGCGGGCGGGCTGGAAGGAGATCGTCGCGACCGCCGCGCCGGGCGTGACGCTCGTCGCCAGCACCGTGCCCGAGCGGGACCAGAGCCGCGCGCTGTCCGACTATCCGAGCGACCCGGCCGTCAGCCCGCCCCAGGCGCTCGAGGCGCGCGTCGTGTTCGCGCGGACGGCGCCGGCGGGCGCCGTCGCGCGGAGCGCATCGCGGCCGGCGACACCGGGCCGCGGAGCCCCGGCCGCCGACGCGGCGCGCCCGGTCGAGCTGCACGCGCGCGACGACCGGCCTGAGGACGACCCACGCCTGCCTTCGTCTGCCGTCCGCGCCCTGCACGCCGACCGTGAACTCGCCCCATCCACCACCGCGGCCGCGGCGCCCGGCCCGGCCCCGCCCGGCCGCCGCGCCTCGCGCGATCGCTTCGCCGCGCTGATCGCCGGGCGGCCGGCCGGGCCCGGCATGGTCCTGTTCGCGCTCGCGGTCGCGGCGAGCCTGGGCGCCTTCCACGCGCTCGAGCCCGGCCATGGCAAGACGGTCGTGGCCGCGTACCTGGTGGGCGCGCGAGGTACCGCCCGGCACGCGCTCCTCCTCGGCCTCGTGGTGACCGCGGCTCACACCCTGGGCGTGTATCTCCTCGGGATCGTCACGCTCTACGCGTCGCGCCACGTCGTGCCCGAGCGCCTGTACCCGTGGCTCGGCGCCGCGTCGGGGGTTCTGATCACGCTCCTCGGCGTGTCCCTCCTGTGGCGGCGCCTCGGTCGCCCGTTCCTCGGGCCGCGCGTCCACGCGCCTGACGATAGCCACGGGGGCGACGTGGGCCATGGTCGCCCCGCCGCTTCCGCGGCCGCCCACGAGGCCCTGCACGCCCGAGGCCTCGAGCACAACCACGATCCCGGGCACGGACACGACCATGGGCACGGGCATCATCACCATCACCTGCCCGAAGGCCCGGTCTCGCTCCGGGCCCTGGTGGCGCTCGGCGTGTCGGGGGGCATCGTGCCCTGCCCCGCCGCCCTGGTCGTCCTCCTGAGCGCCGTCGCGATGGGCCGGGTCGGCTTCGGACTCCTGCTGATCGTGGCGTTCAGCGTCGGGCTGGCGGCCGTGCTGGTCGGCATCGGCCTCCTGGTCGTCTGGGCGCGCCGCCTGGCGGCGCGCGTCAACCGGGCCGGAGTCGAGGGCCCGCTCGTGCGCCGCTGGCTCCCCGTCACCTCCGCGGCCGTGATCACCCTGTCGGGCGTCGTCATCACCGTCCAGGCCCTGGGCGGCTGACGCCCCTTCGAAGGAGGAACTCGCGATGGACGTCTCCCTGGCTACGGCACTCGGGCTCGGCCTGCTCCTGGGCCTCCGGCACGCCCTCGACGCCGACCACGTGGCGGCGGTCTCGACGCTCGTCGCGCGCGAGCGCGGCCTCGCCCAGGTCCTGCCTCCTCGGCGCGTTCTGGGGGGCCGGCCACACGCTGGCGCTCCTGGGCGCCGGCATCGCCGTGATCGCGTTCAAGCTCACGATCACCCCGGGGCTCGAGGAGGCGCTCGAGCGGATGGTCGGCGCCGTCCTGGTTCTGCTGGGCGGCCACGTGCTCCTCCGCGCCGCGGGGGGACTCCTGGCCGACGGGCGCGAGCATACACACGACGGGATCGCGCATCGTCACCCGCAGCTCCGGCTCGGGCCGCCGGAGGCGGGGCACGTCCACCTGCTCCGGCTCGGCGGCCGGCCGTTCCTGGTCGGGCTCCTCCACGGCCTCGCCGGGAGCGCCGCCCTCACCCTCCTCGTGCTGGGCGCCATCCCGTCTCCGATCGGCGCGCTCGTCTACATCCTGGTGTTCGGCATCGGCTCGACGGCGGGAATGCTGCTGCTGAGCGGGCTCGTCGGGCTCCCGGTGGCGCTGGCCATGGACGGGGCCCGCCGGGTCGAGACGGCGGTCCAGGCCCTCGCCGGGATCGGAAGCGTGGCCCTGGGGATCTGGATGCTCGCGGGGCCTTCCGCCTGAGGGCCCTCCCACGACCCGCCCCGGCGCGCGGCCCCAATCCGGGCCCGGCGGGCCGTCCGTAGAGCGGGGTAGGAAGCACACTCCCTGAACGGACGACAACCCAAGGAGGACACGGACATGGAGACACGATGGGCCAGGCAGTTCGGGTCGGCGGCGATCGCCGCCTTCCTCGCGGTCGGCTGCAGCGGGAGCATGGGCAGCTCGGGCCACGGCCACACGGCGATGGCCCAGGCCAGCTCGCCCAACGGCGCGAACGGGGCCACGTCGGCCACGAAGGCCGCCGAGCTCCGCGCGAGCCTCAACTACCTCATGGGCGAGCACATCCTGCTCGCCTCGAGCGCCACCGGCGCCGCCCTCGCGGGCCGGGACGCCCAGTTCAAGGCGGCCGCGGCCGCGCTCGACGCCAACAGCGTCGACATCAGCAAGGCGATCGGCTCCGTCTACGGCCAGGGCGCGCAGGACGCGTTCCTGCCCCTCTGGCGGCGCCACATCGGCTTCGCCGTCGACTACACGGTCGGCGTGGCGACGAAGGACAAGGCGAAGCAGGACAAGGCGGTCACGGACCTCGTCCAGTACACCCAGGACTTCGGCGCGTTCCTCGCCTCGGCCAACCCGAACCTCCCGAAGGACGCGGTGGCCGGGCTCGTGAAGACCCACGTGCTCACCCTCAAGGACGTGATCGACGCCCAGGCCGCCGGCGACCAGGCGAAGGCCTTCGCCGCGACCCGGACCGCCTACGCGCACATGGGGATGATCGGCGACCCGCTGGCCGGCGCCATCGTCAAGCAGTTCCCCGACAAGTTCCCCGGCTCCACGATGTCGGCCGCGGCCGGCCTCCGCACCACGCTCACCATGGCCTTCCAGGAGCACACCTACCTGGCGGCGCGCGCCACGGGCGCCGCGCTCGGCGGGCGTGACCCGGAGTTCAAGGCGGCGGCGGCCGCCCTCGACGCGAACGGCGTGGACATCTCGAAGGCGATCGGCTCCGTCTACGGCCAGGGCGCGCAGGACGCGTTCCTGCCCCTCTGGCGGCGCCACATCGGCTTCGTGGTGGACTACACGGTCGGCGTCGCGACCAAGGACCAGGCCAAGCAGCAGAAGGCCGTCGAGGACCTGGTCGGCTACTCCCAGGACTTCGGCGCCTTCCTCGCCTCGGCCAACCCGAACCTCCCGAAGGACGTCGTGGCCGGGCTCGTCAAGGATCACATCCTCACGCTCAAGCCGGTGATCGACGCCCAGGCCGCCGGCGACCAGCCGAAGGTGTACACCATGCTCCGCTCGGCGACCGTCCACATGCGGATGATCGCCGACCCGCTGGCGGAGGCGATCGTCAAGCAGTTCCCGCAGAAGTTCGGCGCGTAGCGGCTCGACGCGCGGTCGGAAGCACGGGGGCGGGCGCCCGAACGGGCGGCCCGCCCCCGCTGCGTTCAGGTCGGGGCCCCCATCCCCGTCGCCACCCAAACGGCGGTACCATGAGCGCGGGCCGAGCCCGGTCGAGCCCGGCGGGCTGTACCGGGCGCCGCCGTCGCGCGGCGCCGCGAAACCGAACAGAGGAGACGAACCACCGTGATCATCGGCGTGCCGAAGGAGATCAAGACCGGCGAGCAGCGCGTCGCGCTCACGCCCGCCGGCGTCCATGCCCTCGTCGACCACGGCCACCGGGTGCTCATCGAGCCCGGCGCCGGGGTGGGCAGCGGCTTCCGCGACGAGGAGTACACGCAGCTGGGGGCGAGCCCTCAAGCCGGCCGACGCGGTGTGGGCCGAGGCGGACCTCCTCCTCAAGGTCAAGGAGCCCATCCGGAGCGAATACCCGCGGCTCCGCGCGAAGCAGATCCTGTTCACGTACCTCCACCTGGCGGCCGTGCCCGATCTCACGCGGGCGCTCCAGAAGTCGGGCACCATCGCGCTCGCGTACGAGACCGTGCAGCGCGCCGACGGGAGCCTCCCGCTCCTCACGCCGATGAGCGAGGTGGCGGGCCGGCTGTCGGTCCAGGAGGGCGCCTACCACCTGGGCAAGGCGCACGGCGGGCGGGGCATCCTGCTCTCGGGCGTGCCCGGCGTGCCGCCGGGGAACGTGGTGATCCTCGGCGCCGGCACGGTCGGCCTCAACGCGCTCAGGATGGCCGTCGGCCTGGGCGGCGACGTGTCGATCCTCGACGTGAACCTCGACCGGCTGCGCCACGTCGACGACATCTACCGGGGCCAGGTCGTCACGCTGGTCTCGAACGCTCTTCAACATCGCCCGACTGGCCCCGCGCGCCGACCTCCTGGTGGGCGCGGTCCTGGTCGCCGGCGCCCGCGCGCCGGTCCTGGTCCCGGAGGCGACGGTGAAGACGATGAAGGAAGGCTCGGTGATCGTCGACGTCGCGGTGGACCAGGGCGGCTGCGTCGAGACGATGCACCCGACGACGCTCGGCGAGCCCATCTACCACGTGCACGGCGTGGTGCACTACGGCGTGGCCAACATGCCCGCCCTGGTGCCGCGCACGTCCACGTTCGCCCTCACCAACGCCACCCTGCCCTACATCGTCGAGCTCGCCGGCAAGGGGCTCGTGGCGGCGCTCCGGGGGAACCCGGCGCTGGCGAAGGGGCTGAACGTCTGCCAGGGGCGCATCGTCCATGCCGGCGTGGCGGAGTCGGTCGGCGAGACGCCCGCTCCCCTCGCGGACTGCCTCACCTGACCGCGCGTCGACGCGGGACACCGGCCGGTCAGGTGCATCTTCATCGCGGGCCCCGGGGGGCGACGTCGCCGTCCACACGGCGACCTCCCCGTGCCCCGTTCGCCCTCACGCCGTAGCCAGAGGAGAGGCAAGTGCCGGTACAGGCCGATCTCGCGATGAGCTGGGAGGAATGGAGCCGGCACGATGGGGTCGCGCTCGCGGCGCTCGTGCGCCGGAAGAAGGTGACGGCCCGGGAGCTGGCCCGCCAGGCGGCGCGGGCCGTCGAGGTCCTGAACCCGCGCCTCGCCGCGGTGCTCGAGGTGTTCGAAGACGTCGTGCGGAAGCCGGACACCGACCGTCCGAGCCGCGACGGCGCGCTCTACGGCGTCCCGATGTTCCTCAAGGATCTCGGGTCGGGCCTGAAGGGCCGCCGGCAGGACTCCGGGAGCAAGCTCTTCAAGGGGCACGTCGTCCCCGCCACCGATCCCACGGTCGAGAACTACCTCCAGGCGGGGCTGGTGCCGATCGGCCGGTCGACCACGCCGGAGTTCGGGATGACCTTCGACACGGCCACCGACTACCTCGGCCACGTCCACGTCACCCGCAACCCCTGGCGTCTCGACCGGACGGCGGGCGGCTCGTCGGGCGGCTCGGCCGCCGCCGTCGCCGCCGGCATCACCCCGATCAGCATGTCGTCCGACGGCGGGGGCTCGACCCGCATCCCCGCGTCGTTCTGCGGGCTGGTCGGGCTGAAGGCCACGCGGGGCCGGGTCCCGCGGCCGCTCGCCCAGAGCGAGTACATGACCCGCATCAGCATCGACGGGGTCGTGACGCGCACGGTGCGCGACACGGCGGCCGTCTACGACTACCTGACGCGGGTGCCGAACGGGGGCGCCTTCATCGCCATGGGCGCGCCGCCCGGCTCGTACGTGCGGGCCCTCCGGAAGGCGCCGGGACGGCTCCGGATCGGGCTCTCGACCGGCCGCTGGGGCCGGGAGGGCCGCACGGACCCGGAGGTGGCGGCCCGTGTCCGCGCGGTGGCGCGCGTGCTCGAGGGGCTCGGCCACCGGGTGGAGGAGCTCGACGATCGCAAGATCTGCGACTGGGAGACCCACTGGTGGGGCTACCTCCAGCAATGGATCGGATCGCGCTCGCAGTTCCGCACCATGGCCGGGAGCCGCGGGGTCGCGGCCGAGGAGCTCACGAAGTACCTCGGCCCCATGGTCTACCGCCACTACGTGGCGGCCGAGCGCTTCGACAAGTTCGACATCTGGCGGATGATGAGCGCCAACAACGTCGTCACGCGCGCGTTCGGGGCGCTGATGACGCGCCAGGACCTCCTCCTCACGCCGACGCTCGCCATCCGGGTGCCGGCCGCCAACGGCCCCTACTCCCTCCTCCGGGACGAGGACCTCGACCCCTGGGTGGCGCGCCTGTCCGCGGCCTGCCGCTACACCATGCCGGGCAACGAGACCGGTCTGCCGGGCATCTCCGTGCCGGCCGGCGTCGACCGGGACGGCCTCCCCATCGGGGCGATGCTCCACGCCAACTTCGCCCGCGAGGATCTCTTGCTCCAGGTGGCCGCCCAGCTCGAGCGGGCCAAGCCGGAATGGTTCAACCAGGTCCCGCCCGTCCACGTGACGCGGCCCTGAGCTGAGGAGCGCCTTGTCCATGTGGAAGATCGGAATGCCGAATCTCGGTCACACCATGGAGCAGGGCACCGTGCGGGAGTGGCTCCGCAAGGAGGGCGAGCCCGTTCGCAAGGGGGACGTGGTGGTCATCATCGAGACCGACAAGGCGGCCTTCGACGTCGAGTCGCCGGGTGATGGAGTCCTCCTGAAGATCGTCGTGCCCGAGGGCACGGTCGTCCCGGTCGGCGCGACGATCGGGGTCGTGGGCGCGCCGGGGACCCCCCTGCCCGACCTCGGCCCGGCCGCCGCCGGTACCGCCGCCGGAGCGGAGCCGCCGCCGGCCCGACCGCTCAGGCGCGCGTCGAGACCGTCCCCGCCAGCGCTCCCGGGAAGCCCGCCGGCCGGCGCCAGGTCTCGCCGGTCGCCCGGAGCCTTGCCCAGGAGCTCGGGGTGGACCTCTCCCTCGTCGAGGGCACCGGGCCCGGGGGGCTCGTCACCAAGGAGGACGTCCGCCGCACGGCGGAGTCCCCGGACAGGGGCCGCGACGCCGCGGTGCCGGCGGCGTCGGGCCCGGCGGAGGCCGGCATCACCGTCGTCCCGCTGACCTCGATGCGCCGGACCATCGCGGAGCGGATGCAGCGATCCTGGCGCGAGACGCCGATGGTGACGCTGGTCACCCACGCGGAGGTCACGGCCCTCCTCGACGCGCGCCACGCCGCCGGCCCCCGCGTCGGCATCAACGAGCTGATCCTCCGCGCGACGGCGGTCGCGCTGACCCGGCATCCCCGGCTCAACGCGTGGTGGCGCGAGGGGGAGCTGCGTCAGGTCCGCGACGTGAACCTCGGGGTCGCCGTCGCGGTCGAGGACGGCCTGGTCGTGCCGGTCGTCCGGCAGGCGCAGCGCAAGACCGTGGCCGAGATCGGCGCCGAGGTGGTGGCGCTCGGCATCAAGGCCCGGCGGAGCGGCCTCGGCGCGGCCGACGTCGCCGACGGCACGTTCACGGTCACCAACCTCGGCGCCTGGGGGATCGATCTGTTCACCCCGATCATCAACCCGCCCCAGGTCGCGATCCTGGGGGTCGGCCGCGCGAATCGCGTCCCGCGCGAGACGCCGGCCGGCTTTGCGTTCGTGACCGAGCTCGCCCTCTGCCTCGTCTTCGACCATCGCGCGGTGGACGGGGCCGGCGCGGCAGCCATGCTGAAGACCCTCGTCGAGCTCCTGGGCGATCCCGCCCTGGTGCTGGCACCCCCCACCCCCCAAGGAGGAGGCTCCATGACGACCCAGACCGCGGCCGAGGCCCTCGCGCTGCCGGTGGAGACGCTCCACGGGCTGTACCGCGACATGTGGCGGATCCGGCGGTTCGAGGAAACGGCCCTCTACCACTCGACCCAGGGCGACGTCTACGGCGCCCTCCACCTCTACATCGGCGAGGAAGCGACCGCCGTCGGGGTGTGCTCGGTCCTCCGCCGCGAGGACTACGTCGCCTCGACCCACCGCGGCCACGGGCACTGCATCGCCAAGGGCGCGCAGATGGACCGGATGATGGCCGAGCTCTTCGGCCGCGCCACGGGGTCCTGCAAGGGCAAGGGCGGCTCCATGCACATCACCGACTTCTCGTGCGGGATGCTCGGCGCCAACGGCATCGTCGGCGCCAGCCTCGGCCTGGCCGCCGGGGCCGCGCTCATGGGCCAGGTGCGCCAGTCGGGGCAGATCGCCGTCGCCTTCTTCGGCGACGGGGCCGCGACCCGGGGGACGTTCCACGAGGTGCTGAACCTCTCCTCGCTCTGGAAGCTGCCGGTCCTGTTCGTCTGCGAGAACAACGGCTATGCGCAGTGGATGTCGCAGAAGGAGAACCTGGCGGCGGAGCACGTCGTCGACATGGCGCGGAGCTACAACATGCCCGGCGTCGCGGTCGACGGCAACGACGTCCTGGCGGTCCACGCCGCGGCGGCGGCCGCGGCCGCGCGGGCCCGGGCGGGACTGGGCCCGACCCTCCTCGAGTGCAAGACCTACCGCATCTACGGCCACTCCCTGGGGGACCTCCAGGTCTACCGGGAGAAGGCCGAGGTCGAGGAGTGGAAGAAGCGCGATCCGATCCTCCGGTTCGAGGCGCGGCTCCGCGAGGCCGGGCTCCTCGGCGACGCGGAGAGGCAGGCGATCCTCGACGCCGCCGAGGCCGAGGTGAGCCAGGCGGTCGCCTTCGCCACCGAGAGCCCGTTCCCCGACGCCTCCGAGCTCTTCACCGACGTGACCGCCTGAGCCCGCGCGAGAGGGGACCGAGATCATGCGCACGCTGACGTTCCGCGACGGCATCCGCGAGGCCCTCGCCGAGGAGATGGCCCGCTTCCCCAACATGCTCATCCTGGGCGAGGACCTCATCCCCCAGGGCGGGGTCTACGGCGTCTACAAGGGCCTCGCCGAGCTGTACCCGGGCCGGCTCCGCCAGACGCCGATCTCGGAGGCCGCCATCGTCGGCCTGGCGGTCGGCGCGGCCCTGGCCGGCGGGCCCGTCGTCGCCGAGATCATGTACTCGGACTTCCTGACCTGCTGCATGGACGAGATCGTGAACCAGGCCGCCAAGCTCCGCTACATGTCCGGCGGCCAGGCGCGGGTGCCCCTCGTGATCCGCACCACCTCCGGCCTCGGCAAGGGCGTGGCCGCCCAGCACTCCCAGTCGCTCGGGGCCTGGTTCGCCCACGTCCCCGGCCTGCGGGTCGCCCTCCCCGCGACCCCGGCCGACGCCAAGGGCCTGCTCAAGACGGCGCTCCGCGGCGAGGACCCGGTGATCTTCCTCGAGCCGAAGCTCCTCTACCAGGTGGAGGGCCCGGTGCCGGACGGCGACTACACGATCCCCTTCGGCGAGGCCCGGATCTGCCGCGAGGGCCGGGACCTCACCATCGTCGCGACGGGGCGGATGGTCCAGCGGGCGCTCGACGCGGCCGCCACCCTGGCCCAGGACGGGCTCGAGGCGGAGGTGATCGACCCGCGGACCCTGGCGCCCTTCGACTACGGCGCGGTCTTCGCCTCGGTCGAGAAGACGAACCGCCTCCTGATCGTGGAGGAGGAGGTCGCGGCCTGCTCGATGGGCGCCCAGATCGCGGCGACGGTCGGCGAGGAGCGCTTCGGGCACCTCGACGGGCCCGTGCGCCGCGTCTCGTCGCCGCACGTGCCCAAGCCGTTCAGCCCGCCGCTCGAGAAGCTCTCGGTGCCGGACGTGCCCGACGTGCTCCGGGTCGCGCGCGAGATGGCCAGCGTGGCGCGGTAGACGCCGATCGTCGCGGTGGCCAGCCGATGAGCTCGCCCAGCCCTCCACACGGGGTCGTCGTCGAGCGGAACCTGCTGA
This sequence comes from uncultured Candidatus Rokubacteria bacterium, assembly GCA_963745015.1. Lineage (GTDB taxonomy): Bacteria > Methylomirabilota > Methylomirabilia > Rokubacteriales > DASRDR01 > DASRDR01. The sequence continues at coordinate 411,187 of CAVUVU010000005.1, forward strand.
TCCCCCTCCCGGACGGCGTGCGCCTGGCCGCCGACCTCTTCCGCCCGGCGGGTGACGGGCGCTGGCCGGCCCTCGTCGACTTCCTCCCGTACCACAAGGACGGCCGGGGGGGCCGCCAGGACGTCGAGGCCGTGAACCGCCACTTCGCGGCGCGCGGCTACGCTGCGCTCACGGTCGATCTCCGCGGGCTCGGCAGCTCCGACGGGGTCAACCGCTTCCCGTTCGATCCTCAGGAGGCGCGGGACGGTCACGAGGCGGTCGAGTGGGCCGCGCGCCAGCCCTGGTGCGACGGCAACGTCGGGATGTGGGGCGTGTCGTACGGAGGGATCACGGCGCTCGCCGTGGCCGCGACGCGGCCGCCGCACCTTCGCGCCATCGTGCCGATCCACGCCTGCGCGGATATCTATCACGACTTCGTGGCCCCGGGCGGGTGCCGCGGCGGGTTCTGGAGCCACGCCGACTGGGGCCCGCGGATGGTCGCCTACAACCTCACGCCGCCGCTCCTCGAGGACCCGGAGGGGCGCTGGGCGCGGATCTGGGCCGAGCGGCTCGAGGCCAACGCGCCCTGGCTCTTCGCCTGGTGGGATCACCCCGAGCCCGACGACTTCTGGGCCGCGCGCGTCATTCCCGTCGAGCGGATCGCGTGCCCGACCTTTCACATCGGTGGGTGGCGGGACCTCTATGCCGAGGCCACCGTCCGCGACCACGCCCGGATCCAGGCGCCGAAGCGGCTCCTCATGGGCCCCTGGAAGCACGCGTTCCCGGACGTCGCGCTCGACGCTCCCGCCGCCGGCCTCCACGAGATCGAGCGATGGTGGGAGCGGTGGCTTCGCGGCCGCGACGACGGCGGGGCGGCGGAGCCGCCCGTCACGCTGTACGTCCAGGGCGACCGCGCGGGCTGGCGACACGAGTCCCGATGGCCGCCGCCTCGGGTCGAGCCCGAGGCGTGGTACCTGGGCCCCGACGGGACGCTCGGCCCCGAGCCGCCGCGGGAGCCCTGTCCCGCCCGCCGTGCACGCCTACGATCCGACCATCGGGGTCGCGTCCATCGCCTGGGACCCGTGGAGCACGGCGCTCGACCCGGCGCTCCCCTGGGATCAGAGCGGGGACGACGCGCGCTCCCTCACGTTCACGAGCGCGCCCCTCGCCGCGCCGCTCGAGCTGGTCGGGAGCCCGTCGGCCGTCCTCGACGTGACGGCCTCGACGGCGCCGCTCTCCCTGGTCACCAAGCTCGCCGACGTGGCGCCGAACGGGCGCTCGACGCTGGTCGCCGTCGGGTGGCTCGAGCTCGCGCGTGCCGACGCCGGGACCGCCCGCCCCGGAGCGACGCGGCGGGTGACCGTCCCGCTCCGCGCGACGGCGTACCGGCTCGCGGCGGGGCACCGCCTCCGGCTGGCCGTCGCCTGCGCCGACTTCCCACGCCTCTGGCCAACGCCGGCGCCGGCGGAGCTCCGGGTCCATCCCGGCGCCTCGCACGTCGTCCTGCCGAGGGCGCCGGCGGAGCCCGACGCTCCGGCGCCGGCCTGGGGACCGCTCCAGGCCGATCGGCTCCGGAGTCCCGCCGATCTCGGCGCCGCGCAGCGGTGGGAGACGCGGCGCGACCTCATGGCCGACCTCGTCACCCTCGACGGGGCCCGGGAGGAGCGGGTGCAGCTCGACCCCCTGACGCGACTCCACGGGCGGCATCGCTACACGGCGGCCGTGGCGTCGCGGCGACCCGACCTCGCACGAATGGAGTCGACGACCGAGATCCGGCTCGAGCGCCCCTTGGCGGCGACCGAGCTCGTGGTGACGACGGTCACGACCGGCCGCCTGGTCTCCGTGACCGCCACGATCACCCTGGACGGCAAGCCCTTCTGGACCCGGACCTGGAGCCGCGGTCTCCCTGACCGCGCGGAATCTGGAGGCACCTCATGAGCCGTGCGACGCGATGCGTGTCCGCTCGTCTCCTCGGTCTCGTCTTCCTCGTCGGGCTCGTCCTGGCCCTGGCGCTGCCGACCGCGCCGGGGTGGGCCCAGGCGCCCCGCCGCGGCGGCGTCCTCCGGGCCGCCGTCCTCGGCGACCCGCCGACTCTCGACGCGCACTGGACCACCGCGAACTTCGTGGAGGTGATCACCCAGCACATCTACGAGGGTCTCTACACGCTGGACCAGACGTACCAGCCGATCCCCGACCTGGCCGACGGGATGCCGGCCGTGTCGGCCGACGGGCTCACCTACACGATCAAGATCCGGCAGGGGGTCCGATTCCACAACGGCAAGGAGCTCACGAGCGAGGACGTCGTGGCCTCGCTCAAGCGCTGGGGCGGCTACGCCGTGCAGGCCAAGGCGCTCTGGGCCTCGGTGGAGGACGTCCGGCCGGCCGGCAAGTACGCCGTCGAGCTCCGGCTCAAGGAGAAGACCGGGATCGTCCTCATCTCGCTGGCCAACGCCAACAACTTCGCCGCGATCTACCCGAAGGAGATCGCCGAGAAGTACCCGACGCCGAACAAGGTGACCGAGTTCATCGGGACGGGGCCGTTCAAGTTCGTGGAGTGGAAGCCGGACAGCCACATCCGGATGGTCCGCTACGACGACTACAAGGCCCGGCCGGAGCCGCCGAACGGCTGGGGCGGGCAGAAGGTCGCCTACGTCGACGAGATCCGCTGGATCCCGACGCCCGACGTGGCGACCCGGGTGGCGACGCTCGAGTCGGGCGAGGTCGAGTTCGCCGACGACCTCCAGGCCGACGCCTACGGCAAGATCAAGGAGAACCCGAAGCTCAAGCCGCTGATCGTGCGGCCGTACGCCTGGGCCATGGCGGTCTTCAACAAGAAGGAAGGCCTCATGACCAACCAGAAGCTCCGCCAGGCCATCCAGATGGCCGTCGACGTCGAGCCGGCGATGAAGGCCGCGGTCGGGAACCCGCTCTTCTACCGGCTCGACCCCGGGCTGTCCTTCCAGGAGCAGAAGGCCTGGCACTCCACCGTGGGCGCCCCCTTCTACAACCAGCACGACCGGGAGAAGGCCAAGCAGCTCCTGCGGGAGGCCGGCTACAAGGGCGAGCCGGTCCGCTTCCTGACCACGAAGGAGTACGCGTGGATGTACAACTACGCCCTGGTCACCAAGCAGCAGCTCGAGGAGCTGGGCATGGTGATCGACCTCCAGGTGGTGGACTGGGCGACCCTGGTCCAGCGGCGGAACAACCCGCAGATGTACGACATCTTCACGACGGGCATGGCCTTCGTGCCCGACCCCACGCAGCACCCCTACCTCCGCTGCGACTGGCCGGGCTGGTCGTGCGACGACGAGATCCAGAAGCGCATGGACCTGATCCGGCGCGAGTCCGACCCGCGGCGGCGGAAGGCGCTCTGGGACGAGGTCAACAAGCGGTTCTACGAGTACGTGCCGGTGATCCGCTACGGCGACGTCTTCGGGTTCCGCGCCATGCAGGCCTCCGTGAAGGGGTTCAACGACGGGATGTCGTTCTACCGCTTCTACAACGTCTGGCTCGAGAAGTAGGGACGGACGCCGCCTGGCGCGGCCTCGAGGCCGCGCCAGGCGGCGCGGAAGCGCCGGCGAAGCCAGTCCTGCGTGGAGGCGCGTGCGCCGAGAGAACCGGCGCCAGGCACGCCTGGCAGGGCTCGTCCTCGTGCCTCACGGCATGAGGAAGCCCCCGTTCACGTCGATGGTCGCCCCGGTCAGGTAGGAGGCGGCGTCCGACGCCAGGAAGGCGACGACCCGGGCGACCTCGATCGGGTCGCACAGGCGGCCCAGCGGCACGCGGGCGAGATATCCCTCGCGCTCGGCCGGCGTCATGCGATCCGCCATACGCGTCCTCATCCCGCCCGGCGTCACGCAGTTGACGAGGATGTTGTGCGGAGCGAAATGCCGGGCGAACGACTTGGTCAGGGCGACCATTCCGGCCTTGGCCGCGCCGTAGACCGAGGCGTCGAGGAGCCCCCCGTCCGGGCCGCGGTCGAGCTGACGTTGACGATCCGGCCCCACTGCCGGTCCTTCATGGCATTGCCGGCCGTCCGGGACAGGAAGAAGACGGACTTCAGATTGGTGTCCATCGTGCGGTCATAGTCGCCCTCCGTGCAGTCGTCGATCCCCACGCGCTCGTAGATGGCCGCGTTGTTCACAAGGATGTCCACCCGTCCGAATGCGGCGAGCGCGTCCTGGACGAGCGCCTCGGCGGCCGCGGGTCGGGCCAGGTCATGCCCGAACGCGACGGCCTGGCCGCGACTCGCCCTGATCTCCCGGGCGAGGGATTCCGCCATGGGCAGATCCACGTCGTCCAGGACGACCCGCACGCCTGCTCGGGCCAGTTCCTCGGCCACGGCCGAGCCCAGGCCTCGACCCGCTCCCGTGACGATGGCAACCCGATCCTGATCCAGCATGAGGGCCTCTCCGAGCGCGACGCGAACGTGAGCGTCACCATAGCCGACCCTGGAATCCCTGGCCAGTGGGGTCGCGCGATCGGGCACCGACCGCCATTCAAGGGGGCCCCTCGACTGTGAGAAACTCTACTCGCGGCAGCGGAACCGGGACCCGATCGACCATCTGAGCGGGGCATGGCCGGCCACGACGCGGCGGATGCCCGGGGGCGGGGGAGCGACAGACATGGCGCCGAGCTTCGAGGAAGAGATCCAGGCGACGCGGGCGGGATCGGGCGCGTGGTACGAGCGGGCCCAGCAGGCGGTCGGGGGCGCGCTCGGCCACGACGTGCGGCACGCGCTGCCGTTTCCCACCTACATCGCGCGGGCCCAGGGCGCCTACAAGTGGGACGTCGACGGCCACCGCTACATCGACTACCACGTCGGGAACGGCGCGCTCCTCCTCGGCCACGCGCATCCCGCCATCGTCGAGGCCGTCATCAAGGCGGCGCCGCTCGGCACCCACTTCGGCAACGACCACCCGCTCCAGGTCGAGTGGGCCGAGCGGATCCAGTCGCTCGTGCCGTGCGGCGAGCGGGTGCGCTTCACGAACTCGGGCACCGAGTCCGACATGCTGGCCTGCCGGGTCGCGCGCGCCCACACGGGCCGGCCGACGATCCTCCGCTTCGAGGGCCACTTCCACGGCTGGGGCGACGAGCTCGTGACGGGCTTCGCGCCGCCCTACGACGTGCCGCCGTCCATCGGGCTGACGCCGGGCTTCCGGCTGGGGACGGTGATGACCCCGGCCAACGACCTCGACGAGGTCGACCGCATCCTCCGGCAGCGGGGCGACGTCGCCGCGGTGATCCTCGAGCCGAGCGGCGGCTCGTGGGCGCGGCTCCCCCTCCGGCCGGGGTTCCTGGCCGGCCTCCGGGAGGTGACGCAGCGCCACGGGACGCTCCTCATCTTCGACGAGGTCATCACGGGCTTCCGCTGGGCGCCCGGCGGCGCCCAGGAGCGCTACGGCATCACGCCCGATCTCTCGACCCACGCGAAGATCGTCGGCGGGGGCGTGCCGGGCGCGGCGATCTGCGGCCGGGCCGAGGTGATGCGGGTCTTCGACATCACCGGGGACGCCTTCCACGACCGGTTCCGCCGCATCGCGCACCAGGGCACGTACAACGCGACGCCGCTGACGGCCGCGGCGGGGCTCGCCTGCCTCAACATCGTGGCCACCGGGGAGCCGACCCGCCGCGCCGACGCGCTCGCCGAGCGGCTCCGCGCGGGCCTGAACGGCGTGCTCGAGCGCCGGGCCGTCCGGGGGCTCGCGTACGGCGAGAGCTCGGCGTTCCACGTCTTCCTCGAGGCGCCCGGGCAAGCCGCTGCCGGTGTCGCGCCCCGAGGACTACCGGTGGCTCGACACCGTGACGCTCAAGAGCATGGATCCCGCCCTCGTGCGGGCGCTCCAGAACGGCTTCCGCGTGCGGGGCATCGAGCTCCTCTCCTACAACGGCGGCATGACGTCCGCCGCCCACGAGGAGCAGGACATCGACGAGACGGTGGCGGCCTTCGACGACCTGGTCGGGGAGCTCCTCACGCGGAACGCCCTGGCGCGCCGCTGAGCTAGCTCGACCGGTCAGTGACCGGCCGGGACGGGAGCCCGCGCGTCGCGGGCGCGGGTCAGCCGCGCCGCTCGAGCCAGCGCCGGTACTCCTCCTGGGTGGCCGCGCTCGGCGGGTAGGTCCCTGGGAGGGGCGCGCCGCCGTCGATCTTCTCGAGAACGAAGGTCTCGAGGCGCTCCTGCTCGGCGGCGTCACGCGCCACCTCCCCCGCCAGGTGGCGCGGCAGCACGACGACGGCCTCCTCGTCGCCCACGACGACGTCGCCCGGGAACACGGGCACTCCGCCGCAGCCGATCGGCGCCCCGATGTCCACCGCATGGTGGTGAGCGAGGTTGAGCGTCGGCGATGGGCCGGCGGCGTACACGGGGAAGTCGGTCTCCCCGATGGCCGGGCTGTCCCGGAGAGCGCCGTCGGTCACCAGCCCGGCGGCGCCGCGCCGGAGGAGCCGCGTCACCAGGATGTGGCCGGCCGAGGCCGCGCGCGTCTCGCCCCGGGCGTCCATGACGAGCACGTGGCCCGGCCCCGCCAGCTCGATCGCCCGCCGCTGCGGGTGCTCGGGGTCCTGGAACACGTCGAGGACGTCGAGATCCTCGCGGGAGGGGATGTAGCGGAGCGTGAGGGCCACGCCGGCCATGCGCCGGCGCCGGCTCACCGGCGCGACGCCGACGAGGTGCATCCGGCGGAGACCGCGCTTGAAGAGCTGGGTCGTGAGGGTCGCCGTGCTCGCCCGATCGAGCCAGGTCCAGATCTCGGGCGGCAGCGGGGGAAGGGCCTCGAGCGCGGCGATCGCAGGATGCATCGGCTCCTCCTCGTGGTCACGTGAACGCGGGCAGGACTTCTCGCGCCAGCAGCTCGATCTGGCGCAAGACCTGGCGGTGCGGCATGCCCGGCGTGAACATCCGGAAGATCACGTGGGTCATGCCGTACTGCTGGACGAACGGCTGGAGGTCCCGCACGATCCGGTCGGGGGTCCCGATCAGGAAGCGGTCCACCGCGAGGCGGTCGAGATCGGCCGCGGTCGCCGCGTCGATGAACGGGTGCTTCCACGTCCCGCCGTACTCCTTGCCGTAGGCGAGCATCAGGTGCCGCTCGGCCAGCTCCCGGGCCTCCCGCTCCGTCTCGGCGATGCAGAGCTCGCGGGTCACCGGCCACTCCGCCGGGTCGGGCAGCCCGGCGGCCCGCCGGTGCTCGCGGATCACGGCCTGGCTCCGGAGGAGGCGCGGCAGGTCCGCGGTGGGGCCCGGCAGCCAGGCGTCCGCCAGCAGCGCCGCGCGCCTGAGCGTGACGTCTCCCCAGCCGCCGATCCACACGGGCGGGTGCGGCCGCTGGACGGGCTTGGGCTCGATCCGCCCGTCCACCACCGTGAAGTGCTCGCCCCGATGCGTCACGCCGTCCCGCGTCCAGAGGGCCTTCATCAGGGCCAGGCCCTCCTCGAAGCGCGCCCCTCGCTTCTCGAGGGCCGCGTCGTAGAGGAGGAACTCGTCCGGCTTGTAGCCGATGGCGACCCCGAGCACCGCGCGCCCGTTCGAGACGACGTCGAGGAGCGCCGCCTCCTCCGCGAGCCGCACCGGGTGATAGAAGGGAAAGACGCACACGTTGGCGCCCAGCTGGACGCGCGACGTCCGCGCGGCGAGCGCGGTCAGCATCTGGACCGGCGCGGGCCAGTAGTGGTCGCGAACGCCGTGGTGCTCGGCGAGCCACACGGAGTCCAGGCCGAGGGCTTCCGCGCGCTCCACCTCGGCCAGCGCCTCCCGGAAGAAGTGGCCGCCCTCGGTGGGGCAGATCCCGAACTTGAGCCGGCTCATGGCGGTCTCCCGCTCAGTAGCGAAGCACGCCGCGCGCGCGGAAGAGGTCCGTGATCGCCTTCAGGTACTCGGCGAACCGGGGCGACTCCTGGACCTCGAGCCGCCGCGGGCGGGGCAGGTCGATCTCCAGGATGCCGTCGATCCGCCCCGGGCGCGGCGACATGACCACGACCCGGTCGGAGAGGAGCACGGCCTCCGGGATCGAGTGCGTGATGAACACGACGGTCTTCCGCCGCTCGAGCCAGAGGCGCTCGATGTCGAGCCGCATCTGCTCGCGCGTCAGCGCGTCGAGGGCGCCGAACGGCTCGTCCATCAGGAGGAGCGGCGGGTCGTGGATCAGGGCGCGGCAGATCGCCGTGCGCTGGCGCATGCCGCCGGACAGCTCGAACGGGTACTTGTCCTCGAACCCCTCGAGCCCCACCGCCACCAGGAGCTCCCGCGCCTTCGCCCGGTGCTCGGCCAGGTCGAGGGCGCGCGCCTCGACCTGGAGCAGCACGTTCCGGATGACCGTCCGCCAGTCGAGGAGGACGGGGCTCTGGAACACGATGCCGACGTCCGTCTGGGGCCGCGTCACCGGCCGCCCCGCGACGCGGATCTCGCCCGCCGAGGGCGCCAAGAGCCCCGCGATCATGAGGAGCAGCGTGCTCTTGCCGCAGCCCGACGGGCCGAGGACGGACACGAACTCCCCGTCGGCCACGTCGAGCGAGACGTCGGCGAGCGCGTGGATGGGCCCGCTCGAGGCGGGATACGTCTTGGACACCCGGCTCGCGTTGATGAGAGGCGCACGGGCTCCTCCCATCGACGTCCCCGTCTCGCGGAGCGACTCCACGGCGCCGGCGCCGCCCGCCGCGCCTAGGCCCCGGACCGGGGCAGCCGCGGGCCGCCCAGCGCCCGGCCGAGGTGGAAGTGGCGGATCTTGCCGGTCTCGGTGGCGACCGGCGCCTTGCGCTCCACCCGGACCAGCCCGGCGTCCCGCCAGGCCAGCTCGGTCACTCGCTCCACCCCGTGCCCGGCGCCGATCGCCCCCAGGAGCGTCTCCACCACCACCCGCGAGTCCAGCGCGCCGAGACGGGGATGCACCAGGAGGCGCAAGCGCGGATGACCCTGGGCGTCCTCGTCCTCGACGAGCTGGTAGTCCGTCGGCCCGCCGCCGAATCGCTGCGGCAAGGCCTCCTCCAGCGCCTCGACCATGTCGGCATCGAGGACGCTCATGCCGCCAGCCGTGAGCTTCGCGTAGCTCCGGACCTCGCGGAGCGTCGTGTCCCAGCCGAGGGCGGCCAGCGGACAGCCGCAGGTGGCGGGCTCGACCGTCGCCTCGTCCCCGATCGCGACGTTGAACAGCACGAACGGCGCCGTCGCGCGGAGCGAGGAGTACAGCAGGGCGCGCGGCGGCAGGTCGGCGTCCCCGCCTGGGACCGGTCCGGCCTGGACGAGGGCGTGCAGATCGGCGAGCAGGTGGAGCTCCGTCCGCCGCTCCGGATGGAGACAGCCGTACGCGATCGGGCCGCCGCACTCGCTGCTTCCGTAGGCTCCGGCCGCGTCCGCCCCCGCCTCGCCGATCACCCCGAGCCGCCGCGGGGTGATGGGCTCGCCGGTCAGCCAGAACTGCGCACCGCGGAGCGAAAGGCCGGATTCGGTCGCCGCCTCGCAGAGGCGCACCGCGGAGCTCGGGAACGTGAACAGATGCGGCACCTCGCCCCGGCCCAGCACGCCGGCCATCCAGGTGGCCACGGCGCCCGGCGCCTCGAGCGGCGCGAACTGGGCCGCGGGAAGCGGGGCCGCCGCCCCGAGGCTTCCCAGGCGGAGAGCCCGCGCGCTCCATCGATAGCGGGCGTGCAGGCCGGGGGCGCGGGGATCGATCTGAGAGAACCATCGGGCCGGCGGCGCCCCCGCGGCGGCCAGCCGCAGCAGGACGCGCATCGCGTAGCCGCCCGGCACGCCCCAGAGCGCCTGCCGCCACGCGAGTCCGCCACGGGCGTCGAGGAACAGCGCCACGTTGGCCGCGTGGTCCCGGACGAACGCGAGGTCCATCCCGACGGAGGTCCGCGGGCCGCGGCTGCCGCTGCTCTCGGACCGGACGTGCACGCTCGAGAGCGGGTTCCTGAGCTGCCGCGGGTCGACGTCGAAGCGGGTCGATCCCCGGACGACCGGAGAGCGCCCCTTGAACTCCTCGATGGTGAGATAGACGCCGCGCCCGCGCAGCTCGGCCAGCGCCTGCTCGAGCCCGTCCTGGTCCACCAGGCGCGCCAGGTCCCCATACTCGCAGCCGGCCGCCTGCAGGAGGACCCGGTACGGGCTCTCCGGCCGCTCGAACACGGCACGGCGAATCAGGTGAAGGAAGTCGGCCCCGCGGGCGGCCAGGCGCCCGCGCACCTCCCTCCTCGCCTGATCCGGATCGACGCGCCGCCGCAGGAACGGCGGCAGACCCGCCAGGAGGCGGGCCGCCGCGGTCACGTCCTCCCTGGAGATCATCGGGCTCGCGGCGCGGGCGACCCGGTCACGGCACGAACTCGTTCGTGTAGAAGGCCTCGGCGGGCAGCGCCGTGTCGAGCTCGCGGTACCGCTTGAGCGCGTCGAGGGTCGCCTGCCAGTCCTCCGGCGGCCCGTATGCCATGCGGCGCCGGACGTTCGCGGGGCTGAAGAGGAACGACAGGTCGACCAGGAGCTGCTGCCGCGCGGCATCGACCTCGAGCAGCGGAGCCAGCCGGGCCAGCGCGCGCACGGCTGCCTCCGGCTCGCGCGCGGCCTCCTCGAAGCCGCGGACCGAGGCGGCGACGAGCTTTCGGACGACGTCCGGCCGATCGCGGATCGTGTCGGGATGGGCGATGATCGTGAACCCGACAGCCGGCACGCCCACCTCCGTGAACGTGAGGACCCGGGTCCGGATTCCCCGGAGCCCGAGGGTCACGGGCAGGTCGGCGGCGCTGCCGAGCACGGCGTCCACGCGGCGCTCGGCGAGCGCCGGACCCTTGGCCTTCGGGTCCATCTGGACGAGCTGGATCTGGTCTCCGCGCAGCCGGTTCGCCGCGACGACGGCGGGCCAGACCTGCGTGTGCCCGTCACCGGGAGTGATCCCGAGCCGCCGGCCCTCGAGGTCCCGGACCGCCCGGATCGGAGCGTCCTCCAGCATGACGATGGCGAACGAGGATCCGTTGATCGGCGTCGCCACCGCTCGCACGGGGACCCCCCGCGCGGCGTTCAGCATGACCGTGAACCCGTCGGCGAAGCCGAACGTATCGGCCTTCGTCCCCACGAGCTGGACGGTCGTGGCCGAGCCCCGGCCCTCCAGCAGCTCGACGTCCAGGCCGGCCTGCTCGAAGTAGCGGCGCTCGAGCGCGAGCGCGAACGGCGCCTGAATCCCCCGCCAGTACCAGTTCATGCGGAACGTCACTCGATCGCCGGCCCGCGCGGGCCCGGGCAGCCAGACCAGGGCGGCGAGGCTCAGGGTCAGGGTGAGGAGCGTGTACAGGCTGGTCACGGACCAGGACCTTCCTTTCGTCTCGTCGTGCCGCCGCATCACGCTGGCACCTCGGACTTGACGGCGAGGCGCTTCCCCGAGGACTCGAGCGGGATGTCGTCGACCTCCGCAATCTCGGCCGTGACGCCGGGGCCAAGGAACGTCTCGAGCCGCTGGCGCAGCCGATCGGCATCGCGGGGCGTGAACTCCGGCGTGGTGACGAGCTTCAGCAGCACGCGATCGAGCGCCGTCTGGATCACCTGGTACTCCCGCACGGTGCGGACGTCCCACTCCACGCGCAGGAACGCTTCGACCGTGAACGAGGAGACCCCTTCGCCGGCCGGAAGCCGGATGACCTCCGACTCCCGGCCGGCCACCGCAGCGAGCACCGGGAGACCGCGGCCGCAGGCGCAGGGCGAGCCGGCCACGGCGAGGTCGCCCACGCTGTAGTTGATGAACGGCATCGCCTGGTTCTCCAGGTCGGTAAGAAGCACGCGGCCCTGCTCGCCCGGAGCGGCCGGGCGGCCGTCGTCGCGGACGACACGCACGATGGCGCGGTGTCCCAGGACGTGCAGGCCAGCCTCGCCGTCGGGACAGCTCTGAGCGAGATGCGGCACCTCGTTGGTCGCGTAGTGGTCGACCACCGGTCGGCGGAAGGCTTCCTCGATCGTCGCCCGGCGCGCCATGGTCAGCGTCTCGCCGCGCGACATGATCGCCTTCGGTGACGTGGGCAGCGTGGCACCGGCCCGGAGGAACCGGTCACCCAGGAGCGCGATCACGGACGGACACCCTCTGAGGAACCAGGGGCGGCGCCCGGCCGTCTCGCGGACGAGGCGTTGCAGGTCTTCGTGGGTGGGTCGCGGCACCTCGAGACGGCCCGAGCGCTGGCCGAGCAGCAGGCGACGGCCCAGCTGGCCGAGCCGGCCGGACCGGGGATACATCCACGTGAAGTCCCGGTACGGGCTGCCGACCTTGACCTCGACGTCCCACACGCCGACCCCGGCCCATTCCAGGGCGAGCAGGTAGGTCGCGATGCGCGTGTCCTCGGCCGCCAGGTCGGCATGAAACGGGAACGGCGTGCCGCTCGATCCCAGGGTGGTGATCGGCCACCGACGGCTGGCCGGCAGGTTGTCCGCCACCGTCTGCTCGAGTCCGGCGCTCCGCAACGCGGGCTTCGTCGTGACCGGCACTCGAGACAGGTCGGCCAGGCTCCGGATGTCCTCCGGCCGGACTCCCGCGTCGCCCAGGAGCCGTCGATAGAACGGAACATGGGCGCCGGCGTGCTGGAGGAGCTGACGAAGACGGGTGACGGCGGTCGCTTCCAGCTCGTCCCGGGAGCGCCACTGGTTCTCGCGCAGCTCTGCGAGGCGCGCGCCCATCTGCGGCCGCGCGCGCGGTCGAACAGCGGCAGGACGACGCCGGTGCACGAGCCAGCCGTAGCCGGCGGCCCGTCTGCCTGAGAGCTCTCCGGTGGGCTCCGCCGTCAGGGCAGGAACTCGTTCGTGTAGAACGCGGTCGCCGGCAGGTTGGTCTCGACGCCCCGGTACTTCTTGAGCACGTCGAGCGTCGCCTCCCAGTCCTCCGGCGGCCCGAAGCCGAGCCGCTTCTGCTTGTTGGCCGCGCTGTAGAGGAGCCCGAGGTCCACGGCGAGCTGGCGGCGGATCGTCTCCCGGTCCACCAGCGGCGCGAGCTTCATCAGGGCCGCCACCGCGGCGTCGGGATCCTTGACGGCGTCCTCGAACCCCTTGAGGGTGGCCGCCACCACCTTGCGGACCAGGTCCGGCCGCTCCTTGATCGTGTCCTGGTGGGCGAAGACCGTGAAACCGACCGAGGGCACGCCCAGCTCGCTGAACTTGAGGACCCGCGTCTTGAAGCCCTTCACCTCCATGGTGACGGCCTGGTCGTCGGCGCCCCCGAGGAGCGCGTGCGCCTGCTTCTCGGTCACCGCCGGGATCTTCGCCTTCGGGTCCATGTGGATCAGCTTGATCGAGTCGGGGTTCAGCTTGTTGGCGGCGACGACGGCGGGCCACGTCTGGGTGAGGCCGTCGCCGGGGGTGATGGCCAGCGTCTTTCCCTCGAGGTCCTTGACCGTCCGGATGTTGGTCTCCTCGAGCGAGACGACGGCGTAGGGAAGGACGTTCAGGATCGTGGCCACCGCCTTGACCGGCACGCCCTTCACGGCGTTCTGGGCGAGGCTGACGCCGTCCGCCCAGCCGAAGGTGTCGGACTTGGTGCCGACGAGCTGGACGGTGACCGCCGAGCCCCGTCCCTCGAGGATCTCGACGTTCACGCCCGCCTTCTCGAAGTAGCCGCGCTCCTTGGCGAGCGCGAACGGCGCGTGGATGCCGCCCCACGCCCAGTTCATGCGGAACGTGACCTTGTCCTGCGCGCCGGCGCCCGGCGTCCCCGCCGACCACGCCGCGACTCCCGCCAGCGCGAGCCCCGCTGCCGCGAACAGAACACGCCAGCTCCGTCGCATGACCCCTCCCCTGCCGGCGCGGCCGCTAGGCCGGCCCCGGCTCCTCCAGGAACTCGTTGGGACGCTCGAAGATCCCGATGCCGATGCAGCCCTTCGGCGACCAGGCGCGGTGCACCGAGCCGGGCCGCCGCCAGACGAAGTTGCCCGCCGTGCACTCGCCGTCGTCGTCGACCAGCGAGCCCTCGAGGATGAAGGTCTGCTCGAGCCCGACGTGCCGGTGGCGCGGAAGCTTCGCGCCGGGCTCGAAGCGAGTCAGGATCGTCTGGCGCCCGGACGGCTCCTCGTAGAGGACCTTGTTCCACACGCCGGGGAACCGGCTCGGCTGCCAGTCGATCTTCGCCAGGTCGAGGTACGTCGATCCGCTGCCTGCCTTCGCGATCATGACCGCCTCCTCCCGGGCCTCATGGCCCGCAACGCGAGACGATCATACTAGAGCGGCCGGGACGCCGGAAGGCGGTCAGAGCCCGCCCTCGGCGCCCAGCGGGCCCCGGCGCGAGACGTGCCAGGGAATGGCCAGGCGCTCGAAGAGCGTCACCGCGTAGTAGAGCACCAGGCCGATGGCGGTCAGCACGATGAGCGTGGCGAACAGGAGCTCGGTCCGGAGGTCTCCGCCCGCGACCAGGAGGAGGTATCCGAGGCCGCGGTCCGAGCCGACGAACTCCCCGATGATCGCCCCGACCGTGGCGAGGGTGATGGCGACCTTCAGCCCGGTGAAGACGTGAGGCAGGGCGTGCGGGAGGCGCACCTTCACGAACGCCGGCCACGCCCGGAGGCCCATGGACCGGATGAGGTGCTCGATCTCGCGGTCGAGCGAGCGGAACCCCGCGATCGAGTCGATCACGATCGGGAAGAACGACAGGAGGAACGTCATGAAGACCTTCGGAAACAGGCCGAAGCCGAACCAGATGATGAACAGCGGGGCGAGCGCGATCTTCGGGACGAGCTGGGTGAAGACGAGCACCGGCATCACCACCCGCTCGACCGACCGCGAGAAGGCCACCGCGAGGCCGCAGGGCACGCTGACGGCGACGGCCAGGAGGAACCCGAGCGCGATCTCGCGGAGCGTGACCAGGGCGTGCTGGCCGAGGAGGGGCGCGCGCGCGTACAGCTCGGCCAGGGTGGCGAGAGGCGTGGGCAGGATGTAGCGCGGGAGCTTGAGCCCGACGAGCTGCCAGGCGATCAGGATCAGGAGGAACGCGGCCGCCGTCTGGCCGCGCGCCACCCACAGCCCGCGGCGGGCGGTACGCCGCGCTGCGGCCGGCTCCGTCGCGCTCACGCGCGGGGGCCGCTACTCCGGCAGGAGGCCGGCGTGGACCAGGAGCCGGCGGATGGTGCGCCGCTCCTCGTCCGAGATCGGCATGAGGGGCGGCCGGACCGCCGCCGAGCGGAGGACGCCCAGCATGACCAGCGCCTCCTTGAGCCGCGGGCGGTAGTCGCGGAGGGGCGGGCCCCACATCATCCGGGCCATGGGGCCGATCCGGTCCCAGATGGCGAGCGCCTGCTGGTAGTCGCGCTGCTGCACGGCCTCGAACATCTTGACCTGGAGATCGAGCGCGATCGCGCCGAAGCCGATGAGCGCCCCGTGCGCGCCGAGGATGTACGCCTCGCAGAGGAACGTGTCGCTGCCGGTCAGGACGGCCAGCGGCTTCGGCGCGTCCCGGAGCGCCTGGAGCGTGTCGACCAGCCGCGCGGCGTCGAAGGTGGCCTCCTTCATCGCGACCACTTCCGGGATCTCCGCCAGGCGGCAGAGCGCCTCGTTCGAGTAGGACGGGCCGAGCCCCCGCGCGAACTGGAAGAGGCAGAGCGGCAGCCCGACCGCCTCGGCGATCGCCCGGTGGTACTCGAACGGCAGCCGCCACGGGAGCGGCTCCCCCATGAAGGTGGGCACGGGCGGGAACACCGCGAGCCCCTCCGCGCCGGCCCGGGCGAGGGCCTGCGCCTGCTGGACGGCCTCCTTCGTCGAGCCCGCGATGAGGCCGCTCCACACCGGGCAGCGCCCCTCCGCCGCCTCCCGCGACACCTCGACCACGCGGAGGCGCTCCTCGACGGAGAGCGCAGGCCCCTCGGCGGCGTCCATGTTCATCGCGAGCGCGGTCGGGCCCTGGGGCACGAGCCACCGGAGGTAGCTGCGCAGGCCCTTCCAGTCGACCTCGAAGTCCTCGGCCATCGGCAGGACCGGCGCCGCGACGATGCCCCGGATCAGCTCCATGCGTGTCGTCTCCTCATGCGGGTGCCACGACGTCGATCCGAGCGCGTTCTGCGGCGACCCGCAATCTCCGATCGTAGGTCACGACCATCTGGAGGTCCTCCCGGAGTCCCAGCGCCGTCGCCAGGTGAACGGCATCGAGCGTCCGGAGGGTGCTCGGTCCAAGCGCCGCCGCCGCGTCGATCGTCGCGACTCGACAGGCATCGTCCGAGCACTCCGGCCGCGTGCGGGTGCCGACCGCCGTCGAGCGCCGAGGCAGCTCCGTCAACGCGAGGGTGCTGGACACGCGCTGAGGTCGTTCCTCGAGCCGCTCGATCAACGCCTTGGATCCGGCTCCGGGACGACGAGCTTCACCAAGGCCGAGCGAATCCAGATAGACGAGCGGCATCAGCGCTCGTCGCGGAGCTTAGCCAGCGCGCGGCTCGCTCGCCGAGACGGCCGCCGGCAGCGGTCGCCGAGATCGAGCAGATCCCCTTCGCGGCCGTTGCCCGGCCGGCCTCGATGAGCCGCTCGAGCACGTGGATCGTCCCTTGGCGGGAGCGAGCACGGCCACCCGAGTGCCGCGCTCCCGGACATCCAGCGTGTGACCGGCTTTGACGCGTCGCAGGTAGACGCTGAGGATTCTGCCTGAGCTCGCGAGACTCCGACCTCGCCCTTGCGGTACTGCATGTAGCACATGGTAGCACGTCGGTCGATGCCACCACGCGCCTCTGGGTCGCGGTCTCCCGGACGACCGGCACCCGCGGCGGAGCGAGCCTATTTCCGGCCGTTGCCGGCGAGGGCCGCCGTCACGCCCGAGGCCGACGAAGACGCTTCCGCTGACGTACCGCTCGACGCGGAGGAAGCGGCCATCCCGCTTGAGCCAGCGCGCCGGCGGTGCCGGCCGCGACGGCGTAGAGGCCGTCGCTGACCACGCCGAGCGCCACGAAGATCAGCCCGAGGGCAGAGGATCTGGAAGCCCAGCCGCCCCCGGCGAGACGTCCGACGAACTGCGGGAGGAACGCCAGGAAGAAGAGGGCCGTCTTCGGGTTCAGGATGTTGACCACGACGCCCTGCGCCGAAGAGCCGGCGGAGGCTGCGAGGCGTCGCGGCGCTGCGCCCGCGGCCGGCCGCGTCCGACCCTGCGAGCTTCCGGACGCCGAGATAGACGAGATAGAGGGCGCCCGAGGTACTTCACGATGTCGAACGCGAGCGCCGACGAGACGAGGAGCGCCGAGAGGCCGAGCGCGGCCGCCGCCACGTGGACGAGCGTGCCCGCGTGGACGCCGAGCGCCGAGACGAGGCCCGCGCCAGGCGCCCCTGCTCCACGCTCCGGGTGACGATGTAGAGCACCGCCGGGCCCGGGGTGATGAGGAGCACCACGGCCGCCAGGACGAAGACGGCCCAGGAGCGACGCCTCCGGCACGATCACGCGTTCCCTCCGTGAGTGGGCTGCCCGGCGTCGCCGACCGACTCGGCTACCCGCCCATGTACTGGCCGAGGAGCATGAGCCGCTCCCCGTCCAGCACCTCGCTGTCGAGGTCGTGGGTCAGGCCCAGCACGCCGTTGTTCACGAGCACCTCGATGTTGTCGCCCAGCTCGCGGGGGCGCGTCGGGTCCCAGAGCGCCCGGCCGAGCTCGGGGAAGCGCTCCGACATCGCCCGGAGCACGGCGCGCACCGTCGATCCTCGGGGCACGACGGCGTCCACCGTGACCTGGCCCGTGCCCGGCCCGCCGACGAGCCGGTTCACCCAGGACAGGACCTCGACGGGGACCGTGAGCGGCTGCGGGCGGCGCCGCCTTCACCGGCGGGGCCGGTCGTCGCCCCACACGGCCGGGATCATCGATTCCAGGCCGAGCGGCGCGGAGCGTCTCGGGCGTCGGCCGCCCGCTCGCGCGGTCGTACCCCATGCCCTCGTACCAGAGGTCGAGCATCCGCTCCCAGTGCTTCTCGATCGACTGCCCCTTGGCGGGCCCGTCGACCGGCGTCGACCAGTAGCGCCGGGACGGCCGCTCGAGCTCGTTGCCGATGCCGCACCGGAGGTTGAAGGCGCGGAAGATCGCCCCGATCCGCCGGCCGAAGCGCATCGCCTCGTCGCGCGAGTAGTCCCAGCCGGTCGCCGCCGACAGGGTGCGGGTGAGGTTCTCGAGGTACGTGCGCGTGGTGAAGATGCACGCGCCGAGGGAGTCCTCGAAGTTCCGGCGCCCGTTGAGCCCGGCGACCTGGCGCGCGACCTGCTCGGGGTCGAACGGGTTGATGCGGGCGGGCAGGCCCAGCTCGGCCGGGAACACCGGCGGCCCGGTCTCGAGGGTGCCCGTCGAGCCGGTGCAGGTGTCGAGCATCTCCTCCCAGCGGCCGCGGTGGTCGTGGCCGCGGGGCGAGGCGTTCTTGCCGGTGTAGATCGCGCACTCCGCCGCGCCGCCGCCCAGGCGCTCGGCGGCGAGCTTCGTGCCCTCGGCCAGGAGGTCGCCCAGCCCCTCGCGCCGGTTGATCATCTGGAGGAGCCGGTTCGCCCCCTCGGCGTCGCCCCAGGCGAGCCGGAAGCCGAGCTGCTTCTCGGTGATGTAGCCCTTCTCCTGGCACTCCATCACCCAGCCGCAGAGCCAGCCGAACTCGTTCACGTCGACGCAGGCGCGGTCGATCTGCGTGTTGAGCCAGGAGACGGCGACGGGGTCGGTGCACCCGATCGTCCAGCCGGCGCCCGACCAGCCCTCGTACTCCGGCTCGTCCACGATCTGGCCCTTGTGCTTGCCGCTCGGCAGCACCTGCATGTGGCAGTGGTGCATCCCGCAGGCATTGCACTGGTGGCCGCGGTGATCGAAGCCGTTCCGGAGGGCCGGGGCCTCCCAGTCCTTCATGTCGACGCCCGGCGGGGCGACGTTCGTCGTGTAGTTCTTGATCGGGAGGGCGCCGAGCGCGCCGAGGTTCACGACGCCCGGGAGCGTCCCGTACTCGTAGAGCGTCTTGGACGCGGGGTTCGTCCGGAGCTCGTTGGCGATGTCGTCGGCGGCCGCGATGAGGCCGCGCGGGTCGGCCGCCCGGAGCGCGTGGCCGCCTCGCACGATCGCCACCGCCTTGAGGCGCTTCTTCCCCATCACGGCGCCGACGCCGTTCTTGGACGCGACGTGGCCGTAGTCGCCCTGGATCGCGGCGAAGCGGACCAGGCTCTCGCCGGCGGGCCCGATCGAGTACACGCTCAGCATGTGGCCGGAGCAGCCCAGCTCCCCGTTCAGGGCGTCCTGGGTCTCCCAGGTGTCCTTGCCGACGAGGTGCCGGGCGTCGCGCAGCTCGACCCGGTCGCCGCGGATCAGGAGGTAGGTCCACTCCGGCGCCTGCCCCTGGACCACGATGGCGTCGTAGCCGCAGTACTTCAGGTTCGCGCCGAAGAAGCCGTTGGCCTGGGTCGACGTGCCGCCGTTCGTCATCGCGCCGCGCGTGACGACCGTGAGGCCGCCCGTTCCCCAGACCGGCAGGCCCGCCAGCGGGCCCGTGCCGAGCACCAGGCGGTTGTCCGGGTCGTCCCAGCTGACCCCGGCCGGCACCTCGTCCCAGAGGATCTTCGCCCCGAGCCCGGCGCCGCCGAGGTACGTCCGCATGTCGGCGGGCGACCACGGCTCGCCCCATGCCCGGCCCGGCCGAGAGGTCCACCCGGAGCAGCTGCCCCGCGTACCCGCCCGGCAGATCGGCCCGCCTGGCCGCCGCTTCCTTCGCCGTCGCCTGCGTCATCTACGCTCTCCTCGCGGTAGTCGATCAAAGTCGGGGTCAGACCCCGTGTCTGACTTAGTCAAAGTCAGGGCCTGACCCCGGTCTAGCTCCAGAGCACGGCGGGGGCGGGCGCCGGCCGGCCGAGCACGGTCTGGGGGAGCAGCTGCCGGGTCGCGTGGGAGGCGACGTAGGCGCGCTTGACGTCGAAGGGGTTCCGGCGAAGCTGCTCCTTCCACGGCCCGAGCGGCACGCCGGACTGGACGAGCCCCTTCAGCATCCCCACGTCGTTGGTCGTCCAGATGTCGGCGGAGGGGCCGAGGATCATCGCGCCCGTGAGCCGGTCGCCGTGCCAGAGGAGCTTCCGGTACGCCGGCCGGTCGGGGTCGACCGCCAGCATCAGCTCGGCGCGCCGGATCGTCCCAGCGCCCGAAGCTCGCCACGTCGAGGTGGCAGACCTCCACGATGTTCATGAGGAGGCTGCCGCGGTACGGGACGTCGCGGCCGGCCATGTTGGCCCCGACCACCCGGCCGTGCTCCATCGCCGTCGGCTCGATGGCGTGGACGTCGGGCTGCCCGGTCACCAGGTCCCGGCCCTCGGCCACGTCGCCGGCCGCGTAGACGTTCGGCGCGCTCGAGCGCAGGTGGTCGTCCACGACGACGCCCCGGTTGACCCGGATGCCCGAGCCCTCGAGCCACCCGAGGTTCGTGCGAATGCCGGTGGCCATGATCACGACGTCGGCGTCGAGGTCCTCGCCGTCCTTGAACCGGAGGCGCCGCCGGTCGGCGTGCTGCTCCACCGCCGTCAGCGTGGCGCCGGTGCGGATCTCGACGCCGTGCTTCCGGAGCCACGCGTCGACGAGCGACGCCCCCTGCCGGTCGATCATGCGCGGGCAGGATCTGGGGCGCGATCTCGACGATCGTCAGGCGCGCCCCCAGCGCGAGGATCGAGTTGAGGATGGTGAAGGCGATGAAGCCGGCGCCCACCATCACCACGTGGCTGCCCGGCCGGATCTCCGCGACCACGCCGCCGGGCCTGCTCGAGCGTCCAGAAGCTGTGGACGCCGGGGCCGTCGGCGCCCGGAACCGGGGCCCGGACGGCGGACGAGCCGGTCGCGACCAGGAGGTCGTCGTACTCGAGCGCGGTGCCGTCGTCGAGCGTGAGCTTGCCGGCCTTCGGGTCGAGCCCCGCGGCCCGGCGCCCGATGTGCGTCGTCACGCCGAGCCGGCCGAGCTTCGCGGGCGTGGCCGTGAAGACGTGGGACTCGGCGATGGTGCGGCCCAGGTAGTACGGCAGGACCATCCGCGAGTAGGGCCGCTCGGCCGAGACCAGCACGATCTCCGAGCGCTCGCCCTCCTCCTGCCGGATCGTGTTGATCGCGTTGTGCCCGGCGGTGCCGCCCCCGACGATGACGTGGCGCGGCGCCATCAGTGCCTCCCGTTCCCGCCGGCCGAGGGCGAGCGTCCCGGCGGCCCGCGTCGCCGCGAAGTCGCCGAGCCAGTCCGCCGTCTCGGCCTCCTCGTAGAGGATGGCCTGGGTCGGGCAGGCGTGCGCGCACGCCGGGTCGCCGCCGCAGAGGTTGCACTTGAACGCCTTCTGCGTGTCGGGGTTGTAGAACATGGTCCCGTACGGGCAGGCGATCGTGCAGAGCTTGCACCCGACGCACTGGTCGTCGATCACGGCCTTGGCGCCCACCGGCGAGATGACGATCGCCCCCACCGGGCACGCGGTCATGCACCAGCCCTCGGCGCACTGGAAGCACGTGTACGGCGCGTAGCTCGTGTGCCCCTCGAAGGGCGACACGCGGATCACCGACTTGGCGGGCTGGAAGGTGCCGGTCTGCACGTACGAGCACGCCAGCTCGCACCGGAGGCAGCCCGTGCACCGCTCCGGCACGATCTTCAGCACCTTCATGAGGCCCTCTCAGGTTCGGGATCACTGGGTCGCGGCGGCAAGGCCGCCGCACGGGGCTCGGCGAACGCCGACATTGTACTCCCGCCAGGCCCTCGGCCGAGCGGGCGCCGGCGGCCGCCGAGGCCCTCAGCGGCCGGAGGCCGGGCTTTCGAGGTAGGGCTCGTCGGGACCGGAGAACGTCAGGCCGCCCGGGGCCCACAGGGCCTCGCCCTCGTCCCGCAGGAAGCGAGCCACCTGCTCCTGCGCCAGCAGGGCGACGCGGCCGATCAGGCCCGGCGCGCGGACGGCGAGCAGGAACCCGTGCGGATCGGGCCACTCGGCGCCGGCCGCGCGGGCCACGCGGTCGGTGCGGACGAGCACCGCGCGGTCACTCAGCTCCCCCGCGCGGACGAGCGTCGCCGTCGTCGGGTTCGGCACGACGCGGTCTCCCAGGGCGTACTGGAGGAGCACGCGGGCGGGCTCGAGCCCGGGAAGCGGCGCCCGCCGGAGGTGGCGCGCGTAGGCCACGGGATCGCCGCGCCGGCCGAGCCATTCCACCCGGGCGAGGTATTCCTGGATCGCGAGCGCTCCGGGCGCCGGCGCCACGACCGGGCCCTCGCCGCGAAGCGGGAGATCCTCCCGGAAGTCCTCGCCCAGGTTCAGGAGCGACGGGCTCCGGCGGCCCAGCGCTTCCTTGACGCGCGGGCGGAACACGGGCGAGAGCCGCGCGACCTCGGGCACGGGCCCGCCCGGCACCACCAGCGCGCCGACCCGCACCCTCGGCTCGACGGCGAGGAAGAGCGTCCCGTAGATCCCGCCGAGCGAGTGCCCCGCGTAGGAGAGGGCCCCCTGCCCCGTGTCGGCGATCCCGTCGCCGTCCACGTCGAGCCCGCCGCTGACGGCCCGCACGAGCGCCATGAGGTCGACCACCTGCTGGCGCAGGCCGTCCCGGAGCCCGAGCGGCGCGAGCGAGCTGCCGGGGAGCGGGCCCAGACCCTCCGCGGACTCGATGCGGGCGTCCCCGTCCAGATCGACGCCGCGGCCCGGCACCCGGACGACGTGGGTCCGCCCGTCGGCGAGGCCGACGAGGAGCCGGCCCTCCGGCCCGCCGCCGTGACCCACGACCGAGATCGCCACCGTCGCGATCCCCTGGCGCGCGAGACCGCCCGCCACGAGCAAGCGCGCTGGAGAGCATCTCGCCGCCGTAGCCGTGACCGAACACCGCGAGCGGCCACCCCTCCGGCGGGCGGCCGGCCGGCCGGCGTCACCACGACGAACGGCACGGGACGGTCGGTCGCCGGCCGCCCGGTGAGGCCCGAGGGTCGGCGCCTCGACGATCCGGAGCTCGGGCGTGAGGTACCAGGGTGACCAGTACCAGCCGATCCCGACGCCGCCGACCACGTCCCGCGGCAGCGCCTCGAGGGGCAGCGCGTCGTCCCGGAAGCCGTCGGGCGGCCCGTCGGCGCCCGGCGCCGCGCCTCCGCCGGCGCCGCGGCCGCCCCGACCTGGCGCCGGAGGACGAGGCGGGAGAGGGTCCCTCGCGGGAACCACGCGCGCCCCCCTGCCTCCGGCGCGGTCATGAGCGCCGAGGCCGGCGGACGGCGGTCGAGCGCGTCACGGGCCTGCTCGAGGAACGCCGAGACGCTGCCGGTGGTGAAGACGGAGGCAACCACGACCCGGTCCACCCGGATGCCGCGACGCTCGAGCGCGCGACGGAGCACGCCGAAGGCCGCGCGATGCTCCTGCCCCATGGGGGGGCCGCCGCCCGACCGGAGAAGGGCCGCGAAGCCCGGCGACCCCTCGACGGGCCGGCCGGCCGCGTCCCGGAGGTCGCGCGTCACCACGAGCCCGTAGCGCGTCTCGGGCTCGAGGAGGCTCTCGGGGCGCGCGTAGAGAGTGAGGGTCGCGGGATCCCAGACGAGCCGCTCCACGCCTGTCAGCTCGGGCGGCCCCGCGGCGAGACGGACCAGGAACACGCTGCGCGAGCTGACACTCGTCACGTCGATCGCCCCCGTGAAGCGGAGCGCGAGGCGCGGGTCGAGGTCGAAGCCGTCCAGCTCGGCGAGGAGACGCAGGTCGTCGCAGAGCGACCGCGCCGGAACGCAGGACGCGGAGGGATTCCCCACCCGGCGGCCGGTCCGCTGGGCGCGGTCGGGAACGGTGAGCCAGTCGGCGGGGAACGGGCTGGCCGCCCCCGCGTCGAGGTCGAATCGCGCCTGGACCGGGGGCGGGGCAGCGCCGGCGGCCGGTGCGCCGAGGAGGGCCGCCGCCACGACGGCTCCCAGGACCCCGATTCGGCGACGGCGCGGAGTCAGGCCACCCCGCGCGGGTCGACGGCCGTGGGGATCATCGCGCCACCCGGTCGCTCGGCCGGTGCGCCGTCATCCCGGTCAGACGCGCCAGGGCACCTCGACCGGGGGGAAGTTGCGGTAGCGATCCACGCCGCGCACCAGGACCGGGCGGTAGTACCCGCGGAGCGAGTTCGGGGACACCTGGCGGACGTCGGGCGTGGTGAACCGCACCGCGAGCCCGCAGCGGCGGCGGCTCGACCGGTTGGGATGGCTCCCGTGGAGCAGCATGCCGTCGTGGAGCGACATCTGCCCCGCGCGGAGCGGCATCGACACCGCCCGCGCCTCGTCGACGAGCGCGTCCGGCACCGCCTGGTTGATGCTGAGGAGATTGCCCTCCCGGTCGGACTTGCCGTGCTCGAGGACCCCCAGGCGGTGGGAGCCCGGAATCACGCTCATGCATCCGTTCTCCACGTCGGCGTCGTCGATGGCGATCCAGGCGGTGATGGCGCGCGCCGGCTCGAGGCCCCAGTAGGTCACGTCCTGGTGCCAGGCCACGAACCGCTCGCCGCGCTCCTCTGCCGGGTACTTGCAGAAGAAGTTGGACGCCAGCAGCACGACGTCCGGCCCGAGGACGGCCTCCACGGCGTCGAGCACCCGCCGATGGGTGGCCAGCCGCCAGACGAACTCCTGGTCGAAGTGCCGGTCGAAGATCCGCACCTCGGCGGCGTCCGGCGGGATCTCCCGCTCCAGCGCGTCGAACTGGGCGCGGCAGCGCACGGCCTCGTCGGGCGCGAGGACATCCACCACGGGCAGGAAGCCCCGCTCCGCCCACTGCTTGGGCCACTGCTCGGTCAGGGTCGCGGTCGTCGTCATCGGGCCTCCCGTGTGCAGCGGTTCGTGCCGGTGTCCACTAGCCTAACCCCGAATGCGCATTTTGTGCGCGGCGGGCCGAGCACCGATGCGCGGCGGCGCACCCCTTGACAGCCGGCGGGCCCGTTCGTATACACGACGCAGACGATCTTTCCGACGGTCGTTGCGCAACACGCCACTCCGGCAACGCACTCGCGAGGTTCCCGCGCCCAGCGTGAGGCGCGCGACACGAGGGCACTCGAAGACAACGAGTCTCGTTCAAAGCTCGCAAGGTACGAACCAGGAGGAGAGCATGCCTAGAAACAGAATCTCGGCCGGAGCGGGTCTCGGACTCGTCCTCGCGGCGCTCGCATGTCTGGCGGTCGCCACGCCGGCCGCGGCGCAAGGGGCGCTCGCGAAGGCCAAGGCGGCGAAAGCGCTCGTGGTCGGCATCTCCGGCGGCAACGCCCCGATCGCATGGATGTCCGCCAGTGACCAGCCGCTCGGGCATCACCCTCGACTTCTGCCAGGCGCTGCTCAAGCGCGAGGGAATCGAGAAGATCGACGTCTACACGATGCCGTTCGGCAGCCTGATCCCCGCGCTCACCAGCGGGCGGATCGACCTCGCCTGCGACACCTTCTTCCCGACGGAGAAGCGCAAGCAGCTGGTCGACTTCAGCGACATCCTCTTCTACAACTCCGAGACCCTGATCGTGCGGAAGGGGAACCCGAAGGGCATACACAAGCTGGCCGATCTGGGCGGGAAGTCGGCCGGCTCGTACGAAGGCACCGTCTGGATCGACTGGCTCAATGACCTGAACAAGCAGGGCGCCAAGATCGAGACCAAGGCGTACCCCACCCCGACCGAGCTCATCGCCGACGTGGCCGCCGGCCGGCTCGACGGGGGGCTCGTGGACGCCGTGCTGGCCGCCTATGCCGTCAAGCAAAACCCGAACCTCGGGAATCGAGCTCGTGGCCGACTACCAGCCGCGCGAGAAGGTGTCGAACGCGGTGGCCCTCGCCGTGCGGAAGGACAGCGCTGACCTGCGGGAGGCGCTCAACCGGACGCTGGCGGCGATGAAGGCCGACGGGTCGCTCGACCGCGTGTTCGAGAAGTACGGTCTCGTGCCCCCGTCGTTCTACCTGAAGCCATAGCGCTCACGCAGCACGGCCGGCGGGCGCGAGGACGAGGCGACGAAGCCTCCTCGCGCCCGCTGGCCTGGAGCCATCCGTGATCGACCGCTGGCTCGAATGGGGCCCACCGCTCATGCGGGGCACGGCCCTCACGATCTTTCTTACCGTGGCCAGCTTCGCCTTCGCGCTCGTCCTGGGCCTCGTCCTCGCCCTCGCGCGGCTGAACCGTCGGCGCTGGTACCTGTACAAGCCGGCGCAGGGGTTCGTCGAGCTCGTGCGGGGAACGCCGCTCCTCGTCCAGCTCTTCTACCTCTACTTCGTCCTCCCCTTCGTCGGGATCACGATGAACCCGATCCTGACCGGCATCCTCGGGCTCGGAATCAACTACGGGGCATACATGAGCGAGGTGTACCGGGCCGGGATCGAGGCCATCGACCGCTCTCAGTGGGAGGCCGGGCACGCGCTGGCGATGCCGACGACGCTCATCCTCGGACTCGTCGTGCTCCCGCAGGCGTTCCGGATCGTCATCCCGCCGATGGGGAACTACCTCGTGTCGCTCTTCAAGGACACGGCCATCGTCGCGACCATCTCCATCCGCGAGCTCCTGTTCAGCGCCCGGCTTCTCGCGGCGGAGACGTTCCAGTACTTCGCGATCTTCACCGCGGTGCTGGTCATCTACTTCGCCATCAGCTACCCGGCAAGCCGCGGCGTGGCCTGGCTCGAGCGGCGCATGCGGATCGGCGCGTGAGCAGCCGCGGCGAGCCGGCGGACGCGCGCACCGGCTCACTCCGCGCTCCCCTGATCGTCGTCCGCGACGTCTGGAAGCGCTTCGGGACGCTCGAGGTCCTGCGTGGCGTGACCCTCGACGTCGACCCCGGCGAGGTCGTGGTGGTGATCGGTCCGAGCGGGTCGGGCAAGACCACGCTTCTCCGGGTGCTCAACGCCCTCGAGACGGTCGACGGAGGGGCCATCACCATCAAGGGAATCCACCTCGCGGAGCCGGGACCGGACGGTCGCCCCCGGCGGCCCGACGACCGGACGATCCGGGCCGTGCGGCTCGAGATCGGGATGGTCTTCCAGCGATTCAACCTCTTCCCGCACATGACCGTCCTCGACAACGTCACCGCGGGCCCGATCCACGTGCGGGGCCTCGCCCCCGGTGAAGCCCGCGCGCGCGCCACCGAGCTCCTGCAGCGCATCGGGCTCGCGGACAAGGCGGCGGCGCACCCGCATCAGCTCTCGGGCGGCCAGCAGCAGCGCGTGGCCATCGCCCGGGCCCTCGCGATGCAGCCGGAGGCCATGCTCTTCGACGAGGTGACCTCGGCGCTCGACCCCGAGCTGGTGGGCGAGGTCCTGAAGGTGATGCGCGGCCTCGCCCAGGACGGCATGACGATGATCGTGGTGACCCACGAGATGCAGTTCGCCCGGGAGGTGGCCGATCGCGTGATCGTCATGGACCAGGGTCGGATCATCGAGGTGGGCGCGCCCCGGGCCATCTTCCGGGCGCCGACGCATCCCCGGACGGCCGAGTTCCTCCAGCGGGTGCTCGTGGAGGGGCGCGAGGCGGCGCCCGAGACCGAGGCGAGGGCATGATGGCCGAGAGCACGATCGCACGGGGGAGCCGGCGAGGGACGGGGCGCGACGCGCCCCCAGGCCTACCACGCCGGCATCGCGACGTTCATGCGCCGGCCGATGGGCGGATCTGGCGGCCTCCGGCCGGGCGCGACGGCCGTCTTCGGCATTCCGTACGACTACACGAGCGGCTCCCGGCCGGGCGCGCGGTGGGGGCCGCGGGGCATCCGCCAGAGCTCCGCCTACTTCGACTATTTCCTCCGCTCCAGCCCCGACGCGAGCTACATCGACCTCGAGACCGGGCGCGAGGTGCGCTTCCCCGAGGAGCTGGCGGTCGTGGACCTGGGCGACGTCGAGATCTTCCCGACGGATCTCGCGCGCACGAGCGCCGCGATCGCGTCCTTCACCCGAAGCGTCACGGCCACCGGCGCCTTCCCCCTGATCCTCGGCGGCGACCACTACGTCAGTTCCCGTGCGTCGAGGGCTTCCTCGCAGGGCATCGCGGAGACGCGACCGGGCGCGCGCGTCGGCTACGTCCACCTCGACAACCACCTCGACATGTTCGACGCGAACCCGGTGTGGGGCCCCGTGTACCACGGGTCGACGGTCCGCCGGATCTCGGAGCTGGCGGGCCTGGACCCGTCGACATGCTTCTCGTCGGCCAGACGGGCCTCGCGGGCCGGGAGACGTGGGAGTACCTCCGGCAGCGCGACATGAGTCTCGTGACCCTGGGCGAGGTGCGGCGCCGGGGGATGACGGCCGCGCTCGACGAGGCGCTGGCCAGGCTCTGCCGGCGGGTGGATCTTCTGTACGTCTCGATCGACATCGATGTCGTCGCCTGCGCGTACGCGCCGGGCACCGGCGGGTCGTCCTCGACGGCCTGGAGGCGCGGCAGCTCTTCGAGGCCGTCTCCGTGTTCGCCCGCTATCCGGTCGCGGCGCTGGACCTCGTGGAGGTGGCGCCGAACTACGACCCGCCGAGACCACGATCCGCCTGGCCGCCCAGGCGCTGTTCCAGTTCCTCGTCGAGCGCGCGCCGCGCGACGGCGCGACCTGAGGGACCCATGCCGACATTCCTGCCCGAGGACTCGCTCCGGACCCCCCGCTTCGTCGGGATCACGACCTTCATGCGCCTGCCGCACACGCGAGAGCTGCGAAGGCGTGGACGTCGCGGTCCTGGGCATACCGTTCGACACGGGGTCGCCGTTCCGGGTGGGGTGCCGGTTCGGCCCGAGCGCGGTGCGGGCGATGTCGCTCATGCTGCGGCCGATCAATCCCTACCAGGACCTGAACGTCTTCGAGGAGTGCGCGATCGTCGACTACGGCGACGCGGACGTCGTGCCCGGGTACCTCCCCGAGTCCTTCGAGCGCATCGAGGCGGCGATGGCCCCGCTCGTGGCCCGGCAGGTGATCCCCGTCGGGATCGGAGGCGACCACTCCATTGCGCTCCCGGAGCTCCGCGCGCTGGGCCGGCTCCACGGCCCCTCGCCGTCCTGCACTTCGACTCGCACACGGACACCTGGGACACCTACTTCGCCGGCCAGCGCCACAGCGCCGGCACCGCGTTCCGGCGAGGAGTCGAAGAGGGCGTCATCGACCCGCGCGCCTCGATGCAGATCGGGATGCGCGGCTCGCTCTTCAGCAACCAGGACATCCAGCAGTCGCTGGATCTGGGCTACGAGGTCGTCACCACCGACCAGATGCTGGACGGCGGCCTGGACGTGCTCGCCCGCCGGATCCTCGACAAGTTCCGCGGCCGCAAGGTCTTCCTCTCGTTCGACCTCGACGTGGTCGATCCGGCCTTCGCGCCGGGCGTCCAGACGCCGGAGGCGGGCGGCCCGTCGGCCCGGGAGATCCTCCGGCTGATCCGGAGCCTCCGCGGCCTGGACCTGGCCGGCGCGGACGTCGTGGAGATGAATCCGAACCACGACCCGGGCCAGATCAGCGCGCTGCTGGCGGCGACGGTCGCGGCAGAGATCCTCGCGCTGATCGCCGCGCACCGCCGCGACCAGCGCGTGCGCTGACCGCGTCGAAAGCCGGCGCTCTACTCGCCCGTCAGGGCGCGCGCGCGGTCGGCCAGCCGGCGGTCGACGTCCTCGAGCCGAGCCCGGTAGTCGCCGAGCCAGGCGCGGGCGGCGTCGAGCTCGCTCCGGTAGCGGGCGAGGCTTGCCCCGAGCGGGGCGGGCGCCGGGCCGCCCGGGAGCGTGCGCACGGCGACGAAGTGCTCGGGCGTGGTGTACCGGCGAAGGTCCGCGTCCCCGAGCCGGGGCGGGCGCCCCGCCACCTGGGCAAACGCCTCGGCGAAGGCCGCGTACGGAACGGTGGGAAACCGCTCGCCCCGGCCGAGCATCCCCCGCACCAGCCGCGAGACGACCTCGTGCGCCTGGCGGAACGAGATGCCCTCCGCGCGCACCAGGGAGTCGGCCAGCTCGGTCGCCGTGATGCAGCTCTCGTCGATGTGGCGGCGGACGCGCGCCTCGTCGACGCGCGCGGCGCGGACGAAGCCGGCCAGGAGCCGGAGCGCCCGGCTGCCCGCGTCGAAGGCCGCGTAGCCGGCCGCCTGCACCTCGCCCTCCGCGTCGTTCACGTCGGTGAACGGCGTGTTGTGGAGCACCGTCGAGCGTCGCCTCGGCCCGGCCCGCGGCGAGCGAGCAGAGGAGCCGCAGGTGCTCGACCGCGACGGGGTTCCGCTTCTGCGGCATGATCGAGCTCACCTGCACGTACGCGTCGGGGACGTGGAGGTGCCCCACCTCGAACGACGTCCAGGCGTTGAGGTCCTGCGCGAACCGCCCGAGATGGATGAAGAGGAGCTGGAGCGCGCCGTACACGCTGGTGACGTAGTCGTTGGCGGCGATGCAGCCGTAGGCGTTGTCCTGGACGTCGGCGAAGCCCAGGAGCTCGGCCATCGCCTTCCGGTCCAGCGGGAAGCCGGAGGTCGTGATCGCGGCCGCCCCCATGCTGGAGAGATCGGGGTAGCGGCTCGCCAGGCGCAGGCGCTCCACGTCGCGGAGCAGGAGCTCGATGAGCGCCCCGAGGTAGTGCCCGTAGGTCGTCGGCTGGGCCGGCTGGCCGTGGGTGTACGCCACCACCAGCGTGCCGCGGTTCGCCTCCGCGACCTCGAGCAGGGCCGAGACGGCCCCGAGGAGATCGGCGAGCAGGGCGGCGAGGCGCTCCTTGAGCGCCATCTTGAACACCGTGTGGTCGATGTCGTTCCGGCTCCGGCCCGTGTGGAGCTTCCCGGCCGTCTCGACGCCGAGCCGCCGCTCGAGCTCCGTCTGGACGAGGAAGAAGAAGTCCTCGTGCTCGCCCGTGTAGGCGAGCGCCGGGACGTCGGTGTCGCGCTCGATGTCGTCGAGGGCCCGGAGGATCGCTCCCGCCTCCGCGCCGGGTGAGGAGGCCCTGCGCGGCCAGCATGATCGCGCTCGCCCGGTTGATCCGCATCTGCTGCCGCCAGTGGTGCCGCTTCACGCCCTCGAAGAGCGGCGCGAGCACCGTCTCCCGGTACACCGGCGCCGGAAACCGCTCCTCGTCGTGCGACCCCGTCATGCCCGCCTCGCGCCCTCGATCAGCCCTGGTTCCCGCCGACGAGGCACGGTCGTCACCGACCGCACACGGCTCCCCGCCATTCCCCATCGAGCGGGGGCGAGGACCGAGCAGCCCAAGGACGCAGGCCCGAGCCCCCCGGAGGCGTACTCCTGTACGCCGAGGACGGGCGAGGGCCGAGGACGCCGGGATGCGACGGTCATCGGTCGCGCCCCTAGCCCTTGAGGCCGGCCAGCATGACGCCCCGCACGATGTACTTCTGGAGCACGATGAACACGAGCAGCATCGGGAGCGTGGCCACGCTGGCGCCGGCCATCACCATCTCCCACTCCCGCTGGAACTCGCCCGAGAACGAGGCCAGCCCGACCGGCAGCGTGTAGAGATCGCGGTTCGTCGTCGAGATGAGCGGCCAGAGGAAGGCCGTCCAGTTCCCGAGGAACGTGAAGATCGCCAGCGCCGACAGGGCCGGGCCCACGAGCGGCATGGCGATGCGCCACCAGATCCCGAACTCGCCCAGCCCGTCGACCCGGGCGGCCTCGAGCAGCTCGTCCGGCACGCTCTCGAAGAACTGCTTCATGAGGAAGGTCCCGAACCCGGTCATCATCCCCGGAAACATGATGCCCCAGTAGGTGTCGAGCCAGCCGAGATTCTTGCTCATGACGTACCACGGCAGGACGAGCATCTCGGTCGGGACCATGAGCGTGCTGAGGATGGCCAGGAACACGAGCCGGCGGCCGCGGAACCGGAACTTCGCCAGCGTGTAGCCCACCAGGCTGTCGAAGACGAGCACGGAGAGCGTCGTCAGGACCGCGATCACGAGGGAGTTGAGGAACCAGCGCGGGAACCCGGAGGCGGCGGTCAGCCGGCGGTAGTTCGCGAGCGTCGGCGACCGGGGCAGGAGCGACAGCTGGTAGACCTCGGCGTTCTCCTTGAGCGAGGTCGACAGCATGTAGACGAACGGCATCACCATCAGGACGCCGCCGAGGAGCAGGAGCGCCCAGACGATCGTCCGCCCCGGCCGCCCGCGCCGCCCCCGGCCCGCCACGACGCTCACCGGGCGCCCCTGGCTCCGCGCGAGTCGGTCGGACGGCCTTCGGCCCGTGGGCTCATGCGGACCGGAGCAGCCGGAGCTGGAACAGCGAGATGGCGAGGAGGATGACGAACAGGACGACCGTCTGGGCGGTGGCGTAGCCCATCTGGAAGTGGCCGAAGGCGGTCTCGTAGATCATGAGGACGAGCGGCTTGGTCGCGTCGAGCGGCCCGCCCTGGCCGTTGGTCATGCTGTACACGTAGTCGAAGATCCGGAGAAACGCGATCGAGCTGACGACGACGAGAAAGACGACGGTCGGCCGGAGGAGCGGGAGCGTGACGTCCACCAGCGTCCGCCAGCTCCCGGCGCCGTCGATCGCCGCCGCCTCGTAGTACTCCTGCGGGATCGCCTTCAAGCCGGCCAGGAAGATCACGATCTGGAATCCGAGACCCGCCCAGACGGCGGGCGCCAGGACGGCGTAGAGCGCCTGCTCGGTGGAGCGCAGGAACGGCTGCTGCGAGAGGCCCGCCCACACCAGGAGGCCGTTGAAGAGGCCGATCGGCACCGGCTGGTAGAGCCACTTCCACACCCACGCCATGGCCACCGCGGTCGTGAGGTGGGGCACGAAGTAGAGCGCGCGGAGGAGGGCGTGGCCGGCGCGGATCCGGTCGAGGTGGTAGGCCACGAGAAAGGACAGCGCGAGGCTCACGGACGACGCCCACGATCAGGTACTGGAAGGTGTTCCCCATGACCTTCCAGAAGATCGGGTCCGCCAGGAGGCGCCGGTAGTTGTCGAGGCCGACGAACCGGCGCGGGCCGACGATGTTCCAGTCGGTCAGGGACGTCAGCAGCGCGTCGGCGGTGGGATAGAAGCGAATCGCGCCGTAGAAGAGGATGGGCAGCGCGAGGAACGCCCACGCGGAGAGGGTCCGCCGCGCACGGAGGGAGAGCCGGTCCAGCATCGCGACCGAGAAGGGGCGGAGGGCCCCGGGCCGAGCCCCGGGGCCCCGCAGGCCCTACTTGTAGAACGCGTCCAGCAGCTTCTGCTCCTCGGCGGCCGCCTGCGCGACCGACTCCGGCACCGGCTGGGCCTTGAGGACGACGCGGTCGACCATGTCCATGAAGAGCTTGCGCTGGGCGGTCTCGTTGACGAAGAAGGTCGCCTCGGCGTAGCCGAGGCCGCGGATGAACGCGCCGTACTTCGGGTTGTTGCGGATCGGGTCGCGCTCGGCCACCGCCTTCCGCGCCGGGAGCTCGCCCACCTTCTCGAGCCACAGCTCCATCGCCGCCGGCGTGGTGATGAACTTCAGGAACTTCGCCGCCGCGTCCCGCTTGGCGCCGGTCGCCTTCGGCGTGATCCCGTTGACCCAGTAGGACGCGAAGTTGGAGCGCTTGCCCTGGTGGGTCGGCAGCTCGGCGACCGCGTAGTCGAGGCCCGCCTGGGCGTCGAAGGCGGCGAGGCGGAACGAGCCGTCGATCATGAGGCCGGCCTTGCCGGCCTTGAACGCCGTGACCCCGTCGGTGAGGAAGCCGAACTCCCCGACCTTCTGCTTGGTCGCGAGGTCGGTGTACCAGGCGACGGCGCGGTGGCCGGCCGGCGTGTTGTAGGCGACGCTCCGGCCGTCGGCCGAGTACGGCTGGCCGCCCATCTGGCGGATCAGCACCTCGCGCAGCCAGTGGTGATCCTGGAGCCCCATGTCGAGCGCGATGCCGGCCTGGAGGAGGTTGCCGCCCGCGTCGCGCTTGGTCAGCTTCCGGGCCATGTCCAGCAGCTCGTCGAGCGTCTGGGGCGGCTTCGCGGGGTCGAGCCCGGCCTCCGCGAACAGCTTCTTGTTCCAGAACAGGGAGAGCGACCGCACGGCGGTGGGCACGGCGTAGTACCGCCCGTCCACCTTCATCTGCTTCACCAGCGGGAAGAAGTCGCGCTCGATCTCGGCGGTGTCGAACAGCTCCGTCGGGAGCGGCTGGAGGAGCTTCGCCTTCAGGTAGTCCTGGAGCCAGCCGTAGAAGAGCTGGACCACGTCCGGCCCCTGGCCGGCGGGGATCGCGGCGGCGATCTTCAGCCGGAAGTCGTCGTAGGGCACGTGCGTGTGCTTGACCTTGATGCCGGGGTTCTCCGCCTCGAAGCGCTTGATGAGCTCGTCGATCGCCTGCACGCGCTGGGCGAAGGTGTACTGCCAGTACTCGATCTCGACGGGCTGGGCCCCGGCGGCGCCCGCGATCCCGAGCGTCAAGCCGAGGGCTACCAGGAGCCACTTGCCCATTCTCATCGCGCGCCTCCTCAGTGTGTCGAACGGTCGCCTTCGCGGTCGAGCGGGGATCTCCGGCGAAGCCGGCGGTCGATGTTCCCAGAGTGCCTTGCCGCCGTCAACACGGTGCGGCGGCCGGCGCGCCGCCGCCGACGGCGATTGCCGCGGTCGCCGGCTCTCGGATATGCTGCAGAGGTTCCTCGTGTTCCATGTCCGCTTCACCAGGGAGGGGTCCGCCATGCGCTTCGGAATCTCGAGTCTCTCGATCGCGCTGCTGTCGTTCGCGGGTGTCGTGGCCGGTACCGGCTGCTCGTCCGCGACCTACAAGGAGTGGACGTCGCACTCGACCCACTTCGCGTCCGGTGACCACATGGCGTTCTCCCTCAAGAATCAGGGCAAGACTCCGAAGGTGACCAGCACGGACACGCGGGAAGCCGCCGCCCAGTCGTGGTGGGGCGACCCTGTGGTGGTGCGCGCCGACCAGATCTTCCAGAACTGACGGACGCGAACGCGACCGCCCGATGGCCCGCCAGACAGCCCGCCACATGACCCCGGATGATCCGGTTGGGGAGGACGGGGCGGACCCGGTGGTGGGCGACGGGCGCCGCGGTCCTCGTGCTCCTCCTCGGCCCCCGGGCCGGCTGGCCCCAGAGGTCGGCGGAGGAGGCGATCTTCCCGCTCTCGGAGTACAAGGCCCCGGACGCTCGGGGGCTGGCCCAGGCGTACCTCCGCGAGCTCCAGACCCTCTACCAGTCGGTTCGTCGGTGCACGCCCGAGGTGGACTTCCATCAGCACGGCCTTGGCTTCCGCCGGCCCTTCGGAACCGAAGGACTGCTCCCCCACCTCGCGACGTGGGTGTGGATCCCCAGCGAGCCGGTCCTGCCCGGCGACGACACCGGCGCCCGCGCCGCCGAAGCCTTCCGTCGCTACGCTCCGAAGCTCCTTCCGCAGCTCGTCGCGCGGGAAGTCATTCACGCGGACGCTCGCGTCGGGGGCTACGGGATCGTCCTGACCTGGGTCAAGCCGCCGGGCGGCGACCCGCCGATCGGCGAGACCCTCGTCGTCTTCGTGCCGAAGTCGGCCGCCATCCCGTTCGTCAGCGGGTCCGGGACGTTTGCCGACCTGCTCGCGCAAGCGCGGATCCGCGCGTTCGACGGTCAGACCGAGGTGAAGCTCACCCGGCTGACGATCCCCGACCGGGAACTGCCCGTCAAGCCTCCGCCCTGCTAGCCGGCGCGGCGGTGGCCGGCGCGCGCCACGGCGGGCCGCGCGCTCAGTCGGGCAGCGGGCCTGCTGTCGAGATGTCCCGGAGATCCGTCTTCACGTGGACGAGCGCGGGGCCGGGATGCTCGAGGGCGGCCGCGAACGCGTCGGCGAACTCCGCCGTCTTCTCGACGGTGAACGCGGCGGCGCCGTACGCGCGCGCGACGGCCGCGAAATCGGGGCTCCGGAGGTGGACGGCGAAGAGCCCGTCGGGCCCGATGCGCTTGTGCTGGTGCATGGCGATCGTGCCGTAGGCGCCGTTGTCGCCGAGGACCACCTTCACCGGCAGGCCTTCCTGGACGGCCGTCACCAGCTCCTGTCCGGTCATGAGGAACCCGCCGTCGCCCACGAAGGCCACGACGGGACGGTCCGGGCGGGCCAGCTTGGCGCCGATCGCCGCGGGCACGCCGTAGCCCATCGCCCCCGAGGAGGGGGCGGCCTGGGTGCCGGCGAGGCGGAAGCGGTGGTAGCGATGCACCCAGCCCGCGAAGTTGCCCGCGTCGTTGACCACGATCGCCTCGGCCGGGAGCGCGGCCGTCACGGCCTCCACCACGCGCGCCGGATCGACGGCGCCGCGCACGGGCACCTGGCCCGGACGCGTGAAGGCGAGGAACTCCGCGCGGAGCCGGTCGCGCCACGCGAGGCGGGCCGGCGGCGGCGGGCCGCCGCCCAGGGCCCCCGCCAGCGCGAGGAGGGTCACGCCCGTGTCCGCCGCGAGCGGCACGTCGGCCCGCCACCGCGCGAGGATGGCGGGGTCCGGGTGGACGTGCACCAGACGCTGGTCGGGCCGGAGGAGCGTGAACTCCTCGGTCGTGATGTCGTCGAGCCGCGTGCCGGCCGCGATCACGACGTCGCACGCCGCCCAGGCCTCCCGCTGGAACGGGGCCCGCCCGATCCCGAAATGGCCCAGATACGCCGGGTGGTCGTTCGGGAACGTGTCCTGGCGGCGCCACGCGGTCACGACGCCGGCGCCGCTCGTCTCCGCGAACCGGACGAGCGCCGAGGTGGCGTCCTCGAAGGCCGCCATCTCGCCCGCGATCACCAGCGGATGGCGCGCGCCGGCCACGAGCCGCGCCGCCTCCCGCACGCCCTCCGGCGCCGGCACGGGGCGGAGCCGCGGGGGCGACACCGGGATGGGGGCGTCCCCCGCCCCCGCCTCGGTGACGTCCTCGGGCAGCACCACGACGACGGGCCCCGGCCGCCCGGCCACGGACAGCCGGATCGCCCGCGCCGTGCACTCGGCCACGTCGGCGCCCGACTCCGGCTCCAGCACCGCCTTGGCGACGGGCGCGTACATGCGGTGGTAGTCGATCTCCTGGAACGCCTCGCGCCCCTTCGCGTGGGTCGGCACGTGGCCGACGAAGAGGAGGACGGGCGTGGAGTCCTGCGTCGCGGTGTGGATCCCGATCGCGGCGTTGGTCGCCCCCGGGCCGCGGGTGACGAAGGCGGCCGCCGGGCGCCGCGCGAGCTTCCCGTACGCCTCCGCCGCGAAGGTCGCGCCCGACTCGTGGCGCGTCACGACCAGGCGGAAGCGCGCCCGCTCGCGGCGGAGCCCTTCGAGGACGGCGAGGTAGCTCTCGCCCGGCACCCCGAACCCCTGCGTGACGCCGTGCGCGAGCAGCGTCTGGACGAGCGCCTCGCCGCCGGTCATCGGGGTCGGACTTTGACTTCGCGACACTTCACCCTCGCGCCGGGGGCGGCCGAAATTGCATGGAAGTCAAAGTCTGACTCCGCCCACCCCGCCCAGGCGCTGGGGGAAGGAGAGGCAGGGGTTGGGGCGGGGACGGCTCGGCGTCACCCAGGCCACGTCGGACAGGGGCTCGGTCGGGCCGTCGGCCTCGCCCTCGAAGAGGCCGACCACGAGCTGGCGGGTCCCGGGCCGGAGGGCGCCCAGCTGCTCCGGCACGCCGCCCGGCGACTGGTGGCCGCGCCCGATGATCACCACGACCTGAGCGGCGCGCTCGAGACCGCCGCTCACCCGCCGCGCGATGACGACGTTGCGCGCGTACCAGCTGTCGAGCATCCGGGTCGCGCGCGCCTCGCTGATCTGGTCGCAGTGGGCTGCCCGGAGCCGCCGCGCGATCGCCTGGTCCCGCACCGGATCGTCCGGGAGCGCCGAGCGGAGCCGGCCGGGATCGGGCCCCGCGGCCGCGAGGCCGTCCCGGCCGATCCGGCGCGCGAGGGCCGGGTCCAGATCCGTTCCCACGACGGGGAGCCGGTATCGCCGCGCCAGCTCGAAGAGCGGCCAGTACATGGCGAAGTCGGGCCAGCCCTGGGCGCTCCAGCCGATCTGCCGATCGACCTCGGCCGGGCCCGCGTCGCTCTGGACAGCGGCCTCGAGCGCCCCCTGCCGGGTCTCCGGCACCATCTCGAACGCGAGCGCCGGACGGGCGCCCGCCTCGAGCAGCGTCTCGAGGATCCGGGCCTGGATGGCGTGGTGCTGGGGGTTGTCGTGAAGCTCGCCGAGGTACACCACTTCCGCGCGCTGGGCGCGGGCCGCGACCAGCCGCGCCGAGGCGCCGACATCCGCGTCGGGGCCGAAGGCGAGCGGCGTGCGGCTCCCGGTCGCCGGCGCGCCCCCGGCGCACCCCGCGAGAACGAGGGCGCCCGCCAGGAGCGCGGCCCACCGCCCGGGGCGATCCGATCGCAGCCCGAGCGGAGCCTCCGCGGCCGGGCCCGCCCGGGGCCCTGCCGCCCAGCCCGGCGCCGGGGCTTCCTCGACGGCCATTGCGGGCAGGGAGCGGGCCCGCCTCATCGCGTCAGCAACGCGATCAGATGAGGCCAGACGCGCTCGGCGATGGCGCGGTGGCCGGCGGCGTTCGGGTGGATGCCGTCCGCCTGGTTCAGGCGAGGATCGGCCGCGATGCCGTCCAGCAGGAACGGCATGAGCGCCGACCCCGTCCGGCGGGCCACGCCGGGAAACACCTCGCGGAACGCACGCGTGTACGCCGTCCCGTAGTTGGGCGGCACCTCCATCCCCGCGACGAGGACCCGCGCCACCCCGCCGGCCCGGAGCTGCTCGACGATCGCGACGAGATTGGTCTCCATCGCGTCGGTCGCGAGGCCCCGGAGCCCGTCGTTCGCGCCGAGCGCGACCACGGCCACCTGGGGCCGGTTCCGCAGCACCCAGTCCACCCGGCGGCGGCCGCCGGCCGTCGTGTCTCCGCTCACGCCGGCGTTCACGACGCGGTACGGATAGCCCTCGCGCCGGAGCCGCGCCTCGACCAGGGCGGGCCACGCCTCGTCGGGGGCCACGCCGAGACCCGCCGTCAGGCTGTCGCCGAGCGCGACGACGACGCGCTCGTTCCCGCGCGCGGGCGAAACGAGCGCGGCCACGAGACCGATCACCAGGGCGACGGCGGCCGCCACGAAGCCCCCGCATGAGCACAGTGTAATATGAGGTGCGGATGGTCCAGGTCCGCGACCTCGTCATGCGGCTCCGGAGCGCGGCCGGCGTCGTGACCATCCTGGACGGCGTCACGCTGGAGGTGCCCGCGGGCCAGTTCGTGGCGATCACGGGCCCGTCCGGAAGCGGCAAGTCCACGCTCCTCGGACTGGTCGCCGGGCTCGACCGGCCGACGGCCGGCTCCGTGCGCGTGGACGGGGTGGACCTCGCCTCCCTCGACGAGGACGCCCTCGCCCGGCTTCGCCTCGCGAAGATCGGCTACGTGTTCCAGGCCTTCCACCTGATCCCGACCCTGACCGCGCTCGAGAACGTCGCCATCCCGCTCGAGCTGGCGGGCGCGCGGGCGCCCGCCCAGCTGGCGCGCGCGCTCCTCGAGGAAGTGGGGCTCGCGCGGCGCGTGGGCCACTACCCCGCGGAGCTGTCGGGCGGCGAGCAGCAGCGGGTCGCGCTCGCGCGGGCCGTCGCGAACCGCCCGGGTCTCGTGCTCGCGGACGAGCCGACCGGCAACCTGGACTCCGCGACCGGCGCCCAGATCGTCGAGCTGCTGGCCGGGCTCCACCGCCGCCGGGGGACGACGCTCATCCTGGTGACCCACGACCCCGCGCTCGCCGCGCACGCCGAGCGGATCGTGGAGCTCCGGGACGGCCGCGTGGTGGGGGACCGCGCCGCCGCGTGAGACTGCCGCCCCGGGCCGCCGCGTCCGCGCCCCCGGCTCTCCCCTGGCGTCTCGTCGCCGCCCTCGCCTGGCGGGAGACGCGGGGCGCGTGGCGGCACTTCGCCGGCTTCCTCGCGTGCATCGCGCTCGGAGTCGGCGCTCTCGTGGCGGTCCTGAGCGTGGCCGCATCGCTCGACCGCTCGCTCGGCCGCGAGGCGCGCGCCCTCCTCGGCGGTGACGTCGAGCTCCGGTCGGGCCGCCCGCTCGATCCCGCGTCGGAAGCGCCGGTCGGGGACCTCGCGCGACGCGGCGCCGCCGTGACCCGGGTGCGCGAGCTGGTGGCGATGGCGCGGAACGCCGCCCGGGGCGGCACGCTCCTCGTCGAGCTGAAGGCGGTCGACGCGGGCTATCCCCTCTACGGCCGTCTCGACACCGTCCCCGCGCGCCCGCTCGACGCGCTCCTGGCCGGCGGGGGGGTCGTGGTCGAGGAGTCCGTCCTCGGGCGGCTCGGCCTCGCGATGGGCGACGCGCTCGCCATCGGTGATGCGACCCTCACCGTGACCGGCGTCGTCCGGAAGGAGCCCGACCGCGCGGCGTCGCTCTTCACGCTCGGACCCCGCATCCTCCTGAACGCCGCGAGCCTCGACGCCACGGGCCTCGTCCGGCTCGGCAGCCGCGTCCGCCACCGCACCCTCGTGCGCCTCCCCGCCGGGCTCGAGCCGCGCGCCGCGCGCGCCGCCCTGGTGGAGGCGATGGCCGACCCGGCCGTGCGCGTCGCCACGTTCGACGAGGCCCAGCCCGGGCTCCGCCGCTTCTTCGACCAGCTCACGACCTACCTGCGCCTCGTGGGCGTCACGAGCCTGCTCGTCGGCGGCATCGGCGTGGCCGCCGCCGTGCGCGCGTTCCTCGCGCGGAAGGTGGGGACGATCGCCATCCTCCGCTGCCTCGGGGCGAGCGCACGGACGCTGACCGCCGTGTACGTCGTCCAGGCGCTCGCGCTCGGGGCGCTCGGGAGCCTCGCGGGCGCGGTGCTGGGCACCGCCGTCCAGCTCGCGCTCGGGCCTCTGCTCCAGCCGTTCGTCCCCTTCGATCTCGAGGCGCGCGCCGCGCCCGGCGCGGTGGCGACCGGACTCCTGGCGGGGTGCCTGGCGACGCTCCTCTTCGCGCTCTGGCCGCTCCTCTCCGCGCGCGCCGTGCCGCCGGCGATCCTGCTCCGGCACCCGGTCTCGGCCGGGAGCGTGCGGCCGCGCCGGCCCTGGGCGACCGGGATCGTGGTGGGCGGAGGGCTGGCCGCGCTCGCCCTCTGGCAGGCGGGCCCGCTCCGGATCGGCGCCATCTTCCTCGCGGCGGCCGCGGGCGCGCTCGGGCTCCTCGTCCTCGCCGCGTGGGCCACCCGGCGGCTCGCGGGACGGCTCCCGCGCCCGCGCTCCTTCGCGTGGCGCCAGGGGCTCCACGCGCTGACCCGGCCCGGGAGTCAGACGATCGGGGTGACGGTGGCGCTCGGCATCGGCGTGACGCTCCTCACCGCCGTCGCGCTCCTCGAGCGCGGACTCGCGCGCCAGCTCGACCTCGAGCGGCGCCGCGAAGCGCCCTCGTTCTTCTTCGTCGACGTGCAGCCGGACCAGGCGGACGCGTTCCGCCGGACGATCGCGGCGATCCCGGGTGCGTCCCCCGCCGCGCTCGTGCCCGTCGTCCGCGCGCGCCTCACCGGGATCGACGGACAGCCGATCGTCCGCGAGCGCTGGGCGGGGCGCGAGGACGCGTGGCGGTTCACCCGCGAGTACGTCCTGACGTTCGCCGACGAGCCGCCGGCGGGCACGGTCGTCACCCGCGGCCGCTGGTGGACCGCCGGGGACCGGGGCCGGGCGTGGATCTCCGTCGAGGCGGAGGCGGCGCGCGCGCTGGGCGTCGACGTGGGCGGCACCCTCACCTTCGACGTCCAGGGCGTCCCGGTGGAAGCGCAGGTGATGAGCCTCCGCAAGGTGGACTGGCAGACGCTCGGCGCGAACTTCTTCGTGATCTTCTCGCCGGGGCCGCTCGATGGGGCGCCGCTCGCCTACCTCGCGACGGCCCGGGTTCCCCCCGGCGCGGACGGCGCGGTCCAGGAGCGCGTGGCGGCGGCCTTCCCGAACGTCACGGCGATCCCGGTCCGCGACGTCCTCGAGCGCATCACGGGCGTGGTCGACCGGATCGCGGTGGCGGTCCGGCTGGTCGCGGTCTTCGTCCTCGGCGCGGGGTTCACCGTGATGGCCGAGGCCCTCGCCCAGAGCCGGGCCCAGCGGCTCTACGAATCGGTGCTCCTTCGCACGCTCGGGGCCACGCGAGGCCGCGTGGCGCGCGCCTTCGCCGTCGAGTACGGCTGCCTCGGGCTGGTGGCCGGGCTCGGCGGAGCGACGACCGGCGCGCTCACGGCGTGGCTCGTCCTGCGCTTCGTTCTGGACGTGCCCCCCGCGCTCGAGCTGGCCCCCGTCGGCGTGGCGCTCCTGGCGACCGTGGGCCTCGCCGTCGGCGTGGGGTTCCTGGGCACGTTCCGCCTGCTCGGCCGGAAGCCCCTGCCCGTCCTCCGGGGCGAGTAGCCCCGGAGGACGGGGCCGTCCCCCGCCCGCGCCCGTCCGGGGTATCATGCCCCGGGAGGGGACTTCCAGCGGCCGGCAGCTGCCGGGTCCCCCGGGCTCGCGAAGCCCCGAGGAGCGTCCGATGACCGTCGTGCACGTCCTGGTCACCTGCGCCGAGGACTACGTCGCTCGCCGGGCGCCGGTCCGCCAGGCGCACATCGAGCGGCTCCTGCGCCTCCGGGCGAGCGGCGCGCTCGTGGGCGGCGGCCCCGACCCGGGCGGCCGGACCGCGGAGCTCTTCTACCGCGTGCCCGACCGGAGCGTCCTCCGCGCGATCGTCGAGGAGGATCCGTACCATCGCGCGGGCGCCTGGACGGCCTACGCCCCGCGCGATTTCGAGACGTTCGTCGACCCGTGGGAGCCCGCGCCGCCGGTGGTGCTCGACGGCTCCCGGCCGGCCCTCGTCGTCGAGGGGCCCACGGCGGACCGCGACATGGCCCAGCTCGCGCTCGTCGAGCTGCGCGGCGCGAGCCGCATCGTCTTCGGGGGCTTCCTCCCGGACGGCAGCACGGTGGCGGTCGCGCGGACGACCGACGCCGACGAGGCCACCGGCTGGCTGGCCGAGACCGGATGCTGGAAGGCCGGCGACCTCACCACCCGTGCCTGGCTCTACGTCATCTGACCCCCTGAGGAGCGCTGACATGCCCATGACGAAGATCGAGCGAGTTCGGGCCGCCCTGTCGGGCGCCGAGGTCGACCGCCCCCCCTTCAGCGTCTGGTACCACTTCGGCCTCCAGCACGCGCCGGCGGAGCGCACGGCCCAGGTCCACGTCGAGTTCTTCGACGCCTACAACCTCGACTGGCTCAAGGTCATGAACGACTACTCCTACCCGATGCCGCGGAACATCGAGAGCCTGACCGACCCCCGCGATCTCAAGCGGATCATCGCGTTCGACGTCCGGCAGGGGCCGCTCGGGGAGCAGCTGGAGGCGGTCCGCCTGATCGGGCTGTCGCTCAAGGGCAAGGCGCTCGTCGTGGACACGGTCTTCAACGCGTGGAACACGCTGAAGCGCAACGTGCTCAAGGACGCGATGGGCCCGTTCATGCAGGAGCACCCGGCGGAGCTCGAGGCCGCGCTCGCGGTCGTCAACGACAACCTGATCCGCTACGCGATCGCGAGTCTCCACGGCGGGGCGTCGGGCATCTTCTACTCGGTGCCGGCCACCCCGGAATCCCTGACGGCGGAGCAGTACGAGCGGTTCATGCGCCCGTTCGACGTCGCGTTCCTCGAGGCGATCCGCCCCTTCGGCGAGTTCCACGTGCTCCACGCGCACGGCAAGGAGCTCTACCTGGACCGGCTCCAGGACTATCCGGTCCACGCGATCTCCTGGGCGGACCGGGAATCCGGCCCGCCGCTCACCCTGATGCGCAAGGTCACCCCGCGAGCGCTGATGGGCGGCCTCGACCACTCGAGCTTCCCGTACACCTCGGCCGCCAAGATCCGCGAGCAGGTCCGCTCGGCCGTCGCGGAGGCGGGAACGCGGAAGCTCTTCATCGCGCCGGGCTGCGCGATCCCCAGCTACAGCTTCCCCGAGCTCATCCGCGCGGCGCGGGCGGAGGTGGGCAAGGACTGACGGCCCACCCGCCGCGATCTCGGCGGGCGGGCGCCGCTGAGCGGCCTCGCCGCCTTGCGCGGCGGTCGCTGGAATCCCCCTCCGTCGCGCCGCCAGCCGCGCCGCGGCCGGACAGGAGGCCTCATGGCGGGCATCACGCTCTTGACCCATGCGCTGCTCATCGACGGCACGGGTCGCGACCCCGCGGAGGACGCGACCGTCGTGGTGGAGGGCGCCTCCATCAAGGACGTGCTCACGTCCGGCCGCGTCGGGCCGCTCGCGGGCAGCGTGACCACGCTGGACCTTCGAGGCCGCGCGCTCATGCCGGGGCTGATCGATGCCCACGTGCACGTCGCGGCCGTCGATGGCAACACCGCGGAGCAGCACCGGGTCCATCCACCGAGCCTGATCGTGGCCAAGGCGCTCCGGCGCATCGAGCAGTGCCTCGCTCAGGGGTTCACCACCGTCCGCGACGCCGGCGGCGCCGACTACGGGCTGCGCGAGGCCGTGGCCTCGGGGC
Organism: uncultured Candidatus Rokubacteria bacterium; assembly: GCA_963745015.1. GTDB lineage: Bacteria > Methylomirabilota > Methylomirabilia > Rokubacteriales > DASRDR01 > DASRDR01. The sequence continues at coordinate 455,368 of CAVUVU010000005.1, forward strand.
TCTACCCCGGCCCCCGTCTGCTGGTGTCCGGGCGCGCGCTCTCGCAGACGGGGGGTCACGGGGACAAGCGCCGGCGAGCCGAGTGGGCCGCTCCCCTCGACGGCGACATCGGCATGCTCGCCGTGATCGCCGACGGGGCCGACGAGGTCCGCCGGGCCGTGCGCGAGCAGCTCCGCCACGAGGTCGACCAGATCAAGATCATGGCCTCGGGCGGGGCGATGTCCCCGGGCGACGAGCTGGACACCACCCAGTACAGCGTCGAGGAGCTGCGCGCCGCCGTCGACGAGGCGCGGGCGGTGGGCACCTACGTCCTGGCGCACGCGTACTCCGGGGCGGCGGTGCGCCGGGCCCTCGAGGCCGGGGTGCGGTCCATCGAGCACGGGAACCTGATCGACGCGGAGACCGCCGGCGCCATCCGCGAGGCGGGAGCCTTCCTCGTCCCGACGATGGCGACCTACGAGGCCATCGCGCGCGATGGGGCGCGCCACGGGATCGGCGCGCACCAGCTGCGGAAGATCCACCAGGCCCGGGACAAGAGCGTGGAGAGCCTCTCCCACGCCTACCGGGCGGGGTGCAAGATCGGCTCGGGATCCGACCTCCTGGGCGACATGACGGTCTACCGCCCGCTCGAGCTCGAGCTCAAGGGCCAGGTGATGACGCCGATGGACGTGCTGGTGTCTGCGACCCGGGTCAACGCCGAGCTGCTCCGGCTCGACGACCGGATCGGCACGGTGGAGCCCGGCAAGGAGGCCGATCTCATCGCCGTCGCCGGCAACCCGCTCGACGACCTGCGGGTGTTCCAGGACCCGGAGCGCTTGCACCTCGTGATGAAGGCGGGCGCGGTCTACCGGCAGCGGCTGTGAGGTGAACGCGATCCGATGAAGGAATCGCACGCGGTCCCCCAGCTCGGCGTCTTCCGGCCGCCGCTCATCTACCTGGCTTCGATTGCGACGGGGCTGGGCCTCCACTGGGCGTGGCCGCGTCCCTTGATGGCCGGTGGGCCGGCGCGCCCCCTGGGAGGTGCCCTGGTCGCGGTCGTCCCTGCTGCTGTTCGGCTTCTCGGTGCAGCGCTTCCGGGCCGCCGGCACGCCGGTGCCCGCTCGAAAGCCGACCACGGCGATCGTCCGGGCCGGTCCGTATCGCTTCAGCCGGAATCCGATCTACCTGGCGTTCTCGCTGCTCCAGCTGGGCATCGCGATCTGGGTCGGCAGCTGGTGGCTCGTCGCCACGCTCGCGGCCGCCATCACCATCATCCAGTACGTCGTCGTGCCGGAGGAGGAGCGGTATCTCGAAGCGAGATTCGGTGGCGAGTACCGAGACTACAAGGCCTCCGTGCGCCGTTGGTTTTAGGCCGACCTTGCCTGCGAGGCCGCCTTCGCATAGCCTGTTGTCGATCTCTGCGCGGTCCGCCACGTCTGTGGCCGGCAAGGAGAGCCAAACGCCGCGTGGCGCGAAGCGTGTAGAGCCTGCTGAGGTCGAAGCCAAGCGCCTGTCGCCCAAAAGTGTCGGCCAGCAGTCTCGAAGGACGGAGGCTCTCGGAACCGCCAGCTCGAGAAACGCCTGGCGGACGCGCCCAGGTGTACCTCGAGGAAGCGCGCGCCCTGTGGTCACGTTCAGCGTGCGGGAGCCTCGCTGGTCCGATCATCCGAAAGGAGACGCACATGTGCCATCGTGTGGTGCGGTTCGCCGCCGTCGTCGCTTGCCTGGCTCTGGCGTTCGGCGTCCGGCTCGCGGGCGCGGACGAGACGTGCAACTCGCCGTACATCACCAAGCTGATCACGGGCCAGGAAGACTACGTGTACGTCTGGGCCCTGGGTGTCGAGGGCGTGGGTGACGGGTTCGACAAGCTGGTGACGATCGACGTCAACCCGAAGTCCAAGACCTACGGCAAGGTGCTGGGGTCGGCGGCGGTCGGCACGCGCAGTGAGGCGCACCACATGGGCTTCACCGACGACCGCCGCTTCATCTGGGCCGGTGGGCTCGCAGAGAGCAAGATCTACGTCTTCGACATCGCGACCGATCCGGCCAAGCCCAAGCTGGTGAAGACCATCGCCGACATGGCCGACAAGACGGGCTATCTCGGCCCGCATACCTACTACGCGCTGCCGGGGCGAATGCTGGTGCAGGCGCTCTCCAACACGAAGGACAAGGGCGGCGTCACCGGCATGGCGGTCTACAACAACAACGGCACCTACATCACCTCCTACGCGATGCCGACCGACAACGGTGGCGACGGCTACGGGTACGACCTGGCGGTCAACCCGAAGAAGAACGCCCTGCTCACCTCGAGCTTCACCGGGTACACGAACTACATGCGCCCGCTCGGCGACCTCGTGAAGGACGCGGAGGCGATGAAGCGTTTCGGCAGCACGATGGTGATGTGGGACCTCAAGGCGATGAAGCCGAAGAAGGTCTTCAGCGTGCCCGGCGCGCCGCTGGAGATTCGCTGGTCGCTCAAGGCCGGCGACAACTGGGCCGTCACCGCCGCCGCGCTGACCTCGAAGATCTGGCTCATCAAGCCGGACAGCGCGGGGGAGTGGCAGGCCACAGAGGTGGCCACCATCGGCGATCCCGCGAAGATCCCGCTGCCGGTCGACATCAGCATCACCCGCGACGGACGCGGGCTGTGGGTCAACACCTTCATGGACGGCACCACGCGGTACTTCGACCTGAGCAACCCGGCGGCGCCGAAGCAGACCTACGAGAAGGTGACCGGCAAGCAGGTCAACATGATCTCTCAGAGCTGGGACGGCAAGCGCGTCTACATCACCTCCTCGCTGCTCGCCAACTGGGACAAGGGCGGTAGCGACAACGAGCAGTTCCTGCGCGGCTTCACCTGGAACGGCAAGGAGCTCAAGCAGGTCTTCGAGGTCGACTTCACGAAGGAGCAGCTGGGCCGGGCCCACCACATGAAGCTCGGCTCGAAGTCGCTGCGATCGTCGTGAGGCGGCTGGCGGCGCTGCTGACGTGGCTCGCCTGCGCGGCACCGGCGCTGGCGCACGAGGCGCGCGCCGCTGCCCGCGCTCGACTTCGAGCCGCCCGCGGCGGGCACCTACACGTTGCACCGCATCATGGCGGCGCCGGACGGCGAGGTACTGGGCGTGGACGGCCGGCCACAGCCGCTGTCGCGCTTCACGCGCACGCGGATCACTCTGCTGGGGTTCATCTACACGACCTGCGTGGATCCCGAAGGCTGCCCGCTGGCGTACCGCGTGTTCGACGCCCTGAAGCAATCCATCGCGGCCCGGCCCGCCCTCCGCGGCCAGGCCCAGCTGGTCACGTTGTCGTTCGATCCGGCGCGCGACACGCCGGCGGTGATGCAGCGCTACGCCGGCAGCCGCGTGAAGGAGGACGACTCCGGCGTCCGCTGGTACTTTCTCACCACCCGCTCGGCGCGGGAGCTGATGCCGCTGGTCGAGGGGTTCGGCCAGGACGTGCGCTGGACGGTCGACCGGTCGAGCGGCCAGCCCCGCCGCGAGCTCTCGCACGTCCTCAAGGTGTTCCTGATCGATCGCGCCGGCTTCGTCCGCGAGATCTACTCCTCCACGTTCCTGCATCCGACGACCGTGCTCAACGACATCGAGACGCTCCGGCTGGAGCGGTGAGCGCGGCGAGGAGGGCCCGCCGGGGATCGACTCCGCCGATGTCGTGATCGTGGGCGCCGGCGACGAGCTTCGGCGGAAGGGCCCCGGTCGCGCCAGGTCGGTCACCGAGGCGCCGGTGAGGCCGGGACGACGGTGGACGCCAGGTACCCCGGCACCGCCAGCGCCGCGAAGGTGAGGCCGAGCGGCAGATCGTCCTCGTCGTACCAGTGGGCCTCGTGCAGCAGGTTGACCGTCCCCAGCACGCGGCCGTCGAACAGCACGGGCAGATTGAGGACGGACTCGCACCCGAGCGAGAGGATCAGCTCCGCGTCGCCGAAGCAGGCGCGGATGTCCGCCGCCGTCCGGCCGATGTAGGGCCGCCGCTCGCCGAAGACGCGCGCGGTGGACGGGGTCGGCCGGACGGTCTTCCGGCCGCCCACGGGGTATTCGGCTCCCTGGCTGGTGTAGAGCCGCTCGGACTCCTGCACGTCCGGGTGGTACCGGAGGACGGTGAACAGGCGGTGCCCGAGGCTGGCCCCCATCGCCCGGTCCAGCGCCCCGAACAGCGCGCGCGGCTGCCCCGCCTGCCCGAGGGCCCGCGCGACCAGGGCGACGTGCGGCCACGGATCGATGTGCGGGCCCGCGTGGCATGGTCTCCCCTTCCCCTACACTCTCCGGCCTCGGAGGCCGACGATGTCGTTGATGGCGTCGCCCAGGAGGCTCAGGCAGATCACGGTCACGAACAGGGCCAGGCCGGGAAACGTCATCGTCCACCACGAGTCCAGGAAGTACGTGCGCGCGCCGGCGATCATGGCGCCCCACTCGGCCGTCGGGGGCTTCGAGCCCAGCCCGACGAAGCCGAGCGTGGCGATGAACAGGATCGTGTAGCCGACGTCCACGGTCGCCCGGGCGTTCAGCACGCCCCACGTCTGGGGCAGGACGTGGCGGAGCACCAGCCGGCCGTCGGAGAGCCCGAGGGCGCGGCCCGCCTCGACGTAGAGGTTCTCTCGCACGCGCAGGACCTCGGCGCGGACCAGCCGCGCGTAGGTCGGCCACCACACGACGATGGCCGCGATCACGGCGTTCGTCAGGCTCGGCCCGAGGGCGGCCGAGATCGCCATCGCCAGGACGAGCGGCGGGAACGCGAAGAAGAGGTCGGTGGCGCGCATCAGCCCCTCGTCGACCGTCCCGCGAAACCAGCCGGCCAGCGCGCCGATCACGATTCCGATCGCGAGCGCCGCCGCGATGACCACCAGGGCGGCCGTGATCGACTCGCGGCCCCCGTGGAGCACCCGGCTCAGGATGTCCCGCCCGGCCTCGTCGGTGCCGAACCAGTGGACGGCCGACGGCGGCCGGAGCGCGAGGGCGATGTTCATCCGGTTGGGATCGTGGCGGGACAGGGCCGGCGCCGCGGCGACGAAAGCCAGGATCAGCAGCGTGGCCCCTCCCCAGCCCCACAAGGCACGCCGCGCCGGTCGGCCCATCTCAGGCGCTCCGGAGCCGGGGGTCGAGATAGAGGTACAGCACGTCGACGACGAGGTTGGCCAGCACGAAGAACACCGAGAGCACCACGGTGACGCTCATGATCGCCGGGAAGTCCACGGCGGTGATCGAGCCGATGGCGTACTGGCCGATGCCCGGCCAGCCGAACACCACCTCCACCACGAGCGTGCCGCCCAAGAGGTATCCCAGCTGGACGCCGAACGCGGTGACGACCGGCATCAGCGCGTTCCGGAGCGCGTGCCGCGCGAGCACCGCCCGCTCGCGGAGCCCCTTGGCCCGCGCCGTCCGCACGTAGTCGGAGCCGATCACCTCGAGCATGCTCGTCCGCGTGAGCTTGACGCCGACGCCCAGTCGCGACACGACGAGGCACGTCACCGGCATGACCAGCTGGACCGCCGCGCTGGCGAGGGCCGCCCAGTCGCCCGCGAGCGGGGCGTCGAGAAGGTAGAACCCGGTGACGAACGGTGGCGGGGGCAGGGTCGGCGCGATGCGCCCGACCGCCTGCCGGAGCCATCCGAGCTCGCGGTAGAGGACGAGCTGGAGGAGAAAGCCCAGCCAGAACGGCGGGATGGCGAGGCCGCCGACGGAGACGAGCCGGATCAGCAGGTCGGGCCATCGGCCGCGAGTCACCGCGGCGAGGATCCCGAGCGGAACGGACAGTGCGATGTACACCGCCATCGTCACGGCGGCGAGCTCGAGCGTCGCCGGCAGCCGCTTCGCGAGATCGTCGGCGACCGGCTGCCCGGTCTGGATCGAGCGGCCGAGGTTCCCGTGGACGAGGTCGCCGGAGGTAGCGCGCGTACTGGACGGGCAGCGGGCGGTCCAGGCCGAGGTCCTGGCGGATGGCGCGGATCTGGCCGTCGTCGGCCCCCGGCCCCGCCAGGAGCCGCGCCGGGTCGGCCGGAAAGAGGTGCAGCGTGACGAACGTGACCAGGGTGATCCCGAGGATCACCAGGACCACGCCGCCCAGCCGCCGGACCAGGAACGTCGTCAGCGACACCGCCCGTACCGCCGTCCGGCCGGCGACGGCGACAGGGAGGCCGTCCCTAGCGCCGGAGCCAGATCGGGTAGAAGGAGAAGATCCCGCTGTAGTTCAACGGACTGTACGTGTAGCCCTGAACGTCGTCGCGCATCACCTCGACGAGCTTCGGGTACGCGGCCCAGATCGACGGCGCGTCGTCGATGAGCTTCCGCGCCACCTCGCGATAGAGCGCCATGCGCTTGGCGTCGTCGAAGGTCCGGTCCGCCTCGCCGAGGAGCCGGTCCACGTCGGGGCTCGCGTACCAGGAGTAGTTGAAGGACTTGCCGGCGTTCCCGCCGAGATAGAGCGTCCGCAGGAGCTCGCCCGGGTCGGCCGACCGCGGCGTCATCGTCAAGGTCGCCTGGATGTCGGGCGCGGTCTCCAGGTTGGCGATCTGCGCCGCCAGCGTGGCGAACGGCTTGCCCTCGAGGTTCAGGGTGATCCCGAGCTCCTGGACCGCCTGCTGCATGAGGAGTCCGGCCAGGCGCGCCTGGGGCTCGGTCTCGGTGTAGACGAACGACAGGGTGAGCGGCTTGCCCTGGTACCCCGCCTCGGCGAGGAGCCGCTTGGCCAGCGCCACGTCGCGCTTGAACGGCGGCAGGCCGGGCTCGTACGCGCCCGTGAAGCCCTTGGGGATCGGGCTGTTCGGGATCTCGGCGTACCCCTTGTAGACCTGCACCATGCCCTCGTAGTCGAAGGCGGCCTGGAGCGCCTTGCGCAGGCGGACGTCCTTGAGCGGGCCCTTCTGGGTGTTCATCGAGATGACGGTCACCCGGAATGCCGGGCTCTCCACCATCTTCACCCCGGGCTTGGCGGCCAGCTCCTTCGGGTCCTGGGTGATGCCGATCGAGGCGAGGACCACCAGGTGGGCGTCGCCGCGCTCGAGCAGGAGCTGCTGCGTGCCCGCCGCCGGCACGACGCGCTGGATGACCTGGGCGGCGTGGTTCCCCGCCCAGCCGCGCCAGTAGTCCGCGAAGTGATCCAGGACGATCTGCTGGCCCTTCTCCCACCGGGTCAGGCGGTACGGCCCGGTCCCGTTCGCGCCCGTCGCGAAGAACGCCGCGCCCCGGTCGGCGTCGGACAGGTGCGCCTTGCCGGTGATGAACACCTTGGGCAGGCCGTAGAGCAGCGAGACCGACGGCTGGTTCGCCACCAGGCGAACGGTCATCGGGTCGACCACCTGCACTTCCTTGAGAGTCTGGAGGAAGAAGGCGCCGCCCCGGTTCACGGCCTTGGTCCGATCGATCGACGCCTTCACCGTGTCGGCGTCGAGCGCCGACCCGTCGTGGAACTTCACGTTCGGGCGCAGCTTGAGCTCGATCGACGTGCCGTCGGGAGCGACCTTCCACGATTGCGCGAGCGCGGGCGCGAGCTCGGTCGTGTTCCCCCGGTACTCGAGCAGGCCCTCGTAGAGCTGGAGCAGCACGCGGTATCCGGGCCCGGCGACCTCGATGGCGGGGTCGACGGTCGGAGGCTCGGAGGGAATCGCGAAGGTGACCGTCCCCGCCGGCGCCGCCGCCGCGGGCCCGGCCAGCGCGAGCCCGGCGAGCAAGCACAGCGTCGCCACCGATCGACCGCACAGAGCTCCTAGCCGCATCGTCCTCTCCCTCGTTCTCTGGGTCTCGACCCGCGGGTGCATCCCGCCCGTCCCCGCCGCGCCACGGGGCCTACTCGACTTCGATCGGGTAGGCGGTCAGCTGCTCCACTCCCGACGACGTGACGACGTAGTTGTCCGCCCACAGGACGCCGCCGGCGCCGGGAACGCAGACGCCGGGCTCGATACTGATGACCATGCCAGCCTGGAGCGGCGTCTCGTCACCGGCCCCCAGGTTCGGCGCCTCCACCCCCGCGAGCCCGAGACCGTGACCCGTCCGCATCGGCAGGTACCCGGCCAGTCCCTCTTTCTTCAGCGCGCCGCGCGCCGCCCGGTCGAGGTCACTCCCCGGCGTGCCGGGCACCGCCCGGGACCGGGCCGCCTCGTGCGCCCACGCGACCGCGCGAAACCAGCGGCGCTGCTCGGCCGTCGGCACGCCACCGACGACGATCGTGCGCGACAGCTCGCAGTGCGAGCCCTCCACCGACGCCGACAGCACGACGAACACGGGGTCACCGGGCCGGGCGCGCCGGCCCGTCGCCGGCGCATGGACCGCCGCGATCCGCTCCCCGACGAGCGCGTTCCCGGCGGCCGCGACGGCCAGATCCGGGCAGCGACGGGAGCCTTCCGTGAACACGGCGGCGATACTGGCGCCCTTCGTCTCCAGCTCCGAGCCCCCGGCGCGGGCCACGGCGAAGCCGGCCTCCAGCCCCGCCGCCGCCAGCTGGCCGGCTCGACGGTGGTGCTCGACCTCCTCGGGTGACTTGACGAGCCGCAAGGTCTCCACCCAGCCGCTGGCGTCCATCCACTCGACGCGGGGCAGCGCGGCGGCGAGGCCATGCGCGGCGGCGCTGCCGAGCCCGCTCTGCTCGAGACCGAGCCGCGCGCCGGTGAGCCCGCGCTCCTCGAGCACGCCGGCCAGGAGCGCCCGCCACTCCGCGTCCAGCCGTCCGCCCGCCGCCGATCCCTCGTCCCACTCGACGTAGCTCCGCAGGTCGGCGACCGGCGTCATGTCCCGCGCCTGCGTCTCCTCCAGGCGGGGCACGATGAGCGTCGGCTCGCCCGCCGCCGGAACCACGAGCGCCAGGGGCCGCGAGTAGGCATTCGAATGAAAGCCGGTCAGGTAGCGCAGGTTGGCCGGCTGGACGAGCACCGCCCCGGCCAGATCCGCCCCACGAACTCGCGCACGCACTCGCTCGAGCCTGTTCGCGTCCATGCCGAATGCTTCACTCTCGCGCATACTAGTCCGCAGCCGGGGGCCAGGCAAGGCGGCTGGTCGCGGGCCGCAGTGACGACGACCATGGCGCGAGATCCGCGCACCGGAGAACGGCATGCTGCAGCTGGGACTGTTCCTCCCCGCCATGGAGGGCTGGCTGGGCGACAGCTGGCTCCCCCGCTGGCGGGAGCTATCGCGGCTCGCGGTCCTCGCCGAGTCGACCGGGTTCGACGCCCTGTTCGTCCCCGACCACCTCGTCATCGGCCACTCGCCCTACTGGGGCATTCCCGAGGGCGAGTCGCGCGGCACCTGGGAGGCCTGGACCCTCCTCGCCGCGCTCGCCGCGGAAACCCGGCGGGCCGCGATCGGGGCGTTCGTCGTCGGCGCCGGCTTCCGCAACCCCGCCCTGCTCGCGAAGATGGCCGTGACCGTCGACGAGGTGAGCGGGGGCCGGCTGATCCTGGGCCTGGGCTGCGGCTCGCACCCGCCCGAATACGCCGCTTTCGGGTACCCGTACGACCACCGGGTCGACCGGTTCGAGGAGGTCCTGCAGATCCTCGTCCCCCTCCTGCGCGAGGGGCGCGTCGACTTCGTCGGGCGCTACCACGCGGCGCGGGCGTGCGAGCTCCTCCCGCGGGGGCCCCGGCCCGCCGGCCCGCCGATCTGGATCGCCGCGTACCAGCCGCGGATGATGCGCCTGGCCGCCCGCTGGGGCGACGCGTTCGTCACCGCCTGGCATCCCGGCGTCGAGAGCCTCCGGGAGCCGCTCGCGCGTCTCGACGACGCCTGCGCCACGGTCGGGCGGGATCCGACGGCGCTCGGCCGCACTGTGGGCGTGATCGTCCGGCCCGGCGAGGGACCGCACCGCCCGCTTCCGATGGGCACCCTCGGCGGCACGCCGGAGGCGATCGCCGCCGGGCTCCTCGCGTTTCGGGCCGCAGGGGTCGACCACGTCGTCTGCATGCTGGATCCCCGGACGGAGGAAGGCATCGAGCGCTTCGCGCCGGTGATCGAGCTGGTCCGCCGGGCCGAACGGTGAGCGCGTGGCCGCCGAGCACCCCGGGCGTCCGGTCCGGCGCCGTCACGGGGCCGGACCGGAGGTGGCTGCGCGGACTCGCGGATCACGGCTGGGCGAGGCGCCGTGACCCACTGCCGAAGACTGCACGGCGATGGACGCCGCGCGTTCCCGACCTGAAAGGAGAGTCGATCATGACGACAGCGGCCGGGCCGCGCGACGGCTTCCACATCGTGTTGAATGCTCAGGGCCGCTCTCCCGAGATCCCCGAATCGGCGGACGTCTACGGCTGGCTCTGCGGCAGCTGGGACCTGGACGTCCTCCACTACTGGGGGAACGACGTGTCTGCGCGCGGCATCAAGGGAGAGGTCCATGCCGCGCGCGTGCTCGAGGGCCGCGCGGTGCAGGACGTCTGGATCATGCCGGGACGGGCGGAGCGCACCACCGACCCGGACAGGGCCATGAACATGTACGGCACCACGCTCCGGGTGTGGGACGCGTCGATCCAGGCCTGGCGCATCTCGTGGATCAATCCGGTGGCGGGCCACCGCGAGGAACAGATCGGCCGGTGGAGCGGGAAGGACATCGTCCAGATGGGCACCCGAGCCGATGGCACCCAGACGCGCTGGCGCTTCACCGAGATCACACCGGCGTCGTTTCACTGGCTCGGCGAAGCGCTGCAGCCGGACGGCAAGACCTGGAAGATCGAAGGCGAGTTCCGCGCCCGGCGGAGGTCATGACACGCCGGTCCGGGTCCCCGCCCGCCCCTTTGACCCATCCGGGCGGTCGGCGATACGATGCCGGCGACCCCGTCAGCGATCCGCGCGTCAGGTGCCGGCCCGGTCCGGCGGGAGGACCTCGATGAAAGTGGCACGCTCCTGGACCCGTCTGTGGCTCGTCCTGGCGATCGCCCTTGCCGCGGTGCTCGCCGTCGGCCTCGTCGGCTTCCGCCCCGCGCGGGCGGCGGCGAAGGTGAAGCTGACCATGTTCATCTGGGCCGGCGCCAACCAGGGCGTCGTCCCCCGCGAGGTGGTCGCGCGCTACCTCAAGGCCAACCCGGACGTCGAGATCGAGTTCTGGGAGTCGACGAACGCGGCGACCTACCCGAAGATGCTGGCCGCGAAGCAGGCCAATCCCAGCGCGCCGCTCGTCAACTTCGGGTACTTCAACGTGGACCTCTCGAACCGCGGTGACACCGACGACATGTGGGTGCCGATGGATCCCGCCCGCATCCCGGCGCTGGCCAAGCTGCCGGCCGGCCTGCGCCGGCCGGGCAACCGGGGCCTCGGCTTCTCGGTCAGCCACGTCGGGCTCATGTACAACAAGAACCTCGTCAAGGACCCGCCCACGTCGTGGACCGCGCTGTGGGACCCGAAGTGGCAGGGCAAGGTGACGTTCTTCGACAACAACTTCGTCCCGCTCGTGCTCGCGGCCCGGCTCAACGGCGGCAACGAGCAGAGCATCGATCCCGGCTTCCGTCTGTGGACCGAGCACGCCCGGAACATCCGGGCGCTGCCGACCACGAACGACGCGCTGAAGAACATCGTCGTGACCGGCGAGGCGCAGATCGCGCCGTGGTTCGCCGGCATCTGGAAGTTCTGGGCCGATGAGGGCGCCCCGCTCGGCTTCGTGAACCCCAAGGAGGGCGCGATCGCCTTCCCGCTGTACCTCCAGATCGTCAAGGGCAGCACGCCGGAGCAGATCAAGGTGGCGGAGGAGATCATCAGCGAGCTGATGACGGCGGAGAACAACTCGCGGGACGCCCAGCTCACGAACAAGATCCCGGCGTTCCCGACGCCCGACACTGGCCCAGCAGATGGACCCGGCGTTCAACCCGAAGGTGATCGAGACCGCGATCTGGCTCGACTGGGGCGTGATGGGCCAGAAGGCCAGCGAGTGGCGCTCGCGGTGGGAGAAAGAGGTCAAGACCCGGATGTAGGCGGCGCGCCCCGCTCCGATGGTGCACGGCGCGGACGTCGACGTCCGGGCGATCACGAAGCGCTTCGGCCCGGTCGTCGCCGCCGAGGCGGTGTCGTTCAGCGTGCGGGCCGGGGAGTTCTTCTCGCTCCTCGGCCCGTCCGGCTGCGGCAAGACCACGACCCTCCGGGTGATCGGCGGCTTCGAGACCGTCGACGAGGGCGACATCCTGATCGGGGGCCGGTCGATGGGCCGGCTCCCGCCCAACCGCCGCGAGACCAACATGGTCTTCCAGCGGCTGGCCCTCTTTCCCCACTACTCCGTGTTCGACAACGTGGCCTTCGGACTCAGGATGCGCCGCCTCCCGGGCGCCGAGGTCGGACGCCGCGTCGCCGACGCGCTCGAGCGGGTGGAGCTCGGCTCGCTCGGAGCCCGGCGCATCGGCGAGCTGTCGGGCGGCCAGCAGCAGCGGGTCGCCCTCGCGCGCGCCCTCGTCAACGAGCCACGCGTCCTCCTCCTCGACGAGCCGTTGTCCGCCCTCGACCTGAAGCTCCGCATCCAGCTGCAGGAGGAGCTGAAGCGGCTCCAGCGGGGTCTGGGCACGACCTTCATCTACGTCACCCACGACCAGGGCGAGGCGCTGGCCATGAGCGACCGGATCGGGGTGATGTCGGGCGGACGCCTCGAGCAGGTCGGCACGCCGCTCGAGATCTACGAGCGTCCGTCCACGCGCTTCGTCGCCGGCTTCATCGGGGACGCGAACCTGGTCGAGGCGGTGGTCGAGGCCGTCGACGGCGACGGGCTGGTCGCCCGGGTCGGCGACGCGCGCGTCCGGGCCCGGCGCCAGGGCTGGGAGCGCGCGGGCGCCAGGCTCACCGTCTGCGTCCGGCCCGAGCGGGTCCGGGTTGCCCGTCCCGGCGGCCCCGCGGACGCCCTGGTCGGGCGCGTGGAGGACCGCGCCTTCTCGGGATCGCTCGTGAAGTACCGCCTCGCCCTCCCCGGGCTCCGCCTCCACGCGGCGGTGCCCTACGTCCACGGGACCGCGCTCTTCGAGGTGGGCGACGCGGTGGCGGTGGGCTGGGACGGCGACCAGGCGGTGACGGTGCCGGCATGAGGATGCGCGGCTGGCTGGCCGCCGGCCTGCTGATGCCTGTCCTCGCGCTGACCGCGGGCCTCTACGTGGTGCCCCTCGGCGTGTACCTCGTGAACGGCTTCCACCGGTTCAAGGACGGCCGCATCCTGCCGGTCTGGACCCTCGACACGTACGTCGCGTTCTTCACCGACCCGTTCTCGTACAGGATCCTGAGCACGTCGCTCCTGCTCGCGGGAACCGTGACGGCCCTCGCTCTGCTGGTCGGCTATCCCCTCGCCTACGCCCTCCACACGCGGGTGCGCAGCGCCCGCGCCCGCGCCGTGCTGGCCGTGGTCCTCTTCTGTCCCCTGATGATCAGCGTGGTCGTCCGTACCTACGGCTGGCTGATCCTCCTCGCCAACCAGGGGCTGGTGAACACGACGCTCCTCCGGCTCGGGCTGATCGAGGAGCCTGTGCGCCTCCTCTTCAACATGCAGGGCGTGGTGATCAGCCTGACGCACATCATGCTGCCGTTCGCGATCTTCCCGATCTACAGCGTGCTGGGGAAGCTCGACGCCTCGCTCAAGGAGGCGGCGCGGGACCTCGGTGCCGGCCCGTGGGCGACCTTCTGGCGCGTGACGCTGCCGCTGACGCTCCCGGGCGTGGCCTCGGGCGGCGTGATCTGCTTCACGCTCGCCCTGTCCGCGTTCGTCACGCCGCAGCTGCTGGGCGGCGGGCGCGTCCAGGTGCTCCCGCTGACGGTCTACAACAGCACGGTCGAGATCAACTGGCCCGAAGGGGCCGTCACCAGCGTCGCCCTCCTCGCGCTGTCGGTCCTGTCGGTGTGGGCGGTGAACCGGGTGCTGCGGCGCCTGCCGACGGTGGCGTGAGCGGGGTCACGCCTTGACTTCCATACAGCGGGCGCCGGGCCGGGGGAAACTGTCCAGAAGTCGCAGTCTGACCCCGGGACGGGACGCGCTGCTCCGGACCGTGCTGGGGCTCGGGGTGGGGTTCATCCTCCTGCCCCTCGGGATCGTGGTCCTCTACTCGTTCTCCAGCGTGGCCTACGGGATCTTCCCGCCGCCCGGCCTGTCGCTCCGCTGGTACGCCCACCTCCTCGACCAGCCGGCCTTCGGGCGCGCCTTCCTGCGGAGCGTCGTCATCGGCGTCGCGGCCACGGGGCTGGCCCTGGCCACGGGCGTGCCGGCGGCGCTCGCGCTGGTGCGCGGCCGGTTCCCGGGCCGGGACGCGCTCCAGGCCTTCCTGCTGTCGCCGATCGTCATGCCGAAGATCGTGCTCGGCGTCGGGTGGTTCATCTTCTTCGCGCGGCTCGGGATCCAGGGCGGGACGGTGCCCCTGATCCTCGCCCACACCATCGTCGTGCTGCCGTTCGTCATCAACATCGTGGCGGCGAACCTGGTCGGGCTCGACCCGTCGCTGGAGGAGGCCGCCCAGGACCTTGGCGCCTCGCCGTGGACCGCGGTCTGGCGGATCGTGCTCCCCCAGATCCGACCGGGCCTGGTCGTGAGCGCGCTCCTCGCCTTCCTCGTGTCTTTCGACCAGGTCGAGAGCTCGATCTTCCTGACCCGCGGAGAGAACAACACGCTCCCCATCGAGATGTTCCTCTACATGGAGAAGTGGCAGGATCCGACCATCGCGGCACTGTCGGCGCTCCTGATCCTCTTCGCCTTCATCCTGGTGGTGGGCGCGCTCGTGGTGGCTCGCGGCGTGGACCTCCGCCGCATCCTGCCCCGCTGACGCCAACCCGCGCCAACTGACGCCAACCTACTGCCAACCTACTGGAGGATCCGTATGGAGTTCGCGAACGACGTCGTCATGCTCACCGGCGCCGGCGGCCGGCTCGGCCGGCCGTGCGCGCTCGCGTTCGCCGCCGAGGGCGCCCGGCTCCTGCTCACCGACCTGGCGGCGCCCGCCCTCGAGGAGACGGCGCGCCTGGCCCGCGCGCGCGGCGCGACGGTCGTCGCGCTGCCCGGCGACGTCACGCGCCGGGCCGACGTCGAGGCGGCGCTGGCCGAAGGCCGGCGTGGGCTCGGCCCCGTGGACGTGCTGGTCAACTTCGCGGGCTACGTGCCGGTGAGCCCGGTGCTCGAGGTCGGCGAGGAGGAGTGGGACCGCGTGTTTGCCGTCAACGTGAAGGGCACGATGCTCTGCTGCCAGGCGGTCGGGCGCGAGATGGTCGGGCGCGGCGCCGCCGGCCGGATCGTGAACATCTCGTCGGGTGCCTCCACCTCGGCGCGCGCCGGGGCTGCGCACTACTGCGGCTCGAAGGCGGCGATCAACATGTTCACCGAGGTGCTCGCCACGGAGCTGGGCCCCCACGGCATCCGCGTCAACGCGGTGGCGCCCGGCCTGGTGATGGACCACGTCGCCCGCAAGGGGGAGCCGGTCGAGCACCCCTACGTGCGTGACATGCTGACCGCGACCCCGCTCGGCCGCACCGGCGCGCCTGACGACATCGCCGAGGCCGTGCTTTTTCTCGCCTCCCGGCGGAGCGGGTGGATCACGGGCGAGGTGCTGTTCGTGACGGGCGGCGCCCACTGCGGGCGGACCCACATGGCGCCGGCGTCGGGCCGGCTGGAGCCCAAGCTCGGCGAGGCTCCCGCCTCGCGGTAGGTCCGCCTGCGCGGATCCGCTCGGCTACCGGTCCTCCAGGCTTGCCAAGGTCGATGCCACCGCCGACGGCACCGAGTCGGCGGTGATCGGCGTGCCGTCGCGGGCCCGCTCGTCCAGCAGCCGCGACACACGGTCCATCAGGAACCGCTGGAGACGGCCCGGGTGCGGCCGGAGCGCGCGGATCAGGGCGGTGCGCACGTCATCGGACCAGACGCGCTCGTAGGCTTCACGCTCCGGACCGTAGTCGAACGCCGGCGCCACGCCGGGGCGGCTCTGCCGCCCGAGCTCGGCGCGCAACGCCGCCGTGGCCTGGCCGTCGAGGGTCTGGCCGTCGACGACAACGCCGTATGCCTGACGCGCCATGGCCGCGCTCACCACGCCGGCACGCACGTCGGCCAGCACCCGCTCGGGCTCGCGCTGGAGGGGGTCGCCGTAGCCGCCGCCGCCCTGCGTCCCCACTCGCAGGACGTCCCCCGGCTCCAGGTGGAGCACGTCGATCTTCCCGATCTCCCGCTCGGCCGGCGTTCCGGGGTTGAGCCGCGTGTAGCCGGTCGCCCCGTACCCGCCGCCCTGGCGCCCCCACGGTCTGAAGTGATAGCGCTCCATCGCCCGCGACGCCACGCTGGCGTTCGGCGGGAAGACCTTCACCTCGAGCTCGATGCCGGCCCCGCCCCGGAACCGCCCGGCTCCCATCGAGTCCGCCCGGAGGGCGTACCGCTCGATCAGGATGGGCATCTCGCCCTCGATCGTCTCCGCGGGCACGTTGCGGAGGAACCCCCACGCGTAGTCGATCCCGTCGATCCCGTCGCCGGTCGGGCGCGCGCCGGACCCGCCCATGAGAGGCTGCACCACGCTCACCTTGTTACCGCCCGTCTCCAGGTCCGGCAGCTGGACGACCATGATCGACGCCTGCCCGGCGCCGGCCGCCGGGATGAGATCGGGGCGCGCCAGCGCCAGGGCGCCGGTGACGACGTCCAGCAGGCGCACTTGCGTGGCCGACCGGTTTCCCACCGACACGCCGGGCTCCGGGTTCAGCAGGCTGCCCCGCGGCGCGACGAGCGACATCGGCCGGACCAGGCCCGAGTTGTACGCCAGGTCCGAGCGCGTCGACCGCAGGAAATTCACGAGCCCGAAGGCGATCTGCCAGTGGCCGCGGCGCTCGTGGGTCGGGAGGCTGTAGGAGTTGCGAGTCTGCGGATCCGAATCCGAGAAGTCCATCCGGAGCTCCCCGTCGCGAACCTGCATCGCCAGCTTGATCCGGATCGGCTGGGCGCCGCCGACGTCTCCCTCGAGGTAGTCCCAGAACACGTAGGTCCCGTCGGGGATCTCGCGGAAAGCCTCTCGGGCCTGGCCCTCGGCGTAGTCGAGCACCTGCTCGATGCCGTCCTGCACGGAGTCGAGTCCGTAGCGAGCGACCAACTCCACGATCCGCTTCTCGGCCGTGTTGAGGGCCGCGACCAGCGCCTTGAGGTCGCCCCAGTTCTGGTCGGGGATGCGGCAGTTGGCCATGAAGAGGCTCAGGACGTCCTGGTTCACGGCGCCGCGCCGGAACAGCTTCGTGACTGGTATGCGGATGCCGTCCTGGAAGATGTCGGTGTTGGCCGGCGAGATCGAGCCCGGCACACGGCCGCCGATGTCGGAGCAGTGCATGAACGTCCACACGTAGCAGACGCGCCGCCCGCTGTGGAAGACCGGCTTCCAGCAGAACAGATCCGGCAGATGGGTGGCCATGCCGCCGGTCGCGTGCACGTCGTTGGAGAGGAAGATGTCACCCTCCTCCTCGCCCAGCGCTTGCGAGAGGCCGGCGGCGGTGTCACAGGGCATGCCGACCATGAGCGCGACACCGGTCGACACCGGGGCGGCCGCGACCTCCCCGCCGCTCGACACGATGGCCGCGCCGAAGTCGGCCGTCTCCTTGACGAAGACGGTGTGGCCCGCGCGCAGGATGAGCGCGCCCATCTCCTCGACGATCGCCTGGAATCGGTTCCGGAGCACTTCCACGAGGATCGCGCGGTGCTTCATGAGCGGTCAGCCTCCCCGATCAGGTTTCCCCAGCCGTCCATGTGGACCCGGTAGCCGGTCGGCACCAGCATGGTGCTGTCGTACTGCTCGACGACCGCGGGTCCGGCGAAGCCATCGCCCGGCCGCAGCGCCGCCCGCTGGAACACGCCGGCGTCGACGAAGCCGCCGTCCAGATAGACGCGACGCGTGTCGGGCGGATCGGCCACCCGCGGCACGACCGCCGATCCCGGCGGAGACGGCGGTCTCGGCACCGCCCCCACGACCTGCAAGCGTAGGTCCACGAACTCCAGGGGCGCGGTCCGATCGACGTAGCCGTACACCTGCTGGTAGGCCGCGTGGAAGGCTGCCAGGACGGGCGCCAGGTCCGTGATGGGGCCCGACGGCAGCGGCACGTTGATCTCGAACGACTGGCCCTTGTAACGCATCTCGGCGGACCGCACGAGCGTCTGCTGCGTGACGGGGAGCCCCTCGCCGGTCACCCACTCCCGCGCCCGCGCCTCCAGCTCCTGGAAGGCGGTCTCGATCCGGGCCGGCTCCGCATGCGCCGACTCGACGTTGAGGGTGCCGATGAAGTCCGCCCGGAGGTCGGCGACCAGGCACCCGAGCGCGCAGAGAGCGCCCGGGAGCGGCGGCACGACGACCCGCGCGATCCCCACCTCGCGCGCGAGCAGGAAGACGTGCGTGGGACCCGCCCCGCCGTACGGCAGGAAGGCGTACTCCGCGGAGTCCACCCCATGCTTGGCGAGGAGCGGCGTCAGCTGCGCGTACATGTTCGCCGTGGCCACCTCGAGAATGGCCCACGCAGCCTGATAGCGGTCCATCTGAAGCTCCACGCCCAGGCGGTCCAGCGCGCCGTGCGCCTGCTCGGCGTCCAGGCGCAGCTCCCCGCCCAGGAAGCGCTCCGGATGCAGGATCCCGAGGGTGACGTACGCGTCCGTCACGGTCGGGAGGAGGCCGCCCCGCCCGTAGCATGCGGGCCCCGGATCGGATCCCGCCGACTGGGGACCCACCTTGAGAAGCCCCCCGGAATCCACCCGCGCGATCGAGCCGCCCCCTGCCCCGATCGACGAGATGTCGACGGAGGGCATGATCACGGGGAACTCGCCGACGCTGGCCTCCGTGGAATAAGCCGGCTCGCCGTCCACGACCGACACGTCGGCCGACGTGCCGCCCATGTCGAGGGTGATCACGTGCGCCCAGCCCGCCTGCCGCGCGACCCACGCCGCGCCCATCACGCCCGCTGCCGGACCGCTGAACAGCGTGTGGACCGGCAGGTCGCCGGCCGACCGCGCCGTCATCACACCGCCGTTCGAGCGCATGGACAGGATCGGCGCGCGCCAGGAGCCGAGGCCGCGCAGGCCCGAGCCCAGCCGCGCGAAGTACTCCCGCATGCGCGCCCCCACGTGGGCGTTCACCACGGTCACCAGTCCCCGCTCATACTCGCGGCGCTGGGGCCACAGCTCGTGCGAGGTCGAGACGTACACATCCGGCTGCCGGGCGCGGATGATGCCGGATGCCTCGCGCTCGTGACGGCCGTCGGCGTAGCTGTGGAGGAAGCACACCGCGATGGCCCGGCAGCCGGCCCGGACGAGCTCGTCGGCCGCGGTCTCCACCTCGGCGGCCACGAGAGGCCGGTAAGTCCGCCCGGACGTCAGGAGACGCTCGCTGACCTCGCGGACCAGGTGCCGTGGCACGAGAGCCTCGGGCTTCTCCATGAAGTAGTTCTGAGCCTCGCGCAGCCGGAGACGGCGCAGCTCGAGGAGGTCGCGGAACCCGCGGGTCACGATGAGCCCCACGGGGTCGCCGGTCCGCTGGAGCAGCGTGTTGACGGCCAGCGTCGTGCCGTGGATGAAGAGGGAGACGGCGCCGGCCTCGACACCGGTCCGGGCGAGAAGGGCCTGCGTGCCGGCCAGCACCGCCGCGGCCGGGTCCCGGGGGACACTCGGCACCTTCAGGATTTCCAGACGCCCCGTCGTCTCGCTGAGAAGGACGAAGTCGGTGAAGGTGCCACCGATGTCCACGCCCAAGCGGAAGGTCTCATTCGACATTCGGATTCCCCCGAGGGTGTGCGATGTCAGTCCGAGTGGTGCCGCGGGTCGAGGACGTCCCGAACGCCGTCGCCGAGGAGGTTGACGCCCGCCGACATCAGCATGATGGCCAGACCGGGGAAGGCCGACAGCCACCACGCATCGCGGATGTAGTCGCGACCATCGGCGAGCATGTTACCCCATGTCGGCGTGGGCGGCTGGACACCGAGCCCCAGGAAGCCGAGCGCTGCCTCGGTGATGATCATCCGCGCGATCTCGAAGAACGCGATGACCGTCACCGGCGCCAGGGTGTTCGGGGCGACGTGCCTCGCGAGGATGCTCCACTCCGGCCGGCCGAGGGCGCGGGCTGCCCCGACGAAGTCCTGCGGCTTGATCGCCAGCACCGATCCCCGCACGACCCGCGTGTAGATGGGCCAGGACGTCACCGTGAACACGACGACGATGTTCACGAGGCTGGGGCCGAGCAGGGCCACGATCGCCAGGGCCAGCAGGATGAACGGGAATGCCAGCTGCAAGTCGGTGAGCCGCATGATGAGGGTGCCCACCGGCCCGGCGTAGAACCCGGCGACGAGCCCGAGCACCGACCCGATCACCAGGGATCCGGCGACGCTCGCCAGACTCACCAGAAGCGAGATGCGACCGCCGTACAACAGGCGCGAGAGGATGTCCCGTCCGAGGTGGTCGGTCCCGAGCCACGCCGTCCAGCCGTCGCCGTCCGTCCACCCCGGGGGTTGGAGGCGCGCGATGATCTCCTGGGCCAGCGGGTCCCGCGGCGCGAGCAGGCTCGCGCCGACCGCGGATGCGAGCACGCCCGAAACGATCAGGGCCCCGAGGAGCGTGCGCCGATGCCACCGGAGCCAGGGCCGGGCCGGGCGGACGCCGGGCCAGAGGGGGGTCTCGGCGGCTCCTCGCGCGGCGGACCGGGTCATCCTCGTCTACCCGTGATGGATGCGGGGATCGAGCAGGCCGTAGCAGACGTCGACCGCCCAGTTGATGAGCACGAAGCCAAGGCCGAGCAGCAGCACGATGGCCTGCACGACGGGATAGTCGCGCTGCGCGATCGCCTGCACGGCGAGCTGGCCCATGCCGGGCCAGGCGAAGACGGTCTCGGTCACCACCGCGCCGCCGAGCAGCGTCCCGACCTGCAGCCCGAGGACGGTCACGATCGGGATCATGGCGTTCTTGAGGGCGTGCCGGAAGATCACGAGCCGGGCCGGGAGACCCTTGGCCCAGGCAGTCCGGACGTAGTCCTGTGCCAGGACCTCGAGCATGCCCGAGCGCGTCAGGCGTACCACCAGCCCCACGAAGAAGATCGCGAGCGTGATGCTCGGGAGGATCAGGTGCGAGAGGCTCCCGCGGCCGGACACCGGCAGCAGGCGAAGCTTGACCGAGAAGAGCGCGATCAGGATCAGGCCGATCCAGAAGTTCGGCGCGGACTGGGCGAGGAGCGCCACGTTGAGAGACAGCCGGTCCCATCCGGAATGGCGACGAAACGCGGCGAGCACTCCGATGGGAACGCCGAGGCCGGTCGCCAGGAGGAAGGCGCCGAGCGAGAGCTCGAGCGTCGCCGGCAGGCGCTCGAGGACGTACGGCAGGACCGGCCGCATGGCCCGGATCGACTGGCCGAAGTCGCCCCGGACGGCGCGCGTCACGAACCGCCAGTACTGCTCGCCCAGGGGCCGGTCGAGGCCGAGGCTCTTCCGCACCTCGGCCACTCGCTCGGGCGTTGCCTGGTCCCCGAGCAGCAGCTGGGCCGGATCCCCGGGCACCGCGTGGAGCAGCAGGAACACGACCAAGCTGACTCCGAACAGCAGGAGGAGCGCGTGCAGGGATCGCTTCGCGACGTAGGACAGCGTCATCGGCCCGACTCATCCGGGCCCGTGCGGGGCAGCCACCGCCGCGGCCGCCCCGCACGTGGGTCCCGCCAGGTCACGCAGGCAGGTCGATGGGCGCGAACCGCAACCACTCGTCAGGCAGAGGCGTGAAGCCGCTGATCCGCTTGTCGGCGCCAATCAACTCCGGCTGGTAGTGAAGGAAGAGCCACGGCGCGTCCTCCCAGATCGTCGCGAACAGCCGGTGGTACATCTCGCGAGCCTTGGCCCGATCCATCACCAGGACGGCCTCGTCGGCCAGCCGGTCGAACTCCGGATTCGAGTATGCGTTCCACCGTCGGTTGTTCGCCGAGTGATAGTGGTCCCGGATCTGGTAGTCCGGCTCCATGGTGATGACGCCCCACCCCAGGAGGTGCATGTCGTACTTCATCTTGTCGCCCTTGAGGAACTCCGTGACGTAGGTGCCCCACTCCGGCGTCTCCAGCGTGGTCTTGAGGCCCACCTTCTGGAGGTAGCCCTGGACGGCCTCCGCCACCTGGCGGTCCATGATGTAGCGCCCGTTCGGGGCGCCCAGGCTGAGCGTCGCGCCCTCCGCCCCGGCCGCCTTCAGGAGGGCGCGCGCCTTGGCCGGGTCGTAGCTGTACGGCGGCAGCTTGACGTCGCCTCCGAGGATCACCGGGGCGATCGGGCTGGTGGCCGGCTGCGCCTTGCCGCGCATGAGCGTCTTGGTGATCGCTTCCTTGTCGACCGCGTAGTTGATCGCCTGCCGGACCCGCTTGTCCGTGAGAGGGGCGCGGTCGCAGCGGAACGCCATGTAGATGATCCGGGTGGTCGCCGCGTTGTGGAGGCGCAGCCGATCGTTCCCCTCCACCCGTCCCAGCTGGTCGGGGGGCACGTTGTTGATGAGGTGCACCTCCCCCGACTCGAGCGCGCTGAGGCGGGTGCCGTTCTCGGCGATCCACCGGAAGTGCATGCGCCCGATCTTCGGCTTCGGGCCGTAGTAGGCGTCGTTCCGCTCGATGATCAGGTGGGAGCCGGGCACGTACTCGACGAACTTGTAGGGGCCCGTTCCCACCGGCTGGACGGCGAGCTTGTCGCCGACCGCCTGCGCGTGGCCCGGCTCGATCATCGCGACGACCACCAGGTTCATGAGCACGGAGCGGAACGGCTTCTCCATGTGCAGCGTGATCGACTGACGGTCGTGGATCGTCGTCGACTTGACCGGGTTGATCATCGACTTCCAGAGCGACTTGGACGTCGGCGCCGTGATCTGCTCGAACGCGTACTTGACCGACTCGGCGTCGAAGGCCTTGCCGTTGTGGTATGTCACGCCCTTCTTCAGGGTGAGCTTGATGTCGGAGCCCGCCACTTCCCACTTCTCGGCCAGGTTGGGCACCAAACCCATCTTCTCGTCGTGCCAGAGGATGGACTCGTAGATGGTCGGCCAGAACGTCGAGAACTGAGGCATCCCGTTGGTGATCCACGGGTGCAGCGTGCCGGGATCTCCGGAGATGGCCACCTTGAGCGTGTCGACGCTCTTCGTCGCCTGGCCGCGGGCCTGTCGCGGCGTGACCGTGGCGGCCGCGCCGAGGAGGCCGAGCATGTGGCGTCGGGTGAGGGTGCGCGAGACGGGGTTCTTCTGGGACATGTGCGTCACCGATCCTCTCTGCATGGCGTCACGGTGCTGTGCCTCGGGGAGCGCGGTGTCGAGCTGGTCGTGCGCCGAGCGTCCGTGGAGCCGCGAGGCTACGTTGGCACCGCGCGCGGAGTCGCGTCAAGTCGCGGGAGTCCCGTCGGGGTCGAGCGCCCGTGTGAGGCGAGATCGGATCGTCCGCCACGCCTCGTCGACGTCCTGGACGGTCGGCGTCCGCGTCGCGGCGACGACCTGGATCAGATCGTAGATCCGGTGCTTGCACCAGTCTCGAACCGAGGGCGGCACCGTCTCGATGAGATGGATCGTGGCGTCCTGCAGCGCGGGAGGCCACCGCTGCTCCAGCGCCAAGCGCCCCGGGCCGAAGTCGAACAGCCCCTCCGCCGGCGGCGGCATGGCCGCCCGGGCGGCGGCGGTGGCCGCCTGGTCCACGTGGCCGTCGATGACGACCACCCCGTACTGCTGCCGGGCCTGTTCCACGGTGAGGGCCCCTGCCCGCACGTCGGCGCGCACACGCTGGGGGTCACGCTCGCGCGGATCGCCGTATCCCCCACCCGAGGGCGCGAAAATGCTGACGACGTCCCCTGGCTCCAGGTGGAGCACGTCGACCTTGCCGATGTCCCGCTCCCGGTCGGTGCCGCGGTTGACCACGCAGCTCCCCGAGGTGCCCGAGCGGCCGCCGTGGAGTCCCCAGGGGGCAAGCTTGAATCGCTCCATGCCACGAGCAGTTACGATCGAGTTCGGGTGAGAGAACTCGAAGTCGAGCCGGAGGGCCAGTCCACCCCGGTTCCGGCCGGGGCCGCCGGTGCCGGGGATCAGGTGGTAGCGCCGCAGGACGATCGGCACCTCGGCCTCGATCGACTCGACGGGCGTGTTCCGCAGGTAGCCCGACGTGGAGTCGGCCCCGTCGACACCGTCCATGTTGGGGCGTCCCCCGCCGCCCCCGATCATGGGCTCGACGACCTGCACTTGCCGCTGTCCGGTGAAGGGGTCCAGCACCGAGGCGACGACCGGCGACGTGGCCCCCGCGGGGGCAGCCGGCACCTGACCGGGGAGGGCCTGGGCCAGGGCGCCCAGGATCGCGTCGAACACGCGGATCACCGTGGCGTAGCGGACGCCAATGGGCGCGGGGAAGAGGCTGTGCACGATCGTCCCCGGGGGCGCGGTCACGCGCACGGGGCGCAGGATGCTCGACGCCTTGGGGATCTGCGGGTCCATCGTCACGATGTAGGCAAGGATGGCCTGGCAGATGAACGGGTGGGTCACCCCGTGGGTGGCGATGTTCAGCGCGGAGGCGACCTGCGGGTCGGTCCCCGTGAAGTCGAGATGGAGCGAGTCGCCCGCCACCGTGAGCGCGACCTTGATCCGGATGGGAACCTCGGACTGCAGGTCGTCCTCCATGTAGTCGCTGAAGCGATAGGTCCCGTCGGGAATCTGGGCGATGGCCGCACGCGCTCGCTGCTCGGCGTAGTCCAGCACGGCGTCCATGCCCGCGGTCACCGTCGCGACACCGAACTTCGTCGCCATCTCCTGCACCCGCCGGTCGCATGAGTTGACCGCCGCGCACATCGCGTTGATGTCGCCCCAGACCATGTCCGGGATCCGGCAGTTGTCGAGGAGGATGTTGCGCACGTCCTCGCTGAGGACACCGGCGCGGTAGAGCTTGGTGGGCCGGAGGCGAAGCCCCTCCTGGAAGATCTCGGTCGCCCGTGGCCAGACGCTGGCCGGCACGGTTCCACCAATGTCGGAGGCGTGGACGAACGCGTATCCCCACGCGATGACCCGGTCTCCGTGGAAGATCGGCCGGAGGATGTGGATATCGGGCAGATGGGTGCACAGGGGGCCGGTGAGGTAGGCGTCGTTCGCGATGATGATGTCGCCCGGCTCGTAGCGGTCGAAGTAGTCGAACGCGTGCTTCATGTTGAGACCGAGATACGACGATGCCCCGAGCTTCCAAGGGTAGGCCACGTACTCGCCCCCGGGAGCGACAAGCCCGGTCGAGAAGTCGGCCGTCTCCTTGACGAAGGTCGTGTAGGCGGTGCGCT
This sequence comes from uncultured Candidatus Rokubacteria bacterium, assembly GCA_963745015.1. Taxonomy (GTDB): domain Bacteria; phylum Methylomirabilota; class Methylomirabilia; order Rokubacteriales; family DASRDR01; genus DASRDR01. The sequence continues at coordinate 480,522 of CAVUVU010000005.1, forward strand.
CCATGATGCGGGCCATGTCCTCGACGATGGCCTGGTAGTGGTTGCGCAGCACCTCGACCAGCACGCGGTCAATGGCCATGTCTCATGCCCTCGGATCGCCCGCGGATCCCCCCGGATCGAAGGTTGTCAGAGCGGCCGCCGCGCCGCGATGGCGCACGTTCCGATCGTCGTCCTGCCGGCGGCACTTGTCGGCGCTCCGCGTGCTCCGTGAGGGTCGTCGCCGCTCGAGACCCCCGGCCCCGGTCAGGTCCTCGGGCGCCGCCCCTCACGAGCCACGACGGCGGGTCGTGCGGACAAGGGCAGCCTACGTGATCGGCGTCGCGACCGTCAACGGCGGGGGCCAACCTGAGGACGAACGGCGCGCGGATGGCGTGACGGCGGCTAGCCGGACGCGCGGGCCAGGGCCTCGAGGTTCGCCCAGTCGCGAGGGGCGCCGGCCTCCAGCGCCGGGTAGCGCGCCAGCATCGCGCGGACGCGCGGGACGGGGCAGCTCGCGCGCTCGGCGGCCGCGATCAGGGCGCCCAGGATCGGGCCCGCCTCGGTGCGGCGCTTGCGGACGGCCAGGTCGCGCCAGATCCCGGTGCGGCCGGCGGTGCTGCGGCGCCAGTACGCGCGGTGGGCGTCCCACGTCGCTCGCGCCGCCGCCGACTCGCTCTCCCCGCCGCGCAGGCTGCGCGGGTCGAAACCGTCGACGTCCTCCACGGCAATCCCCAGCGCCTCCGCCACGGCCAGCCCCTCGCCGACGAGCCCGGAGAGCACCCGGCGGGCGCGGGCGTCGTCCAGGATGTCCGACCACGTCGGCGTCCACCATCGCCGTCGCGAAGTAGACGGTGCCGAGGAGCAGCTTCCCCCACCGGCAGCCCACGATGTTCCCGGTGGCCGAGGCCGGATGGAAGTCCGACAGGATCCGGGCCAGCTCGATGACGCGCGGGGTCAGCCGCCCGTCCAGCTCGCCCACCCGAAGGGTTCCCGGGCCGCTGTAGACGACGCGGCCGGGCCGCTCGTAGTGGCCGCCGAACGAGAGGAAGGCCGCCGCCGTCCGCGCCCGGCCGACCAGCGCGGCAATCCGCTCCTCCTCGAGTCCGTTCTGCATCGACACGACCCAGCCGTCCGGCGCGAGGTGCGCGCGCGAGCGGGGCGAGCGCCTCCTCCGTCTGGGGCGTCTTGACCGCGAGGACGAGCGTCCCGATCGGCCCGGTCACCGCCTCGGGCGCCAGGACGGGGACGCGGGCCACGAACGCCGCGTGCCCCGCCACCTCCAGGCCGGCCTCGCGAATGGCGGTCGCATGGGCGACGTCCCGCTCGACCAGGCGTACGGGGTGCCCGGCCCGCCAGAGATGCGCCCCGATGAGCCCGCCGATCGCGCCGGCTCCGACGATGGTCAGCTCCACGGGCCCGATCATCGCACGATCCCGGTCGCCGGCCGCTTGCCCGCATGGGAAGTGGTCAGGTATGGTCGGCTGGGCCGATGAAGACTGCGCTCCTGGGCGGCGTCCTCCTCGACGGCCGGGGCGGCCCGCCCCAGCCGGGCACCACCCTCGTGCTCGAGGGCGGCCGCATCGAGGCGGTGGGCCACGAGCGCCGGTTCGGTCCCGATGTCCGCGTGATCGACCTCGAGGGCCGGACCGTCATGCCGGGCCTCATCGACTGCCACGTGCACCTGGCGCCGTGGGCGCTGCGCCTGATCGCGCACCCGGACCAGCGGCTCATGGAACTAGCCGCGGAGGCGGTCCGGGCGCTGCGGGTCACGCTCGAGGGCGGGTGCACGACGGCGCGCGACCTCGGCGGGCTCGACCCCGGCTTTCGCGACGCCGTCGACCACGGCCTCGTGCCCGGCCCGCGGCTCCAGGTGAGCTGCGTCATCGTCTCACCCACCAACGGCATGACCGACCCGGTCACGGCGCAGGGGATCCGCTCGCCCTCCCTGCCCGGCATGCCGGAGCCCGAGTGCGACGGTCCGCACGCCGCGCGGGCGAAGGTCCGGGAGGTGCTTCGCGCGGGGGCCGACGTGGTGAAGATCGCGGTCAGCGGAGGCGTCAGCGCTCCCCGCCTCCCTGCCCGCCGCCCGATCTTCACGCCTGAGGAGATCGCCGCGGTGGTCGACGAGGCGCACCGAGCGGGCGTCCCGGTCGCGTGTCACGCGGTGGGTGGGCCGAACCTGCTCGCCGCCGTGCGGGCCGGCGTGGACACGATCGAGCACGGCGCCTGGCTCGACGACGAGACCGTCGGCGAGATGGCGCGGCGCGGGACCTGGTACGTGCCGACGTTCGCGATCTACCGCTGGCACGCCGAGCGCGGGACCGCGCTCCGCCAGGCCCGGGCGCGCGAGCTGATCGCGCCGCACCGGGAGAGCTTCGCGCGCGCCCGGGCGGCCGGCGTCCGCATCGCCCTCGGCACGGACAGCGGCGCCTATGGTCACGGGGAGACTGCGGTCGAGCTCGCGCACATGGTCGAGGCCGGCCTGCCGCCCGCGGACGCCATCGTGGCGGGGACCGGCCTGGCGGCGGAGTGCCTCGGCATCGCCGGGGACACGGGCACGCTCGCGGCCGGCAAGGCGGCCGACATCCTGGTGCTCGCGCGCGATCCCCTCCGGGAGATCACCGTCGCCGGCGACCCCGCGGCCCGCGCTCTCGTGCTCCGGGCGGGACGCCCCGTCGGGGGGACGCACCGCGTCGCCTGGTTCGGTGACGCCGCCCTGGCCTGAGGAGCCCCTCCCCGTCAGGCGCCACGCTCTGCGAGACCGCGGGCTCCCGCGTGCTACAGTCGTGCGCCGTGGAGCCATCCGGCCTGGGTGCGGGGTTCGGAATGGCCGCCGCGCTCGTGGCCGCCCTCGCCTGGACTCTCGTCTCGCTCATCGCGCGCGACCTCGGGACCCAGTTTCCGAGCTTCTCGCTGAACATCATCCGGTCGGCCGGCGCCAGCATCCTCCTGGTGCCGGTCGCCCTTGCCCTCGGCGACGTCCGCGCGCTCGGCGAGGTCAGCCCGCTGGCGTGGACCTGCATCGTGCTGAGCGTCCTGATCGCGCTTGGCATCGGCGACACCGCGTTCTTCGAGAGCACCCGGATCCTCGGGCTGGCCCGCGCCATGACGATCGCCACGGCGGGTTATCCCCTGCTCGCGAGCGTCCTCGCGCTGTGGTGGTTCGACGAGCGGATCACCCTGCGCTGGCCGCGATCGGCGGCCTGGTCACGCTCGGCCGGCTTGCTCCTGATCGTGAGCGAGCGCGCGCCGATCGTGGCCGATGCGCAGGACCGCCGACGGGCGGCCTGATGCTGGCACTGGTGGCGCTCGTGGCCTTCGCGCTGGGCAGCGCGCGTCCTGCTGAAGGAGCCGTCTGCGCGAGATCGAGCCGGTCTGGCGATCCAGATGGCGCCGGTGCCGATCAGCACCCTCCTGCTCTGGGCCACCCCGTGGGCGCGTGGCACCGGCCGCACGCTCTGGAGCACAGCGCGCGGGGCATCGGCCGGCCGGGTCGCGCTCCTCGGCATTCTCACCGCGGTCAGCGCGGCGACGTTCACCGCGGGCCTGAAATACGCCGGCATCGTTCTCGGCACCGTCCTGTCCTCGACCGCGCCGCTCTTCGCGCTGCCGATCGGCTTCCTGGCCTTCGGCGAGCGTGTGACCTGGCGGGCGATCATGGGCGCCGCGCTGGCGGTGGCCGGGATCGCCGTGCTGAACTTCTAGCGCCCGGGGCGCCGCGCCGCCGGGGCGGTCTCCGTCCGTCGGCGGGGTGGAGCCGGCGGGGGCGGCCTGCTAGCATGCCTTCCCGTGACCCGTCACCCCAGCCCGCGACCGCCCGCAGGAGGAGCGCACGCATGCCGAGCATGAAGGTCATGCAGATCCAGGACAGCTGGAGCCCGGACAACATCCAGCTCGCGGAGCGGCCGACCCCCGAGGTCGGGCCCGGGCGAGGTGCTGCTGCGGATGGAAGCCGCGTCCCTCAACTACCGCGACTACGTCATGGCGCGCGGCGGCTACGGCCGCCGGGGCGGCGCGCTGCCCCTCATCCCCTGCTCGGACGGCGCCGGGCGCGTGATCGCGATCGGTCCCGGTGTCTCGCGCGTGGCGGTGGGCGACCTCGCGTGCCCGATCTACAACCAGACGTGGTGGAGCGGTCCGTTCCGCGAGGTTCACTGGGCCGGGACCCTCGGCGGCCCACGGGCCGGCGTGATGCAGGAGTTCATGGCGCTCAGTCAGGAGGGGGTCGTCCGCGCGCCGCGCCACCTGGACGCGGTGCAGGCGGCGACCCTGCCCTGCGCCGCCGTCACCGCCTGGAACGCCGTCGTCGCGCAGGGCCGGGTCAAGGCCGGGGACGTCGTGCTCGTCCAGGGAACCGGCGGGGTGTCGCTCTTCGCCCTCCTGTTCGCCAAGATGCACGGGGCCCGGGTCCTCGCCACCTCGTCGAGCGACGCCAAGCTGGAGCGCGTCCGCGCGATGGGCGCGGACCACGTCGTCAACTACACGACGAACCCCGAGTGGCACAAGGTCGCGCGGGAGGTCACGAACGGCGTGGGGGTCGACCTCGTGGTCGAGGTCGCGGGCACGCTCGATGCCGCGGTCCGCGCGGTGCGCGCCAGCGGCACGGTGTCGCTCATCGGCGTCCTGGCGGGGGCGACCGCCCAGCTCAGCCTGGGCCCGGTGGTGACGCAGAACATCCGCCTCCAGGGCGTCACCGTGGGGAGCCGCGAGCTCTTCGAGGACATGGTCCGCGCCATGGAGCTCCACGGCACGGAGCCGCCGGTCGACGAGCGGCGGTTCGCGTTCGAGGGGGTGGCCGAGGCCATCAAGGCTCTGCCGGCCGGTCAGCACTTCGGGAAGGTCTGCAGCCGGTTCTGACCGCTCGGCCCGCGGTCGCCGACGGGCCACGGCCGCGCCGTCGCCCGCCGGCTCGTCACTCACCTCACCTGTCCGGGTCCGCCTACGTCCGCCGGCGCGCGGCCGGCGCTCCGCTCGGACCTCCGCGGCCGGTCACAGCGGGGCCGTCGATCGGCCCCCCATCAGTCCGCCCCGAGGAAGCCGGGCAGGACGGGGCCTCCGGTCCGCCCGGTGGCCGGGATCTCCAGGAACGAATCCACCGCCCGGCCGTTCAGCTGGGTGACGGACACTCTGGTCCCCGGGGTGGCCGTTCGGCACGAAGATCTGTGGATGGTCGAACGGCGCGGCCGCGATGCGGACCCGCTCGTCCGTGAGGGCCTGCAGGAATGCGACGAGGTCCGCCTTGGCCGCTTCGGCCTCGGGCGTGTCGCCGTTGAAGTTGAGCGGCGTGAGCCCCACGATGACCGTGCCGTCGCGCGTCTCGATCTGGTTCTCCGGGGTCGCGCCGCCCCGGTTGCCGCCGCGGGCGTAGAAATTGACCACGTCGTGAAGGGTCGCCTCGCCCCCCGTGTGGAAGTACGGCGCGGTGAGGGCGACGTTGCGGAGGCTCGGGATCTTGAAGGTGCCGTCGGCGGCGACGACGGCTCCCGCCTGCGCGTCGCGCACCGCGACCGACAGCGAGGCCCCGAACGGGTCGAGGCCGCCGTTGCCGAGGTCGTCCGTCGTCTCCCGGACGCCGATGTTGCGCGTCCCGCGGTCGCTCTGCTGTCCGCCCGAGGTGCGAACCATCCCGCCGGTGGCCTGGTTGGCCGAGATCACCTCGACCGAGGCCTCGCTGAGGAGCGAGCCGGAGTGGCAGAAGGCGCAGTTCCCCCGCGGGGCGGGATTCGCGTTCACGTTGAAGAAGATCTGCCGCCCCCGCTCGGCGGCGGGCGAGAGCGGCGCGGCGGTCGGGTTGGCGAGGAACCGGTCGAAGGGCGTCTGGTCGGAGACGAGCGTGGCCTCGTACGCCTGGACGGCCAGCCCGAAGAAGAGCGAGAAGTTGTACTCCAGGAGGGTGAACTCCTGGGTGGCCGGGTTGCTGTCGCGCTGGTTGACGACGGCCGTCGTGCCGTCCTCCGCGACCTGGATGAACCGCGGTGAGGACCACCACTTTTCCTGGAAGGCGCGCCGGATCAGGGCCTCGTAGGTGACGTTCAGGCCACGGAGGGGCGCCCGGCTGAGGGGGCCGAGCACGCTGTCGTTTCTGTGCACGAGCTGGAGCGCCAGGGGCCGCGCGGTCAGGAGGCGCTGGGCGTTGACGCGGTGGCGCCGCCGGAGCTCCAGCATCAGGCTCCGGCCGACGTCGGGGAACGTCCTCCCGTCGGCCGACATCTCGAACCGGTTCGTCGGGGGGCCGACCGCCTGCGACGCGAGGCTCGAGTTGTCGAGGAGCACCTTCACGCGCGCAGGGCTCAGCGGGTTCACGGCGCTGTAGACGAACGCGTCCGGATCGCGGTCGCCGAACGGGCTCACGCCGTTGAACAGGTTCTGCGCCCGCATGTCCCAGAAGTTCCGATGGTTGAAGACCGCGTTGATCATCGTCGGCGTGTTGCGCGGCTCGACGCGGCGCACGTTGCCCCGCCGGCGGCCCTGCCCGACGTAGAAGCCCTCGGGGTCCTGCGCCTGCCGGCCGTCCTGGCCGTAGATCTCGTAGTGCACGCCCTGCGAGGAGACCACGTTGTTCGTGTCCGCGGCGAGGGCCGACTCGCGATTCTTCGGATCCGACAGCTTCCGGAGGGGAAAGTCCGCCTGGGTCAGGGTGGAATTCGGGCCGTGCCCGTTGAAGTGGAGATCGGGAGCCGGAACCGCCGCCGGGTTGCCGTCCTCGTCGGGCTGGAACAGGACCCGGAGCAGGCCCGGGCTGACCTGGTTCTTCGTCCGGGAGTCCGCGCCGGCGCGGAAGTGGCAAGTGGCGCAGGCCTGCACGCCGTCGCTGCCCACCTGCATGTCCCAGAAGAGCGCCTTGCCGAGGGCCCGGGCCGCCGCGAGGTCGCGGACGAAATCGCCGAGATTCGCCGGCGTGGGAACGGGAACCTGGGAGAGCGGTCTCGGTTGTGGTGTCTGAGCGGACGCCGGGACGGCGCCGAGCAGTGCGATCGTGGACAGGAGGAGGGCCGCGGCAGTCCTGCGCGCTCGACGGATCGGCATGCTTCCCTTTCCCTTTCTCTCGGTTGAGGTTCATGGACGCCGTCCGTGGAGCGGGTCGGTGAGCTCGAGCCTCGAGATCGATGGCGTGAGAGATCGAACCCGGAGGGAGGCGTGCAATGGCGGTGCCGGTCGAACGGGCCGTCGCGAGCGGAGCTCGCGGACTCGAGCTCGTGTGACGGACTCCGAGGGAACAGTGGCGCCGCGAGCGCGCTGAGCCTGAGCTCCGGTGGCCCACGACACCGTCGGCGCGACCTCGGGGGAAGCGGTCGAGACGGTCGTCGCCAGGCAGGCCCTTCGTCAGATCTGCGACTCGCTGTAGCAGGATTGCGAATCTGCGGGGCGCGCGAGAGCGCGCGGCACGACGCTCGTTGGCAGACTCCGGGCCGGTGGGCAGGAAACCGGCCCCCGCCGCGAGCCCGCGGCGAGGGCCGGCCTCCCGAGGATCAGGCGGCTTGGCGGAGCGCCGCCGGCTCCGGGCTCTCGACGGTGATGCGAACCGGGCGCGGAACAGCCAGAGGGCCGTCCACGTGCCCATCCACCTCGAGGCTCACCCAGGCCGGGAGCCCGCGGCGAAGCCGGGCTGCGGTCTCCCAGATGTGGGAGGACGCAGCCCTCCCGAGGTCCAGCCGCACCGTCGCCCCGCCAGAGAACAGCCGGGAGCGGACATCCAGCACGATGTCGCTCCTGAGCGCCTCGGACGGAAGCTGGCTCGCCACCTCGCGAAAGAGCGCTTGCGCACGGCGGTCCCGACGGTTCTGCAGGACCGCCAGCAGCGCAACCGGCCCGACCCCCACGATGCACGCCACGATCAGCGAGAGCACGTCGGTCAGGACCGTCATTGGGAACCTCCCTCCCTCAGGCCAGGCGCCGCGAGGCCGGCGCGTACGCCGACCCGTGCCGGAGCAGGGCCCGTCCGGCCTGGATCAAGGAAAAGCCGAGCCGCTCGCGGAGCGAGTGCCGGCGGGCACGCGCCGAATCGAGGCTTCGGTACGCGGCGCGACGCAGGGCGAGGGCTCTGAGCTCGGCCTCCCGCTCGCGGATCAGGACCTCGACCATCACACTTGACTCGATCATCTGCACCATCCTCCTTGACGTGCAGAGTATGGTACGCTTCGGTGTGTGGCAATATCCAATGAAGCCATTTGGCCTTACCAGGTGAGCGTCGTGTGCTGGGGGCTGGACGTGGTCCGGAACGGCTCAGAACCGCAAGGGAGAGGGACGACCATCCAATGAGAACGCGCCGTAATGAGCCATTGATCACCCGTCCAGATCCGGATTCGGGCGAAGCCCTGTACCTCCAGGTGGCTCAGGCCGTGGAGGAGGCTCTCCGGGCCGGGCGCCTCCAGGTCGGAGATAGGCTCCCTCCTGAGCGTGAATTGGCCTTAGATCTGGGCGTCAGCCGGACGACAGTCACCGGCGCCTACCAGGAGCTCCAGGCGCGCGGGATCCTGCGGGGACACGTGGGCCGCGGCACCACCGTCGTCGGGACGCCACCCGACGCCCGTCACGCCGCTCTCCCCTGGGCCCAGCGCGTGGCGCCGGTCACCATCCAGGGCATGCAGGTCGCGTACGCCGCACCGAGCGCGCCCGACTTCATCGGATTCGGAAACGGACTCCCGGATCCTCGCCTCTATCCGGTCGAGACGCTGGACTCCCTCCTCGACGCCCTGCCCCGCGGGGATGGCGTCCTCTACAATCCGGCGCCGGCCTGGGGCGATCCGGTGCTGCGGGACACCCTCTCCGGGTGGCTCCGCTCGCGCGGCATTCGCGCGGCGCCCGAGGAGATCCTGGTGACGACCGGGGGCCAGCAGGGTCTGAACGTCCTCGCCCGCACCTTCCTCACTCCCGGTGACGTGGTCCTCACGGAAAGCCCGACGTACCCGGGTGCGTTCCTCACGTTCCGCTGGGCGGGTGCCGACGTCGTCGGCCTGCCGGTCGACCACGACGGCGTGCGCGTCGACGCGCTGGAGGAGGCCCTGGCGCGCTACCGGCCCAAGCTCGTCTATCTCATCCCGGCGTTCCAGAATCCCACGGGCGCGGTCCTGACCGCCGAGCGACGCCGCCGCGTGCTGGAGCTCGCGCTCCAGTACCGGGTGCCGGTCGTGGAGAGCGACCTCTACGGGGATCTCTACTTCGAGCAGGAGCCGCCGGCGGCGTTGAAGGCCCAGGACGCGGCCGGCGTCGTCATCTACCAGGGCGGCGGATCCAAGCTCGGGCTTCCCGGGCTCCGCGTCGGCTGGCTGGTGGCGCCCATTCCCGCCATGGCCGCCCTCACGGTCGCCAAGACCTTCGAGGATCTCCACACGGCGGCGCTCACCCAGCGGCTGGCCGCGGCCTTCATCGGAAGCCCCCACGGCGAGCGGCACCTGGCCCGGCTTCGCCTCGAGTGCCGCGTCCGGCGAGACGCGCTCGTCAGCGCTCTCCGCCAGCACTGCCCGCGGCTCCGCTTCCGCGTGCCCGGGGGGTCGTACTACGTCTGGGCGACGCTCCCCGCCCCTCTCACGGCGGATGCGCTCCAGCCGGTGGCGCACGAGCACGGGGTCGGCGTGCGGTCCGGCTCGTCGTTCAGCCCGAACGGGGGCGGCGCGGACCACATCCGCCTCTGCTATGCGGCGCTCCCGCCCGACCGGATCGTCGAGGGCGCCCGGCGGCTCGGGCGCGCGATGGAGCAGGCCCTCGCCCGGCTCGGCGAGGCGCCCGTGTCGCGCCAGGCGATCTCCGCCGGCGTGGTCTGAGCTCGGGTCCGCGAGCGCTCGCCGTCGCCCTTCTCAGGGCACCGCATTGCGCCCGTTTCCGGCTCGGGCCGCGCGGACCCGCCCGCGTCCGAGGCGCTTCGGCGCCGCGCGCCCGCTCCCGCCCGGCCGCCTAGGCGAAGCTCAGGGTCAGCACCTCACGCACCGGCCGGCCGAGCGCCCGGGAGAGCGCGTCCGGTCGGAGCCCGGGTGACGCGATGCCGGTCGCGTCGGCCGCGCCCGTCTCGATCCGGACCACGACCAGGCCTCCGGGCTCCTCGAAGAGGATGTCGAGACGGTCGTCCGCAACGACGCCGTCCACGGCGATGGTCACCGGCACGTCGCGCCCGAGCCACGACGCGCGGCGCGCCCGATCGATGACCGGGCCGGACATCGTCGCCCGGAGCAGCCCCGCGGCCTCGGCGACGACCTCCGGCCGGGCGCCGCGGCGCGACCCGAGCGCCGTCACGACCGGCAGCGCGTCGTCGGGGCGGCCGAGGTCCACGGCGAGGAGCGCCGCGCGGGCCAGGACGCCCGCCGCCAGGCGCTGGCGGGCGGCGCGCGTGAGGCGGCCGGGGCGAGCGCCATCACCGTCCGGCGGGACTTCCTCGACCGCGCCCCCGCGCGCGATGAGGGATCGGTGGCGATGCCGCCACGCGTCGAGCGTTTCGTCCGACCCCGCGCGATGGGGAGGCTCCGCGGGAGCGAGCGCCCGGCGCTCGAGCTCGTCGAGCGTGAGGACGTCCGTCGGGGTGTCGAGGAGGGCGGCGAGGTACTGGTAGAAGCCCTTGCCTTCCGGCCGCGGCGGCCTGGGAAGGACGAGCCCTCGCTCCGGGCGCGTGAGGGCCACGTAGAGGACGCGCAGCGCCTCGGCATCTACCCGCAGGATCTCCCGGGCCTCGGCGTCCGCCCAGTCCAGCGTGGTCATCGCCGCGTCGCCCAGTCGGCCCAGGTTCACGGCGAGCCGGCCCGATGCGCGGTCCGCCAGGACCACCGGCGCCCGCCACTGCCCCTCGCGCCCCAGGTCGGGGACGACGACGACGGGAAACTCGAGACCCTTGGCCTTGTGGATCGTCATGAGGCGCACCGCGTCGTCCGCGTCGACGGCCGACTCCTCCTCCTCGTAGCGGGCCGCGCCGCGATCGCGCACCCACCGGACCAGCCCGCGGAAGGTGAGCGCCCCCGTCGCCTCCAGCGCCCGCGCGGTGTCGAGGACCTTCAAGAGGTTGGCGACGCGCGCCTCGCCCTGGGGCTCGAGGGCGTACGCGGCGAGCACCTCGGTGCCGGCCAGGAGCCGCTCGACGACCGCCGCCGGCGCCACGGCGTTCCGCTCACGGTGAAGCGCGCCGAGGAGCGTCCATGCGCGCGCGAGCGCCGGATCGGCGGCCGCCGGGAGCGGCCGGAGATAGCAGAAGTCGCCGCCCGCCGTGTGAAGGCCGAGGAGCATCTCGTCCGTGACGCCGAAGAACGGCGAGCGGAGCGCCCCCACCAGCGCCACCGGGTCGTGCGGGTCCTCGATCGCCGCCAGCGCCGCGATCGTCCAGCCCACCTCGGACCGGTCGTAGTAGTGGCGGCCCCCGACCGTGCGGAACGGGATACCCGCCGCGCGGAGCGCGTCCTCGTAGGCGGCCACGTTCGTCATCGCGCGGAACAGGAGCACGACGTCGCCGTAGCGGAACCGGCGCGCATCCTCGACCTCGCGACGGAGATAGGCGGCGACCAGGCGCGCCTCCTGCGCGGCGGCCTCGGCCACGTTGCCGGCGGGCGGCAGGTCCGGCGGCAGCGCGAGAACGGCCGGCGGCTCACCGGGCTGGGTCCGGAACGAGGGCTCGAGCGCCACGTACGCCGGCTGGTAGGCGCCGTCGGGCGGCGGGATCATGACGCCCTCGAACACCCGGTTGACGGCGTCCAGGACCGCGGCGGAGCTGCGAAAGTTTGCGCGGATCGTGAGGACCTCGCCGCGCCCGGCGAGCGTCCCCCGCGCGTCCTCGTAGGTCTCGATGTCGGCCCGGCGGAACCGGTAGATGCTCTGCTTCGGGTCACCCACGACGAAGAGGCTCCCCGCTGGCGCGCCCTCCGCGAGGCTCAGGACCATCTCCAGCTGGAGCGGGTCGGTGTCCTGGAACTCGTCGACCAGGAGGTAGCGGATCCCGCGCTGGAAGTCCCGCCGGACGTCCGCCCGGTCGCGCACGAGGTTCCGCGCTCCGAGAAGCAGGTCGAGGAAGTCGAGACAGCCCGCCCGCCCCTTGGCGAGGTCGTAGGCCGCAGCGAAGCCCGAGGCCCAGCGGGCGAGGCCGGCGACCAGGTTGTGACGCGCCACCGCCCGCGCGGCCTCGACCCGCTCGTTGAGCGCGATGAGCCCGGTCCGGCATTCCTCCAGCGCGGCCTTGTCCCGCCACTTCGCCTTGTTGCCGAGCTTCTCGGGCTTGTCCGGGAGCCGCGCCGGGCCGAGGAGCGCGCTCAGCTGATCGGCCTCCGGCAAGCCCGCCGTCTGGTGGACCCAGAGCGCCAGGTCCTCGAGCGCCCGCGCCGCGCGGTCCTCCGGATCCTTGACGGCGCCCCGCGCGCGCTCGGCGAGCCGCACGATCGTCGCGCGAACCTCCACGTTCAGGACCGCGGGCGCCTCCGCGTACGGCTCCGGATCCGGGAGTCCGCCGAGACGGTCGCGCGCGTCCACGAGCGCGAAGGCCAGATCCCGCAGCCGCTCGAGTCCGAGGCCGCGCTCGATCGCCTGCCGCACGGTCTCGGCCGCCGACGGGTCCGACAGCGCTTCGGGGAGCCATCGCCTCCCAGGTGCGGTCGAGGAGGAGGCGGGCGGTGAGCGGATCGGCCACCGTGAAGCCCGGATCCACGCCGGCCTCGACGGGGCGCTCGCGCAGGAGCCCGGCCGCGAACGCGTGGATCGTCCCGATCCGGGCGGTCTCGAGCTCCCGGAGCGCCTCGTGGAGGCCGGCCCGGGCCAGCTCGCCCCGGAGGCGCACGCGGAGGTCGGCGGCCGCCTTCTCGGTGAACGTGACGGCCGCGATCTCGGCGAGGCGCGCTCGCCCGCTCCGGACGAGGTTCACGATGCGACCCAGGAGGAGCGTGGTCTTCCCGCTGCCGGCCGCCGCCTCGACGAGGAACGTGGTGTCGAGGTCCTCGATCGCGCGGCGGCGCTCGTCGTGGTCGACGAGCAGCGCGGCCGGATCGCGGAGATCGGAGGCGTCCCGGCCCGACGTGCCCGGTGCGGTCATTCGATCGCGTCCAGGGTCTCGTGGGCCACGACCGCGGGATCGGCGCGCTTGGCCTCCGCCCAGCGTGCGCGCTCCGCGCCGCACGCGAGGTCGAAGGCGCACGGGCCCCGGGCGCAGGCGCCGGGGCGCTGGAAGAACCGGCCCGCCCGGATGCCGCCGACGATCGTGGTGAGCACCCGGTCGAAGTCGGCGCGGCGCGCCGCCCACCCGGCCCGGGTGAAGCGGACCCGCATCCCGGCGTCGGGTCCGATGACGTGGTAGTACTGCGCCTCCTCGACGTCCGCCGGCCCGCCGGCCGCGAGCAGGGTCTCCGCGGCCAGCCGGTAGACGGGGAGCTGGAGCGCCCGGCCCTTCGCGAGGCGGTCCGGCGTCCGCGGCGACCGGAGCTTGCCGGTCTTGTAGTCGAGCACGCGCGCGCGGCGCCCGTCGGACGAGACGTCGATCCGGTCGATCTGGCCGCGAAGGACGAGCGTGCTGCCGTCCGGGAGCGTGTAGACCAAGGGGGCGGTCGTCTCGTCGGGTCTGCCCGGCCTCTCGATGCCGAAGGCGACCTCGAAGAGAACCGGCCGCCACCCGGCCCGGTCATCCGCCTCGGCCTCCAGCGCGGACCGGAGCTCCTCGCGAAGGCGAGCCTGCTCGCCCGCCCAGAGCGCCGGCAGCCCGGTCAGGCCCCGCCGCTCCGCTTCGGCGCACGGCGGCGGCGAAGGCCGCGTCGAGCGCCTCGCGCGCCGCCGGGAGGCGCTCGCGCGTGAGGGGCAAGCTCCCGCTCTCCGCCAGGTGCCGGAACGTCGCCTCGAGGACCGTGTGGACGAGGTCGCCCCGATCCCGCGGGTCGATCATGAGGATGCGATCCGGCTCCTCGACCGCCTCCAGCCGGTAGACGCGCTCGAGGAGGAACCGGAACGGACAGGACGCGTACCGCTCGAGCGCCGTCGGCGCCAGCGGCGCCGCACCCAGCTCGACGCCCCGGCCGAGGAGCCCGTCGTACACCGTGAGGGCGTCCGTGCCTTCCCTCGCCCGGATCGCCTCGAGGCCGCGCCGGGCGCCCGGCAGCTGGCGCAGCAGGGACTCCGGGGCCGAGCGCGCCGCGAGCGCCCGGGTCACGAGCCACTCGCGCTCGTCGAGCGGCCGCTCGCGCGCGGAGGGCGGCGCCGGATGGAGCGGGACCGTCCGCCATCCCGGGAAGGTCTGGAGGGTCTGAAAGTCGTGGCGCTGTCCCGTCACCGATTCCAGCAGGTCCAGCACGAGGAACGACGGCACGCGCGGGCGCCCGCTCTCCGCGTCGATGCGGGGGTACGTCAGGACGACGCGGCGCGCGCCGGATCCCACGGCCAGGGCGAAGCGCACGCGCTCGAGTCCCCGCGCCTCCTCCGCGAGCGGAAGGCCCGGTCAGCTGGCGGCGCTCGGCGTCGAGCAGGATGGGGTCCTGGCGCGGCGCGGCCGGGAACCCGCCCTCGACGAGCCCGGGCACGATGGTGAGCGGGAACTCGATGCCGAGGCCGACGCCCAGCTCGCCGACGAACACGCGGCCGGGTCCGGGCGCCGGCCCGGGGGCCGACGGGGCGGCGAGCGCCGCCTCGAGGAGCGTCCAGAACTCCTCGAGCGGGACGGCGGCGTCCACCGCGCCGAGCTCCCGGAGCCGGGCGAGCGCGCCCAGCGCCAGCTCGGCCTCCGGCGACGTCCGCACGAGGCGGCGGAACGTCCGCGTGAAGGCGTCCACGAGCGCCTCCGGCGGCGCGGGATCCGGAAGCCGCGAGAGGCCGCGCAGGAGGACCTGCGCCGTCCGGCGGAGCGCCCCGAGCGCGTCCCGATCGCCGGCCCGCCGCGCCCGGCCGTCCTCGTCGTCATCGTCGGCGTCGGCATCGGCCACCGGCGCGAGCCGGCGGCCCAGGCGGTCGAGGCGCTCCCGCCACTCGCGAGCGCCGCCGACGATCCCGGCCTGGCGCGACAGCCGCTCCCACTCCGCGGGACTCGTTCCGGGCCGGGGCCGGAGATCGGCGAACGCCAGGAACTCCATCACCGCCGCCCGGGCGAAATCCGACCGCCGCACCTCGGCCAGGAGACGCAGGCTCCGGCCGGCCCGGGTCTCGCCGACGGCCGGCGCCGTCCCCAGGGTGTACGGGATGCCGGCCGCGCCGAAGACGTCGCGCACCGCGGCCAGGTACGCCGCCGGCTGGCGGAGCAGGATGCCGACCTCGTCCAGCCTGCCCCCGGCCTCGACGTGGCCGAGGATC
Source organism: uncultured Candidatus Rokubacteria bacterium (assembly GCA_963745015.1). Lineage (GTDB taxonomy): Bacteria > Methylomirabilota > Methylomirabilia > Rokubacteriales > DASRDR01 > DASRDR01. The sequence continues at coordinate 495,726 of CAVUVU010000005.1, forward strand.
ACGCGGGCGATCTCGCGGACCTCGCGCTCCTCGCCGGGCGCCGCGACGATCTCGATGGCCGGCGGGCGCCGGCAGGTCCGCCGCGTCCGCGCCGGCGACGTAGCGGAGGACGGGCGCCGCCCGGCCGCAGGCGTCGAGGAGGCGCGCCTCCAGCGGGTTCACCTCCACGAACCCGAACGCCAGGACCGCCGCCGCGCCGAGCCGCCCCGGGTCGGCGACGACGAGGCGCGCGGCCTCGGCGAGCAGGTCCGAGGCGTCGTAGTAGCCGTGCCGCGCGATCGCCGTCTCGAGCGCCTGGTAGGACGCCGCGAGCTCCCGGAGCTTCGCGCTCTCGGGAAACGCCGCGGCGAGCTCCGCGGGCCCGAGCCCGGCGCGCTTGACGTCGAGGAGGGTCCGCAGCACGGCCGCCGGGAAGTTCCGCGCGTCGATCACCCCGGAGAAGTAGCCCCCCGCGGGCGGCACCGCCTCGCGGATCGCCCGGTCGACGAGGAGCCGGTCGGCCACCGCCGGGAGCGGCTGCCGTCCCGCGCGCGCGAGGGGCAAGAGCGCGACGCGCTCGGCCAGCTCGGGAAGCGTCACGACGTGGATCCCGGCGACGCCGTCGAGCGCGCGCGCCAGACGGGCTCTCAGCCACGCGCCGAGAAGCCGGCTCGGCACGACGAGGAGGAGCGCGCCGCGCGGGTCCTGCTGGCGAAGCCGGCGGACGTCCGCGACCAGTCGCTCCTCGAGCCGCCTCATCGGGATCCTGCCTCGCGCCGGTGGCCCATCGGCTCCTCGGGATCCTGCCGGCTAGCCAGGGCCACCGGAGCGCGGCCGGTCCGCGAGCGCGGCTCGGAGCGCGGCTTCCAGATCCGGGTGGCGGAACCGAAAGCCGGCCCGCTCGAGGCGGCGCGGCAGCACGCGCGCGCTGTCGAGGAGCAACGCCCGGCCCATCTCGCCGAGCAGGAGCCGGACCGCGGGAGCCGGCAGCGGCACGAGAGTCGGGCGACGCAGGACCAGGCCCAGCGCCCGTGTGAACTCGCGGTTGGTGACCGGGACGGGCGCGACGGCGTTCACCGGCCCCGCGAGGGTGTCGAGGGCGAGGCAGAGCTCGAGGACCCGCACGAGGTCGCCCGCCTCGATCCAGCTCCAGTACTGCCGCCCGCTCCCGATCACGCCGCCGACGCCGAGCCGGAACGGCAGGGCCATCCGCGGCAGGGCGCCCCCCTGCCCCGCGAGGACGACGCCGAGCCGCGGGTGGACGACGCGGATCCCCGCCGCCCGCGCGGGGTCCGCCGCAGCTTCCCACTCGCGGCACACCTCGGCGAGGAAGCCCGAGCCCGGAGGGCTCTCCTCGGTGAGCGGCTCGTCGCCCCGGTGGCCGTAGTACCCGACGGCGGACGCCGAGACGAGCGCCTGGGGCCGCCGCGTGAGGCGCCCGAGCGTCTCGGCCAGGAGCCGGGTGCCGGCCACCCGGCTCCGCCGGATCCGCTCCTTGACCGATTCCGTCCAGCGGCGCGCCGCGATGCTCTCCCCCGCGAGGTTCACCACCGCGTCCACGCCCTCGAGCGCCCGAGGGTCGAGCCGGCCTCGCCCCGGATCCCACTGGATGTCCGTCGATCCGGCCTCCGGCGGCCGGCGGCTCACGCGGTCGACCCGGTGCCCCGCCGCGCGCAGCGCCGGCACGAGCGCGCTCCCCACGAGCCCGGTGGCCCCCGTGACGGCGACGCGAAGGCGCGGCGCGCTCACGGGGTCAGACTTCGACTTCCATGCGATCCGACATTCGCTCTCCATGCGGCGCCGGGACGTCAGGCGGTCCGCAGCATCTGCGCCGCGTTCCAGAGAGGATCGGGCGGCCGCCCCGGCATCGAGGTCGGCAAGACTGTACACCCAGGGCCGGCGGTCCTGCCGGTGCCGGGTGACGTCGCCACCGGGCTCCCCTGCCGGACGCCCGGGCGAGCACGCCTCCGCATCATGCCGCAGCCCGGGGGACGTCGCCCGCGCGCCACGCCCGCACGCCGCCCCCCTCTTCGTCAGCCGCCGGGGTGGACGTAAGATGCCCGGAGGAATGCACACCGTCCAGCGGCGGCCGGATGGCCGCGAAGGGGCTCGCCGGAGGCGCCGGGGAGCGCGCCGTGACCCGCGTGCTCGTCGCGATGCCGTTCAGCGATGCGCAGCTCGACCGCATCCGGGCGGCCTCGCCGCGCCTCACCGTGACGCGCGCCGACGCGGACCGGGCCGACTACCGGGGCATCGAGGTCCTGTACACGGGCAGCCCGCCCCGGGACCTCGGCCGCGCCCCGGACCTCCGATGGGTGCAGCTCCACATGGCCGGCGTCAACTCGCTCCAGGACCACCCGCTGTATCGCGACACCGCGATTCCCCTCACGACGACGAGCGGCGTGCACGCCGCCACGATCGCCGAGTACGCGATCGCGGTGCTCCTCGCCCTCGCGCACCGCGTCCCGCGCATGCTCGAGTGGCAGGCGCGGAAGGGGTGGCCGCCCGACGAGAAGCGCTGGGACCTGTTCGTGCCGACCGAGCTCCGCGGCGCGACCCTCGGCGTGATCGGCTACGGGAGCATCGGCCGGGAGCTCGGGCGCATCGCGACGTCCGCCTTCGGGATGACCGTGCTCGCCTGCAAGCGCGATCCGTCGACGCGCGCCGATCCGGGATACGGCCTGCCCGGCACCGGGGATCCGGACGGGGCCCTCCCCGCCGCGTGGTACGGCCCCGCCGACCTGCCGCGCATGCTGCCGCGCTGCGACGTGGTGGTGCTCGCGGCGCCGCTCACCGCCGAGACCCGGCACCTCATCGACCGGGCGGCGCTCGCCTCGATGAAGCCCTCCGCGTACTTCATCAACGTGGGCCGGGGCGCCAGCGTGGACGAGACCGCGCTCGCGCGCGCCCTGGCGGAGCGCCGGATCGCCGGCGCGGCCATCGACGTGTTCGCCAGCGAGCCGCCGCCGGCGGGGCACCCCTTCTACGACCTCGACAACGTGATCCTGTCTCCGCACGTGTCGGGCTTCCTGCCGAGCTACGACGACCGATGCGCGGAGCTGTTCTCCGAGAACCTCGCGCCGCTATCTGGCGGGCGCGCCCCTCCTGAACCTCGTGGACCGGGCGCGGGGCTACTGACCCCAGCAGTCTCATCCTTCGAGCACACGCTGGCACCACGCCGAGCACCATGCCGGGCCGGCGTCAGAGAGGGCAAGGTCGGCACATGCGATTCCGAGTCGGGCTACCAGATCCATCCCCAGCACTGCACGGTCCAGCAGATCCGCGAGGCCTACCGGGCGGCGGACTCGCTCCGCGTCGACACCCTCTGGGTGTGGGACCACATGTTTCCCCTCTACGGGCCGGCCGACGGCAACCACTTCGCCTGCATGCCGCTCCTGGCGGGGATCGCGGCCGAGACGCGGCACGCCCGGTTCGGCTCGCTCGTGCACGCGAACAGCTACCGGAACCCCGAGCTCCTGGCCTGCGACGTCGCCACCATGGACCACATGAGCGGCGGCCGCGCCATCCTCGGCATCGGCGCCGGCTGGTTCGAGCGCGACTACCAGGAGTACGGGTTCGAGTTCGGAACCGCGCGCGTCCCGCCTGCGTGATCTCGGAGCGGCGCTGCCGCGCATCAAGTCGCGGCTCGCGAAGCTGGTGCCGCCGCCGGTCGGCAGCATCCCGATCATGATCGGCGGCGGGGGCGAGAAGGTGACGCTCAGGCTCACCGCGCAGCACGCCGACATGTGGAACACGTTCCCGCCGGTGGACAACTGGCAGCGGAAGAACGAGATCCTGAACGACTGGTGCCAGAAGGTCGGCCGCGACCCGAAGGCCGTCGAGCGCACCTGCTCGATCAGCCCGGACCTCTACGGTCAGATCGACGACCTGCTCCGCGCGGGCGTGCAGCACTTCATCCTCCGCGCGCCGCAACCCTTCGACATGAAGCCCCTCGAGGAGCTGCTGAAGCTTTCCGGCCGCTGACCGGATACCGGCGGACGTGGCGGCGGGGAACGGGGTGCGGGGCTACCGGCCGCCGCGCGCTCGCCGCTCGATGGCCCCGGAGCCGGCGCCGTCCGCCAGCACCTCCGCCGGCAGGTCGCGCGCCATCGACTCGGTCTCCTCGACCAGCGCGCGCCGGCGGGCGGCGAGCCGCGCGAGGAGGTCCCGGTCCCAGAGGAACCGGACGAAGGCGCGGGCATCGCGGCGGACGCGCGCGAGCCGGGCCTGCCAGCCCAGGGCGAACAGCCCCGTCGGGATCAGTCCCGCGAGGAATGCCGCCAGCCCCCACCCGCCCAGGATCCGCCACACGCCCCAGGCCTCGAGCGCCCAGCAGGCGGGGTAGAGGACGGCCCCGGCGACCAGCTTGACGGTGGCGGTGACGTCGGCCGACGCCGCCAGGCCCCTCGCCGCGAGCGCCGTGAGCCAGTAGGGCGCCGCATGGCTGGCCAGGCCCCACGCAGCGAGCGGAAGGCCGCCGAGCAGCGCCAGCCCCTCTCGCACCGCGTAGCGGCGCACCACACCGGGCGGATACGCGCGGCCGACCACCTGCGGGGACAGGCCGAGCCGTTCCAGGTCAGCCAGATAGGTCTCCACCTCTGCGCGGAAGCGCGCCACCCGGCGCGGGCGCGCGGGGCGCCAGCCACCGGTACGCGCGGGTGGCGGCCCGGACCCAGGCAACCCGCTCCGCCGACGGCGTGCCACCCTCGACGGCCCCGGGCAGGTCCCCGACCTCGGCGCGGCGAACCGCCTCCAGACCCTCCGCGAGGCGAAGCGTCTCGCGATCCTCGGCCTCGACGATCAGCGCGCGCAGCGACTCCGCCACGCGCGCGGTGAGCTCGCGCACGGCCCGCTCCGGCTCCCGGGCGGCCAGGGCGCGACAGTCGTCGACCGGCACCGGCGTGCCGACGAGCACCAGCGCCCAGCCGTTCCGGAACGTCCCGGGCTCGTGAAACGTGAGGCCGACGGGCAAGAGCGTCGTCGCCGGCGCCCCGGGGTCGCCCTCCGTTCCCAGCACCATCCTGGCGACACCCGTCCGGAGCGGCATCAGCACGGGCTCGGGCTGGCTGACCCCTTCCGGGAAGACGAGAATCGCCTCGCCCTCGCGAAGCGCCGTCCCCACCCCGCTGAACATGGCGGCGTTCCGCGCGGGGTCGCTGCCGGGATCCTGCCGCCGGTGAACGGGCAGCGCGCCGGCCAGGCGCAGGAACGGCGCCAGGATCGGGTGGCGGAACAGCGGCGCCTTGGCCATGGGGCGCAGGGCGCGAGGCAAGGTTGCGATGAGGATCAGCGGGTCGACGAGCGCGTTGCGGTGGTTCGCGACGATCACCAGGGGGCCGGACGGTCGGCACCCGCTCGACGCCCACGACGTCGACGCGGTGGTAGAAGAGGCGGACGAGCGCCCGCGCGAGCGCGCGCATCAGGACAGGCCCGGTCTCCCCGGCCGCCCGATCGTGCGGCCGCCCTGAGCCCTCCGCGGGCCTCACCGGGCTACGCTGGCTCCGCGGTGAATCGTTCAGACGGCCTTCGGCCCGTGGAGCCGGTGGGCGTCCGTCCGGAGGGACACGGCCTGACACGTCGCGACGACGGTACCGTCGTCCTCGTCGGTCACGGTCATCGCGTAGAAGCCGGCCCGCTTGCCCTGGCGCGTCTCGCGGGCTTCCGCCACGAGCCGCTGCCCGACCCGCGCGGCCGCGTGGAACTGGATGGTCACCGTCAGCGCGACCGCCGGCTCGCCGTGGCCGTTGCAGGCTCCCCCGAAGGCGAAGTCGGCGAGCGAGAAGATCGCCCCGCCGTGCGGGCTCCCGTGGAAGTTGCTCATGTGCGGAGCGAGCGTGAGGCCGGCCCGGCAGAATCCGGGACGGAGCTCGAGCAGCTCGATGCCGAGCCAGCGTCCGTACGGATCGGCCGCGATCCGATCGGCGAGGGCCGGCGGTGTCGGGCCGGAGCCGGCCGGCCCTGTCATCCCGGCGCCGGAGCGACGCTCGGCGTCGTGGCCAGGACGCTTCCGAGAGACGCTCTCATCGCGCTCCCCATGGCGTTCGATGATAGCGGAGAGGCCAGGCCCCGTCACGGCGCGGCCGGACCGGCGGCGGCGTCACTCGACCGCCGGGAATCCGCGCCGGCGGCGCCTTCCATCCCAACAGGGTAGCGCACAGCCGACCAGGAGGCGCAGCGGTGACGGAGGAGCGGGGCCGGGAGCCATCGTACGCGTGGGTCGTCGTGGGCGTGCTGTTCTTCGCCCAGGCCGTCGCCCTCGGCGTGCGCGGGACGATCGGTCTCCTCGTCAAGCCGTGGGAGACCGAGTTCGGGTGGGATCGGGCGGCCGTGAGCCTGACCGCCTCCATGGGCTTCGTGGTGTACGGCGTGGCTCAGGCCATGGCGGGGCGCTGGGCCGACCGGATCGGGCCCCGCGTGATCTTCGCGGCGAGCCTCGCGGTCCTCGGTGTCGGGACTGCCGCCGTCAGCTCGATCGTGTCCCTCTGGCAGGCGTACCTGATCTTCGGCGTCCTGATGATGCTCGGCGTCGGCGGCGCCTCGAGCCCCACCTCGGCCGTCGCGGTCGCCCGCTGGTTCACCGCGCGGCGAGGCCTCGCGCTCGGCGTCGTCTCCGCCGGGTCGGCCGCCGGGCAGCTGGTGCTGGTCCCCATCGTGGCGGCCCTGATCGGCGCCATCGGCTGGCGGGCCGCGTTCCTCTGGCTGGGCGCCGCCGTCCTGGTGGTCGGGCTCCCCGTCATCCTGCTGCTGCTCCGGGATGAGCCGACCCAGGGCGCCGGCCGGGCCGGCGCGGCCGCGGCCCGCGCGGAATCGCCGATGGCCGTCCGCGAGATCCTCCGCCACGCCAACTTCTGGTGGCTCGCCCTCTCCTTCTTCGTGTGCGGCGTGACGACCGCCGGCCTCATCGACACCCACTTCATCCCGTACGCCCAGGACCACCACGTCTCGGCGGTGACGGCCGCCACCGCGTTCGGCGTCCTCTCGCTCGTGAACATGGTCTTCACGACGCTCTCGGGCGCCGTCTCCGACCGGCTCGGCTACACGCGGCTCCTCGGCTGGATCTACGCCGGCCGGGCGGTGACGCTCGTGTTCCTCGTGTTCGCGCGGGACCCGGTGTCGCTCTTCATCTTCGCCGTGGCCTTCGGCGTCGTGGACTTCTCGACCGTCGCGCCCACCACGGCGCTCGCCACGATGATCGTGGGACGCCGCTCGGCGGGAACGGTGTACGGGCTGGTGTCGCTGAGCCACCAGCTGGGCTCGGCCGCCGGCTCGTACGCCGGCGGCCTCATCCACGACCTCACCGGCAGCTACGTGGGCTTCTTCCTCGCCGGGGCGGCGCTCTCCGGCGCCGCCGCCTTCATGGCGTGGGCGATATCCACGGAGCCCGCCCCCGGGGCGAGCGCCGCCCCCGCGTGACGGTCAGGCCGTGAGGGAGCGGTAGATGTCGATCTCCGACGGCCGCGCGACCAGCTCCTTCATCTCGGCGCGGTACCCCGCGAGATGGGGGGCGGTCCGGTGGAACTCGAACGCCGCGTCCGTCCGGTACTGCTCGTAGAAGTAGAAGACCGTCGGCTCATTGGTCGACCGGTGCGGCCGGTAGACCAGGCAGTCGGGCTCGTGCTGCCGCACGGCCGCCGCCATCTTCACCAGCAGACCCTCGACCTCGCTCTCCCGGCCTGCCTTCGGATGAATCCTCGCCACCACGGTCAGGACACCCGCCATCGCGTCGCCTCCTGGTCAGAATCGCCTCGACACGGAATCACGTGGAGCGCGCCAGCCGGCCCGGCCTTCGGCGCCCTCACATCTTCAGCCCCTTCTGGAAGATCGGCTCGAACTCCCGCGTCGCCTGCTCGAGGAGCGCCTTCGGATCGCCGCCCTCGACGACCTTGGTGAGCGCCACGCCGAGGATGTCGCGGAACTGGCTGATGTCGCGGAGCTCCGGAAGCTGCGGCCGCGGGTTCTTCAGGGCCTCGTGGACCGCCGGCGACCCAGTACGCGGGCATGGTGTGCCCCTTCACGAACTCGGGGTCCTGGTAGATCGAGTTGCGGGTGCCGACCATCGCCCCTTCGACCATCAGCCGCCACTGGACCGGGCGGCTGCTCGCCCAGGCGCCGAACAGCCAGGCGGCGTCCTTGTTCTTGCCGAACGGGTTGAGCGCGATCGCGTCCATCGAGGTGCCGCCGAAGGGCTTCATCCGGGCGCTGCCCGGGTGCGGCGCGTAGCCCACCTTCCCCGCCACCTTGGACTTCGTCGGGTCCTCGAACGGCGCCGCGAAGGACATGCCGTCGGTCCACGACGCGACCAGACCCTGGGCGAACGCGCCCTGGGACTCCATCCAGTTGAAGCCGAGGGAGCCGGGCGGCGCGTAGCTCCGCATGAGCTCCCCGTAGTACCGCGCCGCCTCGACCGCCTCGGCGACGTCGTCAGGAGCCGGGTCTTGGAGTCGTCCAGGTAGTTGCCGCCGAGCGCGTGGAGGAAGCAGCCCCACACCGGGATGTTGGCGTTCTTGAGGCCGCGGCCGGTGAAGCCGTAGACCGCCGGCGGCTGGTGCGTCGCCTTGACCGCCGCCAGGAGCTCGTCGAGCGTCGTCGCCGCCTTCAATCCCTTCTGGGCGTAGAGGTCCCTCCGGTAGATGTACGCGAAGAGCCCGACGCCCATCGGGAGCGCGATGACGGTGCCGTCGCTCTTGACGCCCCAGTAGGTGCCGGCGGGGCCGAAGTCCTTCCAGTTGTAGTCGGGCGGCGTCAGGTTCGGGTTCTCGAGGTACTTGTTGAGCGGCTCGAACCACCCGGCCTGCGAGAAGAGCAGCTTCTCGACGTGGAGCGAGGTGGCGAACGCGTCGACGGCCGGCGACTTGCCGTTCATCTCGATGGGCATCTTCTGGCGGAGCTGCTGCTCGGGCACGACCTGGTACTCGACCTGGATGCCGGTCAGCTTCGCGAAGTCGGGGACCATCTTCTGGAGCACGGTGTAGTACGGCGACAGGGACACCAGGACGACGAGGGACTTTCCCTTCTGCTGCATCCAGTCGAAGTCGGCGGCCCCGGACCGGGACGGCGCGACCAGCGAGCCGGCGGCCGCTCCGAGGCCCATCCCGAGAACCTGGCGGCGAGACAGCGTGATCGACATGTGGGGCGCTCCCTTCTAGCCCTTCAGTCCCCCGGCCGCCAGGCTGGCCACGATGTGCCGCTGGACGGTCAGGGTCAGAAGGAGGACGGGGGCCGTGATCAGCAGCGCGGCAGCCGCCAGCGGCCCCCAGTTGATCTGCTCGAAGCTCATGACGTTGAACACGGCGACCGGCAGGGTCTGCAGACGCGGCCCGGCCAGCACCACGGCGAAGATCAGGTTGTTCCAGGAAAAGATGAACGCGAGGATGCCGGACACCACGATGCCGGGCCGGGTGAGCGGCACCGCGACCCGGAGGAAGCTCCCGAAGCGCGAGCAGCCGTCGATGAGCGCGGCGTCCTCCAGATCCTGGTGCACGCCCTCGAAGAATCCCATCATGATCCAGATCACCAGCGGAAGGCCGATGATGAGGTGCGTCAGGATGAGCGCGTGGTAGGTGTTGGCGAGCCCCACCTGCTGGAAGAGCAGGAACCACGGGATGAGGTAGCTCAGCGCCGGCGTGATCCGGGCGATCAGGATGAGGAGCGCGGCGCCGTAGCGGCGCGACCGGGCGATGCCGTAGCCGGCCGGCACGCCCAGGAGGAGGGCCAGGACCGTGGAGCCGACGCCCACCACGATGCTGTTCACCGCGAACCGGGGCAGCGGGCTGCTCTGGAACACGTAGACGTAGTTCTTGAGGGTCAGGCTCCGCGGGATGAACACGGGCGGGAAGGCGAGGTTGTCGACGTCGGTCTTGAGCGACAGCGAGATCATCCAGAAGAAGAAGAACACGGTGGGGGCCATCAGCACGAACAGGAAGGTGCCGAAGGCCGTGCGCCGGACCGCCGTGCGCACCGTCACTGCCAGGACGTCCGCTGCCGCACGACCAGGAGGCCGACGCTCATGACCAGGAGGATCAGGAAGTAGACGACGACGACCGCGGAGGCGAAGCCGATGTTGTAGAAGGCGAAGGCCTGGAGGAACAGGAAGATGTTGAGCGTCTCCGAGGCCGTGCCGGGGCCCCCCTGCGTCATGACGTAGATGATGTCGAAGCTCTTCAGCGCGTCGATCGCCCGCAGGATGACCGCGACCATGATGTAGGGCCAGACGAGCGGCAGCGTCACGTAGCGGATCGTCTGGAGCCACGACGGCGCCGTCGATGCGCGCCGCCTCGTAGGGCTCGGTGGGCAGGGACGCCAGGCCGCCCAGCACGATGAGCATGACGAAGGGCGTCCACTGCCACGTCTCGACCAGGGCGAGGCTCGGGATCACCGAGGCCCGCGAGAAGATCCACGGCTGGGGCCCGATCCCGACCAGGCTCAGCAGGTAGTTCAGCACCCCCAGCTGCGGGTGGAACATCATCTGCCAGATGAGCGCGATCGACACCGGGGTCGCCATCATCGGCAGGGAGAAGATCGTGCGCACGAAGCCCCGCCCCGGGAACGGTGCGGGCGAACACCAGCGCCGCGGCCGTCCCCAGGATGATCGGGCCGGCCACGCCGAGGAGCGTGAAGACGAAGGTGCGCGGCACGGCCTCGAGGAAGCGCTGGTGCCGGAACAGCTGGCGGTAGTTGTCGAGCCCGACGAAGGGCGGCGGGCCGCTCGCGCCCATGGAGTACTCGTGGACCGCCATCCAGAGGGTGTACACGAGCGGGAAGGCGATGATCAGGAAGATGGTGACCCCGGCGGGCAGGATCATGAGGATGTACGTGAGGCGGCCGAGATCGCGCCGGTGCCGTCCGGCGCGAACCGCCGGACGGACCGAGGCGACGAGAGTCCGATCGTCCGTGGACACGGCGAGCGGGAGGTTCGGGAGGAGGCCGGTGCCGGGCGCCGCCTCCTAGCCCTTGAGGCCCTTCTGGAACGTCGGCTCGAATTCCCGCGTCGCCTGCTCGAGGAGCGTCTTCGGATCGCCGCCCTCGATCATCTTGTTGAGGGCGACCCCGAAGGTATCCCGGAAGAGCGTGACGTCGCGGAGCTCCGGCAGCTGCGGGCGCGGATTCTTCAGGGCCTCCGCGACCGCCTCGACCCACGTCTTCGGCATCTTGTGCGCCTTGACGAACTCGGGGTCCGCGTAGATCGAGGTGCGGGTTCCGATCATGGCGCCCTCGACCATCAGGGTGTACTGGACGGGACGGCTGCTCGCCCACTGCGTGAACAGCCAGGCCGCTTCCTTGTTCTTCCCGAAGGGATTCAGCGCGAGCGCGTCCATCGCCGTGCCGCCGAAGGGCTTCATCTTGACGCTGCCCGGGTGCGGCCCGTAGCCGACCTTGCCCACGACCTTGGACTTCGACGGGTCCTCGAACGGGGCGGCGAACTGGATGCTGTCCGGCCAGCACGCCACGAGGCCCTGGGTGAACGCGCCCTGGCATTCCATCCAGTTGAAGCCGATCGATCCCGGCGGCGCGTAGGTGCGGACGAGGTCGGCGTAGATCCGCGCCGCCTCGATCGCCTCCGGCGTGGTGGTCATCAGCTGGGTCTTCGTCTTGTCGAGGTAGTCGCCGCCGAGCGCGATCGTGAGACAGCCCCACACCGGGATGTTCGCGTTCTTCAGGCCGCGCCCGGCGTACCCGAAGACCGCCGGCGGCTTGTGGAGCGCCTTGACCGCGGCGATCAGCTCGTCGACGGTCGTGGTCGGCTTGAGACCCTTCTCGGCGTAGAGGTCCTTGCGGTACATGTAGGCGCCGAGCCCGACGCCCATGGGGATGGCGACGACCGTCCCGTCGCCCTTGAGGCCCCAGTACGTGCCCGCCGGGCCGAAGTCCTTCCAGTTGTAGTCCGGCGCCGTCAGGTTCGCGTTGTCCAGGTACTTGTTCAGGGGCTCGTACCAGCCCGCCTGGGAGAAGAGGAGCTTCTCGACGTGCATCGAGCTGGCGAACGCGTCGACGCCGGGCGACTTGGCGTTCAGCTCGATGGGCATCTTCTGGCGGAGCTGCTGCTCCGGGACGACCTGGTACTCGACCTGGATGCCCGTCATCTTCGTGAAGTCGGGGATCATCTTCTGGAGCACCGTGTAGTAGGGCGACAGCGGGGCGAGAACGACCAGGGACTTGCCCTTCTGCTGCATCCAGTCGAAGCCCGCCGCGTCCGAGCCGCGGGGGGAGACGATCGTGCCGGCGGCGAGCCCCAGGCCCATCCCCAGAACCTGCCGGCGAGAGAACGTGTCTGCGTGCGGTCCCATGGATGAGCCTCCTTGCTCGTCTGTCGGGGTCATGCGCGGCGCATCGTGGCGCCGTCCCGCCACGAGGATACTGCACGCGGCGGGACACGCGCCAGCCGGGTGGCGCGCGAGGCGCACCGCACCATCGCGCGCGGCAACGAGGGCCGGGCCACGGACCGAGGTTCGACCTTATGGTTGGCGTACTCCTCACACGTGACACCCCAACAACCTCAGCGCGGACAGACCGAGCCTAGTAGGTCGCGCGGCCGCCGGAGAGGTCGTAGACGGCGCCGGTGCTGAAGGAGCACTGCTCCGACGCGAGCCAGGCCACGAGGGCCGCGACCTCCTCCGGCCGCCCCACCCGCCCCATCGGGATCTTCGAGACCAGGAGGTCCACCGTGCTCTGCTCCATCTGCTGGAGGAGCTCGGTGCCGATCACGGCCGGCGCGACGGCGTTCACCAGGATCCCGCGCGTGGCGACCTCCTTCGCGAGGGCCTTCGTGAGCCCGATCACCCCGGCCTTCGCGCTGGAGTACGGGACCAGCGTCGGGTTCCCCTCCTTGCCGGCGATCGAGGCGATGTTGACGATCCGCCCCGATCCCTGCCGGAGCATGGCCCGGATCGCCGCCCGGCAGCAGTAGAAGACGCTCGTGAGGTCGACCGCCAGGACGCGCTCCCAGTCCGCGTCGTCGAGCTCCCAGGTCGGGAACGAGCGCCCCGTGATGCCGGCGTTGTTCACGAGCACGTCGAGCCGGCCCCAGCGCTCCACGGCGGTCCGCACGGCGGCGTCCACCTCTGCGCTGCGGGTGACGTCCGCGACCAGGGGGACGGCGCCCGCACCCACGTCGCGGGCTGCCGCCTCCACCCGGTCGCGGTCCAGATCGAGGAGGGCGACCCGGAGCCCGTCGCCGGCGAGCCGCCGCGCGATGGCCAGGCCGATCCCGCGCGCGGCGCCGGTGACGAGGGCGGTGCGGCCGTCGGATCGCATGCGTCAGGCGCGCGCGCGGCGCCGGGTCGCCTGGCGCCGCTGGTAGCGCATGTTCAGCATCTCGACGAAGAGGGAGAAGGCCATCGCGAAGTAGACGTAGCCCTTCGCCATGTGGGTGCCCATCCCCTCGGCCACCAGCATCACCCCGATGAGGAGGAGGAACGAGAGCGCGAGGATCTTGATGCTCGGGTGCCGCTCGACGAAGTCGCTCACCACCCCCGCCGACAGCAGCATCACGAGCATGGCGAGGACCATCGCCGTGATCATGACCCAGACCTGGTTCGCCATGCCCACCGCGGTGATCACCGAATCCAGCGAGAACACGATGTCGAGCAGGAGGATCTGGAACAGGACCCAGCCGAAGGCGGCGCGCGCCTTGCCGCCCTCCGCTTCGTGGGGGTGCCCCTCGACCTTCTCGTAGACCTCCCGCGTCGCCTTGAACATCAGGAAGAGGCCTCCGCCCAGGAGGATGAGGCTCCGTCCCGAGATCTCGCTCTCCCCGAAGGTCACGAGCGGCCTCGTCAGCCCCATGATCCAGGTGATCGTCAGGAGCAGGAGGATGCGGATGCCGAGCGCCAGGGTGAGACCCAGCCGTCGGGCGAGGTTCTGCTGGGCGGCCGGGAGCTTCGCCACCAGGATCGCGATGAACACGACGTTGTCGATGCCCAGCACGATCTCCATGAGGGTGAGGGTCGCCAGACCGAGCAGGACATCGAAGGAGAGGAGCGCGCCCATCGCGAGCACATCCTACCGGCCGCTCCGAAGGCTCGCAATCGAAGCGGAGCGGCCGCACCCTCAGGCTCGGGGCGCCCGCGGGTGGCCTGGCGCGCCTCGGCCGCTCAGGCCGTGGCCGTCGCGGGAACCGGCTGCGCCAGCGTCAGCCGGAACACCTTCACCGGCATCTCGACGTTCCGCAAGGGCCGCTCGCCGAGGGCCTCGAACGAGAACTCGTCGCCCAGCCGCTCCCGGGTGCCGGCTCCCACCAGCACCTCGTCCGTCCGGGCGAGGGCGGCGAGACGGGCCGCCACGATGGTGACCTGCCCCGAAGCGGTGTACGTCCACCGTGTGCCGTTCGCGCCCTCGATCTTGGTGGCCCCCACCGTGGCGAGGCCGGAGTTCACGCCGATGTGCACGGCGATGGGCTCGGGCAGCCCGTGGAGCGCCTCGTTCAGCTCGCGTGTCCGGCGCAGAATCCCGCGCGCGGACCTCACGGCCTGTCGGGCGTGGCGTCGCGACTCGTCGTGGCGGAAGACCGCCATGAGGCCGTCGCCGGCGGTCTCGTTCACCTCCCCGCCTCGCCGGAGAATCTCGTCGAGGTAGGCGCCGAAGCACCGCTCGACCAGCTCGTTGACGCGGCCGGGATCGAGACGCTCGGTGAGCCGTGTGTAACCCACCAGGTCGACGAACAGCACGGTCACGTCCATCTCGCGCTTGTCCAGCTCGGGCGCCTCCGGCGCACGCTCGATCAGGTCCTGCACGGTCTGGGGGACGAACTTCGCGAGATTGGTCCGGATGTTCTCGAGGATCTCCACGCGCCGGACTGTCGCGCTCAGCTCGGCATTCGTCTCCTGGAGAGCCGTGTACGCCCGCGCGTGCTCGAGGGCGAGGGCGCTCGAGTTCGCGAGGAGCCTGAGGAGTCCAATGTCCTGGCCCGAGTAGCCGAGGCCGGACCGCTTCGACCCGAGGGTGAGGAAGCCCGTCACACGTCCCTGGAAGACGAACGGGACGGCGAGGGTCGCCTCGAAACCGTCCATCGCCGTGAGACACCCCGCGCGATAGTCCTCCAGGGCGGGGTCTTCCTCGACCCGCTCCCGGGTCAGCGGCTGGCGCCGCAGCTCGAGGCAGCGCACCAGCGGCGATGCTCCGTCGATCGCGGGCTGGCCGTCCTGCTCGTCCGCCTCTTCCTGCTCCGCGCGGACGTAGCCTGCCGGCGCGCGTCGAGGAGATAGAGCTCCTGCCGCACGGGGTGCAGCTGCTCCTCGATGGTCTGGGTGAGCAGCTCGACGATCCGCCGGAGGTCGAGGAGCCCGCTCATGGCCTCCGAGACGTGCTCGATCGACCGCTGCACGTCCACCCGCTGTCGGAAGAACAGGCGGTCCACCAGCCGCTGCGACCGGAGGTAGAGCGGATTCAGCAGCACGACGACCAGCACCGCCATCACGGCGGCGGCCACGACGGGCGACTGCGCGGCCTCCCAGTTCGTGAGGAGGATGTCCGTGCCGGCAATGGCACCCGTGTAGGCGAGCACCACGAGCCCGGTGGCCGCGGAGTAGACGGCGCCCGCACGGAGCGCGGCACGGACGTCGAACATGTCGTAGCGGACCATGGCGTAGGCCATGACGATGGGAAACAGGAGCGTCAGCTTCCACATCGCGTTCAGATAGGGCACGGCGACGTGGAGGACGGCCTCGGCCACGGTCCCGAGGATCGGCGGAACGTAACCGAGGACGAACGCCGCGCACAGGATCCGGGCTCGCTGCCGGATCAAGGGGGTGCCGCCCACCATGCTGGCCCGGGCGAGCGAAAGGACCAGGAGGATCAGCGCCACGCCCCAGTACGCCGCTCCCACGCGGGCACGGCGAGCAGCCGGTGGACGTCCCCGCGTACGAGCGGAAGCTGGAGCAGCAGACGGCCACGACCGCCGAGACGAGATAGGGCAGCCAGACCACCCGCGGAAAGCGCCGAACGATTCCACGGCGCTGCGGAAAGGTCAGCGCGAGGTGGAAGCAGCGTCGCCGGCCAGAAGGCCCACGCCGTCAGGAACAGCTCGGAGAACCGGTACGTCGTGTGGGCGTCGGCAAACGTGATGCTGACGATGGAGGCGATCAGCAGGAAGGAAAGGAACAGCCAGCTCTGCGGCCGCCCAGGGCGAATCAGGAACACGATGGCGCCGATCGCGAGCTGGAGGACGCCGGCAGGAGCCCCTCGACGAGGTACCGCACAAAGTCACGGCGCGTGACCAGCCGTGTCGTCACGTCCGCCTCGACCAGCTGGCCGCGCCGA
Source organism: uncultured Candidatus Rokubacteria bacterium (assembly GCA_963745015.1). Taxonomy (GTDB): domain Bacteria; phylum Methylomirabilota; class Methylomirabilia; order Rokubacteriales; family DASRDR01; genus DASRDR01. Next base: position 511,959 of record CAVUVU010000005.1, read on the forward strand.
TAGACGATGTAGTGGAAGGTCGTCCGGGGATCCTGGCTCTCGATCGTCGCCTGGATGTCCCGGCCGAGCTCTCGAGCACTTGCCCGTTCATGCCCGGACGACGTCGAACGGCTCGAGCGGCCCTCGCTCGGGACCGCCGATCGCGACGAGCAGGTTCTCCATCACCCAGAAGCCGGGGAAGATCCGGCCCTGGCGCTGGTATCGTCGATGGTGGCGGCGACAGCGACGGCGAGCGCCAGACCGAGGATGCCCCAGAACAGCGCGTTCCTGCGCATCTCCGGTATTGTACGCCTGGCCGCGCGGGCGCTTTCCGTGATCCGGGCCCCGGGCGGCCCGGCGTCAGCGAAAGGCGGGCGCGACCTCGCGGGCAGGAGCTCCAGCTCGCGGAGAATATGGCGGTGGGGCATCCCGGGGAAGTACAGCCGGAAGATGATGTGGTCGGCGCCGAACGCTCGATGAAGCGCCGGACTGGGCCCGGCACCGCTCGGGGCCGCCGATCACGAAGCGGTCGCGCCCGAGCGCGTCGAGCTGGTCCACCGGCGTGGCGTCTTCTGCGCCGATAGCGGGTGCTTCCAGCGGCCGCCGCCGTACTCGTCGCGGTAGTTGACCAGCAGGTGGCGCTCGGCGAGCCCCAGCGCCTCCGCGTCGGTGTCGGCGATCACGGTGTCGCGCGTGAGCGGCCACTCGGAAGGCGCCGGCCGCCCCGCCGCGCGCAGCTCGGCCTGGTAGCGCGCCTTGCCGTCCAGCAGCTTCTGGAGGTGCGCCGTCGGGCCGGGGATCCAGGCGTCGGCCAGCTGGGCCGCGCGCCGGAGCAACAGGCGCCCCAGCCGCCGATCCAGATCGGGGGATGCGGCCGCTGGACCGGCTTCGGCTCGATCCGCGCGCCGTCGAGCGGATAGTGCGGGCCCCGGCAGCGTGACCGCTCCTGCGTCCAGAGCGCCCGGATCACGGCCAGGGCCTCCTCGAAGCGCGCCCCCCGCTTCTCGAGCGGCGTGCGGTAGAGCGCGAACTCGTCCGGCCGGTAGCCGATCGCGGCGCCGAAGACGAGCCGGCCCTCCGACATCACGTCGACCATCGCCGCGTCCTCGGCCGCCCGCACCGGATCGTAGAACGGCAGGACGACCACGTCGGTGCCGAGCAGCAGCCGCCACGTCCGGGTGGCGAAGCCCGGCGAGCACCACGAGCGGCGACGGCCAGTAGTGGTCGCGGACGCCGTGGTGCTCCTCCATCCAGACGGAGTCGAAGCCGAGCGCCTCCGCCGCGGTCGACCTCGGCCAGCGCCTCGCGGTCGAAGTGGCCGCCCTCGGTGGGAATGAAGCCGAATCGCATCGCGCTCTTATAGCACGGCCGCACGGCGCCGCGAAGGAGGGCGGTGGCCGCGGTCAGACGCGCCAGTCGCGGGTGAGGGCCCGCACTTCCCCGAGGAGCTCCGCCTCGTCGAGGGTCGCGATGCGCCCGTGCCGCAAGAGCGGCCGGCCATGCACCCACACGTCCGTGATCGCCTGGGGCGAGAGCGCGTAGACGACGTTCTTCATCAGCGCGTTCGGCGGGTGGAGCGATGGATGCCCGAGATCGAGCGCGACCAGGTCCCCGAGACGGCCCGGCGCGATCTCGCCGACGGGAAGGCCGAGCACCTCCCCGCCGCCGGCGGTCCCAGGCGGAACGCCTCTTCCGCGCTGAAGGCGGTCCCGTCGAGGTGGGTGACCTTCTGGAGAAGAGCGGCCATCCGCATCTCCTCGAAGATGGATAGCCGGTTGTTCGTGCAACCGCCATCCGTGCCCAGCGCCACCGGCACGCCGATGGCGCGCATCTCCCGCAGCCGGGTGACCCCGTCACCCAGGATCATGTTCGAGGACGGGCAGTAGGCCACACGCGCGCCCCGCGCGGCCAGGAGCTCCACCTCACCGCCGTCGATCCAGACGCAATGGACGCCGACGAGCCGCGGGCCCAGGACCCCGAGTTGGTCGAGGTATCGCACCGGGGTGACGCCATGGCGGGCCTCGACCTGCTCGCGCTCCGCTCGGTACTCGGCGACATGGATGTGGAACGGCACCCGAGCCTCGTCAGCGAGCGCCGCCGCGGCCCGGATCATCTCGGGCGACGCCGCGTGAAGGCTGTGCGGCGCCGGCTGGACGCTCACCGTTGGATCGTCAGCGTACCGGGCCATCAGCTCCCGGCAGCGCCCGGTCGCTTCCGCAACCGTTTCGCGATACTCCGGCGGCGCTCCCGGCCAGTCGTAGAAGGCGCGGGCCAGGACGAGGCGGATCCCGACCCGCTTCGCCGCCCGGATGGCCGCCTCCGCGTTCGCGTTGCCACCGCCCTGGACGTAGAAGAAATCGACGACCGTCGTGATGCCGTGGCGCAGCATCTCCGCGAAGGCGAAGGCCGCCCCGATCTCGATCCCGCGGGTATCGAGCCGCTGTGAAAAGGGGTAGAGGACGCGGTCGCGCCATCCCATGAAGTCGAGGTCGTCGCCGAGCCCGCGGAGGAGCGACTGGAATGAATGATTGTGGGCGTTGACGCCGCCCGGGAGGAGAAGCCGCCCGGGAAGCGGGCAGACCGCCTCCGGCGCGCCGGCCTCGGCGCCCGGCTGCGGCGCGACCGCCTCTCGCGGCCCCACTGCAGTGATCCGACCGTCCTTGAGGCGGACTGCCCAGCCGTCGTGGACGGCCCCTGCCGCGTAGCAGCGCTCGGGAAGCAGGAGCACGGGTCAGTCGCGTTCGATCTGACCCTCGCGGGCCAGGCTACGCTTCCCGAAATCGGGGGGACCGGCCCAGAGGGTCACACCAGCGCGACTCGCGCCCACTCCGTCGGGCGCAGGGTAGTCGGCTGCGCGGGCCGCCGGGTGATCTCAGCGGCGCCGGCGGGCGCCGCCCGGGCGGGATGGGCTGGCGAGGCGGCTGATGAAGTCGTCCACCGGGATGGCCGGCATCGTCATCATCTGAACGGAGCCCCGGGCGCCGAGCTCGACCGAGATTCGGGAGACGGTCTCGTTATCCGGAGCCTCCAGGACGGTGACGAAGTCGTAGGGCCCCAGAACGGCGTACTGGGCGATGACCCGCGCCCCCATCCGGCCGACCTCCGCGTTGACCTTGCGGATGGAGCCGGGCAGCTTGCGGAGCACCTGCCGGCCCGTCTCGGACAGCGAGGACAGCATGATGTAGAGCGGCATGGGGACCCTCCGGGTTGGCGGCTCCCGATCGTGGCGTCCTGTACGCGAGTAGTATATCGCACCTCTCCGGTATACTGGTGAGCATGCAGCTCAGGGGATGGGGGCCGACCCGGGCAAGCCGCATCGTCATCATTCTCCTCGTCGTTCAGCACCTCGGACTGGGTCAGATCCTTGCCATCGCGCCTGCGTCGACTGCCGGATCCACCCTACGGAATCCATCGCAGGCCGTCGCCGCGCTCGATGCCGTCGTCTCGGTCGTGATGCCCTTCGACGCGAGCTCTCACACGAGCGCGATTCTCGGGGAGCACGGCTCCCCGGCAACTCTGCCCGAACCGGCCTCCCTCCCTCGCCGGCTGCAGCGGGCGCCGCCCGCAGCCTGAGTTCCGCCCACGCTGGCGGGCCCGGGCTCAACGAGACCGGGCGTCGACGCGCACAGGCGCGGCAGGGCCATGCGTCTGTGCGTGTCACTCGAACGTACGCAAGGGAGGCGGCAGATGAAGGTGTTCCAGGACACGATCGAGATCCGGACGGAAGAGAATCAGCAGTTCCTCGACGTCACGAAGCAGGTCCGCGACGCCGTGAGCCGTTCGGGCGTCCAGAACGGCACGCTTCTGATCAACTCGCTCCACACGACGATCGCCGTCTTCATCAACGAGTTCCAGTCGGCGCTCCTCGACGACCTCGGCGCCGTGCTGCAGAAGCTGATCCCACGCCGGGACGGGTATCGCCACGATGATCCGCGCCATTCGGACTGCGACCGTGCCAACGCCCATGCGCACCTGCGGGCGACGCTGCTCGGACGTCCGATCGCGCTCGCCATGGCCGACGGTCAGATTCTGCTCGGCCAGTACCAGAGCGTCATCCTGGCCGAGCTCGACGGGCCGCGTGACCGGAGGCTTCAGGTCCAGATCGTCGGGGAGTGACGCCCCGGCCGTCCCGGCCTGGCGGGGCTCTCTCCGGGAAGCCCCGCCAGGCCGGTCCGCTTTTCTTGACACGTCCGGACGCGCCGACTCAAGATGGCGGCGTGCACAGGGGCAGCGCTGCTCACGTCCCGGGCCGGGCGCGGCCAGTCGGGCTTCGGGCTGGTGGAGATCCTCGTGGTGGCGGTGATCCTCGCCATCGCGGGCGCGTTCCTCTACCAGTACTTCGTGTCGACGACGAAGACCGTCGAGACCATCCAGCAGCAGAAGCCCATGTCCGCGGCGCGGCTCGCCGCCGACCGGGCGACGGTGGCGTCGATCCGGACGTCGCTGACGCTGTACTTCGGCCAGCACGGCGCGTACCCGCCCAGCAAGGACGTGGTGGCGACGCTCCTGAACCCGCCGCCGGCCTTCCAGTGCGAGGGGAACGACTACCGGTACGAGCCGGCGACCGGGCTGGTCACCCTCGTCATCGACGACGCCAGCCGCTGCTAGGGCCGGTTCGACCCGGGCGCGACGCCGCGCGGTGCGGACGCGCTAGCCGAGGACCCCCGGGACGGCGTCGAGGCCGAGGTCGGTGAGGCGCTCCCGCGTGGGCACCCCGTCGGCGTCCCAGCCGCGCAGCGCGTAGTAGGCGTCGAGCATCTCGCTGAGCTCCTCGGGCGGGCAGTGCATGCCCGCCGACGGGCCCTCGGGAATCGGCTCGTGCATCACCTTCCACGGCAGGACGTCGTCCCGCCGGCGGACGCCTTCCCGGACGCCGAACAGCCGCTCGAGGTTGACGATGCGCTCGCCGATCCGCTCGAGCTCGGCGACGTCCACCGTCCAGCCGGTCACCGCCGAGAGGAGCCCCGCGTAGGCGTCGTTCAGGAAGAGCCCGAAGCCGCGCTCCGACGTGAACCGGCACATGACGAGGCTGTCGTCCACCGCCGTGAAGTGCTGGCTCTTCGCCGCGAAGGCCGGCTTGTCCTCCGTCGAGCGGCGGTCGAATCCCTGCGCGTACTGGGGCGTGGGGCGGGTGTCGTGGTGGCTCCCGCCCCGCGTCGCCGTGGCGTACCCGATCGACATGCCCTTCAGGGCGCGCGCCGAGTGGGCGGGCAGCTCGAGCCCCTTCACCGCGTAGGGCAGGCGCTCGGCCCCGCCCCCGATCTCCCGGGCCAGCCGCCAGGAGCCCTCGGCCAGACGGTCACCGAATCCCTCGCGGCGCGCGGTCTGCTCGAGCAGGCGGATCATTCCCTCGTGATCCGACCAGCCGAAGGATCCTCCGACGTCGTCCGGCCGCAGGAGGCCCTTCTCGAGGCACTCCGCCACGAAGGCGAGCGTCACGCCCATGGAGATCGAGTCGAGCCCGAGGAGGTCGCACAGGATGTTCGCGTGGACGATGCTGGGGGCGTTCGCGTTGCCGAGCATCGAGCCGAAGGCGAAGAGGGTCTCGTACTCGGGCATCTTTCCCCGGACGCCGCCGTAGATCGGGACGTCGGCGGGAACGGCGTACTGCTTGCCGCACGCGACCGGGCACTTGAGGCACGTCGTGTCCCGGTCGTGGTAGTGCTCCTTGAGCGAGCGCCCGTCGATCGCCTCCCACTCGGCGTAGGTCTCCTGCTTGAGGTTGAAGGCGCCGAGGGCGCCGATCGCGTTGATGGGGCCCGGTGAGGAACGGCGTGCCGTACGTCGAGAGGTTCGCGGTGCCCTTCTTCATGGGCTCGCGGGTCTCGTCCACCAGCTGCTTGAGCCGCGCGGGATCGGCGACGACGGTCTTCCGGCTCCCCCGGACGGTGACGGCCTTCAGGTGCTTGGCGCCCCACACGGCCCCGATGCCCCCGCGGCCGGCGACGCCCTCGCGGTTCTTCCAGTAGTGGGCGAGGCACGCGAAGCGCACGCGGTGCTCGCCGGCGGGGCCGATGGCGAGCACGTCGGTCTCGGCGCCGTCGGCGGCCTGGATCGCCTCCACCGTGTCGCGGGTGGTCTTCCCCCAGACGCCGCGGGCGTCCCGGACGGTCGCCCCCTCCTCGTCCACCGCGAGGTAGACCGGATGCTCGGCGCGCCCGGTCACCACGACGGCGTCGAAGCCGGTGCGCTTGAGCGTGGCCGGGAACCGGCCGCCGAACGTCGAGTCGAAGAACAGGCCGGTCTGGGGCGACTTGGTGGCGACGCACGCGCGGCTGTTGCCGGGCACGAGGGTGTCGGTGATCGGACCCACCGCGAGGGCGACGGGGTTCGCGGGATCGAAGGGGTCGGTCCCCGGCACGGCGCCGCCTCCCACAGGAGGCGCGCGGCCAGCCCGTTCCCGCCGAGGAAGGCTCGTGCCGTCCGCTCGTCGAGCGGGCGCACCTCGGTCCGCCCGCTGGTCAGGTCCACGTGAAGCGTCCGTCCGCCGTACCCGGTCATCGTCGCCTCCGCCCACCAGACTACATCACCAGGATCGCGCGCCCCGCCCCGACCGACGCTGCGCGGGCCATTGGCTCCCGTGGTCGCCTTGGTCTTGACACCTTGGAAGGTGCCGTGGTGGAATGCCGGGCATTCCGTGAGAGTCCCAATCGGCGCCGAGCTCCCGCATTCCCCCCGGTTCGGGTCATCGTTCCGCGATAGGCAGCCCCACGCAAGGAGGACACCCATGGCACAGCAAGTCACCCGACGCGACCTTCTGAAGCGCCTGGGCGTGACGATCGGCGCCGCCGCGGCCAGCGCGGGCTCGATCGTGACGCCGAAGGCGGCGGAGGCGCAGCAGAAGTTCACCCCGAAGGGCACCATCCCGAGCACGCCGTACAAGACGGGCCACATGACCTTCTTCACGGGCCCGGCCGCGGTGCTCGGCGAGCAGTCCTACAAGGGCCACATCCTGGCCGCGGAGGAGATCAACAAGGAAGGCGGGCTCCTCGGCAAGCGCCAGATCGAGACCCTGAAGGCGGACGAGGCGGCCGGCACCGACGCCAACGTCAAGGAGCTCCGCCGGCTGAAGCTGTCGGAGAAGATCGACCTCTTCACGGGCATCATCTCGAGCGGCAACACGCCCGCCCTCGGCCCGGTCGCCGAGGAGGTCAAGTGCCTGACGCTCTTCGTCGACGGCTGCACCGACTTCCTGTTCGAGAAGGCGGTGCCGGACCCCCACTACATCTTCCGGCTGACGAACATCCAGTCGGCCGACGGCGCGATGGCGGCGATCGCGGCCACGAGCGCGTGGCCCGAGGTCGCGGAAGATCGCCCACATCCATCCCGACTACTCGTACGGGCGGAACGCCTTCGACCACTTCAACATCGTCATGAAGAAGCTCACTCCGGGCAAGATCGACGTCGTCTCCGAGGCGTGGCCGAAGCTCGGGACCACCGAGTTCACGGCGCACATCACCAAGACGATCTCGGCGAAGCCGGACCTCCTGTTCTGCTCGGTGTGGGGCGGCGACTACGTCGCCTTCTACAAGCAGGCGCTCCGCTACGACCTGTTCAAGAAGATGAAGGTGGCGACCACCCTCGCCTTCGGCGTCGCCCCCACGCCCTCGGCCTGGACCACCCCGAGGGCATCGTGGCCGGCGTCCACTCGAACTACCACTTCCTCTATCCGCCGGGGAACCGCTGGCCGCTGAACACGGCGTTCGTCAAGAAGTTCCACGACCGCTGGAAGGAGTACCCGAACTTCCAGGCGGAGGGCTCCTACACCTCGCTCCACATGATGAAGCTCGCCATCGAGAAGGCGAACCGCCTGGTCGGCGGCTGGCCCGACGACGACGCGATCATCGCCATGCTCGAGGGGCTCTCGTACGACTCGCCGGCGGGGTACGTCCACATCCGCGCCGACAACCACCAGGGCTACAAGGACGGCATCACGGGCTACAGCATGAACACGAAGGACTATCCCTTCCCGGTGCCGGATCCCAAGCGGATCATCACCGTGCCGATCCGGAACATCACGGCGCCGCCCGGATACCCGAAGGGCGAGCCGACGGCCACCTACAAGTGGATCGAGGAGACCTGGCCGCAGGCGGCGAGTGCATAGCTGAGATCCCGGGTCCCGGCGGGCAGTGCCCGCCGGGACCCCGTTCCCGTCGGGGCCCCGATCCGACCTGACCGACCGAGCGAGGAGCCAATTCACTCCGCCATGAGACCGAGTCTGCGCCGCGCCGCGTTCGTCGCCACGGCGCTGGCCGCGTGGCTCTGTCCCTCCCTCCCCGCGCACGCCGGGCACGAGTTCCCCTTCTATCCTTCCTACTATCCGCAGGAGATCACGCTCAGCGTTCTCAGCCCCGCGGACGTCCCCGCGAAGATGGCCGACGGGTCGCTCCACGCCTACCTGGGACGGGATCCCCACGCCGGCGGCCCGGCTCCGGCCGCCGTCACGCGGGCAGAATCGCTCGCGGCGTACGTGGTGGTCGCGCTGAATCCGGCGGCGGCCCTCCCGGGCGACGCCGGGCGCCGGTGCGCCGCCGCCCGCGCCGTGGCCGAGGCTCTGGCCGCCGTCCCCGGCTACCGGCCCCATCCGTATCCGGTGACGCCCTATCATCCCGACTACCTCCAGCACGCGGACCTCGCCACGGCAGCGAGCGCGAGCGCCCGCGTCGCCTGGGACGGCCCGCCCCTGCGCGTCCGTCCGGGAGACCCCGGCGCCACTCCGCTCGTCCCTCCGGCGCTGCGCGCCACCGGCGCCGACTGGGACGTCGCGGTCGAGACGGTGGAGGTGGCGGCGCTGTGGGCGGGGGCCGCCGTCGGGCCGAACGGGAGCCCCGGCCCGCCGGGGCTCAAGATGGGCTGGCACCACGCCTACCTGGTCCTCCGCGACGGCGCGGGAGATCCGGCGCCCGGCGACGGGCCGACGCCCTCCACGAGCGGCTGACGGCCGGCGAGAACGCGCCGGAGCGTCAGCTGCTGACCCTCCAGCGCGAGCTGGTCTCGACCCTGCGCGCGGGGTGCGAGCGGATCATCGCCGGCTACACGCTCCGAGCCGAGCCCCTGAACGCGGACTACTCGGGCGGCGTCGAGAACGCCGGCCACGACGCGCAGGCGGGTCTCGGCTCCGCGATCTTCCCGCGAACGGTCAAGCTCAAGGACTTCCCGTGGAACGGCTGGCTGACGGTCGGCGTGCCGGACCGGCCGTCGGCCGCCTGGAACCCCGTGGCCGGCTTCACCGATCCGGCCGGCCGGCTCCTCTGGCTCACGCTCGGCGATCCCGCCTTCTTCCCTTCCCCCCATGGGGCCGGCTGGGTTCCGAACCGGGTGACCGTCGCCTCGGTCGAGCGCGGAGCGCCGTCGCTCGAGGTGCCCGAGGACGCCCTCACCCTGGGCCCGGGCGCCGGCGTGCCGCGGAAGGTCGGGCCCGGCCGGCAGGCCGGCGCGCGGGTCGTGTACCGGGTGCTCGCCTCCCGCTTCCACGACGACACGAAGCTCGAGGCCGCGGATCTCCTCCACGCGCTCGGCCTCGCCTGGCGCACCCAGGATCCGGCGGTGATGCGCGCGACCGCGCCGGTACGCGAGCGCCTGGTGGCGGTGCGAGTCCTGAGGACCGAGACCGACGTGCTCGCGTTCGGTGAGGACAAGCTCACCTACGAGGTCCCGATCGTGGAGGTGTTCGTCGACCGGCCGCCGGCGAGCCCGGCCGAGACGGCCCTGATCGCGCCGCCCTGGACGACGGTGCCCTGGCCGCTCCTGGCCCTCTCGGAGGAGGCGGTCGCCCGCGGGCTCGCGGCCTTCTCGCGCGAGAGCGCCCTGGCCCGCGGCGTGCCCTGGCTCGACCTCGTCCGCGACCGCGCGCTCGGCCCGCGCCTTCGCGCGCTCCTCGACGAGCTGGCCGCCCGGCGGCACGTGCCGGCCGCGCTCGCCGGCCGGGTCACGCCCGAGGAGGCGGAGGCGCGGTGGGCGGCGCTCCGCGCGTTCCACGACGCGTCCGGGCACTTCCTCGTCACGAACGGGCCGTACCGGCTCGCGAGCTGGACGGAGGACACGAGCGTCCTCCAGGTGTTCCGGGACCTCTCCTATCCTCGCGGCCTCGGCGTCTTCAACAGCCACGCGCTGCCGCTCCGGGCCTTCGTCACCGGAACCGAGGTTCGCGCCGACGAGCTCGTGGTCAAGGCCGACGTCGAGCGGATCGAGCGGTTCGGCCGCGAGTACCGGATCGTCCGGGAGCCGTTCGTCAAGCGCGCCCTCGAGCAGGATCGCCGGAGCCTGCCGGTCGGCCACTACGTCGTGGTCGGGCCGGACGGCGCGGTGGCGGCCGCGGGGACCGTGGAGGCGAGCGAGCCCGGGGACTACCGCGTCGACCTCCGGGCGGTGGACCGGCCCGGCCGGTACGTGGCCCTCGTCGCGCTGACCGTCGACGACAACCGCACCGAGCTGCCCGTGAAGGCGGTCCCGTGGACACGCTAGTCATCCACGTCCTGAACTCGCTCTTCTACGCGTCCATCCTCTTCCTCATCGCGTGCGGGCTCACCCTCGTCTACGGCGTCATGCGCATCGTGAACATGGCCCACGGCAACCTCTACGCGCTCGGCGCCTACGTCGCCGCGTGGACCGTCGGCCTGCTGGCGGGCACGTTCCCGCCGGCCGCGCTCTTCCTCCTCCTGCTGGTCGGCGCGGGCGCCGCCGCGCTGGCCGGCGCGATCCTCGAGCCGACGATGCTGCGGCCGCTCTACCGGCGGGCGGAGGAGTACCAGCTCCTCATCACGTTCGGGCTCCTCCTGATCCTCGAGGACCTCATCCACCTCGCCTGGGGGCCCCATCCCCTGACGGCCAGCGCTCTCTCGGACGCCCTGGGCAGCATCCAAATCGCCGGGGCCACCTATCCGGGCTACAACCTGTTCGTGATCGGGATCGGCGCCGTCGCCGCCGCCGCGCTCTGGGCCTTCGTCTACAAGACCCGGTTCGGCGTGATGCTCCGGGCCACGTCCCAGGACATGCGGATGGCGGCGGCCCTGGGCGTCAACGTCAAGCGCGTCTACGTGCAGGCGTTCTCGATCGGATGCTTCATGGCGGGCCTGGGGGGCGCCGTGATCGTCCCGATCTCCGGCGCCGTGCTCGGCATGGGGGTCGAGGCGCTCATCCTCGCGTTCGTCGTCGTGGTCATCGGCGGCCTCGGGTCGCTCGAGGGCGCGCTGGCCGGCGCCCTCATCGTCGGCGCGATCCGGACGCTCGGCATCACGTACTTCGCCGAGATCGAGCTGGCCGTGCTCTACCTCATCGCGGCGGTCGTCCTGTTCGTACGCCCCGCCGGCCTCTTCGGGCGCGCATGACCCCGCCCCGGTCGATCGCCGCCGCCGGCCAGGCGCTGCTCACCCCGGGGCGCCTCGCCGCCATCGCGGTGGCCCTGCTCGTGCTCATCGCGCTCCCGCTCGTCCTGCCGCCCTTCGAGACGCTCCAGGTGTCGTACGGGCTCATCTTCGGGATCGCGGCCCTGGGCTTCAACCTCCTGCTCGGGTACACCGGACTCCTGTCGTTCGGGCACTCCGCCTTCTTCGGCACCGGCGCCTACGCCGCGGCCTTCCTGGTGAAGTACGGGGGCGTCCGGTCGATGGAGGCGTTCATCGTCGCCGGCGTGCTGGCGTCGCTCCTGGTGGCCGCGCTGATCGGGGCGGTGTGCGTCCGGTACACGCGGATCTTCTTCGGGATCCTGGCGCTGGCCCTCTCCCAGGTCCTCTGGAGCCTCGCGTTCAAGCTGTTCTGGGTGACCGGCGGGTCCGACGGGCTGCGGGTCCCGACGCCCACGCTGCTCGGCGGCATCATCACCGACACGCTGGGCGGCGTCCAGGGACAAGACGGCATTCCTCGCGTACCGGTACTACTACTACGTGCTGGCCGTCTTCGTCGTCGCGACGGCGGTCATGTGGGTGATCGTCCACTCGCCGTTCGGCAAGGCGCTCCAGGCCATCCGCGACAACGAGGTCCGGGCGGAGTTCGTCGGCGTCCAGGTCCGGCGGTACCGCTACATCGCGTTCCTCATCTCCGGCACCTTCACCGGCCTGGCCGGGGCGCTCTGGGTGCCGCTGAACGGGCTGACGACTCCGGACATCCTCTACTGGCCCTTCTCCGGCCGGATCGTGTTCATGGCGGTGCTGGGGGGCTTCCGCACCTTCTGGGGCCCGATCGTCGGCGGCTTCGCGTACAACTACCTCGAGGTGTGGGCGGTCGGCACCACCGTGTACTGGCAGCTGGTCCTGGGAGTCATCCTCGTCACGCTCGTCCTCGCCATGCCGACCGGTCTCGTGGGAACCGCCGGTCAGCTCCTCGCCCGGCTGCGACGGACTCCCCGATCATGAGCCTCCTGGAGGTCCGCAACATCACCAAGTCGTTCGGGGACAACCGGGCGGTCGACGACGTCTCGCTGACGATCCGGAAGGGCGAGTTCCTGGGTCTCATCGGGTCGAACGGCGCGGGCAAGACCACGCTCGTGAACCTGATCAGCGGGTTCTTCCCGGCGGATCGCGGCGCCCTCGTGTTCGACGGGCAGGACATCACGCGCCAGTCGATCAACGAGCGGATCCGCGTCGGCATCGCGCGCAGCTTCCAGCTGGTGAACCTGTTCGACCAGCTGACCGTCCTCGACAACGTCGCCCTGACGATCTTCGCGCGCCAGGGGAAGACGCGCTGGCTGTGGACGCTGGCCGACCGGGACGGCGCGGTGCGGGACGAGGCGGTCGCCGTGCTCCGCCAGTTCGGCCTGGAGGCCCGGACCTCGACGCTCGCCGGAGCCATCTCGCAGGGCGAGCGGAAGCTGCTCGACGTCGCGGTGGCCTATGCGCTCCGGCCGAAGCTCCTGTTCCTCGACGAGCCGACGAGCGGCGTCAGCACCCGGGAGAAGGCGCCGATCATGGACATCATCACGGCCGTCGTGCGCGCGGAGGGGATCACGGCGGTGGTGATCGAGCACGACATGGACATCGTGTTCCGCTACTCCGACCGCATCGTCGCCATGCACCAGGGCGCGGTCCTCGCCTCCGGCACCCCGGACGAGATCCGGCGGAACGAGCAGGTCGCGATGACGCTCCTCGGCACCCACACGGGCCATGGAGGCTAGGGCGTGAGCGGCCCCTCGGACCGCAGGCCGCCCGACCAGTCCGGCGCCGCGACCGCGCTCGATCTGGAGAGCCTTCACACGTACCGGGGCGCGGCCCACGTCCTCCAGGGGGTCTCCCTTCGCGTCGGCGCGGGCGAGGCCGTCTGCCTGGTCGGGCGGAACGGCGCCGGCAAGACGACGACGATCGAGAGCACGATGGGGATCCTTCCGGTGCGGACCGGCCGGATCCTCCTGGGGAACCGCGACATCACGCGACTCCAGACGTACGAGCGCGCCCGTCTCGGAATCGGCTACGCGCCCGAGGACGCCGGCATCTTCCCCGACCTGACCGTCGCCGAGAACTTCGAGATCAGCCAGTCGCTCGTCGCCGCCGGGCGACAGGGCTCGATGGCGGCGGGCACGGGCGTCGACCAGCGCGTGTTCGACCTGTTCCCGGAGGTGCGGCAGTTCCTGAGCCGGCGGGGGCTCAACCTCTCCGGCGGCCAGAAGAAGATGGTGGCGATCGCCCGGGCGCTGACGCTCTCGCCGTCGATCCTCTTGCTGGACGAGCCGTTCGAGGGGCTCGCCCCGTCGTCGTGAGCCGGTTCATCGACGCCGCGCGGCGAATCAAGGAGATGGGGATCTCCCTCCTGATCGCCGAGTCGAATCTCGCCACGGCGAGCCGGATCGCCGACCGGCTCTACGCCATCGACCGCGGCGAGATCATCTTCCAGGGGGACCCCGCGGCGGCGCTGGCGAACGAGGAGGTCATGCGCACGCTCCGCGGGTAACGCCCGGACGCGAGGAGATCGCTCGATGAGGTCACCCGTTCGTGCCTGCCTTTGTGCGCTCGCCCTGGCCCTCCTCGTCGCGCGGCCGCCCGCCGCGTCGGCGCAGGCAACCGGGCCGCTGGCCCCCGACGAGGAGGCCAGCCTCCAGCAGGTCCGCGAGTTCGCCCTGGCGACGGCCCAGCGCTACCGGATGGTGGCGCCGCTCGAGGTCTCGGTCTCGTCGTGGGTGGGAAACCCGTCCGTGTCGCAGTTCGCGTCGACCCCGGCCGTGTACACGCGGGGCGCGCTCCATCTGAACCGCCGTCTGCTGAGAGCGTCGAACCGGGACCTCGTCATCGCGATCGCCCTCGCCTTCGAGATGCTCCGCGGGCCCGGGAAGGCCACCACGCTGGCCGACCACCAGCGCGAGCGGGCGCAGATGAGGCTGGACGGTCACGCCCGGGCGGTCGACATCCTCATCCAGGTCAAGGGGATGTCCGAGCAGGCGGCGCTCGGCGAGATGTACGCCTCGCTCCTCGGAATGCACCGCGCCGCTGTCGCCGCGGGCCGCCCGCCCGAGCCGGGCAGCGTCGCCCCCTGCGACGCGATCGCGGATCTCCTGCGAAGGTATCCCGGATCTAGGGAGTCGTTCGCGGGACGGGAGTGCGCGCCAGGCGTAGCGGCCGCGTCCCGAGCCTGCCCGGCCTGCCAGCCCAGAACGACGACGGCCGCCGCGAGCGCCAGGAAGACCAGCAGCGTCGTGACCCGCGACAGGCCGGCGAGGAACGCGAGCGTCCCGCTGGACAGCCCCGCGAACGCGAGCCCCACGACGGGGAGCACCGGCGCCCCGCACCCCATGACGCTGCACGGCCCGGTCGACAGCCCCAGGACGCTGGTCAGCATGCCCGCGACGCCGCCGCGGCGGGTGGCCGCCGCCATGCCGGCTTCCCGGAGCGGCAAGGCCGCGCGGCGGCGCGCCAGGAGGGCGAAGTACGCGCCGAAGAGGCCCGCCAGGAGCAGGATGCGCGCCACGTCGGTGACGTCCACCGCAAAGCCCCACTCGGTGCCGCCGTACGGGCTGTCCGAGGAGAACCAGAAGAGGGCGAGAGCGGGCAGCTTCTCGAGCTTCTGAGCGACGGGGATCGTCGGCGAGACGACGTACGCCGGGAGGCGCTTCAGCCAGGGGTTGAACGTGAAGTAGTCGACCGGCCGTCGCGCGATCGAAAGGAGAGCCGGCGGGGCCAGGACCGACAGCCCCACCACAGTGACGACGACGACCAGGAACACCCGAGGGTGTTCCCGGATCGCCCCGAGGATACCGCGGACGACACGCACGAGGTGTGCTCCCTCCAGTCCGCCGGACAGCGTCCGAGCCGGGGCGCCCGGTCTCTCGGCTCACGATCCCGGAGGCCGCCAACGCATGGTAGCGGCGCCCGGGGATCGCTGGCAAGCTGGCGCCGTGCGGCGCGTCCTTCATCGCGTCGATCCTCGCCGTCCTGGCGGCGACCGGTAGCCACGCGGCGGCGGGCGCCGCCGGCGGGCCGGCACTCGCCCAGGCTCCGGCCGGTGCGCCGGACGCACCGCGAAGCATGGTCTTCTCGTGGACGCTCTACCCCAGGATGTGGGCCGAGATCGACCTCCGGCTCGCCGCCGGCGCGGAGACGGTGGCCGAGATCACGGTGGAGGGCGGCGAGGTGAGCTGGAACCTCCATTCCCATCCGGCGGAGGGGTCGCCGGCGACCTTCGTCACCCTCGCCCAGGGCGCGTCGGCCCGGACGACGGTCCGCTGCCTGCCCGACTCGCCTGGCCTCTACTCCTACCTCTTCGGGAACGATCGGAGCCCCGGGCCCCTGCGCCTCCGCATCGAGCTCAGGCTCAGCGGCGACGCGCACCTCCTGGGCGTCAAGCCCTGAACGGGGCCAGGCGTCGACGCTCCGGCATCGGCCGGGCAACCGGCCGGGGACGCGAACGACCCGTCGCCGGGAGCGCGACGTGTGGGGAAGTCAGGACCTGGCCCCGCGCAGGAGCGCGACGATGCGGGCCGGCGTGACCGGGCCCTCGGTGATGCGCACGCCGAACGGTGACAGGGCGTCCTCGATCGCGTTGGCGAGAGCGGCCGGCGGCGAGATGGCGCCCCCTTCCCCGACGCCCTTGACCTCGAGCGGGTTGCGCGGCGAGGGATGCTCGAGGTGGACCGTCTCGATGAACGGCAGCTCGTCGGCCCGCGGCAGGACGTAGTCCATCAGCGAGCCGGTGAGGAGCTGGCCCGCCGAATCGTAGACGATCTCCTCCCCGAGGCCCCCGCCCACCCCCTGGGCGACGCCGCCGTGGATCTGCCCGTCCACGAGCATCGGGTTGATCACGCGGCCGCAGTCGTGGGCCACCACGTAGCGGAGCAGGCGGACGGCGCCCGTCTCGGGATCGACCTCGACCACGGCCACGTGGACCGCGCTCGCGTAGGTCACGGTCGGCACGCCCTGGTACGTCGTCGCCTCGAAGTCCGGGTCGACGGCGCCCGGCGCCTGGAACGTCGGCAGGCTCCCGCGCACGATGCTCGCGAAGGTGAGCGCCCGGCCGGGGCTGCCCGCGGACGAACACGCGGCCCCGCCTCCACCTCGAGATCGGCCTCGGCGGCCTCGAGGAGCCGGGCGGCGGCCCGCACGAGCTTGGCTCGGACGGCGCCCCCGGAGGCGGCGACCGCGTTCCCCGCGAGGACCGTGCTGCGGCTCGCGAACGTCCCGATGCCGAACGGGATCGCGTCGGTGTCGCCGCCGATCACCGTGATGTCCTCGAGGCCGACGCCGAGCGCGTCCGCGGCGATCTGCGCGTAGGCCGTCTCGTGGCCCTGCCCCTGCGAGCACGCGCCGGTGGCGACCAGCACCTTGCCCGAGGCGTCGAGCCGCACGGTCGCGCCCTCGTACGGCCCGATCCCGGTGCCCTCGACGTAGGAGGAGATGCCCACGCCACGATAGACTCCCCGCGCCCGGAGCCCCGCCTGCTCGGCGCGCACGCCGCTGGTAGTCGGCCGCCCGGAGGGCCCGGGCCAGGCCGTCGGGGAAGTCGCCTCCGTCGTACACGAGCGGGTTCCCGTCGCGGTACAGCATCCCCACGTCGTAGGGCATCTCGTCCGGCCTGACCAGGTTCCGCCGGCGAAGCTCGCGCCGGATCGAGCCCCGTCTCGCGCGCCAGCATGTCGAGCAGCCGGTCCATCACGAAGACGGCCTCGGGCCGCCCGGCCCCGCGGTACGGCGCGTGGGGCGTCTTGTTGGTCACGACGGCGCGCCCCTCGAACAGCGGCGTTGCGGATCCGGTGCGGGCCCAGGGTGTGGCCGACGGTGTTGTACGGCTGGACGATGCCCCAGGGGTTGTACGCGCCCAGGTCCAGCAGGAAGCGGTCCCGGAACGCCACGATGAGGCCGTCGCGGGTCGCGCCGAGCTCGGCGTCGTGAAGCTGCTCCCGCGAGTGGGTCGCGCTCTGGAGGTGCTCCCGCCGGGTCTCGATCCACTTCACGGGGCGGTCGAGGCGCGCCGCGATCACGGGGATCAGGACGTCCTCCTGGTAGATGGAGGCCTTCGTCCCGAAGCCGCCGCCGACCTCGGGCGCGACGACGCGCAGCTTGTGCGCCGGGAGCTCGAGCATCTCGCAGAGCGTGCGCTGGAGCCAGTGCGGCACCTGGGTCGAGGCCCAGACCGTGAGGCCGCCGCCGCGCGCGGCGGGCTCGGCGAGAATGCCCCGCGGCTCCATCGGCATCCCCGCGTAGCGGGGCACGCGGATCCGGGCGCCCACGCGCACGCGGCGCGCCCGCCAGCGCGCGCTCCGGGTCCCCGATCCGCACCGTGAAGGCGACGCCCACGTTGTCGCCCCAGTCCTGGTGGAGGAGCGGGCGCGCCGGGTGCCAGCCCGGCCTCGGCGTCGACGACGGCCGGCAGGGGCTCGTAGTCGACCTCGATCAGCTCGAGCGCGTCCTCCGCCGCGTAGGGGTCGGCGGCGACGATCACCGCCACCGGCTCGCCGACGTAGCGCACCCGTCTCGTGGGCCAGCGGCGAGCTGCGCGGCCGTCTTCAGGCGGAAGCCGACGCGGGCCTGGAGCGGCGGGGGCGGAGCGCCGGCGAGCGGCAGCGGCCGGAGCAGCGGGCGCCAGGTCCGCGTACGTGAAGCAGCCGACGACGGCGGGGTGGGGGCGGGCGCGATCGACGCCGATCCTCCGGATCCGGGCGTGGGCGTGAGGGCTCCGGAGGATCGCCGCGTGGAGGCAGCCGGACGGCCGGAGGTCGTCGACGTAGCGACCGCGCCCGATCAGGAAGCGCGGGTCCTCGCGGCGGCGGACCTCGGCTCCGACGTACTTGGCTCCCACCGGCTCAGGCCCCCGGCTGCAGCAGCTGCGCGAGGTCCGCTCGAGAAGCCCTCGAAATCCCGGTAGTGGATCGCGTGCATGCCGGCCGCGCGGGCCCCCGCCACGTTCTCCAGCTTGTCGTCGGTGAACACGGCCTCCGGCGGCGCGCAGCCGAGCTCGGCCAGGACGCGCTCGAAGATGGCGCGGTCCGGCTTGTGGAGGCCGAGCTCGGTGGACAGGAACGCCCGGTCGAAGTGACGCGAACAGGCCGCGCTCCCGGTTGAGCCGCCCGACCTCCACCTCGGTGTTCGTGAGGCACGCCACGACGTGGCGCCGCCGGAGCTCCTGGATCAGCCCGCGCCACGCGCGCGTCGAGATGGGCCGTCGCCGCCCGGTAGACCGCGAGGTGCCGCGCCACGGCCGGCGTCGGGGTCGACGGGCCGCCCGCTCCGCGGCGCTACCCGTGCGTAGAACTCCCGGAGCGTCATCCGGCCTTCGGTGAGCGCCAGGGACGTCGGCCGCGCGATGCTCCCGTAGCCGCGGCTCCGGCATGCCGAGCATCCGCGCCAGCTCGGCGAAAAGGACGTCGTCGAACGGCGGCTCGAGGATCCCGCCGATGTCGAAGATCACCGCCTTGATGGGCGTTGCGCGGCGGCCGCCGGCACGCTCACGCGAACGCGGGCATGACGTGCTTGGCGACGAGGTCGATCTGCCGCGGGTCGTCGCTGACCGGGCCGAGAACCATGTACTCCATCCCGGCGGACACGAGGTCGGCGATGCGGGCGTTGATCCGGTCGATGGAGCCCACCATGTAGCACTCCTGCAGGTGCTCCCAGCTCCGGTGCGTCCCCATCGCCCGGAGGAACGGCGCCCGGGACGCCTCGACCGCCCGCTCGTGCGTCGCCGTCGTCCACGAGGTGCGTGAAATTGCAGTGCCCGAACACCAGGGACTTCGGGTCACGTCCCATCCGGACCGCGTGGCGCTGGAGGTCCTCCCAGTCCCGCTTCACCCATTCCTGCTTGCCCGAGCACCGCGAGATCCAGTTGCCCGCCCGCACGATCCGCTCGGCCACCGTCGTGGCGAGCTTCGGCACGTCGTGCTCTCCGGGATCCGGGATCCGCGACCCGCCGGAGACCCACACCTCCGGCAGCGTCGGCGGCCTCGGGTCGATCGTCACGTCGTCGAAGCGGTAGTAGCGGCCGTGAAAGGTGGCGTTGGGCCGCGAGAGGAGGAGGAGCACCGCCTCGATCAGCTCGTCGGTCCGCTTCCCGCGCTCCTCGATCCGGGTGCCGGTGACCTCGTATTCTCGCGCGTACCAGCCCGGCCCCACGCCGAACAGGTAGCGGCCCTGCGAGAGGTGGCACAGCGTCGAGATCTCCTTGGCGAGCATCACGGGGTGCCTGACAGGCAGCACCAGGATCCCGGTCGCCAGCTTGACGCGCGTCGGTGAGCGCGGCGGCATAGGACAGGACGTTGAGCGGCTCGAGCCAGGCGTTGCCGTAGAGCCCGGGCGCCGACAGGAGGTGGTCGATCACCCAGACGTCGATCCCGTGCTCCTCGCACTTCAGCGATCGAGTCCCGGATCTTGGCCGCGTTCTCCCGGACGCTGTCCGGGGTCCCGGGGTCGTCCGCCCACGCGTAGGTCGGGATCCACACGCCGAACCTGAGCTTGGCCATTCGGCCTATCCCCTCGAGGTCGGCGAGCCGGAGCATGGCGGCGTCATCGCGACCCCGCTTCCCGTAGCGGAGCTCGAGCGTGGTGCAGCCCCGCGGGCACCCGGTAGGGCCCGTGGACCATCCCCGGCGGGCGGCAGGCGTACATCCCGGCCGTGAAGGTCTGGCCCTTCCCGAGGTCGATCAGCTCGCCGGCGAGGATCCAGACCTCCTCCCAGAAGTCGTGGGTGATCGTCTCCCGGGTCTCGACGCCCGCCGCGAACCGGAGGAGGCGGGTGACGTCCCCGGTATCCCGGTCGAGAGCCAGGATCTTCTGCTCGACGCCCGGCCCCCCCGCCCCGCCGGTGGTCGAGCCGGCGACGGGCTCCCAGGGGATGTGGTCAGGCGCGAAGAACTCGAGCTCGGGCTTCGGCATGCGCGAGTCTCCTCCGATGCGGTTCGGTGCGGCGCCCGTTCAGTATCGAGAGCCCGCGAGGTTGGCGTCAAGCCGGTCGTGGCAGCCTCGAGCGGGCCAGATCGGCGAGAACCAGCAACCCCGTGTGGCCCCATGTGGCAAGTGGCGCGGCCCGGACTCCCGGACACTCCGGCCGGGCCGCCCGGTTCAGCGTGACCGTCATTCTCGGTCTACGTGGAGATGCAGGACCTTCCCCGACCCCGTGACGTGCGGCGGGCGCCGCTCGACCCCCAGGAGTCCCGACTCGTCCCACGTCAATCCCATGAGCCGCGCGCTCGGGGACGTGGCGCCGAGCGCTGTCGAGAAAGAGCCGCGTCACCGCAGCCGGGTCCACCGGGCCGAGCCGGGGATGGACGAGCAGGCGAAGGCTCGATCCGTGGGGAGCGACCTGGTTTTCGACGAGCTGGTAGTCCTCGGTTCCGCCGCCGAAGCGTGCGGGCAACAGGGTCTCTAGGATCCGCACCACATCCGCGTCGAGCACGGTCATTCCCCCCGTGGTGAGCTTCTCGAAGCTTTGGATCGAGTGCAGTCGCCGAGACCACCCCAGCCGCTCCAGGGGGCAGCCGCACGGCCTCTCGGGCACGGTCGCCTGATCGCCCAGGGAGACGTTGAGCAGGACGAGCGGAGCCGTGGCACGCAGGGACGAGAAGAGGATGGTGGCGGGTGGGAGACCGGCGCCTGGAGGAGGGGCGGCCGCCTGGATCACGGCGATCAGGTCGTCCCAGAGATGGACCTCGTCGGGTGCGGCCGGAGCCCTGCAAGCGCTTCCGATGAGGCCCACGTCGACGGCGCCGTAGTCGGGCGAGACCTCAGGACCGGCGCGACGGATTGCCGCGAGCCGGCCCGCGGTGACCGGCTCGCCCACCAGCCGGAGGTGGGCGCCGCGGAGGTCGCGGCCGGTTCGCTCGGCCGCCTCGCACAGGCGCACCGCCGGACTCACGTAGGCGACCAGATGCGGAGTGTCGCCGACGCGGAGCGTGTCGGTGAGCCAGCGCAGGATCGGCTCCGGCGAGTCCACCGGCACGTGCTCCGGATACGGTAGCGGCACACCCACCACCCGGCTCTCCCACGCTAGGAGCCGGCACGCCCACTGGTAGCGGGCATGAACCCCTGGCGCGGCAGGATCGACCGGCGTGAACCAGCGGGTGAGCGGGGACCCGAACCCCGCATAGAGGAGGCCGAAGGCCAGTCCGTCGCCAGCCGGGAGAGACCAGCGCGCGTGACGCCACCGGCGAGGCCCCAGCATCTCGAAGAGAAGGCAGAAGTTGATCGCCCAGTCCCGGATGTTTGCGAGGTCGATCGGGACGGTGAACGGATGCCCCCGGCTCCCGCTGGTCGCCCCCCGGAGGTGCGTGGTGGACAGTGGATTCCGCAGCCCGTCGAGCGAAGCGGCCAGGGTCTCCCCGCCCCGGACCACGGGCACCCGGCCCTTGAACTCTGCGGCCGTGAGGTAGACGCCACTCCGGAAGAGCGCGGTCAGGGCCCCCTCGACACCGTCCCGGCGCACCAGCCGATCGAGATCGCCCAGCTCGCATCCGGCACGGCGCAGGAGCGGACGGTACGGACTCGGCGGGTGCTCGAAGATTCCTTGGCGGACGACCTTCAGGAAGTCGTCCTCGCGCCGAGCGCGGCGACGAGCGACAAGCGTCCACGCTTCCGGCACCGAGACCGGGTGGCGGAGGAATCGGGGGAGGTCGCGGGCAAGGCGCGCGGCGAGCCGGAGATCCTGCGGCAGGGACACGAGGAGCGAGGCTAGGCGAGCCCGCAGGGCGTGTCAACCGCAGCCAGCCGGGGCCGGACTGCCGTTCAGTCCCCATTGGCCACGGGCCGCGCAGCCAGGCGCGTTGACGCCGCGCCGGCGACGCGGTATCCGTGGAGGCCACCGAGCATCGACGCGAGCAAGGAGGAGGAGCCATGGCGATCCGCATCACGCGCGTCTATACGCGCACCGGCGACCGGGGCGAGACGGCGCTGGTCGGCGGGCGCCGCGTGCCCAAGGACGCGCCCCGGATCGAGGCCTACGGGACGGTCGACGAGCTGAACGCGATCCTCGGCCTGGCGCGGGTCTTCAACGCCGAGCGGCTCGCCGACGGCGAGGGCCCGCGGTGGCTCGACGAGACGCTCCGCCGGCTGCAGAACCAGCTGTTCGACCTCGGGTCGGAGCTGGCCACGCCGGAGGACGCCGCCTACGAGGGAATGTACCGGGTCGGCCCGGCGGACGTGACGGAGCTCGAGAAGCTGATCGACCGCTGCCAGAAGGAGCTCGAGCCGCTCAAGTCGTTCGTGCTTCCGGGAGGCGGCCGGGTGGGAGCGTTCCTCCACCAGGCCCGGACGGTGTGCCGGCGCGCCGAGCGGGAGATCCTGCGGCTCTCGCGGGCCGAGCCGCTGCCGGAGTGGCCGCTCCGCTACGTCAACCGGCTGAGCGACCTGCTCTTCGTGCTGTCGCGGTGGGTCGCGCGGCGGCTCGGGGAGCCGGAGTACCTCTGGGAGCGGGGTCTGGAGGCCCACAAGCGCCGAGACTAAGGGGCGCCGCCCGAGGGCCGGCGGCACCCCCGTCCTCCCGAACCCGGGGCGGCGGGCCGGGGCGCCCTACTCGAAGCGGTAGCGCGGGGCGTCCTTCGAGATGTAGAGCTCCGGCATGTGGCTCTGGTAGGTCTGGGCGTCATCCGTGTTCAGGCCGAACCACTCGGGAGCCAGCCCGCCCAGCATGTAGAGGGGCTTCATGATCGCCCAGTCGAGCGCCACGCCGATCGGGTGGAAGACGAACCCGAGCGGGCGGAAGGGATGCCCGTACGCGCTCGGGGTCGACGTGTACCCCACCCAGGTCGGGTCCGGCAGCTTCGACAGGTTGGGGAGCGCCGGGTTGTAGATGTACTCCCCGTCGGGCAACGACTGCGACACGCGTCCTAACCCGTCGTCCTTCTGGGCCTTCAGGCTGCTGGCCGAGCAGCCCGCACCGAGCGCTGCGGCCACCACCAGGATGATCAGCTTCTGCGTCCCCATCGCTCCTCCCCGCCGGGCCACCCGGCCGTGCCTGTGCCAAGCCTTCCCGTCCACCGGACCGGGACCCCGGCCGGCGTTTGGACCGTAGCACGAGCCTAGGTCCACACCAAGTGATTTCAAACAAAGTCCAAGTGTGTACAAATGAGGCCCCCCTGGTAGACTTGGGCGGTACCTCGATAGGGTACCCCTGACCACGGAGGCTGGGTGGCAATCCAGGATCACCCTCTACTGGGCCGACTGAAGGACTGGCTCGCGAGGGTCCCCGTGCGGCGGGACAGCCGTCATCGGGCGGATCTGCCGAGGCGTCGGTCGAGCCGCGACCGGAACCCCGGAGGGCGAGCGCTGGGACGAGATCCTTCGGGTCCAGGAGTTGACGCTCAGCCTCCTCTCGAACAAGGTCACGCCCCGACGAGCTGTTCCGCCACGTCGTGGACGGGGCAGCCGACTCGCTGAGCGCGGACGAGGCCTCGCTGATGCTCGTCGAGGGAGACGACCTTCGCGTGGCGTCGTCGACGCGGACCCCGGCCGGCGAGGCCGAGGCGTGGCATCAGCGAGCGCGCCTCGGCGAAGGCGTGGCGGGCTGGGTCGCTCAGACCGGCAGCCCGGTCCTGCTGAGCGAGGGCGACGACCTCTCGCGCTTCCCGAATCTCGTTCCGAAGGGCGGCCGCATCCAGTCGGCCGTGTCGGTCCCGCTCGAGGTCGGCGGCCGCGTCGTGGGAGTGCTCAACGCCAACCGGCTCGCGGAGGGGGCCCGCTTCACCTCGAGCGACCTCGCGGTCCTGCGCCTCTTCGCCAGCACGGCGGCGCTCGCGATCGACCAGGCGAGCCTCCTCCAGCGCGCACAGGCGCGCACTCGCGCGGTGGAGGCGCTCCTGGCCGTCGTCGACGCGTTCGTGACGGGCGCCGAGCCGGCCCGGGCCCTCCGGGAAGTGATGCCGCGGCTGGCGACGGCGTTCCGGTCAAGCCAGGCGCTCGCGTTCCTGGCGTCCGCACCGGACAGCGTCACCCTCCCCGCGGTCGCGGGGTGGGACACTGGTCCGCTCGACCAGGGCGCGCTCGAGGGAACCACGCTCTCGCTGACCGACGACCTGGCCCGCCTTCTCGAGCGCGGCCAGCCCGCCTGGGTGCCGGGAATCCCGCTCACGGGCGCGCCGGCCTGGCTCCGCCACGCGGCCACGCCGTGGCTCGTGCTTCCCATCCGCTCCGGCGAGGCCAGCCCGCGCTGCCTGCTGGCGCTGTCATGGGACGATCCCGGGTTCGATCTGCCCCCCGAGGAGCTTCGCGTGCTGGAGGGCCTGGCGGGCCAGATCGGGGTGGCGCTGGCGCGCGAGGACCGAGCCGCGGTCGTGGGCGCGCTCCAGGAACAGGTCAGCCAGGCGCGCGCGCACCTCGTGGAGGTCGAGCGGCTGGCAACGATCGGCCAGAGCATGGCCGGGCTGGTCCACGACATCAACGCTCCGCTCACCGCCCTGATGACGCTTGCGCAAATGATCCAGTCCGACCCGGGGGCCGACGGGACGAGCCGCGACCGGTCCGGCCACATCATCCAAGCTGCCCAGCGCGCCCAGCGCCTGGTGCGCGAGCTCCTGACCATGACGAAGCCGCGGCCGCCCACGTTCGAGGCCGTCGATCTGAATGCCCTCATCAAGCAGACGATGGACCTCGAGCGGCCCCAGTGCTCCGTGGCCGGGATCAAGCTCGTCGGGGACTTCCAGGCCGACCTGCCGCGCGTGACGGCCGACCCGCACCGCCTCGGCCAGGTGCTGATGAACCTCCTGGGCAACGCGCGGCAGGCGATGGAAACCGCCGGCAAGGGCCGGAACCTCACCGTCCGCACCCGGCGGCGCGGGGAGATGGTCGAGATCCACGTCGTCGACGACGGGCCGGGCATCCCGGGCGAGGTGAAGGCGAAGATCTTCGACTGGTTCTTCACCACGAAGCCGCCCGGCGAGGGCACGGGGCTGGGGCTCGCGGTCTCCCGCGAGATCCTGCAGGCGCACGGAGGGAACCTCCGCCTCGAGGACACTCCGGGGGGCGGCGCAACGTTCGTCCTCGACATCCCCCGGGAGCGTCCCGGGAACTAGCGGGCGCGCCCGATCGCCCCGGGCTTGCCGGCGGCCCGCGAACGAGGTCGGGTACAATGCGCGCGATGCGCCTGCTGTGGACGCTGCTCGGCGCCGGCCGGCTGCCCGAGGCGTCGCGATCCAAGCTCGGGGTCGTGGGACTCCTCTACTTCATCGAGGGCAGCCCGGTGAGCGTCCTGTGGGAGGTGCTGCCGGTCTACCTCCGCCTCCAGGGCATCTCGCTTCGCGCCATCGGCGGGCTCCGCCTCCTCGAGCTGCCGTTCTCGCTGAAGTTCCTCTGGTCGCCGCTGGTCCAGCGGTTCGGCGACCGCCGCGACTGGGTCACGGGCGCGATGCTCGTGGTGGCGGTGGTCGTCGCCCTGCTGCCCATGGCCGATCCCGCGCGCGGCCTGAACGTCCTCTTCGCCCTGATCCTCGCGCTCACCATCGCCTCGGCCACCCAGGACATGGCGATCGACGCCTACACCGTCGCGCTGGTGGGCCGCGAGGAGCAGGGCGCGGCGAACGGCGTCCGCGCATCGGCGTACCGCGTGGCGCTCGTCCTGATCGGCAGCGGCATGGTCGCCCTCGCCCTGGCTGCCCTGGGGCGTCCTGTTCGGGCGCCGCGGTCGTGTTCGCCGGGCTCGGGCTCGCGTCCGGCGGGTCCCACGCCTCGACGTACCCGCCGAAGCCCGGCGCACTGGCTCGCGCCGTTCGTCGGCTGGATCGGCACGTGGCGCGCCGATCCCGCTCATCCTCTTCGTCCTCACGTACAAGCTGGGCGAGTTCGCGATCGGCCCGATGGTCAAGCCCTTCTGGGTGGACCGCGGGCGCTCGCTGCTCGAGATCGGGCTGGTCCCGACCGCGCTCGGGATCGGGCTCTCGATCGCGGGGGCCCTGGCCGGCGGGGCCTTCATGCAACGCTACGGCACCCTGACCGCCCTGTGGGCGCTGGGGCTCCCCCAGGCGATCTCGAACCTCGGCTATGCCGCCGTCGCGCTGTGGGAGCTCCCCTGGCCGGCCCTGTACGCGGCGTCCATGCTCGACTCGTTCGCGGGCGGGCTCGGGACCGCCGCGTTCCTGGGCTTCTTCCTGGCCGTCTGCGATCCGGAGCGAGCCACGCTCCAGTACGCCTTCCTCTCGTCGCTGTTCTCGTTCACGGGCCGCCTCGCCGGCGCGGTGAGCGGGATCGGCGCCGAGCGATGGGGGTACGGCGCGTACTTCGCGCTCACCTTCCTCGCGTCGCTTCCCGGCCTCTGCCTCGTCCCGCTCGTCGCGTCGTGGCTGCCCACCGGCCCGGGCACCGGCCAGCAGGCGAGCCTGCCGCTGACCCCGAGCCGTCTGGCAGGATCGCCCGGTGACCCCGTCCAGCCGCCGGCAGCCCGACTCCTGCGGAGGCACGGCGGCCCGGTGAGCCCGCGCGCCGGAGAGCTTCTCGCAGTCGGGTTCGAGGGCACCGCCGTGCCGGACGACATCGCCGAGCTGGCCGTTGGAGCCGGGCTGGGCGGCATCGTGCTCTTCGCGCGGAACTGCCCGACCCTCGACACGGTCCTCTCGCTGACCGGCGGCGGCGCGCGCGCTCGGCCCCGACGTGCTCGTGCTCGTGGACCACGAGGGCGGCCGCGTCCACCGTCTCCCGCCGCCGTTCACGCGCTTTCCCTCCGCCGCGACGATCGGCCGGGCGGGCGATCCCGGGCTCGCCGGACGGTCGCCCGGGCGATGGCCCGTGAGCTGCGCGCCGCGGGATTCGACTCCGGGCTCACGCCGGTCCTGGACTGCCGGACCGATCCGGGCAGCGTCGTCGTCGGGGACCGGGCGTACGCCGAGGACCCGGACGCGGTCGCCGCCTGCGGCGACGCGTTCGTCCGCGCGGCCCTGGCGGAAGGCCTCATCCCCGTGGCCAAGCACTTCCCGGGTCACGGGCGAACGCCTCTCGACTCCCACCTCGCCCTCCCGGAAGTGGACGTCCGCCCCGGCGAGCTGGAGCGGAACGGAGCTGGTGCCGTTCCGCCGGGTCCTCGCCGCGGGATGCCCCGCGGTCATGGTGGCCCACGTGCGATATCCGGCGCTCGATCCGGAGTGGCCGGCGTCGCTGTCGGCGCCGGTCATCTCGGGACTGCTCCGCGGCCGCCTCGACTTCGGCGGCCTCGTCGTGAGCGACGACCTGGAAATGGCCGCGGTCACGGAGCGGCTGGGGCGTGGGCGTCGCCGCGGCGCGCTTCCTGACGGCGGGCGGCGATCTTGCCCTCGTCTGCCGGGAAGACGCGACCCGCGAACGGAGGCGGTGGCCGCCGTCGGGCGGGCGCTCGCGGACGGAGCGATCACGCCGCGGCGGCCGCGGCGGCGCGCGGCCGCCGGAGCGGCCCTCCGGCGATGGGTCGAGCGGGCGGCGGCCGCGGCCGGACGCGAGCGTCATCGGCTGCGCCGAGCATCACGAGCTCCTGGAGGAGATCCTCGCCCGGGCGGGCCGCGACGGCGCCCGCCGAGTCCGGCCTGAAGTATCCCGGTCGCGTCAGGTAGCGGCATACTGAGCGGGCGCTCCCGACGCGGCGCGCGCGGCTGACCCCGTGGCAACCGAGCCCTCCGTCGGTCCGCCGCCCATCACCCGGATCAGACGCTCGATTATCTTTGCCGGCCTACACGAGATCCTAGGTGTAACTTAGCGTCAAGTCGGGCTTTCACAGACTCTGAGCTCCCTCCAGGAGGCGTAGTGCGGCGCGTCGTCGTCACCGGTATGGGCGTGGTTTCCCCCCTGGGGGTCGGTATCGACACTTTCTGGGACGGCCTGATCAACGGTCGGAGCGGGTCCGGCGGATCACCCGCTTCGACCCTCGCCATATCCCAGCCAGATCGCGGGCGAGGTTCCCGACTTCGATGCCGCCGCTCACCTACCCCGGCGGGACACCGTCCGGACCGATGTGTTCATCCACTACGCATTGATCACCGCCCAGGCGGCGCTCGCGGACTCCGGGGTCAAGATCGACGGCCAGAACGACCGGGTGGGCGTCTCGATTGGCACCGGCATGGGCGGGGTCCCGATGCTGCTCAACTCGTGGGACATGCTCCAGCGTGAAGGCATGCTGGGAGTGAGCGCGTACGCGCTCCCGGGAAGCCTGCCCAACATGGCCGCCGGATGGGTGTCCATGCGCTCGGGCGCGCGCGGACCATCTTCAGCCCCACGACGGCCTGCGCCGCGAGCAGCCAGGCCGTCGGCGACGCCTTCCGCGCGATCCAGCGCGGGGACGCCGACGTGATGCTGGCCGGCGGAACCGACTCGCTCATCCACCCGCTGGTCGTCGCGGGCTTCTCGGCGATCCACGCGCTGTCGACCCGGAACGACGCGCCGGTCGACGGCGAGCCGGCCCTTCGACAAGGACCGCGACGGGTTCGTCCTGGCGGAGGGCGCGGGGATCCTCGTCCTCGAGGTCCTGGAGGCGGCGCGGGCGCGGGGCGCCCACATCTACGCCGAGGTCCTGGGGTACGGGCTCTCGGCCGACGCCCACCACCCGACGGCCTCTTCGGCAGACGGGCCCGCCCGCGCGATGCGGCTCGCCCTCGGGGACGCGAAGGTCGCGCCGGAGGCGGTGGACTACATCAACGCCCACGGGACCTCCACTCCGCTGAACGACCAGCACGAGACGGAGGCCATCAAGGCGGTCTTCGGGGAGCATGCCCGGCGCCTGGCGATCAGCTCGATCAAGTCGATGACGGGCCACCTGTGGGCGCCGCCGGAGCCGTGGAGGCGATCGCGACCGCGCTCGCGCTCCACCACGGGGTCCTCCGCCCACGATCAACTACACGACGCCGGATCCCGCGTGCGACCTGGACTACGTGCCGAACCAGGCTCGCCGTGCCCCGCTTCGGGTGGCAATGTCCAACTCATTTGCGTTCGGCGGGACCAACTCGATTCTGGTCCTGGGCCGCGGGGAGGCGTGAGTGGCGGCGCAGGCGTCGCGGAGGGGCTCCGGGAGATCATGGCAGCACGGCTGGGACTTCCGACGGAGCAGCTGGTGCCGGAGGCGCGGCTGGTCGAGGACCTGGGTCTCGATTCCCTCGACGCTGTCGAGCTCGCCATTTCTGTCGAGCGCAAGTTCGATATCGAAGTACCAGAGGAGGAGCTTACCAAGCTCAAGACGGTGGCGGACATGGTCGCCCTCGTCGAGAGTCGAGTGAAGCAGGCGCCCGGGTGAGATCGTCGGGTCGCCATCACCGGCCTCGGCGCCGTGACGCCGATCGGGATTGGCGTCAAGGCGTTCTGGCGCGGACTCCGCGAAGGGGCGCTCGGCGTGGGGCCGATCACCCGCTTCGACGCGGCGCCGTTTGCCTGCCGGGTCGCGGCCGAGGTCGAAGGGCTTCGAGCCTGCCGGTGAGCGGCTCACGCCCGCGGGACGCTTCGCTCAGTTCGGCATGGCCGCCGCCCGCATGGCGTACGACGACGCGGGCCTGCCGGGCCTCCGGCCGCCGGCCGGTTCGCGGTCTGTGTCGCGAGCGGCGCCAGCGCGGTGGCCGAGTTCCAGGAGGTCCTCGAGCGGCTGCAGGGCCGGCCGATGCGCCGGCGCGACGCCTCCACGGTCGTCGAGAGCATCGGGCATGCCCTCACGAACTACGCGGCCGTCGACCTGGGCCTGCGGGGGCAGACCATGACGCTCGGCTCCGGCTGCGCCTCGGGCGTGGACGCGATCCAGTGGGCGTGCGCGCAGATCGGGGCAGGCCGCATGGTCGGCGCGCTGGCCGGTGCCGCGGACGCGGCCCTGGCAACCTCCGTGCACGCGGCCTGGGGCAAGCTCGGCTGGCTCTCGCGCTGGAGCGGCCCCCCGGCGCAGGCACTGCGGGCCTACGACGCGCTCAGCGACGGCTCCGTGCTGGGCGAGGGTGCCGGCATGTACGTCTTGGAGGATCTCGATCACTCGCGGGCGCGGGGGGCCCGCGTCTACGCCGAGGTGCTGGGGTACGGCAGCGGCACCGACGGCCTGGATCCCCGCACGGTGGACCCCGCGGAGACGTCCTACGAAGCCGCCATGCGAGAGGCGCTCGCGGAAGCGCGGGCTCCACCGGGGAGATCGACCACGTCAACGCGCATGGCGGCGGCGTGGCACAGTACAATCGGGCCGAGAACAGTGGCGTACCGCGCGGTGCTCGGGCGGCACGCATACAGCGTCCCGGTCACCTCGATCAAGGCGATGATCGGCCAGCCGTTGGCGGGCGGGGCCCTCCAGGTGGTGGCCGGTTGCTTCTCGCTGGCCGAGCAGTTCGTTCCCCCCGACCATGAACCACGACATCGCCGCCCCCGAGTGCGACCTCGACTACGTGCCTGGTCGGGGTCGTCCCG
Organism: uncultured Candidatus Rokubacteria bacterium; assembly: GCA_963745015.1. Classification (GTDB taxonomy): domain Bacteria; phylum Methylomirabilota; class Methylomirabilia; order Rokubacteriales; family DASRDR01; genus DASRDR01. The sequence goes on from CAVUVU010000005.1 coordinate 542,654, forward strand.
CCCGGGTGAACCTCGTCATGGTCACCTCGCGCGCCATCGGCCCCACACATTCGGCGGTCATCCTCGGCCGCCCGGACAACAACTAGCCCCGAATCGCCATGACGCCGATCGTCGGCCTCTTCTTGGTCGCGCTGGTCGAGGTGGCCCTGGCGATCGTGGTCTGGGTGCGGAACCCCGGGTCGCGCCGTGAACCGGTGGTTCGCGGCGTTCGCGACGACCTCGCGGTGTGGGGCACCCTGGTCGGCATCCGTCGAAGCCTGGTCGAGCCGGTGGTGGTTCTCGCGGTGGTGCGCGTGCTCTGCGGCGACGGCGGCCCTCGTCCCGGTGACGTTCGCCCACTTCGCCGTGGCGTTCCCGCGGCCGTCGGCCAGGCGGCCGGCCCTTGCGCAGGTGGTGACCTTCCTCGGCCTGTTCATGTCGGGCCTGTCGTTCTCGCCGTGGATCGTGGCCGACGTGCGCCTCGAGGGGGCCGACTCTGTCCAGCCGGTGTACGGACCGGCCTTCCGGTTGCTCGGCGCGTACATGATCCTGTGCTCCACGTGGGCCCTCGCCCACCTGGCCGGCAAGCTCCGGCACACGACGGGCTTTGCGCGGGCCCAGCTCCACTACGTCTTCCTCGGCGCCGGGCTCACGGCGGTGGGCGCCCTCACGCTCGGCGTCGTCGTGCCGCTCATCACGGGATCCTCGCGGCTTCGGCGTGTACGGGCCCTACTTCACGCTTCTCTGGCTCGGCTTCACCGCCCACTCCATCGTGCGGCACCGGCTCATGGACGTGCGGGTGGTCATCAGCCGGTCGGCGGCCTACGCGGCGGGCTGGCTGCTGACGGCGGCCCTGCTGATCGGCGGCGAGGTCCTCCTGGACGCGCTCTTCCCCGAGGCGAACCCGACGCTCTCCCCGTCCGGCGCCGTGGTGCTGGGCCTGGCCGCCTCCGCTCTGTTCCTCGGGTTCGCGCCGCGCATGCGCCATCTCGCCGACCGGTACCTGTACCGGCCGCCTCGACACGCGTGCCCTCATCCGCGAGGGGAGCCGCGCAATGGGCACCTTCGCCGACCCCGCGCGGGTGGCGACCGCCATGGCGGACCTGATCGACCGAGCCCTTCACCTCGAGAGCCTGGTCATCCTCGTTCGGATCCGGGACCGGGACGCCTTTGCGCCCCTCGTCGACCCGGCACGTCGATCCGGCCGTCGCGTGGCCCGCGGAGCCGGTGTCGGGACCAGCCCGCTCGTCCACGAGCTGTGGGACGGGACGGCCGCGACTACGTGCGTGATCACGTTGGGGCTCGGTCGAGCAGCGCCGACCCGAGTATCGTGCTCCAGGACCTCCGGGCCTGGGGTGCCGAGGCGGCGGTGCCCGTCCGGGACGGCCGGCTGATGGCCATTATCCTGGTCGGCCCCAAGCTCTCCGGGGACTCGTTCTTCGGCGACGAGCTGGACCTCCTCGAGACCCTGGCAAGCGAGCTTGCCATGGGGCTCAAGAACGCGCAGCTCTACCACGAGATCGTCTCGATCAAGGAATACAACGAGCGTCTGCTCGGGCGCGTGGACTCGGGTGTCATCGCCGCCCGGGAAGACGGCATCGTCGAGTGACCTTCAATCCGGCGGCGGAGCGAATCCTCGGGATCGAGGCGGCTCGCGTGGTGGGCCGGCCGCTCGATGTGCTGGACCCCGCCATTCGAGCCGTCCTCCGGTCGAGCCTCGTCGCGCAGTCGGAGTCCGAGACGGAGGTGACGGTAAGCCATCCCGAGGGGCGGATCCTGCCCTTGGTGGTCCACACGTCCGCGCTGCATGACCACAAGGGGGCGGTCAGCGGCGCGATCGCCGTGCTGAACGACCACTCTCGGCTCAAAGCGCTCGAGGAGGACAAGCGGCGTACCGATCGCCTCTCGGCCCTCGGCGCGATGGCGACCGGCATCGCCCACGAGATCCGGAACCCGCTCGTGGCGATCAAGACCTCGCGGAGCTCCTGCTCGAGCGAGCCGACGACCAGGAGTTCCGCTCGACCTTCGCGAAGGTCGCCGTCAAGGAGATCCACCGTATCGAGCAGCTTCTGGGGCGGCTCCGGGCCCTCGCGGTTCCCACCGCGTTCCCGCTGCGCCCGCTCGACCTCCAGGTACCCCTGGCGGAGACGCTCGACCTGCTCCGTGGCGAGGCCGATCGCCGGCGGGTCCGCTCGGTGGTCGAGATCGAGCACCCCCGTCCCCTGGGCGAGCTCGACCAGCTCAAGCAGCTCTCATGAATCTGTTCCTGAACGGCCTGGAAGCCATGACGGTGGGCGGCACCCTGACCGTGACGGTCCGGGCCGATCGCGAGCGAGCGGATCGCGGCCTGGTGACGGTCCGGGTCACGGACACCGGCCCCGGGATCCCGCGCGAGGATCTCGCCCGGGTCTTCGAGCCGTTCTTCACGACGAAGTCCAGCGGCACGGGCCTCGGGCTCGCGATCTGCCGCAGCATCGCAGACGCGCACCGGGCGGCGCTCTGGGCCGATCCTGGTCCGGCCGGGCTCGGCACCACCTTTGTGGTCCAGTTCCCCGCGGTGCTCGTCGGCTCCGTGGCGGAGACTGTGCGGCCCGAGGTGGCGCGATGAGAACGGTCCGCGTTCTCTCCCGCGATGCGGGCCTGGCCGCCCGGCTCCGCCGACTCCTGCAACGGCAGCCTCGACTTCGGGACGGGGCGATCGCTGGCGCAGCGCGCTGGAGCCGGGCGCCGCCGGCCAGGCCGACGTGCTGCTCGTGGACTTCGGTTCGGCCAACCTGGACCCGGACGAGCTTGGCGGCGGCGGCCAGCCGTCGGCTCGCGGCCGTTCCTGGTCGGGCTCCTGGCTCCCGACGAGCCGGTTCCTCCGGGGGCAGACCGCTGCGACCTCGCGCTCGCCACGCGACATGCCGGACGCCGCCGCTCCGGCTCGGCGATCGAGCAGGGCCTCCGGATGCGGCGGCTCGAGCTCGAGGTCGCCTCGCTCCGGCGGGACCGGCTGCGGCGGGAGGCGATCGGCCCCGCCCGTGCCGAACGGTCACGGCAAGCTCGACGGCGCTCGGAACGGTGCTGAAGGAGCTGGGCAAGCTCCTCGCCGCGCACTTCGACATCGAGCGGGTCGTCGAGTTCTTCCTGGACGCGATCACCGAGCTCGTGCCGGCCTGGACGCGTGGCGCTCCTCTTGGTCGACGACGAGCACCGGTACCGACCACGCGGGCTTCCGGGGGCTCGATCCCGATCTGGCCGAGCGGCTCCGCCTGGAGAGCGGCGAGGGGCTCGCCGACTGGTTTCGGCAGCATGTGCCGGCTGGCCGTGCGGGACGAGCTCGAGCGGCGAGCCGGACTGGCTGGAGGCCGCCCGGGAGCTCGCGATCCTGGGAGGCGAGGTCGCGGTGCCGCTGTGGGTCCAGGCCAAGCTGGTGGGAATCCTGCGTGCTCGGCCCGCGGGTCACCGGGCCAGCCCTACGGCTCGGAGGACCTGGAGCGGCTCTTCACGCTGGCCAGCCAGGTGGCCATGGCCGTCGAGGACATCGCCGCTCTTCAACACCGTCCGGGCCCAGCACAGCTTCATCGAGCAGGTCCTGACCCACCTCCAGAGCGGTGCCGATCACCATCGACGCCGCCGGACGGGTGACCCGGTTCAACCGCCGGGCGGAGCAGATCCTCGAGCCTGTCCCTCGGGCGACGTCCTCGGGCAGGACCTCCGCGTTCTGCCCTCGCCGCTCGGCGACCTGCTGTACGAGACGCATGCGCGGCGGACGGGAGCTCCGGCTGGTGCGAGGTGGAGCTGCCCCGCACGCCAGACCGACGCTCGAGCTCAGCACGTCCCGGATCGTCGACGCCGCGGGCGCCCCGTGCGGCGCCGTCATGCTGCTGGACGACCCGATGCCGCGGCACAAGCTTCACCGGGAGCGCCAGGCGGGCCAGACGCTCGATCTCCTCAACCGGGTGTTGCTCCGGCTGACGGACGAGATCAAGAACCCTCTGGTGTCGATCTACACGTTCCTCGAGCTGCTCCCGCAGCGGTACGACGGACCCCGAGTTCCGGGAGACGTTCCTCGCGGTGGTCGGTAAGGACACGCAGCGACCTGATCTCGCTGGTCGACAAGCTCATCACGCTCGCCGGTGACCGCGACTACAAGGTGGACTTCTTCGATTTCCGGCAGCTCCTGCACGACGCGCTGGAGGAGCACTCGGTCCGGTTGGAACGGTCGCCGGGGCCGAGCGACGCCGCGCTGTTCCTGCTCCAGGTTCCGGAGCGCGCCGAGCAGCTGACGGCGATCCTCTACGCGCCCGCAGGAGGGCCTCGTCGTCAAGGCCGATCGCGAGCAGCTGACCAAGGCGATCGGCTATCTCGTCCGGTTCCTAGCCCACCGCGTCGACGCGGAGGGTCGCGTGGCCATCCACCTGCAGACGTCCCGGAGGATCGCCGGCCGAGTGCGCCTGTCGCTCACGGGGCGACCCGCTGAGCTCTCGACTCTCGAGCGCGAGCACCTCTTCAGCCCGCTCGCGATCGCCTCGGACAAGCTGCTCGACGTCGGCCCGGGCGTGAGCCAGAAGATCGTCGAGGCCCACGGCGGGACCTTGACGCTCGGCGGCCAGGAAGGCGAGATCCGCTTCGTCCTGACACTGCCGCGAACCCATCAGTGAGGCGGAGCCCCCAGCAGGAGCTCCAGCATGAGCGAGCCGCGCGTACTGGTGGTAGACGACGAGGAGGGCCCGCGCGAGGCCATCCGCATGATCCTCAAGCCGCGCTACCAGGTCTTCACGGCCGGGAGCGGCGAGGAGGTGCTGGCGGCGCTGCCCGGGCTCCGTCCGGACGTGATCTTCATGGACGTGAAGATGCCGCGGATGGACGGCGTCCAGCTCCTCGAGCGCGTCAAGGCGATCGATCCCGGCGTCGAGGTCGTGATGATCACGGCCTACGCCTCGCTCGACACGGTGCAGCGGGCGATGCGATTCGGCGCGATGGACTACCTGGTGAAGCCGTTCGCACCGCGGGAGCTCCAGGAAGCCGCGGAGCGGGCCCTGGCCCGACGGCGGCAGCGCACGCAAGGGCCAGGGAGCCGCGCTGGCGCCGTTGATCGGCAAGATGCGCGATCTCGCGCAGCGGCGGGATCCCGTGCGAGGGCGGCGACCTTGCCGGCGCTCCTGCGCGCCATGCTGCACGAGGCCCAGCGCCTGACCGGGTGCCGCCGCGGCCTCCTTCCTGGGCACGGAGCCGAGCGGTGATCGTGCACTCCGAGCTCCCGGCGGCGCCGGGCGACGCCGTGGCCGACCGCCTGGCGGACCGGCGCTCCACGGGGTCCAGGTGCCGGTCGGCGCCCGGCCGGTGTCAGCCTGGCCCCTGCCGTGGCCGAGCCGAGCTCGACGCCGCTCGGCTTCGAGGCGACCATGGTCGATGCCGGCGGTGGACGAGGGCCTGCCTCGCGTCTGGGCCCACGTCGCGCTCTACCATCACCGGGCGCCGGCGCTCGGGCGGCACCGACCTCGCCTGCCCTCCGGCCCGTGACGGACCTGATGGTCACGGCCGTGCGCACGTCGGCCCTCCTGACCGCCGCGGCGCGCCAGGCCAGCGGAGCAGTCGCTCCGAGCCGTCCAGGGCGAGATCCTGCGGCGAATCTCCACCGCCGTGCTCGTCGATCCCGCCCTCGACCGGACGCTCGCCGCGATCACCGAGCAGCTCCAGCAGGGCGCCGGGTACGAGCGGGTCCAGGTTGCTCCTCGACCCCGAGGCGGATCCGGCGGACCGCGAGACGCGCCGAACGAGCCGGCGTTCCCCCTGGTCGCCCAGGGGCGGCAGCTCGGCGCCCTCGTCGTCGAGACCAGCGCGCGAGCTCGACCCGAGCGAGCGGGAGCTGCTCCGGATGTTCTCGGAGTCGGTCGCCCTCATCGTCCGGAACGCGAACCTCCACCGGCGAGCTCTCGGAGGCCAAGTCCTTCCTGGAGAACCTCATCGAGTCGGCGACCGAGTCCATCGTGGCGGTCGACCCGGTCGGGCCGGGTGGTCACGTGGAACCCCGCGGCCGAGCGCCTGTTCGGCCGCGGAGCCGACGAGGCGCGCGGCAAGCTCCTCGGTGACGCGATGCCCGCGGCCGTGATGGTGCAGCTCGAGCCGGTGCTGGCAGCCCCGCGGGCCAGCCGGACGGTGGTACTGCGCCTCCACGCAGGAGGGCGACCGCGCCGCCCAGGACCTCGACCGCGACCTGCTCGCCCATCCCGTGGGGTGTGCCGCGAGGAGATCGGGACTCCTCCTGATCGATCCGCGACGTCACCGAGCAGCGCCGGTGGGAGGAGCAGCTGGCCCGGTCCGAGAAGCTGTCCGCTCTCGGTCAGCTGGCCATGGGCATGGCCCACGACTTCACCAACCTGCTCCAGGCAATCCTCGGGCACACGCAGCTCATCGCGCACGAGCCCTCCCCCGAACGCCTCCAGCGAGGCCTGTCGACGATCGAGCAGGCCGTCCGGGACGGCGTGGAGACGGTCGGCCGCATCCGGCGCTTCGCCCGCCGGGACGTCGACCGCCGGCTCGAGCGCGTGGACATGCGGGACGTCGTCCGCCAGGCGATCGAGATCGTGCGGCCGCGCTGGTCGCAGAGCGACGTCCGGGGCACGCCGATCCTGGTGCGCCAGCAGCTGGGCTCGGTGCCCCGGAATCCAGGCGCGCGGGGCGGAGCTTCGGGAGGCCCTGATCAACCTCGTGCTGAACGCGGTCGACGCCATGCCGCAGGGCGGGTCCATCACCCTCGAGACGCGCCACGAGGGCGACTGGGCGCTGCTGTCGATCACCGACACCGGCACCGGCATTCCCGCCGGACGTGCGGCGGCGGATCTTCGAGCCGTTCTTCACGACCAAGGAGAGCGGGACGGGGCTCGGGCTCTCGATCGTCTCCGGCATCATCTCGAGCTACGGCGGGACCATCGACGTCGACTCGGAGTTCGGGCGCGGCACGACGTTCACGATCCGCCTGCCGGCCGCGTAGGGTGCGCCGGAACGCGCGCTACGAGGCGGCCGGCGCCGGCCCGATCCTGATCGCCAGGCTGGTTCCGAGGATGAGCGTCGCGGTGATGCGTCTCGGGGCGCCGGTCGGCACCGAAGACGATCCGCGCCGGCTCGTCCTCCCGAGCCCACGACGAGAAGCGCGTCAGGTCAAGCGGCCGCGGTCGCCCGACCGCTCGCGTCCGACACGACGCGGAGCTCGAAGGGCACCAGCTCGGCCCGGTAGCGCCGCTCCGCGTCGTCCGGGCGCTCGCCCGGTGATTCGCTGTCGGCGCACGACCCGGGTGACGAGCCGGCCGTCGGCCTCCGCCGGCCACCGCCCCTCCGCGTAGTTCAGCGTCGCGCTCACGACGTCGTCCACGTGCAGCGCCCGCCGGCATCGCCACCGTGTCGTCCGTCACCCGGACACGCCGGAGGAGAAACGTCTCGCTCCGACCCTGGTACCGGATCGAGTCGCGCTGCGCGTAGTCGTACGTGATCTCCAGCCGCGACTCACGCCCGTAGACCGCGAAACGATCCGCGAACCGGAGCGGCGCCCAGCGTCCGTCCCGGAGGATCCCGGTCGACTCGATCTCGGTGGTCACCTCGCGAGCCCCGGCCGGTGATCCGCACCTCGTAGCGACCAGCGCCGCGGTCGATCGTCTCCTCGATGATGCCGCTCTCCTCGAAGCGGAAAGCGCCGTAGAGGATGGCCGCCCGCGCACTGAAGGCGCCCTTGCGAGCGTCGGCTTGCCGCGGCGCGCCCAGCCGGGGACGGGCGAGCGCCCACGGCCGAGCGCCGTCCCGAGCACGGCCCGCCGGCCGAGCAGTGGATGAGCCCTTCTCCAGCCGTGCGCCGGCTCGCTCGCCGGGTTGGCCGGCGCGTCTCCATGTTTTGAATGGTACCAGAACGCGAGCGCTGCACCCGCCGCGCTGGCTGTCGTCACCGACCGGCCGGTTGCCCGCAATCCCGGATCGCCGGAAGATCGCTAGCGTGGGCTCTGGTCGAGGCGCGCTGGTCCTGCTGGTCGCGGGGTCGTCCTCATCGGGCGTGGGCTGGGCGCTTGTGGCCGCCGCGCGACGCGCCGGATCCCGAGACCCTGGTGCGCCCCGCCGTCAGCCTGACCGTCGTGTTCCTCGGCGACAGCATCACCTCGGGACACCGGCTGGCCGGACGGAGGTGGCGTTCCCGCACCGGCTCGGGCGAGCGCTCGGAATCCCCGTGGTCAACGCCGGCATCTCGGGCGACACGACGCGAGGGAGGCCTGGCAGCGCCTCGACCGGGACGTGCTGGTCCACCGCCCCCGGCTGGTCGTGATCGAGCTGGGCGTCAACGACGTGTTCGAGCGGATGGCCGCGCGAGCGCACGGTGGCGAACCTCAGGACGATCACGCGGAGCGGATCCGCGCGCAGGGGGCCGGCGTGATCCTGCGTGCACATCAGTCTGCCCGGCATGGCCGGCGACGGCCACCGCACGACCCCTCCAGGAGATCGCACGGACGGAGGGCGCGACGCTGGTCGAGGACTTCCTGCGGCGGGGTGGTGCCCGGCCACAGCTACGATGGGCTCCACCCGGACGAGCAGGGCCAGGCGCTGCTCGCCCAGCGCCTCCTGCCCGTTCTGCGCGAGGCGCTGAGCCGCTGATTCGCATTGCGGCGGGTTGCGCATGCCAAGGCATTCCGCGAGCCGACAGGCCCCCGACGAGGCGATGGCGTGACGTCCCTTGGGTCGTGACGGCAAACGTCATCAAGAGATGATTCGCCGGGAATCCCATGACCTATCATGGTATCGTACGGGATTTGATTGCGCCCGAGGCGGCTGCGCGATCGACCGTACCAGGCGAGGAGGTCCGGGTATGGAACGACCCGGTATGATCCTGGCGCTCGTGGTCCTTCTGGCCGCCGGGTGCGCGAGGACGCCAGTAGTCGAAAGCGTCCTCGCCGGCACCGGAGAGCACCCCGACACCGGCCGCGACACCGAGACCGGCGCCCTTCACCAACCGGGAACTGACCGATGAGCTGCGCCGACAGGGCATCGGGATGGCGGCTGCGGGCCAGGCATTTCCGAGCGAGGCGGTCCCCGAAATCAAGGAAACACCACGGGGCGTCGTCATCACGCTTCCGCACGCGCTGTTCGCCTTCGACAGCGCCGATCTCGACGCGCCGTCGCGGCGCGTGGTCGAACGGATCGCCTATGTCCTCAACCATCCTCGCGCTGTGAATCGTCTCGTCATCCTCGAGGGCCATGCCGACGCGATCGGCACGCGTGCGTACAACCTTCGCCCTCTCGCGTCACCGAGCGGAGACGGTCGCCCGTGAGCTGATCGGACAGGGAGTTCGACGGAGCGCGTGGCAGTCGAGGCGTATGGCGAGTCCCGCCCCATCGCGCCGAACAAGAAACCGGATGGCACGGACAACCCGGCCGGCCGCGCGAAGAACCGGCGTGTCGAGGCGGTCATACGGAACTAGCGTCATGGTACCCGCGCAGGCCCGTGAGCCCGGCCCAACCCGAGGTCCCTAGCGATGTCCGACCCTAGACTCCGCCTCCGTCAGCACGGCTTCTCGGACACCGCGGACCCTGATATTTTCTACCCGAGCCCTCTCCACGAGAGTGCGTGCGCCGATCTCTTCGCCGCCGTCAAGACGTTGCCCCGGCTCGGTCGTCCTGACCCGGCGAGCCCGGCCACCGGGAAGACGACGGTACTTGCGCCGGAGTGACCCGCGACGTGGAAGCGGCGGGCGGGTGCGTGCTCTGGTGCGGCGTCGCGGCACTCCTCGATCTACGAAGGTCGCCTCCCTGGTCCAACGGGTGGATGCCCCTGGCGCAACTGCGCCAGAGGCTGCGGCGCGGGGCGATTCCTCCCGGCCCCCGCAGGTCCAAGTGCCGGCAGGAACGGCGGCGTCGTGGTCGTCGTTGGATCGAGAGCGCCGGGGCTGAGGCGATCCGGATCTCGAAGGAGCTCCGTTGCGTTGGCCGAGGCCGAGAACCACGTCAGGGGCGCGAGTGGCCGTTCTCGTGGCCGAGCCAGCCCGAGCTCGATCTCATGCTCGCTACTCTCAGCGACGAGAGACGCACCACCGGCCAGAGCGCCTGTCGCGTGGAAGCTTGCACCGCCTGAACGCCCTCGGAGGTCCGGTCCGTACGTGGCGTACCGGCTACAGAGCTGGCTGGTGCCCATCAGGACGAGGTGTTCGAGCCGGATGCCGTTGAGCGGAATCGCCCGGCCTATGCCGAGTGGTACTCCCCGAGTTCTGATCAATGAGGTCTGCCGCGACGCCGCTCTTCGCATCGCGGAGCAGGCTGGCGTCCCGGTGAGTATGCGGATTGCTTGATCGTATGACTGAGCAGGCGGCCGGGCGGCTCGCGCCTTCCGTTCCCCGGTCGCGCGGCCGTCCGGGGGCGCGCGGTACGCGCCACGAGGGGCGCCGTCCGCACGGGCCCGTCTGGCAAGAACCCGGGCCCTCGGAAGGATTCGAACATCGGTTGACAGGCGCCAGCGGTTTCGCAGGCCCTTGTTCTGTCGTCGCCGCCGTCCTCTTCGAGTCTCGGCCGGACGTCACACCTCCCGTCGCCCCCGCCACCGCCGGAAGTTGCGGCGCCGGTGCAGGCCGAGGCGCCGCAGCGGCCCCCAGTCACGCGCCGAGTGCCCGAGGGACAGACGCCCGCGGAGACGCCGCGCGTCGCCGCCACCCACCCCGCCGACGGCGGCCGAGCAGCCACGGGAAACGCCGATGGCCAGCGGACACGAATCCGGCGCGTCAGCCCTCGCAACGGGTGGACAGGCGCGGCGCGACGCCCTCTCCGTTGACCTCGCGGGGGCCGGCGAGAGTCCGCCGCCCGCAAAGCGTCCCCGATGGCACTCGCCCTCCTGGACAATGCGGGAGGCCGGCGATCTTGCGGAGGTGCGAGGTCTACTGGCAGACGGGAGTATCGCCGGATGCTGCGGACGCCACGGGGATCACACCTCTGATGCTGGACGGTCATCCGCAAGACCACGGCGCGGTGGCGGAGCTCTTGCTCGCCCGGGGCGCCGACGTCAACGGCTCAGACAATGGCGGCGTCACGGCGCTCATGCTGGCCGCGAGCAACGGCCGCACGGCGCTCCTCCAGAGGTTGGTCAATCGCGGCGCGACTGTCGATGCGCGCGCTCAGACGCGGGCTGGACGCCGCTCACCTATGTCGGCCTGGAATGGGCGTGCGCCTGCGGTTCGCCGCTTGCTCGGAGCCGGCGCGGATCCCACACCTTACCGACGGGATGCGGATGGACTCCGCGCTTCCGGTACGCGAGGTGGCGAGCCGCGGACCCCTCGACGAACGAGGCATCCTGATCGCCTGCCGACTCCTCCCGCCGCCGGAGAAACGCCTGCAGCCCGCTGACGTCGCCCAGCAACGCCAGGCACGGAGGCGGTCGACAGTTCCTCGAACGAAGCGGCGCGTGAGCGCTTGAAGACGGACCAGTCTCGCGAACCGTCCGCGGCCCAGCGCTGTCGCGGTGCGTGCGGCGCGACCAGGGGCCAGCGGAGCTTGCTCCGCGGCCACCGAACACCGATGCAAGGTGTTCTGCGGAGCGACGTCACCCCCTCGGCGGGCGGGGGCTGCTGCGCCCCCTCCGCCCGCGTGGCGGCGGATAGCTACTTGATCCCCTTCAGCCGCAGCCGGAGGTTGTTGGGGCTGTCGGCGAAGCGGAGGGCCTCGTCCTGGTTGATCTTCTTCTGCTGGCAGAGGGCCAGGAGGGACTGGTCGATGGTGACCAGGCCCTCGCCGGTGCCCTCCTCCAGGGCTTGCCGGATGGTGGCCAGCTCCCCCCGACGGACCAGGGCCTGGATCCGCGACGTGTTCAGCATCACCTCCAGGGCCGCGATCCGCCCCGGCCCCACGGCCCGGGGCACCAGCCGCTGGACGATGACGGCCCGCAGGAGGAGCGAGATCTGGAGGAGCACCGACTCCCGGGCCTCGGAGGGAAAGAAGTTCAAGAGGCGCTCGACGGCCGACGCCGCGTTGGTCGCGTGGAGGGTGGACAGGACCAGGTGGCCGGTCTCCGCCGAGTGGAGGGCCACCGAGACCGTCTCCCGGTCCCGGAGCTCACCCACGAAGATGACGTCGGGAGCCTGACGGAGCGCGTTCTGGAGCCCCACCAGGTAGGAGGCGGTGTCGATGCCCACCTCGCGCTGGGAAACGATGGACTCCTTGCGGGGGTGGACGAACTCCACCGGGTCCTCGATGGTCACGATGTGACCCGGCTGGCTGGCGTTGCGGTGGTCCAGCATGGCGGCCACCGTCGTCGACTTGCCGGCCCCGGTGGCCCCGGTGACCAGGACCATGCCCTGCCGCTCCAGGGCCAGCTCGCCCAGGAGCTTGGGCAGATCCAGGCTCTCCAGGGTAGGCACCTCGGTCTTGACCCGCCGGAGGACCATCCCCACCGAGCCCATGGCCCGGTAGCAGTTCAGCCGGAACCGGCCGTGCTCGGGATGAACGTGGGACAGGTTGGCCTCCAAGCTCTCCTCGAAGCCCTCGCTCTCGGCCCGGAGGACCAGCCAAGAACGGGAGCTTCTGGTCGTGGCGTGAGGGGCGGCTGCGCGGGCATGGGTCGGCGAGACCCCGTCCACCTTGAGGGTGGGCGGCACCCCTTCCAGGAGATAGACGTCGGAGGCGTTCTCGGCGACCGCCGCGGCTAGGACAGCCCCCAGCTCGGGCCATGATCGGAGAAGGCCTAGCGGGCGGCCGCTCCGGCCGGGCCTCCCGGCCCGGCGCCCAGGGTGGCCCCGGCCCCGGCCGACGACGACTGAAGGATGACCTCGGCGTGGGCCCGGTCCACCCGGTTCTGCATCACCAGGTTCCGGAGGGCCTGCTCCAGGCTCTGCATGCCGAGCTGGGTTCCGGTCTGGATGCTGGAGGGCATCTGGTGGGTCTTGCCCTCCCGGATCAGGTTCCGGATGGCCACCGTCCCGACCATGATCTCCAGGGCCGCCACCCGGCCCTTCTTGTCCTTGGTGGGGAGCAGGATCTGGGCACCACGCCCTGGAGGGCCTCGGACAGCTGGGCCCGGACCTGCTGCTGCTGGGCCGGGGGGAAGGCGTCGATGACGCGGTCGACCGTCTTGGGCGCGCTCTTGGTGTGGAGGGTGCCGAAGACCAGGTGGCCGGTCTCGGCGGCCGTCGAGGGCGAGGCTGATGGTCTCCAGGTCGCGCATCTCGCCGACCAGGATGACGTCGGGGTCCTCGCGGAGGGCGGCCCGGAGGGCGCTGGCGAACGACTTGGTGTGGGAGCCGATCTCCCGCTGGTTGACCAGGCACTGCTTGGAGTCGTGGACGAACTCGATGGGGTCCTCGAGGGTGATGATGTGCTTCTTCGCTTCTGGTTGACGTGGTCGATCAGGGTGGCCAGGGTCGTGGACTTGCCCGAGCCCGTCGGCCCGGTGACCAGCACCAGCCCGTTCTCCCGCATGGCCAGGGTCCGCAGCACCTCGGGCAGCCCCAGCTCCTCGAAGGAGCGGATCTGGGTGGGGATGACCCGGAACACCGCCCCCTGGCCCCGCCGCTGGTTGAAGACGTTGACGCGGAAGCGGGCGATCTCCCCCACCTCCAGGGCGAAGTCCAGGTCCCGGGTCTCCTCGAAGACGCGCCGCTGCTCGTCGTTGAGGATCTCGTAGATCATCCGGTGGACCTCATCCTTGCCCAGGACCTGGTCGTCGAGCGGGGTCAGCTCGCCGTGCAGACGCACCATGGGCCGGACCCCGGCCGACAGGTGGAGGTCCGAGCAGCCTCGCTCCTTCGTCTGGATCAGGAGATCAGCGATGTCCATCGCCCTGCCTCGCCAGCCGGCCCCGCAGCTCGTCGGACATGAGGAGGACCTCGGCCCGTGACCGCACCCCTCGCCGGTGGATGTTGACCACGCCCCGGATGTTCTCGAGGAAGGCCACCATGGGAAGGTCCGGGGCCCGGAGGTGGGTCAGCGCCGAGGCGTTGGAGGCCACCCCCAGGCCGGCCAGGACCAGGGCCCCCTGTTCGGCGGCGGCCAGGGCGGCCAGGGACACCGGGAGCGGGCCCACGTCCTCGACCAGGGCCACGTCCAGGGGCTGGCCCAGGATGGCCGGGGCGGCCGCTTCCAGCTGGTCAGCCACCTCCACCTGGACGAAGCCGGGGACCACGAAGGAGACGGTCCGCTCCACGGTCAGGGTCTTCCGGCCCGGGCCGTTGACCGCCTGGGCCATGGCGTAGAGGAGGACCGTCCGGGCCCGGGCTTCCCACCCGGTGACCAGGACCAGCCCGCCGCCCGGCCCGGCCAGGAGGGGCTCGATGGCCCTCCGCTCGGCGGCCGGCAGCTCCAGGCTGTCCAGGGTGGGGCTCTCCGAGGTCCTCCGCCAGATGGTGACGGTGACCGCCTCGCCGTAGAGCGTGGGTAGAAGAGGATGTCGAGGTCGGCCTCCTGCCCCTCCAGCCGGGTCCGGACCCGGGCGCTGGCCGGGAGGACCTCGCCCCGCAGCCCGGCCAGGACCCGGAACCGGAACAGGACGGGCGACAGCTCGCTGCCGCACCAGGCCGCTCCACCAGCCGGCCGTCGATCCGCACCCGCACCCGGACGTCCTTGACGTCCGGCTCCAGGTGGATCTCGCTGGCCCCGTCCCGGAAGGCTCCCAGGAGGAGCGCGTAGACCTGGCGACGCCGGGGATCCCGGCCGCCCCGGCCCCCGACGGCACCCGGCGTACCGGCGCTCCCGGGCGGCCGTGCTGGGGGGAAAGGCCTTGTCCAGGACTTGGCCACGGTGGCCTGGGCGGCCAGTGCCGGCCTCACCCGCACCCCACTCAGGACCTCCAGGTCCCGGACGGGCCTGCTGGTCGGTGGGGTCGGCCAGGATGACGGTCATCTCGTCGGCCACCCGGAGGACCGGAACCGCCTGGTGGCGCCGCAGGACCTCCTCGGGGAGCGTCCGGGACCGTCGAGGTCGACCATGTCCTCGGTCAGATCGACATAGGGCACGCCCACCAGCTCGGAAAGCGCCCAGTTGAGCTGGTCGAGGCTGAGCGCCCCCATCGCCAGAAGTACCCGGCCCAGCGCGCTTCTTCTCGTGGCCCGGACCGCAGGGCGTCCCGAGCTGGTCGGCCGAGATGAAGCCCCGGTCGACCAGGAGCTCCCCGAACCGGCGCGGACGCTCACGGCGCGATCTCCGACCCAGGGCCCGGGCACGGTCGCCACCAGGATGGCCGAGAACGGCTTGGTCATGTGGGCCATCGCCCCGACCCCCTCGCTGATGCCCTGGTACACGGGGTCGGTCTGGCCGGTGACGACGATGATCGGCACGGTGGCGGTCATGGGATGGCCTCGGAGCCTGGTGATGGTGGTGTACCCGTCCATGCGCGGCATCATCATGTCCAGGAGGATCAGGGCCGGCTGATGCTCCGGCGAGGGGCAGGACCTCGTCCCCGTCCCCCGCGGTCACGGTCCGGAACCCCTCGTCGGCCAGGATCTCGCAGACCAGGTCCCGGACCGCCAACTCGTCGTCGACGACCAGGACAAGGGGCCGAGGTCGGCCGTGTCTCCCTCGCGGCGCCCAGCTCAAGGTCGCGCACACCACGCGATTCTCCGTCGGGCCACGAGGCGTCCGACGTTCGGAGCCGAGGCGCGCGGCCCCCCCACCCGGCGCAGCCAAGGCACCCGGATGCGGACGGCGGGCACCTCGCGTTTGCGCACCAGGGCCGCGGCGGAAGCGTGGTGCAAGGCATGTGCCCGGCCAGCCCCGAGCCGGACTACGGCGACCGGCGAGCCGCATGTCCTGAAGTCTTTGATCGCAGCTGGCCGAGTCACGCCGGTGACCGCAATCGCTGGCGCGGGCCTCCAGGCATTCCGCCCAGCTGCGCTCGGCCGGCGGCAGGAAACGTCACAGCCGCGGAGGGTCGTCGGCGGACAGCACGACTGCGCGCCGAGACGGATGCTACCCGATGCGGATACGGGCGCTGCCGCAGGCACCGCGCCGACCACGGCCTTGAGCTCCGATTCGACGCTCGGCATGCGCCACGCGCCATGGCGCCCTAGGCTCGAGCGCCGGACGCGGCGGCGATTCGCGGCCCGCTGGACGTCGTGGCTCCCCGCGCCCCTTACGCCGGGCCCTCCCGCCACGGCGCCCTCGGCCTGGGCAGGAGGAAGGCCAGCCGGCCCGGCTCCCTCATGAGGCCGGCCGCGAACTCGGCCCGGGGCCCCGCCCCCAGAAGACGTCCAGCCGGCCGGCGCCCCGGATGGCGCCCCCGGTGTCCTGGTTCAGGACCAAGCGGCCCAGGGGCTGACCACACCGGGCGCGCCGTCCGGGGCCCGGCACGGGCCGCCGCGTCTCCAGGTAGGCCAGGGCGCCGGCGGGAAGAGGCGTGGTCGGTGGCGACCGACCGCCCCGGCGTCACCGGCACCCCCAGCGAGCCCACCGGGCGGCCCGCCAGGGGCCGGAAGAAG
Organism: uncultured Candidatus Rokubacteria bacterium; assembly: GCA_963745015.1. Taxonomy (GTDB): domain Bacteria; phylum Methylomirabilota; class Methylomirabilia; order Rokubacteriales; family DASRDR01; genus DASRDR01. The sequence goes on from CAVUVU010000005.1 coordinate 559,045, forward strand.
ACGTACGGACTCGTTGTGGCGGAGCACCCGCTCGCGCTCCTCGGGGTGGGCCGGCCAGCCAGGCCCGGAGGGCCGGCATGGTCATCGCCGCCCGCTCCATCTGGCCCTCGTCGATCAGGAGCCGCCCGATGCTCCGGTACGGGCGGCCGTTGGCGCCGCGTAGCCGACGCGAAGCTCACGGCCGTCGGCGAAGCGCAGGGTGCCGCTCCCCTGGATCTCCATGAAGAACACGTCGACCGGGTCGCGGGCCCAGGCCAGCTCCAGGCCCCGGCCGGCGAGGCGCCCGGCGTCGATGTCGGCCCGCGCCAGTAGGGTACCAGCCGGCGGCTCCTCGGCTCCAGCCGCCCGGACAGCCGCTCACCCCGCCATCGCGGGTCGAAGTGCCCGAGCGCACCTCCACCAGATCGTCGGGCAGGCCGTAGACGGGAGCCTGGTGCTCGGCGTCGGGCTGCTCGGCGGCCTCGATCACCGGCTCGTAGTAGCCGGTCACGAGCATCTGTCCCGTCGCGGCCGCCCGCGGCCTCGAGGGGCTCGAACGCCTCCCGGACGACGGGCCAAGCGCACGGGCCCCGGCGCCTCCGACAGGACCGAGCAGGCGCTCCGGAGCGCCCGCGCTGCTCCGCCACGGTGACCGTCCGGCTGCCGTGACCAGGACGCGGTCGGGCGGCTGGGTCGCGAGCCAGGCCAGGCTCTCCGCGGCCGCCGCCCGCAGCGAGGAGAGGATCGCCGTCGTCGCGGAGCGGCGGCGCGTCGCCGACGGCCCGGGGGCGCCAGGGCCCGCGGCGGGCTCGGTCACCGGCGGGTGCCGCCAGGCGGCACACCCGGAGCCGAGCGCGACGGCGGCGAGGGCGAGCCGCACCACGGCGCGGAGCTCATCGGGCCGGGGGGGTTCACCGGGCGAGCCGGATACGGATGGAGAGCCTGGGTCGGCGCGCTCGACCCCGGCGCGGGGTCATGCGGGACGTCAACACCGGGGCTCGAGCGGGGCCGGATCCGTCGGCGAGGCGCGGGATCAGGTGCCAGTGCATGTGCGGGACAGGTTGCCGAACGAGAGCGTAGTTGACCTTGCGGGCTCGAAGGCTCGGCTTGAGCGCCGCGGGCGACGCCGCTCACCTCGTCCATGAGCCGCGCCCGCGCGCCCGGTCGAGGGTCGAACAGCTCGGTCGCGTGGGCCGGCAAGCACCAGAACCGACCAGCCGGGGAAGAACTGGTCCGTGTGGAGATAGAGCGACCGACTCCCGGAGTCCGCGATGCGGTCCGGCCGGGTCCGGCCACCGCGGCCGCCGCTCACGGCGCTGCACGGCCGCGTGGCCGCCGTCCGCCACCCGGGTCTCGCCGCTCAAACCGAGCGGCGGCCGGCGCCGGTGCCAGTCGGTCGCCTGCTGGTAGGCGTGCGCCACGCCCAGGAGGCGTACCCTCGCTCCCCAGTGGCTCCCGACGAGCTGGACCCCGATGGGGAGCCCTCCGGGCGTCGAAGCCGCAAGGGACGGTCAGGGCCGGCACGCCCGGATAGTTCAGCGGCGCGGTGTAGTTTCGCGGGGACAGCGGCTCCAGCAGGCGTCCGCACTGGTCCATCCGGGGCGCCGTCTGGTCGCGCCCGGGGAGGGCAGGAGATCGCGGCGCGGGCGAATAGCTCGGCGGAGCAGCGTGCGCGAAGCCGGCGCCGACGGTGCGGCGGGCGTCGACGTAGTCGGCGGCCGACGTCCGGCCAGGCCGGTCTCCAGACGCTCCCGCACCTCGGGAATCAGGTCCCGGCGCGGCGTTCCACCAGGAACTGCCGGTACTCGGTCGCGGCCTCGGAGCGGATGAGGAGGGGTTCGCGTCGGCCGCCGCCGACCATTCCGGAACCTCCACGTCCACCAGCGAGAGCCCGATCCGCCCGAGCTGGGCGAGCGCCGCCTCGACGGCGGCGCCGATGGGCGCGAGCAATCCCAGAGAACCCGCGGGGAACGCCAGCCCGGAGCCCGCGGCCCGGGCCCGGCCAGTCTCCCGGGCGTAGTCCGGCACGGGCACATCCGCCGACGTCGGGTCGAGCGGGTCGTGGCCAGCCAGGACCTGGCAGGAGGAGCGCGGCATCGAGCGCCGAGCGGGTCATCGGCCCCACGTGGTCGAGGAGTCGTGGCCAGGGCGACGACTCCGCGGAGCGGGACGCGCCCTACGTCGGCATGAGCCCCGTGACCCCCGACCAGTGCGCGGGGCCCCGGATGGAGCCCCCGGTGTCGCTGCCCGAGGGCCCCGGGAGCCAGGCCCGCCGGCCAGCGCCGCGGCCGCCCCCATGCTGGAGCCGCCGGTGAACCGGCTCGGGGTCCCAGGGGTTCCGGGACGGCCCGTAGTGATACGCGTTCAGCGGCCCGTAGGCGAACTCGGGCGTGTTGGTCTTGCCGAAGACGATCGCGCCGGCTGCCCGGAGCCGGGCCACGACGCTCGCGTCCTCGTCGGGGACGAAGCCGGCGAGGATCCTTGGCGCCCCCGGTCGTGCGCTCGCCCCGGGTCCAGCAGAGGTCCTTGACGGCCACCGGCACGCCGTGGAGGGGGCCCCGGGGCCGGCCGGCGGCCAGCTCGCGCTCGGCAGCGCGCGCCTCGTCGAGGATCCGCTCGGCGTCGAGCGTGATGAACGCGTTCAGCGTGGGCTCGAGCCGCTGGCAGCGCCGGAGCAGCGCCTGGCAGAGCTCGACCGGGGAGAGCGACCGGGCGGCGAGCCGGGGGCCGAGCTCCGCGATCCCGAGATACCCGAGCTCGACGTCGCTCACGAGGCACGCTGTCCTCCGAGGTCTCGGCCTCCGCGGGGATCGCGCCGCGGCGATCATGAGGCCGCGCGCGAGAGCTCGGCCGCACTCGGCGACCCGACGCCGTTCGGCCTGTCGGCGGCCGTCGGTTCATCGGAGCGCGTCCCCCAGTCCCGTCGCCCCGGCGCGGGCGATCCACGCCGGGCGTCTGGCCGAAGCCCCACCGGAAGTACTCGTAGAGCTCCGCCTGATCGCGGCCCACGACGATGAGGATGCCCGGCGGCCGCGCCACGCCGTCAGCTCCGCGGGGCATCGCGAGCCCCTCCACGACCTTGCCCCGGGCATCCGGCGGAACACCTCGGGAGCGATGCGGATCTTGCCGTTCCGGCCCCCGGTGCCGAGGATGACCCAGTCGAGATCCAGACGCGCGCGTCGACGTAGAGCGGCAGGCCCTCGGGAAGCCCGAAGGCGGTCACGCCGCCGACCGTCATGCCCGTCAGCGCGCTCATCTCCTCCGACGAGGCGAACGAGCATTTCGCCGTCCCAGCAGGTCGCGGACCGCATGGTTCACGTCGAGCCGGGTCGTCGCGAGAACCACGCACGCCGCGTACTGCTTGGGCTCCTTCTTCGAGGCGACGACGAGCGTGTTGCAGCCCGCCCGACCGGATATCCGTACTGCGCGCAGAAGGCGGCGGTATCGGCGTACGCCGGATCGCACGCGATCAGCTCGAGCGGCACGCCGAGCCGCTCGGCGGCCGCAACGGCCGCCTGCTCGGCCTCGTCGAGGCTATTCCTGGTCGTCATGGGACGCGGTCTCGGGGGGCCGTGCCTCGCAGGCCACGTCCCGGGGGCACGCACCGCGGCATTGTACCGCGGAGCATTCGCCGACCACTCAGGGCTGGGCAGGCGCCGCAACGACCCGGGGGGAGGATTTGGGCACGAGGAAGTACAGCTCGCCGAGCTGCTTCATGTGGCTGGCCGCCAGCTCGGCGTCCCCGCCGCGTCCCCAGAACACGTCGACGCGCCCCGGACCGCGGATCGCTCCGCCCGTGTCCTGGTTGAGGACGAACCGGCTGACCGGGCTCCACCCACGCGTCCGTCCGGGCAGCCGCGCCGGGCGCTCCGTCCGCACGAAGGCGAGCCCGGCGGGCGGGAACACTCGCGCGTCCGTGGCGATGGAGCGGGCCGGGGTGAGCGGCACGCCGAGGCTCCCGAGGGGCGGCCCCTCGAGGCGCCTGAAGAAGACGACGGAGGGGTTGTGCCTGAGGACGCGGGCGCGCTCCGACGGATTCTCGACGAGCCACGAGCGAATCGCGTCCATGGAGACGGTTTCCTCGGTGAGCCGCCCCTCGTCGATGAGCAGCCGTCCGATCGACCGGTACGGGTGACCGTTGGTGGCCGCCGGGCCAATGCGCATCTCGCGCCTGTCCGGGAAACGGAGGGTGCCGCTTCCCTCCACTTCCATGAAGAAGACGTCGATCGGGTCGCGCGCCCACGCGAGAGGCCGGGCCGCCGCTCCGAGCCGGCCAGCCTCGATCTCCGCCCGGCTCAGAAGCCGAGGGTAGTGCCAGCCGCCGCCCGTGAAGTCCGCGGGCAGCCCCAGGACGGGAACGGGGAACTGCGCGCTCTGCCGGTCCGACACCTCGACCACGGGCTCGTGGTACCCGGTCAGGAGCACTGCGCCGTCGGCCCGCCCGACGGTCGACAGCACGTCGAACTCCGCGAGGACCCGCTCCTCCAGCACCTCCGCGGGAGGATTCCCGGCGAGAAGCATGAGCAGCCGGCGCAGGCCCGCCGCGTAGTCGCCGGCCGTCACGCGACGCGGCCCGAATGACGAGCCAGCGTCCGGCCGGCTGCCGATCGAGCCACCCGAGGTTCTGGGCCACCGCCGCGCGGAGCGAGTCCGGATCGCCATCGTCGAGGAGGGAGGGGCGGTCGAGGGCCCGGAGGACGGCGCCGTTCTGAGCGACGGAGAGGGCGGGCATCGCCGAGCAGGACCAGCGTCAGCCCGAGAAGGAGGGCCGCCGGCCGGGTCCTCGCAGGTCCCCGCACGCGGCGCGGCTGCGGGGGGCCTCGGGGAGGCCTCCTGAACCGTGGAACGACCGGGCGGTCTGGGTCTCGGGCGTGCTCATGGCCTGCCGGGAGCGCGCAACGGCGCGGGCCCTTCCCGAAGTCTAGCATTCCGGACCCGGGGGCTCCCCGAGCAGAGCCTGATCGCGGGCAGGACCGCGGCTCCGCCGCCCGCGGGCGGCGCGGCACGCCGTCCATCCCTCGCGACCGGCCTCCCGAGCCTGTCGGGACCGAGTCGCCACATTCCCGTCGGCTGCTCCCGTATTTCGTCAGGGGACGACCTTCGAGCGGCGGGCGCCCGGGGCATGCCTTCAGGGCGACTGCTGCCCAACCCCTCGATAGATCGATCGCTTCGCCGCCCGCGAGCCATCGGAGACGTCTGGCATCCCGCTTGTAGGTATCCCCCGGGAGGATTCCGTGCCCGCACTCCGCTTGAGCCACAAGCTGTTCCTGGCCTTCGCCCTGCTCACGGGGGTGGTGCTGTCCCTCGCCGGGTGGAGTCTCCTCACGACGAGGCGGCTGACGGCCGAGAACCGCACGATCATCGAGCGCGCGCTGCCCGCGGTTCGTCTCGAGGTCGGCCTCCTCGAAGGCGTCGCCGCGCTTCGGCGCCTGGAGGCGCGCCACACGGTCCTCCGCGATGCGGCGTACGTCCGGCTCTTCACCGAGCGGGCTCGCGCCATCGAGAACGACCTGTCCACGCTGGGCGGCCTGGTGTCGACGCCGGAGGAGCGCCAGACTCTCGCGGGCGCCGCCGAGCAGCTTCGCAGCTACCGGGGGCTCGCCGAGCGCCCGCCAGCCGAGAAGGCGGGTATCGAGCAGGCCGCGATGCAGCTCGAGACGCTGGTCCAGCGGCTCTACGGACAGTCCAGCGCCGAGCTGCGCCGGCGCGGAGCCCAGGCCGACCGCCTCGAGGAGCAGAGCCGTCTCGTGGCGCTCCTCTCGGTCGTGAGCAGCCTGGCGGTGTCCCTCGCGATCGCCCTCTTCGCGAGCGTGCGGATCGCCCGCCCCCTGCGGGAGCTCCGCGCCGCGGCCGTGGGACGTCGAGCGACGGAAGCTCTCCGACCCGATCCCCGTCCGCGGGCGTGACGAGATCGCCGAGCTGACGAGCGCCTTCAATCGCATGGCCGCCCGGCTCCGGGAGCTCGACACCCTCAAGCAGCACCTCTTCTCGGCGATCACCCATGACCTCCGGACACCGCTCACGGTCATCGCCTGGTCGGCCGAGCGGCTCGGACAGGCCGGGCCGGGCGCGCTGGGCGAGCGTCAGGCGTCGCTGGTCGAGAACATCCGGATGAACACGGCCCGTCTCTCGAGCCTGGTGAGCCAGCTCCTCGACCTCGGCAAGCTCAAGACCGGTAAGCTCCAGCTCGATCTCGATCCACTGACGTGGCATCCCTGATCCAGGGCGCAGTGGACGAGATCCGGCCGTGGGCCGAAGACCGCAGCCTGCGCCTAGAGCTCACGGTGTCGGACTCGATCCGAAGCTGCTCCTGGATGCGAAACGGATGCACCAGGTGCTGGTGAACCTCCTGGCGAACGCCGTGAAGTCAGCAAGCCCGCGGGGCTCATCACCCTGACCGCCGAGGTGGTCGATCACGACGTGGTGGTGAAGGTCTCCGACACGGGGATCGGCATACCGCGAGCCTCCAGACGACAGTCTTCGAGCGCTACGAGCAAGGCCACACGGACCGGGGGACGGGTCTGGGCCTCGCGATCGTGAAGGGCTTCGTCCTGGCCCACGGAGGGCGCGTCTGGGTCGAGTCAGAGGAGGGGCGCGGCAGCTGCTTGCGTTCACGCTGCCCCTGGAGGCGCCGAGTGTGAGACGCCTGGTGCTGCTGGGGGCAAGCTCCAGCTCGACCTCGATCTCACCGACATGGCCTCCCTGATCCAGGGGGCGGTGGACGAGATCCGGCCGTGGGCCGAGGACCGAAGCCTGCGCCTCCAGGTCACGGTCTCGGACTCGATCCCGAAGCTCCTCCTGGACGGGAAACGGATGCACCAAGTGCTGGTGAACCTCCTGGCGAACGCCGTGAAGTTCAGCAAGGCCGCGGGGCTCATCACCCTCACCGCCGAGGTGGCCGAGCCCGACGTCCTGGTGAAGGTCTCCGACACGGGCATCGGCATCCCGGCGAACCTCCAGACGACGGTCTTCGAGCGCTACGAGCAAGCCCACACGGACCGAGGAGGAACCGGCCTCGGCCTGGCGATCGTGAAGGGCTTCGTCCTGGCCCATAGAGGGCGCGTCTGGGTCGAGTCGCAGGAGGGGCACGGCAGCTGCTTCGCGATCACACTTCCCCTGGAGGCGTCCGAGTCATGAGACGCCTGATGCTCCCGGTGCTGTTGATGGCACTCGCGGCCTGCAGCGCGGCGCCCCTGACACGCCTGACGTCCTCCCGGGAAGCCGACCGGCTCGTCCAGGAGGCCGACGCCCAGCTCCGGGGAGGAAACCCGTCCGCGGCCGTCCGCATCCTCGACGACGTGGTCCGGCGCTTCCCCGACGCCCGCGTTCGCGATCAGGCTCTCTACGATCTGGCGCGCGCGCTCGTGCTGACCGCGAACGGCGGGCGCGACTACCGCCAGGCCGCGACGCATCTCGACCGGCTGCTGCGCGAGTATCCGACCAGCCCGCACGCCGCCGACGCCCGGGCCCTCCGGATCGCGATCGGCGCGTACGTCGCGCGGACGGCCGACCTCGACCGCTTGATCGAGCGCCTGAAGGCCATCGACCTGGAATATGAACGGCCGCGCCGGCCCTAGCGAGTCCCGTCGTGTTCCCCGGCGCCCCGCCCGGCGGGCCGGGCTCCTCGGCGGAGGTCAGGACGATGCGGCGGGGTCGCGCTAGACTCTTCGGGTGGCCGGCAGCGGGTCGACCGTCCTTCGCCTGAGCGTCCTGGACCAGTCACCGGTCCGGGACGGACAGACCCCGGGCGAGGCGATCCGGGAGACCCTCGACCTCGCCCGGGCCGCCGACCGCCTCGGCTACCACCGCTACTGGCTGGCCGAGCACCACTCGACCTCCGGACTCGCCGACGCCGCTCCGGAGATCCTGATCGCCGCGGTCGCGGCCGGGACGCGCCGGATCCGCGTGGGCTCGGGCGGCGTCATGCTCACGCACTACAGCCCCCTCAAGGTGGCCGAGCAGTTCCGGATGCTCGAGACGCTCCACCCGGGGCGCATCGACCTGGGCATCGGGCGCGCGCCGGGAAGCGACGCCCGCACCGCGCTCGCCCTCCGCCGGGGCGGCCAGGCGCCCGCCGGTCCCGCTGTCCCCGACCCGTGGGCGGAGAGCGAGGTCTCGCGCTTCCCCGAGCAGGTCGGGGACCTCATCGGCTTCCTGACGGACGGCCTGCCGCCCGATCACCGGTTCGCCGGGGTGCGCGCGATGCCGGCGGGCCAGAGCGCCCCCGAGATCTGGCTCCTCGGCTCCACCGACTCGAGCGCGGCCTGCGCCGCCCACTTCGGCACGGCATTCTCGTTCGCCCACTTCATCAACGCGGACGGCGGAGCGGCGGTGACCCGCGCGTACGTCCGCGCGTTCCGGCCCTCGCCGACCCTCGGCGCGCCGCAAGCGAGCGCCGCGGTCTTCGCCGTGTGCGCGGACACCGAGGCGGAGGCCGAGCGCCTCTCGCGGAGCCGGGACCTGTTCATCGTGCGCCTGTACACCGGGCGCGCCGGCCCCTACCCGTCCGTCGAGGAAGCGGAGCGCTACCCGTACTCGCCGCGCGAGCTCGCCATCGTGGAACACGCGCGCCGGCGCACGGTGGCCGGCGCCCCGGAGCAGGTACGGGCCCGTCTGCTCGCGCTGTCGGCCGAGTACGGCGTCGACGAGCTGGTCGTCGTCACCATCACCCACGACCCGAAGGCGCGGCTCCGCTCGTACGAGCTCCTCGCCGGCGCGTTCGGGCTCCCGGGAGGCCTTCCATGACCCTCAGGATCGGCGCCCTCTGCTGGAACCAGTACACGCACTGGCCGGCGCTCCTCGAGGCCGGGCGGCGGGCAGACCGGCTCGGCTACGACTCGCTCTGGACGTGGGACCATCTCTACCCCATCGTGGGCGACTCGAACGGCCCGATCCTCGAGGGCTGGATGACGCTCGCCGCGTGGGCCCAGGCGACGACGCGCATCCGGATCGGGCTCATGGTCTCCGCCAACACGTTCCGCGAGCCGACGCTGACCGCGAAGATGGCGACGACCCTCGATCACATCTCGGGCGGCCGGGCGATCCTTGGCATCGGGGCGGCGTGGCACGCGGACGAGCACGCCGCCTACGGTCTGCCGTTCGGATCGGGGGCCCCCGAGCGGCTCCGCTGGCTGGGCGAGGCGCTGCCCGTGATCCGCGCCATGCTCCGCGGCGAGACGCCGTCGGCGGCCGGCGTCCGCTATCACGCCCGGTCGGTCCGGAACCTGCCGGCGCCCGTGCAGAGCCCGCTCCCCCTCCTGATCGGGGGCGGCGGCGAGAAGGTGACGCTCAAGCTCGTCGCCCGCTACGGGGACGCGTGCAACATCGGCGGCGGGGTCGACACGGTCCGCCGGAAGGAGGCGATCCTCCAGGAGCACTGCCGCGCGGTCGGCCGCGATCACCGCGAGATCGAGCGCACGACCGTCGTGGGCGCCGTGGTGATCCGGGACTCGCGCGCCGAGGCGCAGCGCGTGTTCGAGAAGCTGTTCGAGGCCAACGGGCGGGCCCCGCTCTGGACCAGCCAGCCCGTCGGCACGCCCGACGAGGTCGCCGAGGCGATCCGTCCCTACCTCGACATCGGCCCCGGCTACCGCCACCTGCTCGCCGGCTTCCCCGCCCCCTACGACGAGGAGTCGATGACGCGCTTCGCCGCGGAGGTCCGCCCTCGCCTGGAGCGCGCGCTCCGCTGACGCGGGTCCGCGACCGCCGTGAGGCGTCGGGCGGCGGGCGACGCAGGCAGTGCGTCCCTTCCGGATCGTCGCCCGCGCGCCTCAGCGAGCCGCGGGAGCCGCCGTCCTGTCCTGCGCGCCCCCGCGTCGCCACATCGTACTGCGCCGGACCGCCCGTCGACGGGCGTATACTCGGCCGAGGGTCGCCGACCCGCGCGCCCGACGGACGCGCGCCGAGGCCCGGCGTCCCAGGAGGATCCAGATGACGGTGTGGCTCGGCTTCCTCGCCCTCCTGCTCCTCGCCACCCCCGCGCGCGCCGACGTCGGGCTCCCCCCGGGCTTCACGAGCGAGGTATACGTGACGGGCCAGGGGTTCGATACCTCGGGTGAGCGCGGCGTCAGCGGCATCCCGTCCGTGGGTACACTCGGGCTCGACGCCGCGGGGACTCTCTACATGTCGCGGACCGGGGCCCGCTTCCGTGTGGGCGACGTCGAGGATCTCTCGGCGATCTACCGGATTCCCGCCGGTGGCGCCCGGCTGACCCCCGAGAACGAGCGCCGCTACCTCTACGGTCCGCCCTTGCCGAACCCGCAGATCGGCGCCGTCACGGCCCGGGGGCCGGTGTGGGTGACGACCTACGATCGAGAGCGACGGCTGGGAGCGCTCTACCGGTTCCTGGACGCGAAGCCGGTGCTCTTCGCGGGCGGGCGTCCCCCGGCGGGGGCGGAGCCCGTCCTGCGTCATCCCGAGGGGGTGGTGATCGGCCCCACGGGCGACCTCTACGTCACCGACCGCGAGGAGGGCGCGATCGTCCGCCTGGACGCGCGCGGCAACGTCGTCACCCCCCGCCACGCCTCGATCCTCCGGCCGCGCATCCTGACGATGGACGAGGCCGGCAACCTCTGGGTGGGGAGCGACGGCACGGCGGAGACGCCGTTCGGCGCGGGCAACGGCGAGATCTCCCGGGTCACGCCGGACGGGCGCACCGAGAAGGTGCTCCAGGGGCCCCTGCCCGCCGGCTTCTCGCACAGCCCCGGTGGGACCCTGTTCGTGGTCCAGCGCCGGACGGGGCAGCTCTTCGCCCTGACACCCGACGGGCGCCGCCTCGACTTCGCCACCACCCGCAACGGAAGCTTCCTCCGGGGGCTGGCGTTCGTCCCCGTCACGCCCGAGACCCGCAAGGCGGGAATCGCGGGTGATCTCTTCCTCGTCCTCGTCTCGCGCTCCCTGTGGCTGCTGAACGAGGTGGTCCGCGTCTCCGGGCCGTTCGACGACTGGGTGCGTCAGGAGGCGAGCCGCCCCACGCCCTGAAGGTCATCCAGGCTCGCCCTCGGCCCGCCGAGGATTCCCGTCCACCCCTGCGATCAGTATGTTTTCATACTCGCCTCACATTACGAGTTATCAGGTATCTCGATGTTAATTCGTCTACAGTAACGATTTAGATATCATGATATGATTCGCTTTGTCTGGCGAGTCATCGGGCGATATCCCAGTTAAATCGCTGCAAAGGACGAGTTAATGAAGATTGACGGCCAACTCACCGATTCCGCCGTTCTCCAGGAGATCGGAGCGCGTCTATCGCGCCAGCGAATCGAGGCGGGGCTCACCCAGGCCGACCTGGCCGCGCAAGCCGGCCTGTCGAAGCGAACGCTCGAACGGATCGAGGCCGGTCACGGGGCCGAGCTGGTCAGCCTCATCCGGGTGCTCCGCGCCTTGAGGCTCGCGGACGGCCTCGACAGGGCGGTCGCGGAGCTACCGCCGAGCCCGATGGCGCTCCTCAAGCTGCGGGGGAAGCAGCGCCGGCGGGCCCCGCGCGCCCGTCCTCGGGCGGGCGCGCCCGGCGCTCCCTGGACCTGGCGGTCCTAGCGGCGTGGCGACGCTCGCCGAGGTCCGCCTCTGGGGGCGCACGATCGGCGCGGTCCAGCTCGAGGACGGCGCCGACGTCGCCGCGTTTCAGTACGATCCGGCGTTCGCGGGCAGCGGCATCGAGATATCGCCGCTCATGATGCCGCTCTCGTCACGCATCCACTCGTTTCCGGCTCTGCGGCGGGACTCCTTTCACGGGCTCCCCGGTCTGCTCGCGGACTCCCTGCCCGATCGGTTTGGCCACGCGCTGATCGACGCCTGGCTGGCGAGCCAGGGCCGCGCGCCCGCGAGCTTCAACGCCGTCGAGCGTCTCTGCTACGTGGGCACGCGCGGCATGGGGGCGCTCGAGTTCGCGCCGACCCTGGGGCCAAAGCCGGCGCCCTCGACGAGGCTTCGTGTCGATGCGCTGGTCGATCTGGCTTCCCAGGCGCTCACGAATCGCGCCGCGCTCAGCGCCTCGTTCGCCCGCCCACAGGCCCGCGCGGCGGTCGAGTCGATCCTGCGAGTGGGAACCTCGGCGGGCGGGGCCAGGGCGAAGGCCATCGTCGCCTGGAATCCCGCCACCGACGAGGTGCGCTCGGGCCAGTCGAAGGCGCCCGATGGATTCCAGTACTGGCTTCTCAAGTTCGACGGCGTCCGCGGGAACAAGGACCGGGAGCTCGACGATCCCGAGGGCTACACCGTCATCGAGTACGCGTACTCGGCGATGGCGAGGGACGCCGGGATCGAGATGGCCGAGTGCCGGGTGCTCGAGGAGGGAGGTCGGCGCCACTTCATGACCCGCCGCTTCGACCGCACGGCCGATGGCGGCAAGCTGCACATGCAGTCGCTCGCCGCGCTCGCGCACTTCGACTTCAACGCGGCGGAGGCCCACTCCTACGAACAGGCCTTCGCGGTCATCCGGCGCTTGGATCTGCCGATGAGTGCGATCGAGCAGCAGTTCCGGCGCATGACCTTCAACGTGGTGGCCCGCAATCAGGACGACCACGTGAAGAACATCGCCTTCCTGATGAGCAGGGAGGGCCGGTGGTCCCTGGCGCCCGCGTTCGACGTGACGTTCAGCTACAACCCGACCGGGACGTGGACGGCGCGGCACCAGATGTCGCTGAACGGCAAGCGGGAGGGGTTCACGCTCGAGGACTTTCAAGCCTGCGAGAGAGTGGCGGGCCTGAAGCGCGGCAGGGCAGCGGCCATCCTCGACGAGGTGACCTCGGCGGTCTCGGAGTGGCCCACCGTCGCCGCTCGGGCCGGCGTCTCCCCCGAGTGGACGGAGCACATCCAGTCGAGCTTGCGCCTCGGGATTTCCGCGCGCGCTCCGCGAGGAGCACGCCCACGCCTCCGGCGGAGGGGCGCTCGTCCGCGGGCGCGCCCGTGACCGGCACCGCAGCGTTCGTCCGGACTAGTCGCGAAACTCCTGGTCGAGGATCTCCCGGATGAACCGGTCGATGGACACGGGATAGTAGCGGACGTCCGGGGAGCGGATGACGCCCGTGTTGATGACCTCCTGGCGGAGCAGCTCGTCGAGCACCACCTCGAGGTGGGCCTGCGGGGCGCGATCCTGCCGCTGGATGCGAAGGTCCTCGCTCTCGACGAGGACCTTCGGCGCGTACCGGAAGCTGAACACCCGGGCCACGAGCGCCTGGTGCATGACCTCCCGGTCCGAGAACACGTCGCCGTAGGTCGGACCGTCCGTCCGCACGGGAACCACGAGGCGCGGGGAGACGCGGATCCGGCCGCGCACCTCCACCGCCCGGCCGGGCTGGTCCCAGTGCGGGCCCACGAGGACGTACGGAAGCACGTGGTGGCCGGTGATGATCCCGCTGATGGGCTTCCGGAGAACCTCGGTGCCCTCGAAGACGGCGCGAAGGAGCTCGGGGTCCGACCAGCTCTCGCTCACCGGGCCACGCTCCCGCCTCGCGGGGGCTCATCGGCCGGCCGCGACCCGGATGCGCAGGGCGGATGCGGCCGGACGGTCCGGAGCCGGCGGGCCGATCCGACGGTCGCCGGCGGTCGGGGCCGGCAGCAGCCCGCGGCGGCCGCGGGAGCCGCTGGCTCACGGAGCCGGCAGCGGGTCCTGCCGCATGGCCGCCTCCGCCTCACGGTCCAGGACGTCGACTGCCCGCTGGTAGATCTCGTCGGCCTCCGCCTGCGACTCGCCGACGGCGGTGAGACCCAGGCGGCCCCGCTCCGAGAGAGCGGTGAGCATGTGGAGCACGACCCCGGTCTGCCGCGTCTGGTTGAAGTGGAGCCCGTGCCGCACCATGATGTCGAAGACGTCCTGCGGCAGGAGACCGCGGTACAGCTCCGACTCCAGATGGTCGGTGGCCACGAAGCACTTCGGCCGGCCGTTCGGCGGCGTGAACGTCGCCGCCTCGGGGTCGTAGCGGCCGTCGGTCAGGAACTGGAGCGTGAGGAACGGGTGGGTCGTCCCGCCCTTCCGGAGGTTGAGCTCGATCGCGTAGGGCGTCCAGGCCCCGCCGTTCCGGACCACCACGAAGTCGAAGGCGAAGCGCCCGAGGACGCCCTCTCCGACCAGCTCCTGTCCCACCTTCACCGCGTCGCGCGTGATGACCGCCGCGTAGGCGGGGTCCGCGGGGAACCGGCAGCCGAGGTAGCTCTGCCCGCTTGGCCCGCCGAGCACCTGGTCGTGCGTCGAGAGCACCTCGAGCTGTCCGAGCGGCGTGATGCGCAGCTGGACGCTCGGGCTCCGGATCTCCTCGCCGATGACCCGCTCCTCGACGATCCCGCCCAGCTCGGCCGAGCTTGTCCATGTACGAGTCGTACCGCTGGATCGGGCTCTCGAACTGCATCGCGTTGACCCGCTCCACGATGGCGGCGCGCTCGCCCGCATCGCCGGGCGGGGGCAGCCCGTCGAGCTTCACCACCGCATTGCCCGCCCCGGAGACGCCTTCGTTGTGCTTCACCATCGCCGAGCGCACCGCCGGCCGCGCGGCCCGGAGCCGGCGGACGGCGTCGATGACGTCGTCGGCGGTCCGGAGGTCCTCGGCCCCGAGGGGATACGAGACGCCGGCCTTGCCGAACAGCTTCCGGCAGCCGCTCTTCGTCCCCAGGTCGAAGTGCCGGGGATCGGCGCCGTACATGGGAATGCCGAGCCGGATCGCCAGGTCCCGCTCGAGCTCGGTGGTGTTGTAGGGCACGAGGTGGGCCCGGTCCTTGTCCGGGATGAGATCCCGGATCTGGGCCAGGAGCCGCGGGCGCTCGAGGATCTTGAGCGACAGCGGCCGCAACGTGCTGTCGTGGGGCACCGGGTTGAAGAATCGCGCCCGCGCGTGGGCCGGGATGACTCCCGGCAGGAGCCCGAGGTAGTAGTCCACCACGTCGGGCAGGATCGTCCGCGACGTGACGTAGATCATGCGCGCGCTCGGCTGCCGGAGCAGGAAGAGCATGAACAGGAAGCGCTCCTCCATGGCCTGGAGCACGGACGACGGCATGTTCAGGGCGTCGAGCGTGATCGACGGCACGACGACGATCGTCTGGGGGTCCCGGTTCAGGCTGGCGATCGACTTCCAGAGGGGGACCAGCTTGTCCTGGAGGGCCGTGTAGCGGACCCTGATCTCCTCCGGCGTGAGACCGAGCGTCGGCGCCGGGCGCGCATTCTCCTGGGTGCTCATGCGTTTCCGATCCTCGTCGCTTGGGGGTCGTCGAAGAAATGCCGGCCGGGCGGCGCGGCGGCCGACACAAGATACCACGCTTCCCTGTCGTCCTGGTTCGTCGTCCCGGCTCCCCGACGAGGGCGGCCCGCCGTCCACGCGCCCGCGCGGCGCGAGGCCCTATACTGTTGGCGTGAGCCTGCCCAGCCTCCGCCGAGCCCGCCGTCCGACTCCGCGACTGGCCGCCCTCCTGGCCCTCCTCGGCCTCCTGGGGGCCGGCGGCGGCGCCGCGCGCGGGGCCACCGCGCCCGCCCTGTCCGCCGCGTCGGCGCTGACCGCGGGCGTCCAGGAGACCGTGCTGCCGAACGGCCTCACCGTGCTCGTCAAGGAGGTCCGGAACGCGCCCGGTCGTCAGCTTCAGCGTCTGGTACCGCGCCGGGTCCCGGAACGAGCACACCGGGATCACCGGGGTGTCCCACCTGCTCGAGCACATGCTCTTCAAGGGCACCAGCAGTTCCGGCTCGGCGAGATCGCCCGGACGCTGTTCCTGAACGGCGCCTCCTTCAACGCGAGCACCTACTACGACTGGACGAACTACTACGCGACGATCGCCGCCGACCGGCTCGACCTCGCGATGCGGATCGAGGCCGACCGGATGGTGAACAGCCGGATCGACAAGGCGGACCTGGACTCCGAGATGACCGTGGTGCGGAGCGAGCTGGAGGGCGGCGAGAACAGCCCGGGCGGCTCCTCTGGCAGGCGGTGGTGTCGGCGGCCTTCCAGGCCCACCCCTACCGCTGGCCGGTGATCGGCTGGCGGAGCGACGTCGAGAACGTGTCCCGGGACGCGATGTATCGGTACTACCGGACTCACTACGGCCCGGGCAACGCGGTCGCGGTCGTCGTCGGCGACGTCGCGGCCGCCGACGCGCTCCAGCTGGTCCGGAAGCACTTCGGCTCCATCAAGCCGATCGCCCAGCCGCCCGAGGTCCACACCACCGAGCCCCCGCAGCGCGGCGAGCGCCGCATCACCGTCCGCCGCTCGGGGTCCTTGCCGATGGTGCTGATCGCCTGGAAGGCGCCGGCCGCCCGGCATCCGGACACCTATGCGCTCGACGTGCTGGCCGGGGTGCTCGGCGAGGGGCGGACGAGCCGGCTCTACCAGGCGCTGGTCGAGAAGGGCGTGGCGTCGCGCGTCGACGCCGGCTCGCCGAGCCTCCGGGATCCCTTCCTCTTCTACGTGAGCGCCACCGCCCGCCCCGGAGTCACGGCGGAGCGGCTGGAGACCGCTCTCCTCGAGGAGGTGGAGCGGGTGGCGGCGGCCCCGATCACCGCCGAGGAGCTGGCGCGCGCCCAGCGGCGCGCCGAGGCCGACTTCGTGTTCCAGACGAACAGCGTGACGGCCCAGGCCCGCCAGCTCGGCTACTGGGCGATGATCGGCGACTGGCGCTATCTGACGACCTATCTCGATCGGATCCGGGCGCTCACGGCGGCCGAGATCCAGGCGGTGGCCCGGCGCACGTTCAGCGTCGACACCCGCACGGTGGGCCACTTCGTCCCGGTCGACGGCGGCGGGCCCGCGCCGCCGCCCCCGCGCGAGACGTCGGCCCGCGTCGACCGGCCGCAGCGAGGCGACCGGCCCATCCCCCTGCCCCGCCCGTCGGCCGCGAAGGCGCCGAGCCGCCAGGTGTCCCGGTTCGCCCTGCCCAACGGCATCTCGGTCATCGTCCAGGAGAGCCGCGCGACCCCGACCTTCGCGCTCCGGGCGAGCCTGGCCGGCGGGCGCGCTGGTCGAGCCGCGCGGCAAGGACGGCGTGGCGGGACTGACCGCGAGCATGCTCAGCCGGGGCACCGAGCGGCGCAGCGCGCTCGAGTTCGCGACGGCGCTCGAGGACGTGGGCGCGTCCCTCGGCGCGGGAGCCGACTCCCTGGTGACGACGGTCACGGGCACCGCGCTCGACCCGGGACTTCGACCTCGTGATGGATCTCTTCGCGGAGATGCTGCGCCAGCCGTCGTTTCCGGCCGCGGACGTCGAGCGGCTCAAGGGGGAGATCCTCGCCGGGATCGCCCAGGCGAAGACCAACCCGGACCGCGTCGCCGACCGGGCCTTCGACCGGATCGTGCTACCCGGCCGGGCCATCCGCTCCGCCCGAACACGTTCGAGCGAGCGGGAGACGGCGATCGCCGCCTTCACGCGCGACGACCTGGTCGCCTTCCATCGGCAGCAGTACGGTCCCGACCGGATGATCGTGGTCGTGGTGGGGGACGTGACGGCCGACCGCGTGCGCGAGGCGCTCGAGAAGCGCCTCGGCGACTGGCCCCGCAACCCCGGGGCCCAGGAGACCGTCCTCCCCGACCTGCCCGTCCAGGCGGCGCCCGCGTCGTCCGAGATCCCCATTCCCGACAAGAGCCAGACGTCCATCGTCTGGGGGCACTCGGGCGGCCTCCGCCGGAGCGACCCTGACTTCTACGCCACGCAGGTCATGAGCCTCATCCTCGGCGGCGGGGGGCTGACCAGCCGGCTCAGCACCGCCATCCGCGACGACCAGGGCCTGGCCTACTCCGTCTACGGCTACTTCGACGCCAGCCTCTACCCGGGGCCCTTCCGTGTCGTCCTGGGGACGAACCCCGCGAACGCACGGAAAGCGGTGGCGGCGCTCGGGGCCGAGATCCAGCGGATCCGCCGGGACGGGGTGACGCCGCGCGAGGTCGAGGAGGCGGTCGCCTACCTCACCGGCCGCTTCCCGCTGCGGCTCGAGACGAGCTCCGGGGTAGCCGAGATCCTGTGGGGCATGGAGTTCTTCAACCTCGGCGCCGACTACATCGACCGCTACGCGGGCTACTACCGGGCGGTCACGGTCGAGCAGGTGAACGACGCGGCGCGCGCCCACCTCCATCCGGACCGGGCGACGGTCGTGATCGCCGGACCCCTGCCCGTAGCGGGTCGGCGCCGCGCGGTCGCGCCTCGGCGCGATCGCTCGAGCCCCCGGGACGCGATGACGGCCGCCCCCGACGTCTCCCGCCGCAGCGGAAGGCTCGCCGCACTCCTCCTCGCCATCCTGATCGGAGCCGCGGGGCTCGCCCACGCCTCGGAGACGGTCGACACGGCGCGGCCGATCGGCCATCCGCGGGCCCGCCTCCCGCTCGCCGTCCACCTCGTCCCTCCGCCGGACGCCGCGCTCGAGGCGCCGATCCGCCGGGCGCTGGACGACTGGAACGCCGTCGCGCGGGAAGCGCTCGGGGTCGAGGCGTTCCGCTGGTGGGATCGCGAGGACGGCGCCGACGTCGTGATCCGGTTCGTTCCGGCGGCGGCCGACCGGCCGCTCGGCTACGCGCATCTGGACGCGGACGACGCCGGCGTGATCCGCCTCCCGGTCCGGATCGACCTCGCCGAGCCGGCGGCGATGGGCGCCACCTCGCGCGAGACCGTCCTGTTCCAGGTGGCGGCGCACGAGATCGGCCACGCCCTGGGCCTTCCCCACACCGACGACCCCGGGTCGATCATGTGCTGCATCCACGGAGCCGTGAACCTCCAGGATCCGGCCGTCCGGGCCCGCTACGTCGACGCCCGCCGCCGTCCCGACGTCCGGTCCGTCCTGGACCAGCTCCGCGGGCTCTACCCGCGCTTCTGGGGTCCCTAGGCCGGGAAGTACCCGGCGCTCTCGCCGCTCCGTCTCGGGTAAGATGGCGTCCATCCTTGGACGGAGGTGACCGGATGTCTCCGAGCGCCAAGAAGGTCGTGCGGGTCGATCAGGAGCGGCAGCCGTACCGGACCGAGCTGACGCCGGTCTCGTTCCTGCGGCGGAGCGCCTACGTCTTCCCCGACCGGATCGCGGTGATCCACGGGGCGCGGCGGTACACCTACCGCCAGTTCGAGGAACGGGCGAACCGGCTGGCGTCGCACCTGCGCGCGCTCGGGCTCCGCCACCTCGACCGCGTGGCCGTCATCGCCCCGAACACGCCGGCGATGCTGGAGGCGCACTTCGGCGTGCCCGCCGCCGGCCTGACCCTCGTCCCCATCAACACCCGGCTCAACGCGGACGAGATCGGGTACATCCTGGAGCACTCGGGCGCCAAGGTCCTCTTCCTCGACCGGGAGTTCGAGCCCACGGTGCGGTCGGCTCCGGCCGGGCTCCGCGTCGTGCGCATCGACGACACCGGCGTCCCCGGCGACCCCTACGAGGAGTTCCTGGCCGCCGGCTCGCCCGACCCGTGCGAGCCCTGGCTCGAGGACGAGTACGAGACCATCTCGATCAACTACACCTCGGGAACGACCGGCCGGCCCAAGGGCGTCATGGTCCATCATCGGGGCGCCTACCTGAACGCCATCGGCGAGACGCTGGAGACCGGGCTCTCGTTCGACTCCCGGTACCTGTGGACCCTGCCGATGTTCCATTGCAACGGCTGGTGCTTCACGTGGGGGGTGACCGCGTACGGCGCGACCCACGTGTGCCTCCGGCGGGTCGAGCCCGGCCGGGTGTGGGACCTGATCGACGCCGAGGGCATCACCCACTACTGCGGCGCCCCGACCGTGCAGATCGGGATCGTCAACGACCCCAAGGCCCACCCGCTCGCCCGCCCGGTAACCGCCGCGGTGGCGGGCGCGCCGCCCTCCCCGACCCTGCTCGGGAAGATGCGGGAGCTCGGCTTCCGTCCCGTCCACGTCTACGGGTTGACCGAGACCTACGGTCCCCACACGGTCTGCGCGTGGCACCCGGAGTGGGACGCGGCGCCCCAGGACGACCGGGCCCGCCTGGCCGCCCGGCAGGGCCAGGGGTTCGTCATCGCCGACCTCGTGCGCGTGGTCGACGAGCGGATGCAGGACGTCCCCATGGACGGCGAGACGCTCGGCGAGGTCGTGATGCGCGGCAACAACGTGATGACGGGCTACTTCGAGAACCCGCAGGCGACGGCCGAGGCGTTCAGGGGCGGCTGGTTCCACTCGGGCGATCTCGCCGTGTGGCACCCCGACGGCTACATCGAGCTTCGCGACCGGAAGAAGGACATCATCATCTCGGGCGGCGAGAACATCTCGACCATCGAGGTGGAGCAGGCCGTGGCCAAGCACCCGGCGGTCATGGAATGCGCGGTCGTGGCGATCCCCGACGACAAGTGGGGCGAGCGCCCCAAGGCGTTCGTGACCCTCAGGCCGGGCGCGCAGGCGACCGAGGCCGAGATCATCGAGCACTGCCGCCACCACATCGCGCACTTCAAGTGCCCGGCCGCGATCGAGTTCGGGGACCTGCCGAAGACGTCGACCGGAAAGATCCAGAAGTTCGTGCTGCGGAACAAGGAGTGGGGAGGCCGGGAGAAGCGGATCAACTGAGCCCGCCGACGCGCGGGCTCCCGGCGGCGGGTCAGCTGCCGTCGAGCTCGGCCAGGTCGCGCCGGAGCCCGGCCAGGCGCGCCTCGGCCTCCGCGTGGATCGCCCGGACCCGGGGAAGCTCGTCGAGCAGGCGCAGGACGTGCCCCTCGAGCTCGGCGATCGTGCGCTGGCGAATCGTCAGCTGGTGCTCCGTGTGGCGGACCATCTCGCGGAGCCGGACCGCCCGCTGCTCGAGCTCCTCCACCGCGAGCCGTGTCGTCCGCGTACGGTCGCGCCGCTGTTCGACAGTCATCTCCTGCTCGCGGCGGCTCGCCATCACCGCCTGGCGCTCCCGCTCGAGGGTGTCGAGGCGGCCGCGCATCTGGCGGAGGCCCTCGACGTCCCGGGTCGTCCGGATCGTCGTGGACGCCTGCTCCATCGCGTAGCGCAGGTGCCGGTCCCGATCGATCAGGCCCATCAGCACTCCCCGCTCCGCCGCCTCGTCCCGCTCGGCCACCGCGAGCTCGTGTCGAGCCCGGCCAAGGAGGTTGTCCGAGGCGCGCTCCACGTCTTGCGACATCGGCGGGTGCCCCGGGGGCTAGGCCCGGGCTCGCGCGGGAAGCCGCCGGGCCGCACGTCGCGGCGTTCGTGGTGGGGCGGCGGCTCTGCCCCATCAGGAAGCCGGCCCGATCGACGGCAGCCGCGAGGACGCGCACCAGACGCCCCAGCCGGATCGCCGCCAGGTCACCCCGCCGGATCATGGCGCGGATGGTCTGCTCGTGGCGCCTGAGCCGGCGCGCCGTGTCGGGGACCGTGAGCAAGAGGGGCGAGAGGCGGACGGACGGAGGCCGCATTGGCGTGAGGTGGGGGCAAGATGGGTGCCACACGCTCAATGGCGGACAATGGGCCCGGACACACGGCGAAACCCGCCACAGGATTGGGCGCGCGGGCTCCGGCCCCTGGGCCCCGGCCGGGCGAGACGACCCGGCCGCGTAGCCGCTACACGATGGTTCTTACACGGTAGGGGGTCGACGCCCGGGTGTCCTGCGGCAGATGGCTGTCCGTGCCGGTGGAGTGCGGGTGCGCGCTCGTCCCGGGAGGGTCGGGGGCCTACCGATACGCGGATCACGGCTTCTGGCAAACGCGGGGCTCCCGGACCCTCAATCCCGAGATCACCTACCCCGGCGAGGGCGACGGACCTGGGTCCCGGGCCTACAGGCGCGCGCGCCGCGCCTCCCGCTACTGCCGGGCGGCGAACGTGTCGCAACGCCGCACGTCGCCCGTCTCGAGACCGGTGCGGAACCACTGGACCCGCTGCGCGGACGAGCCGTGGGTGAACGACTCGGGCACGACGAACCCGCGCGACTGCTTCTGCAGGCGGTCGTCTCCGATCGCCGTCGCCGCCGCCAGGGCGGCCTCGACGTCGCCGGGCTCGAGGATGTTGCGGCGCGCGGCGGAGTGGCCCCAGACCCCGGCGTAGCAGTCCGCCTGGAGCTCGAGCCGCACCGACAGCGCGTTGGCCCCCGCCTTGTCCAGCCGGGTGCGCTGCTGCTGCACGCGCTCCGACACTCCCAGGAGGTTCTGGACGTGGTGCCCGATCTCGTGGGCCACGACGTAGGCCCGCGCGAACTCGCCCGGGGCGCCGAAGCGCTCGCTCAGCTCCTGGAAGAACTGGAGGTCCAGGTACACGCTGCGGTCGGGCGGGCAGTAGAAGGGTCCGACGGCGGCGCTCGCCTGACCGCACGCCGACTGGACGGCCCCGCTGAACAGGACCAGCCGCGGCGGCTCGTAGGTCCCGCCCCCCTGGCTGAAGAGACGGCTCCACGTGTCCTCGCTGTCGCCGAGGATCGCCCGGATGAAGTCGGACTGCGGGTCGTCCGCGGGCGGCTTCCGCTCCGACTCCGGAGTCGATGGTCGAAGGCCCGCCGGCCTGCTCCAGACCGCTGATGAGATCGAGCGGGTTCGTGCCCGTCAAGAGGCTCAGGACGACGATCAGGAGCAGCCCGCCGCCGCCGAGCTTGATCCCCGCGCCGCCCATCGACATCCCTCGACGGTCCTCGACGTTCTCGCTGCGGCGCATGTCTCTCCAGCGCATCTCGAGCCTCCCGGGCCGCCGGACGGGGCGCGGCGGCGCTCCTCAAGCATGCGCCAACGCATCGCCACGCCGCAACCGCGGGTCGGTCACCGGTCGGGCAGCCACCGCGGCCCGGGGCCCTCTTTACAGCCGGCCGGATGGTCGTCGAAGATAGCCGCCGGCCCGAACGCACTCATGTCAAACTCCGGCCGCCCCGACTCCGCGACCGCGCTTGCCCGGTCACCGCTCTTCTCCCACCTGGGGCGCCTGGATCTCGCCCGGCTGGCCGGAGAGCTGGAGGAGATGCACTTCGCGCCGAGCCAGGTCATCGTCCGCCAGGGTGACCGGCCCGACGGCTTCTACGTGATCAAGCAGGGCCGGGCCGCGGTGCTGGCCGGCGACGCCCCGGTCCCCGTGCTCCGGCGCCCCGGCGGCCGGCGCTCACGCCTCCGGCGACGGAGCCGGCGAGACCCTCACGACGCTCGGGCCCGGCGAGGTGTTCGGAGAGATGGCGCTCCTCACCGACTCGCCGCGCACGGCGACGGTCGTGGCCGAGACGGACCTCACGGTCTGGCGGCTCTCCCGGTCCCGATTCGAGACGCTTCTCGATCACGAGCGCGGCATCGCCCGGAGCATCGAGCGCTCGCTGAGCCTCCGGCTGGCCGCGATGAACCACGAGACGGGCGCCCTCCGGGCGTTCAGCCATCGGCTCGACGGCCGCGGCGCTCGGCCGTCTCAGCCCGGCGGGCACCCACCTGATCGCGGGCGTCGCCGCCCGCCCGCGGTGGGACGCCGAGATCCTGCGCCGGACGTGCGCCCGCACCGGGGACGACGGCGCCTTGACCGAGCTCGTCGAGCAGTCCGGCCTGCTGCACGCCGAGGGGACGGAGCTGGTCGTCGACCCCACCTTCCTCGCCCTCGCCGGCCCGGACGTCCGCGAGCCGAATCCGGCCTGGCTGCGGGCCGCCGCCGAGGAGATGGCGGCGGCCGGCGAGGTCATCGGGGCCACGGACCTCGCCCTCGCGGCGGGAGCGGTCGAGGACGCCGAGAAGCTGCTCGGCGCCCACGAGACCCGCTTGCTCCAGACCGCCTCCGCCGGAGACCTCGACCGCTGGCTCGAGGCGGTCGGCGAACGATCGCCGGCCCTCGGGGCTCGGCTCGCCGCCCTGCGCGCCCGGCTCAGCGAGCGGATGGCGGCCGCCGCGCAACCGGCGCCGCCCGGCAGCCGCGAGCGCCGAGCGCCCCTCATCGGGCGGCTCGCCAGCGGGCTCGCCACCGTGCGCGCGCTGAGCGCCCTCGCGTCGCTCGCGGTCTTCGGCCTGGGATGGGTCCTGCCCTTGCCGGAGGGGCTCGAGCGGGCCGGGCTCGTCACGCTCGGGGCCATCATCGCGACCGTGCCGCTGCTCGTGGCCAACGTCCTCCCCGACTACATCGTCATGCTGTTCCTGACGCTGGCCCTCGTGCTGCCCGGCCTGGTGCCGCCCGCGGACATCCTCGGCGGCTTCGCGGCGCCCGCCTGGCTCATGATCTTCACGCTCCTGGCGGTGGGCGTCGCGGTCTCCCGCTCGGGCCTCATGTTCCGGCTCGTGCTGCTGTCGCTCCAGCGCCTCCCGCCCCGCTTCATCCCCCAGAGCATGGTCCTCTGCCTCACCGGCGTCCTGATGAGCGCCGGCCTGACGAGCGGCTCCACCCGGATCGCCCTCGGCGTGCCGATCGCCCGCGGGATCACCGACGCCATGGGGTTCGAGCCGCGAAGCCCGGGGGCGGCCGCCGTCGGGCTGATGACGTTCTTCACGTTCCTCCAGCTGGGCGAGCTGTTCCAGACCGGGACGTTCACCGGCCTGGTGGTGCACGACCTGCTCCCGGCCGCGGCGAAGAGCGAGATCACCTGGTGGCGCTGGTTCTTCATCGCGCTCCCGCCGTTCGTCGGTCGTCGGCGTGGTCACCTACCTGTCGCTCCTCTTCCGCTTCAAGCCTCACCGGACCGGGCAGGTCAACCTCGACGCCGTGCGGCTCCAGCAGGCGCTCCTGGGGCCGCTCACCCGGAACGAGATCTGGAGCGCCATCGTGCTGGTCGTGCTCATCGCGGGGTTCGCGAGTCGCCCGTACCACGGGATCGCCCCCGCCTGGCTCGCCCTCGCCGCCTTCCTGTTCCTGTTCACGCTCGGCGCGCTGGACCAGTCGGCGTTCCAGGGCGGCGGGACGCTCGGGCTCCTCGTCTACGCCGGGGTGATCCTGAGCCTCGGGCAACGTCTTCACGACGCTCCACATCGACGCCTGGCTCACCTCGCTGGTGCAGAGCGGGATGCCCGCGATGGTGCGCAACCCCTACGGGTTCGTCCTGACCATCTCGGTCATCGCGTTCCTGCTCCACTTCTTCGTGCCCTGGATGACGGCGTCGACCATCATCGCGCTGGTCGCCATGCCGATCGCCGAGGGGCTCGGCTTCCACCCCTTCATCCCGGTGCTGGTGGCGCTCATCGCCGGGGACCACACGATCCTGCCCTACGTGAACTCCGGCTACGCGATCGTGTACTTCGCGAGCGAGGGCGAGCTGTTCACCCACGCGCAGGCGCGCTGGTCGCTCGTGCTCGAGGGTCTCCTCCGCCCGGTGGCCCTGCTCCTGAGCGTGCCGGTGTGGCAGCTGATGGGGCTCATGTGAGGCGCAGCTCACTCCGGCCGGCCGAGCGTCTCCGGCCATTCCGAACAGGGGTGTTCGCATGAACGACCGCATCGACAGGACGGCTCGCCAGGACGTGTACGCGCGGATCGACCGCCGGTTCGCCGAGTTCGTGGAGGAGCTCCGCGCCTACGCCCGCGTGCCGACGATCAGCGCCCGGCGCGAGGCCGAGGCCGAGGGGGCGGACGCCACGCGGGCGCTCCTCGAGCGCCACGGCATCGGCGCCCGGCTGATGGAGGTGCCCGGGGGCCCGCCGATGGTGGTCGGCGAGGTCGCGGGCGCGTCGAGCGCGCCGCCGCTGATCCTCTACAACCACTACGACGTGCAGCCGGTCGACCCGATCGCAGAGTGGCGGCGGCCGCCGTTCGACCCCGTCGTCGAGGACGGCAAGCTCTTCGCCCGGGGAGTGGCCGACACGAAGGGGAACACCGCCGCGCAGGCGTTCGCCGTGGCCGCGGTGCGGGAGGTCGTCGGGACCGTCCCGGTGAGCCTCCGGTTCATGGTCGAGGGCGAGGAGGAGGTCGGGAGTCCCCATCTCCCGGCCTTCGCGCGCCAGCACCCCGGCCTCTTCCGGGGCGCCGGGGCGACGATCGAGGGCGCCGGGCACACTCCGGAGGGAGTCCCGGAGGTCTACATGGGGAGCAAGGGCATCCTCTACGTCGAGCTCCGGGTCCGGACGGCGGCGGTGGACCAGCACAGCTCGCTGGCCGCCTCGCTCCCCAATCCCGCCTGGCGGCTCCTCGAGGCGCTTCGCGTGATCCGGGACTCGCGGGGGCGCGTCCTGATCCCGGGCTTCTACGACGGCGTGCCCCGCCCGACGCGCGAGGCCCTCGGGCTCCTGCGGAAGAATCCCTTCGATCCGCGGGCCTGGCAGAAGGCGTACGGCGTCACGGAGGTCTTCGGCGGCAAGACGCGGCTCGGGCGCCTGATCGCCTACTGCTACAACCCGACGTGCAACATCGACGGCATCGTGTCCGGCTACACGGGGCCCGGGAGCAAGACGATCAACCCCGCGCACGCCGCGGTGAAGCTCGACTTTCGCCTGGTGCCGGGCCAGCGGCCGCTCCGGATCCTGAGCGCGCTCAAGACCCACCTCCGCCGGAAGGGGTTCGGCGACATCGAGGTGATCCAGCACAGCACCTTCGAGCCCGGCGCCTCACCGGTGTCGTCGCCCATCGGGCAAGCGCTCATGGCGGCCTGCCAGGACGTGTACGGCCGCCCGCCGGCCGTCTTCCCGTGGATGGGCGGCTCGTCGTCGACGTTCTTCTACACGAGCCGCGGGACCCCGGCGGCGCTGCCGCCGGGGGTGGGCTACAGCGGGAGCCTCATCCACGCACCGAACGAGCACATCCGGCTCGAGGACGCGCGGCGCGCGATCAAGGCCTTCGCCGCGCTGATGCTCCTCTGGGGTCAGACTCTGACTTCCAAACAACCCTGATCCGGCGCCCCTTGCGCGGCGCGCCGAAATGCCACGAAGTCAAAGTCTGACCCGTCGGCCGCGTCAGTCGCTCGCGAGCTTGCCGTTGTAGCCCCAGTTCGACTTCTCGACGTCCTGGAAGACGATGTGGACCTGGTCGGCCGTCGTCTTGCCGATGCGGACCATGGCGTCGGTGATCGCGGCCGTGATCTCGCGCCGCTGCTGGTCCGTCCGTCCCGCGTACCACTGGATCGTGATGTTGGGCATGGCAACCTCCGTGTGCAGGCGTGTGATGGGCTCCAGCGGAGTTGTATCACGGGTCGCCCCTCGCCGTCCTCCACGCGCCGCGCTGGCGCCCCGCGCCGGATCCGGACCGGCCGGATCCGGACCGGCCCGACCGGACGGCGTCGGCCCGAGCCTCCCGCGGCCGGCGCCGGCCAATTGACCCCACCGCGCGATGCTTTACTCTTACCGGGAGAGCCCGGCAAGGAGCCCACTCATCCGGAACGGACGCGGCCCGAAGACGACCCTGGTGTTGCTCGTGCGCCACGGGCAGACGTCGACGACCGGCGTCACCTTGCCCGGCCGGGCGCCCGGCCTGCACCTGGCGGAGAAGGGGCGTGAGGAGGCAGCGGACGTGGCCGCGCGCATCGCGCGCCTCCCGCGGATCGTCGCCGTCTACGCCTCTCCCGCTCGAGCGGGCGCAGGAGACGGCCGCGCCCATCGCGGCGGCGGCGGGGCTCTCCCTGGCGACCGAGCCCGGGCTTCTCGAGTGCGACTACGGCGACTGGACGGGCCACGCCCTGAAGGACCTCCGCCGGAAGCCCGAGTGGAAGGTCGTCCAGCGCTACCCGAGCGGGTTCCGCTTTCCCGGCGGCGAGTCGTTCACCGAGATGCAGGCGCGGATGACCGGCACGCTCGCGCGACTGGTCGCCGCCCACCCGGGCCACACCGTCGTGGCGGTCTCCCATGCGGATCCGATCAAGACCGCGGTCGCTCACGCGCTCGGCACGCATCTCGACCTCTTCCAGCGCATCGCCGTCTTCACCGCGTCGGTCACGGCCATCGCCTACGGGCCGGAGGGCCCGACCGTCCTGGCCGTCAACGCCACGCGGGGCGACCTCGCGCCCCTGGCCGGACAATGACTCACTCCGTGCGGCTCCAGCTCGTGGCGACCTCCGGCCCCCCTTCCTCCGGTCGGCGGGGCAGGGCCACAGGCCGGAAGCCGTCCGGAGCTTGGGTGGCGGGGCGTGCCCATGAGTGACTCGTTCGACTTCTCGAGCCCGGACCTGTTCACCGCGGGCGCGATCGGCCCGCCGGGTCAGCGGGTCTTCTACCTCCAGGCCCGCGAGGGCGACGCCCTGGTGACCCTCAAGTGCGAGAAGGAGCAGGTCCGGGTGCTGGGCGAGTACCTCGGCCGCCTGCTCGAGCGGCTGTCGGCGCCGGGTTCGGGCCCGGGCTCGGATCTCGCGCTGGTCGAGCCGCTCACGCCAGCGTGGATCGTGGGCTCGATCGGTGTCGGCTACGACGAGGCGACCGACCGGGTGGTGCTCGTCATCGAGGAGGTCCGGGAGCAGGAAGAAGCGGAGAGCGAGGAATCCGAGCAGGAAGCGGAGCCGGACGTCCACGCGGAGTCCGAGCCGCCCGAGCCGACCGAGCCGGAAGACGAGGAGGACGCGGAGCGAGGAGGGCGATCGGGCGTCGGGACGCGTCCACCTCACCCGGCTCCAGGTGGCGGCGTTCGTGGCCCGGGCGCGCGCCCTCGTCGAGAGCGGGCGCCCGACGTGCCGGCTCTGCGGCCGGCCGATGAATCCCGGCGGCCACCGCTGCGCCCGCACGAACGGCCACGGCTCCGACTAGTGCCCGCCATGCCGCGAGCCGCCGCCGTCGCGCCCGTCGAGCTCCTGGCCCGTGGCGACATCGCGGTCAAGGGACGGCTGCCCTGGGCCTCGAACGCGACCTTCCTCGTGGAGGTGACCCGCGGGCGCGCCACCACCCTCGGGGTGTACAAGCCCCGGCGCGGCGAGCGGCCCCTCTGGGACTTCCCGCGGGGGCTCGACCGGCGCGAGGTGGCCGCCTACCGCCTGTCCGAGACCCTCGGCTTCGGCCTGGTCCCGCCGACGCTCGCGCGCGAAGGCCCGTACGGCCCGGGCTCGATCCAGCTCTTCGTCGACGCCGAGTTCGAGGAGCACTACTTCACGCTCCGCGAGCGCCCGGAGCATCGCGCGGCGCTCGCGCGCCTCTGCGCCTTCGATCTCGTCGCGAACAACGCCGACCGCAAGAGCGGGCACTGTCTCCTGGGCCGGGACGGCCGCCTCTACGCGATCGACAACGGTCTCTGCTTCCACGTCGAGCCGAAGCTCCGCACGGTCGTCTGGGACTTCTCGGGAGAGCCGATCCCCGGGGAGATCCGGGCGGCGGCGAGTCGCCTCGGCGGCGCCAAGGCCCTGCCGGAGCCGCTCGCCGAGCTCCTCGACCCGGACGAGCGGGCCGCGCTCCTCGCGCGAGCCCGGGCGCTCGGCGCCGCCGAACAGTTCCCGGAGGACGCGACCGGCATGCGGTATCCCTGGCCGCTCGTCTGATACGGTAAGCGCGATCACCACCCTAAACCACTGAGGGGAGAGTCCCGATGGCCGTGAAGATGATGGGTGCCCAGGTCAAGCGCAAGGAAGACCCGCGCCTCATCACGGGCGCGTCGACGTATACGGGCGACATTTCCATGCCGGGCCTCCACTACGTGGCGTTCGTCCGGAGCCCGCACGCCCACGCGCGGATCCGCGGGATCGACGCCAAGGCCGTGCTGAAGCGCCCGGGCGTCGTCGCGGTCGTCACCGGCGCCGACCTCAAGCCCCACTGCGGGCCCGTGCCCGTCGACCAGGCGTCGACCGAGGGAGGCGAGGGCCAGGCGGCGATCGGCCGGAAGCACTACCCCCTC
The DNA here is from genome assembly GCA_963745015.1 of uncultured Candidatus Rokubacteria bacterium. Lineage (GTDB taxonomy): Bacteria > Methylomirabilota > Methylomirabilia > Rokubacteriales > DASRDR01 > DASRDR01. Next base: position 588,581 of record CAVUVU010000005.1, read on the forward strand.
GCCATCGAGCGCGTCCGCCACGTCGGCGAGGCGGTCGCGGCGGTCATCGCCGCCACCGAGCAGGCCGCCGTCGACGCGGCCGCCGACGTCGTCGTCGACTGGGAGGCGCTGCCCGCCGTGAGCGACCCGCTGGAGGCCCGGAAGCCCGGCGCCCCCCAGGTCCACGCCGACGCGCCGGGCAACGTGGAGCACGAGAATCGCATCGCCGCCGGCGACACGGACGCCGCCTTCGCCGGGGCGTTCAAGGTCGTGCGCCAGCGCATGGTCAGCCAGCGGCTGTGCGGCGTGCCGCTCGAGGGGCGCGCCACGCTGGCGGCGCCGGATTCCACCACCGGCGGCCTCGTCGTCTGGGCCACCACCCAGGCGCCGCACGCGATGCGCAACGGGCTCGCCACCCTGCTCGGGCTCGAGCAGAACCAGATCCGCGTGATCGCCCCCGAGGTCGGCGGCGGGTTCGGGGTGAAGTTCGGGGTCTATCCGGAGGACGCCGCCCTGGCGGCGATGGCGAAGCTCCACCGCCTGCCCCTCCGGTGGGTCGAGACGCGGGTCGAGCACATGGTGGCGACGACCCACGGCCGCGCCCACGTGACCGACGTGGAGGCGGCGGTCGAGCGGGACGGCACGATCACCGCCCTCCGGGTGCACGTCCTCGCCGACATCGGCGCCTACCCGATCTTCACGTTCATCCCCGACCTGGCGCTCATGATGGGCGTCGGCGTCTACCGCATCCCGAACGTCGATCTCCGGTCGACCTGCGTCTTCACGAACACGACCCCGGTGGCGGCCTATCGAGGCGCCGGCCGGCCCGAGGGCTGCTACTACATCGAGCGCATCGTCGACCTCGCCGCCCAGGAGCTCGGCGTGCCGCCCGAGACGGTGCGGCGGAAGAACTTCATCGCCCCCGACGCCTTCCCCTACACCACGCCGACGGGCCAGCGCTACGACAGCGGGGAGTACGACCGCGCGCTGACCAAGGCGCTCCAGGTCTCGAAGTACGACGCGCTCCGGAAGGACCAGGCCGCGCGGCTCGCGCGCGGCGACCGGAAGCTCCTCGGCATCGGGATGGCCTGCTACGTCGAGATGTGCGGCTTCGGCCCGTTCGAGAGCGCCATCGTGCGGGTGGAGCCCTCGGGGACGGTGACGGCCTACACCGGCACGTCCGCTCACGGCCAGGGCCACGAGACGACCTTCGCCCAGATCATCGCGGACCATCTGGGCGTCGCCTTCGACCAGATCGTGGTCCGGCACGGCGACACGTCCAACACCCCGATGGGCAACGGCACCGGCGGGAGCCGGAGCCTGGCGGTCGGCGGCACGTCCATCCTGCGGGCCACCCTCAAGGTGCAGGAGCACGCCCGCGCCATCGCCGCCCACGTGCTGGAGGCGGCCAAGGACGACGTCGTCTTCGACGACGGGCGCTACCAGGTGAAGGGCGTGCCGGCGCGCGCCCTCACCCTCTCCCAGATCGCGGGGCACGCCTACGGCGACAAGCTGCCCGACGGGATCGAGTCGGGGCTCGAGGCGACCGATTTCTTCCGGCCGCCGCAGCTCCTCTATCCGTTCGGCGCCCACATCGCGGTCGTCGAGGTCGACCGCGAGACGGGGCAGGTCGCGATGCGAGATTTCGTGTCGGTCGACGACTGCGGCGTTCGAATCAGCCCGGTCCTCGTCGCCGGCCAGGTGCACGGCGGGCTGGCTCAGGGGATCGCGCAGGCACTCCTGGAGGAGATGGTCTACGGGCCCGACGGCCAGCTGGTGACGGGCTCGCTGATGGACTACTGCGTCCCGCGCGCGGACGACCTGCCGTTCTTCGTCACCGATCAGACGGTCACGCCGACCCCGGTGAACCCGCTCGGCGCCAAGGGCATCGGCGAGGCGGCGACGATCGGCTCGACGCCGGCGGTGGTGAACGCCGTGGTCGACGCGCTCCAGTCGTTCAAGGTCCGGCACATCGACATGCCCCTCCGCCCCGAGCGCGTGTGGCACGCCATGCACGCCAGCCGGGCCTGAGGGGCAGCGTGTTCTCGCTCGCGGGCAAGGCGTGCGTGGTCACCGGCGCGAGCCGCGGCCTCGGCCGGGCGATCGCGCTCGCCTTCGCCGAGCAAGGAGCCGACGTGGCGCTCGGAGCCCGGAGCCGCGCGGACCTCGAGGCCGTGGCGCGGGAGGTCGAGGCGAAGGGGCGGCGGGCGGTCGTCCAGCCGACGGACGTCACGGACCTCGGCCAGCTCCGGGCGCTCGCCGATGCCGCGGTGGCGCGGCTCGGCCGGATCGACGTCTGGGTCAACAACGCGGGCGGCTTCTCGGAGGAGCCGGGCTGCGACGGCCGAATGGCTCGACGTGACCGAGGCGGGTTGGGAGGCGATGGTGCGCCTCAACCTCACCGCCCAGGTCTTCGGCGCCCAGGCGGCCGCGCGGGTGATGCGCGACCGCGGCACCGGGCGGCTCCATCATCTTCCTCTCGTCCATCGACAGCCTGTACGCCGCGCCCGGGGGCGAGGGCATCTACGGCGCGTGCAAGGCCGCGCTGAACAACATCGTGCAGACCATGGCGGTCGAGCTCGGCCAGCACCGGATCCGCGTCAACGCCCTCGCGCCGGCGCTGGTCGAGACCCCGCTGACCGCCCCCTGGCTCGCGACGGAGGCGGACCGGCGGAGGCGCTCGGCGTTCTATCCGCTCCGCCGCGTCGGCCAGCCCGAGGACGTGGCGGCCGCCGCGGTCTACTTCGCCTCCGACGAGGCCGAGTGGGTGTCCGGCGCCGTCCTCCTCCTGTCCGGCGGCGCCGTGATGACGAGCGACCCCTACCGCTACCTGATGCGGGTCAACCGCGCCGAGGGCTGACCGCCATCGCGGACCCCGACGGCTTCGGCAGCCGGTTCGCGACGCGCCTCTCAACCTCGTAGGAGGAAGCCATGACGCCGCCGGTCGACCTCGTCGTCGTCGGCGCCGGGATCGCCGGCGCCAGCACCGCCTTCTTCGCCGCGCGCGCGGGCCTCCGCGTCGTGGTGGTCGACCGCGGCCTCCCGGCAGGGGGCGCCTCCGGCCGGACCGCGGGCTACATCCGGTGCCACTACGCCAATCTCGCCCGAGGCGCACTTCGCGGTCGAGAGCTGGCGGATGCACCGGCGATGGAGCGCGGAGGTCGGCGGCGAGAACGGATACCGCCGGAACGGCTTCCTGTTCATCGTGCCCTCGATCCTGGTCCCGACGCTCGAGAAGAACGTGGCGATCATGCAGGCGATGGGGGTGCCCACGGAGGTGCTGGACGCCGCCGGGGTGAAGCGGATCCTCCCGCTCGCGGAGACGGACGGCATCGGGGCGGCGGCGTGGGAGCCGGACAGCGGCCACGCCGACCCCTCGGATTGCGTCGGGAGCCTCCTCGCGGGGGTGCGCGCGCGGGGCGGCCGCGTCGTGACCGACGCGGGTCCCGCGCACGTCCTCACCGAGGGCAGCCGCGCCGCCGGGGTCCGGCTCGGCGCCGAGCGCATCCCGGCCGCGGCGGTGGTCCTGGCGGCGGGGGCGGGCACGCGCGAGATCGCCGCCGAGGTCGGCGTCGACCTGCCCGTGTTCCCGATGCCGATCGGCGCCGGCCTGGTCCACGGCGTGCCCGGCCTCGACCGGGTGCCGTGCACGATCGACCACGCCGCCGAGCAGTGGTACCGGGGCGAGATCGGCGACGCGCTCCTGATCGGCGCCGGGTACGAGGATTCGATCGGGTTCCGGGGAGAGCCCTTTCACGGCAAGGCGGAGTTCGCCCCGCCGACGCTCGACGAGCTCGTCTCGGCCGCGACGCGTCTCGTCCCTCGGATCCCGACGCTCGAGCGCGCGTCCCCGGGACGGACGTGGGTGGGCCTCGACTCGCGGACGCCCGACGGCCACGCGCTCGCCGGCCCGGTCCCCGGCATCGCGGGGTTGTTCGTGCTCACGGGCGGCAACGGCAAGGGCTTCAAGTTCGGCCCCTCGATGGGGCAGGCGCTGGCCGAGGTCGTCCGCGGCGCCGACTTCACGGCGAGTCCCCTCGCGCCGTTCGCGGTCGATCGAGACGCCCGCGGCCAGACGATCCAGGGCGAGCACGAGTACCAGTGGGGCTCGTTCGCCTGATCCGGCGGTGCCGCACATCGCCCTCGCCCTCGGCGACATCACGGAGCAGTCGGCGGATGCCGTCGTCAACGCCGCCAACTCGACGCTCATGGGCGGCGGTGGCGTCGACGGCGCGATCCACCGGAAGGGCGGACCCGCCATCCTCGACGCCTGCCGGCGTCTCCGGGCCGAGCGCTACCCCGATGGCCTCCCCACGGGCGAGGCCGTGGCCACGCCCGCCGGGCGGCTTCTCGCCCGCTGGGTGATCCACACGGTCGGCCCCGTCTACTCGTCGGCGGAGGACCGCTCGGGGCTCCTCGCACGCTGCCACGTCGAATCGCTTCGGGTCGCCGACGGGCTGGGCTGCCGGACCGTCGCCTTTCCGGCGATCTCGACCGGGGTCTACGGCTACCCGCTGGATCTCGCGGCGCCCATCGCCGTCGCGGCCGTCGAAGCGGCGGGGACACGTGTCGCCGAGGTCCGGTTCGTCCTGTTCGACTCGCCCGCCTATGCGGCCTTCGAGCGGGCGCTCGCCGGTCGGTCCTAGCGTCGCCGCCTCCCGGTCGGGAATTTCGCCAGTCTTTCCGGTGCGCCGAACTTGACACCGTCGGAGCCGGACCCCTATGGTTAAGTTGAGGTTCTGTCCCCATGATGCGATGCGTTCAGTGCGGTCGCGACTATCCGGAGCGGCAGGCGTTCTGTCACCAGTGTGGCGAGCCGCTTCGGCCGCGAGAGGCGCCGGTCGAGGCGCCCGTCCCCCGTCCACGCGCCCAGGCAACGCTCGGGCGGTCCCGGGCGATCGTCCAGACGCCGGGCGCCTCCGCGCTCCCAGTCCCTGCTGTTCGCGGTCCTCGTGCTGCTGGGCGCCGCCACGGGCCTGGCCCTGGTGTGGCGGCACGCGTGGATGCCGTCGCTTCCGCGCGTCACCCTGAGCCTGCCGCGCCCGCCGGAAGCGCCACCGACAAGCGCCGGCAGTGCCTCCCCGGCTCCGGCGGCTGCGCCGGCGGGGACCCAGCCGGCGGCACCGGCACCGGCGCCGCCTCCAGCCGCCGCACCCGTCCCCGAGCCGGCCGAGACGACGCCTCCCCCGCCGGCGGTAACGCGGGCTCCCGAACCGGCCCCGGCGGGCCCCGCCTCGCCGCCCGCGAAGCGAGCCCCCGACCCGGCCCCCCGCGTCGCAAGCCGGCCGGAGCCGCCAGCGTCGGACCCTCCGCCGGTCGGCGCCCCATCTCGACAGCCGCCCGCGACCGCGCCGAGGCTGCTCAGCGCGCGGACGGATCCCGGCACCTCCCTGCCCACGGGGGGATCGCGCGTGATCGCGCTCGTACCCGTCGGCCCGGCCACCGGAGCGCGCGGGCAGATCGTGTGGGAGCCCATCGGGGGCGGCACGCTCGTCGTCTCGGGCCTTCCCCAGCCCCCGGCCGGTCGGACCTACCAGCTGTGGCTCGGCAGCATCGACCAGGGGAACCGCGTCTCGGCCGGGTTGCTCGCGGTGGATTCGCAGGGGGCGGGCACGCTCCGGGTCGCCCCGCCCCGGGCGACGTGGGCCCCCGACATCTTCGGCGTCACGATGGAGCGCCAGGGGGGCGCGCGTGAGCCCTCCGAGGATCTCGTGCTGGTCGGAGAGATCTCCAAGCTGAGCGCCGCCGCTCCGCCGGGGGTCACGGCGCCGGGCGCCCCGTCAGCGGAGCGACCCGGAGCCGGCTCCTCGCCTCCGGGCGCCGAGGGGCCTTCGCCCGCGTCGTCACCGCCGGTCATGGCGGCCCTGCCGCCGGCCGTGCCCTCCCGGGGACCCGATGGCCAGCTGGTCCGCGTGTTCCCCGTGACCGTGGGCCGGACGCTGGATGGTCGCGCAGTCGGTCCTCCGCAGCCTCGGGTGGGACATCGACCGCGCGGACCAGGCAACGGGCGTCATCCGGACCGAGCCTCGCAACGTGACGTTCAAGGACTTCGTGGTCTACGCCGAGGGCACCCGGCACACGCTGGACGTCGTGGTCCGACCCGTCTCGGGCAGCGAGACGTCGATCTCGGTGAAGCGCGAGGTGTTCGAGGAACAGCGCATCTTCTGGACGAAGGAGCGGAAGGTCCTGACGACGCCGGAGTCCTCGGTGGAGCAGGCCGTCATGGACGCGATCGAGCGACTGCTCTGAGCCGCGCGGCCCGCCGGCCGGGCGCGCGAGCCGACGGGCCGCGCGGCCTGTGACGTGACCCCCCTACCGCGCGGACCCCTCCCAACGGTGGACGTCATCGCGGAGATGGAGAACGGCGGCATCGTCCTCGTGCGGCGGAAGCACCCGCCACCCGGGTGGGCCCTGCCCGGCGGGTTCGTCGAGGCCGGCGAGAGCGCGGCGGCCGCCGCCCGGCGCGAGCTTCGCGAGGAGACGGGCCTCGACGTCGAGCTCACCGAGCTCTTCCACGTCTACGCGGATCCGGCCCGAGACCCGCGAGGGCCGACGCTCGGCGTGGTCTTCCTCGGCCGCGCCCGGGGCACGCCCGCCGGCGCCGACGACGCGGCGGAGGCCCGGATCTTCCCCCTCGACGCCTTGCCCGCGCCGCTCGCGTTCGACCACGGGCTGATCCTCTCGGACTACCGGCGCTACCGGCGGGAGGGCGTGCGCCCGCCGCCGGATCGCTGACGGGTCGTCGGAGGCGCGCTACCCCGCCTTCGGACCGATGTAGACGACCTCGAGCAGGACGTTGTCGGGCGAGGCGAACATGACCTGATAGTAGGTCTGCCCCTCACCCTCGGCGAACTCCGGGCGGTGTCGGGGCGTCCCGAACAGAGGCGCCACGCCTCGCCGCTTCAGGAAGGCCGCCACCTCGTCCACGTCCTTCTGCTCATCCGCGCGCACGCCGAGGTGATTCACGCCGAGCTGATCGTAGTCGGTCTTCTGCTTGCCGGGCGCGGAGGCGAACCAGAACGAGCCCTTCCCTTCGACGCCCATGCCGAGCATCTTCTCGTCCTCGTGCCAGGCTTCCCAGCCCATGAGGGTGAAGAGCTCCTTGTAAAATGCGCGATTCGCCGGCTCGACGTTCATCTGGATGTGGTTCCATGCGGATTTCATGCTCCGCAGTATGCCACGACGAGGGATGGTTGCGCGAAGGTCCGCCGACCATCCAGCAAGCTCGAGAGGGGGACGTCGCACCCGCGAGCCGGACGTCGGACGGGCCCGGGTGGACCGGGCTAGGCGGGGTTCAGCTCCCGCCAGATGCGGCCGTCGAACGCCTCCACGACGACGTGGTCGCCGTCGCGCCCCTTGAGGTAGGGATAGCCGAGCGGGACCTTGCCGTACGGCGTGTCGAGGACGTAGGTCGGGATCGCGAACCCGCTCGTCCGGCCCCGGAGCTCCCGGAAGATCTCCACGCCGCGCTCGACCGGCACGCGGAAGTGCCCGGTGCCTTCGAGCAGCTGGGCCTGGTAGCAGTAGTAGGGACGCACGCGCATCCGGACGAGCCCCTCGCAGAGAGCCTTCATGGTCGTGGCGTCGTCGTTGATCCCACCGAGGAGCACGCTCTGGTTGCCGACCGGGATCCCCGCCCGGAGCAGCCGATCGCACCCCTCGGCCGCCTCGGGCGTGAGCTCCTTCGGGTGGTTGAAGTGCGTGTTCACCCAGATCGGGTGATAGCGCTCGAGCATCCGGCAGAGCGCGTCGGTCACCCGGAACGGGAGCGTCACGGGCAGCCGTGTCCCGAGCCGCACGACCTCCACGTGAGGGATGCGCCGGAGCTCGGCGATCAGCCACTCGAGCTTGTCGTCGGAGAAGACGAGGGGGTCCCCCCCGTGAGCAGCACGTCGCGGATCGCGGGCGTCCGACGGATCCAGTCGAGCCCCACCTCGAGCTCGCGCTTCTTCATGATCCACTCTTCGTCCCCGACCATGCGCTTCCGGAGGCAGAACCGGCAGTAGAGCGCGCACTCGTTGTTGACGCAGAACGCGATCCGGTCGGGGTAGACGCGGATCACGTTCTTCACCGGCGAGTGGGCGACCTCGTCGAGCGGGTCGGCCAGCCCCGCGGGGTCGTCGAGCTCGACGGTCCGCGGCACCACCTGCTTGCGGATCGGGCACGCAGGGTCGTCCGGGTCCATGAGCGAGGCGTAGTACGGCGTGATGACGAACCGGAAGCGCTCGGCGAGCGCGTCGATCGCCCGCCGCTCGTCCTCGGTCGGATTGACGTAGCGCTCGAGGTCCTTGGCGGTCCGGACGCGCTCCTGCATCTGCCACACCCAGTCGCGCCACTGGACGTCGGGGATCCCGGGCGGTCTCGGCATGCCTCGGAGGCTAGCAACGGCACCCCGACGTGTCAAATCGGAGCCATGTGAAACACGCCCGCCGACCGGTCGCCGGCGCGGGGCGGCGGCCGCGGGAAGAGACCTGCGTCTTCGCGCCGCTCGCCCGGCCATCGACCCATCGCGAGGGCCGCCGGGTAGAATAGGCCGGTGACCGACGACGCGTGCGGCGAGCGCCGGAGCCGGAGCCCGGCGCCCGCGTGACGTCGCCCGGCGAGCGTCCCCATCGGCCGCTCCGCGCGCTCGCCTGCATGTGCGGCGCTGCCGGCCTCTTCGCCCTCCTGAACGCGGCCGCGAAGTCCCTGACCGGGGAGCTCCCCATGGTCGAGCTCCTGTGGGCCAGGACCGCGGGGCACCTCCTCTTCGTGGTGACCGCCTTCGGCCCGCGGTACGGACGGCGGCTGTTCCACACGCGGCATCCCGTCTTCCAGCTCGCGCGGTCGCTTCTCCTCCTGGGCTCGACCGCCTTCAACTTCGTGGCGCTTCGCTTCATCGGTCTCGCCACGGCGGCCACGATCAACTTCACGGCCCCGTGCATCGTGGCGCTCCTGGCGGTGCCCATCCTGGGCGAGCGGGTCGGCCTCCGGCGCTGGCTCGCGATCGGGGTGGGCTTCGCGGGCGTGCTGGTGGTCGTCGGCCCCGGGAGGGACGTCGCGCAACTGGCGTCCCTGCTGGCGCTCGGCACCGCCGTGTGCTACGCGGGCTACCAGGTCCTGACCCGGCGCGTCGTGGGAACCGACCCTCCGGAAACGACGGTGGCCTACAGCGCGCTGGTCGGCACGGTCTTGACGACCCTGCTCGTGCCCTTCTACTGGATCACGCCCAGCTCCTGGACCCAGCTGGGGATCCTCCTCAGCATGGGTCTGACCGGAGGCCTCGGGCACTACCTGGTCGCGCGCGCGTACATGTGGGCGCCGGCGTCGGTGGTCTCCCCCTTCAACTACGTCCAGCTGCTCGGGGCCGCGTCGACCGGGTACCTCATCTTCGGCGAAGTGCCCGGCCCCGAGCTCTGGATCGGGGCCGCGCTGATCGTCGCCAGCGGCCTGTTCATCGCGTTCGCAGAGACGCGCCGGCGCGCCACCGGTTGAAGTCGCGCGCCGGCCCGCCGTACCCTGTCGCGTGATGCCACCGCTCGCCTTCGGGCTGACGCTCCCGAACCGAGGCGTCATGCTGGGCCTGACGACACCCGCCCAGCTGCTCGAGCTCGCCGACCGCGCCGAGGCCTCCGGGGTCTTCGACTCGGTCTGGGTGGGGGACTCCCTCTTCGCCAAGCCCCGGCTCGACGCGCTCACCCTCCTCGCCGCCATCGCCGGCCGGACGCGCCGCCTGCGCCTGGGCCCGGCCTGCCTGGCGAGCTTTCCGCTCCGCAACCCGCTGGTCTTCGCGTACGAGTGGGCGAGCCTCGACCGGATCGCCGAGGGCCGCACGATCCTGATCGTCTGCGCCGGAGGCGGGAGCGCCGGCGACTGGGGCGCCGAGGCCCGGGCGGTCGGCGTGCCCGTAGAGGAGCGCCAGCGGCGGCTCGAGGAGCACGTCACCATCCTCCGCCGGCTCTGGAGCGAGGACCGGGTGACGCACCGGGGCCAGTTCTTCCAGTTCGAGGACGTGACGCTCGAGCCGAAGCCTCTCCAGCAGCCCTGCCCCATCTGGCTCGCCAACAATCCGTGGACGATCCGGCCGGAGCCCGCCCGGATCGAGCGCGCTCTCCGTCGAGTCGCGCGATTCGCCGACGGCTGGCAGACGCACAGCCTCCGCCCGGAGGTCTTCGCGGAGTACTGGGACACGATCCGGCGCTACGCGCGGGAGGAGGGACGGGATCCCGACCGGCTGGGCAACTGCTACTACCACAACATCAACGTGAACGAGGACCGGGAGGCCGCGCTATCCGAGACGAAGCGCTTCCTCGACCGCTACTACTCGATCGACTACACGCGGGCCCGCATCGAGGAGTGGACCGCGCTCGGCAGCCCGGAGGAATGCGTGGCGAGCCTGCGGCGGTTCCGGGACACGGGCATGCAGCGGATCACGCTGCGCCTCGCCGCCTGGGATCAGGTCGGCCAGCTCGAGCGGGTGATCCGCGAGGTCCTGCCCCACGTGAACGCCTGAGCCCGGCCAGCCCCGGCCGGCCCGGGCGGGAGGCTCCGCCGCGGCCGAATCTACGTCGTCTGGCGCTTCTTGACGGCCCGGTAGATGGCCAGGAGTAGGAGAGTCCCGAGGATGGACGTGGTCCAGCCCGAGGAGTAGTCCACTCCCCCCCACAGCGCGCGGCCGACGAAGGTCCCGATCATGGACCCCACCAGTCCGAGGAGGGCGGTGACGATCCACCCGCCCGGATCCCGACCCGGGAAGAGCAGCTTGGCGATCGCGCCGACGACGAGGCCGAAGAGCGCCTGACCCAGAAGGTGCAGCATACTCCCTCCTCCCGCGGCGGCTGCCGCGTATCCGGACGCCAGCATAGGGCGATCCGGCGCTCGTGTCGAGGCAGAGCGCAATCCGGGCGCCGGAGCCCGGCCTCCCCCGGCGCTTTCAGGACGTCGGGAGCGTCGAGCCCGGAGCAAAGCGCTCGAGGCGGTAGCGGGCCCAGTCCGGCATGACCGTGGTCTCGCCCGTCGTGATCAGCTCCGCGGTCATGGCGCCGATCGCGGGCGAGATCTGGACCCCGACCCCGCCGCCCCCGAGCGCCTGGTAGAGGCCGGCCACTCCCGGGAGTCGGCCCCACGATCGGGCGCGTGTCCGGCGTGAGCGGATACAGCCCGGCCCACCCGCCGGTCACCCGGAAGTCCGCGGCGCCCCGGTAGCGGGCCGCGAGCGCCTCCGCGACCCGCTCCGCGTAGTCCCAGTCCACCGACTGGCGGAACGCGTCCGGGTCCTGCGGGCGCTCCGCCTCCCCGTGCACTTCCCAGTGGAGGCCGGCGACGATCCGGGCCGGCGTGTCGTCCCGGAAGTAGAGGCCCTCGCGCTCGACGCCGGGCACGTAGTCGATCACCATCGGCACCGGGGTCGTGAGCGGCCTCGGCGGCTCGAACTGGACCAGCTGGCGCCGATACCCGTCGACGGGCAGCGTCAGCCCGAGGATCGCCGCCCAGCCGGCGCGCCCACGCGCCGCTGGCATTGACCACCGTCTCGCACTCGATCGCCTCGCCGTCGCACTCGACGGCCGCGACGCGGCCGCTCCGGAGCCGGAGGCCGGTGGCGCGCCGGCCCTGGAGCACGCGGCCGCCCGCCGCCGCCCCGAGTCCGACCATCAGCTCGCAGTAGCGTACGGCGTCGACGTAGCCGTCCGACGAGCCCCACAGGGCGCCCGCCAGATCGTCCACGCGGAGGGCCGGCACGACGCGCGCGATCTCGTCGGGCCCGATCACGCGCGCGTCGTGGAGCCCGTGCGCGCGCTGGAGGGCGACGCTCTCGTGGAAGCCCGCCACGTCCTCCGTCGAGTGGCCGAGCCGGAGATACCCGTGGTGGACGAACGGGAGCGCGTGCTCCTCGCTCGAGCCGCGGAACACCCGGATGGACCACGCGCAGAGGGCGACCTGGTCCGGGGCGAGGTACTGCGTCTCGACGACGGCGGCGGAGCGCCCCGTCGAGCCCGAGCCGAGCGTCGCCTGCTCGAGGAGCACCACGTCCCGCACGCCCCGGCCGGTCAGATGGTAGAAACAGCTCGCGCCGAACGCGCCCCCGCCGATCACGACGACCTGCGCCCGCATCCCCTGCTCCTCGTGGAGGAGCGGCGGCGCTCCTCCCTCTGCTGTGATGGTCCCTCCGGCGAGATGCCGTCCGCCAGTGACCGATCCGCCTCAGCTCCGCGTCCCGCGCGGGTCGAGCCAGTCCCGGATGGCGTCGCCCAGGAAGTTGAACCCCACGACCACGGTGAAGATCGCGAGCCCCGGAAACGTCGACACCCACCACTGCTCGATGAGGACCTGGCCCTCGGACACCATGGCCCCCCACTCCGGCGTCGGCGGGACGACGCCCAGTCCGAGGAAGGACAGGCCCGCGAACGTGATCATGGCGTTCCCCACGTCCAGGGCCAGGAGCGCCACGATCGGCCCGATCGCGTTGGGCACGATGTGGCGGGTGAGCGTCCGGCCCGCTCCCTGCCCGAGGGCGCGCGCGGCCTCGACGTACTCGAGGGAGCGCTGCACGAGGACCAGGCTCCGCGCGAGACGCGCGTACTTGGGCCACCAGACGACGGCCATCGCGAGAATGGTGTTGAGCACGCCCTTGCCCAGGGCCGCCGCGATGGCCATGGCCAGGAGGAGCGGCGGGAACGACAGGAAGAGGTCGGTGACGCGCATCTGGACCTCCTCCACCTTGGTGCCGCCGTACGCGGCGATGCCGCCGTAGGCCGTGCCGAAGGCGGCCGCGAGGAGCACCACGACCAGGCCCGCCGGGAGCGACACCCGGGCGCCGACCAGCACCCGCGAGAGCACGTCGCGGCCGAGCGAGTCCGTCCCGAAGGGGTGCTCCGCCGAGGGGGGCTTCAGCCGCGCGAGCACCTCCACCTGGCGGGGCGAGTACGGGGCCAGGCGGGGGGCCAGGAGAGCCACGGCACCCCAGGCGAGGATGATCGCGGCGCCGAGCAGGCCGATCGTCCGCGGGCCGCCCCACCGGCGGGCGGGACGCGCCGGCACCGCCATCGCGAGCGCCTGCGTGCTCATCGCCGCGCGACCCGCGGATCGACGAAGAGGTAGGCGATGTCCACGAGCAGGTTGATCCCCAGATACATCAGGGCCACCAGGAAGGTGACCCCCATGATCGCGGGAAAGTCGATCGCCAGCGCGCTCTGGTACGTGTACCGGCCCAGACCCGGCCAGGAGAAGATCGTCTCCGTGAGGACGGTGCCCGCCAGGAGCTCCGCGTAGGCGAGGCCGGCGAGCGTCAGGATCGGCAGGAGCGCGTTCGGGAAGGCGTGGTGCCGCACGACGCCGCGCTCCCCCAGCCCCTTGGCCCGGGCGGTCCGCACGTAGTCCTGGCCGAGGGTCTCGAGCATGGCCGCGCGGGTCGTCCGGGTGACGATGCCGAGGGTGGAGGCCGCGAGGACCACGGACGGGAGGACCAGATGCGCGAGCGCGCTCCGGACCGCCGCCCAGTCCCCGGCCAGGATGCCGTCGACCACGAACATCCCGGTCGCGTGAGGCGGGGCGCCGGCCCCCACGTCCAGACGGCCCGGCGACGGGGCGATCTCGAGGCCGCCGTAGAAGAGCGCCAGCACGATGAACGCCAGCCAGAACGTCGGCGCCGACACGCCGATCAGGCAGAGGATGCGGGCCGCGTGGTCGACCCAGCCGTCCCGCCGCACGGCGGCGGCCACGCCGAGCGGCACGCCGATCGCGATGGTGAGGAAGCCGGCGACCGTCGCCAGCTCGATCGTCGCCGGGACGTACTGCCGGATGTCGTCGAGCACCGGGCGGCGGGACGCGATCGACTCGCCCAGGTCGCCGCGGGCGAGGCGGGCGAGGAAGATCCCGTACTGCTCGTGCAGCGGGCGGTCCAGGCCCCAGCGCGCGCGGAAGCGGGCGACGGTCTCCGGGTTGGACGCCTGCTTGTCCCCGAGCTGGGCGAGGACGGGATCGGCCGGGACGCTGTGGGCGACGAGGAAGACGACCAGGGTGGCCGCCGCGGCCATCGCGGCCGAGGCGACCACCCTGAGGAGGACGTACCGGAAGCCCATCCGCTACACGGCGGGGTCGTGTCGAGGGGAGCGTCGTCGCTCCCCGCCACCCTCCCGGCGATCCGGCGGTTTCATGTCGGCCGCGCGGGCTACTTCGCGGGCTTCACGTCGTACAGGTCGACCTGCCATCCCGCCGCGGTCAGCCGGTAGCCGTCGATCGCCTTGCTCGTCGCGACACGGTAGATGGGCTGGATCAGGTGGATGTAGTTCGCCTGGTCGATCAGCATCTTCTGGAACTCGCGATACAGGCCCGCGGACTTCTTCGGGTCGGGCTCTCCCCCCGCCCGGTTCACGAGATCCACGATGTCCTTCGGCGGCGCCCAGTGGACGCGCTTGGCAACCCGGCCGATCGAGGGCTGGGCCCAGAGGTACGGCTCCATGGCGTCCGGGTTCCAGAACGTCAGCACCGACTGGGTCTTGCCCTCCTTGTACGCCGTCCGGAGCGTCGCCTGATCCATCGGGTCGAGCTCGACGGTGATCCCGGCTCGCGCGAGGTCCGACTGGATCTTCTGGGCGACCAGATCGTAGGACGTGCCCGCGATCGAGGCCTTGCCGTACGACATCTTGAACGAGAAGCCGTTCGGCAGGCCCGCCTCCGCGAGGAGCTTCTTGGCCTTGGGGAGGTCCTGCTTGAAGCTGATCTCCTTCGTGAGGGCCTCGGTCGAGCCGCCCAGCCCGATCGGGATGAACGTCGCCGGCCGGATGGCGTGCCCGCCCATGAGGCCCTTGATGATCCCGTCGTAGTCGATGGCGGCCGCCACCGCCTGGCGGGCCGCCTTCTTCCCGAGCGCCGCGTTCATGTCCGCGCTGTTCGTCAGCGTCATGTACATGTAGTCGAGGCTCGATCCCGAGACGATCCTGAGGTTCGCGTCCTTCGCGACCGAGTCGAGCTGGTCCGGCGACAGGTTCAGCGCGGCGTCGACGTCGCCCCGGCGGACCGCCAGGACCTGCGCGGCGCCGTCGGCGATGTGCCGCAGCACGACCTTCTCGAACGCGGCCGGGGCCCGCCAGTAGCTCTTGTTGCGCTCCAGGATCACCTCCTGGTTCCGCGTCCAGCCGGTGAGCACGTACGGGCCGGTCCCCGCCGAGTGCGTGTCGAGCCACGTCGTGGCCTTGTCCGCCTTCTCGGCGTCCTTGCCGCTGGTCCCGCCCTGCGCGATGACCGCCTTCGAGTCGTACACGGCGTACGTCACCGACGTGAAGAGCGTGAGGAGCGGCTGGGTCTTGTCCGCCATCGCGATCCTGACCGTCTGCGGATCCACGACCTCGATGGGCCCGAGGTTCTCGGCCATGTCGGCCGGCTGGTCCTTCAGGTTGGCCAGGCGCTCGAAGGAGAACTTCACGTCCGCCGCCGTCAAGGGGTTCCCGCTCGCGAACTTCACGCCCTTGCGAAGCTTGAATTCCCACGCCTTGCCGCCGTCGGCGAGCTTCCAGCTCTCGGCGAGAAGCGGCTTGAGGGTGACGTAGTCTCCCGGCGTCAGCGTGATGAGCGTCTCGTACACGGCCCGCACCGTGATGGGCGGCGAGTACTCGAACTGGCGCGCGGGATCGAAGGTCCGCGTGTCGCTGATGTCGACGCCGAGGACGAGGGTGGTCTTGCCGGCGGCGGCGGCGGACGGCGGGCCCGCGGGGCCCGCGCCGAGCGCGGCCAGCGCCACGATCAGCATGGCGGCCAGTCTGCGGATGGTCGAGGTCGAGATCCTCATGGCAACCTCCTCTGCACGCGGAATGAGCGTTGGCGAGCGCCGGACGAGGAACCGGGCGGCACCGGTCACGGGGCGATGCCGATCCAGCGCCGCTCCCGCGCCGAGAGGTCGACCGCGTCGACCACGCCCTGAACCGCCGCGCCGTCACGGAAGGTCGGGTAGTCCGTCGTCTCCCCGCGGACCGCGCGGACGAAGGCGACGCCC
This sequence comes from uncultured Candidatus Rokubacteria bacterium, assembly GCA_963745015.1. Lineage (GTDB taxonomy): Bacteria > Methylomirabilota > Methylomirabilia > Rokubacteriales > DASRDR01 > DASRDR01. The sequence continues at coordinate 604,527 of CAVUVU010000005.1, forward strand.
TGATCGTACTTGTAGCCGAGGAGCGGATCGTCGACGCGCGGGTTGCGCGGCGACCCCGGATAGACCGCAGAACTCGGGCGGAACCTCGACGGTCGCCCAGTGCTGCCGGCGCGCCATCGCCGGCCCGAGGCTCATCTGGAGCTGGAAGGGGTGCATCAGCTCGTAGAGCGCCGCGCCGCCGGTGCCGTGGATCTCGACCCCCTGGTACTGGGGCCGGCCGGTGCCCCCCCGCCCCGCCACCGCGCGGCTGACGTCGAACGTCCCCATGACCCCGCTCGCGAACTCCGCGACCCACGCCGACGCTTCCGGCGTCTCCACATGGCCCCGGCCCCCGCCGGGAACCGGGCGCTCGGCGACGTAGGTGCGGTTCACGCCGCTGACCGCGACGACGTCCCCGAGCAGATAGCGGGCGGTGTCGATCATGTGCGAGCCCATGTCGGCGATCACGCCCGCGCCGCCGCGCGCCCGCTGGTGGCGCCAGCCGAACGGGAGCGAGGGGTCGAGCTGGCCGTCGTTGAAGTAGGACATGCGCCAGTGCCGGATCTCGCCGAAGTGCCCCTCGTCGACGAGCCGCTTCAGGTAGCGCAGCCCGGCCGCGAACCGGAACGTGAACGCGACCATGTGGACCCGACCGGCGACGCGAGTCGCCGCCTCGGCCAGAGCCTTCGCTTCCGGATGGGTGATCGCGAGGGGCTTCTCGCAGAGCACATGCTTGCCGGCAGCCACCGCGGCCGCCGCCACGACGCCGTTGAGGTCGCTCGGGGGGCAGACCACGACGGCGTCGAGCTCGGGATCGCCGACGAGGGACTCCCAGGTGTCGTGCACCCGGGGAATGCCCCACTGCTCGGCGAAGCTCTTCGCCTTCGCCGCATCCCGGGAGGCGACCGCCGTCACCTCGCAGAGGTCCGGGAGCAGCCTGAGGCTCGGCACGTGGACGAACCCGGCGATGCGGCCCGCTCCGATCAGCCCGACTCGGATCCGACGCCCGATCATGTGCCCACTCTCCCGCCGACGCGGCAACGGCTCGCGGTCTCCCGCGGCCCGTCGTCCACCGCGGAATCCGAGTGACGCAGAAGGCTAGCACGCTTTCCCCGGCCGCAGAAGGCGGGTACAATCCCCGCGTCGCACGCACTCATTTGCCAGTGGCCGGAAGCGCCGGCCCGAAAGGCGAGGAGGAGTCATGGCCGACTACGTGGCGTACTTCAACGGGGACTACGTCCCGTTCAGCCAGGTGAAGATCGATCCCATGGATCGAGGGTTCCTGGTGGGCGACTGCGTGTTCGACGTCGCCCGCACGTTCAACGGCAAGAGCTTCCGGATGCGCGAGCACGTCGACCGGCTCTACCGCTCGCTGAAGTACGTGCGGATCGACCCGGGCCTGACCCCGGACGAGCTGGAGCGGATCAGCGAGGAGGTCGTCTCGCGCAACGAGCACCTTCGGGGCGACGTGGGCGACTACCAGCTCTGGCAGTTCGTCACCCGGGGCCGCGGCCGCTGGGCGCACAAGGCGGGACCGCCCGCCGTCGGCATCTGCACGCGCCAGATGGGCTTCGTCCGGTACGCGCACCTCTACGACACGGGCGCCCACGGCGTCATCGTGCGGACGCGCAGCTTCAACCCCGACGCCCTCGACCCGAAGGTCAAGAACTTCAGCCGGATGAACTTCAACATGGCCGAGCTCGAGGCCTCCGACGTCGATCCCGAGGGCTGGCCCATCCTCCTCGACAGCCGCGGCAATCTCACGGAGGGGGTCGGCTACAACCTGTTCCTCGTCACCGACGGCGTCATCAAGACCGCCGGGGACCGGAGCGTGCTCCAGGGCGTCTCGCGCGGGACCGTGTTCGACCTCGCGAAGGAGCTCGGCATCCCCATCGCCGAGGAGGACCTCCAGCCCTACGACCTCTACACGGCCGACGAGGCGTTCTTCACGAGCACGAGCCCGTGCGTCCTGCCGGTGACCCGAGTCGACCGCCGCCCGATCGGCGACGGCAAGCCCGGCCCGACGGTGCACCGTCTCCTCCAGGCGTGGAGCGAGACCGTCGGGCGTCGACATCGTGGCGCAGGCGAAGTACTACGCGCGGAAGGAGACGCTCGAGTCCAGCAAAGGCTCCTGACCGGCCTGCCGTCCGCCTAGGAGCTCGCCTCGCGGCGGTCCGGGAAGTCGGGCCGGGCGCCGGGCTCGAGCGGGCCCATCAGGATGTTCTCCGGATACTCGGTGAGGATCCGCCGGCGCATGCGGACGTTCGCCTCGAAGTCGGCCGAGGGAACGGGCTCGTGCGCGAAGTGGCCGAAGACGTCGCGGCCGCGCACGAGCTGCCCCGAGCCCCGTCCGACTGACTGGCGTCCCGACGCCGGCGTGTAGTCGTGGAGGATCGCGAACCGCGCGGCCCGCGCGCGGTTCGGGGCCGAGCCGTGGACCACGTTGGCGCTGAAGATCGCGACCTCGCCGGCGCGGAGCTCCATGTACACGGCCCGGCTCGGGTCGACCTCGCGCAGGCGCGCCACGCGGCGGTGCGCCTGTCCCGGGTTCGCAACGAGGTCGAAGGCACGGACGCGGTCGTGGGTCCGCGGGATCACCGCGAGGCAGCCGTTCTCCACCGTGGCGTCCGAGATCGCCACGTAGACGATCGCCGGCGCGGGCTCGACCACGATGCGCGCCGAGTCCTGGTGCCAGCCGTAGTGGGTGCCCGACCCCGGCTCCTTGATCCGGAACACGGAGTCCGTCAGGAGGAGATCCTCGCCGAGGAGATCCGCGACGACGTCGAGGAGCCGCGGATGCGTCGCGTTCTCGTAGACCCAGTCGAACAGGAGGTTGCACTTGATGTCGAAGGCCCAGTCCCGGTCCGCCGGGTGCTCGGCCCGGAAGCGCTCGGCGGTCTCCCGGAACCGCTCGCACTCGGCCCCGCTGAAGACCGGGATGCCGGCGACGAACCCTTCCTCGCGGAACTGCTCAATCTGCGCGCGGGCAAGCGCCACGCCGCGGCCCCGGGAACCCTACGCGGCCCGGGCGGGCGCGAGCCCCTGGAGGAGGCGGCCGTATCCGTGGAGCGGCCGCGTGTAGCCAACCATCGACAGCGCCTCCCAGACCTGGGCCTGGTTGCTCGTGACGACCGGGCGGCCCGTCGCGGCCTCGAGCTCGGCGATGGCCGCGTGCCCGCGGAGCCCCGTGCAGGAGATGAAGACCGCCTCCGCGCCGGGCACCGCGATCGACTTCCCGGCGGCGACGATCGCCTCCCGCGGGACCGCGGCGATCTCCGGCTCGGTCCGGAGGTGGAAGCTGCCGAACTCGACGACCTCGAGGCCGGACGCGGCCAGGAACCCGCGAATCGCCTCGTTCACCTCGTCGACGTACGGCGTCAGCACGGCGATCCGCCGCGCGCCGAGGCGGCGGAAGGCGGCCACGGCCGCGGTGATCGGCGTCGTGAACGGGACCCCGGGCTTGGCGGCCTCGATGGCGCGCGCCACCCGGTCGAGGCCCGCGGCCACGGTGCCCGACGTGCAGGAGAAGGCCACCACGTCGATCCGGCCCCCGGGCAGGAGCAAGGACGTGGCCCGGGAGAGGTCGTCGACCATACGAGTGAGAGTCGCCATGACCACCGGGTTCTCGAACGCGACCCGGCTCGCGACGACGGACACCGGATGGCCCGCGAGCATCTCGGCGAAGGCTGCCTCGCTCACCTGGTCGGTGGCGGGCACCACCAGGCCGATGCGCGGAGCCTCCGGCCAGCCCGCCGTCGAGAGCGATCCAGTCGGAAAACTGCGCACGATCATCGTCGTCCCTCCTACGCCACCGTGTGGCCGTCAACCTGCGTCCGGGCCCACGCGACGTCCGCCGGGCGTGCCGGGGACACGGTCACCTCGCCGTCCGCCACGGTCGGGCTGTCGCCCGCGACTGTCGTGCGGTGCATCACCCGCCGGTAGCGCTCCTCGTCCCAGGGGCGACCGCGGTGCAGCATGCACCGGTTGTCCCACATGACCAGGTCGCCGACCTGCCACCGGTGCGTGTAGACCAGCTCCGGCCGCGTGGCCGCCGCCACCAGCCGCTGGATGAGCGCCCGCGCCGCATCGGTGGGCATTCCAACGATCTCGCAGGCATGGGAGCCCACGTAAAAAGCCTTCCGCCCGTTGGTGGGGTTGGCGCGAACCAGCGCCTGGCGCACCGGCGGCACCTGGGCAGCATGTTCGGGCTCGAACAGGCCATCGCTCATCAGGCCTCGCGAGTAGGTGAAGCTGTGGACGGCCACCTTGCCGTCCAGGAGGCGCCGCTCCTCCTCGGTCAGTCGATCGTAGGCCACGCGCATGCTGGCATACTGCGTCTCGCCGCCCTCCGGCGGCACCTCGCGCGCCGACAGTAACGAGGCCAGGGCCGGAATCCGCTTGAAGGAGCTGTCGCTGTGCCACATCCGGTTGCCGGCGTGGAAGAGGCTCCGCTTGTCGCCTCGAGGGATGAGTCGCTCCTCGGCGTCCACGTTCGAGAGGTTCGAGATCTCGGGCAGCGTCCGCGCCTGGCTGGCGATGCTCCGGATGGTCGTCTCCAGCGGTCCGAAGCGCTCGCTGAAGGCGATCTGCTCCCGGTCGTCGAGGCGCTGCCCGCGGAAGAGCAGGACGGAATGCTGGTCGAACGCCTCGGCGATATCCCTGTAGGTCGCATCGTCGACACGCGCGACGTCGACGTCGAGCACCTCGACGCCGAACCAGGGGTGTAGTGCCCGCAGCGTCAGCGCCATCGCAGGCTCTCCTCTCGCGGCCCGGTGTGCGTGACGGCTACACCACCGTGCGGCCGCCGTCGACCGGCAGCGCGACGCCGGTGATGAAGCCGGCGTCCTCCGAGGCCAGGAACAGCATCGCCCGGGCCACGTCCTCGGGCGTGCCCGCCCGCCCGAGCGGGCAGACTTCCTTCCACGCGGCGATGGTCGCGCCCATGTCGTACATCCCGCGGGTCATCGGCGTGTCGATGAAGCCCGGGCAGACGCAGTTCACGCGGATGCCGTGGCGCGCGCCCTCGACCGCCGCCATCTGCGTGAGCTGGAGGATACCGGCCTTCGACGCCGAGTAGGCGCCGTGCCCCTCCTTCGCCCGGATGGCCGCGCGGGAGGCGATGTGGACGATCGCGCCGCCGCCCTGCTCGCGGAGGGCGCGGAGCGCCGCGCGGGTGAGGAGGAAGGCGCCGGTCAGGTTGACCGCCATGACCTCCTCCCACTCCTTCTCGGAGGTGTCCTCGAGAGACGCCACGCGGAGGATGCCGGCGCAGTTGACCACCACGTCGAGGCGGCCGAAGGCCCGGCGCGCCAGCGCGACGGCCGCGTCCGAGTCCTCGGCCCGCGTCACGTCACAGGCGCAGGCCTCCGCCCGGCCGCCTGCCGCCCGGACGAGGGCCGCCGTCTCCTCGGCCGCCGCGCGGTTGACGTCGGCGGCGACGACCGCTCCGCCCCGCTCGGCAAGGAGCCGTGCCGTCGCCCGTCCGATCCCCGAACCCGCGCCCGTGATCACGCCGACCTTGCCGGTGAACGTCATCCGCTCCTCCCCCGATCCCCAGGCCCTCTGCCTCGCGGGGCGAAGGCGCACCGCACTTCGCACCCCTGGCGTGGCGCGAGTGACGCGCGGGCCCGCGCCAGCCGCGTCATCGAATCTCGCCCATGGTCTTCTCGATGGCGGCGCGCAGGATCGCCACCGTCTCGTCGATCTCCGCCTCCGTGATCACGAAGGGCGGCGCCAGCGTCACCACCTCGCCGCGCGTCCTCAGCATGAGCCCGGACTCCTGGGCGTGCCGCGTGATCCGCATGCCGACGCGGAGGTCCGGGGCGAAGGGCGCCTTCGTTCCACGGTCGGCCACCAGCTCGACGGCCGCCATCAGACCGAGCCCGCGCACCTCGCCGACGCAGTCGAGGTCCTCGAGGGTGCGCAGCCGGTCCAGGAGATAGCGGCCGAGCCGGGCAACCCGCGGCACCAGCTGCTCGCGCTCCAGGATGTCCAGCGTCCGGAGCGCCACCGCGCAGCAGACGGGGTGACCGGCGTAGGTCGACGAGTGGGCCCAGCGCTCGGACGCGGGCGCCTCGTGGATCGCGCGGGCGATCGCCTCGCTCACCATCATCCCGCCGAGGGGCAAGTACGCGCTGGTGACGCCCTTGGCGAAGGTGAAGATGTCCGGCCGCACGCCCCAGTGCGTCAGCCCGAACCACTCCCCCGTCCGACCGAACCCCGTGATGATCTCGTCGGCGATGAGGAGCACGTCGTGCCGGTCCAGGATCTCCCGCACCCGCGGGAAGTAGTCGTCCGGCGGGACGATGACCCCGCCCGCGCCCTGCACCGGCTCGGCCAGGAAGGCCGCCACCGTGTCCGGTCCTTCGCGGACGATGGCCTCCTCCAGCACGCGGGCGGCGGCCGCCCCCGGCCCCTCGCCGGGCCGGGCGAAGTCGCAGCGGTACGGGTAGTGCGAGCGGACGTGGAGGAACTCCGCGAGCCGGGGCCCGAACATCCGCGCGTAGTCGGGGATCCCGGTCGCGCTCATCCCCGCGATCGTCGCGCCGTGATACCCGTGCTCCAGCGAGATGACCTTCACCTTCGACGGCCGGCCGCGGCGCCGCCAGAAGTAGCGCGCCGTCTTGAACGCCGCCTCGTTGGCGTCGACCCCGCTGGTGGCGAGGAAGCTCGCGCGCAGCCCCGGATACGCGAGCGCCTCGAGCCGCGCGGCCAGCTCGAGCGCCGGCGCGTTGGCGTAGCCGCTGTACGTGTTGGCGAACGCGAGCCGTCGCATCTGGTCGGCCGCCGCCTCGACCAGCTCCTCGCGCCCGTGCCCCAGGTTGACGTTCCAGAGGCCGGCCAGCCCGTCGATGTACGAGCGTCCCTCCGCGTCCTCGAGGCGGATCCCCTGACCGCGGACGAGGACGGTGAGACGCCCCTTGTCCGCCGGATCGGTCATGGGGTGGAGATAACGCTCGTCGAGCGCGGCGTAGCTCGAGGTCATCGGCCTCTCCTCGGTCGCAGGTGCCGGCGAGCCGGAGGCCGCCGGGATTCCATGAGCCGAATCGTGGCCGCGCGGCACGAGCGTGTCAAGGTGCGGCCCCCGAAGCGTGCCGTGGCCGCCGTGATCGGCAGTGGGCGGCCAGCTGCCTTGACAGTCCGGGACCGGTGGCTATACTGACCGAGCTTTCGGGCGCCTGATGCAGCGCTATCTCGTCGAGCGAACCGTCCAGCTGGTCCTCGTCCTGTTCTTCCTCTCGATCATGGTCTTCACCATCGTGCGGCTCATCCCCGGAGACCCCGCGGCGGTCATGCTGGGCACCGAGGCGACGCCGCAGGTGATGGCCCAGATCCGGCGCGAGATGGGACTGGACCAGCCCATCGTCGTCCAGTACGCTCGCTGGCTCCGCGCCGTGGCCGCCGGGAACTTCGGGACGTCCTGGGTCTCCAAGCAGCCCGCACTGGCGCTGATCCTCGGCGCGCTGCCGGTGACGCTCCAGCTCGTGGCGAGCGCGTTCGTCGTCGCGCTCCTCATCGCCTTCCCGGCCGGCATCGTCGCCGCGCTCAGGCCGCGCTCGTGGGTCGACCAGGGGTCGACGACCTTCGCGCTCCTCGGGATCTCTCTCCCGAGCTTCTGGCTGGGCATCATGCTCGTCCTCCTCTTCTCGCTCGAGCTCCGGTGGCTGCCGCCCTCGGGATACCTTCCGCTCAGGACCGATCCCGTCGGCGCCCTCCGGACGAGCATCCTGCCCGCGTTCACCCTCGGGGTCGCGCTCGCGGCGCCCCTGACGCGCTTCCTTCGCTCGGGCATGCTCGACGTCCTGGCGCTCGACTACGTCCGGACGGCCCGCGCCAAGGGCCTGCCCGAGCGAGCAGTCGTCACCCGGCACGCGCTGAAGAACGCCTTGCTGTCGGTCGTCACCGTGCTGGGCCTCCAGCTCGGCGCCCTCCTCGGCGGCAGCATCGTGATCGAGCAGGTCTTCGGCTGGCCCGGGCTGGGCCGCCTCTCCCTGGCCGCCATCCAGCAGCGCGACTACGGCGTGGTCCAGGGCGTGGTGCTGTTCGTCGCCACCGCCTTCGTGCTGGTCAACTTCGCGGTGGATCTCCTGTACCTGTACCTCGACCCGCGGATCCGGTACGGGTCCCCGGGCTGAGCGGCATCCGATGACAGTGCTCAAGGGCTTGCTCCGGAGCCGCACGGCGGCGTTCGGGCTCGGGCTGACCGGCGTCCTCGCCCTGCTCGCCGTCTTCGCCCCCTGGGTCGCGCCGTATCGGCCCGACGAGATCCATCCCATCGACAGCCTCCTCCCGCCGTCCGCCCGCTACTGGCTGGGCACGGACGACCTGGGACGGGACATCCTGAGCCGGATCGTGTACGGGGCGCGCGCCTCGCTCATGGTCGGCGCGATCGCGGTGGGGATCGCCGCCTCCGTGGGCATCCCGCTGGGTCTCCTGGCCGGGTACGTCGGCGGCCGGCTGGACGGCCTCATCATGCGGCTCATGGACGCCCTGCTGGCCTTCCCGGCGATCCTGCTGGCCATCGCCCTGATGGCCGTCCTCGGGCCATCGCTCCAGAACGCCATGGTGGCGATCGGGATCGTGTTCGTCCCGGCCTTCGCCCGGATCACGCGCGCCAACACCCTGTCGATCCGCGAGAAGGAGTTCGTCGAGGCGGCGCGGGCGCTGGGGGCGGGCAGCGTCTACATCGCGGCCGGCGTCATCCTGCCCAACTGCCTCTCGCCGCTGATCGTCCAGGGCTCGCTCGCCGTGGCCAACGCGATCCTGGTCGAGGCCGCGCTCTCGCTTCCTCGGGCTGGGGGTCCAGCCGCCGGATCCCTCCTGGGGCTCCATGCTCTCCTTCGGGCGGAACCTGCTCAGCCAGGCGCCCTGGTACGCGACGTTCGCCGGCCTCTCGATCTTCGTCACCGTGCTCGGCGCTCAACTTCCTGGGGGACGGGCTCCGCGAGGCGCTCGATCCCCGTCTCCGCATGGCGGAGCGCGGCGCGTGAGCCGCGCCGCCGGAACCCGACGGGCACCCGCGTCACATCGCTCACACAGGAGGATCTACACCATGACCGACACGCAACGCATCCTCGACATCCTCGAGTCCAACGGCATGCACCTCAGCCGACAGGGATCTGCTCCGCCTCGCGGGCGAGAGCGGCATCGCCCTGGCCGGCCTCGCCCTCCTCGCCGGCGCCCGGCCGGAGCCCGCGGCCGCCCAGTCGGGCGGCACGATGCGGATCCACATGGCGACCGACATCCAGCAGCTCGATCCCCACCTGGTCACGGCCTGGAACGACTACTGCCCGTGGGAGTCGATGTTCTCCAGCCTGACCGCGCTGGACCGCGACTTCCAGCCGGTGCCCGACCTCGCGCAGTCCTGGACCCAGCCCGACCCGAAGACCTACGTGTTCCAGCTGCGGAAGGGCGTCCTCTTCCACAGCGGGCGTGAGATGAAGGCCGCCGACGTCAAGTTCTCGCTCGAGCGGATCCAGAGCCTCGGCGGGCGGAGCAAGTGGTTCACGCTCATCCTCGACCTGGACAAGGTCGAGGTGCTCGACGACTACCGGGTGCGGCTCACTCCTCAAGCAGCCGTCGGCGCCGTTCCTGGCCAACCTCGCCTTCGCGACGATCGTGGCCCAGGAGAACGTCGAGAAGATCGGCCTCGAGCCGATCGGGACGGGGCCGTTCCGCTTCGTGGAGCGCGTGCCGAACTCGCACCTGCTCGTCCGGCGCTGGGACAAGTTCTACGTGCCCGGTCAGCCGAAGGTGGACGAGATCCGGTGGGTGCCGGTGGTGGAGCCGGCCACGCGCGTCGCCAATCTCAGGACCGGGACCGCCGACATCATCAGCGAGGTGCCTCACTCGACGCTGGCCGAGCTGCGCAGCACGCCAGGCATCGCGCTCCACGATCCGAAGGCCTCGTCGGCCTACGCCGTCATCCTGCTGAAGCACGCCCCGCCGCTCGACAACAAGAAGGTCCGGCAGGCGCTGGGCATGCTGGTCGACCGCGAGGCGCTCAACCGCTCGGTCTTCTTCGGCGTCGGCACGACCGCGCAGGGCTGCAACCCCTTCCCCGTCGGCCACTGGGCGCACGCGGACGTCAACTGCGCCAAGTACGACCCCGAGGGCGCAAGAAGCTCCTGGCCGAGGCCGGGCTCCCGCAGGGACTCGAGCTCGAGTGGAAGGTCATGAACTTCCCGCAGCCGATCAAGATCGCCGAGGTCTGCAAGGAGACGTTCAAGCGCGGCGGCGTCAACGTCAAGCTCGACGCAGCTCGAGTTCGCCACCTGGATCCAGCAGGTCTACCGCGACAAGCAGTTCCAGCTCGGGCAGACGACGTTCCTGCGGGAGGCCGATCCCGACGGCCTGGTGGTGAGCGCCCTCTTCACGGGCGGCCAGAACAACCCGGGCGGCTACAGCACCAAGGACATGGATGCCCTCCTGACGCAGGGCCGCGGAGAGCTCAACGTCGAGAAGCGGAAGGCGATCTACAAGCGGATCGCGGAGATCGTCGCGGACGAGGTCCCGTGGATCCGCGTCCAGCCGAACCCGTTCATCTGGGCCGCGACCAGCAAGGTCGGCGGCTTCTACATCAACAACCAGTCGCGGCCGTTCGTCGCGCTCCGCGAGATGACGGTCCAGAAGTAGCCGCCATGGACTCCCGACGCTCCGGGCCGGCGTGGGCCGCGCCGTCATCACCCCGCCCATCGGCATCGCCCACGCCGGCTGGGGCGTCCAGACGCACCAGCGCGCCGAGGGGGTCGACATGGACCTCCTGGCGACCGTGCTCGTGCTCGCCAACGGGCCCGTCGAGGCCGCGCTCGTCGACGTCGACTTCTGCGTCGTCGGGCGCGACCTCGCCGGGCCCATCCGTCAGGCGGTCGCCGACCTCTGCGGCATTCCGTTCGCACACGTCCGGCTCTCGTACACCCACACGCACTCCGGCCCGATGCTGGGCCCGAGCTGGATGACCGAGGGCGAGGAGCTGATCGGCCCCTACGTCGCGAGCCTGGCCGGGCGGATCGCCGGCGCCGCCTGGGACGCCAAGCGGCGCCTCCGGCCGGCCCGGGTGGCGGCGGGCTCCGGCTCCTCCGACATCGTCGTCAACCGGCGGCTCAAGCTCCCGACCGGCCGGGTCGTCGCCGGACGGAACTGGGACGGCTTCGCCGACCGCGAGGTGAAGGTCGTGCGGATCGACGACGTCGACGAGCGCCCCCTCGCCGTGATCGTCCACTACGGCTGCCACCCGACGATCATGGGACATCCGAACCGCCTGATCACGCCCGACTACCCGGGGATGGTCCGCCAGGTCGTCGAGAGCGCGACCGGCGCCACCTGCCTCTTCCTCCAGGGCGCGGCCGGGAACGTCCACGCCATCGTCGACTACGTGGGCGACGTCGCGGTCTATCGCCGGCTGGGCGCGATCCTCGGGCACGAGGCGGCGCGGCTCGCGCTCCGCCTCCAGACGCGTGCCGCGGCGGGAGCGGCTCCTCCGGGTCATGGAGTCCGGGGCGCCGCTGGGGATCTACGCGGACGAGCCGGCGGGCGAGCCGGACGGCACCCTGCGGGTGGCGACCCGGACGATGCGGCTGCCGGTGCGGGAGTACCCGCCGGTCGCCGAGGCCGCGGCGGACGCCCGGACCCGCGCCGCGGAGCTCGCGGCGGCACGGGGCAAGGTCAGCGAGGAGGACCTGTGCGTCGCGGTCGGGCTCGCGCGGCGGGCCGGCATGTTCGCCGACAAGGCCCGGCAGTACGCGGGGCTCCTCGAGGTGGAGACGGAGCTCCACGGGATCCGCCTCGGTGACGTGGCGCTGGTCGGATTCGCGGGAGAGCCGTTCAGCGAGCTGGGCGCCCAGGTCAAGGCGCGCTCGCCCTTCCCGCACACGCTCTTCTCGGGCTACACGAACGACTACCTCGGCTACCTGCCGACGGCCGAGGCCTATCCGGACCGGGGCTACGAGGTCGACACCTCGCCGTTCCGCCCCGGCGCCGGCGAGCAAGTCGTCGACGCGAGCCTGGCCCTCCTGGCGGCGCTGCACGCGTAGACTCGAGGGTTGGCCGTCACGGATCGGCGGGTCGTGCGTGTCTCCAGGACCAGCATCGCAAGCTGACGCCTCGGCCCACGTCGCCATCTCGGCGAGGGACGATCGCTCCTGCGACCGCCGGTCTCAGCCCGCGGGGCGACGGTCGTGCCGGATGATCTGAAACGGCAGAATCTTGCCGGCCTTGGTGGCGATCGGCGGCTGACGGCTGATCGTCACCGCCCGGGCGCAGCGCAGGAGCTCGGCCTGGTAGCGATCGAGCAGGCTGCCGTCCCGCGCGAGCTCCTCCAGGAACCCCTGGCGCAGGGCGGTCTCGTCGACGTGGCCGATGGAGGGGTGCACGCGCAGGACCATCCGGGTGGAGGTGTCGGCCGCCTCCTCCTCCACGAGCTGGTAGTGGATGCCGGCCCCTCCAAACCGGCGTGGCAGCTCCCGTTCCACGATGGGGAGCAGGTTCGCACGGGCATAGCTCACTCCCTCGCTGTTCATCTTCTCGAAGCTCCGGATATCCGACAGGTGGGTGCGCAACCCCAGGGCCCCCAGCCCGCAGTCGCAGGCGCGCCGCTCGATTCGCGCGTAGTCGCCAAGCTCGGCATTGAGGAGGAGCTTGGGCGAGCTGGAGCTGATGGAGCTGAACAGCAGCGACTCGACGACCGGTCCGCCCCTCTCGACCTCGCGCGACCGCGCGACGACTGCGTTTCGGTCATCGAAGAAGTGCACGTCGTCGACGGCGCTCGGCGTCGCGCAGCCGGAGGCGGCGGCCGTCATCTCGGTGGCGGCGTAGGTGGCGAACACCCTCGCGCCGCTGGCCTCGATGTGTCGGCGCCTCGCCGCCGTCAGCGGCTCGCCGGCAGCACTGAACATGACGCCCTGGAGATCGATGCCCGCCGACTGGGCGGTGAGCGCGAGCTGGACGGCCGGGCTGACCGCCGAAAGCACGATGAGCGGGCGGTCCTGGCGCCGCTCGCGCGCGAGCCATTCCGCGAGCTTCCGCGATTGACGCGGGTCGCAGTGGACGGGCCGCGGGATTCGACAGCCGCTCGACGCGGCGAGCAGGGCGAGGTAGCGCGCCCCGAGGCGCGCGACCCAGGGAAGCGGGCGCACCAGGTGGAACCAGCCGGCGATCGGCCAGCCCAGCTTGGGAAACGTGAGCATCCATTGAACCGGGGCGGTGAGCCAGAGCACGACGCGCGGCGCCCGCAGACCGTGCGCGTCGAAGCCGACCGCCGTCGAAACGGCCACATCCGCGACGAAGGAGAGCGATCGCCGGACACGGCTGGACTGGCCACTGGTGCCGCTGGTGTGCACGGCAAAGTGCGATGAAACGAGAGGGTTGTCGAAGTCGGCCTGGGTGAAGTCGAAGCGGGAGCTGCCACGCACGGCCGGGGAGCGGCCCTTCAGCTCGTCGAAGGTGACGTAGACGCCTCGCTCCGCGAGCGCCCCAGGGCGCCCTCGACGCCCTCCCGGGCGACCAGGCTGCGGAGATCCCCGAGCTCGCATCCGGCATGGCGCAGCAGACGGCGCGTAGGGGCTGGCGGGGCGCCGGTACACGGCACGCTCGACGAGGTCCAGGAATCGGCTGTCCCGGCGCGCCAGGCCTTCACGCACCCGGGCCCGTGCGTGCTCCACGGTCACCGGCGCCCGGAGGAACGCCGGCAGGTCTCGGCCGAGACGACCGAGCATCCCGAGGTCGTCGAACACTCCACGCGCGACCCGCCTTGTCGGAGTCCCGGTACTGGCTCCCACGCCCCCACCTCTCGCCTCGTTGGGCCGTTCCCCACCGGCGCGGGCGAGCAAGTCGTCGAGGCGAGCCTGGCACTCCTGGCCGCCCTCCGCGCGTGAATGGCGCGACAGCTAGACCCTGCCGATCACCCGTCCTGGAGCGCCGTCAGCGTGCGAGCGATGCCCCCTCGCGCCCGCCGCACGTGGCGCGGGCCGTAGTGCTCGAGGAGGCCCTGGCACAGGAAGGGCACCGCGATCGTCACGTCCGCGAAGACCATGACGTTGTCGCCGTCAACGGTCTCCTTGCCCCAGGAGATGGCCTCGGTGTTGACGCCCGCGCCCCCCAGCCCCCCGTAGACCGGGTTGTCCGTGGTGATCTGGATCGCCGCGACGTGGGGGCAGGCTTCCGCGCCCCTCAGCGTCGACACGCTCGTCGCCGTGATCTGGATGAAGTCCTTCGGGACCCCGCCGCCCAGGAAGATCGCGCTCGTCCCCGGGCCCGGCGCCATGTAGCGGTTCATCATGGCGAGCGCGATCTCGTAGTCGCGGAAGAAGTCGACGACGGGCCCCTTCCGCCGGGCCGCGCGATACCCCTCGGCGAGCGGGCCGTCCGGCGCCGCCGGCACGAAGAGCGGCACGCCGTGGCGCGCGCACGTCGCCGCGAGGCCGCCGCCGAGGCCCTGTCCGTCGAGCCATGCCCCCAGCTCCCGCATGAACCCGACCCCGCTGATCGACGGCCGCGGCCACGCGTCCGCCAGGTGCTCGAAGAACCCGCTGGTGAAGTCCTCCATCGCGTCGTACTCGGCGGTGCTGACGACGTGATCGTAGAAGCGATAGAACCCCTGGCGCCGGAGCGCCTCGTCGTCGGCGCGGTCGGCGTCGACCTGGAGGATCCGGACCCCTCGCTGCTCCAGGAGATCCTCGGTGGCGTTCGCCGACGTCGACACCACGAGGTCGACGTAGCCGCGCTCGACGAGCCAGACGATCAGGGGCCAGAGCCCCGCGCTCGCCATCGACCCGGCGAGGCCGATCGCGATCAGCCCGTCCCCGTCGATCATGCGCTTCCAGGCGCCGAAGGCCTCGCCGAGCCGCCGGCCCTGGAACGCCGATGCGCGCATGCGGTCGAGGAGCCGGCTCACCGAGCCGATGGCGCCGTCCGCGACGAGGCGGATCGGCTCGCGCACCGGCCGCTCGAGGGGTTGCCCGTTCTCCCGCGGGCCCGAGCCGTCGGGCTGGCCGTCTCTCCCCGCGGCGGGCCGGCCATCCACCGCTCCGGCCGGCGGCCGGCGTGGCGCCGGCATGCTCGATCGCACGGTCTTGCGCGGACGACGCATCGAGGCTCCTCTCGCCCGGCACTCGGGCCTTCGCTACACTCGCACCGTGGCAACCGATCCCGCAACGGCCTTCGACGCGATGGCGGCATCGTACGACGAGCTCGAGCCCTGGTACGAGCACCTCTACGCGGTCCTCCACGGCCTCGTGCGCCGGGAGCTCGCGCCCCGGCCCGGCGGCCGGCGCCTGCGGGCCCTGGACGCCGGCTGCGGCACCGGATTCCAGACGGCGATCCTGGCGGAGCTCGGCTACGACACGCTCGGCGTGGATCTCTCGGCCGGGCTCCTGCGCGCGGCGGTGTCGCGCTGCGGCCGAGCCCGGCTGGCGCAGGCCGACGTCGAGGCGCTCCCGTGCCGCGACGGGACGCTCGACCTCGTGGTCTCGTGCGGGAGCACCCTCTCCTTCGTCCCGAGGCCGGGCCGGGCGGTCTCCGAGATCGCGCGGGTCCTCAGGCCCGGCGGCCGGGCCTTCCTCGAGGTCGAGCATCGCTGGAGCCTCGACCTGGTGTGGCGGCTCGCCTCCAGCGCGGTGGGCGATCCGCTCGGCTACGACGTGACGGCGCGCGCGGCGGCCCGGGCTTTCGCCCGGCCGGTCGCCGACGGCGTCTGGATCGACTACCCGGGCTATCCTCCCCTGAGGCTCTTCACGCGGTCCGAGATCGACCGGCTGCTCCGCGATGCCGGCCTCGTGCTGGTCCGCGCGTGGGGACTCCATTCCGCGACCAATCTCCTGCCGTCCACGGTCTTGCACCGCCCGCGCCTGGGGCGGATCCCCGGCGCGCTCTACCGAGGGCTCTGCACGCTCGATCGGGCTCTCGCCGCGACCGGCCCGGGCCGGGCCCTGGCCAACAGCCTGGTGATCCTGGCGGAGAAGTCGGAGGAGTCCAGTCACGGCCACCGCGCCACCGTGCGTCGCCAAGGCGCCGATGCTCGGGCCGGCGTGCCGATCTCCACGGTGACGGCCGAGGTCGCGTCGACCGACGGCGCCCGGGCGATGGGGAGCTCGGCGGGGCCAGAGAGGCGCCGCTAGCCGGACGGCCGCCGCCGACGACACCCGGGGCGGGCGCCGCCGCGTCGTCAGGACACGAGGTAGCGCCGGACCGCGGCCTCGTCCCAGGCGATCCCGAGCCCCGGCCGGGGCGGCGCTTGCAGCGTGCCGTCGAGCGGCCGCAGCGGCTCGGCCATGATCGGTCCCGCCATGTCGAGATACTCGATCCAGTGGCACGTCGGCGTCACCGCGAGCAGGTGGGCGCTCGACTCGATGAACAGGTGGCTCGAGCACGGCACGCCGGCGGCGTGGGCGAGCGCCGCCGCCCGGAGCCAGCCGGTCACGCCGCCGATCTGCTGGACGTCCGGCATGACGAGATCGCTGGCCCGGAGACGGAGCGCTTCCTCCATCTGGAACGGCCCCGCGAGGTTCTCGCCGATCTGGACGGGCGTCGCGAGCGCCGCGGCGACCTCCGCGGCCCCGCGGAAGTCGTCCGCGCGCACCGGCTCCTCGATCCAGGCCACGCCCTCGCCGTCGAGGGCACGCCCCCGCCGGAGGGCCTCCACCACCGTGAGCGACTGGTTGAAGTCGATCATCAGGGCGGCGTCGTCCGGCAGCGCGCGGCGGGCCGCCCGCACGGAGGCGAGGTCCTGGTCGAGCGAGGGCCAGCCGACCTTGATCTTGACGCCGCGGAAGCCCGCGGCCACGCTCTTCGCCGCCTCGTCGGCGGCCTCGCCCGGCGCCAGCATCCCGAGGCTGTTGTAGGCCGGAATGGGCCGGGCCTCGCCGCCGAGAAGCGTCGCGAGCGGAACGCCGGTGGCCACCGCCAGCGCGTCCCACGCGGCCAGGTCGATCCCGGCGACGGCCATCCCCTGGAGGCCTCGCGCGCCCCCGAGCAGCGTGAAGCGCGCCCGCATGGCGCGCTCCAGGTCGAGCGGCACGACCGCCTGCCCCTTGATCGTCGCCCCGACCTCGAGCACGAGATCTCGCAGGGGGCGCAGCGCGATCGGCTGATAGGCGCAGATGTACGCGCGCCCGACCGGGCCTTCCTCGGTGTGGAGATCGATCAGCACGAGCAGGGCCTGCGTCACCGAGCCGGACGCGGTGCGGACCGGCGGGGTCATGGGCGCGACGATGGCGCGGGCCTGTACGTCGCGGATGCGGAGCCGCGTGGAGCTTGTCATGGATGTCCTCCGAGAAGGTTGGATAGCCGCTCGGCCCCGCGCCTGTCAAGCCCCGCTGGCCAGCCCTCTCTGCGTGGCGCGGTTGCGCCGCGCCGCCGGCGCGGCTAGGCTGACGCCGACATCACACAGGAGGCGACGCATGGACCTCGGACTCAGGGGCAGGGCCGCGCTCGTCACCGGAGCGAGCCGGGGCATCGGGCGCGGGATCGCGCTGGAGCTCGCGCGCGAGGGCTGCCGCGTCGCGCTCTGCGCGCGCGGCAAGGACGCGCTCGACGCGGCGGCGGCCGAGGTGCGCGCGCTCGGGGTCGAGGCCGTCGCCGTCCCCGCCGACGTCACGACGGCGGACGGGGTCCGGGAGGCCGTCGAGGCCGCGACTCACCGCGTTCGGAGGCGTCGACATCCTCGTCAACAACGTCGGCGGCTCGACCGGCGGGTCGTTCCTCGAGACCAGCGAGGAGGAATGGCAGCGCGCCATCGACCTGAACCTGATGTCGGCCGTGCGCGCCAGCCGCCTGGTGGTGCCGTCGATGCAAGCCCGGGGCCGCGGGGCCATCGTCAACATCGTGTCGATCTACGGTCGGGAGTGGGGCGGCAGCTACGTGCGGCGCCCGACCTACATCGCGGCCAAGGCGGCGGAGATCGGCATGTCGAAGGCGCTCGCGATGGAGCTTGCGCCCCACGGCATCCGCGTGAACGCGGTGGCGCCGGGCTCGATCATCTTCCCCGGCGGCGGCTGGGAGCGGCGGACCCGGGAGGATCCCGACGGGATCGCGCGATTCCTCGAGGCCGACCTGCCGCTCGGGCGCTTCGGCCGGCCCGAGGAGGTGGGGCGCGTCGTGGCCTTCCTCGCGTCGGACGCCGCCAGCCTGGTCCTCGGCGCCTGCCTGAACGTCGACGGCGGCCAGTCCCGCGCGCTCTTCTAGAGGGTCAGACCCCGGGCTGGCTCAGGCGATGAAGCGCCGGCCCGCGTCGGTCAAGGTCGCCGTTCTCGTCGTCTGGTCGTAGTCGACCAGCCCCTCGCCCACGAAGCTTTCCATCATGGCCGAGAAGCCCTGGTGGGCGATCAGGAAGCGCTCCGAGCTGTGCTCGTGCATCTCGCCGAGCGTGGCGGCCGCCCCGTCCCGCTTCGCCAGCCACGCGAGCATGCCCTTGCGCGCCTTCTCGAAGTAGGCCTTCTTCTTTTCCTCGGACACCGGCTCCGTCATCTTCGCGCTCCTCGAGAGTCGATCGCGGGCGCCCGCGTTCCGCCCTCGATGCTGGACGTTGATTGCGCTGGACCCGCGGGCGGACCGCGTCGAGGGTCGTTCACCGCTCGTAGGATTCGGCGCGCGAGGCCGAGGAGAGGGGGACCAGGTAGCGGAGGGGGTCCGGCAGGACCTTCGCGCGGAGCTGGGCGAGCGACTCGGCCCCGCCGTAGCTGACGGCGGAGCGCAGATGCCCGCGGATCCGCCGGAGGATGTCCACCACCGACCCGCGGTACGGCACCTGCATCTCCTGGCCCTCGGCCGGCGTCTCGAGCGCGGCCTCGACGGCGTCGGTCTCCTCGTCGTCGTAGAGGGCGCGGAAGACGGCCTGGGGCGAGGTCATCCCGCGGTAGATCTTGCGCTTCTCCCCCGTTCCCGGGTCCTCGATGATCTGGCCCGGGGCCTCGTCGGTGCCGGAGAGCATGCTGCCCAGCATCACGACCGACGCCCCGGCGACGAGCGCGAGGAACACGTCCTTGTCCTCGCGCACCCCGCCGTCGGCGATGATCGGCACCGTGTCCTCGACCGCGCACCACGCCTCGCGGATCGCCTGGAGCTGAGGTACCCCCGCGCCGGTCTCGAGCCGCGTCCGGCACCCGCGGCCGGGCCCCACCCCGACCTTGATCGCGTCCGCGCCGAGATCCCGCAGGAAGGCGGCGCCCTCGGCCGTGGCGACGTTCCCGCAGACGAGCTCGACGCCCGAGAAGCGGGCGCGCACCGCCTCCACCGCGCGCCGCATCACCTCCGAGTGGCCGTGCGCGATGTCGATCAGGAGGGCGTCGGCGCCCGCCCCGATCAGCTCCGCGGCGCGCTCCAGGAAGTCGCCGCGCGCGCCGATCGCCGCGCCGACGAGGAGGCGCCCCCGGGCGTCCTTGCTCGAGTACGGGCGCTGGCGCGCCGCCAGGATGTCCTTCTTCGTGATGAGGCCGCGGATGCGCCGGTCGCCGTCGACGAGCGGCAGCTTCTCCACCCGGCGCGTGAACATGCGCCGCTCGGCCTCCTCGATCGAGATGTCCGGGGGGCCGGTCACGAGCCTGTCGACCGGGGTCATGAACTCCTCGACCGGGCGGTCGTCCTGCGCCGCGCTCCACGGCCAGTCGCGGTTCGAGAGGAGCCCGGCGAGGACGCCGCTGCCCGGCGCCTCCTCGATGAGGAGGCCGGTGACGTTGTGCCGCCGCGCCAGCTCGCGCGCCTCCCGGACGCTGCTCCCGCGCGCCAGGCAGAAGGGCCGGTCGACGACGTGGCCCTGGGTCCGCTTGACGCGCGCCACCTCCGCCGCCTGGCCCGCGATCGGAAGCCCGCGATGCACGAAGCCGAGCCCGCCCTCCAGCGCCATCGCCACCGCCATCCGCGCGTCGGTGACGCTGTCCATGTTGGCGGAGATCAGGGGCAGCTCGAGGCGTGAGCCGCCGCGTCAGCCGCGTCCCGAGCGGCACCTCCCGCCGCGAGCCGAGCGGGCTCGCCTGGGGGCGGAACAGGAAGTCGTCGTACGTCCGGCCGACGAACTCCGGCTCGAGGGCTCGGCCCATGTCCGCCTCCGTTCCTGAACGCTCGATGCGGGCGCGGCCACGCGCGGGCCGCTCGCTCCTGCAGGACGACTCCAGGCTAGGCTACCACGCGGCTCGCGCGGCCGCCGATCCCACGGCGGGCGCGTCCGCGTCATCCGCGCACGCCGAGTCGCATCGTCGAGCGACGACTCCGCGCCGCGGTCCTGGTCCTTCGCCGATGACGAGCGTCGCTCGAAGGCGCCAGCGCCGGACCGTGCGTCCTGCGCTATCATGCCGCCGTGCGGCTCGCCGAGACCGAATCGATCGTCGTCCGCCTCCCGGACCTGGTCAATGCCGACGAGAGCCTCGTCCGGCGCGGCCAGCGGCTCACCACCAGCTTCCTCCTGGCCGTGGGCGACGCGGAGTACCTCGTCCACGTCGCCGCCGGGCGCCTGGCCGCCGTCGAGGGCGGCCCGTTCCTGATGCGCTCGTGGAGCTTCGCGGTGCGGGCGCCGGCCGAGGCGTGGGCGCGCTTCTGGCAGCCGATGCCCGAGCCGGGCTACCACGACCTGTTCGCCATGAAGAAGCTCGGCGTCGCGCGCATCGAGGGCGACCTCTGGCCCCTGATGGCGCACCTCCGGTACCTGAAGGACGTCCTCGCGGCGCCCCGGCGCGCCGGGGTCAGCCGCTGATCCCCGTGCTCGAGCCGATCGTGGGCCGGTACCTTCATCTCACCCTCGACGGGCGTCGCCACCGCGTGTACTTCGAGGAGGCGGGCGAGGGCCCGCCGCTCGTCTGCCTCCACACCGCGGGCGCGGACGGGCGGCAGTTCCGGCATCTCATGACCGACGAGGCCGTGACGCGGCACTGGCGCGTCCTCGCGTTCGACATGCCGCGCCACGGGAAGTCCCTGCCGCCCGTCGGCTGGGAGGACGAGGAGTATCGGCTCACCACCGCGGCGTACGTCGAGCTGATCCTCGCCTTCTGCCAGGCGCTCGGGCTCGACCGGCCGGCCGTCCTCGGCTGCTCGATCGGCGGCAAGATCGTGCTCGAGCTGGCGCTCCGCGCCCCCGAGCGCTTCCGCGCGCTGATCGGCCTCGAGGCCGCCGCCCACCAGGCCCCGTGGTACGACGACACCTCGTGGCTCCACCGCCCCGACATCCACGGGGGCGAGCTGTGCAGCGCGCTGATGTCGGGCTTGATCGCCCCCCAGGCCCCGGCCGAGGCCCGGTGGGAGACGCTCTGGATGTACGCGCAGGGCGGGCCCGGCGTCTTCCGCGGCGACCTCCACTTCTACCGGGTCGAGGGCGACCTTCGCGACCGCGTCGACCGCATCGACACGTCGCGGTGCCCGCTCTACCTCCTGACGGGCGAGTACGACTTCTCGTGCACGCCCGACGACACGCGGGCGACCGCGGCCCGGATCCCCGGCGCCCGTCTCACGATCATGAAGGAGCTCGGCCACTTCCCGATGAGCGAGCATCCCGAGCGCTTCCGCACCTACCTCCTGCCGGTGCTCGACGAGATCCGCGGGGTCAGACGTTGACTTCTGACCATTTCCGGCGAGCCCCTCGAATTGTCTAGAAGTCAAAGTCTGATCCCGTGCCTCGCCGCGGCCTTCGTGGCTCGTCGCGCTGGTCGCGCACGCCCAGGTGGAGCTGCTCCCGCCCGAGATCCTGGCCAAGCTCGTTCCCGCGAACGAGCGCCCGATGGCGCTCTCCCCCGACGGGGAGGCGCTTCGCTTCCGGGCCGGATCGGAGCGCTGGGAGGAGGCGATGCCGCCCGGCATCGTCGACGTCGACCGGGACGGGACGAAGGACTACATCGTCCTGATCCTCGGGGACGCCGACTCGGGACGACGGGCGCTCCTCGCGCGCGTCTGGGGCGACAGCGCGGACGCCTTCGGTCCCACGGTCTTCTACGTCATCATCGAGGACGACGACGGCGTCTCGGAGTGGGCGGGGACGCCCCGCCTCACCCCGCCCGCGCGCCCGAAGCCGTGACGGCGCTGCCGCCCGGGGTCGGGGTCGCCGCCGACATCGGCCATCGTCCCTACATGGAGGACCGCTGGGCGGTCGAGGCGACGCCCGGCGGCCTGTTCGCTGCCGTCTACGACGGCCACGGCGGCGCCCAGGTGGCGGACCGCGCCGCCGCCGACCTTCACCTCGCGGTCCTGCGCGCGCTCCGGGCGGGGCGGGACCCGGCCGACGCCCTCCGGCAGGCGTTCGGCGAGATGGAGGCCGTGACGGCCGACGCCGACTGCGGCTCGACGGTCGCGGCTCTCCTGCTCAGCCGGGAGGCGATCGTCACGGCCCACGTGGGGGACAGCCGTGTCGTGCGGGTGGGCCGGGCGGGATCGGAGAGCTTGACGCGCGATCACCGGATCGACGTCGAGGCCGAGCGCGCGCGCGTCCTCGGGATGGGGGCCCGGCTCGACCCGCCCTACGTCGTCCGGGGAAGCCGCGGGCTCATGATGACCCGGAGCCTCGGCGACCGCTGGTTCCGGCCGGTCGGCGTGATCCCGGAGCCCGAGGTCGGCCGCACGCGCTCGCGGGCCCGATGAGGTCGCCCTGGTGGCCGCCACCGACGGGGTGTGGGACGTCCTGAGCGTCGAGGATGCCGCCCGCATCGTGCGAAGGGCGGCCGACGCTCAGTCCGGGGCCGACGCGCTGATCGCCGCCGCGCTCGCCGCCCGCGCCCACGACAACGTCACGGCCGTCGTGGTGCGGCTGGCCGACCTCACCCCCGCGCCGGCCGGCGGGCGGCCCTGAGGAGGGCGGCGGGCCTCGCGCCGGCCTCAGGCCTCGCCGCGGCGCTTGTACTCCTCGTAGAGCGTCCAGGTCGCCTCGTTGAACGGGTAGTAGCGGCCCGGGGACCCCGGGTGGCGCTCGAGCTCCTTCTTGATCACGCGCTCCACGGCCTCCCGCTCGCCCGCGATCTTGATGACCTCGTCCACCATGGGCGCCGGCACGACCACGACGCCGTCGTCGTCGCCGACCACGGCGTCGCCCGGACGGACGACGATGCCGCCGCAGGCGATCACCTCGTTCACGCCCCACGGCCAGTGCACGGCCGGCCCCTGCTTGGCCGTCGTCGAGTGGCAGTAGACGGGAAAGCCGTAGGTCCGGAGGCTGTCGCTGTCACGCACGGAGCCGTCCGTGACGAGCCCGGCGGCCTGACGCTGGAACAGCCGGAAGAACTTGATGTCGCCGCCGATCGATTCCCACGGCCCGACCGACGAGGCCACCAGCACCTCGTGCGGGCCGCACAGCTCGAAGGCGACGTACTCCGGCGACGCCTCGCCCTTCGGCTTGTCGGCCGCCACGTCCGGCCGGTGGGGCACGAAGCGGAGGGTCACCGCCCGCCCCGCCATCTTCCGGCCCGGGAACGAGCGGCCGGGCGCCCTGGACCATCGACGACGGCCACTGCTTGACCCACATCGCGTCGATCAGGGTCTGGGTCGGGAAGCGGCCCAGCTGCTCGAGCTTCTCGGCGGAAACCATGGGCGCCTCTGTCATCGGATGACCTCCGAGTGTGGCGAGTGTGGCGAGTGTGGCGCGTGTGGGCGCGTGCCTGGCGGTGTTGGGCGAGGGATCAGCGAATGGCGAGCGCCGCCACGAGCCGCCGCCAGGCGCGGCCGCTGCCGATGAGGGCACGGTAGGTCCGGCGGCCGGCCACGACCTCGGTGAGCGCCTCGCCGGCCAGCTGGCCGAGGCGCGGCACGAGGCGGCGCGCGAGAGCCGGCCGGCCGTACAGGACCCACGCCAGGCCGCGCGCGATGCGGAGATCGCGGAGGACGCTCCGGTGGAGCGACGCCGCATAGACGCGGGCCGCGCTGCGGGGATCGAGCCGGGCCGCGAGCAGCGATTCGGCCGCGAGGCGGCCGCTCTGGATCGCGAGCGAGATCCCCTCGCCCGTGAGCGGGTCCGCGAGGCCGGCGGCATCGCCGGCCAGGAGGACCCGGCCGCGGGCGGCGACCCGGCGCGGCCGCACGGGGATGGGCGCCCCGCGAACCCGGCGCAGGCTCGCCTCGCCGAGCCCGACGGCGTGGAGGTAGCGGGCGAGCTCGTCCCGGAGCCGGCGCCGCGCGGCGCTCCGCGTGAAGACGCCGACCCCCACCGAGAGATGGTCCGCCTTGGGGAAGATCCAGCCGTATCCGCCGGCCGGGGTGCCGAGATCGAACCGGGCGCGGTCGGCGAACCGCTCGAGGACGCGGGGCGGCACCTCCACCTCGGCCTCGAGGGCGGGCACCGTGGACAGGGGCTCGGTCCAGCCCGCCGCGCGGGCGGTCGAGCCGGTGGCGCCGTCGGCCGCCACCAGGAACCGCGCGCGGACGAGCCCGCGGGTGGTCTCGAGCCGGACGTGATCCGCCGAAAGCTCGACACGCTCGAGCGCGCCCGGGGCGTGGAGCACCGCACCCGCGGCGCGAGCGGCCTCGGCGAGGGCGAGGTCGAGCGGCGCGCGCATGGCCATGTGAACGAGCGGCGCCGTCCGCTCGACGGTGACGGCGACACCCGTGTCCGAGAAGCGCGACTCGACCCGCCCCAGGCGCCGCTCGACGGGAATCGCGATACCGGGCGGCAGCGAGTCGAGCGCCCGCGCCACGACCCCGCCCCCGCACGTCTTGTCCCGGGGAAGCGGCGCCCGATCGAGGAGGGCGACCGCGACTCCCGCCCGCGCGAGGACGAGCGCCGCCGTGGCGCCCGCCGGCCCCGCGCCCACGACCGCGACGTCCACCGCCGTCCCGCCGGCCGGGGCCGGGCGGGGGGCGGCCGGCGGCGGGGAGGGCGTCAGCGGCCCTTCCACTCCGCGCGCCGTTTCTCGAGGAACGCCCGGACGCCCTCCTGGAAGTCCTCGCTCAGGTAGCAGGAGAGCAGGAGATCCTCGGCGTCCTTCACCGTGAACGCCGCCGCGAGGATGCGGCGCGTCGCCTCCTTGGCCGCGGCGAGGGTGAGCGGCGCGAACGTCGCGATCTGCGCCGCCAGCTCGCGGACCCGTCCCTCGAGCGCGTCGGCCGGGTGCACCTCGTCGACGAGCCCGAGCGTCTTCGCCTCCGGGGCGTCGACGAGCCGGGCGGTCAGCATGAGCTCCCGCGCCCGGATGGGCCCCACGGTGGCGGCGAGGAGCGACACGCTCGACGGCGCCGGGCAGTTTCCGAGGGTGCGCGCCACCGGCGCGCCGAAACGCGCGTGGCCCGCGGCCAGCCGGAGGTCGCACGCGAGAGACATGAACAGGCCGCCGCCCACCGCGTCCCCCTGCACCATGGCGATCGTCGGCTTGGCCATCCCGTGAATCCGCCGGAGGACCCGCCCGATCCGGGCCTCGTAGGCGAGGGCGTGCTCGCGGGTCCGGAACTCGAGGAACTGGCGGATGTCGGTGCCGCTGACGAACGCCTTGTCGCCGGCTCCGCGGAGCACGATCACGCGGACGCCCGGATCGGCGTCGAGGCGCTCCATGTGGTCGTGGAGCGCGTCGTACATCTCGAACGTCATCGCGTTCCGCGCCTCGGCCCGGTTGACCGTGAGAATCGCCACGCGCTCGTCACGCTCCAGCAGGATCCCGCCCGAGACGCCGGTCGTCACCGTTGACCCTCCCCTTCTCCGCCCGCGCTCCCGATCGCGCTGGTCGCCGACGCCCGATCATACCGCGAGTGCGCGCCGCCCTTGCCGGGCTTGCCTGTGGTACAAGAGGGCCCCGTGGACCAGAGCCACCGCAACGTTCTCCTCCTCGCGCTCTGCCAGGCCGCCTTCATCAGCACCGCCGCCCTGATGGCGACGATCGGCACCCTCGCGGGGCACGCGCTGGCCGCCGACAAGGCCCTCGCCACGCTCCCGGCGACCGCCCTCACGGTCGGCACCGCCCTCGGCACGATCCCGGCCTCGCTCATCATGCGCCGCGTCGGGCGGCGGCTCGGATTCGTCGTGGGAGCCGCCTTCACGATGGCCGGGGGTCTGGTCGGAGCCTGGGCCGTCGTCGCGGAGAGCTTCTGGCTCCTCGCCGCCGGCGGCTTTCTCATGGGGGTCTCGTCGGCGTTCGCCCAGCTCTACCGGTTCGCCGCGGCCGAGGCCGTCACGCCGGAGCGCCGGGGCCGCGCGATCTCGCTCGTCCTCGCCGGCGGTCTCCTCGCCGGCTTCGTCGGACCGCAGCTGGCGGGCTCGACCGCGGACCTCCTCGGTACCCGGTTCGTCGCGTCGTTCCTGTGCATCCCGCTCCTCGCGCTCGGGAGCATGGGGCTCATGCTGGGGCTCCGCCTCCCGGAGGCCGTCGAGCCGCGGGCCGCGGGCGCGGCGCGCCCCGTCGTCGCGATCGTCCGTCAGCCTCTCTTCCTGGTGGCCGTCGCCAGCGAGATGGCCGGCTACGGCGTGATGAACCTCCTCATGACGGGAACACCCCTGGCGATGGTGGCGCACCACGGCCACGGCCTCCGGGACGCGGCCTTCGTCATCGAGTGGCACCTCGTCGGCATGTTCCTGCCGGGGTTCTTCACGGGCCCGCTCATCCAGCGCATCGGTGAGCGCGCGACGATCGCGATCGGCATCGCGGTCAACGTGGGAAGCCTGGCGGCGGGGTTCGCCGGCTCGACGGTCTGGCACTTCTGGCTGTCGCTCCTGCTGGTCGGCGTGGGCTGGAACCTCATGTTCGTCGGAGGGTCCACCCTGGTGACGCGCACCTACACCCCGGGCGAGCGGACGAAGGCTCAGGCGGCCAACGACTTCCTGATCTGGACGACGGTCGCGGTGACCTCCCTGTCGTCCGGGCAGCTGCTGCACCGCCACGGCTGGACGGCGATCCTGGCCACGGCGGGTCCGCTGCTCGCGCTGGCGGCCGCAGCGCTCGTCGCGGCCGCGCGCGCCGCGCGGGTCCCCTGCCCCCGCGCCGCGCGGGGCCTGACCCAGCCGCGCTACCTCCGCCCGCCGATCCGGTACTCCCAGGGGGCCTGGGGGGCCGCGTCCGCCCACAGGCCGCGGCGGTCCTGGCGCGCCTCCTCCTCGAGACGGGCGAGTCGGACGTCGTGCGAGTACTTGCGGAACCACCAGGCGTAGCCGGCCCGCACGAGCTCCTGGCTGAGGCTCCGGCCGTCCGGCAGGACGACCTCGCCGAGCAGGCGCCCGTTCCGGTCGCGCCCGCCGGTCCGCACGGTGACCGTGCGGTCGAACGCGAGCTCGGCCGTGAACCGCCGGGCGCGATCGCCGTACGCCTGGCGCTTCTCGGGCGCGTCGACCCCCAGGAGCCGCACCGTCTCGGACTGGTGGTCGTGAAGGACCGTGATGGTGTCCCCGTCCGTCACCCCGACGACCCGGCCCGTGAACTCCGCCGCGGCAGCCGGTCCCGTGAGGAGAGCCCAGAGGACCAGCCATGGCAGCGCCCGGGCCCACCCGGCCCTGGGCAGGCCGCGCTGTCGCCCCTGGCGCCTCGATTCCATGGCCCCAGTGTATGCATTCGCATACGCGGCGTCACCATTCGGAGACGGATTGGCGGCCCCGCATCACCCTCGGACCTCAGGACCGGCGCTGCTCGCGATGCAGGTGCTGCACCTTGCCGACCGCCGTCATCAGAGGCGCGCGGCGCTCGACGGTCAGCGCCCGGGTTTCACGCCACTGCAGCGCCATGATGCGCTCGACGGCGGAGCCAGGCCCGAGGGCTTCGAGGAAGGTCTCGTAGAGCGGTCGAACGCGAGTCGCCGTCGGAGGCGCACGCGTCGGGTATGCTGGAAACAGGCCCGGCTATGCATCGACCGAGGAGCGGTGGCCGTGCATCACTGCCCGCGCGAGAGTCCGGGGGCGGGCGGGTCCGTCGTCTCCTGATCGTCCCGATCGTGGCCCTGGCGTGTGTCCTCGCGGCGCCGGCGGCGGCCGTCGAGGTCACGTTCCCGCTGACCATCGACTACGAGGTGCTCCGCGCCGCCGTGCGGAAGCATCTCGGCGAGGAGAGCGGCGGCGCGCTCGAGCTCTGGCGGACGGCCGATGGCTGCGGCACGTTCGTCGTCCGCGATCCCGTCCTCGAGCCCGTCGACAAGCGGATCCGGATCACCGGGCCCGCCTCGGCGACCGCCGGGCTTCCCCTGCTCGGCTGGTGCTTCGGCTCCGTCACCTGGACCGGCCACGCGGAGATCCTGACGCGGCCCGAGCTGGGCCACGACTGGCGGATCCGGTTCCGGGACGTGGACTTCAACCTCTACAACGCGGCCCGCCAGCCCGCGACCGTGGCCACGCGGCTCTGGACCGTCGTCCGGGACTGGAGCGCGGCGGAGCTGGAAACGCTTCAGCTACGACCTCGGACCGCCCGTCGAGGAGGTCCGGACCCTGCTCCGCTCGTTCAGCACGCCCACCGGAGGCCTGGCCGCGGCGCTCCAGACGCTCCGGCCGCGGGAGCTGGCCGTCGAGCCGGATGCCGTCCGGCTCCGCGTCAGCATCGACCTGCCTCCGGGGCCGCCCGTGCCGGCCGCGCCCGAGCGGGCCCTGACCCGCGCGGAGATCCAGCAGTGGGAAGCCCTCGTCGACAGCTGGGACGGCTTCCTCGGATTCCTGGTCAAGGATGTCGCAGGCAGCGCGAATCCCGAGATGCGGACCGAGCTGCTGGACCTCCTGCTCACGGCCCGGCGCGAGGTGACGGCCGTGCTCGGCCGTGGGCCCGAGCGTGGTGTCGACCCCGTCCGTCCCCTGTTCCTCCGGTTCTGGGACCGGCTCCGTGGCATCGTGAAGCGCGCCGGAACCAAGGGCAGCGACGACGCCAGCGCCCTCCGGTTCGTGGTGTTCCTGGCCGCGGGCGACGCCCTGACCGCGATCGAGGCGGCGGCGCCGTCCGCGGGCCTCGACTTCTCGGCCGACGGCCTACGCCGGCTGGCCCGCACGCTGGCGCCGGGGTACTCGGGAGACCCGCTCGAGTACTCCGACGCGCCGGATCCGAAGCTCCAGGACCTGTTCCGGTTCAGGGACCCGGACGGGCCCCCGCGGCGGATGCGGCGGAAGCCCGCGGCGGCGCCGCGCTCGTGGCTCCCGTCCTGGGTCACGCCCCGCTCGGCGCACGCCGACGAGGCCGACGAGTGGCGGGAGCTCTCGGAGCGGCTGGACCGGTGGGTCCCCGCGGCCAGCGAGCTCGTCGCGTACCGGGAGATCGTCGACCGGCTCCTCACGCTCGCCGCCGAGCGCTCCTTCGATCGCCGAGGCGCTCGGCGACCGGTTCGAGGACCTCTTCCGCGACATGGTGAAGGCCGTCGCCTGGCAGGAGAGCTGCTGGCGCCAGTTCGTTCGCGACCGGAGCGGGATCGTCCCGATCCAGTCCTCCACCGGGGACTTCGGCATGATGCAGATCAACGTGCGCGTGTGGCGAGGCTTCTTCAACCCGGTGAAGCTCCGCTGGAGCGCCGGGTACAACGCGGGAGCCGGGGCCGAGATCCTCTGGCAGCTCCTGGGCCGCTACGGGATCCGCGAGGGGCGGGAACGCCTGGCCGACGCGGCTCGCTCGACATACTCCGCTTACAATGGCGGCCCGCGCCGCTACCGCCGCTACCGGTCGCCGGATACCCCGCCCGAGTTTCGGCTCATCGACCAGGCCTTCTGGGACAAGTACCAGGCCGTCAGCGCCGGCCAGGCCGGCGACCGCGTCCTCTGCATGCCGGTGAGACGCGCCCCCTGACCGTGCGCCCGGGAGCCCGAGAGCGGCGGCGCCGTGAGGACGGCCGCGCTTCGGAAGCAGCGTCTACACGCCGTCACGTGTAACGCTTACACGACGCCGCGCCGTCGCGCGTTGGGGCGCATCGGCAATCGATCCGGAAAGACGAGCAGTATCAAGACCTTGGCCCGACCTGTCAGCCCGTGGGCACGGC
The DNA here is from genome assembly GCA_963745015.1 of uncultured Candidatus Rokubacteria bacterium. Classification (GTDB taxonomy): domain Bacteria; phylum Methylomirabilota; class Methylomirabilia; order Rokubacteriales; family DASRDR01; genus DASRDR01. The sequence continues at coordinate 634,317 of CAVUVU010000005.1, forward strand.
CGTTGCTCCCTCCCATCACCCGACCGCGCGATGGTCTACGATGCCGTCGCGCAGCGAGGGGATGCCGATGAGCACGACCGTGAAGAGCCGCGACACCCTCGACCGCCGGACCGCCCAGGAGATCGGGCGCTTCCTGCGCGCCCGCCAGCTCACCCTGGCCGGCCTGATCCGTCGGGGGCTCGGCGAACGGCAGGGCCACGCCGGCGAGGACAGCGATCAGGTGGCGTCGGCCAGCCGCACCCTCGACGACGAGGTGCAGGCCGCCCTCGTCGACCGCGCGAGCCAGGAGCTGATCCAGGTGAACGCGGCGCTCGAGCTCCTGCGCGACGGGCGCTACGGGCTCTGTCGCGACTGTGCGAGCTTCATCGGCCTCGCCCGGCTGCGGAGCCTGCCCTTCGCCCAGCGATGCCGTCCCTGCCAGGAGCGGCTCGAGCAGACTCAGACCGCCGAGCCTCGGCGCTCGCTTGCCGCGGTGGTCGCCGAGTCAGACTGACGGAACCGTGATCCGCCCGATCCGGGCGGATCACGGCGTCCTCCTGCTGCTCGCTGATCGGGCTCCTGACGCCCTCGGCGCCCACGCCCAGCCCAGATCCCGCCGCCCCGAGCTCGGCCGGCGGCTGCCGGGTCGTCGCCGACTACCAGGATGCGACCGTCGGCGAGTTTCCCGCTGGCTGGCAGCCCCGCGACGAGGCCGCCCGGTCGACGTACCGGGTCGTGGCCGAGTCGGGCATCCGCTTCGTGCGAGGGACCGCCGAGGGCACCGGGTCGCAGATGGGACGGGAGTTTCCGTGGGATGCGGCCCGCGAGCCGGTCCTGACCTGGCGCTGGAGACCTCGGGTCTTCCCCACGGGCTCCGACGAGCGCGATCCCGCCCGGAACGACAGCCCGCTCGCCGTCTACGCGGTGTTCGGGACGAACCCAGGTCCTCGGCCGGGCCGTGAAGTACGTGTGGAGCCGCGTGGTGCCGGCCGGGACGACGCTCCCGACCGGCCAGGCGCGGGTCATCGTGCTCCGCTCCGGCCCTCCGCCTGACGCGGAGTGGGTCACCGAGACCGTCAACGTGCGGCGGGACTACGAGCGCCTGTACGGCGAGGCTCCGGGCCGGGCGCGCGGCGTCGCGGTCCTCACCGATGCGGACCAGACGCGGAGCCGCGCCGTCGGCGACTACGGGCCGTTCAGCGTCTGCCCCGACCGGCCGCGGTGACGGCCGGCCGGGCCCGGGCGGCGGTGTCGAAGTGGCCCCGCCCGCCGCGGCCGGCTGGTCCTTGCAGGAGCACGCCGACGCCTAACCTTCTGCGGTGGGCGGCGCCGCCGGGTGGTCCTCGGAGGCGCGGGACCCGCCACCCAGGAGGATCGGCGATGGAGATCGGACCCGTCACGCTCGCAGGCCGCCACGTCACGCTCGAGCCCCTCGAGGAGCGCCACGCGCCGGGGCTCTTCGAGGCCATGCGGGACGAGGAGGTCTGCCGCTACCTCGCCTGGCCCCCGCCGGCCGCCCTCGACGAGACCCGCGCCCTCATCCGCGACGCGCGGGAGCTGATGGCCCGCGGCCAGTGCGTCGCCTTCGCCCAGATCTGGAACGCGAGCGGCGCGGCGATCGGGTCGACGCGGTTCCTCGACATCCGGCCCAAGGACCGGCAGGTCGAGATCGGCAGCACGTTCCTCGCCCGCCCCTACTGGCGGACGCCGGCCAACACCGAGGCGAAGTATCTGCTCCTGCGGCACTGCTTCGAGTCGCTCGGGTGCGTCCGGGTGGCGCTCAAGACGGACGGCCGCAACACGCGCTCGCAGGCCGCCATCGAGCGGCTCGGCGCCGTGCGCGAGGGGGTCCTCCGCAAGCACATGAACGTCCGCGGGTACCAGCGCGACACCGTGTACTACTCGATCCTCGACGGAGAGTGGCCGGCGGTGAAGGCCCGCCTCGAGGCGCGCCTCGGCCAGCGCGGCCCCTGCGCCAGACCGGCCGCCGGTCCGCCGCGCCCGCTGCCCCGCCCCCGTGGCAGCCAGCCCCGGCTCGGCCTCCCGCGGACGATCGTGGCGAGCGGGGCCTACCGGCTCGACTCGAGTTGCCGCGTGCTCAGCCGGGCCGCGTGGTCCCGGAGGGCCGGCAGGACCGTCGCCATCGCCCGCCGCATCTGGCCGGCCGGGTCCCAGCTCGCGAAGCGCAGGATCGGGAGCGTGCAACCGGCGTCGAGGAAGCCGGCGAGGCGCTCGGTCACCTCGGTCGGCGTGCCCGTGACGAGGCGCCACCGGAGGTAGTCCTCGGGGAACGTTCCGAGGTGGTACGCCTCGTAGAAGCGCCGCGCCTCGTCGAACGCGGCCTGGCTCCGGTCCTGGACGTTCACGTAGAAGTGGATCATCGACGTGTCCGGCAGGGGGTCGCGCCCGGCGGCCTGCGCGTGAGCGCGGATCCGCGCCCACCGGGCGCCGAACTCCTCGGGCGAGCTCATCTCCACCTGCCAGCCGTCGCCGATCTCCCCCACGCGCCGGAGGGCGCGCTCGATCGTCGCCTCGTCCGCGTTCGGCGGCCTGGGGTTCGAGGCGATCGCGATGGGGCACGGCTGCTGGACCGGCGTGACGTGGATGCGCACGTCGTCGAACCGGTAGAAGCGGCCGTGGTGGGTGACGGCCTCGCCGGTCCAGAGCGCGCGCAGGATGCCCATCCCCTCGACCATCCGGCCGACGCGCTCGGCGACGGGCACCCCCATCGCCGCGAACTCGGTCTCCCACTTGGCCCCGCTCGGCGACGGCGGCCCGCGGCGCGTGTCCGGCCCGCCGCCGATGCAGGCGACCAGGAGCGTCCGGCCGTCGCTCAGGAGGTCGAGCGCCGCCCACTGGTTGGCCAGCACGATCGGATGGCGGAAGACGAAGCTCGCCAGGCACGCGGTCCCGAGCGTCACGCGGCGCGTCCGCCCGGCCACCAGCGACAGGAAGACGATCGCGTCGATGCGGGGCTTGGAGATCAGGTTGTCGCCGGTGAAGACGGCGTCGAAGAGCTCGGAGGCGTCGGCCGCCTCGCACATCGCCACCAGGTCCTTCGGGTTCCCGGCGCCGATGACGACGCCGCGGTTGGGGACGCTCAGCCCGAAGCGCACGCTCATCGGCGTCCCCCCGGCGCGCGCGCGGCGGGTGACGGGCGGGCGGCGCGCCGAACGGGCGAGGGCGCCGGTCGGCTAGCGATGGTCGCCGCCCCCGGCCAGTCGCTCCTTGATCCGCGCCTGGGCGGCCGCCAGGCGCGCGCCCGGAATGAGATACGGCGAGCAGGAGACGTAGTTCATCCCGACCTTGTGGCAGAACTCGACCGAGGACGCCTCGCCCCCGTGCTCGCCGCAGATCCCGACCTTGAGGTCGGGGCGGCGGCGGCGGCCCCGGTCGATCCCGAGGGCGATCAGCTCCCCGACGCCTTCCTGGTCCAGGATCGAGAACGGATCCGCCGGCACCAGCCCCATGTCGAGATACCGCGGCAGGAACTTGGCGACGTCGTCCCGGCTGTACCCGTAGGTGAGCTGGGTCAGGTCGTTGGTGCCGAACGAGAAGAACTCGGCGTACTCGGCGATCTTCTGGGCGATGAGCGCCGCCCGGGGGACCTCGATCATGGTGCCGACGAGGTAGGACACCGAGACGCCCATCTCGGCGCGGACCCCGTCGGCCACCCGCCGCGTCTGCTCGAACGTCTCCTTCATCTCGCCGACGGTGCCGGTCAGCGGGATCATGATCTCGGGCTCCACCCGCACGCCCTGCTCGGCGGCCGTGCAGGCTGCCTCCATGATCGCCCGCACCTGCATCCCGTAGATCTCGGGGTGGGTGATCCCGAGCCGGCACCCGCGATGCCCGAGCATCGGGTTCGCCTCCCGCAGCTTCTCGACAACCGTGATCATGGCCTCGAGGCGCCGCTGCTCCTCGGCCTCGATGCCGAGCGTCTCGAGGCGGCTCTTCTCGGCGACCATCTCCTTGAACTCCTTCCAGTTCGGAAGGAACTCGTGGAGCGGGGGATCGAGCAGCCGGATCGTCACCGGCAGGCCGTCCATGGCCCGAAAGATCCCGAGGAAGTCCTCGCGCTGCACCGGCCGGAGCCGGTCGAGGGCGGCGCGGCGACTGCCCTGGTCGGGCGCCATGATCATCTCGCGGACGATCGTGATGCGGTCCGGCGCGAAGAACATGTGCTCGGTCCGCACCAGGCCGATGCCCTCCGCCCCGAAGCCGCGCGCCCGCTCGGCATCGGCGGGCGTGTCGGCATTGGCGCGGACGCCGAGGCCGCCCTTCCGGTAGAAGTCGGCCCATCCGAGCAAGGTCTTCATCTCCTCGCCCAGCTCGCCGGCAACCGTCGTGACGGCGCCCAGGATGACCTCGCCGGTCCCGCCGTCCACGGAGATGACGTCACCCTCCCGGACCGTGCGCCCGCCGACCTCGAAGCGGCGCTGGCCCTCGTCGACCGCGAGGTCCGCGGCCCCGACGACGCACGCCTTGCCCATGCCCACCGCCACCATCGCCGCGTGCGAGGTGCGGCCGCCCCGCGAGGTGACGATGCCCTCGGCGGCGTACATGCCCGCCACGTCCTCGGGCGACGTCTCCGGGCGCACCAGGATCACCTGCTGGCCGTCCTTGGCCCACTCCACCGCCCGGTCGGCGTCGAACACGACGCGCCCCACCGCGGCGCCGGGGGCCGCCGCCAGCCCGCGGCCGAGGAGCCGGCCAGCGGCGATCGCCGCCGCCTTCTCCCGGTCGTCGAACACCGGCCGGATCGCCTCGTTCACCTCCGTCGGGTTCACCCGGAGGATCGCGGTGTGCTGGTCGATGACGTGCTCACGCTCGAGGTCCACCGCCACCCGCACCGCCGCCCGGGCCGACCGCTTGCCGCCCCGCGTCTGCAGGAGGTAGAGCGTGCCCTCCTGGATGGTGAACTCGATGTCCTGCATGTCCTTGTAGTGGCGCTCGAGCCGGTCGGCGATGGCCCGGAGCTCCTCGTAGATCTTCGGCGTCCGCTCGCGGAGGGCCTCGATCGGCAGCGGGGTACGGGTCCCCGCCACCACGTCCTCGCCCTGGGCGTTCGGCAGGAACTCCGCGTAGAAGCGCGCCTCCCCGGTGCGCGGGTCGCGCGTGAAGCCGACCCCGGTACCGGACTCGTCCCCGAGGTTGCCGAACACCATGGCCATCACCGTCACCGCGGTGCCCCACTCCTCGGGGATCGCGTGGATGCGCCGGTACTCCGTCGCCTTCTTGGCGAACCAGGAGCTGAACACCGCGTCGATGGCCCTCCCGAGCTGGTCCCGGACGTCCTGCGGGAACGGGGCACCCGTGCGCGCCGCGATCTCGTCCTGGTAGGTCCGGACGAGCTTCCGCAGCTCGTCGGCCGGCACGTCGGAGTCGGCAGAGGCGCCGAGCCGGGACTTCACGGCGTCGAGCGCCGCGTCGAACACCTCGCGTTTCACGTCCAGCACCACGACCGAGAACATCGCGATGAACCGCCGGTAGCAGTCCCAGGCGAAGCGCTCGTTGCCCGACCGGGCGGCCAGACCCTCGACGGTGGCGTCGTTGAGTCCCAGGTTCAGGATGGTCTCCATCATCCCCGGCATGGACACCCGCGCTCCCGAGCGTACCGACACCAGGAGCGGGCGCTCGCGGTCCCCGAAGCGCGCGTCGGCCACCTGCTCCAGCCGCTCGAGGTGCTCCACGATCTGCTCCCAGAGACCGTCCGGCCACTTGCCGCCGGCGCGCCGGGAGTGGACCCAGGCCTGGGTGGTGACGGTGAAGCCCGGCGGGACGGGGATGCCGAGATTGGTCATCTCGGCCAGCTCGCAGCCCTTCCCGCCGAGGAGGTTCCGCATCACGGACGAGCCTTCCGCCCGCCCGGCGCCGAAGAAGTAGACGTACTTGGTCGTCGTGCTCATGCCTTGATCGTACGCGATCCCCGCCCGGCGCGATGCACGCGCAAGATCCTACCCGTCACGGCCGCGCGGGATGGCCGCGGCAGCGGCCCGCGACCTCCGCGGCCCGCCAGGACGGCCTCGGCGCGCGCCGAGCGTGATGGGCAACCCGTGCAGTGGCCACGAGCGGGTCGCCCCGAAGCTAGACCACCGCGGACTGGCCGCCGTCGAAGTTGACGGCGACTCCGGTGATGAACGCGGCCGGCGCGGACACCAGGAACGCGACCAGGGCGCCGAGCTCCTCCGCCTCGCCGATGCGGCCCACCGGCACCTCGCGCTCCCGGGCCATGCGCTCGTAGAAGCTGTCGAGCGTCCCGGGGCGTCCCTCCTGGACCCAGCGCCGCTCCCACTGGCCGCTCTTCACGATCCCGAGGCAGATCGCGTTGACGAGAATGCCCTCCGGCGCCAGCTCCTTCGAGAGCGCCTTCGTGAGGGCCAGCCCGGCGGCGCGGCTCACCGAGGTGGGCAGCGAGCGCGCGCCGGGGGTCTTGGCGCCCGTGTTCAGGATGTTGACGATGCGCCCGCCGCCGGCCTTCCGCATGGGCGGCACGCAGAGCCGCACGCAGCGGATCGCCGCGAAGAGCTTCAGCTCGAGGTCGGCCTGCCAGGCCGCGTCGTCGACCGTGTCGAACCCCCGGGCCGCCGAGGTGCCGGCGTTGTTGACGAGGATGTCGATCCGGCCGAACCGCCCGAGCGTCTCGGAGACGAGGCGCTCGAGATCGCCGGCGCGCGCGACGTCGGCCGCCACGTCGAGGAACGTCGCGCCGTCCGATCCGGAGCGTCCCGGCCGCCTCCGCGAGACGCTTCTCGTCGCGCCCGCAGATCGCGACGGCCGCCCCCTCGGCGGCGAGCCGCCGGGCGGAGGCGAGCCCGAGCCCGTCGCTGCCGCCGGTGATGATCGCGACCTTCCCCCGTAGTCCGAGATCCATTCGACGCTCCCCTTGCGCGTGACCGCTTCTGCGCGCCCGAGGAAGTAGATCATCCCCCGCGCGCGGCCCGTCAAGGCGCGTCGGGTCAGCGGAGGTCGGGATGGAGGGCGACCAGGCCCTCCACCAGCTCGCGGGTGATCTCCCGGAGCGCCGCCTCGCCCGTCTCGCGGGTCGCGAGCGAGGGATCGCCGCGCGCGCCCGTGCGGCTCCAGTCGGGGCCGGATCCCGGGTTCGCGTCGAAGACGACGGGCTGGTAGAAGACGTTCGGCGGGGGCGTCGGCCAGGTGGCCGTAGTCGGGCTCGGCCCGCTCCATCCGCACGGCGCCCGGCTCGATGGCGAGGACGAGCGACGTCTCGAGCTCGTCCGCGTGGCCGCCCAGCTTCTGCCCGAGGCGGGGCTTGATCGCGCGCCCGAGCGCGGCCAGGTCGGCGACCGCGACCCGCACGCCGTGGGTCGCGTAGAAGTCCCGCACGACGATCCGGAGCGGCGCCTCGGTCGAGACGCCCGTGTTGATCACGGCGAGCCGGCGCGCGCCCTGCCCGACGAAGCCCGTCAGGATGTCGGTCAGGAGCGCCATGAACGTCTCGGCGCGGAGGTGCTGGCTTCCCGGGTAGCGGACGAAGGCGGGATAGTATCCGAACGAGACGACGGGCGCGACGAGCACCGGCAGCGCCTCGGCGACGCGGCGCCCGAGCTCCCGGGCGACGAGGTAGTCGGTCCGCAGCGGGAGGTGCGGCCCGTGCTCCTTGGCCGCCGCGCCCACCGGCACCACCACCACGGCGCCCGCGGCGATGCGCGCGCCCGCCTCCGGCCAGGTGAGATCCTCCAGGAACGCGCCCCGCATCGTCCGTCACCTCCCCTGCATCCAGCGGTCGAGGAACGCCCGTACCCAGGGACCCCAGATCGGCGCGCCGTTCTGGAAGAAGAGGTGCCCCTCGTCGGCCGTCAGTCCGAACGCCGGGAACACGCGCGCCGCGTGGGGCTTGCCGAGTCGGAGCGAGCTCGGCGGCGAGCTCCCGCGTCGGCGCCGTGCTGTAGTCGTTCTCCGACTGGACGAGGCGCGATCGGCATGGCGAGCTGCCGGGCGGCCTCGAGCATCGTCGCGCGGAGCGTGGGTGTCCGCTCCCAGTTCATCGCCGCGCCGGCGAAGTCCACCGCGCAGCGGAGCCGCGGGCAGCGCGCGGCGGCGAGGAGCGAGACGGTGCCGCCGAACGAGCTGCCGATCACGCCGATCCGGCCGGCGGCGATCTCGGGCCGGGCGCCGAGCCAGTCGACGGCGGCGACGACGTCGTCCGCCTCGCGACCGAGCCGCGCGGCCAGCGCGCGGTCGTACTCGGCGGTGCCGAACTCGGCCGTCACCTCCTGGCGCCAGGTGCGGCCGGCGGAGTTGCCGTAGCCGCGGCGGTGCGGGAGGAGCACGGCGTAGCCCCACGCCGTGAGCACGGCCGCCGTGCCCGGCCGGCAGAAGTCGCTGGTGCCCGGGGTGGATGGTGCTCCCGTGGTTCACGACCAGGCCCGGGAACGGGCCGGCGCCCGGCGGCAGGTAGAAGTATGCGGCCAGCGTCCCGTCCGCCGCTCGGGACCTGCGACCTCGACCGGCACCACCGGGCGCGCCCGCGTCCGGCTCGGCCTCCGGCGGACGGGTCGCCGGCGCTCGGCGACCAGGACGAGGCGCTCGAACCGGTCGATCAGCGCCGTCATCCGGGCGCGCACGGCGCCGAACTCGGGGCTCTCGTCCGCGAGCCTCGAGGTCCTGCGCATGCGCCGCCGCATCCGGGAAGGCGCACTCCCAGGTCACGTCGGGGCCCTCGCCCCGGGGATCGGCCTTGGCGAGGATCCGGCCGTGCGGAAGGCCGAGGGCGACCCGCACCTCGGAGGCCCGCCGCCGCGTGGCGAGGACCTCCGCGGCGCGGCCGGGCTTGGCGTAGTAGTGCGTGCGCTCGACGAGCATGGCAGGCCTCAGGCCGTTCGCCTCAAGGGCTCCGGCTCCGGGAAGTAGCAGCGCACCCAGCGGCCGGGCTGCTCTTCCGTGAGTGGGGGCTCGGCGGCGCGGCAGCGCGCCTCGGCCCGGGGGCAGCGCGTCTGGAAGCGGCAGCCCGCCGGCGGATCGAGCGGGCTCGGGATCTCGCCCGGGCAGGACGGCCGGCGGCACGGCGTCCGGGCCCGGCCTCGGGCACCGCCGCCAGCAGCGCCCGCGTGTACGGATGGCGCGGGTGGTCGAAGAGGGCCGCCTCCGGCGCGACCTCGACCAGCCGGCCGAGGTACATGACCGCCACGCGGTGGCTCACGTGGCGCACGACCGCGAGGTTGTGCGAGATGAACAGGAGCGCGAGCCCAAGCTGGCGCTGGAGGTCGGCGAGCAGGTTCAGGACCTGCGCCTGGACCGAGACGTCGAGCGAGGACACGGCCTCGTCGCACACGAGGAGCCGCGGGCCGAGGGCGAGAGCCCGCGCGATCCCGATCCGCTGGCGCTGGCCGCCGCTGAAGGCGTGGGGGTAGCGCGTCATGTAGCTCGGGCGGCAGGCCGACCGTGTCGAGCAGCTCGCCCACCCGCGCGGCCGCCGCCCGGCGCGTGGCGCCGAAGTTCCGGAGCGGCTCGCCCACGATGTCGCGGACGGTGAGGCGCGGGTTGAGGGACGAGTACGGGATCCTGGAACACGACCTGCACCGCCCGGCGGAACTCCCGGAGCTGCCGCTCGGGGAGGTCGGTGATGTCCCGCCCGTCGAACACGATGCGCCCGGCCGTCGCCGGCAGCAGGCGCAGGACCAGCCGCCCGACCGTGGTCTTGCCGCAGCCGCTCTCGCCCACGAGCCCGAGCGTCTCCCCCGGGTCGACGTGAAAGGTGACGTCGTCGACCGCCCGCAGGACGCTCGCGCCCGCCCGGAACTCCCGCGTCACCCGCTCGACGGCCAGCAGCGGGGTCAGGACTTGACTTCCCAGCGACTCAGCCATGCCCGCCCGGCAGCTTCCGTCAACTGGATCGCGAAGTCAACGTCTGACCCCGTCGGCGAGCTCGGCGGCGCGCCAGCAGCGGACGCGGCGGTCGGGGCCGTGCGGGCTCGAGCGTGCGGCGCCGCCTCGCGGCAGAGCGGGATCGCGTCGGGGCAGCGCGGATGGAAGCGGCAGCCGACGGGAAGCGCCGACGGGGCCGGGATGCTGCCCGCGATCGCCGACAGCCGCGCCCGCTTCTCGCGGACCCCGGGGCACCACGCGCCAGCAGCAGCCGCGTGTACGGGTGCCGCGGCGTCGCGGAAGAGCTCCCGCGCCGGCGCCTCCTCGACGACCTGGCCCGCGTACATGACGACGACGCGGCTCGCCATCGCCGCGACCACCCCCAGGTCGTGGGTGATCAGCAGCACCGCGGTGCCCGCGCGCCCGGCCGAGGTCGCGCAGGAGCGCGAGGATCTGCGCCTGGATCGTGACGTCGAGCGCGGTCGTGGGCTCGTCGCCGATCAGGAGCCGCGGGCGGCAGGCCATCGCCATCGCGATCATGACGCGCTGGCGCATGCCGCCCGAGAGCTGGTGCGGGTAGTCGCGCACGCGGCGCTCCGGGTCGGGAATGCCGACGTCGCGGAACAGCTCGACGGCGCGCGCGAGCGCCGTCGCGCCGCCCGAGCCCGAGATGCTCCTCGAGCACCTCCGCCACCTGGAAGCCGACCGGGAACAGCGGGTTCAGGCTGGTCATCGGCTCCTGGAAGATCATCGCGATCTGCCGCCCGCGCACCCGGAGCCACTCGCGCTCCGGGCAGCGGCAGGAGGTCCCGCGCCGTCGAGGCGGATCTGGCCCGCGTCGACCCGCCCCTGCTCGCCGAGCAGGCCGAGGATCGCGAGCGCCGTGACCGACTTGCCCGACCCGCTCTCGCCGACGAGCCCGACGATCTCGCCCTCCCGCACGCTCAGCGAGACGCCGTCGAGCACCGGCACCGGCCCGCGCGGCGTCGCGAAGGAGACGGAGAGGTCCGCGCACCTCGAGGAGATCCGTCATCGGATCCCGTCTCACCGGTCGCGCACCGCGGGTCGAGGAGGTCGCGCAGCCCGTCGCCGAGGAGGTTGAAGCCGACGATCGTGACGCCGAGCGCGGCGCTCGCGGACAGGGCGAGGTACGGCTCGGTGCGGAGCGAGACCAGGCCGTCGCGGATCATGCCGCCCCAGCTCGGCAGCGGCTCCTGGACGCCGATGCCGAGGAAGCTCAGCGTCGCCTCGGCCATGATGATGAAGCCGACGCCGACCGAGGCCCGCACGATGAGGGGCGGCACGATGTTCGGCAGGACGTGGCGGAGCAGGATGGTGAGCGGCCGCGTCCCGCTCGACGATGGCCGCGTCGACGAACAGCTCGGTCCGGAGCGCGAGCATGAGCGACCGCGTGAGCCGCGCGATGCCCGGCCACCAGACGATCGCGAGCGCCACGATCACGGTCCGCGTGCCCGGCCCGAGCATGGCCGCCACCAGGATGGCGAGGATCAGCTCCGGGAACGCGAAGACGACGTCGGCGCCCCGCATGAGGAGCGCGTCGACCCAGCCGCCGAAGTAGCCGGCGACCATGCCCGCGCGGGTGCCGACGGTCAGCGTGAGCGCGAGGACCGAGACCGCGACCAGGAGCGAGATCCGGGCGCCGACGATGAGCCGGCTCAGCACGTCGCGGCCGAGCGCGTCGCCGCCCAGGAGGTGCGCCCGCGGGGGCTCGGCCCACGACCGCCAGGAGGTCCGTGTCGTCGTACCGGTAGGGCGCCAGCCACGGCGCCGCCGAGGGCCGCGAGCGTGACCAGGGCGACCAGCGACTCCGCCGAGGCGCGCGTTGCGGCTCCGCCGGAAGCGCCGCCAGAAGTCCGACCCCGCGCCCGGGTCGAAAGCGCTCGAGCGCCGCGCACCGGTGCGCCGGGCCCGCTCACGCGCGCCCCGCCGGGCCGGCTCCAGGCGGATCCGCGGATCGATCACGCCGTAGAGCAGGTCGACCGCGAGGTTCAGGCCGGCGTAGAAGAACGTGAACAGCAGGACGATGGCCATGGTCACCGGGTAGTCGCGCGCGAAGATGGACTGGATGGCGAGCCGCCCGAGCCCGGGGATGTTGAACAGGGTCTCGATGACGAAGGTGCCGGACAGGAGCCCGCCGAGGATGATGCCGACCGTGGTGAGGAGCGGCACCAGCGTGTTGCGCAGGGCGTGGCGGTAGACGACGAGCCGGCGGCGGAGGCCCTTGGCGCGCGCGGTCCGGATGTAGTCCTGCTGCAGCACCTCGAGCATGTAGGTGCGCGACAGCCGCGCGATGTAGGCGAGCGGCGGGATCGCCAGGAGCAGCACGGGCAGGACCGCCTGCGAGAGGGTGCCCCAGCCGGCGACCGGCAGCCACCCGAGCTGGATGCTGAGGAGCGTAGACGAGAAAGGCGGCCATGGCGAAGTTCGGGATCGAGGTGCCGGCGACGAGCAGCGAGGATCACGACCGTGTCCCACCAGCGAGTTCCGCCGGAGCGCGGCGAACGTGCCGAGCGCGACGCCCAGGGGCACGGCGATGAGCAGCGCGCCGCCGGCCAGGAGGGGGCTCACCAGGAGCCCGGGCGCGATCACGTCGATCACCGGCGTGCTCGCGAAGCGGAACGAGAGGCCGAAGTCGCCGCGGACGATGCCGGCGACGTAGGCGCCGAACTGGCGCCACAGCGGCCGGTCGAGGCCGTACTCGGCGCGGAGCCGCGCCTCGAGCGCGGCGTCGCCCGAGCGGTCGCTGAGGAGCGTCATGATCGGGTCGCCGGGGACGAACTGGTTGGCGACGAAGGTCAGGACGACGGCGGCCAGCAGGACCGGCAGCAGACCGAGCGCGCGGCGAAGCGCGTACGACCTCACCGGCGCGCTCTCACCCCGGCGAGCGGCCGCCCGCGCTCAGTTGAGCGTGACGGTGTTGAACGGCAGGAACCGGAACGGCGTGAGCCGCACGCCCTGGACGTTCGGCTTCCGGAGCGCGATCTGCATGCGGACGACGAGCGGGCACGTGCCCCAGTCCGTGAGCAGCACCTGCTCGGCCTTGTGGTAGAGCCTGTAGCGCGCCTGCGCGTCGGGGGTGCCCTGCGCGCGGTCGATCAGCTGGTCGAACTCGGCGTTCTTCCAGCGGGCCCGGTTGTAGGGGCTCGGGCCGTACCAGACCTGCGACAGGAAGTACATCGCGTCCGGGTAGTCGGCGGTCCACCCCCACGGGAAGAACGGCACCTCGCCGGCGTTCATCCGCTTGATGAAGGTCCCCCGCTCCTGGATCTCCATCTCGACCGGCATCCCGAGCACCTTCTTGAACTGGTCGGCGTAGTAGGCGAGCTCGTCCTTGAAGTTCGGCTCGCAGGTGATCTTCAGCGGGCGGCAGGCCCTTGCCGTCCGGGAAGCCGGCGTCGGCCATGAGCTGCTTGGCCCGGGCCGGGTCGTACGGGATGGGCTTCACGTTCGGGTTGTACCCGGCGACGCCCGGCGTGATCTGGCCGTAGAGCGGCGCGCCCGGCGCCGCCGTAGAGGCCCTTGACCAGCGCCTCGCGGTCGAACGAGAGGCAGATCGCCTCGCGCACCCGCTTGTCCTTGAACGGCGCGTAGAGGTTCTGGTTCATGCCGAGGTAGCGGATCTGCGCCGCCGGCACGGCCAGGATCTCGTCCTTGAACTTGGGATCCTTCAGCACGCGCCGCCCCTGGATCACCTCGAGGTCCACCACGTCCAGCTCGTTGGCCTCGTACATCGAGATCGCGGTGTCGAAGCTCGGCACGATCAGCATCGCGACCTCGTCGACCGACGGCGCCTGGCCCCAGTAGTCCTTGTGGGCCGCCAGCCGGACCTCCTGGCCGCGCTTCCAGTGCACGAACTTGAACGGCCCGGTGCCGGCCGAGACCTTCGTGTGCCAGTCGGCGCCGTGCTGCGCGACGATCCCGCTGTCCATGAACTGGAAGGGGTAGATCGGGAACAGCACGTCCGCCCGCGTGAACCGCACGTCCACCGTGTAGGGGTCGACCACCTTGACCCCGGAGAGCTGGGTCGCCTTCCCGTCCTGGATCTCCTGCGCCCCCTCCAGCACCTTGAGGTAGGTGAGCGTGAGCCCGCCCTTGTTGCCGGGCAGGAGGATCTGCTCGAAGGTCCACTTGACGTCCTTCGCCGTGAACTCGCGCCCGCTGTGGAACTTGACCCCCTTCCGGAGGTGGAAGCGGAAGCCCTTGTTGTCGGGGTTGGCCTCCCATCGGACCGCGAGCGCGGGGACGACGTTCCCGTCCTTGCCGATCTCGGTGAACCCCTCGTAGAGGTTCTTCATCACGTCCCCGGCCACCAGCTCCGAGTACGTGACCGGGTCGACCATCGCCGGATCGGCGCGGAGGTTGGTCCGCAGCACCTTCGCCTCGCCGGGCGCCGCGACGGCGACGGCGACGAGGACGCTCGCGAAGAGGGTCAGGGCGGCGCGCGCAGGGATTCCGAGGCTCATCAGGAACCTCCCGGTCTCGGCGGGTTGGGCGTCGTCGGGCTCCGGCACGGTGTCGGCGCCATTCTCGGCAGCGCCTCCGGGCCAAGTCAAGGCAGGCCGCCGCGCGCCGCCCGGCCGCGCCGCGCGGGCCCGGCGGGCGTGGCCGCGCCGCCCGGCCGACGCCGGCCGTGAGAGAGTATGGCGGGTCGTCTCCCGATCGCCGCGCGCGGGACCGGGGGCGGCGGCTTCGACGTCAACCCGCTCGCTCCGAGGAGGCAGGGCATGCAGATCGGCGCCTTCATCTTCCCGACCGAGTACTCGATCCGCATCGACGACCTGGCGCGCGCCCTCGAGGAGCGCGGTCTCGAGTCGCTCTTCGTGACCGAGCACACCCACATCCCGGCGAGCCGCCGCACGCCCTGGCCGGGAGGCGGCCCGCTGCCGAAGGAGTACTCGCACACCCTGGACCCCTTCGTCGGGCTGGCGGCGGCGGCGGCCGTGACGTCGCGGCTCCGCCTCGGCACCGGCATCTGCCTGGTGATCCAGCACGACCCGATCGTCACCGCGAAGGAGGTGGCCAGCCTCGACTTCCTCTCCAACGGACGCTTCCTCTTCGGCGTGGGCGCCGGCTGGAACGTCGAGGAGATCGAGCATCACGGGACCGCCTTCCCGACGCGCTTCCGGGTGATGCGCGAGCGGGTGCTGGCCATGAAGGAGATCTGGACGAAGGAGGAGGCGGAGTTTCACGGGGAGTTCGTCCGCTTCGACCGCATCTGGTCCTATCCCAAGCCGGTGCAGAAGCCGCACCCGCCCGTCCTCCTGGGCGGCGAGGGCCCGCACACGCTCAGGCGCGTCGTCGAGTTCTGCGACGGCTGGTTCCCGCGGGGGCGCGCGGGCGCCGACGCGGTCCTGGCCCAGCTCGCCGATCTCCGGGCCCTCGCCGAGCGCCAGGGGCGGGACCCGAAGACCATCTCGGTCTCCGTGTTCGGCGGCAAGGCCGACCCTGCCACCCTCGACCGGTACCGGGCGGCCGGGATCGACCGCATGGTCCTCCCGCTGCCCTCGGAGGGACGGGAGCGCATCCTGCCTCTCCTCGATCAGCACGCCGCCCTCCTCCGCTAGGCCGGCGCCGGGGGCGCACCGGCCGCGCGACGCTCGGCAGAAGCGCGACGCCGACAGTGTCACGTCCGCGCGCGACCAGGCCTGCCGGAAGCGAGCCTCGACCGCGGCGGCGTCGGCCGCCTTGCCCTGCGCCTGGAGACTCCGGGCGAGCCCGAAGAGCGACCATCCGTTGCCGGGGTTCCGCTGGAGGTCGTCCCGGTACACGGCCTCGGCCTCCACCGGCCGGCCGCCGGCAAGCAGGACCGCGCCGAGCGACTGCCGGACCGGGAAGTACCAGGGCGGAGGCTCGGTGAACCAGTGGCCATCCTGCTCCGCCACGGCAGCCAGGAGGCGCCTGACCGCCAGGTCCGTCTGGCCCGCCCGCGCGGCGATCTCCCCCGCGAGGACATTCTCGGCGAGCTCGAGCATGGCCTTCGTCTTGAAGAAGCCGGCGAGCGCTCGGTCAGCGGGCACGCTCCCGACGATCTGGCGGAGAGCGGCCAGCTCTCCCTCGGCCTCGGCCCGGCGGCCCGTCGCGGCGAACGCGAGGCCCCGCGCGTAGCGCCAAGCGCCGGTCACGTACGGGAGGTCCGAGGGCGGCGCCGGCTGGCGGAGGATCTCCTCCCAGCGTCCGAACCGCGCCAGGGCGAAGATGGGCGCCGCCGGCGCGGTCTCCATGTCCGGCATCTCGCGGAGCACGGCCGGCGGCACGGACTCGGCGAACTCGCGCGCGGCCCGTATCGTCTCCGCACCCCGTCCGTCCATGCTGGCCGCCTGCCAGAGCATGTCCAGGTTGTGCGGATAGTAGAGGGCGGTGTACGAGCTCGCCCGGCGCTTCGCGAGATACTCCCGGTCAGCCTTGACCGCTTCGACGTTCACGTCGACGGCGTCCGCGTAGCGTCCGATCCGAAGGTAGATGTGGGACGGCATGTGGACCAGGTGGCCGGCGCCCGGCATCACGGGCCGCAGTCGGTCCGCCGCCATCTCGCCTCGCTTCGGGTCGGGGCCGGCCTCGACGGCGTGGATGTAGAGGTGGAGGGCGCCCGGATGGCCAGGGTTCGCCTGGATCACCCGCTCGAGCGTCGCGAGGATCTCCGGGGTCTCCGGCTGCATGCTGCCGTCCGGCTTCCAGAGGTCCCACGGCCGGAGGTTCATGAGGGCGTCGGCGAGGAGCGTGGCGGCGTCGAGGTCGTCGGGGAAGCGCCGCGCCACCTCGCGCATGGCGTCGGCGTAGGCGCGGTCGAGCGTCGCGCGCTCGGCGCCCGGCGCGGTCGAGTGACGCTTCGCGAGCGCCTCGATCGGTCGCCCGCTCGCGCGGCGTCACCCGGTCCGCCCGGCGCAGGGCCTCCTGGATCGCCGCGTACGCCGCCTTCTCCCGCTCGGCGTCGGTCGGGCTGTTGTAGTTCGACCCCTGCGTGAGGGCAATGCCCCAGTAGCACATCGCGCACGCCGGATCGAGGCGCGTGGCCTCGCGAAACGCGGACTCGGCCTCGATGTGGTTGAAGGCGTAGACGAGCCGCAGGCCCTGGTCGAAGTACGCCTGGGCCTGGGGCGAGCTGGTCGTGACGCTCTGGTGGTGGCTCCCGAGGCCCTCGAGGATCATCGGCGCCGGGGCCGCCCCGGACCCCGCGTGCCGGTGGGCGCCCGGCGAGCCCGAGCAGCCCGCGAGCGCGATCGAGAGGACACCGAGGGCGATGCGGATGCGTCGACTCATCCCGTGGCTCCTTCCGTCGTCAACGCGCCGGTCTGTTCGCGCCCGCCGCTGACGAGCCGAGAGGCGACGGGCGCACCGCCTCTACCGATCCGGCACCACACGCCGAAACCGCCAGCAGGGATCACGGACGGGGTCGCCCCAGTACATCTGAGGAACGTCGTCCGTGAAGGACCGTGGCTGGAAGCAGGCCTCGCTCTCCTGCTCGAGCCACGCCGGCCGCGAGGCGGAGCAACCGAAGAGCAGGAGGGTAACGCCGAGCGCCAATGCGTATGGTTTCATCGACGCCATGATACCGCGGGTGCCCGCCGGCGCCGATCGTGTGCCTCTCTCGCTGGCGCCCGGGGCCCGCGATCCGGCGCCCACGCCCGAACCCGCACCGGCGCCTCGTCCGCCGGGATCAACCCCGGCCCGGTGCCTCGAGCGCCGGAGTGTTGACGCCGCGGCGAGCGGCGTGAAAGTGTCCGGTCAGCAGTGAAGGCGTTCCCGCGGGCAGCCTGATCGTCGCGCCCGCCAAGGCCAATCACTTCGTGCTCACCAAGCAGCCGGTGGTGATCCAGGTCGCGGCGATGGGGCCGCTCCAGTTCAACTACGTGAACCCGGCGGACGACCCGAGCAAGAAGTAGCCGGCGGCCCGTCCAGGCGCCTCACCACACCGGGGCGGCAAGGCCAGCGGAGCCTCCGGCTGGCCCTGCCGCTCGTGTGTCGTACCGGGCTCGACGCGCGGTCGGCCCGCCGGGTCAGCCCCGCCCGACGAACGGCATCTTGGTCGCCATGATGGTCAGGAACAGCACGTTCGCGTCCAGCGGCAGGCTCGCCATGTGAAGGACCGCATCCGCCACGCGCTGGACGTCCATCAGCGGCTCGACGGCGATCTCCCCGTTTGCCTGCGGCACGCCCTTCGCCATGCGGGCGGCCATGTCGGTGAGCGCGTTCCCGATGTCGATCTGCCCGCAGGCGATGTCGTACTTCCGGCCGTCGAGCGCCGTGGACTTGGTGAGGCCGGTGACCGCGTGCTTGGTCGAGGTGTACGGCGCGGAGTTCGGCCGCGGCGTGTGGGCGGAGATGGACCCGTTGTTGATGATCCGCCCGCCGCGCGGCGTCTGCGCCTTCATGATCCGGATCGCCTCCTGCGTGCACAGGAAGACGCCCGTGAGGTTGACGTTGACGACGTTCTGCCACTGCTCGAAGGTCAGATCCTCGAGCGGAATGCCGGGGGCGCCCGTGCCCGCGTTGTTGAACAGCAGATCGAGCCGGCCGAATCGCTCCTTGGCGCGGTCGAAGAGCGCCCGCACGGCCGCCGGGCTGCCCACGTCGGTCGGCACGGCGAGCGCCCGCGATCCGGCGTCCCCCGCCTCCCGGACCGCCTGCGCGAGGGCGTCCGCGCGGCGCCCCGCCAGCGCGACCGAGTAGCCGTGCTTCAGCAGCGTCACCGCGACGGCCTTGCCGACACCGCTTCCGGCACCGGTGACGATCGCGACCTTGTCGTTCGAGCTCATGCGCGTCCTCCTGTCGGGTGCTGATGCGTCCGATGATCGAGCCGCCGCGGGGCGGCGGTCAGGGCTTGCCGAGAGACTGGGCCGAGCCGGACATCTGTTGCCATCCTTCGAGCATCGCGCGCGGCAGCTCGGCCTCGCGCGCCTCGACGAGCGGGCGCACCCGCTCGACCTGCTGCCGGACGCGCTCGGCCGCGGGCGCCACCGCCGCCGGCTCGCTCGTGTTCACGCGAGTCAGCGCGGTGACGGGGTCGCCCAGCGAGGCGAGCTCGCGGTCGAGCTGCCCCGCCCAGCCGGCCGCGGCCCGCCGAGCCGGCGCGTCTCGCCACGCCTTCATGACCTGGTCGTATCCGCGCCGGACGCGGTCCACGTCGGACGAGGCGTCGTAGTCGCTCCCCTTCGGGGCGGCCGGGGACAGCTTCACGATCCCTCGAGGGTCTTCCTGGACCTGGTAGAGACGCTCCGGGCCCAGGCTGCGGTAGAACTCCCGCACGTACCCGAGCGCGTAGGCGGTGTCGTACCACCTCGCCCGCACGGCGGAGGTGACCGGCGCCCCGCGGAGCTGGTTGTCGATCGAGACGGCGACCGATTCCGCCTGGGCGAGGTGCTCGCCGAACCGGCCGCGCTTCCAGTCGAGGTCGTCCTTCATCGAGGCGGCGTAGTCCGCGAGGCGCGACAGCTCCGATCCGATGCTGGGGAGACGGCGCCGCTGCGACGGAGTGGCGTTCACGGTCATGTTGTCGTAGGCGCCGCGAAGGTTCGCGATCTCGGTCTCGAGCCGGCGCACCCAGGTGCCCGGCCGCTGCTCGGCCCGCATGTCGAGCTGCGGCTCGTCGACGACGACACCGCACCCGGCGAGGATCCAGAGTCCCGCCCCGGCCAGCGCGCGGAGACCGGTACCACGGGCGCCCGGGGGGGACACGCCCCGCATCATAGCAGGGCCCCGACGGCGCCGGACGCGAGCGCGGCGGTCAGCCGGGCCGCGTGGTGTCCGGTGACATGAGCAGGCCTTCCGCCGGGACCAGTCTTACATGGTAGGCGTTACACGAGAGAGGCCGGCGAGCGCCGCCTCCACCGCCGGGATCTCCGCGATTCGAGCCCTCGGCCAGGGGTGAGTGGTGGCCGGAACGCACCGCACTTCGTGCCTGGTGTCGCGTGGCACACCCCTTGCCTCGCTTCGAGATGGAACGGTCGGCACCGCCGAACGTCCGAAACCAGACCAAGAGGAGGTTGACAGCATGAAGGCACTGTTCGCCACTGCAACGGCGATCGCCGTTCTGGCTGCCCTCGTGATCGCGCCCGCCGTGGTGGCGCAGACGGCCGCCAAGAGCATCGAAGGCAAGGTCATGGCGGTCGATCCGAGCGGCAAGAGCCTGACTCTCGACGACGGCACGAAGCTGACGATCCCGGAGACGGTCAAGTACAGCAAGGCGGACCTGAAGCCGGGCGCCGCCGTGAAGGCCGCGTACGAGGAGAAGGACGGTCAGAAGATCCTCACCACTCTGGAGGTCGCGAAGTAGCACGGGCATTTCCAAGCCGGCCCGGCGCCGGATCCCGGCGCCGGGCGGGCAGGTCAGGAAGGGTTGAGAAGCCTCAGAACGACTCGACGGTTCTGGCGTCGACCTTCGGCAGTCCCGTTGTCGGCGACCGGCCGGGCAGTACCCAGACCGATCGTCCGGAGACGATGCGTCTCGACGCCCAGTTCCGCAAGGAAGCGACCGACCGCCTCGGCCCGGAGCTGGCTGAGACGGAGATTGTGCGGCGGCGCTCCCGCACTGTCGGCGTAGCCCTCCAGCTCGACCATGAGCGCCGGATTCTCGCGAAGCCGCCTCGCAATCTCGAGCATCGCCGCGCGCGCCTGGTCGTCCGGAACCCAGGCATCCACGTCGAACCGGAGCACCACCGCCTCGACGATCGACACCTTGGCGCGGCTGCGCCAGAGCTCCGTGAGTCGCCGGGCGGTCTCGTCCGCCTGGCGCAGGGCTTCCTCGGCCGCCGTATGGGCCTCGTCGGCTCGCGTCAGGGCGAGAGTCGGCCTGGTCGACCGCATCGGCCGCCCGGCCGGCCGCCACGTCCGCGACGCCGAGCGCCTCGATCGCAGCACGCGTCATCTCCTCCTGCCGCCGATCGACCTCCGCCGCCAGGGCGGCCAGCTCGCGTGCCGCCCGCGGTGCTCCTGAAGGTCGCTGGCGACCCGCTCGACGGTCGGCGCGAGTGCGTCCGCGCTCCTGGCGAGCTCGCTCCGGACGAACTCCCGGGTCGCGCACCCCGGCGCGAGACCCAGGACGACGGGCAGCAGGACGAGCCCGGGAGCCATCGGCATGCCTCCCGAGGCTGACGGTTCGCTTCGGGCTGTTGACGTCTCGGCTCGACAACTGGACAAACCCTCCCGAGGCGTCTTCGCAAGCATCGTGCCACCCAGATCGAAGTGCGGGTGGCCCCGGGATGGCGACATCTCCGAGAAGGCGGCCCGGTCCAGCGCGGCCCCTGGATCTCCGGGAGCGCGGCCAGGCCGAACCGCGTTAGGATCTTGAAGAACCGGAATCGACGGAGGTGACATGTCGGGAGGGTTCGTCCGTGCCGCGGCGATGTGGGTGGCCATCCTGCCCCTCTCCGCGAGTTGCGTTGGCGGCCCACCCGCAAGCTCTCCGACCACCGGGTCGTCGAGCGGCGAGCCGCCGGCGAGACGCGCGGACAGGGACGTCATCCAGCACGTCCTCGAGTCCTCGGTCCAGGTGGTGCTCGAGCGAAACGGCGACCGATTCCGGACCGGGTCGGGCGTCGTCATCGTTTCCACGCCCGACGCGACGGGGACCGAATGCCTGATCCTCTCGAGCGGTCACACGTTCGCCGGCGTCAAGGCAGGCGATGAGAACGAGACGTACGTGCTGTTCGATCGCCACCATGGGATCGCCACGAAGGTGCGGGCGCACCTCGTCGCGCGCAGGGAGAGCGCCCAGGTGGACCTCTCTCTCCTGCGCGTGCGGGCGCCGCGCTGCTTGCCGGCTCCGCTCGGTCGCCCGCCCGCCCTCGGCGACCGGATCTGGATCGTGGGGTTCCCCTGGGGCCGCCAGATCCGCCTGATCAGCGGCATCGTCAGCGAGGTGAATCTCGACGACCAGGGGAATCTCCTCGCGGGCGCCTCGCTGGTGGTCGATGCTTCCGTCGCGTACGGGATGAGCGGCGGTGGTGTGTTCGAAGCGGTTGCCGGGCGACTCGTCGGCCTGATCGAGGGCTACGGGACGGCGCGCGTGCCGTTCGGCCAGAAGCCGACGATCCAGTACATCGATGTGCCGGTCCCCGGCGAGACCTACGTCACATCGCTCGCCACCATCGAAAGCTTCCTTCGGGATTCCGGCCAGGTGAACATCAGCGCCATCCGCCGCTGATTCCCGGCGCGACCGGGCGGGGCGTCGAGCGCCCGGGCCGTCGAGACCCTGCGCCTCGCGTCCCGTGGTGCTTCGGTGTAGGGTACGCGCATGAAGCGACGGGACCCATGACCGGCCGGGTGTCCTCCGTCCTCGGGGTCCTCCTGCTGGTGGGGCTCCTGGTCTGCGGGCTCTACCTCTGGGTGGTCCTGTCCTGGCCCTACTCCGAGGGTGAGCGGGCCGGGATTCTCCAGAAGTTCTCGAGCAAGGGCTGGCTCTGCAAGACCTACGAGGGCGAGCTGGCCATCTCCATCGTTCCGGGCGTCACGCCGGTCATCTGGAGCTTCAGCGTGCGGGACGAGGACGTCTCGCCCCAGATCAACGCCGCGCTGGGCAAGCGCGTGGTCCTGCACTACCGCGAGCACCGGGGTCTGCCGACGAGCTGCTTCGGCGAGACGAGCTACTTCGTGACCGGCGTCCGCGTGATGGAGTGAGCCCGCTGGACCCTCGCCTCCGGAAGAGCGGTCACCACCGCGGCGGGCGATTGATGAACGCCGACCCGTTATCGGTGTCGAGACCGCGCAGCGGCATGGGCAGTCGGGTCCGAATCTCGTGGAGCGCCGCCGTCACCCGGTACTGCCCCTTGCCCCAGACCGGCTGGAGCCCACCCACCCGGTGACGAGATCGACCGCGCAGAGCGTATGCAGGAAGAACCCGGTCGTCGTCTGCCCGCAGTGGGCGACGAGATCGGCTTCCACGAAGCCCGGGCGCGCGTCGTCCCATTCGGCAAAGGTCCGGATCGGGATCTGGCGCTTGAGCCAGCTTCCGGGCGGGTCAGGCTCGGCCCCCGCCGCGGCGTGGTCCGCCGGGCCGAGGCGAGCAGGCGCTCGAGCGTGCTGACACTGGCCTGGCGGAGTTGGGCCGCCGGCCCCGGGGAGAGGTGCAGCTCGCCACAGGCCGTGAGGCGCTCGAGCAAGGCGGGGACGAAGGGCTGCAGCCGCTTCGCGCCGATCTGCCCGGCGGCCGCCCACAGCACGGTGCGTGTTTGACGGCGCCAGCGCCGGCCGATAGACTACCGGTGCCAAACTCGATCCCGACCGATCCAACGTGGGAGGCTCCAATGCGGCGACGCGCGGTACTCGCTCTGGCGATGATGACGGCCCTCGGGGTCACGACCGTTCACGCGCAGACGCGCACCGGCACCCTGAAGAAGGTCGCCGACAGCGGAACCCTGACGGTCGGCTATCGGGAGAACGCCCTCCCCTTCTCCTACACGGGCTCGGACGGCAAGCCGGCCGGCTACTCGATCGACCTCTGCCAGGAGATCGCCGTCGCCGTCCAGCAGGAGCTCAAGCTCGCGAACCTGGCGGTGCGCTGGGTCCCCGTCACTCCCGAGAACCGGGTGGACGCGGTGGCCAGCGGCACGGTGGACATCGAGTGCGGATCCACGACCGCGTCGCTCTCCCGGCAAGAGAAGGTCGACTTCACGCTGATGACCTTCGTGGACGGCGCCAGCCTGCTGATCGCCGAGGGCTCCGGCCTCCGCACGGTCAACGACCTGGCCGGCAAGCGCGTCGGCGTCGTCCCCGGCACGACGACGGAGAAGGCGGTCGCAGACTTCCTCCGGGGCCAGTCCATCGCGGCGACGGTCGTGCCCGTGAAGGACCACGACGAGGGCCTCGCGGCGCTCCAGACGTCGAAGATCGAGGCGTACGCCTCCGACCGGACCATCCTGGTCGGCCTGGTGCTCCAGGCCCGCGGAACGGCCCGCTACGCGCTCGTCTCCGACGACCTGTCCTACGAGCCCTACGGGTTCATGGTGCGGCGGGACGACTCGGCGTTCCGGCTGGTCGCGAACCGCGCCCTGGCTCGCATCTACCGCTCCGGAGCGATCGGCACGATCTACGCCAAGTGGTTCGGCGCCATCGGCAAGCCGACGCCGGCCCTGGTCCTGATGTACGCGCTCCAGGGTCTTCCCGAGTAGCGACCGTCCCCGGGACGCGCCGCGCCAGCTCGGTCCCGCAGAGACCCGGGCTCGCCCGCGACTGAGCCCGGGAGCGGCTCGCCGGCCGCTCGCACGCGCGGTCCTGCCGGGCCGTCGCCACGGGTCCGGACGGTGGTCCCTCGCCCGCCTGTGGCACACTGAAAGAGTCGGTCCCCCCGGGACGCCGCAGCGCCCAGCGAATACATGGACTCGTCGGAACTGCTCAAGCAGCTGCGCATCGACCGCGATGCGCCGGCCCCGCGCTCGCGCGCCCGGCTGCTCCTCGCGAGCGGCGCGGTGCTGCTGGCGCTCGCCGGCGGCGTGCTCTGGCTCGTCCTGGCTCGGGCCGCGACACCCACCGTGCGCACGGCGGCGGCGCGCCCGGCGGCTCAGGCGGCGGACGGGAGCTCGGTGCTCGACGCGAGCGGCTACGTCACCGCGCGGCGCCAGGCGACCGTGTCGGCCAAGATCACCGGCAAGGTGACGGAGGTGCTGATCGAGGAGGGCATGCGCGTCGAGGAGGGAGCCGTGCTGGCCCGGCTCGACGACACCGAGGTGAAGGCGCAGCTCGCGCTCGCGCAGGCGCAGCTGGCCGCCGCCCGCGCCCAGGTCGCCGAGATCCGGACCCAGCTGGACCAGGCCGGGCGGGACCACGACCGGCAACGCGAGATCTTCGAGCGACAGGCGCCGCTCGCGACCGCGCGGGCCCAGCTGGCCGCCGCCCGGGCGCAGGTGACCGAGGTCCAGGCGCAGATCGAGCAGGCCGAGCGGGAGCACGAGCGCCAGCGGGAGCTCTACGAGCGGCAGCTGATCGCCGCGCAGTCCCTCGACGCCGCGCGGGCGCAGCGCGACGCGCTCCGGGCCCGCCTGGCCGCGAGCACGGAGCAGGTCCGGGTCGCCCAGGAAGCGGTGGCCGTGGCCGAGCTGAACACCGCGCAGGCCGTCGAGACCGCACGGGCCCAGCGCGACGCGCTCCGGGCCAAGCTGGCGGCGGCCGGCGAGGCCATCCGGGTCGCCCAGGAAGGGGTCGCGGTGGCCGAGGTGCAGGTGGCCAACACCGTCGTCCGCGCTCCCTTCAGCGGAATCGTCGTCGCCAAGGCGGCCCAGCCCGGCGAGATGATCTCGCCGATCTCGGCGGGCGGCGGCTTCACCCGGACCGGCATCGGCACGCTGGTGGACATGGAGTCGCTCGAGATCCAGGTGGACGTCAACGAGGCGTTCATCAACCGCGTCACGCCCGGGCAGCCGGTCGAGGCGACCCTGAACGCCTACCCGGATTCGAGGATCCCGGCCGAGGTGATCGCCATCATCCCCACCGCCGACCGCAGCAAGGCCACCGTGAAGGTGCGCATCGCGCTCAAGCAGAAGGACCCGCGCATCGTGCCGGACATGGGAGTGCGCGTGGCGTTCCTCGACCCGCAGGCGCCCGCCCGGGCCGGCGCGGCGCCGCCCCGGGCCGGGGTCCTGGTGCCGGGCGCCGCCGTCCGGCCGGAGAACGGCCAGGCCGAGGGCGGGCAGGGTCTGGTGTTCGTGTACGCCGAGGGCAAGGTGGAGCGCCGCCGCGTCGCGCTCGGCCAGAGCATGGGCAACGAGCGTCAGGTGCTGAGCGGGCTCCGGGCCGGCGAGCGCGTGGTGCTGTCGCCGCCGGAGGCGCTCCAGGACGGCGCCGCGGTCAAGCTCGCCGAGGGCGGGTAGCCGCGCTGGCCGTTCCAGGGCCTCACGGCAGCGAGCGGTTCCGCGAATGAGCCTGGTCGAGATCCGCGGCGTCACGAAGACGTACCGCCGCGGCAGCGAGCGGATCGAGGTCCTCCACGGCGTCGACCTCGACATCCCGCCGGGCGACTTCCTCGCCCTGATGGGGCCGTCCGGCTCCGGCAAGACGACCCTGCTCAATCTCATCGGCGGGCTGGACACGCCCACCGGGGGCCAGATCGTCATCGGCGGGCAGCGCATCGACCAGCTCTCGAGCCGCGAGCTGACCCGGTGGCGGGCCGCCCACGTGGGCTTCGTCTTCCAGTTCTACAACCTCATGCCGGTGCTCTCGGCCCAGCGGAACGTCGAGCTCCCGCTCCTCCTGACCAGCCTGTCGGCGGCCGAGCGGCGCCGGCGCGCGGGCATCGCGCTGACCCTCGTCGGGCTCGGGGACCGCGCGCGGCACAAGCCCCGGGAGCTCTCGGGAGGCCAGGAGCAGCGCGTCGCGATCGCGCGGGCCATCGTGTCCGATCCGACGCTCCTCATCTGCGACGAGCCGACCGGGGACCTCGACCGCGCGACCGCCGCCGAGATCCTGACCCTGCTGCAGATGCTCAACCGGGAGCACGGCAAGACGGTCGTCATGGTCACGCACGATCCCAAGGCGGCCGAGTACGCCCGGCGCCAGGTCCTCCTCGACAAGGGCACGCTGGTCAACGGGGTCAGGCCTTGACTTCTGAACATTTCGCGCCGCGCCCCGAGAATTGTTTGGAAGTCAAAGTCTGACCCCGATGCGCTACTTGCCGCTGCTCTGGGCCGGGCTGTTCCGGAAGAAGACGCGCACCGTGCTGACCCTGCTCTCGGTGTTCGTCGCCTTCGTGCTCTTCGGCCTCCTGCAGGCGGTCACCACCGCGTTCCAGTCGGGCGCCGACAGCGCGGACGCCAAGCGCCTCCTGACCACCGCGCGCTACTCCATCATCGAGCTCCTGCCCATCTCGCACCTCCGCCAGATCGAGCTGGTGCCGGGCGTGGTCCGCGTCGCCCATGCCGAGTGGTTCGGCGCCAAGTACCAGAACGAGAGCAACGCCTTCCCGGTGTTCGCCGTGGACCCCGAGCGCTACCTGGCGATGTACCCGGAGTTCAGGATCGCCGCCGACCAGCGCGAGGCCTTCAGCCGGACGCGGACCGGCGCCGTCGCGGGGGTGCGCCTGGCCCAGCGGTACGGCTGGAAGGTCGGCCAGAAGCTTCCGCTCAGCTCGGAGATCCACTCCCGGACGGACGGCAGCCTCGACTGGGAGTTCGACCTGGTCGGCATCCTCGACGCCGAGGACCCGGCGACCCTCGCCAACACCGACGTCGTCCTGATCAACGTCGCTCACTTCGACGAGGCGCGGCGCCTCGGCCGGGGCAAGACGGGCTGGTACATCGTGCGCATCGACGACTCGACGCGGGCCCGCGCCATCTCGGCCGCGATCGACGGGCGCTTCCAGAACTCCCCCGACGAGACCAAGACCCAGCCGGAGAAGGAGTTCGCCGTCGGCTTCGCCAAGCAGATCGGCGACCTGGGGGCGCTGGTCACCCGCATCCTCGCCGCCGTCTTCTTCACCATCCTGATCATGACCGGCAACACCATGGCGCAGTCGGTCCGCGAGCGGATCCCCGAGCTGGCGATCATGAAGACGCTCGGCTTCTCCGACGGGAAGGTCACCGGGCTGGTCCTGGCGGAGGCCCTCCTGCTCCTCACGCTGGCCGGCGGGCTGGGCATGCTCGTCGCCGCCGGCGTCCTCCCGGCGCTGAACCGCGCCATCGGCTCCCGCTTCCCTCCGCTCTACGTGACGGCCGAGACCTGGCTGGCGGGGACGGGCATCGTGGTGGGGCTGGCGCTGGCCATCGGCTTGCCGCCGGCGCTCCGGGCGAAGCGGCTTCGCATCGTGGACGCGCTGGCCGGCCACCGCTGAGCGCAGACGGTGCGGACGCTCCACCAGATCGCCGAGATCACCCTCCTCAACCTGCGCACGCTGCCGGCGCGCCTGGGGACGTCGCTGGTCGTGGTCGTGGGGATCGCCGGGGTCGTCGGCGTGCTGGTGTCGGTGCTCGCGATGTCGGAGGGCTTCCGGCACACGCTCGCGAGCACCGGGCGCCCCGACCGCGTCATCCTCCTGCGCGCCGGATCCGACGCCGAGCTCTCGAGCGGCGTGCCGCGCGACGCCGCCACCCTGCTGAGCACCCTGCCGGGCGTCGCCCGCGATCCCGGCGGGCGCCCGCTCGCGTCCGCCGAGCTCGTGGTCATGGTCGACCTCCCGCGCCAGGGTGAGACCGAGCCCAACAACGTGCCCTTCCGGGGCGTCCAGCCCTCGGTCTTCGCCGTCCGGGACGAGCTCCGGATCGTGGAGGGGCGTCCCTTCGAGCGCGGGCTCCGGGAGGTGATCGTGGGCCAGAAGGCCGCGCGGCAGTTCGCGGGGCTGGGCGTCGGGTCCCGCATCGGATTCCGCGACAGCGACTGGACGGTCGTGGGGCTCTTCACGACCGGCGGCGACGTCCACGAGTCCGAGATCTGGAGCGACACCGAGGTCACGATGTCGGCGTTCCGGCGCGAGGGATACCAGTCGGTCACCGCCCGGCTCGCCGACGGCTCGGCGGAAGGCCTGCAGGCCTTCAAGGACTCCGTCAGCAGCGACCCGCGCTTCTCGATCGCGGTGCTGCGGGAGCCCGAGTACTACGCCAAGCAGGCCTCCGTCCTGTCCACGCTGATCAACGTGCTCGGGTACACGGTCGCCGGGTTCATGGCGATCGGCGCGACGTTCGGCGCCCTCAACTGCATGTACTCGGCCATCGCCAGCCGCCAGGTCGAGATCGCCACGCTCCGGGCGATCGGCTTCGGGGCGCTGCCCGTCGTCGTGTCCGTGATGATCGAGGCGCTCGTCCTGGCGCTCCTCGGCGGAGCGGTCGGCGGCGCGCTCGCGTACGTCTACTGCGACGGCGTCTCCCTCTCCACCCTCAACTTCAACACGTTCTCCCAGGTGGCCTTCGACTTCCGCGTGACCCGGGAGCTCCTCGTGCAGGGCTTCGTGTGGGCCCTCGCGATCGGCCTGGCCGGCGGCTTCCTGCCGGCCGTGCGGGCCGCCCGCCTTCCGGTGACGGAGGCGCTCCGGACCGGCTAGGCGCCGTCGACCCGACCGCGCGCGGCCGCCGCCGGTTGCAGGGCCGATCCCTTCCGGGCAGAATACCCGCCCAGGTGCCGCGACCCGATCTTCTCGAAGACCTCCGCGTAGCCGCCCGCTTCTTTCCCCGCCTGCCCGGCTTTCTCCGGCGTCGCGTCACCGGCGCCGAGGCCCGCAGAACGGTGCGCGCGCGCCTGGCGAATCGCGAGGCCGACTTCCTCGGTCTCTGCCGCGATCTCGTGTACGGCAATTCGGCCAGCCCGTACCGGGCGCTCCTGGCCCACGCGGGGTGCGAGCCCGGAGACCTCGAGCGCCTGGTCCGGAGCGACGGTGTCGAAGGCGCCCTCGTGGCGCTCTGGCGGCAGGGCGTGTACCTGACGGTGGAGGAGTTCAAGGGACGCCGGCCGCTCGTGCGCGGCGGGCGGGCCATTCCCGTCGATCCCGGACGGCTGGTCAATCCCCTCGCGGTCGTCCACGTGCTGGGCCATTCGAGCGGCAGTCGCGGGCCGAAAACCGTCGTGCCCCTGGACCTCGCCTGGGTCCGCGACCACGCGATGAGCCGGCGGCTCGTCCTGGAGGCCCGCAATGCCATCGGCTGGCGCCACGCGGTCTGGGGGGCGCCCGGCGGCTCCGAGATGGTCATCGTCCTCCGGTTCGCCGTCGTGGGCGCGCCGCCCGAGCACTGGTTCTCCCAGCTCGACCCGCTCGACCCCGAGCTGGCCGCCCGCTACCGATGGAGCTGGCGGGGACTTCGATGGGGCAGCCGGCTGGCCGGCATGCCCCTGCCCCTCCCGCGCCACGCGCCGCTCGACCATCCGGAGACGATCGTCGGCTGGATGGCCGACACCCTCCGGGCGGGCGGGGTCCCGCACCTCAAGACGTACGCCAGCGCGGCGATCGGACTCTGCCAGGCGGCCAGCGCGGCGGGCGTCGATCTGGCGGGCGCGCGATTCACGCTGACCGGCGAGCCCCTCACGCCTGCGCGCCAGGCGCTGTTCGAGAAGGCCGGGCCTGGAAGCGCGCCCGGACTACGGCGGGATCGAGATGGGCCAGGTCGGCGAGGCGTGCGTCGCCCCGGTCGGGGCCGACGACCTTCATCTCATGGAGGACATGCACGCCGTCATCCAGCCGGGATCCGAAGGCCCGGCCCGAGGGCTTCCCGCGAACGCCCTCCTCCTGTCCTCGCTGCGCCGGACCGCCCCCCTCATCTTCCTCAACGTCTCTCTCGGCGACAGCGCGACGCTGGACCGCCGGCAGTGCGGCTGCCCGATGGAGACCCACGGCTGGACGCGCCACCTCAGCGACGTGCGGAGCTTCGAGAAGCTGACCAGCGCCGGCATGACCTTCCTGGACGTGGACGTGATCCGCATTCTCGACGAGACCCTGCCGGCCGCTTCGGGGGCGTGCCCGGCCAGTACCAGCTCGTCGAGGAGGAGCGCCCCGACGGGCGGCCCCGCGTGCGGCTCCTCGTCCACCCGGCCGTCGGCCCCGCTGGACCCGGCGGCGGTGCGGGAGGCCTTCCTGGTCGCCCTGGCGTCGGGGTCGGAGAGCGATCGATCCATGGCCGCGACCTGGCGGGAGGCGGGGCTGGTGGACGTCGAGCGCCGCCCGCCCATGACCGAGACGATCGGCAAGATCCTCCACCTTCGCACGTCCGGGCGGCGCTGAGCCGGCAGGCGCCGGTGGCGCGGGGCCACACCGCGCGCGACCTCGCTCAGAAGGCGTAGAGCCGCAACACCCCGTAGGCGATCGTCCCCGCGATCAGCGCCGCCGCGACCAGGGTGAGCAGGGCGTGCTGGGCCGGGCTCATCGGCCGGCCCCGGCGTCGAGGGCGATGATCGGCCGGTCCCGATCGGACGAAGTGAGGGCCCGATCGCGACGGATGGATCCGATTGGCTGGATCTGATGGGACGGATCCGATCGGACTGGCGGCGGTGGCGCTCACGGGATGGCCGGCGCGACGACCGGGTCCGGCCGGCGGAGCTTCTGCGCCGCCAGGACCCCGGCCAGCAGCAGGAGGCCGATGAGATCGGTCGTGAGCTGCGGGTCGATCAGGAGCAGCGCGGCCGCGAGGAGGAGGCCGCGCTCGAGCCACGTCGCGGTGCGGAGCAGATAGCCCTCGAGGCCGGCCGCCAGCGCGACGACGCCGATGCCGCCGGTCACGACCGCCTGGGCGATCTCCCCCCAGGGCCCCTGGAACAGGAGCGCCGGGTAGTAGACGAAGAAGTACGGGACGACGAAGCCGGCCGCCGCGAACTTCACCGCCTGCCAGCCGGCGCGCCAGACGCTGCAGCGCGCGATGGACGCCGCCGCGTAGACGGCCAGGCACTCCGGCGGCGTCACCGCGCTCAGGCAGCCGAAGTAGAAGGCGAACATGTGGGCCGCCATCGGGGGCACGCCCAGCTTCATCAGCGCGGGGATCAGCAACGCCGCCAGCATGATGTACGCGGGCGTCGTCGGGAGCGCCGTGCCCAGGATGACGGCGGCGATCATCGTGATCACGAGCGCGAGCAGGAGCGAGCCCCCCGCGAAGTCGACGAGGAAGCTCGTGAACCGGATGGCGAGCCCCGTCTGCAGGATGATCCCGATCATGATGCCCGCGGCGGCCGTCGCCATCGCCACCGGCACCGTCTGGAAGGCCCCGTCCCGCAGCGCCAGCGGGCCGTCGCGCCGCAGAAGATCGCGGAGGGCGCGCGGGCCTCCGCGGCGGGAGAGCGCCCCGGCCAGGCCCGCCGCGGCCAGCGCGAGCCAGAGCCATGTCCCTGCCTCCGCGATCCACAAGACCGCGCCGCCGGCCACCAGCGCCCACACCCAGCGCCCGAGCATCCACGCGTAGACGACGGCCAGCGTCGCGACCAGGGCCGCGTAGGTGGCGGTGAACCCCTGGAGCAGCAGCAGGAAGATCACCACCACCGGCGCCAGCAGGTGGCCGTCGCGCCAGAGGACATCGCGAAGGCGCGGGAGCTCCTCGCGCGGCAGGCCCCGGAGGCCGGCCCGCGACGCGTTGAAGTGGATCGCCGCGAACAGGGCGCCGTAGTAGAAGAGCGCGGGGATCGCCGCGGCGACCATCACGTGCCAGTAGGGGACTCCGAGGAACTCCGCCATCACGAAGGACGCGGCGCCCATCACCGGCGGCATGATCTGGCCCCCGGTCGACGCGGTGGCCTCGATCGCCGCCGCCGCCTCGGGCTTGAACCCCGTGCGCTTCATCATGGGGATCGTCAGCCAGCCGTCGACCATGACGTTGGCGACGGCCGAGCCCGAGATGGTGCCGAAGAGGCTCGACGACACCACCGCGACCTTGCCGGGGCCGCCCCGCTGCGCGCCGGCGACGGCGTTGGCCAGGTGCATGAAGAACTGGCCCGCCCCGGACTTCTCGAGGAAGGCCCCGAAGATGATGAAGAGGATGACGTAGGACGCCGCGACGCCCAGCGGGATGCCGAAGAGCCCCTCGGTCGTGAACACCGTCTGGTCGATCAGGATCTCGTACGTGAGCCCCTTGTGGCGCAGCGGGCCCGGCATCCACGGACCGGCGAGCCCGTAGACGACGAAGGCCACGCACAGCACCGGCAAGGCGGCGCCGAGCGTCCGCCGGGTGGCCTCGAGCACGAGCAGGACGAGGACGGTCCCCACCACCAGGTCGGCGCGGCTCAAGGGATGGGCCGTGGGGAACCGCGTGGTGACGTACTCGTAGAACACGAAGAAGTAGGCCATCACGGCCACCGACAGCGCGGCCAGGCCGAGGTCGCCCCAGGGGATCGTGGACGGCGCGGGCGCGGCGTCGTCCGCGCCGGGCAGCCGGGTGCTCTCCTCGTCGAGCGGGGCCGTCGCCGTCCGGGGGAACAGCAGGAAGGCCAGCGCGAGGCAGAACGCGAGCGCGATCATCCGGAGGATGAGCGTGTCGGGAGCGGCGGGAGTGAGACGGGCGTAGACGTGGTAGAGGGACATCACCCCCCCTACCACGCCGACGACCGCGGCCGCGTAGCCGGTGAGCTTGCGCACGCGGCAGCCGCTACTTCAGGAGACCGGCCTCGCGGTAGTAGCGCTCCGCCCCGGGGTGCATCGGCAGCCCGTGGTTCTGCGCCATGTCCTTGGCGGTCACGCCCTTCATCGCGGCGGTGACCCGCGCGAAGTCCTCGCGGCTCTCGATCACCGCCTTGGCGACCTTGTAGATCACGTCGGCCGGCGTCTTGGCGTTGGCGATGAGGATCGTGGGCGCCTGGAAGGTCTTCACGTCCTCGTCGATCCCGTACTGGCCGTACGTGGCCTTCGGGATGACGTGCTGGACGAACCCGGGATTGAGCTCCTTCAGGGCCTTCAGCTCGTCGTCCGACACCTGGAGCATGCGGAGCTTCATCGACGTGCCCAGGTCCAGCATGAACGAGGCGGGCACCGTGGTGAACCAGCCCATGCCCACGGCCTGGCGGTTCCGGATGGCCTCGGCGTTCTCGGTGAGCGAGCCGTAGCTCTTGGTGCCGAGGTCGTCGAGCTTCATGCCGTTGACCTTCAGGAGCCACTCCCACCCCTCGGCGAGGCTCGTGTTGCCCCGGGGCGGCAGGCCGACCGCCTTGCCCTTGAGATCCTTGAGGGTCTTCACCCCGCTGTCCTGGGTGACGGCGAGCTGGAAGACGTTGGGGTAGTAGTTCGCGACGAACATCGGCTTGTCGGTCTGCTTGCCCTTCCAGCTGTTGGCGCCCATGCGGGCGTCGGCGACCACGGTCGTCATCGACCAGGCGAGGTCCGTCTTGTCGTTCCGGATCTTCTCCATGTTCACGAGGGCCGCGCCGGGCTCCACCAGGACCTCGACCTCGGGGAACTTCCGCTTGATGGCCTCGGCGGTGGCGGCGGCCATGGGCGTCCACGACCCGCCGGTCGGGCCGGCGGAGAAGACGAGCTCCGCCTTCTGCTGGGCGCCTCCCGGCGCGGCGGCGAGGACGACGAGCGCGGTCAGCAGGGCGAGGAGGGTCAGCGTCTTGGTACGGTGCATGGCTCGGCCTCCTTGTCCTAGAGGATCAGTCCCGGCTACTGCGCACTCGACCGCGAGCGTCCCGAGCCCGTCGCGCGACGGGCTGCCCGAGCCCTGGTCCGGTCCGGGCTCCGCTGCCTGGCGTGCTCCGCCAGGAGCGCGAGCAGACGCCGGTGGCTCGCGAGCTTCTTCGGCACGTCGAACAGCTCGATGATCAGCGGCCCGGCGAACTGGATCCGCCGGAGCGCGGCGAGGACCCGGCGGAAGTCGATCGTCCCCTTCCCGATCGTCATGTGCTCGTCGACCCGCCCCCGGTTGTCCGAGAGCTGGGCGGAGTGGATGCGCTCGCCGAAGGCCCGCACGAACGACGCGGTGCCGCCGGGCACCAGCTCGGAGTGGGCGACGTCGAGCGCGAGCCCGAGGTAGGGCGAGCGGATCCGGTCGAAGAGCGCCTGGAACTCCTCCACCCTCACGCCGAGATACTGGAACTCGGAGTCGCCGGGCAGCGGGTTCATGTTCTCGATGACGAGCGGCACCCGCCGCCGCTCGCCGTACTCGACCGCGCGCGCCATCGTCTCGTAGAGCGCGGCCCGCACGGTCGTCGAGGTACGCGCTGAAGTGAAAGCCGCAGTGGACCACCAGGTACTCGCAGCCGAGCGCCGACGGTGAGGTCGACGTACTCCCGCAGGTGGGCCCGCGCGGCCTTCCGCACGGTGGGCATGATCTCGGCGGTGTTGACGAAGGAGGCCGAGTGGAGCCCGCAGCGGATCCCCGATCGCTCGATCAGCGACCGGACGCGGCGGATCCGCGCCCGGTCGAAGGTCTGGGGAAAGTTCACCGGGTTCTGGCACGAGAACTCGAGCCAGGACGAGGGACTGCCGCCGCGCCAGCGGGAAGTACCGCTCGACCGGGCCCGACGACGCGGCGTAGCCGATCTGGGACGCCTGCACGCGGCGGCTCTACTTCTTCCGGAGTCCCAGCTCGTCCACGAGCGGGACGAATCGGGCCTCCTCGGCGGCGAGGAACGCGCGGAACTCGGCCGGGCCCAGGAACAGGTCGACCGACTGGGTGCGCTCGCGGAAGGTCTTCCAGGTGTCGGTGGCGAGCGCCTTCTGGAACGCGTCGGCCAGCATGCGGACCCGGTCCGGCGGCGTGCCCTTCGGGGCGAGGACTCCGCGCCACTGCGCGAGCACGACGTCCCAGCCTTTCTCCTTGAGCGTGGGCACGTCGGGGTAGATGGGGCTCCGCTTCTCGCTGGCGACGGCGACCGGGAACATCCGCTTGGCCTCCAGGTTGGCCACGCTGTCGGAGACGTTCCCGACGAGCATGTCCACGTTGCCGCCCAGGAAGCTGAGCGTGGCCGGCCCGCCGCCCTCGAACGGCACGTACGTCACGTCGAGTCCGGCCACCTTCTCCCACGTGAGGATGACGAAGCTGTCGATGCCGCCGACCGCCGAGCCGCCGACGCGGAACTTGCCGGGATTCTGCTTGGCGAAGGCCGCGACCTCGTCGATCGTCTTCCACTGGGTGCCGGGGCGGAGGAACAGGAACTCCTCCTCGCCCTGGACGCGGGCCACCGGCTCGAACGCGTCCCACTTGAGGTTCGCCGTGTTGCCGATGGTGGGCGTCAGGATGGTCGAGCCGGCATGGCCGAAGAGGAGCGTGTACCCGTCTCCCGGCCGGCCGAGCGCGTAGGCGGCCGCGTTGGTGCCGCCGGCTCCCGGCCGGTTCTCGACGACCAGGGGGCGGGGCAGCGTCGTTTTCGCCGCGTCCGCGAGGGCGCGGCCGAAGACGTCGGCGCCCCCGCCGGGTGCGAAGCCGACGACGAGCGTGATCGGGCGTGACGGGAAGACCTCCTGCGCCAGGCCGACCGAGACGCCGGCCAGGGCGGCGAGGACGGCCACGGCCAGGGCCGACGGGAACGAGGTGAGTCCGAGCGCACGACGCATGACTCGATCTCCTTTCATGTCAGGGAGCCGTCCCCGCGCGCGCTCACGACGAGCGCACCGCCTCGGCGGGCGGGCGCGGCCCTCCGCCGGCCGCCGGCCGGGCGCCCCACAGGCGCGCCAGGAGCGGCCTCAGCAGGACGACGACCGTCAGGCCCACGAGCACGGCGGCGATGGGACGGCTCAGGAAGATCATCGGGCTGCCGAACGACATCATAAGCGAGCGGCGGAACTCGCCCTCCATGGTGAAGCCGAGCACCATGCCGAGGACGGCGGCCGGGATCGGGAAGCCGAAGCGCTGCATCAGACAGCCCACCACGCCGAAGGCGAGCGCGTGGGCCGCCTCCGCCAGGCTGAGGCTCCCCGCGTAGGCGCCGAGCGTGGACAGGGCCAGCACGCCGGCGACGAGCACCGGCGGGGGCACGATCACGGCGCGCATGCAGAGGCGCTGGAGCGCGATGCCCACCGGCACCATGAGCACCGTGTTCACCAGGAGGAGCGCGGCGAAGAACGTCCAGAGGAGGTCTCCCCGCTGCTGCATCAGGAAGGGGCCCGGGCGCACGCCATGGAGGATCAGCGCGGCCAGGATGACGGCCGCCGAAGCGGAGCCGGGCACGCCGAACAGGAGGGTCGGCACCAGCGCAGTTCCCTGGTCCGAGTTGTTGGCGGTCTCCGGCGCCGCCACCCCTTCCATCGAGCCCTTGCCGAAGAGCTCCGGGCGCTTGGACCAGCGCCTGGCCTCGCCGTAGGCGACGAACGAGGAGACGGGCCCCCCCGCCCCGGGGATCATGCCGATGATCATGCCGACGACGCTGCCGACCATCGTCGCGCGCCAGAGCCCGCGCAGCTCCGCCAGGGTCGGGAGCGAGGTCCCGACCTTGCGGTCCGTCAGGTCCGGGGCGGAGGCGGGATAGGCGAGCTGGTAGAGCATCTCCCCGATCCCGAAGAAGCCCACGAGCACCGCGCTCAGGTCGAATCCGCCGAGGAGCTCGACCCGTCCGAACGTGAATCGGGGCGAGCCCGCGATCTGGTCCAGGCCGACCGTGGTGAGCAGGAGGCCGAACGTGCCCGCGGCGACCCCCTTCGCCACCCTCCGCCCCGCCAGGCTCGTCATGACCGTCAGCCCGAAGAGCGTGGTGGCGAAGATCTCCGGCGAGCCGAACGCCAGAACGGCGGACCCGAGCGGCACCAGGAGCAGCATCAGCACGAGCACGCTCATGAGCCCGCCGATGCAGCCGCAGATGAGGGAGACCCCGAGCGCCTTGGCCCCGTGCCCCTGGAGCGTCAGCGCGTAGCCGTCGGGGATGCAGGCGGCGCTGGAGGGGGCGCCGGGGACGCGGATCAGGATCGACGGGATCGACCCTCCGTAGTTGGCGCCGGTCCACACGCCGGCCAGGAGCATCAGCGCGAGCCCGGTGTCGAGCCCGTAGGTGAAGGGCAGCAGCACCGCCATCGAGAAGGGCCCGCTCACCCCCGGAAGGGCGCCCCCGATCATTCCCCAGGCAAGGCCGATCAGCATCGCCACCAGGCTGTCCGGGCGAAGCGCGATCGCGAAACCGTGGCCCAGCGACCCCCAGTCCATACCGTCAGAAGCCTCGAAGGAGCGGCTCGAGGGGGCCGGGCGGGAGCGGGACGCGCATGGCCACCGCGAACAGGGTGTAGAGCGCCACCGGCAAACCGAGGACCGTCAGCACGAAGGCGCGGGTCGTGACGCGTCCCTGCACGAGGAGCAGCGCCGCGAGGTAGGGCGGCGTCGCGAGGAGGTAGCCCGCCGGCTCGAGCACGGCAAGGTAGGCGCCGGTGAGTCCGATCGCGCTGAGGAGCGGACGTGGCGCCAGCGCCCCACGCTCCTCGGCCTCCCCGTCCGGCGCGCCGGTGGGCGAGGGCCTCTCGGGTGCCACGACGAGCGCCACGCCGCAGAACAGGATGACCAGAGCGAGCAGCACCGGGAAGCCGCGGGGTCCCACCGGGTCCGCGGCCGTCGTCGCCGGCAGCCCGAAGGCGAGGGCCAGGACGCCGACACCGAAGCAGACGAGAACGGCGCCGAGCACGCGATCGACCCGGGCGGGGTCCGCCGTCACGCCCCCGACTCTAGCAGATTCGCGGCGGCGCCGGTGCGCGCGAGGCACGGATCGCGCGTCGCCTCGGGGTATGCGGCCCGGGGACCCTTGACACCGCGCGGCCCGCGACGAATAATCGCGCGCGACTCGCACGACTTGGCCGGCACGCAAGGTAGCGTGCCGAGTGCCGCCAGGCCGACAGGCGGCAACCCATGGGAAGGAGAGCCGGTGGCGGTTCGCGCCGACCCGACGAGAGGCCTACAGGACTCGATCCTCGTCGCCGCGCCCGGCGCGGTCGGCGGTCTGGCGGCGCCGGCTCGCGCGTCCGGAGCGAGACGGCTGCTCGCGTATACGCATCCTGACGCCGACCTTCCTCGTCATCCTCGGCCTGGTCGCCTACCCGTTCTTCATCGGCATCTACCTGTCCCTCCAGAGCAAGATGGTCGGAGCGCCCCGGGCGCTTCGTCGGGTTCCAGAACTACGTCGATCTGTTCCGGAACGACCTCTTCCTCCGGACGATGTACAACAGCGTCGTCTACACCGTCGTCGCCGTCGCCATCAAGTTCGTGTTCGGGTTGACGATGGCCCTCGTCCTCGACCAGGAGCGGCGCTTCAACAACTTCTTCCGGACGCTCCTCTTCGTTCCGTGGGCGATCCCCATCGTCATCGTGTCCCTGAACTGGCGGTGGATCTTCGACGACCTCTCCGGCTTCCTCAACAACTTCCTGATCACCTTCCACATCACGAAGAACATCATCTCCTGGCTCTCCGATCCGAACCTCGCCATGGGCTGTGTCATCGCGGTCGTGGTCTGGGCGGGCACGCCCTTCTACACGATGACGTTCCTGGCGGGGCTCCAGGCGATTCCCAAGGAGCTCTACGAGGCCGCCGAGATCGACGGCGCCACGATCGTCCAGCAGTTCTTCTTCATCACCATCCCGCGGCTCCGCACGATCTTCCTGACGACGGTGATGCTCTCCACGATCTGGACCGCCACGAACCTCCAGTTCGTCTACATCCTCACCAAGGGCGGTCCGGCGGGTCGGACGGAGATCTTCCCGCACCTCTCGTACACGATGGCGCTCGGGGCCTTCCGCCTCGGGATGGGCGCGGCCGTTTCCCTCGTCTTCTTTCCCGTTCTGGTCCTGCTCATCATCTTCCTCACGCGCCGCATGCTTCGGCCAACCGACGAGTAGGCTCGGATGCGGACCAAGTCCGGCACGCAGCGTCTCCTCCGCTGGATCGGCAACGGCCTCCTCGTCGTCATGCTGATCTGGACGCTCGTGCCCTTCTACTGGATGGTCGCCACGTCGCTCAAGAAGGACAAGGAGATCTACGGCTTCGAGGCGACGCTCGTGCCGCGTCACCCGACGCTGGACGCCTACCGCCTCCTGTTCGCGAAGACGCCCTTCGTGAAGTACGTCAAGAACTCGATCATCGTCGCCGTGGCGACGACCGGCGCCTCGCTCGTGTTCGGCTGCCTGGGGGCGTACGCGCTCGCCCGGCTCCGCTTCCGGGGCCGGCGGACCATCGCCAGTGGCCTGGTGTTCACCTACCTGGTGCCCCCGTCGCTCCTCTTCATCCCGCTGTTCGCCGTGATGTCGACGTTCCGGCTCGTCGACACCTATCATGGGCTCGTGCTGGCCTATCTCGGCTTCACGGTGCCGTTCTGCACCTGGCTCCTGATGGGGTATTTCCGCTCGGTGCCCCTCGAGCTCGAGGAGGCGGCGCTGGTCGACGGCTGCTCGCGGATGGGCACCCTCGTGCGCATCATCCTCCCGATGTCGCTCCCCGCGCTGGCGGTGGTGGCGTTCTTCTCGTTCACCCAGGCCTGGGGCGAGTTCCTGTACGCGCAGGTCTTCGTCAGCAGCAACGAGGTCCGGACCGTCACGGCCGGCATCTCCAATTTCATCGTCGAGGACGTGTTCTTCTGGGGGCCGATGATGGGCTCGGCGGTCCTGAGCGCCCTGCCCCCCGTGATCCTGTACCTCGTCTTCCAGCGATGGGTCGTGAAGGGGCTCACGCTGGGCGGGGTGAAGGGCTAGCGGAGCGCCGACACAACCACAAGCCGGTAGAGGAGAACAGCACGATGGCAGAAGCGCGGGTATCGCGACGACAGGTCCTGAAGGTGGCGGCCGCCACCGGCATCGCCACGACGAGCCCGTGGTGGCTGGTCAACAAGAGCCACGCCCAGCGGGCCAAGAAGCTCATCTTCTGGCAGCTCCCGAACTTCACCCCGATCGCCGACTCAGCTCCAGAAGGACCAGGTCTACGAGTTCGCGAAGTCGGCCGGGCTGAAGGACGAGGAGGTCGAGTTCTCGGTCGTCGGGAACGACGTGTTCATCCAGAAGCTGTCGGCCGCCCTCGAGGCCGGCAACCCGCCCGACGTCATGCGGCTCTTCGAGTCGAACGTCCAGTTCTTCGGAAGCCAGGGCCACCTGGTCGACATGACCGACATGGTCGAGAAGATGCGCAAGGAGCCCAAGGGGATCTTCGAGGCCACCCTGGACGGCCGTCCGCGTCAATGGCCGGTACCTCGGTGTCCCCCTGGCCGTGAACCCGTGGCCGATGCACACGCGGCTCGACCTCCTGGAGAAGGCCAAGGTCGACTATCCGAAGACCTGGGAAGAGTTCATCGAGACCAGCAAGAAGATCCAGGAGCCGCCCCGCCTCTTCGCGTTCGGC
The DNA here is from genome assembly GCA_963745015.1 of uncultured Candidatus Rokubacteria bacterium. Classification (GTDB taxonomy): domain Bacteria; phylum Methylomirabilota; class Methylomirabilia; order Rokubacteriales; family DASRDR01; genus DASRDR01. Next base: position 674,757 of record CAVUVU010000005.1, read on the forward strand.
ATCTGTCTCGGCCTCACGTTCGACACGACCGACAACGTCATGAACCTGCTCTGGTGCTACGGCGGGAAGATGGTCGAGAAGGACAACAAGACGATCGCGATGAACTCCCCCGAGAACATCGCCGGCCTCAAGGTGCTGGAGGCCATGTTCAAGACCCACAAGATCATCCCCCCGGGGGCGATCTCGTGGGACGACTCCGGCAACAACAAGGCCTACCAGTCGAAGCAGGCGGCGTTCGTCATGAACCCGACCAGCGTCTACGCGTATCTCGACGGCAACGACAAGGACCTCCAGAAGGTGACGGGCATCTTCCCGGTCCCCGCCGGCCCCGCCGGCAGCATCAGCCAGATCGACACCTGGTCGCTGGGACTCTTCAAGAAGAGCCCGTACCCCGAGCTCGGCAAGGGGCTGATCGAGTACATGCTGCAGCCCGTCGAACTACGACAAGATCGTCCAGTCGACCGGCGGGCGCTGGGTGCCCGTCTACAAGCGGCTCTTCGACAGCCCCTTCTGGAAGGAGAAGCCGGTCTTCAAGCACTTCATCCAGCTGGCGGAGCGGGCGTTCCCGTGAGCTATGCGGGCTCGCCGAACTCCGGCGGCGGGCGAGGTCCTGAACACGCACGTCATCGGCAAGATGACCCAGCGCGTCCTGGTGGAGAACTGGCCGGCCGAGAAGGCCGTCGAGGAAGCCCACAAGGTCGATCGCCGAGATCTACGCCCGGCACGCCAAGGGATAAGCTCCGCCCGGGCGCGGCCCGGGCTCGACGCGAGAGAGGGGAGCCCCGAGGCTCCCCTCTCGAACGTCCGCCGACCCCAGGAAGACCGCCCGGGCTCGCCCTTCCGGCCTTCCCACTGCGGGCTGGAAGCCGCACAATGTCCACGACTCGCCCGTCGGTGTCGTAGCTCCGGGAGGCCGGTCGCTCCGAACCCCGAGATGCGGAGGGCGCATGAAGCTCGAAGGCCGGGTCGTTCTCGAGGAGTTCGACTGCGAGGCGCTGAAGGGCAATCCCCTCGGTGACCCTCACCAGCGCCCTGTCCCCGTCTATCTCCCCCCTGGATACGAGCGCAGCGAGCGCCGGTACCCGGTGATCTACTGGCTGCACGGCTGGGGCGGAACCGGCCTGCGGGAGACCAACTCCACCCCGTGGGTCCCGTCGCTGCCCGAGCTCATCGACCGGGTGATCCGGGAAGGCGCGCCGCCGGCGATCCTGGTGATGGCCGACGTGTTCACGGCGTACGGCCACAGCCAGTGCGTCAACTCCTCGGCGACCGGCCGGTACGAGGACGCGGTCAAGGAGCTCGTCGCCCGCGTCGACACGCGCTATCGCACCCTGCCGGCGCGCGGCCACCGCGGCCTGGACGGGAAATCCAGCGGCGGCTACGCGGCGCTGGTGCTGGCCATGCGCAACCCCGAGCTCTTCGGCGCCGCCGCGTCCCACAGCGGCGACATGTACTTCGAGGCGTGCTACAAGGCGGACTTCTGGCGAGCCGCGGATACGATCCGGAAGCACGGGGGGCTCGACGGCTACCTCAGGGCCTGGCGCGAGGCGCCCAAGAAGACGGAGGAGCTCGTCAAGCCGATGGTGACGGTCGTGTGCATGGCGATGGCGTACTCGCCCAACCCATCGAGCGCCCATGGATTCGATCTGCCGTTCGACCCGGAGACCGGGGAGATCGACGAGGCCGTGTGGGCGCGGTGGCTCGCGTGGGACCCGGTCCTGATGGCCGAGCGCCACGCCGAGAGCCTTCGCACGATGCGGCTCCTCTACATCGAGTGCGGCAGCCGGGACCAGTACAACCTGCACCACGGCGCGCGCATTCTCCGGGGCCGGCTCCAGCGCCTGGGCATCCGCCACGAGTACCAGGAGTTCGACGACGACCACACGGCGGTGAACTACCGCTACGTGGAGTCGCTCCACCGTCTCTGCGTCGCGCTCCAGGCATAGCCGACGTTCCACCCAGTCGCCCGGACGCGCCGACGGCCTGCGGACGGAAGAGGCGGGCCGATCAGGCGGCGGCCATGGCCTCGAGCGCGCCCGTCGCGCTGCCCGCGGTCAGGGCAACCTCGTCAGGGATAGGCGTCGAGCCGACGCACGAAGCATCGGATGTCGCCCAGGTGCTCATAGGACTCCACGCGCGCGACGAGCCCGAGCTCGATCGGGTCGAGCCCGAGCCAGCCGAGGAGGGCCTCCGTGAGGAGCGCGTACGCGCGCTCCGTGGTCACCCCGTTCTTCAGCAGCCGGTGAGCGAGGATGACATCCACGCCGGCCACCTGAGCGCGGCCGCCGACCGCATGCCGGAGGAAACGGCCGTGGTGGGCAATGATCTTCAGGTCCAGGCTCTCGACCGTCCGGCACGCGCCGCACGCGCACGACTCGTCGGCCGCGAGCTCCCGCTGGGCCGCCTTGAAAGCCGCGAACGCCGAGTCGAGCACGCCCAGGAGCCGGGCCGGGAGGCAGAAGGGCGCCGTCCGCCCCCAGGGCGAAGACGGCGTCGCCTTCGACCTCCTGGATCTCCAGCGGCGGTGAAAGCCGCTGCATGACGGCCTCGAGCAGGGTCCCGATGATCTGCGGTCCGTGCTCGAGCTCGGTGGCGGTGACGAAGGCCGTGAACCCCGAGATGTCGGCCAGGATCAGGACGCCGTCTTGGGTCTTCATACCCCTGAGACCCCGCAGGTCCCCATCCGTGAAAGCGGCGGGTGAGGTGCCCCGATGGCAGAAACGGTATCGAAATGGCCGGGGAACACATCGAGGGGCTGGCTGGCCCCGCCGCGCGGACGGGGTTTCCCCGTCGATCGTCAGCTCCGCCCGGTGCGGTTTCCGACGCCACTGATATACTGAGTTTGGTTGCAGTCGTTCGACGCACCAACCGCTGTTTGCAAGCCGCCGTTCGAAGGAGGGACCATGAACCGGAAACTCGCCCAAACCCTGCTGGCGGCCACCGCCGTCGTCGCCCTCGCCTCTCCGGCCGTGGCGCAACAGGGACAGCAGCCGCGATGACCCCCGAGCAGAAGGCCGAGATGGAAGCGTACATGAAGGCCGGCACGCCGGGCAGCCCTCACCAGGCCCTGGCCTCGTCGGTCGGCAGCTACGACCTCAAGATCCGGAGCTGGCACGCGCCCGGGGCGCCGGCGATGGAGGACACGGGGACCGCGACGCGCACGATGGCGCTCGGCGGCCGTGTCCTGGTCGAGGAAGTCAAGAGCTCGATGATGGGCATGCCCTACACGGGGCACGCGATGATGGGCTTCGACAACGTGACCGGCAAGTACTGGTCCACGTGGAACGACAGCATGTCCACGGGCATCATGGTGAACGAGGGCACGTGCGACGCCCAGGCGAAGGCCTGCAGCTTCACCGGAAGCTGGAACGATCCCATCAAGAAGACGCCGGTGAAGGCGCGCATGACCACCCGCTGGACGAACCCCACGACCGAGGTGTTCGAGCTCTACGCGCCGGGCAAGGATGGCCAGGAGATGAAGATGATGGAGATCACCTACACCAAGAAGTAGCGCCCGGGCCTTCGGAGGGCTGCCGAGTCGGCGGCTCTTCCCGGGCCGCCGACTCTCCTCCCGGGAGGCCGTCAGTTGCCGGTGAAGGAGATCGCCCCGATCAGCGCGGCGGCCCTGGAGTGCGTGTCGTTCGTGTCGATCGAGATGGCGATGACCTTCGGGCTCGCGTCCGGCCGCTCCCCGTACACCCGCTGGTAGTCCTCGACGAGGTTGCGGCGCTCCGTGAACCAGCGGCCGAGGTCCTCCGGGCGGGACCGGAGGATGAAGAACGTGACCGTCCCGGTCTTCCGGCTGCGCTCGACGCTGCCTTCCGGCTCGCTCGTGCCCCAGGCGTACGCGATCAGCCGTGAGCGGAGCGCCTCCGGAAAGCGCGGCCACACGACCACCAGGTAGCCCGTGAGATCGGACGTGCTGCGGTTGCGAACGTCGGCCCCCGCCGGGACCTCGAGGGCCTTCCAGCTCCACTCGAGGATCGGCGTCGCCGCGAGGTCGACGCGGATCTCCTTGGCGATCGTCGAGTGCTCGTCATGACTGGCGACCCGGAGCGCCCGTCGGCCCTCGTCCTCCGTCATGACGAAGTCGTACGCCGGCCGGCCGCCGAACGTGGCGTACGCCGACCAGCCCGTCGGAATGCCTCGGCCCCCGGGGGGGTGGGAGGTCCAGTCCTCGACCACGGTCTTCGCGGCGGAGGCGAGGGACACGAGCGTGAGCAGAAGGGCGGCGGCGACCGCGAGCTGGCGCCTCATGAATCCAGCTTACCAACGTGCCCCGCGGTTGAGCTCGTCCCGTCGACCGGCGGGCACTCCGTGCCGGTCTACGAGCGCCCTTCGACAGCCGTTCTGCCGCGAGCAGCCGGTCCAGGCACCGCATCACGCTGGCCGGGACCGCCGGCCGTCAAGTCGGTGCCGTCCGCCCGGCCCGTCGCCGAGCGCCGCTTGCGCCCTACACGTCGGCGTCAAACCGGCGGGTGAGATAGCGATCGATGTCGGGGCCGCTAGGGTTCGCCAGGACGTCCTCGAGCCAGGCCCGCCGCTCGAAGTCGACGACGCTCAGCTCCCACACGCAGCCGGCTCCCGGGTTCGCCAGCTGGGTGAGCGTCCGCGGGGCGGCGAGCGGAGCGGCGTAGACGCGCTGGTGCAGCTCGTTGGCCGACTGCCACCAGTAGAAGAGCGCGAAGCACCACGTGGCCGAGTCGTGCGCGACCACGATCCCCACGCCGTAGCGCTCGTCGCTCACCGCCGGCGCGGGGAGGGCGACAGGCGCCACGTCCATCGCAGCGGCCACGAACTCCGCCCGCGGGGTCCGGCCGGGGGTGGCGATGCCATAGACCTTGAGCCGCCAGTCGCCTCTCTGTTCCAGCCGGATGAACCGGACCGGGCGCGGCTGGTACGGGTCACCCAAACGCGGGGGCGCCGCCACTGACATCCCGGAGTGTACCGAAGGGCGTGCTGCGGTCGTCATGCGATGCTCCTTTCCGTCGATCTGAGCCGGCCAGACGATCTTTCTGCCGGTCGTCGGAAAGGTGGAGATCCAGTCCTCGCGCGAGCGATGAGGCCACTTGGCCCCAGCGGCGGCGCAGGCGACACGCCGAGGATCAGAACACGGCGATCGGGTTGGCCGGGGAGCCGGTGCCGCCCACCACCGGGAGCGGCGCGATCATCAGCATGAACTCGTCCCGTCCCTCCTCGGCGCAGGCCCTCGCCAGGGGCTCCAGGAGCGCGTTGTCGAGGAGCGGCATGCCGTAGGCGAAGAGGGCCGCGTGCACGGCCCACGCGACGTCGTAGCCGATGGGCAGGTGATCCAGCATGTCCCAGACGAGGAGCGCCACGTCGTGGTCGCGGAGGAACGGCAGGCACGACACGTGGAGCCCGGGGCGGGAGAGCGGGGGGCCGAAGGGGCGGCCGTACGGCGTGTCCGGATTGGCCGCCTGCCAGGCCTCGCGCCCGCTGTACACGGCCACCGCGTCGCCCGGCTCGAGCCGGAGGCCGCGGGCCTCGAGGATCTCCTCGAGCTCCCAGCCGTGGACCGGGCGGTCGTGGGTCACCGAGGGGACGCCCCGGTGCCGCGGCACGTCCAGGAGCACGCCCCGGGTCATGATGCCCTCCCGCCAGTGCTCCACCGAGCCGAACGTCGGCGCCGTCGAACGTGATCTCGCGCTTGGGATCCCGGCCGTTCCACATCGCGTGCTCGTCCCAGGTGTGGCAGAGCGCGTCGATGTGGGTCGACGCGACGCCGTGGTAGAAGATCCCGTAGAAGTCCATGGCGGCGCCGCCCCGGCCCCGCGGCATGGTCCGCATGAAGTGCTGCGCCGGGATGGCGTTGTTGATCCCCGGCTCCTTGGGGAACGGCCGGGAGAGCGACACGCTGCGGCCCGTCCGGCAGAGCCGCGCCGCTGCCACCCGCTTCGCCGGCGTGATCAGGTTGATCGTGCCCCGCTGGTCGTCGGGGCCCCATCGCCCCCAGTTGTTGCGCTCCCGGATCCAGCTCTGCACCTCGGCCTCGGTCGGCAGCCGTCGCTCGGTCATCGCTCCCCTCGCTGTGCCCCGGCGGCGCGGCGCGCGCGCCCGGGAGGTTCTCGTCTCGCCGCCGGCTACGTCCGGCAGGTCCTGCGCCGCCACGTGGAACTTCACCCGGTCGATGCGATAGCACCGCTCGCTCCGGGAGACCGGCGCCCCCTGGCGCGAGTACGCGGTGGCCCGGCTGGCCACGACCAGGACGCCGGACGTGATCCCGAGCGCCTGCGCGACCTCGGGACCGCTCGGAAGGATCTCGATCTCCCACTCCAGCCGGCCGAGCTGGACGCGGGCCCGGTCCCGCAGCACCTCCAGCAGCGGGTCGCCCACCTCCTCCGGCTGGAAGCGGGCGGCGAGCGGCGTCGGCACGTAGGCGCGGTCGTGGGCGATCACCTGGCCGTCGACCAGCCGGAGCAGCTCCACGACCGCCACGCGGCTCCCCCGCCGCAGCCGGAGCCGCTCGCGAACGGGCTCGGGCGCGTCGGTGCTGGGCTCGTAGCGCAGCACGCGGGTCTCGAGCTTCAGCCCCTGCCGCCTGAGGTCCTCCTCCAGCGTGTAGAGCGGCGCGAGGAGCCGGCTGATCTTGGCCGGGCTCACCGTCGTCCCCCGCCCTCGCTGGCGCGACACGAGCCCGCTCCGCTCGAGGAGCCCGAGCGCCCGGCGGAGGGTGAGCCGGCTCACCCCGAAGCGCCGCGCCAGCTGCTGCTCGGTCTGGAGGAGCGTGTTGGGCGGCGCGGCCGTGATCTCCGCGCGCAGCGCCTCCGTGACCGCCAGGTACCGGGGGGCCGATCGCGGACGCGAGTCCGGCTCGGATGTCATGCAGCTCCCGCGGCGCGCCGGTGCCACAGGTCGTCGGTGGCGCGCCGCGCCCCCTCGCCCAGCGCGGCGAGCTTCGCCCACGCGATGCGCGGGTCGATCCAGTCGTTGTCGGCGAAGGTGCCGAACCCGCAATCGGTCCCCGCGATCACGTTCTCGCGGCCCACGACGCTCGCGTAGCGCGCGATGCGGTCCGCCACGAGCTCCGGATGCTCGATGAAGTTCGTCGTCGAGTCGATGACCCCCGGGATGAGCACCTTCCCGGGCGGCAGCGGGAGCTCCTTCCAGATCTTCCACTCGTGCTCGTGCCGAGGATTGGCGCCCTCGAACGAGATGCCCGCCGGCCGGGCCCGGAGCACGATGTCGATGATGTCACGGAGCGGCACGTCCAGGTGGTGGGGTCCCTCGTAGTTGCCCCAGCAGAGGTGGAGCCGCATCCGGTCGGGCGGGATCCGCTTGGTGGCCTCGTTCAGGACCTCCACGTGGAGCGCCACGATCTGCCGGAAGTCCTCGAGGCTCATGTCGGGAAAGCGGTTGTGCCGGCTCATCGCGAGGTCCGGGCAGTCGAGCTGGAGCACGAACCCGGCCTCGTGGATGGCCTCGTACTCGTCCTTCATGACGCGCGCGATCGCCTCGAGGTACGCCTCGCGGCTGGGGTAGTGCTCGTTCGCCATGAAGATCGAGACGACCCCGGGCGAGGCGGCGCTCATGAACACCTCCTCCGCCCCGGCGCCCTCGGCTGCCGCCTTCAGCGTGTCGATCTCGCGGCGCACCGCGGCGAAGTCCCGCCACTCGATGGGGCCGTCGCAGACCGGCCGCAGGAAGCTCGACCTGGTGTTCCCGGTGCGGCGCGCGACGTACTCCGGGAAATCGCGACCCTCGGCCCACGCGGTGGTGACCCGATTCTGCCCGCCGAATCCCGTCACCCGGGCCTTGATGTAGGTCGCGTAGCCGGGCTTGCCCTGCTCGCCGTCGTTCACGACGGTGATGCCCGCGGCGACCTGCTTCCGCACCGCCTCCCCGACGGCCGCGCGCACGGCGGCGTCGAACGCCCGCTCGTCCACCGGCTCGCCCGCGTCGCTCCTTCGCAGCAGCTCGACCAGATCGGCCGGCCGGGGCAGGCTCCCGGTGTGGGTCGTGAGGATCCGGTCCGTGCTCCGCTTCATCGATCGTCCTCCGATGGCACGTTGTGCTCCCGATCCGTCATCCCCGCAGGCGCGGGTCGAGCGCGTCCCGCACGGCGTCTCCCAGCAGGTTGAAGGCGAACACCGCGAGGCTGATCGCCACGCCCGGCGCCAGCGGGAGCCACGGGGCCGCCTCCGCGTACTGGCCCGCGAAGTCCCGCAGCATCACGCCCCACGCGGGAGTCGGCTCGACCACGCCCAGCCCCAGGAAGCTCAGGCTCGCCTCCAGCACGATCACCTCGGCGAGAAACGCCGTCAGCATCACCATGTACGAGGCGGCCACGTTCGGCAGCACGTGGCGGCCGATGACGCGAAGCGCGCCCACCCCCGTGCTGTGCGCGGCCTCGATGTAGGGCATCTGCCGGATCGCCAGCGCGCTCGCGCGCACCACGCGCGTCGCCCGCGGCAGCATCGGCACGATGATGGCCAGCGATGACCTGGAGGGTTCCGGCGCCGAGCGACGGCCACGACCGCGATGGCCAGGATGACCAGCGGGAAGGACAGGAGGATGTCGATCACGCGCTGCGCGATCAGATCCGCCTTCCCGCCCACGTAGGCCGTCGTCACCCCCGCCAGGGCGCCGAGCGTGGCGCTGACGAAGGAGGCCGCCAGGCCGACGAACAGGGCGGTGCGCGCGCCGAAGATGATGCGGCTCAGCACGTCGCGGCCGAACTGGTCGGTCCCCAGCGGGTGCGCGGCGCTCGGCGGCCGGACCACCATGGAGTAGTTGGTTCCCAGCGGATCGTACGGCGCCAGCCACGGCGCGAAGACCGCCGCCACCACCATCGCGCCGAGCACGGCCGCCCCGAGCGCGCCGAGCGGATACGCCCGCACGAGGCGCCACGCCCGGGCCCGGGGGGCGGCGGGCCCCGCGGCTACCGGTACCGGATGCGGGGATCCAGCCACGCGTAGCACAGGTCGATCAGGAGGTTCATCACCACGAAGGCCGACGCCGAGAGCATGACGAGCGCCTGGGTCAGCGTGTAGTCCCGGCGCGTCACCGCCTCCAGGAGGAGCTTTCCCAGGCCGTTCAGGTTGAAGACCTGCTCGGTGACCACGAGGCCCCCCAGGATGACGGCCGACTCCAGGCCGACGACCGTGATCACCGGCAGGAGCGCGTTCCGCACGGCATGCCGCCGCACGATCGCGCGCTCCGAGAGCCCCTTCGACCGCGCGGTCCGGATGTAGTCGTCGCCCAGGACCTCGAGGAGGGCGGACCGCATCATGCGCGCCGAGCAGGGCCGCGCTCCGGAACCCGACCACGAGCGCGGGCCAGATGAGCTGGCTCAGGTTGGCCAGCGGGTCCTGCCAGAACGACGTGAACGTGAGCGGCGGGCTCCAGCCGAACAGGCGAAGGAGCATCAGGACGATGAGCACCCCGAGCCAGAAGGACGGCAGGGACAGGCCCGAGAGCGTGAACACCCGCAGCACGTGGTCGACCCAGGTCGCCCGCCGGAGCGCCGCCAGCGTGCCCAGCGGGATGGCGACGGCGACGGCCAGGAGCGTCGCCAGGGCCGTCAGCTCCAGGCTGAGCGCCAGCCTGATCCGGATCTCCTGGGCCACCGGCCGGCCGGTCCACATCGAGAGCCCGAGATCTCCGCGCCCGAGCCCCCAGATCCAGTCCAGGTACTGGCGCCAGAGCGCGTGGTCCAGTCCCAGCCGGGCCCGCTCCGCCCGGAGCACGTCGTCGGCCACCCGGCCGCCCTCGCCGGCGAGGCGAAGGAGCACCACGTCCCCGGGCAGCACGCGCAACAGGAGGAACACGATCGTGGCGACGCCCAGCAGCGTCGGCACCATCAGCAGCAGGCGCTTGAGTGCGTAGGTCCGCATCTCGAAAAGACCGCCGGCCGCCTCCCGGCGGATGGAGCGCGCTCGCCGCGCCCGGTGGCGTCCGCGACGCCGCCGTCACGGGGAGCCGCGCTCCGTCCGTCGAGAGCCGGCCGCTCGCTAGCGTGCGAGCCAGACCGTCGCGAGGTCCTGGTTGAGGTAGTGGGAGGGCGTGACCTTCCAGCCCTTCACGTAGTCCCAGTGGGCCACCGCCCGCACCTGGCCGAGGATGATCACCTGGTGAGCCATCTCGCCCAGCTCGCGGCGCTCGAACTCCCAGACCAGCTGCTTGCGCCGGTCGACGTTCTGCTCGCGGCTCTGCCGCTCGTAGAGCTCGTCGAGCGTCGCGTCCGTGTACCGGCTGTAGTTGATGGGGCTCTTGTCCGAGGACAGGTACTTCGTCAGCTGGAGGTCGGGCTCGTCGGCGAAGTCACAGGAGAAGTCGACCGACGCCTCGTAGTCCCCGGACCGGAGCGCGGTGAAGTAGGGCCCCGTCTCCAGCACGCGGTGCGTCGCGTTGAGCCCGATCTTGCGCCACTGGTCGATGACGTAGACGCCCACCCGCTGCGCTCCGGTGATGGAGCGGTTCGTGAAGGCGAACGAGAAGCCGTCGGGGATCCCGGCCTCCTTCAGCAGCCGCTTGGCCTCCGCCCGGCTCTTCTCGATGTCCGGCCAGTAACCGGGAATCTTCTCGAGCTCCGCCGGCGGCATGGCGTACGGCGCGTCCGGCTGGCTGATGCCGGCCACGGTGCCGTACTCGGTGAAGTCGTTCAGCACGCGCGCCGCCTCGCGGCGGTCGAGGGCGAGGCTGAGGGCGCGGCGCACCCGCGGGTCGTCGAACGGCTTCTTCTCGTGGTGGAAGGCGATCGTGAGCACGCACGTCCACGGGCTCTTCTGGATGACGATCTTGTCGCCCAGCGCCTGCTTCAGGGCGGCCTGGTCCAGGAGCGGCGTCGCGCCGACCCAGTCCGCGGCGACGCGCCCGCCCCGGAGCGCGGCGACGCGCGCGGCGCCGTCCGTGATGAACAGCGCCCGGAAGCCGTCGAGGTGCGGCAGCCCCTTCATGAAGTAGTCGGGGTTCTTCTTGCCCAGCACGTGCGACCCCGGGACGTACTCCGCGAGCTTGAAGGGCCCGGTCCCCATGACGTTCTTCTTGAACCACTGCGGATCCTTCTCGAGCAGATCCGCCTTGTAGATGTAGTTCCACGGCGAGGCCAGGAACGTCAGCATGCCCGGCTGGGCGCGCTTCAGCCGTACGCGCACCGTGCGGGGATTGGGCGCCTCCACGGCCTCGACCTGCGCGTACACGGCCCTCCGCGGGCTGGTCACGCCGGTCGGCGGGAAGATGACGTGGTCCAGGCTCGCCTTGACGTCGCGGGACGTCAGGATCGAGCCGTCGTGGAACTTGACCCCGTCCCGGAGCCTGAACTCGTACGCCTTGCCGTCCGGGGCGATGGTCCAGGACTCCGCCAGGTCCGGCACGATCTTCGGGTACTCGAAGGGGTCGAACTTCACCAGGAGGCTGTAGAACGGCGCCGTCGAGTGCGGGACGGCGAACGTCGCCTCCTGGTGCGCGTCGAACGACGGCGGCTCGGCCAGCACCGAGTACGCCAGCTCCCCTCCCGCCCGCGGCGTCTCCTGCGCGCGCGCCGGCCGGTCCGGTGACCAGATTGCCAGCGCGGCGATCGCGACGGCCAGCGCCAGCGCTGCGAGCACGGTCTTCCTCGTGCACTTCATCGTGCGCCTCCCGTTGGTTGGCTGTGGGTCAGGCTGCTTGCTTCGAAGCCGGCTGGCACCTGATAGACGCCGACACTGTCCGCGACGGCAACCGGCAGCGTCGTCACGCTCGGCCAGCCGAGCGTGGTGAGCGAGGACGGAGCGGAACGCTCGAAGGTGAACCGGAAGCCCGGACGATTCATCGGAGCCGCCGCGCCCACCAGCGCGTCCGATGATCGCCGCAACGGCCGGGCGGGGCCGCATCCGGCGAACCGCGCAGGGCGACACTCGCGGACGCGAGACAGACGACCGCTGTCACCTGATGGGCGCGCTTCACGGCCCCTCCACGAGCCAGGAGCCCGTACACCGTCACCGACCGCGCGAGAGAGACGCGAGTGTCTCCTACCGGTCGGTGTACTTCGGCTGCCGCTTCTCCAGGAAGGCGCGGATCCCTTCCTTGGCGTCCTTCGTGATCGTCAGATCCGCGCTCTTCGCCTGCGAGAGCTTGTAGGCCTCGGTCCAGTTCATCGTCTCGGAGGCGTTGTTGCAGAGCTTGTTCGCCTTCAGCGCGGCCAGGCTCTTGCCGGCGATGACGGCGGCCAGCTCCATCGCCTTCGGCATCACCTGGTCCTTCGGGACGATGTAGTTGAAGAAGCCGGTGTTCTCCTGCAGCTCCTCCGCCATGAACCGCCGGCCCGTGTAGATCATCTCGCGGATCCGGCCCGACGGCATGTTGAGCCGCGTGAAGAAGGAGCCGCCGCCCGCCAGCACGCCCCGGTCGATCTCGGGACACGCGAAGAAGGCGTCCCGGGAGGCCACCCGCATGTCGCAGAAGGCGGCCAGGACCAGCCCGACGCCCACGGCGTGGCTGTTGAGCGCGCCGATGACGGGGCGATCCAGGTTGTAGAAGCGCGGGAGGCACTCGTTGATCATCGCGTAGCGCGCCATGCGGCTCGCGTGATCGAGGGGCAGGAAGTCCCGCACGTCCGCGCCGCCGCACCACGCGCGGGCGCCCGGCGGCGCCGTGAGCACGACCACCCGGGTGTCGTCCGTCGATTCGATGATGTCGCACAGGTCCCGGATGTCCGGGTAGACGTCGAAGGAGACGGCGTTCACGGGCGGCCGGTCGAAGGTCACGACCGTGATGCCCCGGCTGTCCGTCTCCATCCGGAAGAACTTGAGCTTCTTGCTCGTCATCTCGAGTCCAGCCTCCGTCTGTCGCGTGGCAGGTTCACGGTTCCGGGCGCCCCGCGGCGCCTCGGGGCGACGCCCGACGCTCCTTCACGAGCGGCGCGACCCGCGCCTCGAGCTCACCGGGAGCGGGAGCGGCCGCCTCCGAGGATCCCCGGAGGCGCATGCGCCGGACGATAGGAGGTCTTGACTCCCTTGTCAATACCAGACCGCCTCGCCGATTGACAACTCCCGCCCCATTCTCTACGATCCCCGCGGATCGCGGCTCCCGACCCGGCGAGCCGCCCCGCGCGACACGAGCCCGACTCGATCGACGAGTCTCGGAGGAGCCTGACCATGGCCGGAGGCGCCCCGCGCCCGTTCGAGGGCATTCGCATCCTGGATCTCACCCACGTGCTGGCAGGCCCCTTCTGCACCTACCAGCTCGCCGTCCTCGGAGCCGAGACGATCAAGATCGAGGAGCCCGGCCAGGGCGACATCGCCCGCCAGACGGGGTGCGACCGGGCGCTCAACCGGCACCTCATGGGCACCGGGTACCTCACCCAGGGCGCGAACAAGCGCTGTCTCACCCTCGACCTCAAGGATCCCCGGGGCCGGGAGATCCTGAAGCGGCTCGTGGTCGGCGCCGACGTGCTGGTGGAGAACTTCCGGGCCGGGGCCATGGCGGCGCTCGGCCTCGGCTACGAGGACCTCCGGCAGATCAACCCGCGCCTCATCTACTGCTCGATGACGGGCTTCGGCCAGGAAGGCCCCAAGGCCCAGGACAACGCCTACGACTGCGTCATCCAGGCCATCTCGGGTCTGATGAGCACCACCGGCTGGCCGGGCGGGCCGCCCGTGAAGACGGGCGCTCCGGTCATCGACTACGCGAGCGGTCTGAGCGCGGCCTTCGCGGTCTCGTCGGCGCTGTTCCAGCGCGAGCGCACGGGCCGGGGGCAGCGCGTCGATTGCGCGATGCTCGACGCCGCGATGATGCTCATGAGCGCGACCGTGACGGCCTGCCTCTGGAGCGGCGTGCCTCCGAAGCCCCGCGGGAACGATCTCGAGTACGCCGGGGTGAGCGCCTACGAGACCAAGGAGGGCGTCCTCATGCTGGGCTCGTTCCGGGCGGGTCAGCACCGGCGGCTCTGGGAGGCGCTCGGCCGCCCGGACCTGGCGGCGCGCAGCTCGGTCGCGGAGCAGGAAGAGCACCGGGAGCTCTTCGCCGCGGCCCTTCGCGAGGTCATGCTCACGCGGACGGCGGCGGAGTGGGAAGCGTTCCTCGCGGAGATCCACGTGCCGGCCGCCCGCATGCGGAACGTCGCCGAAGCGCTCGAGCTCGAGCAGCTCGACCGGCGGGGCCTGTTCCACCGCTTCGAGACGGTTCCGGACCTCGACCGGCCCCTCACGGTCCCGGTCGCCAGCTTCCGCTTCGCCGAGGGTGGGCCCCGCGTCGACAGCCCACCCCGGGCCCTCGGCGCGGACACCGACGCGGTCCTGGGCGAGCTCGGGCTCACCGCCGCGGACATCGCCTCGCTGCGCCAGGCCCGCGTCGTCTAGGGCCCGTCTTTTGACTCATCAAGAACCATTGATATGATGGCGCCATGAGCCCGGTGGCCTCGCGGGATGGGCAGCGCACGGCGCGGCTGTTTCACGCGCTGGCCGACGAGACCCGTCTGAGGATCCTCGAGCAGCTTGCCGATGGCGAGCAGTGCGTCTGCGACCTGACCGATGCGCTCGAAGCCGGCCAGTCCCGGCTCTCGTTCCACCTGAAGACCCTGAAGGACGCCGGCCTCGTGACCGATCGCCGCCAGGGACGGTGGATCTACTACACGCTCAGGCCCGAGGCGGTCGACGAGCTCCGCGACGTCGTGGGAGCCATCGGGGCGCCGAGAAGCCGCGGCCTCCGCATCGCCTCCCGCTGTTGCGAGTGATTTTTTTTGCGCTCACATATCAACGCTTCTTGATCCGACGCCGGACACCGACTCCGGAAGGAAGGAGTCCCATGAGCGACCCGAACATCACCGAGATCGTCCGCGACAGGTACGCGAAGGCCGCGCTCCGGGTGACGAGCGGCGAGGGCGGATGCTGCGGCCCCGTCTCGTCCCGCAGCGGCTGCGATCCCGTGACGGGGAACCTCTACGCGGCCGAGGAGACGACGGCCCTGCCCGAGGAGGCGGTGCGCGCTTCGCTCGGCTGCGGCAACCCGACCGCCCTGGCCCAGCTGCGCCCGGGCGAGGTCGTCCTCGACCTCGGCTCCGGCGGCGGCATCGACGTCCTGCTCTCCGCCCGGCGCGTCGGGCCGACGGGCAAGGCGTACGGCCTCGACATGACCGACGAGATGCTGGCGCTCGCCCGCGAGAACCAGCGGAAGGCCGGCGTCTCGAACGTCGAGTTCCTCAAGGGCGCGATCGAGGCCATCCCCCTGCCCGACGACACGGTGGACGTGATCATCTCGAACTGCGTCATCAATCTCTCGGCCGACAAGGACCGCGTCCTCGCCGAGGCCTTCCGCGTGCTCAAGCCGGGCGGGCGGTTCGCCGTCTCCGACGTCGTGGTCCGCGGCGAGGTGCCCGCGGCGATCCGGCGAAGCGTGGAGCTCTGGATCGGCTGCGTCGCCGGCGCGCTCGAGGAGCACGAGTACCGCGAGAAGCTCGGCCAAGGCGGGCTTCGAGGACGATCGACCTCGAGCCGACGCGCGTCTACCGGGCCGAGGACGCCCGCGAGTTCCTGGCCGGCACGGGACTCGACGCCGACGTCATCGCCCCCCAGGTCGACGGGAAGTTCCTGAGCGCCTTCGTCCGCGCCCGGAAGCCGCGAGCCTGACGGGCGGCCGAGACGACGGTGCCGAGCTCCCGCGCGCGATCGCTGGCCGCGGAAGGCCTCGGCACCGCGCTCCTCCTGGCGGCGGTGGTGGGCTCGGGGATCATGGGGGAGCGCCTGTCCGGCGGGAACGTCGCCCTGGCGCTCCTCGCCAACACCGCCGCCACCGGAGCCGCCCTGGTGGCGCTCATCCTGACGTTCGGTCCGATCTCGGGCGCGCACTTCAACCCTCTCGTGACCCTCTCGGAAGCCTGGCGGGGCGGCCTTCAGTGGAGCGAGGTGGCCGGCTACGTGTCGGCCCAGGTCGGAGGCGCCCTCCTGGGAGTGGCCGTCGCCCACCTGATGTTCGAGGAGCCGATCTACTCCCTGTCACGCCACGTCCGCCAGGGATCCGGCCAGCTCCTGAGCGAGTTCGTCGCCACCTTCGGGCTCCTGACCGTCATCGGATCCTGCGCCAAGCATCGGGCGTCGGCAGTGCCGTTCGCCGTCGGCGCCTACATTGCCGCCGCGTACTGGTTCACCGCCTCCACGTCCTTCGCGAATCCGGCGGTGACGCTCGCCCGCTCGCTGAGCGACACGTTCGTGGGAATCCGCCCGGCCGACGCCCCGGGCTTCATCGGCGCGCAGGTTCTCGGCGCCGCGGCCGCGGCCCTGGTCGTCCGCTGGCTCGTCCCGGGCCAACGATGACGGACCGGCCAGAGCTTCGCGCTCGCCTCGCCGTCAGGTCCGACGCCGCCGCCATCGCCGAGATCTACAACCAGGGGATCGAGGAGCGGATCGCCACCTTCGAGACCGCCCTTCGATCGGCGCCGGACGTCGAGGCCCAGCTGACCGAGAAGGGGAACCGGTACCCGACGGTCGTGGTCGAACAGGACGGGCGGATCGTCGCCTGGGCCAGCGCCGGGCCCTACCGGGCGCGGCCGGCCTACGCCGGCGTGGCCGAGCACTCCGTGTACGTGGCGCGTCACGCGCGCGGGATCGGTGCCGGGCGGGCCGCCCTCGACACGCTCGCCCGCGAGTACGAGGCACGGGGATTCTGGAAGCTCGTCTCGCGGATCTTCCCCGAGAACACGGGAAGCCTTGCCCTTCACGAGCGCGCCGGATTCCGGGTCGTCGGCGTGTACCGGCGCCACGGCCAGCTCGACGGCGAGTGGCGCGACTGCGTCATCGTCGAGAAGCTGCTGGGGAGCGCGGCCCACGGTTGACACCGGGGGCGGCAAGTCGAAAGCGATCCAGGCAGCCGGAGGCCTCATCATGGAGAAGGCGCGGACTGAAGCCAGCCGACAAGTCCTACCGAGCCCGGTCACGCGGGAACCCTACCGCGTGCTGTTCCTCTGCACGGGCAACTCCGCCCGCAGCATCATGGCGGAATGCGCCATGAACCGTTGGGGGGCAGGTCGGTTCGTCGCGTTCAGCGCGGGCAGCCATCCCCGGGGCCGGGTGCACCCGGCGGCGCTCGAGCTCCTGCGGCAGCTCGGCTATTCGACCGAGGGTCTTCGCAGCAAGAGCTGGGACGAGTTCGCGAGGCCGGAGAGCCCGCCTCTCGATTTCGTGTTCACGGTGTGCGACAACGCCGCGGGAGAGTCCTGCCCCTTCTGGCCCGGCCAGCCCGTGACCGCCCACTGGGGCGTCGAGGACCCGGCGGCGTTCGTGGGCCCGCTGGACGCTCAGATGCGCCAGTTCACCCGGATCTACTTCGAGCTGGAGAGCCGCATCAGGCTCTTCGCCAGTCTTCGCCTAGAGGATCTCGACTCCCTGACACTACGGCGTCGGCTGGACGAGATCGGACGCCTTCGACTCGGCGAGGGATCGGCTGCCACGCGCTCACCGAGCTGATCGCGGGCCTCGCGACCGACACCGCCGCCGCGGCGCGCCGTTGCGTCTGAAACGGCGGTTCCCGGTGCAACGAAAAACCGTGCTATGGAACCCGAGCCGCCTGAACAGAAGCGGCATGCCGATCAGCTACGGCAGCTCGCTGGCGCGCGTACCAGCGGGACATCAACTCCATCGCTAGCCATGCCGCTGAGCAGCCGACCAACAGAGAGACACGTCCGGCCCTCCAGCCCCACCGCTCCACGATCCAGGCGAACACCGTCGGGGAGGCGGCGTTGACCACGAGCACCGGGGTCGCGATCAGACCCAGCACGGCGCCATACCCCGTCGCGCCGAATAGCGCGAGCGGAACCGCGCCGCGGACAATCGTAATCACACCCTGCGATGCGCCCATGATCAGCGTGAACGCGACGACCAGCGGCAGACTGCTTGTGCCCGCCAGCAATAGAAGCAGTGCGGGCGGCAAGATACCGGTCGCGATCCGGCCGACGGTGATCGCACTCAGGTTCCGCGCGAAGAGAATCTCGACCACTCGCCCACCGAACTGCGCCACGCCCTTCAGAGAGGCGACCCAGACCGCGGCCGCGGTCGCCAACCCCGCCGCCTCCAGCACGGGGACGAGTTGGACCGAGATCACGCCGAACACGAACGCGTTCAGCGACATGATGAGTGCGAACAGCGCGATGGCGATCGACCGGGTCCTCCCCTCCAGCGGAGGGCCGTCGGGAGTCGCGGCGGGGGCGCCGGTCGGCCCCCCGTGTCGGTCCGACTCACGTCGCGCGAGACCGAACCAGTGCAGCGGCAAGCAGACGGCCAGATTGATGAGTGCGAACGCGACGAGCGTCTGCCGCCAGCCCAGCCGTTCGTTCAGCGCATGACCGAGCAGCCAGAACACCGACGAGGCGAACGCCCCGAACAGCGTCAGGTAGGAGATCGCCTTCCGCCCGCGCGACGGCGCGATCTGCACCAGGGCGGCGAACGCGGCGTCGTACAGGCAGAGCCGCATGCCGACGCCCAGGAACGCCCAGACGACCAGGTAGGCCGCCTCGCTGCGCACCTGCGACAGTGCGAAGAGGCCGAGGGACACCAGGACGGTGCCGAGCGTCATCACGGCTCGCGCGCCTCGGCGGTCGATCGTGCGACCCACGGGACTCGAGACGAGGCCCATGACGAGCAGCGCCACGGTGAAGCCGAGGAAGACGAACCCGCGGCTCCAGCCCGTGTCCCGACTGATCGGGCCCGCGAGGACTCCGAGGCAGTAGAAGCTCGTTCCCCACGCCGTGATCTGCGTGAGGCCGAGGGCGAGGACGGCGCGCATCATGGGGTCGCCGAGCCGCGTGCGCCAGCCGGCGCGCGGGTCCGGGCGGGATGCGGCATTCACGAGGCGAGACGGGTCACGACCGCGCGGGCCGCCAGCGACGACGTCCTCGGCGCGGTGATTCCCCTGCTCCCTGGTCTCGTGCGGCGGTCACTACACGGGCTTCCGCGCTCTCACGAATGCGCTGATGAACTTGCCATCGACAGCAGCGATCGCCTCGACGCCGAGTCGGGCGTTGGCGACGAGCCCGCGCGCGTCCTCGGCCGTGTAGATTCGCGTCGGCTCCACGTCGATATCCTCGAACCCTGCCTTCGCGAGCTTGGCGCGGTACTCCGACTCCTCGAGCGCGCCGGCGACGCAGCCGATCCACAGCTCGACGCTCCGGCGGATCTCGGAAGGCACGTCCCCGCGCACCACCACGTCGGATACCGCGAACCGTCCACCGGGCTTCAAGACGCGAAAGGCCTCGGCCAGCACCGCATCCTTATCAGCGGACAGATTGATCACGCAATTGGAGATGATGACGTCCACGGAATCCCGTGGGAGCGGGATGTGCTCGATCTCGCCCTTGAGGAATTCGACGTTCGTCACGCCGGCCTTCCGCTGGTTCTCACGAGCCAGGGCCAGCATCTCGTCCGTCATGTCCAGACCGTATGCCTTGCCCGTGGGGCCCACGCGCTTCGCCGAGAGCAGGACATCGATCCCGCCGCCAGACCCGAGATCCAGAACCGTCTCGCCGGACCTGAGCTCAGCGAGAGCGGCCGGATTGCCACAGCCGAGCGAAGCGGACACCGCCTGCTCCGGGAGGTCCGCGGTCTCGCCCTGCTCGTAGAGGTTGGACGTGATGGGATCGCCCGTGCGGGCAGACGACGGGCCGCAGCACGACGTCCCGCCGCCCGCCACCCGCAGGGCGGCCTGCCCATACTTCTGTTTCACGAGATCTCGGATCGAATCGCTATTCACGGAGCTCCCCTCCTCATCCATACGGTCGACTTCACCCGGAGTGAGGCAACGCAGACTCGTCACGTGCGGCGCCCGCCGTCGCAGCATGCGGTCGCTCCAAGCATGGCCGGCCCGCTCGGGCGCGCGTCACGCTCCGCCTCCTCGTCCTCGAGGTCGTCATCCAGGGAGTGCGCGCTCCCCACTCACCGCGGCCGGATCCTTCACCTCGAACCGCTCCTGATTGGCGTGGCACGGTGACGCAGAGCGTCGCGACGCTCCCCCAAGCGTAGCGCTCCGGCGTGGCCTCCCCACCGAGCCAGCGCCCACATGCCTCCCTACCCGCAGCAACCACTCGTTCGGGTGTCCTTGCGCAGCGCACTGATCGGCATGAGCCGCGGTGATACCGGCTGTGGTCCGCGCGCAGCAGCCCTTTGCGGCTCCGGGACGCCGGAATCACCGACCGGGGCTACCACGGCCTCCGACCCACAGCCACAGCCATCCTGTCCGATCGCCTTGGCCTCCGCGTCCTGGGCGCAACAGGCATCGACCTCTGCCGGCGCCGGACCCCCACAGCATGACGCGACGCTGTCGGAGGCGTTCGAAGACCCGACCGATCGGCGCACTGCAGACGCCGGTCTCTGGCAGCGTGAGCTCCACGGTCGCCGCCCCCGCGCGCGTCGCCGGTCAGCGCGCACGCGATCGACCGCACCTGCTCGTAGCCCGTCAGCATCAGGAAGGTCGGCGCCCGACCATAGCTCTTCATGCCCACGACATAGAATCCCGGCTCCGGGTGACGGAGCTCGGCTTCCCCGTGGGGCGGCACCGTGCCGCAGCTGTGGAGGTTCGGATCGATCAAGGGCGCGAGTGCCCGAGGCGCTTCCATGATCGGGTCGAGGTCGAGTCGCAGCTCGCGCAGCGGAGCCAAGTCCGGACGGAGTCCGGTGACCGCCACCACTTCATCAGCCGTGGCGAGGGTCAGGCCGGCCTCGTCGAGGAGTTCCACGCCGTGCGGCGTGCGTCGTGAGGGCGTCCACGCGGCCCACGACGAGCGTCACCCCGCCGCGGTCGAGGAGCTGCCGCGCCTGCTGTCCGAGGGCCCCGCGGGCTGGCAGGGCGTCCGCGACCCCGCCGCCGAACACGCGGGCCGGCGGCGGGCGTCGGACGATCCAGCTGGCTCGTGTGCCCGGCTCGGCCTTCATCAGCTCGGCGAGATCGAGCAGGGTGTTCAGCGCCGAGTGGCCGCTCCCCACGACCGCCACGCGACGCCCCGCGTACCGGTGGCGGTGGATCCCCAGCACATCGGGGATCCCGTAAAACACGCGATCGACCAGGTCGGCCTCGTTGCGAGCGGACGTCCCGTCGGCGCCCAGCGGGTTCGGGGACCCGGAGGTGCCTGACGCATCGATGACCGCCCGCGCCAGAATCTCCTCCTCCTCCCCGGCGGAGGTCCGCACTCTCAGGACGAACGGCGCCGTGTCACGACCGTCCGTCCGCAGCTTGTCCACGCCGCGCCGGCTGATGCGGAGCACCCGCGTGCCAAGCCGGAGGGACGGCTGGATCTCCGGAAGCGCGGCAAGCGGCTCAAGATACTCCGTGACGAGCTCTCGTCCCGTCGGCAGGTGGTCCGGGTCCGGCATGGTCCACCCGGACTTGGCGAGCATCGTGGCCGCGACCGCATCGATGTTGTAGCGCCACGGGGAGAACACCCGCACGTGGGCCCACTGGCGCACCGCGGTCCCGACCAGGGGTCCAGCTTCCAACACGATCGGAATCTCGCCACGGCTGACGAGGTGGGCGGCGGCCGCCAGCCCGACCGGACCGGCACCGATGACGGCAACGGGGAGCGATTCACGTGTCATGACTCAGTGGCCTCCTTAGGTCGTCAGTCGTCGTTCGACGACTCCTCCAGGCAAAAAAAACTACAGCCGTCCGACGAGGGCGCGGAGCTGCCGCAGGGCCTCGGGATTGACGCAGTACAGGACATTCCGTCCGCATCGCCCCGCGGACAGCAGACCGGCCTCCTTGAGCACCTTGATGTGCTGCATCGTCGTGGAGTGAGCCAGGGGCACAACCTCCGAGAGGTCGGTGCAGACGGACTCGCCCTGCTCGAGCAGGTACCGGACGATCGCCACGCGGATCGGGTGGCCGAGCGCACGCGTGAAGCCGGCGAGCTCCTCGTCGGCCGCCGTGATCACGAGGCCCCGGGCCGACAGCGCCGGGGGCGCCCCGGGTCGCGGTTCCCGGGCCGCTTTCCTGAGTGCCAGACCACTCGTTTCCACGGGTCGTAATATGGCGACTTATCCGGCCGGTGTCAAGGGGCATTGAATTGGGCAGGACTGACCACGCTCGCGGCTGGGCTGATCGGGAAGGACTTGGGTCTGCGAGAGCCTGTCTGCCTAGAGGTGAGGCCGATCCGCGGATCACGTCCGGTTCAGGGGTGGGGCCGCGGCAGTGGCCGGTGCCAACGAACGATCGCCGGCAAGATCGGCCGGGCGCAGCCATACGAACGCGAGCGCTCCGAGGAGCAGGGCGACCGTGACGTGGCCGAATGCCACCCCCCACCCCAGCACGCTGGCGCCGCCGACGAGATCCAGCGTCGCGCCGAGTGCCAGCGGGCCGAGGAACCCGCCGGCGTACCCGAGCGTCGAGTGGACGGCGAGCGTCGCGCCCCGCTGGCCCGGGTTCCGCGCTGCCGGCGCTCCCCGCGGTCAGCGACGACGAGTCCGACCAGATCAGGATCGCGTACAGCAGCACGAGCGCGGCCGTGGCCGCGTACGGCAGCGCCGCGCTGAAGCCGATCACGGCCGCCAGCGCGCCGGAGCCGAGCATGGTGCCCAGGATGAAGCGGCGGCGGCCGAATCGAATGGCCAGCTCGTTGCCCCACACGCTGGCCCACACGCCGAGCAGGCCCATCACGCTGGCGACGGTGGCGGGCGCCAGCGGCGTCCACGCGTCGGGCGCCCGGGCGGCCACGAACGTCAGGAAGGCGACGACCCAGCCGCGCAGTGCGGACATCTCCCACGTGTGGACGCAGTACGCGACCGAGTAGGCGAGCGCCGACCGGTTGCGGAGGATCGGCCGGAAGTCGAGCAGTGCGCGCCGGGGGCCCGGAGCGGCGCCCGAGAGGCCGGGACGGCAGAGCCCGCCAGCACCAGCACGAATGCCAGGGCGGCGCCGAGGGCACCCGGCACCAGCGCCCAGTGCCAGCCGAGCCAGGCGTTCACGGCGCCCGCGACGCCGAACGAGAGGGCGCCGCTCACGCCGACAGCCGCCGCGTGCGCGGCCACGGCCCGGGACTGCTGCGGACCCTCGGTCAGGTCGCTCAAGGCCTTGAGCCCCGGCATGTAGCTGCCGGCCCACCCGGCGCCCATCAACGCCCGGAACGCCAGCGCGGACCAGAAGCCGGTCGCGACCCAGGCGAACCCGGCGAAGGCGATGGCGGTCAGGGCGACCGAGCCGAGATACACGCGCTTGGGATCGACACGATCGGTCAGCGACGAGAGGAGCGGCACGACCAGCGTGTAGGCGGCGTAGTAGATGCCACTGATCCACCCCGCCTCGGTGTTGCTCAGCGACCAGGCGGCCATCAGGGTCGGCAGGAGCGCCGCCACACTGAAGGCTCCGATCTGAGCGCAGGCCTGCGCGGCGCACATCACGACCACACCGCGGCGCCGCGTCATGGCGTGATGGGCGGGTGGCCGACCGTCGGGTGTCACCGCGACGCGAAGCCGATCGCCGGGCGCTGCTGCCGGAGGACCCAGAGGTAGAGGCCGAGCAGAAGGAACGCCGTCAGCCACAGCGCGACCGTCTGCATCAGCCACAGGCCGGCGGCGCCGCGCGGGCCGCCGAGGGCGGGGGTGAAGCCCAGGAGGTATCCGCCGCCCAGTCCAAGGCTCCAGAGCGCGATCGCGTAGACCAGCATCGGAGCGACCACCACCCGGTACGCCCGGAGGACGAACCCCACGATTGCCTGGAGCGCGTCGAAGACGTGAAACACGGCCAGGTATCCGATCAGGGATAGCGCGACTCCGGCGACCGCGGCGTCGTTCGTGTACAGGCCGACGACCTCCCGGCGGAACACCCAGCAGGCTAGGGACGTGACGGCCGCCGTCGTCACGGCGAGGCGGATCCCGGTGAACGTGGTCCGGCGCGCGCGCGCCGCATCACCCGCGCCGATGGCCTGGGCGGTGAGGGTCGCCGTCGCCAGCGAGAGCGCGAGCGGGAACTGGAAGGCGAGCGCCGCGAGATTCGAGATGACCTGGTGTCCGCCCGTGACGCTCGTGCCGAGACGCGCGATCAACAGGGCCATGAAGGTGAAAGACGTGGACTCCAGAGCGTACGACAGGCCGATCGGGACACCCAGTCGGAGGTGCTCCGCCAAGGCCCTCCCGCGTGGCGGCACCACCCGGATTGCGAAGCGCCGGTATCCCGCTTCGTTGTGGACGTAGGTCCACGCCATCAGGAAGAGCGCCCAGTAGACGGCCAGGGAGGCGATGCCGCAACCCACCGCGCCAAGAGCGGGCAGCCCGAAGTGCCCGAAAATGAGCGCGTAGTTCAGCACGGCCTTCAACCCCAGGCCCGCCACCTGGACCGTCATCATCACCTTGGCCCGCGATACCGCCACGTTGAACGCGTACGTCGCGCGGAACAGGAGCGCCGCCGGCAGCGCGAGGCTCAGCAGGCGGAGATACCGCGTCATCAGGGCCTGCACGTCGGGCGACGCGTCGATGTGCCCCAGCCACAGGCCCGGGAACGCGAGCACGGGCATCGCCAGGGCGGACAGGAGGAGGGCGAGCCACAGCCCCTGGACGTAGCTCGAGCCGATCGCCTCCCACCGACCCGCGCCGTAGTGGTGGGCGATGATGGGATTGAGGGCGCTCACCACGCCGGTGGCGCCCATGAGGACGCTCGAGAACACGCTCGCGCCCAGCCCCATCGCCGCGAGGTCGGCGGGCGAGGAGTGGCCGGTCATCGCCGTGTCGATCACGACGTAGGCGATGGAGGCGAGCTGACCGAGGAGGATCGGCCAGGCCTGGGCCAGTATCCCGCGGGTGGGCGGGAGCATCGTCAGCGCAGAACGCGGGACCGGCGACCCGTCAGTCGACGTAGAGCTGGCCCGCGGCCGAGTGGCCGCCATCAGCTCCGCGCAGGAGGACCACGAACTCGCCCATGCGGATGCTTCGGCCCGTCAGGTCGGTGACGACGCTCCCGTGAGTCACGAGCACGAGGGGCGGGCCGCTCCGGTGGGCCGCGACCCGCCGTCGCATGTCGTCCAGCTGCAGCCGGCGACGCTCCGCGTCGTTCAGCGATCCCTGCAGGACCTCCCAGGCCTCCACCTTCCCGAAGGCCAGGCGCGCGGTGTCGAGGCACCGGCACCGCGGGCTGGAGAGCACGGCGCCGACCGCGATGCGATGCTGCCGGAACGCCTCGCCGATCCGCCGGGCCTGCGCCCGGCCGTTCTCGTCGAGGTTCCGCTGGGTCGAGCAGTCGTCGAGTCGCGAGTCGGGCGGATCGAAACCGCCCGGGGCGAAGCTGTGGCGCAGCACCACCACGGCGCCGGGCGTGCGGAGCGCCTGCCACACCGCTTCGTCGGCGAGGGCGGCCTGGGCCATTCCGGCCACGAACGCGGCGGCCGTCGCCAGCCACCGGAGTCCCGCAACGACACGGCTTCGCCTCGCTGGCATCGCTTGCCGCCTCCCGCGCGGCCGCATCGAGAATAGCAGCGGAAGGGATCGCGCGCCGGGTAGGCCGAGGCGATCGCGGCCGGCGTTCCGGCACGCCGGCCGCGCCGCCCTCGGACCGTCAGGAGACGGAAAGGCTCGGGCGCGGGACGATGGCGATCGCCCGCGCCCGATCCCTGCCCTACTTCAGCCCGGCGACGCCCGCCGCAGCGATCATGCTGTCCTGCTCTCCGGTCACCCCCGAGACCCCGACGGCCCCGACGATCTTCCCGTCCACCATGAGCGGCAATCCGCCCTCGATGGGGATGGCGCCCTCGAGCGCCAGGATGCGCGCGCCGCCAGGGCCGCCTGCCAACCCGTCCTGGAAGGCCTTCGTGGGCCGTCGGAAGGCGACTGCGGACCAGGCCTTCTGCCGGGCCACTTCCACGCTGCCGAACTGCGTGTTGTCCAGCCGGTGAAGCGCCACGATGTGGCCCCCCGAATCGAGCACCACGATGGCGACCGGCCAGCTGTTCTTCTTGGCCTCCGCTTCCGCGCTGGCCAGCACCTTCGTCGCTTGCTCGAGGGTGATCGGCGGACCGTAGGCCGGTGGGGCCTAGGCCAGCCCCCACCCCGGCATGCCGAGCACCAGCGCCGTGGCGACTGCGAGCATGGGCGTGACGATCCTCATCGCTGCTGTCTCCTTCTCTGCGTTCGTCGTGAACGGGCGGATCGGCCACGCGCCTCGCCCTGCGGCAGCGCCCCCGTGAGGCACCCCGTCTGGAAAACCTCGACACGCCCCATGGTTCCGGACTCCAGCAGGCGGGCCCCTTCAGGGGTTCCGGAGCGCCACCCTGACCCACTGCCGCCCCACGCGCTCGACCTCCATCGTCACCTCGTGGAAGGCCAGTCCGTGCCGCCGGCACCGACCAGATCGCTGACGTCGACAATGAGGCCATCCCGCATGCGCCCGAGCCAGCGGTCGCCGACAACCGCGAGCCGCACCTGCCGCTACCTTCGAAGACGCGCGCGACCGACCGGCTGGTGGCCGTCGTGCTTCCGGTAGGCCTGCTCGCGATGGAGGCCGAGGGCCCGCAGGATCGGCGTGTCCCGCACCGAGAAGAGGATCACCTCCGTCGACTGTCGCGTGCTCGTGCCAGGCCCAGGTCGGGACGACAAAGAGGTCGCCCTTCCGCCAGTCGAAGCGCTGCCCGCGATGCCGATGATCGGCCTCGGGGCCGTCATGGTGCGCGAGGATAGCGGAGCCCGGGAGACCCGTGGCCGCGGCCGGAAGGATCCGGGATGCCCCGCCGGACCCGGGGCGGAAGGCCCAGTGGGCGTGCTCTGAACCGCCGTACACTGATGTGCGGGAACGGGGGATGCGCGCGACGGACGACCTGACGAACGAAGAGAGCCTCGCCCACCGCGCCGTCGAGCTCGCCGAAGCGCTCCTTCGCGAGGCTCGCGCGCAGCAGACCCGGAAGAGCACGCCCAGGCCCGGAAGCTCGCCCGCATGATCGCCGATCCGCATGGCAAGGAGCTGACGATCGCGCTCGCCGATCAAGCCTTCCGGAGTCACCGCTCCGAGCGCATCGCCGACCAGCTCGCCTACCTCCTCGAGCGCCACGGGGTGCCCCGGTTCATGGACTGGTGGGAGCGCGGCCGCGCTCCTCCTGGGCGGAGCCATGGCGCACTACCTCCCCAGCCTGGTGGTCCCGCCCATCGTGAGCCGGCTGCGCCACGAGACCCAGAACGTCATCCTTCCCGGCGAAGAGGAAGATCTTCGCCGCTACCTCGAGGAGCGGCGACGGGCGGGCATGCGGCTGAACCTCAACCAGCTCGGCGAGGCGATCCTGGGCGAGGCGGAGGCGGCGCGCCGGCTCGAGGCGTACCTCGCGCTCCTCGCTCGCGACGACGTCGAGTACATCTCGGTGAAGGTTTCGTCGGTCTTCAGCCAGATCGATCTCGTCGCCTTTCGCCCGACCGTGGCCCGCGTCGCCGAGCGCCTCCGCACGCTCTACCGGGCGGCCGCCCGCCATCGGTACCGCCACCCCGACGGACGCGTCACTCCGAAGTTCATCAACCTCGACATGGAGGAGTACCGGGACCTCGACCTCACGGTGACGGCGTTCCGAGAGGTCCTGGACGAGCCCGAGTTCCTGCCCCTGAGCGCGGGCATCGTGCTGCAGGCCTACCTGCCCGACTCGCATCGCGTGCAGCGGGCCCTCACGGCATGGGCCATGGCGCGCCGGCGCCACGGCGGCGCGCCGGTCAAGCTGCGCATCGTCAAGGGCGCGAACCTCGCCATGGAGCGCATCGACGCGGCCGGGCATGGCTGGCCCCAGGCGCCCTACGAGACGAAGGCCGAGGTCGACGCCAACTACAAGCGGATGCTCGAATACGGCTGCCGGCCCGAGCATGCGGAGGCCGTCCACCTGGGGATCGCGAGCCACAACCTCTTCGACATCGCCTACGGCCTCGTGCTGCGCGATGCGCACGACGTCCTGCCGTGGATCGAGTTCGAGATGCTGGAAGGCATGGCCAACCACCAGGCACGGGCGGTGCGCGCGCGCGCCGGGCGGTCTCTTGCTCTACGCGCCCGTGGTCAGGGCCGAGGACTTCCACAGCGCGATCGCGTACCTGGTCCGGCGGCTCGACGAGAACACGGCGCCCGAGAACTTCCTGCGCCACGTGTTCGACCTCGAGCCCGGCTCGCCGGCGTGGAACGCGGAGCGCGATCGATTCCTGGCCGCCTTCGGCATCAAGAGCGCACTCTCGGACGCGCCCCGCCGCACGCAGGACCGGTCGACGGAAGCACGGGCGCGGCCCGTCCCACGGCCTCCCGACGCCGGCTTCGAGAACGATCCCGACACCGACTGGACCCTCGCGCTGAACCGCGCGTGGATCGAGGACGTCGCGGACCGCTGGCGCGAGCGCTCGCCGGAGGTAATCCCGCTCCAGGTCGGCGGGGAATTCCGCGCCGGCGCGGGGGAGGCGGAAGGCCGTGATCCCTCGCGGCCGGGCCGCGTCGCCTATCGCTACGCGCTGGCGCGG
Source organism: uncultured Candidatus Rokubacteria bacterium (assembly GCA_963745015.1). GTDB lineage: Bacteria > Methylomirabilota > Methylomirabilia > Rokubacteriales > DASRDR01 > DASRDR01. Next base: position 703,124 of record CAVUVU010000005.1, read on the forward strand.
CCCGGGCGACGTCGACCGCGCGCTCACCGTCGCCCGGGCCGCCCAGCCGGCGTGGGCCGGGCATCCGGTCGCGGAGCGCGACGCGCGGCTCGAAGCGTGCGCGGCGGAGCTGAACCGGCGCCGCGGCGACCTCATCGGCGCGATGATCCTCGACGGCGCCAAGACGGTGACCGAGGCGGATGCCGAGGTCTCCGAGGCCGTCGACTTCGCGCGCTACTACGCGCGCACGCTGGGCGAGGCGGCCGGTGAGCTCGCCGACTGCCGCATGGACCCGCTCGGCGTCGTAGTCGTGACGCCGCCATGGAACTTTCCGCTCTCCATCCCCGCCGGGGGCGTGCTCGCCGCGCTGGCGGCCGGGAACGCCGTCATCCTCAAGCCGGCGCCCGAGGCGGTGCTCGTCGGCTGGTGGCTCGGCGCGCTGTCTGTGGGATGCCGGCGTCCCGCGTGAGGTCCTCCAGTTCCTGCCCTGCCCCGACGATGAGACCGGCAAGGCGCTGGTGACCGATCCCCGGTCGGAGCCGTCATCCTGACCGGCTCGGTGGAGACGGCTCGTCTGTTTCTCGGCTGGCGACCCGATCTCCCCCTCTTCGCGGAGACGAGCGGGAAGAACGCCGTCATCATCACCGCGCTCGCGGATCGGGACCAGGCGATCCGCGACCTCGTGCGATCGGCCTTCGGCCACAACGGCCAGAAGTGCTCGGCCGCGAGTCTCGCCATTTGCGAGGCGGAGGTGTACGACGATCCGGACTTCCGGCGCCAGCTTCGCGACGCGGCCGCGAGCCTCGCTGTGGGTAGCGCGTGGGAGCTGGGGAGCCGAGTCACGCCGCTCACGCAGGCCCCGGGCGCGGCGCTCCGGCGCGCGCTGACCGTCCTCGACGAGGGGGAGGAGTGGCTGCTCGAGCCGCGGCCGGCGCCGGACAACGCGCAGCTCTGGTCGCCCGGCATCAAGCTCGGGGTGCGCCCCGGATCGTTCTTCCACCGCACGGAGTGCTTCGGCCCCGTGCTCGGGCTCATGCGCGCCGAGGATCTCGACCAGGCCGTCGCCCTCGCCAATGCCACGCCGTTCGGGCTCACCAGCGGGATCCAGACCCTGGACGATCGCGAGATCGCGCACTGGGTCGACCGGCTCGACGCCGGGACTCTCTACGTCAACCGCCCGATCACCGGGGCGATCGTGGGCCGCCAGCCGTTCGGCGGCTGGAAGGCCTCTTCGGTGGGACCCGGGGCGAAGGCGGGCGGCCCCAACTACGTGCTGCAGCTCGGGCGCTGGCGCCAGGTGGCGCCGCCGGCCGGCGGCGGCGAGCCCCTGCCGGAGGCGCTGGCCGGGCTGCTCGAGCGGTGCATGGCCGAGCTGCGCGACGCCGAGGCGCGCGCGCTCGTGCGCGCCAGCGCGGCGAGCTACGCGGGCGCGTGGCGGCGTCACTTCAGCCGGGAGCACGATCCCGCCGAGATCCTCGGCGAGCGGAACGCGTTCCGCTACCGACCGTGCCGGCGCGTCATCGTGCGCGGAACCGCCGCGGCCGCCGTCACGCTCTCGCAAGTGGCGCTCTCGGCTTGCGTCGCGGGGGTGCCGCTGACGGTGAGCCTCGCCCCGGACTCCCCGCCCGCGGCGTGGCTGGCCGAGTGCGACGGGGTGACGCTCGTGGTGGAAGCCGAGGCGGGCTTCGTGGAGCGCCTGGCGCATCCGGAGGATGCGGAGCGCGTGAGGGTCTGGGAGCCGATCTCGACCGCCGCCCGCGCCGCGGCCAACGGCGTCGGCCTCACGGTCATCGACGCCCCGGTCGTCGCCAACGGGCGTCTCGAGCTCCGCTGGTACCTCCGCGAGCAGACGGTCTCGCGCGTGCGACACCGCTATGGCAGCGTCATGGAGCCCGCCGCCCCCGAGTGACGGCGCGGCGCCGGGAGCCTCGGAGTTCCCTCGTGCGCCCCGGGCACCGCCGGAGAACTCGACGCACCGGTCTGGCCTGCTCGCATGCCCGCGGTCGGACTGCGCGTCTTGCGTTGGTGAACGGGCGAAATGCGTCCTCCGACGCCGCGACCGGGCCATCCTCCTGCGTCAGGGAGCCGGGGCGGCAACCAGCTTGAGGAGGTCGTGGCGTGCGAGCATCCCCACCGGTCTTCCATCCCGCACCACCGGCACGTGCTTGAGGTTCCGCTGGAGCATGCGATGGACGACGGCACCCGACCTCCTCGGACTCCTCCGCCGTGTGCACCCGGTCGCTCATGATCTGCCGGGCGGTGAGCTTCCGCGCCATGACGTAGATGCGTTCGAGCTCGGCCATCGTCGGCGCCCGAGCAGCCGAACACGACCGGCGCCAGGGCCAGGGAGAAGGGCACGCAGCGCCCGACTCCCGTGAAGTCGGACTCCGTCACGATGCCGCGCAGCCGGCCGTCGCCGTCCACCACGACGACCGCCCCGATGTCTCGCTCTTGCATCACCCGCGCGACTTCGGGGGCCAGCGTGTCCTCGCGCACCGTGACGACCGGCTGGCTCATGATCTCCTTGACGGTCATCGCGACACCTCCTCCGAGCGCACCCCGCCGAGGGTCGCCGCCTCTCGCCGCGGGTACGCGAGCGACACGATGATCGAGGCGCCGAGGACGGCCCCGATGATCGCGAGCGAGATCCCGATCGGGAACTTGCCGCCGTACCAGGTGTCCAGCCAGACCATCTTGAGTCCCACGAACACCAGCACCAGGGCCAGCCCGTAGTGCAGCAGGTGAAAGCGCTCCACCGCGCCGCCGAGCATGAAGTACATCGACCGGAGCCCGAGGATGGCGAAGACGTTCGACGTGAAGACGATGAGCGGCTCCCGCGTCAGGGCGAAGATGGCGGGCACCGAGTCGATCGCGAACACGACGTCGCTCGCCTCCAGGCAGAGCAGCGCGACCAGGAGCGGCGTCGCCCAGAGCCGCCCGTCCCGGCGCACGAGGAAGCGCTGCCCGTGCAACTCGGGCGTGACCGGGAGCACGTGGCGCAGCAGCCGGATCAGCGGGTTGCGGCTCGGGGTTCACCCCCTCCTGGGTGGCCCGTAGCATGCGCAGCCCCGTGACGATGAGAAAGCCCCCGAAGAGCCACACCACCCAGTGGAACTGCATGAGGATCGCGCCCAGGGAGATGAAGATCCCCCGGAAGACCAGCGCGCCCAGGATCCCGTAGAAGAGCACCCGGTGCTGGTATCGCGCAGGCACGCCAAAGTAGCCGAGGACCAGGACGAACACGAAGATGTTGTCCACCGACAGCGAGTACTCGACCACGTAGCCGGTGAAGAACTCGAGCGCGACCTGCCAGGCGGCCGCCTCCGGGTCGAAGCCCGGGATCGCGGCCAGCCGAGCATCTCGGGGGAACGTCCAGGACGCGTAGGCATAGAGCGCGGCATTGAAGATCAGGGCGAGGCTGACCCATGCCGCGCTCCACCCCACCGCCTCCCGGAAGCGCACCTCGTGGGCGTCGCGGTGCAGCAGGAAGAGGTCGACGACGAGGAGGAGCAGCACGCCTCCCGTGAAGGCCGCGTACAGCCACCAGTACTCCTCGAACGGAAAGAGCGTGGCCATCGGGTCACGCCCCTCCCTTCGCGATGGCCGCGGACTGCTGCCCGCGCGGGGAGGCGGATGCGCCTCTCCAGCGCCGGAGCGTCCGCCGCGCCACCGGCGGCGTGACGAGGACGGCGCAGCCCGCCCGGGCGACCACCCGCTCGTGGATGGCGCCGAGGAGCCGCCGCTCCAGCCAGCTCGCCCCATCCACTCCGACCACGATCAGGTCGGCGCCCCAGGCCGCCGCCTGCTCGACGATCCTCAGGCCGGGATCCGCGTCTGCCACGCGGGCCCACTCCACATCCGGGGTGATGGATAGACCTGCCAGGAGGGCGTCGAGACGGCGGTTGACCGTCGCCTCCTCGAGCCGCCGCCACTCGTCACGGGCTCGCGCCCGGGTCCGGCGGGCGGACGGCAGGAGGGCGGCGGACGGGGGCGACGGGACATCGGCCACGGCGAGCACCCGCACTGCCGTCTGCGGCGAGAGCGTCAGGGCCCGGCACAGCTCGAGCTCCCAGCCGGCGGGCTCTCGACCGTGGACGGCGATGAGGACACGCCGGGTGGTGCCCGGCACTCGGGAACGGTCGTCGATCGGGCGATCCTTTTCCATGGCTCTCCCTCTTGTCGGTGACGGAGACGGGCCGCCGCCCCGCACCACGGCGCGGGCAAGGCATGCCCGCACCGTACGGAGCGGCTCAGTCGAGGAAAGTCGGGAGGGAGGGAGAGCTAGTGGTCGTCTGAAGCCGGATCGGGGACGGAGTCGGACGGCGGGAGCTTGCGCGGGATGTCCACCTCGCGCGCTCTACGGAGGCTCGCGGTGGCGACGAGACGCGACAGGCGCGCCGCGTCCTCCCGGATCTCCTGGCGTCTCGCCGACACGGCCCGCGCCTCGGATGCGCGGTCGCGCCGCCGGATCAGAGACCGGTGTGTGGCCTCCTCCGACTCCTCGAAGGCCTCGACCGGCACGAGGAGGACGGGACCGGACAGCTCCAGCGCCACCCAGACGATGAGCGCGAACACCCAGCGAAGCCCCGCCATGCGATCTACGGTAGCACACGCGCCGCCCGGGGCAGCCCGGCGGAACACGGCTCCGGGTGCGCGTCGCAAGGTCACCCCAGGCGTCGCCACGAAAGCGCGGAGCGACGAGGGCGAGCCCGCCGAAGACATGACGGCTCGAGCACGACTGGGGCGCGGCAGGCAGGCCCGGCCGTCAGGGCCCGCCGTCGCCCAGGTAGGCGCTGCGGACGTGCGGCTGCGCGAGCAGGTCGGCCGCCGGGCCTTCCGCCACGATGCGGCCCTCCGCCAGCACGTAGGCGCGGGTCGCCACCGCCAGCGCCCTCGCGACGTTCTGCTCGACGAGGAGCACGGCCACGCCCTCCCGGTGGAGAGCCCCGACCGCCTCGAAGACGTCGTCCACGACCGACGGCGCGAGTCCGAGGGACGGCTCGTCGAGGAGCAGGAGGCGCGGGCCCGACATCAGCGCGCGGCCGAGCGCGACCATCTGCTGCTGGCCCCCCGAGAGGGTCCCGGCCGCCTGCCGCCGCCGCGCCCGGAGGACCGGGAACATCCCGTACACGCGCTCGAGGCGCGCGGCCGCGAGCCGCGCGCGCGCCGCGCGCGTAGCAGCCGATCTCGAGGTTCTCCTCCACCGTCATCCCCGGGAAGAGCCGCCGCCCCTCGGGCACGATGGCGATCCCCCGGCTCGAGACCTCGTGCGGGGCCAGCCGGGCGAGATCCTCGCCGTGGAACCGGATCCGCCCCGCGCGCACGCGGAGGAGCCCCGCGATCGCGTTCACGAGCGTCGTCTTGCCGCTGCCGTTCGGGCCGATGACCGACACCAGCTCGCCCGATCCCACTCGGAGCGAGACGTCCCAGAGCGCGGTGGCGTCGCCGTAGGCGACCTGCAGGCGCTCGGCGTCAAGCATGGGCCTTCCCCAGGTAGCGCTCCACGACGTCCGGATGGCGCATGACCTCCTGCGGCGCGCCGGCCGCGATGACCAGGCCGGCGTCCAGCACGACGACGCGGTCCGTCAGCGCCATGACGGCCCGCATGATGTGCTCGACGAACACGACCGTCGTCCCCCGGTCTCTGATGTCGCGAACGAGCCGGGTGGCGGCGGCCATCTCCGACGGCGTCAGGCCCGAGAGCACCTCGTCCAGCATGACCAGGCGGGGCTCGGAGGCCAGCGCCCGCGCGAGCTCCAGGAACTTTCGCTGGTGGAGGTTCAGCGTGGCGGGCAGCGCGCCCGCGCGGTCGGCGAGCCCCGTGTACTCGAGCCAGCGTCCCGCCTCCCGCTCGGCCGCGCGCCGGTCCCGGCCGAGGCGGCCGAACATGCCGGCGATCGCGACGTTGTCCCGGACCGTCAGGTGGCCGAAGGGCCGCGGGATCTGGTAGGTGCGCGACACTCCCAGCCGGGCGATCTCGTAGGCCTCGCGGCCGGTGAGATCCACGCCCCCGAGGACGATCCGCCCGCCGTCCGCCCGGTGGTGCCCGCTGACGACGTTGATGAGCGTCGACTTGCCGGATCCGTTCGGGCCGACGAGCCCGAGGATCTCCCCTTCCCGGACCTCGAGGCTCACGCCGCCGAGCGCCTGGACGCCGCGAAACGCTTTCCGGACGTCGGCACAGACGAGGAGCGGCGCGCCGGTCCGCACCGGGCGCGCGCGGGCGACGGCCGGCTCGGCCGCCGCCGGGCCGGGGGCGGTCGGCTGGGATCGCGGGGACCGCGCCGGTCGCCGGCGTCTCACGAAGCCGGTGATCCCGTCGGGGAGGAAGAGAATCACGAGCATCAGCGTGAGCCCGACCATCGCCCGGCCGGCGACGGCCGTCTGGCCCCCGGTGGCCCCGTACATCAGGACGGTGACCACCGCCGCGCCGATCGCCGGGCCGAGCCAGTGCCGCGCCCCGCCGACCACGCTCATCAGGATGACGTAGAGCGGCACCACGATCGAGAAGGTCTCGGCCACGGTGACGTAGGTGACGAACATGGCGTGGATGCCGCCCGCGACGCCGGCCAGCCCCGCGGAGAGGCCGAGGGCGCGGAGCTTGTAGCGGTAGGTGGGAACGCCCAGGACCTCCGCCACGTCCTCGTCGTCGTGGATGGCGAAGAGCCCGGCACCCCAGCGGGCCCGGTAGACGCCGTACGCGCTCGCGACGGCGAGGGCCGCGATGGCGAGACCGAGCAGGTAGAGGGTCGCGGTCGGCGACCCGAGGAGGCGGGGCAGCGGCACCGCGCTCAGGTACACGCCCGGTCCGCCGTCGATCCGGGTATTGAGCACGATCGTGGCGAGGACGAACGTGACCGCGAGCGTGAGCAGCGCGAACAGCTCGCCTCGGAGCCGCCGCACCCGGAAGACCACCGCCCCCATCCCGACTCCGAAGAGGGCGGCCGCGAGCCCGGCCAGCGGGAGCGTCGCCAGGAACGGGAGGCCGGCCGTCGCGAGCGTGGCCGTCGCGTACATCCCGGCTCCGAAGAACGCCCCGTGGCCGAAGCTGAAGTACCCGGAGAAGCCGCTCAGGATGCTCCAGCTGGTCGCGAGCGCGACCCAGTGGAAGACGAGATAGAGGAACGACTCGTAGAACGCAGGGACCCTCGCGGCGGGCAGCACCGCGAGGCCGACACCGACCGCCGCGAGGGCCGCCGGGCCCGCCAGCCGCCGCACGCTACACTCGATCCGGGCGCAGCAGGAGGACCAGGATCAGGAGCGTGAAGGAGACGAGCGGCGCCCACGCGGGGGCGGTCAGCGCCATGGTGAGCGCCTCGGTGACGCCGATCACCACCCCCGCCACCAGCGGGCCCAGGGGGTTACCGAGCCCGCCCAGGATCACCGCCGCGAACACCACGCCGATCCAGGCGTAGATCTGGGCCGGGGCCAGCGTGTAGACCAGCGCCACGAAGGCGCCCGGCCACGCCGGCGAAGGCCGCCGCCGAGACCCGAGAGGATGAGGGCCAGGCGCCGGTGGTTCACCCCGAACGCGGCGGCGATCGGCGCGTCCTCCGCGCAGGCCCGGAGCCCCTTCCCCACCCACGTGTAGCGGAGCCACGCCCACGTGAGGACGGCCAGGGTCGTGGCCGCGGCCGAGGGCGAGGAGCTCGGCCTTCGGAACGTAGAGCGGGCCCACGCGCCACGATGCCGTGCCGTACGCCGTCTCCAGCCGGCGGTAGTCCGCCGTCCAGATCCACTGGATCAGGCTCTCGATCATCACCGTCAGACCGAACGTGACGAGCAGAGACCCGAACTGGGTGACGCCGAAGCGCGCGAAGAGCAGCTGGCCGAGGACGCCGAGCCCGAAGAACGCGGGCGGCACGAGCGCAAGACTCCAGAGGGGATCGATGCCGAAGGCCGACGAGAGCGTGTACGTCAGGTATGCCCCCAGGAAGGCGAGCGCGAAGTGGGCGAGGTTGATGAGGCGAAGGAGGCCCCACGACAGGCTGAGGCCGAGACCCAGGAGGCCGTAGAGCCCGCCGACGAAGATCCCGGACAGCACCGACTGCGCGAGGAGCGTGAAGCTCGGCACGGGGGTGCTGCTTAGCTCGGACCCGCGGGCCGGGATGATCGCGGGCGTTCTTCAGGACGGGCGAAGACGGCCGGAGCCCGTTCCCTTGGACGTTCGCGGTCGCTCTCCGACATCCTGGACGCGCGCATGGTTCCATCCGACGCCGGTCCGGGGGGAGGCCCGAGCGTCGGCCACAGGCCGAAGGCCGTCCAAGAGACGCAGGCGGGAGACGCGCCGAGGCGCATGCCGCATACGTCGAGGTGTGTCTCGCGCCGAGGACGCCCCGGCGCGACGGGCATCGCCCCGGACCTCACGGAACCTGGAGCTGGGCCCCGGGCGCCGCGTACTCCTTCGGCCACACCACCAGCCACTTCCCGTCCTGCACCTGCTTCACCTTCGACAGGTCGTCCCCGTAGTTGTTGGGCCCGTCGAAGCGCAGCTTGCCGGTGAGGGTGTCGGGCCGGTTCGCCTTGAGCCACTGCGCCAGCACCTTGTCGTCCAGGCTCTTGGTGGCCGTCACCGAGATCTCCAGCAGCTGCCAGGCCGTGTACGACGCGGCCGCCTGGACGTCGACGGCCGTGTAGGGCAGCCCGGCCTTGGTCGCCCGCTCGCGGAAGAGCTTCACGAACTCCATCGCCGCCGCGCTGTTGGTGAACGGCGGGTGCTCCTCGAAGATGGTGGTGGACAGCGCCCCCTTGCCCTCGGGCGACTTGGCGAGCGGCCCGGGGGCCGGGTAGAGGTAGAAGTGGTTCTTCGGCGTGTAGTCGATCTTCTTCAGCGCGTCCAGGATCTGGTTCCCGTCGAGTCCGATCGCGCCAACCCACAGGAAGTCGGGATTGGCGTCCTTGATCCGGGCCGCGATCGGCCCGAAGTCCCGCGTGCCGAACTCGAACTCGAGGTACAGGACCTCCTTCAGGCCCCGCTTCTGCGCCGATCTCGCGGGCGCCCGTCGACACGAAGTGCACCGACGGAAACTTGTCGGTCACGATCGCGACCGACTGCGGCGGCTTGGGCGAGGCGGCCAGCGCGTCGAGCAGGATGTTCGGGAACGTGCGGCCGGGCTCCGGGCCGAGCGCCCATGCCGGGAAGTGGCGCTCGTACTTCGCGAGGTGCGGGATGCCGAAGGTGTGGTGGACCAGGAGCTTGTCGTAGCGCTGCGCGACTCCCATGGCCGAGAGGATCGAGCCGGTGGCGTACGGGCCGATGAGGAGGTCGACCTTGTCCACCGTGATCAGGCGCTCGTAGAGCGTGCGGGCGAGATCGGGCTTGGACTGGTCGTCGAGCAGGACCCACTCGACCGGCCGGCCGAGGAGGCCGTTCTTCCGGTTCAGCTCGTCGACGTAGATCTCGCCCATGATCTTGTGCACGAGCGCGGTCGCCGCCAGCGGGCCCGTCAGGGCGAGCGTGCCGCCGACGCGGACCGGCGGGCCGGCCGGGGCGGCCAGGCCGGCGACCGGCGCGACGGCCGCAACCAGAAGGACGATGGCGAGCGTGCCCAGCATCCGGGGTGAAAGCGTCATGGCAAGCCTCCCTTGGCTCGGCCGGCGCGCCTCGCGCCTTGCGACCCGTTCAAGCGGCCTCTCGACCTGTGGCGACCAGTGACGACCGGTGGCAACCCGCGGCGGCACGCGGCGGTCTGGCAGTCGGCCACTGCGCGCCGGCGCCGCCCGCCTGTGACGACACGGTCGCCCGTGATCGGCGCGTGCGGCACGACTCTATACCAGCGGCGGCGCGCCGGGAAAGGCCTCGCATGGTAGCCTACGCCGTGATCTCCCGCCCGCCTGCCAGCGCTCGCCGGGCCGGCATGCCCGGCTGCCCGGGGCGTCGGTCCCGGTGCGGTCCCCCGAAGCCAGCCATGAGACAGAGCCGCGAACGGTTCCTCACCACGCACACCGGCAGCCTGCCGAGGCCCGACGACCTGGTGCGGACGATGTTCGCCCGGGAGAAGGGGTGCCGGTCGACGGCGCCGCGCTCGCCGCCCGCACGAGGACCGCGGTGGCCGAGGTCGTGAGGAAGCAGGCGGACGCCGGCGTGGACGTGATCGACGACGGCGAGCTCAGCAAGCCGAGCTACGCCACCTACGTGAAGGATCGGCTGGCCGGGTTCGGCGGCACGAGCCAGCCGCTCCAGTACCGGGACCTCGTGGACTTCCCCGAGCTGGCCAAGCGCGTCTTCGGCGACCCCGGGCGATCCCGGCGCCGGACCCCGGCCTGCAACGGGCCGATCACGGTGCGGGACGCGCGGGCCGCCGAGACCGACGCCGAGAATCTCAAGGCGGCGCTCGCCTCGGTGCAGGCGACCGAAGGGTTCCTGACGGCGGCCTCGCCGGGGGTCATCTCGCTCTTCTTCCGGAACGACCACTACCCGAGCCACGAGGCCTACCTCTTCGCCATCGCGGACGCCATGCGGCACGAGTACGAGGCGGTGGTCCGCGCGGGCCTCCTGCTCCAGG
>CAVUVU010000006.1:0-471601 GCA_963745015.1 uncultured Candidatus Rokubacteria bacterium
AGTTCGACGCGCAGCCTGAGCGGTACGTCGACGAGACCGACCGGGCCCAGGGCAAGGCGCACCGCGCCCGGCAGGGGTCCTAGGAGTCGGGGTCAAGAGCGCCGCGCGTCGTGGCCAGCCGGCGCGTGATCAGACGCGGGCGGCCGCGCGCGCCCAGATGCTGGCGCGCCACCGGGCTCCGATCGCCACGGTACAGATCAGGCCTACCACAGTCGCCACCGTGACCGTCGCGGGGTACCCGATGAGGTCGATGAGCAGCCCGAAGGCCATGAGCCCGATCGGCAGGCCGTAGACCGCGAGCATCCGCACGCCCATGACGCGCCCCCGATAGCCCGCGCCGGCGGCGCCGAGCAGGGTCGCGGCCATGGAGATCATGGCGACATTCTGAGCGAACCCGGCGATCACCAGGGCGGTCATGCCCGGGCCGAGGCTTCCCGCGTGGCCGAAGCCCAGAATGGCCGCGTGCCAGACGCCAGTCGCGACCAGCGTCGCGCGCGCCGGGTGTCGCGGACCCCCCGTGACGACGGTCGCGACCGAGGCCACGAGACCGCCAAGCGCAAAACTCGCCACCAGCCACCCGAGGCCTGTCGCGTCCACGCGGTAGATCTGCCGGGCGACGTACGGGAGCAGCCCGTTCGAGGCGGGATAGGCGGTCAGGTTGACCAGGAACGCGAGCAGCATCATCGCGAGCAGCTCCGGCGTCCGCAGGACGCGGATCAGGCCCTCCATGAGCTCGCCCCAGCCGGATGGCCGGGGCGTGACGGCGCGCGCCGGCGTGGACGCCGCCGCGGTCAGCGGCCGCCTCGACACGCCAAGCGTGAGCCCGAGGCTCGCCAGGTAGAAGCTCGTGACGACGAGGTACGCGTAGCCGATCCCCAGCGCGGTGGAGATCCCCGCGCCGGCGAGCGCGCCAGCGATGCGCGCGGAGTCCCCGGTGGTGCGCGACAGGCCGAGAGCGCCCATCAGGTGCTCCGGCGGGATCGTCTCGCCGATGAGCGCGTTCCGCATCACGAGATCGTTGGGGCGCACGACGCCGGCCAGGGCGGTGAGGACGAGCACCCAGACCGGGGTCAGCGCGCCGGCTAGCGCCAGGCCCGCCAGGAGCGCGGCCACGACGACATACGTCGCGCGCATCGCGCAGAGCATCGTCCGGCCGCCCAGCCGGTCCCCCAGCACTCCGAACATCGGGGACGCCAGCGTGCCCACGTACTGGAGCGAGGCGAAGGCCGTGAGCAGGAGCACGGAGCCGGTGTGGACCATGACGTACCAGCCCAGGACGACCGTCTCCATCTCGAACGCCCAGGACGTGAGAAGGTCGGCGGACCACTGGAACCGGAAGCTGCGGACGCGGAACGCGGCGAGGATCAATGCAGGGTCATGGGAGGGAGCGGGGGACGTGGCCTGGGCTAGTCAGATCTTCCCGACGTTAGAGGGGGTGGCTTGTGCCACCCCCTCCCGACTGCTCGACGGATATGGCGGGGTCGACGGGACTTGAACCCGCGGCCTCTGGCTTGACAGGCCAGTGTGCTAACCAGGCTGCACCACGACCCCGATGCGGTAGAACCATGTCAGCCTAACGACTTGGCGAACACCTGTCAACTCGGCGGGGGCGGCGCCGGGCGTGCAATCGCTTATCGCCGTCACCCCCAGGTGCGATGGATCCATGCCTCCACCCCGCGTCAGGGCATCGACAGAGCGGGCCGACCAGATTCCTGGTCAGTGTGCCGCCGCATGTTGAATGGCCGCCGACCTGTGTAGTCTCGGATATTCGAGCAGCATGGCGACGAAATCGGCTGTGCGCATCCCGTAGCGGGCCGTAATCCCATCAAGGGCTTCGTCGAGGGCTCTTGCCGGTTGATCTCCGAGCGCCGGAAGCCGACGTTCCCCGGGCCAGCTCACGGCGACCTGGGCGAGCGTCCCTAACCCCCGGTGCCGGCGGGAGTGACAGAATCCATGCCCCGCCACCCACCGCGCTGAGCGCGACGACGCCGATACCGCTCCACGCGATGAACCGCCGATTCATGGGAACCCGGCCTTTCCGATGCCCCTTCCGCCGGCTGCGACCATCAGACAGCGTCCTTTGCGGCCGTCAGCGGAATCACCTTGGCCGTCGCAGTCGCGACCGCGATCGTCGCCTCGTTCGAGTCGTGGAGGGCCGCTTCGATGTGGGCAATGTCCGCGTCGCGGTGCACGACACGGCCTTTGCCGACGATTCGGCCGGGCCGGGCCGGCCGGAGAAACCTCACGTTGATATCGAGCGTGGACTGAAACTGGTCGGGGTTCAAGGTCGCGAGAAGGGCCGGACCCACCGTGTCGTACAACATGGCGGCCAGAAATGCCCCCAGCACGTTGCCAATTGGATTGGTGAAGTCTTCCGTGGCTTCGAATGCAACCACAATCGTGCCGCGTTCCACGTCGGCCTCGATGAACTGGAAACCAAGCGTGGCCGCGGCCCGAGGTATCGGTGCACGTCCCTCGACACCATCCCAGAATGGCCCCGATCGATTCGCTGTAGTCTTCATCCGCTTATCCTCGTCCGGATAGTTGACGATTCGCTTCTCTCACATCGTCTGATTCCGGCTCAGTGAGCCTTGAGGTTGGCAAGCACCACACGTGTTCGATTGTGCAGAGTCTCGCCAGCGTCTCTACGGCACTCGCGCTAACTTCATCCGACATCGCGGCGAGGCGAGACCCAGGGGCGCATGAGTCAGGCCCCTGAGTCATTGGCTGAGCAAGGAGTGTGCCCCTCAGCGCGCAGTGGGCGGTACCGTTGCGGCCGTGGGCTGCGCCGTGGGTCGGCCCATGGCCGTCGCCGAGTGGGCCATGCGACAAGCTGTCCATGCTGCAGGAGTCCCCCAGCCGCGGCCGCCTTGGTTCCTCAGTGAACGCCGCGCGCCGAGTCATCGCCGTCGGCAGGTCGCTGTGGTCGGCGGCAAAACGCCCGCCAACACCGCAGCGTCACGCCGTCGACAACCGTCAGATTGTCGTGCAGACGACACGTCGGCATTTCAAGTCCGGCGGCGGGAATGGCGCTGGGCCCGGTAGGCGCAGCGTGCGGGTCTAGTCATTTGGCCGGCGTGAGGTGTCGATTCATCAGCGATTCCCGCCCGCCGACTGGGACCCGCCACCCCGCGCCATTCCCACTAACCAACGCCGCTGCAGGAGGATGACATTCCGGTGGGAGGACTTGGGCAGAATGATGCGTCTCGGACCCGCGAGAATTCCAGCTTGTTTCGCCGATGCTCCCGACATCATGCGGACCCGGGTTCGATTCCTGCCGCTCCAACCATTCGTGCAACCGAAGCCCGCGCACGCTTCGTACTTGTTTTCGCCGGCGGCGAGTGCCGGGCGCCGCGAGGCAAAGGTCCGCGCCCTCCGGTGCGGGCACGTCGGTTGCACCGTTAGTGCTCGTCACCCACGCGGGAGGACTGTTGCTGATGACCAGCGTGCCAGCCGACGTGGCGACTAGCCCTACCGGACTCGCCTCAAGCAGTGGCGACGCGAAACCGCAGCGGCAGGTGGCGGATGATGTTCCGCCAGCAGACGCCGCTCGCCGGGTGACGCCATGCGCAACGACGGGAACAGATTCGCGCCGTGCTCACCGAGTTCACCGCGGCGATCCGTGACCGGGATGCGGCCGCCGTGATCGCGCTGCTGGCCGACGATGCCGTGACGTTCGATCTGGCGCCGCCGCTGCGGATGGGGCCGAAGGAGACGCACGATCCGGCGCCGCTCGAGCAGTGGTTCGCCACCTGGGAGAGCCCGATCGTCTCCGAGCCTGGCGATCTGACGATCGCCGTCGGCGGCGACGTCGCCTATGCGTACGGGCTGCAGCACATGACGGGCAAGAAGAAGGGCGGCCAGGAGGCCGACCTGTGGTTCCGTGCGACGGCGTGCTTCCGGCGCGAAGCCGGCCGCTGGCGGATCACACACATGCACAACTCGGTGCCGTTCGCGATGGACGGCAGCGACAAGGCGCTGCTCGATCTGAAGCCTTGATCTGGGCCGCCGACCTCCGGGAAGCCCGAGTGGAGTGTCTATTCGGGCTCATCCCATCATCGCGATCGTCGTCTGAGCAGGATGACCGTCCAGCCTGCGAGATACCCGAGTCCACCAGATTCTCGACTCGTGCGACGAAAGTACCCGCGCCTCGCTCGACCCGCGTCGTGCTCTGAACGAGCCCCTCTCCCTCGGCTGGCAAGAACCGAACGGGTACTGGTCTGTCTGCGACCGGACAGGCCACACCGGGCGGAACGCGATTGACGCGCCTGCCCGGTCGCGCTACGACTTCCTCCCGTGGGATCGAAACGCCTCGCCCCCCGTGACGTCGGCACGGTAGCGCCGTCGAGCCGCAAGTCCGACCCGGGCGCCGGCACGGCGGCGGACGCGGCGCCCGCCGCCTCGGCCGAGCGACGGCTCGCGCTCGCGGTCTCCCCCTCGGGCCGGCTCCGCCTCCTCGACAGCCCCGACGCGCCGCCGCTCGACGCGAGGCCGGCCGGGACGATCGCGGCCGCCTTCGCCGAGGGAACGCCCGCCGGGCTCTTTCATCTCGGCGCCGTCGAGGTGTCCACCCCGCTGCCGCCGGACCTGGGCTTCTTCCGGGACTTCGCGCGGCTCTTCGTCGCCCGGCTCTGCGCCATCGGCGACCTCGAGGAGCGAGGCCCCGAGGTGGAGGTCCCGATCCCGCCGGGGGTGATCGACCGGCTCGCGGGCGAGGCCCCGCCCCTGGCCGGAGCCGAGTACGTCGATGCGGAGCGGCTCCAGGCGTGGTGGAAGGAGCTCGAGGCGTTCTTCCGAGAGGAGGTCCGCCGCCACCAGGGCAGCGTCCAGTCGTACCTCCAGGCCAGGAACCCCGTCTGGAACCTCGTCGGACGCGTCTACTTCCACCTGGCGGAGAACAAGCAGGACCGCGATCATCCCTTCGCGTTTCTCGCCACCTACACGACCCGGCTCTCGAGCCGGGCCCGCCCGCAGCATCAGCCCCTCGGCCAGGCGCTCCGCGCCTTTGCCGGCGACCGGGCCGCGCTCCTGTCGCTCCTCGCCCCCGTCGGCCGCGCCGCGACCGGCAGCCCCCTGCTCAAGGACCTGGTGGACACCGGAGACATCTTCCAGCCGCTCGCCTGGACGCCGCGCGAGGCCCACCAGTTCCTCCAGGACGTGCCGGTCCTCGAAGCGGCCGGCGTCATCGTCCGCGTGCCCGACTGGTGGAACGCGGGCCGGTCGCGGCGGCTCGAGGTCAGCGTCACCGTGGGCGGCAAGCCGCCGACTACCCTGGGACTGGACGCGCTCCTCGACTTCTCGGTCGCCCTGACGCTCGACGGCGAGCCCATCTCCGACGCCGAGTGGCGCGAGCTCCTCGCCGGCTCGGACGGGCTCGCGCTCGTGCGCGGACGGTGGGTGGAGCTCGATCGGGAAAAGCTCCGTGAGGTCCTCGGACACTGGGAGCGCGCGCGGCGCGCCGCGCGCCAGGGCCTCTCCTTCCGGGAGGCGATGCGCCTCCTGGCCGGGACGGCGATCGAAGCGGGAGAGCCGGCCGCGGCCCCGGAGGGCGGCGGCGACTGGTCCCGGGTGGTCGCCGGGGAGTGGCTCGCGACGACCCTCGCGCACCTGCGCACGCCGGAGGGGCTGGCCGCGGCGAATCCCGAGGCCCTCCGGACCGCGCTCCGGCCTTACCAGGCGATCGGGGTCCGCTGGCTCTGGTTCCTCTCGCGCCTCGGCCTGGGCGCCTGCCTGGCCGACGACATGGGGCTGGGGAAGACGATCCAGGTGCTGGGTCTCCTCCTCCTGGTGAAGCGCGGGGCGACCGCGGGCGCCGCCCGCGTCCAGGCTGACGCCGGCCCCCGACGGCCGAGCCTCCTCGTCGTGCCGGCTTCCCTGGTCGCCAACTGGCAACAGGAGATCCGCCGGTTCGCGCCCGATCTCGAGGTGTTCGTGGCTCACCCCTCGGAGCGGCCGAGCCGAGAGCTCGCCGCGCTGGCCCCGGAGGATCTCGACGGCGCCGACCTCGTCATCACCACCTACGGGCAGGTGCCGCGGCTTCCCTGGCTCGGCGAAGCCGAATGGACGCTGCTGGTGCTCGACGAGGCCCAGGCGATCAAGAATCCCGGCACGAGGCAGGCGCGGGCGGTCAAGCGCCTCCGGAGCCGGGCGCGGGTGGCCCTGACCGGCACGCCGATCGAGAACCGGCTCGGCGATCTCTGGTCGCTGTTCGACTTCCTGAACCCCGGCCTCCTGGGCAGCGCCCGGGCGTTCACGCGGGTCACCCGGGAGCTGGCGGCCGGCGGGGACCGCCACTACGGGCCGCTCCGGGCCCTGGTGCAACCCTACATCCTGCGGCGGCTCAAGACCGACCGCGAGGTCATCACCGACCTTCCCGACAAGACCGAGATGCGCGCGTTCTGCCCCCTCACCCGGAAGCAGGCCGTCCTCTACCAGCAGGCGGTGAAGGAGCTCGAGCATCGCCTCGGCGCGACGGAGGGGATGGAGCGGCGCGGCACGATCCTCGCCACGCTCCTGCGTCTGAAGCAGATCTGCAACCATCCGTCGCAGTGGCTCGGCGACGGGAGCTACGCGCCCGACCAGAGCGGGAAGTTCGCCCGGCTGACCGAGCTGGGCGAGGAGCTGGCGCTCCGCCAGGAGAAGGTGCTCGTGTTCACCCAGTTCCGCGAGATGACCGGCCCGCTGTCGGAGCACCTCGGCCGGGTCTTCGGCCGGGCCGGCCTCGTCCTCCACGGCCAGACTCCGGTGAAGGAGCGGATGGCCCTCGTCGAGCGCTTCCAGGCCGACGAGACGATCCCCTTCTTCGTGCTCTCGCTCCGGGCCGGCGGGACCGGGCTCACCCTGACGGCCGCGTCGCAGGTGATCCACTTCGACCGCTGGTGGAATCCCGCCGTCGAGAACCAGGCGACCGACCGCGCCTACCGGATCGGGCAACGGCGGAACGTCGTCGTCCACAAGTTCGTCTGCCGCGGCACCGTGGAGGAGCGCATCGACGCTCTGATCGAGCAGAAGAAGGGGCTGGCGGCGAACCTCCTGGCGGCGGGGGGCGACGGCCTCGTCACCGAGATGAGCGACGCCGACGTCATGCGGATCGTCTCGCTCGACCTCCGCAGCGCGCTCGCCGAGGAATGAGAAAGCTGCCCGTGGCCTGGTACGGGTACGAATGGGCGCCCTACGTGCCGGTCGCGGAGCGGCGCGCGAACGCGGCCCGCGAGATCGCCCGGCTCGAGAAGAAGGGCGAGCCCATCACGCCCGTGGTGATCCAGGGCCGCGCGATCGCCCGGAGCTTCTGGGGGAAGGCCTGGTGCGACAACCTCGAGCGGTACAGCCACCTCCGCAACCGGCTGCCCCGGGGCCGGACCTACGTCCGGAACGGCTCGGTCATGGACCTGCAGCTCGGCCCCGGCACGGTCAGGGCGCTCGTGAGCGGCGGCCAGCTGTACCGGATCTCCATCGTGATCGCGCCCTTGTCCCCGCGCCGCTGGCGGGCGCTGATCAGGGAGTGCGCGGGACAGATCGGGTCGCTCGTGGAGCTCCTGCAGGGCCAGTTCTCGCGAGCGGTGATGGAGATGCTGATCCGGCGGGAGTCCGGCCTGTTCCCGTCGGTCAGGGAGATCGCGTTCGAGTGCTCCTGCCCCGACCGGGTGGCGATGTGCAAGCACGTCGCGGCCACCCTGTACGGGGTCGGCGCGCGCCTCGACGCCGAGCCCGAGCTGTTCTTCCGGTTACGGCGGGTCGATCAGCTGGACCTGCTCGCCGCGGCCAGCCGCGGGGCGGCCCTGGCGGAGCAGGCTCGCGGCACGCGCAAGCGGATCGCCGGGACGGCGCTGGGCGAGGTGTTCGGCATCGAGCTGGACGAGTCTCCGCCGGCCGGCAGCGCACATCCGGCGCCCGCGTCGAGGACGCGACGGGGCCAGGCGCCGGCCGACGCCGCGATTCCGCGTAGACGGGATCCCGACCGCGATCCCGGAGCTCGACCCGCGGCGCGCCCCCGCGGGGCCCCTCCCGATCCCACGAGCCGCCGGTCGGGCCGATCCCCCGCGGCTCCCCGCTCCCGGCGGCCGGCGACCAGCGACTGACCGAACGCCGGACGCGCCAGCGAGCATCGCGAGGCTCCATGGGCCGACGGCGTCTCGTCGACTATCGGGCGGTGGCTACCTCTCGACACGCCGTCGGCACCCCCGCCGCGCTGGACCGCCGCGGTCGGCCCCACAGCGGGAGCCACCCCCGGACCGCCGCCGTAATTCCCTCGATTCCTCGGCCCGACGGCCCTAGAATTCCTGCTGTGGCGGACCCGGTGGTCGAGGGCCGCTCCCTGGTGCTGGAGGCGATCCGGTCGCTGGCGATCGCCTGCGGGGCCTGGGCGGCCTATCCATCCGATCATCCGAACGTGACGCAGGCGGTGGGGGCCGCGCAGGAGCGCGTTGGCCGGATGCTGTCGGCTCACGGCTCGGTGGCCGTCGGCGTCGCGCGCAACCACCTCCGTGTCGGCGTCTGGACTCTCGAGACGGCTCAGGCGCGGACGCTGGCGAAGGCGCTCTACCTGCGCCAGGCCGCCGTCCTCCGGGTCGATCGCGGTGTCCAGCCGGACGAGCTTCGGGCGCTCGTGCAGTGGCTGGCGGGTCCGGTCGTCCCCCTCGAGCCCGGGTCGGAGATCGCCGGCCCACCGGGGCTGCCGGGAGCCCGTCACCTCCACCTCCAGCCCCTCGACTACTCGGCCGTTCGCCTGACCGATCAGGCGGCGGAGGCCTCGGGAGAGATCCCTCCGCCGGCCAGCATGTCGCTGAGCGATCGTCTCCTGAACGTGCTCCTCGAGTGGGGAGTGACCGGCGACGACGGAAGCTGGAGCACCGATGAGCCCGTGCCGGGGGGTGTCGTGCCGGCCGAGGTCGCGATGGTGGGCTGGCTCCGGAACTTCCTGAAAGCCCAGGCCGCTCGAGAGCGCGCCACCGCCGACGGGAGCGCCGACGCCACGGCCTCCGGCGCGGCAGCCGTGGGCGCCGGGGGAGCCGGCGACGGCACGGGCGGGACCGGCAATGGCTCCGGACCCGGCGAGGCCGACGGAACGCACGGGACCGGCGGGCCTGGGAGCGGCGCGGACTCTCCTGAAGGCACCCGTCCTAGCGCGTCGGAGCCGAGGATGGATGGCGCCGCCGAGGGTCAGCGTACAGCCGAGGGCGCCGGGGCCCGCGGACAGGGCACGGGACGCGAAGGCGCCGCTCACGCCGTCGACGCAGCGACGCCAGACGAAGCCGAAGTCCAGGGTTCCGCGGCGAGAGATCGCGGCGGCGCCGCCTGGTCCGAGGGCTCAGGGCTGGGCGCGGGGTCCGGCGTTCCGACGGATGAGAGCGCGGTCGACGGAAGCGACGCGCCCCCCGGGGTGACGCCCGCCCGGCTCCTCGCCCGGCTGACCGAGACGACGACCGCGCACTTCCAGGGGATGTCCGGGGCCGGCCGCGCGCTCGCGGCGCGCCAGACCGCGCAGCTGATCATGCGGCTCCCGGAGCCCCTCCGGGAGAGCCTCATGCGCGCCGCGCTGCGCGTCGTGGCCGCCGACCCCGAGGGCGAGGATGCGCTCCAGGCCTTCACCTCCTCCATGAGCGCCCACCCCGTGCTCCGCGTGTTGCGTCAGCTGGGCGCCGAGGGCGTGCCGCTCTCGCGCCACGCCCAGCGCCTGGTGGAGCTCCTGGCCTCCACGCGCTCGGGCTCGGACGAGGACGAGGCGCATTCGCCCCGCGATCTCGAGGTTCTTCGCGGGGAGCTCCTCACGCTGTTTCGCGACGAGGACATCGACCGGTACAACCCGGAGGACCACCTGGCGCTTCTCGCGCGGACCATGCTCGCCTGGCCAACCCGGACGCCCGTGGTGCTCGGCACGCTCGAGACGCTCGGGGATCGAGTGGCCACCCTCACGGAGGACGCGGTGGGCCGGCAGCTCACGGAGACGCTCCTCGAGCTCCTGGGCCGCCACGTCGACGACAAGACGGCGCTCGTCCTCTCGAGGCTCGACCAGCTGGTCCAGGGCGCGCTGGCGCGGGGGTCTCTCGACGAGGCCACCTTCGCCATCGAGGGCATGGCGCGCCTGGCCGCCGACGAGACCGTGCCCGAAGAGACGCGGGCCGCGATGCACCGCCAGATCGAGCATCTGACGGGGCCGGACACGCTGTCGGCGCTCGCGGCCTCCCTGGGCGCGACGCCCGGGCCGGGCGCGGTCCGGCTGGTCCGCCTCCTCGGCCCCGGCGCGATCCGGAGCCTGCTCAAGGTGCTCGTGGAGGAGAAGGTCCGCGTGCGGCGTCGGCGGGTCTTCGATCTCCTGTCCGCGCTCGGCGCCGACGTGGTGCCGGAGGCGACCCGCTGGCTCACGGATCCCAACTGGTACGTCGTCCGCAACATCATCGCGCTCCTCCGCGCCGTGGGCGACCGTTCCTCGCTGGCGACGGTCCGCCGCTTGACGGGCCACGCCGATCTCCGGGTCCGGCTCGAGGCGCTGCGGAGCCTGCTCGAGCTCGATCCCGCCATCGGGCACGGCTACCTCCTGAGCGCGATCGCGGATCCCGACCCTCGCGCCGCCACGGCGGCGGTGGAGCTGGCCGGCCAGCGCGGCGGGCCGACGATGGTCGTGCCGCTCCTCGACGTCCTCGCGGCCTGGGACTTCCGGGGCCGCCGCCGGACTGTTCGGCTGGCGGCGCTCCAGGCCCTGGGGCGGATGGGCCGACCCGAGGCGCTGCCGCGTCTCACGCGCTTCTTCCGCGACCGCTGGGTCCCCTTCCGCTCGACCGAGGAGCGGCGCGCGGCCTACGAGTCGCTCCAGGGCTATCCCCCCGACGTCCGGGCATGGCTGGTGATGCGCGGGCTCCGGTCCCGGGACCACGAGATCCGCGCCGTCTGCGAGCGCCTCCGGAGCGCCGGATGACCGGACCGGCCGGCGGCAGCGCGGGGCCGGCGACGCCGGGCGCGATGGAGCCCGGGGCGCCTTCCAAGGAGGCGGCCGTCGAGCGGCTGATCGCCCAGGTCGCCGGGGCGCTCACCACGAGCGCCCTCTACCCGCCGGCACACCCGGCGGTGACCGCGGCGCTCGCGCAGCTCCGTGACGGCGTGGTGGCGGCGTGCGACGAGCGCCGCCAGGACGCGCTCACCTTCCTCCGGCTGGACGACGAGATCGTGGTGGATGGCCGGCCCCTCCGCAGCGGCGCGCTGTACCTTCAGCCGTTCATCCGCGCGCTCGGCCGGAGCGGCGTGGCGCGGCTCACGCTCGCGCGCGACCTGGACCCGGAGGAGTGCCGCGCTCTGGTCGATGCGCTCGCGGCCGGCCGGCGGCCCGAGTCCACCGCGCACGTCGTGGTGGGCCAGGTCGAGATCGCGCCGCCCGCGGGGGCCGCCGGACCGCCCGGGCTCGCGGCCGACGAAGGCGGCGGGCGGGGCGGCCTCTCGGCGGCGCACGTCGAGCTCGCGCGGGACGTGTTCGCGCGCATCCGGCACGAGGGCGTGGGGCGTCTCGATCCCGTGGAGGAGCTGGTCTGGGGCCTCGCGGACGCCGTGGCGCGCTCGACTCAGGCCGTCCTCCCCACGGTCCCCCTCAAGTCCCACGACGAGTACACGTTCGTCCACTCGGTGAACGTGTCGCTCCTCGTCCTGGCTCAGGCGCGCGGCTACGGGCTCGAGGGCCCCCTCCTCCACGCCATCGGCGTGGCAGCCCTGCTCCACGACGTCGGCAAGCTCCGCGTGCCGCTGGACGTCCTGAACAAGGCGGGCAAGCTCTCCGGCGACGAGTGGACGACGATGGCGAGCCACGCGGAGCTCGGCGCCTGGGAGCTCGGCGCCCTCGCCAACAGCGCGCCCCTCTCGATCCTGGTCGCCTTCGAGCATCACCTCCGGTACGACGGCGAGCCCAACTACCCGGTGGTGCGGGTCTCGCGCGCCCCGACCCTCGCGAGCCAGCTCACGGCCATCGCGGACGTCTACGACGCGATCTGCACGGTCCGGCCCTACCGCCGCGCGCTGTCGCAGGCCGCCGCGCTGGACGTCCTGCGGGGGCGCGCCGGCACGTTCCACGATCCGTACCTGGTCGGCCAGTTCTGCCAGCTGGTCACGACCGGGTAGCGCCGCCCCCCACCGAGCATTCCCGGGCGCACCTCGATGCGGTGTCCGCGCTGCCAGCACGACAATCCCTCCCGGGCGAAGTTCTGCCTCGAGTGCGGCCAGCGGCTGCCCCTGGCCTGCGCCGCCTGCGGGGCGGAGCTCCCCGAGACCGCGAAGTTCTGCTCCGAGTGCGGCCGCGCCGTCGGCGCCGCGGGCCCGGCGGCGCCGGCCCCGGCGCCACCCGCCGGGCCGGAGGCCCGGAGTCCTGCGGCGTACACGCCACGGCATCTCGCCGAGCGAATCCTCACGTCCCGGAGCGCGCTCGAAGGCGAGCGCAAGCCCGTCACGGTGCTCTTCTGCGACCTGGTCGGCTCCACGGCGCTGGCCGAGCGGCTCGGAGCCGAGGGCATGCACGTCCTCGTGAACGCGTTCTTCGAGACCGCCCTCGCCGAGGTGCATCGCTACGAGGGCACGGTCAACCAGTTCCTCGGCGACGGGTTCATGGCGCTCTTCGGCGCGCCCCTCGCGCACGAGGATCACGCGCGCCGCGCGGCGCTCGCCGCCCTCGGGGTCGCCCGCGCGCTCCGGGACCGCCCCGTCGTCGTCGCTCCGGGGACCGAGATCGCGCTGACCGTCCGGATGGGTCTTCACACCGGGTTCGTCCTGGTGGGCTCGATCGGCGACAACCTGCGCATGGACTACACGGCCGTCGGCGACACGACCCACCTGGCCGCCCGGCTCCAGCAGATGGCCGAGCCCGGCGCGATCCTCGCGAGCGAGGCGACCTGGCGCCTCGTCGAGGGCTACGTGCTCGGCGAGCGCGTGGGTCCCGTTCAGGTGCGGGGGCGGAGCGAGCCCGTCGTGGTCGTCCGGCTCCTCGGCGTCGGCTCACGCCGCTCGCCGCTCGAGAGCCAGAGCGCGCAGGGCCTGAGCGGCTTCGTCGGGCGCGACCGGGAGCTCGAGTCCCTGCTCGACCTCTTCGCCGCCGTCGAGGAAGGCCGGGGCCAGGCCGTGGGGATCGTCGGCGAGGCCGGGGTCGGGAAGTCGCGGCTCCTGCTCGAGCTCCGGCACCGCCTCGCCAACCGCCGCGTGGCCTATCTCGAGGGCCGGTGTCTGTCCTACGGCGCGGCCATCCCCTACGTCCCGGTCGCGGACCTCCTGCGTGCCCGGTGCGGGCTCGGCGAGGCGGACCCCCCCGAGGCGGTCGCCGAGAAGGTGCGCGCGACGCTCCGCGAGCTCGGGATGGACGCCGACGCGCGCGCGCCCTACCTGCTGCCGCTCCTCGGCGCCGGCGCGCCGAACGGAGCGCTGGAAGGCCTGTCCCCCGACGTGCTCAAGGCCCGGACGTTCGACACGCTGCGCCAGATGTGCGTGCGCGAGAGCCGCACGCGGCCGCTCGTCCTGGAGATCGAGGACCTCCACTGGGCGGACCGGACGTCGGAGGAATACCTCGCGTTCCTGGCCGAAAGCCTGGTCGGGGCGCCCATCCTGCTGGTGGCCAGCTATCGTCCCGGCTACCGCCCGCCGTGGAGCGAGCGCTCGTTCGCCACCCAGCTGTCGCTCCGGCGGCTCGCCACGGAGGCCAGCCGCTCGATCGTCCAGTCGCTGCTGCCGGCCGGGGCCGCCGCGGACCCGGTCGCCCAGCTCATCCTCGACAAGGCCGAAGGCAATCCGTTCTTCCTGGAAGAGCTGACCCGCGCGGTTCGCGATCAGGGTCTCGTGGCGGACCTTCCGGTCCCGGACACGGTGCATGGCGTGCTCACCGCGCGCATCGACCGGCTCGACGAGGAGGCCAAGCGCATCCTTCAGACCGCGTCGATCCTGGGCCGGGAGTTCGCCCCGTCCCTTCTCGCCGCGATCTGGGACGGCCCGGGCGCGGTCGAGCCCCATCTCGGCCAGCTCGCGCGCCTGGAGTTCCTCTTCGAGCGCACGACGGGCGAGGAGGTCGTCTACGCCTTCAAGCACGCGCTCACGCAGGAGGTCGCCGAGGCCACGCTGCTCGCCTCGCGCCGCCGCGAGCTCCATCGCCGGGCGGGCGAGGCGCTCGAGCGCCTGCACCCCGAGCGCCTCGGCGAGCTGGCTCCCCGGCTCGCCCATCACTACGGGGAGGCCGAGGCGTGGGAACCGGCCGCGATCCATGCGCACCGGGCGGCCGAGGCCGCCCGCGCCGTGTTCGCGAACCGGGAAGCGCTCGCCCGCTACGATCAGGCCATCACGGCGGCTCAGCGAGGCGAGCTCCCGGCGGCGACCCGGCTCCTTCTTCACGAGAGCCGCGCGGGTGTCCACGCGGTCCTCGGGGACTTCGAGCGAGCCCGCGCCGACTACGAGGCGGCCTGCGGGCTGGCGCACGACCCGCCAAGTCCGCTCGACGAGGCGCGGATCCTGGGCGCGCTCGCCGGCCTGTGGGGAGGCCACAAGGACTACGAGCGGGGACTGTCCTTGAGTCGCGAGGCGGTCACGGCCGCGGAGCGGGCGGGCGACACGCCCGGATGCGCGGCGCGTCTCCGCCGAAGCGCGCCTGCGCGTCGGGCTCATGGAGCTCAACCTGGCGCGCATGACGGCCAGCCAGCGCGAGCTGACCCGCGCCCTGGCCCTCTTCCGGGAGGCCGGGGACGTGGGTGGAGAAGGGCGCGCCCTCGACGCGCTCGCCATGGCGCTCATGATCTCGGGGGACCTCGACGCGTCCGTCGCGCACGCACAGGAGGCCCTCCCGCGCCTCGCGGAGGCGGGGGACCGGCAGACCGAAGCCTCCTGCCTCGCGAACCTGGCCTGGGCCCTCCTCTACCGCGGCCGGCGCGCCGAGGGCGAACCCGGCATTCTCCGAGCGCTGGAGGCTGCGAGAGCGATCGGCGCCCGGGGCCAGGAGGCATACGCCCACGCCGCCGGAGGCGAGCTGGTGGAACCGTACGGCGAGTGGGGCCGCGCCCTCGTCGAGGGCGAGACGGCGCTGGCGATCGCGCGCGAGCTGGGCCATCGGGAGTGGGCGGCCGCGGCGCTCTCGGTCCTCGGGCGCGTACGCCGGAACTGCGGCGACGTCGCCGGGGCGCGCGCGCGGCACGAGGAGATGCTGGGGATCGCGCGCGAGCTTCGCACGACGCTGTGGCTCGCCGACGCGCTGAGCGAGCTCGGTCAGGACCTGGTCGCCGCGGGCGAGATCGCCGACGGCGCCCGCCACCTCGCCGAGGCGATCCAGACCGCCCACGAAGCCGTGCAGTTCAGCGTGCGGCCCGGCGCCGCCCTGACGGAGCTCGCGCTCCGGAGTGGCCAGCCCGCCGAAGCGCTCCGTCACCTCACCCGCCTGGATCCGATCGCCTCACAGTTCGCCCTGTACATGCTCGATGCGCGCCGAGCCGAGGGCGAGGCGCTCGTCGCCCTTGGGCGTCGCGACGAGGGTGAGACCCGGCTCCGGGCGGTGAAGGCCGAGGCGGCGGCCCTCGGCGCCGCCCCGGCCGGCTGGCGTGCTAGCCTCGCGCTCGCGCGGCTCCTCGACGCGACCGGCCGCGCGGACGAGGCCCGCGCCGCGCGCGCCGACGCGCGCCGGCTCCTCGAGCGGGTCGCCGCCGGGCTCACCGGCGCCCCCGACCTCTTGCGCGGCTTCAAGGCGTCCCCGCCGTACGCGGAGTCTCTCTAGCCCGGGCGCGGGGCGGGCGGTCAGCCGGCCGCGGACGCCCGCTCCGGCAAGGTCGTGCTGAACGTCAGCTGCTTGGACGCGTTCCCCAGGAAATCGCTGACGCTGCCGCTGAAGGTACACCGGTGAATCCGAGCGGCACGGCCACCGAGCACGTGACCCCCTCGGCGGTCAGGTCGCCCCGGCCGGCAGCCCCGCCTGATCCACCGACGGCGGCGGCGCTGGACCGATGGTTATGCGTGCCGGTCAGCGTGTTCGGAGGGAGTCATTGGCGCCGGAAGCAGCGAGCCGCAGGGCCAGGGGGACGCAGGCCAGGCAGGTGAGCCCGAGCGCCGCGTAGAGCACGGCCGGGGACGACACCGACAGAATCGAGGTGGCCAGCACGGGCCCGATGAACGAGCCGCCGATCCGGGCCGAGTTGATGACGCCGATCGCGCTGCCGCTCCGCTGCTGGGCCGTGCGGGCCACGACGAGCGGGAAGATCGGCGCCGCGCAGAGCACCTGGAGGAACCGGACGACCGCGTAGCCCCAGGCGCTGTGCGGGAGCGCCATCGCGCCCATCAGGAGGCCGGAGGACACCAGCAGCACGGCGATCAGCGGTCCCTTCCGGCAGGAGCGCGGCGAGACGCGGCGTCGCGAGCGCCCCCAGGCCGGCGGCCACGGCCGAGACGAAGACCAGGAGGCCGCCGACCTCCACCACGCGCTCGGGCGCCACGCCCAGGCCCGGCAGGACCTCGGGCAGCACGGCGGTGAGGAAGAAGAGCTGGTTCGACACCGCCAGGACGAGGGCCACCGGCGCGACGAGGTCCAGCATCCGTGCCGGCGCCGCCTCGACTCGCGGGCGCTCCAGATGGGCCGCGAGCCGCACGCCCCAGTGGACGAACGCCGCCGAGCCGAGCAGGATGACGCCGCCGACCACGAACGAGGGCCGGAAGCCCACCCGCGCGGCGGTCGCGGCGCCGCCGAGCGGCCCCAGCACCTGCCCCATGGTCATCGCGAGCTGCACCGCCGCCACCTCGCGGCGCACCTCCGACGGATCCGACCGCCGGCCCGCCATGATGAAGGCCAGCGTCGACGCCGCGCCCATCGCGCCCAGGATCAGCCGGGCGACGAAGAGCTGCGGGAGCGTGTGGGCGATCGCCATCCCCATGAACGCCACACCCTGGAACACCTGGACCAGGAGGTACTGGGTCCGGGGATTGCCGCGCTCTCCCACGCGGCCCCACGCGGGGCTGGTCAGCACGGTGACGAGCGACGAGATCCCGAGGATCCACCCGGCCCAGCGGAGCGTCGTCGCGGGGTCGTACGGGCTGATCGACTGGATGTAGAACGGCAGGCTGATGAAGGCAAACGACCAGGCGAAGCTCCCGAGGAACATCGAGATCGTGAGGGGACCCGCGATCCTGGGCATCCGGTCTTGCGGCTCCTCCCGCGGGTCGGCGTCGCCGCGCGTCCTGCCGGCGGCTGGGCCGAGTGTCCGTGGGGGCGCCGGACACTGTCAAGGGCACCGCGGGGCACGCCAGGTCGCGCCAGGTCGCGCCAGGTCACGATGGCCCGCCCGTTGCGCCCTGGAACGCCCATGGCGGACAATGCCGCGCGGGCCCGGGCCGGCCATCGACCCGGAAGGAGCCGTCCGATGAGTCTGACCCTGTTCAAGAACGCGAAGCTCCTCGATCCGACCAAGGCCGATCTCCAGGACGGCGTCGCCGTCCTCGTCGAGGGCTCGCGGATCCGGGAGGTGTCGCCCCGGCCGATCCGCACATCCGGCGCGACCGTCGTCGACGTGGGCGGCCGGACGCTCATGCCGGGGCTGATCGACTGCCACGTCCACGTGTTCCTGCCGGAGGTCAACATCCGGGCGCTCGAGGCCGTGCCGCTCACCCTCCTCACGGCGCGGGCCGCGCCGCTCATGCGCGCCATGCTGGACCGCGGCTTCACGACGGTCCGGGACACGGGCGGCGCGGACTGGGGCATCCGGGAGGCCGTCGAGCGCGGATACCTGCCGGGGCCGCGGCTCTTCATCGCGGGGCGCGCCATCGGCCAGACGAGCGGGCACAGCGACCCTCGCCGCCGGACCGACCTCGGAGGCGGCTGCCCGACGGAGAACGCCATGGTCTTCACCATGGCGATCGCCGACGGCGTGACCGAGGTGCGGCGGGCCGTCCGCGAGCAGCTCCGCCAGGGCGCCGACCACATCAAGATCATGGTGTCGGGCGGCGTGGCGTCGCCCTACGACCCGCTCGACAGCCTCCAGTACTCCACCGACGAGATCCGCGCCGCCGTCGAGGAGGCCACCGCCTTCAAGCGCTACGTCTGCGCCCACTCCTACCCGGCGAACGCGATCGCGCGCGCGGTCGAGTGCGGGGTGCGGGTGATCGAGCACGGGAACCTGATCGACGCGCCGACGGCGAAGCTCATGGCCAAGAAGGCAGGCGTTCCTCGTCCCCACGCTCGTCGCCTACGACGCGATCAACCGCCACGCGGCCGAGTTCGGCATGGGCCCCGAGAGCCTCGAGAAGAACAAGGTCGTGCTGGAGGCGGGTCTCCGCTCGCTCGAGCTCGCCAAGCGGGCGGGCGTCCGCATGGCCTTCGGGTCGGATCTCCTCGGCCAGCTCCAGCCCGACCAGTCGAAGGAGTTCCTCCTGCGCGCGGAGGCGCTCAGCCCGCGGGAGATCATCCACTCGGCGACGATCGTCGGGGCGGAGCTGCTCGGCCGCGCGGGCGAGCTCGGAGTGATCGCCCCGGGAGCGCTCGCCGACCTCCTGGTCGTCGACGGCAACCCGCTGAAGGACCTCGGCGTCTTCCAGGACCAGGGCGCGCACATCCCGGTGGTCATGCAGGGCGGGCGCTTCCACCGGAACCGGCTGGGCGCCGGATGACGAGCGCGCACCGCCCGATCTCCGCGCGCGGATCGCCGCCGGCCTAGATCTGACCCGTCGCGCCACACGCCTCGATGCGCCGGAGGTACGCGGGGTCGTCGTAGCGCGAGAGGGCGAAGGCGGGCGCGTAGTCCGGCAGCGCCGATCCCGTGACGTGGGCGGCGACCAGCTCGCCCCCGGCGCAGCCCGCCATGATGCCGAAGCCCGAGTACGCGCTGGACACGAAGGCGCCGGTCACCGGCAGGGGGCCGATCAGCGGGCGGTTCTCGCGGGTCTTCGCGTAGTAGCCGCCGTCGACGTAGGCGCGCGGCATCGGGTCGAGATAGCCGGCGAAGCGGGGCAGCATGCGCGCCATCCCGCGGAGGACGAGCTCGGTGTAGTAGGGCGGATCCGGCATCGGGAAGACGACGTCGGCCGCCGCGGCGTCGTACGACCAGAGGACGAGCAGCGTCCGGCTCTCGGGGCTGGCGCCCTCCGGGCGGGTGTGCACGCCGGCGGGAAACGGCTCGAGCATCCAGCGAAGCCCGGGCTCGGCCTCGAGCGCGGCGCGCTCCTCGGGGCTCCAGCCGAGCGTCTGGGCATCGTCCCAGATGAGGAACGGGGCGTCGCGCGGCACCGCGCCGAGCGTGTCCTCGATGGCGATCTTGTAGTGCTGCTCCGAGAACACGGGCAGCGTGATCCCGAGGAGACCGCGCGGCCTCGGGCAGGAGCGGGCCCGCGGCCAGGACCAGCCGCTCGGTGGCGAAGGTCCGGCGGCCCTGGGGACCCTCGATCCGCACGCCCGTGACCCGGCCCCCCGCGACGTCCACCCCGGCCAGGCGGCCCTCGATGAGCTCGGCGCCGGCGCGGCGGGCCAGCTCGAGGAGATGCATCCCGAGCTGCTGGCCGGACAGCCAGCCGCACCGGCGCGCGTGGAGGAGCGCCACGGTGTCGTCGGCGATGTACGGGAAGTGCCGGCGGATCAGGGCCCGGTCGAGGAGCAGGTCGATCCCCGCGGGCTGCGCGCGCCAGTCTCCCGCGGAGGGCGGCGGGTAGGCCGGGGCGCCCTGGCGGCCGTCGTGGATCCGGAAGGGGCCGGCGCCCCAGCCGGCGACGAGCTCGGCCGTCTCCCGAAGCTCACGGGCCCGGCCCGGATCCGCCGTGCCGAACACGTAGCCCCGCCGGTTCATCCGGAACACGTTGCCGCTGGCCTCGGCGAGCCCCTCCAGGAGATCGATGCTCCGGTTCATGAACCGCACCATCGCGTCGTCGGGGCCGGGCCAGAAGTTCCGGTAGGCCTCGGTCGACTTGTCGCTCGTCAGCGACAGCGGCGGGCGCTCGTCGACGAGCACGACGCGCCGCACGCCGTGGCGCGCGGCCAGATGGTAGGCGGCCGCGATCCCGGCCATGCCGGCACCGCAGACCACGACGTCGGCGGCCGGCGTCACGGGCAACCTGGCAGCGAGGGCGCGGCTACTCGCGGAGGCGCCGGACCACGCGCCCGACGGCGTCGACCAGCGTGTCGATCTCCGCGTCGGTCGTCATGACGCCCAGGGCGCCGGCGCACGTCGTCTGGAGAAGAATGCCCTCGTTCAGGAGGCCCGTGTAGAGGCCGCGCGTCATCTCGGCATCGTCCCCCACCACGTCGCGGTAGCTCTTGATCGGCCGCGCGTTGAAGTGGATCCCGAACAGGGAGGCGATGCCGGTCACCTGGGTCGGCACGCCGGTCGCCTGGAGCGTCCGGCGGAGCTTCTGCCGGAGGGAGTCGCCCAGCTCGGCGAGCCGCCGGTAGATCGGCGGCGTCAGCGCCCGCATGACCGCCTCGCCCGCCACCAGCGTCATCGGGTTCGCGTTGAACGTCCCCGCATGGGCGATGCGCGCGCCCCCGGCCGCCGTGGGGTCGTACTGCGCCATGATGTCCCGCCGCCCGCCGAAGGCGCCGATCGGCAGCCCGCCGCCGATGATCTTCCCGAAGCAGGAGAGATCCGGGGTCACGCCGAAGAGCTCCTGGGCGCCGCCGGGCGCGATCCGGAGGCTCTGCACCTCGTCGTAGATCAGGACGATGTTGAGCTCCTCCGTCACCTTCCGGATGCCCCGGAGGAACTCGGGGTCGCCGGGGACGTAGCCGAAGCTCGACACGATCGGCTCCATGATGAGCGCGCCCACCTCGTCCTTGTGGGCGCGGAGGATTCGATCGCAGGCGGCGAGGTCGTTGTACGGGAGCACGATCACGTCTCGAAGGACGCCCTCCGGCTGGCCCGGGTACTCGGGGATCGCCGTCGGCCCCGCCGGGTCGAGCCGGTCCGCCGGCGGCCTGACGCTCACCGCGACGTGCTCGTGGGCGCCGTGGTACCCGCCCTCGAACTTGGCGAGCTTGTGCTTGCCCGTGAACGCCCAGGCCGCCCGGATGGCCATCAGCGTCCCCTCGGTGCCCGAGTTCGTGAAGCGGATCGTGTCGAGCGAGGGGACGCGGTCGCAGAGGAGCTGCGCGACCCGGACCTGCACCTCGGTCGGCGTGCTGAAGGCGGTGCCCTTGCGCGTCTGCTCGCCGAGCGCCTCGACCACCATCGGATTCGCGTGGCCGACGATGAGCGTCGTCGCGTTCAGCATGAAGTCGAGGTAGCGGTTGCCGTCGATGTCGTAGACGTAGTGGCCGTCGCCGTGATCCGCGATAGAAGGGATACGGGCGCGAAGTACGCGGTGCCGCGCGAGCTGCCGCCGGGCAGGACCTGCTCGGCCTCGGCCTGGAGCGCCCGGGACTTGGGGGTCTTCGCCACGTATCGCTCGATCTCACGCGCCACGGCTGTCGAGGTCATCCGGCTCTCCTCCACGCATTCGGCAGGCATTCGAGGGCTCTCGGTGGACGGCACCCGCGCTGAAAGGATTCCACGACCCCCGACGCGCCGCAAGGCCCGGGGTCGACCGCCCCGCAAACCAAAGTCGGGGTCAGGCCCCGAGTTTGGCCTTGCTGGACGGCCCGATGCGCCGCATGGCCCGGGGTCAAGCTCCCGCAAGGCCAAAGTCGGGGCCTGGCCCCGAGTTTGGCTTTACGCTGGAAGGCATGGAGCCGCGGATCCGCCGGGCGCTCGAGACCGAGCGCACCATCGACATCACGACGACCGGACGGACGACCGGCCGCCCGCACCGGATCGAGATGTGGTTCCACAACCTCGACGGCCGGCTCTACCTCACCGGGACGCCGGGCGCCCGGAGCTGGCACGCCAACCTCCTGGCCCACCCGGACTTCGTCTTCCATCTCAAGGGCACCGTGCGGGCCGACCTGCCGGCCCGCGCCACGCCGATCGTGGATCCGGCGCGGCGCCGGGCGATCCTCGCTCCCCTCCTCGACCGGCTGGGCCATGCGGCGGCGCTGGACGCCTGGGTCCGCGAGAGTCCGCTGGTCGAGGTGGAGATCCTCGAGAGCGAGCGGAACGCGGGCCCGGCTCGACCGTCGACGACCTGAAGGCCACCGGGGCCACTGACGCACGCGGCCCGGCATGCCGCCGCGCACGTGGAGCAGTCTCGCCGTCATGCTGAGCCGCGGGCTCTGGGGCGTGCTCGGCCACGCCTTCACGGCCCGGGCGTATCAGCAGGCGCCGGCCTCGGTGGTCGCGCCCTTCAGCTACCTCCAACTGGTGGGCGCGGCACGTCACCGGCTACCTCGTGTTCGACGAGGTGCCCGGCGCCGGGCTCTGGCTCGGGGCCGCATCTCGCCAGCGCCTTCGTCTACGCGGAAGGCCGCGCGCGGCGGCTCTGACCGGAGGGAGCCGGCCAGCCGGCCGCGCGGAGTGCCGCGGCGCGCTTGCGGGGGCGGAGACCCGCCGGTATCGTGGCCCTGAGGCCGCGCATCCATGGCGCCCGCGGACGCACTGCGGAATGGGCATGGACGCCGCTGACCGCGCATGAAGGTGATATCGGTGCCCCCGGTCCTCGCCCTGATGCTGCTCGCCGCCGCGCCCGCCGTGGCGGGGCCGGCCACGCCCAATCCCATGTGCCCGCACCTCGACACCTGGAACCGCCAGGGCATCAAGGGTCCGAACCGGACCGACAGCCTCATCGTGCGGTTCCCGGCGGGAAGCGCCTCGCAGCGCGGCGGGACGTGCTCCATCCTGGTCGACGCGTCGTACGAGCGGGAGCGTGAGCGCTCGTACTCGTTCATGGCCGCCGGCCAGTTCCTCGTCAACGAGCGATTCAGCCGGTCGTCGGACCGCGACTCGGCGGTGTCGGGGACGCGCGCGTTCTTCCTCTTTCCCCGTCCTCGCTGGCTGAAGCTCGAGCCCCAGGCGCGAGGAGGGGTGGTGACGGTTCGCCTGGACCCGGTGCGCGTGGTGGAGATCGGCTCGACGGGATACATCCGCCGCATGACGGGCGCCACCCTCGAGGAGGCCTCGGCCATTACGGCCACGACGCAGGGCGGCGTGGTCTTCAAGCGCTTCGAGGGCGTGATCCTCGACGCGGGATGGGGGCGCGGCGAGGTGGCGTTCCACAAGCACCCCGACGGGGAGTCCACCTTCACCGACCGCGGCGGCCGTGTCTGCACCGCGCCGAACCGGCAGATCTTCAACTACGGGGACCGGTACCACCCGGTCCTGGGCTTCGGGAGCGATCTCGAGCTGGCCCGCTTCCTCACGGAGCGGTGCGGAACGGAGTTCGACGTCGCCCCGCTGCGTGCCGGACCCCGGCGGGCCGACGTCTCCGTGCTCGAGCCGCCGAGCTCGGTGCCGCCTCCGCCGCGACGGCCCCAGCCGCCCCGCTAGGCGCGTGTGGGCCGGAGCGCGCGGCCGGGAAGCGCCGGCGTCCGCTGCCCGTCCGCCAGCACCAGCTCGCCGTTGACCAGGACGTGGTCCACGCCCTGGGCGGGCTGCCGGCCGTCGGCGTACGTCGCGCGGTCGCCGACGCGGTCGGCGTCGAAGACCACGAGATCCGCGGCCATCCCGGAGCGGATGAGCCCCCGGTCGCCGAGGCCGAGCCGCCGCGCGGGATGGGCCGCCAGGTGCTGCACGGCCTCCTCCAGGGTCCAGGTGCGCGCCTCGCGCACGTAGTGGCCGAGGTACCGGCCGAAGCAGCCCCACCCGCGCGGGTGCGGCCGGCCTCCCGCGAAGATGCCGTCGCTGCCGCCCATCATCGCCGGGTGGCGCATCAGCGCCGTCACGTCCTCCTCCGCCCGCTGCTGGTGGGCGACCACGCACCCGGCGGCGAGGGATGACGCGACGAGCACGTCGCAGACCAGGTCGACGATGGCCTCGGGGCCGGCCCGCCCGGTCGCGCGGCGGGCCGCCTCGGCGAGCGTCAGGCCCTCGTAGGCCCGGTACGCCGGCGCGTCCACGTAGCTCAGGCGCACCTCGTCGAGCGGCCCCCGGGGCCCGGCGAGGCCCTCGGCCCGGAGCCGGGCGCGGACCGCCGGGTCGCCCAGCCGCGCGAGCGTCGCGTCGGCGCCGCCCTCCTGGACCCAGGGCGGGAGCGCGACCATCCCGAGGATGGTCGAGCCGGCGAGATACCCGTAGAGATCGAAGGCCACGTCGAGCCCGGCGGCGCGCGCCCGGTCGAGGTGCGGCAGGACGAGGTCGGCCCGGCTGTTGAAGTGGGAGATGAGCGCGGCGACCCCCGCCCCGCGCGCGATCCGGAAGACCTCGTCCATCGCCCCGATGACGGTGTCGGGCGAGTAGCCCCGCATGTGGGTGACGTAGACGCCGCCGTAGGGCGCGATCTCCCGGCAGAGCTCCGCGAGCTCGTCCGCCTGCGCGTACCGGCTCGGGATGTAGTCGAGCCCGCTCGAGACCCCGACCGCGCCCTCCTCCATCGCCTGGCGGACGATGCGGCGCATCCGCCCGAGCTCGTCCGCCGTGGGCGGCCGCGTCTCGAGCCCCATCACGTCCATGCGGACGTTTCCGTTCGGGATGAGGCACGCGACGTTCACCGCGGCCCGGCGGTCGAAGCGCGCGAGGTACTCCGCCATGCTCGACCAGGGATCCTGCACGTCGACGCGCCCGCTGAACCCCGCCGTGTAGCGGCGCATGTAGGCGAGCGTCGCCGGCGAGGCCGGGGCCATCGCGACGCCGTCCTGGCCCAGGAGGTAGGTCGTGACGCCCTGACGGATCGCCGCCTCGTGGAGCGGATCCGCCAAGAGCGCCAGGTCGGCGTGGACGTGCGTGTCGACGAAGCCCGGCGCGACGACCCGGTCGGACACGTCGAGCCGCCGCCGCGCCTCGGCGCGGCCGAGCGCGCCGACCGCCGCGATGCGGTCACCCCGGATCCCGACGTCCGCGCGGAACCACGGGCTCCCGGTGCCGTCCACCACACGACCGCCTGCCAGCACGACATCGAACATGAGCGCTCCTCGTTCGCGCGCGGATGTCCCCTTCGGTCGGATTCGCCGGGGGCGCGCGCTCGGCTATTGTAGAGGGCGGGAGGCGATCCCGCATGGACGCGCTGTACCGGCCGATGGCGGTCCTGATCGGCCAGCCGTGGCTCGCGGCGATCCCCGGCGCCGTCCTGCTCGCGCTCTGGACCGCGGTGCGAGGCGCCTCGTCCTGGTGGCCGCGCTCGCCTGGGTCCTCTACCTGCCGTACGAGTACGGCATGAAGTGGCGCATCCTCTGCTCGGGCGAGTGCAACATCCGGGTCGACCTGCTCATCCTCTACCCGGCGCTCGCCATCCTGTCGGCCCTCGGGGCGGTCTCGGCGCTGCGGGCGCTCGGCCGGCCGCGGCGCTGACGGGCGGCGCTCAGTCCTTGGCGGTCACCCCCAGGCGGGCGAAGAAGTCGTTTCCCTTGTCGTCGACGACGACGAAGGCGGGAAAGTCCTCCACCTCGATCCGCCAGACGGCCTCCATGCCGAGCTCCGGATACTCGAGGACCTCGACCTTGCGGATGAAGTCCTGCGCCAGGCGCGCGGCGGGGCCCCCGATCGATCCCAGGTAGAAACCCCCGTGCCGGCGGCACGCCTCGGTCACCGCCCGCGAGCGGTTCCCCTTGGCGAGCATGACGTGGCTGCCGCCCTTCGACTGGAACAGATCGACATAGGCGTCCATGCGCCCCGCCGTCGTCGGGCCGAAGCTCCCCGACGCGTAGCCCTTCGGCGTCTTGGCGGGCCCGGCGTAGTAGACGACGTGGTCTCGCAGATAGGCCGGCATCGGCTCGCCCGCATCGAGGCGCTCCTTGATCTTCGCGTGCGCGATGTCCCGGGCCACGATCATGGGCCCGGTGAGCGCGAGCCGGGTCCGCACGGGGTAGCGCGAGAGCTCGGCCCGGACCTCCGCCATCGGCCGGCCGAGGTCGACCCGGACCACGTCGCTCCCGGAGGGCCGTCTCGTCCACCTCGGGCAGGAAGCGGGCGGGGTCGGTCTCGAGCTGCTCCAGGTAGACGCCGTCCCGCGTGATCTTCCCGAGGGCCTGCCGGTCGGCCGAGCACGACACGGCGATCCCCACCGGGCAGGAGGCGCCGTGGCGCGGCAGCCGGATCACGCGGACGTCGTGGCAGAAGTACTTTCCGCCGAACTGGGCGCCGATCCCGAGCCGCCGCGTCATCTCGTGGACCTCCGCCTCGAGGGCGAGATCCCGGAACCCGCGCCCGTGCTCGTTGCCCGAGGTCGGCAGGCTGTCGAGGTAGCGGGCGGAGGCCAGCTTGGCGACCTTCAGGGTGTACTCCGCCGACGTGCCGCCGATCACCACGGCGAGGTGGTACGGGGGGCACGCCGCGGTGCCGAGCGAGCGGACCTTCTCCTCCAGGAACGCGGCGAGGCTCCGGGGGTTCAGGAGCGCCTTCGTCTCCTGGAAGAGGAAGCTCTTGTTGGCGGAGCCGCCGCCCTTGGCCATGAACAGGAGCTTGTACTCGTCGCCGGGCACGGCGTGGACCTCGATCTGCGCCGGCAGGTTCGACCCGGTGTTGGCCTCGCGGTACATGTCGAGCGGCGCGAGCTGGGAGTAGCGCAGGTTTCCGGTCCGGTAGGCGTCGAACACGCCGCGCGCGATCGCCGCCTCGTCGCCCCCGCCGGTGAGCACGCGCTCCCCCTTCTTCCCCATGACGATGGCCGTGCCGGTGTCCTGGCACGACGGCAACACCCCGCCCGCCGCGACGCACGCGTTCTTGAGGAGCTCGAGGGCCACGAACCGGTCGTTCGGTGACGCCTCCGGATCCCGGAGGATGTCCGCCAGCTGCTGGAGGTGCCCGGTTCGGAAGAGGTGGGCGATGTCCCGCATCGCGGCCCGGGTGAGCTCGGTGAGGGCCGCCGGGGCCACCTCGACGAACCGCCGGCCCCCCGCCTCGAGCGTGGACACGCCCTCCCGCGTCAGCAATCGATACGGGGTGACGTCCTCGCCCACCGGCAACAGGTCCTGGTACGCGAACTCGGCCATGGGTCCTCCCGGCGTGTCGGCTCGGCCCGCTCGGGGCCCGACTAGAGGATAGACGATCTCGAGCGCGGGGTGCCGAGGCTCCCCTTGGCGCTGGCTTGAGCCTGCGCCCGCCAGAGGCGGCCGTGGTAGCATGTGGGCCGGCCGACGGGGGGATCCATCTGGAGGTTGCCCCGTTCGGACGCCATCGACACCCGGCCTGCGCCGCCAGCTGGCCCCCGGGCGGCGGGCCCCTGAAGGAGGTCCAGCAATGCGTCGTGAGAGACCGGGCAGGTCCATCGCACTCCTCCTGGCGTTCCTGGTGCTCGCGACCGCCGGCTGTGCCAGCGCCCCCCCCGTGCGGCCCGCCTCGATCGCGTCCGGGGCCGTCGGCGGCATCTATCAGCCGATCGCGCAGGCCATCGCGAAAATCGCTCGCGAGACCTCCGGCCTGGACCTGCCGCTCACCGTGGAGTCGACCGGCGCCTCGGTGGCCAACGTCCAGCTCCTCAGCGAGGGGAAGGTGCAGCTGGCGCTCGTCCAGAACGACATCGCCTTCTACGCCGCCCAGGGCACGGTCCTCCCGGCATTTCGCGGGCAGGCGCGCAAGGATCTCCGGTCGATCATCTCCATCTATCCGGAGTTCATCCACGTCGTCGCGGCCCGGGCCGCGGGGATCACCTCGGTGGAAGGGCTCCGGGGCAAGCGGGTCGCGCTCGGACCGGAGGGCTCGGGCACCGAGCAGAACGCGATCCAGGTGCTGGAGGCCGCCGGACTCAAGGTCACCGACCTCGCGCAGGCGGAGCGCATCGACACGGCCGAGGCAGTGACGAAGATGAAGGCCGGTCAGCTGGACGCGGCCTTCTTCACCGTCGGCGCGAACTCCACCCTGGTCAGGGATCTCCTCGCCGACGGGACCGGTCAGCTCGTCGCGGTGCCCCGAGCCACGATCGCGAAGCTCATCGCCAAGGTGCCCTTCTACTGGCTGGACGAGGTCCCCGCGGGCACGTATCCGGGCCAGACCGCCGCGGTCCCGACCCCGTCGCTCCGGGTCCTGCTCCTGACGAGGGCCAACGCCGATGAAGCCGCGATCTACGGGCTGACGAAGGCCCTCATCGACAACCTCCCAGCGCTCCGAGCGGCGCACCCGGCGGCGAGCGGCCTGTCCACCGACACGGTGCTGCGCGTCGTCACGGTCCCCGTCCACCCGGGCGCTCTCCGGCTCTACCGCGAGCGCAACATCCAGCAGTAGGCGCGTCCTCGGGGCCGCCCTTCTCGCCGTCGGCTGCGCCGCGACCCAGGGCGAGGAGGGCGGTCTCGTGTTGACCGTCACGGATCTGGACCGTGGCCGCGCTCTGGCGCGGGAGCGGGTGGAGCCGGGCGCGCTGATCCACCTCGCATACGTCCACTCGACGGAAGGCCGCCCGGTGCGCGCGACGCTGCGTGTCGAGGCCGACCATACGCTTCGCCTGGTGGAGACCGCGTACCCGAGCCTCGGCCCGGGACTCCCACCGCTCGGGCCCGAGGGCACGTGGGCGATCGAGAACGGGGTGATCGTGAACCGGGCGCCGACCGCCCCCCTGACCGAGCTCCGACTCCGCGCGGTGCCGCTCACCCAGCACCGGCTGACCTTGCCCTCGGGCCGCGTGCTCGACCTCGAGCGCGCTCGTCGCGCCGGGCAGCGCGATTCGCCTGGCCGTCCAGTGATGGAGCCCCATGGGAAGCGCCGACGCTGACGCGGTGAGCTCCGGCCGTCGCGGGCGAGTGCTGGTGGTCGACGACGAGCGCTCGCTGCTCGAGGTGCTCGCGGCCATGCTCACCGAGGCCGGCTGGCAAGTGGACGCCGCGGGCGGCGGGCAGGAGGCGCTCGGCCTCGTCGACTCCCAGCGCTACGACGTCGTCCTCTCCGATATCGACATGCCCGGCATCAACGGCGTGCAGCTTCTCCGGGAGATTCGCGCGCGCGATCTCGACGTGCCGGTGCTGCTGATCACCGGGCATCCGCGGGTGGACACGGCCGTGGAGGCGCTCGAGCAC
Organism: uncultured Candidatus Rokubacteria bacterium; assembly: GCA_963745015.1. Taxonomy (GTDB): domain Bacteria; phylum Methylomirabilota; class Methylomirabilia; order Rokubacteriales; family DASRDR01; genus DASRDR01. The sequence continues at coordinate 28,931 of CAVUVU010000006.1, forward strand.
GGCGCCCTCCGCTACCTCCAGAAGCCGCTCCGGGAGCGCGACCTCCTCACGGCGGTGGAGGACGCGGTCCCGCCTGCACCGGATGGCGCGCCTCAAGCGCGAGGCGCTGGCCGCCATCGGCCTGGAAGACCGGCTGCCGGCCGACCGCGCGGGCCTCGAGACCCGGTTCGGCCGCGCGCTGGCCACGCTGCGCCTGGTCTTCCAGCCCATCCTCCGCGCGCAGGACGGCACCGTCTTCGGATACGAGGCGCTGACCCGCACGGACGAGCTGAGCATCCCCAATCCCGGCGCCCTGTTCGAGGCGGCGGAGCGCTTGGGCCGCGTGCACGAGGTCGGCGGCATGGTCCGGGACCACGCCGCGGCGTTCCTCGCCCGGGCGCCCGCGCTGACCCTGTTCGTGAACGTCCACGCGCAGGAGCTGACCGACGACGCCCTCCTGTCGCCCGCAGCGGCTCTCTCGGGTCATGCGCGGTCGGTCGTGCTGGAGCTCACGGAGCGGAGCTCGTTCGAGCGCGTGCCCAACCTCCGGGCGCGCGTCTCGCTGCTCCGTCGGCTGGGCTACCGCCTGGCGGTGGACGACCTCGGCGCGGGGTACGCCGGGCTCACCAGCTTCGCCGCCCTGAACCCCCACGTGGTGAAGCTCGACATGTCGCTGGTGCGCGGGGCCGATAGCGAGCCGGTCAAGCAGCGCGTCATCGCCTCCATGGCGTCGCTCTGCAAGGAGTTCGGCATCATGGTGGTCGCGGAAGGCATCGAGACCGTCGGCGAGCGAGACACGGTGGTCGCGCTCGGCTGCGATCTCATCCAGGGCTTCCTGCTCGGCCGCCCGATGGAGGCCGACGCCGCGATCGCGCTGCACGAGAGCCGATCCACTCCCCGCTGACCTGCCGCGCCGGAGGCTCGATCGCCGCGGCCTCTCCCCCGTTGTCCTGGTCTTCCTGCCGGCCGCCCCGACGCTCACCTGGTGAGCAGACGCCGGGAACACTGGCGAAATTGCCGATCCGAGGATGTGAGGACGATCGCGAATTGTCAGGGCGATCGACCCATGAGCCAGGATTGGGCACCCGCGCACGGATGCATCCGCCCCCGGGTCGGAGCATGGGCCGCATCTACGTGAATCTACGTGGCATCCGGAGGAGATGGGACTCGGGAGCTCGGGCACGTGCCTTGCACCATGACGCGTGCTTCGATCGGCCTTTGATTCCCGACCTTCGAGGAGGCAGCCATGCGACGGACGTTCACGCTGTCCATCCTGATGATTGGACTCCTGGCCGTGAGCTTGGCGGGCTGCGGAGGGGCCGGCAGCTCGATCACGGGCCCGACCCTCATGGAAACGCCGGCCGCCACCCCGTAGTCCCGCTTCCCCGCGGGGTGGTGGCGGCCTTCGCGGAGGCGGACGCATGCGCGTCCACATCGGCCCTGCCCCCATCGTGCTGACGTCCGTCCCATCGAGAGACGGCGGCCTCGACGAAGTCGTGCGGATTCACGGGTAGGCGGAGCAGGCTTCCCGGCTGCGACCTCAGCCTGGCAAGGGCCGCTCGGTCACAGGAGCGCGGTGACCTTCGCTCCCATCCCGCACTGGAGGCCGCGCAGTGACCGGCCGGGGGCGGCGGGCTGGCTCAGGGCCAGCGCACCATCACGACGTTGCTCCGCTCCCGCACGGTGTCCGCCCGGAACCGCGCCCGCGCCGACACCATCAGCCCGACCAACTCGCCCGACCGGGGCCGCCAGCTCGACAGCGGCGAACGCCCGATGTGCTCGCCGATGTTGCCGGCGTGAATCCCCTTGCATTGCTGCCCCGGGCCCAGCCACTCGAAGGTGGCTCCGTACCATTTCCCGTTCATGTTCACGAAGATCCACGGATTCCCTTCCAGCCCATCCTTGACCGGCCACTTCCCGGCCTTGGTGTGGTGAATGCACACCGGCGGATTGCCGATGGACGTGCTGGTGATGCGGGATGTCTCCGGCCAGCTCGACACGTCGGCATCGAGCCAGACGACCTGTCTCAGGTCGAAGCCGCCGCCCGATGACCCGGGCGCGGCCGTGGATGCCGGGGTCGCGGAGGCCGGCGCGCCGCCGATCGACAGCGCCAGCTCGGCCCGGGCCGTCCCGGACACGGCCGTCACTTTCTCGCGGCCGGCGGTCCCGCCGGCGCGATAGCTGACGCGCGCCTGCCCATCCTGGGTGCGCACGTCGGCGGGCTCGATGCGCCCGAGGCTGGCCGTCATGTCGACCGTCGTACCGTTCTTGGCGGCGCCGCCGTCGGCGCCGGTGACCGTGACGTGGAGGGTCGTGGACCCGCCGACGGGCACCGTCGCCGTGTCGGCCTTCAGGGTGATGTGGCTCACCTGGGCCTCGTTCTCGTTCTTCGAGTGGGTGAGGTTCTCGACCTCGCTGCAGCCAAGCCCGAAGGTCATGGCTGACGCGATCAGCGTCATCGAAGCTCCTCTCACGGGCACCGCTCCTTGTGGGTACGAGTGGTGGGGGAACGTGGCACCCGATCTTGTTAACACCCACACGGCCGCATCGCCGAGCAAAAAGCACGTCGAGCGGGAACGAGGCGTGGGAATCGCTGGGCGCGGATCGCCGAGACCATTGACATCGCCCGCGACGCGCCCCGCAGGATCGAGGTCGAGTCGGTCAGAGGGTTGCCTTCGTCCGCCCGCGAGCATGCCGAGCCGTGCGCCCTGGCGTGGGCGTGCGGCGCCAACGGCTCGAGGCCACCAGGAGCCCCTACGTGTCAGTCGAGGCCCGGCATCGGCCACTCACGACCTCGGCTGCCCTCTTTGCCCTCCTCCTGACAGGCCTGTGGAGCGGGCTGGGCATCGCCATCAAGTTCGGGCTGGAGGACGCGCCGCCGCTCAGGCTGGGCTGGCTCCGCTTCGTGCTGGGGGCGCTGACCGTCCTGGTGTGGGCGCTGTGGACGCGGGCGGACCTCGTCCCGAAGCGGGGGGAGGCGCTCGCGCTGCTCGCCGTGGGCGTCATGTTCTGCCTCGAGCTCGCGACCATGAACATCGGGCTCGAGAAGACCACGGCCAGCCACGCCGCCGTCGTCCTCTCCACATACTCGGTGTGGATGGCCGTGTTCGCCCACTTCCAGATCCCCGGAGACCGGCTCACGAGGCGAAAGCTGCTGGCCGCGCTGGTCTCCTACTCCGGCATCGTGGTCATCTTCGCGCAGGGGCTGGCCATGAGTGCAGACCTGCTCGTCGGCGACCTCCTCATCCTCGCCTCTGCGGTGGTGCTCGCCGAGCACCAGGTCTACAGCGCGCGAGCGGCAGGCCGCATCCACATCGCCAGGCTGGTGCTCGCGCGCTTCGCCCTGGGCACGGTCGTGTTCGCGGCGGCAAGCGCGCTGCTGGAACACGATGCCTGGTCCTGGACGCCGCGCCTGGGAGCGTCACTCTTCTACCAGGGAGTGGTGATCGCCGGGTTCGGTTTCATCGCCAACCTGTGGCTGCTGAAGAACTACCTGCCCTCGCAGATCGCGGTGCTCTCCCTGATCGGCCCCGTCGCGTCCATCCTGCTGGCGTGGGCGCTGCTCGGCGAAACACCGTCGCCGCTGCTCTGGGCAGGAACCGTGCTCGTCACGGCGGGCGCGTTCCTGATCCAGCGGCAACAAGCGGACGGGAGCTGAGGGCTACTCGTCGTACGGGGTGATGACCCAGCAGCAGGGGCCTGGGCTCTCCCCTGCGGGCCGCTGTGCGCTGCCGGGCGCGCGTCCCTTACCGTACTCGCGCTAGCGCCGTTCGAGCGATCTGGATGTGATTGAAGCTACCCGTGTTGCCGCGAACCGTGCGGGTTATCTTGAACGTGAACACGAGCGTTCGTCGACGCACCACGAGAACATCCTGGTTGTCATAGTACTGGTACGGCTGCGCGCCCGCCGTGCTCTTGTATTTCTCTTCGTGCTTGAAACGCGACACGTCTCGGAGGAACACGGCTTCATCGCCGAGACCGTTGACGATCTCCAGCGCCATCTGGTAGCCGTAGACCACCGGCCTGTCGACGATCAGCTTCCCCTGCTTCGCGTACTTGTCGTCGAAGTCGACGGAGATCACGACGGCGTTGTCGTTTCCCTGTTCCGGGAACACCCTCTTCTCGTAGTTCACCGAGTAGAAGCAGTCGACCTTCTTGCCGCCGTGCTGCCAGCTGGGCTGTCCCGGCATCGTCACGAGCGCGCGGTCGGTGTCGCTGCCCTTCAGGATGGCTTCGAGCTCGGCGCGGGTGACCATCGCGCACGGATCGGCTGCGAACAGCGCATCCCGGTACCGGTTGTGCTCTTCGATCCCGATCGCGGGCGGTTTCTGGGCGGGCTTGGGTTGAGTGTAGATCTTGGGGTCGACCCGAGGAGCCGGCCTTTCGACCTGAGCGCTCGCCGCCGGGCAGAGCATGAGAACGGCGCCGGCCGCGAACATGCGCTTGCAAGAACGATAGATATCGGCCATGCGCAGCTAATCTATTCCAGCCGCCGGAAAGCGGCAATACCTGACCTCATCGGAAGGGTCTTCAGGGTTCGGTGGTAGGCGGAGCAGGATTCGAACCTGCGACATCAGCCTTGTAAGTCCGTTCTGGGGTCTCTTTGATGGAATGCCCTGGATCGTTCCCCATCGCTCCGAAACTATACGATTCGGGCATTTAGGATCGAGAGCGCATTTCGACCGATTATGACCCAAACCTACCGGGAACGACCCCCGATAGGCACTATTTGGGCACCGACCCTCTGACCCCCGTGCTCGTCGCAGCGGGCCGCTGTGAGGCTTCCGACTAAGCGAGAAGGTCCAAGCCCCGGTACCAACGCTCTGCCCTCGCTGTGAAGGCATCTCGTCGCGCAGGATGGACGCCACCAATGACACCGACCACTTCTCCAAGAGCTAGCGGCCACGCACGGCACAAGTACCCCCGCCAAGACCCCAAAGGGGGATAGGGCTTGGCACAAGAAATGCCGTGCGAAGATTTTTCTACTAGGCATGGGCACAATTGCGGGGAATATGCCTCCCCCGCGAACGAGGTGATCGTTCTCTGGTTGCCAGTGCGAATCGCATCTGGCGTTGTACCCCGGCTCCCTGATAGGGTCGGGGCGGTCCCCCAGCCGGGGTCCGGCGAGACCGGCGCCGCTCCGGCCTCCGAGACGATAGGAGGGCACCATGAGGCTCGGCCGACTCACGGCTTCAACCGCCCTCGCCCTGGCCCTCCTCGCCGCGCCCCTCGCCGCCAGGCGCAGGAGGCGGGGAAGGTGTACCGGATTGGCGTCCTCGGGTCATCGCCGCCCACGGGGCCGTCGCCGCTCTGGGAGAGTTTCCTGAGTGAACTCCGCGAGCGAGGTTATGTCGAGGGTCAGAACCTCGTCTTTGAGCGCCGCTATTCGGAGGGAAAACCCGACCGGTTCCCTGACCTCGCGGCCGAACTGGTCCGGCTGAAGGTCGACGTGATCCTGTCCGGCTTCGGCCCGGGCGTTCAGGCGGCGCAGAGGGCGACGGCCACGATCCCGATCGTCATGGCGGGCGTTGGGGACCATGTTTTAGCCGGGCTTGATTCCCAGCCTCGCCCGTCCCGGCGGCAATACTACCGGGGTCACGAGAAGCGGTCGATACCGTTGCAAAGACCGTGCAGATGCTGAAGGAGACCGTGCCCCACTTCGGCGCGTATCGCTTACCTCATTCAGGCGTCCATCACCAACCGGGAGCGGTACTTGCGTCAACTGGACAGTGGCGCCCAGGTGCTGGGGCTCCGGCCCGCCGTCGTGCTCGTTCAGGGTCCCGAGGACCTCGAAGATCGACTCAGCAGCATGCTTGCGGATCGACCCGACGGCCTGAATGGTGCACGGAGGGCCGTTGGCTTATCGCCACATGGAAGATATCCTCGGCTTTGCGGCTCGGCATCGGTTGCCGACTGCACACGACGAGCGGACGTTCGTGCTAGCTGGCGGACTTCATGTCGTACGCGCCGAACTATGCCGGACCTGTTTCGACGCGCGGCAGTGTATGTCGACAAGATCTTCAAGGGCGCCAAGCCCGCCGACCTTCCCGTGGAGCAACCAACCAAGTTCGAGTTCGCGATCAACCTCAAGACCGCCAAGGCCCTCGGCCTCACGATCCCGCCGGCGGTGCTGGCGCGGGCGGATGAGGTAATCCAATAAGCTCAGCAGCCAGGAGACGGAGAGCTAGCCCCAATCGGCGATTGTCACAGGCGACGACTCGAACATCAGGCGCACTGGCCGAGGGGTTCGTGGCGTCCGCTGCTTTGGCGCGAAGGCCCCCCTGGGGGCGTTGGCGCCGCGCACCGGCGTGACGCGATCCAGCCATTACGAGGGGCGCTCGCGTGGCCACAACCCTTCCCGGAATCGCCGATTAGGGCTAGTGGCATGAACCGCTGGAACATTCCCGACTGGCTGGAGCGCGAGGTCATTGAACGCGACCGCTGCTGTGTCTACTGTGGCGTAGAGTTCACGGCGCAGAGTGCGAGTCGGCGCAAGAGGCCGTCATGGGAGCACATCATCAATAACGCACGCATCATTACACGGGAGAACATTGCCAGATGCTGCGTCGGGTGCAATGCAAGCAAGGGCACCATGTACTTATCGAATGGCTTGAGTCCAAGTACTGCAAAACTCGCGGCGTTACCAACGAGTCAGTGGCGTCGGTCGTTCGCTCCGTCCATGAGACGAATTCTCGGGGCGGTACAGCGTGATACTGGCCTACCGTGAAGCCGAATCTCTCACCTTGGGAGCAGGTTCGAGCCAGTTCGATCCTCGACAAGCAATTGCTTCCTCGCTTCGGTGACATCAAGCTCTCCAAGTTGCAGCGAGAGGACATCGAACGTTGGCAGGCCGAACGCCGTGGCGTTGTCTCGGGGTCTACAGCCAACAAAGAGCTAAAGCGACTGGGACATCTCCTGAACCGCGCAGTAGAATGGAAGTATCTCAAAGCAAGTCCCGCCCATGGAATAAAGGCGGCTAAAGAGGCACCCGGACGAGTGCGCTATCTCTCTGCCGAGGAGCGGGACAAGCTCCTGAACGGTGCCGTCATGACGATCAAAGCGAAGGATGGCCGGACTTGGACATCGCGCCGGAGCCTAACCACCCTACGGTTGTACATGCTTGCGGCCCTGCAAACGGGAGCTCGCCGTGGCGAGCTTCTGAGTCTCCGGTGGGCAGATGTGGACATGAAGGCTAGGATGCTGACCTTCCGGCAGACGAAGAATGGAGACAGCCGCATAGTGCCTATCACGGACACGCTTCGTGAGGCTCTTCAGGCTCTTCCTGGGCCTCTAAAATCGGAAGCGTCCGTGTTCCCGGAGAGGGACCCCAAGGTGCTCTCCCGGGCCTTCGCACGACTCGTCAAGGACCTCGAGCTGCCGAACCTCCGCTTTCACGACCTTCGACATGACGCTGCCAGCACGATGACGATGGCAGGGGTCCCCCAGCGAACCGTGATGGCGATGCTGGGCCATCGAGACGCACGGATGACGATGCGCTACCAGCACCTCACCCCAGACCACCTTCACGACGCGGCAGGGCACTCAAATCGCCTGCAACTGAAACGCTCACGGCACGCAAGGACCAAGCTCGTTAGGCACTATTTGGGCACTGGCCAGAAAAACAAGACGCGGGGTGTCTCGTAACCCCGCGTCTTTATTGGTAGGCGGAGCAGGATTCGAACCTGCGACATCAGCCTTGTAAGGGCTGCGCTCTGTCCGCTGAGCTATCCGCCCGTGTATCGATGATAGCGCGGCCCCGGCGCCGCGGCGTCGGTCGAAAGACACGCGAGTCCCTCGCGTCAGGAGGCTCGCCACGCCGCGGAGTCCTCGGGTGGCGCGCTTCTCGCGGGAGTCCAGGCGGCGACGGCGGCCCGGACCCGCCTAGAAGAAGGTCTTCAGCGCGCCGATGACGTTGAACTCCTCGTCCACGCGATAGAGCACGTCCCACTTGTCAAAGGCCGTGCACGGATGCGAGATCCCGAAGACGAAGCAGATCGCCGATGCGGATGTCCGCTCCGGCCGGATAGCGCAGATAGCAGTGCTGATCGTTGGAGTTGACGATCTCGAAGCCCCCGTCGGCCACCTCCCCGAGGAGCGTCCCGTTCCGGTACTGGCGCAGCGGAAACGGATAGCCGAGATCGTAGGGCAGGTCGCGGATGCCCATCGTCAGGATGGCGACGCCGGGATCCTGGAGGGCCTGAACGAGCGCCCACAGCTCGAGCGCAGGCTGGAGGGCCACGGTCGGATCGAGGCGGCCGCTGGCGGTCGCGATGCCGCCGCGATGCTGAAGCTCGCTCATCTTCTTCCGGTAGAACCCGTCATCGTAGGTGAGGTACGAGCCCCCGCGCAGCACCACGCGGGTGGCAGGGCCACGGCGGGCCGGGGTGAACTTCGCGGCGACGCGGTCGAAGTAGGATGACCCGCCGGCCGTCAGCAGCACCTCCGCCCGCCCCTTGAACGCGTCGAGCTGCCGCGCGCGGTCGAGCACGGCCAGCACGAAGTCGAGGAAGCGGTCGACCGCCACGATCGTCTCGTCGGCCCCCTCGAGGTTGATCGTGCCCTCGTAGCACTCGATCCCGGCGAGCTCCAGGACGTCTCGATGCGCCCCGACGGCCTGGAGCACGTCGAGCGCCCGCTCCATGGTCCGGGCGCCGGTCCGCCCTCCCGCGTAGCCCAGCTCCAGCAGCACCTGGAAGCGCGCCCCCGCGGCGAGCGCCGGTCCGCCGTGGCGGACGAGCTGCTCGACGACCTCCACCGAATCGACGAGGCTGTAGATGGCGGCGCGCGGGTAGGCGCGCTTCAGCCCGGCCAGCTGCGCCAGGTTCGCCCGCCCCACCACCTCGTTGGCGATGATGATGTTCGGCACGCCGGCGGCCGCCACCACCGCGCACTGCTGGACGGTCGCGGCCGTGATGCCCCAGGCCCCGCCCACCTCGATCTGGTCCTGGTAGAGCTGGGGGCACATCGTCGACTTCCCGTGCGGGGCCAGGTCGACCTGGTGATGACGAGCGAAGTCCCGAAGGACCCGGAGGTTCTGACGCATCCGGGCATCTCGCAGAGCCAGGACCGGGAACATCAGGTCGCCCCGCAGCACGTTCCAGCCCTGCTTCCCCACGTCGCCGAGCCGCACCCGCCCGGTCGCCAGCGGGATGCCCTTCGTCCGGGCGTCCAGCTCGAGGGCGAGAATGTCCTGAATCCAGGCATTGCCGGTCATCGTGCCCCTCCGCTGGCCGCCCGCGGGCTGAACGCGAGCGCCTCGATCTCACCTTGCAGTCGAGCATGAGGTCCGCCCGGACCGTCGAGCGCGCTGGCGGCGCCTCCGGAAAGAACTCCGCGTATGCGCGATTGAAGCTCCAGAAATCCCGCGGGTCAGCGAGCCAGACCGTTGTCTTCACGACCTCGCTCAGACTCGACCCCGCATCCTCCAGGACGGCTCGGATCCCCTCGAGGATCCGGCGCGTCTGAGCCTCGATGCCGCCGGCGAGGACCGCACCCGTCGCGTCGATGGCGGTCTGTCCGGAGACGAACACCCAGTCACCGGCTCGGATCGCCTTCGACAGCGGCATCGGGTGCACGCCTCCGACGAGGATTCTCCCGCCAATCACCTGCTTTGCCACGATCACCTCCCGTTCTCCGGCCCTGCGCCCTCAGGTGAGGTACGCGAGCCGCATCTGTTCGTTCCGCAGGAGCTCCTGCGCGTTCCCGGACAGGACCACCTCGCCGTTCTGCAGTACGTAGCCACGATCGGCAAGCGCCAGCGCCATGTTGGCGTTCTGCTCGACCAGCAGCACCGTCACCCCATGCTCCCGGTTCAGCTGCCGGATGGTCCGGAACTGCTGGTGGACGTATCGCGGGGCCAGCCCCATCGACGGCGAATCCATGATGAGCATGCGCGGCTCGGACACGAGCGCGCGGCCGACCGCCAGCATCTGGCGCTCGCCTCCGCTGAGAAGGCCCGCCAGCTGGCGCTGCCGCTCCTCCAGGATGGGATAGTGCGCGAACACGCGCCGAAGCGCCGCGGCGCTGTCGTGGCCGCGGGACTTCAAATAGAGCCCCATCCGGAGATTCTCCAGCACGGTCAGCCCCGTGAAAACCTGGCCGTTCTCCGGCACCACGGCGATGCCGCAGCCAATGATCCGATCGGGTGTCCAGCCATCCACCCGCTGGTCGAGAAAGCTGACCGAGCCCCCGGTGACGGGTACCAGCCCCAGGATCACGTTCACGAGGGTCGTCTTCCCGGCGGCGTTGTTCCCGAGGAGACACACGACCTCCCCGCGCCGCACGTCGAGGTCGATGTCGTGCAGGACCTCGAGGCCTCCGTACCCCGCCCGAACGCCTCGCACCTCAAGCAACGTCGAACTCCGTTCCGAGATAGGCCTCGGCCACGGCGGGGTCTTGCATCACGGCGGCCGGAAGACCGTCCGCGATCTTTCGACCCCGGTCCAGCACCACGATCCGATCGGAGACGCCCGCGACGACGCGCATGTTGTGCTCCACGAGCAGGATCGTGTAGCCGAGGGCCCGGATGGTCCGGAGTGTCTCCATGATCTCGACCCGCTCGTGCGGGTTGAGCCCGGCGGCCGGCTCGTCCACGAGGAGCAGGCGGGGCTCGGAGGCGAGCGCCATCGCGATCTCCAGCCGGCACCGGTTGGCGAACGACAGCGCCGCGGCCGGCTCCGGCCAGCGCTCGGGCGGAAACCGGCCCGGGAACATCGCGAGGATCTCCGCGGCCCGCTCGCGGGCTCGGCGCTCCTCGTCACGCGCGAGCCGCCGCCCGGCGACGGCATCGATCCAGCGCGCACGGAGCCGCGTGTGCATGGCGGCCAGGACGTTGTCGAGCAGGCTCATGTGCCCGAACAGCTCCCGCGTCTGGAACGTCCGCGCCACTCCGCGGGCACGAATCTCGTGCGCGGGACGGCCCACGAGCTCCACGCTGCGCTCGCCCTCCGTCAGGAGGATGGAGCCTGCGTCGGGCCGGTAGAAGCCGGTCAGGCAGTGGAAGAAGGTCGTCTTGCCCGAGCCGTTGGGTCCGATCAGGCTCACGATCTCGCCGGGCGCGATCTCGAGATCCACGGCATCGACTGCGATCAGCCCGCCGAACCGCTTGGTGAGGCCGCGGACGGCCAGGAGCGGCAGGGCGGCCGGCGCACTCATCGGGCGATCGCCTGCCGGGAGCGGAGCTGCCGCACCAGAGCCCCCAGGCCATCCGGGCTCAGGTTGACGAGCAGGATGAGAAGCGCCCCGAACACCATGAGCTTCCAGTCCTGGAGGAAGCGCAGGTACTCGAGCCCGAAGACGAACGCGATGGCGGCGACGCTCACCCCGAGGAGGCTGCCGCGCCCCCCCACGATCAGGATCACGAGGAGATCGATCAGCTTCTGGAGCCCGAACGACGTCGGGTCGATGTAGCGCACCAGATGCGCGTGGAGGCTTCCGGCCAGGCCGGCGAACAGGCCGCTCAGGCAGAACGCCAGGGTGATGGTCCGGGTCGTGTCGATGCCCACGCCCTTGGCGGCCAGCCGGTTCTCCCGGATCGCGAAGAAGGCCCGACCCGTCCGCGAATACTTCAACCGGTAGGCCACGCCGAGCGCGACGGCCGACGCCACCAGCAGCACGTAGTAGGAGCGGGTGGGTGTGTTCACGACGAGGGTCCCCAGGCGGATCGGGGGAATGCGGGACAGCCCGCCCCACCCGTTCGTGACGGCCGTCCAGTTGATGAACACCGTCAGGGCCATCGAGTGGAAGGCGAAGGTGATCATCGCCAGATACGGGCCCACGAAGCGCACGGCGGCCCGGGCCAGAACCCATGCGCACGCCGTCGGCAGCAGCAGGGCCAGGCCCAGGGCCACCGGATACGGCAGGCCGGCATCGCGGGTCGCCAAAGCCGAGGCATACGCGCCGATTCCGAAGAACGCCACGTGAGACATCGCCAGCTGGCCGCACATCCCGAGCAGGACGTTGTAGCCGGTGGCGAGCAGCAGGTAGACCATCGCCACGCAGGCGTTGAAGAGTAGGTAGTCCTCGTAACCGATCAGCGCGGGCACCGCGAGGGCAAGGCCACACACGGCAAGCAGCGCCAGGCGCGGCGCGAATCCGCGGCCGAGTGGCCCCTCGTCGGTCTCGCCCCCGCGCGGGTCCGTCACAACTCGGACACGCCCTGCGTCCGCGCTCCGAGCAGCCCGGCCGGCCGGAGAAACAGCGCGCCGATGAACACGCCGAACACGATGACGTCCTTGAAGGCCGAGGACACGAAGCCCGCCGCCAGCGCTTCGAGGAGTCCGATGGCCAGGCCTCCACCAGGGCGCCCGGCAGGCTGCCGAAGCCGCCCAGCACGGCCGCGGCCACTCCTTTGATCATCATCGTGGTTCCGCCGGTCGTGGCGACGTAGTGGATCGGAGCGATGAGGGCGCCGGCCGCGGCACCGAGGAGGTAGCTGATCCCGAAGGCAATCGCCAGCATCCACACGACGCGCACGCCCATCATCGCGGCGACACGGCGGTTCTCGGCGACCGCCCGCAGCGCGAGTCCGAGACGCGTGTGGCCAATCAGGCCGTGAAAGACGCCGATGAGGAGCACGGCGGCCCCGATGATGAAGATGAAGTGGGTCCGGATCACGACGTCGCCGACGTGCCATGTCCCGGCAAAGAGCACGGGGAACATGCGCGTCTCGGAGCCCCAGATCTTTGTCGCCCCATCCTTCAGAACCATCGACATCCCGATGGTCGCGATGAGGACGATGACGTGGTCCGCGTCGAACAGTCGACTGTAGAGGCCACGCTCCACGAGCCAGCCGAGGCCCGCGCAGACCACCAGCGCCAGGGCCATGCTGACCAGCAGCGGGAGTCCGGCCCCCACGGCCAGGGTCCAGGTCAGGATCCCCCCCAGCATGAACACTTCGCCGAACGCGAAGTCGAGGAGCTTCGCCGTGGCCCAGATCAGGGACAGGCCGATGGCCACGAGGGCGTAAATGCTACCCAGCGCGACGCCGTTGACGAGCTGCTGTGCGAGGATCACGAGGCGAGACCGCCAGGCGCCGGCCCGGATGCGTCCCGGACCGGCGCGCCGGCCCGAGTGCTAGTAGTTCTCGCGGACGATCTCGCCCTTGCCGTTGACGAGCTTCATGATGTGGACGACGTTCATCGTCTCGCCGTCCGGCTGGACGCTCACCGGGCCCATGATGGTCTTGAAGTTCTGCACCTTGTAGAAGGCATCCCGGATGCCTTCCCGGCTCAGGTTGTCTCCGGACTGACGGAGGGCCTCGAAGAGCACCTGCATCCCTGCGTACTGGATCATCGGCAGCAGCGTGTCGGAGTTGGGGTAGCGCGCCTTCCACTTCGCCACGAAGGCGTGCAGGTCCTTGTCGGCGGACTGCTCGCCCAAGGTTCCGGTGCGATAGATCATGCCCTCGAGGTTGGGCGCGCCGCCGCTCTCCTCGATGAACTTACTGGTCGTCATCTGGTCGAAGCCCAGGATGGTCACGTTGCCCGGAATCAGCTGGCGGACGGTGCGGATGATCTTCGTCGCCTCGTTGCTGTGGCCCTGGACGAAGATCGCCTGCGGGTTCGCGGCCTTCACCCGCGTCACCTGCGCGCTCACGTCCGGATCGCCCACCTGGACCTGCTCGACGGCGACCGGCTTCACCCCCTGGGCCTCCAGGGCCTTGACGAAGATCGTGGCGGCGTCGCGGCCCATCTCGTCGTTCCCGTACAGGACCGCGACTCGCTGGAGCTTCATCTCCTTGGCCACGTACTGGGCGAACTTCCGATCCAGGATGCTGTTCGGGACACGCGCCACCCGGAATGTCCACTTGGAGCCCTGCTGCGTGATGTTCTCGGCGGTGGACATGTTGGCCATGGCGATCTTGTGCTCGTCAGCCACCGGGATCGTGGCGAGCGTGTGGCCACTCGTGCCGCCCTGCATCAAGACATCGGCCCGGTCCCGCTGGATCAGCTTGAGTGCAGCCTGCACGGAACCCTGCGGCGTCGAGCCCACGTCCTCCAGGAGGACCTCGACCTTGCGCCCGTTGATGCCGCCGGCGGCGTTCAGCTCCTCCACGGCATAGATTCCCGCGTCCCGCAGCGGAATGCCGTAGCGCGCGAGGTCTCCCGTCAGCATCTGGAGCATGCCGATCTTGATCGTCTTCTTGTCAGTCTGCGCCAGCGCGTGGTCGCAGGCGGCGAGCCCCACGAGCATCAGTCCCACCAGGAACGCGGCGATCTGCCGGACGCTTCTCATGGTCCCCTCCTTGCGAATCATGCGGTCGCGGCCTTCTTGGCTCGTGGGTCGGTGCTCTCGCGCGGCAAGTCGAGGACTCCCGCGACGAGTCGGGCTCGGTAGGGATTCTCTCCCCGGAGCTGCGTTCCGAAGCCGGCGTAGTTCATTCGACCTCCGAGCTGCACGGCGTCTCCCGCCCGGAACGTGAAGATCAGGGCGCGGCGCGCCTTGAGGGATCGGTTCGGCCGGGAACTGTGGAGCGTGAGACAGTGGTGGATCGACATCCCGCCGGCCGGCACCACGACGTCGTCGACCGGCTGCCCGACCGCTCGCTGAGCTGCGCTCAGCGCGAAGTTCGTCGCGGCCGTGGCCCCGGGAGCGCCGTGACCGAGCGGGCCCCATCGATGGCTGCCTGGGATCACGTTTAGGCAGCCGTTCTCCGGCGTGGAATCATCGAGCATGATCATCGTGTTCAGGAGATCGAAGTTCGTGTGCGGGAGGTACGGAAAATCCTGGTGCCAGTCGACCTCGCCTCCGTGCTCGGGCAGCTTCAGATGCATGTTGCTGTTGTGGAGCTGGATGCTCGGGCCGATCAGATCCTCGACGGCGTCGAGCACCCGGGGGTGCCGGGCCATCTCGAAGAGGTACGGATCGAGCGCAACCGGGTCGAACACCCGCCAGACGAGCGCCTTGCCCGGCGGCGCGTTCTTCTCGAAGAGAAAGCTGCCGGTGGACTCGCCGACCCGCCCGGCCTCCGCCAATAGTCGGTCGGTGACCTCGCGGAGCTTCGCCAGCTCCGTCGCCGACAGCACATCGGAGACCACGAGATATCCCTTCTCTCGGTAGAGCGTCTTCTGCGGTTCGGTCAGCATGCGGCGTTCCTCACTTCTCTCCGTCCGTCTCGGGAGGCAGCTCCGCGGCGTCGGCAAGCAGCGCTCTCACCCCGTCTTCGTCCCGGCGGATGGCGTCCCGGATCGCCCGCAGCAGGCGATCGTGCCACACGCGCGTGATGGCGACGGCCCCCGGGGCGTCACGGGACGCAATCGCCTCGAGTCTTTGCTGGGTGGCCACGAAGTCCTCGGCCCATCGCTCCGGGCGGCGCGTGATGAGGAACAGCGACACGCGGGCGTCCTGATCCTGCAGGTCGAGGATCATCTTGGTCAGTCGCGGGTACCCCGCCGCGGATAGCCAGGCCTCGCGGGAAGCCCGCTGGGCGGCGCGGTAGACGCGCGCGTCCCCGGCCTCCATCGCCCGCCGCATCTCATCCAGGTGGCCACGCGCCGGCGCCAGGTCCTTGTCGCCGATGCGGCGCACGACACGCTCCAGCGCCGCCGCCTCGAGCGCGTCCCGCATGAAGAGGCGCTCCTCGATCTCGGTGTACGCGAGACGGCTGACATGAGCCCCCTGGTGGGGAGAGAGGGTCACCAACCCCTCGGCAGCCAGCGTGAGGAGAGCCTCCCGGATCGGCGTGCTGCTGGTGCCGAGCTGTCGGCCGAGTTCGGCTTCGACCAGACGCGCTCCAGGGGTGAGGGCACCGTCCAGGATGAGGTCCCGAAGATGGCGATAGACGGAGTCCTTTACGGTCACCCGCGACGAGAGCGGCGGGATCACGGCCGCCTGAGCTCCTGGACTCACGAGAAACATAATGTCTGAGACATGATGTGGGAAATCATTGAACACGCGCCGCCTGCCTGTCAAGGCTCCATCCGACGCGTCTTGTCCAGTAGTTACCTCGCCTCAACGGAATCGGACCCGGCCGGGCCTTCCGCTGACCTCACCCGGGGTCCGATGGTCGGTTGGCTGCCCCGCGGGGATCAATCCCGTGGTCACGTGGCGCGACGCGGATCGAAGCGTGCCGGACGTGGCTCCGAAGCTCGACGGATCGTGGAGCGCAGGGGTCTTGGGTCGACAGCCCTTGGGCGGCGGTCAGAGCGACTTCCGGAAGAAGACGCGCGTGGCTTTCTCCGTAGGCCAGCCCGGCAGCTCGCCGATCTGCTGGTAGCCCTGGCGCCGGTAGAAGCCGGGCGCCTGGTAGCTGTGGGTGTCGAGCTGCATCTCCCGGCAGCCGCGCCGGGTCGGCCTCCGCTCGGCCTCCTCGAGCAGGCGCGCCCCGAGTCCCACGCCCACGGAGATCCTCCCGGACCCAGAGGGTTCGGACGAAGCCGGTGTCGCCCCCAGGTCCACCCGTGGAGGCCCGCCATGAGTCGCGCCGGCGCCGTCACGAACGAAGATGGCCAGCCAGCGCCCGTCGTCGCAGCCGGTCGCCGCCGACGTTGTGCCGGTAGAGGCGATCGCCGAGCGCAGCGACCTCCTCCAGGCGCGGCTCCGTCCTCGATTCGTAGCTCATCGTTCAGCATCGTGGGCCTCCGCCGATCACGCCGCGGCGACGTGTCACGGCGCCGGGAAGCCGGAGATGTCGTCACCCCTGGCCGCGCTCCGGCTCGAAGGCCCGGACCGAGGCCTGCTGGACGTGGTTCCGGAACCCGATCGGATCGTGCACGCGCGGGAAGACCTCCCGGGCGCCGCCGGTGCCGGTCACCACCAGGTCCCCGTAGTTCAGGAGGCGCCCGAGGAGCTTCTGCTGGACGCCGATCGACTCCACCTTGCCGAGCAGGAGCTCGGTGGTGTACCGGGCCACGATCCCCACCTTGAAGATCAGGCGCGTGGTGGTCACGGCGAACTCCGAGGTCATGAGCTCGATGGCACGAATCCCGCTCCACGCGAGGCCGCGACGAGCACGAGGAGGCTCAGGTACCAGACCCACTCGATCCGCGTCGCCACGCCCAGCGCCACGACGAGGGCGAAGCACGCGAGCGTCGCCGATGACGGGCTTCCCGAACAGGATCCAGTGGAGGCGGGTCTTGTAGAGCACCCGCTCGTTCGGGAGAAGATGACGCTCGACATACCCCACGGATCGCCCTCCTCGGGAATGCGTCGCCGCGGGCGTCGCTGACGGCGAGGATAGCCCGCGCCGCCCACGGCAGCAACGCGAGCTGGAGGCCGGGAACGTGAAGCGCGGCGCAGCGCCTGTCGCTGCAACATAAAAAGGTCACGGTAGCTGCGACGTGAAACGGTCATCCCCGTCGGGACTGCATGAGGCGGACGGGATCGACCCCGTGACGCCAGGGATGAGTCGGGGCGGGACGGACACGCGGGGGGATGAGGCCCGGAGTCTTGGGGGCGGGACGCGGGCGGGCGGGGCCACCGGGCTCGACGGGGCGCCGCGCCGCTTGGCGCCGCCGCTGGCGTTCGTTGGTGGGGTCCGACCGCGGGCGCAGGACGAATCCCGAGCCGGGCGAGGGCTGCGCGGCGAGCAGCCGGCCCGCGTCCAGGGCGACCAAGCGGCCGTCCAGACACTCCCGCAGTTCGAGGCGGCGCCCGGCCCAGGCCCGCCCGCCGGGGCCGGGCGGGAGCTGCAGCCAGCGGGGGCCGAGGCGGAGGGTGTTGTCGCGGGCCACCACGCGCGTGTAGCGACAGCTCAGGACGAGCGGCAGGTCGCGGGGGGGCCGGCGCCAAGCCGGGGTGGGATCCGCGGGCGGGTGCGCGAAGCGCCGATTGTAGTCGGCGATGAACAGCGGCAGGACGGCCGTGGCCGCCTCGTAGGTGGTCAGGCCCTGCAGGCGGAGCTCGACGACGAGCCGATCTTGCAGCGTCCGCCAGAGCCGTTCGATGCGGCCCTTGGCTTGCGGCGACCGCGCCCGAATGTACCCGATGCCGAGATCCACGAGGACGCGGCCCAGATGCGTGGGGTCCTGCGCCCCGCGCAGTTCCTCCTCGAGCGACCAGTGCGGGTCATTGCGGACCAAGATGTTGGTGCCGTCGCCATAGCAGGCGACGGGCAGGCCCCAGGTGGTGAAGACGGTCTCGAGCACCGCGGCGTAGCCGTGCAGATCCTCCGCGGGGCGGAAGTGGAGGGCAAGGACCGCGCCCGTGGCATCGTCGAGGGCGCCGTGCAGCGTCATGGTGGGGCCCCGGCCTTCGAGCCAGGGGGCCGGACTGCCGTCCAGCAGCACCACACTGCCCACCCGGGCCGCGGGCAGCCGGCGGCGCCGATGGCGGGGCGGCGCGGCGGGGGTGTTTGGCGGGCAACGCCAGACTCTGGCGGATCCGGCGGACCGATTCACGGCAGAGCGTCAGCCCCTCCACCTCCCGCAGCTTCTCGGTGAAATGGCAATCGTTAAGCCCGGCATAGACCGTGCGCATCAGGTCCGCCACCCGCTGCCGCAGCGCCGGGGCCACGCGCCGCTGGGACGGCCGACCGCGGGTCCGGTGCACCAAGCCCGCCACCCCGGCCGTCCGGAAGCGGCCCTTGAGGCGCTGCACGTGCCGGACGCTGACGCGCAGCGCCCCCGCCACCTGCCCATTCGTCAGCTGTCCCGCCACCAGGGCCTTCATCAACCCCGGCCGCACCACTTCCTTGCGCGACATCGTGAGGGCCTCCCATGTCTCCATGGGGGCGACCCTTTCACGTCGCAGTTAGGGGGTGACCTTTTTATGTCGCAACAGCAAGCGCGGCGCAGCGCCTCGACCCTCCCCGGGTCGCGTGCTAGCATGGCCGCGCTCCGCCCATCTTCCGCCCGAGGAGGTCAATCCGCGATGGCCCGCACCGGCAAGGCCGCCGTGTTCCGGGGGCCGGGACAGCCCTTCGAGCTCCGCGAGCTCCCGCTGCCCGAGCTCGAGCCGGGCGCCGTGCTGGTCCGCGTGTCGCTCGCGAACATCTGCGGCTCCGACCTTCACTTCTGGCGGGGTGACGCGCCCCTCGCGCTCCCGCCCGACGGCTGGATCTTCGGTCACGAGATGACCGGCCGGGTCGCGGCCCTCGGCGCCGGCGTCACGACCGACTCGCTCGGGCAGCCCCTCCGCGAGGGCGACCGCGTCGCGTACTGCTACTTCTACCCGTGCGGCCGCTGCTACGTGTGCCTCCACGGCCAGCGCGCCGCGTGCCCGCACAAGATCGGCCGCGCGACGGGACCGGGCGAGTTCCCGCACTGGGTGGGCGCGTTCGCGGAGTACTACTACGTCCGGCCGGGGGGCTTCGTCTTCCGCGTGCCCGACGACCTCCCCGACGCGCTCGTCTCCCCCGTCAACTGCGCCCTCTCCCAGGTCCTCTTCGGCCTCACGCGGGCCGGCCTCGCGTTCGGCGAGAGCGTGGTGATCCAGGGCGCCGGCGGGCTCGGCATCCAGGCGGTCGCGGTGGCGCGCGAGATGGGCGCCGGCACGGTGATCGTGATCGACCAGCTCGCCGAGCGGCTCGAGCTCGCGCGGGCGTTCGGGGCCGACCACACGCTTCACCTCGCGGAGGTCCCCGACCGCCGGGCGCGCGCTCAAGCAGGTCCGCGACTGGACGGGGGGCCGCGGCGCGGACCTCGCGTGCGATTTCGTCGGCTTCCCTCCCGTCGTGCCGGAAGGCGTGGAGATGCTGCGCTTCGGCGGGCGCTACCTCGAGATCGGCTGCATCAGCCGGGGCCGCACGGTCGAGTTCGACCCGTCCTCGCTCGTCTGGGGGTCGAAGACCATGATCGGCGTCGTCATGTACGATCCGTGGGTGATTCCCCGGGCCCTCGAGTTCCTCGGCCGCTGCCGCGGGCGCTATCCGTTCGACCGGCTGGTCTCGCACACGTATCCCCTCGAGCGGATCGACGAGGCGTTCCGGGACGCCGAGTGGTACAACCGCGAGGCGGTCCCGAGCCGGATCACCCGCGCCGCGCTGGCGCCGTAGCGACCGAGCCTCCGGCCGCGCTCCCGATGACCGCCCGGCTGGTCCCGATCGGACTGATCACGCTCGTCTTCAACCTGGGCGGCGGGCTCGTCGCCCCGGCGCTCCCGCTCTACGCCCGTACCCTCGGGGCCGACTACCGGGATCTCGGGCTCATCGGGGCGAGCCACGGGCTCGCGTTCGCGCTCCTGACCATCCCGCTCGGGCGCGCCTCGGACCGCTTCGGCCGCCGGGCGATCCTGCTCCTCTCCACGATCGGCGTCGGCGCCTCGGCGGCCCTCTACCTGGTCGCCGGCCACGTCGCGGGCTCGCCGCGGGCAAGCTCCTGGAGGCCGCCGCCTGGGCCGCCTTCTGGCCGACGCTCGAGGCCTGGGTCGCCGAGCGGTTCGGCGCGCGGGCCGGCGCCGCGATGGGCGTCGCGCTACGGCGCCTACGCGGCGGCATTCGTGGTGGGGAGCTCCCTCGGCGGCTTCGTCATCGAGGCCTTCGGCCTCCGGGCGCCGTTCGCTCTCTACCTGGCGACATCGGCGCTCGCGGCGATCCTCGTCCTGGCCCTGGCGGGGGGCGAGGCCGCGGACCCGGAGGCCCGCCACGGCGTGGCGGTGACGCCCCGGATCGTCAGCACCGATCCCGCGTGGGCCCGGAGCCGGCGCGCCCTCGCGTACGCGACGGGATTCGTCTACGTCTACGGGCTCGGCACGTGCTGGCGTTCCTGCCGGCCTACGGGGCGGACCGGGCGCTGTCGCCGCGCGGCGTCGGGCTCCTGCTCGGGGACCTACTGGATCGCGCGGGTCGTCGGCTCCCTCGGCGCCGGCCGGGTCTCGGACGCCTGGGCCGCGCGCCTGGTCCTCGTGCCGGCGATGCTCGCGATGGCTCGGGGGCGGCGGCGCTCGTCGTGGTCGCCGGCCGGCATCTGGGCCCTGTTCCTCGGCGCGGTGGCGCTCGGGCTCGCCGCCGGCGCCTCGGCGCCGACCTGCGTCGGCCTCATCGCGGACCATGCGAGCGCCGACACAGCGGGGGACGGCCATGGGGCTCTTCGAGGCGGCGTGCGGCGTCTCGATCTTGGGCTCGGGTCTGGTGGGTGGCTACGCCGCTGAAGCCTCGGCGGCGTGGCGCCGTACGTGATCGTCGGGGCCCTGGCGCTGGCATGGGCGGGCATCCTCGCCCGGGCGCTCCGGGCCCCCGCCTGCGTCTGACCTGTACCGGTTCGCGATCCCCGCGTCTGACCGGGTAGACACCCGGCCCGAGGGCTGGCGTCACCGGGGGCGCGGCCGTGCGGGTTCTGCGCGCTTCGCCTCGTGGCACGCCCCCTGCTCCCATGGCTCGGAACCATGGAGCGCGCCAGTGGCGCCGGCGGCTCCTCCGACGGAGCCTGCGGACGGCTCCCGGACGGCGAGGCGCTCGCCGCCGGGGCCAGCGGCTCGCCGAGCGGCTCGCCTATCGTCCACGCGAGGTCGTGGTCGTCGCGCTGCTGGCGGCGGGCCTCTTCGGCGGGCTCGCGGTCGAGCGCTGGCGCGCGCGTCACCCGGTGATCGCCGACCGGCTGGAGGCGGAGCCCGCCCGGCCGCCGACCGCGGTGCCGGCCCAGTCCGCGCCCCGGTTCCGCCCGCGCCAGCGGCGCGGCCCGCTGCGAGGAGCCGGGGATCCGCGCGAACCGGCCCGGCTGGACTGATCCGGAGGCGGCCAGCGCCGCGACTCGACCTCAACCGGGCGACGCCGGGGCGAGCTCGCGCGCGTGGCCGGGATCAGCTGGCGGCTCGCGGCCGCATCGTCGCCGCGCGCGAGGCGTTCGAGGGCCGTGAGGATCGGCCGGCCGGCTCGGACGGCACGAGGTCCCGGCCGTGGGCGAGCCCGCCCCAGCGGACGCGGACCAGGGGACGTCACCCGCCGCCCGCCTGATGCCGACGCGCCGTGAGTGCGCCGCTCCTGCCGCTCGCGCTCGCGTTCGCCCTTGGCGCCGGGCTGCGGTCTCACAGTGGAGGCGCCCTTCTGGCTGGGCCCGCTGGCCTGGGCGCCACCGGCCTCCTCCTCGTGACCGGGCGCGGACGCTCGCTGGCCGGCGCGAGCGCGGGCGTCCTGGTGCTGCTGCGTCCTGGCGGGCTGGGCGCGGGTCGCGCTTCCTGATCCCTTCCCGGCGTCGCGCGGGGTCGCTCCCGGCCGGTCCTGCTCGAGGGCCTCATGGGTGGCCCGCCGGAGGTCGAGGGCCCACGGATGCGAGTCCCCCTGGTGCTCATTCGGACGGGCGCGGAGCCCGCGCGGCCGGCATCCGGCACGCTGCCCCTGTCTCTCTACGGATCTGTCCCACCGCTCGGGCCCGGCGACCACGTCCGCGTCACTGGCGAGGTGCGGGCGCAGGCACCGTTCCGGAATCCCGGCGCCGGGCCGCCCGGGGCCGGGCCGCGGACCCCGCGCTACCTCGCCACCGCGCGTGCCGCGGGCGTGGAGCGCCTGCCGCCCGCGCCGCTCCCCTGGTGGCTCCGGACCCGGCTCGGGATCCATGCCGTCATCGGGCCGCACCTGCCGCCCGTGTCGGGTGCGCTCCTCGAAGGTCTCCTCATCGGAGAGCGCCGTCAGCTCCCGCCCACGCTGCTGGCGGACTTCCGCCGCGCGGGCGTCTACCACGTGCTGGCCATCTCCGGCTTCAACGTCGCGCTCGTCGCGGGCTCCGCCTTCTTCCTGCTCAGGCTCGCGCGCCTCCCCGCGCCCCTCGCCGCCGGCATGGCGCTCACGACGCTCGTCGCGTTCGCCGGCGTCGTCGGGGGTCAGGCGTCCGTGCTGCGGGCCACCGTCATGGGCGGCCTGTTTCTCGCCGCGAGCCTGCTCGGGCGCGAGAGCGGGGTGTGGAACAGTCTCGCGGCGGCGCTCCTCGTCCTGCTGGCCCTCGACCCGGGCAGCCTGGCGGAGCCCGGCCTCCAGCTCTCGTTCGCGGCGACGGCCGGGCTCCTTCATCTGGGGCCGTGGATCCGTGGGTGGCTCGCGCCCTGGTGTCCGGGCCCGATCGCCAGCGCCCTCTCCGTGTCGGCGGGGGCGCAGCTCGGGGTCACGCCGGTGATGCTCCTTCACTTCGGCCAGCTCTCGCCGCTCGGGGTGGCCGCCAATCTCCTCGTGGTGCCGCTCGCCGGCCTGCTCACGACCGGGGGCGTGCTCACCCTGGCGGTGGCGACCGCGAGCGAGTCGCTCGCCCACCCGCTCTTCCAGAGCCTCTGGCTCCTCCTCGTCCTGCTCCGCCTCGTCGTGCGCGCGGTCGCTGCTCTGCCGGGCGCGATCGTCTACGTCCCACCGCCTCCGGCCCTGGCGGTGGGCGCGGCCGGCCTCGCCCTCGTCCTGCTGCCCTGGGTCCGCGGACGCTGGGCCGCCCTCGCCATCACGACGCTCGCGGTCGGCGCCGGAGCGGGGGCCATCACCGCGGCCTGGCCGGACGGATTCGTCCGCATCGTCGTCCTCGACGTCGGCCAAGGGGAGGCCATCCTCGTCCAGGCTCCCGACGGCCCCGCGGCCCTCATCGACACCGGTGGGGGTGGCCCGGGACGTGGCGACCGCGGGGAGCGCGTGGTCGTCCCCGCGCTCCGGCGGCTAGGGCTGCGGCGCCTGGCGGCCCTCGCTCTCACGGAGGGCGCGCCCGACCACGCGGGTGGGCTGTCGGGAGTGCTCGAGGGAATGCCGGTCGGCGAGATATGGTTCCCGGCCGGAAGCGAGGGGTTGCCCTGGCTCGACCCTATCGCGGCGCGCGGCATCCCACGCCGCGCTCTTGCCCGAGGCGACCGACTCTGGGTCGGCTCGCTCCTGGTCACCGTGCTCCACCCGCCTCGAGCGGAGCTGGCCGAGAGCCCCGAGACGGGCGGGCGCCCCCGCCCGGCGCCGCTGCTCCTGCGGGTCGAGTGGGGCCTTTTCGCGGCCGTCCTCGCGACGGGAACCGGTCCGGCCGAGGCAACGACGCTCCGCGGGGGACAGCCGCTCGAGGCGACCGTGCTGAAGGTGAGCGGGAACGGCAGCCGGCGCGGGTCCGCGTCCGACTTTCTCGCCGCCGTGGAGCCGCGGCTCGCGGTGATTCCGGTGGGGACGCGGAATCCCTTCGGGCATCCCGCGCCGGCTGTCCTGGCTCGCCTGGGAGCGGCAGGCGCGGCCGTCTACCGAACGGATCAGGACGGCGCCGTCGACATCCGGAGCGACGGCACCCGCGTGTGGGTGCGGGCCTGGGGCCGGCCCGGCCCGCCGGTGGAGCTCCTGCTGCGGGACGGGCCGTGAGGACCGGTGGGGAGGCTAGGCCTCGAAGACGCGCTCCCGCTGGGCTCGCAGCCGCTCGAGCTCGGCTGGGTCGAGGCGCATGCCCAGGGACAGCTCATCTCCGCCAGGATCGTCTTGATCTCGTTGAGCGACTTCTTGCCGAAGTTCTTGGTCTTGAGGAGCTCGGCCTCGCTCTTCTGCACGAGGTCCGCGATCGTGCGGATGTTCGCCGTCTTCAGGCAGTTGTAGGCGCGAACCGAGAGCTCCAGCTCGTCGACGCTCCGGAAGAGGTTCTCGTTCAGCTCGAGGGTGAGATCGGCCTGCGGGTACTCGTCGCACTCCAGGCTGTCCGGGAAGCGGCACAGGAGATTGAAGTGGTCCTCCAGGATCAGGGCGGCCTCGCCCACGGCGTCCTCGGGGGACACGCTGCCGTTCGTCCAGAGCTCCAGAACAGCCGCTCGCCCCGGGCTTCCGCTTGGCCGGGCTCCACCTGGAAGTTCACGCGTGGTCACCGGCGAGAAGTCGGCGTCCATGGCCAGGGCATTGACCGGCAGGGTCTCGACTCCCGCTTGTCGGCCGGCACCTAGCCTCGGCCCTTCTCCACGTGGACTTCCATGTCAGGGAGCCGTCCCGGTCGAGGGTGGCCAGGGGCTGCTCGGGGTTGAGGATCTCGATGTCATCCTCGGTCTCGAAGTCCCTGGCCTTGACCACCCGGGGGCCCTCGGCCCGGAGCCGGATCAGCCGGCTGCGCTCACCATGGAGCTTGAAGACCACCTTGCGGAGGTTGGTCAGGACGTCCAGGGTGTCCTCGGTCATCCCCGCCACGTGGGAGAACTCGTGGAGGACATGGTCGATCTTGGCCCAGGTGGGGCGGCTCCCTCGATGGACGAGAGCAGGACCCGACGGAAGGCGTTGCCCACCGTCAGGCCGAAGCCCGGCTCGAAGGGCTCGATGACGAAGCTTGCCGTGGTCGGGCCCGAGGTCCTGCCAGTCGTGCTTCTTGGGGAGCTGCACCGTGGTCATGCGCCCTCCTCCGAGCGGAGACGTGTGCCGAAAACAGGGGGTGAGAGACGAACCGACATTATAGCCGGACCCTGGTCCGATGGAAGGCTGCCCCCTCCAGGCCGCTCCTTGATTGACAGCCCCCCAGGGGGCCCATAGAATCAAACGCGATTTGCTCACTTCACCTACCGCCCGTACGCTCTTGGTCTCGATGGCCGGCCCCAGCCCCGACTTCGGGCCGGGTGCCCCCCCGCGTCGGCGCCGGGGCCGGCCTCGTCCTGGCCGGGCTGGCCGCCGTCCTGGTGGCCTTGGCGGCCCAGGCGTGGTGGCTGGCCGGGCCGCCGCCGGGCCGCTCGGGCGGGCCCCCGGGTGGTCGAGATCCCGACCAGCGGGGGCTCCTGGGGATCGCCGAGGCTCTGGCCCAGGCCGGGGTCATCCAGACCCGCCTGGGGTTCGTCGGCCTGTCCGTCCTCCGGGGGACGGCCCGGAGCCTCAAGGCCGGGGAGTACGAGATCCCCCAGGGGGCCACGCTCCTGACCACCCTCCGGCTCCTGGAGGTCGGGCGGGTCAAGCCCCACTGGGTGTCCCTTCCCGAGGGCGGGACGGTCCGCGACCTGGCCCGGCCATGGAGGCCGAGGGCCTGGCGGCGTCGGCCGACGTCGTCCAGCGGCCACCAGCCCAGCCTGCGTCAGGGGTCTCGGGATCCCCGCCGACAGCCTGGAGGGCTACCTCTACCCCGACAGCTACCGGGTCACCGGGGGCCCGCGCGTGGAGGAGGTCCTGGGCCGGATGGCCCAGCGCTTCCGGGAGCGGATCGGGACCGCCGGCATCTGAGCCCGGGCCGAGGCCCGCGGGCCTGTCCCTGCACGAGCTGGTGACCCTGGCCTCCATCGTGGAGAAGGAGGCGGCGCTGGCCGACGGAGCGGCCGGTGATCGCGGCCGTCTTCTGGAACCGCTTGAAGCGGGACATGCCCCTCCAGGCCGACCCGACCGTCTCCTACGCGCTGGCCGGAAGGGCGCCCCCACCCGGGCCGACCTGCAGGTGGACCACCCCTTCAACACCTACCGGAACCGGGGCTTGCCCCCCGGCCCGATCGCGAACCCGGGCCGGGCGCGGTGGAGGCGGTTCTGGCCCCCGCCAAGGTCCCCTACCTCTACTTCGTCTCCATCGACGGCCGCGCAGCACGACTTCTCGACGACGCTGGAAGAGCACATCCAGGCGGTCGGCGCGATATCGCCAGTACCGCCGCCCGCTCTGAACGGCCCGCTGGGGGCTCCCGACGCTTGCGCACTCCGCGGCGCGATGCTATAAGGCCGGCGAGTCGCGCCGCGATGAGCCAGACTGGAAGCAGCAGCCCGCGGCCTGGGTCTCGCCGCGTCCCGGGGGCGACCGCCGGACCGCCGTTCCCGGTGTACGCAGGCTCGGCGTGTCCGTCCCGCCGGTCTTGCACAGCTGTTCGCCTTCCGGGTGACCGGGCGGGAGCACGTCCCGGCGCCGGGGGCCCTTCATCGTCGCCGCGAACCACGCAACTACCTGGACGGGGTGGTGCTCGCCACGGCACTCCCGCGGAAGATCGGCTTCCTGGTCATGCCGCGCGTCTACCACGCCACCCCCTCCACCCATACTTCCACCACCAGCTGGGCTCGATCCCGGTCTAGCTGGCCCGGCCCGGATCCCGGCGCCATCCGACGAGCGCTCCGCGTGCTCGAGCAAGGCGGGGTGGTGGGCATCTTCCCGAGGGCCCGTTCAGCCGGTGCGGTCGGCTCGTCCGCGGCCAGCCCGGGGTGGCCCTGGTTGCGCTCCGGTCCGGCGTGCCGGTCGTCCCCGCCGCCATCTCGGGCACCTTTGGCGCCCTCGGCGGCCCGCCGCTTGTTCGTCCCCCGGCGCGTGCCGCTCGGCGTGCGCTTCGGAGGCCCCTCCGCTTCACCACCCCACGGCAGCGGGTGACCCAGGGGCTCGCGCCGACATCACGGGATGGATCATGGAGGAGATCGCTGGGCTGCTGGCCACGGACGGCTCCCGGGTGCCCGCGGGCCTGCCGCGATGACGGAGGTGACGGGGCCGACGCCGAAGAGCCCCTGGGGCGGGCGGTTCACCGAGCCCGCCGACGCCTCGGCGCGCGGCGTTCACCGCCTCCCTGCCCTTCGACCACCGGCTCTGGCCCCACGACATCCAGGGCAGCGAGGCCTGGGCCCGGGCCCTGGCCAAGGGCGGCGTCCTCGTCGGAGGCGGAGCTCGACGCGATCCTCCGCGGGCTCGCCGAGGTGCGGCGGGAGATCGAGACCGGCGCCTTCCCGTACCGGCATCGAGCTCGAGGACATCCACATGAACATCGAGCGGCGCCTGATCGAGAAGATCGGCGCCGTCGGCGGGAAGCTCCACACCGGCCGCTCGCGGAACGACCAGATCGCTCTGGACATGCGGCTCTGGCTCCGGGGCGAGATCGACGCGATCCGACTCGCGCTCCGCGAGGTGCAGGCGGCGCTCGTCGAGCAGGCCGAGCGGCACGCCGACCGTCGCCGATGCCGGGATACACCCACCTCCAGCGGGCGCAGCCGATCCTGCTGGCCCACCACCTCCTGGCGTACGTGTTCATGCTGGCCCGGGACCGCGAGCGGCTTCGCCGACGCGCGCCGCCGACTCGACGTGTGCCCGCTCGGCGCCGCCGCGCTCGCGGGCACCACCGTCCCCATCGACCGCCACGCGCTCGCCCAGGCGCTCGGCTTCTCGCGCCCCGACGCCGAACAGCATGGACGCCGTGTCGGACCGCGACTTCGCGCTCGAGTTCTGCGCGGCAGCAGCGATCCCGGCCACCCACCTGTCCCGGCTCGCCGAGGAGCTCGTGCTGTGGGCCTCGGCCGAGTTCGGCTTCGTCGAGCTCCCCGACGCCTACGCCACCGGGTCGTCGATCATGCCGCAGAAGAAGAACCCGGACGTCGCCGAGCTGATCCGGGGAAAGACGGGGCGGGTGCTACGGCGACCTGGTCCGGCTCCTCACCGTGATGAAAGGGCTCCCGCTCGCCTATCATTCCGACATGCAGGAGGACAAGGAAGCGTTCTTCGACGCAGCGGACACGCTGCGGGGCGACGCTCGGTGTCCTCGCCCCCTTCCTCCGTGCGCTCACCTTCCGCACCGACCGTCTGCGGATGCTCGCCGGCGAGAGCTTCTCCACCGCGACCGATCTCGCCGGCTACCTGGTCCAGCGGGGCCTGCCGTTCCGCGACGCCCACGAGGTCGTCGGCCGAGCCGTGCGGCTCGCCCTCGAGCGCGGCGTCGCGCCTCGAAGACGCTGCCGCTCGACGGACCTCCAGGCGCTGTCCCCCCTGTTCGGCCCCGACTTCCGGGAGGCGGTCTCCGTGGAGGCCTCGCTCGCCGCCGCGGAACGTCTACGGCGGCACCGCCCCCGAGGCCGTAGCTCGTGCTCTGGCGGAAGCACGCGGGCTCGCTGGAGGCCCCTTGAGCCGCGCGCGCGTCCCCGGCGCGCCGGCCGAGGCGGTCGGGTTCGCACCGCGCTCGCCCTCGCCCTGCTCTTGCCACTTCCGCTCGCGGCGTGCGGCAAGCGCGGGCCCCCGTCGCGCCGGCGCGCAAGCTTCCGGCCGCCGTCCAGGATCTCCAGGGCGCCGTCGAGGGAGGCGCGATCCGTCTGAACTGGACCTTGCCGCGCATCCGGGTCGACCGCAGCCCGTTCGAAGGAGATCCGGCGGACCGAGGTCTACCGGCGGAGCGAGAACGGGGCGCCGGAGGAGCCGGTTCGTCCCGCCCTTCTCGTGTTCGGGGGACTCTTCGGGGCGCCACCGGGCGTGCCCGGCTTCGAGCGGGTCGCTGACATCACCGTGGCCGAGCCCGGCCCGCCGGCCCAGGTCGAGGGCAACCAGGTGACCTACACGGACGCCCAGGCCCTCACGTTCGGGCGGCGGTACACCTACGTCGTCATCGCGCTCGACGAGCAGGGGCGGCCGAGCCCGCCCTCCAACCGGGTCGTGGTCGCGCTCGCCGCGGCCCCGATCGCGCCGCCGCGCCTGGAGGCCCAGGGTGGCGACACGCAGGTGCGCCTCGTCTGGGACGCGCCGCACGACGCTGGCGGACGGGTCGGCGGCGCCGCCGGACCTCGTGTACGACGTGTTCCGGGCGATCGCGCCCGGCACGCCGGGCAGGCCGCCCTCTCAACCTCGAGCCCATCACCGTCCGCCAGTACGTCGACCTGGCGGTCCAGAACGACGTGACCTATCACTACTCCGTGCGCGCGCGGATCGGGCCCGGGCGGGCGCCCAGAGCGGCGCGAGCACAGTCGCACTGCGACGCCGGAGGACGCCACTCCGCCGGCCCAGCCGCGGGGCCTCGTCGCGGTGCTCGCCGGATCGACCGTCCGTCTCGCGTGGCAGGCGCGTGCCCGACGCCGATCTGGCCGGCTACCTCGTCTACCGGAGCACGACGGCGGGCCGGGGCCACGTGCGGCTCAGCGCAGGCGCCCCAGAGCAGGCACGACGTACGTCGACGCCGACGTGCGGCCGGGCCAGACCTACTACTACTTCGTCACCGCGGTGGACCGCTCGAAGCGCGCCAACGAGTCGGTGCCCTCGCCGGAGGCGTCCGTCGCCGTTCCCTGAGGCGCCGTCGTCTTGATTCGCGCTGGGGGCCATGCTACCGTCCCCGCGACTGTTCCGGCCGCGCGATCGTAGGCCGTGTAGCGAAGGAGGTTGGGCGATGCGACGCACCTTCCAGGGTTCGCTGGTCGCCATGGTGACGCCGTTCCGCGACGGCCGGGTCGACGAGGCCAAGCTCCGCGAGCTGGTCGAGTTCCACGTGGCGAGCGGGACCGACGGCCTGGTGCCCTGCGGCACGACCGGCGAGTCGCCGACGCTGACGCACGAGGAGCACAAGCGCGTCGTCGAGGTCGTGATCGAGCAGGCGCGCGGGCGGATCCCGGTGGTGGCGGGCACCGGCTCGAACTCGACCGCCGAGGCCGATCGAGATGACGCAGCACGCCGCGAGGGCCGGGGCCGCCGGCGCGCTCCTGGTCTCGCCCTACTACAACAAGCCGACCCAGGAGGGCCTCTACCGCCACTTCAAGGCCATGGCCGAGGCCGCCCCCGACCTGCCGCTGATCGTCTACAACATCCCGGGCCGGACCGCGGTCAACATCGAGACCGAGACGATGGCGCGGCTGGCCGAGATCCCGAACATCGTCGGCGTGAAGGAGGCCTCCGGCGAGCCTGGACCAGATGACCGCAGGTGATCCTCGCCTGCGGGCCGGAGTTCACGGTCCTCTCCGGCGACGACAACCTGACGCTGCCGCTCATGGCGGTGGGCGGGCGCGGGGTCATCTCGGTCGTGGGCAACTTCCTCGCCGCGCGAGGTCGCCGAGCTGACCCACGCCGCCCTGGAGGGCGACTGGAAGCGGGCCCGGGAGCTCCACCTGCAGCTCTATCCCGCTCTGCAAGGCCATGTTCCTGGAGACCAACCCCATTCCGGTGAAGGAGGCCATGGCCATGCCGGGATGATCCGGGCCGAGTGGCGCCTGCCGATGTGCCCGATGACGCCCGGCGATCCGGGCCAACCTCCGCCAGGCGCTCGTCAAGGCCGGCCTCCTGCGGGGCCTGGGGCGCAACCCTCCGCAGCGAGCACCGGCCACCGCTGCGTCGAGCTGGTCGTCGCCGGGGCCGCCGGCCGGATGGGCGGGCGCCTGGTGGCCCTGGCCAGACGCGGCGCCCGACCTCCGGGTGGCCGGGGCCTTCGAGCGGCCCGGCACCCGGCCCTGGGCCGGGACGCCGGCGAAGTGGCCGGCGCCGGCCACCTGGGTGTGCCCGTGGCGGCCGACCCCGCCGGCCTTCTGGAGCGAGGCCGGGTGCTGGTCGAGTTCACCGCCCCGGGCCCGACCCTGGAGCACGTCCGGGTGGCAGCGGCCCGGGGCGCCGCCGCCGTGGTCGGCACCACGGGCCTCTCCCCGGCCGAGGTCGAGGAGGTCGGACGGCTGGCCCGCCAGTCCCTATCGTCTTCTCCCCCAACATGGCGTCGGGGTGAACCTGGCCTTCCGGGTCCTGGCGATGATGGCCCGGGCCCTGGGGGACGACTACGACGTGGAGATCACCGAGATCCACCACCGGACGAAGAAGGACGCCCCCAGCGGGACAGCCGCCAAGATGGCCGAGGTGGTCGCCGAGGCGCTCGGGCGCGGACCTCCGGACCACGGGGTCTACGGGCGCCACGGGCTGGTCGGGGAGCGGACCCCCGAAGGAGATCGGCGTCCACGCCCTCCGAGGCGGCGACGTCGTCGGCGAGCACACCGTGGCCTTCGTCACCCACGGGGAGCGGCTGGAGCTGACCCACCGGGCCCACAGCCGGGACACCTTCGTCCAGGGCGCCCTCCGGGCGGCCCGCTTCGCGCGGCGGCGCCGCCCCGGCCTCTACTCGATGCACGACGTCCTGGGGCTCTGAGCGGGGGACGGCGACCCGCATGAGCCCCGTCCGGCCGGGCCGCGGACCGTCTGATATACTCCTCGTCGAAGACATCCGGTTCTACGGCCATCACGGCGTCACCCCGGCCCAGCAGGAGGTCGGCGCGTGGTTCTCGGTGGACGTCGAGCTCGCGCTCGACCTCACGCCGGCCGCGCTCTCCGACGACCTGGACGCCGGCGGTGGACTACGGCCAGGTGGTGCCGCCGGGTGGTCGAGGTGGGCACCGGCGAGCCGGGTCCGCCTGATCGAGCGGCTGGCCGGCCTGCTCTGCGAGACGCTGCTCCGGGAGTATCCCGGCCCGCGAGGTCACGGTGACGCGTGCGCAAGGTGACCGCGCCGCTCGACGGGGTCGCCGCGTGCCGGGGGTCCGGATGACACGGAGCCGCTAGGATGGCACGGGTCTTTCTCTCGCTGGGCTCGAACCTGGGCGACCGCCGGCGGCATCTCGAGGCGGCGCTGGCCCTCCTCCGCGCCGAGGATGGCGGTCGCGTCGTCACGTGCTCGCAGGTCTACGAGACGACGCCCTGGCCGGAGCTCGGCTCGCCGCGGCGAGACAGTGGCAGCTCAACTGCGCGGTCGAGATCGAGACGGAGCTGCCGCCGCACCGGCTCCTGCGGCTGGCCCAGGCCATCGAGAGCCAGTCGGGCCGGGTCCGGCACCCGGGCCCGGCCCGGGCCTGCGCCCGCGGCGCTGGACATCGACATCCTGCTCTACGCGGACCAGGTCATCGCGGAGGACCGCCTCCAGATCCCGCATCCATTCCTCCACCTGCGCCGGTTCGTCCTGGTCCCGCTGGCCGACATCGCGCCCGAGGTCGAGCATCCGACGCTCTACCAGTCCGATCGTGGACCTCCTGGGCGAGCTGCCCGGCGAGGGCGACGTCCTCCCGTATCCCGACTGAGCCCGCGCCCTTGCCGGGGCGGGGCATCTGCTAGCGTCCGGACCAGAGGCCAGCCGTGCCCGAGCCGTCTACCGAGTTCCGCCAGCAGGCGCTCACGCACCTGGACACCCTCTACAACTTCGCCCTCCGGCTGACCAAGCGGCCGCCGGACGCCGACGACCTGGTCCAGGAGACCTACCTCCGGGCCTTCCGGTTCGCCCACCGGTTCGAGCCGGGAACGCACCTCCGGGCCTGGTTGTTCCAGATACTGAGGAACACGTTCCTCACGTTCTACCGGCGGGAGACGCACCAGCCGGTGCTCCTCGACAAGGACCTGGACGATGGGCTCGAGGAGTGCCGGCGGGGAGGCCCCGGACCCGGCGGTCGTGACCGTGCTGGACCTGGAGCGGGCGCTGGCGGAGCTGCCCGAGGACTTCCGCTCGGTGCTGCTCCTGGCGGATCTGGAAGGACTGGCCGCTGCACGAGATCGGGCAGATCATGGACATCCCCATCGGAACGGTGAAATCGCGGCTCTTCCGGGCGCGCCGGATGGTGCGGCGCCGGCTGGCCGACTACCGGACGCAATGAGCCATGGACTGCCACGAGACCCGCGAGTCCTCGAGGAGCACCGGCGGCGCGAGCTCCGAGCCCGACGCGCCCGGGCGGTCGAGGCGCACCTGGCGGGCTGCCCGGCCTGCCGGGGGATGCTCGGCGCGGGAGGAGCGCATGGCGCGGCTCGTCCGGCCCTGCCGCGCTCGCCGGCGCCGCCGGCGCTGGTCCGCCAGGTCCGGGCCCTCGGCGCGCGCCCGCGGGGGATCGCCGGCTGGCTGGGGCGTCCCTGGGTGGCCGCCGCCTCGCCGCGCTCGTCGTCGCGGCGGTGCTCGCGCCCTGGCTCGCCGGCCCCGGGCGGCCCGGCGACATCGTGGACGCCTGATCCAGTCGGGGGTCGCCGAG
Organism: uncultured Candidatus Rokubacteria bacterium; assembly: GCA_963745015.1. Taxonomy (GTDB): domain Bacteria; phylum Methylomirabilota; class Methylomirabilia; order Rokubacteriales; family DASRDR01; genus DASRDR01. The sequence continues at coordinate 62,358 of CAVUVU010000006.1, forward strand.
CACCGGCGGATCCTGCTCGAGCTCGAGGCCCCGCCCCGGGGGTCAGCGCCGACCCCGACGCGCTCTTCCACCGCGTCCGCTCGGTCGACCGACGTCGAGCTCCCCAAGGTCTTCGCCGGGCACCGATGAGCTCCGCCTCCTGACCGCGCAGCCCCACAATACTGGCGAGCCGGAAGACGGCGGCCGCCACGATGCGCTACCCGACGTCCCCCGACACGACCTACTTCGTGCTTCCCGGGCCGGATCTGCCCATGCCGACCGAGGGCCGCGTCCAGATCGAGCAGTACCGGCCGTACATGCGCGAGGTCAACGGGTTCAACGTCGTCTACTGGAAGCAGAAGGACATGGTCTACCTCATGGTGTCCGGGCTGGACCGAGAGGGCTGCCAGAAGCTGTACCTCAAGATGCGGAAGGCCCTCTAGCTCACCACCCCGGGTCGACGTCGACGTTCGGAGCAGCCCGGCGGCCGCCATCACCACGAGCCGGTCTTGACGAGTGGCGCGGCAGTGAGCGACCGGCAGCCCAGGACGTGCCGGCATCGCCCGGGTCCGGAGCGTCAGCTGGCCCGGGGATCCAGGAGGTCGCGGAGCCCGTCGCCGAGCAGGTTGAAGCCGAGAACGGCGAGGGCGATGGCGGCCCCGGGAAAGACCGCGTACCAGGGGGAGAGCTGCAGGAAGTTCTGGGCCTCGCGCAGCATGAGGCCCCAGGACGGATGGGGCGGCTGGGGCCCGAGCCCGAGGTACGACAGGGCCGCCTCGGCGAGGATGGCCAGCGGGAACGAGATGGTCGCCTGCACGATGAGCGGCGACAACGTGTTGGGCAGGACGTGGCGCCGGAGGATCAGCGCCGTCCCGGGCCCCCAGCGCCCGCGCGGCCGTGACGAAGTCCTGGGCCCGGAGCGATAGGACGCTCGCCCGCGTGAGCCGCGCGAAGACCGGCACGTAGGCGATGCCGACGGCGACCATGCTGATGAGCACGCCCGGACCGAACACCGGCCGTGAGCAGGAGCGCGGAGAGGACGGCCGGGAACCCGTAGACCGCGTCCGTCACCCGCATCGTGGCCTCGTCGAGCCAGCCGCCGATCCAGCCACCAGCCGCGCCCAGGACGACGCCGACGCCCATCCCGATGCGCGACCGCCACCGCCCCGACGGCGAGCGAGGCGACGGCGCCTCGCATGACGCGGGACAGGAGGTCGCGCCCGTACTGGTCGGTGCCCATCGGATGGGTCGCCGACGGCCCCTCGAGGCGGGCCGCGAGCTCCATGCGCAGGGGGTCCCGCGGCGTGTACACGAGGGCACAGACGGCGGTCCCGACGATCGCCAGCGGTGAGCGCCAGGCCGACCGCGAAGCCCGGGATGGCGGAGCGCCCGGCGCCAGCGCCTACTCATACCGGATCCGCGGGTCGAGCACCGCGTAGAGGACGTCCACGACGAAGTTGAGCGTGACGACCGTCACCGCGACAAAGAGCACCACGCCCTGCACGACCGGCAGGTCCCGGGCGCTGATCGCGCCGAGGGCGAGGCGGCCCAGGCCCGGCAGGTAGAAGACGTTCTCCAGCACGATGCTGCCGGTCAGGAGCTGCCCCGAGCTGAAGCCCCACGATCGTGACGATCGTGAGGAGCGCGTTCCGGAGCGACGTGCTTCCAGGTCACGCGTGCGCTCGGCGAGGCCCTTGGCCCGCGCGGTCCGCACGTGGTCGGCCCGGAGCACCTCGAGCACCGCCGCGCGCGTCGTTCGGGTGAGGATGGCCGCCTGGATCACCCCGAGCGCGAAGGCCGGCAGGAGCAGCGCCTGGAGCCCCGGCCAGACCCCGGCCGACCAGCCGTCGAACCCCCCCGCCTGCACCCAGCCGAGGCGCACGGCGAAGAGGAGGATCAGGAGGAGCCCGGCCCAGAAGGACGGGATCGCGATGCCGAGCTGCGAGACGCAGCATCGCGACGTAGTCGCCCGCGCGCCCCTGCCGGGTCGCCGCGAACACCCCGAGCGGGATCGCCGTCAGCACCATGAAGGCGGCGGCCAGGACGGTGAGCGGCAGCGTGACCGCGAGGCGGCTCAGGACCAGGCGCCCGACGCGCACGTCGTACTGGATCGACCGCCCGAGGTCGCCCCGGAGCGCGCCGGCCGAGCCACTCCACGTACTGGACCAGGATGGGCCGGTCGAGCCCCATCGCGCGCCGGAGCGCCGCTGCCGCCTCGGGGCTGGCCTCGGTGCCCATGATGAGGAGGGCCGGGTCCCCGGGCAGGACCCGGACGACGGTGAAGACCAGCAGCGACACGACGAAGAGCGTGGCGACGAACGCCAAGGCCCGGCGCAGGATCAGCCGGCGCATGGACCGCTCCGCGCCAGCGACGCCCGAGACGGCGCCGCCCCGAGGAAGGCCCCGGGGCGGGCGGCGGCGGGAGACGGCACGGCCGCGCGCGGCGCTACTTCGCCCAGCCTACCTCCGAGAGATCCAGCGAGGGAGTCGGCAGGTCCTTCCAGATCCCCTGGACGCCCTTCTTGGCCGCCACCAGCCGCGGGTAGACGTACAGCCAGACCACCGGGGCCTCGTCGGCCATGATCTTCTGGAGCTGCGCGTACAGCTCGCGGCGCTTCTTGTCGTCGAGCGTCGCTCTCGGACGCGCCGTAGACCTCCTGGAAGCGGGCGCTGTCGTACCGGTAGTAGTACTTCGGGTTGGCGTAGTTGCCGGCGTCCCAGGCCTCGGCGTGCCCGATGATCGTCATGTCGTAGTCGGCGTTCTTGTAGACGCGATCGAGCCACTGGCCCCACTCGATCTGCTCGAGCTTGACGCGAACGCCGACCTTGGCGAGCTGCCCGACGAGCACCTCGCCCGTGCGCACCGTGTACGGGTACTGCGGCGGGACCTTGAGAACGGCCTCGAAGCCGTTCGGGTAGCCGGCCTCCGCGAGGAGCTGCTTGGCCCGCGCGAGGTCGTGCGGCACCGCCTTCGCCATGTCCACGAAGTAGGGGTTCAGCGGGTCGACGTTGGACCCGAGGACCCGCCCGAACCCGAACATCGCCCCCTTCACGATCTCGGCCTTGTCGATGGCGTGCGTGATCGCGCGCCGGACGCGGACGTCGGAGAACGGCTTCTTCCCGTTGTTGAGCGCCAGGATCACGTCGTTCGTGGTCTCGCCCTGGATGAGCTGGAGGGTCGGCGTGCGGCGAACGACCTCGACCGACTCCGGCCCCAGGCCGAAGGCCATCACGTCGATGTCTCCCGCCTGGAGGGCGGCCAGCGCGGCGTTGGCGTCGGGAATGAAGCGGAAGGTGACCCGGTCGAGCTTCGGCAGGCCCTTGACGTGATACTCCGGGTTGCGCTTGAGGACGATGCGGTCGCCGCGGTCCCAGCGCTCCAGCATGAACGGCCCGGTTCCGATGGGCTGCGACTTCTGCTGATCCACCGCCTCCCGCGGATAGATCACCGACCCCTGGCGCGCCAGGTTGTAGAGGAACATCGCGTTGGTCTGCTTGAGGCGCGATCGTCACGGTGTGAGGGTCCCGCACGTGAATCGTGGCGATGTCCTCGTAGTGCCGGGCGTTCGGATGCTTCGTCTCGGGGTTCCGCGCCCGGTCGAGGACGAACTTGACGTCCTCGGCGGTCAGCTCGCGGCCGCCGTGGAAGCGGACCCCCTTCTTCAGGAAGAAGGTGTAGTTGAGGTTGTCGGTCGTGTGCCAGCGCTCGGCGAGCCAGGGGACCAGCCGCCCCTGGGCGTCGACCTTCACCAGGGCCTCCTGGATGTTGTAGAAGACCACGGTCGCCGTCGCCGAGGCGGGCGTCGCGGTGAGGTCGAGCCCGGGCGGCTCGGCTGTGATCTGTACCGCGAGGGCGGCGCCCTGCGCCCGGACGACGGGCGGCCCGAGCGGGTCCGGGAATCCCGAGCCCGAAGCCGACCGCCAGAACCGCGGCCGTTCCGAGAAGCCAGCGCAACCGAGGCCGTCTTGCCATGGTCGCGCCTCCACCTGAGTGGCGGGTAGAAATCGCGCTCACTATACCCGAAGCGCGGAAGCGCGCTCAAGACACGGACGGGCTCGTGCCATCATGGGCGCGCGATGCGCCGCGCCGTCCTCGTCCTCGTCGCCGTCGCCCTCATCCTGGCCGCGGTCACGGTCTGGCTGCGCCTCGGCCCCGGCGTGGGCCGGGATCGCCCAGCCCTCGGCGCCCGGCTCCGCCGCCGGGGGAAGGACCCGGCCGGCGCCCGCGCCGACGATCGCCCCGCCGCCCGCGCGTCCGCCCGGGCACGCGCCGCGCGGGCGCCGCCGGCCTCGAGCGGGCCCGCGACGTGCTGGCCGCGATCGAGGCGCGCGGGGCGAGCCCCTGACGGGCTACGTCGGAGGGCGGGCGTTCCACAACCGCGAGCGGCGGCTGCCGCGGGGCGGTACCGGGAGTACGACGTGCACCCGCGGGTCGCCCGGCCATGACCGCGGCCCGGAGCGGCTGGTCATCGAGCGGACCACGGGCCGGGCCTACTACACGCGCGACCACTACCGCACCTTCGTCCCGCTGAACTGAACCGAGCGTCGCCCGGGACGGGGACGGGATGGTCCGCGGTGCTTCGACCATCCGAGGGGCGCAAGGTTCTAACCTGCGCTCGACGTGGCCAGCGGGATCCCATCGGCTCGTGCGACCCCCGAGTAACCTCATAGTGGGATGACGGTGAGAGTGTAGCAAACGACTGCTAGATCCAGGATCCGGGCAAGACTTGGTCTTGCAGCTATTGACAGTAGTCGGCTCTGCGGCCTACCGTACTGCACGCCTGCCACGAACGCGGCGCAGATCGAGGCGTGGTGATTGTGTACGGCACTCATTCTTTGGTGCGTCGGGCGGGCTTTGGGAAGTCGCCTCCGGGAATCCGCTGGCGGGCCTTCGGCGCGTCCTTCGAAAGGAGTCCAGAATGGTGAGAGTACTGACTCGGCTGTCCCTGTCGCTCGTCCTGGCCCTGGTCACGACATCGCCCGCGGGCGCCGCGGCGGATCTCGGGATCATCACCGGAGGCGAGAAGGGGACATACTATCAGTTCGGGCTGAACCTCCAGGGACTGGCCAAGCAGAACGGCATGAATCTGAGCGTTTATCCGTCCCGCGGGTCGATCGAGAACGTCTTCGCCGTCTACCAGCAGCCCGGCGACCCAGCTGGGGATCGTGCAGTCCGACGTTCTGGCGTTCGTCTCCCGGGTGCAGACGGATCCGGTGCTGAAGCGCATCGCGAAGAAGACCAAGATGGTGTTCCCCCTCTACAACGAGGAGATCCACATCCTCGGTCGGGCGGGCATCGCGGAATTCGACGATCTGACGAACCGTCGCGTCGCCATCGGACGGGAAGGCAGCGGCACCTATCTGACCGCCCGGCTGCTTGTTCAACGTCGTCGGAAGTGGTCGCCCCGCGGAGATGGTCCCGATCGACACCGACGAGGCGCTGGCCGAGCTGAAGGCCGGCCGGATCGACGCGATGTTCTACGTGGCGGGATACCCGGTCAAGCTCTTCAGCGAAGGCGTGCGCGAGCAGGACGGCCTGGCGCTCGTTCCGATCACGAACAAGAGCATCACGCGAGTTCTATCCCCGGGCGGAGATTCCGGCCCGGACGTACCCGTGGCAGCCGAAGCTCGTCGACACGGTCGCGGTGAAGTCCGTCCTCGATCTCCTTCGACTTCCGCCGCCGGGACTGCGAAACGATCGGAAAGTTCGCCAAGACGCTCGTGGACAACATGGAGCTGGCTCGTCAGCAACGGGCACCCGAAGTGGAAGGCGGTCGACCTCAACTACCCCCTAAAGGGCTGGGAGCAGTATGACTGCGTCCGGAAGTATATCGGCAAGTCGGTGGAGCCGACGGTGGCCACGGAGCGGTCGGGGAGCGGCAACCCGCTGATGGACGCGATCAAGCAGGTACTCGGCGACTGATGTCCGGGGTCGTCCGACCGAGTGCGATCTCGTTCGTGAAGGCCGAGAGGGCGCGACTCGGCGACGACCGCCTTCCGCGCGGGCAGCGCGCCGCCAGGCCTTTCCAGGCGGGCACGAACCCCGATATCCTCTGGCTCGGCCGCGAACAGCAACAGATACTGGATCGGCTGCAATCCGGGGTGCTCGCTCGGGAGGGCGTGCTCCTCCTGACGGGCGACGTCGGCACCGGCAAGACGATCCTTGCCAAGGCGCTGCTCGAGCGGCTTCGCGAGGACGCCCTCATCGCGACGGTGACGTTCGAGGACGGCTATTTCGACCGGGACTACAGCCTCCAGTCGCCGGTCCAGGCCATCCGGGACATCTCGCACGACCCCGAGCTCCGGGAGACGGTGAAGCTCAACGCGCAGCACGACCCGCTCAACTTCTGGAAGGGCCTCGCGGAGGCGTGGGGAGGGAACGACTCCCCCGCTACCATGGAGGCTCTTCGCGGCCGACCCCAATCGCTTCTCGATGACGCCGCGGCCCGCGACCACAAGCGGCTCGTGCTCTTCGTCGACGAGGCACAGGCGCTGAGCCAGGCCCTCCTCACGGAGATCGGGCGGCTCGCGGCCATGGCCGGGGAACCCGGCCGCGGCCAGGCCCGCCTGAGCATTCTGCTCATCGGTCAGGACGAGCTGGCAACCGTTGTTCTCGCTCGGCCAGAGAACGCGGCGCTCGCGCAGCGCGTGGGCGTGCGGTGCATGACCGTTCCGCTGACGGGTGCGGAGGTCCGCGCGTACGTCGCGCACCAGCTGAAGGTCGCCGGGGCTGAGGGGAACGTCCTGGCACCCGTCTTCACAGATGAGGGGCTGAGGGAGCTTGCCACCGCCTCGCAGGGAATCCCACGACTGGTCAACACGATCGCCAACCTCGCTCTTCTGAGCAGCTCACAGCAAGGGGTGCCGACCGTCGAAGCGGAGGTTGTCCGGGACTGCGCGCGCCGGCTCAGTCACCCGACCGGTTTCGACGATCGGGCAGGGCTCCGGCGGACCAAGGCACCGGCCCGAGCCCCCCGCGTCCGAGGAGCGTGGCGCCGGGTCGCGCTCTACGCCCCAGTCCTCGTCCTGCTGCTAGCGGGCGGGGGGTACCTATACGAGTCGGCCCGCCATCGCGACCGTCTCGCAACCAACCGTGCGACCGACCTGATCCAGCCCACCCAGACGCGCGACCCAGGCGCTGCGCTCCAGGACCCGGAGCCCCGCCCGCCGGATGTTCCTGTCCGCCCCGCTGTCCCGCAACCACCCGAGCGCCCGGTAGCCTCGCCAGAGACGCCTCCGGAGCCCAGCGTCCGGCCGCCGGCCCCGGACGTCACCTACGCGGCCAAGAAGCGACGGGAGAGCATCGCCGCCGTGGCCCCGGCGACGGCGCGCAACCAGGTAGCGGTCACGGCAACTCCGGCTGGCGGCGCCCGAGGCCCTCGCGAGGTCCGCGGCAGCGAAGGGCCCGAGACGGACCCGGGCGGAATCATCGACTGGCTGCTCGAGCGAGTACCCGGCCCGCAGCCAGTGATCCGGGCCGCCGCGCAGGGCCGGCGTTGACGCCTCCGTCCCTCGCCCACCGGCTCGCGGCGTCTACGCCCCCCTGGGTCCATCTCCTGGTCGAAGCCGACGGCGCGCCGGTGACGCTCCCGGCGTCCCCGCCCGGCTTCGTGGTCCGCACGCTCGACGGCCGCCGCGGCCGGACGAAGCGCGCCCTGCTCGACGAGCTGGGCCGAGTCCTCGAGTTCCCGGCGCACTTCGGGCGAAACTGGGACGCGCTCGAGGACTGTCTGACGGACCTCGGCTGGCTCCCCGGCGCGGGGTACTGGCTCATCGTCCTCGCCGCCGACCGGCTGCTCCCGCGGGACCCGGCCGGCTACGCCACCCTCGTCGCGCTCCTCGAGGACGTCGGCCGCGCGTGGGCCACGGCGGCGACCGGCCATCCCGGCCGGAGCGCGGCGCCCTTCCACACGGTCCTGGTGGTCCCCGCCCGACCGGCTCGGCGCGCGGCGCAGCTGGGGCGTGCCGCGCGTGAGCGCGACTGACACGACGCGCCGCGCCGTCACGGGGCGGGCCGCGCGTTCCTCCCTCACGAGCGCTTGACAACGGACGGCGGGACGACACAGGCTGGGACCGTCAATGCCGCCTCGCGCGCGCCAACCCGGCCGGGCCAAGTCGAGCGGAGCCCCGAGCCCCGCGGCCGCGGAGCGTGCGCCGGCCACGCCCACCGCGAGCCCGACCTCCGCGGACTTCGAGAAGCTCGGCGTCTTCTATCTCGGGCGCCCCTACGATCTCGCCGCCAAGCAACCGGAGACCGGGCCTCCTGCTCTACGACTCGAAGGATCTCGTGACCCACGCGGTCTGCATCGGGATGACGGGCAGCGGCAAGACGGGCCTCTGCCTCGCCCTCATCGAGGAAGCCCTGCTCGACGGCATTCCGGTCCTCCTCATCGACCCGAAGGGCGACCTTCCGAATCTCTGCCTCACCTTCCCGGAGCTCCGTCCGGAGGACTTCGCGCCGTGGGTCAACGAGGACGACGCGCGGCGGAAGGGGCTCGCGGTGGACGCCTACGCCGCGCAGCAGGCGGAGCTCTGGCGGAAGGGGCTCGCCGCGTGGGGCGAGGATGGCGCGCGGATCCGGCGGCTCCGCGACGCGGCCGACGTCGCCGTCTACACGCCCGGCAGCACCGCGGGGCTGCCGGTCTCGATCGTCAAGTCGTTCGCGGCCCCCCCCGCCGCCGTGCGCGACGACGCCGAGCTGTTCCGCGACCGCATCGGGACCACCGCCACGAGCCTCCTCGGACTTCTCGGGATCGAGGCGGACCCCCTCCGGAGCCGCGAGCACATCCTGCTCGCGAAGCTCTTCGAGGCCGCGTGGCGAGAGGGCCGGGACCTCGACCTGCACGGAATCATCCAGCAGATCCAGAACCCGCCGATCGCCAAGGTGGGGGCGCTCGACCTCGAGGCGTTCTTCCCGGGAAAGGACCGGTTCGAGCTGGCGACCCGGCTCAACAACCTCCTGGCCGCCCCGGGCTTCGACGCCTGGCTCGAGGGCGAGCCGCTCGACATCGGCGCGCTCCTCCACACGCCCGAGGGCAAGCCCCGCGCCACGATCCTCTCGATCGCGCACCTGTCCGACGCCGAGCGCATGTTCTTCGTCTCGCTCCTGCTGAACGAGATGCTCGGGTGGGTGCGGGCCCAGTCCGGGACGACCAGCCTCCGGGCGCTCCTCTACATGGACGAGGTCTTCGGCTACTTCCCGCCGGTCGCGAACCCGCCGTCGAAGCTCCCGCTCCTCACCCTCCTCAAGCAGGCGCGCGCGTTCGGGGTGGGCGTGGTGCTCGCCACCCAGAACCCGGTCGACCTCGACTACAAGGGGCTCGCCAACACGGGGACGTGGTTCATCGGGCGGCTCCAGACCGACCGGGACCGCGCCCGCGTGCTCGACGGTCTCGAGGGCGCGGCGGCCGGCGGGGACGCAGCGCTTCGACCGCAGGGCGATGGAGGAGATCCTGGGCGGGCTCGGGAGCCGCGTCTTCCTCCTGCACAACGTGCACGAGGACGCGCCCGCGGTCTTCGAAACCCGCTGGGCGATGTCCTACCTGCGCGGCCCGCTGACCCGCACGCAGATCAGGCAGCTCATGGCGGGCCGGAAACCGGCGCCGGCGCGTCCCGCCGGCGCGCCGGGAGCCGACGGCCCCGCGGCCGCCGCGCCCTGCCGCGCCGGCGCCTGCGCCGAGGCGCGGCAGTGCGGCCGGTGCTCCCGCCCGGCGTGCCTCAGCACTTCGTGGCCGTGCGCGGGACCGCGCCCGAGGGCGCCGCGCTCGTCTACCAGCCCGTGCTGCTGGGCGCCGCCACCGTGCGCTTCGCGAACGCGAAGGCGGGCGTCGACCAGAGCGAGGAGGTCGTCGTCGCGACCCCCGTCACGGAGGCCGCGGTCCCGGTGAGCTGGGAGGCCGCGGCCCCCGTCGATGTCGCCGTCGCCGACCTCGAGGCCGCTCCCGGCACCCCCGGCGAGTGGGCGCCGCTCCCCTCGGCCGCCGCCCAGCCCAAGAGCTACGAGGGCTGGAGCCGGGACCTGGCGGCGTGGCTCTACGGGCAGCGGCGGCTCGAGCTCCTCCGCGACCCCGCCTCGGGCGCGCTCTCGAATCCGGGCGAGAGCGAGCGCGACTTCCGGGTCCGGGTCCGCGAGGCCGCCCGGGCCGAGCGCGACGAGCGCGTGGAGACCCTTCGCAAGAAGTACGCGCCCAAGCGCGCGTCGCTCGAGGAGCGTCTCCGGCGGGCGCAGCAGACGGAGTCACGGGAGCGGGAGCAGGTGAGCCACCAGGGCGTCCAGGCGGCGATCTCGATCGGCGCCACGATCCTGGGCGCCCTGATGGGGCGCAAGACGGTGAGCGCCGGCAACATCGGACGCGCGACCACGGCCGCGCGCGGCGCCGGGCGCGTCCTCAAGGAGCGCGAGGACGTCGCGCGCGCGCAGGAGACGGTGGCGGCCGTCCAGCAGGCGCGCGCGGCCCTCGAGGCCGAGCTTCAGGAGGAGGTCGCCGCGCTCGAAGCGCCGGGCGAGTCCGATCGCCTCGAGCCCGTGGCCATCCGGCCGAAGAAGACCGACGTCCGGGTGCAGCTGTGCGCGCTCGCCTGGACGCCCTACTGGCGGGACCGCACGGGCACCCTGACGCCCGCCTGGACGTGAGAGGCGCCCCGGCCGCTCGGCCGGCCACGCGGAGCCCGAGCCCGGGATCCGTGCCCAGAGAGGCGGCGCCCACGCCGCCACGAAAGGAGCGACGTCACATGCGAAACCGTTTCACGCTGGCCGTGCTCGCCGTCCTCGTCCTGGTGGGCCTCGTCGCGACGCTGTCGATGGCCGCCGGCCCCAAGCAGTATCAGTGGACCGGGACCGTCACCGAGCTCGACGCCAAGGCGAAGACCATGGTCGTCGACAAGGGGGGCGAGACCTGGGAGTTCTCCACCGAGGGCTTGAAGGATGCCAAGGTGAAGAAGGGCGACAAGGTCACGGTCTACTACGTCGCGATCGCGAAGAAGATCGAGACGAAGTAGCGGCCACGCCGGCGGGCGGCGCCCGCCGCCGTCCTGCGGGGCCGCGCGCTCGGGTCGCGGCCACCGTGACCGCCCGAGTTCGCCGCGCCGCCTAGCTCCTTCGTGAGAAAGGCGCAGGCGACCGCGCCCTGGCGCGCGACGTTGACGACGGGCTCCCGGCTCACGCGACAGTGGAGCCCGAGGTCCCCCGGCGCGTAGAAGAGACCCAGGGAGAAGTAGCAAGGGCCGCTGTAGGCACGCCCGGCGCGAAGGTAGACCATGCGCCGCCGCGTGCCGGGCCGGCGGGCCTGCACGACCCATCGCCCTGGCTCCCGCAGCGCACGGGCGATCCGCGCCTCCCACCGCGCGGCGCCCCCTTCCCGGCCGAGGAGCACACCGTCACCGCTCGACCCGACGTTCGGCTTGATCAAGAGACGCTCCCGCGCCCGACGCACGAACTCCGGCAGGTCGACTCGCCGCCCGGCGACATCCTCCGTCCGGCGGGCCGCGAGCACGCGAGTCCACGGCACCGATCGCCGGAGGAGCCGCCGCTCGGCGGGGGTGAAGAGGGACGCCAGCTCGGGCCGCCCCATCACCTCGAGGAGTCCCTTCTGGCTGAACTCCCCCGCCACGCCCGGCAGGACCGCGCCCGCGTCGAAGCGGTCGAGGAACCCGTCGAGCGCCCGGCCCGCCGGGGGGCCGATGTCCTCGACACCGAGGTCGCGGTAGACGACGTCGACGGCCACGTCGCGGAGGCGCACGTCCCCCCGCACCCGGCGGAGATCCGTCGCCGTGCCCTGCTCGGCCCGGATGCCGGCCGCGCGGAACGCCGCGACGAGACGCGGGACCTCGCTGTAGCCGTCGACGGGACGGGCGTCCTCCACGAAGGCGACCCCGCGCAGGCGTTTCCGGCCGAGCCGCCGGGCGGCCGTCTGTACCCAGCGCACCACCAGGGCCAGGAGGTCGGGAGGATCGACGAGCGCACGCGCCTCCCGGGCGGTGTACACGCGGGGAAAGACCTCCGCCCGCAGGATCCGGACGCCGGCCGCGTGGTTGTAGAGCCCGGCGAGACCCGTGGCGTTCGTCTCGAAGAGCACCGGCTCGAGCGCGCCGCGCGGTCGCCGCTTCGAGGCCCACGTCGGGGCGGATCATGAGCTGCCAGGGCGCGGGCCCGCGCGCCGGGTCCCGCGCGATCCACGCGCCGGTCACCTCGCTCACCGGGCACAATCCACGGAAGCCGCCGACATCGGCCCGCCAGAGGGCCGGCGCGTGGACCTGGACACGGTGCACCAGGTCGGCGAGCCGCGCGAGACCGGACACCGCCCGGCGGCGCACGAGGAACGGCGTGAGGGCGATCGGGTGCGGCACGGCCGGCGCCTCGGCGCGGTGGCGATGGAAGAGCGCGGCCCTCGTCTCGGCCGCCTCCACCGCCCGGAACAGCTCGTGCTGCTGGCGGGGAGCGAGCCCGGTGATCCGCGTCGTCGCGAGCCGGTCGAGCGCCCTCACGGCTCGCGTATTATAGACCTCGTGCCCAAGCAGGGAGCTTCAGCGCCCGTGGGACACGAGCAGGTCCTGGCCGACGCCCTCGCGCGGTTGCGCGCCGAGGGACGGTATCGGGTCTTCGCCGACCTCGAGCGCCACTGCGGGCGGTTCCCGTGCGCCACCTGGCACGGTCCCGAGGGGCCGGTCGAGGTCACGGTCTGGTGCTCGAACGACTACCTCGGCATGGGCCAGCACCCGCTCGTGCTGAAGGCCATGACCGAGGCGCTCGAGCGCGTCGGCGCCGGGGCGGGCGGGACCCGCAACATCGCCGGGACCTCGCACGCCCACGTTCTCCTCGAGCGCGAGCTGGCCGACCTTCACCAGAAGCCGGCGGCTCTCCTCTTCACGTCCGGCTATGCCGCGAACGAGGCCGCGATCAGCACCCTGGCCCGGCTGCTCCCCGGCTGCGTGATCCTGTCCGACGAGAAGAACCACGCGTCGATGATCGAGGGGATCCGCCGGAGCGGCGCCGAGAAGCGGATCTTCCGCCACAACGACCCCGCCGACCTCGAGCGCCACCTCGGCGCCATGGAGGCCGGCCGGCCGGCGCTCGTCTGCTTCGAGTCGGTCTACTCGATGGACGGGGACATCGCGCCCATCCGGGAGCTCTGCGACGTCGCGGCGCGCCACGGCGCCCTCACCTACATCGACGAGGTCCACGCGGTGGGGCTCTACGGCGCCCGGGGCGCCGGCGTCGCGGAGCGCGACGGCGTGCTCGACCGGCTCACCGTGATCCAGGGAACGCTGGCCAAGGCCTTCGGCGTGGTCGGCGGGTACATCGCCGCCTCGGCGGTCGTCGTGGACGCCGTCCGGAGCTACGCGCCAGCCTTCATCTTCACCACCGCCATGCCGCCCGTCGTGGCGGCGGGCGCGCTGGCCAGTGTCCGGCACCTCAAGACGAGCCGGGTGGAGCGCGAGCGGCATCAGGAGCGGGCCGCGCGGCTCAAGCGCCTCCTCGAGGGCGCCCGGCTGCCCGTCATGCCGACGTCGAGCCACATCGTGCCGGTGCTCATCGGAGATGCGGCCCTCTGCAAGGAGGCGTCGGACGAGCTCCTGATCCGCCACCGGATCTACGTCCAGCCGATCAACTATCCGACCGTGCCCCGCGGGACCGAGCGGCTCCGCTTCACCCCGAGCCCGCTCCACGACGACGCAACGATGGACCATCTCGTCTCCGCGTTGGGGGACGTCTGGGAGCGCCTCCGGCTGCCACGCCCGGCCTGACCGGCGAGCGCGCGGGCTCTCGGAGCCCACGCGCTCAGGCCGTCCCGAGGAGCTCGACGAAGCGGCGCGCAAATGGATAGCCTGGGCGGGCCACTCACGCCGGCACGGGATCGCGGGAGGGCAGCGCCGTGCTGTGGACCGAGCGTATCGCCGCGCGAGTTGATCCGCGGCCCCGCGCGGCGTACGATCGCGCGAGATGGCCGTCGACCCGTTCTTCAACGACCGCGCGACCATCGGGGTCTTCGAGCGCGCCTTCTACGCCGGCCGCGAGGCGGCCGAGGAGGTCGACGCGATCCTCGAGTGGGCGCCCCGCCCGCGTCGCGTGCTCGACGTCGGATGCAATGCCGGCCTCCACGCGCTCGAGTGGGGCCGGCGCGGCGTCGAGGTCGTCGGGATCGATTCGGCGCCGGTCGCCATCGCGCTCGCGCGCCAGCGGGCCGCCGGGGATCCGCGCCTCCGGTTCGAGGTGGCCGATCTCGCCGACCCGGACCTCGGCCGACTGGGCACGTTCGACCTCGTGACCGTCCTCGGCGGCGTCTTCAACTGCATCCCGCGCTCCGTGCTCGTCCCGGCGTTCCGCGCGATCCGATCGGTGCTCGAGCCGGGCGGCGACCTCGTCTTCGACGTCCTGCGCTGGCGGGACACGCCGCGGACGATTTTTCTCCGCCGGGATGGGCAGGGCGCGCTGCGGATCGTGTGGGAGTTCTCCCTGGACCCGGTCGAGGGGCGCGGGCACGTCGTCGGCCAGTTCCTCGAGACCGGCGCGATCCAGGACTCGGAGCGCAGCTTCTACACGGCGCCCGAGATCACGACCTTGCTGGAGCTCGCCGGACTCGAGCGCCGGGCGGTGGCCGGGGATCTCACGCTCGCCGTCCCCGCCAGGGAGGCGGAGCCGAGCTTCTTCTTCCGCGCGCGCCCCCGCTGAAGCCCGGTCCGGGCGCCGATGGTAGACTCGTCGGCGAGGCGATCGAACCCGTCGGGATGACGCCGCCGTGACGGCGAACGGCCATGCCGAGGGCGCGGCGACGACCGGCACGGTGGTGTCCCGCCACGCACGATCCGAGGAGGCACGACGCGGCATGGCCCTCGAGCCGCCGGCGCGGAAGGACTTCCGGGTGCCCGACCTGCCGGGTTTCGCCGGGCGCGTGGCCATGCGCGGCCAGGAGCGCTCGAGACCGGACGGCCTCCCTGCCCCATCGCGGCGGGGAGCGGGCGCCGGGCTCCCGTGACGCCCGACGAGGCGCGGGAGCGGCTCGGACGCGGCACGCCCGACGAGCAGCGGACCGCCCTCCGCGCCCTCGCCCGGGAGGCCGATGCGCGCGTCACGCCGGCCGTCGCCGCCCTCCTCCACGCCGACGATCCGGAGCTCGTCGCGCTGGCCGAAGCCACTCTCTGGCAGGTCTGGAGCCGATCCGGCAGCCCCGCGGTCGACGCGCTCCTCGCCGACGGGATCCGGGCGATGGAGGGCCAGGACTGGCTCGGCGCGGTCACGACGTTCAGCCTGGTCGTCGAACGGGCCCCGACCTTCGCGGAGGGCTGGAACAAGCGTGCCACGGCGCGCTTCCTGGCGACGCACTACGCGACGTCCATCGCCGACTGCCAGGAGGTCGTGCGGCTGAACCCGCATCACTTCGGCGCCCTCTCGGGCCAGGGCCTGTGCCACGCGGCCCTCGGCCAGCTCCGCGAGGCCGCCCGCTGCTTCCGGCAGGCGCTCCTCGTGCATCCCCGCCTCGAGACGGTCCGGCAGCATCTCGCCCGGACCGAAATGACGCTGGCGCGCGCCAACGGCCACGCGATCGGTGTGGCGCCGGCCGACGCGCGGGGCACGGGATGACGCCGCCCGCGCGCCGGGCCGCCGTCTTCGACATGGACGGGGTCCTCGTCAACAACTCGCGGTTCCATCGCGAGGCGTGGCGACGCCTCTCCCGCGAGGAGGGCTTCGCCCTGACCGATCCCGAGTTCTGGCGCCAGGCCATCGGGCGCCCGGTCGAGGAGGCGGTCCCGCGGATCCTGGGCCGGGCGGTCCCGCCCGAGGAGGCGGTCCGGCTGGCGCGGCGGAAGACGGCGCTCTACCACGAGCTCGCCGACGGGCACGCCCCGCCGGTGCCGGGCGTCGTCGAGTTCGTCCGCGCCCTCGCGGCCGCAGGGGTCCCCCGGGCCCTCGCCACCTCCGCGGTGGCGGACAGCGCCGCGCGGATCCTCGAAGGGCTCGGGCTGGCCGCCGCCTTCCCGGTGCAGGTGACGGCCGGGCACGTCCGGCGCGGCAAGCCGGATCCCGAGGTGTACCTGACGGCGGCGGCGCGCCTCGGCGTCCCGCCCGCCGCCTGCGTCGTGTTCGAGGATGCCGTGGTCGGCGTCGAGGCCGCCTGCCGGGCCGGCATGGCGGTCGTGGCGCTCACGACCGCCCACGCCGAGGCCGAGCTGCGCGACGCGGGCGCGACCTGGACGGCCCCGGACTTCACCGGCCTCGCGTGGGCCGCGCTCGCTTCTCCCTGAGCCCGAGGAGGCACCCGTGGCGACAAACTGGGCGGTCTTTCCCGAAGGCGCCGAGCCGCCGAAGCCCGTGGCGGCGCTCGCGGAGCAGGTCGGACGGGACGGAGGCCGGGTCCTGGCGATCTACCAGGAGCCGCTCAAGGACGCCTGGCAGCTCTTCGTCCTCCTGCCGCTCGCGCAGGTCGAGCCGACGCCCTACCAGCGCGACCTCTCGAAGCCCCACGTGAAGCGGCTCCAGGAGGTCATCAAGCGGCTCGGGCGGTTCGTCGATCCGATCGTCGTGGTGTCCACCGGCCCCGGCAAGTACTGGACGCCGAACGGCAACCATCGGCGCGACGCGCTGACGAAGCTCAAGGCCGAGTGGATGCCCGCCATCCTCATCCCCGAGCCCGAGGTCGCCTATCAGATCCTGGCCCTCAACACCGAGAAGGCGCACAACGTCAAGGAGAAGTCGCTGGAGGTCATCCGCATGTACCGCGGGCTCGTCGAGGAGGGCTCGAAGGCGACCGAGGAGGACTTCGCGTTCCAGTTCGAGGCCCCGCACCTCATCACCCTCGGGCTCCTCTACGACGCGCGCCCGCGCTTCGCCGGCGGGGCCTTCGCCCCGCTCCTCCGCCGCGTCGACAAGTTCCTGAAGCCGCCCCTGCCGAAGGCCTACGTCGAGCGCGAGCGGCGCGCCGAGCTGGTCCGGGCCGCGGACGACGCGCTGGCGGAGGTGGTCGCCAAGGTCAAGAAGCGCGGGCTGAATCACCCGTACGTGAAGAACTACGTGCTGGCTCGCACGACCCCGCTCAGCCGGGCTCGGAAGACGCTTCCCTCGTTCGAGCAGACCTTCGAGCGCCTCCGGGAGAACCTCGAGGCGTTCGACCCGGCGAAGGTCCGCCTGGACGAGATCGCCCGCGCTGCCGTCTTCGCGGCCCCGGCCTAGGCGCCACGGGCCGCGCAGTCAGGTCGGCCCGGCGCGGCGGCGATCGCGCTCGCGGCCGGAGATTGCGGCCCGGTCAGATCGCGCGGCGCCGACGCGCGTCGACCTGGGCGGCGCAGCGGCGCCGTCACGGCGCGGCGGCGGCCAGGAGCTCGGGGCGGCACACCGCCTTGAAGTTGCACCACCGGCAGAGCCGGAGGTCCTCGGTCCGCTCGAAGTCCTCGAGCGCCGCCTCGTTGGCGTCCGCGTCGCGCAGCCAGGCCTTCATGCCCCGGATCGAGAGACGCAGGCGCTCACGAATCTCGTCGAGCCGCGCCGCGTCCCACGGGTGCACGGTGACCTCGCCCGCCCGGAGGTTCACCTCGAGCAGATCCACGCGCTCCGGCGGCACGTCCAGGATGTCCCGGGCGTAGAGCGCGTACCCGCCCAGCTGGACCGCGGTCCCCTCCGGATCGGGACTCCCGGTCTTCCAGTCGACCAGCGCGAGCCGGTCCTCCCGCGTCCAGTATCCGAAGTCGGGCGCCGCATAGACGGGCGTGCCTTCGAACTCGAAGGCGCGAATGTCCTCGAGCAGGATCCACCGCTCCCGCGGCGTGTTCCGGATGTCGGTGAGGAGCGACAGGCGGTGGAAGTTGCGGAGACACCGGCAGACGTGGTCCCGAAGGATCTGCCAGACCTGATCCTTCACCTCGACGCCGTACTCGTGCTCGAAGAGCGCGACGGCCTCCTTCGGCCGCTCCCGATATCCCCCGCGCTGTGAGAACCGCCACTCCTCGCGCATGCGCCGGACGGTGTCCTCGACCAGACGCTCCTCGGACAGCGCCTCGCCCGCATGGAGGGCCCGGAGGACGAGCTCCACCGCGGAGTGGACCGTGCGCCCCGCCCAGCCCTGCCGGCCCGTCAGCTGCTTCAGGACGTAGAGACGGCGGATGTCGGGGGGCGCGCTGCTATCCCAGCCGCCCCACGCGCCGTAGTAGTGGTAGTAGTAGCGGCGGCGGCAGTCCTCGAACATGCCCGCGCGGGACCGCGACCAGGAGAAGAGGTTGGCGAGATCCGCCATCGCCCAGAGCATAGCACCGGGTTACCCGGCTTGACCGGCCCCGGGGCCGTCTGCTACCAAGGCAGGCGCCGGACCGTCCGCGGCCACGCCCGACGCGCGATCCCCGTTCGAGGAGGCACCGTGGCGACGCACCAGGAACACGCCAGAGCGGCCGCTCGCCCGGCTCGGGCCTGATTCGCCGTGCCCGGTCCTCTCGAGCGCCTCCGCGTCGTCGACTGCTCGGCCATCATCGCGGGGCCCGCCGCCACGGCGTTCCTCGCAACCTACGGCGCCGACGTCGTCAAGCTGGAGCCGTTCGAGGGGGACGCCCTCCGGAGCTACCCGTCGACGCTGCCCGGCCTCTCCCGCTACTTTCTCGGCATCAACCGCGGCAAGCGGAGCGTGGCCGTCGACCTGAAGCACCCGGACGGCCTCGCCATCGCGCGACGGCTCGTGCGGACCGCGGACGTGTTCGTCGAGAGCTTCCGGCCGGGCGTCGCGGCCCGCCTCGGGCTCGACGAGCCGACGCTCCGCGCCGAGAACGCGCGGCTCGTCTACTGCTCCGTGTCCGCGTTCGGCCAGACCGGACCGCTCGCCGAGCGGCCCGGCCTCGACCCGGTCGTGCAGTCCTACGGCGGCCTCGCGTGGGAGCAGGGCGCGGCCGACGAGGGCGCGCCGGAGCTCGTGCGCGGGAGCCTCGTCGACTACTACACGGGGAGCCTCGCGGTCTCCGGCATCCTGCTCGCCCTGATCGCCCGCGGCCAGACCGGCGCGGGCCAGCGGATCGAGACCTCGCTCCTCGACGGCGTGCTCGCGATGCAGGCCGGGCGGGCCTTCTGGGCCGAGGCCGTCGAGCCGCCGGAGGCGGTCCGGGATCTCCTCGGCGACCGGGTGTCGCGGATCTACCCCACGCGGGACGGCCACCTTTACCTCTACGTGGAGCTGCCGAAGTTCTGGGCGGGGCTCTGCCGGACGCTCGGCCTCGACGCGTGGCTCGACGATCCCCGCCTCCAGACCATGGTCGGGCGCCACGCGCACAAGGCGGAGCTGGTCCGGGCCATCGGCGAGCGCCTGGCCCCGCATACGGCCGCGGAGTGGGAGGCCCGCTTCGCCGAGGCGGACGTGCCGTGCACGCGGGTCCGCTCCGTCCCGGAGATCCTGGTGGACCCCCAGGCGCTCCGGAACGGCGTCCTGGCCACCGGCCAGCATCCGGTCCTCGGCCCCGTCCGGATGCTGGGGGTGCCGGTGCGCCTGACGGACACGCCCGGGGCGCCGGCCGGCCCGCCGCCGGCCGTGGGGGAGCATACGGACGAGGTCCTGGCAGAGGCCGGCGTGTCCCCGGAGGAGATCGCCCGCCTCCGGCGGGCGGGCGCCGTCCGGTGACGGCACGACGGCCGCGCCGGCGCGGGCACCGCTCCCCCCGCCAGGCTGCTTGCCTCGCCGGGCCCGAAGGGGCGATCCTGGGGAGGACAGGATCCCGATCACCATCCCGGACCGGAGGACCTCATGGGAACGATCCGCGTGCTCTCGCCCGTGGTCGACAGCAAGGTCAGCCAGACGGCCACCCTGCCCCTGCCGGGCACGCTCGCCGGCAAGCGACTCGGGTTTCTCGACAACACCAAGGCCAACTTCGAGCTCCTGCTCCGCCGCATGGAAGCGATCCTGCGGGCGCAGGCGGGCCTCACCGACGTCGTGTACGAGCGAAAGGCGAACTCGTCGACCCCCGCCCCGCCCGAGGTCCTCGTGCGGCTCCGCGAGGTCGACCTGGTCGTCACCGGCTCCGCCGACTGAGGGTCCTGCACGTCGTGGAGTCTCCACGACGCAGTGACCCTCCAGCGGGCCGGCACGCCCGCGGTGGTCGTGACGACGACGGCCTTCGAGACGCTCGCGCATCACGAGGCGCACACGCTCGGGATGGAGAGCCTCCCGCTCCTGGTGGTGGACCATCCGCTGGGCGGTGAGCCCGCCGAGCGGATCGAGCTCCGGGCGGCGCACGCGGCCCGCCAGCTCCTGGCGCGCCTCGGCGTGAAGCCGTCCGGGGGGTGAGCGTGCCCCGCCCCGCGCCCGTCCTGTCCTCGGAGGTGCTCGAGCTTCCCGATTCGCTCGAGGCCGTCGAGGCCCACTTCCGCGCGGCGGGCTGGACGGACGGGCTGCCGATCGTGCCGCCGACCGAGGCGCGCGTCGAAACGATGCTCGCGGGGATCGACGCGGACGCGGACGACGTCGTCGGGAAGATCCCGCCGCTCTGGGGGGAGGCCACGGTCGAGAAGATCGCGATCAACGCCGTCATGGCCGGATGCGCGCCGGAGGTGATGCCGGTCCTGGTCGCGGCGCTCGAGGCGATGCTCGACCCGGCGTTCAACCTCTACGGCGTCCAGGCGACGACCCACCCGGTGGCGCCCCTCCTGATCGTGCACGGGCCGGCCGCCGCGCGCCTCGGCATGCACGCCGGTCCCGGGGTCTTCGGCCCCGGCAACCGCGCCAACGCGACGCTGGGCCGCGCGGTGCGCCTGTGTCTCTGGAACCTCGGCGGCGCGCGGCCGGGGCAGGGCGACATGGCGACGCAGGGCAGCCCGGCCAAGTACACGTACGCGATGGCCGAGCGGGTCGAGGCCAACCCCTGGGGGCCGCTCCACGCGAGCCTGGGGTTCGACGCGGCGGAGGATGCCGTCACGGTCTTCGGCGGCGAGGGCCCGCACAACGTGAACGACCACGTGAGCCAGAAGGCCGTCGAACCTCCTCACGGTGATCGCCGACACCGCCGCCACCCTCGGCTCGAACGTGGGCTGGTACTTCACGCAGAGTCAGCTCCTGCTCGTGCTCGGCCCGGAGCACGCCGCGACGATCGCGGAGGACGGCTTCACCCGCGCCGACATGCAGCGCTACGTGTACGAGCACGCGCGGCTGCCGCTCCACCGGCTGAAGCAGGGCGGGATGTGGGGGATCCACGACTGGCCGCGCTGGATGGAGACGGCGGACGAGCACGCGCTCCTGCCCGATCGTCCCCGGGCCTGACGACGTGTTCGTCGTGGTCGCCGGCGGCTCGGGCAAGCACTCGACCGTCGTCCCGAACTGCTGCTTCTCTCGCGCCGTCACCCGGAGGATCACCCGCTGGCCGCGGTGACGTCCCGCCGCGGCGACGCGCCCGCCGCGCCCCGGACGCCGGCCACGCCCCGGCGCGCGGCGCCCGTGCGCGGGAGGCCGCGGGGCTCCCTGGCGACGCCGGCTCGGCGCGGGCCGCGATCCGCGCGCCCATCGCCCTTCGCCTCGCGCGTCCTGGGCGTGCTCGTCCTGATCGTGCTGGCCGCGTTGAACGTCGCCTACCAGGTCGCCCGCAAGCCGACCGAGCTCCTCGGGCTGGTGTTCGCGCCGGCTCCTCTCACCCTGAGCGAGACGTGGACGCGCTACGGCGCCCAGTTCCGCGCGCATGCCACCGACCTCGTCCGGGCGGAGCTCCTCGCGGCGCTCGCCCACGCCGAGAGCCAGGGCGATCCCCTCGCGCGCACGGCGTGGCGCTGGCGCTGGACGTGGAACCCGTTCGCCTTCTACGCGCCCGCCTCGAGCGCGGTGGGGCTCTACCAGATCACCGACGCGGCGTTCGCGGAGGGACGGCGGCTCTGCGTCCACGACCACCGGGTCGCCCGCGCCGGCGCGTGGTACGACCTCCACGCCTGCTGGTTTCCCGCCCTCTACATGCGGACGGTGCCCAGCCACGCCATCGAGATGACGGCGGCGCGGCTCCACGAGCACCTGCGTCCTGGCTCTCGGGCCCGAGCGGACGGGGCGGACCCGCGCTCCGGTCACGGGAGCGCCTGGCCGCGGTGATCCACCTCTGCGGCCCGTCCCGCGGGGCGAACTTCGTCCGGCGCGACTTCCGCGTGGCCGCCGGGGAACGGTGCGGCACGCACGACCTCGCGGCCTATCTGGCGCGCGTCGACCGGTTCACCCTCTCGTTCGAGCGGCTGGCCCGCGCCGCGTAAGCCAGGGTCCCGCTGGCGGGCCGCGCTCGAGCCGGCCGGCCTTGCGGCCGCGCCGGACGCGTGATACGGAGTCAGGCATGGGGGACCAGCCGACCACGTCGTTCGAGGTGACCTGCCCGTGCTGCAAGGCGATCCTGACGATCGACGCCGAGGTGCGGGCGGTGCTGGCGCACCGGGAGCCGCCGCGGAGCGGGCCCTTGTCGAGCCTCGACAAGGCCATGGACCACCTCCGAGGGGCCGGCGCCCGGCGCGAGGCGGCATTCCGTCAGGCGGCCGAGGCCGAGCGGACGAAGGGGGACGTCCTGTCGCGGAAGTTCGGCGAAGGGCTCAAGCGGGCGAAGGACGACCCGGACCCGCCGATCCGCCCCATCGACCTGGACTAGAGGCGCTCGGACCCGGAGACCGTGACGCGGGCCCGGGCGGCCGGCGCGGTGGCGGCACCCGAGCTCCTGCGCGACATTCTCCCCGGCGTCAGCCGCTCCTTCGCGCTCTCGCTGCGCGTCCTCCCCGGGTCCCTCCGGCGTCCCTTCGGCGTGACGTACCTCGTCGCGCGCGCGGCGGACACGGTCGCCGATACCCGCGCCCTGCCGCCGGCGACCCGGCTCTCGACGCTTCACGCGCTCCGTGAATCGCTCGGAGCCGACGCGCGGCGCGCCGCCGATCCCGGGTGGAGCGACGCCGGGAGGCCACACCCCCGCCGAGCGCGCCCTCCTGGCCCGGCTTCCCGACGTCCTGGCCGCGTACCGCGCGCCTCGCGCCGGACGACCGGGCGCGCGCCCGCGCGGTGCTCTTGACGCTCACCCAGGCGATGGTCGAGGCCCTCGAGCGCTTTCCGCCGGAGATGGCGGACCGGGTCGGCGCCCTCGACACGCGCGCCGAGCTGGACCGCTACACGCACCTGAACGCGGGCTGCGTCGGCGAGTTCTGGACCGACATGGTGGCGGCGCACCGCCCGAAGTGCGCGGGTTGGGATCTGCCCGCCATGCGCCGGCGGGGCGCCCGCTTCGGACAGGGGCTGCAGCTCGTCAACGTGCTCCGCGACCTGCCGCGCGATCTCAGGATCGGGCGCTGCTATCTCCCCGCCTCGGAGCTCGCGGCGCTCGGGCTCGTGCCCCAGGACCTGCTGAGCCCCGCATCCCTGCCGCGCGTCCGCCCGCTCCTCGACGCGCTGATCGACGAAGCGCTCCTCCGTCTGGACGAGGGCCGCGCGTACACGCTGGCCGTGCCCCGGCGAGAGGCGCGCCTTCGGCTCGCCTCCCTGTGGCCGCTCGTGATCGGGCTCGGCACGCTCGCCCGGCTCCGGCGGGCCGAGAACCTGCTGGACCCCGCCGTCACGGTGAAGGTGTCTCGCGGCGAGGTGCGGTGGATCCTCGCCCGCTCGCTCGCCCTCGTGTGGTCCGACCGGGGGCTCGGCGCCTGGACCCAGCGGCTCGCCGCCGCCGTGGCGCGCTGAAGGTGCGCGGCCGGGGCGCGGCGACGCGACGGTCTAGGGCGAGCCGTCCTCCGGCGGGACCAGTCGCAGGAGCGCCTCCGGATCGACGCGCGCGCCGGCGAGCTGCACGGCAAAGTGCAGGTGCGGGCCCGTCACCCGGCCGGTGGCCCCGACGGTGCCGATGACCTGGCCCGCGGCCACGGCCTCGCCCGCCAGCACGCGCGTCTCGGTGAGGTGGTAGTAGAAGGTGAAGAGACCGAGCCCGTGGTCCACGACCACGTTGCGCCCCGCGAAGAAGTGCTCGGTGACGAGGGCCGCGCGGCCGGCGTTCGCGGCGAGGACGGGCGTCCCCGCGGGCGCGGCCCAGTCGTAGCCGGTATGGGGGCTTCGCGGCTGGCCGTTGAGGAGCCGCCGGAGCCCGAAGCCGCCCGTCGGCTGGCCGCCCTCGACCGGGGTCCGGAACGGACCGCGCCAGAGCCGCTCCGACGCGCCGGCGGCGAGCGCCGACTTCAACTCTCCCCGCTCGGTCTCGACGCGGGCGAGCGTCGGCGCATCGAGGTCGACCATGCCCTTCGGCAGCGTGATCGGCTGCGTCGGGAACGTGCGGGACCGGACGGTCACCGCCCCCGCCGCGAGCGCGCCGCCGTTCTTCGCGACGCTCGGCCGGGTGAGTCGCCAGCCGATCGGGCCGGGCCGGACGTCGAGGTCGATGCCGATCAACGCCGCGACGCCGTGCGCCGTCGGGAACAGCGCGAGCGGGCGCCCATCCCACTCCCCGCGCACATCGGGGGGCGCGCCGGTCACCTGCAGGAGGACCACGTCGCCCGGCTGCGGGCTCGGCGGCGTCACCGCCACGCGCACGCGGCCGGGCGTGCCGCCCGCGAGGGCGCCCGGGCCCGGCAGCGCGCCGGCGAGCAGGCCGATCGGACCGATCAGGCCCAGCAGGCCAATCGGGCCAGTCGGGCCAATCAGGAAAGTACGGCGCGTCAGCGCTCGTGGACGGGGACCGCGGCGCGCCTCGCCGACCCGGCCCCGCACGACGGACGTGTCGCGCGGCGACGAGGCGATGGGATGCCGGCCTCTCACTCCGGCGTCGGCCCGGGCGGCTGCTGGCGGAGAAAGCGCTCGATCTCCGCCACCAGGTCCTTCCCGTCGGGCAGGTCCCCCGCGGGCGGCGGCTCCGGCCTCCTCGGCCTCCTGATCCTTCGTTTCCAGGCGTCGCACGTAGCCCGCCACCTTCCGGTTCTGCTGGAGCACCTCGGTCAGCTGGGTGTCGAACTGGGTCGCGGCCTCCTCCAGCTCCCGGTAGTCGAGCGGGCCGTCGAAGAGTCGGTTCACGCGCTGGACCAGCGCCAGCGTGGCGCGCGGGTTCTCCATGGCCGAGATGTAGTGCGGCACGTTGGCCCAGAGGCTGGCCGTCGCCAGCCCCGTCGCGCGCGCCGTCGAGGAGAGCACGCCGACGATGCCGGTCGGGCCCTCGTACCGGGTCGGGCGGACGCCGAGGACGGCGCCGAGCTCGGGGTCGGTCGCGAAGCCCGTCAGCCGAACGGGCCGGGTGTGCGGAACCTCCGCCAGGAGCGCGCCGAGGGTGACCACGAGCCCCACCTCGAGCTCCTTCGCGAAGTCGATCACGGCCTGGCAGTAGGTCTTCCAGCGAAGGTGCGGCTCGATCCCCACCCCCACGACGACGTCGCGGCTGGCCTGCGTGCAGAGGGTGAACTCGAGCTCCGGCCAGACGATCTCCCGCTCGAGCGTCCCCGGCACGAGGCGCACCAGCGGCCGCTGCAGGCCGAAGTGGTAGAACTCCTCCGGATCGAGGCTCGCGATCCGCTGGCCGTCCCACGCGCTCCGGAGGAAGCGCGCGGCATTGGTCGCCGACTCGGCCGCGTCGTTCCAGCCCGCGAAGGCCAGGAGGAGGACGGGCCGCCGGAGCCGGCCTGGACGCTCGTGGATCGTCACCTGGGTCATGGGTCACCCTCTCACGCCGGATTGTAGGGTGCGCAGTCTCGCCCGACAACCCGAATGTGGAGACGGACGTCGATAGGGCCGACACGACACGCGTGCACGCGGCGCGGCGACCCGGTCTGGAGCGCACGGCGGCGCGCACCGTGGCTGGACGGAGTCGGCAGACGGGCCAGCGGCCGCCGGCGAGTGCTCCGGCGCCGCCGGTTCCGGTATCCGCCGGAAGCCGCGCGGGGGCTTGACGCCGCCCCGGGCGAGCGTCATCGTGGAGCCCCATTTCGGGGAGGGAGGGACGCCATGCGACGAGCGACGATCGGGGTCCTGGCGGCCGCGCTGTGCCTCACCCTGGGAGGTCTCGCGCCCGCCCAGGCTGCCCAGCTTCAGTGGTGGAGCCACTGGGCCGTCGAGGACTCCAAGAAGGCCGTGCTCTTCGAGGCCAAGCGGCGCTTCGAGGCGAAGCACCCCGGGCACACCGTCGAGATCACCTTCTACGAGAAGAAGAACATGTGGCCCGCCCTCCGGGCGGCCTTCACGGCGGGCTCCGGCTTCCCCGACGTCTTCTACTACGACAACGACGTCCCCGAGTTCATGGCCGCCGGGCTGGCTCGCCGACCTCTCGCAGGGCATTCGCTGGGAGAACATCGAGCCCTACGGCAAGGCCTTCTGGACGCGTCCCGGCCCCGCCGGCAAGATCGGAACGTGGGCCGATCCCCGTCGAGGCGGCATCCGACGAGATCTACTTCAACAAGAAGCTCTTCCGCGACCTCGGCATCGCGGTACCGGCCAACTTCACGTTCACCCAGGAGCAGTTCAAGGACGTCGTCGCGAAGTGCGCGAAGGGAGGGCATGCGGCCTTCGCCACCGGCGCCGCCGACCGGGAGTGGGCGGCGATGTACGTGCCGGACATGCTGCTCCTCTCCAAGCTCGGCTACGCGGACGTCCGGAAGCTCTACGAGGGCGAGCTCAGCTGGAAGGACCCGCGCGTCGCGGAGGTCTTCCGGTACTACAAGGAGCTCATCGACCTCGGCGCCTACGCGAAGACCCTCACCAGCATGCAGCTCGCCGAGGCGCACCGCTACTTCCACACGGAGCAGAAGGCGTGCATGTTCCCGGTCGGGTCCTGGTACACGGGCCGGGCCTTCGTGCCGCCGGAGAAGGGCGGGCAGCCCCAGGGCTTCGAGCTCGGGCTCCTCAACTACCCCCTCATGAAGGACGGCAAGGGGCACGGGGAGAAGATGCTCGGCGTGGCCGGCTCCCTCGCGGTCGCGGCGAAGAGCCCCAATCTCCCCCTGGCCATCGAGGTCGCCAACGCGTTCGCGGACGTCGAGGTCGGCAACATGTGGATGGCCAAGACCGGCATCCAGACGGGCATCAAGACCGAACCCGGGCGGATCGACAGCCCCATCAAGTGGTACTTCGACGAGTTCGCCAAGGTGAACCGCACGTCCAAGTGGGTCGACCTCACCGCCCAGCAGGTCAAGCTCCTGATGAAGCCGGGCGTGTGGGAGGTCTACGTGGCGACGGTGAACCAGGGGCTGCCCAACCGGCTCCTCGGACCGGACGAGGCCCTCGCCAAGCTCGAGGACGCGCGGCTCAAGGGGAAGTAGGGAGCCACGCAGGGCGCGCCCGCGCGAGGTCGCCCGGCGCGCCCTGCGTCGTGAGCCCTCCAGCCGCCACGGGCCGCCACCCTTCTCACCGGCCGCCACCGGCCGCAGAACACAACGGGAACCCCGAGGGGCGCCGTGGGCGCTGATTCCGCCGGCCGCGTGGACGCCCTTCCCGGGTCCGCCCGCGGTCGCCGCCCGGCGTCGTGGTCCCCGGCGCCCGTGGGGCGCCATCGCCGTCTTCCTGGGGCCGACGCTGCTCCTCTATTTCGCGTTCGCCATCTATCCGGTCTTCGTCACCTTCTACAACAGCCTGCACAGCCTCCGCATGGATCTCGGGATGCGGTACGAGTTCGTCGGGACTCGACCACTTTCGCGAGATCCTCACGAGCGACGAGGTCTTCTGGAAGGCGGCGGCGAACTCGCTGACCTGGGGCCTGGTGGCGCCCATCGATCGACATTCCGCTGGCGCTCGGGCTCGCGCTGGTGCTCCACGCGCGCGTGCCCTTCGCGAAGGTTCTTCCGCACCGTCTGGTTCACGCCCGTCCTCATGTCCTACCCGGTCGTCGGCGTGATCTGGCTGTGGGTCTACAACTACGACTGGGGCATGGCGAACCTGGTCCTCCGCGCCGTCGGACTCGGCGACTATGCCCAGGCCTGGCTCGCCAGCCCCACGACCGCGCTGCCGGCGCTGATCCTGGTCACGACGTGGATGTTCGCGGGCTTCAACATGGTGGTCCTCCTGGCGGCCATTCACGCGATCCCCGCCGACTACCTGGACGCCGCCCGGGTCGACGGGGCGGGCGCCGCCCGCCGCGTTGTCCACGTGCTGGTGCCCCTGCTCCGCCCGACCCTGGTCAACCTCGCGATCCTCGACTTCATCGGCAAGATGAAGCAGTTCGCGCTGGTCTGGGTCATGACCCGGGGCGGCCCGATGTGGGGCACGGAGACGGTCGCGACCTACGTCGTCAAGCGGGCGTTCGAGTGGAAGACCCTCGACCTCGGCTATCCGTCCGCGGTGGCCGTCCTCTGGTTCGTGATCATCTTCGGGCTCTCGTACGTCTTCACGCGCCTGCTCCAGCGGCGCGAGGCGCTGGAGTTCTGAGCGTGCGCGGCCGCCTGGGGCGCTGGCTCCTCCTCGTCCCCGTCCTCGCCTACACCGTCTTCTCCGCGGGGCCGTACGTCTGGACCGCGACGATGTCGCTCCGCACGACGGACGAGATCCATCGCAGCCACTACGGGCTGCCGATCCCCGCCCACTGGGACAAGTACCACCGGGCCTGGACCGAGTTCGGCTACGCGACCTACTTCCGGAACAGCGCGATCGTGACCGTGGCGGCCGTCATCCTGGTGACGGTGCTCGGCGCGATGGCGGCCTTCGCCTTCGCGCGGCGCCGCTACGCGTTCCCGGGGCGCGAGCCCCTCTTCCTGCTGGTGTTCCTCTCCATCATGTTCCCGCCCCAGATCATGCTGCTGGCGCTCTTCCAGATCCTGGTCCAGTACGGGCTCTTCAACACGCTGACCGGGCTCGTCCTCGTCTACGCGGCGACGGAGCTGCCGCTCACGATCTACCTCCTGCGCGCCTTCTTCGCCCAGATCCCGACGGAGCTCGAGGAAGCGGCCCGGATCGACGGCTGCAGCGACTGGAGCCTCTTCTGGCGCGTCATGCTGCCGATGGCGCTCCCCGCCGTCGCCACCACCGTGATCCTGAACTTCATCTACTTCTGGAACGAGTTCCTCTACGCCGTGGTCTTCATCACCCGCCAGCAGAGCCGGACGCTGCCCCTCGCGATCCAGTTCCTCGTCAGCGACCAGTACTTCGACATCGGCATGCTGGCGACCGGGCTCATGATCGCGACCCTCCCCGTCCTCGTGCTCTACCTCTTCCTCTCCGAGTGGTTCGTGAAGGGCATGACCGCGGGAGCGCTCAAGGGCTGACCCGTCCCGGCCGCACTCGCGGGCGGCGCAATGTGCGTCGGTTCGCGGCTCCGTCGGGTATAGTGAACCCATGATGCCTTCGGATTCGCGCTCGAGGGAGCGGATCCGCGTGCCATCCGACGGCCGCTGCCTGACCCGCCCTCCGGCGGGGAGTGCCTCCGGGCTCGCCGCGAGGTCGGCGGGAGCGCTGACGGCCGCGGCGCTCGCCTTCCTCCTCCTCGCCTGGGCGCCGCTCTCCGCGCTCGCCGCCCAGTCGGCCGACGTCCTGAGCTCCCTCGAGAAGTCGGGCGACGGGCGACCTGGACCAGATGGTCGCGAAGCGGCGGATCCGCGTCCTCGTCGTCTACAGCAAGACCTTCTACTTCGTCGACCGGGGCCGCCAGCGCGGCGCGACCTACGAAGGCATGCGGGCCTTCGAGGACGACCTCAACCGCCGGCTGAAGACGGGAAACCTCCGGGTGAACGTGGTCTTCATCCCGGTGGGCCGGGACGAGCTGCATCCCGGGGCTGGTGGCGGGCCGCGGGGACATCGCGGCGGCCAACCTGACGATCACCGACGAGCGCCGCCAGCAGGTGGACTTCTCGGACCCGATCGCCACCGGGGTGAACGAGATCGTCGTGAGCGGCCCGTCGGCGCCGCCCCTCGAGCGCGCGCAGGACCTGTCCGGCCGGGAGGTCTTCGTCCGCAAGTCGAGCAGCTATCACGAGAGCCTCCTGCGCCTGAACGCGGAGCTCCAGCAGGCCGGCAAGCCGCCGGTCCGCCTCAAGCTCGCCCCCGAGACCCTCGAGGACGAGGACCTCCTCGAGATGGTGAACGGCGGGCTCGTCCGGTTCGTCGTGGTCGACAGCCACAAGGCCGAGTTCTGGGCGCAGATCTTCCCCAAGATCCGCCTGCATCCGGAGGCGGCCGTCCGGACCGGCGGCGAGATCGCGTGGGCCTTCCGGAAGAACAGCCCCAAGCTTCGCGCGGCCCTGAACCAGTTCGTCGCCAAGCACAAGCTGGGCACGTCCTTCGGCAACCAGATGTTCAATCGATACCTGCGCAGCGCCAAGTACGTCCGCAACTCGCTCGAGCCGGCCGAGGTCGCGAAGTACGAGCGCACGGTCGCGCTCTTCCGCAAGTACGGCGACCGCTACGGCTTCGACTCGCTGATGCTCACCGCGCAGGGCTACCAGGAGTCCCAGCTCGACAACCAGCGACGGAGCCACGCGGGCGCGGTCGGCGTCATGCAGGTCCTGCCCTCGACCGGCAAGGAGATGCAGGTCGGGGACGTCCACCAGCTGGATCCGAACATCCACGCCGGGACCAAGTACCTCCGGTTCATGGTGGACCGCTACTTCAAGGACGCTCCGATGGAGCCCACGGACAAGATGCTCTTCGCCTTCGCGTCGTACAACGCGGGCCCCGCCAAGGTCGCGCGGCTCCGCAAGGAGGCCAAGCAGGCCGGGCTCGACCCGAACGTGTGGTTCAACAACGTCGAGCGGATCGCGGCCAAGCGGATCGGCCGCGAGACGGTCCAGTACGTGAGCAACATCTTCAAGTACTACGTCGCCTACAAGCTCCTCGAGGACGAACGGGAGGAGCGGGAGCTCGCAAAGCAACAGAAGCCCGCCGGCTAGGACCGACCCGCCCGGGCTATAATCCCCGCGTCATGGCCCACGATCTCGTCGTGCGGGGCGGCACCGTCGTCACCGCGACCGAGACGCTCCGGTGCGACGTCGGCATCGACGGGGGCCGGATCGCGGCGCTGGGCAGCGCGCTCCCTTCCGGGCGCCGCGAGCTCGACGCGCGCGGCCTCTACGTCCTCCCGGGCGGCATCGACAGTCACGTCCATCTCGAGCAGCTCTCCTCGGCCGGCGTCGTGTGCGCGGACGATTTCCACTCGGGCACCGTGTCCGCGGCGTTCGGCGGCACGACGACCGTGGTGCCCTTCGCCGCGCAGCACCGGGGCATGAAGCTCCGCGCCGTCGTCGAGGACTACCACCGCCGGGCCAGCGAGAAGGCGGTCATCGACTACGCGTTTCACCTGATCGTCACCGACCCGACCGAGGAGGCGCTCGAGGAGGATCTGCCGCGGCTGGTCGCGGAGGGGATCACCTCGCTCAAGGTCTACATGACCTACGACCGGCTCCGCGTCGGGGACGAGCAGCTCCTCGACATCCTGGCGGCGGCCCGCCGGCTCGGCGCCCTCACCATGATCCACGCCGAGAACCACGGCATGATCGCCTGGCTGTCGAGCCGGCTCGTCCGCGCGGGGGCGACGGCGCCGCGCTACCACGCGATCGCGCACCCCCGCGTGGCGGAGGGCGAGGCGGTCCAGCGCGCGATCGCCCTGGCGGAGCTGGTCGACGTGCCGATCCTGATCGTCCACGTGTCCGATGCCGCGGGGGCGAGCGCCATCCGCCGGGCGCAAGCGCGCGGGCTCCGCGTCTACGGCGAGACGTGCCCGCAGTACCTCTTCCTCACCGCGGACGATCTCGACCGGCCCGGCCTGGAGGGCGCGAAGTACGGCTGCAGCCCCCCGCCCCGCGACCGGGCCTCCCACGAGGCGATCTGGCGCGGTCTGGCGGACGGCACCTTCCAGGCCTACTCGTCCGACCACGCGCCCTACCGATTCGACGAGTCGGGCAAGCTCCCGAAGGGCGATCGCACGACGTTCAAGGACATGGCCAACGGCGTGCCCGGGATCGAGCTCCGGCTCCCGCTGCTCTTCTCGGAGGGTGTCCGGCCGGGCCGGCTCTCGCTCAACGAGTTCGTCGCCCTCGGCGCGACCAACCACGCGCAGCATCTACGGCCTCTATCCCCGCAAGGGCACGATCACCCTCGGCGGGGACGCGGATCTCGCCCTCTGGGATCCGGAGCGCCGGGTCCGCGTCACCGCGGCGATGCTCCACGACCGGGTCGGCTACACCCCGTACGAGGGGCGCGAGCTCACGGGGTGGCCGGTCACCGTGATCTCGCGCGGGCGCGTCGTCGTCCAGGAGGGCCGGCTCCAGGCCGAGCCGGGCACCGGGCAGTTCGTGCCGGCCGCCCCCTCGGACTGGGCGCGCCCGCGCGGGGTGGCCGTGCCCGAGATCGAGCGGCTCCGCGAGCTCGGCCCCGCCCTCGATCTCTAGACCGCAACGCGCGGGCGCTCCGGCCGCCTGTTCAGACACGCAACGCATAGGACTGGACCGCGCCGTCGAGGCCACCAGCGCCGGCGCGAGCAAGGCGAGGATCGTGGGACAGCGGAATCGAGCCGGTGGAAGGGCAGGCGGCGCGGAGGCGCTCCTCCCGTCGGCGTCTGGACCGTCGGCGTGGGAATGACGCCGCGCCGGCGGCGGCGGAGCGCGTCTGGCGGCTGCTCCTCGTCGTCGCCCGGAATGCCGTGGGCATCGTCGGGGTCCTGTTCTTCGGCTGGTCCGCGCCCACGCTGGTGGTCCTCTACTTCGCGGACACACTCGCCGGCATGTGGGCGGTCTTCGCCGCGGTCGGCTTCAAGCTCAGCAACGTCGATCCCCGTCACGGCGTCGGGGCGGTCGCCGAGGGCGCCCTGAGCGCGATCCTCGTCGGTCTCTTCCTGGTCGCGGTCGTCGCGGTGCCCCTCGGCATTCCCGTCATCATCCTGCTCGGCGCCTCGGGCGTGCCCTGGCGGCAGGTGAGCGCCGATCCGACGCTGGCCGCCGGGATCGGGGTGCTCGCGCTGGCCGGTCTCGTCGGCGGCGGTCCGCCACGTCTTTGCCCTCGCCGAAGGGCGCGCCGGCGACGCGACGGTCAAGCAGGCCTTCGCGATCCTGATGACCCGCTGGGTCCTCGTCCTCATGGCGATCTACACGATGGGCGGGCTGCTCGGCCGCCTCGGCCTGTACGTGATCGTGGTCGTGTACGGGGTCGCCAGCGCGTGGAGCGAGCTCGCGCCCGAGCGCTTCGCCCGGCTCTTTCCCGACCGCCGACCGCGGGACGCGTGACGGCGGCGCCCGGGGGCCGCGTCAGGACCGGCGCCCGACGGGGCGTCGCCCGGCTATCCCGCCGCGACGCGCCGACGGACCTCGGGCAGCACCTCGCGGCCGAGGAGCTCGAGCCCGGCGAGGATGTCGTCCTGCGGCATCCCGGGCCAGCTGACGCGCATGGTTGCATGGGTCACCCCGGCCCGATGCTGGGCCAGGAGCGCGTCGGTCACCTGCTGCAGGCGACCCCACCGCGAAGCGGTTCGCCGCCAGCCCCCGGAGCTGGGCCTCCGGCGAGTCTCCCGGATCGAGCGTGATGCCGGGAATTCCCCAGGCGAGGTACGCGGCGTACTTCGTGAGGAGGAACGGGGCGGCCCGCCTGATGGCGGTCGCCTCGTCGGGCGCGCACGCCACCTCGATCAAGCGGCAGACGTGCCGGCTGGGCGGCAGGCCCGCCGCGGCCCGGGCATCCGCAAACATCGCCGCCTGGGCCGCGAACTCGTCCACCGTCGGCACCGGAACCACCATCCAGCCATCGGCGATGCGGGCCGCCCGCGCGATCCCCGCCGGCACCTGGGACCCGACGAGAATCGGGGGCCGGGGCCGCTGGAGCGGCCGGGGCCGGATGCTCACCCCGTCGAGCTGCCAGTGGCGCCCGTGATGCGTGACCCCGTCCTCGGTCCAGAGCCTTCCGATGATCTCGACGCCCTCGACGAGCCGGCTCACCCGCTCGGCCATCGGCACCCCGAAGAGCGCGAACTCCTCGGGCCGGTAGCCGAGGCCCACGCCGAGGAGGAACCGCCCGCCGGTGATCACGTCGAGGAAGGCGCCGATCTCGGCCACCTCGACCGGGTTGTGGAGCGGCAAGAGGATCAGGTTCGTCCCCACCCAGAGCCCGTCGGCCTCGGCGGCGAGCCGCTGGAGGAACGGGAGGAGCGGGAAGTAGTGGAAGCCCGGCGTGGCATGGTGCTCCCCGCCCCAGATCGAGTCGAACCCGAGCGCCCGGATGAGGCGCACCTGCTCCACCGTCTCGGCGAATCGGCGCGCGGGATCGTCCCCGGCCGGGTGCTGCGCGTTCACATAGACGCCGAGCTGCATCCCTCGCTCCCCGCCCCGATCCGCGGCCAGGCGTGATCCGACCCGCGCCGTCACCGCCGCGGGCCATAGGGTACACTCGGTTCGATGGACGCGCTGGGCGGCTTCCACCCCGCCATCCGGACCTGGTTCCAGCGTCGCTTCCCGGACGGGCCGACAGACCCGCAGGCGCTCGGCTGGCCCGCGATCGCGGCCGGCGACGACACGCTGATCGCGGCGCCGACCGGCTCGGGCAAGACGCTGGCGGCGTTCCTCGTCGGCATCGACCGCCTGTTCCGCGCCGCCGTGGCCGACCCCGACGCCGAGTCGGCGACCGAGGTGGTCTACGTGTCGCCGCTCAAGGCGCTGGCCGCCGACATCCGGGAGAATCTCGAGCGCCCGCTGGCGGAGATCCGGGAGGTGGCCCGGGAGCTCGGGCTGGTGGTCCCGGACCTCCGCGTCGTCGCCCGGACGGGGGACACGCTCCCCGACCGCCCGCGCGGCGATGCTCCGGCAGCCGCCGCACCTCCTGATCACCACGCCCGAGTCCCTGTACCTCCTCGTCACCGCCGCCCGGAGCCGCGAGCGCCTCCGGGGGGTGCGCACCGTGATCGTGGACGAGATCCACGCGGTGGCGCGGGACAAGCGCGGGTCGCACCTCGCCTTGACGCTGGAGCGCCTGGACGCGCTCGCGAAGCAGCGGCCCCAGCGCATCGGGCTGTCGGCCACCCAGCGGCCGATCGAGACGGTCGCCCGCCTCCTGGTCGGGGCCGGCGAGGGGCGCAGCCGGCCCGACGGCGCGCCGGCGTGCCGCATCGTCGACCTCGGCCACCGCCGCGACCTCGATCTCACGATCGAGCTGCCGGACAGCGAGCTGGAAGCCGTCGCATCCCACGAGCAGTGGGGGGAGATCCTGGACCGCATCGCGACGCACGTGCGCGCGCACCGGACGACGCTCATCTTCGTCAACACGCGGCGTCTGGCCGAGCGGATCGCGCACCTCCTGGCGGAGCGCCTCGGGGAGGGCCAGGTCGCCGCCCATCACGGCAGCCTGTCCAAGGATCGCCGGCTCCGGCTCGAGACCCGGCTGCGCGCGGGCGACCTGGCCGCCCTGGTCGCCACGGCCTCGCTCGAGCTCGGCATCGACATCGGTCCCGTGGAGCTGGTCTGCCAGATCGGCTCGCCCCGCAGCATCGCCACCTTGCTCCAGCGGGTGGGCCGCTCGGGCCACGCCCGCGGCGCCGTCGCCAAGGGGCGCGTGTACCCGACGACGCGCGACGAGCTCGTCGAGGTGACGGCCCTGCTCCGCGCGGTGCGGGCCGGCCAGCTGGACCGCGTGCTGCCGCCCGAGGCGCCCCTCGACGTCCTCGCGCAGCAGATCGTCGCCGCGTGCGGGGCCGACGCCTGGCCCGAGGACGAGCTCTTCGAGCTGGTCCGGCGCGCGGCCCCCTACGCGACCCTCGCGCGCGCCGACTTCGACGCGGTGGTGGCGATGCTGTCGGATGGCATCCAGACCGGGCGAGGGCGCCGGGCCGCCTATCTCCATCGGGACCGCGTCCACGGCATCCTGCGGGGCCGGCGGAGCGCCCGGCTCGCCGCGCTGACGTCGGGGGGCGCCATCCCGGAGACGGCCGACTACCGGGTCGTCGCCGACCCTGACGACACCACGGTCGGCACCGTCAACGAGGACTGGGCCATCGAGAGCATGCAGGGGGACGTGTTCCTCCTCGGGAGCACGTCCTGGCGGATTCGCCGCGTCGAGGCCGGCGTCGTCCGGGTGGTCAACGCCGAGGGCGCGCCCCCGACCGTGCCCTTCTGGCTCGGGGAGGCGCCGGCGCGCACCGCGGAGGCGTCGGCCGCGGTGTCGGCGCTTCCGCGAGACGCTGGACGAGCGGCTCGCGACCGGCCGACATCGCCACGCGCCGCGGCCGGCCTCGCGGCCGAGACCGGCGTCGACACCCGGGTCGCGACGGAGGTCGTGCGGTACCTCGCGGCCGCCCGCGCCGCCCTCGGCGTCCTCCCGACCCAGCGCCGCGTCGTCTTCGAGCGCTTCTTCGACGAGGCCGGCGGGATGCAGCTCGTGGTCCACGCGCCCTACGGCGGCCGGGTCAACCGCGCCCTCGGCCTCGCGCTCCGGAAGCGCTTCTGCCGGCGGTTCGATTTCGAGCTCCAGGCGGCGGCCAGCGACGACGCGGTGGTGCTCTCCCTCGGCCCCGGGCAGAGCTTTCCGCTCGAGGACGTCCCGCAGTTCCTGACCCCCGAGAACGCCGCGGACGTCCTCGCCCAGGCGCTGCTCCTGTCGCCGATGTTCCAGGTGCGATGGCGCTGGAACCTCGGCCGCGCCCTCGTGGTGCTGCGGCAGCGCGGCGGGCGGCGGACGCCGCCGCCGATCCAGCGCATGGAGGCGGATGACCTGATGGCGGCGGTGTTTCCCGCGCTCGCCGGCTGCCAGGAGAACGCCGGCGCCGGGCCCATCGAGATCCCGGACCACCCGATCGTGCGGCAGACGATGCACGACTGCCTGCACGAGGCGACCGACGTGGACGGGCTCGTCCGCCTCTTCGACGGCTTCCGCAGCGGGGCCGTGGAGCCCATCTTCCGCGAGACGACCGAGCCCTCCCCGCTCGCCCACGAGATCCTGAACGGCCGGCCCTACACCTTCCTCGACGACGCACCCCTGGAGGAGCGGCGGACGCGCGCGGTCGCGCTCCGGCGGGGGCTGCCGGAGGCGGCGCGGGATCTCGCGCAGCTCGACCCGGACGCGATCGCGCGGGTCCGCGAGGAGGCGCGCGCCGACTGCCGCACCGCCGAGGAGCTTCACGACCTCCTGCTGGAGCTGGCCGTCCTCCGTCCCGAGACCGCCTGGGCGTCCTGGTTCCAGGAGCTGGCACGAACCGGCCGCGCCGCGACCGTCCACACGGCCACAGGTCCGCTCTGGCTTCCCGCGGAGCAGCGACCGCGCGTGACGGCGATGTTTCCCGAGGCGCGGGTCGAGCCGGATGTCCGGGTGCCCGCCGGGATCGCCCCGACGGCCGACGAGGAGGAAGCCCGGGTCTTCACGGTCCGCGGACATCTGGCGCGCCTCGGGCCGTGCACCGCGGCGGACCTGGCGGCCCGCACCGGTCTCGCGGAGGCGTCGATGCCCGGCCCGCTCGCCCGGCTCGAGGCGGAGGGGTTCGCGCTACGGGGGCGGTTCGATCCCGCGCACCAGGGCACCGAGGAGTTCTGCGAGCGGCGGCTCCTCGCCCGGATTCACCGGTACACGACGGACCGGCTCCGGCGCGAGATCGAGCCCGTCACCGCCCAGGACCTGGTGCGCTTCCTCCTGCGCTGGCAGCACGTCGCCCCGGACACCCAGCTCGAGGGACGACAGGGCCTCCTGACCGCGATCGAGCAGCTCCAGGGGTTCGAGATCGCCGCGGGCTCCTGGGAGCCGGCCGTGCTGCCGGCGCGCGTCCGCGGCTACCGGCCCGAGTGGCTCGACGAGCTCTGCCTGTCGGGGCACGCCGCCTGGGCGCGCCTCGCCGGCCGCAGCGCCCCCGCCGGGGAGCCCGGTGACCCGCCGGGCCGGGGCGGCCTCACCCCGTCCCACGCGACGCCCGTCAGCTTCCTCGTGCGCGAGAACCTGCCGTGGCTCCTGAGCGCCGCGCGCGGGGACGCCGTCCCGGTCCTGCCCGGACCCGGGCCCACGCACGACGTGCTGGAGTGCCTGCGGACGCGGGGCGCCCTGTTCTTCCACGATCTCGTCCAGGCGACGGGCCGGCTCGCCATCGAGGTCACGGACGCCCTGTGGGACCTGGTCGCGCGCGGGCTCGTGACCGCGGATGGGTTCGGCAGCGTGCGCGCGCTCTTCAGCGCCCGCCAGCGGTGGTCGCACCGCGCCGCGCGGCCCGGGCTGGGCGAGCGCCTCCGGCGGAGCGGCCCGCGCGCGGGCGGCGGCGAGGGCCGATGGGCCCTCGTGCCCCCGCCGCCGCCGACGAGCGCCGTGGACGTCGAGACACTCGCGGAGGCCGTGGCCGAGCAGCTCCTGGCGCGCTGGGGCGTCGTGTTCCGGGATCTCGTCGCGCGCGAGACGCTGGCCGTCTCGTGGCGCGAGATCCTCTGGGCGTTCCGGCGTCTCGAGGCGCGCGGCGCGATCCGCGGCGGCCGCTTCGTCACGGGGTTCGTCGGCGAGCAGTACGCGCTGCCCGAGGCGGTCGAGGCGCTCCGTGAGACGCGCCGCCGCGAGCGGACCGGCGAGATCGTGCGCGTCGCCGCGGTGGATCCGCTGAACCTGGTCGGCATCCTCACGCCCGGCCCGCGCGTGCCGGCCGTCCGCCGCCACGCCGTCGTCTACCGCGACGGCGCGCCCGTACCGGCCAGCGGCGCCGCGCCGGCGACCCGCCCCGCGGCCGGCCTCGGCTCGTCCTGACCGCGCGACGGCGGCCGCCTTCGCGACCCGGACCATCGTGAGCGCCCGCGCCGGGCTCCCCGCGGACCGGCGCGCCGACAAGGAGGGCCTCGTGCTCCAGCTCCGCCCCGGCTGTGAATGCTGCGATCGTGATCTCCCCGGCGACTCCCCCGACGCGATGATCTGCTCGTTCGAGTGCACGTTCTGTCGGGCGTGCGCCGAGAGACGGCTCGGGGGCCGCTGTCCGAATTGCGGGGGTGAGCTCGTCCGACGGCCGATCCGCCCCGCCGACCGGCTGGAGCGGCACCCGGCGTCCACCCAGCGGGTGTTCAAGCCCGACGGCTGCCGGCACGTGGCCTAGGCCCGGGAGCCTCGCCCGTCGAGGCGCACCGCGCTGGCGCGCCGGCTCACCGGGGCGCCGCGAGGAGGGCCTGGAAGAGCGCGCGGCCGTCGGGCCCCGTCCACGGGCGCGGACCGATGGCGCGGCCCACGATCGTCCCGTCGCGCGCGATCACGAAGGCGGTCGGCGTGGCGCGGATCCCGTACGCCTCGCTGACCGCGCCGTCGAGATCCAGCGCGATAGGGGCGACGTAGCCCCCCTCGACGGCTGCCCGCGCCACCTTCGCCCGCTCCTCACGGATGTCGACCAGGAGCACGGTCACACCCTTCGGCCCCCACTCCCGGTGCAGCTGGTTGATCGAGGGTAACTCCCTCGTGCAGTGAGGTCACCAGGTCGCCCAGAAGTAGAGGACCACGACGCGCCCCCGGAGGTCCGCGAGCCGCATGGGCCGATTGTCGAGGGTCGCCAGATCGAAGTCCGGGGCCTCGATCCGCGAGGTGGGCCGCCCGAGCTGGAGCGCGTCGAGCAGGGCCACGGGCACCCCGGGCCAGGCCGCGCCGAGGAGCAGTGTCGCGGCGCTCACGAGGACCGCGGCGTGCGCGAAGGTCGTTCGGGGCCGTCGCATGCGACCCATCATACGCGCTCCCACCCGAGGGACCGGCCCGATCTCGCCGGCCGGGTCCTCCCGTGTGCGCGCGTATTGCCGCGTGCGGACGTGTGCGGGCGCGTCAGTCCGCCCGCGCAAGCCCGGGCGTGACGGCCTGGCTCACGAGGCCGGCCCCGATCCCGATGACGCCGCACGCCAGCGCCACGAGACCGAGCGCGGTCGGAAGGCCGACCGCATCCGCCACGAGGCCGATCGCCGGCGGGCCCGACCAGGAAGCCGCTGTAGCCTGTCGTCGCCACCGCGGCAAGGCCCACCCCTGCCGGGAGTCCCGGCATCCGGCCCGCGGCGCCGAACAGCACCGGGACCGAGTTGGCGAGCCCGAGCCCCACCAGGCTGGCTCCCGCGATGGCGGCCTCCGCGCGGTCCATGACCAGCGCGGCGGCCAGCCCCACGGCCGCCAGGCCGCCGGACAGGCGAAGCAGCCGAGCCGGGCCGAGGCGGGCGGCGAGATGGTCGCCGCTGAACCGGCCCACCGCCATCGCGAGCGAGAACGCCGCGAATCCCGCCCCGGCCAGCGCCGGGGCCGCCCCGAGATCGTCGTGGAGATAGACGGCGCTCCAGTCGCCCATCGCGCCCTCGGCCATGAACGCGCAGAACGTCAGGCCGCCGAGCCCGAGGAGCCGCCGCGGAGGCCACGCGAAGACGGGCCGGGTCGACGTGAGTGACGGGGGCGCCGGCAGGAGCCCTCCACGAATCGCCAGGAGGACGACCAGGCTCCCCAGCGCCACCGCGAGCATGTGCGCGGGCGCCGCGACGCCGAGGGCCATCGCGCCCGCCGCCACGGCAGCCCCGACCAGGCCGCCCAGGCTGAAGAACCCGTGGAAGCTCGAGAGCACCGGGCGCCCGAGGGCCGTCTCCACCGCGACGCCCTGCGCGTTCATGGCCACGTCGAGCGCCGCGTTCGCGGCGCCGAGGAGCCAGAGGGCCCCGGCGACCCAGGCCGCGCTCGGCGCGAGCACCGGCAGCGGGAGCGCCAGCGCCAGCGTGGCCGCCGCCAGGAGCGTGACGCGCCGGCTCCCGCCTCGGGAGACCAGCCATCCCGCGGCCGGGAGGACCGTCACGGCCCCGAGCGCCATGGCGAAGAGCACGCCCCCGAGCGCGCCGTCCCCCAAGCCGTGCGCCGCCTTGACCAGGGGAATGTGCGGCACCCAGCTGGCCAGCACCAGGCCGTTCAGGAAGAAGACCGTGCCGACCGCGGCCCGGGGGGATCGGCGCCGCGACACGCCCGGTGGCGGCGCCCCGTTGAACGGCCTGGCGCCGGCGATCAGCGCGCGGCCCGCGATGCGCGGCGGGCGGGGCCGCGCGGCGCCGGATCGTGCGAGAGGATGGCTACTCCCCGCTCTGCTGGAGGAGCTTCGCGACCACCCCGGTCCAGCCGGTCTGATGGCTCGCCCCGGCCCCCGCCCCGGTGTCTCCGTGGAAGTACTCGTAGAAGAGGAGCAGGTCACGCCACCGGGGGTCGGTCTGGAACTGCCGCGACTCCCCATGGACCGGCCGGCGGCCGGCCGGGTCCCGGAGGAAGATGCGCGTGAGACGCCGCGACAGCTCCGCCGCGACGTCACAGAGCGCCATCTGCTGGCCTGACCCGGTGGGGAACTCGACCTTGAAGGCGCCCCGGTAGAAGTAGTCGAAGCGCTGGAGCGCCTCGATCAGGAGGAAGTTCATCGGGAACCAGACCGGGCCGCGCCAGTTGGAGTTGCCGCCGAAGAGCCCCGTCGTCGACTCGGCCGGCTCGTAGGCCACCCGGTGCTCGGCGCCGGTCAACCCGGAGCACGTAGGGATGGTCCTTGTGGAACCGGGACAGCGCGCGGATCCCGTAGGGGGACAGGAACTCCGACTCGTCCAGCATGTAGCGCAGCACCCGGCGAAGGCGGTCCCCGCTCACGAGGGACAGGAGGCGGCGGGACGCCCCATCGGGACCCCGCTCCCGCACGAAGTGGTCGCGGAGATCGGCGCGGTTTCGCAGGAACCACCTCATCCGCCGCTGGAACTGCGGCAGCCCGCTGATGTTCTGCGGCTCGAGGACCTGCACCGCGAAGAGCGGCACGAGCCCCACGAGCGACCGAACCTTCAAGGGCACGACGGCGCCGTCGGGCATGTGGAGGACGTCGTAGAAGAAGCCGTCCTCCTCGTTCCAGAGCTCGATTCCCTCGCCGCCCATGTCGTTCATCGCGTGCGCGATGTAGACGAAGTGCTCGAGGAACTTCGACGCCATGTCCTCGTAGGCGGGGTTGTCCTCGGCGAGCTCGAGGGCGATGGCGAGCATGTTCAGGCAGTACATCCCGATCCACGCGGTGCCGTCGGACTGCTCGAGGTGGCCGCCGATCGGGCAGCGGCGCCGAGCGGTCGAAGACCCCGATGTTGTCGAGGCCGAGGAAGCCCCCCTGGAAGACGTTCTTCCCCTCGGGATCCTTGCGGTTCACCCACCAGGTGAAGTTCAGGAGCAGCTTCTGGAAGACGCGCTCGAGAAACCGCCGATCGGCGACGCCCCGGATGCGCTTCTCGATCTTGTAGACGCGCCAGGCCGCCCAGGCGTGCACCGGCGGGTTCACGTCCCCGAGCGCCCACTCGTAGGCGGGGATCTGGCCGTTCGGGTGCATGTACCACTCGCGCAGGAAGAGGATGAGCTGGTCCTTCGCGAAGTCGGGGTCGACGAGCGCCAGCGCGATCGTGTGGAACGCGAGGTCCCAGGCCGCGTACCACGGATACTCCCACTTGTCCGGCATCGACACGACGTCGTCGTTGTAGAGATGGGTCCATTCGGCGTTCCGGCCGCGCCGCCGCGCCGCCGGCGGCGGCGGCTGGCCGGGATCGCCCTCGAGCCAGCGCCGGACGTCGTAGTGGTACCACTGCTTCGACCAGAGCATCCCCGCCAGCGCCTGGCGCATGACGCTCCGCGCGTCCTCGCCGAGGCGATCCGGCACCACCGTCGCGTAGAACTCGTCGGCCTCGCGCAGGCGCTCGGCGAAGGTCCGATCGAACTCGGGCCCGAAGGGCGCCGCCGGCCGGCCGTCGACGAGCCGGAGCCGCAGGACCGTCCGGCCGCCCGCCGGGATCGTGAGACTGGTGGTGGGCCGCGACCTTCGTCCCCTCGTCGCCCGGGAGCAGCAGATCCTCCCGGCCGTGGACGAGCGCCTCGTGGAAGGCGTCCTTTCGTCCGGCATCGGGCTGCCCGTCGCCGAACAGGCGCCGGACGTCGGTCTCGTTCTCGGTGAACAGGAGCCGCGGCGCCCCCTCCGCGTAGAGGCGAAAGTCCGGCGAGAGCTCCGGGTGCTCCACCCGCACGACCGCGGCCTCGGCCGGGGCCGAGTCCCGGACCAGGCGCGGCTTCCGCGCGGCGCGCTCCCAGGACCACGTGTTCCGGAGCCAGAGGGTCGGCAGCACATGAAGCGGCGTCGCGTCCGGCCCCCGGTTCTCGACGGTCACGCGGACCAGGACGTCGTTCGGGCTCGCCTTCGCGTACTCCACCACCACGTCGAAGTAGCGGTCGTCGTCGAAGATGCCGGTGTCGAGGAGCTCGAACTCGGGCTTCTCGCGCCCGCGCCGCGCGTTCTCCTCGACCAGGCGCGCGTACGGGTACTCCTGCTGCGGGTACTTGTAGAGCGCCCGCATGTAGGAGTGGGTGGGCGTGGCGTCGAGGTAGAAGTAGTACTCCTTGACGTCCTCGCCGTGGTTGCCCTCGGGCCCGGTGAGGCCGAAGAGCCGCTCCTTCAGGATGGGGTCGCGCCCGTTCCAGAGCGCGAGGGCGAAGCAGAGGCGCTGGTGATTGTCGGAGATGCCGAGGAGGCCGTCCTCGCCCCACCGGTAGGCTCGCGAGCGCGCATGCTCGTGCGGGAAGTAGCTCCCACGCCGACCCGTCCGGCGAGTAGTCCTCGCGCACGGTGCCCCACTGGCGCTCGGCCAGATACGGCCCCCACCGCTTCCAGTGCGCCGTCCGCGCCTGCGCCTCGGCGAGGCGGAGGGCCTCGGCCCCCGCCGGCGGCCGGCTAGCCGCCACGGGCGAACTCCGGGTAGAGGGTCATCCCTCCGTCGATGAAGAGGGTCTGCCCGTGGACGTAGTCGGCGTCGTCCGACACGAGCCACACCGCCGCGCGGCCGATGTCCTCGGGCTGGCCGATCCGCCCGTACGGGATCATCGTGAGGAGCTGCTCGACCGCTCCGGGGATTTCCCACGCGGCGGTGTTCATCGGCGTCTGGATGGCTCCGGGTCCGATCGAGTTGACCCGGATCCGGTGGGGCGCCAGCTCCTGGGCCACGGACTGCATGAACAGCATCATGCCGCCCTTGGACGCCGCGTAGTTGACGTGCCCCGCCCAGGGAATCCGCTCGTGCACGGAGGAGATGCAGACGATCTTCCCGGTGGCGCGGGAGACCTCGGGACGCGGGCCCCGGCGGATCATCTCGCGGGCGGCCTCGCGCACGCAGAGGAAGGTGCCGGTGAGATTGACGTCGAGCACGGTGTTCCACTGCTCGAGCGTCATGTCGACCAGGGTCGCGTCCTGCTGGAGGCCGGCGTTGGACACCAGGATGTCGATCGTCCCCCAGGCGGCGATCATCGCCCGGAACATCGACTGCACCTCGGCCTCGCGCGCCACGTCGGCGCGGATGGCCAGGGCTTCCACGCCCCCCGCCTGGAGCTCCCCGACGAGACGCTCGGCGGCCTCGGGGCGGATCACGTAGTTGACGACGACGTCCGCGCCGGCGGCGGCGAGCGCGCGGGCGATGCCCTGGCCGATCCCGGAGTTGGCCCCGGTCACGAGCGCCTTCTGACCCTTGAGCGGCTGGTGCCCCGTCATGTCGGTCGTTCCTCCTCCGCGTCCAGCTGAGGGTCGCCTCGCCCTGCCCGCCGCGTTCCTCATCGTCGCAGATGAGCCCGGGGGCGGGCTACTGGCCCGCCGCCAGAGGCCCGGGCGACGGCTCGCTGCGTCCCGGCAGCCCTCGATCCGGACGCCGGCCGGTTCGATGCGCCACGCGAGATGGCCTCTTGACGCGGCCTCCCTGCGGGACGATTCTCGGGCTCATCCTGGGATGCTCGACGTCCCCGGGGCGGCGACGTCGCCGCGGACCGAGACCCCACGATCAGGGAGGATCCTCATGGCGTCAGACCTGCCGGACACCGCCAGCCACACGCCCATCTCTCGACGCTCGCTCATCACCGGGGTCGGTCTGGCCGCCGGCGTCGCCGTCATCGCGCCGCGCCT
Organism: uncultured Candidatus Rokubacteria bacterium; assembly: GCA_963745015.1. Taxonomy (GTDB): domain Bacteria; phylum Methylomirabilota; class Methylomirabilia; order Rokubacteriales; family DASRDR01; genus DASRDR01. Next base: position 107,052 of record CAVUVU010000006.1, read on the forward strand.
CGCCAGGGCCCAGACGGGACCCATGGCGCCCCCGAGCACCGTCACGACCCCGCCGCGCGACTTCGGGCCGGGCGGCGCGCCGACGACCTACTTCAGGGACCCGGACGTCCTCAGCGTCGATCCGAGCTTCAACGGCCTGTCCCAGCCCAACAGCGCCATCCAGCGGCTGTGGACGGGCGCCCTCTGGTCGGAGGGGCCGGCGTGGAACAGCGTGGGGCGCTTCCTCGTGTGGAGCGACATCCCGAACAACCGGCAGCTCCGGTGGCTCGAGGACAACGGCCAGGTGAGCGTCTTCCGGCTGCCGTCGAACAACAGCAACGGCAACACCTTCGACTTCCAGGGCCGTCAGCTCTCCTGCGAGCACCTCACGCGCCGGGTGGTCCGCTACGAGAACGACGGGTCGATCACCGTGCTCGCCGACGCCTTCGAGGGCAAGCGCCTCAACTCCCCGAACGACGTGGTCCCCCACCCGGACGGGAGCTACTGGTTCACCGACCCGCCCGTACGGCGGGCAGCTCTACGAGGGAGCGCCCGACGCCGCGGGCGGCGCCAGCAACCAGAGTGGCCGGCTCAAGAACCGGCTCGGCCAGGCCGCCGAGATCGGCGCGTGGAAGCGCGAGCTGCCGACCAACTGCTACCGGATCGACCCGAGCGGAAAGGTCGAGCTCGTCGTCACGGAAGCCCAGGTGCCCGATCCGAACGGCCTCTGCTTCTCCCACGACTACAAGAAGCTCTACGTCGCGAGCACCGGGAAGGGGCCGGGCGACACCGGACCGGGCGGCAAGGGCGACATCCACGTGTTCGACGTGGGGAGCGACAACAAGCTCTCCAACCCGAAGCTCTTCTCCGACTGCATGGTGGATGGCGTCAAGTGCGGGCCGGACGGCCTCCGCTGCGACATCGACGGCAATCTGTGGGCCTCCAGCAACGCCGGCCGCTCGGTCGGCTACAGCGGTGTCCTCGTCTTCAATCCGGACGCCAAGCTGATCGGCCGGATTCGCCTTCCGGAGATCTGCGGCAACGTCTGCTTCGGCGGCCCGAAGCGCAACCGCCTGTTCATGGCCGCCAGCCAGTCCCTGTACGCCGTGTACGTGAACACCCAGGGCGCCGCGCCCGGCTAGACCGCACCCGCCGAGTCATCGGCCATCCGCGAGCCCGGCGTGCCGCTCCTCGGCAGCGCCGGGCTCGCGTCCCCACCCCATGCCGGCCGTCCACCTCGTCCCGGATGTCCGGCGCCGGAGGTCGAAACGCCGACCATGAGCATCCTCATCCGCGACGCGACGGTCATCACGGTCGATGCCCGGCAGCGCATCCTCGAGCCCGGCGCCGTCTACGTGGAGGGCGCGCGCATCGTCGACGTCGGCCCGAGCGACGAGGTCCTGCGGCGCCATCCGACCGCGGCGCGCGTCCTCGATGGGCGCCGCAAGGTGGTCATCCCCGGGTTCGTCAGCGCCCACAACCACGTCGGCTACACGCTGTTCCGCGGGCCGGGCCGAGGATGCGGGGCTCGGGTGCGTCACCGGCCAGTACTTCCCGATGACCACCGTCGTCACGCGCCAGGAACGCCTGGCCGTCGGCTCGCTCACCTACGCGGAGCTCCTGCGGAGCGGCGTGACGACCGTGCTCGAGATGGAAGAGGACGCCGACGTCTACGCGCCCTTCGTCGAGCGGCTCGGAATCCGGAGCCTCATGGGCGATCATGACCCTCGACGTCGAGGTGGACGGTCTCCGCCACGACCGCTACCGTTACGATCCCGCCCTCCGCCAGGCCCAGCTCCGCCAGGCCGTCGAGTTCGCCGAGGCCTGGCACGGCAAGGCCGACGGCCGGATCTCGGCCATCATGGCGCCGAACATGACCATCAGCTCGTCGCCCGAGCTGCTCCAGGCTTCCCGCGCGGCCGCCGACCGGCTGGGCCTCCGGCTGAGCATCCACCTCGGGTGGGGAACGAGCGAGGTGGCGGCGACGCGCCGGCTCCACGGGATGAGCCCGTTCGAGTTCGCCCGGGCCAACGGTCTCCTCGCGCCCGACGTCGTCGCCGCGCACTGCTACGTCGTGGACGACGCCGACATCGCGCTCCTGGCCGAGACGCGCGCGGCCGTCGCCCACTGCCCGCTCATGAACGCGGTCCGCGGGCACATCGCGCCCGTCGGAGACCTCCTCCGCCGCGGCGTCACCGTCGGCCTCGGCATCGACAACATGTTCGCCGACTACTTCGACGTCCTGCGGGCGTGCGTGCTCATGGCGCGGATCCGCGCCCACGACGCGACGACGATGCTCACGCCCGAGGCGCTCGGGCTGGCCACGATGGGCGGCGCGCGGGCGCTCGGGCTCGACCGCGAGATCGGATCCATCGAGGCCGGCAAGCGCGCGGATCTGGTCGTGCTCGACTACCGGGCGTTCGGCCTCACGCCCACGCTCGATCCCGTCCAGAACCTCGTCTATCACGCCCACGCGGGGGACGTGGAGACGGTGCTCGTCGACGGCCGCGTCGTGGTCGACGACCGCCGGCTCGTCCACGCCGACGGCGCCGCGCTCGTCGACGCCGCGCAGGACGCCGCCACCGCCGCCTGGCGCCGCTTCGTCGCGAAGTACGGCGGCATCATGGCGCGATAGCGCGTCGAGCGCCGCGACGGGCGACACCGGTGTCGAGCACCGCCGAGGAGCTCCGGGCCCGCATCAAGGTGTGCATGTTCGACCAGTACGGCACCGTGGTGGACATGCAGGCGGGCCTGACGGCGGTCGCCGCCCCGTACCTCCGGAGCAAGGGCTGGGCGGGCGACCCGCACTCGTTCGTGACCTGGTGGCGCCGCACGCACTTCGAGAACTCGATGATCGACGCCCTGCTCGGGCGGGAGCACACGTCCTACCGGGAGATCGGCCACCGGTCGGTGGCCTGGGTCCTGGAGCGCGCCGGGATCCCGCTACACGATGGACGAGGTGCGGCACCTGGTGGCGCAGATCGAGACCCTCCGCCCGTTCCCCGAGGTGCCCGAGGCCCTCGCCCGCCTCAAGGCCAGGTTCAAGATCGTCGTGCTCTCGAACGGGGATCCGGACATGCTCGAGGCCGCGAAACGGCATCACGGGATCCCGTTCGACGCCGTCATCTCGGTGGCAGTCGCGAACGCGTTCAAGCCCCACGTCGCGACATACACCCGGGCGGCCGAGATCGTGGGCGTTCCGATGCACGACGTCCTCTTCGTGGCCAACCACGCGTTCGACTGCATCGGCGCCAAGTCCGCCGGGATGCACGCCGCCTTCGTCGACCGGCGCCGGCGGCCGTTCGGCGCGACGCCGCACCAGCCCGACCTCATCGTCGCCAGCATGACGGAGCTCGCGGACGTCCTCGGCGCGCCCGCCGCCGTGCCATGCTAGAAGAAGGCCGAGGCCTGGAAGGATGCGACCCATGCACATGCCACACCGCCTCGCCGGCTCCGGGCCCGCCGGGCCGGCCGCCGGTCGGCACTGTGCCCTGGCCGTCCTTCTCCTGGCCGTCGCCCCCGGCGTCGCCGGACATCCGACGCTGGCTGCCGGCGTACCCGGCGCCGCCCCGCGCCTCGCTCAGGCGACCGGAACGCCGGCCGACCGCCCGGTCACGATCCGAGGCACGATCGTCGCCCTGGAGGGGTCGCAGCTCCGGGTCGCCACCGCCTCCGGCGCCGAGGTGGTCACGCTGATCCCGCCGCTCACGGTCACCGGAGCAACCCGCGCGAGCCTGGCCGACATCGGCCCCGGGACGTACCTCGGCACCGCCGCGCGCGCCCAGCCGGACGGAAGCTTCCGCGCGCTGGAGGTCCACATCTTCGCGGAGTCCATGCGGGGAACGGGCGAGGGCCATCGGCCCATGGAGGCGCCGGGCACGACGATGACCAACGCGAGCGTCGACGCCCTCGTGCAGCGGGCCGATGGCCCGCTCCTCACCCTCAAGCACAAGGACGGCGTGACCCAGGTCCTGGTGCCCCCCGACGCGCCGATCGTGCGATTCGGCCCCGGGGACCAGAGTCTCCTCGTGCCCGGGGCCAGCATCGTGGTGTTCCGCGCCGTCCGGGCCGCTGACGGCACCGTCAGCGCCTCGCGGCTCACGGTCGGGGTGGACGGCACGCGCCTGCCCATGTGAGCCGCGCCCGAGGGTGATATGCTACGGGCGGTAATACATGAGGCCAGCGGACTCCCCGCGTGACCGGCCTCCGAACCTCCCCCTCGGCCGCCGGGACTTCCTCGGTCGCCTCGCGGCGATCGGGCTGGGTGCCGGAGCGATCCCGGGGCTCCTGCCCACCGTTGCTGCGCGGGCCTCCGACGACACCACACAGAAGCGCGAACTCGTCGTGCTCCAGTGGAGTGACATCACCGCACTTGACCCCCACGCAGCAACGTACATGGCGGACTGCCGTGTCGTTTCCAACCTCTTCGACACCCTCGTGCGGCGCCATCCCGACGGCACGCTCCACCCGGGCCTGGCGACCGCCTGGCAACGCACGGGGCCGACCACGTGGCACCTCACACTGAGGCCGGACGTGCGGTGGCACGACGGCACCCGGTTCACCGCCATCGACGCCAAGTACAGCCTCGACCGAACGTTCGATCCGTCCGTGAAGGCAGCCCGCCTCCTGCCGTTGCTCCAGACGATCGAGCGAACCGAGACGCCAGATCCGGGAACGCTCATCATCCACACCAAGCGGCCGGACGTGCTCATCCCGGCTCGGCTCGCCGGGTGGGGTCACGTCGTCCCCTGGGCGTACATCGACCGGGTGGGGTTCACGGTGTTCAACCAGCGTCCCGTGGGAACCGGGCCGCTCCGCTTCGCTGTCGTGGACCAAGGGCGAGCAATGCGTGCTCGAGGCCAACCCCGACTACTGGGCTGGGCGCCTCGACCTGGACCGCGTGGTCTTTCGCCCCGTGCCCGGCCCGGCGGCACGCGTGGACGCGCTGCTCCACGGCGACGCGGATCTCATCACGCAGCTCTCGCCCGAGCACAGCCAGCGCGTGGCCTCGAATCCGTCGACCCGGCTGGTCGGAGCGCCCTACGCCGGGCTCTACGTGCTCGCGGTCAATGTCTGGGTGGCGCCGCTCAACCAGCCGCTCGTCCGGCAGGCCCTGTCGCTGGCCGTCGATCGGGACGCGATCGTGAAGGAAATCTGGCGGGGGCGCGGCCTCGTGCCGAGCGGGCCGATCCCCCGAGGGGACAATCACCACGACCTGTCGCTGCCACCCCTTCCGTACGCGCCCGGGGAGGCTCGGGATCGGCTCCGCCGGGCCGGCTATCGCGGCGAGCCCGTGATCCTCGAGACGACGGTCGGGTACCTCGGGAATGACAAGGCCATGACCGAGATGATCGCCGAGATGTGGGAGGACGTCGGCGTCAACGTGATCATCGAGGTGATCGAATCGGGCGTGCGGCACCAGAAAAATCAGCAAAAAACCTTCAAGGGACTGTGGTGGTCGGACCCGACGTCGGTCCTGCGGGATCCGGACGGCATGATGGGGCGGCTCCTGAGCCCCGGCCAGATGCACGACTACTGGCGGCATCCGGAATTCGACCGGCTGGCCGTCGAGGCGCGACTCACGGACGACGAGCGACGGCGGGGCGCGGCGTACCAGCGGATGACGGCAATCTTCCTGGAGCACAACCCCTGGATCGTCGTCCTGCAACCCTACGAGGACTGCGGACTCCAGCGCTACGTCGAGTACACACCGAGCCCCGACCAGCAGCTCGACCTCCGGCGCTTCAACTTCCGGCTTCGCCGCGCCTGAGGCGCCCGCCCGAGCCAGCCCTCGGTGCGCGAGGCTACACCGCGAAGCGGTAGCCCTGGCCGTGGACCGTCAGGATATGCGCGGGGCGCTCGGGATCGCGCTCGAACTTCTGGCGGAGCCGGAGGACGTGGGTGTCCACGGTCCGCGTCGTGGGGAAGCGCTCGTAGCCCCACACCTCGTCGAGCAGGCGCTCGCGCGTGAGGATCTCCCCCGGGTGCTCGACCAGGTAGCGCAGGAGGTCGAACTCCTTGCGCGTGAGCCGGACCTCGGCCCCGGCGCGGAAGGCCTGGCGGGCCCGGAGGTGGAGCCGCACGTCGGCGAACTGGAAGACATCCATGCGCTGCCGGGGGCCGGGGCGCCGGAGGACCGCGCGGACCCGGGCCAGCAGCTCCCGCAAGGAGAAGGGCTTCGTGATGTAGTCGTCGGCCCCGAGCTCGAGCCCGAGGACGCGGTCCGCCTCCTCCCCGCGCGCCGTCAGCATCACCACCGGGATGTCGATCCCCTTCCGCCGGAGCGCGCGGAGAACGTCCCAGCCGCTCAGGCCGGGCATGGCGACGTCCAGCAGGACGAGATCCGGCCCCTCGCGAAAGGCCAGGTCGAGGCCCTCCTGGCCGCTCGCCGCCGCCAGCGTCTGGTAGCCCTCGAACCGGAGGTTGTCCTGGAGCCCCCGGACCATCTGGGGCTCGTCGTCCACGATCAGGATGCGCGGCATGCCGGCGCCGCCGCCCTCAGGAGGTGGCCCGCGACCGCGGGAGCCAGAGCGTGAACCGGCTCCCCTCGCCCGGGCGGCTCTCGACGCTGACGTGGCCTCCGTGGGCCTCGGCGACGTGCCGCACCAGGGCGAGCCCCACGCCACTCCCGCGCCGGCCCTGGGTCTCGCTCCGCCCGACCCGATAGAACTTGTCGAAGATCCGCTCCTGCTCCTCGCGCGCGATGCCGATCCCCTCGTCGCCGACCGTGAGCGCGAGCCCACCGTCGCGCAAGGCCGCCGTCACGGTCAGGACCTTGCGCGCCTCGGAGTACTTGATCGCGTTGTCGATCAGGTTGGCGAGCGCCTGGCTCACCGCGTCGGCGTCCATCGGCACCTCGGGAAGACCCGGCGGCACCGCCACGTCCACCTTGAACCCCTGCTGGCCGAGCACGTAGGCGAAGCTCTCGACCGTATCGCGCACGATCGGCTCCACGCTCACCGGCACCAGGTCGTACGTGCGCCGGCCACCCTCGATCCGCGAGAAGTCGAGCACGTTCTCGATCAGCCGGGAGAGCCGCTCGCTCTCGTGGGTGATGACCCGGTAGTACTCCTGGCGCGTGGCCTCGTCGCTCACGCGGCCCATCTCGAGCGTCTCCCCGAACACCCGGATCAGGGACAGCGGGGTCTTGAGGTCGTGCGAGACGTTGGCGACGAACTCGGCCTTCAGGCGGGCCGTCTCGGTCTCGCGCCGGACCAGCCGGTAGGTCGCGGCCAGGCCGGCGGCGATCACGACCAGGAGGAGCCCGAACGCGACCGTGAAGAGCATCACCTGGCGGTTGACGGCCGCGCGCGGGGAGAGCCCGGCCGGCTGGTACAGGGCGAGCCGCCACGCCGGCAGCGCCTCGCTGAGAGGGACCTCGGCGACGATCTCCGGGCGCTCGGGGCCCGTCCGCCGGTAGACCGGCCGGTCGTGATGATCGGTGACCGTGAGGAGCGGCGCCTCCGGCCCGCCGAGCGTGGGCTCGAGCACGTCGCGCCGGAGCACCTCGGCGTCCAGCACCAGGAGCGCGAGGAAGGCGGGCCGGCCGCCGCCGCCGACCAGACACCCCACGACCAGGTCGTCCCCGACGACCCGGTGCGCCTTGCCCCCCTGAGCCCGGACGACCCGCGCGAGGTCCTCCAGCGGACCCGTGAGCGCGAGTCCCGGCGCGCCGCCCGCCGGGTAGACCAGCCGGCCACCCGCGTCGAACAGGGCGAGCCGCGCGATGAGCGGCGTGTCCTTGACCAGCGCATCGAGGGCGTCGTCCGCGACGGCGCCGCTTCGGGTCGCGGCCTCCAGCCGGCCCATCACGCCGTACTCCGCGTGTCGGAGGGCGAGGTCGACCTTTTCCGCGACCATCACCGCCATGCTCCGCGACTGCTCGCGGAACAGGGCCTCCGCCGACCGGTGCCACTGGCGGAGCGAGTGGTAGCCGAGGACGGCCAGGATCGCCGCGGGCACGACGACGGCGAGGAGGGCGAAGGCGGCGAAGCGGACGAGGGGCGAGCCGCGGGCGCCCGTCATCCGCGCTCGTCCAGGAGGCGGCGGATCATCGCCTCCGTCTCCGCGTAGGCCCCCTCGCCGATGTGCGTGTAGCGGACCACGCCCTGGCGGTCGACGAGGACGGCCGTCGGCCACGCCCAGGTGTTGAAGCGCTTCCAGATCGCGAAGTCGTTGTCCTGCACGACCGGATAGCGGATGCCGAGCTCACGCACCGCGGCCGCGACACGATCGGGCGACTTCTCCCAGAGGAACTCCGGCGAGTGGACGCCGACGATCGTGAGGCCCGCTCCCAGGTACCGGTCGTGCCAGCCCCGCAACTGCGGGATCACGTTCTTGCAGTTGATTCAGCCGTAGGTCCAGAACTCGACGAACACGACCCGGCCCCGGAGGCCCGCCAGGGAGAGCGGCTCGCTGTTGAGCCACGGGCCGCCGGTGATCTCCGGCGCGGGCTGTCCCACCCGCGCGCCCCGCTGCGCCTCGGTGCCGGGAGCCCAGAGCACCGCGCTCGCCACCGCCGCAACGGCCAGGGCTCCCCACGCTGCCGTCCGTCCCCATCGCATGGCCGGCACCTCCGGGGCGCAAGTCTATCCGGGCCCGGCCGGCCCGGTGTCACAGAGGTGTGAACTCCGGGCACCGGCTATCCGAGAGGCTGGGCGCCGCGTCCGACACCGAGGCCCGGGGCCACCGCGAGCCTGGCACACGAAGCGCCGGTGCCGCGCGGGGCACCGGTCACAGCTCCCACGGCGGCTCGATGGCGAGCGGCACCTCGATGAGCGCGGGGCCCGGGTGCGCGAGCGCCTTGTCGAGGGCCGCCCGGAACGTCTCGGGGTCGGGCGCACGGTACGCCTCGGCCCCGAACGCCCGCGCGAGCGCGACGACGTCCGGGCCGGCGAGCGTGTGCTCGCCCGTCCGGCCGTAGAGCTGCGTCTGGAGATACCGGATCGCCCCGTAGTCCTGGTCGTTCATCACGACGTAGACGATGGGGAGACGGTACTTCGCGGCCGTGGCGAGCTCGGCCGCCGTGAAGAGGAGCCCGCCGTCGCCGACGACGGAGACGACCGCCCGGTCGGGGTGAGCGACCTTCGCCCCGATCGCCGCCGGGACGCCGTAGCCGAGCGTCGCCGAGCCGATCGGGTAGAGGAACGTGCGGGGCGCCAGGATCGGGAGGTGCCACTCCATCCAGTAGTTGAGACCCGTCTGGTCGCCGACCACGATCGCGTCCGCGGGCAGCGCCTCGCGGAGCGCCCGGAGCAGGCGGTCCACCGTCGCCGTGTAGCGGGGGCTCCGCGCGTCCCGGGCCCGGCGGAGCGCCGCCCAGTCCCACGCGGTCCCCGGGGGCGCCCCGGGCGGCAAGGCCGCGAGGATTCCCGCGAGGCCGTCCCGTGCGTCGCCGATGATCCCCAGCGCCGGCACGTGCATGCGGCCGATCGTGCGCGGGTCGAGATCGAGGTGAATGAGGGCCTGGTCAGGGCGGAACTCGAGATTGAGCAGGAGGCCCTTGGTCGAGCGGTGGGAGAACCGGCAGCCCACGGCGAGGATCACGTCCGCCGCTTCCAGCGCCTCCTGCGTGGCCCGCCGGTTCGGCAGGACGCCGAGCCAGAGCGGGTCGGCCTCGGAGATCGCGCCGCGCCCCATCACGGACGTGATCACCGGCGCCTCCAGCCGGCGCGCGAGGGCCTGGAGCTCCCCCGTCGCCTCGGCGCTGATCACCCCGCCGCCCGCCACGAGGAGCGGCCGCCGGGCGCGGGCGAGGGAGCGGGCCGCCTCCTCCACCAGTCCGATGTCGCACGGCGGACGCCGGCCCTCGCCGGCCGGCGTGAGCCGGGCCGCGACGGGCGCGTTGAGCAGATCGGTCGGGATCGACAGCGTGACCGGGCCGGGCCGGCCGGTCCGGAAGAGGTGGAACGCGCCCTGGACCGCGCCGGGAATCTCGGCGCCGCTCCGGAGGGCGTCGGCCCATCGGCTGACCGGCCGGAAGCACTCGATCTGGTTCGGCACCTCGTGGAGCGCGCCCATGTCCTGCCCGACCAGGGCGCTGGGGACGTCCGACATCACGAGGAGCACGGGCTGGGAGCCCGCGTGGGCCTCGACGAGCGGCGTCAGCGCGTTGGTCGCGCCCGGCCCCGTCGTCACGACGACGACGCCGGGGCGCCCCGACGCGCGCGCGTAGCCGTCCGCCATGAACCCGGCGCCCTGCTCGTGCCGCGCGAGCACGTGGGCGATCCGGTCCTGGCGAAGGAGGGCGTCGTAGATCGCGAGGTTGTGGACGCCCGGGATGCCGAAGACGTGCCGCACGCCCTCGGCCTCGAGCGCGGCCACGACCCACTCGCCCCCGGTCCGGCGGGTCGCGAGGCTCACGAGGTTACCCTCGCTGCGTGGGGGTCGGTCCGACAGCTCGGATCGGACGGTCCGGATCGGACGGCCTTCGGCCTGTGGCGGCCCGCTGGCCTCATCGCGTCTCGAAGCCTACCGGCGTGTCGCACGGAGCGTCAAGGCGGGGACGGCGGCCCCACCCCCACGGCCTGGCCGGCTGCGACGATCGTGGCCCACGTGGCCGGCGGGATGGCCACGCTGTCGGCCCGTGCCACGCGAGCGCGGGCCTCCGGCTCTCCGGGCAGGAGCACCTCGGAAAACCCCGGCGCCACGGGAACGCCCCGGACCCGGGCCGACAGCCGCTGGAGCGCCTCGGCCCAACGCTCGAATGGCCCGAAGACCGTGGGCTCGATAGCCAGGAAGAACGCTCCACTCTCGAAGCCCGCCGGGCCTCGGACCGCCGCCTCGTCGGCGCCCGACAGGGCGATGCTCAGCGCGTCGACCATGAACGACAGGGCGTAGCCCTTGTGGAGGGCGAACGGCAGGAGGACGCCGCCCTCGTAGAGCGCGCGCGGGTCGGTGGTCGCCTGGCCATCCCGGTCGAGCAGGGTGCCCGGCGGCAGCGCGGTGCCCTTCTCCTTGGCCACGCGAACCTTTCCCTCGGGAACGATGCTGGTGGCGAAGTCGAGCACCAGCGGCGGCTCGTCCCCCCGGGGCAGGCCGATCGCGAGAGGGTTGGTGCTGAGGGCTCGACCCGCGCCCTGGTGGGGCGCCACCAGGAGCGCCGCCGCATGACTGAAGGCGACCCCGACGATTCCGATGACCCGCGCGGCGGCCGCTTGCTCGGCCCACTCCCCCAGCCGGCCGATGTGGTTGGTGCGGATGGTCGACACGAGAGCGACCCCGGTCTCCCGCGCTCGCCGCGTGGCCTCGGCCATGGCGAAGCGCGCGGTCTCGTGTCCGAATGTCCAGCGGCCGTCCACCAGCACCCACGCCGGTCCCTCTCGGGCGATGGCGGGCTCGGCGCGGGGATCGAGCTGGCCCGTCTGGATGTCCCGGATGTACTGCGGAATGCGAATGGCTCCGTGCGAGTCGTGCCCGGACCGGTTGGCCAGGACGAGGGAGCCGGCCACCCGACGGGCCACCGCATCCGGGGCGCCGGCCCCGACGAAGATCGCACGCGCGTACTCTTCGAGCGCGGCCGGCGTCAGGACGACGGCCCTGGCTTCCGAACTGTGGGTCATGGGTTGCTCCGCCGCTAGGGGTGAGGGATTCCTGCCGCTTCAGGCGAGATCGCGGTCGAGACCGAGGATGAGCTCCAGGAGGACGCGGGTGCCGGTCGCGAGGTGCTCGACCTCGGCCCACTCCTCGGGACAGTGGCTCCGTCCGTCGCGGCACGGGATGAAGAGGAGCCCGATCGGGCAGAGTCGCGCCACATGGTTGGCGTCGTGGCTGGCTCCACTGGTGACCCGCTGCCACGGCGTCCCGACGGCGCCGGCCGGCCATCCGGCCAGCCAGCCACTGGCGCGCCGCACGGTCCTCGTCCGAGAAGGCCCGGCGCGTGTACGGGCGATCCGGCCGCGTGAACGCCTCGAGAGCCCGGAGATCGGCGGAGAGCCGCTCGGCCGCCGGCCGGGGCAAGGGAGCCGAGAGCGCCGGGGTCATCCGGGCAGGACGGTCGCCGCCAGAGAGGCGGCGATCCCGGTCAGCGCCCGCCCGGTCGGGCTGTCCCCGTGCTCCAGCACGAAGGGGCGCCCCCGGTCCGCCGCCGCGGCGAGGCGCGGGTCGAACGGCACACGGCCCAGGAACGGCAGGCCGTGCTGCGCTGCCGTCACCTCTCCGCCCGGCCCGTCGAAGAGCGGCCCGACGGTCCCACAGGTCGGGCAGACGTAGCCCGCCATGTTCTCGATCAGCCCGAGGAGCCGCGCCCCGCGCTCGCGGGCGAGGGTCATGGCGCGGCGCACGACCAGGTGGGAGACGCCGGAGGGAATCGTCACCACGACCGCCCCGGTCAGCCCGGGCAAGAGATCGAGGAGGGTCGGCAGCCGGTCGGCGCCGGGCGGGAGGTCGATGAGGAGCAGGTCGAGCGCGCCCCAGGCGGTGTCGGCGAGGAACTCGCGGAGGGCCGTGCCCTCCATGGTCCCGCGCCAGGTGTGGGCCTCGACCTGCGTCGGGGCATCCCACACGACGGGCGTGTCGTCGCCGGGCAGGAGCAGGTCCATCGACAGGACCCGGATCCCCTCGGCGGAGACCGCCGGCTCCATGCCGGCCGGCCCGGCCCGGAGCGTCTGGCCGCGCACGCCCAGCATCTTGCCGATGGACGGGCCGTTGAGGTCCGCGTCGAGGACCCCCACCCGCAGGCCGCGGCCCGCGAGCGCCCCCGCGAGGTTGGCGGTCAGCGAGCTCTTGCCGACGCCGCCCTTGCCCGAGACCACCGCCACGCTGGCGCGGATCGGAGCCATCCGGGCGGCGAGCCGCGCCTGCTGCGCGACGACCTGCTCGGCGATGTTCGAGCCGCCGTCGCCGGCGATGTCCCGATAGCTCTTCACGTTCCACTCCCCTCGTCGCTCGTGTCGAGCGGGGCGGCGGAGGGATCCCGCAGGTGGGCCCGGAAGCGGCGCATGAGGTCCTCGCCGAGGAAATCCCCGGACTGGCCGTGGCGCTCCCGCTCGAAGTAGTGCCGGATGCGATCCAGGCGCTCCTGCGCCTCGGGATTCAGGCTGACGGTCCGGATCTCGGCCTTCGCCGCGTCGAAGGCGTCGAACGTGAGCTCGGTGAAGCCGAGCTCGCGGATGCGCTTGACCGCCTTCATCATCGCCTGGTTCCGGAACCGGGTCAGGAGCGGCGAGGTGATCTCGGGGACGCCCATCCGCCGGGCGCGCCGCTCGGCCGCCTTCCGGATGCCTTCGCGGACGAACTCCGGCGCCGTCTGGAGCCGCGCCCAGGCCTGGGGCTCCCACCTCACCGGCGTCTCCGGCGCCGCCTGCCAGAGCCGGTCGACGACCTCCACCGTGACCCGGTCGAGTCCCGCCTGCCGCGCTTCGACCTCGACGTCCCGCTGGAACAGTCGCAGCACGAAGTCCGCCATCATGGCGGGCGCCTTCCCGAGACGCGCGACGAGCCGGGCTTCCGCCTCCGGCGTCCAGGGGAGCGGCGCCGCCGCCGTCTCGGTCTCGGCCTCCGCCTCCGCTTCCCGGATCAGCGCCGGCGTCACCGCGGCCGCGCCATGCTCGGCCGCCAGCTCCTCGCAGATCCGGCGCGTCATCGGCCGCATGAACGACGGGACGGTGTCGAGCAGCGCGAGCGCCTCGGCGGTCCACGGCGCAGCCGACGGCGGGACCTGGTAGGCGCCGCTCGCGGCCAGGCCCATCATCTCGCCCTTGTAGCGCGTCATGAGCTCGGGCGTGATCACGCGCACGCCCTCGGCGCGCGCCCGCTTCTCCGCCAGCCGGCGGACCATGCCGCGGAGGAACACCGGCGCGCGCGCGACCCGCGCCTCCGCCTCCGGAGTCCAGCGCACGTCGCCAGGGGCGGGCTCCGGCGGGGGCGCTGGCGCGCTCACGGCTGGCGGCCCCAGGCGCGCCCGCGCCAGCATCACCGCCGTGACGACCGTGAGGGCGCAGAAGGCCCAGGCCCCCGCCCGCAGGGACACGTCCAGCCCGAGGACGGCCACGGTCTCGGCGCGGGGCACCCGGGCGATCCGCGCCACCTCGAACGCGCGGAACGCGACCAGGAGCGTCAGGACGCGCGCGAAGTCCCGTCGTGACAGCACCCAGCGGTCGAACCAGGCGCGCTCCTTGATCAGGAGCCAGGGAAAGGCGACGACGAACAGGGCGCCCGACGACGAACCAGGCCGTGCCCCCGCGCTCCATGCCGCGGGGACCGAGCCCCCCGCTGGCCAGGGCGAGCCCGCCGAGCCAGTAGACGACGCCGTAGGCCACGTATGTCCAGGCGGCCTGACGGTACCGCGCCTCCCCGCTGGCCATCGCTGGCTCAGCCGTCCCCTGCCGGGGGCCGCCCGGCAGCCGGCGTGAACGGCCGCCCCGGCGAGATGCCCCAGCGGCTTCGCACCTCGGCGAGGAGCGCCGGCGTCACCGTCGCCTGCCCCTGGCCACGCGCGTAGGCCTCGACCGCCTGGACCACCATCGCCCGGGCGAACGCCGGGGATGGCGTCGAGCCGGGCCCGGGCCGCCGGCTCCCACGCAAGCCCGAAGCGCACCTCGAGCCCGAACGTCTGCTCGACCCCGAGGCGGATCAGCTCACCGCCGTGGGCGCCCGGCTGGTACCCGCAGGCCGGGTCCTCGGCGAGGTAGTCGCCGTAGGTCGCGTACGCGCGGCAGCGACAGCCGCCGCAGATCTCGCGGAACTCGCAGGCGCCGCACCGGCCGCCGAGGGGGCCCGTGCGGAGGTCCGTGAAGACCTGGGACCGCTCCCACAGCTCGGCGAAGCCGGTCTCGCGAAGGTTCCCCGCCGCCACCGGCATGTAGGGACACGGCGTGACGTCGCCCGTCGGCGTGATGCGGCAGTAGTACTTGCCGGCGGGGCAGGAGCCGTGCGCGTAGTTCGCGAGGAGCGGCGAGCCGGGGTCGAGCTCGTAGAGGACCCGCCGGAAGTGCGGCGCGCACTTGGCCCGGATCAGGAGGCCGCCGGCCCGGCCGACGGGGACGCTCCACGGGTCCTCGCGCCGCTCGAGGACGGAGCCCGGCGCGGCCCCGTCCGGCACGCCGCCCGCCCCCTGCGCCCGCGCCAGGTACGTGAGGATCTCCTCGTACTGCGCCGGCGTGATGTCGGTGAGCCCCTCCCCCCGGCCGGTCCGCACCAGGAAGAAGAAGTTGAGCACGCGCGCCCCGAGCTCCCGCGAGAGGTCGATCATCGCGGGGATCTCCCCGACGTTCCAGTCGGTGACGCTCATGTGGAGGGAGAAGTCGATCCCCTCCCCCCGGAGCGCCTCCGTCGCCCGGACGGCGGCGCGCCAGGCGCCGGGCAGGTGGCGGAACTCGTCGTGGCGCGCGGGATCGGTCGAGTCGAGGGAGAGCGAGGCGCCCTGGATGCCGTGGGTCTTCATGAGCCGCGCTTGCTTCGGCCGGAGGAGCACCCCGTTGGTCCCGAGCACGACCGTGAAGCCGTGCTCGCGCCCCTCGGCGGCAAGCTCGAAGATGTCAGGGCGGAGGAGCGGCTCCCCGCCGGTGAGGATCAGGAACGTGCCGGGATTCACCCGGGCGATGTCGGCCATCACCCGGCGGCACTCCTCGGTCGTGAGCTCGCCGGCCGCCGACGCGCCGGGCGCCGCGCTGATATAGCAGTGGGCGCAGAAGAGGTTACAGCGCTGGGTGAGATTCCACGAGACCGCGTACGCCTTGTAGGTCACCGGATGACTTCGTCTGCCCGCGCCAGTACCGAGGGCGGAAGCGTGAGGCCGAGGTTCCTGGCGGTCCGGAGATTGATGACCAACTCGAACTTCGTGGGTTGCTCGACCGGCAGGTCGGCGGGCTGGGTGCCCTTGAGGATCCGGTCCACGTAGGTGGCGGCGCGCCGGAAGAGGTCCCGCAGGTTTGGCCCATAGGACATGAGCCCGCCCGAGCCGTCCACGAACTCGCGCTGATGGTACATCGTCGGCAGCCGGTGCCGGGCCGCGAGCTCGACGAGGCGAGTCCTGTGGGCAAAGAAAAACGGCGACGAGAGCACGATGAGGGCCTCGGCACGATCCTTCTGCGCTGCCACGAACGCGGTCGCAAGATCGTCCGACCGTTGCACCTTCAGCGGGTGGAGTCGGACGTTCAGCGATCGAGCGGCGGCCTCGGACACCTTCAGTTGACCCGCTTCGGTCGGCGGGTGCCAAAGGATGGCCACCCGAGATACCCGGGGGATCGCTTCGGCCAAGAGCTCCACCCACTTCCCGGGCAGCTCCTCGGACTGGAACGCGAGTCCGGTGACGTTCCCACCCGGCCGGGCCAGGCTCGCCACGAGACCGCCCCCTACCGGGTCGTTCGCGACCGGCATGACGATCGGGATCGTCGTGGTGGCCTGCTTGGCAACTCCCGCTTGGCTGCCGCCCGCAACGATGACGTCCACGCGTAAGCGGACTAGTTCACGGGCGAGACCCGCGAGGCGTTCATCCCTTCCTTCCGCCCATCGGTACTCGATGTTGACGTTCCGCCCCTCGACGTAGCCCAGCTCGCGAAGGCCTTGCCGGAACGCGTCGACAAATGGATCGGGAGGCGAGCCGGTGCGCAGGATACCGATCCGGGGAACCCCTGCCGACGGTTGCGCCTCGCTGGTGAGAGGCGCGGAAAGGAGGGCCAGACCAACCCCAGCCCATAGTCGAAGCGCACGCGCTGTCATGCTCGCCAGCAGTGGGCGCAGAACAGCTGACGGCGCTGGGTCAGGTTCCGCGAGACCGCGCACGCCCGGTACATCGCTGTATGCGGCACGAGCGCCGTCACTGGATGACTTCGTCGGCTCGCGCTAGCACCGATGGCGGGATCGTCAGGCCGAGGGCCTTGGCGGTCCGGAGGTTGATGACCAGCTCGAACGTCGTGGCCTGCTCGACCGGCAGGTCGGCCGGCCTGGCGCCCTTGAGAATCCTGTCCACAAAGGTGGCGGCGCGCCGGAACAGATCCGTCGGGCTCACCCCGAGGGACATGAGCACCCCTGCCCGCACGAACTCGCTGCTCCAGTACATCACCGGAAGCCGGCTCCTCGTCGCCAGGGTCGCCACTTGGGTTGCGTGAACGCCCAGGACGGACTCAACAGCCCGAGGACGGCGTCAGCGTGCCCGGCACTCGCGCTTCGGAAGGCCGGCTCGGGATCCTGGGGTCCACGCACCTCGAGGTATTGAAGCCCCACTCCGAGGGCCTTCGCGGCCAGCTCCGTCTCGCGCAGCGACCGCGCGTTACCCGGC
The DNA here is from genome assembly GCA_963745015.1 of uncultured Candidatus Rokubacteria bacterium. Classification (GTDB taxonomy): domain Bacteria; phylum Methylomirabilota; class Methylomirabilia; order Rokubacteriales; family DASRDR01; genus DASRDR01. The sequence continues at coordinate 124,249 of CAVUVU010000006.1, forward strand.
TCCGTCGCCGTCCCGAGCACGGCCACGCGCGACAGCACCGGAACGACCTCCTTCACTAGCTCCAGTCGCTTGCCGCTGAGCTCCGTGGCGAGGACGGACAGGCCGGTGATGTTCCCCCCCGGCCGGGCCAGACTGGCGACGAAGCCATTCGCAACCGGATCGCTGTCCTGCGCCATCACGATGGGAATCGTAGTGGTGACGCCCCTGGCACTACGGGTGACGGTCGGGCCTGTCGTCACGATGATCTCGACCGGGAGGCGCACGAGCGAGGCCGCCAGCACGTCGAGGTCAGCACCCCCTTGGGCCGAGTATCTCTCCTCGATGACGATGTCTCTCCGATCACATAGCCGAGATCTCGCAGTCCCTGTCGGAACGCCTCCTCCCGCGGACCCGGACGAGGACGCTGCGTGAGATAGCCGATGCGCCGCGCCTTCCCCGCCTGCTGGGCCCCGGCCATAAGCGGCGCGGCGATAAGACCGAGGGCACCGACGAACCAGGTACGCCGGTCCACTACTCGATCTTCTCGTCTGCGCGGATCAGCGCAAACAGATGGACAATGATCCTGGGGGATTTGGTCGCCCTGAGGGTAGAACGCCCGGGCCGTCATGCTTGCCACCCCATCGGACTCAGGACGGTTAAACGGCAGCATCGCCTGGCGTTGCCCGAAGCCCGGACCCACCAGCCAGCCCGAGGCGCCTCCTGCTGGTCCGACTCGCGAGACTTCCGCTCAGCTCTGGGGCTTGTTCTTGATGTAGCCGGCGATGACCTCGTTCATCGTCGGCCCGCGCGTGGCCGATCCCCTCCTCGCACAGGGGGAGGTCGATGAAGCCCACTTGCTTCTCGCGCGCCACCTTCTCGATCGCCTCGCGGGTCATGTCGCGCATGAAGCCCGCCGGCACGCGGTTCAGCCGCGCCACCGCGTCCTCGGTCCAGGTGAAGGCGCCGTTCGGGTCGGTCACGTCCTTCAGGGTGGCCGGCGCGAACTTGGTGGTGGCGATCAGCGTCTCCCAGCCGTCGCCGAGCTTGTCGCGGCCGACGGTCTCCTCGATCAGGGGGAACGCGATCTCCTTCGTGATCACGGGGATCTTGCGCATCCGCGCGTACTTCTCGATCCGCGCCTTGGCGCGCCGCCGGAGGTAGGCGTCGGTCACCTCGCGGAGGCCCTCCCGCGCGTCGTTGGCCCAGCGGACGGTCACGCCGGGCATGACCTCCTCCTCGGCGATTCCCCCCTCGGCCGTGGCGATCTGCTCCACCGCCCGCCGGTCGATGTGCGCGAACTTTTCCGGGCCGCCCGAGCAGACCGGGCACTTCACGACGGGGTTCGGGCCCTTCACGACGTAGCCGCAGACCGAGCAGATCGCCGTCACCGCGGCGTCCTCCGCCCGGAGCTTCGCGACCGCGAGGTCCTCGGCCAGGATCTGCATCTTCTCCGCCATCCGGCCCGGCATGAAGATCGCCATCGCCTCGTCGATCACCTTGGAGGTGATGACGGTGTGCCCCTGCTCGATCGCGTAGCGGAGCAGCGCCGTCCGGGCGACGCCCGCGACCTGCTCGGGCACCCGCTTCATGCGCTCCCGGGCCTCGTCCGTCCAGGCGATGATCTCCTCGGCCTTGACGTCGAGGGGCGGGTAGAACTTGCCCCCCACCAGCAGCACGTTGCAGGGGGCCAGGCGGAGGAGGTTCTCCGTGTTCGACCCGAGGTCCGCCTCGCGCTCGTCCGAGTGCACGCCGATCCGGCCCATGATGAGGAGCCACGGGTGCTCTTTCCGGCAGAACTGGAGCACCTTCTCGAAGCACTTGCCGTCGAGCAGCGTGATCGCGAGGTCGACCCCCTCGTCGGCCGCGAGCTTCCGGCCGATCTCGAGGTGCGACTGGTAGATCTTGGCCAGCCCGGTGTCGATGATCTCCTCGTGGAGCTGCTCCTGCTCCTTGAAGCGGAAGACCTTCGAGGCCTGCTCGGTGAGCACCCCGACGATGCCGTTGAACATGGCGTAGTGGAGGTAGGGGTCGTAGACGGCGACGGCGTGGACGGGCCGGTGGAGCGCCTTGCCGAGGGCGATCCCGACCTTGAGCCCGTAGAACGACTGGGGGCTGCCGTCGAGCCCGACGACGATCGCGCCCTGCTGCGCCTCGAGCGGGTCGAGATTCCGGATCACCAGCGTGTCGACCGGCGTCTTGCGCACGAACCGCTCGGTCACGGAGCCGAGCTGGCTGTCGCGGACGGCGCCGAGCCCGAGGGCGCCCATGACGACGAGGTCGTAGTCCTTGCCCTGCACGTCCTCGATCAAGGCCTTGTAGTGCTTGCCGTCCATCATCCGGGGCTCGAACGGGAGCCCGGCGGCCTCCGTCTTCTTCCGCATCACCTCGAGGTACGAGTCCGAGACCAGCTGGAGGCCCATCGCGATGAGGGAGTCGTGGATCTTCCGCTGGCGCTCCAGCTCGTGCTCGTCCCGGTACTCCTCGGGCAGCGTGTACTCCATCTGCTTGAAGCGGTAGTCGTGAAGCCGCGCCGCGTAGACGTGGCAACCGGTCAAGGTCGAGCCGAAGGCTCGCCCGAGCTCCACGGCCAGGTCGATGGCGCGGTTGGAGTAGTCCGAGTTGTCGACCGGCACGTAGATCTTCTGGAACATGGAGGCCTCCCTTGGGGTCGCCGGGGTCACGTGAGCTCGAACTCGACCACGACCTCGCTGTCGGACGAGGCGGGGGCGCGATGGCGCCCCGGCGGAATCTCATCGATGCGGCGCTGGCCAGGAACGGGCGCGGCCACGCTCCCGCGCATCCTGCCGTCTCTCACGGCCCGCCCGGTCGGGGCGGCCCGGCGCCATCGGTCGGGTCGACCAGGTGGTCGAGCGCCAGCCAGATCGCCTTGCTGTAGCGGAACGACCAGAGCGGGAAGAGGACGGAGAACGCGCCCCAGACGAGCACCTGCCACCGCGGGGACGGCGCGAGCCACGCCTCGAGCACGAAGTAGCCCCCCACCGCGAGCCCCACCGTCAGCCCGTAGTTGATGTAGATCGCGCCGATGAAGTACCCGGCCTCGCGCTCGAAGAGGAGACCGCAGACCGGACAGCGCGGAGGCATGCGGACGAGGCCGGTGAAGAGGGGCGCTGCCCCGCAGCGCGGGCACCGGAGTCCGAGCGCCCGCCGGATCGCCAGGGACACGCGGGCGCGATCCACTCGGCGTCTCCGTCACACCCGCTCATCCATGGTAGAGCATCCAGTACACCACCACGCCCGTCACCGAGACGTAGAGCCAGATCGGGAACGTGATCCGGGCGAGGCGCGCATGGCGCACGAACTGGGACCCCGAGCGCCCGGTAGAGGGTCGTCGCGACCAGCGGGACGATCGCGACGGCCAGCACCGTGTGGCTCAGCAGGATCGAGAGGTAGAGCCGCCGGAGCCCGCCCTCGCCGCCGTAGGGGCGCGAGCCCACCTGGGCGTGATACACGAGGTACGAGCAGAGGAACAGCACGGAGAGGCCGACGGCCGTCAGCATGCAGGCCCGGTGCATGGCGATCCGCCGCTGCCGGATGGCCACGAAGCCGACGAGCATCGCCACCGCCGCCGAAGCGTTCAGCACGGCGTTGATCGTCGGCAGAACCGTGATGTTCACTGGCCGGTCAGTCCCGGACCTCGGCCCCGCGTCAATGCTTCGGCGCCTCGACCTTCTTCGAGTCGGCCGTCTGGCGCGGCGCGTGAGAGCGAGTCGGGCAGCAGCACCATCACCAGCAGCGCGCCGATCGCCACGGGCGTGAGGGCGATGTAGCCGAGCGTCTTCGTCTCGAGGCGGAGGTGCATGAAGTAGAGCGCGACCATCGCCGCCTTCGTGGAGGCCAGGATCACCAGCAGCACGCCGATCGCCACCTTGGCGATGGGCAGGTAGATGACCGCGATCTCGACCACCGTGAGCACCGCCAGGTACCAGAAGATGGCCATGTAGCTCGGCCCGTGCTTCGCGTGCGTGTCCGCCATCGTCCCCTCCGTCCGCTCGCGCGCCTACAGGAGGTAAATGAAGGTGAAGACCATGATCCAGACCAGGTCGACGAAGTGCCAGTAAAGTCCGGCGATCTCCGAGACCATGTAGTTGTACCGCATGTCCTGGACCCGGCTGATCACCCGGTAGATCGCCAGGAGGTAGATCACGCCGCGCGGTCACGTGCAGCCCGTGGAAGCCCGTGATGATGAAGAAGCTCGCCCCGAAGAGCGTGGACCCCCAGGGGTTCCCGAAGATCATGAGCCCGCGGTGTATCAGGTGCGTCCACTCGTAGACCTGGAGCCCGACGAAGATCGCCCCGCCGAGCGCCGTGAGCAAGACGAACATCTTGGCGCGCGCCCGGTCTCCCTTCTGGAGGTTCTCCAGCGCCTTCACCATGGTGACGCTCGAGCAGATCAGGAGGAACGTCATCAGGGCGGTGAGCTGGATGCCGAGCACCTGCGGCCGGGTTCGGCCAGTCGACGCTGCCGGCCCGCAAGGCGCCGTAGGAGGCCAGGAGCACGCCGAATCCCACGGCGTCGCCGGCCAGGAAGACCCACATCCCGAGCTTGCCCCAGCTCTCCGGCGTCAGGGGCGACTCGACCGGCTCGGCGGCCGGATGGTGCAGCGCGGTTGCTGCGTCGCTCACGATCCGCTCTCCTTCCCTGCGGTCATACGAGGTAGACGAGCACGTACAAGACCGGCCAGAGGGCCACGACGAAGTGCCAGTAGATCGCGCAGCACTCGAGCGCCACGTGCCGGTGCTGCGTGAACCGCCCCCGCCCGGCGAGCCAGAGGACCCCGCCCAGCCAGGCGGCCGCGCCGAGCACGTGGACGCCGTGCACGCCGATCAGCGTGTAGAACGTGGCGCCGTAGATGCCCGACGACACCCGGAGCCCGAAGTGCACGAGGCGCGTCCACTCGACGCCCTGGATGACCAGGAAGAGGAGCGCCGAGCCCCCACGTCCACGCGAGCCAGCGCACGAGCCCCGCGCGGTCGCCGGTGCGGACGGCCCGCAGCGCCCGCACGAGCGTCCAGCTCGACGCCAGCAGGATGACGGTGTTCAGCGCCGTGAGCCCGATGGGGAGCCGCGGCTGCCCCGGAGGCGGCCAGGCCGCCGCCCCCAGGCGGAGCTGGAGGAAGGCGATGATCAGGCCGCCGAAGAACATGGCCTCCCCGCCCAGGAGCATCAGCATGCCCAGGCGCGCATTCGACAGCGGCAGGCCCTCGGAGCTCGCCGGCGGCTCGCCGTCGCCGTTGCCGTCGTGGCGGCCAGGCGGAGCGGGAGGCCGGCCCCCGCGGTCCGGCGCCCGATCGCGGGACACCTCGCGGGGGCGGAGCTCGACGTCGAGCACGGGCACGAGCGCGCTCAGTTCCGCAGCCAGGCCACGGCGGCCGACGCGAGCATGAGGAGAACGATCCAGGACACGAGCACCCAGGCCGTCCGGCGGTTCCGGAGCGGCAAGCCGCCGGGGCCCGATCCAGGACCGGACGCCGGGGCGGAGATCACGGGCGCGCGCTCGGGCACGGGCTAGCCGACCTTGTCCAGGGCCATGAGGACCAGCAGGAGCGGCAGGTAGACGACGGAGGCGATGACCACCCGCCGGGCGGCCGGCGCCGAGGGTCGGAGGGCTTGCGCCGCGCCGAACACCAGGAACACCGCCCCCAGCAGGAGGGCGCCGAAGAAGTAGACGCCCCCCGTGAGCCCCACGAGGGTCGGCAGGAGACCGGCGGCATGAAGCGCGAGACAGCCGGTCACGATCTGCCGCTCGGTGCTGCCGCCGTCCGGGTCGACCACCGGCAGGACGCGGATGCCGGCGCGCGCGTAGTCGTCACGGTACAGCCGGGCGATGGCGAGCGTGTGCGGCAGCTGCCAGAGGAACAGGATGGCGAAGAGGACGCCCGCCCCCAGGCCGAGCTCTCCCCGGGCGGCCACCCATCCCGCCACCGGCGGGAGGGCGCCGGGAATCGCGCCCAGCACGGTGCAGAGCGGGCTCACCTGCTTGAGCGGCGTGTAGACGCCGAGGTAGAGCACCGAGGTGATCGCGGTGATCGCGGCGGCGGCGGGGCCCGCGGCCACCGCCAGGTACGCGAGGCCCCCGACCGTCATCAGGGTGCCGAAGGCGGCCGCCTCGACCGGCTGCAAGCGGCCGTCCGGCAGGGGCCGCATGCGGGTGCGCAGCATCTGCGCGTCCACGTCTCGCTCGAGGAACTGGTTGAGCGCGAGCGTGCCCCCCGCCGCCAGGGCCGTCCCCACGAGGAGGTGGACCAGCCGCAGGAGGTCGAGGTCCGAAGACGCGCCGAGGTAGTACCCGACGAGCGTCGTCAGCACCACCATCAGGACCACGCGGGGCTTCGCGAGCGAGAGGAAGTCCGCCAGCCGCCGGCGCGTCCCGGCCACCGCGAGCACTTCGTCCCGCACGACCGCCGTCGGCGAGGTCATGCCATGGCCTCCGTCCGGGCCGGCGCCATCCGCGGCGCGGTGCGCAGGGCGGCGCCCAGCGCCCGGCGGCGGCTCAGCTGGAGCGCGAGGGCCACCGCGCTCCCGAGGACGAGCGCGCCCAGCGCCCGGTGCAGGACCGGCAGGGCGACGACGGCGAGCTGCCCGCCCGGCACCCCGAGACTCGTGAACCGGACGACGTAGGCGCCGAGCCCGAGGAGCAGCTGACCCAGCACCAGCACCTTCACGGCGCGCGCCCACCAGGCGAGGGTCGGATCCTCACGGGCCCCGCGCAGGACGGCGAGGGCCGTCCCGATCAGGACGCCCGTCACCACGACCGCTCCGGCCACGTGCCACCACACGGCCGTCCCGTGCGTGGTGAAGGCGCCGAGCACCACCTGGCCGTAGACCACGGCCGCCGCCAGGCCGACCGAGCGACGCCAGCCGGCGGGCCTCCGCCGGCACGATGGACGCGTCCTGCCATCCGCGGCCCGTGACCACCGCGATCCCCACCAGGAGGGCGAAGAAGAGCTGCGCCAGACAGCCGTGGACGATGGCCAGCGCGTCCTGGAGGAGCACGACGCGCAGCCCCCCGATGAGCCCCTGGGCACAGACCAGTCCGACGGCCAGAAGGCCCAGGCCGCGCACCCACCGGCGTCCGTCGCCCCGCCAGAGGACGGCCGCGAGAAGGACGGTGAGCATCCCGATCGCGGCCCCGATCAGCCGGTGACCGTGCTCGACCAGCACGCCCCCGACCATCCCCGACCAGGGAAAGAGGAAGGGATTGTGGCCGAAGGTCGTCGGCCAGTCGGGCACCGCCAGCGCCGCCCCCGTGTTGGTGACGAGGCCGCCGGCCACGATCAGGCCGACGGTCGCCCCCGCGGTGGCGCACGCGACGCGATGCGACCAGCCCACGCCCTTCATGTGTGCCCGCCCGCCGATCGCGGCGCTCAGTGCCCGTGCCCACCCGCGTGGGCGCCGGCGCCCGCCTGGTTCTGGGGCAGGTAATCCTCGGTCATCCCGGGCACGCTGTACTCGTACGGGCCTCGGTAGACCGTCGGGATCGTCGCCCCCCAGTTGCCGTGAGGCGGGGGCGACTCCGCCGCCCACTCGAGCGTGTTGGCCTGCCAGGGGTTCCGGCCGGCCTTCCGGCCCTTGAACAGGCTCGCCACGAAGTTCCAGATGAACAGGACCTGCACGATCCCCAGGATGAACGCGCACACCGACATGAACACGGCCATGGGCTGGAGGTGCTGCAGGAACTCGTACTGCGTGGGATTGTAGATCCGCCGCATCATCCCACCCACGCCCAGGAAGTGCATGGGGAAGAACACCAGGTTGAAGAAGACGAACGTGAGGACGGCGTGGATCCGCCCCACCGTCTCGTTCATCTCGCGCCCGAAGAGCTTCGGGTACCAGTAGGTGATCGCGGCGAACATCGCGAAGATGATCCCCGCCACCACGTAGTGGAAATGGGCGACGATGAAGTACGTGTCGTGGATGAAGATGTCGACCGGCGTGTTGGCCATGATGATGCCGCTGAGGCCGCCGATCGTGAACGTCGACAGGAACGAGATGGCGTGGATCATCGGCGTGGTGAACCGGATGGCGCCGCCCCACAGCGTCCCGAGCCAGTTGAACGACTTGATGGCGGACGGCACCGCGATGACCATCGTCGTGAGCATGAACGACGTGCCCAGCGCAGGGCTCATGCCGCTGACGAACATGTGGTGGCCGTAGACGATCCACGACAGGAACGCGATCGAGATCATCGAGTAGGCCATCGCCCGGTACCCGAAGATCGGCTTCCGCGAGAAGGTGGACAGGACGTCCGAGGTCACCCCCATGGCGGGCAGCACCAGGATGTAGACCTCCGGGTGGCCGAAGAACCAGAAGAGGTGCTGCCAGAGCAGCGGCTCGCCGCCCCCCGACGGGTCGAACCAGTGGGTCCCGATCGTGCGGTCGAAGAGCAGCATGGCCGCACGCGGACGTCAGCACGGGCAGCGCCAGCAGGAGCAGGATGGCCGTGATGAACAGGGACCAGATCACGAGCGGCAGCCGGAACAGCGTCATGCCCGGGCGCCCGCATGTTGACGACCGTCGTGATGTAGTTGATCGAGCCCATCATCGACGACACGCCGAGCACGAACAGGCTGATGAGCCAGAGGTTCTGTCCCCAGTTCACGCCGGAGTACTGCGGCACGGACGAGAGCGGCGCGTAGGCCGTCCACCCGGCCGCGGCGTGGCCGCCCGGCACGAGGAAGCCGGCCAGCATGATGACGCCCGACACGGCCCCCGTCCAGAACGAGAGCATGTTGAGCTTGGGAAACGCCATGTCGCGCGCGCCGATCATGAGCGGGATCAGGAAGTTCCCGAAGCACCCCACCATGACCGGCATGACCACGAAGAAGATCATGATGGTGGCGTGCATCGTGAACAGCATGTTGTAGACCTCGGGCGCGATCACACCCTCCGTCTCGCTGAAGAACCACCGGAGGCCGGGCACCGCCGTCTCGGGCCAGCCGAGCTGCCACCGGATCAGCATGGCCAGGAAACCGCCGATCAGCAGCATGAACAGCCCGATGAACAGGAACTGCCGGGCGATCATCTTGTGATCGGTCGAGAAGATGTACGTGCGCACGAACCCGAGGTCGTGGTGCTCGTGGACGTCGTGCGCCGCTGCCGTCGCGCTCTGGGCCATCGTGTCCCTACCTCCCTCGCGAGAGGGTCTCTGTCCGGGGGGGCCGGCCTAGGAAGGCCACTTCTCCTTGAGCCACTGCTGGAACTCCGCGGGCGTGTGGACGAAGAGGTAGCCCTTCATCCCGGAGTGGCCGAAGCCGCACAGCTCGGCGCACGGGATCTCGTACTTGCCGGGCTTGGTCACCTCGACCCACTGGACGATCTCGCGGCCGGGCACCGCGTCCTGCTTGAAGCGGGCGGCCGGAATGAACACGCTGTGGATGACGTCCCGGGCGCGCAGGTGCATGACCACCGGCTTGCCGGTCGGCACGTGCAGCTCGTTGTCGAACGTCTGGTCGTCCGCGGTGTCGAACTTCCCGTCCGGCCCCGGGTACTGCACCTCCCAGTTGAACTGCTTCCCGGTGATGCGGACGTGGAGGTCGGTCTCCGGGAACGTGGCTCTTGATCTTCGACCAGCTCGGGATCGAGAGGAAGGTGAGCACGACCAGGATCAGGGAGGGGACGATCGTCCACACCATCTCGAGGGTCGTGCTGCCGTGGCTGTAGACCGCCCTTCGGCCGGGCCGCGCCCGATACATCACCAGGAACGCCACCAGCAGCACCGACACGAGCAGGAACGCGCCGGCGGTGATGTAGTAGACGAGGTAGAAGAGGTCGTCGAGCTCCTTGCCGTAGGTGGCGATGTTCTCAGGGAGCCAGCTCATCATCGCAGTCGGCCCGTCCTTTTCGGTCGAAGGGGGGTCACGGCCTCGCCGCGCGCCGGGGCTCGGGCCCCGGACTCCGGCGTGCGCTCCCGCGGAGCCGCTGCGGCCACGGGGGCGCACGCCATTCCGGGGTCCTACTTCTTCAGCTCGAACGCGACCTTGGTGTCCTGCCCGGCCTTGACCTCGACTTCCTTGGTCTGCTTGCCGAGCACCGGGTGAACGACCTCGACCTTGTGCTTGCCGGGCGGCACGTTCTCCAGCTTGAACGCGCCGTTGCCGTCGGTCACCGCCGTGGGGCTCTCGGTCACGAAGATCCACCCGAGCATCCAGCTGTGGGCGTCGCACTGGACCTTGATGAGCTCGGGCTTCTCGAGCTTCTCCACCATTTCCTTCTTGAACTTCGGCTGCGCCTTGTTGATCGGCGGGTTGGCCGTGGAGAAGGTGTGGATGTTGTGGAGCACGCCGTCCGAGTTGAGGATCTTCAGCTCGCCGGGCGCCATGACGACGACGTCCGGATGGAACTCGCAGCCCTTCTGGTCGAGGACGGCCGGCTTCGCCGGCTTGGCGCCCTTGGCTCCGGGCACGGACACGAGCGCCTCGCTCAGCCCGCCGCCGGCGCCGACGACGACGTCGGCGACCTTCTTCTCCTGGCCGCAGACCTCGTTGTCCTTGTTGACCTTGACGACCTTGGGGGCGGGGGCGGCGCCGGCGAACTTCACCTCGCCGCTGATCGACCCTCCGCCCTGGGCGCTCACCGGCGGGCCCGAGAGCAGGAACACGCCCGCCGCGAGGACCGCGACGGCCAGCACGCTAACGACGATCGACTGCTTCATTTGAATTCCTTCCTCCTTGTAGTCGAGTATCCGAGCTACGCCGCGTCTCGGCGCCGGCGGGCCCATCGAGCCAGCCCGAGCCCCGCCGCGCCCGCAGCGAGCGCCAGGACGGGTGGCATGACGAACTGCCGCGTCGAGGGCGGGGGCTCGAGCCTCGCATAGTACCAGGTCGACACGGCCGCCTTCGGGCCTTCATCCCCCTCCGAGCCGTCCCACGCCCAGAACGCCACCGGGAAGAACTCGCCGGGGCGGAAGACGAAATCCGAAGCGTCCGCCGTCTTGAGCGGGCGCCGGATGACGGCCCGGTACTGGCCGGCATCGTAGACCGCTTGTCCCTTGGCCTGGACCGCCTCCCCCGCCTGCGGCGTCATCTTGCCCGCGCCCGCCGCCGTCACCTCACCGACCCCCGCGTCCGCGCGCCAGGTCAAGAGATAGACGGGGTGGCTGCCGTCCCCCATCAGGAAGTAGGGACGGTCCCCGGCGCCCTGCCCCGTCGGAAGCTGCATGGCGACCATGTCCGGCTTCGGCGCCCCTTTCGTCGGATCGGACGCCGTGGGGTCGTCCCAGGTCAGATGGAATATCGCCTCCTGCTCAGTGTACACCGCCCGTACGGTGACCATGTCGACGGTCGGATTGAAGTTCCGGGGGTCCGCGATGACCTGGCCGACGAGGGGAAACGCTGCCCCCGGCCGCTTCGTCCAGAACTCCGCGTTCGGGATCGACCGGCACGTCCCCCGTCACCGGCGGGATCGACAGGAGGGGGGCCCAGTTGACGCGCTCCGGCCCGAGCGACCGGACGTAGTTCGCCAGATCCCAGAGGCTCGCGTCCCGCACGTCGGCGTCCTTCTCGTCGGACTTCCGGTAGTCCTCGACCGAGTCGGCGATGGCCGGCATGGGCGTCCCCGCCACCCCGGTCAGGAGCCGCATGACCACGTCCTTGCGCTCCGGGCCCCCGCGGAAGTTCCACGGCGTGTGGAGGTTGGCGGGCCGGATCGGGTGCCCCCAGTCGTCCTTGAGATCCGAGCCCGGCGCCGGATCACCGCGCCCGGCCGCGCCGTGGCACTTGACGCACTCGAAGGCGTCGAACATCTTCTTGCCCCGGCGGAGGGACGCCTCGGAGGAGGCGACCTCCTTGGGGACCGCCACCGGCTCGAGCTTGGCGCCCTTGTAGCCCTCGGCGAACGTCTTGATGTACGCCACGACCGCCGAGCGCTCCTTGTCAGGGAGCGATCGCCAGGCGGGCATGGACGTCCCCGGCATCCCGTCCGTCACCATCCGGAGGAGGTCCTGGTCGGACGCGAGCGGTCCGGCCAGCGTGCGGATCTTGTACTTCCCGGCCGTGAAGTCCCGGGGGCGCGGCGTCAGAAGCTCCGCGGCGGGGCCGTCGCCCTTGCCGCCGGCGCCGTGACAGCCCGCGCAGCGCTTCTCGTAGACCTGCTTGCCGAGCGCGAGGTCGCCCGACTGGGCCGCCGCCGGGCGCGGCCCGAGGGCGGCGGCGCCGGACGCCAGCAGTCCAGGCGCGAGGCCCGGATCCATCGGCCGCGCGGCGTGCGACTCCATGACCCGGGGGGGATGGCCCGTCGTCTCGTAGAGGTAGTAGATCACCTGCCAGATCTGCTCCTCGGTCATCCGGTCTTCCCAGGCCGGCATGGCCGAGTTCCAGGGCGTCGATTCCTTGGGCAGGCCGGGACCGCCCTTGGCGATGCGCCAGAACACGAAGCCCTCGGAGAGCTGGGCGATGGTGTTCGGGCCGACGAAGTCGGCCGGCTGCGGGTTGAAGCCGTGGGCGAAGTGCCCGCGGCCGTCCAGCATGTCGCCGTGACAGTACACGCAGTTCCGCACGTAGAGCGCGGCGCCGGCCGCCAGGTGCTTCTCGCGGTTCGCCGGGGTCTGCTTGACGTCCTTCCGGATCGGGCGTGTCGGCGTGCTGGAGATTGATCTCCTTGCCCCGGAAGCTGATCGAGTCCGGCGGCGCGGGATGGATCGCGCGGAGCTCGAGCGGGGCCTCGGCGCGCGCCGACGCCTGCGAATAGGCGTAGTAGCCGACCAGGAGCGGGATCGCCACCCCGAGCAGCAGGCGCAGCGGGCGGCGGCCGGGCTCGGTGAGCGTCGCCCAGATCGGCGCCACGAACGCGCGCCACGAGTCGGAGTCCGAGGAGACGTAGACCAGGACGGCCATCAGCATGACCGCCATGTAGAGCGAGAACACGCTGAAGGGCATGGGCGGCTGGATGCCGTACTTGAAGAGCAGGGCGGCCACGATCAGGACCAGGGCGGCCTGGAGGAACTTCCCGCGGGGCGCCGGCATCGGCTAGGGCTTCGGCCTTGGCGGCCGGCTGGGCGGCGGCCGCCGGGGCCGCGCCGCCCTTGAGGGTCAGCAGGAACGCCACCAGGTCCAGGTACTCCTGCGCGGTGAGCTGCTGGCCGAAGGTCTTGCGGCATGACGCCCGCCGGGAACCCGGACACCGTGCCCTTGGAGGCCGGATCCAGGATCTTGCCCATGATGTACTCCGGCGTCTGGCTGCCGGCGATGTTGGACAGATCGGGCCCCACCGGGCTCGCCCCGACCGCCCCCGCCTTGTGGCACGCGACGCAGGCGCCCTTGCCCGCGAACACCGCCTGGCCCGCTTTCGGGTTGCCGGGCAGCTCGAGGGACGGGCGCGGCGCCGGCGGCGGCGCTCGCCACCTGCGGCACGTCGTCCAGCTTCACGTCGACGGTGCCCCCGAGGCTCTGGAGGAACGCCGCGGTCGCCCAGAGCTCGCTGCGGTTCAGCCCGATCGGGGGCTTCGACACGTTGGGCATGATGTTGGGGAAGCCGTCCACCACGAAGGCGGCCGGGTTCAGCAGGGAGTCGACCAGGTACGCCGCCGGCTTGGTGCCGGGCTTCCGGGTCGCCGCGCGGCCGCCGACGCCCGCGAGATCCGGCCCGCGGCCGGCCCGGCCGATCCCGTGGCACGTGGTGCACTGCCCCTTCTCGCGGAAGATCTTCTCGCCCGCGGCCACCAGCTGGTCGGGCGTCACGTTCCCGCCCTCGAGGGACAGCTCCTCGGGCGGCTTCGACTCGATCTGGGGGATCGAGTTGGCGTACCAGCTGTAGCTGCCCATGATCGCGAGGGCGAACGCGCCCACCTTGAGCGGCACCGGGACCGTCATCGGTCCGCAGCGCTCGGGACCGCCGCCCGCGATGGGGGCGGGGCTGGGTGCCGGGTGGCGCCCGGGGGCACCCTCGGCCGCCGCGTGGCCCTTCTCCCCGAGTCCGCCGAGCCAGAAGATGAACATGACCATCAGGAAGAACAGGATGGTCGTCCCCGTGATCACGTTCGACGCGTAGCCGAGCGCGGGGGTGACCGCGTCCGGCGACCGGTCCTGCATGACCCCGTAGATGTGCCAGTGCTGCCGGATCCCGGACCGCGCGAAGCCCATCAGCCCCATCAGCCACGTGAAGGTCACGGCGAGCAGGATGAGCACGTACTGGGAGCGCGGGGCGATGGTCCCCCAGCGGATCGTGCCGGTGGAGCGCGCCCCCTTGAACATCGGGATGTCGATCGCCATGACGATCACGATGCACAGGAGGACCGCCCCGACCTGGAGCGGGGAGAAGCGCCGGATCCGGACGATGGCCTCGACGAAGTAGCCCCCGCACCCCGAGCCCGACCACGGCCGCGCCGGCGAGGCCGAAGGTGAGCCACTGGAGGGTCATCCCGATGCGGGCCCAGGACACCGTGGGCAGCTTGTTGGCCCGGCGGTAGAGGAGATAGGAGAGGAACGTCGTCAGGATCATCAGGTTCACGGCGGTGTTCTTCGCCGACATGACGCCGAAGAACCGGAGGAAGCGGTGGTCCGAGCCGCCCATCGCGCGGACCTCGCCCAGCGAGGCGATGAGGCTCCGCGGGGTGGCCCAGACCATGAATCCGAGCGCGATCACGACGAGGAGGTACTTGATCCAGGGCCGGAAGCGCTCGGCGCCCGGGATGCGCTCCATGCCGAGCCAGAGGTAGTAGTTCGAGCCCAGGAACAGCACGCCGATGAGGATGGCCTGGACGATCCAGAGCCACGACATGAAGCCGCCCATCATCGTGATGCCCATCGTCTGGTTGTATCCGTAGATCTCGAACCCGAGCCAGTACCCGGCGAACGGCAGGACCATCAGCGCCGAGAGCGCCACGAAGTTCCCGATGTACCCCATCCAGTCGTAGCGGGCCCGCTCCTCGTCGGTCTTGGCGCCGAGGAACCGGAAGGCCGCGTAGGCGGCGGCGATCGTGCCCCCGAAGACGACGTTGGCGATGAGCCGGTGGATGTTGACCGGCATCCACGTGAAGTTGTTGACGGCCTGCCAGAGGGTCCCCGTGAACTGGCCGGCGTCGTTGACGCCGGCCGGCGAGATCATGAACGTGACCCAGGAGTTCGACACGAACAGGATCGCCGTGCCGAGGAGGTTCGAGAGCACGCCGATCGCGACGTGGAGCCCCTTCCGCGGCCCCGAGAGCCAGTTCCAGCCGTAGTACCAGAGGTACACGGTGAACGTCTCGAGGAAGAAGAGGGCGGCGTAGAGCCACATGGTCGGCGCGAAGATCCCGCTCATGAAGGCCCAGAACCGGGGATAGAGCGTGATCAGGAGGAAGAGGAGGAGCCCCCCGAGCAGGGCCGTCGTCGAGAAGGCCGCGAAGGTGAGCTTGACGAACTCGTGGGACGAGCCAGTCGTAGCGCCGCCCCTCCTCGCGGTCCGTCCCGATCCGCCAGGCCATGAACTCGATGATCACGGCGAAGATCGGGACGCCGAGGATGAACGCCGCGAAGTTCAGGTGGATCTGGGAGATCACCCAGATCGCCAGCCGGGAGCCGACGTAGGGGAACGCCCGGTAGGCGGCCTCCTTCTGCTCCTGGGCCCAGCCCGGGGTCGCCAGGAACGCGACCGCCATGGCCGCCAGGAGGACCGGGAAGAGGCGCGGGAGTCGGGACGACCCCGGGTCGCTCGGGATCAGGGGCGGTCGCTCGGTGGCCGTGCCGAGGCTCCTTCGGGGTTCAGGCAGTGCGAGCGGCACCGGGGGAGCCCGGACCCGCTTGTTCCAATCGTCACAAGGGCGACGCCTCTTTGTAGGGCAGCGAGGGGGCCCCTGTCAAGGGGACGCCCGTGCCGCGCCGGCGGGTCGCCCGCGCGCGCCCGCCGTTGCGGCGCCGGGCGCCAGTCTGCTACGATCCGCGCCACGCTGGGCGGCGCCTCCGTCGCGACGACGCCCGCTCCCGGAGCCACCCACACGTGACCGCCGAGGTCGTCGCCCAGGCCCTCCTCTCCGGCCTCCTCATGGGCTGCGTGTACGCCCTGGTCGCGGCCGGCCTCTCGCTCATCTTCGGCCTCATGGAGATCGTGAACTTCGCCCACGGCGAGTTCCTGATGCTCGCGATGTTCGCGACCTTCTGGGCCTGGGCCCTGGCGGGCCTCGATCCCGTCCTGGCCCTCCCCCTCGCGACCGCGCTCCTGTTCGGCGTGGGCTGGATCGTCTACCGGGGCGTGATCAGCCGCATCCTGGGCGCTCCGATGCTGGCCCAGATCTTCGCGACCTTCGGGCTGTCCGTGTTCCTCCGGAGCGGCGCCCAGTTCCTGTGGACGCCGGACTTCCGGCTCGTCCAGAATCCCTGGATCCGCGGACGCTTCTCGCTCCTGGGGCTCTTCGTCGGCGCCCCCCAGCTCGCCGCCGCCCTGGCCGCCCTCCTGGCCTTCGGGCTCCTCTACTGGTTCATCACGCGCACGGAGACCGGGCTGGCCCTCCAGGCGACGGCCCAGGACCGCCAGGCGGCGTCCCTGATGGGGATCGATACCGAGCGGATGTTCGCGCTCGGCTGGGGCCTCGGGGCCGCCTGCGTCGGGGCGGCCGGCGCGCTCCTCGCCAACTTCTTCTACGTGTTCCCGGACGTGGGGGCCGTCTTCGCGCTCCTCGCCTACGTCACGGTCGCGCTCGGGGGCTTCGGCAACGTCGCGGCGACGCTCCTCGGGGGCGTGCTGATCGGCCTGGTCGAGAACCTCGTCGGGCTCTGGGCGCCGGCGTTCAAGTACGTCGGCGTCTTCTGCTTCTACCTCCTGGTGGTGCTCTGGCGGCCCCAGGGCCTCTTCGGGCGGTACTGACGCGGTGGCGCACCGGACCCGAGCACGCGCTCCTGGCCGGGCTCGGCGTCGCGCTGCTCGCCTTCCCGTGGGTCTTCGTCCAGCCCTACCCGCGCGACGTGATGATCCGGATCTTCCTCTACGCCCTCCTCGCCCAGGCCTGGAACCTGCTCGGCGGCTACTGCGGCCAGGTCTCCCTCGGGAGCGCCGTCTTCTTCGGGATCGGCGCCTACACCTCCTCCGTGCTGTCCCTGTGGTGGGGCGTCTCGCCCTGGCTCGGGATGCTGGCCGGCATGGCGCTCGCCGTCCTGGTCTCCCAGGCGATCGGCTACCCGTGCTTCCGGCTCCGCGGCCACTACTTCGCGATCGCCACGATCGGCATCGGGGAGATCGTCCAGACCGTCGCGATCAACTGGGACGCGATCGGCGGCGCCCGGGGCCTCTGGCTCCCGATCAAGCCGGAGACCCTGGTCAACTTCCAGTTCCACCGGGCCAAGTGGGCCTACTACTACGTCGCGCTCGCCCTCCTGGCCGCCGTGTTCGGCCTGACCGCCTTCGTCGAGCGCTCGCGCCTCGGGTACTACTTCCGCGCGATCCGCGAGGATCCGGACGCCGCCCAGAGCCTGGGCGTCCCCCTCACGCGCTACAAGCTGCTCGCGATCGCCTGCTCGGCCGCGTTCACGGCGCTGGGCGGCACCTTCTACGCCCAGTACGTCCTCTTCATCGACCCGGAGTCCGTGTTCCCGACGTCGCTCTCGATCCTGGTCTGCCTGGTCGCCGTGCTGGGAGGCGTCGGCACGCTCTGGGGGCCGGCCCTCGGGGCGGCCGTGCTCATCTCCCTCTCCGAGACGACACGCATCTGGCTCGGCGGCACCGGAAAGGCCATCGACCTCATGATCTACGGGGGGCTCATCGTCCTGGTCTCGGTCTTCCAGCCGGGCGGCCTCGTGGAGCTCGTTCGCCGGCTCGGCCGCCGGGGAGGACCCGCGGCCCCGACGGCCGGCGCGGCCGCCGTGCCCCAGGGCACCGGGTAGCGGGGCGGCGCGATGGATCGGGGCGTCGACTCCCCGGAAGGCCCGGGCGGCGGGGTGGGAACCTCTCCCCTCCTGGAGGTCCGCGGCGTGACCAAGCGCTTCGGCGGCCTCGTGGCGAATCAGGGCATCACCTTCGACGTGGCGCCGGGCGAGATCGTGGGCGTGATCGGGCCGAACGGCGCCGGGAAATCGACCTTGTTCGACGTGATCACGGGGTTCTACCGGCCCGACGGCGGAGAGATCCGCTTCGCCGGGGCGGCGCTCGCGGGCCTCCGGCCGGATCAGATCAACCGCCGGGGCATCGGGCGGACGTTCCAGAAGCTCCGCCCGTTCCACGGCATGACGGTGCGGGAGAACGTCACCGTGGGCGCGCTGGCGCGCGCCGCGTCCACCGGCGCCGCGCGCGCCGAGGCCGACCGTTGCCTCGCGCTGGTGGGGCTCGCCGGCAAGGCGGGCGCCTTTGCCCGCGAGCTCTCCACCGGGCAGCGGAAACGCCTCGAGATGGCGCGGGCCATGGCCACGCGGCCCCGCCTCCTCATGCTGGACGAGGTCACCGGCGGCGTGGACCAGCGGTCCATCCCCGACCTGGTCGCCCTGATCGGCCGGCTCCGCGACGCGGGCGTCACGCTGATCGTCATCGAGCACAACATGCGGGTCATCATGAGCGTGGCGACGCGCATCGTCGCGCTCCATCTGGGCGAGAAGATCGCGGACGGCCCGCCCGCGGAGGTCGTGCGTGACCGCCGGCTCGTCGAGGCCTACCTCGGCGCGGCCTACCTCTAGGGCGATGCTGCGCGTCGAGGGGCTCTCCGTCGCGTACGGGGACTTCCAGGTCCTCTGGGACGTCTCGATCGAGGTCCGGCCGGGCGAGATCGTCGCCCTCCTCGGCCCGAACGGCGCGGGCAAGTCCACCCTGCTCAACAGCGTCTCCGGCCTCGTCCGCGCCCGGCAGGGGCGGATCGAGCTCGACGGCCGGCCCGTCGACGGGCTGCCGGCCCACGAGCGCGTGGGACTCGGCCTCGCCCACGTGCTGGAGCGCCGGCGGCTGTTCCCCTATCTGACCGTCCGTCAGAACCTGCTCCTCGGGGCCTACCACCCGGCCGCGAAGCCCCACCGCGCGGAGAGCCTCGCCTGGGTGGAGACGCTCTTCCCGCGCCTCCGGGAGCGCCGGGATCAGGCCGCCCACACCCTGTCCGGGGGCGAGCAGCAGATGGTGGCGATCGCGCGAGGCCTGATGGCCCGGCCGCGCCTCCTCCTCGTCGACGAGCCCACGCTCGGCCTGGCGCCCCGGGTGGTCGCCGACATCCTCGACGTGCTCCGCCGCATCAACGCGGAGCAGGGCGTCACGGTGCTCTTCATCGAGCAGAACGTCGAGCTCGCCCTGTCCCTGGCTCACCGCGGCTACATTCTCGAGTCGGGTCGGGTACTGCTCGACGGCGCCGCCGCGCCGCTGCTGGCCTCCGACGAGGTCCGCCGCGTCTTCCTGGGCCTCTGAGCCGCCGGCGCGCCGGGGCCGCGATTGTCCACCCGCCCCCCCTGTGCTACCGTAAAGACGCCGGTTCACGCTCATCGCGTGACGAGCGTCACCTCGATCAATCGGTCATCCCGAGCGGAGGATCCCCATGGCAGGTCAGGGCACGTTGCATCTCACCGAGGCCGCATTCGACCAGACCCTGGCCGCGCACCAAGAGGCGGTCATCGTCGACTTCTGGGCGGAGTGGTGCGGCCCGTGCAAGGCGATCGCGCCGACGCTCGAGGAGCTCGCGGTGGAGTACGCGGGGCGCGTGACGATCGCCAAGGTCAACGTCGACGAGCACCCCGGCCTTGCGGCTCGATTCCAGGTGCGCTCGATCCCCACCCTCCTCTTCTTCAAGGGCGGCCAGGTCATCGATCAGGTCATCGGCGCGGTCCCCAAGGCGCAGATCAAGAAGCGCTTGGACGCGGTCGCCTGAGCGGAGCCGGCGGTGAGGGCCGGCGAGGACCCTGACCCGGGGCCTTCCCGCACCACGCTGTCGGAGCTGGGCGAGCGGGGGCTCATCGCCCGGCTCCGCGGCCGGCTGCCGCCGCCCGGGCCCGACATCCTGGTCGGCATCGGGGATGACGCGGCCGCGGTGGCCTGGGGCGGGGAGACGCTCCTCTTGACGACGGACACCTTGCTCGAGGGCGTCCACTTCCGCCGGTCCACCGCCACGCTTCGCGACATCGGCGCCAAGGCGATCGCGGTCAACGTCTCCGACATCGCCGCCATGGGCGGGGAGCCCCGGCTGGCGCTGCTGGCCCTCGCGCTGCCCCCGGACTTCGCCGTGGCGGACGTCGACGAGCTCTACGCCGGGCTCCTGGACATGGCCCAGCAGCACGGCGTGACGCTCGTCGGGGGCGACACCTGCGCGGCGCCCGGCGGCGTCGTCCTCTCGGTCACCCTCGTCGGGCGCGTGACCGGCGCGCCGCTCCGCCGCAGCGGGGCCCGGCCGGGCGACGCCATCCTGGTCACCGGAGCGCTCGGGGCATCGGCGGCGGGCCTGGCCGTCCTCGAGCGGGGGCCGGGCGACTTGCCGCCGGCCGTGGTCGAGGCGGTCGTGCGGTCCGCACCGGATCCCGACCCCCCGCGTCGCCGAGAGCCGGCTCATCCAGGGCCTGGGCGGGGCGACGGCGATGATCGATCTCTCGGACGGGCTCGTGACGGACCTCGGGCACATCGCGACCGAGAGCCGGGTGGGCGCCCGGATCGACGTCGACGCCCTCCCGGTGAGCGAGGCCACCCGCGCGGTGGCCCGGGCCTTCGACGTCGACCCCCTGCGCTGGGCGCTGAGCGGCGGCGAGGACTACGAGCTCCTCTTCACGGCAGGCCCG
Source organism: uncultured Candidatus Rokubacteria bacterium (assembly GCA_963745015.1). Lineage (GTDB taxonomy): Bacteria > Methylomirabilota > Methylomirabilia > Rokubacteriales > DASRDR01 > DASRDR01. The sequence goes on from CAVUVU010000006.1 coordinate 144,886, forward strand.
GACCGCGCGCCGGACCTCGCCCGGTCCGTGGCTGCGCGGACCGGCACGCCGGTCCACCGCATCGGCGAGGTGCGGCCCCTGGACGAAGGCGTGCGGTTCGTCGACCAGGACGGCCGCGCGCACGCGGCCGCGCCCGGTTTCGACCACTTCGGCTGAGCCATGGAGCGCCTGGCCCTCGATCTCCTCCTCCTGGCGACCTTCCTCGCCGTCTCGGCGCTCCTGGCCGGCGCCGAGGCCGCCTACTTCTCGCTCACCCGCCTGGGGAGCGCCCATCTCGAGCCGGACGAGTTCCCGGAGCACGCGCTCCTCGTGCGGGTGCTCCGCGACCCGCGCGACCTCCTGATCACGCTGGTCGTCGGCATCACCATCGTCAACATCGCGGCCTCGGCGCTCGCGACGCAGGTGGCCACGACCCTGTTCGGCTCCCGGGGCATCGGGATCGCGATTCCGGTCATGGTCTTCCTCATCGTCGTCTTCGGCGAGGTCCTCCCGATGACGATCGCCGTCGGCATGCCGCACCGCTTCGGGCTCCTCGTGGCCCGGCCCGTGCTGGCCCTCCAGTGGCTCCTCACGCCGGTCCGACTTCTGCTGGGGGCGTTCACCCACTTCGTCTCCCGGGCCGCCGGGCACGAGGGCGTGGCCAAGGCGGCGATCTCGGAGGCCGAGCTCCGCACTCTCGTCGAGGTCGGCCACCAGGAGGGCGTGGTCCAGCGCAAGGAGCGCGAGATGATCCACGGCGTCTTCGAGCTGGGGGAGACGACGGTGGCCGAGGTCATGGTCCCGCGGACGGACGTCTTCGGCGTGGACGTGGCGATGCCCCCCGACCGGCTGCTGCCGGCCATCCGGGCGAACCTGCACCACCGCGTCCCGGTCTTCGACGGCAGCCTGGACCACGTGCTGGGCATCCTCCTCGTGAAGGAGCTCCTGCCCTACTACGCGGGTCTGCCGCCCGATTTCGACCTCCGCGCGCACCTCACTCCCCCCTACTTCGTGCCCCAGTCCAAGCGGGCCGACGCCCTCCTGCGCGAGTTCAAGGCCAAGAAGCTCCGCACCGCCATCGTCGTCGACGAGTACGGGGGGACGGCGGGACTGATCACGCTCGAGGACCTCCTGGAGGAGGTCGTCGGCGAGATCCGCGACGAGTTCGAGGCCGAGGAGCGGCTGGCCCAGCCCGTGGACGAGCGCACGTGGCGCGTGGCGGCGAAGATGGCCATCGGCGACTTCAACGCCGTCACCGGGCTGGCCATCTCCGACGAGCACTTCGACACGGTGGGAGGCTGGGTGCTCGACGTCTTCGGCCGCGTGCCCCACCGGGGCGAGAGCGTCGAGGCCGAGGGCATCCGGGTCACGGTCGAAACGATGCACCGCAACCGCATCCTCCAGGTCCTCGTCCGCCTGGCGGCGCCCGCGGGCGCGCGGGCGGCGGCGCCGGACGCGCCCCCGATGCCGGACGCCGACGTCCGATCCGGGAGCGGGGCGTGAGCCTCGGGGTCACCTTCACCGTCGTCCTGCTGTGCCTGCTCGCCTCCGCGTTCTTCTCCAGCGCCGAGATCGCGTTCCTGTCCGCCAACCGCGTGCGGCTCCGCCACCTGGCCGAGCAGGGATCCCGCGTGGCGCGGGGGTACATGGCGGCGTTCCAGCACCCGGAGCGGCTGCTGTCCACCGCGATGATGGGAGTGACGATCGCTCACGTCGTCTCCTCGGCGGTCGCGACCGCGGCCCTCCTCTACTGGGTCGGCGGCCAGGCCTCGCTCTGGGCCACGGTGATCCTCACGCCCCTCATGCTGGTGTTCGGTGAGATCCTGCCGAAGGCCCTGACCCAGCCGCGCGCCACCGAGGTGGCCATCCGCACCTTCGACCCGCTCCGGGGCGTCGCCTGGCTCCTCGCGCCGGTCGTGGGCGTCGCGAACCTGCTCGTCCGCGCGATCCTGCGAAGCATGGGGCACGGGGAGCGCCGGGATCCCTTCGTCTCCCGGGCCGACCTGCGCCTCCTCGTCGAGCGCGAGCCGGAGGGGACGACGGACGTCCGCGAGGAAGAACGGGAGATGATCGAGGGGATCTTCGACCTCGTCGAGACGTCCGCGCGCGAGGTCATGGTCCCGCTGGTGGACGTGATCGCCATTCCCGAGGACGCGAGCATCGACGACGCGATCGCGAAGGTGCGGGAGACCGGTCACTCCCGGCTGCCCGTCTACCGGGAGCGCATCGACAACGTCGTGGGGGTGGTCGCCGCGCTCGACATCCTGGGCCGAGGCGCGGCCGGTGAGACGATCCTGACGCTCATGCGACCGGCGCACTACATCCCCGCCACCAAGCGCATCAGCGATCTCCTGCCCGAGATGCAGCGCCGGCGCATCCAGCTCGCCGTCGTGGTGGACGAGTACGGCGCCAGTCAGGGCATCGTGACCGTCGGCGACATCATCGAGGAGATCGTGGGCGCGATCCCGGACGACCGCGAGCGGACGCCGTCCCAGCTCGTCCGGCTGCCCGACGGGAGCTACCTGGTGGCCGGGCGCATGTGGATCGAGGAGGTCAACGAGGCCCTCGACTGGAGCCTCCCGACCAAGAAGGACTACGAGACGGTGGCGGGGCTGATCCTCTCCTCTCTCGGGCGCATCCCGCGGCCGGGCGAGCAGGTGACCGTCGGCGGCTACGAGCTCGCGGTGGTGGATGCCGACGAGCGACGCATCCTCAAGGTGAAGATCCGGGGGCGCGAGCGGGCGGCCGACGCCGCCCCGGCCCCCCCGGCCGCGTCGCCGGCGCCCCCGCGGCGCCCACGCCGACGCAAGGAGGACACTCGGCATGACCGGCAGCATGGTGACATTTCCCACGAACGGGACCACCACGGCCGGCTACCTCGCCACGCCCAAGAGCGGAGCGGGACCCGGCCTCCTCGTGATCCAGGAGTGGTGGGGGCTCGTCCCCCACATCAAGCACGTCTGCGATCGCTTCGCGGCCGAAGGCTTCGTGGCGCTGGCGCCGGACATGTACCACGGCCAGACCGCCAGCGAGCCCGACACGGCCGGCAAGCTCTTCATGGCGCTCAACATCGCCCGCGCCGAGAAGGACCTTCGCGGAGCCGCGACGTACCTCCTGGCCCGATCGTCCACCAAGACGGTCGGGGCGGTCGGGTTCTGCATGGGCGGCCAGCTCGCGCTCTTCGCGGCGACGCTCAATCCGGCGGTCGGCGCGTGCGTGAACTTCTACGGGATCCACCCGAACGTCAAGCCCGACTACGCGAAGCTGGCGGGACCCGTCCTCGGGCTCTACGCCGAGCGGGACGGCTTCGTGACGCCCACGGTCGCGCGGCAGGTCGACGCCGACATCAAGAAGGCGGGCAAGTCGTCCGAGATCCACGTCTACCCAGGCGTCGACCACGCGTTCTTCAACGACGAGCGCTCCGACGTCTACGACCGGGCCGCCGCCGAGGACGCCTGGCGGCGGACGCTCACCTTCTTCCGCCGGCACCTCGCGTAGCCGAGCAGCCGCGCGACTCGCCCCGCGCCGCGCGGCGACGCCGGGTCGTGGGGAGGCGGGCGCCGGCAGGCCCCGAAACGCCGCGAGGGGAGCCGTCGGGCTCCCCTCGCGCTGCAGGCCCCGCGGAGCGCGGGACCGTCACACCGCCGGCGACGACGCCTAGCCGCGACCCGCGGCGGCGGCCGCCTTCCGGGCCTTCTTCGCCTCTTTGCCCTTCGGCTCGGCGGCCTTCTTGCCCTTGTCGGCCTTTTCCTTGGGCGCCTCGGGCCGGTCGACCAGCTCGAGGATCGCCACCGGGGCGGCATCGCCGCGACGCGTCCCCAGCTGGAGAATGCGCGTGTATCCGCCTCGCCGGTCCGCGTAGCGGGCGCCGACGGTGTCGAAGAGCCGGTGCACCACCTTGACGTCCGGCACCAGGGTGAGCGCCTGCCGGCGCGCGTGGAGGGTGTCCTCCTTCGCGAGGGTCACCAGGTGGTCCGCCAGCGGCCGGACCGCCTTCGCCTTGGCGAGCGTGGTCGTGATCCGCTCGTGGGTGAACAGCGCCGACAGGAGGTTCCGGAACAGGGCCCAGCGGTGAGCCGTCAGCCGACCGAGCTTGGAGCCGCCGCGCCTGTGTCTCATGCGTCCCTCGTGGCCTCCACGGACGCCGGCGGCCGCCGTCGGCTCGTCGTCCTCCTCCTCGGCCCCCGCGGGCGTGAACAGGTCGAAGTGGTCGCGGAGGAGCTTCGACGCCTGCAGGAAGGCGTGGTCCGGCCCGATGCTGCCGTCCGTCGCGATCTCGACCACGAGCTTCTCGTAGTCGGTGATGTTGCCGAGCCGCGACATCTCGACGTGGTAGTTCACGCGGCGGATCGGCGAGAACGCCGCGTCGAGGCCGATCGCCCCGGACGGGATGCCCTCCACGTGCCGGCCGGCGGAGACGTACCCGCGGCCGCCGCGGATGCCGATGTCCAGCGTGAGCTTCCCCCCGGCCGCGACGGTCGCCAGGTGCAGGTCGGGCGTCACCACCCCGATGCCCTCCCCGGTGAAGTCGGCGCCGGTCGCGGCCCGCGGACCGCGCACCTCGAGACGCGCGCTCCCCGTCTCGGCGTTGCCGGCGACCCGCACGACCATCTTCTTCAGGTTGAGCAGGAGGTTCGCGAGATCCTCCTCGACCCCCGGGATCCGCTCGGCGCCGGCGCTCACCCCGGCGACCTTGACCCAGACGACCGCGGTCCCCGGGATCGCCGAGAGCAGCACCCGGCGGAGCGAGCCGCCCACCGTCAGCGCGTAGCCCTTCTCGAACGGCTCGGCCGTCATGCGGCCGAAAGTCGCCGTCAGGTCTTCCCACTCGATGCGACGTGGACGTTGGAACATCAACCGCGGCATGCGCCCGCCCCTCTTACTTCGAGTACAGCTCGACGATGAGCTGCTCTTGGACCGGAATCTGGATGTCGTCTCGGAGCGGCAGGCTCCGGACGGTCCCCGACTTCCCGGGGGCCGCCAGCTCGAGCCACTGGGGCACGTGGCCCCGACCAGCCGACAGGTTGTCAGCCACGCGCTCCTGGAGCTTCGAGGTCGTCCGCAGCTGCACCAGGTCCCCCACCCGCACCAGGAACGACGGGACCGACACGCGGCGCCCGCTCACCTGGAAATGGCCGTGGGCCACCATCTGGCGCGCCTCCGCGCGGGAGGCGGCGAAGCCCAGCCGGAACACCACGTTGTCGAGCCGCCGCTCGAGCAGCCGCAGCAGGTTCTCGCCCGTCACGCCCTTCTGGCCGTCCGCCTGGGCGAAGTAGCGCCGGAACTGTCCCTCGAGCAGGCCGTAGATGCGCTTGGCCTTCTGCTTCTCACGCAGCTGCTGCCCGTAGGCCGACTGCTTGGATCGGCCCAGACCGTGCTGGCCCGGCGGGTAGTTGCGGCGCTCGATGGCGCACTTGTCGGTGAAGCACCGGGAGCCCTTCAGGAAGAGCTTCAGCCCCTCCCGCCGGCACAGGCGGCAGACCGCGTCGTTGTACCTTGCCAACTCCTATCCTCCTCGTTACACCCGGCGCCGCTTGGGCGGCCGGCAGCCATCGTGCGGGATCGGCGTGACGTCGTGGATCGCCGTGATCTCCAGGCCCACCGCCTGGAGCGAGCGGATCGCGGCTTCCCGGCCCGCGCCGGGGCCCTTCACGTAGACCTCGACCTGCTTGAGTCCGATCTCCATCGCCTTCCGCGCCGCCGACTCGGCCGCCATCTGCGCGGCGAACGGCGTGCTCTTGCGGGAGCCCTTGAAGCCCACGCTCCCGGCACTCGCCCACGCGACCACGCCGCCCATCTTGTCGGTGAGCGTCACGACCGTGTTGTTGAAGGTCGCCTGCACGTGCGCGATGCCGGTGCGGACTTCCCGCCGTTCCTTGCGCTTCCCGCTCTTGCGCGGCTTGCCGGTCCCTGGCTCAGCCATGTCGTCTTACGCCTTCCCCGTCGTCGGATTCTTGCTCGTGGCCTTCTTCCGGATGCCGACACCCCGCCGCGGGCCCTTCCGGGTCCGCGCATTGGTATGGGTCCGCTGCCCGCGAACGGGCAGGCCCTTCCGGTGCCGGACTCCGCGATAGCTGCCGATGTCCATGAGTCGCTTGATGTTCATGGTGACCTCGCGCCGCAGGTCGCCTTCCACCCGCTGCTCGCGATCGATCACCTCGCGGACGCGCGCGGTCTCGTCCTCGGTCCATTCCCGGACCCGGCGATTCAGGTCCACACCGGCCCGGGTCAGGATGCGACGAGCCGACGAGCGCCCGATGCCCAGGATGTACGTCAAGGACACCTCGCCCCGCTTGTCCCGGGGCAGATCCACTCCAGCCACGCGTGCCATAAGCCTGTCCTCTCCCGCCGCGCGTCAGCCTTGACGCTGCTTGTGGCGCGGGTTCGTGCAGATCACCCGCACGACGCCCTTGCGCCGAATCACCTTGCACTTCTCACATCGCGTCCTCACCGACGGCTTTACCTTCATCGAGTGCTCCGTCCGCTCGTGCTCACCCGGGCGCCGGTTACTTGAACCGGTACGTGATCCGGCCCCGCGTCAGGTCGTACGCCGACAGCTCGACCTTGACGCGGTCCCCGGGCAGAATCCGGATGAAGTGCATGCGCATCTTGCCCGACACGTGCGTCAGCACGCGGTGCCCATTGTCCAGCTCGACGCGGAACATGGCGTTGGGCAGCGGCTCGACCACCTTGCCCTCCACCTCGATCGCGTCGTCCTTCGGCTTCTTCCCCTCGCGCTCCTCGGGAAACTGGCCGCGCCGGCGTCTCGCCATCAGGCCGCCTCCCCCAGGGACGCGGTGAGCACGTCCGGGCCTTGCTCCGTGACCGCCACGGTGTGCTCGAAGTGCGCCGCCAGACTCCCGTCCGCGGTCACCGCCGTCCACCGGTCCGCCAGCACGCGCACCTCCCAATGGCCCATCGTGACCATGGGCTCGAGGGCGAGCACCATGCCGACCCGGAGGAGCGGCCCGCGGCCGGGCTCGCCGAAGTTCGGCACCTGCGGGTCCTCGTGCAGCGCCCGTCCGATGCCGTGGCCCACGAACGCGCGCACCACCCCGAAGCCCGCGCCCTCCACGTGCTGCTGGACCGCCGCCGACACGTCTCCCAGGCGCTTCCCCGGGCGACACTGCGCGATGGCCAGGTCGAGGGACTCTCGCGTCACCTCGAGGAGCCGGCGCGCCTCGTCGGTGACCTCGCCCACCGGCAGGGTCACCGCCGCGTCGGCGTAGTAGCCCTCCACGATCGCCCCCAGGTCGAGCCCGATGATGTCCCCCTCTCGTAGCCGGCGCCGCGCCGCGGGAATCCCGTGGACGACCTCCTCGTTGATCGAGGCGCAGATCGTGGCCGGAAACCCCCGGTACCCCTTGAAGGCGGGCTTCGCCTTCCGCTCCCGGATCAGGGCCTCCACCTCGCGATCGATCTCGAGCGTCGAGACGCCCGGCTTCACCAGGTCGCGGCACACCCGGAAGGCGTCGGCCAGGATCCGGCCCGCTTCCCGCATGTGGGCGATCTGGGGGGGCGACTTCAGCTCGATCACCGCGGGCCCTCGGTCGCCTTCACGAGGTCGGCGTGGACCGTGTCCATCGAGCCGGCCGCGGAGATCGTCGTCAGGAGGCCGCGCTGCCGGTAGTAGTCGACGAGGGGCCGGGTGTCGCGCGCGTACACGGCGAGCCGCCGGCGGACCGTGGCCTCCTCGTCGTCCGTCCGCTGGTAGAGCTCCCCGCCGCAGTGGTCGCAGCGCCCCGGCGCCCGGGGCGGCGAGAGCGTGACGTGGTAGTTCCGGCCGCAGCTCCGGCAGACCCGGCGTCCGCTGAGCCGCGCCACGGGCTCCTCGTCGGCGAGCTCGAAGAGCACGACCCGGTCGAGGGGCGTCCCCTCGGCCTCGAGCAGCTGGTCGAGGGCCTCCGCCTGCGCCGCCGTCCGCGGGAAGCCGTCCAGGACGAACCCCTTCCGGCCGTCCGGCTGGGCGAGCCGCTCGCGGACCAGCCCGATGATCACCGCGTCGGGGACCAGCTCGCCCGCGTCCATGTAGCGCCGGGCCTCGAGCCCGAGCCGGGTGCCGTGCGCGACGGCCTCCCGCAGCATGTCCCCGGTCGCGACCTGCGGCACGCTCCAGCGCGTGGCGAGCCGGCGCGCCTGCGTGCCCTTTCCGGCGCCCGGCGGTCCCAGCAGCACGACCCGCATCTCAGGCCCGGGCCTTCGTGCGGCGGCGCAGGAAGCCCTCGTAGTGCCGCATCAGGAGGTGCGACTCCATCTGCCGCACCGTGTCGAGGGCGACGCCGACCACGATCAGGAGGCTCGTGCCGCCGAAGTAGAACGGCACGTTGAACGCCCGGATCAGAAAGTCCGGGAAGACCGAGATCATGGCGAGAAACATCGCCCCGGGGAGCGTGATCCGCGTGAGGACCCGGTCGATGTACTCCGCCGTCTTCTTGCCGGGCCGCACGCCCGGGATGAACCCTCCGTACTTCTTCATGTTGTCCGCGAGATCGTTGGGATTGAAGATGATCGCGGTGTAGAAGTACGTGAAGAAGACGATGAAGCCCATGTAGAGGATGTAGTAGAGCCCGTGGCGCGGCAACGGCCCCGGCGAGAGCGCGTCGGACACGACCTGCATCCACCAGGTCGGCACGAATCGCGCCAGCGTCGCCGGAAACAGGATCAGCGACGAGGCGAAGATCACCGGGATGACGCCGGCGGTGTTGATCCGGAGCGGGATGTGGGTCGACTGCCCCCCGTACACCCGCCGGCCGACGACCCGCTTCGCGTACTGAACCTGGATTTTCCGCTGCCCCTCCTGCATCACGATGACGGCCGCCGTCACCGCGAGCATCAGCACGATGACACCGAGGAGCGCCAGCGGCTTCATCTCCCCCGTCCGCAGCAGCTGGTAGGTCCCCTCCAGCGCCGAGGGCAGCCGCACCACGATGCCGGCGAAGATGATCAGCGAGATGCCGTTCCCGATCCCCTTCTCGGAGATCTGCTCGCCGAGCCACATGATCAGCGCGGTCCCCGACGTCAGGGTCATCATCGTGATGATGCGGAACGCCCAGCCCTTGTTCGGCACGAGCGTGGCCCCGCCCGCGTCCATGCTCTCGAGGCCGATGGCGATGAACAGGGACTGGAACGCCGAGAGCACGATCGTGCCGTAGCGGGTGTACTGGGTGATCTTCTTGCGCCCCGCCTCGCCTTCCTTGGCCAGCCGCTCCAGCGCCGGCACGACGACCGTCAGGAGCTGGAGGATGATCGAGGCGGAGATGTAGGGCATGATCCCGAGCGCGAACACCGTGAGGCTCCGGAGATTGCCACCCGAGAAGAGGTCGACCAGTCCCAGGAGGGTCCCCTGGACGCTGTCGAAGAACCGCGACAGCGCCTCCGCGTCCACGCCCGGGGTCGGCACGTGCGCGCCGAGCCGGTATGCGGCCAGGAGTCCCGCCGTCACCAAGAGCCGGCGCTTGAGCTCCGGGATCTTGGTGACGTTCTGGAGATTCTGGAGGACCTCGATCACGCCGGCAGCACCTCGGCGCGGCCGCCGGCCGCCGCGATCTTGGCCGCGGCCGCCTTCGAGAACGCGTGGGCGCGGACGGTGAGCACGGTCCCGGCGGCGAGCTCGCCGTCGGCCAGCACCTTGACCAGCCGGCTCGCCCGCGTGGCCAGGAGCCCCGCACCGACGAGGGCCTCGGGCCCGACGTCGCCCCCCTGCGGGAAGCACCGGGCGAGGTCGCTCACGTTGATCACCGCGAACTCCCGATGGAACGGGTTCTTGAAGCCGCGCTTGGGGATCCGCCGATAGAGCGGCATCTGCCCGCCCTCGAAGCCGGGTCCCTTGCCGCCCCCCGAGCGCGCCTTGTGCCCCTTGTGCCCCTTCGTCGAGGTCTTGCCGTGGCCCGACGCGGGGCCGCGGCCCACGCGCTTGCGCCGCTTCCGGGCCCCGCGGGGAGGCCGAAGATCGCCGAGCTTCATGCGGAGCGCTCCTTCACCTGCGACACTGACGCCTTCGGGGCCTTCGGGGCGCGACGGCTCCGCCCGGCCGCCGGCGCGTCGTCGCCCGCGACCGGCTCGACCTGAACGGCGTAGGACACGCGCCCGATCATGCCCCGGATCACCGGCGTGTCGTCGTGGACCACCACCGCGCGGATCCGGCGAAGGCCGAGGGCCTGGAGCGTCCCCACGTGACCCGGCAGGAGCCCGATCGCGCTGCGCCGCTGAGTGATCCTAAGCTTCCTGCTTGACAAGGACGGCCTCCTCCGCTTCCTGCAGGCCCTTCCGCCGGATCCCCTGGAGATCCTGGAGCTTCCGGATGCGCCGGAGCGCGTCCAGGGTTGCCTTCAGCACGTTGTGCGGGTTGTTCGAGCCCAGCGTCTTGGTCAGCACGTCCTGGACGCCGGCGGCCTCGAGCACCGCCCGCACCGCGCCGCCCGCGATCAGACCCGTGCCCTGCGTCGCCGGGCGCAGGAACACCCGCCCCGAGCCGTAGTGGCCGGTGATCTCGCAGGGCAGCGTCGTGTCGCGGATCGGCACGAAGAGCAGGTCCTTCTTCGCGTGCTCGACAGCCTTGCGGATCGCCTCGGGCACCTCGTGTGCCTTGCCCAGGCCCACCCCCACGTGCCCCCCGCCGTCACCCACGACGACGAGCGCGGTGAAGGAGAATCGGCGACCGCCCTTCACCACCTTGGCCACACGGTTGATGGCGACCACCTTGTCCTTCAGCTCGAGCCCGCTCGGATCGATCCGCCCCTCCGCCATGTCCTCTCCAGTCGTACCCGTTCGCTAGAACACGAGGCCCGCGGCGCGCGCCGCGTCCGCCAGGGCCTTCACGCGGCCGTGGTACTTGTACCCACCGCGGTCGAACACGACCGTGGCGACTCCCCCGGCCTTCGCCTTCCGGGCGATCAGCTCGCCCACCGCCTTCGCCGCCGCCACGTTGCCACCCGAGCGCAGCGTGTCCTTGAGCTCGGGCGACAGGCTGCCCGCCGCCGCCACCGTGACGCCCCGGTCGTCGTCCACCACCTGGGCGTAGATGTGCTTGACGCTCCGGAACACCACCAGACGAGGGCGCCCCTCCGACCCGCGCACGACGCGCCGGATGCGGCGGTGCCGATTCGCCCGACCTTCCACGCGCTCTATCACACCCACCGTCGTCTCTCCTCGGGGAAGCGCCGGCTACTTCGCGCCGGTCTTCCCGACCTTCTTGCGGACCACTTCGCCGGCGTACCGGACGCCCTTGCCCTTGTAGGAGTCGGGGGGCCGCAGGGCCCGCAGCTGCGCGGCCGTCTGGCCGACGAGGTACTTGTCCACGCCGCGGAGCGTGATGCCGGTCTGCTTCTCGACCTCGGCAGTCACCCCCTCCGGCAGCGCGAACACGATCGGGTGCGAGTAGCCCAGGGCGAACGTGAGGTTGCGCCCGGCCTGCTGGACCCGGTACCCGATCCCCTGGATCTCGAGCTTCCGCTCGAAGCCCTCGGTGACGCCCTGGACCATGTTCGCGACCAGCGCCCGGGTGAGCCCGTGCAGCGCCCGCGCCGACCGGTGCTCGGCCCCGCGCCCCACCACCACGCTGCCGTCGGCGATCGTCACCGAGCAGAGCTCGTGGACCTTCAGCTCGAGACGGCCCTTGGGCCCCTTGACCTCGACCTGCTGCCCCTGGACGCTCACCTGCGCGCCCTTGGGGATCGTGATCGGCTTCCTGCCTATCCTCGACATGGTCTCGTCCCTCGCCCCACACGCGGCCCGGGGGGCCGCGCTACCAGACGTAGCAGAGAACCTCCCCGCCCACCTTGGCCTTGCGGGACTCCCGGTCCGTGAGCACGCCCTGCGGGGTGGACAGGATCGCCACGCCCATCCCGCCGAGCACGCTCGGAATCCGGTCCGCTCCCACGTACCGCCGCCGGCCCGGCTTCGACACCCGCCGCAGCCCGCTGATCACCCGCTCCTGCCCCGGCCCGTACTTCAGGTAGACGCGGAGCACGCCCTGCTTCTTGTCCTCGATCAGGCGGAAGTTCTTGATGAACCCCTCTTCCTTGAGGATCTCCGCGAGCCGCACCCTGAGCTTCGAGGAGGGGATGTCCACCTTCTCGTGCTCGGCCAGGCTGCCGTTGCGGATTCGAGCCAGCATGTCCGCCACCGGATCCGTCACCATCGCCATGGGTCGTTCTCCCTCGGGGCGGCTACCAGGAGGCCTTCACCACGCCCGGGATCTCGCCCTTCAGGGCCAGGTTCCGGAAGCAGATTCGGCACAGCTGGAACTTGCGGAGATACCCGCGCGGGCGCCCGCACAGCCGGCACCGCGTGTAGGCGCGCGCCTTGAATTTCGGAGTGCTCCGCTGCTTGATGATCAGCGACGTCTTCGCCATTGGCTCGTTCTCCGCCCTACTCGCGGAACGGCATCCCGAGGTGCGTCAGCAGGGCCTTCGCCTCCTCGTCCGTCGCGGCCGTCGTGCAGATGATGATGTCCATCCCGCGGATCTTGTCGATCTTGTCGTAGTCGATCTCCGGAAAGATGATCTGCTCCTTGAGCCCGAGCGCATAGTTCCCGCGCCCGTCGAACGACTTCGGGGACACCCCCCGGAAGTCGCGCACCCGCGGGAGGGCCGCGCTGACCAGGCGGTCGAGGAACTCGTACATCCGCGCGCCGCGGAGCGTCGTCTTTGCCCCGACCGGCATCCCCTCCCGCACCTTGAAGGCGGCGATCGACTTCTTCGCCTTCGTGATCACGGCCTTCTGCCCGGTGATCGCCACCATGTCGGCGGCGGCGGCGTCCAGCGCCTTCGCGTTCTCCTTGGCCTCGCCGAGCCCCATGTTGATGACGATCTTGTCGAGGCGCGGAGCCTGATGCGGGTTCTGGTAGCCCCGCTCCTGCATGAGAGCGGGCACGATGGCGGCCCGGTAGCGCTCGCGCATCCTCGGCGGCACCACCCCCGTGCTGCGCGACTTCGCCGCCGGCGCCGCGGGCGCAGCCTTCGCCGCCGCCGGGCCGCCCTTGCCGCCGCGCGCGGGCGCCCCCGGCTTGCCGCCCCCGGCCGGCTTCGCGCCGGCCGGTTTCGCGCCCGCCGCCTTGGCCGGAGCGCCCTCGGGCTTGTCTGCCTTCGCCATCGCGTCTCTCCCTAGCTCTTGTCGACGAGCTCGCCGCAGCGCCGGCACACGCGCGCGCGGCGGCTCGTTCGCCAGGACCCGCACGCCGATCCGGGTCGCCTTGTCGCACTTGCCGCAGACCAGCATCAGGTTGGACACGTGGAGCGACGCCTCGCGCTCGATGATCCCGCCCTGGCGGAGCTTCTGCGTCGGGCGCTGGTGCCGCTTGACCATGTTGATGCGCTCCACGACGACGCGCTCCCGGGCCGGCAGCACGAACAGGACCTTGCCGCGCTTGCCCTTCTCCCGTCCCGCGATGACCAGCACGGTGTCGTTCTTCCGGATCGCCAACGCTCGCGATGCAGACATTGATTCAGAGCTCCTCACAGCACCTCGGGGGCGAGCGAGATGATCTTCAGGAACTGCCGATCCCGAAGCTCGCGCGCCACCGGTCCGAAGATGCGCGTCCCGATCGGGTTGTTCTGCGGGTTCAGGAGCACCGCGGCGTTGCGATCGAACTTGATGTGCGAGCCGTCAGGCCGCCGGATCTCCTTCGCCGTCCGCACCACGACCGCGCGCGCCACGTCGCCCTTCTTCACGGACCCGTCGGGGGTCGCTTCCTTCACCGCCACGATGATCGTGTCTCCAATCGACGCGTACCGCTTGTTCGAGCCGCCCATCACCCGGATGCACTGCACCTTCCGGGCGCCCGAGTTGTCGGCGACCTCCAGCATCGTCCGCGGTTGAATCATGGCTGTACGCTCCCCGGGCGGGCTCAGGAGGCCCGCTCGAGGATCTCCTTGATCCGCCACCGCTTGTCCTTGGACAAGGGGCGGGTCTCCACGATGAGCACGCGGTCGCCCACGTGCGCCTCGTTCCGCTCGTCGTGCGCCTTGAACCGCGAGCGTGCGCTTGATGACGCGCTCGTACTGCGAATGGCGGAAGGAGCGCTCCACCACGACCACTCGCGTCTTGCTCATCTTGTCGCTGACCACCAGACCGACCCGGGTCTTCAGCACGCCTCGCCTCCCCGCGCCTAGCCGCGCTGCAGCCCGAGCGAGCGCTCGCGCAGCAGTGTTTGGACGCGGGCGAGCTCGCGCCGGGCCTGGCCGATGCGCGACGGGTTCTTCGCCATCGCCATCGAGACCTGGAAGCGGAGGTTGAAGACCTCCTCCCGGAGCTCACGGGCCTTCTGCCCGAGCTCGGTCTCGCTCAGATCGCGCAGGTTCGTCTTCCCCTTCATCGCCCCGCCTCGCTCAGCCCTCTGGCGGCCTGTGGGCTCATGCTCGCTCGCGCTTGATCATCTTCGTCCGGATGGGCAGCTTGTTGCCCGCCAGGCGGAACGCCTCCCGAGCGATGTCCTCGGTCAGCCCTTCCATCTCGTACAGGATCCGGCCGGGCTTGACGACCGCCACCCAGTACTCGGGATTCCCCTTGCCCTTCCCCATCCGCGTCTCGGCGGGCTTCTTGGTGAAGGGCTTGTCCGGGAACACCCGGATCCAGATCTTGCCGCCCCGCTTGACCGACCGCGTCAGGGCCACGCGGCCCGCCTCGATCTGGCGGTTCGTGAGCCAGCACGGCTCGAGGGCCTTCAACCCGAAGTCGCCGAACGCGAGCGTCGCGCCCCGGTGGGCGGTCCCCTTCATCCGGCCCCGCTGGGCCTTGCGGTACTTGACGCGCTTGGGCTGGAGCATCGCGAGTCCGGCTACCCGAGCTCGGCCGCCCGGGCCGCGGGCAGCACCTCGCCCTTGAAGATCCACACCTTCACGCCGATCGTCCCGTACGTCGTGTGCGCCGTGGCCACCCCGAAATCGAGGTCCGCCCGGAGCGTCTGGAGCGGCACGCGGCCGTCGCGGTACCACTCGCGCCGGGCGATCTCGGCGCCGCCGAGCCGTCCCGCGCAGGCGATCCGGACGCCCTCGGCCCCGAGCCGCACCGAGCTCTGCACCGCCTTCTTCATCGCGCGCCGGAACGCCACCCGCTTCTCCAGCTGGAGCGCGATGTTCTCGGCGACGAGCTGCGAGTCGAGCTCCGGATGGACCACCTCCTGGATGTCGAGGTGGATCTCCTTCCCCGTGCGCATCTGCAGCTCGCTCTTGAGCTTCTCGACCTCGGCGCCCTTCCGCCCGATGATGATCCCGGGCCGCGCCGTGTGGACGGTGATCCGCGCCCGGTTGGCCGAGCGCTCGACGTCGATCCGCGAGATGCCCGCGTGGTAGAGCGCGTCCTTGATGTATCGCCGGATCTTGACGTCCTCGTGGAGCAGGTTCGCGTACTCCTTGGAAGCGAACCAGCGCGAGCTCCACGTCCGCGTCGTCCCCAGCCGGAACCCGATCGGGTGGGTCTTCTGCCCCATTACGCGCTCCTCGTCGTCGTCTTGGCCGGTCGCCGGCCGCCGCCCGGACGCGCGCGCGTCGCCGCGGCCGGCCCGGGCCGCGCCGGAGCGGTGCCCGCCCCGGACTCGGCCAGGGCCACCGTGATGTGCGCGAGTCGATGTCGGATCCAGAACGCCCGGCCCATCGCCCGAGGCTGGATCCGCTTGAGCGACGGCCCCCCGTCGATCACTGCGTTCACCCGGAGGTCGTCCAGGCTTCGCACCTGGTGGTTGTGCTCGGCGTTGGCGACGGCCGATCGCAGAACCTTCTCGATGTGCCGCGCCGCGATCTGCGGCGAGTACTGCAGGATCGCCAGCGCCTCCGCCACGGTCTTGCCGCGGACGAGGTCGGCGACCAGACGCGCCTTGCGGGGCGACACCCGGATGTAACGTGCGACGGCCTTGGTCAGCATGAGATCCCCGTCCTACTTCAGCGCCGTCGACTTCTCGGTGTGCGACCCGTGGGCGCGGAACGTCCGCGTCGGCGAGAACTCGCCGAGCTTGTGGCCGACCATGTTCTCGGTGACGTAGACCGGGATGAACTTCCGCCCGTTGTGGACGGCCAGCGTGTGCCCGACGAAGTCCGGGCTGATCGTCGAGCGCCGGGACCACGTCTTGATCACCTTCTTCTGCCGGGAGGCATTGAGGGCCTCGACCTTCTCGATGAGATGCGCGTCGATGAACGGGCCCTTGCTGACTGAGCGTCCCACGTCGTCCTCCTACCGCCGCCGCCCGCGGCGCGCGACGATGTACCGGTCCGACGGCTGGCGCCGCCGCGTCTTGGCGCCCTTGGTCGGCTTGCCCCACGGGGTCATGGGATGGTTCCCCTTCCCGCGTCCCTCGCCGCCGCCCATCGGGTGGTCGACGGGGTTCATGGCCGTCCCCCGCACCGTCGGCCGGATCCCGAGCCAGCGGCTGCGGCCCGCCTTGCCGACCGTGACGTTCTCGTGGTCGAGGTTGCCCACCTGCCCGATCGTCGCCAGGCAGGTCTGGCGGATCAGCCGGATCTCGCCGGAGGGGAGCTTGACGTGAGCCATCTCCCCTTCCTTGGCCACGAGCTGCGCCCCGGTGCCGGCGCTCCGGCACAGCTGCCCGCCCTTGCCGGGCTGGAGCTCCACGTTGTGGATCGTCGTGCCCGCCGGGATGGCGCGAAGCGGGAGCGCGTTGCCGGGCAGGATGTCGGCGCTCGGGCCCGAGACGACGGTGTCGTCCACCTTGAGCCCGTGGGGAGCGAGAATGTAGCGCTTCTCCCCGTCGCGGTAGTGCAGCAGGGCGAGGTGGGCGCTGCGGTTCGGGTCGTACTCGATCGCCGCCACCTTCGCCGGCACCCCGAACTTCTCGCGCCGGAAGTCGACCGTCCGGATCTTCCGCTTGTGCCCGCCGCCGATGTGCCGCGTCGTGATGCGGCCCTGCGAGTTCCGGCCCCCGCTCCGCTTCTTGGTGACGACGAGCGCCTTCTCCGGGCGCACCTTCGTGATCTCGTCGAAGTTCAGAATGGTCTGGAACCGTCGACCGGCCGATGTCGGCTTCAGCGTCCTGACTGCCATGGTCCTGTCCTGTCTCCGTGCTCTTTGGCGTTCCGCTTACGACTCGAAGAACTCGATCTTGTTGTCGGGCGCGAGCTGGACGACGGCCTTCTTCCACGACGCACGCCGGCCCACGAAGCGGCCCATCCGCTTCTCCTTGCCGTAGATCACCTGCGTGCGCACGTCGGTCACCTTCACCTTGAAGATCGTCTCGACCGCCCGCCGGATGTCGACCTTGTTGGCGTCCACCGCCACCTGGAAGCTCACCTGGTTGCGCTCGTCCTTGAGCGTCGTCGCCTTCTCGGTCACGAGCGGCCGCAGCACCACCTGCCGGGGGTCTCTCATGCCTGGAGCCTTTCCTGCGTCGCGACCAGGGCCTGGCGTTCCGCCACGATCCGGTCGTGCCTCAAGAGCTCGGCCACCGACACGTGGCCCGGGCGCCCGAGCGTCAGCCACGGCACGTTCTGGCACGCGCGCACCAGCCCGGCGCTGGGCTCGACCACCATGAGGAGCGTCCGCGTCCCCGTGACGCCGAGCCCGGCCAGGAGCCCGACCAGCGCCTTCGTCTTCGGCTGCGCCAGCTCGAGTCGCTCCACCACCGTGAGCTGCCCGCCGGCGACCTTGTCCGTCCAGGCCGCCCGGAGCGCGCCGCGCCGCGCCTGTCGCGGCATCGCCTGCGCGTAGCTCCGGGGCGTGGGGCCGAAGGGCTTCCCGCCCCCCTTCCACTGGGTCGCCCGGATCGAGCCCTGCCGCGCCCGGCCGGTGCCCTTCTGCTTCCAGGGCTTCTTGCCGCCGCCCGACACCTCGCTCCGGCCCTTCGTGTCGTGGGTGCCGGCGCGGCGCCCGTTCAGCTCCCGCACGACGGCCTGGTGGAGCAGCGCGCCGTGGATCGGCGCACCGAACACGGCCGCGTCGAGATCGAGGGTGCCGCGGGCCTTGCCGCTCGCGTCGACGACGTTGACCGTCACCGTGCCCGCCATGGCCGCGCTCACGCCTTCTTCGCAGCGTGCTGCTGCGCCTTCGAGAGCTTGACGCTCTTTCGCACCAGCAGGAGCCCACCCGTGGCGCCCGGGACGGCCCCCCTGATCACGAGCAGGTGCTGCTCGGGGAGCACGCGGACCACCTCGAGGTGCGGCGTCGTGACCCGGACCGCGCCCATGCGCCCCGGCAGCCGGTGCCCCGGGAACACGCGGGAGGGGTCCGACGAGGCGCCGATCGAGCCCGGCGCCCGGTGGAACATCGAGCCGTGGCTGGCCTCGCCGCCGCGTCCAGCCGTGGCGCTTGATGCCGCCCTGGAAGCCCCGGCCCTTCCGGAGCCCCGTGACGTCCACCAGCTCGCCGGGCTTGAACAGGTCCACCGAGAGCGTCTGCCCCACCTGGTAGCCGTCCACGGACTCGAGCCGCACCTCGCGCAGGATCCGCACGGCCCCGACCCCGGCCTTCTTGAAGTGGCCGGCCATCGGCTTCCGGACCTTCTTCCGCTTCGGCTCGAACCCGAGCTGGAGCGCGTCGTACCCGTCGGTCGCCTGGGTCTTCACCTGCACCACCGTGCAGGGCCCGGCCTCGAGCACCGTCACCGGCACGATGTTCCCGTCCTCGGCGAACACCTGCGTCATGCCGCGCTTGCGCGCGATCAGTCCCTGCTTCATCGCCTTGGCCATGGTGGGCGTCCCGTCTGGCTAGAACTTGATCTCGACGTCGACGCCGGACGGCAGGTCGAGCTTGGTCAGCGCGTCCACCGTCTGCGGTGTCGGATCGAGGATGTCCAGGAGCCGCTTGTGCGTCCGCATCTCGAACTGCTCGCGCGACTTCTTGTCCACGTGCGGCGAGCGCAGCACCGTCCATCGGCTGATCGCCGTCGGCAGGAGCACGGGACCGGCCACGCGCGCGCCCGGTGCGCCGCACGGTCTCGACGATCTCCTTGACGGACCGGTCCAGGAGGCGGTGGTCGTAGGCCCGCAGGCGAATCCGGATCTTCTGATCGGTCAGCAGCACCACGGCGCTACCCCACGATCTCCGTCACGACGCCTGCCCCCACGGTCCGGCCCCCCTCGCGAATCGCGAACCGCAACTCCTTCTCCATCGCGATCGGCGTGATCAGCTCCACCGCCATCGCCACGTTGTCCCCCGGCATCACCATCTCCACCCCCGCCGGCAGCGTGCACACCCCCGTCACGTCCGTCGTCCGGAAGTAGAACTGCGGCCGGTACCCCTGGAAGAACGGCGTGTGCCGCCCCCCCTCTTCCTTCGCCAGCACGTACACCTCGGCCTTGAACGTCTTGTGCGGCTTGATCGACCCCGGCTTCGCCAGCACCTGCCCCCGCTCCACCTCGTCCTTGTCGATCCCCCGCAACAGCGCCCCCACGTTGTCCCCCGCCTGCCCCTCGTCCAGGAGCTTGCGGAACATCTCCACCCCCGTCACCACGCTCTTCCGCGCCGCGTCCTGCATCCCCACGATCTCGATCTCGTCCCCGACCTTCACGATCCCCCGCTCGATCCGCCCCGTCACCACCGTCCCCCGCCCCGTGATGCTGAAAATGTCCTCCACCGGCATCAGGAACGGCTTGTCCACCGGCCGCATCGGCGTCGGAATGTAGCTGTCCACCGCCTCCATCAACTCCCAGATCGCCGCCGCCGCCTTCGGATCCTCCGGGTGCTCGTTCGCCTGCAGCGCCGACCCCCGGATCACCGGAATGTCGTCCCCCGGAAAGTTGTACTTCTTCAACAGCTCCCGGACCTCCAACTCCACCAGGTCCAGGATCTCCGGGTCGTCCACCATGTCCACCTTGTTCATGAACACCACGAGATACGGCACGTTCACCTGCCGCGCCAGCAGCACGTGCTCCCGCGTCTGCGGCATCGGCCCGTCGTTCGCGGCCACCACCAGGATGGCCCCGTCCATCTGCGCCGCCCCCGTGATCATGTTCTTGATGTAGTCCGCGTGCCCCGGGCAGTCGATGTGCGCGTAGTGCCGGTTCGCCGTCTCGTACTCCACGTGCGCCACCGCGATCGTGATCCCCCGCTCCCGCTCTTCCGGCGCATTGTCGATCGACCCGTACTCCCGCACCGCGATGCCCTTGTTCTTCGTGTGCAGCACCTTCGTGATCGCCGCCGTCAACGTCGTCTTCCCGTGATCGATGTGCCCGATCGTCCCCACGTTCACGTGCGGCTTCGTCCGCTCGAACTTCGCCTTGGCCATTCGTCCGTCCTCCCGAGCCTCTCGCTCAGCGGGAGCCCGCGCGGGCGGGAGCTCGGCCGGCCACCTTGGCCATGATCTCTTCGGCCAGGCTGGTCGGGACCTCCTCGTAGCGGGCGAACTGCATGGTGTACGTGGCGCGCCCCTGGGTAGCGGAGCGCAGATCGGTCGCGTAACCGAACATGGTGGCGAGCGGAGCGGTGGCGCGGATCACCTGCGAGGAGCCCCGGGCCTCCATCGACACGATCCGGCCGCGCCGCGACGCGAGGTCGCCGTGGACGGCGCCCATGTACTCCTCGGGCGTCACGACCTCGACCTGCATGATCGGCTCCAGGAGCACCGGGCTGGCCTCGCTTCACCGCATCCTTGAACGCCATCGAGCCCGCGATCTTGAACGCCATCTCGGAGGAGTCGACGTCGTGGTACGAGCCGTCGATCAGCGATCACCTGGACGTCGACGACCGGGTAGCCGGCGAGCACGCCGCTCTCCAGCGCCTCCCGGATGCCCTTCTCCACGGCCGGGATGTACTCGCGCGGCACCGACGCCGCCCACGATCTTGTTCTCGAAGACGAACCCCTTGCCCGGCGCGGGCTCGACCTCGATCTCGACGTCGCCGTACTGGCCCCGGCCGCCCGTCTGCCGCACGAACCGCCCGCGGGCCTCGGCCTTGCGGCGGATCGTCTCGCGGTAGGCCACCTCCGGCCGCCCGACGTTGGCCTCGACCTTGAACTCCCGCAGGAGCCGGTCGACGATGATCTCCAGGTGGAGCTCGCCCATCCCCGAGATGAGCGTCTGGCCGGTCTCGGCGTCCGACGGCGACCCGGAACGTCGGGTCCTCGAGGGCCAGCCGGCCCATGGACAGGCTGAGCTTCTCGTCGTCGGCCTTGGTCTTCGGCTCGATCGCCACCGAGATCACGGGCTCCGGAAAGTCCATCCTCTCGAGCACGATCGGCCGGTTCGGGTCGCAGAGCGTGTCGCCGGTGCGCGCGAACTTGAGGCCGACCACGGCGGCGATGTCCCCCGCGCCGACGCTCTCGATCTCCTCGCGCTTGTTCGCGTGCATCCGGAGCAGGCGCCCGATCCGCTCCTTCTTCTGCTGCGTCGAGTTGTAGACGTGCATGCCGGACGCGAGCGTCCCCGCGTAGACGCGGAGGAACGTCAGCTGGCCCACGAAGGGGTCGTTCATCAGCTTGAACGCGAGCGCCGTGAACGGCTCGGCGTCCGAGGCCTGCCGCGTCTCCGGCTCACCGGTCTCGGGGTTGATCCCCTCCATCGGCGGGATGTCGAGCGGCGACGGCAGATAGTCGACGACGGCGTCGAGGAGCGGCTGCACGCCCTTGTTCTTGAAGGACGCCCCGCAGATCACCGGCACGTACTTCATGGCGAGGGTGCCGGCCCGGACCGCCGCCCGGAGATCCGCGGGCTCGAGCTTCTTGTCCTCGAGGTACTGCTCCATCAGCTTCTCGTCGACGTCGGACAAGGCCTCCACCAGGTGCTCCCGGTACTCGCGCACCTGGGCCGCGTACTCGGCGGGGATCGGCACGCGCTCGAACTCCTGGCCCGAGATTGGCGTCCGTCTCCGGCCAGATCAGCGCGGTCTCCTCGATCAGGTCGATAACGCCCCGGAAGCCATCCTCCGCCCCGAGGGGCAGCTGGAGGACCACCGGGATCACGCCGAGCCGGCTCCGGATCATGTCCAGCGAGCGGGAGAAGTCCGCGCCGGTCCGATCCATCTTGTTGACGTAGATGATGCGCGGCACCCGGTACTTGTCCGCCTGCCGCCAGACCGTCTCCGTCTGGGGCTCGACCCCCGCCACCGCGTCGAGGATCGCGACCGCGCCGTCCAGGACGCGGAGCGAGCGCTCCACCTCCATCGTGAAGTCGACGTGGCCCGGGGTGTCGATGATGTTGACGCGGCAGTCGCGCCAGAAGCACGTCGTCGCGGCCGAGGTGATGGTGATGCCGCGCTCCTGCTCCTGGACCATCCAGTCCATCGTGGCGGTCCCCTCGTGCACCTCGCCGATCTTGTAGGACCGGCCGGTGTAGTAGAGGATCCGCTCGGTGGTGGTGGTCTTCCCGGCATCGATGTGCGCCATGATGCCGATGTTGCGCGTCCGATCCAGCGGATACTGCCGTTCCATCGACTCTTCCCGACCCTTCTCCTGGACCGCCACCGGTGCCGACACCCGCGCCGCGGTCACGCGGACGAGGTGGAGGCGGGCGCGGCGGCCCGATCGTTTACTTTGCTACCAGCGGTAGTGCGCGAACGCCTTGTTGGCCTCAGCCATGCGGTGGGTGTCCTCGCGCTTCTTCACGGCGGTCCCGCGGTTGTTGGCCGCGTCCAGCAGCTCCGCCGCCAGCCGCTCCTGCATGGTCTTCTCCGGCCGCGACCGCGCGAATCCGACGAGCCAGCGCATGGACAGGGACGTCCGACGCTCCGGCCGCACCTCGACCGGCACCTGGTACGTGGAGCCCCCGACGCGGCGGGACTTCACCTCGAGGGCGGGCTTCACGTTGTCCACCGCCTGCTTGAACAGCTTGAGGGGGTCCTGCTTCGCGCGGTCGGCCATCAGGTCGAGCGCGTTGTACATGATCCCCTCGGAGAGGCTCCGCTTGCCCCCGTGCATCATGACGTTGATGAACTTCGCCACCAGGCGGCTCCCGTACTTGGGGTCGGGGTTGACCTCCCGGCGCTGAATAATGGCCCGTCGCGGCATGGTGGCTCCTGCTTACGCGGCGCCGGCGCCCTTGGGCGTCTTCGCACCGTACTTGGATCGAGACTGCCGGCGGTTCGCGACCCCGGCCGCGTCGAGGATCCCGCGGACGATGTGGTAGCGCACGCCCGGCAAGTCCTTCACGCGCCCGCCCCGGATCACGACGATCGAGTGCTCCTGCAGGTTGTGCCCGACCCCCGGAATGTACGCCGTGACCTCGATCGCATTCGTCAGCCGCACGCGGGCCACCTTCCGGAGGGCCGAGTTGGGCTTCTTCGGCGTGGTGGTGTACACGCGGATGCAGACCCCGCGCTTCTGCGGCGAGCCCTCCATGGCCGGGGCCTTGGACTTCTTCCGCATCGCCTCCCGGCCATATCGGACAAGCTGGCTGATAGTCGGCATCGGATCCCTTCCGTTACGGCGCGTTGACGGGTTTCCCAGGAACGGCGGCGCAGAGCACGGCCGACACCAGGGCCAAAACTCCAGTTTTATAGCAACGATCGGCCCTTCTGTCAACCATCGGTCTCGTCCCCGGCGATGCGGTCGATCGGCATGCTGGGGAGGAGGGTCGCCGCCTGGAGCTCCTCGGTCACCGCCGCCAGCTGGGCGTCCTCGCTGCGGCGCTCGTCCCCGAGCGGCTGGAGCTCGCTCTTGGCATAGAGCAACAGCCCGGTCCCGGCCGGGATGAGCCGGCCCACGATGACGTTTTCCTTGAGCCCCCGGAGGTCGTCCACCTTGCCGCTGATCGCCGCCTCGGTGAGCACCCGGGTGGTCTCCTGGAACGACGCCGCGGAGATGAAGCTGTCCGTCGACAAGGACGCCTTGGTGATCCCGAGGAGGATCGGCTTCGCCGTCGCGGGCCGCCCGCCGCCCTCCACCACCTTGTCGTTCTCCGCATGGAACACGAAGCGGTCCACCAGCTCCCCGACGACGAAGTCGGTGTCCCCGACCTCCTCGATGCGGACCCGGCGCAGCATCTGGCGCACGATGATCTCGATGTGCTTGTCGTTGATCGTCACGCCCTGGAGCCGGTAGACCTCCTGGACCTCGTCGACCAGGTACTCCTGGAGCTGCTTGTCTCCGAGGACGGCCAGGATGTCGTGCGGGTTCTCCGAGCCCTCCATGAGCGGCTCGCCGGCCTTGACCCGATCGCCCTCGCGCACGGTGATGTGCTTGCCGCGCGGGACGAGGTACTCCTTCACCTCGCCGTCGTCGGCCTGGACCTCGATCTTCCGCATGCCCTTCTGGATCCCGGCGAAGCGCACGACGCCGTCGATCTCGGTGATGGTCGCCTGCTCCTTCGGCTTCCGGGCCTCGAAGAGCTCCGCCACCCGCGGGAGGCCGCCGGTGATGTCCTTGGTCTTCGTCGTTTCCCGGGGGATCTTGGCGATGACGTCGCCGGCGGACACCACCGCCCCATCGCCCACCATCACGTGCGCCTTGACCGGCAGGGCATAGCTGCCGATCGTCCGGTCGGTCTCGACCGCCCCGGCGCCCTCGCCCTCCACGGCCTTGATCGACACCCGCGGCTGCCGCTGCCCGCCCTGGTCCTCGATGATGACCTTGCTGGCCAGGCCGGTGACCTCGTCGATCTCGTCGTGGATCGTCACGTCCTCCACGATGTCCCGGTAGACGAGCTTCCCCGCGACCTCGGTGAGGATCGGCGTCGTGTACGGGTCCCACTCGACCAGCACCTGGCCGGCGATGGCCTTCTTGCCGTCCCGCACCTTGACCCGGGCGCCGTAGACGATGGGATAGCGCTCCTTCTCCCGTCCCTTCTCGTCCACCACCGCGAGCTCGCCGTTCCGGTTCATGACGACCAGGTCGCCCTCCCGGTTCACGACGGTGCGGGCGTTGTGGTACCGGACGATGCCGCCGAACTTCGTCTCGTGCTTCGACTGCGCGGTGATGGTGCGCGCGGTGCCGCCGATGTGGAACGTCCGCATCGTCAGCTGCGTGCCCGGCTCGCCGATCGACTGGGCCGCGATGATGCCCACGGCCTCGCCGAGCTCCACGAGCCGCCCCGCCGCGAGGTTCCGGCCGTAGCACCGGATGCACACCCCTCGCTTCGCCTCACAGGTGAGCACGGAGCGGATCTTGACCCGCTCGAGCCCCGCATCCTCGATCCGAGTCGCGAAGGCCTCGTCGATCTCGATCCCCGCCCGCACGATCACCTCGTCCGAGAAGGGATCGCGGATGTCCTCCGCCGCGACCCGCCCCAGCACGCGGTCCTTGAGCGACTGGATGATCTCGCCGCCCTCGACCAGCGGCGTCGCCTCGTTGGACTTGACCGTCCCGCAGTCCTGCTCGCTGATGATGACGTCCTGGGCCACGTCCACCAGCCGCCGCGTGAGGTAGCCCGAGTCGGCCGTCTTGAGCGCCGTGTCGGCCAGGCCCTTGCGGGCGCCGTGCGTCGAGGTGAAGTACTCGAGCACGGTGAGCCCCTCGCGGAAGTTCGACGTGATCGGCGTCTCGATGATCTCGCCCGACGGCTTCGCCATGAGCCCGCGCATGCCGGCCAGCTGCCGGATCTGCTGCTTCGAGCCCCGGGCCCCCGAGTCGGCCATCATGAAGATCGGGTTGAACTCCCCCTGCTGCTCGTCCGCCTCGAGCTCGCGGAACATCTCGTCGGCGATGTCCTCGGTGACCCGGGCCCAGATGTCGACCACCTTGTTGTAGCGCTCGCCGTTCGTGATGACGCCGTCCTGGTACTGCGCGTCGACCTCGAACACCTGGCGCCGCGCCTGCTCGATCAGGTCCTTCTTCGATGGCGGGGTCTTCATGTCGTCGATCCCGATCGAGAGGCCCGACAGCGAGGCATAGCGGAACCCGATGTCCTTGAGGTCGTCCAGGAACTTGACGGTCTCGGCGTTGCCGAGCCGGTGGTAGCAGTCGCCGACGAGCTGCGTCACTTCCTTCTTCTTGAGCTCCTTGTTCACCGGGCGGAGCTCCATCGGCACGACCTCGTTGAAGAGCACTCGGCCCACCGTGGTCTCGATCAGCGCGGCCGGGTTCTGCGGGTCGAACCCGCGCACCCAGACCCGCGCCTGGAGGTCCACGTCCTCCGCGTCGTACGCCATCCGGACCTCTTCCATGTCCGCGAAGCGTCGATCCTCACCCTTGGCGCTCTTCCGCTCCTTGGTCAGGTAGTAGATCCCGAACACCATGTCCTGGGTGGGGATCACGAGCGGCGCGCCGTTCGCCGGCGACAGCACGTTGTTGGAGGACAGCATGAGGATCTGCGCCTCGAGCTGCGCCTCGTGCGAGAGCGGCACGTGCACCGCCATCTGGTCGCCGTCGAAGTCCGCGTTGAACGCGGTGCAGACGAGCGGGTGGATCTCGATGGCCTTGCCCTCGACCAGGATCGGCTCGAACGCCTGGATCCCGAGCCGGTGGAGCGTCGGCGCGCGGTTGAGCAGCACCGGGTGCTCCTTGATGATGTCCTCGAGGATGTCCCAGACCTCCGGCCGCTCCTTCTCCACCATCTTCTTGGCGGCCTTGATCGACGACGCGAGACCCTTCTCCTCGAGCTTCCGCAGGATGAACGGCTTGAACAGCTCCAGCGCCATCTTCTTGGGAAGCCCGCACTGGTGGAGCTTCAGCTGCGGCCCCACCACGATGACGGACCGGCCCGAGTAGTCGACGCGCTTGCCGAGCAGGTTCTGGCGGAACCGCCCCTGCTTGCCCTTCAGCGTGTCGGACAGCGACTTCAGCGGCCGGTTGTTGGGTCCGGTGATCACGCGGCCGCGCCGGCCGTTGTCGAAGAGCGCGTCCACCGCCTCCTGGAGCATCCGCTTCTCGTTGCGGATGATGATCTCCGGGGCGCGCAGCTCCATGAGGCGCTTCAGCCGGTTGTTCCGGTTGATCACCCGGCGATAGAGGTCGTTGAGGTCCGAGGTCGCGAACCGCCCGCCGTCGAGGGGCACCAGGGGGCGCAACTCGGGCGGGATGACCGGGATGGCCTCGAGGATCATCCACTCGGCCTTGTTCTGCGACTTGATGAAGGCGTCGACGACCTTGAGGCGCTTGACGACCTTCTTCCGCTTCTGGGCGGACGTCTCGGACAGCATCGAGGCGCGGAGCTCGCGCTCCAGGGTCTCGAGGTCGAGGTCCCGCAGAAGCCCCCGGATGGCCTCGGCGCCCATGCCGACCTTGATGCGGTCAGCCGAGTACTCCTCGGCCAGCTTCCGGTACTTGTCGACGGTGACCAGGTCCTTCTTCTTGAGGTTCGACGGCCCCGGGTCGAGGACCACGTACTCCTCGAAGTAGAGGATCTTCTCCAGGTCCCGCAGCGACATGTCCAGGAGCTGCCCGATGCGGCTCGGCAGCCCCTTGAAGAACCAGACGTGCGACACCGGCGAGGCGAGCTCGATGTGTCCCATCCGCTCGCGGCGCACCCGCGCCCGCGTCACTTCCACTCCGCACTTGTCGCAGATGACGCCGGCGAACTTCATGCGCTTGTACTTGCCGCACGCGCACTCGTAGTCCTTCGTCGGGCCGAAGATGCGGGCGCAGAACAGCCCGTCGCGCTCCGGCTTGAAGGTCCGGTAGTTGATGGTCTCCGGCTTCTTGACCTCGCCGCTCGACCAGATGTTCCGGATCTTCTCGGGCGGCGCCAGCCGGATACGGATCGCGTCGAACGTGATGGGCTTCGCGTATCGGTTGTCGAGGATCCCCCACAGATCCTTGGTGGGGCGCTCTTCCCTGAGAAGACTCCCGAACGGCCGATCCGTCAGCATTCGCTCCTCCTTCATCGGGGGAAGTTCCCCCGCGCCGTCCAACGGGGACGGCCGCCGCCCCGGCGCGCGCGCCAGGGATGCCCTTCCAACGACCCGTGCCTAGGGGCGACGGGCCGAGGTAGCCACGACCTGCACGTCAGGCCTTCCCCTTCCCGTCTCGCTGGATGAGCTCGACGTCCAGCGCGAGGCTCTGGAGCTCCTTCACCAGGACGTTGAACGACTCCGGCGTCCCCGGCTCCAGGAAGTTCTCGCCCTTGACGATGGCTTCGTAGATACGATTCCGGCCCTCGACATCGTCCGACTTCACGGTCAGCATCTCCTGGAGCGTGTGCGCGGCGCCGTACGCCTCCAGCGCCCACACCTCCATCTCACCGAACCGCTGGCCGCCGAACTGCGCCTTGCCGCCGAGCGGCTGCTGCGTGACGAGGGAGTACGGCCCGATGGAGCGGGCATGCATCTTGTCGTCGACCAGGTGGGCCAGCTTCAGCATGTAGATGTAGCCGACCGTGACCTCCTGGTGAAACGGCTTGCCGCTCCGTCCGTCGCAGAGGATCACCTTCCCCGACGTCGGGAGCTTGGCTTCGCGCAGGAGGCCCTTGATCTCGTCTTCGGTGGCCCCGTCGAACACCGGGCTCGCGATGTGGAGCCCGAGTCCCCGCGCGGCCCACCCGAGGTGGGTTTCCAGGATCTGCCCCACGTTCATCCGCGACGGGACGCCGAGGGGGTTCAGCACCATTTCCACCGGCGTCCCGTCGGGCAGGTATGGCATGTCCTCCTCGGGCAGGACCCGGGAGACGACGCCCTTGTTCCCGTGACGGCCGGCCATCTTGTCGCCGACCGAGAGCTTGCGCTTCACGGCGACGTAGACCTTCACCATCTTGATGACGCCCGGCGGCAGGTCATCGCCCCGCTGGACGCGCTCGATCTTCAGCTGGTGCTCCGAGCGGAGGAAGGCCACCGCCTGGTCGGCCACCTCCGCGATCCGGCGGACGTTGGAGGCGTGCCCGTCGTCCTCCTTCACCTTGACCTTCGTCAGCCGGTCCCAGTCGAGCTCGTCCAGCCACGCGCGCTCGATCTTCTGGCCCTTCCGGCCCAGCGTCTCTTCGCGCTCGTCGACGAGGTCGTGCGTCAGCGTCTTTCCGACCAGGAGGTTCTTGAGCTTCTGGTCGCGCTCCATCTCCACGTCGACGATCTCGTCCTGGAGATCCTTCTCGAGGCGATCGACCTCCTCGCGCTCGATGGACTTGGCGCGCTCGTCCTTGTCGATGCCGCGCCGCGAGAAGACGCTGACGTCGACCACCGTCCCCTCGATGCCGGGCGGCACCGTGAGCGAGGTGTCCCGCACGTCCCCGGCCTTCTCGCCGAAGATGGCGCGCAGGAGCTTCTCCTCCGGGGTGAGCTGCGTCTCCCCCTTGGGCGTGATCTTGCCGACCAGGATGTCGCCGGCCTTGACCTTCGCGCCCTTCCGCACGATCCCCGACTCGTCGAGGTCCTTGAGGGCCTCCTCCGCCACGTTCGGGATGTCCCGCGTGATGTCTTCCTTGCCCAGCTTCGTGTCGCGCGCCTGGATCTCGAACTCCTCGATGTGGATCGAGGTGTAGCGGTCGTCCTTCACGAGCCGCTCGGAGACCAGGATCGCGTCTTCGAAGTTGTACCCGCCCCAGGGCATGAAGGCGACGAGGACGTTCCGCCCCAGCGCGAGCTCGCCCTGGTCGGTACCGGGCCCGTCCGCGATCACCTCGCCCGCCGCGATCTTCTGCCCCTTCCGGACGATCGGCCGCTGGTTGATGCACGTGTTCTGGTTCGAGCGCCGGTACTTCGTCAGGTTGTAGATCTCCAGCGTCCGGTCGTGCACCGGGTCCGCCTTCTTGCCGCGGCCCTCGGCCCGGATCACGACGCGGTCGGCGCTGACCGACTCGATCACCCCGCCCCGGCGGGCCAGCACGACCGCCTGGGAGTCCCGGGCGACCACGTGCTCCATCCCGGTGCCGACGAGCGGCGCTTCCGGCTGGAGCAGGGGCACCGCCTGGCGCTGCATGTTCGAGCCCATGAGGGCCCGGTTCGCGTCGTCGTTCTCGAGGAACGGGATCAGGCTGGCAGCCACCGACACCAGCTGCTTCGGAGAGACGTCCATGTAGTGGAGCTCCTCCGGCGGCACCAGCTTGAACTCCCCGCTCTTGCGGGCCTCGACGCGGTCGGCCACGAACTTTCCGCGCTTGTCGATCTCGGCGTTGGCCTGGGCGATGACGACCTGCTCCTCCTCGAGCGCCGTGAGGAAGACGATGTCGTCCGAGACGGTGCCGGCCTCGACGCGCCGGTACGGCGTCTCGATGAACCCGAACTCGTTGATCCGCGCGTACGTGGAGAGGGACGAGATGAGCCCGATGTTCGGGCCTTCCGGCGTCTCGATCGGGCAGATCCGCCCGTAGTGCGTCGGGTGGACGTCCCGCACCTCGAAGCCGGCGCGCTCCCGCGAGAGCCCCCGGGGGCCGAGCGCCGAGAGCCGGCGCTTGTGCGTCAGCTCGGCCAGCGGGTTCGTCTGGTCCATGAACTGGGACAGCTGCGAGGAGCCGAAGAACTCCTTCACCACCGCCGACACCGGCTTCGCGTTCACCAGGTCGTGTGGCATCAGGCTCTCGATGTCGGCGATGGACATCCGCTCCTTGATCGCCCGCTCCATGCGGGTCAGGCCCACGCGGAACTGGTTCTCCAGGAGCTCGCCCACCGACCGCACGCGCCGGTTCCCCAGGTGGTCGATGTCATCGGTCGGATAGCGCTCCTGCTTGACGGCCAGGAGGCGCCGGACCACCGCCACGATGTCCTCGGTCCGGAGCGTCTTCCAGTTCAGCGGCGACTCCGTGCCGAGCTTCTTGTTCAGCATGAAGCGCCCGACCCGCGCCAGGTCGTAGCGCCGCGGATCGAGGAACATGCCGCGGAAGAGCGCGCGCGCCGACTCCACGGTCGGCGGATCGCCCGGGCGCAGCCGCCGGTACATCTCCACCAGCGCCTCGTCCGGGTTGCGGTGCGTGTCCCGCGTCAGCGTCTCGTGCACGGAGGCGTCGTTCTTGTCGGGATCCTCGAAGACCACCTTGAACGGCGCCACCGGGCGGGCGACGACCTTCGCGAGCTCGTTCGAGGTCAGGAGCTGGTTCGCCTCCAGGAGCACCTCGCCCGTCTTGGAGTCGACCACCCGGCCGCCGGTGCGCCGGTTCTCCAGCCACGCCATGGGGACCTGGAACTTCGTGATCCCCGCCTCGATCATGCGCTCCACCCGCGCCTTGTTCAGGCGCCGGCCGGCCTGGACGATCGCCTCGCGATGCCGGGGCTGCTTGATGTCCTCGGTCACCGGCGTCTCGTGCTGGTGGATCTCCGGGTTCAGCTTGACGACGACCGCGCCGTCCTCGAAGCCCATGACCTCCTCGAGGTCGTAGAAGGCCCCCAGGATCTCCTCGTCCGAAAGCACCGTGCCCTTCTCCAAGAAGCAGAAGGCTCGCAGGAACGCCGTCGCCAGCATCTTGCGGCGGCGGTCGATGCGCACCTGCAGGATGTCGTTGGCGTCGAACTCGAACTCCACCCACGACCCGCGGTACGGGATGATCCGGGCCGAGAAGATCTTCTTGCCCGAGGCGAGCGTCTTGCCCCGGTCGTCGTCGAAGAACACGCCGGCCGAGCGCTGCAGCTGGCTGACGACCACGCGCTCGGTGCCGTTGATGATGAAGGTCCCCTTCTCGGTCATGAGCGGCAGCTCGCCGAGATAGACCTCCTGCTCCTTGATGTCCTTGACCGCCCGGTGCCGGGCGCTCTTGTCCTGCTCGTACACCACCAGGCGGAGCGTCACCTTGAGCGGGATGGCATGGGTCATGCCGCGGGCATGGCACTCCTCCACCGTGTACTTGGGGTCGCCGAAGTGGTACCCCACGAACTCCAGGGAGGCGTTCTCGTTGTAGTCCGAGATCGGAAACACGCTCTTGAACACCGCCTGCAGGCCCATGTCCTCGCGGTGCTCCGGCGAGTAGTCCTTCTGCAGAAAGGCCTCGTACGAGTTCCGCTGGATCTCGATCAGATTCGGGATCTCGACGATCGACGCAATCTTCCCGAAATCGCGACGGACGCGACGGCCACACTGAATCTGTCCCGCCATCTATCCCCTCAGCCCCGGTGTTCCGGGGTGCTCGGAGTCAATCTGCGCACACTCCGTCCAGCCGGTTCCGACGGCCGCCCGGCTCGGGGGCGTTCCCCCGGAGCGACGCAAGCCCGCCATACCCGCGGCGGGCTCGGTCCGGCGCGCGACCGTCGACACGCAGGGCTACTTGATCTCGACGGTGGCGCCGACCTCCTCGAGCTTCTTCTTCATGTCCTCGGCCTCGGCCTTCGAGACCTTCTCCTTGACCGGCTTGGGGGCCTCGTCGACGACCGCCTTGGCCTCCTTGAGCCCGAGCCCGGTCAGCTCCCGCACGACCTTGATGACCTGGATCTTCTTCTCGCCGGCGCCCATGAGCACCAGATCGAACTCGGTCTTTTCCTCCTCGGCCGCCGCGGCCGCGCCGCCGGGCATCCCCATCCCGGGCATCGCCGCCACGGCCATGGGCGCCGCGGCCGACACGCCCCACTTCTCCTGAAGGAGCTTGGACAGCTGGGCCGCCTCCAACAGGGTCAACTGGTCCAGCTGCTCGGCTACCTGATCGACCTTCGTCATCCTCTGTCCCCCTTGTCATCGTCGGAGCCCAGTGGGCTCTGACCGCTCTCGTCCGATTCCGTCCGTCCCGTCTGCTCGGCCGATTCGGGCGGGGCCTGCTTGCCCCGCTCGGCCAGGATGAATGCGAGCTCCCGCTGCGGCGCCTGGAGAAGACCCAGCAGCTGCGCGAGGGGTCCCTGGATCGCGCCCACGAGCTGGGAGCGGAGGGCCTCCCGCGACGGCAGGTCCGCCACCGCCTTGAGCCCCTGCGCATCCAGGAGCTGCCCGTCGACGACGCCCACGCGGAGCTGGAGCGCCGGGTTCGTCTTGACGAACCCCTGGAGGGTCTTGGCCACGGCGCCCGGATCCTTCCGGGCGATCACGACCCCGATCGGCCCGGTGAGGTGCGGCCGGAGCGAGGCCAGCGGCGACCCCTCGATGGCGACGCGCGCCAACCGGTTCTTGACGACGCGGTACTCCGCGGAAGCCGCCTTGAGCTGCTTCCGGAGATCCGAGATCTGGTGGACCGTGAGGCCCCGGTACTCGGTCAGGACCGCAGCCGTGGCTCCGTCCAGCCGCTTCCGGAGCTCCTCGATCGTCCCTGCCTTCTCTGCCGTGGGCACGTTGGCCTCCTACAGCTTGTACTGACTGGCGATGCGCTGGACGTCCACGTGCACGCCGGGCCCCATCGTCGTCGACACCGTGATACTGCGCAGGTACTGCCCCTTCGCCGCCGCGGGCTTCGCCTTCACCAGCGCCTCGATGATCGCGCTGGCGTTCACCGCCAGGTGCTCGGCCGCGAAGGACCGCTTGCCGACGGGCACCTGCACGTTGCCGGCCTTGTCCACCTTGAACTCGACCTTGCCGGCCTTGACCTCCCGGATCGCCCGGCCGACGTCGAACGTCACCGTCCCGACCTTGGGGTTCGGCATGAGGCCGCGGGGCCCGAGGACCTTCCCGAGCCGCCCCACCTGACCCATGAGGTCCGGCGTCGCGACCGCGGTGTCGAACTCGAGCCAGCCGCCCTGGATCTTCTCGACGAGGTCCTCGGCGCCGACGACGTCCGCGCCGGCCTCGCGCGCCTCGCGCTCCTTCTCGCCCTTCGCGAAGACGATCACGCGGACCGACTTGCCGGTCCCGTGCGGGAGGAGCACCGCGCCGCGGACCATCTGGTCCGCGTGCTTGGGGTTGACTCCGAGCCGCACGGCGAGCTCGACGGTCTCGTCGAACTTCGCGTGGGCCACGCGCTTCGCGAGGTCCACGGCCTCCTCCACGGAGTAGGCCTTGTCCGCCTCGATCTGCGCGCTCGCCTTCGCGTACGCCTTCGCCACTGGCATGCGCCCGCCCTCCTAGCTCACGACCTCGATGCCCATGCTGCGTGCGGTCCCCTCGACGATGCGCATGGCCTGATCCACGTTGTCCGTGTTCAGGTCGACCAGCTTCGTCTGCGCGATCTCGCGGACCTGGGCTCGGGTCACCTTCGCGATCTTGATCTTGAGGGGATTCGCCGAGGCCTTCGCGATCCCGGCCGCCCGCTTGAGGAGCACGGCCGCCGGGGGCGTCTTCACCTCGAACGTGAACGAGCGGTCGGCGTAGATCGTGACGACCACCGGGAGGATCAGGCCCTCCTGGCTCCCCGTCCGCGCGTTGAACCCCTTGCAGAACTCCATGATGTTCACGCCGTGCTGGCCGAGCGCCGGCCCGACCGGAGGGGCCGGATTCGCCTTCCCCGCCGGGATCTGGAGCTTGACGACGGCCTGGACCTTCTTCGCCATGGTGCGCTAGCCTCTCCTGCTCGCCACGCGCGCTCCGCCCGTCGACCGACGGCGTCCGTGCGCGCTCGACCTGCCGGCGCGCGACATCTAGGCGCGCTCGACCTGGTAGTATTCGAGCTCCACCGGCGTCAGCCGCCCGAAGATCTGGACCATGACCTTCAGCTTGCCGCGCTCGGGGCTCATGTCCTCGATCATCCCGCTGAAGTTGACGAACGGCCCCTCGATCACCCGGACCTTGTCGCCCTTCTGGAAGACCGACTTGGGCTTCGGCTTCTCGGCGCCGAGCTCCATCTGGTGGAGGATCGCGTCGACCTCCTCGCGGGGAGCGGCGACGGCCGCGTCCCCGAGCCGACGAATCCCGTCACCTTCGGCGTCGACTTCACGAGGTGCCAGGAGTCGTCGGTCATCTCCATCTCGACCAGCACGTAGCCGGGGAAGAACTTCTGGGGCGTGATTCGCTTCTGCCCCTTGCGAACCTCGACGACCTCCTCGGTCGGGATCACGACCTGGCTGATCGCCTCTTCCTGGCCAAAGATCTTGGCCCGCTGGCGGATCGCCTCCGCCACCTTGTTCTCGAACCCCGAGTACGTGTGCACGACGTACCAGTCTCTTGACATGAGCACCTTACCGGAGGACCAGACGGACGATCCACGTCAGGGCGTGATCCACGACCGCGAGGAACGCGGCCAGGACGAGCACCATGACGATCACGACGCTCGTCGAGCCCGTCACTTCCTTGCGGCGTCGGCCACGAGACCCGCCGGAACTCGACCATGACGTCGTGGAAGAACTCCCGGACCTTCCTCAGCGCCTCCATCCCGTGTCTACGTGTCCTCGTCTTTGTGGCAGGGCAGGAGGGATTCGAACCCCCATCCCCCGGATTTGGAGTCCGGTGCTCTAGCCGTTAGAGCTACTGCCCTGGCTCGGCCTACTTCGTTTCCTTGTGGGCGGTGTGCTTCCGGCACCACCGGCAGTACTTCTTCATCTCCAGCCGGTCCGGATGCGTCCGTCGATTCTTCGTCTGGGTGTAGTTCCGCCGCTGGCAGTCGCCGCAGGCCAAGCTGATGATCTCTCGGGGCATGGTGTCTCGGTCCTCCGCCTACGTCACGATCTCCGTCACGACGCCTGCCCCCACCGTCCGGCCCCCCTCGCGAATCGCGAACCGCAACTCCTTCTCCATCGCGATCGGCGTGATCAGCTCCACCGCCATCGCCACGTTGTCCCCCGGCATCACCATCTCCACCCCCGCCGGCAGCGTGCACACCCCCGTCACGTCCGTCGTCCGGAAGTAGAACTGCGGCCGGTACCCCTGGAAGAACGGCGTGTGCCGCCCCCCCTCTTCCTTCGCCAGCACGTACACCTCGGCCTTGAACGTCTTGTGCGGCTTGATCGACCCCGGCTTCGCCAGCACCTGCCCCCGCTCCACCTCGTCCTTGTCGATCCCCCGCAACAGCGCCCCCACGTTGTCCCCCGCCTGCCCCTCGTCCAGGAGCTTGCGGAACATCTCCACCCCCGTCACCACGCTCTTCCGCGCCGCGTCCTGCATCCCCACGATCTCGATCTCGTCCCCGACCTTCACGATCCCCCGCTCGATCCGCCCCGTCACCACCGTCCCCCGCCCCGTGATGCTGAAAATGTCCTCCACCGGCATCAGGAACGGCTTGTCCACCGGCCGCATCGGCGTCGGAATGTAGCTGTCCACCGCCTCCATCAACTCCCAGATCGCCGCCGCCGCCTTCGGATCCTCCGGGTGCTCGTTCGCCTGCAGCGCCGACCCCCGGATCACCGGAATGTCGTCCCCCGGAAAGTTGTACTTCTTCAACAGCTCCCGGACCTCCAACTCCACCAGGTCCAGGATCTCCGGGTCGTCCACCATGTCCACCTTGTTCATGAACACCACGAGATACGGCACGTTCACCTGCCGCGCCAGCAGCACGTGCTCCCGCGTCTGCGGCATCGGCCCGTCGTTCGCGGCCACCACCAGGATGGCCCCGTCCATCTGCGCCGCCCCCGTGATCATGTTCTTGATGTAGTCCGCGTGCCCCGGGCAGTCGATGTGCGCGTAGTGCCGGTTCGCCGTCTCGTACTCCACGTGCGCCACCGCGATCGTGATGCCCCGCTCCCGCTCTTCCGGCGCATTGTCGATCGACCCGTACTCCCGCACCGCGATGCCCTTGTTCTTCGTGTGCAGCACCTTCGTGATCGCCGCCGTCAACGTCGTCTTCCCGTGATCGATGTGCCCGATCGTCCCCACGTTCACGTGCGGCTTCGTCCGGTCGAACTTCGCCTTGGCCATCTCTCTCTATCCTCCTCGAGCGGCGCTCACCCGGCGCCTGGCAAGAGGGCTGGAGCCCATGACCGGACTTGAACCGGTGACCCCGTCCTTACCAAGGACGTGCTCTACCGACTGAGCTACATGGGCCTCGATCATGTCCCACGTCCCGGCGCGGCCGGCCCCGGCCGACCCGCCGCCAGCCTGGCTTCAGGCTGACCAATGGAGCGGGAAACGGGATTCGAACCCGCGACCCCCAGCTTGGAAGGCTGGCGCTCTACCGCTGAGCTATTCCCGCGTTTCGGGGTCACACGTCGGCCGAAGACTCCCGGCCGGTCGCTCGACTCCGCTCTCGTTCCGTTCACCGCCCGACCGCACGTCGGCTCCACGATGGTGGCGAGGGGAGGATTTGAACCCCCGAAGGCGTTCGCCAGCAGATTTACAGTCTGCCCCCTTTGGCCACTTGGGTACCTCGCCATTCGGACCGTGGACTCCAGTGGACTCGCTCCGCCGGCAGACGGCCGGCGCCGGTTGCGAAAGTTGGCCGGGGCACCGCCCGGTCTCGTCACGGTGGAGCTGGCGAAGGGAATCGAACCCCCGGCCTGCTGCTTACAAGGCAGCCGCTCTACCCCTGAGCTACGCCAGCACGCGACAAAACTTCATCCTATGTACCGGACCCCTACGTGTCAACCCAATTCTTGCCGGCGGCGCCCCGGCCGGGGCCCAGGCCCCTCCCGCCGCTGTCGCTGCACCTCGTACAGGAGGGCCGCCCCCGCGGCCGAGACGTTGAGCGACCCCACGCGCCCGGCCAGGGGAATCCTGACCAGCAGGTCGCAGGTCCGGGCCACCAGCGGCCGGAGACCCCGGCCCTCGCTCCCCAGGACCAGGACCAGCGCCCCCCGGAGATCGGCCGCCCAGGGGGCCTGGGCCGTCTCGGCTCCCCCGCCCTCGGCCACGGCGCCGACGATCCAGCACCCCGCCTGCTTCAGACGCTCGAGCGCCTGGCCCAGATTCCCCACCCGGGCCACCGAGAGGTACTCGAGGGCGCCCGCCGCGGCCCGAACCACATGGGGCGTCAGCCCCGCCGCCTGGTGGCGCGGCACCAGCACCCCATGGACTCCCAGGGCCTCGGCCGTCCTGAGAAGGTTCCCGACGTTCCCCGGGTCCTGGACCTGGTCCAGGGCCAGAAACAGCGCCGGCTCCCCCCGGGTGGCGGGAACAGCCAGCAAGTCCTCCAGCTCCGCGTACTCCCGGGGGGCCGCCCGGGCCACCACTCCCTGGTGGTGGGTGGTCCCGGCCAGGCTCGTCAGGGCCGCGCGCGGCACCCGGCTCAAG
The DNA here is from genome assembly GCA_963745015.1 of uncultured Candidatus Rokubacteria bacterium. GTDB lineage: Bacteria > Methylomirabilota > Methylomirabilia > Rokubacteriales > DASRDR01 > DASRDR01. The sequence goes on from CAVUVU010000006.1 coordinate 182,543, forward strand.
CGGACACCGGCCTGCCGGGCCAGAGCCAGGATGTCGGCATGGCGGTCCCGCGCCTCGGCCTCGACCAGGACCTCCTCGAGCGGCCGGGCCCGGCTCCGGAGCGCCTCCAGGACCGGGTGGCGGCCCGCGAGGATCAGGAGCCGGTCCGCGCCTTCAGCTTCCACTTCGGGCCCGCCGGAGTGTCTTCGACGGCCACACCCAGGGCGTCGAGCTCGGCTCGCAGGGCATCAGCCTGGGCCCAGTCCCGCCGCTCCCGGGCCACGCTTCCGCTTCTCCACCAGGTCGTCGATGTAGGCTCGCCGCTCGGGTTCGAACACCTGCGCCCGTGCCGACCGGTGTCCCTTCATCGAGAGCCCCAGCACCTGGCCCAGATCGATCAGGACGCCCACCCCCGTCACGAAGTCCTGCCCGCTGCGGATTCCCGTCCGGACGCGCTCCCGCTCCTCCGCGAGGGCGGTCGCGAGCAGATTCAGGGCCCCGATGGCTTGGGGGGTGTTGAAGTCGTCGTCCATCGCCGCCTCGAACCGCTCGCGAAGCGCAGCGACCGTCGCCAAGAACGACCCGTCCGGGCCCGGCTCCGGCTCGGTGGGCACGAGGTCCCCCGCCTCGTCGACCAGTTGTCGGAGATCGTCGACCAGCTCCCGGAACCGCTCGAGGGGGCGCCGCATCCCCGCGACCCCCTCTTCGGTGAACTCGACGGGGTTCCGGTAGTGGGTCTGGAGAAGAAAGAGCCGCAGGGCCTCGGGGTCGTGCCGCGTCAGGAGCGCCTCGATCGTCTGCGTGTTCCCCAGCGATTTGGACATCTTCTCGGACCCGAGGTTCACGAAGCCGTTGTGGAGCCAGAACCGGGCGAACGGCCTGGCCCGTGGCGGCCTCGGACTGGGCGATCTCGCACGAGTGGTGGGGGAAGATGAGGTCCTCCCCTCCGCCGTGCAGGTCGAGCGTGCTCCCGAGATACTTCATCGCCATCGCCGAGCACTCGATGTGCCACCCCGGCCGGCCGGGGCCCCACGGGCTCGGCCAGGACGGCTCGCCGGGCTTGGCCGCCTTCCAGAGCGCGAAGTCCCGCGGGTCGCGCTTCCGCTCGTTCACGTCGACCCGGGCGCCGGCGAGCAGCTCATCGAGGTTCTTGCCCGACAGGCGGCCGTAGGTGGGAAACCGCGCCACCTCGAAGTACACGTCGCCGTCCACCGCGTAGGCCGCCCCGGCCGACACGAGCCGCCCGATCAGCGCGACCATCTCGGGGATGTGCTCGGTCGCCCGCGGAGCCCTCGTGGGCGGCCGGACGCCCAGCTTGGCCATGTCGTCCTCGTAGGACTTGATGTACCGCTCCGTCAGCTCCGCGATCGGCACGCGCAGCTGGTTCGCCCGGGCGATGATCTTGTCGTCCACGTCCGTGTAGTTCTTGACGACCGTGACTCGGTACTGCGCGTGCTCGAGGTAGCGGGCGACCACGTCGAAGACGAGCGCGCTCCGCGCATGCCCGATGTGGGATACGTCGTAGGGGGTGACGCCGCAGACGTACATCCCCACCGCGCCCGGGACCAAGGGCGTGAAGGGCTCCTTCTGCCGGGTCAGCGTGTTGTAGATCCTGAGGTTCACGGTGCCCCCCAGCTCCGGGTCTTTCTGAGACGGGCGCCGCGCCCCGAGGGATTCGGGCCGGCCGGCCCGCCGGGTCACCCGGCGACTTCGACCAGCGCCACCGCCATCGCGGCGATACCCTCCTGGCGCCCGAGCGCGCCGAGCTGCTCGGCGCGCTTGGCCTTGACGCTCACCCGGTCGACCGCCAGCCCAAGCGTCTCCGCGAGGCGCGCCCGCATGGCGTCGAGCCAGCCGGCGAGCCGCGGCGCCTCCGCCACGACCGTCGCGTCCACGTTGACGATGCGCCCCCCGTGGCTCCGCACCCGGTCCACGACCTCGCCCAGGAGGCGGAGGCTCGAGATCCCGCGGTACCGGGGATCCGAGTCGGGGAAATGCTGCCCCAGGTCGCCGAGGGCGAGGGCGCCGAGGAGGGCGTCCGCCACCGCATGGGTGAGCACGTCGGCGTCCGAGTGGCCCCCCAGGCCCCGCTCGGCCGGGACCTCGACCCCCCCCAGGACGAGGGGTCGGCCCTCGACGAGCGGGTGGACGTCGAATCCCAAACCGACCCGCGTCATCGTGTCACCGGGGCCGCCGACGCCGGGGTCGCCCCCTGGCGCGCGGCCGCCCGGGCACCACCAGGAGCCGCCGGGCGAGCGGCAGATCCTCGGGCCGGGTGATCTTCAGGTTCCCGGGAAGCCCGGAGACGAGCCGGACGGGGGCACCCAGCCGCTCCACCAGCGCCGCATCGTCCGTACCGAGGATCCCGTCCGCCCGCGCCCGACGGTGGGCCTCCCGGAGGAGCTCGGCCCGGAATCCCTGCGGGGTCTGGATCGTCCAGAGCCCGTCCCGCGGGACCGTCTCCTTCACCCAGCCCTCGGCCCCCCGCTTCACCGTCTCCGCGACCGGGAGGGCCGCGATCGCGGCCCCGTGCGTCCGCGTGGCCTCGGCCACCCGGCGCACGAGCTCGGGCGTGATGCACGGGCGGGCGCCGTCATGGACCAGGATCCACGCCGCGGCCGGGGGCACGGCGGCCAGGCCTCGCGCCACCGACTCCTGACGCTCCGGCCCGCCCGCCACCACGGCCCGGACCTTCCGGCAGCGAGCGCAACCGGCGGCGCCACGCCGCCACGTCCTCGGCGGGCACCGCCACCACGATGCCCTCGACCTCGCGGGTGGCCTCGAGCACGTCGAGGGTCCACCGAAGGACCGGGCGAGCGCCCAGCCGGATGTCCTGCTTCTTCCGGCCCATGCGGACGCCGCGGCCGCCCGCCGGAACCACGACCCAGACGTCCGGTCCGCCCGAAGCGGGCCGGGTCACCGGCGGCCTGCGGTCTCTTCCTCCGCCAGCCGGGTGAAGATCATGCGCCCGGCAGCGGTCTGGAGGACCGTGTTGACCATGACGTTCACCGTCTGGCCGATGTGACGGCGGCCTTGCTCGACGACCACCATCGTCCCGTCGTCGAGGTACGCCACGCCCTGGCCGGCCTCCTTCCCCTCGCGGAGCACGTGGACGTGCAGCAGCTCCCCGGGGAGGACGACGGGGCGGAGCGCGCCGGCCAGCTCGTTGACGTTCAGGACCCGGACGCCGTGCAGCTCGGCGACCTTGTTCAGGTTGTAGTCGTTGGTGACGATGACGCCCCCGACGGCGCGCGCGGTCTCGATGAGCCGCGCGTCGACCTCCCGGATATGCGGGAAATCGAGGTTGTGGAGCTCGGTCCGGACGCCGGCCAGCCGCTGGAGGCGCTGGAGCACGTCGAGGCCTCGCCGCCCGCGATTCCGCTTGAGCGGGTCGGACGAGTCCGCGATCTGCTGGAGCTCCCGGAGCACGTATTGCGGGATCAGGAGCGTGCCCTCCAGGAACCCCGCCTGGCAGACGTCGGCGATCCGCCCGTCGATGATGACGCTCGTGTCCAGCACCTTGTAGCGCGCGTCGCCGCTGATGGCGCCGGGGAACACGATGCGGGTGATGCCACCGAGCTCCTCCTCGCGCCGGAGGACGAAGACGACCCCCATGTAGGCCAGGAGCAGCGAGAGGAACCCCCGGCCGGCCGAGCTCCCCGCCGCCGGGAGGAAGACGATCAGGGCCGAGGCCACGAGCTGGGCCAGGAGCACGCCGCCCAGGGCGCCGATGGCCGAGAGGAACAGCCGCGGGATCGGCAGCTGCCGGGCCGCCTGCTCGAGCGCGACCACGGCGACCCCGGCGAGCACCCCGCCCAGGACCGCCAGCGGCGCCCAGAGCAACCAGCGCGCGGGCGGCGCGAAGGATTCGACCAGGAGGTAGCCGCCCAGCCCCACCAGCGACACGAAGATCACGCGAGCGATGGTGATCGCCGATCTCGCGCTTCCCCGCTGTGCCCCGCCGTCCACGCCCGCCCTTCCGTCCCCCATCATGCCCTCTGCGTCCTCGTCATCCTACGAGAAGGCCGAGCGCCTCCTCCAGTGTCGTCACGCCGGTCGCCGTGAGCGGGTACCGCGCTCCCGCCGCCAGGCTCGACCGCGGCACCACTGCCTGGGCAAAGCCCAGCGCCGCGGCCTCCCGAAGGCGGGTCTCGAGCCCTCCGATGGCCCGCACCTCGCCCGTGAGCCCCACCTCGCCCAGCACCACCACGTCCGGCGCCAGGGGCCGCTCGGCGTAGCTCGAGGCCGACGCCACGGCGATCGCCAGGTCCGCCGCCGGCTCCTGGCAGCGCGCGCCGCCCGCCACGTTCACGAACACGTCCTGGTTCTGCAGCGGGATGCCGGCGCGCTTCTCCAGGATCGCCAGCAGCAGGCACACTCGATTGTAATCCGCGCCGAGCACGGTGCGACGCGGCGTCCCGAAGTGGGCCGGCGTGACGAGGGCCTGGAGCTCGAGGAGCAAGGGGCGGGTGCCCTCGAGCGTGGACATGATCACGGAGCCCGCCGCCCCGCGGGGGCGCTCGGCCAGGAACATCGCCGAGGGGTTCGCCACCTCCTTCAGCCCGCCGTCGGTCATCTCGAAGACGCCGATCTCGTTGGTCGAGCCGAACCGGTTCTTGACGGCCCGGAGGATGCGGTAGGTCGCGTGCCGCTCGCCCTCGAAGTAGAGCACCGTGTCGACCAGGTGCTCGAGCACGCGGGGGCCGGCCAGCGCGCCCTCCTTGGTGACGTGGCCGACCAGGAACACCGCGGTGCCGCGACCCTTGGCCAGCCGCATGAGCCGCCCGCCGCACTCGCGCACCTGGCTCACGCTCCCCGGCGCCGACTCGAGATCCCCGAGGTACACGGTCTGGATCGAGTCGACGATCAGGGCCCGCGGCTCGGTCGCCGCCACGTGGGCCTCGATGGTCTCGAGCTGCGTCTCGGCCAGGATGAGGAGCTCCGACGCCGCCAGCCCGAGGCGCTCCGCGCGGAGCTTCACCTGGGCGGCCGACTCCTCGCCCGACACGTAGAGGACCGGCCCCGCCGTCCCGGCGAGCGCGGCCGAGGCCTGGAGGAGCAGCGTCGATTTGCCGATCCCCGGGTCCCCGCCGATGAGGACCAGGGAGCCCGGCACGACACCGCCGCCGAGGACCCGATCCAGCTCGGGGATGCCCGAGTGGATGCGGGCGGCCCCCTCGACCGACACGGCGGCCAGGGGGATCGGGGCCGCCGTGAGCTCGGCTCCCCGGGCCGAGGGCGCGCGCCGGCCGCCGGCCGCGCCGCGGGAGACGCCCGTCCGCTCCTCGACGATCGTGTTGAACTCGCCGCAGTCGGGGCAGCGGCCATACCACTTGCCCGCCTGGAAGCCGCAGGCCTGGCACCGGTAGACGGACACGGGCCTCACGGCCGTGGCGCTCCGGCGCCGGCCGGCGGCGCGGCGCCCGTGGCGGGCGTCCCCCGGCCGATCGCCGCGCGGATGAGGGCGCGCAGGAGAAGACTCCGCTGGGCCCCCTCCAGGAACGCGGCGAGGTTCTCGTAGACGGTCGGGTCCTGGACCAGGCCACCGAGCGTTCCCTGGCCTCCCTCGATCCGTCCCGTGATGGCGCGGAGGTCGGCCATCGCCTGGCGCAGGTCGGCCAGCGTCTCGCCGAGCTTCGCGTCCCCGCCGAGTCCCTCGGCGAGCTGCCCGAGGCGCGCCAGCGCCTGCGTCATCTGCTTGATGCTCTCCTCTCCGCCGGGCTGCGTGAGAGCTCCGAGCACGCCCTCGCCCCGGGCGAGCCGCCCGGTGACATCACGGAAACTCCGCGCGGTGTCCCGGAGGTCCCCCGCCAGGGCCGGATCCAGGAGCAGGGCGCGCAGGACGCTGTCCTCGGTGCGCGCGCGATCCACCGCCTGCGCGAGCCCGTCGGCGGCGGTCACCACGCGGCGGACGGCGCGGGCGGTGTCCGGATCGCGGAGCAGCACGCCGAGCGCGCCCTCGCCCCGCTCGACACCGGCAATGAGCGTGCCGGCCCGCCCGAGCGTGGCCTCGAGCTCCTTCAGGACCCGCCCCTCGTCGTAGATGAGCGCGTGCAGGGTCCCCTTGCCCTCTTCGACCTCCCGGAGGATCCGGTTGACCCGTTCGGCGGCGCCCCGTGCCTCGGCCAGGGTCCGCTCCGCCTCACCGGCCAGCCCGGCGGTCCGCGGATCGGCGAGCACGCGATCGATCCGCCGCACGGTCTCGCCGAGCTGGCGGAGCGTCTCCCCCGCGTCCGCGAGCGCCGTCCCGAGCTTCCGGTCGTAGACGAGCCGGTGAAGGACGCCCTGCCCCCGCTCGATCTCGGTCGAGAGGCTCCGGAGCGCCCGCACGGTCTCGGCGACGTCCGCCCCGGTGGAGCTCGCGTTGAGGCTCGCGAGGGCGCCTCGGAGCTCCGTCGAGAGCTCCACCAGGTTGCCGAGGAGCGCCGCGCCCTGCTGGGTGAGGCGCGCCGTGTCGAACGGCTCCTCCGTCCGCAGCTCGCCGCCGTCCTGGAGGACCGCCGCCCCCGGGCTTCCGAGGGTGACGTCGATGATCTTGTCCCCGAGGAGCCCCAGGGTTTCGATCCGGGCGAGGGAATCGGCCCGGATCCGGTCCTGCACCCGCCGGGCGATCAGGAGCTCGACCCGGACCTTCGCGCTGCCGGGCTCGGGCAGCCGGATCTCCCCGACGTGCCCGACCGGGACGCCCGCCAGCCGCACCGTCGCCCCCTGAATGAGCCCGCCGATCTGGCCGAAGCTCGCGACCAGCCGGTACTGCCGCTCGAACAGCCCGGCCGTCCGGCCCAGCATGTACACGAGCCCCGCGAAGACGAGGAGACCCGCCAGGACGAAGGCGCCCACCCGGAGCTGGAGCGCGGGGCTCGATCCGGGCCGCGCCGCGTCCATGCTCAGCGGGCCTCGCCCGCCAGGAAGGCCTGGACCCTCGGCTGCGCCGAATGGAGCAGCGCCGCGACGGGTCCGATCTCGGCGATCCGGCCGTCGATGAGGACGGCGATCTGATCCGACACGCTCCGCGCGAACTCGAGGTCGTGCGTCACGACCATGGCGGTCTCGGACGCGCCCTCCACCCTGAGGCTCTCCACGAGCTCGGTGATGAGCCGGGCGTTCGTCGGGTCGAGCCCGGCCGTCGGCTCGTCGTACAGAACCAGCTCCGGGCCGAGCACGAGCGCCCGGGCGATCCCCACGCGCTTGCGCATCCCCCCCGACAGCTCGGCGGGCAGCTTGGCGTCGACGTCGTGGAGCCCCACCCGCCCGAGGAGACGATGCACCCGCTCGGCGACCTCGGGCTCCGGCAGGCTCGCGTGCTCGCGGAGGGGATAGGCGACGTTCTCGTAGACCGTCAGCGAGTCGAAGAGGGCGGCGCTCTGAAAGACGAACCCCATGTGGCGGCGCACGGGCAACAGCGCCTCCTCCCGGAGCGGCGTGATGTCCACCCCGAGGGTCCGGACCCGGCCGCGATCGGGCTTGATCAGGCCGGCGGTCAGCCGGAGGAGCACGGTCTTCCCCGAGCCGCTGCCGCCCATCACGGTGACGGTGCTGCCGCGGAGGATCTCCAGATCGAGGCCCCGGAGGACGGGCACCCCGTTGAAGGCCTTCTCGATCCCCTCGAGCTGCACGGCGGGCTCCCGTGGGGACGCGCGCCGCCGCGCCGGACGCGTCGGCGCCCCGCGCGTCGTGGTCCGGTCGCTCGAGCTGCCCGCTCGCTCTCACAGCAGCAGGAAGAGCTTCGTGAGGAAGAAGTCCGCGATGATCACGGCCATCGAGACCTGCACCACGGTGGCCGTCGTCGCCCGCCCCAGCCCCTCGGTCCCCCCGGTCATCGCGAGCCCGTTGTGCGCCCCGATCAGCGTGACGATCACGCCGAAGAAGAAGCTCTTGCCCACCCCGGTGACGAGATCGCGGATCACGACCCAGTAGAAGATCGTGTTCCAGTAGAGGTACACGTCGATCCGGCGCTCGTAGACCGCGATCAGCATCCCCCCCACCAGCGCCACGAAGTCGGCGAGGACCGTCAGGAGCGGGAAGACGAGCAGGGCGGCCATCACCCGGGGCACGATCAGACGCTTGACGTAGTTCACCCCGATCGCCCGGAGCGCGTCGATCTGCTCCGTCACCTTCATCGACCCCAGCTCGGCCGTGATCCCCGAAGCGACCTTCCCCCCGACCAGGATCGCGGTGAGGACCGGCCCCAGCTCGCGCAGGACGGACAGCCCGACGAGCGGGCCCACGTAGAGGTCCGCGCCGAAGCGCGAGAGGTAGACGGACGACTGGAGCGCGAACACCATGCCCGTGAAGAGCGCCGCCGTGCCCGCGACGACGAGCGAGCGGACGCCCATGCCGTCGAACTCGGCGACGACGAGCGGCACGTAGCGGCGCGGGAGCCAGCCGTTTCGGACGACCTCCCAGGTGAGGAGCGCGAGGCCGCCCCAGTACGCCGCGACGTGCCGGGCGCGGGCGCCGACGAGCAGCCCGCCCGCGGTCATCGCGACGCCCCGGTGAGGGCGAAGCCTCGGGAGAAGCGCTCGAAGTCCGGGGCGATCGCCGCGAGCCCGTCGGGCGGGGCCACCGCGGCGAGGTCGTAGACGCAGCCGGCGCCCCGGAGGGTCACCGCCCGCACCGCGACCGGTTCGCCGTCGAGGGTGGCGCGAAAGCTCTGCGCCGCGCCGGGCAGCCCGCCGAGCGTGACCGGCGTCTCGACGAGCTCTCGCACGTCCCGGAGGCCGAAGCGGAGGTGCCGGACGAGCACCGGAAGCGGGCGCGCCGGGGGCTTGCCCTCGCAGGTGGCGTGGGCCATCAGCCCGGCCGCGGCGTCCGCGCGCCGGAGCGTCAGGTCCGCTTCGCTGTCCATCCGTGTCCAGCCGTCCGGGGCGCCCACGCGATACCCCTTCTGCGGGACCTCGTAGGTCCCGTCCTGAAGACGGACCCCGCCGCAGCCGGCGAGCCCGGTGACCAGCGCCGTCATCGCCAGCAGCCTCCGGAGCCACGCGCCCCGGCGCCCTGGCATCGCTCAGTCCTCCGGAGAGGGCACGGTGGCGCTGTCGCGCGGGGGCAGCCCGTCGGCCGGCCGATGCCGGCGGCCCAGCTCCGCGAACACGTGGCGGGCCGAAAGCCCCCGCGCCCCCATCAGCACGAGCGTGTGGAACCAGAGGTCGGCCACTTCGGCGACGAGCCGCTCGGAGTTTTCCGCGAGGGCCGCGACCACCACCTCGGCCGCCTCTTCCCCGACCTTCTGCGCAATCCGGGCGTCGCCCCCGGCGAGGAGCCCCGACACGTACGAGCCCTCGCGGGGCGATGCCCGCCTCGATTGGATGATGCGCTCGACCGCATCGAGGATTCCCGGGCCTGCCCCGGGGGCGCCGGCCGGCTCCGCCTGTGGGTCCGACGGCCGGTCGAGGCGGGTGAAGAAGCACGTGCGGCTCCCCGTGTGGCAGGCGACCCCTTCCTGGTGCGCGAGGACCAGGAGCGTGTCCGCGTCGCAGTCCGCGTAGACGGCGTCGACGTGCTGGCGGTGGCCCGATGTCTCGCCCTTCTGCCACAGCGCCTGGCGGGACCGGGACCAGAAGTGGGTCAGCCGGGTCGCGAGCGTGCGCTCGAGGGCCTCCGCGTTCATCCACGCGACCATGAGCACCTCGCCCGTCGCCGCGTCCTGGACCACGGCCGGGATGAGGCCGCTGGCGTCGAACGGAGCGCCGCCCGGCGCGGCCGTCACGCCGGCGCCTCCTCGAGACGGATGGGCACCCCGCGCGTCCGGAGGTATCGCTTGGCCTCCGGCACGCTGTGCTCGCCGAAGTGGAAGATCGAGGCCGCGAGGACCGCGTCGGCCTTGCCCAGCACGAGGCCGTCGTGCAGGTGGGCGAGCGTGCCCACCCCGCCCGACGCGATCACCGGGACCGAGACGGCCTCGGCGATCGCCCGGGTGAGCTCGAGGTCGTAGCCGTCCCGCGTCCCGTCCCGGTCCATGCTGGTGAGCAGGATCTCGCCCGCCCCCAGGTCCACGGCCTCGCGGGCCCAGGCGACCGCGTCCCGCCCCGTGGGCCGCCGGCCGCCGTGGGTGTAGACCTCGAACGTCCCGGGCGGCGCCGCGCGACGCTTGGCGTCGATCGCGACCACGATGCACTGGCTGCCGAAGCGCACCGCCGCCTCGCGGATCAGCTCGGGCCGCGCCACCGCCGCCGTGTTGAGGGACACCTTGTCGGCGCCGGCGCGGAGCAGCGTCCGCACGTCCTCCAGGCTCGCGAGCCCGCCGCCGACCGTCAGCGGCAGGTACACGGCCTCCGCCGTCCGCCGCACGACGTCGAGCATCGTGGCGCGTCCCTCGTGGGAGGCCGTGATGTCCAGGAACACCAGCTCGTCCGCGCCTTGCCGGTCGTAGGCGATGGCGGCCTCGACCGGGTCGCCCGCGTCGGCGAGGTCGAGGAAGCGCACGCCCTTGACGACCCGGCCGTCCTTGACGTCGAGGCAGGGGATCACGCGCCGGGCCAGCATCGCCGTCAGGCCGCCACCGCGGCGATGGCCGCGCCGAGGTCGACGGCGCCGGTGTAGAGGGCCCGGCCGACGATGGCCCCGGCCACGTTCGGAATGGCCGCCAGCCGGACGAGATCGTCGACCCCCGCGATCCCTCCCGACGCGATGATGGGCACGGCGGCCCGCGCCGCCAGCGCCGCCGTGGCCTCGAGGTTCGGGCCCCGGCCCGTCCCGTCCCGGCGCACGTCGGTGTAGATGGCGCCGGCCGCGCCCGCGGCCGCCGCGCGGCCGACCAGCTCCTGCGCCGTGAGCGGCAGCACGTCGGTCCACCCGCGCACGGCCACCCGGCCGTCGACCGCGTCCACCCCGACGAGGATCCGTCCCGGCCACCGCCCGCACGCGGCCTCCAGCACGGCCGGCTCGAGCGCCGCCGCCGTCCCGAGCACGGCCCAGCGGGCGCCGGTGCCGAGCGCGGCCTCGAGGGTGGTGAGGTCCCGCAGGCCCCCGCCCACCTCGACGGGGACGGCCGGGATCGCTTCCACCATCGCGCGGATCAGGGCGGCATGGCGGGGTGCCCCGTCGAACGCGCCATCCAGGTCCACCACGTGGAGCCGCCCCGCTCCGCGCTCGGCCCACCGGCGGGCCATCGCCACCGGATCGTCGCCGAAGACCGTCGCGCTGTCGGCCCGGCCCTCGACCAGCCGGACGCAGCGGCCCCCCTGGAGGTCGATCGCCGGGATGACGATCACGCGCGCGCGGCCTCGGCGCCGCCGGCGAGCCGGGCGAAGTTCGCGAGGAGCCGCAGCCCCCAGCCCTGGCTCTTCTCCGGATGGAACTGGGTGCCGTACAGCTGGTCGCGCACGACCAGGGCCGGGAAGCGGACGCCCGTACTCGCAGTGGGCCGCTCGCACGCCCTCCGCGTGGAGCGCGGCCGACACCTCGGGGTAGTACGAGTGCACGAAGTAGAAGTACGCGCCCGCGGGGATCCCCGCGAGGAGCGGCAGGGTCCCGTCGTGCCAGAGCCGGTTCCAGCCCATGTGGGGCACCTTGAGCCCGGGCGGAAACCGGCGCACCACCCCGGGCAGGACGTCGAGACCCTTGGCGTGGCCGAACTCCTCGCTCTCGGTGAACAGGAGCTGGTAGCCGAGGCAGATCCCGAGATAGGGCCGGCCGGCCGCGATGTGGGCGCGGATCGGCTCGACGAGCCCGAGGCGCTCGAGGCTCCCCATGGCGTCCGCGAAGGCGCCGTCGCCGGGCACGACCAGCGCGCGAGCGCCCGCCACCGTCCGGGGGTCGTCGGTGACGACGACGTCGGGAACGAGCTCGGCCAGCGCCTTCCGGACGCTCCCGAGGTTGCCCCGGCCGTAGTCGACGATCGCGATCACAAGGCGCCCTTCGTGGAGAGCACGCCCTCGATGCGGGGGTTCATGCGCGAGGCCTCGGCGAGGGCGCGTCCGAACGCCTTGAACAGCGCCTCGGCGATGTGGTGCAGGTTCTCGCCGTAGTGGAGGTTGACGTGCAGGTTCAGCATGCGCGTTCATGGCGAACGCGCGGAAGAAGTCCTTCAGGAGGTCGAGGTCGAAGTTGCCGACCCGCGTCTTGGCGAACGGCACGTTGTAGGAGAAGTAGGGCCGCCCCGAGATGTCCACGTGGACGGAGGCGAGCGCCTCGTCCATCGGCACGTAGGCCGTCCCGAACCGCACGATGCCCCGCTTGTCGCCGAGGGCCTCGTGGAAGGCCTTGCCGAGACAGATGCCCACGTCCTCGACCGTGTGGTGGAGGTCCACCTCCGTGTCGCCCCGGGCGCTCACCCGGAGGTCGAGCAAGCCGTGCTTTCCCGCCGCCTCGAGCATGTGGTTGAAGAACGGGATCGTGGTGTCGATGGCCATCTCGCCGCGGCCGTCGACGTTCAGCTGCAGGAGGATCTCGGTCTCCCGCGTCCGCCGCTCGATCCGCGCCACGCGGCCGGCCGCCGGCACGCCGCCGTTGCCGGCCACCACCGGCGCCAGCGCCCCCGTGACTTCCGGGGATTCCGCGCTGGCCGCCCCGTTCACCGGTCTCGGTCCACGTCCGTATCGCCGCCGTCGTCGTGCCATGCCTAGTGGTCTCCTCGCGGCCGGGGGCCTTCCAGGCGGATCCGCGCCGCCTCGCTGTGCCCGTGGAGCCCCTCCGCCTCCGCCAGCGCGGCGAGGTGGGGCCACGCCGCCCGAAGCCCGGCCGGCGTGTAGTGAATGAGGCTCGAGCGCTTGATGAAATCCTCCACCGACAGGCCCGACGCGAAGCGCGCGGTCGCCCCGGTGGGGAGGACGTGGTTCGTGCCGGCCAGGTAGTCGCCCACCACCTCGGGGGTGTGCACCCCGAGGAAGATCGCCCCGGCGTGCCGGACCGCCGGGAGCCAGGCGAAGGGATCGGCGACCGCGAGCTCGAGATGCTCCGGCGCCAGGCGGTTGGCGATCGCCAGCGCCTCGTCGAGGTCCCGCGTCACCACCACGGCGCCGTGGCTCCGGACGGCGGCCTCGGCGATGGCCGCCCGCGGCAAGGCCGGGCACTGGCGGCCGACCGCGGCCACGACGCGCGCGCCGAGCGCGGCGTCGTCGGTCAGACACACGGCGCGCGCGAGCGGGTCGTGCTCGGCCTGCGCGAGGAGATCCGCGGCCACGTGGTCGGCCTCCGCCGTCCGGTCCGCGACCACCACGACCTCGCTCGGGCCGGCGACCAGATCGATGCCGACGTCGCCGAAGACCAGGCGCTTGGCGAGCGCGACGTAGAGGTTTCCCGGCCCGACGATCTTGTCGACGGCGGAGACGGTCGCGGTGCCGTACGCCAGCGCGGCCACGGCCTGGGCGCCGCCCATCCGATAGACCTCGGTTGCCCCGGCAAGGCGGGCCGCGGCCAGCACCGCCGGCGGGACACGCCCGTCCGCACCCGGTGGCGAGGCCACCACGAGATCCTTCACGCCCGCCACGCGCGCGGGGATCAGGTTCATCAGCACGGTCGACGGGTAGGCCGCGGTCCCGCCGGGAACGTAGCAGCCCACCCGGTCGAGCGGCGTCACCTGCTGGCCGAGGAGCGACCCGTGCTCGTCCCGCACCCACCAGGAGCGGGGCAGCTGATGGCGGTGGAAGGCCTCGATCCGGCGCGCCGCCTCGGCGAGGGCCGCCTGGAGCCCGGGGCCGACCGTCGCGGCCGCCCACTCGTCCTCGGACACCCGGAGCTGGTCGGCGCGCAGCTCCACCCCGTCGAAGCGCTTCGTGAAGTCGAGCAGCGCGGCATCGCCGCGCCGCCGGACCTCGTCGACGATCGCCGCGACCCGCGCCACGGTGTCGGGGTCGGTCGCCGCGTGCGGCCGGGCGAGCGCCGCCACGACGCCATCCGGCGACAGCTCGGCTGTCCGGAGCAGGCGGATCACGCGCCCACCCCGGCGCGCAGCTCGTCGAGCAGCCGTCCGACCGCGCGGTGCGCCGTCTTCTGCGCCGCGCGATTCACGATCAGCCGGGCCGTGGACTGCAGGATCTCGGCGACCTCGACCAGTCCATTGGCCCGGAGCGTCTCGCCCGACTGCACCAGGTCCACGATGCGCTCGGCGAGACCGACCAGCGGGGCCAGCTCGATCGAGCCGTCGAGCCGGACCACCTCGACCTGGATGCCCCGCTCGGCGAAGTAGCGCCGCGTGAGATTGGGGTACTTGGTCGCGACGCGGACCGAGGACCATTTCGCCGGATCGTCGCGCTCCCAGAGCTCGCGGGGCTCCGCGACCACGAGGCGGCACACGCCGAACCCCAGGTCGAGCGGCTCGTAGACGTCCGGCTCCTGCTCGAGCAGGACGTCCTTGCCGACGATCCCGGCATCGGCCGCCCCGTGCTCGACGTAGGTCGGCACGTCGAGCGGCTTCAGGATCAGGAGGCGGAGCCGACCGGTCGGGTCGGTGAACAACAGCCGCCGGCTGTCGTCCTCCGGCAGCCCCCGGAAGCCGGCCCGCCGGAGAAGGTCGAGCGCCGGCCGGAGCAGCCGGCCCTTCGGCAGGGCCAGCGTCAGCGGGCGCCCGTTACCGCTCGCGGTGGCCGCCTCCCGCTCCACGCGTCACCGCTCCCGGCGGATCCGCGCGCCGAGCGCGGCGAGCTTCTGCTCCATCCCCTCGTAGCCGCGGTCGAGGTGATAGACGCGCGACACCTCGGTCGTGCCGGCGGCCGCCAGGCCCACCGAGCACGAGCGACGCCGAGGCGCGGAGGTCGGTCGCCATGACCGGCGCGCCCTGGTAGCTCGGCACGCCCCGGATCACCGCGCGGCTGCCCTCGATCTCGATCGACGCCCCGAGCCGTCTGAGCTCCGCCGCGTGCTGGAAGCGGTTCTCGAAGATCGTCTCGGTGATCACGCTCGACCCTTCGGCCAGTCCCAGGAGGGTCATCATCTGGGCCTGCATGTCGGTCGCGAACCCCGGGAAGGGGTTCGTCACGACGTCGGTCGCCCGGGGCCGGCCGTCCGCGCGAATCCGGACCCGGTCGGCGCCGACCTCCACCACGGCGCCCGTGGCCTCGAGCTTGTCGAGCACGGCGCTCAGGTGAGCCGGCACCACGTCCCGGACGGTGACGTCCCCGCCCGTGATGGCCCCGGCCACGAGGAAGGTGCCGGCCTCCACGCGGTCCGGGATGATCCGGTGGCGCGCGCCGCCGAGCTCGGGCACGCCTTCGATCTCGATGCGCTCGGTCCCCGCGCCGTGGATCCGCGCGCCCATCGCCGTGAGCAGACGGGCCAGGTCCGGGATCTCGGGCTCGCGCGCCGCGTTCTCGAGGATGGTGGTGCCCTCTGCGAGAGCGGCGGCCATCATCAGGTTCTCGGTGCCGGTCACCGTCACCAGGTCGAAGACGATCCGCGCCCCCTTGAGCCGCGCGGCCCGGGCCTCGACGTAGCCCTGGGCGAGCGTGATCTCGGCCCCGAGGCGCTCGAGTCCCTTGAGGTGGAGATCGATCGGGCGCGCCCCGATCGCGCAGCCGCCGGGCATCGAGACGCGGGCGCGCCCGGCCCGGGCCAGGAGCGGCCCCAGCACCAGGACGGACGCGCGCATGGTCGAGACCAGGTCGTACGGCGCCTCGACGGACCGGAGCGCGGGCGTCCGCGCGACCGTCGATCCGTCGCGGTCCTCGATCTCGGCGCCGAGCCCCGCGAGCAGCGCCCGGATGGTGGCGATGTCCGCCAGCCGGGGGACGTTCTCGAGCACGACGGGGTCCGCCGAGAGGAGCGACGCCGCCAGGAGCGGCAGGGCGGCGTTCTTCGCCGCGCTGACACGGACCTCGCCGCGAAGGGGAACGCCGCCCTCGATGACGAGCCGGACCGCCATCTAGCGCCTCCGCGCCTCGAGCACGCGCTCGCACCCGCGGAAATCCCGGTGCACGGACGCCGCCGCCTGATACCGCGCGTCCGCCGCGACGAGCGCACGCACCGCCGAGCCCTGGTCCTCGCCGATCTCCGCGAGGAGCCCGCCCCCCGGGCGAAGCCACTCCGGAGCCAGCGGCGAGGAGCCGACGAATGACCGCGAGGCCGTCCGGGCCACCGTCGAGCGCCTCCCGGGGCTCCCAGTCGCGGACCTCGACGGGCAACGCCGGCAGGATGCGGCGCGGCGAGGTAGGGCGGGTTGGCGACCACGAGATCGACGGCGCCCGCCGGCACGGCGCCCTCGAGCGGCCCGAAGAGATCGCCCTCGCGCACCCGGACGCGCCCGTCGAGCCCGAGGCGCCGCACGTTCTCCCGGGCGCACTCGGCCGCCTGCGCTCGGCCCGCTCGACCGCCCAGACGGTCCAGCCGGGCCGCCGCGCCGCGAGGGCGCACGCCACCGCGCCCGAGCCGGTGCACAGGTCGAGCACCGTGGCGCCTTCCGGCGGGCCGAGGGCCAGCGCGCGCTCGACCAGCCCCTCGGTCTCGGGTCGCGGGATGAAGACGCCCGGCCCGAGCTCCGAGCGCGAGCCCGCAGAACTCCACCTCGCCCAGGAGGTACTGGATGGGCTCGTGGCGCGCGCGGCGCGCCACGAGCGCCTCGAACACCGCGCTCCCCGGGGCCGGGACCGGCGCCCCGCCGCTCGTGTAGAGCCCGAGCCGCGTCGTGCCGAGCGCCCGGGCCAGGAGCACCTCGGCATCCTGCCGGGCGGTGGCGAGTCCTGCCGCGGCGAGGCGATCCCCGGCGGCCCGGAGGGTGGCGGCGATCGTCGGGGCCGCGGTCGGCCCGGGCGCGGCGCGACGGGGGGCGTCATGCGTCCGATGCCAGCTGCTCGGTCCGCTCGGCCGCGAGCAGCGCCTCGGCCAGCTCGTCGAGATCGCCCTCGAGCACGTCGGGCAGCTGGTGGACCGTGAGCCCGATGCGGTGATCCGTCACGCGCCCCTGCGGGAAATTGTAGGTGCGGATCCGCTCGCTGCGCTCGCCCGTGCCGACCTGGCTCTTCCGCGCCGCGGCGATCTGCGAGCGCTGCTCCTCCTGCGCCTGCTCGAGCAGGCGCGCCCGGAGCACCCGCATGGCCTTCGCCCGGTTCTTGATCTGCGACCGCTCGTCCTGGCAGGTCACGACGAGCCCCGACGGCAGGTGCGTGATGCGCACCGCCGAGTCGGTGGTGTTGACGCCCTGGCCCCCGGGCCCCGACGAGCGGTAGACGTCCACCTTGAGGTCCTTGTCGTCGACCTTCACGTCGACGTCCTCGGCCTCGGGAAGGACCGCGACCGTCACGGTGGAGGTGTGGATGCGGCCGGCGGACTCCGTCGCGGGCACCCGCTGGACCCGGTGCACGCCCCGCTCGAACTTCAGGCGGCTCCAGGCCCCCTTGCCCTGGACGGACAGGATGACCTCCTTGAACCCGCCCTGGCCCGTCGGCGTGGGTGTCGAGCACCTCGAGCCGGAAGCCGTGGCGCTCGGCGTACTTCGTGTACATGCGGGCGAGGTCGGCGGCGAAGAGCGCGGCCTCGTCCCCGCCGGCGCCCGCCCGGATCTCGACGAGGACGTTCTTGTCGTCGCGCGCGTCCCGGGGCACCAGCATCGTCCGCAGGCGCTCTTCGAGCGCCCGCTCCTTCACGCGGAGGTCCTCGAGCTCCTGGCCCGCGAGCTCGCTCAGCTCCGGGTCGCCGGCTTCGCCGAGGATGTGGTTGGCTTCTTCGATGCGGGCGAGAACGTTCTTGTACTGGCCGAACGCCGTCACGACGGGCTCGATCTCCGCCGCCGCCTTGGCAAGCCGCGCGTACTCCGCGCGCCCGCCGGGCGCGTTGGCGGCCTCGGCGAGGCGGGCGGAGAACTCCTCGTAGCGGCTTTCGATCTGCCGGAGCTTATCGAACACGATCCGCGCTCAGGCCCTCGGGGCTCGCGCGCCCGGGCCTGGCCCCGCGCCGAGGGCGGCGGCTAGCGCTTCCGGTTGGCGTACTTCTTCTGGAAGCGTTCGACGCGCCCGGCCGTGTCCACCAGCTTCTGCTTGCCGGTGAAGAACGGATGGCACTTCGAGCAGATCTCCACCCGGATGTTCGCGCTCGTGGACCGGGTGTGGATGACCTCGCCGCAGGCGCAGGTGATGGTCGTCTCGACATACTCGGGATGGATGCCGGCCTTCACGGAAAGTCCTCCCCACACAAGCGAAAATGAGTGCGCAGCTCAGGGTACCACACGCTGCAACGCCCCAGCAAGGCGCGGGGACCGGCGTCCCCCGGCGCCCGGACGACGGGCCGGCGCCGGCGGGGTCGTGGGCGGCGGCCGACGGCCCCCGCTCAGCCGAGCGACTGCATCGAGGCCAGAAACTCCTTGTTCGACTTGGTCATCCGGACCTTGTCGACGAGCAGCTCCATCGCCTCGACCGGGTTCAGCTGCGACAGCGCCTTCCGCAGGAGCCAGAGGCGCTGGAGCTCGTCCCGCTCGATCAGGAGCTCCTCCTTGCGGGTGCCGGACTGCTCGATGTTGATCGTCGGGAAGATGCGCTTGTCCATGAGGCGCCGGTCCAGGTGGACCTCCATGTTGCCGGTGCCCTTGAACTCCTCGAAGATGACGTCGTCCATCCGGCTGCCGGTGTCGACGATGGCGGTGGCCATGATGGTCAAGCGACCCGCCCTCTTCGATGTTGCGGGCGGCGGCGAAGAACCGCCGCGGCCGCTGGAGCGCGTTCGCGTCGAGACCGCCCGAGAGCACCTTCCCCGACGACGGGATCACCGCGTTGTGGGCGCGCGCGAAGCGGGTGATCGAGTCGAGAAGGATCACCACGTCCCGCTTGTGCTCCACGAGCCGCTTCGCCTTCTCGATCACCATGTCGGCGACCTGGATGTGCCGCTGCGGCGGCTCGTCGAACGTCGAGGAGATGACCTCTCCGCGAACGCTCCGCTGCATGTCGGTGACCTCTTCCGGGCGCTCGTCGATCAGGAGGACGATGAGGTACACCTCCGGGTGGTTCTTGGCGATCGCGTTCGCGATCGCCTGGAGGAGCATCGTCTTGCCGGTCCGGGGCGCGGCGACGATGAGGCCGCGCTGCCCCTTCCCGATCGGCGTGAGGAGATCCATGACCCGGGTCGGCAGATCGTCCGGGTTGTGCTCCAGCCGGATCCGCTCCTGCGGGTAGAGCGGCGTGAGGTTGTCGAAGAGGATCTTGTCCTTCGCCTGCTCGGGCGTCTCGTAGTTGATCGCCTCGACCTTGAGCAGGGCGAAGTAGCGCTCCGAGTCCTTCGGCGGCCGCACCTGGCCCGAGATCGTGTCGCCGGTGCGGAGGTCGAAGCGCCGGATCTGCGAGGGCGACACGTAGATGTCGTCCGGCCCCGGCAGGTAGTTGTAGTCCGGGGCGCGCAGGAATCCGAAGCCGTCGGGCAGGACCTCCAGCACGCCTTCCGCGTAGATGAGGCCGTCGCGCTCGGCCTGCGCCTGCAGGATCTTGAAGATCAGCTCCTGCTTGCGGAGTCCGGAGAAGCCCTGGACGCCGAGATCGCGCGCGAGCGTGTTGAGATCCGGGATCCCCTTCTCCTTCAGCTCGGTCAGGATCAGCCCGCCCGTGCGACCGGGCGTTCCGAGCTCGCTCGGGCTCGGCTCGGCGGGAATGTCGGGCATGACGACGCGCTCGCGCTCCGGACCGGGATTCTGACCGGCGCCGGGCCGACGGGGGAAGCGGTGGCGTGGATGGCGGGGCGGTGGGGGTGTGCTCACGGCTGTGAATCGCTCCTTTGAGGTGCGGTGTGGCGAGGACCGTCAGGGGATCGCGCGCGCGGTGGCGTCACGCTCAGTCATCTATAGCACCGGCGGCGGGGCCTGTCAACCAACGGGCCCGCGTGGTAGTGGCCGGTCCGTCTCACAGGCGGATCGCGATCAGCGCCCGCCGCCGGAGGCCTTCCAGCCACTCGTCGAACCGCTCTTGCGCCTTCTTCTGAAGGAGCAGGTCGCGCCCCTGCTGCCGCGCGTCCGCGAGCCTGTCCGCCGTCAACTCCTCGCGCTCGTCGAGCTTGAACAGGTGATAGCGCGGAGCCGGACCGGATCGGGGCGGTGACCTGCCCCTTCTGGAGGGCCAGGAGCGGCCGCTCGAAGGCCGGATCCAGCTCACCCCGGGCCAGCCAGCCCAGATCGCCGCCCGCCGGGTCCTTGCCGCGCGTCCGCGCCAGCTCGGCGAAGTCGGCGCCGCCGGCCAGCGCGGCCGAGATGCTCTCGATCGTCCTGCTTCGCCCGGTCCCACGCTGCCGGAGAGCTCGGCGCGCTCGACCGTGATGGCGATGTGGAATGCATGGTACTTCAGCCCGGCCTCGAACTTCTCCCGGTTCTGGGCGAGGTACTGGTCGACCTCCGCTTCGGTGACGGTGGACCGGCGGACGACGCGGCGGCCGCGGACGCGCTGGGCGAGGAGCTGCTCGCGCAGCTCGCGGCGCAGCGCCTCCCAGGTCACGCCCTGCGCCTGGAGCTGCGCCTCGAACTTGCTCCCGGTCGCCGCCGTTCCGCTTCACGATGTCGTCGACGGCGGCGCGCAGCTCGTCTTCCGACACCTCGACCTTGTCGCGCTTGGCTTCCTGGACCTGGAGCCGGTGGTCGACCAGCCGGTTCAGCATCGTGCGCTCGAGCTCGGCGCCGTCGGGCACGCTCCGGCCGTCACGGCGGGAGAGGGCGATGGCCTCCTGCAGGTCGGACATCATGATGACGTCGCCGTTGACGACGGCCACGACCCGGTCGATCACGACCTGGTTGTCCCGGATCGGCGGCGCCTCCCCGACGCCCACCAGGACGCCGCCGCTCCCCGCGGGCACGGGCGGGAGCGGCCCCGCCGGCGCCTTGCACCCGCCGAGCGCTCCCGCCACCACGAGCCCCGCGAGCGCGAGCCGCGCCCTGTTCATCGGCGTGCCTCCATCGGCCCTCGGAACTCGCCGAGGAGCCGGGTGAGGGTCTGGAAGGTCTCCGGCCAGGGCCCGCGGGCGACCGTGGCCTCGAGCACGAACTCCCGCACGGTCCGGAGCCGGCGCCCGTGGAGCCGCAGCAGGTCGATGATCCGCTGGGGCGGCACCGGCGTGCTCGGCGCGAACGTGAGGAGGGCGTGGCCCGCCCGCACCTCGAGCCGCTCGAGACGGAGGGCCTTGGCGTCCAGCCGGAGCGCCACGACGTCGAGCAGCCGCGCGGCCGCTTCGGGGAGCGGACCGAACCGGTCCCGGAGCTCCCGGCGGACGTCTTCGATCTCGGCCGCGCGTCCCGATCCCCGCCAGCCGCTTGTAGAGCGCGAGCCGCTGGGCGGGCTCGGCGACGTAGTCGCTCGGGCAGGTAGGCGGCGGCATCCACGGTCACGACGGGATCGACCTCGTCCTCGACCGGGCTCCCCGCGGAGCTCCCGCACGGCCTCCTCCAGGAGCTTCAGGTAGAGATCGAAGCCGACCATCTCGATCTGCCCGTGCTGCTGGGCACCCAGCAGGTTCCCCGCGCCTCGGATCTCCATGTCCCGGAGCGCGATCTTGAGGCCCGAGCCGAGCGCCGTGAGCTCCTGGATCACGCGGAGCCGCTTGGCCGCCGTCTCGTCGACGCGGCCGTCGGCGGGGATCAGGAGGTAGGCGTACGCCTGGAGGCGGTCGCGGCCCACGCGGCCGCGGAGCTGGTAGAGCTGCGCGAGGCCGAGCCGGTCCGCCCGGTTGATGATGATCGTGTTCGACGCCGGGATGTCGAGCCCCGACTCGATGATGGCCGTGGCCACGAGCACATCGTACGCGCCGCTCACGTAATCCAGCATGGTTCGTTCGAGGATCGTCTCCCGCAGCTGGCCGTGGGCCATGCGCGATCCGCGCGCGGGGCACGAGCCGCGCTGATGAAGCGGACGAGCGCCGGCAAGGACTGGATCCGGTTGTGGACCACGAAGACCTGGCCGCCGCGGCCCAGCTCGCGCTCGATCGCCTCCTTGATCACGCGGGCGTCGAACCGGCAGACGACCGTCTCGACCGCCAGGCGGTCGGCGGGCGGCGACTCGATCACCGACAGGTCGCGGATCCCGGCCATCGCCATGGACAGGGTGCGGGGAATGGGGGTCGCCGTCAGCGTCAGCACGTGGACGGACTTCCGGAGCTGCTTCAGCCGCTCCTTGTGCGCCGACGCCGAACCGGTGCTCCTCGTCCACGACCAGGAGCCCGAGGTCCTTGAAGGCGACGTCCTTGGAGAGGAGCCGGTGGGTGCCGATGACGACGTCCACCGTCCCCGCGGCCAGCCCGGCGAGGACCGCCTTCTGCTGGACGGGCGACCGGAAGCGCGAGAGCATCTCGACCCGCACGGGGTAGGGCGCGAAGCGCTCGCGGAAGGTGTTCCAGTGCTGCTCGGCGAGGATGGTCGTCGGCACGAGGACCGCCACCTGGTGCCCGTCCAGCGCGACCTTGAGGGCGGCGCGCATCGCGACCTCGGTCTTGCCGTAGCCCACGTCGCCGCAGACCAGCCGGTCCATCGGCTGGCGCCGCTCGAGGTCCGCCTTCACCTGGCGAATCGCCTCGAGCTGGTCCGGCGTCTCCTCGAACGCGAAGGCCGCCTCGAACTCGTGCTGCCAGGGCGTGTCGGGGCCGATCGCGAGGCCCTCCACCACCTGCCGCTCGGCGTAGAGGCGCAGGAGCTCCTGCGCCATCTCCCGGAGCGAGGCCCGCACCGACTCCTTCGTCCGCTGCCAGGTCGTCGGCGCCGAGCTTGTCGAGCCGCGGCGCCTCGTTCGCCGGAGCCGGTGTACTTGGTGACCGCGGCCATCCGCTGGACGGGGAGATAGAGCCGCGCCGCCCTCGGCGTACTCGAGGAGGAGGTAGTCGGCCGGCTGGCCGTCGACCGCCAGGGTCACGAGCCCCGCGTACCGGCCGATCCCGTGCTCGACGTGGACGACCAGGTCGCCCGGCGGCGAGGTCGGTGAACGCGGCGATCGCGGCGCCGCGCTGGTAGGTCGGCCGGCGGCGCATGGTCCGGCGGTGCCCGAACAGCTCGGTCTCGGTGAGGCAGACCAGGCCGAGCCCCGGGCACTCGAACCCGACGTGGGCGCCCCCCACCAGCACCGCGAGGGGCTCGGGGCCGAGCAGGGCGGCGACGACGGGCACCTCGTGCTCGAGATCGCGGAGGATCTCCTGGAGGCGCTCCGCGGTCTGGGGATCGGGCGCGAGGAGGCGCACCCGGAAGCCCTCGGCCCGCCAGGCGCCGAGCGCCGGCTCGAGCCGGCGGAGCTGGCCGCGCACGCCCTCGATCGAGCGCGTCTCGAGGCGGTACGCGTCCGGCGCGTCGGTCAGGAGCACGCCGCAGTCGACGCGCGGGCGCGCGCCGAGCGTCGCGAGCGCCGGCCGCCTCGGGCGCGCCGGGCGCGAGGAGCGGCCGGATCCGCGACGGCCAGCCGGGGCGTCGGCCGGCAGGTAGTGCGCGAGCCGGGCCTCCGCCTCGGCCTCCCCGGTCAGCATCGGGAGGACGAGGAGCGTCGCGACCGCCCCCGTGGAGCGCTGGGTCGTGGGATCGAAGGTCCGGAGCGATTCGACCTCGTCCCCGGCCAGCTCGACGCGCACCGGGCAGCGATCCCGCCGGGGAGAAGACGTCGACGATCCCGCCCCGGAGCGCCCACTGCCCGACCCCCGTCACGGTCTCCACCCGCTCGTAGCCGGCCGCCTGGAGGTGCTCGACCAGCGCCTCCCGATCGATGCCGTCGCCGGCCCCGAGCGTCAGGACCTGGCGCCGGAAGTCGGTCGGGGTCGGGAGCGGCGCCTCGAGACCGCGGGCGGGCACGATCACCCACAGGGGCTCGCCCGCGCAGAAGCCGGCCCAGGATCCCCGCGCGGCCCGCGTCCTCCTCGCGTGCCCCGGCATCGCGCCAGAGGGCGGCGTGGCGGGACCGGCATCAGGACGACCTCGCCCGGGCGCCTTCCGGCCGAGCGCTCCCGCGAAGGCCCGGAGGTCGTCGAGGGCGCGGAGCGCCGTCGGCTCATCGGCCACGACGACGACCGCCGGGCGGCTCGGGGGGAGGAGCGCGGCCAGGGCGAGGGACGCCGCGGAGCCCCACAGGCCTTCGAGCGGGATCCGCTCCGGCCCCGCCCGCCAGGGCCGTCCGCGCCCGGGCGAGGTCGCCCCAGGCGTCCGAGGCTGGGCGGGCTCGCCGTGGCGAGCGCCGCGGCGGCGCTGCCGCTCACCGCGGCGCCTGTCCCAGGTGGAAGGACAGGTTCTCCAGCTCGATCGACAGGTCCACGTTCTGGAGGCGGACGTCCTTCGGCACCTTGACGCGGCTCGGGGCGAAGTTGAGGATCGCCCGGACGCCCGCGGCGACCAGCCGGTCGGCGACGGCCTGGGCGGCCTCGGCGGGCACCGCGACCACGCCGATCTGGATCGCTCTGGCTCTTCACGACGCGCGGCAGCTCGGCGAGCGCCTGGATCGCGAGGCCGTTCACCGCGCGCCCGACCTTGGCCGGGTCGTCGTCGACGATGGCCGCGATCCGGAAGCCCTGCCGGGCGAAGCCGCGGTAGTGGAAGAGCGCGGACCCGAGGTTGCCGAAGCCCGACCAGCACCACCCGCCACTCGCGGTCGAGTCCGAGGATCCGCTGGATCTCCGCGCGAAGGTTCGTCGTGTCGTATCCGATCCCCCGGATGCCGAACTCCCCGAAGTACGCGAGGTCCTTCCGGACCTGGGCCGAGTTCAGGTGAAAGCGCGCGGCGAGCTCCTGCGAGGAGATGGTCCGGACGCCGTCCTCCTCGAGCTGCGCGAGGCAGCGGAAGTAGACGGACAGGCGCCGCACGGTCATCTCGGGGATGCGGGGCAGGCGACCTCCGGAACGCGGCATGCCTTACGGCACGACCAGCCGGGCGGACGGCGTGAGCGCCGCCCGCCCGGCCCGCCGTCTTTACTTGAACGGGTTCGCGAAGAGCAGGATGATCGCGATGACCAGCGTGTAGATCGCCAGCGACTCGATGAGCGCCAGACCGATGATCATCGCAGTCTGGATGCGGGCCGCCGCGCCCGGCTGGCGCGCCATCCCCTCCAGCGCCGCGGCGATCGCCCGCGCCTGACCGAGGCCGCAGAGACCGGCCGCCAGGGCCATCCCGAGGCCCGCCGCGATGACGGTGAACGGCCCCAACCAGGATCCCGCCGCCGCGGCGTCCGCCGCGTAGGCCACACCCTCGGCGAGGCTCAGTGACAGCCCCAGAAGCACCAGCGCGATACGCACCTTCTCTCCTCCTTCCCCGTCCCGCCCGGGCCCCCGGGCCGTCTCGGGGGCGGTGTTAGTGATGGGCGGGTGCCGCGGCCTCGTGGCCGCCATGTCCCGCGTGATCGCCGTGACCCCCCGGAGCCCCGTGCCCGGCTTCCGAGCCGTGCTCGGCCTCGAGGGCGCCCGCGATGTAGAGCATCGAGAGCATGCAGAAGATGAACGCCTGCAGGAACGCCACCAGGAGCTTCAACGGGAACAGGAAGCCGACGGTGAACAGGATCGTCGCGACCGTCCCCACCCCGCCGATCACGAGGCCGATCACGCCCGACGCGCTCGACAGCGCCCACGTCGACAGCCCCACCGTCATGAAGAAGACGATCGAGAGCAGGATGTGGCCCCCGAGCATGTTGCCGAAGAGCCGGAGCGTGAGCGAGAGCGGCCGCGCCAGGTGGCTGATCAGCTCGATCGGAACCATGAGCGGCGCCAGCGCCGGCATGGGGCCGGCGAAGTGCTTGAGGTAGGCGCCCAGCCCGTGCGCCCGGATCCCGATCCAGTGGTAGGAGAAGAACACCACGAGGGCGCACGCCAGGTTCGTGTTGACGTTGTCGGTCGGCGCCGTGAAGCCGGGCACGAGCCCCAGGAGATTCGAGGCGAAGATGAAGAGCCCGAGCGTCGCGATGAGCGGGAGGAACCGGCGCCCCTCGGGCCCGATCACGTCGTCGATCAGGGCGAGCACGAACTCGAGGACCGCCTCCGCCGCGTTCTGGACGCCCCGCGGCACGAGCGCCGGCCGCCGCGGGACCAGGAACGCGACGCCGATGAGGATCGCCATCACCAGCCACCCGAAGACGACGTGGTGCGGGAGACCGAACGTGTTGAAGACGGGGGGCTCGAGCGCGTGCATCGACGCCTCCTCAGGCGGCCCGCGCAGCCCGGAGGCCCGCCAGGATCACGGCGACCGGCACGAGGGTCAGCGACAGGAGGAGGCCCGGGAGGCCGATCCCGGTATGGGTCACGGCGAGCCCCGCCACGCCCCCGAGCGCCGCCAGCCGAAGCCCGCTCGCCCCGATCCAGACGGGGCGCGAGGTCGCGCCCCCCGCCAGGGCGCGCTCGGCCGCCCAGGCGAGTCCCCCGAAGTTCAGCAGGGTCAGGCCACTGCCGAGGAGGGCGCCCATGGCATCCGCGGGTCCACGGAGGAGCCCGCAGACGCCGGCCAGCCCGAGCCCGAGCACCCCGGCGACGAGCCAGACCCCACGCCCAAGATCAGTCGGAGCGGTCACGTTCAGCCTGCCCCCCCTCGCGCCGGAAGACCCCTGCCGCGCGGAAGAGATTGACGAAGCCCGACGCGATGCCGAGCAAGAGCCCCACCAGCATGAGCCACGGAGCGCTCCCCAGCCATCGGTCCAGGACGTAGCCCCCCCAAAAGCCCAGGACGGTGGAGATCACCAGCGTGAGCCCCACCCCGCTGAGGGCCCCGAGTTGCCGGATCCACCGTCGATCGGACTGGCTCGGCTCGGTTGCGCTCACACCCGTGCTCTCCGGGGGGTGGTCAGGGACGCTTGTGAACACTAGCACAGCATCCCGCCCCCTTCAACCGGGGCGAGCTCTGCGCGCGGAGCGCCGTGAGACGGGGCTGCGCAGGCGCCTGTCGGCCCCGCGCCGTCCTGGCTCCCCGAGGGGGCCCGCTCGGCGCCAGGAGCCTCGAACCTGCCGCACCGTCAGGGAAATCCAAGCCGCCCGGGCCCGGCCCGAGACGCACGTGACCGGGCCCGGCGAAGCTCACGGCTTCTTCGGGGGCTCGGGCGCGGGCACCGTGTTCCGGACCGGGGGGAGCGACCGGAGGTAGGCGATGATCGCGCGGAGGTCGCCCTCGGCAATCCCCTGCGCATAGTGCTGGGTCGGCATCGGGGGAAGGACGCGGCCGCCGCTCCGGCGTGCGCCGTAGAGGGCGGCGATGATCTCGCCGTCCTTCCACCCGCCGAGGCCCGTGTCAGGGTCGGGCGTCAGGTTCGCGGCGTAGCTGACGCCCCACGGCCCGTGGAACGGGAGCCCGCCCGCGCCCAGCCGCGTCGTGTCGGGCCGGCCCTCGGGAAGAAACGGGGTGTGGCACTCCACGCAGTGCGCGACAGGGCCCGCGAGGTACTCGCCGTACTTCACCAGGTCCTGCCTCGACGGCTCGGGGACGGCGCCCACCGGCGGGCCGTAGGACGCGGGCAGCGGGATGGCGTACCGGCTGCGCGGCACCACGTTCCGGACCGGTGCGACCGTGCGCAGGTAGGCCACCATCGCCTTGACGTCGCTGTCGGCCAGGCGGCGATAGAGGTCGAACGGCATCGGAGGACCGAGGGTTTTCCCGTCGCGGCCACGGCCCTCGCGAATCGCCCGGATCACCTCGTCATCCGTCCACCGCCCGATGCCGGTCTCGGGATCCGGCGTGATGTTCGGGGTGATCCAGGTACCGAACGACTCCTCTTGCTGGAAGCCCCCCGCGAGATGAAGCCCCGGCACGTCGCCCTGGGGGCCCTTGGGGGTGTGGCAATTGCCGCAGGCCCCGACCACCTCGATCAGGTAGCGCCCGCGCTCGACCGGGCTCTGGGCGGATGCAGGCAGGGCAGTCCCGGCGACGAGCGCCAGACACAACAGACCAATCAATCCGCGCACGACCTCCGCTCCCTTCTGGCCCGAGCGCTGGACCAGCGCCGGGCCGTTCTCCCGCGGTGACCGCCCTCGTCGATCGTGGCGGGAGACCGCTTCGCGGCCGGCCGCGGCCGGCTCGTCACTTCTTGAGCTGGTCCCACACGGCCTCGATCTCCCGGCGGTATCGCTCGTTCACGTCCTGATAGCGCTTCTGGGCGATGTCGTCGTCGTAGACGCTCGCCGTCTGCACCTCGAAGTAGGACCGCACCCCGCCCGTGAACTCGACCGCCTTCTCCGCGACCGAGCCCGGCGGGCCCTGGACCTTGTACTTGGGCGTGATCGAAAACAGTCCCCGCTCCATGAACACGCGCTGGCCGCGCTCGGTGAGCAGGAACTCCATGAACGCGCGGGCCGCGCGGGGGTGCTTCGCCCCGGCGAGGATCGCCATCGGCTCGGGCGTCACGAAGGCGTTCTTCGGCGCGACGAACTTGACGTCGAAGCCGGCCAGCACCTCCTCGAACGCCATGTACGAGGGCACCGCGAAGCCGGCCGCGAACTCCCCCTTGGCCACGACCGCGGGCACGTCGCGGCTCCGGGCGGTGAAGACGCCGGAGTTGGCGGCGAGACGTTTCAGCCATTGCCAGCCCGCCTGATCGCCCCGGCTCTGGAGGATGATCTCGTACGTCGCGTGGCTCGAGGAGGAGCGGGTGGGCGCGCACTGGGCGACGTGACCCTTGAGCTTCGGATGGAGCAGATCGTCCCAGTCCTTCGGCGCCGGCACGCCGAGCCGCCGGATGAGCTGGGGGTGGTAGACCAGCCCGTAGGGCTCGAGCGTCGTCCCGACCCAGTATCCGTCCGGATCCTTGAGCGGGATCGCCTTGGGCTTGCCGACCCCGGCCGGAATGGTCTCGATGATCTCCCGCGGCAGCTCGTGCCTGGCCAGGAGCTTCTGCTCCGCCAGCTTGTCGAACAGGGCTGACTCACCGCCCCAGAAGATGTCGGCCTGGGGCTTCCCCTTCCACTCGACGATCCGTCCGTAGGAGACCGGGGTCCCGGCAAACTGGGCGTTCGTCCGGACCTGCACTCCCCACTTCTCCTTCGCGAAGTCCGCGAAGGCCTTGAGCGCCGCATCCACGATGAACTTCGACACCGGCGTCTGCAGGACGAGCTCGTCCTCGATCGGCGGCCGCTGGCCAGAGGCCGGAACGGGGACGAGGAGCGCCAGCAGCACGAGCAGGACGACGGTATGGAGAACGGCGAACCTCCCCAGCCTCGATCGAGCGCGTCCAGACGGTAGCACTCCGGGCGCTCCGACGGAATCCCGGCGACCACCGGACCGCTCTGCACTCCGCGCGGTCACGACTCCTCGCGCGCCCACCCCCGGGCGCGGTCCACGGCCCGCCGCCAGCCCGCGTAGAGCGCGTCCCGCCGCGCCGGGGGCATGGCGGGCTCGAAGGCGCGGTCGAGCTGCCAGAGGTCGTGGAGAGCCTCCGGGCCTCGCCAGACTCCCGCCCCGAGGCCCGCCAGATACGCGGCCCCGAGCGCGGTCGTCTCGCGCACCCGCGGCCGCAGGATGGGGAGGCCGAGGATGTCCGCCTGGAACTGACAGAGGAAGTCGTTCTCGGTGGCGCCGCCGTCGACCCGGAGCTCCGCGGGCCGACGGCCGGCCTCGCGGGCCATCGCCTCGAGCACGTCGCGCGTCTGGTACGCGATCGCCTCGAGCGTCGCCCGCGCCACGTGGGCGCGGGTCGTGCCGCGGGTCAGTCCCACCAGGGCCCCTCGCGCGTACATGTCCCAGTGGGGGGCCCCGAGTCCGACGAAGGCGGGGACGAGGTAGACGCCTCCGGTGTCCGGCACCGAGCGCGCCAGGGGCTCGGTCTCGGCGGCGGTCGTGATCAGACCGAGCCCGTCCCGGAGCCACTGGACCGCGGCGCCCGCGACGAAGACCGCGCCTTCGAGCGCGTACGCCGCGGCGGCCGGCCCGCCGCCCGGGGGCGGGAGCGACCAGGCCACCGTCGTGAGGAGGCCGGCTTCCGAGTCCACCGGCGTCGGGCCGGTGTTGAGCAGGAGGAAGCAGCCGGTCCCGTACGTGTTCTTCGCCCCGCCCGGGGCCAGCGCGCCCTGACCGAAGAGGGCGGCCTGCTGGTCTCCGGCGATCCCCGCCACCGGAAGGCCGGCCGGGAGACCGTCGTGGGCGACCGTCTCTCCGAAGACTCCGGCCGACGGGCGGACCTCGGGGAACACCTCCCGCGGGATGCGGAGGTGGCCGATCAGCTCTGCGTCCCAGTCGAGCCGCCGGATGTCGAAGCAGAGGGTCCGCGAGGCGTTCGAGGGATCGGTCGCGTGGACACGCCCGCCCGTGAGCTGCCAGAGGAGCCAGCTGTCCACCGTGCCGAACGCCAGCTCGCCGCGGGCCGCGCGCTCCCGGAGCTCGGGCCGGGCCTCGAGGAGCCACGCGATCTTCGTCCCGGAGAAGTAGGCGTCCAGGACGAGCCCGGTCCGGGCCCGGACCAGCGGCTCGAGACCGTCCGCGCGCAGGCGCTCGCAGATCGGCGCCGAGCGGCGGCACTGCCAGACGATCGCCCGGTGGACCGGGACGCCGGTCCGCCGGTCCCAGAGGAGCGTGGTCTCGCGCTGGTTGGTGATCCCGATCGCGGCGAGGTCGCGAGGCCCGACGCGCGCCGCGACGAGCGCGGCCCGGGCCGCGGCGAGCTGGGTCGCCCAGATCTCGGCCGGATCGTGCTCCACCCAGCCGGGCTGGGGGTAGTACTGCGGCAGCTCCTGGTAGCCGCGCCCGAGGACCGCCCCGTCGTCGCCGACGACCAGGGCGGTGGACCCCGTCGTCCCCTGGTCGAGCGCGAGGATCGCCTTCACAGTGGCGCGGACGAGGCCGCGGGCGCTGTCAGGGCCGCGCGCCGCGCAGCCGGAGCGCGAGATCCGGCTGGTCCGTCGTCACGTAGTCCACGCCGGCCGCGAGCGCCCGCCGGAGATCCTCCGGCTCGTTCACCGTCCACACCCCGATCGAGAGTCCCGCGTCGCGCGCGGCGCGGACCGCTTCCGGCGTGAGCAGCGTGTGCTCGATCCCGAGATCGTTCGCGCCGAGGGCGCGCAGCCGGGAGACGACCGCGCCGACGCCACCCACGCGCTCGGCCCCGCGATGGGACAGGAGCCCGGTCAAGCGGATGGACGCGGACAGCGCGCGGAGCCGCTCCAGGATCGTCCAGTCGAAGGCCATCACCGTGGTGCGGTCGGCAAGGTCGGCGGCCTGGACGAGGGCCAGCACCCGCTCCTCGATGCCGGCATAGCGCGCTCCCCCCGGCGCCCGTCTTGATCTCGAGGAGAAGGCCGACCGGCGTCGGCTGGAGCAGCTGGAGAACCTCGGCGAGCCGCGGCAGCCGCTCGGCGGCGGTCCCCTGGATGACGACGGGGGCGAGATCGGCCCAGGTGAGGTCGCGCACGGGTCCCCGGCCCGACGTCGTCCGGTCGAGGGTGGGATCGTGCACCACGACGACCTCGCCGTCGCGGGTCTGGTGGACATCGAGCTCGACCAGGTCGACGCCGAGCCCGAGCGCCCCGCGAAAGGCGGTGAGGCTGTTCTCCGGCCAGAGGCGGGCGCCGCCCCGGTGCGCCGCGATGGCGGGCCGGCCGGCCGCCTCGGGCCCCGCCGCCCCCGCGACGGCCATCAGCAGGACGCCGGCCAGGAGGCCGACGGCCCGGGCTCGCCGCCGGCCGCCGCCCGGCCCCTCACGACCCCGACCACGACCGGAACTCCACCAGCTCTTCTTCGTACCCACGCAGGTAGTCCTCCAGCCGGACCCAGTAGCGCACCCTGGGGTTGTACCAGTACGCTTCGAGGCGCCGGGGGCCGCCCCAGCGCTCCACCCGGAGCGTGTAGAACCGGCCCGTGACGGTCTCGATCGGCTCGACCCCCGCCCCGACCTTCCAGGTATTGGTGTACCGGCCGTCGTTCCGTCCATCGGCATACTGGAACTCCTGCTCCCACGTGTCGCCGGGCTTGAACGGCCACGAGAAGAACAGCGCGGGGGGGTCGTAGCGCATGAAGGCGCCATTCGCCCCCGTCTCCTCCACCAGATGGAGATCGACGGTCCACCGCCGCGTGACCTCGGGGACGACCCCCTGGGTCCGCACCGTGTACCCCTGCGGCGACGCCTCGACGACCTGGTGCGTGATGATGGACGTGACGCCCGTGAGGACCGTGCGCTTGAAGGTCCAGCGGTCGCCCACGCGCCACTCGGGCCGCGGCAGCGACTCCGCCGCCACCTTCTCGGCCTCCGCCTTGGGCATGTCCAGGGCGCACCCGGACGCGGCCAGCAGGGCCCCGGCCAGGAGCGCGCCTCGTCCCCACCCGCTCATTTCTCGGTCTCGATCAGGCCCTTGATGAACCAGCGCTGCCCCAGGACCACGATGGCAACCGGCGGCAGCATGGCGAGGACGACCATCGCCATCACGAGGTTCCACTCCGCGGCGGCGTCGCCGGTGGGAACCACACGCTTCAGGCCCATGACGACCGTCGACATGCCCTCCTCCGTCGTGACCAGGAGCGGCCACAGGTACTGGTTCCAGCCGAAGATGAACAGGATCACGAAGAGCGCGGCGATGTTCGTCTTGGAGAGGGGCGCCAGGATGGACCAGAAGAACCGGAGAGGCCCCGCCCCGTCGATCCGGGCCGCCTCCGCGAGCTCCTCCGGGACGGTCAGGAAGAACTGGCGGAACAGGAACGTGGCGGTCGCCGACGCGATCAGGGGAATCGTCAGCCCCGCGTACGAGTTGAGGAGGCCGAGGTCGGCGACGACCTTGAAGGTCGGCATGATGCGCACCTCGACCGGCAGCATCAGCGTGAGGAAGATCGTCCAGAAGCACGCCATCCGGAACGGGAAGCGAAAGTAGACGATCGCGTACGCCGACACGATGGAGATCGCGATCTTGCCGACGGCGACGGCGAGCGCCATGACCAGGCTGTTCAGGAGCATCCGCAGCACCGGCGCGCTGCCGGCGCCGCGGCCCCCCGCCCTCAGGGCCTGCGCGTAGTTCTCGACGAGGCGGTCGCCGAACCAGAGCGGCACGTGCCCGAGCAGCTCCTGCGCGGTGTGGGTCGAGGCCACCAGGGCGACGTAGAGGGGAAAGGCCACGGTGAGGAGGCCCAGGCCGAGCACCGCGTGGGTGGCGAAGGTCCAGCCCGGCGTCCGCTCCACCATCAGTAGACGACCCGGCGCTCGATGTAGCGGAACT
This sequence comes from uncultured Candidatus Rokubacteria bacterium, assembly GCA_963745015.1. Lineage (GTDB taxonomy): Bacteria > Methylomirabilota > Methylomirabilia > Rokubacteriales > DASRDR01 > DASRDR01. The sequence continues at coordinate 215,475 of CAVUVU010000006.1, forward strand.
GGATCACGGTGAGCCCGATGACGATGGCCATCAGGATGACCGACTGGGCCGCCGAGCCGCCGAAGTCCAGCCCGATGAATCCGTCGTTGAAGACCTTGTAGACGAGGGTCTCCGTCGCCTTGGCCGGGCCGCCCCCCGTCACCGCGTGGATGATGCCGAAGGTGTCGAAGAAGGCGTAGACGAGGTTCACCACCACCAGGAAGAAGGTCGTCGGGGAGAGCAGCGGGAAGACGATCCGCCAGAAGCGCCGGCCGGGGCCGGCGCCGTCGATCGCGGCGGCCTCGATGACCGCCTTCGGGATCGCCTGGAGGCCGGCCAGGAAGAACAGGAAGTTGTAGCTGATCTGCTTCCAGGCGCCCGCCAGGACCACGAGCAGCAGGGCCTGGTTGCCGTTGAGCTGATGGTTCCACGTGTAACCAAGCCCGCGGAGCGCGTACGCGATGATGCCCACCGTGGGGTTGAACATGAAGAGCCAGAGCACGCCGGCGACGACCGGCGCGATCGCGTACGGCGCGAACAGCAGGGTCTTGTAGCCGACGGCCCCCCGGATCACCCGATCGGCCATCACCGCCAGCAGGAGCGCCGCGGCCAGCGCCAGGCCGGCGGTGGCGGCGCTGAAGATCACCGTCACGCGGAAGGCGTGCAGGTAGTAGGCATCCCCGAACAGCCGCTCGAAGTTCTCGAACCAGACGAACCGGGTGGACAGCCCGAACGCGTCCTGGATGAGCAGGGACTGGACCAGCGCCTGGCCCGCGGGCCAGACGAAGAAGACGAGGGTGATGACCATCTGAGGCGCCACCAGCAGGTACGGCAGCACCCGGTTGCGGAAGACGACGCGCTTGTGCACGGCGATCGCGTGGCATCGGGGCCACCCGCGCGCGGCGGGTGGCCCCGGCCTCGCTCAGGTGACGGCTATCGGTTCGTGCGCTCGAACTGGCGCAGGAGCTCGTTCCCGCGCTTGACGATCGCGTCCAGGCCTTCCTTCGCCGTCTTCTTGCCGGCCCAGACCGCCTCCAGCTCCTCGTCCATCACGTCACGGATCTGGACGTAGTTGCCGAGCCGTAGGCCCTTGGAGTTGTCGGTCGGGGGCTTGTTGTTCATCTGTCGGATCGAGGTGTCCGTCCCCGGGTTCTTCTCGTAGAATCCCTGCTTCATCGTCAGATCGTAGGCCGCGAGCGTGATCGGCAGGTAGCCGGTCCGCTGGTGCGACGCGGCCTGGACCTCCGGCGACGACAGGTAGCGTGAAGAACTTCGCCACGCCCTTGTACTCCTCCGGCTTGTGGCCCGACAGCACCCAGAGGGTCGCCCCGCCGATGATGGAGTTCTGCGGCGCGCCCGGCCACGTCCGGCCAGTACGGCATCATGCTGATGCCGAACTCGAACTTGCCCTGGGTGGCCTTCACGAAGCCCGCGTAGGTCGCCGACGAGGCGAGGAAGATCCCGCACTCCCCGGTCGCGAACTTGGGGTTCGCGTCACCCTTGCGCCCGCCGTAGTCGAAGGTCTTCGTCTTCTGCCACTGGGCGAGCTGATCGATGAGGCGGACGTGCAGCGGGGTGTTCAGGAGCAGCTCCGTGTCGAAGCCGGCAAACCCGTTCTGCTTGGTCGAGATCGGGACGTTGTGCCAGGCCGAGTAGTTCTCGAGGAGGATCCACTGCTGCCACTGGCTGCTGAACCCGCAGGGGTATCCCGCCGCCTGGAGCTTCTTCCCGTACTCGCCCATCTCCGGCCAGGTCTTGGGGGGCTTGTTCGGATCGAGCCCCGCCTTCTTGAAGGCATCCTTGTTGTAGTACATGACCGGCGTGGAGCTGTTGAGCGGGAGCGAGAGCATCCGGCCGTCCGCCGTCGTGTAGTAGCCGGTGACCGCCGGCAGGTACACCTTCGGGTCGAACTTCTCGCCGGCGTCCGCCATCAGCTCGTACACCGGCTTGATGGCGCCCTTCGCGGCCATCATCGTCGCCGTGCCGACCTCGAACACCTGCACGATGTGCGGTCCCTGCTTGGCGCGGAACGCCGCGATCGCGCCCGTCATGACCTCGGTGTAGTTCCCCTTGTAGACCGCGTTGACGTGGTATTCCTTCTGGGACTTGTTGAAGCCCTCGGCCAGGTCCTTGACCCACCCTTCGAGCGCCCCGTCCATCGCATGCCACCACTGGATCTCGACCACCGCCTCGGCGCGGCCGGCACCGGGCCCGGCGACCAGCACGAGAGCGACGAGCGCACTGAGACAGGTGAACCAGCGTCCTGATCGCGTCATGGCCTGCATCCTCCCGCGTTCATGGGTGTCGTTTGGGAGTATCGCTCGAGTGGTTCTGACCGCCCATCATACCCGGCTTCCGTGACGGGCGCGCGACGGCGCCCGCCGTCATTCGCTCCGGAACCGGAGCCCCAGGCGGACCGTGCCCTCGTAGGCGTCGAGCTCCGCCTCGACGCGCCGTGGGCTCCAGCCGAGGAGCGCGCCCATCCGCTGGGCGATCGCGGGAGCGCAGTCGAGGCCGAGGCAGGGCCCGGTACCGAGGCCGGTCCGGCGGAGGAGCACGTCCTGAAGGGAGACCGCCAGCTCGCTCTCCACGGCCCAGTGCAGCTGGGCGACGATCTCCGGCGCGTTCTTGCAGAGTCGCTCCGTGCCCCCCGGCAGCCGCCGCGCCGCGTCCAGGACGGCCCCGGCGCGGCGCCCGTAGGTGGTCACGAGCGTCTCGACCTGCTCGAGCTCCAGCCCGGAGCTCCGCACCGCCTCGGTGACGTCCAGCATCGCGCGGACCTCGAGGGCGCCCGCCTCCTCGTCCTGCCCGTCGAGCGTGATGCGCGCCGTGTCGGACGGGCCGCCCCGCCCGAGCAGCCGCGCGACGGTCCGGCCGACCTCTTCCGCCAGGCTCCGGAAGCACGTCAGCTTGGTGCCGGTGATGGAGAGGAAGCGGCCGTCCGGCCCCTCGGCGACCACGCGGTGCTGGCGGGAGACGGACGAGGCGCGCGTCCCGGTGGACCCGTCGAAGGTGAGCGGCCGCACCCCCGCGTAGGTGTACGCGACGTTGGCCTCGGTGATCCGCGGGTCCGTGAGCAGGCGGCCCGCGGCCTCGAGGAGATACTGGACGTCCGCCTTCGTCGCCCAGACCCGGTCGGGGCTCTCGGCGTGGTCGGTGTCGGTGGTGCCGACCAGGGAGAACTCGCGCCACGGGATCACGAACACCAGCCGGTCATCGCCGGTGGCGAGGTAGATCGCGCGCTCGGTGAGGCGCGGGAGGAGCACGTGCACGCCCTTGGTGGTCCGGACGATCCGCTCCCCGCGATCCTCGACCCGCGCCCGCGCGCGCACCCGGTCCACCCAGGGCCCGGCGGCGTTGACGAGCACCCGCCCGTGGAGATCGACGACGTCGCCGCCGACGAGATCCCGCACCCGCACGGTCCAGCCGCCGTCGGGGCGGTGCTGGAACTCCTCCGCCTGGGCGTAGTTGACCGCGTGCGCGCCCGCCCGGCGCGCCGAGAGCACGTTCTCGAGGCAGAGCCGCTCCGGGGAGAGCAGGAGGTCGTCGAAGTAGTACCCGGCGCCCAGGAGGCCCTCCGGCCGGAGGGTCGGCTCGAGCGCACGGGCCCGGGCGGCGTCCACGGCCCCGTAGCGCGGCGTCCGCTTGCCCGGCGTGAGGAGGTCGTAGAGGCGGAGCCCGAGGCGGACCTTGGCGAGGCTGCGCGGCCCGCCCGCGGTAGACGGGCATCAGGAACGGCAGCGGCCGGATCAGATGCGGCGCCAGCCGCGCGAGCGTCTCCCGCTCGCGCAGGGACTCCCGGACCAGCCGGAAGTCGAAGAGCTCGAGGTACCGGAGCCCGCCGTGGATGAGCTTGGACGAGCGCGAGGTCGTCCCCGCGGCGAAGTCGACCTTCTCGACCAGGACGCACGAGAGGCCGCGCTGGGCCAGGTCCCGCGCGACGCCCGCCCCGGCCATGCCGCCTCCGACGACGACGGCGTCGAAGATCTCCCGGTCGAGACCCGCCAGCCGGCCGGCGGGACCGCCGGGAGCCGGGGCCGACGCCCGGTCGCTCACCGCGCCGCGCTCCCGGAGGCGGCCACCCCGTCGAGGAGCTCGCCGAGCGAGCCGACCACGTGGTCGGGACGCCAGCGCGCGATCTCGGGGTCGCCCGCCCGGGTGACGCCGCTCAGCACCAGGATGGTCCCGAGACCGGCCGCCCGGCCCATCGCGATGTCGGTCTCCAGCCGGTCGCCCACGATGACGCAGTCGGCCGCGGGGAGTCCGAGCTGGTCGAGCGTCACCCGGAGGGTGATCGGCGAGGGCTTGCCCACGATCGGGTCCACGCGGCGCCCGGTCACGCCCTCCACCGCGCCGATCATCCCGGCCGCGTCGGGGATCTCCCCGCCCTCGACCGGGCACGTCCGGTCGGGGTTGGTGCCCACCAGCCGCGCCCCGTGGCGCGTGACCGCCTGGAGCGCCACGTCGAGCTTCCGGTAGTCGAACGTCCGGTCGAAGGCCACCACGACGTAGTCTACCCTGGCGTCATCGACCGGCGCGAGGCCGGCGGCCCGCAGCTCCTCGACCAGCGGGGGCTCGCCGATCACGAAGCAGCGCGCCCCGGGCGCCTCCCGGGCGAGGTAGCGGGCGAGGACGTACGAGGAGTTGATCACGTCGTCGACGGGCGTCGGCACGCCGAGCCGCGTCAGCTTGGCCGCGTAGTCCGCCCGGCTCTGGATCGGCTTGTTCGAGAGGAAGCACACGCGGCGCTTCGCGGCGCGCAGGCCCTCGATCGCCTCCCGCGCCCCCGGCAGGAGGCGCTCGCCGAGGTACACCGTGCCATCCAGATCGAGGATGAACCCCCGGTAGGGGAAGCGGGGCGAGATCACGGCCCACTCTAGGCGGCCCCCGCGAAAAGTGTCAAGGCAACGGCCAGTCGCCCGCCCCGCCCGGCAGGCCACCAGGCGGTGGCCAGGCCACACGGTGTACAGGCGTAACCCTGCCCCGCTCCAGGGGGGAGACCGCCCGGAGGATCCTGGCGCTCAGGTGCCGGGGGGGACGACCGCGACCGCCTCGATCTCGACGAGGAGGCCCGGGAACGGCGAGGCGGCTCACCTCGACCAGCGTGCTCGCCGGCCGATTCGCGCCGAAGTAGGCCTGGCGCACCTCGTTGACCCGCGGCCGGTCGTCGACGTTCGCGAGGTACACCGTGACCTTGACCACGTCGTCGAGGGTCGCGCCGCCCGCCGCGAGGACCCGCCGGACGTTGTCGAGCACCTGCCGGGTCTGGGCGACGACGTCGCCGGGGCCGACCAGGCGCCCGTCGCCGTCGAGGGCCACCTGGCCGGAGACGTAGATCGTGTCCCCGACCTTGACGCCGTTCGAGTAGTGACTGATCGGCGCGGGAAGCCCGGTGGGGTTCAGGAGCGTGTGACCCGCGCATGCGGCTCGCCGCCTACGGCAGGAGCTGCGCGACGGCGCGCTGGGCCATCGCCAGGACCGGGCCGGGCCAGAGACCCGAGCTGGAGGGTGACCCAGGCCGACACCAGGAGGGCAATCGCGGCGGCGGGCGTCATCAGGGCGGTGGTCGGCGCGCCCTCCGGCTCCCGCATGTACATGTAGACGATGAGCCGGAGGTAGTAGTACGCCGCCACGACCGAGTTCAGGACCGCGATCACCGCGAGCCCGACGAGCCCCCGCTGGATGGCCGCACTGAACAGGTAGAACTTCCCGACGAACCCGGCCGTCGGGCGGCATCCCGATCAGGGCCAGCAGGAACACCGTGAGCCCGAGCGCCAGAACGGGGTGCCGCGCGGCCAGGCCGCCGTAGGCGGCGAGGTCGACCGCCTCCTCCCCGTCGCGCTCGAGGAGCAGGATCACGCCGAAGGCGCCCACCGACGCGACCGCGTAGACCCCAGGTAGAAGAGCACCGCCGGCGCGCCGGGATCAGAGCCCGGCGGCCAGCCCGACGAGCATGTAGCCGACGTGGGCCACCGACGAGTACGCCAGGAGGCGCTTGACGTTCGACTGGACCAGCGCCACGACGTTGCCCACCGTCATGGTGAGGACGGCGAGGACCCACAGCGCCATCACCCAGTCCGCCTGGAGCAGGCGCATGGCGACCAGGACGCGGAGGAGCGCCCCGACGGCGGCGGCCTTCGAGCCGGTGGCGATGAGCGCGCGCCACCGCGGTCGGCGCGCCCTGGTAGACGTCGGGCGCCCACTGGTGGAAGGGCACCGCCGAGGTCTTGAACCCGAACCCGACGAGGAGGAGCGCCAGGCCCGCCAGGACCATCGGGTCCCGGGCGGCGCCCGGCGCCGCCAGCGCCACGCCGAGGCGGGCGAGGTTGGTCGTCCCGGTCGCGCCGTAGAGGAGCGCGATCCCGTACAGGAAGAAGCCGCTCGCGAAGGCGCCGAGCAGGAAGTACTTCAGCGCGGCCTCGTTGCCCTCGGGCCGGGTCCGGAAGGTGCCGGCCAGCACGTAGAGGGACAGGGACATCAGCTCGAGGGCCAGGAAGATGACGAGGAGGTCCGTCCCGGCCGCCATCAGCATCATGCCGATGGTGGCGAAGAGGATCAGCGCGTAGTACTCGCCCGGCGTCCACGCCGAGGCGCGGCAGGTAGCCGACCGAGAGGAGCAGGACCAGGACGGTCGCCCCGCCGATGACCACGTTCAGGAAGAGCGCGAAGCCGTCCATGGCCAGCATCCCCTGGAAGCTGGCCGCGGGGCCGCCCCAGAGGAGGACCGACACCGCCACGGCGCCGGCCACCCCGAGCACCCCGGTGGCGGCGAGGATGCCCGGGCGGGCCCCCCGGGGCGTCGCGTCGAGGAGCAGGCAGGCGAAGCACGCGACGGTCACGAGGAGGACCGGATAGAGGGCCGGCCAGTCGAGGGTCGGGAATCCCGCCGTCACCGCGGCGCCGTCTCCCCGGGCGCGCGCCACGCCGTCGACGCGGGCGCCCGCTTGTCGCGGACGACCTGGAGCAGCTCGGCCACCGCCGTCTCCGTCACCGCGGTGAAGGGTTTCGGGTAGACCCCGATCCACACGATCAGGATCGAGGAGCGGGACGAGCGTCCAGATCTCCCGCGCGTTGAGATCGGGCAGCCGGCGGTTCTCCTCGTGGCGCACCTCCCCGAAGATCACGCGCTGGTACATCCAGAGGAGGTACACGGCGGCGAAGACGATCCCGGCGGTCCCGAGGACCGCCGCCGGACGGCTCCACTGGAACGCCCCCAGCAGGATCAGGAACTCGCCCACGAAGCCGTTGAGACCCGGGAGGCCGATCGAGGAGAACGTCACCACCAGGAGGATGACCGAGAACACGGGGACGACGGCCCAGAGGCCCCCGAAGTCGGCGATGAGCCGCGAATGCCGCCGCTCGTAGAGCATGCCGATCAGGAGAAAGAGGGCGCCGGTCGAGAGCCCGTGGTTGACCATCTGGAGGATGCCGCCCACGAGCCCCTGGGGCGTGAAGGTGAAGAGCCCGAGCATCACGAAGCCGAGGTGGCTCACGGACGAGTAGGCGATCAGCTTCTTCATGTCGGCCTGGACGGTCGACACCCACGCGCCGTAGAGAATGCCCGCCAGCGCCAGCGCGACGATCACGGGCGCCAAGCGGACGGCCGCGTCGGGGAAGAGCGGCAGGCCGAAGCGGAGGAACCCGTAGGTGCCCATCTTGAGGAGCACGCCCGCCAGGATCACGCTGCCCGCCGTGGGCGCCTCCACGTGCGCGTCCGGGAGCCAGGTGTGGAACGGCACCATGGGCACCTTGATCGCGAAGGCGAGCGCGAAGGCCAGGAAGAGCGGCACCTGGAGGCCCGGGTCGATGCGGAGCTGCATCATGGCGGCGTAGTCGAACGACGCGGTGCGGGCATCCTGCAGGAAGTAGAGCGTCAGGATGGCCAGGAGCATGAGCGCGGACCCGGCCATCGTGTAGAGGATGAACTTCACCGCCGCGTAGACCCGGCGGGGGCCGCCCCAGACCCCGATGATCAGGTACATCGGGACCAGCATCGCCTCCCAGAAGACGAAGAACAGGAAGAGGTCGAGCGCCACGAACACCCCGAGCATCCCGGTCTCGAGGAGGCACATCGCGACCAGGAACTCCTTCACGCGCGTCGTGATCTGGGTCCACGCGGACAGGAGGCAGAGCGGCGTGAGGAGGGTCGTCAGGAGCACCAGGAGCAGGCTGATGCCGTCCACTCCGAGGTGATAGCCGATCCCGGCCCCGGGAATCCACGCGCGCTGCTCGACGAACTGCATGCCCGGCCGGACGCGGTCGAAGCCGATCCAGAGGAGGCAGGAGACCAGGAACGTGACCGTCGGTGACGGCGAGGGCGACCTGCCGCAGCCGGCGCGTGTCCCGGCGGTCCAGGAGGAGGAGGGCGGCCGCCCCCAGGGTCGGCAGCCACACGAGCGTGCTCAGCAGCACGGCGGGCTCCATCAGCGCGGCCAGAGGAACCAGCCCAGGAGCGCCACGACGCCCACCAGCATCGAGAGCGCGTAGTTCATGACGAACCCGGTCTGGTAGCGCCGGAGCCGGCCCGCCGCCCGGTCGATCACGGTCGCGACGCCGTTGACGGCGCCGTCGATCACCCCCACGTCGAACGCCTCCGCACACCATCGCGAGAGGCGCCAGGATCGGCCGCACGATGACCCGGTCGTAGAGCTCGTCGACGTAGTACTTGTGCAGGAGCAGGCGATGGACCCCGCTCTGGGGCACCCCGACCTTCGCGAGATCGGCGCGCCCGCGGAGATACATGAGCCAGGCGACCAGGAGCCCGGCCAGGGCGGCCACGACCGACACCGCCATCAACCCCCAGGCCGGGCCGTGGTGGCTCCCCGCCGCCTCGTGGCCCCCGGCCAGCACCGGCGCGAGGAACCGCCCGATCGCCGACCCGTGCTCGCCCGGGAGGCCCCACACGCCCGCCCCCGCCGCGAGCACCGCGAGGATGACGAGGGGCACCGTCATGACGGCCGGGCGACTCGTGCGCGTGGTGCGCCACGTCGTGATCGACTCGCGACCGGCCCAGGAAGGTGAGGAAGACGAGCCGCCACATGTAGAAGGCGGTCAGCGCCGAGCCGACCAGGCCGAGGGCGAAGATCGCGGGCTTCCCCGCGAAGAACGCCCCGGCGAGGATCTCGTCCTTCGAGAAGAAGCCCGAGAACGGCGGGAGGCCCGAGATCGCCACGGTGGCGATGAGCATCGTGTACCAGGTGACCGGCAGCTTCCGGGCGAGACCGCCCATCTTCCGGAGATCCTGCTCGCCCGAGAGCGCGTGGATGACCGACCCGGCGCCGAGGAAGAGGAGCGCCTTGAAGAACGCGTGGGTGACCAGGTGGTAGACGCCCGCCGCATAGGCGCCCACCCCGACGCCGACGAACATGTAGCCCGAGCTGGCTCACCGTCGAGTAGGCCAGGACGCGCTTGATGTCGGTCTGGACGAGCCCGATGGTGGCGGCGAAGACCGCGGTGAGCACGCCGACCCAGGCGACCACGTCGAGGGCGACGCCCGACCGCTCGAACAGCGCGTGGGCCCGCGCCACGAGATAGACGCCGGCGGTGACCATGGTCGCCGCGTGGATCAGGGCCGAGACCGGCGTCGGGCCTTCCATGGCGTCGGGGAGCCACGTGTGGAGCGGCAGCTGCGCCGACTTCCCGCACGCCCCCAGGAAGAGGAGCAGGCTGACGGCGGTGGCCGTCCCGACGGCCAGGGTCGGCGCCTTCGCGAACACCTCGGCGTACTCGAGCGTCCCCAGCGCCGTCCAGAGCAGCATGATGCCGAGGGCGAACCCGCAGTCCCCGATCCGGTTGACGATGAACGCCTTCTTCCCGGCGTTCGCGGCCGACTCCCGCTTGTACCAGAACCCGATCAGGAGGTAGCTGCAGAGCCCGACCGCCTCCCAGAACACGTAGAGGAGGAGGAAGTTCCCGGCCAGCACCAGCATGACCATCGAGAAGACGAAGAGGTTCAGGTAGAGGAAGAAGCGCGGATAGTCGGGGTCCTCGTGCATGTAGCCGATCGAGTAGACGTGGATGAGGAACCCGACGCCGGTCACGACGAGCAGCATCACGGCCGAGAGCTGGTCGAGCTGGAGCGTCACGGGCGCGCGGAAGGTCCCGGCGACGATCCAGTCGAAGAGCGGGCCCGTGAAGGTCTCGTGCCCCCGCCAGACGCGGAGGAAGGCGAGCAGCGATACGCCGAAGGCCAGGCCGACGGCGGGCGCCGCCACCCAGTGCGCCCGGCGGCCCGAGACGGCGTCCGAAGGCGAGGTTCAGGAGAGCCCCCGCGAGCGGCAGCGCGGGGATCGGCCAGACGAGGTGGATCATCCGTGTGCGGCCATCGGGTGCGGACGCAGCGCGGCCCGGGGCGCGCCCCGGGCCGTCACGACGTGCGCCCTTACCCTAGCGGACCCCCCGGGGGTGTCAAGGCGGCGGGCCCGTCCTAGCTCGACGCGCCGGTGACGAGCCGCCCAGCGGCCAGACCGAGCCAGCACAGGCCCAGGCACAGACCCGTCGTGACCACGAGGTTGGCCCAGGCTTTCCCCCACTCCGCGAGGGTCATCAGGTGGACCGTCTCGTAGGTGAAGGCCGAGTACGTCGTCATCCCGCCCAGGACGCCGACGACGAGGAACAGCCGCATCGGCTCGGGGATCAGGGCGCCGGCGAGCTGCTGCACGAGCCCGATGAGGAACGCCCCCGCGAGGTTCACGGCGAGCGTGCCGTAGGGAAATCCCGCGCCCAGCCAGTGGACGGCGAGCAGGCTCGCGAGGTACCGCACTCCCGTCCCCACGGCGCCTCCCACGCAGATCAGCGCGAACTGGCTCACGATGGCTCCCGCGGCACCCCGGCTAGGCGCCGGCGCCGCCGGCGGTCAGCCCGAGCTGCCGGAGCTTCTTGCGCAGGGTGTTGCGGTTGATCCCGAGCAGCGCCGCCGCGCGCAGCTGGTTCCCGCCGGTCTCGCGCAGCACCGCGCGCAGGAGCGGCCGCTCCACGAGCCCGATCAGGAGGTCGTAGAGGTTCGCCGATTCGCGCCGCCCCAGCCCGTGCACGCACTCGGCGAGCTTCTGCTCGACCAGCTGCTCGAGGGTCCCGGCCGCCGCCGGCGGCGGCCCCGCGCCCGGGGCGATCGGCAGGTGCTCGGGCAGGATCACGCCGCCGCCCGCCATCACCATGGCGTGCTGGATCACGTTCTCCAGCTCGCGGACGTTGCCCGGCCAGCCATAGCCCATCAGCCGCTCGAGCGCCTCGGCGGCCACGACCCGCTCGCCCAGCTCGGTCCCGTACTTCCCCAGGAAGTGATCCACCAGGAACGGCACGTCCTCGATGCGCTCGCGGAGCGGCGGCAGGGTGAGCGTGACGACGTTCAGGCGGTAGTAGAGGTCCTCGCGGAAGCGCCCGTCCCGGATGAGGGTCTCCAGGTCGCGGTTCGTCGCGGCGACGACCCGGACGTCGACGGGGATGGCCTCGCCGCCGCCGATGCGCTCGAGGTGCCGCTCCTGGAGCACCCGCAGGAGCTTGGGCTGGAGCTCGGGTCCCAGGTCCCCCACCTCGTCGAGGTAGATGGTGCCGCCGTCCGCCAGCTCGAACCGCCCGAGGCGGCGCTGGTGGGCGTCCGTGAACGCGCCCCGCTCGTGTCCGAAGAGCTCGGACTCGAGGAGCGTCGCCGGGATGGCCGCGCAGGAGACCGCCACGAAGGGCTTGCCGGCCCGCCGGCTGTAGTGGTGGATCGCGCGGGCCACGACCTCCTTGCCCGTCCCCGACTCCCCCCGCAGGAGGACGGTCACGTCGGTCCCGGCGATCCGGCCGATGGTCTTGTAGACCTCCTGCATCCGGGCCGACTTGCCGACGAGCGCGCCGAACTCCCAGACCTCCTGGATCCCCGTCCGGAGCTCGACGACCTCGCGCGCGAGCGCGCGCGCCGAGAGCGCGCGCTCGGCCAGGAGCCGCACCTCGTCGTTGTCGAACGGCTTGGTGAGGTAGTCGTAGGCGCCGCGCTGCATCGCCTCGACCGCGGAGCGCACGCTGCCGTGGGCCGTCATCACGATCACGGCCGTGTCGGGCGCGGACGTCCTGAGGCGCGAGAGCACCTCGAGCCCGTCGACGTCCGGCATCCGCACGTCGACGAACGCCAGGTCGTAGGGCTCGGCGCCGGCCCGCGCGAGCGCGCCGGCGCCGTCCTCCACGACGGTGACCGAGTGGCCCGCCTGGCCCAGCACCCGCTCGAGGAGCCAGCGCATCGACGGCTCGTCGTCGGCGACGAGGATCCGGGCCGGCGTCATCGCGGGGCCGGCGGCGGCTCGGGCCGCGGGGCGCCGGCGGCGGCCGACCCGGGCGGCGCGGCCACGCTCGCGGTCGGCGCGATCGGCAGGTACGCGCTGAAGGTCGTCCCCTTGCCCGGCGTGCTCGCGACGCGGAGGGCGCCGCGGTGCTCCTCGACGATGCGATGCGCCAGGGCCAGGCCGAGCCCGAGGCCCCGGGGCTTCGTGGTCACGAACGGATCGAACACCCGATCGAGCAGCTCGGCGGGAATGCCCTCGCCCTCGTCCGCCACCTGGACCTCGACCAGGGGCCGCGGCCCGGCGCCCGACGTCGACGCGGCCGCCGAACACGGTATCGAGCGACAGGCGCGTCGTGAGCGTGAGCCGCCCGCCGCCGGGCATGGCCTCGATCCCGTTCTGGACCAGGTTCTGGAACACCTGGACGAGCCGGTCGGCGTCGGCCCAGAGCGGCGGCAGGCTGGGGTCGTAGCGCCGGACGAGCTGGACCTCGTGGGCCCGGGCGGCCGGCTCGGCGAGGAGGGTCACGCGATCGAGGAGCTCGTGGAGGTTCACGTGCCGAAGGTGAAGGTCAGCGGCCGCCCGAGATCCAGGAGCGCTTCCATCACGCGGTTGACGCGGTCGATCTCGGCGAGCATCACGGTCACGTGGTCCCGGAACGGGCCGGCGCCGCCGAGCTCGTCCCCCAGCAGCTGGGCCACGCCCCGGATCGCCCCGAGCGGATTCCGGATCTCGTGCGCGAGGGCGAGGGCCATCTGCCCCAGCGCCGAGAGCCGCTCGCCGCGCCGGACCTCCGCCTCGAGGGCGCGGATCCGCGACAGGTCGCGCAGCGACGGCGACCGCGCCGCGCAGGCCGCCGCTCGGGCCATGGATGGGCGCCGTCAGCACGCTCACCGGGATCGCGCGCCCGTCGGTGGTCGTGACCTCCGACTCCGGCTCGGCGCGCCCCTCGGCCAGGCGGACCGTCTCGCTCAGGTGCCGGATCAGCCGGGCCTCGGCGCCCAGGCACTCGGGCAGGGGCCGCTCGAGCGCGCGCGTCGCCGAGCGCCCGGTGAGCGCCTCGGCGGCGCCGTTCCACAGGAACACGGTGAGGTCGGGCCGCACGCCGATCACGGCGTCCGGCAGGCTCGCCAGGAGCCGGTCGACCTCGGACATGGGCCCGGCCGCCGTCACGGTGTCACGCCGAGGGGGAGGGTCGCGTGGGCGTTGAGCGCGAGGTCGGCCCGCTCGCCCGCGGCGAGGCGCGCGGTGCCGGCGGCGGCGATCATCGCCGCGTTGTCCGTGCAGAGCCGCGGAGGGGGCGCCGTCCAGCGGTAGCCGCGCTCGGCGCACTCGACCTCGAGGGCCTCGCGCAGGGCGCCGTTGGCCGCGACGCCGCCGGTGAGGAGGATCCGCCGGATTCCCAGCTCGCGGGCGGCGCGGATCGCTTTCCGGACGAGCATCTTCACGGCCGTCGCCTGGAACGAGGCGCACACGTCGGCGACGGCCTCGGGGGTCAGGGGCGCGTGCTGACGCACGTACAGGCTCACGGCGGTCTTGAGTCCCGAGAAGGAGAAGTCCGGCGCGCGGTCCTGGAACTGGGCGAACGGGAACGGCGATGGCCTTCGGGTCCCCCGCCCGCGCGGTGCGCTCCACCGCGGGGCCGCCCGGATAGCCGAGCCCGAGGAGCTTCGCGACCTTGTCGAAGGCCTCGCCCGCGGCGTCGTCCCGCGTCTGTCCGACCAGACGGTAGCGGAGCGGGACCTCGCAGGCGTAGAGGGCCGTGTGGCCGCCGGACACCACGAGGGCCAGGAACGGCGGCTCGAGGGTCGGGTCGGCGAGGCGTCCCGCGAAGATGTGGCCCTCCAGGTGGTTGACGCCGACGAGCGGGAGCCGGTGCGCGTAGGCCAAGGCCTTGGCCACCGACAGCCCGACGAGGAGCGAGCCCACGAGGCCGGGGCCGTGGGTCACGGCGATGCCGTCGAGGTCCGGAAGCCGCACCCCCGCCTCGTCGAGCGCCCGGGCGACGACGGGCAGCACGACCTCGAGGTGCCGGCGGGAGGCCAGCTCGGGCACCACGCCGCCGTAGCGGCCGTGGATCGGGTCCTGGGACTCGACGACGTTGGACCGCAGCGTGCCGTCGGCCAGGACGGCCGCGGCCGTCTCGTCGCAGGAGCTTTCGATGCCGAGGACGAGCATGCGCGGGGACGAGGACCGCCCGGCCGGCCGGGGTCCGCGGTCCCGGCCGGCGAGCGGCGCCGGCCGGGATCTCGTCGCTCTAGCCGGCCTTCGCGGTCGGCTTGGTCTTGTCGAGGATCCGGGACGCCTTCAGGATCTCGATCGCGCGCTGGAGCTGGACGTCCCGCTTCATCTGCTCCGCCTCGGACAGGGGCGGCGCGCCCGGCTTGGCCGCCGCGTCGTCCTTCGGCGGGTCGATCACGATGTCCGGCGTGATGCCCTTGCCGTGGATGGAGCGGCCCTTCGGCGTGAAGTAGCGCGCGGTGGTGAGCCGGAGGCCCGAGCCATCCGCGAGCGGGATGATCGTCTGCACCGAGCCCTTGCCGAAGGTCTGCTGGCCGATGACCACGCCGCGGCCGTGATCCTGGATCGCCCCCGCCACGATCTCCGACGCCGACGCCGAGCCCTGGTTGACCAGCACCACCAGCGGGACATCCGTGATCGCGCGCTTCGCGTGGGCGGTGAAGCGCATGTTCTGGTTCCGCACCCGCCCTTCCGTGTAGACGATCAGCTTGCCGTCGCCGAGGAACTCCTCGGAGACCTCCACGGCCGCGGAGAGGAGCCCGCCCGGGTTGTACCGGACGTCCACGATGAGCCCGGCGAGCTTCCCGCCCTTGTCGAACTTCTCGACCGCCGCGACCAGGTCCGGCGCCGTCCGCTCCTGGAACTGGCGGATGCGGACGTAGCCGATCCCCGGCTCGAGCTCCTGGGACTTGATGCTCTGGACCTGGATGACCTCGCGCATGAGCGCGACGTCGAACGGCTCCTTGGTGCCCTCGCGCACGACCGTGATGGTGACCTTCGTCCCCTTGGGTCCGCGCATCTTCTTGACCGCGTCGGCCAGGCTCATGTCCTTGGTCGCGAGCCCCTCGATCTTCACGATCCGGTCGCCCGGCTGGATGCCCGCCCGCCACGCGGGCGTGCCGTCGATCGGGGCCACGACGGTCAGCACGTCGTCACGCATCGTGATCTCGATCCCGAGGCCGCCGAAGCTCCCCGAGGTCTCGACCTGCATCTCGCGGTAGCTCTCCGGGTCCATGAACGAGGAGTGCGGGTCGAGGGCGCGGAGCATGCCGCGGACGGCGCCGTAGATGACCTCGCGCGGCTCGGTCTCGTCGACGTACTGGTTCTGGATGATCGACAGCACGTCGGTGAAGAGCTTGAGCTGCTCGTAGGTGGCGCTGCGGTCGACGCCCTTCGACGCGCTGGTGCCGCCCAGTGACAGCGTCAGCACCACCAGCACGGCTGCCGTCAGGAACGCCTTGCCGACCGGCTTCCCCGCACGCATGACCGACTCCTTCTCCGCGACGACCGGGTCGCGCCGATCCGGGTCGCTCATGGGCGACGCCGGAGCCAGAGCTGGGGGTCCTCCGCCCGGCTCTGGTAACGCACCTCGAAGTGCAGGCGCGGCCCCTCGACCGAGCCGGTCTCGCCGACCCGGCCAATCAACTCGCCGCCCTTCACCTGGTCTCCCTCGTCGACCAGAATCTGCGAGGCATGGGCATAGAGGGTGTAGTAGCCGTCCCCGTGATCCAGGACTAAAAGGTTACCATAACCCTTCAGCCACCCGCGATACGCCACGGCCCCCGCGGCGACCGCGCGGATCGGCGTCCCCTCGGGCGCCTCGATGTCGATGCCGGTGCGGAGGGTCTCGGTCCCGAACCGCGGGTGGGTCTCCCGCCCGAAGCCTGTCACGACGCGGCCTTCGGTCGGCCACGGGAGCTGGCCCCGCTCCCGCCCCAGCCCGACCGCGGGGCCGGGCGTCGGGCGGCTCGGGGTGGCGCGGGCGACCGCGCGCTGCGCGGGCGCGCGGCGCGCCAGGTTGCGCACCAGCGCCTCGAGGCGGCCGCGCGGCGTCGGACAGCTCCCCCGCCAGCCGCTCGTGGGTGGCGCGGTCCTCCCGGGCCTCGGAGAGCAGCGTGCGCCGCCGCTCCGCCTGCGCCGCGACCTGCGCCCGCTCCGTGTCCACGGCGCTCCGGAGCTCGACGAGCTCGCGCCGCGCCCGCGACGCGGCTTCCTGCCGCGCCGTCAGACGGTCGGCGGTGGCGTCGTAGCGCGTGAGCCGGTCCAGGTCATCCCGCGCGATGCCCGCCAGGTCGGCGACCGCGCGCTGGCGCGTGAGCGCCGCCGCGCCGATCGTCCAGGGCGGCCCCGCGGGCGCCGCCGCCAGCCGGGCGAGCGCGTCGAGCCGCGCCGAGAGCGCGGCCTGCTGGCTCACGAGATCCTCGGCGACGCGATCGCGCCGGCCTTCGAGGGCGTCGAGCTCGGCCTCGACCTGGACGATGCGGCGATCGAGCTGCTGGAGCGCTCCGCGCTTCTGGGCCAGGGACCGGTCGATACCCTCGAGCTCCGCGAGGAGCGAGATCTCGCGCCGCCGCGCCGCCGAGGCCCGCTCGCGGGCCTCGTCGAGCTGGCGGCGCACCTCGCCGAGCGCCTCCTGCTTGGCCTTGAGGTTCTGACGCCCGGTCGGCGGCGGGCCGGCGCGCGCGCCCGGGCCGGAGAGCCCGGCCAGCAGGCCGGCGAGCGCGAGCGCGAGCGGGAGACGGGGCGGGACGCGACGACCGGACCGTCTCACGCCCGCCCCGATCAGGCGCGGCCGGCCGCGAGGGCGCCGACCAGCCCGAGCGCCGCCCCCCCGCCGGTCAGGGTCGCCAGCCAGGCGGGTGGGAGGAGCGGAAGGGGGTCGATGCCCAGGACCGCGCGGAGCCAGGTCCCGGCCCAGGGCGCGCCGGGCTCGGACGCGAGCACCAGCACCGCGAGCCCGAGGAGCGACCCGAGCGCCGCCAGGCACACCCCCTGGAGGATGGGCGGCGCGCCCAGGTGGAACCTCGGCACGCCGGCGAGGCGGAGGATGCTCACCTCCGCGGCGCCCGCGCGCCGCGCCGCCCGGGTCGCGCCGGCGATGGCCCCGAGCGCGGCCAGCCCGAGGACCGCCCCCAAGGCCAGGCCGCCCAGACGAAGCCCGCGCCGGAGCCGCTCGAGCGGCGCCACCCAGCCGAAGGCCGCCTGCACCTCGGTCACCCCGGGCAGCCGATCGAGCGTCTCGACGAGCGTCTGGAGCTCGTCGGACCCGAGCGTCGAGCGCCGGCGTGATCTCGAGCCGGGCCGGCAAGCGGGTTCGACGGGAGGTGGTCCAGACCGTCCCCGCGCGGACCGAGGAGCCGCCGGAGCTCGGCCAGCGCCACGGCGGGCGCGACGTAGCGCACCTCCGTCACTCCCGGCAGGGCGCGGACGCGGGCGAGGATCCCGTCCGGCGCTTCCGGCCGGGCGCCCCCGGCCCGCAGCACGACCACCAGCCGGAGATCGGCGCGCCACGCCGCCTCGGACAGGCCGAGCGCGAGGTCCCCGGCCAGCGCGCCCCCGGCCACGAGGACGGCCAGGGCGGCGAGCAGCACGGCGGCCGCGGCCGTGGCACCGCCGCGCCGGCAGCCCCGGAGCGTCGCCCCGAAGAGGTAGCTAGACAGGATCGCCCTCCGGTCGGAGCCGGCCGGCCGCGAGCTGGAGCACTCGCCCGTCGAGCGCCCGGGCGAGCTCGACCGACTGGGTCGCGACCAGGCACGTGGTTCCGCGAGGCGGCAGGCTCCGGAGGAGCGCCCCCACCACCGCGGCCGCCGGCGCGTCGAGCATCGCCGTGGGCTCGTCGGCGAGCAAGAGCCGCGGGCGGCGTGCGCCAGGGCGCGAGCGAGCAGCACCCGCCGGCGCTCGCCGGCGGCGAGCTCGTGCGGGAGAGCGTTCCGCACCGGGCCCAGGCCGACCTCGACCAGGGCAGCGAGGGCGCGGTCGCGGGCCTCCGCCCGCCCGGCGCCGAGCGCCCGCAGCACGAAGGTCAGGTTCCCGAGCGCCGTCCGGTCGGGGAGGAGCTGCCCGTCCTGGGAGACGACGCCGAGGCTCCGGCGCAGCCGCGCCAGGCCGCGCGCCCCCAGCGTCCCCACCTCCACTCCGTCCACCAGCACGGCGCCCCGCGTCGGGCGCTCCTCACCCGTGACGAGGCGGAGCAGGGTCGACTTGCCGGCGCCGACGGGGCCGACCACGACGGCCAGCTCGGTCGGCTTGACCTCGAAGGTGAGGTCCGCCAGCGCCTCGACGCGCCCGCCCGCCGCGCGCCCGTAGACCTTGGAGACGCCACGGAGCTCCAGCATGGGCCCACGGCCATTATAGGAACCGGGGTCCGCGGGCCCGCCGGCTTTTCTCGGGCCGGCCGCGGCGCGCGCGGCGACGGCGCCGGCCCGGGCCCGCGTCAGCCGGCGCCGAGGCGCTCGGCGAGGAGCCGGTTGACGACCTGGGGATTGGCCTTGCCCTGGGTGGCCTTCATGACCTGGCCGACCAGGAAGCCCGCGGCCTGCTTCTTGCCCCGGCGGAAGTCTTCGACCACGCTCGGATGGGCGGCCACGACCTCGTCGATCACCCGGCCGATGGCGCCCTCGTCGGCCACCTGGCGGAGGCCCTCTCGGCGCACGATCGCGTCGGGGTCCTCGCCGGTCCGGGCCATCCGCTCGAAGAGCTCCTTGGCCATCTTCCCGCTGATGGTCCCCTCGTCGACCAGCGCGACCAGCCGGGCCAGGGACCGCCGGGCGGACGGGGGAGGCCGCGACGGCCGCCGCGTCCCCCTTGAGCTCGCGCAGGAGCTCGGACCCGATCCAGTTCGCCAGCGGCCTTCGGGTTCGCGTGGACGCGCACCGCCTCCTCGAAGTAGTCGGCGAGCGCGCGGTCGCCCGTCAGGAGCTCGGCGTCGTGGAGGGGGAGGCCGTACTCCGACGCGAAGCGTTGGCGGCGCGCGCGCGGGAGCTCGGGGAGCTCGCGCTCGATCGCGGCGACCCAGGCCGCGTCGGGCGCCACGGGCACCAGGTCGGGGTCGGGGAAGTAGCGGTAGTCGTGCGCGTACTCCTTGGAGCGCATCGGCAGCGGTGACGTCCCGCTCCGGGTTCCACAGCCGCGTCTCCTGCACGACCCGCTCGCCCCGCTCGAGCGCCCGGGCCTGGCGCGCGGCCTCGTGCTCGAGGGCGTCCCGCACGTGGCGGAAGGAGTTCATGTTCTTGATCTCGACCTTCGTCCCGAGCTCGGTCGTCCCGCTCCGCCGGACCGAGACGTTGGCGTCGCAGCGGAGCGAGCCCTCCTCCATGTTCCCGTCGCAGACCCCGAGGTACCGGAGGATGGCCCGGAGGCTCCGCAGGTACTCGGCGGCCTCCGCCGGGGACCGGAGGTCCGGGCGCGAGACGATCTCCATGAGCGGCACGCCGGCGCGGTTGAAGTCGACCAGGCTCGCGCTCGCCGTCTCGAACACCCCGCCCTCGTGCGTGAGCTTGCCGACGTCCTCCTCCAGGTGCAGGCGCTCGATCCCGATGCGGCGCCCGGCGGCGTCGAGCTCGATCTCCAGCCAGCCGTCCTCGGCCAGCGGCGCCTCGTACTGGCTGATCTGGTAGTTCTTCGGCATGTCGGGGTAGAAGTAGTGCTTCCGGGCGAAGCGGCACGCGCCGTTGATCCGGCAGTGGAGCGCGCGGGCCGTGCGGACGCCGAACTCGATGGCCCGGCGGTTGATGACCGGCAGGATGCCGGGCATCCCCTGGCAGACCGGACACGTCTGGTGGTTCGGCGGCGCGCCGAAGGCGGTGGCGCAGCCGCAGAACATCTTCGAGCGCGTCAGGAGCTGCGCGTGGACCTCGAGGCCGATGACGGTCTCCCAGGCGGGGCTCATCGCGCGGCCGCCCCGGGGACGGGCGCGAGCTCCGGCCGGCGCCGGGGCGCGCCGGCAGGCCGCCTCGTAGGTGCCCGCCACCCGGAACAGCGTGGCCTCGTCGAAGGGCTTCGCGATGACCTGGAGCCCGATCGGGAGGCCGGCGAGCGAGAACCCGCACGGGACCGAGATCGCCGGCACGCCGGCCAGCGGCGCCGGGATCGTGAACACGTCGTTCAGGTACATCGCGATGGGGTCGTCGGTCTTCTCGCCGAGCTTGAACGCCGGCGTCGGCGCCGTCGGCGACACGATCGCGTCGACCTCGGCGAAGGCCCGCTCGAAGTCCCGGCGGATCAGCGTGCGGACGCGCTGGGCCTGCGCGTAGTAGGCGTCGTAGTAGCCGGCCGACAGCACGTAGGTGCCGAGCATGATGCGGCGCCGCACCTCGGGGCCGAAGCCCGCCGCGCGCGTGCCGGCGGTCATGGAGACGAGGTCCCGCCCGTCGGCCACCCGGAGCCCGTACTGGACGCCGTCGTACCGCGCGAGGTTCGACGACGCCTCGGCCGGCGCCACGATGTAGTAGGTGGCGACCCCGGCGTCGGTGTGGGGGAGCGACACCCGGCGGGTCCGGGCGCCCGACCGCTCCAGGACGCGGATCGCCTCGCGCACCGCGTGCTCGACCTCGGGGTCGACCCCGGCGACGAAGTACTCGTCCGGGATGCCGAGGGTGAGGCCCTCGACGCCCTGGCTCAGGGCGCGCCTGATAGTCGCCGACCGGCTCGCTCGCCGCGGTCGAGTCCAGCGGGTCGGCGCCGGCGATGGCTTCGAGCAGGAGCGCGGCGTCGCGGACGTCCTTGGCGAGCGGTCCCACCTGGTCGAGCGACGAGGCGAACGCGATCAGCCCGTAGCGCGAGACGCGGCCGTAGGTCGGCTTGAGCCCGACGACGCCGCAGAGGGCGGCGGGCTGCCGCACCGACCCGCCGGTGTCGGTGCCGAGCCCGCCGGCCGCGAGGTCGGCCGCCACGGCGGCGGCGGAGCCGCCCGACGAGCCGCCCGGGACGCGGTCGAGGCCCCAGGGGTTCCGGGTCACGTGGAAGCCGGAGTTCTCCGTCGAGGAGCCCATCGCGAACTCGTCGCAGTTGGTCTTGCCGAGGACGATGGCGCCGTCGCCGACCAGGCGCACCACGGCGGTCGCGTCGTACGGGGGCACGAAGCCCTCGAGGATGCGAGAGCCGCACGTCGTGCGGAGGCCGCGCGTGCAGAGCACGTCCTTGATCGCGAGCGGCACCCCCTCGAGGGGCCGCAGCGGGTCCCCGCGCCGGAAGCGCTCGTCCACCGCATCGGCCTGCGCCCGCGCCGACGCCGCCGCGACCGTCAGGTAGGCGCCCAGCGTCTCGTTCAGTCGCGCGATCCGGCCGAGGTAGGCGTCGACCAGGGCCCGCGCCGTGACGCGCCCGGCCCGCAGCGCCTTCACCGTCTCGTGGATGGTGAGTCCGGTCCAGTCGGTCACCGGCTCACTCCTCGAGGATGCGCGGCACCCGGAACTGGCCGTCCTGCACGTCGGGCGCGTTGGCGAGCATGGCGTCCGCCGGATACGAGGGCCGCACCTCGTCGTCCCGCATGACGTTCACGAGCGGGAGGACGTGCGCGGTGGGCTCGACGCCCGTCGTGTCGACGCGGCGGAGCTGCTCGACGTAGCCGAGGATCGCGTCGAGCTGGCTCCGCATCCGATCCTTCTCGTCCGGCGCCGAGGGCGAGCCGCGCGAGCCGCGCGACGTGCTCGACCTCGGCCAGCGTGATCTTCACGTCGCTCATAGTCGCCCTCGCGGCGGACCGATCAGGAGTGACGCCGGGTCGCCCGGCGCGGCCAACCCGGGTACGGGATCCGGCCCGGCGCGGGCCGCCCGGGGGCGGCAGCCCCGCAGTTCCGGCGTGTTCCGAGTCTACACCTCTTCGAGCGGGGCGTACTTCAGGAGGAGCCGTTTCCGGCCGACCGAGGCGAAGTTCACGGTGACCACGACGTCCGCGCCGTCCTTCTGGAGGCCGGTGAGGATCCCGTCGCCCCAGCCGGCGTGCCGGACGCGCGCGCCGACGCGGAACGGGTACTCGTCGGCCGGATCGGGGCCCGGATCCGGCTCGGGCTCCGACACGCGGCCGGGCCACGCCGGCCGGCCGAGGCCGGGCTCCGGACGGCGGCCGCCGATCGACACGACCGCGTCGGCCGGCATCTCGAGCAGGAAGCGCGAGGGCTCGCGCATCCCCGCATAGCCGCCCAGGCGGCGCTCCGCGGCGTACGACAGGAAGAGCCGCTCCTTCGCGCGGGTGAGGCCCACGTAGGCCAGCCGGCGCTCCTCCTCGATCCCGTCCTCGTCGTCGAGGGCGCGGCCGTGGGGGAAGACGCCCTCCTCCAGCCCGGTGAGGAACACCGCGGGGAACTCGAGGCCCTTGGCCGAGTGCAGCGTCATGAGCGTCGCGGTGGGGCGCGCTTCCTGAAGCTCGTCCACGTCCGCGATCAGCGTGACGGAGTCGAGGAACCCGGCGAGGCCGCCGCCCTCCGGCCGCGCGGCGAACTCGTCGGCGGCGACGACCATCTCGTCCAGGTTCTCGAGCCGGCTCTCGGCCTCGGCCGTGCTCTCGCGGCGGAGAGCCTCGCGGAGCCCGCTGCCGTCGATGACCGCCGCCACCTGCTCGCCGAGCGGCCGCGGCGCGGCCGCCGCCGCCGTGAGCTGCCCGATCAGGCGCACGAACTCCCCGAGCGCGCGGCCGGCCCGGCCCCCGATCTCCGCCGTCGCGCGCGGCGCCGTGGCCAGCAGCGGCGCCCCGGCGGCCGCCGCGAGCTCCTCGAGGCGGCCGAGCGTGGTCCGCCCGATCCCGCGCGGCGGCGCGCCGAGGGCCCGCCGGAACGCGAGGTCGTCGGCGGGGTTCGTGACGAGCCGGAGGTACGCGAGGGCGTCCTTGATCTCCCGCCGCTCGTAGAACCGGACGCTGCCCACGATGTGGTAGGGCAGGCCCGCGACCCGGAAGGCGTCCTCCAGCACGCGCGACTGCGCGTTCGTCCGGTAGAGCACGGCGATCCCGTCCAGCGGCTGGCCGTCCCCGCGCAGCTCGGCCACGGTCCGCGCCACCCAGAGCGCCTCCTCGGTCTCGTCCCGGGCCCGGAAGAGTCGCGCCGGCCTCGCCGCGGGCGTTCTCCGTCCAGAGGCTCTTCTCCTTGCGCGCCTGGTTGTGCGCGATGACGGCGGCGGCGATCTCGAGGATCCGGCCCGTCGAGCGATAGTTCTGCTCGAGGCGGACGACCCGGCATCCCGGAAAGTCCCGCTCGAAGTCGAGGATGTTCCGGAGGTCCGCGCCCCGGAACCGGTAGATGGACTGGTCGGGGTCGCCGACGACGCAGAGGTTCCGGTGGACGGCGGTGAGCTGGCGCAGCATGCGGTACTGGGCGGCGTTGGTGTCCTGGTACTCGTCGACGAGGACGTACCGCCAGAGGTCCCGGTAGTAGTCGAGGACGTCCGGGTGCCGCGTGAAGAGCTCGACCGTCAAGCCCAGGAGGTCGTCGAAGTCGACCGCCCCCAGCGCCCGGAGCCGGGCCGCGTACCGGGTGTAGAGCCGCGCCACGTCCGCCTCGCGCGGCCCGCGCACGCCCTCCTCGACCGCCTCGGGCCCGAGGAGCTGGTTCTTGGCGCGCGAGATCCGGGCGACCGCCGCCGCCGGCCCGAGGACGCCGCTCGTCGAGGCCGAGCTCCTTGTAGCACTCCCGCACGAGCGCGAGCCGGTCGGACTCGTCGTAGATCACGAAGGACCGGGGATACCCGAGGTGGTGGATCTCGGCCCGGAGCACGCGCGCGCACGTGGCGTGGAAGGTGGCGACCAGCGGGGGGCGCCCGCGGCCGGGGCGGGTGGCCAGGATCGCGGCCACGCGCTGCGCCATCTCGCCGGCGGCCTTGTTGGTGAAGGTGACGGCCAGAATCTGCCGCGGGTCCACGCCGCGGGCCACCAGGTAGGCGATCCGCTGCGCGATGACGCGAGTCTTGCCGCTGCCCGCGCCCGGCCAGGACGAGGAGCGGGCCCTCCACGTGGAGGACCGCCTCCCGCTGGACCGGGTTCAGCCCGGCGATCAGCGCCGCGATCTCGGGCTGGTCGTGGAGATCCCGCGGCTCGTCCATCAGGGGCGTCTTCCGACAGCCGGAGGCGGGAGCGAGGCCGGCGTGTCTCCCGAGCGGTCAGCGGCCGGCACTCGCAGGTTCACGCGGAGCCAGAGTACACCGGAACCGCGGGCGCCGAGCGGGCGCGGGCGCCGGCTACTCGACCGTCACGCTCTTCGCGAGGTTCCGCGGCTGGTCGACGTCGCAGCCCCGGCGCACCGCGACGTGATACGCGAGGAGCTGGAGCGGCACCGACATGACGACCGGGTTCAGGAACTCGCTCGCGGCCGGCACGCGGAGGACGTGGCGCGCCTTGCTCTCGATCAGCGCGTCGTCGGGATGCGCGAGGGCGATCAGGAGCCCATCGCGCGCCCGCACCTCCTCGATGTTGGCCAGCATGCGGTCGTAGGTGCCGTCCCGGGGCATCAGCGCGACGACCGGCATGTCCCCGTCGATCAGGGCGATGGGTCCGTGCTTCATCTCGCCGCCCGGATAGCCCTCCGCGTGGACGTAGGAGAGCTCCTTCATCTTGAGCGCCCCCTCGAGCGCGAGCGGGTAGTGGAGCCCGCGCCCGAGATACAGGAAGTCGCGGAAGTGCCCGAGCGTCCGCGCGAGGTCGGCGACCGCCTCCTCCGTGCCGAGCGCCGCCTCGACGAGCCGCGGCAGCTCGAGGAGCTCCGTCAGATGGCGGCGGCCCGCCTCGGGCGACACCACGCCGCGGACACGCCCCAGGTGCAGGGCGAGCAGGTAGAGGGCCGTCACCGTCGCGGTGAAGGTCTTCGTCGAGGCGACGCTGATCTCGGGGCCCGCGTGAACGTACAGCACCCCGTGCGCCTCGCGCGCCAGCGCGCTGCCGACGGCGTTGCACACGGCGACGACCGCCGCGCCCTTGGCCTTGGCGGCCTGCACCGCGCCGAGGGTGTCCGCCGTCTCCCCCGATTGCGAGAGCGCCACGACGAGCGTGTCGGGGCCGACCTGCGGGTCGCGGTACCGGAACTCCGATCCGATGTCCGCCTCGGCGGGGACGCCGGCCAGGCGCTCGATCATCTGGCGCCCCACCTGGGCCGCGTGGTACGAGGTGCCGCAGGCGACCAGGACGACGCGCGTGAACCCGCGCAGCTCATCCCGGGTGAGGTTCAGATCCGGCAGGAAGCAGTCACCCGTCTCGGGCGAGATCCGCCCGCGGAAGGTGTCGGTGATCGCCCGGGGCTGCTCGTAGATCTCCTTGAGCATGAAGTGGCGGTACCCGCCCTTCTCGGCCATGATCGGGTCCCACGTGATGTGCGTCACCGGCCGCTCCACCGGCCGGCCGGCGAGCGTCTGGAGCCGGACGCCCTGCCGGGTCACGACGGCCATCTCGCCGTCCTCGAGAATCAGGACGTCGCGGGTGTGCGCCAGGATGGCGGGAACGTCCGACGCCACGAAGTACTCGCCGTCGCCGAGCCCGACCACCACGCCGCCGGCGCCGGTCTTCGCCGCGACGAGGGCGCCGGGCTCCCGGTCCGAGAGCACGCCGACCGCGTAGGCGCCACGGACCTCCTGGAGCGCGAGGCGCACCGCCTCGGCCAGGCCGCCCGCCTCGGCCCAGTACTGCTCGACCAGGTGCGCCAGCACCTCGGTGTCGGTCTCCGACTTGAACAGGTGACCCTCGGCCTGGAGCCGGGCCTTGATCGGCAGATAGTTCTCGAGGATGCCGTTGTGCACGACGACGATGGAGCCCGTGCAGTCGGTGTGCGGGTGGGCGTTCTCCTCCGACGGCCGGCCGTGCGTCGCCCACCGCGTGTGCCCGATCCCGAGCGGGCCGTCGAGCGGACGCTCCCGGAGCACCGCCTCCAGGTTGCGCAGCCGGCCGGCGCTCCGCCGGACCTGGAGCACCCCGTCGGCCACCACCGCGACCCCCGCGGAGTCGTACCCGCGGTATTCCAGCCGCTTGAGCCCGTCCAGGATGATGCCCGGTGGCGCCCTCAGTCCCGATGTACCCGACAATCCCACACATGCGTCGTCCCCTCGCTCGGAAGTGTGCCCGCCGTCGTGCCTGGCTGACAGCCCGTCGCCTGGTACAGCAACGCGCGTGCCATCATGGACGCCGGGCCCCGTCCCCGCATTCCCGGGGTCCTCCCCGGCTGGCCGAGGGTCAGCGGGGCCGGGCTGTTGCCGTGACGCAACCCCGCCCGCCGCGCCGCGTTTCACCGCGGGCGGGTCGGGCCCGACCCGGCCGGGGTGTCACCCCGGCCCGGGCCGAGATCGACCGGAGCGCTGTCCCCTCGGGGGCGCCCCCGACGCCGGGCGGTCCAGCCCTCCTTGACGTCCTGCGGCGCCCGCTCGACGGCCAGGGCTCCGGCGGGAACGTCCTGGGTGATCACGGACCCCGCGCCCACGTAGGCGTCGTCGCCGATGGTGAGCGGCGCGACCAGGCTCGAGTTCGTGCCGACGAACGCCCGCGCGCCGATCCGCGTCTGGTGCTTTCGCACGCCGTCGTAGTTGCAGGTCACCGTCCCGGCGCCGATGTTGGCGCCCTCGCCCACCGTGGCGTCGCCGATGTACCCGACGTGGTGCGCCTTCACCCGGCGCCCGATCGTGGCCTGCTTGATCTCGATGAAGTTGCCGATCTCCGCGCCCCGCCCGATCCGCGACCCGCGGCGCAGGCGGGCAAACGGCCCCAGCGTGGCGTCGTCCTCCACCTGGGCGTCGATCGAGCACGCAGTAGGGGCGCAGCGTGACGCGATCCCCGAGGGTGGTGTCGGCGAGCTGGGAGCCCGTCCCGATCACGCAGCCCTCCCCGATCGCCGTGCGTCCGGCGAGACGCACGCCGGGATGGAGCACGGTGTCGCGGCCGATGGTCACGGTCGTGTCGACGTACGTCGCCGCCGGATCGACGATCGTGACCCCGGCGGTCATGAGCGCATCGAGGGTGCGCGAGCGGAGGAGCGTCTCGAGCGCCGCGAGCTGCCGTCGGTCGTTGACGCCGGCGACCTCGCGCGGATCCCGCACGCGCACGGCCTCGATCCGGCTCCCGCGCCGCGCCAGCTGCCCGATCACGTCCGTCAGGTACACCTCTCCCTGCGCATTGGCGGGCGCGCGCCGGGCGACGGCCTCGAGCGCCGGCCAGAGGCGGCGCGGGTCGAAGCAGTAGATCCCCGAGTTGCACTCGCGACCGCGCCGCTCGGCCGGCGTCGCATCGCGCTCCTCGACGATGGCGCGGACCCGGCCGTCCCGGCCGCGGCGGACGCGCCCGTAGCCGGTCGGATCGTTCGGCTCGAACGTCAGGAGGGTGGCGGCCGCGCGCGCCGCCCGATGACGCCCGAGGAGCGCGGCGAGGGTGGCCCGGTCGAGCAGCGGCACGTCCCCGTAGAGGAGCAGGAGCTCGGTGGCCGTGGCCGCCACCTCGGGCCGCGCGCGGCGGAGTGCGTCTCCCGTGCCCCGCGGCTCCGGCTGCTCGACGAAGCGCGCGCCGAGGTCGGCGAGGGCCTCGCGGACCCCGTCGGCGCCCGGCGCCACGACGACCACCGTCCCCGCGATGCCGGACTCCCGCACGAGCGAGACCGGATAGCGGATCAGCGGCTGTCCCCCCAGCAGGTGAAGGATCTTGGGCCGGCGCGACCGCATGCGCTTGCCCTCGCCCGCGGCGAGGACCACGGCCCACGTCTCGCGCGGAACCGGACGGCGCCGGATACCGGCTCGGGCCGGATGGTCTAGGCACGGGCCATCACGGGGCGCCGCGCGGGGCCGCCGTGCCGGATGAGCCGCGCCAGGACGCGGCCGAGCTTCTCGGGATGATGCCGCGCCAGCTCGCTGGGGCTCGCCAGATCCGCCTCGGTGAGCCAGACCCCCAGGGCGCGCACCCGTTCCCGATCGATCGTGAGGGGGGCCGCGCCGGCCCGCGCGTAGCGAGCCACCACGTCCGGCGGGAACGAGCGCCCGTGCACCACGATGCCGTCGATGACGCCTCGGCCCCCGTGCGCGTACAGCGCGTCCAGGTGATCCCCGAGCGACATCCGGTCGGTCTCCCCTGGCTCCGTCATCAGGTTCGCCACGCCGATCTTGATCGCCGCCGCCGCCCGCAGGGCGTCGGCGACCCCGCCGACCAGGATGTTCGGGATCAGGCTCGTGTAGAGCGAGCCCGGCGCCAGGACCACCACGTGCGCGCGCGCGATCGCCTCGAACACCTCCGGGAGCGCCCTCACGTCGCCGGGCTCGAGGAAGACGCGCCGGATGGGCACGCCCTGCCGCCTGAGGTTGGACTCTCCGAGGACGCGCGTGCCGTCGGCCAGCTCGGCGCCGAGCCGCACGGCGTCGAGGGTCGAGGGCAGGATGGTTCCGCGCACGGCGAGCACCTTGCCGGAGATGCGAATCGCGTGGAGGAAGTTCCCCGTGACGTGGGTGAGGGCGGCGAGGAAGAGGTTCCCGAAGCTGTGGCCCGCGAGATGCCCCTCGCCCGGGAACCGGAACTGGAACAGCTCCGCCATCAGGGGCTCGACGTCCGCCAGGGCGACGAGGCAGTTTCGGATGTCGCCCGGGGGAAGCACCTGGAGCTCCTCGCGCAGGCGCCCGGAGCTGCCCCCGTCGTCGGTCACGGTGACCACGGCCGTCAGGTCGGCGACGCGCCCGCCGAGGTAGCGCTTCAGGGCAGTGAGGATCACGGGGAGACCCGTGCCGCCGCCGATCGCGACCACCCGCCGCCCGCCGTCGAGCCCGCGCGCTGGCATGTCTGGATCTTAGCGCACGCGGGTCCGCGGGCCCGCGGTCCCCTGCGCTGCGCGGAGCCACGTCAGGAGCGCGGCGAAGGCCGGCGGGGGCGGCGCCTCGAAGCGGTGCCACGCCCCGGTGGCGGGATGGCTGAACCCGAGGACCGCCGCATGGAGCGCCTGGCCGCCGAGCCCGGCCACGTGCGCCGCGAGCTCGGGGTCGAGCGGGGCCGTCCCGCGCCGCCGATAGGTGCGGTCGCCGACGACGGCGGTCCCCAGATGGGCGAGGTGCACGCGGATCTGGTGGGTGCGTCCCGTCCCGAGGGTGGCCTCGACCAGCGTCAGCGGGACCGGGTGCGCGAACCGGTCGACGACCCGATAGCGCGTGAGCGCCGGCCGGCCCGCCCCGGCCGGCCGCACCGCCATCCGGAGCCGGTCGCGGGGATCGCGGCCGATGGCGGTCTCGACCACGCCCGCCGCGTGCGGCAGCCGGCCCTGCACGAGCGCCAGGTAGCGACGCTCGACGGTCCGCGCCTTCAGCTGGCCGGCGAGCGCCAGGTGCGCGCGATCGGTCTTGGCGACCGCGAGGAGCCCGGAGGTGCCCCGGTCCAGCCGGTGGACGATGCCGGGGCGCCGCGCGCCCCCGATGCCCGAGAGCCCCGGGCCGCAGTGCGCGAGCAGCGCGTGGACGAGGGTCCCCGTCCGATGCCCCGCGCCGGGGTGGACGACGAGCCCCGCCGGCTTGTTCACGACCAGGAGCTCGGCGTCCTCGTAGACGACGGAGAGCGGGATGTGTTCGGGCGTGAGCGCGAGGGGCTCGGGCGGCGGGACCTCGACCGTGACCCGCGCGCCCGCCCGCAGCCGGTGACTCGCCTTGGCGTGGCCGTCGGCCACCTGGACCTGCCCGGCCGCGATCAGGGCCTGGAGGCGCGTGCGCGAGAGATCGGGCGCGCGCACCTGGAGGAAGCGGTCGAGCCGGGTCCCGGCCGCCCCCGCCTCGACGACGAAGCTCCGGGGCTCGGAGGCGCCGGGCGCCTCGCCGGGCTCAGGCGTCGACGGGGGTCCGTCGCGGGACATCGTCCCGCCCGAACGCCAGCTCGGCGGCCAGGAGTGACACGCCCACGGTGATCGCCGAGTCGGCCACGTTGAACGCCGGCCAGTGGTAGCCGCGCCAGAAGACGTCGAGGAAGTCCACCACCGCCCCGAACCGCCAGCGATCGAGGAGGTTGCCGGCGGCGCCCCCGAACACGAGCCCGATGGCGAGGCGCGCCATGAGGCTCCCGCGGGGCATGATCTTGAACGCGAGGGAGCCGAGCAGCGCCAGCGCCGTCAGCGAGAAGAGACTGACGATCCAGCGCCACTGGGGCGGCACGCCCGCAAAGATGCCGAAGGCGACGCCCGGGTTCATCACGAGCACGAGGTGGAAGAAGTCCGGGACGACCACGACCGGGTGGACGGCGTCCAGGCGCGCGAGCGCCCACTTCTTCGTCAGCTGGTCCGCGACGAACACCACCGCCGCGAGCCCCAGCACGAGCGCCATCAGGCCGTGCCCGCGCGAACGACCGGCAGACAGCGCTCGCAGAGCGCGGGGTGCTCGGGGTCCCGGCCGACGGCGGGACTCCACGTCCAGCAGCGGCCGCACTTCTTGCCGTCCGCGTGCCGGACCTCGACCGCCAGGCCCGGGAGACCCGTCTCGCGGAGCACCACGCGATCCGAGCCCGTCGTAAGCCCGGGAGCCGGCGGGCCCATCACAACCTCCACCTGCGAGACGATGAGGAGCTCCCGCAGCAGCCGATCAGTCACACCCTCCAGGCGGACCCGGAGGGGCTGGTCGCTGACATACAGCGTCACGCGCGCGTCGAGCGCGGCGCCGATCAGCTTCGCCGCCCGCGCCTGCTCGAGGGCCTTCGCGGTCTCCCCTCGGATTCGCAGCAATTGGTCCCAGCCTGCTTCCAGGCCTTCGTCGAGCCACGCCCGATCGACGGCGGGGAAATCGGTGAGGTGGACGCTCCGCGCCTTGTCGGCCACCCGGAAATGGTCCCAGACCTCCTCGGCCGTGAACGTCAGGATCGGCGCCATCAGGCGAACGAGCGCGTCCAGGATGCGGTAGCAGGCGGTCTGGGCCGCCCGGCGCTCCGGCGCGGTCGCCGCCGAGGTATAGAGCCGGTCCTTCAGGACGTCGAGATAGAGCGCCGAGAGGTCCACCGCGCAGAAGTTGTGCAGGCTCTGAAACGCCAGGTGGAACTCGTAGGTCTCGTAGGCCTTCCGCACCCGCTCGATCGTCCGGTGGAGCCGCAGCATCGCCCAGCCGTCCAGGCCCGTGAGGGCGGCGTCCGGGACCGCGTCCCGCGCCGGGTCGAAGTCGGCGAGGTTCCCGAGCAGGAAGCGGCAGGTGTTGCGCACCCGCCGGTACGCCTCCGCCAGCTGGCCGAGGATCTCGTCGGACAGCCGGATGTCCGCCGTGTAGTCCTCGCCCGCGGCCCAGAGCCGCAGGACCTCGGCGCCGTGCTTCGCGATGACGTCGTCCGGGGCCACGGTGTTCCCGATGGACTTCGACATCTTGCGCCCCGCGCCATCCACGACGAACCCGTGGGTCAGGACCGCGCGGTACGGCGGGCGCCCGCGGGTGCCCACGCCTTCGAGCAACGAGGAGTGGAACCACCCGCGGTGCTGATCCGAGCCCTCCAGGTACATGTCCGCCGGCCAGCCGAGCTGACCGTGCTTCTCGAGGACGGCCGCGTGGCTGCATCCCGAGTCGAACCAGACATCGAGGATGTCGGTCTCCTTCCGGAACGCCGGGCCGCCGCACTTCCCGCACACGGTCCCGGCGGGGAGCAGCTCCGCGGCCGTGCGGAGGTACCACTCGTCGGCGCCCTCGCCGGCTTCCATGCGGGCGGCGACGTGCTCGACGATCCGCTCCTCGAGGAGCGTCGTGCCGCAGGCCTCGCAGTAGAACGCCACGATCGGGACGCCCCACACGCGCTGGCGCGAGATCGTCCAGTCGGGCCGGTGCGCGATCATGTTCGTGATGCGCTCCTCGCCCCACGGCGGGATCCACTGGACGGTCGGGAGGGCGGCGAGCGCCTGCTCGCGGAGGGTCCCGGCGCCCCCGCCGCGCGGCGCCTGGTCGAGCGTGATGAACCACTGCTCGGTGGCCCGGAAGAGCGTCGGGTTCTTGCAGCGCCAGCAATGGGGATACGTGTGGGTGAGCGCCACCTCGGCGACCAGCGCGTCCCGCTCCTTCAGGAGCGCGATGATCCGCGGGTTCGCGTCCCAGACCGTGAGCCCGGCGAAGTGGGCGATCTCGGGGACGAAGCGCCCGTCGTCGTCGACCGGATTGTAGATCGGCAGCCCGAGCGCCCGCCCGAGCTCGTAGTCCTCCTCGCCGTGGCCCGGGGCGATGTGGACCAGGCCGGTTCCCGCGTCCATCGCGACGAACGAGGCCGCCGCGATCCGGCCCGTGCGCTCGATCCAGGGATGCCGGTACTCGAGCCCCGCGAGCTCGGTCCCCTCGAAGGTCCGGAGGCGGCGCGCGGACTTCAGACGCGCCACCCGGACGACCTGGTCGGCGAGGCCCGCCGCCACGATGAGCGTCTCGGCGCCCGTGTCGAGGGCGACGTACTTCTCGCTCGGGTTCACCGCGACGGCCAT
The DNA here is from genome assembly GCA_963745015.1 of uncultured Candidatus Rokubacteria bacterium. GTDB lineage: Bacteria > Methylomirabilota > Methylomirabilia > Rokubacteriales > DASRDR01 > DASRDR01. The sequence goes on from CAVUVU010000006.1 coordinate 248,080, forward strand.
GTTGGCCGGCAGCGTCCAGGGAGTCGTCGTCCAGATGACGACCGACGGACGCGGGGCGCCGCCGAGTCCGGGCACGGGCGCCACGAGGGGGAACTTCACGTAGACCGACGGGGTCTCCTGCTCCTCGTACTCGACCTCCGCCTGGGCGAGCGCCGTCTTGCAGTGCATGCACCAGTGGACGGGCTTGAGCCCCTTGTAGACGAGCCCCCGGCCGACGAAGCGTCCGAACTCGCGCACGATGGTCGCCTGATACGCGGGCGCCATCGTCTGGTACGGGTGCGCCCAGTCGCCGAAGACCCCGAGGCGCCGGAACTCCCCGCGCTGGATGTCGATGAACCGGAGCGCGTAGGCGCGGCAGCGCCGGCGCTTCTCGGCCGGATCCATGGCGCGGCGCACGTCGCTCCCGGCCTTGTCGAGCCCGAGCTCCTTGTCGACCTGATGCTCGATGGGCAATCCGTGGCAGTCCCAGCCCGGCACGTAGACGGCATCGTGGCCGAACATCGTCCGCGACTTGACCACGATGTCCTTGAGGACCTTGTTGAGCGCGGTCCCCATGTGGATGTGCCCGTTCGCGTAGGGCGGGCCGTCGTGGAGGATCCACCGCGGACGCCCCCGCCCGCGGGCGCGCAGCTCGCCATAGAGATCGGCGGCCTCCCAGCGGCGGAGGAGCTCCGGCTCGCGCTGGGGCAGGTTGGCCCGCATGGGGAAGTCAGTCCGGGGGAGGTGGAGGGTCGTCTTGTAGTCCATGAGAGTGAAAACTGCGCGGCAGCCGCCCGCCGCGCAGTGGACGAAAGCGTAGCATCCACGCGTACTTGTGTCAAGGAACACGCCTCGGGACGAAGCGCGGACGCGTCGGCGTCGGGTCGCGCCGGCGGCCGGGAGCTCAGCCGCCCGGAGCCGCCGGACAGGCCAGCGGGGCCGGCTGGCGCGCCCGGTGCCACGCGGTCTCGTACACCGATCATCGTGACGGCGCCGGCGACCACGTTGTGGGCGAGCGTCACCTCCGTGACCGGCCGGAACAGGTCCGCCCGCGCGGTCAACTCGGGAAACCAGGCCGGGAACACGACGAGGTACTCCGGGCAGCGCCGCTCGAGGTAGCGCAGCACCCCCGCCTCGCCCTGCCGGCGGTACGGCAGGATCTCGGGCGTGGCGAGGCCCACGAGGTCGATCACCCGACGCTCGCCGAAGTACGAGAGGGCGCCGAGGTCGTTGAGCGCGATGAGCGTGTCCGGCGGCGTGTGGGCGGCCACCCAGCGGCCGAGCGTCACCTGCATGGCGTTGATGTTCTGCACCCCCCACGCGTACGCGTGGGCGCGCGGCGGCATCCGCACCACCAGGCCGACCAGGAGCAGGAGCAGGACCGCCGCCCGCAACCGGCGGACGGAGAGCCATCCGAGCACGCGATCGAGACCGATGAACGCCACCACCACGGCGAGCGGCAGCAAGTGGCTGGAGTAGCGCCCGGTCTGAAAGGCGGGCCCCCGGTACGGAGCGACCAGGGCCATCGCGATCGGGTGGAGGATCAGCGCGGCCGCCAGCCAGCGGAGGCGGCCCGCGCGACCCACGACGAGGCCCACCACCACGAGGGCCGGGAGCGCCGGATGATCGCGGACCAGCACGGCACCCCACTCGCCGAGGAACGCGATTGCCTGGCGCATGGCCACCGTCCAGGCGTCCGCCAGGCCCTCGGCCTGCCCGAGCAGCCCGCCTTCGACCTTGGCGGCCGCGGTCGCCGGCACGAGCCGGCCGCCCGACGAGGAGGTTGAAGACGATCGCCGGCGCCACGATCGCGCCGGAGACGCGCCACTCGCCGGAGCGCCTCCCGCCACCGGCCGGCCCCGAGCGCGTGGAGCCCGACGAGGAGACCGGCCTCGGGGCGCGCCAGCACCGCCAGCCCGAGCCCGGCGGCGCCGAGCCCGGGGCGGCCGGCCGCGATGGCCCACGCGCCGGCCGTCACGCACAGGGCCGCCAGCGGCACCTCCATCCCCGAGAGGGCGCCCCACACGAGACGGGCGAGCAGGACGACGGCGAGCCCGGCGCCCCAGGCCAGGCCCGGCGGCAGGCCGGCCGCTCGCCGCGAGCCGGCGCGCGACGAGCCCCGTGGCCGCCCAGCAGGCCAGGCCGAGCGCCTTGGCGGCGGCCAGGCCCGGCACGCCGACGACGAGGAGAGCCGCGAGCACCACGCTCCAGAGCGGCGCCGTGGACGCCGCGACCGGCTCGCCCCGGTTGATCCCGAACCCGCCGCCCGTCGCGAGGTTCCGTGCGAGCTGGAGGTGGGTCCAGCTGTCGTCGAGCGGCAGGCCCGGGACGCCCGCGATCCGGCTCTCCGCGACGAGGAAGAGGGCGATGGCCAGCGCGCCGCCGGCGAGCAGCAGGACGTCCCACCGGTCGAGGCCGGCGGGGGACGACCGCGCGCCCATGCCGTCTAGCGGAGGCGCGCGACCGCCGTGACGGGGACCAGCTCGTAGCCCGCGTGGTCGACGGCCCCGCGACGGACCCGGAGCACGTAGAGTGCGCGACCGTACGGCAGGGGGCGAGCCTCGAGCCCGGCCGGCCGGGGAAGCTCGGGATGCCACTCGTCGACGACCCAGACGAGCCGGCGCGTCGCCAGGGGGAGCGGCACGCGCCGCTCCGTCACGGCCGCCATGCTGCTGAGCGCCTGCGAATCCAGATACCCGGGCGACGCCTCGCCGAGCCGGAGATGGTACGTCGTGTACTCGGGCAGGTAGTACATGACGTGGCGGAACCAGGGATACGAGCGCGGGTTACCGAGCTCGGTCACGAGCACGGTGTCCCGCGGGTCGAACTGCCGCCGGACGGCCGCCACGTAGGCCCCGATCACCGCGTCTTGCTCGCGCAGCCCGGCCGCGGTGTGGCTCCAGAGCCGGAATCGGTAGAGGGCGCGGAGCTCGGACGCCGCGCGGGCCCGCCACGACGCGTCCGCCGCCGGGCTCGGCACGTTCACCGGGCCCGCGGCCGTGAAGAACGCCACGTGCGCGCCAAGGGCTCCGGCCAAGGCGAGCCCCGCCACGGCGCCGCGCCACGCGGCGGGCAGGCGGACCCTCCTGGAGTCGTTGCCAGAGCCCCACGAGGGCCCGGCCGACCAGGAGATAGCAGGCCGGCAGCACCGTGAGCAGATAGCCTCGCTGGCCCAGATGCACCACGGCGTAGACCGCGAGGGCCGGCAGCATCCACAGCGCGAAGAACACGGCGCGGTCGCGGTCCTGGGCGAGTCGGACCGGGCCCCGCGACAGCCCCCACGTCAGAACCGGCAGGAAGACACCGAGCCCGACGAGGAAGGCCTCGCCCAGACCCACGAGGTTCCGGGTCCAGCCTCCACCCAGGAGGGTGGTGGCGCGGACCGTCGACTCGTAGAGCTCGAGGCTGGCGGCGAGATAGCGGTCGACGCCCGTCAGCCACAGCATCGGCGCGAGCCAGGCCGTCGTCGTGAGGAGCACGAGGCCGAGACCGGCAAGGACGGGCCCGGGCCGCCGGAAGCCGCGCCACGCCATCCCGAGCCAGAGCGGGCTCAGGAGCAGCAGCATCGACTGGCGCACCCCGCCCGCCAGGCCCAGCAGGACGGCGGAGGACAGGAGCGCGCCCACGCGTCCCTGTCGCATCGCCCACGCGCCGGCCGCCACCCCGGTGGCGAGCGCGGCCTCGGCGGTGTAGGCGAGGCCGACCACGCCGTACGCCCAGAACAGCGGGCTCACGACGAGTCCGAGCGCGGCCAGCGTGGCGACGCCGCGCCCGTAGAGATGCCACCCGAGCCGGTAGAGGAGCAGCACCGCGACCGCACTCGCGACGATGGCCAGGCCCCCAGGGCCGCGGCGGGATCCCCCAGCAGCACGCTCGCGAGCCGGCCGAGCGCCACGTAGAGGATGTAGCCCGGCGGATGCGGCTGATGCCGGACCACGTCGTACCGCTCGAGGGCGAGCGCGAACTGGACCGCGTCCCAGGTCGGCAGGAGGCCGGACGCGGTAGGGCCAGCGGGTCGCCAGGGTCAGGCCCGCGAAGACCAGGGCGAGCGCCCAGTCGGCCCGCGGCATGGCGCCACGCGGCCCTGGCACGAGCCCGGACAGCGGCAGGGTCATGGGGTGGCGGTCAATCTGAACGCGGGAGGGCGAAGCGGGGCGGACGGGCGGGCGCGTGAGAAGGCGCTCAGGCGCCCTTCTTCTCCTCGTGGGTCTTCTCGGCCTTGACGTCGTCCTCGCTCTGGCCCTTCTTGAACTCGGACATGCTCTTCCCGAGGCCCCGCGCCAGCTCCGGGAGCTTCTGCGCCCCGAAGAGGAGCAGGACGATGACGAGGATGATCATCAGTTCCTGGTAGCCCAGACCGAACATGCGCGCCCTCCGCCGTGAAGTGTGCCATACCTTACGCCGTTTCCGCGGTCTGTCAATCAGCGCGGACCCCGACGGGCCGGCCGGCGCCGGCCGAGGGACGGTCCCGTCAGCCCGGCCCGGTCGTCCCGTCCCGAAGGACCCGCTTGTCTCCCACCCGGATGGTCAGCCGCTGGGCGTCGAGCCACTCGAGTAGTGGAATCGCGTACTTCCGGGAGATCCCGAGGAGGTCCTTGATCTCCTGCGGGGTGATCGCGCGGTGCTCCCGGAGGAACGCGACGACCCGGCCGACCGCCTCCTGGAGCGGCTCGGCATGGAAGTAGAGCCCCTCGCGGATCCGCACGAGCCGTCGGCCCTCGACGAGGAGCTGGGCCATGGCCTGGGCCGCGGGCCCGCGAGCCCGAGCTTCGCGAAGGCCTCGTCCAGGCTGGGCGGCGCCACCCCGGCCTCCCGGAACTCCGCCTCGATCCGGTCGGACGCCGCCTGCTGATCCGGTGTCAGGCGGATCGCGTGCCCGGCGCCCCGGACCTTGTCCTTGTCGACGACGAGCACGCCGGCAGCCGCGAAACGGTCGAGGAGCGCGAGGAAGACGCGCTCCTCGAGGCTCCCGAGCCTCGTGCGGAGCTCCTCCTTCGACATCCCCGGCTTGAGGGGCTCGCGCGCGTGGAAGGCGGCGAGCGCCGCCTCGGCGTCCCGGCGGAGGCGTTCCGCGGTGTCCGCGTGGACGTACCACTCCCGGTCGATGACGAAGCACGCGCTCGCGCGCCACGAGATCCCGGAGGTGGCCGCGGAGGGCCTCGGGGCCGAACGGCGTCCGGGCCCGGAGCTCCGCCGTCCGCACGCCGCCCCCGCCGACCCGCTGGATGTGGGCCTCGAGGACCGCCGCCGGCGGGCTCGTCTCGAGTGTCCGGAGACGCCCGATGAGGGTCGGGCTCCGCCGCGCCTTGGGCGGGGCGACGTCGAGCAGCTCCCCGCCGCCGATCGTCACCATCGGGGAATAGCTCCGGATGACGTAGCGGTCGCGGGGCAGCGCCACGACCGGCGCCTCGAGCCGCAGCTGGACGTAGCCCGACTGACCCGGCTCGATGGCCGTCCCCGCCACGGGGTGCACGCGCGCCATGACCTCGCTCGTCCCGATGTGAAAGCGCACGCGCTGGCGCGTCCGGAGCGGGGCCGGCGCGTCCTCCAGGAGGGCGCAGGTCGCGTCGAGCATGTAGGTGGGCTGGAGGAGCCCCGGCACCGAGAGCACGTCGCCACGCTCGATCGCCGCGCGCTCGACGCCCTGGAGGTTGACCGCCGCGCGCTGGCCCGCAACGGCCGCCGTGACGGGCTGGCCGTGGGTCTGGATCCCGCGCACCTTGGCCTGGAGCCCATGGGGGTAGACCTCGACCCGCTCGTCCAGGGCGACCTGGCCGGCCGCCACCGTCCCGGTCACCACCGTGCCGAACCCCCGGATCGTGAAGACCCGGTCGATCGGCAGGCGGAAGGTGGCATCGGTTCCCCGCGGCGGGACGGCCCGCGCCAGGCGCGCGAGCGCCTCGCGCAGCGCCGGCAGCCCCGCACCCGTCTTGGCCGAGACGGGAAGGATCGGCGCGCCGTCGAGGAAGGTCCCGCGCAGAAAGCCCCGGACGTCCTCCTGGACCAGCTCCAGCCACTCGGGCTCGGCGAGGTCCGCCTTGGTCAGGACGACGAGCCCGCTCGGGACGCGGAGCAGCTGGCAGATCGCGAGATGCTCCCGCGTCTGCGGCATCACGCCCTCGTCGGCCGCGATGATCAGCATGACGAGGTCGATCCCGCCGACGCCCGCCAGCATGTTCTTCACGAACCGCTCGTGCCCGGGCACGTCGACGATGCCGAGCGTCAGGCCCTCGCCGAGGTCGAGGTGGGCGAAGCCGATGTCGATGGTGATGCCGCGCTCTTTCTCCTCCTTGAGGCGATCGGGATCGATCCCGGTCAGCGCCAGGACCAGGCTCGACTTGCCGTGGTCGATGTGCCCCGCGGTGCCGGCGACGACGTGGCGCACGGCGGCGGCGGACTAGACGAGCGCCGTCAGGGCGGCGGCCAGGAGCGGCACCTCGTCGTCCATGACGGTCCGGCAGTCCAGCAGCAGACGGTCGGCGGCGATGCGGCCGATGACGGGCAGGCGCCCCGCCCGGAGCCGCGCGTCCAGGGCGGTCGGCCGGGCGTGCCGCGGTGCCGAGCGCGAGCGCGGCGGTCGGGAGCTCGGCCAGCGGGAGCGCGCCGCCCCCGACCTCGGACCGGCCGGCCACGACCGTCAGACCGAGCGCCGTGCGGGCGCCCGCCGGCACCCGGCGGAGGACGCGGCGCGCGCGGCGGCGGACGACGGCGGCCGAGCTCGCTCAGCATGCGGAGGGTCGGGATCTCGCGCGGCGCCGTCGCCGGATCCTCGTACGCCCGGAGCGTCGCCTCGAGCGCCGCCAGCGTGAGCTTGTCGATCCGGAGCGCCCGGTTGAGGGGGTTCTGGCGCAGACGCTCGACGAGCGCCTGCCGGCCCACGACGATCCCGGCCTGCGGGCCCCCGAGCAGCTTGTCGCCGGAGAAGGTGACCAGGTCGGCGCCGGCGGCGACCGTCTCCGGCACCGTCGGCTCGCGCGGCAGACCCCAGGGCCGGAGGTCGAGGAAGCACCCGGAGCCGAGATCCTCGAGCACCGGGATGCCGCGCGCCCGGCCCAGCTCGGCGAGCTCCGCGGTGCGGACGCTCTCCGTGAAGCCCACCACCCGGTAGTTCGAGGGATGCACCTTGAGGAGGAGCGCCGTCTCCGGCGTGATCGCGCGCGCGTAGTCGGCGAGGCGCGTCCGGTTCGTCGTCCCGACCTCGACCAGGCGCGCGCCCGACCGGGCCATGATGTCCGGGATCCGGAAGGCGCCGCCGATCTCGATCAGCTCGCCCCGCGAGACCACGACCTCGCGGCCCTGCGCGAGCGACTCCAGCGCGAGCAGGACGGCCGCGGCGTTGTTGTTGACCACGAGCGAGGCCTCGGCGCCCGGACAGGCGGCGGAGGAGCCCGTCGACGTGCTCGTAGCGCGAGCCCCGCGCCTTCGTGCGGACGTCCAGCTCGAGATTCGAGTACCGGGCCGCGACGAGCGCGATCCGCGCCAGCGCCGCGCGGCCGAGCGGCGCCCGGCCGAGGTTCGTGTGCAGCACCACCCCGGTCGCGTTGACCACGCGGTCGAGGCCCCAGGCCGCCGGCCGCGTCGAGCGCGGCGCGCACCCGCGGCAGGAGCGCCGGGGTCTCGAGGGTGAGCGCGTCCAGCTCGGCCGGCGACGTCGCCGCCAGCACGGCGCGGCGCCGCTCCGCGAGGACCGTCCGCACGGCTCCGACCACGCGGGTCGCGCGACGCCGCCGGCCGGCCGTCGAGCGCCCGGACGACCTCGTCGACCGAAGGGAGCGCGCGGAGGCGGCCTCGCCGGCGGGCCGCGAGCTCACCGGGCCCGCCGGCGCCGGGCGTCGCGCCGGCGGCCGGACGCCGGGGCGCGGAGCGCGGGCCTGCCATGTCAGGGCCTGAGCAGCGTCCGCACGGTATCGACCAGGTTCGCCTCCCAGCGGCCGGTCGAAGCGCACGGGAGCCCCGACCGCGGCCTGGGCGGCCCGCTGCCCCGCGTGTAGGTGTCCGTCCGCATCCGCGTGTTCACCTGGACCGCGGTCTGCGTGGCCGACACCGCCTCCACGAAGATCGTGAACGCCACCTGCGCGTCGCCCTCGACGCGCTCGTCTCCGAAGCGGCCGCAATCCGCGTAGAGCCCGATGGTCGTGGGCACGGCCTCGGAGGCGATCACGCCCGAGTCCCGCGCGATGGTCCGGATCTGCACGTTCTCGCGCGCGAGCGCCCGGACGAGCGCCCGCCACACGGCGTCGTAGGGCGCGTCGATCTGCTCCGTGTACGCGGTCGGCAGGACCGGGGCCACGTAGGCGCGGCTGCAGGCCGGCGAGGGCCAGGAGCCCGATCGCGCCGACGAGCAGGTCCCGGCCGCCGAGTCGTCTCATGCCGTCAGCGCGGGTGGTGGTCGATGCCGCGGTACGCCTCGATGAAGCGCACCACCCGGCGCTCGTCCAGCTCGTCCATCTTGTCGATTCGCGTCCACGCCGTCAGCGCGATGCAGCGATCGAGCGCCCGGGTACGGGGCCAGGACGACGTGGTCCGGATAGCGATCCACGATCGCGCGGAGTCCCGGCCTGGACCTGGTCCGCGCACTGCGGCTTGTAGTTCACCACCACGCCGCCGTCCTCGAGGTTGTGCACCTGGAGCTCCTTGACGATCGGCCGCGCGTGGACGCCCCAGGGGGCGATGTACGGCAGATGCGGCCCCGAGGTCGGCGGGTCCGAGTTGTAGGCGACGTGCGGCGTCTCGGACGTCGGGATGTGGTCGTTGCCCGAGGCTCGGGACGAACTCCCCCGGGATCGGGCCGCGGGCGCGCGCGTACAGCCAGCCGCCCATGCCGACGACGACCAGGATCGCGACGGCCACCGCCGCCCATGCCGAGCCGCCGCCGCTGGCGGCGCGTCAGCGCGAAGCGCGACGCCGGAGCCGGGGCCGGCCGGCCGGGCCCCCGCCTCGCTTCGGCTGTCCCTTGCGCGCCTTGGCCATCGTCTCCGCGTCCCTCCGCGACCGCCCCGCGCTCCCGACCCGGTCCATGGCGGAAGCGCGTGGGAGTCGAACCCACCTCGAGCTTGTCTAGAACCCGACACCGGATTTGAAGTCCGGGAGGCCCACCGGGATCCTATGCGCTTCCGATCCGGGAAATCGAGTCAATCGAGTGTATCACCGCGGATGGCGCCCCGGCACGGGCCGCGCCTTTCCGGGGCCGGGCGCCGGCGCGGCACGGCGGCCGCGACCGGTCGGCGTTCCGGATGTCGGCTGGGTCGCCTAGCCGCCGACCAGGGGCGGGAGGACGTCCACGACATCGCCGGGAGCGAGCCGGGCCGTGGACTCGACGTCGCGGCCGTTCACGAGGAGGAGCCGCGGGACCTCGTCGGGAATCCGGAGCCGGCTCGAGGAGGTCCCGGACGGTCGCGCCCGCGGGCAGCTCGACGCGGGCCGCGCCCCCGCGGGTCCCCGGCGGCCCGTAGTCGGCCAGATTCGCGAAGAGGTGGACCTCGACCTCCACGGGGCCGGAACGCTCGGCGGCCGTCAGGCGCCGTAGATCTTCCGCAGCTCCCCGGCCGCCCACTTGACCGCGTCCTCCGGGGCCGCGCCCTGGAGGCTTCGCGCGAACATGTCGACGATGATGAACTTCGACAGGCTCTCGGTCGCCTTCCGGCCCGGCGGCCCGGCGTGGCCGACTTGCCGCGCGGACTGCAGCGTCTCGCGGAACACGGTGGTCTTCGGGTCCTTCGTCCACAGCGGATGCTCGAAGTAGGCCTTCGTCCCCGGGATCCCGAAGGTGTCCATCGTCTCGAAGTACTTGTCGTACTGGGCGCGGTCCATGTAGAAGCGGATGAAGTCCTTGGCGAGCGGCTGGTTCTTCGAGTACTTCAGGACGCAGCTGTTCCAGGCGGGCAGCCAGTAGAAGCGCCCCGCCGGGCCCGGCGGGAAGTGCCCGTGGCTGGTGCCCCGATAGACGTCGGGGGCCTGCTTCCGGGCGGCCACGTAGATGCTGGGCGCGTTGCCCGTCAGCGAGATGTCGGACGAGAGGAACGCGCGGTTGTTGTTCGAGTCGTCCCAGCCGAGGCCGCCCTCGTCGAAGACCTCCTTCCAGAGGACGTTGTTGAACTTGACCGCGTCGACCACGGCCTTGCTGTCGACGACCACGGTCTTCCCGTCCTTGTCGACCTCCATGCCGCCCCACATCCACACGAGCGGATAGCACCAGTTGTTCGGATCGTTGATGCTGTGGCCGAACGCCTGCCCGAAGGGCCGGCCCTTGGCCTTCAGCGCCCGGCCGGCGGTCCGGAACTCGTCCCACGTCTCGGGATACTTGAGCCCCTGCTCCTTGAACCAGTCCTCGCGGTACGTGATCGCCCACGAGATGATGAACTGCGGGACGCCGATCCAGCGGCCACCCGCGACCGTGTTGACCTTCGCGTAGTCGTACCAGCCGCCCTGCTGGCGCCCGATGGCCTCGGCGACGTCGCTCACGTCGGCCAGGGCGGCCTCGTAGAGCTGGGCGTGGTTGTTGGCGATGATGATGATGTCCGGGCCGGTCTGGGCCTGGACGGCCGCCGTGACGCGGGCCTGGATGTCGTTCTGGTTGATCCGCTCGACCTGGACCTGCACGCCCGCCTGCTTCCCGAACTCGGCCGCCTGCTGGTCGAAGAGGACGTCCGCCGCCTGGACGAAGTGCGACCACTGGAGCAGGTGGAGCCGGGTCCCCCGCGGCGCGGCCGGCGCCTGGGCGTGGGCGAGGATGCCGGACAGGCCGCCGCCCGCCACCGCGGCCCCGGTCGTCGCGACCGCGCCCCCCAGCCAGGTGCGCCGCGTGATCGCTCGTGGGCTCGTCGGCCTGGGTCGCTCGTCGCGCGTCATGGCTGACCCTCCTCGCCTCGTGGCAGTGTCGGAGCGGCCGGACGCCGGGATCGCGGGTCCAGCGCCCGGGGACAAGTCATTGTGCGACAGAGCCGTCCCCCGGGGAAAGCCGGGGGCGCGACCGGAGTGCCGCGGGAGCGGGAGCTAGGGCGAGGTCGTCAGCCGGAGACGCGCACCGACAGCCAGCGGGTCGTCGAGGTCCATCCCGTTCAGCCGCGCCAGGGCCTGCGGGGTGACGCGATGACGGGCGGCGATCGCCGAGAGCGTGTCTCCCCGGCGGACGACGACCTCGCGGGCGGCGCCGGCGGCCGGCGCGGCCGCGGGGGTCACCACGGCGACGACGCCCGGACCGGCCACCGCCGGCACGACCAGCTCCCGGATGCCTCGCAGGCGCCCGCCGGGCAGGTGGTTCAGGTCGCTCAGGCGCTGGGGCGTCACCCGGTACAGCCGCGCGATCTCGGCCAGGGACTGGTTGCGCCCGATCCGGTGCACGACCCACGTGGGGAGACTGGACGGGGGCGCGGCCTGGAGCGCGGCCGTGAACCGGGGCCCGGCGCCGGGGGGCAGCCGGAGCGTGTAGCTGCCGAACGGCGGCGTGATCCGGGCGAGCAGGGCGGGGTTCAGGTCGCGGATCTGCTCGACGGACACGCCCGCGAGCCCCGCGATGGTGTCGAAGTCGAGCGGGCGCCGGGTGGTGACCTCATCGTAGGCGAGCGGGGCCTCGAGCGTGACGTCGAAGCCATAGCGCGATGGGCGCGCGCGTGATCACCGCCGCGGCGAGGATCTGCGGGACGAACATCTTCGTCTCGTCGGGCAAGTGCCGCGTCTGGGTCAGCGCCCAGAAGTCGCTCGTCCGGGCGCGCGCGATCGCCCGTCCCACGCGGTTCTCCCCGGCGTTGTATCCGGCCTGGGCCAGGAACCAGTGGCCGAACAGGCCGTAGAGGTCCCCGAGGTACTCGGCCGCCGCGATCGTGGACTTCACCGGGTCGAGGCGCTCGTCCAGCCAGCGGTCGATGACGAGGCCGTAGCGCCGCCCCGTGGCCTCCATGAACTGCCACATCCCCTTGGCGCCGACCCGCGAGACCGCCCGGGGTGAGAATCCGGACTCGATCATGGCCGTGTACGCCAGCTCTTCGGGCAGCCCGCGCTCCCGGAAGATCTGCTGGATCATCGGCAGGTACCGGCCCGACCGGGAGATCCACATGCCGAACCGCTCGCGGTCCCTGGCGACGAACTGGTCGATCAGCGCCTCCACCGGGGCGTTGACCACCACGGGATAGATCGGCACCGGCACCCCGGGTGGCACCCGGACCGTCGGTTCGGCTCCGAACCCGGTGGAGCGCTCGTCGGGACCGGCCAGGATGGGGAAGGCGGGACGAATCTGCACGCCGAGCCCGCCGTCCGGCTCGGCCCCCGCCAGCTCGGCCTCTTCCGCCGGCTCCTCGAGGAGCCGCGGCGAGTCGCGCTAGCGACTGGGCCGGGGGCCTCGGTGGGGCCGGAGGCTCCGGGACCGCGGCGAGCCGGTACCTATCGAGGGCGAGCCCATCCGGGGGCGTCTGGGCCAGGGCGCCGGACGCGCAGGGTCCCGCCATCGCGGTGGCCAGGGCCACCCCGATAAGCCACGACCTGCTCCACCACCACTGTTGCGCCCTCATGTAGTCGAAACGGACAACGGCGGGACTACGAGTCGCGTCTTTTTAGCACGCGCTCCGGGTCGGTGTCAACCCGAAAACGCGCCGGCATCTCGATCCATAAACGGCCGTCGCTAAAGGGGAACACGTCGGAATGTCCTCTGCCCGGCCGGCGGGGCGGCCTAGCGCAGCGGTCCGACCAGCCACCGGGCGCGGTCGGTCAGGCTGAGGCCCACCCGCTCCCCGGCCACCACCCGGACGCGGGTGACCCAGAGCTCCGCCTCCTTCGCGGGAGCGCCGGCGCGCGGGAGGAAGTTTCGTGTCCGACTGGTCTGCCGGGCCTTCGGCTCGGCTCGGAGCGTCTCCGCCGCATACGCCGTGACGCGGATCGCAACGACCAGCCAGTCGCCCGACGGGACCGCGGTGAACGCAAAGAGCCCGGCCGGGTCCGTCTTCTCGCGCCACGGGTGCGGCGGCTCTCCGGAGTCATCGAGGCGCGGCGCTCGGCGCCGCCGCTCGGCCGGAAGGCGGCGGCGTGCCGCACCCCGGGACGGAGCGGAGCTCCGGTCCGGGAGACGCCGCGGGGCTCGGCGGCCCGCGGGGCCACCACGAGGGGCGGCTCCGCGACCAAGCCTTGTCCCGGCGACGGGAGCGGCGGGCGTCTGGCGATCGATGCGGCCCTGGTGGGCGGCGAGGGCCGCCTGGACGCGGGCCACCGCAGACTCGTACTGGGCGCCGGAGGTCCGGGCGCTCTGCCGGATCCGTTCGAGCTCCGCGACCAGGGTGGGCGTGGCCGGGTAGAGGGTGACCTGGATCCCGTTGAGCGGCGTCCAGGCCCCCACGGGCGATTCCTCCTCGATGGCGAGGCGCCCCCAGAGCAGCCCCGGCGGGCCCAGGCTGCGGAGCGCCTCGGTCACCTCGACGGCCGGATCCTCGCCGACCGCCTGGACGTCGCCGGGGGCGCCGGCGATCCCGAGCGCCAGGAGCACCGCCCCGAGCGCCGCAGCACCCGTCGGCCGGCGGGCGCTCACGCCGGGCCGGCTCTTCCAGCGCCGGTGCACCCAGAACCACTGCTCGGGGTGGGCCAGGACGTGACGCTCGATCGCCTCGGTGAAGCGCGCCGTGTTCACCTCGATATCGTGATCGAGGTCCCCCGTGATGGCCAGCGGAATCTCGGGATCGAGGACGAGCTCGTGCCCGCCGTCGGGGAGCCGGTGGATGAACGCCGGCACGACCGGCGCCCGGGTCTTGATGGCGAGCACCGCCAGGGCCCGGGACGTCGAGGCCGGATGCCCGAGGAACGGCACGAACACGCCATCCCGGCCGGCGTCCTGGTCGAGCAGGATGCCGATGCACTCCCCGCGGGCGAGGGCCGCGCGGACTCCCTGCACCGCCTCGCGCTTGGAGATGGCGCGGAGGCCGCTCCGCTCGCGGGCCCGCGCGATCAGCGCCTCCAGGTACGGGTTGTCGAGGGGCCGCACGACGACGCTCAGGCCGAAGCCCGCCAGCCCGTGCGTGGCGGCCAGGAGCTCCCAGTTGCCGAAGTGACCGGTCAGGAAGAAGATGCCGCGCCCGCGGGCCATCGCCTGCTCCGATGTACTCCATCCCGCGGCCGCGCACCCGCCCGATCAGCCCCTCCGTCGGACCGAAGAAGAGCCGGCAGCACTCCATGGCCGTCATGCCGAGGTGCTCGAAGCATTGACGCGCGAGGCTCGCCCGGGCTTCCGGGGACAGGGTGTCGCCGTACACGAGCGTGAGGTTGTCGAGCGCGACCTGGCGCCGCCCCGGCAGGATGCGGTAGGCGACCCGGCCGAGGCCGGCGCCGAGGCCTTGCGCCATCCGGAGCGGCAGACGGCCCACGAGCCCGCCGACCAGGCCGACCAGCGCCGCGACGGCGCGCTGGCCGGCACGGCGCCAGAGGGAGGCGGGTCGCCGGCGCCGGCCCACCGGGCCTACCTCAGCAAGCCGAGGAGGGCCGAGCTCACCCCGGCGATGAGCGCCGCCGCCGGGATCGTGAGGACCCACGCCCAGACGATCCGCCCGGCGATGCCCCAGCGCACCGAGGAGAGGCGCGTGGTGGCTCCGACCCCCACGATGGCCCCGGTGATCGTGTGGGTCGTGCTGACCGGGATCCCGGCCACCGCGGTGCCGATGAGCATCAGCGACCCGGCGGCCTCCGCGCAGAAGCCGCCGACCGGCCGGAGCCGCGTGATCCCCATGCCCATGGTCTTGACGATCCGCCAGCCCCCGGCGAGCGTCCCCAGCGCGATCGCCGCGTGCGCCGACAGGATGACCCACAGGGGGACGTGGAACTCCGGCCCGAGGTGGCCGCTGGCGAACAGGAGCCCCGCGATGATCCCCATCGTCTTCTGCGCGTCGTTGGTGCCGTGCCCCAGGCTGTAGAAGGCGGCCGACACGAGCTGCAGCCGCCGGAAGAGCCGGTCGACCCGGCCGGGGGAGGCGTGGCGAAAGGTCCACAGCACGGCGATCATCAACCCGAAAGCGAGCGCGAGACCGAGGAGCGGCGAGAGGACGATGAAGAGCGCCACCTTGCCCAGGCCGGCCGGGACGAGGCTGCCCACGCCGGCGCGGGCGACCGCGGCGCCGGCCAGCCCCCCGATGAGCGCATGGGAGGAGCTGGACGGAATCCCGCCGTACCAGGTGATCAGGTTCCAGGTGATCGCGCCGATCAGCGCGGCCAGGATCACGAGCGCGTCGACGCTCTCCGGCCGGACGATGCCCTTGCCGATCGTCCGCGCCACGCTGACGCCGAACCCGAACGCCGCCACGAAATTGAACAACGCCGCCCAGATCACGGCCTGGGTGGGGCTGAGCACCCGGGTGGACACGACGGTCGCGATCGAGTTGGCCGCATCGTGGAAGCCATTGATGAAGTCGAACACCAGGGCGACGACGATGATGAAGACGACGAGGGCGAGCGGCTCCATGCGGGGCGGCTCAGCCCATCTTCAGCATGATGCCCTCGATCACGTTCACGACGTCCTCACAGCGGTCGGTGACCTCCTCGAGGGTCTCGTAGATCTCCTTCCACTTGATCACCTCGATCGGGTCGGTCTCGTTCGCGAACAGGGCGGCGATGAGCTCCTTCAGGAGCCGGTCCGCTTCGTTCTCGAGCCGGTTCACCTCGACGCAGTGCTGGTGATACCCCTTGCTCGGCGTCCGGAGGCACCCCACGGCCGCCTTCACCGAGTCCGCCGTCTTCACGATCACATCCGCGAAGGCCCGGGCGCCCGAGGTCGGCTCCTTGATGCGGTAGAGCACCAGGCGGTCCGCCGCCGCCTCGATGAGGTCCAGCACGTCGTCGAGCCGAGACGCCAGCGCGTACACGTCCTCCCGGTCGAAGGGCGTGACGAACGTGGTGTTGATCTTCCGGATGAGGTCGTGCGTCAGGGCGTCGCCGGCGTGCTCGAGCTCCTTGATGGCCATGGACTTCGCCGGCGCGTCCGAGAAGTCGAAGATCATCTCGCGGAGCCGCGCCGCCGCCGCGGCGATGTTCCGCGCCTGCTCCTCGAAGAGGTCGAAGAAACGCTCCTCGCGCGGGATCAGCCGGAACATGGGCGCTATCGCCGCCGGGCCACGGCGTCAGCGGCGCGGCGGGCTCGCCACCATTCCACGCCGATCGGGATCACCGACAGCACGATGACGACGCCGATCACGATGTGGATGTAGCGGCCGATGTCCGGGATCGTCCGGCCCAGGAGGTAGCCCGCCCAGGTCAGCCCGGAGACCCAGCCGATGCCCCCGAGGACGTTGTACATCAGGAACTTCCGGTACTCCATCCGGCCCACGCCGGCGACGACCGGCGCGAACGTCCGGATGATGGGGATGAACCGGGCGAGGACGATGGTCTTCCCGCCGTGGCGCTCGTAGAACTCGCGCGTCCGCACCAGGTGCGTGCGGCTGAACCACCGCGAGTCCTCGCGCGTGAAGATGTGCGGGCCCGTCCGGTAGCCGATCGCGTAGCCGACGCTGTCCCCCGCGATCGCCGCCACGATCAGGAGCCCGTTCAGGAGCCAGATGTCGAGGCCCCCCGCGGCGGCGACGAGGCCCGCCGTGATCAGGAGGGAGTCGCCCGGCAGGAAGAACCCGATCAGGAGCCCGGTCTCCGTGAACACGATGGCGACGAGGGCGACGTACCCGCCCCACCGCACCATCTCGTAGAGCGCGGCCGGGTCGGTCAGGACCTGGACGAGATACTCGACCACCGCCTCCGTCCCGTCAGCGCGCCAGCGTGCCGATCCGCATGCCGTAGAAGGAGCGCCAGACGAACACCATCGAGATGACGAAGAAGACCGCCGCCAGCGTCCGGCTGATCGCGGCGCCGCCCTCGGCCGTCAGCGTCACCGCCAGCTCCACGGCGAGCAGGCCGAAGAGCGTCGTGAACTTGATCACCGGGTTCATGGCGACCGACGAGGTGTCCTTGAACGGGTCGCCCACCGTGTCGCCGATCACGGTCGCGGCGTGCAACGGCGTCCCCTTCTCCTTGAGATCCACCTCGACCACCTTCTTCGCGTTGTCCCAGGCGCCGCCGGCGTTCGCCATGAAGATCGCCTGGTACAGCCCGAAGAGCGCGATCGAGATCAGGTACCCGATGAAGAAGTAGGGCTCGACGAACGCGAAGGCGAGCGTCGAGAAGAACACGGTCAGGAAGATGTTGAACATCCCCTTCTGCGCGTACTGCGTGCAGATCTCGACCACGCGCTTGCTGTCCTCGACCGAGGCCCTCGTCGCGCCTTCGAGCCGGATGTTGGCCTTGATGAACTCCACCGCCCGGTAGGCGCCGGTCGACACGGCCTGGATCGACGCGCCCGTGAACCAGTAGATCACCGAGCCGCCGGTGATCAGGCCGAGCAGGAACGGCGGGTGGAGGAGGGAGAGCTTGTCCAGGTTCTCGGTCAGCCCGTGGGTGAGGAGCACGATGATCGAGAAGATCATCGTCGTGGCGCCGACCACCGCGGTGCCGATCAGCACGGGCTTCGCGGTCGCCTTGAACGTGTTGCCGGCGCCGTCGTTCTCCTCGAGGAGCGTCTTGGCCCGCTCGAAGTCGACGTCGAACCCGTACTCCTTCCGGATCTGCTGCCGGACGCCGGGGATCTGCTCGATGAGCGACAGCTCGAACACCGACTGGGCGTTGTCGGTCACCGGCCCGTAGGAATCCACCGCGATGGTGACGGGGCCCATGCCGAGGAAGCCGAAGGCGACCAGCCCGAAGGCGAACACGGCCGGCGCCACCATGAGGCTCCCGAGGCCGGCCAGGCTCACGAGGTACGCGATGCCCATGAGCGCGGTGATCGCCATGCCCAGCCAGTACGCGCTGAAGTTCCCGGCGACGAGGCCCGACAGGATGTTCAGGGAGGCGCCGCCCTCGCGCGCGGACGTGACGACCTCGCGGACGTGCGCCGACTCGGTCGACGTGAAGATCTTGACGAACTCGGGAATGATCGCGCCCGGCCAGGGTGCCGCACGTGATGATGGTGGACAGCTTCCACCAGAGCGTGCCGTCCCCGAGGTCGGGGATCAGGAGGTAGGAGGCGACGTACGTGATCACCACCGACACGCCCGACGTCAGCCACACGAGGGACGTGAGCGGCGCCTCGAAGTTCATCTCCCGGGCGCCGGCGTAGCGGCTCCGGGCGATCGCCTCGTTGATCAGGTAGGACGCGCCGCTGGCCACGATCATCAGGACGCGCATCGTGAAGATCCAGACCAGGAGCTGGACCTGGACCGTCGGGTCCTTCACCGCGAGCAGGATGAAGGAGATCAGCGCGACCCCGGTCACCCCGTAGGTCTCGAAGCCGTCGGCGGTCGGGCCGACCGAGTCGCCGGCGTTGTCGCCCGTGCAGTCGGCGATGACGCCCGGGTTGCGGGCGTCGTCCTCCTTGATGTTGAAGACGATCTTCATGAGGTCCGAGCCGATGTCCGCGATCTTCGTGAAGATGCCCCCGGCGATCCGGAGGGCCGCCGCGCCGAGGGACTCCCCGATCGCGAAGCCGATGAAGCACGGCCCCGGCGTACTCGCCGGGGACGAACAGGAGAATGCACAGCATCAGGAAGAGCTCCACGCTGATGAGGAGCATCCCGATGCTCATCCCGGACTCGAGCGGGATCGAGTAGACCGGCAGCGGCCGCCCCGCGAGGCTGGCGAACGCCGTCCGCGAGTTCGCGAAGGTGTTGATCCGCATGCCAAACCAGGCGACGCCGTAGCTCCCGCCGATGCCGATGAGGCTGAACAGGAGAATGATCACGACCCGCATGGGCTCGAACCGGAGGAGGACGCCGAAGTAGAGGACGATGATGAGCCCGATGAAGATCTCGAGGATCAGGATGAACTTGCCCTGCGTCACGAGATACGTCTTGCACGTCTCGTAGATCAGCTCCGAGATCTCCCGCATGGACGCGTGCACGGGCAGGTTCTCGATGCGGCGGAAGATGACGAGCCCGAAGACCAGCCCCAGGACGCACACGACCAGCCCGCCGAGGAGGAGCGTCCGCCCGTTCACCCCCATGAGCGCGATCGACCCGACATCGGGCATGCGCAGGCTGGCCTCGCCCCCGCCGGCGTGAGGCGCGGCGGCCGGCGTCGCCGGGGCCGCGGTCTGGGCGAAGCCCGGGATCGGCGCCACCAGGGGGATCAGCAGGACGGCGAGCAGACAGAGGGCCAGCAGCGGCGCCGCGAGGCGGCGGCCGGACGGACAGCACATCGCGTTCATGTAGAGGTCTCCTGGGGCGAAAGGATGTCGTACGGGTCGGCCGTAGACCGGCGAACAGTATAGCAGAGCCCGCCCCGCCCGGACCGGGCCGGCGCGCCGACGGCCCTTGCCGGGGCGCGGGCGCCGTGGCTACGATGAGGCCGTGACCGACGAGGCTCGCGGGCGGCCGGCCGGCGCGTCGCTGCCCGACGTGTGACCGTCCCGTCGCGTGGCCGGGCAATCCCGCGCGGCCCTTCTGCTCTCCCGCGTGCCGCGTGATCGACCTCGGCCGCTGGCTGGACGGGGCCTTCCGCGTGCCGGGCGCTCCGCTGCCGCTTCCGACCTCGGCCGCGCCCGGCGGGACGCAGGACGACGAATGATCGACGACCTCGTCCGCGATCCGGCGGGGGCCGTGCAGATGCTCCTCCTCATGGTCCCCGGGTTGCTCCTGGCCGTCACCGTCCACGAGGTCGCCCACGGCTGGGTGGCCGACCGCCTGGGGGACCCGACGGCGCGCCTCGCGGGACGGCTCACGCTCAATCCGCTCCCGCACATCGACCCGCTGGGCGCCCTGGCGTTCGTGCTGGCCGGCTTCGGGTGGGCGCGGCCCGTCCCGGTCGACGCGCGGAATCTCCGGCGGCCCGTCCGCGACATGGCCTGCGTCGCCGTCGCCGGGCCGCTGTCGAACTTCGCCCTCGCCTTCGTCGGGCTCGTGCTCCTGGTCCTCACCAGCCGGCTCGTCGAGTCCCCGTTCGTCGCGCGGCCGGTCGCGGGCATGCTGCGCTACGTCTACACGTTCAATCTCGGCCTCGCGATCTTCAACCTGATCCCGCTCCCGCCGCTGGACGGGGGGCACTTCCTCCCGTACTTCTTTCCGCGCCGGTCGTGGCCGCTCCTGGCGCGGCTGGAGCAGTACGGCCCGCTCATCCTCCTGCTGCTCGTCTTCTCCGGCGCCACCCGCTACATCGTCGGGCCCCTCTTCGGCCTGGTCAACGCGCTCTACCTCACGGCGCTGCGCGCGCTCCTCTAGGTCCGACGGCGGCCGCCGCCCGGCGCCGCCGGGCCCGGAAAAGACGAAGGGCCCGGATCTCGCGATCCGGGCCCTTCGTGGTAAAAACCCCGGCGACGACCTACTCTCCCGTGCCGCTACCAGCACAGTACCATCGGCCCTGGAGGGCTTAACTTCCGTGTTCGGGATGGGAACGGGTGTGGCCCCTCCGGTAAGGCCGCCGGGAATCGGCAAAGCCTCATACGCGATCCTCGAGCGCCGTCACGTCGAATCAGGATTGGAAAGAAGCCAATCCGCGGTCAAGCCGCACGGCCGATTAGTACCGGTAAGCTGAACCCCTTACGGGGCTTACACCTCCGGCCTATCAACCTGGTCATCTTCCAGGGGCCTTCAGAGGCTTGCGCCTGGGAGGTCTCATCTTGAGGCGGGTTTCGCGCTTAGATGCTTTCAGCGCTTATCCCTGCCGCACATAGCTACCCAGCATTGCCCCTGGCGGGACAACTGGCACACTAGCGGTGCGTCCACCCCGGTCCTCTCGTACTAGGGGCAGCTCCCCTCAAACCTCCTCCGCCCGCGAGAGATAGAGACCGAACTGTCTCACGACGTTCTAAACCCAGCTCACGTACCGCTTTAATGGGCGAACAGCCCAACCCTTGGGACCTGCTCCAGCCCCAGGATGCGATGAGCCGACATCGAGGTGCCAAACCTTGCCGTCGATGTGGACTCTTGGGCAAGATCAGCCTGTTATCCCCGGAGTACCTTTTATCCGTTGAGCGATGGCCCTTCCACTCGGGACCACCGGATCACTAGGCCCGGCTTTCGCCTCTGCTCGACTTGTAGGTCTCGCAGTCAGGCCGGCTTCTGCCCTTGCACTCGACGCACGATTTCCAACCGTGCTGAGCCGACCTTGGGGCGCCTCCGTTACCATTTGGGAGGCGACCGCCCCAGTCAAACTGCCCACCTGCCACTGTTCCCGATCCGGATCACGGACCAAGGTTAGAGCCCTAGCACAGTCAGGGTGGTATCTCAACGTCGGCTCCACCGACACTAGCGTGCCGGCTTCAAAGCCTCCCACCTATCCTGCACAGACTCCGCCAAAACTCCATGACAGGCTACAGTAAAGGTTCACGGGGTCTTTTCGTCTACTCGCGGGAAGCCAGCATCTTCACTGGCGCTACAGTTTCACCGGGTCTCTCGCGGAGACAGCGGCCAAGTCGTTACGCCATTCGTGCAGGTCGGAACTTACCCGACAAGGAATTTCGCTACCTTAGGACCGTTATAGTTACGGCCGCCGTTTACCGGGGCTTCGGTCGAGAGCTTCGCCTTGCGACTAACCCCCTTCCTTAACCTTCCGGCACCGGGCAGGCGTCAGACCCTATACCTCCTCTTACGAGTTGGCAGAGTCCTGTGTTTTTAGTAAACAGTCGCTTGGCCCTCTTTACTGCGACCCCTTCGGGCTCAACACCCTAGCGGGGCACCCCTTCTCCCTAAGTTACGGGGCAATTTTGCCTAGTTCCTTCGCGAGAGTTCTCCCGAGCGCCTTAGGATTTTCTCCTCGCCCACCTGTGTCGGTTTACGGTACGGTCGCCTCAGTGACTCCCTAGAGGGTTTTCTTGGCAGTCTGGGATCGGCCCGTTTATGGCCCGAAGGCCTCCCCATCGCCTTTCAGGGTTGATGCTCCGACGGATTTGCCTGTCAGAGCCCCCTACGGACTTGGACCCGCACGACCAATCGCGGGCGGTGCCTACCCTACTGCGTCACCCCATCGGTGATAGCGCCACTGCGGCGGTACAGGAATATTAACCTGTTGCCCTTCGCCTACGCCTTTCGGCCTCGGCTTAGGACCGACTAACCCTGGGCGGATTAACCTTCCCCAGGAACCCTTAGGCTTTCGGCGAGCAGGTTTTTCACCTGCTTTTTCGCTACTCGTGCCGGCATTATCTCTTCCGCTTCGTCCAGCAGTCCTTACGGTCTGCCTTCGACCTGGTGCGGAATGCTCCCCTACCGCTCGCCGCTTGCGCGGCAAACCCGCAGCTTCGGTATCGGGCTTGAGCCCCGTTGAATTGTCGGCGCAGGATCGCTTGACCAGTGAGCTGTTACGCACTCTTTAAAGGATGGCTGCCTCTAAGCCAACCTCCTGGCTGTCTCGGCGACCCCACATCCTTTCCCACTAAGCCCGAACTTGGGGACCTTAGCTGGCGATCTGGGTTGTTTCCCTCTTGACGACGAAGCTTATCCCCCGCCGTCTGACTCCCACGCTTAAAGATGCGGCATTCGCAGTTTGGTTGGGATCGGTAATCTGGTAGGACCCCTAGCCCATCCAGAGCTCTACCACCGCGTCTCATACGTGAGGCTAGCCCTAAAGCTATTTCGGGGAGAACCAGCTATCTCCGAGTTTGATTAGCCTTTCACTCCGACCCCCAGCTCATCCGAGCTGTTTTCAACCAACACCGGTTCGGGCCTCCACAGGCTGTTACACCTGCTTCACCCTGGCCAGGGGTAGATCACTCGGCTTCGGGTCTGCTCCGTGCGACTGGACGCCCTATTCGGACTCGCTTTCGCTACGGCTCCGCGCTCTCCGCGCTTAACCTCGCCACACAGAAGCAACTCGCCGGCTCATTATGCAAAAGGCACGCGGTCAGGCCTTCCGTCTTGCGACGGCATAGCCCTCCCACCGCTTGTAGGCAGACGGTTTCAGGTTCTATTTCACTCCCCTCGCCGGGGTTCTTTTCGCCTTTCCCTCACGGTACTGGTGCACTATCGGTCGCCAGGTAATGTTTAGCCTTGGAGAGTGGTCTCCCCAGATTCCCACAGGGTTTCACGTGTCCCGTGGTACTTGGGAACCGGGTCCAAGGAGTCCGAGCCGTTTTCGCCTACGGGGCTATCACCCGCTCTGGCGGACCTTTCCAGATCCTTCGGCTAACGGTCGGTTTGGTAACTCCTCGACGAGTCCGCAGCTCGTCAGACCCAGCCCCACAACCCCCGACCGGCAACGCCTGCGGGCTATCACGCCGGTCGAGTTTAGGCTTTTCCCCGTTCGCTCGCCGCTACTTGGGGAATCGCGGTTGCTTTCTTTTCCTCGAGGTACTGAGATGTTTCAGTTCCCTCGGTTTGCCTCCGCCGCCTATGTATTCAGCGGCGGATACGCGAGCATTACCTCGCGTGGGTTCCCCCATTCGGGCATCCGCGGATCAATGCCTGCTTGCGGCTTCCCGCGGCTTATCGCAGCTTGCCACGCCCTTCATCGCTTCCTGGCGCCAAGGCATCCACCGTCCGCCCTTAGTAGCTTGACCACGGACTATTCGAAGACGCTCTGGCTTCTCGAGGATCGCGTATGCGGTTGTCAAAGAGCCGAGGGGCCCCGAGGGGCCCCGAACCTTCCCTACACCTGGTGGAGATGACCGGAATCGAACCGGCGACCCCCTGCTTGCAAAGCAGGTGCTCTCCCAACTGAGCTACATCCCCCAAGTGGTGGGCCTTCCTGGGATCGAACCAGGGACCTCGCGCTTATCAAGCGCGCGCTCTAACCAACTGAGCTAAAGGCCCGGAGGAAAAAATGCTACTGGCTCGACCGGCAGGTGGCACCGACCTAGTTGATCTGGTCAGGAGCTCCCCCGTGGGGGCGCTCCCAACTCGATCTCCTTAGAAAGGAGGTGATCCAGCCGCAGGTTCCCCTACGGCTACCTTGTTACGACTTCACCCCAATCACCGACCATACCTTCGGCGCCTGCCTCCCTTGCGGGTTAGCTCAGCGACTTCTGGTACAACCGGCTTTCGTGGTGTGACGGGCGGTGTGTACAAGGCCCGGGAACGTATTCAGCGCAGCCTGCTGATCTGCGCTTACTAGCGATTCCGCCTTCACGAAGGCGAGTTGCAGCCTTCGATCTGAACTGAGACCGGCTTTTTGCGATTCGCGCCCCCTCACGGGTTAGCAGCGCTTTGTACCGGCCATTGTAGCACGTGTGTGGCCCTGGGCATACAGGGCATGATGACTTGACGTCGTCCCCACCTTCCTCCAGCTTACCGCCGGCAGTTCCCAAAGAGTGCCCGGCATTACCCGGTAGCAACATTGGGTAGGGGTTGCGCTCGTTGCGGGACTTAACCCAACACCTCACGGCACGAGCTGACGACAGCCATGCACCACCTGTGTCGGATCTCGGTTTTACGAGTCCCTCCCCTTTCAGTTCGGTACTCCCGACATGTCAAGCCCAGGTAAGGTTCTTCGCGTTGCGTCGAATTAAACCACATGCTCCACCGCTTGTGCGGGCCCCCGTCAATTCCTTTGAGTTTCAACCTTGCGGCCGTACTCCCCAGGCGGGGTGCTTAATGCGTTAGCTTCGGCACGGGAGGGGTCGATACCCCCCACACCTAGCACCCATCGTTTACAGCGTGGACTACCGGGGTATCTAATCCCGTTTGCTCCCCACGCTTTCGCGCCTCAGCGTCAGTCACCGTCCAGAAGACCGCCTTCGCCACCGGTGTTCCTCCCGATCTCTACACATTTCACCGCTACACCGGGAATTCCATCTTCCTCTCCGGGACTCAAGAGAAGCAGTCTCGGGCGCAGTTCCTCGGTTGGGCCGAGGGATTTCACACCCGACTTACCTCCCCGCCTACGCGCCCTTTACGCCCAGTGATTCCGAGCAACGCTTGCCACCTCCGTATTACCGCGGCTGCTGGCACGGAGTTGGCCGTGGCTTCCTCTGAGGGTACCGTCAAATACCGGCGCTATTCACGCCGGCACCCTTCTTTCCCTCTGACAGGGGTTTACGACCCGAAGGCCTTCGTCCCCCACGCGGCGTCGCTCCGTCAGGCTTTCGCCCATTGCGGAAGATTCCCCACTGCTGCCTCCCGTAGGAGTCGGGGCCGTGTCTCAGTCCCCGTGTGGCCGGTCATCCTCTCAGACCGGCTACCCATCATTGCCTTGGTGGGCCGTTACCCCGCCAACTAGCTAATGGGCCGCGGGCCCGTCTGGGAGTGGCTGCTTGCGCGACCTTTCCTCCCCGAGGCTTGTGCCCCAGGGAGCGTATCCGGTATTAGCGGCCCTTTCGAGCCGTTATCCCGGTCCCCCAGGTGGGTTACCCACGTGTTACTCACCCGTCCGCCGCTAACCGTCCGAGTTTCCCCAAACGGTTCGCTCGACTTGCATGTGTTAGGCACGCCGCCAGCGTTCGCTCTGAGCCAGGATCAAACTCTCCAGTTTGATTTCGAGCATATTACAGCCCCGTCGTCGGCCTTGCGGCCTCGGACAGGGCAAGGGCATGCACACCATATCGGTGAGCCAGTAGCATATTCGGCTTTCAAAGAGCGGGTACAGCAGGGTCAAGAACGACGACCGGTGATGCGAGATCAGCCGGGCGGGTGTCTCAACCAGACGCCTAGGCCGACAGCGGCCCAGGCAAAGGAGGATGTTAAGAGCTTGGGGGCTCCCTGTCAAGGGGTTTTCCCGGACGCCGGCGGATTCCTGGCGCCGGGACGCCCCGGAGCCGGGCAAAATCCCGGCGCCCCCGCTGGACCAGGTGCGTCGCCCGGGCCGGATCTCCACGGTTTGATAGGGATCTTCGACCCGGTCCCCGTCGATCCGGATCCCGCCCTGCTGGACAGCCGGCGCGCCTCACTGGCCGAGGATGCCAGGTGGCAGCGCGGTGACGACCTCCCAGATTCGGAGCTTGACGCCCAGGAGGGGTGTCTCGTAGGACGACCTCGCGGACGTCGTCCGGCACCTCGCGGGCCTGGTACTGGCGGACAAAGGCCTCCGCGGCGGCCTGGGCCGCCGGGGCCCCGTGGAAGCGGCCGACGACGAGCTGGGCCAGCCGCTTCTTCGCCTCCATGGGGTGGACCGTCACCGCCCTGGACCCCGGTCGTGACCGCCTCCACCTCGGAGGGCCCGAGCCCGCTCACCAGGGGGTAGTACGCGAGCATGACGGCATCGGACACGGACATGAGCTTGCCGTACATCTCGGTCGGCGGCTCGGTGATCCCGATGTAGTTCCCCAGGCTCTTCGACATCTTCTGGACACCGTCGGTGCCCACCAGGATCGGCATCGTGATCGAGATCTGCGGCTCCTGGCCGCCCGCCCGCTGGAGGTCGCGCCCCACCAGGAGATTGAACGTCTGGTCGGTGCCGCCCATCTCGACGTCCGTCTCGAGCGCGACCGAGTCCTGGGCCTGGAACAGCGGGTACAGGAACTCGTGGAGGTGGATCGGCCGCTCGGCCTCGTAGCGCGTGGCGAAGTCCTCGCGGGAGAGGAGGCGCGCCACCGTCACCTGCGCGGTCATGCGGATCACGTCCTCCGCGCGGAGCGGGGCGAGCCACGCGGAGTTGAAGACCACGCGGGTCCGCTCGGGGTCGAGGATCTTGAAGACCTGGTCCCGGTACGTCTGGGCGTTGGCCTCCACCTCGCCGCGGGTGAGGGGCTTCCGCGTCTCGGATTTCCCGGTCGGGTCGCCGATCAGCCCGGTGAAGTCGCCGATCACGAAGTAGACCGTGTGCCCGAGGTCCTGGAACTGGCGCATCTTCTGGATCACGACGGTGTGCCCGAGGTGGAGGTCCGGCGCGGTCGGGTCGAAGCCGACCTTGACCCGGAGGGGCACGCCCGCCTGCCGCGCGCGCTCGAGCTTCGCCCGCAGCTCGTCCTCGCTGACGATCGCGGCGGTCCCGAGTCGGATCCGCGCGAGCTGCTCGTCGACGGGCGGGGAGGAGGCCATGGCGGGAGGGTTGTAGCACAGGGCCCGGGCCCTCGCAACCAACGGAGGTCTCGGAGGCCCGAGAGTATAATGGGCGCGTTCCCCAGGGTTCACGGGAGGTTCGCGCCATCGTGTCCGCACGCCGCCGCCGTCGCCCATCGGTTCCCGGTCAGCGCGCTGCGCCCGGCAGCCCTCGCCGGCGCTGGCGCTTCGTCCCGTGGCGGCCCTCATGGCGGGTCGTCCGATGGATCCTCTTGCCGCTGCTCCTCCTCGGCATCCTCGCGATCGGCGGTGTCGCCGTCGCCGCGTACGTGTACTGGCCGACCGACCTCCCGCCGGCGAAGGCCCTGGAGGAATACACGCCGAGCGTCGGGAGCCGCGTCTACGCGGCCGACGACGAGTTCATCACCGAGTTCCAGGCGGAGAAGCGCATCTTCGTGCCGCTCCAGCAGATTCCGCCGACGCTCCGCAACGCGATCATCGCGGTGGAGGACGCGCGCTTCTACTCGCACTTCGGGGTCGACGTCCGGGGCATCCTCCGCGCCGCCTACGCGAACTTCCGCCATGGCCGCGTGGTGGAAGGCGGGAGCACCATCACCCAGCAGCTCGCCAAGGTGCTCTTCCTCACGCCCGACCGGAGCTTCTCCCGCAAGATCAAGGAAGCCCTGCTGGCGTTCGAGCTCGAGAAGCGGTACTCGAAGGACCGGCTGCTCGAGCTCTACCTCAACCAGGTCTACATGGGCCACGGCGCGTTCGGCGTCGAGGCGGCGGCCCGGATGTACTTCGGCAAGTCGGTCCAGGATCTCACTCTGCCCGAGGCCTCGATGCTCGCCGCGCTCCCTCGCTCCCCGGGCAACTACTCGCCCTTCGAGCGACCCGAGCTGGCCCAGCGGCGGCGGGCCATCGTGGTCGGCCGGCTGCTCGAGCACGGGTACATCAGCGAGGCCGAGGCCAAGGCGACCAACCGCGCGCCGCTCGGCCTGGTCGCCTCGGAGCGCCGGCGGGGAAGCGGCCAGTACTTCCTCGAGTACCTCCAGCAGAGCCTCGAGGCGAAGTACGGGAGCGACGTCCTCTACAAGAGCGGCCTCGCCATCTACACCACCCTCGATCCGGCGCTTCAGCGGGCGGCGGAGCAGGCCCTCCGGGACGGGACTCCAGTCCCTGGCCGGGCGGCAGGGCGCCCGCGCCGCCGCCCGGAGCAAGGGCCGCCCCGCCCCCGTCGTGGTGCCCGAGGGGGCGGTCGTGGTGATCGAGGCCGCCACCGGCTACGTCAAGGCGCTGATCGGAGGCGGCGACTTCGCGCGGACCGAGTTCAACCGCGCGCTCCACGCGCAGCGCCAGCCCGGCTCGGCCTTCAAGCCGTTCGTCTACCTGGCGGCGCTCGAGGCCGGCCACGCCGCCGACCGAGATCGTCGACGACAGCCCCGTCCGCTACGTGTCCGCGGGCAAGGTCTGGGCGCCCGAGAACTACGACGGCAAGTTCCGCGGCCCGGTCACGCTCCAGCAGGCGCTCGAGGAGTCGATCAACGTGCCGACCATCCGGCTCCTCGAGCAGCTCGGCGTGAACCCGGTCATCGAGGCGGCCCGCCGGGCCGGCATCCAGAGCCCGCTCCCGCACGACCTCACCCTCGCGCTCGGCAGCGGGGACGTCACGCTCCTCGAGCTCACCGCGGCCTACGGCACCTTCGCCAACCAGGGCATCCACATGGAGCCGCTCATGGTCCGGTACGTGACGGACGCCCAGGGCCGTCTCGTCGAGGAGAACATCCCGCAGGGGCGGGAGGCGATCGACCCGGGCGTCGCGAACCGTCTGACCCAGATGCTCCGCGGCGTCGTCGAGCGGGGCACCGGGGTCGCCGCGCGGGTCCTCGAGCGGCCCCTCGCCGGCAAGACGGGCACGACCAACGACTTCTCGAACGCCTGGTTCGTGGGCTACACGCCCTCGATCGTGGCCGGGGTCTGGATCGGCCACGATCGGCCCCGGAGCCTCGGCCACGAGGAGACGGGCGCGCGCGCCGCGCTGCCGATCTGGGTCGCGGTGATGCGGACGGCGCTCCGGGGTCAGCCCGTCGAGGACTTCCCCGTCCCGCCCGCCCCGCCGGCGGGCGCCCAGGCGGCGGCGCGGCCCTGAGCGGCCGCGCTACCGCGGGGGAGCGCGAGGCGCGGGTCCGGGCCAGGAAGCGCGGCGCCCGGAGCGGCGCCCCGATCAGCGCCGCCAGGTAGTCATCGAGGACCGCGGCGGCCGTCTGCTCCACGGAGGGCGCGAGCCGGGCGCCCAGGCGCGCTTCCCACGACGCCGTCTGGAGTCCGCGGAGGGCCGCCGCCACCGCCGGGGCGAGGAACGGACCGCCCGCGCGGCAGTCGCCGCAGACCACGCTGCCCTCGGTCGCGTCGAACGCGACGCCCTGCGTGCCGACCGGTCGGCCGCAGAGCCCGCACCGGTCGAGCCGGGGCCGGTGGCCGAGCAGGTCGAGGAGCCGGAGCGCGAAGGCGAGCTGGACGCGGGCGGGCGCCGCGCCCGCGTCGAGCGCGCGGAGTCCCCGGAGGAGCAGCGCGAAGCAGAGGGGCTGCGCGTCGCGCTCGGCCGTGAGCCGCGCCACCGCCTCGATCATCCGCGCCCCCTGCCCGAGGGATTCGAGATCGTCGCGGAGCCGCCGGAACGGCTGCCGGATGTCGAAGTGATCGAGCTGCACCAGCGGGCGCCCCTCGCGCTCGAAGCCGACCGCGTCGCCCCACGTGAAGAGCTCCAGCGCCCCGGCGAAGCGCGAGCGGAGCCGGCGCGCGCCGCGGGCGACGACCGCGAGCCGCCCGTGGTCCCGGGTGTAGAGCGTGACGAGCCGATCGTACTCCCCCAGATCCCACGCCTGGAGGACGATCCCTTCGGTCCGGAGGAGCGGCACGGCGGCCGCGCCTCAGGACGTCCGCTGGAAGCCGAGCTCGCGGAGGGCCCGGTCGTCCTCCCGCCAGTCCCGGCGCACGCGGACGCGGAGGTCGAGAAACACGCGCACGCCGAAGAACGCCTCGAGCTCCCGCCGCGCGGCCTGGCCGACGCGCTTGAGCATCGCGCCGCCCTCGCCGATGACGATGCCCTTCTGGGACGGGCGCTCGACGAAGATCTCGCCGCGAATGTAGAGCGGGGCATCCGGCCCCCGCTCGACGACCTCCTCCACCCGGACGGCGCAGGCGTACGGCACCTCCTGCCGCATGGCCAGGAAGAGCTTCTCCCGGACCGTCTCGGCGACGAAGAACGTCTCCGGCTGGTCGGTCACCGTGTCGGCCGGGTAGAGCGCCGGGCTGGCGGGGAGCAGCCCGAGCGTCACCGCCTCGAGCCGGTCCACGCCCGTCCCGTTCTTGGCCGAGATGGGCACGAGCGCCCGGAAGGGGTGACGGGCGGCGTAGGTCTCGAGGCGCGGCAGGAGCTTGGTCTTGGCGGGCACGAGGTCGATCTTGTTCAGCGCCAGCACGACGGGCGCGCTGACGGAGCGGAGCGCCTGGAACGCCTCCTCCGTGCTCGCGTCCACCGGCGCCGTCGCGTCGGCGACGAGGATGACGACGTCGACCTCTTCGCAGGGCCTGCGTCACGGTCGACGCCAGGAACCGTCCGAGCTTGCCGCGCGGGGGATGGAGGCCCGGGCGTGTCCACGTAGATGATCTGGCCCTCGGGGCGCGTGCGAATCCCGCGGATCCGGTTCCGGGTCGTCTGCGGCTTCGGCGAGACGATGGCCAGCTTCTGGCCGAGCAGGCGGTTGAACAGCGTCGACTTGCCGACGTTGGGCCGGCCGATCAGGCTCGCGAAGCCGGCCCGGTGGTCAGGCGCCGACGTGGAGGGTTCGGGCGGGGCGCTCATAGAGCCGTCCAAGGAGGTCCATCTCCCGCGCGTGCATCAGACGCGCCTCGAGCGGCGCGCGGTCGTCGTAGCCGATGAGGTGCAGACACGCGTGGCAGCACAGGAGGTCGAGCTCCTCGCGCAGGGAGTGCCCGAGCGCCCGCGCCTGGCGCCGCGCCGTCTCGACCGAGATGATCGCCTCGCCGACCACGGCGGCCGGCCCGGCCAGGGGGAACGCGAGGACATCGGTGCGCCGCCGCACTCCGCGGTAGCGGGCGTTCAAGGCCCGGATCGTCCGGTCGTCCACGAGCGTCAGGCTCAGCTCGTGGTCCCACACGCCGAGCGCCCGGAGCGCGGTCCGGAGCGTGCGGCGGATGCGCCGGAGGTCGACGGACAGGGACTGCCGGTTGGCGACGGTGATCACCCGTCGCGCCGCCGGCCCCACTCGTCGTAGGCGCGCACG
Organism: uncultured Candidatus Rokubacteria bacterium; assembly: GCA_963745015.1. Classification (GTDB taxonomy): domain Bacteria; phylum Methylomirabilota; class Methylomirabilia; order Rokubacteriales; family DASRDR01; genus DASRDR01. The sequence goes on from CAVUVU010000006.1 coordinate 279,233, forward strand.
ATCTCGGAGACCAGCTCGTGTCGCACGACGTCCTTCTCGGTGAAGTAGACGAAGCGGATCCCGGCGATGGACTTGAGCACCGACTGGATCTCGATGAGCCCGGACGCGCGAGACGAGGGCAGGTCCACCTGCGTGATGTCCCCGGTGATCACCATCCGCGAGTTGAAGCCGAGCCGCGTCAGGAACATCTTCATCTGCTCGGACGTCGTGTTCTGCGCCTCGTCGAGCACGATGAACGCGTCGTTCAGCGTGCGGCCGCGCATGTACGCGAGCGGCGCGATCTCGATGGCGCCGCGCTCGGTCATGGAGGCCGCCTTCTCCGGCTCCATCATGTCGTAGAGCGCGTCGTAGAGGGGCCGGAGATAGGGGTGCACCTTCTCGTACATGTCGCCGGGCAGGAAGCCGAGCCGCTCGCCCGCCTCGACCGCCGGCCGCGTCAGGATGATCCGGGCGACCTCGCGGCGCGTCAGGGCCGAGACCGCCATCGCCATCGCGAGATACGACTTCCCCGTCCCCGCGGGGCCGATCCCGACCACGATGTCGTGACCGCGAATCGCCTCGACGTAGCGCTTCTGGTTGAGCGTCTTCGGCGTGATCTGCTTCTTGCGGGACGGGACCGGGATGGCGTCGAGGAAGATGCTCTTGAGATCGGCGTCGGCGTCGGCGTCCAGGACGCGGAGCGGCGGCGCGGACATCCGACGCCTGGACCGGCAGCCCGGCCCCGAGCCGGGCCAGGAGCTCCTCCACGATGCGGGCTCCGCGGGCCACCTGCCGCTCGTCCCCGCGGAGCGTGATCTCGTTCCCGCGGGCGACGATCCGGAGGGCGAGCTCCGCCTCCAGCAGGCGCACGTTCTCGTCGTTCCGGCCGAGCAATGCCCCGAGGTCGACCTCGGAGGCAAGCGTGAGGCGCTGGGTGGTGGGCTCAGCCACGCGGTGGGCTCTCGGCCTCCCTCACAACCCCTCGGGTATCACACGCGCCGGACGGTGTCAATTTGCCGGTGCGTGGCCGGGCGTCATCGCGTCGCCGGCGCGGCCCGCGGGGGGCTCGGCGCCGGGGCGGGGGACGGCGACCTCCAGGGCGAGCTCCTTGAGCTGCGCCGGGCTCACCGGCGTGGGGGCGTCCGTCAAGGGGCACGTGCCCTTCTGGGTCTTGGGGAACGCGATGACGTCCCGGATGGAATCGACGCCGGCCAGGATGGCGACGATCCGGTCGAGCCCGAACGCGATGCCGCCCATCGGCGGGGCGCCGTACTCCAGCGCCTCCAGGAGGAAGCCGAACTTGGCCCGCGCGTCGGCCTCCCCGATCCCGAGGAGCTCGAAGACCCGCTGCTGGAGCGCCCGCGAGTGGATGCGGATCGAGCCCCCGCCGATCTCCTGCCCGTTCAGGACCAGATCGTAGGCCTTCGCGCGCGCGGCGCCGGGGTCGGCCAGGCCGGCCTCGGCGTCCCGGTCCTGCGGCGCCGTGAAGGGATGGTGCATCGCGTCCCACCGCCGCTCGTCCTCGTTCCACTCGACCAGCGGGAAAGTCCACGACCCACAGGAGGTCGTACGCCCCCGCGGGGATCAGCCCGAGGCGGTGCGCGAGCTCGACGCGGAGCCGCCCCAGCACCGTTGCGGCGAGAGGCATCCGGTCCGCGACCAGCAGCACGAGGTCTCCCGCCTTCGCCCCCGTCCGGGCCAGGAGGGCATCCCGGAGCGGCTCCAGGTGGCGGGCCGCCGGGCTCTGAAGCGTGCCCTCGCCCACGCGGACCCAGACCAGCCCCTTCGCGCCGGCGCCCTTGGCGCGCTCCACCAGGTCGTCCAGGTCCTTGCGCGAGAAGGCGGTCCCCGGCACCGTCAGGGCCTGCACCGCGCCGCCCTGGGCGACGGCCTGGGCGAAGACCTGGAACGCGCCGTCCCGGAAGAGGTCGGAGCAGTCGCTCAGCTCGAGCCCGAAACGCAGGTCGGGCTTGTCCGAGCCGTAGCGCCGGATCGCCTCGTCCCAGGTCAGCCGGCGGAACGGCCGGGCCAGCTCGAGACCCTTGGTGCGGCGGAAGATCTCCGCGACAAGCCCCTCCATCAGCGGCAGGAAGTCGTCCCGGTCCAGGAAGGCGGTCTCGATGTCGATCTGGGTGAACTCGGGCTGGCGATCCGCGCGCAGGTCCTCGTCCCGGAAGCAGCGCACGATCTGGAAGTAGCGCTCGAGCCCGCCGACCATCAGGATCTGCTTGAAGAGCTGGGGCGACTGGGGCAGGGCGTAGAAGGTCCCCGGGGTGAGGCGGCTCGGCACGAGGAAGTCCCGCGCCCCCTCCGGGGTCGAGCGCGTGAGCATGGGCGTCTCCACCTCGACGAAGCTCTCGCCGTGGAGGTAGTCGCGCGTCGCGCGGCAGACCTGATCCCGCAGCAGGAGGTGCCCCAGCATCGCCGGCCGGCGGAGATCCAGGTACCGGTACTTGAGCCGCAAGGACTCGGCCGTCTCCTGGGACTCGTCGAGCGGGAAGGGCAGGGGCTTCGACTCGTTCAGGATGCGCAGTCGCCGGGCCGACACCTCGATCTCGCCCGTGGCGAGGTGGGTGTTCACGGTGCCCGGCGGCCGCCGCTCGACCGTCCCCTCCACCGCCAGGACGAACTCCACCCGGATCCGTCCCGCGATCTCGTGAGCCGCGGGGTCGACGGCGGGGTTGAACACGAGCTGCGTCACCCCGTCGCGGTCCCGGAGGTCCACGAAGATGAGGCCGCCGTGATCGCGGCGCCGGGACGCCCACCCCATCAGGGTGACCGTCCGGCCGGCGTCGCCGGCGCGCAGTGCGCCGCACGAATGCGTGCGGCGCATCCCCCCGAAGGATTCCGTCATGTCCGGCTCCCTGACCGGCGCGGGACGCGCTCGGCAAACCATTGCACGCTCGGCGGACCCTCGCCACTGACCGTCGCGACGCCCTCGTAGCCCTGCTTCTCGAGTGCGGCCCGCTGCGCCCCCGGGTTCCGCGTCTGGCGCTCGAGCGCCACGAGGCACCCCTGACCCCGGAGCGCCTCGGCCGCCCGCAGGACCGCGCCCAGATCCTGCGCCGCCTCGTCGAACAGGACGGCGATCCGCCGGTCGTCGCGCGCCAGCCGGCTGTCGGGCCGGCCGAGAATGTCCACGACGCGCTCGAAGCCGATGGAGAACCCCGTGGCGGGGACGTCCCGGCCGAGCATGCGCCCGATCATGCCGTCGTATCGACCACCCCCGGCGATCGACCCCGACGGCGAAGCTCGACGAGCGGATCTCGAAGATCGGCCCGGTGTAGTAGCCCATGCCCCGCACGAGCGTCGGGTCGAAGTCGATGCGGAACCGGCCGCCCGCCGCGGCGCCCACGACCTCGACGATACGCGACAGTGCCTGGAACGCGCCGTCCGCGCTCGGGTCGCCCAGGCGGCTCCGCAGACCCGCCAGGCTCCGCTCGGGGGCGGGCCCCGTGTAGAGCTCCAGCATGCGGCCGATGGCAGCCGCCGGATGACCGGCCTGCTCCAGCTCCCGGCGGATCTCGTCCGGCGGGAGCTTGTCCCACTTGTCGAGCGTGATGAAGACGCTCGCGTGGCCCTCCGGCGCGAAGCCGCACCAGGCGGCCATCGCGGCCAGGAGGCGGCGGTCGTTGATCCGCACGGTCAGCCCCTCGAGCCCGAGCGCGCCGAGCGCCTCCGTGGTGGCCAGGATCAGCTCGATCTCGGCGATCTCGGACGCGACGCCGAGGATGTCGATGTCGCACTGGGTGAACTGGCGGTACCGGCCCCGCTGGGGGCGCTCGGCGCGCCAGACCGGGCCGATCTGCACCGCCCGCAGGGGCTCCGGCAGCTTCGCATGGTTCTGCGCGTAGTAGCGGCCGAGCGGCACGGTGAGGTCGAAGCGGAGACCCAGGTCGGCCAGGTCGGCCTCGGTCGTCGCCGCGCCCAGGTCCAGCTTCTCCCCGCGCTTGAGCACCTTGAAGATGAGCTTCTCGTTCTCGCCGCCGCCCCCGCCGGTGAGGAGCTCGAGGCTCTCCAGGGCCGGCGTCTCGATGCGCCGAAACCCGTGCCGGCGGTACACGCCGAGGATCGTCCCCGCCGTGGCGTCGCGCAGCTCCGCCTCGGCGGGCAGGATGTCTCGCATGCCCCGGGGGGGCTCGCTGGGCGGCCTACCGGCCATCGCGGTAGCGTTCCATCAGCTGGACGTAGTTGTTCGTCGGCCGGTGGATCATCTCGAGATCCGCCTCGGTCAGCGTCCGGCGAGGCCTGGCGGGACTGCCCATCATGAGCGTCCGCCGGGGAATGCGCGTGCCGGGCGAGACCAGCGCCCCGGCGGCCACGATGGACTCGTCCTCCATCACGACCCCGTCCAGCACGATCGCGCCGATGGCGATCAGGCAGTGCGAGCCCACCCGGGCGCCGTGGAGCCGGACGGCATGCCCCAGGGTCACGTGGTCGCCGATCTCCACCGGGTCGGTCCGGTTGACGTGGATCACCGTGCCGTCCTGGACGTTGGTGTGGTGCCCGATGCGGATCCGGTTGACGTCGGCACGGATGACGCACTGGAACCACACGCTCGAGTGCTCCCCGAGCTCGACGTCCCCGATGACGTGGGCGCTCGCTTCCACGAACGCTGTTTCGTGGATGCGCGGAGTCTTGTCCTCGAACGCGCGGATCATCCTGTCCCTCCGGAGGACTCGTGGACAGCGAGTCGGAAAATGCCTCAGAACAAGGCGAAATGGTAGCAGGGGGGGTGAACGCCCGCAATCGAAAACCCCCCGAGGCGGCCGCGCGCCTGGCAGCCGCTCGGGGCGAGTGCTATACTCCGCGGTGCGACGGGGCCCGACGGCGCCGTCGAGCAGGAGGGCGCGCAGGCGCGCCCTTTTTGTTGGAAGGGGATCGAGTGCCCACCTACGACTACCGATGCGACCGCTGCGAGCGAACCTTCGAGGTGCGCCAGCGCATCTCCGAGGAGCCGCTGACCAACTGCGATCGCTGCGGCGGCCCGATCCGCAGGCTCCTGTCCGCGGCGCCGTTCATCCTCAAGGGTGGCGGCTGGTACGTCACCGACTACCCCTCCGAGGGCCGGAAGAAGGGGATGGAGGCCGAGAAGAAGTCGAGCGGCGACCCGACCCCGAGCGCGGCCCCGGCGACGACCGGGACGGACGCCGCGGCGTCGACCGGCTCGGCTTCGAAGAGCGGCGAGACCTCGAGCGACGCGCCGGCGCCGAAGCGGCGAAACCGAAGTCGAAGCCGACCCCGACGCCCTCCAGCTGACGGGGGCGCCCGGGCCCAGCCCGAGCCGCCGGCGCGCGCTGCCTTCCCGCACGAACACCTCCACCCGGCCCGAGCTGTCGATCAGCGCTCCGAGCGCCCGCCGGGACCGTTCGGCGTACGTTCCCGCGAGCCCCCGGACACGCGCCCCGCCGATCCGCAAGACCCCGCGATCGGCCGGCCCCGGTAGCTCCCGCCCCCTGAGGCTCGTCAGAAGGTTCCCGAAGCGGTCGACCAGCAGGACCTCCCCGTCGACCCGGCCGCCGCGCCGCCGGGGCTCGGCCACGGTCAGCCGCACGGGATGCCGCAGCGGCGGTCCCAGGGCCGCCAGGCGGACTCCCGCGAGCAGTGGGCGGCCACGGGCGCGAAGATGTCTCGTCCGTGGAACGTCCGGCTGACCGGTCGCCGGTGGTACCGCTTCTCGGCCAGCACGACCCCCCGGGCGTCCGGCAGGTCGAAGCAGAACCCGAGGAGCCCGTTGTCGGGCCCGACGAAGTAGTGGCCCCCCGCCTCGATGGCGATCGGCCGACGGGCGCTGCCGACCCCCGGATCCACGATCGCCAGGTGCACCGACCCCCGGGGAAAGAAGCGCCACGCGGCCTCGAGAATCAGCGCGGCGCGCCGGATGTCCTGCGGCGGCACCGTGTGGGTCAGGTCGACGAGCCGCACCCGCGGGTTGATGGCGAGGAGGACGCCCTTGAGGGTCCCGACGTACGCGTCATCGAGCCCGAAGTCCGTGAGCAGGGTGACGATGCCGGACGGGCCGCCTGGGCCGCGCCGGCGCGGTCCCCGGCGCCGCGTCATCGATCCCGATGGATCACGTACTCGGCGATCAGCTGGAGGATCTGCCGCCCCGGGGAGTCCGGGAACCGGTCCAGCGCGGCGATGCCCGTCTCCGCGTAGGCCGACGCCCGCGCGACGGAGTACCCGACCCCGTCGTACACCTTGACCAGCCGGTGGACCTCCGCCACGTCGGGCTCCTGGAGGCCCGGGCGGCCGAGCGTCTCCAGGATCCGCGCCCGCTCTTCGTTCGTGGCCCGGTCGAGCGTGACGATCAGGGGCAAGGTGCGCTTCCCCTCCAGGAGGTCGTGGCCGATCGCCTTGCCGAGCCGGGTCGGGTCGGCGGCGAAGTCCAGCGAGTCGTCGATGATCTGGAACGCGATGCCGATGCGCTCGCCGTACGTCGCGAGCGCCTCGACCGCGTCGGCGTCCAGCCCCCCGGCGATCCCGCCGATGCGGCAGCAGGCCGACATGAAGGTCGCCGTCTTCTGGCGGATGATCCGGAGGTAGTCGGCCTCGGAGAGCTCGTTCGCCCGCTTCCGCTCGAGCTGGAAGACCTCGGCCTCGGTCATGGACACCATGGCGCCCGCCAGGGCATCCATCACGGCGAGGTTCCCGTCCCGCACGAGGAGGGCCATGCAGCGCGAGTAGAAGTGGTCGCCCACCAGCACGGAGGCGTCCACCCCGAACCGGGCGTGGGCGGACGGCCGGCCCCGCCGGAGCGGAGCCTCGTCGACCACGTCGTCGTGAATCAGGGTCGCCGTGTGGAGGAGCTCGACGATGCACCCGAGCCGCACCGCGCGGGCGCCCGGGCCGGCCCCGAGCGCCGCGCCGAGCAGGACCAGGATGGGCCGGAGCCGCTTGCCGCCGGCGAGCGCGACGTGCTCCCCGAGATCGCGGACGAGCTGGACCGGGGAGTCGGCCAGCTCGCGGTTGATCTCCGCCTCGCAGGCCCGGAGCCCGTCGCCGACCACGTGCTGAAGCCGCTCCCGGAGCGCGCCCTCCAGACCGAGGCTCACGGGGCTCGTCTCGTGAACGGCTGTCATGGGGTCCCCACCGGTCAGCGGATGACGGGGAACGGCAGCCCGGAGCGGCGGGGGAGCTCGGCGTTCGGGTCCGTCTGGAGCGTCCGGTCCTTCCACCCCAGCACGAGGCCGGCGAGTCCTCGGCCGAGCGCCGCAGCGGGGATCCGCAGGAACACGCGGTCGCCTTCGCGCCAGTCTCCGCCGCCGAGCGGCACCGTGTCGGCCCGGCCGCTCGCCGTGAGATCGCCGTCGCGCACGTCCCAGAGCGGGCTCCGGACGACGAGGAGGCCCATCCCGGCCTCCTCGCGGAACCGCCCGGCCAGGGCGGGCGGGAGCGGCTGCTCGAACGGCGCCGCGATGACGGGCACGCCGGCGCTGGCCAGCAGGGCCGGGCGCGCCAGCGACAGCTCGGCCAGGGGCCGCGACGCGTCGGCGACGAGCAGGGTCTCGAGCACCTGCGTCACCGTGTTGCGCTCGCCGCCGACCTCGAGCAGGAGCACGTCGTCCGCCCCGCTGCTCGCGCGGACGATCTCCACCTCCGTCCACGCCGCGCGGCCCGTGGGCGCGCGCACCGCGCCCAGCGCGAACCGCCCGCGGCCGCCGAGCGGAGTCGCCTCGGGCTCGGGCACCAGGCGGATCGGCTTCCGGACGAGGGCCTGGCGCTGGATCACCCCTCGCTGCCACGCGAAAACGGTCCGGTCGACGACCCCGCCGTCGATGGCCTCTCGCAATGCGGGGCTCGCGGACGAGCCCCCCGCCCGGTGCTGCTGGATGACCCACTGCGGCAGGAGCGCCAGCCGGACGACCTCGGGGGGGCCCTGGGCCCGGACCGGCCCCGCCACGCCGATCGCCAGCGCCACGGTGAGCCCTAGGGCCGCCAATCGACGCACCGCGATCGAGAGCCTGGGCGCCATTGCGCGAATATTGTCTGGTCCGCCCTGCACGGGAATCAAGCGGGAAAGAAAAACGCCCCAGGGGGTCACCCCCCTGGGGCGTGGTGTTACGGGTCAGGTCTTAGAACGAGTACTGCGTCCGGAAGGTGAGGGCGTACGCCAGGTCACCCTCGTCCGGGATCATCACGCCGCCGAACAGGTTGAAGACCAGGTTCGGGTTGAAGCGATACGTGGCCCCGGCGTCGATTTCGAACATGGAGTTGCCGTACGGGCCATCTGCATCCGTCGCGATCACGTACGCCGCGCCGCCGCCAACCGAGAAGGCCGGCGTCAGGGCGTAGGTGGCCGAGGCACCGAGACCCCACGTGCCGGTCGGGTCCGCATAGTGGACCTGGCCGACCGACGGGGCACCGATGGAGGAGTTACCGAAGAGCCACTCCGCGATGAACGGGCCGCCGCCGCCGAACCAGCCAGCACCGGACTCCGGAATCGGGAGCTTGTCAGAATCCGTCGTCAGGGTGCGGGCCGTCCCCTGAGCACTGCAACCCGCGTTCGAGCCGGGGCCGGCGCAACCCGCCGGTCCGACGTTCTCGTCACCCGTGGTGTACCAGAGGACCCCGAAGACGTTCAGGGGGCCGATCGGCACCTGCGCCGTCACGAAGGCGCCGAACCCGCTCTCCTCGAAGGGACTGCCGGGGCCGGCCGTCGCGGCCCGCGCGAACTGCCGCTGACCGTAGACGACTGCGCCGTCGAGCTTGAGATCGCCGAGCTTGGCGCCGACCGTCGCGCCGATGAAGAACGTGTCGCCGAGGTTCGAGCCCCCGAGGGACTGCTCGTTGAGCAGCATGCCCTCGAGCGTGACCCGAACATCCTTCGTGACGTTGGCGCCCACACGACGCCACGTACATGTCCGTGTCATCGGCGTTGGCGTTCACGCCCTCGCCGAGCTTGGCCGTGTAGATCTCGACGTCGACCGGATCGAACTTCATGTTGATCTTGATGGCGGCGCCGTCATCGTCGAAGTAGCCGCCGAGCGGACCGGTCATGAAGACGATGCTCTGGATACCGAGCGTGATGGACGAGCCCGGCAGCCACTGCCCGGTGTCGACCCAGAGGTACGCGTGCTTGGTCTCGACGTTGACACCGTCGGCGCCCGTACAGCCGCCCGCGCCGTTACCCACGCGGACGTTCGAGCCCGGCTGGGTGACGGTCGCCGTGGTCGGCGTGGCCGGCGTGGTCGGCGGCGTGGTCGGGACAGGCTGTCCCGGGCCGCCCGCCGGCACCGGAACCGTTACGTTGGGAACGAACGGCGCGCGGCCCGGGCAGCCACGATACTCGCCGCCCGACGCGCCACCACCCGTACCCCAGGTGATGTCACCGACCTCGAGGCCCCAGACCACCTTGGCCTTCTTGTCGGCGCTCTCGACGTTGGTGAAGAGACGCCACCGCTGGAAGTAGAAACTCTGGCTGTCCCGGTTGGCGCCGTTCGGACCGCTGTCCGTGAAATCCGTGATGTTGTTGAACGCGAAGCCATAGACACGCATCTGGCCGCCGAAACTGACCGTCGGGGCCTGCGCGTGCGCGGCGAGGGCCGATCCGATGATCAGCACCCCCCCGACGAGCAACGCCAGCGCTCGCTTCATTACCCGCACCTCCCGGTACCATCCGACTTCGGATGGCGCCCGTCTGTGGTGGACGACAAAACTACGATGATTGCCTTAGTACTAGGGTGAAACGCGGGCTGTGAATCGCTCCGCCGGTGCCCAGCACCACCCCCCTTCCCGGATGAAGTCGCACCTGGCCAAGCGCCAGGACACGGCGAAAGATCATAAGGCCGTCGCAACCCTAGCACCGGCCGAAAAGGGGTGTCAAGCAGTGTTTCGAGACCTTCCACCGGGGGGCCGGGCGGTCCCCCGGGCCCTCCCACTGCCCGTTAGGGTAGCTCGTAGGCGAGGATACGACCCCTGGGGCGTCCGACCGGGTTGAGGGTCTCCAGATCGAACCCCCGCGGCACCACCCCGACCACGACCTCCGGCAGGCCGTCCCCGTCGAGGTCCCCGTAGGCGAAGTCGGCGATGTAGCCCTCCGTCACCCCGCTCTGCCAGACCCGGACGAAGGCCCCATCCTTCCAGCGGAGCCGGTGGATCCGCCCCCGATTGAACAGGGTCGCCGCCAGCCGGGGAAGGATCCCCCGCCCCTGCTGGACCGCCGGCAGGAGGTTCTCGTAGACGAGGATCTCCGCTCCCTGGGGGGAGCCCTGGAGAGGGACCACCCGCCCCGCGATGCGCCCCACCTGCGTGTCCTGGCCGCCCTGGCGCCGGGCTCCACCCGTGGGCAGGTACTCGAACGTGACGGCCGAGCCACCCAGGGGGTCCGAGCTGGTCCAGAGGCGCTGACCCTTGGTCGTCCACACGGTCAGGCGGTAGTCGTCCGTGAACGCGACGATCTCCGGGTCGGGGCCCCCGGTCAGACGCATCAGGGCGAGGCCATAGACACTGACGCCCCGCGGCACGCGCAGGCGGGAGGCGTCCCGGAAGCGCTCCCCGTCCCAGACGAGGCGGCGGATCTCCTGCTCGAAGGGCTCGTCCTCGCCCGCGTCCTGCTCGAGGAGCCAGTTCTCGGTCCCCACCCGGACGACCCTGAGGTACCGGCCGCCCGTGTCATAGAGCACCCGGTATCCGCCGGAGGCGCTCCACTCCAGCACCCGCGCGCGCACCCCCAGGCGACCGTCGCCGCGCTGATCGACGACCACCAGCTGGGTCCGGTTCGAATCCGTGAGCGGGGCGGCGTCCACCGACAGGATCAGGCCGACGCCGCCCGTGCGGAGCGTCTGGTTCTCCACGGCGACCGGGCTGCCCCCCTCGACCGTCCGGTAGGCGGTGAGGTTCTGCTCGTCGGCCACGATCAGCTCCATGCGCCCGTCGCCGTCGAGATCGCCGAGGGCGAGCGCGCGCACCGGCCCATCCAGCGGATACCGGCGCTCGAGCTCGGGAGTCTCCTCCCAGGCAAAGCGCGGCGGGAAGCTCGACGGAACCAGCGGCACGCGGGCGGACGCGAGCGTCTCGCCGGTCTGTCCGGAGATCCACGTGGTCTCGAGGACGCGGGTCGACCCCTCGCGGACCAGCCGGGAGCTGACCACGGCCACCCCGCCGAGCCGGCGCGCCACCTCGAGGGGTGAGGCGCCCGATCCTCGCGTCTGGCTCACCAGGTCCAGGACCCGCTGAGGATCGACCGCCAGGAATCGCCCGGTCTTCTCGAGGATCGCCGAGAATCGCGCCACCAGGAGGAGCTGGGTCTGGTCGGCGCTGTCGAAGGCGGCCTGCACCCCGCTGGTCGGGAGAACCGCCACCGGCAGGCGCCCCGCGGTGATTCGCGCGCCATCGCCGGGGATCGGCGCCGGGGCGGCCGGGCCCACCGCCGGGATGAGCCGCCCGGTCGCGGCGCCGGGCTCGACCGCGGTCAGGACGAGCGTCCCCAGCGCCTGCTCGGCGTGCCCGAGCGGCTGCCCCGTGACGGGATGGCGGAATATCTCCCCGCGCCGGAAGAGCGTCAGCTCGAGACCGGGCCGGAGGCTCTCGACCGCCGGGCCCTCGACGCGGACCGTGATCCCGGTGACCGCCGTCACCCGGAGCTCGACCCTCGGGAATGCCCCGGCCAGCTGCTCGGCGGTCTTCTGGTAGGTCGCCCCGAGATCCTGCAGGACGTCGGCGCCGGCCGGGCCGGCGGACCCGAAGAGCCCCAGGACGACCAGGACGGCGAGGGCCACCGCCCGTCTCATGCCGCCGCCGCCCCGACCCGGACGCGACCGTCGCATGGCGTCAGAAGGCCACCGACGGACGGTGGACGCCGAAGATCGCGCGCAGGCGCGCGCCGATCTCGCCCAGCGTGACGTCGGCCTGCACGGCGTCCAGGAGCCGTGGCACCAGGTTGTCGGTCCCGCGCGCCGCCCGCTCGACGGCATCGAGGGCGCGCGCCGCCCGATCGCCGTCCCGGCGCCGCCGGAGATCCCGAAGCCGCTCCGCCTGCCGACTTTCGACCCCGGGATCGGGCTGGAACAGGGCGGCCGGCGCGGACTCGGCGGTCACGAACTCGTTGACGCCCACGACGACCCGCGCGCGGCTCTCGACCTCCTGCTGGTACCGGTACGCCGCGTCCTGGATCTCCCGCTGCATGAACCCGATCGCTGCCACCGCGCCTCCTAGGCCATCGATCTTGTCGAGGTAGGCCACCGCCCCGTCCTCGATGTCGCGGGTGAGGCGCTCGACCAGGTAGGCCCCGCCCAGCGGGTCGACCGTCGCCGCCACGCCCGACTCGTAGGCGAGGACCTGCTGGGTCCGGAGCGCGGTGCGCACGGCCGCCTCGGAGGGGAGGGACAGGGCCTCGTCCATCGAGTTGGTGTGGAGCGACTGGCAGCCGCCCAGGATGGCGGCGAGCGCCTGGACGGCGACGCGCACGACGTTGTTCTCCGGTTGCTGGGCCGTCAGGGTCGAGCCCGCCGTCTGGGCGTGGAACCGGAGCGTCCAGGCGCGCGGGTCCCGGGCCCCGAACCGCTCCCGCATGAGGCGGGCCCAGAGCCGGCGCGCGGCGCGGAACTTGGCGACCTCTTCGAGGAGATCGTTGTGGGCATTGAAGAAGAACGAGAGCTGGGGCGCGAACTCGTCGACCTGGAGCCCGGCGGCCTGCGCGGCCTCCACGTAGGCCACCGCGTTGGCCAGCGTGAACGCCACCTCCTGGACGGCGGTCGAGCCCGCCTCGCGCAGGTGGTAGCCCGAGATGGAGATCGTGTTCCAGCGGGGGACGCGGTCCTTGCAGTAGCCGAAGACGTCCGTCACCAGCCGGAGTGACGGGCCCGGCGGGAAGATGTACGTGCCGCGCGCGATGAACTCCTTGAGGATGTCGTTCTGCACGGTCCCGGCCAGGGTCGCCGCGGGCACGCCCTGGCGCTCGGCCACCGCCAGGTAGAGCGCGAGCAGGATCGGCGCGGTGGCATTGATCGTCATGGAGGTGGAGACGCGGCCGAGCGGCAGGTCCCGGAGGAGCTCGGCCATGTCGTCGACGCTCGAGATCGACACCCCCACGCGCCCGACCTCGCTCCGCGCCTCCGGGGCGTCCGCGTCGTGCCCCATCTGCGTCGGCAGGTCGAAGGCGACCGACAGCCCGGTCTGCCCTTCCGCGAGCAGGTAGTGAAACCGCCGGTTGGTCTCGGCCGCCGTCCCGAACCCGGCGTACTGCCGCATCGTCCAGAGCCGCCCGCGGTACATCGTCGGCTGGACGCCCCGGGTGTAGGGATACTCCCCGGGGAACCCGAGCTCGGTGACGTAGTCGAAGCCCCCGAGGTCGGCCGGCGTGGCCAGGCGGGGCACCGGGGCCCCCCAGGAGGTCTCCAGCCGGGAGCGCTCGGCCGTCCGCGCGAGCCCCGGCTTGAGGGTCTCCCGCTCCCAGCGCGCCAGGGCGTCCTCGAGCGTCGAGGGCTGCGGCATCCTGGGCGGCGCCGGCCCTGGGGCCTCGGGGGGCCGGGGCGGGCGGGCGGCCGGCCGGGGGCGCGGGGGGCTCACAGGGGCAGGTTCCCGTGCTTCCGGGGCGGGTTCTGGTCCCGCTTCGTGCGCAGGGTCTCGAGCGTCGCGACGAGCCGTCGCCGCGTCTCGCGGGGCTCGATGACGTCGTCGACGTACCCGCGCGCCGCCGCCACGTAGGGGTTGGCGAACTTCTCCCGGAACTCGGCGATCCGGTCGGCCCGGAAGCGCGCGGGGTCGCCGGTCTCCCCGAGCTCCCGGCGGTACAGGATGTTCACCGCCCCCTCGGGGCCCATCACCGCGATCTCGGCGGTCGGGAACGCGAAGTTGGCGTCCGCGCGGATGTGCTTGCTGGCCATGACGCAGTAGGCCCCGCCATACGCCTTGCGGGTGATGACGGTGAGCTTCGGGACCGTCGCCTCGGCGAAGGCATAGAGCAGCTTGGCCCCGTGCTTGATGATGCCGCCGTACTCCTGCGCGGTGCCGGGCAGGAATCCCGGCACGTCCTCGAACGTGACGAGCGGGATGTTGAAGCAGTCGCAGAACCGGACGAAGCGCGCGCCCTTGAGCGAGGCGGCGATGTCGAGGCAGCCCGCCAGGTGCGCCGGCTGGTTCGCCACGACCCCGACCGGGCGGCCCCCGAGCCGCCCGAAACCGACGATCAGGTTCGGCGCGTACTCCGCCTGGACCTCGAAGAAGTGCTGGTCGTCGAGGACGGTCTGGATCAGCTCCTTCATGTCGTACGGCTTGTTCGGGTTGTCGGGCACGAGGCGCTGGAGACTCTCGTCCATCCGGTCCGGCGGATCCGCCGTCGGGCGCAGCGGCGGATCCTCGAGGTTGTTCGGCGGCAGGAAGCTCAGGAGCTCCCGGATGGCCTCCAGGCACGCGTCCTCGCTCTCCGCGGCCAGGTGGGCGACCCCCGAGACCCGCGCATGGGTGTCGGCGCCGCCCAGCTCCTCGAAGGTCACTTCCTCGTGCGTCACCGCCTTGAGGACCTCGGGACCGGTCACGAACATGTAGGACGACCCGCGGACCATGAACGTGAAGTCCGTGATCGCCGGGGAGTACACCGCGCCCCCGGCGCACGGGCCCATGATCGCCGAGATCTGCGGCACCACCCCCGAGGCGAGGACGTTCCGGAGGAAGATGTCGGCGTAGCCGGCGAGCGAGACCACGCCCTCCTGGATGCGCGCACCGCCGGAATCGTTCAGCCCGACGATCGGCACGCCGACCTTGAGGGCCAGGTCCATGATCTTGCAGATCTTCTGCGCGTAGGGAAGCGAGAGCGAGCCCCCGAACACGGTGAAGTCCTGGGCGAAGAGGTAGATCGGCCGCCCGTTGATCCGCGCCGACCCCGTGACCACGCCGTCCCCCAGGACGCGCGGCCCGGTCCCGTCCGGCGTCGGTGCCCGGCTGGACGACGAACCGGTCGAGCTCCTCGAAGGACCCCTTGTCGACCAGGCCCGCGATCCGCTCCCGAGCGGTCCGCTTGCCGGCGGCATGCTGGCGGGCGATCCGCTCGGGCCCGCCGCCGAGCTCGGCCTCCGCGCGGAGCCGGGTCAGCTCGGCGAAGCGGTCGTCGAGGCTCAACCGGTGCTCCCGGATCCGGAGCGAGGGGGCAGCGCGAGCTGATGAAACATCGGTTGGACAGTATACGGGGGCTTTGGAGAGACCGTCAAACCTGCCGGGCCCAATTTGACGCCGGCCCGGGGCCTCTGTTAGGTTGGGGGCTCACCCTCGCGACGACAAAAAGGGGCTCCCGGTGCTACAGGTAGCGGCTCTGATTGCCAGCCTGGCCTTTCTGGCCCTGGTGATCGCGGTCATCCCGACCCTCCGCCAGGTGGCCCGGACTGCGCGGGCGGCGGAGCAGACGCTGACGACCGTCGACCACGAGCTGAAGCCCCTGACCATCCAGGTCCAGGCCCTGCTCCAGGAGCACCGCACGCTCGCCCAGCAGGCGACCAAGGACCTCCGGCAGATCGAGGGCATCGCGCTCACGGCGCAGGACGTCCTGGCCCGGGTGACGAACTTGACCGGCGTGCTCGCGAGCTTCGGGACCGTGGGCCGCGTGGTCGGTGTCGCCCGGGGCCTTCAGAAGGGGATTGACGTGTTCGTCCACCGCCTGGCGCGCCATCGCGGCAAGGAGTGACCCATGACTGAGGATCGCGATGACCTGAACTTCCTGGGAGCGTTGGGCCTCCTGGCCGTGGGCGCCCTGGTCGGCGCCGCCGCCGCGCTCCTCCTGGCTCCGAAGACCGGTGAGGAGACGCGCGAGCTGCTCCGGGAGAAGGGCACCGACTGGGCCCGACAGGCCCGGGAGCGCGGGTCGGAGCTGGCCAAGCGGGCTCACGAGACGGTCGGCGACGCTCAGGTCCGCGCCCAGGAGTACCTCGGGCGCGGCCGCGAGGTCGTCGAGGACACCTCCGCCCAGCTGAAGGCCGCGTTCGAGGCCGGACGGGGCGCGATGCGGGAAGAGATCGCGCGGCTCCGCGGCCGCGACGAGCCCCTCGAGGGCGTCTAGGAGCCCGCTGAGCGTCCGTCCCCGCTTCGCAAGGGGACGACGCAGCTGGGTCGGCCGGTGAGGGACGCGGTCGGCGAACGCGCGCCGCCGGCCGCGGACGGGCGCGTGGTCGCGGCGCTGTGCGTCGCCGCCTTTCTGGCCTCCCTGAACTTCTTCGCCACGACCCCCTTCTACCCGCCGATGGCGCGGGACCTGCGCACGACGGTCTCCCTGCTCGGGCAGGTCGTGACGCTGATGGTCCTGCTGAGCGCTGGCCTCGGCCTCGTCGTCGGGCCGCTCGCGGACCGCTACGGGTACCGGTGGCCGCTGGTGATCGGGCATCCTCGCCATCGCCGTCAACCTGTTGGGCACGGGCCTCGCCCCCGCTTACCCTGTGCTGCTCGGCTTGAGCGTGGCGGGCGGTCTGGGCGACGCGCTCGTCTTCGGGCTGGCGTTCGCCATCGCCGGGACCCGCTTCGCGGGAGATGCCCGACGGCGTGCCATCGGCTGGACGATCGGGGCGCTGAGCAGCGCGCCCATCGTCGGCGTCCCGCTGCTGACGGCCATCAGTGGGGTCGGCGGGTGGCGCGCGGCGCTGGTCGCGGGCGGACTCGCCGCGGCGGGCGCGGCCTGGTTCGTCGCCGCCGCCCTCCCACCCGACGGCCGGCGTCCCACGACACCCCTGCAGCCCGGGCGCTGCTCGAGCGCCTACGCGCCGCTGCTCCGGCACCCGCCGACCCTGCGCCTCCTCGGCGTCGCGGTCCTGCGCGCGGCCTGGTTGCTGGGGTTGCTGACCTACCTCGGGGCGTTCCTCGGGGAGGCGGTGGGCCTGAGCACGCGGCAGATCGGCTTCGTGTACACCCTCGCGGGCGGGGGCTTCGCGGCCGGCACCTTCGTCGCGGGCGGGCGGCTCGGCGCTGTCTCGCCGCGGGCGTCGGTCGCGGTCTCGAGCGTCGCCGCCGGGTTGCTGGTCGGCCCGATGCTGTTGCTCGCCAACAGCGCAGGTCGTCCTGCCGCTGCTGCTCGCTCATCAGCTTGGCGGCGGCAATGTGCAGCGTCGGCGTCACGGCGCTGCTCGCGGCCGAGAGTCCGGCCGGCGCCGGCACGACGATGGTCCTCAACGGCTCGCTCATCAACGCGGGGACGGCCGGGGGCGCGGCGCTCGGTGGGGTCCTCATCGCCCTCGGCGGCTACGGGGCGCTGGGGCTCGGCCTGCCGCTCTTCGCGTTCGCGGCGGCGGCGCTGGCGTGGTGGCCCGGCCCCGATCGGGGCGCGGTCCGGCTGCCGGTCTAGCCGATACTGCGAATCTCGGCTTAGAGGTGGATGGCCTGCCCCATCGCGTCGAGGGCCGCCTCCATCACCGCCTCGGCCATCGTGGGGTGGGCATGGATCGTGTGGCCCACCTCCTCGACGGTGGCCTCGAGCGTCTTCCCGAGCCCGAACTCGGCGATCAGCTCCGTGGCCTCCGCGCCCAGGATGTGCACGCCCAGGATCTCGCCCGTGTCGGCGGCCGCGACGATCTTGACGAGTCCCTCGGGCTCGGCGAGCGCCTGGGCCTTGCCGTTGGCCAGGAACATGTACTTGCCCACCTTCACCGCGCGGCCGTCCGCCCGGGCCTGCGCCTCGGTGAGCCCGAGGCTCGCCACCTGCGGATGGCAGTACGTGCAGCCCGGGATCGTCCGGTAGTCGACCGGATGCCCCGGGTGCCCGGCGAGCGCCTCGGCGGCCACGATGCCCTCCGCGCTCGCCTTGTGCGCGAGGAGCGGCGGCCCCGCGAGGTCGCCGATCGCGTACACCCCCGGGACCGAGGTCTCCATCTTCGGGGAGACCTTGACGAACCCCCGGTCCATGGCCACGCCGAGCGCGTCGAGCCCGAGGGCCTGGGTGTTCGCGCCTCGGCCCACGGCCATCAGCACCAGGGCGGCCTCCACGCGCGCCGCCTGGCCCTCCTGCTCGAGCTCGACCGTCACCCCGTCGCGGCCGACCCGCACCGCCTGGACCTTCACGCCGGTGCGCACGTCGATCTTCCGCTTGGCGAAGCTCCGCGCGAGGAGCTTCGAGATCTCCTCGTCCTCGATCGGCAAGAGCCGCGGGAGCGCCTCGACGATCGTGACCTGGACCCCGTAGGCGGCGAAGACGTCGGCGAACTCGACACCGACGGCCCCGGCCCCGATCACCACCACGGAGGGCGGGAGCCGCTCGAGCCGGAGCGCCTCGTCGGAGCTGATGACCCGCGTCTTGTCGATCGGCACGCCCGGCAGGCTCTTGGGTGACGCGCCCGTCGCGAGGACGACCGCCTTGGCCTCGAGCGTCCGGGTGCTGCCGTCCGGCGCCTGGACGCGCACGGCGCCCGGAGCCGTGACCGTGGCCCGCCCGGGAATGAGGGTGATCTTGTTCTTCCGGAACAGGAACTCGACGCCCTTGGACATCCGCTCGGCCACCTGGCGGCTCCGCGTGTAGGCGACCCGGTAGTCGGCGCGGAGGTTGTCCACGGTCACGCCGAACTCCGCCGCCCGCTGGAAGAGCTGGAGCACCTCCGCATTCCGGAGGAGCGCCTTCGTGGGGATGCAGCCCCAGTTCAGGCAGATGCCCCCGGGCCGGTCGGCCTCGACGACGGCCACCCGCTGTCCGAGCTGGGCGGCCCGGATCGCGGAGACGTAGCCGCCCGGACCCGAGCCGACGACGACCGCGTCGAAGCGCTCGCTCATCGGGTCAGACCAGGAGCGCCAGGGGCGCCTCGAGCGCGGCCTTGAGATCGGCCAGGAAGCGGGCGCCCATCGCGCCGTCCATGACCCGGTGGTCCGCCGACAGGGTCACGCGCATGCGCTTGCCGACCGCCAGCTGGCCGTCGACCACGACCGGCTTCTCGACGATCGCCCCCACGGCCAGGATCGCGCCCTCGGGGGGATTGATGATCGCGTTGAACTCGTCGACGGGAAACATCCCGAGGTTCGACACCGAGAAGGTCGCGCCGGAGAGCTCCTGCTGGCGGAGCTTCCGCGCCCGGGTGCGCTCGATCAGGTCCCGCGACTCCGCGGCGATCTGGAACAGGGACTTCGCGTCGCAGTCCCGGAGGACCGGCGTGATCAGACCGTCCTCGACGGCGACGGCGATCCCGATGTGGGCGGCCCGGTGTCGCCGGATGGCGTCGCCGGTGAAGCTCGCGTTGACCCCGGGGTGCTTCTGGAGCGTCACCGCGCAGGCGCGCACGACCACGTCGGTGAAGGTGACCTTCGGCGCCCCGGGCAGGGCCTGGAGCTCCTCGCGGAGGGCCGCGGCCCGCTCCATGGCGATCTCGGTCGTGATGTAGAAGTGCGGGACCGGCGCCTTGGACTGCGTCATCTGCCGCGCGATCGCGGCGCGGATCGGGCTCAGCGGGATGTCCTCGGTGTCCGGACCGCCGCGCGCGACCGCCGGCGCCAGCGCCGCGACCGCCGCCACGGCGGCCGGGCGCCCGGCCGCCGACGGGGGCCGGCCGGCCACGGCCGCCTCGATGTCCCGCTGGATGATCCGGCCGCCCGGCCCGGTCCCGGTCACCCGGGCGAGGTCGATGCTCGCCCGCTGGGCGAGCTTCCGCGCGAGCGGTGAGACCTTGAGCCGTCCGGACGGGATCACGGCGGCGGCACTCGCCGCCACCGCGACCGGCGCGCTGGGCGCCGCCGCGGCCGCCGGAGCCGGCGCGGCGGGCGACCGGCGCCGCGACCGGCGGCGGCGCTGCCGGCGCCGCGACGGCAGCCGGGCGCGGGCGCTGCCGCGGGCGCCGCCGCGGGCCGCGGGCCGGGCGGGGGCGCCGCCGACCACGCGCGCTGATGTCCTCGTCCGGCTCGGCGATGACCGCGATCAGCCCGCCGACCGGCACCGCCGTCCCCGGCGTGGCGAGGAGCTTCCGGAGGACGCCCGAGCCGAAGGCCTCGAGCTCGATGTCGGCCTTGTCGGTCTCGATCTCGGCGATGATGTCGCCGCCCGAGATCCGGTCGCCCTCCTGCTTGAGCCACCGCAGGAGCTTTCCCGTCTCCATCGCCTCGGACAGCTTCGGCATGACAACCTTGGTCACCGCCATGGCCTGCTCACCCTCCTCGGGAGTCCAATCAGACGGAGCAGAGCTTGCGAATCTCTTCGATGATCCGCTCCTTGGATGGGGTCTTCAACCGCTCCAGATTCCTGGCATACGGCATGGGCGCATCGGCGCCGAAGACACGCTCGACCGGAGCGTCCAGCTCGTCGAATGCGTGCTCCGTGATGAACGCGGCGATCTCAGATCCCATGCCCGCGAAGCCCGCCCCGGACTCCGCGACCAGGAGCCGGTGGGTCTTCCGCACGGACCCCAGAATGGTCTCGGTGTCCATCGGCCGGAGGGTGCGGGGGTCGACGATCTCCACCGAGATGCCGTCGCTCTTCTCGACCTCCTCGGCGGCCTCGAGCACCCGGTAGTACATGCCCGAGTAGGCCACGACCGTCACGTCCCGGCCCTCGCGCTTGACCTCGGCCACCCCGAGAGGGATGAGGAAGTCGGCGTCGTCGGGGACCTCGCCCTTGACGCCGTAGAGGGTCTCCGATTCGATGAAGATCACCGGGTTGTCGTCCCGGATCGAGCTCTTGAGGAGTCCCTTGGCGTCGCGGGGCGTCGTGGGGCGCACCACCTTCAGCCCGGGCACGTGGCAGAAGTACGACTCCATCGACTGCGAGTGCTGCGCCGCCAGCTGGTGGGCGGGGCCACCTGGGCCGCGGATCACCAGCGGGATCGGGAACTGGCCGCCCGACATGTAGAAGAGCTTCGCGGCGTGGTTGACGATCTGGTCGAGCGCCACCAGGGCGAAGTTGAAGGTCATCATCTCGACGATGGGCCGGAGGCCCACCATCGCGGCGCCGATCCCGACGCCGGTGAATCCGGACTCGCAGATCGGCGTGTCGACGACGCGCCGCTCACCGAACTTCTCGAGCAGCCCCTGGCTCACCTTGTACGCGCCGCCGTAGACCCCGACCTCTTCGCCGACCAGGAAGACCCGATCGTCCCGCTCCATCTCCTCGCGAAGGGCGTGGTTCAGCGCCTCCCGGTACGTGATCACCGCCATGCCTGCCTCCCTCTCCGCGCGCCCCGGGCCCCGGCCGGCGCCTCACGCGTAGACGTCCGCGGTCAGCCACTCCGCCGGCGGCTCTGGTGAGGCCTCGGCAAACTCCACTGCGTCGTTGACCCGCGCCTCCACCCGCTCGGCCAGGGCCTGCCAGGCGGCCTCGTCGAGCGCCCCCGCCTCGCGGAGCCGCTCGCGCAGGCCGACGATCGGGTCGCGACGCTTCTCCTCCTCGACCTCGTCCTTCGTGCGGTACACGGCCGCGGCGGCATCCCGCATGGAGTGGCCTCGGAAGCGGTAGGTGCGGGCCTCGACCAGCGTCGGGGCCTTGCTCTCCCGGGCCCGCGCGACCGCGCGCCCCACGCACTCTCGCACGGCCAGCACGTCCATGCCGTCGCAGGCTTCCCCGACCATCGCGTACGCGGCGGCGTACTTCGAGATGTCGGTCTGCGCCAGCGCCCGCTGGATGGCGGTGCCCATGGCGTAGCGATTGTTCTCGCAGATGAACACGACGGGCAGCTTCCAGAGGGCGGCCAGGTTCATCGACTCGTGGAACTCCCCCTGGGGGACCGAGCCGTCCCCGAAGAAGCAGAGGATGACCCGCGCGCGGTCCTCGTACCGGATCGCGAACCCGACGCCGGCGGCGAGGGGGAGATACCCGCCGACGATCGCGTGGCCGCCCAGGAAGTTGATGGCCCGGTCGAACATGTGCATCGAGCCGCCCTTGCCCTTGGACACGCCGTCGCGGCGGCCGAACAGCTCGGCCATGATCCGCCGCGGGTCGCCGCCCTTGGCGAGGATGTGGCCGTGCTCGCGGTAGCCGGCGATCGCGTAGTCGTCGGGCCGGAGGGTCGACATCGCCCCCACCGCCACCGCCTCCTGCCCGATGTAGAGGTGGAGGAAGCCCGCCGATCTTGCCGAGGGCGTACATCTCGGCCGCCTTCTCCTCGAACCGCCGGATCAGCTGCATCTGCTCGAGGAGGACGCGGCCCGACCGCGGCGTCCCCGCGGGCCGACGGTCGCCGCCCCGGATCCCTTCGTCGCCACTGTCCGACCTCCCTGTCGCCCGACGCCTCCGGACTCACCAGCGCATCAACGCCAGGTCGTCGACGTTGATCCGGAACCGGGCCCGGAAGATGGCCACGATGATGGCCAGCCCGACCGCTACCTCGGCCGCGGCGACCGTCATCACGAAGAACACGATGATCTGGCCGTCGGCCGCGCCATGGGCCGCCCGAAGGCGACGAACGCCAGGTTCGCGGCGTTCAGCATCAGCTCGATGGACATGAAGATCACCAGCGGGTTCCGCCGGACCAGGACGCCCACCACGCCGATGGTGAACAGGATGGCCGACAGCCCCACATAGTCCGCCGGCGGGACCTGGCTCACCGGGCCACCCTCCCCGCCGCCCCGATCCACCGGCCGGCGTCCCGGGGCTCATGGGGCGCTCGGCCGGCGCTTGGCCAGGGTGAGCGCGCCCACCAGGGCCGCCAGGAGCAGGAGCGAGGTGACCTCGAAGGGCAACAGGTAGTCGGTGAAGAGCAGCCGGCCGATCGGCCCCGACGCCGCCCGGCGGCGCGTCCGACGGCGGGCCCACCCGTGCGGCCGGCGACCGAGGACGATCGCGATCCCGAGGACGGCGGCGAGCGGAACGGCGAGCCGCCGCGCCCGGAGCGAGCGGGTCGGGGCCCGCCTCGGCCCGGCCGGGAATGAGCAGCATGATCGCGAAGATGAACAGCACCATGATCGCGCCCGCGTAGACGATGACCTGGCGAGGGCGAGGAACTCCGCGCGGAGCAGGTCAGGAACAGCACCGCGACGCAGAACAGGTTGCCCACCAGGAACAGCGCGCCATGGAGCGGGTTCGGCCGGACGACCAGGCCGATGGCGGTGACGATGGCCGAGACGGCCACCAGGAGCGAACACACCCACTCCGATCATCCCTCGAAGCCTCGGCGGACCAGGGCCGGCGGCGGCGCCGACGTCGGCAGGCCGTTCGGCCCGGCCGGCTCGAGCGCCAGGAGCACGTCCTTCGAGTAGACCAGCCCCTCTCGGCTGAACGCCGAGAACTCCAGGATGCCCGTGTCCATGCGGATCGCGTCCTCGGGGCAGGCCTCGACGCAGAACCCGCAGAAGACGCACTTGCCGAGGTCGATGTCGAACCGCTCGGGGTACTTCTCGATGTCCGGGTTCGGGTGCTCCCCCGCCACGATGTAGATGCAGTGCGCGGGACACACCGTCTCGCACATCATGCAGGCGACGCAGCGGGGCGACCCGTCGTCGCGGCGCACCAGGCGGTGGAGGCTCCGGAGCCGCGTCGCCAGCGGCCGCCGCTCCTCCGGCCACTGGTAGGTCACCGCGCCCTTCCGGCCGCGCACCCAGAGCCCCAGGTTCCGGAAGAAGTGGCCCGCGGTCACCCGGAGGCCGACGAGCACCTCGGCGAGGTAGAAGCGCTCGCGCGCGTTCGCCGGCACCTGCCGGCGGACCCGCAGGACCGTCGGGGGCCGGGGGGAGCACGGGGGCGCTCGCCACGGTGCGTCGTCTCCCTAGAAGAGCAGCACCGCGGCCGTCAGGACGATGTTCAGCACGGCCAGCGGCAGGAGCCCGAGCCAGCCGAGACGCATCGCCTGATCGTACCGGAAGCGCGGCAGGGTCCACCGGATCAGCATCAGGAACCAGATCATCGCCACGACCTTGGTCACGAACGCCCCGACCTGGAGCAGGGCCACGACGAGGTGCGGGAGGCCGAGGGCGAGCCCCCCCGGCAGGTGGAAGCCATCCCGGAAGAGCCAGGGCACCTGCCAGCCGCCGAGGAAGAGCGCGGTCGTCATCCCGGCGACCACCACGGTCTCCACGAAGTCCGCCATCAGGAACATGCCGAACTTCATCCCGCTGTACTCGACGTTGTAGCCGATGATCTCGGACTCGCCCTCGGGGAAGTCGAACGGCGCCCGCTTGGTGGTGGCGATGCCGGCCGTCAGGAACAGGACGAAGCCCGAGCGGCTGCGTGAGGAGGCCCCACTTGGGGATGAGGCCCCACCAGTAGGCCCCCTGGCCGCGCGCGATCTCCTGGAGGTCGAGCGAGCCGTAGACCATGCAGACCCCCATGATCGAGGCGCCGATCGCGACCTCGGCCGAGATCATGAGCGCGGCCGCGCGCTGGCCGCCGAGGAGCGCGAAGTTGTTCGCCGAGGCCCAGCCGGCCAGCACGACCCCGTAGACGCCCATCGACAGCATCGCGAAGACGTAGAGGATGCCGGCGTTCAGCTCGACCGCCTGCAGCGAGATCTCCCGGCCGCCGACCTGGAGGACGTCGCCGAACGGGATCGTCGCGAAGCCGGACAGCGCGAAGAAGACCGACACGACCGGCGCGACCAGGAAGAGCACCCGGTCGGCGCGGGCCGGCATGAAGTCTTCCTTGGTCAGCATCTTGAGCGCGTCGGCGAGCGGGTGGAAGAGCCCGAACAGCCGGAGGCCGAGGATCGAGGCCCGGTTGGCGCCCGACGCGGTCCTGCATGACGGCGGACTGCTTGCGCTCGACCCAGGTCAGGAGCCCGCCCAGGTTCAGCACGAGGCCCATGACGAAGGCGACCCGCGCGAAGGCGATGCCGAGGTCGACCATGACCGCGCTCACGGGGCTACCCGGGTGCCCCGCCGCCATTGATTGGACGGCCTTCGGCCTGTGGTGGACGGCCTCCGGCCTGTGGCGGACGGCCTTCGGCATGTGATCGGACGGCCTTGGCGGCCTGTCGGCCGGGCCCAGTGGCGCGCCGTGGTCCGCGAGCTCGGATACGTCAGCGCCGCGAAGGCGGGCGTCGCCGCCGCCAGGTCGCGGAAGACGTGTCGCCGCCCGGAGCGGCTGCCAGTCCTGGCCGACGGCGCGGGCGACCGCCGCCAGGATCTCCCAGTCCGGCCGCGCCTCCCCGCGCGGCAGCACGGCGCGCCAGAACCGCTGGACCCGGCCCGTCGACGTTCGTCCAGGTCCCCTCCCGCTCGACCCAGGCCGCGCTCGGCAGGACCACGTGGGCGCGCGCGCTCGGTCCCGTTGGCGTTCGGGCCCTGGAAGACCACGCCCTCGACCCGCGCGAGCGCCTCCTCCACCTCCGCCCGGGGCCAGCCCGAGTCGAGGAGGTCGTGGTCGAACACCCAGAGGAGCCGGAGCCGGCCCGCCCGCGCGGCCTCGAGGACGTGCCGCCGTCGGCGGCGCCCGCCCGTCCGCAGCCGAGCAGCTCGGCGCCCCGGCTGTTCGGGGCTCTTGTCGGCCACGCGCAGGAGGTCGTCCTCGGAGCCGGGCGTCCGCGGGCGGCACGCGGAAGTCCGCATGGGCGACGCCGAGCGTGTCCACGAAGAGCCGCCGGGCGAGCCAGAGGTCCTCGTTCGACATCCGGGAGGAGAAGAGGACGCCGGTGCCTGCGGGGCCCGCGGCCCGGAGACCGTCCGCCACCGCGGCCACGGCCTCCTCCCAGGTGAGGGCGCGCGCGGTCCCGCCCTCGCGCAGCTCCGGGCGCTCGAGCCGGGTCGGCGCGTCGACGTCGCCGAAGCCGTAGCGGCCCTCGTCGCAGATCCACCACTGGTTCACGTCGGGGTTGAAGCGCGGCTTGAGGCGCACCACCCGCCGGCCCTGGGCGTGGTGGGCGCGCTTCGTGTTGGTGTGGACCTCGACGTTGCACCCGCGGGCGCACCCCGGGCAGACCGACTTCGCGCGGTCGAGGTACCAGACGCGGGCCTGGAAGCGGAAGTCGCGGTCGGTCAGGGCCCCCACCGGGCAGATGTCGACGACGTTGCCGGAGTACGCGTTGTCGAGCGAGGTGCCCGGGAACAGCCCGAGCTCCGAGTGGTCGCCCCGGTTGAAGATCCCGAGCTCGCCCGTCTTCGTGATCGTGTCGCAGAAGCGGACGCAGCGCGAGCAGAGGATGCACCGCTCGGCGTCCAGCATGACGTGCGGCCCGATCGGCACCGCCTTGGGCTTGTGGACCTTGTCGTCGATCATCCGGGGCTCGTAGAGCCCGTGCTGCATGTAGTAGATCTGGAGCCAGCACTCGCCCGCCTGATCGCACACCGGGCAGTCGAGCGGGTGGTTGACGAGGTGCCACTCCATGACCGAGCGCCGGAGCTCGAGCACGCGCGGGGTCTGGGTCATCACCACCATGCCGTCGGCCGCCTGCGTGTTGCAGGCGATCGTGCGGGCGGGGCGCCTTCTCGAGATCCACCATGCAGAGCCGGCACGCCCCGGCGATCGGAAGCCCGGGGTGGTAGCAGTAGTGGGGGACCTCGATCCCGAGCCGGCGCGCCGCCTCGATGAGGTTGGTCCCGGCGGGGACCTCGATCTCCTTGCCGTCGACCGTCAGCTTCGGCATGCCCGGCTCAGTCCGGGGGACGCGGCGACGCATGTGGGTCACGGCCGCCGTCAGTGGGCGCCCGCCCGGCGGCGGCCGCCGGGCGGACGTCGCAGGCCCCGTGGCGGACGTGGTGGTCGAACTCGGCCCGGAACTTCTCGACGTAGGAGATGTACGGGCCGATCGCCCCGTCGTAGAAGGCGCAGATCGTGCTGCCCACGCCCCGCTTGGCGACGTCCACGATCGTGTCGGGGTCCTGGGGGACGCCCTTCCCGGCGAGGATCCGGCCCGTGATCTTGTAGATCCAGCCGGTGCACTCCCGGCAGGGCGTGCACTGCCCGCAGGACTCGTGGGCGTAGAAGCGCGCGACGACGTGGAGCGCTTCGGGGATGCACGTGGTCTCGTCCATGACCACCACCCCGGCCGAGCCGGCCATCGTCCCCGCGTTCCGGAGCCCGTCGACGTCCATCGTCACGTCGATCTCGTCGGCCCGGAGCAGCGGCGCCGAGGAGCCGCCCGGCACCACCGCCTTCAGCCGCCGGCCGTCCGGCACGCCGCCCGCCCGCTCGATCAGCTCCCGGAGCGTGATCCCCACCGACGCCTCGTAGACGCCGGGTCGGGCCACGTGGCCCGACACCGAGTAGAGGCGCGTCCCGCCCTGGGTCTTGGACCCGAGCCCCGCGAACCATTCGCCCCCGCGCGTGACGATGTGCGGCACCGCGGCCAGCGTCTCGACGTTGTTGACGACCGTCGGCTGGCCGAAGGCGCCCTTGATCGCGGGGAACGGGCGGCTTGACCTTCGGCCACCCCTTCTTGCCCTCGAGGGAGGAGATGAGCCCCGTCTCCTCGCCGCAGATGTAGGCGCCCGCGCCCCGGTGCACGACCATCTGGTGGTCGAATCCCGAGCCGAGGATGTTGGCGCCCAGCAGGCCGGCCGCCTCGGCCGCCTGGACGGCCTCCGGGAAGATCGCGCCACGGGCGCACGTACTCGCCGCGGATGTAGATGAAGGAGGTGTGGCAGCCGATCGCGTAGGCCGCGATCAGCATCCCCTCGATCAGGGCGTGGGGATCGCGCTCGAGGATGTAGCGGTCCTTGAACGTCCCCGGCTCGCCCTCGTCGGCGTTGACGACGAGATAGACGGGGCCCGTGCGCTTCTGCGGGATGAAGCCCCACTTCGTCGCCGTCGGGAAGCCGGCGCCGCCCAGGCCGCGGAGGTTCGCCTTCTTGACCTCGGCGGCGATGCCCTCGGGACCGAGCCCGAGCGCCTTCCGGAACGCCTCGTAGCCGCCGCCGGCGCGGTAGCCCGGGAGGCGTCCGCGCCTCCGGCCGGTCGAAGTTCCGCGAGAGGACCGGCTCGCTCACCGGAGGCCCTCCAGGACGCGGTCGATCGCGGCGCGGTCGAGCGGCCCCACGTACTCCTCGTCGACCTGCATCATCGGGGCGACCTCGCAGGCGCAGAGGCACTCCACCCGGAGGAGGGTGACCCGCCCGTCCGGCGTGGTCTCGCCCGCCGACACTCCCAAGCCGCTCCTGGAGGTAGGCGACGACGTCCTCCGCCCCCCGGAGGGAGCACGACAGGTTGTGGCAGACCGAGATCACGTGCCGCCCGACCGGCTGCTGGAAGAACAGCGTGTAGAAGGTGACGACCTCGTGGACGTGGGCGGGCGACATCTCGAACAGCTCGGCCACGTAGACCTCGACCTCGGGCGAGACGAACCCGAAGGTCTCCTGGGCCATCCGGAGCACGGGGAGCAGCGCCGCCTGCCGCTCCGGGTAGAGCGCCTGGAGGCGCCGCACCTCGGCGAGCTGGGCGTCCGCGAACCGGACCGGCCCCGTGGACGGCCGCGTGGTCGGCGTCGGGGCGCTCACCGGTCCAGCTCCCCGCCGATCATGTTGACGGACCCGAAGGTGGGCACGATGTCGGCGACCATCCCGCCCTCGAGCATGCGGTGGAGCGCGGCCATCGGGGGGAGGCACGGCGGCCGGCACCGCACACGGTAGGGCCGGTCGGTGCCGTCCGACACGATGTAGAAGCCGAGCTCCCCGTTCGCCCCCTCGACGGGGAAGTACACCTCTCCCCGGGGCGGCCGGATCCCGAAGCCGTCCATGATCAGCATGAAGTGGTTCATGAGGCCCTCGATGGACCCGTACGTCGTCTCCTTCGGCGGCAGCACCGTGCGCTTGTCGGGGGCGTTGACCGCCGCGTGGTGCCGCCGCTCCTGGCCGGCCAGGTTCGGCGAGAGCCGGATGTCCGTGATCAGGAGGCCCTCGGTCTTGCCGAGCTTCCCCCGGTCGACGTACTCGGCGGGCACGGCGAACGGGCGCCCCTCGTGGTCCACGTTGACCGGGCCGCCGGGCAGCTGGGCGAGCGCCTGCTCGGCGATCCGCATCGACTGCTCCATCTCGGCCATGCGGACGAGGTACCGGTCGTAGTTGTCGCCCGTCTCGCCGACCGGGATCTCGAAGTCGAGCCGGTCGTACACCCAGTAGGGCGTCGCCCGCCGGACGTCGAACGGCACCCCCGAGGCCCGGAGGAGCGGGCCGGTGACCGCGTAGGCGATCGCCTCCTCCCGCGAGAGGATGCCGACGCCCTGCATCCGGTCGACGAAGATCCGGTTGCTGGTGAGCAGCTTGTGCGACTCCTCGAGCACCGTCCGCGTCTCGGCGAACGCCCGGCGGACCTGCGCCTCGAAGTCGGGCGGGAGGTCCGCCTTGAGCCCGCCCACCCGGCCGTGGGAGATCGTCAGCCGCGCGCCGGTGACCGCCTCGATCACCTCCCACAGGAACTCGCGCGCCTTGATCATGTAGAGGAACACGGTGAACGCCCCGAGCTCCATCGCCGACGCGCCCACGCAGGTCAGGTGGTCCGACATGCGCGAGATCTCGCTCAGGATCACGCGGATGTACGCGCACCGCTCGGTCACCTGGATGCCGAGGAGCTTCTCCACCGCCGAGCAGAACCCGAAGTTGTTGATGAGGGGCGAGACGTAGTTGAGGCGGTCCGTGTACGGCATCGCCGCGTTGTACGGCCCGATCTCGCACTCCTTCTCGAACGCCCGGTGGAGGTATCCGATCTCGACGTCCGTCTTGACGACCTGCTCCCCGTCGAGCTCCGTGACGATGCGGACGATGCCGTGCATCGCGGGGTGCGACGGCCCGAGGTTGACCACGAGGTTCTCGGTGCCGCTCTCCGGCACGCCCTCCCCGAGGAAGATCTCCTGCACGCGCCGGGTGGCGGCCACGGGCGGAGTCGGGCTGGCGGTCTCGGGCGTCGGCGTCATGGGCGTCCCCGGGAGGCTCAGTTCCTGGGACCGATCAGGGGCTGCCGCCGGCTGACGGGATAGTCCTTGCGCAAGGGGTGCCCCTCGAACTGCTCGTACAGGAGGAGCCGCCTGAGGTCGGGATGCTCCGCGAAGCGCACCCCGAACATGTCCCACACCTCGCGCTCGAGCCAGTTCGCGATGGGCCAGAGCGGCACCGCCGTCGGGACGACCAGGTCGTCCTCCTCGACCCCCGCCTTGATCCGGACCCGGTGGTTGTGCGGGACCGAATAGAGGTGGTAGACGACCTCGTACCGCGGGAGCTCCTCGCGGCCGGGGTAGGTGAGGTAGTCCACGGCGGTGAGGTCCATCAGCATGTCGAACCGGAGGTCCGCGTCGTCCCGGCAGAACCGCAGCACCTCGGGGAGCGCCGCGAGGCTGACGAGCAGGGCCTCGTCGCCCGGCTCGGGATGGGACGCGAGGACGCCGGCGCCGAAGCGCTCCGCCAGCCGCGCGAGGATGTCCGGGCCGTTCATGCGCGGGCGGGTCCCGGTCTCAGTACCGCTGCCGCCCCGCGGCGATCTTGTCCTGGAGCTTCATGAGGCCGTCGAGCACGCTCTCCGGCCGGGGCGGGCAGCCCGGGATGTAGACGTCGACGGGGAGGATCGTGTCGATGCCCTGCACGGTCGCGTAGTTGTCGTAGAACCCGCCCGTGCAGGTGCACACCCCGAAGGCCACCACCCACTTCGGCTCCGTCATCTGGTCGTAGACCCGCCGGAGCACCGGCGCCATCTTGTGGCTGATCGTCCCCACGACGAACAGGACGTCGGCCTGGCGCGGCGAGAAGCGCGGGAGGCCCGCCCCGAAGCGGTCGACGTCGTAGTGGGAGCAGGCGGTCGCCATGTACTCCATGCCGCAGCAGGCGGTCACGAACGGGTACTGGAAGATGGAGTACTTCCGGGCCCACCCGAGCGCCTCGTCGAGCTTCGTCGTGAAGAAGTCGGCTACTCCCACTGGAGGCCTCCCTTGCGCCACACGTAGAGCAGCCCCAGCATCAGGATCCCGAGGTACACGACCATGGTCACGAATCCGTAGAGCCCGAGGCTCCGGTACACCACGGTCCACGGGAAGACGAACATCAGCTCGATGTCGAAGATGATGAAGAAGATCGCCGTGGTCGAGAACTTGATCGCGAACCGGCCCTCCGGGCGCGCGAGCACGTCCTTGCCGCACTCGAACGTCTCCAGCTTGACCGGGGTGAGCCGCCGCGGACCGAGGAGCGCGGGGAGATAGGCCAGGAGACACGCGACCCCGAGCGCGATCGCGAACACCATCAGGATCGGGACGTACTGCATCAGTCGGCCGCCGGCGGCGCGCAGGCCGCCTCGACCTGGCGCTTCGCGTGATAGGACGAGCGGACCAGCGGGCCGGCCTCGACGTGCCGGAAGCCGAGCGCGCGGCCGTCCTGGGCGAACGCCTCGAACTCCGCCGGCGGGACGTAGCGCACCACCGGGAGGTGGGCGGGGGACGGCCGGAGGTACTGGCCGAGCGTCAGGAGCTGGACGCCGGCGGCCCGGAGGTCCGCCATCGTGGCGCGGACCTCGTCCGCCGCCTCGCCCAGGCCGAGCATCATCCCCGACTTCGTGACCGGCTCCGTCGCGTGACCGCTGGCCCGCCGGAAGAGCTCGAGGCTCCGGGGGTAGCGGGACCCGGGGCGCACCGGCCCGTAGAGGCGCGGGACCGTCTCGATGTTGTGATTGAGGACGTCGGGCCGGGCCTGGAGCACGGTCTCGAGCGCGCCCGCCGATCCCTGGAAGTCCGGGATCAGCACTTCCACGCGGCACCCCGGCGCCTCGCGCCGGATCGCCGCGATCGTCCGGGCGAAGATCTCGGAGCCGCCGTCGGCGAGGTCGTCCCGGTTGACGCTGGTCACGACGACGTGCTGGAGCCCCATCTCGCCCACCGTGCGGCCCACCCGATCGGGCTCGCCCCAGTCCTCCCACTCGGGCCGGCCGTGCGCCACCGCGCAGAACCCGCACCGGCGGGTGCACACGTCACCCAGGATCATGAAGGTCGCCGTCCGCTCTTCCCAGCACTCGCCGATGTTGGGGCAGCGGGCCTCCTCGCAGACCGTGTGGAGGTTCCGCTCGCGCATGAGCGCCTTCAGCCGCATGTAGTTCGGCCCGCCGGGCGCACGCACCTTGAGCCAGGCCGGCTTGGGCGCCTGGGGGTGGTCCCGGAGGGCGTCGGGCTGGATGACGGGAAGCGTCTGCGTCATGCGTGGCAAGGGCTTGCGTCGCTGGTCATTATGCCACAGGGCCCCACACGCCCAGAGGCGCGGGGTCCCAACCCCTCCCCCTCAAATCACAACGGGGCTCCGGTCCGGAGCCCCGTCGCTCCCCACGCGCAGGGGGGGAGTGGTGCCGAAGGGGGGACTCGAACCCCCACGGGTTACCCCACACGCCCCTCAAACGTGCGCGTCTGCCAATTCCGCCACTTCGGCGCAGGGCGTATCTTGCCGTCGCGCCTCGCGCATTGTCAAGACCGCGAGGGTCCGGGCGGCGGCGTCCCACGGGAGCGGGCGGGCCTGCTCCGCGACGGCCGGAGCGCCGAGGCGGCCCGATCCCGGTCAGCGCTCCCGAAGCCGCGGGTTGAAGGCCTCGCGCAGCCCCTCGCCGAAGAGGTTGAAGGCCAGCACGATGACCAGGATCGCCGTCCCCGGGATCAGGGTGAGCCACGGCGCGTCGAAGATGTAGCGCTTGCCGTCGGCGAGGATGTTGCCCCAGGTCGCGTCCGGCGGCGGCACGCCGAACCCGAGGAAGGACAGGCTCGACTCGGTCAGAATCGCCCCGGCGACCCCGAGCGTGGCCGAGACCAGGACGGCCGCCAGGGCGTTCGGGATCAGGTGGCGGGCGATGACCCGCCGGCCCCCGGGCGCCTCCCGCCCGCGCGGCCTGGATGAACTCCTGCTCTCGGAGCGACAGGATCTCCGCCCGCACGAACCGCGCCGGGCCCTCCCAGCTCGTCAGGCCGATCACGACCATGATGTTCCAGATCGATGGCTTGAGGATGGCGACGACCGTCAGGATCAGGAAGAAGGCCGGGAACGACAGCATGACGTCGATGAGCCCCGTGATGAGCGTGTCGACCGTCAGGAGCCGCAGCGGCCCCACGCGGAGGCGCACCGGGCCATAGAAGCCGGCGAGCCCGCCCGCGACGATCCCGATGGCCACCGCGAGGCCGACCGCGACGAAGCCCACCGCGAGCGACACGAAGGCGCCTTCCAGCATGCGCGCGAAGACGTCCCGCCCCAGCTCGTCGGTGCCGAGGGGGTAGACGCCGAGCCGCGGCCAGCTCGCAGCGGGCACCGACGCCTTGTTCGGCCGCGCGAATGGCGCCTGGAGCCGGTCCGGCAAGCGCACCTCGCGCGGGTCCAGGACCGGCCGCGCGCCCTTGGTCAGGGCGATCCCGATCAGGGCGATCAGGAAGAAGGCGAGGACGATCGCCAGGCCGACCACCGCCGGGCCGTTCCGGCGGAAGGTCCGCCAGGCCAGGCGTCCGGGCGACTCGGCCCCGCGGCACGGCGCTCACAGGCGGATCCGCGGGTCGACCAGCATGTAGAGCAGGTCCGACAGGAGGGTGCCGACGACGGTGAGGAGCGCGGCGATGAAGTTGAGCGCGATCACGACCGGATAGTCCCGCGCCAGGATCGCCTCGTAGCCGAGCCGGCCGATCCCCGGCCACGCGAAGATCGTCTCGAAGATGACGCTCCCGCCGATCAGGCCGGGGATCAGGAGACCGAGCATCGTGACGAAGGGGAGGAGGCCGTTCCGGAGAGCGTGGCGGTAGAGCACCGCGTCCTCGGGCAGCCCCTTGGCGCGAGCGGTGCGGACGTAGTCCGAGGTGAGCACCTCGAGCATCTGGGAGCGCACGTAGCGGGAGAGGCACGGCGATGCCCGCGGTGGCGCCGAGCAGCGACGGGAGCACGAGGTGCCAGGTCCGGTCCATGACCCGCACCCACACGCCCGGCGCGTCGCGCCCGAAGGTCTGGATCCCGATGACATCGACTTGCAAGGTCTCGACGACGAAGATGATCGCGAGATACGAGAGATAGAACCCGGGAACCGAGATCAGCGCGAACACGAGCACGGTCGTCGCGCGGTCGAACCACGAGTCCCGCCGGATGGCCGTCGCGATCCCGAGCGGGAAGGCGAAGCACCAGACCAGGATCGTGGCGACCACGAAGAGCGGGAGGCTGTTCCGCGCCCGCTCGACGATCTTGGGCAGGACCGGCTGGTTGTCCTTGAACGCCCGGAGCTGCCCGGTGAACAGTCGCTGGTAGAACAGCCCGTACTGGACGTAGAGCGGCTTGTCGAGGTCGAAGGCCGCGCGGTAGCGCTGGAGCTGCTCCTTGGTGAAGCGCGGGTTCATGGGATCGATCTGGCTGGGCGCGCCCGGCGCGAGATGGATCACGAGGAAGGACACGATCGAGATCAGGAAGAGGGTCCAGAGCTTCCGCCAGCACGCCCGGGCGAAGAACGGCAGCACCGGCTACTCCGTGGTCAGCTCGGGCCGGAAGGGGGGGAGGACCGGGCGCGGAGTCTTGAGCCACTGGTCGAAGTGGAAGTTGATGCGGCCCAGGCGGTTCGGCTCGAACGGCACGTACTCGGGCGTGCCGTCCGGGCGCCACACCACGCGGACGATCTTCCCGTCCAGGAGCGCGAGCGCCTGGCGCACGTAAAGGAACGTGTAGGGCTGGTCCTGGGCGATGAGGCGGTGGAGCTCGCGGGCCATCGCCGTCTGGCGGGCGTCGTCGTATTCCCGCCGGATGCGGACCATGAGCGCGTCCGCCCGCGGATTCGCGTAGCCGACGAAGTTGAGCTGCTGGGGACCGGCCTGGCTCGAGTGGAAGATCTGGTAGATGTCCGCGTCGAGCCCCATCGCCCAGCCGAGGACGACCGCGTCGAAGTCGAGCTTGTTCACGCGCTCCCGGATGAAGACGGCCCATTCCAGCGACAGGACCTCGACCTGGACCCCGAGCCGCCGCCAGGCGTTCTGGGCGATCACCATGACCGCCTGCCGCTCCTCGTTCCCGGAGTTCGTGATGAGGGTGAACGCGAGGGGCTTGCCGTCCTTCTCCAGGATCCCCCGGGCGTTCTTGCGCCACCCGGCCTCGGCGAGGAGCCGGGCCGCCCCGGCCGGATCGTAGGGCAGGGGCTTGACGTCGGGATCGTAGTACGCGGTCTGCTGGGGGAACGGGCCCGTCGTCCGCCGGCCCTGGCGGTAGAGCACGTAGCGGATGACCTCGTCGACATCGATCGCCATGCCGAGGGCGGTCCGGACGCGGACGTCCTGGAGCAGCGGGCGGCGCAGATTGTAGCCGATGTAGGTGTACCCCAGGCCCAGCAGGGAGTTCACGTGGAAGCGGGGGTCCTTCTGGAGCCGGGCCACCTGGTGCGCCTGGGCCGTGTACCCGTCGGCCGTGCCCGCATAGAACGCGAGCTCCGACGTCAAGGCGTCGGGGAGGATCCGCATGAAGTACTCCCGGAAGTTCGGCGGCCCGCCCCAGTAGCCCTCGTTCCGGACGAGGCGGATCGAGACGTCGCTCTCCCACGTGGCGAACCGGAACGGCCCGCTGCCGATCGGCCGCCGATTGAACGCGGCGTCACGGATGCTGAAGGCCTGCGGGTCCTTGCCGGCCGCGCGGGCCTCGGCCGCGAGAACCTCCCGGGTGAGCAGGTGCTCGGGCAGGATCCCCATGGCCCAGCTCTCGAAGCCGGGCTGGAAGAGCTCCTTGTAGGTCACCCGGACGGTGTGGGGGTCCGGGGTCTCCACCGCCTTGATCGGCTCGAAGTCCGGCACCCGGGGCGAGAGGTTCCGCGGGTCCATGAGGGTCTCGTAGGTGAAGCGCACGTCTCGCGCGGTCAGCTCGCGCCCGTCGTGGAAGCGCACGCCGCGGCGCAGCCGGAAGACGATGACCGGATTCTCCTCTGTCGGCCGCACGTGCGCCTCGGCGGCCGCCCGGCCCGTCGCGGGGTCCGGCGCCGTGACGTACCGGAGGGGATCCAGCTGGCGCACATACCCCCCGAGCAGCCGGTCGAGGTTCGCGAAGAAGTCCTGGTCCACGGCCCGCAGGGTGAACTTGACGCGCGGCGGGTACCGGACGCCGACGGCGATCGGGGCGGGCGCCGGCGTGGGGCCGCCCGGCCGTCGCGCGGGCGCCGGCGGCCCGATCCGCACGGTGCGGGTCTCGGCCGGCAGCACGGCCATCGCGTCGACGCCTCGGAGCGCCGGGGCCCCCGCCGCCTGCGCGGCCCGGAGTCGGGCCAGCAGCGCCTCGGGGGTCGCGGAGGTCCCGTCCGGGAGCCGGAGGGTCGCGTCGGCGAACAGGTAGGCCTCCTCGAGGATCTGCCAGGACTCGGCGAGGCGACCCCGGAAGGAGAGGTCGAGGTCACGGTCGATCAGGCCGTCGAAGACGCGCTCGTTGATCTCGGAGGACGCCGAGTCCGCCGAGATCGTCGGGTTCAGGTACACGGCGTCTCCGATGGAGGTGCTGATGAAGCGGGTGAGCCGCCCGGGATCGCCGCGGGCCTGGTCCTCGAACGTCGGCACCCAGAAGTAGGACTGGAGCAGGAACAGGCTGACCAGCGTCGGCGCGGCCAGCAGGATCCCCTTCGTCGAGAACATCCGGTGTGTCCTCTCCGCTCCCTCAGCTCGCCACCGCGCCGTCCTCGATCACCTCGAGGTCCAGCGCGGCAGCCATGAGCGCCCGCGTGTAGGGATGCGCCGGCCGCTCGAAGATCTCGGCGGTCGAGCCTCGCTCGACCACGACCCCGCCCCGCATGACGATGACCTCGTCGCTCAGCGCGCGGATCACCCGGAGGTCGTGGCTGATGAAGAGGTACGCCAGCCGGTGGCGCGCCTGGAGCTCCCGCAGGAGATCGATCATCTGGGCCTGGATGGACCGATCGAGCGCGGAGGTGGGCTCGTCGAGGACGATCAGCCGCGGCTTGAGCACGAGCGCCCGGGCGAGCGCGACGCGCTGCCGCTGACCGCCCGACAGCTCGTGCGGGTAGCGGTCGCGCACCGCCGGCTCGAGACCGACCTCCGCGAGCGCCTCGGCGATCACGGCCTCCCGCTCCGCGGCGCTCCGGCCGACGTGATGGACGCCGAGCCCCTCGCCGACGATCTGGCCGACCGACAGCCGGGGCGACAGGGACCCGTAGGGATCCTGGAAGACGATCTGCATCTCGCGGCGGAGCGGCCGGAGCGCCCCGGAGCCGAGCCCCTGGAGCTCGCGACCCTGGAACTGGATCCGGCCCTCGCACCGGAGAAGCCGGAGGAGGGCCAGCCCCAGCGTGGTCTTCCCCGAGCCGCTCTCGCCCACGACGCCGACCGTCTGGCCCTCCCGGATCGTGACGCTCACCCCGTCCACCGCCTTCACGTGGTCCACCGTGCGGCGCAGCACGCCGGCCTTCACGGGGAACCAGACCTTCACGCCCTCGGCCGCCATGACGACCGGCGCCTCGGTCGGCGGCCCGGGGACCCGCGGCGCCGGCTCGGCGGCCAGGAGGCGCCGCGTGTACGGGTGCCGCGGCCGCTCGAAGATCTCGGCGGTCGAGCCCGCCTCCACGATCTCGCCCTGACTCATGACCGAGACGCGGTCGGCCATCTTCCGGACGATCCCGAGGTCGTGGGTGATCAGGAGGAGCGCCATGCCGAAGCGCGCCTGGAGGTCCCGGAGCAGCTTCAGGATCTGCGCCTCGATGGTGACGTCGAGCGCCGTGGTCGGCTCGTCCGCGATCAGGAGATCGGGCTCGTTGGCGAGCGCCATGGCGATCATCACCCGCTGCCGCTGGCCGCCCGAGAGCTGATGCGGATACGCGTCCAGGCGGCGCTCGGCCTCGGGCAGCCCGACGAGGTGCAGGAGCTCCACGGTCCGGGCCCGGGCGGCGTGGCGAGAGAGCCCCTTGTGGACGAACAGCACCTCGTTGACTTGCTTCTCGATCGTGTGGAGCGGGTTGAGCGAGGTCATCGGCTCCTGGAAGATCATCGCGACCCGGTTCCCGCGCACGCGCCGGAGCGTCGCTTCGCCGGCGCCCACGAGCTCCTGGCCCTGGAACCGGATGCTCCCGGAGGGATGGCGGGCCGGCGGATACGGCAGCAGCTGGAGGATGGACAGCGCGGTCACGGACTTCCCCGACCCGCTCTCCCCCACGAGCCCGACGGTCTCCCCCTTGGCGATGTCGAGCGAGACCCCGCGCACCGCCCGCACCTCGCCGCTCGGCGTGTCGAACGAGACCGACAGATCGCGGATCGCCAGGAGGGGGGGCGCCGCCATCACGCGGTCTTCCGCGGGTCGAACGCGTCGCGGACGGCTTCGCCGATGAAGACGAGGAGGCTCAGCATCACCGCCAGGACGAAAAACCCGGTGATGCCGAGCCACGGCGCCTGGAGGTTCGCCTTCCCCTGCGCCAGGATCTCGCCGAGGGAGGGCGACCCGGGCGGGAGGCCGAACCCGAGAAAGTCGAGCGAGGTCAGGGTCGTGATGGAGCCGCTCAGGATGAACGGCAGGAAGGTCAGCGTGGCGACCATCGCGTTCGGGAGCACGTGGCGGAACATGATCACGCCGTCCCGGACGCCGAGCGCGCGCGCCGCGCGCACGTAGTCGAAGTTGCGCGCCCGGAGGAACTCGGCGCGGACCACGCCGACGAGCGACATCCAGCTGAAGAGTAGCATGAGGCCGAGGAGCCACCCGAACGTCGGCGCCACGATGCTGGCGAGGATGATGAGCAGGTAGAGGACCGGGAGGCCGGACCAGATCTCGATGAAGCGCTGGAAGAGGAGGTCCGTCAGGCCGCCGAAGTACCCCTGGACCGCGCCGGCCACGACCCCGATGACGGAGCTCAGCAGGGTCAGGCTGAGGCCGAACAGGACGGAGATCCGGAAGCCATAGATGAGCCGGGCCGTCAGGTCGCGCCCCTGGTCGTCGGTCCCCAGCCAGTTGACCGGGGACGGGGGGGCCGGGGCCGGCACGGGCAGGTCGTAGTTGATGGTGTCGTAGCGGAAGGGGATGGGCGGCCACAGGAGCCACCCCTTCTCGCGGATCAGCGCGCCGACCGCCGGGTCGCGATACACCGCCTCGGTGGGGAAGATGCCGCCGAACGTCGTCTCCGGATAGGTCCGCACGATCGGGAAGTAGAACGCGCCGTCGAACCGGACCACCAGCGGGCGGTCGTTCGCGATCACCTCGGCGCCGAGGCTCAGTCCGAACAGCGCCAGGAAGATCCACAGGGACCAGACGCCGCGCCGGTTGGCGCGGAAGTTCTGGAGGCGGCGGCGCGTCAGCGGGCTCGGGCGCCGGCCGACCCGGGGGAGGCGCACCCGTCACGTCTCCCGGCTGGCGAAGTCGATGCGCGGGTCGACGGCGACGTAGGTGAGATCGCTGATCAGGGTCAGGAGGAGTCCGACGAGCGTGTAGATGTACAGCGTGCCGAACATGATCGGATAGTCGCGATTGATCGCCGCCTCGAAGCCCAGCAGCCCCAGCCCGTCGAGCGAGAAGATCACCTCGATCAGGAGCGCGCTGGTGAACAGGATGCCCACGAAGGCGGCCGGGAAGCCCGCCACGACGAGCAGCATCGCGTTCCGGAACACGTGGCCGTAGAGCACCCGGCGCTTCGTCAGCCCCTTGGAGCGCGCGGTCGTGACGTACTGCTTGTTGACCTCCTCGAGGAAGGAGTTCTTGGTCAGCATCGTCAGCGTGGCGAACCCGCCGACGAGGAGCGCGGCGAGCGGCAGGGTGAGGTGCCAGAAGTAGTCGCCGATGCGGGCGGCCCAGCCGAGCTCTCGCCAGTGGTCGGACGTCAGCCCCCGGAGCGGGAACCAGTCGAGGAAGCTCCCGCCGGCGAACAGGACGATCAGCAGGATCGCGAAGAGGAAGCTGGGGATCGCGTAGCCGACGATGACGACGCCGCTCGTCCAGACGTCGAACGTCGAGCCGTCGCGCACGGCCTTGGCGATGCCGAGCGGGATCGACACCAGGTAGACGAGCAGCGTCGTCCACAGGCCCAGCGAGATCGACACCGGCAGCTTCTCGACGATCAGATCGATGACGCGGCGGTCCCGGTAGAAGCTCGAGCCGAAGTCGAGCACGACGTAGCTCCGGAGCATGCGCACGAACCGCTCGGGGGCGGGGCGGTCGAAGCCGTACTGGCGCTCGAGCTGGCGGATCAGCTCCGGATCGATGCCGCGGGAGCCGCGGTACTTTTCCGGCGCGCCGCCGACCGGCCCGCTCGGGCTCGCGCGCGTCTCGCCGCCGCCGGACCCGCCGACCCGCGCCGTCGCCTCCACGGCTTCGCCGCGCAAGCGGGAGAGCATCAGCTCGACGGGCCCGCCGGGCGCGGCCTGGACCACGATGAAGTTGACGATCATGATGCCGAAGAGCGTGGGGACGAACAGCAGGAGGCGGCGAACCAGGTAGGCGAGCATCGGCGCGCGCCGCGGTTACTTGGGAATCTCGCCCTTGCGGCGGGCGAGGGCGGCCTCCTTCTGCGCGTCGACCCACCAGGTATCGAACCCCAGCGCGTACTTGGGCGAGACGGCGGGCCGCCCGAACTTGTCCCAGTAGACGACGCGGAACGCCCGGATGTGCCAGTGGGGAACGACGTAGTGGCCCCAGAGCAGGACGCGGTCGAGCGCGCGGGTCCGGGCGACCAGGCTCGGCCGGTCGGGCGCCTGGATCACCAGGTCGATGAGCTGGTCCACGACCGGGTCCTTGATGCCCGCGAGGTTCCGGCTCCTGGGCTCGCCGGCGGCCTGGGATCCCCAGAACTCGCGCTGCTCGTTGCCGGGCGAGAGCGACTCCGGCCAGAGCGCGACGATCAGGTCGAAGTCGAAGTCGTCCTGTCGCTTCTCGTACTGGGCGGCGTCGACGACCCGGACGCGCGCGGTGATGCCGAGCCGCTCGAGGTTCTTCGCGAAGGGCAGCGCGATCCGCTCCCACGTGGGCTCGTCGAGCAGGATCTCGAACTGCATGGGCTCGCCGCGGGCGTTGACCAGCTTCTGCCCCTTGACGGTCCAGCCGGCCTCGCCGAGGAGGCGCAGCGCCTCCCGCACGCCGTCCCGGATGTTGCCGCTTCCGTCGGTCGTCGGCGGCTGGTACTCCTTCGTGAACACCTCGTCGGGGACCTTGCCCCGGAACGGCTCCAGGACCTTCAGCTCCTCGCCGCTCGGCAGGCCGCTCGAGGCGAGCTCCGAGTTCGAGAAGTAGCTCTTGGTCCGCGTGTAGGCGCCGTAGAACAGGTTCTTGTTGCTCCACTCGAAGTCGAACGCATAGGCCAGCGCCCGGCGGACTCTCGGATCCTGGAAGATCGGCCGCCGCGTGTTGAACGCGAACCCCTGCATCCCGGTGGGGACCTCGTTCGGGATCTCCTCCTTCTTCAGAACGCCGCGCGTCACCGCCGGCGTGGCATACGCGGTCGCCCAGTTCTTCGCCACGTTCTCCGGGCGGAAGTCGTACTCGCCGGCCTTGAGCGCCTCGATCGCGACCGTGGAGTCGCGGTAGTAGTCGTAGCGCATCGAGTCGAAGTTGTCCCGGCCCACGTTCACCGGCAGTTTCTGCGCCCAGTAGTCCTTCACCCGCCGGTAGGTGATGGAGCGGCCGGCGTCGAGGGATTCGACCCGGTACGCCCCGCTGCCGAGGGGCGGCTCGAGCGTCGTCTTCTCGAAGTCCCGCTTGCTCCAGTACGCCCGGGAGAGCACGGGCAGCTGGCCGACGATCAGGGGCAGCTCGCGATTGTCCCCCGGCCCGAACGCGAAGCGCACCTTCCGCTCGCCCACCTTCTCGGCCTTGGTGACCTGCGCGTAGTAGGCCCGGTAGAAGGGGCGCCCCTTCGTCTTGAGGGCCTCGAACGTCCAGATCACGTCCTCGACCGTGATGGGGCTGCCGTCGTGGAAGCGCGCCTGCGGCCTGAGGGTGAAGGCGACCCACGAGCGGTCGGCCGGAATCTCGATCGTCTCGGCCACGAGCCCGTACTCGGAGAACGGCTCGTCGTCCGACTGCACGGTCAGCGTGTCGAACACCTGGCCGAGCGCGATCGCCGGCACGCCCTTCAGGACGAACGGGTTCAGGGTGTCGAATGTCCCGACGGCGGCCAGCTTGACGTCGCCGCCCTTGGGCGCCTCGGGATTCACGTACTGGAAGTGCGGGAAGCCCGCGGGGTACTTGAGATCCCCGTACATCGAGAATCCGTGGGCGGTGGCCGCCTTGGCCCCGGCCGCCTGGGGCGCGGCCGGCGCTGGAGCGAGGAGGGGCAGGACCGCGACGGCGAGGAGCGCGCCCAGGGGTCCCATGCACCTCCCGCGACCCGGTGTCCGGCTCATGTCGTCGCCGGCGGGCCTCGGGCTACTTCGGCACGGCGGGCGGCGCCGCCGGGGCCGCGGGCGCCGGCGTCTCGGCCGGCGCCGCCGGCGCGGCGAGCGGCACGATCGAGTGGGCGCGCGAGGAGAGCTTCGCCAGGCTGAACGAGGTGATCATGAACAGGATCGCGACCACGGTCGTGATCTTGCCCAGGATCGTCGGCGTCCCCATGGAGCCGAAGACCGCCTGGCTGCCGCCCCCGCCGAACGCCGAGCCGATGTCGGCCCCCTTGCCGGCCTGGAGCAGCACGATGCCGATGATGGCGAGGCACACGAGGGTGTGCAGGACGACCAGCACGTAGTACACGGCGCGCTCCTCACTCGGAGGGCCGGGGCGTCTGGCGCCTGTCCCGGCCTCCCGCGTCGTCGATCATGCAGTCAGATGTGGCCCACAGAGTGCCAGAATTCGGGTCAGCGCGCCGGGCTCCCCGTCCGCCCCTTGGCCTCGAGGCCGGCGCGGACGATCCCGAGGAAGTCGACGGCCTTCAGGCTCGCCCCGCCCACCAGGGCGCCGTCGATGTCGGGCTCCGCCATGAGCGCCGCCGTCACCTCGGGCTTGACGCTGCCGCCGTAGAGGATGGGGCAGGCGGCCGCGACGGCCGGCCCCGCCCGCCGCCCGAGCGCCGCGCGCAGCTGCGCATGGACCTCGGCGGCC
Organism: uncultured Candidatus Rokubacteria bacterium; assembly: GCA_963745015.1. GTDB lineage: Bacteria > Methylomirabilota > Methylomirabilia > Rokubacteriales > DASRDR01 > DASRDR01. The sequence continues at coordinate 321,920 of CAVUVU010000006.1, forward strand.
TGCGCCGGCGTGGCCGTCTGCCCCGTCCCGATGGCCCACACGGGCTCGTAGGCGAGCCAGCACCGCCCCGCCTCCGCCGCCGGTCGCTCCCCGAGCGCGGCATCGACCTGCCGGGTGACCACCGCGAGGGTCTGGTCCGCCGCGCGCTCGGCCGCCGTCTCCCCGACGCAGACCAGCGGCGTGAGACCCTGGGCGAGCGCCGCCGTCACCTTTCGCCGCACGACCTCGTCGGTCTCCCCCAGGCCGTGGCGCCGTTCGGAGTGCCCGAGGACGACGAGCCGGGCGCCCGCGTCCCAGACCTGGGCCGGCGACACCGACCCCGTGAACGCCCCGGCCGCCTCCCAGTGCGCGTCCTGGGCGCCGAGGAGGACCGCGGAGCCGGCGAGCACCTCGGCCACCGCGGCGAGCGCCGTGAAGGGCGGGCACACGGCGACGCGGATGTCGGCGAGCCCGCGGCAGCCGTCGCGGACGGCCTCCGCCAGCGCGCGCGCCTCGGCGAGCGTCCCGTGCATCTTCCAGTTGCCCGCGATCACGGGCGTCCGCAGCACCGTCGCCTCCGCCATCACGCGTCGTCCAGCGCGGCCACGCCCGGCAGGGTCCGCCCCTCCAGGTACTCGAGGAACGCGCCGCCGCCGGTCGAGAGATAGCCGATCCGATCGGCGACTCCCGCCGCTTGCACCGCGGCGGCCGTGTCCCCGCCGCCGATGACCGACAGGGCGGGCGCGGCCGCCACCGCCTGCGCCAGCCCGAGCGTCCCGGCCGCGAACGGCGTCCGCTCGAAGACCCCCATCGGCCCGTTCCAGATGATCGTCCGGCTGTCGCGGAGGGCCTCCGCGAAGTGACGGACGGTCGCCGGGCCGATGTCGAGGCCCATGAGATCCGCGGGGATCGCGTCGCTCTCGACGACCTGGCCCGCCGCGGCGTCCGGCGAGCCCGCCACCACCGTGTCGACGGGCAGCCGGAGATCCACGCCCCGCGTCCGCGCCTGCTCGAGGAGGTCACGGGCCGTGTCGACCAGGGTCGCCTCGAGGAGCGAGCGCCCGACCTCGCGGCCCTGGGCGCGGAGGAACGTGAAGGCCATCCCGCCGCCGATCAGCAGCCGGTCCACGCGGCCGAGGAGCGACTCGATCAGGGCCAGCTTGTCGGAGACCTTGGCGCCCCCGAGGATCGCGACCAGCGGGCGCGCCGGGGCGTCGAAGATCCGCGCGAGCGCGGTGAGCTCCTGCTTCATCAGGAGCCCGGCCACGGCCGGCCGGAGATGCCGCGTGATCCCCTCCGTCGAGGCGTGGGCCCGGTGCGCGGCGGCGAAGGCGTCGTCCACGTAGACGTCGCCGAGCCGCGCCAGCGCGCGCGCGAACGTGGGATCGTTCGCCTCCTCGCCCGCGTGGAAGCGGAGGTTCTCCAGGAGGAGCACGCCGCCCGGCGGCAGCGCCCCGGCCTGGCCCTCGACGGCCGCGCCGACACAGTCCGCGGCCAGCGGGACGGGCTCCCCGAGCAGCGCCCCGAGGCGGCGCGCCACGGGGGCGAGCGAGAGCTTCGCCTCCGGCCCGCCCTTGGGGCGGCCGAGGTGCGAGGCGACGACCATCGCGCGCGCGCCCCGCGCCCGCGCGTGCCGGAGCGTGGGCAAGGCCGCCCGGATCCGCGCGTCCTCGCTCACCTCGCCGTCGCGCCCGAGCGGGACGTTGAAGTCCACCCGGACGAACACCCGGCGGTCGCGGAGGTCGAGGTCCTCGATCGTGCGCTTGGGCATGGCGGGGGCCGGAGGGCCGGCCGGGCCCGGCCGCTCCGCGGGCCGGAGCCTACCGGCTCCGCCCCATGAAGGCGACGAGATCGCGCACGCGGCTCGAGTACCCCCACTCGTTGTCGTACCAGGCGAGCACCTTCACGAGCGACCCGTCCACCATCGCCGTGGACGGCCCATCCACGATGGAGGAGTGCGGGTCGCCGTTGAAGTCGACCGACACCAGCGGCTCGTCCGTGTACGCGAGGATGCCCTTCAGCGGACCCGCCGCGGCGGTCCGGAAGGCCTCGTTGACCTCGTCGACCGAGGCGGGCCGCCCGAGCTCGGCCGTGAGATCGACGACCGACACGTTCGGCGTCGGGACCCGGATCGCGATGCCGTCCAGCTTGCCCTTGAGGGAGGGCAGGACCAGCCCCACCGCCTTCGCGGCGCCGGTGGTCGTGGGGATCATGGACATCGCGCCCGGCCCGGGCCCGCCGGAGGTCCTTGTGCGGGAAGTCCTGGATGGGCTGGTCGTTCGTGTAGGAGTGGACGGTCGTGCAGTAGCCGCGGCGCACGCCGAAGCGATCGAGCAGCACCTTGGCGACCGTGGCGAGGCAGTTGGTCGTGCAGGACGCGTTCGAGACGACGTGGTGCTTCGCGGGATCGTAGGTCTGCTCGTTCACCCCGAGGACCAGGGTCACGTCCGGATCCTTCGCGGGGGCCGTGATGACGACCTTCCGGGCGCCGGCCTCGAGGTGCTTGCCGGCGCTCGCGCGGTCGACGAAGCGCCCCGTCGACTCGACGACGACGTCGACCCCGAGCTCCCGCCAGGGCAGGCTCCCGGGATCCCGCTGGGCGAGGACGCGGACCTCCCGGCCGTCGACGAAGATGGCGTCGCCCTTCGCGACGACCTCCGGGCCGAACGTCCCGTGGACCGAGTCGCGCTTGAGCAGGTGCGCCAGCGTGGCCGCGTCGGTCAGGTCGTTCACCGCCACGACCTCGAATCCCGGCGTGCCCCACGCGGCCCGGAAGAACACGCGGCCGATCCGACCGAACCCGTTGATCCCCACCTTGAGCGCCATGACTCCCCCTCGTGCGGACACTCGGCCCTTGGTTGTCAGGAACGTCGCGGATTATCGATGATTATAGGGCGCGGGTGGGAGACGGTCAACGAGCGCGCGCCGTGCGCGCGCGGCCCGGCCGGCCTCAGCGCAGGGCGACGCGGGCGAGGGTCAGGACGCCGACCGCGGCCGCGCCCGCCGCCCGGAGCGCGCGGGCCGCGGCGCCGACGGTCGCGCCGGTCGTGAGAACGTCGTCCACGAGCAGGACGCGCCGCCCCTCCACCGCGGGCGGCCGCCGGACCCGGAACGCGTCGCGGACGTTGGCACGCCGGGCCGCCGGGTCGAGGTCGGTCTGTGGGCGCGTCGCGCGCAGGCGGACCAGGGCGTGGGGGAGGAGGGGCACGCGCCACCGGGCCGCGCACGGGGCGGCCAGGAGCTCGGCCTGGTTGAACCCGCGCTCCGCGAGGCGCGCCGGGTGGAGGGGCACGGGGACGAGGCCCTCCACCCAGTCTCCCGGCGGGACCGGCAGGGCGCGGGCGCCCGCCTCGGCCAGGAGCCGCCCGAGCGGCGTGGCGAGGACCGGCCGGCCGCCGAACTTCAGCGCGTGGATCGCCTCCCGCATCCCGTCGCGGTACTCGGCGACGGCGCGGGCGAATGCGTAGGGCGGCGGCGCGCGCCGGCAGGCGTCGCACGGAAGCGTCCCGCCCAGCCCCGGAAACGGCTCGCCGCAGACCGGGCAGCCCGGTCCGAGCCCCACCGGCAGCGCCGCCCAGCACGCCCCGCAGAAGGGGCGGTGGGCAGGCTCATCCGAGCGCGTGAGGCAGACGGGACAGACGGCCGGAAAGACGAGATCGAGGACCGGCTCGAACCAGCGGACGAGGGCGAGGGCCATCGTGGGGCCCCTCGGGAGCCGGGCTCAGCCGGCGGCGGCCTTGTCCTCGCGCTCGAGGCGCCGCTGGCACTCGATGCAGTAGCGCGCGAAGGGGAGGGCATCGAGGCGCTTGTCGCCGATCGGCTCCGCGCACCGCTCGCACTCGCCGAAGCCGCCCTCCTCGAACTTCTGGAGCGCGGTGATCACCTCGCGCAGGAGCCGGCGGTCGCCGTTGCCCAGCTCGAACTGGAACTCGCGGGTGTAGGCCGTGTTGGCCTGGTCGCCGAGGTCCTTGGTGGTGTCGTCGTCGAGGCCCTTCTCGTAGGCCACGCTCCGGCCCACCTCGTCCTCGAGCTGCCGCCGCTTGGCCACGAGCGCAGCCCGCAACTCCTTCAGCCGCTCAGGCCTGAGCGTGGTCGCCATCGCCGCTCCGTGTCCTCCGCAGCGCCAAGGCTATCGCGCCCCGGGCGCGTAGCTGACCGTAGCACGCGTCCCCGAGAGTGTCCAGCCGCCGCGCTCGCTCACGCGGCCGCGCCGGCCGCGGCTGATGGCCGACGGCGCCGGGCGGCGGGCTCACGCCTCGATGGGCAGCTCCGGCGCGTCCCCCCACAGACGGTCGAGGGCGTAGAAGGCGCGCGTCTCCGGCAGGAAGACGTGCACGACCACGTCCCCGTAGTCGAGGAGGAGCCAGCCCGACGCGGCGACCCCCTCGCGGTGGAGGGCCCGGTGGCCCTCGGCCTTGAGCGCCGCCTCGATCGCCTCCGCGATGGTCTGCGCGTGGGTCGTCGACGTGCCGGTGCAGAGGACGAAGTAGTCGGCGATCCCCGTCAGGGCGGCGAGATCCAGCACCTGGAGGGCCTGCGCCCGCTTGTCGAGCGCGGCGCGCGCCGAGAGCCGGGCCTTGTCCGCGCCGGACACGGGCACGCTAGGCGGGCTCCCGGTAGAGGCCATGCTGGGCGATGTACTCGGCGACGGCCGGCGGGACCTGATCCCGGACGCTCTCCCCGGCGGCCAGCCGCTCGCGCACGCCCCGCGCCGACACGGGGACCGAGCGCGTCTCGACCAGGGCGCACTCGCCGGGAGCGAGCGCCTCCGGAGCGACCGGCGGCACGCGGCGCCAGCTCGTCCGGCCGAGCCGCGCGAGCACGGCCCGCGCCGCCGGACCGTCCGGCTCGAACGCGCTGCCGGCCCGGTAGCCCACGCCGAGCGTCGCGAAGCTCCCCAGCCGCTCGGGCGTCCGCCAGGTGGGGAGGTCGAGGAAGGTGTCGCTCCCCATCAGGAAGAAGAGCCGCGCGCCCGCCGAGTCGCCCGCCAGCGCCTCGACGGTGTCGACCGAGTACGACGGCCCGGTCCGCTCGATCTCGACCGGGGACGCGACCAGCCCGGGCGCCCCGCCACGGCCAGGCTCACCATCGCGTAGCGGTGGAGCGCGGGGACGAGCCCGCCGGGCGGCTTGTGCGGCGGCGTCCCGGCCGGCACGAAGAGGACGCGGTCCAGCGCCAGGCGCTCGCGGAACGCCTCCGCGAGGACCAGGTGCCCCAGATGGATCGGGTTGAACGTGCCGCCGAGGATGCCGAGCCGCCACTCCGCCATCGGCGGCCCTTCAGAGGGAAGCCCCCGCCACGGCTACTCGCGGATCTGCCCGGAGCCCGTCACCACGAACTTCGTCGTGGTGAGCTCCTCGACCCCGACCGGACCGCGCGCGTGGAGCTTCGACGTGGAGATGCCGAGCTCCGCACCCATGCCGAACTGCTGCCCGTCGACCAGCCGCGTCGAGGCGTTGACCAGGACGCACGCGGCGTCCACCTCGGCCACGAAGCGGCGCGCCGCGAGGTAGTCCCGGGTCACGATCGCTTCCGCCAGCCCCGAGCCGTGCCGCCGGATGTGTCCGACCGCCTCGTCGAAGCTCGCCACGACGCGGACCGCCAGGATGAGGTCGAGGTACTCCGTGTCCCAGTCCGCCTCCGTGGCCGCCCGGGTGCCGGGGACGAGCTCGCACGTCCGGGGACAGCCCCGGAGCTCCACGCCGGCGGCGCGGAAGCGCGCCGCCGCCGCGGGCAGGAACGCGGGCGGCGGCGTCCGCGTGGACCAGGAGCGTCTCGAGCGCGTTGCACACGCCCGGGCGCTGGGCCTTCGCGTTGACCGCGATGTCCGCCGCCATGTGGAGGTCGGCCCCGGCGTCGACGTAGACGTGGCAGAGGCCCTTGTCGTGCTTGAGGATCGGGATCGTCGCCCGCTCGGCCACCATGCGCACGAACGCCTCGCCGCCGCGCGGGACGATGAGATCGACGTACCGGTCGCAGGTGATCAGGACCTCGACGGCCTCGCGGTCGGCCACGTCGATGAACCCGAGCGCCTCCGGCGGGAGCCCGGCCTTCTCGAGCCCCTTGGCGAGGATCGCCGCGATGACCCCGTTCGACTCGAGCGCCTCGCGGCCGCCGCGGAGCACGCAGGCGTTCCCGCTCTTGACGCAGAGCGCGGCGGCGTCGGCGGTCACGTTCGGCCGGCTCTCGTAGATGAACCCGACGACGCCGAGCGGCACGCGGACCTTCGCGATCTCGATCCCGTTCGGCCGCCGCCAGCCGCGGACCGTCTCCCCGACGGGGTCCGGCAGCGCGGCGACCTGGCGGATCCCCGCCACCATGCTCTCGACCCGCGTGTCCGTGAGGGTCAGCCGGTCCAGGAAGGCTCGCGGATGGCCCTGCCCGCGCGCCCGGTCGAGGTCCGCCCGGTTCGCCTCGAGGACGGCGGGGGCCTTTTCCTCGAGCCCGCGGGCCATGGCGAGGAGGGCCTCGCCCTTCACGCGCGCGTTGGCGAGCGCCAAGCTCCGGGCGGCCTCGCGCGCGGCTCGGGCGCGCGTCTCGACCAGCTCGCGCACGTCCATCGCCGCCACGGCCCTAGACTAGCACGGGGTTGCGGGGTTAGAGGATGACGAGGTTGTCACGGTGGATGACCTCCTCCGTCACGCGATACCCCAGGAGGCGCTCCATGTCGGCCGTCTTCGCGCCCCGGAGGAGCTCGAGCTCCCGGGCGTCGCAGCTCACGATGCCCCGGGCGAACTCGCGGCCGTCCGCGTCCCGGACGCCGACCGCGTCGCCGGCGGCGAACTGCCCGTTCACCGTCAGCACGCCGGACGGGAGGAGGCTCTTGCCGCGCTCGACCAGGGCGCGGCGGGCGCCGGCGTCCACCGCGATCGCGCCCTGCACCGGCAGCGCGAAGGCGATCCAGCGCTTGCGGGCCGCCAGCCGGTCGGTGCGCGGCTCGAAGTAGGTCCCCACCGCCTCGCCCTTCAGCACCGCCGGCACGACGCCGGGGCGCCGGCCGTCGGCGATGACCATGGGGATCCCGGCGGCCATCGCCTTCTGCGCCGCCTGGAGCTTCGTCACCATGCCGCCCGTCCCCACCGGCCCGCCGGCCCCCGCCTGCGCCTCCATCTCGGGCGTGATGGTCTCGACGCGCGCGATCCGCCGCGCCGCGGGATCGTGGCGCGGATCGCCCGTGTAGAGTCCGTCGATGTCGGAGAGGAGCACCAGGAGATCGGCGTCGATGAGCGCCGCGACGAGGGCCGCGAGGTTGTCGTTGTCGCCGACCTTGATCTCCTCGACCGCCACCGTGTCGTTCTCGTTGATGACCGGCAGGACGCGGAACCCGAGGAGCGTCATGAGCGTGTTCCGGGCGTTCAGGTACCGCTCCCGGTGGCTCACGTCCTCCTGGGTGAGGAGCACCTGGGCGACCCGGACGCCGTGCGCCCCGCACGCCTGCTCGTAGTGCCACATGAGCGCGGCCTGGCCGACCGCGGCCGCCGCCTGCTTCTCGGGAATGGACCGCGGCTTCCCGCCGAGCCCGAGCCGCGCGGTGCCGGCCGCGATCGCGCCCGAGGTCACGAGGGCCACCTCGACCCCGCCCGCCATCACCGCGGCCAGGTCGGCCGCCAGCGGCTCGATGCGCGCCGGATCCGGTCCCTCGACGGGATCGGCGATGAGCCCGCTCCCGACCTTGACCACCACGCGGCGAAACCGGCGGCGCGTCACGCGTGGGCTCCCGCCGCGCGGTCGACCGGCGCCGCGGCGAGGGCGGCCCCGAGGGCGGCGCGGAGCTCCGCCAGCCCGGCGCCCGTCCGCGCCGCGAGGGGGAGGACGGGGAGCCGGCGGCGCCGGGCCATGGCCACGACGCGCTTGAGCCGGGGCGCCGCGCCCTCGAGGTCGATCTTGTTCGCGGCGACGAGCTGCGGGCGCGCCGCCAGCTCGGGCGAGTAGGCCCGGAGCTCCGCCTGGATGACCCGCCAGTCCTCCACCGGATCGCGTCCGGTGGCGGGATCGAGGTCGAGGAGGTGGACGAGGACGCGCGTCCGCTCGAGATGCCGGAGGAATCGGAGCCCGAGGCCCTTGCCCTCCGCCGCGCCCGGGATCAGCCCGGGCACGTCCGCGATGACGAAGCTTCGCTCCGCGTCGAGCCGGACGAGCCCCAGCGTCGGGACGAGGGTCGTGAACGGATAGTCGGCGATCTTCGGCCGCGCGGCCGAGAGGCGGGCGACCAGGGTCGACTTGCCCGCGTTCGGGAAGCCCACCACCCCGACGTCGGCGAGGAGCCGGAGCTCCAGGCGAAGCCCGCGCTCCTCGCCGGGCTCGCCCGGCTCGGCGTGGCGCGGGGCGCGGTGCGTGGAGGTGGCGAAGCGCGCGTTGCCGCGGCCACCACGGCCGCCCTTGGCGATGTCGAGCCGCTCGCCGTCGGCCGGTGAGGTCGCCGAGGAGGAGCCCCGTGTCCCGCTCGCGCACGGTGGTGCCGACGGGGACACGCAGGACGAGATGGTCGCCGTTGGCGCCGTGCCGGTCGGAGCCCTCGCCGTGGCCCCCGCGCTCGGCGGCGTAGTGGCGGCGGTACCGGAAGTCGAGGAGGGTGCCGAGGCCTTCGTCGGCCTCGAGGATCACCGACCCGCCGCGGCCTCCGTCGCCCCCGTTCGGACCGCCCCGGGGGACGTACTTCTCGCGGCGGAAGCTGACGCAGCCCCGGCCGCCATCGCCGGCCCGGACGTGAATCTCGACCTCGTCGACGAACACGGCGGTCCGGGGGTCACAGGCGCGGGGCGGAGGCTAGGAGGCGGCTTCTTCGCGGACGCTCACGAGCCGCCGGCCGTTGCGCTCCTCGAAGGCGACGACGCCGCTCGCCTTGGCGAACAGCGTGAAGTCGACCCCGAGGCCGACGTTCCGGCCCGGGAAGAAGCGCGTCCCGCGCTGGCGGACGAGGATCGAGCCGGCGGGGACCCACTGGCCGGAGAAGCGCTTGACCCCGAGCATCTTCGGCTGGCTGTCCCGGCCGTTGCGTGAGCTGCCGACACCCTTCTTGTGTGCCATGGTTCGGGGACTCCGTGCGCCCTCAGGCGCCCGCGTCGATCCGGGTGATCCGGACCTGGGTGAACGCCTGGCGATGGCCCTGCCGGCGGCGGTAGTTCTTCCGGCGCTTGAACTTGCCGACCACGATCTTCTTGGCCCGGCCGATCCGGACGACCTGCCCGACCACCCGCGCGGCGCCGAGCCGGGCCGGGTCGACCACCGGGTCCCCTTCGCCACGGAGGTACGCCACGTCTCGGAACTCCACCGTGTCGCCCTGGGCCGACGGGAGGCGCTCCAGACGCACGAGGTCTCCCTCTCGGACCCGGTACTGCTTGCCTCCAGAGACGATCACGGCTTCCACGGGCTGCCTCCTCGGAGAATGGCGGGGAATGCAGGCTGTCCGAAGCGCCAATTTGACCACAGCGGTGCGGGACTGTCAACGTCTGGCGCCTCTCACGCCCCGCGGACCGGGGCAGTGGTAGCATGCCCGGGTGCCTCGACGGGCCGTCCGTCCCTCGCCGCCCTGGGTCCGCGCTGGCGTGGCTGCCATGGCTCGCGGTCGGCCTCGCCGCGCTGGCGATCGTCGCCGCCTGGCCCCCGCTCCGCGCCGGGCTCGTCGAGACCGGGCGCCTCCTCGCGGCCGGGGATCTGGCCGGCGTGCGCGAGCATCTCCGCGGGATTCGGGCCGTGGGCTCCCGTCGCCGCGTTCCTCCTGATCCAGGTCCAGGCGGTCCTCGCCCCGCTCCCGTCGTTCCCGGTGGTCTACGCCACGGGATTCCTCTTCGGCACGTTCTGGGGCGGCCTCCTGTCCTGGATCAGCGTCCTCGTCTCGGCCGCGCTCTGCTTCGGCCTCGCGCGGCGCTGGGGCCGCCCCCTGGTGGAGCGCGTGGTGAGCCCCCGGGCGCTCCGCCGGGCCGATGGGCTCTTCCTCCGCCACGGGGCGTTCGCCGTGCTCCTGGCCCGGCTCCTGCCCTTCACCGCGTTCGACCTCCTGAGCTTCGCCGCCGGGCTGACGCCGATGCGCCTCCTCCCGTTCCTCGTCGCCACCGCGATCGGCATGACGCCCGCGATCTTCCTCATGGCCTGGGCGGGGGATCTGGGCGAGAGCTCGCCGCGCGCGTTCGTCGGCTGGACCCTCGCGCTGGCGGCGCTCGCGGCGGGCGCGGCGTGGCTCGGCCCGCGCGTGCGGGCGCGGCTCGGGACTCCGGCGCCGGCCGCCGAGCCCGAGGGCTAGACGACCGCGGTCAGCCGCGCCGGAAGTACTGCTCGAGGCGCTGGCGCAGGAACAGGCGCGAGCGGTGCACGCGCGACTTGACCGCCGGCAGGCTGATCTCGAGCATCTCGGCGATCTCCGGGTTCGAGAGCCCCTCCATGTCGTGGAGCACGAACGCCGTCCGGTAGTCCGCCGGGAGGCTGTCGACCGCCTCCCGCAGGCGCCGCCGGGCTTCGGCCTGGAGCGCGGGGTCCTCGGCCTGCTGGGTCCAGTCGTGGCCCGGCTCGACGAGGTGGCCGTCCCGATCGAAGGCCGGCAGCAGGGCCTCCCACGACACCTCGTCCTTGCCGCGCCGGCTCCGGAGCTTCTCGTAGGCGGCGTTGGCGGTGATGCGGTAGATCCAGCTTCCGAGCGCGGACTCGCCCTTGAAGGTGCCGATCTTGCGGACGATGGTCCAGAGGACGTCCTGGCTCACCTCCTGGGCGTCTTCGGGGCTGCCCGGTGATGCGAAGCGCGAGCCGGTAGATCTTCACGCCGTAGCGGTGGACCAGCGCCTCCGGGGCGCCCGGCGCCTGGGCGAGGAGATCCTGGTGCAGCCGCTGGTCCGGCGTCTCGGTGGACACGGCCGGCGCCCGCTCGGTGGTCATCGGCCCGCGCTCGCCGCCAGCGGCCGCTCCGCGCGGCGATAGAGCCCGAGATGCCGCCGGAGCTCGGCGACGCAGTGCTCCATCACCCGGATGTCCCTCTGGACCTTGCCGAGGAGGATGGCGCCCTCGATGGCCGCGACCAGGAACCGGGCGAGCGCCTCGGGGTCGACGTCCGGGGCGAGGACCTCCGAGCGCCCGGGCGCGCGTGAGCGCCGCGGCCAGGTACTGCCGCCACTGCTCGAACCCGCTGGCCAGCCGCTGGCGGAACCCTTCGTGGGCGTCGGCCAGCTCCGTGGCGAGGTTGCCGATGGGGCAGCCGCCGATGCAGTTCCGGGCGCGCTGGGTCGCCAGGACCTCCTCGAGGAACGCCTCGACCTGGGCGAGCGGGTCGCGGCGCGTGGTCTCCGAAGATGGGGGCCAGGGTCCGGGCCTCGAACCGGTCGAACAGCCGGTCGAGGATCGCGTACCCGAGGTCCTCCTTCGACCGGAAGTAGTGATAGAAATTGCCCTTTCCGGCTCCACTCTCCCGGAGGACGTCGTCGAGCGGAGTCCGGTGGTAGCCCTGGACGGCCATGAGCCGGGTGGCCACTTCGAGGATCTGCTCCTTGACGGGCGAGGGACTCATTGGGCTGTACCGACCGGTCGGTAAACTAGCGCGGGCTCTGGGCCTGTCAAGCAAGCGCTGACCGACGTCCGCGCCATGGACGCGCCGGCCGTCGACGGTGCTTGACGGAGGTGGCCCCCCCTGCTTAGCTGGGGCGGGCCGAAACTGAATGCGGCGGGGCCGGGGGCCGTCGGAACAGGCGACGGGAAGAGGGGATGGCGGGATGGCGACTCGGATACGTGGCCGGCTGATCGTGCTGGCGCTCGGTCTCTGCCTTGGGATCGGCGTCGTGCCCGGCTTCACCCAGGCGCCCAGCCCGCCGCCGCCGGTCCAGGTCGAGAAGCCGCCCCCGTCACCCGGCCCCCAGTTCGTGTGGATCGCGGGCCACTGGGCCTGGCAGGGGGGCCGCTGGGCGTGGGCGCCGGGACGCTGGGTCGAAGCGCAGGGCGCGTGGATCCCCGGGCGCTACCAGCAGACGCCCCAGGGCTGGGTCTACGTGGAGGGCCGCTGGAAGAAGTGAGCGCCCGGGCGGGCGGCCGTCAGAACAGCGGCGCGGCCGCCCGCATCGCCGCGTCGAGCAGCGGCCCGGGATAGAGCCCCAGCAGCACGACCGCCGCGGCGCTGACGACGAGCACCAGCGCGAGCGGCGTCGCGACCGGCACCGGCGTGGGCCGGGCCGGGGCGTCGATGTACATCTGCTTCGCGACCTGGAGGTAGTAGAAGAGCGCCACCACCGTCAGCACCGCCGCCAGCAGCACCAGCCCGTAGAGCCCCGCCTGGGCCGCCGCCCAGAGGACGTAGAGCTTGGCCCAGAACCCCACCACGAACGGGATGCCGGCGAGCGAGAGCAGGAAGAGGAGCATCGCCAGCGCCGAGCGCCGGCGAGCGCTGGGCGAGGCCCCGGAAGGCCCGGAGCGCGGACGAGCCCTCGGCCTCGCGCCACGGCCTCCACGACCATGAAGGCGCCCATGTTCGAGAACAGGTAGCGCCACCAGGTAGAAGAGCAGCATCGCCACGCCCTCGGTGGAGAGCGCCGCGACGCCGAGCAGCATGTAGCCGATGTGCGCGATCCCGGAGTAGGCGAGCAGCCGCTTCGCGTCGGTCTGGGGGATCGCCATCACGTTGCCGGCCACGATCGTCAGCGCGCCCGAGGAGCGCCGCCGCCCCGGCCCAGAGCCCGGCCGCCGGCCCCGGCGCGCTCGACGAAGATGCGGAGCAGCACCGCGAAGCCGGCCGCCTTCGGCGCCACCGACAGCCAGGCGACGAACGGCGTCGCCGCCGCCTCGTAGGTGTCGGGCACCCACATGTGGAACGGGAACGCCGCGATCTTGAATCCCACCCCGCCGAGGACCAGGACGAGGCCCAGGATCAGGAGCGGGTCGCCCGCGCCCACCGCCCGCGCCACCACGTCGAGCCGGGTGCTGCCGGTCACGCCGTAGACGAACGAGAGCCCGTAGGCCAGGAACGCCGTCGACAGGCTCCCCACCAGGAAGAACTTGAGCGACGCCTCCACCGCCCGCGCGTCCCGCTTGACGAAGCCGGCCAGGACGTAGAGCGGGATCGACATCAGCTCGAACGCCACGAAGAGGAGCACCAGCTCGCGGGCCGAGGCCAGGACCATCATGCCGAGGAGCGCGGTCAGCACGAGCACGTGGTACTCGAGGCCGCGGCGGCGCTCGACGCCGTGCCCGGCCGGCGCGAGCCCGCCGACGACGGCGAGGAGCGTCGCCAGCAGGAAGACCTGCTTCAGGAACACGGCCAGGCCGTCCACGATGAACGCCCCGTCGAAGAGGGGGCCGCGGGCGTCGATGACGAGCGACAGCCCGAAGAGCCCGGCGAGGCCGACGGCGGTGACCAGCCCGACCTCGCGCGAGCCCGCGCTCGCGCCCGCCGAGGCCCAGCAGGAAGACGATGAGGGCGAGGGCCGCGACGCCGAGCTCGAGCGCCAGGAGCATCACGGCAGGACCCCGATCCGGTCGAGGAGCGCCACGATCGCCGGGTCGACGCGGGAGAGGGCGAGCCCCGGCACGAGCCCGAAGAGGATGAGGATGGCCGAGAGGAAGACCAGGCTCACCCACTCGGGCCCCCGGGCGTCGGGCAAGGCCGCCCACTCCCCGTGCGGGGCCGCCGGCCAGCGGGCCCCAGAAGATCCGCTTGGCCACGCGGAGCACGTAGATCGCGGTGAGGAGCGTGCCGAGCACCGCGGGAAAGAGCCACCAGCGGGAGGCCGACTGCCAGGCGCCGAGGAAGGTGAGGATCTCGGCGACGAACCCCGCGAGGCCGGGCAGGCCGAGGGACGAGAGGCCGCCGAGCGTGAAGCACGCGGCGATCCCGGGCATCTGCCGCCCGAACCCGCCCATCCGGCCGATCTCCCGCGTGTGGGACTTCTCGTAGATGAGCCCCACCAGCGCGAAGAAGAGTCCCGTCATGATCCCGTGGGCGAACATCTGGAAGACGGCGCCGTTGAGCCCGGCCTCCGTCAGGGTGGCGGCGCCCAGCATGGCGAGCCCCATGTGGGACACCGACGAGTAGGCGACGACGTACTTGAGATCCGTCTGGGCCATCGCCGAGAAGGCGCCGTAGACGACGTTGATCACCGCGATCGTCCCCACCAGGGGCGCCCACTCCCGGGCTCCCTCGGGCAGGAGCGTCATCCCCACGCGGAGGAGGCCGTAGGCGCCGAGCTTCATCAGGACGCCGGCGTGGAGCATCGAGACCGCGGTGGGCGCGGAGGCGTGCCCGTCGGGCGACCAGGTGTGGAGCGGCCAGATGCCCGCCAGGATGCCGAAGCCCACGTAGAGGGCGAGGAACACCCACCGCTGGACGCCCGGGCTGAACGTCACCTCGCGAGAGCGCGAGCAGGGAGAACGAGTGGACGCCGCCCGCGAAGTAGAGGACGAAGAGCCCCAGCAGGATGAACGCGGACCCCAGCAGGAGGTAGAGGGTCAGCTTCATCGCCGCGTATTCCTTGGTGCCCACGCCCGTCTCGCGGAACGCCCAGGCAAAGACCCCCTGCGGGCCGCACCTCGCCCGTCGACCCCCAGATGCCGATGAGGAGGTACATCGGCAGCACCGCGATCTCGTAGAAGAGGAAGAACACGAACAGGTCGAGCGAGACGAAGACTCCGAACACGCCCGTCACCAGCGTCAGGAGGAGGGCGTAGAACTCCTGGTCGCGGACGAGGACCGTCCAGGACGCGAACACGCCGGCGAAGATGATGATCGCGGTCAGGAGGACCATCAGCACCGACATGCCGTCGACCCCCAGCTCGACGGAGATGCCGAGCGCGCGGGACGAGCGGGTAGCTGCTCGCGGAACTGGAACCCGCCGGCCGCCAGGTCGTAGGCGAGGTAGAGGTAGAGCGACAGCCCGAGGGTCACCGTCGCCGCGACGACCGCGATCAGCCGCACCCCGAGCGGGCGCGTCCGGCCGAGGAGCATGATGAGGCAGGCCGCCACGAACGGCGTGGCCGTGACGAGCGAGAGCACGGGGACGCTCACGCCCACCAGCCTCCAGACGACCATGACGACGAGCACGCCCGCGGTCACGCCGTAGAGGTAGTCCTGGGCGCGGCCGGTCTGGATCCGTCGGAGCTCCGCGCCCGCCCGGAGGGTGGCGGCGCTCGCGACGTTGACCAGCCCGTCGACCATGTACCGGTCGATCCACCCCACGGACCGGCCGAACGCCAGGACCGCGCCCCGGTAGACGGCCACGTAGAGCGCGTCGAGACCGTAGCCCTGCGCCGCCCAGGCCGGCAAGGGCCCGAGCCCCCGCGTGAGCGCCCGGACCGAGACCGTCCGCCGCTGGTAGACGAGCCAGGCCAGGACGAGCCCCGCGAGCGCGAGCCCGACGGAGAAGCGGCGTGAGCCAGCCCGGCCCGTGCGGGAGCGTCGCGCCGGCCTCGCCGCGCAGGAACTCCGGGAAGGTCAGGCCGAGCGCCGCCCCGCCGAGCGCCGTGCCCGCGATCGACAGCACCGCCAGGAGCCAGAGCGGGCCCATCATGACGCCCGGCGGGTCGTGCGGGTGGCCGCCCGCGCCGCGGGCGCCGAAGAACGTCAGGAAGACCGCCCGGAACATGTAGAACGCCGTCAGGAACACCGTGACGGACAGGAGGACGAAGGGCCCGCGGAGGCCCGCCTCCCAGACGCCGCCGAGGATCGCCTCCTTCGAGACGAAGCCCGCGAAGGGCGGCACGCCCGCGAGCGCGAGCGTCCCCACGACGAACACGATCGCGGTCTTCGGCATGGCCCGCCCGAGCCGGCCCATCGGCGCCCATGTCGTTCGTGTGGACGGCGTGGATCACCGCCCCCGCGGCGAGGAACAGGAGCGCCTTGAAGAAGCCGTGGAGCAGGAGGTGGAGCACGCCCGCCGCGAGGGCGCCGGCGCCGAGCGCGGTCATCATGTAGCCGAGCTGGGACACGGTCGAGTACGCGAGGACGCGCTTGAGGTCGGACTCGCCGAGCGCGAGCGTCGCCGCCAGGAGGGCGGTGAACGCGCCGACGTAGGCGATCAGGAGGAGCACCCACGGCACCGCCTGGAAGAGCGGGTAGGCCCGCGCCACCAGGAACACGCCCGCCGTCACCATCGTGGCGGCGTGGATCAGCGCCGACACCGGGGTCGGGCCCTCCATCGCGTCGGGCAGCCAGACGTGGAGCGGGAACTGGGCGCTCTTGCCGACGGCGCCGAGGTAGATCAGCGTCATGCAGAGCGCGAGGCCCGCGGGGAGGGCGCCGCCCGCGACCGCCCGGAAGAGCGTGTCGAACTCGAAGGTCCCCGTCGCGCCCCAGAGCAGCACGATGCCGAGGAGGAAGCCCACGTCGCCGAGCTTCGTCACCCAGAAGGCCTTGACCGCGGCGCGCGGCGGCCGCCGGGCGCTGGTAGTAGAAGCCGATCAGGAGGTACGAGCAGAGGCCCACCAGCTCCCAGAAGATGAACAGCTGGAGGAAGTTCGGCGCGAAGACGAGGCCCAGCATCGAGAACGCGAAGAGGGACTGGTAGAGGTAGTAGCGCCCGAGGGCCGGCGGCGGCTCGTCGGCGAGGTAGCCGAGCGAGTAGAGCTGGACCAGGGCGGCCACCAGGGTGACCAGCGCCGCCATCGCGGCGGCCAGCGCGTCGACGTAGACCCCCGCCGTGGCGAGCGGCACGGGCCCGGCCTGCGCGAGCCAGGGCACGGTCAGCGTCGCCTCGCGGAACGCGCTGCCCCCGTGGGCCGCGAGCGCCGGCGCGCGCGAGCCAGAGGCCCGTCACGAGCCGCACGGCCGCGACGAGGGCGACGCCGATCCCGGCGAGCGAGACGAGCGCCGCCAGCCGCCCGGCCCGCCGGAGCGGCGGCACGCACGCCGAGCAGGAGCGCGGCCCCGAAGGGGCCGGCGAGGACCAGGAGGGCGAGGTCGGTCTCGGTCACGCGGCCGGGCTCAGGGACGGGTCACGGCCACTCAGCCTCGCAGGAGGTTCAGGTGGTCCGCGTCGACCGTGCGGCGGACGCGGAAGATCACGATGACGATCGCCAGCCCGACCGCGACCTCCGTCACCGTGATCGCGATGGTGAAGAGCGCGAGCACCCAGCCCGCCACCGCCGCCGTTGAAGTGCGCGAAGGCGACCAGGTTGATGTTGACGGCGTTCAGCATGAGCTCGAGGCCGAGGAGGATGCCGACGGCGTTCCGCCGCGTCAGGACCCCGAAGAGCCCGATGGCGAACATGGCGGCGGCCAGGAGGAGGTAGGCGCTCAGCACGGCCGCCGGGCTCCGGGACGCGACGCCGGCTTGCGGGGCACCGGGCTCACGGCGTCCTAGTCCTCCGTGCGGGCGAGGTAGAGGGCGCCGAGGAGCGCGGCGACCAGGAGGATCCCGAGCACCTCGAAGGCGAGCACCCACTCGGTCAGGACCGCCCGGCCGAGCGCCGCGGTCGTGAGGTCCGGCCCCGGCGCGGAGCGCGGGCCGCGCCGCCCGCAGGATGGTCCCGGCCAGCCCGGCGAACACGGCCAGGGCGGCCAGCCGCGCCGGCGAGGATGCCCGCGGTTCGTCTGGCCGGAGGGAGTCCCCGACCAGCCGCTCGGTCAGCATGATGGCGAACACGACGATGGTCACGACGCCGCCCGCGTAGAGGAGGACCTGGACGGCGGCGAGGAACTCCGCGTGGAGCAGGACGAAGAGGCCGGCCGTCCCCACGAGGGCGAGCGCGAGCCAGAGGACGGAGTGGAAGAGGTTCCGCGCGAGGACGACCCCCAGGCTCGCCCCCAGGACCAGGAGGCCGATCCCGCCCAGCCCGAGCGCCTGGGCGGTCACGGGACGCGCCGCGTCCCCGCGGGGGCGGCGCCTCGGTGGCCGGGCCGCGGGCGCGCCGGGGGGCTCGGCCCGCCGGCTCACTCGGCGCTCTCCTTCGCGGCCTCGCCCTTGGCGCCCCCGCGGGCCGGCGGCGCCTGCATGGCCCGGAGCCCGGTCCCGGTGGCCCAGGACGGCGGGAACTGCCGGCCGAGGGCATGGAGGCGGTCCTTGTCGAGGAGCAGCTCCCGGCGGTCGGTCGTGGCCAGGTCGAACGTCCGGAGCATGATGATCGCGTCGGTCGGGCAGACCTGGACGCACAGCTCGCAGAACTCGCACGCGTAGAGCTCGAGCGTGAAGAGCTTCGCGTAGTTCCGCTTCTCCGCCTTCAGCATCTCGACCTTGATCACCTGCGGCGGGCAGATGAACTCGCAGAGCCGGCAGCCGATGCAGTTCTCCTCGCCGTCTCGGGGTCGTAGGTGAGCGCGAGCACCCCGCGGAAGCGGTCGGGGTAGGGCCGCGTCACCCGCGGGTAGTGCACGGTCACCGGCGCCCGGAAGAGGTTCCGGAGCGTCATGGCCATGGCCGTGCCCGCCGCCCGCGCCATCCGGAACGCCGTCCGCACGCCGCCCTCAGGCACCGGGCCCTCCGCCCGCGGCCACCACCGCCGCCGCGGCCAGGAGGAGCACGACCGAGGCCGGCAGGAAGACCTTCCAGGAGAGCGCGAGGATCTGGTCCACCCGGATGCGGATGAACGACCAGCGGACCCAGACGACCAGCGAGGAAGAGGAAGAGCGCCTTCAGCAGGAACCAGACCGGGCCGAGCGCGGCCGGGCCCGGGCCGAGCCAGCCGCCGAGGAACAGGAGCGTGCCGAGGCAGGCCACGCCGAAGAGGTGGACGAACTCGGCCAGCTGGATCAGGGCGAACTTCATCCCCGAGTACTCCACCCGGAAGCCCGCGACCAGCTCCGACTCGGCCTCGACGATGTCGAACGGGATGCGATTCTCCGAGGCGAGGGTCATCACCATGAACGCGACGAAGGCGACCTGGCCCAGGACCGGGTAGAAGACGAACCAGCCGAGGAGACCCTGCTGGGCGTCGACGATCGTCGACAGGCGGAGCGAGCCCGTGAGCACGACGGGCACCAGCGCCACCAGGATGAACGGGACCTCGTAGGAGATGATCTGGTTCACGGCCCGCATGGCGGAGAGGAGCGCGTACTTGTTGTTCGATCCCCAGCCGCACATGAAGAGGCCCACGACCTCGAGCGACGAGACCGCCAGGACGAAGACGAGGCCGATCTCGAGGTCGGCCAGCACCCAGCTCCGGGAAAACGGCATCGCCGCGTACATGAGGAAGGCGGGGACCAGGAACACGATCGGCGCCAGGTTGTAGACCGGCCGGTCGGCGGCCGTCGGGACGATGTCCTCCTTCAGGAGGAGCTTCACCGCGTCGGCGATCGGCTGGAGCCACCCGTGCGGGCGCCCCACCTCGTAGGGCCCGACCCGCGACTGGAGCCGCGCGGCGAACTTCCGCTCGAGGAGCGTCAGGTAGCGTCACGAGGATCAGGACGCCGTTCAGGAGGAGGAACGGCGGCCCGACGGTCCAGAAGAGGTCGGTCATCGGGCTAGCGGTCCACCTCGCCGAACACGGGGTCGATCGAGCCCAGGATGGCGACGGCGTCGGCGATCTTGTGGCCCGGCAGGATGTGCCCGGCCACCGCCAGGTTCGAGAACGAGGCGCCCCGCCACTTCATCCGGTAGGGCTTCGTCGAGCCGTCCGAGACCAGGTAGATCCCGACCTCGCCCCGCGGGCTCTCGACCCGCGCGTACGCCTCGCCCTTGGGGAGCTTCACCTGGGCGATCGACTTCACGCCGGGGCGGGAGGAGATCGGCCCCGCCGGCAGCCCGTCGAGCGCCTGGCGGACGATGCGAATCGCCTGCCGGAACTCCCGCATCCGCACGCGGTAGCGCGCGTGGCAGTCGGCCGCCGTCTCCACCGGCACGTCGAACTGGAACTCCTCGTAGCGCGGAGTAGGGCTCGACCCGGCGGATGTCGTGGGAGAACCCCGAGCCCCGGAGGAGCGGGCCCGACACGCCCACCTCCTGGGCGAGCTCGCGGGAGATCACCCCCACGCCCTGGGTCCGGACCAGGAAGATCGTGTTCCCCTCGAGGAGGCGCCTCGTACTCGGGGATCCGGCTCTCGACGTGGGCGAGCGTCTCCCGGCACTTGTCCGCCCAGCCCGCGGGGATGTCGTAGCGCGTCCCGCCGATCTGGTGGAACCCGTAGAGGAGCCGGGCGCCCGGTCAGCGCCTCGAAGAGGTCGAGGATCGTCTCCCGCTCGCGGAAGCAGTAGAGGAACATCGTCGCCCCGCCCCCGAGCGCCCCGCCCATGTCCATGCACCAGGTGCCGAGCCAGAGGCAGTGGGAGGCGACGCGCTGGAGCTCCGCCACCAGGACGCGCAGGTACTGGGCGCGCTTCGGCACCTCGATCTGGCCGAGCTGCTCCGCCGCGCGCACGTAGCAGAGCTCGGCCGTCATCGCCGAGACGTAGTCCGTCTTCGACGCGATCGACGGGTACTGGACGTAGGTCAGCGTCTCCCCGAGCTTCTCGTGGCAGCGGTGGAGGTAGCCGATCACCGGGTCGACGGCGACGATCGTCTCGCCCTCGAGCGTCAGGATCATCCGGAAGACGCCGTGGGCGGAGGGGTGCTGCGGCCCCATGTTCATCACGAGGCGCTCGTTGCCCCCGTACCCGTAGTCGACGACGGTCCGCCCGGGTCCCGGGTCGGTCGTCATCGCGCGGCGGCCGCGGGTCCATCGCGCGGCCGCTACCGGCAGGGCGAGTAGTTCGTGGGCACGAGGATCGTCGCCTCCTGGGACTGGAGGAGCGGCATGAGCCGCCCCGCCGCCGTCTGCCACGCCGTGTCGGCCGCGAGCGCCCGCCGGACCTCGGCGCGATGGGCCAGGTCCCGATAGCCCCAGAGGTGGACGATGCTGTTGAGCGGACCGATCTCGACGAGCCAGTAGCCCACGGGCGAGGAGTGCTTCTCCCGGAGCGGCAGCGCCTCGCGCATCGTCTCGCTGTAGGCCGCGGCCTTGCCGGCGTGGAGCCGGTACACGCGCAGCTCGTGAATGCTCATGCCCGTCGTCGGCCGGAACGGCGCCCAGTCGAACGGCGTGAGGATCATGTTCTCCTGGCTGTCGAGGAGCGGGCCGCTCGCGGGGATGTACTCCTTGACCCAGCGCTCGTCCTTCGCCAGGCCCGCCCGCGCCGTCGTCCGGGCCGCGAGATCGGCGTACTCCCAGAGGTGCACCACCTGGTTGAGCGGGCCGAGCTCCGTCGACCAGTAGCCGAGGAGCTTCCCGTAGCGGTCGCCGCGGATGGGCCGCCCGATCGAGCCGGACTTCTCCACGTAGTCGGCGAGCTTGCCGGGCTTGACGGTGTAGCGGCGGAGCTCGTGGATCATCGGGGTCCTCCGTGCAGGGTCAGCGATAGGGGGGGTGCGGGGTGTCCACCGCGTAGTCCTTGCGGAGCGGGTAGCCTTCCCAGTCCTCCGGCAGGAGCAGCCGCCGGAGGTCGGGATGCCCGTCGAAGCGGATGCCGAACAGCTCGTGGCACTCCCGCTCCATCCAGAGGGCGCCCCGGTAGAGGCCGGTGAGGCTCGGGCACGGCGCCTCGCGCGCGAGGCGCGTCTTGACGGTCAGCCCGAGGTGCGTCTCGAGGCTCTCCACCCGGCAGACGACCTCGAACCCCTCGGCCTTCCAGTCGACGGCGGTGAGGTGGCAGAAGTAGCGGCAGCCGAGCGTGTCCCGGGCGAAGGTGAGGCTCTCGATCCAGCGCTCGACCGGCACCGACACCACGAGGTGCCGGACGTCGAGCGGGCGCTTCGGATCCTCGCCGGTGGCCTCGGCCCCGAGAGCCTCCCGCAGGCGGGCGATCGCGGTCTCGGCGGTCACGGGCGCAGGCAGCCCGCCGGAGGCGGCGCGCACCGCCGCCCCCCGACCCATCCCCGGCCCTGGCCGCGTCGTGGACGCACGTCAGTCCGGGGGCGGGCCGGGCGGCGTCCGCCGCCCGGTCTGCTGGTACTCGGCGACCCTCTCGTGGAGCTTGAGGATGCCGAACATCAGGGACTCGGGCGTCGGCGGACACCCGGGCACGTACACGTCGACCGGCACCACGCGGTCCACGCCCTTGACCACGTGGTAGCCGTGGCGGAACGGCCCCCCGGAATTGGCGCAGGAGCCCATGGAGATGCACCACTTCGGGTCGGCCATCTGCTCGTAGATGCGCGTCAGCATGGGCGCCATCTTGATGGTCACGGTGCCGGAGACGATCATGAGATCCGCGTGGCGCGGCGACGCCCAGGGCACCATCCCGAGGCGCTCGACGTCGAAGCGGGACGCGAAGGTCGCCATCATCTCGATCGCGCAGCACGCGAGCCCGAACGTCACGGGCCACATCGAGGACTTCCGCGCCCAGTTGAAGACCTTGGTGGTGGAGCTGACCGCGAGCCAGCCGCCGGGGAAGTGCTCGAGGCGGTCCCAGAGCGCCGCGACCGTCTCCGACACCTGATCCCCGCCCGGCCGCTCCTGCCGGTACTTCACCCACTCCTGCAGGTCCTTGACCTCTTCCCAGGCCGGCGGCGGGATCACCGGGATGGGCGGCTTCACCTCCACGCGAGGATCCCTTCCCGATACGCGTAGAGCCAGCCGAGGCCGAGGATGAGGAGGAAGAGCACCATCGGCCCGAAGGCCGCCCAGCCGAGCGCCCGGAGCACCAGGGCCCAGGGGAAGAGGAACACCACCAGGGCGTCGAAGACGATGAAGACGAGCGCCACCAGATAGAAGCCGATCGGGAACCGGATCCAGGCGGGGCCGACCGGCTCCGGCCCGCACTCGTAGCTCTGGAGCTTCGCCGCGGTCGGGCGCGAGGGCCGAACCACGGCCGCCGCGGCGAGGCTCACGCCGCCGAAAGCCACGATCATCACGAGAAAAATGAGCACGGGGAGGTACTCTGCCACGGTGGCGGTAGTATACCAGCGAGATCACCGTCCGGGCACCGCGCCCCGGGAACCTTGCCGGACGATGGCCCGTTCCCCTGGCGAGGTCGTCTCGCCGGCCACGCCACTGCACTCACTCGAATGAGGAGGCATGCCATGCGGACCTGGGTTGCACTCACGCTCGCGCTCGTGGTGGGGCTCGCCGCCGTCGGCTCCGCCTGGGCCTTCAGCTGCCCCGCGCTGGTCAAGGGCGCCAACGAGTCCATCGCCGCCGCCGAGCCCAAGGCCGGCATGGGCGACGACCGGCAGAAGGCGCGCAACGCCGGGCATGGTCGAGGAAGCGAAGGCCCTCTCGAAGAGCGCCGAGGCCTCGCACGCCGCGGGCAAGCACGGCAACTCCGAGGCGCAGGCCAAGGCCGCGAAGTGGCTCGCGGAGCAGGTGAAGTAGCGGCTCGCGGCTCGCGATCCGGGCGCCCCTGACGCGCCGTACTGACGGCGCCGCCCCCGGATCGCTCCGGGGGCGGTTCTGTGCCTCGGCCCGCGCGGCGGGCGTCAGCCCGCGTCGACGTCGTGCGGCCGCTTCAAGCCCCCGCCGGGCGGCGCGTTGAGGATCGCCTCGGGGAAGAGCTCCGCCAGCCACTGGACGATGTCGTTCACGGTCATGACGCCGATCGGGCGCCCCTGGGCGTCGATCAGGGGGATCGTCCGGTAGCGCGCGTTGTGGAGCCGGTTGATCGCGTAGGCGATCAGGGTGTCCGGCCCGAGCGTCTCGGGGTCGCGGGTCATCACCTCGCCGAGCGGCGTCGTCTTCGGGTCCCGGCCCGGCGCCGCCACCCGGCGGAGGAGGTCCCGCTCGGTGAAGATGCCGCGCAGCTGGCCCGCCCTGTCCACGATCACCACCGACGCCCGGCGCTTCTCCATCATCTGCAGGATGGCGGCGTGCACCGTGGTGTCGGCCGAGCACTTGATCGGCTCGTTCGGCGCCAGGATCTTGACGGTGTCGCTCAGAAGCGCGCTCTCGAGCTCCTTGAAGTCCGCCTCGAGCGACTCGGAGTACGCGTCGTGATACTCGCGGGCTTCCATGACCGGCTACCTCCTGCTGGTGATCGGGCCCGCCCAGCGCGGAGCGGCCGGCCGGCGGGCTTTCAGCGACTCTATGCCGCACCGCGCGGGCTGTCAACGCGGCCTCCGCGGCGAGCCCGGCGGTCGGCAGGGGAGGCTCGAGCTCAGCGCCACCAGCCTTGCATGCGGCCCGCCATGGGGAGGTAGAGCAGGATCGCGACGAGCAAGACGATGCCGACGATCAGGAAGAGCGGGGGGTTCCCCCCGACACCGAGCTCCCCGGCGCGCTGGACCAGCTCGGCGCGCTCGCCGGGCGTCAGGCGGGCGAGGACGATCTCCGCGTCGGCAGGCGACAGGCCCTGGGCGACCAGCGCGTCCCGGAGGATGCCCATCTCGACAGCGGGCCCGTCGGCCCCGTCCGCCCCATCCGCCATCAATGCGCGCACCGGGGGAAGCGGCGCCCCCTCGGCCGGCGCCGGCAGGGTGAGCCAGGCGGCGGTCCAGAGGACCAGCGCGATGGTGAGCCAGCGCGGGCGGAGGACGCGGGTCCGGAGCATCGTGTTCTCCCAGGGGTGGCACGGGCGGGACGCGCCCTCCCGACCATCTCGGGGTTCAGTCTCCCACCGGCCCGCGCGGGGCCGGTCAGGAATTCCGCGCCGGGCCGACCCGCCCGCCGGTGGCCCCTCTCAGGCGCAGAGGTACCCGCCGTCGACCTGCAGCACGTGGCCGGTCACCATCGAGGCGGCCGCCGACGCGAGGAAGATCGCCGCGCCCACCACCTCGCGCGGCTCCCCCAGGCGGCCGATCGGCGTCCGGGCCAGGATGAACTCGCTCGTCGCGCTCGCGCGCGCGTTGGCCGCGCGGACGAGCGGCGTGTCGAAGAGCGAGGGCGCGATCGCGTTGACCCGGACGCCCCGGTCGATCCACTCGAGGGCCAGGCTCCGGGTGAGCTGCGCGACCCCGCCCTTCGACTGGAGGTAGGCGGTCGTGTGGGGGTAGGCGATCGACGCGCCGATCGAGGCGATGTTCACGATCGCACCGGCGCGCTGGCGGAGCATCTCCCGCCCGACGGCCTGGGCCACGAGGAACGCGCCCTTGAGGTTCACCGCCACGACCCGGTCCCAGGCTTCCTCCGGGAAGGTCTCGGCCGGGTGGCGGGCGGCGGTCCCGGCGCTCTGGACCAGGACGTCGATCCGCCCGAACCGCTCGACGACCGCCGCGGTCAGGGTCTCCACGGAGTCGCGCCGGGTCACGTCCACCGGGAGCGCGACCGGCCGCTCCGCGAGATCGGTCAGGAGCGCGGCATACGCCTCGGCCCCGGCCAGGTCGAGGTCGGCGATGACGACGCGCGCGCCGGCTTGCCCGAGCCCGGCGGCGATGGCGGCCCCGAGCCCGCTCGCGCCGCCGGTGACGAGCGCCACCTGGCCGTCGAGCCGGAACAGCCGGTCGACGAAGCCGACCGGGACGAGGCGCTCGGGCGTCGTCACTTCCCCATCATGAGGTTCGGGAGCCAGATGACCGTCGCCGGCACGTAGGTGACCACGAAGAGCACGACGACCAGGGCCAGCAGGAACGGGCCGAGCTCGCGGGTCAGCTCCTCGACCGACACGCCGACGATCGCGCACACCGTGTAGAGGATCGTCCCGACCGGGGGCGTCACCGCGCCGATCGTCAGGTTCAGCACGATGACGAGGCCGAAGTGGACCGGGTCGACGCCGAGCTTGAAGAAGACCGGGGCCAGGATCGGGGTCAGGATGATCAGGAGCGCCGTCCCCTCCATCAGGCAGCCGAGGATCAGGAGGAGGACGTTCACCAGGAGCAGGAGGACGTAGGGGTTGTCCGAGATCGCGAAGAGCGCCTGGGCCATCTTCACGGGGACCCGCTCCCACGTCAGCGCCCACATGAGCGCGTTGGCCGCGCCCAGGATCAGCATGACCACCGCGGTCGCCGCGAGGGACTCGCCGACGATCGGCCAGAGGTCGCGCACCGAGACCTCCCGGTACACGAGCGTGCCGATGAGGACCGCGTAGACCGCGGCCACGGCCCCCGCCTCGGTCGGCGTGAAGGCGCCGCCCCGGAGCCCGCCGAGGATCAGGACCGGGAGGAAGAGCGCCCACGACGCCTGGCGCGCGTGGCGGAGGACCTCGCCGAGCGGCGCCCGGTGCGGCCGCTGCCGGCCGTACCCGCGGCGCGTGGAGACGACGTGCACCGCGATCATGAGGCCGAGCGCCAGGAGGAGCCCCGGCACGATGCCGCCGATGAAGAGGCGGCCCACCGAGACGTCGGCGATGAACCCGTAGATCAGGAGGCCGATGCCGGGCGGGATGATCGGGGCGATCACGCCGGAGGCGGCCGTGACGGCCGCCGCGAACGGCTTCGAGTACCCCTTCTGCACCATCACCGGGACCAGGGTCTTGGCGTCGATGGCCGCATCCGCGTTGCCGGACCCGGACATGCCCCCGATGAACACGCTGTTGAGCACGTTCACCTGGGCCAGGCCGCCGACCCGGTGGCCGACCAGCGCGTCGGCGAGCCCGAGGATGCGGTGGCTGATGCCGCCCCGGGTCATCACCGCCCCGGCGAAGATGAAGAACGGCACCGCGAGGAGCGGGAACGACTCCGTCGAGGCCACCATGCGCTGGACGAGGAAGGCGGGCGAGATCCCCGGCGCCCACAGGTAGAAGATCGCGCTCGCCAGCCCGAGCGTGAAGGCGATCGGCACGCCGATGGCCAGGAGCCCGGCCATGGCGACGAAGACCAGCGTCATCATGACAGGTTCGGCGTCGAGGATTGGATCTCGTGGACCGGGGCGCCGCGAAGCCGGGCGAGATGCTCGGCCGCGATGGGCAGGAGGCGCACGAGCATCAGCGCCGCCCCCACCGGGATCGCGAGGTAGATCCACGTGTACGGCCACTGGAGCACGGGCGTGAGCTTGAAGTTGCCGCTCAGCATCAGCTTGATCCCGTAGTAGCCGAGGATCCCGACGAAGAACGCCATGAGGGCGACCACCAGGAGACCGAGCACCGCCCGGCCGCGGGGCGGGAACCAGTTGACGATGAACTCGATCCCGATGTGGAGGCGCTGGCGGACGCCGGCGGCGGCGCCGACGAAGACCGCCCACGTGAAGCAGAGGGTCGCCAGCTCGTCGGCGCCGGGGATCGGATCGTTGAAGACGTAGCGCGAGACGACGTTGACGAAGACGATCGCCGTCATCCCGACGAAGGCGACGCCGCCGACGAGCTCTTCGAAACGGTCGAAAACGAGCCGGACCAGGCCTGGGCGCGTCGGAGCCGGGCCCGGACGGCTCCGGCTCCGACGCGCCCTGCGCGGATGCCGTCATTCGCCGAGGGCTACTTCAGGACCTCGCGGACGCGGTCGTACAGGCCGGGCGACCACTTCGGGAACGCGTTGTAGGTGGCCGCCGTGGCCTTCCGGTAGGCCTCGGCGTCGGCCTGCACGAACGTCACGCCCGCCTTCGTGAGCGTCTGGCGGTACTCGTCCTCTTTCTGGATCGTGATCGGCGACACCCAGCGCCCGCCCTCCTCCGCCTCTTCCTGGAGGATCTGCTGGATGTCCTTGGGCAGCGACTGGAAGAAGGTCTCGCCGATGCCGACGCCGGTCACGGCCTTGAAGTGGCCGGTGAGGGTGACCACCTTCTTCACCTCGAAGAGCTTCGAGCCGTACAGGGTCGAGAGCGGCGCCTCGGCGGCGTCCACGACGCCCTGGGAGAGGCCCGAGTAGACCTCCGACCACTGGAGCGGGGTGGGGACGGCCCCCATGGACTTGAAGGTCTCGACCCACATCGGGTTCGGCGGCACGCGGACCTTCCGCCCCTTGATGTCGGCCGGGCTCGGATAGCCCTTGTCGCTGATGACGTGGCGGGAGCCGAAGTAGTACCCCCAGGACAGGATGCGGAAGCTCCCCCGGGTGCGGATGTTCTCGTTCACCTTCTGGACCAGGGGCGACGCGATGATCTTCTTGGCCTGGTCCCAGCTGTCGTAGAGGAACGGGCCGCCGAGGATGGCGATGTCGGTGTCGCCGAGCTCCGAGGCATACCCGGGGTCGATGTGCGCCATCACCGGGGCGCCCATCCGCGCCTGCTCGTAGGTGTCCTTGTTCGAGCCGAGCTGGGAGTTCGGGTACACCTGGATCTCCACCCGGCCCTTGGTGCGATCCTTCACCCGCTCCGCCATCCGCTCGAAGGCCTGGTGGATGGGCTCGCTGGGCGCGATCACGTGGCCGAGCTTGATGACGTAGTCGGCGGCCGCGACGGGGCCGGCGGCGAGAAGCAGGCCGGCCGCGGCCAGAACGAGGAGCAGTCCGAGTCGTCTCATGGGTGCGTTCCTCCGCTCGGTAAGGGGATGGCGATCGGCCCGGGGCGCGACACGGAATCGAGAGCGCGGCGCGTCACAGGCGGACCGGTCAAGCGCGCGATGTCCGGGATGCCTCGGGTCTTGAGTCGTGCCAGGTGCTCCGTGATCGGCCCGACGCTAGCGCGGGGTCCGGGGCCTGTCAACCCACGCCCGGGATCCGCGAGCCGATCCTCGGCCGCCACGCGCTCAGGAACGGCTCGTCCTCGTCGCCTCCGTCGCCCCGGCTCGGCGGCCGGAGGGCGGTCATCGTCACGGAGTGCGTGTTCGCCCTCCCCGGATGTCGGGTGCGGCCTCGCGGCCGCCGCGCCACGCACGGGGACGCGCGCTCGTCCCGCGGGCGCTTGACGCTGCGTCTCCGGGCGTGGTCTATCTGCTGCTCGTGCGGCTGCTCGTGGCCCGGTCCCAGTCCTGCCGCGCCGGGTGGGGGGCGCCGCCCGTGACTGATCCGTCCGGCCCGGGATCGCCTCGTTCCGACCGTTCGTCGACAGGCCGCGCGCCGGCGGACCGGCGGACTCCGCGGGGCGCGAACGGTCCGTGACGACCGCGCGGCCAGCACCGAGTGCCGGCGGGCTCGACGAGCGCCTGAGCTCGCCCGGATTCGTCCAGGATCCCTATGCCGTCTATCGCGCGGTCCGCGAGCAGGACCCGGTCCACTGGTGCGAGCCCTGGGGGGCATGGGTCGTCACCCGCCACGCGGACGTCATGGACGTGCTCCGGCGCGTCGACGATTTCTCGAGCGCGGGGTACGAGCTCGAGCTGCTGCGGCCGGAGGGCCTCCTCGGCGCGGGGGCATACCCGGCGCTTCGCCGGCACTACTCCGCGCCGATCGTCTCGACGACGGACCCCCCGGTCCACACCCGCCTGCGGCGGCTCCTGGCGAAGCAGTTCACGCCGAGTGTGGTGGAGAGCCTCCGTCCCCGGGTGCAGGAGCTGATCGCCGGGCTCCTCGACGACATCGCGCCCGGGTCGACCATCGATCTCCTGAGCCGATTCGCCTACCCCTTGCCGGCGATGGTCATCGCCGAGCTGCTCGGCGTCCCCGCCGCCGACCAGCATCGCTTCGCCGGATGGTCCGCGGACATCGTGGCGTTCGTCGGCACCGGCCGGATCGAGCCGGGCCGAGCGGCCCAGGCCGAGCGCAGCATGGCGGAGTTCCAGGCCTACCTCGAGCCGCTCATCGAGCGCCGCCGGCGAGAGCCCGGGGCGGATCTGATCAGCCTCTTGGTCGCCCCCTCGACGGAGGCGCTCGATCCGGACGAGCTCGTCGGCGCGTGCGTGACCCTCCTCTTCGCCGGTCACGAGACGACGGCGAATCTCATCGGCAACGGGCTCCTGGCGCTCCTCGAGCGCCCCGCCGCGCTCGACCTCCTCCGGCGGACCCCGGAGGCGTGCGGCCCCGCCGTCGAGGAGCTCCTGCGCTTCGACAGCCCGGTCCAGCGGAATCGCCGGCGCACGACGCGCGACACGGAGCTCGCGGGCCGGCGGATCCGCGCCGGGGACCGCGTGCTCGCGTTCCTGGGTTCCGCGAATCGCGACGAGGCGGTCTTCGCGGATCCCGACGCGCTCGATCTCCTGCGCGGCCCGGCGAAGCACCTCGCGTTCGGGTACGGCATCCACTACTGCATCGGGGCGGCCCTCTCGCGGCTCGAGGCCCCGATGGCGCTGGCCGCGATCCTCGAGCGGTTCCCGGCGATCCGCCTCGAGCCGGGGGCGCCACGCCTCTGGAAGCCGAACATCACGTTCCGGGGCCTCGCCGAGCTGATCGTGCGAGTCTGAGGCGGGGGCCCGGCGCCCCCACCACGCGGAGGAGGATCATGGATCCCGAGTCCCGCATCGCCGCGCACTACACGCACGGGTCGCTCGAGCGCGCGATCCTCGACGCCCTGGTGGCCGCCGGCAAGGATCCCGAGCGGCTCGCGCCGGCCGATCTCGCCCCGGTCGACGAGTTCCACATCGGCGGCCGGCAGGCGACGGTCGACTTCGCGCGGGAGCTCGACGCCCCGCGGGGCGGCCATCTCCTCGACATCGGCTCCGGGCTCGGCGGCGCATCGCGCTACTTCGCCGAGGAGCTCGGCGCGCGGGTCACGGGCATCGACCTCACGGACGAGTACGTGCGCGTCGCCACCGCGCTCGCCGCGCGAACCGGGCTCGGTGGACAGGTCTCCTACCGGCAAGGCAGCGCGCTCGCCCTGCCGTTCGGGCGGCACGCCTTCGACGGCGCCTACATGCTCCACGTCGGCATGAACATCCGCGGACAAGGCCGCCCTGTTCGCCGAGGTCCGGCGGGTCGTGAAGCCGGGCGGCCCGTTCGGGATCTACGACGTGATGCGCGCGGGGGAGGGGGCGCTCGCGTTCCCGGTGCCCTGGGCGGAGAGCCCCGAGACGAGCTTCGTCGAGACGCCCGCCACCTACCGCCGGCTCCTCGCGGCCGCCGGATTCGAGGTCGTGAAGGAGCGCGCCCGCCGGGAGTTCGCGGTCGAGTTCTTCCAGCAGCTGCGGGCCCGCCTCGCCGGCGGCGCGCCGCCGCCGCTCGGCCTCCAGCTCCTCATGGGGCCGACGGCGCGGGACAAGGTCGCCAACATGATGCGGCTCGTCGAGACAGGGGTGATCGCCCCGACGGAGCTGATCAGCCGCGCCCCGGCGGGCTGACCCGGCTCGCGGCCCCCGGCACGAGGTCGGGCCGCCGCGGCCCTTGGCAGTTGAGAGCGCCGCGGGCCGGGTCGTCCCGGAGCCCCGCCGTGAAACCCGTTTCGAGCGACGCGCGCTCGCCGCCCCGCGAGAAAGCCCGGCGTGACTACCGGGGCGCCGTGCGCGTGGCGGCCGCGGGCGGCGCGTGGAGCGCGTGCTCGAGGGCCTGCGCCCGCGTGAGCGCCGTGCGTTCCACGTCGAAGTCGGCGTCCGTCATCGGCGCCACACCGGTGACCAGCCAGCGGCGGAGCGCGCGCCGCCGCTCGGGGGTCTCCGCGAGGGCCCCGATCGCCGCGGTCAGCGCGGCCTTGAGCCGGGCGGGCAGGCGCCGTCGCATCACGATGGGCTGGATCGGCCAGGGCCCGAGGCCGGCGACGACCCGGAGGGCCGTCCGGAGCGCGGGATCCCGCCGCCAGCGCAGCGCGAGCACGGTGGAGTCGATGGCCGCGGCGTCGATGGCGCCTCGGCGGAGCGCCCGGATCGAGGCGAGGTGACTCCCCATGTCGCGGAGGCGGCCGAGGAAGGCCGGGCCGGCGCCGTGCTCCGCGGCCGTTTGCACCACCGAGTAGTAGCCGCTCAGGGACTCCTTGTCGTTGTAGCCCCAGCGCGCGTCCACGAGATCCGCGAACGAGCGCGCGGGATGGTCCGCCCGCACGACGATGTCCGAGAAGTAGACGGGCCGTCCGGCGCCCCGGGCATCGTCGAACACCAGACCGAACGGGACCAGCTCGACCGGCGGGTCGGAACGCTCCTGGAGCCAGATGTAGGGCGGCGCGCAGAAGAACCCCAGGTCCAGCTCGCCCGCGCTGAACGGGATCCGGCAGGCCTCGAGGCGGCCCGGAGTGATGGGTCTCGATCTGGAGCTCGGTCGCCACGCTCAGGCGTTCACCCAGATAGTCGGCGAGATAGGCGAAGAGGCCTCGGGGCACGCTCGGGGTGAGGTACGTGCGGAGCCGGAGGACCCGGACCCCGGAACGCCGCCGGGGCAGATCGGACACCGTCCGCCGCCCGGCGCGCCTCGACCGGCCCGCCCGCTTCATCCGCTCTCCCTCCCGCCGCCCTGTTTCCCGGTCCCCGAAACAGTGAATCCGCGGGGTTCGGCCGGCGCCTGGCCCCGCGGATTCAAATGGTGGAGCTGAGGGGGATCGAACCCCTGACCCCGAGACTGCCAGCCTCGTGCTCTCCCAGCTGAGCTACAGCCCCGTAGGCATTGGACGGTACCGTGCGGG
Source organism: uncultured Candidatus Rokubacteria bacterium (assembly GCA_963745015.1). Lineage (GTDB taxonomy): Bacteria > Methylomirabilota > Methylomirabilia > Rokubacteriales > DASRDR01 > DASRDR01. The sequence goes on from CAVUVU010000006.1 coordinate 353,988, forward strand.
TCGCGGCCTTGTCAAGGCGCGGGGCACGATCTGGCCGCTCTCACGCGGGGTTCCGCACCGACGTGCCCGCACAGGCGCCGCGATCCCGCGGCGCCTCATAAGTCAGGGTTACTGAGCTGCCGCCGCGGCGCGGAGGCGTTCGAGAGCGGTCGGGGGGGCGGGGTCACGCGTGGCGAGACGCCACAGTTGGGCGAGGGCCGCATCGATCTGCCTCCGAAGCTGTAAGGGGTTGAGGGTATCGTACTGCCGCTGGAGCGCGGCGTGGGCGCTGGGGCCAGCGCGTGTTGCGCGACCAGGCGTTGATACGGGGTCTGGGCCCGATCGTAGACTCGGTGCACGCGGGCGCCTTGGCGGTGCTTGGCGAGGAGCCGCTGGACGGGCTGGAAGAAGTTGCTGTGCAGCCGCAGGAGGCGATAGACCCGCGCGAGCTGCGCGTAGGCCGCCCGCGACGTGTAGCGGTCGTAGCCGACGAGGGCCCGGACCAGGGCCCCGTTCTTCTGCTCCACGTGCGCACTGTCGTTCTTCCGGTAGGCGCGGCTCCGGGTGAAGGTGATGCCCTCGCGGCCGCAATAGTAGTACAGCGGGCGATTGATGAACTCCGACCCGTTATCGGTGTCGAGACCGCGCAGCGGCATGGGCAGGCGGGTGCGAATCTCGTGGAGCGCCGCCGTCACCCGGTACTGCCCCTTGCCCCAGACCGGCTGGAGCTCCACCCACCCGGTGACGATATCGACCGCGCAGAGCGTATGCAGGAAGAACCCGGTCGTCGTCTGCCCGCAGTGGGCGACGAGATCGGCTTCCACGAAGCCCGGGCGCGCGTCGTCCCATTCGGCAAAGGTCCGGATCGGGATCTGGCCCTTGAGCCAGCTCCCGGGCCGGGTCAGGCTCGGCCCCCGCCGCGGCGTGGTCCGCCGGGCCGAGGCGAGCAGGCGCTCGAGCGTGCTGACACTGGCCTGGCGGAGTTGGGCCGCCGGCCCCGGGGAGAGGTGCAGCTCGCCACAGGCCGTGAGGCGCTCGAGCAAGGCGGGGACGAAGGGCTGCAGCCGCTTCGCGCCGATCTGCCCGGCGGCCGCCCACAGCACGGTCGCGGCGGCGGCCACAGCCGGACCATAGTGCCGCGGCCGGCCGACCGGCCGCGCGCCGGGTCGGGGCGGCCGACTCTGGCGAAGGTGTCGGATGACGGCTTTGCGATGATAGCCCGTCACCGCCACGATCTCGTCGAGCAGCGCGTGACGCTCGGCGCGGGTGGCGCGGCCGTAGCGCTCCCGTTGGGCGGCCAGGTACTCGCGAACGCTCCGCCGGGTCACGGTCACCCCCTTGCGGCGGGTAACCGTACTTCTGCGGATCACCCCCGCCCGCCGGTAACCATAATTTTGAGGCGATGCGGATCCTTGACCCTCCCGGGCCCGCCCCCTAGACTCGGAGCACTGGCCGGGATGGCGGAACTAGGCAGACGCGCCAGACTCAAAATCTGGTGTCCCTTGCGGACGTGGGGGTTCGATTCCCCCTCCCGGCACCACTGAGGTGACACCGACGATCCCGGCCAAGATCCGGCCGTAGGAGACCTCGGTCCGATAGACGTACCGGACGCCGCCGGCCGCATCCCGTTCCGGCGTCCAGACCAGCCGCCCGACCAGGAGCTTGCGGAGCACCTGGCGGGCCTGCGCGGGCTCCCCCTCGAGCAGGCCTTGCCAGTCCCGCAACCACCCGCGGATTTCGACGCGGAGCCCACGCGGATCCCGGATCCGGACCGTCTCGGCCAGCCCCCGCACGTGGGCGGCGCCTGAGCCTGGCGGCCACTCCCCGGCGGTCCCCGGCCCCGCCTCGCCGCCCGCTCCTTGACCGTGCGCCCTGGGCCGGCGCAGGATGACGAGGCATCAGCCGGCCCTCTCGAGGCCGCCGCTCGCCCCTCGGGGCGGGCCGCTACGGCGGCCGGGAAGGCTTCGGGGGGAGGCCGGGCCTGGCTGGTTGCTTTGCGAACGTGGCGTTCATCGTTAAGCGTTCCTTCTATGCGCGGCGGGTGTGCCAGCGGATCGTGCGGGCAGGCTCGGGAGGGCTCCGATGAGCGAGGCGGCGGCGAAGCCAGAGACCTGGACCACGCACCCGTGGGTCGCCGAGGGTCAGCGCAAGATACGGTTCGGCGTCTGTGGTAGTACGTCCACGGCGGGGGTGGCGGACTGGCCCGTCTTTCAGACCTTCGTCCAGCGTCTGGAAGCCCTCGGGTTCGACTCGGTCTGGAAGCCCGACCACCCCATGGGCTGGCTGGACTGCTGGACCGTCCTCGCGGCGCTTGCCGTCACGACGACCCGCATCCGCCTCGGGTCGTTCGTGAGCTGCGTCGGCTACCGCCAACCGAGTTTGCTCGCACGGATGAGCGCGGACGTCGACCGCATGAGCGGGGGCCGGCTGGTTCTCGGGCTCGGCATGGGTGATTTCTCCTGGGAGTTCGAGCAGCTCGGCCTGCAGTGTCCGAGCTCGCGCGAGCGACAGGAAGCCCTCGAGGAGACGATCCAGATCGTCCGAGGCGTCGTGGACCGGGCCCCGTTCACCTACAAGGGCCGGCACTTCTGGGTCAACAACGCGACGCTGCCGTTCGGTCCCGTCCAGCAGCCGCATCTGCCGCTCTTGATCGCGGGCGGCGGGGAGCGCGTGACGCTGCGGCAGGTGGCGCAGTACGCCGACATGTCGAACTTCGGCGAGCACGCCTATGCGGGCGGTGCCCGGAGCGTCGCGGACGTGCGGCGCAAGCTAAACGTCTTGGCCCAGCACTGTGCCGCGCTGGGCCGTCCTCCCGAGTCCCTGCTGCGCAGCCACATCACATTTCCGCTGATCCTGGGCGAGACCCGCGCTCGGGTAGAGGCCAGGGTCGATGCCATTCCGTCAGCGAGGAGGGCCTTCATTCAGACCAGTCTCTTCGCCGGCACGCCAGACGACGCGATCACGTATTACCGGTCCCTCGCGGAGGCGGGCATCCAGTACTTCATTCCGACGCTGGGGGTGGACGACGAGGAGACGCTCGAACTCCTGGCGGATCGTGTGGTTCCCGCCGTCGTCACCGCCTAGGATCGGCATCAGCGCCGGAGATCAGCCGGCGCCTAGCCAGCGGGGGGAGTCTACCGCCGGTCGGGCATCCGCATGATCGCGCACGAGCACGACGCCCGTCAGCGGGGCCGTGTCACCCCAGGCAACCCCGCCTCCCGGCACCAGCACATCTACGCACTTCACCGACACGCTCGCCGCTCACGATCATCGATTGGCCCCGGACTGTGCCAGTTCTGTGCTGGTTCGCCCTGGAAACGCGAAGACAGTGCGCGGGATTGCCGCCTCGGTGGCGTGGAGCGTCGCGAGCCTCTTCACGCGCTCCACGAGGTCGGACTGGGCAGACTCGGCGGATGATCAGGTCCGTCTCGCGCTCGATTGCGGTCGGCCGCTCTCCCGCTAGCCGTCAGGAGCATGGCGTAGACGTGAGTTCTGACTCGTCGGAGCCGCCCATGGGGCTCCCCACAGGCTCCAGGGCGAACCACGGCCCCAGAACCGCCCATCTGGCGCCCGAGGCCGGGTCGGGGTAGGGTCGGGGCGCCCGTGCCCCACGGAACGGCCGGGACGCCGAGCTCCGGCGGCGGCCCGGGTGCCGTGACGCGTGATCCTGGCTGGCCACGAACGATCCGGACTCGGGAGACGCTCGGTATGCGATGTCCCCGGTGCCAGCACGAGAATCGCCCGCAGGCGAAGTTCTGCGAGGAATGCGCCAGCCCGTTCAACGGGGCTAGCCCTACCACGCCGTCGTACGCAGAGCTGAAGACCGAGGTCGAAAGCCTCAGGCGAGCGCTGACCACGGCGACGCGGATGTACCGGGAGATGGACATGGGGGTCTGGCTGGCGCAGGCGGAGGCAGTGTGAACCGGAGGTGGGAATGACGCGAGTGTCGCTGAGCGCCTTCCTCGCCCTGACCCTGCTCGCCGCGCCGGTCGCCGCCGAGGCGCAGCCCGCGGGGAAGGTCTACAGGATCGGCTCTCCTGTCCACCGCCTCTCACGCACTCCCTCCATGACGATGCGGCTCGATGCCCTCCGCCAAGGCCTGCGGGAACTCGGCTATGTCAGGGACGGAACATCGCCGTCGAGCAGCGGTCGGCCGAAGGGAACCCGGATCGGCTGGACGGCCTTGCCGCCGAGCTCGTCGGCCTCAAGGTCGACTGCATCGTCACGGCGGGCGATACGCCCGCCCGCGCCGCGAAGCAGGCCACCAGCACGATTCCCGATCGTGATGACGAATCCCTCGAACCCCGTCGAGGGCGGGCTCGTGGTCGGTCTGGCCCGCCCGGGCGGAAATGTCACAGGCTTGTCGTCCATCTCCACGGACCTGAGCGCGCAAGCGACTGGGATTGCTCAAGGAGGTCATTCCCAAACTCTCTCGCGTCGTCCTCGTCCACGATCCCCGGCAGCCCGGACGGAGGGGGAGTGTCAGGGAGACCGAGGAGGCGGCGCGGGCGCTCCAGGTAGAGTTCACGCCTCTGGAGGTCCGAACTCGTCAGGAGCTGGAGCGGCCTTTCGCTCCCTCGGAAACAGCGGGTCGCAGGCGGTGATCATCGGGGGGGGCGGGTTCTTCGTCACGCTCCAAGCGGCGATCCTCGAGCTGGCAGCGCGAACCCGGGTGCCGGTGATGTACACCGAGCAGGACGCCGCCCGGGCCGGTGGTCTCATCGCGTACGCCACGGACGTGTCGGAGCTGTATCGCCGCGCGGCGGGCTACGTGGACCGGATCCTCAAGGGCGCCAAGCCCGCCGACCTGCCGGTCGAGCAGCCCACCAAGTTCGAGCTGGTCATCAACCTCAAGACCGCCAAGGCCCTCGGCCTCACGATCCCGCCGGCGGTGCTCGCGCGGGCGGACGAGGTGATCCAATAGTGGATCGGCGCGCCTTCATCACCACGATCGGCCTCACTGTTCTCGCCACGCCCATCGCGGCACGCGCGCAGCAACCGACGAAAATGGCTCGTATCGGCTTCTTGGTGACGGCGTCCATTGGGTCACCCGAGTTTAGGGCGACGGTCGATCCCTTCTGGCGAGGCCTACGCGACTTAGGCTATGTCGAGGGTCGCAATCTGGTCATCGAGTACAGATCGGCAGATGGTAAGCAGGAGCGGTTCCCAAGCCTGGCAAATGATCTCGTTCGGCTGAATGTCGACCTGATCCTAGCCGGGTCTACGCCGCATGCCCGAGCCGCGCAGCAAGCGACGCGTACGATCCCAATCGTCGTGGCAGTTATGGGTGATCCCGTTGCCGACGGACTCGTGGCCAGCCTCGCGCGACCGGGCGGGAACATCACCGGGATGACAAATCTCGGCCCGGAACTCACGGCCAAGCGCCTGGACATGCTGAAGGTCGCGCTTCCAGGCCTGACTCGGGTTGCTATCCTGTGGCACCCTGGCGCTTTCAGCGAGGCCACGACGAGCACCATGTTGAATGCAGCGGCGGCCGCGGCCCGGACGTTGCGAATGGAGGCGCCACTCGTACCGGTAGACGGCGCGGATCAACTCGACAACGCCTTCTCCGCAATGATGAGAGAGCACCCCGGGGCCTTGCTCATCTTCCAGAGCTCGATGTTCTTCACCGAGCGAAGACGTATCGTCAACCTCGCCATGAAGCACCGACTGCCGACGATGTTTAACGCCAGGGAGTATGCGGAACTCGGCGGGCTCATGGCTTACGGCGCCAACATTGCCGACCTGTTTCGACGCAGCGCGACCTACGTGGACAAGATCCTCAAAGGCGCCAATCCCGCCGATCTGCCCGTCGAGCAGCCCACCAAGTTCGAGCTCGTCATCAACCTCAAGACCGCCAAGGCCCTCGGCCTGACGATCCCGCCGGCGGTGCTGGCGCGGGCGGATGAGGTCATTCAGTGACCAGCCGGCGCGCTTCTTGCTGGGGTGGTCCCACCGTAGCCATTCTTCGCCTGAGTAAAGCATTGCATCGTGGAGCCTGATCGGGCGAGCTGGACCGCGAGGTTGGCCGCCTACGCGCGCGCATATCACTACACCCACGACTCACCCCGGGTATTCGAGGACTTTCTCGCGGGCACGCTCATCACGCGAGAAGACCGGGAGACTATGGACAAACAGTGGGCGCCCGCGGTGGCCGACTCTGAGCCGAGACGGCCGGGCGGCGCCCACATGCTCGGCAGAGCGCGCTACAACGAGGACAAACTCTCCGACGCGATCGATAAAGGCATCTCGCAGTACGTCATCGTCGGCGCTGGCCTGGATACCTTCGCGCTACGCCGGCCCGACCTCCAGGACCGTCTCCGGGTCTTCGAGCTCGATCACCCCGTGACGCAGGCGTTGAAGCGAGACCGGTTGTGTCAGGCCGCCCTGGCTCTACCACCCCACCTCCACTTCTGCCCAGCCGATCTCGAGCGTGAAAGCGTCGGGTCCTCGCTGTCCCGGTCACCCTTCGACCCTGGGGTTCCGACGTTCTTCTCATGGCTCGGCGTCACGTATTACCTGACGCGCGAGGCGATTCGCAACACCCTCACGTCGATCTGGACGGTGGCAGCCCCGAGCAGTGAACTCGTCATGGACTACGCGGATTCGGCCGTGCTCCTTCCAGCCAATCAGTCTCCCCGGATCCGGGACCTCTTCTTGCGACTTCAGAGCGTTGGCGAGCCCCTCATATCCGGTTTCAACCCGCGCACACTGACTGAAGAGCTCGCCGCGCTCGGGTTCGAGCTCCTGGAGGACTTGGACGCCAAGGCGCAAGAAGCACGCTACTTTGCGGGTCGAGTTGATGGGCTCCGTCCGGTCGAGTTCGCTCACTTGGTGCATGCGCGTCGGGCGGGCGTGATCATCGAATGATGGTCCGGCGGACGTTTGTCGCTGGCGCCGTCAGCGTCCTCGCCGTCCCGCTCGCGGCCGGGGCGCAGGCACCAGGCAACGTCCCCCGGATCGGACCACTCGCATGCCCGCCCGCAGCGTACTTCGAATCGTACTGATCCTCGCCGCCCTCGTCATCGCGGCGCTTGTCGCCCTGACCTATGCGAGCTACCGGCGCGACATCGGTCGCGCCTACGCCCGCATCGAAACCGGCAGCCAGGTCGCGCAGACGCGCTGCGGGCCGATCGAGTACGCCGTGGCGGGCGAGGGCCCGCCGCTCTTGTCGGTGCACGGGGCGGGCGGCGGGTTCGACCAGGGGCTCGAGCTAGCCCAGCCGCTCGCGCGCAGCGGCTTTCGCGTGATCGCGGTGTCGCGCTTCGGCTATCTACGCACGCCGCTGCCCGAGGACGCGTCGGCCGCCGCGCAGGCCGACGCGCACGCCTGTCTCCTCGACGCGCTGAGCATCAGGCGCGCCGCGGTCCTCGGGACTTCCGCCGGCGGGCCCTCGTCACTGCAGTTCGCGTTGCGCCACCCGGGCCGCACCGCCGCGCTGGTGCTGCTCGTCCCTGCCGCGTACGCACCGCGGCCGGACCAGGCGCCGGCCGTGCACACGCCGCGCGGCACGCCGTTCCTGTTCGACACGGCGCTGCGCTCCGATCTCCTCTTCTGGGCGATGGGCAAGCTCGCGCACGACACGTTCATCCGCGGCATCCTCGGCACGCCGCCCGAGGTCGTGGCGCAAGCGTCCGCGGCCGAGCAGGCGCGCGTCGGGCGGATCATGGAGCATATCCTGCCCGTCCGTCCGCGGCGCCCGGGGCTGATCAACGATGCGGCCGTCGTGTCTTCGCTCCCGCGCTACGAGCTGGAGAGCATCGCCGCGCCCACGCTCGCGATCAGCGTGTCGGACGATCTGTACGGCACGTTCGACGGCGCGCGCTACACGGCCGATCACGTCCCGGACGCGCGCTTCATCGGCTATCCGAGCGGCGGGCACATACTGGTCGGGCACCATGTGGAGGCGACCTCCCGGATCGCCGCCTTCCTCAAGGAATCGGCCCGATTCTGAACTCGAAGCCAGCGCATGCCCAACCCACGACGGAGCCTGCCGGCAGTCTTGCTCCTCGCTGCGGCGCTCAGGCCAGCCAGCGGCGCAGGTCACGGGGGGTGACCGAAATCGCAGGCCAGGACGGCTTCCCCCTCCCGGCACCAAATCATTCCGAAGGGTTAGGGAGGGTTCGTGTGACCGACCTCGCTCGGTCCCTCAGCGTGCCGAGAACTCGCCGGATCGGAGCCGGAAGGAATCCGAGTCTAGGTGAAAACCCTCGAGCAGCTATCCTGAGAGCGACCGGACCCACCCAACTCGGTGAGCCAGGGTCCTGCTCCTGGGTCCGACATATGCCTCGGAACCAAACGGGTTGCCAACGCCATCGTTGTATGACTCTATCGTTTGTCTGCGGCTGGCCGGTCTCACGGACGAACGGAGGGGCGATGCCTGTTCTGCGCGCGCGGGTTGCCTTGCTACAGCGTCCCGTCATCGGCCCCGAGCTCGCGCCTCATGCCACGACGACCCCCGATGTTGAGGGAGTCTCCTGGAATACGGCACCGCCGCAAGATCGGTCTTCCGGCCGTTGGAACGACACCTAATGACGCCCCTGAGATTCGCCCAGAGCGTCTTTCGGGCTTCCTGGGGGGCTCTTCCTCGCTCCGTACGCATTGGGCTGTTGCCTCACATCCTGCACGGTATCTCCGACACCGATAAACTTCGGTTCAATCTTCTTACCATGCAAGGCCTGCTTCAACACCTGGCCACCAGCGGCTTTCAACCGAAGGCGATCATCGACATCGGTGCGCACATGGGTGATTGGGGCCCGACTGGCTCTATCGACGTTTCCGTCGTCGCACATCCTGATGATCGACGGTAATCCGGCCATGCAAGATCACCTCGCGAGTACGAGTAGACAACTCGGATCCCAGGCGGCCTACCGTCTCCAGGTGCTGGGATCCGAAGCGAAGAGCGAGGTGACCTTCTATATCGTGGGCAACATGGACGCGGCGGCTCCGAGGGACGGTGCACCTCCTGCCCGACGCTCGACAACGTATCACAGACGGGCCGGATAGCCCTGCCGATGGGGACGCTCGACGACCTGGCTTGACATGCTTCGCCCGACCTGCTCCGCTATCGCTCCTGAACGTTGCTTCTGCAACGAGGCGGCCTCGTTTGCGGGGTCGTCGCCCATGGAAGGCTGGGCTGGCCGTCTCGATTCGGTGCCATCCGGGGCTACGACAGTCGCTCGTCGGGGCGTGCGTTCGGGACACGGCGTCTTCGCAGCCCGCGGCTGGAGGAGGTCACCCTCGCGATTGGCGCTCGCCGGGTCCATTACCGCTCATCGAGACGAGGACGCCGGGGCGGGCTGAACCCCGCTCAGGTGGATCCCCGGCCGCCCGGGTCGAGCCTCGTGCGGTCGTTGCCGTCTCCCTCGGCCTCGGCCGCCCGGTCTCGACCGTGACGCACACCTGTGCACCCAGGATTCCTTGGCTCGGCGGGCGCCGCCACTAGTGCTCTCGGGCGAGATCCGATGTTCCCGGCTGCGGTCGGGACCGCGGGTCAGGACGAGCGCGAATCTTCGCACGGCCAAGCCGCAGAGGCGGCCTTCTCCCGGCCGCAATCCGGAAGCGGCGTCGACGCGTGCCACTTCCGCCGCTGACTCGCCGCTGACCGCGTGCGCGGAGTTCGTCGGGCTGGGCGTGTCCATCAGGATCCGACCATGAAGACCCTCACCGTTTTCTGCCCGCTCGGCCTGAGCAACCGTCTGCGCGTACTGCTGTCCGGCCTCGCGCTCGCCGAGGCCAGTGGCCGCAGATTCAGGATGCTCTGGCCCATCACGGCGGCCTGTGCGGCCCCGTTCGAGACCTTGTTCACGACCCCGTGGCCGGTGACGACGGTCAGCGCAGAGGCCGTGGCCGGGTTGCCGTACCTCCCCGGCTGGCTCGGTCCGTTGCCGGATCTGCTGAGGGCCGCGGAATCCGATCTGGTCGTCGGCCACCCCACGTGGCTGATCCGGCCCGATCGGTTCGCCGGCCATGAGGCGCTGGCCGCGCGCTCGCGGTCGCTGTTCGGCGAGATGCAACCGGTCGCGAGCATTCAGCAGGCGGTCGATGCCTTCAGGCAGACCCGCTTCCGACCGACCATGATCGGAGTGCACCTGCGTCGAGGCGACATGCTGCGCGAGCGCCCCGATACGGTCGGCAACACCGCGCAAGCCATGCTCGCCATCGACGCCTTCCTGGCGAAGGCCCCCGATGCCGGGATCATGCTGTGCACCGACGACGGCGCCGTGGATCAGGACACGGGCCGGATGCGAACCGAGGACGTGCGAGGACGCTTGCGCTCGCGGTATGGCGCTCGCGTCGTGTGGACCACCCCTCGCAGCCTGGATCGGCGGACGCCGGAGGCGATCCAGGACGCGCTGATCGATCTCTGGCTGCTGCGAAGCACGAATTGCGTCGTGGGCACGACCGGGAGTTCCTTCTCCGAGCTGGCCTCCTATGGCCGGAATGTCCCTCACGCGCTGGTCGGCGGAGCCACGAAGTGGTATCAGCGCACGGAACGTCTGGCCCGCTTGACCGGCCTGCACGCCACTGTCGTGATGCTGGGGCGCCGGCGTTTCGACCGGGACGTGCCCTTCCCGGTGCTGCTGCGCTACTACCTGGGTGGGGCCCTCTACCGGATATCACCGACCTTGCATCGATGGGCGCGCCTGCGCCTCTCACGGCGTCACCGCGGCCCTTCTGTTCATTCAGAGGACGGGTGATCAGACATTCCACGGGACGCGGGCCCGGAGATGACGTGGCCGCCGGCGGCTCTCGGATCAGCCCATCGCTCGAGGAAAGCGTCCAACCCGCAGGAGCCGCACCGCACCCGCGGGCCGGCCTCCCGCGCTAGAGTCCGGCCACCCTGGCAATGGGCCCGCTCGGTGGACGTCGGGATTTCCCGCCGGATCACGAGGGAAGGCAGCCGGGCTACACTGGCACGACCCGAAGCGACCACCTCATGCAGGAGGACCAGCGATGGATCCTTTCGCGAGCGCCACCGAGCTCCTGGCCGGTCTCCGCGCGGGCACGATCTCCTCGAGCGAGCTGACCGACCTCTACATCCGTCGCATCGAGAAGTACGACACGCAGCTCAACGCCGTGGTCGTGCGGGACTTCGAGCGCGCTCGGCACGCGGCGCGGGCCGCCGATCAGGGCGGCGCCGGTGCCTTGCGCGGCCTGCCGATCACGTTGAAGGAGTCGATCAACGTCACCGGCCTCGGCACGACGTGCGGGGTTCCCGAATGGAAGAGCTTCGTCTCGCAGCACGACGCGCCGGCGTGGACGCGCCTGCGCGAGGCGGGCGCGGTGCTCATGGGCAAGACGAACGTGCCGCCCATGCTCGCGGACTGGCAATCGGCCAACCCGGTCTACGGGCGCGCGAACAATCCGTGGGACCTCGGCCGCACGCCGGGCGGAAGCAGCGGCGGCAGCGCGGCGGCGCTCGCGGCCGGGCTGACCGCGCTCGAGGTGGGCTCGGACATCGGCGGCTCGATCCGGGTGCCGGCCGCGTTCTGCGGTGTCTACGGCCACCGTCCGAGCGAGACGCTCCTGCCCAGGAGCGGCCAGTTCCCGATGCCGCCCACGCCGAACACCGCGGTGGTGATGGCCGTGCAAGGTCCGCTCGCGCGCAGCGCCGAGCGATCTGGAGCTCGCGCTGTCCGTGCTGGCCGGCGCCGACGTCGGTGAGGACGTCGCGTGGCGCGTCGAGCTCCCGCCCGCGCGCCGCACGAGGCTCGCGGACTTTCGCGTGGCCATCCTGCCGGCGATCCCGTGGCTCGCCGTGGACGACCAGATCGCCGCGGCGCTCGAGCAGCTCGCGTCGAAGCTCGGCGCGCTCGGCTGCACCGTCAAGCGGGTGCAGCCCGAAGGCACCGGCGATTGGCGCGAGCATCACGCGCTCTATCGCACGCTGCTGGCGGCGATCACCGGCGCGCGCGCGGACGACGCGACGCGGCGCCAACGCCTCGCGTGGTCCAAGCAGCACGACAGCGAGTTCCAGCGCGCGGGACGGCGCGGCGCCGAAGGCTCGGCGGGCGACTACATCCTGTGGAACCTCGACCGCGAGCGGTATCGCGCCGCGTGGCGCGCATTCTTTCGCGACTGGGACGTGCTCCTGGCGCCGGCCATCAACGTGCTCGCCTACCCGCACATCGCCCGCGCGTGGCCCATGGACGACTCCGACTTCACGCTGACGTTCGACGTCGGCGGCCGCCAGGTGCCGTATCTCGACGGCCTCGTGTACCCGGCGGTGTCGACGGTGGCCGGCCAGCCCGCGACGGCATTTCCCGTCGGCCGCTCGCGCGAGGGATTGCCGATCGGCTTGCAGGCGATCGGTCCGTATCTCGAGGACCGCACGCCGATCCGTTTCGCGGCGCTGCTCGCGCGGGAGATCGGCGGGTTCGTCAAGCCCGAGGGCTACGCGTAGACGAGTAGCCGTCGACTTACGCGGGAAGATACGCCGATCTCGCGCTTCGTCCCGCGGTGCGGTCATTGCACGAGCAGGTCGCCGGGGCCAGGAGTGCACAGCCGCTGGCCGCCATCCACGCTGGGCGGGTCTCCTCCGCCGGCGCGTGCGTCCGCCGATTCGGCGCTCAGCGGAGGTCGGCGAGGAACTCGAGCAGCAGGCGGTTGACCTCGGCGGGCCGTTCCTGCTGCGTCCAGTGGGAGCAGCGGCGGATCTGCTCGATGCGGAGACCGGGGATCCACGTCGGCATCGGCTCGGCCTGGGCCGGCCGGAGGATGGGGTCGTTCTCGGCCGTGATCATGAGCGCCGGCACGCGGATCGTCGGGTCCGCGATCCGCCGCGCGTCCTCCCAGTTCAGGTCGAGCGCCCGATACCAGTTGAACGACCCCCGGGTCCCCGTCTGGGCGAACGCGCGCACGTAGACGTCGAGCTCCGCGTCCGTCAGCAAGCAGCCTTCCTCGGACACCCGGGCGAACAGGCCGCTGCCGTCGCCGCCGAGCGTGGCCATGGTCCAGAGGTCGCGCGCGTGTCCGACGCCCTTGAAGATCTTCGCGAGGTTTCCGCGAAGGTCGGCCTCGAGCTCGGCCTCCGACCGGCCGGGCCGCTGGTGCCAGAGCATGTAGTAGCCGTCCTCGCCGAACCGCTCGCGGAGCGCCTGGGTCGGCGGCACCGGGCCCGGGGGCGCGTACGGCGTGTTGAGGCCGACCAGCTTCGCGCACCGCTCGGGGTGGCGGAGCCCGAACTGCCAGAGGTGATAGCCGCCCCAGTCGTGCCCGACGATGACCGCGCGCTCGAGCTCGAGCGCGTCGAGGAGCCCCAGGATGTCGGCGCAGATCACCGTGGTCCGGTACGCGGCCGGGTCCGCCGGCGCATCCGTCTCCCCGTAGCCGCGCATGTCCGGGGCGATCGCGCGGAAGCCGGCGTCCGCGAGCGCGGTGAGCTGGTGGCGCCAGGAATACCAGAGCTCCGGCCAGCCATGGCACATGACGACCGGAACACCCTGGCCGGCCTCCGCGACGTGCATGCGGATGCCGTTCGCGTGGACGACGCGGTGTCGGATTTCGGGCATCGATCGCCCGGCCTCGTCCAGGCGGCCCGTCTCCCGGCCGCTCACGGGCGGCGGTCCCACAGGCGCCCGGTGGCGAGGGCCGCCCCTTCGACGAGCGCGGCCAGCTTCGCCCACACGACGCTCTCGGCCACGTTCTCCGAGCCCGCGAAGGTCCCGAACCCGCAGTCCGTCGAGGCGATGACGCGCTCGCGCTGGCCCACCACCTCCACGGCCCGCAGGAGCCGGTCCGCCACGACCTCCGGGTGCTCGACGACGTTGGTCGTGGTGTCGATCACGCCGGGCAGGAACAGCATCCCGGCGGGCAGGGGATGGCGCTCGAAGACCCGGTACTCGTGCTGGTGGCGCGGCCCGGCCAGGGGGAGCGACAGGGCGCCCACGTTGGCGCGGTACAGGAGGGGCAGCACCGCCGGCAGCGGCACGTCGTGGGTGTGCGGCCCGTCGTAGTTGCCCCAGCACACATGGAGCCGCACGCGGTCGCGCGGGATGCCCTCGATGGCCTGGTTGATGGCGTCCACGTGGAGCGCCACCATCTCCTGGAAGCGCTCGAGGGGCTCGTCCTGGAAGAAGCGCGATCGCTCCATGGCGAGATCCGGGCAGTCCAGCTGGAGGACGAGGCCGCGGGCGTGGATCAGCGCGTACTCCTTCCGCAGCTCGCGGGCGAGGGCCCGGACGTACCGCTCGTGGGAGTCATAGTGCGCGTTCAGCAGGATGGTCGCGGCGGTGCCGGGCGACACCGCCGTCATGAACCCCTCGGCGAACCGCCGCGGGTGGGCGGCCGTCGCCGCCAGGAACATCCGGCACTCGGCTTCCGCCTCGCGGAGGTCGGCGTACTCGATCTCGGCGACGGCCTGGGGCGCCGTGGCGATGCGGGCCGCAGCGCGGCGCCGCGACGCGAGCAGGGCGGCGTAGTCGGGGTGCTCGCTGACGTCGCGCGCCAGCCGGCGCCGGCTCTCCCCGCCGAACCCGCGCATCCGGCGGGCCACGTACGTCGAGAACCCGGCGCGCGGCTGCTCGCCGTCGTTGCCGACGTCGATCCCGACGGCGAGCTGCCGGTCGACGGCCCCGCGCACGGCGGCCTCGGCCTGGCGCCCCAGCTCCGCCTCGTCGACCGGCTCGCCCCGGTCCTGGCGGACCAGGAGATCCCGCAGCGGCGCCGGCCTGGGGAGGCTGCCCACGTGGGTCGTGAGCATGCGGTCCTCGCTCCTCTGCATGCGCCTCTCCGGCCGGGTCAGGCCGGCGGCCGGGGCCTCCACGCGATGACGGTGATCCAGGTGGGCGCGGAGGACGAACGCCTGGAGCGGGTCACCGAGGGCCAGGGCGGTGCTGTAGAGCTGCGCGGAGTGCCGGGCCGGATCGGCCAGGGCGCGGAGGCCCCCGGCCACGTGCCAGGCGCCGGTCAGGTAGAGGCCGCGCCGCACCCACGCCTCGGTCACGCCGTCCCTCCGTCGGCCACGTCTCCCCACGGTCCCGCGCGCCGGCCGGCGGCAGGCATCCGCCGGGAACGTATCACGCGGAGCGCCTCACGGGTCGAGGTACACGATCCGGCCGCGCACGCCGGCGCCACGGACCGTCAGGACCCCCATGGCGATCGGCAGGCGTGAACCGGCGGGGCCCGATGCTGCCGGGATTCATGAACAGGATGCCGTCCCGGCTCGCGAGCGCGGGCTTGTGGGAGTGGCCGGCGACGACGGCGTCGATGGCCTCCGCCCGCAGGTCGATGGCGATCGTCTTGACGTCGTGGATGACGTAGAGCCGGACCTGGCCCACCTCCAGGATCACGGTCTCGGGGAGATCACGCGCCCAGGCGTCCCGGTCGTTGTTCCCGCGCACGGCCGTGACGGGCGCCACCGCCGCCAGGGCGCTCAACACCTCCGGGCTGCCGATGTCGCCCGCGTGGACGATCCGGTCGACGCCGCGAAGCCGGTCGAGCGCCTCCGGGCGCAGGAGGCCGTGGGTGTCCGAGACGACCCCGATCCGCGTGGGTCCTGACATCGACGCTCGGCTCAGTCGCCTTCCGCGCGCGGCCGCCGGTCAGGGATCGGACGCGAGACCGGCGTCGAGCGCCCGGCGCGGCGCCGCTGTGAAAGCCGTCGCAGCGCCGAGGGCGGGGAGGTCGGTGCCGAACGCGACGGGGGCGCGGCCCCGACGGCGAACTTCATGTACGGCATCGAGGAGACCCGCTCCGCGCCCACCTGCCGCGGGTCGCCGGTGAGCGCGGGTGGGCGGAAATGCCCACCCGCGCCGCGTGGGATCACGCCCGGTCGAAGCGATCCAGATTCATCACCTTGTTCCAGGCCGCGACGAAGTCACGCACGAACGTCTCCTGCGCGTCGGCACTGCCATAGACCTCGGCCAGGGCCCGGAGCTGAGAGTGCGAGCCAAAGATCAGATCGACCCGCGTGCCGGTCCACTTGCGTGCACCGGTCTTGCGATCGGTCCCCTCGTACACGTCCTCGGCGCCCGACGTCGCCTTCCACTCCGTGCTCATGTCGAGCAGGTTCGTGAAGAAGTCGTTGGTCAACGCCTCCGGACGCTTCGTGAAGACCCCGTGCGCGCTCTGTCCGACGTTGGTGTTCAGGACGCGCAGGCCACCCACGAGCACCGTCATCTCCGGCGCCGTCAGGGTCAGCAGTTGTGCCTTGTCGACCAGCAGCTCCTCGGCCGGTACGGGGAACTTGCCCTTCGCGTAGTTGCGGAAGCCATCCGCGGCCGGTTCGAGCACGGCGAAGGATTCCACATCCGTCTGCGCCTGCGAGGCGTCCATGCGCCCCGGTGTGAAGGGAACGGTCACCGTGTGACCGCCCTTCTTCGCCGCCTGCTCCACGCCGGCGCAGCCGGCCAGGACGATCAGGTCGGCGAGCGAGACCTTCTTGCCGCCGGACTGCGCGCCGTTGAACTCGTTCTGGATCGTCTCCAGCGTCTTGAGCACTTTGGCCAGCTGGGCCGGCTGGTTGACGTCCCAGCCGTTCTGCGGCGCCAGGCGAATGCGCGCGCCGTTCGCCCCGCCGCGCCGGTCGGAGCCCCGGAAGGTCGACGCCGACGCCCAGGCCGTCGACACCAGCTGCGAGACCGAAAGGCCCGAAGCCAGGATCTTGCCCTTGAGCGCGGCGATGTCCTTCTCGTCGATCAGCTTGTGATTGACCGCGGGGATCGGGTCCTGCCAGATGAGCTCCTCGGCCGGCACCTCCGGACCGAGGTAGCGCGCGCGCGGCCCCATGTCCCGGTGCGTCAGCTTGAACCAGGCCCGGGCGAATGCGTCCGCGAACTGGTCCGGATGCTTGAGGAAGCGCCGGGAGATCTTTTCGTAGGCCGGGTCGAACCGCAAGGAGAGGTCCGTGGTCAGCATGGACGGCGCGATGCGCTTCGACTTGTCGTGGGCATCCGGAACCGTGCCGGCGCCCGCGCCACCCTTCGGTCTCCACTGGTGCGCACCGGCGGGGCTCTTGGTCAGCTCCCACTCGAAGCCGAACAGGTTCTCGAAGAAGTTGTTGCTCCACCTCGTCGGCGTGGTGGTCCAGGTGACCTCGAGACCGCTGGTGATCGCGTCACCGGCCCAGCCCGTGCCGTGGCCGCTCTTCCAGCCGAGGCCCTGCGCCACGATGTCGTCGCCTTCTGGATCGGGCCCCACATGGGTTTTGGGGCCGGCGCCGTGGGTCTTGCCGAAGGTGTGGCCGCCGGCGATCAGCGCGACGGTCTCCTCGTCATTCATCGCCATGCGGGCGAAGGTCTCGCGGATGTCCCTGGCCGCCGCGATCGGGTCCGGCTTGCCGTCCGGGCCCTCCGGATTGACGTAGATCAGACCCATCTGCACGGCACCGAACGGCTTTGCGAGATCCCGTTCGCCGGAGTAGCGCTTGTCAGCCGCCAGCCAGGTCGTCTCGGCGCCCCAGGAGACGTCCTGATCCGGCTCCCACGTGTCCTCGCGACCGCCGGCGAAGCCGAAGGTCTTGAATCCCATCGTTTCCAGGGCGACGTTGCCGGTCAGGATCATCAGGTCGGCCCAGGAAATCCGCCGGCCGTACTTCTGCTTGATCGGCCACAGCAGCCGGCGGGCCTTGTCCAGGCTGACGTTGTCCGGCCAGGCGTTGAGCGGCGCGAAGCGCTGCTGGCCCCGGCCGCCGCCCCCGCGGCCGTCATGGATGCGGTAGGTGCCGGCGCTGTGCCACGCCATGCGAATGAACAAGGGCCCGTAGTGACCGAAGTCCGCCGGCCACCAGGCCTGGGAGTCGGTCATCAGGGCGGCGAGGTCCTTCTTCAGAGCCGCCAGGTCGAGGCTCTTGAACGCCTCGGCGTAGTTGAAGTTCTCGCCCATCGGATTGGACTTGGAGGAATGCTGGTGCAGGATGTCCAGTCCGAGCTGGTTGGGCCACCAGTCCCGGTTCGTTGTGCGGCCCCCACCCTCGCGGCCCCCACCCTCGTGCATGACCGGACACTTTCCTTCGGTTGCCATGTGTCGTCTCTCCTTGGATCGGTGGATTGAGTGGCCTCGCGTGCAAGAATCCCGATTCCGAATCTCGCTCAGGGAGACCGCATGCGATGGGTGGATGTCGGGCGCGCCCGCGCGGCGGCACGGGCCGGTCCGCGGGGGCCGTCCGGGCCCGGCGGGCACGTCTCGCACCGGCCGACGATGCGGACATCCACGTTCTCGACGACGAAGCGCGGCCGCGCCTGGGCGGCCACCCGGCCGACCTCCACCGCGGGCACCGCGGGCATCGCGGGCGCGTGGACGTCGGTCATGCGGCCGCAGACGCGGCAGATGAGGTGCTGGTGTGGCGTCAGGTTGGCGTCGAACCGCCCGGCGCCGCCGGTCGTGCTCACGCGGCGGAGCAGCCCGTCCTGGACGAGCGACTCGAGGACGCGGTAGACCGTGGCCGGAGACAGGGACGGCATCGCCACCCGGAGGCGCCGGTAGATCGCGTCCGCCGTCGGATGGCTCGGGTCCTCCGCCAGCGCCCGGTAGACCGCCAGCCGCTGGGCCGTGACCCGCACGCCCTGCTCCCGGCACCGGCGGGCGAACGCCAGGGACAGGGGATCGCCGGTGACCGGTGGGACTGATTCGCTTCTGCGAGTGATTCTCATCTAGGAGTGCATTCTCACCGAGGCGAGGCAGGCTGTCAAGCGAGCGGCACGGCCGGGGAGGCCGGCCGGCACCGCCGCGGGCGCTGCCGCCCGGGCGCCCGGGGCGGCCGCGCGGGAAGGGCTCAGCCGCGGCGGGCGGCGGCCAGGGCGGCGTCGTAGTCCGGGTGCTCGGTCACCTCCGGCACGTACTGCACGTGCTTGAGATGCCCGTCCGCGCCCACGACGAAGAGCGCCCGCGCCTCGAGCCGGAGCGGCTCGATCAGCGTGCCGTACGCGCGGCCGAAGCCCGCGTCCCGGTGGTCGGAGGCGGTCTGGACCCGGTCGATGCCCTTGTCGCCGCAGAAGCGCGCCTGGGCGAACGGCAGGTCCATGCTCACCGTGAGGACGGCCACGTTCGCCGGCAGCCGGGCGGCCTCCTCGTCGAAGCGCTTGGTCTGCGCCTCGCACACCGGCGTGTCGAGCGAGGGCAGGACGCTCAGCACGAGCGTCTTGCCCGCGAAGTCCCGCAGGCTGACGTCGCGGAGGCCGTCGGGCCCGCGCTGGTGGAGCTTGAAGTCGGGGGCGCGGTCGCCGGCCCGGAGCTCCGGGCCCGCGACGGGCAACGGGTTGCCGCGCATCTTCACCGTCCGTGACATGGGCGTCTCCTCCCTGAGGGGTACCGTGGGGATCCGACCGGGGCCCGGCGCCGAGGGCGCCGCGCTCGCGTGTCATCCTACCATTCGCCGCGGGCCCCGGCGGGCCGCCCGGGGGCCGTCAGGCGGGGTCGGCGAGCTCGGACCGGCGCGGGCCCCGGAGATAGCGGTCGCGGATGGCCTCGAACGTGCCTCGAGCTCGCGCGCCCGGGCCTCGGCCACGGCGGCGGCGGGCCCGCGGCGCCTCCTCGGACGGCCCGACGTGCCACTCGGCGAGGTACGCGTCCTCGCCCCCGAGCCCCTCCTGCATGGCGACCCGGTCGACGAGATCCTGGAACGCCGGGCCGAGCGGCACGCTGACCTCGCCGCCCCCGTCCCGCGCCGTCACCAGCATCGGGATGTCGCGCCAGTAGGTGATCCGGACCGTCGCCATGGCTCCTCGCTCGCGGGCCCGCCCGGGGTCTCCGGCGTTGACACCCGGAGACCGTCCGGCTAGAGTCGGGCTCGTCGATGATCAGCGTCGCCGCCCACCGCATCAAGCAGTACGGCGTCGAATTCTACCAGGCCTCCTTCTCGGCCCGCGAGATCGACCGGCTCGTCAAGTTCGAGGTCCTCGGCTACAGCGGGCTCCCCGAGGACAAGTCCAAGCGCCGGGTCGCCCGGACGCGGGTGAACTGGGAGATCCTCGAGAGCCGGATCGGCGAGACCTCGGACGCCTACCAGCGCCCGGTGATCCGCCGCAAGATCGAGGAGCTCGTGGCCTACTTCCGGGACTGCCGGGAGGCCGGCAAGCTCCCCGCCATCCCCGGCGCCGTCATCATCACCTCCGACAAGCGCCTCGGCTTCCGGGCCGTGCCCCACCACCCGGACCTCGGGTTCATCGAGATCCCCGAGGAGCCGGGCGTCCTCCGGGTGCTGGACGGCCAGCACCGGCTGCTCGCGCTCCACGCCCTCGCGGCCGAGGGCGACCTCCGGGGGCTCGACGTGCCCGCCGTCCTCTTCGACACGCTCGACGCCCAGCAGATCGTGGAGCTGTTCGTCACGATCAACGCCAAGCACACGCGGCTCAACCCGTCCCACCTCGTGAGCCTGGCCGGGCGGAAGCTCTATCCGGACGAGACCCAGGCGCTCGCGCACGACATCATCCGCGCGCTCAACGAGGACGAGACCTCCCCCCTCCAGGGCGAGATCAAGATGCTCGGGATCGGGCGCGGCCGGGTCGCGCAGGCCCCGCTCGCCGAGGAGATCGTGGACCTGGTCGAGAGCGTCGAGAAGATGGGCGGCCGCGGCCGGGCGAAGGAGCTCCGCGAGGCGGGGCGCCGCTTCTTCCTGAACTACGTGAAGGCGCTGGCCCAGACCTTCCCGCACGCGTGGGCCGGCCGGAAGTACTCGATCAAGACCGGCACCGCGCTCCGCGCCTTCATCCGCGTCGTCCCGGACGTGATGGCGCGGGCGCGCGAGCTCCGGGGCGACCCGTACGAGCTGCGCGCGGTCCGGGAGGCGCTCCGCCCCTGGGCCGAGCGGCTCGGCGACCGGCGCTTCCTGACCGAAGGCGAGTGGCGGCAGAAGCTCGCCGGCGGCACGCGGGGCACGGTCGAGACGCTCGCCCGCGAGCTCCGCGACGCCCTCCGCGCCTAGCTCCGGTCCCCCCGTCCTCTGAGCTGCCGCCGGCGGCGGCCGGTCCAGGGGAAGTTCGCCGCCACGATCTCCAGCTCGCGCGCGCCGCCCGGCGCCTGCACCTTGACCTCGTCGCCCACTTCCTTGCCGATCAGCGTCCGGGCGATGGGCGAGAGGATGGAGATGCGCCCCACCGCGGGGTCGGACTCGTCCGAGCCGACGATCTGGTAGCGCAGCTCCTTCCCGTCGGCGGCGCGGAGCCGCACCGTCGACCCGAAGGTGATGCGCGTGCCCCCCGTCGGCGGCGTCGAGGACCTCGGCGCCGCCCAGCTTGGCCTCGAGCTCCCGGATCCGGGCCTCGATGAACCCCTGGCGCTCCTTGGCCGCGTGGTACTCGGCGTTCTCGCGAGAGGTCGCCGTGGGCCCGCGCCTCGGCGATGGCCTTGATGATGCTGTGGCGCTCCACGCGCTTGAGCTGGTCGAGCTCCTGCTGGAGGCGGGCGTGACCTTCCCGGGTCATCGGGGTCCGTGGCACCATGCGTCGTTCCCTCGCGTGCGGAGCGTCGGCGGCGCCCGCGGGCGCTGCCCGAGCGGTCATTGTACTACCCCCCTGGTACAATGAATGCCTCCCGTGGTGTCCAGAGCCCGGCCCGCCCGCTGCTCCGCCCCCCGCGCGCTCCTGGCCGCCGTCCTGCTCGTCGGACTCGGGGGGCTCTTCGTCCCGGGCGGCGCCTGGACGCAGCCGCGCGCGCCCGGGCCGGCGAAGGGCGGCGCGGCGCCGGCCGAGCCCGTGCCCCTCCGCGTCACGACCGCCCTCGTGGAGGGCCGCACGGTCCAGCGGAGCATCGACACGGTCGGGAGCCTCCTCGCCTGGGAGGAGGCCGTCGCCCGCTCGCTGCTCTCGGGGACGGTCGTCCGGCTCCACGTGGACCTCGGGGACGCCGTCCGGGAAGGCCAGCCGCTCGCGGACCTGGACCGCCGCGAGGCGGACCTCACGATCGACCAGCTCCAGGCGGACCTCGAGCGCGGCCCGCGAGAACTTCGCGCGGGCGCGGGCGGCGGCGGACGCGAGCCGCGCCAACCTCGAGCGGGTGCGGGACAGCCGCCGGGCCCTCGCGGCCGACGTCGAGCGGGCCCGCGCCGACGCCGAGTGGAAGCGCCGCGAGCTCGAGCGGAACCAGGAGCTCCTGGCCAAGGAGCTGATCGCGGCGCGCGACGTCGACCAGGCCCGCGCGCAGTCCCAGTCCGCCGGGGCGCTCGTCCAGATGGCCGAGACCGCGCTCGGCCAGCACGGGGATCAGGTGCGCGCCGCCGAGTCCCAGCTCGAGGCGGATCTCGGCGCCATCAAGGCCGCCGAGGCGCTCGTCCGCCAGCGGGAGGCGGCCGTCGAGCTCGGGCGGAAGCGCCTCACCGACACGGTCGTCCCGGCCCCGCTCACCGGCGTCGTGGCCAAGCGCCACGTCTCCGTGGGCGAGTTCGTCAAGGACAACACCCCGCTCTTCACGGTGGTCGCCACCGACCCCCTGAAGTACACGGGCACCGTCGCGGAGCGCGCCGCGCCCGAGATCCGCGCCGGCCAGGAGGTGCGCCTCGCGGTCGACGCCTTCGGCGCCCGGGCCTTCCCCGGGCAGGTGACCCGGGTCGCGCCCGTGGTGGACGTGCCGACGCGGACGCTCGCGCTCGAGGCGCGCGTCCCGAACGGCCAGGGCCTGCTCCGGCCCGGGTTCTTCGCGCGGGGCGCCGTCCAGGTCCGCCGCGAGAGCCGGGTGCCGTTCGTCCCCGCCGAGGCCCTCGCCTACGCCGTCGGGATCAGCAAGGTGTTCGTCGTGGCCGACGGCCGGGCGCAGGAGCGCCTGGTCCGGGCCGGCCTCCGCGAGGCCGGCTGGGTCGAGATCCTGGACGGCGTCAAGCCCGGCGAGACGGTCGCCACCTCCGGGCTCGCGCAGCTCTACGACGGCGCGCCCGTCGCGCCCGTGACCCCGGCCGCCGGCCCGCCGGCGGGGCCGGGCGCCAAGCCGTAGCGCCGTGTCGCTCGTCGACCTCTGCGTCCGCCGCCCCGTCTTCGCGACGATGCTCGTCGTCGCCCTCGTGGTGCTGGGGCTCGCCTCCTACCGGGACCTCGGCCTCGACATCTTCCCGAAGGTCGACATCCCGACCGTGACCGTCACGACGCGGCTGCCCGGCGCGAGCCCCGAGGAGGTCGAGAGCCAGGTCACCAAGCGGATCGAGGAGGTCGTCAACACGATCAGCGGGATCGACGAGCTGCGCTCGACGACGATCGAGGGCCAGAGCCAGGTCTTCGTCTCGTTCATCCTCGACCGCGACATCGAGGGGGCGGCGCAGGACGTCCGCGAGAAGGTCGCCACGATCCTCGCCCAGTTCCCGCAGGGGACCGAGGCGCCCGTGATCGAGAAGTTCGACTTCGACGCGGCGCCCGTCCTGGCCCTGGTGGTCTCCGGCCGGCGGTCCGCCCGCGAGATCACGGAGCTCGCCGACAAGCGGATCAAGCGGGCGCTGGAGGGCGTCAAGGACATCGGGGCCGTGACGCTCGTCGGCCAGCGGAAGCGCGAGATCCAGATCGCGGTCGATCCGAGCCGCCTCGACCGCCTACGGGCTGTCGATCCAGCAGTTCCAGACGGCGCTGGCGCGGCAGAACGTGGAGGTCCCGGGCGGGCGCCTCACGGGCGAGGCGCGCGAGGAGGGGCTCAGGACGCTCGGCCGCGTGGCCGCGGTGGCCGACTTCGAGACCATCGTGGTCGCCGAGACCGCGCGCGGGCCGGTCCGCGTCCGGGACGTCGCCCAGGTCCTCGACGCCGAGGAGGAGCCCCGGACGCTGTCCCGCCTGGACGGGAACAACGCCGTGTCGCTCCTGGTGCGGAAGCAGTCGGGCACCAACACCGTGGCCGTCGTCGACCGCGTCAAGGCGCGGCTCGGCCGATCTCCGGGCGACCCTCCCGCCCGACGTCACGATCGACGTCGTCCGGGACCAGTCGCGCTTCATCAAGCGGGCGCTCGGCGAGGTGCAGCACCACCTCGTGCTCGGCGCGCTCCTGGCGAGCCTGATCGTGTGGGTCTTCCTCGGGCTGGCGGAACTGGCGGCCCGCGCTGATCGCCGCCGTCTCCATCCCGACCTCGATCATCGCCACCTTCTTCGCCATGCGGTGGGCGGGATTCACGCTGAACAACGTCACGATGCTGGGCCTCTCCGTCTCGACCGGCATCGTGATCGACGACGCCATCATCGTGCTCGAGAACATCTTCCGCCACATGGACGAGGAGAAGCGCTCGCCCTGGGAGGCGGCCGTCACGGGGTCGAAGGAGATCGTGCTCGCCGTCGTGGCGACCACCGTCTCGCTCATCGCGATCTTCTTCCCGGTGGCCTTCATGGGCGGGCTGGTCGGGCCGCTTCTGGCGGAGCTTCGGCCTCACGGTGAGCTTCGCCATCCTGGTCTCGCTCCTCGTCGCCTTCACGCTCGTCCCCACGCTGGCGGCGCGGGTGCTGCGCCCGCACCGGGCGGCGCGCCCGGGCGCGCGGCCCGGCCGGCCGGGCGTCTACGCGCGGATCGAGGCGGGGTACGAGGCGCTCCTCCGCGTGAGCCTCCGCCACCGGCTCGCCGCGGTCGTCGCCACGCTCCTCCTGGTCGCCGGCACCCTCTACCTGGCCCGGGGCCTCAAGACCGACTTCATCGTGGCCGACGACATGTCGGAGTTCGAGGTGGTCGTGGAGACGCCGGCCGGCTCCTCGCTCGGCCAGACCGACGCCATCGCGCGCCGGATCGAGACCGGGCTCCGGGCGATTCCCGAGGTCCAGCACGTCTTCACGAACATCGGGGTCCGGGGCGGGGTCCAGTCCAACGTGACCGACGTGTCGATCTACATCGCGCTCCAGCACCTGTCCGAGCGGACGCGGAGCCAGTTCGACATCATGCAGGAGGTGCGGCAGCAGCTCCGGGTCTCCCCCGAGCTCCGGGCGAGCGTCCAGCAGGTGAGCCTCGTCTCGGGCGGGGGCTTCCGCCAGACGCCGTTCAACCTGATCCTCCGCGGCCCGGACCTCGACCGGCTGACCGGGTACGCGCAGACGCTGGTCCAGCGCCTCGCCGCGATCCCGGGGTTCGTCGACGTCGACACCGCGCAGGCCCAGCGGAGCCCGGAGCTCCAGGTCCTCGTGGACCGCCAGCGGGCCGCCGACCTGGGCGTCCGGATGGCCGACGCGGCCTCGACGCTCCGCGTGCTCGTCGGCGGGGAGAAGGTCGGCTTCTACCGGGAAGGGGGCGAGCAGTACGACGTGCGGCTCCGGCTGGCCCAGGCGTTCCGCCAGGACGCGAGCACCCTCCCGGACGTCACCGTCCCCTCGGCCTCGGGCCAGCTGGTGCGGCTCGGCAATCTCGCCCGCCTGGTCCCCGGCATGAGCCCGGCCCAGATCGACCGGTACGCGCAGGAGCGCCAGATCACCGTGGTCTCGAACCTCTACCAGAAGCCGCTCGGCGAGGCGATGCAGCAGGCGCTCGGGATCGTGGCCGAGCTCGGCATGGCGCCCGGCTACCAGGCGGTGCAGCTCGGCCAGGCGAAGCTGATGGCGGAGGCGTTCCGGAACTTCCTCGGCGCGTTCCTCCTGGCCCTCGCCTTCATCTACATGGCGCTGGCCGCGCAGTTCGAGAGCTTCGTCCACCCCATCACGATCATGGTGTCGATGTTCCTCGCCATTCCGTTCGGGCTCCTGGCCCTGGTGCTCTCCGGGATGACGCTCAACATCTACGCGATCATGGGCATGTTCCTCCTGATCGGGCGTGGTCAAGAAGAACGCGATCCTCCAGGTCGACTACACGAACGTCCTCCGCGAGCGGGGGCTCTCGCGCTTCGAGGCCCAGCTCGAGGCCGACCGCGCGCGGCTCCGGCCGATCCTCATGACGACCTTCGCGATCGTGTTCGGCATGCTGCCGGTGGCGCTCGGCCGGGGCGACGGCTCGGCCTCCCGGGCCGCGCTCGCCATCGCCGTCGTCGGCGGGCAGGCGCTCTGCCTGGTCGTGACGCTCGTCATCACGCCCGGTCGTCTACTCGTTCTTCGACGACCTCCGCGGCTGGCCCCGGCGGCTCCTCGCCTGGCGACCGACGCGGCGGCCGCGCGCGGCCCTCGGGCGGCGCCTCGAGGCGGGATTGAACGCCGAGCGGGAGGCATGACGCCGCCGAGCCGGCGCGGGGCGCTCGCCACCCTCGCGGCCCTGATCCTCGGGCTCCCGGCCGCGCGGTCGGGCGGCGCCCAGACGGTCCCGCCGCCCCCGGCCCGCCCCAAGCCGCCCCGGCCCCCCGGCCGCCGGCCCGGCCCGCCGCGCCGGCCGCGCCGCCGCCCGCGCCGCCGGCGGCCCCCGCCCAGCCGGCGCCGCCGGCGGCGGAGCCGCGCCCCGGCACCCCGGCCCCGCCGGCCGTGGTCGAGGAGATCCGCGCCGCGCTCGCCCGCGCGGTCGAGCGCTTCGAGGCGCGGGACGCGGAGGGCGTGCTCGCGCACATCTCCGAGGAGTACTGGACCGGCCCCCTGGGCAAGCGCGCCGTCCGGGCCCAGCTCGTCACGATCCTCCAGCTCCACCAGCAGGTGCGCGCGCGCGTCCAGGTCGACGAGGTGCGGCTGGTCGGGGCGCACGCCTGGGTCTGGACGACCGGCGAGATGACCGGCCAGCTCGCGCGTCGTCGGGCAGTGGATGCGGCTCTTCGTCTGGGAGCGGGAGCTCGAGGTCGCGCGGCGCGAGCAGGGCGTCTGGCGCCTCTACGGCTACCAGCAGTAGGGCGCTCCCGGGAACGCGCCCGGCGCCGGACCGCTAGTCGAAGCCCCAGGCGTAGACGCGCCGGGGCGTGATCTCGATCACGACCGAGTCGCGGTCGCCGAGCGTCGCCTCGGTCGGGTACTGCGGGTACTTCGCGTAGAGCCGCCGGCGGATCCGGCGGAACGTGGGATTCCGCGCGTGCACCGTCGCGGCGCCCTGCACCACCACGCCGCGGAGCCGGCCCCATCCCTCGCTGTAGTCGTCGGCGCTCACCGCGATCTGCGGGTTCGCGCGGAGGTTCTCGAGCTTCCGTCCGGTCTTCCCGGACGCGAAGTAGAGCCGGCCCCCGTCCACGACCAGGCACACCGGCACGACGTGCGGGACCCCGCGGGCATCGGCGGTCGCCACGTGGGCGACCCGCTGGAGCGCGAGGAAGTCGGCGTGGGCGCGGCGGAGCCGCATCGCCGGGCGCGGCCCTAGCCGTTCGAGAGGAGGTCGCGGTTGACGTGGATCTTCGCGCCGGCCCGGGCCGCGGCGAGCCACGCCTGCCAGAGCCGCGCCCGCTTCTCGCGAAGCAGCCGCGCCTCGAGCGTGGCCCGCGCCGGCTCGAAGCCGGCGGCATCGGGCCGCTCGCGCCCGAGGAGCTTCACCACGTAGTAGCCGCCCGGGCCCTCGACCGGCCCCCCGACGCCGCCCTCGCCGAGGGTGAGCGCGACGGGGCTCAGGACCTGCCCGAGCGCCCGGTCGCCGAGCGGCTCGGCCCGGGAGAACGGTCCCACCTCGCCATAGGTGACGTTGGTGCCCTGGCGCGCGAGCGCCCGCGCGTCCTCGCCCTTCCGGATGGCCTCCGCGAGCTTCTCGGCGCGGCCCTTCGCCTCCTCGAGCGCCTTCTGGCGGCGGACCGCGCGCAGCACGTCCGGGCGGGCCTCGTCGAGCGGCAGGAGCCGCGCGGGCTCGACGCCGACGACCCGGAAGATCACGAGCCCCTCGGGGACGCGGACGGGGCTGCTCACGCCGTCCGGGCGGCAGGGCGAAGATGGCGTCGCCGGCCTCGGCCACGCGGCCCACCCCCTCGATCGGATCGCCCCGGCGAAGCGGCCCGGCCTCGCGCACGGTGAGGCCGAGCCGGCGCGCCTCCGCCGTGAAGTCGGCCGCGACCAGGAGCGCCCGCTGGGCCTCCTGCGCCCGGTCCCGATGGGCCTTCAACTGCCCCTCGGCGGCGAGCGTCGCCCGGAGGGTCGGGGTGACGTCCTTCAGCTCCTTCCGCGAGCCGGGCACCACCTCGAACACCTTGAGGACGTGAAAGCCGAAGGGGCTCCGGACGGGCCCGCCGAGCTCGCCCGGCTTGAGGCCCTGGATGGCCTTGTCGACCTCGGGCACGAGCTCCCCCGCGGCGATCAGGCCGAGATCGCCGCCGCGGCTGGCCGTCGAGGGATCCTCCGACGCCTCCTTCGCCACCTGGGCGAAGTCGGCGCCGCCGCGGATCCGCGCGAGCGTCGTCTCGGCCCGGGCCTTGGCCTGGTCCTCCGCCGCGCTGCCGCCGACCGCCGGCACCTTGATCAGGATGTGCGAGACCTTCGTGCGGGCCGGCTGCTCGAACTGGCTCTTGCGGGCCGTGTACGCCGCCGCGATGTCGGCGTCGGTGACGGCCGGCGCCGGCACGCTCGCGGCCGGCAGGCTCGCCGCCAGGACGCGCCGGCGCTCCGGCTGGGTGAACTCGTCCGGGTGCGCCTTGTAGTAGGTGTCGAGCTCGGCGTCGGTCGCCTGGAGTGCCTCGCCGCCGGCGGCGGCGACCAGGAGATAGCCCGCGCGCACGCGGCTCCGGTCCGCCTCCCAGGCCTGTCGCGCCTCGGCCTCGGAGATCTTGGCCCCGTCGGTGATCAGGGCCTGCAGGCGCTGGCGCACCAGCTCGCCCCGGAGCTCGCCCTCGAAATCGCCCGGGGTCATCGGGGGCTGGGCCATCGCGAGGAGCCGGACGTACCGGTCGCGGGAGAAGCGCCCGCCCTCCTGGAACGCGCCGATGCGCGTGATCTGGTCGACGAGCTCGGCGTCGGAGACCGCGATGCCTTCCCGGGCCGCGCCCTGGGCGACGAGCCGCTCGTCGATCAGGCGCTCGACCACCTGCTCGCGGAGCCGCAGCACCCGGGGCAGCTCCTCCGTCCAGCGCTCGCCCGCCATCTGCCGGGTCTGCTCCACGGCCGACCGGTACGCGCGGTCGAAGGTGACGGCGGACACGTCGTCCCCTTCGACCGTCACGACCGCGGCCCCGCCGCCGCTGCCGCCGCCCGAGCCCGACTGGGTCCCGAAGTACGCGAGGCTCACGATGAACGCGACCAGCACCGCGCCGAGCGGTACGGCGCGATCCGCCGCATCCAGGTCATCATCGCCATAGGGGAATTAGCCTATCACAGGGCCCCGCCGGGCCCGCGCGCCGGGCTCCCGCCCGTCTCAGTGGAGCCCGAAGTACAGGAGGAACGCGGCCGCCGCGACGTAGAGGAGCGGGTGGACGTCGCGCCCCCGCCCCCGGGCGAGCTTGATGACGACGTAGCTCACGAAGCCGGCCCCGATCCCGTTCGTGATCGAGTACGAGAACGGCATGACCGTCATGGTGAGGAGCGCCGGGAAGCCCTCCTCCAGGTCCGCGAACGGGATCTCCCGGACGAGCGCGCACATGAGGTAGCCCACCACGATGAGCGCCGGCGCCGTGGCCTCGGGGGGGACGACCCCCGCGAGCGGCGCGAGGAAGAGCGCCAGCGCGAAGCAGACCGGCGACGACGACCGAGGTCAGCCCGGTCCGGCCGCCGGCCGCCACGCCGGCCGCGGACTCGATGTAGGTGGTCGCGGAGGACGCGCTCGCCGCCCCGCCGAGCGCTCGCGCGCCAGGGAGTCGACCAGGAGCACCCGGTTCATGCGCGGCAGGCGCCCCGTCTTGTCGAGCCACCGCGCCTCGGCCCCGATCCCGATCACCGTGCCCATCGTGTCGAAGAAATCCGACAGCATGATCGAGAAGATCGCGAGGCAGGCGGCGAGGACGCCCAGCCGGGCGAAGACCTCGACGTTGAGGCCGGCGCCGAGCGTCGAGAAGTCCGGCCAGGCCACGATCGACGTCGGCACCACGGCCACGCCCGGCATGCGTCCACACGCCCCCGCCGTGGAGCGTGTTGACGAAGATCGCCAGGATGGTCGTGCCGAGGATGCCGAGGAGCAGCGCCGCCCGGACGCCGCGCGCCAGGAAGAGGAGCGTCAGGAACAGCCCCGCCACGGCGACCAGGACCTTCGGCGTCGTCAGCGCGCCGAGCGTCACCGGGATGCCCTGGCCGGGCCGGACGAAGCCGCCGTTCACCAGCCCGATGAAGAGGATGAAGAGGCCGATCCCGACGGAGATGGCCCGCTTGAGCGCGAGGGGGATGGCGTTCACCACCGCCTCCCGCACGCCGATCAGCACGAGAATGGTGATGACGACGCCCTCGAGGAAGATCACGCCCATCGCGGCCTGCCACGGGAGCTTCTGGGCCGCGATCAGCTGGAAGGCCACCACGGCGTTCAGCCCCATCCCGGACGCGACGGCCAGGGGATAGTTCGTGACGAGCCCCATCGCCGCGGTCGCGAGGGCCGCGACCAGGCACGTGGCCGCGAGGGTCGGCGCGAAGGGAACGCCCTGGGGCTGGAGCGGCGGGATGCCGGCGAAGGACAGGATCGCCGGGTTCACGAAGATGATGTAGGCCATGACCATGAACGTCGTGAGCCCCGCCACCACCTCCGTCCCGACGGTCGTGCCGTGCTCCTTCAGCCTGAAGTAGCCCTCCAGCATCACGCCCCCTCGCGGATCGGAGCGCTCCGCCTGGTCGGCGTCGTCGTCGGGCGCCGGAGGGGCGGCGGACCCCGCGCTGCCGCCGGCGTCCGGCTGGACCCGGCGGGCCAGGGTGAGAAAGCCGGTGTGCGCGACCATGCGGTGGGCCGGACGGACGGAGGGGCCGGCGATGTTCCAGGGCCGGAGCAGCGTCTCGAACGTCTCGGCGAGCGCGAAGGCCGGGTGCGCGGCGAGCGCCTCGTGGACCCGCTGGGACTGGGGGATGGTGGGGACGTAGGCGCAGAAGAGGCCGCCCGGGCGGAGGGCCCCGGCCGCCGGGTCCACCAGCCGCCACGGCTCCGGGCAGGTCGAGGACGACCCGGTCCACCTCGCGCTCCTCGATCCCGAGGTAGATGTCCTGCGGCCGGACCGTCAGGGGGACGGCCGGCCCCAGCCGCGCCTCGATGTTCCGCTGGGCGCGGCGGGCGAACTCGTCGCGCATCTCGTAGGACACGACGCGGCCCGCGGGGCCGACCAGCCGCGAGGAGGACGAGGGTCAGCGCGCCCGAGCCCGATCCCGGCCTCGACCACCGTCTGGCCGGGGCCGATGTCCGCGAAGAGCGCGATCGACGCGAGGTCCTTCGGGTAGATGATCTGGGCGCCCGCGCGGCATCTCGAGGACGTACTCGGCGAGCGTCGGGCGCAGCGCCAGGTACCGGGCCCCGCGGGTCGTCACCGCGACCACGCCCTCGGGCTGGCCCACCAGGGTGTCGTGCGGGATGAAGCCGCGGTCCGAGTGGAACGCCTGGCCGAGGCGGAGCGTCACCAGGTGGCGCTTGCCGCGGCGGAGGTCGACGAGCAGGACGACCTCCCCCGCGCGGAGCAGCGCCTCGTCGCCCATGGACGCTCAGGCGAAGGCGTCCAGCCCGGTCAGGTCGCGCCCGATGATCAGGGTGTGGACGTCGTGGGTCCCCTCGTAGGTGATCACGGTCTCGAGGTTCAGGAGGTGCCGGATGATCGGGTGCTCGTCGACGATGCCCGGCCGCGCCCAGGATGTCGCGCGCCATCCGCGCCGTCTCGAGCGCCATCGACACGTTGTTCATCTTCGCCATCGACACCTGCTGGGGCCGGACGCCGGGGCCGTCCTTGAGGCGCCCGAGCTGGAGGCACAGGAGCTGCGCCTTGGTGATCTCCGTGACCATCCACACGAGCTTCCGCTGGACGAGCTGGAAGCCGGCGATCGGCTTGCCGAACTGGACGCGCGTCTTCCCGTACTGGAGCGCCCAGTCGTAGCAGGCCTGGGCGGCGCCGACCGCGCCCCACGCGATCCCGTACCGGGCCTGGGACAGGCAGGCGAGCGGCGCCTCGGAGCCCCTTCGCGCCCGGCAGCCGGTTCGCGAGCGGGATGCGGCAGTCCTGGAAGGAGAGCTCCGAGGTGATCGACGCCCGCATCGAGAACTTGCCGTGGATGTCGAGGGCGCCGAAGCCCGGGGTGCCGCGCTCGACCAGGTAGCCGCCGATCTCGCCCGCCTCGTCCTTGGCCCACACGACGGCGACGTCGGCGATCGAGCCGTTCGTGATCCAGAGCTTGGTGCCGTTGAGGACGTAGTGGTCCCCCTGCCGGACGGCGCGGGTCGCCATCCCGCCCGGGTCGGAGCCGTGGTCGGGCTCGGTCAGGCCGAAGCACCCGATCGCCGCGCCCGCGCTGGAGCGCCGGCAGCCACCGATCCTTCTGCGCGTCGGACCCGAAGCGATGGATGGGGTACATGACGAGCCCGCTCTGCACCGAGGCGAAGGAGCGGAGCCCCGAGTCCCCGCGCTCGAGCTCCTGCATGATCAGCCCGTAGGCGACGTTCGACAGGCCCGCGCACCCGTAGCCCTTGAGGCTCGCGCCGAAGATGCCCAGCTCGCCCAGCTGGGGCACGATCGCCATGGGGAAGGTGCCGGCCCGGTGGTGCTCGGTGACGAGCGGCAGGAACTCGGCCTCGACCCAGTCCCGGACCGCGTCGCGCACCATCCGCTCCTCGTCCGAGAGCAGGGACTCGACGCCGTAGTAGTCCACGCCGCGGAACTTCTCCATGCCGTCTCTCCTTGGGCGTCCTCTCGGCGGCTCGATCGGCCGCCCGTCTCCGAGCGGTCGGCTCAGCCGCCGGTCAGCAGGGTGAACATCCGCCGCAGCAGGGCCTCGTGCTCCTCGACGTTCTGGCGGAAGATCCGGAGCTCGTCGTGCGCGTGGAGATCCAGCGCCGCGACGGCGCTGCCCGCCGCCCACGCGCCGAGGTCCACGGCCTGGAAGCAGGACCGCCCCGCCTCGGGGTGGTCGGTGACGAAGACGAACACGAGGGCCGGCCAGTGCCGCTTGGCAACGGTGAACAGGGAGTGCGGGCCGCGCTGGGACTCGATGAGGAGGTACTGGCCCACCTGGGGCCGGTAGCGCACCTCGACGACGCACGGGGCGCGGGCGGGCGCCGCCCGCGGCCGGGAGGATCGCCTGGAAGTCGGGGATCAGGTCCTCCCGCCCCAGGCGCTGGGACGTCTCGACGGCGACGGGCGGGGCGAGGGTGAAGCCCGCCCGGCGGAAGATGGACTCCACCAGCGCGACCGCGATGCGCCCCTTGATCTCGAGGAGGTCCACGGTCAGCTCGCTCGGGCGCGGCGGCGCGGTCCGCGTGCAGCACGCGCCGGAACGCCTCGGTGAGCTCGCCGTCGTGGCGATGGTCGCGCGCGAAGATGCGGCACTGGGCGACCTTGCCCGGGAGGTACTT
This sequence comes from uncultured Candidatus Rokubacteria bacterium, assembly GCA_963745015.1. Lineage (GTDB taxonomy): Bacteria > Methylomirabilota > Methylomirabilia > Rokubacteriales > DASRDR01 > DASRDR01. The sequence goes on from CAVUVU010000006.1 coordinate 387,120, forward strand.
GAAGAGCGCGGCCAGCGCCTCCGTGGAGACCCGGCCGGTCACGCCGTCGTAGACGTAGATCTGCCGGTCCCCCATCGCGAGGGGGTTCTCCGGCCGGGGGTCCTGGAACGCGAGGTCGACCTGGAACTCGAGCCCCTGGAGCGGCCGCGGCAGCGCGGCCCGCACCTCGGCCGCGACGGAGTCGGGACGCATGCCCGCCCAGGCGGGGATCTCCGCGTCGTCGAGGACCTCTTCGTGGACCATGCGCCACCGGATCCGGCGGTCGAGCACCTGCCGCCACTCCTTTCCGAGCGCGCGGCGCTCGGGGTCGTCCGCGTCGTGCCAGCGGCCGACCTCCTCGAGGAGCGTCCACTCCGTGAGGTGGAGGTACGGGTGGAGGTCCTTCCGGAGGTCCCACGGAAAGACGATGCGCATCGTCGGGCGGAAGATCTCCTTGAGGTGGAGGTCGATCGCGCGCGTCGTCCGGTGGTAGTAGACGTTCGTGTACATGTAGAAGCGCGCGGTCAGGAACATGATGAGCGCCTGGGTCCCGCTCCGGTCGAGCGTCAGGCCCTCCGGCGTGAAGAAGCTGTAGTAGATGATCCGGTCGAGATCCGCCCCCACCGCGACGCCGCACATGTGGGCGTCGCGAAGGACGTAGTCGAGGTTGTCCGCCGTGTAGATCCCCGAGAGCAGCGGCTTCAGGAACGCCAGCCAGCGCGGATCGCCGGGCGCCGGCTGCGTGTACCCCTTGCCCATGAGGTAGCAGATCCACTCGGGGTCGATCGCCTCGCCGGGCGCGAACAGGCCGTGGGGGCTCCGCCGGAGGCCCCGGATCGCGTCCCCGAGCTCCTCCCGGATGATCCGCTGGCCGACCAGCTCGTGCGTGAGGTCGATGTCGGCCAGGAAGTTCTCGTCGAAGAAGTGCCCGAACGGGCCATGGCCCACGTCGTGGAGGAGCCCGGCCACGCGGAGGAGCTCCTCCACGAGCGGCGCCGAGGGCGCGTCCGGGAAGACCGCCCGGAGCGACGGCCAGAGCTGCTGCGCGAAGCGGCCGGCGACGTGCATCGCGCCGAGGGCGTGCGGGAAGCGGCTGTGCTCGGCGGTGGGGAACACCCAGCGGGCCGACTGGAGCTGCGGGATCCGCCGGAGGCGCTGCACCCAGGGCGTGTCGATCAGGTCCTGCTCGGTCACCTCGCCCGGGACGACGCCGGCCGCCCGCGTGTAGAGGAGGTACCCGTGGATCGGATCGACGATGAGGCCCTTGCCGCGGTAGGTCTCGGCGCCCGTCATTGCCACTACACGAGCCCGACCTGGCTCCGGTCCCCCAGCATGAGGTTGTAGGCGCGGGGCTTCGTGGCCGCCCGGTACACGCGGACGCCCCGGCCGAGGAGGCTCGACTCGATCCGCGTGCCCACGTCGGTCACCGACGAGCCCTCGAGAATGATCGAGTGCTCGACCTCGCTCCCGCGGAGCGTCACGCCGTCCCCGAGGGCGGTGAAGGGCCCCACGTAGGCGTTCTCGATCACGGCGCCCCGGCCGATGATGGCCGGGCCGCGCACCACGCTCCGCACGACGCGCGCGTCCCGCTCGATCACCACCCGGCCGGTGATCTCGGACTCCTCGACGAGGCCCTCGACGCGCGGGTCCAGCGTGTCGAGCACGATCCGGTTGGCCTCGAGGAGGTCCTCGAGCTTGCCCGTGTCCTTCCACCACCCCTCGATCACGTGGGGCGGACGGCCAGGCCGTGGTCGATGAGGTACTGGATGGCGTCGGTGATCTCGAGCTCGCCGCGCCCGGACGGCCGGATGCCCCGGGCCGCGTCGAAGATGTGGTGGTCGAACATGTAGACGCCCACGAGCGCGAGGTCGGACGGCGGCACGGCCGGCTTCTCGACGAGCCGGACGACGCGGTCGCCGTCCAGGATGGCGACCCCGAACTCCTGGGGGTTCGGCACCTTCGCCAGCAGGATCTGGGCGGCGGGCGCCGCGGCCTGGAACCGGGAGACGAGCGGGGCGAGCGGCTCCCGGATCAGGTTGTCGCCGAGGTACATCACGAACGGCGCGCCCCGGAGGAACGGCTCGGCCGTCAGGACGGCGTGGGCCAGTCCGAGCGGGGCGTCCTGCGGGATGTAGGTGACCCGGACGCCCCAGCGGCTCCCGTCGCCCACCGCCTCGCGAATCTCCTGGTGGGTGTCGCCGACGACGATCCCGATCTCCTCGAGACCGGACGCGGCGAGCGCCTCGAGCCCGTAGAACAGGATGGGCTTGTTGGCGACCGGGACCAGCTGCTTGGCCGAGGTGTAGGTGATCGGCCGGAGGCGGGTGCCGCGCCCGCCCGAGAGGATCAGCCCGCGCATGGCATCCGCTCCGTTCGCCGCATCATGCCGCTCAACCCAGGTGGCGATGCTGCCACGCGCGGTAGAGCGTGAGGATCATGATCTTCAGGTCGAGCGCCAGCGACCAGTTCTGGATGTAGTAGAGATCGTACTCGATCCGCTTCTCGATGGAGGTGTCCCCCCGGAGCCCGTTGACCTGCGCCCATCCCGTGAGCCCGGACTTGACCTTGTGGCGCAGCATGTACTGCGGGATCCGCGTCTTGAACTGGTGGACGAAGAACGGGCGCTCCGGCCGCGGCCCGACCAGGCTCATCTCCCCGGTGAGGACGTTCCAGAGCTGCGGCAGCTCGTCGAGCGAGAAGCGCCGGAGCATCCGCCCGAACCGGGTCGCCCGGCGGTCGCCCCGGCGCGCCCACACGGGGCCCGAGTCGCCCTCGGCTCCTTCGGGCATCGTGCGGAACTTCACGATGTCGAAGGAGCGCCCGTCGAGCCCCGTGCGCTCCTGGCGGTAGAAGATGGACCCCGGCGACGTCAGCCGGATCGTGAGGGCGATCAGCCCGAGGATCGGCGCCAGCAGGACCAGCCCGAGCGACGCCAGCGCGAGGTCCGTGCCGCGCTTGAGGAGCCGCGCCCACCCGATGATGGGCGACTGCGCGAGGCTGATGACGGGCAAGCCCTCGAGCTCCTCGACGGCCGCGCGCAGCGTGACGAACTGGAGCACGTCCGGCACCATCTTGACGTCGACCAGCTCGCCCTCGATGGCGTTCAGGACCTTCAGCACCTCGTGGTGCGCCTCGAGCGGCAGCGCCAGGAAGATCTGGTCCACGCGGTAGTCGGCGAGGACGCGCGTGACCGCCTCGCACCCCCCGAGGACTTCCTTGCCCTCGATGCGCTCGCCGACGGGGATGCGGTCGTCGAGATAGCCCACGATCCGGACGCCGAACTCCGGGTGGCCCCGCAGCCGGCGGGTGACCTCCTGGCCGAGCTCCCCCGCCCCGACGACGAGGGCGCGGCGGACGAAGCGCCCGTGGCGCCGGAGCGCCCGGACCACGTCGCGGATCGCGAGCCGGACGCCGAAGACGGCGACGACGTCGAACGCCCAGAAGACCAGCATGAACCAGCGCGAGTAGGAGAAGGTCCGGAAGAAGAACGTCCCCGCGACCAGGAGGAGCGTGGCCAGCGTGGCGCCCTGGAGCACGGCGAAGGCCTCGTCGGCCTTGGTTCGCTCGTGGCGGTACTCGTAGAGGCCGACCGCCCGGAGCGAGAGCGCGTGGAGCGGCAGGAGCAGCGCCAGGAGCGACAGGTAGGGCTCCATCGGCGGGATCCCGAGCGGCGCCGGGATCATGTCCGCCCGGAACCGGACGAAGTAGGCCGCGATCAGGGCGACCGCGCCCGCGAGGGCGTCCCCCGCCGCCAGGGCCAGGACCAGCCAGAGCCGGCGCTCCTTCAGCACGCGGCGCGGGACTCCCGGCCCGCGCCGAGCGCGGCCTCGACGAGCGCGGTCATCTCCGCCCGGAACGCGTCCTCGCCGAAGCGCAGCGCGTGCGCCCGGATCTTCTCGGCGCTCCAGCCCGTCACCTCGCCCCGCTCGAGCGCGTCCGACAGGGCCGCCGCGCGTCTGCTCCCGGAAGAAGAGGCCGGTCACCCCGTCCACGACCGTCTCGGTGAGCGCGCCCCGCCCGTAGGCGATGACCGGCCGGCCGGCCGCCGTCGCTTCGAGCGGCGCGATGCCGAACTCCTCCTCGCCGGGGAAGAGGAACGCGCGGCACCGGGCGACGGCCTGGCGCACCGCCTCGTCGGGCTGCCAGCCGAGGAAGCGCACCGTGGGGCCCGCGCGCCGCCGGAGCCGCGGGAGCTCGGGGCCCGTGCCGATGACGTCGAGCCGGCGGCCGAGCCGGCTGCACGCGTCCACGGCGAGGTCCACACGCTTGTACGGCGTCAGCGCGGACACGCACAGGTACGCGTCCCCGACGGCGCCGGGCTCGACCGGCTGGAAGAAGGCGGTGCGCACCGGGGGGTACACGACGCGCGCGTCCCGCCCCCAGACGCGCCGGATGCGGGCGGCCACGTGTCGCGAGATGCACCCGAGGTGGCCGGCGCGCCGGCCGGCGGCGCGGTCCCACCGGCGGAGCGCGGCGAGGGCGGCCCGGATCGGCCCGCGCGCGAGCGGCGGCACCCGCCCCACGTAGGTGCCCTCGAACGTCCACGCGTAGCGCATCGGGGTGAAACAGTAGACCACGTGGGCCGCGCCGGCGGGCGGCCGGGCCCCCACCGCGACGCAGTGGCTCGTCGCCAGGACGAGATCGTAGCCCCGGAGGTCGAAGCGGCGCACCGCGAGGGGGAAGAGCGGCAGGTACTGGCGGAATCGCTCCGGCGCGCCCGGCAGCCGCTGGATGAAGGACGTCCGGATCGGCCGCGCCTCGATGGCCGGCGCGACGCTCCCGGGGATGTGGACGAGGGTGAAGATGTCCGCCGCGGGAAGGAGGCCGACCAGAGCCTCGAGGACGCGCTCACCGCCCCGCATGCCGGTCAGCCAGTCGTGGACCAGCGCGACCCGCATCACTTACCCACGTTCCTCAGGCCCCCAGCGCCTCACGGTAGACGGCGACCGTGGCTTCGGCGACGTGCCGCCACGAGAATGCGCGCGCGCGGGCCAGCCCACGGGCCCGGAGCGCGGCGCGGAGAGATTCTTGGCCGGCCAGAGTATACATAGCCTCACGCAGACGCGTCAACGTCGGTGGGGTTGACGAGCAGGCCCGCGTCGCCCACGACCTCGGGCAGCCCGCCCCGGTTCCCGGCGACCACGGGCGCGCCGCACGCCATCGCCTCGAGGGCCGTCAGCCCGAACCCTTCCCAGAGCGACGGGCACACCACGACGGTCGCGCTCTGGTAGAGACGCGCCAGGACGGGCGCCGGCACCGGGGGCAGGACGCGCACGCGACCTCCGAGGCCGGGCGCGGCACAGCGCTCGTCCACGCCGGGGCGGGCCGCCGGCGGAATCCCGACCAGCACGAGGCGGCCCAGGACCGGCGGGAGCCCGGCGAAGGCGTCGAGGAGCCGGCCGACGTTCTTGTGCGGCAGCGGGTTGCCCACGAACAGGAAGTACGGCCGCGACACGCCCAGCTCGTCGAGCGTCGGGGCCGCGGCCCCGGGAGATTCGGCCGGCCCGAACGGCGCGCCGACGCCGTTCGGGATCACGCGGATCCGCTCCGGCGGGGCGCCGAGCCGCTCGACGAGGTCCTGGCGCGTCGACTCGGAGACGGTGATCAGCCGGCGCGCCCGGCGCACCGCCAGCCGGAGCATGAGCCGCGCGTAGAGGGGCGCCAGGGGATGGCGATGCCGCACGGGAAAGCGGAGGTGGATCAGATCGTGCACCGTGACGACCGCCGGGCACGGGAGCCACGGCGGGCAGACGTAGTGCGGCGCGTGATAGAGGTCGACGCGGTCCCGGCGCGCGGCCAGCGCGAGCTGCCAGAGCTCCCGCACCGAGTAGGGCCCGGCCGGCATCGGACGCCAGAGCGCGCGCGCCCCCCACTGGGCGGCGGCGCCGGCGGCGGCGGCCGCCCGGACGGGAGATAGGCCACCAGCGCCTCGGGCCGGCCGGTCGCCGGCAGCGCGTCGAGGAGCCCCTGGATGTAGGTGCCGATGCCGAAGTCGTCGATCTTGCGCGCGTCGAGCGCGAGCTTCACGCGGGGTCTCGCCGACGGTACACGGCGTCGTACACCGCCAGCGTCCGGCGGGCGACCGTGTTCCACTCGAACTGCGCCGCGCGCGCGCGCCCGCGCGCGACGAGGCGCTCCCGGAGGGCCCCGTCCGTGAGCACGGCCTCGATCGCCGCCGCGAGCTCGCCCGGCACGCGGGCGTCGACGAGGAGCGCGGCGTCGCCCGCCACCTCGGGGATCGACCCCGCGCGCGCGGCGACGACCGGCGCGCCCGCGGCCATCGCCTCCAGCACCGGCAGCCCGAAGCCCTCGTAGAGGGACGGGAAGACGAAGCAGGTCGCGCCCGCGTAGAGGGCCGGCAGGTCCCCGCGCGGCACGTAGTCGGTGAAGGCCACGGCATCGGCGAGGCCGTGCGCCTCGACGGCGCGAAAGATCCCGCCGTGGAGCCAGGCGCGCGTCCCGGCGAGCACGAGCTGCGCCGAGCGGCCCTCGGCCCCGCGCGCGCCGCCGCACCTCCGCGAACGCCTCGATCAACCGCGGCAGGTTCTTGCGCGGCTCGAGGTTCCCGACGAAGAGGCAGTACGGGCGCCGGAGGCCGTAGCGGCGGACCACGGCGTCGACCGCCTCGGGGGACTGGGGCCGGGCGAACTCCGGCGCCGACGGCCTCATGGATCACGACGACCTTGGACGGCGGCACGCGCAGGATCTCCACGAGATCGGCCTTCGTGGCCTCGGACACGGCGATGATCCGGTCCGCGGACCGCGCGGCAAGCCGCGTCATGAGGCGCATGTAGAGGCTGTACTTCCGCGGGACGGTCTCGGGGAACAGGAACGAGACCAGGTCGTGGATCGTGACGACGGTCCGGTAGCCGAGCTTCACGTGGGGCAGGAAGACGGCGGGGCCGTGGTAGACGTCCGTCCGGAGCGGCGCGCAGCCGGAGCGGCAGGTAGGCGAGGAGCCAGAGATCCCCCCGGAGATGGTCCTCGAAGGACACGCGGGTCGGCAGCGCCGCGACGTTGTCCTGGCGGACCGGGAGCCCGGGGCCCTCGGCCGCCACGAGGCACGTGTAGCGATTGACGCGGTCGATCGTGGCGAGCCCGGTCAGGAGCCGCTGGGTATACGCGCCGACGCCGGACTGGCGCCGCGCGATGTACCGGGCATCGAGAACGACGTGCATCACCCCACCCCCGCCGTGGAGGGCGGGCCGGCGCGCCCGAGCGCACCGCGCAGGAGGCGCAGGCAGACGGCGCCCGGGATGGGCCTCAGCACGACGAGCACCGCCGCGTATGCGAGGAGCGCCCCGGCGAGCCGGGCCGCGCCGGCCGGCAGGAGACTCGCGACGGCCAGGCCGACCGCCGCGGCGCCCAGGCCCTTGGCCGCACCCCGCCCGAACGGCCAGCCGGCGAGCCCCCGGACGCAGGCGAGGCCCGCCATCAGGGCGACACCCTCGACGAGCAGCACGCCCACCGCCGCGCCGAGCGCCCCGCGCACCGCCACGAGGCCCGGGATCGCGACCAGCCCCGTCACGAACGCCAGCGCCGCGACCGTCCGCAGCCGGCGGGGCCGATCGAGCGCCAGGAGCACCACGCCGAGCAGGTGCCCCAGCATCGCGCACGCGACGGCGGCGCCCAGCACGGCCAGGACCGGGCCGGTCGGACCGTAGCCGGCCCCGTAGATCCGCGGCGTCAGCCAGGACGCGCCCACGGCGAGCCCGAGGGTGATCGGGAGCGCGACGAGCAGGAGCGCCTCGAACGCCTGGGTGGTGAGCGCCCGGAAGCGCGGGAGCGCGGACGGCGTCCGGGCGAGCTCGGGAAAGACGGCCGCCTCGAGACTCGCCAGCAGGACCCACGCGACGTCGTAGACGCGGAACGCCGCCCCGAAGTGCCCCGCGGCCTGGTCGCCCGTGAGGAGCACCAAGGCGACGGGCGCCAGGCGGGAGGTGGCGACGCCGAGGAACTGCGCCTGGGCCACCGGGGCCAGCTCCCGGGCCAGGCGCCGCGCCCCCGCGGGGCGCCACCATCGGTCGAGCGGCGCGACGCGGCGGTGGATGCGCCCGACCGCGAAGACGAGCGACACGGTCGGCGGCCAGCGCGAACGCCGCCGCGACCCCGAGGAGTCCGACGCCGAGCCCGAGGGCGGCGAAGCCGACCGTCACGAGCACGATCTTCTCCAGGAGGCGCATCTGGAATTCCTGCTCGAGCCGCTGGACCGCCGTGAACACGGACACCGCGTTCTCGAGGAACGTCTGGAGCACGATGGCCAGCCCGAGGAGCCACACGGCCGCCGTGGTGTCCCACGGGCGGTGCATGAGGAGCGGCACGGCGAGGTAGACCGGCCCGATCAGGCCCAGCAGCAGGAGCTTCAGCGTCGACGCCGTCGCCCACCGCTCGGCGGTGGCGCCCGGGTCCCGCGCCACCGCCCGCGTGAGCACGACCGAGATGCCGAAGTCGAGCACGATCCCGAGCACCGTCGCCAGCGCGTACGCGAAGGTGAACTTGCCGAACTCGGCGGGGCCGAGGATGCGCGCGGTGGCGATGACGAGGACGAGGGACCCGAACCGGGTCGCCTGGCCCAGGACCTTGAGCGCCGCGTTGCGCGCGACACGCTCGGCGCTGCCGCGCTCGGAGCTCACGGGGCGGCCCGGGCTCCGCGGGAGCTGAGCGGACGCATCCGATCGGCCGGCCTTCGGCCGGGGGCGGCCCGTGGGATCATGCCGCCGCCGCCCGGTAGACCGCCAAGGTCTCGCGCGCCGTGCGCTCCCAGGAGAACGCGGCCGCGCGGGCGAGGCCGGCCGCGCGCAGCCGCTCGCGCAGCGCCGGGTCGGCGAGGAGCCCGGCCAGCGCGTCCGCCAGCGGCTCCGGCGCGGGCTCGACCAGGAGCGCCGCCCCCGCCGTCACCTCGGGCAGGGCGCCGCGGTTCGAGGCGACGACGGGCGCGCCGGCCGCCATCGCCTCGAGGACCGGCAGCCCGAACCCTTCCCACAGCGACGGAAACGCGAAGGCGAGGGCGCCCCCGTAGAGGGCGGGCAGGTCGGCGTCCGGCGCGGCGCCGACGAAGCGCACCGCGCCGTCGAGCCCGAGCGCCTGGGCGCGCCGCGCCGGGTCCGCGCCCCAGCCGGGCGCCCCCACGACCACGAGCTCGGTCTCGCCCCACGCCCGCGCGCGGCGCAGCCGGGCCACCGCCGCGAGCAGGACGTCGAGGTTCTTCTTCGGCTCGAGGTAGCCGACGAACAGCACGTACGGGCGCGACGAGCCCGTAGCGCGCGCGCACGGCGGCGAGCGCCGGCGGCGGGAGGGGCACGAAGTGCGGGGCGGCGGCCTCGGGCACGACCACGACCCGCGCGGGCGGCAGGCGGTAGCGCGCCAGGATCTCCCCGCGCGTCGTCTCCGAGACCGCGATGACGCGGTGGGCCCGGCGGAGCGCCCCGCCCAGCAGGCACCGGACGGCCCATCGGTGCCGGGCCGGCACGAGGGCGGGCAGGCGAAACGGCACCAGGTCATGGACCGTCGTGACGAGCGCCCACGGCCCGCGGCCCGGCAGCTCGAATCCCGTGACGCCGTGGAACACATCCACCGGGCGCTTCCGGAGATCGCGCGGCGCGTGCCAGAGCGACCAGACGAGCCGCTGGGGCCACGGCAGGCACCGCACCTCCGCGCCGGGCAGGGCCGGGCCGGGCGGGCGGTCCGTGTAGAGGACCCAGCGCTCCTCCGGGGCCAGCCGGAGGAGGTGCTCGGTCAGAGAGCGGGTGTACCGACCGATCCCGCTCCGGGGCTCCGCCCACAGCCGCGCGTCGATCGCGATGCGCATCTATCAGCCAACATTATCCAATTTAGGATTCTCACTCGGGCGCCTCAGTGTAGCCCGCTCCTCCGAGGAGGGCTCAAGGAGGAAATATCTCCCTGGACCCGATCGGGATATGTGGTAATCTCCGCATCCGGGCGGGCCGCGGCGGGTCCGGCCCCGGTACCGGTCACCTGCCCGCCGGAGGAGTGGCGTGATGAAGACGTACCGCGATCTCGTCGCCGAGGCCAAGCGCGCCGTCCCCGAGGTCACCGTGGAGGACGTCTCCGCCCGCCTCGCGCGGGGCGAGGCCCTCGCGGTCATCGACGTCCGGGACCCGGACGAGTATCGGGAAGGGGCCGTCGGGGGCGCCGTCCCGATCAGCCGCGGCTTCCTCGAGTTCAAGGTCCCGGAGGCCTTCCCCGACCCCGAGACGCCGCTGGTGCTCTACTGCCTCTCCGGGCTCCGGTCCCTCCTCGCGGGCAAGGTGCTCCACGACCTCGGGTACACCAACGTGACCTCGATGGCGGGCGGCATCCGGCGATGGAAGGAGCTGAAGCTCCCGCTCGTCAAGGACCAGCCGCTCACCGCGGATCAGATGGAGCGCTACAGCCGCCACTTCATGCTGGCGCAGGTGGGCGAGCCCGGGCAGAAGCAGCTCCTCCGCTCGAAGGCCCTCCTGATCGGCGCGGGCGGGCTCGGCTCGCCGACCGCGTTCTACCTCGCCGCCGCCGGCGTGGGGACGCTCGGCATCGTCGACGACGACGTCGTCGACCTGTCGAACCTCCAGCGCCAGATCCTCCACCGGACGTCGGACGTCGGCCGGCCGAAGGTCGAGTCCGCCCGGGACTCGATCACGGCGCTCAATCCCGACGTGACGGTGATCCCGTACGCCGAGCGGCTGACCGTGGACAACATCGAGCGGATCATCAAGGACTACGACGTCATCGTGGACGGGTCGGACAACTTCGCGACCCGCTACCTCGTCAACGACGCCTGCTACCTTGCCGGCAAGCCGAACGTCCACGGCTCGATCTTCCAGTTCGAGGGCATGGTCACGGTGCTGGCGCCCGGCCGCGGACCCTGCTACCGCTGCCTCTACCCGGTCCCGCCCCCCGCGGGGCTCGTCCCGTCCTGAAACGAAGCCGGCGTCCTGGGCGTGCTCCCAGGACTCATCGGGGTGGTGCAGGCGACGGAGACCGTCAAGCTGCTCCTCGGCAAGGGCGAGCCCTTGATCGGCCGGCTCCTGACGTACGACGCGCTCGGCATGCGCTTCCGCGAGGTGCGGCTCCGCCGGGACCCGAAGTGCCCGCTCTGCGGCGACGCGCCGGTGATCCGCGACCTGTCGATCCACGCGGCGGGCGAGGACGCCTGCGCGGCGCCGGAGCCCGCGGGAGCGACGCCGGCCCGCTAGACCGCCCGCGGCCGCGCCGTCAGCGCGAGCGGCGCGCCGGCGCGGGCTCGTCCGGGAAGCGGCCGACGGTCACCGTCAGCTCCTGGGCCTGGCCGTCCCGCCAGAGCGAGACCTTCACGGGCGTCCCCACCGGCGTGACCGAGATGACCCGCTGAAGCTCTCGCGGGCTCGCGATCGCCCGCCCGTCCACCTCCAGGATCACGTCCTTGGCCCGGATCCCGGCCTGCGCGGCCGGCTGCCCCGGCAGGACGCCCTCGATGCCCGACGCCGCGCGGCGCATCGAGCCCGTAGTCCCGGACGTTGTCCTCGGTGATCTCGTCGATGCGCACGCCGAGCCATCCCCACTCGACGCGTGCCCTTGGCGAGGAGCTGCGGGAGGAGCGACTTGATCAGGTTGATCGGGATGGCGAACCCGATCGAGCCGTTGCGCGCGGCCATCGTGTTGACCCCGACGACCTTCCCGCCCATGTCGACCAGGGGCCCGCCCGAGTTGCCGGGATTCACGGCCGCGTCCGTCTGGATGAAGTCGAATCCCGGGGCCGACGCCTGGAGCGGCGCGCCCTTCCGGCTCACGATCCCGAGCGACACGGTCTGCTCGAGCCCGAACGGGTGGCCGAGCGCCAGCACGAGCTCCCCGACCGCGAGCCGCTCCGAGTCGCCGAGGGGCAGCACCGGCAGCGACTCGGCGGCGTCGATCTTGACCAGGGCCAGGTCGACGCGCCGGTCGCGCCCGATGACGGTGCCGGGGAGGCGCCGGCCCGAGGCGAGCCGCACCTGGACCGACGTCGAGCCCTCGACGACGTGCGCGTTGGTCACGACGTAGCCGGCGGGGTGAATGACGAAGCCCGAGCCGAGCGCCCGCCGCGGGCCCTCCTCGGGGTCCGGCTCCTCGGTCTGCCGCTGGACGCGGATCTGGACCAGCGCGGGCTTCAGCTGCTCCGAGAGGCGCGTCAGGGCGGTGTTGAGCCGGAGCGAGCTCCGGCTCCGGGGAGACGCCCGGGCCCTCGCGCCAGAGCGGCCCCGTGGGCGCGTCGGCCGGCTGGGCCGCGACCGGGCCGGCGAGCGCGAGGCTCGCGACGACGCCGAGGATCCACCGCCGCGTCATCCTCATGATCCCCTCCCCATCCCTGCGGGCTCGAGCGCCCCCACTCTATCCGAGATCGCCGGCCGGCGGCGCGGCTATCGGCCGAGGAGCCCGGCGATGTGCGAGAGCTCGGGCAGGATCAGCCGCTCGACGGCGAGCCGGCACGCGGCGGGCGAGCCGGGCAAGGAGAAGACCACCCGGCCGGCGCGCACCCCGGCCTGGGCGCGCGAGAGCATCGCGGCCGAGCCGATCTCCTGATAGGAGAGCAGCCGGAACAGCTCCCCGAACCCCGGCAGGCGCTTCTCCAGCAGGGCGTCGATCGCCTCGAAGGTCTGGTCGCGGGGCGCGATGCCCGTGCCCCCCGTGAAGATCACGGCCTGGACCCCGGGATGCAGGCACGCCTGGTGGACCACCGCGTGCACCTGGCTCGGCTCGTCCCGCACGACGTGGTAGCCCACCACCTCGTGGCCGGCGCCGGCGAGGAGGTCCCGGATGAGGCGGCCGCTCGTATCGGTCTCCGGGGTCTTCGAGTCCGAGACCGTGCACACCACGCAGCGGACCCGGGTCGGGGCGTGGGCCTTGTGCTCGTCGACGGGCGAGCGGGCCGGCCGCCCGGCCGCCGCGCCGGGCTCCGTCACGGCCGCGCGCGCTCCGCCGCCGCGTACGCCCGATCCAGCACCTCGACGACGTGGAGCACCTCGGCGTCCCGCCCGCGGGCGCGGAGGCCGGCGGCCAGCTGGAGGATGCAGCCCGGGTTCGCCGTCACCACGGTCGTGGCGCCCGTGGCCTCGACGTGGGCCATCTTGCGATCGAGCAGGCGCTTGCGCCATCACGGGCTCGGTCAGGTTGTAGATCCCCGCCGAGCCGCAGCACATCTCGGCCTCGGCGAGGTCGACCAGCTCGAGCCCCGGCACGGCGCGCAGGAGCGCGCGGGGCGCGCTCCGGACCTGCTGCCCGTGCGCCAGGTGACACGGGTCGTGATACGTCGCCCGGAGCGGCAGCGGGCCGAGCGGCTCCGCCAGCGGGGCGCGCGCGAGGTACTCCGTCACGTCCACCACCTTCCGGGCGAAGGCCGCCGCCCGCTCGGCCCACGCCGGGTCTCCCCGGAGCAGATGGCCGTAGGCCTTCATGTGCGCCCCGCACCCGGCGGCGTTGACCACGACGGCCTCGAGCTCCGGGGCCTCGAACGCGGCGATGGTGGCGCGCGCCAGCGCGCGGGCGCGCTCGGGCTCGCCGGCGTGCGCGTGGAGCGCGCCACAGCAGCCCTGGGTCCGCGGGACGCGCACCTCGACGCCCTGGCGCGTCAGGCACCGGATGGTCGCCTCGTTGTGGGGGCGGAAGACGGCGTCCTGCACGCAGCCGTGGAGCAGTCCCACCTGTCCTCGGAGCGGCCCGCGCGCCGGGATGCGCTCGGGCAGGGCGCCGCCCCGCCCCGCCGGCGGCAAGGGCGGCAGGAGCGCCTCCGACGCCGCGAGGGTCGCCGGGAACAGCCGCAGGAGCCCGCTGGCCCGGACGAGCCGCTGGAGCCCGCTTCGCTGGTAGAAGCGCAGCGCGCCGGCGACCAGGCGCAGGAGGGCCGGACGGGGCAAGAGGCCGTCGAACGCGGCGCGCCGCATCAGGCGGCGCAGCGGGGAGCCCGGGCGCCGCGCTTCCAGCTCGGCGCGGCCCGCCTCGATCAGATGGCCGTACTGCACCCCCGAGGGGCACGCGCTCTCGCACGCCCGGCACCCGAGGCAGAGGGCGAGATGCCCGGCCGCCGAATCGTCCAGCGCGATCCGGCCGTCGGCGAGCGCCTTGATGAGGTAGATGCGCCCGCGCGGCGAGTCGGGCTCCTGCCCGAGCTCCGCGTAGGTCGGGCAGCTCGGCAGACACAGGCCGCAGTGGACGCACTGGAGGAGCTGCCGGTACTCGAGCTCGGCGAGGACCCCCGGCCGCCGGGCCGGGGCCGGCGCGCCGCCGGGCGGCGTCGCGGTCGCCGTCGTCATGGCCGGCGCGTCCCGCGCATCAGATGCCGCCCACGAAGCGGCCGGGATTCAGGACGCCCTGCGGATCGAGCCGCGCCTTCAGCCCGCGCATGAGATCCACGGCCGGTCCCGGAGGATCCCACACCGGGACACGCGTCCCGCACGGCGAGCGGCGCCCAGTCGACGGCCAGGTGCCCGCCGCGCGCCCGCGCGGCCTCGCGCCACGCGGCCAGCACGGCGGCCGTGGCGGCGGCCGGGCGGGGCGCGCCGCCGTGGGTGAGGACGAGCGTCACGCGCCCGTGCCCCGCCTGCGCCACGGCGGCGAGCTCGAACCCGCCGGCCTGGGCGGTCGTCCGGGCCTCCGCGAGATACGCCCCGACGTCCGCCGGGAGCACGCCCCCGCTGGCGATCGCGACCGGGCTCGGGAGAAGGCGCCGCGGCTCGCGCACCGCCTCGAGCGCGCGGGCCGTCCGGCCGGCGTCGAGGGTCTCGACGGCGCCGCGCCCCGGCCGTGCGGAGCCGCCGGGCCGCCTCCTCGCCCTGCCACGCGACGGCGCGGGCGAGCCCATCGAACGCGACCAGGACCGCGGGCAGGCCGGCCGCCGGGAGGCCGACCGCCGGCACGCACGCGTCGGCGGCCCGCGCGTCGAGGAGGGCGAGCGCCACCGGACCGAGCTCCGAGCCCGCCAGGGCCACGGCCGCCGCGGCCGCCCCCTCGAGGGTGGCGAACGTCGCCCAGCAGGCGCCCTCCGTCTCCGGCCGGGGCCGGAGCTTGAGCGTCGCGTCCACGATGATGCCGAGCGTGCCCTGGGAGCCGATGTAGAGCTTCACGAGATCGTAGCCGGCCACGTTCTTCACGACCTTCCCGCCGGCCCGGATCAGCTGGCCGTCGGCCGCCACGACGCGCAGCCCGATGACGAGGTCCCGCGCGGTGCCGTAGCCCTGGCGCCGGGGCCCGGCGGCGTTGGCCGCCAGGGCGCCCCCGAGCGTGGCCCGCGCGGATCCCGGCGGATCGAGCGGGAGCCACTGGCCGCCGGACCCCAGCGCGGCCTGGAGCGCGTCGAGCGTGATGCCGGCCTCGGCCGTCGCGGTGAGGTCGCCGGGCTCGTGCTCGAGGACGCGGCCGAGGCGCCGGAGCCCGATGACGAGCGCGCCGTCCCGGGGCGGCGCGCCCCGGCCCATCTGGGTCCCGCCCCCCCACGGAATCACCGGCACGCCCGCGGCGGCGGCCGCCCGCACCACCCGCCCGACCTCGTCGGCCGAGCCCGGCAGCACGACCCCGCACGGGGTGCGCCCGTCCACGACGTAGGGCGCCCGATCGGCGCCGCCGAGGCAGTGGGCCGGTCCGACGATCTCGGCGAGGCTTCGGAGCAGGGTGGCGGGCATGCGAACCGGCGCGCCGGGGCGCGCCCTACAGGCGCTGGATCAGCCCGCTGGCCTCGAGCGGGTGGGGCTGGTAGGCGATCTCCCCCGGCGCGCAGGACTTGCGCGTCGGGAAGATCTTGCCGGGGTTGCAGCGGCCGGTGGGATTGAACACGGCCTTGATGGTGGCCATCGTGGCCAGATCGGCCTCGGAGAAGATCCACGGCATGAAGTCGCGCTTCTCGAGGCCGATGCCGTGCTCGCCCGAGATCGTGCCGCCCGCGTCGACGCAGGCCCGCATGATCTCGGCGCCCGCGGCCAGCACCCGCGCCTCCTCGCCCGGATTCGCGGGATCGTAGAGGATGTTCGGGTGGAGGTTGCCGTCGCCCGCGTGAAAGACGTTCCCGACCCGGAGCGCGTGCGCCGTGGCAATCCGCTCGATGCTGCGCAGGACCTCGGGGAGCCGCGTCCGCGGGATCACGCCGTCCATCACCATGTACGCGGGCGCGACGCGCCCGTAGGCGCCGAAGGCGTGCTTCCGCCCCTTCCACAGGAGCTGGCGCTCGGTCTCGTTCCGGGCGAGCCGCACCTCCCGCGCCCCGCTCTCGCGGCAGGCGGCCTCCACGTGCTGGGCCTCCTCGTCGAGGCCGACGTCGAGCCCGTCCAGCTCGATGAGGAGCGCCGCCGCCGCGTCGCGCGGGTAGCCGGCGCCGAACGCGTCCTCGACCGCCTGGATCGTGAGCTGGTCGATCATCTCGATCGCCGCCGGCGTCAGCCCGCGCGCGGTGATCGCCGCCACGGTCTGCGACGCCCGATCGAGCTCGTCGAACACCGCGAGGAGCGTGCGCACCGCGGGCGGCCGGCGCACGATCCGCACGACGACCTTCGTGACGATGCCGAACGTCCCCTCCGAGCCCACGAAGAGGCCGACGAGATCGTAGCCCTGCGGGTCCCGGACCTTGCCGCCGAGCCAGACGACCTCGCCGTCGGGGAGCACCACCTCGAGCCCGAGCACGTGATTCGTCGTGACGCCGTACTTCAACGTGTGCGGGCCGCCCGAGTTGTTGGCGACGTTGCCGCCGATCGTGCAGGCGAGCTGGCTCGAGGGGTCCGGCGCGTAGTAGAAGCCCCGCGGGCCGAGCGCCTGCGAGAGGTGGAGGTTCACCAGGCCCGGCTCGACCACGGCGATCTGGTTCGCGTAGTCGACCTCGAGGATCCGCGCCATGCGGGTGAGCGCGATCACGAGGCCGCCCTCGCTCGGCAGGCAGCCGCCGGCGAGGCCCGTCCCCGCCCCGCGGGCGACGAACGGCAGGCCCTCCGCGTTCGCGAGCCGGACGCAGGCGGCGACCTCCGCGGTGGAGCGCGGGAAGGCGACGGCGTCGGCGGTGGCGCGGAAGATGGTGAGCCCGTCGGACTCGTAGACGAGGAGCTCGGTCGGGCTCCGTCAGGACGCCGTCGGGACCGACGATCGCCTGGAGCGCCGAGCGCAGACGCGCCCGGTCAAGGCCGGGGCGTGACGACATGGACACCTCCTCGCGAGGGGCTCCTGCGGTGGATCGGAGTATAGCACGCGGGATCGAGGCCGGGCGCGGCCCCCGCGCTCAGATGAGCTTCATGACGGTCTGTCCCTCGAGGACGGTCTCGCCGCGCTGGTTGGTCGTCTGCGCCCGGAACACGAGCTCCCGCCGCTCGGCCCGCGTCTCGGCCAGCGTGAGGGCCGTGGTCACCGTGTCCCCGATCCGGACGGGGCCGACGAACTTCACCTCGTAGCGGGACGAGACGCCGCCCGGCGGCGGCAGGAGCGCGGTCATCCGGGCCATCACCGTGGACACGAAGCCGACGAGGAGGGCGCCGTGGGCGATGCGGCCGCCGAACCGGGTGCCCTTCGAGAATTCCTCGTCGACGTGGACCCCCGAGAAGTCGCCGGTGATCCCGGCGAACAGGTAGACGTCGGACTCGCCGACCGTCTTGCGCACGGACTCCGTGTGGCCGAGCGGGATCGCCCGGAGGGCGGGGCCAAAGTCGCGCGGGGCCGTCTCACCAGTCGCGGTCGCCAACGCCCCACCCGCCGTCCACGTAGATGGTCTGCCCGGTGATGTACGCCGCCAGATCCGACGCCAGGAAGGCGACCGCCCCCGCCATGTCGTCCGGCCGGCCCAGCCGCCCGAGCGGGATCTTGCGCGTCATCGTCTCCTCCTTCCCGGGGTTGGCGTCGAGGAAGGGGCGCACGAGCGGCGTCACCGTGATGCCGGGGCCGACCGCGTTCACGGTGATCCCGTGGGGGCCCCATTCGAGCGCGAGGCACCGGGTGAGCTGGGCCACGCCGCCCTTCGTCGCGCAGTAGGCCGCGCGGTTCACGAGCCCGAACTCGGCGCCGATGGAGGTGATGTTCACGATGCGGCCGCGGCCGGCCCGCCGCATGACGGGCGCCACCGCGCGGCAGGCCCACGCGGTGCCCTTCAGGTTCAGCTCGATCATGTACTCCCAGTCGGCCTCCGCCTGCTCGAGCGCCGGGGCGCGCTTCGCCGTGCCCGCGCAGTTGACCAGGATGTCGACGGTCCCGTGGCGCGCGACGACCGTCTCGACCATCCGGTCGACCTCGGCCTTCTTCGCGACATCCGCGGCCAGCGTCGTCACCTCGCCGTCCCGCGCCGGCCCCGCCGGGCTGGCGGACGCCGACCGGCTGACGGCGACGACGCGGGCGCCGGCGGTGGCGAGGTGGCGGACGATCGCCTCGCCGATGCCCCTGGTGCCGCCCGTGACGACGGCGACGCGGCCGGAGAGATCGAGCAGGTTCTTCGCAGACATCAGTGTGCTCACTGGGCTATCCTCGCTCCTTCGTGACGACCGGCGGCCTCGGGGGTGACGGCCGGCGGCCTGTGTTCATGGTCGCGATCGACGAGACGCGACCGCGGGACGGGCGGCGGCCGGCCGGGCCGTCACTTCAGGAGCTGCCGGCTGATCACGACCCGCTGGATCTGGCTCGTGCCCTCCCAGATCTGGTACACGCGGACGTCCCGGTAGAGGCGCTCGAGCGGGAACTCCGTCGAGTAGCCGGCGGCGCCGTGGATCTGGAGCGCGTCGGTCACGACCCGCTGGGCGACCTCGGAGGCGACCAGCTTCGCCTCGGCCGCCTCGCGGATGATGGGGCGCCCCTGGTCCTTCAGGAAGGCGGCCTTGCGGAGGAGGAGCCGCGCGCCCTCGATGGCGGCCGACATGTCGGCCAGCAGGAACTGGATCGCCTGGAAGCCCGCGATCGGCTGGCCGAAGGCCGAGCGCTCCTTCGCGTAGCGGAGCGCCGCCTCCATGGCCGCCTGGGCGATGCCGAGCGCCTGGGCGCCGATCCCGATCCGCCCGGCGTCGAGGGAGATCATCGCGCGCCGGAAGCCGGCGCCCGGCGGGACCAGGAGCGCGCTCGCCGGCACCCGGCAGTCGTCGAAGACGAGCTCGCCCGTCGCGAGGCCCGCGCATCCCGAGGAGGTGCTCCTTGCCGCCGCGCGAGAAGCCGGGCGTGCCCATCTCCACGAGGAACAGCGCGATCGCCTCCCGCCCCTTCGTCCGATCGGTCGTGGCGACCACCACCGCCAGATCGCAGAGGAGGGCCTCCGTGATGAAGCGCTTCGTGCCGTTCAGCACCCAGCCGCCGTCGGCGGTCGGCGTGGCCGTCGTCTGCACCCCCGCGACGTCGGAGCCGGTGCCGGGCTCGGTCTGGGCGATGCAGCAGATCTTCTCGCCGCGCACCATCGCCGGGAGATAGCGGCGCTTCTGCTCCTCGGAGGCGTTGTGGAGGAGCATGTCGCACATGAGCTTGCAGAGCAGCTGGGCGTCCGACACCACGGCCGAGCCGCGGGCGAGCTCCTCCTGGGCGACGCACCAGCTGACGACGTCGGCGCCCGAGCCGCCGTACTCCGGCGGCACCGTCATCCCGAGGAGGTCGAGCTCGGCCATCCGCTTGTAGAGATCCCAGGGGAACTCGTCGGTGCGGTCGATCTCGGCCGCGCGGGGGCGGATCTCGCGCTCGACGAACTCGCGGCACAGGTCGCGGATCTGGCGCTGCGGCTCGCTGAGGTCGAAGTTCATGCGCGCGGGGGCTCAGGTCGACGGCGCGGCCGCGCCGGAGCGCGCGCCCGGCGAGGACGCCCGTGTGACGGCCCTGGTCCACGACGACCTGCCCGTTCACGATCACCTGCTCGATGCCGATCGGGAACTGCTTCGGCTCGCGCCGCGTGGCCGGCGCCTTCACGGTCTCCGCGTCGAAGACGACGACGTCGGCCTTGAAGCCGTCGCGGAGGAGCCCGCGGTCGGGCAGGCCCAGGCGCTGGGCGGGGAACGACGTCATCTTGCGGATGGCGTCCGTCAGGCCGAGCCAGCGCTCCTCGCGGACGAACTCGGCCAGGATGATCGGGAACGCGCCGTAGGTCCGCGGGCTGGGATAGTCCCCGATCAGGACCGCGTCGCTGCCGACCATGTAGAGCGGGTGGCTCACGAAGCGGCGGCATGGTCGCCATGTTCGCTCCGGCGGAGACGAACGAGACCTGCTGGTCCTCCAGCAGGAGGAGCTCGCAGATCGCGTCCACGACGTCGAGCCCCATCAGCTCCGCGACCTCGGCCAGGGAGCGCCCCTCGAAGCGATGGTGCTCCGGGCGCTTGAAGTGCGTCACCCACATGTCGTGCCACGACGCCGCCCGCGGGCCCATCTCCTGCTTCATCCGGGCGCGCGCCGCGGGATCGGCGAGGTTCCGCCGCAGCGCGGCCGAGCCCGCCGTCGAACGCCCACTGCGGGATCACGATGTTCAGGCGGGTCGAGCTGTAGGCGTAGGGATAGCCGTCGAAGGTGACGTCGAGCCCGCCCCCGCGCGCGTCCTCCACCAGGGCCAGCATCTGCGCCGCGCCGCCGGGCGCCGTCGTCCGCTGGTAGAAGTGCGTGATGTGCGCGGGGATGCCGGCCCGGCGCCCGATCTCGAGCGCCTCCCGGAAGGGGTCGAGGAAGCGATCGCCCAGGCTGTAGCGGACGTGCGTGTGGTAGATGCCCGCCGAGCCGGCTCGCCTCCTCGGAGAGCCCGACGAGCTCGTCGGTGTCCGCGTAGCTGCCGGGCGGGTAGTCGAGCCCGGTCGACATGCCCCAGGCGCCCTTCCTCCATCGCCGTCCGGAGGAGCGCGCGCTGGTTCGCGAGCTCGGCCGGCCGCGCGGGGCGATCCTCCCAGCCGACGGCGCAGACCCGGAGCGGGGAGTTCCCGACCAGGTACACGATGTTGACCGCCACCCGGTTCGTGAAGAGGTCGAGGTACTGCTCGACCGTCGTCCACCGGCCGGGCAGGGGCGGGCAGCCGTCGAGGCCCGCGTTGATCTCGACGAACGCCTCGAGATCCTCGTGGGACGGGAACGGCGCGTAGGAGCAGCCGTCGATCCCGATGACCTCGGTCGTGACGCCCTGCCGGACCTTGGGCTCGTGCCGGGGCTCGGCCAGGATGACCAGGCCGGAGTGGGCGTGCATGTCGATGAAGCCCGGGCAGACGACCCGCCCCGTCGCGTCGAGCGTGCGGTGGGCCTGGACCCCGTCGAGGGCGCCCCGGAACAGCCGCAGCCGCTCGCCCTCGATCCCGACCGCTCCGTGGTAGCCCGGGTTGCCGGAGCCATCGATGATGAGGCCGCCCGCGATCAGGACGTCGAGCATGCTGGGCCGTCCGGCCGGCAGTCTATCACGGGGTCCCGGAGGGCGGCGGCGGCGCGTGCCGCGACCGCCGGCTCTTCCACCGGCGCCGGAGCCACACCCACCCGCGCCGGCCCGCCAGGTAGAGCCCGGCGCTGAACACCGCCCACGACAGGGCCGCCGCCACCAGCGTGAGCTCCACCCGAGCCCGCTCGGCCACCGGCCAGAGGATGAGGATGGGGTACGCCGGATAGACGAGGAAGCTCCCGGCCATCAGCAGGACGCCGGTCATGAATCCGCGGCGCCCCCGGTGGACCCGCGCCGGCTCGCCGTGGCCGTGGTGGCGATGGTGCGCGCGGTCCACGCTCACGACGCCCCCCCGACGCCGCCGGAGGTCAGGGGCGGACGCCGCGGGGCGCGGGGCGAGCTCGCACGGTCCGGGCCGCCGCGGCGCCGCCCCGGCAGCGGTCCGGGACTCCGGGCCCGAGACGCCGCCGCCGCCGAGCCCGAGCGCGTGGTCCACCGAGGCGGCATGGTAGCATGCGCCCGCACGGCTCACGCCGCCGGAAAGCGAGGCTCCCCCGATGGAGAAGACCGCGCTCCTCGTCATCGACGCCCAGCAGGAGTACTTCGCGCCGATCGGCAAGGTCGTCCTCCCCGACGGCCCGCGCGCCGTCGAGCGCATCGCGGACCTCCTGGCCTGGGCGCGCGCCGCGGGCGTGCCGGTGGTCCACGTGGTCCACGAGAGCCGGCGGCCGAATCCCACGACGTTCGTGCCCGGCAGCCCGGCGCTGGAGATCCACCCGGCGGCCCAGCCGGCGCCCGGGGAGCCCGTCGTCACCAAGCATCTGCCGGGGTCGTTCACCAACACGGGCCTCGAGGAGCACCTCCGCCGCCACGGCATCGAGCAGGTCATCGTCTCGGGCTTCATGACCCAGATGTGCTGCGACACGACCGCGCGCGAGGCGGCGCATCGCGGGTTCAAGGTCCTGATGGCGGCCGACGCCATGGCCGCGATGCCCGTCAAGGGGCCGGACGGGGTCCTCGTCCCGCACGACCAGGTGCACCGGACGCACCTCGGGAGCCTGAACGGCTTCCTCGCGACCGTGACGACGTCGCCCGCCCTCACCGGGGGCGCGCCCGCCCGCTGAGACTCGCGGCGCCGCCGGCCCCGAAACGCCGAAGGCCGCCGGCGTGACCGCCGACGGCCCTCTCGCGATTGGCTCCCCGGGCAGGACTCGAACCTGCGACCTTGTGGTTACAAGGGCCCCCGCGTTTCCGCGGGGCTTGGACTATCTCATCCCCGTAGGCGCCCGGCGGGCACCCGTAGGGGGCGGGCACTTCCCCCGCCGCTCGCTGCCCGAGCGCCGGAGTACGACCTTGCGGTCTAGTCTCTGCACGGTCCCCCGGGCGACTCGCGCCCGAGGGCTTCGCTCAGGATTCCCCTATCCTCCCGGACGTAGGGTTCCCTGAATTCGCCCGCTTTTCCATCCCGCCTTTCGGCCGGGACGCTGCCAACTCGACAGCCACCTGCTCTACCGATTGAGCTACCGGGGAATGCGTCGCATTGTACCCCAGCCCCGCCGGCGGCGGAACTTCGGCCGCGCTCAGACCGGGACCAGCATCCAGAGGCCGGCAGAGGCGAGGAGGAGCCCCAGCCCCGAGAAGGAGACTGCCCCAGCCGGACTGGAGGCCCAGCACCCCCCACGCGTACGCCATGCCGAGGACGCCGAGGCCGAGGAACAGCGCGCCCAGGACGTTCCAGGCGCGCCAGACGAGCTGGGCCGTCCGGCGCCGGGCCAGGAGCCAGCCGAGGACGTGCGCCAGGGCGCCGACCAGGACGACCCCGCCCAGGAGGAAGAGGAGGGTCTCCGCGAACTCGACCAGGACTCTCACCGTGCTCGGATCCTCGCGCGTGGGCCCCGGACTGCGGTCGATGAATCGGCCCGCGTCGCGCGAGTGTACGGAGGGCGCGCCGCGGGTGTCAACGCACCGGCGCCGCCGCCGGGCGCCGCGCCCGGTGGACAGCCAGACCCGGCGGCGATGCTACGATGAGTGGGTCATCGACAACCGCGCAGGAGGTGACTCCATGCCGAGACTGCCGCATCGCTCACCGGGTGGGCCCCTGACGCTCCGCGTCGCGCTGGTCGCCGCCCTCCTCGCCGGCCTGCCGGGCGGCGCCGCCGCCCAGGCGTCCAAGGCCGCGGACCAGGTGGTCGACGGCGCCAAGAAGATCGGCAAGGGCGTCGAGGAGACCGCCAAGGGCATCGGCAAGACGGTCTCCGAGGGCGCCAAGGAAGTGGGCCAGCGCGCGGCGGCGGCCGGCAAGGAGATCCAAGCCCGCGGTCGACAAGATGCACGACAGCGCCAAGGGCTTCGGGGAGTCGCTCTGGGACGGGATGAAGTCCGCCGGCCGCTCGATCGAGCGCTTCTTCACCGGCAAGTAGGAGCCGCGCCGCCGCCCGCCCGTCACATGTCGCGGCGCCCCTCGAGGGCCCGCGTGAGCGTGACCTCGTCCGCGTACTCGAGGTCGCCGCCGACCGGCAGCCCGCGCGCGATGCGCGTGACGTGCAGGCCCGAGCGGCCGCAGCAGCTTCGCGAGATAGAGCGCGGTCGCGTCGCCCTCGACGTTCGGGTTCGTCGCCAGGATGACCTCGCGCACGTGGTTCGTCTCGACCCGGGCGAGGAGCTCCCGCACCTTGATCTCGTCCGGGCCGATGCCGTCGAGCGGGGAGAGCGCCCCGAGCAGCACGTGGTAGCGCCCCCGGTACTCGCCCGTCCGCTCCATCGCCACCAGGTCGTTCGGCTCCTCCACGACGCAGAGCAGGCCCGCGTCCCGGGCGGGGTCCTCGCAGATCCCGCACGGATCCTGGTCCGTCACGTTGAAGCAGCGGGAGCAGTGCACCACCCGCGCCTTCATGTCGACCAGGGAGTCCGCCAGGTCGTGCACGGTGGCGGCCGACTGCTTCAGCAGATGGAAGGCCAGGCGCTGGGCGGTCTTGGGGCCGATGCCGGGCAGGCGCTGGAGCGCCTCGATGAGCCGGGCGACGGCGGGCGGGTGTGCGGCCACGCGCCCGCGTTACATGAGGCCGGGCAGCTTCCCGCCCAGGCCCCCCGTGACCCGGGCCATCTCGCTCGCCACCAGCTCGCGGGCCTTGCGGAGCGCCTCGTTGGCCGCGGCGAGGACCAGGTCCTCGAGCATCTGCGGATCGTCCGGCGTCACCACCTCGCGGTCGATCCGGATCGACACGAGCTCCTGGTTGCCGTTCGCCTCGACGACCACCATGCCGCCGCCCGCCGAGGCCTCCACCTTCTTCTTGCCCACTTCTTCCTTGAGCGCCTCCAGCTGGGCCTGGAGCTTCTGGGCTTCCTTCACGAGATTGCCGAATCCCTTCATGGGGCCTCCCCGCCGCTGGCCGCGGGCTCCGCGGGCGCGCTCGCGCGCGGCCCGGGGGCGGCACGGACCTGGGTGATCTCTCCCTCGAACAGCTCCATCGCCGCCTGCACCACGGGATGCGTGCCGGCGGGCACGCCGCCCGGCGCGCCCCCGGCGGTGAACGCGACGTCCCGGAGCCCGGGCTGGACCCGCCGGGCCGTCTCGAGGACGAGCTCCCGGTTCTCCGGCCGCTTGATCTGGTCGTGCGCGAACGCGCTGCCGTTCGGCACCGAGACGGTGATGCCGCCCGTCCTCCTCCCCGACGACCACCCCTTCGGACAGGAGGTGCCCGAGCGTCGGCCGGACGCGGATGACCTCGGCGACGATGGCCGACCAGGTCTCCGCCGCGCTCCGGGGCACGGGCGGCGGGCTCGGCGCGCGCGCCAGGACCGGCGCCTCGCGGACCGGCGGGGCCGGCTCGCGGCTCGCGCCGCCGCGCGGGGGTGGCGCCGGGGCGCGCTCGACGGGCCGCGGCACCGCCACCGGCCGGGGGAGCGCCGGCTCGGGCGGGGCTCCGAGGAGATCCGACTGGACCGGGCCGGCCGCGAGGGCGGGACCCCCGTAGCCCCGGAGCCGCGCCTCGGCCTGCTCGAGCCGCTCGAGCACCGTCTCGATCAGCTCCGCGCGGGGGCGGTGGCACAACCGGACGACGGCGATCTCGAGATCGACGCGCGGGTGCGGCGAGCGGCGCATCTCGGTGTCGGCGTCGAGGAGGCCGCGGAGCAGCAGGAGGAGATCCGGCTCGCCGGCGCTCCCCTCGGGTCCGAGCGCCGCCAGCCGGGCCGTCTCGTCCTGGGTCGCGTCGGGACCCGGGGTTCCCGTCACCACGGCGAGGAGCGCCCGGCGCAGGATCTCCATCGTCTCCTCGCAGAGGAGCGCCAGGTCGAGGCCGCCGGCCGCGGCGTCGGCGATCCGCTGGAGCGCCTCCGGCGCCGCCCGCCGGACCAGGGCGCCGGCGAGCGCCCAGGCGGCCTCGGCGCCGCCGCTGCCGAGCAGCTCCTCCACGGTCCGCGCGACGACCCGCCCCTCGCCGTACGCCAGCGCCGTGTCGAGGAGCGACAGGGCGTCCCGGAGGCTCCCGTCGGCCGCCCGGGCGAGGAGGCGGAGGGCGTCCGGCTCCACCGCGTCGGCCGGCACCTTCTCCTCGTCCAGGATCTTCCGGAGCGCCTCACTGATCTCGGCGCCCGCGATCGGCCGGAAGTCGAAGCGCTGGCAGCGCGAGAGGATCGTCGCGGGCAGGCGCCGCGCCTCGGTGGTGGCCAGCACGAAGACCACGTGGGCCGGGGGCTCCTCGAGCGTCTTGAGCAGGGCGTTGAAGGCGGGCTCCGTCAGCATGTGGACTTCGTCGATGATGTAGACCTTGCGCCGCCCGCGCGCCGGCGCGTAGCGGGCGTTCTCGCGGAGCGTCCGCACCTCGTCGATCCCGCGGTTCGAGGCGCCGTCGATCTCGAGCACGTCGAGGGCCCGGCCCGCGGCCACCTCGCGGCAGGGCTCGCACGCGGCGCAGGGCACGGGGCCGCCGGCCCGCGCCCTCTCGCAGCTCAGGCCCATCGCCAGGAGGCGGGCCGTGGTCGTCTTGCCCACGCCCCGCGGCCCGGCGAACAGGTACGCGTGGGCGATGCGCTCCTGCGCGAGGGCGTTCCGGAGCGTCCGGACGATCGGCGCCTGACCGACGACCGCCTCGAAGGTGAGAGGCCGCCAGCGCCGCGCGAGGACCTGGTAGGTCATCGCGCGCCGGGCGCGAGGGGCCCGGGCCCGACGTCCGGAAGGAAAAAGTGGCCGTGCACCCGCCGTCGATGACCGGCGTCCTGCGATCTCCCCGAAGAGACAGCTCCGGCCAGGGAATCCCACGGCACACGAGAGGGTCTGCGGACCGTTGCTCCCTTCCGGGCCTGGCGGGGTTGGCAGATTCTCGTCGCGTGGGGCCCAGCCTTCATCACCACTCCTCGGGGCTCAATTCAACACGCCGGCACCTTGGACGGGGATTCAGCCTCGCTGGAGCGGATTG
The DNA here is from genome assembly GCA_963745015.1 of uncultured Candidatus Rokubacteria bacterium. Classification (GTDB taxonomy): domain Bacteria; phylum Methylomirabilota; class Methylomirabilia; order Rokubacteriales; family DASRDR01; genus DASRDR01. Next base: position 413,799 of record CAVUVU010000006.1, read on the forward strand.
CGAGTACAGGGCACCGCTACCTCCCCGCCTAGCACGGCCACACTCGATCACGCTTCGCCCCACCGCCGGCCCGTTGGGGCCCGGTGGGGCTCCCGCCCAGGGGATGGCGGAGAGGGAGGGATTTGAACCCTCGATACGCCTTTTGGACGTATACACGATTTCCAGTCGTGCCCCTTCGGCCGCTCGGGCACCTCTCCCCGGTCCTGGACGCGTTCCCAGCCGCGTCCGCGGCGAAAGAATGGCGGAGGGGGTGGGATTCGAACCCACGTGGGGGCTCATCACCCCCAACTCGATTTCGAGTCGAGCCCGGTGCGACCACTTCGGTACCCCTCCGCACGTCGCGTCCGGAAGAACGTCTGCATCAGCTCCGCGGCCTCGGCGGCGAGCACGCCGCCGGCGACGCGCACCCGGTGGTTCCACGCGGGCTCGTCGAGGATCCGGGCGCGGCTCACGACCGCACCGGCCTTCTCGTCCACGGCGCCGAAGACGACCTCCGCGACCCGCGCGTGCACGCTCGCGCCCGCGCACATCACGCACGGCTCGACGGTGACGTAGAGCGTCGCGCCCGGCAGCCGGTAGTTCCCGACCCGGCGGCCGGCGGCGCGCAGCGCCTCGGTCTCGGCGTGCGCCGTCGGATCCGACGTCGCGATGGGCCGGTTGTGGCCGCGCCCGACCACCGCACCGCCGAGGACCACCACCGCGCCCACCGGCACCTCCCCGGCCGCGGCGGCCCAGCGGGCCTCCTCGAGCGCCGCCTGCATGAACGGCTCGTGGACCTTCTGGGCCTCGCGCGAGGGGGACGGCTGGCTCAGCGGGACGGCGCCCGGCAACCCGTGCTCTCTGAGTCTATCGCCGAAGGGCATGGTGGCCAAGTATACCCGTTCCCCGCGGCCACGAGGACGGCCGGGGCCGGCGGCGGCGGAAAAGTGGCCCTGGCTTCACACGACACCATGCCATCACGCTTGCTCCCTCGGCATCTGGGCGACGACGCGCGCGAACGCGCGGCTCCTCCTGGGCCTGCAGGTCGGCCCCGCGACGCCTCAGCCATCGCCGAGGTGTTCGTGCAGGCGCTCGGGGCCGTGCCGGGCACGGGGCGCGTGAGGCGCTCCCCAACATTCGGCTGAACGCCACGACGCTCGTCGCGCGGAGCGCTACGGCGCGGTCTGCACTCCGCACATGATAGGCAGCTCGAGAGAGCGCCTGGTGGCCAGCTCACCGGATGTCCGCGCCGTGACCCTCTGCCTGACCGCGGGAGGGCAACGCGGCCGGCGAGAGCAAGACGAGCGCGTTCGCGACTCTCGTTCCCGAGCTTGACCCTTGGGCGACTCTGGCGGGTCCCGGCTCTGGGCTACCTCGGGGTCGGCTCAGGATCCCGAATGGCGGCCGTCCGATGGTGCGCCCAGCAGGATTCGACCCTGCGACCTTCGGATTCAGCGCCCAGAAATCCATCGGGGCGTTTCGGTGCGCCTCGCCGGAGCAATGCTGCCCCCGGGACTTGCCGGGCTGCTGCCGGGACTATGCGGTCCGGGGCCGGCTGGTTGGGTTGAGCGCCTTGAAGACGAACGCCGCCGCGGCCCCTCCCAGCAGCTCCGCAACGATGTAGAGCCACACGTTGGACCCTGGGAGCAGGCCCCGGATCCAGGCGCCGATGGCGACGGCCGGGTTGAAGGCCGCTCCCGACACCTGGCCGACGGCGAATGCGCCAGCCAAAACCGTGAACCCGATGGCGAGACCGAAGTGGGAATTCCCGGCGGTTGCGTCGGTCGTGGCCACGTTCAACACGACGTACACCAGCGCAAACGTGAAAAGGAACTCGGCCAGAAACACCCCAAGCGCGGGGGCCTGGAATGGAGTCACGGGCGCGCCCCGAAGGGCGAAGCCGACGATCCACGCCGCCCCGGCGGCACCAAGCAGCTGCGCCCCCCAGTATGGCAGCACGTCCGAGGCCGGACACCGCCCCCGCAGGAAGACCCCCAGCGTGACTGCCGGGTTGTAATGGGCGCCCGAGATGTGGCCGCCCGCGTAGATCATCGCCATCAGCACGGCCCCGATGGCCAGCGGAGCAATCACGCCCGGAGCCGCAGCGAGCCCCGTGCAGCCGATTGTCAACACGAGAAAGAACGTCCCGATGAATTCCGCGGCGTACTGGCGCATGGCGCGTCCTTTCGTCCTGCTTGTCGGACCTCTTCCGAGCCCAACTCAACGATCAGGATCCGGGCGGTGCACAGCCTGTTTCCCGCCCCCCACCAGCTCCCGCCGTCGGCCCAGTGGCCGGATTCTCGGGGAACCCCCTATCAGACCCGGGCCATTGGTGGCGCGCCCAGCAGGATTCGACCCTGCGACCTTCGGATTCGTCGTCGTGGGTCCGCATCCTCGCAACTGCGCATCGCCAGTGACCATACGGCTAATTCGCCACCCTCGCAACCTGGGCTCCGGAGGGGCCTGCGGAGGTCCTCACGTGCCCCGATCGGCACAAGCGTGGGCACAGGATCACCCCTGAGCGCGGGCTCAGGCGGGCGCCCCCTCGATCATCGCCTGCACCAACGGATGGAAGTGTCCACGATAGCGTGCCTGCACATCCGTGCGCTGCCAGTCGTTCTTGGTCAGCACACCGCGGCAGCTCACGGCCTCGCACGTGCAGGTCGTGCCGTGATCGGCGTAGTCGGCCTCGTCGAAATTCCATGTGCCCTGATCAAGGGTGACCTCTTCCCCAGCCGCGATGTCCCGCCGCGCCACCAGTTTCGTTTCGCTCTCGAGCCAGGTATTCGCGTCGCAGGAGTGATTGAGATACTCGTCCAAGCTTTCTTCGGTGTCCGTGTTCCGCAATGCGAGATACAGCCCACCCTTCACCGCCCACGCGGAAGGCTCTCGGTAATCGCCGAGCATGTCGGCCGTCACGAGTTCACCGCCGAAATCCATTACGAGTTCGCCGGCCCCGATCGGCACCGCGGCAAAAACGCCATCCCCGTGGATCCTGGACGTGCCGGGACGGAGCTTGGGATTAACCCAGGTTCGCTTGAGGTAAGAGACCATTATTGGATGCCTGCCCCCAGACCCACCACCGCAACGTTCGGCGCCACGGCAAAGGCGCGCGGGCCGATTTCCAGGTAGCGCTGGATCGGATCCCGGACGGAGACGAGGCCGGCGAAGGCGAAGGGGAGCAGGAGAGGGTCCGACCCGGGATTGGCCGTGGTGGGTTTCCCCACTGGCCTACCAAGAACCCATCCACCCCCGGGTCGCCGGGGAATCATTCGGCAGCCTGGAACCTTGTGCGCTCGATCCCAAGCGGCGAAGCAGCGGCTGTGGACGGGACTACGGCCCCTGGGTGGTGCGCCCAGCAGGATTCGAACCTGCGACCTTCGGATTCGTAGTCCGACGCTCTATCCAACTGAGCTATGGGCGCGCCCAACCGTTCGGCCAACCGGTCGGCCGACCGTTCGGAAGGAATGGCGGAGAGGCCGGGATTCGAACCCGGGACCAGGCTCAACACCCGGTAACCGCTTAGCAGGCGGTTGCCATCGGCCGACTCGGCCACCTCTCCGTGCGCAGCGCTCCATCTTCCCGGCCGGCCCAGGCTTTGTCAACTCAGCGGGCGGCTCCGGGACGAGTGGCGGAGGGGGAGGGATTCGAACCCCCGAGGGCTTGCACCCATACCGGTTTTCAAGACCGGCGCCTTCAACCGCTCGGCCACCCCTCCGGTCTAGTCACGACGCTGACTTGCTCGCCCGCCGCAGCGTCTACGGTAGCACCTTGTGCTGACGCGGCGCATTCCCCGTCGAAACGTCAGGCCCTCAAGGCGTTCTACGGGCTCCCCGCAGATGCGCCCGGGCACCCGCAGGCCGTCCAGCTTCGGCTCGGCCACATAGCGGGGGTCGCCCGGGTAAGCAGGGTCCGCAAGGAGGCACAGAGCATCGGAGGGATAACCATAGTAGGCCGTTCAGTGTACCAGTGCCGTCTGGCGCCCGGGGCCGGGGCGCGGTAGGGTCAGAGGCGAACGGCCCCCGGCCCGGCCTACCGACAGGGAGGACGCCATGACCAACCGGGTCCTCGCGCTCAGCCTCATCTTGGGTCTCTTCGCCGCCGCGCCGCTCGCCAGTGAGGCGCAGCCGGCGAAGGTGGCTCGCGTGGGTGTGCTCCTCTTCGGCACACCCGAGACCGACGCCTTCTTCTCGATCCGCCGGGGGTTGAGCGGGCTGGGGTATGTCGAGGGACAGAACATCGTCTTCGAGCATCGCTACGCGGAGGGAAAGCCCGAGCGGCTCCCCGACCTGGCGAACGACCTCGTCCGTTCGAAGCCCGACGTGATCATTGCGGCCGGGGGCGATGTCGCACCGTTTGCCAAGCGGGCCACCGGGATCATCCCGATCGTGGTGATCACGAGTGCCGATCCCGTGCAAAGTGGTCTCGTCGCCAGCCTCGCACGTCCCAGTGGCAACGTGACGGGGGTGACGTTCGTATCGTCCGACTTGGCCGGCAAGCGGCTCCAGTTGCTCAAGGAAGCGGTACCCGGCGTGACGCGGGTCGCGGTTCTCTGGAACCCGGACCATCCCGACGGTGAGTTCGCGGCGACGCAGGCGGCGGGCCGCTCGTTAGGGGTGCAGGTCCAGTCGCTCGAAGTGCGGGGGCGCGACGACTTCGCGAGCGCCTTTGCGGCCGCGAACCGAGATGGGATGGAGGCGGTGATCGTGGTGTCCTCGAGGCTGATGACACTGAACCGGGCGCGGATACTGGACCTGGCTGTCCAGAACCGTTTGCTGATCGTGTCGGGCTGGGGCCCATGGGCGGCGGAGGGTGGACTCTTGAGCTACGGGCCCGATCTGGACGCTGTGATCCGCCGCTCGGCCACCTACGTGGACAAGATCCTGAAAGGCGCCAAGCCCGCCGACCTGCCCGTCGAGCAGCCGACGAAGTTCGAACTCGTGATCAACCTCAAGACGGCGAAGGCGTTCGGCCTGACGATTCCGCCCTCGGTGCTGGCGCGGGCCGATCGACTAATCGAGTGACCCCGCCCACCTGGCTCGATGCTTCCGCCCGACGCCGTCAGCCGCTCGCTGGCTGGACCTGGGGCCGCCAAGTCGCGCCGATGCGGTTTCACGCCGCTGACCTGCGCCAGCACGGCTGGACGCCGCCCGAGACGCTACAGCTCCCCGATTGGTGCGCCTGCTCCACCGAGTACGTGCCGGAGGGCGACGGCTTGGTGGTTGCTCGTTCCGATCTGGGAGCCCGATTGGGAGTGTTTGAAAAGCTTGGTCGGCTCCCACGCCTTTCAGCCCGGCGCCTTCAACCGCTCGGCCACCCCTCGGGACCGATTCCGCGTGCCGGTCTCCTGAGTAGAGCAGCCGGGCGGTCCTTTCCGGGCGCAGGGCGCCCGGGAGCCGCGCCGGGCTCCTAGGGCGCCGTCGCCGCCGTGACGGAGGCCGCGACCCAGCCTTCCTGACCGTCCTCGAGGCGGACCCGGTACCACTCCTGGCGCTCCTCGAGAACCTCGAGCCGCGTGCCTTGCCGCAGCACGCGGAGGATCTTCATCCCGGTGCCGCCGCCCTCACGCAAGTTGGCGAGGTGGGTCTTCACGTAGAGCACCTTCGCCGTGGGCGCCGCCGCGGGCGCGGGGACCGGCGCGGGTGACGCCCGTGGGCGGCGCGGGCCGGACGGCGGGCGGGGCGGTCGGCGCCGGCGCGGGGCCTGGCGACGGCGGCGCGCTCGGGGGCGAGGAGGCCGGGGGCGGCGCGGGTGGTGGAGGGGCCGGGGCCCCCGGTACTGCTGGCGCCGACGAGCCGGACGGGCTGGTCGGGGCCGGCCCGGGCGTCGTGCTCGGGGGGGCCGACGGCTTCGGTGCGCAGCCCACCAGGATCAGGGTCACCAGGGCGACACGAACGTGCGTCATCGACCCGCTCCCCTCGGCCAGCGCGTTTGGAGTGCGCCGACGTTACGCCGGGCCGGCAGGAGCGTCAAGCCGCCGCATCCGACTCGAACCGTTGGTGACCGGCGGAGGCCTCGCTTGCTCAACGGGCACCGAATCTACCCGGGGGCCGGTGACCCGAGCCAGTCCGCGGGAGTACGCGGCCAAGCAGCGGCCGCGGTCACTAGCGGCTCCGCTACCCCTGAGTCTTGAGTCGACGAGACCCGGGAGGGTAAGCCCGGTTTGTGGCTACGCCGGGCGCGCGCCCGGCGCTCACGCGGGGGTGAGACGCTCGAGCCCGTCGAGATAGGGCCGGAGCGCCCGGGGGACGCCGACGGTGCCGTCGGCCTCCTGGTAGTTCTCCAGGACGGCGATCAGGGTCCGCCCCACCGCGAGCCCGGACCCGTTCAGCGTGTGGAGCCAGTCCGGCTTGCCGCCGCCGACGGGCCGGTAGCGGAGGTTCGCCCGCCGGGCCTGGAACGCCTCGCAATTCGAGCAGGACGAGATCTCGCGATAGCGCCCTTCGGCCGGCAGCCACACCTCGAGGTCGTAGGTCTTGGCCGACGCGAACCCCATGTCGCCGGCGCAGAGGAGCATCGTCCGGTACGGGAGCTCGAGCGCCTGGAGGACCCGCTCGGCGTCCTCGCGTCATGGCCTCGAGCTCGTCGTAGGACGTCTCGGGGGCGGCGAGCTTCACCAGCTCGACCTTGTCGAACTGGTGCTGGCGGAGAAACCCCCGCGTGTCCTTCCCGTACGAGCCGGCCTCTCGCCGGTAGCACGGCGTGAAGGCCGTGTACTTCCGCGGGAGCGTCTCGCCGGCGAGGATCTCGCCCCCGTGCACCGCCGTCAGCGGGACCTCGGCGGTCGGGATGAGGTAGAGCGCGCGGCCGGCCTCCGGCTCGACCGTCTTGAACAGCTCCTCCTCGAACTTCGGCAGCTGGGCCGTCGCCAGCATGGTCTCGGCGCTCACGAGGTGCGGGACCCAGACCTCCTGGTAGCCGTGCGCCTTGGTGTGGAGGTCGAGCATGAACTGGGCGAGCGCCCGCTCGAGCCGGGCGCCGAGCCCCCACAGCACCGTGAAGCGGGCCTTGGCGAGCTTCGCGCCTCGCTCGAAGTCGAGGAGTCCCAGCCGCTCGCCCAGCTCCCAGTGCGGGCGGGGCGCGAAGCCGAAGGTCCGCGGCGCGCCCCAGCGGCGCACCTCCACGTTGTCGTCCGCGGAGGCGCCGGCCGGCACCGACGCGTGGGGCAGATTCGGGAAGCGGAGCGCCAGCTCGGCGAGGTCCGCCTCGACGGCCCGGAGCTCGGCCTCGAGCGTGCGGATCTCGTCGCCGACCTGCCGGGACTCCTCGATCGCGGCGGTCGCGTCGCCGCCGCGGCGCTTCGCCTGCGCGACCGTCTCGGACGCCCGGTTCCGCCGCGCGCGGAGCTCGTCGAGCGTCTGGGCGAGTCCGCGGCGCCGGGCGTCCACCGCGCGGGACTCCTCGAGCGGGACCTGCGCGGCCCGGGCGCGGAACCCGGCCTCGACGAGCTCCGGGCGCTCCCGGAGGAGCCGGGGGTCAAGCACCGTTGGTCCGCTCCCCCTCCACCCGCGCCAGGCTCACGACGCGGTCGTCCGCCTCGACGTCGATCACGCGGACGCCCCAGGTGTTGCGGCCCTGGGAGGAGACGTCCTGGGCGCCGAAGCGGATCAGCTTGCCCTTGGTGGTCACGAGCAGGATGTCGTCGCCCTCGCGCACCTGGATGAGGCCGATCACGAGGCCGTTGCGGCCGCCCGTCTTGATGTCGATGATGCCCTTGCCGCTCCGCCCCTGGAGCCGGTACTCCTCGAGCGGGGTCTGCTTGCCGTAGCCCCGATCGGTCACCGTGAGGATGGCGGCGCCTTCCAGCACCACCTCCGCCGCGATGACGGCGTCCTCCGCCTCGACGTCGATGCCCTTGACGCCGGCGGCGGAGCGGCCCATCGGGCGCACCTCCTCCTCGGCGAACCGGATGGCCATCCCCTGCCGGGTCGCCAGCAGGACCTCCCGCTGGCCGTCCGTCACCCGCACCGCCATGACCTCGTCGCCCTCGTCGAGCGTGATCGCGCGGATCCCGCCCCGCTGGGGCCGCGCGAACGCGGCCAGCTCGGTCTTCTTCACCCGGCCCTGGCGCGTCGCGAAGAACACGTAGCCGCCGGTCGTGAAGTCCCGCACCGAGAGGGTGGCCGCCACGCGCTCCCGCTCCGCGAGGTGCAGGAGGTTCACGAGGGCCTTGCCCCGGGCGTCCCGCTTCGCTTCGGGGATCTCGTGCACCTTCAGCCAGTGCACCTTGCCGTCGTTCGTGAAGAACAGGAGGTAGGCGTGCGTCGAGGCGATGTAGACGTTCTCGACGACGTCCTCTTCCTTGGTCTCCATGCCGGTGACGCCCTTGCCGCCCCGGCGCTGGCTCCGGTAGGCCTCGATGGCCGTCCGCTTGATGTAGCCCGACCGCGTGACGGTGACGACCATCTCCTCGTCGGCGATCAGATCCTCGAGCGTGAGCTCCACCGTCTCCTCGACGATCTCCGTCCGCCGCTCGTCGCCGAACTCCGCCTTGAGGGCGAGCGCCTCGTCCTTGATGATCTGCCGCACGAGGGCGTCGGAGGCGAGGATGGCGCGCAGCCGCTCGATGAGCTGGAGCACCTCCGTGTGCTCCTGGACCACCTTCTCCCGCTCGAGCTGCGTCAGGCGCTGGAGCCGCATGTCCAGGATGGCCTTCGCCTGGATCTCGCTGAGCTCGAGCTGCTGCATGAGCGCCTCGCGCGCGGCGTCGACGCTCGAGGCGGCCCGGATCAGGCGGATCACCAGGTCGAGGTGGTCGAGCGCCTTCCGGAGGCCCTCCAGGATGTGGGCGCGCTCCTCGGCGCGCGCCAGGTCGAAGCGCGTGCGCCGGGTCACGACCTCCCGCCGGAAGTCGATGAAGTGGTCGAGCATCTCCCGGAGCGTGACCACCTGCGGCCGGCGGCCGACGAGGGCCAGCATGTTCACGCCGAACGTCGACTGCATCGCGGTGTGCTTGTAGAGCTGGTTGAGCACGATCTGCGCGATCTCGCCCTTCCCCAGCTCCAGCACCATCCGGATCCCGTGGCGGTCCGACTCGTCGCGGATCTCGGACAGGCCGTCGAGCTTGCCCTCGCGCGAGAGCTCCGCGATCTTCATCATGAGCGTGGCCTTGTTCACCTGGTACGGAAGCTCGGTCACCACGATGGCCTCGCGCCCGCCGCGGAGCTTCTCGGTGTGGGCCCGCGCCCGCATCGTGATGCTGCCGCGGCCGGTCGTGAACGCGTCGCGGATGCCGGCCGTGCCGTAGATGTAGCCGCGCGTCGGAAAGTCCGGGCCCTTCACGACCCGGAGCAGCTCCTCGATCGGCACCGCCGGGTTGTCCAGCGCGAGCACCATGCCGTCGACGATCTCGCTCAGGTTGTGCGGCGGGAATGTTGGTCGCCATGCCGACCGCGATCCCCGACGAGCCGTTGACCAGGAGGTTCGGCAGGCGGGCCGGCAGCACCACGGGCTCTTGCTGGGTCTCGTCGTAGTTGGGGACGAAGTCGACCGTGTCGCGCTCGATGTCGGCCAGCATCTCCTGCGCGATCTTCGCGAGGCGGACCTCGGTGTAGCGCATGGCCGCCGGCGGGTCGCCGTCGATCGAGCCGAAGTTCCCCTGGCCGTCGACGAGGGGATACCGGAGGGAGAAGTCCTGGGCCATCCGCACCAGCGCCTCGTAGACGGGCGCCTCGCCGTGGGGATGGAACTTGCCCAGCGTGTCGCCGGCGACGCGGGCCGACTTCCGATAGCCGCGGTTCCACGCGAGCCCCATCTCGTGCATCGCGTAGAGCACGCGGCGATGGACGGGCTTGAGGCCGTCGCGGACGTCGGGGAGCGCCCGCCCGATGATGACGGACATGGCGTAGTCGAGGTACGACCGCCGCATCTCGTCTTCGATGGGGATCGCTATAAGCCGCTCAGGCATCAGGCGCTCCTGCGGGGTCCCGCGGGCGGCCGGCCGGGCCGCGCCGCGCGGGGACTACACGTCGATGGTGGCTTCGAGGGCGTGGGCTTCGATGAACTCGCGGCGCGGCTCCACCTGGTCGCCCATGAGCTTGGTGAAGATCTCGTCGGCGGCGATCGCGTCGTCCATCGAGACCCGGAGCAGCGTCCGCGTCTCGGGGTTCATGGTGGTGTCCCAGAGCTGCTCGGGGTTCATCTCGCCGAGCCCCTTGTACCGCTGGACCCCGCTCCCCTCGCGCCCCAGGGCGAACACCTGCTCCACGAGCGCGTCGAGCGGTCGCGACCGGGCGCTCGGCGCCGCCCGCCTGGACGAGGACGAACGGCGGGCGGTCCCCGGGCTCGATCTGCGCGTAGACCTCCAGCAGCCGCGCGTACTCCACGGTCCCGAAGAGGCTCAGGTTCAGCTTCCGCTCCTCCCCGTCGAACGTCCCCCCGGCGACGACGCTCTCCTCGGTCTCGCTCTGCACCGCGAGCTCGACGTCCGGGCGCCCGAGCGCGCGGGGAATCTCCTGGAGGAGGCTCTCGCGGGACAGCCGCTTGCGGGCGAGGGGCCGGTGGCGCGCGAACGCCTCCAGCCACGGGGCCGGCACCCCCCCGCGCCGGGCGAGCCGGTCCCGGAGCCGCCGGAACTCGATGATCTCGCCGACGAAGCCCCGCAGGCGCTCCTCGCTGAGGGTCCGGCCGCTCGGCTTGTCGATCCCCGACGCGGAGCTGCGCCCCCGCCGTCCCCAGGAGGAGGAGCTCGTGCTCGAGCTCCCGCTCGTTCAGCAGGTACTTCTCGCTCTTGCCGCGCTTCAGCTTGAAGAGCGGGGGCTGCCCGATGAACAGGTGCCCCCCTTCGATGACCGGGACCATGTGGCGGAAGAAGAACGTGAGGAGGAGCGTCCGGATGTGCGCGCCGTCCACGTCGGCATCCGTCATCAGGATGACCTTGTGGTAGCGCAGCTTCGCCAGGTCGAACTCCTCGGGTCCGATGCCGGTGCCCATGGCCGCGATCAGCAGCCGGATCTCCTGGTGGGAGAGCACCTTGTCGTAGCGCGCCTTCTCCGCGTTGATGATCTTGCCGCGGAGCGGCAGGATCGCCTGGATCGCGGCGGTCCCGCCCCTGCTTGGCCGACCCGCCCGCCGAGTCGCCCTCCACCAGGAAGAGCTCCCGCGCCGCCGGATCGCGCTCGGAGCAGTCGGCGAGCTTCCCGGGCAGGTTGTCGCCGTCGAAGCCCTTCTTGCGCGTCAGCTCGCGCGCCTTGCGCGCCGCCTCGCGCGCCTGCGCGGCGTGGACGCACTTCTCGGCGATCTTCCGCGCGCTGGCGGGATCCTCCTCGAAGGCCTGGGCGAGCTTGTCGTTGACGACCGACTCGACGAGGCCGCGGACCTCGCTGTTGCCGAGCTTGGCCTTCGTCTGCCCCTCGAACTGCGGCTCCGGGAGCCGCACCGAGATGACCGCCGTGAGGCCCTCGCGGACGTCGTCGCCGGTGATCGTGCCCTTGAAGCTCTTCAGGTATCCGTTCGCCTGCGCGTAGGCGCCGATCGTCCGCGTGAGGGCCGCGCGGAACCCCGTCAGGTGGGACCCGCCCTCGCGCGTGTTGATGTTGTTCGCGAACGAGAAGACGTACTCCTGGTAGCCGTCGTTGTACTGGAGCGCGACCTCGACCTGGATGTCGCCCCGGCCGCCCTCGAAGTACTGGACCTTCGGGTGCACCGCCGTCTTGTTCTGGTTGATGTACTCGACGAACTGGCGGATGCCCCCCGTGTAGTGGAACGTGACCTTCTTCTCGTCCCGCTCGTCCTCGATCTGGATCCTGAGGCCCTTGTTGAGGAACGCGAGCTCCCGGAGCCGGTTCGCGAGGACGTCGAAGCTGAACGTCGTGATCTCGAAGATGTCCGGGTCCGGCTTGAACCGGATCGTCGTCCCGCGCTTCGTCGCCTTCTCGCCGGCCTGGAGGTCGCTCTGGGGCTTGCCCCGGTCGTACCGCTGCGTGTAGAGGCGCCCGTCGCGGCGGATCTCGACCTCGAGCCACTCGGAGAGCGCGTTGACGACCGACACCCCGACGCCGTGGAGGCCGCCGGAGACCTTGTACACGGAGCTCTCGAACTTCCCGCCGGCGTGAAGGGTCGTCAGCACGACCTCGGCGGCGGACTTGCCGGTGCCCGTGTGCACGTCGACCGGGATGCCGCGCCCGTCGTCGATGACCGTGCAGCTCCCGTCCGTGTGGAGGATCACGCGGATGTTCGAGCAGTGGCCCGCCAGCGCCTCGTCGACGGAGTTGTCGACCACCTCGAAGACGAGGTGGTGGAGGCCGTAGCTGGCGGTGTCCCCGATGTACATCGCCGGACGCTTCCGGACGGCCTCGAGCCCCTCGAGGACCTTGATGTCGCTCGCGGTGTACGTCTCGGCGGGGCCCGTCCCGGTCGGCGGCCCGGCTTTCGGCGGCGCTCACGCGGCCCCCCGGGTCAAGAGGCTCGCGGGCTCGAGGCGGCCCTCGGCCACCTGCCAGACCGCCCCGCTCCCCGTGGCCGCCGGCTGGGCGTCCGTCGCGGTGTAGACGACCTGGCCCTGGCCCTCCAGCCACCCGAGCACCCGCCCGCCCACCTCGCGATCGAGCTCCGACAGCACGTCGTCGAGCAGCAGGACCGGGCTCTCCCCGTGGCGCCGCTGGACGACGAGCGCCACGGCCAGGCGCAAGGCCAGGGCCAGGAGCCGTTGCTCGCCCCGCGAGGCCGCCGTCCGCGCGTCGGCGCGTCCGAGCCGCACCAGGACGTCGTCCCGATGGGGCCCCACGCGCGTGAGCCCTCGCCGGAGGTCGCCCGCCCGGGACGCCGTCAGGGCGTCCAGGAGGGCCTGGCGCGTCGCGGCCCGGTCCGCGCCCGGGGGGGCCGACGGCTCGTAGCTCAGCATCACGCCGGCGCCGGCGGGGGCCAGCGCGACCTGGACCTCGCGGACCGCGTCCGCCAGGAGGGCCAGCGCCTCCAGCCGCCGGTGCACGATCTCGCTGCCCAGGGTCGCGAGCTGCTCGTCCCACGGGGCCAGGAGCCGGTCGGCGTCGGGCCGGCCCATCAGGTCGCCCAGGAGGCGCGTCCGCTGCTGAAGCGCCAGCCGATACCGCCGGCACGCCTCGCCATGCGCGGGCACGAGGCGCGCGGTCGCCCCGTCGAGATAGGCGCGCCGGAGATGCGGGCCTCCCGCGAGCAACGCCAGGTCCGACGCCGCGAAGCTCACGGCGCCGGCCCACGGGCAGAGCGTCCCTCGCACGTCGATCCCTCCCTCGCGCGCGAGCAGCTCGAGCCGCACGTCGCGCGTCCGGCTCCCCGCGGCGAGCTCGCCCGCCACCGTGGCCCGGCCGCCGGCATCCCAGCCGAGACAATCGGCGAGCTTCGCCGTGCGGAAGGATCGCCCGGTCAGCAGGACGTAGAGCGCCTCGAGGAGCGACGTCTTGCCCTGGCCGTTGCGGCCGACGAGGACGTTCAGCCCCGGCTCAGGAGCGAAGGTGAGAGAGGTGTAGCCCCGAAACCCGACCAGCTCGATCCATCGGACGTGCACCCCGGGCGGGCCTCCCCTCACATGCGCATCGGCATTATAACACAGCGATACGCGTCATCCGGCGCGCTGCTCTTGTCCGCCGCGCCGAGAAGAACGCCCGGGCTCAAGCCGTCTTTCAGGCCCACGACGGTCCACGGATGATCCATCGGGCCGAGGGCGTCGAGCACGTAGCGGGCATTGAAGCCGATCGTCAGCTCCTCGCCGCCGAACTCGGCGGGCAGCGTTTCCTCCGCCTCGCCGAGCTCCTGGCTCTGCGCGGAGAGCCGCACCTGGCCCGCGCTCGCGGTCAGCCGGACGGGGCGCGTCCGATCGTCGGCCACGACGGCCACCCGGCGGATCGCCGCCAGGAGCGGCTCGCGCTCCACGACGAGGCGCAGGGGCGAGGACTTCGGGATGACCTGCTCGTAGTTCGGGAACTGCCCCTCGACCAGCTTCGAGACGAGCTCGAAGCCCTCCGTCCGCACGTAGAACTTGCTCTCCCCGACCGCGAGGTCCACCCGCTCGGCCCCGCCCAGGACCCGGGTGATCTCCTGCACCGCCTTCCGCGGCACGATGCCGGCCATCTCCACGTCCGCGTCCACGGCGCTCCGCGCGAGGGCCAGGCGGTGGCCGTCGGTGGCCACCAGCCGGAGCTCCTGCTTCCGCGCGATGAGATAGAGCCCGTTCAGGAACGGGCGGCTCTCGTCCTGCGACATCGCGTAGCTCGTCCGCCCGATCATCGTGCGCAGGAGCCCCGCCTCCACGCTGAGGCTCCCCGCCCCCGTGTCCAGGTCGAGCGGGGGGTACTCCTCGGCCGGGAGCCCGACGAGCCTGAATCGCGCCGTCCCGCACTTGAGCTCGACCCCGCCGTTGTCGAGGAGCGAGAACGCAACGGGCTGCGCGGGGAGCTCGCGCACGAGCTCCACCAGCTTCCGCGCGGCCAGCGTGATCGCGCCCGGCCGGGTGATCGTCCCCGGCACCGCCACCCGCGCGCCGACCTCCAGGTCCGTGGCCGCGAGGCGGAGCCCGCCCTCCCGGGCCTCGATCAGCACGTTGGCCAGGATCGGCAGCGTCTGGCGCGGCTCGACGATGTTCTGGAGGAGCTGCAGTGCACGGAGGAGCGGCTCGCGAGCCACCTGGAAGTCCATGTGTCTTAGTAACCCTCCTGAAAGAGATAAGGCAGTCGTCGTCGTAGTAGTAGGTGCGGGGGACAAGCGCGGCAATCGGCGCGCGCGCGGGCCCTGCCTGGGTGCGCGCGGGGTCCCGTGGTGGGGATAAGCCGGGGGACGACGGTGGACAGGCCCGGGGCCTGATGGGGACCGGCGTGGACGGCGCGGCTCACGCGAGGCGGATGGTGTTGATGATGTGGTCGAGAGTGCGGCGGAGCTTCGGGTCCTGCTGGAGCAGCGCGTCGATCTTGTTGACCGCATGGAGGACGGTCGTGTGGTCCTTGCCGCCGAACCCGCGGCCGATCTCGGCGTAGGAGTCGCTCGTGAGCTGGCGCGCGACGTACATGGCGAGCTGACGCGGGAAGGCGACGGCCTTGGTGCGGGTCTTGGCCCGGAGGTCCTGGGGCTTGACGTGAAAGACCTCGGCGACCCGGCGGAGGATGTCGTCGATCGTGACGAGGTGCTCCTCGGCCCCCCAGATGTTGGCCAGCACCTCCTGCGCGAGGTCGAGGGTCAGGGGGCGCCCGGTGAGATTGGAGAAGGCGCGGATGCGGACGAGCGAGCCCTCGAGCTCGCGGATGTTCGACTTCACGCGGTTGGCGATGAAGTAGGCGACGTCGTCGGGGAGCGTGACGCGGTCGAGCTCGGCCTTCTTCTTCAGGATCGCCACGCGGGTCTCGAACTCCGGGGGCTGGATGTCGGCGCCCATGGACTGGAGGAACCGGGAGCGGAGGCGCTCCTCGAGGTCCGGGATCTCCTTGGGCGAGCGGTCGCTCGACAGGACGATCTGCCGGCGCGGCCAGAGATCGTTGTAGGTGTGGAAGAACTCGTCCTGGGTACGCTCCTTCCCGGACAGGAACTGGATGTCGTCGATCAGGAGGAGGTCGATGGTCCGGTAGCGCTGCCGGAACTCCGGCGTCTTGTCGTGGCGGATCGCGGAGATCAGGTCGTTGGTGAACTTCTCGCTCGACAGGTACTGGATGCGGAAGTGGGGATGGCTCTGGGCCAGGCGGTGGCCGATCGCCTGGAGCAGATGGGTCTTGCCGAGCCCCACGCCGCCGTAGATGACCAGCGGGTTGTAGGCCTTCGCGGGCGACTCGGCGACGGCCAGGCAGGCGGCCTGCGCGATCTGGTTCGAGGTGCCCACCACGAACGTGTCGAAGGTGTAGCGGGGATCGAGATCGGGCGCGGCGGCGGCGGCGGGCACGGGGGCCGGAGGCACGGGCGCGGAGCGGTCGATCGTGAGGACGATCTGCGCCCGCGGGCCGACCACGCTCTGGACGGCGACCCGCAGGGTGTCGAGGTAGCGCTGCTCGAGGTGCTGGCGGAAAAACTTATTAGGCACGATGAGTTCCACGCGTGTGTCGTGGGCCTCGAGCACCCGCAGCGGGCGGATCCAGGTGTCCAGCACCTCGGGCGGGAGCTTTCCCTCCAGGGCACCGAGGAGCTGATCGTGAACGTCGTCGTGCATGGGGAACCTTCCTACCGGAGCGAGTTACACACACACTTATCCACGGCGGTGGATAACTCTGGGAGCGCTGCCGTCGTGGCCTGCCGCACTCGGTTACCTTGGCGGCCCGCGGCACCGGGTCACACGCCTCGCACGGATGCGCGCGCGACCCCCGTTCCCCGGACCGGGCGCCCACCATAGCACGGCCCTCCGGAGAGCGGCAACCGCGCCGCCCCCGGCCGTCGTGAGGGACGCCGCTTGACGCGGTCCGCGGCGCATCTGTAGGATGGGCGGGCTGTGCGCCTTAGCGCGCACCTAGGAGGAAGTCGTGAAGCGGACGTTCCAACCGAACCGTCGGCGGCGCGCCAAGACGCACGGGTTCCGTGAGCGCATGTCGACGAAAGGCGGCCGGAAGGTGCTGAAGCGGCGGCGCGCCAAAGGGCGCCGGCGGCTGACGGGCTGAGCGGAGTGCCCGGGGCGGGGCCCGCGCGCGCGGGACTGCCGCGGGCGGAGCGGCTCCGGTCCCGAGCGGAGTTTGATCGACTCTTCCGGCGCGGGGCCCGCGTGGAGGGCCCTGCGTTCGTGCTGCTCTGGCGGCGGGAGCCCGGACCACGCGCCGTGGGCTTCGCCGTGGGCCGCCGGCTCGGTGGCAGCGTGGTGAGGAACCGGGCGCGGCGGCGTCTCCGGGAGGCGTACCGGCGGCAGCGGGAGCTCGTGCCGTCGGAGGGAATCCGTCTCTGCTTCATTGCCCGCCAGCCGGCCCTGACGAGTCCCTTCGATCAGCTGGTCGAGGCGGTGGCTGGCGCGCTGGCGCAGACCGCGCGTCGTCCCCGCTGACGATCAGGCAAAAAGAATGGAAAAACGCGCACTTGTAGCGATTGCGTTGTCCGTCGCCGTCCTGCTCGGATGGCAGCTCTGGCTCGGGCAGACGGCCCCGACGCCGCCCGAGCCGCCGCGGACGGCGGACACGGCCACGCCTGTGCCCGGGGTGCCCGCGTCCGGCGGCCCCGGCGCCGGCGCGCCCCGGCCGACCGCGGTGCCGCGGGGCGGCGCCGCCGCGGTGGCCGTCGCGGAGGTGGTGTCGCCGCTCTACCGCGCGAGCTTCGCCGGGGACGGGAGCGTGACCGCCTGGACGATCGAGTACCGCGGCGCGAAGCGGCTCGTCGTCGAGAGCGCGGCCCGGCCGCTCACGGTCGGCGTCCAGCGGCCGGGGCAGGCCGTGGAGATGGTCGCCCTGCTGCCGAATGCCGCCCGGGTCGAGGTCAGCGCGAGCCAGCCCGTCGGGAAACTGTCCTTCACCGGGACCACGGCGGACGGACTGCGCATCCGCCGGACGCTCGAGTTCCGCGCCGATTCCTACCGGGTGGGCGCCACGCTCCAGGTCGAGCGCGCCGGGCCGCGCCACGGGGCCCGTGGACGTGCTGATGTACTGGACGACCCCGGTCGCCCAGCCGGGTCCCACCCCGGACAAGCCCTGGCACACGTTCGGCGAGGCCCCGGATGGGCAGCACCTCCTGGGGCGCATCCTCGTCGACCAGGGGGACACCGATCCCGAGGCGCACGATGCCCCGGCTCCGGCCTTGAAGGAAACCAAGGACTCCCCAGGCGGACCCGAGCTGAAGGATCCGCTCCTGGTGGCGGAGGCCGTGGTCTCGGGCGCGCGCCGGTGGGCGGCGCTCGAGGACGACTACTTCATCGCGGCCCTGGTCGGGCGTCCGAGCACCTCCGTCACCCGCGGGCGTGCGCGCGACGTCGCCCAGGCCGGACTCGTGTTCCGGGAGGTCGAGATCGCGGCCGGCCAGACCTGGGAGGCCACGGGCGATCTCTACGTCGGGCCGAAGGAGTGGGAGCGGCTGCAGGCGCTCGGCGTCGGGCTGGAGCAGGCGCAGGCCCGGAACTACGGGAAGTTCCTCTGGTTCGCCTTTCCCATGTGGTGGTTCTGCGTCCCGCTCCTGTGGCTCATGAACTTCTTCGGGACCTGGCTCCCCGGTCAGAACTACGGGGTGGCGATCATCCTCCTCACGGTCCTCGTGAAGGTGGTCTTCTTCCCGCTGTCCCTCAAGAGCATGCGGTCGATGAAGGCGATGCAGGCGCTCCAGCCCCAGCTGAACGCGCTGCGCTCGAAGTACAAGTCCGATCCGCAGCGCTTCCAGCGCGAACAGATGGAGATGTTCCGGAAGCAGGGCGTGAATCCCATGGGCGGCTGCCTGCCGATGGTCGTCCAGATCCCGATCTTCTACGCCCTCTACCTGACGCTCCAGTACTCGGTCGAGCTCCAGGGGGCGCCCTTCCTGCTCTGGATCACCGACCTGTCGAAGAAGGACCCCTACTACGTCCTGCCGATCCTGATGGGCATCTCCATGCTGGTACAGCAGAAGATGACCCCGACCGTGGGGGATCCGCGACAGGCCCAGATCATGCTCATCATGCCCGTCGTGTTCACCTTCATGTTCCTCGAGTTCCCCACCGGGCTGGTGCTCTACTGGCTCGTGAACAACTGCCTGTCCATCGGGCAGCAGTACCTGATCGACCGCAGTGCGGCGCCGCGGAAGGCCGTCGAGCGGGAGGCCCGCGGGACCTGAGCCGGCGGCCGCGGGCGCGCGACCGCCGGGCGGTCGGGTCCCGCAGGACCTCGGTCGGACGCTCCGGGACGCCGGGGCGGCGCTCGGCCTCGCGCTCCCGCCGAGCTTTCCGGCCCAGATCGAGATCGTATCTCGCCGAGCTCGCGCGCTGGCAGCGGATCGGCAGCCTCACCGCCTATCGGAGCCCGGCCCAGCAGGTCCGACACCTCGTGGTCGAGTCCCTCATGCTCCTCGCCGCCCTCCCCGAGCCGGCGTCGCCCCTGCTGGACATCGGGACCGGCCCGGGTGTGCCGGGCCTGATCCTGAAGCTCGCGCGGCCCGACTGGGAGGTCGTCCTGATCGAGGCGGTGCAGCGGCGGACGAACTTTCTCCGGCACGTCATCCGGCAGCTCGGCGTCCCGGGGGTCCGCGTCGTCTGGGGGCGGGCGGAGGCGCTGGCAGGCGGCGAGCTCGCCGGCCGGTTCCGGACCGTGACGATGCGCGCCGTGGCCACGGGCGATGCCGCGCGGGCGCTCGCCGCGCCCTATCTGGCGCCGGAGAGCTCGCTGGTGGTCCCGCTCGGGCCCGACGGCCAGCTATCGGGGCGGGTCCCGGCGGGAGATCACGCTCGCCGTGCCGGGGGAATTGCCCTGGCGGCGCCAGTTTCTTATAATTCGCCAGACGGAGCAGACGTAGGCGTTCCACGTGGAACACACACGAGACCCCGGGTCGCTGCATCGCCGTGGTGAACCAGAAGGGCGGCGTCGGGAAGACCACGACGGCCGTCAGTCTGGCGAGCGCGCTGGCCGTGGCCGACCGGCCCACGCTCCTGGTCGATCTGGATCCCCAGGCGAATGCCACCGCGGGCCTCTCCCCGGAGGGCACACGGCGAGAGGGCGGCACGATCTACGAGGTCCTGGCCGATGGCCGGCCGGTCGGCGAGAGCCTGCGTCCGACGGGAATCCCCGGGCTCACCCTCCTGCCTGGGAACCCCGACCTGGTGGGCGTCGAGGTGGACCTGGCCACCATGCCCGCCCGCGAGTCGCCGGCTCCGCGCCGCGCTCGCGCCGGTCCGCGGCCAGTTCCGCTACGTCGTGATCGATTGTCCCCCGTCACTGGGCCTCCTGACCCTCAATGGGCTCGTCGCCGCGGAGGGGGCGCTAATTCCGCTTCAATGCGAGTATTTTGCCCTGGAGGGGCTCGCCCAGCTGGTGCGCACGCTCGACACGGTCCGGACCCGGGTGAATCCGCTCCTCGAGATCGAGGGGATCGTCTTCACGCTGTTCGATGGGCGGACCACGCTCACGACGCAGGTGCGGGCGGAGGTGGAGCGCTACTTCAAGGGCCAGGTGTTCACGACCGTGATCCCCCGGAACGTGCGCCTGTCGGAGGCGCCGAGCCATGGCCGGTCGATTCTCCAGTATGATGTGCGCTCCCCGGGCGCTGTCGCCTACCTCGAACTCGCCAAGGAGGTAATGGGCCGTGATGAAGCGCGCACTCGGACGGGGTCTGGGCGCCCTCCTGCCGCCGGCTGAGACGACCGAGGAGGCCGGCGACCGGCTCCGTGACCTGCCCGTCGACAGCCTGATCCCCAATCCCCAGCAGCCGCGCCGGAGCTTCGACGAGCAGGCCCTGGGCGAGCTGGCGGCGTCGATCCGCGCCTCCGGGATTCTCCAGCCCCTCGTGGTCCGGCCGCGCGGCAGCCAGTTCGAGATCCTCGTGGGCGAGCGCCGCTGGCGGGCGGCGCAGCAGGCGGGGCTCACCCGGGTGCCGGCGATCGTGCGCGAGGCGAGCGATGCCGAGGCGCTCGAGCTGGGGCTGGTCGAGAACCTCCTCCGGGAGGACCTCAACCCTGTCGAGGCCGCGCAAGCCTACCAGCGGCTCCTGGCCGAATTCGGCTGGACCCAGGAGGAGCTCGCCCGGCGCCTGGGCAAGGACCGCTCCTCGATCGCCAACGCTCTCCGGCTCCTCCGGCTGCCCGAGCCCATCCAGGAGGACCTTCGCACCGGCCGCCTGACGATGGGCCACGCCCGGGCCCTCCTGGGGCTCCCCTCGCCCGCCGCCCAGCTGCGCCTCCGGGAGCGCATCCTGTCGCAGGACTGGTCGGTGCGCGCGACGGAGGCGGGCGTTCAGGCGCGGCGGCCGGGGCGGGTGAAGCCGCGTCGGCGGGCCCCGGACGTCGAGGCCGTGGAGGAGGAGCTCCGCCTCGCGCTCGGGACCCGCGTCCGGATCGTGGGGAACCTGGTGCGCGGGCGGATCGAGCTCCCCTACACCTCCGCGGCGGAGCTCGAGCGGGTCCATGGCCGTCTCACCAGCGGGCCCACGCCCGCGGAGCTGGAGCGCATCCACGCACGGCTCACCGGGCAGACCACGACGCGTAGCAGCAATACACAAGCTAACGCTAATAAATACAAGTGTCAGCCATTATTGTCGGTATGAGCGGGGGCGTGGACAGCTCGGTGGCGGCGGCCCTCCTCCGCGATGCCGGGCACGAGGTCGTGGGGGTGACCCTCCGCACGGCCCCCTGGGAGGCGCCCGAAGCGGCCCCTGCCCGGTTCGGGTCCTGCTGCTCCCCGGCGACGGCCGGAGGGGCCCGGCAGGTCGCCCGGCGCCTCGGCATCCCCTACTACCTCCTGAACCACGAGCGCGAGTTCGGCGCGCGGGTCATCGCGGACTTCGCGCGGGAGTACGAGGCGGGGCGGACGCCCAGCCCCTGCGTCGTCTGCAATCGGGAGATCAAGTTCGGCACCCTGCTCGCGCGCGCGCTCGCCTGGGATGCGGACGCGGTGGCGACGGGCCACTACGCCCGCATCGCGCCGGATCCCCGGACGGGGCGGCTGTGCCTCCTGACCGCGCGGGACGCGGCGAAGGATCAGAGCTATTTCCTCTGGCCCTTGACCCAGGCGCAGCTCGCCCGGGCGCGCTTCCCGCTGGGCGGCCTCGAGAAGCCCGAGGTCCGCGCCCGGGCGCGGGCCCGGGGCCTCGCGACGGCCGCAGACCCCGGAGAGCCAGGAGCTCTGCTTCGTGAGCGGCGACTACCGGACCTTCCTCCGCGCCCGGGCGCCGGAGGCATTCCGCCCGGGCCCGATCGTCGACGAGGCCGGGCGCGAGGTCGGTGTGCATGCAGGGCTCGGCGGCTATACCGTCGGCCAGCGCCGCGGGCTCGGGCGGGTCGGGCCCGAGCCCGCCTACGTGGTGCGGCTCGAGCCGGCGCGGAACGCGGTCGTCGTGGGTCCGCGGGCGGCGCTCCGGGCCACCCGGCTCGTGGCCGAGGGCGTCAACTGGATCGCGGTCCCGCGCTCTGACGGCGCCGCTCGAGGTCGAGGCGCGCGTGCGGCACCGGGCCCCGCGCATCCCGGCCCGCGCCGTGCCGCGCGGCGCCGGACAGGTCGAGGTCGTGCTCCACGAGCCCCAGTACGCGGTCACTCCGGGCCAGTCGGTCGTGCTCTACCGGGGCGAGGTCGTGGTCGGCGGCGGCGTGATCGCGTGCGCCGCTTGACACCCTTCCAAGGGGCATGGTATCCCCTAGGGGGCTGCTTGCCCCTTTTTTCACAACACCCCCGCCCGCGAGGCTGACATGACAGGGAACCGGTTGGTGGTGGGTCTGCCCGTCACTGGGATCGGACGGGCCGCGCGCGCGCTCGCGCTGGCCATGGCGCTCGGCCTGCCGACCTGGGCCCACGCTGCCGAGGGCGAGGGCAGCAGCCTCATCGAGATCAACTGGACGCTCGGCGTCCAGCTCATCAGCTTCCTCCTCCTCCTCGCGGTGCTCTACAAGCTCACTGTATCGCCCCTTGCTGGCGGCGCTCGAGGGCCGGACCTCGGCCATCCAGCAGCAGCTGGCGGAGGCGCAGGCCGCGCGCGAGGAGGCCCAGCGCCAGCTGGGCGCCATGGAGGAGCGGATCCGGGCGGCCCAGGCGGACGCGCAGGCGCTGCGCGAGCGCGCGCTCCGCGAGGCCGGGGAGCTGCGCGAGCGGCTCAGCGCCGAGGCGCGGCAGGAGGCCGCGCGCCTGATCGAGGCGGCCCAGGCGCAGATCGGGCAGGAGGTCCGGCGCGCGCGCACCGAGCTCCGGGCCGAGGTGGGCTCGCTCGCGATCCAGATCGCCGAGCGGCTCGTCCGGAAGAGCCTCAACGACGAGGACCACCAGCGCCTGGTCCGTGAAGCGCTGACGCGGATCGAGCCGGCGTGAAGCAGGACGCCGCCGTCGCCCGCCGCTACGCCCGGGCGCTCCACGCGCTCGCGAGCGAGGCGCGGCGCGCCGAGCCGGTGGCGGACGAGCTCGCGGCGTTCGACCAGCTCCTCTCGACCGAGCGCGAGCTCCGAGAGGCGCTGCTCCGGCCGTGGGTGAAGGCGACGACCAAGCGCGGCATCGTGCTCGAGGTGGCCAACCGGCTGGGGCTGTCGCCGCTCACGCGGAACTTCCTGGCGCTGGTCGCGCAGCGCCGGCGGCTCGACATCCTCGGCGCGATCCTCGCCGCCTACCGGACGAGCGTGGACGAGGCCGCCGGGCGGATCCGGGCGCGCATCCGCAGCGCCGCGGCCCTGTCGGACGCCGAGCGGGGGGCGCTCCGCGAGCGCCTCGGGCGCCGGCTCGGGAAGACGGTTCTCCTGGATACCGAGGTCGACCCGGGGCTCCTCGGCGGGTTCGTCGCCGAGGTGGGCAGCCGGGTCCTGGACATGAGCATCGCGGGCCAGCTGTCGGCCCTCAGAGAGCGCATCATCAAGGGAGCGGGGGGAGCGGCATGATCAAGGCCGGCGAGATCAGCGAGATCATCCGACGCCAGATCCAGGAGTTCGAGGGCGAGACCGACCTCGCCGAGATCGGCCGCGTGATCGAGGTGGGGGACGGCATCGCCCGCGTCTACGGACTCGAGCGCGCGATGGCCGGGGAGCTCCTGACCTTCCCGCAGGACATCATCGGGATGGTGCTGAACCTCGAGGAGGACAACGTCGGGGCCGTCCTCCTCGGCGAGGACCGCGCCATCCGCGAGGGCGACGTCGTGAAGCGCACGGGCCGCATCGCCCAGGTGCCGGTCGGGGAAGCCCTGGTGGGCCGGGTCGTCAACGCCCTCGGCCAGCCGATCGACGGCAAGGGCCCGATCGAGACCAAGGAGTTCCACCCGATCGAGCGCTACGCGCCCGGCGTGGTCGACCGGCGCCCGGTGAAGGAGCCGCTCCAGACCGGGATCAAGGCGATCGACGCCATGATCCCCATCGGGCGCGGCCAGCGCGAGCTGATCATCGGCGACCGGCAGACCGGCAAGACGGCGATCGCGGTGGACACGATCCTCAACCAGAAGGGGCAGGACGTCTACTGCTTCTACGTGGCGGTCGGGCAGAAGCGCTCGACGGTGGCGCAGGTCGTGCGGGTGCTCGAGGACCAGGGCGCCATGGCCTACACGACGGTCATCGCGGCCACGGCGTCCGATCCGGCGCCCCTCCAGTACATCGCCCCCTACACGGGCGTCACGATGGGCGAGTACTTCCGCGACACCAAGCGCCACGCCCTCTGCGTCTACGACGACCTCTCCAAGCACGCGCAGGCGTACCGCCAGCTCTCGCTGCTCCTCCGGCGGCCCCCGGGCCGCGAGGCGTACCCGGGCGACGTCTTCTACCTGCACTCCCGGCTCCTCGAGCGGGCGGCGAAGCTGAACGACGAGCGGGGCGGGGGGTCGCTGACGGCGCTCCCCATCATCGAGACCCAGCTGGGCGACGTGTCCGCCTACATCCCGACCAACGTCATCTCGATCACCGACGGGCAGATCTACCTCGAGACGGACCTCTTCTACGCGGGCATCCGGCCCGCGGTGAACGTCGGCCTCTCGGTGTCGCGGGTGGGCGGGTCCGCCCAGGTGAAGGCCATGCGCCAGGTCGCCGGGAAGCTCCGCCTGGACCTCGCCCAGTACCGCGAGCTGGCGGCGTTCGCCCAGTTCGGCTCGGAGCTCGACAAGGCGACCCAGCAGCAGCTCTCGCGCGGCCAGCGGATGGTCGAGCTCCTGAAGCAGGGGCAGTACACGCCCTTGGCCGTGGAGCGGCAGATCGTCAGCATCTACGCCGGCACCCAGGGGCATCTCGACGACGTCCCGGTCGACGCGCTCCGCGCGTTCGAGGAGGCGCTCCACCAGTACGCCGACAGCCGCGGGCGCGGCGATCCTGGCGGAGATCCGGGAGAAGAAGGAGCTGTCCGACGCGCTCCGGCCGCAGCTCGACGAGCTGATCGCGGGCGCGAAGGCCGAGTTCACGGCTGCCCGGGGCGTCACCGCCGCGGCGTAAGGACGGACACGGCCCGACCCGATGGCGACCCTCCAGGACATCCGGCGACGGATCCGATCCGTCCAGTCGACGCAGAAGATCACCCGCGCGATGAAGCTCGTCGCCGCGGCGAAGCTCCGGCGCGCCCAGGAGCGGATCCTCGAGGCGCGTCCCTACGCCTTCAAGATGGCGGAGCTGGTCGGCGCGCTGGTCCGGGGCCTGGGCGAGGACAAGCATCCGCTGCTCGTCCGGCGCGAGGGCCCGCGCAAGCTCTACGTCGTCGTGACGGCCGACAAGGGGCTCGCCGGGGCCTTCAACTCGAACGTCCTGCGCCGGGCCCTCGAGCTCCTGCGCGGCAGCGCCGAGGGCACCGCCGCGATCCTGACGGTCGGGCGCAAGGCGCGGGACTTCTTCCGGCGCCGCCCCTGGCCGCTCCGCGGCGAGCGGCTCGGCTTCCTCGACCGGCTGACGTTCGGGGACGTGCGCGAGCTGGCGGCCGAGCTGACGCAGGCGTACCTGGGGGACGAGGTCGACGAGGTCTGGCTCGTGTTCAACGAGTTCAAGCTCCGTCGCGGTCCAGCGGGTGACCGCCGAGCGGCTCCTGCCCATCGAGCCGCCCGGGGGCGCCGAGCCCGCCGGCGAGGGGCCGGCCACCGACTACATCTACGAGCCCGATCCGGTGACGATCCTCGCCGCGCTGCTCCCGCGCCACGTCGAGGTGCAGGTCTACCGGGCGCTCCTCGAGACGGCGGCCGGGGAGCACGGGGCGCGCATGACGGCAATGGAAGCGGCCAGCAAGAACGCCCAGGAGATGATCGGGCTCCTGTCGATCCAGTACAACAAGGCGCGGCAGGAGCGGATCACCAAGGAGCTCCTCGACATCGTCGGGGGCGCCGAGGCCCTGCGGGCCAGCGCGCAAGGCTGAGCAGAGGGAGAGGGGAACGACGCATGCGAGAAGGACGTATCGTCCAGGTGATCGGGCCGGTCGTCGACGTGGAGTTCGAGCCCGGCGTCCTGCCCGCGATCTACAACGCGCTCGAGGTCCCGGGCCTCGAGACCAAGGACGTCTTCTCCTACAGCCAGAAGCTCGTGCTGGAGGTGGCCCAGCACCTCGGCGAGTCGACCGTGCGGACGGTCGCGATGTCGTCCACGGACGGCCTCATCCGGGGCGCCAAGGTCGAGGACACCGGGCGGCCCATCTCGGTGCCGGTGGGGAAGGGCACGCTCGGGCGAATCCTGAACATCGTCGGCGAGCCCGTGGACAAGCTCGGCCCGGTGGCCAGCGACAAGACCTACCCCATCCACCGGCCGGCCCCGGCGTTCGAGGACCAGTCGACCTCGATCCAGATGCTGGAGACGGGCATCAAGGTCGTCGACCTCCTCGAGCCGTACACGAAGGGCGGCAAGACCGGCCTCTTCGGCGGCGCGGGGGTCGGCAAGACCGTGCTCATCCAGGAGCTCATCCACAACATCGCGAAGCACCACGGCGGGATCTCCGTCTTCGCGGGGGTGGGGGAGCGGACGCGCGAGGGGAACGACCTCTGGCTCGAGTTCAAGGAGTCCGGCATCATCGAGAAGACGGCCCTGATCTACGGCCAGATGACGGAGCCCCCCGGCGCGCGGCTCCGCGTCGGGCTGACGGGGCTCACCGTCGCCGAGTACTTCCGCGACGAGGAGGGGCAGGACGTGCTCCTCTTCATCGACAACATCTTCCGGTTCACGCAGGCGGGCTCGGAGGTGTCGGCGCTCCTCGGGCGGATGCCCTCGGCCGTCGGCTATCAGCCCACCCTCGGCACCGAGATGGGCCAGCTCCAGGAGCGGATCACGTCCACCAAGCGGGGCTCGATCACCTCGGTGCAGGCGATCTACGTGCCGGCCGACGACATCACCGACCCCGCCCCGGCGACGGCCTTCGCCCACCTGGACGCCACCACCGTGCTCTCGCGGCAGATCTCGGAGCTCGGCATCTACCCCGCGGTGGACCCGCTCGCCTCGACCTCGCGGATCCTCGACCCGCGCATCCTCGGCGAGGACCACTACCGCACCGCGCGCGCCGTGCAGCTCACGCTCCAGCGGTACAAGGACCTCCAGGACATCATCGCCATCCTCGGGATGGAGGAGCTGTCGGAGGAGGACCGGCTCACGGTCTCGCGCGCGCGGAAGATCCAGCGCTTCCTCTCCCAGCCCTTCTTCGTCGCCGAGACCTTCACCGGGGCGCCCGGGAAGTACGTCTCGCTCGCCGACACCGTGCGGGGCTTCCGCGAGGTCGTCGAGGGCAAGCACGACGACCTGCCCGAGCAGGCCTTCTACATGGTCGGCGGGATCGAAGAGGCCGTGGAGAAGGCCAAGCGCCTCCGCGAGTAGGGACGACGATGGCAGACCGGCTCCGGCTCGAGGTGGCGACCCCCACGCGACTCGTCGTGTCGGGCGAGGCCGACGAGGTCGTCGTGCCCGGCGCGGAGGGATCGTTCGGCGTCCTCCCCGGGCACGCGCCGCTCCTGAGCCTCGTCGGGACCGGCGAGGTGGTGTACCGCACCGGGCGCGAGGAGCACCACCTCGCGGTCAGCGGCGGGTTCGCCGAGGTCGGCCCGGACCACGTGACGGTCCTCGCCGAGAGCGCGGAGCGGCCCGAGGAGATCGACCTCGCGCGGGCCCGCGCCGCGCGCGAGCGGGCCGAGCAGCGCCTGCGGCCCCAGACCGGCGAGGAGGTGGACGTGCCCCGCGCGCTCACCGCGCTCGCGCGCGCCCAGGGGCGGCTTCAGACCGCGGCCCGGCGGCCCGGCGGCGCGTGAGCGCCCCACGCGGCCCCGGCCGAGCCGAGCCGCGTGACGGAGCCCGCGCCTTGACACCCCCGCGGGCGGTGAGTAGGCTCAAACGGGGTTTTCGGGCGTCAACATGGGACAGCCTGGGCTCGTACGGGTCTGCCTCCGCGACAAGCTGCGCCGGGTGAGCGGGCTCGCGCGCCCGTGGCGTGTGCCTGCGCTCGTCGGCGCGCTCGACGCCGATCCCGAGACGATCCCCGACCTCCTCGTCTCCGCCCAGCGGTTCTTCTACGGCTCGCCCGTTCGCCACCACGAGCTACGACGGGATCTTCGGGGCCCTCCGGCGGGCGCGGCTCGATCGCCGCTACGCGGAGACGCCGGCCGGGCACGGGCTCGCCGTGTTCGATCTCGAGGCGCGCCGGGTCCGCGTCGAGACGCGGGGCATCGGGTGGCGGCGGGCGGGCTGGCTCTACTACCACGATGGCGACGCCTTCACCCGCCGTCGCGTGGCGTACCGGGTCGCCGAGTCCTGGCTGATCGAGGGCGTACCGGCGGACCGGGCGCCCCAGGTCGAGTGGAACGACGGCGGCCCCGAGCCGTTCGAGTCACCTCGTGGCCGGGGGCGGCTAGCGTGAAGGGCCGGGAGGAGATCGCGGGCCGCATCGGAGACGCCATCGCCAAGCGCCTCATCGCGCGCCGCTTCATCGAGGCGAAGGACGAGGCGCCGGTGCGCCGGGCGATCCAGCGCGTGATCGTGGAGAACCTGGTCGCCGAGGAAGCGCTCGACACCGAGGCGCGCCGGATCCTCCAAGGCTACGCGCGGGACATCCGGGACCAGGGCCTCGACTACCGCCAGCTCTTCTCGAAGACCCGCGAGAAGCTCGCGCGCGACCGAGGGTTCGTCCTGTGATGAAGTGGAGCCGCGAGCGGCTGTTTCACCTGTCGGCGCGGCTGGCGGAAGAGGTCCTCGCCCAGCCGGGCGTGGCCGCCGTCAAGACCCCGGACGACGTCCGGAACGAGATCCTCCGGGCCCTCTCGGACGAGACCCGCGTCGAGGAATCGATCGACGCCGAGGTCCGCAAGATCCTCGGGAGCTACGCGCGGCCCGTCCCGGAGGGCAGCCCGGAGTGGGAGGTCCTCTACCAGAAGACCCGCGACGAGGTCTTCCGGCGCCGGTTCCGCCTGGCGTGAGCCTGCCGTCCGCCCCCGGCCGCAGGCCGTCGAATCGGACCGACTCCGCGCATCCCCGCGCGGGGTCCCATCCAAGGAGAGAGGCATGAAGCTCTGCCAGTTCCAGGCTGCCGGCGGAGGCCGCCGCGTGGGCGTGCTCGACGGCGACACGGTCATCGACATCACCGCCCCGAAGGCCGGGGCCGGCTCCGTCCTGGACCTGCTCCTGACCGGCCGCACGCCGGCCGGGATCGAGCGCCTGGCGCGGCGGCTGAGCCGGGCGCCCCGCCGGCCGCGCCACGCGTGGGCCGCGCTCGACCGCGCGGCCCGGGGAAAGAGCGCGGGCCTCCTCGCCCCGATGGACCCGCCGGAGGTGTGGGGGGCCGGCATCACGTACCGCCGGAGCCGCGAGTACTACTCCGAGCACGACACCGGGCAGGCGCACCGCGGGAAGGGCATCTACGACTACGTGTACGAGGCCGAGCGGCCGGAGCTCTTCTACAAGGGCTCGGCGGCGCGCTCGGTGGGCCCGCACGGCACCGTCGGGCTCCGCGGGGACTCCAAGCTCACGGCGGTCGAGGCCGAGCTGGCGGTGGTGGTGGGCGTGGGCGGCGGCATCGTCGGCTACACGGTGGGCAACGACCTCTCGGCGTGGGACATCGAGCGCGAGAACCCGCTGTTCCTGCCGCAGTCGAAGATCTTCCAGGGGAGCTTCGCCTTCGGCCCGGTGATCGCGACGCCGGCCTCGATCCCGGATGCGCACGCCCTCACGATCCGCTGCGTGATCGAGCGCGGCGGCCGCACCCTGTTCGAGGGGCAGGCCTCGACCGGCGACCTCAAGCGCCGGTGCGAGGAGCTGGTCGACTGGCTCGGCCGCTACAACCCGGTGCCGCCGGGCACCGTGCTCTCGACCGGCACCGGCATCCTCGTGCCCGACGCCTGCGCGCTGGCGCCGGGGGACGTCGTGAGCATCACGATCGACGGGATCGGGACGCTCCGGAACCCCGTGGCGCGGCTGGCACGGTAGGGAGCCGGCGCGGGCTCAGGCGAGGGGGAATTCGGTGGTGCCGAAGGGGGGACTCGAACCCCCACACCCTTGCGGGCACTAGACCCTGAATCTAGCGCGTCTGCCAATTCCGCCACTTCGGCGCCGAGCGAGCGGCGATAACGCTATCACCGGGTCCAGAGCCCGTCAAGACGAGGGACCGCTGACGTGACGAAGCCCGACGCCGGCGAGAAGCTGGTCGCCTCGAACCGGCGGGCGCACCACAACTTCGAGATCCTCGAGACCCACGAGGCCGGCCTGGTCCTCCAGGGGACCGAGGTCAAGTCGCTCCGGGACAGCCGCGCGGACCTGAAGGAGTCGTACGCCCGGATCGACGGGACCGAGGCCTGGCTCCTCGGGCTCCACATCAGCCCCTACGCCCAGGGCAACCGGGCCAACCACGACCCGCTCCGGCCCCGGAAGCTCCTGCTCCACCGCGGGGAGCTGAACCGACTGCTCGGCAAGATCATGGAGAAGGGGTTGACCCTCGTCCCCCTCCGCCTATACTTCAAGCAGGGCCGCGCCAAGGTCGAGCTCGGGCTCGCCCGAGGGCGGAAGACCCTGGACAAGCGGCACGCGATCCGCGAACGCGAGGAGCAGCGCGAGGTTCAGCGGGCGCTTCGCGAGCGGACGCGGGACGAGCGGACGCGCGAATAAGGAGGGCATGGGGGCGATCGGTTTCGACGGGGATCACGACGTCCGAGTCAGCACCTCGAGGGCGCCCATCACCTCGTCAAAAGGTGGGTCGGCTATAGCTGCCGACAACGAGCTAGCTCTCGCCGCCTAACTAGCGGCGACGTCCGCCCTTCCCGCGCCTGCAGGGGAGGGGACCGGGCGTCATAATTCTGCGGGCTGGCGCCGCGAGCGTGCCTGGGCAACGCGGCGCGAGATCGATCAGGCTGGTCCGGCCACGATCCCGTCCGTGGGAGCGTCGGCTGGCGAGACTTAAATCGCGGACTATGGGTGTAGCGGGCTCGGTCTGACGGTTCTCGGACGTGGGTTCAATTCCCACCGCCTCCACCATCCTTCCTCGTCTCCCGCCCTGGGACGGACAGCCGTCCAGCCCCTCGGCCTGCCATCGACGTCGGTTCGAGGCTGGGCCGGGGGTGGCCGGGCCCACCCAGCCAGACTGGCCAGGCGACCGGCGCAGCCAGGACACCCCACGCAGTCCGATCGGCTGCCCGAATCCCACCCGTGCGGGAGCGGGCAGGTCGCGAACCGCGCCCGAGCCCAGCGCCAGGCAGGAAGAGCGCCCCCCTCGCGCGAAGCGTGTCCAGGTAGCCAGATGTAATTGGATGGAAAATACGGGAAATAGATCATCTACATTCACTGTCTACTGTCGGCGCCTTCCTTCCGGGTCTCGGCCCCTCGACGGCCCGCCCGCAGGGCAAACGTCGTCAACTCGAGCCCCGCGGTCCTCTCGTCCAGGTATTCCTCGGGCGCGCCCTCGCCGACGGCCAGGGCGATGCGCCGTGGCCCCACGTCCTCGAGCGCCGTGCCTGGCCGGGCCCCCTTCACGCCCACGAAGGCGTGGGAGTCGCGGTAGCGCGTCCGGAGGTCCCCGAGCACACCCAGTGTCCCGAGCGCCTGGACGGCGGCCCCGTCGAGCCGCCCGGACGCGTCGTCCTTGACCGTCCCCGCGACGATCGTCCCGGCAGGCAGGGCGGCCACCCAGGCCGCGAGCCGGCCGGCGGCCGTCGGATCGAGGAACGTGTCGAACGCCTCGGCGGCGAGGACGCGGCCGGCCCGGTCGAGCGAGACCAGGGTGTAGCCGCGGCGGCTCCGCCCGCGCTCGACGGCGTTGACGCGCACGGACCCCACGTCGCCGTGGGGCTGACCGCCGCTCACGACCACGAGATCCACCGGGCTCCGGACGCCGGTCGTGCCGATCTCGGCCCGGGGCGAGCCCGGCCCGATCCGGTCGTAGCCGTACGTCAGCCGGATCACGTTCGGCGCGGCGCGCTGGTACGGAGGCTGGAGCCGCCGGCGGAGCAGCTGCGGCCGGTCGAGCGGCACGCGCGCGAAGGAGCGGCCGTTGAGCGCCAGGTCCACCCAGGCCGCGCGCCCCGGTTGGGGCCGGAGCGGGCGCACGGAGGCTTCCAGCACGGGATGGTCGACCAGGAAGTCGTACGAGACCCAGCGCTCGAGGAGCAGCCCCTGTTCCGGGACCGCCAGGATCTCGTAGAGGTCGTCGTCCCCATAGGTGCCGCGGTGGCGGAGGAAGTGCGGCGGGGCGCGGCGGAGGCGGTGCCACGTGGGCTGCCAGGCCGGGGCGAGGTGATGATCCGCCAGGCGCACGACCAGGTAGCGGAGCGGATAGATGCGGTGGATCGCCGCCTGCGCCGCCGCCGGAAAGGGCGCGTCGCGGGCGCTCAGCAAGACGGACAGGTCCCGGAACGCGGCGGGCACGAAGCCCGACAGCCCGTTGACCACGCGCTTGCCGTGGTCGAGGGAGCGGAACATGGCGTCCACGTCCACCACCTGGACGTTCGGCGGCCATTCGAGGACGGCGACGTCGGCCCGGTCGGCCTTCAACACGGCGTCCACCGCGCGGACGGGGTCCTCCTGAGCGTAGGGCAACGGCATCCGCGCGTACTCGACGACCAGCGCGAGCCCGAGGGCGCCGACGAGCACCCGGCCCCACGGCCGCCGGGGCTGCGCGAGCAGCCATTTCACGCCGAGCGCGGCCAGGAGCGCCCCCGCGACGATCACGAGGATCCCGATCCGCGTGGGCCCCCGGATCGCCCGGAAGAGCACCACGTGAGGCCAGAGCCACGCGTAGAGGCCCTCGTCGATCGGGCGGGCGCCGAAGGCGCCGAGCGCGACGACCGGGCCGAGGGAGAGCAGGAACGCGACGGCGCCGAGGCCGAGCAGGAGCCGCGCCCAGTCCCGCTCCGTGAGGTGCCGCTCCGCCACGCCCGCCCGCCAGCGCCGCCAGCCTTCCAGCGACTGCCGGAGGAGGCCGATCCCGAGCAGCCCGACCCCCAGCTCGGTGAAGGGCCGGAGCGTGATCCCCGCGACCCGGATGCCGCCCTCGAGGAGACTCGCGCCGAGCGCCCCGACGAGCAGCGCGCCCGCCCCCCAACGGAGCCAGCGATCCGCGGCCGGGCGCCCGGCCGGCGCCCAGCGAAGCCAGGCCAGCCCGGCGCCGGCCAGGGCGAGCCCCGCCACCCCCAGGAACAGCGACGCCTCCCACGCGCGCTTGGCGGTGAAGGCGCGATAGAGCCAGTTGGCGCGCGCCTCCACGTACGAGCCCAGATTCGCCGAGCGCGGGATCGCGTCGGCGAGCGCCCGCTCGAGCCCGAGCTCCTGCCGGGTGAGGAAGTAGGGCGCCGCGAGGGGGACGAGCGCCGCCAGCAGGACGAGGCCCCCCAGGGCCGCGGCGCCGAGCGCGCGGGGGCGCCACCCGGCCCAGCGGAGCGCGACGAACTGGATGGCGACGGCGCCGAGGCCGAGCGCGAGGATGATCGCGTAGTACCAGACCGACGCCGCCTGGATCCAGAACGCCAGCCCGAGCCCGATGAGATAGCGCGCGCGCTGGGTCTCGAGGAAGCGCACGAGCGCGTAGATGGCGAGGGGGATCCCGAACGCCATCTCCATCTGGAACTCCATGTAGTGGTCGATCCGGTACGGCGCGAACGTGAAGATCACCGCGGCGAGGAAGGCCGCGGGGTGCGAGGCCGTGACGCGCCACGCGACCCAGTACATCGCCCAGCCCGAGAGCGCCCAGAACAGGAGGAGCGTGACGTTGTAGGCGAGGATGGGGCTGTCCGTCCACGCGTGGATGGGGCCGGCGACGAGCGCGGGGATGAGGAGGGGCTCCGCGAAGGACAGGGTGTTCCCGAACGGGTAGAAGGCGTTCCCGTGGAACAGGAGCTCGGGCCGGCTCGTGAGATTGCCGAATATCGTGAGGAGCACCCAGCTGAAGAGCCGGGGGTCGCCGTTCGGGGGCAGGAGGCGCGTGAGATCCGTGACGAGCGGCCAGGTGTAGACGGCTGCCAGGGCGAGGAAGAGCCCGTAGACGCCCGCGTGAAGCGCGAGCGTCATCCGGTGCGCGGGGGACGCACGAGGCGCCCGAGCCAGGCGGCGGGCATCACCCACGCACTCTACCGCACCCCGGCGGGGCGCGGCGCGCTCCGTGACATCCCGACGGGGAAATCTTGGGCTCCTCCGGGCCCGGCAGCTAGAATGAAAGCTCCCCTATGCGCAGGTGGCTCGTTCCGTTCTGCATGCTGGGACTCATGCTGGCCCTCCCGGCGGGCGCGAGCGCCGGCTCCGTGACCGTCGAGGTCAGCACGGCGGCCGGCGTGCGCCTCGGACGCCTGGTCGGCGAGGCGCAGGGAGGCACGACCTACTATCTCCTGGCCGACGTCGCCCGCCTGGCGAGCGCGAGCACCCGGCGCGGGTCCCGGGGCGACCGGATGAGCCTGGTCAGCCGTCATGGCGTCGTCCAGGTGGCCCGGGACGCGCGGCGCATCACGGTCGACGGGCAGCCGGTGTCGCTGGCCGCCCCGGTGCGCGTGCGCCAGGGGACCTGGCGCGTGCCGAGCGATCTGCTCGCGCGGGCGTTGCCCACGCTCGTCGGCACGCGGGTGCGGGTGACGGACGTCCGCGAGGCGCGCGGCATCCCGCCGGGGGGCGCGAACGCCGACCGTGCAGCCCGCGGTCGCCGCGCCGCCGCGCGCCGTCGCCGTGCCGGCCGTCGCGCGCGCCGGCGCCGGAGATCCCGGCCGCGGCGCCCTCGGCGCCCCCGGCCGCGTCGCGCGCCCGGCCGCGCCGCCGCGGGCCGAGCCGGATCCGCCCGCGGCCGCCCTGCCGCGCCCGGCGGCCCGGTCCGCGGCCCGCGTCGAGCTTCGCGTCCGCTCCTACCCCACGTACACGCGGGTGGTCCTCGAGGCGGATGCGCCGATCGAGCCCCGGCTGGTCGAGACCGAGGGCGGCGGGCTGACGATCGCGTTTCCCGACGTGAGCCCCCGCAACTGGACGGGCACCCGGACGGTCCGGGACGGGCTGGTGGCGACCGCCGAGCTCGGCGAGGCCCGCGGGGCCGCCGCCCTCCGCGTGGCCTTCGAGCGCCCGCCGGCCGCCCGGAAGGTGTTTCGCCTGGAGGATCCCCCGCGCGTCGTCATCGACTTCCATCGCGCAGGCGCTCCAGGCCTCCGCGCCGCCGCCGGGGAACCCCGGCCCCGAATCCCTCCAGACGATCGTGATCGATCCCGGGCATGGCGGCCACGACGCGGGCGCGGTCGGGCCCGGGCGGCCTCCAGGAGAAGGAGCTCGCGCTCGACATCGCCCGGCGCGTCGCCGCCCTGGTCCAGGAGGAGCTCGGCATGCGCGTCGTGCTCACGCGCCCCCGGGACCAGTTCATGGGGCTCCGGGAGCGCACGGCCCTGGCCAACCGGGAGCGGGCGGACCTGTTCCTGTCCATCCACGTCAACGCCGCGTCCGACGGCGCCGCGACGGGGACCGAGACCTACTTCCTGTCGAACGAGGCCACGGACGGCGCGGCGCGCCGGGCGGCCGAGTACGAGAACCGCCTGATCGCGACCGACACCGGGGCGCGCGGGGCCTCGCCGGACGTCCTCCGCTCGATCCTGTGGGACCTCGCGCAGTCGGACTTCCAGCAGGAGTCCAGCCGGGTGGCGGAGGCCCTCCAGAACAACCTCGACCGGGCGCTCCGGCGCCCGAGCCGGGGCGTGAAGCAGGCCCCGTTCTACGTCCTGGGCGGCGCCGCGATGCCGGCGGTCCTCGTCGAGATCGGGTTCATCTCGAACCCGCAGGAGGAGCAGCGGCTCCGGGACGACGGCTACCGCGACCGGATCGCGCGCGCCCTGGTCGCCGGCGTCACCGCCTACAAGCGGAGCTACGACCAGCGCGTGGGCGCGGTGGCGAAGCGATGACGCGCCACGACGGCCGGGCGCCCGGGGATCTCCGCCCGGTGCGGCTCACGCGTCGCTACACGCGCCACGCCGAAGGCGCCGTCCTGGTCGAGGTCGGCGACACCCGCGTGATCTGCACCGCGTCGGTCGAGGAGCGCGTGCCGCCCTTCCTGCGCGGCAGCGGCCAGGGCTGGGTCACGGCGGAGTACGGCATGCTGCCCCGCGCGACGTCGACCCGGACGGGCCGCGAGGCGGGCCGGACCGGCGGCCGGACGCACGAGATCCAGCGGCTCGTCGGGCGCTCCCTGCGGGCGGTGGTGCAGCTCGACCCAGCTCGGCGAGCGGACCATCACCATCGATTGCGACGTCATCCAGGCCGACGGCGGCACCCGGACGGCCGCGATCACGGGCGGGTACGTGGCCCTCGCCGACGCGATCCAGCAGCTCCGCGAGAACGGGCGCCTCCTGGCCGAGCCCTTGCGGGACCTCGTCGCCGCGACCAGCGTCGGGATCGTCCTCGACACGCCCGTCGTCGACCTCGACTACGTGGAGGACTCGACGGCCGAGGTGGACATGAACGTCGTGATGACGGGGGCGGAGCGCTTCGTCGAGGTCCAGGGGACGGCCGAGCGCACGCCCTTCGATCAGGCGCAGCTCGACGGCCTGCTCGGGCTCGCCCGTCAGGGGGTGGCGCGGCTCCTCGCCTTCCAGCGGCGGGTCCTCGCCGACCGGTCGACCGCCGTCTTCACCCTGCCGTGACGCCGCGGCCGCCGCGGCTGCTTCTGGCCACGGCGAATGCCGGCAAGGTGCGCGAGTTCCGCTTCCTCCTCGACGGCCTCGGCTACGCGATCACCTCGCTTCGCGATCACGGCGACGTGCGCCTGCCGCCGGAGGGCGAGACGAGCTACCGGGAGAACGCCCTCGAGAAGGCCCGCGCGGCCGCCGCGGCCGTCGCCCGCGGCGGTGGCGCTCGGCGACGACTCGGGGCTCGAGGTCGACGCGCTCGGCGGCCGGCCGGGCGTGGCCTCGGCCCGCTACGGGGGGCCGGGGCTCACCGACGCCGAGCGCGGGACGCGCCTCCTGGCGGAGATCCGGGGCGCGCCGAGCCGTCGGGCCCGCTTCCGCTGCGTCCTCGCCCTGCTCGCCCCCTGGGGGGAGGAGGTCGCGGTGGAGGGCACCGTGGAAGGCGTCCTCACGGACGCGCCGCGCGGGACCCAGGGGTTCGGGTACGATCCCCTCTTCCTGGTTCCCGCCCGCGGGCGGACGTTCGGCGAGCTCCCGGACGACGAGAAGGACCAGCTGAGCCACCGCGCGCGGGCCGCGGCGGTGGCGCGCCCGATCCTCGCCCGCTGGGCCGAGCGACTGCGGCAGGAGGCCTGAGCCGGCTCAGACGCCGGGCCGCGGCGGGACCGCGCTCGGGCCGCCGGCGAGGGCCTCCCGCGGCGCCAGCGGGCGCCGCCGCGCGAGCATGCGGAGGATCCAGTAGGCGCTCGCCGCCGACGCGAGGTGCTTCCACGTGTGCCCGCTCACCGCCGTCAGCGCGAGGAGGCCGTGGTCGAAGTACTCGCAGGCCTTCGCCAGCGCGTACCAGCCGAGCGAGAGCCAGAGGTAGGCCGTGCCGGTGTAGCGGGCCGGGAAGAGGACGAGGATCAGCGGCACCAGCACCATGCTGCCGAACTGCACGAGCCCGTAGGGCCGGAGGTCGCCCATGCCGCGCAGCTCGCCGAGGTGCCAGTAGAGGGTGCTTCCCGACGCCGGCGATCAGGAGCGGCCACAGCAGTCGCGGCGCCCGCGCGCCGGCTGACCCGCTCGCCGATCACGCTCGCGAGAAGCCCATGAACGCGACGGTCATCGGCAGGCGATCCCAGAACAG
This sequence comes from uncultured Candidatus Rokubacteria bacterium, assembly GCA_963745015.1. GTDB lineage: Bacteria > Methylomirabilota > Methylomirabilia > Rokubacteriales > DASRDR01 > DASRDR01. The sequence goes on from CAVUVU010000006.1 coordinate 451,402, forward strand.
GGTCGCGTTGTCCGGCCGCCAGTGATAGTAGGCGGAGCCGACGCTCGGTGAGCGCCACGCCCGTGAAGAACGGCCAGTAGGGCCGGCGCTCCTCCGGGCGCGATGAAGGCGCGGCTCCGCCGCCGCGATGGTCCCCGGCCAGGAACAAGAGCCCCAGCGCGCCGACCACGAGGAACGGGAGGTTCGAGGCCACGTTGAGGAGGTTCGGTACGCCGAGGAGCCCCCGCTGATCGGCGAAGTGGTGGTACGCGGGGTCCTGCGCGACAGGCGGCACCAGGGCCGCCACCCCGACCATGAGGAGGCCGAGCGCGACGAGGAGCCGCGCACGCCGGCGCGTGGTGGTCAGCGGCCGGATCGCGCTCAGTCATGCGGCGATCGGTGCGGCTGCGGTCAGGCGGCCCCAGTGCGGCTGGGTGCGCGACGATCCACTCTGCCCACCGGGGCGAGAGGGGACTGGCCCTCAGTCCTTGAGGAAGGAGATATCGGGTCGATCGAGGACGCCGAGCCGTTCCATGGTCTCGCGCAGATCGGCTGATTCGGTGAATGCTTTGGCTCGGCCCAGATCCTCGGACCGGAAGAGAAGGACAACCTCGCTCGCGTCATGAGCGCCCCGGAGGAGATGCACTTCCGAGAGGCCTGCCTCGCGGCGCTTGGGTTGGTGAGCGTCGTATCCGGATTTCCACACCGCGAAGTCGCGAACTCGGTGTCGAACCAGAAGGTAGTTGGCCATGGCGTGCCTCCATTCAGGGTTGTGAGGTAGCGAGGACATGATACCCGACTGGCGACGAGCGCGCGGGCCGCGCAGGCCCCAGCGCGAGGGGCCGCCGGGCTCACGGCGCGGCATCGGCCCGCGCGGGTCGGCTCGCCCGGCCTCCGGATGGTACGATCTGGCCCGGCGTGGACGCCGAGCGATTCCTCCATGAGCTGCCGCGGCGGTTCGAGGACTACCCGCGCTCGGAGCACCCCAGGGACCGGCGCTTCGCGCCGATCCTCGCCGACGTGGGCGGGCTCGCGCGGGAGAACAATCTCGCCCTCCTGAACCTCGCCGCGTCGCTCCTCGGCAAGGGCGAGAGCTATGTCGAGGTGGGCTCCTTCAAGGGGCTGAGCCTGATCGCGGCGATGCTCGGGAATGCGGGCGACTTCGTCGGCATCGACAATTTCTCGCTGGGCGACGGCAACCGGGCGCAGCTCGAGACGAACCTCCGCCGGTACGGCCTGGCTGGCCACACCCTCCTGGAGGGCGACGCCTTCGCGCTCCTGCGCGGCGGCGCGCTGGGGGACCGGCGCGTGGGCGTCTACTACTACGACGCCGCGCACGACTACCGGTCCCAGGTCCGGGGTCTCCGGCTGATCGAGCCCTATCTCGCCGACGGCGCCCTCCTGATCGTCGACGACACCGACTGGGAGCAGGTCGCCCGCGCGATGCGCGACTACCTCGCCGGCCAGCCGAGGGCGGAGCATCTCCTCACCCTCGACGGCAAGGACCGCGGCCAGCCGTGGTGGTGGGAGGGCGTCCAGGTCCTCCGCTGGCGCGCGGGGCCCTCCACCGCGCCGCCGCGCCCGAAGCCGCGGACCCGGGCCGGACGGCCGGAGAGCCGGTAGGCTGGGGTAGGATAGAGCGTCGGGGCGTGGCGCAGCATGGTAGCGCGCCTGCCTTGGGAGATGGTTGACGCGGTATCCCGTGTCGGCCTAATTCTTCCCCCATAAGCATTTTGGACACGACCGCTGCTGCAGTAATCAGCGCGCGAGGCACGGGGCTAAACCGGTGTGGTTAAAGGAGGACGAACCTTGAGTCCACTGCTCATCATCCTTATCGTGCTGCTTCTTGTCGGTGTCCCTGGCGGTTGGCGTTACGGCGGCCCATACATGGGGGGTGGCGTCGGTCTGGTCGTGATCATTCTCCTTATCTTGGTTCTAATGGGCCGACTATGAGGCGAAGTGCACGACCAGCCAGGACGGCCACGGGACGAGCGCGCGATGGGCAAGAGTAGCAGGGAGGCTGCGGGACGCTGAGCGCAGCCGGCAAAGGGACACGTGCAATCGCGGTTTGCCGCAACCGACCCGGCCGAATACGAGCACTTCATGGGGCGCTGGAGCCGTCGCCTGGCCAAGCCCTTCCTGGAGTTCGCGGGTATCCGGCCACGTGACCGTGTGCTCGATGTCGGCTGTGGGACCGGCGTGCTGACGGCGGCCCTGGCGGAGGCCGGCGCGGAGGCGGTCGGGATCGATGCCTCAGAACCCTATCTCGAAGGTGCCCGCCGTCATCGGTCCCACCCGAACATCACCTACGAGCTCGGCGACGTCCGTCGCATGCGCTTCGCCGACGGGTCCTTCGACGGCGCTATCTCCACCCTGGTTCTAGACATTATCCCCGAGGTCGATCAAGTCGTCGGCGAGATGCGGCGGGTAACGCGACCCGGCGGGGTCGTCGCGTCGGGGGTCTTCGACTTCTGGGGTGGCTACTCCGCTTTCAGCCTGGTCTGGGATACGGCGTCCGTGCTCGACGAGGGCGTCCGTGCCCTCCGGGATGACCTGAAGGCGCACCCGCTCGTCCGGCCGAACGGTCAGGCGGAGCTGTGGCGGAGGATAGGTCTCACGGAGGTCGTTGAGGTACCGATTGTCATCAGCTTCGACTACAGCTCGTTCGACGACTATTGGTCGAACTTCACCACCGGCCAGGGGCGGCTTGGATCTCGTCTGAAGGGGTTGCCGGCTGATGTGCGCGACAGCATCCAGCAGCATGTCCGGGCTGGTGTGCCTCTGGATCCCCGTGGAGGAGCCCCGCGGCCGCCGACCGAGCCGATGGAGGGCGGAGAGGAAGCCGCGGCACCCCAATCGCTCTCCGCAAGCGAGGGTTCAGGGGCGGATGAGCGGACGATCGTCAAGCGCGCCGCCCAAGACTACGCGAGGTCGTGGGTGGCTAAGGCTTCACCGGGGGAACTAGACCAAATCTTCGAAAGCCCCACGATTCCTCGGAAGATCTACGTGGACCTGACCTCTGTCGTTTCAGCGGCGGTTGGACGGAGCTTGGCCAATGATCCGCTACAGGCACCGATGTGCGGAGCGTTTTGGGGAGCGCTGAGAGAGAGCGGGCGTGAACGGACATGGTCTCTTATTCCAGCAGATGTCAGTCCGGCGACGGAAGGGACGAAGTCGAACTTACATAGTGATGTATCGGGCGGGGAACCTGTGCTGAGGAATCAGGCTCCGGCAATCGAGTCACCCCCTTGTTGGTTGACGAAGGAAGTGTGGAGGTCGAGAGAAGAGCTCGAAGCCGAACGGCAGCGGGTTGTGCTCTCGCTCCAGGACATTGAGGGCGAACTGGATGCGCTCTGGAGCTGGAAACTTGGGGACGTGGCAAACGAAACGGGTAGCGATGCCGAAGCGGCTCGAATCGAGAACCTGCCACGAGGAGACGATCAAGAGGTTGACGTCCTGACCGACGAGCGCGAAATGCTGGAGGGGTTGTTGGAGGCAATCGAGCAGAGGCTGGAGCAGCTTAAGCAGGTAGATAGTCCCCAAACTAAGTGATCTAGGAAGTGCAGGAGGCTCGAGGTAAAAGCGACTGTGTTGGACGTCAAGCGGGGTGCCATGGGCGACGGTCTCGGAGGATCGCGTTGAGGATCGTGAGGAGCTTCCGCAGGGCGGCGATGAGGGCGACCTTCTTGGGATGGCCGGTGGTCCGGAGGCGCTGGTAGAAGGTGACGAGGACCGGATTGTGACGGGTGGCCGTGAGCGCGGCCATGTACAGCGCGCGTCGCACGGGGCGGCGCCCGCCTTGAATCGTGCGGCGACCCCGCAGGGTGCCGCTATCGCGGTTGACGGGGGCCACGCCGACGAGGGCGGCGATCTGGCGGCGGTCCAGATGGCCCAGCTCCGGGAGTTCGGCGATGAGCGTCGAGGCCGTGATCGGTCCCACTCCCGGTACGGACCGGAGCAGGTTCTCGGTCTCTCGCCACATCGGACTGGATCGGATCGTGTCATGCAGATCCGACTCGAGATCACGCAGTGCCCGCTGGAGCCAGGTGATGTGGGCGTCGAGGCGACGTTGAAGGGCGCGATCCCGGAGCAGGCGTCGCCGATTGGCTTCCGCCCCGAGCATCTCCACGAGCTGACGGCGGCGGGCCACGAGCTCGCCCAGGCGCTGGGCGTGTTCGGTGGGCAGCGGCCGGACGGCCGGGCGCACGGCTTCGGCGAAGCGGGCGATAACGTGGGCATCCAAGGTGTCCGTTTTGGCGAGGGTGCCCGTCGCGCGGGCGAAATCGCGAATCTGTCGGGGGTTGACGACGGCGATCGGCAGGTGAGCGCTGGCCAGGGTCGCCGCGACGGTAGCCTCGTAGCCCCCCGTGGCTTCGAGGACGATCAGCGCGGGGTGCAGCGCCTGCAGTCGGGCCGCGAGCTGGGTCAGCCCAGCCTCATCGTGGGGGACGACGAAGGCCTCCCCGGAGGGGCGGACGTGGACATCGAGGTGATCCTTGGCGACATCGACGCCGACGAAGAGTTGGTCCATGACCCGTCCTTGTAAGTGCGGGCTTTCGGAGCCCGAGCGACTGTGCGGGTTCACGGTCCGTACGGTGGGGCGGGTCCCACGCTTTCGAACGGTCTTGTCAGACCGAGGAGACGACGGGCTCCCGCCCACCACCTTTTCCCGGTCCATCGTACCGATGGATCCGGCCTGAGAGATACAAGGAGACGAAATGGATGCACTGGAGCAGTTCAAGGCCGGCCAACGCCAAGCTTGGGGTTCCTTTAGCCCATTCGAGTTGGTGACGTCTACCACCGCGCCCCGATTGGTTGGCTTCGCGGGTGTGCGGGCGGGCCAGCAGGTTCTTGACGTCGGATGCGGCACCGGAGTCGTGGCGATCACAGCCCGGCGCCGAGGCGCACGGGTGACCGGAATTGATCTGACTCCGGAGTTGCTCCAGCGAGCCAGGGAGAATGCTGTCATTGCTGACGTCGACATTGAGTGGCATGAAGGAGACGTGGAGAGCCTGCCATTCGGTGATGGCACTTTCGATATGGTCTTAAGCCAATTCGGCCATATGTTCGCACCTCGTCACGAGGTGGCGACTCGCGAAATGCTGCGCGTCCTCAAACCCGGCGGTCTTCTCGCCTTCTCGACCTGGCCGCCCGAACTATGTCTCGGGCGTCTTTTCATACTGATTGGGCGGTACCTGCCTCCGCCCCCGGCATTTGTATCCCCCCCGTCCCAGTGGGGCGACCCCAACATCGTGCGAGACCGTCTTGGCCCTGCCGTCCGAGATCTCGTGTTCGATCGCGGCGTCATGCGCTTTCCAGCCCTGAGCCCGGCGCACTTTCGAGTCTTCTACGAAGTGAACGCAGCACCCTTCCTCCGAGTGGTCCAGACATTCCAGAGTGACCCGGAGAGGCTTGCCACCTTCCGCCGGGAGTTGGAAGAGATCGTGAGTCAATTCTTCGAGGACAACATCGTTCGGCAGGACTATCTTATGACTCGCGCCACGAAAGTATGATTCAACAGGTCAGCCACGAATGTTACGCAATCAAAGTGATCTATGCAGTGAGATGCAATCACATTGCCGATGCTGATACCGATTAACTCCGCGCTGCGGACCGTTCCGGTGGCGACTGACGCGCGAGTAGTACTGTATCTAGACGGTATTCGCTACTCAATTGACATGATCGACACGTCGTGTCGTCGACTTCGCGAAACACTGGAGCGGATTGCGCGCGCCGGCGATGTGAATGAGGTGGTGGCGCCGCTTGTTGTTCAGGCGATGGTCGATGCTTGGACAATGATCGATGCGACCCATAGATTGAGGGGGTTGGTGCAGCAGTTGCCAGGCCTCAAGCAGAACCAGGCAGGTGTTCAGTTGTTAGTCCGGAAGACTCGCACGGTTGAGGAACTGCGAAACTTCGTACAGCATTTCCGTACAGAGATCGACAAGTTCGTCGCCAAGCGTATGCCGCTATGGGGAACCTTGTCGTGGAGTCGCGTCGCCGATGAGACGCGACAGCCAGAGTGCCATACGATTGTTCCGGGGTCGCTCTTTCAAGGCACTTCCGTGTACAGTTGCATTTTCGATAGGCAGGAGGGGAGGTTCATCGATCGCATTATTCTCGAGGCGGGGGACGCTCGAGTTGATTTAGAGGATTTATTTGACACGGTTTCGGCGTTTTGCCGGTGGTTCGAAGAGTGGTATCTCCAGGCGCACGCCGGTGAGCAGCGCCATGTTGCCGATGTCCATTTGAAGACATTGATAGTGGAAGGCTAGGCCGCAGCGACGGAACGACGAGGATCTAGAACGTTCCTAGAACCAAGTGATCTAAGGAGTGGAGCCGTGGGCCGCGCGTTGGCGTGGCCCGTAGGGAGGATTCCGATGCTCCGTGGATTGAGTTCGATAGTCTGCCTCGTGGTTTTGGGCCTCCTCGCTCTGGCTGGTACCCGCGTGCTCGCTCAGTCAAGCACGGCTGGCTCGCCGGTCGGAGCGGACCAGATCGAGGCCATTCTGACCCAGCAACCATCTTGGACGGTCTATTGGTCAAGCGCTGGAGCGGCACCGAGACCGCCCGCATCGGCAGCGGCGGATACGATCCAATTCCGTCGAGATGGCAACCAGTTCATGGGACACCTGAAAACCGTTTTCGGGCAAGAGTGTGACTTCGCGGTGACGGTCAAGGAGAATGGTTTCATCTATCCCGGCTGCGCACGATATGACAAAGAACTGATCTATGATCCGTCGGATAGCGAATATCCGTTCAAGGGGACGGCCAGATCATATGGGTTCTGGCTTCGGCGACAATGAATGGGGCGACGAGGCTGTCTTGTTGTCGCAACATTCCTAGAATCAAGTGATCCAAGGATGGCATGGCTGGACAGGTAACTCGGCGCCAGATGGAAACGTGGCTACTGGGCAATGGGTTCCGCCGTCTCAAGGGAGGGAATGAGCGGACATGTTCAGTACGAGAGGCAGGGTGTGAAGATAACCTTGCCCGGGCATGGGCCGCAGGACCTGACAAAGAAGCATGTGGCGCTCATTATTCGGGCGCTTAATGGGGCAGGATTTGACCGGGAGCAGGTGCGCCGCGAACTCGGTGGATGAGTAATGTTCTTAGAAGCAATGTGATCCATGGAGTGACGGATGCTGAACAAGCTCGCCTTCGCGAACTCCCTGGCCGTCCTCACGGCCAGGAAGGCGACCAGTTAGGCTACGTGCTGCGCAGGATGCTGATGGCCGTTCCCTCGCGGTGGCGATATCCTCTCGAGGTGCCGTGGCCGGTCTGCCGCCCATGAGTGCCGCCGGGCGAGAGATGAGAATCGCGATCGTCGCACTGCTCGTTGCCCTTGGACTTCCGTGCATCTCGGCGAGGGCTCAAGGGCCGCAAGAGGGACGAGTGTACCAGCTCGGATATCTCGCCCTCACCCCGCCGGGTCCCCAGACCGTCCCGATCTGGGACGCGTTCGTCTTGCGACTTCGCGAGCTCGGCTGGGTGATCGGGCGCAACATCGCGATCGAGAGGCGCTTCGCTGATGGGCGTCCCGAGCGACTTGACGCCCTCGCGGCAGAGCTCGTAGGGCGCAAGGTGGACGTCATCGTCGCGGCGGGGACCTCGGCCGTGCTCGCCGTGAAGCACGCCACGGTCACCATTCCGGTCCTGATCGCCGGCGCCTCCGATCCGGTAGGGTTCGGGCTGGTGGCGAGCCTGGCGCGTCCCGGCGGGAATATCACGGGCTTTTCCGACTCACCGGGGCGCGAGGTCGAAGGCAAGCGGCTGCAACTCCTTAAGGAGATGGTGCCGCACGTGCAACGCGTCGCGGTCGTCCTCGATTCGACCGGGCGTCGAGATCCGGGACCAATCCGCCAGGCCGCGAAGTTGCTGGGGCTTGGCTTGCTCGTCTCGCTGGAGACGACGAACCCGGCGGAGTTCCGGAATTCGTTCGCGACGCTGAAGCGGGATGGCGCGGATGCGATCTACGCGCCGGAGACGCCGGTGAATGCCAATCATCGAGACCTGATCATCGAGCTCGCCGCCGAGTCTCGGCTGCCGGCAATCTACGGCTCGCGCGAGTTCGTCGACGCCGGAGGACTGATGTCCTACGGCACCAGCTACCCTGAGTTGTACCAGCGACTCGCGACGTATGTCGACAGGATCCTTCGGGGCGCGAGGCCAAAAGACTTACCCGTGGAGCAGCCAACCCGGCTCGAACTCGCGGTCAACCTCAGAACGGCGGTCGCTCTTGGCATCCAACTGCCGCAGGCCATTCTCGTCAGAGCGGAGCACGTGGTCCAGTGACGGGGCCGGTGCCTCAATAGGTAGAAGGGACTGAACAACTCCTAGGCTGCGCCAAACCAGAGATGGGCCGTCGGCCCATCCTGCTGCTGGTAGGAGGTGCGAGCATGCGCTCCGGGACGCTCACTGCGATGATCTTCCTCGCCGTATCCGGGCTGGCACCAGGCGCCGCAGGTGCCCAGCAGGTCATCCTCCTGATCCGCCACTACGAACAGACAGGCCCGCGCGATCATTCGCTCCACGCGGAACCCACTCTCACCGAGGTGGGGCATCGCCGGGCCGCCGCCCTCGCCAACCGACTGAAGGATGTGGGTATCAAAGCGATTTACACGTCGGATGCCGTGCGGACCCAGCAGACGGCGGAGCCGACCGTGAAGGCACTGGGCATCCAGCCGAAGGTGGTCGGCCGCCAGGACATCGAGGGTCTGGTTACGCGGATCCGCGCCGAGCACCCGAATGATCGGGTGCTCGTGGTCAATCACGCGCTCAACATTCCCGCGATTCTCAAGGCGTTTGGCCACCCTGGCGATATCACGGTCGCGGTCGACGACTACGAGCCGTTCCTGGTGATTATGCCGCGCCCGGACGGCCCGCCCGTCGTCGTCATGCTGCGCATGTGATCGCGGCGTGGCGAGGTCTTGGGAGAGACGTTGACCCATAGGAACACGAGGCGGGTATGATGGCTTCACGGCTCGTCCTCGTGATCACCCTGACTATCGGCCTGCTCGGCGCGCCGCTCGTCGCCCAGGCGCAGGGGCATGGGCCGGGGAAGGTGCCGCGAGTAGGTTTGTTGACGGATTTCTCCATGGTAGGGGCCACCACACAGCTCGAGCCATTCTATAGGGCGCTGCGCGATTTCGGATGGGTCGAAGGGCAGAATTTCACGTTTGAGCACCGCTACGGAGCAGGGAAAAACGAGGCACTACCAGGTCTGGCTGGCGACCTCGTCAGCCTCCGGGTCAACGTGATCGTCACGATTGGTACGCCGGCAACCCGAGCGGCCAAGAACGCAACGGAAACGATCCCCATTGTCTTTGCTCGCGTCGGCGATCCCGTGGGATTCGGGTTCGTCCGCAACCTCGCGCGACCGGACGGGAATCTGACCGGTGTGAGCGTCCTCAGTGTGGAGCTCGGCGCCAAAAGACTCGAGCTACTCAGGGAGGCCATTCCTCGCCTCACACGAGTTGGCGTGCTCTGGGATCCGTCCTCTCCCCCTGCCCAGCCAGAGCTACGAGAGATCGAAGAGGCGACGCGATCCTTGGGCGTCAGAATTCAACCCGTGGCGGTCCAGCGTCCCGAGGAGTTCGAGCACGCCCTCCTGGCGATGAAAAGGCAGCGTGCGGACGCGGTCCTCGTCGTGGGTGGTCCTCTCTTTTCCGAGCACCAGAAGCGGCTTGCCGACCTTGCGGTCAGGATCCGGCTACCGATGATGGTTTGGCGGCGAGACTTGGTCGAGGCTGGCGCCCTACTGTCGTATGCTCCGAGTTTTCCCGATATGTACCGGCGGGCGGCGATCTATGTGGACAAGATCCTGAAAGGCGCCAAGCCGGCGGATCTGCCCGTCGAGCAGCCCACGAAGTTCGACCTGGTGATCAACCTCAAGACCGCCAAGGCGCTCGTCCTCGCGATCCCGCCGTCAGTGCTGGCGCGAGCGGATGAGGTCATCCAGTAGGAAGGCCGATAGTCGGTAGTGTTCCTAGATGAGAGCGATCCAGGGGTTGATTGACAGCGACCGGGTGTCTCTTATTGGAGTGAGCCTCCCAAGGGCGCGAGCATCGTACTTCGATGTAGGTAGATCCGGAGGCAAGTTGTGAGTGCCGTTCCGAATACCCGGTACGCGAAGAGCGGTGGGGTCAACATCGCGTACCAGGTCGTTGGCGAGGGATCCCCAGACCTCGTCTACGTCCCGGGCTGGATCTCAAACGTCGAGATGATGTGGGAGAACCCGCAGTTTGCGCGGTTCCTTCGTCGCCTGGCCTCGTTTAGCCGTCTGACCGTCTTCGACAAGCGTGGACGGGTCTCTCTGACCGGGTCACAGAGCTTCCCACACTCGAGCAACGCATGGACGACGTGCGGGCGGTGATGGACGCCGCGGGCTCTGAGCGCGCCGCGCTGTTCGGCCACTCCGACGGCGCCTCGATGTGCATTCTGTTCGCCGCGACCTATCCGGCCCGCACGATCGCCCTGGTCACGTATGGCGCCTTCGCGACACGGCTTCATTCCGAGGATTATCCGTGGGGACAGACCCTCGAAGAGCGGCGTCAGGTTGCCGAGGAGCTTGAACGGACGTGGGGCGAGCCGAAAGTCGCCGCCCTCGCCTACTACGCTCCGAGCGTTGCCGACGACGCCTTCCTCCAGGAATGGCTCAATACCTATTTTCGTCGGAGCGTATCCCCGAAGGCCGCGGCCGACCTCTCACGCATGAACAGCGAGACGGACGTTCGTGGCGTGCTGTCGAGCGTGCGCGTCCCGACCCTCGTGCTCCAGGCAATCGGCGATCGCAACGTGAACGTCGCCGAGGGTCACCACATCGCGTCGCGCATCCCCCGGGCGCGCTTAGTCGAGTTCCCCTCCGGCGACATCTTTTCTGGGCATCGCATCAGGACGAGATTCTTACCGAAATCCAGGAATGTCTGACGGGCGTGCGGCCACCACCAGAGCACGACCGCGTCCTGGCGACCGTCCTCTTCACCGACATCGTCGAGGGAACGAAGAAGACCGCCACGGTCGGCGACCGTCGCTGGCGTGACCTCCTCGAGACTCACCATGCGCTGGTGCGCACGGAGCTCGCGCGCTATCGCGGTGTGGAGCAGGACACCGCGGGCGATGGGTTCTATGCCACCTTCGATGGTCCGGTCCGCGCGCTTCGCTGTGCACTCGCGATCCGCGACGGTGTACACCGCCTGGGCCTTGAGATCCGAGCCGGGCTTCACACCGGCGAATGCGAGGTCGTCGGGGGCAAGCTCGGGGGAATGGCCGCGATCATTGGTGCGCGCGTGAAGGATCTGGCGGGAGCCAGCGACGTACTCGCCACCGGCACCGTGCGGGACCTCGTCTCCGGCTCCAGGCTGACATTCGTCGAGCGCGGCACGCAGACGTTAAAGGGGGTTCCCGGCGAGTGGCGGGTATTCCTGGTGACAACCTGAGGAGAAGTCCTTAGATTAGACCGATCCAGGACCCAGGACTACCGTGGACGGGGCCTAGAAGGACACCGGCCTGGTGGACAACGCAAGAGGGTCCTCCTCGCGTGGGTCGGCCGTGCGCCCGGACGGCTACACATTAGGCGCTGCAGCGAAGGAGGAAGTATGGACGACGGACTGAAGGTGACGCCTGTGGATGGGTCTATAGTGAAATTGATTGTTTCAACGTTGAGAGCTTTTGGCCAGCTTATCAAGTCCGCACGTCAGAAGGGCGCTTACGAATTAGTCGTGATGGGGGTGGCGATTCTGGTCGTCGCTGGTTTTCTCGCGATTCTTGGATTTTCTTGGATGGGTGGCGCCGCCCTTATCGTGCTTTTTGCGGCTGCTGCATGGCTTTTGGCGAACCCAAGGTCGTGGCCATTTCTTGCATTGGCGTGCTCAGCGGTGATCTTTGTGATTGCTATGGCAGGGATAACTGTCTATGAGTATGCGTGCAACAGAGTCATTCAGTGCAAGCCGTTAAACCCAGTGCCCTTACGAGAGCAGCTATCTCAGCGCATTTGGGATCCTGGAAGCTGGGGGATCCTTACGCTTAGTGACCGAGAAGTCCAGGGTCTCGATAAATGGCTGCGGGACCTCCATTCATCAGAGGTCGCTCCCGCGGCGGAACACTATCGCATCGGTCGTGCGTACCACCAACTTGGTAACCATGTGACGGCCGCTTCTCACTATACCGCCGCCTTGCAAAGCAACCCTGACTCGAATACAAGGATCAATAGCCACTACATGCTGGGGCTGGCGCTTGAGAGCGGTCTGGAACACGAGAAGGCCTCGAAGGAATTCGAAAGCGTGGTGAGTTTAGAGCCCACGCACTTAGGGGCATTGTATTACCTTGGTGTCTGCTGGATGTGGAGGCGGGATTACGAAGGTGCTCTGAAGTACTTTGAGAAGACGCTCGCTGCGGACCCGTGGCTTTTAGGGGCTCGGTACAACGCGGGGGTCAGCCGACTCCATCTCAAGAGATTCGGAGAGGCTCTTAGTGACTTCGACTATGTCCTCGCCTCTGTGCCATACTTTCCAAAAGCCGTGTTCAACAAGGGTCAAGCTCTCTTTGCTCTCGGCCGGAAGGAGGACGCTCTCATACAATTTGGGTTGGCACTCGACCTTGATGAAAGTTACCGATCGAGGTTGCTCAATGAGGAGAGCCACCGGGACAAGATTGAAGACCCGGAGATCGGGATCCGCCTCAAAAAGATGGCGGCCAAAGAGCTCAAGTAGGGTTCTGCGCCCTCCGGTGCGTGGGACACGGTCGTTGGCGATCCTTGGTTCCGTCTGGGTCCTGCGGGAGGTGGAGGGCATCGGCACCAATCGTGGTGTCCCGAAAACTTACTGATCCATGCCCTGAGGACTTCCAAGAAGAACCTAGATCGTGTTGTTTTAGGGACTGAAGCGCAGAAACCGCCGCGCGAGGCGACTCTGGTTGCGTTGTAAAGACTGGAGTTGCCCCGGTTTCGTGGACGGGTTCGGGCTTTCGGATCAGGCCGCCGGCGGGCGGTGGTTGAACTCATACCGTAGGGGCGACTCGTAGTCCAGGGCGGAGTGCCGACGGTGCGGGTTGTACCAGCCTTCGAGGAAGTCGAAGACGGCCAGGCGGGCCTCGACCTGGGTGGCGAACCGGCGGCGGTCGAGGAGTTCGCACTCGAGGGTCGCGAAGAAGCTCTCGCACATCGCGTTATCGTAGGCGTCGCCGACGGAGCCCATCGACGGCCGGACCCCGGCCGCCTGACAGCGGAGCCCGAAGGCGAGGGACGTATATTGGGTGGATTCAACTGGTCGTCGCAACACCTCACGACGGAGGTGTTGTATGGGAAGGCGACCTGGGTGGATAACGACGCTGACCGGCCGGCCGGCGATGTGGTCGCCGGGCCGACCGCCGGTGCGGCGCGATGTGGAGCGGAGGTTCTGGGTGAAGATCGCCGAGGGACTGTCGAGCGAGGAGGCGGCGATCGCGTGTGGTGTGTCAGGCCCCGTTGGTGTTCGCTGGTTCCGCGAGCGGGGTGGCATGCCGTCGATCCAGCTCACCCCGCTGTCGGGCCGGTACCTATCGTTCGCTGAGCGTGAGGACATCGCGTTGCTCAGAGGGCAAGGTCTCGGTGTGCGGGCGATCGCCCGCGCGCTAGGCCGCACCCCCTCGACGATCTCCCGTGAGCTGCGGCGCAACGCGGCCACGCGGGGCGGCCAGCTCGACTATCGGGCGTCGATCGCGCAGTGGAAGGCCGAGCTGCAGTCCCGTCGTCCCAAGACGGCGAAGCTGGCCTCCGAGGAGCGGCTGCGTGCCTACGTCCAGGCCCGGCTCGCGGGGACGATCGCCCGGACCGACGGGAAGCAGGTTCCCGGCCCGGTGGTGCGTTTCATCGGTCGCCGTCACGGGCGTCGGGCGGACCGGCGGTGGGCAGCGTCGTGGAGCCCGGAGCAGATCGCGAACCGGTTGAAGCTCGACTTCCCCGAGGATGCGACCATGAGGATCTCGCACGAGGCGATCTATCAGGCCTTGTTCATCCAGGGCCGCGGCGCGCTCAAGCGCGAGCTCGTCGCCTGTCTGCGCACCGGGCGCGCGCTGCGGGTGCCCCGGGCGCGCACGCGGGGCCGCGGCAAGCCGTTCGTCACCCCGGAGATCATGATCACCGAGCGGCCGGCCGACGTCGTGGACCGGGCGGTGCCGGGCCACTGGGAAGGCGACTTGATCATCGGGCTCAACAAGTCCGCGATTGGCACCCTCGTGGAGCGCACCACCAGGTTCACGATGCTGCTGCACCTTCCCCCAATGGAAGGCCGCGGTGAGCAGCCACGGGTGAAGAACGGGCCACCGCTCGCGGGTCACGGCGCCGAGGCCGTCCGCGACGAGATCGCCAGGATGATCGGGACGCTGCCCGAACAGCTCCGTCGGTCGCTCACCTGGGACCAAGGGGCCGAGATGGCTCAACATGCGCAGCTCCGCGTCGACACCGGGTTGGCGATCTACTTCTGCGACCCGCACAGCCCGTGGCAGCGTGGGACGAACGAGAACACCAACGGGCTCCTGCGCCAATACTTCCCGAAGGGCACCGACCTTCACCGGCACCGCCGCGAAGACCTCGACGCCGTCGCGCTCGCGTTGAACACCCGCCCGCGCAAGACCCTCGGCTGGCGGACTCCCGCCGAGGCTCTCGACGAATACCTACGATCAATTCAACATGGCAGTGTTGCGACGACTGGTTGAACCCGCGTTGACAGCCCTGGTCGGAGTGATGGATCACGCGCGTCGGTCGGCGCTGGGTCACGGCCATGTTCAGGGCGTCGAGGACGAGCTCGGTCCGCAGATGCGTCGCCATGGCCCAGCCGACCACGCGCCGACTCCACGCATCGAGGACGACGGCGAGGTACAGGAACCCCGCCCAGGTCGCGATGTACGTGATGTCGGCGACCCAGAGCTGATTCGGGCCGTCGGCGGTGAACGCGCGCCGGACCAGGTCGGGGGCCGGCCGGGCTCGGGGATCGCGGCGCGTCGTCGTGACGAAGGGGCGGCGGCTTACCCCCGCCCAGCCGGCCGCCTGCATGAGCCGGGCGACGCGCTTGCGGCCCACGAGGGTGCCCTGGGCCGCCAGTTCGGCGTGGACGCGGGGCGCCCCATAGGTCTCGCGGGAGCGGGCGTGGATCGTGCCGATCTGCTGGGTGAGGGCCGCGTCGGCCTGGGCGCGCGCCGAGCGCGGGCGGGACTGCCACGCGTAGTACCCGCTGGGGGAGACGCCCAGCACCCGGCACACGGTGGCGATGCGGTGGGCGGCCTGGTGGGTCTTCACGAACTCGAATCCGTGCTGGGGATCGAGCCGGTCTCCCGCGCGAACCAGGCCGCGGCTTTCCTAAGAAACTCCCGCGCTCCCCGTGGTGGTTGCGACGAGCGTGAAGCCCAGGCTCTTCGCGCGGCGCTGGAGGTTGTGGATCACGCGGTGGCGGTAGCGTTCCTCGTAGTAGGAGACGCCGGGGTCGGCGTAGGCCATGCCGAAGCGGAGGGCCTTGTAGAAGAGCACCGCGAGCTTGCGCGCGGTCGCGGTGACGGCCTTGGCCTTGCCCACTCGGGCGGCGAGGCGCCGGTAGAACGCGCCGAGGGCGGTCTGGGTCCGCCCGATGTTGACCGCCGCGATCCGCAGCAGCGCGGCCGCGCGGTTCGAGGATCGACGGGTCGTCGAGCTGAGCACGCGGCCGCCCGAGATCTTGTTGCCCGGGGCGAGGCTCAGCCAGGACGTGAAGTGCTTGGCCGTCGGCCACTTCGCTCATGTCGTCGCCGCACTCGGCCACGAGCCGCAGGACCGTGTAGGGGCCGAAGCCATGGATCTGGCGTCAGGTCGGCGCCCAGCAGGGTGTACAGCGCGGCCCGGGCATCGAAGGTCGGCTCGTTCCGGCCCTTGGCGTGCCGCACGCGCAGGGAGCGGCGTCGTCGGGGGTCACGCGCTGCTTCGTTCAGCGCCCGCAAGACGCGCTTCGATCTCCGCGTCGCACTCGGCGATCTTGGCCTGATGGAAGTCGTAGAGCTCGAGCGCCTGCCGCAGCGCGAAGACGTGCTCGGCCGATAGTGGCCCGTGAGCGCCTCGCGGATGGTCTCCTCCGAGGCGGCGCACCGCACGTCGCGATAGCTCGCCAGCACGCTCGGGCGCGTGATTGCCCGCGACGATCGCGCGGATGATGCGCATGCCCGGTGACGCCGGTGATGTCCGTGACGCGTGGTGCAGCTGCACATTCATCTGCATCAGCGCCTTCTGCATGTGCTGAATGTGCGCCGCCGCGTACTCGACCAGCCGCTCGCGATGGCGCAGGTAGGCGCGCAGCTGGACGACGCCTCGCGCGGGCGGAAGCTGCCGCGCAGCAGCCCATACTGGTGCAGCTGCTGGAGCCACTGCGCGTCATTGACGTCCGTCTTGCGGCCCGGCACGTGCTTGACGTCGCGCGCGTTGACGAGCAGCGACCTCGAAGCCGCGCGCCTCGAGGATCTCGAAGACAGGAATCCAGTACACGCCCGTCGACTCCATCGCGACGGTCGTGATGCCGACCGCGTGCGAGCCAGTCGGCAAGCTGGTGCAGATCGCCGCTGAAGGTCCGGAAGGTGCGCACCGGCTGTCGGTCCGGTCGCGCGGGCACGGCGACGACGTGGAGCGTCGCGCCGATATCGATGCCGGCCGCATGCGGGTTGATCGTGGACAGCGGATCCGGATCGCCCGCGCGTCTTCTGGCTCCCTGCCATCGCGACACCTCCTGTCGGAGTGCCCGGGAGCAGGGGTGGCGCACTCGAATCACTTTCCTAAACGGGATCGCCTGACGGCGTCACCAATGACAAGTGCGCAAGCCACCCCCGGACCATGTTTTTTAACGGGCTCACGACGTCACCAGAAAGCGGACGGCCACGCCCCCGGGCGCGCGAGCGTACCGCGCAGGGAGTTTCTGGTCCACAGGTGGGGCGGTCCGGCCGTGCCCGAGAGTTTTTTTTTCAAGATGTCGCGCTCGTCCCGGAGCGTCTTGTTCTCGCGGCGGAGTCGGCGAGTTCCTCCCGCTCCTCGGTGGTCAGCCCGTCCTCGCGCCGGCCCTCATCCCGGTCGGCCTGGCGGAACCAGTTCCGGATCGTCTGGCCGGCCGGCTCGAACTGCCGGCCCAGCTCCTCCGGCGTGCGCCCGCTGCGGGCTCACTCGATGAGCCGCGCCCGGAGCTGCGGGGGATACGGCGGTCTGAACCGCTCCAATGACGGTCAGCTCATCGAGGCGAAGGTCTCCCCTCGAGGAGAAGGCCCCGATCGACAAGCGAAGGGCGGCAATCCGGCGCCACACCTTCTACACCTTCGTCCGGGCCCCACCTAGAGGCCGCCCACGAGCCGGCGAGCCATGCCGCCCTGACCTCCATAATGGGGCGGCTCTGGTGGGCCTTCATATCCGGTTCACCCATATCGATGCCCGGCCGTGTCCCTCACGGGGCGCGCCCAGTGCTCCAGCACCGCGCGTTCGGTACGCTGTTCCAAGACAGGACACTAGGCTAGCTAGTGCGACTACCCTTCTCGAAGCTGGCATCGGCGTTGGGGTGTATCCTGCCACTGTGTGAGGCGACCGCCGCCAAGCGAACAGCGAGGAGGTACGGCAATGCGGACACATTGGAAAATCGCCATCACTGGGCTCGCGGCGAGCTTCGTGCTCGTCGCCCGGCCGTGTCCGGCGGACGATCGGCCCGAAATGGGGGGGCAGGTCGTCGACAGGGCCGCGGAGGGCACGGCAAACGGGGGCCAAGCCGTCGACAGGGCCGGGCGACAGAAGAACGGGGGCCAGGCCGTCCAGCGACAGAAGAACGGGGGCCAGGCCGTCGACAGGGCCCAGCGACAGAAGAACGGGGGCCAGGCCGTCGACAGAGCCGCCAAGGGTACGGCGAACGGTGGGACGGCGCGCGGCCGCGACTTCGAGAACAGCTTCGGTGCCGTGAATCGACAGGGCGGGGGCGTCACCTTTTCCGGCTCAGACGCTGCGGTGGGTGCCGGTCGCGTCGGCTCGAACGGGGCCGGCTCAGAGAAGGGTGGCGGCCGAAGCGCTGAGGGGCGCGACGGCGGCAGCGGCGGTGGTGGTGGTGGCGGGGGCGGGGGTAAGGGCAGATAACCGCCAGCCGAACTGGTTCGATCCGCTCGGGTCGGTCGTGGGCATCGTAGAGTGTCCAGCGTCCACTCTGTCTTTCGTCGACCCTCTCATCGGCTGGACGACGACGGGGCCGTTGCCCTGGGGGGCGACGACCATCCTGGCCGCGTTGCGCGCGGGATCCGGGAGAGGATCAGATCATGGTCTCGTCTCCGTGCTCGATCGTTCCCATAGCCTTGCCAGCTTTCTGAGGCGCCTTGCATTGGCCCGGCCTGCGCGTGCGGTCGCATTCTCGATCGCCTGCTGGACAGACCTGAACCAGAAGTCTTTGGGGAGGTCGCGCCCTCTGAGCAGGCGGAGCGTGAACTGCCGGTGAGCCGGGTGATCCTCCGCCAGGGGATGGCGAGGGGATTCCTATCCCCAGGTTTCACTAATCCGGCCCCCTCCCTCCGTCGGGTTGTCGTTCGCTTCCCCAAGGGCCACGCAAGAGTGCTGCCCGTCACCGTCGATCTAGGTTGCGCACGACGAGGTCCCAAGCTCTGAGATCATGGGAGGTTGTGGGACACGCCGCCACCATGCGGGGGGGACGCGCTTCCGCGACCACGCGCCACAAATGGGCACGGACCCGGCCGGTTCTATCAGCCCTACGCGCGTCTCTTAGGCGGCTCCGGACTGGCGAGGCTGGGCCGCCTAAGTACTCTGGCACGCAATTTCGGTGACGTATTTCGCGGGGTTCATGCGGCGAGGCAGCGGCGGCGAGGGGTGCGAGCGAGCTTGGCCAGCAGGTCAGTCAAGTCTCGACGGGTGAATGTCCATTGGAACGGGGTGGCCGCCTGCGCGTAGTGGCCTTGAAACTGGAGGAGGCGATCCCTGACCGCGGTCAAGCTGGCGAAGTCGTTGGGCGTCAGGACCTGGCGTTGGACGATCGAGAAGTAAATCTCGATCTGGTTGAGCCAACTCGCGTGCACCGGCGTGTGCACGAGGACGAGCCGGGGCCACTCGGCCTGGAGCCGGGCCCGAGCCCGGTCCCCGCGATGCGAGGAACCATTGTCCACGATCCAGAACACCCGCGCGGCCGAGCGATAGGGCTCCTGGCGCATGACTTGGGCCACGAGGCGGCGAAAGGGCGCGATGCTCGTCGTGCGCTCACAGCGGCCATGGATCTGGGCCCGATGGACATCCCACGCCGCAAGGTAGGCCCAGGCGCCGCCGCGGGTGTACTCATGCTCAATCCGCATCGGGCGCCCTGCCGCGGGCGGCTGCAACGGGTGTCGACGCACGCGCGCCTGAATGCTCGTCTTCTCGTCCGCGCAGAGGACGTACTCCCGGGGGCCCAGGGCCCGCCCCTGCCCGCGGCCGGCATACAGATCCAGAATCGGCCCCGCCTTGGCGGCGAAGGCGGGGTCCCGCGGGAAGATCCAGCTCCGATAGCGCCAGGGCCGAATGGCGTCCTGACTCAGCCAGCGCCAAATCGTGGTCCCACTTAATCTCGGCCACCAGGCCCTGGGCGAGGACCGCCCGCCGCAGGGCTGTCCGCGACCAGCGGGACAGCGGCACCCCGCAGCGGTGGGGCAGTGCACACGCCAGCGCCTTCACGGCGACGACCACGCCGGGGGGAAAAGCGGGCTGGGCGCCCGCCGCGGGGCTGCTCGGCGAGCCCCGGGAGGCGCCAGAGGCCGAAGCGCTTGCGCCATTTGCTGACGATCTGCCGCAGGGTATCGAGGCGGGCCGCGATGGCGTCATTGGCCACGCCCGCGGCGGCCAACAGCACGATCTTGGCGCGGATCACGTCGCGATACGGTGACGTGTACTTCCGGGCGCGCGCTTCGAGGAGCCGTCGCTCCGCGACACTCAACTCGACGCGATACGGACTGGTTCGTGGCATCCTCCCAGGTTCCTCCCTGGGTAGCCAGCATGCCAGAATCCGTACTGATCGGAATCTTACAACGTCTACGTCATCGTATTTACGTCCATGAGTACTAAGCCGGGAACCGTCGGCCGTAAGGCATCCGACCGGTGCAACGCGCACGCGTCCTGGTCACGCGCAGCGCCGCACATCTTCGATACAAATGTCGTAACCGTTCAGGCCTCGGCCACGAAATCTTGGGGCGGGATGGGTAGGCTACAGGTGGGGTGTGACGGTGCCCCGGG
>CAVUVU010000007.1:0-110260 GCA_963745015.1 uncultured Candidatus Rokubacteria bacterium
CTTCCGGGCGGCCACGGCATTCCGGCTGTCGCTCTGACGGCTCATGCCAACGCGGATGCGCGCATCGAGGCGTTGCGCGCGGGCTACGACATCTACCTGACGAAGCCGGTGGATGCGGCAGAGCTCAGTGCCGTTGTGAACCGATTGGGCAAGCGACCGAAGCTAAGCTAGTCGCTGGGGTGCTTCTGGGGGCAGGACGCGGCCCGAGCCGGCGGACCGCTCCACACTCGTGACGGTGGTGGCGAGAATGGCCGGGAGGACGCGGCAGCGGTAGGTAGGCGATCGACGCCAATCGGCCGGCGGAATCGTGGTCATCGGCTCTTCGGGTGGTCCGGTTTTCTCTTGGCTGCCCGGTCCAAAGCGACTGCGAATCTCTTGATCGGCGCTGCTTCAGGGGTTCAGCGCACTTGACAGGGCCGGGCTGGCACTAGCCACTTCGACGACGCCGGGGCTTAGGGGTTCGGCGCCCAGGGGTGGGTGTTCGCCGGCGTCTCCGGCGCCATAGCAGCATGCCACCTCCAACCACGGAGAGGCCCACCCCGGCCGCGATGAAGGCCGGTCCACCAAGGCCCTTCATCAGGGTGAGAGCGGGACGACCGAAGGCATAGCCGGTGAGGACGAACGCGCCCGCCCAGAGCGCGGCCGCTCCAAGATCCCAGGCGAGGAAGCGGCCGTAGCTGATGCCATGGGCAATCTCGTGGATGGGCCAGGCGAGCACCCGCACTGCGGCGATGAAGCGACCGATCAGAATGACCAGGCCGCCGATGCTGCAGATAGTCGGCGGGGTCCGCGGCCGGGCGCCCCCGGCGTCGAGCCAGCCATCGATGGAGCGCGTTTAGGCGTCCGCGCGCCAGCCGCCCTCCAAAGTACCAGAGGTGGTCGCCCACCACCGCGCCCGCAAGGCCGGCCGCAATCGTGCCGAGGAGGTCCACGCGGCCGGCGGCGGCGAGTATCCCCGCGGCCAACAACTAAGCGTCCCCGGAAGGGGAGGGCCGTGGCGTCGATAGCGGCGGCGACCAGCACGCAGGCATACGAGTATTCGGCGAGCCAGCCAAAGACGCGATCCACCTTTGCAGCTTACCGCTGCCGGGCCTCAGGAGTGGCGCCCCATGGATCGCAGGTGACAGCGTGCATTGGGCATGTCTCCCCGGATTGCACCCTCGGGCCTCGACGATCCAGAAGGGCTCCATGCACACTTGGATTGGCGAGGGCCTCATCGTGGCCTTACCGCGCGTGGGCGACCTCCGGAGGTCCGTCGACCGGTACGAGATGACGTTGTCGATTCGCACAACCAGGCTCGCGATGGGTGCTCCATCGTATGGTCCTGCGGACTGCGATCCTGGTGAAATGGGGTGTCTGCGGCGGCGATGGTACTCCATGACGTGCCGGGTAGGGGAAGCGTCCAGCTAGGCGGCTGCGTTGGAAACGTGCGCCCCGTGCGCAGGGCGCCAGGCCGGGTCGGACGTCGGAAGGGAGGCCCTGACAGCTTGCAGCACGGGCGAAGGCGCGACCTCCTCTGGAATCAGGAAGAGGCGGCGACGACGAGTCCACAGGCCCCACTCGACGCGGCTCGTGACGGCGGACAGCGGAATCGCGACCCAAAGCCCGACGACGCTCGGCAGGAGCCAGATCGAGATGAAGGAATCGGTCGCGAGCAGCAGGGCCGCCGCCGCGAGCCCGGCGATCGTCTGGAGCCCATGCGCGTGAAACGCCGCGCCCACGGACAGGGTGGCCTCCCCTCGCGACTGCACGTTCCACCCCGCATTCCTGCCGGAGAGGATCGCGAAGACGAAGGCGGCTTGAAATGTCAAGAGTACCGGCGTTACCAGCAAGGCAAAGAGACTTTCGAAGGTGAGGCTGGCGATGACGGAGCCCCATCCTCCGCGCAGAGCGACCGCGCCGGGCGTCATCCTCAGCCGGACCAGGGCGAAGAGCTTCGGGAGGACCAGGAAGCTGAGCGTCAGGGCGATCAGGGTTGCGCCGAAGACGCGTGCCAGCGAATGCTCGTCAGGGGGCACATGTTCCATGAACCCCGCCAGTCCCGGAACACTGGGGCTCAGAGAGATCGCCACCACGAACAGCACCCACGCCGGGCCGCAGAGATACGACAGCGCACCCACGGCCAGGATGAGACGGCTTGCGAGGGTAAAGGTCGGCGCGAACAGCAGGCGTACGTGCTGCAGGTTGCCCTGACACCACCGCCGTTCGCGCGCCGCGTGCGCGACCAGATTCGGCGGCAGTTCCTCGTAGCTGCCTCCCAGATCCGCCGCCACGTGAACGTCCCACCCCGCTCCCCGCAGCATCGCGGCTTCCACGAAATCGTGACTCAGGATCTCTCCCCCGAGCGGCTCGCGACCCGACAGCCGGGGTAACCGACAGTGCTTTGTGAAGGGCGCCACGCGGATGATCGCGTTGTGCCCCCAGTAGGGCGCCCCGTTCCCCAGCCAAAAGGCGATGCCCTCGGTGGCGAGCGGCCCGTATAGGCTGGCGGCGAACTGCTGAATCCGTGCAAAGAGCGAGCGCCCGTTCACGGGTCGGACCGGCAGCTGCAGGATTCCTGTGCGGGGCTGGCGATCCATGCGATGGACCAACTCCCGAATCGTTGCCCCTTCGAGCAAGCTGTCGGCATCCAGGACGATCATGTACTCGAAGCGCTTGCCCCACCGGGCGCAGAAGTCTGCGAGGTTGCCGCTCTTCCGACCATGATTCTCCGCACGCCGACGGTAGCGGACGCGCCCGGTTGCGCCGAGTTCCTCGGTCAGGGCCTGGACAGCGTGCTCCTCCGCGGCGCCCACGGCCGGGTCGGTGGAGTCGCTCAACAGGAAAAACGTGTACTGCTCCATGGAGCCCGTCGCGGCGAGCGAGCGATAGATGGCGCGCAAGCCCGCCTGCACTCGGGTCACGACCTCATGACGAACTACCATGACCACCGCGACCTGGGACGGAGTCGCGTCGCGCGTGCCCCGCTGAGCCCGCGTGGAACGGGTGCCGGTGCGAGTCGCGATGCCGCGAACAAATCCCGCGGCGGACACGAGAAACGTGAACGTCAAGCTTCCGAAGAGTGGGAGGAACAGGACGAGGGCGAGGCGCTCCGCGGGGGTGATGCCTTCCGCCCGGATGGCCCCCCAGAACAGCATCGTGGCCGCAATGGATAGCGATAGGACGAGGCCGGCCAGGGTGAGTGCGCGATCGTTCCGACCCCGCGATACCCGCACCCGGCCGACGGCGCGGAGCTCTGCTCGTTCTGCGACCGAGTCCATGACGCGCACCTAAGGGGTGCAACGGCCGTGCCACTATTGAGGGATCGACTCAGCGCTAGACCTTACTGCCGTCCTCGATACACTGGGTGATGTGAAGGCGCTCAACTCTTATTGCCGTCATCAGCCGCAGCGGCCCTCCGTTGCACCCGCGATAAGCCGCCGTGCCTTGATCACGACCATGACGGGAAGCCTGCTGGCGGCACTCAAGGCGATAGGCGGCCCTGCAGTTCCGGCTCGATTTGGCTTTCGGGATGTGGCTCGAAGGGCGGAGGCGTTGGCGCGCCGCGCCTATGCGCCGGGACCTCCGCTCCCTGCGCACGTGGGGACCTGGAGCTACGAGGACTACCGCCGCATTC
This sequence comes from uncultured Candidatus Rokubacteria bacterium, assembly GCA_963745015.1. GTDB lineage: Bacteria > Methylomirabilota > Methylomirabilia > Rokubacteriales > DASRDR01 > DASRDR01. The sequence continues at coordinate 3,617 of CAVUVU010000007.1, forward strand.
AGTTCAAGGTCGAGCGGACGCTGTGGCGAGGCGAGGGCATTCCGTTCGAGGTGGACTTCTTCCCACGTGGCGCGCGCTTCGACCAGCTGGTCCGGATCAACGTCCTCACCGGCGGGGACGGGAGAGTTCTCGATTTCGACCCGTCCATGTACCTGGGCTGGCCATCGGGGGTTCGCGCCGAGGACCAGTCCCAGCTGGGGTTCGCGGGCCTTCGCGCTCGATACCCATTGAGTGGCCCGGTCCCTCATGAATTCGCGGCTTTTCTCGGGGGCAGCTACTTCCGAGCCGCGGGACGCGGCCAGCTCTACGGTGCCTCGGCTCGGTGCGTGGCGATCGATACCGGCACCGACCGGCCGGAGGAGTTTCCGGCCTTCCGCGAGTTTTGGCTCACGCAACCCGCGCCGGGGAGCGACGTCTTGGTCCTCTATGGCCTTCTGGACAGTCCGAGCCTCACTGGCGCTTTCGAGTTCGACCTCCGGCCGGGGTCACCGACCCGCATGAACGTGACGGGCGCCCTCTACGCTCGCCGGGAGGTACGGAAGCTGGCCCTCGCGCCGGTGTCCAGCATGTTCTTGTTCGGCGAGACGCGCGCGCGGGCGTTCGACGATTTTCGGCCGGAGGTGCATGACTCGGACGGATTGCTGATCGCCTCCGCCACTGGCGAGTGGTTCTGGCGCCCCCTGGACAACCCGTCGCGGCTTCGGGTCAGTCGGGTCCCCGGCACCGGCATCCGTGGCTTTGGGCTATTGCAGCGCGACCGCCTCTTCGACCACTACCATGACCTGGAGGCGCTCTATCATCGCCGCACCAGCGTATGGATCACGCCCCGATCCGACTGGGGCCCCGGGACCCTCGAACTCCTGGAGTTTCCGAGTGCCGTCGAGTACCACGACAATGTGGCGCTCCTCTGGGTCGCGGAGCGGCCCCTCCCGGCAGGGGGGTCCCTCGAGTGGGCGTACGAGATCCAGTTCGGCGGCGAGGAAGTCGACGCGTCACCCGCGGGGCGCGTCGTCAGTACCCGCGTGGGAGAGGGCCGAAGCCGCGGCTACCGTCGCTTCGTGCTCGAGTTCGAAGGGCCTGGCTTGGGAGGCGTAGCAGAGCACGCGATACAGGCCCTCGTCACGGGGGGAGGCGACTTGGTGTCGCCACCCGTGGTTCAAGGAACGCCGGCTGGGGGACGTCGAGTTGCGTTCGAAGTGAGAGGCTCCGGCGGCCCGCCCGAGCTGCGTTGCGCACTCCGGATCGATGGGGCGCGAGTCTCGGAGACTTGGACTTATCCGGGGAACCCGTAGTCAATCTGTCGCCGCTACGACCCTCTGTCATGTTTTTCATTGATTGTTGTGCCGGGAGCTTGGTAATTCGTCGAGGCAGAAACCTTGCACGCCAAACGGGTGGTTAGCAGGGGACCACCCCGCGCGGCGCAACACCCAGTTGCCCGGGCCCCCATAGACAAGCCACGCGGTCGAGCACGGAGCTCTGGTCATGCCCCAGAAGACGTCGCCCAAGCGAGCCCTGCCCCCCCCCAGCGCCAGCGCCGGCAGCCGGGGCTAGAGACCCGCATGACTCTGCGACCACAAGCGGACCGTCCGCTCACGCGCGGCACAGGGAAGCTGCAGAGCAAGGTCGCGCTCATCACCGGCGGCGACAGTGGCATCGGACGGGCCGTGGCCATCGACTTCGCGAAGGAAGGCGCCGACGTGGCGATCGTCTATCTGAACGAGCACGGTGACGACCGGGAGACGGTTCGCCTCGTGGAGCAGTGCGGCGTGCGCGCCGTTCGGATTGCCGGCGACGTTGGGCCGGGGACCCTTCTGTCGCGGGTCGGTCCGCCGAACGGTCCGGCAGCTCGGTCGCCTGAACATCCTGGTCAACAATGCGGCCGAGCAGCACCCGCGGCCCAGTCTGCACGACATCACGGCGGCGCAGCTCGAACGCACCTTCCGGACCAACATCTACTCATTCTTTTACATGACCAAAGCGGCGCTCCGGCATCTCCGCCGAGGCAGCGCGATCATCAACACCAGCTCGGTGACGGCATGCCGCGGGAGCCCGCATCTGATCGACTACGCGGCGACGAAGGGCGCGATCGTCGCGTTCACGCGTTCCCTGTCGCAGGCGCTCTCCGCGCGCGGCATTCGCGTGAACGCCGTGGCGCCCGGCCCGATCTGGACCCCTCTGATCCCCGCGTCGTTTTCTCCTCGCAAGGTCGCTACGTTCGGGTCGGAGGTGCCGCTTGGTCGGGCCAGTGAGCCGGCGGAAGTCGCGCCATGCTACGTGCTGCTGGCGTCCGCGGACGGCTCCTACATCACCGGTCAGGTCCTGCATCCGAACGGCGGGGAGATCGTCAATGGCTAACTCGCCCGGCGCCGCAAGAGGCAGGTCACCTGCGGGTGTGGCCCGGGTCGTCGCGACGGACGGCGGACACGTGACCCGTTTCCTCGAGCACTGCAAGCTTGACGTCCTCCGGTGAGGCGTAGCCCTGTTTGCGGAGGCCAGCCAAGAGATCGTCTCGGCTCATCCGTTCGCTGTCCAGAGCCTCTTGCAGGATCTGGCCGTCACGTACGAGCGCGCGGGGCTCGCCGCGCAGGATCCGTCGGACGACCCGGGAACCCGCCGATAGCCGCGCCAATCCAAGATGACACGCCATGACCGTCGCCAGGAACGTGAAGCCCTCGGCCGGGCTGTCGCCGAGCGCCATCCGTTGGAGGACGGTCGCCAACTGAATGAGAACCACCAAGTCGAATGTTCCCGTCTGCCCTGCCAGCCGCTTGCCGGCAATTCTCACGACCACGACCACGCCGACGTAATACAACGCAGCCCAGCCGACCTGGACGACCAATGTGCGGCTCACGGCCTCTTCACGTGCAGCGCCGCAGGGAGAAGCCCGCTGGCCAGACAGAAATGGAGCTGGATAACGTCAGCGATCGACAATCCGTCCTCGCAGCCGCGCAGTTGCGGCGGTGCCATTGTGTCGCCTGCCGTGTGTGCCTTCGTTCTGGGCCAGCCAGCGCTAAGCAGTTGCAATGAATGGACCAGCGACCCGTGACTCCCGTGGGGTCATATCATCGATGCCTGCGGCGGCTGGCCCCTGGAGATCTGACTGAACCGCTCGCGCGGTATGCTGGAGTCAGGCTATGAAGGAGCGGGCAGCGCGGGGCTCGACCGGATCGGTGAATGGGAAGCGGGTGGGGCGTTCGGCGTCGCGGGCCGCCCGGCTGCCCGACATGAACGCGTACGGCCGGCTCGCGGAGTACAACCGGAAGCGCCACTTCGACGTCACGCCCGAGCCGCGCGGAAACGCGCGGGCGCGAGAAGAGGGGCAGCCGCTCGAGTTCGTGGTCCAGAAGCACCGAGCGACCGCGCTCCACTACGACGTCCGCCTGGAGCACCGCGGGGTGATGCTCTCGTGGGCGGTTCCCAAGGGCCCGTCGCCCGATCCCGCCGTGAAGCGGCTGGCGATGCAGACCGAACCGCACCCGATGGACTACAACCAGTTCGAGGGCGTGATCCCCGAGGGCGCGTACGGTGGCGGGACCGTGATGATCTGGGACAAGGGGGTGTGGGCGCCGATCGCCCAGGACCGGCTGGGGGACGAGGCCGAGGCCGACCGCCAGCTCGCGAAGGGGGACCTCAAGTTCGTGCTGCTGGGGGAGAAGCTCCTCGGCTCGTGGGTCCTGGTCCGGACGCGCGGCGGCCGGCAGTGGCTCCTCATCAAGCACCGGGACGAGTACGCGAGCCAGGAGGACCTCACGGTCTCGAAGCCCCGGTCGGTCGTGTCCGGGCGCACGATGGCCGAGATCGGCCAGGCCGCCGGCGCGAGCCCGCGCCAGCTCCAGCAAGCCGCCGCGCGCCGATCCCGCCGCGCCGCCTCCCGCCTCGCGACCTCGCCGAAAGGCCGGGCCGGCGACGCGGCGGGCGGCGACACCTATCCCGGCGCGCGCCCCGCGGGCGCGTCTTCACGGAGCTGAGCGCGGCCTCGCGAGCTTCCGGCCCGACGACCGGCCGCCGGCGTCCGCCGCTGGCCGGCTCGAAGGCCGCAGGCACGACGGCGTCCCGCAAGACGGCCGCCCGGCCACGGGTTCGCGCGCCGTCGCTCTCCTTGCCGACGGACGCGGACACCGTGGAGATCCGCGCCGGCGAGCGCGCCGTCCGGCTCACCAATCTCCGCAAGGTGTTCTGGCCGGAACTCGGGCTCACGAAGCGCGACCTGCTCCAGTACTACGCCGACGTGGCGCCCGTTCTGCTGCCGCATCTCCGGGAGCGCGCGATGGTGATGAAGCGCTACCCGAACGGGGCAGCCCAGCCGTTCTTCTTCATGAAGCGGGTGCCCGAGCCTCATCCGCCCTGGCTCGACCTCTGCCGATCGAGCACAGCTCGGGCAGCGTCATCGACTTCCCCGTCGTCCAGGACCTGCTCTCGCTCCTCTGGGTGGTCAACCTCGGCTGCATCGACCTCAACCAGTGGTACGCCCGGTGCGACGACGTGGACCGGCCCGACTACGTCCATTTCGACCTCGATCCCGTGACCGGCACGACCGCGGTGCCGTTCGACCGCCTGCGCGAGGCCGCGCTCACGGTGCGCGACGCACTCGCCGGCCTCGACATGCCGGCCTACGTCAAGACCACGGGCTCCCGCGGATTCCACGTGTACGTCCCGATCGTGCGCGGGCCGACCCAGAAGGACGTCTGGGACTTCGCAAAGCGCGTTGCGCTGGCGCTCGCCGCGGCCCGCCCGGCGCTCCTGACCGCGGAGTACCGGATCGCCGAAGCGGCCGGCGGGGCGCGTCCTGGTCGACTACAACCAGAACGCCTGGGGGCGGACGCTGGCGTCCGTCTATTCGGTCCGGCCCCACCCGCGCGCGCTCGTGTCGACGCCCGTCACGTGGGACGAGGTCGCGCGGGGCGTCCGGCTCGAGGATCTCCACATCGGGAACGTTCCTGCGCGGGTGCGGACGCGTGGCGACCTGTGGGCGCCGCTCCTCGCCGACAAGAAGCGGGTGCGCCTCCCGCCCGTGTCCTGAGCCGCGAGGGCGCCGCGGTTGGGGTGATCCGCGTCGGGATCTCCGGGACCGGCCCGGGCGGGCCGACGGGCCGGCTGACGTGGCGCGCGACCGCGGTCACGCCCCGGCGGGGCGGACGGCCTGCCGGAACTCGTCGACGGACAGCGTGTTCAGCACGTCCCGCGCCATGAGGAGGCCCCGGCGCGCCATGTCGATCCCGTAGCGGAGGTTGTGGAGCTCCGCGGTCGAGTGCGCGTCCGTCGACACGACGAAGCGGAGACCGCGCCGGAGCGCCTCGTGCTGCCAGCGCGGCTCCATGTCGAGGCGGTTCGGGTTCCCGTTCACCTCGATCGCGACCCGCGACTCGGCGGCGGCGTCCAGCACCTCCTCCATCCGGCAGGGGATCGGCGGGCGGCGGAGGACGTAGCGGCCGAGGGCATGACCCCAGATCTTGAAGCACGGATGGCGCATCGCCTGGACGAGGCGGCGGGTCATCTGCGCCTCGTCCATCCGGTGACGGTTGTGGATGCTCGCGATGACGACGTCGAGCTGCTCCAGGATCTCGTCGGGATAGTCCAGCCGGCCGTCGGCGAGGATGTCGCACTCCGTGCCCCGGAGGATCGTCAGGCCCTCGACCCGCTCCTGCGCCGTCGCGATCTCGTCCCACTGGCGTCGGAGACGCTCCACGGTCAGGCCGCCGGCGTACGACGCGGTCGGGGAGTGGTCGGTGAGCGTCATGTAGCGCATGCCCATGCGCGCGGGCCGCGCGGGCCATGGCCTCGATCGTGTCGGCGCCGTCGGAGTAGACCGAGTGGCAGTGCACCATGCCCTGGATGTCCGAGGCCTCGACGAGCCCGCCGGTCCCGCACCGCGCCGCCGCCGTCTCGAGGTCGATCGCGTCCTCGCGCACCTCGGGCGGGAGGTAGGGGAGGCCGAGGTGCCGGTAGAGGTCCGCCTCGCTCTCGATCGGCAGCCGGCGGCCGCCCTTGGCCCGGACGAGGCCGGCGCGGTCCAGCACGAGACCGAGTTCCCGCGCGCGCTCGGCGAGGCGCGCCCGGTGACCCTCCGAGCCGGTGAGCGCGTGGAGGAGCGACGGGAACGCGGCCGGCGCCACGGCCTCGGCCTCGATCAGGAGCCCGCTCGCGACGCGGAACGCCACGCGCTCTTCGGTCTGCGTGGCCGGCTGGAGGGCGGGCGGGTACGCCATCACGTGCGCCAGGGCGCGCTCCGGGCGCGTCGAGCTCACGGCGACGACCAGGCGGTCGACCGTCTCCGTGCGCCGGCGCAGCGCGCCCGCGAGCTCCGCGTGGACCACGTCCGCGCCGGCCCGGACGTGGGCCAGGAGGGCGTCGCCTTCCGCCGTCGCGCGATGGAGGAGCATCTCCTCGCCGTGCGCCTCGCGCGCCTGGAGCGCGGCCAGGATCTTCGCCTCCGTTTTCGCGCCGAAGCCGGGAACGCCCCGCACGCGCCCGGCCTCGAGGGCGTCGCGGAGTCCCTGGACGGAGGTGATCCCGAGCGCCTGGTGGAGCGCGGCGATCCGCGGGACGCTGAGCCCCGGGACCTGGCTCAGCTCGATCACGCCGGGCGGCAGCGCGGCGCGGAGCCGATCGAGCTGCTCGCTCCGCCCCGTCAGATGGAGCTCGCGGATCGTCCCGGCCAGCGCCGCGCCGATACCGGGGAGCTCGGTCAGCCGGCCGTCGGCCACGAGCGGCGCCAGATCCGCTCCCAGCGCCTCGAGCGCCCGGGCGCCGCGCTCGTACGCGCGGGCCTTGAACGGATTCTCGCCCTGGAGCTCCAGCAGGAGGCCGATCTCGCGCAGGGCGTGGGCGATCGCCAGGCGGTCCATGCTTCGAGAGTACCCCTGGCGTCGATGGTCGGCATTGCCAAAGCAAGGAGGGCGGGCGGTGCGGTGGGGCCCTTGGCCTTCGCCGAGCCGAACTTGAAGGCGCGGTGGCACAGGCCGGCCTGACGATCCCAAGGCGCAGCCGAGCATCGGCGTGTTCTTCCTTCTCTGTCTCCCTGGCGTGGTGTTGCGGATCGTGCAGCTGCGCCGCGGGATTGCCGATCCGGCGGTATGATGTGCGTTGCGGGGGAACGATGAAAATCGCGCTGCGCAGGGTCCTGGGACCGCCGCTGCTGGTCATCGCGACGATGGTGCTGACCGCTTCCGCCCTCGCGGCTGACGCGAAGGTGAATATCGAGGGCAAGTACGCCACCGTGAACGGGGTGAAGCTGCACTACCTCGTGGCGGGCAAGGGCGAGCCGGTGATCCTGCTCCACGGCTACGCGCAGAACAGCCACATGTGGCGCCCGCTCATGACGCGAGCTTGGCAAGACCCACCTCGTGATCGCGCCCGACCTGCGCGGCTTCGGCGACTCCGCCAAGCCCGCGTGCGGCTACGACAAGAAGACGATGGCGCAGGACATCCACGCGCTCGCGCAATCAGCTCGGCATCAGGAAGGCGGCGTCGCCGGGCACGACATCGGCCTGATGGTGGCCTACGCGTATGCCGCGCAGTATCCGGCCGAGGTCGATCGCATCGCGCTGCTGGACGCCTTCATTCCGGGCGTGGGCGATACGACGAATCTCTTCCTGCTGAAGGACCTCTGGCACTTCCACTTCTACGGCAAGACGCCGCTGGCGCTCGTCGACGGGCCGCGAGCGCATCTACTTCGAGCACTTCTGGAACGACTTCGCCGCCGACGCCACGAAATCCGTCTCCGAGGCCGACCGGCAGCTTCTACACGAAGAAGTACGCGCTGCCCGGCGCGATGAAGGCCGGCATGGAGGTGTTCCGCAACTTCGACCAGGACGCCAAGGACAACGCCGCCTTCGCGAAGACGCAAGCTCACGATGCCGATGCTCGTGCTGGGCGGCGAGAAAGTCCGGCGGGGACTTCCTGATCACGCAGGGTCAGACTGGTCGCCGACCAACGTCGAGGGCGTGATCATCAAGGGCTCCGGCCACTGGCTGATCGACGAGGCGCCGGGGCAGGTGATCCCGAAGCTGGTGGAGTTCTTCAGCCGCTAGGTCCCCAGAACGTGAAGTTCGTGCAGAGAGCTCTGCGCAAGACCTCGCTCAGACGAAGACGAGCCAGAAGCTGACCCAGACGCCCGCGCTGAAGTAGAGGCTCATCCAAGGTACCTCGGGCCTCCATTCGCTCCAGCGGCGTGCGACCTGTCGGCGCTGGAGGACATCCTTCAGGCCCTCCACCATCCGAAGATGGCGGACGCCGCTCCTCCTTCCGTGTCGCCATCGCGCGACGTACATGGGAACGTCGACGCCCAACATCAGGAGGGCGGTCCCTGCGCACGCCACGATCCCGACAACGCTCGGAATTCTGATGTTCGCTGGCATGTCACCCCAGGTGAGTCCAGAGAGAGAGCCACGAGGCACACCATTATCGACCAGAGGATTTCTTCGATGGCGTGCCCGAGGTGATTCAGGCTGATCACGGCATGCCAGCAGCACACCTGAGCGAGGAGGATCAGGGGCATGATGGACCATCCGACGAGTTGTAGCCATGGATTCCCGGTGAGCGCCGACAATTTCGTGATGAGCAGCGCGCATTGTCCGGCGAAGCACAGCTCGGCCACCGTCGCGACGCTCCGGCCCACGAAGATCGAAGATAGGGGGGAGTTCCAAAGGCATCGCCGCTCGAGATCGACTCGCGGGAGCACGGATCGGAAAGCGCAGGCCGCTGCGAAGACGCCGGAGAGCCAGAGTTGCTGCGCGACGTAGCCGTCGGAGAGGCTGGGCACTCCGCGAGCGATGAGAAGCCACAGGACAAGGTTGCCCGTGGACACCAGGAACAGGAAGGACCACCACCAAAGGATCGGCTTGTCGGCCCCATCGATCGCTAGCCGTGGCAACGGGCGAGTGGCCCTGCCATAGGCTCTGTTTCAGGCCATACCCCCAGCCAGGCGCCGGAAGTCCGATAGGTCGTAGCGGTCGCCGCCGGGTTGCGGGAGTTCGCCTCCCGGCCGCCCCTCCGCGCAGCCGCTCCCCGTTCCATAATGGCCCCCGGGCTGGGCGGTTCATCGAGGCACGGACAAGGAGGCGACGCGATGAGGCGGACGACACGGGCGGGGCTCGTCATGCTGGCGGCGGGAGCGTGGGGGCTCCTGGCGGCGGGGACCCAGGATGCAGCGGCGCAGGGGAAGATGACCGAGCAGGGCACGCCGCGCGCCGAGACGCTGGTCATGGACCAGCTGAACGGGCGCGTGGCGAACGCGCGGCTCTTCAACCCCTACGTGCCGGGCGTGGAGATCAACAACGGGCTGAAGCCGCTTTTTCCGCCGCTCTGGGAGATGGACACGATGAAGGGGGAGCAGTTCCCCGCGGTCGCGGCGGAGCCGCTCAAGGCGCTGAACCCGGACTTCACGCGCTTCCAGATCAAGATCCGGCCGGGGATCTACTGGAGCGACGGCGTCGAGTTCACCGTCGAGGACATCGCCTTCACGATCCGCATGCTGGTGAACACGAAGGAGCTGCCGACCAGCGCCTACTGGGCGCGGATCCTCAAGCCCGACATGAAGGTCGTCGACAAGTACACGCTCGAGGTGCAGACGGCGAGCCCGTACCCGCGCCTCCAGCAGGTGCTGGGGACGACGATCGCCTCGAACAGCTTCCGGGTCGTGGCGAAGCACATCTGGGAGAAGCAGGACCCGACCAAGTTCGAGAACTACCCGCCGGTCACGATCAGCCCGTACGTGCTGAAGAGCCACGACCCGAACGGCCAGTGGTTCCTGTACGAGCGGCGGGCCGACTGGCAGCGGACCGACACCGCCATGGTCGCGGGGGAGCCGAAGCCGAAGTACGTCCTCTACCGCTTCTGGGGCCCGGAGGAGAAGCGCATCCTGGCCGCGATCCAGAACGACCTCGACGTCATGATGGACATCACGCCCGAGAGCTGGGACATCCTGAAGGACAAGAACAAGAGCGCCCAGGCGTGGCTCAAGACCTTCCCGTACGCGGCCTTCGACGACCCGTGCGTCCGCGGGGTGGTGCTGAACACCTCGAAGCCGCCGTACGACAAGAAGGAAGTGCGCTGGGCGCTGGCGCTCGCCACCGACATCCAGGGCGTCTCGATGGCCACCTTCAACGGCATGCTGCGGGTCTCGCCGCTCCCGATCCCGCCGACCAGCGTGCTCCAGAAGACCTACATGTTCCCGATGGAGGGGTGGCTCGCCGAGCTCACGCTGCCCGACGGCTTCCGGCCGTTCGACCCCGGCTACGCCGAGGCGATGGCCAAGAAGCTCACGGCGAGCGGTGTCGCCGGCGTGCCGACGGACCGCGCGGCCATCCGGCAGCTGTTCGGCGTGGGCTGGTGGAAGCACGACCCGGCGGAGGCCGGCGAAGCTCCTGCAGTCCCAAGGGTTCAAGAAGGACGGGGCGGGGAAGTGGCAGCTCCCCGACGGGAAGCCCTGGCAGATCACGATCAACGCGCCGAACAACTTCGAGGTGCAGTCGATGCGCCTGGCCTTCGCCGTCGCCGACTCCTGGAAGAAGTTCGGCGTCGACGTGACGGTCAAGCAGCTCGAGAGCGCGCCGTTCAACTCCGCCTTCCAGACGGGCGAGTACGAGGCGGACGTCCACTGGCCGGGCTGCGGCGTGATGCCCGACGTCTACACGAACATGGACCTCAACTGGCACCAGCGCCTGGCCGTCCCGAACGGGACGCCGGCGGCCGGCAACAACAGCCGCTTCAAGAACGCCCAGGCCTCCGCGATCCTGGACGACCTCAGCAAGCTGCCCGACAAGCACGCGAAGGTCGTCCCGCTCACGACCGACTTCTTCAAGGTGATGGTCGCCGAGGCGGCGTGGCTCCCGATGTTCGGCACCTCCAAGTTCGTGCCGATCACGACCCAGTACTGGACCGGCCTCCCCACCGCCGAGAACCCGTACGAGGGGCCCTGGTGGTGGTGGACGGGGATGCGCTACTACCTGACGAAGCTCAAGCCGACGGGCGCCAAGTAGGCGGCCCGACCTGACCCGGCCCGCGCGGGGAGCGGGGGCGATCGCCGCCCCGCTCCTCGCGCCGCGACCGGCCGGCGGACGATGCGCTTCCTGACCTTCCTCCTCTCGCGGCTCGTCACCTACGTCCTGGTCGTCTGGATCGGCGTGACGATGGTGTTCCTCGTGCCGCGCTTCCTCCCGTCGAGCCCCGTCGAGGCGATGCTGGCCAAGGTGGCCTCGCAGGGCCAGTACATGGAGGCGGCCCAGATCGAGACGCTCCGCACCTCGCTGATGGAGACCTTCGGCCTCCGGGGCACGCTCTTCCAGCAGTACACGGGCTTCTTCAAGCGGGTGCTCCTGACCGGCGACTTCGGGCCGTCGTTCTCGGCCTTCCCGACGCCGGTCAGCCGGCTGGTCGGCCAGGCGCTCCCGTGGTCGCTCGGGCTCCTCCTGACCTCCAGCGTCATCGGCTGGTTTCTCGGCAACGCCATCGGGCTCGTCGCCGCATACCGGAAGCAGACCTTCGCCGCGAAGACGCTCGAGATGGTGGCGATGCTGATCTACCCGATCCCGTACTACATCCTCGCGCTCGTGCTCATCATCCTGTTCACCTACGTGTGGAAGATCTTCCCGTTCTCGTTCTACATCGACGGGACGCAAGCCGTTCGGCTTGAGCCTGATCGGGGACATCGTCTACCAGTCGACGCTGCCGGCCCTGTCGATCATCGCGGTCAACCTCGGCTGGTGGGTCATCAGCATGAAGGCGCTCGCGACGAGCATCGGCGAGGAGGACTTCGTCACGTTCGCGCGGCTCAAGGGCGTGAGCGAGCCGCGCATCATGACCCACTACGTGGCCCGGAACGCGATGCTGCCGCAGGTCACGATCCTGGCGCTCCGCCTCGGCACGATCTTCAACGGGGCGCTCATCACCGAGATCCTGTTCGGCTTCCCCGGCGTGGGGACGCTGATCTACTCGTCGGCGGTCCAGGCCGACTACAACCTCATGCTGGGGACGATCAGCTTCTCGGTCATCGCGGTGTCGACGGCGACGCTCATCGTCGACCTGGCGTACCCGCTCCTCGACCCGCGGATCCGCTACCGATGACGGGCCCGCGACGGCCACCGCGACTGGTCGTCGGGCTTGGCACTGGCGGTGGCGTTCCTGCTGCTCGGCTTCGTGCTGCCACTCCTCGCGGGGCACGACCCGCGGGACTGGAACGCGTTCCCGAAGAACCTGAAGCCGAGCCGCGCCCACTGGCTGGGGACGACCGGCCTCGGCCAGGACACCTTCTGGCTCCTGACCTACTCGCTTGCGGAACTCGCTGATCCTGGGCGTCCTGGTGGGCTTCTTCGCGACGGTGATCGGGGTGGCGGTCGGCGTGTTCGCGGGGCTCAAGGGCGGGTGGACGGACCGGGCGCTGAGCCTCCTCATGGACACGTTCATCGTCGTGCCCTCGCTCCCGATCCTGATCCTGCTGGCGTCGCTCCTCCAGGGCCGGGCGTCGATCCTGATCATCAGCGGGGTCCTGATCGTCTTCAACTGGCCGTGGCCGGCGCGGCAGATCCGCTCGGTCGCCCTGACCATGCGGGAGCGCGAGTTCATCCACACCGCCTGGTTCTCCGGCGAGAGCACGCTGACCGTGATCCGGACGGAGATCTTCCCGTATGTGGCGTCCTGGTCGGTCGGGAACTTCATCAACACCGTGCTCGTGGCCATCGCCATCGAGTCAGGATTGGCGGTGATCGGGCTCTCGAGCCTCCAGGAGTCGACGCTCGGCACGATGATCTACTGGGCGCTCCAGTACCAGGCGCTCCTCGCCGGGCGGTGGTGGTGGATCCTCACCCCGGTGATCGCCATCATGGCGCTGTTCATCACGCTGTTCCTCCTGGCCTCGGGCCACGCCCAGCACGCGGCGGCCCGTCGCGGACGGATCGTCGCCGCGTGATCCGGGTCGAGGACGTCACGGCGTCCTACTTCACCCCGGCGGGGCCGGTGCAGGCCCTCGACCATGTGTCGCTGACGATCCGCGACGACGAGGTCCTGGGGATCGCCGGCGAGTCCGGCTGCGGGAAGTCGACCCTGATCAAGGTGATCTACCAGTTCGTCGAGCCGCCGCTCCGGCTCCTGTCGGGGCGCGTCGAGGCGATGGCGCGCGGCGCCGGCGGCGAGCCGGTCGTCCTGGACGGGCCCGCGCTCCGCCGGGCCTGGTGGCGCTACATCTCCTACATCCCGCAGGGCTCGATGAGCGTCCTGAACCCGGTGGCGCGGGTGGGCCGCCAGTTCCTGGACGCCGCGGGGGCGTCGGCCGCGTTTGCGAGCCGGGCCGAGCTGGACGCGCGCATCGCGGGCTACCTCGGGGAGCTGAACCTGCCCGTCGGACGTTCTCCGGGCGTACCCCCACCAGCTGAGCGGCGGGATGCGCCAGCGGGTGATCGTGGCGCTGGCGACGTTCCTCCACCCGCGGGTGATTCTCGCCGACGAGCCGACCACGGCGCTGGACGTCGTCGTCCAGCGCGGCATCATCACGATGCTCGGCGAGCTCCAGGCGCGCGAGCGGAACACGCTCGTCGTCGTCTCCCACGACATGGGCGTCCACTACCAGCTCGCTTCGCGCCTGGCCATCATGTACGCGGGCAAGCTGGTGGAGCTGGCGGATCTCGCGGCGCTGGTCGACCGGCCGCTCCACCCCTACACGGCGCTCCTGATCGGCTCGCTCCCGCGGGTCGGCGACCGCGCGCGGCGCGAGGGCATCGGCGGCCGGCCGCCGGGCCTCCTCGATCCGCCGCCCGGCTGCCGCTTCGCGCCGCGGTGCCCCCAGGCGATGGCCTGTGCTCGCGCGTCGACCCGCCGCTCCGGGAGCACGACGCCGGGGCACTGGGTCGCGTGCCATCTCCACAGCGAGCCGGGCGATGGCCGGCCGGGTCCCGCCGCCGTGCACGCGCCCGCGACGCCCGGGGCGGCCGCATGACGGCGCCGCTCCTCTCGATCGACCGGGTGTCCCGCATCTTCACCGTCGGGAGCATCATCGGCGGCACGCGGCTCCAGGCCCTCGACGACGTCTCCCTGACGCTGGACGGGCGGCAGCCGACCATCCTGAGCGTCGTCGGCGAGTCGGGGTCCGGGAAGACGACGCTCGCCCGCATCATCCTCCGGCTCCTGGAGCCGTCGGCGGGCACCGTTGCGATCGACGGGAAGCCCGTGCACGACCGGCGGCGCCGGCCGAGCGACGACGAGTTCCGGCGGACGGTGCAGCCCATCTTCCAGAACCCGTTCGACACCTTCAGCGGGCGGAAGCCCGTCGACACCTACCTCTACGAGACCGCGCGGAACGTCCAGGGCGCCAAGACCCGCGCCGCGGCGACGCCGATCGTCGCCGCCGCGCTCCAGGCGGTGGGCCTCGACCTCGGCGTCGTCGCGGGGAAGTACGCCTACCAATTCTCGGGCGGGGAGCTCCAGCGGGTGTCGGTGGCGCGGGCCCTCATTCCCCGGCCCCGGCTGATCGTCGCCGACGAGCCGGTCAGCATGATCGACGCGTCCCTCCGGATCAACATCGTCAACCTGTTCCTCCGGCTCAAGGAGGAGCACGGGATCAGCTTCGTCTACATCACCCACGATCTCGCGACCGCGTACTACGTGAGCGACGCGATCGCCATCATGTACCGCGGCAGCGTCGTCGAGCACGGCCCGCTCGATCGGGTGCTTGGCGCCCCGCTCCATCCCTACACGGAGCTCCTGCTCCAGTCGGTGCCCGTGTTCGGGGAGAAGTGGGCGGGCCCGATCGGGCTGCCGGATCTCGAGACGCGCGAGTACGCGCGCGCCGCCTGCAAGTTCGCCCCGCGCTGCCCCGCCCGGCGGGAGGTCTGCGCGCGGCGGACGCCGCCCCGGGTCACCGGCGAGGGCGGCCGGGCGGCGCTCTGCTTCCGACCCACGGACTACCGGGAGGACTAGCGAATGGCGCAGCCGTTCAATGGACTCGGCCTCGGCATGGGGAACCTCGCGCGCCTGTCGCGCGCCAAGTCGCGCTCGATCAGCGCGGAGAACTTCACGGGCGCGAAGGGCGCGGGCGGCATGGCGACCGAGGGGACCGGCGCCGTGGCGGCCGCGCACCTCGGCCGCGGATGGAAGGTGTCGCCCTCCGTCCGGATCGAGCCCGGGCAGACGTTCACGGTGGCCGAGATCCAGGGTCCGGGCGCCATCCAGCAGATCTGGATGACGGCGTTTCCCGGGTTCTGGCGAAGCGCGATCGTCCGGATGTACTGGGACGGCGAGGCGACGCCTTCGGTCGAGACGCCGCTCGGCGACTTCTTCGGGGCGGGGTGGACCGAGCGCTGCCGGCTGAGCTCGCTGGCGGTGTGCGTGAACCCGGCCGGCGGCTTCAACTGCTACTGGGAGATGCCGTTCCGGCGGAGCGCGCGGATCACCCTCGAGAACCGCGGCGAGGACCCCATGGTCCTCTACTACCAGGTCAACTACACGCTGACCGACGTCCCCGACGACGTGGCGTACTTCCACGCCCAGTGGCGGCGGAGCAACCCCTTGCCCTACAAGGAGGTCCACACGCTCCTCGACGGCGTACGCGGCCACGGCCACTACGTGGGGACGTACCTCGCGTGGGGCGTCCACAACAACGGCTGGTGGGGCGAGGGCGAGATCAAGTTCTTCATGGACGGGGACGGCGAGTTCCCGACGATCTGCGGCACCGGCACCGAGGACTACTTCGGCGGAGCGTGGGACTTCGAGGAGCCGGGCGCCGTCTACGGCGTCTTTTCGACGCCGTACTCCGGGCTCCACGAGGTGCAGACGCCGTCGTCGATGTTCCGCACGCAGCAGCGCTTCGGAATGTACCGCTGGCACATCGTGGACCCGGTCCGCTTCGAGCAGGACCTCCGGGTTACCATCCAGGCGCTCGGGTGGCGGCCCGAGCGGGCGAACCTGAACGCCACGGCCCTGACCAAGGTGATGCTGGATCGCCTCGAGGGTGGCTGGCGTCCCGCCAAGCACTATCTCCCGCTCCAGGACGACATCGCCTCGACCGCGTTCTGGTACCAGACGGAGCCGCACGCGCCGTTCCCGGCGCTACCGCCGCACGAGAAGCTCGAGGTGATCTGAGGCGCCGTCCGCCAGGGCGAGACGACCCACCCGTCCACCCCGCGCTCGGTTCGGAGCTACCGAGCGCGCACGTTGCCGGAGTGGATGGCGACAGCGTGATCGGGCCCGATCACGTGCTCGAATCCCGCACGCGCTCGAACCCCGCGGGAGCCACCGCTCGGAGATCTCGCGAGTTCTCCGGGGTGGTCGCAGTGGCGAGCTGCGGGACGCCGGGGGCCGCCGCGTCCTTGCGGAAGCAGCCGAAGAGGCAGGCTCGGAGGCCCGCCAGGCTGGGAGTCCGGTTCACGAGCCGCTCGTACGCCACCCCCAGGAGGAACGAGGGCGTCGCGCGGGGCCTTCCGGAACCGCTCTGCTGGCGGTCAGCGTGGACGCTAGACCGTGGCGAATCTCCTCAGTGCGCGCGAGCCGCCCGAGCGTTCGACGTGGTGAAGTGCCGCTACTGTAAGACTTACCATGTAAGCGAGTCGTCGAGACGATCGCGAAGCGGGAAGAGTTCGTCAGTGGCGGGTCACGCGACACGACGCCGCTTGCTCAATGATTCACTACGCCCCGGCTCCAATGACCACGCACGCAGATGACATCGTGTCGCGATGTCTGGTGTCGGACTTTCTCAAAACTGGAGCATCGGTTCGAATGCTGGTGGAGCCGGAGGTGCGGGCAGGATCAGCGCGGGCCTTCGCGCAGGCACGCCGGCCACGTGCCGGGGAGCCGGCCGAGCAGCTGGGCGGCCGCCTGCATGGCCACGATGTAGCCGTAGGGCCCGAGCCCGCAGATGACCGCCTTCACGGCGCTGGAGAGCTTGGAATGGCGGTGCAGCTCGTCCCGCGCGTGGATGTTGGAGATGTGGAGCTCGATGATCGGGCCCTCGAAGATCTTGAGGGCGTCGTAGATGGCGATGGACGTGAAGGAGTAGGCGGCGGGATTGATGATGAGGGCGTCGGCGCTCTGGCGCGCCGACTGGATCAGCTCGACCAGCTCCCCCTCGTGATTGCTCTGATGGAACGCGAGAGTCGCGCCGAGGTGCTCGGCGCACTCCCGGCAGCTCCGCTCGATGGCGGCGAGCGTCGTCGAGCCGTAGATGTGCGGCTCGCGCACGCCGAGGAAGTTGAGGTTCGGACCGTTGAGCAGCATCAGGCGCATGGGGGAGTCCTCGTGGTCGAGAAGGTTGTCGGTCGCGCGCCGGCACCGCCGGCGCAGCGGCCGGCCGCGGCTGGGCGGCGCGACCGCGTCGAGCATCTGGCTACGTCGATCTTGCCTCGGCCAGCACTCGGTCGATGAAGGCCTGCGCGGACCCGAAATGGGCGGCCTCGTCCTTCAAGGCCTCCCAGTCGAGCGGCGCGCTCGTCTGCCCGCGCACCACGTCGACCAGGTGGCGGTTCTCCGTCCGGGCCGTCCGGCAGGCGGCGGTGACCAGGGCCTTGGCCGCCTTGCGGCTCATCGTCCTCGAGAGCGCGAAGGTGACCGTCTCGGCCAGCATCAGGCCGTTCGAGGCGCTGACGTTGTGCCGCATCCGCGCCTCGTCGACGTCGATCTGGCCGCTGAGGAGCTCGGCCTTCCGGAGCGCCGCTGCCGTGAGCTCGAACATCCGCGGCAGCGTCCACCACTCCATCTGCCAGCCGCTCGTGGCGCGCTCGTGCTCCTGGATCAGGGCCTGGTGCATCGCGCCCAGGAGCGCCGCATTGATGCGCGCCGCCGCGACGATCTGCTCGCTCACGACCGGGTTGACCTTCTGCGGCATGGTGCTCGAGCCGCCGCGCCCTTCCTCGGCCGTCTCGCGCACCTCGCCGATCTCGGTCTGCGCCAGGAGGATGACGTCCTGCGCCATCTTGGCCAGGCTCCCGGTGACCAGCGACAGCCAGCCCGCCACTTCCGCCAGCGCGTCGCGCTGCGTGTGCCAGGGGAGCGGCGGGGCCGACAGGCGCAGCTCGGCTGCCAGCGCGTCGGCCACCTCCATGCCGCGGTCTCCCAGCGGCTCGAGCGTTCCGGCGGCCCCGCCCAGCTGCACGGCCAGCACCCGGGGCCGGATCTCGGCGAGCCGGGTCCGGTGGCGAAGGAGGGGCGCCAGCCACGCCGCCGCCTTGAGCCCGAACGGGATCGGCACCGCCTGCTGGGAGTGCGTCCGGCCCGGCATCACCGACTGCCGGTAGCGGCGCGCCATTGCCGCCAGGTTGTCGATGGCGCGGCCGAGCGTCTTCTCGACGGCCGCCAGCGCGGCACGCATCTGCAGGACCAGGGCGGTGTCCATGATGTCCTGCGTGGTCGCCCCGAAGTGGACGTCGCCCGCCGCGGCCCCGCCGACGTGCTCGCGGAGCTGCCGGACCAGCTCGATCACCGGGACGCCGTCATCGCCGAGCCGCGACCGGATCAGGCCGAGGTCGGGCCGGAAGCTCGCGATCCTCTCGGCGATGACCTTGCCCGACTCGGCCGGGATCACGCCCAGCCTGGCCTCGACCGTCGCCAGCGCCGCCTCGACGGCCAGCATCTCGGCGACGTAGCGGTCCTCGGCGAAGATCGCGGCGACCTCCACGTCCGTGAACAGCGAGTCCAGCACGGGCGCCGCGGTCCCCTACGGGTTGAAGAAGACCGTTTCCCGGTCGCCCTGCAGGTGGACGTCCATCCGGTACGTGGGGACGTCCTGGACGGCTTCGCGGACGGCGATCAGCGTCTTGCGCCGCTCTGCGTCCGCGATCGAGCTCAGGATCGGGTCGTGCGCGTTGGCGCTCTCGTCGGAGAAGTACACACGGGTCGTCACGTGGAGCAGCATGCCGCGCGCGAAGACCCGCATGCTGAGGTGCGGGGCCTGCGTCGTCTGGCCCTGCCACGGCACCGGGCCCGGCTTGATGGTCTTGAACGAGTACTCGCGCTCCCGGTTGCTGGTCCCGGCCCGGCCGAAGCCGCGGAAGTGCTCGTCGACCTGGCGGCAGCGCGGATCGCCGGGATGATTGAAGATGCCGGCCGCGTCGGCCTGCCAGATCTCGACCATCGCGTCCTCGATGGCGGCCCCGCTGCCGTCGAACACGTGGCCGCGGACGATGATGCGCTGGCCCCGGGTCCGGTCGTTCACCAGAACGTGCTCGTCGCCGCGGATCAGGCCGAACACGAAGAACGGGCCGACCGTCTGGCTCGGTGTCTGCCCCAGCATGGCGCTCACGCGTTCCGGCTCTCGAAGGGAGTCACGCGGCTGCCCGACAGGACGATGTCGAAGCGGTAGCCCAGCGCCCACTCGGGCCGGGTGACGTCGTGCGCGTAGCTCGAGACCAGCCGGTTGCGGGCCTTCTCGTCGAGGATGCCGCTCAGGATCGGGTCGAGCGCCATCAGCGGGTCGCCGGGGAAGTACATCTGCGTGACGAGCCGAGACAGGAAGTTCGCCCCGAAGAGCGAGAAGTGGATGTGCGCCGGCCGCCACGCGTTCTCGTGGTTGCGCCACGGGTACGCGCCCGGCTTGATCGTGGTGAAGGCGTACTCGCCCGCGTCGTTCGTCAGGCAGCGGCCGGCGCCGTGGAAGTTCGGGTCGAGCGGGGCAGGGTGCTGGTCGTTGGCCTGGACGTACCGGCCCGCCGCGTTGGCCTGCCACACCTCGACCAGCGCGCGGGGCACGGGCCGGGCGTTCTCGTCCAGCACCCGGCCCACCACGATGATCCGCTCGCCCAGCGGCTCGCCGTTCCGGGCGGCGTTCTTCGTCAGGTCGCTGTCGAGCGGATGGATGTCGTCCTCGCCATAGACCGGGCCGGTCAGCTCGGACAGGGTCTGGGGCAGCGGCACCAGGGCGCGCCGGGGGGCGCGCAGGACCGTCGAGCGATAGGCCTCGTGGAGATGCGGCGGGTGGGAGTCGGGGTCCAGGGAGGTCACGCTCCTGGGCGGGGTCATCGTCACGACTTGCCCTCCTCCCGATTCTGCGCGTACACGCGCTTCGCAGCCCCGAAGGCGCTGTTCGCCGCCGGCACCCCGGCGTAGACCGCCACGTGCATGAGCACTTCCTTGAGGTCATCGGGCGTGACCCCGGTGTTTCGGGTCGCGCGGACGTGCATCTCGAACTCGGCGTCCCGGCCGAGCGCCGCCAGCACCGCCAGCGTGACGAGATGGCGCGTCCGGTGGTCGAGCCCCGGCCGCGACCAGACGTCACCCCAGGCTGCCTCGGTGATGTAGCGCTGGAAGTCCTGGTCGAAGGGCGTCGTGTTGCCGACCGCCCGGTCGACGTGCGCGTCGCCGAGCACCTTGCGTCGAGTCTTCATCCCTCGCTCGTACCGGTCGCCGTCAGGCATGCGCCGTTCTCCCGCAGCTCCTGTCGATGTTGGCCGTCCGGACGCCCGCCTGCCCGACGCGGGGCAGGGGCGTCGTCCCGAGGATAGCCCGACGCCGGCCCGTGAGTTGGCGAGTTCTGGCTGCCTCGGAGGGCGGTGTGCCGGGCCGCCGACGCCACGCCACGTCTCGATGGCCGTGGCCCGGATGGCGCCCTCCCGGCTCCTGGCACGCCGAAGGTCCGCGCGAGCCCCCCGCGGCTCACGGGTGCCGCCGCGCTCACGTCCCGCGACGCTCGCCGCGCGGCACCAGCCGCCGGGGCGGGAGGCTCCGGCGCGAGACCTGATCGGTGAGCCACTTCACCGAGCGTCGCGCGCGCTCGGCCACCATCGGCAGGGGCAAGGTGCGGTAGTCGTCGTTGAACACCTCGAAGCTGTAGTCGGCGCGGTAGCCCGTCTCGTCCACGCGGCGGACCAGCTCGGCGAGCTGCTCGCTGTGCACGCCCTCGCCGGGGAAGACGCGGAAGTGCCGCGCGGTGTCGATCCGCTCGTCCCGCGATCGGGCCTCCTGCCACATGAAGTCCGACAGCTGCACCAGGAACACCTTGCGGGGGTCGATGTCGGCGAGCGCCTCCAGGCCGCTGTCGCCGGCCAGGATGTGGAACGAGTCCAGGCACACGCCGAGGTTGGCGCGATTGGCCGCCCGCACCAGCTCCCAGGACTGCGGGTACTCGTTGACGAACCGGCCCCAGGACAGCGCCTCGTAGGCCACGCGAATGCCGAGCGGCACCGCGAGCGTCGCGAGCTTCTGGAGGTCCCTGACCAGGGCGTCGGTCTCGCCGCTCGCATGGCCCGACGTCGACGAGCAGACGAGCAGGAGCCGCGAGCCGAGGGCGCTGCACATCTCGAGCATGGCCTTCGCCACGTCCACCTTGTTGGCGTGCAGGTGCCCGGAGAGCCCCTCGAAGTCGCGGAGCACCTGGAAGCCGGTGACCCGCAGGCCGCTCTGCCGCACGGCCGCCGCCGCCGCCGGCTCGCCGTCGGGATGGCCGACGATGTCGGAGGCGTTGAGCATGACCTGGGTGAACCCGGCCGCCCGCACCGCCCGGAGCTTCGGCTCCAGCGGGCCCGCCATGGTGATCGTGTCCATCCCGAAGTGATCGAGATTCATGGCGCGAGGTGGCTCGAGACCAGCTCGAAGCTCACGCCACCCAGGTACACCTGGGTGAGCGCGCCCTTCTCGCTCGGCTGCACCGCGCCGCGATCGATGAACACGATGCCCCGCTCCTTGAGCGCCCGGGTCGCCAGCGGGACGTCCGGGGCGCCCAGGCCGACCCGCACCAGGCCTTCCGGCCAGGGGCCGTCGTCCGATCCGGGCGGGGGCTCGATGAGCTGCAGGTAGAACTTGTGGCAGGGGCTCTCGAGCAGCGTGCCCCCGGGCAGCACGCCGAAATGCTGGCCCTGCGGCAGGGCCGTGAAGCCGAAGAGCGTCTGGTAGAAGTCGAGCCAGTCGCCCGTGCGGTCGGCCAGGATGGACTGGACGATGCCGAACCAGTGAAGCCCGGCCAGCGCCGGCGGCCGAGGCTCGGCGCCGGGGAGCGGCACGAAGTCGACGTCGTAGATCGAGAAGTCCTGGTAGCGATCGACGAAGTAGATGAGGCTGTCCCCGGCGCCGTGGATGCCCGGGATGTTGAGCTCCATGGCGGCGGCGCGCGTCGGCTGATCCCAGGCGCCGAGGTCGAGCGAGCGCTGGTGGGCGAAGGCGGCGTCACGCACGCGCAGCGCCACGGCGGAGAGGGCAGGGGCGGGCGCGCTTCGGCTGGTGCGCGTTCACGATCAGGTTCATGCCGCCCTGGCGGTAGAGCATGACCTCGCGCGAGCGGTGCCGCGCCGCCGGCGCGAAGCCCAGCTTCTGCAGCAGCGCGCCGAACTCCTGCGGCCGGGGGGTGGCGTACTCGACGAACTCGATGCCGTCCACGCCCACGGGGTTGGCCGGCTCCGGCAGGGCTTCCTCGATCGTCATCCGAAGGCTCCTCGCAGGCCGCAGCCCGCCGCCAGGACTATCGCTCGGGGCTGCCGCTTGCACGAAACTGTCGATGCTGTTAATTTACCTTGCCATGTCGTCAATTCCAAGAGGGCAACCGCGGGCGCCGGCGGGGGCCGGCGCGCAACGCCGCCATGCGCAAGCCCAAGGCGCCGGAGGCCAATCGCGCCCGCATCGTGCGCGCGGCGATCGACGAGTTCGCGGCCCGCGGCTTCAAGGGCGCCAGCATGGACGCGATCGCCGCCCGCACGGACACCACCCGCGCGCTGATCAACTACCACTTCGGCGGCAAGGAGAAGATCTACCTGGCGGTGCTCGAGCACGTCTACGCCGAGATCCGCCAGGCCGAAGGCGGCCTCGACCTGGATCACCTCGAGCCCACGGCCGCCATCCGCCGCATCGTCGAGTTCACCTTCACCTACTACCTGGAGCACGAGGGGTTCGTCCGGCTGGTGGTGGCCGAGAACCAGGCCGAAGGGCGGCCACTTCCGGAAGTCGAAGGCGATGCGGTCGCTCAATCGCCCGATCATCGACCGGCTGGCCCGGGTCATCGCGCGCGGGCAGGCCGACGGCTCCTTCCGCGCCGGGGTCGATCCCGTCCAGGTCCACATGGTCATCGCCGCGCTCGGCCTGTTCAACGTGACGAACCAGTACACCTTCGGCGCGATCTTTCAGCGGGACATGGGCGCCAGAGGCGATGTCCGCCAGCGGCGCGAGCTGGTCGCCGAGGTCGTTCTCGGCTACCTCACCACCAAGAGCTGACGTCATCGGACGTCACGAGAGGAGAACGAGCATGGACTCCCTGATCGATCGTCGTTCGGTTCTCAAGGCGGGCGCCGCCCTGGCCGCGGCGTGCCTGGTGCCGGCCCGCGCGCAGGGCGCAAGCGCCGCCCAACCTGCGCTTCGCCGCGGTGTTCTCCGACCGGGACATCCGCGCGAGCATGATCGAGATGTTCGCGAAGGAGATCGCGGCCGACTTCAAGGTGGAGCCGTTCTACAACGGCTCGCTCTTCAAGCAGGGCACCGAGCTGGTCGCCCTCCAGCGCAACAACCTCGAGCTGGGCAACATCGCGCCGCAGGACATCTCCAACCAGCTGCCCGCCTGGTCGATCCTGACGTCGGCGTACCTGTTCCGGGACGCCAACCACCTGAACACCTTCTTCGCCAGCGACCTGGGCACCCAGATGAAGAAGATGGTCGAGGACGAGGTCAAGGTGAAGATCCTCGGGCCGACGTTCTTCGGCACCCGACAGGTCGGCCTCAAGCCGAAGAAGAAGATCACGACGCCAGCGGACATGGCCGGCATCAAGCTCCGGATGCCGGGCGGCGATGCCTGGCAGTTCCTCGGACGCTCGCTGGGCGCCAATCCCACGCCCATGGCCTACGCCGAGGTCTACACGGGCCTCCAGACCGGCGCCATCGACGGCCAGGACAACCCGCTGCCCAACGTCCAGAACATGAAGTTCTACGAGGTGATGTCCCAGATCGTCCTGACCTCGCACCTCGTCGGGTTCGACCTCCTCACGGTGAACCTGAAGACCTGGGAGGGCATGGGGCCGGCCAAGCAGAAGACCTTCCAGGCCGCCGCCGACAAGGCCATCGCCTGGAGCGCCGCCGAGCACCTGAAGCGCGAGGCGGAGCTCGCCGACACCTTCAAGAAGGCGGGCCTCGAGGTCTACGCGCCCGACGTCAAGGCCTTCCGCGAGCACGCCCAGAAGATGTATCTGAGCTCCGACCTGGCCAAGAGCTGGCCGCCGGGCATGCTCGAGAAGATCAACGCCCTGTAGCACCCGATCCGTGAGTCCATTCCTCGGGAAGTTCGGGAGGTGGCTGCGGCGCCGCGCGGAGGACGTTCTGGCGGCCATGCTGGCCGTCATGTTCCTCGCGTTCCTGCTGCAGATCGTGTTCCGGTACCTCCTGAACTTCCCGGTCGGCTGGACGTCGGAGCTGACCATCATCGCCTGGCTGTGGGGGGTGCTCTGGGGCGCCGCCTTCGTGGTGCGGGAGCGCGAGGAGGTCCGCTTCGACCTCCTCTACGGCGCGTTCGGCGCCCGCACCCGCCGCATCGCGGGCATCGTGACCGGGGTCGCGATCGTGGCCCTGTACGCGGTGTCGCTCCCGGCCACGCTCGACTACGTCCGCTTCATGAAGGTCGAGCGCACGGCCTACCTCAAGATCCGCTTCGACTACCTCTTCTCGATCTACGCGGTCTTCGTCGTCGCCGTCATCGTCCGCTACGTGTGGATCCTGTCCCGCCTGTTCCGGGGCAGAGAGGTCCAGCGAGCCCGATCTGCCGGCGGCCGGCTCCGGCACTGTGACGCTCGCCAGCCCGTTCCCCGCCGCCGTCGCGGGCATCGTCGGCCTCAGCCTGCTCGGGCTGCCCATCGGCCACTCCATGATCGGCGGGTCGGTGCTCTACCTCCTCCTGGCCGGGCTCGACATGGGCACCGCCGCCGAGCAGCTCCTCAACGGGATGTACCGGAGCGACATGCTGCTGGCCATTCCGCTGTTCATCCTGGCGGCCGAGTTCATGAACACCGGCAGCATCACGGAGCGGCTGCTGCGATTCTGCGACGCCCTCGTCGGCCGCTTCCGCGGCGGGCTCGCGCAGGTGAACGTCGTGCAGAGCATCATCTTCGCCGGGATGTCCGGCTCGGCCCTCGCCGACGCTGCCGCCTCCGGCAAGCTCATGCAGAAGATGATGACCCAGGACGGCAAGTACCCCGCCAGCCTTCGCGGCGGCCCTGACCGCGGCGTCCTCGGTCATGGGACCCATCATCCCGCCCTCGATCCCCTTGGTGGTCTACGCGCTGATCGCCGACACGTCGGTCGGCTACCTGTTTCTCGGCGGCGTCGTCCCGGGCCTGCTGGTCGGGGTCGCCCAGATGGCCCTGATCGCCTTCGTGGCCAGGCGCCGGAACTTTCCCGTCGAGCCTCCCACCCCGCTGCGCGACTTGCCCGGCATCACGTGGCAGGGCGTTTCCTGCGCTCCTCATGCCCGTGGTGCTCCTCGGCGGCATCTACAGCGGCGTGACCACCCCCACGGAAGCCGCCGCGGTCGCCGCCGCCTACTCGCTCGTCGTGTCCGCGGCGCTCTACCGGAGCATCAGCCGGAGAAACCTCTACGACGCGCTGCTCAACTCCGCACGGACGAGTGCGTCGATCGGCATCCTGATCGCGGCCGCGATCGTCTTCAACTACGTCGTGACCGTGGAGAACGTTCCCAGGGCGCTCAGCGTCATGCTGCAGGGCTTCCAGTTCTCTCCGCTGGCCTTCCTGGTGGTCGTCAACCTGCTGCTCCTGGTCCTGGGCTGCTTCCTGGAAGGCACGACGATTCTCCTGATCATCATTCCGGTCCTGCTGCCGACGGCCCGGGCGCTGGGGATCGACCCCGTGCATTTCGGGGTGGTGGCCGTCGTCAACATCATGCTGGGGCTGATCACCCCGCCCTACGGCCTGCTGCTCTTCATCATGGTCAAGATCGCCGAGGTGCCCCTCCGCGACCTCGTGCGCGAGGTGATGCCGTTTCTCGCCGTGATGGTCGGCGCCCTCGCGCTGATCACCTTCGTGCCCGGGCTCGTGCTGTTTCTGCCGCGACTCCTCGGCTACCAGCACTGAGAGCGTGCAGGCCATGGAGGCTTCGTTGCTCTGCGGACTCATCGGCGCCAGGATCCAGGGCTCGCTGTCCCCGGCGCTCCAGGAAGAGGAGGCCCGGCAGCACGGCATCCGTCTGCACTACCAGCTGATCGACCTCGACGGAGCCAGCCGCGGCGTGGACGTCTTGCCCGCCCTGATCGAGGCCGCGCGCATCATGCGCTTCGCCGGGCTGAACATCACCTATCCATGCAAGCAGCTGGTGATCCCGCTTCTCGACGAGCTGTCAGAGGAGGCTGCCGCCATCGGCGCGGTCAACACCGTCGTGCGCCGGGGCGATCGACTCGTGGGCCACAACACCGATGGCGCCGGCTGGAGCTGGGGATTCCGGCGCTCCTTGCCGGCGGCCGACCTCTCGCGCGTCGTCCTGATCGGCGCCGGCGGGGCCGGATCGGCGTGCGCCGACGCCGTGCTGCGCCTGGGCGCCGCACACCTCGTGATCGTCGACCAGGACGCCCCGCGGGCCGCGGCCCTCGCCGCGCGGCTGAACGAGCACTTCGACGGCGGTCGCGCGAGCGCGAGCTCGGACCTCCCGGGGGCGCTGAGCCGCGCCAGCGGGCTCATCCATGCGACGCCGACGGGAACGGCGAGCGCGCCCGGGCTGCCGGTGCCGGCGGAGCTGCTCCGGCCCACGATGTGGGTGTCGGACATCGTCCACGTTCCGCTCGAGACCGCGTTGCTGAAGGCGGCGCGGCGCATCGGGTGTGACACCGTCGACGGCGGGCACATGAACGTCGGGCAGGCGGCCCGCAGCTTCAAGCTCTTCACGGGCCGGGAGCCGGATACGGCTCGGATGGACGCGCACTTCCGTCAGCTGGTGTCCTCGGGCGGGGTGCTCGCGCGGAGTCGGTAGCGGTCAGGACCGGGGGGCCCGGGCGCGCGGTGTGAGGAAGCCGACGGGCGCGCCCTCTCGCGCCCCGGGCGCCGGCCGTTCCCGGAGCCGGGTCAGGCGACGTCGACCAGCGCCTCCGCGATCTGGCCGAAGCGCCGCTCGCCGAGGGACGAGCTCGGCGCAGAGGACGTGGCGGCCTGGCCGCGCCCGCCGGCACCTCGACCACGAAGCGGAGCGTGCCGCTCTCGCCGGCCGCGATGGCGGTCGTGGCCTCGCCCGGCGCGACCGACCATCCGGGCGGCGCGACGAGGCTGGCTCGCGCGGTCGCGTCGGCCGCGCCGTGGTTGGTGACCCGGAGCTCGATCGGCAGCCGGTCGCCCGGGCGGGCCGGGTTCCGGTAGGGGAAGAGGATCGCGAAGTTCGGGTCGAGCGCGAAGTTCACCTCGGCCGGCACCGCGACCAGCGTCCGGAAGACGCCCTCGATCTGGCGCGCCCAGCCGTGGAAGTCCTCGAGCATCTTCCGGTCGACGCGGAGCGCCCCGGTGTGGCCGGTGAGGATGAGCTCCGGCTCGAACTCCATCAGCCGCCGGACGCCGACCGCGATCGAGTCCGCGAGCATCTTGTTCCGGTACACGGGCGCGGCGGCGCGGAGCGGGCTCACGGTTCCCTGGAGGAGGTTGTCGCCGGTGAAGGCCACGCGCGTGCCGTCGATCTCGCCGAAGAGGCCGAGCGCCCACCAGGTGTGGCCGGGCATGTGGAAGACGTCGAACGTCCACCGGTCCCAGGAGACGCGGCCGCCGTCCGGCAGGGCACGGTCCACGCGGATGGGCTGGGGCAGGAGGCACGGGATGTTGTAGCCGGCCGGGTTCGAGACGATCTCCGCGAAGTTCTCGAAGATCCAGGCCTTGGTGCCCTGGGTCTGCTGGAGCCACGGCAGCCCTGCCAGGTGGTCGTCGTGGTAGTGGCTCGGGATCACGACGTCGACCGCGCGGAGACCGGCCACCGCCTTCAGCTCGTCGAGCGAGTGCTCGACGAAGCGCAGGTCCGCCGCCATGTGGTCCCAGCTCGGAAAGCCGTAGTCGAGAAGGAGCGCCCGGCCGTCGTCGGCCATGAGCGCGTAGCAGTTCGCCACCGAGTGCGGATTCGCCCAGAGGTGGGGGAGGACGTGGGCCTTCGGCTGGTCGACGGAGTGGGGCCAGACCGGCCAGACCCGGTTCTTCCGCATCTCGCCCTGGAGGCCGTAGAGGAGGCGGAGCTTCGGCTCGAGGAGGCGCGAGCGCCGCCGGCGCGTCGTCCGTCGGGTGGCCGTGCGAGGGGCAGAGCCGCTGGAGCGGCAGCCCGGCGAGGAGCGTCACGGAGTGGAGCGCGGCGCCGACCGCGTCGGGCAGGCCGTACTGCCACTGGAGGTCGTGGATCGTGTGGACGTGGCCGGGCTCGGCGACGAGGTCGCCGCAGAACGCCGTCGGCACGCCGTCGACCTCGGCCGCGAAGGTGACCGAGCCCTTGGTGTGGCCCGGGGTCGGCAGGACCCGGATGTCGTAGCCGCGCCACGCGAACGTCTCGTAGTCGCGGAGCGTCCGGGCGACCGGGACCGACCGGGGCAGCGTGAACCCGATGCTGGAGACGTCGTAGTTGTCGTAGATCTTCTTCAGCCGCCAGAAGGCGTCCGTCTCGGCGAAGAGCGCGGCCTCCCGCTCGGGCACCGCGATCGGGACGCCCCGCGCCGCGAGGAGGTGGTCCCCCTGGCACTGGTCCCGGTGGTGGTGCGTGTGGAGCACCCACTCGATCTCGCGCACGCCCGCCTCGGCGAGATGCTCGAGGACCCCGCCCGAGCCGAAGTCGATCAGGAGCCCGCGGTCCCCGCGGACGAGGAGGTAGACGTTGCAGGTGTCGCGGTACCAGTAGAGGCTCGGCGAGAGCCGGACGAGCGCGCCCGCGCTGTCCGAGAGATGGGGATGGGAGTGCCCGTGGCTCCCGCCAGCCCGGCCGGCATCGTCGTGCGCGCGCATCCGAGGCCTCCTGTCGAGTGTGCGCTGGAGACGCGCGCGCTCACGCTCGCTCATCGCGCCGCCACCGGCTCGCGGCGCCCGGTCGTGAGCCCCATCGCGTCCAGGTCGTCCGCCCTACTATACGGCGTGCGAGACGGAGGCTCACGCGGTCCGCGCGATGGCGGCATGCCCCTTCCCGGGAGCCCCGAGGGCGAGCGGCGACCGAAGGGAACGGTGGGGGCGCGCGCCTGTGACCTCCGGCGCGTGAGCACCCGTCCGCGACCGCGTCGGATGCCGGGATCCGACGCGGTCAGCGTCGGACGAGCGCCGCGCTGGGGTCCTCGCCGGCGATCAGGCGCTCCGCGAGCGACACGATCGCCACGCGCCGGTCCATCGCCGACTTCTGGAGCAGCCGGAACGCGGCGGCCTCGGTGAGGCCGAGGCGGTCCATGAGGAGCCCCTTGGCGCGCTCGATCAGCTTGCGGTCCTCGAGCGCGCGGCGGAGCGTCGCCGCCTCGAGACCGGCCCGCGCCCGCTCGGCGAAGCGGGCGATCGCCAGCTCCACGGCCGGCGCGAGCTCCTCGGATCTGAGCGGCTTCACCAGGTAGGCCATGGCCCCGGCTTGCCGGGCGCGCTCGAACACCTCCCGGTCCGCGTGGCTCGTCAGGACGAGCACGGGGCAGGGACAGCGGCGCTCGATCTCGGCCGCGGCATCGATCCCGTCGCCGTCCGGCAGGCCGACCGCGATCACGGCCGCGTCCGGCCGCTCCCGCGCGACGAGGTCGATTCCCGCGCCGGCGGTGTCCGCCTCCGCCACCACCGCGCCGCCGGCGTGGGCGACGGCGGCGCGGACCAGCGCCCGCGACGAGACGTGGTCGTCGATGACCACGATCCGCCAGCGCGGCGGGGGTGAGGGGCTCGCCATCCGTCGCGCGGCGGCGGTCGGGGTCGAGGGACGCGTCGGCGGCACGCCGCGAGGTCCGTGGGTTCGCCATGGCTCAGTACGTGAAGACCAGGCCGACGGTGCCGATGACCTGGATCTCGTCGCCGTCGTTGATGGCCTTGAGGTTGTCGCCGAGGTAGAGCACCGTGACCCCGCCCTTGACGAGCCACTTGCCGAACGCCGGCGGGACGAAGGCAAGGGGCACGGATGCCGTGACCCCGCCCGAGAAGTAGCCGAAGGTGTCGTCGGAGCCGGTGCCGAACTCGTAGTAGTCGCTGAGGCTCAGGCCGACCGCCAGGGGGACGGAGACGGCCAGCGGGATACGCGGACTCGGCGAAGAAGGTGTAGCCGGGGGCGATGCCGATCTGGGCGTACACGCCCTGGTCGGCGCCGGCGTCGGCCTGGCCGTCGAGCTCGAAGGCGATCAGAGAAAGTCGGGTTCAGGGCGAAGGGGCCGAGGAGCTTGGCGTCGTTGTAGGCGACCCCGAAGGCGAGCTCCTGGACCGTGCCGAAGAGGTCGTTGGGGCTGGTGTAGGCGGTGTAGAGGGCGTACGTCGTGAGGTCCTCCCAGAGGACGGCGGAGAGGCGGACGTAGCCGTCGAACTCGTACCAGATCTTCGGGTCCGAAGCGGTCACGCTGTCCGAGCCGGTGGGGCCGGTGTGGAGGCTGTTCCAGAAGCCGCCGGTCACGGACAGGGCGGTCAGGGCGCCGGCCTGGTCCACGAGCTTGATGGAGAGCTCGCCGTAGGGCTGGAGGATGACATCCTCGGTTTCCTGCTTGATGCCCCGGAAGAAGTACGCGGACGTCCAGTCGACGCCCGCGCTGATCGACACCCGCCCGGTGTTGGGCCCCTTCGCCTCCTCGGCCGGCTTCGTCTCCGCCGCCGGAGGCGGCGCGGGAGCCGTTGCGGGGCTGGTTGCCGGCGGTGCGGTCTGGGCCCATGCGGACCCGGCCAGCGCCAGGCCGAGCGAGGCGGCCAGCGTCAACGCGCGACGGGTGCGACGGCCGGCGCAGACTGCCGGGGTCCTGCGGGCCTGTCCGATCCTCGTTCATTCGGCCTCCTCGGGTCGATCGTGATCGACGGTGTCGTGCCGCCCGAGGGCCGTCGTAGACACAACGGCGCCATCGGGATGGCGCCGTTGCCGTGCGGCAGCCAGGGCCGCCGCGCTGGACGAACGGGGTAGCAAGCGCGATGCCCGATCCGTCGCGGGAGGCCGGGCGGCGCGGGAGGGCCGTTCTGGCTGGAAGTTACGCGGGTACGGGCAGGACGACCGGGCCGCTCAGCGCCGGGATCGTGCCGCGGAGCTGGGCATGCTGCCTATCCCCTGGGCAGGGTCTCGGAGCGAGCCGCGATCCCGACGTCAGCGAACGACGAGGACGGGGACCGGCGCGCGGCTCACGGCGCCTTCGGCGACGCTGCCGAGGACGAGCCGCTCGACCGCGCCCACGCCGCGCGCGCCGATGACCAGCACGTCGGCGTCCGTCGAGGCGGCCACGAGCTCCTCGAGCGGGCGGCCCGTCCGGATCTCGGTCTTCACGCGCCACCCGGCTCGCGTGAGTCGCGCCTGGGCCGCTTCGAGCTGTCGTCGCGCCGCGTCGACGTGCTCCCGCTCGAGGCTCGCCGCCTCGCTCTCCACCATCGCGCGCACGCGAGCGGGCATGAGCCCGGTGGAGGGCAGCCGGACGGGCTCGACCACGCTGAGGAGGCGCGCCTGGCCGCCTCGGGGCGGCGTGAGACCGGCGACGAACGCCACGGCATCGCGCGCGTGAGGGGACCCGTCGACGCCGATCAGGAAACGGCGCGGAGCCCGTGCCGAGCCTCTCACCACCAGCACGGCGCAGGGCGCCTGCCGCACCACGGTCCGGCTCACGCTTCCGAGGAGGAAGCGCCCCACGGCGCCCAGGCCCCGGGAGCCGAGGACGATCGCCCGCGCGCGGAGCCTTCGAGCCCGCGTGAGGATTCCCGGCACGGGGGGCGCGTCGGTGACCAGGACGTCCGCGTCCGGCCAGCGCCGGCGGAGGCGCTGCTCCGCGCGGTGAGCCTCGGCCCGGCCGACCTCGAGGAGCGCTTCCCACACGGCCGGAGTCGCGTCGGTCAGCACGGGGGTGTGCCGCGCGACGAGACCGTGCCCCGTGCTGCCGCGCGGCCAGGGGAAGACGATCGCGGCCTCGACCGCGGCACGGGCCGCCGGACTGCCGTCGGTTGCCACGAGCACCGGGAACCTGCGCTGTGCCATGAGTCTCCTCGCGCTGGGACGTGTCACCGCACGACCGAGTGTACCCGACCCGAGGCTCGTTGCGGAGGCCTCGAGGAGGCTCGCTCCCGACCGGCCGCGCTTGTTCCCCCCGACGGCCATGGTGTACCGTCGCTTCGCGTCCGGACGGGGCGAACCCCGTGGGACCGGAGGAGACCAGATGGCGACCGCCGAGGAGCTGAAGGCGCGGCTCTGCGCCGAGATCGACCGCCGGAAGGGCGAGATCGTCGCGATCAGCGAGCACATCATGAAGCATCCGGAGCCGGGCTACCGTGAGGTGCGCACCGCCGAGTTCGTCGCGGGATGGTTCCGCCGGATGGGGCTCGAGTGCCGCGAAGGCCTGGCGCTCACCGGCGTGAAGACGCGGCTCCGCGGCCGCTCGCGGGGCCCGACGGTCGCGGTCCTCGGCGAGCTCGACTCCCTGATCGTCGGGGAGCACCCCTTCGCGGACCCGGACACCCGGGCGGCGCACGCGTGCGGCCACAACGCCCAGGTGGCCTCGATGATCGGCGCCGGCATGGGCCTCCAGGCGGTCATGGACGAGCTCGACGGCGACGTGGTGCTGTTCGCGGTGCCCGCCGAGGAGTACATCGAGGTGGAGTGGCGCCTCGGCCTCCGGGAGAAGGGCCAGCTCGAGTTCCTGGTGGGCAAGGCGGAGCTGATCCGGCTCGGCGAGTTCGACGACGTCGACATGGCGATCATCACCCACACGAACGCCCGGCCGGAGGACGGCCTGGCGAGCGTCGGGGACACGCACAACGGCTGCGTGGTGAAGTTCATGCGCTTCCTGGGGAAGGGCGCCCACGCCGGGAGCGCGCCCCACCTCGGGATCAACGCCCTCAAGGCCGCCCAGATCGCGCTCCACGCGATGGACGCCAACCGCGAGACGTTCCGCGACGACGACACGATCCGCGTCCACCCGATCATCACCCGGGGCGGGGAGGCGGTGAGCGCGGTGCCGGCCGACGTCCGGCTCGAGACCTTCGTTCGCGGCAAGACCGTGGAAGCGATCGCCGACGCCGCGCGAAAGGTGGACCGGAGCCTCCGCGCGGGGGCCCAGGCCATGGGGGCGCGGGTCCAGATCACGACGATCCCGGGCTACCTGCCCCAGCAGATGGACGCGAACCTGGTCGCGTTGACGCGCGCCAACTGCGCCGCCGTCGTCGGCGAGGCCAACATGGGGCGGCCGCGCCACTCCACGGGGTCCACGGACGTCGGCGACCTGGGCTTCATCATGCCCGAGGCGCACCCGCGCGCGGGCGGCGTGCAGGGCGTGATCCACGGCGCGGACTACGTGGTCGTCGACCACGCGCTGGCGGCGGTCAACCCCGCCAAGGCGATGGCGATGACCGTCGTCGACCTGCTCATGAACGGGGCCCGCGAGGCTCGCCGGGTGAAGGCCGAGGCGGGGCCGAAGCTCTCGCGGGAGGAGTACCTCGCGCTCGTCCGGCGGTTCGGCTCGTTCGAGGAGTATCCGGGCGCGTAGCGCCGGGTCCGGACAGGGAAGGGCTCCCGCTGGAATCCGGGCGGACCGTCCTCCTGCGCGACGGCACGGCGGTGCGGCTTCGCCCGATCCGGTCCGAGGACGCGGCGGCGCTCACCCAGCTCTACGGTCGGCTGTCCCCGGAGACCGCCTACCAGCGCTTCTTCACGGTGATGCGGCGGCTGCCGCCCGACTGGGCGCGCATTCTGGCTCATGTGGACCATGACCGCAACGCGGCGATCGTGGCGGCCGGCTCCGACGCGGGGCTCGTCGGCGTGGCGCGCTACGGCACGCCACCCGGCGCCGACGAGGCCGAGATCGCGGTCGTGGTCGAGGACGGCTGGCAGCGCAAGGGACTCGGGACGATCCTGCTGTCGGCGCTGCTCGATCACGGCCGGAGCCGCGGCATCAGCCGGTTCCTGGCCCACGTTCTCGCCGACAACCAGCGGATGCTGCGCCTGATCGGCCGGCTGGGCACGGCTGACGGAGCGCTCGCTCGACCAGGGCATCGTGACCGTGCGCTTCACGCCTCGCCCGGATGCGCCGCCGGCGGAGTCCGCGTCGACCCTTGGGAACAGCGGATGATCCCGGCCACGGAGACGGGCGCCGCCGCGGACGCGCGAGCGCAGACCCGACTCGCCGGGCGGGCGGGATGAGCGCCGGGGAGCGCCGGGTGGGCGGTGCACCCGGGCGCCGAAGCTCCGGGCGTCTCCGGCGTCTCGGACAGCTCTGGCTGACGGGCGCCGTGGCCGCGATGGCGGTGACGGCGGCGTCGGCGCTCGGCTGGCTCGAGCCGCTCCAGGTGCGAACGCTCGACCTCGTCCAGCGGCTCGGCGGCCAGCGGTTTCCGCCCGAGGTCGTCGTCGTCGCCATCGACGAGGCGGCGTTCGAGAGACTGGGCGCCCGGCAGCCGATCCCTCGAGCCTATCTCGCCAGCGTCCTCCGAGGGCTCGATCGAAGCGGCGCGTCGGTCGTCGGCCTCGACATCGCGCTGTCGGTTCCGACGACAGCGGCTGACGACGAGGCTCTGGCTCGGGCGATCCGGGAGCTCGGCCAGGGGAGACCGTCACCGGCTGGTCCTGGTCGACGCGCGGGTTCCGGAGTCGGGGCCGCTGGCCGCGGCGCGGTCTCGTGCGCGCGGTGCCGCGGGGGTCCGATCGGGTCCCCATCGACGACGACGGCGTGATCCGCCAGGTCGCGGCCGCTTCTGCCGGCGCCCGACGGGCCGCCGATGCCGGCGTTCGGCCTGGCGGTGCTCGCTCAGATCGCCGGCGCCCCCCCGGCCGGGGCCGCCGCCCCCCGCGCGCTTCCCGACGACCTCGCCGCCTTCCCGTACTGGCGGGCGGGGGCCTGGCTGCCCTCGGGTGGCTCTCCGCTCGCGCTCCGGGCGGGGGAGCTCTGGCGGATCAACTACGTGGGTCCCGCCGGAAGCTTCCTCGCGATTCCGAGCGATGCCGTCGCCGAGCTGGGACAGCCGGATGCGCCTCCGGTGGCGGAGGACAACCCCCTCCGCGGACGCGTGGCCCTCGTCGGCGCGACGTTCGCCGAGAGCCGCGATTTCTTCCAGACCCCCGTCGGCCGGCTGGCCGGCGTCGAGATCCACGCCAACGTCGTGCACATGCTGGCCACCCGATCGCTCGTCCGACCGGCGGGCTGGCTGGCGAGCCTGGGCATCCAGCTCGGAGTCGTGGGCGTGGCCGGAGCGCTCCTGACTTGGCTCCGGCCGCTCGGCGGGACCCTGGCCGCTCTCGCGCTCACCCTCGCGGCCGGGGTGCCCGCGAGCTACCTCGCGTTCCACGGCGGGGGATACGCGGTCGACTTCCTCCTTCCCGGTCGTGGTCACGTGCCTGACCGGAATCGGCGCGGAGGCCCTCGCGCGCCGGCGAATCCGCGACTCCTTCGGCCGCTACGTGGGGCGCGACGTCATGGAGCAGGTGCTCGCCGAGAATCCGACGCTCCAGGGGTCCCGCCGCGAGGTCTCCGTGCTCGTGTCGGACCTGCGCGGGTTCACCACGCTGTCCGAGACTATGCCGGCCGAGCGCGTCGCCGCCCATCTGAACGAGTACTTCCCGGCGATGATCGACGCCATCTTCGCCGAGCGCGGGATGGTCAACGACTTCATCGGCGACGGGATCCTCGCCGTCTTCGGGGCGCCCCTCCCGGATGCCGACCATGCCGGGCGGGCGGCCCGGGCGGCGATGGGGATGCAGGCGGCGCTCGAGCGGCTGAACCGTGACTGGGCGGCCCGGGGGGTTCCCACGCTCCGGATGGGCATCGGCATCCACACCGGCACCGTGTTCGCCGGCAACGTCGGTGGCCCGGGCCGGATCAAGTACACGGTGATCGGCGACACGGTGAACGCCACCGCGCGGCTGGAAGGGGTGAACAAGGATCTCGGCACCACGGCGCTGATCACCGCCGAGACGCACGAGGCGCTCGGCGACCGGGCCGAGACGCGGTACTGTGGCGAGGTTCCGGTCAAGGGGCGTGCGGAGCCGCTCCGGGTGTACGAGCTCCTGGCGGTCCGTCCGCGGGGACCGGGCGGGCCGCCGTCGCGAGGGTTGCCAGATTCTCCACGGTCGCCACAACTGGCAGGCGGAGGGCCCGATGAACCGAGGTCATGAGACGGGTCGCGGCGCGGCGACCGCGCTGACCCTCGCGCTGGTCCTGGGCACCGTCTGGCCGACGGCGGCGCTGGCCGCCGACCCCGTGGCCGTGCTCACGGAGATCCGCCCCGGCAAGGGCGAGGTCCGGGTCAAGCGGGCGGACGACGGGGACTGGACCGCGCCTCGGGCGCTTCAGGCCCTTCGTCCCGGAGACCAGGTACGCGTCACCGGCGACGGCCGCGCGACGCTCGCCTTCACCGGCGGAAGCTCCCAGGCGGTGACGGCGGCCAACTCGCCCTTCCCGGTCCAGGCGCCTCGCGGCGAGACCGGCGCCGATCGGGCGAAGGGTCTGATGGCGGGGGTCACCCAGTTCCTGCTGGGCCAGCCCAAGGCGCCGACGTATCAGTCGCTCTCCGTCCGGTCCGGATCCCCTCCGCCGCGGATCCTGGCGCCCCGGGACACACGCCTCATGGCCGGTCCCATCACGTTCGAGTGGAGCGGCCCGCCGCGCACGGACTACGGCGTCCGGCTGACGGGCCCCCAGGGGCTCGTCTGGGAGCAGGCGGGCATCCCTCGCCGGCCGTTGCCGTACCCGTCGACCGCGCCGCCGCTCACCCCCGGGGCTCGCTACGCTTGGACGCTGGAGGTTCCCGGCCAGACGGCCCT
This sequence comes from uncultured Candidatus Rokubacteria bacterium, assembly GCA_963745015.1. Classification (GTDB taxonomy): domain Bacteria; phylum Methylomirabilota; class Methylomirabilia; order Rokubacteriales; family DASRDR01; genus DASRDR01. Next base: position 40,395 of record CAVUVU010000007.1, read on the forward strand.
GCGGGCGGACTTCGAGGTCGTCCCCGAGCCGGACGCCGCGCGCATCCGGGCGGCGCTCGCCGACGTCACGCCCGCGGCGCTCGGCGGCGAGACCGGGAGCCCGCTCGCGCTCATGCGCGCGGGCCTCTTTTTCCAGGAAGGACTCTACGTCGATGCGAGGCGCGAGCTGATGGCGGGCATCGCGCAGGACCCGGATGAGCCCGACGCTCCGCCAGCTCCTCGGCCTCGTGTACGATCGCGTCGGGCTCGTCGACCTCGCCGCCCAGGAGTTCGACGAGGCCGAGTTCCTCGCCACCCGGAAGCCGTGAAGGCGGACAGGGCGGCGCCGCCCGTGTCGCGAAAGGGGCTGGAGATGCCGAGACTGACCGCCTGGTGCGCCCTGGCCGCCTCGCTCGCGTGCCTTCCGGCGGGACCTGTCCTCGCCCAGCCGCCTCCCGCTCCCGCGACGGCGCCGACGGACGAGACGCTTCGGCGGGCCTGGGACCTCAAGGCCGAGGCCCAGCGCGACCTCCAGGAAGGGCGGTACCAGGACGGTGTCTCCAAGGCGCGCGAGGCCGTGGCTCTCCGGGAGCGCGCGCTGGGCGCCGGCCACCTCGAGGTCGCCGAGGCTCTCGACCTCCTCGGCCGCCTCCTCGAGAGGAGCGGCGACTACCCGGAGGGGCGGAAGGTGCTCGAGCGGGCCCTTGGCATCAAGGAAGCCGCGCTCGGCGCCGGCTCGGCGGCCGTCGCCGACACGATCGAGGTCCTGGCCATGGTCGTCCAGCAAGGAGGCAGCCCGGGGGCCGCGCGTCCGCTCTACGAGCGGGGGCTGCGGATCCGGAGGACGTCCTCGGCCCGGACGCCGTGGAGGTCTCGGCCGCGCTCAACGGGCTGGGCTGGGTCCAGCTCGACCTGGGCGACCCGGCGGCGCGCGCCAGCCTCGAGCGGGCGCTCCGGATCCGGGAGCGCACGCTCGGACCGAATCACCTTCGCACCGGCCAGACGCTTGGCCATCTCGGCCGGCTCTACCGGGACCTCGGCGAGTATGACCAGGCGCGCACGACATTCGAGCGCGCGCTTCGCATCCAGGAGCGGGCGCTGGGCCCCGAGCATCCCGATCTCGGGCTACGTCCTGACCCACTACGGCGCGCTCTACGAGCGGCTGGACGACTACGCGCAGGCGCGCCCGCTCGTCGAGCGCTCCCTGGCGATCCGGGAGAAGGCGCTCGGGCCCAACCATCCGAGCGTCGCGTGGACCCTGACCACGCTCGCGAACATCCTGCGGCAGAGCGGAGACTACCAGGGGGCCCTGCCGCTGATCGAGCGCGCGCTGCGGATCCAGGAGCAGGCGCTCGGCCCGGCCCACCCCCAGCTTGCCGAGACGCTCCGGAACCGGGCGCGGATCGCGCAGGCGCTCCGGAACTACGTCCTCGCCCGGAACGACCTCGAGCGCGCCCTCAAGATCGCCGAGCCGGCGCTCGGGCCGACCCATCCCCGGATCGGCCTGCTCCTCAACAACCTCGGCATCGTGTACTGGGAGACGCGCGACCTGGCGAGAGCGCAGTCGACCCTCGAGCGGTCCGTCCTGGTGCTGCGAGGAGGCGGGCTGCCCGAGATCCACTGGCGCACCGCGAACCTCCTCGGCCGGCTCCACGAGCGGAACGGCAAGCGGGTCGAGGCGGCGGCCGCCTATCATGAGGCGACGACGGTCATCCGGGGCCTGGCGGGAACCCTGGCCGGCCAGCAATCCCGGGCCCAGTACCTCGAGTCGGCCAACCGCCTGGCGGTGTTCGATTCCCTGGCGCGCGTGCTGCTTCGCCTGCACGAGCGAGACGGGGCGAAGGGGTACGAGCTCGAGGCCCTCGCCGCGATCGAGGCCAAGAAGGCGCTGCTCGTGGCGAGCACGATGGCGGCGGCGCGCCCCACGCTCCAGGATCCGGAGGCGCGGCGGGTCGCCCGGAACGTGGGCGAGAAGAAGGGCGAGACGACTCGCCTCGAGCGGGCGCTCCAGGCCGAGCAGGGCAAGGCTCCCGGAGAGCAGCGACCTGAGCGGATCCAGGAGCTGACGCGGGAGCTCGCCCAGACCAAGGGCGAGTACCTCGCGCAGGTCCAGGCCTTCCTCGCGCGCTACCCGCGCTACCGGCCCAGTTCGTGGAGCAGCAGACCGTCGACCCGAAGGCGATCGCGAAGTTCGCGGAGCGGCTGCCGGCGGGGATGCTGGCGGTCCAGTACTTCGCCGCGCCCGACGCGCTCTACATCTTCGTCGTCGCCGCGGGCGGGAAGTTCCAGGTCCGCACGCCAGGCGGTCTCGCAGAAGGACCTCTACGACCTGGTCCGCGCGTACCGCACCCATCTCGAGCGGGCCGCCGCGCAGCGTCTGCCGTGGGCGGACGACGGGTCGGAGGTCTTTCGCCGCGACGTGGCGCCGCTCAAGGAGGTCACCGAGAAGCTCGCGGGGCACCTCCTCGGCCCGATCGAAGCCGGAGCTCGCCGCCCACAAGGACCTCATCCTGTTCCCGAACGACCTGCTCCTCTACCTTCCCATCCACGCGCTCACCCGGAAGCAGCCCGACGGCCGCCAGCGCTTCCTCGCCGAGACACACCGCGTGAGCTACGTGACGCAGCTCGAGCTGGTGGACCTCCTGAGCCCGCTCGGAGTGGCGCCCGACTCGCCGCTCCTTGCCCTCGCCAACCCGGACGGGACGCTCCCGGCGGCGAGCCGCGAGGTGCGGGAGCTCGCCCGGGTGCGGCCGGGGGTGACCGCGCTCGACGGCCCGGCCGCGACGAAGCCGCGCTTCTTCGAGCTGGCGGGGAAGTTCTCGGAGCTCCACCTCGCCACGCACGGCGTGCTGGACCCGGAGCAGCCCGAGCGGTCCTATCTCCTCCTGGCCGGCGACGATCAGGCGAGCCAGCGGCTGACCATCGGGGAGATCGCGGGGCTGTCGCTGCCGCCGAACTCGCTCGCGATCCTGTCCGGGTGCGAGACCGCGCTCGGGGAGCAGGTGCCCGGGGCGGCGCTGGTGACGCTGGCGGCGGCCTTCAGCCAGGCCGGCTCGCAGTCGATCGTCGCCTCGCTCTGGAAGGTCAGCGACGTGGCCACCCGGGACTTCATGGTGGTCTTCCACCGGGCCCTGTCGCCCGCGGGCCGCGTGGGCGCGCTCCAGCAGGCGGAGCTCGCCGCTGCTCCAGGCTCCGGCCACGGCCCACCCCTACTACTGGGCGCCCTTCCTCCTGCTCGGCGCCCGCTGACCCTGCTCATGCCGGCCCGCGCCGGCGCACGGAGGACCGTGTGATCGACATGACCCTCGAGATCGCCGAGAAGGCCCTTCGCGCCGCTCAGGTCCGGGCGCGCGAGCTGGGCACGACCATGACCGTCACCGTGGTGGACGAGTCGGGGCGGCTCGTGCTGTGCGCGCGCGGGAACGGCGCCGGCTTCTTCACGACCGAGACGTCCCGCGGGAAGGCCGTGGCGGCGGCGAATTTCCGGCGCTCGACGAAGGAGATGGCCGAGGCGGCCCGCGAGCATCCGGGATTCTGGAACGCGCTGCCGGGGATGGTTCCCGGCGAGGTGCTCGTCAGCGCCGGTGGCGCGCCGATCAGCGCGGGGGGCCGGGTCATCGGAGCGATCGGCTGCGGCGGAGGCACGGGAGAGCAGGACCACCAGTGTGCGGTGGCGGGCGCGGCGGCCGTCTGACGGGAGAGCCGCCCCGGGGCTTCTCGGCGCGCTGACCGACTCGTCGCGAGCGCGGCGGGTCTGGCCGCCAGGTGCCGGTGGGCCGCCTCAGGCGAGCCGGGGCCAGTCGACCATGCCGGTTCCCGTGCGCCACGCGAGCGACGGCGTGTAGCCGAGCACGTCGGCCGGGCCGGCGGTGAAGGGGAGCGCCGCGATCCACGCGAGAAGCTCCGCGGTGCCGCCGGAGCCCGCCGCCTCCATCCGGTCGACCGTGCACTCCCGGATGATCCGGCGGTGGTCGCCCTCGGCGAGGCGCTCGAGGAACCAGCGGTCGAAGGCCTCGTCGACCTGGAGATAGCGCGGCCCGCCGGGCTCGTGGGAGAGCCCGCCGGTCGCGACCACCGCGACCCGGACGTCCGCCGGCCAGCGGGTCGTGACGATCTCGCGGAGGACCTCCCCCAGGCGGTAGGCGCGCTCGGACGACGGGATGGGCGGCACCGTGCAGTTGAGCGTGATCGGCACGAGCGGGATCTGCATGCCGGGCGTCAGGTAGTGGAGCGGCACGGAGATCCCGTCGTCGAGCTCGAGGCGGTTCAGGTACGCGAACATGACGCCGAGGCGCGCGCCTTCCCGGACGATCGCGCGCGCCAGGTCCGGGCGGCCCTGGACGCGGTACTTGGGGAGCGCGAGCCACTCGTCGAACCAGTCCGCGGGGCCGACGTGCTCGGCGCCGATGCCGACCGTGTAGTCCGGGATGTTGTTGATCGGCCAGTTCAGGAGGTGATCGTTCGCCAGCATGAGCAGGACGTCGGGCCGAGCCGCCTCGAGCCGGCGGCGGAGCTCGCCGTAGCCGTCGAGCACGAGCTTCCGGTCCGCCTCGGGCGCGCGGTCGAACCACCCGGTGAGCCCGGGGGCGTGGGTCGCGGCCATCGCGGCGACGACGGTGGCCAGGGGGCGCCCTACCGCACGTGCTCGGGATACGCGCGCCGGAAAGCCTCGAGCGCCGGATGCGCGTTCGAGGCGCCCGCCGCGCCGAACGACAGCCGGAGGATCTGGGAGACGTAGTACTGGTGCACGCCCATGTCGTTGAGCTGGCGGACGTCGGCCGCCTTGACCGCGGCGGTCTCCTCCGCCGACAGGCCGAACTCGCGGGCGAGGGCGTCGAAGTCCTCGCGCCACCGGCGCCGGAGCTCGGCGTCGCGGCGGACGTGGAAGATCATCTGGTTCAGCGGGAGCGTGCGATCGACCTTCTCGACGTGCCCCATCGGGCCGCGCCCGCCGCGTCAGCCGGCCGGCTTCGGCGCGGGGACCGCCAGGACGAAGTCGAAGGCGCCGGCCCTGGCGCCTGGCTCGTCCCGCACCGCCATGACCAGCTCCGGCCGGAAGATGCCGTCGCCCTGGTTGCCGGACTCCCCCGGGAAGTAGAGCTGGGTGGTGAGGGCCGGCTGGTTCGGCGCCTGCACCCGGACGTGGATGTGGCGCGTCCGCCCCGTGTAGAGCCCGGGAACGACGGTCTCGAGCCGGTAGCGGCCCTGCTCGTCAGCGAACTGGTGGCCCCGGAGGCGGAAGCCGGAATTGTCGTACTCGCCCCGGTCGTCGGCCTGCCAGAAGTCGAGAAGCGCCCCGGCGATCGGCCGGCAGCTGGTCGTCAGGATCGACCCCGTGAGGACGATCCGCGTGCCGCCCATCCCGGGCTCGAGCAGGGAGGCGCGCAGAGGCGAGCGCGGCTTGAAGAACGGACCCGCCGTCTGGGGCGGCGTGGGCGCGCCCTTGTCGACGCAGCTCGGTGTCGCGGCCAGCATGCGGGGCTGGGCCACCGCCCGGCTCCCGGCCAGGGCCAGGGCGGAGGGGAACGCCAGGGCGGCTCCCAGGAATTCTCGGCGTCGCGGCCACCAGGCACGACCTCGTCTCATCGTGCTGCCTCCCCCGGTCCGCAGCGTCGGCGCGCGCGGCCCTAGGGACACGGTAACGGATCGGTCAAGCTCCGTATAGGATGAAGTCGAGGCCGAGACGGGCCCCGACGGGAGTCCCGCGATGCGGATGGTCAGCGTGGTCGCCCTGTTCCTCCTGGCGCCGACGACGGTCCTCGCCGACGAGGCGCTGTGGACCCTCCTGCGCGGGGGCGGCCACATTGTCCTGATGCGACATTCCACGACGACGCCCGGAGTCGGCGACCCGCCCGGCTTCAGCCTCGCGAACTGTCCCACCCAGCGCAACCTGACCGACGCCGGCCGGGACGAGGCGCGGCGGGTGGGCGCGGCATTCCGGTCCCGAGGCATCCCGGTCGGGCGCGTGCTGTCGAGCCACTGGTGCCGGTGTCTCGAGACCGCGCGCCTGGCGTTCGGCCAGGTCGAACCCTGGGAGCCGCTCGACTCGGTCTTCGAGGATCGCGCCCGCGAGCCCGAGCGGACGCGCGCGGTACGGAGCCTGGTCGGCGAGCGGCCCGCCACGGGCAACCTCGTGCTGGTCACCCACGGCGCGAACATCCAGGCCTTGACCGGCATCAACCCGGCGCCCGGGGAGTTTCTCGCGCTGACCCCGGAACCGGGTGGACGGTTTCGCGTCGCGGGCCGCCTGGCTCCGGCTGCGGTCCCCTAGCCGTGCGAGCGCGGCGGCTCGGGCGGCGAGGGCTTCTCCGCGGCCTGGCGGCTTCGGCGGCGCTGGGGGCCACCGGGCGGCCGACGTGGCTGTGGGCCGAGGAGAGCGGGCAGGAGGCCATGGCCCGGGCCGCGCTGGCGTTCCTGGGGACGCTCGACTCGCGACGGGCTCGTCAGGCGACCTTCTCCTTCACACAGGCCGAGCGTCTGAACTGGCACTACGTGCCGCGCCGGCGGGAGGGCTTGCCGCTCAAGGACATGACGGCCGATGGCCGCGCCGCCGCGCACGGCTTGCTGCAGGCGGGGCTCTCGGCGGCCGGCTACGCCAAGGTGCAGGACGTCATCCGTGTCGAGGGAGTGCTCCGGCAGCTCGAGACGTTCGGCGGTTTCAACCGGGATCCCGACAACTACGCGATCACGATCTTCGGGACGCCCGGCCCGGGGGCGCCCTGGGGGTGGCGGTTCGAGGGGCACCATCTCTCGCTCAATTTCACGGTCGTCCCCGGCCGGGCGGTCGCGGTCACCCCCGCGTTCCTCGGCGCGAACCCGGCGGAGGTGCCGTCTGGCCCCCTGAAGGGGCTGCGCGTCCTGTCCGCCGAGCAGGATCTCGGCCTGGCGCTCCTCGGGAGCCTCGATCCGGCCGGGCGCGCCCGCGCGACGATCGGGGCCGAGTCGCTCGGCGACATCGTGAGCGGCCCGGGAAGGGAGCAGAGTCTCCGAGCGCCCGCGGGGGTGCCGGTCGGGAGTCTCGGCGGGGAGTCGCGCACGCTCGTCCTCCGCCTCCTGGAGACATACGCGCGGAACATGCGCGCCGACCTCGCCGAGAGCGAGCTCCGGAAGCTCCACGCGGCCGGAATCGAGCGGCTCCACTTCGCCTGGGCCGGTCCCATGGACGCCAAGCGACCCCACTACTACCGCCTCCACGGGCCGACGCTGCTGATCGAGTACGACAACACGCAGAACAACGCCAACCACATTCACTCGGTCTGGCACGATCCCCGGAGCAACTTCGGGGCGGACCTCCTGGGGGCGCACTACCGGACGGACCGCCATCACGCCTAGCCCCGCATAGGCGGGGAACCCTCCGTCGCACCCAGGAGTCCCCCCGGCCGCAGCAGGACGAGAGTCAGGAGCTCGGCGATCATGAGCCGGAGGTGGGTCGCCTCCGCCCCGGTCTCGAAGATCAGGAGGAGCTCGTCCAGCAGGACGAACGCCGCCCACAGCGCGACGCTCACCACGAAGGCCGGGCCCAGCCATCGCCCGGCCGGGTTCCGGGCCGCCCGCCAGAACAGCATGGCCGAGAGCGCCTGCCAGACGATGACGCCCGCGAGGAGAAGCTGGCTCGTCCAGGGCGGGAGGCTTCCCGTGCTGGCCCGAATGAACGCCAGGTTGCCCGATACCCAGCGCCAGTCCGCCGGCAGGAGGTGGAGGCTCCGGCAGAGGTCCGACAGGTTCGAGAGCGTGACGATGGCGAAGTAGACGGCCCAGAAGACGAGGAGCCCGCGCCCGAGCATCCGGAGGTCGAGTCGTCTCCTCACCGGTCCGGCCTCCGCGGTGCGCCAGCCATGCCGCTCATCGCCATCGTCATCCGCGCGATTGTACGCCGGCCAGGCGACGCCGGTTCCTGCCGGCGAGGCAGCTGTCCGGGCATCGTGGCTGGCGGACCGGCGGCGTCGACGCGGCTCCCGCCGGGCGTGGCGCCCCGAGCCTGGTGTGGGCTATTCTGGAATCAGGAGCCGGCGACGCCCGCGGCCTCCGGCAGGTCGAGCGACATGAAGCGAACCCTCGAGCGAGAGTTGAAGCTCGACGTCGAGCCGGGCTTCCGCTTGCCCAGGCTCCCCGGCCGGCCCCTGGCCGCGCGGGTATTCGTCTCCCGCTACTACGACACGCCGGACCATCGTCTCGCCCGTCACGGCGTCACGCTTCGGTGCCGCATCGAGAGGCGCCGGCCGCTCTGGCAGGTCAAGCTGCCCCGCGGAGCGGCACGCCTCGAGCTGGAGCTGCCGGGCTCGTCGTTCCGGCTCCCCGACGAGCTCGGGCGCCTCCTCCGCGTCTACACGCGCGAGGCCGAGCTCGGCCCGATCGCCACGCTTCGCACGCGGCGCGTGGGCGTCCTCGTGCGCGAGAAGGGCCGTCCGGCCGCCGAGGTGGTGCTGGACTCGGTGGCGGTGCTCGACGGGCGGAGGGTCAAGCGGCGTTTCCGCGAGGTCGAGGTCGAGCTGACCGGGGCGGGGGACGAGGCGGTTCTCGAGCGCCTCGGCGACCTGTTGCGGGCGAGCGGTGCCACCGAGAGCCAGGGGACGCCGAAGGTCTTCCGGGCGCTGGGGCTCGACTTCTCCCTCGAGATCAAGCCGCCGGGCCCGTCCGCCACGCCGCTCGACCGGGTGCTGGCCGCGATGCGCATCCATCTCGACGCCATTCGTGCGCACGATCCGGGCACCCGGCTCGGCGCGGATGCGGAAGAGCTCCACCAGATGCGGGTGGCCGTGCGGCGACTGCGCGCCGTCATGCGGGTGGCGCGCCGGATGTTCGCACGGAGGCCGATCAACGCGCTCCGGGAAGAGCTGGCCTGGCTCGGTGCGGCCCTTGGCGGTCCGCGCGACTTCGACGTTCTCCGGGAGCATCTGCGCGGGGAGCTTCGCGTGCTCGAGCGTCAGGACCGCGGGGTCGGCCGGGCGCTGCCTGAGCCGCCTCGAGAAGGCGGCGGCGCGCTCTCGCGCGGAGCTGCTGGTGGCCCTCGATAGCTCGCGTTACCTGACCCTCCTCGACCGTGTGGAGGAGACCATCTCGCATCCGCCCGTGGCGGACGCCGACGTGTCGCTGGCCGACCTGGCCGCGCGCGCCTGGACGAAGCTGCGCCGGGCGGTGAAGTCGCTCCCGGAGACCCCTGGCGACGCGGACCTCCACGCGGTCCGGATCAAGGTCAAGCGGGCGCGCTATGCCGCCGAGCTGGCGGCCCCGGCCGTGGGTCACTCGGCCGAGCGCTTCGTCGACCGGGTGAAGAAGCTCCAGGACGTTCTCGGCGAGCATCAGGACGCCGCCGTGGCCGAGGCGCGCCTGCGCGAGCTGGCCGGGGAGTCGTCGGGCCCGCGGGCGGGCTTCGTCGCCGGTCTCCTCGTGGAGCGTCAGCATGCGCGCCGGCAGGCGGCCCGGGCGGCCTTCGAGGAGTCCTGGCGAGACGTCCAGAGGCGGGGGCGGAAGGCGTGGCGGTGATCCGGGACGAGGGGAGGCTCCGATGCTGAGGACTCTGGCACAGAACTGGTGGGCGATCGTGCTGCGCGGCGTGTGCGCCGTGCTCTTCGGCGTGGGGGCCTTCGCGTGGCCGGGTATCACGCTGGCCGTGCTGATCCTGCTCTACGGCGCCTACGCGCTGGTCGAGGGCGTGCTGGCGGTTGCGTGGGCCCTGGTGGGCCGCCAGGCGGGGCCCTTCCCCTGGGGCGTGCTCCTGGCCGGGCTGGCCGGCGTGGCCGTCGGGGTCGTGACCTTCCTCTACCCGGGGCTCACGGCCCTGGCGCTCCTCTACCTCATCGCGGCGTGGGCGATCGTCCGCGGGATCTTCGAGATCATCGCGGCGATCCACCTCCGGAAGGAGATCGACAACGAGTGGCTGCTCGGGTTGAGCGGCCTCCTCTCCGTGGCTCTCGGGGCGGTCCTGATGGTGGCTCCCGGGGCGGGCGTGATGGCGGTGCTGTGGTGGATCGGCGGGTTCTCGATCGTCTTCGGCGTGCTGACGATCATGCTGGGCTTCCGCCTGAAGGGTGTGAAGGACCGGGTCGCGCCGCGACTACGCTAGGCTGGGACTCTCCGAATCGGACCTGACACTCGGGTCGTCCGGAATTAAACCCAAGTCTTCGTCGGTGCTGTCTAACAGGCTGAAATAGCGATCCAATACGTAGGTCGTTTGGCCTGACTTCGTGAGGCGTCAGGCCGACAGCGTGAAGCTTCGCATCGAGAGGGTGCCGAACCGGAAACCCTCGTAGACGTCCTGTACCCGGCCTTCGGCTCCCGCCGCACCGACGGCGACCAGCAGGGGGTCGAAGTGCTCGCTGGTCGGGACGGCGAGGGCGGCGTGGGGCGCGAGGCGCTCGTACGAGGCCAGGCTCTCCGCGTCGCCAGCCTCGAGCCGGTCGCGGACCCAGTCGTCGAATCCGCGGGCCCACTCGGTCACCGGGGCGGACTCTCCGCGGCGGTCGAGGCGCCCGAGGTTGTGGACGACGCCTCCGCTGCCGAGGATCAGGATTCCCGCCGCCCTCAGCGGAGCCAGCGCCCGGCCGAGCGCCAGGAGCTCCCGTGGGCGGGCGGGCGCCGACAGGGAGACCGCGACCACCGGCACCTCGGCGCCGGGATAGAGGAAGCGCAGCGGCACCCAGACCCCGTGATCGAGCCCGCGTCCGGGGTCCGCCTCGGCTTCGATCCCCGCGTCCTGAAGACGCGCGATGATCTCGGACCCGAGCCCCGGCTCACCCGGCGGCGTGTAGCGGAGCGCGTAGAGCTCCGGCGGGAAGCCGTAGAAGTCGTGGATCGTCGCGGGCGCCGCGCTCGTGGCGACCCGGACCGGGCGGGACGCCTGCCAGTGCGCCGACACGACGACGATCGCCGTCGGACGCGGGACGCCGCCCGCCCAGCCTTCCAGCGCCCGCGTGTAGTCGTCCGTCTCGAGCGCCACCATCGGCGACCCGTGAGAGACGAAGAGGACGGGCAACCGGCCGTGTTCCGGCGCGCGCGTCTCCTGGCCGCCCGGCACCTCAGCGCCCCCGGTGGACCGCTCGAAGCGCGTCGTCGGCCGAGGTCAGGAGGCGGTCGATCTCGCCGCGGTCGAGGTGCGTGTTCGTGATGCCGTACGCCCAGCGGTACCGGTCCTGGTCCAGCACCGCGTCGAGCGGGACGTCGGCGATCCGGTCGAAGTCTTCCGTCGGCGGGAGATAGCCCAGGTAGTCGTTCGAGTAGCCGAGAACGAGCGTGGTCCGGAACGGGCTCCGCTCGCGAACGGCGCGGCCGGGGCCGCTGAAGAGCTCGAACCCCGTGCCGACGATCGCGATGTCGCCGACGGCCAGCGCCTGGACCTCGGCCTGGACCGGCACGTCCTGGCGCCGCCGCATGTCGCGGTACATGGCGAGGGCGCCCCGCTGGTAGTGGAGCGGGAAGCGCTGGGCGGACGTCGCGGTGTGGACCTCGTCGGCCCAGGTCTCCCGGAACGGCGGCTCGGTCTCGGCGGCGAGGCGTCGCTCCACGCGATCCAGGTCGGCGTCGCTCCAGGGGAGGCGTCGACGGCGGAGCGGCACCACGCGGCTGTCGATGGCCAGCTCGGACTCCCCCTCCGTCCAGATCGTCGGCACGACACGGCGCACCTCCGCCGCGAGCGCGCCCCCGACCCGGTCGCGGGCGGGGTAGCCGTGCGGGATCGCGGCCTCGTTCCCGAACCAGTAGTCGAGCGGCGCCAGGTCTCCCGCGCACGCCTGGAAGAACAGGCATTCCGTCCCGGGGTGGGCCCGCTCCACGGCGGCCCGGAGGGCGTGCGGAAAGTCGGCGTTCCACCGGAGGGTCTGGCCCCCGACGCAGGTGCCGTGGCACGCGAACCCCACGACGATCGCCATCACGCCGTGCTCGCCGTCCACGCGGAGCACCGTCACGGTATCGTCGACCGACCGGCGCGGGTCGACGCGGTTGACGGAGATGCCCGGGGCCCGCCCGGCTCCCGCGCCGATCGCCGCCGGCTGCCGGCGGGCGTTCGCCCCGTAGACGGCCCCGGCGAGGCGGTCCGGCAGCGCGGCCGCGTACCCGTCCAGCCCCTCGGTGCGCACGGCCGCCCGCACGCTGTCCGGCTCGAGCAGCACGGGCGCGCTGTGGTTGTGGGAGGCGTTCAGGAGCACGGCCTCGGCGGGGATCCCGGTCAGCGCCGCGACCCGGCGCCGCGCGGCCTCGGCAACGTGCCGCGGCATCCACAGAAGATCGGTGGCGACGAGCGCGATTCGACGGCTCCCGTCGTCGAGCACGAGCGCCTGCGCGACGAGCGGCTCGTCGGCCCCGTCGGCGCGCCCGGTCCGGAGCCGCCAGGCGCCGGGCTCGACGCCGAGCGGCGGAGTGATGTCCACGCGGCAGACGCCGGCACGAAGACGACCCATGCGCGAGCTCCCCTCGGAGCCGGTCAGCGCGCCGGCTCCCGCTTTCGGATCGAGATCCGGCGGCCGGCACGCGTCCGGTCGGGCCCGGTTCCCACCTGCGATCGTCTGCTATCCTACTGGCTCACGACCCCGGAGCGATCAATCCTGAGCCACCGCCGAAAGGAGCCAGGTTCGCATGGCAGAGGTGCCGCGCACGGCCGATGTCGTCGTCGTCGGAGGCGGAGTCCACGGAGCGAGCGTCGCCTACCATCTGGCCCACCGGCGCGCGGGGCGGGTGGTGCTCGTGGAGCGGAAGTTCCTCGCGTCCGGGCCCACGGGCCGGTCCTCGGCGCTGGTCCGCCGCTTCTACGCCATGGACTTCCTCACGCGAACCGCGAACGCCTCGGCGCATCGCTTCCAGCGGTGGTCCGACGAGATCGGCGGCGGCGACCCGGGCTTCCGCCAGGTCGGAATCCTCTGGCTCGCCGGGGCCGACCGGGCGGCCAACCTCACCGAGAACGTCCGGCGGGCGCGCGCGCTCGGCGTGCGGGTCGACCTCCTGACCCCCGGCGAGCTGAAGGCGCTGGTGCCCGCGATGACGGTGGACGACCTGGCCGTGGCCGCCCACGAGCCGGAGTCCGGCTACGCGGACGCCACCTCGACGACGAACGCGCTCGCGGCGAGCGCCCGTGAGCTCGGCGCCACCATCGTCCAGCACGTTCCGGTCGAGGCCCTCCTCGTGGCCGGCGGCCGCGTGACGGGCGTCCGCACGGCAGCGGGGGAGATCCACGCGCCGACCGTGGTCGTCTGCGCGGGGCTCTGGGCGCCGGCGCTCCTCGCGCCGCTCGGCGTCGCCGTGCCCGTCGCTCCGAAGCGCCACCAGATGTGCTTCTTCCGGCGCCCGCCCGGCTTCGACGGGCATCCCGGGATGATCGACCGGCCCAGCGGGACGTACATGCGGCCCGAGACCGGCAACCTGACGATCGTCGGCCTCTCCGCGTACCAGGAGGTGGTCGACCCCGACCAGTACAACGAGGGCGCCGACGCCCAGGAGGTCATGCGGAACGCCGAGCTGATCGCCCACCGCTTCCCGATCATGGAGCACGGGCTGTCGATGGGCGGGTACTCGGGCGTCTACGACGTGACCCCGGATCACGAGCCCGTCCTCGGTCCCATCCCCGAGTACCAGGGCCTTCACGCCGACTTCGGGTGGAGCGGCCACGGCTTCAAGCACTCGCCGGCCATCGGCGCCATCATGGCCGAGTCGGTGCTCGAGGGGCAGGCTGCTGGCTGGGACCTGAAGCCGTTCCGGTGGTCGCGGTTCCGGGACGGGGATCTCCTGCCGTCGGCGTCGGCGACCGACCCGCCGCCCCGAAGCTCCACGCATCGGCGGCGACCTCGTGACGGTCTCCCGGGACAACTCGAAGGCGGTCTATCAGGGGATCCGGGCCGCCGGCATCCGCTTCCTGACGGCGCTGCCCGAGACCTGGCTCGTCTACCTCCTCCAGCTGGCCGAGGACGACCCGGAGATGACCCTGGTCGAGGTGGCGAAGGAGGAGGAGGCGATCGGCATCGCGGCCGGCGCCTACTTCGCCGGGGCCCGGAACGCGCTCCTCATGCAGAACCACGGCCTCCTCGCCAGCATCAACGGGATCGTGTCGCTGGCGATGCTCTACCATATCCCGCTCGTCATGCTGATCGCCCACCGCGGGCACTTCGGCGAGCCCTACCCGTGGCACACGCAGGGTGGCATCGTGACCGAGCCCGTCCTGCGGGCGCTCGGGCTCCCGTTCGAGCACGCGCGCGAGCCCGGGCGGGTCGGCCAGCAGATCCACGACGCCCAGGCGCTCGCCGGGTCGTCGCTCGGGCCGGTCGCGCTGCTCCTGTCCCGCGAGCTCATGGAGGATTGACGGCGATGCGCGTGCGTTCTCGGCGGCGAGCGCTCCGATGAAGCGGGCCGACTGCCTGGGCGCCCTCTACCCCGAGCTGGGCGATCGGCTCGTGGTGACGATCATGGGGTCGACGGCCCAGGAGCTCTACGACCTCGGTCATCGGGAGACGTTCTTCTACCTGCAGCACGCGATGGGTCTGGCGTCCTCCATCGGGCTCGGGCTGGCCCTGAACCGGCCGGACACGGGCGTCGTCGTCCTCGACGGCGACGGCTCGGTGCTGATGAACCTGGGCGGGCTGGCCACCCTGGGCCGCTACCGGCCGGCGAACCTGACCCACATCGTCTTCGACAACGAGAGCCTGCTCTCCACCGGGGGGTTCGTGTCCCACACGGCGTCGGGGCGGACCGATCTCGCTGCCGTCGCGCGCGCCGCCGGCTGCCCGCGCGTGCTCGAGCCCCACACGCTCTTCCAGTTCATGGAGGCGGTGGGCGAGGCCTTCAGCGCCGGCGAGATGACGACGATCGTGGCGAAGGTCGAGGCGGTCGGCCCCGACCGGTTCCACATGGATCTGGCGCTGCCGGAGAACGCGTTCCGGTTCCGCCGGGCCGCCTCCGCCTGAGCAGCGCCCGGCTCGCGCCACACGCGAGCCTCATCGCGGCCGCCAGTCGACCGCCGCGCGCGGACCCCAGGAGCCACCCGGCGAGGCGGTCGCGCGCCTGGACGGCGAACCCCATGGCCGCCCGGACGGCGGCCGGGCTCCCGAGCGCGCTGCCGGCCAGGAGGCCGGTCTTGAACGCGGCGGGGCTGAGCGAGCCCGTTCGCGCCAGCGAGCGGAACGGCGCGGTGCCGGGGGCGTCCCCGGCCCAGATGACGTTCGCGGTCGCGTAGTAGAGCGCCCGCGCCCGGCCGGCGCGCCCGGCGTGGAGCCCCCGTCGACCGGCGCTGGCCACGTCGGGCGGCCCGTGGAGGGCCGCGGCAAGCTGATCGAGCGCGTGCCCGGTCCCGTTCTCCAGGAGCTCGCGCGTGGTGGACCCGGCGTGGAAGCGGTACTGGTAGAGCGCATCGACGAGCACGACCACCCGGCCCCGGCGTGACAGCCGCCGGCAGAGATCCAGATCCTCGCCGACGTCGATGTCCAGGCGGTATCCGCCGAGCGCCAGGAACTCGGCGCGCCGAAACATGATCGTGCCGTGGGCGAACGGCGGAAGCGGCGTCCGCCGCAGCAGCACCCACCGGTCCCGGGGCCGCACCCGGCGGCCCGTGCGGTCGATGCCTTCCGCGAGCGTGCCGACCAGGACGACGTCCGGACGGTCGCGCAGGACCGTCCCACTGGCGGGCCAGCCGCTCCGGTCGGGCGATGTCGTCGGCATCCATCCGGGCGCATACCGGAGCCCGGGCCAGTCGCGCCACCCGGTCGGAGCTCGCGCTCCATCCCTCGCGGGCCGGGTTCCGCGTGAGCCGGATGCGTGGATCCCGGGCCGCCCAGCCCTCGAGGATGGCCGGGGTGTCGTCGGTCGAGCCGTCGTCGAGAATGACGAACTCGAAATCCTGCCACGTCTGGCCGACGATGCTGCCGACGGCCGCGTCGAGGTAGTCCGCCCCGTTGTGCACGGGCATGACCACGCTGATCGAGGGGCTGGCATCCGTGTTCATGGCACCGTCCCGCGAGACCCTACCACGGACCCGGCGCCCGGACGCGCCCCTGGGCGGGAGGCGCTGGTCTCCCGGAGTTCACTCCGGCGTAATGATCGCGTCATGCGGCGACCCTAGACTCCTCCCCGAACGAAGACGAACGAACCCATGCGAGAGGAGACGAGAACGATGCTGACCGATGACTGGAGCCCGCGCCGGTGGCGGGTTGCCCTGGTGGCCCACGACGCCCGGAAGACGGCGCTGGTCGCCTTCGTCCAGCGGCACCGCGGACACTTCAAGAACTGGGAGCTTCTGGCCACGGCCACGACCGGGGAGGTCCTCCGTGACGCGACCGGCCTCCGCGTCCGGACGGTGCTGGCCGGCCCCCGCGGGGGTGACGTCCAGATCGGCGCCGAGATGGCGGCCGGAGAGATCGACGCCCTGATCTTTCTCCGCGACCCCCTGACGGCGCAACCGCACGAGCCCGACGTCGCGGCGCTGCTGCGCGTCGCGGACGTGCACAACGTGGCGCTCGCGACCAACCTGGCGGGCGCCGAATGCCTCGTGCGCGCGTTCGCCCCGGAGGGAGCGTTGACGGTCCGCGACTAGCGCTCGGCCCGCGGCAAGCCGCGCGCGCCGTTCTTGCTCGGCGGGGTGCGGCATGTGGTCTTGACGGGTCTCCCTCCATTGGCGACGATGCTCTTGGCCCGTGGGCAGACGCTCCGGACGCCGACGCGGCCGCGTCACGGCGTGGCCGCTGGATCGGAGTCGCGAGCGTCCACCCCCGGTCCGGCATATGCGTACCAAGGTGTCGGTCGTCGGCGGCCCGGCTGGTCATCTTCGCCGGCGAGGGGTGCGGCTGACGGCCGCCTGGTTGCTGCTCGTTCAGGCGTCTCTTCCGGCGTTCGCTGCTCGCCCAGGCGCCATCTCCGACCGTCTCGACGGCCGCGACCTTGACCGTGCTGGGTGGCGTGGTGGAGCTCGTGCGGCCCGACGGCGGGCGGGCCGTCGCTCCGACCGGAACGAGCCTGTCCGTGGGCGATCGCATTCTCACGGCGGCCGCGAGCCGGGCTCTGGTCACCTTTCTCGACGGCACGACCGTGACCGTCGAGCCCAGCTCCGAGGTCACGGTGCGCGAGATGGAGGTGGGGGATCGCGAGCGCTCGCGCATCCAGGTCCTCATCACGGCCGGGACCGTCTGGGCCCGGATCGCCAACCTGCTCGGCGGCCGGGGGACCGTGTCCCTGGCATCCAACACCCACGCGGCGATCGCGCACGACGGCCTGATCGGGGCCGAGCAGCGCCTGGACGGGAGCTTCGCGTGCTGGACCCGGGCGGGGACCGTGCAGCTCGTCGATGCCGCCGGGGCAACCCTTGGCCAACTCGAGCCGGGGCACAAGGCGACCATCTCCGCGCAGCGCCGCCTCGTGATGGAGGAATTCTCGGTCCACCGGAGCACGGTTGAGATCGCCGCCCGGGGCCCGGTGTGGCCGCTCGTCGTCATGCCGGACGGCGTCCGCCTCGCGGGTTTCGTCCCCCCGGGCATCGAGGTGAACCAGGTCTTCGGGTCCCTCACCGCGCGCCGGCCGGAGGAGACCTTCGTCGTGGAAGTTCCGGGCGGATTCTCGGGTCCCTTTCTCGTGTTCCTCACCGGCATCGCGGACGGGGCGTTCGTCGTCACGGTCAACGGCCGGGTCGACGGTCGGACGGTCTTCACCCGAAAGTGGACCGGGACCATCGCTCGCGGACAGCGCCTTGGTGGCGGGCTGACTCAGGAGTTCGACGTGCGCCACACCTACCGGGCCAACGAGGCGGAAACCCTCACTGGAAGCGTCTCGCCGCTGCGGGCGGTCCGGGGCCCGACGCCCGGGTTCGTGCTGCTCTCGCCCCTCGAGGTAGCCGCGGCGGAGGGCCGCTAGCGGCCTACTTCTCCTTGGCGACCCACACGCCGTTCCAGTCTGGCGCCGGCGGCTCGTCGAGAAGCTCGCGGGCCCGCCGGCGGTAGAGCGCGATGGGGCCGTCGTCGGGCGCCTCTGCCGCGAGGTCCTCGAGGAGCTTCGTGGCCTCGGCCCAGCGGCGACTCCGGTACAGCGTGACGCCGAGGTCGTAGCGCGCGAGCACCTCTCGCCGCTCCGGAGGGATGGTGCCGGCGCGCCCGAGGAGCTCGTAGACCTGGAGGGGCTCGGCGCGTCCCTTCACGGCCACCAGGTCGAGGAAGCGGTACTCGAAGGCGTCGCCCGCCGCGTGCCGGGTGGCCTCTCCGATCACGACGTGCACCCCGTACTCCTTGCTGAGGCCTTCGATCCGGGACGCCACGTTGACCGGGTCGCCGACGGCCGTGTAGGCGAGGCGGTCGCGGGATCCCAGGTTCCCGACGATCATGCTGCCGGTGTTGATCCCCACGCCCATGTCGAGCTGCCCCCAGCCGCGCCTCGCGAACTCGAGCCGGAGGGGCGCCAGCGCGGCGATCATCTCCAGTGCGGAGGAGCACGCCCGACGGGCGTGGTCGGGCTGGGTCATCGGCGCGTTCCAGAACGCTTCCAGCCCGTCGCCGGCGTAGTGGGCGAGAACGCCGTCATGGCGGAACACGATCGCGGTCATCTCGGTCATGTGGTCGTTCAGCAGGCCCACGAGCGTCTCGGGAGCCAGCGCGTGCGCGTGCGTCGTGAAGTTCCGGAGATCGCTGAAGAGGACGGTCATGCTCTCGAAGCTCGCCCCCCAGGCGCAGCCGGCGGGGATCGGCCAGCACCCAGCGGCTGACCGAGGGCGAGAGGTAGCGCCCCATCGCCTCGCGGATGCGGCGTTGCTCGGCCTGCTCGAACACGACGCGGTCCGCGAGGGCGACGGCAAAGCTCAGGAGGAGCGCGGCGGGTGGCACCACCAGGTCCAGGATGATCCCGGCCTCGAGCAGCACACTGCCCGCGATCACATAGAGGACCAGGACCGCCAGGACGACCAGCGCCGCCCAGGACGGGCGGCTCCGGGCCACGACGAGCCCCGCCAGGAGCGCCAGGAGGAGGATCAGCGCGACGACGGCGGTACGCGGCGCGGGCCGCAGGAAGCGCTGGTGGAGGATCGTCTCGATCGCGCTGCCGAGGATCTCGACACCCCACATCCGGCGGTCGCCCGTCGTCGGCGTGGGATGCTCGTCGACGCCCGCCGTCGTGAATCCCACGAGGACGATCTTGTCCTGGAGCCACTCGAGGTCGAAGGCGCCGTCCAGGACGTCGATCAGCGGGATGATGCGGAACGGCCCGCCGCCGCTCGGATCGGAGGGGGGGCCGAGGAAGTTGATGAGCATGGAGTCCCGCTCGGCGATGGGGATGGCGCGGCCCGCGGCGTAGAGGGGCCCGCCCGGACGAGCCGCGTCGATGACCTTCTCGCGCCGCGTGTACCGCGCCACGACCGCCAGGGCGAAGCTCGGGATCTGCTCCTGGCCGACCCGGAGCACCAGCGGCAGGCCGCGCACCACACCGTCCCGGGCCGCCGTCACGTTCACGACACCCTCGTCGAGACCGGCGTCCCGGACGGCGGGAGTGGGCCGGGCGAACCGTTCGAACTCCTGTGCGACGCCGGGGTGCGGGTCGAAGGCCCGCGCCCCCTGGGCGACCACCGGGGTGATGACGTTGTCGGCCCGCATGAGCGCCATCGCCAGCTCGTCGTCTCCGGCGCGGGGATCGTCGAAGAGCACGGCCAGCCCGATCAGTCTGGGCGAGGCTTCGCGCACCGCGTCCAGCGCGCGCGCGTACAGCGACCGGGGCCACGCCGCCACCGGTCCGTAGCGCGGCCTGAGACGCTCCGCGCTGCGCTCGTCGACGCCCACGATCACCGTCGCGGTCGCCGGCCGGGCCGGCCGGGCGAGCAGGAGGAGGTCGACGGCCCGCGCGCGCGTGGCCGCGAACATGTCGAGGAGGAACGCGGCGGCGAGCACGACGGCGACCGCGACCGCGAGGAGGCTGGTCCTGAGGAGGCGCCCCTGGAGGGCGCGGCCCGGGGCCGCACCAGCCGGTGGCGCGCTCGCTTCCACGCGACCGGGCGCGCTGCGTGAGGTCGAGAAAGGTATCACCGGGAGCCAGGGCCGCCTGAACGCTGCCGTCCGCTCCACTATACGCCCGCCGGGCAGGCGTGGTTCCTTCAGTCGAGACCGCGTCCTGGCATGGGACGGGAGCGCGTCGTGGCGGGGCCCCGGCCCGTCCGAGTGGACCGCGGGGACGGCGATGCCCCCTGCCCACTAGGGGCTCGGGGGCATCTCGCTGGCTTCGGCGGGCGCCTAGCTCGCGGGGGACAGGTCGATCGAGTGGAGGACCGTGCCGGCCAGATCCCGGTGGCTGACCGTCATGACCCCGCTCTTGCCGTCGATCCGGACGTGACCGAAGTAGAGCCCCCCCTCGGTCGGCGCGGCATTGACGCGGCCCGCGGGGTTCTTCGTGAAGACCACGCGGGGGCCGAAGGTGTCGTCGAGGTCGTTCGGGCCGAAACCTCCGGCGTGGAGCGGGCCGGACACGAACTCGTAGAAGGGCTCGAAGTCGGTGAACTGGGCGCGGCCGGGCTCGTAGAGGTGCGTGGCGCAGTAGTGGACGTCCGCCGTGATCCACACGACGTTCCGCACGTCGTTGTGCTTGATGAAGCGGAGGAGATCGGCGATCTCGAGCTCGCGCCCCTGCGCGGGACCGTTGCCCTGGGCGACGGCCTCGGATCCCCACTTCCGGCCGGCGTCGTGGTAGACGACCAGCCCGAGCGGCATGTCGGAGCAGATCACCTTCCAGGTCGCACGTGACGCGAGCAGCTCCCGCTTCAGCCACGCGCTCTGCTCGCGGCCGAGGATGCGCGCGCTGTCGCTGAGCGTGGTCTCCCGGTTCTCGCCGTTCGGCCCGCGGTAGCTCCGCATGTCGATCATGAAGAGGTCGAGGCTCGGGCCCCGGCTGATGCGCCGGTAGACCCGGTCGCTCTCCGCCGGATGGCCGGCGAGGGGCGTGAACTCGAACATGGCCCGCTTCGCCCGGGCCGCCAGGAGGCCGGCGCTCTTGACCGTGTAGCGGGGGTCCTCGATCACGCGCTCGTGGAACCAGTTGTTCGTCACCTCGTGGTCGTCCCACTGCACGTACTGCGAGACCTGGGCGTTGAAGCGCCGGACGTGCGCGTCGCTCATGTTGTAGCGATAGTTGCCCCGGAACTCCTCGATGGTCTCGGCGACCTTCGACTTCTCCTCGGTCACGAGGTTCTTCCACGTGCCGCCGCCGGGGAGGTCGACCTCCGGCTTCAGGGGGCCGTCGGCGTAGATCATGTCGCCGCTGTGCACGAAGAAGTCCGGATCGAGGCCGCGCATCACCTCGTAGAGGCGCATGCCGCCCCACTCGGGATTGATGCCCCAGCCCTGCCCGGCCGTGTCGCCCGACCACACGAAGGCGACGTCGCGTCCGTCCCCCGGGGCGGTGCGGAAGCGTCCTTCGGCGGGCGCGCTGGTCGTCTTCATGTCGCCGAGGTCCAGGAACGTCACCCGGTAGAAGACGTCCTGACCGGCCGGGAGCCCGGCGAGGACGACCCGGGCGGTGTACCCGCTCTCCGGCAGCGCGGCCGGCCCGACGACACGCCGCGGGTTCTGGAAGCGCTCGGTCGCGGCGTACTCGACGAGCATGCGGGCCGGGCGGTCCGTCACGCTCCACACGATCGCCCGGTCGGCCGTCACCTCGCCCGTCTGGACGCCGAAGGGCACGCCGGGCCGGGGCGACGTCTGCGCGGCCACGCGGTGCGGCCAGGCGCCGGCGCCCAGCATGGCGCTCCCGGCGGCAAGGGTGCCACCCAGGAAGCGGCGGCGAGAGAGGGAGTTGGGTCGCGTCATGAGTTGCCCTCCGGCGCCTCTCGGGCGCTCCGATCCGTCCATCATCGCGCGAGGCTGCCGCGCAGCGGCAAGGCCGGACTGGCCGTCACGATCCCGCGCGAGTCGAGGCTGCTCGATCGGAATCTCGTCGTCGCGACCGCGAGGTGAAGCTTTCGCGACGGCGCGGCCGGCGCGTCGGGACGTGCGGTGACCCTGGAACGGCGGGGAGCGACATGGAACTGTCATCGAACCGCAAAACCCCGTTCACGTGCCGTCAGGTAGCCTGAGCCACGGCGATGTCGCCCGCGAACCCCCACCGACTGGAGGCCAGCATGTCGTCGCACACTGCCAAGCCGGAGGACACGACCGTGCCCGAGGACCGCCCGTTCAACGACGACGGAGTGCATTCGAATCCGGTCGCGGCGGAGCGCGCGACCTTCGAGGAGATCGTCGAGGCGCGCATGAGTCGGCGGGGGTTCTTGAAGGGCGTGTCGGCCCTGGCGCTCGGAGCCGGCGCGGCAGGCGTCGGCGGCTCGCCCGCCCTTGCCAACAGCTCGAGCCTGACCTTCAAGGAGCTGGCGCACGGCAACGACGAGAAGCTCCACGTCGCCGAAGGCTACCAGCAGACGGTCCTGATCCGCTGGGGCGATCCGGTCGAGGGGGAAGCGTCGCCGTTCGACCCGTTGCGCCAGACGGCCGGCGCCCAGCTGCGGCAGTTCGGGTACAACAACGACTTCGTCGGCTATCTGCCGCTCCCCGCCGGATCCAAGAACTCCGACCACGGGCTGCTGGTGATCAACCACGAGTACACCAACACCGATCTGATGTTCCCGGGGCTCCCGGAGAAGGACTTCAACGACGCGCTGACGCGCGATCAGGTCGACGTGGAGATGGCCGCCCATGGGCTGTCGATCATCGAGGTGAAGAGACAGGCCGGCAAGTGGGCGGTGGTGCCGAACAGCCGGTATGCTCGGCGGATCACCGCCTCGACGACCGAGATGCGTGTGACCGGCCCGGCCGCGGGACACGAGCGGCTCAAGACCTCGATCGACCCGACCGGGACGCGGGTCGTCGGCACGCTCAACAACTGCGCCGGCGGGGTCACCCAGTGGGGCACGATCCTGACTGCCGAGGAGAACTTCAACGGCTACTTCAGCGGCGACGGCGCCGGTACGAAGGAGGCCGTCAACCACAAGCGATACGGCCTGCCCAAGGTCAGCTGGTACGGGTGGCACCGCTTCCACGACCGTCTGGTGGTCGCGAAGGAGCCCAACGAGCCCAACCGCTACGGCTGGATGGTCGAGTTCGACCCCTATGACCCGTTCTCGGTCCCGGTCAAGCGCAGCGCCATGGGGCGCTTCAAGCACGAGGGCGCCAACACGATCGTCAACCGCGACGGCCGCGTCGTCGCCTATACGGGAGACGACGAGCGCTTCGACTACCTCTACAAGTTCATCTCCGACCGGCGGTACGACCCGGACAACCGGGCCGCGAACAAGGACATTCTCGACTCCGGAACGCTGTTCGTCGCCAGGTTCGACGCTGACGGCACGCTGACCTGGCTCCCCATGGTGTGGGGAGCGGGACCCCTGATGCCGGACAACGGCTTCAACAGTCAGGCCGACGTGCTGATCGAGGCGCGCCGCGCGGGCGACCTCCTGGGCGCCACCCCGATGGACCGGCCGGAGGACGTCGAGCCCAACCCGGTGACCGGCGCCGTCTACCTGATCCTGACGAACAACACGAACCGCACCAAGGAAAAGGTGGATGCCGCCAACCCGCGGGCGGCCAACAAGCACGGCCATCTCATCGAGATGGTGCCGCCGGGCAGCGGTGCCGACGTCGACCATGCCGCCCTGAAGTTCCGCTGGAACATCCTGCTGCTGGCGGGCAACCCACGGAAGCCGGAGGATGGCGCCAGGTACCACGGCGAGGTGACGGAGAACGGGTGGCTGTCGTGCCCCGACAACTGTGCGTTCGACAGCCAGGGACGTCTCTGGATTGCCACCGACGGCGCTCCCAGCGCGGCGGGCTTCGCCGACGGCGTGTGGGGCACCGACACGGTCGGCAGCGGCCGAGGCCTGACGAAGCACTTCCTGCGGACGCCACGGGGCGCCGAGCTGTGCGGGCCGTGCTTCACGCCCGACGACAAGACCCTGTTCGTCGCCGTGCAGCATCCGGCTGATGAGAAGGGCTCGACCTTCGAGAAGCCGACGACCCGCTGGCCGGACTTCAGCCCGGGTATGCCGCCACGACCGTCGGTGGTCGCGATCACCAAGGCGGACGGCGGGGTGATCGGCTCGTAAAGCGACGTCCGGCCCCGGCGCGATGGGAGGGCGGCTTCGGCCGCCCTCTCCGTTTCCGAGGCCAGCGTCTCCTTGGCCGGCCTGGATCGCGGGATCCCCGCGCGGGGTGACGGGGCCGCCGTGTACCTTGGCGGCCGCGCCCTTGCGCAGGGGCCGGGCTGGGCTATCATGAGGTCGATACTCCGGGGTGGTTCGGTCCGCGCGGCCGAGCCTGAGAACATACCCGTCGAACCTGACCCGGGTAATGCCGGCGTAGGGAGCGCACATGATCCCGATCGTCCTCACCATCGCGGGCTCCGATTCCTCGGCGGGGGCGGGCATCCAGGCCGACCTGAAGGCCATCTCCGCGAACGGCGGCTACGGCGCGTCCGCGATCACCGCGATCACCGCGCAGAACACCCGGGGCGTCACCGCGGCGGCCGAGGTCGACCTCGATCTGATCCGGGCCCAGGTGGACGCCGTCTTCGACGACCTCCAGGTCGCCGCGGTCAAGACCGGCATGCTGGCCTCCGCTCCGGTGATCCGGACGGTCGCCAAGGCGCTGCGGGACCACCAGCCGCCGCACTACGTGCTCGACCCCGTGATGATCTCGAAGACAGGCTTTGCCCTCCTCCGTCCCGACGCGGTCTCCGCCCTCAGCGAGCTCCTGTTGCCGCTGGCCACGCTCGTCACGCCGAACGTGCACGAGGCGCAGGCCCTCACCGGGCGAGAGGTCCGAACCCTGGCGCAGGCCGAGGCCGCCGGGCGCCGGCTCGTCGAGGCGGGCGCCCGGGCGGTGCTCGTCAAGGGCGGGCATCTCGAGGAGCGGCCGGCGACGGACGTCCTCGTCACGCGGGAGGGCGTGCGCGTCTTCCCGGGCGAGCACATCGAGGCGCGTCACACCCACGGCACGGGCTGCACCTACTCGGCGGCGATCGCCACGCAGCTCGCACACGGGCACGCCCTCGACGACGCGATCGCCCGCGCGAAGGCCTACGTCACCGAGGCGATCCGCGCGGGGCTGCCGATCGGGCAGGGCGTCGGACCGACCGACCACTTCTTCTACCTGCGGCGCCCGGGCGAGTGCGAGCCCTGGCTGGCGCGGCTGGCGGACGCCGGGGGTCGGCGCTGAAGCCGCCGCTCGGCCGCCTTCACGTGATCACCGACACGGTCCTCCAGGATCGCTTCTCCCACGTTGCCCTGGCCCGGCTGGCGGCCAATGGCGGGGCCGACGCGGTCCAGTTCCGCGAGAAGCGGCCGTCGACGACCCGAGCCCTGATCGAGACCGCCGACGCCATGCGGCGCGCTCTCGACGGCGCCGATGTCTGCCTGGTGGTGGACGATCGGGTCGACGTGGCGATGGCGGCGGGCGTCCGCGCGGTTCACCTCGGCCGGGACGACCTCGACGTGGGGACGGCTCGTCGCGCGCTGGGGCCGCACGCCTTGATCGGCGGTACGGCGAACAGTCTCGATGAGGCGCTCCGGGTGGCGGCCACCGACGTCGACTACCTCGGCGTCGGCCCGGTCTTCGGCACGCGCTCCAAGGCGAACCCCGCGCTCGCCGCTCGGGCTCGACGGCTTCCGGGCCATCGCCCGGGCGGTGGAGAAGCCCGTGATCGCGATCGGCAGCGTCACGGCCGATCGGGTGGCCGCCTTGCTCGAGGCCGGCGCGCACGGCGTGGCGGCGATCTCGGCCGTCGTGTGCCAGGCCGACCCGGCGGCGGCGACCCGCGAGTTCCGCCAGGCGATCGACGCCTGGCTCGGGATGCGGGTGTCATGAGCGGGCTGCCCGGCCGGAGCGAGGTGGTCGTCATCGGCGGGGGCGTCGTCGGCCTGGCGGTGGCATACGAGCTGGCCCGGCGCGGTCGCGAGGTCCTCGTCCTGGACCGGGACGACGCTCCGGGTGTCGCGACGCGTGCGGCGGCGGGCATGCTCGCGCCGACTTCCGAGGCCGACCTCACGGACCGGGTCATGGTCGAGCTCGAGCTCGACAGCCTCGGCCGCTATCCAGACTTCGTTGCCGGGATCGAGGGTCTGACCGGCCAGTCCTGCGGCTACCGCACCGAGGGGACCCTGTGGGTCGCGCTCGATCGGGACCAGAACGGCGACCTCGAGCGGTTGTTCTCCATGCAGCGCGCGAAGGGTCTGGCGGCGCGGCGGCTGACGGTGGAGGAGGCGCTGGCCAGGGAGCCGCATCTCTCCGGCCGGATCGTCGCGGCCCTCCTCGCCGAAGGGGACCACCAGGTCGACCCCCGAGCCCTCGCGCGGGCTCTCGGGACCGCGCTCACCGCACTCGGGGGACACCTGGCGGCCGGTTGCCGGGCGACCCGGGTCGAGGAGGTCGCGGGGCGGGTCCAGGCCGTCTCCGGGACGGCCGGGGAGAGCGCCTTCCGCGTGAACGCCGAGGTTGTCGTCCTGGCCGGCGGCGTCTGGAGCGAGGACGTCGCGGGGCCCGTGCCCGAGCTCGGGCTTCGGCCGGTCAAGGGTCAGCTGGTCCGGCTGACGGGGCCGGATCTGGTTCGCCACGTCGTCCGGTCGCCGGACGTCTACCTCGTCCCGCGGCGGGACGGGGAGCTGCTCGTCGGGGCCACGATGGAGGAGCAGGGGTTCGATGCCCTCCCGAAGGCCGGGGCCGTTCTCGACCTCCTGCGGGAGGCGTGGCGGCTTGTTCCGGGCATCGACGATCTGGCGGTGGCCGAGCTGTCGGTCGGCTTCCGGCCGGCGGTGCGCGATCACCTGCCGGTGATCGGCGGGACCGCCACGCGGGGCCTCTTCGTCGCCACGGGGCACTTCCGCAACGGGGTGCTCCTCGCGCCGGCCACGGCCCACCACCTGGCGGACTGGATCCTCAGCGGCACGGCTCCGACGGCGCTCGCCCCGTTCAGCGTCGAGCGGCTGGAGATGTCGGCCGTCGCCGGGGTCGAGGCGCCCCGCGCGTGAGCGGTTCCGCGGTGCCGACGTCGGTGGAGCTCTGGGTGAACGGCGAGCGCCGGCGCGTGGCCGCCCCGGATGTCTACGCGCTCCTGGGCGCCCTGGGTCTCGACCCGGCGGGTCGCGGCATGGCGGTCGCGCGGAACGGCGAGATCGTTCCCAGGTCAGCCTGGAGAACGACGGCGCTCGGGCCGGACGATCGGATCGAGATCGTCGGCGCGGTCCAGGGAGGATGACGGGAATGGCCGAAGATCGCTGGGAGTGTGCCGGACTGTCGCTCGGCTCGCGCCTTCTGCTGGGAACGGCGCGATACCCGAGCCGCCAGGTGCTGCTGGACGCGCTCGCGGCGTCGGGCGCCGAGCTCGTGACGGTGGCCGTCCGGCGCGTCGGCCTCGGTGCGGGAGGCGGAGAACCTCTACGACGCGCTCCGCGGGCGCGGTCTCCACCTCCTGCCGAACACGGCCGGGTGCTTCACGGCTCGCGATGCGGTGCTGACGGCGGAGCTCGGGCGGGAGGCCCTCGAAACGGACATCGTGAAGCTCGAGGTGATTGCCGACGAGGACACGCTGCTTCCCGACGTGGAGGGCCTTCTGGCGGCGGCGCGGGAGCTGATCGCGAAGGGCTTCCGGGTCCTGCCCTACACCAACGACGACCCGGTGACGGCGAAGCGCCTGGAGGACCTCGGGTGCGCGGCGGTCATGCCGCTCGGGGCGCCGATCGGCTCGGGTCTGGGCATCCGGAACCCCCACAACATCGAGCTGATCCGGAGCCGGGCGCGCATTCCCGTCGTGGTGGACGCCGGGGTGGGGACCGCCTCCGACGTCGCCATCGCCTTCGAGCTGGGTGTCGACGCCGTCCTGCTCAACACGGCCGTGGCGCGCGCGCAGGATCCGGTCCGCATGGCGCGCGCCATGCGGAACGCGGCCCTCGCGGGTCGCGATGCGTGGCTCGCCGGCCGGATGCCGCGCAAGTTCTACGCCGAGGCGTCGAGCCCGTGGGCCGGACGGATCGAGGCGGGGCAGGGACCCGGACCGCTGACCGGCGAGGAGCCCGGCCCCGGCCCGCTGCCGCGGCTCATGCTGGTGACCGACCGTCTTGCGACGCGGGGGCGGGATCTGGCGGAGGTCGTCGAGGGGGCGGTCGCGGGTGGCGTCGGGCTCGTCCAGGTTCGCGAGCGCGATCTTCCGGAGGCCGACGTGGCGGCTCTGCTCGAGCGGCTCCTGGCCGGGTTGCGCGGCTCGGGCGTTCGGCTCGTCGTCAATGGCCGCCCGGCGCTGGCCCGCGCCCTCGGTCTGGGCCTCCACCTGCCGGCCGCCGCCCCGCCCGCGGTGCCGCGTGTCGCCTTCACGGGTCGGAGCGTCCACGACGAGGACGAGGCCAGGCGGGCGAGCGCCGAGGGCGTCTCGTACGTCGTTGCGGGTCCGATCTTCCCGACGGGATCGAAGCCCGGTCATCCGGGGGCCGGCGCCGCCCTGATCGTCCGGCTGGGCCGGCGTCCTTCCGTCCACGCCGATCTTCGCGATCGGCGGCCTCGCGCCGGACCGGGTGGGGGCCGTGCTGGATGCCGGGGCGCACGGGATTGCCGTTCGGAGCGCGATCCTCGGCGCCGCCGAGCCCGCGCGAGCCGCGCGCGCGTTCGCCGAGGCGCTGACCGAGCGGGCGTGGCCAACCTGACCACCCAAAGGGACGGATGAGAACGCGGTGTTCTGCGACGTGTTCGACATGCGGGGCGCGCGCGTCAAGCAGCTGATCGCCACTCACGGAGGGTGAAGGACCCTGCCTGAGGACGGCGTCAACGAGCGCCGGCCGTCGTGCGGGGCTCCGGAGCTCCGGTCGCCGCCAGGACGGCCTCGATCACGTCGCGCTGGTTGCTCGCCCTGGGCACCTTGTGCTGGTCGCCCAGCTGGCCCCGCCCCGCGAGCCATCGATGGAAGCTCCCCGCCGCCACCGCAGTCACCCGCGGGGGCGCCATCCCGACGTCGCCCGCGCGCTTGGTCCGGTAGTCCGTGTTGAGCGCCTGAAGCGTTTCGTCGACCGCGTGCGCGAATCCTTCGAGGCTCGACGGACGGGCGCGAAACTCGACCGCCCACTCGTGACGGGGAGGCTGCATGGGCCCCCGCGGGTAGACGGGCGCCACGGTGAACTCGACCAGTTCCGCGCGGGTGCGCGCGCACGCCTCCGCCGCGGCCTTCTCCACCTCCTCGACGATGACGTTCTCGCCGAACGCGTTGACGAACTGGCTCGTCCGTCCGGTGATCACCAGCTGGGGCGGGTCGAATGAGACGAAGCGAACCGTGTCTCCGAGCACGTAGCTCCAGAGCCCCGCCGGCGTCGTCAGGAGCACCGCATAGGACTCGCCGACCCGAATCTCGGCGATGTTCAACCTCCGTGGAGAGGGGGACCCGAGCTCCGCGACCGGGACGAACTCGTAGAAGTTGCCGTAGTCGAGCATGAGGGTGAGACCCGGATCGGTCGCATGGACCTGGATGGCCACGAAGGCCTCCGACGCCGGGTACACCTCGACGTAGTGGATTGGCCGTCCGATCGCATCCTCGAAGAGGCCCCGGTACGGATGCATCCGGACTCCGCCGTGTATGAACACGGCCAGGTGGGGCCAGAGCCGGCCCAGCCGGAGGTCCGGGGCGGTCTCCAGGGAGCGGATCCGCTCGAAGAGGACGAGCATCCACGACGGCATCCCCGAGATCAGCCGCACGTCCTGCCGGCAGGTGAGGCTCGCGGTGGCTGCCAGGCGGCGTTCCCAGTCGGGAATCGCGGCGATGGCCGGGCCGGGCGCGTAGTGCTGCCGAATCCCCGCGGGCAGCCGCCGCGCGGCCAGGCCCGACAGATCGCCTACCTCGGCATGCCGTCCGAGCGGCTCGGTCCTGGTGCTGCCGCCCAGGAAGAGCATCGGGCCGTCCAGGGCCTCCGCGCGCCCGACGCGGCGGAGGGCCACGATGAGGGCGTCGAGCCCGCCCTTCCGGTGCGCGCGGAATGCCTCGGGCGTGACGGGAATGTACTTGTCGCCGGCGGTCGTGCCCGAGGTCTTGCAGTACTGGGCGGGCCGTCCAGGCCAGAGGACGCTACGCTCGCCCGCGATGGCCCGCTGGACGAGGGGGCGCACGTCCAGGTAGGTGGTGACAGGGGTACGGCGCTGGTAGTCGGCGATGCTTCGGACGTCCCCGAACCCGTGCTGGCGGCCCCAGACCGTGTCGCGGGCGCGGCCCACCAGCGTTCGGAGCGCTCGCTCCTGGACGGGGAGTGGGTCGCGCCAGACTGCGTCCATCTGGCGGAGCCGCCGGCCCGCGAGCCAGGTGAGGGGCCGATCGAGCCGCCCGACGAGGCTCACGACACGCCGGCCGCCTCCGGGTCGAACAAGTCGAGGAACTCCTCGACGGCGCGCGCGAACGCCTCCGGGTGCTCGAGCATCGGCGCGTGCCCGCACTCCGGCACGAGTCTGAGCGTCGCCGACGGGATCCCGTCGAGGAACCGGATCGCGACGTCCCGCGGGGTGACCCGGTCCTCGGTGCCCCACACGAGGAGGGTCGGGCAGCGGATCTCGGCGAGCCGGTCCTCGAGGTTGTACCGGCGAGCCGAGCGACTGACCTGGAGGACGCGCAGGGCGTAGCTGCGCTGGCTCACCTGGCCCCTGATCTCCTCCACCCACTCGGGAGTGACCAGGGCCGGATCGTGGAAGACCTCCGTCATCTTCTCTCGCACGAACTCGGCGGTCGGGCGGTGCGGCACGCCCCGCGTGAAGCTGCGCTCGAAGAGACCGGAGGAGCCCGACAGCACCAGCCC
The DNA here is from genome assembly GCA_963745015.1 of uncultured Candidatus Rokubacteria bacterium. Classification (GTDB taxonomy): domain Bacteria; phylum Methylomirabilota; class Methylomirabilia; order Rokubacteriales; family DASRDR01; genus DASRDR01. The sequence goes on from CAVUVU010000007.1 coordinate 71,101, forward strand.
GCGCACGCGCTCCGGGGCGTGGAGCGCGAGATCGAGCGCGACGTGGCCGCCCAGCGAGTTGCCGACGATGATCGCCGGCGGCACGCGCTCCGCGTCCATGAACGCCTCGACGTGGGCCCGGAGACCCATCACCGAGAGGTCGTCCGGCGGGGTCTCGAAGATGGGCAGGGTCAGCGCCATCGCTCGGCAGCGAGGCGCGAGGGCCTCGACGGTCGTCTCCCAGTGCTCGCTCGCGCCGAACAGGCCGTGAAGGCACAGCACCGGGATGCCCGCCCCGGCTTCGATCCAGCGAAACTCCGTCACGATGCTCGTCTCGCTCACGCCGTCCTCCCGCCCCGTCGCGGGGCCTCACGTCGTGTCGGCTGCGCTGGCCCGCGGTGCGACGGGCCGTGTCCGGGCTTCACGGTACCGGCGGCTCGTTGAGGCGGAATGACGAGGGGGTCACATCTCGGCTACCGCTGCCGGGCGGCAGCGGCGAGTGCGAGGGAGCGACGGGGAGTGGTTAGGACAGGACGCGGATGAGCGCCGTGGCCCCGACCCCGGAGAGCGCGACGATCGCGGTCACCCAGGGATCCGTCCGCGCGAGGTAGCCGCGCGGGTCACCTCGATGCGTCGCCTGGCGGAGGCGGAAGCGCAGGAACGCTTCGATCGGGCCGAGAAAGGCCAGGGCGACGAGGCCGAAGAGCGCCAGTTGCCGCAGAGCTTCGAGCGGTGAATCCATGCACCGATGGTAACCGCCGAGTGTTACGAGTGCGTGACGCCCGGCTGGAGCTGCAGCGACGCGGGGTTTGCGGCGGCTTCGGGCTCAGTCCCGGTACGAGCCGATCAGCTCGTAGATCCGCTCCTGTGAGCGGATGGGGCTCCCTCCCGGCGCGCGCGCGCGGATGCTCGTGCCGTCCGGCTGGAGCAGGCGGGCCTTCGCGGAGTCGGTGAGCTGGATCTCGAGGATCTGGCGCACCTCGTCCTGGAGCCGCGGGTCGAGGATGGGGAACGCGATCTCGACACGGTGATCGAGGTTCCGCGGCATCCAGTCGGCGGAGGCGAGGTAGTACTCCGCCGCGCCGCCGTTCTCGAACCAGTAGACCCGGGCGTGCTCGAGGAACCGGTCGATGATCGAGACCACGCGGATGCGCTCCGACAGGCCCGGTACTCCGGGCCGGAGACAGCAGGTGCCCCGGACGATGAGGTCGACCTGCACTCCCGCCTGGCTCGCCTCGTAGAGCTCCTGGATGATCGGCCAGTCGACGAGGCTGTTGACCTTCGCGACGATGCGAGCCGGCCGGCCCGCCCGCGCATGGTCGGCCTCCCGGCGGATCTTCTGGGCCAGGGCGTCCCGCAGCCCGGTCGGCGCGACCAGCAGATGGTTGAAGCGCACCGGCCGCGTGTAGCCGGTCAGGAGGTTGAAGATCTCCGTCAGATCCTCGCCGAACGCCTCGCGGCACGTGAACAGGCCCAGGTCCGAGTAGATCCCGCCGGTCCGGGCATTGTAGTTCCCCGTCGCGAGGTGGCAGTAGCGCCGGATCCCGTCCGCCTCCTGGCGCACGACCAGGCACGCCTTGCAGTGCGTCTTGTAGCCGATGAGGCCGTAGACGACGTGGGCCCCCACCTCCTCCAGCGCCTGGGCCCAGCGGATGTTGGCCTCCTCGTCGAACCGTGCCCGTAGCTCCACGAGCACGGCGACCTCCTTGCCCGCCTGCGCCGCGATGGTGAGGGCCTTCGCGATCGGCGAGGTGGGGCTCACCCGGTAGAGCGTCATGTTGATGGCCAGGACGCGGGGATCGGTCGCCGCCTCCTGGACGAAGCGGGTGACGACGTCGAACGGCTGGTACGGGTGATGAACCAGGATGTCACCCTCCCGGATCGCGCTCCAGACGTCCGAGCCCTCGAAGGCCGGTACCGGGTGGGGGATGAGCGGCCGGTCCTTGAGCCGCGGAAGGTCGACCGCCGAGTAGATCTGGCCGAGGTCGGTGAACGCCGTGAACCCCTCGCCCGGGTAGAGGTCCCAGGCGTCGAGCTCGAGCTCCTCGACCAGCCGGTCGAGCACGACCTTGGGCAGGTCGGGATCGTACTGGAGACGCACCGCATCGCCCATCCGGCGCTCGCGCAGGCTCTGCTCGATCTCCTTCAGCAGGTCGCCGGCGGTCCGGCCGCCGACCGGCTGCACGTCGGCGTCGCGCGTCACCCGGATCGCGTGGGCCGAGAGGATCTCGTATCCCTGGTAGAGCCTGGACAGGTTCAGCCGGATGACGTCCTCGAGCAGCATGAAGTTGTGCTCGCCGGGCCCTCCCGGCAGCCGGATGAACCGGGGGACGACCTGGGCGGGGATGTGGATCACCGCCAGCGCGGCGCTCGGGAGGACCGACGGCTCGGTCGGACGGAGCGACACGACCAGGCACAGGGCGCGGTTGACCAGGTGCGGGAAGGGATGTCCGGGATCGATCGCGAGGGGGGTCACCACCGGAAGGAGCGTCTTGTGGAAGTACGCCTCCAGGACCCGGGCCTGCTCGGGGGTGACCTCCTTCGGTCGGACGATCCGGATCCCTTCCGCGACCAGGCGCGGCTGGATGTCCTCGAGAAAGCTCCGGTGCTGCTCCTGGACCAGCGCATGCACGCGCTCCGACACGGCCGCCAGCGTCTGAGTCGGGGATAGCCCGTCGGCCGCGGCGCTCTGGTCTCCCGCCCAGATCCGCTGCTTCAGGTCCGCCACCCGGACCATGAAGAACTCGTCCAGGTTCGAGCTGAAGATCGACAGGAACTTGACGCGCTCCAGCAGCGGAAGCGTCGGATCCTGGGCTTCCTCCAGCACGCGGCGGTTGAAATCGAGCCACGACAGCTCGCGGTTGATCATCCGGTCCGACATGTCCCTCAACCCTCTTCGGCGAACGACTCGCGCAGCAGCAGGGCGTCGCGCACGCCCTGCTTGCAGATGGTCAGTCCGTAGTAGCCGCCGAACGTCATGAGCTCCTCGATCACGATGGCGCCGGCCAGGATGATGTCCGCCCGCTCCGCCCGGAGCCCCGGCACCTGGCGCCGCTTGCGGATCGGCAAGGATTCCAGCCGGACCCGGATCCGGGTGATGTCCGGCTGCTGGAGGCGGAGGCCGTGGCGCGAGCGATGCTCCTCGCCCCGGGCGGCCAGATGGATGCGTCCCAGCGTCCGGACGGTGCCTCCGAGGGCGACGATCTCCTCGCCCCGCTCCGCCGGCGGGAGGGCCTTGGCGAGGCGCGTGCGCACCTCGGTCCGGAGCTCCCGGAGCTCGCGCGGGATGGGCGGGTCGGTCCGGAGGTGGCGCTGGGTCATCCGGACGGCGCCGATCGGGACCGCGGACGTCGAGGCCACGTGCCCCTTGCGAAGCCGCGTCAGCTGGAGGCTCCCGCCGCCGAGGTCGGCGACCAGTCCGTCCGCCAGGTGAAGGCTCGACTGCACCGCCAGGGCGCCGAGCAGCGCCTCCTCGCGCCCGCTGAGGATCCGGACCTCCACGCCGTCCCGTCGGCGGAGCGGCCCCAGGAGGCGCTCGCGGTTCGAGGCGTCCCGCACCGCGGCCGTCGCGACCGCGATGACCCGCGGATCCCGGTCCCGGCGGGCTCGGGTGAGGAACTGGTGCACCGCGGTGACGGTTCGCGCGATCGAGTCGGCCTGGAGCACCCCGGGCGGCCCGCTCCCGAGCCGTGTCTGAACCCGCTTCTCCTCGAGCACCTCGAACCCCACGCCCGGGCCCAGCCGCGCTACCAAGAGGCGGACCGCGTTCGAGCCCAGCTCCACGAGGGCGACCAGATCACCGGCCACGGACTTCGATGCTACCCGGCCGGTGTCGCCGGGACAACTCCCGCCTGGCGGGAGCACCGCCCGAGGGTACGGCGGCCGACGAGACGAATTCCATTACGTTTTGGTGACGCGGATATCCACCGTGTTATCCACGGTTACCGAAACGTTCGGAGTGGCGTCATGGTCCGGTAACACGCGTGGTCGAGCGTGGACCCGTGGTGTCGATCCCGTCCCGCTTCCGGGGCCGAACCCGCCGCGACGTGGCGGCCTTCCATCTGTCCCAGCTGGCCGAGGGGCTCCTGGCGGGCGACCTTGGCATCCTCACGGGGCACGAGACGGTGACGGTTCGGCTCGCGGACCATCTCGCGCTCGAGATCGCGTTCACGCGGACGTCCCGTGTGAATCATCTCTCCGTGCGCGTCCGGTGGTCCCGCCGGGCCCTCGAGAGTGGGGCGGCGGCCGGCGGGCCGGCGACCGCGCGGACTGCCCTCGCGGCCCAGCGTCGAAGGTCACCCAGAATTTACGTTGCCGTCATTCGGGCGAAACCCCGAGGCGCGAGACTCTCCTACAGATGCGGACCACAGGTGATACGGGCGAGATGACCGCGAGGCGCCCGGCTGAGGGACCCGGCCGGCGGCCCGCCGCCCGCGTCCTGGTCGCCGAGGACGAGCGGGACGTCGCCGAGCTGATCCGGTACACGCTGGCGCGCGAGGGGTTCGAGGTCATCATCGCGACGAACGGCGCCGACGCGCTCCGGCAAGCGCAGGAGGCGCGGCCGGATCTGGTGCTGCTGGACCTCATGCTCCCGCAGGTGAACGGGTGGGAGCTGTGCCGGCGGCTCAAGCAGGACCCCGCCACCCGCGCCGTGCCCGTCATCATGCTCACCGCGCGGTCCGAGGAAGGCGACAAGGTGCTCGGCTTCGAGCTGGGGGCGGACGACTACGTGACCAAGCCGTTCTCCACGCGCGAGCTCGTGGCGCGGGTACGCGCCGTCGTCCGGCGGACACGTCCGCCGGAGACCGAGGAGCGGCGCCACCGGATCAAGGTCGGCGACCTGCTGGTGGATCGGCAGCGCTTCGAGGTCACGGTGGGGGGGCAGCCCGTGGGGCTCACCCCCAAGGAGTTCGAGCTGCTTGCGACGCTGGCCGCCGAGCCGGGCCGGGTCTACGGGCGAGACGAGCTCCTCGATCTCGTGTGGGGCCGGGACGGCTTCGTCGAGCCACGCACCGTCGACGTGCACCTCGCACGGCTTCGGGCGAAGTTCGTGGCGGCGCGCCTCCCGGAGCCTGCCATCGAGACCGTCCGGGGCGTGGGGTATCGGTACCGAGAGTCCGGCCGGTCACCTTCGTAACGTCAGATGTTACGCGAAAGTAACGTGACCGACACGCACGCCAGCAACCCTGGAGATCGCATGGATGGAGGAGGACACGCATGAAGACGCGAGCGATCTTGGCGGCCGCCGCCGTGGCGGCGATCCTCGGGGCGGGCGTTCGCCGGCGCCCAGGTCCAGGTGGATCCGGGCCTGGCCGCGCTACAAGGCGGTCAGCGGCGTCAGCGGCAACGTCTCGAGCATCGGCTCCGACACGCTGAACAACCTGATGACGCTGTGGGCGGAGCAGTTCCAGCAAGTTCTACCCGAACGCCAAGATCCAGATCGAGGGCAAGGGCTCCTCGACGGCGCCGCCGGCCCTGATCTCCGGCACGGCCCAGCTCGGGCCCGATGTCCCGTGCGATGAAGGGCACCGAGATCGACCAGTTCGAGAAGAAGTACGGCTACAAGCCGACGCCGCACTCCGCACCTCGGTCGACGCGCTGGCCGTGTTCGTGAACAAGGACAACCCGATCAAGTGCCTGACCCTCGCGCAGGTGGACGCGGTGTTCTCGAAGTCGCCGGCGCGGCGGCCACAGCGAGGACGTCAAGACCTGGGGGCAGCTCGGTCTGACCGGCGAGTGGGCGAGCCGGCCCATCAGCCTCTACGGCCGCAACTCGGCCTCCGGGACCTACGGGTTCTTCAAGGAGCACGTCGCTGAAGAACGGCGACTACAAGGACGAGGTGAAGGAGCAGCCCGGATCGGCCTCGGTGGTCCAGGGGGTGACGGTGGACCGGTTCGCGGTGGGCTACAGCGGGATCGGGTACGCGACGGCGGGCGTCCGCGCCGTGCCGCTCGCCGAGAAGGACGGCGGCAAGTGCCTACGAGGCGGTCGCCGCGACGACGCGTACTCGCGGGAACTACCCCCTCGCCCGGTTCCTCTTCGTCTACATCAACAAGGCGCCCGGGAAGGCCCTCGATCCGTTGACGCGCGAGTTCGCCAAGCTGATCATGTCCAAGGAAGGGCAGGAGGTCGTCGTCAAGGACGGCTACTTCCCGATCCCGGCCTCGATCGCCAAGGAAGAGCTGGGCAAGATCCAGTAGATGGCCATCAGCGTCGACGCGATCGGCGCGCGCGGGCGGGCGGGCCGGCGATTGCCGGCCCGCCCGCTGGTCGTTTCCCCGGCGCGGACGCAGCCGTCGGATCCGCCTGGATCGGTGGGCCTCCCGGCTGGTCGTCGTCGGCGGGCTCATCGTCATCGCCTCCATCCTGGCCATCCTCGTTCGTCATCGTGGCGGAGGTCTACCCTCTGTTCCGGGAGCCGACGGCGCCGCTGGTCGCGATCCTACCCGCGCGGTGGCCCGGCGGCGGCGCCTGGCGCGCTGGCCGGCAGCGAGGGCCTCGGGGTCGACGAGTATCGCGAGGTCGCGTACGGCATCGACCGGGGACGGCGCTGCTGCAGCTGCTGAGCTCTGAAGGACGGCCGCGCCCTGCCGCCCAGTGCCCATCCCCGGTCTGGCGGGCGCGGAGGTCTCGGCCGTCGGCGACGCGGGGCAAGGGCCGCTACGTCGTCGGCACGTCGGACGGGCGCGTGATTCCCGATCGAGATCGAACTTCGACGTCGACGTTCGCCGGCGGCGAGCGCACCGCTGACGCCGAACGGTGACGTTCGGCGAGCCGTCCGCTGTCGACCCGGAGCGGAAGCGGCCGATCCTGCCGCTGGCCTCCGCCACCGCCGGCGCCGGCCCTCTCGGTGGCGCAGGTGGGCCCGACGGAGCTGGTGGTGCAGACGACGGTCCAGGAGAAGAAGGCGCTCATGGGCCCCGGCCGCCGGGAGGAGGCGCGGCAGACGCTCAGCGCTGGAGGTCGAGGGAGAGGTCACGGCGCTCGCGCTCGACGGACGCGGCGAGGACCTCGTTCCTCGGGACCTCGCGGGGCCAGCTGGTCCGGTACGACCTCCGCGACCCGGCGAACCCGCCCGGGCCGAGACGGTCGAGCGCTCGGCCGCGGCGCTGCCGGTGACGGCGCTGGGCTTCCTCATCGGCGACCGCACCCTCGTCGTCGGCGACGAGGCCGGCGGGGTGTCGACCTGGCAGATCGTTCCGCCGCCGGGAGGCGGCGGGCGGCGCCTGACGCGCATCCACGAGTTCGAGCCGCACAAGGGCGCCGTCATCGACGTCAGCGCGCTCGAAGCGCGACAAGGGCTTCGTGACCGCCGATGCGACGGGCCAGGCTGCACGTCAACTTCGGCACCTCGGGCCGGACCCTTGCTGATCGCTCGACACGACGGGCGGGGCGCCGCTGCGCAGCGTCGCCATCGCGCCGAAGGCCGACGGGCTCCTGACGCTCGACGAGAGGGCGCGGCTGGCGCAGCTGGCAGCTGGACAACCCCCACCCGGAGATCACCTGGCCACGCTCTTCGGCAAGGTGTGGTACGAGGGGTACTCCGCAGCCCGAGTACGTCTGGCAGTCCACCGGCGGCACCGACGACTTCGAGGCGAAGTTCAGCCTCACGCCCTTGATCTTCGGCACGCTCAAGGGGACCTTCTACGCCCTCCTCATCGCGGTGCCGCTGGCCCTCCTGGCGGCCGTGTACGTGAGCGAGTTCATGCACCCGGGCCTCAAGGCCTACGTCAAGCCGGTGGTCGAGATCATGGCGGCCCTGCCCAGCGTCGTCCTGGGCTTCCTGGCCGGCCTGTGGCTGGCCCCGATGGTCGAGCGGATCGTGCCCGGACTCTTCCTCGATCCCCGCTCGTGCTTCCGGTCGTGATCCTCGTGGCCCTGCTCGCCTGGCAGCTGGTGCCGCATCCGTATCCGCGGGCGGGTCAAGGCCGGGAGCGAGGTGTTCCTGCTGGTTCCCGTCGTCGTGGTCGGGCTCTGGCTCGGCGCTCGCGCTGGGGGGCCTGGTCGAGGCGGTCCTGCTCGGCGGCAGCTACCGCGGAGTGGCTCTAGTCGGCCCTCGGGCTGACCTACGATCAGCGGAACTCCCTGGTCGTGGGCATCGCCATGGGCTTCGCGGTCATCCCGATCATCTTCACGATCGCGGAGGACTCGCTCGCCAACGTGCCCGGGCACCTGCGCGCGGGCTCGCTGGCGCTCGGAGCCACCCGCTGGCAGACGGCGCTCCGGATCGTGCTGCCCACCGGCGAGCCCCGGCATCTTCTCGGCCGATCATGATCGGCTTCGGCCGGGCGGTGGGCGAGACCATGATCGTCCTGATGGCCACCGGCAACACGCCGGTGATGGACTGGAGCATCTTCAACGGCTTCCGCGCGCTGTCGGCCAACATCGCCGTGGAGCTGCCGGAGGCCCCGGAGCGGCGCACGCTCTTCCGGGTGCTGTTCCTCGCCGCGCTCCTGCTCTTCTGCCTCACCTTCGTGCGTGAACACCGTGGCCGAGCTCGTGCGCCTCCGGCTCCGGCAGAAGTTCCGCTACCTGTGAGGCGCCTCTGGCGGAGCGGCGAGCCGTTCATCTGGCTGACCGGCGGGGCGCTGTGCGTCGCCCTCCTGCTGGTGGCCGGGCTGATCGGGCTGATCCTGGTGAACGGGCTCGGGTTCTTCTGGCCCAAGGACGTCGTGACGCGGCTGACCCTGCGGGACGGCAAGGTCATCACCGGCCAGCTGGCCGAGCGCGAGCCGATCCCCGGGAAGCCGGGCCAGTACCGGATCAAGCTGAAGGTCGGCCAACCGCGACCTCTACGGCGCCGACTTCCAGTGGGTCGACGAGAGCCAGGTGAGCCAGGCGTGAGTACCCGGCCGGAGGTCGTGGTCGATCGAGCGGACCGAGTGGGGCGTGCTGATCGGCACCATCAAGGAGGTCCGGCAGTCGGCGACAGGTCGTCGCTACCGGTCCGCAGGCGGGCGGACGGAGGTCGAGAAGCGGCTTGCCCGACGCCGCCCGGGTCCGGCCGGAGATCCGGCGCATCGAGAAGGGCGACGATCGGGCGCGATCAACTACCGCGCAGGAGCAGATCCGGCTGAAGCTCCGGACGCCTGGAGCCCGAGGGCGTCACGTCGCGGGCCCGGAGGCCCGCGCGCTGCAGCAGGAGCTGGCGACGCTGCAGGAGCCCGCTACCAGGCCCAGGAGGCGCGCCTGGCCGAGCTGCGCACGCGGCAGACGGCAGACGGTCGTCGTCGCCGCGGACGGCGGCAAGCAGAAGGAGCTGCCCCTCGCCCAGGTCGTCGACGTCTACTTCCCGAACGCGATGGGGACCGGCGCCAAGGTGGCGCACTACGCGGCGAAGGCCTGGGAGTTCGTCGTCCGACGATCCGCGCGAGTCGAACACCGAGGGCGGCGTGTTCCCGGCCATCTTCGGCACCGTGATGATGGTCATGATCATGAGCGTCCTGGTGACGCCGCTGGGGGTGCTGGCCGCCTTCTACCTGCGCGAGTACGCGAAGCAGGGGCCGTTCGTGAGCGCGGTCCGCATCGCCGTCAACAACCTGGCCGGCGTGCCGTCGATCGTCTTCGGCGTCTTCGGGGTCGGTTTCTTCATCTACCTCGTCGGCGGCTCGATCGACCGGCTGTTCTTCTCCGAGTCGCTGCCCACGCCGACGTTCGGGACCGGCGGCATCCTGTGGGCGTCGCTGACGCTGGCTCTCCTGACCGTGCCGGTCGTGATCGTGGCGACCGAGGAGGGGCTGGCGGCGATCCCGGGCGGCCTGCGCGAGGCGTCGCTGGCGCTCAGCGCCACGAAGCTCGAGACGACGCTGCGCGTCGTGCTGCCGGCGGTCATGCCGTCGATCCTGACCGGTCTCATCCTCGCGATGGCTCGCGCGGCCGGCGAGGTGGCGCCGCTCATGATCACCGGCGTCGTCAAGCTGGCGCCGGCCCTGCCGGTGGACGGCTTCTGGCCGTTCCTCCACCTCGACCGGAAGTTCATGCACCTGGGGTTCCACATCTACGACGTGGGCTTCCAGTCGCCCAACGTCGACGCCGCCCGCCCGATGGTCTTCACGACCACGCTGCTCCTCCTCCTGATCGTCGTGCTCCTGAACCTGTTCGCCATCGCGCATGCGGAACCGGCTGCGCCGGAAGTACGCGACCGCCGCGGTCTAGGAGAGAGCTCCATGTCCGGCAACGTCACGATCACCGCGGGCCTCGGCTCCGGACGCACGCCGTCGGCGTCGGTCATGGAGATGCCCATGGTCGAGATCGAGCAGGTCAACCTCTGGTACGGAGGGAAGCAGGCGCTCAAGGACGTCAACATGTCCATCCCGAAGCACCGGATCACGGCCTACATCGGGCCCTCCGGGCTGCGGGAAGAGCACGCTCCTCCGATGCCTGAACCGGATGAACGACCTGGTGGACGGAGTGCGGATCACCGGCCACATCCGGATCGGCGGGACCGACATTCACGATCCGCGGCTCGACGTGACCGACCTGCGCAAGCGCGTGGGCATGGTGTTCCAGAAGTCGAATCCGTTCCCGAAGTCGATCTTCGAGAACGTCGCCTACGGCCCGCGCATCCTGGGCGTCAGCAGGCGGGGGGAGCTCGAGGCGATGGTGGAGCGGAGCCTCAAGGGCGCGGCGCTGTGGGACGAGGTCTCCGACCGGCTGCACGAGAGCGCGCTCGGCCTCTCGGGCGGACAGCAGCAGCGCCTCTGCATCGCCCGCGCGATCGCCGTCGAGCCGGACGTCCTCCTCATGGACGAGCCGTGCTCCGCGCTCGACCCCATCGCGACGGCGAAGATCGAGGAGCTCATGCTGGAGCTGAAGTCCAGCTACACCATCGTGATCGTCACCCACAACATGCAGCAGGCCGCCCGGGTGTCGGACTACACGGGGTTCATGCTCCTGGGCGAGCTGGTCGAGTTCGGGGTGACCAAGGAGCTGTTCACCATGCCGAAGGATCCGAAGACCGAGGCGTACATCACCGGCCGGTTCGGCTAGGTCGCGGAGGACGGCCATGGAGCGGCACTTCGAGGTCGAGCTTCAGGCGATCCGGGAGAAGCTCCTCGCGATGGGGAGCCTGGCCGAGACGATGATCCACACGAGCGTCCGGGCGCTGGTCGACCGGGACGAGGCGCTGGTGCAGGCGGTCCTGGCCCACGAGGAGGAGATGGATCTCCTCTGCATCGAGGTGGACGACCGCTGCTTCACGCGCCTCGCCCTCCAGCAGCCGATGGCCTCGGATCTCCGGTTCCTGGTGGCCAGCATCAAGATCAACAGCGACCTCGAGCGCATGGCCGACCAGGCGGTGAGCATCGCGCTCCGGGCGCGGTCGCTGATCCACGAGCCCCAGGTCAAGCCGCTCATCGACATCCCGCGGATGGCCACGCTGGCCCAGGAGATGGTGCGGAAGAGCCTGGACGCGTTCGTGCGCCGGGACCCGGAGCTGGCCCGCGCGGTGATCGAAGGGGACGACGCCGTCGACAGCCTGCGGGACCAGGTGTTCCGCGAGCTGCTCGTCTACATGATGGCGGACACGGCGACGATCCCGCGCGCCCTGGCCTGATCCTGATCTCCCGGAACCTCGAGCGGATCGCGGATCACGCGACCAACATCGCCGAGGACGTGATCTACATCGTGCGGGGCGAGGACGTGCGGGAGCGCGGCGACAAGGAGCTCCGGAAGGGTCTGCGGGTCGCCGCCGGGCAGACGCCGGTGCCGCCCCGCGTGTAGAGTGAGTGCCAGTGGATCCATCGGAGGGATTCGTGACGGCCTAGAGCGCGGGACGGCAGCGCGGGAGCTCGGGGAACGACCGAGCTGAGAGGGCGGGCTGGAACGCCGCCGACCGCCGGAACCTGATCTGGGTAATGCCAGCGTAGGGACGCCAACGTCGACGTACGTCGAGGGCGCTGGGATTCCCGGCGCCCTTCGTCGTCTTCGGGGCCCGCCGCGGAGGAGAAGAGGACGCCATGGCCACCGAGGCGTCGACCAGCGCAGGGGCTCGAGCCCGTCACGCCCGAGCGCGCGACGAGCTCGGGGCCTGGGGGTTCGCCGTCCTGTGGGGGGACCTGGGGATCGGGCTCCTGGTCCTCCTGGCGGGGAGCTTCCTGGTTCCCGCGCTCTCGCTGCCGCAGGCGCTCGGCGCCATCGTGGTGGGGAGCGTGATCGGCGTGACCCTCCTCGGCCTGACCGGGATCGTGGGAAGCCAGACCGGGCTGCCCACGATGGTGTGCCTCCGGCCGGCGCTCGGGCTCGCGCGGCTCGTACGTCGCGACCGCGTTCAACGTCGTCCAGCTTCTCGGGTGGACGGTGTTCGAGCTGGTGATCATGGGCCACGCGGCCAACGCCACGGTCCGGACCCTCACGGGATTCGACGCGGCGTGGGTGTGGATCCTGGCGTTCGGCGGCGCCGTGATCGCGCTCGGCCTCTGGGGGCCGGTCGCCGTGGTGCGGGAGTGGCTGACGAAGTTCGCGCTCTGGGCCGTGCTCCTGACGACCGGCTGGCTGACGTGGCGCCTCGCTCGGGCGCGCTGGACCTCGGCGCGCTCTGGACCGCCCCCGCGGCCGGCGGACTCTCGTTCTGGGCCGCGGTGGACATCGTGATCGCGATGCCGATCTCGTGGCTGCCGCTGGTGTGCGACTACAGCCGCTTCGCCCGGCGTCCGGCGCCCGGCCTTCTGGGGGACCACGCTGGGATACCTGGTCGCCAACGTCTGGTTCTACACGCTCGGCGCCCTGATCCTCCTCGGCATGGGGACGAGCCCGGAGCCGAAGGCGTTCGTCGAGGCGATCGCGCTCCTGGCCGGGCCGCTCGATCCTGCTCGTGCTGCTCGGCCGACGAGACCGACGAGGCGTGGGCCGACCTCTACTCGTGCGCGGTCTCCATCCAGAACGCCCTTCCGCGCGTCTCGGCCCGGCCGCTGGTGGGGGCGCTTGGCGCGCGCGGCGATCGTCCTGGCGCTCGCCTTCGACGTGACCCGCTACGAGGGCTTCCTGCTCCTGATCGGTGCCGTGTTCGTGCCGCTCTTCGGGGTGCTGGCGGCCGACTACTTCGTGGTCCGGCGGGGCCACTACGATCCCGCCGGCGGCGCTCCTCGGCGGCCACCGGGGCCGGACGGGGTCGCTGCCGGCGTCCGCTGGCAGGGCGTGCTCGCCTGGGTGCTGGGCGTCGGCGCCTATCTCTGGATCGCGGGCCGGCTCGAGCCGATCGGGCTGGCGGGCCTGCCCGACGCTCGGTGCGTCGCTGCCCGAGCCTCGGCGCTGGCCGCCATGGTCTATCTCGCCGTGACGCGCGCGCGAGCCCGCCCCGCGGCGCTGACGCCGGGATCGCGCGCCGCCCCTCGGCGAGATTCCGGCTCGGGTGACGGCGAGACCCGCCGTGCCGGACGGTGTACGATGCTGGAAACCTGCCGGTCCGCGTTTCCGGCCCGACGAACCCTCCGACCCGAAAGGAGCGCAGCATGCGACGCGGCATGTGGCTGAGCCTGGCGATCGGCGGTGGCGGTCGGCGCGGTGGCGGTGGCCGCCCCGCCCGCGCCCGCCCAGACGAAGAAGCTGGTCTACTGGACCCACTGGGACCAGCAGCCCGACTTCAACAAGTGGTACGTGGAGAAGGGGAAGGAGTTCACGAAGAAGACCGGCTACGAGCTCGAGGTGGTCACGATCCCGTACCAGGGCTACGAGGCCAAGTACCTCGCCGCGCTCATCGGCAAGAGCGGCGCGCCCGACTTCTTCAACGGGATGACCCACCAGTGGTGCGGGCAGTACGACTTCTGCGATCCGATGCCCGCGGACCTCGTCAAGATCTGGGACGAGTCGATCCCGAAGTACATGGTGCCGATCGGGAAGTGGAAGAACGTCCGGTACGGCACCCCGCTCGAGCACGGAAACTTCCAGCAGATGTACATGAACGTCGACCTCTTCAAGAAGGCCGGGCTCGACGCCGACAAGCCGCCCAAGACCCTCGACGAGTGGCTCGCCGCGATGAAGAAGATGACGTCGGGTGAGACGCAGGTCGGGTTCGCCATCCGGCACAAGGGTCATCCGGTCGGCATCACGGACAAGTTCCTGCCGTTCGCCCACGCGTACGGCGCGCGGATGCTCTCGCCCGACCTCGAGAAGGCGACGGGCTTCGCCAACAGCCCCGAGATGGTGGCGGCGCTCCAGTTCTTCGGCGACCTCGTGCTGAAGGACAAGGTGGCGAGCCTGGCGCTCGGCAACCCCGAGGACGCCTTCGGGCAGAAGCGGGCGGCGGTGATCTTCCGGGAGTCGTGGTTCTTCGGCTGGGTCCAGAAGAACGCGCCGGACGTGAAGTTCAAGGTCGCGGCGCTCCCGTGCGCGCAAGACGTGCCCCGGCGCCGGCGCGCTCTTCCCGTGGACCAACCTGGTCTACAAGAACAGCCCCAACAAGCAGGCGGCCTGGGAGTTCATCCGCTTCATCTCGAACGCCAAGGACGACCTCGACCAGCACCAGTTCGGCGGGTTCATGCCGGTGTTCAGCGCGAACCTCGACTCGGCGTACGCGAAGGGCCGGCCGGACTACCAGTCGACCAAGGACATGCTGGCCCAGCCGGTGCCGCCGACCTACTTCCACCCGAAGTCGAACGAGCTGGCCACCGCCTTCGGCGAGGCGGTCGTCGGCGTCATCTACGGCAAGGGTCAGCCCAAGCCGCTCCTCGACGAGGCGGCGGCGAAGATGGACCGAATCCTTCAAGGACTAGGGGCCGGGCCGGGAGGACGAGCCGGACCGTGGGCGCGTGGTCCGGCTCGTCCTTCCCCGGACCTACATGGACCGCCAGCGGCGGGCAGGATTTCTCTTCGTCCTGCCCGCCCTGGTGTACTTCACCGCCGTCTTCCTCCTTCCTCTCGGGGAGTCGTTCCTCGGCTCCTTCTACCGGACGCGGCCCGGCGGGGCGAGCCAGTTCGTCGGCTTCCGGCTCTACGAGCGGGTCCTGACCGACCCGACCTTCTGGCAGGCCGTCCGCAACACGGTGAAGCCTGCTCCTCCTGTCGGCTCCCGCGACGGTCGTCCTGGCGCTGGCGGTGGCCCTCGGGCTCAACCGCTTCGCGCGGGTCGCGCTGGCGCAGCGTGTGGGCCGTCCTGTACTTCCTGCCGTTCGCGGTGTCGCTCGTGGCGGCGTCCCTGGTCTGGCAGTGGCTCTACGAGCCGGTGTACGGCTTCCTGAACCACCTCCTGGGGCTGGTCGGGCATCGGGCCGCGCAAGTGGCTGTCGAGCCTCGGCGAGGTGCTGCCGTCCCTGGCCCTGGTCAACGTCTGGGTGCGCCTCGGCTTCGACACCATGATCTTCCTGGCGGCGCTGCAGGCCATCCCGGGCGAGTACTACGAGGCGGCCGCCATCGACGGCGCCGGCCCCTGGCGGAGCTTCCGGGCGGTGACGCTGCCCCTGCTGAACCCGCAGCTCGTCATGGTGTCGATCCTGGAGCTGATCTTCAACTTCAAGGTCTTCGACCAGGTGTACGCGACGACCCAGGGCGGGCCGGCGAGCGCGAGCCAGACCGTGATCATGCTGCTCTACGACACCGCCTTCAAGTACTTCCGGCTCGGGGACGCCTCGGTGATGGCCGTGTTCGTCTTCGTGTGCCTTCTCCTGGTCACGCTCGTCCAGTGGCGGCTGTTCCGGCGGGAGGTCGAGCCATTGAAGAGCCGACCGCTGGCGCTGGCTCACGGCGGCGCTGGTCGCCGCCGGCGCCATCACCGTGTTCTTCCCGTTCTTCTGGATGGCGGTGACGTCCCTCAAGACCGTCCCCGAGATCCAGCGGGTGCCGCTCCAGATCCTGCCCGATCGCTGGGGCAACCTGGACAACTACCGGGAGGTGTTCGCCCGCCAGCCCTTCGGCCGCTTCCTGCTGAACAGCGCCCTGATCGCCTCGGTCTCGGCGGTGTCGAGCCTGATCGTCTCGTCGCTGGCCGGCTACGGCTTCGCCAAGTTCCGATTCCCGGGCCGGAACCTCCTCTTCTTCGCCATCATCGGCATCCTGATGGTCCCGTTCCAGTCGGTGGTGGTCCCCCTGTACCTGTGGGTGAGCCGGCTGGGGCTCCTCGACACCTACCTCGGCATCCTCGCGCCCGACCTGGTGAGCGTGTTCGGCGTGTTCCTGATGCGGCAGTCGATCGAGGTGGTGCCGAGCGACTACATCGACGCCGCCCGGATCGACGGCTCGAGCGAGCTCGGCATCTTCTGGCGGGTGATCCTGCCGGCCGTCCGGCCGGCCCTGGCGACGCTCCTGATCATCAAGTTCATGTGGACCTGGAACGAGCTGTTCTGGCCGCTGGTGGTCATCAACTCGCCGACCATGAAGGTCGTGACCATGGGGCTGGTCAGCTTCACGAACATCTACTTCATCGAGTACAACCTCGTCACCGCGGCCGCCGTCCTGAGCATCCTGCCGATCCTGGCCGATGTTCGTCGTCTGCCAGCGCTGGGTGGTCCAGGGCGGTCGTCATGAGCGGACTCAAGGGCTAGACTCCGGGGAGTCGGGCTCCTCGCCTCGCCCCGACCAGCGGGGCCGTGAAGCACGGGACACGCCTGGCGTGCAGCGCCGCTGGCGGCGTCGGGCTGAGCGCTACCGGATCACCTCGTCGGCCCGCAGTAACAACGACTGCGGGATCGTCAGGCCGAGCGCCTTCGCGGTTTTCAGGTTGATGACGAACTCGAACTTCATCGGGCGCTCGATCGGCAGGTCGCCGGGTTTGGCGCCCTTCAGGATGCGGTCGACGTAGGCTGCCACGCGCTGGTGCGCCCCGTACAGGCTCGTGCTGTAGGTCATCAGACCGCCGTCCGCCACCTGCTCGCGCCATTCGTACATGGCGGGCAGTCGGTGCTTCGCCGCGAGCTCAATGATTTGCCGGCGGTCCCGAACGAAGTATTGATGCGAGGCAACAACGAGTGCGCCCGGTCGCTCGGCCGCAAGGGTGGCGAATGCGCCCGGATAGTCGCCGCCGCGAAGCTCCACCACAATGAGATCGATGCCGAGTAACGACGCGGCCTGCTGCGTCTCCTGCACCTGGTAGCGGATCAACGGGTCCTCGGGGACGAGAAGCCCGATGCGCGTGGCCTGCGGCACCGCAGCCTTGAGCAGCTCCAAGCGTTTACCAGCCAAGGTGCCGTCGGGAGCTATCAGCGTGCCGGTGACATTCCCGCCGGGCCGCGCGAGATTGGCGACGAGCCCGAGCGCCACCGGGTCGAAGTTTCCGTACATCACGATCGGCAGGGTCGTGGTGGCCTCCTTCGCCGCACGGACACTCAGCGCCCCCACGGCAACGATGACATCGACCTTCGCCTGCACGAGTTCGCCCGCCAGCGCCGGCAGCCGCTTTGGATCGCCGCCAGCGTAGCGCTGCTCGACGCCAAGGTTGCGTCCTTCGACATACCCCAGTTCGCGCAGCGCCCTCTGGATTCCTGTCGCCGGCAGGTCCGACGGCGAGAGCGCCGGCTCGCCTGGCCGCAGAATGCCGACGCGGTACACGCGCGCTGCCGTTTGTGGAGTGGCAAGGCGTGGTAGGGCCAGGACGCTGCCGGCAACGACACGGATACAGGTGCGTCGATCGATCAATCGATCAACCGTGTCGGGGGTATTCACATCGTGACCCTTCTCGTCCTCGATGGTGCGCAGCCGGTCTGGAAGTGTCAAGAGTGTTTCCAACCTTCCAGTGGCGTGGGCGCTGAGGCCGGCGATCGAAGGAATAGGGGAGAGCACGCGCGCGGGCCGTCGGAATGACCCTGGATTCGCCTCGGTTGACAGTCCGTCGGTCCCCTCGCTACGATGGCGCAACGTTCCGGGCCGAGCAGCCTCCGTCGAGACATCCAGAGCTCGTGACAAGGAGGACACACATGGTCCGCGTTTCCCTCTTCGCCGCCTTCCTGGTCGCCCTGCTGGTCGCTCTGCCTCCGGGAGCAGCCGCCCAGACGAAGGACGACACGATCGTCTACGCGCTCCAGACGGACGTCGACAACTGGGATCCGCCCAACTCGGTGCTCCGCGAGGCGATCATCCTCGGCTACCACGTCTTCGACCATCTGGCCGCCCGGGACGTGAAGACCGGCAAGGTCGGGCCGAGCCTGGCGGTGTCGTGGAAGGCCATCGACGACACCACCTGGGAGGTCAAGCTCCGCCAGGGGGTCAAGTTCCACGACGGCGCGCCCTTCACGGCCAAGGACGTCAAGGCGACGTTCGAGCGCGTGCTCGACCCCGCGAAGAAGATGAGCGCCCGGGGGAACCACGCCAAGATCAAGAGCGTGGAGGCGATCGACGACCAGACCGTGCGCTTCCTCACCGACGGACCGTACCCGCTGTTCGTCGAGCGCCTGACCGCCCAGTCGATCCAGTCGGCCAAGGTGATCCAGGAGAAGGGCCACGACTGGATGCAGGAGAACCCGGTCGGCACCGGCCCCTACAAGTTCGTCAAGTGGAGCCGGAAGCAGGAGCATCTCCTGGTCCGGAACGACGACTACTGGGGTCCGAAGCCCCATTTCAAGTACGTGCGCATCCGGATCATCCCCGAGCAGGCCACGCAGATCGCCGAGCTGCTGTCGGGCGGCGTCGACATCATGAAGGCGGTCCCGCCGGACCAGATGGACGTCATCAACAAGTCCGGCCAGGCGCGCACCGTGACGTCGCCGATCCTCCGGACCGCGTACGTCAAGCTCGACCAGCCGGCCCGGAACGGGAAGAACCCGATGGAGGACCGCCGGGTCCGCCAGGCGGCGAACCTGGCCGTGGACACGGACGCCATCATCAAGCACGTCCTGAACGGTCTCGGCGATCGCACCGCGACCGCGATCAACCCGATGGCCTTCGGGTTCGACCCGAGCCTCCAGCCCTACAAGCAGGACATCCCGCGGGCGAAGAAGCTCCTGGCCGACGCGGGATTCCCGAACGGCCTGGACATCCAGATCGACGTCGCCCCGCCCGTCGTCGAGCCCGGCACCCAGCAGACCACGGAAGCCATGGTGGCCGACCTGGCGAAGGCCGGCATCCGCGCGAAGCAGAACTACTTCGGGGACAACAACGTCCTCGTGCAGCGCCTCAAGGACAACAAGGCCGCCCCGATGGTCCTGTGGTCGTGGGGCTACTACTCGATCTTCGACGCCGACGCGATCCTCTACGACAACTTCAAGTGTGGCGAGGTCTGGAGCACCTACTGCAACAAGGAGCTCGACGACCTGATCCACGCGGGCCGGTCGACCCTCGACTCGAAGAAGAGGGCCGAGATCTACGTCAAGGCCCAGAAGCTCCTGTACGACGACGCCGCCGCGCTCTTCAAGTGGGGGCTCCGTGGCGTCTGGGGCGTGTCAGGCCGCGTCGAGTACGACGCGCCCAGGGACGAGATCGACCGCATGTTTCTCGCGGCGCCTCGGAAGAAGTAGCGCGCTCCGGAGCGGGCGCCGGCCGATGGTCGCCGGCGCCCGCTCCCGTCCCTGTCCATGCGCACGCTACGTCGCCCACCAGCTCGTCCAGCTGGTCGTCGTCATCGTCGGCATCTCGCTCCTCGTGTTCGCCGTGCTCCACGTGATCGGCGATCCGGTCCTCGTGCTCCTCCCTCTGAACGCGGGCAAAGAGGAGTACGAGCGTCACCGGAAGCTGCTCGGCCTCGACCGGCCGGTCTGGGTCCAGTACTGGGACTTCGCCAGCCACGCGGTCCGGGGCGACTTCGGGAAGTCCTGGTACGCCGACCAGCCGGCGTTCGGCCTCGTGCTCCAGCGGATGCCGGCGACGATCTATCTGACCCTGGCGGGACTCGCGACGGCGCTCCTCATCGCCTTGCCCCTCGGCATCCTCGCCGCGCTCCGTCGCCACTCGCTGATCGACAACCTCTGCACGATGCTGGCGGTCGCCGGCCAGGCGATGCCGCTGTTCTGGCTCGGCATCATGCTCATCATCCTGTTCGCGGTACGCCTCCGGGCGCTGCCGGCCTCCGGGTACGGCACGTGGCAGCACTTCGTGATGCCGGCCTTCTGCCTCGGCGCCTTCCTGGCCCCGATCACCATGCGCCTCGTGCGGTCGGGTGTGATCGAGGTCATGAACATGGACTACATCAAGACCGCCCGCGCCAAGGGGCTCCGCGAGAGCCTGGTCGTCGCGAAGCACGCGTTCCGCAACGCCTGCATCCCGGTCATCACCATCCTCGGCCTCCAGTTCGGCCAGCTTCTCGGAGGCGCCGTCGTGACGGAGACCGTGTTCGCGTGGCCGGGGGTGGCGTCGCTCACCGTCGACGCGATCCGCAACCAGGACTTCCCCGTCGCCCAGTGCGCGGTGCTGCTCCTGGCGCTGATCATCGTCGTCGTCAACCTGGCCGTCGACCTGATCGTGGGCCTGATCGATCCCCGCGTCCGCGTGAGCGCGTGAAGGCGACGACCGCCGACCCTGGCCTGCCGCTCGAGACCCGGGCGTCGGCGGGCGCGGGGGCGGCGCCGGCCGGCGCCCGGCTGACGGTCGGGCGGCTGTGGCGCCTCAAGTGGGGCGTGGCCGCGACCGGCCTTCTCCTGCTGATCGTCGCCTCCGCCGCCCTCGCCCCCTGGGTCGCGCCGAAGGACCCCCTCGCGGTCGACATCCGTCATCGCCTGGCGCCGCCCGCCTGGATGGCCGGCGGCGCCCGCGAGAACGTTCTCGGCACCGATCAGGTGGGGCGCGACCTCTTCTCGCGTGTCGTCTACGGAGGGCGCGTGTCCCTCGTGGTGGGCGTCTCCGCGGTCCTGATCTCGGCGAGCATCGGCGTCCTGCTGGGGCTCGGCGCCGGGTACATCGCGGGGCGCACCGACGCGGTGATCATGACCGTCATCAACATCATGCTGACGTTCCCGTTCATCCTCCTCGCCCTGGCGGTGATCGTCGTCCTCGGGCCGAGCCTCGTCAACATGATCGTCGTCCTCGGCGTCACGGACTGGCCGCTCTATGCCCGCGTGGTGCGCGCCGAGACCCGATCCATCCGCGAGCGGGACTTCATCGCGGCGAGCCGCGCCCTGGGGCTGGGGCACTTCCGGATCGTCTTCCGCCAGATACTCCCGAACCTGGTGTCGACGATCGTCGTCATCGCCACGCTCCAGGTGGCGCGCGTGATCATCCTGGAGTCGTTCCTGTCGTTCCTGGGCCTGGGCGTCCAGCCCCCGACTCCGGCGTGGGGCAACATGCTCGGCGAGGGTCGCGTCTACATGCTCAACTCGTGGTGGATCGCGACTTTTCCCGGCCTGGCGATCTTCGTCACCACGCTGGCGATCAACCTCATGGGGAATGCGCTACGCGACTGGCTCGACCCCCACATGCGGCAGTGACGGGAGGCGACGGCGTGCAGGCCTTCCTGGCGATGATGTCTCACGAGACGAACACCTTCTCGAGCATCCCGACCGATCGGCGGCAGTTCGAGGCCCGGGACCTCCGGTACGGCGGGGAGATCGTCGAGCACTTCCGCGACACCGGCACGTGCCTCGGCGGCATGATCGAGGCCGCGACGCAGGCGGGCCTCGCGCTGGTGCCGTCCATCGCCGCCTCGGCCTCGCCGGCCGGGCGGGTGACGCGGGACATCTTCGACCACGTGAAGGAACGCATGCTCGCGGACCTCCACCGGGGAGGCCCCTTCTCGGGCGTGCTCCTCGATCTCCACGGCGCGATGGTGCCGGAGGGGCTGGACGACGGCGAGGGTGACCTGATCGCGGCCGTCAGAAAGGCGGTCGGCCCGCGGGTTCCGATCGCGGTGACGCTCGACTTTCACACCAATCTCTCGGAGGCGATGGTCCGCGGCGCCGACCTCCTCCACGGTTACAAGACCTATCCCCACGTGGACATGGCCGAGCGGGGCGCCGAGGCGACGGCCCGGCTCCTCGACGTCATCGCCGGACGGATCCGGCCGACCGTCGCGTTCAGGCAGCCGCCTCTCCTGCCGCCCCTGGGGAGCCAGGGCACGGCTCGAGGGCCGATGCGGCGGCTCTACGATCTCGCCGCCGAGATGGAGCGGGACACCCGGGTCGTCTCGATCTCGATCTTTGCCGGCTTCCCGCACGCCGACATTCCCGACGCGGGCCTCGGGGTGTACGTGGCGACGAACGACGCCCCGGAGCTCGCGGAGCGGCTGGCGGAGGAGCTGGCCCGGACGGCGTGGGCGCACCGGCACGAGTTCGTCCACCGGGGGCTGCCGGTGAGGGAGGCGGTCGCCCGCGGCCTCGCCGCCGACGGGCGCCCCATCGTCCTCGCCGACATGGCGGACAACACGGGAGGCGGCGCCGCCGGGGACGGCACCGAGGTGCTGCGGGAGCTCCTGCGCGTGGGTGCGCGCTCGGCCGTGGTCGCGTGCCTCTGGGATCCGGCGGCGGTGGCGGAGTGCCTCCGCGCCGGCGTCGGCGCCCGCGTGACGCTCCCGGTCGGCGGGAAGGTGGACGACCGCCACGGGGCGCCCGTCACCGTCACGGGGACGGTCCGGACGCTGTCCGACGGGCGCTTCGTCCACAAGGGACCGATGATGCGAGGCTTGCCCGGGCGGCTGGGCCCCACCGCCGTCCTCGACCTCGGCGGCGTGAAGGTGATCCTCATCTCGCTCCGGTGGCAGACGCTCGATCCCGAGATGCTGCGCTTCGTGGGGATCGAGCCGACCGAGGAGAAGATCGTCGTCGTGAAGTCCACGATCCACTACCGGGCCGCCTTCGAGCCGATTGCCCGGGAGATCGTGGAGGTCGACGCCCCCGGTCTGTCGTCGTCGAACCTCTCCCGCTTCGCGTTCACGCGGATCCGACGGCCGATCTTCCCCCTCGATCCCGACGCCGTGTATCCGGGCGCGGCTCCGGCGTGACCGACATCCGCACGCCGCGGCTTCGACTCCGGCCGTTCACGGAGGCGGACGCGCCGGCGCACCTCGCCCTCTACCAGGACGCGGAGGTCACGCGCCACCTCGGCGGCGGCCCCTTCGCGGACGACCAGATCGCGGCCCGGTCACGGCGCGCGATCGAGAAGTTCGTCCGGTACTGGGCGGACAAAGGCTTCGGCGTCTTCGCCGTCGAGGACGCCGCCACCGGCCGGTTTCTCGGCCAGTGCGGCCTCAACCCCATCGACGAGCTGGGGGAGATCGAGATCCTCTACGCCCTCGAGCGGGCGGCGTGGGGACGCGGGCTCGCGACGGAGGCGGCAGGCGCGGCGCTGGCCCACGGCTTCGACGAGGTCGGGCTGCCGCGGATCGTCGCGGTGACGCGCCCGGAGCACCGCCGTTCGCGCCACGTCCTGGAGAAGCTCGGCATGCGCTACGAGCGGGACGTCGACGTCTTCGGGATCCACGCCGTCCTGTATGCGCTCGGCCGCGACGAGTTCCGGGCGGCGCGCGTCGTCTCCGGGCGTTCGGCGGCGCCCGGGACCCCGGCCGTCTGAGCCGGCCGAGTCGGAGCGACGCGCCGACTCGACTCGCTCGCGTCGTGGTGGCCGCGGTCCCCGTGGAAGGCCAGGCGAACGAGGGGCGGCGAGGAAGGGCTGGCTGAAGCTCGAAGGGCCCGCGGCCGCAGGTCGAGTCAGCAGCCATGTCGCGGGTGCGCGCGCGGCTCGCGCGGACTCGGCGTCTCAGGGCTGCGCCACGGCCTCGAGTCGCGCCAGGACGGCGCCAGCCCCGTCGAGCATCTCGAGGTGGCTGCCCCGGAGACGCCAGGCCTCCACCTTCTCGAGCGTCTCCAGGAAGCGCCGCTCGAGGTCCATGCCGCTCGGGCAGGCCATCATGGTCCCGGCCACGCGGCTCAGCCGCAGCTTGTCGCCGTCGAGCTCGAAGTCGCCGTTCAGGCGGTTGCACCCGCCGCTTCCGGACATGCGCGGTTCCTGCAGCGCGAAGACGAGGTGCGCCTCGCGCTGGTTCTCGGGCGCCGGCACCGGGCCGCCGCCCAGGCGCACGAGCTTCCAGTACGTGCCGCGCAGGGGGCTGTCCGCCAGCGGGTTGCCGCAGCTCTCGCGCGGCCAGACGCCGGTGAAGCGCTCCACGACCACGGTGGTCTGCGGCGGGCGGCGAGGTTCCATCGCCGGGCGCGGCGCGATCAGTCCCTCGAGGCTCGCGAGGACGGGCTGGCCCGGCCGCGGGCGCGCCTGGAGATATGCGGTCTCGAGCGCTCGGTAGTCGGCGTCCATGGCCACCGGCAGCCGCTGGCCGTCGGCGCACAGCGTGATGCTGGCGGCGTCGGCCATGTACGAGAACATGCCCGTGAGCGCCAGGCGCGGCTCGATCGGCGCGGGCTTCGGCTGGCGCAGCAACCGGCCGTCGTGGCCGGGCGTGCGGGGCTTGCCGTCGGCGTCGCGCATCCGGAGCGCGGTTCCGCCATCTTCCGGCGCGAGAAGGATGGGCGACTCTCGCTCGCCGCGCAGGACGATCCAGCCGGTGTCGCGCTCTCGCATCCAGCGGCCGATGTCGTCGAATCGGTTGGGCTCGGGCTTGCCGACGTGAGTCGCGCGGAGCTGGTAGCGGCCCGCAGGCAGGAGGTCCAGGTGCCAGGTGACGAGGCCGTCGGCCCCGGACAGCTCGCCCGCGTACGATGCCGGCAGCGGGCCGATGCCGTCCGTCCCGGCCCCGGACCGCGGGCCGCGCGCGGACACCAGCAGCAACTGGAGCGGCGTGGCGCGGCCGTCGAGCACCGGATAGGCCCGGTCGGTGGTGAAGAGCAGCCGATCCCGGTGGCTGACGGTGGCGCGCACGACGTAGCGCCGGCGCGGCTGCACCAGCGCGTCGTCGTAGGCGATCTCGAATCGGAACGGCGGCTGCCCGGCGGGCTCGATCTTGGCGCGACCCAGCACCGAGGCCGACGCGTCGGCGCGCGAGACATCCAGCAGCACCGCCTCGAACACCGCATCGGGCGGCAGCGCGATGCGCTCCCGGTACGCGGCGGTGCCCTGGAGCGTGCCGGCCCATGCCGGGAGGCAGACCGCGACCGCGAGCGTGGCCAGCGCGCGTGAAGCCCATCCCGGCCGGACCGAGGAGACCGTCGCCCTCATGCCCGAATGATAGGACTTCGCAAAAGGGTCTGACGAGTGGCAAGCCGGAGCGGTATGCCGCGCCCGGTGAGGCCAGACGTGCGGATCACTCGATGACGTGGTCGGCGCGCGCCAGAATCGGCTGGGGGATGGTAATGCCGAGGGCCTTGGCGGTCTTGAGGTTGATGACGAGCTCGAACCTCGTCGGCTGCTCCACGGGCAGGGCGGCGGGCTTGGCCCCCGTCAGTATCCTGTGCACCTGCGACGCGGCGCGTCGGTAAAGATCCCCATAGTGCGGGCCATAGGACATGAGGCCGCCGGCCTCTACGGTTTCGCTGAGTCCGGATATCGTCGGCAGGCGATTCTTCAGCGCGAGGTCTGCGATCCGAGCTCGCTGGGCCGTGAGCATGGCGTCGTCCACCTGGAGCAGAGCGCTGGTGCCTTGTGCGGAGCCGAACGCCCCGTCGAGGTCGTCGGCGTCGCGCACGGTCAGGATCTGCAGCTGCATTCCCATGGTTCGGGCGGCGACCTCGGTCTCTTGCACGTACTGGGGGGTCGCCGGACTGGTGGCGCGCACCAGGAGCGCGATCCTACTGGCCTTGGGAAGCAGCTCCTTCAAGAGCTGCACGCGTTTTCCCATGGCGTCCGCATGGACGGCGCTCACTCCCGTGACGTTTCCGCCAGGCCGCGCGAGGCTTGCGACCAGCCCGGTCGCGACGGGGTCGATGGCGGCGACGAACACCACGGGGACGGTGCTCGTCGCGTTCCTCGCCGGCATGACGGACGGCGTCCCTGAGGCCACCAGCACGTCCACCTTGAGACGAAGGAGCTCGGCGGCAAGCTCGGGGAGCTGCGCGACGCTTCGGGCCAGCCCGTACTCGATGATGAGGCTTTGCCCCTCGGCGTAGCCGAGCTCGCGAAGTCTCTCCCGGAAGGGCTCGATGAAGCTCGACGGAGGGGGACCGACGCGCAGGACACCGATGCGATGGACCTTTCGCGTCGCCTGCGCCCGGGCGGCGCGCCCTGCAGCGATCAGACCAAAGGGCGCCCTCGCGAGGAATGTCCTGCGCGGGATCATCGACTCTCGCACAAGTCGGCTGGCATGGCCCCGGCAGGAACGTTCGGCTCGCCGTCTCGACTCGTCATGGCGTCGCTCACGTGGGCGAGCTCAGTTCGGCGAGAACTTCATGCCGAGAGGTAGTGGAGGACGTCGCGCCGGCGCCAGGTGGCCTTGGGCCGCGTGGCTTCGATGCCGACCGCCCTCCGTCCGTTCCTTGAGACCGAGTTCTGATCCGGAGGCGTCCCCCGACGGGGCTGACTGCCTCGCGATGATCTGACTAGGCCGCACCCGAGGTCATCGGGTCGGATGCGAGCGTGTGGCGGTCGGAGGCGAGGCGCTGGGCGAGAATCACGGCGACCCGCACGGCGAGGTCGGGGCTCGACTGCATGAGATCGAGGAACACCTGGGCGGGAAGCCTGAGGGTCGTCACGTCGGTCTCGGCCCTGATGGTGGCGCTTCGCGGCCCGTGATACAGGACCGCCGTCTCGCCGAACAGCTGGCCGGATCGCATGGTCCGCAGGAGCACGGGCCGCTGCGCGGCGTCCTCGATCCAGACTCCGGCCTTGCCCTCGGTCAGGGCGTACACCGCGTCTCCCGGATCGCCCTTCCGGACGATCTCCTGTCCCGGCGCGGAACCGCACGACCTCCGCCGCTTGCGCGGCGGGCCTGAGGC
The DNA here is from genome assembly GCA_963745015.1 of uncultured Candidatus Rokubacteria bacterium. GTDB lineage: Bacteria > Methylomirabilota > Methylomirabilia > Rokubacteriales > DASRDR01 > DASRDR01. The sequence goes on from CAVUVU010000007.1 coordinate 97,744, forward strand.
TTGCCGTCGACAACTCCGCGAAGGGTCCGACGGCCCTCAGCAAGTCGATCTTGCGCTCGAGGCTCTCCATCGCGCGCCCTCCTGTGTCCTGGCGGTCGTTGCCGGGGTCTAGAGTACACCGGCGGGCGCGGGACCCTCCACGTTGCGGCGAGCCGGCCCGCCGATGCAGGGCAGGGCGGCCTGGCCGGAATGGCACGCGACCGGGGACGCCAATTGGCGGTTGACCACGCCGAGAATACTGGCTAAATGGCTGGTATGGCGCTCAGCCTCCAGCTCGACCGCGAGAGCCCCGTGCCGCTGGCCCGGCAGATCCAGGAGCAGATCGAGCGGCTGATCCGCGAGGCGTGGCTCGTTCCCGGGGTGAAGCTTCCGGCCACCCGCGAGCTGGCCCAGACGCTCGGCGTCAACCGGACGACCGTCGCGCTCGCGTACGAGGAGCTGGTGGCCTCGGGCCGGGCGCGGGCCCATGTGGGGCAGGGGACGTTCGTCGCGGCGTCGCCGGCCGGCGGGAGCCGCCCCGTGCCCGCCGCGCCGGGCCGCGTTCCCCTGGACTGGTCCCGCCTGTTCTCGCGGAGCGCCCACATCGGCGGCTCGGGGGCCGAGCGCCGGGCTGCCCTGCCCGGCGGCGCCCGGCCCCTGATCTCGTTCGCCGAGGGCACGCCCGACAGCGGGCTCTTCCCGACCGATGCGTTCCGGCGGGTGCTGAACCAGGTCGTCCGGGCGGAGGGCGCGGCGCTCCTCCAGTACCCGCCGGGCGGCGACGGCTACCTGCCCCTCCGCGCGTACCTCGCGACCTACCTCCTCCGGTTCGGCGTCGAGGCGCGCGCCGACGACATCCTGGTGGTCAACGGCTCGCAGCAGGGCTTCGACCTGATCGCGCGGACGTTCATCGATCCGGGCGACGTGGTGGCGATGGAGCAGCCGACGTATCCCCGCGCCATCGACGTCTTCCGGGCGGCCGGTGCGCAGCTCGTGCCCGTGCCCTGGGACCGCGAGGGTCCGTCGGCCGAGGCCCTGGGGCAGGTGCTGGAGCGGCACCGCCCGAAGCTCTTCTACTGCCAGCCGACGGCCCACAACCCGACGGGCATCACGATGACGCCCGAGGCCGCGCGGCGGGTCCTGGACGTCGCGGCCCGGCACCACGTGCCGATCGTCGAGGACGGCTTCGACGGCAGTCTCTACTACGGCGACCGCCGGCCGGTCCCGCTCCGGGCGCTCGACCGGGACGGGCTCGTCCTGTACATCGGCACGTTCTCGAAGGTGCTCTTCCCGGGTCTCCGGCTCGGATGGCTCGTGGCGCCGCCGCCCGTCGTCGAGCGGCTCCGGGCGGCCAAGCAGCTCGCGGATCTCGGGACGAGCCCGCTCATCCAGGCCGCCGTCCATCGCTTCTGCGAGCGGCGCCTGCTCGACCGCCACGTCGCGCGAATCGGCCGCGAGTACGACCGCCGCCGCGCGGCGCTGATCGAGGCGCTCGGGCGGCACATGACCGACGGAGTCAGCTGGACGGAGCCCCGGGGCGGCTTCTCGCTGCTGCTCACGCTGCCGGCCGGCTGCGACGCCGCGGCGCTCCTCCCGCGGGCGCTTCGCCGCGGCGTCGGCTTCACGCCGGGCGCCCGGTTCTTCCTGGACGGCAGCGGCGAGTGCACGGCGCGGCTGTCGTTCTCCTCGGTGCCGGTCCGCCGCATCGACGACGGCGTCCGGCGGCTGGCCGAGACGATCGCGGACTGGCGGCGGACCAAGAGCCCGCGCGCCGCCCCGGAGCCGACCGAAGCGCTCGTGGTGTGACGTGCCCCGGGGCACCCGCGCGAAGCCGTCCGGGACGGATGGCGTGAACGCGGCCCGCGCCTGAGGTCCCGCCGTCCCGGCGTCCGCCGTTCACCGGGTCTCGGCGAGCCGTCCCGGGCTACAATTCAGCCGTGCCGGTGACGGTGCTTCTGGTGGAGGACGAGCGTGACATCGCCGACCTCGTCCGCTACCACGTCGAGAAGGCGGGGATGCGGCTCGTCCATGCGGCCGATGGCGGCGCCGCGCTCCGGCTGGCCCGCGCGGAACGGCCCGACGTGGCTCTCCTCGACCTCATGCTGCCCGGGCTCGACGGCCTGGAGGTGTGCCGCCAGCTTCGCGGCGACGCCGCCACCCGGCGCCTTCCGATCATCATGCTCACCGCCCGCGGCGAGGAGGTGGACCGCGTGGTGGGCCTCGAGCTCGGCGCGGACGACTACGTCGTCAAGCCGTTCAGCCCCCGGGAGCTCCTCGCCAGGATCCGCGCGGTCCTCCGGCGCGTCGAGGGCCCGGAGCCGCCCGCGGCGGGCCGCACGGCGGGCAGCCTCCACGTCGACGAGGCGCGGCATGCCGTGACGGTTGACGGCCGTTCCGTGGAGCTGACCGCCAAGGAGTTCGGTCTCCTCGCGGCCCTCATGCGGGCGGACGGCCGCGTGCTCGGCCGCGAGCAGCTCCTGGAGACGGTGTGGGGCTACGCGAACGCGGTGGAGATCGAGTCGCGGACCGTGGACGTGCACGTGCGCCGTCTTCGCGCCAAGCTCGGGGACGAGGCGCGCCGCATCGTGACGGTCAAGGCCGTCGGCTACCGGTTCGACGGGGAGACGTGATGCCGCACGGAACGGTGCGACGTCGCTTCGGTCTGGCCGCGCGACTCACCATCCTGCTCGGGGTCGTGGCCGGGCTCGGCGTCCTCGTGATGGGGATCTACGTCAGCCGCACGCTGGAGGCGCAGGCCGTCGCGCGGCTCCAGGGCACGCTCGTCACGCAGGCCGGCCTGCTCCAGGACACGTTCGCGCCCCTGCTCGACGGCCCGCCCGGCGGACCCGACCTCCAGGGACGCGCCCAGCGCTACGCGCGGGTGCTCGGAGCGCGGGTGACGATCATCGGCGCCGACGGGACCGTGCTGGCCGAATCCGACCGCGAGTCCGTCCGCGAGATCGAGAATCACCGCAGCCGCCCGGAGGTGAGCCGGGCCCTGGGCGGCGAGGTCGGGAGCGACGTTCGCCGGAGCGCGACCGTCGGCCGCGACCTCCTGTACGTCGCGGTGCCCCTCGAGCGCCCGGGCCGGCCGCGCGCGGCTCTCCGGCTCGCGCTCCCGACGCACGACGTCGACGAGGCGCGGGCGCTGGTGCGCCGCACCGTCGGCGGCGGCGCCGTCCTGGCCTTCTGCGTGGCCGTGGTGATCGGCCTGTTCGTGAGCCGGCGGGTGACGAGGCCCCTCCGGGGGATGGAGAACGCGGCCCGCCGGATGGCCGAGGGCGACCTCGCGCAGGCGGTGCCCGTCGCGGGAACGGACGAGATCGCCGCGCTCGGAGTCGCGCTCAACCGGACGGCGCTCGCGCTTCGCGAGAAGATCGAGCGCCTCGGCGACGAGCAGGCCAAGGTCCGCACGATCCTCGACGGGATGACCGAAGGGGTCGTGGCGCTGGACGATCGGGGCCGGCTCCTCCTCCTCAATCCCTCCGCGCGGGCGATGTTCGCCGTCGAGAACGGCGTCGCCGAGGGCCGGTCGTTCGTCGAGGTCATCCGCCAGAAGGGGCTCCTCGACCTCGTGGAGGAGGTGCGGGCCTCGGCGGCGCCGGCGCGGCACGAGCTCGAGCTGGGGCCGCCGGTCAATCGCGTGGTCGCGGCGCGCGGCGCGCCGCTCGGGCTCGGCGGCGAGTCGGCCGGGGTCCTCCTCGTGCTCCACGACGTGACGGAGCTCCGCCGGCTCGAGCGGGTCCGGAGCGAGTTCGTGGCCAACGTGTCCCACGAGCTCCGGACGCCGCTCACCTGCATCAAGGGCTACCTGGAGACGCTTCTGGACGGCGCGCTCGACGATCGCGCGCACGCGCGGCGGTTCCTCGAGGTGGCCGGGACGCACGCCGAGCGGCTCGACCGCCTCATCGACGACCTGCTCGAGCTCTCCAACATCGAGAGCGGCCGCGTCACGCTGGCGCCGATGCGGCTCGACCTGGGTGACGTGGTCGCCGGGGTGGCGGCGATGTTCGAGCGGCAGACCACCCAGAACCGTCAGGCGCTGGAGCGTGTCGTGCCGCCGGGACTCGCCGTCCGCGCTGACCGGGACCGCCTCGTCCAGATCCTGGTGAACCTGGTGGACAACGCGGTCAAGTTCACGCCGGAGGGCGGCCAGATCCGCATCGAGGCCGGGGCGGGGCCGGCGGGACGCGTCGCGGTGCGGGTCCGCGACACGGGCGTCGGGATCCCGTCGACCGACCTGCCGCGGATCACGGAGCGCTTCTACCGGGTGGACAAGACCCGGTCCCGGGAGGTCGGCGGGACCGGGCTCGGGCTCGCGATCGTGAAGCACCTGGTCCAGGCCCACGGAGGCGAGCTTCAGGTGGAGAGCGCGCTCGGCCACGGCACGACGGTGAGCTTCACGCTGCCCGGGGCCGACGGAGCCGCCGCGCCCTGAGCGCCGACGCCTGGGGCATCGAGGACGGCTACATCGACACCGGCGGGGCCTGGCGCCCGACGGGCGCCGAGGCGCGCGCCCGAATCCGCGCGGCGATGGGCGCGTCCGGCGAGGCGCCTCCACCGGATGCCGGCCCGGTCGTCCATCGCCGCGGCCAGCCGTTGCCGATGGTCGAGGGGGCCGTCGAGCTCGCCCTCGAGGACGGGACTCTCCTCCGGGTAGACCCGGGGCCGCTGCCGGATCTGCCCCTCGGCTACCACGAGCTACGGCCGCTCGGCCGGCGGGCCGCGCGTGCCGCCTCATCGTGGCGCCCGCGCGCTGCCACCTCCCCGAAGGGACTGCGGACCTGGGGATGGGCGGTCCAGCTGTACGCGCTCCGGTCCCGGGAGAGCTGGGGGATCGGCGACCTCGCGGATCTCCGGCAGGTCGCCGACGTGGTCCGCGGCGGCGCTCGGGGCGGGCGCGCTGGTTCTGAACCCGCTCCACGCGACGCTTCCGTTCGTCCCGCAGGAGCCGAGTCCGTATTTCCCCTCGAGCCGCCGCTACCGGAATCCGCTCTACCTCCGGATCGAGGAAGTGCCCGGCGCGGCGGAGGCCGGGCTCGACGTGGAGCGGCTGGCGGCCCAGGGCCGTGCCCTCAACGCCGAGCGCCGGATCGATCGGGACGCCGTGTTCCGGCTGAAGATGGCGGCCCTCGACGAGCTGTGGACGCGCGGCGCAGCGGGCGGGCCCGGGTTCTCGCGCTACCGCGCGCGAGAGGGCCGGGGCCTCGAGGAGTTCGCGGTCTTCTGCGCGCTCGCCGAGCGTCACGGCTCGGGGTGGCGGCGCTGGCCCGCGGAGCACCGGCATCCCGCGTCGCCCGCGGTCGCCGCGGTTCGCCGCCGAGCAGCGGGAGCGGGTCGCGTTTCACGCGTGGGTCCAGTGGCTGCTCGACGAGCAGCTGGCTCGCGCCGGGCGGGCGCTCCGCCTGGTGACCGACCTCGCCATCGGCTTCGACGGCGAGGGCGCCGACGCCTGGGCATGGCAGGACGTGCTGGCCCAGGGTGTCACGGTGGGGGCGCCGCCCGACGACTTCGCGCTCGAGGGGCAGGACTGGGGTCTGCCTCCGTTCGTGCCGCACCGGCTCCGCGCCGCGGGGTACGGGCCGTTCGTCGAGACGGTGCGGGCCGGGCTCCGCCACGCGGGAGGGATGCGCGTCGACCACGTCATGGGCCTGTTCCGGCTGTTCTGGGTCCCCGGTGGCGCGACCGCCCGGGATGGCGCGTACGTCCGGTATCCGACCGACGATCTCCTGGCCATCCTCGCGCTCGAGAGCGAGCGAGCGGGCGCCGCTCGTCATCGGCGAGGACCTCGGAACCGTCGCGCCCGGCGTGCGCGAGCGCCTCCTCGCCGAGCGCATCCTCTCGACTCGCGTGCTCTGGTTCGAGCCCGGGCCGCCCGCCGGCTACCCCGCGCTCTCGCTCGCGGCGGTCACCACGCACGACCTCCCGACGGTGCGCGGCCTCTGGACCGGCAGCGACCTCCGGGAGCAGGAGGCCGTCGGGGTCTCGCCGAACACGGCGGGGACGGCGGCGCTGCGGGCGCGCCTTCGCGACCTGACCGGGCTCGCCGGACGACGCGTCGCCCGATGCCGTGGCCCTCGCCGATCCACCGGCGGCTCGCGGAGGCGCCCTCGGTCCTGGTCGCGGCGACTCTCGAGGACGCGCTCGGCGTCGCCGAGCGGCCCAATCTTCCGGGGACGACGGGCGACCGCCGCGCGAACTGGTCGCTCGCGCTGCCGGCTCCGCTGGAGGAGATCCAGACGGACCCGCGTCCCCGAGCGCTCGCGGAGGCTCTCGGGCGTCGAGCGGCCAGCCTCGGGGCGCCGCCGCGTCCCTAGGCCGTGCTCCGCGTTCTGCCAGGCACCCGCCTCGACCGTCGATGGGCCCAAGGTCCAATTGTCGCGCCGGAGAGTCCATGTCATGTTTCCGGGCGAATCGCCGTGCCGAGGTCCGGCCGGTGGGCGCGGACTGACGACCAAGGAGGCGGGAGAACGATGAAGTGGCTTGGCGGGATGGCCCTGGCACTGGCGAGCGTCGGGATCGCCGCCGACGCACAGACTCCGCCGCGCCCGGCGCCGCGCACAGAGCTCATGATGCTCACCGGCGCCGAGTCCGGCACGTACTACGCGATGGGGCGCGACATCAAGCGGCTCCTGGACGAAGTCGGCGCCCGAGGCTGGCATCGAGCTGGCCGGTCTTGCCCTCGCAGGGCGCCCTCCAGAACGTCATCGACGTGGTCCGCTACACGTCGATCCAGCTCGGCGTCACGCAGAGCGACGTGCTGAGCTACCTCGAGATCTACGCGCGCGGCGACCCGGAGGCGCGGCGAGTCATCGGCGGGCTCCAGGTCGCCGGGGGTCTGTACGACGAGGACGTCTACCTGTTCGCCCGGCCCGGCATCAACGGGCTGGCCGATCTCAGCCGGCAAGCGCGTTGACATCGGCCCGCCGGGAGCGGGACGACCGTGACCTCGCTCGTCCTGCTGCACCTGGCGGGGGCGGAGCCGCGGGAGCTGGTGAACTTCTTCGAGACCGACAGGTGCCATCACGGCGCTGCGCTCGGGCCGGATCGACGCCTTCTTCCGGGTTGCCGGCCACCCCGGCGGAGTACCTGACGGAGGGGATCTCGGCCTCCCATGGCTTCGTCCTGGTGCCGATCCGGCTGCGCCAAAAGCCCGAAGATGCGCCGCTGGCGCAGCACTACACGCCGACCGTGATCCCGGCGCGCGCCTATCCGTGGCTGGATCACCCCGTGGACACCGTGAAGGTCCGGACGACCATGGTGACTGCCGGGCGCGCCGGCCGGGTCGGCCAGCCTGCGACGCCATCGGGCGCCTGATTCCGGTCGTCGGCGACAACCGGGCATGGCTCCGAGCACAACGGCCATCCGCAAGTGGAAGGAGTTCCGCGCGACCCCGCGACGATCCTGGCCGATCCGCGGGTCAGCCCCTGCGTCGTGCAGGCGTTCCGCTGATCGCGGCCGTCGCTGCCGTGCCGTGGCCGTCGTGTCGCGGCCACGTCGGCGTGCCTGCTGGACGGCGACCGTGCGATGAGGCCGCAATCCTGGGGGCGGACTGCCCCGGGGCGGTCGCCCTCGCCGTCATGCTGGCTGTGCTCCTGTGGTCGGCCGGCGCAGAGGCCCAGAACGCCGAGCGGGTGGAGGCCGTGGAGTGGGCCCGCGCTGGCGACCTCGACGGGGCGATCGCTCGCCTGCGGGAGCTGCGGCGTCGCGTATCCGGGGGACGTCCCGATCGCCGTCCGACCTCGCGGTCATCCTCGCAGTGGGCCGGGCCGCGACCGGGAGATGCTCGAGGTCTTCGACGACGCATCGGTCCCGACGCGGCCCCGGACTACGCGCTGTTCGCCGCGGCCCGCAGCGCCCGGGCGCTGGGCGAGCTCGACCGGGCGGAAGCGGTACCTCAAGCGCGGGGGCGTAGCGCTTTCCCGACGAGCCCCGGTGGGGAGTCCTCCGAGCGCTGGTCTACGTGGACGGAGGCCGTTTCGAGGAGGCGCGGGCGTCCTGACGGCGACCGTGGGGCCCAACCCTCGGACCTGGAGGGACTGCTCGCCTGGGCCTACCTCTCGGCCCAGGCCCGGGATCTGCCGGCGGCGCTCCGCTACTACACCGAGGTTCTCCGGCTGCGGCCCGAGAACCGCGAGGCCCTCGCGGGGCGGAGCATGGCCCTGGAGGCGCTGGGGGCTCCTTCCGCGCCGCGGAGCTCGCCCGGGAGCCGGCCGGGGCTCCTCGACCGGAGCAGGACCGCATCGCCGAGACACAGGGCGCGATGATGCTCCGCTGGGGCAGGCTGCCGGTCGTCGATCCGGCCCGCCGCTTCGACGCGACCGACCGCGGCTATCGCCGCCTGGAGCGGACGGATCGCCGAGCTGGAGGCGCGGCCGGGCGCTGCCGAGCGCGGTCCTCCAGCGGGCCCGGTTCGATCTTCTCGTCGCCTATCGCGACCGGTCCCGGATGCGGGACGCGGTGGCCGTCTACGAGCGCCTGCGTCGGGAGGGCGTCGACGGTGCCGGCCTACGCCCGGCTGAGCGCGGCGTCCGCGTACCTCTATCTCGAGGACCCCGCACAGCGCCAGGGACCTCTACCAGTCGGTCGTGGACGAGGATCCACGGGACCGCGAGATGCGCTTCGAGGCGCACCTCGGCCTCTTCTACGCGTGGGTCGAGCTCGAGCGTTACGACCGGCCTACGAGGTGATCGACGCGCTCGACCGGGACCAGCCCCGGTTCCTGCGGGTACCTGGACACCGGGGCGAACGTCGAGAACACCTCCAAGTCGCGACCGCCGTGGCGGCCGCCCTGGCCCGCTTCTACGGCGGCCAGCTGGCCGAGGCCTGGGACCGGCTGTCGCCGCTGGCGGCGGCGGCCCCGGCGGCGAGCTGAGCTCCAGGCGGACCTCGCGAGCGTGGCCCGGGCCCGGGGCTGGCCGCGGCGGTCCCTGGCCATGCTGGAGCCGTGGCTGCGGCGGAGCCAAGGGCCGTCGAGCTCCAGCTGGGCCGGGCCGCGAGCCTGCTGGCCCTCCGGCGCTACCCGGAGGCCGGGCGCCGCGATCGAGAGCCTGCTACCGCCGCCTACCCCGAGAGCAAGAGCGTGCAGGATCTGAAGAAGGACTGGGACGTCCACCGGATGTGGGAGTGGGTCACCCGGGTCGAGCCGAGCTACGGCGCCGAGCCGACGGCGCCCGGGCGTGGGGATCGTGGTCTCGACGCCGGCTTGTGGTCGCCACCCCTCGGGGACTACTGGCGCGTCAGCGGCGCTATCGCGTACGCCACGGAGGACCTCCCGGAGGGACGGGAGACGTGGCACCGGGCGGCGGCCGGCCTGGAGTACCGGGGCCCGTCGCTGCGGGCGTTCGCCGAGCTCACCTACAACGAGAGCACCGAGAATGGCATCGGGGGCCGGGTCGAGATCGAGTGGGACGCCGACCGACCAGCTGGCCTGTCGGCGGCCGGGGAGGCCTTTTCCCGGGAGACCCCGATACGGGCGCTGAAGAAGGGTGGAACACGCTGACGCTGTCGAGCTCGGCGCCGGTTACCACTCCACGAGAGCCGCGCGACTGGGGCTCGCGTGGCGGCTGATGGACTTCAGCGATGGGAACGTGCGGAACGAGATCTTCCCGCGGTTCACGCAGCGGGTGGTGGATGAGCCACGCTTCACGGTGACTGCCGCCGTGGAGCTCTACTACCCACAAACTCCCGGACCGACGTGGCCTACTTCAGCCCGGAGTGGCGGTTCAGCCCTACCCTGGATCTGACCGCCGAGCACCTGGCCTGGCGGCGGTACCGGTTGTCCTTCGTGCACGCCCTCACCGTGAGCGGCGGCGGCACCTTCCAGGCCGGCTTCGAGGCGGCGCCCATCGGCCGTGTGGCCTACGAGCACCGGTGGCGACTGGGACGGCGGGTCGACCTGTCCTACGGCCTCCTGCTGGCCAGCCGGGTGTTCGACGGTGACCGCGAGGAGGAGTACGGCGGGTTCACTCAGCTCAGCGTGAGGTTCTGACGATGCGGCCCATGGTGCGCCTGTGCGTCCTGCTGGCCCTGACCGTCGGGGGCCTGTGGCCCGGGATGGCCCGGTCCCAGGACTTCGCGGTGCTCGCGTATCACGACGTGGTCGACGATACCGGCGGCCTGACCTACGACGGCATCACCCTCCGCAACCTGGCCATGCACTTCGACTGGCTGCGGGCCAACGGGTACCGGGTGGTGTCGGTCGACGACCTCCTGGCCGCCCGGGACGGCCGGCGTCCACTGCCGTCCCGGGCCGTCCTGCTCACGTTCGACGACGGGTACCGGAGCTTCTACACCCACGTGTACCCGCTGCTTCAGGCCTTCAGCTACCCGGCGGTCTTCTCGGTGGTGGGGAGCTTCCTGGACGCCCCCCCCCAGGCCCAGGTGCGTTACGGGGCCATCCTGGTGGCCCGGGAGGACTTCGTGAGCTGGGCCGAGCTGCGCGAGATGCAGCGCTCGGGGCTGGTGGAGGTGGCCTCCCACACCTACGCCCTCCACTCCACCATCTTCACCAACCCCCAGGGAGGCGAGGTGCCGGCGGCCACCGGGCAGCGGTTCATCCGCCGCCTCAAGGGGCCCCAGGTCAGGGAGCAGTCCCTGGTCGACCTGCCCCGGCCCACCTTCGGGGACGTGCGCGCGCTCATGGCCCTGCGGTTCCAGCAGTACCTGAGGGTCGCCGTCCGACTGGCTGACGCGGCCATCGACTACGCCTACGATCCGCGGACCGGCCGCTACGAGACGGACCAGGAGCACCGGCAGCGGATCAAGAGAGACCTCGAGCGGAACTCGGACCTGCTCCAGGCTAAACTGGGCCTTCGCCCCCGGGTCATCAGCTGGCCCTTCGGGCGCTGGAACGAGGCCGCGGCGGCGGTGGCCCGCGAGGTCGGGATGCCCATCGGCCTGACCCTGGACCCGGAGCGGACGGACCTGCAGGACCTGGGGCGCATCGGCCGGTTCTACGCCGCCCAAATCCCGACCTCCAGTTCGTGGCCTCGGCTGTGGCCCAGCCTCCCGAGCCCGAGCTGCTCCGGGGGCTGTGCGTGAACCTGGACGAGGTGTTCGCGCCCTCGGAGGAGGAGCAGGAGGCCCGCCTGGGACGGATCCTGGACCGGATCCTGGCGTTCCGCCCGACGGCGGTGCTGCTGGCCGCCGCGTCGTCGGACCCCGGCGGCGGAGTGTACTTTCCGAACGACCGGCTGCCGGTCCGGGCCGATCTTTTCAGCCGGGTCGCCTGGCAGATCTTCTCGCACCCGGACCGGGAGCGACGTGTACGCCTGGCTGCCCCCGGACCAGGCTGGCTCCGACGCCGACACCGCGGCCGCCGTCTATGCGGCGATGGCGCGCTCGGTGCCGTTCAAGGGTCTGAGCCTGGGCCCGGCCTTCCTGGCCGGCGACCTCCGGCCGAGGGGTCTGGAGCCGGGGTGAAGCCGCTGGGACCCCCGGACGCCGCGCCGGGTGCGAGAGGCCGAGGACCCGGCCCGCCTGTCCGATCGGGCCCGGCGGGCCCTGGGCCTGGTGGAGACGGTCACCCGCTACCAGCCGGCGGCCCGGCTGCTCGACGTGGTCGACCTTCCGCGGCTCGGCCGGCCCGCCGAGATGGCCATGGATGCGGTCGACTACATGGCGGTCCGCTGGGAGGGGCGAGCGGAGGAGGCCGTCCGGAAGCTCGGGGAACTGGGCTGGGGGGCGGGGGACCACGGCCGGCTGGTGTACTGGAGCACTCGGGGAGTGCCGGCGGAGTGGCGGCGCGTCCAGCGCACCGGTCTCTGAACAGCGTCTACTGTCCGGATCGGCTGCTGGATCGGCCGGATGAGCTGGCCGCCATGAGCAAGGTCGCCGGGGGAGCCTCGTCGTATCCGTTCCGGCCCTGAAGGCTGATGGTCGAGCACGCCCAGACGATCGTCGACACGCTCCAGCGGTTCGAGTTCGTCTATCCGTTCGTGATGGCGGGCGTCTGGGTGGCCGGGGCGCTCTTCTTCTGGTGGTTCGAGGAGCGTCGCTCCTGGGGGGGACGCCCCCCGATCTGCGACTCCTGTCCGCGGCGCCGCCGTGGTGGTGCCGTGCCACAACGAGGCGCCGCAGGTGCGAGACACGATCCGCGCGCTGACCGAGCTCCGCTATCCGGGTTACGAGATCATCGCGGTCGATGACGGAGCACCGACGGGACCGGGGAGCTCCTCGAGGCCCTCGCCGCGAGTGAGCCGCGCCTCCGGGTCCTGCGCCTGCCGGTGAACCGGGGCAAGGCGGCGGCGCTCCGGGCCGGGGCCCGGCTGACGGACGCCGAGTACGTGGTCTGCGTCGACGGGGATGCCATCCTGGACGAGGAGGCCCTGGGGTGGATGGTGCGCGCTCCTGGCGGGGGAGGAGGTGGGCGGGGTCACCGGGAACCCGAGAATCCGCACGCGGTCGACCGCCCTCGGGCGGCTCCAGATCGGAGAGTTCTCGACCCTGATGGGCCTCATCAAGAGGGCGCAGATGGTGGTGGGCCACGTCTTCACCGTCTCCGGCGTGGTCTGCGGGTTCCGGAGGCCCGCCCTGG
>CAVUVU010000008.1:0-629376 GCA_963745015.1 uncultured Candidatus Rokubacteria bacterium
TCCGTGGTGGTCGATGGCGTCTCGCCGGCTGCCGCGCAGACTGACTTCGCGGTGCTCGCGTATCACGACGTGGTCGACGATACCGGCGGCCTGACCTACGACGGCATCACCCTCCGCAACCTGGCCATGCACTTCGACTGGCTGCGGGCCAACGGGTACCGGGTGGTGTCGGTCGACGACCTCCTGGCCGCCCGGGACGGCCGGCGTCCACTGCCGTCCCGGGCCGTCCTGCTCACGTTCGACGACGGGTACCGGAGCTTCTACACTCACGTGTACCCGCTGCTTCAGGCCTTCAGCTACCCGGCGGTCTTCTCGGTGGTGGGGAGCTTCCTGGATGCCCCCCCCCAGGCCCAGGTGCGCTACGGGGCCATCCTGGTGGCCCGGGAGGACTTCGTCAGCTGGGCCGAGCTGCGCGAGATGCAGCGCTCGGGGCTGGTGGAGGTGGCCTCCCACACCTACGCCCTCCACTCCACCATCTTCACCAACCCCCAGGGAGGCGAGGTGCCGGCGGCCACCGGGCAGCGGTTCATCCGCCGCCTCAAGGGGCCCCAGGTCAGGGAGCAGTCCCTGGTCCACCTGCCCCGGCCCACCTTCGGGGACGTGCGCGCGCTCATGGCCCTGCGGTTCCAGCAGTACCTGAGGGTCGCCGTCCGACTGGCTGACGCGGCCATCGACTACGCCTACGATCCGCGGACCGGCCGCTACGAGACGGACCAGGAGCACCGGCAGCGGATCAAGAGAGACCTCGAGCGGAACTCGGACCTGCTCCAGGCGAAACTGGGCCTTCGCCCCCGGGTCGTCAGCTGGCCCTTCGGGCGCTGGAGCGAGGCCGCGGCGGCGGTGGCCCGCGAGGTCGGGATGCCCATCGGCCTGACCCTGGACGCGGAGCGGACGGACCTGAAGGACCTGGGGCGCATCGGCCGGTTCTACGCCGCCCAGAATCCCGACCTCCAGTTCGTGGCCTCGGCTGTGGCCCAGCCTCCCGAGCCCGAGTTGCTCCGGGGGCTGTGCGTGAACCTGGACGAGGTGTTCGCGCCCTCGGAGGAGGAGCAGGAGGCCCGCCTGGGACGGATCCTGGACCGGATCCTGGCGTTCCGCCCGACGGCGGTGCTGCTGGCCGCCGCGTCGTCGGACCCCGGCGGCGGAGTGTACTTTCCGAACGACCGGCTCCCGGTCCGGGCCGATCTTTTCAGCCGGGTCGCCTGGCAGCTCCGCACCCGGACCGGGAGCGACGTGTACGCCTGGCTGGCCCCGGACCAGGCTGGCTCCGACGCCGACACCGCGGCCGCCGTCTATGCGGCGATGGCGCGCTCGGTGCCGTTCAGGGGTCTGAGCCTGGGCCCGGCCTTCCTGGCCGGCGACCTCCGGCCGAGGGGTCTGGAGCCGGGGTGGAGCCGCTGGGACCCCCGGACGCCGCGCCGGGTGCGGGAGGCCGAGGACCCGGCCGGCCTGTCCGATCGGGCCCGGCGGGCCCTGGGCCTGGTGGAGACGGTCACCCGCTACCAGCCGGCGGCCCGGCTGCTCGACGTGGTCGACCTCCCGCGGCTCGGCCGGCCCGCCGAGACGGCCATCGACGCCGTCGACTACCTGGCCGTCCGCTGGGATGGGGCGGCGGAGGAGGCCGTCCGGAAGCTGGGCGAGCTGGGCTGGGGGGCCGGCGACCACGGCCGGCTGGTGTACTGGAGCAGCCGGGGGGCGCCGGCCGAGTGGCGCCGGGTGCAGCGGGCCGGGATCATCAACAGCGTCTACTGCCCCGACCGGCTGCTGGATCGGCCGGCCGAGCTGGCCGCCATGGGCGAGGTGGCCGGCGGGGCCTCCTACCCCTTCCGGCCCTGAGGGGCTCATGGTCCCGCCGGCCCAGGCTGTGATCGACGCGCTCCAGCGGTTCGAGTTCGGCTACCCGTTCGTCATGGCCGGCGTGTGGGTGGCCGGGGCCCTCTTCTTCTGGTGGTTCGAGGAGCGGGGGTCCGGGTGGCGGCGCCCCCGCGGACCGGGCCTTCTGGCCCCGGACGGCCGTCCTCGTGCCCTGCCACAACGAGGCGCCCCGGGTTCGCGATTGCATCCGGGCCCTCGCCGAGCTTCGCTACCCCAGCTACGAGATCATCGCCATCGATGACGGCAGCACCGACGGGACCGGCGACCTCCTGGAGGCCCTCGCGGCGAGCGAGCCCCGGCTCCGGGTCCTGCGGCTGCCGGTGAACCGGGGCAAGGCGGCGGCCCTCCGGGCCGGAGCCCGGCTGACCGACGCCGAGTACGTCGTCTGCGTCGACGGCGACGCCATCCTCGACGAGGAGGCCCTGAGCTGGATGGTGGCCGCCCTCCTGGCCGGGGACGACGTGGGAGGCGTCACCGGCAACCCGCGCATCCGCACCCGGTCGACGGCCCTGGGGCGGCTCCAGATCGGGGAGTTCTCCACCCTGGTGGGCCTCATCAAGAGGGCCCAGATGGTCGTGGGTCGCCTCTTCACCGTCTCCGGCGTGGTGTGCGGGTTCCGGAGGGCCGCCCTGGCCGAGGTCGGCTACTGGCGCACCGACGTCCTGACCGAGGACGTCGACATCACCTGGCGGCTCCAGCTCGCCGGCTGGCGCGTCCGCTTCGAGCCGCGGGCCCTCTGCTGGATCCTCACCCCGGAGACGCTCCGGGGTCTCTGGCGCCAGCGCCTCCGCTGGGCCACCGGGGCGGTCCAGGTGTTCCTGGGCTGCCTGCCCGCCCTGCTGCGGTGGCGGTCCCGCGGCATGTGGGTCGTCGCCGGGGAGTACCTGGTCAGCGTGGCCTGGGCCCTGGTGGCCGTCACCCTGACCGCGATCTGGGTCGTGGGCCTCCTGCCGGGAGTCGTCCTGCCGGTCGCGGTAGGGGGCCTGCTCCCCCGGGAGTGGGGTCTCACGCTGGGGGCGATGTTCCTGCTGCAGGTCGCGATCGGTATGGCCCTCGACCGGCGCTACGAGCCCGGGATTGGGCGATACTTCACGGCGGTGGTCGGCTACCCGTTCGCCTTCTGGATCCTCACCGCCCTCACCGTGGTGGCGGCGGTGCCCCGGGCTCTGATCGGGCCCCGGGGTCAGCCGGCGGTCTGGGTGAGCCCCGACCGGGGCCTCCGGGGAAGCCCGTGAGCGGCCGCGACCTGATCATCGAGGCGCCGGACCGGCGGTCCCGCTTCCTGCGCTGGCGCGACGGGGGACTGACGATCCTGCTGTGGAGCGCCTGGAGCCGGCCCACCGACGCTCTGGTCCGGCTGGCCGCCGGCTCGGCTGGCGACGAGTCGGGGCGCCTGTGGGACATCTTCGCGCGTGATCTGGCCGACGCCTCGGGAGCGGCCGGGCATGCTCATCGTCATGCTCTATGCCTGGGGCGGGTACGATCGCTATCGCGTCGGCCGCCGGCGCGGAGGGCCGATCCGGACAGACCCTCGGCCGGAGCGCGCTCGCCGATGGCGGGCAGAGGGAGGCCCGGGCCGCCCCAAGCGCACTGCGTCCTGAACGATCGTTTCGGAGGGGACGGCTTCGGCCAGTGTTGCTTGCGCGCCGCCGCGGGCGGGGCGGATACTAGCGCCCGTGATCGAGCGGCTTCATCGAGCCCGCATGGTCCAGGGGGCCGTGCTCGCGCTCGCCGTCCTGGCGGCCGCGACTCCGGCCGACGAGGCGCTCCACGACTTCGTGTTCCGCCACTTCGTGTCGCACGAGGTGCGTCTCCTCGCGAACGGCTTCACGCTCCTGGGCACCACGGAGGTCGCGACCGCCGGTCTCCTCGGCCTGGCCGTGCTGGCTCACCGGACGGCCGACGCCCAGATGTGGTCGGCAGCGGTGGGGGGCGTGGCGGGGGTCCTCCTCGCGGGGATCGCGACGCAGGTGGTGAAGCACATCGCGTGTCGCGCGCGGCCTCGGCTCGTCGACGGCTGGGGCGTCGGCGCCGCGACGCCGCCCGACGCGCCGGCGCGGCGCGGGTTCTTTCACTGGCCCTGCTTCGGGGAGCGCAACTACCACGGATTCCCGTCGGGGCACGCGGCGACCGCCTTCGCGGCGGCCGCCGCGCTCATGGGGTGGGCGCCGGGCCGCCGCGGGTGGATCCTGGCCGCGGCCGCCGGAGTGGGCGCTTCGCGGATCGTGCTGAACGCCCACTTCCTCTCGGACGTGCTCGGGGGCGCGCTCTTCGGCTGGTGGGCCGGCGAGGCGGGCGTCCGCCTTGCGGCGCGCCATGTCGCGCCTCGCTGGCGCGCGCCCACGGCGGGGACCGCGCCCCGCGGAGCCGGGAGGCGGTGTGATGTCGCACTGCCTGGTCGTCCACCCGGGCGCGCTGGGCGACGTGCTCCTGGCGGGGCCCGCCCTCGGACATCTGCGCGCGCTCGGGTTCCGGACGACCCTGGCCGTCGCCTCCCGCCTCGTGCCGCTCTTCAGAGGTTCCGGGCTGGCCGACCACGCGCGGGACCTCGAGGGCCTGGCCCTCCATCGGCTCTTCGTCGAGCCGCCGGTGGCGGCGGCTCACGACGTCGCCGAGGGCTTCGATGCCCTCGTGTGCTGGCTCGGGGCAGGGGACCCGGTCTTTCGAGCGAACCTCGCCCGGCTGGGTCGGCCGACGGTCGTCGCGCGAGCCGCGCCGCCGCCGGGAGACGGGCTTCACGCGAGCCGCCATCTCGTCGAGACCCTGGCTCCGCTCGGGCCCTCTGCCGGCCGGGCTACCGCATGCGCGCTTGCGCGCGACGGAGGCCGACCTGGCCGTGGCCAGGGAGTGGCTCGCTGCGCGGGGAATCGGATCCGCGGAGGCTGTGGTCCTCCAGCCCGGAGCCGGGAGCGCGGCCAAGGTGTGGCCCGGCTTCGCGGCGCTGGCGCGCCGGCTCCGCG
This sequence comes from uncultured Candidatus Rokubacteria bacterium, assembly GCA_963745015.1. Classification (GTDB taxonomy): domain Bacteria; phylum Methylomirabilota; class Methylomirabilia; order Rokubacteriales; family DASRDR01; genus DASRDR01. The sequence goes on from CAVUVU010000008.1 coordinate 4,836, forward strand.
CCGGCGGGGTGCCCCTGGTCGCCCTGGCCGGCCCGGCCGACGGCCCGGCCGTGGAGGCGCTTCTCGAGGACGGGGCGCTGCAGGAGGAGACCCTCGCCCGGGACTGGCCGCTCCCGGAGATCGCGGCGCTCCTCTCGCTCGCCCGGGCCGTCGTGGGCAACGACTCGGGCCCGACTCACCTCGCGGCCGCCGTGGGCTGCCCGACCGTGGCGCTGTTCGGGCCGACCGATCCGGCGGTGTGGGCGCCGGCCGGGGCCCACGTGCGGGTGGTCGCCCGTCCCGCCGGCGGCGCTCCCTGGGCGGACGTCGAGCGCGTGGTGGCGGCGCTCGGCCCTGTCCTGGCGGCGCCGGTCGTGGCTGCGGTGGGCGATCCCGTGCGCGCCGGTGGAGGGCCAGCGTGAGGCCTAGCGTGAGAGAAAGATGGCGCTGATCGAGATCCGCCCGCCGCGCCAGGGCGACGCGCGCCCGTGCGCCGAGCTGGCGGCCCTCGTCGTCGGCCCCGACCGCGCCGGGCCGCTCATCAAGGCGCACCTGGAGCAGCACCACCTCATCGTCGCGGAGGCGGAAGGCGAGGTCATCGGGCTCTGCGCCTACCGGACGGACTGGTTCCAGTGCACGTTCGTCTCGCTGGTGGTCGTGCAGGAGAAGTACCGGCGGCGGGGCATCGCGCGCGAGCTGATGCGGTCCGTCGACGCGGTGTCCCCGACCCCCCGCGTCTTCTCGTCCGTCGAGGAGACGAACGGACCCGCGATCCGTCTGCACGGCGCCCTCGGCTTCGCGCCGAGCGGCCACATCGACAACCTGCCGCAGGGGACGCGCGAGCTGCTCTTCTACCGGCGCGTCCCGCCGAGGCGGATCTGACGATGCGCAAGCGACGGCCGGGCCCGCCGCCCGGGCCGCGCGGCACCGGCCGCGCGCGCCGGGACCGGCGGGTCATGCGCCAGGGTGGCGAGGGCGTGTCGGGGGAGCTGAACCGGGTCCTGAGCGGCTGGTTCGGCGTCCGGATCACGCCGATGTTCGGGCGGTTCGGCTACTTCGTCGGCGAGCAGATGTTCGCCTGCTACCCGATCCGGTCTCGCGACAACGACCTCTGGGTGCGGCTGTCGCGCTCGGACCAGGCCCGCGCGCTGGCGTCGCCGGGCGTGCGGCCGCACCGCCGGTTCGCGGGCCGCGGCTGGATCGAGTGCGACGTCGAGGGCCCGGAGGTCCTTTCCCACGCGTTCCGCTGGCTCCGTCGGGGGTACGAGCACGCGACGCGCTCGGCGCCCGAGGAGACGCCGTGAGATGATACTGACGCCTGTATTGACGTGGATCAGTATTCACGTTAGTATGCCGCCATGAGCAAAGCTCGCCGCGTGACCGCCAACCTCCCCGAGAGCCTCCTGAAGGACGCGATGGAGGTCAGTGGCAAGGGCATCACCGAGACGCTCGTTGCCGGCCTCCGCCTCGTCCGCCAAAGCCGTGCGCACGACAGAGCCATGGCCCTTCGGGGCAAGATCACCCTCGACGTCGATCTGGATGAGTCGCGTGAGCGGCGTCGTCGTTGACACCTCGGTCTGGATCGACTTTTTCGCGGGGCGCCCCGTGCCGTCGCTGGAAGATGCCCTGGCGCAGGGGAGTGTCGTCCTTGTCGCCTCTGGTCGTGTCGGAGCTCGTGAGCGGGGCGCGGCGACCTCGCGACCGTGAGTCCATCACCGCGTTGCTGGGAGAGCTTCCGTTGCACGAGACGCCGCTGGATCACTGGGTGCGGGTCGGGGATCTTCGTCGGCAGCTGAAGGGGCGGGGGCTGGCGGTGTCGACGCCCGATGCTCACGTAGCCCAATGCGCTCTCGACCGGAACGCGCTCCTCCTCTCTCGGGACGCCGTGTTCCAGCGAATTGCCGAGACAGGGAAGCTCCGGCTCCAAATCTCGTGACCCCGCCCGCGCCCGAGGGGGAGCGATGACACGCCGCACGCACGCCTCGGTCTGCCCCCACGACTGCCCGTCGGCCTGCGCGCTCGAGGTCACGACGGAGGACGGGCGGATCGTCGAGGTCGCCGGGGACCGGGCGCACCCGTTCACGCGCGGCGTCATCTGCGGCAAGGTGCACGACTACGCGGAGCGCGTGTACTCGCCCGCTTCGGGTGCTCCGGCCCATGCGGCGCGTCGGGCCGAAGGGGACCGCCGAGTTCGAGCCGATCTCCTGGGACGAGGCGATCGAGGAGATCGCCCACCGGTTCACCCGCGTCATCGCCCAGTGGGGACCCGAGGCGATCCTGCCCTTCTCCTACGCCGGCACGCTGGGACGCGTCCAGTACTACGCGGGCCACCCCTTCTTCCACGCGCTCGGCGCGAGCCAGCTCGACCGGACGATCTGCACGGCGACGGCCTACGCCGGGTGGCGGGCGACCGTGGGCGTCGTGGCCGGGAACGACGCCGAGCAGATGGTCGGGGCGGAGCTCGTGATCCTCTGGGGCATCAACGCCGCCTACACGCACATCAACCTGATGACGCTCGTGAAGGAGGCGCGGTCGCGAGGGGCGCGCGTCGTCTGCATCGATCCCTACCGCACCCGGACGGCCCGGCAGGCGGACGAGCACCTCATGATCCGCTCGGGGACGGACGGGGCGCTGGCGCTCGGCCTGATGCACGTCCTGATCCGGGAGGACCTTCTCGACCACGGCTACATCGCGCGCGCGACCCTCGGCTTCGAGGCCCTCCGCGAGCACGTCCGCGCCTACCCGCCGGAGCGCGTGGCGGCGATCACCGGGCTTCCCGCCGACGCGATCGTCGACCTCGCGCGACGGTACGGCGGGACGCGGGCCAGCTATCTCCGGGTGGGCATCGGGCTGTCGCGGCACGAGAACGGCGGCATGACGTGCCGGGCCATCGCGTGCCTGCCCGCGCTCACGGGCGCCTACGCCCACCCGCACGGCGGGGCGCTCCTCGGGAGCTCCGGCACGTTCGGCCCCGGGGACACGGTCCTCGAGCGGCGGGACCTCTTGCCCTCGCCGCCGCCCCGCACCATCAACATGGTCCAGCTGGGGCGCGCCCTGACGGACCCGGATCTCCGCCCGCCGGTGATGGCGCTCTACGTGTACAACTCGAATCCGGCCGCGGTCTGCCCGAACTCGAGCCTCGTGCTGGAGGGACTCGCCCGCGAAGACCTCTTCACCGTCGTGCACGAGCAGGTCCAGACGGACACGGCGGACTACGCGGACCTCCTGCTTCCCGGCCACCACGAGCATGGAGCACGAGGACATCTACCGGTCGTTCGGCCACCTCTATCTCCAGCTGGCCGAGCCGGTGATCGCTCCCCGGGGGGAAGCCCGGACGAACTGGGAGGTCTTCGGGCAGCTGGCCCGTGCCATGGGGATGCCGCGACCGCCACTACGAGACGCCGCTTCCGGAGCTGATCGACGCCCATCTCCGGGCCGCGGGCCCGGTCGCCGAGGGGATCACCCACGAGCGCCTTCGCGCCGAGCACTCGGCGCGGATCGCCGTGCCGCGCCCCTTCCTGCCGTTCGCGGACGGGGCGCCGACGCCTTCGGGGCGCGTGGAGTTCTACTCGGAGACCCTGCGCCAGGCAGGGGCTGCCCCCGCTGCCCACGTACGCGCCGCTCCGGGAGAGCCGGGACAACCCGGCCATCGGGCCGCGGTACCCCCTCCGCTGCCACGTCCCGCCGAACCGATTCTTCCTCAACTCGTCGTTCAGCCAGTCGGCGTCTGCTCCGGGCGCGGCAGGGCGGTCCGACGGTGCTCGTTCACCCGGACGACGCGGCTCGCCCGGGCGATCGCCGGGGGAGACCTCGTTGCCGTCTTCAACGACCGGGGGCGGGCGCTCTTCACCGCGGTCCTGTCCGACGACACGCTGCCCGGCCAGGTGGTCATCGAGGGGATCTGGTGGCACAAGTTCATGCCGGGAGGGCGGGGCGTCAACGTCCTGACCTCGGACGGTCTGGCCGACATGGGCGGGGGGCCCGGCGTTCCACTCGACGATGGTGGACGTGGGACGGGCCGACCCCTCGGAGGCGACGTTCTCCGGCCACGCCCAGCGTCAGGCGCGGCCGTCCGGGCCGCACTCGTCCCGCGAGGACTGAGGCCTCGGCGCGGACACCCAGTGAGATCCGCTGTCGAGGTAGTCGTAGAGTTAAGATCTTGATTACATGGATAAAATGGCACGAGATCTCATCTGCTCGTGCCGGGTCAAGGCCCGGAGGCTTTTCACGACGGACGGGCTGCGGGGTCTTTGAGTGTGATGGGCGACCGGACGTTCGAGGCGCTGATGTCTGACCACCACGCCGAGATCTACCGGTATGTGCTCCGGGTGACGGGGAGGCGGCAGGATGCCGACGACCTGGCGCAGGAGACGTTTCTCCGGGCGTTCCGTGCGCACCGGACGCTTCCGCCCGATGCCAACTCCCGGGCCTGGCTCTTCGCGATCGCGACGAATCTCACCCGGAACCACTTCCGGTCGCAGAAGCGGCGCCGCCTGGCCTACGCCGCGGTGGTGACGGAGACGCGGGAGACGGACGAGGAGCGGCCGGATACGCGTGACGATGTCGCAGGAGATCGGGGCGGCCGTGGAGAAGGTCGTGTCCGGGCTCCCGCTCAGGCAGCGCTTGGCCTTCCTCCAGCGGAAGGTCCACGGGCTCGACTACGAGGCGATCGGCCAGAGCCTCGAGTGCTCGGCCGAGACGGCTCGGGCCCACGTGTTCCAGGCTCTCCGGAAGGTTCGCCGCGCCCTCGAGGGGCGCGAGCTGATCGGGAAGGAGCTCGTGTCGTGAAGCGCAAGGGAGCGGGCTGCGTCCAGATCGAGGCGGACCTCGTGGCCGCGGCGATCGGCGAAGCGAACACCGACGCCGAGGGCCGCGTCACCGCGCACGTCGCGCGGTGCGAGCCTTGCCGGGTCGAGCATCGGAGCTACCAGGCCATCGACCGCGAGCTCGGGGTGATCCGGGAAGCGCCGGTCGATGCCCAGGGCGTGGCGCACTCGCGTGAGCGGCTCGACGCGCGGCTCGACGACCTCCGGAGCCGGATCGTCGCCTACCGGGTGTTCGATTCCACGCTGGGGCCGATCCTCCTGGCGCACTCGGAGCAGGGCGTCGTCCTGCTGGAGTACCTTCACGGCCGGCGCGATCTCGGGGCGTCGCGTCTCGCGCGCATGCGCGGGATCGAGGCGGTCGAGGACGGAGGCGGGTCCGAGGGACTGTACCGGGACTTCCGGGCGTACGTCGAGGGGCGGACGCAGGAGCTTCCGTGGGCGCTCGACCTCCGGCTGGCGAGGAGCCCGTTCCAGCGGAAGGTCCTCGAGCGCACGGCCAGCATCCCGTACGGCGCCGTGGTCTCGTACAAGCGGCTGGCGAGCGACCTGGGGCAGCCCCGGGCGGTGCGGGCCGTGGCGCAGGCGCTTCGGTGGAATCCGGTCCCCATCGCCATCCCGTGCCACCGGGTGGTGGGAGCCTCGGGCCTTCTGACGGGCTACGCGGGCGGCGAGACCGGCCGGAAGCGGCAGCTGCTCACGACCGAAGGCGTGCCGCTCGTGCCGGCCCACGACGACTTCGCGGTGGCGCGGGGCGCGATGTACATGCTCGGGCCCGGGGAGAGCGAGTACTGCCTCCCGAGCTGCGTCTCGACGGAGACGCTCCAGTCCGGGCTCCTCACGTACTTCGGATCCCGGAGGCGGGCCGAGGCCGTGGGGCTCAATCCCTGCACGACCTGCCGCCCGGACCTCCACCCGCTCCACGAGGTCAATTGAGAGGTCCGGCCCCGCGACCCTCGGCGGAGGGCCGCCGCCCCTTCCAGCATCGGCGCCGCCTCTCGCATCCGGCGCCGGTCCTCCCGCGAACGTCACGATCCGACCCTCGACCACCCCTCGGACTCCTTTCGCCCTCTGGCCGGGTCCCGGCGCTCCTCTCCCGCGGTTTCACACGGCGCCCCGAGCGGTGTCTCAACGGGCAAGAGGGAGGAGGCCCAACATGCTGAACACAGCGATCATGACCCTGACGATGTCCTCGCCGATCCTGGTGATCCTCGGACTGCTCGCGCTTGCCGGATGGCGCGATCACCGCCGGGAGGCCGTGCTCGCCCGGCAGATCCGGCTGACCGACGCCATCGCGGACGAGCTGGGGGCGATCGTGGCCCCGCTCGTCGCCAAGCCGCTGGGCGGCCCGTGGCGAGTCGAGATCAGGGTCCCCGTCGGGCGACCGGCGGTGGTGAGCCGCATCGTGGCCATCGCCCACGACACCCTGACCCGTGCCGGGGCGGGCCGATACGAGCTGGTCCTCACGCCGGAGGCGGCAGTCGTGCGCCCGCTCGACGGCGCGGTGCGCCACGCTCGACGGCTCCAGGCCGCGTGAGGGAGGGGACCATGCTGGACTTCGTGCTTGCCGGCGGGTTCGTGGTGGCGATCGCTGGGGGTGCTGCAGACGGCGTCCCGGCGACAGCACCGGCGCGCGTCGCCGGAGTCGCTGCTGCGGGAGGGAATGGAAGGGTTCGCGGGGCCGGATGCGGAGGCGTTCCGCGCGGAGTTCCGGCGAAGCGGGATCGCGCTGCCGGAGCGTCACCGCCCGATCGGATTCTCCTGAACGGCCCGCGGATGCCAGCGGTGAAGGGGCGGGTCGCCTCGGCGGCTCGCCCCTGCTGCGTTCTCGGCCCCGGCCTCCGGCCGAGGGCGCAGCCGGGAGCGGCTGCCGAGGCTCAGCCGGCGGCTGGTGAGTCGTCCGGCTTCGGAAGCACGTACCGGAAGGTCTTCCCGGCGTAGTTCCGCAGGACGACCTCCCGGTCGTTCATCGACTGCACGTACTTCGGCAGGAGCGGGATCTTCCCGCCGCCGCCGGGCGCGTCGATGACGAAGTGCGGGACGGCCAGTCCCGAGGTCCAGCCCCTGAGCGCCTCGATGATCTCCAGGCCCTTCGCGACCGAGGTCCGGAAGTGCTCGCCGCCCGCGACGAGGTCGGCCTGGTAGAGGTAGTAGGGCCGGACCCGGCACTTGAGCAGCTCCTGCATCAGCCGCTTCATGACGGCCGGATCGTCGTTCACGCCCTTCAGGAGGACGGTCTGGCTGCCGAGGGGACAGCCGGCGTCGGCGAGCATCCCGAGCGCCGTCCGCGTGGCCGGCGTCAGCTCGTCCGGATGGTTGAAGTGCACGTTCACGAACACCGGGTGGAACCGCTTGATCGTCTCGCAGAGCGCCGGCGTGATGCGCTCGGGCAGCTGCGACGGGATCCGGGTGTGGATCCGCACGATCTCGACGTGGGGGATCGCCCGGAGCTTCTGGAGGAAGTACTCGACGCGCCGGTCCGAGAGCATGAGGGGATCGCCGCCCGAGAGGCTGACGTCCCGGACCTCGGTGTGCTCCCGGATGTAGGCGAACGCCGCGTCGAACTGGCCGAGCGGGATCTTCTCGGGATCGCCGACCTTGCGCCGGCGCGTGCAGAAGCGGCAGTAGGCGGCGCAGACCGGGCTCACCAGGAAGAGGACGCGGTCGGGATAGCGGTGGGTGATGTTCGGGACCGGCGAGTCGGCATCCTCGCCGAGCGAGTCCACGATCCCGTCCACCACCTCGTTCTCCTCGGGCGAGGGGACGTACTGCCGCCAGATCGGGCCCGCCGGCTCCTTCACGAGATTGAGCATCTCGGGAGTGATCCGGAGGTTGAATCCGTCGACCGCCCGCTGCACGGCCTCCTGGTCGATGTGATCGACCCCGAAGCGCTTGACGAGCTCGTCGACCGTCGTCACCGACTCGCGGAGACTCTCTTGCCAGTAGCTCACGTCGACCTCGTCCCCCTTGGCTCGCGCCGGCCGAGGGCCGGCGCGAGGCGCTGGGTGTAGGGCATGCCCTCCGCCAGGCGTCGAACGTCTGCGAGCGCTGCCGGAGGAGTCGGGGCCAGTCCGCTGGCCCGGCGCGTGCGGGCGTCCTCGACGATCCGGGCGATCAGGTCGAGGTAGCTCCACCCTGCGGCGGCGGCCTGGCGCGCCAGTCCCGCCCGGACCCCGAGGTCCGGATTCGGGTTCACGTCCACGACGAACGTCGTGCTCCGGCCGTCGACCCGGACGTCGATGCGGCCGTATCCGGTGCCGTCCACGGCCGCCCAGACGTGCTCGGCGAGCCGGGTCAGGCGGGCGGCGAGTCGGTCCGGCACGCGCGCGGGGCACCTCGGCACCGTCCCCCGGTCGGCCGGGCTACCGTGCTCCCACTTCGCCGCGTACGTCACGACCGCGGGCAGTCCCGGCTCGAGGCTGCTGAAGTCGATCTCGGCGTGGGGGAGCACCCGACCGCCGACGATCGCCAGGTTGAACTCGCGCCCGGCGACGAAGCGCTGGACGAGCATGCGGCCCCACTGCTGGGCTTCTCGAGCCACGACGGCCTCGAGCCCGGCGCGATCGCGGACCACGCAGTCGGCGCCGATCCCGAACGACCCGTCCTCGCCGGCGGGCTTGACGATGGCCGGGAACCGGCGCCACCGCGCGCGGAGGGTACCCGGCCGCACCAGGATCCACTCCGGCACCGGGATGCCGTGGGCGTGGAGCACGGCGTTCGCCCGGTCCTTCCGGAGGCAGAGCCCGAGCATGTCGGCCGACGCGCCGGTCAGAGGAATCCCGAGGAGCTCCACGAGGGCCGCGGCGACGGGCTCGCCGGCCGCCTGATTGCCCAGGCCCTCGCAGAGGTTGAACGCCAGCTGGAAGCGCCCGGTCGCCAGCTCGGCCACCCACTCGACGGGGTTGCCGTTGAACTCGACCAGGATCGGGTCGTAGCCGAGCGTCCGGAGCGCGGCCACCACTGGCCCGGGATCGCCGGGGGCCGAAGGCGTTCCGACGGCCTGGGCAGTCGCCTCCGACAGGGCGTCGGTGATGACCGCCACGCGGAGCCGTCCCCGCGCCCGCGGGCGAGGCCTAGACGACAATGCCATGTCGCACGGCTCCGGCCCGCAGGACAGCCCGGATCATGGGCCCGTAGTCCAGGCCGGCGGCCCGCGCGGCCTTGGGGAAGCAGGAGTTCATGGCCGGGTCGGGCAGCACCCCCGGGAGAGGGTTCACCTCGAGGATGTGCGGCACCCCGCGGGCGTCGCAGCGGACGTCGATGCGGGCCCAGTCGCGGCAGCGCAGGACGCGATACGCGTCGAGCACCGTCTGCTCGATCTGCCGGGCGAGCCCGCGGGAGAGCGACGCGGGGCACTGGAAGATGGCGAGCGGCCGCTCCGGCCTGTCCCAGATCCACTTGGCCTCGTACGAGTAGAGGCGGGCCGCCCCGCGCGGCAGCGCGTCGAAGTCGACCTCGACCGCCGGGAGGACGCGGGCGCCGGCGCCGTTGCCGAGGATCGCGCACGTGAACTCGCGGCCGGGGAGCCACCGCTCGACGAGCGCGGGCTGGCGGTACCGCCGCCACACCTGTCCGACGGCGCGGTCCACCTCGGCGCGAGTCCGGCAGAGCGACGCCTGGGTGATGCCCTTGCTGGAGCCCTCGTGGACCGGCTTCACGATGACGGGCAGGCGGGGGATCCCGTCGAGCGGCGCGCCTCCGGGCGGGGCGACGGCGAACTCCGCGGTCGGGATGCCGTGGTAGGCCAGGATCTCCTTGGTCCGGCCCTTGTCCAGACAGATGGCCAGGGTGAGGGGATCGCTTCCCGTGTAGGGCACGCCCCAGAACTCGCAGAGGGCCGGCACGTGGGCCTCGCGGTTCGGCCCCCAGAGCCCTTCCGCCACGTTGAAGACGATGTCGGGCTTCGACTCCCGCAACCGGAACGGGAAGTTCTCGGTCGCCTCGAGCCGCGTCACCTCGCCCGCCTCCGCCAGCGCCGCCTCGATCGCCGCGATCGTGACCTCGTCGTCCCACTCGGCGTAGAGATCCGCGGGGCCGCCGGGGCGCCCGTTCCGGGAGGGCGCCGGGGCCGGCGGGTCTCCCTCGTCGGGCTTCCGGTTGAAGGCGAGGCCGATGCGGGGCGCCGGCCGAGGCCGGCCGTTGCGTCCCGACGCGCCCGTCGCGGCCACCCGGTCGGTCGCGCGGGCCGCGCGTCGAGAGGCGGGGACCGGGGTACCCGTGCGCTGGATGGCGGCTACTCCTCGACTGCCAGGCGGAGCTCCTCGAGCCCCGCGTTTCCGAGAACGTGGCGCAGCTCGACCTCGCAGACGTCGAGGACGCCCAGCGGGCCTCCGGGGGTCGGCCGGCAGCAGCCGTCGGGCGCATCGAGGCACATCTCGTCGATCCACAGGGCGCCGTCGGCGACCGTGACCGGAAAGGCGGAGCAGAAGAACGGCTTGAGCTCGAAGCCCGGCCGCGCGGCGGCCATCGTCACCGTCTGGAGGACGCACCGGCGCGCCGCGTCCAGGAAGACGCACGCGTTCCCGCGCACCTGCGTGCCGACGCACCGGCCGGACGGGAAGTCGGGGTCCGCGACCTCGGCCTCCTCGAACCAGCCCCCGACGTCCTGATCCTGCCCGGGGTCCATCGCGCGGCGGATGAGGTCGGCGTGGGCGAGGATCCGGTCGCGCTCGGCGACGTCGACCTTGACGCCGCCCGAGCAGCACATCCCGTCGCAGTGTCCCGGCGAGGATCCGGGCGCGTAGCGCGTTTCGAAGACGGTGCTGTTCACCTCGAGACCCGGCAGGTGGGATAGCCGGTGCCGCCGCAGGACGACCCGGCTCTCAGCGGAGCGCGGCTCGCCGTGCGGGTCGGCGTCGGGGGGGTCGGATTCGCTGTCCACCGCCTCTAGGGCTCGACGCGACCGGGCGTGTGCACCGCTGGGGTCACGGTTTCGGCTTCGCCGATTCGTCCGAGCGAAGGGCCTTCTCGAGCTTGGAGAGGCCGTCGGCCGTCTCGCGCCGGAGATCCTCCCGGAGCGACTCGACCTTCTTCGTGAGGTCCTTCGTGCCGCCGGCTTCCTGGTAGGCGAGGATGGCAATTCCCAGAGCCACGAGCGAGATCAGGAAGGCGAGCTGCGCCATAGCCTTGGGTGCCTGTCCTCCTAGCGGCAGACTAGCGTGTCGCTCTCTCCGCTGCAAGGAAGAAACCATGGGTGCCGCTCGTCCGGCCGGGCGAGGTCGCCCGGGTTGCCGCGGCGCCGCCGCCGTCTCCGAGCTCCGCGCGGGGTCGCGCCGTCGGTTTCTTCGACGACAGGGTGGACGGGCGGCGGCGACGAGCGTAGCCTGACGGCCGGAGGATCGAGGATGCGCGAGCGCGAGTGGATCCTGCTGAACCCGGGCCCCGCCAACACCAGCCGATCCGTGCGCGAGGCCCTGGTGATGCCGGACCTCTGCCACCGGGAGCCGGAGTTCTTCGAGATGATGCGCGAGTGCCGGACTCGCCTCGTCCGGCTGGCCGGCTGCGACGAGCGCTTCGCCGCGGTGCTGTTCAGCGGATCGGGGACGGCGGCCGTCGAGGCGGCCGTCAGCTCGGTGGTGCCGAGGGACCGCGCGCTCCTGGTCGTGAGCAACGGCGTCTACGGGGACCGCCTGGCCCGGATCGCGCGGGTCCACGGGATCCCCGCCGAGGTGCTCGCGTACGACGTCACCACCCCCGTGCCTCCGGCCGACGTCGAGGCCGCGCTCCGGGCGCGTCCCGAGCTGAGCCACGTGGCGGTCGTCCACCACGAGACCACGACGGGTCTCCTGAACCCGGTGATGGACGTCGCGCGGGTGGCCGCCCGGGCGGGGCGCCGGGTCCTGATCGACGCCATGAGCTCGCTCTTCGGCGAGCGGCTCGACGTGGACGCCGACGGCGTCGACTTCGTGATGGCCAGCGCCAACAAGTGCCTGCAGGGGGTCCCGGGAATCGCCTTCGTCCTCGGCCGCCGGGCGGCGCTGGACGCGCTGGCCGGGCAGGCGCCCCGCAGCGTCTATCTGGACCTCCACGGCCACTACACCACTCAGGAGCGGGACAACACGCCCTTCACCCCGGCGGTCCAGGTCCTCCACGCGATGCGGCAGGCTCTCGTCGAGCTGGAGGCCGAGGGGGTGGCCGGTCGGATCGCCCGGTACGCGGAGAACGCCCGGGTGCTGCGGCGCGGCATGGCGGCGCTCGGCTTCGAGATCCTGGTGCCGGAGGCGGCGCGGTCCAGCATCCTCACGACGTTCCGGCTCCTGCCCGGGCTCGCCTACGATCCGCTCCACGACGCCATGAAGCGGCGGGGCTACGTCATCTATGCCGGCCAGGGGGACATCCGCACGTACGCGTTCCGCGTGTCGAACATGGGAACGCTCACCCCTCGGGACATGGAGGGGGTGGTCGACGCCTTCCGGTCGAGCCTCGCCGAGCTAGCCGTCGGGGTCAGACTTTGACTTCTGAACAGTTCTCCTGCCGGGGCAGCCGTTGGCGGCCAAAGCGCCGGCCGATGGCGTGCCGTCGCGATTTCGGGGCGGGCATGGTGGGTCCACGGCTCGTCATGATGGTCAGCCTCACTCTTGCCCTTCTCGCCACACCGCTCGCGGCCCCGGCGCAACGGGTGAACGTTCCTCGGATCGGGGTGCTGCGAGCCGGAGCGCCACCGGATCCCAACATCGAGGGGTTTCGACAGGGGCTGCGTGAGCTGGGATACGTGGAGGGGCAGAATGTCGTCGTCGAGTACCGCTGGGCGGAGGGGAAACCCGATCGGCTCCCCGGCCTCGCGGTGGAGCTGGTCCGACTCAAGGTTGACGTCATCGTGACCGGCGGATTGCAGGCCACGCAAGCCGCCATGAGTGCAACGAGCACCGTCCCGATCGTCACCGGAGCGGCCGGCTCACCGGCCACGGGTCTCGTCGCCAGCCTCGCCCGACCGGGCGGCAACGTCACGGGGCTGACCGTCGTTAACGTGGAGTTGAGCGCTAAGAAGGTTGAGCTGCTCAAGGAGGCCCTTCCGAACATCTCGCGTGTTGCCATCCTGGGGGACCCGACCAACCCGAACTACGAGCCCGTCTTGAAGGAGTCCCGGCGAGCCGCTCAGTTGCTGCGAATTCAGCTTCAGGTCGTGGAGGTGCGAAATTCGAACGAGCTCGAGGGCGCTTTCGCCGCGATGACGCGGGGACGGGCCGGCGCGTTCATCCACGCGCCCAGCGAGTTGTTCTTTGCGTACCGGCGCCGGCTGTTGGATCTCGCCGCGAAGAGCGGGCTGCCCGGCGTGGGCGACGACCGAGCCTTCGTCGACAGGGGCGGCTTCATGTCATATGGGCCCAGCTTTGTTCAGCAGTTCCGGCGGGCCGCCACCTACGTGGACAGAATCCTGAAAGGTGCCAAGCCGGCGGACCTCCCCATCGAGCAGCCGACGACGTTCGAGCTGGTTATCAACGTGAAGACTGCGAAGGCGCTTGGGCTCACCATCCCGTCGGCGCTGCTGGCGCGTGCGGACCAGGTGATCCAATGACCAACCCCACCAGCCTCGTGCTCGTAGGTGGGGCCAGCCGGAACCTTGCGCTCTGCGCATTCCCACACGAATCCGGACACCACCGCAGCCGCGCCCCCTCGGATACTCGATTGTCGAGTTGGTGGGAAGTCAAAGCCTGACCCCGGAGGCTGACCGATGACGCGACCGAAGCGGGTGCTGATGTTCCTCCTCGACGGGTTCGACCCGGGCTACGTCCAGCCGGCCCGGATGCCGCGGCTCGGCGCGCTCATGAAGGCCGGCGCCTCGACCCTCGACGGCCGCGGGGTCCTCCCCAGCCTCACGAACGTGAACCACGTCTCGCTGCTCACGGGCACGTACCCGGCGCGCCACGGCCTGTCGACGAACTTCTACTACGACCGGGCCACGCGGACCGACGTCTTCATGGAGCAGGTCTCGTTCGTCCAGGAGCCTCTCGTGTTCGAGCACTTCAAGAGGGCCGGCTGGTCCACCGCGCTCGTCACGGCGAAGGAGAAGCTGACCAAGCTCCTCCGCCGGGGCCTGGACGTGTGCGTCGACATGAAGACCCACCCGGAGGCTCACCGGGCGGTGGCCGGCCCCCCGCCGGAGATCTTCTCCCTCGACATCAACCTCTGGGTGTTCCGGATGGCGCGCGAGGTCGCGCTCCGGGAGCGCCCGGACTTCCTCTACGTGGCGACGACGGACTATCCCCAGCACATGCTCGCGCCCGACGAGCCCGCCATGCAGCGCTACCTCGAGGCGAGCGACGAGGCCCTCGCGCGGCTCCTCGACGTCTACGATCCGGCCGAGACCCTCGTCGTCCTCACGGCGGACCACGGCATGAACGCGAAGCTCCGGTCCGTCTCGCCCGTGCGGGTGCTGGCGGAGGCCGGCATCGCGACGCACGGCGTGCCGCTCATCCGGGACGGGCTCTACGCGCACCACCGGGATCTCGGCGGGGCGCTCTACCTCTACTTCGACGACCCGGGCAAGGCGCGCGAGGCGCAGGCGATCCTCGAGCGGACCCCCGGCATCGACGAGGTGGTCCCGAACGCCGAGGCGGGGCGCGATCACCTGCCGCCCGAGCGCGTGGGCGACCTGATCTGCTGGGCGGCTCGGGACGTCGCCCTCGGCGTCTGGACGGACGAGCCCCCGCATCGTGCCGAGAGCGGGCTCCGCTCGCACGGGTCCAAGCACGAGCAGCGAATCCCGATGCTGGTGGCGGGGCCGGGCGTGCGGGCCGGGGCCGAGATCCGGTCCGGGCGGACCGTCGACCTCATGCCGACGCTCTGCCGCCTGACAGGGATGGACGCCGGCCGGGTCGACGGCCGCGTCCTCGAGGACGTCCTCGCCTGAAGCCCCCCTGGTCCGGCTCCGCGAGGCCGCGGCGCATGACCCGAGCAGGGCTCGGCTAGCGCCCGGCGCCCCATGCGGAGCGACGCGGCCGTCGTCGTCGTCGGCGGCGGCATCATCGGCTGCAGCATCGCGTATCACCTGGCGGCCGCCGGCTGCCGGGACGTGGTCCTCGTCGAGAAGGGCGAGCTGACGAGCGGCACGACCTTCCACTCGGTCGGCCTCGTGTCGCAGTTCCGCACGTCACCCGCCGACATGCGCCTCATGAACTACAGCATCCGGCTCTACCGGGAGATCGCGGCCGAGGTCGGCGAGGCGGCGGGCTGGCGGCCGGTCGGGAGCCTCCGGCTCGCCTCGAGCGCCCCGATGCTCCAGAGCCTCCGGCGCAGCGTGAGCCGGGCGCGCGCCCTCGGGCTCGACGTCGGGATCATCACGGCCGCCGAGGCGCTCCGGATCTGCCCCGTCATGAGCGGAGCGGGGCTTCACGGGGCGGTCCACGTCCCGGACGACGGGTACCTCGAGCCCAACGGCATCACCCGGGAGCTGGCGCGCCGCGCCGTGGCCCGCGGGGCGGAGGTGGTCACCGGGACGCGGGTCACCGGGATCCGGCTGGACCCCCGCGGCCGCGTCCGGGGAGTCGAGACGACCCGGGGCGAGATCCGCACGGAGCGCGTCGTCAACGCCGCCGGTCAGTGGGCGCCTCGCGTGGCGGCGATGGCCGGGGTCGACCTGCCGATCGTCCCCCTGATGCACCAGTACCTCATCACGCGGCCCGTCCCCGGCCAGGAGCTTCCCCGCGAGACCCCGGTGGTGCGCGATCCCGAGAACCTCGTCTACGTGCGCGAGGAGGTGGGCGGCTACCTGGTCGGCGGGTTCGAGCCCCACCCGAAGGCGTGGCGCCTCGACGACGTGCCGTGGGAGTTCACGCAGCAGCTGCTCCCCGCCGAGTGGGAGCTGTTCGACCCGCTCCTGGCGGGGGCCATCCGCCGATTCCCGGCCGTCGAGAAGGCCGAGATCCTGCAGCTGGTCAACGGGCCCGACGGCTTCACGCCGGACGGCCACTACGCCCTCGGCCCGGTGCCCGGGCGGCCGGGCCTCTGGGTGGCGGCGGGGATGTCGATCAACGGGATCGCAGGGGCGGGGGGCGTCGGGCGGGTGATGGCCGAGTGGATCCTCGAGGGCGAGCCCTCGATCGACGTGTGGGAGCTGAACGTCCGCCGCTTCGGGGCCCACCTCGGCGACCGCCGGTACGCCGCCGAGAAGGCGCGCGAGGTCTACCGCTACTACTACGCGCCCCAGTTCCCGTGCGACGAGAACGAGTGGGGCCGGCCGCTCCGGACGAGCCCGCTGCTCGAGCGGCTGCTCGCGGAGGGCGCCGTGTTCGGGGAGCGCGGGGGCTGGGAGCGGGCCCACTACTTCGCTCCCGGGCGCCCTGGCCGGCGGCAGGGCGCCGACGAGCGGACCTGGGAGCGCCCGAGCTACTGGGAGCACGTGGCGCGCGAGCACCGGGCCGTGCGCGAGCGCGTGGGCCTGCTCGACATGACGTCGTTCGGCAAGCTCGACGTGACCGGACCCGGGGCCCTCGACTTCCTCCAGCGGGTCTGCTGCAACGACGTGGCCCGCCCGGCCGGGAGCCTCGTCTACACGCAGTGCCTGAACCCCCGGGGCGGCATCGAGTGCGACGTGACGGTGACGCGCCTGGGGGAGTCCGCGTTCCGGGTGACGACGGGAACCGGCTCGGCGGCCGGCGACCTGGGCTGGCTCCGCCTTCACCTGCCGGACGACGGCTCGGTCGAGCTGGCCGACGTCACCGAGCGCCATGCCGTGATCAGCCTGTGGGGCCCCGACTCGCGCCGGACCCTCGCCAAGGTGTGCCGGGGCGACCTGTCCACCTCCGCGTTCCCGTACCTGACGTCCCGGGTCATCGACGTGGGAGGGGTGGAGGTCCGCGCCAACCGCGTGAGCTTCGCCGGCGAGCTCGGCTACGAGCTGGTCGCCCCCGCGGACGGCGCCGGGCGCGTGTGGGACGCGGTCCTGGGCGCCGGCCGGGAGTTCGGGATCGCTCCCGTCGGGTACTACGCGCTCAACACGCTCCGGCTCGAGAAGTGCTTCTACTACTGGGGGGACGACGTCTGCCCGAGCGACACGCCGCTCGAGGCGAACCTCGGCTTCTGCGTCAGGTTCGACAAGGGCGACTTCATCGGGCGCGATGCGCTCCTGCGTCAGCAGGCGGCGGGGCCCGAGCGGAAGCTGGTCCCCCTCGTCCTCGACGGGGAGTCGTGCGTCCTCTGGGGCGGCGAGGCCGTCGTCTCGGCGGGGAGCGTCGTCGGCCGGGTCCGGAGCGGCGGCTACGGCCACACCGTCGGGCAGAACGTCGCGCTCGCGTACCTTCCGCTGGAGCTGGCGCGGCCGGGTACCGCCGTCGCGGTGGAGTCGTTCGGGACGGCTGGTGCCGGCGGAGGTCCGGACGGCCCCGCTCTGGGACCCGAGGGGCGAGCGTGTCCGGGCCTGACGATCCCGCGGAGTACCGGGGACGGCGTCTCCGTGTCGGGCGGGAGCGTCACGTCCTGCCCGACGGGCGCCGCGTCTCACTCGACGCGGTGCGGGTTCCCGCGGTGGCCTACATCCTGCCGCTCCTCGACGACGGCCGGGTCGTGCTGATCCGCCAGTACCGGCCGATCGTGGGAGCCGAGATCTGGGAGCTGCCGGCCGGGACGATCGAGGCAGGGGAGTCGCCCGAGGCGTGCGCCCGGCGGGAGCTCGTCGAGGAGGCGGGCTACGAGGCCGGGCGCCTCGACCCCCTTGGCGAGGCGCTCGCCGACCCCGGCCTCACCGACGAGCGCATCTTCCTCTTCGTCGCGCGGGAGCTTCGGCCGGCCCCGCGCGGGCTCGACGCCGACGAGCACATCGAAGTGGTCCCGGTGCCGCTCGCCGAGGCCTACCGGATGGCCGACGCGGGGGAGATCCTCGACGCGGGGACCCTCGTCGCGCTGTACCGGTTCCGGAGCCACGCGATCCGGCCCTCCGCCCCCGCTACCGTGATCGTCCGTTCGAGCGGATCGAGGCGGCCGGTCGGGAGCAGGACGCCACGGGAGACGAGTGATGCCGCGCGTCGCGTTCATGGGCGGCTTGTCGTGGAGCTTCGCCGATCGGGTCCGTGCGCACCTCACGGTACCCTGCGACTTCGTCCTCGCCGACGAGAAGAGCGCGAGTGACGTGCTCTCGGACGTCGAGGTCCTCGTCACGACCGCCTTCAGCGGGAGATGGGCGCCGCGGCTCCGCGGCTCCGGCTCATCCAGGTCCCGGGCGCCGGGCTGGACCGGATCGACCGGTCGGCGATTCCGCCGGGAGTGGCGCTCGCGAAGGCGGACGGGCACGAGAGCGGGATCGCCGAGTACGTGATCGGCGCCATGATCGCGCTCACCCGGGACTTCGTGCGGGTCGACTCGAGCCTTCGGGCGGGCCGCTGGGAAAGCCAGTGGGCGCCGGGCGTGCCGCCGCCTCCCGTATGGCCCGAGCTGGCCGGCCGGACCCTCGGCTGTCCTGGGCTATGGCGGCATCGGCCAGGCCGTCGCCCGGCGTGCCCGCGCGTTCGGCATGACGGTGTGCGCGATCCGCCGAACGGTGAGGCCGCTGGAAGGTGACGACCTCGCCTTCCTGGGCGGTCTGGACAGCCTGCCCGACGTGCTCCGGCGCGCCGACTACCTGGCGATCGCCCTGCCGCTCACGCCCGAGACGCGGGGCCTGATCGGCGAGGCGGAGCTCGGTCTCATGAAGCCGACCGCCATCCTCGTGAACGTGGCGCGCGCCGACATCGTGGACGAGGATGCCCTCTATTCGGCCCTCGCCGAGCGGAGGATCGCGGGCGCCGCGCTGGACGTCTGGTATCGCTACCCTTCGGCGCCCGGGCCGGTTCTCCCGGCGCGGCGCCCGTTTCACGAGCTTCCGAACGTCCTCATGACTCCGCACGTGTCCGGCTGGACCGACGGCATGCTGGAGGCCAGGGCTGCCCTCATCGCCGAGAACATCCGCCGCGTCGCGCGAGGAGAGGCTCCCGAGAACGCCGTACCGGTCGCGCCCTAGGGCCGGGGGATCCCTCGGCCTTCGGCCGCGGGTCAGGTACTCGGCCGCCGGCTCCGTTGACGTGGCCCCGCATCGGGCTCGGCGGCGGGGCGGCGTCAGGGCGCGTTCTGGAAGCGCGGCAGGACCTTGGTGCCGAGGAGCTCGATGGCGCGCATCACGTCGTCGTGGGGCGTCAGGCCCGCCTGGACCATGAGGATCAGCTGGTCGACGCCGACGCCCGCCCAGCCCTCGATCACGCGGGAGCACGTATCCGGATCGCCTCCGACGACCATCCGGTCGCGCACCAGCGCGTCGTCCGTGTACTTGGCGAAGCGGGCGCGGTCGAAGTCGGGCCCGAACCGCACGCGATTCAACGGCGCGTCGTTGTCCCCGAGGTACCACCGCGCGGCGGCCCCGGCCACCGCCCGGCCGCGGCGGTCGTCCGTGTCGCAGTGCGCCGTCATGAAGGCGGCGATCTGGAAGTTCGGAGCGGCTCCGAAGAACTGCGCCGGATCGGCCTCCGCCTGGGCCGCGCGGTACGCCGCCACCGCCGGCGCCAGCTCCTCGGGCGGCACCGCCGTGAACCCGAGGACGCCGAGCCCCGCGCGCGCCGCGCTCGTGAAGGTCGCCTGGCTGGTCGCCGCCACCCAGAGCGGGGGATGCGGCCGCTGGATGGGCTTGGGGACGAGCTTCCGCTCCGGAATCTCGAAGTGACGGCCCTTGTGCCCGGGGAAGGTGTCGTTGACGAAGAGGCCGCAGATCACCCGGAGGGCCTCGTCCCAGACCTCGCGCGACTCCTCGATCGAGACGCCGAACGCTTCGGTGTGGTACCAGGAGGCTCCGCGGCCAGTGCCGAGGTCGAGGCGCCCGTTGGACAGGATGTCGAGGGTGGCCGCCCGCTCCGCGACCCGCAGCGGATGGTTGCACGGCAGCACGACCACCCCGTGCCCCAGGCGGATCCGCGTGGTCCGGGCCGCCAGCGCCGCCAGGAACACCTCGGGCGCCGAGCTGTGGGCGATCTCCTCGTAGAAGTGGTGCTCCGTCGCCCAGTAGTAGTCGAAGCCGACTTCCTCGGCCAGCACCGCCTCGGCGAGCGTGTCCCAGTGGATCCGATGGTCCACGTTCTCGCCCTCGGGCCACGGCTTCGGCGCCTGCATCTGCGCGATGAGGCCGAACTTCATGGCCGGGACTTCCGGGTCTGCGCGTCGTCGCGGGCTCGCTCGTGCGTCACCCAGGAACGCTAGCCCGGCGCGTCCGGTCAGTCAATCCGGCCGGTGGCCGCCGGGCCGCCGTGGCCGGCACGTGGTGGCGCGCGCCAGGCGTTGTGCCAGGAGGGATGGGCTCGCAGGCGTGACGATGCCGGTCGCTTGACAGCGGCGAACGGGCGTCGTTACAGTCACGCCCGTCGCGACCTGCGGCCGCGATCGGCATGCGAGGAGAGCTCGCTCCGGTCAGCCGACCGGCGGAGAGCGGTCGCGAGCGGAGGAACCCCGACGATGTACTTTTCACAGCTCGTCCTCTGCGACCGGCGCGAGGGCCAGTCGAGCCAGGAGCGCTACGAGCAGCAGCTCGCCGAGGTGCGGCTCCTGGACCAGCTCGGATACTGGGCGTGCTGGTTCGCCGAGCACCACTTCGCGGGGTACGCGCTGGTGCCGGATAGCCTGCTCATGGCCGCGGCGGCCGCCCGCGAGACGCGGCGGATCCGCCTCGGCACCGGCGTGGTCGTCCTTCCGTTCCAGCACCACCCGATCCGGGTGGTGGAGCAGGCGGCGATGGTCGACTGCCTGAGCGGCGGGCGGCTCGAGCTCGGACTCGGCCGCGGCTACCAGCCCCACGAGTTCCTGGGCTTCGGGGTGAAGCTCGAGGAGAGCCAGGAGCGCTTCGACCAGTCGCTCGGCGTCGTGCGCCAGGCCCTCGCCCAGCTCCAGGGCCTCGACTACCGGACGCCGCTCTTCCAGGGGCGCCAGGCCAGCATCTGGCCGAAGCCGGTGCAGAATCCGATCCCCTGCTGGGGCGCCTCGATCAGCGAGGCTTCGTTCGCCCGGTACGGGGCGCTGGGGTGGCCCATCCTGACCTTCCCCGCGAACCAGAAGCCGGAGGTGCTCCGGGCCCAGATCGACACCTACCGGCGCGCGTACCGGGAGCACGGTCACGACCCGGCCCGGATGCGCGTGGCCCTGACCATGTTCTGCTACCTCGACGAGCGCGCGGCCGAGGCCAACGAGACGTTCGAGCGTGGCATGGAGAAGTACTTCGGCTTCCTCGACAGCATCACGGTGGACGCGGAGAAGCACCAGCACAGCCTCTACGACCGGATCCCGACCCTGGCGCGCCTCTCGGGGTCGCCGGAGGACGCCGTCAAGCGGCTCCGCGAGCTGATCGACTACTTCGAGGTCACGGACTTCCTGAACATGAGCCAGTTCGCCGGATACCTGAGCCACGAGCAGATCATGCGCTCGATGCGGCTCTTCGCCGATCGCGTGATGCCGCACTTCCAGCGGGGCGCCCGCAACGGCGGGCCGTGATGCGCCCGCGCCAGCGGGTCTCGTCCGGGGGGCGCTGGGAGCCGCTCGTCGGGTACTCGCGGGCCGTCCGGGTCGGCGACATGGCCTGGGTGTCGGGCTGCACGGCCGCGGGACCGGGCGGCGACGGTCGTCGGCCGGGGCGACGCGTACGCCCAGACCGTCCAGGCGATCCGCACGATGTCAGAGGCGCTCGGGCAGCTCGGTCTCGGGCTGGGCCACGTCGTCAAGACGGGCGTCTACCTCGCCGACATGGCCCAGTGGGAGGCCGTGGCCCGCGCGCACCGTGAGGCGTTCGGCGAGGTCCGGCCGGCCTGCACCTGGGTCGAGTGCGGCACGATGATCCATCCGGACATGCTGGTCGAGATCGACGCGATCGCCGTCGAGTGACGGATGGATGGACTCGCTCCTCCCGTCGGCGTTCGGGTCCGGTCCGGTGGCCGCGGCAGCCCAGGGTGCCACTCGCCGCGGCCCGCGCGCAGGTCGGCGTGAGGCGGACCGCGCTCTTCTGGCTCGACGACGCCCTCGGGCCGGCTCTCCTGCGTCGGCGACGGCGGGCGACTGGCGGGGCGGACGGGTGGGTCGGCCAGACGCTGGCCGCCGGCGTCGGCATGGCGGGCCGCGCGGTGAGGGAAGGCCGGCCGGTGTGGACGCCCGACCTCCTGGCCGACCCTCGCGTCCCCGTCGCGCCATGGCTCCGGGAACGCCTCGAGGCGGAGGGGCTCAGGACGGTGGCGGCCGCGCCGGTCCGGGTTGACGGCGCGATCCGAGGCGCGCTGGGCTTTCTGGACGGACCCGGCCGGACCTTCGACGACGAGGGACTTCGGCGGATCGCGCGCCTAGCCGACGAGCTGGCCCAACGACCTCGCTCGCGCGACGCCTGACCTGAGAGCCTCGACGGCTCATTTCGCCGCCAGACGGCCGATCCGGGGCAGCACCTCGGTCTCCGCCGCGTGGAGGTCCTGGGGGAAGTCGATCTCGATCCAGGGCAGGCCGTCCGTCGGGCACATCGTGAACGGGTGCTCGGCCAGGAGCGCCGTCGATGGCGACCTCGTAGTCGCCGTCCACCTGGCCGCGTCCCGGACCATGCGGTCGAGGATGACGCCCAGGGCGGCGCCCGCGGCACGCCCCATCTTCACGAAGCCGACCCACTCGGCCCTGGCCTCGTAGGGGACGGCGGGCGGCCCGCTCACGCCCCGGCGGATCGCCACGACCCGCTCGCCGGCCCGGTACAGGTTCTGATCTCCTCGCCCGGTGTCCAGGAAGTCGGGCTCGCCCAGGAACACGTTCGGCGCGGCGGCGCGGACGACGCGCTCGAGGAGCGGCGGGGCGAACAGGACGTCGCCGTCGGCCAGGACCACGTCGTCCCGCTCGAACTCGGCGCGGCCGGCCCAGAGCGACAGGCGCGGCCCCTTCTCGAAGTCGCGAGTTGACGACGTAGCGGAGCGGCATGCCGCGGTGGGAGGCGCCGAGGGCGGCCCGGATCATCTCCTGCCGGTAGCCGACGACCAGGACGGTCTCGTGCACGCCCGCGGCCTGGAGGCCGTCGAGGAGGCGCGCCAGGAGGCTCCGGCCCGCCGAGCTCGATCAGGCCCTTCGGCCGCTCCTCGGTGAGGGGAGCCAGGCGCTTGCCGAGGCCCGCGGCCAGGACGAGGCCGGTCACGGCTTCTTGCCCTTCGTCGCGGCTCCCTCGTCGAACTGGAGCTCCTCCTGCTTCGTCTTCAGCCGCTGGACGAGATCCGGATAGCCGGACTGCTGGATGATCCGGTTGAACTGGGAGCGGTAGTTGGCGACCAGGCCCACGTTCTCGATCTTCACGTCGTAGACGCGCCAGCGCTCCTCCACCTTCTGCATCTGGTAGTCGATCGGGATCTGGGTCCCGCTCTTGGTGAGGAGCTTCGTCCGCACGGTGGCCTGGTCCCCGTCGACCGTCTCCTCGCCGTAGAGGATCTTCTCGCCGCTGTAGGCCTCGATCTTGCCCACGTACGAGCGCTCGAGAAGGTCGGCGAAGAGCTTGGAGAACTCCTCGCGCTCCTGCGGCGACCGGCCCTGCCAGTGCCGGGCGAGCGCGCGCTTGCCAATCTCGGTCCAGTCGAAGACCTCGTTGGCGATGACGCGGATCTTCTGCCGGCGCTCCTCGGCCTTGCCGGGCTGCTTGAGGGCGGGGTCCTGGAGGATGACGAGGACCCGGTCGATGCCCGCCTTGAGCTGGTCGGTCGGCGGTCCGGCATGGGCAGGGCCCGGCCAGGAGGGCCAGCGCCACGAGGGAGAGCGAGATGGCGAGCCGTCGCATTCGTTCAGTCCTCCGGATCGAGTCTCTCACGGCTTGGACGGAGCCAGCCGCTGCACGTCGGCGACGTCCTGGCCCGCGGCGTGGGCGAGCTGCTCGAGGCCGAAGACGTAGGCGTACAGCGCCTGGAGGTACTCGGCGCGGCTCCGCGCGTACTGGACGAAGGCGTCGGCCAGGTCGTCCGGATCCCCGACGCCCAGGTCCACGTTCGAGGAGCTCGCGACGAGCCACTGCTTGGCGTTGTCGTGGGCCTCCGAGAGGACCTTCGCGTTGCGCTCGGCCTCGACCACGGTGGTCGTACGCGTCGCGGACCTGGAGCGGAATGCCGTCGAGCGCGTGGTCGCGGAGGGCTTCGAGCTTCTGGACCTCCGCCTCGGCTTCCTTGACCTTTCCGGCCCGGATCCCGAAGTCGAGGTTGTACTTGAAGCCGATGACCGGCCCGACGGCGGTGTGGTACAGGGGGTCGATGACGTAGGGGTTCTCGAGCCGGTCCCGGTTCGTCGCGTAGGCCAGATCGCCCAGGAGGCCGACGAAGAAGAGCGGGTACCCTTGCTTGCGCTCGACCTCGACCAGCCGCCGGCGCGCCTCGATGCCGTCCCGGAGCTGGGAGAACTCGGGCCGCCCGGCGAGGGCGTTCTGGACGTACAGGTCCACGGACGGGAGGGGCTTCATGTCCGCCGGCAGGGCCGTCGTCCGTCGGGTCGACGGCCACCCCCTTCGGCTGACCCGTCCACGTTCCCAGGGCCTGGGTGGCCAGGTCGAGGGTCTTGTCGGCGAGATTGATGAAGCGCTCGAGCTCGCCGCGCTTGGAGCGGAACCGGTAGAGGTCGATGTCGGTCGCGTACCCGCCCTCGACGAGCCGCTCGGTGCGCGCGATCGCCTGGTCGACCTGATCGCGCACCTCGAGCAGGAACCCGCGAATGGCCTTGGCCGCGACCGCCCCCCAGTACGCCTGCTTCACGCGGAGCGCGACCTCGGTGCTCTTGACGTCGACGCCGGCCTGCGCCGCCCGGACGCCGTGCTCGGCGGCGATGCGGGCGTTCTCGACGAGGCCCCACGTGAAGATCGGCTGGATGATGCTGACCGTGCCTCGCACGAAGGCGCCGGTGATGTCCGGCGAGTACTGGTCGTCGGAGGAGGAGACCTGGTTGCCGCGGGCCCGGGGCGCGGGACCCACCACGGTCTGGACCTCGACCTGCGGGCGGCCGATCCCGAGGGCCTGGAGCTGCTTGCCCCGGTAGCCTTCCACCTCGGCGATCGCCTGCCGGGCCTCCGGGCTCCGGCCGAGCGCGGCCCGGAGGCTCGCGTCCAGGGTCATCCGGACGGCCGGGGGGGCCGCTGGCGAGGCTGGCTGCGCGAGAGGCGCCGGGACAGGGCCTGGGACCGAGGGGGCCGGCGTCTCCCGCGTGGCCGGAGGGGCCGGCGTGCCCTGCGCAGAGACCGACCCGGGGGCGAGCATCGCGCCCAGCAGCGATCCCAGAGCCAGGAGCCGCACCCGGACGGGCGCGCCCGTGCGGGGCCGTTCGGCCGGGACGCCGGGAGGGGGAAGGCGGCGCAAGCCCATGACACTACACCTTGCCGAATACGTACTTCGAGATCAACTCCTCGATGTCGACGGGCGCTTCGACCTCGGTGAGACGCCCGCCTGCCGGCACGAGCTTGTCCGAGCCTCCCGGGCTGATCTGGATGAACTTCTCCCCGATGAGGCCCTTGGTCTTGATCGAGACGATGGCGTCGGTCTGGAGCTTCACGGCCTCGTCGATCCGGAGGGCGACCCGCGCCTGGTATTCCTGGAGCCCGATCGACTGCACGCGGCCGACCGAGACGCCGGCAATCTCCACGGCCGCTCCGGACTTGAGGCCGCCCACGGTCGGAAAGTCCGCGTAGACGACGTAGCCCTGACGGCCCAGGATGTCGACCCTGCCCAGGTTCATGGACAGGTACGCCAGCGCGAGGATTCCCGCGACCATGAACAGCCCGACGCCGAGCTCCACTCGTCGACCCATGACGGCCTCCGTGCCTCTTGCGCGCTTCGCCTCGGCCAGCTAGACGGCCTGCTCCTCGACCTCGCCGTGGATGAACCGACGGACCACCGGATCGCCGGATCCCTGGATCTCCTCCGGCGTGCCCACCACGTGGATTCGCCCTTCGTGGAGCACCGCGACGCGGTGGGCGATCTGGAAGATCTCCGGAAGCTCGTGACTGACCATGACGGCCGTGAACCCGAACTTCCGGTGCAGCCCGACGACCAGATGGTGGATCGAGTTGACGAGGATGGGGTCGAGCCCGGTCGTCGGCTCGTCCAGGAAGACCACCTGGGGCTCGGTGACCAGAGCCCGCGCGATCGCCACGCGCTTGCGCATCCCGCCGGAGATCTCGGCGGGGAACTTGTGGCCCATCTCACCGAGCCCGACCTGCGCCAGGGCCTCCTGGGCCCGCGGCAGGAGATCGGCCTCGGGAAGCCGGCGGCGCTCCCGGATCGGGAAGAGGACGTTCTCGAGGACGGTCAGCGAGTCGAAGAGGGCGCCGCCCTGGAACACCACCCCGAAGCCCTCCCGGACCCGGTCGAGGGCCTGGCCCTGGAGGCTCGCCACGTCCTGGCCGCCGATGATCACCCGTCCGGCGTCCGGCCGGACCAGGCCGAGCAGGTGCCGGAGGAGCACGGACTTGCCGCCGCCGGACCGGCCGATGACGACCATCAGCTCGGCCGGCGCGATCTCGAGGTCGACCCCCCGGAGAACCTCCTGGCTCCCGAAGCGCTTGCGGAGCCCCTCGACCCGGATCGCGGGGGCCTGGGTTCCCGTCACGGCAGCACCGAGCCCAGAAGGTAGTCGAGCACGAGGATGAGGACCGACGCGAGCACGACCGCCTCGGTCGTCGCCCGCCCGACGCCCTCCGCGCCGTGGCCGACGTTGAAGCCCTTGTAGCAGGCGACCCACGTGATGACGAGCCCGAACGCGAGGGCCTTCCAGAAGCCGACCCAGATGTCCCCGGGGTCGAGGAAGGCCTGGATCTGCCCGAAGTAGGTCCCGGACGACATCCCGAAGAGCTTCACCGCCACGAGATAGCCGCCGTAGATGCCGACGACGTCGAAGACCCAGGCGAGGAGGGGGAGGGCGATCGAGCCCCGCCACGAGCGTCGGCACGACGAGGTACCGCATCGGGTTCAGCGCCATCACGGTGAGCGCGTCGATCTGCTCGGTGATGCGCATGACGCCGATCTCGGCCGCGAGGGCCGATCCCGCGCGCCCGGTCACCATCAGCGCGGCGAGCACCGGGCCGAGCTCCCGCACGAGCGCAGATCGCCACCAGGGGACCCACGAAGGCCTCCGAGCCGACGCGCTGGAGCATCAGCATGCCCTGGAGCCCGAGGACCATCCCGGTGAACGCTCCGGTCAGGAGGATGACGGACGAGCGAGCGGAAGCCCACGAACCAGATTCGCTGGAGCGTCTGGCGGGCCTTGAACGGCGGGACGACGGCCCACCGGAGCGCCTCGCCCAGGAAGACGCCGAACCGCCCGAGGGCGGAGAGGGTGTCGAGGCCGAAGCGCCCGAGACCCTGGAGGGAGTCGAGAACGAGGGAACCGGGCATTCGGGGCTGGACGGGTCTGGGCTGGGCTCCCGCCGCGCTCTACCGCGTGAGCCGGCGCCACGCTCCGAGCGCCCACAGGGGAAAGTAGTGGGCGTAGAGGTGGTACTGCAGGTAGAAGACCCGGGGGAAGCCCGTTCCGTTCCAGAGCGGGTCGTCCCAGCCGCCGTCGGCGCGCTGGCCCCGGAGGAGGAACTCGATGCCGCGCTCCACCACCGGGGTGGCCGCCTGGCCCGCGGCCATCAGGCCGAGGAGCGCCCAGGCCGTCTGGCTGGGCCCCGAGGCGCCGCGTCCCTTGAGGTCGACGTCGGCGTAGGAATCGCAGGTCTCGCCCCAGCCGCCGTCCGGGTTCTGGCGAGCCTCGAGCCACCGGATGGCGCGTCCCGACCATGGGGTCGTCGGCGCGGAGCCCGATCGCCTCGAGTCCCCGGAGGACCGACCAGGTCCCGTAGAGGTAGTTGACGCCCCAGCGCCCGTGCCACGCGCCCTCGGCCGTCTGGGTGCGGCGGAGGAACGCCGAGGCCCCGCCTGGATCGCCGGATCGTCGCGCGGGACGCCCGAGCCGCCCGAAGCACTCGATGCAGCGCGCGGTGAGGTCCTCGGTGGCCGGGTCGAGGAGCGCCCCGTGGTCGGCGAACGGGATGTTGTTGAAGCAGGAGCCGCGTCTGATCCGTGTCGAACGACGCCCAGCCCGCCGTCCTTGCCCTGCATGCCCCGGAGCCACCGGACGGCGCGCTCGATGGCCAGGCGCCGCCGGCTGTCGTCCGGGTGGTCGATCTGGTGGAGCCCCATGGCGACCACCGCGGTGTCGTCGAGGTCGGGGTAGAAGGGGTTGTCGAACTGGAAGGCCCAGCCGCCGGGCTCGAGCCCCGGGCGCTTGATCTGCCAGTCTCCCGTCTCCAGGACCTGGCGGTCCAGGAGCCAGTCGGCGGCGCGGAGCAGCGCCGGGTGAGCAGCGCGGCAGCGCCGGACGCCAGGAGCGCGTTGACCGCGAGCGCGGTGTCCCAGACGGGCGACACGCACGGCTGCACGTGGAAGCGGCGCGGCTCCTCGACCCCGAGCGCCTCGATCTCCTTGATCTGTCCCGCGATCAGTGCGTGGTCGTCCGGGTAGCCCAGGAGCCGCATCGCCAGGATCCCGTTCACCATGGCGGGATAGATGCCCCCGAGGCCGCCGGGCACCGTCATGCGGGGCACCAGCCAGTCGTGGGCGGCCCGGATCGCCCGGCCCCGCCAGGGGCGGGGGCCGAAGGCCTCCCACGTCTTGAGGAAGCCGTCGACGCCGATGAAGATGTTCTTCCACGACACGAGCCCGCGGCGCGCGTACGCCGGGTCGTCCAGGTGGAGGTGATGCGCCCACAGCTCGTCGATGCCCGCGTCGCGCGGGACGGGGTGGACCGGCCGGCGGTCCATGACGACGAGCAGGGGGATCAGGACCGTCCTCGACCAGTAGGAGATCTCCCAGACGTTGAAGTAGGACCACCGAGGCAGCAGCATGATCTCGACCGGCATCGCCGGCACGCCGCCCCAGGGGTACTGGCCGAACAGGGCCAGGGTGATCTTCGTGAACACGTTGGCCTGGGTCGGCCCGCCCCGCTCCAGGACCCACTCCCGGGCCCGCGCCATGGCGGGGTCGGTCGGCGGAGACGCGGGCCATCTTCATGGCGAAGTACGCCTTGATGGTCGCCGAGAGGTCGCCGGCCCCGGCCTCGTAGAGGTTCCACGAGCCGTCGGCGCCCTGCCGCGTCTCGGAGGTACGCGACCGCCTTGTCCTCGAGGTCCCGGTCCACGGTCCCGAGAAGGTGGCGGAGGAGGAGGTACTCGGACGTGATGGTGGAGTCGGCCTCCAGCTCCCCGACCCAGCTCCCGGCCGGGGACTGGAGCTGCAGGAGATGGTCCTGCGAGCGCTCGAGCGCCGCGTCGAGTCGGCTCGTATCTATCATTGATCTTTGGGTTCTCTGCTCGAACAGGTCGGACGCGTAGTGTAGCATGGGGTGGCTCGGGACCGATGGGCGGCGACGACCAGCTTTTCCTCGTCGGAGTGCTCGGCCGCGCGTGGGGCAGCCTGCTCCTGCGCCCGTACGTCTTCGGGTTCCTCGCCGTCTATCTCACCGCCGCGGCGGCCGTGTGGGGCTGGCGCCGGGCGGCGGCATTCACCGCCTGGGCCGGGGGCCTGGCGTTCGCCGCCGAGTGGAGCTCGACCCGCACGGGGTTCCCGTTCGGGCTCTACCACTACACCGGGGCGACCGTGGGGCGGGAGCTCTACCTCTCGAACGTCCCCTTCTTCGACCCCGTGTCCTTCACGTTCCTCGCGTACGCGAGTCTGGGCCTGGCCGGGCAGCTCCTCGGCGTCGAGACGGAACCGGCCCGGGCCTCGCGGCCGGCGCGCGCCTTCGGCTGGCCGGGCTGGCCGGGCTCCTCATGATGTGGCTCGACGTCGTGATCGATCCCCTGGCGGTGCGGGGCGACCGGTGGTTCCTCGGCCGGATCTTCTACTATCCGGAGCCCGGCTGGTACTTCGGGGTCCCGGCGGCGAACTTCGCCGGCTGGGTGGTCGTCGGGGCGGCGATCGCCTTGGGCTGGACCGTCCTCGGCCCCCGCGTCGGCGGCGCGCCGCCGGACTGGGGCGCGGCGCTGGCCGGGGCACGGCCGCCAGGCGGCGGGACTCTACTACCTCGTGCTGGCCTTCAACCTGGCGATCACGGCGGCGGTGGCCGAGGCCGGCGCTCTTCTGGGCCGGCGTCCTGCTCCACGTGCCCCTGGCGGTGGTTGTAGTATGCTCTCTACGATCGCGGGAGCAGGCGGGCAGGGACGCGCGCGTGGCCTGCAGCGGTCAGAACCCATGAGCGTACCGATCTCCCAGATGTGGACCGTCGCGAGCTACGTGCTCACGCAGCGGTTTCGTGGGCGCAAGCAGTACCCGCTCGTCCTCATGCTCGAGCCGCTGTTCCGCTGCAATCTGGCCTGTGCGGGGTGCGGCAAGATCCAGTACCCGGGCCAGATCCTCCGGAAGAACCTGACCGTCGAGCAGTGCCTCAAGGCCGTCGACGAGTGCGGCGCCCCGATCGTGTCCATCCCCGGGGGCGAGCCCCTCATGTACCCGGAGATCGGGCGGCTCGTGACGGAGCTGGTCGCGCGGAAGAAGTACATCTACCTCTGCACGAACGCCATCCTGCTCAAGGAGAAGCTCGAAGCCGGCGTCTTCACGCCGTCGAAGTACCTCTCCTTCAGCATCCACATGGACGGCCTCCAGGAGGAGCACGACGAGGCCGTCTGCAAGGACGGCGTCTTCGACCAGGCCGTCGAGGGGATCCGGGAGGCGCTCAAGCGGGGCTATCGCGTGACGACGAACACCACCCTGTTCGACGGGGCCAACCCCGAGCGGGTGCGGCAGTTCTTCGACGCGATGATGGATCTCGGCGTGGAGGGGATGATGGTGTCCCCCGGCTACAGCTACTCGAAGGCGCCCGACCAGGAGCACTTCCTTCGCAAGCAGCGCGCGAACGATCTGTTCAGCCGCATCCTGTCGAACCCGAAGCGCGCGCTGGCGGTTCAACCAGTCTCCGCTGTTCCTCCAGTTCCTCATGGGGAAGCGGGACTACGAGTGCACGCCCTGGGGGAATCCGACCTTCAACGTCTTCGGCTGGCAGCGTCCGTGCTATCTCCTCCAGGAGGGCTACGCGCAGAGCTTCGAGGACCTGCTCCGGAGCACCCGGTGGGAGCGCTACGGGAAGCGGAGCGGCAACGAGAAGTGCCGCGACTGCATGGTCCACTGCGGGTTCGAGGCGACGGCCGTCCAGGAGACCTTCTCCAGCTGGCGCGGGTTCCGGGACACGGTGGTGGCCACCGTGACCGGGCGTGCGTGATGGAGGCCGAGAAGACCCTCGAGGGGTGGGCGCCCGAGCCGGACGCCGAGATGCCTCTCGCCCAGATCGTCGAGCTCGCCTTCGACTACCGGGGCAACACCACGGTCGTGACGCGGGACGGCGCTTCGCTCCACGGGTACGTGTTCAACCGCGATGCGGACGCTCCCGAGCCGTTCCTCGAGATGTTCGACGCCGAGGGCGGCGGACCCTACCGCGTTCCGTACGCGGAGGTGCGCACGATCCACTTCACCGGAAAGGACACCGCGGCCGGGAAGTCCTACGCCGCATGGCTCGCCCGGAAGCAGGCGGAGAAGGCCGGCCGGGCGGCCGGCTCCTCGGCGCCGTGACGCAGGGATCGAGCTCACGCGCCCCGCGCTCGAGGAACGTGTCCTCGTCGTCGTCGGCCTGGCCATGGAGGCCCGCGGGCTGCTCCGGCGCCTGCCGCCGGCCACCCGGCGGCTCCTGACCGTCCGGATCGTGGGTCCTCGCGCGACCCTCCTCGACCGTCTCGATGTCCGCTCGGACTCGCCGGCGCCCGCCGCCTTGCTCGTGACCGGGCTCGCGGGCGGGTGCGGGCCGGATCTCCGGCCGGGCGACGTCATCATTGGCGACCCGGTGGCGATTCCCGGAGCGGGGCCCGGTGGTGACGGCGGGGATCCCGGCCTTCGGCGCCGGGCCGCTCGCGCCCTCGATGCCGCCCGGCTTCGCTACCGGGTCGGGCGGCTCCTCACGGTGGACGACGTCGTGGCCAGCCCGGCGGCAAAGGCGGAGTGGTGGGCGACGGAGCGCGCGCTGGCCGTGGACATGGAGAGCGCGCACGTCCTCGCCTGGGCCCGGCGCGCCGGGCTTCCCGCGCTGGCAGTGCGCGCCGTTGCCGACGGTCCCGCGGACGACGTGCCGCGCAGAGCTGCTGGGAGTGGTGGGGACCGGACGGCCGCACGCGCGTCCGGGCCGTGGCGCGCCTTCTCGCGAGCCCGGCCCTGGTCGGCGCGGCCTGGCGCCTCGGTCGCCGATCGCGCCGGGCGCTCGAGAGCCTGGCCCGGTTCCTCCGGGCGTTCGTGGACACGCCGGGCGAGCCCTGAGGCCTCTCGCCGCGCTCCTGGTCAGGCTGCCTGCTCGCCCTGCCGGGCCCGGCGGCGGCGGAGACCTCGTATTCCTTCTTTCCCCTTGCCCGCGTTCGACACCGACCCGAACGAGGGGGAGACCTACGGCGTCCTGCCGGTCTGGATGTTCAAGGACGAGCTGGGGCGCGTCCGCACCATCATCGCCCCGTCCGTCACCTGGAACGAGATCCGCGGGGTGACGGGGACCTTCCGCTACTTCCTGTACGCGAGCGCGCTCGAGCGTGTGGAGCTCATCGCCTCCTATTCGGAGAAGATCGACCGCGAGCTCAAGGCCCAGTACAAGAACCTCGACGTCTTCGGCGGGCGGTTCCACACCGACCTCCAGTTCCTGCACGAGCGCGTGTCCTCCATCCGTTTCTTCGGCATCGGCCCCTCGTCGCAAGAAGGCGGACGAGTCCAACATGACGCTGGAGACGACCGGAGGCTACGCCATCTTCGGGGTCAACATGACGCCGACCCTGCGGCTGTCCCTCGGCGAGACGCTCCAGCGGTTCGAGGTCGCCCGCGGCGGCGTGCCGGGCCTGCCCTTCACCGGCGACCTGTTCCCGGACCTCCCCGGCGTCCAGGGCGCCACGATCCACGCCCAGCGTGTCGCCCTCATCCACGACAGCCGCGACTCGCTGACGACGCCGACGCGAGGGGCTCTACGCCAGCGTGTTCGCCGAGGCCTCCACCGAGCTCCTGGGGAGCGACGCCGACTACATCAAGGCGGGCGTCGGAAGGCAGGTATCTCAAGCCGTTCCTCGACCGCCGGGTCGTGATGGTCGTGCGGGGGCTCTTCGAGGGCATCTCCGGGGAGTCGAGCGTTCCCTTCCAGGTGCTGCCCACGCTGGGCGGGGTCGAATCCCTGCGCGGGTTCGGCGAGAACCGCTTCTACGGGGATGCCCGCTTGCTCTTCAGTGCGGAGGCGCGCGGCAAGTGTCTTTCGCGGTCGCCTCTTCGGCGTCAACGCGGAGCTGCAGGTCGCGCCTTTCGTCGACGTCGGCAAGGTCTTCAACTCGATGGAGCAGTTCCTCGACACGCCTTTCGAGATCACTCCCGGCATCGGATTTCGCGGGCTGGCGCCGCCGAGCGTCGTCGGGCACATCGAGCTCGCGTTCAGCCGGGAGGGGCCGGCGATCTACGTGGGCCTCGACTACCCCTTCTAGCGCCGTGGCCGATCCGCGTCGCATCCCGTCGTCCTCGGTCGTCGGCGGCCCGCAGGCGTACTCCGAGTACGGCGAGGGCCGCCTCCTCCCTGCGTCCTAGGGCTGCTCGCGTCTCGACCACGGCGCACGCGCGGCCGATGCGCGAGCGCGGGGTCACGGGCCGGCCAGGCCGCGGGGACGCGATGAGGGCGCTGGTCACCGGCGGAACCGGCTTCGTCGGCAGCCACGTCGTCCGCGCGCTGGTCGAGGACGGCGTCTCCGTGCGCGTCCTGGCCCGGTCGGGGAGCGACCGGCGCGCCCTGGCGGACCTTCCGGTCGAGGTCGTGACCGGCGACCTTGCCGAGCCGCGCTCGCTGGAGGCGCCGCTGGCGGGCGTGGAGGTGCTCTACCACGTCGCGGCCGACTACCGCCTCTGGGCTCCCGACCCCGCGGTGCTCTACCGCGTCAACGTCGGCGGCACGCGGGCGCTCTTCCTCGCCGCCGCCGCCGCCGGCGTCGCCCGCGTCGTCTACACGTCGAGCGTCGGCACCCTCGGCCTGAGCGCGGACGGCCGGCCCGGCACGGAGGAGACCCCGGTCCGGCTCGAGGACATGGTGGGCGACTACAAGCGCTCCAAGTTCCTGGGGGAGCGCGAGGCGGATGCGGCGGCCGCGCGCGGACTGCCCGTCGTCATCGTCAACCCTTCGGCGCCCGTCGGCCCGTGGGACTGGAAGCCCACTCCGACGGGCCGGATGCTGGTGGACTACCTGAAGGGCCGGATGCTCGCCTACCTGGATACCGGCCTGAACATCGTGCACGTCCGCGACGTCGCGCGGGGGCACCTCCTCGCTGCCGCGCGTGGCCGGCCCGGCGAGCGGTACATCCTGGGCCATGCGGAGGGGAACCTGGGGCTTCGCGCCATCTTCGAGCGGCTCGCCTCCTACACCGGGGTGCGGGCCCCCCGGGTGCGCTTGCCTCACCGGGCCGCGCTGGCGCTCGGGGCGGGCGCCGAGTTCGTGGCGCGCCTGCGAGGGACCGAGCCGGTCGTCGCGCGGACCGCCGTGCGGATGGCGGCCAAGCGGATGTTCTTCGATCCGTCCAAGGCGATCCGGGAGCTGGGGCTGCCCCAGACCCCCGTGGACGAGGCCCTCCGCGACGCCGCCGACTGGTTCTGGGCGAACGGGTATGCGCCGCGCCGGCGCCGTGTATAATCGGAGGCACCCTGCGGGCCCGCGCAGCCGGTGTCATATCACGCCATGAACGCGGCTGACCTCTCCGCCATCCTCACCCGTCGTAGCGGGTCGAACTTCTACTACTCGTTCCTGTTCCTCCCGAAGCGGAAGCGGCACGCGATCTACGCGCTCTATGCCTTCTGCCGGACGGTGGACGACGCCGTCGACCAGGGGGCGGCGACTCCGAGCGAGCAGCGCCGCATCCTCGCGGAGTGGCGGCTCGAGCTCGGCCGCGCGTACGAGGGTCGCCCGACGCAGCCGATCGCCCAGCATCTCGCCCAGGTGGTCCAGGCCTTCCCCGTCCAGCGACAGCACCTCGAGGCGATCCTCGACGGGGTCGAGATGGACATCGACAAGCGGCGCTACGCCTCGTTCGAGGAGCTCTACGAGTACTGCTACCGGGTGGCGGGGGCGGTCGGTCTGGCCTGCATCGAGATGTTCGGCTACACGGACCCCCGGGCCCGGGACTACGCGGTGAACCTGGGAGTCGCGCTCCAGCTGACGAACATCATGCGCGACCTCCGCACGGACGCCGAGCGGGGCCGCATCTACCTGCCGCTCGACGAGATCCGGCGGTTCGGGTACTCCGAGGACGAGCTCGCCCGGGGGCGGTACACGCCGGCGTTCGCCGGGCTGATGCGATTCCAGGCCGACCGCGCGCACGCGTACTACCGCGCCGCCAAGGCGGCCTTGCCGCGCCCCGACCGGCGTCCCTGGTCGCGGCCCAGATCATGGGCGGCATCTACCGCGCGCTCCTGCGACAGATCGAAGCGCGGCAGTTCCGCGTCTTCGACAGCCGCATCCGCGTTTCCACTCCGAAGAAGATCGCCCTCGCACTCGGCGCCTACCTGCACGGCCAGCTCGCCCCATGAGGGCGGCCGTCCACGCAGGTAGCGGCGAGATCCGCCTCGAGACCCGTCCCGCCCCCCGGATCGGACCGGGCGAGCTCCTGCTCCGCGTCCTCGGCTGCGGCCTGTGCGGCTCGGACCTGGCCAAGCTTCGCGGGCCGGCGCCCAGGCCGGCCGTCCTCGGTCACGAGGTCGTGGGCGAGGTGGCCGAGGCGGGGGAGGGCGCCGGGGACTTTCGCGCGGGCGAGCGGGTGGTGGTGGCCCACCACGTCCCGTGCTCGACCTGCCACTACTGCCGGCGAGGCAGCGTCTCGATGTGCCGGGCCTTCAAGGCGTCGAACCTGGATCCGGGCGGCTTCGCCGAGTACGTCCGCGTTCCCGCCGAGAACGTGCGCCACGTGACCTTCCGCGTGCCGACCGGGATGACCGATGCGGTCGCCTCGTTCACCGAGCCGCTCGGCTGCTGCGTCCGGGCGATCCGGCGCGCGGCGCTGGGGGCAGGGGACACGGCTGTCGTGGCGGGGCTCGGCGCGATGGGCTGCCTTCTTCTCCAGGTCGCGCGCGGCCGCGGGGCGCGCGTCGTGGGGGTCGACCCGCTGCCGGCCCGCCGGGCGCTGGCCGAGGCGCTCGGCGCGGAGGCGGTCGCCGCGCCCGATGACGCCGCCCCGGCCATCGCGGGCCTGAGCCAGGGGCGAGGCGCGGACGTGGTCGTGCTGGCGGCCCCCGCGCCCGCGCTGGTCCGGGCGGCGCTCGGCTGGGTGCGCGACGGCGGCGCCATCCACCTCTTCGTCGGCGAAGGCGAGGGGCCGGTGCCGTTCGGCGAGGTCTACAAGCGGGAGCTGACCGTGACCGCGACCTACTCGTCGTCTCCGGCAGACCTCGCGGAGGCCTTCGATCTCCTCCGAGAGCGGCGCGGTCCGGGTGGACGAGCTCTGCTCGCATCGCGTCCCCCTCGAGCGCCTGGCCGACGCGGTCGGCCTCATGGAGCGCCGCGAGGCGCTCAAGGTCTTCGTGGAGATGGGCCACCGGGAAGGGACTCGCCCGTGACCGGCGCGCGTCCCGCTCGTGGGCGCGCCTCCCCCTTCTCTCGGGACGGGAGGGAATCCAGCCGCGCCGGGGCTCCCGGATGAGAGCGCAGGTGTTCTACGGTCCCGGCGACCTTCGCTTCGAGGACGCGCCGGTCCCGGAGCCGGGCCCGGGCGAGGTGGTGCTCCGGATCGAGGCGGCGCTGACCTGCGGCACGGACGTGAAGACGCTCCGGCGCGGCCATCCCGTGATGATCCCCCGGGTCCCGACGGTCTTCGGTCACGAGTTCGCGGGGACGGTCGCCGCGGTCGGGGCGGGCGTCGGCCACGTGCGGCCCGGGGACCGTGCGGTGGCGGCGAACTCCGCCCCGTGCGGGACGTGCGCGGCGTGCCGTCGCGGTCGGGCCGAACCTCTGCGACGACCTCCTCTTCGTCAACGGCGCCTACGCCGAGTACATCGCCCTCCCTCCGCGCCTGGTGGCCCGGAACCTGGTGACGCTCCCGCCGGGCGCCGAGGCGGCGCGGGTCGCCTTCGCCGAGCCGGTGGCCTGCTGTCTCCGGGCCATCGACGCCGCGGAGGTGGGGGCGGGGGAGACCGTGGTGATCCTGGGTCACGGGCCGCTCGGCCTTCTCCTCGGCCTGCTGGCGCGCTCCGGGGGCGCGCGCGTGATCCTCGCGGGAAAGGCGGGGCCCCGGCTCGAGCGCGCCCGCGGGCTCGGCTTCGCCGCCTGCGTGGACGTGGCGGGGGCGCCCGACCCGGTCTCCGCCGTGCGCGCGGCGGCCGGCGGTGACGTGCGCTGCGTGATCGAGGCGACCGGGCGGCCCGAGGCGTGGGAGCAGGCGATGGCCGTCGCGGGGAAGGGCGCCACCGTGGTGTTCTTCGGCGGCTGCGCTCCCGGCACGACCGTGCCTCTCGACACGCGAAGGGTTCACTACGAGGAGCTGCGGCTCCTGGGCGTGTTCCACCACACCCCCGCGCTGATCCGGCGGGCGGTCGCGCTGCTCGCCGACGGCACGCTCGACCCGACCCCTCTGGTCACGCACGAGATGGGCCTCGGCGACGTGCCGCGAGCCCTGGACCTGATGAGCCGCGGCGAGGCGCTCAAGGTCCTGATCCGCCCGTGATGGCGGCGATCCCGGCGGGGTAGATCGGGCGCGCGTTGCTTGCGTCGGCCGGCCCGCGGCCTCTATACTGAGGGTCCATGCGAACCGCCGGCCGCGAGCAGCCCTCCGCGCCCGCTTCCACGCCGCTCGCCGAGATCGTCCTGGCGGGGCCGCGGGGCTTCTGCGCCGGGGTCGAGCGGGCCATCGAGATCGTCGAGCAGGCGCTCGACGTCGTGGGCGTGCCGATCTACGTCCGGCGCGAGATCGTCCACAACCGCCACGTGGTCGAGGCGCTCCGGGAAAAGGGCGCCGTCTTCGTCGACGAGCTCGACGAGGTGCCGGCGGGCGCCACGGTCATCTTCAGCGCCCACGGGGTGTCGCCCGCCGTGCGTGACGCCGCGACGACGCGGCGTCTCCGCGTGATCGACGCGACGTGCCCGCTGGTCACGAAGGTGCACCTGGAGGCGATCCGGTACGCGAAGGAAGGGCGCACGATCGTGCTCGTCGGCCACGCCGATCACGACGAGGTGATCGGAACCCTCGGCGAGGCGCCCCGGCGCATCGTGGTCATCGACTCGGTCGACGAGGCGGAGCAGCTGACCGTCGAGGACCCCGCCAAGGTCTCGTACCTGACGCAGACCACGCTGTCGGTGGACGACACGAAGGCGGTCATCGAGGTGCTCCGCCGCCGGTTCCCGGCCATCCAGGGCCCGGCGCGTGACGACATCTGCTACGCCACGCAGAACCGGCAGGCGGCCGTGAAGCAGCTGGCCAAGGACGTGGACCTCGTGCTGGTGCTGGGCGCGGCGAACAGCTCGAACGCGAACCGCCTCCGGGAGGTCGCCGAGGCGCTGGGTACGCGCGCGAGGCTCATCAACGACGTTCGCGACATCCGGCCGGAGTGGCTGGACGGGTTTGCCCGCATCGGCGTGACGGCGGGCGCGTCGACGCCGGAGTTCCTCGTGCGCGAGGTGGTGGACTACCTCGGCGCCCGCGGCGCGCCGGCAGTCCGGGAGTTCCGCGTGGTGGAAGAGGATGTCCGCTTCGGGTTGCCCCACGAGCTGCTCGAGATCGCGCGGCAGAAGCAGGCGGCGTCGGCCGCCGCCTCGTAGTCCTCGCCGCTTGCCCGCCGGACCCGGCTGGCGCACCCCCGCCGTCCCGTGAGCCCCGCGCGCGAAGCCGCCGCCGTCGTGGTGGGCGGTGGAATCTGGGGCTGCTCGATCGCCTATCACCTGGCCCGGGCCGGGCTCCGCGACGTCGTCGTCCTGGAGCGGCGCGAGCTCGCGTGCGGGAACACCCCGCAGGCCGCGGGGCTCGTCGGCCAGCTGCGCTCGAGCGAGCTCATGGTCCGGTCCATCCGCCACGTCGTCGATCGCCTCGAGCACTGGGCGGGGGAGCACGGCGAGGAGAGCGGGTTCCGGCAGGTGGGGAGCCTCAAGCTCGCGCTGACGGATGGGCGCGTCCGGGAGCTCGAGGCGCACGTCGCCAACGCGCGATCCTGGGGCCTCGAGGTGGAGCTCTTGACGCCCAAGGCGGCGAGCGCCCGCGTGCCCTTCCTCGACACCGCGGGCGTCAAGGCGGCGGCGTGGATTCCCGGGGACGGGTACGTGGAGCCGTACACGCTGGCCATGACCATCGCGCGCGCCGCCCGGCGCCTCGGGGTGGTCTTCGAGACGGACCGCCCGGTGACCGCCATCCAGCTGGAGCGGGGCGCGGTGCGCGGCGTCGACACGCCGGCGGGCGCGCTCCAGACCCCGCGCGTGATCGTGGCCGCGGGGCCCTGGGTCGAGCGGGTTGCGGCCGCGGTCGGGCTGGCGGTGGACACGGTGCCGCTGCGGCACCAGCACTGGACGACGGCGCCCATGGCCGACGTGCCCGCGAGCTTGCCGGTGGTCCGCGTGCCGGACGCCTCCGTCTACATCCGACCCGAGGTCGGCGGGCTCATGCTCGGCGGCTTCGAGGCGCGTCCCAAGGCCTTCTCGATGTCGGACCTGCCGCTCACCTTCGAGGTCGAGCACACGGAGAAGGATCTCGGGGTGCTGGAGGAGCTCGCCGGCGGCCTCACCCGCGCGTTCCCGGCGCTCGACGGCGCCCCGGTCCTCAAGGGCTGCGCCGGGCTGCCCACCTTCACGCCGGACGGCAACTACCTGCTCGGCCCCGTCCCGAGCGCCCGCGGGCTCTGGGTGGCGGCCGGGTGCAACGCCATCGGGATCGCGGGGTCGCTGCTGGTCGGCGAGTGGCTGAGCGAGATGGTGCTGGAGGGGCGGACGCGCGCCGACACGAGCAGCCAGGCGCTGGATCGGTTCGGCCCCCGCTACGGGGAGCGCCGTCGGCTCCGGGAGGCCTGCGAGTCGATCTACGGGAACTTCTACAGCCTGGACAAGGGAGCCTTCTGACGTGTGCGACCCATCTCTCGAGACGCCGATGACGCGACGGCCGATGGCGACGGGCTCCCGCGCCGTTTCCGGAAAGGCCTGACGATGGCCCAGGAGCGCTTCGCCAAGATCGTCTGCACCATCGGGCCGGCGTCCATCGCCGAGGGCATCATCGAGCAGATGGCACGGGCCGGCATGGACGTGGCCCGCCTGAACTTCTCCCACGGCACACACGGGGAGCATCTCCAGGCCATCGAGCGCATCCGGTCCGTGGAGATCAAGATCGGGAAGCCCATCGCGATCCTCCAGGACCTCCAGGGCCCCAAGATCCGCCTGGGCACGTTTGCCGACGGCGGCGCGGCGATGCTCCGGCGCGGTGAGGCCTTCGTCCTGACGACCGAGACCGTCCTGGGCACGGCCGAGCGGGCGAGCATCTCCTACGGTGGCTTCGCCCAGGACGTGAAGGCCGGCGACCGCGTGCTGATCGACGACGGCCGCATCGCGCTGGACGTCGAGGACGTGCGGGGCGAGGACGTCGTCTGCCGCGTCGTGACGGGGGGGATGGTCCGGGACCACAAGGGCGTGAACCTCCCGAGCACGACGCTCCGCCTCCCGATCCTGACCGAGAAGGACCGCGAGGATCTGGTCTTCGGCCTCCGGAACGGCGTCGACTACGTCGGAGTCTCGTTCGTGCGGTCGGCGGCGGACCTCCTGGAGGTGCGGGAGGCCATCAACGAGCTTCGCTCGGACGTGCAGGTCGTCGCCAAGCTCGAGCGGCCCGAGGCCCTCGGACGCCTCGACGAGATCCTGAACGCCACCGCCGCGGTCATGGTGGCGCGCGGCGACCTCGGGGTCGAGGTGCCGCTCGAGGAGGTTCCGATCGCCCAGAAGGAGATCCTCCGGAAGGCGCGCCTGGCGAGGACTCCCGTGATCGTGGCCACCCAGATGCTGGAATCGATGGTCACGAGCCTCCGCCCGACGCGCGCCGAGGTTTCGGACGTCGCCAACGCGGTGCTGGATGGCACCGACGCGGTCATGCTGTCCGCGGAGTCGGCGACCGGCGCCTATCCCGTCGAGGCGGTGCGGGTCCTCGATCGCATCATCCGGCGGACCGAGGCGGCCTTTCCGCCGCAGACGATGGGCGCACCCGCGGCGGGGCGAGGTGTCGTTCCCCCAGGCGATCTCGGACTCGGCCTCGTTCGCCGCCCAGGAGCTCAAGGCCCGCGCGATCGTGGCCTTCACCCAGTCGGGCTACACCGCGCGCCTCATCTCCCAGGACCGGCCGCCGGTGCCGATCGTCGCGTTCACGCCCAACGAGCGCGTGCGGCGGCGGCTGGCCCTCGACTGGGGCATCATCCCGCGGCTGATCAAGTCGCAGAGCTCGATCGATCAGATGATAACGGACATCGAGGCGAGCATGCTCGCGGACCGGTCGGTGCGCTACAACGACATCCTGGTGATCGTGGGCGGCGCGCCCCTCCTGGTGCGCGGCACGGTCAACCTGCTGAAGCTCCACCGGGTCGGCGAGCACCGGTAGGCGGCGGTGCGCCGGCCCGGGGCGCGCGCCGGCGTCTCCGACGGGGCGGAAGGGTCATGCGCGAGGTGATCACGAGCTACTTCGGAGTGACGCTCACCCCCTGGAAGCTCGTCGGCTACCTGGGGCTCGCCCTCTTCACCGGCCGCTGGCTGGTCCAGCTGTACGTCTCGCGGTCGGAAGGCCGGCCGACGGTGCCGCGGATGTTCTGGTACATGAGCGTCGTCGGGAGCGCCCTCCTGCTGGCCTACTTCACCTGGGGGAAGAACGACTCGGTGGGCATCCTGTCCAACCTGTTCCCGGGGCTCATCGCCGTCTACAACCTCTACCTGGACCTCCGGAACGGGCGTCCGCCCGCGCGGGCGGGCGAGGGCGCACGCTGAGCGGGCGGGACCCGGGCTGGCGTTCCGCGCCGGCGCCTACGGGAAGATGCCGAGCTCCTGGTAGGACGTCGCGACCTTCCGGAGGGCGTTCAGGAAGGCGGCCGTCCGCAGGTCCTTGACCCGCGCGTCCTGGCGCATCACCTCCCGGAGCTGCCGGTAGGCGCCGATCATGGTCTCCTCGAGCCCCGAGTTCACGAGGTCGATCTCGTCCGCGCCGTGCGCGATCCGCCGGTGCTCCTCCGGCGAGAAGCTACGGCCCGTGGCCTTCTCGACGGCGACGAGCATGCGCTCGGACGCCGCCTCCTCGAAGCGCTTTCCGACCCGCCCGAACCGGACGTGGGAGAGATTCTTCACCCACTCGAAGTAGGAGACGGTGACGCCCCCGGCGTTGAGGTAGATGTCGGGAACCACCAGGACGCCGCGCTCGATGAGGATGCGCTCGCCCTCGAACGTCGTCGGGCCGTTGGCGCCCTCCGCCACGATGCGGGCCCGGATCCGCGGGGCGTTGGCGGCGGTGATCTGGCTCTCGAGGGCCGCCGGGATGAGGACGTCGCAGTCCAGCTCGAGCCCTTCGGCCGTGGGCAGGTCGCGGGCGCCCGGGAATCCCAGGATCGAGCCCTTCTCGTGAAGCTGCTTCTGCACGGCCGCGACGTCGAGGCCGCTCTCCCGGTAGATGGTCCCGTCGCGCTCCGCGACGCGCCACGATGATGGCGCCCCCCTCCTGGCAGAACCGGGCGCTGTGGTAGCCGACGTTGCCGAACCCCTGCACGACGATGCGCTTCCCCTCGAGGCCGGTCGACAGCCCGAGCGCCTTCATGTCGTCGGCGTCCGCGCAGGCCTCGCGGAGGCCGAAGTAGACGCCGCGGCCCGTCGCCTCCACGCGCCCCCGCACGCCGCCCTGGGTGACGGGCTTCCCCGTCACGCAGGCCAGCGCGTCGATCTGGCCAGGATGGAAGGCGGAGTAGGTGTCGGCGATCCACGACATCTCGCGGGGGCCGGTGCCGTAGTCGGGCGCGGGCACGTCGACGCCCGGCCCGATGAAGTTCTTCTTGATCAGCTCCGCGGTGTACCGCCGCGTGATGCGCTCCATCTCCTCGGCGTCGTACTGCTTGGCGTCGATCCGGATGCCGCCCTTGCCGCCGCCGAACGGGACGTCGACGACCGCGCACTTGTAGGTCATGAGCGCCGCCAGCGCCTTGATCTCGTCCTCGTTCACCTCGGTCGCGTACCGGATGCCTCCCTTGACCGGGAGCCGGTGGTGGCTGTGCTGGGCCCGCCACCCCGAGATGACCTCGTACCCGCGCCGCGTGCGGACCGGGAACTGGAACGCGTAGACGCTGTTGCACGCCTTGATCTGGTCCAGCAGGCCCCGCGGGTAGTCGGTCAAGGCGGCCGCCCGCTCGAAGTAGAGGTTGACCGTCTCGAAGAAGCTGGGGGCCGGTCCGGACGCCGACATGGCTCAGTACGACTGCCGCATGGCCGTGCGGGCGGCCTTGAGGTCGTCGACCGTCACGCCGGGCTTCTGGCAGACGGCGATCATCTTGCGCTCGCGCGCCTCGATCCGGGCCGCCGCCTCCGGGATCTTGGCCGCGATCTCGGGAGGCACCACCACGACGCCGTGCTGGTCGCCGTGCAGCAGGTCGCCCGGACGGATCCACAGCCCGCCGACCTTGACGGGGGCTCCGAAGTCGACCATGTGGACGTACGCGTGAGAGACGGACACGTGGGCCGAGAAGAAGTGGAAGCTGGCGGCCTCGGCCTCCGGCAGGTCGCGCACGGTCCCGTCGGTCACCACCCCGAGGCATCCGAGCGCCCGGTGGATGTTCGCCTGCACCTCTCCCCAGTACGCCCCCTGGCCCCGCGGCTCGTCGATGTCGTGCATGACGACCACGCGCGGGCCGGGGCTCGCCGCCACGTGCTCCCACCAGGCGAACTCGTTGGCGCGGTGGCCCTCGATGGGCTGCGGCTCCGCCCGGATCATCGCCGTCACCGCGTACCCCACCATGGCGGGGAGCCGGGGGAACCGGCAGACGATGTCGGACGACACGAAGCCCGTGTTCCAGGGCTTCACGTTGAAGGTCTCGATCGCGTTGGCGATGGTCGGCGACGAGATGCGGGAGAGCTCGGCGAGCACCTGAGGGTCGAGGGGGGTCATGCGTCCTCCGTTGGTCGTGGTTGGTCTCGGGTTCAGATGGACTGCTGGCGGCGCTGTCTGAGGACTTCCCGGATCCGCTCGAGGACGGCCTCCACCTGGGCGAGGGTGGGATCCACCGCCAGGGCCTTCTCGAAGTACTCCGCGGCGCGGGGCAGGTCCTCCTTCTGGAGGTAGATGAGGCCGAAGCCGGACAGGGCTCCGAAGTGGGCCGGGTTGCGCTTCACGACCTCCTCGCAGTCGGCCAGCGAGCGGTCGAGCTCCCCCATCATGTAGTAGGCGGTCGCGCGCTTGTTCCAGCCCTCCGCGAATCCGGGCGCCCGGGCGATCACGTCGCTGAAGACCGCGACGGATTCCGGCAGCCGGCCGGCCTGCATCAGCGCGATGCCCTGTCCGAGCAGGATGTCGATCGCGGGGTCGCCGGAGCGGTGCCAGATCGCCCAGAGCGAGTCGTGGGCCTCGCTGCGGACGGTGGCGTCGGGATCGCGGAGGGCCTGGACGAGCGCCGCGGTCGCCCCGTCGTCGCCGATCTGGCCGAGCCGTCCGGCGGCGGTCCGCCGCTCCTCGACCGCGCCGCTCCGGAGCTGCTCGAGCAGCCCCGCCTGCTCGGGCGGGGCGGCGGCCGCCAGGGCCAGGAGCAGGACTGCCGCGAGCTTCGTCACGGTGCGCCTCCTCCGGGGCCGTGGCCCGGCGCCGTCAGCTCGAGGAAGGCGGCCTCGTCCAGGACGGCCACCCCGAGACGCTTGGCGTCCTCGAGCTTCGAGCCGGCTTCCTCGCCGGCGATCACGTAGTCGGTCTTGCGCGAGACGGCCGAGGAGACGCGGCCGCCCAGGCG
Organism: uncultured Candidatus Rokubacteria bacterium; assembly: GCA_963745015.1. Lineage (GTDB taxonomy): Bacteria > Methylomirabilota > Methylomirabilia > Rokubacteriales > DASRDR01 > DASRDR01. Next base: position 49,552 of record CAVUVU010000008.1, read on the forward strand.
GGCGATGCGGGCCTTCGCCTCGTCGCGGGACATCCGATCGAGCGCGCCGGTCAGGACGAACGTCTTCCCGGCGAGCGGCTTCGGTCCCGCGGGCCGCGAGGCTTCCTCGAGCACGACCCCCACCTCGCGGAGGTGCTCCACCGCCTTCTGGTTGGCGGGCTGGTCGAAGAAGAGCCGCACCGACTCGGCGATCCTCGGGCCGATGCCATGGATCTCGGAGATCTCCTTGACGGTGGCGCCCGCCACGCGATCGACCGAGCCGAAGTGCTCGGCCAGGAGCCGGGCCGCGCGGTCTCCGACGAACCGGATTCCGAGGCCGTAGAGGACGCGTGACAGCCCGCGGCTCCGGGAGCCGGCGATCGCGTTGGCGAGGTTGGTCGCCGATTTCTCCGCGAGCCGCTCGAGCTCGGCCAGCTGGGCGACGGTGAGCCGGTAGAGGTCGGCGAAGTCGTGGACCAGGCCCGCGCTCGACGAGCTGGTCGACGACGACTTCGCCGAGGTGCTCGATGTCCATGGCCCCCCGCGACCCGAAGTGGAGCAGCGACTCCTTGAGCTGCGCGGGGCAGGCGGCGTTCGTGCAGCGGAGGACGACCTCGCCCTCCGGCCGCGACGCGCTCGAGCCGCAGACGGGACACCGGTCCGGGGAAGACGAGGGGAACGGCGTCGGCCGGGCGGCGATCCAGCAGGACCTTGACGATGTGCGGGATCACGTCGCCGGCCCGCTCGACGACGACGGTGTCGCCCTTGCGGACGTCCAGGCGCTGGACCTCGTTGGAGTTGTGCAGCGTCGTGCTGTTGATGGTCACCCCGGCGATGCGCACCGGCGCGAGCACGCGCCGCGGGGGTCAGCGCGCCGGTCCGGCCGACGTTGACCTTGAAGTCGAGGACGCGCGTCTCCGCGCTCCGGGCCGAGAACTTGTAGGCGATGGCCCAGCGGGGATGGTGGGCCGTCGTGCCCAGGCGCCGCTGGTGCGCGAGGCTGTCCACCTTCACGACGGCTCCGTCCGCGTCGTACCCGAGGCGGTCCCGCTCCGCCTCGAGCCGCTGGCAGTAGGCCCAGACGTCGTCGATGGTCGCGCACGGGCGGCTGCGGGGGTTGGTGGCGAGCCCGCTCTCCCCGAGCGCCGCCAGCACCTCCGAGTGGCGCCTCGAACGGGAACGGGTCGGCGTGGCTCAGCTGGTAGACGAAGATCCTGAGGTCGCGCTTCGCGGTCACGCCGGGGTCCTTCTGGCGCACCGCCCCCGCGGCGGCGTTGCGAGGATTGGCGAAGGGGGTCTCGTCCTGGGCCTCCAGGTCGCGATTGAGCCGCTCGAAGGCGGCGTGGCTCATGTAGACCTCGCCCCGGACCTCGACGCGCCGGCAGCCCGCGAGGGAGCCGGCGAGACGGAGGGGGATCGAGCGGAGGGTCCGGAGATTGGGGGTCACGTCCTCCCCGAGCCGGCCGTCGCCTCGCGTCGCGCCGCGCTTGAACGCCCCGTTCTCGTACAGGAGGGCCACGCCCAGGCCGTCGACCTTGGGCTCGCAGACGTAGCTGAAACCCGCGGCCGGGCAGGACGCGCTTGATGCGCGCCTCGAACTCGCGGAGATCCGCCTCGCTCGTGGCGTTCTCGAGCGACAGCATCGGCGCCAGGTGCTCGACCGTGGCGAAGGCGTCGGAGACCTGTCCCGAGACGCGCTGCGTCGGGGAGTCGGAGGCGAGGAGCTCCGGGTGCTCGCTCTCCAGCGCGCGGAGCTCGCGCATGAGGGCGTCGTACTCGGCGTCGGAGACCTCGGGCCGGTCGAGCGCGTAGTAGAGGTGGTCGTGGCGGGCGATGAGCTTCCTCAGCTGGTCGACGCGCTTCCGGGCTGCTCCGGGGGCCGCCACAGAGGCGAGGATAGCACGGCCGACCCCGCCTGCCGGTCGCGACGGCACCGGCGCTACAATGGCCTCCGACCGATCGCGCGGCGCGGCCATGCCGGCCGTCGGCCGGACGCGCTCGGGCCCCGACGCGCGTGTGCCCCAACAACTCTCAGCGGAGCGACGATGCGACCGAACGACCGGATGTCCAGAGCACCCCAGCCGTCCGTGGCCCTGAGCTTCGAGGTGCCGCGCGGCGCCTGTGATTGCCACACGCACATCCACGGCGACCCCGAGACGTTTCCGTTCTTCGCCGGACGGGTCTACACGCCGGAGATGGCGTTGCCGGACGAGATGGCCGCGCTGCACAAGGCGCTGCGCGTGCAGCGCGTGGTCATCGTCACTCCGAGCGTCTACGGGACGGACAACTCGGCCACCCTCTACGGGATGAAGGCGCGCGGGGACGACGCGCGGGGCGTGGCCGTCATCGACGACGCCGTGACGGAGAGCCAGCTGGACGCCATGGGCGAGGCGGGCATGCGCGGCATCCGCCTGAACCTTGCGACCAGCGGCATGAACGACCCCAAGGTCGCGCGCGACCGGCTGCGCGCCGCCGCCGACCGCATGGCGAGGCGCAACTGGCACGTCCAGATCTACACGACCTTGCCGATGATCTCGGCGATCGGGGATCTGGTCGCCGCATCGCCCGTGCCGGTCGTGTTCGACCACTTCGGGGGCGCCCAGGCGCGCCTGGGCCTCGAGCAGCCCGGCTTCGCCGACCTGCTGGATCTCGTCCGATCGGGGAGAGCCTACGTCAAGATCTCCGGCGCCTATCGCGCCTCGAGCCTGGCGCCGGATCACGTCGACGTGGTGCCGCTGGCCCGGGCTCTGATCGCGGCGAATCCTGACCGAGTGGTCTGGGGCACGGACTGGCCGCATCCCGATTCGGCCACGCCGCCGGGGGGCAAGCCCACCGACGTCAGCCCGCTGATCCGGATCGACGACGCCCGACTGCTGAATCAGCTTGCCGTCTGGGCTCCCGATCCTGCGGTTCGGGCGAGGATCCTGGTGGACAACCCGGCGCGCCTCTACGGGTTCTGAGCCCGACGCTCGGGGACGCCTCGGCGCGGGCTCGCCGCCGGCCGTCGGGCTGACGCGCCTCCGAGCTACCCGCGCGCCGGGTGCGGCCTCGCCCGCGTTCGGGAAGGCCACGAGCAGGGTGACGACGCCGACGGCGACCGCGAGCCAGAGCGTGGCGCCCCGCACGAGCAGGGTGGCGGCCGCGGCTTCGGGTAGCGGGGTCCCGAGCCCCACGAGGAGTCCCGTGAGACTCCCTTCCGCCACCCCGAGGCCGCCCGGCAGCATGGACACGGCGCCCGCGAGCGAGGCGAAGGCGTAGACGAAGGTCGACGCGCGGAGGGGCAGGGCAACCCCGAACCCGCCCAGGATCATGTTGAAGGCCAGGCACTCGAGGAACCATGCGACCACGGAGAGCCCGAACGCCACCGCCAGGGCGCGGGTCGACAGGAGGGCGCGTCCGCTGTGGACGAACAGCCGCACGGGTTCGACCAGGCGGGCGGGCAGGAGCCGCCGGGCCTGGCGCCCGACCGACGGCGTTCTCAGCGCGACCACGGCGGCGACCAGGAGCGAGGGCGATGCCGCCCAGGAGAATCGGGCCGCGCGGAAGCGCGGTCACGCCGAGCCCGCCCAGCGCGACGAGTCCGGCGACGTCGGTGAGGCGCTCCGCCATCACGATCGACGCCGTGAGGCTCACCGGCGTGCCGACGAGGGCGCGGACGAGGACGGCCTTCAGCACCTCGCCGAGCTTGCCCGGCGAGATCGCCATCGTGAACCCGGCCAGAAAGACCCGGAAGCTCGGCTGCCAGGGGAGAGGGACCCGGAGGCAGCGGAGGTAGTAGTGCCACTTCGCGAAGCGCAAGCCCCAGCTCGCGGCGACCGCGAGGAGGACGAGGGGGCCGAGCCTCCAGCGGAACCGTCCCAGCGCCTCCACCGTGGCGGAGAGGTTCGCCGTGGCGGCGAGCGCGAGCGCCACGGCGGCGCCGAGCGCGATCGCGATCAGCAGGCTACGGACGAGACGGGGCGGCGACACAAGGGCGGATTAGAGCACCGGACCCCGTGACCGTCAATCGCGCGGGGGCTCCGGGCCGCCGCCTCCGGCGATGGCCGCTCCGGCCGGAGCGCGCACCGTCGCCGCCGCCCGCCGGCCCGCCGGCCACAGCGCGAGGCCGCCACCCATCAACACCACCAGCCCTCCCAGCCAGATCCACGCGACCATCGGGTGGATCTGGGCCTTGATCTGCGCCCACTCGCCCTGGCGGTCGAACGCGCCCAGGATCACGTAGAAGTCTCGCGCGAAGCCGTATCGCACCGCGACGGACGCGAACGGGGAGGTCGATCCCGGGTAGAGCCGCTGGCCCGGCCTGAGCGTTCCCGCGGGGCGGCCGGCCTCGCTGACCTCCAGCGCCGCCTGGACCAGGAGGTGCGTCGGCTCCTCGGCGGCGGAGAGCCCGGTGAAGCGCACGGCGTATCGCCCGAGCTCGAGCGCCTCCCCCTTCTTCAGCGTCGCCTCGCGCTCCACCTTGCCGACGGTCGACGTCGCGACGCCGATCGTCACCAGGACCACGCCGAGGTGGACGACGAGGCCGCCGTAGCGCCGGTGGTTCTGGGCGAGGAGCCGGCCCACGGCCGTCGGCCAGGCCTCGCCGGTCGCGCGGCGGCGGCCCCGGGCGGCCCGCCAGAGCTCTCCCAGCACGATGGCGGCGACGAAGTACGGGAGCGTGTAGCCGAGGCCCACCAGCCCGAACGGAAGTCCGCCGGCCAGCCACGTCAGGAGGCTCGCGCCCAGGGCGACGAGGGCGGGCCCCTGGACCAGGCGTCCGAGGACCGCCCACGATCCGCGCCGCCAGGGGACCAGCGGGCCCATTCCCATCAGCAGGAGAGTGACGAGCAGAATGGGCACGCTCACCCAGTTGAAGTACGGGGTGCCGACCGACACCTTGGCCCCGGTCACCGCTTCCGCGAGGAGCGGGAAGATCGTGCCCATGAAGACGGTGAAGCAGAAGGCCACGAGGAGCACGTTGTTCACCAGGAACACCGACTCGCGGGACAGGAGCGCGTCCAGCTCCGCGCGCTCCCCGAGCCGGTCCCAGCGCCAGACGATGAGCCCGAGCGACGTCAGCAGGATCGCGGCCAGGTAGGCGAGGAGGAAGGGCCCGATGCTTCCGCTGGCGAACGCGTGGACCGACGCGATCACGCCGCTCCGGGTGAGGAAGGTCCCGAAGATCGTGAGGGCGAAGGTCAGCGTGATCAGGGTCATGTTCCAGATCTTCAGCATCGGCCGCCGCTCCTGGACCATGACCGAGTGGACGAACGCCGTGCCCATGAGCCAGGGCATGAACGAGGCGTTCTCCACCGGGTCCCACGCCCAGTAGCCACCCCAGCCGAGCGTCCGGTACGACCACCAGCCGCCGTACAGGATCCCGCTCGTGAGGAACAGCCACGCCGTGACGGTCCACCGCCGGGTCAGCGTGAGCCAGCTGCCGTCCAGCCGGCCGGCCAGGAGGGCGGCCACCGCGAACGCGAACGGGACGACGAAGCCCACGTAGCCCGTGTAGAGGAGCAGCGGGTGCACGAGCATGTCGGTGACCTCGAGGAGGGGGTTGAGCCCCCGGCCCTCGAGGGCGGGCTGCGGCAGGCGCTCGAAGGGGCTCGCGATGACCGTCATCATCACCAGGAAGATGCCGGAGACGACGAAGAGCACGGCCAGCGCGTACCCGGACAGCTCCCGGCGCAGCGCCGCCGCCCGGCGCGCGACGAGCAGGACGAACAGCGCCTGCAGCCACTCCCAGAGGAGGATCGAGCCCTCCAGCGCCCCCCAGAGCCCGGCGATCCGGTAGCGGAGCGGGCTCGCCGACGTGCTCGTGTTGGCCACGTACCGGACGCTGAAGTCGCTCGTGATCAAGAGGTACTCGAGGGCCACCACGGCGAGGGTCACGAGGGCGAACTGGGCCACCGCCGCGCGCCGCGCGCTGGCGAGCCATCCGGGCGCCGTGCCGCGGCTCGCGCGGACGCCGAAGACCATGCCGGCGGCGGCCACGACGAGGGCCGCCAGGAGGGCCGCCGCCCCGAGCTCGGGAATCACGGTCACCGGGCTCGCCTGGCCCAGGGCTCCGGCGTGCGGGCTCATGGACGGGAGACGGGCGCGCCCGCCTTCGGCGCGGCCGCGAGCCGGGCTTTCGCCTCCCGGAGGCGCTCCTGCGCGCGGTCGCGATCGGGCCCGGCCGGAGCGACGCGCACGAAGCGCTCGAGCGTCGCCACCGCGCCGGCATGGTCCTGGCGCGCCTCCTGGACGCCTGCCTTGTCCCAGAGCGCGTGGGCATAGTTGGGGTCGATGGCCAGCGCCCGGTCGAACGCTTCGAGCGCCTCGGCGTGATGGCCCGCCAGAGCGAGGATGACGCCCAGGTGGGTGATGGCGTCGACGTTGCGCTGGTCCCGCTTGAGGATGGCGGTGTAGGCGGCGATCGCCTCCTGGTAGCGGCCGGCGTCCAGGCTCGCGTGCGCCGCCTGGAGCATGCCCTCCAGCATCTCCTTCGGGAGCGGGCGGGGCGCGCCGCCGGCGGGATCCCGGTGCCATGGCGGACGGCATCGTGGACTGGCCGGCAGCCATGTCGGGCTCGGGCGGCGCCGGCGTCGAGTAGCGCGACACCAGGAGCCCCAGCACCACCCCGAAGACGAGGAGCGCGACACCCATCGCGCCGAGGACGGCGGGCTGCCGGGTCCAGGGGGTCGCCACGCCCGGCCCGGGCGCTGGCGAGGCGGCGCCCCGCGCAGGGCGCGCGGCCGGTCCGAGGGCATCGAGCCGCCTGAGCACGGCGACCGCGTCGCCCTCGTAGCGGGAGTGGAGGTCCCGATAGTCCTCGTCGTCGACGTGCCCCGCCGCCCGGTCCAGCTCGAGCTCCCGGAGCGCCCGGAGCGCGATGAGCTTCTCGTTCTCGAGCCCCGCGCGCTCGTCGTCGGCCGGCGCGGCCGGGAGGCCCACCTGGCCGCGCCGGCGCACCAGGGACGGCCAGAAGGCGAAGACCAGCGCCGGGACCGCGAGCGCGAGGGTCAGGAGCGTCGTCGCCACCGCGGGGTCCCGCTAGTCGCCCAGGCGCTCGAGCTCGGCGGCCAGCCGCTCGCGCTCGGCCGGGCCCACGACGGTCGCCGCTCGCCCGCTCCGGCGATGGCGGGCGCCGCCGCCAGCGCCGCGTGAGCGTCGCGACCACCGCGAGGCCGATCAGCACCGCTCCGAACGGCGCGAGCCACAGGAGGAGATTGAGACCCCGGGCCGGGGGCGCCAGAAGGACCCACTCGCCGTAGCGCTGGACGAAGTAGGCCATGACCTGCTCGGGCCGGTCCCCCGCCGCCAGCCGCTCGCGGATCAGGTCGCGCATCTGGCGCGCCATCTCGGAGGGCGAGTCGGCGACCGAGAGGTTCTGGCAGACGACGCAGCGGAGCTGGGTCGCGATGGCGTGAACCTCTTCCTCGCTGACCGTTGCCGCCAGGCCGGGGCGGCCGGCGCCGATGCCCGGGGCGAGGATGAGGAGCCAGACGGCCAGGAGGCGCGCCGCCGCCGCTCATCGGGGGAGCCGGTCCACCGGCCCGGCGCCGTCGGCCGCCGGCACGAGCGCCCAGCGCGCCACGTGCCATGCCTCTCGGGATCGTCCGTTCTCTTGACGGCCTGCGGCCTGGGGCGTGCGGCCTGCGGCCTGCTGGACGTCTGGCGCGCCTCCGGTGGACACGCTCTCGCGGAGGAGCGGCTCGACCCACTCGCGGAAGACCGCCTCGGTGACGGCGCCGACGTGCTTCCGGCGGATCATGCCCCGACGGTCGATGACGAACGTCTCGGGCACGCCGTAGACCCCGTAGTCGATGGAGACCTTCCCGGCGGGATCGGGGGCGTTCGGGAAGGTGAGGCCGAAGCGCTGGATGAACTCGAGCGAGGCGGGATCCTTGTCCTGGATCGCCACGCCGAGCACCACCACGCCCAGCGGCTCGCCCCGCCGCCAGCTCGCCTCGAGGACCGGCGCCTCCTCGTAGCACGCCGGGTAGCACCAGGACGCCCAGAAGTTCAGGACGACGACCTTGCCGCGATGGCTCTCCAGGCTGACAGCCTTGCCGTCGAACGACGTCAGCGCGAAGGCGGGAGCCGGGCGGCCGACCAGGGGCGAGGGGACCGCGCGGGGGTCCGCACGGAAGCCGTACGCGAGGAGCCCCACGACGGGGAGCGCGGCCAACGGGATGAGCCAGCGCGCCCGGAACCTCACCGGGGCGCGCCGCTCGCGCTGTCGGAGCGGAGCGTCCGGAGGAGCTCCTCGTGGCCCGGGACGGCCCCCGCCGGCGCCCGGTACTCCTCGGAGTGCTTCGCCATGATCGAGCTGGCCTGGAACGTTCCGTCGGCGCCCACCCTGCCTTCCACCACGGCCCCCCGCCCCTCGCCGAAGAGGTCCGGCGGGATGCCGCGGTGGTAGACGGGGACGGATGCCTTGCCGTCGCTCAGGAGGAACCGCTGCTCGTGCGCGGCGGGGTTCTGCTTGAGGGAGCCCTGGACCACCATGCCGCCCAGGCGGTAGGCGCGTCCGGCCGGGCGGCCCTCGGCCATGAGCTCGGACGGGGTGACGAAGTAGACCACCGACTGCCTGACGCCCGTCAGGATGAGCGCGCCCAGGGCCAGCACGATGACTCCGGCGCCGAGGAGGAGGCGGCGCCGCCGGGTCATCGCCGGCCTTCCGCGGGGCGGCTTTGCGCCTCGCGCTCGAGCGTCCGGATCCCGGATTCGACGCGCCACCAGTACGTGACCAGGACGCCGAAGACCAGCACGTATGCGCCGAGCACGAATGTCCCGTGGCCCATCGCAGGTAGTATACCCGCGCCCTCCGAGCGCCCGCCCGCGTACAATTCAATCATGGGCCAGGACACAGGCCGGGACGCGGGCCCATCGGTGATTCAGGGCTCCTTGCCGGCCTCCGACGCGGAGGCTCTGGCGGCGGGGCGGCATCCGGATCCGTTCGCCGTCCTGGGACCCCACGTCTGCCGCGAGGGCGGAGCGACGGCGGTCGCGATCCGCGCGTTCCTCCCCGGGGCCATCGGGGCCGAGGTCCGCCCCCGGGAACCCGGCATCCCCCCTCGCGAGATGGCGCGCCTGCACCCGGACGGGATCTTCGAGGCGACGTTCCCCGGACGCGCCGGCGCTCTTCCGCTACGGCCTCGCGGTGACCGACGCGCCGGGGCGCGTCCGGGAGATCGAGGACCCCTACCGGTTCCCGTCGACCCTGTCGGACTTCGACCGTCTGCTCCTCGGTGAGGGCACGCACTACCAGGCCTACGAGAAGCTGGGCGCCCACGCCACCGTCCTCGACGGCGTGGCGCGGCGTGGTGTTCGCCGTGTGGGCGCCGAACGCCCGGCGCGTGAGCGTCGTGGGCGACTTCAACGTCTGGGACGGTCGGCGGCACCCGATGCGGCGCCATCCGGGCGCCGGCATCTGGGAGCTCTTCGTTCCCGGGCTCGGCGAGGGGAGCCGGTACAAGTTCGAGATCCTGGGGCAGGACGGGACCCTCCTCGCGCTCAAGGCGGATCCCTTCGCCTTCGAGTTCGAGGTCGAGGAGCCGCGCACCGCCTCGGTCGTGGCCTCTCTCGACGGGTACCCCTGGGGCGACGGCGCCTGGACGGCCGAGCGCGCGCGCCGGAACGCGCTCGACGCGCCCGATCTCGATCTACGAGGTCCACCTGGGGTCCTGGCGGCGCGTTCCCGAGGAGGGCAACCGGTTCCTCACCTACCGGGAGCTGGGCGAGGCGCTGGGGGACTACGTCCGCGACCTGGGCTACACCCACGTGGAGCTCCTGCCGATCGGCGAGCACCCGTTCTACGGATCGTGGGGCTACCAGCAGATCGGCGCCTTCGCGCCGACCCGCCGGTACGGGACGGCGCAGGATTTCATGGCCTTCGTGGACGCGCTCCACCGCCGCGGGAATCGGCGTCATCCTCGACTGGGTGCCGGCGCACTTCCCGCGCGACTCCCACGGTCTCGTCTACTTCGACGGCACCCACCTCTACGAGCACGCGGACCCGCGCCGGCGCGAGCAGGCCGACTGGGGGACGCTGGTCTTCAACTACGGCCGCCACGAGGTCGCGAACTACCTCATCGGCAACGCGCTCTACTGGCTCGCGCGCTACCACCTGGACGGGCTCCGGGTGGACGCGGTCGCCTCGATGCTCTACCTCGACTACTCGAAGAAGCCGGGCGAGTGGCTGCCGAACCGCCACGGGGGCAACGAGAACCTGGAGGCGATCGCCTTCATCCGGCAGTTCAACGAGGTCGTCTACCGGTACCACCCGGCGGCGATGACCATCGCCGAGGAGTCGACGTCGTGGCCGATGGTCTCGCGCCCCACGTACGTCGGCGGGCTCGGGTTCGGGTTCAAGTGGAACATGGGCTGGATGCACGACGTCCTCGACTACATGGAGCAGGATCCGGTCCACCGGAAGTACCACCACAACCGGCTCACGTTCGGTCTGCTCTACGCGTGGCACGAGAACTTCGTGCTCCCGCTGTCCCACGACGAGGTGGTCCACGGCAAGCGCTCGCTCCACGGCAAGATGCCGGGCGACGAGTGGCAGAAGTTCGCCGGGCTCCGCGCGCTCTACGGGTTCATGTACGGGCACCCCGGCAAGAAGCACCTCTTCATGGGCGGCGAGTTCGGGCAGCCGCGCGAGTGGAATCACGATACGAGCCTCGACTGGCACCTTCTCGACCAGGGGCCGTACCACCGCGGGCTCCACAGCCTGGTCCGGGACCTGAACCGCGTGTACCGGGCGGAGCCGGCGCTGCACCAGGTCGACTTCGATCCGGCGGGGTTCCAGTGGATGGACTGCTCCGACGCCGAGCAGAGCGTCGTGGCCTTCGTGCGGCGCGCGCGCGATCCCCGGGACTTCGTGCTGGTCGTGTGCAACTTCACGCCGGTGCCCCGGCGCGGCTACCGGGTCGGCGTTCCCGCGGAGGGCTTCTACCGGGAGCTGCTCAACACCGACGCCGCCTACTACGGGGGGAGCAATCTGGGCAACGCGGGCGGCGTCCGGGCGGTACCCCGGCCGTGGACCGGCCAGCCGTGGTCGGTGACCCTGACCCTCCCGCCGTTCGGCGTGGTGATGCTCAAGCCCGGGCGGCTGGCCTGATATACTCCGGGGCGCGCCGCCGGAAGACCATTCGGATGCCCGGCGCCCCGAGGGCCCATCGATGCCGCGAGATCGCGTTCTCGCCCTGATCCTCGCCGGGGGCCGGGGCTCGCGTCTCGAGCCCCTCACGCGGGAGCGCAGCAAGCCCGCGGTGCCGTTCGGCGGGCGCTACCGGATCGTCGACTTCGTCCTGTCCAACTTCGTCAACTCGCGGATCCTCTCGCTCTACGTGCTCGTCCAGTACATGTCGCAGTCGCTGATCGAGCACCTGCGCATCGCGTGGCAGACGAGCGGCCTGGTGCCCGACCACTTCATCGCCGTCGTCCCGCCGCAGATGCGGATCGGCGAGGTGTGGTTTCGCGGCAGCGCGGACGCGGTCCTCCAGAACCTCAACCTGATCGACGACTTCGACCCCGACCTGGTGGCCGTCTTCGGCGCGGACCACATCTACCGGATGGACGTGAACCAGATGGTGGCGTTCCACCGGGAGCACGACGCCGACGTCACGGTGGCGGCGCGCCCGGTGTCGCTGTCCGAGGCGTCGAGCTTCGGCAATCTCGCCGTCGACGCGAGCGGCCGCGTCGTCGACTTCGTCGAGAAGCCGGTGGTTCCGCGGGCCATGCCGGGAAACCCCCGCCAGGCGCTCGTGTCGATGGGGAACTACCTGTTCTCCCGGAAGGTGCTCGTGGAGGCGCTCCTCGCGGACGCCCGCCAGAGCACCGACCACGACTTCGGGAAGAGCATCATTCCGGCGCTGGTCCCGACGGCGCGGGTCTTCGCCTACGACTTCCAGGGGAACGTGGTGCCGGGGATCAAGCCGTACGAGGAGCCGGGGTACTGGCGGGACGTGGGAGAGCTCGAGGCGTACTGGCGCGCGCACATGGACCTGCTGGGGGAGACGCCCGCGTTCGACCTCGACAACCGGCGCTGGCCGATCCACGCGGGCCGGTACGACGGGCCGCCGGCGCGGATCACCGGCGGCGAGTTCGAGAACGCCCAGGTGGGCGAGGGCTCCCTCGTGGTGCGGGCCACCATCCGGAACTCGATACTCGGGCGCGGCGTGTGGGTGAACGAGGGCGCGGTGATCGAGGACTCGATCGTGATGGACTTCACCTCGGTGGGGAAGGGAGCCCATCTCCGGCGCGCGATCGTGGACCGCTACAACATCATCCCGGCGGGGCATCAGCTGGGCCTCGACTCCGCCGCCGACCGGGAGCGCTACCGTGTCGACCCGTCGGGCCTGGTCGTCGTCCCGCGCGGCGGGCGGCGCGAGTTCCTCTGGAACACCGAGGCGCCCTGAGCGCGCGAGGCCGCCCGGCCAGGGGCCCCGAGGTCTCGCGCCCGGCCCGAGCCGCGAAGCCCGCTCGCCTGGCCTCAGAAGCTCCCGATCGCCCGCGCGAGAGTCTCGGCGCGCAGCGTCAGCAGCCGGTACCGCCGCCTCGCCAGGTACGCGAACGTCGCCAGGAAGGCGGCGACGTTCACGAGGAGGGCCTGGAGCATCACCGGGTCCATCGAGGGAGCCTGGGGCTTCAGGATCGTCGCCGGCTGGTGGAGCGTGCGCCACCACTCGACGGAGAAGTGGATGATCGGGACGTCCAGCGCCCCGACGATCCCGAGCACCGCGGCATAGGTGGCCGCGCGCTCGGGGTCGTCCACGACGCTCCGGAGGAGCAGGTAGCCGAGGTAGATCACGAACAGGAGCGCGGTCGAGGTGAGCCGCGCGTCCCAGGTCCACCAGGTGCCCCAGGTGGGCTTCCCCCAGATCGACCCGGTGGCCAGCGTGAGCCCGACGAAGCAGACGGCCAGCTCCCCGCCGGCGGTCGCCACGCGGTCCCAGGCCGCCCGGCGCGTCCACAGGTAGGCCACGCTCGCCGCGAGGACGACGCCGATCGCGGCGTAGCCGGTGAGGATCGCGGGGACGTGGACGTACATGATGCGTTGCACGTTGCCCTGCACCGCGTCCCGGGGCGCCACGCCCAGGCCGAGCCAGAGGCCGACCGCGAGAAGGACCGCCGCGAGCCCGCCGAGGATCCGGTCCACGCTCAAGCCTCCAGGACGAACTCGAAGGTGAGGAGCCCGGCGACCAGGAACACGACGTCGAAGCCGAGCAGGAGCTGCCACCACGGCCAGGCCGGGCCCCAGCCCTCGCCCGCCAGCGCGAGCTCCGTGAGCTTCACGGCGGCGAGGAGGACGGGCACCGCCAGCGGCAGCAGGAGGACGGGAAGCAGGACCTCGCGCGCCCGGAGGTGCGCGGTCATCGCGGCGAACAGCGTCCCCACGGCGGCGAACCCGATCGTGCCCGCCAGGGCGACCAGGAGCAGCCGGGGCACCGCCGCCCAGATGTCCAGGTTGTAGAAGATCCCCGTCGCCGCGATGAAGACCACCTCCATCGCCAGCATCAGCGCCGTCGTGCCCGCGAGCTTGCCGAGGTAGATCGCGCCCTTGTCGGCCGGCGCCATGATGAGCCCGTCCAGGCAGTCGTTCTCGCGCTCGAGCGCGAAGGCGCGGCCGAGCCCGAGCACCCCGGACAGGAGGAACGCGAGCCAGAAGAGGCCCGGGAGCGCGGCGCGGATGCGGTCGCCGTCGGGCCCGAGGGCGAAGTAGAAGAGGAACAGGAGCATGAGCGCGAAGAACGCGAGGGCGTTGGCGCCCTCCTTCGCCCGCCGCTCGACCGCCAGGTCCTTCCAGAAGACGGCCCACGCCGTGCGCAGGAACGCGCTCACGCCCCGGCCTCCCGCCTCACGCGCTCGCGTCCGTGGCGCCGAGATAGAGCCGCTGGAGCGCCTCCTCGGTGAGGCTCGCGCGCGTCGCCTCGGCCGCGATGCGGCCCCCGGCGAGGACCGCCACCCGGTCGGCGATGGCCAGGGCGCGCCCGAGGCTGTGGGTGACCACCACCGCGGCGCCGCCGGCGGCCTTGAAGGCGTGGAGGTAGTCCTCGAGGCGCTTGGTGCTGTCCTGGTCGAGCCCCGAGAACGCCTCGTCGAGCAGCAGCACCCGGGGCTCGCGAAGCATCGCCCGCGCGAGCGCGACGCGCCGCCGGAGGCCGCTCGACAGCGCGCGCACGCGGACGCCGGACTGGCCGTCGAGACCGACCCGCGCGAGCGCCGCGTCGATCTGGCCCGCGTCGGCCCGGCGGCCGGCGAGGGCCTCCCAGAAGGCGAGGTTCTCCCGGGGCGTGAGATCGTCGTAGAGGTGCGTGCTGTGACCGACCAGCGCCACCAGCCGGCGCACCTCGTCCCGGCCGTCGACCAGGTCGTGGCCTCCGATTCGCCCGCGGCCGGCGGTTGGGCGCGCGAGGGTGGCCAGGAGCCGCACGAGCGTCGTCTTCCCGGAGCCGTTGTGACCGAGGATCGTGAGGATCTGCCCCGGCGGGACCTCGAGCGTCACGCCGCGGAGCGCGGCGTGCATTCCGTAGAGCTTCACGAGTCCCTGAGTCTGGATCATCGGGGCCTAGGGTACGGCCGAGCCGGGGGTCCGGTCACGCAGCAATCTCGATCCTGGAACGGGAACGGCCGCAGGCCCCGGGGGACCTGCGGCCGCGCCGACGGTGCCGGAGACCCGGCCGATCTAGACGCGCATCTTCCGCAGCCGGGCGATCCGATCCTCGAGCGGCGGATGCGTCGCGAACAGGCTCATCATCGCGCGCCCGCTCAGCGGGTTCACGATGAAGAGGTGAGCGGTCGACGGGTTGGCGTTCATGGGGATCATCCGGCTGGCCTGACCCAGCTTGCCGAGCGCGGACGCGAGGCCCTCCGGGTCCCGGGTCAGCTGGGCTCCCGAGGCGTCGGCCTGGTACTCACGCGACCGGGAGACCGCCATCTGGATGAGCATCGCGGCCAGCGGCGCCAGGATGATCGTCAGGAGCAGCGCGATCGGGTTCGTGCCGCGGCCCTCGTCGTCGTGGCGAGACCCGCCGAACATCATGCCCCACTGGGCCATGTTGGCGAGCATCGAGATCGCGCCGGCCACCGTCGCCGCGACCGTCGAGATCAGGATGTCCCGGTTGAGGACGTGCGAGAGCTCGTGGGCGAGCACCCCCTCGAGCTCCCTGGTGTCCATGATCCGCATGATCCCGTGCGTCACCGCCACCGCGGCGTGCTGGGGATTCCGCCCCGTGGCGAACGCATTCGGCGCCTCGGAGGGGATCAGGTAGAGCTTCGGCATGGGGATGTTGGCCTTGGTGGCCAGGTTCCGCACGATCCGGTGCACTTCCGGGGCCTCGGCCTCCCCGATGGGCTGGGCGCCGTACATCTTCAGGACGATCTTGTCCGAGAACCAGTACGACACGAAGTTCATGACCAGGGCCAGCACGAAGGCCATGACCATGCCGCTCTCGCCCCCGACGAGGCCGCCCACGGCGATGAACAGACCGGTCAGGAGGCCCAGGAACAGGGTCGTCTTCACCATGTTGTTCATCGTCACTTGCCCTCGCTCCGCGGACATGGGTTGCCCCGTCCGCTCGTCAGGTGTCACCTGAAAGCTAGCAGACGCCCCCCGGACCGTCAACGCGCGGGCCCCGCGTGCCCGGTGCGGCCGCGAGGGGCGTGACCGGCTGCCCCTTCTCGCTTGACACCCCCGAGGAGCGGCCCGTATACTGCGACCGCCCTAGAAAGATCGATTCGGTCCACACTTATACGTCAACCGGTGTCCCAGGCGAGCTAGGCATGCAGATCCGTGTCTCAGAGATCCCGGACGACGGCCTCCGGCTGATCGACCCGGCGGCCCTCGGGGGAGTCTATCCGGACTCGACCTGGAGTCTCGATGCCGTCGACCTCCTCGTCGAGCGGCTCGGGGACAAGGTGGCGGTCGGCGGACGGTTCGAGGCGACCGCGCACCTCCTGTGCGGCCGGTGCCTCGAGCCCCTGGTGAGCCGTGTCGAGCCCGTGGTCGATCTCCAGCTCGTTCCTCAGCCCAGCAACCGGCAGGGGCAGGTCGAGCTCGGGCGGGACGATCTGGAGCTGGACTTCTACCAGGGGGATGTCCTGGACGTCGCGGGGCTCCTCCGGAGCGAGACCGATCTGGCCCTGCCGATGAAACCCCTCTGCCGTGCCGACTGCCGCGGGCTCTGCCCGGTGTGCGGCGGCAACCGCAACGTCACCGAGTGCCGGTGCGAGACGCGCGAGACCGACCCGCGTCTGGCGCCGCTCGAGGCGCTCCGGCGCCTCAAATAGGAGATCCGAGTCATGCCTCTTCCCAAGCGGCGACATTCGATCACGCGCGGCCGGAAGCGCCGCACCCACTACAAGCTCGAGGCGCCCACGCTCTCGATCTGCCCCCAGTGCCGCGAGCCCAAGGTTCCCCACCACGTCTGCCCCCACTGCGGGTACTACAAGGGGCGAGAGGTCATCTCGACCGAAGGCGCCTAGGCGCCGCCGCCGGATGCCCCCGGGGCCGCCGGGTGATCGCTTCATGAAGATCGCCGTCGACGCGATGGGCGGGGACGGCGGCGTACCCGTCAACGTCGAGGGTGCGGTCGCCGCTGCGCGGGAGTACGGCCTCGACGTCGTCCTGGTCGGAGACCAGACGACCATCGAGCGGGAGCTCGCCCGCCACCGGGTGGGGCCGCTGCCCATCACCGTCCGGCACGCCTCCCAGGTGGTCGAGATGGGCGACCAGCCGTCCCACGCCCTCCGCCGCAAGCGCGATTCGTCGATGCGGGTGGCGGCGTCGCTCGTGCGCGACGGCGAGGCGTCGGCGTTCATCTCCTCCGGGAACACGGGCGCGGCGATGGCCATCGCCATGTTCACGCATGGGCGTGCTGCCGGGCGTCGACCGTCCCGCCATCGCGGTGGTGCTCCCGAACAAGCGGGGCCGGACGATCCTGCTCGACGTCGGAGCCAACATCGACCCGAAGCCCTGGCACCTCGCGCAGTACGCCGTGATGGGGCACGTCTACGCCCGGGACATCCTCGGGGTCGCGCGAGCCTCGTGTGGGCCTCATGTCGGTCGGCGAGGAGGAAGGCAAGGGCAACGAGCTGGTGCGCGAGGTCTTCAAGCGGCTCGAGGAGTCGCCGATCAACTTCGTCGGGAACGTCGAGGGCCGCGACCTCTACAACGGCAACACCGACGTGGTGGTGACCGACGGCTTCACGGGCAACGTGTGCCTCAAGGTCTCGGAGAGCCTCGCCGACATGCTGATCAACCTCCTCCGCGAGGAGATGGGCCGCTCGGTGTCGACGAAGCTGGCCGCGCTGCTCGTCCGCCCGGCCTTCCGCCGGCTCTGGAAGCGGGTCGACTACACGGAGACCGGGCGGCGCGCCGCTCCTCGGGATCAACGGCGTGTGCATCATCGGTCACGGCTCGTCGCCGGCCCGGGCCGTGAAGAACGGGATCCGGACCGCCGCGGAGTGGGTCAAGGCCGACGTCAACGAGCACATCCGGGCCGCGCTGGCGGGAGAGCTGGGACAGTCCCTGGCCGAGGCGCGCAAGAGCCGCGCGGACGAGGGCCCGACCGAGCCCAACGCGCCCCGCCGCTATTGACAGTGCGCGCGGACATGTGCGCATCTATGCGCGTGGCCGCTGACGCGCGCCTGGCGTTCTGCTTCCCGGGCCAGGGTTCGCAGGCCGTGGGGATGGGGCGCGCGTTCCACGATGCCTCGCCCGCGGCCCGCGCGGTCTTCGAGGAAGCCAGCGATGCGCTCGGGTTCGACGTCGCGAAGCTCTGCTTCGAGGGGCCCGAGTCCGAGCTCCAGCTCACCGCCAACACCCAGCCGGCCGTGCTCACGGTGAGCGTCGCGGGCGCCCGGCTGCTCGCGGAGCGCGGGCTCGTCCCCGCGGTCGTCGGCGGGCACAGCCTGGGGGAGTACACGGCGCTCGTCGCGGCGGGGTCCCTCGCCTTCGCGGACGCGGTGACCGTCGTCCGGCGCCGTGGCGAGTTCATGCAGGAGGCCGTGCCCGTCGGCACGGGGGCGATGGCGGCGATCCTGGGGGTGGAGCCGCCGGTCGTCGAGGAGATCTGCCGCGACGCCGCGCAGGGCGAGGTGCTCGACGTCGCGAACATCAACTCCCCGGGGCAGATCGTCGTCGCGGGCCATCGGAGCGCGGTCGAGCGCGCGGTGGCGCTGGCCCCCGCGCGGGGCGGGAAGCGGAGCGTCATGCTCCCGGTGAGCGCGCCCTTCCACTGCCGCCTCATGACGCCGGCGGCGGAGCGGCTCGCGGCGGTGCTCGCGGGCGTGCGCGCGGCGGACCCGCAGCTGCCCGGTCGTCCGGAACGTGGACGCCGAGCTCACGACGCGGGCGGACGACGTCCGACCCTTCCTGATCCGCCAGGTGACGGCGCCGGTCCGCTGGACGGACTGCGTCGCGCGCATGGCGCGGGAAGGCTGCCGCACGTTCGTCGAGGTGGGCCCGGGGAAGGTCCTGACCGGGCTGCTCCGGCGGATCGACGGCTCGCTCACGGGCATCTCGGTCGAGGACGTGGCCGGACTGGAGAAGGCGCTGACCGCCCTGGCCGCCCGGTCGTGAGCGACTCGGCCGCCCCCGGCCGGCCTCTCGAGGGCCGCGTCGCCCTGGTCACGGGCGGGACGCGCGGGATCGGGCGCGCCATCGTGGAGGCCCTCCTCGACGACGGCGCCACGGTGGCGTTCACCGGCCGCGACGCCGCGAAGGTCGAGGAGATCGCCGCGGCGCTCGAGGGCCGCGCGGGCAAGGCCGTCGGCCTGGTGGCCGAGATGGGCCGGGGCGAGGACGTCCAGCGGATCGTGACCGAGACGGACAAGCGGTTCGACCGGCTCGATCTCCTCGTCAACAACGCCGGTATCACGAAGGACGGTCTCCTGATCCGCATGAAGGACGCGGACTGGGACGAGGTCCTCGGCGTCGACCTCCGGGCCGCGTTCCAGGCGACCCGGGCGGCCGCGCGCCTCATGATCCGGCAGCGGTCCGGCCGGATCGTCAACGTGACGTCGGTGGCGGGCGTCATGGGCACGCCCGGCCAGGCCAACTACGCCGCGGCGAAGGCGGGGCTGATCGGGCTCACCAAGTCCACGGCACGAGAACTGGCTCATTGGGGTATTCTGGTCAACGCCGTCGCGCCGGGCCTGATCGAGACGGACATGGCTGCGTCCCTGTCCGGCTGAGATGCGGCAGGCGTACGTGGGGCAGGTTCCGCTGAAGCGCATCGGGACTGCGCGCGAGGTGGCGGAGGTCGTCCGGTTCCTGGCCTCGGAGGGGGCGGGCTACATTACGGGCCAGGTCATCCACGTCAACGGTGGGCTGTACATGTGAGGAGGTGAGGAACGGAGATGGCTACGAGCGACAAGCCGGTCGACGAACGGGTGAAGGCGATCATCGTCGAGCAGCTCGGTGTCGAGGAGAACGACGTGGCCCCGGCTGCGAAGTTCATCGAGGATCTCGGCGCGGACTCCCTGGACACGGTGGAGCTCGTGATGGCGTTCGAGGAGGAGTTTGACATCGAAATCCCGGACGAGGACGCCGAGAAGATCACGACGGTGGGTGACGCGATCCACTACATCAAGGAGAACACCTAGGACCCCGGGGCGGCCTGGAGCGCCAGCGGCGCCCGAGACGCCCAGAGACGCCTGAGACGCCATTGGACGGAGGTTGCGGGGCGATGGGACCGGACGGCGGCAAGACACGGGTGGTGGTGACGGGGCTGGGGGCGGTGACGCCCCTGGGGAACTCCGTCCCCGAGTACTGGCGGGCCATCTGCGAGGGCCGGTCGGGCGTGGGACCCATCACCCGGTTCGACCCCAAGCGCCTGGACGCGAGGATCGCCGCCGAGGTCAAGGGGTTCGATCCGCTGAAGGTGATCGAGAAGAAGGAGCTCAAGAAGCTCGACCTCTTCATCCAGTACGCGCTCGCCGCGGGCGTGGAAGCCGTCGAGGACGCCAAGGTCGATTTCTCCCAGATGGACCCCGCGCGCGCCGGCGCCCTCGTCGGCTCCGGGATCGGCGGCATCCTGTCGATCCTCGAGTGGCACCGGGTGCTCCTCGAGAAGGGGCCGAGCCGGATCTCTCCGTTCTTCATTCCGTCGCTCATCGTGAACATGGCGTCCGGTCAGCTCTCGATCCGGTACAAGCTGAAGGGGCCGAACTCCTCGGTGGTGACCGCCTGCGCGACGGGCAACCACGCGATCGGCGACGCGTTCAAGATCATCCAGCGGGGTGACGCCGACCTGATGGTCGCCGGCGGCTCGGAGGCGATCATCGACGAGCTCCCCATCGGGGGGTTCGCGCAGATGAAGGCGCTGTCCACCCGGAACGACGAGCCCGACGCGGGCCTCGCGGCCCTTCGACGCCGACCGCGACGGATTCGTGCCCGGCGAGGGGGCGGGAATCGTCGTGCTGGAGAATGCCGAGCACGCCCGCCGGCGCGGCGCGCGCGTCTACGCGGAGATCGTCGGGTACGGCATGACGGCCGACGCCTACCACATGACCGCGCCCGACCCGGACGGTGACGGCGCCGTTCGCGCCATGACGGACGCCCTGCGGGACGGCGGCGTGCGCCCCGAGGACGTGGGCTACATCAACGCCCACGGCACCTCCACCCCGTACAACGACCGGACGGAGACCCTGGCGATCAAGCAGGTGTTCGGCGACCACGCGCGCCGGCTCGCCGTGTCGTCGACCAAGTCGATGACCGGACACCTCCTCGGCGCCGCCGGCGGCATCGAGGCGATCGTCACCGTGCTCGCCCTCCAGCAGGGCATCCTTCCGCCGACGATCAACTACGACAAGCCCGACCCGGACTGCGACCTCGACTACGTGCCCAACACGGCGCGGAAGGCCCAGGTCGACGTGGCGGTCTCCAACGGCTTCGGGTTCGGCGGCACCAACGCGACCCTCGCCTTCCGGCGCTGGCGCGCCTGACCGGCGCGCCCGGCGGCTCCGGACCCGATCCCGAGGGGTCATCGGTTCGGCCCTCGCCTGACGAGGCGGCGGGCAGCCCGGTCCCGCGGACGGGGGAGGTCGAGACCGAGGCCTTGGCCGCGCTCTCGGCGCGGCTCGGTCTCCCGGAGCCTCCCGACCTTCTCCTCCAGGCCCTGACCCACCCCTCGTTCGCGCACGAGCATCCGCCCGCCGGGCACAACGAGACACTCGCGTTCCTGGGCGACGCCGTCATCGGGCTCGTCGTCGCGGACCTCCTGGTCGAGCGGGACCCCGGCGCCGGGCCGGGGTCCTTGACCGTACGGCGAGCGGAGGTCGTCTCGACGCGCGGCCTGGCCGCCTGGGCGCGAGCGCTGGGGGTGGATGCGTGTCTCCGCCTCGGCCGCGGGGAGGCGCAGCACGGCGGACGGGAGAAGGAGTCGGTGCTCGCGACCGCGTTCGAGGCCGTGGTGGGCGCCCTCTACCTCGCGGGCGGGCTCGCCGCGGTGCGGCCGCTCGTCGGCCGGCTGATGCGAGACGGGGAGTCGCCGCCGGGACCCTGACGGGCGCCGTGATAGGCTGACCCTGAGGATCGTCACGTGCCTTTCTGGTCTCGCCGCCCCCCCGAAGAGCCCCCGAGCTGGGAAGAGCTGTTCCCGCTCGAGGCGCTCCTGCGGAGCCAGCTCGACGACGTCCTCGTCGTGGAGGAGCGTCGACTCGTCGGACGCTCGGTCGCCTTCGGAGGACGCCTCCTCGTGGAGCCCGAGGTGGCGGTCGACCGCCTGCGGCCTCGCCTCGCGCGCCACGGGTACGCGCCGTTCCTCCGGGAGGACGCAGGGCACGGTGTGGGTGCACGCGCTCGCGCAGGCCGAGGTGGCCGAGCCGTCGCGCCCTCTCGTCCATCTCGGGCTGTTCCTCGCCACGGTCGTCACGACGCTCCTGGCCGGCGCGCTCCAGAGTGGAGTTGGCGCTCGACGAGCTGTGGCAGCACCCGGGGCGGCTCGCCGCGGGCTTGCCGTTCTCCGCGGCGCTGCTCGGGATCCTGGGTGTGCACGAATTCGGCCACTACACGGTGGGGCGACTTCACCGGATGCCGGTCTCCCTCCCGTACTTCATCCCGGTGCCGCCGCCGTTCTTCCTCGGGACGCTCGGGGCGGTGATTCGCCTCCGGGGCGCGATTCGCGATCGCCGGGCGCTGTTCGACATGGCGGTGGCGGGCCCGCTCGCCGGTCTGGTGGTCGCGGTGCCGGTCTACGTGCTCGGCCTCAAGCTGTCGTCCGTGGTCCGGATTCCCCCAGGGGCGGCCGAGGGGGGCGGATACGTCCAGTTCGGCGATGCCGTGCTGCCCAAGCTCCTCGAGCGGCTGACGCTCGGCGCCCTGCCGCCCGACTTCGACATCCTGCTTCATCCCGGTGGGCGTCGCGGCGTGGTTCGGGTTCCTCGTCACCGCCCTCAACCTCATCCCCGCGGGCCAGCTCGACGGCGGCCACATCGTCTACGCGCTGTTCGGCAGGCGCCACGCCCTCATCTCGAAGCTCGCCGTCGCCGGGCTGGTGGTGATCGGACTCCTGTTCGGGAGCATCAACTGGCTGGTGTGGGCGGCCCTCATCGTGGGCCTGATGGGCTTCCGGCACAATCCGACCATGGACGACATCACGCCGCTCGACGGCCGGCGCCGCGCGCTCGGGGTGTTCGCCCTGATCCTTCTCGTTCTGCTCCTGCCCCCCGTTCCGCTGTCCGTGCACTGAGCCCGCCTCCGCCTGACTCCCGGGCGAACTGGCGGCCATTCGCGCACGACTGCGCTAGGATGGGGGCTGCGCCCGCCGGGCTTCCGGCGGGCGACGATCGGAGGACAACGCCGTGCGTGTCGCGCTGGTCCAGATGAACAGCAAGGACGAGAAGGCGGAGAACCTCGAGCGCGCCGAGATGCTCATCGCGCAGGCCGCGGCGTGGGGCTCGGACCTCGTGGTGCTGCCGGAGCTCTGGACGTACCTCGGGCCGAGCAAGCGGCACGCCGAGGTGGCGGAGCCGATCCCCGGGGAGACCACCGAGTTCCTCGCCCGGCTGGCCGGCCGCTACGGGTTCTGGCTCGTGGGCGGCTCGTTCCTCGAGGCGGTCGAGGGGAGCGAGCGCGTCTACAACACGTCGGTGGTCCTCAACCCGGACGGCGAGCTGGTCGCCCGCTACCGGAAGCTCCACCTCTTCGACGTCGAGGTCGAGGGGACGACCTACCAGGAATCGGCGACGATGGCGCCCGGCGAGGAGGTCGTCGTCGCCTCGCTCGCGGGCGTCCCGGTGGGCCTCACGCTCTGCTACGACCTCCGCTTCCCGGAGCTCTACCGGCGGCTCGCCGCCTGGGGGGCGCGGCTGATCACGGTGCCCGCCGCCTTCACGATGGAGACGGGCCGGGACCACTGGGAGGTCCTGGTGCGGGCCCGCGCCATCGAGAACCAGGTGTACGTGCTGGCGGCCGCCCAGTGCGGCTCGCATCCGCCGGGCCACGCCTGCTACGGGAACTCGATGCTCGTGGATCCCGTGGGGCACCGTCGTGGCCCGCGCCGGGTACCGCGAGGGTGTCGTGGTGGCGGACGTCGACCTGGGCCACGCGGAGCGCATCCGCAAGACCTTGCCCGCCCTCGCGCACCGGCGCGGAGAGCTCTTCACCTTCTAGTCCGGCCAGCCGCCCCGTCGCGGGACCGGGCGCGCGCGTCGGGGACCGAGGGAGCCATGCCCGGCAATCTCGACCTCAAGGATCTGGAAGCCCTCGTCCGGCGGGACGAGGTCGACACGGTGCTGACGGTCTTCCCCGACGTCCAGGGCCGCCTGATGGGCAAGCGCGTGGTCGGGCGCCACTTCCTCGAGCACATCGCGGGCGAGGGGGTGCACGCCTGCGCCTACCTCCTGACCGTCGACGTGGACATGGAGCCCTTGCCCGGCTACAAGTTCGCCTCGTGGGCCACGGGGTACCAGGACATGAAGGCGGTCCCGGACCTCGGCACCCTCCGCCGGATCCCGTGGCTCGAGAAGACGGCGCTCGTGTTCTGCGATCTCTACACCGAGGAGGGCGAGCCGATCGAGGTCAGCCCGCGCCGCATCCTCCAGCGCCAGGTCGAGCGGGCGGCGAAGCTCGGGTACCGGATCATGGTCGCGTCCGAGCTCGAGCTCTACCTGTTCAAGGAGTCGTTCGCCGAGGCGCGGTCGAAGCGCTACCACGGGCTGACGCCCGTGTCCCAGTACATCGAGGACTACCACATCCTCCAGACGACGAAGGAGGAGGGGCTGGTCCGCGCGATCCGCAACGGCATGGAGGCGGCCGCGGTGCCGGTGGAGTTCTCGAAGGGCGAGTGGGGCTGCGGGCAGGAGGAGATCAACCTCCGCTACGCCGAGCCGGTGGAGATGGCCGATCGCCACACGCTCTACAAGCACGGGGTGAAGGAGATCGCCCACGCCCAGGGGAGCTCGATCACCTTCATGGCGAAGTACGACATGGGCTCGGCGGGCTCGTCCTTCCACCTCCACTCGAGCCTGTGGGACCGGACGGGCAAGAGGAGCCTCTTCTACGAGAAGGGCCGGCGGTTCGGCTCGGCCCTCTACGGCCACTGGCTCGCCGGCCAGATGGCGATGGCGAAGGAGCTCTCCTACTTCTACGCGCCCTACGTCAACTCGTACAAGCGCTACCAGGCAGGGTCGTTCGCGCCCACGCGGATCGTGGCCGGCTGGGACAACCGCACGTGCGGCTTCCGCCTCTGCGGCGAGGGCTCGGCCCTCCGGGTCGAGAACCGGATCCCGGGCGCCGACGCGAACCCCTACCTCGCGTTCGCCGCGACCATCGCGGCGGGCCTCCACGGCATCCAGAAGAAGCTCCCGGCGCCCCGCGTCTACG
Organism: uncultured Candidatus Rokubacteria bacterium; assembly: GCA_963745015.1. GTDB lineage: Bacteria > Methylomirabilota > Methylomirabilia > Rokubacteriales > DASRDR01 > DASRDR01. The sequence goes on from CAVUVU010000008.1 coordinate 74,333, forward strand.
AGGGCAACGCCTACGAGGACCCGAAGCTCCCGCAGGTCCCCAAGACGCTCCGCGAGGCCATCGCCGGGCTCGAGGGGTCGCGGGTCGCCCGCGAGGCTCTCGGCGACGAGGTCGTCGAGCACTACCTCCACACCGCGCGGCTCGAGCAGCAGACGTTCGACCAGGTCGTGACCGACTGGGAGCTGATGCGGGGCTTCGAGCGCATCTGACCGCGCCGGTCGCCGTCATCGTCAATCCGGCCGCCGGCCTGCGAGGCCGCCGGACCGGGGACCGCCGGCAGGCTCTCGCCGAGCGCGCGCTCGCCGCGCGGGGCGTCGAGGGGACGGTGCAGCTCACCGAGGGGCCGGGCCACGCGCACGAGCTCGCCTGCGCGGCGGTGGCTGCCCGGGCCGCCGTCGTGTGCGCCTGGGGCGGCGACGGGACGGTGAACGAGATCGCGCGCGCCGTGGCGGGGAGCGGGGCCGCCCTCGGCGTCGTGCCGGCCGGCTCCGGCAACGGTCTCGCCCGCGAGCTCGGCGTCCCCTGGGACCCGGCCGCGGCGCTCGCCGTCGCGCTCGGCCGGCGGGAGCGCGTGATCGACGTCGGGGACATCGAGGGGCGCCTGTTCGTCAACCTGGCCGGCATCGGCCTCGACGCGCACATCGCCGCGCTGTTCAACGCCCGCGGCGGCCGGCGCCGGGGACTCCTGCCATACCTGGCGATCGGCACGCGCGAGATCCTTCACTATCGCGCCCGGGAGTACACGATCCGGGTCGGGTCCGAGACCTGGCGGGAGCGGGCCCTCGTCATCGTGTGCGCGAACGCGCGTCAGTACGGGGGCGGCGCCGTGGTCGCTCCCACCGCGCGGCCCGACGACGGTCAGCTCGAAGTCGTGACGGTGGCGACACGGCCCCCGCTGCTGGCCCTGCGCGACGCCCTCCATCTGTTCCGGGGCACGCTCGACCGGGCGCCCGGCGTGACGACCAGGCGGACGCCGGCCGTGGAGATCTCGGGGCCGGAGCCGATCCCGTTTCACGTCGACGGCGAGGCGGTCACGGGGGGACCGGTCCTGACGGTGCGGATCCGTCCGGCCGTGCTGAGGGTGCGCGTGCCCTGAGCGCCGCGCGCCGCGGACCCGGGTCACGCGGCCTGATGTAGGATGACGGGATCATTCAGCTCGACCGCCGATTCGGTCGACACACGGGGAGGACGGGTCATGACCGTGGACGGGGCTGGCCTCGGGCCGAGGCTCGCGGGGAAGGTGGCGTTCATCACCGGGGCCGGCATGGGGATGGGCCGGGAGGCCGCCGTCCTGTTCGCCGAGCACGGCGCCCGGATCGGCGTGGCCGACATCAACAAGGCCGCGGCCGAGGAGACGGTGGCGCTCGTCGAGCGGGCGGGCGGACAGGCCGTCGCCGTGGCGGGGGACGTGGCCGTCGAGGCCGACGTCCAGCGGATGATCGACGAGACGGCCCATCGCTTCGGCGCGCTCCACGTCCTCTACAACAACGCGGGCGTCCTCTGGAAGGACCGCGACCGCTCGGTGCTGGAGACCGACGACGGCTGGTGGGAACGAGTGATGGGCGTCAACCTGAAGTCCGTCTTCTGGGTGACGAAGCACGGCATCCCGCATCTCCGGAAGGCCGGCGGCGGGGCGATCGTCAACGTGGGCTCCGTGTCGGCGCTGGTCGGCTTCACGCGCGCCCAGGACGCCTACACCTCGGCGAAGGGGGCCCTCGATCTCCCTCACCAAGTCGCTCGCCATCCAGTTCGCGAAGGACCGGATCCGCTGCAACATCATCCACCCGGGGATCGTCGACACGCCGCTCCAGGCCCCGTACCTGAGCGACGCCATCCGGAAGGAGTTCGAGACCGGCATCCCCCTCGGGCGGATCGCGAAGCCGCGGGAGATCGCGTTCGCCGCCCTCTTCCTCGCCTCGGACGAATCCTCGTTCATGACCGGCGCCGAGCTCGTGGTCGACGGAGGGTTCACCGCCGGATAGGAGACGGGCTCGTCCGTAAGGGCGCGCGGCCAAGGCCGGGCCGCCGCTCCCGCTCCGGGTCGGTAAGGAGATCTCGTGAGGCGAGCGCTTGCTCTGCTGTTAGGCGTTCTCGCGGCCGTGGGCTGTAACGACCATGACACTCGGGAGCGGACCGTGTTCGTCGAGGTCACCTCATCGCCCAGCGGTCTCCTGACGAGGGTCGCAGTGGGCTTCAGTCACCCGGTCGAGTTCGACGAACGGACACCGATCGCTCGGAACGTTCGCGCGGACGTGCTGTGTCACGGCGATGCCCCCACCCCCAGAGACTGCGAGATATTCGCCTCGGCCATCGTGAAGGACGGAGACATAGGCGGGACGCGCGTCACGATGTGCCTGTTCGATGCGGGGAAGCAGGACTGTGAGACCTCGAATGACGGCCGGGTCTTCGTGACGATGAGGGTGTTCGACGAGAACTGACCGGAGTGGCGACGAGCCCTTCCGCGGCGAAGGGCTCGGAGGTGTCAGAGCTTCCGCAAGGCGAGGGGCGGGAGGCCGAGCATCCGGCGCTGCGCCACGGTCCAGAGGCGCTCGTAGACGCCGGCCCCGGGCCGGGTGATCAGCGGACGGCGATGGTGGGGACGACCGACATGCCGGGGACCAGGGCGTGCTTCGTGGTCTCCCCGGGGTCGAAGACGAGCTTGACCGGCACCCGCTGGACGACCTTCACGAAGTTCCCCGACGCGTTCTCCGGAGGCAGGAGGGAGAAGACCGCGCCGGACCCCGCCTGGATCGAATCGACGCGCCCCTTGAAGACCACGCCGGGGTAGGTGTCGACCGTGATCGCGGCCGGCTGGCCGGGTCGCACGTTCGTGAGGTCCGTCTCCTTGAAGTTTCCGACCACCCAGACGTCGCGGAGATCCACCACCGCGAGGAACAGCTGGCCGGGCTGCACCACCTGGCCGACCTCGACGGTCTTCTTGGTGACGCGGCCGCTCATCGGCGCGCGCACGGTCGTGTACGCGAGGCTCAGCTCGGCCTGAGCCAGGTTCGCCAGCGCCTGGTCCAGGCGGCCGCGCGCGGCGTCGACCTGCGTCTGGCGCACGCCGACCTGCTGGCGCTGGCTCTCGGCGCTGGCCAGGGTCGCCCTCGATTCGTCGATGCGGCGGGTGGCCTGGACCAGGGCCGACGCCTGGCTCTCCACGGCGGCCGCCGCCTGCTGCGCCTCGCCGTTCGCCTGCCCGAGCCGGTCCCGGGCCGCGTCCATCGCCGCCCGGGCGCTCTGGAATGCCGACTCGGCGTGGTCGAGATCCTGGCGCGCGACGAGCTGCCCGCGGAACAGCGCGGCGAGGCGATCGCGGTCGAGCCGGGCCCGCTCCAGGTCGGCGAGGGCGACGCGGACCGCCGCGTCGGCGGCGGCGACGGCCGCCTGCTTCGCGCGAAGATCGCTCCGCCGCTGCTCGAGGTCGTGTCGCGACATCTCGGCGCCCTGCTCGACCGCGGCCAGCGCCGCCGCCGCCTGCGTGGCCGCGCTCCTCGTGGTGTCGTCCGTCAGCGGCACGTTGAGCGTGGCGTTCCGCAGCTCGGCCCGCGAGGCTTCCACGGCCGCGCGGGCCTCGGCGAGGGCGACCTCGAAGTCTCTCGCGTCGAGGCTCACCATCAGGTCGCCCGCCTGGACCTCCTGGTTGTCGTTGACGAGCACCTTGGCCACGTGGCCGGAGACCCGGGCGCTCACCGGCGCGATCCGGCCCGTGACGTACGCGTCGTCCGTCGAGACGTGGTCCCGCAGGTGCTGCCACCAGCGGTATCCGTAGATCGCGCCGGCGACGACGACCGCGACGATGAGCGCGAGTGACGCCAGCCGCTTCGTCGTCGACCGCAGGCGCCGGCGGGGGCGCGGCAGGGCGTCGATCTCGGGATCGATGCTCATGACGAGCCCTCGGCGGAAGGCTCCCGGTGCAGCAGCCCATGAAGGAGGATGTCGAGGAGCGCGTCGCCCTCCGCCGCGAAGTCGATGCGTCGCTCCCGGAGCCCGCGTCGGATCACCGCGTGAATCAGCCCGGCCAGCGTCACGGCGAGGCGCCGCGGCGGGCGGGCGGCCAGGGCGCCGCTGTCGACCCCCCGCTTGAACACCGCGGCGAGCACCTCGAGGTAGCGCTCGTAGCGCGCGTCGATGCGGTTCCCGAACCGCTGGCGGGTCCGGGTGTCGTAGCCGATCCAGCCCGAGAGATAGAGGCGCAGGATGTCCGCGTTCTCCTGCGCGAAGGCGAGGTGGGTCGTCACGACGCCCCGCAGCTGGGCCCGCACGTCGCGCTCGCCGTTGACGGCCGCGCGCACCCGCGCGATCAGCTCGTCCATGCGCTCCTCCAGCAGGCTCCGGAGGATCGCCTCCTTGGACGGGAACAGCTGGTAGAGGGTGCCCACGGCCAGCTCCGAGGCTCGCGCGATCTCGACCATGGCGGTCTGCTGATAGCCCTTGCGGGCATACAGGCGCCGGGCGACCGCCAGCACCTCCGCGGAGCGGCGCGCGCGCTCGCGGGCCTTGCGGCCGCTCGACGGCGCCGCAGCTCTCGGGCCGCCTCCTGCGGGCTTCGGCGACTGATTTCACACTCACGTTCACGTATTGTAATGTGGTTCACATGGAAGGCAATCCGAGGGCGGACCCGGCTCCGGCGACGCCCCCGGCGGACCCGAGCGCGCTCGAGTGGGTCCCGCGCTTCAACCCGTGGCTGATCGCCGCGTCGGTGATGCTGGCCACCTTCATGGAAGTCCTCGACACCGCCGTCGCGAACGTGTCCCTCCCGCACATCGCCGGCAGCCTCTCCGCGACGACCGAGGAGGCGACGTGGGTCCTCACGAGCTACCTCGTGTCCAACGCGATCGTGCTGCCGATGACGGCGTGGCTGGGCAGCCGGTTCGGGCGCAAGCGATTCCTGATCGTGTGCATCATGGTGTTCACCGCGGCGTCGGCGCTCTGCGGCGCCGCGACCAGCCTGGGCATGCTGGTGATGGCGCGGATCCTCCAGGGCGCGGGCGGCGGGGCGCTCCAGCCCATCGCCCAGGCCGTCCTCATGGAGAGCTTTCCGCCGGCTCGCCGCGGCGCGGCGATGGCGGCGTTCGCCATGGGCGTCATCGTCGCGCCCATCCTCGGCCCCACCCTGGGCGGCTGGATCACGGACAACTACTCGTGGCGGTGGGTCTTCTACATCAACCTGCCCGTGGGCGCGGTGGCCATCCTGATGGTGCAGGCCTTCATCGAGGATCCGCCCTACATCCGGGCCGCCCGCCAGCGGCGCGTCGACTACCTGGGCTTCGTGTCTCATGGTGGCCTTCCTGGGGACGCTCCAGCTGGTTCTGGACAAGGGGCAAGAGGTGGACTGGTTCGCCGCGCCCTGGGTGCGGTGGTGCGCGGTGGCCTCGGCGGCCGGGTTCGTGGCCTTCGTGGTCCGCGAGCTGACGACCGATGCTCCGATCGTCAACCTGCGAGTGCTCGCGAACCGGAACTTCGCCATCGGCACCGCGCTGATCACGGTGCTGGGTGTCACGATCTACGGCACCACGGCCCTGCTCCCGCTCTTCCTGCAGACCCTCCTCGGATATCCGGCGCTCCAGAGCGGGCTGGCCGTGAGCCCGCGCGGCCTCGGGGCGCTCACCGCCAGCGTCGTCGTCGGACGACTGATCGGGCGCGTCGACAGCCGCCTCCTGATCGGGTCAGGCTTCGGTGTGGCCGGGTTTTCGGCGCTGATCTACAGCCGCATGAACCTCGACATCGCCCAGCGGAATGTCGTCTGGACCAGCGTCCTGAACGGCCTGTCGGGCCCGCTGATGTTCGTTCCCTTGACCACGACCGCCATGGGGACGCTCGGGCGCGAGCAGATGGGGCAGGGCACCGGGATCTTCAACCTGATGCGGAACATCGGCGCGAGCGTCGGCATCGCGACCGTGACGACGCTCCTGACGCGGGGCGCCCAGGCTCACCAGGCGCGCCTGGTGAGCCACCTCACCCCGTACGACCCGATCTACCAGCGCTGGCTGGCGGACGCCCGGGCCCGCCTGGCCCCGCAGGTGGGCTCGGGGAACGCCGAGTCGGCCGCCCTCGCGCTCCTGTACCGGACGCTCGTGAAGCAGGCGACCCTGCTCTCCTTCCTGGATTGCTTCCGGATGCTGGCCGCGATGTCTCTGGGATGCTTGCCCCTGATCCTGCTGTTCCGGCGCGTGCGCACTCGGCCGGCCCCCGCCGTCGTCGACTGAGGGACCGGGGGCATCCCGGGAAGTCGGCTCCGGCTTGGGCCACCAGGGGGGTGGGCTGTGTCGTGGCAGGGCGCGTTCCCCGGGGCGCGCTCGCGCCAGGCCGGGCCGCGAGGGCCGCCGTCAGCCTGGCGTCCGCACGACAGCCTGACGGGGCCCTGTGCAGGTGTTCCGCGCTAGTCCGTTCTCGCCAGTCTTCCGCAAGGAAGTTCTTTGGGTTCTGGCGCGGCATGGTGATTGCTCTGGCCTGGTCTCCGGAGGCATCCACCGATGAGGCTTGAAGCAGTCGGGACCCTAGCGGTGCTCGGCAGCCTGATGGCAGCGGTCATCGCCCCCCATCCTGCTGGCGCTCAGCCCTCGGCTCTCACCGTCCGGGGAGTCGTCGAAGGGGATGTCGTCGAGGGACGGGTGAGCCGGGTTGACCCGCAGTCGCGAACGATCACGCTCGACAACGGGCGGGAGTACCTCGTCCCTCCCGTGGTGGCGTTGAACTGGGACCTCGTATCGTCGGGCGTCGCCGTGAAGGTGCGCTACAGCGTGGACGGAGGACGAAACGTCGTGACCGCGCTGAGTGTCGGCCCGTAGCCGCCCTCACGGGGGCGAATTCTCGAACTGCACCACGAGGAAGCCGAGTGCCCACGTGGACGGCGACGGCTGGCGGCGGTCCTGCCGTCGACGCTCGGCCGTGGCGGGCTGGGCCGCTGTCCGACGCTCGCATCAGGCGGCGGTCCCAGACGACCGTGACGGTATCCCGGGCGATCGCGGTGAGCTGCTCGAACAGGTCGCGCTCGCCCTGCCGAACCACGACCAGGCATGGCGGTGCCGGTTGCGCCGGGCGATTCGGGTCCTTGATCGGGTAGCCCAGCCGCTCCGACAGGGTGCGGAGCCTCGTGACGGCCTCCGGGCCGCGTCCGTTGGTCCACTCGCCTCGGGCGGCGCACGTCCGGAGGGCCGCCGTCTCGTCGGGGGTCTCCGCCTCGAGCCAGGCCGAGATGTTCCGGGTCCCGCCGGCCATCACCAGGCGCATGCGCGACGTCCTCGTCACGGGCGACAGCCCCGCGCGACAGCGTGCTGAATCTCCCGCGGTTCGTCACTGCGTCACCTCGTTCCCGCTCGCCCGCGACGGCGGGGCGGAACACCTTCGTGTTTTCAGGGTCACCCTCGCCCCGAGCTTGCCTCCTGCGCGCCCGACCCTATCAAACCTCCGGCCCTCTCCGCCAGACGGTTGTCAGCTCCGCGATAGGCCACTGGCGCCGGGTAGGGTCGCGCCGCGCCGACCGAAGGCCGTGAGTCTGGCCGGGGTTCGTGCCGGGCTGACTACGCTCCGATGGCCGATGGCTTCGTGGCACATCGTGATACCGCCGTGGACCGCCCCTCTTCGTAACATCCCTGTGACTGTTCGTGGCGGGAGCCTTGGGCTAGAATGTCCGCGATCTGGTCGTCCTGCTCACGCCGCGTCCCACACAGCCTGAGGGAGGTTTCGATGATCCGAAACGGGTGGCCCACGCTGCGATCCCTCGTCGTGCTCGTCGTCGCCGCGGCGCTGGTGGGCCTCGGTGCCGCCGGCGCCGCCGCGAAGACGACGCTCACCGTCTACACGGCCATCGAGGCCGACGATCTGAAGAAGTACGCGGCGCGCTTCAACGAGGACCATCCGGACATCGAGATCAAGTGGGTGCGTGACTCCACCGGTGTCGTGACCGCCAAGCTCCTGGCCGAGAAGGCCAACCCGCAGGCGGACGTGATCTGGGGCCTGGCCGCGACGAGCCTCCTCGTGCTGAAGCCGGAGGGCATGCTCATGCCCTACACGCCGAAGGGCATCGAGAAGCTCGACCCCCAGTTCCGCGACAAGGAGAACCCGCCGGCGTGGGTCGGGATGGACGCCTGGGTCGCCGCGATCTGCTTCAACACCGCGGAGGCCGCGAAGAAGAACCTGCCGAAGCCGACCTCGTGGAAGGACCTGACCAAGCCCGTCTACAAGGGCCAGGTCGTGATGCCGAACCCGGCGTCCTCGGGCACCGGGTTCCTCGACGTGTCGAGCTGGCTCCAGCTGTTCGGCGAGGCCGAGGGCTGGAAGTACATGGATGCCCTCCACCAGAACATCGGCGTGTACACGCACTCCGGCTCGAAGCCATGCACGATGGCGGGGCAGGGCGAGTACCCGATCGGCGTCGCGTTCGAGTTCCGGGCGGCGCGGGTGAAGAAGCAGGGCGCGCCGATCGACATCGTCTTCCCGGAAGAGAAGTCGGGCTGGGACATGGAGGCGACGGCGATCGTCAAGGGGACCAAGAACCTCGAGGCCGCGAAGACGCTCGTGGACTGGTCGGTGAGCGAGAAGGCGATGAAGCTCTACAACGAGGGCTACGCGGTGACGGCCATCCCGTCGATCGCCCAGCCGGTCGAGCACCTGCCGGCCAGCATGCTCCAGCACATGGCGAAGAACGACCTGCAGTGGGCCGCGACGAACCGCGCCCGCATCCTGGCGGAGTGGGAGAAGCGGTACGGCGCGAAGTCCGAGCCGAAGAAGTAGGCGGGGCGCGCGCGGCCGGCCCGTGACGGGGCCGGCCGCCGCCGACCGGCCGGCCCCGGTCTCGGCCCGCGTCACCCGGGAGCGGGAGCCACGCGCGTGACGGCGGTGGCGTCCGCGCCGGCCGGCTCGGCCTTCCTGCGGATCCGCAACCTCACCAAGAAGTTCGGGGAGTTCACCGCCCTCGACCGCATCTCCCTCGACGTCCACGAGGGCGAGTTCGTCTGCTTCCTGGGCCCGTCCGGGTGCGGGAAGACGACGCTCCTCCGGGCGATCGCGGGCCTGGACCCCCAGACGAGCGGGCAGATCGAGCAGGCGGGCCGCGACATCTCGGTGCTCCCGGCCTCCAAGCGAGACTTCGGGATCGTCTTCCAGTCCTACGCCCTGTTCCCCAACCTCACGGCCGCGAAGAACGTCGCCTACGGGCTCGAGAACGCGCGCGCTGTCGCGGGCGGAGATCCGGACGCGGGTGCGCGAGCTCCTCGAGATGGTCGGCCTGCCGGAGCAGGGCGACAAGTACCCGGCCCAGCTGTCGGGAGGACAGCAGCAGCGCGTCGCGCTCGCGCGCGCCCTCGCGACCTCGCCGGGCCTGCTCCTCCTGGACGAGCCCCTGTCGGCGCTCGACGCGAAGGTGCGGGTCCACCTCCGGCACGAGATCCGCCAGCTCCAGCGGCGGGTCGGGGTGACGACGATCATGGTCACTCACGACCAGGAGGAGGCGCTCACGATCGCGGACCGGATCGTGGTGATGAACCGGGGGGTGATCGAGCAGGTCGGGAGCCCGGTCGAGGTCTACCGGCGGCCGGCCTCGGCGTTCGTGGCCGACTTCATCGGCGTCATGAACTTCATGCCGGCCGTCGTGGTCCGCCCGGGTGTCGTCCGGTTCGGCGGGCTCGACCTGGCGTGCGACGTCGACGGCCTCCCGACGGGCGCCGGCCTGACCCTCGCCATCCGTCCGGAGGACATCCGCGTTCAGGGCGTCACGGGCAGCGAGGAGAACGCGGTCACGGTCCAGATCAAGGCGATGGAGTTCCTGGGCTCGTTCTTCCGGGTCGACCTGGCCGGCGATGCGATGGAGGGCGTGACGCTCCGGGCGGATCTCGCGGTCGACCTGGTGCGCCGCCTGGATCTCGCGGAGGGGCAAGCCCTGCCGGTCGTGCTCCCTCGGCGCCGCCTCCGCGTGTACCCCGGTTCCGCCGCGCTCGCCTGACCGCCGGGTCGGAGCATAATGGCCCCTGCAGACCGGCAGGAAGCGGCCCTTTACGGGGGCCACCCCCGTCCCGCTAGGATGGTCCCGACGGAGCCGGCCAGCCCGCGCCCAGCCGGAGGCGCCAGCGAAGGGAGTTCCGCGTGACGACGACGGTGATCCGCACGGTGTGCGCCCACGACTGCCCCGACATGTGCTCGATCCTCGCCCACGTGGAGGACGGGCGGCTGGTCCGCGTGGAGGGGGATCCGGAGCAGCCCTTCACCGCCGGCTTCGTGTGCGCGAAGGTGCGGCGCGAGCCCGAGCTGGTGCACTCGTCCGAGCGCGTGCGAACCCCGCTCCGCCGAACCGGACCGAAGGGATCCGGGCTGTTCGCGCCGATCAGCTGGGACGAGGCCCTCGGGGAGATCGTGGACCGCTGGCAGCGGATCCGGCGCGAGGACGGCCCGCTCGGGATCCTCGGGTACTGCTACAGCGCGCACCAGGGACAGTTCAACCGATGGATCCCGATGGCGCTCTTCCATGCGCTCGGGACCACGCGCCTCCAGCCGGGCACCATCTGCGACACCTGCGCCGACGTCGCGTGGGAGTCGACCTGCGGGCCGGTCGGCGGGGCCGATCCGGAGACGATGGCTCACTCCGATCTGATCGTCTCGTGGAGCGCGGACCTCGTCACGACCGCCGTCCACGCCTGGGCCAAGACCGAGGAGGCCCGGGCGCGGGGAACCCAGCTCGTCGTGATCGACCCCCGGCGGAGCCGTACCGCGGCCCAGGCCGACTGGCACATCGCGCCCCGGATCGGCACCGACGCCGCGCTGGCCCTCGGCATGATGCACATCCTCGTGCGGGACGGGCTGGCCGACCGGGACTATCTCGCGCGTCAGACGGTCGGGTTCGACCGCCTCGAGCGGGAGGTCCTGCCCCGATTCGCTCCGGATCGGGTCGCCGCGATCACCGGGCTGCCGCGCGCCGACGTCGAGCGTCTCGCGCACCTCTACGGCCGGGCCCGCGCGCCGTACATCCGGATCGGGTTCGGGATGTCGCGGAACTCCCAGGGCGGCCAGGGCACCCGGGCGGTCGCCTGTCTGCCCGCCGTGGTGGGGGCCTACGGGAAGCTCGGCGGGGGCGCCCTGCTCGCGACCGTGGGCGGCTTCGGCTTCTCCTTCGAGACGGTGCGCCGCCCGTCGGGACCGGCCTCGACGCGTCTGGTGAACCACTCGCGGCTCGGGGAGGCGCTGCTCGAGCTGCGCGACCCGCCCATCCGGGCCCTCTTCGTCTCGGCCAACAATCCGGCCGTCACCTGTCCGGACGCGGCGGCCGTCCGCCGGGGCCTCATGCGCGAGGACCTGTTCACGGTGGTCCACGATCCCTTCGTGACCGACACCGCCCGGTACGCCGACCTCGTGCTGCCGTCGACGACGTACCTGGAGACGGAGGACCTCTTCCGGGCCTACGGCGCCTACTACGTGCAGTTCGCGCCGCAGGCGGTCCCGGCGCAAGGCGAGGCCTGGTCCAACGTCCGGCTCGCCCAGGAGCTGGCCCGCCGGCTCGGGGTCCGGGACGCGGTGTTCTCCATGCGGACCGAGGATCTGGTGCGCGAGGCGTTCGTCGGCGCGACGGGCCCCGCGGCGGCCATCGATCCCGCCGCGCTCCGGACGGCCGGGCCGATCAAGGTCGATCCGTATCCGGACGGCCAGCGATTCGGCACGCCGTCGGGAAAGCTCGAGTTCTACTCGGAGCACCTCGCGTCCCAGGGCCTGGCGCCGATGCCCGACTGGCACGAGGACGCGGAGGAGACGACGCTCGGGCAGCGCTGGCCGCTGCGCCTGCTGACGGCCCCCGGCTACTTCCAGAGCCACACCGCCTTCACCGGCAACCAGGCCCTCCGCCGGCGCGAGGGCGTGCCGGTGGTGATCCTGCACCCGGACGACGCCGGGCGTCGCGGCCTCCAGGCCGGCGACGGGGTGGAGCTGTTCAACGAGCGGGGCACGGTGGCGATGCGGCTCCGGGTCTCCGACGAGATCGACCCCGGGGTCGTGCTGGTTCCAGGGCAGCGCCCGGCGGGCGAGGCCCTGTCCGGGACCATCAATCTCCTCTGCGGAGACCGGCTCAGCGACTTCGGCGGGGGCGCGACCTACCAGAGCACCTTCCTGGACGTGCGGCGCGCCGTCACGGCCTGACGGGCGGGGCGCCGTCAGCGGCGCGCGAGCACCTCGCCTCCGCCGGATCCGTCACCCTGCCGTCGAGTGGCGCGCCGTCAGGGACTCCGGCGGCTCGGGTGGTTTTCCGGGGCAGTCACGCCGCCGGCTTCGGGAGGCCGTTCCGCGGCCAGCCACGGCCCACCGCGTTCAGGGTGACGAGCCCCATCGCCAGATAGCCGGCGATGATGTGGCGCGGATAGTAGTCGTCCACGACGTAGACGAGGTGGACGCCCAGGTAGAGCACGGGCAGTCCCACCAGCAAGAGCTTCGTGCCTGGCGCGAAACCCCGCCGTCGGATGGCGAGGACACAGGCCGCCGCCCAGAGGACCTGGAGCCCTCGGATCGCGAGCCTGGACAGCGCGTCTCCGCGCGGCGGCGGATCGTCGACTGGATTGAGGTAGAGGACATGATCCAGCTGGTTGAGGGCCTCCTTCGCGACCGCCGGATCATGGAGTATCCGGGGCCACAGGCTCGGTGGCAGCTTCAGCAGGTGCGGTTGACTCCTGCCTGCCAGCACCAGCTGCCCCCCGTAGTAGAGGTTGTGCAGGCTCGGAAGCGCGAGTATGAGGGCGCTCAGCACCAGCGCGGCCAGCGTCGCGCGCGGCCGGAGGCTCCAGGTCCGCCAGGCAAAGACGCCGAGCTGCGCGAGCACGCCGGCGGCCTGGTTCGATCGGGTGAGGAGCGAGAGACTCGCGAGCGCTGAGCCCGCGCGCCACTGGACTGGCGAGCGGCTGGCGAACAGCATCGGGAACAGCAGGAGCAGGAAGATCCAGGTCGGAAACTCGGACAGGCTGGCCTGCACGAAGTACACCACGGGAGGCGTGCTGACCAGCGCCAGCATGAACATGCGCCACGCCTCCGAAGAGAAGCTTCCGTGACGCTGGGGCCGCCGGCCGCGCCCACAGGCGGGCGATCGCCCAGCAGAGCGCCCAGTAGAGCGCCGCGAGCCCGAGGAGCTGACCAGTCCGTCGCCCTCGCCGAGGAGTAGCCGCTCCGCGAACCGGATGTACCGAAAGAGCGGCTGGTAGAGGAAGATGCGCTCCCCGCCCTCGAGGGACCAGGTGTCCAGGATGGCGCGAGCCTGGGACTCGTAGAAGAGGGGGTCGCCCGCCCAGTCGCGCAGCGTGACGACGTCGAGCCGCCGGAAGGTCCGCAGGGTGACGAACCAGGTGACGTACAGGGTGGCGAAGAAGGCTCCCACGAGCCGCCGGCGCCAGCGGCGTCCCAGCACGGGGCCGGCCACCAGCGCGAGGACGAGGCAGAGGCCGAGGCTTCCCGGGAGCCCGAGCCGCGCGGGGTCGAGCCGGTCGGCCAGCGGCGCCGCCCCGGCGACGAGCACGAGGAGCCCCGCGTCGCGCCACAGGAGTCCCACGTAGAAGAACAGGATGGAGATCGCGAGCAGGGCGACGGCGGCGTCGCCGGCCGCCGCCGCCGCCCGCCATGGCCACGCCGGCCGGATCGGTCTGATCGGCGGCCCGGGGTCGCGGCCCCCCGGACCCCGGCCCCGCTCCATCTGGAAGGTGGCCCAGGGACCCACCGGCCGGGGGCCGCCCCAGGTCGAGCCGTCGTCGAAGCGGTAGTCGATCCGGACCTGGTGGCGGCCACCGGGGACAGGCACGAGGGCCGTCGCCGGGGCGCCGTAGTGCGGGGGCAGGGTGGTGGAGGTCCGTCCCGCCTCGGGGCCATCGGGGTCGAGGCGAATGGTCGCCTCGCCGACGTAGGTGACCCGCGCGACCCAGGGGCGCGGCCGTTCCACGGCGCCGCGCCACGACGCCTCGATCGGGAGGCGCCGGCGGAGCCGGCCCTGGAGCCCGTCGTAGTGACGGTCGAAGCGAACGGTGTTCAGGAAGCCGAGGTCCCAGTCGTGCTCGCCGAAGTGGACGGCGCGGTCGAGCCTCGTGACGGCGAAGCGAAAGAGCGGATTCTCGAACGACCGCTCGCAGGGCCCGGTGGTCGGCGCCTCGAGGGGCGACCGGTAGCACGCGGCGAACCCCTGGTAGGTGCCGGAGGCCAGCAGGACGACCTTCAGGCCGAGGCCCACCGCCGCGGCCGCGATCAGCGCCACCCGGAGGGGCCGGGGCCACCGCGACATCCAGCGCTGGTGGAGCCGGCGGAGCCCACGGCCGAGCGAGGAGCGGGATCAGGAGCGCCAGCGCGAGGAACTCCGGCGCACGCGCCAGCGGGAGGCCGTCGAAGACCTGATAGTTGGCCGACGGCAGGACCAGGAGTAGAGCGAGGCCGAGGAGGAGACACGCCCGCGCCATCAGGCGGTGGGGGCGGGCGTCCCGCGGGCTGGCGTCCCACCCGGGAGCTTCCGCCGATCCGGGACGGTCCGATGGCGCACGAGCCGCATCATATTGGCCTCGAATGCCGGCGACAAGCGTTGACCGGGGGGGTTGAGCGAGCCCGCCGCTTCTGGTAGACCGGAGCGCGCGCACACGCGCGAGGAGGGTTCATGCGCTGGAAGCGGACGCTGACCGTGGTCGGGGTTCACGCGGAGGGAGAGTACGCCAAGGTCGTGACGGGCGGGGTCGTCGACGTTCCCGGCCGGACGATGTTCGACAAGATGCAGTGGCTCCGGCAGCGCGACGACGGGTTGAGAAAGTTCCTCCTCTACGAGCCGCGCGGCGCGGCCGTCCACAGCGCCAATCTGATCCTGCCGTCTCGCAACCCGAAGGCGGCCCTCGGGTACGTCATCATGGAGTCGACGGAGTACCCGCCGATGTCGGGCTCCAACACCATCTGCACGGTGACCGCGATCCTGGAGACGGGCATCCTCCCGATGCGGGAGCCGGAGACCCGGCTCACCCTGGAGTCCCCGGCGGGGCTCATCGAGGTGAGCTGTCGCTGCGACGGCGGCCGGGTCCTCCAGGTGAAGTTCCGCAACGTCCCGGCCTTCGTCCAGCACCTGGACGCTTCCGTCGAGGTCGACGGCATCGGCACGGTCACGCTGGACGTCGCCTACGGCGGGATGCACTACGCCCTCGTCGACGCCGCGCGCCTCGGGTTCGCGATCACCCCGGACGAGGCGCGCGACATCTGCGGCCTGGGCGAGAAGATCCGGGAGGCCGCGCGCGAGCAGCTCCGGGTCGTGCACCCGGAGAATTCGCGGATCCGTGACGTGACGATCACCGAGTTCATGGGGCCCCTTCGCCGGAAGGGCCGCGGCCTGACGGCGCGGAACACGGTCGTCGTCTCGCCGGGCCGGCTGGACCGCTCGCCCTGCGGGACGGGAACGTCCGCCCGGCTGGCCGTGATGCACGCGCGGCGGCAGATCCGCAAGGGGCAGCCGTTCGACCACGAGTCCGTCATCGGCAGCCACTTCCTCGCCGAGATCGTCGGGACGACCCGGGTCGGACGGAAGCCGGCGGTGATCACGACAGTCGCGGGGCGCGGGTGGGTCACCGACATCGGGCAGTACGGCTGCGACCCCGAGGACCCGTTCCCCGAGGGCTACACACTCTCGGACACCTGGCTCCGCGCGATCTGAGGGGTCAGCCTTTCACTTCGCGACATTTCACGGTCGCCGACCTGCTGCGTCGGCGAAATGTCGGGAAGCTAGAGTCCGAACCCGGCGCTCAGCTCACCAGGGCGCCGTACGCTCCCAGGCGCGCGGCGTAGCGCGCGGCGGACGCCAGCCCGAACTCGTTGGGCGGGAGGGCCGGCGGGCGGTCGTGCACCTCGCCGAGCCCGAGGCGGCGCGCCGTCACGCGCTTGCCGTAGCAGAGGAAGTTCTCGATCGACTGCATCAGGAACACGATGAGCGGCAGGATCTCGCGGTAGAGCCGCTCCGCCTCCGCCTCGTCCTCCGGCCGCCCGCTCCGCATCAGCTCGAAGATCCGGACCTGGACGTCGAAGCACTCGGGGGCGGGGATGAGCCCGACGCAGCCCGCGCGGAGATTGTCCGGCAGCTCGAGGCCGCCGCGCCCGTTCAGCACCCGGAAGGCGCCCTGCGTCTCCTCGATCAGGCGGCGGATGACCGCCGCCGGGCCCTCGCCCTTCAGCAGGCAGACGTTCGGGTGCTGGCGGGACAGCTCGCGGAGCCCGGCGTTCGAGAGGCTGACCCCGAGGTACCCGGGCGCGTTCTGGACCGCGACGGGCAGCGAGACCCGATCGGCCACCGCGCCGAGGAATCGCACGTACTCGATCTCAGGCAGCCCGGCCACCGGGGGCGGCTGGAGGATCACCCAGCCCGCTCCCAGCCGTTCCGCCGCGCGCGCCATCTCGGCCTGGCCGTGGACGCTCGTCTCGGCCACCGTGACCGCGAGAGGCGTCCGCCCTCCGAGGTCCTCGGCGACCCACTCGAGGAGCTCGCGCCGCTCGCGGACGTCGAGCTTGCCCACCTCGGTGGCCAGGCCCATCACGGCGACGCCGTGAGCGTGTCCGGCCACGCAGGCGTCGATCTGCCGCCGCATCGCCGCGCGGTCGATCCGCCCTCCGGCGTCGAAGAAGGCGTAGAGGATGGGCCAGATTCCGGCGATCGTCGAGGGATCCATGGGTCGGGCCGGAATTGTAGCACCCGAACGGGCTCGGCCGCCGCCGGGGGCCATTGCGGCGCGAGCCGCGCCTCGGGTATGGTGGCGCCATGTCGGGAGCCCCACGGGGAGCCGTGCCGTGGCTCACGTGAGCGCGGTGGCGGCCGTCGGCCCCACCGGGGCGCCCGCCGCCGTCGTCAGGCAGCAAGCATCGCGCGACGACTGGCTCATGCGCGGGTTCCTCGCGCTGATCGGCCTCTACCTCGTCGTGACCCTGGCGCTGCCGCTCGGCATCATGCTCATGAAGAGCGTGGAGGACTCGAAGGGGGCCTTCGTCGGCCTCGCCAACTACGCGCGCTACTTCGAGACCCCGGCGCTCGCCCAGTCGATCAGCAACAGCCTCTTCGTCGCGCTCCTGAGCACCGCCATCACGGTGCCGCTCGCGTTCCTCTACGCGTACGCGCTGACGCGGAGCTGCATGCCCTGGAAGCCCCTGTTCAAGACGGTGGCGCTGATCCCCATCCTCGTCCCGTCGCTCCTGCCAGGGCTGGCGCTGGTCTACCTCTTCGGCAACCAGGGCCTGGTCAAGGGCCTCCTGCTCGGCTACTCGATCTACGGCCCCATCGGGATCGTGATGTCGGAGGTCTTCTTCACCTTCCCGCACGCGCTCCTGATCATCGTCACCGCGCTCTCGCTGGCGGACGCGCGGCTGTACGAGGCGGCCGTCGCCCTCCGGGCGCCCCGGCGCCGCATCTTCTTCACGGTGACCCTCCCGGGCGCGCGCTACGGTCTGATCAGCGCCACGTTCGTGGTCTTCGTGATGGTCATCACGGACTTCGGGGCCCCCAAGGTCATCGGCGGGCAGTACAACGTCCTGGCCACCGACGTCTACAAGCAGGTGATCGGCCAGCAGAACTTCGCGATGGGCGCCGTGGTGAGCGTGCTGCTCCTGGTGCCCGCGGGCTTCGCCTTCCTCGTCGACCGCCTCATCCAGCGGCGGCAGGTCGCGCTCCTGACCGTTCGGGCCGTACCCTACGTGCCGAGACCGAACGTCGCGTTCGACGGCGTCATGCTCGGCTGCTGCACGCTGATCGGCCTCTTCCTGGTTGGGCTCATCGCCATCTCGCAGTTCGGCGCCCTCGTGAAGTTCTGGCCGTACAACCTGACGCCGACTGCTCGCGCACTACGACTTCGACCAGAAGGGCGGCGGGGGCTGGCAGTCCTACTACAACTCCATCCGCCTGGGGCTTCTGACCGCGGTGGTGGGAACCGTGGTGGTCTTCGTGGGCGCCTACGTCGTGGAGAAGGGGCGGAGGCTGTCCTGGGGCCGGACGGGCTTCCAGTTCCTCGCGATGCTGCCCATGGCGGTGCCGGGCATGGTGCTCGGTCTCGCCTACATCTTCTTCTTCAACGATCCCCGGAACCCGCTCAACGGCCTCTACCGGACGATGGCCATCCTCGTCATCAACACGGTCGTCCACTTCTACACCGTGGCGCACCTGACGGCGCTGACCGCGCTCAAGCAGATGGACCCCGAGTTCGAGACCGTGGCGATGTCGCTCCGGCAGCCCGCCCATCGCACCTTCCGGAAGGTGACCGTGCCGGTCTGTCTGCCGGCGATCCTGGACACGGGCATGTACCTGTTCGTGAACGCCATGGCGACCGTGTCCGGCGTCGTGTTCCTGTACGGGCCCAGCACGGAGCTGGCGTCGGTCGCGGTCCTGAACATGGACGACACGGGGGACGTCGCGGCGGCGGCGGCGATGGCGATGATGATCTTCTACACGAACGTGGGCGCCCGCGCGCTGTACGCGGTGCTCGCGCGGCGGCTCGAGCGGCGGACCCAGGCGTGGCGGCGGCGGTGACGGGCGAGCTCGGCGGGGATGCCCGCGGGCGGGACGCGACCTCAACGAAGAGGAGGGGACACATGATCACGCGGCGAGTGTTGCTGGTCCTGGTGATGGGGCTGACGGCGGGCGCCCCGGACGGCGCGCGGGCGGCGGACTACCCGACCCGTCCCATCGAGATCGTGGTGCCGTACGCCCCGGGCGGCGGCACGGACATCATGGTGCGGCAGATCGTGAAGATGATCGAGGACCAGAAGCTGGTGCCGGTCCCCCTGACGGTCGCCAACCGGGTCGGGGGCAGCGGGATCGTCGGCAAGTCCTACGCCATCAACAAGCCCCCCGACGGCTACACGCTGGTGGCGGTCGACGCGGGCAACTGGCAGCAGGAGCTCCAGGGCAACGCGACCTGGAACTACCGGAAGGACTTCACCTACGTCGCGCGCATGGTCACCGACGTGAACCTCCTGATCGTCCGGAAGGAGTCGCCGATCAACAACGTTCAGGAGTTTCTCGCGGCGGCGAAGGCGAAGGGCAAGGGCGGGCTCTCGGTCGGCGGCACCAACGTCGGCCAGGTCGATCACATCGCGAACATCAACATGAGCAAGGCCTCGAAGATGGACCTGACCTACGTGCCCTTCAAGAGCGGCGGCGAGGTCATGACCAACCTTCTCGGCGGCCACATCGACGCGGCATGGGCGAACCCGAGCGAGTGCATCGGCCAGCTGGAGGCCGGGCAGGTGAGGGCCCTCGGCGGTGGCCGACGAGGATCGCCTCAAAGCCCTGCCGAAGATCCTGACGATGAAGGAGCTAGGCGTGGCGATGGTGAGCAACCAGTGGCGCGCCATCGGCGGGCCGGGCAACCTCCCCAAGCCGGTGGTCGACTACTGGGTCAACGTGCTCGACAAGGTGCGGAAGTCCGACGCGTGGCGGAAGGAGTTCCTCGAGAAGAGCGTGCTCGAGGACGGCTGGATGATCGGCGACGCGTTCCTCCAGTCGATCGACAAGGAGCAGGAGGTCGACAAGGCCGTCTTCGCGGAGCTGGGGATGCTGAAGAAGAAGTGACCGGCTCGCCCGGCCCGGCTCCTCGCGGACGGGGCGCGTCCGGCGGGGAGCCTGCCGTGACCTGGGACGGGAGCCGCGTCATGGGGGCGGCAGCGGCGGTCGTCGGGGCCGCCACTGCCGCCCTCGCCTGGGGCCTCACGGAGGGCACCAGTACGGGCGGGCCCGGCACCAGCTTCCTGCCCGTGACCCTCGGGGGGCTGATGGTCCTCCTGGGGGCGGTGATCGCCCTCGCCCCCGCCCGGCCGAAGCCGCCGGACCCCGCGCCCGGCGGCGAGGCCGGCACCGGGAGCACCCCCGGCCGCGCCCTGGCGACGGTGGCCGCGATGGGCGTCTACACGCTTCTCTTCGATCGGCTCGGCTTCCTGCTCGCCACGGCCGCGCTCCTGGCCGTGCTCGTGCGGATGTACGGCGAGCGGCGCTGGGCCGTCGTCCTCGCCGTCGCGGTCTGCGCCACCGGCGCGACGTACGGCCTCTTCGCCGTCTGGCTCAAGGTCCCTTTGCCTCCCGGTCTCCTCGCGCCCTGAGGACCGCATGACCGATCTCCTGCAGCACCTCGGCATGGGGTTCTCCGTGGCGCTCGCCCCCGTCAATCTGCTGTACTGCCTGATCGGTGTCGTGGTCGGCACGGCGATCGGCGTGCTTCCGGGCATCGGTCCCGTCACCACCGTCGCCATGCTGGTGCCCTTGACCTTCGGCATGAGCCCGACGGCGGCGCTGATCATGCTGGCGGGCATCTACTACGGGTCCCAGTACGGGGGATCGACGACGGCCATCCTCATCAACACGCCGGGCGAGACCTCGTCGGTCATGACGTGCCTCGACGGCTACCAGATGGCCCGGCAGGGACGCGCGGGGCCCGCCCTCGGGATGGCGGCCATCGGATCCTTCGTCGCCGGGACGGCGAGCGTGGTGCTGCTGATGCTCCTGGCGCGCCCGCTGATCCGCGTCGCGCTCGAGTTCGGCCCGGCCGAGTACTTCGCGATCATGGTCCTCGCCCTCCTGACGCTCGGCGGCCTCACGGGGGAGTCGGTCGCCAAGGGGCTGCTCATGGGCGTGTTCGGGCTCCTCCTGGGGACGATCGGCGGCGACCCCCTGACCGGGACCGCCCGGTTCACCTTCGGCGTGCCGAGCCTCCTCGACGGGCTCGAGTTCCTGCCCGTGACGATCGGGTTGTTCGCGGTGGCCGAGGTGCTGTCGAACGCGTCGCGTCCCCTGGCGCAGGTCGCCGCGCCTCGCATCCAGGGGCTCCTCCCCAGCCGGGCCGACTGGTACGCGTGCCGCTGGACCTTGCCGCGGGCCACGCTCATCGGGTTCGTGGTGGGCGTCCTGCCCGGCGCCGGGTCCACGCTGGCGTCGATCCTCGCCTACCTGGCGGAGAAGCGAGCCTCGCGGTACCCCGAGCGCTTCGGGACCGGGGTCATCGAGGGCGTGTGCGCGCCGGAAACGGCGAACAACGCCGCGAGCGGCGGAGCGCTGGTGCCTCTCCTGACGCTGGGCGTCCCGGGCTCCGGCACGACGGCCGTGATGCTGGGCGCCCTCATGCTCTGGGGGCTCCGGCCGGGGCCGCTCCTCTTCGAGAAGAACCCGGAGCTGGTGTGGGGCCTCATCGCGAGCATGTACATCGGCAACGTCGTGCTGCTCATCCTGAACCTGCCGCTGATCGGGCTCTGGGTGCAGCTCCTTCGCGTGCCGCCGCGCATCCTCCTGCCCCTGATCCTCCTCTTCTGCATGACGGGCACCTACGCGGTCGGCGGGAACCTCTTCGACCTCTGGGTGATGGTGGTCTTCGGAATCCTCGGCCTGCTGCTCCAGCGGTACGGGTACCCGGTCGCGCCGATCGTCCTGGGGCTCATCCTCGGGCCCATGCTCGAGACGCACTTCCGCCGCGCGCTGATCATCTCCCGCGGCGACTACGGCATCTTCCTCGGGCGCCCGATCGCGGCCGGCCTCCTCGCGGTGGCGGTCGTGTACCTCATGCTGCCCGTCCTGTCCTGGGCCTGGCGCCGCTGGCGCGTTGCGGCCCCCGCAGGGGGGTAGGAGAGGGCGGCCTTCCGGGCGCCGGGCGGCCGCGCCCAGCTCGGGGCCGCGGAGCCCCTGTCAGTGGACGCGGATCTCGAAGATGAGAGGCCAGAGCTTGCCGGTGACGAACACGCGCCGCGTCGCCGGATCGTAGGCGATGCCGTTGAGCACTGCCTCGGCGTCTCGGCGGCGATCGGCCGGCAGGAGCCCTGACAGGTCGAGATAGGACGTCACCCGGCCCGATGCCGGGTCGATGCGGACGACGAAGTCGGTGTGCCACACGTTGGCCCACACCTCACCCTCGACGAACTCCAGCTCGTTCAGGTTGTGCAGCGGGCGGCCGTTCCAGGTGACGGGGAGCCTCCGGGTCGGGACGAACCGCTGCGGGTCGAGATAGGTGAGGACGTCGCTTCCGTCGCTCAGGATGAGGCTCTTGCCGTCATGGGTGAGCCCCCAGCCTTCGCCCTCGTAGCGGAACTCCTGGAGCAGCCGGAACGTCGCGCGGTCGTAGACGAACCCGCGCCCCGACCGCCACGTGATCTGCACCAGCCGGTCGCCGACCCGGGCGAGACCTTCGCCGAAGACATCCGGCGGCAGGGCGACCCGGCGCACGACTCGGCCGCTCGGCCACTCGACCCGGCGGAGCGTCGACTGGCCTAGACGCCCCGTGCTCTCGAAAAAGCCGCCGTCGTGCCACACGAGTCCCTGGGTGAAGGCGTTGGGATCGTGCGCGGCGCTCTGGACGACCTCCCAGCGCACCTGCCGGGCGGGTGGGGTCACCGCGGCCGGAGGGCCCGGAGCCGCGGGATTGCCGACCTGGGCCGTCGTCCAGGCGAGGCCCAGCGCTCCCAGGATCCACGCCGCCGGCATCATGGCCTTCCGCCAGGCGAGACGGGTTCCCTCGGCCGGTCTGCCGGGACAGACAGGCGCGCGGTCCTCGTTCGCACGCGTCCAGCTTCTGGCCGGCCTGGCTGCCGGGATCTCGCGCTCACGGAGGACAGGATATGTCCTCTCGGGCCAGCCGGCGACGGTCCCCGGGAGCCTCCGGGCGGTCTCCGAGCGGCGATCGTCACTGCTGCGTCGCTCCCGCATTGACGGGCCGAGGCCGCATGGGAAGAATGGAGCGGTCGTCCGCTCGGGAAGGGGCGCGAGGAGGCCAGTGAGAGACCAGGCGCGGGTCGTCATCATCGGCGGCGGCATCGCCGGCTGCAGCGTCGCCTACCACCTGGCGCAGAAGGGCTGGACCGACGTGCTGCTCCTCGACAAGGGCGAGCTCACGAGCGGGTCGACCTGGCACGCCGCGGGGATGGTCACGCACTTCCACACGTCGCCGACGATCATGCGGATGCGGCAGTACTCGATCCGTCTCTACCGGAGCCTCCAGACCGAGCCGGGCTCCCCCGAGCACTGGCACGAGGTCGGGAGCCTCCGGGTGGCCTCGAGCCGCGACCAGTGGCTCTTCCTGCGGCGGCAGGTCGGCACCGCGCGCGCGCTCGGCCTCGACGTGGACACCATCTCGCCCGCCGAGGCGCTCCGGCTGTTTCCGCTCATGTCCCCCGATGACCTTCACGGCGCCATGTACCTGCCGGGGGACGGGTGGATCGACCCGAGCGGGTCGACGACCGAGCTGGCGCGGCGCGCCCGCGCCCTCGGAGTGGCGGTCGAGACCGGCGTCCGCGTGACGGGCATCGAGCGGTCCCGGGACGGCGCGGTGGCGGCGGTGATCACGGATCGCGGCCGGGTGCGCGCGGAGATCGTGATCAACGCGGCCGGCATGTGGGGCCGCCAGGTCGCCGCGATGGCGGGCGTGAGCCTGCCGATCACGCCGCTCGTCCACCAGCACCTGGCCACGAAGCCGATTCCCGGCCACGAGCTGCCGCGCGGGACACCCTGCCTCCGCGATCCGGAGAACCTCGTCTACCTCCGCGAGGAGGTGGGCGGGTTCCTGATCGGCGGCTTCGAGCGGGAGCCCGTGGCCTGGTCGGTCGACGGCGTGCCGTGGGACTTCACCCAGAAGCTTCTCCCGTCGGACTGGGAGCTCTTCGGCGAGATCATGGAAGGCGCGATCCGGCGCGTCCCCATCCTCGGCCGGGCGGAGATGGCCCATCTCACGAACGGGCCGGAGGGCATCACCCCGGACAGCCGGCCGCTGCTCGGGCCCGTGCCCGGCGTGCCCGGCTTCTGGGCGGCGGCCGGGCTCTCCCACACGGGCTTCGGGGCGGGCGCCGCCATCGGGGACATCATCGCGGAGTGGCTCGTCGAGGGAGAGCCCCCCTACGACGTCGGGGAGATGAACGTGCGGCGGTTCGGCCCCGTGTACGAGGATCGCGCGTACGCGGCCGAGCGAGCCCGGGAGTCGTACCGCTACTACTACATGCTCCGCTTTCCCCACGACGAGAACGAGTCCGTGCGGGAGCGCCGCCTCTCGCCGCTGGACGGACGGTGCCTCGGGCTCGGCGGCGTGTTCGGCGAGAAGAACGGCTGGGAGCGCGTCATCTACTTCGAGCCGGGCCGGCCCGGCCGGCGCGCCGGGGCGGACCAGCGCGCGTGGGGATGGGGGCGGCCCGCCTTCTTCGACCGGGTGGGCGAGGAGCATCGTGCCGTGCGCGAGCGCGCGGGCCTCCTCGACATGACCTCGTTCGGGAAGCTCGACGTCCGGGGGCCGGGCGCCCTGCCGCTCCTCCAGCGCCTCACGGACAACGACGTCGGGAAGCCGCCCGGCAGCGTCGTCTACACGCAGTTCCTGAACTCGCGCGGGGGCATCGAGGCGGACGTCACCGTCATCCGGCTGGCGGACGAGCGCTTCCGCGTGGTGACGGGATCGGGATTCGTCCCGGGCGATCTCGGCTGGATCCGGATGCACCTGCCGCGCGACGGCTCGGTCGAGGTCCGCGAGGTGACCGACGAGCTGGCCGTCATCGGGCTGTGGGGGCCGGCCGCCCGGCGGGTGCTCCAGGGCGCGAGCCGGGACGACGTGTCGAATGCCGCGTTCCCGTATCTCGCGGCGCGCTCGATCCGGATCGGGCCGGCGGAGGTCTGGGCCCAGCGGGTGACCTACGTGGGGGAGCTGGGCTGGGAGCTCTACGTGCCGGCCGGGAGCGCGGGCGCCGTGTGGGACGCGCTTCTCGCGGCCGGCGGGCCGGAGGGCATCCGGCCGGTGGGCTACAAGGCGCTCGAGTCGCTCAGGCTCGAGAAGGGGTACCGCTACTGGAGCGCCGACATCACGCCGTCGGACAATCCGTACGAGGCCGGCCTCGGATTCTGCGTTCGCCTGGGGAAGGGTGACTTCATCGGGCGCGAGGCGCTCGTCAGGGCGAAGGCGGCGGGCGTCGCGCGCCGGCTCGCCACCGTCGCGATCGACCCCGCGTCGACGATCTACGGCGGGGAGGCGGTGTGGCAGGACGGCCGGGTGCTCGGGCGGCTCCGGAGCGGCGGCTACGGCTACACCGTGGGCCGCAACATCGGTCTCGTGTACCTGCCGGTCGATCTCGCCGGGGCCGTGGGCGCGCCGCTCGAGGTCGAGGTCTTCGGCGACCGGGTGCCCGCCGAGGTCGCGCCCGACGTCCTGTACGACCCGCAGGGAGCGCGGATCCGCGCCTGAGCCGGCATGTCCTGGGGAGAGAGGGCGGCCCCGTTCCGACAGGGCGGGGCGAGCAGGTTGTCCCGGCGGGCGCGCGGCGATCAGGCGGGGGAGGGGGCCGGGCCGCCGGCCCGCACCCGCGCGAGCAGGATGAGGCCGGCGACGAACATCAGGCCGACCGCGAGGATCGCCGCGCGCTGGTTCCCGCCGGTGAGAAGGGACACGGTGCCGAAGATCACCGGGCCCATCACGGCGGCGGTCTTGCCGCAGAGCGAGTAGAAGCCGAAGAGCGAGGCCTCCTGCCCCTTCGGGATCAGGCTCGCCATGAAGGCGCGGGACGCGGCCTGGATCGCGCCGAGCCCGGTTCCCGCGAAGACCGCCACCACGTAGAACTGGCCCTTCGTCGTGACGAAGTACGCGGCCAGCACGACGAGGCACCACTGGACCAGCGTCACCATCACCACGGCCTTCGGCCCCCAGGTGTCGATCGGGCGCGCCCAGAGCCACGCGCCGGCCAGGGCCGAGAGCTGGACGACGAAGTAGAGGCCGATCACCTCCGCGGTCGTGAAGCCGAGGGTGTGTCCCGCGAAGATCGACGAGAAGTACACCACGGTGTTGACGCCGTCCTCGAAGAAGAGATAGGCGAGGAGGAAGCCTCGGAGGTTCGGGAGGCGGACGATCTGCCGGAGGGTCTGGCGCGCCTCGGTGAACCCGATCCGCACGGCCTTGCCGAGCGGGATCCCTCCGGGCCGGTCCGGAGGCAGGAAGAGCATGGCGGGCAGGGCGAAGACCCCGAAGAGCGCCGCCGCCGTGAGGAAGGCGCCGCCGTACCAGCCTCCGAGCGCGAAGGGCAGGGCGGCCGCCAGGGCGAGGGCCGAGCCGGCGTAGCCCGTCGCGAACCCGTAGGCGGAGAGCCGGCCCCGCCACGAGGCGTCGGCCAGATCGGGGAGATACGCGTTGTAGTAGACGATCGCGGCCTCGAAGCCCACCGTTCCGACGACGGCGAGCACGAGGCCCCACACGACGTCGCCCGGCCTGACCGTGGCCATCAGAACCGTCGCGCCTACCGAGAGATAGGTCAGGAGCCCCAGGAAGCGCTTCCGGACCCCGGCGTGGTCGGCGATCGCGCCGAGGGGCGGGGAGGCCACGGCGACGATCACCATGGAGATCGTCACCGAGAGCCCCCACCAGAAATCGCCCTGGCCGTGCTCGTTCCCGACGACGGCGAGCGCGTAGTACTTCGAGTAGACGGTGCCGGGGATCACGGCCACGTAGGCCGAGTTGGCGAAGTCGTAGAGCAGCCACGCGACGACGCTCCGGCGCGGCGAGCTTGCCACGGCTGGTAGGATACGGGCTCGGGCGGGGGATACTCAAACAATGCCTGACGTGTCGCCGGTCGAGATCCGCCGCGTCGAGGACCGGGAGGTCCACGTGTCGTGGGACGACGGCCACCGGAGCGTCTTCCCGAACAAGATGCTCCGTGAGCGCTGCCCGTGCGCCGGCTGCGTGCACGAGCTGACGGGGCAGCGTCTGCTGGACCCCCGCATGGTCCGCGCGGACATCCGGGCCAAGGAGCTCTCCCTGGTGGGCCGCTACGCGATCCGGATCCAGTGGAGCGACGGCCACTCGACCGGGATCTACACGTTCCAGAAGCTCCGGGAGTGGTGCCCCTGCGAGGCCTGCGGGGTCAGGCCTTGACGTCGATGCAGTTCGCCGCGGCTCCGGGGGTGAGATGCTATGGAAGTCAAGGCCTGACCCCGCGCGCTCCGCGCGGGGCGGGCTCGGGCAGCTCCCGGAGCGTGGGGTCGAGCTCGCGGGCGAGGTCGAGGAGCGCGTAGGTGTGGCACGCGCGGCCGGGTGTCCGGTAGCCGCACATGCACATGAGGTAGACGTCCCCGGTGCGGGCCTCGGCCATCAGCTGGCGCAGGGCGGCGAGGCCGTCCGGTCCGGCCTCGGATCTCTGCCAGGAAGCGCTCGCGATAGCCGAGCGCGTGGTGGGCCTCGGCGTGGGCCGCGTCGGCGGTCGCGCCGGCTTGCATCAGCGCCCGCTTCCGGGCCTGGAACTCCGCCAGGAGCTCGTCGGAAGGCGCGAGCGCCTTCACGCCGGCCGCGCCCGCCCGCATCACGCTGACGCGCCGGGCGCCGGCGGGCAGGGGCGCGAAGCGAGTCGTCCGTCCCAGTCCCACGGCCCGAGTGTGCCACACGGGCTCCGGCCCGCGTGATGTTGTCCGGTTGACACCGCCGCGCCGTCGCCCTACCGTGCTGGGGATCGTGATCGCCCGCGGGGAGCGTTCTCACGTCGCGAGTGTCGAGCCGGCCGCCGCGTCCGGCGACGGGCGGGGCGGCGTGACCGAGGTCTCCGGCGAGTCGCCCCTTCACGTCCTGCTGAGACGGCACGCGCCGGCGGACGCGAAGGAAGCGCGGGACCTGGCCGAGATCCTGGCCTTCCTCGACCGCCACCCCGATCCCTTCGACCGCGGCATCGTCGAGGGCCATCTCACGGGCAGCGCGGTGGTCGTCTCGGCGACGGGGGACCGGGTGCTCCTCCTCCACCACCGGAAGCTCCGGCGCTGGCTCCAGCCCGGAGGCCATGCGGAGCCGGGGGAGCGGGAGGGCGACACGGTCGCGCTGCGGGAGGCTCGGGAGGAGACGGGCATCGAGGGGCTGGCCCTCCACCCGTCCGCGCCCCGCCCGCTGGACGTCGACGTGCACCCGATTCCCGGCCCGCGGGGACGAACCCGAGCACCGCCACCTGGACCTTCGCTATCTCGTCGTCGCGCCTCCCGATGCCGTGCTCCACCGCCAGGCCGCGGAGGCGCGGGCCCTCCGCTGGTTCACGTGGGACGAGCTCGCCGCCCTGGACCTCGACCCTGGCCTCCGCCGCGCCCTTCGCGCCGCGCGCGCCCAACCCAGAAGAGGAGTCTGACCGGTGATCTACGAGCTGCGCAGCTACGATGTCGTGCCCGGCCGCATGCCGGCCATGAACGCCCGGTTCAAGAACCACACGATGGGGCTCTTCGGGAAGCACGGGATCGAGGTGGTCGGGTTCTGGGAGGTGGTCGTCGGCACCTCCAACGTGCTCCACTACATCGTCCGGTTCGACGATCTGGGACACCGCGAGCGCGCCTGGGGAGCGTTCGGGTCCGATCCCGAGTGGCTGCGCGTCCGGGCCGAGTCCGAGAAGGACGGCCCCATCGTCGCGCGGGTGCGGAACGAGATCTGGCGGCCGGTGCCCTATTCGCCGATGCAGTGAGGCGGGCGCCTCGCCTGGCGTCCTGGCTCGCCGCGCTCCTGACCGCGGGCAGCGGCACCCTCGGCGTCGCGGCGCCACGCCCGGCCCCGGACGGTGACGCCGTGACCCGCACCGTGGCGGCGGATGTCGGCGAGCTGGTCAGCTTCGCGGGCGATCCCCGGGACGGCCGCGAGCGCCGCGCGCGTCGAAGGCGTGCTCCTCCGGCCCCCGGGATCGGGCGCCTTTCCCGCCGCCGTCCTGCTGCACGGCTGCACCGGGCTCCGCACCGCGACGGGGGCGATCCAGGCCAAGCTCCGCTTCTGGGGGGAGCACCTGCGCGATCTCGGCTACGTGGCCCTCCTGGTGGACAGCTTCACCACCCGCGGCATCGACGAGGTCTGCACCGGCCGGCATCTCCTCTCGCCGGTGCGGGATCGCGCGGACGATGCGCGCGGAGCGCTCCGCTACCTTCAGGGGCGCGGCGACGTGAGGGCGGACCGCGTGGCGCTTCTCGGCTGGTCCAACGGGGCGGCGGCCGCTCTCAGCGTGGTCTTCGATCGGGGCACCACCGCGGAGGACTTTCGAGCCGCCGTGGCCTTCTACCCGAACTGCACCCGGAAGTATCCGGGCGGGCCGGTCTTCCGCCCCTACGCGCCGCTCTACGTCCTGATCGGCGAGCTCGACGACTGGACGCCGGTGGCTCCGTGCATGGAGATCGTCGAGCGGGCTCGCGCGGCCGGGTCCCCGATCGCCATCAAGGTGTACCCCGGCGCCCACCACAGCTTCGACGCGCCGGCGACGCCGGTCCGCTACCGGCCCGAGGTGAAGAACCACAACAAGGCGGACGGCGACTCCGGCGCGACCGTCGGGACCGATCCGGCCGCTCGGGTCGATGCGATCGCGGAGGTCACCGCGTTCCTCGCCGACCGGCTCGGCGCGCCGGACGACTAGCGGCCCGCGGCCGGTACGACCGGTTCAGCCGAGGGCGAACGCCTCCCTGGCGAGTCCGGCGATGTGGCCGCCGATGGCCAGGGAGGCCGTGGCGGCCGGCGAGGGCGCGTTCAGGACGTGGATCGCGTCCGTGGACCTGGCGATGCGGAAATCGTCGACCAGCGATCCGTCCTCGGCCACGGCCTGGGCCCGGACGCCGGCGCCGCCGGGCGTGATGTCGGCAGGCCCGATCTCGGGCAGGAGCCGCTGGAGAGCCTGGACGAACGCGGCCTTGCTGAGCGACCGGTACATCTCGTAGCTTCCCGTCCTCCAGTAGCGGCGAGCCATGGACCAGAAGCCGCGGTAGCCGAGGGTGCCCGCCAGCTCCCGCAGGTGGATCCGGCCGAACCGGTAGCCCTCTCGGGCGAAGGCCAGCACGGCGTTCGGCCCGGCCTCGACGTCGCCGTGGACGGTGCGCGTGAAGTGGACGCCCAGGAACGGGAACTCGGGATCGGGGACCGGGTAGATCAGGCCGCGCACGAGGTCGTGCCGCTCCGGCCGGATCATGTAGTACTCGCCCCGGAACGGGATGATCCGCACGCCGGGGCGGGCGCCGGCGAGGCGGGCGACGACGTCGGAGTAGAGGCCGGCGCAGTTGACGAGCCGGCGCGCCTGGATGGGGCCGGATCCGGTCGACAGGTCGAATCCGGAGTCGGTCCGCTGGATGGCGGTGACCCGCGCTCCGGTCCGGATGACGGTGCCCTGCGTGAGCAGGTCCCGCGCGAGCGCCTGGGCGACCTCCCCGTAGTCGACGATCGAGGTGGTGGGGGAGTGGATCGCGCGGAGGGCCGCGGCGTGAGGCTCGATCTCCCGGAGCTGGTCCCGGTCGAGAAGCGCGAGGCCCTGGACGCCGTTGGCGGTGCCGCGCTCGAAGAGCGCCTGCAGGCGCGGCAGCTCGGCCTCGGAGGTCGCGACGATCACCTTGCCGATCGGGTCGACGCGGATCCCGTGCTCGGCGCAGAACTGCTTCATCAGGCGGGCGCCTTCCACGCAGAGCCGCGCCTTGTGGGAGCCGGGCTTGTAGTAGATCCCCGAGTGGATGACGCCGCTGTTGTGGCCGGTCTGGTGCGAGGCGAGCCGCGCCTCCTTCTCGAGGATCACCAGGCGAAGGCCGGGGCGCTCCGCGAGGAGCGCGCGCGCCGTCGCGAGCCCCACGATGCCTCCTCCGATCACGGCCAGGTCGAACCGGTCGCTCACGCGCACCGCCTCGGTCCGAAGGCCTCAGGGCTCACCTCGTGTCTCCGCACAAGGCCCCATAGATACGGCGGGGCCCATGTGTGTCAAGGCGCTGACGGCGCGGTGGGGTCCACGACGGTGCGCGTCGGCCGCCGGTGAATCGCCTTGGCGCCAGACGGGCGCACGGGATCGGCGCTGCACGCGCGCGGGCGTCACGCACGCCCCGAATGGCATCGGAGGAGGCTGACCTCCCGGTCGGAAGGGCGTTCCCGGGTTCCATGAGAGGGCGCGTCGGCTTGGCGACTCTGGGGGACTCGGACTCCTCCTCGGGATCCCCGGACTGCCTCGGCCGTTCTGATCGGACCCGTGCTCCGCGGGTCGGCCCGCCCATCGGGCGTCTCGCGAGTGACGATCTTCGGCGCCGGCCGCGGCATTTCGTCACGCGTCAGTTTGTCAGTTCCCGATCGGCAGATCCGAGGCCTCCCTGCGGTCTCGGTCGAGGCAGCTTGGGTCAGCCTGCGTCCGAATCAGCGCTCTCCCGCCCCGTTTCCGGGGGTTTACCCGGGCACGAGACTTGCCTAATCCCCGCACGGTGCCCGGGTCGCCCCGGGCTCCCTAACCTCTGCGTGGGAGAGCCTGTGAAGGGGAGAACTCGCAGTTGGCTGTTCCGGGCCGTCTGGCCGTGGTCGCGGGTTGCGCCCGCCGGCCCCGACGCCCCGGGCGATTCCCGGCGGCCCGAGAGCGGCCCCGCCGGGCGGACGCTCGACCTGCCGGTTCGCCTCGCCCTGGTGATCGCCCTTTTCGTCGCCGCGTTCTCGGCTGTCGGCGGCTTCCTCCTGGTCCAGCAGACTGCAGCCCACCGTCGCGCGCTCCTCCTGATGGAACAGGTGGAGGAGCGAATCGCCCAGGAGCACGTCATCAAGCGCCAGGCGATCCTGGACCCGCGCCGCGGCGCCGAGCTGGCCGGCCGGCTCCGCGAGGCGCGACGGCAGCTGACCCTCGACCTGGACACGCTCGAGCGCGACGAGAGACGCGTCAGCACGTTCGACCGGATCCTGCGCCTCGAGAGCGGTCTCCCCACGTCGAGCCGGGTCCGCGGAGCGGTGCAGGTGCAGCAGGTCGCCGTGGACGAGGCCTTCGCGCTGCTTCTCGCGGGGCGCCTCGATCAGGCGCGGGCCGTTGCGCCGCGGGCCGGGCTCGAAGAGGTGAGCCAGGCCACCGGGCTCGCGGCCGGCGCGTACGCCGGCGTGCTGGAGCGGACCCATCGAGCCCTCGCCGGGAGCGTCGTGGTTCTCGCGGTCCTCGGCGGCGTGGCCGTCGGCTGGCTCGGCTTCCGCGTCCTGCGGCTCGGGCGCGCGTTCCGCCGGCTGGCGGGCGAGGAGCAGGGGCTCCGCGCGAGCGAGGAGCGCTTCCGGGCGCTCGTGCAGCACGCAGCCGACGTCATCCTCGTGCTCGAGCCCGACGGCACGGTCCGGCACGTGAGCCCCGCGGTCCAGGCGGTGCTCGGCTACGAGCCGGACCGGCTGGTGGGGACCCGGGGCTGGGCGCTCGTCCACGAGGGCGACGCGCAGAGCGCGCAGGTCTTCCACGCCGAGCTGCTCGAGCAGCGGGGGTCGCGCTCGGTCGAGCTTCGCTGGCAGCACCGCGACGGCTCGTGGCGATGGCTCGAGGTGAAGGGGACCAACCTGCTCCACCAGGCCGGCGTGCGCGGGATCGTCCTCAACGCGCGGGACATCAGCCGCCACAAGTCCCTCGAGGCGCAGCTGGTGCAGCGGGCGCTTCACGACCAGCTGACCGGGCTGCCGAACCGCATGCTGTTCATGGACCGGCTCGAGCAGGCGCTCGAGCGCTCCGCGCGCCGGGGCAAGTTCGCCGCGGTGCTGTTCCTCGACCTCGACCGGTTCAAGCTGGTCAACGACAACCTCGGCCACGACCACGGCGATCAGCTCCTGGTGCAGGTCGCCGAGCGCCTCCGCGGCTGCCTCCGGCGCGTCGACACCATCGCGCGCATCGGCGGCGACGAGTTCACGGTGCTGCTCGAGGACGTCGGGGTGAGCGCGGACGCCGCCCTCGTCGCCGAGCGGATCATCGAGGCGTTCCGCGGCTCGTTCCGGATCGAGAACCAGGAGATCTTCGTGGGCGCCAGCATCGGGATCGCGCTCGGCGGGCGCGACCAGGGCACCACCGCCCAGGGACTCCTGCGCAACGCCGACATCGCCATGTACCGGGCGAAGGCCAACGGCCGCGCCTGCTTCGAGGTGTTCAAGTCGAGCATGCGCGAGACGGTGAAGGGCCGGCTCAAGATGGAGACCGAGCTCCGGCGGGCGCTCGACCGGGGCGAGCTGAGACTCCACTACCAGCCCCAGGTGGATCTCCGGTCCTCCCGCATCGTGGGGCTCGAGGCCCTGGTTCGCTGGGAGCATCCCGAGCGCGGCCTGGTGCCGCCCGGCTCGTTCATCCCGATCGCGGAGGAGACGGGCCTCATCCTGCCGATCGGGCGGTGGGTGCTCGAGACCGCCTGCCGGCAGGCGTCCCTGTGGCGGGCGGACGCGGAGATCGGCCTCGATCTGGTGATGGCCGTCAACCTGTCGCCGCGCCAGTTCCGCCACCCGCGGCTGGTCCAGGACGTGGGACAGGTGCTCGCCGAGTCGGGGCTCGACGCCTCCGGCCTCGAGGTGGAGATCACCGAGGGCACCGCGATGGGCGACGCCGACGCCACGGTCAAGACCCTCGAGCACCTCAAGGCGATCGGCATCCGGCTGGCCATCGACGACTTCGGGACGGGCTACTCGAGCCTGGGCTACCTCAAGCGGTTCCCCATCGACGTGCTCAAGGTGGACCGCTCCTTCGTGGCCGGACTGCCCGCGAACCGGGGAGACGCCGCCATCGTCCGCGCGGTCGTCGGGCTCACGCGCGCGCTCGGGCTCAAGGCCGTGGCCGAGGGCGTCGAGACGGCGGAGCAGCTCGCCGAGCTGCGGGAGCTTGGCTGCGACCAGGGCCAGGGGTACTTCTTCGGCCGGCCGACGGCGACCGAGGTGGCCGACGTCATGCTCCGGCGGTCCCCGCTCCTGGAGGCCGTTCCGGCCTGATCCACGCGGAGCGCGGGGCGCGCGGCGACCCTGCGATCGCACTCGCGCCCGCGGCCGACGCCCCCGACACTCCCTCCGCGAGGCTTCGCTCCAGGCTGGCGCCGTGGCTCCCGCGCGCATATCGTGGGAGGCAGCTGGCCGGGGGCCTGCGGGGAGGGGAGGCATGGATCTCAGCTACTCGTCCGAGGATCTCGCATTCCGCGAGGCGACCCGGCGCTGGCTGGAGGCGAACGTCCCGCAGCAGGAGCCCGTCGCGCTCGAGGGGAGGCGCGCGTGGCACCGCCGGCTCTACGACGCGGGCTACGTGGGGATGGGCTGGCCCGTGTCGTACGGGGGCCGCGGGGCGACCCCCCTCCAGCAGGCCATCGTGGCGGACGAGATGGCCCGCGCCGGCGCCCCCGCGCCGATCAACCCGCTCGGCCTCGCGATCGTGGGGCCGACCATCATCGTGCACGGCACCGAGGCCCAGAAGCGGCGGTACCTCCGGAAGATCCTGACGGCGGAGGAGCTGTGGTGCCAGCTCTACTCGGAGCCGAACGCCGGCTCCGACCTGGCGAGTCTCCGGACGCGGGCCGAGGATCGCGGCGATCACTTCGCGGTGAGCGGGCAGAAGATCTGGACGAGCGGGGGCCTCGTCGCCGACTGGGGTCTGCTCCTCGCGCGGACGGATGGCGCCGTCGCCAAGCACAAGGGCATCTCGTGCTTCCTGATCGCGATGCGTCAGCCCGGCGTCGAGGTGCGGCCGCTGCGCCAGATCACCGGGAGCGCGCACTTCTCCGAGGTCTTCATGAGCGACGCCCGCGTCGAGAAGACGGACCTGGTCGGGCGGCTCGGTCAGGGCTGGGAGATCGCGCAGACCACGCTCTCCTACGAGCGCGGCGGCAGCTCGCTCGCGCGCGTGACCCGATACGCCGCCGCGTTCCAGCAGCTGCTCCGGGCGGTGCGGACGCTCCGGCGCGGCGGGCGGCCGCTGATCGAGGACCCGGCGGTCCGCGGCAAGCTGGCCCGGGTCTACGTGGACCTCGAGGTCCAGCGCTACGCGGCGCTGCGGATCCTCTCGGCGCTCGAGAAGGGGGAGGCGCCGGGCCCCGCGGCGTCGATCACGAAGCTCTCCTACAGCGAGTTCGAGAAGCGCTACCACGAGCTGGCCCAGGAGATCCTGGGGCCCTGGGGCCAGGCGATGAGCGGCACGGCCGACGGGTTCACGGAGATCGACACGTCCTCGGGGGAGCCGGGCACCTGGGCGACGGCGTTCCTCTGGTCTCGCGCGGGGACGATCTACGCGGGCTCGTCGGAGATCCAGAAGAACATCATCGGCGAGCGGGTCCTGGGCCTTCCGAAGGAGGCTCGCGCCGACCGGGCGCGGTCCTAGGAGCCGACCGTGGACTTCGGCCTGAGCCCGGACCAGCAGCTCCTGCGCGGCGACGGCCCGCGCGTTCCTCGACGAGCACGTGACGGCGGCCGCCGTGCGCGCGCTGTGGGACGACCCGCGCGGGGAGCGCGACGATCTCTGGAAGGAGCTCGGGCGGCTCGGCTGGCTCGGTCTCGCGCTTCCGGAGGCCCACGGGGGAAGCGCCCTCGGGATGGTCGAGACGGCCATCGTCCTCGAGGAGCTCGGCCGCGTCGCCTTCCCGGGGCCGTACCTCGAGACCGTCGTGGCGGCCCAGGGCATCCAGACGGCGGGCTCCCCGGCCCAGCAGGCGCGCTGGCTGCCGGCCATCGCCGGCGGGGCCGCGAGAGCCACCGTGGCGCTCCTCGACGCCGAGCTGGACTGGCGCCCGGAGGCGACCGCGACACGCGCCGAGCCCGATTCCGGCGGGGTGCGGCTCACCGGCGTGAAGCAGTGGGTCCCGTGGGCCCACGTCGCCGACCTGCTGCTCGTGCCGGCGCGGGGGCCCGAGGGGCTCTCGCTGTTCCTGGTGGAGGCGGGCGCCGACGGCCTCGACGTGTCACCGGTGCCGGCGATGGACCCGGGGATGCGATGGTCCACCGTGCGCCTCGAGGGCGTGCGGGCGGATCACGGGGCAAGGCTCGGCGAGGCCGGCGCCGCGGCGGCGATCCTCGACGGCCTGCTCCGGCGCGGCGCGGCGGGCGCCGCGGCCATGATGCTCGGCGCGGCCCGGCGCTGCCTCGACATGTCGGTCGAGTACGCGAAGGTCCGGGAGCAGTTCGGTCAGCCGATCGGCTCCTTCCAGGCCATCCGCCACCGGTGCGCCGAGATGCTCCTCGAGGTGGAGAACGCCCACGCGGCGACCTACTACGCGGCCTGGGCCCTGGATGCGGACGCCGAGAACGGCGCGACGGCCGCGTCCGTGGCGAAGGCCTATGTCAGCGAGGCCGCGCGGAAGGTGTGCGGCGAGGCCATCCAGGTGCACGGGGGGATCGGCTTCACCTGGGAGTATGACCTCCACCTCTACTTCAAGCGCGCGAAGACCCTCGAGGCGACCTGGGGCGACGCCGACTACCACCGCGAGCTCGTCATCCGCCGGCTGGCGGGCTGACGGGCGGGCGGATATGCCTGCTCAGCCTCGGGCGGCGGAGGCGAGGATGGCGGGCATCGGAAGCTCGACTCCGCTCCCGCGCTGGTAGGCCCGGACCGCGGCCCGCACCTCGGCCCGGATCG
The DNA here is from genome assembly GCA_963745015.1 of uncultured Candidatus Rokubacteria bacterium. Lineage (GTDB taxonomy): Bacteria > Methylomirabilota > Methylomirabilia > Rokubacteriales > DASRDR01 > DASRDR01. Next base: position 110,567 of record CAVUVU010000008.1, read on the forward strand.
CGTCCTGGGCGTCGGGCGTCTGGGCCCGCAGGAGCCCGGCCGTCCGGACCGTCCCGTCCCGCATCATGTCGAAGAGCGCGTCGGGAGACCCCAGCCGCCAGACCTGCGGCACCACCGCCACCTCCGGCGCTCGGAAGCCCAGCCCGAGCAGGACACGGCGGGACTCCTCAGGGTCGCTGAACCGGAAGAAGGGAGGTCCGGGCGGGAGCGCCACGTCCAGGCGCCCGTGGCGCTCGATGGCGCGGAGCACGATGCCGAAGGCCACCGACTCCTCCGGCCGGGCCCAGACCGTGAAGCCGATCCGGCCCTCCGGGCGAAGGACGCGGTGCGCCTCGGCCAGCGCCTGGTCCGGCCGCCCGAGGTGCAGGAGCCCGAAGCTCATGACGACCGCATCGAAGCTCCCGTCGTGGAACGGGAGCGCCTCGGCGTTGCCCGCCTGGAAGTCGATCTCGGGGTGGTGCCGGCGCGCCTCGGCCAGCATCGCCGCCGAGAAGTCGATCCCCACGACCGCCGCGCCCCGCCGGGCCGCCGCGGCGGCGACGTAGCCCGGTCCCGTCGCGACGTCGAGGACGCGGATACCCGGGCCGACGCGCGCGGCGTCCAGGAGCGGCTCGACCGCCTGGGTCGTGAGCGTGCCGAATGCGTCCTGATACGCCCGGGGGATGCTCTCCCATCCGGTTCGCTCGAAGGCGTGAAACGCCGACGGGTCAGCCGTCTGTGACGCCATCACCACGCGCGGCGCTCGGCCGCGATCTCGAAGGAGGTGCGGAAGTCGATGTCGGGCCGGAGGCTGTGCCACACGGAGCAGTAGCGCTCGCGCGAGAGCTCGATCGCCCGCTCGACCCGGTCGGCGGGCACCTCGCCCCGCACCACGAAGTGGAGCGCCGCGCGCGTGACATAGCGAGGCGGCTCCGGCCGGCGCTCGGTCTCGAGACGAGCCTCGACCGCTTCGGGCGCGAACCGGCCCTTCTGGAGGATGTCCACCACGTCGATCGCCATGCACCCGGCGAGGCTGACGGCGAGCGCCTGCGTCGGCGAGATCCCGCCCTGGCGCTCGCTGTCGACGGCCAGCGTGTGGTCGCCGGCGCGGGCCTCGAAGCGGAGACCGCCCTGCCAGGTGAGCTCGACGACCTCCCCGAAACGCTGGCCGCTCATGTGGATCTCACGGAAGGCGATGGTATCATCACCGGGCACATGAAGAGCCTGACCCGCGCCTACACGATCGACGACCTGCGCCGCACTCGCGCGGCGGCGGCTGCCCCGCGCGGTGTTCGACTTCGTCGAGGGCGGCGCCGGCGACGAGCACACGGTGGCGCGCAACCGCGAGGCGTTCGAGCGTCTTCTCCTCCAGCCGCGCGTCCTCGTGGACGTCTCGAAGCGGGAGCAGGCGACCGTCGTGCTCGGCGAGCGCGTGGCGACGCCGGTCATCGTGGCACCGACCGGCATGGCCGGGCTCTGCTGGCCCAAGGGCGAGGTGGCGGCCGCCCGGGCGGCCCACGAGGCCGGGACCATCTACACGCTCAGCACCCACTCGAGCTGCTCGATCGAGGAGGTGGCGGCCGGGGCGCCGGGGCCCTTGTGGTTCCAGCTGTACGTGTGGCAGAACCGGGACCTGACGCGGCGGTTCGTCGAGCGAGCCCGGGCGGCCGGGTACCGCGCGCTCCTCCTCACGGTCGACGTGCCGGTCATCAGCCGCCGCGAGCGGGACCTCCGCAACGGCTTCACCGTCCCGCCCCGCGTGACGGTGCGGAACGTCGTGGACACCATGCGGCGGGTCGGCTGGATGCGCCGGGTCCTTCTCGGCCCCAAGCTCACGCTGGCGAACCTGGTGGGCATGCCGGAAGCGCCGCGGACGGACGTCGTGACGCTCGCCGGCGTGGCCAACCGGCAGGTCGACCCGTCCATCGCCTGGGCCGACCTCGCGTGGTTCCGGTCGCTCTGGTCCGGCCCCCTCCTCCTGAAGGGCGTGCTCACCGCCGCGGATGCCCGGCGCGCGGCCGAGCACGGCGTCGACGGGCTCGTCGTCTCGAACCACGGCGGCCGGCAGCTCGACGGCTGCCCGGCGACGGTCGAAGCCTTGCCGGAGATCGTGGACGCCGTCGGCAACCGGCTGGAGGTCCTGCTGGACGGCGGCGTCCGGCGCGGGGCGGACGTGGTCCGCGCGCTCGCGCTCGGGGCGCGGGCCGTGATGGTCGGCCGCCCGTACCTCTACGGGCTCGCGGTCGGGGGATCGGCCGGCGTCCGGCGGGCGCTGGAGATCCTCGCGAACGAGGTCGACCACGCGCTCGCGCTCACCGGCGTGCCGCGCGTCGGCGACCTCGACCGGACCGTCGTCCGCCGCGCCGACGCGTCCTGAGCCCGCCGGTCTTGACGGTGCTGACGTCCGGCCGACCGACGGCGCCGGAGCTCCGGGCGTCGGCGGTGAAGGCTCGCGGCGCTTCACGGAGACGGGATCGGGCGGCACACCGGGGCGCGGTCCCGTGCAGGTAGACATCCGGGTTCCCGTCGGACGGCCCATCCCCCAGGTGGCGGACGTCGTCGCGCGGTGCGAGGACGCGGGCTTCGACGGAGTCGGCGTCCACGACCATCCCCACAGCGGGCGGGACGCGTACCTGGTCCTCGCGCTGGCTGCGGAGCGGACGCGGCGGATCCGGCTCTACCCGGCGACCTCGAGCCCGATCGTTCGCCATCCGGTCCTGCTGGCCTCCTTGGCGAACAGCCTGGACGAGCTCGCGCCGGGGCGGGTGTGCCTCACCGTCGCGCCGGGCTTCCTGTCGGCGCGGAGCGTCGGGCAGAGCCGGGCCACCGTGGACGCGATGCGGACGGCCGTGGTCGCCCTCCGCCGGCTGCTCGCGGGCGAGGCCGTCGCCTTCGGCGATCCGCCGAGCCGCCTCCGGAACCTCGGGCCTGCGCCGCCGCCGGTCTACCTCCTGGCCGCGGGGCCGCGCATGGTGGAGCTGGCCGGCGAGGTGGCCGACGGCGCGTTCCTGATGGTGGGCCTCCACCGGGACGCGGTGGCCGCGGCCCGCGGCCATCTCGAGGCCGGCGCCCGCCGGGCGGCCCGCTCGCTCGACGGCTTCCGCACCGTGTTCATCGTGACCCTCGCCCTGGAAGAGAGCCTGGCGGCGGCGCGGCGCTGGCCCCGGGAATGGTTCGCTCCGGGGCACTCGTGGCTGACCTATCCGAGCGGGGCGAACCTCTACTGGCTTCGCCAGGCCGGTCTTCCCGTTCCGGACGGCCTGGCGCCCGGGGACGTCTCGGAGGATCTCGCCGCGCGCATCTCGGACGCGTTCGGCCTCTTCGGACCGCCCGAGCACTGCGCCGACCGCCTCCTTCGCGCCCGCGAGGAGGCCGGCGTCGAGCACGTCTTCCTGTTCCCCGCGCACACGCTGGCCGGAGGTTACGACATGCCGGAGCGCGAGATCGACGCGTTCCGCCGAGTCATCCGGCCGCGTCTGGGATCCTGACGCGCCGTCGAATCGTCCTCGGGCCCGGCGCCAATCAGCGTCGCGATGCGGTCAGCCAATGACGACGGCGTGCGCGGCGCGCGATGCAGGCTGTGCTAGGCTGATCGCGCGATGCACATCGCGCGCTTTCGGCTGACGACACGGAGGATGGAATGACGAAGCGGGACATGGGCGATCGGACCGGTATCGGGCGGCGGACGTTCCTCCGCGGGGCGCTGGGCGCCGGCGCGGTGACGGCCGGAGCCGGCCTCGCGCTGGGCTCGCGGGCGGCCGGGGCCCAGGGGAGCGGCGAGGTGGTCGTGTGCACCTGGGGCGGCACCTACACCGAGGCGCAGCGGAAGTTCTTCTTCGACCCGTTCGAGAAGGAAACCGGCATCCGGGTCCGGACCGTGGGCGTTCCCGACATCGCCAAGATCCGCGCGATGGTCCAGGCGCGGGCCGTCGAGTGGGACCTCGTGGACGCCGAGGGCCAGATGATGCTGCGCCTGGCGGCCGACGACATGCTCGAGCGCGCCGACTTCTCCGTCATCCCGCGCGGCGACCTGCTCCCGGCGGCGGCGAGCGACTGGGGCATCGGGTCGGTCGCGTACGCGTACTCGCTCGGCTGGAACAGCCAGAAGTTCCCGGCCGGCCGCCAGCCCCGCACCTGGAAGGACTTCTTCGACACGAAGGCCTTCCCGGGCCGGCGCGCCATGTACGGACAGCCGGTGCCCGTGCTCGAGTTCGCCCTCCTGGCCGACGGCGTGGCGCCGGGCGCGCTCTATCCGCTCGACGTCGACCGCGCGTTCCGGTTCCTCGAGAGCCGGAAGGACGTCGTCAACGTCTGGTACAAGAGCCCGGCCCAGATCCAGACGCTCCTCCGCGGGGGCGAGGTGGACATGGTCGAGGGGTTCAGCGGCCGGCTGATCGACCTCAAGAAGGCCGGGGCCGACGTCGACTGGACGTTCGACGGCGGGGCGTGGATGCAGTCGTTCTGGATCGTGCCGAAGGGCGCCAAGAACCGCGAGGCGGCCATGCGGCTGATGGCCCACTACACGCGGCCCGAGCCCGAGGCCGCGTTCGCCGAGCAGTTCCCGTACGGCATGCCGAATCGCCTGGCCTACCAGAAGATGTCGAAGGAGACGCTGGCCCTCCTGCCGACGGCGCCCGGCAACATCGAGCGCCAGATCCAGGTCGACCCCGCCTGGTGGGCGAAGAACATCGACGCGGTCCTCAAGCGCTGGCTGACCTTCCTCGGCTGAGGGAGCGGCGAACGATCGTCTCCCGCCCGCCGCGAGCGCAGCTCGGAGCCGGGCGGCGGGGCGGGCTGAGGGCGCCGGCCGGCGCGCGCCGGTGAGCCGAAGCAGCTCGGCCCGCTCGGCTTTCTGGCCGCTCCTGCCCCTCGTCGCGTTCCTCGCCGTCGTCTTCGTGGGTCCGATCGCCCGGGTACTCCTCTGGGGCCTCGCGCCGTCGACGGCGCCGACCGCCTCGACCGGAGCACCGTGGCGCGAGCTCGTGACGACGCCGCTCTACCGCGATGCGCTCCTCCGGACGTTCCGGCTGAGCCTGACGGTGACGCTCGCGTGCCTCGTGCTGGGGTACCCGGTCGCCTACCTCCTGGCTCGAGTCCGTGGGTGGCGCGGGCAGCTCCTCCTCGCCCTGGTCGTGGCGCCCTTCTGGATCAGCGTGCTCGCGCGGAGCTTCACCTGGATGGTCCTGCTGCAGCGCCAGGGCGCCGTCAACCGTCTCCTCCTGACTCTCGGGATCGTGCGGGAGCCGGTGCCTCTCGTCTACAACGAGGTGGGCGTCCACATCGGGATGATCCACGTCCTGCTGCCGTACATGATCCTGTCGCTGTACGGCGCCATGCGCGGCATCGATCCCGGGCTCCTCCGCGCCGCGGCGGGGCTCGGGGCCAGCGAGTGGCAGGCGTTCCGGCGGGTCTGGTGGCCGCTCTCCCGGGCCGGCGTCGGCGCGGGCAGCCTGCTCCTGTTCGTGGTGGCGCTGGGATTCTTCATCACGCCCGCGCTGCTCGGAGGCGGGAAGGTGACGACGCTCGCGATGCTGATCGAGGCTCACGTGAGCCAGACGCAGGACTGGCCGCTCGCCTCTGCGCTCGGGCTGGTGCTGCTGGTCGCCACGATCGTGGCGCTCCTGCCCGCCCAGCGGGCGCTCCGGCTGGAGGCCCTGGTGGGCGCGGGGAGGCGCTGACGTGCCGTTCCGCCTGGTGATGGGGAGCGCGGCGGGGCTGAGCGTCGCCTTCCTCCTGCTGCCGATCCTCGCCCTCGTGCCGATGTCGCTCTCCCGGACCACCTGGCTCGCCTTCCCGCCGGACGCCCTGACGCTCGAGTGGTACGGGCGGGTGCTCGCCGACCGCGAGTGGCGGGAGGCGGCCGTGACGAGCCTCGTGGTGGCGGCGCTGGCCGCGACCCTGGCCGCGCTCCTCGGCACTCCCGCGGGGCTCGCCCTGGGTCGGGGGCGCGGGAGCGCGGGCCTCCGGCGGGCGCTGCGGGCGTTCGTCCTCCTGCCGGCCATGGTCCCGGTCGTCCTGGCGGCGATCGCGCTCTACGCGGGGTTCGCGGCGGTCGGCCTGGGCGGCACGCTCGCCGCGCTGGTGCTCGCCCACGCGGCCCTGGGCGTCCCGTACGTGGTGCTGAGCGTCGAGGCGGCGGCGCGCGGGCTCGACGCCCGGCTCGAGCGCGCGGCCCGGAGCCTGGGCGCGACGGCGTGGCAGGCGCTCTGGCGGGTGACGCTCCCGCTCGTGTGGCGCGGCGTCCTGGCGGGCTCGCTCTTCGCGGCGATCGTCTCGTTCGACGAGGTGGTGATCGCGCTGTTCGTCAGCGGCCCCGCCACCACGACGCTGCCGCGGAAGATGTGGAGCACGATCACCCAGGACGAGTTCAATCCGCTCCTGACCGCCGTCGCGACGCTCCAGATGGTCGTGGCGCTGGGCCTCCTCGGCGTCGTGGCGCGATTCGGCGTGGCCCGGGGGCGGGGAGACGATGCGATGCCGGATCCCGAGGCGGGCCCGGCCCCGATCGTGCCGTCGGCCGGCGCGCCGTCGCGACAACCCGATCCCGGGAGGCGGGACGGCGCCCGGCTCGGCCTGACCGATCTCACCAAGCGGTTCGGCGCGGTCACGGCCGTCGACCGCCTCGCGCTCGAGGTCGAGCCCGGCGAGCTGGTGACCCTCCTCGGACCGTCGGGCTGCGGCAAGACGACGGTGCTGAACCTGATCGCCGGGTTCGAGGCGCCGGACGAAGGGACGATCCGGATCGACGGCGTGGACGTGGCGGCGCGGCCGCCGCACCGGCGCGAGGTCGGCATGGTGTTCCAGGACTACGCGCTCTTCCCGCACCTCACGGTCCGGGAGAACGTGGCCTTCCCGCTCCGCGTGCGGGGAGCCTCGGAGGCCGAGGTGACGGCGCGCGTGGGCGCGATGCTCGACCTGGTCCGCCTGCCCGGCCACGGGGACCGGCTGCCGCGGCAGCTGTCGGGCGGGCAGCAGCAGCGGATCGCGCTGGCGCGGGCGCTCGTCTTCCGGCCGCGCGTGCTCTTGATGGACGAGCCCTTCGGGGCGCTCGACCGTGCGCTCCGCGAGACGCTGCGCGCGGAGCTCCGCGACCTTCACCGGGCGCTCGGCATCACCGTCGTCCTCGTGACCCACGACCAGGACGAGGCGATGGAGCTTTCCGACCGGGTGGCGGTGATGCGGGCGGGGCGGAATCCAGCAGGTGGCGGCGCCCCGCGTGCTCTACGAGAGCCCGGCGAGCGCGTTCGTTGCGGGCTTCGTGGGGGATTCGAACCTCCTGGACGCCGTCGTGCTGTCCGCCGAGGGAGGGGGCGTCGTCCTCCGGACCGCGGGAGGAGGGCGTCTCCGCGCGGCGGGGAGCGCGGCGCGCGTCGGCGAGCGCGTGGTCGTCCTGCTCCGCCCGGACGCGGCCGCGGTGTCGGAGGGCGGGGCGGAGAGCGAGGGCCTGGTGGGTGTCGTCGAGGACGTGGCCGATCCCGGGCCGATCGAGCGCGGGCGCGTCCGGCTCGACGGGGGCGAGCGGCTCACGGTGACCCGCTCGCGCCGCGCGCGGGGGCCCGCGCTCCGGCGCGGCGCGCGGATCGCGCTCTCGTGGCCGCCCGCGGAGGTCCGCCTCCTTCCGCCCGAGCCCTGAGCCGGCCTGGCCGGCGGGGAGCGGCGCGGGGCGCCATCGGCGCGGCGTTGCGCCCTGCCGGAGCCGCTGCTACGGTGGTCCCGTCATGGGCGCGCGCGGGCTCGTCCTCGGCGTGGCGCTGGTCTCCCTCGCCGCGTGCGCGACCACCTCCGGACCCCCGAAGCCACGGGCGCTCACGCCCGGCGAGCGGGACGGTCTCTCCCGGACCCTGAATCCGCTCCTGACCGCCGCCGGGCTCTGGCGAGGCCCGGCCGACGGGTGCCCCGCCGACTTCGGGATCGTGGAAGACGACCTGGTCGCCGTCGCCCTCAAGCCGCACGCTCCGTGCCGGGTCCGGCTCATCCTCACCCAGGGCGCCATGACGCGGCTCGATCGCGCGACGCTCGGCGCCCTGCTCGCGCACGAGATCGCCCACATGCAGCTCAGCCACCCGGACGCGCGCCAGGCCCGCGCCGACGCCCAGAAGCAGACCGAGAAACAGGTCAAGACGGCGAGCAGCGCGGCGTCCACGGCGGCCGGCTTGATCCCCGGGGTGGGTGGCCTGGTCTCGAAGGGGATCAGCACCGCGCGGAAGGGCGTCATCGCCGCGATGGAGATGGGAGGGAATCCCTACCTGCCCGAGGAGGAGCAGGCGGCCGATGCGATGGCCGCCACGCTCCTGAACGAGTCCGAGGCGTCGAGCTGCCGCGCGCTCGTCGCCCTGCTGGAGGATCGCCTCCGAAACCCGGCGGAGGAGGCCTGGGCGCTCTGGCTGGACGCGCACCCGGACTCGGCGGAGCGCATCGAGGCGCTCGCCGGGCCGTGTCCGGGGGCCACGGCGTCCTAGGGACGCCCGCGCGCCCCCCGATCTAGCTGCAGACGCGCGTGTATCTCCGGGTCGCCGGGTTCCAGACCATCCGGCACGTGCTTCCCGGGTGCATCAGCGCCACGTACTCTCCGCGGGCGCCGGCGACCTGTATCTGGTCCGGCGTGCGCTCGACCTCGCCCTCCTGATCGATCCGGATGCGAAGGTCGCTCACCGGCCGAGCCTGGGATGGCCCCGCTCCCCCGTCTCGCGTCCAGGTCTGGCTCGCCGTGTTGATCGTGTACCGCGCGAACCGGGCCTTCCCCTGGTAGGCGAGGATGGACACCACGTCGAAGCTGACGGGGCGCGCGTCGACGATCGGCATGGCGGACTCGTCGCCGTCTGCCGACAGGAGCATGTCCTCGTAGTCGCCTCCGCTGTTGGTCCGGCCCAGGGCCTCCGGGACGAACGGATCCTCTCCCCGGGTGCGATACGTGAAGGTCACGCCCTCGACGATTTCGTGCAGCTCGTACCCCAGCGGGTCGCGCATCGGCTGGCTCTCCCTGTCTGACTAGGTGGATGTGGTGGCCCGGGCGACCGGCAACCGGTCGCCCGCCGCCGCGTGGCGATCTTCCGGCGATGCTGCCGCCGATCGAGTATGAGCGGCCCGATCATGCGAACGCCAGGGCATTTCGGGGCGGCGGGTCCGGCGCCTCGACGGGAACGGCGGCGGTGGGTCCCGCCGCCGAGCGCGTTCGATGGACGGAATGCTCTGGCTGGCCAGGAGGCCGCGCGTCAGGGGTTCGTGCACACCTTGGTGTATCTGCGGGTCGCGGGGTTCCAGATCATCCGGCACGTGCTCCCGGGATGGATGATCAGCGTGCCTTCCTCTCCCGAGGGACCCGTCGGACGCACCTCGGTGACCGGGTGCTCGACCTCCCCGTCGATCCTGATCCGGAGGTCGCTCACGGGCCTGGGGGGTTGCGACCAGCCTTGCCCGGGCTTCCGGCGCTGCCACCTCTGGCTGCCCGTGTTGATCCTGTACCGCCAGAACTTGCCCGGTCCCCCGTAGGTCATGAGGCGGGTCACGTTGCTCGGGGTCTCGGCGTCCATGAGGAACATGTCGGGGGAATCGCCGACAGCCCACAGGCGCACGTCCTCGAAGTTCCCGTCCCCCGTTGGACCGTTGACCTGGCTGAAACTTGGATCCTGCCCGGGGTCACGGTACGTGAAGGTCACGCCCTCGATGGTCTCCTGGAGCTGGTAGCTCTGCGCGTCGCTCATGGATTCTCTCCCTGTGTGGCGAGGCCGTTGCGAGGCCATGGCCGCAGGCGGCCGGGGTCGTCGTCTGAGCGACCCGGAGCCTGCCTGCTCCTTGCGAGAGGCGTCGAGGGATGTCCTCCCTTCCGAGGCGAGTGGGGGCCGGTCAGAAGGCCAGCGTCAGCCGCAGGAGAATCAACCGCTCCGGGTAGAGGGTCGGGTGGCCAAAGTCGTTGTCGTTGTAGCGGAAGCGGTGGTCGAGCAGGTTGCGCCCCTCGAGGGTGATGAGCCCGAATCGCTTCGGCAGGCGGTAGCCGATCGAGGCGTCGAGCACCCAGAACTGGTCGCTTCCCGACGTGATGCCGCTGATCGCGTCGCCGAACCGGCCGCTCTGGTGGACGTAGGTGCCGGTCAGCCTGGCCTGGAGCCCCGTGGGGTGGAAGAGGGCGACGGAGAGCGGTACCCGGTGGGTGTCGCTCTCGACGACCCGGGTCACGCCCGTGCTGTCCGCGTCGCGCTCGAGCCGCTCGTAGAGGTACTGGGCGCTGAGAGCGATCCAGTCCGTCGACGGCCCAGTAGGCGTAGGCGCGGACGAGGGTCTCCTCCCAGTCGGCCTGGGCCTTGCCGGTGATCTCCGTGACCAGGTCGAAGGTCTCGAACGGGACCGTCGTGTCGCGCCGGGATGCCTCGACCCCGACGTACGCGGAGCCCGGGAGCCGCTGGTCGTAGGCCACGCCGTAGCGCCAGGAGTCGGCGCCGAGCCCCGAGTCGTCGAAGAGCTGGTTGAAGCCCGCCACCTGGGTCGGCTCGATGGACCGCCCGGAGAAGAGCGGCTTCTCGAGCGTTCGGAAGGCCGCGGCCCGGAGGGTGGTTCCCGGGACGGGATTCCAGATGGCCCCGAGCTTCGGGTTGAACTGGGTCGTGTCCCGGAGGCTCGATGACAGCGTGTCCACGCTCGCCCCGAGCGTCAGGTCGAGTTTCCAGGGAAGGTGGAGCTGCGGGTACAGGTAGGCGTTGCCGTGACGCGTTTCGAAGTCGCCGATGGTGGAGTCGGTGCCGTCGGCCGAGAAGTATCCGCCTCCCGCGACGAGGCTCCACCGCTTGGAGCGGTAGAGGTACTGTCCCTCCGCGTGGTAGCCCGTCTGGTCGACCAGGATGAGGGTGTCGAGGACGTCGGTGGTGGTCCGGTCGTCCTCGTAGATGAACGAGCCGATGAGAGTCGACGACGGGGACAGGACCTGGCGCACCCCGAAGCGGGCGGAGTCGGAATCGAACGTCTGCCGGAGCGTCGGGTCGAAGTCGTCTGGGTTGAAGCGGAGCGGCAGGTCGCCCTGCTCGTTCTCCCGCCGCCGGTACTCGGCCTGGACGCTCGTGCGCGACGAGAGCTGGAACTGCGCGAAGATCTGGTAGATGTTCTCCTCGAGGTCGTTGTTGGGTCGGAACCCCTCCGTCTGGTAGTGGAACTGGCCGATGCTCACGGAGAGACGGTCCCAGATCCCCGTGACGACCACCTGGTCGCCGTAGGTGTCGTTCCCGCCCACGAGCCCATTGGCCAGCACGTGGAAGCCGTTCCTCGTGAAGAGCGAGTTCCACTCGCTGAATCCGGGGTCCGCCGGACCGGTACGGGAGAAGATGAACGAGTTGTTCAGCCCGAGCTGCGGCTGGACGGGCAGCACGTTGATGGGCTGGAGGAGCTGGGATTGCAGCAGCTCGCTCACCCGGGCGGTGTCGTGGCGGGGCAGGGCGGCATACGTGTCGGCCAGGAACCGGTGCGCCGAATCGCTCGCGGGGTCCGTGTTGACGGACAGCCAGTCCCTCGACGAGGGCGACGCTGCTGGAAGCCCAGGTCGTCGTAGATCCGGGCCAGGTTGGCGCTCTTGGCGGTGCTGTCCTCTCGACCAGCTGGTCCGGAGAGCGGTAGACGGCGCGGTTGTCGTTCAGCGCGATGGAGCGCTCGAGGATCGGAGCGCCTCGACGGGGCGGTTGACGCTCTGGAGCCGGATGGCGTCGTAGAGCCAGGGCGTCGGATCGTTCGGGTCCAGCTGCTGGGCGAGGTTGAACTGGTCGGCGGCGAGCGCCGGCTGCCGCTCCTCGAAGTAGGCCTTGCCGAGATAGCTGCGCAGGAGGGAGTCGCCGGGGTCCAGGCTGACCGCGATCTCGATCTGGCGCCGGCCCTCCTCGAGGTCGCCGCCGCGGATCTGGGTCAGGCCCGAGGCCGAGCCAGGGGAGGGGCGCCCCGGGATCGAGCAGCATCGCGCGCTCGAACGCCTCGGCAGCCTCGCGGCGCCGGATCTCGGTCGAGGGCGGCGAAGCCGAGCACGCTCTGGACTCGCGCGTCTCCGGGATCGAGGCGCGCGCCCTCGGTGGCGGCCACGCGCGCGCGGTCGAGGTCGCCGAGCGAGAGCCAGAGCTCCGCCAGGCGCGCATGGGCCAGGGCATTGCCCGGCCGGAGCTGCACCGCCTGCTGCGACGCTCGCGATCGCGCCGTTGAGGTCGAAGGCCGCCTGCTGGGCGTAGGAGAGCGCCAGCTTGGCGGCGGCCGATCCCGGGTCGGCCTGGGTCGCCTGCTCGGCCAGGGAGCGCGCGAGCGCCCGGTCGTTCCGGGCCAGCGCCACGACGGACCGGAGCGCGAGCGCGTCGCCCCCCTGCGGCGCGAGGGCCAGCGCCCGGTCGATGTCGGGAACCGCCTCGTCGACTCTTCCCACGGCGAGGAGCAGCCCGGCCCGGTAGCGCGAACACCCGAGGATCGCTGACGGTGGCTGGAATGGCCGCGACGCTGTCCAGGGCGGCGGCGAGGTCCCCACGGCCGGCTTCCTCGATGGAGCGGCGGACCAGCGGCGGCCACGTCTCGCCGGGCCGGTCGGGGAAGTCGGCGGGGCGAAGGTCGAGGACCGGGGGATAGTAGAGTGCCCAGGCCACGGCGTCGGCCGGCCTCACGATGATCGGCCGGAGCGTCGGAGCCTGGCCGGCGCGCGCCGCCGCTGACTGCCCGGCCGTGAGCAGCGAGGGAGCCCTTGCGCGTTCTCGGCAAGGACCCGACCCTCCCACACGGAGATGCGCGCCTCGATCAGGCTCCACCTCGACCAGGAACTCGGTTCCTTCGACCGACCCGTTGACGAACGGCGTCGTGATGCGGAGACGTCGCGGTGTCCGGGTGAAGAAGTGGGCCGCGCCGGTCAGGAGGTCGATCCAGGTACCGCACTCGATCCGGCGGCGGCGTGAACGTGATCGTGGTGTTCTGATCGAGGCGGACGACGCCGCCGTCGCGCAGGAGCGATGGCCGCTCGGCTGAGCGTGCCAAGGCGGACCGCGTCGCCCAGGCAGTGCGCGGCGCCGGTCTGCACGGGGAGCCACTGGGGCTCTCCGGCGCGGCGAGCCTCCACCCGGCCCTGGACGGAGACCGTTCGCGCCACCCAGTCCTGGCAATCGGCCGCGGCCGCGGGCGGAGGCGCTGGCGGCGAGGACCAGCGCCGTCAGGCACAGGCCGGGATGCAGCCGGCGGCCGGTCACGCGGCCCTCCGGCTACTTCTGGTCCATGCGCACGACGCCGTCCCAGTCGGCGGGCGGCGGCCCGGCGGCGTGCGTCTCGCACCAGCGGAGGTAGAAGCGGCTTGGCCCATCCTCGCCTCCGTGCGCGCGGAGCGCTTCTTCCCAGAGCCGCATGGCCTCGGGCCAGGCTCCACGCCGGTAGGCGTCGAGAGCCCCGGCAAAGATAGCACACACGCTCCCGGTCCGCACGCGGTAGCATCGGCGGCCCGTGCGACCAGCTCGTGAACGACGATCGGCCGCGACTTGCCCGCCAGGAGGAACGACCCAAGCTCGCGACTTATCAGGCCTTCCAGGCCATGGAGCACTTCCGCGCTGACCAGCAGCCGGGTCCCGAGGTGCTTGTTGAGGCCCTCCAGGCGCGTGGCCGTGTTCACGATGTCGCCGACCGCCCGGTACTCGTAGTGGTCCATCGCGCCCACGCTTCCGAGGAGCAGCTGGCCCGAGTGGAGGCCGATGCGCGTCGGGAGCGAGAGGCCGGCCCGAGGCCGCGTTGAAGCGGTCCACCGCCGCGGCGATGTCCAGCGCGGCCAGACACGCGCGGCTCCGGAGGGAGAGGTCCGGCTCGGTGGTCGCCCAGATCGCGAGCATGGAGTCGCCCACGACGTCCTGGACGAGGCCGCCGTGCCGCTTCACGGGCTCGAAGAGGACGGCGTAGTACCGGTTCATGAGGGCGCCCGAGCTCCGCGGGCTCCATGGTCTCCGAGAGCGTGGTGTACTGGTGAGCGTCCGTCGACAGGCACGTGCCGTAGACGAGCTGGTCGGCGGCGCGGACGTCGCCGATCTCGCGCGCCAGCTCCTCGGCGATCTTCGGCGGGAGGTAGTGGGCGAGCGCGGTCGACAGGTGCTCGCGCTCGCGCCGCGTGTCCCGATGTCTCCAGAGCGCGGACGCCGCGAAGGCCACCGCGATCTGGATCGCGAGCGGACCGACCAGCGGCAGCCACAGCCCGGTGGCCGTGAACCGGTTGCGCGCGACCATCAGGTAGAGCACCCCGGCGAGCGGCAGGAGCGTGCGCCGAGGCGAGCAGCGGCAGACGCCACGCGAGGAATCCGAGCGCGAGCCCCCAGCCGATCGCGAGGACGAGCTCGGCCGCGATGGACGGGGGCTCGACGGACCGCGCCTCCGCGATGTTCGCGAACGCCGTCGCCGCGACCTCGACGCCGCTCAGGTCGAGGCCGTTCGGCTCCGAGAAGATGGTGTTGACGCCGTCCCTCTGCTCGGCGCCCGTGTGCGACGAGAGCCCGATGAACACCGCCTTGCCGCGCACGTCCAGCCCTCCGTCACGCGCGGATAGCCGGGCGAGCGCGCGATCGTACGGGATCGTGGGGATCGTGCGCGGAGGGCCGTAGAAGTCGAGGTACGGGGAGTCCGGCCCCGTGTACAGGCGGACCAGTCGCTCGAGCAGCCGTCGCACGCGCGCGTCCGCGCCGGGCTCGACGGCGCGGGCGATCGCGTCGGCGAGTCGAGTCCGGGTCTCGGGATCTTGCTCGACTGCTTCCCGCACGGCGCGCGACGATCCGCTCGGCGCCCGGCGAGCTCGGCATGGCCGCTGCCGGACAGCCCCTTCCTCCGGGGGACGTGCGCCCGCGGCCTTCAGCAGCTCGACAAGGGATCCGTGCGCCGTCGCGCGCAAAGACGTGGAACGCCACGACGGGCAGACTCGGCGCGTTGCCGGCGCCTGCCTTGAAGGTCCAGTACCGGCTGACCTGCACGGGCACCTTGGGCAGCGGGAACGGCGCGAGCCCTGCCGCAGCCTCCGCCAGCAGGGGCAAGGGGGACGCGAGGCGCTCGACGTGGAACGGGTCGGCCGGGGCCCGCGGGTCGCCCCCCCCACGGGACGCTTTCCCGCACGAGCTGCTGGGCGAGAACCACCGTGCCGGCCCGCCGGATGGCCTCGGCCAGGGTCCGATCGTCGGTCGGCGCGCCGGGATCGTCGAAGACCACGTCGAAGACGATGGCCGCCGCCCCGCCGCGATGGAGGGCATCGACGAGGTCGGCGTGCTGGATTCGCGGCCATCGGTTCGGGTTGGCGGGCAGGCCCGAGCGCTTCGGCAGCAGGCCGGTCGATGGCGACGATGAGGACTTCGGGAGGCGGCGGGCGAGAGCCCGCGCAGCCGGAAGAGGAGGTTGAGCCCGACCGATTCCTCCAGCGCCATGCCGAGCGGCAGGGCATGAACAGGAGGCCGGCGACGGCGGTGAGCGTGCCGATGCCGAGGGGCCGGCCGAGCACACGCCCCAGGCGGATGCCGCGCCGTCGTCGCGACTTGGCCGTTTCTCGCACTCCTCCCGATGGCGTCGTCGAGCCGGGAGTGGTGTCCCGCCGCCTCACGTGGGCCGGTTCGATCCGCCAGTGGTGAGGCGTTGGCGACGCCGTGTCGCGCGCGTGGCGCGAGTGTAGGGGGGCGTCCGCAGCGGTGTCAACGACATCGAGGGCGCCGGCCAGACGACCGCACCCGGAGCAGCCAGGTCCGGGTGCGGTGGGATGCGGCTCTAGCCGCCCACGCGGACGATGCGGGGCTCTCTCACCGGGTCGGGCCGATCGACCCGCCGCGCGAGGACCTTGTCCACGTAGTCGATCAGGGTCTGCTGCTCCTTCTCGGGCACCACCACCTTCTTGGCGCCGGGTGCCTCGGAGGCGGCCTTGAGGGCGACGTACCCGTCGCCGCCCCCCATGAGGAACTCGTTGGTGGCGAGCGTGAAGCGGCGAGCCGGGTCGCCCACGAGCGCGAAGTTCTCGACGACGGTATCGGTGGCTCCGCCGGCGCGCTGGACCCGGAGCGTCTTGACGCGGGAGGGCGTGGCCAGCGTGGGGCGGTCCGAGAGGCCCGGCCGGCTCGGATCGTACTCGAGGTACGCGCCCGCCAGCTGGGGGAAGCGCCCGTCGGAGGCCGGGATCCGGCTGACGGCGTTCTCCATCGCCGCCAGGAGCCCGGCCGCCGTGATCTCGGCGACCATGTGCGGGTTGTCGAACGCGAGCGCGGTGGCCACCGTGAAGCCGGTCATCTGCGGCGCGGGGATGGAGCCGCGGATCCCGCCGCCGTTGGCGAGCGCGAGGTCGGTCTCGGGCACCTTGGCGCGCCCGAGCCACAGGACCGAGTCGGCCACCAGGCTGCCGAGGTTCGTCTCGCGCGTCCGCACGTCGGCGCGCTCGCCGTTCAGCCGCGTCGCGTTCTCCCCGACCACGCGCAGGAGGCGCGAGATGAGCGGGGTCCCCCGGAGCTCGCCGAAGAGGCGCTGGACGTCCGCCGGCGCCGCCGCCGGCCGGCCCGTCAGCCGCGCGAGGTCGTCGACCGACTGCTGGGTGGTCGCCACCGGGCCGCTCCGCGGGTCCACCGAGACCACGTGCCCGGCGGCGTCGAAGCCCACGATCAGGTTCCCGATGTACCGGTAGAGCTGGTCGCTGTTGACGACGAGGATCGGGTGGCCGTCCCGGTCGGCGCGACGCACGGGATACTCGCCGGAGGCCTTGTCTCCCGCCCGCAGCCGGTTGAACGGCCCGGTCGCCTCCGCCCGCGCGATGAAGCCGGTCGAGCCGGCGGTGATGATCACGTCGATGCCGTGCATGTCCTTGGTGGACAGGGGGTCCGCCGTGAAGTCCTGGGCATGGTCCACCAGGAGGATCTTGTTGACGCCCTGGGCCTCGAGGAGCGCCACCTGCTCGAGCACCTGGCCGAGCGCCGGCACGAGCGGCTGGTTGTTCGCGGGATTCCGGCCTCCGATGAAGTCCAGGCCGGGGGTGGTCTCGTTGGGGCGGAGGATGATGTTGAAGAAGTCGGCCGGCGCGCGGCCGATGAGGCCGATCTTCTGGCCGCCGACCTCGACGTAGGCGCTCCGGACGACGCGCCCCGCGTTCTCGGTGACGCTGCCGCCGTCCTTGCCCGCGCGGATCGGCGGCGTGCCGGCCTTGAGCTGCACCTTGGTGAAGTCGAGGTTCGCCGAGATGAACGGATACCGGGCCGCGGCCAGCATGCGCGCGAAGTCGTCGATCCCGCCGTCGAACTCGTGGTTGCCGGTGCCGTTGGCCGTGAGCCCCATGGCGTTGAAGAACGCGATGTCCGCCATCCCGGGCGCGCCGAGCGACGGGACCTCGGTGGCCGCCCGGTAGAAGGGTCCCGGCAGCGTGTGGTCCCCCGCGGTGACGTGGATCGAGTTCCGACCGCCGGCCGGGGCCAGAGCCCGGAGCCCCGACGCCAGCGCCGCGTAGTGGACGATCTTCGGCTCGAGGGTGATCGGGTCCACGAACCCCGACTCGTTGTCGGAGCTGTGGAGGATCTGGATCTCGAAGTCCGCGCGGCTCGGCGCGCTCGCGGGGCCCGGGCCGGCGCAGGCCGCCAGCGTGAGGACGAGGAGCAGGGCCGGCCAGGGACGTCGCTCGCTCATGGGTGCAGCTCCTTCAGTCAGGTGGCAGTCAGGTGGCAGTCAGGTGGCAGTCAGGTGGCAAGTCAGATGACGATCGCGTGGCAGCTCGCTGGCACCAGGTGGGGGTCCGAGGGCACGGACGCGCGAGAGGCTAGGGCAGGGTGCGGAATCGGTCAGTCGCCTCGACCAGCCGGTCGACGGTTCCCGGCTCGAGCGCGGAGTGCCCCGCGTCGGGGACCACGTGGAGCTCGGCCTCCGGCCAGCGCCGGTGGAGCTCCCAGGCCGAGACCATGGGACACACGACGTCGTAGCGCCCCTGGACGATGACGCCCGGGATGTGGCGGATCCGCTCGACGTCGTCGAGCAGCTGCTCCGGATGCCGGAGGAACGACCCGTGGGCGAAGTAGTGGCACTCGATCCGCGCGAAGGCCTCCGCGAAGGTGTCGCCCGCGAACCGGGCGATCAGCTTCGGGTCGGGGGCGAGCTTGCTCGTCGAGCCCTCCCAGACGCTCCAGGCGCGGGCGGCGCGGGCGCGCACCGACGCGTCCGCGCTCGTCAGCCGCCGGTAGTACGCCTGGACGAGGTCGCCCCGCTCCGCGGGCGGGATGGGCTCGAGGTACGCCTCCCAGGCGTCCGGGTAGATGAAGCTCGCGCCCTCCTGGTAGAACCAGGCGATCTCCTTGGGCCGGACGAGGAAGATCCCGCGGAGGATCAGCCCGCGCACGCGCTCCGGGTGGCTCTCCGCGTAGGCGAGCCCGAGGGTGCTGCCCCACGAGCCCCCGAAGACCACCCAGCGGTCGATCCCGAGCTCCTCGCGGATCCGCTCCATGTCGCTGACGAGGTGCCAGGTGGTGTTGTCCTCGAGGGAGGCGTAGGGCCGGCTCTTGCCGCACCCCCGCTGGTCGAAGAGGACGATCCGGTACGCGGCCGGGTCGAAGAACCGGCGCTGGAAGCCTTCCGTGCCGCCGCCCGGCCCGCCGTGGACGAAGACGATGGGGCGCCCGTTCGGGTTCCCGCTCTGCTCGTAGTAGATCTCGTGGACCGGCGAGACCTTCAGGTGCCCCTGCTGGTACGGCTCGATCTCGGGATAGAGCTCGCGCATTCTTACTAGCCTCGATGGTCAGTGAACGCCGTGCGCCGGACGGGTCCTGCCGCCGCGAACGGAGCCCCACCGTGCTCGCTCGGACGCACGCGACGTGGTTCTTCGACGCGCGGGTCGACGGCCGCGACGCGGCCGGGACCGCGCGGCGGCTGAGTCGTCCTGCGCGGTCCGCGCGGCGGGGCGCGCTGTTCGCGGCGTCACCCGTCCGGGGTCCACGGTCGTGCACGAGGATTCGAGCTAGCGCTCGAGGCGCTTCAGGTACTGGGCGACGAAGTCGTGGTCGACCATGCGGCAGTACGCTTCGATCACGCGCTGGGTGACCGGTCCCGGGACCCGGCCGCCGCCGAGCTCCACCCCGTTGAAGCTCCGCACCGGGCAGACGCAGAGGCTCGTCGAGGTGAGGAAGGCCTCGTCGGCGTTGTACGCGTCGAAGAGGTCGATGTCGCGCTCGTGGACGGTGTAGCCGAGGTCCCGCGCGAGGTCGATGGCCGTCTCCCGGCTGATGCCGGGCAGGACGAACTGCTCGCGGGGCGTGTAGATCGCGCCGTCGCGGACCAGGAAGACGTTGCTGCCGATTCCCTCGGCGAGGTTTCCGTTCACGTCGAGGAGGATCGCCCAGGCCTCCGGGTCGCGGGACTTGGCCTCGAGGTCGCCCATGACCACGTTGAGGTAGTTGTTCGTCTTGGTCCGGGCGCTCAGGCTGTCCGGCGCCGCGCGTCTCACGGACGGCACCACGACCCGGATGCCGTCGCGGTAGAGCGTCGCCCGCTCGCGGAGCGGGAGCGGCAGGCACTCGACGATCACGGTCGGCCCCGACTGCCCGAAGGTCGCGCGGTCCGAGGGATCGAGCCCGCGGGTCACGCGCTGGGTCACCCAGTAGTCGTCGTCCGGCTCGAGGAGGGGGAGGTTCTTGTGGAGGACCTCCTCGGTGATGCGCTGGAGATCCTCGAGCCCGATGCCCGGGTCGATGCGGAGGTAGCGAAGCGAGCGATAGAGGCGGTCGAGATGCTCCTTCAGGCGGAAGATGCGGTGCCCGAAGGTCCGCGTCGTGTCGAAGACCGCGTCGCCGTACTTGAAGCCGCGGTCCCGGAACGGCACCCGCACGTCCCGCTCGAGGACGATCCGGCCGTTGTAGTACGCGACGCGCTCGCCTGCTGCCTGTGCCATCACCGAGCCTCCTGCCGTTGGGGTGCCGTGGGGTCGGGGCGACGGCCTCCGCCGCCTCGCCCAGCGAGCGTAGCGGAGGCGCCACGGCGGGTCAACGCGGGGGTCGGCGCGGCGGGCGCTCCCTCGGCCACGGCCTCGGCGGGCCGTCGCCGGCGCGCGGGGGCCTTCGTGGCCCGGGCGATGCGGGACGGCGCATGCCGTCGCGCGGGTTGCGCTCCGGGCCTGGCGCCGGCGGCGACGTGCGCTCCGCCGGCGCTGACCACGGCGCCGGGCCCGTGGGTGGCGGTCGCCACCCGGTCTGGCGCGGGCGGCGGCCCGGGTCGCGTGCCCGACGCTCCGCGCCAGGCGCCGGAGGTGGGGATCCGCGCTCCGCCGGTCTCGGCCCCGCGCCAGGGCGCCCCGACCACTGCCTGGCCCGGGGCGGGCGGCGGGTCGCATCGCCGCCGCCACGCTCGGGGCCAGGTGGTGGGCCTGGCGGCGTACGCTCTCGGCTGACCACGGTGGACGATTGGTGCGTCGCGGCTGCCACTCGTGCCGGCGGGGCGCGCGGCTCTCGTGCGCGCCCCGCGTTCCGAGTCGGGGGCCGGCGGCGTTGGCCTGCGCTGTTCGGATGGCGGCCGTGGCGGGGGACCGGAGCGTCCTGGCTGCCACTCGCGCCGGCGGGGAGGGCGGCCCGCGCCGCGTGTGTCACCGTCCGAGCCGGGGGTCGGGGCGCCGGCGCGCGCTCGTCGGATGAGGGCCCCGCCGGACGGCCGGAGCGTCGTGGCTGCCATTGGCCCCGGCGGGGCGGGCGGCTCGCGCCGCGCGCGTCACGTTCGGGGCCGGAGGCCGGAGGCGACGAGGCGGGGGCCTCGGACGCGCGCCACGGCGCTGGCTCGGTGCGTGCGGGCCGCCATCCGCGCCGGTCTGGCGTACGCATCGCGTCGCGAGGGTCACGCTCCGGGCGGGACGGGGATGATGGCGACGCGCGTTCCGCCGTCGACCGCCTCGCCGCCGGCCCGGTGCGCGGCGGGCGCCATCCCGGCTGCGCCGGGCGGCGCATCGTGTCGCGGGTGCCGCGCTCCTGGCGGGGAGCCGGGGGCGACGCCGGGCGATCCGCCGGTCGCCCGAGGCTGGCGAACGCGTCCGGCGGCGCGCAGTCGAACTCGACCGGCGCCCCGGTGTCGGGATGGCGGAAGCCGAGCCGGGTCGCGTGAAGGCACAGGCGCCGGAGCGGGTCCCGGCGCGCGCCGTGGCGGATGTCGCCGACGACCGGGTGGCCGAGCTTCGCCATCTGGACCCGGATCTGATGCCGGCGGCCCGTTCCCAGCCGGAGCGACACCCGGGTCACGTCCGCCCGTCGCTCGACCACGCGGTACCGGGTGATCGCGATGCGCGCGCGCCGGCCCTTCGGCGGCGGCCGGGTCGGATCGGCGGGGCGGACCCGGAGCGAGCGCTCCTCCACCAGGACGTCGCGGAGCGTGCCCTCGTCCGCCGTCACCACGCCCTCGACGATCGCGACGTACCGCCGCTCCGCGGTGCCCGAGAAGAACTGCGCCTGGAGATACTGCTTCGTCTCCGGAGTCTTGGCGATGACCAGGAGCCCCGAGGTCTCCCGGTCCAGCCGGTGGACGATGAACGGCCGGCGGGAGGGCCGCGCGCCCTTGAGGTAGGCCCACACCATGCGGTAGGCGGTGCGCTCCCGCTCGTGCTCGGTCCCGATCGTGAGGAGCCCGGACGGCTTCTCGATGACGAGGAGCGCGTCGTCCTCGTGGACCAGGCGGAGCGGCGCGGCGAGGGCCGGGGGCGGCGCCGGTCCGAGCGTGACCGGGTCGCCGGGGGCGACGGGCGTGCGCGGATCGTGGACGATCTCGCCCCTGACGCGCACCCGGCCCGCCACGAGCCAGGCGCGGAGCCGCCGGCCCGACGAGTCGGGGAACTCCTCGCGGAGCCGGGCCATGACGCTGGTCTGCGGCGTGTCCATGAGGTGCCCGCGAGGTTAGCACGCGCCGCGGGTCAGACCCTGACCTTAGCCATCCGGCTTAGACCGGCGCGGAAGTCCGCGTCTCCGTCGCCGCGCGAATTGCCTGGAAGTCAAGGCCTGACCCCGTTGCGCGGGGCGGAGGCGGCGCGATCATCGCGCGGACATGGCCGAGGCCCGCCCGACCGAGCGGACGCCGTTCTTCGAGTTCCAGGCCCGGAACCGCCGGGCGACGTGGCGGCTCACGCTCGCCTACGCGCTGGTCGTGGGCGGCTGCGGGTTCGTGTCCGCGGTGGCCTTCGCGGCCAACGTGTTCCTCGTCCTGTTCGCGCTGGTCTTCCTTCCCGCGGTGCTGAGCCTCGGGATCGGCGCGCTCATGCTCCTCAGCCCCGGGACGGCGGTGCTCGCGGACCCGATCTGGGACCTGGGCCTCGCCCCGCTCGGCGTCGTGGGAGACCTCCCGCGCCGGCTGCCGGGCGACGGGGCGCGCGATCTGGGTGATCGGCCTCCTCCTCCCGCTCGTGTGCTGGCTGACGGTGCGCTCGGTGTGGCGCGCGGCCGGAGTGGGCCACACCCTCCTCGCGATCGGCGCCCGGTCCCCCGCGGCCGGCGACCTGGAGGAGCGCCAGCTCGTCAACGTGGTGCAGGAGATGGCGATCGCCGCCGGGATCCCCGCGCCCGAGGTGCGCCTCCTCGACGCCCGGGTGGCGAACGCCGCGGCCGTCGGGATGGACCTGGCCGAGAGCTACGTGGTGGTCGGCCGGCGGCTCCTCGACGAGTTCGACCGAGAGGAGACCGAGGGGCTCCTCGCCCACCTGGTCGGATCGATCGGGAACGGGGACCTTCGCGGCGCGGCGCAGGTCCACTCGCTCCTCTACGTGCTCGAGCTCCTGATCGTCGTCGTCCTGGCCCCGTTCGCGCGGTTTCCGCGCCGGGTGGCCTGGCGCTGGCTCACGTTCCCCCTGTCGGGCGCGTTCCGGTCGCCGGAGTCACGAGCCGAGCGAGCGCGGGCGCTGATCGAGCTGCTCGGGGAGCACCGGCGGCGCTTCGGCGCCGGCGGTGGCGGAGACGACCCGGTGGCGGGGCTCGGCCGCGAGTACTTCGGGCGCGTGGGCCGCGTCCTGGTCCGCATCTGCCCGCCGCTCCTCGCGCTCTTCGCCCTCGCCACGGCCGCCACCGGGTTCCTTCTCCTGTTCGCGAGCCTTCCCGTCGGCCTCCTCTGGCGGAGCCGGCGCTACCTGGCGGACGCGACGGCGGTGCAGCTCACCCGGAACCCGACCGGCCTCTATCGCGGGCTCCGGCACCTGGGCGAAACCGGCGCGGTGATCCCGGGCGGGGAGGCGGTCGCGCACCTCTTCGTCGTGGGTCCGGTCGGGGAGGGCGCCCAGCGCGGCACGTTCACCGAGCGCGAGGGCCTCTTGATGGGCATGCACCCCACGCTCGCCCGCCGCCTGAAGCGCATCGAGCGCATGGGCGCCCGGCCCTGAAAGCGCAGAGCGGGGTCAGGCCCGCCGTTCGATTCTCCGGCGGGGAAATCAGAAGTGCAGGTGCCTGACCCCGTTCGATTTGGCCGATGTCGGAGTCAACGGTCCTGACCCCGAAGAGGCGGTGGCCGAGGCGGTCCTCGAGGACGTGGGTGACGGCGGAGAAGTCCTCGGCGGCGGAGCCGCGGCGCTTGCCCTCGGCGTAGGCGGCCAGGGTCTCGCGCAGGATGGGGAGCTTCGCGAGGAGCGCCCCGGCCATCTCGCCGGCGAGCGTGACGTCCTTCAGCATGAGCTCGAGGGTGAACGTCGGGTCGTAGTTCCCGTCGACGACCCGCATCACCCGGCGGTCGAAGTAGGTCGAGTACGCCATGCCGCCGCCGTTCTTCACGACCTCGTAGTAGGTGCCGGGGTTCACGCCGATCGCGTCGCAGAGGGCGAGCGACTCCGCCACCGCCACCGAGTTGACCGCGCCGAGGGCGTTGTGGAGGAGCTTGATCCGGTTGCCCGTGGCCGCCGGACCCACGTACATGGTGAGCCGGCCCATGACGTCGAGGAGCGGCCGGACCACCGGCATCTGGGCCTCGTCGCCCCCGACCATGAAGAAGATCTCGCCCGACTCGGCCTGGGGCGACGAGCCCAGCATCGGCGTGTCGAGATGGTGGATCCCGCGGGCCTTCGCCGCCCCGTGGACCTCGAGCGTGGCGGCCGGGCTCACGGTCGAGCAGTCGCAGGTCACCAGGCCCGGCCGGCCCCCGGCGAGGACGCCCGCCGGCCCGAGGTACGTGTCCCGCACGATGGCGTCGTTCGGGAGCGCCGTGAAGACGACGGTCGACGCCGCGGCGACCTCGCGCGGCGAGGCATGGGGAACCACGCCTGCCACGCGGGCCGCTCGCTCCACCGCCGCCGGCGCGACATCGTGGACGTGGACCCGGTACCCGGCCGCGGCCAGGTTCCGCGCCATGGGGAACCCCATCCGGCCGAGCCCCACGAATCCGATCTCTCCCTTGTTCATCGAGCTCCTACCTCCCTTGGCGTTGAGACCGGGCGGGCGTCTCGATACGACGGGCCTCGGTCAGGACGCCGCTGCTCGTCCAGGTTGGGATGCGCGGCCCACTTCAGGCTTCACTCGAAGTGGCCGCGGGCCCCCGGATCATCCGAGACGCTCCGCGGTGAAGCGCGCCTGGGGATGGACGAGAGCGTCCTGGGCGAGGACCAGCGGCAGCTCGTCGGCGTCCGTGGCCTCGGCGACCGCCAGCACCCCGTCCAGCGCCGAGACGGCGTGCTCGAGCGCGGCCCGCGCATCGCGACGGCCGAGATAGGCGCCGAGGAAGAGCGCCGCGAAGGCGTCCCCCGTGCCCCAGACGCGCACCGCTCGGCGAGGGTGGCGGACGACCCATGCCTCGTCTCGCGCGGCGGCCAGGACAGCCAGCTGGCCGGGCGCCTCCGTCAGCCGGAGGCCGGTGGCGACGACCAGCCCCGGCCCCCGGCCGATCAGGGCGCGCGCGGCGGCGCGCGCGGCGTCGAGCGTCGTGGGCGCCACGCCGGTGAGGAGCTCCAGCTCGAACGGGTTCGGCGTGACGATGTCCGCGAGCGGGACGAGCTGATCGCGGAAGGCCTCGGGGATCCCCTCGCGCACGTAGACGCCGCGCCCCACCTCGCCGATGACGGGATCGCAGCAGAAGAGCGCGCCCGCACGGGCCGCCCGCATCCGCGCGACCGCGTCCGCGACCACGTGGGCCGTCGCGGCGTCGCCGAGATAGCCGGACAGGACCGCGTCGCAGCGGCCGAACACGCCGCGGGCGCCGAGCCCCTCGACCAGCGCCGCCACCTCCGCGGCGGGGACGATCCGCCCGCGGAACGTGCCGTGGGCCGGATGGTTCGAGAAGGCGACGGTGTCGAGCGGCCAGACGTCGTGACCGAGCCGCTCGAGGACGGGCACCGCGGCCCGGTTTCCCACGCGCCCGTAGACGACGCTCGACTGGATCGACAGGACGTTCACGGCATCAGTCCGGCCGGCGCGGTGCGTTCAGTGGCTGCGTGCGGAACACGCTCGCGGATGCCACGTATGAGCGGAGCATGGTCCGGGGGCCGCGATGCCGCTCAGTAGCCACGCGCGCGGTCGACGACGTGCCGGAGCGGGGCGCCGTCGAGGAACCGGCGGAGGTTCTCCACGAAAAGGGTGGCCACCTGCTCGTCCCGCGTGGGATGGAGCCCGCCGAAGTGGGGCAGCACGGCGATGCCGGGCGTCGTCCAGAACGGGTGGTCGTCGGGCAGGGGCTCGGTCCGGAAGACGTCCAGGACTGCGCCGGCGATGACCCGCCGTGTCACGGCGTCGATCAGGTCGGCGTCGACGACCAGCTCGCCGCGCCCGTAGTTGAGGAGCCACGCCGTCGGGCGCATCTCGCGCGAGCCGGCGGGCGTCCATGAAGTCGCGCGTGGCCGGCGTCACGGGGAGGAGCAGCAGCACGAAGTCCGCCGCGCCGAGGACCTCGCCCGTTCCCTCGGGCGGGAAGACCCGCGCCACGTGAGGGACGGGCGCCGGGTCCCGCCGGGTCCCGATCACCGTCAGCTCGAGCGCCGCCGCCTTCCGCGCCACCTCCTGGCCGATCGCGCCGAGTCCCAGGATCCCGAGGGTCTTGCCCGCGAGCGGCTCGGAGACGCGCCGCTCCCACCGGCGCGCATCCTGGTCGCGCCGGACGGCCGCGAAGGGCTTGGTGAGATGGAAGAGCGCCCCGAGGATGTTCTCCGGCATCTGGACGCGGTGCGTGCCGCGCGCGCAGGTGAGCGTCAGCGCGGCCGGAAGGTCCGCGCGCGCGAGCCACCCCTCGACGCCAGCCGTGAGCGTCTGCACCCAGCGGAGACGCGGCGCTCCGGCGAAGGTGCCCCGCGGGATCCGCCACGCGAGGGCGCCCTCCGCGCGCGCCAGGACGGCCGGTTCGGGCGCGCCGCCCGCCTTCACGGTGACGAGCTCCACGCGTCCGCCGAGCCCGGCGCGCTCGACGGCCCGCGCGTAGAGTTCCGCCTCGTCGAGCCACAGGAGGACGAGGGGGCGCGCCACGCCGGTACGATACACTAGGACCGCGTCCGTCGGACCGCCGCAGCGTCCGCGGCATCAGGCGTGATGCGAGCGCCGAGGGTTCGCGGAGACCCCCATCGTGCCAGCCGGCTCGCGGCCGCGAGCCCAGCCCGGCTGCCTGGTCGAGGAGACCTTCATGTCCCGGATTCGCCCGCTCGACGCCTCCGTCGTCCACTACGAATGGAACAACGCGATCCCGCCGCGCCTGGTCGCGGAGCCCGGCGACACGCTCGTCCTCGACACGCGCGACGCCGCGGACGGCTACTACACGACCGCGTCGACGAGCCGGGACACGGCCGCCCGCGGACCCGTGAAGGGCCATCCCCTCACGGGCCCGATCGCCGTGCGCGGCGCCCGGCCGGGAGACGTCCTGGTCGTCGACATCGTCGAGGTGGCGCCGGCGGCCTTCGGGTGGACTCACATCCGCCCGGGCCGCGGGCTTCTGCCGGAGGCCGACTTCCCGGACTCGTTCCTCCAGATCTGGAACCTCGAGGACGGCGCGTTCGCGCGGATGCGCGCCAGCTCGGGCGCGCGGGTGGCCGTGCCGCTCGCGCCGTTCCCGGGGGTCCTGGGGACCGCGCTGGACGAGCCCGGCGGCCACAGCACGATGCCGCCCCGGAAGAACGGCGGGAACATGGACATCAAGCAGCTCACCGCCGGGACGACGCTCTACCTCCCGGTGTGGGTCGAGGGCGGCCTCCTGTCGGTCGGCGACGCCCACGGCGCCCAGGGCGACGGCGAGGTGTGCATCAGCGCGGTCGAGATGTCGGCCCGCGTCACGCTCCGGGTCGGGCTCCGCCAGGGGCGCCCGCTCCGCGAGCCCCAGTTCCGGACCGCCGGGCCCCAGCCGAGCCGCGGCGCCGAGTTCGCGACGACGGCCCACGGCCCCGACCTCTTCCTCTCCGCCCAGCAGGCCGTCCGCTACCTGATCGAGCACCTGGTGGCCGAGCGCGGGCTCACGCGCGAGGAGGCCTACGTCGTCGCGAGCGTCGCGGCGGACCTCCGGATCAGCGAGATCGTCGACGCGCCGAACTGGATCGTCTCGGCGTTCCTGCCGGAGGCGATCTTCGGCTAGACCGGCTCCAGGTGCGCCGCAAGGTCGTAGATCGTCCAGGCCGGAGCCACGAGAATCGCGCTTGCTCGGACGGACTGCTAGGCAGGCTCCGACCGTGCGGCGCGACGCGCGGGACTGCGAGGGGTGTCCAGCCTGCTCGCGTGCAGGCGACTGGTTGCGCACGTGCGGCCGGCGGCGCCGAGACTCCGCACGGCCTCGATCCAAGCTGTCTTGGCCTGCCGATCCCGTGTGGTTCCGGCCGCCGTGACCGCGCGCTGGATCGACGCCGCCACGCCGGGTGCCGGGAACGTCGCTGGCGGTGGTACGACGCGGAGCGGTCTCGTCGCCATCGCATGCCTCCTCCGGCCCCGGGGACCGGCACGCCCGAGCATGGCGCCGGCGCCGATGGCGATGGTGTCAACGCCAAGTGAATTTTCCGTGACGGCGCGGGGATCGATGGCCGCAGTACACTCGCTCCGTCGGAGGGGGCATGGGCGAGCTGAACTTCTTCGATCCCGACTTCCTCGCGGACCCGTATCCGGCCTTCCATCGCCTGCGGGCGGAGGATCCCGTCCACCGCCATCCGCTCGGGTTCTACGTCCTCACCCGGTACGACGACGTCCTGGCCTTCCTGCGCGATCCGCGGTTCGGCAAGAGCGGCTACCAGGCGCTGTTCGAGAGCCGCTTCGGCGGCGGGCCGGAGGGGTCCTGGCTCGCGCTGTCCATGCTGTTCCGCGACCCGCCCGACCACACGCGGCTCCGCGCGCTGGTCAGCAAGGCCTTCACGCCTCGCGTCGTGGAGACGCTCCGGGGGCGCGTCCAGGACATCGTGGACCGGTTGCTCGATCGCGCCGCCGACGCGCCACGGATGGACGTGATCGACGAGCTGGCGTACCCGTTGCCGGTGGCGGTGATCTCCGAGCTCCTGGGCGTTCCCGACGAGGACAGCGAGGCGGTCAAGGAGTGGTCGCGGGACGTGGCGCGCGCGATCGACGCCATCGCCTTGCCGGTCGGCCCGGACGTGATCGAGCGCGGGCGCCGCGCGACGGTGGCGATGGCGGAGTACTTCCGCGAGCCTGAGCGAGGAGCGCCGTCGGCGGCCCGGCTCCGATCTCCTGAGCGGGCTCGTCGAGGCGGAGGAGGCGGGGGACCGGTTGACGGAGCGCGAGCTCCTGGCGACCTGCGTCCTGCTCTACGTCGCCGGCCACGAGACGACCGTGAACCTCATCGGGAACGGCCTCCTCGCGCTCCTCCGGCATCCGGAGGAGCGTCGGCGACTCCAGGGGGACCCGGGCCTCCTGCCCGGCGCGATCGAGGAGCTCCTGCGCTACGACGGCCCGGTCCAGCGGACGGGCCGGATGGCGGCGTGCGACGCGGAGATCGGAGGCGTTCCGATCCCGGAGGGGAGCCTCGTCCTCGGTCTCCTCGGGGCGGCGAACCGCGACCCCGCGCGCTTCGACGAGCCCGATCGGCTGGACCTCGGGCGAGACGAGCCGCGGCATCTGGCGTTCGGCGCCGGGATCCACTACTGCCTGGGCGGCCCGCTCGCCCGGCTCGAGGCTCAGGTCGCGATCGGGACCGTCCTGCGACGTTTTCCGGCAATGACCCTTGACACGGAGCGCCCGGCCTGGCGGCCGTCGAGCACGCTCCGGGGGCTCGAGGCCCTGCCCGTGACGCTCGGAGCGGCCTCATCCTAGTGGCCACCCTCGCATCGCATGGCGGGAAAGCCGCCATTGGCGGGGCAATTCGCCTCGCAGTCACGCCTTGCGGGAATCGGCAAACCGACAGATTGGCGAGTGACCAGCCCCTACCAGCGGCCGCTGCCAGGTCGGCACGGGCTCTGCATGGGATAATCCCCGCTATGGAAAGACCTCGGGATCTTCGCGCCCAGATCGCCCGACTGGAGGCCAATCTGTCACGTGCCCTGGTCGGGAAGGCAGAAGTGGTCCGGCTGGCGGTCGTGGGCCTTCTGGCGAAGGGGCATCTCCTGATCGAGGACGTGCCCGGGGTCGGGAAGACGACGCTCGCCGCGGCCCTGGCCCGGTCGATCGGCGCCGGCTTCCAGCGGATCCAGTTCACCTCGGACATGCTCCCCTCGGACGTCCTCGGCGTCGCCGTGTACGAGCCGGACAAGCACGAGTTCGTGTTCAAGCCCGGCCCGATCTTCACGAACATCGTGCTGGCCGACGAGATCAACCGGACGACGCCCAAGACCCAGTCGAGCCTGCTCGAGGCCATGAACGAGGCGCAGGTCTCGCTGGATCACACGACGCACGCCCTGCCGAGCCCGTTCATGGTGCTGGCGACGCAGAACCCGCGGGAGCACGCGGGGACGTTCCCCCTGCCGGAGTCCCAGCTGGACCGCTTCCTGCTCCGGATCCGGATCGGATACCCGAGCGAGGCCGACGAGCGCACCATCCTCCGCGGCGCGGGGGCGTCGGTCGCGGAGACGGTCGAGACGGTGCTCGACGGCGCCGACGTGGTCGAGCTCCAGGAGGCCGCGGAGCGTGTCCGGGCCGACGACTCCGTCCTGGACTATCTCCTGTCCATCGTGACGGCGACGAGGCGGTCGCGCATGCTCTCGCTCGGAGTGAGCCCCCGCGGCTCCCTCGCGCTCCTCCGCGCCGCGCGCGCCCATGCGCTGGTCGACGGGCGGGACTTCCTCGTGCCCGACGACGTCAAGCGCCTCGCGGTGCCCGCCCTCGCGCACCGGGTCCTCCTGTCGGGGCCGGGGCACCAGGACGGAGCCGGCGCGGGCGCCGAGGCCGTCATCCGCACGATCGTGCAGGACGTGCCGGTTCCCCGCTGACCGGGGGCGCGGGACGGCGCATCCCGTTGCCCATCGAAGCCCATCACCGAATGATCCGGCCGGCGCGGCGCTTCGCGAGCTGGTGGTGGCGGCGGACGAAGGCCATCCGCCCGACCCGCGACGGCTGGTGGTGCGTCTTCGCGGCCGTGGGGCTCGGCGTCGCCGCGGTGAACACGGGCAACAACCTCGCGTATCTCCTCTGCTCGATGCTCCTTGCCCTGATCATCGTGTCGGGCATGCTCTCGGACCTGACCATCCGAGGGCTCCAGGTGACCGTGACGCTGCCGGACGCGATCCACGCGACCCAGCCTGCGCTCGTGACCATTCTCCTGGCCAACCGGAAGCGGCGGCTCGCGTCCTACTCGGTCGTGCTCGAGGCGCTGGATCGGCCGTTGCCGGGCCGGGGACGGAGCGGCCTGCTCTCCCGCTGGCGGTCTCGCCGGACCCTCGACGACCGGCTCCGTGACATCGGGCTGAAGGACCGCCGGGGTCTCGGCACTCCCCGGCGGCTCGCGTACGTGCCGCGGTTGCCCGCGGGGACCGAGAGGCTCGTCGGCTGGGAGATCACGCTGGCCGCGCGTGGACGGCGGCGGCTGCCGAGACTCCGGGCGGTCACGGCCTTTCCATTCGGGCTCTTCGTGAAGATCGGCCCGCCGCTCCTCTTCGACGAGGAGGTCCTCGTGTTCCCGGCCGTCCACCCGGTGCGGCCGCGGGAGATCCGCGAGGCCGCGAGCGGTGAGGCCGCGGCCCGCCGGCGGGGGCGAGGGCACGACCTCTACAACCTGCGCGCGTACCGGGCGGGCGACGAGCCGCACCTGATCCACTGGCCCACGACGGCCAAGTCGGGGAGCCTCATGGTGCGGGAGCTCGAGGAGGAGGCGACCGAGGACACCCGGATCGTGCTGACCGGCACCGGCGCGGCGGACGGGGAGCGCCTCGAGCGGGCCCTGTCCGAGGCGGCCTCGCTCGCCGTGCACCTCCTTCGCGGCGGCACCGGGGTGGAGCTGGCGGGCGCCGCGGGAAGCGTTCCGCTGGACCGCGGCCGCGGCCAGGAGCGGCGCATCCTGACCGCGCTGGCGCTCTACGTCCCGCCCGGGCCGGGCGGCGCCTCCGAGTCCGGCGCGGACGGCTGGCTCCGAGAGATGCGCATCAGCCTGGACTCCGCGTGATGACGCTGCCGCTGGTCCTCCGGATCGCGCTCTACCTGCTCGTCGCGGACGGGCTGTTCGCGCTCTACCTGGCCGAGTTCCTCGGCGCGCGCGGCGTGCTGCTCGTGTCGGCGCTCCTCGTGGCGGCCTGGCTCCTCCAGCCCGCGGTCGGGCGCGGCCGGGCGTCTGCCGGGCGGGCGGGCCCTCGTGCCCCTCGCGGCGCTGGCCTCGGTGGTGGACGTCGCCTATCTCACCGACAGCGTCCTCGACGCCCTCGTGAGGCTCCTCCTCTTCCTGGTCCTCTACAAGCTCGCGACGCTCCAGACCGTGCGGGATTCCCGCACGGTCGCGTTCCTCGCGTTCTTCATGCTCGTCGCGGCATCGGGGTCGGCGTTCGGCGTGGGATTCCTGTTCGCGTTCGTCGCCTTCGTCGGCCTGCTGAGCTGGATCGCGCTCCTCCAGCACCTGGTGAGCGAGAGCCACGCCCGGCTCCCGTCGGCGGGGGCCGAGACGGTGCCGACCCGCTACGTGACCGCGCTGGCGGGCGCCGCGGCCGTGGCGGTGTTCGTGGTGGCGGGGGGACTCTTCTTCCTGCTGCCGCGGGTGGGGCTGGCGACCCTGCCGCTGCGCGCGCGCCTCGGCCAGATGATCACCGGCTTCTCCGAGCGGGTGGAGCTCGGCTCGTACGGAAGCATCCTCACCGACTCGAACGTCGTCATGCGGGTCCACCTGCCCGACGAGGTCCAGCCCGACCGGTTCCCGAACCTCCGGTGGCGGGGCGTCGTGCTGGACACCTTCGACGGGCAGGCCTGGAGCATCCGGTACCCGCGCCACACCCGGCTGGTCCGGCCGAGCTCGGGCGGCTTCGACGTGGGGCTCCTGCGGGGGAGCGGCCTGTTCCTGCGCCAGGAGATCTTCCTCGAGCCGATCGGCTCCGAGGTGATATTCACGGCGCCGCGGGTCCTCCGCGTGTCGATGCCCACCTCGGTGCTGGCGATGGACGACATGGGCGCGGTGTCCGTCGTCGTCCCCCGGCGCCCGGCTCCGGTACACGGTCGAGTCCGAGCTGGAGGGCCCATCGGTACGGAGCGCGGCGCTCGCGCGCCCGGCGCCTCCGCTCGACGCGGTCCAGCTCGAGCGCTACCTGCAGCTGCCCGTCCTGGCGCCGGCGATTCCGGCGCTCGCGCGGCAGGTCGCGGGCCAGAGCCAGACGCCGGCGGAGATCGCCGGCCGCGTGGAGGCGTTCCTGCGGACCCAGTTCCGCTACACGCTCGACATCGAGCGGGTGAGCCAGCTGGATCCCTTCCAGGAGTTCCTCTTCGTTCGCCGCGCCGGGCACTGCGAGTACTTCGCGGCGGCGATGGCCGTCATGCTCAGGAGCGTCGGCGTCCCGGCGCGGGTCGTCAACGGCTTCCAGCGCGGCGAGTGGAACCCGTACGGGCAGTACTACATCGTCCGGTACTACGACGCGCACTCCTGGGTCGAGGCGTTTCTTCCCGAGCTGGGCTGGGTGACGTTCGACCCGACGCCGCGAGCGACCGTGGACCTCCTGGGAAGCCGGACCCCGGCGTTCCTCTACCTCGACTCCCTCCGGCTTCAGTGGCACCGCTACGTGGTGAACTGGACGCTCCGCGACCAGATCCGCGCCGTCCAGTCGATGCAGTCCAGGTTTGCGCGGTTTCGCAGCTGGTCGGCCGGGCTCGATGCCGAGACGCGGGACCGCCTGGGCCGCACGGGCGCCCTCGCCCTCGTCGCGGCGGTCGGCGCCGTCGGCGCGTGGGCGGCGTGGCGCCACCGTCGGGGCGGGATCGGCGCGGCGCGGAGCCGGGCTCCCGGCTTCTACCGGCGGGCGCTCAGGGCCGCCGCCCGGCGGGGCCTCCACCCGGCTACCGGCGAGACGGCGCGGGAGTTCAGCGGCCGCGTCTTCGATCTCGGGCCGGCAGCCGGCGCGGCGTTCACGGGCGTGACCACTCTCTACGAACGCGCCCGGTTCGGCGGGACGCCGCCGAGCGCGGCGGAGCTCGCGGAGGCCGAAGCCTCGCTCGCCGCGCTCGGCCGCAAGTCGCGCTGAGCGCCTGATCGCCGGCTGGCCCCGGCCGTCCCCCTCGGCCGGCAGCGCGTTCGTGTCCCCTCGGATCGGGCCCCTCCGGTATGCTGGAGACGCGGCGGCTCGCGACGGCGCGTCGCCGCTCACTGTTGAAGGGAGAGAAGGCTTGATGAGGAGTGGGCTCGGAATACGGATCGTCGCGCTCGGCGGGCTGCTGTTCGCCGTCGCGGCCCTGGCGGCGGACGTTGTCGTCGTCGAGGACTGGTCGGCGGCCCCGGTGGGCGTCAAGGGGATCCCGCCCGGGTGGCACAAGCAGGACTGGGGAAGCCCGACGTATGACTTCACCGTGGTCGAGCAGGACGGCAAGCGCGTGGTCCACCTGAAGAGCGCGAGCGACAGCTCGAACGTCAACAAGGACATCCGGGGCAAGGTACGGCTCGCCGACACGCCGGTCATCGAGTGGACCTGGAAGGTCACCGCGCTGCCGAAGGGCGCCGACGCGCGGCGCGCGGCGACCGACGACGAGGCGGCCCAGCTCTACGTGGTGTGGCCGCGCTTCCCGCAGGCGCTCCGCTCGCAGATCATCGGCTACATCTGGGACACGACGGCGCCGGTCGGGTCCGTGTTCAAGAGCGAGAAGTCCGGGACGGTCACCTACGTCGTGGTTCGCTCGGGGCCGGCGGACCTCGGGAAGTGGGTCACCGAGCGCCGCGACGTCCGCGAGGACTTCAAGCGGATCTACGGCGAGGACCCGCCCGACGAGCCGGGCGGGATCTCCTTCGGCATCGACTCGGACGACGTCAAGGGCACCGCCGAGTCCTACATGGGCCGGATCGCCTTCCGCAAGCCCTGATGGGCGCGCGGAAGTCCGGCGGGCCCCGCCAGCCGCGCCCGGTCAAGACCGGCTGGGACTGGCGCCCGCCGCCGCCGAAGCCGAGCCCGCGCGGCCGGCCCCGGTGAGCCCGCCGTCCGCCGCCCGCTCGCCGCAGGCCGTCACGGCCGCAACGCCGTTCGGACGTCTCGCCCGTGAGCGCGGCCGGTCAGCGCCTCGCCGGCCGCGCGGTCGTCGTCACGGGGGCCACGCGGGGGATCGGGCGGGCGATCGCGCTCGCGTGCGCGCGCGAGGGCGCCGCGGTCGTCGTGAACGGGCGCGACGAGGCCGCCGGCCGCGCCGTGCTCGCCGAGATCGCCGCCATCGGCGCCCGCGCGGCGTGGCACGCCGCCGACCTGGGCCGGGTCGCCGAGGCGCAGCGCCTGGTCCGCGCGGCCCTCGACGCGTTCGGGCGTCTCGACGTCCTCGTCAACAACGCGGGCGTGTTCGAGCGGCGCCCCGCTCTCGAGATGGAGGAGCGGGACTGGGACCGCGTCCTCGACGTGAACCTCAAGGGCGCGTTCTTCTGCGCCCAGGCCGCGGCCCGCGCGATGCACGAGCGCGGACAGGGCGGGGCCATCGTCAACGTCGCCTCGGACGCGGCGTGGAGCGGCGGGATCAACCCGTGCGCCCACTACGCGGCGTCGAAGGCCGGGCTGGTGTCGATCACGCGGTCGCTCGCCCGCGAGCTGGCGCCGCACCGGATCCGCGTCAACGCGGTGGCGCCGGGGCTCATCACGACCGACATGGGCGGCACCGCCGGCTCCACCCTGCCGGGCCTCCACATCCCGCTCGGCCGCGAGGGGACCCCCGACGAGGTCGCGGCGTGCGTCGTCTTCCTCGCCTCCGACGAGGCCAGCTACGTCACCGGGGCGAACCTGAACCTGAGCGGCGGCCTGTTCCTCGACCGCTAGCCGTCCGCCACGGTGCCGCGCCGCGCTCTCAGATCCTCACGAACGCCGAGCGGCCGTTTGCCAGCCCTGTGATCCATCTCCGGATGGGGCGTGAAGGTGCGAGAGGGGGCAGGCGCGAATCGTGGCGAGCGGGCCTCGGGCCTCCGCGGCGTGATCGCGCGGCGGAGGCCCGGGCCCGTGTCGGAACCGCACGTGGGGGCGCACGGCCGGCGGCCCCCGTCGAGGTCGAGGACGACCCCGTCCGCCGGATGCGATTCCCAGGATGCCTAGCGAAGGGTCCGGTTGAAGAAGTCGGTCGTGCGCTGCCAGGCGAGCTTCGCGGCCTGCTCGTCGTAGCGCGGGGTCGTGTCGTTGTGGAACCCGTGCTGGGTGCCGTCGTAGACGTACAGCGTGTAAGCCTTGCCGTTGGCCTTGAGCGCCGCTTCGTAGGCCGCGATCCCCGCGTTGATGCCCTGATCGTTGCCGGCGTAGTGCAGGAGGAGAGACGCCTTGATCTGCGGCACGGCGTCGGCGCCCGGCTGACGGCCGTAGAACGGCACTCCCGCGTCGAGCTCGGGCAGCCGCACCGCGATCTGGTTCACGATCCCGCCGCCGAAGCAGAAGCCGACGGCGCCGAGCTTGCCGCTCGACTCGGGGCGCGCCTTCAGCCATCTCGCCGAGGCGAAGAAGTCCTCGGCCATCTTCGGGCCGTCCACGGTCCTGAACGCCGCCGCGCCCTTCTCGTCGTCGCCCGGGTACCCGCCGACCGACGTGAGGCCGTCGGGCGCGAAGGCGACGAAGTCGAGGACCGCCAGGCGGCGCGCCACGTCCTCGATGTAGGGGTTGAGCCCGCGGTTCTCGTGGATCACGAGCACGGTCGGCAGCTTGCCGGTCGCGCGGGCCGGGCGGACGAGGTAGCCCTTGACCGAGCCGTTGCCGGCCGGCGACGGGACGGTCTCGTAGGAGGCCGTGATCCGCATGTCGTCCTTGGGAACCTGCTGGGCCCACGCGTAGTTGGGCCTGAGGCTCTCCCAGATCGCCGTGACGGTCAGGCCGCCGACGGCGAACTTCGCGGCGCGATCGAAGAAGTCGCGACGGGTGATCTCACCGTGCTGGTACTCGTGAAACAGGTCCAGGAGCTCCTGCGGGTACTCCGATGCCTGCTTCCTCTCCATGTCCTGCTCCTCCTGCCGGCTGGATGCCGGAGTTGCGGGTGCTCGCCGGCGCCACGGTCGCGCGGCGCCGGAGTCCTGCCGCCTGGCTGCCGTCACGCGATGACCGAGCGACGGAGCGGGTCTCATCCGATGGTACCTCCCGACGGCCGGCGCGCACAGACCGGGTTTCGGCGGTCGGCGGGGATGGCGGGGCTGGGCTACCCGGCCGAGTCGGCCGCCGCGACGGCCCGGGCGTAGGCGAGGATTCGCTCGGCCAGCGCCTCGTACTGCGGATCGATGTGCTGGCCGTCGACCCAGTACTCGCCGCTCGGCGTCGCGCCGGGCCGCGCCCGGACCACCCGGTGCGCCCAGGCCACCTCGTCGGCCGTCGGCCCGTAGGCCTCGTTCGCGATCGGGATGAGGGCCGGGTCCTCGAACACCTTGCCGTCGAAGCCGAGCTCGCGGCTGGCGAGACACGCGGCGCGGAACCCCTCGGCGTCCCGGGGCTCGCGGAACGAGCTGTCGAGGACGGCGAGGCTGCTGGCCCGCGCGGCGAGGACGATCGCGGCCAGCGCGGGCACCATCGGCCAGCGGTGGGGCGCCGGCCGCCGGAACGCGTTGAGACCGCGCGAGAGGTCGCCCAGCCCGACGGTCATCCCCACGAGCCGGGGCGTGGCGGCGGCGATCTCCTGGGCGCGCGCGAGCCCGCGCGGCGTCTCGATCATGGCCCAGAGCCGGAGCGCCGGCGGCGCCCCGTGGGCGGCGAGGAGCGCGTCCGCCTCCCGCACGGCCTCCGGCGTCTCCGTCTTCGCCAGCACGATGCCGTCGAGCGGCGCGCGCGCGAGCGCGGCGAGGTCGTCCCGGCCCCAGGGCGTGTCGAGCGGGTTGACCGTCACGAGGCGCTCCTGCCGCCGGAACCCGCCGGCCGTGAGCGCGTCCACGACGCGCCGGCGCGCCGCCGCCTTGTCGCCCGGCGGCACGGAGTCCTCGATCTCGAAGAGGAGCACGTCGGGGTGGAAGCTCGGCGCCGCCTCGTACGACCCCGGGTCCACCCCGATCCGGTAGAGCACGCTCCGGCGGGGTCGCGGCGCCGCCGGCCCGTGAGCGGGCGTCGACGGACCGGGCGCCTCGGGCGCGCGGGATCCGGAGCGAAGCCGTGGGGCGACCGGGCTCGCTCACCGGGGCGGCCCGCCGCTCAGACCCGGCTCATCCGCGGGTCGAGGGCGTCCCGGAGACCGTCGCCGAAGAGGTTGAAGCCCAGGACCGCGAGGAAGATCACGAGGCCCGGGTACGTGGTCAGCCCGGGGGCCCGGAAGATGTACTGGCGGCCCTCGCCGAGCATCGTGCCCCACTCGGGGGTCGGAGGCTGCACGCCGAGCCCCAGGAACCCGAGCCCCGCGGCGACCAGGATCGCGAAGCCGAGGGAGAGCGTGGCCTGCACGATGACGGGCGCCATCGCGTTCGGCAGGACGTGCCGGAAGATGATGGCGCCCTGCCGCTGCCCGATCGCGTGGGCCGCCTGCACGTAGACCTGCTCCCGGATCGAGAGCACGGAGCCGCGCACCAGCCGGATGAACGACGGGACCGCCGAGATCCCCACGGAGATGATCACGTTCTGGAGCCCGACGCCGAGGATGGCGACGAGCGACAGGGCGAGGAGGAACCCCGGGAACGACAGGAGGATGTCGGCGAACCGCTGGATCACGAGATCGGTGAGGCCGCCCTGGAAGCCCGAGACCGCGCCGAGGGGCACGCCGATCGCGACGCCCAGCCCGACGGCGAGGAAGCCGATCAGGAGGGAGAGCCGGCCGCCGTAGAGGAGGCGCGCCAGCATGTCCCGCCCGAGATGATCGGTGCCCAGCGGGTGCGCCAGGGACACGGGCCGGAGCGCCTGCGACAGGTTCTGGCGCTCCGGATTGTAGGACGTCAGGAGCGGAGCGGTGAGGGCGAGCGCGAGGAGGCCGACCAGCAGGACGAGCCCCGCCATCGCGGTCCGGTGGCGGCGGAATCGCTGCCAGCCCTCCCGGAGGCGCCGGAGCGCCGGGCGGCCGACGGCGGCCGGCTGGGCCAGCTCGCGCTCAGGCGTAGCGGATTCGAGGGTCGATGGCGACATAGAGGAGGTCCACGGCCAGGTTCGTCAGGATGAAGAGGGCGGAGAAGACGAGGACGATGCCCTGCACCATCGCGTAGTCGCGCGAGAAGATCGAGTCGATCAGGAGCAGCCCCATCCCGGGCCACCCGAAGACGGACTCGGTCAGGACGGCTCCGCCGAGCAGCGCCCCGAACTGGAGCCCGATCACGGTCAGGATGGGCACGAGCGCGTTCCGGAGGGCGTGGCGCGCCACGACCAGGCTCTCCCCGACGCCCTTGGCCCGGGCGGTGCGGACGTACTCCTGGCCCAGGACCTCCAGCATGCTGGCGCGGGTCATCCGGGCGATCAGCGCCACCGAGAAGGCGGCCAGCGTGAGGGCAGGGAGGATCAGGCTCACGGTTCCCTCGGACCCGGCCGCGGGCAGCCAGTTCAGGTGGACGGCGAAGACGATGATGAGCATGAGGCCGAGCCAGTAGGTCGGCATGGACACGCCGAACAGGGTCACGAGCGAGAGGAGGTAGTCGAAGCGGGAGTAGGGCCGCGTGGCGGCGAGGGCGCCGGCGGCGACGCCGGCCAGGCTCGCGACGGCGGCGCTGACCAGGGCCAGGGTGAGGGTCGCGCGAAGCCGGGGCTTGAGCTCCTCCAGCACCGGCTGGGACGTGCGGGCCGAGCGGCCGAGGTTGCCTCGGGCCAGGCGCGTCAGGAAGACCCCGTACTGGACGTGGAGCGGCTGGTCGAGGCCGAGATCGACCCGGAGCCGGGCGACGTCCTCCTCCGTCGCGAGGAGGCCCGCGAGCACCTGCGCCGGGTCGCCCGGAAGGAGCCGCACCATGAGGAAGACGATGATGGACACCCCGAGCAGGGTGACGGCCGAGGCCAGGAGCCGCTGCGCCAGGTACTGGCGGAAGAGGCTCACGGCCCCGGCCGCGCCCTCACGACCGCCGGCTCAGTTGGCCGGTCGGGCGTGGATCGCCGAGAACTTCTCGTTCGGCAGCGAGCCCACGTCGGTCACCTTCGACGAGTAGACGATCGGGAACCGCTGGACGTAGAGGAAGAGCCAGGGCGCGTCGGCCCAGACCTGCTTCGAGATCTCGCAGTAGAGCTCCTTGCGCTTGTCCGGGTTGGACTCGCGGTCGGCCGCCGGGACCAGCTCGTCCACCTTGGCGTTCTTGTAGAACGAGGTGGCGAGCCCGGCCGGCGGATGGTAGCCGGACCAGTACTGGAGCACCTGCTGCGAGGCGTCGAGGAAGGCCGGCGCCCAGCCGAGGTACGCCAGCTGGTGGACGGTCTTCTCGGCGGGCCCGGCGTTGATGACCGAGATGTAGGACGGCCAGTCCATGGTCTGGAGCTCGGGCTCGATGCCCACCTCGCGGAGGTAGCCCGCGACGGCCTGAGAGGCTTCCTTGTCCTGCACGTAGCGGCCGGTCGGGTGGTGGAACGAGATCTTGGTGCCCGGCTTGACGCCCGCCTCGGTCAGGAGCTGCTTCGCCTTTGCCGGGTTGTACTCGTAGGTGCCGGCCTTGCAGTAGCCGAAGAGGCTCGGCGCCATCGGCGCGTCCATCTCGTCCGCGGCCCCGAAGAGGACGTTCTGGACGATCGCCTTCTTGTCGACGGCGTAGTTCAGGGCCTGGCGGACCCGGACGTCGCCGAGATGCGCCTTGGTCGTGTTCAGCGAGATGAAGATCGTCCGGTCGCTGGGCGCCAGCAGCACCTTCACGCGCCGGGTTGCGCTGGAGCGCCGGCACGTCCGCGATCGGCGGGAGCACGATGAGGTCGACCTGGCCGGCCAGGATGAGGCTCTCGCGCGTCGCCGCCTCGGGGACGATCCGGAAGACGACCGTGTCGTAGGTCGGCTTCTTGCCCCAGTACTTGTCGTTCAGCGTGACCGTGAAGCTCTCGCCCTTCTTCCGCTCCTTGAAGACGTACGGCCCGGTGCCGACCGTGTGGACGATGTTCTTGTACTCGTTGCCCTGCTTGTCGATGGACGCGGGCGACACCTGGGCCGACGTGGTCCACGAGAGCGCGGAGATGAACGGCGCCGAGGGCCGCGTCAGGGTCACCTTGATCGTGGACGCGTCCACGGCCTCGGCCTCCTTGATCGGGAACGGCGCCCGGATCGGCACCCGCACCTGCGTGTCCTTCAGGCGGTCGAGGTTCCACTTGACGGCCTTGGCGTCGAACGGCGTCCCGTCGTGGAAGACGACGCCCTTCCGGAGCTTGAAGGTGTAGACGGTGCCGTCGGGCGAGAGCGTCCAGCTCTCCGCGAGCCAGGGGCTCACCTTGCCGTCGGGGCCGAGCGACGTGAGCGTCTCCGCCACGTAGTCGACCATGTTCGCGACGGTGGTGGTCGTCATCTGGGCGGGGTCGACCGTGTCGAGGTCGACGCCCACGGCGACGCGGAAGGTCCCGGCGGCTCCCGCCGGGCCGGCCCCGAGCGCGACCGCCAGCGGGCGAGGGCGACGAGGCCGAGTCGGGAGAGGGGATGGCGCGTCCAGTGCGTACGCATCGGTTTCTCCTCCGTCATGAGATAGAGGGTCACGCGTCGCGGCCGACGCGGAATCATACCGTTCCCGTCCCGGCGAGGGCAACGCCGTGAGGCCGCCGAAGGCCCTCGACGCCGCCGGCGCGGCGCGGCGCCGGATCGGCGTTCGCGCGCCTCGCCGACCGGCGCGATGGGACGGCGGACGGCGGCGCCGGGCGCGTGGCCCTACGCCTCCCGGTGCCAGTAGGGGAGCCGCCAGAACGTCGAGTCCCAGCCGCTCAGCTCGACCCCGCGGATCTGGTTGGAGCCCGCCGCGACCCAGTTGCGGTGGACCAGCGGGATCACCACGTTGGCCTGCACCACGATGTCGTTCATCCGGATGAAGTGGGCGGCGCGCTTGACGGGATCCAGCTCCGCCTCGGCCGCCTTCCACAGCCGGTCGTACTCGTCGTTCACGAACCGGGTGTTGTTCCGCCCCTGCCACCGGTTCTGCTTGGACGAGACCTCCCAGGAGGTGAACTGCTCCATGAAGCTCTGGGGGTCCGGCCCGTCCAGGGTCGTCGTGTACATCTGGATGTCGGTGAAGCCGTGGAGGTAGGTGTCCGGGTTGGCGGGGTCGGTCGAGAAGTAGACGGAGCCGACGACGGACTTCAGCTCGACCTCGATGCCGGCCCGCGCCATCGACGCCTTGAGGACCGCCTGGACGGACTGCCGCGCGGCGTTGATGGAGGTCTGGAAGACGAGCTTCAGGCGCTTGCCGTCCTTGGCCCGGACCCCGTCCGATCCCCGTTTCCAGCCCGCGCCCTCGAGGATCTGGTTGGCCTTGTCGACGCTGAACTCCCAGCGGGTGGCCTTCGACTGGAAGCGGCTCGGCGCGTTGAGGAAGTTCGCGGTGGCCTGGCCCTGGCGGCCGTAGATCTGCTCCTGGATGGCGCCCCGGTCGGCCAGGAGCGCGAGAGCGGACCGGACCGCGGGATCGGTGAGGAACGGGTGGGGCGCCTTCAGGCTCGCGCGCTCCCCGTCGACCTCGCGCCAGGGATCGGCGAGGTTGCAGCCGATGAACTCGACGCCGCCCCAGGTGGCGATCTCGACCCGGCCCTTGCCGCCCTGCTCGAGGCGCTTCAGGACGTCGTCCTCGGCCTGCATGTTCCAGGCCCAGTCGTACTCTCCCGTCTGCAGGACGGCGCGGGCGGCCGACACGACGTCGCCGCCGCCCTTCACCTCCACCGTGTCGAAGAACGGCCGGTTCGGACGTGGTAGCCCGGGTTGAGCTCCGCCCGGATCGAGTCGCCGGGCTTGAAGTCCACGTACCGGTACGGGCCCGTGCCCACCGGCTTCAGATTGGCGGGCGCCTCGCGGGACTTCTGCGCCGCGGAACGCCTCGAACACGTGCTTCGGGAGGATCATGCCGCGGTTGCCGCAGAAGGCGTCGGACCAGAACGGGGCGGGCTTGGCGAAGCTGAGGCGCACCGTGTGGCTGTCCAGCGCCTCCGCGCGCTGGATGGCGCGGTAGCTTCCCGCGGTGACCGCGGCCGTCGCGGGGTCGGCGGCGTACTCCCAGTTGAAGAGGACGTCGTCGGCGGTGAAGGGCTTCCCGTCGTGCCACTGCACGCCCTTCTTGAGCCGCCACGTGACCGACCGGCCGTCCCGCGCCACGCCGCCGTTCTGGACGCTCGGGAGCTCCTCGGCCAGGATCGGCACGAGGTTCCCGTCGGGGTCGAAGGCGGCGAGCGGCTCGTAGAAGAGGCGGGAGCCGTCGGCGTTGGTGAGCCCGGCGGCGAAGTGCGGGTTGAGCAGGGTGGGGCCCTGCCACCAGAGCGTCCGGAGGTGCCCGCCGCCGCCGCGGCGCGCGGGCGCGAAGGCCGGCCGGGCCGGCGTCTGGGCGAGGCCGACCGAGGCCAGCATCTGGCTGACCAGCGGGGCCGTCAGGCCGGCCCCGATCATCATGCGCGTGAACTGCCGGCGGGAGACGGCGCCGTCTCGCACGCGGTGA
Organism: uncultured Candidatus Rokubacteria bacterium; assembly: GCA_963745015.1. Classification (GTDB taxonomy): domain Bacteria; phylum Methylomirabilota; class Methylomirabilia; order Rokubacteriales; family DASRDR01; genus DASRDR01. The sequence goes on from CAVUVU010000008.1 coordinate 153,461, forward strand.
AGCCAGTGTCGAAGCTCGTGGTCGTCCATCGGGGTTCCCCTTCGGCGCGCCCTGGAGGTGGACGGACGGACGGGCGGAGGCGCGCTGCCCCGAAGGTATCACGTGCTCGCATTGTCAACCGCTGGCGGGGATTGCTACTCTCCTGGGCATGCGCTCCAGGTCCTCGCGCCGCCGTCGCCCATCGGCCCTCGCCGGCGCGGGGGCCGTCCTGGGGCTGCTCGTCTATCTCCTTCCGCTCGCCGCCGCCATGCCCCGGCCGGGGTCGGGCGGCGGCGCCGACCGCACTCCCGGGATCGTCCTCGCGCGGTACCGGCAGGCTCAGACCGACGTCGCGACGGACGACCGGCCCGTCCCGAAGCAGCCCGCGCCGGCGCTCCTGTCCGCCTGCATGCCGGCCGTGCTGACCTCCGATCCGTCCGGATGCTCGGACGCGGGACGCGTCCGAGACGGCCTCGCGTCACGGCGCACTCCCGCCGGGCGCTCCGCGGAGTCCGCCCGTTCCCTAGCGTCCCGGCGCCGCCCGGCGATCGGCCGGCGGCCGAATCCGGCCCGTCCGCCGGTGAAGCGTCGCCGGCCGGAGGCATCTTCGCGGTCAACCCATCGCGGTCGGGACGACTCGGGTCGTCCCTTCCGAGAGGACGAAGGGGAGCATGGCAAGGATAGGCGTGTTCGGCGTGATGGTCGTCCTGTTCATGGTGCTGCCGTTCGGCCGCCAGGTGGTCGAGCTCTACACCGACTGGCTCTGGTTCGACGAGGTCGGGTTCTCCGGGGTGTTCTCGACCATCCTGTGGACGAAGATCCTGCTGGGCGCGGGAACGGGGATCCTGGCCTTCCTGGTGCTCTACCTCAATCTGCTCGCGACGCGCCGGGGACACGGGCCGATGGTCGAGCTGGCCGGCGAGGACGATCTGCCCCAGCTTCCGAGCTGGCACCAGGTGGGCCCGCTCTACCGCCGGTTCCTCTTGCCCGGCTGCCTCGTGATCGCCTTCATGCTGAGCGGGCAGGGGACGGGGCGATGGGAGACGTTCATCCGCTTCCGGAACGCCGGGCTGTTCGGCGTGACCGAGCCTCTCTTCGGCCGGGACGTCGGGTTCTACGTCTTCACGTATCCGTTCCTCCTCGCCGTGTTCCAGTTCCTGACCCTGGTCCTGGCCGTGACCCTGGCGGCGGTCGCCGCCGTGTACGTGCTGTCTCGCGGCGCGCGGCTGACACCCCGCGGCCTCGTCGTCGCCCCGTGGGCGAAGGGGCACCTCCTGGGGCTGGCCGCCGCCTTCCTCGTGGTCAAGGCGTGGGGGTACTCGCTCGACGCCTTCGGCCTCCTCTTCTCCGGGGGCGGGGCGTCGTTCGGGGCCAGCTACGCGGACGTCAACGCGCACCCTCCCGGCGCTCTACGCGATGATCGGGCTGGCCGGGCCTCGCCGCCGTGCTGTGCCTGGTCCAGATGACGCGCCCGGGTCTGCGCTACGCCTTCGTCGGGCTCGGCCTCTGGATCGCGGGGGGCCTGATCGGTCTGGCCGCCTATCCCGCCGCCGTCCAGCGGCTCCGGGTGGGGCCCAACGAGATCGTGGCGGAGCGGCCCTACATCGAACGGACGATCGCCGCCACCAACCGCGCCTACGGGCTCGACCGCATCGAGTCGCGCCCCTTCCCGGCCGAGGAGAACCTCACCGCCGCCGTCCTGCGCAAGAACGACACGACGATCAAGAACATCCGCCTGTGGGAGCACCGCCCCGCGCTCGACTCCTACGGCCAGCTCCAGGAGATCCGCACCTACTACAAGTTCGTCGACGTGGACAACGACCGGTACCAGCTCGACGGGGAGTCGCGGCAGGTGATGCTGTCCGTCCGCGAGCTCTCGCACGCCCACCTGCCGAGCCGGATCTGGATCAACGAGCACCTCGTGTACACGCACGGGTACGGCGCCGTGGTGGGCCCGGTGAACCGGGTGACGCGGGAGGGGCTGCCGGAGTTCTTCGTCAAGGACATCCCGCCCGTGGCTACCGGTTCGCTCAAGGTCAGCCAGCCGGAGGTCTACTACGGCGAGCTCGCCAACGCGTACGTGCTCGTCAAGATGCGCGCGCCGGAGCTGAACTACCCCGCGGGCGACCAGAACGTCTACACGACCTATTCGGGCAAAGGTGGAGTGAGCATCGGATCGCTGTGGCGCCGCCTCGCCTTCGCGGCCCGGTTCGCCGAGATCAAGATGCTCCTGTCCGACGATTTCACCCCCGAGAGCCGGATCCTCTACCACCGGCAGGTCGCCGAGCGGGTGCAGAAGATCGCCCCGTTCCTGCGGGTGGACCGCGATCCGTACCCGGTCATCACCGCCGCCGGACGGATCGTCTGGCTCGTCGATGCCTACACCACGACCGACTACTTCCCCTACTCCCACCGAACCCCGGGGGTGGGCAACTACATCCGCAACTCGGTGAAGGTGACCGTGGACGCCTACGACGGGACGATGGCCCTCTACGTCGTCGAGCCCGACGAGCCGATGATCGCCGCGTACGCGCGCGCGTTCCCCGGTCTGTTCCGGCCCTTCTCGGACATGCCCGAGGACCTGCGGTCCCACATCCGATACCCGCAGGACTTCTTCGGCATCCAGGCGCGGATGTACGCGCAGTACCACATGCTCGACCCGCAGGTCTTCTACAACAAGGAGGACCTCTGGACGGTCCCGATCCGGAAGACGGAGGGCCGGGACACGGAGATGGAGCCCTACTACACGATCATGCGGCTTCCCGGCGAGAAGCGCGAGGAGTTCATCCTCCTGCTCCCGTTCACTCCCGTGCGCCGGGACAACATGATCGCGTGGCTGGCGGCGCGCTCGGACCCGCCGGACTACGGGAAGCTCGTCCTCTTCGAGTTCCCGAAGGGCAAGCTCGTGTTCGGCCCGCGGCAGGTCGAGGCCCGCATCGACCAGGACGCGTTCATCTCCCAGCAGCTGTCGCTGTGGGGCCAGGCCGGCTCGCAGGTGATCCGGGGCGGCCTCCTCGCGATCCCCATCGAGGAGTCGCTCCTCTACGTCCAGCCGCTCTACCTGGCGGCGGAGCGCGGGCGCCTGCCGGAGCTGAAGCGCGTGATCGTGGCCTACGGGAACCGGATCGCCATGGACGAGACGCTGGAGGCCTCCCTCCAGCAGCTCTTCGGCGCCGGGGCCCGTTCGGCCGCGTGCCGGGTGCGCCCGGCGCCCCTGGCGCGCCCCGCTGCGGGTGGCGCGCCGCCGGCTGCCGGCGGAATCCCGCCGCGGCTGGCGGCCGAGGCGCTCGAGCACTTCACCCGGGCGCGCGAGCGCTTCGGCCGAGGTGATTTCGCCGGCTTCGCGGAAGACCTCAAAAAGCTGGAGGAGACGCTGCAGGCGGCTGGAGACGGAGAGCCGCCGGTAGCACAGCGGCGACCGTTCCTGGCCGTCCGCACGTAGGCTCTTGTTCCGCGCCGTGGGGTGCGGTATGGTCCCAGCCGGTCTGCGTGCGGCCTTGCGGGAACGGACGGGGCGGGCGACGCGATGCCTCGATGGTGCGGCAGGACCGGGAACACCCACTCACGAGGAGGGAGCAGACGATGAAGCGAATCGCTAGCCCTGCTGGTAACCGCGGCCTTCGTGCTGGCGTCAGGGACGGCCTGGGCCGCAGATCACGCTCCGGATGGGCCACGACCAGCCCGTCGGAAGCATGTACGACGAAGGCCACAACATGTTCAAGAAGCTGGTCGAGGAGCGCAGCCAGGGCCGCATCAAGGCGTCCGTGTTCCCGGCTGCGCAGCTCGGCTCCGAGGTCGCGATGGTCGAGGGCGTGCGCCTGGGCTCGATCGACATCATCTGCGCCAACGCGCCCAACGCGGCGGCCTTCGTGCCCGAGCTCGGCCTGTTCAGCGTCGCCTACCTGTTCAAGGACATCCCGCACTTCGAGAAGGTGGTGAACGACCCGCAGTTCATCAAGCGGGTCGACGAGATCATCGCGAGCAAGAACCTCGGCATCAAGCGCATGGGCTTCTACGCGGCCGGCGTGCGCAACATCTACAGCCGGAAGGGCTCGGTCGCCGGCCCGGACGACCTCCGAGGGGTGAAGATCCGCGTGCAGAACAACCCGATCGAGGTCAAGGTCTGGAAGACCTTCGGCGCGATCCCGACCCCGATGAACTTCGGCGAGGTCTACCAGGCGCTGCAGTCGGGCGTGCTCGACGCCGCCGAGAACGGCCTGGCGGTGATCGAGTCGAACAAGCACTACGAGGCGGCCAAGTTCATCTCGCAGACCGAGCACCAGCGGAACCTCTCCGCGCTCTACATCAACGAGAAGAAGCTGGCGAGCATGCCGCCCGACCTCCAGAAGATCGTGCTGGACGCGGCGGCCGAGGCCGCGGTCCACGAGCGCAAGGTAGGACGCCGAGCTGGTCGCGGCCGCCGCCGACCGCCTGAAGTCGAAGGGGGCCACCCTCACCACCCCCGACAAGGCGAAGTTCATCGCCCTCATCGCGCCGATCCAGGACGAGGTGGCGAGCGAGCTGAAGACGACCGATCTCTTGCAGATCATCCGCACCCACGCGAAGTAGCACCCGGCCCCGCGGGTGGAGCGACTCTTCGACCGGCTCGAGCGCCTGCTCGGGCCGGTCCTCGCCGCCCTCCTGGCGTTCATCACCATCGGTGTCTTCATCCAGGTCGTCCTGCGCTACGTCTTCGCGATGTCCTTCCTGTGGGGCGAGGAGCTGTCGCTGTTCGCCTTCATCTGGTGCATCTTCCTCGGCACGGCGATCTGCTCCGCGCGGCGGATCCACTTCAGCTTCGACATGTTCTCCGGGCCTGCGCGGCCGCCGGCAGGGGGTGCAGCGGCTGATCGTCGACCTCTGCGTGCTCGCGGTCACGCTCGTGATCGTGGTCACCGGCTGGCAGTTCTCCACGCTCAGCGTGGCGCGGCTCTCTCCGGCGCTCGGCATCACGCTCTTCGTGCCGACCATCGTCATCCCGGTGAGCGGCGTCCTGATGTCGCTGGTCAGCCTGATGGACATCCTGCGCGACTGCCGCCAGATCGTGACCGGTGAGAGCCACGATCCCCGGGACGCGCCGCCCCCGATCGACTACACGGCATGACGCATCCGCTCACCCTGCTGCTGGTGTCGATGTCGGTGTTCATGATCATCGGCGTCCCCGTGTCGTTCTCGCTCATCCTGTGCTCGCTCCTGGTCATCTGGGTCGCCGACCTGCCGATGATGGTCGCGGTCCAGCAGATGTTCACCGGCGTCAACGCGTTCACGCTCCTGGCGCTGCCGTTCTTCTTCCTGGCCGGCAACGTGATGACCGAGGGCGGCATCTCGGAGCGCCTGGTCAAGCTGGCGATGGCGCTGGTGGGCCACCTGCGGGGCGGCCTCGCGCACGTGAACGTGGTGGTCGGCATGTTCCTCTCGGGGATCTCGGGCAGCAGCACCGCCGACGCGGCCGCGATCGGGTCGATCTTCCACCGGGCGATGGTGCGGCGGGGCTACGACGAGCGCTTCGCCGTCTGCCTGACCGCGTGCACGGCGACCATGGGGGCGGTGATCCCGCCGTCGATCCTGATGGTGATCTACGGGGCGACCGCGGGCGTCTCGATCGGGGCCCTGCTCATCGGCGGGATCCTGCCGGGCGTCCTGATGGGCCTGAGCCTGATGGTGCAGTCGCACTTCTTCGCGCTGAAGTACGACTTCCCGCGGGAGCACGAGAAGTTCCTGGGGTTCGGGGCCATCTGGGAGGGGATCAGGACCGCGGCATGGCCGCTCGGCGTGCCGATCATCATCGTCGTCGGCATGGTCGGGGGCGTCTTCACGCCGACGGAGTCGGCCTCGATCGCCGCGGTGTACTCCCTGTTCGTGACGCTCGTCGTCTTCCGGAGCCTCCGCTTCCGCCAGCTGACGAAGCTCTTCACCGAGACGACGATCCAGTTCTCCCAGGTGCTGTTCTGCCTGGGCGGCGCGTCGATCTTCGGCTGGCTGCTCGCCTTCTACCAGGTGCCGGACATGGTGACCCGGTTCATCACGTCCTACACGCAGGACCCGATCGCCATCATGGTCCTGATCGTCGTCGTGAACGTGCTGCTGGGCACGTTCATGGACGCCCTGCCGGCGATCCTGATCTTCGTGCCGATCATCCACCCGCTCGCGGTCGCGGTGGGGATCCACCCGGTGCATCTGGGCGTGATCGTCGTGATGACGCAGTCGTTCGGCCTGCTGACGCCGCCGCTCGGCATGGTCGCCATGACCGCCTGCGCGGTGGCGGGCGTGCCGATGGTGAGGATCCAGCTGCTCCTCCACCTGATGATGATCCCGCTGCTGATCGTCATCATCCTGTGCGCCCTGGCGCCCTGGACGGTGCTCCTGCTCCCCAGGCTCCTGGTGCCGAACTGGCTGTGACGGCGCGCCCGCGACCGGCGGGCGGGGCCAGCCGATCTCGCGCGGCCCGTCTGGCTGGCGTGGGCGGAGGGGAGGCCGGCTGGGCTGCCTGCCCGGGAAGCGCCGGGGGCGTAGCGGACCCGTCCTGACCGGGCGCACGCTCGAGCCGGGTCTTCGGGTCTGCGCGCGAGCCGCGTAGGAGGCCGAGGGCAAGGCATCGATGTACGTCGGCTCGCCTCGCATGGTCGAGACGGCCATCGAGGAGCTTGCCGGCGCGCTATCCGACGACGTTCCGGGGCTTGCCCTCCAGGAACGCGATCACGTTGTCGACGACGCCCGCGTTGAGGAGGTCCATGCCCTCCGGCGTCTGATCGGCGTTGTGCGGGGTCAGCACGACCTGCTCGCAGGCGAGCAGCGGGTGGCCCGGCGGCAGGGGCTCGGTGTCGAACACGTCGAGCGCCGGCGCCGCCCAGGTGGCCGGCGTTGAGCGCCGAGACCAGCGCGTCGGTGTCCACGACCGGCCCGCGGGCCGTGTTCACGAGGATGGCGCCGGGCTTCATGAGGCCCAGCTCGCGCGCGCCGATGAGGCCCTTGCTCTCCGGCGTCAGCCGGACGTGGAGCGACACCACGTCGGCCGTCCTCAGGAGCTCGTCGAGCGGGAGGTAGCGGACCCGCAGCTCGGCGGCGCGTGCCGGCTCCGGGTGGAAGGTCCAGGCGACGACGTCCATGCCGATGGCGCGACCCAGGTGGGCCATGGCCCCGCCGATCGCGCCGGTCCCGACGACGCCGAGCGTCTTGCCGTGGAGGTAGACGTTGTCCACGCCGCCCCACCGGCCGGCCTTGAGCCGGGCGGTCTGGAAGTGGGCGCGCTTGGCCACCGCGAGCATGATCCCGAACGCGTGCTCGGCGACGATGGGGGCGGTCTTCCCGGGAATGTTGCAGATCACGATGCCCCGCTCGCGCGCCGCGACGAGGTCGAAGGAGTCGGTGCCGATCCCGCAGACGGTCGCCATCCGGAGCCGCGGCAGGGCGAGGAGGGCCTCGCGCGGCCACTTGATGGCTCCTCGCGTGTTCACGAGGCACACCGCGTCGCGCGCCCGCGCGAGCTTCTCCTCGGGCGTGGCGGGGCGGTCGGTGTGGAGCCGCACCTCGCCGTGGCGGCGGAGGCGCTCGAGGTGCGGCGAGCCCTGGATCTGCGGCGGATCGTCTCCGGGAATCACGATCACGACGTCGTGCCTATCGGCCATGCGGCCTCCGTCGCGGGGTCACCCCCGCTTCGACGTCCCACGCATCCGAAGCCAAAGCGGGTCAGGCCCCGCCTTTGACTTCGCGTGCGCTCGCGGGCAGTATCGCACGACCGCGGCGAGCGCGAGGTCAAAGGCGTGCCTGCTCCGGACGTGTCCATGCTAACCTTTTTCCTCGTGGCTCACGGGGTGGTCGATTCGCACCTGCACGTGTGGGACGGGACCGCCGCGGGCCTCGACGCGGGTCCGATGAAGATCGGCTACAGCGCGCAGGCGACGGCCTCCGTCGAGCTCTTCATGGACTACATGGACGAGGCCGGCGTCGACCGCGCCGTGTTCGTCCAGCCGTGGTTCTACCACTGGGACAACAGCTACATGGTGTCGTGCCTCCGGCGATTCCCCGACCGCTTCCGCGGGGTGTGCGTGATCGATCCCCGGGGCGCGAAGGCCCCGGCGGCCCTCCGGCGCTGGCGGGACGAGGGCGTGACCGGCATCCGCCTCCGCCCGCTCCGCCCGGGCGAGCGGCCTGGCCGGGGCCCCTGGCTCGGGACCGACGAGACGCTCCCGCTGTGGGAGGCGCTGGCGGAGACCGGCACGATCGCCTGCGTGCTCCACGGGGGCACGGACCTCGGACGCCTGCCGCCGATCCTGGCCCGCTTCCCGTCGCTCCGGATCGTGGTCGACCACCTCAACAACCCGGTTCCGCCGGAGGGGCTGGCCCAGCCCGCGTTCCGGGCCCTGCTCGACCTCGCGCGGCACCCGCAGGTGCACGTCAAGCTGTCGGGCTTCCACCACTGGTGCCCCGAGCGGTACCCGTATCGGGACGGCCTGCCGTTCGCCGAGGCGGCGGTGCGCGCCTTCGGCGCCGAGCGGTGCATGTGGGGGTCGGACTTTCCGCACGTCCTGGCCGGCTGCGGCTACGTGCGGAGCCGGCACCTGCTGCCCAGAGCCGCGACGTTCCTGTCCAAGGAAGAGCTGGATCTCGTCATGGGCGGGACGGCCGAGCGTCTCTGGTTCGGCTGAGTGCACGGTGCACGCCAGCGGCATCACCTTCACCCTCAGGAGGAGACACCGATGAGCATCGATCGCTTCAAGGTTGGACCGCGCCTCTCGGCCGCCGTCAAGCACGGAGACACCATCTACGTGGCCGGCACGGTCGCCGACGACACGAAGCTGGACGCCAAGGGTCAGACCGAGCAGATCCTGCACAAGATCGACGAGGCGCTGAAGCATTTCGGCAGCAGCAAGTCGAAGCTCGTGTGGGCCAACGTGTGGGTCTCGGACATCCGCCACTACGACGGCATGAACGCGGCGTGGGATGCGTGGGTCGAGAAGGCGCACACGCCGGCTCGCGCCACGGTGGAGGCGCGGCTCGCCACTCCGAGCTATCTCGTCGAGATCGCCGTCATCGCGGGCGCCTGACCCGACTCGGCGCATCGAGGGAGGCCTTCATGGAGCGCACGACCGACCGGGTGAGCGCACGGGCGCGGGCGGTTCCTCCGTCGCTCATCCGCCGCATGTTCGACATGACGCCCCGCGTGCCGGGGGCGATCAGCCTGGCGGTGGGCGAGCCGGGTTTCGCCGACGCCCCCGCACATCGTCGAGGCGGCCTGCCAGGCGCTCCACGACGGCTTCACGAAGTACTCGCCGAACGAAGGGCTACCTCGACCTGCGGGAGGCGATCGCGGAGAAGATCGAGCGGGTCAACGGCTACCGGGTCGATCCGGCCTCGGAGGTGTTCGTGACGGTCGGCGCCATGGAGGCGCTGCTCGCTCACGTTCATGGTCGGGATCGACCCGGGGGACGAGGTGCTGATCACCGACCCGAGCTACACGAACTTCGAGGGGCAGATCACCCTGGCGGGCGGGCGGCCGGTCTTCGTTCCGACCGACCCCGCGCGCGGGTATCTGCCGCACGTCGAGGACATCGCGGCGGCGGTGACGCCCGCGCACGCGGGCCATCCTGGTCAACAGCCCGTCGAACCCGACGGGCGCCGTGTACCCGCGAGACCTCCTGCACGCGATCGCCGAGATCTGCGTCCGGCACGACCTGCTCCTCGTCTCCGACGAGACGTACGGCGCGCTGACGTACGGGGACATCCGGAACGTGAGCCCGGCGTCGTTCCCGGGGCTCCGCGACCGCACGGTGTCGGTGCACTCCTTCTCGAAGGAGTACGCGATGACGGGGTGGCGCATCGGCTACCTCACCGGCCCCGCGTCGATGCTGCGCGTGATGGCGGTCGTCCAGGAGCAGATGGCCTCGTGCGTGAACGCCGCGACCCAGCGCGCCGCCCTCGCGGCCGTCCGCGGCCCCCAGGACTGCGTCGAGACGATGCGGCGGGCGTACCAGCGGCGCCGGGACCTGGTCGTCGAGCGGCTCGGCCGGATCCCCGGGGTGCGCTGCCCGACGCCGGACGGCGCCTTCTACGCATTCCCGGACGTCCGGGCGGTGACCCACGACACGCGCGGCCTGGCCGAGCGGCTCCTGTTCGACCACCGGGTGGTGGTCTCGCCGGGCGAGGCGTTCGGCCCGCGGTCGGGGGGCTTCCTGCGGCTCTCCTACGCCTCCTCGGACGAGGACCTGGCCGAGGGCCTGTCGCGGCTCGAGTCCGGGCTTGCCGCCGCCCGGCGAGGCTGACGCGGCCGGCGGGGTGGCGGGGCAGGCCGTCGGGGACGGCGCGCCGTACTCCGTCGAGTGGCGCGACGGGCTCGCGCTCGTCCGCCTCACCTCCGGCAAGGCCAACGCGCTCAACCCGCGGAGCCTCGCCGCCGTCGAGCGCGCGCTCGATGACGCGGCGGGCGGGGGAGCGCGAGGCGTGATCCTGACGGGCTACGAGCGGTTCTTCTCGGCGGGCCTCGACCTCGTGACCCTGTACGGGCTGGAGCGGGACGCCATGGACGGGTTCATGGCGTGGTTCGACGCGGTCATGCTGCGCGTCTTCGCCTTTCCCCGGCCGGTGGTGGCCGCCATCGGCGGCCATGCCGTGGCGGGCGGCGCCGTGCTCGCGCTGGCCTGCGACGCGCGGGTGATGGGCGCGACGGCCGGACGGATCGGGTTGAACGAGATCCGGCTCGGCGTGCCGTTCCCGGCCTCGGCGCTCGAGATCGTTCGCCATGCCGTGCCGGCGAGGTCCGTCGAATCGGTCCTCTACGAGGGCGAGCTGTTCGATCCGCGCGCGGCGCTCGAGAGAGGTCTGGTCACCGAGGTCACGGAAGGCGACGTCGTCGACGCGGCTCGCCGCGTGTGTGGCCGGCTCGCGGCGGCGCCCGCGGGCGCCTTCGAGACCATCAAGGCCGCCCTCAAGGGGCCGGCCGTGGAGCGGGCGCGGGCGACGCTCGCGCCGCTTCGACGCGCCTTCGTGGACGCGTGGTACGCGCCCGAGGCTCGCCACCGGATCGGCGAGGCTCGCGCGCGTCTGAGCGGCTGAGCCCGCGGGCTGGCGCCGCATGATCCACTCGGCAGGCCGATGCCAGCCATCGAGGGGAACCCGCATGGACATCGAGGCGGTCAGTCGAGTCGATCTTGGCAGCACACGTTGCGCCGGAGCTACTTCCCGGCGGAGTGGAAGGGCCGGCTGACGATCGACCAGGCCTACCGGGTCCAGCTGGGACTCCTGGACCGCTGGGTCGCGCGGGGCGAGCGGCTGGCGGGATGGAAGGTCGGGCTCACGGCGCCGGTGATCCAGAAGCAGTTCGGGATGCACGAGCCCGTCATGGGCTTCCTGCTCGAGAGCGGCCACCGCGAGAGCGGCGCGTCGTTCCAGACGGCGGAGCTGATGGAGCCGGGCTTCGAGAACGAGCTCTGTCTGACGGTGGGGTCGCGTCTCGAGGGAGCCGAACGTCACCGCGCCCAGGCGCGGGCCGCGATCACGGCGGTCCAGCCCGCCTTCGAGATCATCGAAGGCCGCGGCGATTTTCGGGCGGACCTGCCCCAGGCCCTCACGGACAACTCCCAGCAGAAGGCGTTCGTGACCGGGCCGGCCAGCCCGCTTCCGGCGGGCTGGGAGCCTGCCAGCACGACGGTGGAGGTGCTCATCAACGGGCGGCAGGTCGATCATGCCGTGGGCAGCGAGGAGACGGGGCATCCGCTCGGCGCGGTCGCCTGGCTCGCGAAGAAGCTCGCGGAGTTCGGTCGCCGGATCGAGCCTGGCCATCGGATCATGTCGGGCTCGTTCACCAAGCAGTACCCGCTCGCGCAGGGGGACCAGATCGAGACGCGGTTCACCCCCTTCGGGAGCGTCCTGGCGTCGTTCCGCTAGCGTCCTAGTCCGGTGTTGTCCGGCGAGCGTGCGAACCCCTCCCGCTCGCTCCTCGCCATATGTGTGCTATCCCGCCAGGGTACACGCCAGGATTGACGTAGCTTGAGCTGACGGAGGGCGGTCGATCTTCACTTGACAGCTGTCGGCCCGCGGGTGCACCCTGAAACACCTAATCCCGATCGACAATAGAACATCACAGAAAGGGAACCGGGAATGACAGGGTCGCTGGCGGGTCCCATCGGCATCCTGGACGAGCATCCGGAGTGGTCGCGGCGGCTCCTCGACGAGCTCGACCGGCGGGGCCTTCCCTGGGAGAAGATCGACCACTCGATCCACGCCTTCGACCCGCGGGACCGCCGCGCCCGCCACTCGGTCATCGTGAACCGGACGAGCCCCTCCTCCCACACCCGCGGACACAAGGGCGTGCTCTTCTACGCGGAAGCGCTCCTCGCCCACTACGAGTCGCTCGGGATCCCGGTGGTCAACCCCGTCGCCGCCTATCGCTTCGAGAAGTCCAAGGCGCTCCAGCTGGGGCTGTTCGAGCGGGTCGGCGCGCGCTACCCGCGGAGCCTCGTGGTGAACCACCCGATCCAGGCGCTCGCGGCGCTCGACAGGCTCCGCCTTCCGGTCGTCGTCAAGCCGAACGTGGGCGGATCGGGAGCCGGGATCGTGCGCGTGGACTCGAAGGCCGAGCTCGAGTCGAGGCTCGACCGGCTCGACCTCGGTCCGGACGGCACCGCGCTCGTGCAGGAGTACATCGAGCCGGTGGAGGGCGCGATCGTCCGTGTCGAGGTGCTGGGTGGCGAGTACCTGTACGCGATCCGTATCGTGCGCGATGCCGGGGCCGGGTTCAATCTGTGCCCGGCGGACATCTGTCAGGTGCCAGGCGGCGCCATCGCGCCGCCCGCCGATCTCGGCGCGGGTCCGGTGAGCGCGCCGGCGGGCCTGACGGTCACCCGGTTCGACGCGCCTCCGGAGGCGATCGAGACGGTCATCCGGCTCGCGCGCGCGGCGTCCATCGACGTCGGCGGCGTGGAGTACCTCGTCTCGAAGGCCGACGGCCGGATCTACTACTACGACGTCAACGCGACGTCCAACTTCGTCGCGAACGCCGAGGCCGTCGTGGGCTTCGACCCGACCGCCCGCTTCGCGGATTTCATCGTGCGCCGTGCGCGGCGCGAGGCTCCGGCGGCCGCGGCCTAGACAACGGCGCGGTCCTCGCGCCCGGCGCCGCGGGCTGCGAGGAGCGGGGCCGCGACCCGCGGGGCTCAGCTCCTGACCGTCGGCACCCCGTGGAGGCCGGCGGCCCAGTACGCGTGCTCGACCAGCCGGAGCGTCTCCAGGTTGTCCGCCGGCCCCGTCTCGAACGGCGCGCCGGTCTCGAGACAGTCCACGAAGTGGGCGATCACGCCGTCGAAGCTCGCCTGGTAGCCCGCGTCCGGATCGTAGCGCTCGTTCCGGGGGCTCGGGCCGAGGAGGCTCAGCTGGTTGTCGGCGAGAACCGCGCTCGCCTTGCTGCCGACCAGCTCGAGCCGGTCCGGCGGACGGGACGGATAGCCCGGGGCGGCCATGGTGCCGATCACGGTGGCCGGGCGCCCCGGCGGCGGTCTCGAGGAAGATCGCGGCGAGAGTCTCGCCCTGTCACGTCGGCGAGCGTGCGGGTCGCCCGGGCGCCCACGACGCGCAAGGGCCCGCAGAGGAAGCGCATCGTGTCGAGGTGGTGGATCAGGACCTCGGCGATCATCAGTCGCGGCTCCCGCGCCATGAACGGCTGGCGCTCGAGTGCCGGGCGCCGGCCGGCGGCGTCGGGCAGGAAGCCGGAGGAAACGGTCGCGAGCCTGGCGAGGGCGATCTCGCCGAGCTGCCCGTCGGCGATCCACCGCCCGAGCTCTCGGTACCAGGGGCGGAAGCGCCAGTTCTCGTGGACCATGAGGCGGACCCGGCTCCCGACGCGCGCGACGAGCCCCTCGGCCTCGGCGAGGGTGGGGGTGAGCGGCTTCTGGCAGAGGACGTCGATGCCGCGCGCGGCGGCCGCCTCCACCCACGCGGCGTGGGTCTCGCGCGGCGACGCCACGTCGAGGGCGTCGATCGTCTCGCCGGCGAGCATCGCCGCGGCGTCCTGGTAGACGCGCGCGATGCCGAACTCCTCCGCCCGGGCCGCGGCGCGCCGCGGGTCGGGATCGCACACGGCGACCACGCGAACCCGGGGCCCGGCGTTGCGCCACGCGGTCAGGTGATACCAGCTGATCATGCCTGCGCCGGCGAGCGCCACCCGGAGCGGCATCGATCGGCCGGCCCGCCCCGTCACGGCCGAGGCTCCTCGAAGCCGAAGAGCCGGAACGGGTTGTCCCACAGGACGCGCTGGCGGTCGCGCCGGTCCGGCAGCCAGCGGCCGAGCGCCTTCAGCACCCGGCCGAGATCGGGGCGCGTGCGGAGGCCGAGGAACGGCCAGTCGGATCCGAAGACGCACGCGGCGGGCCCGAACGCCCCCAGGAGGGCTTCGACGAACGGGTCCAGGTCGTCGTAGGAGTCGGGCCGGGAGGAGAGGCGGAACGGGGCGGAGAGCTTGACGCTCGCCTGGCCTTCGCGCCCGAGCGCCAGGACGGCCCGGAACCCCGGCTGGGCTGTCCCGCCCGCGAGGTCGTGGACGCCGAAGTGGTCGACCAGCACCCGCACGCGGCTCGCGCGGAGGACCGGAGCGATCTCCGCCCACTGGGCGTCGTCGGCGAAGACCTGGGCGAACAGTCCGAGCGCCTGGAGCCGCTCGAGCAGGAGCGGGGCCTCGGGACGGCTGAGGGCGCCGGGATCGTAGCTGGGCAGGTTGAACCGGACGCCCACGACTCCGGAATCGGCGAGCGCTTCCAGCGCCCGGTCGCTCGCCTCGGGCTCCACCACCGCGATCGCCTTGAACCGGCCGGGGCTGTCAGCCAGCGCGTCGAGCATCGCCGCGTTGTCGGTGCCGTAGCCGCTCGGCTGGACGAGCAGCGCGTGCGGCGCGCCGAGCCGGTCCAGCATGGTGCCGAACGCCTCGCGGGTCCCCGTCTCGTCCGGCCGCGGCTTGTAGCCGGGACCGCCGGGAAACGGGAACCGCGCGGGGTCGACGATGTGCGCGTGACAGTCGATGATCCGTTCGGAGGCCACCCTGCATTCCTCTGGGTGCCGGGATCGAGGCGCGACTCGCCCGGCCCCGCCGCGGGTCGTCAGTAGGCGAGGGCCCAGCCGTCGCGGCGGGGATCGGAGCCGGCCAGGAGCATTCCCGAGGCGGCGTCGCGCCGGATGATCTCGACGGAGCAGGGGCCGTCGAGGGCGCCGAGCCTCACCACCGGGTGGCCGCGGCCGGCGAGGTCCGCGTGGACCTCGTCGGGGAACCGCCCCTCGAGGTTCAGGGCGTCGGGGCAGTCGTGAGGCCAGTTCGCCTCCTGGCCGGGCTGGGTGCTGGCCCAGCGCGGCATCTCGGCGGCCTGCTGGGGATCGTACCCGAGATCGACCATGGCGGTGAGGATCTGCAGGTTCACCTGGACCTGGTTGTCGCCGCCCGGCGTGCCGAAGACCGCCCACAGCTCCCCGTCCTTGAACACCATCGGCGGGTTCATCGTGTGGCGAACCCGCTTGCCGGGGGCGAGACGGTTCGGGTGGCCCGGCGCGAGGTGCCAGGGCGTCATGCGGTTGTTCAGGAGGATGCCCGTGTCTCCCGCGGTGACGCCGGAGCCGAACGCGCTGTTGATGCTCTGGATGCCCGAGACCGCGTTGCCGTCGCCGTCCACCACGCAGAAGTACGTGGTGTCGCCGGGCGCCGTCGCCGCCGCCACTCCCGCGGGCGCCGCGCGCTTCGGGTCGATCTCGGCGGCTTGCCGGGCGAGATGCTTGGGCGCGAGGAGCTCGTCGAGCGGCACTCCGGCAAACCGGGGGTCCCCGCTCCAGCGCTCGCGGTCGGCGAAGGCGAGCTTCTTCGCCTCGACCAGCGTGTGGACGAGATCGGCGGAGAGGGGACCCATCGCGGCGAGGTCGAAGTGCTCGACGATGCCGAGCTCCTGGAGAAGCACCCAGCCCATGGAGTTCGGCGGCGCCTGGCGCACCGTGTACCCCCGGTAGGGAAGCTCGATCGGCGCCTGAGTCTCGGGCTCGAACGCGGCGAGATCGGCGGCGGTCACCAGGCCGCCGGCCCCCTGGCACCCGGCGGCGAGGGCCCGCGCGAGGCCGCCGCGGTAGAAGTCCTCGGCTCCCGCCGCGGCGAGGCGCTCGAGGGTGCGGGCGAGGTCCGACTGGACGATGGTCGCGCCGACGGCCGGCGGGCGGCCATCGTGGAGAAACACCCTGGCGCTCCGGTGGTCGGCGAGGAGGGCGCCGACCTGCTCGCCGGCAAAGTGCCGGCAGGCGCGAGTGACGCCGAAGCCGTCTCGCGCGTAGTGGATCGCTCCCTCGAGGAGCGAGGCCCACGGGCGCCGTCCGAACCTGGCGTGCATCGCGCCCCACGCTCCCACCGAGCCGGGGACGGAGGCGGCCAGAGGCCCGGACACCGGGATGCCGGACGCATAGCGCTCGGGCGTCGCCGCGCCCGGAGCGGGACCGGTCCCGTTGAAGACGACCGCCTCGCCGGTCTGCCGGACGTGGACGTGGTAGAAGCCGTCCCCGCCGAGGCCGGACATGAACGGCTCGACGACGGAGAGCGTGGCGGCCACCGCCACCGCGGCGTCGACGGCGTTGCCGCCGGCCTGGAGCGCGAGGAGACCCGGCCTGGGTGGCGAGGGGGTGGTTCGAGGCGACGGCGCCCCGTCGCCCGATGATCAGCGGACGGTGAGACCGCGGCCCTTCATATGCCATGAGATCGCGTCAGACCGTGACGGTCCAGCCGCGCGTGTCGGGCACGCGTCCGTACTGGATGTCCACGATGGCGTCGTACAGCTTCTGCGTCAGCTCGCCGATCCGCCCGCTTCCGATGACGAGGCGCTCGCCCTTGTAGGCGAGCTCGCCCACCGGCGAGATGACGGCGGCCGTCCCGGTGCCCCACACCTCGCGGAGGGTGCCCCGGTGCGCCGCCTCGATGACCTCGTCGATGGCGATCGGGCGCTCGGACACGCGGACGCCCCACTCGCGGAGGATCGTGAGGACCGAGTCCCGCGTCACGCCGGGGAGGATCGTGCTGGTGCTGAGCGGCGGCGTCAGGACCTCGTCGCCGATGCGCATCATGATGTTCATGGTGCCCACCTCGTCCACGTACTTCCGCTGGGCGCCGTCCAGCCACAGCACCTGCGTGAACCCGGCCGCGTGCGCCTCCTCGGCGGCCAGGAGGCTTGCCGCGTAGTTCCCGCCCGTCTTGGCGCCGCCCGTCCCGCCTTCCGCCGCGCGGACGTACTTGTCCTCGACGCGGATCTTGACGGGGTTCATGCCTTCCTTGTAGTACGCCCCGACCGGCGACAGGATCACGAAGTAGAGGTACTGCTTCGCCGGCCGGACGCCGAGGAACGGCTCGTTGGCGACGATCGTGGGCCGGAGGTAGAGCGCGGTCCCGACGCTCGAGGGCACCCAGTCCTGCTCGAGGCGCACCAGCTCCACCAGCGACTGGAGGCCGAGCTCGGGATCGAGCTCCGGGATGCAGAGGCGCCGGGCGGAGAGGCTCATGCGCGCGACGTGCTTCTGCGGCCGGAAGAGCCTGATCCGGCCGTCCTTCCCGCGAAACGCCTTCAGCCCGTCGAAGATCGCCTGGGCGTAGTGGAGCACGGCCGCGGCCGGCTCGAGGGCGAGCGGGCCGTACGGCTCGATCCGGGGATCGTACCAGCCCTTCTCTTCCTGGAAGTCGGCGACGAACATGTGGTCGGTGAAGACGGTGCCGAACCCCAGCTCGTTGTCCCGCGGCTTCGGCTTCTTCTGGGTCGCGCGCGTGATGCGGATCGGGTGAGTCATCGTCGTCCTCGCTGACGGTGGTGTCGGTCCGGGGTTGGGCCGGCCCGGCCCGCCGATCGGGCGGAAGCCAGTTTAGCACGGCGTCCGGTGCCGGAATCGCGCGTCCACGCTCCGGGCCGCCGCCGTCCTCGGCAGTCGCGAGTCTCGCTCGCGGAGATCCGCGCGCTCGCGAGTCGGACGCCGCGCGGACGGCGGGCGGCTGCGCCCTCGGCCGACGTGCTATCATCCGCGCGTGCCGACGACATCATCCCTGTCCCGAGGAGGGCATCCATGAAGGGCGCCGCCGCCGTCGCCGAGATCCTGAAGCGCGAGGGAGTCCAGTTCCTGATCGGGTACCCGGTGAACACCGTGATCGAGGCCTCCGCGCAGGCCGACATCCGGACGATCATCGTCCGCCAGGAGCGCACGGGGATCCACATGGCCGACGCGGTCAGCCGGGTGACCTCCGGCGATCGGATCGGCGTGTTCACGATGCAGCACGGGCCGGGGGTCGAGAACTCGTTCGGTGGCGTCGCCCAGGCGTACGGCGACTCGGTGCCCGTCGTGATCATCCCCGGCGGCTACCCGCGGCGCCTGACCAACGTGCCGCCCAACTTCAACGCCTTCCTCAACTACCAGCACGTGACGAAGTCGGCCGAGCAGGTGATCATGGCCGACGCGATCCCGGACGCGATGCGGCGGGCGTTCACGCAGGTGCGGAACGGCCGTCCCCGGCCGGTCCTGGTCGAGATCCCGGTGGACCTCATGACCGAGGAGGTGCCGGAGCCCCTCGACTACGTGCCCGCCCTCCGGACGCGCATAGGCGCCCGACCCGGTGGCCGTGAGCGAGGTCGCCCGGCTGCTGGTCGCGGCGGAGCGCCCCGTCATCTACGCGGGCCAGGGCGTGCACTACGCCAAGGCGTGGGAGGGGCTCCGGGCGCTCGCCGAGCTCCTCGAGTGCCCGGTGACGACGAGCCTCGAGGGGAAGAGCGCCTTCCCGGAGACGCACGCGCTCTCGCTCGGGTCCGGCGGCCGGTCGGTCCCGAAGGCGGTGCGCCAGTTCCTCGACGAGGCCGACGTGATCTTCGGCCTCGGCTGCAGCTTCTCCACGACGAACTACGGCGTGAAGATGCCGAAGGGGAAGCGGATCATCCACTCGACGCTGGACCCCGCGGACCTCTCGAAGGACATCCGGGCGGACCACGCGCTGATCGGCGACGCGGGCCTCGTCCTGGACGCCCTGCTCGTCGAGATCAAGGATCGCCTCCACGGCAAGGCCCGCGGCCGGTCCGGCGCCGTGACGGAGCGCATCCGCGAGACGAAGTCCGCGTGGCTCGCCCAGTGGATGCCGCGCCTGACGCAGGCCACGAAGCCGCTCTCGCCGTACCGGGTGATCTGGGACCTTCTGCACACGGTGGACGTGTCCCGGACGATCATCACGCACGACGCGGGCAGCCCGCGGGACCAGCTGTCGCCCTTCTGGGAGTGCGTCACCCCGCTCTCCTACATCGGCTGGGGGAAGACGACCCAGCTGGGCTACGGTCTGGGCCTCGCGATGGGGGCGAAGCTCGCCCATCCGGACCGCCTGTGCGTCAACGTGTGGGGGGACGCGGCGATCGGCTTCACCGGCATGGACTTCGAGACCGCGGTGCGCGAGCGGATCCCCATCCTGTCGATCCTGCTGAACAACTTCTCGATGGCCATCGAGCTCAAGATCATGAAGGCGGCGACCGAGAAGTACCGGAGCACCGACATCTCGGGGCACTACGCGGACATGGCCAAGGCCTTCGGAGGCTACGGCGAGCGCGTGACCGAGCCCGCGGAGATCATCCCCGCCATCCGGCGCGCGATCAAGAAGACGGAGGCCGGCGTCCCGGCGCTGCTCGAGTTCATCACCGAGAAGGCCGAAGACTTCTCGATGCACTAGGAGCCGAGGCGGCCCCGGTGGCGGCCGAGTCCTCCACCTTCGGGTCGGTCGCGCTCGGTCTGGCGTCGGCCGCGAGCTGGGGAGCCGGGGATTTCGCCGGCGGCCTCGCGAGCCGGCGGGCGTCCGCACTCGGTGTCGCCGCGTCGACGCAGGGTGTCGGCGTCGTGCTGCTGGTGGCGGTCGCGCTCCTGGTCGGGGAATCGGTCCCGGCGCCGGGTTCGCTCGGCTGGGCCGTCCTGGCGGGGGCGAGCGGCTCGATGGGTCTGCTGGCGCTCTACACCGCGCTCGCGTCGGGACGGATGGGCATCGCCGCCCCTGTCTCGGGCGTCGTGGGCGCGGTCGTTCCGGTGCTCGTGGGGGCGGCGCTGCACGGGTGGCCCGGCCCCGTCCGGATCGCCGGGTTCGCTCTCGCGCTGGTCGGCGTGTGGCTCCTGACCGCGACCGGCGGGGGAGTCGAGGGCGCCACGCGGAAGGAGCTCGTGCTGCCGGTCGTGGCGGGCGTGAGCTTCGGCCTGTTCCTGGTCTTCATCCATCAGGCCGGGGGCACGGGCGTGCTGTGGCTCGTGACCGCCGCGCGGACCACCTCGCTGGGAGTGCTCACCGCGATCGGGGCCGGGACCCGGACCCTCCGGCTCCCGCCACGTCCGGCGTTCGGGCTCACAGTGCTGGCGGGAGTCCTCGACACGGCCGGCAACGTCCTGTTCATCCTGGCCGCGCAGGCCGGGCGGCTGGACGTGGCCGGTGTGCTGTCCTCCCTCTATCCCGCCGCCACGGTGGCCCTGGCGTGCCTCCTGCTCCGGGAGCGGCTCACGCGGCGGCAGGGGATCGGCGCCGCCGCCACCCTGGCGGCCATCGGGTGCGTGTCCTCGTGAAGGGCGCGGCCGAGCCGGTCGTCGTCACCCTCGTCGGCGCGCCGTACGACGGCGCGGCCACCCTCGGCTGGCCGGGCGCCCGCTACGCGCCGGACGAGGTGCGGCGACACCTCGCCTGGATGCGGATGCGCGTCCAGGACGGCCGGATCTACTGGGTCGACCAGGACCGCGTCGTCCCCTGGCGGCCGGAGCAGCTGGCCGACGCCGGCGACGCGGCGATCGTGCCCCACGATCTCGCGGCGACGCTTGCCGCGGTCCGGGCGAAGACCTCCGAGGTGGCCTCCGGGGGCGCTGTTCCGGCGGTGATCGGCGGGGACGATTCGATCCTGTTCCCGGCCGTGGCGGGCGTCCACGACGCCGTGACCGGGAGCCTGGGCATCGTGCACTTCGACGCCCACCTGGACCTCCTCGACGAATCGCCCGCCCAGGGCCGCTTCAGCCAGTCGAGCGGGATGCGCCGGGCCCTCGAGCTCCCGCGGGTGCGCGCGCGGCACTCGGTGCAGGTCGGGACGCGCAGCTTCAACTTCCCGAGCTCGAAGCGCTTCATCGACGAGGTGGGACTGACGGAGCTGCCGGCGACGCTCGTGGCGCGGCGCGGGCTCGACTGGACCCTCGCGCGGATCCGGGAGGTCGTGGCGGGCGCGGACCACGTGTTCCTCAGCGTGGACCTCGACGTTCTCGATCCCGCCCACGCGCCGGGGGTCGGCTGGCACGAGCCGGGCGGGCTGACCAGCCGGGAGCTCCTCGATCTGGTCGTCGCGCTGGCGCCGTCCGTGCGCGGCTTCGCGCTGAACGAGCTGAATCCGATGACGGACAGCCGCGCGCAGTCGAGCATCCTCGCGGCGAACGTGGTCTTCCAGTTCGCCGTCGCCGCCGCCCAGCGGCCCGGCTAGTCCTGCAGTCGAGCCTCCACCGCGTCGAGCCGGGCGGCCTGCCAGGTCGGGTCAGCTCACCATCTGGTAGGCGCGCTCGATGTTGGCGAGGACGAGCGTCCGCCAGGGCCGGTAGGTGCCGCCCTCGCGGGTGAGGGCCGCCTCGTACTTCGGCGCGAGCGCGTCCCGCACCCGCTCCTTCGTCTCCTCGAGCCCGGCGCCGGCCCACACCTCCCGCCGGACCGCCTCCACCAGGTCCTCGACGTAGCCCCGGAAGGTGCGGAGCCAGTCGCGCCCCGCCACCTGGCCGTGGCCCAGGATCATCCGGTCGAAGTCGAGCTGCTCGAGGCGCCGGAGCGTCTCCGGCCAGTCCTGCGGATAGCCGTCGCCCATGAAGGGAGTCCAGCCGATGACGGCGTCCCCCGTCACCACCACGCTGCTCCTTCGGGAGGTAGACGAAGACGTCGCCCTCCGTGTGGGCGCGCCCGAGGAACAGGAGGTGGATCTCGCGGTCCCGCTGGAAGATCCGCATGCGTCCGCTCGAAGGCGATCGTGGGAAGGGCCGGGCCGGAGGGCGCGGACCTCGGCCAGGTACTGCTCGGCCTGGCGAAGGTTCGAGCCGAGCTCGGCGCGCTGGTCGGCGCTGGTGGCGGCGGCGAGCTGGGCGCGGAGGCCCTCGATCTCGCCGGGCATCTGGCGCACGTGGTCCTGGATGCGCTTGAGGCTCTTGCGGACGATGGCCTCGCGCGTGATGTCGTTCGTGATCACCTCGACGTGGCCGTAGGCGGAGGGATACGCCTCGTTGCCCTGCCAGTGGTCCCAGTGGAAGTGGGTGTTGACGACGTAGCGCACGGGCTTCGGCGTGATCGCCCGGATCCGCTCGACGACGGCGCGCGCGGCCGAGGGCTTCGAATGAGAGTCGACGACCAGGACGCCGTCGTCGGTCTCGATGAGCGCGGTGTTGCAGTTGACCTTGTACGCGCGCGAGGCCACGGCGACGTGGACGCCGTCCGCCACCTTCTGGACGTCGAAGAGGGCGTCGTCGCCGCCCGAGCAGCCATCGATCATGACGAGACCTCCGCAGGGCCTGGGTGCGAGCCGAGGCGGCGGCGCCGACGGGCCGTCCCGCCGGACCGACGCCGCGGCCAGTATAATCGCCGCCGGAGGCGCGCAGCGGCTCATGGTGGAGGCTCCCGGCCCGGGATCGCTCAGGGCCCGGCTCGTCCTGCCGCTCCTGCTGGTCGTCAGCGTGGTGGCCGCCGGCACGCTCGGCTACCGCTGGCTCTGGCGGGGTATCGGCGGCACGTGGCTGGACGCCCTGTTCATGACCATCACGACGATCACCACCATCGGGTACGGCGAGGTGAAGCCGCTCGACTCGGCCGGGCCGCGTCTTCACCATGGCGATCGCGGTGGCCGGGATCGGCGCCTTCTTCTACACGTTCAGCGTCGTGCTCGATCAGCTGGTGGCGACGGGCATGGCCGACCCCCGAGGGAGGCGCAGGATGGAGCGGCGCATCGCGGAGCTCGACGGGCACGTGATCGTGGCGGGGCTCGGCCGGGTGGGCCGGCAGGCCGTGACGGAGCTGGCCGAGGCCGGGACGCCGTTCGTGGCCCTCGATCCGGGCCCGGCGGCCGCCGGCTTCGCCGAGGACCGCGGCTACCTCCACCTGGCGGGGGATGCCACGGAGGACGCGGTGCTCGAGCGGGCCGGCGTCCGCCGGGCCCGGGGCCTCATCGCGACCACGGCCAACGACGCCACCAACATGTACATCGTGCTGTCGGCGCGGGTGCTCAACCCCGCCCTGCGCATCGTCGCGCGCGCGGCGGACGAGGCCAGCGTGCCGAAGCTCCTCCGGGCCGGGGCCGACCGGGCCATCAGCCCCTACGCGATCGGAGGGCATCGCCTGGCGCACCTGATCCTGAGCCCGGCCGTCGTCGACTTCTTCGAGACGGCGCTCAAGCGAGGCCAGGAGGCCCTGGCGATCGAGGACATCGCGCTCCCTCCGTCGAGCGGCGGCGATCGGCCGGACGCTCGAGGCCCTGTCGGTGCGGCAGGCGACGGGCGCGTCCATCCTGGCGGTGCTCCGCGAGGGCATGCCGATCCCGAACCCGCCGCCCGACCTCACCCTCATGGCCGGGGACCGTCTGCTGGCCCTCGGGACGGGCGACCAGCTCGAGCGGCTCGAGAAGCTGATCGCGTCGGGATAGCCGCGCGCCGGCCGCCCGGCGCTGCCAGCTCACCACGCACAAGGAGAGACAGATGGAGTACCGCGTGCTCGGCCGCACCAACCTCCGCGTGTCGGCCCTGGGGTTCGGCTGCGGCAACGTCGGCGGCCTCATGGTCCGGGGCACCCGGGCCGAGCGGGAGCGGGCCGTGGCCCGCGCCCTCGAGCTCGGGGTGAACTTCTTCGACACCGCGCCGCTCTACGGCGACGGCGTGTCGGAGGAGCACCTGGGCGAGGCCCTCCAGGCGGTCCGGGCGCAGTGCCTCGTGGCGACGAAGGTGCGCCTGGGCGCGGACGGGCTCGCCGACCCGGCGAAGGCGGTGACGCGGTCCCTCGAGACCAGCCTCCGCCGGCTCCGGCGGGATCGGGTCGATCTCCTCCAGCTCCACGACCCGGTGCGCGCCACGCGCGCCGACGGCCAGCCCGGAGCGGAGGAGGTCCTCGAGCGCATCCTGCCCGCGTTCGAGACGCTCCGCCGGGCGGGCAAGATCGGGTTCGTCGGGATGACCGCGATCGGCGACACGCCGGCGGTGCACCGGGTGCTCGCGGCGGGGGCGGTGGACTCCGCGCAGGTGTGCTTCAACCTGCTGAATCCGAGCGCCGGCTACACCGTGCCGCCGCGCTTCCCGGGCCAGGATTTCGCCCGCCTCCTCGGCCGGACCCGCGAGCAGCGGATGGGCGTGGTGGTGATCCGGGTGCTGGCCGGGGGAGCGCTGTCGGGCGAGCTCGCCCGCCATCCGATCGCCGTCCCCGCCGTCGATCCGATCGCCTCGGGTCCCGACTACGCCACCGACGTCGGCCGGGCCCGCGCCCTCCGGGTGCTGGTCCGGGAGGGCCACGCGGCGAGCCTGGTCGAGGCGGCGCTGCGCTTCCCGCTGGGATCGGACGCCGTGTCGACGGTGCTGCTCGGCTATTCGAGCCTCGAGCACCTGGAGGGCGCGGCGGCCGCGGTGGCGAAGGGGCCCCTGTCGCGCCGAGGCGCTCGCCCGGCTCGAGACCTGCTGGGCCGAGATGGCGCGCGAGGGCTGACGCCGCACCGATCGGTCGGACGGCCAGCTGGCCGAACCGCGTGTGAGCCTCGGACGCGTGACGCCGTGCGCCGAGGCGAGGGTCAGGCCGCTCGGTTGACGCGTCGCACCCGTCCGCCTACGCTCTCGCCGTGGAGACACGGCGGGACGACTCGCGCGACCGCCCGTCGGACACTCGGCACGACGACGGCGTCACGACGGTCTCGTCGGTCGCATACGGCTTCATGGGCTCCCAGGCGCTCTTCGCCGCCCTCGAGGTCGGCCTCTTCACCGAGCTCGCCTCCGGCCCCGCCACGCTCGCGGATCTGGCCCGCCGGCTCGGCTCGGACCCGCAGACCCCTCCTCGCCCTCCTCGAGGCGTGCGTGGCGACGGACCTTCTGGGGCGGGACGGGGACCGCTACCGGAACAGCGGGGCTGCGGACCGCTACCTGGTCCGTCACGCGCGCGGCTACATGGGGGACTACTACCTGCGCCAGATCGCCGCCACTCTCTACGCACAGGTGCCGGCCGCCCGCGCGGTCGTTCGGGGAGCCGCGGCCGGCGGGACCTACGCCGGTTTCTTCGACGACCCGGTGCGGACGGAGGAGTTCATCCGGGGTCAGCACGCGGGCTCGTCCGGCCCGGCGTATCTGCTCGCGAAGACGCACGACGTCTCCCGGTTCACCCGTCTCCTGGATCTGGGCGGCGGCTCGGGCGCCTTCGCGATCGAGATGGCGCGGCGGCACGGGCTGACGGCGATCGTCGTCGACCATCCCGCGGTCGTCGCCGTGGCCCGGAAGATCATCGCGGAGGCGGGCCTCGCGGACCGGGTCCGCTGCGCCGCGGGAGACGTCGTCACCGGACCCTGGCCGGAGGGGGCGGACCTCATCCTCCTCTCGTACGTGGTGAGCTCCTACGGCCCGCCGGTGCTGCGGGACCTCGTGGCCCGGGCCCATGCCCATCTCCCGCCCGGGGGAGGCCTCGTCATCCACGATTTCGCGCTCCACGGAGACCGCCCCGGGCCTCGCAACGCCGCCCTCTGGTACTTCGCGAACCTGGCGATCTCCGCCTCGACGCACCCGCATACGGTCGGGGAGATCACTCGGGCGATGTCCGACGCCGGCTTCGTCGACGTCACGGCGCGCCCCCACGTGCCCGACATCACGTTCGCGGTCTCGGGACGGCGGCTCGAGCCCAACCCTTCCGCCGCCAACCCCGCGCCGATCTCCGGGTGGGGCGAGCCTCAGGAGCGTCGGCGCTTCGCCGGATCGAGCCAGGCGAGGGCGAGCCAGGCGAACCCGATGGTAACGGCCAGGAGGCCGAGCCAGGCGAAGGGGCGGAGACCGGCCGGAAGGTCGCTCACGAGGACGCCCGCCACGGGAATGCCGAGCGCCAGGATCCCCAGCAGGACGACGATCACGATAGGCGCGCCTGAACAGGGCGCTCTGAGTGGTCGTCGCCGCGCGCTCTGCGGCGTCGGCATCGATGTCGGAGGCCGCGCCGGCCTTCCGGGACGTCGCTCCGCCGGAGAGGGCCTCGGCCGAGAGGACGGTCGCCACGGGACCCGCCAGGTAGTAGACGCGATAGTCGGCTCCCGGCCGGAAGGCGGGGAGGGCGTCCGCATCGGGCAGCCGGAGCTCGGTCCCGCCGACCCGGACCCGGCAGTCGTCGAGGGCATCGGAGACGATCTCGACCCGGCCCCGCGCCGCGCTGAGCCGGGGCGAGCGGGCCGCCGCGAGATACGGGCGGCTGACGAAGTACCCAACCACGATGACGGCCAGCGCGATGCCGGCCGGCACCCCGAGGCCGCTGAGTGATCCGCCCTGGGGTCCGCCGAGGCGCTCTCCGAGGCGCGCGTTGAAGAAGGCGGCGAGCCCCACGGTGCCGAGCATCACCGCCGCGAACACCGCGAGCGACAGCTGCATGCCCCGCCGGCCTCCGTGGAGGAGCGCCGCCTGGCGCGGGGAGAGGCGGCCCGCCCGGTTCGCGGCGAGATCGGCTGCCTCGAACCGGAAGGCGTCGCGAAGCGACCGGTCGAGGTCGTCCGCCGTCAACGGCCCGAGTCCGGGAGCACCGGCGCCGTCAGGCGTCCGTGTAGAGGCGGGCGAAGTAGTCGCGCACCATGCGCTCGGCGGAGAAGCGCCCGGCGGCCATGCGGACGGATGCCCGCATCATCGCGCGCCAGCGGGGACGATCCGCGTAGGCGGGCAGCATCTCCTCCTCGATGATCCGGAAGAGCGAGGCGTGATCGCGCGCGTCGTGCTCCTCCGACGGCTCGCCCTCCGCCCCGTCGCCGATCGCCCACCCCGTCACGCCGTGCTCGCATCCCTCGGGCCACCAGCCGTCGAGGGTCGAGCAGTGGAGGATGCCGTTCAGCGCGGCCTTCATCCCCGACGTGCCGCTCGCCTCGAGAGGGGGGCGCGGGGTGTTGAGCCACACGTCGGCCCCGCGCGTGAGGAGCCGCGCGAGCCCCATGTCGTAGTTCTCCAGGAAGACGGCGGCGTCCGGCCACTGGCGGATCGTCCGGACCACCCGCGTCACCATGGCCTTGCCGGCCCGATCGGCGGGGTGCGCCTTGCCGGCGAAGACGAGCTGGAGCTGTCGGCCCTTCAGGAGGCGCCCGACCCGCTCGACGTCGCGGAGGACGAGGTCGGGGCGCTTGTAGGTCGCCGCCCGCCGCGCCACCGCCACCGTCAGGACGTCGGGGGCGAGCCGCACGCCGGTGCGCTGCTCGATCGCGGCCAGGAGCTCGCTCCTTGAGCTCCCGGCGGAGGGCCTCGAGCGGGTCGTCGCCCTCGAGGGCGCCTGGCATCCTGGGGTCCTGCCAGGTGGGCACGTGCACGCCGTTCGTGACGGCGATGATCGGCGCCGCACCGGGGACGTCGGCCCACATGGCCCGGGCGGTCTGGCCGTGGCGCTCGGCCACGGCGTTCGCCCGGCGCGCCAGCCGGAGCCCGGCCACCGTCATGTTGAACGGGTCGCCGCCCAGCTGGCGCAGCTCGGCGGCCACGAGCTCGCATCCGGCGCCGAGGCGCAGGATGTCGGCGAGGGAGTGGATCTCGTTTCCGGCCGGAACCGGCGTGTGGGTGGTGAAGACGACGCGCTCCCGCGCGGCGCGCCAGGCGGTCTCGAAGCTGGCCCCGTGCTCCATCTGGGCCGCGATCAGCTCCACGCCCGCGAACACGGCGTGCCCCTCGTTGAAGTGGTAGGTGCGGACCTCCGGGTGGAGCTGCCGGAGCGCCCGCGCCCCGCCGATCCCCAGCAGCATCTCCTGGGCGATGCGGCAGTCGGGGCGGGGATCGTAGAGCCGGCGCGTGATCCACTGGTCCCGCGGGTCGGTCGGCTCCAGGAGATAGAGCGGCACGATCGCGTAGCGGCCCACGCGCCACACGCGGCACTCGACGCCGCGCCCGGCCACGCGGACCCGGACGCGGACGCCGGTGTCGTCCAGGAAGTCCGGCCGATGCTCGTGCCACTCGTCCGCGGGCTCGCCCGCGGCGTCGAGCCGCTGCGTCGTGTAGCCCTCCGCCCAGCGGAGCCCCACCCCGACGACCGGCAGCGCCAGGTCGTGGGCCCCCTTGAGGAAGTCGCCGGCCAGCACGCCCAGGCCTCCGGAGTAGGAGGGAAACTCCTCGTGGAGCCCGAACTCCATCGAGAAGTAGGCCACGGTCGACACGGGCTCTCTCCTCAGGCCGGGCGGAGGCGCCGGAGAAGGGTGGGGAGCAGCAGCACCGCGACCGCCAGGAGCGAGGAGCGTCGCGGAGAGCGGGGACTCGACGAGCGTCCACGGGGAGCCCTGGCCGATGGCCAGAGCGCGCCGCAGCTGGGTCTCGGCCATGGGGCCGAGGATCATGCCGAGGAGCGCCGGCGCGATGGGGAAGTCGTAGACCCGCATGGCGTAGCCGACCAGGCCCACGAGGAGCATGAGGGCGAGGTCGAGCTCGGAGGTCCCGAGCCCGTAGACCCCGACGATGCCGAACACCATGATCCCGCCGTAGAGCCAGGGGCGAGGGATCAGGAGGAGGCGCACCCACAGGCCCACCAGGGGCAGGTTCAGCACGAGCAGGAGGACGTTGCCGACGTAGAGGGAGGCGATGAGCCCCCAGACGAGGTCGGGGTTGTTCAGGAACAGGAACGGGCCGGGCTGGAGGCCGTAGTTCTGGAACGCCGCGAGCAGGATCGCCGCGGTCGCGGAGGTCGGCAGGCCGAGCGTCAGGAGCGGGACCAGGACTCCCGCCGCCGCGGCGTTGTTGGCCGCCTCGGGCCCGGCCACGCCCTCGATCGCGCCCTCGCGGCCGAACTCCTCACGCCGCGGCGAGAGGCGCCGCTCGATCATGTACGAGAGGAAGGTCGGGATCTCCGAGCCGCCGGCCGGGAGCGCCCCGATGGGGAAGCCGAGCGCGCGTGCCCCGGAGCCACGGCTTCCACGAGCGGCGCCAGTCCTCGCGCGTCATCCAGAGCCCGCCGGCCAGCGGGTTCAGCCGGATCCCGCCGCCCCCGTACCGGCTCGCCACGTAGATCGTCTCGCCGACCGCGAAGAGCCCGACCATGACGACGACCAGCTCCATCCCGTCGAGGAGCTCCGGCGAGCCGAACGTCAGCCGCGCCTGTCCGGTCTGCTGGTCGATGCCCATGACGCCGAGGGCGAGGCCGGCGAAGAGGGACGTGAAGCCGCGGACGCGGGAGGCGCCCAGGACGCAGGAGACCGACGTGAAGGCGAGCGCCATGAGCGCGAAGTAGTCGGCGGGCCCGAAGACGAAGGCCAGCTCGGCCACCGCCGGCGCCGCGAACGTCAGCACGATCGTGGCCAGCGTGCCGGCGACGAACGAGCCGATCGCCGCGGTGGCGAGCGCCGCCGCGCCGCGGCCGCGCCGCGCCATCCGGTTGCCTTCGAGGGCCGTCATGATCGAGCCGCTCTCGCCCGGCGTGTTCAGGAGGATCGACGTGGTGGAGCCCCCGTACATCGCGCCGTAGAGGATGCGCGGCGAACATGATGAAGGCGCCGGTCGGGTTCATCTTCACGGTGACCGGGAGCAGGAGGGCGATCGTGAGCGCGGGGCCGATGCCCGGCAGGACCCCGATCGCCGTGCCCAGCACCGAGCCGATCGAGCGCCCAGAAGAGGTTGAGCGGCGTGAGCGCGACCGCGAAGCCGTGGGCGAGCTGGGCGAGGGCGTCCACGCTTCAGAGGCCGAGCGGCGGGAACCCGGGCAAGGAGAGGCCCAGGAGGCGGGAGAAGAGGAGCCAGCAGGCGACGCCGAGGAGGAATCCGACCAGGAGGTCGAGGGGGAGGCGCCGCGACCCGAAGGCGCGCGCCGTCAGGGCGAACGTGAGGGCCGCCGCGACGGGGAAGCCGAGGGGGCGCACGACGACGATGGGGACCGCTCCCGCGATCACGGTGGTCCAGAAGGCCGCCCGGGAGGGCCGGCGACCGGCGTCGGCGTCCTCGGTCTCCTGGGGCTCGAAGCGCTCGCCGCGGGCCACGGCGACGAGCAGGAGCGCTCCCAGGACGACGAGTCCGGCGCCGGTCAGCGCGGGGAAGAGGGCCGGTCCGACGACCGCGTAGGTGGCGACGTGACCGACGTTGAAGGCGCCGGAGATCCAGACCAGGCCGAGGACGATGACGGCGACGCCGAGCCCCCAGGGGCGCGCGGCCGGCGCGGAAGCCGATCCGGTGGGGTCCTTCACCGGGCGGGTCTCCGCGCCGGCTGTATCAAGGGCTACTTGACCAGGCCGACCTCCTTGAGGACCGTCCCGATCCGCGCGTTCTCTTCCTTGAGGAATCCGCCGAAGGCCTCGCCGGAGAGGTAGGCGTCGTCCCAGCCCTGCTTCTTGAGCGTCTCCTGCCACGCCTTGGACTTCGCCATCTGGTCCAGCATCCCGACCATGGTGGTCCGGCCGCCGGCCGTCATGCCGGGAGGCCCGACCAGGCCGCGCCAGTTGCCGATGACCACGTTGACGCCCGGACTCCTTCAGCGTCGGCGCGTTCGTGCCCGGCAGGCGCGCCTCGGACGTCACCGCCAGGAGACGCAGCCGCCCCGTGTCGACGTACTGCTTGAACTCCGACGCTCCGGAGATCGCCGCGGCGAGCTTGCCGCCCGCGACGGCCGCGATCATCTCGCCCCCGCCCTGGAAGGCGACGTAGTTGAGCTTCGCGGCGGGCACCCCGACCGCCTGGCCGATCAGCGCGAGCGTGATGTGGTCGACGCCGCCGGCCGAGCCGCCGCCCACCGCGACCTTGCCGGGATCGGCCTTGAGCGCGTCGGCCAGGTCCTTCACCGTCTTGAAGGGCGAGTTCGGCGCGACGGCGATCGCGTTGTACTCGATGGTGAGCCGGGCGAGCGGCGTGACCTGCTCGAGGGTCACCGGCGACTTGTTGGTGAGGATGCCGCCGACCATGATCACGCCCATGACCATCATGGCGCTGTCGTTGCCCTTCATCGTGCTCACGAACTCGGCGAGGCCGATCGTGCCGCCCGCCCCGCCCTTGTTCGTGACCTGGGCGCCGGCCTTGTGGATGCCCTCGGTCTCCATCGCCGTGAGGACGGCGCGCCCGGTCGCGTCCCAGCCACCGCCCGGGTTGGCGGGAACCATGAGCTTGATGGGCTCGGCCGCGAGCGCCCCGAGGTGTGACCGACAGCAGCGCGGCGAGCGTCAAGAGCGTGATCATTCGGTATCTCATCGGCAGACCCCTTTGCTCGTGGAGACGTGGCCAGGAATCGGTGGCTCGATCGTGGGCCTCATTCTACCGCAGGGCCACCGGTTAGAAGATGCCACCCACGTCCGGCCGGGCCGGGGCGACCGCGCCCGGAGGCAAGGCGGGATTGAGCCGACGCACCTCGTCGGGGGAGAGCCGGCCGAGCCCGGCCGCGAGATCCAGGAAGCGCGCGCGCTCGTCCTGCCGGCAGCCGCCCGGCGGTCAGCTGCTCGAGCTTCAGCGCGTAGTCCGGCCAGCGCCAGGGCCGCCGGCCGTTCGGGTGGGCGTCGGCGACGAGGCGCTCCTCGTCACGACGGTGCGCCCGTCCTCGAATCGCATCTCGACCCGCCCACCGAAGGCCTTTCGCGCCGGGTCCGGATCGTGGTAGCGCGCCGTCCAGCCGGGTCTTCCACCGTCCGGACCTTCCGCCAGAGCGCGACGGTCGACGGCCGGTGCGCGCGCGCGGGCAGGTAGGAGTCCACGTGGTGCCAGCGGCCGTCCTCGAGCGCGACCGCCAGGATGTACATGATCGAGTGGTCGAGGGTCTCCCGCGAGGCATCGGGGTCGTACTTCTCGGGGTCGTTGGAGCCGGAGCCGATGACCGTGTGCGTGTGGTGGCTCGTGTGGACGACGATCTCGCGCACGCGCGCGAGGTCGCGCGGGTGCGATCCGCCGATGGAGGCCGAACGCGAGGTCGATCAGCGCCTGGGCCTGGTACTCGGCCGAGTGCGCCTTCGGGTAGGTCTCGAGGATCCCGCGCGGCCGCTCGCCGGGGCCGGGAAGGGGGACCGCGTACTCGGCGTCCGGGCCCGGCCAGCATCCAGGCGATCACGCCGTCCTCGCCCTCGTAGATGGGGTTCGGCGCGCCCTCGCCGCGCATCGCGCGGTCCACGGCCTCGATGGCGAGCTTCCCGGCCCAGGCCGGGGCGGAGGCCTTCCAGGAGGTGATCTCGCCCTTCCGCGACTGGCGCGTGGCGAAGCGAGGTGCACCGCCTGGTTGATCGCGTGGTAGACGGACGAGGTCTCGAGGCCGAGGAGCGTGCCGAGGCCGGCGGCGATCGCGGGCGCCAGGTGCGCCGACGTGGTCCTTCTTCTGCGCGTGGAGGCTGATCGCCCTTGACGAGGCTCGCGTGGACTTCGTACGCGACGGCGATGGCGGCGAGGAGGCGCGCGCCGTCCGACGCCCTTCTGCTGGGCGACGGCGACGAGCGGGCGGGATGCTGTCGGCGGGATGCGCGTACTCGGCAGCGAGGAAGGTGTCGTGGAAGTCGAGCTCGCGGGCCGCCGTGCCGTTCGCCCACGCCGCCCACTCGGCGTGGACGGTGGTCGTCGGCGGGAGCCCGAGGAGCGTGGCGCCGTCGGCGCCGCGGATGGGCGAGCGCCATCGCCCGCGCCGCGGTCACCGGCGTCCGGTCGAGCGCGGCCAGGCGCCACCGCCGCGTTGTCGACGACGCGGCAGGCGACCATCTCGGCCGCGTCGGCGATCGACGCCCAGCGAGGCGGCGCCGCCGGCGAAGGCCGCGAGCTTCCAGGCGAGCTGGGCCTCCCGGGGGAGGCGGGCGGCCGCCGGGTGGACCCGGACTCTATGGACCTCCATGCTCCGGTGCGCCGTCGGGGTGCTCGTCGGGCAGGACGCTCCGGGCGATGCTGTCGTCGAGCGCCTCGTAGTCGTGGTAGCCGATCAGCTGGTAGAGCTCCCGGCGGGTCTGCATCCGGTCGACCCACGCGGCCTGGGTCCCGGTCCGCGCCAGGTCCGTGTAGAAGGCGGCGATCGCGCCGGCGGCCACGCGGAGGGCCGAGACCGGCCAGATCACCAGCTTGTAGCCGAGGCGGGCAAGCTCGTCGGCGGGGAGCAGCGGCGTCCGGCCGAAGTCGGTCATGTTGGCGAGGAGCGGGCCCGGGACCGCGTCGACGAAGGCTCGGAGCTCGTCGGCATTCCGCAGGGCCTCGGGAAAGATCACGTGCGCGCCGGCCTCCCGGTAGAGCCGTGCTCGCGCGATCGCCTTGTCGAGTCCCTCCTGCTCCACGGCGTCGGTCCGGGCGACGATCCGGAGGTGGCGCGCCGCCCGGGCGGCGCCGGCGACCTTCCGCGCCATCTCCTCCGGCGCGACCAGGCGCTTGTCGGAGAGGTGCCCGCATTTCTTGGGCAGGACCTGGTCCTCGATCTGGACCGCCGCCGCGCCCGCGTCCTCCAGCTCCCGCACGAGGCGCATCACGTTGAGCACCTCGCCGTAGCCCGTGTCGCCGTCGACGAGGACAGGCAGCCCCGACGCGCGCACGATCGCGCGGGTGGAGCGGGCGAGCTCGTCGAGCGTCAGGACGCCGAGATCCGGGCAGGGCCAGGCTCGCCGAAACGCCGGCGCCCGAGACGTAGAGGGCGCGGAAGCCGGCGCGCCTGGCCAGGAGCGCGGCGAGCGGATCGTGGGCGCCCGGCAGCCCGACGATCCCGGGCTCCGCCCAGAGCGCTGCCAGCCGGTCGCCGGCCGGCCTGGGGTCGCGATCGGTCTCCGTGAGCCAGGTCATCCGCCGCCTCCCCGGGGTCAGACTTTGACTTCCCGACATTTTCGCTCAGGGGTCGCGTCTCGTCCTGGAAATGTCGCGAAGTGAACGTCTGACCCCGAGGCGTGCGCCCGCGCGCGTCCCGGCGAGGGCGAGGAGCGCGGCCAGGCGCGCGAGGGCGGGCTGGCGGTGGGCGGCGGGGCGCCAGACCAGGGTGACGGGGAGCGTGGGCACGTCTCGCGGGCGCGCTGACGGTGCGATCGCGAGGCGCCTCGCTGAGCGCCAGGGCGGGCACCAGCCCGATGCCGAGCCCTCCCGAGACGTAGGAGAGCAGCAGCGACACGCTCGGCACGTCGATGGTCGACACCGGGCGGATCCGGGCGTCGGCGAGATACTGGTCGAGGAGCGCGCGGCCGCGGCTCTCGGCGGCCAGCCGCAGGATCGGCTCGCGCCGCAGCCGCTCGGTCAGCGGCGCCCGCTCGCCGCGGCGCCGCCGCGGGCCCACCCACACGAAGGGCTGGTCGAAGAGGTGGCGGTCCTCGAGCCCCCGCGGCGTGTCCTGCCCCGTGACCACGGCGAGGTCGACGTCGCCGCGCGCGACCAGGCGGACGCCCTCGCGCGAGTGAGCGGTGACGATCTCGAACCGCACGGACGGCTCCTGGTCGAGCAGGTCGCGAAGCACCGGCGCCAGCAACGCCTTCCCGAGGTAGTCGCTGACGGCCACCCGCAGCGTGGTGGCGGGATGGCCGGCGAGCTCGGAGAGCTGGCCGAACGCAGCCTCGGCCCCGGCCCAGAGCTCGCGCACGACCGGCAGCGCCGCCTCGCCGGTGGCGCTCAGGCGGACACCGCGGCCGGCGCGCTCGAAGAACTTGATGCCGAAGTGGGACTCGAGCCGCCGGATCTGCTGGCTGACCGCCGACGAGGTGACGTGGCGCTGGCGCGCCGCACCCGCCACCGAGCCCGTCCGGGCCACGGCCAGCAAGGTCTCGAGGGCGGGGAAGAGAGCGGCGTCGATCATTAAGGCCATCTTACCAGTTAGCTCAACAACGTTTCACTGGACTACACAATGCAGGTGGCGCAGGATACCGGACGCGGGGCGCTCACCGGCTTCCGCGGCCCGACGAGCCACCTGCACGAGAGGAGCCCTTGATGGCGCGCACGCTGCTCGACAAGGTGTGGGACGCGCACACGGTGCGGACCCTGCCCTCCGGTCAAACCCAGCTCCTCATCGGCCTCCACCTCGTTCACGAGGTGACGACGCCGCAGGCCTTCCAGATGCTCAAGACGCTGGGGCTGAAGGTCCGCATGCCCGAGCGCACCTTCGGAACGCTCGACCACATCATCCCCACGCTGGACCAGGCCCGTCCCTACGCCGACCCGATGGCGGAGGAGATGGCGGTCCACATGCACCGCAACATGAAGGAGTTCGGTGTGCCGTTCTTCGACATGGCGAGCGGCCGCCAGGGGATCGTCCACGTGATCGGCCCCGAGCTCGGCCTCACCCAGCCCGGGATGACGATCGCCTGCGGGGACAGCCACACCTCGACCCACGGCGCCGTCGGCGCCATCGCGTTCGGGATCGGGACCACCCAGGTCCGGGACGTCCTCGCGACGCAGTGCCTGGCCATGGCCAAGCCGAAGATCCGCCAGGTCCGCGTCGACGGGTCCCTGGCGCCGGGCGTCTACGCGAAGGACGTGATCCTCTGGATCATCCACGTGCTGGGCGTCAAGGGCGGGGTCGGCTACGCGTACGAGTTCGCGGGGTCGGCCCTCGAGCGCATGACGATGGAGGAGCGCCTCACCGTCTGCAACATGTCGATCGAGGGCGGCGCGCGCTTCGGCTACATCAACCCCGACCAGACGACCTTCGACTACCTCCGCGGCCGGCCGTACGCGCCGGCGGGCGCCGCCTACGACCGCGCGGTGACGTGGTGGCGGAGCGTCGCGACCGACGAGGGCGCGCGGTTCGACGACGTCGCGCGGATCGACGGCGCGGCGATCCAGCCGGTGGTGACCTGGGGCATCAATCCGGGGCAGTCGGTCGGCGTCGCCGAGCGCATCCCCGACCCGCGCGAGGCTCCCGAGGAGGACCGGTCGACCTGGCACGAGGCGCTCCAGTTCATGGGATTCCGCGCCGGCCAGCCGATCGCGGGCACGAAGATCGACGTGGCCTTCGTCGGGTCCTGCACGAACGGGCGGCTGTCGGATCTCCGGGTGGCGGCCGGCATCGCGCGGGGCCGGAAGGTGGCCCGGGGCGTGCGGGCGCTGATCGTTCCGGGGTCCCAGGAGGTCGCGCGGGCGGCCGAGGCCGAGGGGCTCCACGAGGTCTTCCAGGACGCGGGCTTCGAGTGGCGCAAGGCCGGCTGCTCGATGTGCCTCGGCATGAACGAGGACAAGCTGCAGGGACGCGAGGTGAGCGCCTCGTCGTCGAACCGGAACTTCAAGGGCCGGCAGGGGAGCCCGACGGGGCGCACGCTCCTGATGAGCCCGGCCATGGTGGCCGCGGCCGCGATCGCGGGGGCGGTCACCGACGTGCGGGAGATGCTGCGATGAGCGCGACGA
Source organism: uncultured Candidatus Rokubacteria bacterium (assembly GCA_963745015.1). GTDB lineage: Bacteria > Methylomirabilota > Methylomirabilia > Rokubacteriales > DASRDR01 > DASRDR01. The sequence goes on from CAVUVU010000008.1 coordinate 189,863, forward strand.
GCGAGCGGCGGCAGGTGGTCGGGGCGCGGGATCCCGCTCCCCGGCAACGACATCGACACCGACCGGATCATCCCGGCGCGCCATCTCAAGAACGTGACGTTCGAGGGGCTCGGCGAGCACGTCTTCGGCGACGAGCGGAAGGCGGTGCCGGAGCATCCCTTCAACCGGCCGCAGTTCCAGGGGGCGTCGATCCTGGTCGCCGGCCAGAACTTCGGCTGCGGGTCGTCGCGCGAGCACGCGCCGGTGGCGCTCCGGGACTGGGGCGTGGCCGGGATCGTCGCCGGATCCTACGGCGAGATCTTCTTCGGCAACTGCACGGCGAACGGGATGCCGTGCCTCGTCGCCGAGCCAGCCGACGTGGACTGGCTCATCCGCGAGGTCGAGAAGCACCCGACGCAGGCCCTCGAGCTCGACGTCGAGCGCCAGGAGGTGCGGTTCATGGGCCGCGCCATCCGGGGCCGGATCCCGGAGGGCGCGCGCCAGCAGCTCACGACGGGCTCCTGGGACGCCGTGGGTGTCCTGCTGGAGGCCGGGGACGCCATCGAGCGAACTGCCCGCGCCTTGCCCTACGTCGCGGGGTACTGAGCGCCAGGAAGCCCGGCCCGCCGCGCTGCATCCGTGACGTCTGCCCGCCGCGTGCTGTTCCTGCCCGGCGCCTCTGGCGACGGGCGCTTCTGGCGCCCCCTGGCCGAGCGGCTTCCCGTCGCGTGGCACAAGACGTTCCTCGACTGGCCCGGTCTCGGCCGGATCCCTCCTCGGCCCGACGTCGCCGGCCTCGACGACCTCGCCCGGCTGGTGCTGGACCGGGCGGGTGCCGCGCCGGTGGACCTGGTCGCGCAGTCGATGGGCGGGGTCGTGGCGATGAAGGTCGCGCTCGCGCATCCGGAGCGCGTGCGCCGGATGGTTCTCACCGCGACGTCGGCGGGAATCGACATCAGCCCGTTCGCTCCGGAGGACTGGCGCCCCGGATACGCGCAGGAGTTCCCGGCCGCGCGCGGCGTGGATTCTCGGGGAGCGCCCGGACTTCTCCGCCACGCTTCACACGATGGCCGCGCCGACCCTCCTCCTGTGGAGCGAGGCCGACCCGATCAGCCCCGTCGGCGTCGGCCGGCGCCTCGCGGGGTTGCTGCCGCGCGCCGAGCTGGTCGTGCTCTCCGCCGCCGGCCACATGTTCGCCCGCGACCACGCGGACATCGTCGCGCCCCATGTGGAGCGCCATCTCTCGGCCGACGGAGGGTGAGCCGGTTGGCCACCCGGCCAGGTTGACCGCGCGGGGCGCGGGACGGTCGGCCCGCAGCCCGATCCGTGGCCCCGAGTGCGCCGGTCGGCTATTTCTTGAAGAGGTTGTCGAACGCGCGGCGGATGTCGGCGGGGCGCGTCGAATCCGGGGAGGCGTTCCGCTCGATCGCCACCCGCAGCGTGAACGAGGCGCAATCGTTGCGGGCGGCCTTGTCCTCGATCCGCTCGGGGATGGGCTGCGTGCACTGGAAGCGCTGGCTCGTGTCGAAGTGCCCGCACTGACGACAGGCGTGGATGGGGACTCGACAGCTCGGGCATTGCTCGAGGGACGCGGTGGCGATCGGCAGGAGGTCGCCGCAGGCCCCGCACCGGGAGACCGTGCGCTGGGCGAGCATCCCCCCGGGGCGTGGAGCCTCGCCCGGCGGCCGCTCGGGCCGGCGCGGTTCGGGGCCCTGGCCCCGGTAGCCTTGCTGACGGTACTTTCGGTCGGCCATCCCTGGTTGCCTCCGGCCTCCACTCTAACCGAGGCTCGCGCCGGGACGAACCGCTAGCTTCCGAGCCGGTGGCCAAGAGGGGCGGCGGGGGTCAGGCTGTGCGGAGCTCCGGCGGCGCCGAGTCGTAGGTGAGCCGGGCCCGCCGGACGACGCCCTGGGCGAGGTCGTAGATGTCGCACTCGTCGTAGGGCTTGACGTAGACGTGCAGGCTCACCGCGTCCTCGCCCACGGTCTCCACGGCGTGGATGTCCGCGGGGCCGTCGACGTGGCCCGGCCAGCCGTCGAGGGGTTCCCCGACGGGCGCCAGGCGGAGCGGGCTCCTGGCCAGCTCCCGGTAGCCGGTGAAGCGCAGCCGTCCGCGCTCGACGCGCGCCCAGCACAGCTCGCCCTCGTGGCCGTGGATCGGCGCGTGGCTGCCGCGCGGCCAGCACAGCACGAGGAGCTCCACCGCCGCGTCCTTGAAGACGAGATGACGCGTGTAGCGTTCCGCGCTCGAACCGGACGTAGCGCTCGAGGGAGGCCGGCTCGATCAGGTGGTCCTCGAGGAACCGCTGCAGCCGCTCGACCTGCACCGCGGGCGCAGTGAGCTGCCGCACCCGGCTCACGAAGTCGGGCATCGACAGGAGGCTGGGCACCGGAGGGTTCCGGAGGCCGGATCAGCGCGCCAGCGCGGCGCGGTCCGCCGGCTCGCCGATCATCGTCGTGCCGGTGACGCGGGCGACGCGGACGAGGGCCAGCTCGCCGATGAGCGAGTCGGGCCCCTCGAAGACGACCGTCGTGTTGCCGCGGCTCTTGCCCGTGAGCTGACCCCGGCGATTCCGCTCCTCGACGAGCACCTCCACGTCGCCGCCGACCCACGCCTCGAGCTTCTCCCGGGAGATGCGCGCCTGGATCTCCAGGATGGTCTGGTTGCGGCGCTCCTTGTCTGGCTGGGACACGTCGTCCGGCCAGCCCGCCGCCTCGGTGCCCGGGCGGGGCGAGTACTTGAACACGAAGGCGCTGTCGTAGCGCACGCGCTCCATGAGGGCGCAGGTGGCCTCGAAGTCGGCCTCGCTCTCGCCGGGAAACCCCACGATGATGTCCGTGGACACCGCCACGTCCGGCACCAGCGCGCGGAGGCGGTCGATCTGCGCCGAGGTAGGTCTCCACCGTGTAGCCGCGGCGCATCGCCCGGAGGATCCGGTCGGCGCCCGACTGCACGGGAAGGTGGAGGAACTCGCAGACCGACTCGGCACTCGGCCATCGCGCGGAACAGCTCGTCGTGGGCGTCGAAGGGGTGGCTCGTCGTGAACCGGACGCGGTCGATGGAGGTCTTTCCGTCGATCGCCCGCAGCAGGGCGGGGAAGTCGACCAGCCGGGGCGCGCCCTCCTCATCGGCGCCGCCGTTCGAGCGACGGCGGGCGCCTCGAGCTGGAGGAGGGCGCGGCGCCGGCCGGGCCCGACCCACCCGGATCCGTCGGGGAAGCGCTTCCCGTAGGAGTTCACGTTCTGCCCCAGCAGGGTCACCTGGCGATAGCCGGCGCGGCAGAGCTGCTGGACCTCGTCGAGAATCTCGTCGGCCGGCCGCGACACCTCCTGCCCCCGCGTCGTCGGCACGATGCAGTAGGCGCACTTCTTGTCGCATCCTTCCATGATCGTCACGAAGGCGGCGACCCGGTCTCCGCGGTAGTCCGTCGCCGGCCGGCGGTCGAGCGGCCGCACCTTGCGGTCGACGGCCAGGATCCGCGCGCCGGCCCCGAGTCCGGCCCGCTGACGCCGCTCGGCGACGCTCGCCAGGAGATCCGGCAGGTCGTAGATCTCCGCCGGCCCTGCGACGAGGTCGACCTGGGGAAGGCGGCGGAAGACCTCCTCCCGCTGGGCCTTGGCCATGCATCCGAGGATGCCGAGGACGAGGTCGGGGCGCTCGCGCTTGAGCTTCTGCATGAGCCCCATCTTCCCGAACGCGCGCTCCTCGGCGTGCGCCCGGACCGAGCAGGTGTTCAGGAGAATGACGTCCGCCTCCTCCTCGCGCGCGACGACGGCGTACCCCTGGGCCGAGAGCATCCCGAGGATCTCCTCGGAGTCCCGCTCGTTCATCTGGCAGCCGTAGGTCTGGAGGTAGACGGCCTGTGCCATGGCGGCCCGATTGTACACCGCGCTCCACGTCAGGACGGGCGACGGAGCGCGGCGGCCGGCGCGGAGCCTGACTCGTCAGCCGGCGAGGCCGATGCGGATCCGCCGGTTGTGGCGCCCCTTGTTGTCGACCTTGAGGATGCGCACCGGCGGCGACTGGCCGGTCGAGGAGAGGTGCGTGCCGCCGCACGCCTGGCGGTCGAGTCCCGCGATCTCGATCACCCGGATCGTCCCGTCGGCCTGGGGCGGGGGACTGACGGAGCGGCTCCGCAGGAGCCCGCGCTCGCGCCCGGCCCGGTCGGCCGGCACGTAGACCTGGCCGACGGCGAGGTCCTGGCGGATCGCGTCGTTGATCGCGGGCTCCAGCGCCCGCACGCGGTCGTTGTCGGCGCCCGGGAGATCGAGATCGATGCGGGCGGTGCCGTCGTCCCCGATCTGGGCGCCCGTCACCAGCGCGCCGTCGAACGCCTGGAAGGCGAGCGCGTTGACGATGTGGAGGTCGGTGTGGAGCTGGCACATCCGCTGCCGGAACGCCGCGTCCACCACGCCGAGGACCGGCCCCTCGACGACCACCGGCTCCGCCAGCACGTGCCAGAGCGCGCCGCCCTCCGTCTCGAGCCGCTCCACGCGCGCCTCCCCGCCCGCCCAGCGAAGGACGCCGCGGTCGGGAGGTTGCCCGCCGCCCCCGGGGTAGAAGGCCGAGCGGCTCAGCAGGACCATGCCGGGTCGTGTGTCGAGGACGCCAGCCTCGAACTCGAGGAGGTCGGGCGCTTCGTGCCAGAGGGACCGGGCTGCCGTCACCGGATCCTCCGGGCCACCGGCGCTCCGCGGCCGTGCCGGACGCGCGCCGCCTTTCCGGAACGAGGCACCGTCAGGGCTTTCGTCGCCGCTGCTCGAGCTCGAGGTCGAGGCGCTTCAGCCGCTCCAGCTCCCGGGTGCGCCGCTCGAGCTCGAGGTCCACGCGCTTGAGCCGCTCGAGCTCGTGCGCCGCTCTGGAGCTCGCGCGTCCGGCGTTCGAGCTCCAGCTCCACGCCCTTGAGCCGCTCGAGCTCCTGGATGCGCCGCTGCTGCTCGAGCGTGATCTCCTCGAGCTCCGTGGTGCGCCGCTCGAGCTCCTGGCCCCGGGCAAGGTAGCTGAGGAGGAGCTCGCGCCAGGCCCGCGCCTCGACGGCGTGGTGCGAGTTGGGGTATTCGCGAACGAGGCGATCGGCCACGAAGTAGGCCCGGCGGTAGTCGTGACCGGCGTACTCGGGGTTGCAGAGGGTCCGCGTGAGGCCGATGAGCGCCCGGTCCGCGACCGCCGAGTCGGGGTTCCGCGCGACCTCCTCGAAGAGGACCACGGCCTGGGCGTGGGCGCCGGACTGCGCCCAGGTCTCTGCCAGGCGGACGAGCCGCTCGCGCGTCGTCCGGCGGCGCGGCCCGGCGGGCCGGACGGCCGGGCCCGGGGCCTGTCCGGCCGCCGGCGCAGGCGGCGAGGAACAAGAGGAGGAGCGGCAGGAGCCGCCAGCCCGTCATGCGAGCGCGCTCCGGACCGCGCGGCGCGGCGACGGGGAGCGTGAACGTGAACCGGCTGCCCCGGCCCTCTTCCGACTCCACCCACACGCGCCCCCCGTGCGCCTCGACCAGTCCGCGCACCACGGTCAGGCCCACGCCGCTGCCGCCCCGGCCTTGATGCGCCTGCTCGTAGGGATCGAAGATCTTCGGCAGCAGGTCGGCGGGGATTCCGACGCCCGTGTCGGCCACGTGGATCGCGACCTGGTCGCTCTCCACCGTCGCGCTCACCGAGACGCGTCCGCCGGGGGGCGTGAAGCGCACCGCGTTCGCGACGAGGTTCACGACGATCTGATGCACCCGCTCGGCGTCGGCGGGGACCGGCGGCAGACTGGCGGGCAGCGCGACGTCGAGCCGGAGCTCCCCTCGCTCGGCGAGCGGGCGCACCTCGTCGAGCGCCTGCGCGATCGCCCCGCGGATGTCGGTCGGGCGGACGTCGAGCTGGAGCCGCCCCGCCCGGAGCCGCCCGAGCTCCACGATCTGGCCGACGAGCGCGAGGAGTCGCCGGCTGCTCGACTGGATGGTCTCCGCGAGGCGCATCTGCTTCGGCGTGAGCGGCCCGAGCGACCCGGCATGGAGCAGGTCCGCGGACCAGCGGATCGCGGCGAGGGGGGTGCGGAGATCGTGGGACACTCCCGTGAAGAACTCGTCCTTCAGCCGGTCGATCTCGCCGAGCCGGGTCGCCATCCGGTTGAAGGCGCCCGTGAGGTCGCGGATCTCGCTGGGCCCGGCGACCTGGAGCGGCTCCGAGAACTCCCGCGCCGCCACGGCCTGGGTGGCCGTGCGGAGCCGGTTCAGCGGCCGGGCCACCCGCACGACCACGAAGGTCCCGAGGCCGAGGCCGATCAGACCGGCCGCGAGCACAGCCGCGAGACCCAGGGAACGCGTCCGCTTCGCCATCGCCTCGAGCGAGGTCTGCCGCCTGCTGGAGCTCGGCTCCGGAAGCCCGGTAGAGGCGATCGAGGATGTCCTCGAGCTTCATCGCCGGATGGGACGCGCCCGGGGGGAGCTTGACGCCCTCCAGGAGCTGCCGGTACTCGCCGAGGCAGGTCCGCGCCTCCCGCAGGAGCTCCTGCTCGGCCGGGGTCACGAGGAGCCCCTCGAGCCGGTCGAGGTCGCTGCTGGCCGAGCGGATCCGGTCGCGGAACATCGCAAGGAAGGCGGGGTCCTTGAGGATGGTGTAGCGCCCTTCCATCCGCTGCAAGCCGGCGACGTGCTCGAGAAGGCCGATCTCGAGACGCACCGCCGGGAGGCCCTCGTCCACCAGGCTCCGGTGCGCCTCGGTCAGCTGTCTCGTGACGATCAGGTTCCAGCCCACGAGGGCCCCCACCACGAGGAGGAGCCCCGTCACGGCGAGACCGAGCTGATGGCTGAGGCGCAATGTGGGCATCAGAGACGGGTCATCAGTCGTACAAGAGCGGTGCCAGGTAGCGCATCGCCTCTAGATTCGACTGAGCCCATCATACCTAACATGCCGATTCCACTTCGCAATATGTGTTGCAATCCCGAGAGACTGGACGTGACGCTCGCGGAGCCCGCGACTGGACGAACCTTCCCGGCAGGTGTGTAGCGTGCAGCCGGACCGGGGTCAGATGCAGCGGCCTCCGTCGACCTCTACGCAGGCCCCGGTGATCATCGCCGCGTCATCCGACGCCAGGAAGAGCGCCGTCCGGGCCACGTCCTCGGGCGTATTGAGCCTGCCGAGCGGGATGGTCGGCAGATACTTCCGGAGGAGGTCCTCGTCCACCTGCTCCTTGCCCGAGAATCGCGGCAGCATCGGTGTCTCCGTCGCCACGGGCGCGATCGCGACGGCCCGGACGCCGAACGGAGCCAGCTCGAGGGCGAGGCTCTTCGTCAGGGCGACGACGGCGCCCTTCGAGGCCGAGTAGGTCTGCACTCCCGGCCGCGGCCGGATGGCGGACGTCGAGGCGGTCACCAGGATGACCCCGGCGCGCTGCCGCTTCATGACCGGCGCCGCATGCTTCGCGCCGAGGAAGACGCCCTCTGACGTTGACCGCCATGATGCGATCGAAGGTCGCCTCGTCGACGTCCTCGACCGGGGTCGGGGCCTGGGGGACGCCCGCGTTGGCGTAGAAGACGTCCAGGCGCCCCCATCGTGCCACGGTGGCGGCGACGGCCGACTCGTTGTCCGCGCCCCGGCTCACGTCCGCGCGCAGCGCCAGCGCCTGACCCCCGGCACGTTCGATCGTCCTCGGCCGTGTCCTTGGCGGCGTCCTCGCGGAGGTCGACCACGGCCACCCGGCCGCCCTCGCGAGCAAAGAGCAGCGCCGAGGCCCGGCCGATGCCTGACCCGGCGCCAGTTACCAGCGTGACCTTGTCACGGAGCTTCATGCGACCTCCTCGCGTGCGGGTGGCCCCGCCGCGCACACCGTCGGTACGGTGCGCCGGATATGGGCTGAGGGTAGGGCACGGCGGCCGGCCCGGCAAGGCCGGCGGTTGCCAGGCTCGGGGGCGTACCCTATCCTGCGTCTGAGCCGCAGCGCCGGCCGCGCCGCCCCGCGGAGTGAATCGCAGTCGAGGAGGATCCTGGTGCGAATGACCGTCTGGAAAGCCTTGCGCGTCACGGGAGCGCTGCTGATCACGACGGCCGTCGTCGTCGGGCTGCCTGCGCCCGCGGCTGCCGTGCTGGCGCGCCTGAGCGACGACGCGCACGCGTCCCAGTCGGCGCGGACCGTGAACTTCGGCTCGGCGCCGACGCTGCTGGTTCAGGGCCCGGGACCGACCGCCTCGCAAGCCTACGTCCGGTTCGACCTGACGACGCTGCCCTCCGGCACCCGGGGTGCCGACGTCGCCCGCGCCGTGCTCCGGTTGTGGGTGGCCAAGGTCACCCGGGGCGGGATGCTCGACGTCCACTCCGTCCGTGGCGGGTGGAGCGAGGGCGCGCTCACGGCGGCCAACGCGCCCGGCCGGGGCCGGGACGAGCTGATGGGGATCCCCGTCTCGCCCAGGACCGGAACCACTTCCTGGTCGTGGACGTGACCGAGCTCGTCCAGGAGTGGCTCGACCGGACGCTCGAGAACAACGGTCTGGTGCTCATGCCGAACGTGGCCGGGGTGTCCGTCGAGTTCGACAGCAAGGAGAACGCGGCGACGAGCCACGAGCCGGAGCTCGAGATCACGCTGAGGGCCACAGGGTCGGCGGGTCCGCCTGGTCCACCAGGTCCGCCGGGGGCGGCCGGCACGGCCGGCCTTCAGGGTCCCGCGGGCGAGCGCGGTCCTGCAGGGGCCGCCGGGTCCCCCGGGACCAGCGGGCCCTCCGGGCTCCGCCGGCCCTCCCGGGCTCGCTGGACCGGCAGGACCCCGTGGAGCGGACGGCGCACCCGGGTTGCTGGCCGCGGCGCCGGCCAGACCGGTGCGGCGGTCGGAGCGCCATTGCTGGCCGCGCCGACCGGAGGGCTCCGGGAGTATCGAGCGAGCGGGACGTGGACGGCGCCCGCCGGCGTGACGCGCGTGATGCTCGAGGTGTGGGGGGCCGGGGGGGCTGGCGGGCCGGGCTCGCTGGACTCCCAGGGCGGCGGGGGCGGGGGCGGCGCCGGGGCGTACCAGCGCGTCGTGCTGGCGGTCGTGCCCGGGACGACCTACGACCTCGTGATCGGCGACGGCGGCCGGCCTGACCCCAGCGGGGGCGGAGATGGCCGCGACACGCAGCTCCGCGATGCCACGACGGGCACGGTGCTGCTCTCGGTGCGGCCGGGACACGGTGGCCGTCCGGCGCGGCCCGACGGCGTGCCCGGGGTCGGCGGCCGCGGCGGCCGCGCCGAAGTCGCGGTGGGCGTCGGGCGGGACGGGACCGACGGCGCTCCGGGCGAGACCTGTCGGCCCTCTCCGCTGTCGCCCTCGACCTGCCTGTCCCCCGGCCGGGGGGGCGCCAGCGGCGTGGCCGCGCGGGGAAGCGTGGAGCCGCCGCCCCGCGCCGGCACCGGCGGCGCGGGTGGGGACGCGGGACGCCCGGGGCTTCCCGGTGGCCCGGGCTACGTCATCCTTCTCTGGTGAGGGCGCGACGGTGGTCCAGCGGACCTGGGCGTCGTACCTGATCGTCCTGGTCGCGAGCGGATGCACGCTCGTCCTGGAGCTGGTGGCCGGCCGCATCCTGGCCCCGTTCGTCGGCGTCTCGATTCACACCTGGACCAGCATCATCGGCATCGTGCTCGCCGGCATCTCCCTCGGGAACTACCTGGGCGGTGTGGTGGCCGATCGCGCGAGGTCCGGCCGGACGCTCGCGATCCTCCTCGGCGCCGGCGGCCTGGCGAGCGTCGCCATCCTGCCGCTCGCGAGCGGTCTCGGGGCGCTCGCGCCGCGCGACTCCCCGCTGGTGTTCCGTATCGTCCTGCTCACGACCCTGCTCTTCTTCCTGCCGAGCGTCCTGCTCGGGATGGTGCCGCCCGTCGCCATCAAGCACGCGCTGGGCGATCTCGGCGGGGCCGGGAAGGTGGTGGGCCGCGTCTACGCGGCGTCGACCGTCGGCAGCCTGGTCGGCGCGTTTCTGACCGGGTTCGTCCTGATCGCCCACTTCGGAACCCGGGCCATCATCCTCTCGGTCGGGTTGACGCTGGTCGCTGTTCGGGGCGCTCGCCGGCGCGCTCGCCCCGCGGGAGACGGTGAGCCACGCGCCGAGCGCCTGAACCAATCGCGGCGAGCCTGACAAGGAGGCCCACATGCGGGAAGTCCTGCGGACGGTCCTGTGCGATCTGCTCGGCATCGACTATCCGGTCATGCAGTCCGGCATGGGAAGCGTCGCCGGAGCCGACCTGGTGGCCGAGGTGTCGCGCGCCGGCGGCCTGGGGATCCTGGCCGGCCTGAACGTTCCCGCCGAGGAGCTGCGGGGCCGGATCCGCCAGGTTCGCGAGCTGACCGACCGCCCGTTCGGGGTCAACCTGTGGCTCCACACGGAGCTCCGCCCGCCCGCCGATCCGGCGACGATCGCCGACGACCGGCTGGCCGCCGTCCAGTCGGTGCTCAACGGGTTCCGCGCGTGAGCTCGGGATTCCGGCCCGGTCCGCGCGGCCCGAGGCCGTGCCCGACATCATCGCGCAGCAGATCGAGGTGATCCTCGAGGAGCGCCCGCGCGGTCTTCAGCATCGGACTCGGCGATCCCGGCCCGGATCTCACGGCCCGCTGCCGGGCGCAGGGGATCAAGGTGGTCGCCATGGTGGCGACGGTGGAGGACGCGCGCGCGGTCGCCGCGTCGGGCGTCGACGCCATCGTCGCCCAGGGCAGCGAGGCGGGCGGCCATCGCTCGACCTGGGTGAAGCGGCCCTCGCCCGACGCCGCCAGCGTCGGGACGATGGCGCTGGTGCCCCAGATCGTGGACGCCGTCGACGTGCCGGTCGTCGCCGCGGGGGGCATCTCGGACGGGCGGGGGCTGGTCGCCGCGCTCGCCCTCGGGGCGGTGGGCATCCTGCTCGGCACGCGGTTCGTGGCGACGCGGGAGTCCATGGCGCCGGAGTTCTGGAAGAAGTCGCTCCTCGAGCGCGAAGGGGACGACACGACGATCACCGACGCGTTCTCGGGGCTGTGGCTGCGCGCCCTCCGAAACACCTACACCGCCGAGTACCAGGCCTCCGGCGCGCCGGTCCTGCCGCCCTTGCTCCAGACGCGGGCCGCCCAGGACGTCATCGAGGAGGCGCGTCGGCGCGGAGAGGGAGAGTACTTCCCGATGCTGGCGGGGCAGGGTGTGGGCCTCGTGCGCGACCTGCCCGGGGCCGGCGAGGTGGTCGAGGCGATCGTGCGCGAGGCGCGGGTCGTCCTGGCCGGCCTGCCGCGGAGAGCCCGGATCGCGTGATCCGCCGGGGCGCGTGGCCGGCCTACGGCGTCGTCTTCCTCGCGAGCGCCTGCGCCCTCGTTCTCGAGATCGCGGCCGCCCGCCTGCTGGCCCCGTATCTCGGCGTCTCCCTCTACACGTGGACCAGCATCATCGGCGTGGTGCTGGCCGGCATCGCGCTCGGCAACTACCTGGGCGGACTCGTGGCGGACGTGGCCGGGTCGCGGCGCACCCTCGGGACTCCTGCTGGCGGCGGGCGGCGTGGCGAGCCTCGCCATCCTGCCGTTCACCACGACCGACCTGGCGGCGCTCGCGCCCCGCGGCCTCCCGGTCGTCGCCCGGATCGTGCTTCTGACCGGGATTCTGTTCTTCGTGCCGAGCGTCCTCCTGGGCATGGTGTCGCCGGTCGTGGTGAGGCTGCACCCTCGTGGACGTCGGACACGCCGGCCGCGTCGTCGGGCGCATCTACGCGTGGTCGACGCTCGGCAGCATCGCGGGGACCTTCCTCACGGGCTTCGCGCTGATCCCGTGGCTGGGGACGAAGCCGGTCATCTTCGGCGTCGGCCTGATCCTGATCGCCCTCGCGGGGGTGACCGGCGAGTTCTTCCGCCGGCCGGGCTGGCCGCGGTACGTGGACGCCGCGGTGGCCGTCCTTCTGGTCGCGACCCTGGGACAGATCCACCTCCGCGGCGCCCTCGACGCCGTGGTGTCACCGGGAGACGAGCTACTACTGCATCCGGGTGACCACCGAGCGGGAGGAGGACGGCCACGAGTACCGGGTCCTGTCGCTGGACCGGCTGATCCACAGCTACAACTCGATCGAGGACCCGACGCGGCTCCACTACCCCTACCTCCGGACGTACGCGGCGCTCACCGCCTACGCGGCCCAGCGGTCGCCGCATCTCCGGGCGCTCTTCGTGGGCGGCGGCGGCTACACGCTGCCGCGGTACATGGAGGCGACGTACCCCGGCGCCACCCTCGAGGTCGTGGAGATCGATCCCGGGGTCACCACGACCGCGGTCGAGATGCTCGGGCTCGGCGCCGACACGCGGGTCGTCACCCACAACCGGGACGCCCGCGAGGTCGTGGAGGCCAAGCAGGGGACCGAGCCGTACGATCTCGTGTTCGGGGACGCCTTCAACGACTACCAGGTCCCGTACCACCTGACGACTCGCGAGTTCGCGCGGAAGGTGCGCGGACTCCTGAAGCCGGACGGCCTCTACCTGGCGCTGGTCATCGACCGGATGCGCGGCGGCCGGTTCATGGCTTCCGTCGTGCGGACGCTGCGGGACGTCTTCCCGCACGTGTACGTGATGTCGGACGTGGGCGGCACTCTCGTGCCGCGGGCGCGGACGTACGTCGTCGCCGCCAGCGCAGACGGCGCTCGATCTCGAGCGGCTCCGGGGAATCCCGGAGCGAGGACCCGACGGGGAGGCCCCGGTCGGCGTCATGCCGGAGGGCGCCCTGGAGGACTGGCTGCGGGGGGCGAACCCCGTCGTGCTGACCGACGACTACGCGCCCGCGGACAACCTGATGGCGCCGATCTTCGTCGAGCGCGGCTTCTGACGGGCCCCGAGCCGTGTCTCCGGGTCGCGTTGCACGGCGTGGTAGCCTGAGGGCGTGGGGCGGTCCGGCCCGCGCGGCGCCCCGCCAATCAGGGCGGCCGTGCCCTCGCGGTCGCCGCCCCGGAGGTCTCATGGACCGCTCGACTTCTTCCGCCTCCCAGACTCGCTACCGGCTCGAGCTTCCGACCACGGCGTTCCCGTTCCGGCGCGAGCTGAGCCTCGCCCCTCTCGTGGCCGCGTGGGAGCGCGCGGCCGCCGAGCCGGGCATCGCGGGCGAGGTCGCCCGGACGGTCTGCCGGGGGCTCGAGACGGCGCCGGAGCTCCGGGCGCCGATCGGCGATCTGGCGGTGCTCGATCGCCACCGCGAGCTGGTCGAGGTCCTGATGTCGCGCGTCTTCCCGACGGCGTCCGGAGCGCAGGACTACGCGGCCGCCACGGTGCCCTTCCAGCTGCGCGCGGTCTACGCGACGCCGAGCTTCCAGCGCCTCCTGCTCGACGCGGACCGGACGCTCCAGGGGTGGCTGAACCTGGACGCCGAGGGCGCGGCCCACGGCCGGCTCCTCTACGCCTACGACGCCATCCTCCGCGCCCACTACGGCATGACCCTCGACGTGGACTACCCGCTCATCCTCGCCGCGCGCGACCCGGACTCCGGGCTCGAGCGGCATTTCCGCATCCAGTTCGACACGCAGTTCCTCGAGGTGCGGGCGCTGCGCCCGATCCCGCAGCTCGACGAGGCGACGCGCGCGCAGCTCCTGCGGGGCGCCTCCGCCCACCAGCTCCTCGGCGAGCGGCTCCTGCCGGACACGTTCGAGTTCTCCGGGTTCGTCGTCGTGCGGGCGACGGACGTGACGGACCAGGAGGTGCTCTCCGCGATCGAGCGGGACCTGATCGACAAGGAATCGATCGTCTCGACCGAGCGGTTCCAGGAGCTCGAGGACAAGCTCCGGACGCTGCTCCGCCGGCCCGCCCTGCGCCTCGCCCTGGCGGCCTTCCAGGACGGGCGGGTCTTCGTCCTGAACTACAGCTGCGACATCGAGCACGGGTGCATCTTCGCGGACACGGAACACCTCAGGATGAGCGACTTCGTCGGATCCGTGCACGAGCGGGCGGTCACCCAGGGCTCCCCCGTCATCGTCGACGACCTCTCGCTGGAGCCGCGGCGGATCCCGTTCGAGGACGCGATGGTCGCCCGGGGCGTGCGCAACGTCCTGGTGGCGCCGCTCCACTACCAGGATCGGGCGATCGGCACCCTCGAGCTGAGCTCGCCGAACCCGGGCGACCTGGGGCCCGTGAGCCTGATCAAGCTCCGCGAGGTGCTCCCGCTCTTCTCGATGGCGGTGCGGCGGAGCCTCGACGAGCTCGAGGCCCGCGTGCAGGCGGTCATCAAGGAGAAGTGCACGGCCATCCATCCCTCGGTGGAGTGGCGCTTCCGGCGCGCCGTCCTCGACAGCATCGAGGAGCACGACGGCGAGGAGGCCACCGAGCTCGAGCCGATCGTCTTCCGGGACGTGCACCCGCTCTACGCGGCGACCGACATCCGCGGGTCGTCCGTCCAGCGGAACCTGGCGGTCCAGGCCGACCTGGGCGTTCACCTCCGCCTGGCCCTCGCGGTGGTCGAGGCCGCGCGCGCGGCCCGCCCGCTCCCGATCCTGGACGAGATCGGCTACCGCATCGAGCGGCACGCCCGGCAGATCGAGCAGGTGATGTCCTCGGGTGACGAGGTGACCGTGCTCGCGTTCCTGCGCCAGCACGTGGAGCCGCTCTTCGAGCAGGTGGCCGACTTCGGCCCGGCCGTGCGGGAGCGCCTCGAGGCCTACCGGGCGGCCCTCGATCCCGGCCTCGGCACCGTCTACCGCCAGCGCCGCGACTACGAGGAGAGCATGAACCTCGTCAGCGACACGGTGTCGGCGTACCTCGACGCCGAGGAGGAGCTGGCGCAGTCGATGTTCCCGCACTACTTCGAGCGGCAGCGGACGGACGGGGTCGACCACACGATCTACATCGGCCGGAGCCTGGTCGAGGACGGGCAGTTCGACGAGCTGTACCTCCGGAACCTCCGCCTCTGGCAGCTGATGGTGACGTGCGGGATCGCCCGGCGGACCGAGGCGGTCCTGCCTCGCCTGACGGTGCCGCTCGCCACGACGCACCTGGTCCTGGCCCACCACACGCCGCTGTCCATCCAGTTCCGCTTCGACGAGCGGCGCTTCGACGTCGACGGGGCCTACAACGTCCGCTACGAGGTCATCAAGAAGCGGATCGACAAGGCCGTGGTGCAGGGGACCCGCGAGCGGGTGACGCAGCCGCGCAAGCTGGCGATCGTGTACTCGCAGCCGGCGGAGGCGGCGGAGTACCGGGCGTACCTCGAGTACCTGGGCGCCCGGGGCTACGTCACCGGAGAGGTCGAGGACCTGGTGCTCGAGGACCTCCAGGGCGTGAAGGGGCTGCGGGCGCTCCGGGTGGCCATCGACGTGTCGGCGCCGGCCGCCGAGGTCGGGGAGGCCGCGCGGGAGGCGGGGAGCCAGACCCCCCTTCGCCGCTGAGCGCGGCCGTCGCCGCTCAGTCGACGATGAACAGGCGCGCGCCGCTCCGCGTGGACGAGCGGTGCGCCTCGTGGGCGTCGGCGACCTGGTAGGTCATCCCCGGGCGGAGGAGGAAGCGCCGCCCGTCCTCGAGCTCGGTCTCGAGCTCCCCCTCCAGCACGAGCAGGACGTGGCCCTTCCGGCACCAGTGGTCCGCCCGGTAGCCCGGCGAGTACTCGACCATCCGCACGCGGATGCCGCCCACCTCGCGCGTCCGCCAGGTGGCCGACCCCGTCTCTCCCGCGTGGTGGGTGGGCGCGACCGCGCTCCAGTCCGTCGTGTCGAACGGAATCGACTCGAGCCTCACGGAATCACCACGCCAAACACGGGGTCAGGCACGACTTTGACGTTCGGGCGGCCGGACGACCCGGCATTCGGCGCGACCATTGGAAGCCAAAGTCAGGCCTGACCCCGACTTTGGCTTTCCGGCGGTTGGGCCGGTGAAAGTCAAAGTCGGGGCCTGACCCCGGTTTGGCTATGCGAGGAGGGACTTGATGGCGGCGACGATGTCCTCCTTGGACGGAATCGTCGCGCGCTCGAGATTGTCGTTGTAGGGCATCGGCACGCTGCGCGCGCCGACGCGGACGATCGGCGCGTCCAGCTCGTCCATCGCCTTCTCGATGACCATGGCGGCGACCTCGGCCCCGAAGCCTCCGCGCTTGACCGCCTCGTGCGCGATGACCAGGCGGTGCGTCTTGGCGACGGACTCGAGGATGGTCGTCTCGTCGAGCGGGGCCAGCGTGCGGGGGTCGATGACCTCGACGCTCACCCCCTCCTTCTCGAGATCCCCGGCGGCCTGGAGGGCGCGGGCCACCATCGCCTGGGTCGCGACCACGGTGACGTCCGTGCCGGCGCGCTTGATGTCGGCCTTGCCGATCGGGATCGCGTACGGCTCCTCGGGCACCTCCCCCTTGATGGGGTAGAGCGCCTTGTGCTCGAGGAAGATGACCGGGTTGTCGTCGCGGATCGCCGCGGTGAGGAGGCCCTTGGCGTCGTACGGCGTCGAGGGGGCGATCACGACCAGCCCGGGGACGTGGGTGAACCACGCCTCGAGGCTCTGGGAGTGCTGCGCCGCCAGGCGGATGCCGCCGCCCTGGGGGCCCCGGATCACGAGCGGGACGGTGGGCGTGCCGCCCAGCATGTAGCGGAACTTCGCCGCCTGGTTCACGACCTGGTCCATCGTCATCGCGATGAAGTCCCAGATCTGGATCTCGACCACCGGGCGCATGCCGGCCACCGCCGCGCCGACCCCGGCCCCGACGAAGGTCGCCTCCGAGATCGGCGTGTCGCGCACGCGATGCTCGCCGAAGCGGTCGCGAAGCCCCTTGGTGACCTGGAAGATCCCGCCGATCAGCCAGACGTCCTCGCCCATGACGAACACGCGCGAGTCCCGGGCCATCTCCTGATGGAGCGCCTCGTTGAGCGCCTCGTTGATCGCGAGCTGCCGGGTGCCCCGCGCCTTCGGCTCCTCCCACGGGGCGTGGGGGGCGCAGACGGACGCCTCCATCAGCTCCACGGTCGGCTCCGGGCTGCCGGTGCCGAAGCGCACCGCCTCGTCGAGCGTCAGCTCGACCGCCTGCTCGAGCTCCTTGAGCCGCATCGGCGTCAGGGTCTTCTTCTCCACGACCGTGGTGGCCGAAGCGCACGATGGGGTCGCGCTCGATCCACTCGCGCTCTTCCTCCTTGGTCCGGTAGTCGGGGAGGTTCGCGCGCATGCTGTGGCCGCCCCACCGGTAGGTCACCGCCTCGACGAAGGTCGGGCCGTCGCCCCGACGGGCCCGGGCCACGGCCTCCTTGACGGCCTCGTACACGGCGAGCACGTCGTTGCCGTCCACGCGCGCGTGGGGCATGTCGTAGCCGTCGGCGCGCTTGGCGATCTCGCCGGCCGTCGTGCGCTTCGTGTCCGTGGAGAGCGCGTACTTGTTGTTCTCGCAGAGGAAGATGAAGGGGAGCTTCCAGACGGAGGCGAGGTTCATGGTCTCGTGGACGACGCCCTGGTTGGCTCCGCCGTCGCCGAAGAACGTGAGCGCCACCCGGTCCGTGCCCTGGATCTTCGCGGCGAGCGCGGCGCCGGCGCCGATGGGCACGCCCGCGGCGACGATGCCGTTGCACCCGAGGATGTTGAGGTCGAGCGCCGCGATGTGCATCGAGCCGCCCAGGCCCCGGCAGTACCCGTCCACGCGCCCCATCAGCTCGGCCATCATGCGGTCCATCCGGGCGCCCTTGGCGATCGTGTGGCCGTGGCCCCGGTGGTTGGAGACGATGAAGTCGTCCTCGCGCAGGTTCGCGCAGGCGCCGGCGGCCACCGCTTCCTGGCCGACGTAGCTGTGGGCGGTGCCCTTCACGATTCCCTGCTGGAAGAGCTCGGCGACCTTCTCGTCGAAGCGCCGGATCTTCACCATCGTGCTGTAGAGACTCTCGCAGAACTCTCCCGTGAGCTTCATGGCGGCATCCTCTCGCGCGGGCTTGAGATGGGGCCCTGGCGCAGGGGTCTTGCGGGCCCGGCGCGGGGGCGGGTTCGGCGTTCCGGTCGGCATGCTCCCGCCATCATACGACGGAGGCGCACCTCGTGGGCAGACCGGTTCCGCGTCGCCCGCAGGGGTCCGGACCGGCCGCTGACGGGCGCGCGACCACGTACGGACGACGGCCGGCCGCCCGGCGCGCGGCGCGCCGAACGATTCGGGAGTACAATGCGCCTGCGCTGCTGTGTCAGGGAACGACCCGACGTGACAGGCGGGAACCCCCTGCTTTACGGTGCGCCGTGGCGTGCGCTCCTCCCAGGGGGCGCCGCCGTCGTGGGTGGTTCGCGGCTGGCGGCTGGGTGGAATCACCATCATCATCGTGCAGGAAGGACGGACCTCCATGAGACGCACCCTCACACTCGCTGTTCTCGCTCTCTCGCTCGGTGCCCTGATCGGCGGCACGAGCCCCTCCGCGCTGGCGCAGCCGGCGGGCGGGAAGACGCTGATCATGGCGCTCGACCAGTCGGACGTCCGGACGCTCGACCCGGGCCGGGAGTTCGAGTTCGGGGCGGCGTTCGTCTGCCTCAACGTCGTACGACACGCTGGTCGCCCACAAGAGCCCGAAGGAGCTGAACACCTTCGTGCCGGTGCTGGCGACCGAGTGGAAGGTCTCCGCGGACGGCAAGGAGTACACGTTCAAGCTCCGGCCGAACGTCAAGCACGCGAGCGGCAACCCGTTCACCGCCGAGGACGTGAAGTTCAGCCTGACGCGGCTCAAGAACCTCAAGGGCAACCCCGGCTGGATGATGGACCCCCTCAAGGAGGTCATCGTCGTCGACCCGATGACGGTGAAGACGGTCCTCAACGAGTCGTTCGCCGACTGGCTGCCGGTCCTGTCGGGCCCGAACGCGGCCATCATGGACTCGAAGCTCGCCAAGGAGCACGGGGCCAGCGACTCCGCGACCGCGGACAAGGACGACAAGGCCGAGGAGTGGCTGAACCAGAACTCGGCCGGCAGCGGCCCGTTCATCCTCAAGGGCTGGCAGAAGAACAACGTCATCACCATGGAGCGGAACCCGAACTACTGGAAGGGTCCGGCCAAGATCGCGAAGATCGAGGCGCGCGACGTCCCGTCGCCCGCCACCCAGAAGCTCCAGGTCGAGAACGGCGACGTCGACGTGGCGCTCAACGTCACGCCCGACCTGACCGCCGCCATGAAGGGCAACAAGAACGTCAAGATCCTGGTCGGGCAGTCGCTCGACAACATGTACATGGGCGTGACGGCCGACCCGGCGCTCCACCCGGCGCTGGCCAAGAAGGAAGTCCGCCAGGCGCTCCGGCACGCCGTGGACCGCGCCGGCATCATCAAGCTCACCAACGGGCGCGCCGTCATCGGCCCGGCGGTCTATCCGATCGGGGTCCTCGGCCTCGAGACGCAGGCGGACGCCGACAAGCTGAACCCGAAGTTCGACGTGAAGCTCGCCAAGGAGCTCCTGGCCAAGGCCGGGGTTCCCGAACGGCTTCAAGTTCCCGCTCAAGTACGGCACGGGCCCCTCGCCGGCCGGCATCACCTACGAGTCGGTGGCCCAGAAGGTCCAGTCCGATCTGAAGAAGATCGGGGTCGAGGTGCAGCTCGTCCCGCAGGAGTTCTCCGTGATGCTCACGCAGTACCGGGCGAAGGGCGAGATCGCGGTCATCTCGTACAACCAGCCCGACTACATCGGGCCGAGCGACTTCACGGGCCAGATGATCCTCCACACCTGGGGGCCCCGCCTCCGGTGGGACGACCCGAAGGCGAAGGACATGGCGAAGAAGGCCGACGCCGAGCTCGACGCGAAGCGGCGGTCGGCGATGTACAAGGAGACCCTGGCCTACCTCGTCGAGAACGGCCCGTACGTGAACCTCGTCCAGGGCAAGGCCGAGGTCGTGGTGCGCCCGAACATCGAGGGCTACGAGTACCTCCCGCTCGGCGCGGCCCGCATCTACCCGGTGGACAAGAAGTAGCGCCGGCACCCGTCCCGGACTTCAACGAGGATGTCGCGGGGACCGCAGCAGTGCGGTCCCCGCGCTCTATCGGGCGATGGCCAAGTACGTAGCGCGGCGGCTCGGGCTGATGGTGGTGGCGCTCATCGGGGTGACCCTCATCTCGTTCCTCATCGCCCACGCCGTTCCTTCCGATCCGATCGTGTCGAACCTCGGGCAGGTGGCCTCCGAACGGCCCGAGATCGTCAAGGCGTTCAAGGAGAAGTGGGGGCTCGACAAGCCGCTGTACGTGCAGTACCTGACGTTCCTCGGGAACCTGACCCGCGGGGAGCTGGGCAACTCGATCAACACGCGGCGGGCCATCACCAAGGACCTCAAGGCGTTCCTGCCGGCGACGATCGAGCTCTCCACCGTCGCCGTCCTCTTCGCCCTCGCGATCGGCGTGCCCCTCGGCGTCGTCGCCGCCATCCGGCGCGAGAGCGTGATCGATCACGCGGCGCGGCTGCTCTCGCTCATCGGCGTCTCGCTCCCGATCTTCTGGCTCGCCACCGTGTCCCTCGTGATCTTCTACGCCACGCTCCACTGGACGGTCGGCCCCAGCCGTCTCGGGCCGCAGATCAGCTCCCCGCCGTTCGTCACCGGCTTCTTCACGGTGGACAGTCTCATCGCGGGGGACTACCGCACCTTCCGGGACGCGGTCGCGCACCTGATCCTGCCCGGGCTCGTCCTGGCGAGCTCGATCATGGGTCTGGTGACGCGCGTGACGCGCGCATCGATGCTCGACGTGCTGTCCCAGGACTACGTGCGGACGGCGCGGGCCAAGGGACTGCGGGAGGGGGTCACGATCGGACGGCACGCGCTCCGGAACGCGCTGATCCCGACCGTGACCGTCCTGGGGCTCGCGTACGGCGGGCTCCTCTCGGGGGCGGTCATGACGGAGACGATCTTCGCCTGGCCCGGGCTCGGCCGGTACGCGTTCCAGTCGGCCGTCACCAACGACTTTCCCGCGATCATGGGCGTGACGTTCGTGATCGGGCTCATGTACACGATGGTGAACTTCGCCGTCGACCTCCTCTACGGCTGGCTCGACCCGCAGATCCGGTACTCGTAGATGGCGACGGCATCGGCGACGCGGGCGGTGGCGGTCGCGGACGGAGCTCGCGACGCCGGCGCCATGGCGCTGTCGCGGAGCGAGGGCCGCCGGGTCTTCCTGCAGCTGGTCCGGAAGCCGATGGTCGTCCTCGGGGCGCTCGTCATCCTCGCCTGGATCGTGGTGTCGGTGGTGGCGCCGGTGCTCTCCTCGTTCGACCCGACCGAGGTGAACGTCGACAACCGTCTCGGCGCGCCCTCGGCCGAGCACTGGCTCGGCGTCGACGGACTGGGCCGGGACGTGTTCACGCGCGTGCTCTATGGCGGGCGAGTGTCGCTCCCGGTCGCGGCCGTCGTCGTGGTCGTGGCCTCGATCTTCGGGACCATGTACGGCGCGCTCGCCGGGTACCTCGGCGGCTGGTTCGACGAGGTGACCATGCGGATCGTGGACATGGTGCTGGCGTTCCCGGCCCTGATCCTGGCGATGGCGATCGCCGCCGCGCTCGGCCCGAGCATCGAGAACTCGATGCTGGCCTTGCTGGTCGTCTGGTGGCCCCCGTACGCGCGCCTGGCGCGGGGCCAGGTGCTGGCGCTCAAGGCGCGCGACTTCGTGAGCGCGGCGGCGGCGCTCGGGCTCCGCGACCGGCGAATCCTGCTCCGGCACGTGCTGCCGAACGCGGCCGCGCCCTCGATCGTCCTGATGGCCATGGATTTCGGCAACGCCATCATCATCACGGCGGCCCTCTCCTTTCTCGGCCTCGGGGCGGTGCCGCCCACCCCGGAGTGGGGGGCCATGGTGGCGGAGGGTCGGGAGCTGACCGCCCAGTGGTGGATCTCGACGTTCCCGGGGGTCGCGATCCTCATGGTGGCGCTCGCCGCGAACTTCGTCGGCGACGGCCTCCGCGACGCCATCGATCCGAAGCTCCGCCTGCGCTGACCCTCGGCGCCGCGAATGGCGGGTGGCCACCCGCGTCCGATGGCCGTTGACGGGGAAGGCCGCGGAGGAGAGGCTCGGGCGCATGGAGCCGAGCCTCGCCGCCTTCCTGGGGATCGCCGCCCTCGTGATCGTCACGCCGGGGCCCGACACGGCCCTGACGATCCGGAACACGCTCGGGGGCGGGCGGCGCGGCGGCCTCGCGACGGCGATCGGGGTGGCGACCGGGCAGGCCGTCTGGACGGCGGCCACCAGCGCCGGGGTCGCCGCGCTGCTCGTCGCGTCGGCCTCGGCGTTTGCGGCGCTCCGGATCGCCGGCGCGGCCTACCTCGTGTGGCTGGGCGCGCACGCCCTGTGGGTCGCGATCCGCGGGGGTGGCGAGAGAGGACGGGGGGGCGACGTCGACCGCTCCCGGCGGCTCACGCCGTCGGCGGCGTTCCGGCAGGGCGTCCTCAGTAACCTCGGGAACCCGAAGATGGCGGTGTTCTTCACGAGCCTCCTGCCGCAGTTCGCGCCCGGCGGGCGCGTGTCCTTCGCGGCCCTTCTCGCGATGGGCCTCATCTTCTGCGCGATGACGCTGGCCTGGCTGGCGGCCTACGCCGCGGCGGTGGCGCGGATGGGCGTCGTCCTGCGCCGGCTCGGCGTGCGCCGCGTCATCGAGGCCGTGACCGGGCTGGCGCTCCTCGCCCTCGGCGCGCGCCTCGCGCTCGATCGCCGCTAGCCGGCGGCCGCGGCGGGCGCCCGGTGGCCGGCGCAGGGTCCCGCGTCGTCCGCGGGAACCCGGCTCACGTTGACCGCGTCCGGTGGGCGGGATACCCTCGTCGCGTGACGGCGCGGTGCCGTCCATCGCGCGCGGCCTTGCTGCCGACGCCACCTCATGAAGGGGGGTTCATGCGCCATCGCATCGCGGTGATTCCCGGCGACGGGATCGGCAAGGAAGTCGTGCCCGAGGGCCAGCGCGTCCTCGAGGCGGCGGGGCGGCGGTTCGGGTTCGAGCTCGCGTGGAGCGAGTTCGACTGGAGCTGCGAGCGCTTCGCGAAGACCGGGCGGATGATGCCCGAGGACGGCCTCGAGCAGCTCCGGGCCTGCGACGCGATCTTCCTCGGCGCGGTGGGCGCCCCCGGCGTGCCGGACCACGTGTCCCTGTGGGGGCTCCTCATCCCCATCCGCCGGACCTTCCGGCAGTACGTCAACCTGCGCCCGGTGCGGCTCCTGCAGCGGCGTCCGCTCCCCGCTCGCCGACCGCTCGCCCGCCGAGATCGACATGGTCATCGTCCGGGAGAACAACGAAGGCGAGTACTCCGAGATCGGCGGGAGGCTCTACGCCGGGACCGACGAAGAGGTGGCCGTCCAGCAGTCCGTCTTCACCCGGAAAGGGTGCGACCGCGTGATGCGCTTCGCGTTCGAGCTCGCCCGGACTCGGCCGCGGCGCCACGTCAGCTCGGCGACCAAGTCGAACGGCATCATCCACAGCATGCCGTACTGGGACGAGCGCTTCGCGGCGATGGCGCGCGAGTACCCGGACGTCAAGACCGCGCAGTACCACATCGACATCCTCACCGCGCACTTCGTCCAGCACCCCGACTGGTTCGACGTGGTGGTGGGGTCGAACCTCTTCGGCGACATCCTCTCCGATCTCGGGCCCGCCATCGCGGGGTCGATCGGGCTGGCGCCCGGCGGCAACATCAACCCGGAGAAGGAGCACCCGTCGATGTTCGAGCCCGTGCACGGCTCGGCGCCCGACATCGCGGGGAAGGGGATCGCCAACCCGATCGCGCAGGTCTGGACCGGGGCCATGCTGCTCGAGCACCTGGGGCACGCCGCCGCCGCTCACGCCATCGTGCGGGCCATCGAGACGGTGGTCGCCGACGGCAAGACCGTGACGCGCGACCTGGGCGGCAAGGCCTCGACGCGCGAGGTCGGCGCGGCGCTGGCGTCTCTCATCTAGCGGCTGTAGCCCGCGAACGTAGCTGACGACGCAGGCGGCACCGGCCGCCGCAGACCCAGGGAGGTTTTCGTGTCGGAGCGTTCCGTGTTCAAGGCCAGGCGAGTGGCGAATCCGACCGTGTCGGGATGGTTGCCCGACCACGCGGTCCTGACCGAGGGCGGGCGGATCCGTGCGGTCGTGCCGCAGCGGGAGCTGCCGCCCGACGTGGGCTCGACCCATCGCGTTCACGATCTCGGCGACGTCTCGCTCCTGCCAGGCTTGATCGACGTCCACGCCCACATGCACTGCTCCGCGACACCCGACGCCTACCATCTCGTCACCACCGAGTCGCACGAGGCGCTGCTCCTCCGCTCCGCCGCGAACGTCCGGGCCGCGCTCATGAGCGGCGTGACGACCCTCCGCGACATCGGCAGCAAGAACGAGATCGCGTTCCCCATCCGCGACGCGGTGCGCCGGGGTGTCGTGGCCGGACCGCGCCTCGTCCTGACCGGCACCCCGATCACCACGACGGCGGGCCACTGCTGGATGTTCGGGACGGAGGCGGACACCGTGGACGAGGTCATCACCGCGGTGCGCCGGCAGAAGAAGCTCGGCGCCGACTGCATCAAGATGATGGCGACCGGTGGCATGTTCACGCCGACGGCGAACCCCCGGACGGTCCAGTACCCCGCGGCCACCCTCCGGGCGGCCGTCCGGGAGGCGGAGCGCCTGGACATGCAGATCGTGGCCCACACGCTCTCGGCCGACGGCGTGCGGAACTGCGCCGAGGCGGGCATCCACCACCTCGTGCACGCCCGGTGGCTCTCGGCGGACCCGCGCAAGGGACTCGAGTACGACCCCGAGGTGTCGAAGCGGATCGCGGCCAACGGCCAGGCGGTCGACGTGACCTTCGGGCTTCATCTCCTCGGCCACGAGGCGCTGGAGGCGGGCGCGCCGCCCCCCAAGCCCCACTGGTCGGTGTCGGCGGCGCCCGTGCCGATGGAGGAGCACGTGGAGGTCACCCGCGACATGCGCGCGCGGGGGGTGCGCTTCATCACCGGCCTCGACATGGGGATGGCGCACGCCCGGTTCGACGCGTCGTCCGCGAACGCCCGGGCGTTCGTGAAGTGGTTCGGCTACTCGCCGTGGCAGGCGCTGGCCGTGTCGACGGCCGAGTCCGCCGAGGCCATGCGCCTCGGCCACGAGGTCGGCGCCATCCGGCCGGGACTCGTGGCCGACCTCATGTCGGTGGCCGGAGATCCCGCGGCGGACATCGCCGCCCTGGGCGACGCGGTGGACGTGATCCAGGCTGGCCGGCCCGTGAAGCTCGGCCGGCGCACCCTCGTCTGATCGGCCCGGCCGCGGAACCCGGCCCGGCCACCGGCGGAGGGCAGGACACGGCGAGAGGGTTTCGCGGCGACCATGACTGGTACCCGACCGGCCGAGCGCCGGTCATGACCTGGAGGTCACGATGGCATTCCGGATCAACCACATCCACCTGAAGGCTCCGGATCCCCGGAAGACCGCCGACTGGTACGTCAAGGCGTTCAACTTCAAGATCCTCTCCGACGAGACGCGGGTCTTCGGCGACCGCTTCGTCCGGTGCACGAGCGAGGACGGCGGCATCGCCGTGAACATCTCGGGCGCCAGGAGCGGGGAGAAGCTGGGGGCGGGCGACGCCATGCCGCACCACGGTCTCGAGCACTTCGGCTTCGACTCGGCCAACCTGGACGCCGACATCGCCCGGCTGGGCGCGCTCGGGAGTCCGCTGCTCGAGGGCCCGATCCAGGTGCCGAACGGACCGCGCATCGCCTTCGTCCGCGGACCGGACGACGCGCGCATCGAGCTCATCGAGCCGCCGAAGAAGCCCGCCGTTTCCGGGGGCTGCTGCTAGCGAGCGGCGGGCAGGCCCACTCTCGGCTGCGGTCGAGTTGCACGTGGCCCGGACGGGGCCGGAAGGCCTGTCCGGGCCATCGCCCTGTCGGGCCGCAGGCCGATGGCCGGCGCGCCGCCGGGTGATCTCGAGGGCGGCAGGCGTCAGGATCTTCGGATGCGCGTCATGAGGAACCGGGCGCACAGCGCGACTGCCACCAGCGCGCCGCCGCTCAGGCCCAGCGCGGGGGCGACACCGAGCCAGGAGACCAGCGCGCCGATCTGGAACTGACCCACGGGCCCCACGCCGATCGCGACCACCCAGGCGCCGCTGGCCCGGCCTCGCAGCGCGGCCGGGACAGCCTGCTGCAGAAGGCTCTGTCCCAGGACGTCCGCCACCGCGCCCGCCGCGTTGGTCAGGAGCAGCAGGAGGAGGACCGACCCGTAGCCGGGGGCGAGGCCCAGCGCGGCCACTCCGGCGCCGAACACGCCGAGCACGGTGACGAAGAGGGCCGTGAGCCCGCCCAGCTGGGTCAGGCGCCCGACGGTGAGCATGCCGAGGATCCCGCCCAGCTGACGCGCGGCGCTCATCGCGCCGAGGCCCTCCGGCCCCACCCGCAGGACGTCCCGCGCGAGACTCGGCAGCACGGCCTGGTGCGAGAAGCCGAGCACTTCTCCGGCCGCGG
Source organism: uncultured Candidatus Rokubacteria bacterium (assembly GCA_963745015.1). Lineage (GTDB taxonomy): Bacteria > Methylomirabilota > Methylomirabilia > Rokubacteriales > DASRDR01 > DASRDR01. Next base: position 216,140 of record CAVUVU010000008.1, read on the forward strand.
TCAGCGCCATGAGGATCGGGAGGCGCCGCTCGGCCCGTGCGGCGTCGAGAAAGCCCGCCAGGCCCTCCCACACCGACCCGGCGGCCGCGTGCGGGCGGGCGGCGTGCGACGAGCGCCGGGGGAGGATCAGGGTTCCGAGGAGGCACGCGGCCGCGGCCGCCAGGTAGGCGACGCCCGGTCCCAGCCCGCCGATCAGGCGGCCCGCCAGGAGCGCGCCCGTGAGCCCGCCGATGCGCATCGCGATGCCGAGGAGCCCGAGGGCCTCGGTCAGCCGCGGGGCGCCGACGAGGTCGTGGGTGTGGACCTGCTGCGTCACCTGCTGCAGCGCTCGCGCGCAGCCGATGACGACCGTGAGAGCCAGGATCGGCACGATCGTGGCGCGCCCGAGGACCGCCAGGGTCCCGAGCGGTCGTGAGGGCGAGCGCCATGGTCGTGTTGGCCCCGCGCAGGAGGACGATACGGTCGCCCCGGTCCGCCAGGACGCCGGCGGGCAGGCCGACGACGAGGAGCGGCGCCATGCGAAGGGCGAGCGCGACCCCGACCAGGAGGGGCGAGTTCGTGAGATCGAGAACGAGCCACCCGAGGACGACCTGCTCGCCGGCAAAGGCGACCGTGTTGAGCATGGCGGAGCAGGCGAACCGAGGGAAGCCAGGCAGACGGAGGAGCGCGGGCTCGCCAGGAGGCATTGCCGGCCCAACCGTAGCACGGCGCCCCGCCGGCGGATGGCCGGTTCGGCGCGGCCTCGCACGGCGGCCGGCGGCGGCACCGAGCCCGGACCCGACCGTGTCGCGCGCGGCGTCGGGAGCGGTCGATCAGACGCTCTTCAGATCGACCTGCATGCCCTGGACGTAGAGCTCCGCGACGTACCGCGCGCCGGCCTTGCTCCCTCCGGACGGCGCGAAGTCGAGCGCGAAGATGCCGCACCGTGCGAGATCGAGCGTGCCGAGGGTCACCTTGAGGCTCGGGTCGAGGAACTCGATGGCGCCGCTCTTCTCGTTGCCCGGGCCGGCGTTGCCCTTCACCACGAAGTCGTCGAACCAGTCCTGCCAGGGCTTCACGTCGGCGGCGGAGAACGTGATCCTCAGATTCGGGATCTCGAGCGTCGTCGGGTGCTTCGTCCGGATCCCGGAGGCGCCGTCGGTGACCTCGACGAGGGTCTGCTTGATCGTGAACGCGTCGACCGTCGCCACGCGCTTGCACGCGTCCTCGAGGCCCGTGAGGCGGAAGCGGAAGTTGGACGCGAGCCACCGCTTCTGCTTCAGGCTGACGGCGGCCGTGAGCTTCGCCCCGTCGCCGGCGGCATGGGTGATCTGCTCGGGAGCGAGCGTGACCGTGAAGTAGGCGGTCTCCTTGCTGCTCCCGTCGAGCGCGGGGAACCCGACCTCCTGGATGAGCGCGTCGCGGAAGTGGCGGTACGCCTCGGCCTTCCCCGCGGGGCTCGCGAGCGCGACGGACCCGTTCTTGGCCACGGGCGCGCCGCCGAGCGCCGCCTTGATCCAGTCGTAGAGCGGCTGGCCCATCCCCATGCCGACCGCGAGCCGGAACGGCTCGTACCTGACGGCCGAGATGCGCTTGACCGGGAGGCTCTCCGAGCCTGTCCGGAAGATGGCGACCTCGCCCCTGATGGAGCCGCCGGCGGCCTTCTCGAGGCGGACGTGCGGGCCGCCGAGGCTCAGCAGGAAGTGGCCGGCAGGGTGGCTCTTGCTTGGCATGGCCTCGCTCCTTGTCGTGACTCGGCACGGCGATCGGTCGACGAGGGGTCGTCCGCGCGTGTGCGGTACTCCGGTCCGGCTGGCCGGCGCCGGTGGTGAGCCGCGTCGGGCGGCGCCGGGTCGCGTGGACCGGGCGGTGGGCGCGGACGGTCTCGGGCGGGCACGGTGTCGGGGTGACGCTTCACGTCGTGGCTCTTCCTCGAGCGCGCCACGGCCATGCTAGCACGCGCGTGGAGCCCTTGACTCCGCCGCCCGCGTGCCATGCAATCGAGGCGCTGGTCGCCGTGGACTTCCCGATGGGCCCGGACTCATGCAAGGCGCGCACAGATGCCCGAGCTACCCGACGTCGTCGCGTACCTGACGGCCCTCGAGCCGCGCGTGCTCGGGCAGCCGCTGGAGCGGCTCCGTCTGGCCAGCCCGTTCGTCCTCCGCTCGGTCGATCCGCCGGTGGCCGCGGTCGAGGGGCGGACCGTGGTGGGGCTCCGCCGCCTGGGGAAGCGCATCGTCCTCGCGCTCGAGGGCGAGCTGTTCGTCGTCATCCACCTCATGATCGCCGGCCGTCTTCACTGGCGTCCGGCCGGCGCGCGCCCGCCGGGCCGGATGGGGCTCGCGGCGCTCGACTTTCCGGGCGGGACGCTGACCCTCACCGAGGCCGGGACCCGGCGCCGGGCGTCGATTCACCTGGCGCGGGGCGACGCGGCGCTCGCCGGCCACGACCCCGGCGGTCTCGACGTCCTGGGCGCGACGCGCCGCCGAGTTCGCCCGCGCCCTGTCCCGGGAGCGGCACACGCTCCGCCGCGCCCTCACGGACCCGCGCCTGCTGGACGGCATCGGCAACGCCTACGCGGACGAGATCATGCACCGAGCCCGCCTCTCGCCGGTGAGGATGACGGACCGGCTGGAGGGCGCGGAGGTGGCGCGGCTCCACGGCGCCGCGCAGGCGGTGCTCGGCGAGTGGGCCGAGCGTCTCTCCGCGGCGGCGCGGCTGGCCTTCCCGGAGAAGGTCACGGCGTTCCGCGAAGGCATGGCGGTCCACGGCCGGTACGGGCAGCCGTGCCCCGACTGCGGCGCGCCGGTCCAGCGGATCGTCCACGCCGAGAACGAGACCAACTACTGCGCCGTCTGCCAGACGGGAGGGCGGCTCCTCGCCGATCGCGCCCTCTCGCGCCTCCTTCACGAGGACTGGCCGCGGACCCTCGAGGAGATGGAGGAGCGGATCCCGGGCGGCGCCGCGGGGAAGCCGGCGGGCGCGCCGCCCCTGCCGGGTCGCCGGCGTTCACGGCGCTGAGGTCCCCCGGGCGGTGGCAGACGGGCGGGTGATCCCGTAAGGTATCCGGCATGACACCGCTCCTGTCCGTCCTCCTCCTCGGCTTCTTTCTGGGGATGCGTCACGCGACCGACCCCGACCACGTCATCGCCGTCACCACGATCGTGAGCCGCCAGCGCTCGGTGCGGGCGGCCGCGTGGACGGGGGCGCTCTGGGGGCTCGGGCACACGCTGACGATCCTCGCCGTGGGGGGCGCGATCATCCTGTTCGGTCTCGTCATTCCGCCCCGCGTGGGGCTCGGGATGGAGTTCTCCGTCGCGATCATGCTGGTGCTCCTGGGGATCCTGACGCTGACCGGTGTCACCCGACGGATCCAGGAGGCTCGCGCGGGACGTCCCACGCCGGCGGCCACGAGGATCGCCACGCCCACCCGCACGTCCACGGCGACTACGTCCACAGTCACGTCCACGGCCATACGCCGGAGGCGCACGGGCACCCCGACGAGGCGACGCCCCAGGCGCGGCTCGACCGCACGCTCGGGCACTTCGGCGCCTACCAGATCGTTCGCCCGCTCGTCGTCGGGCTGGTCCACGGGCTCGCGGGGTCCGCGGCGGTCGCGCTCCTGGTGCTGGCGGCGATCCGCGACCCGTGGTGGGCGATCGGGTATCTCCTCGTCTTCGGAGTGGGGACGATCGCCGGCATGATGCTGATCACGGCGGCGGTGGCCGTGCCCTTCGCGGTGACGGCCCACCGGTTCGCGTGGCTCAACCGGCACCTCGCGACGGCCTCGGGTGTGCTCAGCCTCGCCTTCGGCCTCTGGATGGCCTACCAGATCGGCGTCGTCGATGGTCTCTTCAGCGCGGCGCCGCACTGGTCGCCGGAGTAGCCACCAGTAGCCGACCGTCCCTCCGCGTAGGGCTTCCCGGGCTGCCGTGGTCCCCGAGCGATTCACACGCATGGGGGCACCCGGATGGGCGTCCATGCGCCCCCAAGGCACGTATCCCGGAGCGGAGTTGGCTGGCCGAGCTTCCCGCTTCGAGGGGCACTGACGTCGGCCGTGGCCACCGGGAGGTCTGACGCGGTGGCCCCGGATCGAGAGCTGCCGGCCGCCGGAACCGGCTCGGCTCTACCAGAGCCCGCGTGCCATCGCCGACGCGACGAAGACCATGACGACGGTGAGGGCGAGCTGGATGTGGGTCACCCGGAACAGCGCCGGCGCCTGGCTGGTGTCCACGCGGCCGCCCCGGCGGCGAGCCTGACGCCAGGCGACGAACGTCATCATCGGCCGGATCTCGAGGGCCACGATCGCCAGGAAGAGCGCCATCTTCAGGTAGAACAGCCCGCTGTGGAGGTAGAAGGCCGAGCCCTTCTCGAGCCCGGCGAACGCGCGGAGCAGGCCGGTCGCCACCCAGAGGGCGGCGGCCAGGCCCCACACCGAGTCGGCCGCGAAGAGCCGCCGGAGTCCCGCGTCGTCCAGCGGTCCCTTGAGCGCGCGCCCGCGGAAGAAGACCGCGGGGAGGCCGATGGCGAGCGCCAGGTAGTGAAGCGATGCCACGATCGCGGACAACCACATGGCGCCCCCCGCCGATCAGCTGCGGGCGGCGGCCGTCGCGCCGAAGCGCGTGTCGACGTAGTCCTCGAGGATCCGCAGGAAGTCGGCGACGATGGTGTCGCCGCGGAGCGTGCGGAGGAGCTTCCCGTCGACGTACACCGGGGCCTTCGGCTCCTCGAACGTGCCCGGGCAGCGAGATGCCGATGTCCGCGTGCTTGGACTCGCCGGGGCCGTTCACGACGCAGCCCATGACCGCGACCCTGAGCGCCTCGGCGCCCTGATAGCGCTCGCGCCAGCGGGGCATCTCGGTCTTGAGGTACCCCTGGATCTCCTCCGCCATCTCCTGGAAGAAGGTCGACGTCGTGCGCCCGCAGCCGGGGCAGGCGGTGACCTGCGGCGCGAAGATGCGGAGCCCGAGCGACTGGAGGATCTGCTGGGCGACCTGGACCTCCTCGGTCCGGTCGCCGCCGGGCCGCGGCGTGAGGGACACGCGGATCGTGTCGCCGATCCCTTCCTGGAGGAGGATGGACAGCCCGGCCGTGCTCGCCACGATGCCCTTCATTCCCATGCCCGCCTCGGTGAGGCCGAGGTGGAGCGGGTGGTCGGAGCGGGGCGCCAGGCGCCGGTAGACGTCGACCAGGTCCTGCACGCCCGAGACCTTCGCCGACAGGATGATCCGGTCGTGGCCGAGCCCGGTCGCCTCGGCCAGCTCGGCCGAGCGGATCGCGCTCTCCACGATCGCGTCCAGCATCACGTCGCGCGCGTCGCGCGGCTCCGCGAGCTTCGCGTTGGCGTCCATCATCTCGGTCAGGAGGTGCTGGTCCAGGCTGCCCCAGTTGACGCCGATGCGGACCGGCTTGCCGTGGTCGACGGCGATCCGGACGATCGTCGCGAAGTTCTCGTCGCGGTGCTTGGCGCCGACGTTGCCGGGGTTGATCCGGTACTTGGCGAGCGCCCGGGCGCAGGCCGGGTACTTCGCGAGGAGGAGGTGGCCGTTGTAGTGGAAGTCGCCGATGACCGGCACGTCCACCTCGCGGACGATGTCGGGCACCGCCCGCGCCGCCTCGTCGTTGTTGACCGTGACCCGGACGAGCTCGCTGCCCGCCTCGGCGAGCGCGCGCACCTGGGCGATCGTCCCCGGGATGTCCGCCGTGTCGGTGTTGGTCATCGACTGGACGACGACCGGGTGCGCGCTGCCGACCTGGACGCCGCCCACGTCCACGGTCGCGGTGCGCCGGCGCTCGATTCCCGTCACGTGCTCTCCCACGATGGGTCCACTCTACCATGGCGTCCCCGCAGACCATTCGGGGGCCGGCCCGTTAGGAGTCCAGCTCCGTCCACACGGGCTGATGGTCGGACCCCGCCGCCGCCTCGTCGATCCAGCTGCGGCGGAGCCGAGGCAGGAGGGGCGTGCTGACGAAGCAGTAGTCGATGCGCTGGCCGGCGTGGGCTCCGTGGCACGTGACGCCGTCGCGCTCGCCGTGGCCGGTCGCGACCCACGCGTCGACGAACCCCTCGATCGCGTTCATCCGCCCGTACTCCGGCGAGAGCGGTCCGACGATCCGGTCGTAGAGCGGGGAAGACGGCTCCAGGTTGAAGTCGCCCATGAGGATCGCGTCGCGCGGCATCGGCGGCGCCGGCCCGTCCTGGATCCAGGCCGCCTCGGTGTGCGTGCCGGCACCACGCGCCTCCGTCCGCGGGCGCGCGGCGGTGGATGTCGAGGATCGCGTCGACCTGGGGCCCGCGCGTCGCGTCGGCGAGGTGGGTGAGATGGATCGAGTAGACGCGCACCGGGCCGGCGCCCGGGCCCGCGGAGATCACGCCCTCGAGGGCGACGCGCTGGAGGCTGTACTGGATCACGGTGCCGAGCTTGGGCAAGGGGAAGCAGCGGGAGGAGACGATGGGCTCGCGCGCGAGCAGCATGTTCCCGAACTGGCGCCGGCGGTGGATCGGCCGCCCCGCCCGGTCTCGCCCGCTCGCATCGACGTCGAGGCCGGGCCCGTACACCCAGTGGTGGTCGGGCAGGAGACCGGCGAGCTCGGCCGGCTGGTCGACCATGCCCGACCGGATCCAGTACCGCTCGACCTCCTGGAGGGCGATCACGTCGGCCTCCCGGACCGCGTCCGCGATCCGCCGGAGGTCGAAGCGGCCGTCCCGGCCCTTGCCGTACTGGATGTTGTAGGTCACGAGCCGCATCGGGGACCTCGTCCGCCCGTCACCGGGTGGCGACGATGAACAGGCGGCGGAAGGGGAAGAGTGTCCGGCCGTCGGGCCCGGGAGGATAGGCGCGGGCGATCCGCGCCGAGTACTCGGCCAGGAAGCCGGAGCGCTCGGGCTCCTGGAGGTGGTCGAGGAGGGGCTTCAAGGCCGATCCCCGCGTCCACTCGACGACCGGATTGTCGCCCTCCAGCGCGTGGAGGTACTCGGTCTCCCAGATGTCCAGCCGCGAGACGTGGGAGGCGAGGATGTCGTGGTAGACGGCGGGGCCGGCGACCGGCCGCGTGCGGAGCGCCGGGCGCAGGCGCTCGCGCCAGGGCCCGGCCTCGGCGGCGGCGACCATCTCGGTGTGGGACGGCGCGCCGTGGTTTCGCGGCATCTGGACGGCCAGGGTGCCGCCGGGCGCGAGGCCCGAGACCAGGCGCGGAAAGAGCCCGGCGTGATCGTCGAGCCAGTGGAGCGCGGCGTTGGAGAAGACGACGTCGGCGGGCCGGTCGCCGCGCCAGTCCGCGATGTCGGCCCGGATCCACGCCACCCCCGGCACGGCGGCCCGGGCGGACTCCAGCATGGCCGCCGAGCCGTCCACCCCGGTCACCGCCGCGCCCGGCCAGCGCTCGACGAGGAGGCGCGTGACGTTCCCGGCGCCGCAGCCGAGGTCGTGGACCACGGCGGGCGCGGCAGCCGGCACCCGCGCCAGGAGATCGAGGGCCGGCCGCAGCCGGTGCCCCGCGAACTCCAGGTACTTCGCCGGATCCCAGCCCGGGGTCAGCACTGGGTCAGGCCTTGACTTCGATACAGTTCGCCGAGACGCACCGTGGGCGTCGGGTGGCGAGCCGGGTCAAGTGTATGGAAGTCAAGGCCTGACCCCGTGGCCGCTCAGAGGCGCTCGTAGAGGAGGTGGTGGCGGTTCCGGGTGAACGCGCGGACCTCGGTCGGCCAGCGGCCGCGCTCGACCGCGCGGGCCCACGCCGGGGTGACCAGGACCTCCGGGGACTCGAGCTCGTAGAGGGCGTTGTAGCGGGGCGCCCCCTGGGGATCGATGGTCTTGCGCTCGCCGCCGATCATCAGCGTCAGCTCGCGCACCTTGAAGCGCGCGGCCGACACGACGCCCGGCACCTCCAGGAGCGCCGGGATGTGCTCCTTGTCGTAGACCTCGTGGAAGAGGGCGTCCCGGCTCGGATCGACGTCCATGGCGGCGGAGAAGAGATAGCGCGTGCGGAGCGGCATGGATCCTCCTCGTGTGCAAACGGCGGTGTCGGGTTCGGGCGGGCCTAGCGGGAGTCCGGGCGCGGCCCGTAGTCCCGGCGCCAGAGCGCGACGTACGCCGTCGCGTTGCGCCGGATCTCCTCGAGCTCTTCGGGGGACATCTGGCGCACGGGCTTGGCCGGCACCCCCATCACCAGCCAGCCCGCCGGCACGACCTTGCCCGGCGGGACGACGGCGCCCGCGCCCACCTGGGCGTTCTCCTCGATCACGGCGCCGGTCAGGACGACGGCGCCGATCCCGATCCGCGCGTTGTCCTTGACGGTGCAGGCGTGGACGACGGCCCGGTGGCCGATGGTCACGCCGTCGCCGACGACGCAGGGAAACTCCGGCGTGACGTGGAGGACGGATCCATCCTGGACGTTCGAGTTCCGGCCGAGGCGGACGTAGTTGTCCTCGTCGCCGCGGAGGACGGCCCCGGGCCAGACGCTCGCGCCCTGCTCGATGGTCACGTCGCCGATCACCTCGGCGGACGGATCGATCCAGGTGTCGGGGTGGATCCGCGGCTTCCGGCCGGGGACCTCGCGGATCATCGCGCCGCCGTCCCGACGGCGGGCTCGGGGACGCCGATCTGGCGCAGGATCGCCCGGCTGAGCGGCGTGCCCGGATCACCGAGCTCCGTGATGATGGAGAAGTGGTCGTGGCCCGCCATGTCCATCACCTCGACGCGCGAGGCCGCGACGCCGCCAGGCGGCGGCGAGCGACTCGGTCTGGCGATGGTACTCGTCGCCCTCCTTCTCCCCGACGGGGAGGAGCAGGTGGCCGGCGCGACGCCGGGACCAGGTGGACGGGGCTGTTCCGGCGCGCCGACTCCATCGTGAGCCCGAGCGTCTCGTTCAGGTAGCAGAGCCGGATCGGCTCGAGGTCGTAGAGCCCGCTGATGCCGCAGCCGGCCTTGACGACATCGGCCGGGAGCTCCGCGAAGCGGCTCCAGTCCGTCGACATCAGCATCGCGACCAGGTGACCGCCGGCGGAGTGCCCCGAGACGGTCAGGCGGGCGGGATCGCCGCCGAGGGCGGCGACGTTGCGGTGGAGCCAGGCCACCGACGCGCGCACCTGCCGGACCAGCTCGTCCATGTCGACGGTGGGGATGAGGGCGTAGTTGACGACCGCCGACGAGGACGCCGGCGGGCTGGAACGCGCGCGCGACGAAGCTGAAGTCCTGCTTGTCGAGCGACCGCCAGTAGCCGCCGTGGACGAAGACGTGGACCGGCCAGGGGCCGTGGCCCTCGGGCAGGAAGACGTCGAGCGTCTCCCCGGGGTGCGGGCCGTAGCGGAGGTCGAGCCGGGCCGGGAGCGTGTCCCGGGCGCGAGCGCTCTCGCCCGGGTACCGGGCGAGATACTCGGCGGCGTTCGCGACCTTCCCGGAGTTGTTGTACTCCCGGTCGAGCGCCGCCTGGTCGTATCCGAAGAAGACCGTCTCGCCCATGTCGTCCCGCGGCATTCTACACCGCTCGGAGATCAAAGTCGGGGTCAGGCCCGCGACTTTGCCTTTCAAGCGGAAAAATCAAAATCGGGGCCTGACCCCGACTTTGATTTTCCGGGACCGCGGACGGGGCGCTACGCGATCTCGAACAGGCCGGCCGCGCCCATGCCGCCCCCGATGCACATCGTCACGACGACGCGCTTGGCGCCCCGCCGCTTCCCCTCGATCAGCGCGTGGCCCGTCATGCGGGCCCCGCTCATCCCGTAGGGGTGGCCGATCGCGATCGAGCCGCCGTCCACGTTCAGCTTCTCCATCGGGATGCCCAGGCGGTCCCGGCAGTACACGACCTGGACCGCGAACGCCTCGTTCAGCTCCCACAGGTCGATGTCGTCCACCTTGAGCCCGTGGCGCTCGAGGAGCCTCGGCACCGCGAAGACCGGCCCGATTCCCATCTCGTCGGGCTCGCACCCGGCGACGGCGAGCCCGCGGAAGATGCCGAGCGGCTGGAGGCCGCGCCGCTCGGCCAGCTTCGCGTCCATCACGACGCAGGCCGAGGCGCCGTCGGACAGCTGGCTCGCGTTGCCGGCCGTGATGGTCCCGTCCGCGCTGACCACCGGCTTCAGCCCGGCGAGGCCCTCGGCGGTCGTGTCGGCGCGGTTGCCCTCGTCCTGGGCGAGCGTCACCGACTCCTCGCGCGTCTGCCCGGTCGCCTTGTCGACGACGAGCTTCACGGTCTTGAGCGGCACGATCTCGGCGTCGAGCCGGCCCTCGCGCTGGGCGGCGGCGATCCGCCGCTGGCTCTCGAGCGCGTACCGATCCTGCGCGTCCCGCGTGACGCCGTACCGCTTGGCGACCACCTCGGCGGTCTCGAGCATCGACATGTACACCTCCGGCTTGTGCTCGAGGAGCCATTCCTCCGTCAGCCGGAACTTGTTCAGGTGCTCGTTCTGCACGAGGCTGATCGACTCGACGCCGCCCGCCACGGCGACCGGCACGCGGTCCACGATCACCCGCTGGGCCGCGATCGCGATCGCCTGGAGGCCCGAGGAGCAGAAGCGGTTGACGGTCGTGGCGGCGGCGGTCACGGGCAGACCGGCACGGAGCGCGGCCTGGCGCGCGATGTTGTGGCCCGTCGCGCCCTCGGGCATGGCGCACCCGATGATGACGTCCTCGACCTCGGCCGGGTCCAGGCGAGCCCGCTGGACGGCGTGCTCGATGACGTGCCCGGCCATGGTGGCCCCGTGGGTGTTGTTGAACGCCCCCCGGTAGGCCTTGCCGATGGGGGTCCGCGCCGTCGAGACGATCACCGCCTCTGCCATGGTCCTTCCTCCTGACCCGGCTCGGACCGGGCGTGCGGGCTTCTGCCCTCGCGCGTCCCGGAGGGTCGCGTTCACCCTACCACAGGGCCCCGCGGCCGTCCCGCGGCGGCCGCGCGACGCCGCCGGGCGGGTGCGCCGGGTCCCCTTGGCGACCGCGAGGCCGGCCGGTACAATCTGGACCGTCCGCCGCGCCGGGAGCCCGGCGCCGTCCCAGTCCTGGCCGCAAAGGGAGATGCGATGAAAGAGCTCGCCCGCCACATCATGGTCGATTTCCTGCCGATGAAGGAGTTCGCGGAGAACCCGCTGATCCTGACCGAGGGCCAGGGCATCCACGTCATCGACGTGGACGGGCGGCGCTTCATCGACGGGCTGAGCGGCACCTTCTGCGTCAACCTCGGCCACGGCAACAAGCGCCTCGCGGAGGCGGCGTCCCGCCAGATCGAGCGGCTCGCCCTGGCGGCCCCGACGCTCGGGACCAGCGACCGGGCGCTCGAGCTCGTGAAGCTCCTGCTCGAGATCACGCCGCCCCAGTACACGACCGTCAAGCTCTCCTCCGGGGGCTCGGAGGTCACCGAGGCGGCGATCAAGATGGCGCGCCAGTACCACAAGCAGGTGGGCCACGGGACGAAGTACAAGATCCTGTCGCACTACCGCGCCTACCACGGGGGCACCGGCCACTCCCTGGCCGCCGGCGGCTGGCCGGGCTGGCGCGTGCCGTACGAGCCGCTTCCCGCCGGGTTCATCCACCTCCACACCCCGGATCCGTACCGCCCGCCGTTTCCCGGCGGCCCCGACACGCTCGGCGCCACGTACGCGCGGCTCCTGGAAGAGGTCATCCAGCTCGAGGGCCCCGAGACGATCGCGGGCTTCATCGCCGAGCCCATCATGACCTCGGCGGGCGTGGTCGTGCCGCCGCGCGACTACCTCCCGCGGGTGCGCGAGCTGTGCGACCGCTACGACATCGTCCTCATCTACGACGAGATCATCACCGGGTTCGGCCGGACCGGGAAGCTCTTCGCGGCCGAGCACTGGAACGCCTGGCCCGACATCTTCTGCGTGGGGAAGGGGATCAGCGGCGGCTACGCCCCGCTGTCCGCCAACCTCCTCACGACCAGGATCGGCCAGGTCTTCTACGGCAGCGCCGTCGACCAGGTCCAGTTCCACGCCGGCCACACCTTCGGCGGGAACCCGGTGGCCTCCGCGGTCGGCCTCGCCGCCATCCGGCAGATCTTCGACGACGGCATCGTCGAGAACTCCCGCGCGCGCGGGGTCCAGGCGATGGCGCGCCTCCGCGAGATGGGAAAGCGCCTGCCCGTGATCGGAGACGTCCGGGGCGAGGGGCTCCTGGTCGGCGTCGAGTTCGTCCGCGACCCGGTCACGCGCGAGCGGTACCCGGCCGACGTGAACTTCGGGATCCGCGTGCGCGAGGCCGCGCGCCGGCGAGGCCTCCTGCTGCGCGCGAGCCACTGGATGCTCGCGCTCGCGCCGCCGCTCACGATCACCGCGGCCGAGGTGGACGACATGCTGGACATCATCGAGGCGTCGCTCGAGGAGGTGCTCGGGACCGGCACGCGGGAACGGACGCTCGTCGGCGGGCGGACCTCCGCATGACGACGTCGCCGGCCGCCGGGCGCCGCTGGACATGGGACGGGGCTCTCACCGGCATCGTCCCGCCGACGATCTCGCCGCTCGACCCCGCCCGCGAGATCGACGAGGGCGCGATCGGGCGTCCTGGTGGAGCACGTGCTCGAGGGCGGCTCGAGCGGGCTCTTCATCCTGGGAGGCTGCGGCGAGGGCGCGTGGCTCACCCCGCGCCAGCGGGGCGTCGTGGTCCGGGCCTTCGTCCGGGCCGCCGCCGGCCGGGTGCCGGTCCTGGCGGGCGTGATGCTGCCGGCGACCGGGCCGGCGACGGAGGCCGCGCGCCAGGCGGCGGCCGAGGGCGCCGACGCGGTGGTCGTCGGATCTCCCTACTACTTCGGCGTCGACGGGACGGCCCAGCGGCGCCACATCGAGACGGTGATCGAGGCGTCCGACCGGCCCGCGCTGCTCTACAACATCCCGCAGTGCACGCATCAGGTGCTCGCGCCGGCCACGGTGGCGGACCTGGCGCGCGACGGCCGGGTCCTCGGGATCAAGGACTCCGCCGGCGACTTCGTCGCATTCCAGGCGTTCCTCGCCGTCAAGGCGACGCGAGCCGACTTCCGGGTGCTCCAGGGCCACGAGCACCTCGTCGCCGCGAGCCTCCGCATGGGCGGGGACGGGCTGGTCCCCGGGCTCGCCAACGTGGTGCCCGCGCTCCTGGTCGAGCTCCGGGCGGCGGCGGCGCGGGGCGACGGCGCCGCCTGCACCCGGCTCCAGGGCGGCCGTCCTGGACCTCTGCGCGATCCACGAGATCGGGCACTGGCTGCCGGCGCTCAAGGCGGCCTGCGCCATGATCGGGATCGGGAGCGGCACCCCGGCCCTGCCGCTCGTGCCGGCGACCGAGGCGGAGCGCCGCGCGATCGCGGCGGTGCTCGCGCGCCACGGGGTCGGCCCCGCGAGCGCGGGGCGGCCCGGCGGCCGCGCGCCGGCGCGCGTCGGCGCCTAGGCGCGGGCGACCGATGCAGCCGGGCGTCGAGCCGCGCTGGAACGCGCCGTTCGTCGGCATCCCGTCCTTCCTGCGCTCCGTCATCGCGACGGACCTCGACCGGCTCGACGCCGACATCGCGGTGATGGGCGTGCCGAGCGACGAGGGGTCGCCCTTCATGCCGGGCTCCCGGTTCGGCCCCCGGGGGATCCGGGAGCACTCGATGCGCTTCGGCGGCCGGGGCCGCGGCTACTACGACCGCGCGCTCCGGCGGGAGTTCCTGGCCGCACGAGCTGACCAACGGCCGGATCGTCGACGCGGGCGACGCCGACGTCCTGCCGACGAACGTGGCGGGAACCTTCGACAACGTGACGGACATGGTGCGCCGGCTCCTCGAGCGGGGCGCCCTGCCGGTCGTGCTGGGCGGCGACCACGGGGTCACGTACCCGGTGGTGCGGGCGTACGCGGAGCCGCTCCACGTCGTCCACTTCGACGCCCACCTCGACTACCTGCCGTTCGTCCACGGGCTCGAGCTGACGAACAGCCATCCGTTCCGGCACATCGCGCGGATGGCGCACGTGCGGAGCCTCACCCAGGTGGGGATCCGGAGCCTCCGGAACTCCCAGGTGATGATGGACGACTCGCTGGGGGACGGGAACCGCATCGTGACCATGGACGAGTTCCGGGACGTCACGCCGCGGGGCCTCGTCGACCGCATCCCGCGCGACGCCGCCTGCTACGTGAGCGTCGACGTCGACGTCCTCGACATCCCGCTGGTCCCGGGCTGCGTGTCGGCGGAGCCGAACGGGTTCCTCTACGCCGAGCTCCGGGACACCCTCCGGGCCCTGGCCGAGCACACGCGGATCGTCGGCTTCGACCTCGTCGAGGTGAACCCGATGCTCGACATCGGCACCGGGATCACGTCGTACCTCGCCGCGCACACGATCGTGGAGTTCCTGGGGTGGCTCTGCGCCCAGCCGTGGTGGATGGCCGGCCGGGACGCCCGCGGAGCGGCCCGGGCCGGGGCCAGGACGTGACCGTCCGAGCGTCCGCCGCTTCGCGGCCGGACGAGCGCTCGTGGCCCCGGGCGATCGTAGAGAAGTCAAAGTCCGACCCCGTCATGCTAGACTCCGGGCCATCGCTGCAGCCTGTGCCAGTCTCCTGACCGGGACCATCAACGAGGAGGGTCCGTGATGCCGAAGAAGCGGAATGGTGTGAGCCGACGTGAGTTCATCCGGAACACGGCCCTGCTCTCGGGAGGCCTTGCCGCGGTGGGGGTGCCCGGAGCGGCGCGCGGGCAGGCCGCCGGCGGGGCCGCCCCGCCGAAGCTCGGCGCCCAGCTCATCGGCAAGCTCGAGGGGCCGGAGCTGATCCTCGACCCGGCCAAGTGGCCGACGAAGTTCAGCGAGGCGCCGATGCTGGCCGAGCTCGTGAAGCAGGGCAAGCTCCCGCCGGTGAGCGAGCGCGTCCCGAAGGAGCCGCTCGTCATCAAGCCGGTCCACGAGATCGGGCAGTACGGCGGGACCTGGCGGCGCGGGTTCACCGGCCCCGGCGACAGCGAGAACGGCAACCGCATCGTGTCGGCCGACAAGCTCCTGTTCTGGGAGTACACGGGCACCCAGCACCGGCCCTGCGTCGCGCGGCAGTGGCTGCTGAGCGACGACGGGAAGTCGGTGACCCTCTACCTCCGCAAGGGCCACAAGTGGTCGGACGGCAAGCCCTTCACCGCCGACGACTTCATGTTCTGGTACGAGGACATCTACCTGAACAAGGACCTCGTCGCCGACGCCGCATCCCGACTTCCTGATCAACGGCAAGTCCGGGGTCGATCAAGAAGATCGACGAGACGACGGTCCTCTTCGAGTTCCCGGAGCCGAACTACCTGTTCCTCGACATCCTCGCCGGGTCGACCGCCATGGGCGGCGGCCAGGCGCTCTGGCAGATGCGAAGGCCGGACGATGGGCGCCTACATGCCGGCCCACTACATCAAGCAGTTCCATCCGAAGTACATCGGCATGGACGCGCGCGAACGCGAAGGCGAAGGCCGCCAACTTCGACGGCTGGGTCGGCGTACCTCAAGAATCGCTGGGACTGGCGGCTCAATCCCGAGCTGCCGGTGCTCGACGCCCTGGAAGGTGGTCACGCCCATCAACAACCCGACCTGGTCGATGGAGCGGAACCCGTTCTTCTACGAGGTGGACACCGCGGGCAACCAGCTGCCGTACATCGACCGGATCCAGATGACCGCTCGCCGAGAACCTCGAGGTCCTGAACCTCCGGGCCATCGCCGGCGCAGTACGACCTCCAGGAGCGCCACACGGCCATGACCAAGCTCCCGGTCTTCCTCGAGAACCGGGACAAGGTCGGCTACGACGTCCGGCTCGACCCGGCGCTGAACGGCTCCGACGCCACGCTCCAGGTCAACCACGCCTACGAGGCCGATCCCGAGATGGCGAAGTGGCTCCACACCGCCGACTTCCGCCGGGCGCTGTCGATGGGGATCGACCGGGACCAGCTGAACGAGACGTTCTGGCTCGGGATCGGCACCCCGGGCTCCGTGGCGCCGGCCGAGTCCACGCCGTACAACCCCGGCCCGGAGTGGCGGAAGAAGTGGTCGACGCTCGACGTCAAGCAGGCCAACGCGCTGCTCGACAAGATCGGCCTGTCGAAGAAGGACGGTGAGGGGTATCGGCTCCGGGCCGACGGCAAGGGGCGGCTGCGGATCGAGCTCCTGACCTCGGCGGGCGCGTTCATCCCGCACTCGCAGGTCGCCGAGATGATCAAGGAGCAGTGGAAGAAGATCGGGATCCAGGCGGACGTCAAGGAGGTGGAGCGGAGCCTCTTCTTCACCCGGGTCGCGGGCGAACGAGCACCAGATCGCCATCTGGGCGAACGACGGCACCGAGCTGCTCTACCTCTTCCCGCGCCACGGGCTTCCGGTCGATCCGGCGCGAGTCGCTCATGGGCACGCCGATCGCGCGTCTGGTACGCCTCGGGCGGCAAGCAGGGCAAGGCACCCGACGATACGCCGCTCCTGAAGGCGCTGGACATGTTCCGGTCCGCGAACGGGAAGAAGCAGCCCGAGCGGATCAAGATCGCCCAGGAGATCTTCAAGATCATGATCGACGGGCAGTACTCCATCGGGACGGTGGGCCAGTCCCCGGCGACGATGGGGGTCCGCATCGCCAGCCGGAAGATGGGGAACATGGCGTCCCGGCAGATCAACGCGCAGCACTGCCGGACGCCGGGCACCTCTCAGCCCTCGACGTACTACTTCAAGGCGTAAGGAGTCACGACGCCCATCCCGGTCCCGGTCCCGGGCGGCCAGCGCGGCCGCCCGGGAGGCGGGCCGGGAGCGGCGCCGGGGTAGACTAGGCCTCCGTGATCACGTATCTCGTCCAGCGGCTGATCCTCGCGCTGCTCACGGTGTGGGCCATCTCCGTCCTTTCCTTCGTCATCATCCAGCTGCCGCCGGGCGACTACATCACGTCCTACATCGCCCAGATGTCGGCCTCGGGCGGCGCCGTGTCGGAGCAGGAGGCGGACGCGCTCCGGCAGGAGTACGGCCTCGACAAGCCCATGCTGGTCCAGTACCTCCGGTGGATGAAGCAGGTGCTGCAGGGGCGGTTCGGCATGGCGCTCGAGTGGAAGCGCCCGGTCTCCGAGGTCATCGGAGACCGGCTCTGGCTCACCATGGTCGTCTCGGTGGCCGCCATCATCCTCACGTGGGTCCTCGCGCTTCCGATCGGCATCTACTCGGCCGTCCGCCAGTACTCTGCCGGGGACTACGTGGCGACGTTCATCGGCTTCATCGGTCTCGCCGTCCCGAGCTTCATGCTCGCCCTCGTGCTCATGTACCTCGGGTTCCGGTACTTCAACATGAGCATCGGCGGGCTCTTCTCGGACGAGTTCGTCGAGGCGCCGTGGAGTCTGGCCAAGAGCGTGGGACCTGATGAAGCACCTCCCGCTGCCCGCCCTGATCCTGGGACTGGCCGGCACCGCGCAGCTCATCCGGATCATGCGCGCGAACCTGCTCGACGAGCTCCGGAAGCCATACGTGATGACGGCGCGCGCCCGGGGGGTGCCCGAGCGGCGGGTCATCCTGAAGTACCCGGTGCGGGTCGCCCTCAATCCCTTCGCGAGCACGGTCGGCTACCTCCTCCCGTACGTCGTGTCGGGCAGCATCATCGTGTCCCTGGTCCTGAGCCTGCCGACCGTGGGGCCGCTCCTCCTGAAGGCGCTGGTGGCCCAGGACATGTTCCTGGCGGGGACGATCGTGCTTCTGCTCGGGGCTCCTGACGGTGGTGGGCACCTTCCTCTCGGACCTCCTGCTGCTCTGGATCGATCCGCGCATCCGGATGGAAGGCAAGCGATAGCCGAGCTGCCGGTCCCCCACGCCCGGCGCTCCGCGGAGCCCGCCCTCGCGCCCGCCCGGGGGCCGACGCCGGCGAGCCCGTCGCGACCGGGCTCGATCTCGCGGTCGGCGAGGTGGCCGAGGAGCGGATCTCCGTCGCCAGCCAGTGGCAGCTCATGTGGTGGCGCTTCCGGCGCCACCGCCTGGCGATGGTCGCCACGGCCATCGTCCTGCTCTTCTACCTCGGCGTGATCTTCGCGGACTTCCTGGCGTACGCGCCGCCCACGGCGTCCGAGGCGCAGCGGTCGCTCCTGCCCCCGCAGCGGATCGACTGGCTCGACCACGGCCGCTTCGCCCCTCACGTCCACCCGCTGGTCGGGCAGCGCGATCCCGTCACGCTGAAGCGGGTCTACGAGGCCGACCGGTCGCGGAAGATCCCGGTGACGTTCTTCGCGAAGGGCTTCGAGTACCAGTTCCTCGGGTTCATCCCGATGAACCGCCACCTCCTCGGCGTCGAGGACGCGAAGCCGGAGGAGACGCTCTTCCTCCTGGGCACGGACGAGCAGGGGCGGGACCAGTGGTCGCGCCTGATGTACGCGAGCCGGACGTCCTTGACCATCGGGCTTGCGGGTGTCGCGATCGCGCTCGTGCTCGGGGTGTTCCTCGGCGGCGTCTCCGGCTACTACGGCGGCGCCATCGACACCGTCATCCAGCGTGTCATCGAGATCCTGCGGTCGATCCCGACGATCCCCCTCTGGATGGGCCTGGCGGCGGCGCTCCCGAACGACTGGTCGGTGATCCAGGTGTACCTCGCCATCACGCTGATCATCTCGCTGATCGGGTGGACCGAGCTCGCCCGCGTGGTGCGCGGGCGGTTCCTCTCGCTCCGCGAGGAGGAGTTCGTGATGGCGGCCGAGCTGTCCGGGTGCAGCCGGCCCCGGATCATCCTGAGCCACATGGTGCCGTCGTTCCTGTCGCACATCATCGCGGCCACGACCCTGGCCATTCCCGCCATGATCATCAGCGAGACGTCGCTCTCGTTCCTGGGCCTCGGGCTCCGCCCGCCGGCGATCAGCTGGGGCGTGCTCCTCCAGCAGGCGCAGAACATCCAGGCGCTCGCGATCTCGCCGTGGCTCCTGTACTCCGCGGTGCCGGTCATCGTCGTGATCATCGCGTTCAACTTCATGGGCGACGGCCTCCGCGACGCCGCCGACCCCTACGGCCACTGACGGGGTCAGGCCTTGACTTTGATTTCCAGACACTCCGACGAGCCCGTGCGGGCGGACGGGCTCGGAAGTCAAAATCGGGGTCTGACCCCGATCCTGGAGGTGCGGGACCTGCGGACGTACTTCTTTGCGGAGGAGGGGGTGGTCAAGGCGGTGGACGGGGCCAGCTTCGAGCTCCACGCGGGGCGGACGCTCGGCATCGTCGGGGAGAGCGGCTGCGGGAAGAGCGTCACCGCGCGGTCGATCCTCCGCATCGTGGAGCGGCCCGGGCCGGATCGTGAGCGGGGAGATCCTGCTCCGCCGCCCGGCGGCGAGCGGCGCAGCCGGAGGCGACGGTGGACGTGGCGCAGCTCGACCCCGAGGGCCGGGAGATGCGCCAGATCCGGGGCGGGGAGATCGGGCTCGTCTTCCAGGAGCCGATGACCTCCTTCAGCCCCGTCCACACGGTCGGGAACCAGATGGTCGAGACGATCCGGCTCCACCTGGGCCTGGACGCGCGCGCGGCGCGCGAGCGGGCCATCGACCTCCTGCGCCAGGTGGGCATCCCCAAGCCGGAGCGCCGCGTGGACGAGTACGCGTTCCAGATGAGCGGGGGCCTCCGGCAGCGCGCGATGATCGCCACCGCGCTCTGCCTGCGGACCGCGCGTCCTGATCGCCGACGAGCCGACCACGGCGCTCGACGTGACGACGCAGGCGCAGATCCTCGACCTGCTCCGCCACCTGCAGGCCCGCGAGGGGATGGCGATCATCCTGATCACGCACAACCTGGGCGTGGTCGCCGAGATGTGCGACGAGGTGGTGGTGATGTACCTCGGCCGCGTGGTCGAGCGCGGCCCCGTGGACGCGATCTTCCACGCGCCCCAGCACCCGTACACCCAGGCCCTGCTCCGCTCGATCCCGTCCATCCAGGCCCAGGTCCGGACGAAGCTGCCGACCATCTCCGGCTCCATCCCGCACCCCACAACCGGCCGCCGGGCTGCCCCTTCCACCCGCGCTGCGTGGAGTGGATCCGGGGCACGTGCGAGCGCCACGAGCCGGAGCTCCTGCCCGTCGACGGGGAGACCGGCGTGTCCGTGAGCTGCTTCCTGCACCATCCGCCGCGCGCCTCCGCCGGGACCCCGGCCGGCGTCCGGGCCGAGCGCGTGAGCGACCTGGCCGGCGCCGCGTGGCCCGCCGCTCCCTCCGGCCCGGGCGGGACGGCCCGGGCGCGCCGGCTGGACGAGGCCGCCGCCGCCGACGGGCTGCTGCTCGACGTGCGGCGGCTCCGGAAGTACTTCCCGATCCGCCGGGGTCTCCTGCGCCGCCTCGTGGGGCAGGTCCGGGCCGTCGACGACGTGAGCTTCGAGCTCCGCCGGGGCGAGACGCTCTCGCTCGTCGGGGAGAGCGGGTGCGGGAAGACGACGACGGCCCGCTGCATCCTGCGCGCGATCACCCCGACCTCCGGCGAGATCCTCTTCCAGGGCGGGGACGGCCAGGTGGTGGACGTCGCGACCCTGCCCAAGCGGCGGCTGCGCCCGCTCCGGCGCCAGATGCAGATGATCTTCCAGGACCCGTTCTCGTCGCTGAACCCGCGGAAGACGCTGCTCGACATCGTCGGGGAGCCGCTGCTGGTGAACCACGTCGGCACCCGGCACGAGCGCGGCGAGCGCGTGGCCGAGCTGCTGCGGCTGGTCGGGCTCCGGCCCGAGTACATGCGGCGGTTCCCCCACGCGTTCAGCGGCGGGCAGCGGCAGCGCATCGGCATCGCCCGGGCGCTGGCGCTCAACCCGAGCCTCGTGGTGGCGGACGAGCCGGTCTCCGCCCTGGACGTCTCGGTGCAGGCCCAGATCCTGAACCTGATGCTCGATCTCCAGACCGAGCTCGGGCTCACGTACCTCTTCGTGGCCCACGACCTCTCGGTCGTCAAGCACGTGAGCGACCGGGTGGCGGTGATGTACGTGGGCAGGATCGTCGAGGTCGCCGACACGGAGCGGCTGTTCGCCACGCCCCGGCACCCGTACACCGAGGCGCTCCTCTCCGCGGTGCCGAAGCCCGACCCGCGGCTGCGGACCCAGCGCATCGTCCTCGAGGGCGAGGTGGCGGACGCCGCGAACCCGCCGCCCGGCTGCTACTTCCACCCTCGGTGCTCGTACGCCGTGGACATGTGCCGGACCGAGACGCCGCGCCTCGAGGCGATCGCGCCGGGGCATCTCGTCGCCTGCCACCGGGCTCGCGAGCTCACGCTTCGCGGCGTCGCGGTCTAGTGCCACCGTCCCCCGGGCGGGCGGGCGGGCGCCGGCAGCCAGGGGCGCTCGAGACGGGACGGCGCGTCCTCCTGAGGTCGCCGGTGACGGCCGACGCGCCGGCGCTCGCCGGGCTCGCCCGGGTGAGCCGCGGGCTCCACCGGCCGTGGGTCCACCCACCCGCGACGGCGCCGGCGGTGAGGCGGTGGATCAGGGCGACCGGCCCGGCCCGGGTGCGCCTCCTCGTCTGCCGGCGCGCGGACGGCGCCATCGTGGGCGTGGTCAACGTCAGCGAGATCGTGCGCGCCGCGCTCCAGAGCGCCTACCTCGGCTACTACGCCTTCCGGCCGCACGCACAGCAGGGGTACATGACCGAAGGCCTGGCGCTCGTCCTCCGGCACGCCTTCCGGCGCCTCGGGCTCCACCGGCTGGAGGCCAACATCCAGCCGGGGAACCGTGCGTCCCGCAGGCTCGCGCGTCGGCTCGGCTTCCGGAGGGAGGGCTTCTCGCCCCGCTACCTGAAGATCGGCGGGCGCTGGCGGGACCACGAGCGGTGGGCGATCGTGCGGGAGGCCTGGACGCCCGGGACGCGCCGGCGCCGGCGCTCCCCGGCGCCGCGCGAGGCGGCCCTAGCCGTGTCCGAGGCCGCCCCGTCGACGTTCGTCGCGCTGCGCCACCGGAACTTCCGCCTGCTCTGGCTGGGCCAGCTCGTGTCGATGTCGGGCACGATGATGCAGGGGGCGGCGATCCTCTGGCACATCTCGCTCCTCGCCCCGCCGGGCTGGAAGGCGCTGTCGCTCGGCCTGGTCGGTCTCGCGCGGCATCGGCCCGATCCTCGTGTTCGGGCTCTGGAGCGGCGTGATGGCGGACGCCGTCGACCGCCGGCGGCTCATGCTCGTCGCCCAGGTGGTGATGATGCTGGTCGCCGTGACGCTGGCGCTGGTGACGGCGGCGGACCTGGCGAATCCCTGGGTGATCCTGCTCGTCGCGGGCTTCGGCGCGGCGGCCGGCGCGGCCGACGCTCCCGCGCGGCAGTCGCTCCTTCCGAGCCTGGTGCCGCGCGAGCACCTGCCCAACGCCATCGGGCTGAACTCGATCCTCTTCCAGACCGCCTCGGTGGTGGGGCCGGCTCTCGCCGGCATCGCGCTGGCGACCTCCGGCGTGGCCACCGTGTACGCGCTGAACGCGCGTCTCGTTCCTGGCGACCATCGCGCGCGATCCTCCTGATGCGCGACCTGCCGCCGGTGGAGCCGGCCGCCCGGGGCGCCGTCAGCCTCGGCGCGCTCGGCGAGGGCATCCGGTTCGTCTTCGGGACGCCGCTTCTCCGGGCCACGATGCTGCTCGACGGCCTGGCGACCTTCTTCTGCTCCGCCACGGCGCTGCTCCCGCTCTTCGCTCAGGACGTGCTCCAGGTGGGCCCGCGCGGCTACGGCTGGCTCTACGCCGCCCCGTCGATCGGCGCCGTCCTGACGAGCGCGTTCATGGTCCGCCTCGCCGGCAGCATCAGGCGCCGCGGCGTCGTGCTCCTCTCGGCGGTGGCGGTCTACGGCGCGGCGACCGTCGTCTTCGGGCTCTCGCGGACGTTCTGGCCGATGTTCCTCGCCCTCGCGGTCACGGGCGCGGCCGACACGGTCAGCGCCGTGCTCCGCAACATCGTCCGCCAGCTCGAGACGCCCGACCGGCTCCGGGGGCGGATGGTCGGCATCAGCATGCTGTTCTTCATCGGGGGCCCGCAGCTCGGGGAGTTCGAGTCGGGCGTCGTCGCCCAGTGGCTCGGCGCCGGCATCGCGGTCGTGCTCGGCGGGATCGGGAGCCTCGTCACGACCGGCGCTGATCGCCTGGCGGTCGCCGGCGCTCCGCGCGTACCGCCGCGGGAGCTGACGGATGGCGCGCGCGGCGGACGCTTCGCGTATCATAGGCGACCGGAACACCCATTCCACGACGGCCGCCCTGATGGCGGGCGTCCGAAGGAGCCGACGATGACCGGCAAGACCACCCAGACCCCCACCCTCGAGACCCTCGACAAGGAGCGCGTGCTCCACCCGTCGACGTCGATCGTCGACCACCTCCGGACGGGGCCCCGGATCATGGCCGAGGGGTCGGGCGTCATGCTCACGGACGCGAGCGGCCGGCGCTATCTGGACGCCTTCGCCGGGCTGTGGTGCGTGAACATCGGATACGGCCGGACGGAGGTCGCCGACGCGATGGCGGCCCAGTCGCGGCGGCTCGGCTACTACCACACGTTCTCGTCGATGTCGAACGAGCCGCAGATCCGTCTGGCGGACCGCCTGCTGGGGATGGTGCCGGGCCGGATGAGCAAGGTGTTCTTCGCGAACTCCGGCTCCGAGGCGAACGACACCCAGGTCAAGCTCGTCTGGTACTACAACAACCTGCGCGGCAAGCCCCAGAAGAAGAAGATCATCTCGCGCCTCGGCGGCTATCACGGGAGCACGGTCGCCGCGGCGAGCCTGACCGGCCTGCCGATGTTCCATCGCGCGTTCGATCTGCCGCTCGCCGAGCGTGCTCCACACGAAGGCGCCGGACTACTATCGCGACGCCGCGCCGGGAGCCACGGAGGAGGCGTACGCGGCCGACGCTGGTGGCGGAGCTCGAGGCACTCATCGAGCGCGAGGGCCCGGACACGGTCGCCGCCTTCATCGCCGAGCCGGTCATGGGCACCGGCGGCGTGCTCATCCCGCCGCGGACGTACTTCGATCGGGTCCAGGCCGTGCTCCGGAAGCACGACATCCTCATGATCGCGGACGAGGTCATCTGCGGGTTCGGGCGGCTCGGGCGCCCGTTCGGCTCCCACGTGTACGACATCGAGCCCGACCTGATGACCGTCGCCAAGGGGCTGACCAGCGGCTACTTCCCGCTCTCGGGCGTGATCATCTCCGAGCGCGTGTGGTCGGTGCTCCAGGCCGGGTCGCCCGAGGTCGGCGCCTTCGCCCACGGCTTCACCTACAGCGGCCACCCGGTGGGGGCGGCCGCCGCGATGGCGAACCTCGACATCCTGCTCGGCGAGGACCTGATCGGCAACTCGGCGCGGACCGGCGCCTACATGCAGTCGGCTCTCCGGGAGCGCGTCGGCGGCCTGCCGCTGGTGGGCGACGTCCGGGGCGTGGGCCTCGTGGCCGGCATCCAGCTCATGGCCGACCGCGCGAGCCGCCGGCCGTTCGAGGCCACCCAGAAGGTGGCCCAGATGGTCGCGGCCCGGTGCCTCGAGGACGGCTTGATCGTCCGCGCGCTTCCGGTGGGGCACGTCGTCGCGCTGTCGCCGCCTCTCTGCATCACGCGCGAGCAGGTGGACCGCGTGGTGGACGGCGTCGAGCGCGGGATCCGGACGGTCGGCGACGATCTGGTGCGACAGGGCGCGTGGAAGGCCGCCTAGCGCTCGAGGTCCGGGCCGCGGGCGGGGCGGTCCTCCGGGCCGGGCCCGACCGCCAGGTCGAGGTTCTCCTCGTGCATCGCCCCGGCCACCGGGACTGGACCCTGCCGAAGGGCAAGATCGAATCCGGCGAGACGGACGAGGACTGCGCGCTTCGCGAGGTGGCCGAGGAGACCGGCCTCGACTGCCTCCTCGGACCTGAGCTCGGCGAGAGCCGGTATCGGGACCGGCGAGGCCGGACGAAGGGCGTGCGCTACTGGGCGATGACCGTCCGGGACGGTGCGTTCCAGCCGAACGCGGAGGTGGACGAGGTCCGCTGGGTGTCGCTCCCGTCCGCCGGGCGGGATCTCTCGTACCCCGGTGACCGCGCGATCCTGGAGGCGCTCGAGCCGGCCCTCCGGTCGCTCGTCCTTCTGGTGCGGCATGCGAAGGCCGGCGATCGCGAGCGGTGGACCGACGACGATCAGCTCCGCCCCCTCGACAAGCGGGGCCGGCGCCAGGCCGATGCGCTGGTGGGCCCGCTCGCGGGCTACCCGCTCGCCCGGCTCGTCTCGAGCCCGTACCTCCGATGCGTCCAGACGCTCGAGCCGCTCTCCGCCAGGCTGGAGATGGCCGTCGAGTCCGATCAGGCGATCGCCGAAGGCGCCTCCGCCGAGGAAGCTCGCTCGCTGCTCGGGCGGCTCGGGCCCGGCCCGGTGGTCCTGTGCACGCACGGGGACGTCGTGGAGGCGCTCGTGGGCGAGGGGGAGCCGAAGAAGAAGGGCTCGACCTGGCTCCTGGCTCGCCGGGACGGAGACATCCGGCCAGTCCGTTACTGGCCGCCTCTCGCCTGACGCCAGGCCCTCTCTTCGAGGTGTCTGGCCGGGCGCGGCGCTGGCCGATGATGTCGGCCAGGCTCTCGGTAGAAGCGACGGACGCACTCCCTGTGCGCCTCGGTCACCGGACCACTCCGTGCAGGAGGGCTCGGTCAGGCGGCGACTGCTTGCGGAAGGATGGGCGCGTCCGCCTGGATGCGCCGGCCCGCCCGGAGGCAGAACGCCGGCATCAGCAGGCGCTCGGCGATCACCTCGGTGCCGCCGTTGTCCCGGAGGGAGAAGCGCCCACGCCGGTCGTCGAGCACCGTGACGTCGGCGACGGTGCCGGGGCGGAGCGAGCCCAGCTCGTCCTCCCGCCCGAGCATCCGCGCGGCGTTCCGGGTCACCATCGGCACGACCTGCTCCAGCGAGAGCCCGCACGCCATGAGCCCCGTCATCGCGCGGGCCAGGCTGAAGCGCGTGCTCCCGGCGAAGGGGTGGAGCTCGGGGTCCGGGTGGGCCCCGGGCGGCGTGCCCGCCGGCCGCGGGACCTCGGTGTTGTAGCCGTGGAGATCGGCGCCGAGCGTGTCGGGCACGATCCCCGCGTCCAGGACCCGCCGCGCCACGTCGAAGCTGAAGTGGGAGCCGTGCCCCACGTCGATGCGGAGGCCGCGCGCGAGCGCCTCGCGGACGACCGGGTGCACGTGTCCCGCCCGGTCGACGAAGCCGCCGGGATGGCGAGTGAAGGGATGCGCGAGAACGTCCCCGGGGCGAAGGATCTCGACCACCCGCGGGAGGATCGAGTCCGGGTCGGCGTCGTGCGCGCCCGACTTGGGCAGCGGCCAGAGCTGGCCGAAGTGGACGTAGAGCGGGAGATCGGCCTCGCGGGCGATCTCGGCGCCGAGGCGAAGGACCTCGAGCCCCCAGCGCGCCACGCCGCCGATCTCGGCGTGGGCCTTGATGCCGCGAACCAGGTCCGCGTTCTCCCGGGCGGCGCGGATGGTGGCGGGGACGTCGACGCCGTCGGGGCCGTAGAGCGCGGGGTAGTAGTGGCCTTCGAGCCCGCCGACCAGATAGGCGGACAGGAAGGCGTAGATCCGGGTCGTCGCCGGCTCGGCGACGAACTTCCGGAATCCCGGGAGCGTCATGCAGCTCGGGCCGCCCTGGTCCACGACCGTGGTCGTCCCCGAATGCACGCCCACCATGTCGGCCTCGAGGCCGAAGCGGCCCGTGACGTACTGGTAGACGTGGGCGTGGGTGTCGATGAGACCGGGGAGGACGATCTGGCCGCGGACGTCGATGACCTCGCCGATGTCGCCGGGAGGGAGCGCCGGCGCGACTGTCGCCACCCGGCCGGCGCGGAGGCCCACATCGAGCGTAGCGTCGAGGCCCTGGGCGGGGTCGATCACGCGGCCGCCCCGGAGCACGAGGTCGTACTTGGTCCCCGTCATGGCGTCCTCCCCGATCCTAGCGCCGCGGCCGATACGCGTCGCATCCCGTCGTCCTCGGTCGTCGGCGGCCCTCAACGTACAGGAGTACGCCTCGGGCCGCTGCCTCCCTGCGTCCTAGGGCTGCTCGCGTCTCGGCCACGGTAGAGTCCCCCAGGTACAGACCTTGGCAGTCAGGGACACTCTAGCATCGGCCCGGAGGGGCACGATACGCCGACGCCAGCCCTACGCCAGCGCGCGCATGCGTGTTCTCGCTGCTCCGGGGTTCGGCGCTGCGGGCGCAGTGGCCGAGGCGCGCAGGCTGGATTGAGGTGGAGTGCGGAAGCGGCCTTGGAGCCGCGCCAGGAGGCTCTTGCCGGGCCCCGCTTGACAGGTGATCGCGGGATTGGTTCACTCGAAGTGACGGGGGACGCGCGACCCTCGTCGAGGGCTCATGAAGCGAGCCCGGCAAAGGAGACACCCATGGAGGACACGCCACCGCGCTAGAGGACGCCGTCGCCGGGCGATCCGGTGACGGAATCCTGATACAACAAGCTCCCCTCTGAAGGGGCGCGCGCAGGTCGTCCCGTGAACGCTCCCACGTGCGAGCGGGGACGCGAGCGCAGATGGGTGCGCCGGGAAGCGGGGCCCCGCTTCCCGGCGACGTCCTACCAGCTGCTGGAGGCACCGCCGCCGCCCGAGGATCCGCCACCCCCCGAGAAGCCGCCGCCACCCCCGCCGCCGCCTCCGGAGGACCAGCCTCCGCCGGTCCAGCGCACGCCGCCTCCGCCCGAGCCGGGGACCATGACCCAGCCGCGTCTCTCGCGGAACTTCTTGCCGCCCGGGCTGTGCAGGACGCCTCGGAGGATCGGGAACAGCACGAGCCAGCTTCCGGCCACGATCAGGCCGCCGTACCGGGGGAGCACGATCGACGGGAAGATCGCGTAGAACGGCGTGAGGAACAGGTAGAGGAACCAGCCCGCGGCGCCGGGCGCGACGAGCGCGACCATCGAGAACGTGCCGATCACGATGACGAACATGACGCCGGCGAGGAGGATTCCGACGGCCGAGCCGATCTGCCGGGCCGGAGCGCGGGAGGCCGCCGGCAGGGGCGCGCCCTCGATGGCCGCCACGATGGCGTCGCTGCCGGCCTCGATGCCGGCCCCGAAGTTCCCGGCGCGGAAGTGGGGCCGGACGACGTCGTCCAGGATCTGCCGCGATCGGGCGTCGGTGAGGCGCGACTCGAGGCCGTAGCCCACCTCGATGCGCATGCGGCGCTCCTGGCGGGCCACGACGAAGAGGACGCCGTCGTCGACGCCCTTCCGGCCCAGCTTCCAGGTCTGGAAGACGCGCACCGCGTAGTCCTCGATCGAGTCGCCCTCGAGACTGTCCACCGTGAGGACCGCCACCTGGGTGCCCGTGCGCTGCTCGAGGTCGGCCAGTTTCGCCTCGAGCCGGTCCCGGACCGGCGGCGGGACGATGCCCGCGACGTCGTTGACCCGGGCGCCGAGGAAGGGCACCTCCTTGGCGGCCCGGGCGACAGGAGCGGCCAGCAGCAGCGCAAGGCTCGACGAGCAGAAAGACGCGTGAAGCGCACCCGATTCTCCGGACGTGCCGGCGCCTGACCACTCCTTCGGTGCGGGGGCTCACTCGCGCCCCAGTCGGAGCTGACCCGGAAGCTCGTCCCGATCGTCCGGCCTTGCGGGAAGCCGCCCGGCCAGGGCCGCGCATCGGCGGATGCCGTCGGCCAGGGCCGGCCCCGGCTGGCCCCGGCGCATGCCGGCCGCGATGGCCTCGACGACCTCCTCCCACTCGCGCGGCGAGACGACACCGTCGAGACCGCGGTCGGCCCGGACGACGACGCGATGCTCGAACAGGGAGAGGAAGATCAGAACCCCGCTCCGGTCGCGAGTTCGGAAGACCTCTTCCTCGACGAAGGCCTGAGCTGCGCGCTGACGTACTCGCTCGGCCAGGACCTCCGGAGGCACCAGGAGCCGACGCAGGGCCGGGAGGATGAACGCCGCCAGCCAGCCCAGGGCCGCGCCGGTCGCCGGCGGCAGCGCGATCCAGAGAGCCACGGGGCCTCCCCAGAAGTCACCGGACCACCGGATGAGGGCGGCGGCCAGGGATCCGGCGAGGGCGCCCAGCGTTGCGGCGGTCCAGATGGCGCGCGCGTAGCGGTCGGAGCGCTCGACGGCGTACGGGACGATCTCGCCGGCGCTCTGCGCCTCCACCTCGCGCACCGCCGCTTCGATCGCGGCATGGTCCGCCGGCGAGAAGAACCGCTCGAGTGACAGGATCGTCACGCCTCCTGGACCGAGCGCCGGGCGGCGGTCCCGGGCGCTGTTGGGCTGACGAAGTGTAGCACGCGGGCGGCGACGCCCACGGCGCGGACCCACGGTGCGGGCCCACGGTGAGGGCCCACGGTGAGGGAAGGTGGGCTAGAATGCCCGACGACCCCGATGTCGGACCTGCCCAACCCGAGCCACGAGGAGCGTCGATGCCCCCGCGAGACCGCCGGATCCGGCTTCACGTCCAGAACGACCCGCTGAGCCCCAACGACGCCGTCACGCCTGCCCGGTTCGCGAGCGGAGCGGCCGGCGTCCCGGAGCTTCGCCGGCGGCTCAGGGTAACCTTCGGCGTCGATCCGGCGGCTCTCGAGGAGGGGCTTCGCGAGGCGGAGATCCTGGTGGCGGCGCACGTCGACGGCCGGAACCTCGCGACGCGGGCGCCGCACCTCCGGTGGATCCAGTCCACGAGCGCCGGCGTCGAGAAGCTGGTGCCGCACCTCCCGCCGGACGTCGTCCTGACCAACGCGAGCGGGGTCCACACTCCCAAGGGGGGTGAGTACGCGATGACCGCCCTCCTCATGCTGAACCACGGGGTGCCCCACTTCGTGACGCGGCAGCGGGAGCGGCAGTGGGACCCGATCTTCATGACCCCGATCGCCGGCCGCACGGTGGTGATCGTCGGGGTCGGCCGGATCGGCGGAGAGGTGGCGCGGCTCGCGCGGCGCTTCGGCATGAAAGTCCTCGGCGTCCGGCGGAGCGGCCGGCCGCACCGCTGGGTCGACCGGATGTTCACCACGAAGGGACTGCGCACGGCGCTCCGTCAGGCGGACTTCCTGGTCGTCACCACCCCGCTGACGCCCGACACGCGCGGCCTCATCGGCGCGAAGGAGCTCGACTGCCTCCCGCGGCACGCCGGCGTCGTGAACCTCGGACGGGGCCCCGTGATCGACTACGACGCCCTGTCCGCGAAGCTCCGGACCCGGGAGCTGTCGGGGGCGGTGCTCGACGTGTTCCACGAGGAGCCGCTTCCGTCCGAGTCTCCCCTCTGGGCCACGCCCAACGTCATCCTGAGCCCGCACTGCGCCGTCGACGACGGGCGCGCCTACGTGTCGCGGTGTCTCGACATCTTCTTCGACAACCTGCGCCGCTATCTGGGCGGCCGCCCCCTCCGGAACGTCGTCGATCCCGGCCAGGGCTACTGACCCGGCGCTCCCGTCGGCTCCGATGAGCGGCGCGCCGAAGACGAACGCCGCCCGGCTTCTCGAGGCGCGCGGGATCGAGCACCGGGTGCGGGTCTACGACGCCGAGCGCGCGTTCCACTCGGCCGACGAGGCGGCCGACCTGCTGGGGGCGCCCGGCGGCTCCGTGCTCAAGACGCTGGTCGTTCTGCGGGAGACGACGGGACGCGCGAAGCCGCTCCTGGTGCTCGTGCCCTCGGATCGGCAGCTCGATCTCAAGCGCCTCGGGCACGCGCTGGGGGAGAAGCGGCTCCGGATGGCCAGCCAGCGGGAGGCCGAGCAGCTCACCGGTCTCAAGGTGGGCGGGATCTCGGCGCTGGCGGTGCGGGCGGGAGCGTTCGAGGTCCTGGTGGACGCGAGCGCGGCAGGCTGGGAGCAGGTCCACGTGAGCGCCGGGGTCCGCGGCGTGGATCTGGAGCTCCGGCTGCGGGACCTCCTCGCGGTCACCGGGGGCCGCCTGCTCGACGCGTCGAGAGAGCCCGCGGCCGGGACGGACGGGGAGAGCAGGCAGCGATGAGCGATCAGCTCGAGCGCAACAAGCAGACCGCGATCGACTTCTACGATCTCATGTTCAACCAGGGCAATCCGGCGGAGGCCGTCCGGAGGTACGTGGGGGACGTCTACATCCAGCACAACCCCGGCGTCGCGGACGGCAAGGAGGCGTTCATCCAGTTCTTCGAGCGGATGGCGAAGGAGCATCCGCGCAAGCGCGTCCACGTGAAGCGCGCCATCGCCGAGGGGCAGTACGTCGTCCTGCACTGCCACCAGGAATGGCCCGGGGACGAGGACTGGGCTGGCATGGACATCTTTCGCTTCGACGATCGCGGCAAGATCGTCGAGCACTGGGACGTGCTCCAGACGATCCCGGCGGAGTCGGCCAACCGGAACACTCTGTTCTGACGCTGTGCCGATGTCGCCGGGATCTGGCCATCAAGGTGGGTCGCCGGCCGCGGTGCGGCCGGCGACCTCACGCCCGACCGGCGGCTGTCGCCGAGCCGGATCACCACCCCATGGCGTAGCCGTTCCGGCGGGGATCCGCGCCGCCCATGAGCCAGCCGGTCGCCTGGTCGCGGAGGATGGCCTGGACGCCTCCGACCCGCATGGACCAGGGGCCCATGACCTCGAGCGCGTAGCCCCGACCAGCCAGAGCCCGGCGCGTCGCTTCGGGAACCCGCGACTCGATCCGGAGCCGCTCCGCCGGGAGCGGATCGATCGCCTCGTCCAGCCATCGGAATCGCGGCGCCCCGATCGCGTCCTGGACGTTCAAGCCGAAGTCGATGAGATTGGCGAGCACCTGCACGGTCGTCACCAGGATGCCGTAGCTTCCCGGCGTGCCCACCGTTCCCCAGAGCTTGCCCCCGCGGAAGAGCTGGACCGGCGCCACCGGCCACTCGTGGCGCTTGCCCGGCTGCACGACGTTCGGGTGGTCCGGGTCGGTGGCCGTCCAGTGGAGGGCGTTGTTGAGGCAGATCCCGGTGCCAGGGACGACGATTCCGCTTCCGAAGCCGTTGCCGAGGCTCTGGGTCACGTTGACGGCGAGGCCGCTCGAGTCCATCGCGGCCAGGTGGGTCGTGGAGGCTCCGCTGCCCGCGTCGCTGCCGCCCGCCAGCGCGACGGGCCGGCGCGGCGCGTCGAGGCGCGCCCGCATCTCGGCGCGGATCTCCTCGGTCCGCGCGGAGCTGAGGAGACGCTCGATCGGCACCGCCACGACGTCGGGGTCGCCGATGTGGCGATGGGTGTCGAGGCGCGCGACCCGCGCGGCCTCGGCGATCACGGCCAGGTGGTCCGGCCCCAGGTGCTCGAAGGAGCCCACGTTCCACCCGGCCATCCCGTTGAGCGTCTGGATGACCTGCGAGCCGCTCGACGGCGGGGCCGGCGCGAAGACCTCCACATCCCGGTAGGTCGTGGTGATGGGGTCGTCCCACTTGAGCCGGTCCGGGTATCCCTCGAGATCGCGCCGGGTCATGACACCACCCAGGGCCGCCACGATCCCGTCGCCGAACGGCCCGCCGTAGACGACCTGGATTCCGTCGCGGCCGATCCGCCGGAACGAGGCGGCGAGATTCGGCTGCGCGACCGGCGCGCCGACGGCCGGGGTGCGGCCGCCGTGGAGATAGGTCCGGGTGGTCTCCGCGTCCAGATGCGTGAGGTGCTCGTCGAACATCTGGCGGTCGAACGGGGTCAGCGGAGGCCCGGCCTCGGCCAGCTCGGCGGCGGGCTCGAGCACGTCGCCGAGCGGCAGCGTGCCGTGGTCGGCGAGAACACGCGCCCAGCCGGCCAGGTTGCCGGGGACGGCCACGGACAGCGGCCCGCTCGTGTGGTTGGCGCCATGGAGCTTCTCGCGGCTGGTGCCGGACGGGGCGCGCCCGAGGAAGTTGAGGACCTTCGGCCGGTGGCCGGGGCGGGTGAGGACGAGGACGCCGCATCCCGCGAGGCCGGACATGTAGGGCTCCGCCACGCCGATGGCGGCCGCCGCCGCGACCAGGGCGTCGACCGCGTTGCCGCCGCGGGCGAGCATGCGGAGGCCCGCGAGCGTCGCGAGCGGGTTTGCGGTCGCCACCATGCCGCGCCGCCCGAGGGCGACCGGCCGGAAGCTGAACCGCGTGGCGTAGCGTCTCGTGGGGCGCGGGAGCGGCCTGGGGTGTCGTCATGCCTAGCGACCTTTCCACTGAGGGGTGCGCTTCTCGAGAAACGCGCGGACACCCTCGTGGAAGTCCGCGCTGCCGTATGTCTCGGAGATCAGGTCCTCGATGTCGGGGACCGGCCGGGCCGACCGGATGCGGCGGAGGGCCTCCTTCGTCACGCGGAGCGTGATGGGCGCGTGGCCGGCGATCTCGTGGGCGAGCGCCCGGGCCCGCGCGTCGATCGCCTCCGGGGCGACGATCTCGTGGACGAATCCCGCGGCGTGCGCCTCCTGGGCGCCGAGGAGCCTGGCCGTGAAGAGGAGCGCCGTGACCCGGGACGGCCCCAGGAGGTCGACCAGGCCCGCGTACGCCTCGGCCGACAGGCAGTTGCCCAGGGTGCGCGCGATGGGGGCGCCGAAGCGGGCGTCGGGGGTGGCGATCCGGAGGTCGCACGCCGCGGCGATGCGCAGGCCGGCGCCGACGGCGAAGCCCTGGATGGCCGCGATGACGGGCTTCCGGACCGCCGCCAGGCGGCCGATGCGGCGGTCTCCGTCCCGCTCGTAGGCGAGGCCGTCCTCCGCCCCCGTGAACGCCTGGAACTGTCCGATGTCGGTGCCCGCGACGAACGCCTGGCCTCCCGCGCCGCGGAGCATCAGCGCCCGGATCGAGTCGTCGGCGTCGACGTCCTCGCAGGCGCGGGTCAGGCCCTCGTACATGCCCCACGTGAGCGCGTTCCGGGCCGCCGGCCGGTTGAACGTGAGGATCAGGACCGGGCCGTCCCGCTCGACCAGGATCTCGTCGGCCGCCACCCTGCCGCTCTCGACCCGCCGCCGGTCAGCGGGCCGTCATGCCCCCGTCGATCACGAGCTCCGTGCCGGTCACGAAGCCCGCGTCGTCGGAGGCGAGGTAGAGGATGCCCGGCGCGATGTCCTCCGGCTCGGCGACGCGGCCGAGCGGCGTCAGCGCCACGCGCTCCTCGCGGACCCCGGGTCGCGCGTGGAGCTCGGCGGTCATGCCCGTCTCGACGAACCCGGGGAACACCGCGTTGATCCGGATGCCTTCGGGCGCGTACTGGATCGCCGCCGCGCGCGTCAGGGCGCGAGCCGCGCCCTTTGACGCATGGTAGGAGGTGCTCGCGCGGCTGCCGACCATGGCATAGATCGACACGACGTTCACGATCGCGCCGCCACCCGCCCGGCGCATCGCCGGGATGGCGTGCTTCGTGCCGAGCATGACGCTGGTCGCGTTCGCGGCCATGATGAGGTCCCAGTCGCCGAGGGCGACGTGCTCGGCGGTGACCCGGGCCGGGAGGCCTCCGCGCCCGGCGTTGTTGACGAGCACGTCGAGGCGCTCGTGCTCGCGGAGGCAGAGGTCGATCGCGGCGGTCCAGTCGGCCTCGCGGGTGACATCGAGACGAAGGAACGTCGCTCGGCCGCCCGCGCGGATGATCTCGTCGGCGACGGCCTGGCCGCCCGCCTCCTCGATGTCCGCCACCAGCACCGCGGCCTCCTCACGCGCCGAACAGGCGGCATGTCGCCCGCCCGATCCCCGAAGCGCCCCCGGTCACGATGGCGACCTTGCCGGCGAGCCGCCCGCTCATGAGGGGCCACCCGGATACGGCGGGCCGTCGGTTCCCACCGTGACGACCGTCCGGGCGATGGCCGATTCGCGCAGCGGGGCCAGCGCCAGGAGCTCGGGGTCGGCCCGGTACGACTCGAGGCCGGCGGCGCTGGCGAACGAGAGGAGATGGATCTCGTGCGGGAGCTCGGCCCCGTGCGCCGCAGACGTCGGCTGGATCACCCGGTCGATCCGGCCGCCGTGACGGCGCATGATGCGGGCTGCCTCCGTCTCGAAGCGGCGGAACTCGGCCGCCCGGCCCGGATGGACGAACAGCTCCACCAGGAGCACGATCGGTTGGCCGCCGCCCGTCGTCGTCATCGTCTCTCCGCGCCGGGCCCTGTCCCGCTGCGGGACGATCCACTCCCTGGGCCGCAGGACGACAGTCTGACCGAGGACGCGAGCGCGGACAAGCCCCACGCGCGGCGCGGGATCGGTCCGGTCCACCCGCGAACGCGTGATACCCTCGGCGGGTGCGGGACTGGGCGCGCTGGTGCCGCCGGGCGCTGGTGGCCGCGGGCGCCATGGCGCTCGTCATGGGCGGCGTGTCGATCCTCGGCCAGCCGGAGCGCGAGATTCTCCATCCGGCAGAGCCTCCGCTCACGGTGTGCGGATCCGGGGGCTGCACCTTCATCCATCGGCTCGAGGTTGGCAGCAGCGGCGCCCAGCCTCAGGACGCCGTGAGCCACCTGTGACTCGCTCGTGACCCACTCGGCCAGGATGACGGGTCGTGACATGGCCCTGGCCACGGTCGCCTCCGTGATCTGGGGCGGCGCGTTCGTAGCCACGCGGTTCGCACTGGAAAGCTTCTCGGCGCCCCAGTCTGACGGCCGTCCGTTTCCTGATCGCGAGCCTGCCCGTCCTGGTCGTGCCGCGGCCCCGGATCCCGTGGCCGGCGCTTCTCTTGATCGGGGCGACCCTGTTCACCGGCCAGTTCATGCTGCTGTTTTTCGCGTACACGCAGGGGCTGCCGCCCGGGCTCGCGTCCGTGACCCAGCAGACGCAGGCGTTCTTCACCGTCATCCTCGCGGCGGCGCTCCTTGGGGATGTCCCCGGCCTTCGCCAGTGGGCCGGCATGGCGGTCGCGTTCATCGGCCTCGTCCTGATCGGGCTGACGACGGGCTCGGACCTTCCTCCGTCGGCGCTGGGCTTGGCTCTGGCGGGGGCGTTCAGCTGGGCGATCGGCAATGTCCTGGTCAAGCAGAGGCCGGGGATTCCGATCTTCCCGCTGGTGGTGTGGGCGAGCCTCGTCCCTCCGCTGCCGTCCCTCCTGGTGTCGGCGGTCCACGATCCGGGTCCCTCCCTCGTGGACGCCATCTCGAGGGCCTCGTGGCTCAGCCTCGGGGCCGCGGTCTATCTCGGAGCCGTGGCCACCGTCGTGGCCTATGCCGGCTGGGGCAGCCTCCTCCAGCGCTATCCCAGCGTGGTGGTGGCGCCGTTCGCCCTCGTCGCGCCGTGCACGGGCATGCTGCTGTCGGCGCTAGTCTTCCAGGAGGCCTTCACCCCGGCGCGCTACGCGGGGATGGGCCTGATCCTCGGCGGCCTGGCCGTGATCGTTCTGCCCGCGGGCGGGAGCAGTCGAGGGAATCGTGATGACGGGCAGTGCCCGGCGCGTGCCAGGGGTGTGTCAGGGCGTGATGGACGCCGGTGACGTGACCCGCGAACGACGGAGGTAGGATAAGCTCGGGCCATGCCGAACGGTGCGACGGAGAGCGACCGTGGATCGAGAGGAGATCGCCCGGAGTCGTGCTGTCCTCGCGACAGTGTCGTGCTTCGAAGCGCGGATCGCCGCGGATTGATGCAGCATGACCGGTGACCGCGAGGCTGCCGGGAAGGTGAGCGGCCTCATCGTGCGGCTCGACGACAGCGCGGTCCAGCGGTTCCTTGCCACCAAGGACGTGGTCGTTCTCGCCACCGTGCAGGCCGACGGCGGGCCGCTGGCGATGCCCATGTGGTTCCTCCAGGACCCGGCGACCTTGACCATGATCAGCGTCGCGGACACCCAGAAGATCCGGAACCTCCACCGCGATCCCCGAGTCTGCGTGATCGCCGAAGGCGGCGGGACCGGGGACGTGCGCGGCGTGAGCGTGCGCGGGCGTGCGGAGTTCCTGCCGGAGGGACCCGAGCGGCGGGCGCTGGCCGAGCGCTTCGCGGAGAAGTATCAGCCGTACCTCGAGCGGCGCTGGGGCGGCCGCGCCATGCCGGCGGACCGCGTGATGTTCCGCATCGTGCCGTCCGAGGTGCGAAGCTGGGGACTGGGCTGAGCGCCGCGAACCGCGGACCCTGAGGCGGGAGTGGATCCGGGGCCGTCGGGGTCGAGGCCCCGTGCGGGCGGTGTGCCCCCGCGGCTACGCCGACTTCAGGGCTGTCCGAGCGGCTGCGTGGCCTGGGTCAGCCAGGCGGCGGTCTCCCGATCGACCTTCGGCGCGATCGCCTCCCGCACGCGCGCGTGGTACGCGTCGAGCCAGGCGATCTCCGCGGGCGTGAGGAGCTCCGGCGCGACGAGGGTCCGGTCGATCGGCGCGAGGGTCAGCGTCTCGAAGCCATAGAGCGTGACCTCGCCGCCGCGGGGTGACGGGAGCGGCGTGACCACGACCAGGCTCTCGATGCGGATCCCGTACTCCCCGGTCTTGTAGTAGCCGGGCTCGTTGGAGACGATCATCCCCGGCCGGAGCGCCACGTTGCTGCCCACCTTGGAGATCCGCTGCGGCCCCTCGTGGACGGACAGGTAGCTGCCGACCCCGTGGCCCGTGCCGTGGTCGAAGTCCAGGCCGGCCTCCCAGAGCGGGGCGCGGGCGAGGGCGTCCAGCTGGGATCCGGTCGTCCCCTTCGGGAAGCGCGCCATGGCGAGCTGGATGTGGCCTCGGAGAACGCGGGTGAAGCGATCCCGCTGCTCGGCGGTGGGCGGACCGATGGCGACGGTCCGGGTCACGTCGGTCGTGCCGTCGAGGTACTGCGCGCCTGAATCGACCAGGTACAGGATCCCGTGCTCGATGCGCCGGTCCGTGCGCGGCGTCGCGCGGTAGTGGACGATGGCGCCGTTCGGGCCGGCGCCCGAGATCGTGGGGAAGCTGACGTCGCGGAAGAGGGACTCCTCCGCCCGCAGCGCGTCCAGGCGGTCGGCGGCGCTGATCTCGGTGAGGCGGCCGGCCGGCCCCTCGCGGCTGAGCCAGGCGAAGAAGCGGCTGAGCGCGATGCCGTCCTTCTCGTGAGCGCTCCGGGCCCCGGCGAGCTCCACGTCGTTCTTGGTCGCCTTGGGGAGGAGGCAGGGATCGGCGGCGCGCACGACCGTCGCGCCGGCGGCGGTGAGGCGCTGGATGACCCACGCCGCCGCCGAGCTCGCATCGACCTGCACCGTCCGGCGCGCGGCCCCCAGGCGGTCCAGGGCGGGGCCGAGCGCGTCGGCCGCGAGCACGCGCACCCCCTCGCCGAGGTGCTCGGGGAGGCCAGGCATGGGCTTGGCCGGGTCCACGAAAAGGTCCACGGACGCGTCGCGGTGCACCACCGCGAACGCGAGCGGAAGGGGCGTGTGGGCGACGTCGCTGCCCCGGATGTTCAGGAGCCAGGCGATCGAGTCGGGAGCGGTGAGGACCACCGCGTCGACGCCGTCCTGCGCGAGGATCTCGCCGATCTCGCGCCGCTTGTCCGGCGAGGGTCGTCCGGCGTGCTTGAGGTCGTGCGGGACGATCGGCCCGCGGGGCGGCGGCGGCTGGTCGTCCCAGACCCTGTCCACCAGGTTCTCGGAGACTGGCACGAGGGTGGCGCCCACCTTGCCGCACACGGCCTGCAGGCGCTCCACGCTCTCGATCGTGTGGAGCCACGGGTCGTAGCCGAGCCGGTCGCCGTCGCGGAGCCGGGCGCGTAGCCACTCGGCGGGCGGGCTGTCCGTCACGTGGTGGTACTCGAACACGTCGGCGGGAGCCTCGTCCCGCACCTGGAGCGTGTACCGGCCGTCGACGAAGATGGCTCCCTTGTCCGTCATGACCACGGCGAGCCCCGCGGACCCCGTGAAGCCCGTGAGCCAGGCGAGCCGCTGCGCTCGAGGCGGGACGTACTCCCCCTGATGCTCGTCGACCCGCGGGACGAGGAAGCCCGCGAGGCCGCCCTTGCCCAGCTCGCTCCGGAGCCGCGCGACGCGCTCGTGGATCGTCATGCGGGGAAATATAACAGGTTTGGTCGAGTGCTCGACTCGGCGCGCGGCTGGACGACACCGTGCTAGACTGCCGGCCTTGCCGGGGCTCATGCGCCGAGCTCGAGCCATCGGGCCGCGATGCGCCTGGCCAGCTCCGGCAGCGCGGCGCGCGAGCGTCGCGACGCGCCGAGGTCGTGCCCGACGCCGCGTTCGAGGTGCAGAACGGTCGAGGCCGGGATGCTGACCAGCGCGCGTCGGAGCTCGGTCTCCGAGCCGAACGGGTCGGTGGTCCCGTGGACGAAGAGCGCCGGCGTCTGAAGCCTCGGGAAGTGCGCGACACGGAGCTCTCCAGGCCGCCCCGGCGGGTGGAGGGGATAGGCGAGCAGGAGGAGCGCATGCGCCAGCGCCGGCTCTTCCGCCGCGAGGAGGGTTGCCTGACGTCCGCCGTAGGAGTGACCGCCGAGCCCGATGCGGTGGAGACCGGTGCGCGCCAGCGCCGCAGCGGCGGCCCGGAGTCCGGCGCGGTCGCGGGCGGCGCCGGCCGGCGCCGGCGGGCCGCGCCGACGCGCCTGGCGAAAGGGCAGGTCGCAGCGAAGCACCGCGACGCCCCGGGCTGCCAGCGCCTCGGCCAGCGCGACGAGGAGCGGGCTGTCGGAGGACGAGCCGGCGCCGTGCGTGAGCACGAGGCCGTCCCCGGCGCCGCCCGGAGCCGTGTGGAGCGTTCCGTGGACCGCCAGCCCCTCGGCTGCTTCGCGGAACGGCACGGACGGCGGCTGCGCGCGATCGAGCGCGCTCACGACCGGATCCCGAGGCGCGCCAGCCCGGCGCCCCGGAGACCGGCACGGAGGACGGGGTGACGGGATCCGTGGTGTTCTTCGACGTTGCGGGCACGCTGATCCGGGTGCGCGACGGGGTCGGCGCCCAGTACGCGCGGGTCGCCGGCCGCTTCGGGGTCGCCCCCGATCCGAAAGCGCTCGAGCGCGAGTTTCCCCGCGCCTTCCGGGCGGCGCCGCTCATGGCGTTCCCGGGCGCGCCGGCCGAGTCGGTCCCGCAGCTCGAGCGCGAGGTGTGGCGAGGCATCGTGCGGGAGGTCTTCGCCGGGGCCGGTCATCTGGCGGGCTTCGCTGCCGGCGGGTTCGACGCGTACTTCGACGCCGTGTACCGGCACTTCGAGGATCCGGCGACGTGGGACGTCTTCCCGGACGTGGTGCCGGCCTTGTCCGCCCTGCGCGCGCTCGGATGCCCCCTGGGCATCGTCAGCAACTTCGACAGCCGCGTCCTGCGGATTCTCGAAGGGCTGGGGCTCGCGCCCTGGTTCCAGTCGGTGACGCTGTCGAGCCAGGTGGGCGCGACCAAGCCGAGCCGGGCGATCTTCGCGCGGGCGCTCGCTCAGCACGGCGTCGACGCCGCGCGGGCGTTCCACGTCGGGGACTCGCCGGCCGAGGACTGCGAGGGAGCCCGAGCCGCCGGCATGCGAGCCGTCCTGATCGACCGGAGCGGGCGTCACGCGCCCAGCCCGGACGTCGTTCGGGTGGACTCCCTCGCCCATCTCGCTGGCATCGTGCGGGACGCGACGTAACGAGCGCGCGCGGGCGGTGACCCCGCGCTCAGGCCGGGGGAGGCGGCCAGGGGGACGGCCGTCCGTCGTCCTCGGACGCCTCCCAGAGCCACGCCGCTCCCCGGACGCCGCTCGCATCGCCGTGCCGGGGCGGGCGGAGCGCGGTGTCGACGCGGTCCGAGAACACCCAGGCGCCCCAGCCCTCCGGAACTCTCTCGTAGAGCCGGGCGAGGTTCGAGAGGCCGCCGCCCAGCACGATCACGTCCGGATC
The DNA here is from genome assembly GCA_963745015.1 of uncultured Candidatus Rokubacteria bacterium. Taxonomy (GTDB): domain Bacteria; phylum Methylomirabilota; class Methylomirabilia; order Rokubacteriales; family DASRDR01; genus DASRDR01. The sequence goes on from CAVUVU010000008.1 coordinate 256,604, forward strand.
GAGGAGGTTGACGACCGCCGCCAGCGCCCGCGTCAGGCGCTCTTCGTAGCGGGCGAGCGCGGCCTCGCAGCGCTCGTCGCCGTCGGCCGCGCGCGCGGCGATCGTCGCGGCATCCAGTCGCTCGCCGGTCGCCTCCAGGTGATCGCGGGAGACGCCGGGTCCCGACAGGAAGGTCTCGAGGCATCCCGTCCTGCCGCAGTAGCAGGGCGCCCCCGGCCGCTCCCCGGCGCGCGGCCAGGGAAGAGGATTGTGGCCCCACTCGCCGGCGATCGCGTTCGGGCCCGTCAGCACGCGCCCGTCGACGACGATGCCGCCGCCGGTGCCGGTGCCGAGGATCACGCCGAAGACGACCCGCGCCCCGGCGCCCGCGCCATCCCGGGCCTCGGACAGGGCGAAGCAGTTCGCGTCGTTCGCGAAGCGGAGGGGGCGGTGGAGGAGGCGCTCGAGATCCTGGCGAAGCGCGCGGCCGTTGAGCCAGACGCTGTTCGCGTTCTTCACGAGCCCGGTGGCGGGTGAGAGCGCTCCCGGCATGCCGATCCCGACCCGCGCGGGCTCGCCGCTTTCGCGCTCCAGCCCCTCCACCAGCGTGGTGATCGCGGCCAGCGTCGCGCCGTAGCGGTCGCGCGGCGTCGGCACCCGGCGGCGGCCGCACTCGCGCCCGTCACGGTCGAGCGCGATGGCCTCGATCTTCGTGCCGCCGAGATCGACTCCGATGCGCATGGCGCTGGCCGGCTACTCCGTCGAGAGCGCCTGGCGCCGCCCGCGGTGGTAGTCGGAGAGCGCGGCGTTCGCCGTCGCGATGGTGTCGCTCTCGGCCGCGAGCTTGGCGAGATCCCTTCCGGGAACCGCCACATAGAGCTCGTCGTCTCCGAGGTCGGTGTAGACGCGGTTTCCGATGCAGCCGGTGCTCGCGGTGACACCGGAGGCGAGGGCGGCGGGCAGCGCCATGCAGGTCGGCCGGGCCATGAAGGGCACCGACGACCGGATGCCGGCCCGGAGCGCCGCCTCCAGGAGGCGCATCAGCGGCGCCGGCCGTCCGGCCACGAGCACCACGTCGGGATCCACCGGCGTGTCCCCGAGGGGAGCGTAGATGACGGCGCCCGGCGTCTCGGGGAGCTGCGGGATCCCCGGGACCTCCTCCATCCGGAGGTAGCCGAGACCGGTCATGAAGCCGAGCGTCTGGTCGAGCTCCTGAGCCCGGTCCGGCGGGAGGCCGATGCGATGCGTGTGGCTGCCGACCGCGCAGTTGTGATGGTCGCGGGGGACGGTGTAGAAGGTCCGTCCTGCGGCGGCCACCCGCCAGAAGCTGCAGCCCGACGGCTCGGTGCCGACGAACTTGGCGACGCCCTCGGGCGGGACCGCGCGGAACGTGACGGCGACCGGCCGGCGGCGGAGGTTGAGCGTGTCGTGAAGGCGGCTCTCGATGCTGCGGTAGTCGGTCATCTCGGACGTCCTTTCGCGTCGGCGACGTCGCGCGCCGTGTGTGAACCCGTGGCGAGGGGGATGTCGTGCCTCACGCGTAGACGTGCTTGGCTCGTCGCCACCGCGCGAGCTGGAGCAGGGCGCCCAGGAGCCCGATCCCCCCGCCGACCAGGCAGGCGGCGGGCACGCCGGCGCCCTCGGCGATCAAGCCGATGAGCGAGGCGCCGAGCGGCGTCGCGCCGGCGAAGACCATCATGTAGACGCCCATGACCCGCCCGCGGAGCTCGTCCGGCACCGTGACCTGGACGATCGTGTTGCAGCCGTTCTGGAAGACGATCTGCATGGCGCCGACGAGGAACAGGACGACCGCCGCCAGCGCGAAGTGCCGCACGAACGCCAGGCTGAGAATGCCGAGCGCCACCCCCATGCCCGGAATGACCACGGCGGCGAGGGGAGGCCGTCCGCCGCCCAGCATCGCGAGGGCGACCGCGCCGACGACGGCTCCCGCGCCGAGCGACGCCATGAGCAGGCCGAACACGTGGACGCCCTCGTGCAGGACCTCGCGCGCGAAGAGGGGGACGAGGACGCCGTGGTTCATGGTGAAGGTGCTGACCGCGAACACCAGGCCCAGGATGAGGGCGACGAGCGGTGTGCGCGTGGCATAGCGGACGCCGTCGAGGAACTCCTCCCGGATCGTCGTGCCGCGGCGCGGCTTGGCCTCCGAGCCGACCCGAACGAAGGTGAGGGTCAGGAGGACGGCGAGGAACGACAGCGCGTTCAGCAGGAAGGCGACCGAGGTGCCGTAGCGGGCGATGAGAAGGCCGCCCAGCGCGGGGCCGATGACGCGGGCGGAGTTGAACGTGGCCGCGTTGAGCGCGATGCCGTTCAGGAGGTCCTCCCGGCCGACCATCTCGACGAGGAAGGACTGCCGGGACGGCATGTCGAGCGCGTTCACCAGGCCGATCACGCCCGCGAGCGTGGCCACGTGCCAGTAGCGCACCCAGCCGGTCCACGCGAGCGCGGCGAGGGCGAAGGCGGGCAGCATCAGGGCCATCTGGGTGCCGAGGATCAGGCGGCGCTTCGGAGTCCGGTCCACGACCACTCCCGCGATGGCCGAGAAGAGGAGCACGGGGGCGAACTGGAGCGCGCTCACCACGCCCAGGCGGAACGGCGAGTTCGTGAGCTCGAGCACGAGCCAGGAGAGCCCGACGGATTGCATCCAGCTGCCCACGGACGAGATGGACTGACCGGCCCAGAAGAGACGGAAATCGCGGTGGTTCAGCGCCCGGAGGGCCGCCGGGAATGGCATCAGGGAGAGCGCGGGCCCGGAGGCCGCCGACCGGCCCGGACGCCGGGCGGCCGCCGCGCCCCGCTCACCTCATCCGCGACGGCCGGCCGTCGCGCCCGCGGGAACGAGCCCGGCGTGCCGGTGTGCGGCCTCCAGCAGCGCGTCCACGGCTTCGGCCGGCGTGTCCCAGGCGCAGGCGATCCGGACGACGCCGTCCCGGGGCGCGCCGCGCCGGGAGAAGCTGTAGCCGTCGGCGACCAGGCCGTCCCACACCGGCTTGGGGAGGGCCGCCAGCACGAAGTTGATCTCCGTCGGGTGGGGAAACCGAACGCCCGGGATGTCCGCGAGCCCCTGCTGCACGCGCGCGGCCATCGCGTTCGCGTGACGGGCGCACCGGAGCCAGAGGTCGTCCTCGAGGAAGGCGACCAGCTGGGCGGACAGGAAGCGCATCTTCGAGTAGAGCTGACCCGCCCGGCGCCGGCGGTAACGCATCGTCTCCGCCAGGGCGCGATTGAAGAAGACCACGGCCTCCGCGCACGAGCGCGCCGTTCTTCGTGGCGCCGAACGACAGGAGGTCGACCCCGGCCTTCCAGGTGAGCTCGGCCGGCGTGCAGCCGAGGCGCGCGATCGCGTTCGCGAAGCGGGCGCCGTCCATGTGGACCAGGAGGTTCTTCGCGCGCGCCGCCGCCGCCAGCTCTCGCACCTCCCGGACGGTGTAGACCGTGCCGGCCTCGGTCGCCTGCGTGAGGCTCACCGCGCGGCCGGGAACGTCGGCCGCCCGGAGCGCGCCCGCCTCGATCGTCTCCACCAGCGTGGCGACCGGGATCTTGCCGTCGACGGTCGTGACCGGGACGCTCCGGGCGTTTCCGCCCGACCAGAACTCCGTCCCTCCGCACTCGCTGGCGTGAAGGTGAGAGGCGTCGGCGCAGTAGATGCCCCCGTACGGGGTCGAGACGAGCGACGCGCAGAGACCGTTGGCCACGGTGCCGGTGCCGACGGGGTAGACGTCGACCTCCGTCTCGAAGAGCTCCGCCATCCGCCGCTCGAGCTCGCTGCGTGTACGGGTCGCCGCCGTACGGCGCGGTGTCGTCCGACATTCGACTCGACGATGGCGCGCAGGATCTCCGGGGCGGCGCCCGAGACGTTGTCGCTGTAGAAGTTCTTCTTCACGCGGCTCCTCCGGAGAGGCAGGGGGTGGCAGGAGGGACGAGAGCGCGGCGGCCCGTGGCGGCCGAGCAGGCCCGGATGCTCATCACGTCAGATGATAGGGGAACCGCAGAGCCCCCGCAACGCCGGGCCGGCGCGTCGCTTCGCGGCGGCCCGGCGGACCGTCGGTGTGCGCCCGTCAGGGATGAGGCGAGTCGGGGATGCCCACGCGGCCGACGCCGGGAAGCTTCAGGGCCGGACGGTTCCAGTCGAGCCCGAACGTCAGCCCGAGCAGGTTGATCTCGACGCCTTCCTCCCACCCGACCAGCACCCCGGCGAGGCCGAGGAGCGAGACCTGGACCCCGGTGCCGCTCGGGGCGAGCCCGACCGGGGCGCCGCCGGGCAAGAAGTCCTTGCCGACCGCCGTCGGCGGGAGATCGAGACGCAGCTCGGGAACGGCCCGGGCAACGAAGGCCGTGAAGGTGTTGCTGTTGGGTCCGGGCCACGTGCGGTAGCTCGAGGGGTAAGGGTACGCGCCCACGGCCGCCTCGACGCGGTCGATCAGGGCGTCCACCCCGTCGCCGCGCGTGTCGACCAGGAGGTCGGGCCGGCTGCCGAACCAGTAGTTGTCGGGGCCGGTCCGGTTCACGCGAAGGGCCGACGCTCCGCGGTCGACGCCCCAGCCCATGACCTCGTATCGCACGAACTGGGTGGCGCCGGACCGCTTCATCGCGATCCAGGTGTGGACGCCGAGGGCGCCCTTCCACCCGACGGTGCGCGCGGCGTAGACCTGGATGACCGCCTCGGGCGTCGCGGCAGGGTCGGGAGCCTGCCCGGAGGAGTCGCGCCGCGCATCCCGCCAGCCCGGGTCCCGCACGAGCGTCCCGCACGCCGCGAGCAGCAGCGCGATCAGGATCGGGGTCAGACTTTGACTTCTAAGCAATTCCGCCGCATCGGGGTCCGGGTCGGCTGGCGAGCTCCGAGCAATTCGAGCCTCCGACGCCGCTCGGCTCGGCGCCCGACGGCCGTGGCGGCAGGGCCGGCCACGTCACGCGCCGAGGTCGGAGGCGGACTCCGTCGATGGCGGGCACGCGCCGAAATGTTTGGAAGTCAAAGCCTGACCCCGTCAGGCGAGGGCTTTGCGGATGGTGCCGTGGTGGTCCTGCGCGTGACCGGTCAGGACCTTCTCGACCACCTGCGCCACGCTCAGCGTGCCCATGGGGAAGGTCACGGTCCGATCCAGCTCGGCGTCTCCGAAGGCTCGCACGGCCGCGACGGCCGCCGCGCCGTTCTGGCGGAGGAGCGCCAGCGTCTCGGCCTTCGTGCAGTGCGCGTGCTGGGCGGCGTGGGCCGCGTTGCCCTGGTGGATCATGTCCATCGTGATGGTGGGGACCGACTGACCGTGCGCGACGGCGTTGGCGAGGCCCGCGACCGCCTTGTGGCTCTCGGCCACGTGATGGGCGACGACGCCGACGCTCCGGCCGTCGCCGGGCGTCTTCGCGTGCCACTGGGTGTCCGACAGCCCCTCGATCGTCTTGATGAGGTCGTGGTTCGCCTGCTCGAGCTGCTGGGCCAGAGTCTGCGCGCGCTCACTCATGGGCATTCCTCCTGTGGCCGATCAAGCCGCGACTTGGGCATACACGCCCACGGGTCATATACACGCGCCCTTCCACGGCGTCAACGGCGAGGGCTCCGCGGATGCGGGCGGGCAGGGGCGAGAGGCCGGACCGCTCCGCCGATGGTATCCTCCTCCGGGGCCCCGCGGGAGTGCGAGCCGGGCGGCCCATCGTCACCGACATCGACCGGCGCCCGGCGCCGGAGCGCGGAAAGGGGAGCCACGTGAACAGCCATCGCCTGCCCAGGACGGTCGTCCCGAGCCGCTACGACATCCGGCTCGAGCCCGACCTCGACGCCGCCACCTACGCCGGCGAGGAGACCGTCCAGGTCGAGGTTCGCGATGAGACGGACGAGATCCAGCTGAACGCCGTCGAGCTCACGATCACGCACGTCGCCGCCGAGGGGCCGGACGGGACGCGGCTCGAGGGCACGGCGTCCCTCGATCCCGAGACCGATCGCGTCCACCTTCGGTTCCCGCGCGCGCTCCATCCCGGGGAATGGAGCCTCCGCCTCGCCTTCCAGGGCATGCTGAACGACCAGCTCCACGGCTTCTACCGCAGCACGTTCAAGGGGGCGGACGGAGCAAACGCACGTCATGGCCGCGACGCAGTTCGAGGCGGTCGACGCGCGGCGCGCGTTCCCGTGCTGGGACGAGCCGGCCCTGAAGGCGGTGTTCGGCGTGACGCTGGTCGTCCCCGACGGCTACACGGCGATCTCGAACACCGCGCCCATCCGGGAGGAGCCGGCGGGCCCCGGCCTCCGGGCGGTGACGTTCGGGGACACCATCCGGATGTCGACGTACCTCGTCGCCTTCATCGTCGGCGAGCTGGAGTCGACCGAGCCGGTCATGGTCGGGAAGACGCCGCTCCGCGTCTGGTGCGTGCAGGGCAAGGTCCACCTGGCGGCCTACGCGCGGACGGCGGGGGCCTTCTGCCTCGACTTCTTCGAGCGCTACTACGGCATCCCGTACCCCGGCGACAAGGTCGACCTCCTGGCGATCCCCGACTTCGCGGCGGGGGCCATGGAGAACCTGGGCGCGATCACGTTCCGCGAGACGGCCCTCCTGGTCGACGAGGCGGCCGCATCGCACTCGGACCTCGAGCGGATCGCCGACGTGGTCGCCCACGAGCTCGCCCACATGTGGTTCGGCGACCTCGTGACCATGGTGTGGTGGAACGGGATCTGGCTCAACGAGGCGTTCGCCACCTTCATGGAGATGCTCGCGGTCCACGCCTGGAAGCCCGAGTGGCAGCGCTGGGTGAGCTTCGGCGTCTCCCGCGCGGCGGCGATGGGCGTCGACGGGCTCCACGCGAGCCGGCCCATCGAGTTCGACGTCCGGGCCCCGCGGGACTGCGAGGCGATGTTCGACCTCCTCACGTACGAGAAGGGCGCCTCGGTCCTCCGCATGCTGGAGCAGCACATCGGGCCCGACACGTTCCGCGAGGGCGTGCGTCTCTACCTCCGGTGGCACGAGTACGAGAACGCCGAGACCACGGACCTGTGGAAGGCGCTCGGCGAGGCGGCCGGGCAGCCGATTCCCGAGGTCATGGACGGCTGGGTCTTCCATCCGGGGTACCCCCTGGTCGGGGTCCGGGCGGAGGGGGCACGCCTCTGCCTCACGCAGCGGCGCTTCACCTACCTGGATGAGCCGGCGCCGGAGAATGCGGACGAGCCGCCGCAGCTCTGGCGCGTCCCGGTGACGGTGCGGGCGTCGGTGGCGGGCAAGGTGGTGGAGCAGAAGGTCCTCCTGGCGGCGGCGGAGGACGACATCACGCTGCCCGGCGCGCCCGAGTGGGCCGTCGTCAACGCGGGCGGCCACGGCTTCTACCGGGTCGGGTACGCGCCGGCGCTTCTGGACCGGCTCACCGCCGACCTCGCGGTCCTGGCCCCGATCGAGCGATTCGGCCTGCTCTCCGACTGCTTCGCGCTGACCCAGGCCGGCGGCCTCGACGCTCCGGCCTTCCTCGACCTGACGGGGCGGTTCCGCGACGAGACCGACCGCAACGTCTGGGCGGTGATGGTCGGCGCCATGGCCTACGTGAACCGGGCGATCGACGACGATGCGCGAGGCTGCCTCGAGGCATTCGTCCGCGATCGCGTCGGGCCGGCCGCCCGTCGCCTGGGCTGGTCGCCGCGGCCGGGAGAGGACGAGCTCACCCGCCAGCTCCGCGGGGACCTTCTCCGGGCGCTGGGGGTCCTCGGCGACGACCAGGAGGTCCAGGCGCAGGCGAAGGAGCTGTACGCGCGCTACCGCGCCGACGAGCGGGCGGTCGATCCCAACGTGCTGCCCGCCCTGATCGCGATCCTGGCGCGGGCAGGAGGCGAGGCCGAGTACGAGGAGTTCCGGGAGCGGTTCCGCCACGCGCGGAGCCCCCAGGAGGAGCAGCGCTACCTGTACGCGCTGGCGGCGTTCCGCCAGCCGGAGCTCGTCACCCAGACCCTCCAGCACACGCTGGACGGAGAGATCCGGAGCCAGGACGCGCCGTACGTCGTCCGCGCGGTCCTCGCCAGCGTCTGGGGACGCGGCATCGCCTGGGAGTTCGTGAAGGGCCACTGGGAGACCATGCGGCGCACCTATCCTCCGAGCGCGTTCCGGCGGCTCTTCGACGGCGTCAGCGCGCTCGTGCGCCCCGAGTGGGAGGCGGAGGTGCGCGCCTTCTTCCCGGCCCACGGGATCGAGCTCGGGGGGAAGATCCGGGAGCAGTACCTCGAGCAGCTGCGAGTCGCGGTCCGGTTCCGCGAGCGCGAGGCGGCGCGCATCGCGGCCTACCTCGCTCGCGAGATGGCCTGATCCCGGACCGGTCACCCGGCGTGGGCCTCGCGGCCTCGACGACCCGACGCCGGTTGCGGCGCTCGTCGAGGCGGCCGTCGCCCGCGAGGGGCCGCGGCGCCCGGCGCTCTGCCTCCCTCTCGCGACGCGCCTCCGCCGCTCCCCGCCGAGGGCGAGCCGCCGGACGACGCCGAGCCATGACCGAGACGGCCCGGGTCGTCGTCATCGGCGGCGGCATCCTCGGCGCCAGCGTCCTCTACCACCTCGCGCGCGCCGGGTGGACGGATGCGGTCCTGATCGAGCGGGGTGAGCTGGCCTCGGGCTCGACATGGCACGCGGCGGGCAACACGCCGCACTTCAACACGAGCCTGAACCTCTCGCGGATCCACCTGGCCAGCACGGAGCTCTACCAGCGACTCGAGGCGGAGACCGGGCAGGCCGTCGGGTTCCACCGGCCCGGGAGCCTCCGGCTCGCCTCCGTGCCGGACCGGATGGACGAGTACCGCCGCCACCGGGGCAAGGCGCGGACGATCGGGCTCCCGTTCGAGGTGGTCGGGCCCGAGGAGGTCCGGCGCCTGCATCCGCTCGTCGAGACGCGCGGCCTGCTGGGGGCGGTCTGGAACCCGGAGGACGGGCACGTCGACCCGACGAGCGTGACCCAGGCCCTCGTCAAGGGCGCGCGTGACCGGGGCGCGCGGGTCCACCGGCACACGCGGGTGACCGGCGTCGAGCGGACCTCCGGCGGCGAGTGGCGGGTCATCACCGATCGGGGCGACTTCCTGGCCGAGGTCGTCGATGAACGCCGCCGGGACGTGGGCGCGCGAGGTCGGCCGGCTGGTCGGCCTCGATCTCCCGATCGTCCCGATGGAGCACCAGTACCTGGTCACCGAGGCCATTCCCGAGGTCGCGGCGCTCGGCCGCGAGCTGCCGCTGCTCCGCGAGGTCGACGTCTCGTACTACCTCCGGCAGGAAGGCGCAGGGTCTCCTGCTCGGCCCCTACGAGCGCGGGGCCAAGCCGTTCGGCGTCGGGGGCATTCCGCCCGGGTTCGGCGCGGACCTCCTGCCGCCCGATCCCGAGCGGCTCCGCGCCATCGTCGAGAGCGCGATGGCGCGGGTGCCCGTGCTCGCGCGGGCGGGCGTCGCACGGATCGTCAACGGCCCGATCACGTACACGCCGGACGGGAACCCGCTCCTCGGGCCCGCGTTCGGCTTGCCGGGGTTCTGGCTGGCCTGCGGCGTGAGCTTCGGGATCACCCAGGCGGGCGGGGCGGGGCGCTACCTGGCGGAGTGGATCACGGAGGGGCAGCCGTCCATCGATCTCTGGGAGGTGGACCCGCGCCGCTACGGGACGTACGCGACGGAGCGCTACGCGGTCGCCCGCTGCATCGACATCTACGAGGACGAGTACGCGATCGTGTACCCGCAGGACGACCGCCGGCCGGGGCGGCCGGCCCGCACGAGCCCGCTCTACGACCGCTTCCGCGCCGCCGGCGCGGTCTTCGGCGTCCGGAACGGCTGGGAGCGGCCGTACTGGTTCGCGCCGCCCGGGACGGAGCCGCGCGACCGGCCAAGCTTCCGCCGGACGAACTGGTTCGACGCGGTCGGCCGGGAGGCGCGGGCCGTTCGCGAGCGCGCGGGAGTGCTCGAGCTGTCGAGCTTCGCGAAGTACGAGGTGCACGGTCCGGGCGCCGAGGACTTCCTCGACCGGCTCTGCGCGAACCGGCTTCCGCGGCTCGGCCGGATCGCGCTCTCGCAGCTCCTCACGTCGCGCGGCGCCATCGAGTGCGACGTGAGCGTGACGCGGCTCTCGCCCGACCGCTTCCTGGTCGTGAGCGCCGCGGTCGCCGAGCTGCACGACCTCGACTGGCTTCTTCGCCACGCGCCGTCGGACGGGAGCGTGGCGATCGAGAACGTGACGCCTCGATGGGGGGTCCTGATCCTCGCCGGGCCCCGCGCCCGTGACGTCCTGGGGCGCATCACCGATGCCGACCTGTCGAACACCGCCTTCCCGTGGCTCTCGGCGCGCGAGATCCAGGTCGGCGTCCGTCCCTGTTCGGGCGCTCCGGATGAACTTCGTGGGGGAGCTCGGCTGGGAGCTCCACCACCCGGTGGAATACCAGACGGGTCTCTACGAGGCCCTCAAGGGCGCGGGCGATGGCCTGGGGCTCGTCGACTTCGGCCTCCGGGCGATGGACTCGCTTGCGACTCGAGAAGGGGTATCGAGGATGGGGCGCCGACATCAACACCGAGGTGACGCCGCTCGAGGCAGGGCTCGAGTCCTTCATCGCCTTCGACAAGGGCGACTTCATCGGCCGGGACGCGCTGCTTCGCCAGCGGCGTGACGGCGTGAGGAAGCGCCTCGTCACCCTCGCGGTCGACGCGCTCGACGCCGACTGCTGGGGGAACGAGGCCGTCTGGGTGGGGGACCGCGTCGCGGGGATCACGACCTCAGGCGGCTACGCTTACTGGCTGGATCGCAGCCTGGCCGTGGCCTACGTCGATGCCGAAGTTGCTGGTCCTGGCACGAGCCTGGAGGTCGAGATCCTGGGTGACCGCCGCCCTGCCGTGGTGCTCACCGAGCCCCCGTTCGACCCGGAGAACCAGCGACCCCGCAGCTGACCCCCGCGCGTACGTCATCCCCGCTCGTGAGATCGCGGTTGACATGAAACGAACGACCGTACTATTATGGCGCCATGCCGAAAGGGGCGGAGACTCGCCGGGCGATCCTGGACCATGCTCTCGAGGTCGCCACCAAGGAGGGCCTCGAAGGGCTCACCATCGGGCGCCTGGCGCAGGATCTGCGGCTCTCGAAGAGCGGGCTCTTCGCTCACTTCCGGGGCAAGGAGGAGCTCCTCCTCCAGGTGCTCGAGACGGCGCGCACGCGGTTCATCGAGCAGGTCGTCAGGCCCGGACTGGCCGCGCCCCGCGGGGAGCCGCGGCTGCGGGCGCTCTTCGAGAGCTGGCTCGCCTGGGAGCGGTCCTCGGCGCTGCCCGGAGGGTGCCCGTTCATCGCCGCGGCCGTGGAGCTGGACGATCGCCCCGGCCCCGCGCGTGACTACATCGTGCAGGCCCAGAAGGACTGGCTCGAGGTGATCGCGAACTCGGCGCGGACCGCGGTGCAGGAAGGGCAGTTCGCGCGCCGAGTTCGACCCGGAGCAGTTCGCGTACGAGGTTCACGGGGCCATGCTGTCGTTCCACCACCTGGCGCGCCTCCTTCGCGATCCGAAGGCCGAGACGCGCGTCCGCCACGCCTTCGAGTCCCTGCTCGCGCGCGCCAGGCGCCCGAGCCCGAGAGCCCGCTAACCGGAAGGAGCCCACGAGATGTCGACGGCGAACACCCGCCACAGAACAGCACGATCGTTCGGTCTATCGTTAGTCCGCTGGCCGTTCGCACGGTGGGGCCGCTCAGCCGGGTCTTCCCGTTCGGCGCCGCCTGGGCCGCCGAGCGCCTGTTCCTGACGCCGCCTCGTTTCGCCGCACCGGACCGGGAGCGCGACCTCCTGGCCCGGGCGCGATCCGGGGCGATCCGGGTCGGCGGGCGCCGGATCGCAACGTGGACGTGGGGCAGGGGGCCGAGAGTCCTGCTCGTCCACGGCTGGGGCGGCCGGGGCAGCCAGCTCGGAGCCTTCGTGGAGCCGCTGCTGGCGGCCGGATTCTCCGTCGCGTGCTTCGACGGTCCCGCGCACGGCGCCTCGGACGGGCGCGTCGCGACGATCCCGGAGCTGGCGGAGGCGCTCAGCGCGGTCGCGGATGCTCTGGGTCCGGTTCGGGGGATCATCGCACACTCGGGCGGGGGTGCGGTCAGCGGATGGAGCGTTCGCCGGCGCCTGCTCGACGGCTTCGTGGACCTGCCGGAGGCCATCGCTCTCGTGGCGCCCGCTGCGGACTTCCGTGGCTACTTCGAGCGCTTCAAGGAGGTGAGCGGCCTCTCTGCCGCCGCGCGGGAGCGGCTGGACCGCCGACTGGAGGCGCGGGTCGGGGCGCCTTCCGAGGCGTTCGACCTGTCGCGCTTCGCCGGCGACCTGCCGATGACTGCCCTCGTGGTGCACGATCGGGAGGACATGGAGGTGCGCTGGGCGGAGGGCGCGTCGATCGCCGCGGCCTGGCCGGGCGCTGAGCTCCTGACCACGCGCGGGCTCGGGCACCGCCGCATTCTTCGCGACCCCGCCGTCGTCGCTCGCGTCACCGAGTTCCTCGCGGCGCGACTCGCGCCCGACGCGAGCCCGACCCGGGAGCCCGCCACGGTCGACATGCTCTGCTGAAGGACGCCGCCGTTCCGCGGGCGGTCCAGGGGGAGGATCCAGGGACGACCTTCCAAGGTCCGGAGCGGGGGCCCTACTCGAGCACGGCGTTTGCCCGCGCGCACACCGCCGACGGAACGGTGAGCCGGAGGGCCGTGACCTAGTCGGTACGGCTACGAGACCGGGCGGGGAGGGTGTGCCCGGACGGCCGCCGCCCGTCGTCGGCGTGCAGGGTCTCCAGGCCGGTGACCGATCGCTCCCCCGTTGGGGTAGGACCGCCGTCATACATTTCGCCCGCGATCCGGGCGGGTCCGGACGAGATGTTACCGAAGTCAGGGCCTGACCCTTATACTGCGGTCATATGGACGCGGCGGCGAGCGGCCCGGAGACGTTCCGGACGATGTGCCCCATGAACTGCCACCCACGCTGTGCGGGATGCTGGTCGACGTCGAGGATGGCCGGCTGGTCGGCGTCCGGGGCGATCCCGGAGAACCCCGACAGCCGCGGCTTCCTCTGCGTGCGGGGGCAGGCGTCGCGCGAGATCATCGACAACCCGCGGCGGCTCCTCCACCCGCTGGTCCGCGCGGCCGGGGCGGCGACGGCTGGCGGCGCATCGGCTGGGACGAGGCGCTGGACCGGATCGCCGGACCATGCGGGCGGCGGGCCGGGAGGCGGTCGGGATGTGGTCGGGGCACGGGATGTTCGCCAACAACTACGGGACCCGCCTCCACTCCCACCTGCTCCGCCGGTTCGCCAACCTCTACGGCTGCCAGTGGTGGAACCCGACCATGATCTGCTGGGGGCTGGGCGCCTTCGGCCTGGGGCTGACCGGGGTGCTCGAGGCCAACACCAAGGAGGACATGGGCGAGCACGCGCGGCTCGTCCTCCTCTGGGGAGCCAACCTGGCCAGCCAGCCGACCACCGGGCCGCCACCTGGCCGCGGCCCGCCGGCGCGGGGCCCGGGTGATCACGATGGACGTGCGCGGACCGAGGCGGCCGCCCAGTCGGACGAGGTGTTCCTGATCCGGCCCGGGACCGACGCCGCGCTGGCCCTGGCCATGATGCACGTGATCGTGGCCGAGGGGCTCCAGGACGAGGCCTTCATCGACCGCCACACGGTCGGCTTCCACGCCCTGGCCGGGCACCTCCGGGCCCACGGCCCGGAGTGGGCGGCGCCCATCACCGGGATCCCCGCCGAGCGCATCGTGGCCCTGGCCCGGGGCTACGCGGGGACGCGGCCCGGCGATGATCGTCCTGGGGGGCAGCTCGATGCACAAGGGCGCGGAACGGCTGGCAGGGCGCGCCGCGCCATCGGCTGCCTGCCGGCGCTGACCGGCAACCTGGGAATTCCCGGCGGGGGCTTCGGCCCCGCCACGGCGCGGCCACGCACGGCCAGGCGCTCTGGACATCACCGTGCCCGAGCGACGGCCGCCGGGCGCCTACGTGCCGAACCAGATGCCGCGCGTCACCGAGGCGCTCCTCGACAGGCGGGTGCGGGTGATGCTGCTGTTCGGCACCGACATGCTGTCCTCGTTCGCCGACGCCGCGCGGGTGGCCGAGGGGCTCGCTCCGCACGGACCTGGTGGTGAGCCACGACCTCTTCCTGAACGACACCGCCCGCCGGGTGGCCGACCTGGTCCTGCCGGCCACCGCCTGGCTCGAGGAGCTGGGCTGCAAGAGCACCAACACCCACCTCTACCTGATGCCGCGGCTCCTCGCGCCGCCGGGCGAGGCCCGATCGGCGGTGTGGATCCTGCGGGAGCTGGCCCGGCGGCTGGACCTCGGCGGACTTCTTCCCCTGGGCCGACGAGGGGCGCCCTGGACGCCATCCTCGACCATCCGGCGACCGGCCACGCCACGGTGGCCGCGGCTGCCGCGCGAGGGGGGCATCCGGGCGCTCCAGTCTCGCCGTCGGCCACCCCGCTCACGTCTACCCGACGCCCTCCGGCAAGGTGGAGTTCTGCCCGAGCGGGCCGCGGCCCTGGGGCTGCCCGCCCTGCCGGTCTACGAGCCCCTGCCGGCGTCCCCGCTGTGGCCCCTGGCCTTCCGCCAGGGCCGGACGCTGACCCAGTTCCACGGCTTCTACGACCACGGCCGGGCGCTGCCGAGCCTGGCCCGGCTGGATCCCGAGCCCCGGCTCTGGATGGCCCCGGCCGACGCGGCCGGCCGCGGGCTGTCCGACGGCGACCCCGTGAAGGGTCCGGCGAGCGGGGCGCCTTCGCCGCCCGGGCCCTGGTGACCGAGCGCCGTGCCGCCGGGCACCGTGTGGATGCGCGACGGCTGGACGGGGATCAACGACGTGACTTCAGGGGAGGCCAGTCTCCCCGACGAGGCCGTGGACCTCTTCCACTTCTCGGCCGGCCAGGCGGCCTTCGACGCCACGGTGGAGGTCGCGCCGGCCTGAGGGAAGAGCGCGGCGACTCAGGCCGGCGCCGTCCATCGGAGCCTTCCGCTTTCCCTGCGGACGACGGCGCACTCGCGGCAGGAGCGCGGCGCCGCGCCGCCACGTCCGCGAGCCGTCTCGTAGCGACGCCGGGCCGGGTGGGATGGACGTTCAGCGCGAGCGCGGTCGACCGCGGGCCAGCCGCCACCCGCGAGGACGAGGGTCACCGTGGCGGCGAGGACGAGGAGCGTGTACTCGTACCCTCCCGCGATGGCGACCCCACGCGCCGCGTCCACCACGATGCCGGTCAGAAAGAATCCCTGGCCGAGATGGTGGAGGAAGAACGCGGACGCCATGATCGGCACCTGGGCAAGCGCGGCCCACCGGGTGAGGAACCCGACGATGAGCAGAATGCCGCCGAGCGAATGCGCCGCGATCAGATACCAGCCAAGCGCGCGACCCAGGGAGGCAGGGTAACCCATGCGGGTCGTGTAGCCGGCGATGCCGTCCGGCCCGATGACGGAGCCGAGATAGCCGTGCATCAGGAAGATCACGCCGAGGGTGACCCGCAGAAGGGCGAGCCCGAGCCCCGGGCCACGCCCTTCATGCCGTGGCCGGCGTCGGGCCCGGTCGCCCGCTCACGCGGGCAGCCGCGCGTCCTCGAGCGGCGCCAGGGCGCCCTTGAGGACGAGGCAGAGCGGTACCGTCAGGAGGACCACCGCCGACGTGACGAGGAGCGTGGCCAGGATCCCCATCGCGTCGCCGAGCGCGCCGTAGAGCAGCGGGGCCGCCGCCGATGCGCTGACGACGAGCGTGTAGTAGAGGCCGTAGGCGCGGGCGCGGCGCTCCGGGAGGACGAGGTCGGCCACGGTCGCGTAGAGCGCCGACGACGTGCCGTTCAGCGCGACACCGAGCGGCAGGAGCACCCCCAGGGCGACCCGAGCGGTCCCAGGGCGACGGCCACGATGCCGCAGGCCGTGGCCAGTTCCGTGAGGATCACCGTCCGGACGATTCCGACCCGCTCGGCGACGAGACCGCAGACGAACTTGCCCGCGGCGCCGCCCGCGAAGAGGACGGCGAGCGCCACGCCGACCCCTGCGACGGTGAGCCCCTTGGCCAGCAGGAGGAACGGCAGGAAGGTGAGGAGCGCCGTGCGGGTGGCCGTGTCGATCATGCCGATGGCCGACAGCGCCTGGAAGCCGCGCATGTCGCGGATGCCCCAGCCCCCGCCGCCGGCCCCGCGCTCCTCGGCGAGCGGCGCCGCCGCGCCGGCCCCGATCCGGACCAGCGCAAGGGCGATGAAGACGGTTCCCGCGAGGCCGAGCAGGGCGTACACGCCGCTCGCGTAGCGCCAGCCGATCGCGGTCCGAGGGCGACGGCGGCGGGCACGGCGATCTTCCCGAGGTCCCCCGCGAAGTTGTAGGTCCCGAGCGCCGCGCGCCTCGGGCCGGTCTCGTACGCGCGCGACACGAGCGAGGAGGCCAGCGGGTGCTGGACGCCGGAGCCGAGACCGGCCACGAGGAGCAGCGCCGGCGAGGGGAGCATCCCGCTCGGCGAGCGGCGCGACGCCGAGATAGCCGAGCGCCGTGACCGCGGTGCCCACGACCAGCAGGCGCCGCTCGCCCCAGCGCTCGGCGAGGATGCCGGCCGGGATCTGCGAGAGCGCCATGCCGGCGGTGTAGACCGCCTTGAGGACGCCGACGCCGGTCAGCGTGAGGCTGAACTCGCTGGCCCACAGCGGCAGGAGGACGTAGAGGACGTCGGAGAACCCGTCGTGGAGGATGTGGGCGAGCGCCGCGGTGAACAGAACGGCCCGGGCGGCGGGAATCATCGCGGGGGGCCGCCCGGGCCGACGGAGCTGCGCGTTGTCGTCTCGCGGAGCGTCGGGCGTCTCATTGGTCCCGACCGTACACCCGGGCCTCTCGGAGGGTCAAGGTTCGGCGGTCGCGGCGATCGGCGCGGGCTGGCTCCCGGATGCCGAGGACAGCCAGGATGCGCAGGGCACCGAGCCCCGTGGCGAATCCCCACACCGCGCCGAAGCCGAGGCCCCGGTCGAGGAGCGCGCCGTAGAGCGGCCCGCCCAGCGAGGCGGCGATCTGCCCGCCGGTGTTCACGAGGCCGATGGCCGTGCCCGAGCCGACGGCCCGGAAGCGCTCCGACGCGAACACGACCTGCATCGGGATGGTGGCGGCCATGCTGGCGCTGACCAGGAGCGCCGCGGCGACGGCGACCCACGGATGGCGCGTCACCAGGAGGATGACGAAGCCGGCGAGGGCGAGGAGGCATCCGACGAGCATGACCGGCCGCCGCGCGGTCAGCCGGTCGGAGAGGATCCCGAAGAGGGGCGAGAAGAGCATGAGGCCCGTGACCACGATGCCGGTGGACAGGCCGGCGCCGACCACGCCGAAACGCGTGGACCTGACGGAGGTAGGTCGGCATCCAGGCGAGCACCGCGACCTGGGCCAGCATCCCGACGAAGGCGAAGCCGACGGCGAGGAGCCAGAAGTCGCGCTCGCGGGCGAGATCCCGGAGCGGCCGCGGGCGGCCTGGGGCGCCGGCGGGATGGGCGGAAGCCCGAGCGCCACCGCGAGACCGAGCCCCACCGCGGCCGCGGGAACGTCAGGAACGCCGGCGTGAGGCCGATCGCCTCAAAGAGGGTCGGGAGGCCCAGCAGCGCCAGGACCTGGCCCGCGCCGACCCCGGCCTCCGCGAAGCCCATCGCGCGGCCGCGGAGCGCATCCGGGAACGCCGCGAACGTGTAGGCGATCGTTGGCGTGTAGAGGCAGCCTCCGGCGACCCCCATCAGGAGCCGGGCCAGCGAGGGCGAGGGAGTAGCTCTCGGTCACGGCGAAGGCCGCGGAGCCGGCGGCCCCCAGGCCCAGCCCGACGAGCATCAGACGCCGGCTTCCGAGGCGGTCGGCGAGGAGGCCCGCCACGAGCTGGGCGAAGCCGTAGGCGAGCGTGTAGGCGCCCACCACGTTGCCGGCGCCGCGTAGTCGACGCCGTAGCGGCCGCGCAGCTCCTCGATGAACGTGACCGGGCCGATCCGCATCGCGTTGTGGAGCGCGAGGACGCCGCAGAGGACGAGCAGCCGTCCCCACGGGCGCGGGCGCTCGACCTCCGCCCGCCTCGGTCTCGATCGCGGTGTATCATCTCCGATCGAGCCCGATCGACACCTTCACGAGGGTGAGACCCAGGGGAATGGCGATGACGACGACGCGGCTGTCCGGCGTGCTGGCACCGGTGGTCACACCCTTCACGCCTCGGCTGGCGCCCGATGCGGCGCGCTTCGTGCGCCACTGCCGGTGGCTGCTCGGCCACGGCTGCCGCGGCCTCGCGGTGTTCGGCACGAACAGCGAGGCGAACTCGCTGTCGGTCGACGAGCGGATGGAGCTGCTGGAGGCGCTGGTCGAGGGCGGCGTGCCGCCGCGAGGCCCTGATGCCCGGCACCGGCTGCTGCGCGCTCACCGACTCGGTGCGGCTCACCGGGCACGCCGTGAAGCTCGGGTGCGCGCGGCGCGCTGATGCTGCCGCCGTTCTACTACAAGGGCGTGTCGGACGAGGGCCTGTTCCGGGCGTTCGCGGAGGTCATCGAGCGCGTGGCGGACCCGCGGCTTCGCCTGTACCTCTATCACATCCCGCCGGTGGCCCAGGTGCCGATCAGCCTCGCCCTGATCGAGCGGCTCCTGGCGGCCTACCCGGGGATCGTGGCGGGCGTGAAGGACTCCTCGGGGGACTGGAACAACACGAAGGCGATGCTCGACGCGTTCCGGGGCATCGGACTTCGACGTCTTCGCCGGCAGCGAGGTCTTCCTGCTGCAGAACATGCGCAATGGCGGCGTCGGCTGCATCACCGCGACCGGCAACGTCAACCCCGGCCAGATCGACCACCTGTACCGGAGCTGGCAGTCCGCCGACGCCGACCATCAGCAAGCGGAGATCGCGGCCACGCGCGCCGTACTGCAGCGGATCCCCATGATCCCCGCGCTGAAGGCGACCATCGCCCACTTCCTCCAGGACCCGGGCTGGCGGACGGTGCGGCCGCCGCTGGTCGAGCTGACGCCAGCCCAGGAGGCGGAGCTCGTCGCCGGTCTCGCGGCGCGCGGGTTCGACATGCCCGGGCTCAGGGACTGACGACGGGCGACTAGTCAGCCGGAGGTCGGGCTCGAGCCGCTGGTGGCTCTCGCGCCTCGGCGGCGACGCGGTCCCAGTCGTAGCGCATCGGGCGGAGGCGCACCGCCGCCCAGTCCGCCGACTGGTCGGCGTAGTGCGGGCTTCCCGGATGGCCCGAGGCGCCCGAGCGGGACGATCCACGCGCTCCGCTCCCAGTCGCCCAGGTCGAACACGTAGCGCGCGACCGAGGTGAGCGTCAGGTCGAACCCGGCAGCCGGGACGAAGTCCGCCGCCTGCACGGTGTCGCCGTCCCCGCCCGCGGGGGAGGCCGGCGGGTCGAGTAGCGTCGCCGCCTCCGGGAACGCCGCCGACAGCGGATGGCGCGGGCGCGCGACGTGGAGGCGGCCCCAGGTCCACGACGCGGGGTCCGGGCCCGAGCGTCTCGCGCAGCGTGGCGACCGCCCGCGCGAGCGCGCGGGCCATCGCGCTTCCCAGTCGTCGCCCGGTCGCCAGGAGCGTCCGGTCGTCCGTCGCGGATCCACTCGGCCAGGCGGCCGCGGAGACGCGCCACGTGGGCGACGGCGGCGCTCGGGGCGCTCGCGAAGGCGTCCCCCGCCAGGGGGCCGAGGAGCGGCGCCAGGACGTCGCGCACGAGACGCGCCCGGAACGCCGCGTAGATGGTCGCCGCCGCGCTGTCGACGTCCATGGCGCCGTCCCAGCGCCGGAGCATGGCGAGCGCCGCGCGCGAGCCGGCGTCGAGCGGGCTCGATGCGGCCGGCCAGCTCCATCAGGCTCCGGGCGGGAATCGAGGCGCGGTCCGCGTGGATGGCCGCCATGTCGGCGACCGTCGCGCCGCGGAGGTCCTGGAGGCGCGCTCACGAGGCGGCGGGTCCGGAAGTCCGGAGCGTAGTCGAGCCCGAGGTAGTGCGGGTAGTCGTCGTCGACGATCCGGCTGTTGGCGGTGACGATCCAGCCCGCGGCCGGGATCGCGCAGCGCGGGCATGGCCTCGAACGGGATCGTCCCCGTCCACTCGTGGGCGCCGTCCCAGCCGGGGACGGGGAGCCACGCGTTCGTGTCGGCCCGGATCGGGCACGCGCCCGCGCGTCCGGTACCCGATCGTCCCGTGGACGTCGGCGAAGACCAGGTTGTTGCCCGGGTCGACCCACGGCCGCATGGCCGCCTCGAGATCGTCGGCGGAGGCGGCCCGGAGCATCGGGACGAAGGCGTCGAACGTCCGGTTCAGCTCGGCCGTCGCCGTGTAGCGGAGCGACACGGCGTGGCCGCTCGCGCGGATCGCCGAGGACGATCGGGCCGTGGTGCGTGACCGTGATCGCGACGTCGACCGGCCGTCCGCCGCGGACCTGGATGGTCTCGCGCCGTACCTCGGCGTGCCGCCACTCGCCGCGGAACTCGTACCGCGTCGGGTCGGTCGGGATCGAAGCGCTCGACGAAGACGTCCTGGTAGTCCGCCATCGCGTGGGTGACGCACCAGGCCACGTGGCGGTTGTGGCCGAAGTGGGAGAGGCCGGGGACGCCGGGGAACGAGAGCCCGATCGCGTCGAACTCGGGGCAGGCGAGGTGGTTCTGGTAGTAGCAGTTCGGCGTGTCGAGAGCGCGGTGGGGATCGCCCGCGAGGAGGGGCTGCCCGGAAGCGGTGCGGGTCCCGGCGAGGACCCAGTTGTTGCTCCCGCCGACCCAGGCCGGGAAGCGCCGCGAGCGCGGGATCGTTCCGGTCGAGGGCCTCCAGGGCGCCGGGCGCCGGCCCCCGGTACTCCGTGCCGGGCGGGAGGATCAGCATCGGACGCGGGGGCGGTGCCCGGGGACAGGTACGCGGCCAGCCGTCGGCCCGAGCTGCCGAACGAGCCGGGCGCGCCAGAGCTTCATCTGCCACGGGCCCCATCTCGACGTGCCGGATCTTGAAGACGGCGAGGCTGTCCCACGGGGCCCAGGGCTCGGGCCGCGTGCCGAGGAGCTGGAACTCGATGGGCCAGACCTTGCGTGGCTGGAGGAAGGCGTTGACGCCGGCCGCGTAGCGCCTCGAGCATCGCGCGCGTCTCGGGCGCCGCGCCCTCGTAGTCGACGCGGGCGCTCCGGTCGAGGCCGAGCCGGCGCGCCAGCACGTCCTGGGCGACGCCGGCCTCGCCCACGAGCTCCGCCCATCGTCCGCTCGCCCGCCGGCGGTCGTACTCCATGTGCCAGAGCCGATCCTGGGCGTGGACGAAGCCCTGGGCGAAGAACGCGTCGTGGACGGACCCGGCCCGCGCGTGGGGGATGCCCTCGGGGTCACGCCAGACGTCGACGGGGCCCGTCAGGCCGCGGAAGCCGCTGGGGGCTCGTGAGATCGGGGAGCGCGGACGCCGAGGTCGCGTCTGCTGGAGACGCCGGGAGGCCGGCCGGGCAGATGGTCGGTCACCGCTGCCTACCGTGACGGGAGCGCCTCGCGCTGTCAAGGCAGGGGGAGCGCGAGCGAAGTGCGCGGGCTGTCGGCCGGCGATCCCGGCGAGTCTGCGCGGGCTATCATGGCGCAATGTTCGTGGGCCACCTGGGTGCCGCCCTGGCGGCGAAGCGAATGGCGCCGCGAGCTGGGGCTCGGAGCGCTGTTCCTGGCCGCCATGTGGCTGGACGCCCTCCTCTGGGTGTTCGTTCTGCTGGGCCTCGAAGAGGTTCACATCCCGTTGAATGTCGGGGAGGGGTGCACTACCTGACGTTCACGTTTCCCTACTCGCACGGGCTGATCGCAAGCCTTTCCTGGTCGGCTGTCGGCCTTCGGAATTGCTCGCGCGTGCGGGTGGGAGGTGAGAGCCGGGGTGGTGGTCGCGGCGACGGTCTTCTCGCATTTCCTCCTGGACGCTCTGGTCCATCTCGCGGGGCTCCCTGCTGGGCGCTGGGTCGTACCGGGTCGGGCTCGGCCTGTGGCGTCACACCGGGTATCGAGCTCGCCGTGGAGTGCGCGCTCGGCGGGCCTCGGGTGGTGGATCTACCGCGGGTGCCCGGGCTCGGCGCACGGGCCCCGCAATGGGGCCTCGGCGGCGCGTGGCGTCTCCGCGCTGCTGACGATCTGGGGCGCGCTCGGCCACGTCACCGCCTCCGACGCCCGCGCCATGGCGATGTCTCGCTCGCGACCATCGGGGTGCTCACCGCGCTCGCCTCTGGCTAGACTCGCCCCGCGCGAGGCTCGCGGTCGACGCGCCCGCCGCCACGATGCCCGCCGATCCGTGATTGTCAGAGCCCGGCCCCGGACGGTATCCTCGATCGCATGCGCACGAGCGATCCGGGATGCGCGCGGGGCGGGGACGGCCATCGAGCTCGTGCCCTCGGTGTGTCCGCACGACTGCACGAGCACGTGCGCCCTCGACGTGGAGCGTCTGGACGCCCGCACGATCGGGCGGGTGCGCGGCTCCACGCGGAACACCTACACGGCCGGCGTCATCTGCGAGAAGGTGGGGCGCTACGCGGAGCGCGTTCACCACCCGGACCGCCTGCTCCACCCGCTGCGGCGCGTGGGGCCGAAGGGCTCGGGCCAGTTCGCTCGCATCTCGTGGGAGGAGGCGCTGGACCGCGTCGCGGAGGCGTTCGTCGAGAAGGCGGCCCGCCACGGTCTCGAGACGGTCTGGCCGTACTTCTACGCGGGCACGATGGGACTGGTCCAGCGGGACGGCATCAACCGCCTGCGCCACGTCATGGGCTACTCGCGCTGGTACTCGACGATCTGCGTCACCCTGTCGGACACGGGCTGGCTGGCGGGGGTCGGCGCCAAGCGCGGTGTGGACCTCCGCGAGGTGGGCGAGCACTCGGAGCTCGTCGTGATCTGGGGCGGGAATCCCGTCAACACCCAGGTCAACGTCATGACTCACGTCACGCGCGCGCAGCGGCGGGGCGCCCAGCTGGTCGTGGTGGATCCCTACCGGACGGGCACGGCGGAGCGCGCCGACGTGCACCTGGCCCTTCGCCCGGGCACCGACGGGGCGCTCGCGTGCGCCGTGATGCACGTCCTCTTCGCCGAGGGCTACGCGGACTGGCCGTACATGCGGCGGTACACGGACGCTCCGGACGAGCTGGCGGCGCACCTCCGGACGCGGACGCCCGCCTGGGCTGCGGAGATCACCGGGCTCGGGGTCGACGAGATCGTCGCGTTCGCCCGGCTCTACGGCCGGAGCAAGCGGAGCTTCATCCGCTGCCATCACGGGTTCAGCCGGTCTCGCAACGGCGCGGCGCAGCATGCACGCGGTGTCCTGCCTCCCGGCGGTGACGGGGGCGTGGCAGTACCCGGGCGGCGGTGCGCTCTACGGCCAGGGCGCCATCTACCCGCTCGACCGGAGCCTCATCGAGGGGCTCGACCGGGTGGACCCGACGATCCGCGCGCTCGACCAGTCCCGCCTCGGGCCGATCCTGACCGGCGACCCCGAGGCGCTCCGGGGCGGCCCGCCGGTGACCGCGATGCTCGTCCAGAACACCAACCCCGCGATGGTGTGCCCCGACCTCCACCTGGTCCACCGGGGCCTCGCGCGCGAGGACCTGTTCCTGTGCGTCCACGAGCAGTTCCTGACCGAGACCGCGGCCTTCGCCGACGTGGTGCTCCCGGCCACCATGTTCCTCGAGCACGACGACTTCTACACGGCGAGCGGGCACACGTACCTTCCAGGTGGCCCGGAAGGTGATCGAGCCGCCGGGGGAGTGCCGGGAGAACCACTTCGTGATCTCCGAGCTCGCCCGCCGGCTGGGAGCCGAGCACCCGGGCTTCGGGATGACCGCGTGGGAGATCATGGACCAGACGCTCCAGCGCTCGGGGATGTGGGACGCCCGGACGAACGTGGAGCGGGGCGGCCAGGACATGGCGCTCCCGTTCGAAGAAGCCCATTTCCTGCAAGGCTTTAAGTGGCCGGATGGGAAGTTTCGCTTCAAGCCTGACTGGGACGCCTTCGGCGGCCAGGGCTCGAAGATGCCGAGGCTGCCGGACCACTTCGACGTGATCGACCGGGCCACGGCCGAGAAGCCCTTCCGGCTGGTGGCGGCGCCGGCGCGCACGTTCCTGAACTCGACCTTCAGCGAGACGCCCGGCTCGCTCGCCCGGGAGCGGCGCCCGACGGCGCTCATGAACCCCGACGACTGCGTCGCGCTCGGCGTGGCGGAAGGCGACCGCGTCACGCTCGGCAACGAGCGGGGGGCGGTGGTCGCCCACGCCCGGCCGCGCGAGGGCCAGCAGCGCGGCGTGGTCGTGGTCGAGGGGATCTGGCCGAACAAGCACTTCGAGGGCGGCATCGGCATCAACGCGCTCACCAGCGCCGAGCCCGGGTACCCGAACGGGGGCGCCGTGTTCCACGACACGGCGGTCTGGGTCCGGCGGGCGTAGGGGCGCGGCGAGTGTCCACCGTCACTCACCGACACTCATCGGAGTCAGCTCACTTCGCTCTTCCGGCCGTCGCCGCGGCGTGACGCACGCCAACCGGATGGCGGCCCAGAACATACTGGAGGATCCATGCGCTTCGTGATGCTCGGGGCCGGTGCCATCGGCGGTGTGGTGGGCGGGCAGCTCGCCAAGGCCGGGTTCGACGTCCTCTTCGTGGACCCGCTGCGGGAGCACGTGGACGCGATCAACCGGAACGGCCTGCACCTCCGCGGTGTCCACGGGCACCACGTGCTGAGGGTGCCGGCGGTCACCGACGTCGCGGCCGCCTCTCTCGGCGCCGATGACGTGGTGATCTGCTCCGTCAAGTCCTACGACATGGACGCGGCGATGCAGGCGCTCCGCGGGGCGACGGCGCTGGAGCTGCCGGTGTTCTGCGCCCAGAACGGCATCCGGAACGAGGAGGTGGCGGCCCGCTACTTCCGGAACGTGCACGGCGTGATGGTGCTGATCGGGGCCAAGCGTCTCGTGCCCGGCGAGGTGGTTCACACCAGCGCCGGGCCTCTCGGCGTCGGGTCGCTGGCCCTCGGGCCTGTCGGAGGCCGCGCACGAGGTCACGCAGGCGGTCGCGAAGACCGACATCCCCGCGTACTCGACCGAGGAGATCGCCGTCCACAAGTGGAACAAGATGGCCATCAACCTCAACAACGCGACCTTCGGGCTCCTGGGGATCTCGGGGCAGGAGGCCCAGGCGGATCCGGCGGTGCGGACCTTCCTCGCCGACGTGTACGAGGAGGGGGTGCGGGTCCTGCGCGCGGCCGGCATCCGGTTCGAGGGTCCGCCGGGGAGCTCGATCGAGGACCGGATCCGGAGCCTGCGCGGTCCCGCGACGGGCGTGCCGATCCCCCCCGACGAGGAGCCGCGGCACCGGCCTTCCCTGTGGCAGGACCTCTATCACGGCGGGGGGCAGGTCGAGGCCGACTGGTTCAACGGCGAGATCGTCCGGCTCGGCCGGGCGCACGGAGTGCCGACGCCGTACAGCGGGCTCTTGCTGGAGCTCATCACGGAGATGGCGCGGCGCCGCGAGCGCCCGGGCCGGTACACGCTTTCGGATCTGCGGGCGCGCCTCGCGCGGGAAGGGCGCCTAGCACGTGGCGCGACCGAACCGGCTGCGTGAGAAGGTGGCCGGGGGCCAGACCTGCGTCGGGCCCGCTGTTCCAGGAGTTCTGGTCGCCGGAGCTGTTCGAGTTCTGCGCGATGGCGGGCTTCGATTTCCTGATCGCCGACGGCGAGCACGCCGGCGTCGATCCCCAGGGGGTGCGCAACCTGGCCCGGGCGACTCAGGGCGCGGGGGCGACGGCGCTCCTGCGCGTCCCGAACGGCGAGGCCTCGCTCGTCCTCCGCTACCTCGACGCGGGCGTCGAGGGGCTCATCCTGCCCCACTGCAACAGCGCGGCCGACGCCGAAGGGCTCGTCAGCGCCGCCCGGTACCCGCCGCGGGGAATCCGGGGGGCGGCGAGCACGAGCCGGGCGGCGGGCTACGGCTTCACCCAGACGCCCCTCCAGCACCTCGAGCAGTCCGATCGCGAGGTGCTGTGCCTCGGTCTCATCGAGGAGCCGCGCGCCGTCGAGGCCCTCCCGGAGATTCTCCGGGTGGACGGCCTGGACGGCTGCTTCGTCGGGGCCGGGGACATGGCGCTGATCCTCGGACGCCAGTACTACGGCGGAGCCACCACGCACCCGGACGTGCGTCGCCTGGTCGACCGCGCGATCGACCTCACGCTCGGGGCGGGGAAGCTCGTGATGTACCCGGCGGCGACCGGCGCCGAGGCGCGGACCATGAGCCAGCGGGGCGTCCAGCTGATCACCATGAACTTCGGGGCCCTGGCCCGGCGCGCGATCACGGAATACCTCGGCGCGCTCCGTGGAGAGGCAGGCAGCCGCTAGGCGCTCCAGTCCGCCAGCGGGGGATGCGCCTCGCTCCTCCGCACCATGCCGCCTGCGGCGGGCGCGTTCACCCTGGCGACGCAGGAGAGGCGGGCAGGGCGCCGATAGAGGCTCCGCGGTTGCCCCGCGGTGTGGTAAAGAAGAGGGAGCCCGGCCGAGGTTCCGGCCGACCACCCCCTGGAGGAGCCGCATGGAGTATGTGATTCCCGTCCTGTCCACCCCGTCCCTGGCCGTCGCGGGCGCCCGCGGCCGCTTCCCGGTCCACCGCATCTACTGCGTGGGCCGGAACTACGCCGAGCACGCGCGCGAGATGGGCCACGATCCCGACCGGGAGCCGCCGTTCTTCTTCATGAAGCCGGCGGACGCCATCGTCACCGACGGGGCCGACTTCGCGTATCCCTCGCACAGCGCGGACGTGCACCACGAGCTCGAGCTCGTCGTCGCCCTGGGCTCGGGCGGCGCCGACGTGCCGGCCGAGCGCGCCCTGGAGCTGGTGTACGGCTACGCCGTGGGGCTCGACATGACCCGGCGGGACCTCCAGGCGCGAGGCGAAGAAGATGGGCCGGCCGTGGGACACGGGCAAGGCATTCGACGGCTCGGCGCCCTGCTCCGCCATCCGCCGCGCGTCGGAGATCGGCCACCCGACGAAGGGCGCCGTCTGGCTGGAGGTCAACGGGACGGCCCGGCAGCGCGGGGACCTGGCCCAGCTGATCTGGAAGATCCCGGAGATGATCGCCTACCTCTCCACGCTCTTCACGCTGGCGCCGGGCGACCTGATCTTCACGGGCACCCCCGCCGGCGTGGGCCCGGTCGAGCGCGGCGACGTCCTGAAGGGCGCCGTGGACGGCGTCGGAACGCTCACGGTGCGCGTCGTCTAGGAGTCGCGGTCTCACTGGCCGCCGCCGGATGGGCGCGGCGGCTCGACGGACCCACATCGTCACGAGGAGGAAGCCATGCGAGTGCGGACCCGCCGGTTGTCCATCGCCGTCGTTGCGCTGGCCGGGGTGCTCGGCATCATGGCCGGGAGCGTCTCCGGTCAGGGGACCACGAAGATCCGCTACGCGCTCGGCGACGTGGTCGGGATCGACGACCTGCCGCTGCTGATCGCGGCGGAGCGGTCCAAGGCCCGCGGGGTCGAGGTCGAGATCACGGCGTTCAAGAGCGAGGAGATCGCCACCCAGGCCGTGATCAACGGGCAGGCGGACGTCGGCCAGGGGACGCCCTACGCCGCGCTCCAGAAGGTCAACGTGCCGATCCGGTTCTTCTACCAGCTCAGCACGCTCCAGTTCTTCCCGGTCGTCTCCAAGGAGCAGTACAAGACCTGGAAGGACCTGGACGGCCAGGAGATCGCGGTCCAGGGGCGGGGCTCCGGCACCGAGGCGATCATGGTTCTGGCCGCCAAGCAGCACGGCATCAAGTACAAGAGCATCAGCTACGTGCCGGGGTCGCAGGTTCGCGGCCTCGCCCTGCTGAAGGGAAACATCAAGGCGTCGATCCTCGACGGGCCGAACACGAAGTTCGTCATGAAGGAGGCGCCGGACAAGTTCCTCGTCCTGCCGCTCGGCGAGCTGAAGGCGAGCGACGAGGCCCTCTTCGCGACCACCGCCTTCCTCGAGAAGAACCAGGCCGCCGTCTCCGTGCTGCTGGAGGAGCTGCTCAAGGCCACGCGCGCGATCAACGCGAACCCGAGCTTCGCGGTCGAGGAGCGGAAGCGGCTCGGGCTCCTGAAGGACCTCCCCGAGAAGCTGGAGGCCGAGGTCCTGCCCTACTACCAGGAAGGCGTCCAGGGCGGCATCTTCCCGGCGGACGGCGGGGCGGCGCGCGCCGCCGTCAACGATCTCGAGTTCTTCACCCTGGCCGGCCAGATCAAGGGCGACGGCGTGAAGGCCGAGGATTTCTGGAACTTCGTCCCGCTCAAGGCCGCGCTGTCGAAGGTCGGCTCGTGACGGGAGCGTGATCGGCGGGGCGGCGCGCCGCACCCTCCTGGTCGGCGCGTCGTTCCTGCTCGCCTTCGGCATCTGGGAGATGGCGGGGCGCTGGCCGATCAGCCCCGCCTTTCCTCCGTTCAGTCAGACCGTCCTGGCGCTGGGACGCATGACGGTGGACGGATCGCTCGTCCGGGCCTACGCCTCCACCCTCCAGCCGCTCGTGATCGGCGTCGCCATCTCGGCGGTCGTGGGGGTCGGGGCCGGGGTGGCCATGGGCCTGAGCCGCTCGGTGGAGTGGCTGACCCTGCCGCTGTTCGTGATCGCCCAGGCCGCCCCGATGGCCGCGATCATCCCCATGATCACCTACGTGTACGGCATCGGCCTGACCGCCAAGGTCCTGGCGGTGACCGTGCTGGCCGTTCCCGTGGTCGCGATGAACTCGTACAAGGGGATCCGCAACACCTCGCCGTCGCTCCTCGAGATGTGCCGGGCGTTCCTCGGGACGCGGCGGCAGGCGGTGTGGAAGATCGTCCTGCCGCACGCGGGCGGGCTCATCTTCGTGGGGCTTCGCCTGGGGGTGGCGATGGGGTTCATCGGCGTCGTGATCGCCGAGCTCCTGATCACGCCCACGGGGATCGGCGACCTGATCACGTATCACTCGTCGGTGGCCGACTACCCGGAGATGTTCGCCGCGATCGCGTCGATCGTGGCGCTCGGGGCGCTGACCATCCAGGGTCTGGAGCGCGTCGAGCGGCGGCTCTTCCCGCCGGAGATCCGGGGCTGACGGCATGACTTCACGGGCTCCACGCCGTCCGACCGGCGCCCGCGAGGCAAGGAGAGCGGCGTGACCGACGCGGCGGTCGAGACCCGCGGCGTGGGCAAGCGGTACGCGACCGGCGTCGAGGCGCTCCGGGACCTCAGCGTCACCTTCCCGCGGGGGCGCCTGACCACGCTCCTCGGTCCCAGCGGGTGCGGCAAGACCACGCTGCTGAAGATCGTCGCCGGCCTGATCCAGCCGACCGCCGGCGAGGTGCGGGTCGGGGGGCGGCGCGTGGAGGGCCCGGGGCCGGAGCGGGCGTTCGTCTTCCAGGACTTCGCGCTGCTCCCCTGGGCGACCGTGCTCCGGAACGTGGCGTTCGGCCTGGAGCTCCGCGGCACGCCGCGCGAGGCTCGCGAGGAGACGGCGCGCCGCTGGACGACCGAGGTCGGCCTCGCCGGGTTCGAGCAGAGCTACCCGCACCAGCTCTCCGGCGGGATGCGGCAGCGCGTCGGGCTCGCGCGAGCGCTGGCGGTGGACGCCGAGATCATCCTCATGGACGAGCCGTTCTCGGCCGTCGACGAGCAGACGCGGCGGAAGTTCCAGGAGGACCTCCTCGTCCTCCTCCGCGACCGGGGGAAGACGGTGATCTTCGTGACCCACAGCATCGAGGAGGCCGTCTACCTCTCCGATCAGATCGTGCTGCTGACGCCCCGGCCGGGGACCGTCCACCGGGTGGTCCAGCCGAGCGTGGACCGGGGCCGCCGGAGCCCGGACGAGATCCGCCGCGACAAGGGCTACCTGGACGCGGTGGACGAGATCTGGCAGGTGCTCAAGCAGTATGTGGGGTGAGGCGCCGGAGACCGACGCGGGCCGCTCCCCGCTCCTGACGGCGGCGGCGCTCGGCCGTGTGGTGCGTCGTGTGGGAAGCGGTCGGGCGGGCGGGGGCCGTGTCCATCGTCCCCCCGCTCAGCCGGGTGGTCGCGAGCGGCGTGGCGGTGGTCACATCCGCCAAGTTCGCGAGCGCGGCCTGGATCTCGCTGCGCGCGTTCGCCCTCGGCATGGCCCTGGCCATCGTCGTCGGGATCCCGGTGGGGATCCTGATGGCCCGATCCGAGACCGTCGGCCGGATCCTCCGCGTCTGGGTCAACGTGTTCGTGAGCGCCCCCGTCTCGGCGCTGGTCCCCCTGCTGATGGCGGTGGTGGGCATCGGCCAGACGACGATCGTCGTGACCGTGTTCCTGTTCGCCGTCTTCGTGATCGTGCTCGACACCGAGGTGGGCGTCCGGCAGGTGAGCCGCTCGCTGTCGAGATGGCCTCCTGCTTCGGCGCCGGGCGCGGGGACCTCTACCGGAAGATCCTGCTTCCCGCCGCCCTGCCGGAGATCCTGGCCGGCCTGCGCCTGGGCGTCATCCGGGGCGTCAAGGGCGTCGTCATCGGACAGCTCCTGATCGCGATCCTCGGCGTGGGCGAGCTCTTCGAGACGTACTCGCAGAACTTCCTCTTCGAGGAGTTCTGGGCGCTGGTGATCGTGGTGTTCGCCTTCGCGTACGCGGTCTCGGAGACGATCGCCCGCCTGGAGCGCCGCGTCGAGCACTACGCGCGGACGCGGTAGCGGCGGACGGGTCGCGGTTTCGTCTGGTTCCGCGACCGTGAGGAGTCCCCGGCTTCGGGCGCGCCCGAGATCGCCGTTCGCGTTTCCTCGCTTGCCCGGCTCGGGCGACGTGGAGGTGGCTCTCGCCTATGCGGATGCGAGCCGGCGCGTCATGCTGGATGCGGCTACGGTCCGATCATCAGCGCGCGGAGGCACTGCGGGACGGCGCCGGGCGTGTACACGGACATTGGCAGGTGATGCGCGCCCGGTCGGAGCTGCGAGGATCGTGCGTCGACTGAGACTCGTCCTGAGCCACAAGGGCGTCGGATCGTGAAGCGACCGCCGGGAAAGCGCCGTCGGGTCAGCGGCTGGCGAGCCGGAGCCCGTCTAGGGCTTCACCGAGCCGGGCTGGAGGGCGAGGGCACGCTGGAAGGCCTGGCGCGCATCGCCTTGTCGCTGGAGTCGGAGATAGCACCAGCCCATCCCGGTGTGGAACAGGTGCGCGTCGCGTCCCCCCCGGGATCCTGCCTGAAACGCGGTGAGCGCGTCCTCGTAGCGGCCGAGGTGATAGAGACTCCAGGCGATCTTCACTTGGACGTCCGACACCTGGGGAGGGTCTTCGCCGAACAACGGCCTCAGCCGACGTTGCGCGATGTGAGCGGCGGCAATGCCTCCGAGTACCGCTTGAGCTCGAACTCGGCTGAGCCCAGGCCGACGAGCGCGTCGACATATCGGGCTCGACCGCCAGGGCCGCCCGGAACGCTTCGCGAGCCAGGCGTGGACGCCCGGCACGCAGCCGGCTCCAGCCGAGGCCGTCGTACAGTCCTTCCCAGCCGGGCTGGCGTCGCAACGCCGTCTTGAACGTGATCGTGGCCGCGGGGTAGTCCCCGTCGAAATACTCCGCCCAGCCGAGGAGCGCGCGCGCCTTGTCGTGTTCGGGCTCGAGGATCACCGCCTCGCTGAAGCTGTCGCGAGCACCACGATAGTCCTCCGCGTGGTAGCGCGCCTCGCCCGCGACGAAAGTGGATTGCGACCACGTAGACCGACGGAAGCCTGCCAGGAAGCCATTCGTGCCAGAGGGTTTGCTCGCCATGGCGGGGGACATGGCGGCCGTCTCGGGCGCCTCGGCGCCTGCCGAGCGTGCTGGGCGGCATCCTCGGAGGGCGTTCGCCTCGACGGCCGTTTGCCGCGCTCGCCCGCCCTCGCCGGTCGACGTGCGAGCCGCAGCCTCCGCTCGAGGCCTCCGGCGTCGCTCGCCACGCAGCGACGGCCGCGCCGCGTGCCGCGTCGCGTGCCGCTTCCGTGATGAGGAGCCGGACGGACGCTGGAAGGGAGAGAGCGCTTCGTCCATGTGTCCCCGGCCGCCTCGGCCGCATCCTCCGACGCCGTGGCTGCACGCTGGGCTGACGCCTCGCGGCCGCGCGGCAGCCTCCGCTTCGGCATCGCGCTCCGACGCAGCGGCCGGATCGGAGCCGGGACTGGGCTCGCCCGTGACCGACGTACCCGGAGTCACCGGGTTCGACTTCACCGTCTGGCCTGGGTCTGGGCGGGCACGCTTTGGAACTGTCGCGATTCGCGGGCGGGCCCCGTGGGTGGCGTGGGTCCGCCACCCTGGGTCACTCCACTCGGCCGGTCACCTCCGACACTCGAGGTGCTCACGCCGCTCTTGCCGTGCTCGGCGCCCTTGTCGCCGCCGCCTGCGCTGGCGCCCTTGTCCTTGCCGCCTTTGTCGCCGCCGATCCCCGCGCTGGTGCCCTTGTCCTTGCCGCCTTTGTCGCCGCCGATCCCCGCGCTGGTGCCCTTGTCGCTGCCGCCTTTGTCGCCGCCGATCCCCGCGCTACCGCCCTTGTCGCTGCCGCCTTTGTCGCCGCCGATCCCCGCGCTACCGCCCTTGTCGCTACCGCCTTTGTCGCCGCCACCCCCGGCGCTACCGCCCTTGTCGCTACCGCCTTTGTCGCCGCCACCCCCGGCGCTACCGCCCTTGTCGCTACCGCCTTTGTCGCCGCCACCCCCGGCGCTACCGCCCTTGTCGCTGCCGCCTTTGTCGCCGCCACCCCCGGCGCTACCGCCCTTATCGCTGCTGCCTTTGTCGCCGCCGCCCTTGTCCGCACCGCCCTTGTCCTTGGCGAAGGCGGACTCCTCAAAGAGAAGTGAATGTGGCAAGATGGGGGTGAAGAGCAGCAAGGTCGAGAGGTTGAGCAGAAATGCCAGGCTTAGCCGAATGAAGCGGACTCCGCGAAGGGGATTCGAGGAGCGTCGCGTGAGCACGCATCGAGGCATCTCACGCTTTTCGGTTGAAGCGCGGCTCGACGGTAGCATCGGCACGCGTCCCCCCCATTCTTTCTCACAGGTGTCCCCGTGGGAGGATTGGACTCGAGCGGCGATTGGGTTCACTGGTCCTTCCCTTCGAAGGTACCCCGGAGCGCAGATGGACGCAAGTCGCCTTGGTGTCGAGGAGCCCGAACGAGTCGCCGGCCGCCAAAGCCCGTTCCGTAATGCCCCACCTCCATGAGCACACCAGAGTCGACACCGTCGGTAGAGCACGGAAACGCGGGGCACGCTCACCGCTGCTCGAGGGAGCACCGCTGGCAGCACAGTGGTCCCAGCGCAGAAGATTGCGCGCTGCTGGCCCGGGATCCGTACAACGGTGTGCTGTCCGAGGCGGACTGCGCGGTCTGTTCGGGGAGAGATGACCTCCTGACCCGAGCTCCTCATACACATCACTGTCAGTTCTGCGACGTCGAGTGGGTCCACGAGGGTCGCTGCGTCGATGGTCTCGCAGCCTGGTGCCCTTGGGACTTTCCCGGGGTTGCCGGAGGTACTCCCACCGGCACTCGGACCGGCCGCCATCTCCACTATTGCCCTGACTGTCGTACCCAGTGGCCTCACCATGAGTCGTGCGCGGCTCCATTCCGGGTCGTCTTGCCAGGCTGCCCGGGCTGTGTGCCCGGCGGCTTGTTGAATGAGGTGAAGCGCATCGGGGGGAAGGTCGGCAGCTCGCTGCGCGGCGAGGCGTGGGAGGTGTCACGCTCCCGCCGGCTGTGGGGGACGATCGCAGGCGTGTCCGGTGCCATCCTGCTGGGCTTGTTGAATGAGGTGAAGCGCATCGGGGGGAAGGTCGGCAGCTCGCTGCGCGGCGAGGCGTGGGAGGTGTCACGCTCCCGCTGGCTGTGGGGGACGATCGCAGGCGTGTCCGCTGCCATCCTGCTGGGGTCACTCGGGTTCCCTCCGGTCAACTTGGCCCCGTGGCGGGCGCCCGCGGAGCAAGATCGAGTGGCGGTCGCGCCTGCGCCCCAACCCGCCGAGAGGACGGTCGAGCGGCTGCCGCTGCCGCCGGCGTTGCCCGCGGAGCGGCCGCCGTCGGACCCCGGCGGGGGAGAACCTCGGGTCGACGAGCCCGCTGCGCCTGGTCCACATACTGCCGACCGGCCCACGTCGCCGCCCCAGGCGACCCTCCCGGCGCTGGTCCTGCCACCCACGGTCTCAGGCGGGATCGGAAGCCAGACGCGGGAGCTGAGCCCTGGGTCCCCACCAGCGCCAAGCCCGGCCGCTCTGCCGCCCGTACCCTCGGGTAGCGTGCCTCCGCCGCCAGCGCCCGCGAGTCCTCCGGCAGCCGTGGCCGCGACCCAAAGCCAGGGAACTCCGCCCGTCGGTGATGCCCAGGCTGATTCCTCGCGTCCATCCATGGCGAGGGCTATGACGAGCCCGGTGGCGAGGGTGATGGCGAGGGACGGCCCTGGTGACGGCGAGCCTCTGCCCCCTTCAGGAACTGCGATCAGTCAGGCACCCGGAGCCGGAGGCGACCTCGGAAAGCGGCCGTCCGAGTCCAACCTGGCGGGGGGGGCGCCCACCAGAGCGGTCCAATCGCCCGCACCGGGGGCTACCGCGCCTCCGGAATCGCTGCCAACACGTGGCGCGTCAGGGTCATCCGTCACTCCGGCCCCTCCCGTGTCGGCAACCCCGACGACGCCTCCGGTGGTTGCGCGAGCCCCCACGCCGCCGCTCGCGAGCCCGCCAAGTGGGAGCGCTCCTCAAAGCGGTGGCACACAGGTCCCCTCGGGCCCGCAGCTGGCCGTGCATTCGCGCGGGGAGCTCCTCTCGGAGGCGCCTCGAGCGGAGCGATGACCGTGGCCACCCGTCGAGCGCAGGAGACGACTCAACTGCCAGTCCCCGCCGCTCGTCCTCCTTCGGCAGTGTCCCCGGAGCCCCGGACGCTCGAAGCCGTACGGCGCGCTCTCGTGCGAGTAGTGGCAATTCCTCAGCCCGCGGCCGGCGACGGCAGTGAGACGGATCGCATGGGGTTCGGGTACGTCGTGGCCGAGAGCGGGATCGTCCTGACGGCCGGTCGGCTCGTCGCGGGCGCGACGAAGGTAGCCGTGGTTCTGCCTGACGGTCGAAGACTCCCGGTCACCGGGGTCGTGATCGATTCCTTGAACGATCTGGCTGTGCTCCAGGTGGAGGGACGGTTGCGGGCCGTCCCGCTGGGGAGCTCGGGCGACCTGAGAGTCGGCGATCCGCTGATCGCGCTCGGAGGCTCGACGAGCGACGGGGTGATCGGAACGGTCCGTGCGACGGGCGCTGCCAACGGTGGTGACCTGGTGACCGACGCTCGTCGGACCGGCCAACTGCGCGCGGGCTTGCCGCTTCTCAACGTACGCGGGGAGGCGGTCGGCATCGTCACACATACGAGCGGGGCGAGCGGCGGCGCCGCCCTCGATTTCGCGGTTCCCATCGATCGCGCCAAACGCGTGCTGCGCGGCCTCGCACCGGCTGCCCCAGGAGTCCCGCGAGACTCGTTCTCGGTCGTCAATCTCGACCGGTGACCGACCAGTGGAGCGGGAGGGCGCCATCGTGAGCCCGCCCCGATGGAGGTCGCATCCGTGGCAGGCCGGGCTGCCGCGCGAAGGAGCAGGTCGCCAGTCCCATACCGGACTGGACGTGATCCTCCAGGCAGACGTTCCAGCAGCTGCGCCGTCCGTGGGCCTGAATGGCGCCTACGTGCCGCGACGGAGCCGGGGATCCAGCAGGTCGCGCAGCCCGTCCCCCAGCAGGTTGAACGCGAGCACCGTGAGCGAGATGGCCGCCGACGGCCAGAGGAGCGGCAGGGCGGAGAGCTGCATGAAGCGCCCCGACTGCTCGACCATGCGTCCCCAGGACGGGGTGGGCGGGGGCGGGCCCAGGCCCAGGAACGAGAGGCCCGACTCGAGCAGGATGGCGTGGCCCGCCGCGAGCGAGGCCTGCACCAGGATCGGCGCCACGATGTTCGGCAGGATGGTCTCGCCCACGACCCGGACCGCCGACGCGCCGAGCGCCCGGGCGCTCTCGACGTACTCGAGCTCGCGGATCGCGAGGGTGCTGGCGTGCACCACGCGGGTGAACCTCGGGACGTAGAGCACGCCGATCACCAGGATCAGATTGCGGAGCGAGGGGCCGAGGAAGGTCACGACGAAGATTCCGAGGAGGATCGGCGGGAAGCACAGGAGGCCATCCATCACCCGCATGATCGCCGTCTCCGCGGGGCCGCGGGCATAGGCCGCGGCGCTCCCGAGGAGCGTTCCCAGGCTGGCGGCGACGGCGACGCTGGACAGCCCGACCACGAGCGTGATGCGGGCGCCGTGGAGCAGCCGGCTCCACAGGTCCCGGCCGAACTCGTCGGTCCCGAGGAGATGGGCGAGCGTCGGCGGCTGGGCCTTCGCGCGCGGGTTCAGCACGTTGGGGTCGTATCGCGCCAGGAGGGGAGCCAGCGCCGCGGCCACGAGCAGCAGACCGACGATCGGGCCTGCGACGAGAACCTGTCGCGACCGCCGCCAGGCCGCCCGCGGGCGCGGCCGGCCGGCGAGCTCCGCGCCGGCCTCGCGGGGCGCTCCGGCGGCGGGGAGGCTCGCTGACTCAGCCATGCCGGATGCGCGGGTTCACGAGCCCGTAGCAGAGGTCGGTGGCGAGGTTGACCGCCACGAAGAGTGTCGACGCGAGCAGGACGACCCCCTGGATCACGGGATAGTCCCGGGTGCCGAGGGAGTTCAGGAGGAGCGCGTTGATGCCGGGCCAGCTGAAGATGTACTCGACGAGCACGGAGCTGGCGAACATCGAGCCGACCTGCAGTCCCACGATCGAGGTGACGGGGAGGAGCGCGTTCCGGAGAACGTGGCGCCATGCGACGACGCGCTCGGCGAGGCCCTTGGCCCGGGCGGTCCGGACGAAGTCCCGCGCGGACTCCTCCAGGTAGCTCGACCGCGTCATCCGCATCACGGTCGCCAGCGGGGCGGCCGCGAGCGCGAGGACCGGCAGTACCAGATGGCGGAGGAAGCCGCCGGGGTCCTCGGCAGGAGGGACGTACCCCGTCGGCGGAAGCCAGCGGAGGCGGAGCGAGAACACCAGGACCAGGAGCATGCCGACGACGAACACGGGCATGGAGAAGCCGGTGAGGGCCAGCGCGGAGGCTGCCGGGTCGGCGAGGCGACCACGCCGCCGCGCGGCGAACATCCCGAGCGGCACGCCGAGGGCGATGGCGAGCGCGGTGGCCGGCACCACCAGCTGGATCGTTCGGGGGAGCCGGTTCGCCAGGTCGCGGGCGACCGAGCGGTCGTCGATGAGCGAGGTCCCGAGGTCGCCCTTGAGGACCTTGCCCAGCCACGCGGCGTACTGGACCGGGAGGGGCCGGTCGAGCCCGAGCCGCGCCCGGACCCGGGCGATCTGCTCCGGGCTGGCCTGGGCGGCGTCCCCGCCCAGGATGAGGAGGGCGGGGTCACCGGGAAGGAGGTGGATCGAGAAGAAGAGGACGGTGGCGACGACCCAGAGCAGGGCGACGGCGAGCCCGAGCCGGCGGAGGAGGTAGGTCCACACGGAGCGGCCGGCTCTCCCCGGGCGGCTAGATCACGCCCTTTCGGAACGAGCGCTTGGCCGCGATGCGTCCGTCCCGGAGGGCGAGCACGTCGCAGCCGTAGACCTCGTAGCGCGTGCTGCCGCGGGGGG
Source organism: uncultured Candidatus Rokubacteria bacterium (assembly GCA_963745015.1). Taxonomy (GTDB): domain Bacteria; phylum Methylomirabilota; class Methylomirabilia; order Rokubacteriales; family DASRDR01; genus DASRDR01. The sequence goes on from CAVUVU010000008.1 coordinate 294,127, forward strand.
TGCCGCTCGTGATCCACTCCACCACGGCCACATCGGGATGGGCAGCGTGCCGGATCTCGTCCCAGCGCACGTCGGGGATCCGCGTGAACATGGCGTCCAGGAACTCGCGCACGGCCGGCTTGCCCACGATCCGCGTGCCCCAGGGATCCTTGCCGAAGGATGCCTCGAACACGACGTCGTCCGTCATCATCGCGAGGATCCCGTCCACGTCGTGCCCGTTCCACACGGTGTTGAAGCGGTCGACGAACGCCGCGCCGTCGAACCCCATCGCTCAGCCCTCCCGGTACATGTACTTGAGGCCGCCCAGGCTCTTGTTGCCGATGGCGCCGGGCAGCCGCGTGTAGCCGCCGACGGTGGCGCGGTGCGCCTCGGCCTGCGGCCGCCAGTGGAGGAACACCCAGGGCGCGAGCTCCACGACCCGCTGCTCGACCTGCGCGTAGACCGCCGCGCGCTTCGCCTGGTCCGGGGCGCCGCGCCCCTCGGCGAGGAGCTTGTCGAGCGCCGCGTCGCTGAACTCCACCGCGCGGGCGTAGGAGGCGCCCCCGGTGGCGAAGAACCCGGCGTAGAAGTCGGGATCGGGCCAGGGGAGGCTGAACCCGTCCATCATGAGCTGGTACTCGCCGGAGACGCGCTTCCGCTGCTGGGTGGGCACGTCCATCGGCTTCAGCTCGATCTGCGTGAAGCCGGCCCGCTGGAGCTGGGTCACGATGATCTGGGCGGAGTCCATGTGGACCGAGAGCGTCGTCGAGTCGAACACGATCCGCGTCGCGCCCGGGTTCACGCCGGCCTCGGCGAGGAGGCGCTTGCCCTTGGCGGGATCGTAGGACCAGGTGTTCTGGATCGCCTTCGGGAACGCCCAGTGCCCGTCGGGGATCAGCCCGGCGCCGAACGGACGGCCGATGCCGCCCCAGGCCAGCTCGACGATCTCCTTGCGGTCGACGAGGTAGTTGAGCGCCTGCCGGACCTTCACGTTGTCGAAGGGCGGGCGCTTGGGGTTCATGCGGATCACGTTGAAGGTGTCGTAGCCCACGTGCACCTTGATCTGCGGGTCCTTCTCGAGCGCCTTGATCTCCTGCCAGGGGATGTACTCGGCGAGGTCGACGCTCCCCGTCTGGAGCGCCTGGACCCGGACGTCGTCCTTGGCCACGGTGGAGAGCTCGATCCGGTCGAGGTACGGATAGGGGGACTCCCAGTAGTCGGCGTTCTTGACGAGCGCGTAGCGCACGCCGGTCTCGTACGGGCCGAGCTTGAAGGGCCCGGTCCCGCTCACGGCCTTCTTGAGGTCGCCGCCGCCCGCGACCCACTTGCTGTCGGCGATGACCGCCTCGGCCGCGGCGAGCAGCTCGAGGAAGGGCGCGGCGGGCTGCTTGAGCGCGATCCGGACGGTGGAGGGGTCGACCACGGTCACCGCCTCCACGACCTCGAACTCCTTGGCCCGCGTCGCGTTGGTGGCCGGCGCGATGATCCGCTCGATGTTCCACTTGACGTCGTCGGCCGTGAACGGGTTGCCGCTGTGGAAGCGGACGCCCTTCCGCAGGTGGAGCACGTAGGTCGTCGGGTTGGGGGATTCCCAGCGCACGGCGAGCCCGGGCTCGAGGACGCCCTTGAGGGAGTACCGGAGGAGCCCCTCGTACATGTTGGCCTGGAAGGTGTACGTGGTGGCGCCATAGTTGATGTGGGGGTCCCAGCCGGTGGGATCGCGCAGGAGGGCGACCTTCATCGTGCCGCCCGCCTTCGGCGCCGCGGCGCCGGGCAGCCCGGTGGTCCCGAGGAGACAGAGAACGATGGCGAGAATCCTCAGCGCGCGCGCCCACATGGCGTCGACCTCCGTCTCGAGGGGTCCGGGTTGCCGGATGCGACGGTCCGCGGCCGGCTGTCTGTCGGCGAGCCTATCGGGACACTGCAGGGCGCGTCAAGGGCGCCCGATCTCCTGACCGCGCGCGGCAGGGTTCTCCCACGGCATCGGGGACCATCGCGAATGATATGCTGGCCATCCTCGGAGGGTTGCCGTGGCACGGTCCACCGGCTCGACGGGCCTTCTCCTCGCCGCTCTGACCGTCGGCGCGCTCGTCCGGGTGGCGCTCCTTGCGATTCCGGAGGCCTGGTACGACGAGGCGACGACCGGACTCATGGGGCTCGCCGTCCTCCGAGGCCGGTTTCCGGTCTACTTCTTCGGTCAGCCGTTCATGGGGGCCCTCGACGCCTACCTGGCGGCACCGATCTACCTGCTCCTCGGCACCTCGTTCGCCACCCTGAAGCTATTGCCCGTGCTTCTCTCCATCGTCTGGATGGGGCTCGGCGCACGCCTCGCGTGGGAAATCGCCGGGGTGCGCGCCGCCTTGTGGACCGCGGTCCTCCTCGCGGTGCCCCCGGACTTCCTCCTCTACTGGACGCATCAGGCTCGCACGCACTATCCCCTCGGGCTCGTCCTCGGCACCCTGGCGCTGCTCCTCGCCCAGCGCGCCGCGTCGACGCCGGGTCCTCGCGCGCACCTGCTCTTCCTTCTCCTGGGGCTGGTGCTGGGACTCGGATTCTGGACGAACTTCCTCGTGCTCGTGTTCTTCCCTCCTGTCATTCTCCTCGTGGCCCGCAGCGGCGCGCGGCGACTCGTCCCGGGCGCGCTCCTGGTGGGCCTCGCGTTCGCCCTCGGGAGCCTCCCGCACTGGCTGTACGGACTGTCCCACGGCACCGCGATCCCGCCGACCGGGGGCGCGCTCCCGTTCCGAACCGTGCTCTCGCAGCTCGACGTCTTCCGCCGTGTTTCCTGGCCCATCCTGATCGGCGTCCCTGCGGATTTGCGCCCCACGTGGGCCGGGGTGACCCTGGCCACGACACTGGCCGCCGCGTATGGTGCCGCTCTTTTCGACGCGCCGCGGGGAAAGCCGGGCCGCGCCGCCACCGTGCGCTGGCTGGGCGCCGCCCTCGTGGTGCTCGCCGCCATCAACGTCACCGTGGCCGTCGGAACCGTCTACGGGCGCGCTCTCGACGACCACGACCAGCGATTTCTCCTGCCGGTCTACGCGTCGCTGATGCCGCTCCTCGGCGCCTGGCTGGCCCGGCAACCCGCCCGGCGCGCGGCGCTCATCGGCGTGGCCATCGTGCTCGTGCATGCCGCGGGCGCCGTGACCGGGACGCTGCAGAGCTTCGCGCCGAGCGTCGCCGCGGCCCAGGCGGCCCGCGCGGAGGGTGTGCGGAGGATGGCGACGGTGCTGGACCGGGAGGGGCCCCACCACATCTACGACCCCGACGTCAGGAGCCGTCTGCTGACCTTCCTCTCCGGCGGCCGCGTGATCGTCTCGGACCCGTACCAGGAGATCCTGCCCGAGCATGCCCTCGCCGTCGACGGCACGCCGCGGATCGGGATGGTCTCGAGATCGGCGGAGTTCAGGAGGAACCTGGCCGCGGTGGGTGTGTCGTTCGGCGTTCGGAGTCTTGACGGCGGGGGATCCGTCTACGCCGACTTTGCCGTGCCGCACCACTGGCTGGTCGAGATCGACCCCACGCGACTGCGGGTCGACGGCAGCGAGGCCCCCGAGACGACCGGCCGCGTGGTCGATCGCCGCGCCGACACATTCTGGGCGACGGCGGGCCCTCAGCGAGGAGGCGAGTGGCTGCGGGTCGACCTTGGGGCGACGGCGCACGTGGCCCTCGTCCGGTGGATACCCCGGACATTTCAGGAAGTGCCCCGCGGCCTCCGGCTGGAGGCTTCACTGGACGGCGCCGTCTGGCGTGTGCTGGTGGATGTGCCGGCGTACAGAGGACCGCTCTACTGGTCGGCGGGCCGGCCGCTACAGCGAGTCCGGGGCGGGCGCGTCGAGCTGCGGTTCCCGCCGACGCCCGCTCGGTACCTGCGCATCACGCAGACCGGTCGCGACGAGGCCTGGCACTGGACTGTTCGCGAGCTCTTTCTCTACGCCGATGCGGGCGGGCCTTCGCCGCCAGAGACCGGCCTGGAGGGTCCGGAGCTGGCGCGAGCCTTGCGCCATGCCGGTGTCACGCGCCTCTACGCCGACCAGGGCTGGGCGGGCCGCGCGGCCCTGGCCGATCCCGAAATCCGCGTCCCGCCCGCCAACTTCTTTCTGGATGCCTACGGGCTGCGGAGCTCGATCGCCGACCTCCTGTCGCCTTTCAGCTGGACGCCCGGGACCGGCGTCCTCCTCGAGGCAACTGACGTCCCGGGGTTTGCCCTCGCAGCGCGCCGAGCGGGGCTCTCGGCCGACACGCGCCCGCTCGCCGGGCTCGAGCTCTTCGTTTACGCGCCCCCGTCCGCGCCGCCGGGTCGTCCGGTGCAGGTGCCGGCGCTTGCCGTCACGGCGTCCCGGAATCCGGGGGGCGCGTCCCGTGCGGTGGACGGCGACCCCAGCACCCGCTGGGCGACCAGGAGGCCCCGCAGGGCCGGGGATTGGTTCCGCATCGACCTTGCGACCCCGCGGCCCGTCCGGGCCTTGCGGCTGACGGCGGCCAACCCGGCTGACCTCCCCGACTCGCTCCGGCTCGAGGGCTCAATCGACGGCACGAACTGGTGGAGCGTGCCCGCCACCGTCCACGTCGAACGGGCGCTCCGGTGGGGCGGGATCGCGCTTCTGTCTGACGCCGCAACCGCCGTGCGACTGGAGGTCGAGCCTGTCGTGGTGCGGGCGCTCCGGCTCCTCCTCCGCGAGGGACATCCGGTGGCCTACTGGTCCATCCACGAGCTCGAGCTTCGTGCCGACGACTGACGGGGAGGGTTCCGGAGCCGACGGGGTCGGCGGACCCGACCGGCGCTAGGCGTGCTGCTGGCGAAGCCTCGCGGCGGCCTCGCCCATGACCTTCAGCTTCTCGTACGCCTCATCGAGGTCCATCGGGTTCTGGACCGAGGGGGCGAAGCCGCAGTCCGGGTGGAGCACGATGCGCTCCTTGTCGACGTAGCGCATCGCCGCCTCAACCCGCGTCGCGACCTCGTCCACGGTCTCGATCCGGCGGTCGCAATGGTCGATGCAGCCGAGGCCGAGCCGCGGCGCGGCGGGAAAGCGGGCCAGGGGGGCGAGCCCGCCGGCGGCCGGGGTGGCCAGCTCGAGCGAGATGGTCCCGGCCCGGACGCGCGCGAGAGCCGGCATGATCAGGTCGTAGGACCCCTCGGTCTTGTGCTGCCGCGCGAAGTGCGCGTGGCAGAGGTGGACCGACGTCTCGATCCCGTGGAGGCCGTCCAGCGTCTGGTTCAGGAGGTCCGCGCAGAGGTCCATCTCGTAGCGGACGTCCCCGATCCCTTCCTCGGCCCGGAACTTCGGGTCCACGAGGGTCGCGAGCCAGGGCTCGTCGAGCTGGACCGTGTCGGCGCCGGCGGCGCGCACCGCCTCGATCTCCTGGCGCAGCACGCCGACGCAGTCGTGCATGAGCTTCTCGCGCGTCGGGTACGCGGCCCGCGAGTGCTCGGGATGCCACATCCGGCGGCCGATGATGTAGGGCGCCGGCAGGGTGGCCTTGACGCGGCGTCCGGTCCGGGCCCGCGTGTAGCGGACCTCCGGCGCGGCGATCTCGCGGTGGTACTCGATCGGCGCCACGACCGCCGGGTAGGGAAGGCCGCCGCTCGGGTTCAGGTCGGGCCGGAAGCCGCGGACGCGCTCGGCGAAGACCTTGACGTAGCTCTCGCGGCGCCACTCGCCGTCGGTGATCTCGTCGAGCCCGGCCCGCTCCTGGAGCCGGATGGCCGTGTCGATGGCCGGATCCAGGAGGCGGTCCGCCTCGGCCTCGTCGAGCCGTCCGGCCTTGCGGTCGAGGATGACGTCCCGGAGCCAGGCCGGCCGCGGGAGGCTGCCGATGACGGTGGTCGGGAAGAGGGGGTGCGACACGTCGTTCGAGGGTTGGGGTGGGGAAGGCCCCGGCCCGGCGTCGAGCGCCGGAGCCGGGGCGCTGGCCCGCTACGCCCGCCGCATCCTGAAGTTGAACTTCCGGAGCTCGAGGGCCTGGTTCGGGTTCGGGGCGAACTCGACGTGCTTCTGGAGCCCGTAGTCCTCGTTGGGCTGGATCACGAGGATCCAGGGGTTGAACTCGAGGAACAGCTCGGTCATCCGCTTGTAGGCCTTGGCCCGGAAGACCTCGTCCATCGAGTTGCGGGCGGAGGTGCCGAGCTCGTCGAACTCCGGGTGCCGCCAGTAGTCGTGGGGGCCGCCCGGCGCCATCAGGCGCCACATCATCCCGTCGGGGTCGCGCAGGGTCGACGTCGGATCGGACCACCAGAGCCCCTTGAAGGTCCGCTCCCGGTTCTTCTGGGCGCGCACCGAGAACTCGACCACCTCGACGACGACGTTGATCCCGACGTCCTTCCACATCGCGGCGATGGCCTCGGACATGGCCTTGTCGTTGGCGAGGAGGCCCACGGTCGTCTCGAGATAGATGGGCTCGCCCTTGTAGCCCGACTGCTTGACCAGCTCCTTCGCCTTGCTCGGGTCGTAGGCCAGCGGGGGCAGGCTCGCGTCGAAGTGGGCGTCGCCCTTCGCGATGGGGCCGGTGGGGACGATGCCGCGCCCGCGCCAGAGCTCCTTGACGATCGCCTCCCGGTCCACGCCGAGCTGCATCGCCTTCTTCAGCGTCCAGTTGTTGAGCGGCGGGACCTTGGAGTTCGTGCCGAGCACGTAGAGGCCGGCGTAGAGCGCCGACGCGCCCTTGGTCGTCGCGCCCTGGTTGACGCGGTCCCAGTGGTCGGGCGTGAGCTGGGTGACGAGGTCCATCTCGCCCTTGAGGAGCCCGGCCACGCGCGGGGCGATCTCCGGCACGGGCCGGAAGACGACGCGGTCGACGTCGATCCGCCCGCCCCAGTAGTCGGGGTTCGCCTCGAGAACGAGCTTGTCGTCCTTGGCCCAGGAGACGAAGCGAACGGGCCCGGTGCCGACGGGCTTGGCGTTGAAGGTGTCGTTGCCGACCTGCTCGAGGTGCTTCTTCGGGACGATCTGGCCCCCGTAGAAGGCCAGCCGCGCCGGCAGCAGGGGATCGGAGGCCTTGGTGTGGAACACCACGGTGGCGGGGTCGGGCGTCTCGATGCGGCTCACGGTCGTGAAGACGCTCGCCACCAGTGTCTTCGCGTTGGGGTCGTACGTCCGCTCGATCGAGAACTTCACGTCCTCCGACGTGCACGGATCGCCGTTGTGGAACTTGACGCCCTGACGGAGCTTGAACGTCCAGGCGGTCGGCCCCGTGGCCTTCCACTCGGTGGCGAGGCCGGGCTGGAGCTTGCCGTCCGGATGGCGGTTCGTGAGGTTGTCGAAGACGTTGAACGTCACCCGGATGTCGTTCGACGAGGTCGAGAAGTGCGGATCGAGCTTCGAGACGTCACCGCCCTGGGCGATGACGAGCTCGCGCTTCTGGGTCGTCTGGGCCGCGGCAGGCCTGGCCGCGCGGCCCTCCATGAGGGCGGCGGCCGCCGCACCGGCGCCCAGCGCGGCGGCGCGCTCGAGGAAGGCCCGGCGGGAGAGGGTGCCCGCCTGCCAGGCACTGGCGAGAGTCCGGAAGTCCATCGGCAGTCTCCTTCGGTGTTGGGGGTGTCGGAGTGTCGGGAGTCTTGACAGTCTCGAGTCTTGGGTGTGCGCGAGTCTCGGCAGTGTCGGCAGAGATCGTTCGTCAGGACCGGGCCGGCCGCCGGGAGAGCTCCTCCCGAAGCCGCCGGGCCACGACCGTGGCCTCGTCGCCGCGCAGGCAGTGGGGGTCGACCAGGAGCTCGCCCCGGTGGACCCGGACCATGATCGGGGGATCGCCCTGGCGGAGGGCGTCCATGACCGTGTCGGGGGTGAGGCCGGTCACGGCGGAGTCGATCGACAGGAGCAGGGTCGGCGAGGTCCAGACGTCCCGGTCCTCCTCGATGCGCGCTCGTACGCCGGGGATGCCCGCGGCGGCGGCGAGGATTCGGCGCGCCTCGTCGAGGTGGCGGGCCCACTCGGCGTCGTGGTCGTCCTGGAGGAAGAGCTCGATCGCCGTCACGAGGCCGATGACGGCTTCCTTGCTGACCTTGCAGGGGCGGCCGATGGCCGCATTGGGCGCGGCGTTCGCCGCGGCGGCGCGGATCAGGTCCGCGCGGCCGACGAGGAGCCCCGTGTTCTGCGGGCCCCGGATGCCCTTGCCTCCGCTCAGGATCACGAGGTCGGCTCCGGTGTCCGTCCAGCGTCGAAGATGTCCGACGGGCGGGAGGGTGGAGGCGGCATCGACGATGAGGGGGAGTCCACGGGCGTGGGCGATCCTGGCCATGCGCTCCGGGCCCACGCCTCGCTCGGCGAGCCCCGGTGAGACGATGTAGATCAGCGCGGCGGTCCGGGGGCCGATGGCGGCCTCGAGGGCCTCCGGCGTGCAGGCGTCCGCGTCCCCCGCCTCGACCAGCACGGCGCCCGCCATGCGGAGCGCCTGGTCGTACTGGATCCGGTCGCACCGCTGGATCACGATCTCGTTCCGCATCCCGGTGGTGTCGGGGAGGCGGCCGATCCGATCCGGGTCGCTGCCGGCGATGCACGCGGCCGCCGCGAGGAGGAGCCCGCCCGCCGAGCCCGAGGTCACGTGGGCGCCCTCGATGCCGACCAGGCGCGCGATGTGCGCGCCCGCGAGGCGGTTCAGCTCGGCCATGTCGACGAAGGCGCCGGCCGCCTCCGTCATGGCGTCGAGGACCGGCTTGGGCATCAGCGAGCCGCTCGCCATGGTGTTCATGCCCCGGGCGTTGACGATCGGCCGCACCCCGAGCCGCGTGTAGACGTCCATCTGGACCCTCCGGGGGTATTCTCTCGGCGCTCGGCGCCGAGTCAAGGCCCGTTCTCAGAGGCCTTCGACGATGCGCTTCCGGGCCGTCTGGTACTCGGCGCTCGGCGGCTCGTGGATCTGCCCGCCATTGTCCGGGCGTATCGGGCGGGGCGCAAGCCGTTTTCACGGTGCTGGCCTGCTACAATCGGTATCCGTGTTCACACGTGTGTCCGGAGGATCCGTCCGTGGCTGACCGCGATCTCTGTTACGTGCCGGCGACGGAGCTGATGCGTCTCTATCGCGCGCGCAAGGTCTCGCCTCTCGAGGTGATGCAGGCGGTCCTGGGCCGGATCGACGCGGTGAATCCCGTCGTCAACGCCTACGTCACGGTGGCCCGGGAGGCCGCGCTCGGCGCGGCGCGGAAGGCGACGGCCGGCCCTGCGCCGCGGGGCCGCCCTGCCGCCGCTCCACGGGATTCCGGTGTCGATCAAGGACCTCACGCCCACCAAGGGCATCCGGACCACGTGGGGCTCGAAGATCTTCGAGCATCACGTCCCGTCCGAGGATGCCCTGTCCGTCGCGCGTCTGAAGGCGGCGGGCGCCATCATCGTGGGCAAGACCAACACGCCGGAGTTCGGGGCGGGGGCGAACACCTTCAATGCGGTCTTCGGCGCGACGCGCAATCCCTGGAACCTTGCGCTCACCTGCGGCGGCTCCAGCGGAGGAGCGGCCGTCGCCCTGGCCGCCGGCATGGGCCCGCTCGCCGAGGGCTCGGACCTGGGCGGATCCCTGCGCATCCCGGCCGCATTCTGCGGCGTCGTGGGGTTCCGGACGACCCCGGGGCTCGTGCCCGTCTACCCGAAAGAGATCGCGTGGGACTCGCTCGCCGTGTCGGGGCCGATGGCCCGGTCGGTCGCGGATGTCGCGCTGATGCTGTCCGTCCTGGCCGGTCCGGACGACCGGGCGCCGCTCTCCTACGACGTCGATACGCGGGCCTTTCCGGCGGCGGTCCGCCGGCCCTCGGTCCGCGGCTTGCGCGTAGCCTGGACGCCCGATCTCGACGGGCTCATCCCGGTGGACGCCGAGGTGGCCCGGGTGGCCGCGGGCGCGAGCCGCGTGTTCCGGTCGCTCGGCGCGCGGGTGACGACGGCCTCGCCGTCCTTTGCCGAGCTGAACGACATCGTGCTGGGGACGCGCGGGCTCTTCATGGCGGCGCTCCACGGCGACCGGCTGGCCAAGTGGCGCGGGGAGATGCAGAAGGGCCTGGTCTGGAACATCGAGCAGGGGCTCGCGCTCACGGCCCGGGACATCGGCCGCGCGGAGAAGCTCCGGAGCGCCCTGTGGCATCGCGTGCGGGGCTTCATGGAGCGGTACGACCTCCTGATCCTGCCCACCGTGGCCGTCCGGCCGTTTCCGGTGGAGCAGCCCTACCCGGTCGCGCTCGAGGGGCAGCCGCGTCGAGCACTACACGCAGTGGTTCTTCCTCACGTACGCGCTGACGGTGACGGGGCTGCCGGTGATCTCGGTCCCGGCCGGCTTCACGCGCGGACGGGCTCCCGGTGGGGATCCAGATCGTGGGGCGGCGCCGTCAGGAAGCGGCGGTGCTGGCGGCGGCCGCGGCCTACGAGTCCGCGGCGCCGTGGGCGGACCGGGTCCCGCCGGTCGTGTCCGGGCCAACGGCGACGTGAGGCGTTTCGCTCTCCGGATCCTTTCCGCGAATCTCGCCAACGGCCGGGCTGACGCCGACGCGTTCGGAGACCTGGTCGAGTCGGTGGAGCCCGACGTGGTGGTCGTCCAGGAGCTGGCGCCCCCTCAGGCCGAGGTGCTCGGCCGCGTGCTGCCGTTCGGCAAGCTCGAGCCCGCGCGGGATCACCACGGCATGGGAATCGCGCTCCGGGCGCCGGGGAGCGTGCGGGCGCTCCGGCTTCCCTATCGCTCGGCGTTCGTGGCCGAGCTCCCACGACCCGACGACGACGAGCCCGTCGAGGTTCTGAACCTCCACCTGGCCGCCCCCCACGTCCACCCCGTGACTCAGCGGTTCCGAGATCGGCGCGGCCAACTGCGCGACATGCTCGCCTACCTCGACACCGCCTCCCGCCGCCGGCGCGTGCTGGCGGGCGATCTCAACTCCACGCCCCTCTGGCCGGCATACCGGCGTCTGCGGAGCTCGGTTCGACGACGCGGCGGTCGAAGCGGCGCGCCGGATCGGGCGCCGGCCGGGGCGCACGTGGGGTCCCTGGTCCGGTTCGGTGCGGCTCCTCCGCATCGATCACATCCTGGTGCGGGGGTTCGTCGCGACGGAGACGCGCGTCCTTCCCATCCGGGGCAGCGATCACAGCGCTCTGTTCGCGGAACTCGTCCCCGGCGACGCCTGACGGCTGGCGACGCCCGTGGCCGAACGGCTCGCTGGGCGGGCGGCGGATACGTCAAGCGTCTACGTCCCCGGCGTCAGGGCGCGCCTTCGGTTCGGCCCTTCAGCGCTCCAGGAGTGCCGCCAGCATGCGTGGCTGGCTGACCGAAGCGGCGACTCGTCACTCGGCCGCCGGGGGCCGAGGGGTGCCCTCGAGGCGCTCGCGGACCATGGCGATGTGGAGCCGGAGCGTGTAGAGCGAGTCGCTGTAGAAGAGCGGGACCTGGAGGTGGCGGGCCTTGTCCTCCAGCCGCTCGAGTCCCTCCTGCAGAGCGCCCGGTGAGGTCCCGTCCTTCTCGAGATCCTTGAGGTCGCGGTACATCCGGACGATGCGTCGGCGCACGTTCCAGGCGTACAGGGCGGGCATGAGGCGAAACAGGGGATACATCACGCCGACCAGAGGGATGAGGAAGACGAGGAGCCGGCCGATCGCCACCGCGAGCCAGAAGGGCAGGTGACGCTGAAGGAACGGCCGGCCCGAGCGGTAGTACTGGCGCGCCTCGTCGCTCAGGGGCAGATCGACCGCTTCCGCGGCCGGGAACTGTCTCGTCTGGTGGAAGATGCCCGGCCCGGAATGGACCTGCTCCGCCGCATCGAGGAGCAGGGACTGGATCGCGGGGTGCAGGTCCTTGCGCACCACCAGGCTGGCCTTCGGGGCGAACATGGTCACCGCCGCCGGCGGCCGGTCCTTCGCCATGTCTCCCGCGCCGGCCGGCAGCGTCACCTTGCTGAGGAAGGGGTACAGCGCCACGTACGTGTCGGTGCGGGGGAAGCTCACGAGCGTGATGCCGTCCTCGATGACCAGCTGGCGGACGGCCGGGGAGTCCCAGGACGCCAGCATGAAGGCGGCGTCGATCTCGTTGCGGGTCAGCGCCTCGGCGGCCGCCTGGTGGGAGAGCGCGAGCAGCTGGGCGAAGTCGTGAGTCATCCGCTGCCGCGCCAGCAGCTGGAGCACGAGCGCCCGGGTGCCGCTCCCCTCGGATCCGATCGAGACCTTTTTCCCCCGCAGCGCCTCGAGATCCCTGCCTGGGAGCGTGCCTCGGTGGAAGAACCAGAGAGGCTCGTAGAACACGGTGCCGAGCGCCCCCAGGTCGGGCGACTCCTTCTGGTTCGTGATGCCGCCCTGGAGCAGCCCGATCCCGACACCCGAGCGGGGGTCGCGCAAGAGCGCCAGGTTCTCGATCGCCCCCGCGGTCGGGACCAGCTCGAGCGTGATGCCGTGGCGGCCCAGGATCTCCTGATAGCGCTTGCCCACCTCCTGATAGGCGCCTCCGTCGGGGCCGGTGGCCATGGTCACCGTGTGCGGCGGCAGCGGGCTCAGCGCGCTGGTGGTGTACCAGATCGCCGCGATGACGAGGGCGGCCGCCAGCGGGATCAGGAGACGAGATCGATGGGCGGCGGAGGGCTCCCGGGCGTTGCCGGCGGGCGGTGTCACGCTCGGCGGGCGGGTGCCAGCACGGAGCGTTGACGGCCGCTACCGGCCGTAGATCTGGGTGGCGGCCGAGTAGCCGGGCAGGCGCCCGGGCTCCCAGACGTGCTTCCGGGCGACGCTCTCGACGAGGTCTGCGCCCCAGCCGGGCCGCGTGGGCAGGAGGACCTCGCCCTCCTCGATCACCGGCGGCGCGTCCACCAGCTCGTCCTTCCACGGCACGTCGTCGACGTCGATCTCCATGATGCGGACGTTGGGCACCGTGGCGCAGAGGTGGAGCGAGTGGAGGGTCGAGAGGTGACTGTAGTAGTTGTGGGGCGCGACGTTCAGCTCGTAGGTCTCGGCCAGCTCCGCGACCTTCCGGGACTGGGCGAAGCCGTTCCAGGGGACGTCCACCATCACCACGTCCATCGCCCGGGCCTCGAAGAACGGCCGGTAGCCGCGGAGACCGTAGAGGTTCTCGCCCGAGCAGATGGGCATGGGCGCCGCGTCCTTGACCTCGCGGAGCGCCGAGGCGTCGTACATGTCGATCTCGACCCACATCATGTCGAGGCTCGCGAGGGCGCGGCAGATCCGGATCGCCGCCTCGGGCTTCATGTTGAAGTTCAGGTCGAGGGCGATGCCGACGTCCGGGCCGACGGCCCGCCGGAAGGTGCCGAGGAGCGCCTCGATGTGGCGGACCATCTCCGAGCGTCACCGTCTGGTCGGTCGTGCCGGGTCCGCCGCCGAACCCGGGGAAGTGGACGCGCGCGGGATCCCCCGGATAGACGATGTTGGTCTTGAGCGCCCGGTAGCCGCGGCGGACGACCTCCTCGCCCAGCCGGTGGACGTCGTCCATCGTGCGGAGGGGCGGCACGCCGATCGTCGCGGCGTTCATGGCCCGCGAGGTCCCGCAGTGGGACCAGTAGACGCGCTGGCGGAGCCGGAGCGGTCCCCCGAAGAGCTCCGAGACGGGGATGCCGAGCGCCTTGGCCTTGACGTCCCAGAGGGCGAGCTCGATCCCGGCGATCGCCTTGGCGGCGATGCCGCCGGGGCTCTGCCGCGCCATGCGGTAGAGGTCCCAGTAGATCCGCTCGACCGGACGCGGGTCCTGGCCGAGCAGGACGGGCTCGAAGTCCCGGACCGCGCCCACGATCCCGTAGGGGTTGCGGCCGTCCGAGCACTCGCCGTAGCCGGTGAGGCCCGCATCGGTGCGGACCGCGACGAACTGCCAGGGGCGCCACCCCGCGTCGACGACGAACGTCTCGACCCCGGTGATCTTCACGGGTCAGACCCGGTAGACGTACTGCTGGCCCGGCTCCCGCTCGACGTCGGGCGGGTAGTTCTTCCGCTTGTCCGCGTAGTACTGCGCCCGATGGTCGCCCTCGGCGAGGCGGTTGTAGGTGACGTAGAGGACGCGCCGGGGCTCGTCGGAGAGGTTCGGACCCGACTGGTGGGGCACGAAGGAATCGAAGAAGACCGCGTCGCCCGGCCGCGGTGGGGCAGGGGACGAACTCGACGCCCCGGAGGTCCTGCTCCGACAGGGGCGCCCACTCGGGGCCGATCAGGCCGCGGGTGTGATGGCCGGCCGCCAGCTCGAGGCACCCGTTGGCCTCGGTCGCGTCGTCGATGGCGACGAGCGCGGTGACGAACAGGGACGCGTAGACGCTCCAGCCGGCCTGCTGGTCCTGGTGCGGCTTGAACCCGTCGCCGCCCGCGAGCTTGAAGTTGATCTTGTCCTTGAAGAGGACGGCCGGCTCGCCCAGGAGGTCGTTGACGCGCCCGAGGAGCTTGTCGCCGTCGAAGATGGCCTTGAACCCCGCGTGGTAGGGGTAGAAGTTCTCGATGCGGTTCGTCAGCCGCCGCTGCGGGCTCTCTCAGGCTCTTCTCGCCGTAGACCATCCAGACGCCCGGGCGCTCGGGCCACGCCTGGAGCTCCTCGGTCGCGCGGTGGATCTCCGCGACCTCGCCGGGCCCGAAGAGGCCGCGGCAGACGAGGAAGCCGTCCCGCCGGTAGTCGGCAAGCTCTCGCGCGGAGAGAAAGCGCGGCGCTCGCGTGTGCTCGAGCTCATGGCAGCAGGACCACCTTTCCGTAGGACTCGCGAGACGCCAGCGCCTCCAGCGCTAGCGGCGGCCTCGCGGAGGGGATAGGTCGCGGTAGATCACCGGGCCGGATCCGGCCCTCGCCGTAGAGCTTCAGGAGCGCGTCCATCCACTCCTGGACGAGCGGCGAGCCGCGCCGCTGGTAGTAGCCCCAGTGGACGCCGACCACGCTGAAGTTCTTGAGGAGCACCCGGTTGATGGCGAGGGTCGGGATGCGGCCCCCGGCGAAGCCGATCGTGAGGATCCGCCCCTCGAAGGCGATGCACTTGGTCGAGCCGTCGAAGACGTCGCCCCCGACGGGGTCGTAGATCACGTCCGCGCCCTCGCCGCCGGTGACGGCCTTCACGCGCTCGACCCAGTCCTCCGTCCGGTAGTCGATGAGGACGTCGGCGCCCGACTCCCGCGCGATCTCGAGCTTCTCCGGGCGTGCCGGCGGTGGCGATGACGCGCGCGCCGAGCGCCTTGCCGAGCTGGACGGCCGCGAGGCCCACGCCCCCCGCCGCGCCGTGGACGAGGAGCCACTCGCCCGGCTGGAGGGCGGCGCGCCGGACGAGGGCGGAGTACCCGGTCTGGTAGACGACGTAGAAGGCGGCGGCCTGGTCGAACGGCATCGCGTCGGGGATCGGGTGGACCCGCTCCGCGGCGGTCCGACCGCGCGCTCGGCGTAGCCGCCCCACTCGAGGTTGCGCGATGACGCGCTGGCCGGGGCGGACGCGCGTCACGCCGGCGCCGACCGCGCGCACGACGCCGGCGATCTCGTGGCCGGGGCTGAACGGGATGAGGCGGCTTCACCTGGTACTTCCCCTGGATCATGAGGATGTCGGGGAAGTTGCACCCCGCCGCCCGCGTCTCGACGAGGACCTGGCCGGGGCCCGGCTCGGGGTCGGGCACGTCCAGGTACTCGAGGTCCGACGGCTCGCACCAGCGGCGTGGCGACCATGGCCTTCATGACGCTAGATCATACCAGCGTCAGCCGGCTCGGCCGCGCGACGGCCGGGTCGGCGGACGCCGTCTGGCCGGGCGGGGCGCGACGGCCCCGCGGTCACCACATCACCACGCCCCCGTCGATGTTGATGGACTGGCCGGTCATGAACGCGGCCGCCGGCGAGCACAGGAAGGCGATGAGTCCCGCCACATCCTCATCCGAGGCGGCGTGGCCCATGGGGATGCGCTCGAGGTGCTTCTGCCATCCCTCGCCCCGCCCCAGGACGTCCATGCGGGACGTGTCGATGGTGCCGGGGCAGACGGCGTTGACGGTGATCCCGTGGCGGGCGACCTCCATCGCGACCGACTGCGTCAGGCCCTGGAGCCCGAAGTTGGCGGCATTGTAGGCCGCGGTGTCGGCGCTGCCGCGCTTGCCGGCGATCGAGGACACGTTGATGATGCGCCCCCCCTTCTGCCCGATCATCACGGGGACGAAGCGCTTGCACAGGAGGAACGCCCCCGTCAGCTTGATGTCGAGCACGCGGCGCCAGACGGCCTCGTCCAGCTCCGGCAGGGGCACGCGATCGTTGCCGCGCGGGTAGGCGGCGTTGTTGACGAGAATGTCCAGCCGCCCGAACGTGTCGAGGACGCGCTCCGCCAGGCGATCCACCGCCTCGGCCCGGCTCACGTCACCGACCCACGTCAGCGCGCGACGGCCTCGAGACCGGATGTCTTCCGCCGTGCTCTCGACGTCCCGCCACCCGGCCTGCTTCTCGTCCTCGGGATAGCTCGAGGGGTCGCGTCCCGTCCCGGTCACGACCACGTCGGCCCCCATGTCGGCCAGGGCCATCGCCGTGGCTCGGCCGATGCCGCGCCGCCGGCCGGCTCCCGTCACCAGCGCCACCTTGCCGTCGAGCGCTCCCATCGCGTGCCCCCTCTGTCGAGTGTGATCGTTCAATGCGGTCGTCGTCTCCGTGCCGGACAAGACGCAGCTTCAGAAGCGCACGCCCAGGTACAACCCGGGCATGACGTTCGTGTGAAGATCGACCTCGCGGCCCCCGGCGCGGACCTGCTCACCGAGCGAGGTGAAGTTGACCACGAGGTCCGCCGTCAGGGCGACCCGCGGGGTCACGGCATAGTCGAGGCCGACCCCCACGGGGACCAGGAACGACGTGAAGCTGCCGGACGCTCCGCTGTCCGTGTCCTCGATGTCGGCCCAGACGACTCCGATCCCGGCCTGAACGACGAGCTTGACCTTCCCGCTGGCCAGGATGCTCCACCAGTACTTCGCCTGTGCGGACACGCCGACCAGGTTGTCGTTGCCCCCGCCGGCGTACTGGACCAGGGGGCCCGTGGAGAAGCGATGAGCCAGGAAGTAGTCGGCATGGGCGGCGAGCCCGAACTCCGGTCCGTCGGGGCTGTTCGCCAGGAAGCCGACCCCGACACCGCCCGACCACTGGCCGGGGCGTGAGTCCCCGACGTCCGCATGGGCGACACCGCCTGCGGTCATGGCGAGGAGCACCAGCCCGGCCATGGTCCGAAGCGCCATGAGGCGCAATCCGCTGTCGCGCCGTGAGGGTGGGCTAGTGCCCCGAGCCGTGGTCCACGACCGGCAGCACGATCCGGGACGGCCGGGCGGCGTCGTGGAAGACCGTGTTGAGCGCGACCTGGCCCCGCGCCCCGGTCCCGGTCGGGCCGCCGGTGTTCAGGTTGCGGTCGAATCGCGGGAAGCTCGACGAGGTCACCGCGACGCGGATGCGGTGGCCCTTCCGGAAGGTGTTGGCCGTCGCCCAGAGGTCGACCGTCAGCTCGTAGACCCGGCCCGGCGTGAGCGGGGTCGGCTGGCTCCCCGACTCGCGGTAGCGAGCCCGGAGGATCCCGTCGCAGAGGAGGCGCGAGGTCCCGTCGGGGTGGACGTCGGTCAGCCGGACGACGAAGTCGGTGTCCGGCGCCGTGGACATGGCGTGGAGGACGCACCGGACGTCGCCGATCACGGTGAGGTCGCGCTCGAGCGGTGCGCTCGTGTAGGTGAGGCAGCGCCCCTCGATGGGCCGCTGGTCGTAGGCGCCGCCCGGGATGTTGAGCGTCGCCCCGCCGAGCGTCGGGACCGGGTCGTCCGGATCGTAGCGGTAGCCGTCGGCCTGCTCCGCCCCCGCCGGCGCCTCCGGCCCCAGGCGCCCGCCGTCACGGAGGTACCACGGCGTCTCGCGGGTGCCGGGCCACGGGTAGGTGTCGGCGGTCCGCCACCGGTTCTCGCCCATCACGAAGAGCTGGACGCGGGGCTCGTCGGGGACGGCGTTCTTGGTCCCGCGCAGCCAGTGATCGAACCAGGGCACGCGGATGGCGTTGTAGTCGCGGATCGCCTCGGGCCCGAAGTCGACCTCGCCCTGGACGGTCTTCGCCATGTTCCACGGACCGTGGATCCACGGGCCGACGACCAGCCGCTGGGCGTCCCGCGCCGCCTGGGTGCGCGCCTTGGCGCGCGTGCCGACGAAGTTCTTGATCGTCCCCGCCAGGAAGATGTCGAACCAGCCCCCCATGTGGACGATCGGCGTCTCGATGTCGCCGTGGCGGTGGCCGATGTTCCAGCGCCACCAGTAGGGGCCGTCGTCGGGATGGGCCAGGAACTCGTTGTACCAGTCGTCCAGGCCCTCGCCGAGCGGGTTCGGGTGGAGCGGCAGCTCGCGGTGCCAGCTCGGAAGCTCCGCGAGCGCCTTCTCGAGGATGCCCTTCCGGCGCGCGTGCTCCTCGGGACTGCGCGCCAGCCGCGCGAGGTTGTTGTAGGTCCACCGGAACGTCCACTCGACCATGAATCCGAGCTCGAAGGCGCCGCCGTGATAGACCCACTCCGCCCAGTAGTCCGCCGAGGACTCCCGCACGTACATCGCGCGGAGGTGCGGGGGGCGAGTCGGGGCCAGCCGGTACTGGGTCGCCCCCGCGTACGAGCCGCCGATGGTGCCGACGTTGCCGTCGCACCACGGCTGGGCGGCCATCCACTCCACGGTGTCATAGCCGTCGCGGTTCTCGCCCCAGCCGTCGTCGTGGAACGGGATGAAGCGGCCCTCCGAGGCGAAGCGCCCCCGGACGTCCTGGATCACCACGGCGTAGCCCTGGGACGCGAAGAAGGGCGGCGAGCCCACCTGGCACTCGGGGGAGTTGTCCTTGCTGTAGGGGGTCCGTTCGAGGAGGGCCGGGAACGGGCCCTTGCCCTTGGGCAGGTAGACGTCGGCGCGGAGGACCGTCCCGTCGCGCATGGTCTGGGGCACGTCACGGAGGACGGTGAACTCCGGGTTCGCGCTGGTCATGCATGGCTCCTGGGTGAGGCGGCCCCTGGCGTGATGGCCGTCTTCAAGCCGCGGCCGGCGGCCGCGTGGGCAAACGCCTCGGTGATGTGCTCGAGCGGGTAGTGGTCCGTGACCAGGCCGGCGCCGCCGATCTTGTTGAGGAGCGGCAGGACGCGCCGGAACGACGTCCCGCGGCCGTAGGCGCCGGTGAGGGTCAGCTCCTTGAAGTGGAAGTCGAAGAGGTCGAAGGGAAGGGTGCTCCCCTTCGGGGAGACGCCGACGAGCTGCACGATCCCGCGAGGCTTCGCGAGGCGCGCGGCGGCGGCCACGAGCTCGGGCTTCCCGACCGCCTCGCAGGCGATGTCGACGCCCTGGCCGTCCGTCGCGCGCGCGACCGCCTGCGCGAGGTCCTCGGCGGTCGGGTCGACGGTCAGATCGGCGCCGAGCCGCCGCGCGGCGTCGCGCCGGCTCGCGACCGGGTCGGACAGGATGGCGAGCCTGGCGCCCTTCGCCTTCGCGAGGGCGAGCGTGAGGAGGCCCATGATGCCGCCCCCGATCACGACCACGGTGGCCCCCCGCCGCATCCTGGCCATCTCGAGCCCCTCCAGGCAGCACGCGGCCGGCTCGGCGAGCGAGGCCGTGGCGGGGTCGAGCCCCTCCGGCAGGGGATGCACGTTCTGCTTGGGGAGCACGACGCGCTCCGCGAAGCCGCCGACCCGCACGGTCTTCGGGCACTGGCTGATGCGGCTCAGCCGGCAGTCCGCGCACGTGCCGCACCCGTAGTTCGGCTCGCAGGCGACGGCCCGTCCCACCAGAGCCCGGCTCGCGCCCTTGCCGACGGCGAGGACGGTCCCGCTGTACTCGTGCCCCATCACGCGGGGCGGGGTCAGGGGAAACAGGCCCTGGATCGCGTGGACGTCGCTGCCGCAGATCCCCGCGGTGTGAACGGCGACCAGGACCTGGCCCGGGCCGGGGCTCGGCTCGGGCAGATCGTCCACCGTGAAGCGATTGTCTCCGTGCCAGGTAGCCGCGCGCATGATGGATCCTCTCGGCCTAGGAGCGAAGGACGTGCAGGAAGTCGCGGGCGGCGTTCACGATCATCGGGCCGCTCACGACCAGGATGGCCTGATAGCCTTCCGCGAGGAGGCGCCGCCCGTCGTCGTGGTCGAGAGCGACGATCATGGCGGGCTTGCCGGCGGCGCGCGCCGCCGCGTGGATCCGGGTCACCTCGGTCTGGACACGCGGGTCCTTCCAGCCGTTCTGGATGCCCATGGACATCGAGAGATCCCCGGGTCCGATCACGACCACGTCGAGGTCCGGGACCCGGACGGCGGCGTCGAGCTCCCCGAGGATGGCGTGGTTCTCGAAGATGGCGCAGCAGAGGATCTCCTCGTCCGCCTGCCGGTAGTAGGCGGCCCCCGCCTGCGGCACGCCGTAGAACGCGGCGCGGGACATCCCCATGGCGCCCCGGACGCCCCGCGTCGGGTATCGCGTCGCCTTGGCGGCGGCCTCCACGTCGGCCCGGCTCATCACGTCGGGGACGATGACGCCGCCCGCCCCCTGGTCGAGGTACTCGAGGATCTCCGCCGCGTCGTTCTTGCGCACGCGCACCAGCGGGGTCATCCCGGTCAGCTCGGCGGCGCGGATCAGCTCGCGGGCGGTCTCGACGCCGAGGCCGCCGTGCTGGCCGTCGATGAACACGAAGTCGTAGCCGAGGTGGCCGAACGTCTCCACCAGCTCCGGGCTGTTGATCGTGATGAGGGCGCCGACCGCACGCCGGCCGGCGCGAAGCGTGGCCTTGAGACTGTTCGGACGCACGAGTCCTCCGTCGGTGGCCCGGGCTCAGGGCCGGGCGTGGTTGGCGATGATGAAGCCGGCGATCGAGTGGCGCGAGGGGCCGTTGGGGAGCTTGTCGCAGTCGAACCAGCGGGCGTCCTCGAGCTCCTCCTTGTCGATCGCGATCTCGCCGCCCGCGTAGCGGGCGACGAAGCCGATCATGAGCTGGCTCGGGAACGGCCAGTTCTGGCTCCCGACGTACTGGATGTCGGTGACGTCGACCCCCACCTCTTCCTTGACCTCGCGGGCGACCGTGCCCTCGAGCGACTCGCCGTTGTCGACGAAGCCGGCGACGAGCGCGTAGCGCCCCGGCGCCCAGCCGGCCTTCCGGGCCAGGAGGACGCGCGAGCCGTCGCGCACGAGCGTGATCACGGCCGGATGGAGGTGGGGATAGTGCTCGTAGCGGCAGCGCGGACACTGCTTGCCCCACTCCCCGGTGATGCGCGCGGTGGGCTCGCCGCAGCGCGGGCAGTGCCCGCTGGTGGACTCCCACCAGAGGAGCTGCATCGCCATCCCGCCGAGCGAGAGGAGCTCGTCCGGGAGCCGCGTGCCCTGCATCGGCACCAGGGTCTCGCGCTGGAGGGCGGCCGGGACGGCGGCCCCCTTGGGCACGCCCATCACCCAGCACGGCGTGTCGCCGAGCGTCCCCAGCCAGACCGGGTCGCCGGCGCCCTCGAGGCCGGACGGCCGCTCGCCCTCGGGCAGGCGGAACCCGTCGCCGTCGGCGGCGACGAGGAGCGCCTGGTCCTGGACCAGGAGCCAGTGGCCGCGGGCCGCCGGCAGCGCGGCGCCCGACTTCGCCGGGACGAAGCCGCCGCGGAGGCAGTCCCGGTTGAAGGGGAGGTAGACCGTCAGGGGGGTCGGTCGGTGGATGGCCGGCATCATGCGAGCTCTCAGAAGACGATCAGGCCGCGCGCCAGCGCCCCGGCCGCCAGGTCCTTGAATCCCTGCTCCGCCTCGTCGATCGAGTAGCGGCGCGTGATCAGGTCGTCCAGGCGGAGCTTTCCCGCCATGTAGAGCTCCACCAGGCGGGGGAAGTCCTCGCGGGTCCGCGCGCTCCCGTAGATCGAGCCGCGGATGACGCGCTCCTGGCTCACCACGGGCTGGACGCTGAGCGGCACGGTCGTCCCGGTGGCCGGGACGCCGATCAGCACCGCGGTGCCTCCGGGCGCCAGGGAGTCGATCGTCTGCCCCATCGCCCGGACGTCCCCCACGGCGGCGAACGTGTAGTCCGCGCCGCGCCGGGTGATGGCGCGGATGGCGGCGACCGGGTCCTGCCGCGACGCGTCCACGACGTGTGTGGCTCCCATCGCCCGGGCCTGCTCGAGGCGCTCGGCCCGGACGTCGACGGCGATGATCGGATGCGCGGTGACGAGGGCGCCGCCCTGGATCACGTTCAGCCCGACGCCTCCGACACCGAAGACCGCCATGCTGGCGCCCGTCGGCACCTGGGCCGTGTTGATCACCGCGCCGACGCCGGTCATGACCGAGCAGCCGATCAGGGCCGCGCGGTCGAGAGGCATGTCGGGCCGGATCGGGATGGCGCTCGACTCGGCCACCACCGTGCGCGAGGCGTACGTGGCGACGTGGCCGTACTGGTAGACCGGCTTCCCGGCGAGCGAGAGGCGAGTCGTGCCCTCGGGGAGGACGCCCTTGCCGGGCTGGCGGTTCTCGCAGAGGTTCGGCCGGCCGATGACGCAGTACCGGCAGCGCCCGCAGGTGGGGGCCCACGAGAGGACCACGTGGTCGCCGGCCTTCAGGTGCCGGACTCCCGGGCCCACGGCGTCGACGATCCCCGATCCCTCGTCGCCGAGCACGATGGGGAGCGGGATGCCCTGCCAGCTCCCGTCGGCGGCATGGAGGCAGCTGTGGCAGACGCCGCTGGCCACCATGCGGACGGACACCTCGCCCTCGCGCGGCGGCTCCACCTCGAGCTCCTCGACGCGAAGGGGCATGCGCTGCTCGAACAGCACCGGGGCCTTCATGGTCCTCCTAGTCAGAGCCGTGTCCTGGCGCCGGGGCGCCGGCTCGCGGCACCGTCAGTCGCCGTACCGGATGCGGGGCTCCAGGTAACCGTACAACAGATCGATGGCCAGGTTGAGGGCCATGAAGAGGGCCGCGATGAACAGGATCGTGCTCTGCGTCACCGGGTAGTCTCGCTGGTAGATCGACCAGAGGACCAGGCGGCCGACGCCGGGCAGCGTGAAGACCTCCTCCACGACGACCGTTCCGCCCAGCAGGATGCCGAGCTGGAGCCCGACCACCGTCACGATCGGGATCAGCGCGTTCGTGAGGGCGTGCTTCAGCACGATGCCCCGCCCGGCCAGTCCCTTGGCGCGCGCGGTCCGCACGAAGTCGGAGCTGAGCACGTCCAGCATGCAGGAGCGGGTCGTCCGGGCCACGTTCGCGGCGGCCGCCGTGCCGAGGCAGAGGGCAGGGAGGAGCATGATGGTGAGGTTCCGCCGGGGGTCGGTCAGGATGTCGACCCACATGACGGGCGGCATCCAGCGGAGATAGAGCGAGAAGAACAGGATCAGCATCGTGCCCTGCCAGAAGACCGGGATCGACAGCCCGAGGAGCGTGCCGACCCGCGTGACGTGGTCGACGGGCCGGTCGCGCCAGACGGCGGACAGGATCCCGGCCGCCACCCCCAGGATCAGCGAGAAGACGACGGAGAGCACCGTGAGCTCGATCGTGACCGGGAGCCGCTCGAGGATCAGGGAGAGGACCGGCTTGCCGGTCCGCCACGAGGTGCCGAGGTCGCCCCGCAGGAGCTGGCCGAGCCAGCGCCCGTACTGGACGTACCAGGGCTGGTCGAGGCCGAAGAAGCGCTTCAGCTGATCGACCATCTGCTGGCTCATCATCGCGTCGGCGCCGATCATCTGCTCGACGACCGTGCCCGGGATGAGATGAAGCATGAGGAAGACGAGGACGGTCAGCCCCAGCAGCGTCAAGGCCATCGAGTAGAGCCGGACGACGAGGTAGCGGCCCATCAGGGGGTGGGCTCGATCGAAGCGGGAAGCTCAGGAATCACGTCGTGCCATGGCGATCTGGACGGGCCGCCGCCCGCGTGCTCGCGACTCCTGACGAACGCCCGAAGGGGACAGGCTGCCGGAAGTGCGCAGCCTGTCCCCGGGCTCCGCTCAGGCGCCGCCGGCTAGGCCTTGTCGAGCCAGACCCGCTCGAACCCGTAGAGGTTCGTGGTGGGGTGCTGGACCCAGCCCTTGACGTAGGTCTGGCTGAAATCGATGTGATCGGCCGAGAAGAGCCAGAGGTGCGGCACGTTCTCGAGGATCAGGATCTGCGCCTTGTCGTAGATCTCCTTGCGTCGCTTCTGGTCGAACGTGCGCCGGCCCTCCTCGAGCAGGCCGTCGAGGTCGGACGGGCTCGAGCTGTTCCAGTTCTGCCCCTTGGTGGAGTGGAGCGCCCGGAAGAACGCGGTGTCGGGGTCGGCGTACCCCGGCGTCGTGTTCATCGTCATGTCGAAGTCCTTGGCGAGCCACCGCTTGATCCAGACCGCGTACTCGACGTTCTCGATCTCGGCGTTGATCCCGATCCGCTTGAGGTTCGCGGCGACGACCGGGGCGCCGTTGACCATCGTCGGGAAGGTGGGGATGACGCACAGCTTGACGGTGAAACCGTTCGCGTGCCCCGCGTCGGCCATGAGCTTCTTGGCCTTGTCGATGTCGGGCTTGTAGTACTTCATCCACTGATCCTCGGGGATCTGCCACTGCTTCATGGGCGCCGTCGCGGGGGCGGTCAGCCGCCCGAAGCCGGCGGCCGCCACCTTCAGCACCGCCGCCCGGTCGACCGCGTAGCTGATCGCCTGGCGCACGCGGATGTCCTTGAGCGGCCCGCGGGTCGCCGTGATGTTGAGGTAGTCGTAGCCGAGGCGGGACGACCGGTATCCCGTGAGGGTCTTCTCGTCCTTCAGGAGGTTCCAGTTCTTGTTGTCCTCGATGAAGGCGTGGTGGATCTGCCCGGTGCGGAGGGCGGCGACGATGTTCGCCTCGTCCGGGATGGTCCGGATGACGACCTCGTCGACGTAGGGCAGCCCCTTCTTGTAGTAGTTCGGGTTCTTCTTGAAGACCATCTGCTGCTCGACCTTCCAGTCGGCCAGCATGAAGGGGCCGGTTCCCATCGTCGTCTTGTGCAGGTCGCCGCCGCCCTTGGTGACCCCGGCCTCGCTCACGATATAGGCCCAGAACCCGCCGAGGGCGGCGAGGAGCGCCGCGAACGGCTCCTTGGTGACGAACTTGACCTGGTACTTGCCGGCCGGCTCGACCTTGTCCACGGCCGTGAAGTCCGCCTTGCCGCCGGCGGACTTCTCGAGGAGGCGGTCGAAGGTGAACTTGACGTCGTCGCTCGTGAGCTCCTGGCCGTCGTGGAACTTGACGCCCTGGCGGAGCTTGAACGTCCAGGTGAGCTTGTCGTCGGAGAGCGTCCAGGACTCGGCGAGCTCGGGCTGGACCGCCATGTTCTCGTCGAAGCGGACCAGCTGGCTGTAGGTCAGGGGCGAGCGCCGGCTGCGCGAGAACGCCGGGACCAGCTGCGGGTCGAGGCCGGTGGCCTCGTTGTTCTGCGCGGAGATGATCGTCCCGCCCGACTTGGGCGTCTGGGCGCCCGCCGCCCGGCCGAGGGCGAGCGTTCCGAGGACGGCGCCGCCCGCCTTGAGGACGTCGCGGCGGCTGGGCGCGCTGGCGTGGGTGAGATCGGCGTCGGACTGTCGGTCACGCATGGCCATGGATTGCCTCCTGAGGACGAGAGGTGGTCATTGGGAACGGGGGTCCAGCACGTCACGGAGACCGTCACCGAGCAGGTTGAACGCGAGCACGGCCGTCATGATGGCGAGGCCGGGGAAGACCGAGATCCAGGGGGCGGTCTCGAGATGCGTCCGGCCCTCGTTCAGCATGTTGCCCCAGGACGGCGTCGGGGGCTGGGCCGAGAGGCCGAGATAGCTGAGCGACGCCTCGATCAGGATGGCCTGGGAGAACGCGACCGTGCCCTGGACGACGAACGGCGAGAGCACGTTCGGCAGCACGTGGCGGAGCGCGACCTTCGTCCGGCCCGCGCCGAGCGCCCGCACCGCCTCCACGTACTCCTTCTCGCGCTCGACGAGGACGGGGCCCCGCATCACCCGCGCGAAGATCGGCGTGTAGACGATCGCGATCGCGATGACCGCGCTGTTCACGCCGGGCCCCCGCATCGCCGCGATGCCGACCGAGAGCAGGAGGCCGGGGACGCTGAAGAACACGTCCATCACGCGGCTCACGAGGTTGTCCCATCGCCCGCCGAGGTATCCGGCCGTCAGGCCGAGGATGCCGCCGATGAGCATCGCCGACCCGATCGACACCGTCGCCACGTAGAGCGAGATGCGGGATCCGTGGATCACCCGGCTCAGGACGTCCCGGCCGATGCGATCGGTGCCCATCCAGGCCTGGCGGCCCGGCGGGGCTTCCAGGAGGTCGAAGTTCTGCTCGTCGGGCGCCACCGGCGCGAGGAGATTGGCGAGGAGGGCCGCCGCGACGATCAGGAGGGAGACGACCAGGCCGCCGAGGACGACGTAGCTCCGGAGGACACGCCGGATCCTCCGGCCGAGGCGCGGCGCTTCGCGCTGCGCCCCCGGGGCGACGAGCACCGCTTCGCGTGTGAGCTCCAACGCCGCGATGCTAGGCGGGCCCGTCGGTGCCTGTCAAGGGCGGCCCGCGGCTGGCGGCCCGTCGGGGCTCGAGCGCACGAGCGTGGGGCGGACGAACGCCAGGGGACCGTGCGGAGCGCGTCCAGGAAGTAGCCCGTGGCGGCCTCGTCGCGTACCATGACCGGGTGCCTGCGCGACCGCCGCTGCCGTCTCGGGCGGGTGGTGCGCCTGCCGCTCCCCGGCCGGTCCGCCGGGCCGCCCTCCGATCGTGCTGACGTGGGCGGACGGCGGGGCGCTGCTCGCCGTGTTCGTCTGGGGCGTCAGCTTCCCCGTCCTGAAGGGCCTCATGACCGTGATGAGCCCGCTCACGCTGATGCTGGTCCGCGGGCTGGTATCCCTGGTCGTCCTCGCGGTCATTCTCCGCCGCTCCGGCGGGTGGCGCGTGCCGTCGGCGGAGGACGTGCCGGCGCTCCTGTCCGCCGGGCTGATCGGCTTCACGCTGAACCAGATCCTCTACGCGTGGGGGCTCCACCTCACCACCGCGTCCCATTCCGGGCTCATCTTCACGGTGACCCCGCTCTTCGTGTTCGGCATGAGCCAGGCGATGGGCCACGTCCGCCTGGGGCGCCGGGACGTGCTCGGGCTGGCTCTCGGCGTCGGCGGGGCGATCCTGATCATCGGCTGGCCGGCCAGCGGCGCGGCCGGCGAGGCGTCCGTGCTGGGGGACCTGCTGACCGTCGGCGCCGCCATCACGTGGGGCGTGTGGACGATCCTCGCGGCTCCCATCCTCCAGCGCCGCGGCACGCTGGCGGGGACCTTCTGGATCACGCTGACCGGGACGATCGGGCTCGTGCCCTTCGCCGTGCCGGGGCTCATGGCCCAGGACTGGGCGCTGCCCTGGTGGACCTATGCCGGCATCCTCTACGCCGGCGCGGCCGGGGGCGCCCTGGGGAGCCTCCTCTGGTACGCCGCCGTGCGCCGCCTCGGCGCCGCGCGGACCGCGATCTATGCCAACATGGAGTCGTTCTTCGCGGTGCTGGCGGCCGCGCTCCTGCTCGGGGAGCGGGTCGCGATGGTGTCGGTGGTGGGAGGGGCGGCCGTGGTCGCGGGCGTGCTTCTCACCCGCCGGCGAGAGTAGGCGAACAGGCGCCGCCGCGGTCGCGGCGGCGATCTCCAGGCAGGGGAGGCGCGATGGCGTCCGTCATGACCGTGACCGGGCCGGTGGCGGCCCGGGACCTCGGGCTCACGCTGGTTCACGAGCACATCTTCCTGGATCTCACCCGCGACGTGCTCGGGCGCAACAGCATGCTGAACGATCCCGAGCTCGCGTACCGGGAGCTCGCCCTCTACAAGAAGGCCGGCGGCGTGACGCTGGTGGACCAGACGACGGGAGGCCTCCGGGGCCACGACCACGACATCACGCCGACGAAGCACGCGCTGGCGATTCGCGAGATCGCCCAGCGCGTGGGCCTCCAGATCGTCCTCGGGGCCGGCTGGTACCGCGAGCCGTACTACGAGCGCCGGCTCTGGCGGGCGAAGACCGACCAGATCGCGGAGGAGCTCGAGCGCGACGTCACGCAGGGGATCGACGGCACCGACGTCCGGGCGGGCCTCCTGGGCGAGATCGGCTCCCACTTCACCTGGATCTCCCCGGTCGAGGAGCGGGTCTTCCGCGCGGTGGCGCGGGCGCACCGGCGGACGGGGGTCTCGATCGCCACCCACGCGCTGAACTCCCCGGTCGGGCTCGACCAGCTGGACATCCTGCAGCAGGAGGGCGTCGATCCGCGGCGGGTCATCGTCGGCCACGCGCACTCCTATCCGGTCCACGAGTACCACGTGGCGCTGGCCAAGCGCGGGGCGTTCCTTTCGTTCGACCGGCTGGGGTACGTGCAGCCGTACGAGCACGAGCGGATGCTCCAGGGGATCAAGCAGCTCGTGGACGCGGGCCTCGCCGGGCACCTCGTGCTGTCCCAGGACGTGTGCTGGCGCACGGACTACGTCGCCTACGGCGGGCGCGGCTACGCGTTCGTGGCGACCGGGCTCCGCGAGGAGCTCCGGGCGCTCGGGATCGGCGACGAGCTCTACCATCGGATGACGGTGGACAATCCCCGGCGCGCCCTGTCCGGCGAGTCGTGAGCGATCTCGGGCTTCGCCGTCCCGGCTGACACGAGGAGAGCACGGTGCACCGACGGTTCCTGGACACGCCGGAGGGGCAGATCCACTACGTGACCGCGGGCGCCGGCCGGCCGGTGCTCCTGCTTCACCAGACGCCCCGCTCGTGGGACGAGTATCGCGAGGTGATTCCCATCCTGGCGAGGGAGCGGCGGGTGATCGCCATGGACACGATCGGCTACGGCGAGTCGTACAAGCCGGACCGGCGCTGCGACATCGAGGACTACGCCCGCGGCGCCGTCGCGCTGGTCGACGGGCTCGGCATCGGGCCGTTCGCCGCCGTCGGTCACCACACGGGCGCCGTGATCGCGATGGAGCTGGCGGCGTCCCATCCGGATCGCGTCGAGCGGCTGGTCCTCTCGTCGTGCCCCTTCGTCGACGCGGCCGACCGCGACCGGCGCCACCGCACGGGCGGGCATCGCGTCGACCACGTCGAGGCGAAGCCGGACGGCAGCCACCTCGCCGAGCTCTGGCAGATCCGGCAGCGCTTCTATCCGAAGGACCGGCCCGATCTCCTGACGCGCTTCCTGGCCGACGCGCTCAGGGCCGGCGAGAAGATCCGGGAGGGCCACGGCGCCTGCAGCCGCTACCACATGGAGGAGAGGATCGGCCAGGTCCGCTGCCCCACGCTCGTGACATGGGGCACGGAGGACCCGTTCGCATCCCCGCAGGGCGAGGTGGTCGCCCGCCACATCCCCGGGAGCCGGATGGCGCCGATCATCGGCGGCTCGGTCGCTCTCGTGGACGAGATGCCCGACGCTTTCGCCCGGCTCGTGCTGGAGTTCCTGCGTGCGTAGGGCGTGGTGCCCGGCGGAGCCGCCGCCGAGCCGCTGGATGGGGCGTGCTCGACGATCGCGGCCGGCGTCTTCCCCATCGGGGCCGCCCTGTTCGGCGGACGACGCCAAGATTCACGCGCCCCGCTGGCTCGTCGCCATGGTCGGCGGCCATGTTCGTCCTGGCGGGGCTGATGCTGATCCGGTCGGCGAGGGCGGGCAAGCCGCGACGTCCGGAGCCCGACGTGGTGGAGTCCGGCCTCGGCGTCCTTCTGACCAGCGGCTTCACGGTCTTCGCGGGCTGGGCGCTCTTCTTCTCCGGCGGGCCACGTGCCTGGAAGATGTCCGGAAGCCTGCCGCTCGGGTGGCTCCCGGCCTGGGTCGGCGCCGGGCTCTTCTACGCGCTGATGGGCGTCGGCGTCCGCTCCTGTGCGTCACGCTGACCGCCTTCGCGTGGCGCCAGCGTCTACCGCGCGCTGGCCGCGCCGTCAGACTCTCCGGGCCCGCGCCGCCTCGAGTAGCGCGAAGAGCCGCGCGGGGGTCACCGGGACCTCGCGGATCGTCACGCCCAGATCGGCGACCGCATCCTCCACCGCGTTGGCGATGGCGGCGGCGCCGGGAATCGCGCCGCTCTCGCCCACCCCCTTGATGCCGAGCTCGTTCACGACCGAGGGATGGTCGAGGCGGGCCACCGGGAGCATCGGGAGCTGGTCGGCCTTCGGGATCCCGTAGTCCATGAGGCTGCCCGTCACGAGCTGCCCGGACGTCGTCGTAGACGAGCTCCTCCCAGAGGCCGGCGCCGATGCCCTGGGCCGCGCCGCCCTGGAGCTGACCCTCCACGATCACGGGATTGATGGCGCGCCCGCTGTCGTGCACGACCGAGTACGCGAGGAGCCGGATGTCGCAGGTCTCCACGTCCACCTCGACGGCCGCCGCCTGGGTGCCGGACGCCCAGGTCACGGTGTCCGGGTAGAAGTAGCTGCATCGCTGGAGACCGGGCTCCCCGGTCTTGCGGAGGGCCTTGGAGCGAATGGCGGCGTGGGCGATCCGGCCGAGCGTGACGGCGCGCCCGGGAACCCCGGCCACGAACGCCCGGCCGTCCTCGATGCGGACGTCGTCCGGGCGCGCACTCGAGGAGCTCGGCGGCAACCTGCTGCGCGCGGGCGCGGACCTCGCGCGCGGTGCGGGCGACCGCCGGGCCGGTGTTCGCCGCGACGCGGCTCCCGCCCGTGCCCATGCCGATGGGGAAGAGCTGCGTGTCGCCCGCCACGATGTGGACGTCGTCCAGGCGCACGCCGAGCTCCGCCGCGCAGATCTGGGCGAGCGTGGTCTGGTGGCCCTGGCCCTGCGCGGCGACCCCGATGGTCACGAAGACCTGGCCGCTCGGGTCGACCCGCACCTGCGCGCCCTCGTAGGGCCCGATGCCGGAGCCCTGGACGTAGCAGGCGACGCCGAGCCCGATCCTCCGGGACGTCCGGCGCTGCGCGGCCTGGCGGGCACGGAGCTCCGGGTAGCGGAGGAGCTCGAGCGCGCGCTCGAGGCCGGCGGGGAAGTCGCCGGGGTCGTAAGCGACCGTGACCCCGTCCTTGTAGGTGATGCCCGACCGGTAGGGCATCTCGCCCGGCTGCACCAGGTTGCGCCGGCGGATCTCGACGGGGTCGAGCCCGAGCCGCCGCGCCCCGATGTCGAGGAGCCGCTCCATGACGAAGACGGCCTCGGGGCGCCCCGCGCCGCGGTAGGCGGCGTTGTGCGTCTTGTTCGTCACGTAGCTCGTGCCGACGCTCCGGTAGTTGGGCACCCGGTAGGGCCCCGGCATGTGGTTCACGGTGTTCAGGGTGAGCCCGGTCCCTTCGATGGGATACGCGCCCACGTCGGCCAGGAAGACGTCGTCGACGGCCACGATCGTCCCGTCCCGCCGGAACGCGATCCGCGCCCGGTGGACCTGCTCGCGGTCGTGGCCCGTGGCGGCGAAGTGCTCGCGCCGACCCTCGACCCACTTCACGGGCCGCCCGAGGCGGAGGGCGACGGCCGGCACGAGGAGCTCCTCGTGATAGACGGCGCCCTTCGGGCCGAAGCCGCCGCCCACGTCGGGGGCGAGCACCCGCACCTCCTCGGCCGCGATCCCGAGGACCACGGACACGGCGTCGCGCACGAGGTAGGGGTTCTGGGTGGACGACCAGACGACCAGCAGGCCGGACTCGGGGTCCCGGTAGGCGAGGACGCCGCGAGGCTCGATCGGCACGGCGGTGATCCGCGGATGGCGGAGCTCTTCCTCGACGATCAGGTCGGCGGTGGGGAAGGCCCGCTCGACGTCGCCGGTGCCGCCGCGCGCGACGACGGCGGCGTTGTCGGGCCAGTCGGCGTGAACCCGCTCGGCCCCGAGCGCGGCGGACTCGGGCGTCGTCACCGGCGGGAGCGGGTCGTAGTCGACCACGATCCCGTCGAGGGCGTCGCCCAGCCGATAGGCGTCGTCCGCGACGACGACCGCCACCGGCTCGCCGACGTACCGCACCACTTCCGACGCCAGGACGCTCTGGACGTAGGGGCGTGTGTTGGGCGTCCCGCCGAAGGGCGCGGGGATGCCGCGCGCGACCTCGGGCAGATCGGCGGCGGTGAAGACCGAGCACGCCGGGCATGCGCGCGCGCCTGGTCCGCGGCGATCCCGCGGATCCGGGCGTGGGCGTGGGGGCTTCGCACCACGCCCAGGTGGGCCGTGCCGGGCCGCCGGAGGTCGTCCAGGTACCGCCCGCGCCCCTCGAGCAGCGGAGCATCCTCCTTCCGGCGGGGCGAGGCGCCGATCGGGCTGCCGTCCGTCACGCGGCGGGTCCGGGGAGGTAGCGCTTCGGGATCTCGGCGCCGGCGACGAAGCTGAGACCGCGGACCTTGCACATCTGGTACACGTTGATCCGGAAGTCCGGGCACGTGCTCACGAGACAGTACGCGTCGGTCGCGGTGAAGCCGTGGTCCGTGACGAGCCAGTCGATCAGGTTGATCGTGGCGGTCTCGACGGCGACCTCGAGCGGCCGGTACGCGAACACGGACACGATCGAGGCCGGCTTGTCGATCCGCATCCAGGGCACCGCCCGTCCCTTGACCAGGTCGAAGTGGAGACGCACGGTGGACTTGGTCTCGGCGGCCGTCCCCGTGAACTCGGTGTCGCCCTGGCTGGCGTGGACGTCGCCCAGGTAGAAGCGCGCGCCCTCGTGGAACACGGGAAGGTGGATCCGGTTTCCCGGCGCGACGTCGCGGATGTCGAGGTTGCCGCCCCACTCGCCCTGGCCGTCGAGGCTCGTCGTCACCTCGCGCTCGGGCGAGACCCCGATGGTGCCGATGAACGGCGTGATCGGCCAGCTGATCCGGTCGTTGAAGTGGAGCGTGCCGTCCCGGGTCGTCCCGCTCGGACCCGGGGTGTGGCGGAAGATCTTGGTCGTGTAGCGCTCGGAGAGCTCGGGCCATCGGGCAGACTCCCCGAGCGGCCCGCGCCGGGGCCCGACCGCCACCCAGGAGTAGCCGTCGACCAGGATGTCCTCGACGCTCACGACCAGGGTGTCGCCACGCTCGGCGCCCTCGACCCAGACCGGGCCGCCGATCGGGTTCGCGAGGGGCGGGACGCGGTCGAACCCGGGCCGCTTGGCGGGGATGGCGAGGTCCTCCGGCGTGCGGAAGTATCCCGTGCTCGCGTCGTAGGTCTCGATCTCGAAGGTCTCGCCCGGCTTCACTCGAAGCAAGGGCTCGTCCCGCCAGTCGAACGCGTACTTCCGGGCCTGCTCACGCGTGATCCGTTGCACGGTCTCGATATCCTCCTGGCTACGGGGCTTCGGGCGCTCGGGGAGTTCGCCTGGCGCGATCGGAATAGACCACGGTTCACCGCATGGGCAACCGCACGGCGCCGCGCCTGGGCATCCGGCTCTTCTGCCGCCGCGTGATACGGTGGTCGAGTCCGGCGCGGAGTCCGTGACCGACGCCGTGGGATCGGACGTGCGCCGAGATCGTGCCCGTCGCCAGGTCCGTCGGAGCGGCTCGGCTGGCCCTAGGAGCCCGGCCGGCTCCGACGGGCCGGGACCGGAGGCCGCCGCTGGAGGCGGGCGGCGACGGCTTCGGCCTCGCGCATGACCCGGAGGATGTTGCCGCGGGAGAGCTTGACCAGGTCCCGGTCCGACCAGCCGCGGCGGATCAGCTCCGCGAAGAGCAGCGGGATAGCTCGAGACGTCCTCCATCCCGACGGGCCACTCCTCGTTGCCGTCGTAGTCTCCGCCGAGGCCGATGTGGTCCACCCCGGCGAGGCGGCGCGCGTGCTCCACGTGGTCGGCGACGTCCCCGATCGTGGCCTTCGGGATCCCCCGCTGCTTGAGGTGGGCGCGCTCGAGACGGTGGCGCTCGACCGGATCGGTGACGCCTTTGATGCGTCGGCTTGATCTCGGCCACGGCCCGGGCGCGCGCGTCGGCCGCCGCCTGTGACACGAAGGGGCCGACGAAGGTGATCATGATCACGCCGCCGTTCTTCGGCAGGCGCCGGAGGATGGCGTCAGGGAAGTTGCGCGTGACGTCGGTCAGCGCGCGGCAGGACGAGTGGGAGGAGATCAGCGGCGCGACGGAGACGTCGAGGGCGTGCCCCATCACCTCGGGCGAGGTGTGGGCGAGGTCGACCAGCATGCCGAGCCGGTTCATCTCGCGCACGACCTCCCGGCCGAAGTCGGTGAGGCCGCCGTGGCGGCGGACGTCGTTGCAGGAGTCGGCCCAGTCGAGGGTGACGTTGTGGGTGAGCGTCATGTAGCGCACGCCCAGGTCGTAGTAGGCGCGAAGGGCGCCCGAGCGACCCCTCGATGGCGTGGCCGCCTTCGATCCCGAGGAGCGAGGCGATCCGCCCGCGCCGCCTGGCCCGCTCGACGTCGGCCGCGCTGAAGGCCGGCGCCAGCCGCTCGGGGTAGCGGGCGATCACCCGTCGCGCGATGTCGATCTGCTCGAGCTGGACGCGCGCGAACCGCCCGCCGGCGAGGTCGCCGGGGATGTAGACGGACCAGAACTGGCCTCCGACGCCGCCGGCTCGGAGGCGGGCGAGGTCCGTCTGCCCGCGGGCGGGCCGGCGCAGGTCGTAGGCGGCCACGTCGCCGCGCGCCTTCGCGTCGTTCCGGATCGTCCACGGCAGGTCGTTGTGGCCGTCGATGAGGGGGTGCTTCGCGAGGAGGCGCCGGGCATGTCGGAGAGCGGCGGCCTCGGTCGACGGCGAGGTGGACATGACGCTCACGGGAATGACCCTCGCTTCGCGGGGGTTGATCGGATGGCCTTCGGCCCGTGGGCCACCCTACCAGACGCTCCAGCCGCCGTCGACCACGAGGTTGTGGCCGGTGATCCAGGCCCCGGCGTCGGACGCGAGCAGCGCCACGGCGCCCTTGAGATCCGCCGGGGTGCCGGTCCGCGCGAGCGGGTTGGCGAGGCGGCAGCGCTCCACGAACTCCGGATCGGTGCCCGGCGGACGGGATCTGGCCCGGGGAGAGGCAGTTGACCGTGATGCCGTGCTGGGCCAGCTCGGTCGCGAGCGCCCGCGTGAGGTTGACGACCGCGCCCTTCGCCGCCTGGTACGGCGGGCCCGATCGCTGGTAGTCGAGCCCGGCGTAGAGGCGGTTGTCCGCGCCGAGGGTGCCGTGGATCGAGCCGAGGGTGATGATGCGGCCCCGGCGCCGGGGGATCATCACGCGGGCCGCCGCCTGGGCGGAGACGTAGGTGCCCGTGACGTTCAGCTCGAGGGCCTGTCTGAGCTCGTCGATCGAGGCGTCGGGCAGGTAGGTCGTGGTGAAGGCGCCGCCGGCGTTGCAGACCATCACGTCGAGGCGGCCGCGATCGGCCATCACCCGGCCGACGAGCGCCTCGACCTCCGCCTCGGCCGTGACGTCGGCGCCGAGGCCGGTCGCGTCGAGACCGGCCGACCGGAGCTCCGCGGCCACGCGCTCGCACCGCGCGGCGTCGCGGCTCGCGAGGTAGACGGCCGCCCCGAGCTCGGCGAGGGTCTCGGCCATCGCGCGGCCGAGGTGCGTCCCGCCGCCGGTCACGATGGCGGCGCGGCCCGCGAGGTCGAAGAGGGACTGGACGCGCATGGCGCCGACCATTCAAGCACGGGGCGGGGCCGCGCGGAAGGTGGGCGGGTCGTGCGATGATCGCGGGCATGCAGCCGGTCCGGGTCGCGGTGATCGGGGCGGGGTTCATGGGCGAGCGGCACGCGCGGATCTACGCGGGCCTGCCCGACGTCGAGCTGGTCGCGGTCTGCGACGTGCGCGAGGCGGCGGCGCGCGAGCTGGCCGCCCGGACGGGCGCCCGCGCATACTCGGATTTCAGCGAGCTGCTCCGGCGGGACGATCTCGACGCCGTCAGCGTGTGCACGCCGGACGGGCTTCACCGGGAGCCGTGCGAGCTGGCGCTCCGCGGCGGCCGTCACGTCCTCGTCGAGAAGCCCATCGCCACCACGGCGGCCGACGCCGAGGCCATCGCCGAGACGGCGGGCCGGGCGGGGGTGACGCTCCTGGTGGGCCACTGCCTCCGATTCGACCCGCGCTACGACCAGGCGCGCCAGGCGGTCGAGCGGGGGGAGCTGGGGGCGGTCCAGACGATCTACGCGCGCCGGGCCAACACGGTGGCGGCGCAGGACCGCCTCGGGGGCCGGTGCTCGCTCCCGCTCTTCCTGGGGGTGCACGACTACGACGTGATGCGCTGGCTCGCCGGCAGCGAGGTGGAGCGGGTCACGGCCGAGTCGAAATGGGGACTCCTCCGGGAGCAGGGGTTCCCGGTCGAGGACGCCAACTGCGCCCTCCTCCGGTTCGCGAGCGGGGTGCTCGGCATCGCCGAGCTCAACTGGATCCTGCCCCGGGGCTTTCCGGCGGCGGGCGACCACCGGCTCGACGTGGTGGGGAGCGCGGGCTCGCTGTCGATCGCGACCCTCGAGACGGGGCTCCGGCGGGCGGACGGCCAGCGCGCGGTCCAGGTGGACACGGCCTCGGCTCCGTCGGTCCAGGGGCATCCGGGG
Source organism: uncultured Candidatus Rokubacteria bacterium (assembly GCA_963745015.1). Taxonomy (GTDB): domain Bacteria; phylum Methylomirabilota; class Methylomirabilia; order Rokubacteriales; family DASRDR01; genus DASRDR01. Next base: position 330,384 of record CAVUVU010000008.1, read on the forward strand.
GGCATGTTCTACTTCGAGCTCTGCCACTTCCTGGACTGCGTGCGCGGGCGGGCCACGCCCGCCGTCACGCCGCACGATGCCGTCATGGCGCTTCGCATCGCGCTCGCCGTCGAGCGCGCGGCAGCCACGGGGACCCCGGCGATCCCCTGAACGGCCTGCATCCTGAACGACTTCGAGGAGACTGAGTCATGACCGACGCCACCCTGACCGGGGAGACCGTGGAGCTGCTCCAGCAGCTCATCCGAAACCAGTGCGTCAACGACGGCACGACCGCGTCCGGCCAGGAAGTGCGGACCTCCGACGTGCTGCGGAGCTACCTCGAGGGGAGCGGCCTCGACCTCCAGGTGTACGAGCCGGCCTGGGCACCCGGGCGCGCGAGCCTGGTGGCGCGGATCGAGGGCAGCGATCCCTCCGCGCCCACGCTCTGCCTCATGGGCCACACGGACGTCGTGCCGGTGAACCCCAAGACCTGGACCCGAGACCCGTTCGGCGGCGAGCTGGTGAACGGCGAGGTGTGGGGGCGCGGCGCGATCGACATGCTGAACATCACCGCGTCCCAGGCCGTGGTCCTCCGGGCGCTGGCGCGGCGCGGCTGGCGCCCCCGGGGCACCCTGGTCTACCTGGCGTGCGCGGACGAGGAGGCCGGCGGCGCCCTCGGCGCCGGGTACGTGTGCGACCGGCACTGGGACGCGATCGGGGCCGACTACCTCCTGACCGAGAACGGGGGCCAGGTCAGCGCGGACGGCAAGGGGCTGAACGTCACCGTGCACGTGGGCGAGAAGGGCGTCGCCTGGCGCCGCCTGCGGGTCCGGGGAACGCCCGGCCACGGCTCCATGCCCTACGGCGTCGACAACGCGCTGGTCAAGGCCGCCAAGGTGGTCGCCCGGCTGGCCGACTACCGGCCGGCCCCGTACGTGGACGAGCTCTGGCAGCGCTTCGTCGAGACCCTCAGCCTCGATCCCGCCCTGAAGGCCGCGCTGATCGACCCGTCGCGGGTGGACGACGCGATCGCCCGCCTCAGCCCCAGCCTGGCCCGGATGGCGTGGTCGTCCACCCACACGACCTTCTCGCCGAACCAGTGCCGTGGCGGCGTGAAGACCAACGTGATCCCGGACGTCGTCGACGTCGAGGTGGACATCCGCACGGTTCCGGGGGACAGCGACGACGAGGTCCGGCGACACCTCGACAAGGCGCTGTCCGACCTGTCGGACGAGGTGGAGGTCGAGCCGCTCTTCTCGAAGCCCGCGTCGGTCTCGCCCACGGGCACCCCGCTCTGGGACGTGCTCGGCCGGGTCGTCGATCGGCACTACCCGGGCGCGCGCCTCCTGCCCCGCCTCATCGTCGGGTTCACCGACGCGCCGTACTTTCGGTCCCGGGGCGCGGTGTCCTACGGATTCGGCCTCTTCTCGCGGGCGCTGACGGCCGAGACCATGGCGCCGCGGTTCCACGGCAACGACGAGCGCGTCGACGTGGAGTCCCTGGCGCTCACGACGCAGGCGTGGCTCGACGTGTGCGAGCTGCTCCTCGAGTAGCGTCGAGCCCGCGCGGCTGGCCGCCGCGCCGAAGACCTGGCCAGGGGACGTCGCGCGCGGCGGCGTGCTTTCCCGGGCGGCCTACTCCCAGCGCTCCATCGCCGGCCGGAGCGGCGTGAAGGCGCGGATCGTCCCCGCCGCGTCCGCCATGATGGCGTCGATCCGCGCGATGTCCGCCGCGGGCAGGGTGAGCTGGGCGCCCCGGAGGTTGGCGTCCACCTCGGCCGGCGTGCGGGCGCCGACCAGCGCCGTGCTGACGACCGGGTTTCGGAGGACCCAGGCGAGCGCGACCTGGCTCACCGGCACGCCCAGCGGCTCGGCGACCTCGCGACGGAGCCGGTCGACCACCGCGACGTTCCTGGCGAGGTTCTCCGGCGTGAAGATCGGCTGGCCGAAGGCGATGCCCTTCGCGCGCCAGTCCGGGTCGGCGAAGCGCGTGGCGGCGGTGAACGCGCCGGTCAGGAGGCCGTGGCCCAGCGGGCCGTAGCCCATGACGCCGATGCCGTGGCGCGCGCAGTAGGGAAAGACCTCGCGCTCCATCCGCCGGTCGAAGAGGTGGTAGCCGACCTGCACGACGTCGATGCGCCGGACCCGCATGCACGCGTCCATCTGCTCCGCGGTGAAGTTCGACACCCCGACGAACCGGACCTTCCCGGCGCGCACGATCTCGTCCATCGCCAGGAACGCTTCCTCGAAGGGCGTCTCGACGTTCGGCCAGTGGATGAGATAGACGTCGATCACGTCGGTCCGGAGCCGGCGGAGCGAGAGATCGACCTCGCGCCTGAGGCTCGCGGGGGCGGTATCGCGGCGGATGGCGGGGTTGCCCGGGTCCCAGGCGAGCCCGCACTTGGTCACCAGGATGACCCCGTGCCGCCGGCCGGCGAGGGCCTGGCCCACGACCTCCTCGGCGTGCCCGAAGCCGTAGGCCGGCGCGGTGTCCACGCAGTTCACCCCGGCGTCGAGAGCCCGGTGGATCGCGCGGATGGCCTCCGCGTCCTCGATCGCGCCGTAGCGCTCCCCTCCGCTCATGGGCCAGCTCCCGAAGCCGAGAGCCGACACGGTGAGTCCGGTCCGTCCGAACGCGCGACGCTCCATTGCGGTTGCTTGCCTCCCGGGCTCCGGTCAGCGGGGGTAGAGGACGAGCTGGGTGCAGCGGAACAGGGCGATGACGTGTGCCCGGTCGCCTCGTCGGTGACCCGCGCGTCCCAGACCTGCGTGGTGCGGCCGCCGTGGACGAGCGTGGCCTCGCACGCGACGCCGCCCTCGAGGACCGTGCCGAAGAAGTTGGATTTCAGCTCGACGGTGGTGAACCCGCGAGCGCCGTCGGGAAGCGACGCGACGGTCCCGTAGCCGCACGAGGAGTCCGCGAGCGCGATGACGGTGGCCGCGTGGAGGTACCCGTTCGGCGCCGTCAGCTCCGGCCGGACCGTCAGGCGGCTCGTGACACGGCCGCGGGCCACCTCCCGGAACTCGATCCCGATGAGCCCCGGCAGATAGCCCTGGCCGAAGGACTGCCATTGCTCGGGCGATCTGGGCACCCGCACGTCCTGCGCCCCGCGATCCGCCTCGCCGCCGCCGCGCTCACTGGGCTACCCTGGCGCCGCGCGAGTTGATTGGACGGCCTTCGGCCTGTGGGCTCACCGGACTGCCCGCCCCATTCCGCTCTCCTTCAGGGGGTTGCCGTGAGGTCGACGTGGAGCGTGACCTCGTCCTTGTTGCGGATGGCGCCGAGGAGCGCGCTGTACGGCTGGTACCCGAAGCTCGACTGGAGGAACGTCAGCGTCGCGCGGCCCCGGAGGACGCCCGACTCGAGCGCGACCGTGGCCGGGAACGACACCTCCCGAGCCATGCCTCGAAGCGTCAGCTGGCCGGTGACGCGCAGCCGGCCGTCGCCCTCCGGGAGGACGCGCGTCGACGCGAAGCGGATCGTCGGGTGCCGCGCCGTGTCGAGCTGGTCCGCGCCGCGCATGGCCTTGTCGACGTCCGCGCGCTGGCTCTCGGAGAGATCGCCCTCCACGCCGAGCCGTCGGCGCGCCGCGGGCTGGTCGACACGCAGCGAGGCGGTGCGGGCCTCGATCACGATCGAGCTCGCCTCGGGCCGAGCGGCGTCGTACTCGACCTGGCCCGTCACCTCGGTGGCCTCGACGACGTGGTCGTGGGCGAGGCGGCTCCCGACGCCCGCCCGGTAGAGCTGGACGGCCAGGCGGGTCCGCTCGGAATCGACCCGGAACGACGCGCTCCATGCCGGGCTCGAGCCGAGGAGCAGCACGGCGGCGAGGGCGCCGCCGACCCAGGCCGGGTACCGGGCGCGTGAGCACGCGACGCGCCGTGGAAGGGGACCCGGCCGGGTGCGGGACACCACGTGAGCGATGCGCCGCCGTCAGCGGGCCGGGGGATCCGGCGGCGCGAGCGGCCAGGGTAGCGGGTCGGTCCAGTCGTCGAGCGGGGTCCGGGGATCGCGGGCGGGCACGGGGTCGGGCGGGGCAGGATGGATGGCCCGCACGCGCGGGGCGCGGTGGACCGGCTCCGCCCTGAGCGCGTGGCGCATCACGTAGTGGCGGCCGAACAGCTCGCCGAGGAAGCGCCCGCCGAGGTCGAACACGTCGGGACCGCGACCCGGGACGGCCTCGACCCATCCCGCCTGCCGTCCGTGGCGGTCGTAGAGCCGGTCGTGGTCGACGAATCCCCAGAGCGCTCCGCTCCAGCGGAAGATCGGGACGGGGGCGCGAGGCGCGTCGGTCACCGGGGGGTCTCGGCTCCGCCCCGGCCGGGGCCGAGGACGGCGCGGATCTCGGGCTCGAAGTCGTCCTCGAAGGGGAAGAGCGGGCGGGCCCGCTGGTGCCAGTCGAGGCGCTCGACGCGGGCGGTGCTCGGGCCGGGCGTGTCGACGACCCAGCACGCCCGCGCGAAGCCGCCGTAGCCGTCGCGGAACTGGAGGGGAGACTTGACCGCGACGATCTTCGCGTCCCGCGGCTCGAGGCCGACCGAGCGGTAGAGCGCGGGGTCGAAGGTGAACGCGGGCCGCTCGGTCGCCAGCACGGCGATGCGGCCGACCTCGATGACCGCCGCCCGCCCCATCTGGAACTCGACCCCCAGGGTCTTCTTGTCCGAGGAGACGTAGCGGCCGTCGGAGAGGATCCGGACGCGCCCCCTGATCGGCACCGGGCGGTTGTAGCGCGGGTCGAGCGTGCCGCCGACCGTCGTGCTGACGTCGGCGCCGACGCCCGCGGCGATGGCATGCGCGACCGCCGGAGCGTCGACCACCGTCACCAGGCATCGCGCCTGGACACCCAGGGCGAGGAGGCGCTCGAGGATGTGGGCGCCGTCGCCGGGCGACCCCGACCCCGTGCTGTCCGCGGACTCCGACAGGATGAACGGGCCGCCCTCCGCGTCGAGGGCCCGGCGGATGGCGTCGTCCACGGTCAGGAGGTCGGCGGCGAAGCTCCGCCGCCGCTCCCAGGCTTGCCAGGCGAGCTGACGCAGCATCGGCTCGATCTCGGCGGCGCGCCGGGGGCCGTCGGCGACGGCCATGACGGAGAAGCCGGTGTCGGGGATGTCGAGCCACGGCTGGACCGGGAACAGCGAGACGGCGAGGACGCCGGGCCGCGCCTGGAGACGCTTGGCCTCCGCCATCAGCCCGGCCATGGGCTCGTCGTCGGTGCCCTGGCCCTCGGCCGGCACCAGCATGGGCGCCCGCGCGAAGAGCGTGACGGGGTGGATCTCCCCCCGCACGGTCCGGAGGAGCAGGGCGGCGGCCTTCGCGCCGGTCTCGTAGAGGTCGATGTGCGGGTACGTGTCGTAGCCGACCAGGGCGTCGGCCTCCTGGACCATGCGGGGCGTGATCGTGGCGTGAAGGTCCAGCGTCGCGACGAGGGGAACGGCGGGGCCGATGGCCTTGCGGACCGCGGCGAGGAACTCGCCCTCGCCGTCCGGCGCGTCCTCGAGCACCATCGCGCCGTGGAGCGCGAGGAGCACGCCGTCGACGGGCCCCGCCGCGGCCAGCCGCTCGAGGAGCGCGTCCCGCACGTGATTGAAGGTGGCCCGCGTCACCGGCCCCGACGAGACCGCGTTGGCCGCGACCGTCGGGATCACCTCGACGCCGGCGGGCTCCAGGACGTCGAGGAAGCCGCCCACCTCGGCCCGGGTGCCCCGGAGGCGCGCGATCACCTCGTCTCCGTAGAGAAGCTGGGTGGCCCGGAAGTGCTCGAGGTCCGCGCGCTGGCGGACGAAGGTGTTGGACTCCTCCATGAACTGCCCGATCGCGATCCGCACCGGGGTCACCGAGCTTCGACTTCTTGACATTGTCGCGAATGTCCCCGTGCGCCCGGCGGAATTGCTCAGAAGTCAAAGTCTGACCCCGTCTGGCCTACTTCTCGACGCTGACGTTCTCGAGCACGGCCATGTCGTCGACCGTGTACGCGAAGCCGTCGACGTGCTTGGCGAGCCCGAAGACGCTCTGGCGATAGGCGATCGAGATGACCCAGGCCTCGTCGAGGATCGCCGCGTTGAACTTCGCGAACGCCGCCTTCTGCTTGGCCGGGTCGATGGTCCCGTTGGCCTCGTTGAGGGCGTCGAGGTACGCCTTCGGCACCTCGTTGCCCCAGACCGGGTTGTTCACCGGGCGGTAGATGCTGTTGAGCGCGACCCGCGTCGGGTACTTCTGCGTGTTCCCGGAGAAGGACGGGCAGACCTGGAAGTCGCCGCCGAGCATCCGCTTGTAGTACAGCGTCGAGTCGAGGACGACGATGTCCAGCGTGAAGCCGATCTTCGCCAGGTCGGCCTTGCAGCACCTGGGAGATCGCCGGGCAGCTCGGGGAACTGCGGCAGGGTCAGGCACTCCGCCTTGCCGCCGGCGATGCCGGCCTTCTCGAAGAGCTCCTTCGCCCGCTTGAGGTCGAAGGGGTACTTCGCGAGGACCGACCGGTCGTAGGCGGGCGAGTTCCGGCTGAACGGGAGCACGGTCGGCTCGCTCACGCCGAACAGCACGTTGTTCACCACGCCCTGGCGGTCGATGGCGTAGTGGAGCGCGTGGCGGGCCTCCTTCTTGTCGAACGGCGGCTTGGCGCCGTTGACGCGGATCTCGTAGGTGAGCGCGCCCGGGGGTGCCCCGGACCATGTTGAACTCCCGCGCCAGCCGCGCGGTGTCCTTCGGCGGGACCGACGATGATGAGGTCGCAGATCCCGGACTGGAGGGCGGCCACCATGGCGTCGGAGTCGCTGAAGACCTTGAAGACCACCCGGTCGGCCCAGGGCGCGCCCTGGCCCCAGTAGGCCGGGTTGCGCTCGAGCGTCGTGTGGTCGCCGGGCACCCACTCGACGAACTTGAAGGGCCCGGTGCCGCTGCCGCGGTTCTTCAGCGAGTCCATGGCGGACGGCTCGATGATCGCCATGGCCTGGAGGAGGTCGAAGACCTCGGGCGACACCTTCTTGAACTTGATGAGGACCGTGCCCGGCGTCCGGCGCCGTCACCTCGGCCACGTTGGTGACCGCCGGGAGCATGTTGAAGCCGCGATCCTTGTCCGCCGCCTTCTCGAAGTTCTTGACGACGTCGGCGGCGACCATGTCCTTCCCGCTGTGGAACTTCACGCCCTTCCGGAGCGTCAGGGTCACCGACTGGCCATCGGGGGCGATCGATCCACCGCTCGGCGAGCCCGGGTAGGGGCTTGAGGCTCTGGTCGTAGCGGTCAGCGTGTCGTAGAGGTTCTGCTGGAGCGTGAAGTTGGCGAAGGCGAGGTTGTGGGGGTCGAAGGTGATCCAGTCGTTGGGCATGCCGACGGTGAGCGTGCCGCCGCGCTTCTTGGCGGCGGCGCGGCGCGCGGCGGCCAGGAGGCTGGTCCCGGCGACGGTGCCGGCGGTGAGACCGCTGAGGAAGCGGCGGCGGCTCAGGTCGTGGGCGCGGGTCATGGTGATTCCTCCGTGTGAAGGCTCACGAGTACCGGATCCGCGGATCCAGGAGCGCGTAGGTGAGGTCGGTGAGCAGGTTGATCACGACGAACGCGACGACGACGAAGAGGATCGTTCCCTGCACGACGGTGTAGTCGCGCGTGAGGATGGCCTGGAGCAGCATCCGCCCGAGGCCCGGGTAGTCGAAGATGGCCTCGGTGATGACGGCGCCGCCCATGAAGGCGCCGAACTGGAGCCCGACGACGGTCACCACCGGGAGGAGCGCGTTCCGGAGGGCGTGGCTCCCGACGACGGGCCGCTCGCCCAGACCCTTGGCGCGGGCGGTCCGGACGTAGTCCTGGTAGAGCGTCTCGAGGAGGGCCGCGCGGGTGAACCGCGCGAGCACCGCCGAGACGTAGGCCCCGAGCGTGAAGGCGGGCAGGATCAGGAAGCGCACCGCCCGGGCCGGCTCCTGCCAGAACGGCACGAAGCCCGACGTCGGGAGCCAGCGGAGCCAGAGCCCGAAGCAGAGGACCAGGAGGATGCCGAGCCAGAACGTCGGGACGGCCATCGCGAGGGCATTGTAGCCCGTGACCCACCGGGCGATCCACGACCGCGGGCGCACGGCCGAGACGACGCCCAAGGGGCGCGGCGATGGCGAGCGCCACGAAGAGCGACGCCACGGTCAGCTGGAGCGTCACCGGGATCCGCTGCGCCAGCATCGTGGTCACCGGCAGCGCCGTTCAGGTAGGAGACCCCGAGGTCGCCGCGGACGACCCGGCCGAGCCAGAGCGCGTACTGCACCGGGAGCGGCCGGTCGAGCCCCATGAGCGTCCGCGCCCGCGCGAGCTGCTCTGGCGTCGCGTCGGCGCCCGAGCAGCGCGATCGCGGGGTCGCCGGGGATCAGGTAGATCATGAGCCAGACGCCCGACCGACGCCAGGAGGAGGACCGGCAGGAGCTGGATCAGGCGGAAGCAGGACGTAGCGGGCCATCAGGCCGTCGCGCTCGGCGCCGAGCGCGCGGCCGGCGCCCCCGCGGTCGACGACGGCCTGGAGCGTGTCGGCGAGGGCGTTGAGGGAGAGGACCGACAGCGTGATGACGATGCCGGGGAAGAGGCCGTACCAGGGCGCCTGGTGGAGGAACGACCGGCCCGTGTTCAGCATCGAGCCCCAGGAGGGGGCGGGCGGCTGGGTGCCGAGCCCGAGGAAGGAGAGCGCCGCCTCGAGGAGCATCGCCACGGCGCCGGTCACCGCGACCTGGACCACGATGGGCGTCAGCGCGTTGAGCAGGATGGTCCGGAACATGAGGTACGCGGGGCCCACGCCGAGCGCGCGGGTCGCCACGACGAAATCCCGCTCCTTGAGCGAGAGCGTGCTGGCGCGCGTCAGGCGCGCGAACGAGGGGATGCTCACCACGCCGACCGCGAGCATGGCGTTGAACGAGCCGGGCCCCAGGATGGCGATGATGACCATGGCGAGCAGGATCGCGGGCACCGCCAGGAGGAAGTCGAGCACGCGCATGATCGCGGCGTCGGCGAGGCCGCCCGCGAAGCCGCCCAGGAGCCCGAGCGGCACCCCGACCGCTCCGCCGATCAGCACGGCCACCGCGCCGGTGAGGAGCGAGATGCGGGCGCCGTGGATGACGCGGCTCAGGATGTCCCGCCCGAACTCGTCGGTGCCGAAGGGGTGGGCGAGCGACGGCGACCGGAACTGGTCCGGCCGGCTCTGCGCCAGGGGATCCTGGGGAGTGATCCAGGGAGCCAGGACCGCCATGACGCCCAGCACCGACAACATGACACACGCGAGGAGCCCGGCGCGGTGTCGTCCGAGTCCGAGAGGACGAGCGACCATGGCCGGAAGCAATCTACATGGGGGTATCCAGGGCCGCAAGTGCGGCCCGCGACTGGCCGAACGCCGGGTGATCCGATCGGACGGCTCGTGACCAGTCAGTGGCACGGCTGTTGCTTGGTGAACCCGGCGGCAAGTAGTCGTGGCCCGAGGCAGAGACCGGGGCGGGAGTGGCTCGCCCCTCGACCGAAGAGGAGCCGCTATGGCCGCGAATCACCGGAAGGTGGTCGCCCGCTACGCCGACGGGCGCCTGGTGAAGGGGTACACGTTCGACTTCGGCCCCGCTCAGCCGCGGTTCCACGTCTTCGAGCAGCCGAGCGCCACTGGGCCGTCCACCCAGGTTCTGCTGCGCGAGCTCAAGGCGGTCTTCTTCGTCCGGGACTTCGTCGGGAATCCTGCCCGGCAGGATGGCCAGAAATTCCCTGTCGGGGAGACGGCCAGACCGCACGTCGAGGTCCGATTCCGCGACGGCGAGGTGATGGTCGGCACGGCGGACAGCCCCGCGGAGGATCCCCAGGGGTTCTTCCTCATCCCCGCGGATCCGGAATCGAACAACCTGCGCGCCTACGTGGTCGCCGCCGCGACGCGGGCCATCTACCCGCTGGAGCCCCGCGCCCACTCGAACGCCGGACCGACCACGCCACGAGCCGACCGGGTCGCCACCGCCGCTCGCGCCGGTCCGCTGCTTCCGAGCCGCCTGCTCAGCTGGCTCACGCGGTAGACTGGCCCCGGCCCGGATCCGGGCCCACTCCTATCCGACGGAGGGCACACGCGTGTACCAGGTCTATGCGCTGAAGTGCGGGGAGCGGGACAGCACGGCGTGCGAGTTCTTCTACCGGGAGCCATCGCACGAGCGGATCACGCTCCACTTCTTCGTCTGGCTGATCCTCGGCGGGCCGCATCCGGTCCTGGTCGACACCGGGTTCGGCGAGGAGGAGGCGGCCGCCCGGGGGCTTCGCGGCTACGTCAGCCCGGCGGCCATGGTCGCGCGGCTCGGCGTGCGGGCGGAGGAGATTCCCACGGCGCTCATCACGCACCTGCACTGGGACCACTGGGCCGGCTACCGGCACTTTCCCGGCGCCGAGTTCTGGATCCAGCAGGACGAGGTCGCGTTCTGGACCGGGCCGGTCGCCCGCTACGACGCCTACCGGATGTCGGCCCACCCGGAGGCGCTGGCCGAGCTGGTGCGGCTCAACTACGCGCGGCGCGTCCGCGCTGGTCCAGGGTGACCGGGAGGTGCTGCCGGGCCTCCGGGTCCACCGGATCGGCGGCCACACGGCGGGGCTCCAGATCGTGTCGGTGGAGACGGCGAAGGGCCGGATCGTGCTCACGTCCGACGCCTCCCACTTCTACCGGAACGTCGAGCGCTTCCAGCCCGTCCAGATCATCACGAGCCTGCCGGAGATGCTGGCCGGCTTCGAGACCATCCACGCCCTGGCGGGCTCGCGCGACCGGATCGTGGCGGGCCACGACCCGGAGGTGGCGACGCGCTTCGAGCAGGTGGAGCCGGGGATCATCCGGATCGCCTGACGGCTGGGCGCATCGCCTGACGGCTGGGGCGCATCGCCTGACGGCTGGGCGCATCGCCGGCGGCCGGGACGACCTCGAGCGTTACCGGAGCGGAGGCGGAGGCGGGCCGGTGATCAGGCGCGCGCCGCGCCGGAAGGTGACGTACGAGTAGGCCCACTGGAAGATCACCAGCACCCGGTTGCGGAAGCCGATCAGGAAGAAGATGTGGATCGCGAGCCAGGCGAGCCAGGCCAGGAAGCCCGAGAGCTTCACGCCCCCCGCCATCTCGCCCACCGCCTTGCCGCGCCCGATCGTCGCGAAGCTGCCCTTGTCCCGGTAGCGGAACGGCTGTACCGGCTGGCCGGCGATGGCGCGAAGGATGTTGCGCGCGGCGTGCCGTCCCATCTGGATCGCGGCCGGGGCGACCCCGGGGACGGGCTTCCCGTCCTGCTCGACGATCGCCAGGTCGCCGACCACGAAGACGTCGTTCCGCGCCGGGCACGGCGAGGGTCGGGTCGACCCGCACGCGTCCGGCGCGGTCGAGCGGCACCCCGAGGCTCTTCGCCAGGGGCGAGGCCGCCACGCCGGCCGCCCACAGGACGGTGCGGGCGAGGATCCGCTCGTGGCCGAGGGTGACGCCGGTGGCGTCGATGCCGGTGACGCGCGCGCCGGTCCAGACGTCCACCCCCAGGCGCTCGAGCTGCGTCCGGGCCTTGGCGGAGAGGGTCTCGGGGTAGGACGGGAGCACCCGCGGCACGCCCTCGATCAGGATGATGCGCGCGTGGCTCGGGTCGATGTGCTGGAACTCCCGCGAGAGAGCCTGGCGCGAGATCTCGGCGAGGGCGCCGGCCAGCTCGACGCCGGTCGGTCCGCCGCCGATGATCACGAACGTCAGCCACTCGCGGCGGTGCTCGGGGTCGCGCTCGGCCATCTCGTAGGCGAGCAGGACGCGACGCCGGATCTCGAGCGCGTCCTCGATGGTCTTGAGACCCGGCGCGAAGGGCGCCCACTCCTCGTGGCCGAAGTAGGAGTGGGTCGCGCCGGTGGCGAGGACGAGGTAGTCGTAGGGGAGCTCTCCGTCCGCCAGGACGAGCTTCTTCGCCGCGAGGTCCACGCCGACCGCCTCCGCCAGCAGGACGGAGACGTTCCGCCGGCCGCGGAACACGCTCCGGATCGGCGCCGCGATGTCGGCAGGGTTCAGGGCCGCGGTGGCCACCTGGTAGAGGAGAGGCTGGAAGAGGTGGTGGTTGCGCCGGTCGACGATCGTCACGTGCACGGCCGCGCCCCGGAGCGCGCGGGCCGCGTACAACCCGCCGAAGCCGCCTCCGACGATGACGACCTCGGGCCGGTGCGCGCTCACGGCGCGGGACCGTCAGTGGCCGGCGTCGCCGCCCACCGGGACATACATCGCGAGGCAAGGGCCCTGGCCGACCACCCGCGTCGTGTGCCCGGCTCCGGTTGTGTCCTCCACCAGGCGGGCATCACCGGGCCCGAATCGCCGGAGCGTGCCGTCGCCGAGTCCGATCTCGAGCTGCCCCTTCAGGATGACGACCCACTGGCGCCGGGGGGCCGGGTGCCAGTCCTGAAAGTCGCCGGCCGGCGTCTCGCGGAACCAGGCCGAGGCGGCCGGCCCCGGGGATCGAAGCTCCGGGCGCCCGGCGAGCGTCAGCTCCTCGATGTGCGAACGGCCGTCGTCGCCCGTGTACAGACGATAGAGACCCATGCTCGGCTCCCTGTGTTCCGCCGCCCGGGGTGGGGCGGCTGTCCGCCGTCGTGTCCCGGGGCCCGGGTGAGTCGAACCGGTCAGAACAGGGTGAGGTAGCGGTCGATCTCCCAGCGGCTCACCGTGTTGTGGTACCGCACCCACTCCTGGCGCTTCACCTTGACGAACTCCGCGGCGAGCTCGGGCCCGAGCGCCTGCTGGACGACGGGGTCCGCCTCGAAGCAGGTGATCGCCTCGGCCAGGCTCTGGGGGATGAAGCCGATCTTCTCGCGCTTCACCTCCTCCAGCGTGAGCCGGTACATGTTCGTCCGCACGTTCGGCTCTCCGGGATCGAGCTGGCGGCGAATGCCGTCGAGCCCGGCGGCGATGAAGGCGGCCATGCCGAGATACGGGTTCACGGAGCCGGAGACGACGCGGCACTCGAAGCGCCCGGGCTCGGGTACCCGGAACATCTGGGTGCGGTTGTTGTCGCCGTAGCTGATGAACGCGGGGGTCCAGGTGAAGCCCGAGGTGACCCCGGTCAGGAACTCGCCGACCGAGAGGCGCTTGTAGTCGTTCACGGTCGGGGCGACGACGGCGGTGAGGGCGGGGGCGTGCGCGATGACGCCGCCGAGGAAGTGGTAGGCGAGGCGGGACAGCCCGAGGCCTCGCGCGTCGCGCTCGTCCAGGAACAGGTTTCGCTGCCGGGCGGCGTCCCAGAGCGAGATGTGGAAGTGCGTGCCGGAGCCCGTCAGGTGCGCCGAACGGCTTCGGCATGTGGGTCGCGATGGCGCCGAACGTCTTGGCCACCTGGCTCGTCATCATCTTGAAGAAGGTGACGCGGTCGGCGGTCGTCAGGGCGTCCGAGTACTTCCAGTTGATCTCGAACTGCGCCGTCCCGTCCTCGTGGTCGGAGGCGTAGGGCTCCCAGCCGAGCCGGTCGAGGTATCCGAGCAGCGTGCGGAGGTAGCCCATCGAGCCGGCCAGGCTCTTGAAGTCGTAGCAGGGCTTCTCGAGCGTGTCGACGCCGTCCGGGTCGAACGGCACGATGCTGCCGTCCTCGCGCCGCCGCACGAGGAAGTGCTCGGCCTCCGCCCCCACCATCATCACGAATCCCTCGCGGAGGAGCTCGGCGGCCATGCGGCGGAGCGCGGTCCGCGGGCAGTAGGGCCAGGCCTGGCCGTCCACCGTGATGTCGCACGCGAAGCCGAGCCACGCCGGTTTCCCACGGGACCAGCGTGTAGGAGCCGAGATCGGGGATCGCGATCATGTCGTGGTCGTGCGGGCCCTGGCCCATCCCCGACACCGCCGCGCCGGCGAAGCCGGCGGATCCCTCGAGGAAGAGGTCGAGGGCCCGCGCCGGGACGCCCTTGCAGCGGGGCGTGCCGTGGATGTCCACGAACTGGGCCAGGATGTAGTCGACCCGGTCCTGCTGGACTCGCGAGCGGATCTGCTCGGGCGTCATCCCTAGAGCTCCCGTCCCCGGCCGGGCACCCAGCGGGTGCCGACGAGCGGCATGCCGGTGATCGCCGACGCCTCCAGCGTGAGGGCGCGCAGGTCCTCGGGCTCGAGGTCGTGGACGTCGGCCTTGCCGCAGGCCCGCGCGAGCATCTGGATCTCGAGCGTCATCGCGTGCAGGAAGTTCGCGACCCGCTCGGCGGCCTCGTCGATCGGGCAGGCGCTTCATGAGCTCGGGGTCCTGGGTGGTGATGCCCGACCGGGCAGCGGCCGGTGTGGCAGTGGTGGCAGGCGTACGGGCTCCGTGCCGAGCGCCTCGTAGTCCTCGAGGTAGATCGGGCTTGTTGCAGTTGAGCGCGATCAGCGCCGCCGTGCCGATGTAGACGGCGTCGGCGCCGAGCGCCAGCGCCTTGGCGACGTCGACGCCGCGACCGGATGCCGCCGGCGATGATCAGCTGGACCTGGCCGTAGAGGCCCATGTCCTCGAGCGCCCGGCGCGCCTCGCACGACGGCGGCGAGCGTCGGGATGCCGGTGTGGTCCTGGAGGATGTCGGGCGACGCCGCGGTGCCGCCCTCCATGCCGTCCACCACGACCACGTCGGCGCCGGCCTTGGCGGCCAGCTTGACGTCGTCGAAGACGCGGGTGGCGCCCATCTTCACGAAGATCGGCACCTGCCAGTCGGTCGCCTCGCGCAGCTCCTCGATCTTGATGATCATGTCGTCCGGGCCGAGGAAGTCCGGGTGCCGCGCCGGGCTGCGCTGGTCGACGCCCGGCGGCAGGTCGCGCGGCCGCGGCGATCTCGGCGCGAGACCTTGGAGCCGAGCAGCAGGCCGCCGGTGCCGGGCTTGGCGCCCTGGCCGATCGGTCAGCTCGATGCCGTCGGCCGCGCGCAGGTGGTGGACGTTCATGCCGTAGCGGCTCGGGCAGCACCTCGTAGATCAGCGACGCGGGAGTGCTCGCGCTCGGCCGGCAGCATGCCGCCGTCGCCGGTGGTCGTCGAGGTGCCGACGGCGCGGCGCGCCCTGGGCGAGGGCGACCTTGGCGTTGTAGCGAGAGCGCGCCGCAGCTCATGCCGGTGATCATGACCGGGATGTCGAGCTCGATCGGCTGCTCGGCGTAGCGCGTGCCGAGGACGGTCGTGGTCGCGGCAGCGCTCGCGGTAGCCCTCGAGCGGGATGCGGGTGAGCGAGCAGGGCAGGAACGTCAGGTCGTCGAGGCTGGGCAGCGGCCGCGGGCCGGAGCGTGCCGAAGCCGCGGATGCGGTAGCGGCCCAGCTCCGCCTTGACCTGGATGTCCTCGATCACGTCCGGGCGTGTAGATCTGGCTCGGCGCGGCAGGCGGTCTCAGAACGCCGCCTTCCATGTCTCCATGTCCTTCTTGTCGAAGTTCCAGAGCTTGCGCCCGGACACGATCTTCCGGAACGCGTCGACGGCCCCGCGAGGCCGTGCTGCGCGAGCGTCGGCGCGGATCTCCGCCAGCTCGGCGTCGCTCGCCTCCGACACGACCGCGTCGTTGCCCAGCGACGGCGATCTCGCCGCCGACGAAGATGACCCCCTCGTACATCGAGTCGGCCAGCGCCTCGCCCGCGTCGCCGCAGACGACGATCCGGCCCTTCTGCATCATGAAGCCGGTCATGTAGCCGCAGCCGCCGCCGATGACGAGGAGCGCCGCCCTTCATCGAGACGCCCGGCGCGCGCGGCGCGTCGCCGCGCACGACGACCGTGCCGCCGCGGATCGAGGCGGCCGCGCCGTTCCCGGCGTTGCCGTCGACGACGACGGTGCCCGACAGCATGCACTCGGCGAGGCCCCAGCCCGCTGACCCGTGAATCGATGAGCCGGCGCCGTCGCTCATCCCGCCGCAGTAGTAGCCGACGCTGCCCGTCGATGGTGATGGCCGTGTCGGTGAGGAGGGCCACGCCGAGGTTGTGCCGGGCGCCGGGGTTCCGGAGGACGATCTCGCGCTCCCCGGCCTCGATCAGCCGCCGGATGCGACTGGTTGATCTCGCGGATCGGAGAGCGGCGCGCAGTCGATCGGCCGCCATCTCACGCGACCCGGCGGATGCGCCGCACGCGCCGCGCCGGCGCCGCGGCCGCTCGAGCTCCCACAGCCCGGTGGACGCCGGCCGGCGGCCTCGCGCGCCCGGTACGCGGCCGCCGAGCGCGGCCTGGAGGGCGACCTCCTCGTTGGCGATGGCGACGGCGCTCGTCGCTCTCCGCGACGATCAGCGGCTTCAGGCGAAGGGGTCCTTGGCGAAGCCGAACGCGTCGGCGGTCGCGGCCAGGTAGCTGAAGCTGCCGTCGAGGTCGCGCGAGCGAGGCCCGGAGCGCCTCGTCCAGCGTGCGGCCGGCGGCGAGCTGCCGGGCCAGGTAGAGGCCGATGATCTCGGAGTCGTTCTCCGTGTAGAAGCGCACGCCCTCCTGCTCGTAGATCCGGCGGAGCCGGTGGTAGTTGGTGATGTGCCCGTTGTGGACCATGGCCAGGTCGGGCGTCCCGTGCGCCCAGAACGGCTGGGAGTGGGAGAGGTCCACGCGGCTCTCGGTCGACAGGCGCGTGTGCCCGAGGCCGTGGGTGCCGCGTCCAGGTGGAGACGGCGAACTCGGCGTCGAGGCCTCCCGGTGCGCCGACCTGCTTCACGATCTCGAGCCGTTGCCCCATGCTCACGACCTCGACGTCGGGGGCCACGCTCTCGATCGCGGCAGCCAGCTCCGCGGGCTCCGCCTTCGCGACGAGCGAGGCGGAGGAGCGCGCCCTGCACCGCGGAGGCCTGGACGCGGGTGGCCCGCCGGGCCCGCCGAAGCACCTCGCGCCGGCGCGCCTCGAGATCGCCCCCGTCGCCGAGCTTCACCCGCACGATGAGCCCGTCGTCTCCCGGCCCCCAGAGGGCGATCCCGGCGGAGTCGGGTCCGCGGCAGCTGAGCGCGGTGAGCATCCGGAGGAGCGTCGCGCCCGCGGGGACCCTACCGATGTCGGTCTTGTCGAAGAAGCCGGCGATGCCGCACATGGTGACGTCCTCTGCTCACCGTTGCCGGTGGCGGTGGTGGCGGCCGGGAAGCGGCGGTCGTGACGCCCTACCGGTCCAGGCGTTTGGGGGCGCGGCGCGGGGCGAAGAAGCGGGGACGGGGCATGCGCCCCACGGGGACCTCGATCAGCACCGGGCGGTCGAGGGCGATCGCCTCGCGGACGAGATCGCCCGCGTCCGTCGGCTCCTTGGCGCGGAACGCGGTCACGCCGTACGCCTCGGCGAGCCGCACGAAGTCGGGGTTGGCCAGATCGGAGCCGACGCTGCCGCCCCAGGCCTCGTCGAGGTCCCGGGCGACGTTCCCGTAGGCGTCGTCGTTGAACACCACGGTCACCACGGCGATCCCGTGCCGCACCGCCGTCGACAGCTCCTGGCTGTTGAACAGGAAGCCGCCGTCGCCCGACACGGCGATGACGGGCCGGTCGGGGCACGCGACCTTGGCGCCCAGCGCGGTCGGGAAGCCGAAGCCGAGGTTGCCGGAATACGAGGAGGTGAGGTAGGTGCGAGGCTCGTAGACGGGCCAGAAGGGCCGCGAGTGGTAGCCGATCTGCGTCATGTCGCCGACCAGGATGGCGCCGGGCGGGGTCCCGGCGCGGAGGCTTCGCTGGATGGAGGCCTGGGGCTCCTGGTCGTCGGTGGCGGCGGTCGCCGCTCGCACGGCCTCGCGCTCGGCGCGGCGCGACGGGCGGGCCGGACCGGCCGCGCGGAGGCGGTCCAGGATCCGCTCGAGCGTGGCCCGGGCGTCGCCGACCAGGCCGTGCGTCCCGGCGTGGTTGCGGCCGATCTCCTCCGGGTCCACGTCGATCTGGAGGACCTGCTGCGCCGGCTGGAAGGGCACCGTGGCGAGCCGCGTGCCGACGGCGAGGACGACGTCCGCCCGGTCCAGGTGGAGCCGGACCGGGGAGCCGGGCCAGAGCGCGGCGCCGAGCGACAGGTCGCTCGCGTCGCTCAGCGCGCCTTTGCCCTCGGCGGTCATGACGACGCCGGCCTGAAGATGCTCGGCGAGGGCGCGGAGGGCGTCGTGGGCGCCCCCGAGGTTGACGCCGCCGCCGGCCACGATCGCCGGGTTCCGCGCCGCGGCGAGGAGGGCCACGGCGCGCGCGATCTCGTCCGGCGCCGCCGCCGGCCGCTCGACCGGCGCCGGATCGAGGAGGGTGACCTCGCCCTCGTCCTCGAGCGTCTCCGGCGGGATGTCCACCACGACCGGCCGGGGCCGGCCGGTCCGGAGCTGGCGGGCCGCCTCGCGGATCGCGGCGGGAATGTCCGCGACCTCGAGCACCCGGTGGCGCCACTTCGTGACGGGGGCGATCGCGTCGAGCTGGTCGTTCACCTCGTGGAGGAGGCCGATGTTCAGCCCGATCTTTCCCCGGGGGATCTGCCCCGCGATCACGAGGACCGGCGACGACGCCGCGTACGCGGTGGAGAGCCCCGCGGAGGCGTTGAGGAGGCCAGGGCCGGGCACGACCAGCGCGACGCCGATGCCGCCGCTCGCGCGCGCGTAACCGTCGGCCATGTACGTCGTCGCCTGCTCGTGACGGGTCGCGATGAAGCGGATGCGGGGCTCGTCGCGGAGGGCGGCCATGGCGCCGTAGAGCTGGACGCCCGGGAGACCGAAGACGACGTTCACGCCCTCGCGATGAAGCGAGGCCACGAGGGCCTGCCCGCCGGTCATCCGCTGCATCAGGGGTCTCCTCGTGCCGGTCGCCGCGTCAGGCGGTGGCGGCCTCGAGCGCCGGCGCGTGCCCGCGCTCCGCCCGCGTCGTGTAGCGCTGGAAGATCTCCCACACCTCATCGATGGCTCTGGCCTGGAAGATGGCGACGCGGCACTCGCGCGCGTGGCCCAGCCCATCGGTGTACCAGGACAGGTGCTTCTTGATCTGGACCAGCGCGTACCTGTCGTCGCAGTGGTCCTGGATCAGGGCGATGTGGCGAGCGATGACCCGCGTTCGATAGGCGAGCCGGGACAACGGCGGCAGCGCGTCGTAGGCCTCGTCGAACACCCAGGGCCGTCCGAGAGCTCCGCGCCCGACCATGACCGACTGGCATGCCGGTCTCCGCCATCATGCGGCGCGCGTCATCCATCGACTTGACGTCCCCGTTCCCGGTCACGGGGATGCCAACGGCGTCGACGACCTCGGCGATGATCGTCCACGGGGCCTTCCCGGTGAACTGCTGGGCCCGGGTGCGCGGGTGGACCGTGATGGCGTCGACGCCCTCGGACTCGGCCATCTGCGCGACCTCGACCGCGTTCAGGTGCGTGTCGTCCCAGCCGCCGCGGATCTTGACCGTCAGCGGGACGCGGATCGCGGCCCGCATGGCCCGAAGGATCCGCGCGGCGGCGGGCACGTCGCGCATGAGCGCCGCGCCCTTGCCCTTGCCGGTGATCCGCTGGACCGGGCAGCCCATGTTGAGGTCCACGACGTCGGCCCCCAGGGCCTCGCATCGGGCCGCGGCCTCGGCGAGCGCGTCGGGATGCTTGCCGAGGAGCTGCATCGCGAGCGGGCGCTCGGCCGGGTAGTAGGCGGTCGCGGAGACCGCGTGCGGGGTCTCGTAGAGGATCGAGGCGGCGTCCATCTCCTCGGTGGTCGTGAGCCCGCTCCCGCACTCCCGCGCCACGAGGCGGAAGGGCGCGTTGGTCGCGCCCGCCATGGGCGCGAGCCGCGCGAGCCCGCGCACCTCGACGTTGCCGATTCGCATGGCGTTGATTGTCTCGGAGGACGGCTGTGGGCGCAAGCCTGTGCGGCCCGGGGTCAGCGGCAGTGGCCCGCCCCGTCGGGGAAGATGACGTAGTACACGCGCCGGACCCGGGCCGGGGCGAACCGGAAGGGCGCCTCCACGACGCCGACCGGCTCCGAGCCCGTGAGCGCCACCCCCAGGGTGGCGGCGAGGCGCTGGACGTCGTCGGGCGGTCCGGGGGCCGCGTCGCCGCCGCGCCCCCGCCGGTGGCGGTCCCAGACCAGGAGGCACTGCCCCGGGGCCCCGGGGAGCGGCCGGAAGTCCGGGTACTCCGTGTGGAGCACGCGCGCGTGCGGGAAGCGGACGGCCAGGTTCCCCGCGAGGCCGCCGAAACCGGCGACGATGGTTCCGCCCGTGAAGCCACCGCGCGAGAGCCCGGCGGCCACGGCGTCGTACGGCTCGTTCATCCGGTACGGCCGGCTGAACAGGCTCGCGCCCGCGACGCGGACCGACAGCGTGCCGACGACCGCGACCTCGGCGAGGACCAGGACCAGCGCGAGCGCCGCCAGGCGCTTCTTCTCGGGCACACCGTGGCGCTCGAGGCGCCACAGTCCGTACAGCGGAGCCAGGAAGAACGCCGGGATGAGCCAGCGCGCCTTGAGGAAGCTCAGGCCCCCGCCGAGCGCGGCCAGCGTGAGGAGGGCGAGCATCCAGACCAGGAGCCACCCGAGGAGGCGGCCGCCGGGCGGGCCGTTGCCCTCCCGGGGCGCGCGCCGGTAGATGGCGGGAAAGCACGCGGCCAGGACCAGTCCCATCGGCACCAGGTAGGAAGCGGTGACGCGCACCACGTAGGCGAGACCCGCTCCGCGCCTGCTCGGCCCACGCGCTCCTCCTCCTCGATCCGGACCTCGCGGGCGTACACGCTGCCGAGGTCGTGGCCCTGGCCCACGTACCAGAGCGCGAACGGGAGGACCAGGAGCATCGCGACGAGGGCGGTGACGAGGATCCCGGGATTCAGGAGGCGCTGGCGGTACCGGGCCACGCAGAGCGACGCCAGGCCGAGCGCGGCGAGGAACACGACGTACGTGAACTTCGAGAGGAGCCCGAGCCCGACGGCTAGGCCGAGCGCGGCGTAGAGGCGAGGACGGGGCGCGTCGCCGAGGCGCACGAGGGCATAGACCGTCCCGGCGCAGGCGGCAAGGACCGTGACGCTGTGGGTCAGCGCCTCGTGGAGCGTCCAGCTGAGCGGGACGATCAGGAGGAACGAGAAGGCGCCGAGCGTGGCGAGCCGGGGGTCGGTCAGGATCCGCCGCCCCGTCAGGTACACGAGCCAGAACGCCAGGACGAGGACCGCGTACTTCACGAGCGTGAGGGCGAGGAGCCCGGGCCCGATCAGGCGGAAGGCGCCCCACGCGAGCCAGTTGTAGAGCGGGGGCTGCCGCGCCTGGTACCCCCACTGAAGGCTCTGGGCGAGCACCGCCTCCCGCGCGTCGTCCGCGGTCAGGGTCGAGGAGAGGGCGAGGCGGAGCAGCACGTGGAAGCCCGCCCAGGCGAGCAGGAGAGCCAGCGTCCCGCGAGGCTCCCAGAGCCACGCCCACCGGGACCGGTCCGGCGCGACGGGCGTCGAGAGCCGCGTCGTCACGATTCGAGCCTAGTCGATGGTCTCGCGAGGCACAAGCGTCGGCGCCTCGTCCGGATCGGTCAGGCGGGTCGCCGCCGACCCGTCGGACCCACCAGGAGCCGGAGGGCGATCGGGATCATGAGCAGGCACGCGAGCCCCGCGTTCAGCCCGGTGGCCAGGGGGGCCCCCATGCGGCTCGCGAGGAAGCCGATCCACAGGCTTCCGAGGGGCTGGGTGCCGATGCACGCGGAGAGGATGCCCATGACGCGTCCGTGAGCCTTCACGGGCGCGGTGAGGAGGACGATCGCGCTCTGCATGGTGGCGAATCCGGACTCGGTGGCGCCGATGGCGAGCTGGATCGCGAGGGAGAGGGCATACCAGGGCGACCCCGCGAATGCGAGCAGGAGCGCCGCGCAGGCGAGCGAGCTGCCGACGAAGAGCCGGCCGCGGCCCACGGCTCCCCCCCGAGCGCCGATCACTGCGGATGAGACGAGCGCGCCGACCCCCTGCGCCGTGACGAGGAGTCCCAGCGGCACCGGGCCGACGTGGAGGACGTCGCGGGCGAAGACCGGCAGCATCTGCTGGAAGGGAAAGACGAGGGTGTTCATGAGGACGGTGACCGCGAGCACGCCCAGGATCGCCTGGTGCATGCGCACCTCGCGGAGACCCGACAGGAGGCTCTCCAGTACCGGCTCGCTCCCCGACACGCCCGGGAGCGCCACCTGCCGCGAGAGCCGGTGCGTGGCGGCGAGCGCGCCGAGCGAGAAGACGGCGAACGCGAGATAGCAGGCGGCGGGCCCCAGCCGCGCGAGCAGGAGACCGCCCAGGAGCGGCCCGACGATCTTTGCCACCTGCATCGACATCATTTCGAGCGAGACCGCGGCCGTCAGGCGTTCCCGGCCCGCGAGGACGAACAGCACGGTCCGGCGCGACGGGAAGTCGAGCACCCAGGCGATCCCCAGGACGACTTGGATCGCGACGAGGACGCGGAACCCGCCAAGGCCGGATCCGAAGAGGAGCGCCAGGCCCGTCGCCGCGGCGACGTTCACGATCTGGACGGCCATCATCACCCGCACCCGGGGGAGCCGATCGGCCAGGACGCCCGCGAAGGGACCCAGGGCCATCATGGGGACCGCGCGGCAGAACGCGGCCACGCCCACCATCAGGGCCGAGTCGGTGAGGGTGAGGGCCAGCCAGCCGAGGACCACCACGTCCATCCAGCGCGCGGTGTTGCTGGAGAGCCCCGTGAGCCAGAGCAGCCGGTAGCGACCGTCCCGGAGCGGCTCGAACACCGCGCCCGTCAGCCTTTCAGGGGTTCGCCGGGCCGGGGCCGAGCGCGAGGCGCCGGGCGCGCCCGGTCGGGAACGGCGCGCCTCCCCGGGTTAGGCAGCGCGACGCCGGCGGATCAGGCCGGTCTCGGCGGGAGCCCCGCCGCCAGCGCGCCGTGGGCGAGGGTCACCAGGGAGACGATGTCGAAGACGGGGAGGCCGGATGCGCGCTGGATGTCCGGCGCGTACGGCGGCATGTTGGTGCACTCGAGGACGAGCGCGCCCAGATCCGGGTGGTCCGCCGCGAGCCGCCGCGCCACCCGGACGTGCTCCTCGCGCGCCTGGTCCACGTCGAGCTCCGCCTCGTCGCCCAGCAGCACGCGGGTGAACTCCTTCTCGCCTTCCAGACCGGCCACGGCGAGCGGGATGTCCGGGCCGATGCCGGCGCCGCGCAGGTGCTCGTCACCGAGCGAGGCGGAGTTCACGGTGAGGATGCCGACCCGCCGCCCCGGCGGGAGCATCCGGTGGACGAGCGGCACCAGCAGGAGGCTCGAGGTCAGCATCGGGATGCGCACCGACGCGGCGAGCTCCGCCTGGTACTTCACGAGGAAGCCGCAGTTGGTGGTGACGGCGCCGACACCCTCGCGCTCGAGCTGACGCGCCCCCTCGACGAAGGCCGGGAGGAGTCCGGCCGCGCCCTGCCGCACCACGAGGTCGGGAGAGGCTCCGGCCACGCGGTGGTAGCGAACGGGGAACGGGAAGGTGGCGGCGTGCCCCATGTCGCCCGGAATGCGCGGGAAGCGCGTGTCGAGCATCAGGATGCCGACCGTGAAGCCGTACTGGTTGAAGCCGCCCCGCACCCGGCCCGTCGTGGTCATCCGCGGTGCCCGAATTCTCCGTCGCGGTTCCGCGGGAGTCAATGCGGGCGGCTCTGAGCGGATCGCCCGAGGGACCGGCGCCGCCGGCGCGCCCGGCTCCGCGCGGAACGGCTCAGGTGGGCAGGCGCGTGCCGTGAGGCCGGAGCGTCTTCCAGTAGAGCGCCTCGTCGAGCCCTGGGCGCGCGAGCTCCGCGAGGCCGCCGACGTGCCGGTATCCGTGCCGCGCGTAGAATCGCCGGGCGCCGGCGTTGTCGGCGGTGACCAGGAGGGCCAGGTGGTTGGCGACTGCCCGGGCTGCCGTCTCCGCCGCCGCCAGCAGGACGGCGCCGGTGCCGGTCCGCTGGCGATCCTCGGCGACGAGCAGGAGCCGGAGGTAGGCGGCTCCCGTGAGGATCCGGCTCGTGAGGACCCACGCCATGCCGGCGATCCGCCCGTCCGGCGCCATCGCGACGATCACGAGGTCGCCCGCCGCTCGGCCCCGCGCGAGCGCGCCGCGCGCCGTCGGGCGACTCGTGCCGTAGCGCGCGAGGAGGGGCGACGCGGCCATGAGGGCCGCGAGGGCGGGGAGATCGCCCCGCCGGGCGCGCCGGACTCGAAGAGGGGGATGGGTCCGCGGGCGGGGGCTCGGAGGGCTCGCGAGGGCCCCCCGCCGGCGCGGGCGGGCGGTGCGGCGACTCATCGGTGCAGGCGGGGATCGAGGGCGTCGCGGAGGCCGTCGCCGAGGAGGTTGAACCCGAGAACCGCCAGCATGATCGCCAGGCCCGGGAACACCGCGAGGTGCGGCGCGAGCTCGACGTTCTGGCGGCCCTCGTTCAGCATCGCGCCCCACGACGGGGTGGGCGGCTGGGCGGAGAGGCCCAGGAACGAGAGCGACGCCTCGGTGAGGATGGCCCACGAGAGCGCGATGCTCGCCTGGACCACGAGCACCGACGTGAGGTTCGGGAGGATGTGCCGGGTGACGATCCGCACGCCCGGGGCGCCGAGGGCCCGGCTCGCCTCGACGAACTCGCGCGCCTTGAGGGCCAGCACCGGACCCCGGACCACGCGGGCGAAGATCGGCGTGTACACGACGGCGATCGCCAGGACCACGTTGGCGGGATGCGGCCCCAGCGCCGCCACGATGCCGAGGGCGAGGAGCACGGCCGGGAAGGAGAAGAACACGTCCATGGTGCGCATCAGGACCTGGTCGACCCGGCCGCCGGCGTAGCCCGCGGCCAGGCCAAGGGCGGATCCGACGACGAGGGCGGCCAGGACCGAGGCGAAGGCGACCTCGAGCGACAGGCGCGCGCCGTGCACGAGCCGGGCGAGGAGGTCCCGGCCGAAGACGTCCGCTCCCAGGGGGAGCGTCCAGCTGGGCCCGGCCATCCGGTCTTGCGGCACCATCCGGAGAGGACTCGGCAAGGGGAGGCGATCGGCGGCGACGCCGACGACCAGGAAGGCGCCGACGATCAGGAGGCCCGCGAGCGCGGCACGGCTTCGCACGAGCGCGAGCCCCACGCGAGCGAAGCTTCCGGCGGCCAGCGGCGACCGGGCGCCGCCCTCCGCGCCGCCGGGGCGCGCCTCAGCCCAGGCTGATCCGGGGATCGAGCCAGCCATAGAGGAGGTCGACGAGGGTGTTGGTCGCCACGAACAGGAGCGCGACCACGAGCACCGTGCCCTGGACCAGCGCGTAGTCGCGCTGGTTGATGGCCGTCAGCAGCATGCGCCCGAGTCCCGGGACGGCGAAGATCTCCTCCACCACCACGGCGCCGCTCAGGAGATACCCGACCTGGACGCCCAGGATCGTGACGACCACGATGAGACCGTTGCGCAGCGCGTGGCGGCCAACCACCGCCGAGACGGCGAGGCCCTTGGCGTGGGCCGTCCGGACGTAGTCGGCGCCGAGGACGTCGAGCATGGCGGAGCGGGTGGTCCGCATGACGACGGCCGCCATCGCCACGCCGAGCGTCAGGGCGGGGAAGAGGAGGAACCGGAGGTTCGCCCACGGATCCGCCGTGAAGCCCACGTACCCGCCGGTGTTCGGCATCCACCGCAGGTAGCGCGCGAGCAGGAGCACGAAGAGGGTACCCAGCCAGAAGTTCGGGAGCGAGAGTCCGAGGAGCCCGAGGGTCCGCGCCGTCAGGTCGAGCGCCGAGTTCGGCCGGAGCGCCGACACGATCCCCAGGGGGAGACCGATCAGCAGCGCGACGAGCGCCGCGGCGAGGGCCAGCTCGAGCGTCACCGGAAGGCGGCTCGCGATCTCCCCGACGACCGGCTGGCCCGTCCGCAGGGAGTAGCCGGCGTCGCCCCGAAGGAGCGCGCCGAGCCAGCCGAGGTACTGGAGGGGCAGCGAACGGTCGAGACCGAGGTAGGCGCGGAACTCCGCGAGCTGCTGCGGGGTCAGCACGGTGCTGGTGCCGAGGCGCACCGCGATGGCGTCGCCCGGCACCAGGCGCAGGAAGAGGAACGACAGCAGCGAGACGCCGAGCAGCGTCGGCCCGAGGGCGAGGACCCGCCGCAGGAGATGGCGCGTCACGGCAAGGCCTGGCCGGCGCGGCCCGGTAGGGTCGGGCGCCCGGCCCTACTTATCCAGCCACGTCTGGCGCAGGTAGGCGATCGAGCCGGTCGGGAGATGCACGAATCCCTTCGTGCTCGGCTGGAGCCCGACGTAGTCGCGCCCGACGTAGAGCCAGACGAACGGGACGCCCGGCACCAGCTCCTTCTGGGCGGTCGCGTACAGCTCCCGGCGCCGGGCGGGATCGGCGATCGTCCGCGCGCGCTTGATGGCGTCGCTCGATACGTCGTTTTGGTAGGAATGGACGAAGTTTAGGTTCCCATCGTTAGTGAAGTACCGGAACAGGTAGAAGTCGGGGTCGGGCTGCCCCGAGTTGAGCCCCGGCGCCATGTCGAAGTCGGCCTTCAGCCAGCGCTGGACCCACTGGCCGAACTCGAGGAGCTCGATGTTGACCTGGATCCCGGCCTCCCCCAGCTGCTGCTGGACGATCTGGGCGATGTCCTTCGCGTACACGGGCTCCGTCGTCTGGGTGAGGATCGTGAGGCTCACCGGTCCCGCCCCGGACTCCTGGAGCAGCTGGCGGGCCTTTCCGACGTCCCGACGATAGAGCGGGTAGTCGCCCACGGGGAGCGCGTACTGGACGAGCGAGGGCGGCAGGGGGCCGGTCGGATCCCCGCTGCCGAGGGCCACGGTGTCGATGATCTGCTTCCGGTCGATCGCGTACGCGATCGCCTGGCGCACCTTCGGGTTGTCGAGCGGCTTCCGCTTGGTGTTCAGGAACAGGAGGTGATAGTTCAGGCTCGGCTTGGCGCTGACGGTGACGCCCGCGTCGCGGGCGAGCGTCTGGGCGACGCGGGCGTCGGCGATCAGCGCCATGTCCGCGGCCTTCGTCCGCAGCGCGGCGACGACGCCCGCCTCGTCGGGGACGATGTTGATCCGCACGCCGTCCAGGTACGGCTGCCCCTGGACGTAGAACTCGCGGAACGCCTCGAAGCGCATGAAGTTGTCCGGCGACCACTCCGCCAGCCGGAACGGGCCCGAGCCGAGGGCGTGCTCCTTTTTCGAGAGGTCGCCTCCGGCGGCCTGGGCGACCTTCGCGGAGACGATGCTCGCGTTCGGGTGCGCCAGGTAGACGAGCAGGGCGACGTTCGGCTGCTTGAGCTGGACGACCACCGTGCGCGGGTCCGGCGCTTCGACTCGATCGATGTCGCCGAACCAGGCGCGCGCCACCGCCTTCGTGTCCGGGTTGGCGATCCGCTCGAGCGTGAACTTGACGTCCGCGCTCGTGACGGGGTCACCGTTGTGGAACTTCGCCGGCCGGAGCCGGAACGAGATCTGCTTGCCGTCGGGCGAGATGGTCCAGCTCTCCGCCAGGTCGGGCTGGACGAGGACGTCGGGTCCGAGCCGCGTGAGCGTGCTGTACACGAGCTCGAACACCCGGTGGCTCGTGAATGCCGGCACCTTGTGGGGGTCGAGGTTCGTGGCCTCGCCCTGCCGGGCGAGCGTCAGGACGCCGCCCCGCTTGGGCGCCTGGGCGTCGATGCCGCCCGCGACGGTGACGACGAGGGCAAGCCCGAGGACAGCGGCCAGGGCAGTGCGAGTGCGGATCATGCGCGGTTCCTCCCGGCTCACTACGATGGGATGCCGCGGTCCCGGTGTCAACCGCGGAGGCGGCGCGCCCGTGCGGTCCGGAGCTCGACGATCAAGCCGTCGCCCCAGCCGTACTTCGCCGTGGACCGGGCCCGCACCGCGGCCCCGAGGGCCGCCTCCTGCTAGTCCTGGCGCGAATCGCCTTGACCCGTGGCGCCGGTCCGGATGGGCGGGAAGACGGTGAGGTCGGCCAGGACGCCGTAGTGATCGGACGGCCAGAGCGTGGTGCCGTCGGGCAGGCGGCCCGGGACGTCGACCACGACGCGGCTCTCCAGGACGGCACCGGTGAAGCGACGGCCCGGAGCGACGAACACGTAGTCGACCCGGCGGAAGGCCCGCCGCTCGGGCGCCAGGACGGGCTGCCAGACCGTGAACCCCGGGGCGTCCGGGTTCACGGTGCGGAACGCATCGACCAGCCGGACCTCCTTGACCAGGCCTCTGATCGCCTCGGACGACTCGACGGCGTTCAGGTCGCCCATGAGCACCCCGGGCAGATCGCCCTGGCGCTCGCGGACCAGCGCGGCCACGGCCTCCGCATGGCAGACGTGGCCGCTGGTGTGCGTGGAGAACACTGGAAGCAGGCCGCCGGGCGTCTCCAGCTCTGCGAAGAGGAGGACGCGCGGGTCGAGCCAGCGTCCGCAGCGCGGGAGCTTGTGCGTCTCCGAGCGGACGATGGGGAAGCGGCTCAGGATCGCGGGCCCCTCCGAGAAGTCCATGAAGGAGGCGGCGGTCCGGTTGAACCACGCCGTGTCGAAGAGCTGCATCGAGGACGACGCGTAGACGTGGTTCAGGCCGAGGCGCCCGGCGAGGCGGCTCGCGACCTCGCCCCGGCCCCGGCTCCAGGATGCCTCCTGGAGCGCGACCACGTCCGGGGCCAGTTCCCGGAGAGCCGCGCTCACGAGGTCGAGGCGCGCCTCGAGGAGGCTGTCCTTGCCGGTCCAGCCCGAGAGCGGCCCGCCGTGGAGGACGTTCAGGGTCACGAAGCGGACGGCAGCCGGCGGCGGGGGGTCCTGGGCGGCGGCCGGACCAGCGACGGCTGCAGCCGCGAAAGCCCCGATGAGAGCGCGTTTCACCGCGGATGCCCGCCTCCGCGCCCCACGCACGCCCGGGCGCAGTCCGGCCGGACGCGTCTCGTCTGGCTGGCGAGGTTCCGGAGGACGGCTGGCGTGGACACATCTCCCGCCGTGTAGCCTAGCAACGAGGGCCCGACCCCGGCAACGGCGGGCGCCGGGGCAGGGGCGGCTGTTGGGGTGGCAACCGTGCTATCTGCGGCATAATGGAAGGCCATGGTGCCGCCTGCGACTCCTGACCTGAGGGACATGCTCGGACGCCCGCTCCGGAGCCTCCGGGTGTCGGTGACGGACCGGTGCAACCTCCGCTGCCAGTACTGCATGCCGGAGGAGGAGTACACCTGGCTCCGTCGAGGGGACCTCCTCACCTTCGAGGAGATCCGGCGCCTGGTGGACGTCTTCACCGAGCTCGGCGTCGACAAGGTCCGGCTGACGGGCGGGGAGCCCTTGCTCCGTCGGGACCTGCCGGACCTGGTCCGCTTGCTCGCGGCCGTCCCCGCCGTCCGGGACCTCGCGATGACGAGCAACGGTGTCCTGCTCGCCGGTCAGGCCGCGGCCGCTCCGGGAGGCCGGCCTCCACCGGGTCACGGTCAGCCTCGACACCCTCCGTCCGGAGCGCTTCCGGGCGCTCACGCGGCGGGACGACCACGCCGCCGTCCTCCGGGGGATCGAGGCCGTCCGGGCG
Source organism: uncultured Candidatus Rokubacteria bacterium (assembly GCA_963745015.1). Lineage (GTDB taxonomy): Bacteria > Methylomirabilota > Methylomirabilia > Rokubacteriales > DASRDR01 > DASRDR01. The sequence goes on from CAVUVU010000008.1 coordinate 359,679, forward strand.
GCCGGGTTCCCGGGTCTGAAGCTCGACACCGTGGTCATCCGGGGCGTCAACGAGGACGAGCTGGTCGACCTCGTGGAGTTCGGCCGGCGCGTCGACGCCGAGGTGCGGTTCATCGAGTACATGGACGTGGGGGGCGCCACGCACTGGTCCCGGGAGCAGGTGGTCTCGCGCGCGGAGATGCTCGAGCGCCTGGCGGACGCGGTATGGGCCGATCGAGCCGATTCGCGAGGAGACGTCCGCTCCGGCCGAGCGGTTCCGCCTTCTCGACGGCACGACGTTCGGCATCATCGCCTCGACGACGACGCCCTTCTGCCGGACCTGCGACCGGAGCCGGCTCACGGCCGACGGCACGTGGTACCTGTGCCTCTACGCTCAGCGGGGCGTGGACCTCCGGACGCCGCTCCGGGACGGGGCGTCGCCCGACGAGCTGCGGTCCCTCATCGCGGGCGGGTGGACCCGGCGCCGCGACCGCGGCGCGGAGGAGCGGAGGGACCTGGAGGCGATCGGCCATCGCGGGGTCCTGGTCCAGATCGAGGGGCTCCGGCAGGATCCGCGCCTCGAGATGCACACGCGCGGCGGCTGAGCGCCGGCGCGCCTCCTCTGCCGTCCGATCCACCGTGCCTTGACGCCCGGCCGGGGCGTGGCTAGGCTCAGCGATCGTGATCCCGACGACGCATCGGCGGGTCTGTCTGGCCGCCCGGCCGGTCGGCTACCCGCGGGAGAGCGACTTCCGGCTGGTCGAGGCCGCCGTCCCGGAGCCGGGGGCGGGAGAGTTCCTCGTCCGGGTGGTGTACCTCTCGCTCGACCCGTACATGCGGGGACGGATGAGCGACGCGCGGTCCTACGTCCCGCCGGTGGCCCTCGGAGACGTCATGGAGGGCGGCACGGTCGGCGAGGTGGTGCGCTCGACCCACCCGGGCTTCGCCGTGGGCGACGTCGTGGAGGGCCGGCTCGGCTGGCAGGAGTACGCGGTGTCGGCCGGCAAGGGCGTGAGGAAGGTCGACCCGGCGGCCGCGCCGATCTCGACCGCCCTCGGAGTGCTCGGGATGCCCGGCCTCACCGCCTACTTCGGGCTGCTCGAGGTCGGGCAGCCCGAAGCCCGGAGAGACCGTGGTGGTGTCGGCGGCGTCGGGGGCGGTGGGCGGCCTCGTCGGACAGATCGCGAAGCTCAAGGGATGCCGGGCGGTGGGTCTGGCCGGCTCGGACGCCAAGGTCGAGTACATCACCGGGGAGCTCGGCTACGACGCCGGGATCAACTACCGCACCGCCCCGGATCTGGACGGGGCGCTCCGCGCGGCCTGCCCGAGCGGGATCGACGTCTACTTCGACAACGTGGGCGGGCGCATCACCGAGGCGGTGTCGCGGCACGTGAACCTCTTCGCGCGCATCGCGGTGTGCGGGCTGATATCCCAGTACAATCTGACGGAGCCCGAGCTCGCCCCGCGCAACGAGCGCTTCGTGCTCGTGAACCGCGTGCGGATCCAGGGCTTCATCGTGTTCGATTTCGCCGCCCGGTACCGGGAAGGCCTGGCGCAGCTGACCGACTGGGTGCGGCAAGGGAAGCTGAAGTACCGGGAGGACGTCGTGGACGGCCTCGAGCGGGCGCCCGGAGCCCTCATCGGGCTGCTCCAGGGGAGAAACTTCGGAAAGGTCGTCGTCCGGGTCGGTCCGGAGCCTGCGGCTGCCGGGACGTCCGGACCCGGGCCTCGCCGCGAGGCCGAGGAAAGCCGGTGACGACGCGGCCGTGGAGACGAGAGGAGAGGCGGGCCATCCATGGCAGGGCCTGACGAGCGTCAGCCGAGCCGGCGCCGGCGGCGGCCGGCATCGCGCGACACGTCCGGCCGCAAGCCGGCGGGCGGGCCTGCGGTCCCGCGAGGGCACGGCAGCGGCCGGCGCCGCCACGTGACCGCGTCGGCGTCGCCGGCGGCCGCCCGCCGGGCGGCGGCGCTTCCGAGCCCCGGCGGCGGGGACTCTCTGGCCGAGGCGCGGCGCCTCGATGCGGCCGACCCGCTCGCCCGGTTCCGGCGCGAGTTCGTCGTCAGCGATCCGCGGCTGGTTTACCTCGACGGCAACTCGCTCGGGCGCCTGCCGCGGCAGGCGGGTCCGCGGCTCCGGAAGGCGATCGAGCGCGAGTGGGGCGGCCGCCTGATCCGGGGGTGGGGCGAGGGATGGTTCACCGCCGGCCAGCGGATCGGCGCGAAGCTCGCGACGCTGGTCGGGGCGGCTCCGGCCGACGTCGTCGTGTCGGATTCCACGTCGGTCAATCTCTTCAAGCTCGTGGTGGCGGCGCTCCGGGCGCGGCCGGGCCGCCGGACCATCGTCACCGACGAGATGAACTTCCCCACGGACCTCTACGTGCTGCAGGGGGCGATCGACCTCCTGGGCCAGGGGCATCGCCTGGCGATCGTGAAGTCCGAGGACGGGCTCACGGTGTCCGAGGACGCGCTCGCGCGCGCGATCGACGGGGACACGGCGCTCGTGACCCTGTCGCACACGGCATACCGCTCGGCGTTCGTGTACGACATGGCGGCGGTCACGGCGCTCGCGCATCGTGCGGGCGCCCTCACGCTCTGGGACCTGTCGCACTCCGTCGGCGCCGTGCCGGTCGCCCTCGCCGCGGTCCCGGGCCGACCTCGCCGTCGGGTGCACCTACAAGTACCTGAACGGCGGGCCGGGCGCGCCGGCCTTCCTGTACGTCCGGGGGGATCTTCAGGACGCGCTCGCAGAACCCCATCTGGGGCTGGTTCGGGCGCCGCGACCAGTTCGACATGGCGCCGGACTACCGCCCGGCGCCGGGGATCCTGCGGTTCCTGGTGGGGACCCCGCCCATCCTGTCGCTGCTCGCGGTCGAGCCGGGCGTCGACCTCCTGCTCGAGGCCGGCATGGACCGCGTCCGCGCGAAGTCCATGGCCCAGACGGAGTACCTGGTGCGGCTGTGGGAGCGCGAGCTGGAGCCGCTCGGGTTTGCGCTGAACTCGCCGCGCGACCCCGCGCGGCGGGGATCCCACATCTCCCTGGGACATCCCGAGGCGCTCCGGATCGACCGGGCGCTGATCGACGAGATGGCGGTGCTGCCGGACTTCCGCTACCCCGACAACCTCCGGCTGGGGATCGCGCCACTCTACACGTCGTTCGCCGATCTCCACGAGGCCGTGGCGCGGATCGCGCGCGTCGTCCGCGAGCGGCCGCTACGAGCGCTATCCGTCGGACCGTCCGACCATCACCTAGGCGCGCCCGGGACTTCCGGACAACCGCGACCACATCGACGCCATGGGCACCCCGGTACGACTACCAGACGGACTGGACGCGGGTCGCGCAGCTGATCGTCCACGACGCGCTCCGGACGGCGCCCGGCGAGCGCGTGCTGATCCACGCCGACCCCACGTACTTCCCCGCGCTGACCGAGGCGGTCCGGATCGAGGTGAACCGGGCGGGCGCGGTGGAGCTGGCGGTCCACATGCTCCATCCGCCCGGGCTCGAGCGGGTCCGGCGGGAGCTCCGTCGCCGGGAGGACCCGGCCTCGCGGGCGATGGAGGACCGGACGGTCGCCGCGCTCTTCGCCCTGGCCGACGTCTACATCTGGCTCCCGACGAGCTGGGCGTACAACGTCTGGCAGACCGAGGAGATCATCAAGACCTGGCCGGGGCGGGCGGTCCACTTCCACTGGATCATGGACGTGTCGATGGACGCCGGCCTCTTCCGGCGGCTGTCGGAGCTCTACGACGCGGCGCTCTGGATCGACTACGCCGCGCTCACCGCGCACCAGCGGCGCGTGGCGAGCGTGCTCCGGGACAGCGAGATCGAGGTGACGGATCCGCGGGGGACGCGCCTCCGGTTCGAGCTTCGAGGGGCGCACTTCCATCTGGGCAACGGCGACGCGTCGAAGGCGTTCATCGACGGCTACGCCGGCCCGGGAGCGCCCGGGACCGGGAGGTCGAGCTGCCCGCCGGGGCGATCCGGACGGTCGACATCCAGCGGACCGAGGGCGTCCTGGTGACGCCGCCCGAGACCTTCGCGGGGCGCCAGGTCGGGAGCGTGCGGCTGGAGTTCGAGGAGAACCGCATCACCCGCCTCACCAGCGAGCACCACGGCCGCGTGGCTCGAGGCCGTGTGGCGGACGCAGTCGGGCGAGCGTGACCGCTTCGGCGAGTTCAACGTCGGCGTCAACCCCAAGCTGGCCGTGCTGCCCGGGCTGCCGGCGATTCCGTACTACGGCTACGGGGCCGGGGTGATCCGGGTGAGCGTGGGGGACAACGCGGAGTCGGGCGGGCCCTACCGGTCGAGCTACCACCAGTGGTTCTTCCTGACCGACGCCACGGTGCGAGCCAACGGGCGCCTGGTCATCGAGCACGGCCGCCTGGTCGTGCCGTAGGAGAAGGATCGAGTCCATGACGGACGCTATCTCTGGCGGGACAGGTTGCGTGGGTCACGGGGTCGTCGCGCGGGCTCGGCCGCGTGATGGCCGAGCATCTGGGCCGGCTCGGCGCGGACCTGGTCGTGCACGGCACGACCCAGACCTCGGCGCGGGCCTTCGGCGAGGGCGAGTCGCTCGACCAGGTGGCGCGTGACGTGGCGGCGCGCACGGGACGGCGCGTCCTGGCCGTGGCGGCCGACCTGACGCGGCCCGAGGCGGTGCAGGCGGCGGCCGCCCGGATCCGCGCCGAGTACGGCCGGATCGACATCCTGGTCAACAACGCGGGCGGCGACATCGGCCCCGCGGGGGCGACCGGGCCGGGCGGCGGGCAGGCCCCCGAAGAACGACGGCGTGTTCATCGCGCTGGAGGACCTCCGCGCGGTGATCGACCGGAACCTCCTCTCGTGCATCTACGTCTGCCGGGAGGTCGCGCCCGAGATGATCGAGCGGCGGGCGGGGCGCATCGTCACCCTCGGGAGCGTGGCGGGTCTCAACGGGCGGGCCGAGGGCGTGATGTACGCGACGGCGAAGGCGGCCGTGCACGAGTACACGCGCTGCCTCGCCGCGCAGCTCCGGCCCTACAACGTGACGGTCAACTGCGTGGCGCCGGGCGGCACGATGACGCCCCGCTTCGTCGCGACGGGGCAGGCGAAGTCCGGCGTCGTGGAGCACGTGGGCACGCTACAGGGCTACGGGCGGCCCGAGGACATCGCCCACGCCGTCGCGTACTTCGTGACGGACGCGGGCCGCCACGTCTCGGGCCAGGTGCTGCGGGTCGACGGCGGCGATCAGACCTGGCCGGCCTGACGCGGAAGAGGTCGCATGACGGCGCGGCTCCGTGTCGGCGTCCTCGGGCTCCACCACGACCACGTCTGGAGCAACCTCGCCGCGGTCGCGACCGGCGAGCTGGGGCAGCTGGTGGCCGTCGCCGAGCCGTCGCCACGGCTGCGGGAGCGTCTGGCCCGCGAGCACGGGGGCGTGGCGCTTCATCCCGCCTACGACGCGCTCCTCGAGCGCACCGATCTCGACGCGGTCCTGATCTTCACCGACAACCGGGCTGCCGCCGAGCTCGGGGTGCGGGCGCTCGGGCGCGGCCTGCCGGTGCTGGTCGAGAAGCCGATGGCCGCGGATCTGGCGGGCGCCGAGGCTCTCCTCGCCGCCTCGCGCGCCGGCGGGCTGCCCCTCATGGTCAACTGGCCGACGGCCTGGCGGCCCGCGCTCCGCCACGGTCTCTCGCTCGCGCTGACGGGGCGGGTGGGGGAGCCCGTGCAGCTCAGTCACCGGGGCGGTCACGCCGGCCCTCGGGAGTTCGGCTGCTCGCCGGAGTTCTCGGGGTGGCTCTACGACCCGGCCCGGAGCGGCGGCGGCGCCCTGGTGGACTACTGCGGCTACGGCGCCGTGCTCGCGCGCGTCCTCCTCGGCCGACCCCGCGCGGTGACGGCCGTGACGGCGCGGCTCCGGAAGCCGGACCTCCCCGCCGAGGACACCGCGGTGGTGGTCCTGCGGTATCCGCGGGCGCTCGGCCTCCTCGAGGCGAGCTGGACCCAGATCGGCGCGGAGCCGGCCTTCGGGATGATCGTCTACGGCGATGCCGGCACGCTCATCGTCCACCAGCCTCGCGCGACACGGGACGGCCAGCGGGTCGGACCGGGACGGGTGCAGGCCGTCACGGACAGCCGGGAGCGAGATGCTCGAGCCGCCCCCGCTGCCCAGCGCCGAGCGCGACGGACCGACGTACTTCCTGACGTGCATCCGCGCCGGCCGCGCGGTCGAGGGTCTCTGCGCTCCCGACGTGGGGCGGGACGTCCAGGAAGTCCTGGAGGCGGCCCAGCGGGCGAGCGCGAGCGGTCGAGACGTGCAGCTTCCCGCGGCGCCGGGCCAGCCTTCGTGAGCTGCTCGACGGGGAGGTCCGCGGGCCTGGCGCCTCTCAGGATCCGGTCCACGAAGGCTGCCCGGCCTTGACGGCCGTCGCCTTGAAGAAGGTGTAGCAGAAGACGCCGTCCGGCTCCGCGGTGCGGTACAGATCGGCCACGCCCCGGTCGAAGTCGGACTCGCTCATGAGCCTCGCTTCGAGGGCGGGCGTCCGGATGCCCGCGATCATGGCGGTGAACGTGTTCTTCGTGAACCCTTCCACGAGCTCGGGCGTGCTGGCGTCGGCGTAGACCATGCGCGGCGAGACACGGATCTGGGCGAAGCCGGCTTCCGTCAGCAGGGGATAGAGGGTTCTTCCGATCAACGCATTCCCCGCCGCCCGCGCCTGCAGGTCCACCAGGCAGCGAACGGCCCGGCGGGCGTGCTCGCTGTCCGGATGGAAATAAGTGGAGCCATGATCACCCTCGATCACGGTGATCGTTCCTCCGCGCCTCACCACGTGCTTCAGCGCGCGCAGGGCCTCCACGGGCCGGGCCAGGTGCTCGAGGACGAAGCACAGGAAGACGTGGTCGAACGACTCGCGCGCGAACGGCAAGCGGAAGATGTCCGCCTGCCGCAGCGTCACGTTGCCGATCGCCGCGGCCCGGAGCGCCTTGCCAGCCTCGAGGAGCGATGCCTCGGACACGTCGATCGAGGTGATCAGCGCCTGCGGGCTGTTGGCTGCCAGGGCGACGGTTTGCGCACCGACACCGCACCCGGCCTCGAGGACGGTGCTGCCGGCCGGGTAGATCGTGTCCGAATGCAGGAGCTCGACGAGCGTGGACGCCTGGTCCTGGAGCCGCTGGGTCTCTCTCGGATCGTAGCCGTGGACGTAGCCGGGCGTCATCCGGGCGAGCCTTCCGCCGGCGGCCGGACGCGTCCGGTCCCGGGCCGGACCGGCGACTCCGGTCCGGTGGCTCACGCCCGTCGGCGGCTCGAGGCCCGGCTAGCCCGACCAGCCACGGGCGCGATGACCCTCCAGGAAGGCCGGGTCGAGCTCGACGCCCAGGCCGGGACTGGACGACAGGCGAAGGCGGTCCCCGTGGAGGTCGAGCGGGCGGTCGAGGCAGCGGTTGTACCAGGGCACGTTCGCCGCGTTGTGCTCGAGCCGGTAGAAGTTCGGCACCGCCAGCATGGCGTGGGCGCCGGCGACGACCTGGAGCGGCCCCATCGCGTTGTGTGGTGTCACCGGCACCTGGTACGTCTCGGCCAGCGCGGCGATCCGCATCATCTCGCTGATCCCGCCCGTCCAGACGATGTCGGGCATCAGGTAGTCCGCGAGCCGTCCGGCGAGCACCGGCAGGAAGTCCCAGCGCGTGTAGAGCCGCTCGCCGACGCAGATGGGCACCGAGACCTGCTCCCGGACGGCGCGGAGCGCCTCCAGGCTCTCGGGCGGGGTGGGCTCCTCGAACCAGCCGATCCGGTAGGGCTCGAGCCGGCGCGCGAGGCGGACGGCGGTCGGGACGTTGTAGTGGCCGTGGGCGTCGATGAGGATCTCGATCCCGGGACCGACCGCCTCGCGGACCGCGGCCACGCACGCCACGCCGAACTCCTCGCCGGCGGCGCTGATCTGCCCGGAGAGGTAGCCCGTGTGGTAGGGGATCATCTCGTGAAACGGGTCGAGCTTGATGGCGGCGTGCCCCCGAGCCACCACGCGCCGGGCGGCGGCCGCGTACTGCTCCGGTGTCGTGCAGGCGGGGTGCCCGTCGAGGGCGGCGAACCAGCCGTTCGCGTAGAGCGGCACGTCGTCGCGGACCTTGCCGCCGAGGAGGTCGTACACGGGCCGCCCGGTCGCCTTGCCCTTGATGTCCCAGAGCGCGATGTCGATGCCGCTCACCACCGCCGTGGGGAGCCCGCGCGGGCCCAGGTACGTCGCCTTCCGGAAGAGACGGTGCCACATCGCCGTGATGTCGGCCGCGTCCTGCCCGACGATCCAGGGCCTGAGGTGGCGGATGGCGTCGGCGATGATGAGGCTCCCGTTGGCGGGAAAGTTGGTCGACTCGCCCCAGCCGTGGAGTCCGGAGTCGGTCAGGACGCGGACGAAGGTCCAGACGTTCTGCGGCTCGTCGTTGTACGTGGAGGCTCCCTGGGTGGGATCGACGACGTACACCTCGACGTCGGTGATCTTCATGGGCGTCACGCCGCGAGGTGCCAGCGCGAGTGCCGGCGGCGACCGTGGGCGTTCAATGGAGGGCGAGGAGCGTCTCGGCGATGGTGCGCTGGGCCGTCCGGAGCGGCTCGTCCGCGTTGCCGAAGACCACGACGGCGACGCCGCTCGGGACCCGGCGCAGCGTCACGACGCCGGCGGGCGTTCGGAGCCGGGCGTCACGCCAGACGGAGGGAGGGGTCGCGCCCGGACCCTGGAGGACGTTGTCCACCATGGCCAGGGTGCTGGGCAGTCCGGCGGTGGCCAGCCGGTCGAGAAGCGCCGGGAGGCCGACGGAAGAGGCCCGGGGCACGATGACTTCGAGGCCCATGCCGGCCGCGCCGACCTATCGCTCCGCGGCGGCCGCCCGGAGCCGGGCCACGCCGCACGCCGCCTCGTCGATCGTGAGGCTGATGACCGCCGCGACCACGAGCTGGACGCTGGCGATCGCGAACGCCGCACCGTAGCCGCCGGTCAGCTCGAACAGGAGCCCGCCGAGCCAGGAGCCCATGGCCGCCCCACTCTGGTGGACGACGAAGATGGTGCCGAAGACCGAGCCGACGGAGAAGCGCCCGTAGATGTCGGCGGTCAGGGCCGAGGTCATGGCGAGGCTGCCGGACATGCTCGCGCCCCCGAGGGCCGAGATGACGAGGAGCGCCAGCGGACTGTCGTGGACGAGGAACATCGCGAGGAAGAGCAAGGCGCGCGTCCCGTAGAGCCAGCCCAGGACGGGGCGTCGGCCGAAACGGTCGGCGATCGCGCCGAGCAGCATGGCTCCCGCGAAGCTCGAGGCGCCGAGGACGCCGAGGGCCGATGAGGCCAGCATCGCGTGATAGCCATGGTCGGTCAGCATGGGCACGCCGTGCGCCGAGAGCAGGCTCATCGAGAAGCCGCAGGTGTACATGCCGCCGCAGAGCTGCCAGAAGGGCGTCGTTCTCACGGCGTCCCGCACCGCCGTGCGCTCGGCGCCGGCCGCGTCCGGCGGACGCCGTCTCGGCGGAGAGGCCGTCAGGGGCGAGCCCCATCGACTCCGGGCTCTCCCGGACGACCCACAGGGCGAGGGGGAGGAGGATCACGGCCGCCCCCAGCCCGATGATGGCGTAGGTGGCCCGCCAGCCGACCGTGAGGATGAGCCACATGGCCACCGGGACCAGCAGGCTCATCCCGGCCATCGACGCCGCGCCGAGCAGGGAGAGCGCGGTCGCGCGGCGGCGGATGAACCACCGCGAGACGACGGCGGAGCCGACGACGTGACCGGTCGCCGAGAGGCCGAGGGCGACCAGGATGCCGTAGACGAGCGTCAGCTGCCAGAGCTGCGTCACGAGCCCCGTGCCGGCCAGGGAGGCGGCGAACACCAGGATGCCCAGCACGGCGACCGGGCGCGCGCCCCAGCGCTCCACGAGGCGGCCCACGAAGGGCATGAACACGCCGTAGAGGAAGAGGCTCAGCGACACGATCAGGGAATAGGTGGCGCGGTCGGTTCCGAGATCCGTGACGATGGGCTTCAGGAAGGGGCCGACCGCGAAGCGCACCCCGGTCGACAGGAACACCATGACGGCGAAGGCGATGGTCACCCACCATCCGTAGAACACGCGCTGCCGCGCCATGGTCGGGGCCACTATAGCCGAGCGGCCGACCCGGGACAATCGCGCGGCGATTTGGCGGGCCACGCGCGAGGAGCGCTCCGGGCGCGGGCGCTCGCTAGCGCAGGAACTGCCGGAGCCCCTTGCGCAGCAGGGACTCCGCGAACCCGCCGAGGACGCGGTCCTGCAGGTCCGTCCGCGGCGAGCGGTACGGCCCCCAGACCCGGAAGTCGACGCCCGCGAGGCCGTCGGGTCGCGGGGTGAAGGCCGCGCGCATCTCGCGCGGGGCGCGACGCAGGGCGGCCGGGGGCACCAGCAGCGTGAACTGGTGGGCGAGCTCGCCGGTCCGGAGCAGGATCTCGCCCTTGCCGAGGATCCTGACGTCGCCCGAGACGAAGCGGACGACGGGAGTCCTGAGCACGTCGCCGGCGAGGACGAAGTCGATGGCGCCCTCCTGGAACCGGAGATCGCGCAGGAGGGGCAGATCCAGCGCGGCGGCGACGGCGCCGAGCACAGGAAAATCATGGAGCCGGCCGTCGCGGATCTCCGCGTGCCCTTCGCCCGGTGGCCCCCTCGGCGGTGCCGGTGAGACTGGCCCGAGCCTCGAGCCGGCCGCTCAGGCTCCGGCCGCCGAGCGCGGCCAGGAGGCTCTCCGCGCGGGCGTTCTTGAGGTCGACCGAGATCGGCGTAGCGGGCCGACCCCGTCAGGCGGACCGTGGCCTGGCCTCCCAGCGTGCCCTCCGCGAGCTGGCCGCGGAGGGGATCGAGGGTCAGGTCGCCGCCGCCGAACCGGAGCGGGGCGGTGAGCTCCCGGACCTCGACCCGCTCGGCGACCTTGAGCGACGCGATGGCGAGCTGTCCCTGGCCGGCCAGCGCGCCGCCGACCCGCGAGAGAGACGTCATCACCTCGATGCCGGTGGCCCCGACCAGCGGCCCTCTCCGCTCGCGCGCCACCACGAGGGTGCCGCGGCTGAGCGCCAGGCGCGGCACGACGACGTCGAGGGCCGACGGGATGGGGACCGGCGGCAGCGTCTCGGTGCCGCCCGCCGAGGCGCCGGCGGCCGGGCTGCTCGAGGGCCGGGACACGAGGCGCTCGAAGCTCCACTCGCCGTGTTCGTTCCGGGCCAGGGTGACGGTGGGAGCGTCGAGACGCACCTCCGCGATCTCGAGCCGCCGTCGGAGGAGCGGCCAGGAGCCGTGGGCGCACGATCAGGGCCTCGGCCCGGAGCATCTCGCCGGGAAGCCCCGGGGGGTTGCCGACGACGACCTGCCGGAAGGTCGCGCCCGAGAAGAGCGAGACCTGGAGCTCGCCGACGGTCACGGAGGCGCCCAGAGTCTCCTGGGCGGCGGCGACCGCCGCCCGGCGGAACGCGTCGGAATCGAGGTAGCGGGCGAGCACGAAGAGGGCGACGCCCAGCAGGGCGACGGCCCCGACGAGAACGACAGCCAGGATCTTGAGCGCGCGCACGTGCGGGTGTCTCGCGAAGTCTCCGCTCGCGGCGGAACGCTCCCATCATAGCCCGAGCGGGCCGCGCACCGTCCGGAATCGGCAGGGCCAGGTCCGCAAGGGCCGACCCGGGACAACCCCGAGGACGAGGTGCGCGCCGACTCGACGCTACGTGCGGCCGGCTCCTCAGACGTGGAGGTGCGGATCGAGGAGGTCGCGGAGCCCGTCGCCCAGCAGGTTCGCGCCGAGGACGACGAGGGAGATCGCGATACCCGGGACGGTCGCGAGCCACCACGCGTTGGACAGGTAGTCGCGGCCCTCGGCGAGCATGCCGCCCCAGGAAGGCTGCGGCGGCTGGACGCCCATGCCGAGGAACGACAGGCCGGACTCCAGCAGCACCATCGTCGCGAACTGGCTGGACGCGATGACCAGGATCGGGGCGAGGGTGTTCGGGAGCACGTGGCGGAACACGACGCGGGGCTGGCTCGCGCCGAGCGCCCGGGCGGCGTCCACGTACTCGAGGTGGCGGATCGTGAGCACGTTCGCGCGCACGGTCCGGGCGTGGAGGACCCACCCCGACAGGGCGAGGACGCCGACCAGGGCGAACGGGACTCGTCCCGACGACGGCGACGATGGCGATCGCCAGCATGATGACGGGGAAGGTGAGCTGGACGTCGGCGAGCCGCATGACGAGGTCGTCGAGCCGGCCCCCCAGGGTCCCCGCCAGGAGTCCCACGAGCACCCCGACGCCCGTCGCGAGGACGACCGCGCTGGTCGCCAGCAGGAGGGACATGCGCCCGCCATAGAGAAGCCGGGCGTAGATGTCGCGCCCGAGATTGTCGGCGCCCAGCGGCCGGGCGGAGGTGCCGCCGAGCCCCCACGGCGCCTTCAGGCGCTGGCCGAAGCTCGGGCGTATCGGGTCCGAGGACGTCAGGTAGCGGCGCGCAGACGCTGGCGAGGACGACGGCGAGCAGGATCGCGCCCCCGACCAGGACGAGGGGGTTTCGGCGGGCGAAGGCGGTCATCCCCGGCTCAGCGGTAGCGGATCCGCGGGTCGACGACCGTGTAGAGCGCGTCGACCAGCAGGTTGATCAGGACGAAGATCGTCGCCGAGATGATCAGGACCGTCTGCACGACGGGGAAGTCGCGGAAGTAGATCGCGTCGACGACGAGCTTCCCCATCCCCGGCCACGCGAACACGGACTCGGTGATGACGGCGCCGCCGAGCAGCGTCCCGATCTGGAGTCCGATCACCGTCAGCACGGGAATGGTGGCGTTGCGCAGCGCGTGACGGAGGACCACGGCCCGCTCGGCCAGGCCCTTCGCTCGCCCCGTCCGGATGTAGTCGCGACTCAGGATCTCGAGCATGCTGGAGCGCGTCAGCCGGGCCACCAGCGCGATCGGGTACGCGGCGAGCGTCACGCTCGGCAGGATGAGGTAGGTCCAGTTCTGATATCCCGAGGTCGGCAGCCAGCGGAGCGTCACCCCGAACAGCAGCACCAGCATGATGCCGAGCCAGAAGCTCGGCAGGGACTGCCCCAGCACGGCCACGAGCGTGCCCGCGTAGTCGTAGCGGGTGCCGCGCCGGACGGCGGCGACGATCCCGATCGTGACCCCGGAGACGACGGTCAGCACCATGGCGCAGAACGTGAGCTGGAGCGTCGCCGGCAGCCGCTGCTTGACGACCAGGAGGGCGGGGGCCCGGTACTGGAAGGACTGGCCGAAGTCGCCCTGGAAGACGCTCCGGAGGAAGATCCCGTACTGGACGTAGAGGGGCTCCTTGAGCCCGAGGTGACGGTTGAGCTCGTCGACGGCCGACTGGGGGGCGCCCTCGGGGAGGAGCATCTTCGCGGGATCGCCGGGCAGCACCCGGAGGATCAGGAAGACCAGGACCGACATGCCGATGAGGGTGACGATCGACTGGGCAATCCTCCGGAGGAGATAGGCCTGCATCAGCGTGTGGGGGTGCGCGGGGACTGCGCGCGCGCCCGGCCGCCGGCCGCGCGGCCGGCGGGCCTCCGCGGAGACTCGGGGGACCCGGCCGGCCGGCGGGCACGGCGAGAGTCGGACTACCGGACGCTAACGTCGTAGAGCAGGACGTAGTAGTCGCGGCGCGCCTGGTAGTTCTGGAGCTTGTCGCTCACCGCGTAGATCGCGACGCTGTAGTACGGCCAGATCTCCGGCTCGTCCTCCCAGAGGGCCTTCTCGATCTCCTCGTACTTCTGCTGGCGGATCTTGGGATCCGGCATGCGGCCCTCGGCGATGAGCTGCTCGATGCGGGGATTGTCGTACCGGGTCAGCTTCTCGGCGCCCGCCTTCGTGAACCACTGGCCGAGGTACCAGTCGGGATCGTGGGGCATGTGGGCCCAGCCCGGAGAAGAACATGTCGTAGTTGCCCGCGGTCCGGGCCTCGCGGGCGGTGGCGATCTCGAGGTTCTTGATGTTCACGGTGATCCCGACGTCCCCGAGCATGGCGGCCACCGCCTGGACGATCTCGAGCTGCTTGGGATAGAGGTCCTTCATCAGGACGAAGTCGAGCGAGAGGTTCTTGTAGCCCGCTTCCTTGAGGATCTGGCGCGCCTTCTCGGGGTCGTAGGCCTTCTGGCCGAGGTTCGTGTGGCCGATGAGGCCGGGCGGGATGGGGCTGTCCACCGGGCGCGCATACCCGAGCAGGAGGTCCTTGATGATGACGTTCCGGTCGATGGCGAGCGAGATGGCCTTGCCGAACGCGGGGATCCTTGACCGGCTCCTTGGCGAGCTGGAAGATCCACCGCTGCGCCTCGATGGCGGGCGTGTCGAGGACCCGGACGCCGGGCGTCGAGCGGAGCGTCTGCACGTTGTCCGGCCACACGCGATCGATGACGTGGAGCTCGCCGGCCCGCAGCGCGGCGACGCGGGTCGACAGCTCCGGGATGAACCGGAACGTCACCTTCTCGACCTTGGGGATGCCGGGCTTCCAGTAGTCGGCGTTGGCGTTGAGGACGATCTGCTCGCCGTGGGTCCAGCCCCCGAACTTGAACGGGCCGGTCCCGACCGGCTTCTGGAAGAAGGCCTCCTCGTTCGCGGCGGCCGTCTGGGGGAGCATCCCCAGCATCGTGAGGTGAGCCGGCAGCGAGCCGAACGGCTTCTTGGTCGACACGATGACGGTGAAGTCGCCGTCCTTCTTGACGTCCTCGATGTCCTGGTACACGAACGCCTTGATCAGCTTCGTGTTGTCGCGGACGCGCTTGAGCGAGTAGATGACGCTGTCCGCGGTGAACGGGGTGCCGTCGTGGAACTTGACGCCCTTCCGCAGGTTGAACCGCCACGTCGTGTTGTTCACGGGCGTCCACGACTCCGCGAGGCAGGGCACGAACTTCGAGTCGTTCGTCACCTCGACCAGCGGGTCGTAGATGTGGCGGAGGACCGAGGTCGCCGAGATCGAGTAGTGGTTCGCCGGGTCGAGCGTGAGCATCCGCTCGGAGAGGCCGGCGACGATCTCGCCCTTTCGGGCCTGGGCGGCCGCCGGGCCCGGCCAGGCGCTGGCCGCGGCGAGGGCGGCGCCCGCGCCGATCAGGACCTGGCGCCGGGCGAACTTGGACGAGTTCTCGGGGGACGGCATCAGCGTGCTTCATGGCAGGCTCCTCGCGCGGGCAGCGTGTGGTCGTGAGGGGTCGGAGGTCGGTCGATGCCCTCCACTTCACAGGTCGGCGTGGGCCGTGTCAAGGCCCCGCCTCCCTGTTACAATCTGGCGCCGTGACCGAGCACGCGCGGGCAGTCATCGTCGGGGGCGGCGTGGGCGGCGCGAGCATCGCGTACCACCTGACGGCGAAGGGGTGGCGCGACGTGGTGGTGGTCGAGCGCGCCGAGCTGACCAGCGGATCGACCTTCCACTCGGCGGGGCTGGTGGGCCAGCTCCGCTCCTCCGTCGCCCTCACGCGGCTGATGATGTGGAGCGTCGAGTGCTACCGGCGGCTCGCCGCCGAGACCGGGCGCGACCCGGGCTGGAAGGAGACCGGCAGCCTCCGGCTCGCCTGCACGCCCGAGCGGGGGCTCGAGCACCGCCGCCAGGCGGGCTGGGCCAAGACCTTCGGGCTGCCCCTGGAGGAGATCGGACCGGCCGAGGCGCAGCGGCTCTTCCCGGTGATGGGCGCTCGACGGCGTCCTCGGCGCCGTCTACCTCCCGACGGACGGCCACCTCGACCCGAGCGGCCTCGCGATGGCGCTGGCGGAGGGCGCGCGGCAGCGCGGAGCGGCGATCCGGACGGGCACGCGCGTCCTCGGCATCGACGGTGCGGGACGGCCGCGTCCGCGAGGTCGAGACCACCGCGGGGACCATCCGCACCGAGGTGGTCGTGAACGCGGGCGGGATGTACGCGCCGGAGATCGGGCGGATGGTGGGCGTGACCGATCCCCCTCGTGCCCATGGCCCACCAGTACCTCGTCACCAAGCCGATCGACGGGGTGCACCCCGCCATCCCGATGCTCCGGGACCCGGACCATCTCGTCTACTTCCGGGAGGAGGTCGGCGGGTCTGGTGGCCGGCGGGTACGAGCGAGCGCCGGCGCCCTGGGGGCTCGATGGCATCCCGGCGGACTTCAACCACCAGCTCCTGCCGCCGGACTGGGAGCGCTTTGCCCCGCTGATGGAGGGCGCCGTGCACCGGGTGCCGGCGATCGGCAGCGCGGAGATCGTCCGGCTGATCAACGGCCCCGAGGCCTTCACGCCGGACGGCGAGTTCATCCTCGGCGAGTCGCCGGAGGTCCGGGGCTTCTTCGTCGCGTGCGGCTTCTGCGCCCACGGCATCGCCGGCGCCGGCGGCATGGGGCGGATCATGGCCGACTGGATCGTCGAGGGCGATCCCGGGCTCGACGTCTGGCACATGGACCTCCGCCGGTTCGGCGCCCAGTACCGGTCCCGGCGGCTGACCCTCGAGCGGACCCACGAGGTGTACCGGACGTACTACGACCTCCGCTATCCCGAACCAGGAGCGCGAGGAAGGGCGGCGGCTCCGCCTGTCGCCGGCGTATCCGCGGCTCCGCGAGCTCGGGGCCTCGTTCGGCGAGAAGTCGGGCGTGGGAGCGCCCGAACTGGTTCGAGCCGAACGCGGCGGCGGGGGACGAGGGACGGCGCCCCCGCGGGTTCGCCGGGCGGCACTGGTCCCCCGCGATCGAGGCCGAGCACGTCGCGACACGCGAGCGGGCGGGGCTGTTCGACGAGACGTCCTTCTCGAAGCTCGAGGTGGTGGGCCCGGGCGCGCTCGGGCTCCTCCAGCGGCTCTGCGGCAACGACGTCGACAAGCCGGTCGGCTCGGTGGTCTACACGTCCATGCTCAACGAGCGGGGCGGCATCGAGTGCGACTTCACGGTCACGCGGCTGGGGGCGACCCGGTTCCGCATCGTGACCGGCACGGCCTTCGGCACCCACGACCGCGGCTTCATCCAGCGGCACCTGCCGGAGGACGGCTCGGCCTCGCTCCTCGACGTCACCGGGGGCTCCTGCTGCATCGGCCTCTGGGGGCCGCGCGCCCGCGACATCCTCGCGGCGACGACGACGGCCGACGTGTCCAACGCCGGCTTTCCGTACCTCACGGCCCGGGAGCTCCCGGTCGGGCGCGTGCCCGCGCTCGCGGTGCGCGTGACCTACGTGGGCGAGCTCGGCTGGGAGATCTACGCGCCCATGGAGTACGGCCTCGAGCTGTGGGACACGCTGTGGGAGGCGGGCCGGCCTCACGGGCTGGTGGCGGCCGGCTACCGCGCCATCGACTCCCTCCGGCTCGAGAAGGGGTACCGGTACTGGAGCGCCGACATCACCCCCGACGACACGCCGTACGAGGCCGGGCTCGGGTTTGCGGTCAAGCTCGGGAAGGGCGAGTTTCCACGGCCGCGAGGCGCTGGTCCGCCAGCGCGCCGAGGGCGTGCGCCGGAAGCTCGCGTGCCTGACCCTCTCCGACCCGGCCTGGGTCGCGCTCGGCGGCGAGCCCGTGCGGGTGGCGGAACCGCGTCGTGGGGCGCGTCACGAGCGGCGGCTTCGGCTACACGGTGGGGCTGTCGATCGCGTACGCGTACCTTCCGGCCGAGGTCGCGAGCCCGGGGACGTCGGTCGCCGTCGAGTTCTTCGGAGAGTGGGTCGACGGGCTGGTGGCCGCCGAGCCCCTCTGGGACCCCCGCGGCGACCGGATTCGAAGTTGACCCGCACGATCGCCGGGCGTGGCTCGCCCCGCTCGTCTTCCGCGGAATACGATTCTTGCCCGTCGCGCCCGGGTGACGCCGCGCGCGGCTACCGGAGAGCCCATGCCTCGAATCGCCGTCAACGGCATCCGCCTCCACTACGAGGAGGCCGGCCAGGGCGCCCCGCTCGTCTTCGTCCACGAGTTCGCCGGGGAGGCCCAGAGCTGGCAGCTCCAGGTGCGCTTCTTCGCCCGGCGCTACCGGACGATCGTCTTCAACGCCCGGGGCTACCCGCCCTCCGACGTCCCGACGACGGGCGCCGCCTACTCCCAGGATCACGCGGTGGAGGACATCCGGGGCCTGCTCGACGCCCTGGGGATCGACCGGGCGCACGTCTGCGGGCTGTCCATGGGCGGCTACGCCACGCTCCATTTCGGCCTCCGCCACCCGGAGCGGGCGCTGTCGCTGGTCGTCGCGGGCTGCGGGTACGGGAGCCTGGCCACCGACCGGGCGCAGTTCAAGCGCGACGTCGCGGCCACGGCGGAGCGCTTCCTGACCGAGCCCATGGCGACGCTCGCCGACGTCTACTGCCAGGGCCCCACGCGGGTCCAGTTCCGGGACAAGGACCCGAAGGGCTGGCAGGAGTTCCACGACCAGTTCGCGGCCCAGTCGGCCCTTGGCCACGGCCTCACGATGCGGGGCGTCCAGCTCACGCAGGCCGTCGCTCTACGAGCTCGAGTCCGAGCTGGAGCGCCTCGCGGTGCCGACGCTCATCGTCACCGGGGACGAGGACGAGCCGTGCCTCGAGCCCGGGCTCTTCCTCAAGCGGAAGATCCGCACCTCGGGGCTGGTCGTGCTCCCGAAGGCGGGGCACACGATCAACCTCGAGGAGCCGGAGGCCTTCAACCGGGCGGTCCTGGACTTCCTGACCGCGGTGGAATCCGGGCGCTGGGGCCCGCGTAATCCCGCATCTCAGACAGGATCGGCTATCCTGCCGTCGCCACAGGGAAAGAGGAGTGAGTAGCGGGCTCGGCCGCCTGCAGGGTCAGACCAGGCCGGTGGCCGGCCGTAGCCTGACCCTGCCCGGCTCTAGACGTAGAAGTAGGGGTCGAGCACCGATACCTTGGCGATGTGGTCCACCGGAAGCCCGTTGCGCTGGGCGGCCTTCCGGATGCTCTCCGGGTCGGGCCCGTCGTAGACGCAGTACGTCTTCCTCTTGTCGTCGCTCACGTACGAGTGGATCCAGGTCACGCCGAGGTCGGCATTGCGGCCGACCACGCCGAGGCACGCCACCGCGCCCTCACCGGTCATCGGGATGCGGAGGCCGTCCGGGAACGTCCGTTCGACGATGTAACGTGGCATGACACGCTCTCCTTTCGCTGGGCCGGGTCATCCGGGCCCAGCGCCATGTTCGCTCGCCGCCCGGCGGGGCACATCGGGAGGATTCCCCATTTTGAGCCGCCCCCGGCCTAGCCGGAGCCCAGGAGGCCCAGCCGGGCGGCCTCCCTGACCGCCTCGAGCCGGCTCCGAGCGCCGAGCTTGGAGAGGGCCGCGGACACGTGGTGATCCACGGTCTTGGCGGCGACGTGCAGGCGCTCGGCGATCTCCCCGTTCCGGAGGCCTTCCGCCACCAGCCGGACGACCTCGGTCTCCCGGGCAGTCAGGTGGGCGGGGTTGGCTCGGGTCGCCGGGCGTGGGCCGCGCGGGATGTCGCGTATCCCGAGCTCGCGCAGCCGCCTGGCCACGCGCGCCGCCGCGGGGCGGGCTCCCAGGTGCTCGAGCTCCGCCAGCGCGGTCCGGAGAGCCTCGGGATCATCGCCGGAAGCCCGGCTCTCGGCGGCCTCGTAGGGACAGCCGCGCGACTCCCACTCCGCGGCGGCCTCACGCCACTGGCCGGCCATCTGGAGGGCGAAGGGGCTTCCGATGGAGGGCGGCGGGGAGTCGAGACTGCCGGTCCGCCACCGCCAGTAGGCGAGCGGGCCGGCGAGCCAGGGATAGCCGCTGTCGACCGCCCGCGCGTAGACGGCGCCGGCTTCTTCCGCCGCGCGAGCGGGGTCTCCGGCGAGCCAGGCTGCCTCCGCCCGGGCAACGTGGACGGGGACCAGGCGCTGGAGCGCGTCCGTGCGGCGCGCCAGGGTGAGCGCCTCGTCGAGCAGGGATCCGGCCTCGGGATCCCCGCGTCGCACCCGGACACGGGCGAGCGCCACCAGCGCCATGATGCGAGCGGGGGCGGTGACCCCGGGCTCACGAAGGACCGTCGGCGGCGAGGTCGGCGGCGTCCGCCCCAGCGACCCTGGAAGAAGCGGGTGATGGCGCGCCAGGCGGCCATGTACGTCCGCTGGTGCGTCGAGGTCGCGCTCGAGGCAGTACGCGATGCCTTCTGACGAGGTACAGATCGGCCATCGGGAACTCGTAGACCTCGCCGTGGCCGGAGCCGAGGTTCGAGTACGCCCGGGCGACGTGGTCCTCGAGGTCGCAGTCGGCGGCGATGCGGAGGCTACGCGCCAGCGCCTGCCAGCCCCCCTCGATGCCGGAGACCAGGCGCGCGCTGCCGAGATTGTTGAGCGCGTGGGCGAGCGATCTCCCGGTCCCCCAGCCGATCGGCGAGCTCGATCGCCTTTTCGCTCCAGCGGATCGAGGCCTCGGTGTCACGGGCCAGCATCCGGAGCTGTGCCTCGGCGCTGTACGCCATGGCGAGCTCCCGGCCCGGCGGCAGCGCCTCGAGCACGTCGAGAGCCCTCCGGGCCGCCGCTTCGGCTTCCGCGTTGCGTCCCGCGTACCAGAAGCATCGCGAGAGCCATCGGAGGGTATCGCCGACCTTGAGATCGTCGCCACGCTCACGCCAGATGCGCAGTGCCTCCTGGCGAGCGTCGATCGCGTCGTCGATCGCCTCCGTGAGATAGCACTCGTACGCATATGCTTCGAGGAGCCCGGCCCGCTCGCCCGGATCGAGCGCGCCGGCGAACCGGCGGGCGCGTGCATACTGCGCGCGCGCCTCACGATGGGCGTGGAGCGCCGACGCCCGGCGGGCGGCGGCCGTCGCGTACTCGAGCACCGCCGGCCCGTCGGCCGCCCCCTCCGCATGGTGCGCGAGGCGGGCCAGGGTATCGGAGGCGGCCGGAGCGTGTGACCGGAGGGCGTCGAGCGCGCGGCGGTGAAGCGCGAGCTGCCGCGGGGTGGGCAGCGCCTCGAGGATGGCCTCCCGGGCGAGCTCGTGGCGGAATCCGAAGCCGTCGTCCGTCCACGCGCAGCATTCCCGCCGCGACGCAGTCACCGACGGCGGGGGCGTCGCGCCCCGCGACTTCCGCGAGGAGCCACCCTTTCCCGTGCGCCCCGATCACCGCCGCGGCGTCGAGCGCGGCCCGGCCCGCCTTCGAGAGGCGGGCAGCGCGCGCCAGCACGGCGTCGCGCACCGTGGCCGGGATCGCGTCCGAGCCGCTGGCGAGCACCTCGGTGGCGAAGAAGGGATTCCCGGCGGTGCGGCGGTGGAGCTCCGCGGGATCGAAAGGACTGCCCTCGGCCAGGCGCCGGATGGCCGCCTCCGTGAGACAGGGGAGCGACAGGCGGCGCACGGAGGCTGCGGTTGCGAGGTCGCCGAGCACGACGCGGAGGGGATGGCTGGGCCCGACCTCGTCGTCCCGGTAGGTCACCACCAGGAGCAGCCGCGTCGAGCCGCAGCGGCGGCCCACGAAGCGCAGGAGGTCGAGCGTCGCCTCGTCCGCCCAGTGGGCGTCCTCGAACACGGCCAGCGTGGGGCGAAGGCCGCTCGAGAGCTCCGCCGAGAATGTCCCGCAGGACTCGATGACGCGGCTGGCCCGAGTCCCCGAGGAGCCGCTCGAGCGTCCCGCCGACGGCTCCCGGCGATGTCGAGCACCGGCCCCAGGGGGCGGGGCGTCGACATGGGATCGCAGGCTCCCACGAGGACCCGTGCGGACTTCCGGGCGCCGTCGGTGACACGGCGGACGAGCGCGGTCTTGCCGACGCCGGCCTCGCCGCCGACGAACACGAGGCGGCCCTGGCCGGCCGCCGCCTCGGCGAGCAGGCGGTCGAGCTCCGTGAGGAAGGGCTCCCGCTCGAGCAGCTCCATGTCACGCGGCCCTGCCGGCGCCGCGTCGCCCGACCCGCAGGCGATCCGACGGCGCCAGCATAGGCCGGCCGGATGGGCGCCGCAACGGCCGACGGTCGCGGTCGCCGCTCCGACGTCCGGACCGGCCCTCAGCGGGCCTCGAGACGAACAGGCTCCCGCGCAGCGAGAACCTGAGGGGAAGGTCCGGCGACCGGGTGATTCCGATCCGGAGGCTCGTGGCGACCTCGAGGCGCGCGGCCCGGGCCGGTGCGTGGATGCGGAGCGGCCACTGCCGGAGATCCCGCCCGTTGTCACGGAGGGAGATGCCCAGGGCCTGGGTGAGGCGGGCCGGGCCGCTGGCCAGCGCGGCCAGGGCTCGCGGTGACGGGTGGCGCGGCGCCCGATGCCCGCGCCGGCGCGCCATCGATGCCACTCCGAGGAGGGGCTCGACGGCCCGGATGAGGACGCACCCCGGGGTCCCGGCCGGGCCGGCGATGGCGTTCAGGCAGTCGTGGAGGCCGTAGGCGCGGAAGACGTACGCGATCCCTCCGGGACCGTAGAAGAGCCACCGGCTCCCCGGCCGGAAGGCCGCGTGGGAGGCGCCGTCCTCCGGCCCGAGATATGCCTCGGTCTCCACGATCCGCCCTGCGGTGAGCGTGCCTCCGAGCCCGGAGACGAGCACGCAGCCCAGGAGATCGCGGGCGACTCGCCGGGCGGGCCGCTCGTAGAACCGGCGAGGGAGGACGCGGCCCACGGCGCCGGCGAGCGCAACGCCTCGGAACCTGGCCGGCGTCGGCGCCCGGCCGGCGGGCCGTGCTACAGCAGCCCTCCGTTCACGTCGACGATGGCGCCGTGGACGAAGCTCGCGGCGTCGGACGCGAGGAAGAGGATCACCGCCGCCTGCTCCTCCGCCTCGCTCACGTAGCGGAGCGGGATGCGAGCCTGGAACTGCGCTTCACGCTCGCTGCCGCGGGTCACCGCGGAGTAGAGGAGCTCGGTCTTGACCGGCCCCGGCGCGACCGCGTTCACGCGGATGCCGTCCGGGCCGACCTCCTGGGCGAGATGGCGGGTGAACCCGATGACTCCCGCCTTGGCGCTCGTGTACGGGATCGAGTTGGCCAGGCTCACGTGGCGCCCGGCGATCGACGCCACGTTGACGATGTGCCCGCGGCCCCGGCGGCGCATGTGGGGCACGACCGCGCGGCAGGCGAGGAAGTGAGCCTTGAGGTCGACGGCGAGCGTCCGGTCCCACTCCTCCTCGGTGACCTCCTCGATCCGACCCGGCCGGCCGATTCCCGCGTTGTTGACCAGGATGTCGAGGCTCCCGAATCGCCGCACGACGTCGGCCACCATGGCCTCCACGTCGGCGCTCCGCGAGACGTCCGCCGGGTAGGCCGCCGCCCGGCCGCCGCCGGCCTCGATCTCCGCGACGACGGCGTCGGCGCCCTTGAGATCCACGACGGCGACCGCCGCGCCCTCCCGCGCGAACGCCAGGCACGTCGCGCGGCCGATCCCCGCCCCGCCGCCCGTCACGACGGCCACCCGTTTCACGAAGCGCATGGCCTCTCTCCGGCGGCGCTACCGCGCCCGGAGGGCCGGCACGCCGCTTGCTCGACTGGATGCGGCCGAGGATAGCACGCGGCGCGCGGCGGCCCGGGGCGCGGCTCGAGCGTCGCGACATGTGGTTCGAGCCGGGCGACCGGCGCATCGGCCGCGATACGGGGCGGTCACCGGGAGAGACAGGAATGAACACGAGCCGAGGAGGAGCGGACCGTGAGGATCTCCAGGACAGTCGTCGAGGGCAGTGCCAGAACGAGGAGCGAATGGGCGCGGCGTGACGTGATCCGCGGGCTGGCGGCCGCCATCCTGGCGGGCACGCTGCCGCTGGCCGCCTGCGGCGAAGCGGGCGCGGCCGGCCCCGACCCGGCGGCCCCGCGCGACCGCGAGGCGCGGCGGCGCTGGGCGCTCGCGCGCATGGACGAGATGGCCGGCGAGCGCCTGCGGTGCCGGGAGCGGTTCAAGGCGCCCCGTCAGATCCAGGAGTGCGAGGCGGGCTTCGAGCGCCGCCACCGGGCCTACAACGAGCTCTACCTGGAAGCCGCCCGGCAGTAGCCGGGTCAGGCCGTCACGTTGACGAGCACCTTCATGACCGGTCCGCCGCCGAGCGCCGTCTCCATGCCCTCCTGCAGTGACTCGAGCGGAATGACGCGGCTGACGATGGGCGCGAGCGGGACCGCGCCGCTCGCGCCCAGGCGGATCGCCTCCTCCCACGCGGCGCGCGTGTAGAGGCGGCTCCCGTGGAGACTCAGCTCGCGCGCGAAGAAGCGGTGGAGGTTCACGGGCATGGGCTCCGAGTGGATGGCGACGATGCTGATCGTCCCCCACACCCGGACGACCTCGGTGATCGCCTTGACGGCGGCCGGATGGCCGGTGACCTCGAAGGCGACGTCCACGCCGTCCCCATCGGTCCAGTCGTTGGCGAAGCGGACCGGATCGACGCCGGGGCCGACGACCTCGAGACCCAGGCGCCGGAGCATCTCGACCCGGAACGGGTTGATCTCGGCCACGGCGACCCGGGCGCCCCGGTGGCGGCAGACCAGGGCGATCAGGCAGCCGATCGGGCCCCCGCCGAACACGAGGACCGCGTCGCCGGCCTTCACGCCGGCCCGCGTCACGTCGTGCGTCGCGACGGCCAGGGGCTCGATGACGGCGGCGTGGTCGTCCGTCAGCGAGTCGGGCACCTTGATGAGCCGGTCGACGGGCACCGGCCAGTACTCCTGCATCCCTCCCGGGAGGTCGACGCCCAGGACCTTCAGGTTGTAGCAGATGTAGCTGGCGCCGATCCGGCACGCGCGGCACGTCCCGCAGAACCGGACGGGCTCCACCACGACCCGGTCGCCCGCCGAGAAGCCGCCGCCGGCGGGGGCCTCGACGACCTCCGCGAACGTCTCGTGGCCGATGATCCCGCCCTTCGGGACACGGCTGTCCAGGTGGCCCTGGAAGATGTGGAGGTCCGTCCCGCAGATGCCGACCCGCAGGACGCGGAGGAGGGCCTCGCCGGGGCCAGCCGTGGGGATCGCGGTCTTGCCCGGGGTGAAGGTTCGCGCGCCCTGGTAGAAGACCGCGCGCATCGTGCCCGTGGGTGCCATGGGGCCTCCTGGATGGCGGGCCGCCCGACCGGCTCGCCCGGGTGTGGCGGTGGCGAGCGTCTCGTCCACCGCGCCGTGCCTGTGTGCGGCTGGTCCGCGCCGCTCAGCCGCCGCCGAGCTCCTTGCGGACGAGGCGCGCGCCGGCGGCGAGCGCCCGGATCTTGCCGTTGCACATGTTCCGGGGGCTCCAGCCGAAGCCGCAGTCGGGGTTGACGGAGAGCTTCTCGGCCGGCCAGACCTTGAGGACCTTGCGGATCCGGTCGGCCACCTCGTCGGGCGTCTCGGGATGGAAGCCCTTGACGTCGATCACGCCGGCCCCGAGCTCGCGGCCCTCGCGGGCGTACTGGCCGATCAGGTCGAGCTCGGCCATCTCGCGCCCGGCGAACTCCAGCACGAACTGGTCCGCCCGGGCTTCGAGGAGCGCCGGGAAGTAGGGCCGGTACGTCCGGTCGAACCGCGAGCGGCCGAAGCGGTTCCCGAAGCAGATGTGGAATCCGAGCCGCGCTCGCACACCCTCGGTCGCCAGGTTGAACAGGCGGGCCATCTCCTGGCCGCTCACGTGACCGCGGGCGGGCTCGTCGATCTGGATGATCTCGGCCCCGGCGGCGACCAGCCCCTTGAGCTCCTGGTTGATGACCTCCGCGAAGCGCTCCGCCACCTGGACGACGTCCTTGTAGACCGCGCCCGGGTGGATCCGCGAGCCGAACGTGAGGGGTCCGGCGCAGGTCGCCTTGATTCCGCGCGTGGTGTGGGCCTTGAGATACTCGAACTCCTTGACGATGCCGAGCCCTCCGTCCGGCGTCTCGATCCGGGCCACGGCCTCGTAGCGGGTCTGCTGGTCGTAGCCCCAGGGGCCCGAGCTTCCGGCGCACCGCGATGGGGCGGATTCCCTTGATGACCTCGTAGTACGAGTCGACGTAGCCGTCGAGCCGCCGCACCTCGCCGTCGGTGATCACGTCGACCCCCGCGCGCTCCATGTCCCGGATCGCGGTGTCGGCGGCGTCGTCCAGCATCTCTTCGAGGTCCGCGGGGCCCATCTGGCCGGTCTCCCAGGCCTTCACGCCGAGATGCCACCAGCCGGCGCGGCCGTGCGAGCCCACCACGGTCGAGGGGATCAGGGGTAGCGTCGTCGCGGCCATCGTCGAGGTCTCCTCTCGGTCCTCATGTCAGCGTCGGATCGGCGTGGCCGGCACGACCGCCGGCCCGCCGTCGATGATCGCGCCGCGCCGGACCGCGCACAAGCGCCACCTTGCGGCGCGGCCGCTCGGGCAGGCGACCGAGCGGCGGAGCGTCGTCCACGGAGCACGCTCAGCCTGGTCCGGCGAGGGGATCCGGAGGCGCGATGCCCTCGAGGGCGAGCTCGTCCGCCCGGTGGCACCGGGCGAGGTGGCCCGGCCCGACGACCCGGAGCTCGGGCGTCTCGGTCCGGCAGACCTCCACCACGAACGGGCAGCGCGGGTGGAAGTAGCAGCCGGACGGCGGGCTGGCGGGGTTCGGGACCTCCCCCTGGAGCGCCACGTCCCCGCTGGGGACCCGGGGATCGGCGACCGGGACCGCCTTCATGAGCGCGGCCGTGTACGGGTGCCGGGGTCGCGCGAAGAGCGAGGTCGCCGGGGCCATCTCGACGAGCTGCCCGACGTACATCACGGCGACCCGGTCGCAGATGTGGCGGACGACGCCCAGGTCGTGCGCCACGAACAGGTAGGTGAGGTGCAGGCGCTGCTGGAGCTCGAGGAGGAGGTTGAGGACCTGGGCCTGCACCGAGACGTCCAGCGCGGAGACGGGCTCGTCGGCGACGACGAGGCGCGGCTCCGTCGCCAGGGCGCGGGCGATGCCGATCCGCTGCCGCTGCCCGCCGCTGAAGGCGTGGGGGAACCGGTACATGAACTCGGGGCGCATGCCGACCATGCGGAGCAGGTCGGCCACGCGGTCACGCCGCGCGCGGCGGTCGCGCAGGCCGTTGACGAGGAGCGGCTCGCCGACGTTGTCGAGGAGCGTCATCCGGGGATTGAGCGACCCGAACGGATCCTGGAACACCATCTGGATCTCGGGCCGGAGCGGGCGCAGCTCCTTCCGGGACAGCCGGGCCAGGTCCACGACGGATCCGGCCCGCGTCCGGAAGAGGATCTGCCCGCTGGACGGCGTCATGGCCCGGAGGACGCAGCGGGCGGTCGTCGTCTTGCCGCACCCGCTCTCCCCGACCAGCCCGAGGGTCTCGCCCTCCAGGACCTCGAAGCTCACGTCGTCGACGGCGCGGACCTCCGCGACCACCCGCCGGGAGAAGCCCTTCCTGATGGGGAAGAACTTCCGGAGGTGCTGGACGGAGAGGAGGGGCGAGGACACGGTCGCCCCGGCGCTCGCGTCGGGCGTCACGACGTGGCCTCCACGTCGTGGTACAGGAAGCAGCTCGCCTGCTGCTGCTCGCCGACCGGACGGAGGGCCGGGACGCGCTGGTCGCAGGTCCCGGGGATGGCGTCGGCGCAGCGCGGGTGGAAGGGGCAGCCCCGGGGGCGGTTGAACGGGTGCGGCAGGGAGCCGGTGATGATCGGGAGCGGGACCCGGGGCGTGGCCTGGAGCCCGGGGATGGAGCGCAGCAGGGCGCGCGTGTAGGGGTGCTTCGCCTGGTGGAAGATGGCGTCCACCGGGCCCTGCTCCATGACCCGGCCGAGGTACATCACCACCACCTCGCGGGCGATCTGGGCGATGACCCCCAGGTCGTGCGTGATGAAGATGACCGCCGTCCGGTACTTGCGCTGGAGCTCCCGCATGAGGTTCAGCACCTGCGCCTGGGTCGTGACGTCGATCGCCGTCGTCGGCTCGTCGGCGATGAGGAGCCGGGGCTTGCACGACAGCGCCATGGCGATCATCGCCCGCTGGCGGAGGCCGCCCGAGAGCTGCCAGGAGTAGGCGTCCAGGCGCTGGGCGGGCATGGAGATGCCCACGTCCCGGAACAGGTCGGCCGTGATCTGCCGCGCCTCGGGGCGGGTGAGGGGCGGCCCGTCGGGCCGCCACTGCCGCCAGTGGAGCTGGATCGCCTCGACGATCTGGTCCCCGACCGTGTGGACCGGGCTGAAGGCGGCCATCGGCTCCTGGGGGATGAGGGCGATCTCGGCGCCCCGGATCGCCCGCATCTCCGGGCCCCGGGGAGCGAGCCGGGCGATGTCGACGATCTTCTCGGCCTCCGGCTGGAAGAGGATCTGGCCCGACACGATCCGCCCGGGCGAGTCCACGAGCTGGAGGACGGCCCGCATCGCGACCGACTTGCCGCAGCCGCTCTCGCCCACGATCCCGAGCACCTGGCCGGGATAGACGTCGAAGCTCAGCCCGTCGACCGCCCGGACCACCCCCTCCTCCAGGAAGAACGACACCCTAAGATCCCGGACGGACAAAAGCGGGGTCAGGCCCTGGCTTTGACTTCCGGGCATCTCGGCCTGCGCGCGGTCCTCGAATTGGTTAGAAGCCAAAGTCGGACCCCGTCAATGGCTGTACGGGTCGGCGGCGTCGCGGAGGCCGTCGCCGACCAGGTTGAACGCGAGGACGGAGAGGATCACCAGGAGGCCCGGGATCAGGAGCCACGGCGCGAGGGCCAGCGTCTGGATGTTCTGCGCCTCCTGCAGGAGCACGCCCCAGCTGATCGCGGGAGGCCGGATCCCGAGCCCGAGGAAGCTGAGCGAGGTCTCGTTGATGATCATCGCCGGGATGGCCAGCGTGCTGGTGGCGATGATGTGGCTCAGGAACGTGGGCACCATGTGGCGAAGGATGATGCGCGCCCGCGAGCAGCCCGCCAGGTCGGCCGCCAGGACGAAGTCCTCCTCCCGGAGCGCCAGGAACCGTCCGCGCACCTCGCGGCCGAGGGTGGTCCAGCCCACCAGCGAGAGGATGACGGTGATCGCGAAGAAGACCTGGATCGGCGTCCAGTCGCGGGGCAGGGCGGCGGTGAGCGCGAGCCAGATGGGGATCGTCGGGAGCGACTGGAGCAGCTCGATGACGCGCTGGATGATCTGGTCGGGCAGCCCGCCGAAGTACCCGGAGACGCCTCCGAGGACCACCCCCAGCACGACGCTGAGCGTCACCGCCACCAGGCCGATGGTCATCGACGTCTGGGTGCCGTGCATCAGCCGGGACCACTGGTCGCGGCCCAGGCGGTCGGTCCCCAGGAGGTAGATGCGGTCCGCGGTCTTCTCGTCGGCGGTCCCCAGGAGATGCCGGCTGGCGGGGAACAGGCCGAGCACGCGGTAGGGATAGCCGCGGACGAAGAAGCGCACGCCGACCTTCCGGCCGGGGTCGACCTGCCACTCCATCCGGAGCGTCGTGGGATTGCGCTTCCCGACCACCGCCGGCACCCAGGGGCTCCAGCGGAACCCGTCCAGCACGTGCGGGCGCTGGACCGGGATGAAGGCCAGCCGGGCCTCGGTGGCCTCGGGGTCCTGCGTGCTGAAGAAGTCGGGGCACAGGACCACGGCGTAGAGGCCCAGCAGGACGACGGCGCTCGCCATGGCCAGGCGGTGCTTCCGGAAGCGCCACCAGACGAGCGTCCAGTTCGACGCGAGGGAGACGCGCTCCTCGGCGGCCGTCGGGGCGACGCCCGCCTCCGGCAGGTCCGGCGCGGTCGGAAGCGAGCGCTCGGGCACGTTCACGGCGGTCAGTCGTCCACCCGGATGCGCGGGTCGAGCCAGGCGAGGAGGACGTCGGAGATGAGCGTGCCGACGATGGCGAGGAAGCAGTAGATCAGCAGGATGCTCCCGGCCAGGTACATGTCCTGGTTGATGAGCGAGCGGAGGAGCAGCGGGCCGATGTTGGGGATGTTCATCACGGTGGCGACGATCAGGCTGCCGGAGAAGAGGGCGGGGAGATACCAGCCGATCGTGCTGACGAGCGGGTTCAGCGCCAGGCGGACCGGGTATCGGATGACGAGCCGCCACTCGGACAGGCCCTTCGCGCGAGCGGTCACGACGTAGGGCTTGTTGCAGCTCGTCGAGGAGGTTGGCGCGCATCACGCGGGTGAGCCGGGCTGTTCCCGCCACGCCCAGAACCACGGCCGGCAGCCAGATGTGCGCCAGGAGATTCAGCACCCGCCCCACGCTCCACGGCGCGTCGACGTACTCCGGCGAGAAGAGGCCGGTGGCGCTGATCCCGAAATAGGCGAACGCGATCCACATGAGGATCAGCGCCAGCATGAAGTTCGGCGTCGCGACGCCGATGTAGTTGAGAACGGTGATGACGTAGTCGACCGCCGACCGCTGGTGGGTGGCCGAGTAGATCCCGATCGGGATGGCGACCACCCAGGTGAAGACGAACGAGAAGAGCGCGAGGATGATGGTCAGCACCAGCCGCTCGCCGATCAGCTCCGTGTTGGGCCGCTGATACTCGAGCGAGAGCCCGAGGTTGCCCTGGAGGACGTTCGCCATCCACTTCCAGTACTGGACATAGAGCGGTCGGTCCAGTCCGTAGCCCCGCCGCAGCGACTCGATATCCTCCGCGCTGATCGAGCTCCCGGAGGTCGCGAGCGTCGCCATGTACGCGGTCAGGAAGTCGCCTGGCGGTGCCTGCACAATGGCGAACACGACCACCGAGAAGACGAACAGGAGCAGTGGCAGCAGGACGAGGCGGCGCAGGGCATACCGGGTCATCGCGGATCCGTCCGGCCGTCGGGGCTAGGGCGTTCCGTGTCGCTCAGCGGCGGTCGGCTGACAGGGGAGCGGGGTTGGCTCGAGGGCGAGCCGCCGGACCGCGCCCGGCCCCGGCCCGAGATGGGCGGGACCGGGCGTGGCGGTCGGACGGCTACTTCGTGAAGAAGAACTGCTCCGGCCGGGCGTTGCCGGGGCTCCGGAGCGGCCAGTCGTTTCCGAGCGTGGTGGGCACGTTGCGGAGGCGCGTGTTCACCACGACGACCCCCTGGACCATCGGCGTGAGGCCGACCGTCCCGATCTCGTAGACGTTGTCGGCCCAGATCCGGAAGATCTCCTGAGCCGCCTTGACCTGCCCGTCAGGGCCCACGGTGCGGGCGGTGTCCACCAGCTCCACGATCTTCTTGATGGGCGCGGGCGGCTCCATGCCCTCCTTGCCCTTGGTCTGGTACCACTGGAGGTAGAGCGGCCCTGTGGTAAGGATCGGGTTGTTCCGCACGTCCACCTTGGCGTTGCCAGTGAACGGGAAGGCGGTGGTGTCCTCGTTCCACATCTCGGTCTGCAGCTCGTTGGCGTCGCGCATCCGGAAGTGGAGCGCCCGCTCCCGAATCTGGACGATGGTCTTGACCCCGACCTTCTCCCAGTCCTTCGAGATGAGCTGGGCGATGTCGGGCCACGCTGCGAACTGCGGCACGACCGACAGCTCGATCGACAGGGGCTTGCCGTTCGGCAGGAGCCGGATCCCCTGCGCGTCCTTCTTGCTGAGGCCGATGCCGTCCAGGAGCTTGTTGGCCTCGTCGGGCTTGAACTGCGTGTACTTCTTCGCCCACTCGTCACCGGGGAAGTACGGGTGCCAGGGGGCCGGCACGCCCTGCCGCGGCTCGCCGAGACCCAGGAAGACCGACTCCTTGATCTGGTCGCGGTTGATGGCGTAGGAGAGCGCGACCCGGAAGTCCTTGTTCGCGAAGAGCTTGCCGAGCTCCGGGTCGGCCTTGTACGAGGTGTTGAACGCGACCACGGCGTCGGCGCCCCCGAAGGTCGGCCACGTGATGACCCGGTACTTCCCGCTCTTCTCGTTCTCCTTGAAGACGGGGTAGTTGGTCATCTGGATGTGGCGCTCCTGCATGTCCATCTCGCCGGCGATGGCCGCCAGGTTGAGCGCCTGGATGTCCGCGAAGAAGGTGAAGCGGACCTCGTCGAGGTACGGCAGCTGGTTGCCGTCTGGGTCGACGCCGACGAAGTACGGATTGCGCCGGAGGGTGAAGACCTGGTCACTGACCCGCGTCGCCGGCACCCAGGCGCCCATCGTCGGCCGCTCCGGATTCTCGAAGGGCGCGTTCTTGGCGGCGAACAGCTCCGTCCAGGTCTTGAATCCCGCCGCCTGGACGAGCTTGTCGATGTCTTCCCGCTTCGTGTACTCGGGATGGAACCGCTTCAGGTAGTGGGCGGGCAGGAAGGCCGCGTAGGTCCGGTCGCCGCCGTCCTGGTTCGCGAGCGCCGTCAGGAAGAGCGTCGCCGGCTGCTTGTAGGTGAAGCGGACCGTCTGGGCGTCCACCTTCTCGACCGACGCGGCGGTGCCGTCGGCGTTGCGCAGCCAGCCCGGGATGGCCGGCATGAGGTCCTTGTTGAGGATGACGTCCTTGTGCCAGAAGACGATGTCGTCCGCGGTGAAGGCCGTGCCGTCCGACCATCGCGCGCCCTTGCGGAGCCGGACGGTCCAGGTCTTGAAGTCCGGCGACGACTGCCACCCGGCGGCGATCTTCGGCTCGATCTTGGCCCCGTCGGGCGAGAACCGCGCCAGCGCGTCGTACACGACCCGCACGTAGTTGTTGAAGTCGGCGGGGCCGAGGAACGCGCGGCGCCACACGCCGCCGTACTGGCCGGTCCGCTCGACGACCGGGACGACCAGGGGATCCGAGGGCAGACGCTGCTCGACCGGCGGCAGCTTGCCGAGCTTGACCTGCTCGGCCAGCATCGGCGCCTCCTTGAACTTGGTCTGGGCGGATGCGGATCCCGCCAGGCTCGTCCCCACCGTGAGGGCGAGGAAGAAGGCGAGGGCGGTGAGCGCCGGTCGTTTGACGAGGAGACTCATGTCGGGATCCTCCGTTCGGAGCGGTTGCGGGCGTTCCGGGGACACGGTGAGGAGTTCTGCCAAGGGTGGTGGGAGTTTAGACGGACTCCGCCGGCCGGTCAAGCGCAGCGGGTGCCCCTCGCTGCGGCGCTGCTCCGGCGGTCAGGCGGTGGCCGATCCTCCGATCGCGCGCAGGACCGCGGGATCCCGGCGCGCGCCGTCGGGCGGCCCGCCGTAGATGATCTCCCCGCGCTCGATGACGTAGAGGCGGGTCGCCTCGGGCGGGACGTGGTGGACATTCGACTCCGCCATCAGGATCGACCGGCCCTGGCGCGTGATGGCGGCGATGCTCGCGGCCACCTGCGGGACGATGGCGGGCGAGAGCCCCTCGAACGGCTCGTCGAGCAGGAGCAGCCGGGGGTCGAGGGCGAGGGCGCGGGCGATCGCGAGCATCTTGCGCTCGCCGCCCGACAGGTGGGTCCCGCCGCGCCCGCGTACGCGCGCAGGCGGGGGAACACCTCGTAGGCGAGGGCGATCCGCTCGGCGGCGGGGCGGCCCTCCGGCCGGGTCCAGGTCGCGATCTCGACGTTCTCGGCGACGGTGAGGTCGCCGAAGATCCCGCCCTCCTCCGGGGCGTAGCCCACGCCGCGGCGGGCGATCGCGTGGGTCGGGAGACCCGCGACGGGGTCGCCCGCGAGCTCGATCCGGCCCGAGGCCGGGCGGAGGTACCCCATCACGGTGCGGAGCGTGGTGGTCTTGCCCGCGCCGTTCCGGCCCACGAGACACACGAGGGCGCCCGGCTCCACCGCGAGCGAGACGTCCCGGAGGATGTGGCTCGACTGGATGAACACGTTGACGCCGTCGAGGCGCAGCATGGCTCAGGCGCCGCCGGGGGCCGCCGGGTCTGTCGGCCCCGCCGGGCGCGCCGGGGGGCGGCCGACCATGGCCGCCAGCGTCGCCTCGTCGGCGCGCAGCCCGTCGGGGGTGGTGTCGGCGAGAATCCGACCCTGCTGGAGCGCGATGATCCGGTCGGAGTAGCCGAAGACGATGTCCATGTCGTGCTCGACGAGGAGGATCGCCTGAACGCCGATGCCGCGCGAGGCGCGGACGAGCATCTGCATCACCGCGGTCTTGTCGCGGGTCGACACCCCGCTGGTGGGCTCGTCGAGCAGGATGGCGTCCGGCCGGAGCGCGAACGCGGCGGCCACGTCGAGGAGCTTCTTGTCGCCCTGGGGCAGGGTGCGGCTCGGGGCGTGGAGCTTCTCGCCGAGCCCGAAGAGCTCCGCCACGTGCTCGGCGTCCCGCCGCACCTCCCCGTCGGCGGCCAGGGAGCCCAGCAGGCGGCGGCCTCGGCCGAGGCGGGACACGGCGGCCGCCTGGAGCGTCTCCAGCACGGTCAGCTCCGGAAAGATCTGGACGAGCTGGAAGCTCCGCGCGAGCCCGAGCCGCGCCAGCCGCACGGGGCCGGCGCCCGCGATGTCGTGTCCCTTGAAGCGCACCGTGCCGCTGCTCGGCTCGAGCAGCCCGGTGAGCACGTTGATCAGGGTCGACTTGCCGGCGCCGTTCGGACCGATGATCGAGACGAACTGGCCGGCCTCGATGCCGAGCGTCACGCCGTCCAGGGCGCAGAAGTCGCCGTAGAGGTGCCGAACGCCTCGGGCCTCGAGGATCACGGCGTGGCCGCTCCGGAGCGCCGGCCGGACAGCAGGCCGGCAAGGCCGGTCGGGGCGAATATCACGAGCGCGGCCAGGATGGCGCCGAAGACGAGGCGCCAGTAGGGGAACAGCGACATGACGGTGTCCTGGAGGTAGATGAACACGAGGCGCGCCGGCGATGGGGCCGAAGAAGCTCGCGAAGCCGCCGAGGAGCGTCATGAAGACGAGGTTGCCGGAGTGGGTCCAGTAGGCGAGCGTCGGGTCGACGTTGCCCGTCGGGACCGCCAGGAGGACGCCGCCGCCGGCGGCGTAGACGGCGGAGATCACGAAGGCGTACCAGCGATAGCGGGGCACGGACAGCCCGAGCGACTCCGCCTTGAGGGGGTTGTCCCGGATCGTGCGGAGGCAGAGGCCGAACGGCGAATGGACGATCCGCCACATCAGGGCGGCGGCGAGGACCAGGACGGCCAGCGAGTAGTAGTAGTACGGGCCGACCAGGTACGCCGTCTTCGAGAGCTCGGGCATGGCCTGGCCGAGGAGCGACGGCCGGAGGAACCGCATGCCCTCGTCGCCGCCGGTCAGGTGGTAGAACTTCAGGACGAACGTGTAGAAGAGCATGCCGAACGCCAGCGTGAGCATCCCGAAGTAGATCTTCACGTAGCGGACACAGAGGGCGCCGACCGGCGCGGCCACCGCGGCGGCCACCAGCACGGCGGCCAGGAGGATGACCTCGATCGAGCGGACGCGCGTGTGGGTGGTGAGGAAAGCCCCGGTGTAGGCGCCGATGCCCAGGAACAGGGCGTGGCCGAACGAGACGAGCCCGGTGTAGCCGAACAGGAGATTCAGGCCGAGCAGGGCGACGCCGTACGCCATGAACGGCAGCATGAGGGTCACGTGGTAGGCCGGCGCGAGGCGGGGCAGGGCCACCGCCGCGGCCAGGGCCGCGACGAGCGCGATGGCCCCCGGACGCCTCACGCGGCGGCCGCCTTGCCGAAGAGCCCGCGGGGCCGGAGAACGAGCACCGCGATGACGATCACGTAGATCAGCAGCATCTCGAGCGCCGGATACACGGCGATGGCGATCGCGCGCAGGACGCCGACGGCGAGCGCGCCGGCCAGGGCGCCCCGCATGCTGCCGAGCCCGCCGATCACCACCACCGCGAACGCCTCCACGATGAGCTCCACGCCCATCTCGCTCATGGCCGCCGTCGACGGGATCACGAGCGCGCCGCCGAGGGTGCCGAGCATGCAGCCGAGGGTGAACACCCGCACGTGGACGCCGCGCATGTCGACCCCGAGCGCCTCGGCCATCTCCCGGTTGTCGGCGGCCGCCCGGACGATCCGTCCGAAGACGGTGCGCGCGAGAAGCCAGCCGATCGCGGCCGCGATGACGAGGCTGGACCCGATGACGATCAGGTTGTACGTCGGGATGGTCGCGCCCAGGAGGCGTACCTGGCCGTAGACGAGATAGAGGCCCGAGGTCGACGCCGGAGCCGCCCCCCAGACCATCTGGATCAGATCCTCGAGCATGAGGACGACGGCGAACGTGAGGAGGAGCTGGAACGTCTCGTCGCGCTCGTAGATGAACCGGAGCAGCCCGCGTTCGACCAGGATGCCGACCAGGCCGGCCAGGAGGCCGGCCGACGACGAGGGGCAGGATGAAGAGCCGGGGCGGCCCGCCCGCCCCGATGAAGGCCTGGACGGCCGCGACCCCCACGTAGGCGCCGAGAGCGTAGAAGGAGCCGCAGGCGAGATTGAAGATCCTCTGGACACCGAAGACCACCTGGAGACCGGCGGCGACCAGGAACAGGATGGCGGCGTGGAACAGCCCGCCCATGAGCACGCTGACGACGTGGGCGGTCACGCCGGCCGGGTCGGGATCGGCGGAGGGACGAGCGACAGCGCGGCGGCCGTCACCTCGGCCGGGCCCGGTGGACGGCTCATGCGTCGGCTATCCCGGCGCGGCCGGATGCCCGCCGCCTAGATCTTCCAGGAGTTGATCCAGTCGAAGAGCTTCGCCCCCGGGGGCTTCATCGCCTCCTTGGTGGACACGACCTCGACCGGGGCGATCGTCACGAAGTCGTAGGCGTTCTTGTGCGTCGTGATGCCCTGGTAGAAATTGCACGTCTGGATATGGTCCTCGCGCCAGGCCCGGCGGCCGGAGAGGGATTCCACCTCGATGCCTTCCAGCGCCTTGACGACCTGCGCCTTGCTCGGCCACTGGCTCGAGGCCGCGTAGGCCTTCTCCACCGCCGCCTTGTAGGACTCGACGCAGAAGTAGGCGTGGTCGCACTCGTAGGCCGGGTACTCGTTGTGCTTGGCCTTGTACTCCTGGACGAACTGCTTCAGGAGCGGGCTGGCCTTCGGATCGTCGAAATACATCGAGTTGTAGCCGAGGAGCAGCCCCTCGGGGGTGAAGTCCTTCTTGAGCGAGTCGTGGACGCCGCCCGCCGTCGTGAACACGCCCTTCATGCCCTTGAGCAGGCCGACGGCGGCGGCCTGCTTCATGAAGATGGTCGCGTCCCCGGACCAGAAGGAGCACATGAGCAGATCCGGCTTCGCCTGCTGGATCGCCGCGATGTGCGACGTGAAGTTGGTCTCGCCGAGCTTGGGGAACAGCTCGAGGACGGGCTTCACTTCCATGCCGTGGCGCTTGAGGACGGCCTGGTAGGACGCCCAGCAGTCGTGGCCGTAGGAGTAGTCGTTGTTGATGCCGGCGATCGTCTTCACGCCCTTGAAGTACTTGGCGGTGAGGATGCCGCCCACGATCGCCTCGACCTCGTTGTCCACGCTCCGGAAGGCCCACTTCGGGGTGAGGATCGTCTCCTCGACGCCTTTCTGGGTGGTGCCGTCCCAGGCGAGCCACGGAGTGTCCATCTCCTCGGCGACCGAGCCGAGCGCGAGCGAGACGCCCGTCGAGATCACGCCGACCACGACGTCCACCTTCTCCTGGAGGACGAGCTTCCGGTAGCGCTCGACGGTGTCCTTCGGGTTCGTCTCCTCCTCGACCACGAGCTGGACGCGGCGGCCGAGAATGCCGCCGGCCCGGTTCACGCGGTCGGCCCACCACTCGGTTCCCCGGAGGCCGGCCTGGCCGACCGGGGCCGTCACGCCGGCGCGGCTGGCGAGGACGCCGATCTTGACCGGGTCGGAGGGCACGCCCGGACGGGTCTGGCCCCGGGTCAGGCGTGGGAGACCGAACACGCCCCCGGCGGCCAGGGCGGCGCCGGTACTCCTCAGGAACTCGCGTCTGCTCGCTGCCATGAGGACCTCCCCGGTAGTGGGTTACGGGATGCGGACGAAACCCTCCATCAACCGGCGCGCGGTGCGGTAGACCGTGACCGTCTGCGCCACGGGGCTGCCGTCGGGCCCGGGCTTCACGGCAGCGGCGACCGGCAGGATTCCGGAGGGGTGGCCGATGCGGACGTCCCCGGCGGCGCCCGTCAGCGCGGCGGCCTCGTGGGCGACGGTCCCCGGGATGCGGGCCGCCACCGCGAGGCACATCGCCCCCGTCAGCGCGAAGGCCCGGTGCACCTTGCCCATCGACACGATGCGGGCGACGAGGTCGACGGCGTGCGGCTCCACCGGCTCGCCGGCCAGCGTCCGGTACGCCGCCGGCGGCGCGAGCATCGCGATCTTGGGCACGGCGGCGCTGGTGCGGCCGGCCTCGTCCGGGGTCCGGGCGAGCCCCATCATGACGGCCGCGGCGGCCCGGATCGCCTCCAGCCGCGCCGGCAGCCCGGGCCGGCCATCGAGGTCCTCCGGCCGCTCGGTGCCGTCGAGGCCGAGGTCCTTGGCCCGCACGAACACCATCGGGTTCGTGGCATCGACCAGCGACACGGTGATGGTCCCGAGACCGGACACCTCGAGGGCGTCCTGGGAGTGGCCGGTGGGAAGAAGCCGTCCCGTCACGGCGCCGCCCGGGTCGAGGAAGTCGAGTGCGATCCTCGCGCCGGTGCCGGGCACGCCGTCGAGCACGAAGTCCCCGCGGACCGCGGCCTGGCTCGACTCCACGGGCACGTGGGCATGGATCAGCTTCCGGGTGTTGGTGTTGTGGATCCGCACGACGGTGGCGGGCTCCCGGGCAGGGACGAGCGCCTCGTCGATGGCGAAGGGTCCGATCGCGGACGAGATGTTGCCGCAGTTCCCCCGGTAGTCGACGGCCGCGCGCGTCACCTCCACCTGGCCGAAGGTGTAGTCGACGTCCGCGTCCGCGCGGGTGGCCGGCCCCACCACCGCGACTTTCGAGAGCGACGAGATGCCTCCGCCCAGACCGTCGAGCTGCCGGCCGTTGGGGTCGGGGCTTCCGAGCGCGGCGAGAAAGATGGGGTTCCACGCCTCCCGGTCTCCCGGGAGATCCCGGTGATGGAAGACGAGCGCCCGGCTGGTGCCCCCGCGGACGAAGACCGCCGGGATGCGCCGCTGCATCAGGCCGCCGACTCGGCCAGGGCGCGGGTGTGGGCCAGGCGCCCTCCTGCCAGCAGGATCGCGCGCTCCCGGTCCGTGAGCACGCAGCGCGTCTCGATGCGCCGGCCGGACGTGCGATCCTCGACGGTCAGCGTGCCGGCGGCCAGGCCGGCCGCGACGCCGGAGATCCGGAGATCGTGCCCGGCCTCGAGCGTGTCGTAGTCCGACGGGTCGGCGAGCTCGAGAGGGAGCACACCCCAGTTGATCAGATTGGCGCGGTGGATGCGGGCGAAGCTCTTCGCCAGCACGGCGCGGATCCCGAGGAACATCGGTCCGACGGCGGCGGCCTCCCGCGAGGAGCCCTGCCCGTAGGTCTGGCCCGCGAGGATGAAGCTCCCGCCGGCGGCCCGCGCGCGGGCCACGAAGTCGGGATCCACGTTCCGGAACGTGAACTCGGCGATCGCCGGCATGTTGGACCGGAACACGAGGACCTGGGAGCCCGAGGGCGAGATGTCGTCGGTCGAGACCTTGTCTCCGAGCTTGATGACGATCGGCCCGGCGATCTCGTCACCGGGCGGCCGCCCGACAGGCACCTCGCGGATGTTGGGGCCCTTGACGATGGGCGCGGACTCGCCCGCGGCCGCCGGCAGCACGAGGCCGGCCCCGGAGGTGGTGAAGCGAGCGGGGAAGATCACCTCGGGCGCCTCGCCCAGGCTCCGCGGATCCGTGATCACGCCGCGCAGGGCGGAGGCGCATGCCGTTTGGGTGGAGGACAGGTAGATCTGGTCGCCCTTGACTCCGCTGCGCCCGGGAAAGTTCCGGTTGAAGGCTCGGAGGCTCCGGGAGCCGGTCGCCGGAACATGGCCGATGCCGGGGCACGCGCCGCAGGTCGACTCGGAGATGACCGCCCCCGCCGCGATGAGGTCCGCCACGAGGCCCTGGCGCGCCATCGTCTCGAGGACCTGCTGGCTCGCGGGAAAGAGAACGAACGAGACGTCCGCGTGAACGCGCTGTCCGCGCAGGACCTCGGCGACGACGGACATGTCCTCCCACGAGCCGTTGGTGCACGAGCCGACCAGGACCTGTTCGATGGAGGTGCCTTCGACCTCGCCGACCGGGACGACATTGTCCGGGGATCCGGGCAGCGCCACGAGGGGCTCGATCGTCGAGAGGTCGATCTCGAGCGCGTCGTCGTAGCGTGCGTCCGGGTCCGCGGCGAGCGGCCGCCAGGTCGCCGTCACGGCCCAGGCGCGCGAGGTAGCTCCGGGTGACCTCGTCCGAGGGGAAGATCGACGTGGTCAGGCCGAGCTCGGCGCCCATGTTCGCGATCGTCGCGCGCTGGGGCACCGTCAGCGTCGCCACGCCCGGGCCCGCGTACTCGAAGATCTTGCCGAAGCCTCCGCGGACGGTGAGCCGGCGGAGCAGCTCGAGGATGACGTCCTTGGCGGCCACCCACGGCCGGAGCCGG
Source organism: uncultured Candidatus Rokubacteria bacterium (assembly GCA_963745015.1). Lineage (GTDB taxonomy): Bacteria > Methylomirabilota > Methylomirabilia > Rokubacteriales > DASRDR01 > DASRDR01. The sequence continues at coordinate 399,771 of CAVUVU010000008.1, forward strand.
CCGGTCAGCACGACCTGGACGACGCGGGGCAGGGGAAAGTAGTAGGGGCTCCCGCCCATCGCGCAGGCCACGTCGAGGCCGCCCGCGCCGATCGCCAGCATCCCGAGGGCGCCGCAGAGCGGTGTGTGGCTGTCCGTGCCGAGGAGGGTCAGACCGGGGGCCCCGAAGGTCTCCAGATGGACCTGGTGGCAGATGCCGTTGCCCGGCTTCGAGTAGAAGCCCCCGAAGCGCCGCGAGGCGGTCTGCAGGTACCGGTGGTCCTCCGTGTTACGGGCGTCGAACTGATACACCTGATGGTCCGCGTACGTCACCACGGTGGGCGCCTTCACGCGATCGAAGCCCATGGCCTCGAACTGGAGCCAGGCCATGGTGCCGTTCGTGTCGGTCAGGAGAACCTGGTCCATCCGGAGGGCGATCTCCTGGCCGGGCGCGGGATCGCCCGACACCAGGTGCCCGCTCACCAGTTTCTGGACGAGGCTCTGGGGCATCAGCCGCCCCGGGCGGCGATCGGGCGGAGCTCGCGCGGGCCGGGCCCCGTGTAGTCCGCGCGCGGCCGGATGAGGCGGTTGTCCTGGTACTGCTCCAGGAGGTTGGCCGTCCAGCCGGCGATCCGGGACACGGCGATCACCGGGACGAACAGGTCGACCGGGATTCCGAGCGCCTTGAAGAGGGGGGCCGAGTAGAAGTCGACGTTCGGTATCAGGCCCTTCTCCCGGTTGACGGCCTCGTGGAGCTTGATCGCCGTCTCGTACCACACCGGCTCGGGCGAGTTCCGGCAGGCCTTGGCGGCCAGCGTGCGCAGGATCTTGGCGCGGGGATCGCCGGCCTTGTAGACGCGGTGGCCGAAGCCCATCAGGCGCCGCTTCTCCGCGAGGGCGCTGCGGGTGAAGGCATCCGCGTTCTCCGGCTGGCCGATCTCCTCGAGCGTGCGCATGACGGCTTCGCCCGCTCCGCCGTGGAGGGAGCCCTTGAGCGCCCCGACCGCGGCCGACACGGCCGAATGCGCGTCGGACAGCGTCGACGCGACCACCCGGGCCGTGAACGTCGACGCGTTCAGCTCGTGCTCCGCGTAGAGGACGAGAGCGGCGTCGAACGCTCGCACCGGCACGACGCGCGGCTTCCTGCCGGACATCATGTAGAGGAAGTTGGCGGCGTGCGAGAGATCCGGGCGAGGCGCGATGGGCCGCCGCCCGATCCGGATCCGGTGGAACGCGGTGGTCAGGGACGACACGCGAGCCACGAGCCGCGTGGCCTTGCGCCGGTTGGCTTCCGGGGAGTTGTCCTCCGCATCCGGGTCGAGACCGCCCAGGAGCGCGACCCCCATCTGGAGCACGCGCATCGGGTGCATCGTCTTCGGGAGGAGCTTCAGGATCTTGACGACCTCGGGCGGAAGCGGCGCCGCCTCGATCAGCTCCTTGCGGAAGGCCGCCAGGTCAGCCTCGCCGGGGAGCTCGCCGTGCCAGAGGAGCCAGGTGACCTCCTCGAAGGAGGCCTGCCGCGCGAGGCTCTCGATCGCGTATCCCTGGTAGGCGAGGCGCCCGTTGACGCCGTCGAGGTCGCACAGCCGCGAAGTGGCCGCGACGACACCCTCGAGGCCTCTGATCAGCCCACTTTCGGTTCCAGGCATGCTGCCGCCTTTCTCGGATGAGGGTCCGGCTCGGCCGGACAGGGGTGCGGGGTCGAGAGAGGCCGCCGCGCTACTGTGATAACAGGGGGGGTCGGCTCGGTCAAGCCGACGGGGTCAGGTGCCGACGATGCGATCGACCGTCTTCTGGATCTGCAGGAGGTCCACAGGCTTCGAGATCATCGAGAACGGGCCGATCTCGAGCGCCTTGGCCATCAGGTCCGAGTCGGGATAGGCGGTGACGATCATCACCGGCAGGGCCGGGCGAAGCATGTGGATCTCGCGGAAGGTGTCGACACCGTTCATTCCCGGCATGGAGAGATCCAGCAGGACGAGGTCGACCTCGGTCCGCTTGATGATCTCGAGGGCCTCGTCCCCGCTGCCCGCAGCAAGGACGTCCCGGGTCTTGGTGGCGAGGGCCGTGACCATGAGCTCGCGAATGGCCTCCTCGTCGTCCACGACCAGGATGGTGGATCGGCTGGTGGCCGCATGCTCCCGGAACCAGTCGTCGAGCACCGACTTGTGGAAGCGCCACTGGCGGCCGACCTTGTGCCCGGGCAGGTCCCGCCGCTCCGCCAGGCGGTAAACGGTGGAGACCGGCAGCTTGAGGTACCCGGCCACCTCGCGGATGGTCAGGATCTCCGTGGCACCACGGTTCTTGCGGTCGACTGGTTCCATGGCTCCCGTCCCGTTCCCGATCTCGCTCTTATTGTGGACTATTCTCGCCTGATCCACATGGTTCCACTGGAGGTAGCGAGGAGTCAAGGTATTTGTACCTACCTCACAGGGTGCCGGCCCGACGCTTGACACGCTGCGTAACCCTGCAGTAACGTTCACTTCGCGTGTGTACCCCCAGCCCTGTCCAGCCTGTGTCCGCCGACCGGGTCCTGGACTGCCTCGGTTTGTTCTGCCCCATGCCCATCGTCAAGACGCGTGAGGCCCTGCGCGACATGACAGTCGGGCAGGTCCTGGAGATGCGGTCCGACGACCCGGCCAGCGACCCCGACATGCGCAGCTGGGCCCGCCGGACGGGCAATGAGCTCCTCGATGTCTCCAAGAACGGTTCCGTCTACCATTTCCTGGTCCGGAAGAGCCGATAGGCTCGGCGCGGGGGTCCGCCCCGCCCGCCGGGCCTATCTGGACTACTCGGACTTCGCTCCGGTGGACCCTCGGGTGCTGGGCGTGATGCGGCCCTTCCTGGAGGGCTGGGTGGGCAACCCGGCTGCCCGTCATAGCCTGGGGGAGGAGGCCCGGGAGTCTCTCCGCGCGGCTCGGGCGAAGGTGGGCCGCCTGGTCGGCGGGCGGCCTGAGGGCGTTGTGTTCCTGAGCGGAGCGACCGAGGCCAACAACCTCGCCATCAAGGGCGTGGCCTTGCGCGGGCCGGGACGCCACGTCGTGACGAGCGCCGTCGAGCACACCTCGGTTCTCTCTCCGTGCCGGGACCTCGTCAGGACCGGACTCGAGGTCACGGCCGTGGGCGTCGCTGCGGACGGACGGATCTCTCCCGACGACGTGCGGCGGGCCTTGCGTCCGGACACCTGCCTGGTCACCCTGGGCGCGGCGAACGGGGACGTGGGGACGGTGCAGCCGTGGCGAGCCATCGCCGCGGTCACCCGCGAGGCGAGCGTGCCGCTCCACGTGGACGCGGTGGGGGCGGTCGGGCGGCTTCCCATCGCGGTGGAGAACGACGGCATCGATCTCCTGACCGTCAGCGCGAACGACCTCTACGGGCCGCCGGGTGTCGGCGCGCTCTGGGTTCGGCCCGGGCTTCCTCTGGCGCCGCAGGTCCTGGGCGGCGGGCAGGAGAGCGGTCTGCGCTCGGGCACCGAGAACCTGGCGGGCGCGGTGGGACTCGGTGTGGCCGCCGAGTTCGCGTTCCGGGAGGGCCCCGGAGAGGCGACGCGCCTCGAGGGACTTCGGGATCGGCTGGTCGACGGTCTGGGGACCCGGTGCTCGTCGGCACGGCTCGTCGGGCCGCGTCGAGACCGGCTCCCTCAGCACGCGGGGTTCGTCGTCGCGGGGGTGAAGGGCGAGAGTCTCCTCCTGGCCCTCGACCTCGCCGGCATCTCGGCCGCGTCCGGCGCCGCCTGCGGGGCGCTGACCGGGCGAGCCCTCGCACGTGCTGCGGGCGATGGGGCTGGGCGAGCGGGAGGCGCAGGGCGCCCTCATCTTCACCCTCGGGCGCTGGACGACGGCCGATGAGGTCGACGTGGTCCTCTCGGACCTTCCCCCCATCGTCGAGCGGCTGCGCGCGGCCTCTCCCTTCGCGTGATCCGGGAGACGGCTCGCCCGTGAAGCTCGTCCTCTTCGACATCGACGGGACGCTCCTGACCGCCAGCGGGGCGGGCAAGCGGGCGCTCGACCAGGCCCTCCGCGACGTGTACGGCACCTCGGGCCCGATCGACGGCTACGACTTCCGGGGCGGCACCGACCCGCAGATCATCCGCGACCTGCTGGGGCGAGCGGGCATGGGCGAGCCGGCGATCGCGGCCGGCGAGGCGGCGGCCTACCGCCGCTACGAGGCCTTGCTCGAGAGCGAGATCGGCGACGGGCAACGGGTGAGCGTCTACCCCGGCGTTCGCGCGCTGGTGGAGACCCTGGCCGCGCGGGACGACGTCGTCGTCGGGCTGCTCACCGGCAACATCGAGGCCGGCGCGCGGATCAAGCTCCGTCCGACGGGCCTCTGGCCGCACTTCCGGCTGGGCGCGTACGGATCGGACGACGCCGATCGGACGCGGCTCCCGCAGGTGGCGGCCGGACGGGCCGAGCGGCTCGTGGGCCGCGGTCTTCCGCGGGCCGGACACGGTGATCATCGGCGACACGCCGCGGGACATCGGGTGCGCGCGCGCGTTCGGCGCGACGGCGATCGCGGTGGCGACCGGCTGGCACAGCGTCGAGGACCTGACGGCGCACCGGCCCGACCACGTGTTCGTCGACCTCTCGGACGAGGCGGCGGCGCTCGCGGCCATGCTGGGCCGGTAGGGCCCGATGCTCGGGCTGGTGGTCGTCTGGCTCCACGTCGTGGCGGCCGCGGCCTGGTTCGGAGGACTGCTCTACACGAGCCACCTCGTCCTGCCCGCAGTCTCGCGCGGCGCCCGCGACGGGGTGGCCCTGCTGGTGCGAGGCCGGGTCGTGGCGTGGGCGGCCCTCGCCCTCCTGCTCGTCACGGGTCTGGACAACCTCCGGCGCGTGCCGATGGCCACCCCGTGGCTGGCCGCCAAGCTGCTGGTCGTTCTCGGCCTCCTGGCCCTGGCGGCGCACCGGGACTTCGCGGTGCTGCCGCGCGCCGTCCGCGCGGTTCAGGCGGGGACGGAGCCGGCCGCGGCCCTCCGGGGCGTGCGGGCGCTCGATCGGGTCCTTCTTCTGCTCGCCCTCGGCACGCTCTTTCTCGCGGTCGGCGTCGCGCGCGGCCGCTAGGCTAGCCCGGCCGGGAGGGCGGCGCGTCAGTCCGCGCCCTGGAAGAACTCCACGAGCTCGTCCGAGCACCGGTCCGCAGCGGTCGCGAGCTTCTGCCGCAGCAGCACGCCCCCGGTGGCGACGAGGTCCGACAGCTTGACCGTCTCGTCGCCGGGGTAGCCCCTGAGGCCGCACACGGCCTGCCAGAGGACCTGGCCGTCGGAGAGGCGGACCAGGCGCGAGCGGACGTGGTGGTGAACGTAGATGGGGTCGTCGGCCTTTGGCTCGCCGCCGCCGCGGAGGTTGCCGAGGCCCCACGACCGCGTCGCAAAGTCGAGGACGAGGGGGGCGGTGACCGATGCCCGGAGCGCCTCGACGTTGTCGCTCGCGACCATCACGGGCGGCCGCTTGAGCACGGCGGGATACCCGAGCGGCCCGGTGAGACGCGTCACCATGCGCTCGCGGATGCGGTCGAGCGGCGCCTCGATCCCGGTCTGCTCGCGGATGTTGATCGACCGGAGGTCCACGTAGCCGTTGTAGGTGGGCGCCGGTACCGGGTACATCACCACGGCCACGTCGGTCGCCTCGCGCAGGCTGCTGCGGTCGGCCCGCTTGAGCGGGACCAGGTCGGTCTGGGTGTACTCGACCGCCGCACACCCCGCGAGCGTGAGCCAGGCAGCCAGAACGAACGCGAGCCTCATGACCGTCCCCCCATGGCACGCAGTGCCGGAAGCACCTCTCGACTGAGCGCCTCGATCGTTTTGGGCTGGTCGACGGAGGTCACCTGGATGGTGACGATGTCCGCGCCGACCTCGACGAGCGGCCGGTAGATCTCGACGAGATCCTCCGGCCGGCGCGCCCACGCGTACTTTCCGATGATCTCGCGGCGGTCCATGGTGTCGGCGCGGGCCCGGAGCACGGCGGGATCGACCTCTTCCAGGCGCCCCTCCACCCGGAGTCCGCGCCAGGCCTGGAGCGCTTCCCACGCCTCGTCCTCGTCCGCGGCCAGGATCGACCAGCGCTGGGCCACCAGGGTCGGGGCGGGGCGGCCGGCGTCCCGCGCGGCCGCGCGGAACGGTTCGATGATCTGCTCGCGGGCCTCGGCGGGAACCTTGACGCTCAGGATGAGGCCGTCGGCGATCCGGCCGGCGAGCGTCGCCGATTGCGGGCCGCCGGCCGACATCCAGATGGGCACCCGGCCGATGGGCGGGCTGTAGAGCCGGGCCTTGTCGGTGTGGTAGTAGGTACCGGCGAAGTCGAGCTTCTCGCCGGCCAGCAGTCCCCGCATGATGGCGATCGCCTCGGTCATCCGGGCCGCCCGCTCCTTGTACCCCGGGAACGGAAAGCCGAGGGGCCGCTCGTTGATGCCCTCGCCGGTCCCGACGCCGAGGGCGAACCGGCCGCCGGTGAGCCGGTCGACGGTGGCCGCCGCCTGAGCGACGAGCCCGGGATGGTAGTGGAACAGGGGGCACGTGACGGCCGTCGCGATGCGGACCCGCCGCGTGCGCGCCGCCAGGGCGCCGAGCCAGGTCCACGCGAACCCGCACGCCGAGGCGTCGTCGACCCAGGGGTGGAAGTGGTCGGAGACGGTCAGGGCGTCGAAGCCCACCGACTCCGCGAGGACCGCGTGCTCGAGGAGGACCTCGGGCTGGAACTGCTCGTGACCGCAGAAGTACGCGAACTGGGGCATGGCTTCTCCTCAGGTGCCGAGCGTGAACGGGACCGCCATGTCGGCCGACACCGCGCGGAGCTGCTCCACGAGGCCGGGGGCGATCGGGATACCCTCGCGGCGCCGCCGTGCCTCGCACTCCCATTCCGGCTCGCCGGCGACGTAGATGCGGTCTTGCCCCTCGGCCTTCGGCGAGTCCTTCAGCGCTTGCAGGAGGTCGTCCATGTCGGCCTTGAAGGCATCCAGGTCACGGAAGCGGGCGATGTCGATCGCGGCGAAGAAGTGTCCGATGTCGGCGCGGGTCGGGTCGGCGTTGCGCCGCCGGGTGTCCGCGAACGCCGCTCCGGCAAGCACGCCGGACAGGATGTCCACCATGACGGCGAGGCCGTAGCCCTTGTGGCCCCCGAGCTCACGGGTCGCGCCGAGCGGGGTCAGCTGCCGGGTCTGGTACGCGACGGTGGGATCCGTCGTCGGCTGGCCCTCCTCGTCGAGGGCCCATCCCGGCGGGATGGGCTTTCCCCAGCGGAGCGCCGACGGACAGCTTTCCGATCGCCACCGTGCTGGTGGCCATGTCGAGCACGAACGGAAAGTGGCGGCCCGCCGGCGCGGCGAAGGAGATGGGGTTGGTGCCCAGCATGGCCTGGCGCCCGTAGGTGGGGACGACGGCCGGGCCGGAGTTGGTCATGCTCAGCCCGATCATGTCCTGGGCGAGGGCCATCATCGAGTAGTTGGCCGCCGCGCCGTAGTGGTTCGAGTTCCGGCAGGTCACGAAGCCGACCCCGTACGCGCGCGCCTTGGCCATGGCGAGCTCCATCGCCCGGGTGGAGGTGTAGTGGCCGAACGCCTGCTGGCCGTCCACGACGGCGGTCGTGCCCTCGTCGCGGGTGATCTTCGGCTCCGCGGCCGGCACGATCCAGCCCTGGCGGTGCCACCGCAGGTATGTCGGAAGCATGCCCACGCCGTGTGAATCGACGCCGCGGAGATCGGTCCGGACCATGAGGTCCGCCGTCGAGGTCGGCGATGGCAGGCGGCGTTCCCCACCGGTCGAAGACCGAGACGATGAAGGCCTTCAGCTCGGGGGCGGGGACGAGGAGCGATCGGTCGGTCATCGAGGCGGTGCTCCTTTCTCGGAGGGAGACGTCGGACCGGCGGACCCCGGGTGTCCGGGGCCGCGCGCGCCGGCTCGGCCCCGGACCGGCCGCGCGAGCAGGAGGCCACCCACGCCGGCGGCGAGGAGAGCTCCGGCCAGCGGCCAGAAGTCGGTCCGCAGGAACGGGACCAGCCGGAACGGCGAGCGGAGATGGCGGGCCTCGAGCCGGCCGTCGAGGAGACCCTCGGCCAGCTCCGTGGCCTCGGTCAGGAGGACCTCGAGGGCCGCCTTCGCGAACGCGAGGTCGGCGCGCGCCGGGTCGCCCACGTAGCCCTGACCGTCGCCGCGCAGCGGGTAGTTCGGCCGGACCCGCTGCAGGAGCGAAAAGCGCGTCGGCGGCAGGTCGCGGTAGCCGGCGTCCACGAGCTCCGGGCGCAGCAGGAGCATCAGCGAGGTCTCCCACCAGCCACCGTGGGCGTCCTCGGCGAAGGCTCGTCGCTCGTCGGGCGTGAGCGGCCGCCCGAGCGCCGCCTCGATGCGCTCGAGGTATCGCCCGCGGAAGAACTCCCACGCCATGTGGCCCGTGAACGACGCCATCGCCACCCGATGGCGGCGCGACACGATCGCCGCCGCCTCCTCGAGGGCGACCAGGTGGCCGGGCCCGGCGTGCCCGTTCGACACCAGGATGTACCGGAACCCCGCGCGGGCGAGCGCCCGCCCGTAGTCGACGACCGCGTCGCGAACGACCCGCTGGCGCACGCCGATCGTGCCCACCGCCTCGAACGTGAAGCTGCCCAGCGGGAGCGTCGGCGTGAGGACGACCGTCCACCCGGGACGCCGCGCGACGATGCGCTCGGCGACGGCCTCGGCGAGGTGGCGGGCGACGAGGTAGTCGACGCCGACCGGCAGGTGCGGGCCGTGCTGCTCGAGGGGGCTCACTCCGACGACCGCGAGCGTCCGGTCTCGATCGAGCGCGTCGAACGCCGGCGCCGAGAGCTCCTCGAGACGGAGGACGCTCATCGAAGCCGCTCCCGCCCTCGGAGGGCCCCTGCCGGATGGCTTCGGTGCCGCGTTCCTCCAGGGCGGTGCTTCCAGCCTCGCGAGGAAGGGACGTCACCCCGGCGGCGGCCATGGGCCGCCGGCCCGGCAGATCCGCGCTCCCGGGCGCGGCATCGCGCGTCGCAAGAAAGTCCGCCTTTGCTTGCTCGAGCGCCGTGAGGATCGCCCGGCGCTCGGCCAGGAGCCGGGCCGCGGCCTGGCGGTGGGTCAAGGCGAGGACGGCGAAGCCCGCCCTCGCGCGGAGCCGGTCGAGGCCGCGGAGGTAGTGGTAGGCGAGGAGGCCGCTCAGGGGCAACGACACCGCGAACGCGAGCGCCCAGCCCGTTCCCAGGACCGCCCCGACGAGCCAGGTCTCGAGGCCCCAGCAGAGGGGAAAGGCGACCACGCTCGCGAGGAGGCGGATCGTCGCGTAGTCCGTCTCCTTCCGCGCGAACGCGCGGGCCAGCCAGCGCGGGACGAGATACGGGAGCGCGTTCGTGACGGCGCCGTAGACGAAGACCGGGAGGCCGAGCAGGGCTGCCCCCGACGAGCGCAGGCGGTGGCGAGGCTCGTCCCCCCGGAGCCGGGCTCCCACCGCCTGGTCGCGCACGTGCCACTCGGCGAGCAGCGCCCGGTAGTGCTGGATCCGCTGCCAGATTCCGGCAAGCCGGTCGGGATCGTGTACCCGGAAGTGAGCCACCGCCTCGACGATCGCCCGGGAGAGACGGAAGACGTCGATGGCCTCGGGAGGAAGGCCCCGCTCGGCCCGGAGCTGGCGGACCAGCTCGTCCCGGTAGAGATCCTCGATGCCCCGGACCACCTCGGCGACGTCGATCCGGTCGACGTGGACGACCTCGGCCTCCATCGCGCTCTGGATGGCGTCGGTCAGGCCCTGGACGGCGGCCGCCGGCTCCTCTCGAGCCCGCGCCACGTGGAGACCGAGCGGAAGCGGCTCGCCGAAGGCGACGAGCACCCGGCCCCGGAAGGACTTTCGAGCCTCGAAGGAGAGCCCGACCGGAATCACGGCGAGCGGCGGAAGCGCGTCCGGCCCTGCGGATGCCGGGAGCGCCGCTCGCGCGGTCTCGTAGTCGAGCGCGATCCGGGCCGCGCCCGTCTTGATGCGCTGCACGCGGGTCTCGGCGTGGGTGGTGCCTTCGGGATAGATCGCCAGCAGGTGGCCCTCGGCCAGCGCCCGACGGGAGGCGGCGAAGGTCTCGGCATTGCGGTCCGGCCGGTCGGGGGCCTCCTGGCGCCGGTAGACGGGGATGGCGCCGGCCCGGGTCAGGAAGCGGGCGAGGATCGGGTTGCGGAAGAGCGACGCGTTGGCGAGGTAGTGGACCTTGCGCGGGAGCGCCATCGCGACGAGGAGCGAGTCGATCAGGTTGTTGGGATGGTTGACGCAGAGGAGCACGGGGCCCCTCGCCGGGACGCGCTCCCGCCTGGCGCACGGCCACCTCGCGGAAGAGGAACCAGATCCAGAAGCGCGCCGTGAGCCGCAGGAAGGCGTAGAAGCGGCCCACGGGCTCGGCGTGCTGGCTCATGGCCGGGGCTAGCGTACCATGCGGGCGCGCGGCGGCCGGCCCGCGCGGCAGCCTCCCGGGCGGGCGGCCGTGCGCTGGGCGGGGCCTTACCGGAACAGGTCGATGTTCGGGTCGCGCAGGAGCTCGCGCGCCGAGCCCGTCCCCGGCTCGTAGCGGTAGCCGCGCACCACGGCAATCGGGACCTGGTCGAGCTTGCCCATCACGAGCTCGGCGGCGCCGGCGAGCTCGTCCGCCACCGCCAGGATCGTCGCCTGGAGCGTGTACCCGTGGGCGTCAGGCACGCCGAGGAAGGTCTGGAGGGCCCGGAGGCCCGCCACGCCGATCGCCACGTTGACGAGACCCTCCCGCCACGGACGGCCGAAGGTGTCGGCGACGATCACCGCCACCTCGACGCCCTGCGCGGCACGCACGCGGTCCGCGAACGCCCGCGCGGAGGCGTCGGGGTCCTCGGGGAGGAGACTCGCCCAGCCGAGCCCCACGTTGGACTGGTCCACGCCGGCGTTGGCGCAGATGAGGCCGTGCCGCGTCTCCGTGATCAGGACGCCCCGGTCCATCCGCACGATCCGGCGCGACTCGCGGAAGATCACCTCGATCAGCCGGGGATCCTTCTTGTGCGCGTGCCCGACCTCGACCGCCAGCGCGGACGGCACGACGTCGGCAAGCTGGACCAGGCGGCCCTCGACCTTGGAGACGGCCTTCTGGCTGAGCACGACCACGTCACCGGGCGCGAACGGCGTGCCTTGCTCCGCCGCCGCCGCCAGGGCGAGGGTGGCGAGATCGTCCCCGGGTCGGAACTCCGGGAGCCCGCGGATCCCGAACACCTCGAGCTTCGAGGCGCGGGGCGGGGGCGGGGCGGCCGCCGCTCCCAGGACCAGGGCCGCGCGCGTCCCCCGTCCCGCCTGACGGAGCAGCGTCGAGATCCTCGGGACGGTCGATGTCGAGGCCCGCGCCGGACAGGGACAGCACCACCGGCTCGATGCCGCGGGCGCGCGCCGCCGCGAGATGATCGGCGAACGAGGGCTCACCGAAGCGGAGCGGGACCGCGTCGGGCGGCGTGAGGCACGCCGCATTGGTTCCGAGCCCGCTCCGGGACGGCACGAAGACGGCGGCGGGGGCGGGCCCGCAGGCCTCGAGGATGCGCCGGACCTCATCCGCGGTCAGGCAGGGGAGGTCCCCGGGCACGGTCAGCAGGACCGTCGCGCCCCACTCCCGGCAGAGGGCGACGCCTCGCGCGACCGCCGCGGTGTGACCGTGGCCCTCGGTCTCCCGGACGACCACGGCGCCCCACCGCTCGGCGACCGCGGCGACTTCGGCGTCGGGCGTGATCACGACGACACGGTCGACGGGGGCGCCCGCGAGGGCGGCCAGGACATCCTCCAGCATCGCGCGGGCGAGCGCCGCGCGGGCCGGGGCCGGCAGCGCGTCGGCGAGGCGCTGCTTCGCGATCGTGAACTCCTTGGCGGGGATGACGACGACCTTCATGGGGTGACTCCGGCGGCCTCGAGGACCGTGCGGGCGAGCCGGGCCTCGGCCGCCCCGTCGGGCATGAGCGCATCCGCGACGACCGCTCGCACGCCGTCTCGCTGGAGGGCCGGCGCGAGGGCCGCGTCCGCCCGGTCCACGACCAGGGCGTCGAGCCAGGGCCGGTACGCCCGCGCCACGCCCAGCGGGGACACCTCGAGACCCCGCGCGGTGAGGAGCTTCGCGGCGGGCCCGCTGACCGCCTGTCCGCCGACGATGGGGCTCACCGCCACCACGGGGGCCGGCGTGCGAACCAGGGCGTCCTGGATGCCCGGCACCGCGAGGATCGGTCCGATCGAGGTCACGGGGTTCGAGCAGCACACGACGACGGCCTCCGCCGTGTCGATCGCGTCGAGGACCTCTGGCGCCGGCCGGGCGCTCTCGGCGCCCCGGTACGCGACGTCGAGGACGTCGGGCCCGCACCGCTCACGGACGAAGAACTCCTCCAGGCTGAGCCAGCCGCCCGGCGTGCGGAGCTCGGTCCGCACCGGGTCGTCGGACATGGGTACGAGCCGCGCCGCCACCCCGAGGGCATCGGCGAGGGCGCGGGTGGCCGTCGTGAGGGATGCGCCGCCGCGGAGGAGCAGCGTGCGATGCAGGTGAGTGGCGAGGTCGCGGTCGCCCAGGCGGAACCACGTCTCGCGTCCCGAGCCGGGCCATCGCGGCGAGGCAATGAAAGGTGTCGTCCCGGACGCCCCACCCTCGCCCGGGGTCGAGGAGTCCCGCGAGGCCGTAGGCCACGGAGTCCAGGTCGGGCGAGACGCGGAGCCCCCACCAGTCGAGATCGTCGCCGGTGTTCCCGACGATGAAGAGGCGCCGAGGGTCCGTCACCTGGGCCAGTCCGCGCAGGAGCTTGGCGGCGCCGGTTCCGCCGGCGAGGGCGACGATCACCGCCGCCCGCGCCGCCGGCCCTCGCCCTCGGGGTCGGGCATGGGAACCGCGTAGGTGCCGGGGCGGCGCCAGGCGTGAAGGCCCGATCCCGGGCCGCCCGTGGAGCGCGGCCGGCAGGAAGGCCTCGGGCATCGGCACGAATCCCAGACGCACCCACACGCGGTCGAGCCCCTGGGGTCGGGTGAAGAGGGAGTCGAGCGGGATCGCCCGCGCCGAATCGATGAGGGGCGAGACCAGCTGGGCGGCGACCTCGAGCGGCTCGGCCCCGGCCGGCGGGTCGACGACGACCGGGCCGTGGATGAAGGCGTGGGCGCCGCGTCGCTCGCAGAGCACGCCGCCGACGAGCCGGTCCCCGGCTCGAGCCTCCCAGGCTATCTCGTCGGGTTCGAGATCGGGCGCGAGCGCGCCCGCGAAGTGAAACAGCTGCCGGACCGCAGGAGCCCCGGCCTGGCAGGGCTGGTACACCACACCCTGCCAGACGCGGGGCTCGAGGACCGATGGTGCCGGCCCGGCCGCCGGCGAGACCGGCCGCCGCGCCGACCGTGGCATGTGCTCGGCGCTACTTCTTCGCGCCGAGGATCGCGTCCTTGAGAACCTTGACCGCGCGGATGCGCACGACCCGCTTGGCCGCGATCTTGATCGGCTCGCCGGTCTGCGGGTTGCGGCCCATGCGCGCCTTCCGGTTCGAGAGGACGACCTTGCCGATGCCCGGGATGACGAACGCGCCGTTCTTCTTGGCTTCCTTGACGGCCAGCGCCTGAATCTCGTCCAAGAAGCCGGCCACCTGCTTCTTGCTCAGGTCCAGTCTTGCTCGGACAGGTGGCTCACCGTTTGCCGCCTTCGTGATGACTTTCGCCATAGAACCGCCTCCTCTCAGGGTGTGGTGGTGACGCCACCGCGAACGGGTGGCTGTGGAGTCTCGCTGCACTCTCCGAGCCGGCCTGCCGTGCCCGTCAGTTCCGTTCCGTCCCGGACCGCGCCGGGCGGCTTCAGCTTCGCGAACCGGAACTGACTCGACTCGGTGAGCCGGCGGTACGAACCGAACTGCTCATCGGGGTTCTCGACGGTATCCAGCGGGCTCGTGTCGTCGTCGTTTCCGTCAGCGTAGAGCTTGAGAATACCGTACGTCGTGCTGCGCTGCGCGGGAATTCGACCGAGATCCCGCACGAGCCGGCGGAGTTCCCGAGGCGGCACGAGCTGACCGTGACCGGCCCCGGCCGAGGTCGAGATGCTCTCGTTGATGAGCGTCCCGCCCAGGTCGTTGGCGCCCGAGGCGAGAAGCATCTGGGCGAGCTTGGGCCCCTCCTTGACCCACGAGCACTGGATGTTGCGCATCGTTGCGCCGAGCATGAGGCGCGCGAGCGCGTGCACGCGCACGACCTCGGCGCCCGTCGCCCCGGCCCGGACGTCCCGGACCAGATGACGGCGATACATCGGCGCCTCCTGGTGAATGAGCGACAGGGGCACGAACTCGGTGAAGCCGCCCGTGTCCTTCTGGACGTCGCGCAGGAGGGCCATGTGCCGGACCCAGTGGGCCGGCGTCTCGACGTGACCGTACATCATCGTGGACGTGGTCTGGATGCCGAGCCGGTGAGCGGTGGTGATGATCTCGAGCCACTGGCTGGTCGAGATCCGGCCCCGCGAGATGACGTCTCGCACCTCGTCGTCCAGAACCTCCGCGGACGTTCCGGGAAGGGTCCCGAGACCGGCGTCCCGCAGCTCCCCCAGGTACTCCGCGACGGACATCCCGGACCGCGTCACGCCGTACAGCACCTCCTCGGGGGAGAAGGCGTGGATGTGCATGTCCGGCAGGGCATCGTGGACGGCCCGGCACAGGTCGATGTAGAACCGGCCGTCCAGCTTCGGCGCGAGCCCGGCCTGCATGCACACCTCGGTCGCGCCCAGATCGTGGGCTTCCCGCGCCCGGCGGAGCACCTCTTCGAGCGGAAGGAAGTAGCCTTCCTCCTCCCGGTGGTCGCGGCTGAACGCGCAGAAGGTGCAGTGCTTGATGCACACGTTGGTGAAGTTGATGTTCCGGTTGACGACGTAGGTGACCACGTCGCCCGCCTGCCGCGCGCGCAGCTCGTCGGCGACCAGGGTCAGTGCGCTGAGCTCGCGTCCCGTCGGCCTCGGCGAGGGCGAGCCCGTCGTCCACGGTGACCTCGCCGCCGTCGAGCGCACGGTCGAGCCCCGCGCGCACGCGCCGGTCGAGTCCCGCCCAGTAGCGAGCCAGGAAGGCATCCATCATTGCGGGGTGATCTCCTGTCGTCCGGCGTCCATGACGGTCAGATGGCCACCGGGACGGCGCGCTCGGGGACGAGCCCGGAGGCGTCCACCAGAGCGAGAACGCGGTGGCGCAGGGGTTCGGGGACGAAGCCCGGACGGTGAATGAACTCGGGATAGAGCGCCAGACGCTCGCGGAGGCGGGCGCCGGCCGCCGCCGTCGCCGCCTCGAGCGCGGCGAGGTGAGGCCACGGGGCCTCGGGGTTGATGTGGTCGATGGTGAGGGGCGAGACGCCGCCCCAGTCGTTCAGGCCGGAAGCGATGAGGGCGGGGTAGGTCCCCGGGGAGAGATTGGGCGGGGCCTGCACGTTCATGTCCGGTCCCAGCAGGAGGCGGGCCACCGCCAGCGTGCGGCGGAGGTCGTCCAGCGAGGGCTCCGGCTGCCGCGCCATGGGGATGCGCGGCTTCGCCCGGAAGTTCTGGACGATGACCTCCTGGACGTGCCCGTGGCGCTCGTGGAGCTCGCGGATCGCCAGCAGCGAATCCACGCGCTCGGCGGGGGTCTCGCCGATCCCGAAGAGGATGCCGGTCGTGAACGCGATCCCGGCCCGGCCGGCCGCCTCGATCGTCCGGAGCCGCCGGGCCGGCCGCTTGTCCGGCGCCTGCTCGTGGGGGCCGCCCGGACCGCCGAGGCGGTCGGACGAGGTCTCCAGCATGAGCCCGACGCTGACGTTCCACTCGCGGAGGGCCCGGAGATCGCGCTCGCTCATGAGGCCGGGATTGGCGTGGGGCAGGAGCCCCGTTTCGGTCGCGATGGCGCGGGATGCCGCCACGACGTAGTCCATCGTGGTCCGGTAGCCTCGGTGGCGAAGCCACTCGCGGTGCTCGGGGAACCGGGCTTCCGGCTTGTCGCCGAGCGAGAGGAGCGCCTCCTTGCAGCCGAGGCGGGCCCCGGCCTCGCACACGGCGAGCACCTCGTCCAGCTCCATCGTGCGCGCGCCCGGCTGGCCCGGATCCCGCTTGAAGGTGCAGTAGCCGCAGTCGTCCCGGCAGAGGTTCGTCAGCGGCAGGAAGACCTTCCGCGAGTAGGTGACGGTCCGTCCCTTGCCTCGATCCCGGAGGGCGGCGGCGGCCTCGAGGACGGCGCCGAGCTCCTCGGGCGCCGCGTCGATGAGCGCCAAGCCGTCGGCACGGCCGAGCGGCCGTCCGACCGCGATCCGCTCGAGAGCGGTCGCGACGCCAGCCGACAGCCCGGCGGGGCCGCTCACGGGCCGGGGCTCCAGCGGATCACGTGGTCGGGGACGATCTTGATGACCGGCGCCTCGGCCGGGAGCGGGAGGCTTCGATACTGCGGATACTTCGCCTCGAGCAGGGTCCGGGCGGCCTTCCACTCCGTCCCGCCGTCCAGGAGCTCGGCGCGGCCCTGCACCATGACGAAGCGGAGGCGGGCCCAGTCCTCCTCGTAGTGGTCGATGAGGAGCGCGACCCGCGGGTTGGCGCGGATGTTCCGGACGCGCTTGAGCTGGCCGACCGGGCTCGTCTTGGGCTTGGCGTCGAGCGGGGAGTAGTACGCGCTCCCGTCGGTGGCGTAGCAGACGGGCACCACGTGGGGGTGGCCCGCCTCGTCGACCGTCGCCAGGCGCGCCACGCGGCCTTCCGTCACGAACGCCTCGGTCGCGGTCATCGGGCGCGCGACGCGGCGCGGCGAGCCAGGAGCGGGCGCACCTCGCGGGCGACTCGCCGCATCAGCGTGAGCATGGCGGCCGGATCCGGCTTCGGGAAGTCGAAGAGGACCGTGTCGACGCCCGCCGCCTGGTAGGCGCGGAGATCGGCCACCACCTTGTCCGGGCGGCCGCTCAGCGGACGAGGCGCTTCCGTTCCAGGCTTGCCGCGGGCGGGCCAGAGATCGAGGGGGGCCCGGAACGCGACCCCGATCGATGCCGGATCGCGGCCGGCCTGACGGGCGAGGGTGCGGATGCGCGCCAGCTTCTCGGCGAGCTCGTCGGGGGCCAGGCCGGCGGGACCTCGGAGTCCGATCGGATGCCACACGTCACCCAGCCGGGCCGTCCGGCGGAGCGCCGGCTCCGTGTGGCCGCCGATCCAGATGGGCGGGTGCGGCTTCTGGGCCGGGTGGGGCAGCATCGTGATGTCGGCCACTCGATAGTACTTGCCCTCGAACCGCGGGGCCTCCTCCGTCCAGAGCGTCTTCATCAGCCGGAGGTACTCGTCAGTGACCGCGCCCCGCTCGCCGTAGGGTGGCGCCGCGAGGGCCTCGAACTCCTCACGCCACCAGCCGACCCCGGCGCCGACGATCAGACGGCCGCCGGAGAGCGCGTCGATGGTGGCGAGCTGCTTGGCGGTGACGACCGGGTTGCGATAGGGCACCACCAGGACGCTGATCGCCACGCGCAGGCGGCGGGTCGCCGCGAGGAGCCAGGCGGCGAGCGGGATGGGCTCGAGGTAGCCCTGCTGCGAGCCCCCCGGGAACGCGCCGGTCGTGTCGTAGGGGTACGGCTCCGACGATCGCGTCGGCAGGACGATGTGGTCCGAGATCGTGACGGTCGAGTAGCCGAGGGCGTCGGCCTCCCGGGCGAGCCGCGTCAGCACGTCGACGCGGGCGAGCGGGCCGCGGCTCGGGAGGCTCCAGCCGAGTTCGAGACCTCGCCGCCGACCCGGTGCGCCCTGCTTCACAGCGACCGATCCTAAGCCCAATTCCCTCGGCCATGCAAGGGGCGAATTCTCACCGAGGCCGCGCGGAGCCGCATCAGGAGCGGGCTCCGCGCGACGCGGGGTCCGCCGGCGCGCCCGGGCCTCACGCCGGTCCTGTCAGGCGACGACGCGGAGGGACTCTTCCATGACGTCGAGCGTCCAGTCGATGTCCGCGTCCGTGTGCGCGAGTGAGAGGTAGAGCTTCGTGCCGGGAATCGTGAAAATGCCGCGCCGCAGGCACTCGAGCCCGAACCGGGTCGCCTTGCGCCCGTCCGCCGCGCGGAGAGCGCGGTCGGCGGACAGGTCCGCCGCGGGGTCGATGAAGAAGACCTGCGCGATCGGGCCGTCGGCGAGGACCTGGACGGGCACGCCGACGCGCTCGGCCCGCCGCGCGATGCCGGTCCGCAGGCGCTCGCCCAGCGCGTGGAGCCGCTCGTAGGCGCCGGGACGCCGGAGCTCGGCCAGGGCGGCGATCCCCGCCGCACACGCGAGGGCGTTGCCCGACAGCGTGCCCGAGAGCCCCGCGTAGTCGAGCGAGCCCTTCCGCGCGGGATCCGCGGTGGCCATGACGTCGGCGCGCCCCGCGATGGCCGCCAGCGAGAAGCCGCAGGTCAGGGCCTTCCCGTAGACGGCGAGGTCGGGGACGACGCCGTAGTATTCCTGGGCGCCGCCGTAGGCGAGGCGGAAGCCGGTCACGACCTCGTCGAAGATGAGGAGCGCGCCGAGGCGATGGGCCAGGTCCCGAAGGCCGGCGAGGAACCCGGGCCGCGGACGGATGGAGCGCTGGAGCGGCTCGACGATGATCGCGGCCAGCTCGGAGCCGCGCTCCGTCGCGATGCGCTCGGTCGTCGTCGAGGTCGTTGAAGGGCGCGACGAGGACGCTTTCCAGGGCGCCCCGGGGGATGCCGCCGATGTCCGGCCCCGGGTAGGGGTAGGGCGCCTCGGACGGCACGCGCCAGTTCCCGACCATGGCGTAGTCGTGGAAGCCGTGCCAGCCGCCCTCGAACTTCAGGATCTTCTCGCGGCGCGTGAACGCGCGCGCCATGCGGCAGGCGAACATGGTCGCCTCGGTTCCGGTGGACACGAAGCGCACCTGCTCGGCGCAGGGCACGGCGTCCACCACCGTCTCCGCGAGGCGAATGGACGCCTCGGAGAGCCAGTGGAAGGTGGAGCCCCGCACCACCTGCTCCTGGACCGCGCGGACCACCGCCGGGTGCGCGTGGCCCAGCAGCAGGGGGCCCGGACCCGAGGACGTAGTCGAGATACGTGCGGCCGCGGACGTCGACGAGGCGGGCGCCCTCGCCGTGGTCGACGACGAACGAGAGCTCCGGAGGCAGGGAGTTCTGGCCGAGGCACGCGCCCGGCAGGATCGCGCCCGCCGTGGAGAGCAGCTCGCGGGACCGGCTTTCCATCGCTTCGAGTTCGACCGTCATCGGGCTCCCTCTCTCAGGCGTGCGGTGTCGGGGTGGTATGTCGACACTAGCGGGCTCGGTGCGGGGCGTCAACGCCGGACGCCCGTCGTGCCCACAGCGTAGGCAGGTGCCCACGGATTCGGCAAGCGTCTCCGCACGGGCTCGCGGGAACCTCGCGGATTTCGGAGCCCGACTCGCGGGAGACACGGGCATGGCGGTTGCTTCCGTGAGTCCGCCAACAGGATCGGGCCGGGGCCTTGCGCGTGCCGTGGGGCCGGAGGGCCGGCGGCACGCCTCGGCGTGCCCGGATGGACGGACGGACCCGGGCGGCGCCCGGTGACGCCAGGCGACCGATTGAAGAGGCACGCGATGCTCGCTAGAATCGGCCGATCGCACCGAGGCCCGGTACGGCGAGCCGGCGCCCACGACCGACAACCAGCTCAACGGAGGAACCTGCATGGCTGATGACGTGAAGCCGCTGGAGACGAAGACGCCGAAGGATGTCATCCACGCGGCCAAGGAGCGCGGGGCGAAGATCGTCGATCTCCGGTTCATCGACGTGCCCGGGCTGTGGCAGCACTTCTCGATCCCGACGCACGAGCTCGACGAGACGCTGTTCGCCGAGGGCATCGGGTTCGACGGGTCGTCGATCCGCGGATTCCAGACGATCGACGAGTCGGACATGCTGCTCATCCCCGACCCCACGACCGCGCAGATGGACCCGTTCACCGCGGTCCCGACGCTCGTCCTGATCTGCAACGTCAAGGATCCCGTCACGATGGAGGCCTACACGCGGGACCCCCGCTACGTGGCCCAGAAGGCCGAGCTGTTCCTGAAGCAGACGGGCATCGCCGACACCGTGTACATCGGGCCGGAGCTGGAGTTCTTCATCTTCGACTCGATCAAGTTCGACCAGGGCCACAACTTCGGCTTCTACCACATCGACTCGGAGGCGGGCGCCTGGAACACGGGCAAGGAAGGGCTGGGCTACCGGCCGCGCTTCAAGCAGGGCTACTTCCCGGTGCCGCCGATGGACCACTTCCAGGACCTCCGCTCGGAGATGGTGCTGAACCTGGAGAAGGTGGGCGTGCGCGTCGAGGTGCACCACCACGAGGTGGCGACGGCCGGGCAGACCGAGATCGACATGCGCTTCGACACCCTGACGAAGATGGCCGACCGGGTGATGTGGTACAAGTACGTCACCAAGAACACGGCCAAGAAGCACGGCAAGACCGTGACCTTCATGCCGAAGCCGCTCTTCCAGGACAACGGCTCCGGCATGCACACCCACCAGTCGCTCTGGAAGAACGGCAAGAACCTCTTCTACGAGGTCGGCGGCTACGCCGACATCTCGAAGATGTGCCTCCACTACATCGGCGGCATCCTGAAGCACGCGCCCGCGCTGCTGGCGTTCATCGCGCCGTCGACCAACTCCTACCGGCGGCTGGTGCCCGGCTACGAGGCGCCGATCAACCTCGTCTACAGCCAGCGGAACCGGTCCGCGTGCATCCGCATCCCGATGTACTCGCGGTCGGAGAAGGCCAAGCGCATCGAGTTCCGGACGCCCGATCCCTCCTGCAACCCGTACCTGTCGTTCGCGGCCTGCGTGATGGCCGGGCCTCGACGGCATCGTCAACAAGATCGACCCCGGCCAGCCCATCGACAAGGACCTCTACGAGCTGCCGCCGGAGGAGCAGAAGGCCATCAAGCAGCTCCCCGGCTCGCTCGACGTGGTGCTGGACAACCTGGAGAAGGACCACGACTTCCTGCTGAAGGGCGACGTCTTCACGCCGGACCTCATCGAGACGTGGCTCGAGTACAAGCGGAAGAACGAGGTCGACGCGATCCGGCTGCGCCCGCACCCGCACGAGTTCGCGCTCTACTACGACATCTAGGCAGTCGCCCCATCCTGGGGCCACGCCGGGCCGGGCGCCTCGTACGCCCGGCCCGGCGTGCCATACTCCCGGCGTGACTCGCTCGCTGGGTCCCGTTCTTCCGGACGCGCTGCTCTCGCGCCTGATGGCTCCCGCCGCCGCCCCGCCGCTCGACGTCGCGATCGTGCTCGCCACGATCGATCCCTACGGGTGGGCGCACCCCGCGCTGGTCTCGTACGCGGAGATCCTGGCCCTCGACGCGGTGCGTCTCCGGCTGGCCCTCCATGCCGGATCCCGCTCGAGCCGGCATCTCCGGGAGTCCGGTCGCGCGACGCTCGTGTTCGCGGACGCGGAGCTGTGTCTCTACGTCAAGGTCGAGGCGCTGCCGCTGCCGGGAGCCGGCGGAGCGCCGGACCTCGCCCGCTTCGAGCTGCTGGTGCGCGACGTGCTCGAGGATCGTGCGGCGGGGGACGAGGCGGGAGCGCGGCTGTCGACCGGACTGACGATCGCGTGGGGCGGGGAGCCGCAAGGGCTCGCCGATCGCCACGCTCGGGTTCGCGCGGCCCTCCGGGAGTGACGGCGACGCCGGTCAGGCGCCCGCTTTGGGGCCGACGACGTTCGACGCCTCGACGGGCTTCAGGAATCCCTTGAGGGTCAAGGTTCCGACCGGCTCGAAGTCGATCAGCCCCTCGACGGTGCCGGCCACGCGCGGCGACACGAGGATCTGACCGGCCTTGGCTTCCCCGCAGAGGCGCGCAGCCAGATTGGTCACCGTGCCGATGGCGCCGTAGTCCCAGCGCCCCTCGAACCCGATGGCGCCGAGGGTCGCGTAGCCCTCGGCGATTCCGACGCCCAGCCCGAGGTCGTGGCCTCGCCTCCGCCACGCGGCGCTGAGTGCCCGACCTCCTCCCGCATGGCGATGGCCATCCGGATGGCCCGCTCGGCCGGCTTCGGCACCGGGACCGGGTCGTTGAAGAAGATCATCATGCCGTCCCCGGTGAAGCGCTCCAGCGTCCCCTCGTGATCCAGGATCAGCCTGCCCATGGCCGCGTGGTACTCGTGAAGGACCCCCATGACCTCCTCGGGCTCGGTCGTCTCGGCGAAGGTCGAGAAGCCTCGGAGGTCGAGGAAGACGACGGTGATCTCCCGGCGGTGGGTCTTCAGGGGATCCTCGGCGCCTCCGGCGACGATGAGCTCGGCCAGGTGGGGCGAGAAGAAGCGCTTCAGCCGCCCGAGCCGCTCGACCTCGGCGACCTTCTCCCGGACCCGCTCCTCGAGCGTCCGGCTCCACTCGAGGAGCCGGTCGTGGAGGCGCTTCTTCTCGAGGCACGCGCCGATGCGGGCGCGCAGGAGCACCGGGTTGAACGGCTTCGGCAGATAGTCCGCCGCGCCCAGCTCGACGCATCGGATGACGCTCTCGAGCTCGTCCACGGCCGAGATCATGATCACGGGGATGGACCGGAGCCCGTCGTCGGCCTTGAGCGCCTCCAGCACCTGGTAGCCGTTGACCTCCGGCATCATGACGTCCAGGAGGACCAGGTCGAAGGGCCGAGCCCGCAACAGCTCCAGCGCCTGGCGGCCGTCCCGCGCGGTGCCGACGTTCGTGTACCCCTCGCGACGGAGGCGCTGCGTCAGGGTGTAGAGGTTGTCCTCGTTGTCGTCGACCACCAGCAGCGCGGGCCCGTCCTGGCTCACCGGGCTACTCACGGGCCAGGGCAGGCGCCGGCCGGACGGCTCCGGTCGAACGGTCTTGATTGGACGGCCTTCGGCCTGTGGCGGGCGGCGGCGGCCGGCTCATGGCGGCGCGGCCTTCGCGACGAGCGCCCGGATCTTCTCGAGCAGCCTCGGGAAGTCGACCGGCTTGGTATCGAAGTCGTCGCAGCCCGCCGCCAGCGCCCGTGCGCGCTCGCCGTCCATGGCATGGGCCGAGAGCGCGATGACGGGGATGGCGGCGGTCTCGGCCGCGGCCTTCAGCCGGCGCGTGGCCTCCCAGCCGTCCAGGACGGGGAGACTCAGGTCCATCAGGATGAGGGCCGGCGCTTCGCTGGCCGCCATGGCGACGCCCTGCTCGCCGTCCCCGGCCACGACGACGGCGAAGCCCGCGCGCGTCAGCCGCCCGCGCAGCATGTAGACGTTGTCGTCGTTGTCCTCGACGTACAGGATCTTCGTCACCGCGCGTCTCCCCTCGGGGTGGGCTCGGCCGGGACGACACTGGCCAGAACGCGTCCGACCTCGGCCAGGAGCTGGTCGCGCTCCCAGGCGCCCTTCTGGAGGATGCGCTCGACCGAGCCGTTGAGGATCCGCCGGTCCTCGGCCGTGAGATCCATGGAGGTGAGGACCACGACGGGCACGCCGCGCCAGGCCGGGTCGCGCCGGAGGGCGGCGAGGAACTCGAACCCGTTCAGCTCCGGCATCAGCAGGTCGAGGACGATGACGTCGGGGCGCCGCGCGGCCACCCGCTGGAGGGCGATCCGGCCGTTCTCGGCCTCGGCGATGGACCAGCCGGCGCGCTCGAGCGTCTGGCTGACGACCGCGCGCACCGTCGGATCGTCGTCCACCACCAGGGCATGTGGCGCCGGCCGGTTCCCGCAGAGCGTCTTGAGCACGGCGGCCAGGCGCTCGCGCTCGATCGGCTTGACCATGTAGTCCGTCGCGCCCAGCGAGTATCCGCGGGCCTTCTCGTCGACGATGGTCACCACGATCACCGGGATGGCGGCCAGGGCCGGATCGCCCTTGAGCGCGGCCAGCACCGTCCACCCGTCGAGGTCCGGCATCATGACGTCGAGGGTGATCGCCGCCGGGCGGGCCTCGCGGGCCAGGCGAAGGCCTTCGATGCCGCTGGCGGCGGTGATGACGGAGAACCCTTGCTTGACCAGGAAGCGGTCCATGAGGTCACGGACCGTCGGGTCGTCGTCGATCACGAGCACGGTGCGCCCCGTCCTGCCCGGTCGTTCCGCGAGGGGCGCGAGCACGCTCGGCGCGCGCCGCCGGCTCGGTCTCGAGCCGGGCGGGAGCTCGGGCGTCTGCCGGGAGCCGGATCGTGAAGGTGGAGCCCTGCCCGGGCGTGCTCGACACCGTGATGTCGCCGCCCATCATGCGGCAGAGCCGGCGGCTGATCGCCAGGCCGAGTCCCGTGCCGCCGTACTTCCGGGTCGTCGAGGCGTCGGCCTGGGTGAACTCCTCGAACAGCTTCGCCATCTGCTCGGGGGTCATCCCGATGCCCGTGTCCGACACCGCCATGGTGACCCAGTCGCGGCCGCCCTCCGTCGCCTGGCGCCCCACCTCGACGCGGATCGTTCCCCGCTCGGTGAACTTGCCGGCGTTGCTGGCGAGATTGAGCAGTGCCTGCCGAAGACGAGTCGGATCGGTCCGGATCGTGCCGACCGCCGCGGGGCACTCGAGCACGACCTGGTTCCCGTTCTTCGACGCGAGCGGCCGGATCGTCGCCACCACGTCCTCGACGAGCGGGCCGAGGGCGACCGACTCCAGCGAGAGCTCGAGCTTGCCCGCCTCGATCTTCGAGAGGTCCAGGATGTCGTTGATCAGGGCGAGCAGGTGCTTGCCGGCGCGGAGGATGCGCTCGTGCGCCTCGATCTGGTCCGGCTGGGCGGCGGCCTGCGCATCCTCGAGGAGCATCTCGGTGACGCCGATGATGGCGTTGAGCGGCGTCCGGAGCTCGTGGCTCATGTTGGCGAGGAACTGCGACTTGTGGCGGCTCGCGACCTCGAGCTCCCGGCCCTTCTCGTCGATCTCCCGGAACAGCCGGGCGTTCTGGATGGCGATCACCGACTGGGCCGCGAGGGTCTGGAGCGTGGCGACGACCTCGGGGCGAGAAGGCCCCCCGCTCGCGGCGCAGGACGACCAGGCCCCCGAGGAGCCGCTCCTCGCGCACGAGCGGGACCGCGAGGAGCGAGTGGGTGCCCTCCCGGACGTGCAGGTCCCGGGTCTGCGGAGCGACGAGCTGCGAGTCCTTCTCGATGTCGGCGACCTGGACGGGCTCGCGGATCACCCCGGCCCGGCCGACCGCTCCCTCGCCGAGCCGGACCGGCGCCGTCCGGAGCGCGGTGAGCTGCTCGGGCGTCACCTGGTGGGTGGCCCGCGCGTGAAAGCTCTGGGAGCCTCGTCGAACTCGTAGACGATGCCGTTGTCGCTGCCGGCGAGCTGGACCGCCCGGCTGACGATGGTCGCGAGCACGGTCTCGAGGTCGAGCGTGGAGCTCACGGCCTGGCCGACCTCGCCGAGCGCGCGGAGCTCGCCCACCGACCGCGTCAGGTCGCGCGGTCCGCGCCTCCAGCTCCTGGAACAGCCGGACGTTCTCGATGGCGATGACCGCCTGGTCGGCGAAGGTCTTGAGGAGATCGATCTGGCGGTCGGGGAACGGTCCGACATGCGAGCGTCGCGACGGCGATCGCCCCGACGGAGAGGCCGTCGCGCAGCATCGGAACCGCCACGATGCTCCGGTACGTCATGGCGGTCGCGGTGGTGCCGTGCGCGTAGTCGGGATCCGCATGGACGTCCGGATGCATGGACGACCTGGTCGGCTGAGAATCGACCGCGCCGCGGCGCTTCCCTCGTCCAGGCGCCATCGGATAGACCCTGCGCACGGCCTCGACCCCGTCGACCGACAGGCCGTGATGCGCGACGAAGTGAAGGAGCTGCCCGTCGAACCGGAAGACCCAGCGCGAACTCGGCCGCACAGAGGCGCGCCGCGCTGCCGGCGATGTGTCGAAGACGGGCTGGACGTCGGTCGGGGAGCTGGAGATGACGCGCAGGATCTCGCCGGTCGCCGTCTGCTGCTCGAGCGTCTCGGTGAGATCGCTGTTTCGCTGCTCCAGCTCCTTGAAGAGCCGGACGTTCTCGACGGCGATGACCGCCTGGTCGGCGAACGTCTTGAGGAGCTCGATCTGCCGGTCCGGGAAGGCTCCGGCCTGGCACGCGACGACGGTGATCGCCCCGACCGGGACGCCGTCGCGCAGCATCGGGACGGCCACGGTGCTGCGGTAGGTGGCGACGCCGCGCGACGGCGCCCAGCACGTAGCTCGGGATCCGCATCGACGTCCGGAATGTGGGCGACGCCCCGGCTGAGGACGGACCGGCCGGCGGCGCTCCCCGCGACTCGGCGCCCGCGGCCAGGCGCCACGCACGGCCTCGACCCCTCGGGCGTCAATCCCTGTGGTGAGCCACGAAGTGGAGGAGCTGTGCCGTCGAAGCGGAACACGAAGCAGAACTGCGCCTCGCAGAGGCGCGCCGCGCTCCTGGCGATGGTGTCGAAGACGGGCTGGACGTCGGTCGGGGAGCTGGAGATGACGCGGAGGATCTCGCCCGTGGCCGTCTGCTGCTCCAGGGTCTCGGTCAGATCGCGGTTCCGCCGCTCCAGCTCCTGGAAGAGGCGGACGTTCTCGACGGCGATCACCGCCTGGTCCGCGAAGGTTCCGAGGAGAGCCATCTGCCCGGCCGAGAACGGGCGCACCTCGGTCCGCCGGATCATGATGGCGCCGATCGGGCTCGCCCTCGCGGAGCAGCGGGACCGCGAGCGATGCGTCCGGTGCTGGCGCCCGCTCCATCATGCCGCGGGTAGTCGGGAAACTCGGTATCCACGACCTCGGCAAGGTCGTCGACGTCGGATCGAGCGCCGGTCGCTCACGGCGCGGCCGACGACCGAGCGGCGGCCGGCGCTCAGTTCCCGCCGGCGAACGTGGCGGCGTCCTCCGTGGTGACGCGACGACGTGGAGTAGCTCGCCGTCCCGTCGACAGATTGAGCGTCCGCGGCCTCGCAGAGCCGCGCGGCGTTCTGCGCGATCGTGTCGAAGACCGGCTGGACGTCGGTCGGGGAGCTGCAGATGACGCGGAGAATCTCGCTCGTTGCGGTCTGCTGCTCCAGGGTCTCGGTCAGGTCCCGGTTCCGGGCCTCCAGCTCGGTGAAGAGGCGGACGTTCTCGACGGCGATGACGGCCTGGCTCGCGAACGTCGCCACCAGGGCCACCTGCTGATCCGAGAAGGGCTGCACGTCCTGGCGATAGACCGCGATGGCGCCGATCGGCTGTCCTTCGCGGATCATGGGAACCGTGAGCATGGTCCGGATGCCGAGAGCCCGTGACGTGGCGAGATAGGGGTGATCGGGCTCGTCCAGCACGTCGACGATGTGCACCGCCCGACGGTCGAGAATCGCGCGGGCGGGGACGCTGCGCCGGTCCGGACGCATGGGCCATTGGCGCTCGAGGGCCGCGACGGCCTCGGCGGGGAGGTTGTGGTGGGCCGCCACGTGCATGAGCGTGCCGTCGAAACGGAAGACGTAGCCGAAGGCGGCCTGGCACAGCCTGACGACGCTGCGAGCGATGGTGTCGAACACCGGCTGAGCGTCCGTGGGCGAGGTGGAGATGACGCGGAGGATCTCGCCGGTCGCCGTCTGCTGCTCGATCGTCTGCGTGAGGTCGCGGTTCCGGGCGTCGAGCTCCTTGAAGAGACGGGCGTTCTCGATGGCGATGACGGCTTGGGCCGCGAAGGTCTCGAGAAGCTGGATCTGCGTGTCGGTGAACGGGCGGAGCTCCATGCCGCGGACCAGGATCGCTCCGATCGGGACTCCTTCGCGCAGGAGGGGAGTGGCGAGCACGGTCCGGTGGCCGTACCGCCTCGCGTAGGCCGCCCCCTCCGGGAACTCGGCATCGGAGGCCTGGAGGTCCCGCACGTGGACGAGCTTCCGGTCGACCACGGCCCGCCCCGTCACCCAGTCACGGTTGATGGGTGCGCCCTCGCCGATCGACCAGAAGGGATGCGGTCCGATCTTCGCCGCCACGCGAAGCTCCGCGCCCTCCACCCGGAAGAGATCCGCGTCCGGCACGCCGCAGAGGCGCGCGGCGTGCTTGACGACGGCGTCCAGCACCGGCTCCACGTCGGTGGGGGAGCTGCTGATGATGCGCAGGATCTCGCCCGTCGCTGCCTGCTGCTCGAGGCTCTCGGTCAGGTCGCGTAGGAGGACTCGGAGGAATGGCAGGCTCTTGGCGTGGATGACTTCGAGCCCCGGGGGCCTCGCGCGGAGGAACTCGTCCAGGATGGCCGGCTGCCCCGTCGATTCGATCACCAGGTCCACGGGGAGGTGACCCAGGACTTCCAGGGGCCGGGTCGCGGCGGGGATTCCCCGCGATCTCGCCTGCTGGAGGGCGAGCGCGCCGGGAAGGGGATCGACGACCGCGACGACCGTCGCCGACGGCCATCCGAGGAGGAGATTGAGGAGCGTTACGCCATCCGGCCCCCCCGCGATCAGGCCGATCCTGACCGGAGCCGAACGCTCGTCCGGCTGGCCGCTCATCGGCAGATCCGCATACCGCCTACCCTCCGCTCTCGCGCCGTGGGCACGGGTGGTGACGAGAAAGGCGTTCCCGGCGAGGCGACGACATTCTAGCCGAAGTACGAACACTTCGAACGTTTGACGGCGGACGGGGCGGAGGGTACGGCTGGCCGGAGGCGCGTCTGGGCCGACAGGGGCTAGTGCATCTCCACGCCACCGGCGACGTTGAGCGCGACGCCGGTCACGTTCTCGGCGCGGCAGAGGTAGACGACGGCCTCGCCGATGTCTTCGGGAGTCTGCTCGCGTCCGAGCGGAGTCGTCTGGCGGACGAAGGCGTCGAACGCCTCGCTGACCGGGACACCGAGGGACGCTGCGCGGGCGGGCGCCACGCCGTCGGTCCACATCGTGGTCCGGAGGAGCCCGGGGCACACGGCGTTGACCCGGATGTTGGCGGGGCCGAACTCGTGCGCGAGCGCCTGCGTGAGCCCGACGACGGCGAACTTCGACGCCGCATAGCCGGCGGTGAAGGCGCGGCCGGTCTTGCCGGAGATCGACGAGATGTTCACGACGGAGCCCCCGCCGCGCGCGCGAAGCTCCGGCAGCGCCGCCTGGGTCACGAGGACCACGCCCTTCACGTTGACCGCCATCATGCGGTCGAACTGCGCCTCGGATAGCTGGTCGAACGGGCCCCCCACCAGGATGCCGGCGTTGTTCACGACGATGTCGAGGCCGCCCAGGCCGGCGACCGTCTCCTGGACGATCCGCCGCACGTCGGCGGCCCGGGTGACGTCGCCGACGATCCCGAGCGCGCGGACGCCACGACCCTCGACGCTCCGAACGGTCTCCTCGAGATCGGCCGGTTGGGCGAGCCGGTATCCGATGGCGCCGTCAGCCGCGGTTCCGAGGTCGGCGGCGGCCACGTGGACGCCCTCCCCGGCGAGGGCGAGCGCGATGCCGCGGCCGATCCCGCGCGCGGCGCCGGTGACGAGGGCGACCTTGCCGGCGAGCTTCACGACGGTCTCAGTACCATCGGTGAGGGCTTCGGGTCAAGGTCGCCGGAAGGCACCGCTCGGCGGACCGGGATGTCAGTCACCCAGGACACGACGGCGGAGGAGCCGCAGGTCGAGCGGGACGAGCACGACGACCATCAGCACCGACAGCAAGGCCAGGGCGGCGAGGTGGCCGGCCGCCGGCCCGCCGAGGAGCAGTCCCCGGTAGCCCTGGGCCAGGTGATACAGGGGGTTCACGGCCGACGCGGCCGCGAGCGCGGGGTGCGTGACCGGGAAGTAGGTGCCCGAGAGCATGCCCATGGGAATCACGACGAGGAACACCGGCAGGTTCATGTGGTCGATCGTCGGGACAAGCGCGGTGAAGCAGAGCCCGAAGGCCGCGAACCCGCAGCCCGCGAGGAACGCGATCGGCAGCGCCACGGGGAGCCACGCGAGCTCGAGGTCGACCAGGCCGAGGAGGTCGAAGACCGTCAGCACGAGGCCGACGATGAGCACGTAGATCGTCGCCAGGAGGGCGGCCCAGAGCACCTCGCCCCAGACGACGTGCCGCAGCTCGACCTGGGTCGTGAGCTGGCCCTCCCAGGTCCGCTGGTAGCGCATCCGGATGAACGCCGCGAAGAGCGCCTGGAACACGGCCGTCATGAAGGCCGCGTAGGCGAGCAGCCCCGGCGCCACGTACGTGGTGTAGTCCACGGGATGCCCTTGCCAGTCCAGCGCCCCCACGTAGCCGCCCAGGCCCAGCCCGAAGGCGAGGAGCATCGTCACCGGCTCGCAGACAGGCGGCAGGAAGGCGGTGTGCCAGTTGTGGAGGTACACGCGGAGGTGCCGGAGGACGACGACGCGGCTCTGCCACTCGAACGCTGCGGGCAGCCACCGCATGTCGAGACGCCCTCGTGGCTTCGAGCGCGCCGCCGCCTCTCCGCTCACGGCTCGAGCGCCAGCTTCAGGAACAGATCGTCCAGCGTGGGGCTGCGCACCTCGTAGCGGAGGTGAGGGAAGGCGCGCGCGAAGTCCGCCAGCGCCTCCGCGCTGAGCGGCACGTGCCAGTCGCCCAGGACGGTGGCCGGCTCGCGCAGGCCGCGGGGGGCGAGCCAGGGCAGGACGGCCGCGGCGGTCCCGGCCTCGGCCGCCACGACCACCACGTGCTCGCCGACGGAGTCGCCCAGCACGGCCTTCGGCGGCCCGTGGGCGACGACCCGTCCGCGGGCCAGGACCGTCAGCACGTCGCTGAGCCGTTCCGCCTCGTCCATGTAGTGGGTGGTGAGGACGATCGCGAGGCCGTCCGCCCGGAGCCCGTCGACCAGCTGCCA
This sequence comes from uncultured Candidatus Rokubacteria bacterium, assembly GCA_963745015.1. Lineage (GTDB taxonomy): Bacteria > Methylomirabilota > Methylomirabilia > Rokubacteriales > DASRDR01 > DASRDR01. The sequence continues at coordinate 430,364 of CAVUVU010000008.1, forward strand.
CACCGCCACGCGGGCCTGGGGGTCGAGGCCGGTGGTGGGCTCGTCGAGGAAGAGGATCCGCGGGCGATGCACGATCGCCCGGGCGAGCATGAGGCGCCGGCGATAGCCTCCCGACAGGGTCTCCGGCTTCTGGCGGGCGTGCGGGCGGAGCTCGAAGCGGTCGAGGAGGTCTTGGACCCGCTCGCGCAGGCCTTCCGGCCGGGGTCGGAAGTACTCGGCGGCGACCAGGAGGTTCTGCTCGACCGTGAAATCACCGTCGAAGGTGTCGTCCTGCGTGCAGACGCCGATGAAGCGCTTGGCAGCCTCGAGCTGCCCGCGGACGTCCGCCCCCTGGAAGCGGATCTCCCCGGCGTCCGGGGTGAGGAACCCGTAGAGCATGCGGAGGGTCGTCGTCTTGCCGGCGCCGTTCGGGCCGAGGAGACCGTGGATCTGGCCCGGGAGGCAGACGAGGTCGACGCCGTCGACGACCCGGCGGCCTCCGAGATGCTTGACCAGGGCGCGTGCCTCCAGGAGCGGGGTCACGATACGCATTGTACCGGCGCGGCCCCGGCCGGCATCCTGGCCGCTGCCCTCGGCGGACCGACCCGCTGCGAGGACGCCGATTCCGCGCTCGAGGCGGGGCGGCCATCGGGACGCGGGGCTAGGGCGAGTGGGAGAGCTCCGCGCTCGAACGCCGGGCGTCGGCCCGGCACGCTCGCGTCGTCTCGGGGCGGCGCGACCGGCGGCTGCTGAGCCGACGCTCCGCGCTGCTGGGCGCAAGGTTGGTCAGGGACGGAGGCCCAGGATCCGTTCGGCGTTGCGGAGGTAGACCTTCTCCAGCACGGCGTCCGGGTAGCCCTCGGACTCCCAGTCACGGAAGAGGCGCTCGTAGCTGAGCAGCGGATAGTCCGAGCCGAACATGACCCGGTCCTGGAGCCGGCCGCGAATCTCGCGCTTGAGCGCGTCCGAGAAGTACTTGGGCGACCAGCCCGACATCTCCATGAACACGTTGGCCTTGTGGAGGCACACGGCGATCATCTCGTCCTGCCAGGGCCACGACGGATGGCAGGCGATGATCGTGAGGTCGGGGAAATCCGCCGCGACGTCGTCGAGATGAGGGATGGGCCGGCAGTACTTGAGCTTGAGCCCCATGCCGCCGGGAGTCCCCGCGCCGAACCCGGTGGTCCCGGAGTGGAACTGGACGGCCTTGCCGAGGGACCGGCAGAGGTCGTAGAGCGGGTAGAAGCGGTGGTCGTCCGGGAAGAAGGCCTGGGCGGTCGCCTGGAACTTCAGGCCCATGAGACCGAGCGTCGTCAGGCAGCGCTCCGCCTCGCGGAGGGCCTCGCGACCTCGCCAGGGATCGATCATGGCCCAGCCACCCGGGAACGTCTCCGGAAACCGACGGACCAGGTCGGCGACGTAGTCATTGGTGAGGGGCGGCCCGCCCGAGCCCGCCGCGGCGTCCCAGCCGATGATGCAGGCGCGCACCCCGGCCTGCCGGAGGTCCTCGACCATCTCGGCCTCGGAGCGCACGTCCGGCCGGAACTTGTAGTAGCGCTCCATGGCGTCGAGGTAGGGCCCCCACGCCTCGTACTGGGGGCGCGTGGACAGGTGGCAGTGGACGTCGATGGCCTTCGTCACGGGGTCAGACCTTGACTTCCTGACGATGCCGCCGGCTCGGCCCGGCAGTGGTCGAGCTGTCGGGAAGTCAAGGTCTGACCCCCGTCAGCCCGATCAGGCGGACTCTTCCTCGGGCAGGTCCTGGTGGGCCTGGCAGGCGGTGCAGACCCAGCGCCGCCAGACGTGGCGCTCCCGATCCCGGTGGAGGTACCAGGGAGCCAGCGCGAGGCGCCCACACGACGGGGCAGGGGCGCCGCTCGGCGTCGGCCGGAACCGACTGCGGGAAGTACGTGCGGCGCTCGACCGGGACGTCCGTCATGGCGCCCTCATGATCCGGAGCGTTCCGAGGTTCGTCAAGGCCGATTTGATATACTCCGGGCCGGAGGGTCCGCGTGCGACAGCTCCGGATCGGCCTGGCCCAGCTCAACGTCTGCGTCGGGGACGTCGAGGGGAACGCTCGCCGGGTCCTCGGCGAGATCGAGCGGGCCCGCGCCCTCGGCGTCGATCTGGTCGCCTTTCCCGAGCTCTGCCTGACCGGCTACCCGCCCGAGGACCTCCTGTTCCGGTCCGCCTTCATCGAGGCGAACCTGCGGGCGCTCGACCAGGTGGCGCGAGCGTCGGCGGGCCTGATCGTCGTCGTCGGCTTCGTCGATCGGCAGGACGACATCATGAACGCCGCGGCCGTCTGCCGTGACGGGGCCGTGGCCGGCGTCTATCACAAGCAGTACCTGCCGAACTACGGTGTCTTCGACGAGAACCGCTACTTCCAGGCGGGGGTGGAGACGCCGGTCTTCGAGCTGGGCGAGGGCGGCCCCGTTCTGGCGGTGAACATCTGCGAGGACATCTGGTACCCGACCGGGCCCGATGACCGCGCAGACGCTCGCCGGGGCGGAGGTGGTGGTCTCGATCAACTCGTCGCCGTATCACGTCGGCAAGGTGCGGTTCCGCGAGAAGATGCTGGCCACCCGGGCGGCGGACCACGTCGGGTACCTCGCGTTCGTGAACCTGGTCGGCGGGCAGGACGAGCTGGTCTTCGACGGCCAGTCCATGGTGTTCGACCCGGCCGGAGACCGGCTCGCGCTCGGGCGGGCGTTCGAGGAGGACCTGGTGGTCGCCGACCTCGACCTCGACGCCGTGTTCCGCGCGAGGCTGCGCGATTCGCGGCGGCGCAAGGAGAAGCAGGTGGCGGCCACGCGCCCGTTCGCCGCGTGCGCCTCGCGCCCCTGCCGGAGCGGCCCCGGCCCGAGCTGCCGGCGCGGTCCACCGTGTTCCTCGACCGGGACGCCGAGGTGTACGGGGCGCTCGTGATCGGGACGCGGGACTACGTCCGGAAGAACGGGTTCCGGCGCGTCGTCGTGGGGCTGTCGGGCGGGATCGATTCGGCGCTCACGGCGGCCATCGCCGTGGACGCGCTCGGTCGCGAGGGCGTGGTCGGCGTGTCCATGCCGTCGCCCTTCTCGTCGCGCGGGCACGCGGGCGGACGCCCGCCGCGTCGCCCGGAACCTCGGCATCGAGTTCCTCACGCTGCCGATCACGCCGGCCACCCGGGCCTTCCGGCGGGTTCTCGCGCCGCCGTTCAAGGGTGCTCAAGGAGGACGTCGCCGAGGAGAACATCCAGGCCCGCGTGCGCGGGACCCTCCTGATGGCGCTGTCGAACAAGTTCGGCTGGCTGGTCCTGACGACGGGCAACAAGAGCGAGACCGGCGTGGGCTACTGCACGCTCTACGGCGACATGGCCGGGGGCTTCGCGGTGATCAAGGACGTTCCGAAGACGCATGGTCTACGCCCTCGCGGCGTGGCGGAACGCCCAGGGCGGATCTCCGGTGATCCCCGAGTCCGTCATCCGGCGCGCGCCGTCGGCGGAGCTCCGGCCGAACCAGACGGACCAGGACACGCTTCCGCCCTACGAGGTGCTGGACGCCATCCTGGAGGCCTACGTCGAGGAGGACCGGGCGCTGGCGGACATCGTCGCGCTGGGACTACGACGAGGCGACGGTGCGGCAGGTCGTCGCGATGGTGGACCGGAACGAGTACAAGCGGCGCCAGGCGCCGCCCGGCGTCAAGATCACGCCGCGCGCCTTCGGCCGCGACTGGCGCCTGCCGATCTCGAACCGCTTCCGCCACCCGTAGATCGCCCGGCCTTCGGCCCCGACGTCTGACCGCAAAGTGACAGCATGCGCGTGTAAGATTGGCTCGATTGGCTCGTTCCCGGGCACAGTCTCGAGCCGTACCGTGGCCTGGGTCAATCGCGCCGAAGACGTCAAATCTGATCGTCACTTAGCCGCGATACCTCATTCTCAGTCGCCAGGAGCATTCGGTGCCGCTCTGTCTGGCACCGGACTTGTATCCCTGGCCCGGTGCACGTACGGAGCCGAGACAACCGAATAGGCAAGCCGCTTCCGACAAGGCAAACCCGCCGTGAGGCGGGGACGCAAAGCCACGGGTCAGGTTGCACCTGAAAGCCGGGTTACCGAAGAAGCACAGGGGGAGCTCGCGAGCTCCTCCGGAAGGCGGCTTCCGGAAGGAGCTGGCCATGGGTCTGCCGAGCGTGGTTCGAGTCTTTGCTCCACTCCTGCTTCTGCCAGTCATGCTTGGGTGTGCTGACGTGGGCTACCGGGAGCGGTCGACGCTCGCGCACACCCGCTACGCCGCCGTCGAGAACTTCGGCGACGAGTACATCGCGGCCGAGCAGATCGACGATCTCCTCGAGGAGGTCGCCGACATCCTCAACGTCACGCTGAGCCCCAGCAAACCGAAGGTCCGGATCATGGTCATGCCGGCCGGGCGGATCGCGGACCTGTACCGGCAGATCGTGACGGTGACGGCCCACGGGGCCGATGCCCGCGCGCTGTACCTGCCCGGGGCGAACGTGGTGGCCATCTCGCACTACAGCCGGACGGTTCTGGGTCACGAGCTGGCGCACTACCTGACGGACCACTACCTGAAGGCGACGCCGCGGCGGGACTGGGAGCGGATCGCGATGATGGTCGAGGACGCGCTCCCGGAGACGCCCGCACGGTGGCTCGGCGGTCACCCGCTCTCGACGTCGTGGCGGCGCGGACGCTCCTGGCGCCGATCGCCAGCCCCGCCAACTAGGCCGCTGGCGGCGCGGGTCAGGCCCTGGTCCACTGTGAGAGCTGCACGGCTCCCTGCTCCGGGAAGTGGCGATGGCTCCGGAGTCCTCGGACGACTGGCGCTGGAAGGCCCGCCGGGTGCTTTCCCGGTTCGGCCCTCGAGCGATTCCCGCACTGGTGGAGGCGCTCGGCACCGGAGAGGATCCGACGATCCGTCGCTTCGCGGCCGACTCCCTGGCCTTGCTGGGGCCGGAGGCCCAGGCGCGTCGGAGGCCCTTGCGCCACGCCGCCTGGCACGACGAGGATCCCGCCGTGCGTGAGGCCGCCGCCGCGGCCCTCGACGCCGTGGAGGAGCCGAGACCTTCCCGGTAGCGGCCCGGTAGCGGCAGACGACGCCGGCGCTGCGCGGCCGCCGAGCGCCGCCAATCGGGAGGGCGGGCCTCAGCCCGAGGGCGCCCCTCCGGTCGTGTCCGACCCACCGAGTTCCCGCGCGACCACCCAGGGCTGGGCCATCAAGGCCAGGACCACCGTCGCGACCTCGGAGTCGCCGAAGTTGTGCTCGAACAGGCCGGCCACCAGGAATCCGGCGACGCCCGCCAGACTCGCGCAGACCAGGGCGCGCCGCATCGGGGATTCCCGGCTCGGCTCGGCCCAGGATCCGCCATCCCTCGCGGAAGAAGACGACCCAGAGCCAGATCCAGGCGATGAGAGCCGGAAGCCCGCGCTCGGCGGCGATCTGGATCGCCGAGTTGTGGAGATGGCCGGTGCTCGGCCGGACCGCCTCCGGGCGGCGGTAGTGCTGGTACCAGGTCCGGACCTCGCCGGGGCCCGACCCCGAGGAGCGGATGGTCGGCGATCATGGAGAGGCCCGACCGCCACATCGCCACCCGGTCGCGCAGGGTTTGATCCTCGAGGTTGACGACGGATCGAGCCCGCTCCGCGATCCCGCCCGGCAGGGCCACCGCTCCCAGGGCGAGCACCGTCGCGAGCACCGCGACGATCCTCAGGGTCCGCTGGGCCGTCAGCACGAGTCCCAGGGCGCCGGCCGCCAGGCCGAGCCACGCGTTGCGCGAGTAGGTGAAGGCCAGCGCCGCAACGGTCACCGCGGCCCCCGGCAGCATCCACCAGGCGCGACGCCACGGCACGTTGGCGAGGTACGCGAGGAAGAACAGCACGCCGAGGAAGAGCACCCCGCCGAACGTCATGTAGATGCTGAACGGCCCCCGGACGCGCTGGGCGTGCGTGCAGATCTCCGACAGCCACGCGGCCGGCACGGCCGCCGGCCGCGAGCCGCACAGGTACGCCTGCCCGAGACCGTAGGCGGCCATGAGGCTCAGGGCGGCCAGGAAGGCCTGCCAGAGCCGCATCGCGTGGCGGCCGTCCCGCGTGCACACGAGGACCACGTAGAAGGCGGCGATCCGGAGCAGGTCCCGCGCGATCCAGAAGCTCCATCCCGGGTTCCCGGAGAACGCGGCGGACAGGAGAGTCAGGGCCGCGAAGGTCAGGAACGGGGGCGTGAGGGGATGCCGGCGCAGAGTCGAGGCTCCGAGAGCCGCGCCGAGGCCGCCCGCGGCCGAGCCTGTCCAGGCCGTGGGGACGAAGGCGAGCACGCAGAGGAGGGCCAGCAGCCCCTGGGTGAGACTGATCGAGCAGGCCATGGCGACGAAGAACCCCATGAGGGCGCCATCGCGGGCGAGGGCGGGCCAGTCGCGCGAGCGACGGAGCGGGAGGGGGCGCGGCGCGGCCAGATCCACGGGAGGCCGGGGCTCAGCTCAGGGCCGCTCAGCGGCCGGCGTCGCCACCAGCACCGGCAGTCGCGAACTGGAGCGCATGGAGGCGCCGGAACACGCCGTCCTGGCCCAGGAGCTCGTCGTGGGTGCCTTCCTCGACGATGCGGCCTTCGTGGAACACGGCGATCCGGTGGGCGAGGCGCACGGTGGACAGGCGGTGGGCGATCAGGACGACGGTGCGACCCTTCGTGAGATCGGCGAGCGCCTGCTGGACGATGTACTCGCTCTCCGCGTCGAGATCGGAGGTGGCCTCGTCCAGGATGAGGATCGGGGGATCCTTGAGGAACGCCCGCGCGAGGGCGACCCGCTGCCGCTGCCCCCCGGAGAGCTTCACGCCGCGCTCCCCGGCGAGGCTCTGATAGCCGTCGGGCATCGCCACGATGAAGTCGTGGGCGTAGGCAGCCCGGGCGGCGCGCTCGATCTCCTCCGGCGTGGCGCCGGCCTTCCCGTAGGCGATGTTCGCCCGGATCGTGTCGTGGAACAGGAAGGTGTCCTGGGTGACGATCCCGATCTGGCTCCGGAGCGACGCCTGGGTGTAGCGGCGGACGTCGACGCCATCGACGAGGATCTGGCCCTGCGTGACGTCGTGGAAGCGCGGGATGAGATCCGTCAGGGTCGACTTGCCGCCACCGCTCATCCCGACGAGCGCGACCACCTCGCCGCGCCGGACGGTCAGGCAGATGTCCTTGAGGGCCATCTCCCCGTCCTCGTAACGGAACCAGACGTGGTCGAACTCGATGGCCTGGCGGAAGTCGCCCAGCGTGAGCGCGCCCGGCGCATCCGCCACCGCCGGCCGGAGGGAGAGGATCTCGAAGATCCGTTCCGCGGAGGGCGTGGTCTGCTGGGCGAGGTTCGCGATCCGGGAGAGCTTGCGCACGGGCCCGTAGAGCATCAGCGTGGCCGTCACGAAGGAGAAGAGGGTCCCCGGCGTCATGGCGCCGCTGATCACCCGGAAGCCCCCGTACCAGAGGATGGCCATCAGCCCGAGGGCCGCGAGGATCTCCATGATGGGCTCGGACAGCTCGTCGACCCGGCGATCCTTCAGCGACAGCTCGAGAAGCCGGCGATTCACCTGGTCGAAGCGGGCCTGCTCGTGCGCCTCGCGGCCGAATGCCTTGACGATCTTGGTGCCGGCCAGCGCCTCCTGGAGGACCGTGTTCAGCGCGGCGATCTGCTCCTGAGTCCGGCGGTTGATGGAGTAGAGCCGCCGGCCCATGGAACGGATGGTGAGCCCGACCAGGGGGAAGGCGATCAGGGCCAGGAGCGTGAGCCGCGTCTCCTGCGTCAGCATGACGGCGAGGAGCGCGACCACGGTGCAGACCTGCCGAAACGCCATGACGAGGACCTCGGACGACAGGCGGGCCAGGCGGCTGGCATCGACCACGACGCGGGACATGAGATCGGCCGAGTGCCGGCCCTGGAAGAACGCCAAGCGGCATGGCCTGGATGTGCGCGTAGAGGTCTCGCCGGAGCGCCATGATGACCCGCTCGCCCACCGAGGCCATCATGTAGGACTGGCCGTACCGGCCGACTCCCTTGGCGACGTAGACGGCGAGGATCACGAGCGGGAGGAGCTTCAACATCGTCAGATCGCGGCGGATGAAGATGTCGTCCATGGCCGGCTTGACGAGCCAGGCGATCAGGCCGTCGGCGGCGGAGACCACGATGGCCAGGAGACCCCCGGCGACGAGCCAGGACCAGTACGGGCGGACGTACGGAAGGAGACGCTTGAAGACGCTCACGGCGGTTCCGTGCGCGTATTGTAGCAGCGGCGCGGGCCCGGCGGCGCGATTCCCGGTAGAGTTGGAGGCGGCCCGCGACCGGCCCCGGATCCGACTCGGGCGGCCCGAGACGGCCTGAGGAACGGGCGCGTCGTGGATGGGCCGATCAGCGCGGTCGCGAGCGGGCACTGGCCACGCCCGCGTAGAGGCGCTCGAGCCGCTCGACCTTGGCCCGGGTCGAGAAGCCCGCCACGACCCGCGCGCGGCCGGCCCGCCCGAGGCTCCGGGCCCAGGCCGGATCCGCGAGGAGCCGGAGGATCGCCGCCGCGATCGCCTCGGGGTCCCGGGGCGGGACCAGGAGGCCGTGCGCCTCGTGGCCGACGAGCTCCGGGTTGCCCATCGCCCGCGTCGCCACGACCGGCGTCTCCATGGCCAGCGACTCGCGGAGCGTCCCGGTGATGCCGAGCCCTTCGTGGGAGGCGTCGACCGAGACCTGCGCGGCGGCGAGCACGTCGGGTACGTCGTCCCGGTAGCCCCAGATCGTGACCGCGTCCCCCAGACCGCCGGCCCGGGCGAGGGCCTCGAGGGGTGCCCGCTTCTCGGGGCGAGCCCCCACGAGGAGCAGCCGGGCGTCCGGCCGCGCGGCGCGGACCCGTGCGAACGCCCGAAGGAGGTCGTCGTTGCCCTTGGGCTCGCGGACGCCGATCTGCGTGACGAGGGGCGTGGCCGTCTCGAGGCCGAGCTCCCGGCGGACCGCCGAGCCGCTCGCGCGGGAGGGGTCGAACCGGTCGGTGTCGGTCCCGGAGTAGACGACGTCGATCTTCGCCGCCGGGAGTCCCTGGCGGACGAGATCGTCCTTGATCGCCTGACACACGGCAACGATGCGCGCCACCATGCGACTTCCGTCGACCCAGCGGCTCACGGGCGCCATCGGAAAGCTCACGCCGCGGTTCACCACGAGGGGCGGCCGCGGCCCGAGAGCTCGCGCGAGGAGGGTGAGGGTCCGCCCTCCGCCCTTGTGTGCGTGCACGACATCGATCCCCTCGCGACGGAGGAGCCCGGCGAGGCGCGCGGCCCCGACCGGATCTGCGGGGCCGCGAAAGAACCCCAGGTGAGCGAACCCGGCGGCGCGGGCCTCCTCGGTCCACCGCTCGCTCGCCCGCGTCACCACGGTCACGCGATGCCCCCGCTCCGCGAGCCCGCGCGCGAGGTCGCGGAGCTGGATGGCCGCGCCCGTGTAGAAGTCGCCCTTGGGGTAGATCTCGAGAAGGGTCACGGCGCGCTGACTGTCCCGCCGCCCGGGCGGCGGAGCCCCGCGCGGATCACCCGGATCGGCTCATTGACCGACGCGGGAGCCGCGGCTCATGCCGCGCCTCAGCCGCGGGCGAGCGGCAGCCCGGCCTGCGCCCACCCGTTCATCCCGCCCCAGACGTTGACCAGGTCGGTGAAGCCGCGCGAGAGGAGCAGGCTCGCGACGAGGCTCGAGCGCGTGCCGCCGGCGCACGTGAGGGCGACCGGACGGTCCCGCGGGATCTCGGCCAGCCGCTCGGACACCTGCCGCATCGGGATGTGACGCGCGCCGGGCATGTGCCCGTCCGCCCACTCGGCCGGCTCCCGCACGTCGAGGACCACGAGATCGGGCTCGTGAGCGACCCGGTCGGCCAGCTCCTGGACGGTCACGTTGGTCAGGGTGCCGACGGGCAGTCCGCAGGCGCGCACGTCGGCGCCGACGACGTACCCGGCGATGTCGTCGAGCCCGGCCCGGGCGAGGGCAGGCACCGCGCGGGCCGCGTCGGCCTCAGTCTCCACGAGCAGGGCGATCGGGGCGCCCGGCGGGAGGAACCAGGAGACTCGCTCGGCGAACTGGGGTCCGTCGATCCAGACGTTCAGGCTGCCGGCGACGTGCCCGGCGCCGAACACGCGCGGCTCGCGGGTGTCGACGAGGACGGCGCCGGCGGCCAGGCGGTCGTCGAGATCGCGCGGTTCGATGCGGAGAGGTGCGGAGCCCTGCTGCATGACAACCCCCGATTCTCGGCGATGGTGCGGTCGAGTGCCGGCCGACGAGGCAGCGCGCTCGCCGGGAGCGCGCTGCCGGGGCCGATGCGGCCAGGGAGCCGGCCGGTCGCGTCGATGCCCGGCGCCGCTCCGGGCGTCGTCACGACTGACGCCCACCGCCGGTCAGCGCTTCGCCGTCGGCCGCGAGGCTCTGGTAGCTGCCGTGGAAGTACACGAGCGGCTGCCCGCCCGCGACGGAGACGGTCTCGACCTGCCCGATGAAGATCGTGTGGTCCCCGGCCTCGTGCGCCTCCACGACCCGGCACTCGAGTGTCGCCAGGGCCCCGTCGAGGAGCGGCAGCCCCGTCCGGCCTTCGTGACATGCGACGTCCCGGAACTTGTCTCCGCCCGAGACCGCGAACCGGCGCGACAGCCCCTCCTGCTCCCGGCGCAGGATGTTCACGGCGAACCAGCCCCGTTCCCGGAGATCGGGGTGGGCCGTGGCCGCGTGGTCGACGCAGACGAGGACCAGGGGCGGCTCCAGGGAGACCGACGTGAAGGCGCTGGCGGTCAGGCCCGAGGGGCGTCCTTCGCGGTCGCGGGTCGTCACGACGGTGACGCCGGTCGCGAAGGAGCGGAGCGCGGTGCGGAACTCTGCCGGAGTGAGCGCCATCAGGCCCGCGGCGACCGTACCACGCGGCTCGTCGGCTTGACAAGGGTTCGGCCATTCTCTACCTTTGGCGTACCCCGCAACGACGCGACCCGGACGGCATTGGTGTGCCAACCCGCAGGAGAAGGCCAGGAGGCTGACATGGGGCAGGGCAGGCGGAACGCGGAAACTCCGACGGTCGAGGCGCTCGTGAACGCGTTCGAGCGAGGCGCGGTGTCGCGACGCGATTTCCTGCGCCGCGCCGGGCTGCTCGGCCTGACCGTGGCCGGCGCGGGCGCGCTGGCCGACGCGGCGGCGCCGGCGCGCGTGCACGCGCAGACGACCCAGAAGCGCGACCTGGTCGTCGCCCAGGGCGGCGACGTCTCGAAGTTCGATCCGCACTTCTCGACGTCTTCCAACGACATCCGGGTGTCCTTCAACGTCTTCGACAACCTGACCAGCCGGCACCCCGACCAGAAGCTCTACCCGAGCCTTGCCACCGAGTGGAAGGCGACCGGACCGACGACCTGGACGTTCAAGCTTCGCCAGGGCGTCAAGTGGCACAACGGCGACCCCTTCACGTCGGCGGACGCCAAGTTCAGCCTGGAGCGGACCTTCGACCCGGCGGCCAAGACGATGGTGGCGACGGTCTTCACCACCATCGACCGCATCGAGGCTCCGGATCCCTCTACCCTCGTGATTCACACGAAGAAGTCGGACCCGCTGCTGCCAGACCGGCTCGCGTTCTACGGCGGCCAGATCGTTCCGAAGAAGTACCTGACGGACGTGGGCCCGGACACGTTCAACGCGAAGCCCATCGGGACGGGGCCGATGCGGCTCTCGTCCTGGGTCAAGGACGACAAGGCCGTCTTCGAGGCTTACCCGGACTACTGGGGCGGAAAGGCCGAGGTCGACCAGTTCGTGTTCCGCCCGATTCCGGAGACGGCGCCTCGCGTGGCGGCGGTGCTGAAGGGCGAGGTGGACGCGATCACGCAGCTTCCCTCGGATCACTGGGACCGCGTGAATCAGAACGCGACGACGCGGGGCGTCGGGGCGCTCTACGCGGGCCTCTACGTCCTGGGGATCAACGCCAAGAACCCGCCGCTGAACAACGAGCTCGTCCGGCGGGCCATGGCGCTCGCCGTGGACCGCGAGTCCATCGTGAAGGAGATGTACCGGGGGCGGGCGATCGTCCCGAACGGCCCCATCGCGCAGGGAGACCGCCACTACGACTCGTCCCTGCCGCCCCTCCGGTTCGACCCGAATGAGGCGCGGGAGCTCGTGAAGAAGTCCGGGTACAAGAACGAGCCCATCATCATCGAGACGACGATCGGGTACGTCGCCCAGGACAAGGCCATGTCCGAGGCGATCGTCAGCATGTGGAAGGACGTCGGCCTGAACGCCGCCGTCGAGGTGGTCGAGTACTCGGTGCGCGCCGAGAAGAACCGCAACAAGACCTTCAAGGGGCTGTGGTGGTCGGACCCGACCTCCACCCTCCGCGATCCCGACGGCATGATGTGGCGCCTGCTCGCTCCGAACGGCCCCCAGGACTACTTCCGGGACGCCGAGTGGGACGAGCTCGGCAACGCCGCCCGCTTCTCGCTCGACGAGAAGTTCCGCGCCGAGGCGTACCGCAAGATGACGAAGATCATGCTGGACAAGGCATTCGGCTGGGTGATCATCATGCAGCCCTACGAGGACTACGGGCTGCAGAAGCACGTGGACTTCACGCCGAACCCGAATCAGCAGTTCGAGGTGCGGCGCTTCAACTTGAAGTTGCGGCGCGCCTAGCGCCGCGACGGTAGCTCGCCGGTCCCGGGGCGTCGGCTCCGGGACCGGCCGCTCCCGGCCATGCGCGGCTTCAGCGGATTCGTCGCCTACCGGCTGTTCAGAACCCTCGTCGCCCTCTGGCTCGTCTCGACGGTGGTCTTCGTCGTGATGCGGCTGTCGGGCGACCCGGTGCCGCTGCTGCTGCCGCCCGACGCGCCGATCTCCGAGATGGAGCGCGTGCGGCGGGACCTCGGTCTCGACCGGTCCCTGCCGGTCCAGTACGGGGTCTTCCTCGCGAACGTGCTGCGCGGCGACTTCGGCCGCTCGATCCACTTCCGCCAGCCGGCGATGGACGTGGCCCGGTCGTACCTGCGGGCGACGTTCGAGCTGGGGCTCGTCGCCTTCGTGGTGGCGCTGGTCGTCGCGTTCCCGATCGGCGTCCTGTCGGCGGTGCGCAGGAACTCGCTCCTCGACCACGCGACGATGGGCCTGGCGCTCGTCGGCCAGTCGGCGCCGACCTTCTTCATCGGCATCCTGTTCATCCTGGTGCTGGCGCTCCGGCTCGACCTGTTCCCGACCTCCGGGCGAGGGGACTGGCGGAACCTCGTCCTCCCGGCGCTGACGCTGGGCGCCTTCACGATGGCGTCGATCGCCCGGATCACCCGGTCGGCGGTGCTCGAGGTGTACCGGGCCGACTTCGTCCGGACAGCCCGGGCCAAGGGCGTGTCGGAGCTGTGGGTCGTGACCAAGCACACCTTGCGGAACGCCGCGCTCCCCATCCTCACCATCACCGGTCTCCAGTTCGGCACGCTGCTGGGCGGCGCGGTGGTGACGGAGACGGTGTTCGCCTGGCCCGGAGTCGGACGGCTCGCGATCCAGTCCATCTACAACCGCGACTACCCGGTGGTGCAGGCGACCGTCTTCATCGCGGCGGTGCTCTTCATCGCGATCAACCTCGCGCTCGACCTCCTCTACGGGATCCTCGATCCGCGGGCGCGGACATGAAGGAGGCGGGCGCGCGTGTCGTCGGACATCCTCGCCCTGGCGCTGCCGGCGTCGCCCGCCGGGCGGCGGACGCGGGTGCCGTGGCCGCTCTATGCCGCGGGCGCGTTCGTGGCCCTGCTGGTGGCGGTCGCGATCGCGGCGCCCCTCCTGGCCCCGCACAACCCGGAGCGCGGCTCGCTCCGGGCGCGGCTCAAGGCGCCGACCCTCGAGGCCCCCGACGGCAAGGCCTATCTGCTCGGCACCGACCAGCTCGGCCGCGACGTCCTCTCCCGCATGGTATTCGGGACGCGGGTGTCGCTCACCATCGGTTTCGCCGCGGTGGCGGTCGGGGGCGCTCGTCGGGGGGCTGCTGGGGCTGGTCGCGGGGTTCCGCGGCGGCTGGATGGACGAGGTCGTCATGACGGTGGCGGACGCCCAGCTCGCGTTTCCGTTCATCCTGCTGGCGATCGGGATCATCGCCGTGCTGGGGCCGTCGTTTCCGAACCTGATCATCGTCGTCGGGCTCTCGGGCTGGGTGACGTACGCCCGGGTGCTCCGGTCGCAGGTGCTGTCGCTGCGCCAGCGCGACTTCGTGAGCGCCATCCTCGCGCTGGGCGGATCGGTGCCGCGCGTCCTCGTCCGCCACATCCTGCCCAACGTGACGTCCACGTTCATGGTGATCGCCACGCTGGAGCTGGCGCGCGCCATCGTGCTGGAGGCGACGCTGTCCTTCCTCGGGCTCGGGATCCAGCCTCCGACGCCGTCCTGGGGCGGGATGATCCACGAGGGCCGGGAGTACCTGGACTCGGCCTGGTGGATCTCGGTGTGCCCCGGCGTCCTGCTGATGCTGACGTCGCTGGTGGTCAGCCGGACCGGGGACTGGCTGCGCGACTTCCTCGATCCGACGCTCCGCGGCGAGTCCTGACCCCGCCGCCGGATGCGAGCGTCGGGGCGCGCCAGGCGCGCGGCTCGGCGTGACGCGTCGTCGGCTGGCGCGCCCACTCCTGCGAGGGGCGCTCGCGCGTGAGCCGGCGGATCGAGGGCTGCCGCCCGGTGGCGGCCGGATTCCTGCCGGGGATCGGGAGGATCCGGAAGGATCGGCGCGGGTCAGGCGGGAGCGGCGGCGCGGGCGAGCCCGTCGAAGTGCCGGTCCGCCGCCGCGAGCGCGTCGGGGAGCGCTCCCCGTGCGTGCGCTCCCAGGGCGCTCGCGAGCGCCTCGAGGGTCCGCGCCACGGCTGCGGGCCGGGCGTTTCCCGCCATCGTGCCGATCCGCCAGATCCGGCCGGCGAGGGGCCCGAACGCGCCCATGATCTCGACCCCGTGCGTCTCGAGGAGCCGCGAGCGAAACGCCGCATCGTCGACGCCGTCGGGGATCGCGGACGGGGGCCAGCATCGGCATCTTGCCGGGGCCTGGCGGCTGGCCGTAGAGCTCGAGACCCAGCGCCGCCAGCCCCGCGGCCATCGCGGCGCCCGCGGCCCGGTGGCGCGCGATCCGCGGCGTCCAGGCCCTCCTCGAGGACGATCCCGAGGGCTTCCCGGAGCCCGTAGACCATCGTGGTCGGCGCGGTGTGGTGATTCAGGCGCTCGGGGCTCCAGTAGCGGTCGATCTGCGTGAGGTCGAGGTAGTTCGAGCGGATAGGGCTCCGGCGCCGGGCCATCCGGGCGGCGACGGCATCCGAGTAGGTGACCGGGCCGAGGCCTGACGGGCAGCCGAGGCACTTCTGGGTGCCGGCGACGACGACGTCGAGCTCCCAGGCATCCGTCTCGAGTGGCGCTCCCGCGAAGGAGCACACGGCGTCCACGACGGCGACCGACCCGCGCCGGTGAGCCGCGGCCGCCACCTCCCGGACGGGATTCATGACGCCGGTCGAGGTCTCGGCGTGGACGACGAGGACGGCCGCCGCGGGGCCGGCATCGAGACTGCGCGCCACGTCGGCGGGATCCACGGGCTCGCCCCAGGGCGCCCGCACCATCGCGACCTCGGCGCCCGCGCGGCGGGCGATCTCCTCGAAGAGGAGGCCGAACCGGCCGTTCTCGACGACGACGACGCGCTCTCCGGGCTCGACGAGGCTCACGACCGCCGCCTCCATGCCGGCGCGGCTGGTCCCGGGCACCGGAAACGTCGCGCGATTCCGCGTCCGGAAGACCTGCCGGAGGCGTTCCTGCGTTTCCGCCATGAGGGCGGTGAACGCGGGGTCGAACTGCCCGACGAGGCCGGTCGCCATCGCGCGGAGGACCCGGGGATCGGGGTTCGTCGGCCCCGCGCCCATGAGGAGCCGGGCGGGGAGCGCGAGGTCAGCAGACATACTGGGGGATGCGTCCCGCCCGTCCGCCGGAGGGTACATGGGGTCGCGCGAGGTTCCGACGGTGCTCCAGGAGGAGCCGCGCGGTCTCCTTGACCACGGTCACCAGCGGCACGGCGGCGACCATGCCGAGGAGCCCGAGCGTCTGCTCCCCAACGAGAATCGACACCATCACCAGCATGGGGTGCATGTGGACGCTGCCGCCGATCGTGACCGCCGCCACGACCAGGTCGTCGAGGATCCGGATGATCACGTAGACCGCGACGATCCAGCCGATCTGGCCGATCGGCTGCCCGTTGGCGATCGAGACGATCGCGGCCACGCCCACGCTCAGGACGGTCCCGAGATACGGCAGCGGGTTCACGAGCGTCGTGAAGGCGCCGAGCAGCCACGGGTACGGCGCGCCCACGAGCCAGAGGCCAACGGTGGTCAGCGCGCCGATGACGACCGCGTCGAGAGCGAGGCCGCGGAGGTAGCGGCCGATGATCCGGTCGATCTCGCACCAGACGGCGACGGTCGTCTCGATGTGGACGGGGCGCAGACGGTCGATCAGATAGGCGACGATCGCCCCGCCGTCCCTGAGAAAGAAGAAGGCGAAGATGGGCGTCAGCGCGACGATGAAGGCGATCAGCCCGAAGTGGGCGAGGAGCTCGGAGGCGTTGCCCATCCGCTCCTCGATCAGCGCGAAGAGCCAGCCCTCGTGCCGCGGCTCCTTCGGGAGAAACCGCTGGGTCTGCGGGTAGTTCTTGGCGATCTCCACCTGGAGCCCGTCGATGCCCACCTCGAGCGTCCGGGCGAGCGAGGGGAGATTCGAGATCAGCGCCGCGCCCTCCGCGCGGAAGCGCGGCGCCACGACGGTGGCGAGGAGGACCACGAACAGGCCGAAGCCCGCGAAGAGCGCGGTCACCGCCACCGTCCTGCTGATCCCGAAGCCCTGGATCCTCGCGGCGAGGGGATTGAGGAAGTACGCGAGGAGGGCGGCCAGCGCGATCGGGATCACGAGGCCCCGGAGCAGGAACCCGAGGCCGACGACGGCGGCCAGGACGGCGAGCCACCCGAGCGGCGAGGCGGTCCGCGCGGATGTGGCGGGCGCCGCCGCTGCGACGGGCGCCGCAGGCGCCGTGGCGACGGGTGGCGGCGCGGCCTCGGGGCTGACGGTGGTCTGGCTCACCGGGATGCCGGTGGAGCGCCGTCGGAGGCGGGCGCCGGGGCGGCGGCTCGCCTCCTTCGCGCGCGTCACGTTGGCGGCGCGCACGTACCCGGCCAGGAGGCGCAGGAGGTTCTTCGACACCACCAGCGCGATCACGCGGTCCCCGGCCACGAGATCCTCGAAATGGCTCCGGTAGAGGATCAGGAGTCGGGTCGGCGAGGTGGCGAGGGCGGTGGCCGAGCGCGGGAGGTCGTCGATCAGCGCAAGCTCGCCGAACGCGGTGCCGGGGCCGAAGGTCACGATCCGCTGCGGGCCCTGGCCGGTGTCGCGAACGACCTCGACCTCGCCGTCCAGGACGATGAACAGGCCCTTCCCCGGATCGCCCTCCGAGAACACCGCCTCGGCGGGCGCGTAGGCCTTCTCGAAGAGCTGCACCGCGAGCCGCGCGAGCAGGCGGCGCGACAGCCCCGCGAAGACGGGGGTGCGCCCGAGGATGGTGACGCGGCGAGCATGCTCGGTGTCTCGAGCCCAGTTGAGCCAGCCCGGCAGGCGTTCCAGCATGGCGCGCACTATAGCAACCCCGGCGCGGTTCTGTCATGAAACTCGTGCGGATGGTGGCTCACGTCGCCACCACGCTCCATGCGGTGGAGGAATGATTGGGTGGAGGATGCGGGCGGCTCGTGGCCGCGCTCGGCCGGCGGCTGGGAGGGGCGCCGACTCCCTGTGCTACGATTCCGCCGGCGGCGCGCCCCGTCTTCGGAGGTGGCGACCTGCGAGCTCGGCTGCCGAGCGGAACGACGAGGAGCGGCTCATGACCAGGACCCCGATCGGACGAGCGGTGGTGACTCTCGCGGCCGTTCAGTCGGTCGCCTGCCGGCTCGGTGTTCCGGCGGCCGTGATCCGGGACGAATGGGCTCGAGCGCGCGAGGGCACGGGCGCGAGGCCGGTCGGGGGCCGCCACGCGCGGGCCGTCTCGCGGCGCGCGTTCCTCCTGGGCGGGGGCGCGGCGGGAGCGTGGCTGGCGCTCGGCGCCGATCGGCTCGCCGCCGCGCAGACGCCCGCGCCGGCGAAGAAGAAGGCTCCGCCGCCGAAGCCGCCGGCCACGGTGGCCATCGTCGGGGCGGGACTCGGGGGCCTGTGCGCCGCGCTGACGCTTCACGACGCCGGCGTTGCCGCCACCGTGTACGAGGCCGCCGGCCAGGTCGGCGGCCGGGTGCACTCGAACGGGACCGGCTACTGGCGGGACAGCCAGATCAGCGAGTGGTGCGGGGAGCTCATCAACTCCGACCATCAGACGATCCTCCGGCTTGCCCGGCGCTTCGGGCTCCGGACCGTGGACCTCCATGCCGCCCAGGCGCCCGGCTCGGAGGACGCCTTCCACGTGCTCGGCGCACCCTATCCGGTCGCCGACGCGGACCGCGAGTTCCAGGCGGTGTATCCGCTCCTCCGGCGGGACCTCGCCGCGGCGGGCGACGAGACGACCCACAAGACCCGGACGCCGGCGGGGATCGCGCTGGACCGCATGAGCATCCGGGAGTGGATCGAGGCGCGCGTCCCCGGCGGCGCGTCGTCGCGGCTCGGCCGGCTTCTCGACGTCGGCTACGCGCTCGAGTACGGCGCGCCGACGACCGACCAGTCGGCGCTCAATCTCGTGTATCTCCTCGGGGAGCAGCCGCCGGGCGGGCGGCTGTCTCTCACGGGCATGTCCGACGAGCGCTTCCGGATCGCGGGCGGCAACGACGGGCTGCCGCGCGCCATCGCGTCCGCCCTGCCGAAGGACGCGGTGCGGCTTCGGACGCGGCTCCGCGCGCTCGGGCGCGAGACGGATGGCCGAGTGACCCTGGAGCTCGAGACGCCCGACGGACCGAAGAGCGTCCGGGCCGACCATGTGATTCTGGCGCTGCCGTTCGCCGTCCTTCGCGGCCTCGACTACGCCCGGGCCGGCTTCGACCCCCTGAAGCGGCGCGCCATCGAGGAGCTCGGCATGGGACGGAACTCGAAGCTTCACGTCCAGCTGGCGAACCGGTTCTGGCGCCGGCCGGAGGCGGCGCGGCCGGGGACCGGTGTCGTGGCGACGGATCGCGGCCCCCTGCTGACGTGGGAGTCCTCGCGCGGCCAGTCGGGAGGCGGCGGCCTCCTCGTCTGCTACGGGCTCGACGAGGCGTCGGGAGCCGTGGCGGCCCCGCTGCCCTGGGGGGATGCGGGCGCCCACTCGCACGTGGCGGACGTGACGCGATCGACGCTGGCGGTCCTCGAGACGGTATGGCCCGGGGTCACCCCCGAGTGGAACGGGCTGGCGACCCTGTCCGTGCCCTTCCTCGACCCCAATCTGAACGGGTCGTACTCGTACTACCGGGTCGGGCAGTATCAGGCGTTCGGCGGCTACGAGGGCGTCCGGCAGCGCAACGTTCACTTCGCCGGCGAGCACACGTCGGGAGAATTCCAGGGGTTCATGGAGGGCGCCGCCGCCGAGGGCGTGCGGGCGGCCCGAGCCGTCCTGGCGGATCTCCGTCCCGCGAAGCGGCCGCCTCCGAAGGCGCGGAAGCGGTGACGCGCCGGGCGCGCCCCGGTCCTCCACTCGATGAGTGAGGGCAAGGTCGTGTCCCTGGCGCGAGCCGCTGCGCTCGTGGCCGACGGGGACCACATCACCATCGGCGGCGTGATGCTCCACCGCATCCCGGCGGCGTTCGTCCGCGAGCTTGCGCGTCAGGGACGGCGGAATCTTCGCCTGTCCAAGCCCTCGCCCTCCTACGACCTCGACCTCCTGTGCGCGGCGGGGTGCCTGGCCGAGGTGGACGCCGGCGTCGCGTCCCTCGAGGCGGCCTTCGGCGGCGCGCTCCCGAACTACCGCCGGGCGGTCGAGGCCGGGCTCCTCCGGGTGCGCGAGTTCTCCTGAGTGGGCGTCATGTCGGGGCTGCGGGCCGCATCCCTTGGCGTGCCGTTCGAGCCGGTTCCCGGTTTCCGGGACACCGACCTGCCCGCGACCGCGGATTTTCGCACGGTGAAGGATCCGTGGACGGGGGACGAGATCTACGTCGTGCCCGCGCTCCGCCCGCGATGGGCGATCCTCCACGCGCAGGAGGCGGACGCGGCCGGCAACGCGCGCATCTTCGGGTCGCCCGGCTACGACGTCCTGATGGCCCAGGCGGCCGACGAGGTGATCCTCACGACGGAGCGCATCGTGCCGTCGGAGGAGCTGGCTCGGATTCCCGAGCTCACGCGCATTTCGGATCTGTCCGTTGCGGCGGTGGTCGAGCTGCCGGGCGGGGCCCGGCCGGGCGACTGTGCCGGGTGCTACGAGGTGGACGCGGCGGGTGTGCGCCGATACCTCGAGGCTGCCCGGACTCCGGAGGGGCTGCAGCGCTACCTGGAGTCGACACCGTGAGTCGACGAGCGCGGCGCCGTCCGAGCGGCTCCCGCAGGGGCTCGTGACCACGGGGACCTCCGAGGGCCGGCCCGCCGGAGCGTTCGGCGTCGCCGAGCTCATGGCCGTCACGCCTGGCGCGCCTGCTTCGTGACGGCGAGGTCGGGTGCCACGGGGTCAATTCCGTCCTGCCGTCACTCGCGCTGGCGCTCGCCCGGCGGCTCCACGCGCCGCGGCTCCGTCACATCTCCATCGGAGGCGGCCTGGACGGGGCGCCGGACACGCTCCCGGCCTCGTCGTCCGGAACCGGCTGGCTGGCGAGGTCGCCGGTCGTGCTCTCGAACGTGGACGTCTACCAGCTGGCCCTTCGCGGCCGCATCGACGTGATGCTGCTCGGCTGCGTGCAGGTCGACGGCCGCGGCCGCGTCAACTCCACCGTCATCGGCGACTTCACCCGGCCTCGGGTCCGCCTGCCGGGAGGCGGGGGCGCGGCGGTGCTGTTCCAGGTCGTCCGGCGCGTGATCGTCTTCCGGACGCGGCACGACCTCGCCTCGCTCGTGCCGTCGGTCGACTTCGTCACCGCGACCGGGAATCTCGATCGCGTGGTGACGCCGCTCGCCGTGTTCCGCGCCACGCCGAGCGGGTTGAGGCTCGAGGCGCTCCAGCCGGGCGCCACGCTCGAGGAGGTGACCCGCCGGACGGGCTTCGCGGTCGAGCCGCTCGAAGACCTCCGAGCTCTCCCGCCGCCCACACCCGCGCGAGCTGGCGGCACTGGACGCGCTCGACCCCGACCGCGTGCGCGACCTCGACTTCCGGTGATTCCGGCCGAGATAATCGAGGGATGAGAGCCCCATCGGGGGCCGCGTTGCTTGACCCCCTCTGACCCCTTCCGTATAGTGAGGCGCGATGGGTCTTTTCGGCGGGAGCAAGGCGACCGGGCTCACCAAGGAGGCCGTGCTGGCGGCCCTCCGCGGCGTGATGGATCCGAACGTCGGCAAGGACATCGTGACCCTCGGACTCGTCGATGCGCTGACGGTCGAGTCCGGCCACGTCTCGTTCACCCTCCAGTTCACGGGTGAGCAGCCGCCGCTCGCGCGCGCCGAGATCCACAGCCAGGCTCGGAAGGCCATCCAGGCGCTTCCCGGCGTGTCCGACGTCAAGGCGGGCATCGCCTCGCGCGCCGCCGGAGGCCACTGCCGCGGGGCACGGGCACGGCCCGGCGCGCCCGGCGGCTCCCGCGCCCGAGGAGCTGATCCCCGACGTCAAGCACACCATCGCCGTGTCGTCCGGGAAGGGTGGCGTCGGCAAGTCCACCGTCGCCGTCAACCTCGCGCTGGCCCTCCACGGCGAGGGCGCGGAGGTCGGCATCGTGGACGTGGACGTCTACGGGCCGAACGTCCCGCTGATGATCGGGGCGCGCGGCCGCCCGGCGATGGTCGCCAACCGCATCGTGCCGGTTCAGGCCTACGGCGTGAAGGTCATGTCGATCGGGTTCTTCGTGAAGGAAGGGGACCCGGTGATCTGGCGCGGGCCGATGATTCATTCCGCGGTCCAGCAGTTCCTGAAGGACGTCGAGTGGGGCCCGCTCGACTACCTGATCTTCGACATGCCGCCCGGGACCGGTGACGCCCAGCTCTCGCTCTCGCAGACGCTTCCCCTCTCGGGCGCGGTCATGGTCACCACGCCCCAGGACGTGTCGCTGCTGGACGTCCGCAAGGGTCTGCAGATGTTCCGGAAGATGAACGTGCCGATCCTGGGCATCGTGGAGAACATGGCGGGGTTCGCGTGCCCGCACTGCGGCCACGCCACCGCGATCTTCGGCGAGGGCGGTGGACAGAAGCTCGGCGCAGGAGTTCGACGTGCCGGTCCTGGGCTCGATCCCGATCGACCCCGAGACCCGGATCGGCGGCGACACGGGCGAGCCGATCGTGGTCGCGCGTCCCTCATCCCCCCAGGCCGACGCGTTCCGGCGGGTGGCGGCAGGTGTCCGGAACCGCCTCGCCGAGGCTGCGGCGCCGAGGCTGCCGCTCATCAGCTGATGCAGGGACCCTCGGAGCGGAGGGATCTTCCGAGCCGGGCCGACCCGACGTAGGCCGGTGATCGGGTGCACGAACTCCGCATCCCCATCTTCCCGCTGCCCGAGGTCGTCTTCTTCCCGGAGACCGTCCTCCCGCTCCACGTGTTCGAGCCCCGGTACCGGCAGATGATCGCGGACTGCCTGGCGGGTGATCGGTGGCTGGCCGTGGCCATGCTGCGCGCCGGATGGGAGAAGGACTACCAGGGTCGCCCGCCCGTGCATGGCGTCGCCGGGGCCGGGGAGATCATCCAGGCCGAGATGCTGGCCGATGGGCGCTACAACATCCTGCTCGACGGCCGGGCGCGGGTCCGGATCCTCGAGGAGGAGCCGCCCGACGGCCGCCTCTACCGCATGGCCCGGACGGAGCGAATCGAGAACCGCGGGCCCAGCCCGAACGACCGCAGCTTCGCGGGCCGCTTGCAGGAGCTCCGCGCGGGCCATGCGCGGCTCCTGATGGCTCTCGGCCAGTCCCATCCCGACGTCGTCGGGCGCCTCACCGTGGCGGGGGCATCCCCCGGCGCGGCGATCGATCGCATCGTCTCGGCGGTCGTGCCGGACGCGGAGGTCCGGCAGCGGCTGCTGGAGGCAGTCGACGTGAGCGAGCGCCTCGACCTCGCGGTGGGCGCCCTCGGGGAGCTGCTGACCATGGTGGCCGGCCGGGAAGGCGATGAGGACGAGGAGGAGTCGGATGACGCCTGATCCGGGCCGGGCCGGCCAAGGGCGCTGGCGGGCGGCCGGCCGGCTCACGGTGGCGTCGGCCCTGACGCTCGTGCTCCTGGCGAGCGGCGCGACCGCGGGAGAGCAGTGGGGCTGGCTCGGCGTCCGGATCCGGGACCTCACCGAGCAGGAGATGGAGGAGATCACGAAGAAGGTCGGGGTCCGCGAGGGCTATGGCGTGCTGATCGCCCAGGTCATGAAGGAGACGCCCGCGGCGTCGTCGGGCCTGCGCGAGGGGGACCTGGTCGTCGCCATCGACGGGCGGCCCATCGTGGAGACGCGAGCCCTCCAGCGCCTCGTCGGCGCCACGCCGGCGGGCCGCGAGCTCGGCCTCATCGTGCTCCGCGAGCGGGACCGCCAGGAGGTCCGGGTCCGGGTCGGACGCATGCCCGCCGAGGCCGTCGCCGATCGGATCGCGTTCGAGTTCGGGTTCTACGTCCGGGACACGCCCGAGGAGCGCACGGCCGGGGCCGCGGAGTCCCGGGGCCCCGTGGTGGCGGGCGTTGCCGAGCGGAGCTCTGCCGCGCAGGGAGGACTTCGCGCCGGTGACCGGATCATGACCGTGAACGACGTGGCCGTCGCGACGGTCGAGGACTTCCGCGCGCGAGTCCAGGATCTCTACCTCCGCGACACCGTCCGGCTTCGCGTCGAGCGCGAGGGCGAGTCTCTCGCGCTGACCCTGCCGCCCGCGCAGCCGGTGAGCCGGTGATGAAGCGTCTGCACATCCTGGTGGTGGAGGACGACGACACACTTCGGGACCTTCTCGCGGAAGTGCTCCGCGGGTGGGGGTACCAGGCGGTGGTCGTGCCGTCCGGCGCGCGCGCCGTCGAGCTGCTCGAGACGCAGCTCTTCGAGGTCGCGGTGGTGGACATCCACTTGCCGGAGATGGACGGCGTGGAGATCCTCCGGCACCTGAAGCGGCACGATCCATCGATCGAGGTCCTCATGATGACGGGCGATCCCACCGTGGCGACCGCGGTGGAGACGCTGAAGCTGGGCGCGTACGACTACCTCACGAAGCCCCTCGTGCTCGAGGAGCTCCGCCACCTGCTGGACCACATCCTGGAGCGGCGCCTGCTCCGCCAGGAGGTCAACGCGCTGCGGAGCCGCCTGGGCGAGCAGCTGCGCATGAGCGAGCTGGTGAGCGTCTCGCCGGCGATGGAAGCGCTGAAGGGCATGATCGTCCGCGTGGCGCCGGCGGACTCGCCGGTGCTGATCGAGGGCGAGAGCGGCACCGGGAAGGAGCTGGTGGCGGCGGCCATTCACCGGCTGTCCGCGCGAGCCGCCGGGCCGTTCATCACGGTCAACTGCGGGGCGGTGCCGTCCGACCTCCTGGAATCCGAGTTCTTCGGACACGTGCGCGGGGCGTTCTCGGGCGCCGTCGCCGACACCCTCGGCCTGTTCCGCTCCGCGCATGGCGGGACGATCTTCCTGGACGAGGTGGCGGAGCTGCCGCCCACGCTCCAGGTCAAGCTGCTGCGTGTGCTCCAGGAGAAGGACGTGCGGCCGGTCGGGTCGACGCGAAGCTACTCCGTCGACACGCGGGTCATCGCGGCCACGAACAAGAACCTCGAGACGGCGATCAAGGACGGGAGCCTCCGGCAGGACCTGTTCTACCGCCTGAACGTCGTCCGGATCCACGTGCCGGCCCTCCGCGAGCGGAAGCCGGACGTGCCGGCGCTCGTGACCGCGTTCGTCCGGCAGTTCAACCAGCGCTTCAGCCGCGAGATCAAGGGCATCGCGCCGGACGCCATGGCGGCGCTGCTCGCGTACGAGTTTCCCGGCAACGTGCGGGAGCTGGAGAACCTCATCGAGCGCGCATACGCGCTCGGCGCCCGGGATCAGATCCGGCTCGTGGACCTGCCCGCGCTGGGCGGCCCGGCTCCCGTAGCACCGGCGGCGCCGGTGCCGGCCAGCGTGGTCGCGGCGAGCGGCGCGGTGCCGACGCTCGCGCAGGCCGAGCGTGATCTGATCCTGCGGGCGCTCGACATTCACGGGAACGACCGGGCCAAGGCGGCGCGCGCTCTCGGACTGTCGAGTCGTACGCTCTATCGGCGCCTGAAGGAGTACGGGATCAACTGATCTCCACGTCCTGCCAAAGTGACAGACCGTCGTGCCGGGTGGGCAGTGCCGGTTGCCGCGCTGACTGCCGTGACGGCATCGACAAGCAGGACGTGCCCGGGAAGTCCAGCAATTTGCCCCGCAGAACCGACATTTGGACCGCTGAGCTGGCCTGCGCCAATGGCACTCCCTTTGCACTGACCGTGGGCATGGCCTACGCGTCTAGGGAAGATCGGGACGATGCGCTGCTCCTGGTGGTCGACACCGATGACGAGGCGGGGCGGGCTCTGGCGGACCACTTCACGCGGCGAGGATTCCGCTCCACCCACACCGCGCTGGGACAGGACGCGGTCGATCTGGCGCACGCCGGTCGCCTCCGTGCCGCGATCGTCGACGTGGCGCTCAGGGACATGTCAGGGCACGCTCTGGTGTCCCGCCTCAAGGAGATCGATCCCCGGGTTCACGTCCTGATGACCTCCGGCGACTACCGGCCGGAGTTCGAGGTGCGCGCCCGCCAGATCGGCATCCTCCACTACGCGCAGAAGCCGGCGGACCCCGATCGCCTCGAGGCGGTCGTGGCCAAGGCTCTGGGCGTCGTCCAGTCCCGCTGACCCTCCTCCGGCGCCGCGTCGGTCCCTTCGCCGCCGCCGCTGCCGCGTCGCGGATCCGTCCTGCGTGTATCCTTTCGGTCGTAGGCAAATGCGCGGGCCTCGGCTCGCCGAGGGAGGGGAGGAGCGATGCAGCTCAAGGGCAAGCGGGTCGCGATCCTGGCCGAGAACCTCTACCAGGAGATGGAGCTCTGGGTTCCCTACTACCGGCTGAAGGAGGAGGGGGCCGAGGTGCAGGTCGTGGGAAGCGGCGGTGCCAAGAGCTACGCCTCGAAGCAGGGCTACCCCGTCACCGTGGACGTTCAGGCCGAGCAGGTGAATGCCGTCGAGTACGACGCGGTGGTGATTCCGGGCGGCTTCGCGCCGGACTACATGCGCCGATCGCCCGCCATGGTGAAGCTCGTGCGGGACGCCTTCGGCGCGGGCAAGGTCGTGGCGGCGATCTGCCATGCGGGCTGGGTGCCGGTGTCGGCGGGCATTCTGAAGGGCAAGCGGGCGACGAGCTTCTTCTCGATCAAGGACGATCTGGTGAACGCGGGCGCCACCTGGGTCGACCAGGAGGTCGTCGTGGACGCGAACCTGATCACGTCCCGGAAGCCGGACGACCTGCCGGCGTTCTGCCGGGAGATCGTGAAGGCGCTCGCGAAGAAGTAGACGACGGCGCGGGGGCCCCTCGGGGCTCCCGCGCTCAGTAGCCCCTGCGGATGTCCACGCGGCCCCTGAGCGGCCGCCCGCCGAGGAACCGCCGCAGGTTCTCGTTGAAGATCGGGGCGATCTCCTCGGGAAGGCTCGGACCCGAGATGTGCGGCGTCACCACCACGTTGGGCATTCCCCAGAACGGGTGCTCCGTCGGGAGCGGCTCCTCCGCGAAGACGTCCAGCACGGCCCCGGCGATCCAGCGCTCCTGGAGGGCCCTGACCAGGGCCGGCTCCTGGACGAGGGAGCCCCGGCCCAGGTTCACGAGCCAGGACTCCGGGCGCATCGCGTGGAGCTCGGGCTCGCCCAGCATGCCCCGGGTCTCGGGCGTGAGCGGCGCCACCAGGACGACGTAGTCGCTCGCCGCCAGGAACTCGTGGAAGGCGGGGCGTTTGTAGACCCGGTCGCAGTCGGGGATCCGGCGTCCGGTGCGGGAGAGACCGAGAACCCGCATCTGAAACGCGTGGCCGATCGACGCGATCACTCTCCCGATGGAGCCCACACCCACGATGCCCAGCGTCTTGCCCCGGAGCAGGACGGGATTGATCGGCTCCCAGCGGCGCAACCGCTGAGCCGCCCGCAGGAGCTCGGTTCGCTGGGACGCCCACAGGAGCCACCCGAAGACGTACTCGGCCATCCAGGGCCCGAAGACCCCCTCGACGCGGGTGAGGACGACCTTGGGCGGGAAGGGGACGTCGAGGAAGGCGTTGACCCCGGCTCCCATGACCTGCACCCATCGCAGTCGGCGGGCCAGGGGGAGGAGCTCGGCGGGAAAGCCCCAGGTGTAGAGGACGTCCATCTCCTCCACGAAGGGCATTGCCATCTCGGGGGTCGAGGCGACTCTCAGTCGAACCTGCCCCCGCGGAGCCCGGACGAGCCGCGCATAGGCTTGGGCCTCGTCCGGGTGGTACACCAGGACCGAGACCGGGCCTTTCGGCGGCATCGGGAAGGATGATAACACACGGGATGAGTCATAACCACGCAGAAAGTGTCACGAAACGGTCAAACCGCCCGTTTCCGGCCGGATTCAGCGGCGTCGCGGCGGAATCGGAGAGCCGAGGAGGCTCCCGGTCAGCGGGTGAAGGTCACTCCCGCCTGACTGGCCTTCCTGCGAGCCTGGTCGACGGACGCGGCCAGGGCCATGACGTCGCGGCGAAGGGTCTGGAGCTTCGCCCGGAGGGGCGCGGCATCGGCCCGGGCCTTCTCCTGCTCCGCCGGCGTCGCGGCTCGGTTGCCGGCCTCGACCAGCTGATCGTGCTGGCCGAGCGTCACGTGATAGTCGTAGAGCGCCTTGTTGTAGCGCTCGACGGTGTCGTTGTAGGCCTGCTTGGCCGTGACCTGCGGGGGGGAGTCCTCGGTGGCGAACTCCGCGAACGGAAGGTACTGCGGCCGCGGGGCCTGAGGCGCCTGCGCCTCGGCGCCGGGGCCGGCGAGGGCGGCCACTCCGGTCAGGAGACCGATCAGGAGGGACGCGCCCCGCGTCATCCGATCGACACCGCCAGGCAGGTCGTCGTGCGCGTGACGCCCTCGATCGCGCCGATCCCCTCCGTCACGAGCTGCCCGATGTCGTCGAGCGTCGGACCCTGGACCACCGCGATGTAGTCGAACGGTCCCGTCACCACGTCGAGGGAGTCGATCCGGCACTTGCCGGGCTTGAGCTTCACGAGCGCCCGCTTGACGGCCTTGGTCTTGCCCGCATTCGTCTCGACGAGCACGTACGCCTTCATCGTGACACCTCCTCGCCCTCGAGCTTTTCTCATGCGGGTATTACATCGTCGGCCGCGCCGGGCTGTCAAGCAGTCAGGCGTCCACCAGGCTCGCTAGCGGCTGAGGTACGCGCGAAGCGTCTCGGCGAAGGCCGGGCGATTTTCCACCACGCGGTCGGCGCGGACGTCCACGCGCGTGCCGCGCTCGACCTTCTTGTCGTGCGGGTCGAACCGGACGCGCACCGCGCCCTTCGCTCCCTTCGCGTCGAGGCCGAGCTGCTCGCCCAGGTTCTCGTCGTGCAGATGGAGAACGACGAGGTAGAAACCGTCCCGCTCGGTGGTCGTCGGATGCTCGAGGCCGGTCTTGAGCCGGGTCACGACCACGCGGGCCCCGGACACCGGCCGGCCATCCCCGTCGGTGACGAAACCCAGCACGAGGAAGCGATGGTCGGGCAGATGGGTGGCGTCACCGGTCCGGGCGCCGGCGAAGACGAGGACGAGCGCGAGCGCGGGGACGATCCGGCGAACGAGTGCACGAGCGGCGCGCATCACGCCTCAGTGTACAATGCGTCACGGGAGGGGAGCCCGCACCGTTGCCCTACCAGCCCCCCGCTGCGATCCAGGCGGCCCTCGACGCCGGTCGTATCTCCGAGGACGCTGTCGACCTGTTCCGGGCATTCGCCCGGCGCTACGCCTTTCCCCTCGACGATTTCCAGGTCGCGGCGATCCTCGCCGTCCTCGAGGGCTCCTCGGTGATCGTGTCGGCGCCGACGGGCGCCGGCAAGACGCTCGTCGCCGAGTTCGCGATCCACGACGCGCTCGCCGCGAAGCGGCGGGTGGCCTACACGACGCCGTTGAAGGCGCTCTCGAACCAGAAGTACGCCGACTTCTGCCGTCAGTTCGGCGTCGCCGAGGTGGGCATCCTCACCGGCGACGTCAAGGTCAACTCGCGCGCGCCCATCCTCGTCATGACGACCGAGATCCTCCGGAACATGTTCTACACGGGGACCCTGGAGGGGCTCCGCCACGTCGTCCTCGACGAGTGCCACTACATGGGGGACGAGGGCCGCGGGACGGTGTGGGAGGAGATCATCGTCAACGCGCCCAAGGACGTGACGCTCGTGGCCCTGTCGGCCACCGTGGCGAACGTGCGCGAGATCGCCGACTGGATCGGCCTGGTCCACCGGCCCATCCAGGCCGTCGTTCACCCGCATCGCCCGGTCCCGCTCCGGTACCACGTGGCCGATCTGGCGGCCGGGATCCACTCCATGGACGCCGTGCGGGCCGGCCGCGCCAAGATCGTGGGGATCGACGGGGGCGGCGACGAGGGGCGCGGGCGCTTCTACGCCCGCCGGGTGGCTGCGGCCCCGGCCATGATCGAGGAGCTGGAGGGGCGCGGCTGGCTGCCCGCGATCTACTTCATCTTCAGCCGGGCCGGGTGCGAGCGGGCGATGGACGACGTCCTCGAGGAAGGGCGCTCGCTCCTCGATCGCGCCCGCGGGCACGAGGTGGAGCAGGCCATCGCCGACGCGATCGAGGACAGCCCCACGCTGGCCGCCTCCGCGCTCAACCAGAGCATCTTCCAGGCCCTGCGGGTGGGCGTCGGGCTCCATCACGCCGGGATCCTTCCGAGTCTGAAGCGGCTGACGGAGGTGCTCTTCGAGCGGGGTCTGGTCCGGGTGGTCTTCGCCACCGAGACGATGAGCCTGGGGATTCACATGCCCGCCCGGAGCGTGGTGCTGCAGGGGCTCACGAAGCGCACCGACCGGGGGTTCCGGGCGCTGACGACGAACGAGCTCACCCAGATGGCGGGCCGGGCCGGCCGGCGCGGCATCGACCCCGAGGGGCAGTGCGTGATCGCGCTGGACGCCCGGGACAGCCTGGAGGAGACGCTCTCGGTGGTCGACGGTGCCCCGGAGCCGATCGTCAGCCAGTTCCGGCTGGGCTTCGGCTCGGTGGCGCTCCTGGTCGAGAACGTCCGGGACGAGGCGGCGATCCGCCACGTGGTCGAGTCGTCGTTCGGCCAGTACCAGAGCCTCCGCCAGGTCCGCCATCTCGAGCGCGAGGTGGCGGAGGCGCAGGCGGCGGTCGCGGAGGCCGAGCGGTACGTGGCGCCGTGCGGCGAGTTCGACCGGATCGGGCGCTACCGCCAGCTGCGCGCGGAAGTCGACGCGCGACGGAGGGCGGCGGGCTCGCGCTCGCGGCCGGCTCGGGCCCGGGCCCTCGACGACGTCGAGCCCGGCCGGGTCATCCTTCTCCGGCAACGGGGGACCGGCAGCGGGCTCGGAGTGGTGATCGGGGTGCACCGCCTTCGAGGCAACCGCGTCCTCCTCGA
The DNA here is from genome assembly GCA_963745015.1 of uncultured Candidatus Rokubacteria bacterium. Taxonomy (GTDB): domain Bacteria; phylum Methylomirabilota; class Methylomirabilia; order Rokubacteriales; family DASRDR01; genus DASRDR01. The sequence goes on from CAVUVU010000008.1 coordinate 460,963, forward strand.
CACGCTCCTCCCGCACGGCTCGCTCGTCCGGACGAAAGCCGGGAACGTCAAGCGAGTCTTCTGGGCGGCCCCGCCCCTCCTGCTGCCGCCCGCCATCCGGAACCTGGCGGCGCACCACCACGGCTGGGGGCGGGACGTCAGGGAGGCGCTCGCGCACGACGGCGGCGCGCTCCTCGCGCGCCTCGGCGAGCTCGATCTACGGGCCCTCGTGGAAGGGGAGCGCCGGGGCGATCCTGCGGACGCGCTGGAGCGGATCGAGTGCCACGCCTGCCCGTGGGAGGCGCGGCCGCGCTGCGAGGCCGCCTGGAAGACGCTCGACAAGGAGCGGGCCCGGCTGGAGCACCGGCGCACGGTGCTCGAGAGCATCCGGGACGCGATCTGGCAGGAGTACCGCCGGGTCCTGGAGGTCCTGGACGCGTTCGACGCCGTCCAGCGCGGCGTGCTCCGGCCGAAAGGTGAGCTGGTGGCGTCTCTTCGCCACGACCACGAGCTCCTCATCGCCGAGGTCGTCCACCGGGGAGTGTTCGACGATGCCCCTCCCGCCGAGGTGGCCGCGCTCGTCTCGTGCCTGATCGAGGACGCCCGCTCCGCCGAGGACGAGCCGTCGCGGCGACTCCTGCGAGAGCGTCCGCGGCTGCGCCGCCGACTGCGGCAGATGGAAGAGGCGGCGGAGGCGATCCAGGCCGTCCAGCGGCGGGTGGGGCTGAACCGGCCGGCGCGGGTGCAGAGCGGGTTCGTCGCCGCCGTCTTCCGGTGGGCGTCGGGCGACGACGACTGGGCGCGGATCGTCACCCACTCCTTCGGCGGTCACGAGGGCGATCTGATCCGCGCGATGCGCCGGCTGATCGATCTCTTGCGTCAGGTCGCGGAGGGACCGGAGGTCCCGGGCGGCGTCGCCAGTGCGGCCGGCGCCGCCGCCCGGGTACTGGACCGGGGGATCGTGCTGGAATCCGCGCTGATCTGAGCGCGGATTCGCGCTACTCCTGCGCTATTCGGCCGGCGCGAAGAACCGCACCATCACGCGGCGGTTCTGCTCGCGCCCCTTGGGCGTCGTGTTGTCGGCGGACGGCTTGATGTCGCCGAGCCCGATCGAGTGGATCCGGTGCATCTCGATGCCCTTCTCCACCAGGAACCGACGCACCGCCTCCGAGCGCCGCTGGCTCAGCTGGACGTTGTACGGCAGGGCGCCCGTGCTGTCCGTGTAGCCCTCGAGCTCGACCACGAGGCTCGGGTTCTCCTGGAGCTGCTTGGCGACGTCGAGCAGCGCGGTCTGGCCGCGGTCGTCGAGCTCCGACTTGTCGAAGCGGAAGAGGATGGCGACCGTGTCGCCGGGCACGCGCTTGTTCCGGTTGGTCCAGAGCCGGGTGAGGCGGGTGCTGGTCTCGTCCGCCTTGGTCATCGCCTGGCCGGCGGCGGCATGAGCCTCGTCCGCTCGGGTCTGGGCCTGGGTGGCCTTGGCGACGCCCTCATCGGCGCGGCCCTGGGCCGTCTTCGCGAGAGTGGTGGCCTCGGTCGGCACGCGTGTCGGCCTGCTGGACGGCGGCCTTCGTCTGCCCCAGCTGGTCGTTCATCGCGGTCGTCCGGGCCTTCTCCTCGGTCAGGGAGCTGTCGACGCGGCCCACTTCCGCGCCAAGCTTCGCCTCGCTCTTTCCGACTTCCTCGCGCACGAACTTCTTGGTCGCGCAGCCGACGGTCAGGAGCGACAGGGAGGCCACCAGAATGGCCAACGATCGTATCCGCATGCGACTTCCTCCTCTGTGCGGGGCCGGTCCCGCTAGGTGACGGATCAGTCCGCCTGTGCATTCCACGCAAAGGGCGTGCCGGGCATCTCCCGCCGTGGCCTGCCCGGGGCGCGGCCGGCCTGATTTCTCAGGCGACTGGGCCACCGCCGAGTGGATCCTGCCCGTGCCGTCGGGGCATGACGCAGCCCTGACGCGATGTAAGAGTTACCACGGAGGTGTCGCCGGCAAGATGTAAAAAGTTACTCGCCGGACAGGGCGTTTAGCGGCGTGTGCTCAGGTCGTCCGCGAGAGTGCGAGCCTTCGCCGCGAGGTTCGCCGCTCGCTCGTATTCCCGCCCTCCCAGAGCCTTCCGGGCCTGCTCGACCAGGCCCTGGGCCAGTCGGAGCGTCTCCAGGTCCTTCGGAGCCAGCGGTCGACCATCGAGCTGCCGGAGGAGGCGCTCCGTGTCCTCGATCCCGCGCTGCGCCTCCTCCTGGAGCCGGCGCGCCTCTGCGGGAGGCAGGCTCGCCGTCAGCGGCGGGCTGGGCGCTGCGGCGGCCGGGAGCGCGGCGGGCGGCGACGGAGCCTGGACCGGCGGCGACGCCGGCGCCGCGGGCGGGGGCGGCGCGGCGCGAGGCGGCCGGCGGCGGAGCCGGCGCGACGGAGGCCGGCGACCGCGACCGGAGGCGGCAGGGCGGCGGGCGGCGAGGGATCGGCGGGCGGCGAGGGATCGGCGGGCGCGGGGACGGGCGGAGGCGCGGGGGTGATGCTGGCCGCGTCCTCGAGCGGGCCCGGCGCCGCGGGACCGGGCGCTCCGGGTACGGGCCGCGCCCACGGCGGGACATCCGGGCCGAGTACCCGGCATCCGGCCAGGGCCAGGATCGCGCGCCGCGAGCGCCAGGGCCCTCATCGCGCGTCCGGGGCCGCGGGAAGCGTGAGCATCACGGTGGTGCCCTTGCCGACCGTCGACTCCACGTCGACCCGGCCGTCGTGCATCTGCACGATCCGGTACACCATCGCGAGGCCGATGCCCGATCCGCCCGCCTTCGTCGTGTAGTAGAGACGGAAGATCTTCTCGAGGTTCTCGGGCGCGATCCCCGCTCCCTGGTCGGCCACGCGGATCGCCACCCCGTCGGGCTCGGCGTGCCGGCTGGCGACGACCAGCGTGCCGCCGCCCGGCATCGCCTGGATGGCGTTGGTGACCAGGTTGGCGCTCGCCTGGGCGATGAGCCCCGAGTCCGCCATCACGCGGGGCAGGCCGCGCCCGGGGTCCAGCACGATCTCGACGCCGGCCCTCGCGGCTTCGGGCCGGGCGACCCGCGCCACGTCGGACAGGACCGCGTTGACGTCGACGGGCGCGAGGCGGAGGTCCTGCGGTCGGACGAACCGGAGAAAGCCCTGGACCACGCGGTCCAGCCGCTGGATCTCGTGCGCGATCACGTCGATGTTCTCGGCGATCTCGGGCGGCGCCGGACTGCCCGGTCTGGGCGAGCCGCGCGCGCAAGAGCTCGAGGTGGATGCGCATCGCGTTGAGCGGGTTCTTGACCTCGTGGGTCACGCCGGACGTGAGGCGTCCCAGCGCCGCCAGCTTCTGGGAGTAGCTCAGGAGGGACTCCACGGCCCGGGCCGGCTCGAGATCGCGGAGGACGAGCAGGCCGCCGCGGAGCTGGGTCTCCGCTCGGAGCGGGTATCCCGAGGCCGCCCACTCGTGCGGCTCGCCGGTGCCTCCCGGGAGCGTGACCGTGTCGTGGAGCGGCGCGACGCTCCCGTTGAGGATGGTCGCGACCATGGCGGCCAGCGGGTGCCCGGAAGGGAGGACGCCGGCGAGCGAGCGGCCGGCGAGCGTCCGGCCGAGCAGCCGGTCGGCGTTCGCGTTGGCGAAGGCCACGGCGCCGGCGGCGTCGAGGAGCATGACGACGTTCTGGAGGCGCTCGGCGCCGGCCTGCGCCGGGATCACTGGCGCCTCCCGCCGTGGCCTGGATGCGCTCCCCGAGACCCTGCATGCGCGCGGCGAGACGCCCCATGTCGTCGCCGGGTCCGAACTCGGCCGCGGCGTCGCCACGGGCGAGGCGCTCGACCCGGCGCGCGATCCGCCGGAGGTAGCCGAGGAGCACGCGCCCGGTGCCGAGGCCGAGCGCGATCGCGAAGGCGAGGGCGCCCGCGCCGAACGCCAGGCTCCGCAGCAGGGCGTCGCGGAGGGTCTGCCTCACCAGGCTCGTCGACACGCCCACCTGCACGGTGCCGAAGGGCCGCTCTCCGATGCGAACGGGCAGGCGGACCTCGTAGATCTGCGGAGGGCCCAGCAGCATCCGCCCGAGCTGCGGGAGCCCGGCGGTGAGCACGTCGTCGAGAAGCGGGCGGTCCGGGAGCGTGCTGTCCCTGGAGGCTCACGTCGCTGTGCAGCAGCGTGCGTCCGGTCGCGTCCACGATCGCGCCGTAGACGACGACGCGGGAGTAGCCCACGAGCCCGTCGAGGAGCGCCCGGAGGCTCGGGTCCTCGCGGAAGGCCGCGGGACCCGTCGCGCCCGCGGCCTGCAGGACGTGGGCGGCCTGGTGGAGGAGCTGGCGGGAGAGGAGCCGCCCCTCGTCCGCGGCGTTCCCGAGGGTGAGCCGCGCCAGCGTGGCCAGGTGCGCGGCGGTCGCGACGGCGACCACCAGGAGGACGACGAGGGTGAGGCCGAGCAGCTCACGGGCGCGGGCGCTCAGCGCCATGGGCACAGCCTGCGCTGACGGACGGGATCCCGCGTCACGGCGGCCGGTTGTAGCGGTTCAGCTTGTTGTGGAGCGTCTTGAGGCTGATGCCGAGGATCTCGGCCGCGCGGGTCTTGTTGTTGCCCGTGTACGCGAGCGTGCGGAGGATGAGCCGTCGCTCGGCCTCGTCGACGGTCGTGCCGACGCTCAGACGCACGTCGTTGGCCGCCTGATCCGCGGCCGGCTCGACCGGAGACGCCGCCGCCGACGGGGGCGAGGGCAGGTGGGACGGGGCGATGAGCTCGCCCGGGCAGACGATGACCGCGCGCTCCAGGACGTTCCGGAGCTCGCGCACGTTCCCCGGCCACGTGTAGCGGCGGAGGACCGCGAGGGTCGCCTCGTCGACGCCCCGCACGGTCCGCCCGTGGCGCTCGTCCAGCTCCTCGAGGAGGACGCGGACCAGCTCCTCGAGATCCTCGGGGCGCTCGCGGAGCGGGGGGAGGGTGAGCGTGAAGACCGCGATGCGGTAGTAGAGGTCCTCGCGGAGCGCGCCGTCCTGCAGCGCCTTCGCCGGGCTCTTGTTGGTGGCCGCGATCACGCGGACGTCCACCGCGATCTCGGATTGCCCGCCGACCCGCCGGAACCGCCCGTCCTGGAGAACCCGAAGGAACTTCACCTGGGTGGCCGGGCTCATCTCGGCGATCTCGTCGAGGAACAGCGTGCCGCCGTCGGCGAGCTCGAAGCAGCCGGGGCGACGTCCCGTGGCGCCGGTGAACGAGCCCCGCTCGTGTCCGAAGATCTCGCTCTCGAGCAGGGTCTCCGGGATCGCCGCGCAGTTCACGGCGACGAACGGTCCGCGGCGGCGGCGGGAATGCTCGTGGATGGTGCGCGCCACCAGCTCCTTCCCGGTCCCGCTCTCGCCGAGCACGAGGACCGTGGCGTCGGTCGGCGCGACCTGCTCGATCTGCCCGGTGACCTCCTGCATGGCGGGCGCGCCCGCGACGAGCCGCCCGAACGCGCCGCGATGGCGGAGCTCGCGCCGGAGCCGGTGGACCTCGCGGGCGCTCTCGGCCCGGTCGAGCGCCCTCTCGAGGAGCACCTGGAGGCGGGCGGGATCGAGCGGCTTGGTGAGGTAGTCGTAGGCGCCTTCCTTCATGGCCTGGACGGCGCTCTCGATCGACCCCTGGCCCGTGAGCATGATGACGGCGACGTCCGGGTGATCCACGCGCAGGGCGGACAGGAGGCCGAGACCGTCCATGCCCGGCATGACGAGGTCGCTCACCACGACTGCGGGCGCCTCCTCCGACACCCGCTCGAGCGCCTCGGCGCCGTCGCCGGCGGTGCTGACCTCGTACCCCCAGAGGGACAGGAGGTCGGCCATGCCTTTCCGAGCCAGGGCATCATCCTCGACGATCAGTACACGTTGACGCATGGGAATCCCCGCGATGGGCGTTGGTCTTGTGGGTCATGGTAGCAGAATCGGCGCTTCCGGCGCTCGCGCGCTTCGGCTACCATCGGGCGGACGGTATGAGCCGAGCACGGCCTTGTCGTGGCTCCCGCGCGGGAGGACCGGGGCCGAAGGGGGATCCGAATGACGGGGCTGGTTGTCCTGGGGATCGCCGTGGTCCTCGCCCTGGTGGGCGTCGGTCTCTACAACAGCCTGGTCCGGGCGCGGGTACGGGTGGACGAGGCGTGGTCGGGTATCGCCACCCAGCTCAAGCGCCGGCACGATCTGATTCCGAACCTCGTGGAGACCGTGAAGGGGTATGCCGGCCACGAGAAGGGCGTCCTCGAGAAGGTGACCGAGCTCCGGAGCCGGGCCATGGGCGCCACGACGCCCGGGCAGGCGGCGCAATCCGAGGGGCTCCTGACCCAGGCGCTGCGCGGGCTGTACGCGGTCGCGGAGAACTATCCCGGACCTCAAGGCCAACCAGAGCTTCCTGTCCCTCCAGCAGGCCCTCGCCGACACGGAGGGGATGATCGCCGGGGCGCGGCAGGGCTACAACGCCGCCGTGCGCGATCTCAACACCCGGGTCGAGAGCGTCCCGACGAATCTGATCGCCGGGGCCTTCGGCTTCACGCGCCGCGAGTTCTTCGAGCTCGAGGACCCCGCCGAGCGCGCGGTTCCCCAGGTCCGGTTCTGAGCGGGCGGCGCCGGCCCCGCGCTGGCAGCGGTCCGGGGCCCGTGGGAGAATGAGCGCGCCGTGAAGGTCTCGCGTCTCACCGTCACGAAGAGCCAGCTCGAGGTGCCGCGCGCCTGCGTGACGGCCGGCCATCCCCTCGGCGCCCGCGTCGGCGCCGACATCCTCCGCCGGGGCGGCAACGCCGTGGACGCCGCCGTCGCCACCGCGTTCGCGATGGCGGTCGTGGAGCCGTTCATGTCCTGTCTCGCGGGCGGCGGCTCGATGCTGATCCACCGCCCGCGTTCGGGGACCTCGGTCGCGCTGGACTTCAACGTCGAGGCCCCGCGGCGGGCCCACGCCCGGATGTACCGGCTCGGGCACGGGCCTAGCGGGGATCTCTTCCCGTGGCGCGCCGTGGAGGGCGACGCGAACGTGCACGGCCATCTCGCCGTGGCGGTGCCGGGGTCGGTGGCCGGCCTGGCCCTCGCGCTCGAGCGGTGGGGGACGCTGGACCTCCGCGACGCGGTGGCCCCGGCGGCGCGGCTCGCTCGCCTCGGAGTGCCGGTCGACTGGTATCTCGCGGGCGTCACCGCGATGTACGCGGAGGAGCTGGCGAGGTTTCCCGAGGCCGCCCGGACCTACCTTCGCGCCGGCGGCTGGCCGCCGCGGGCGGAGAACCTGGGGAGCGGGGACCGCGTCCGGTATCCGGCGCTCGCCCGGAGCCTCGAGCTGATCGGGAAGGAAGGCCCGAGCGTCTTCTACCGCGGGGAGCTGGCCGAGGCGATCGAGGCGGAGATGCGGCGCGGCGGAGGCATCCTGGATCGCGGGGACCTCGCGCGCTACCGCGCCGTGGCGACCCAGCCTCTCGCGGGCGACTACCGCGGCGTGACGCTCCTCGGGATGCCGGGCGCCACGGGCTGCGTGACCGCCCTCCAGATGCTGAACGTCCTCGAGTGCTTCGAGCCGGAGGCCGCCGGCGCCGACGGAGCGCCGGGAGCGCGCGCGGCGCATCTTCGCGCCGAGGCGCTCCGGGTCGCGTTCGAGGACCGCCTCCGGTGGCTCGGCGATCCGACTCGGATCCGGGCGCCGTGGGCCGCGCTCGCGGGAAAGGCCTACGCCCGCCAGGTGGCATCCGCCATCCGGCCCGACGGGCGGCGCCACGCGCGGCGGCGACTCGATCCGTGGCGCTTCGACCGCGGCCGATCGAAGCCGGCGCGGGCCACGGCGGTCGGCTCCAGCGGGGACTGCACGACCCAGGTGTGCGCGGTCGACCACGACCGGACGCTGGTGTCGCTGACGCACACCGCCGTCGGCCTGTTCGGCTCGAAGGTCGTCGTGCCGGAGACGGGGCTGTTGCTCTCGAACGGGATGATCTGGTTCGATCCGGAGCCCGGACGGCCGAACTCCATCGAGCCCGGCAAGCGCGCGCTGGTCAACATGACGCCCTTCCTCGCGCTCCGCGACGGCGCGCCGTACCTGGCGGTGGGCGCGCCGGGCGGCCGGAAGATCGTCTCGGCCGTGCCCCAGGTGCTCGCGAACCTGATCGACTCCAGGCTCGGGCCGCAGGCGGCCGTCGAGGCGCCTCGTCTTCACACCGAAGGGGGCCCGGTCGAGGTGGACGACCGGATGGGGACGGCGACCGTCGCCGCGCTCCGGCGGCGCGGCCACCGGATCGTCCCGCTCACCGAGACGTACTCGAGCTTCTACTTCGCCCGGCCGCAGGTCATCGAGGTCACGCGCCGGGGTCTGGCCGCCGGCGTCGACCACCTGCGTCCCGCAACCGCGATGGGATTCTGACCGGAGGGAGCCCCGCATGGCGGACATCCGGATGATGAGCGCGTTCGGCACCGTGCCCGGGGACGCCCAGGAGGGCATCCTCCGGGTGCTGCAGCACGCGCTGGAGACGGTCGCGCTGGAGGACAGCTCCTTCACGCGCGCGAAGGCGGTATTCACCGAGTCGAACGAGCAGTGCGTGTTCACGGTCGAGCTGGACGCGGGGAAGAAGGCTCCGACTCCGCTGGTGCTCGACCTCGAGCTGCTCGAGGACGCGGTGACGGACAGCGGACGGCAGGCGCTCCTGACGGAGGAGGTTCGCCAGTACGTCCGCCGCACCCTCGGTCAATAGATCCGGTGCAGAGGGGGAGGCTCGAGCGATGAGCGGGGGATCGGTGGCGCGGCGGCTCATCGTCAACGCGGACGACTTCGGCCTGACGGGCGGCGTGAGCCGCGGCATCCTGCGGGCCCACCGCGAGGGCCTGGTGACGAGCACCACCGTCCTGGCGAGCCTCCCCGCGCAGCCGGAGCTGGACGCCATGGCCATCGCGTCGCCCGGCCTCGGTCTCGGTCTCCACTTCAACCTGACGTGGGGGCGCCCCGTGTCGCCGGCGGAGACGGTCGCCTCCCTCGTCGACGCGGAGGGGCAATTCGGGCGCGACCTGGCGGTCCTCCGGGAGCGGGCGCGCCCCGACGAGGTGCGGCGCGAGTGCGAAGCGCAGATCGAGGCGTTCGAGCGCCGCTTCGGCCGCGGCCCGACCCACCTCGACAGCCACCACCACGCCCACCGGGTGCCCCGGGTGATGGACGCGGTCGTGGACGTGGTCATGGCCGCGCGCGTCCCGCTGCGGAGCCAGGACGCGGGGTTTCGCGACGGCCTGCGGCGCCACGGCATCGCCACGACGGACTCGTTCGTCGGCGACGCGCAATCCGAGCCTTACTGGACGACCGAGCGCCTGCTGGACCAGCTCGCCACGCTGCCGATCGGCGTCACCGAGCTGATGTGCCACCCGGGCGTCTTCGACGAGACGCTCGCCTACAGCCGCTACGGGCGGCAGCGGGAGGTCGAGCTGTCGGCCCTCTGCGATCCCGAGGCGCGCGCGACCGCCGAGCGCCTCGACATCCGGCTCTGTCACTTCGGCGCGCTCGCCGCGGGCGGATGAGGGAGCCGGCCACCGAAGGTCCGCTCGTCGAGCTGCGCGGCGTCACGAAGGCCTACCGGGAAGGTGGCGCCGAGCGCGTGGTTCTCCGCGGCGTGGACGGGTCGATCAATCGCGGAGAGCTCTGCGTCCTGATCGGGCGGAGCGGTTCGGGCAAGTCCACGCTGCTCAACCTGATCGGCGGGATCGACGTGCCGACCGCCGGCGAGATCGTCGTCGACGGGCTTCCGCTCGCGCGGGCGACCGAGGCGCGGCGGACGCTGTTCCGCCGGCATCACGTGGGGTTCGTCTTCCAGTTCTTCAATCTGATTCCGACGCTCACGGTGGACGAGAACCTCCGCCTCCCGCTCGAGCTGAACGGCCGGCCGCGGGACGCCGCGCGGGCGCGGGTCGGCGCCCTTCTGGACGAGGTCGGGCTGGCCGACCGGGGCGACGCCTTTCCCGAGCAGCTCTCCGGCGGCGAGCAGCAGCGGGTGGCGGTCGCCCGGGCGCTGGTCCACGAGCCGCTCCTGGTGCTCGCCGACGAGCCGACGGGGAACCTCGATCTGGACACGGGCCGGCAGGTGCTCGACCTGCTCGACCGTCTCACCCGCCGGGCGGGGCGCACGATGGTGATGGCCACGCACAGCCCCGAGGTCGTGGGGCTCGCCGACCGAATCTTCCGTCTGCAGGACGGCCGCCTGGTGGAGACGCGGGAGCCCGCGGCCGGATGATCCTCCTCCGCGCCAGCGTCCGCCATCTCTGGCGGCATCCGTGGCAGGCGGCCCTGTCCGTCCTGGGGATCGCCCTCGGCGTGGCCGTGGTGGTGTCGGTGGACCTCTCGAGCGCGAGCGCCCGACGGGCGTTCGCCCTGTCCGCCGAAGGAGTGACCGGACGCGCGACCCACCAGGTCGTCGGCGGACCGGCGGGAGTGGACGAGCGAGTGGTGGCGCGGCTCACCCGCGAGGCCGGAGCGCATCCCGTGGCGCCGGCGATCGAGGCGTGGGTGGGCGTCGAAGGCGCGCCGGGCCGGACGCTCCAGCTCCTCGGGATCGATCCGTTCAGCGAGGCGCCGTTTCGCCCGTACCTCCGGGCGGGGGGACAGGACGCGCGCGGGGCCGGCGCCGGGGCGCGGGCGCTCGGGACGCTGGTCACCGAGCCGGGCGCGGTGCTGGTGAGCCGCGAGACGGCGGCGGACCTCGGGGTCGGCGTGTCGGGCACCCTCGTCCTGCGGGTGAGCGGGCGGTCGCGCCCGGTCCGCGTCGCGGGCCTGATCGAGCCGATGGATTCGCGGAGCGAACAGGCGCTCCGCGGCCTCGTGGTCGCCGACCTGACGACGGCCCAGGAGGTCCTCGGTCAGCAGGGCCGGCTCTCGCGCGTCGACCTCATCGTGCCGGAAGGGCCACGCGGAGAGGAGGCCCTGGCCCGGATCCGCGCGACGCTCATGCCGGGGATGGAGGTGGTCCCGGCCGCGGCGAGGAGCGAGTTCGTCGGGGAGCTGACGCGCGCGTTCGACGTGAACCTGACGGCGCTGTCTCTCCTGGCCTTGATGGTGGGGCTCTTCCTCGCCTACAACACGATGACGTTCTCCGTGGTCCAGCGCCGCGCGACGCTCGGGATGCTGCGCGCCCTCGGCGTCACGCGCGCGGAGATCGTCGCCACCGTGCTCGCCGAGGCGCTCCTGTTCGGGGTGGCCGCGACGGTTCTCGGCCTCGGCCTCGGCGTGGGCCTGGCCGGAGGGCTCGTCACGCTCGTCACGCGGACCATCAACGACCTCTACTTCGTCGTGGTCGTGCGGGAGCTGGCGGTGTCGCCGGCCGTGCTGGCGAAGGGCGCCGCCCTCGGGATCGGGGCCACGCTCCTGGCGGCGCTCGTTCCCGCGGCCGAGGCCAGCGCGGCCCCGCCGGGCGCCGCGATCCGGCGAATCGTGCTCGAGGCACGGGCGCGCCGGACGGCGCCCCGCGCCGCGCTGGCCGGCCTGGGAGTCCTGAGCGCGGGAGCGCTCCTCGTGGCGGCCGCCGACCGGAGCCTCGGCTGGAGCTACGCGGGGCTCTTCGCGATGATCCTGGGCGCCGCCCTCCTCACGCCGCTCGCGATGATCGGCGTCGCGCGGGCGGCAGGCCCCGGCTTCGGGCGGCTTCTCGGGCTGCCCGGCCGCATGGCGGCGCGGAGCGTCGTCGCGAAGCTCTCGCGGACCGGCGTGGCGGTCGCCGCCCTCATGGTGGCCGTCTCGGCGACGGTCGGCGTCGGGGTCATGATCCGCAGCTTCCGGGCGACCGTCGTGCGATGGCTCGAGACGTCGCTGGTCGCCGACGTCTACGTGTCCGCCCCGACCACGGGCGCGGGCCGCGGCGGCGAGTCCACTCTCGACCCCACGGTGATCGCGCGGCTCCGCGATGCGCCGGGCATCCGGAGCGTCGGGACCTATCGGGGCGTGCGCGTCGCGTCCGCGCTCGGACCGACCCAGCTCGTGGCCCTCGGGATCGGCCCCGACAGCTACCGTCAGTTCCGGTTCCTGGCCGGATTCCCCGGAGAGGTGTGGCCCGCCTTCCAGGACGGCGGGGCGGTGATCGTGTCCGAGCCGTACGCCTACCGTCACACCCTCGGCGTCGGCGACGTGGTCCGGCTCCGCACCGACCGCGGCGAGCGGGCGTTCCCGGTCGCCGGTGTCTTCGCGGACTATGGCTCGGATCGCGGGGTCGTCATGGTGAGCCGCCGCACCTACGAGGCGAGCTGGGAGGATCGCGGCGTCTCCTCGCTGGGGCTCGTGCTCGCTCCCGGCACCGACCCGCAGGCGGCAGTGGAGGCGCTGCGCGCGCGGGCGGGCCCGGGCCAGGACCTCCTGATCCGCTCGAATCGCGCGCTCCGGGAGGCGTCGCTCGAGATCTTCGACCGCACGTTCGCGATCACCTCGGTGCTGCGCGTCCTGGCGACGGGCGTGGCCGTGATCGGCGTCCTGAGCGCGCTGATGGCGCTCCACCTCGAGCGAGCCCGGGAGCTGGGCGTCCTGCGGGCGCAGGGACTCACGCCGCGCGAGGTCTGGCGGCTCATGCTGGCGGAGAGCGCGCTCCTCGGCGGGATCGCGGGCCTGCTCGCCATCCCCGTCGGCATCGGGCTGGCGCAGGTCCTGATCCGCGTGATCAACCGGCGAGCGTTCGGGTGGTCGATCGAGACCACGGTGCCCGCGGACGTCCTGCTCCAGGCCGTGGGACTGGCCGTCCTGGCGGCCCTGGCCGCGGGGGCGTATCCGGCCTGGCGCATGGCGCGGACGCCCCCCGCGCCGGCGCTCCGGGAAGAGTGACACCATGAGGCGCGCACGCCCGGGCACGGGCCTCCTGCTGGGCGTCCTCGCGACCGTGGCGCTGCTGGGCGCCGGGCTGGCGCTGGCCCTCCGGCTGGACGGCGACGCCTCGTCCCGGCGGGGGCTCGGCGCAACCCTGTCCGTGACCGAGGCGCTTGCGGCGGCGAAGCACCGCGGGCTTCGAGCGCGCCCTCGTTCCGCGGGCGATCGGGTTCCCGGCCGACCACGGTCCCCACCCGACGCTTTCGCACGGAGTGGTGGTACTGGACCGGGAATCTCCGCGCCTCGGGGGACGCGGCCGGGCGCCGCTTCGGGTTCCAGCTGACGTTCTTCCGCACGGCGCTCGCGCCGACGACCGCGCCGCGGCAATCGGCCTGGGGCACCCGCGACGTGTACATGGCCCACCTCGCGCTGACCGACGTGGATGGCGGGCCGGTTCCACGCGGGTGACCGCTGGGCACGGGGCACCCTCGACCTTGCCGGCGCCCGCGGCGCGCCGTTCCGCGTGTGGCTGGGCGACTGGGTGGCGGAGGCTCGCGACGAGGCCGCGCGTTCTCTCCGTCTCCGCGCGGGCGAGGGCGACGTCCGCATCGACCTCACCCTCGCGGAAGGCAAGCCACCGGTGCTCCACGGCGAGCGGGGGCTCTCGCGGAAGAGCGCCGAGCCGGGCAACGCGTCCTACTACTACTCGCTCACGCGGATGCCCGTCTCCGGCGCAGGTGCACACCGGTGGGCGCGCGTTTCCGGTCGAGGGGCTCGCGTGGATGGACCGCGAGTGGAGCACGAGCGCGCTTGGCCCGGACCAGGTGGGCTGGGACTGGTTCGCGCTCCAGCTCGACGACGGCCGCGAGCTCATGCTGTACCGCCTCCGCCAGCGCGACGGCGGGATCTCCCCGGCGAGCCAGGGCACCCTCGTCGCGGCCGACGGGGCGGCGCGCGCGCTCGACCGGGACGCCGTCGAGGTCCTCGTCCTCGATCACTGGACGAGTCCGCGCGGCGGGACGCGGTACCCGGCTCGCTGGCGCCTCCGGGTTCCGTCGGCAGGGGTCGATCTCGTGGTGACGCCGCTTCTCCGGGATCAGGAGCTCGACCTGGCGGTCCGCTACTGGGAGGGCGCGGTGCGCGTGGAGGGAACCGCCGGCGGGCGCGCGGTCCACGGCTCGGGGTACGTCGAGCTCGTGGGCTACGCGGCGGCGGGAGGCGCCGCGGGGGCTCCGTGACACGAGGCTGTGCGACAATGACGGCCGAGCTGCCGGGACGCGAGCGCAACGGGCGCGACACCGGGGCGCCACCGAGACGATCGGAGGAGGGAACGATGCGCGTGACGGGAATCGGACGGGCGATCGGAGGCGGACTCCTCCTCTTCGCGGTCACGGGGTGGGCGGACGGTCCGACGCCGGCGGCTCCGCCGCCAGGCGTGCCGGCGTCGGCCGAACGCTTCTTCCAGGAGGGCCTCGACGCCCAGAAGAAGAAGGACTGGCGGCGCGCGGTCCAGTCCTACGAGGCCGCGATCAAGCAGCGCGAGGCCTTCCCGGAGGCGTGGAACGGCCTCGGCTTCTCGCTTCGCCAGCAGGGCAAGTACCCGGAGGCGGTCAAGGCCTACGACCGCGCGCTCAAGCTGCGACCGGACTACGCGGAGGCCCTCGAGTACCTCGGGGAGGCCTACGTGAAGATGGGCAAGCTCGACGAGGCGCGCGCGGTGCTCGGCGCGACTCGAGCCCCTCGACAAGAAGGAGGCGGCGGAGCTCCGCGCCGCGATCGACAAGGCGAAGAAGTAGGCGTCAGACCTTGACCTCCAAGCAACTCCTCACCGCCTCGCAAAACCTGACCCCGGTCGGCAGCGATCTCGAGCGCGAGCTCCGGCGCGTCGTCGAGGGCGAGGTCCGCTTCGACGACTACTCGCGCCTCCTCTACTCGACCGACGCCTCCATGTACCAGGTGGAGCCGATCGGCGTCGTCCTGCCGCGCTCGAAGGCCGACGTCCAGCGCGGTGCTGGAGCTCGCGAACCGGTACAACGTGCCGGTCCTGCCGCGGGGCGGGGGCACGAGCCTCATCGGCCAGACGGTCAACCACGCCGTCGTGCTCGACTTCTCGAAGTACATGAACCAGGTGCTGGAGGTGAACCGGGAGGAGCTCTGGTGCCGGGTCCAGCCGGGCGTGATCCAGGACGAGCTGAACGCCCACGTGCGGCCGATGGGCCTCCTGTTCGGGCCCGACACCTCGACCTCGAACCGCGCGACGATCGGCGGGATGTCGGGCAACAACTCCGCGGGCTCCCACTCGATCGCGTACGGGAAGACGATCGATCACGTGCTCGAGCTCCGGTGCCTCCTGGCCGACGGCTCCGAGATCACCCTCCGGGACCTCACGCCGGCCGAGCTCGAGGCGAAGTGCCGGGCGGACGGGCTCGAGGGGCAGATCTACCGCGAGGTGCGGCGGCTGGTGGGCCAGCACGCCGACGAGATCCGCGCGCGCTACCCGAAGCTCATGCGCCGCGTCTCCGGCTACAACCTCGACGAGTTCGTGAAGCCCCAGCCATTCGGGCTCCACCGCCTGGCCGTGGGCTCGGAGGGCACCCTGGTCGCCGTGGTCGAGATGAAGATGCGGCTCGTCCGGCGACCCGAAGTTCACGGCCCTCGACGTGATCCACTACGACGATCTCCAGGCGGCGCTCGAGTCGTCGGTCGACCTCCTGACGACCGGGCCCTACGCGGTCGAGGTCACCGACAAGATGATCCTCGACCTCGCGCGGGAGAACATCGAGCAGCGGGCGCGCATGGCGTTCGTCCAGGGCGATCCCGCCGCCATCATGATGGTCGAGTACTCCGGCGAGACCGAAGCGGAGGTGCGCGCGAAGGTCGAGGCCCTCGAGACGCTTCGCGCGCGCAAGCGCATCGGCTATGCCGCCCACATCGCCTACGACCCCGGCGAGCAGCAGTCCATCTGGAAGCTCCGCAAGGCCGGCCTCGGCCTCCTTCTCGGAACCAAGGGCGACCGGAAGCCGATCGCGTTCGTCGAGGACACGGCGGTCGAGCCGGCCAAGCTGGGCCCGTTCATCGCCCGCTTCCGCGAGATCCTGGAGCGCCACGGCGCCAGGGCGGGGTACTACGGCCACTGCTCGGTCGGGTGCCTCCACATCCGGCCGCTGATCAACCTGAAGGACGCGGGCGAGATCCGGAAGATGCAGGTCATCGCCGAGGAGATCACGGCCCTCGTGATGGAGTTCGGCGGCGGCCTCTCGGGCGAGCACGGCGACGGCCGGGCCCGCAGCCCGTTCAACGAGACCCTGTACGGCCCGCAGCTCTACGACGCGTTCCGGCAGGTCAAGCGCGCGTTCGACCCCAAGGGGGTCCTGAACCCCGGGAACATCGTCGACGCCCCGCCGATGACGGAGCACCTCCGGTACGGGCCGGAATACCGCGCGTGGGAGCCGGACACCCTCCTCGACTTCTCGGGGCAGGGCGGATTCGCCGGGGCCGTCGAGATGTGCAACGGGATCGGCGTCTGCCGGAAGAAGCTCGAGGGGACGATGTGCCCCTCGTACATGGCGACGCTCGACGAGGAGCACTCGACGCGCGGGCGCGCCAACGCCTTCCGCGCCGTGCTGTCGGGCAAGGTGCCGCGGTCGGAGTTCACCGGCCGGCGGATGTACGAGGTGCTCGACCTGTGCCTCGAGTGCAAGGCATGCAAGGCCGAGTGCCCGGCCAACGTCGACATGGCGAAGATCAAGTACGAGTTCCTGGCCCACTACTACCGGGCCAACGGGCTGCCTCTCCGGAACCGGCTCTTCGGCCGGATTCACGCCCTGGCCCGGATCGGGTCCGCGCTCGCGCCCGTGTCGAACTGGATCGCGCGCTCGGCGCCCCACCGCTGGCTCCTCGAGCGCGTGGCGGGCATCGACCGGCGCCGCCCGCTGCCCGACGTTCGCGACCCAGTCCTTCGAGCGATGGTTCGGCCGCCGGCAGCCCGAGGGGAACGGGGCGCGCGGCGAGGTGGTGCTCTTCCACGACACGTTCAACACGTATCAGACGCCGAGCGTCGCCATCGCCGCGACGCGGCTCCTGGAGAGCCCTCGACTACCGGGTCGTTCTCGCCGACCGCGGGTGCTGCGGGCGGCCGATGATCTCCAAGGGGATGCTGGACGAGGCGCGCCGGGTGGCGGCCGACAACATCGCCCGCCTCGCTCCCGCCGCACGCCAGGGGCGCCCGATCGTCGGCCTGGAGCCCTCGTGCCTCCTCACGCTTCGCGACGAGTACCCGGAGCTGGTCCGCACCGAGGATGCACGCCAGGTGGCGCGACAGAGCTTCCTCCTGGAGGAGTTTCTCGAAGAAGGAGCTCGCGGCGGGGCATCCGCTCTTCGCACGGGCGCACGCCGCCGCGGGGCGCAAGGTCCTCTTGCACGGCCACTGCCACCAGAAGGCAATGGTCGGGACCGCCCCGACGGTGGCCGTCCTGAAGGCGGCGGGCTATCAGGTGACCGAGGTGGACGCCGGCTGCTGCGGGATGGCGGGATCGTTCGGCTTCGAGGCGGAGCACTACGACCTGTCGATCAAGATCGCCGAGCGGCGTCTCGCGCCGGCCGTGCGGGCGGCGGGAGCCGACGTCGCCGTCTGCGCGCCGGGCATCTCGTGCCGTCAGCAGGTGGAGCACGTCACGGGACGCGTGCCGAAGCACCCGGCGGAGCTCCTCTGGGAGGCCCTCGCCCGGTAGGCGTCGCCCGGCGCCGGACGGGGCGCGCGGCGGGCTCCGAGCCTGACGGGCGAGAACTACCAGAGCGACTGCGGGATCGGAAGCCCCACCAGGAGCGCCGGGTCGAGCGGCTCCGGGGGCGGCGCTCCGGCCTCATCGAGCAGCGCGTGGATCTGGCGCAGGTGCTGGGCCGCGTGCCAGACCGTGCGCTCGAGAAGCTCGTGGGCGGTCTGGGCTCCGTAGTACGTCTCGACGGTCCCGACGACCGCCCCCTCGGTGCCGAACCAGCCCCGAAGCGCCGCGCGCACCGCCGCGCCGTATCCGGCAAGGGCGGGGCCGTCCGGCAGGCCGGCGGGAGCCATCTCCTGGAGCCAGGTCTCCGGGAGCCTGCGTTCCAGCATGGCGTCCCTGTACGCGAGGCTCAACCGGAAGAGGTGGTAGGCAAGCTGATGAAGCGAGCGATCGCGGCCGGGGTGCTGAAGGGCGAGGTGCGCGGGCGCCACGGAGAGGATCACGCGGCCCGTGGCGGCGAGGACCCGGTCGAGCCGCTCGGCCAGCGCGGGCGGGGAGAGCCGTTCGGCGCCTTCGTACCGGACGCCGAGCAGCTCGGCGAGCGCGGCCGGGTTCCAGCCGTGGACCACGCCCCTCGCCGTGACGACCGCGGGGACCGTTGGCACGCCCAGGCGATTCAGCTCGGCCCGCGCGGACGGCTCGGCCTGGATGTCGACCGAGTCGAACGGCACGGCCCACGACGAGAGCAACTCTCTCGTCTTCGCGCAGGAGCTTCAGCCGTGCCGGTGGTAGAGGACGGCTTTCTGTCGGTCATGCGAGGCTCCATTCCCTCCGCAGTATCTTAGCCCAGAGCCGCGACCCCGTATGGGCGGGCGCCGGCCCTTTTACCAGAAGGCTACCGGCTTCGGATCGCCCAGGACGGCGCTTCGCGTGCTTCTCCTCCAGGTCGGATCGCGCCCCGTGACCATCGTGCCCTGCGTGGCCCTCGGGCCGCGCCCCCGTTCCGGAACCGGGAGGTTGCGGTATGATTGGCGATCATGGGGTCTGCTGGGCGTTGTGCAGGCGTGGCCGGGAGGCAGTCCCTGGCGCGCCATCTCGGCGTCACGGTCGCCGCCGTCTGGCTTCTCGCGGGCTGCGGGAGCGGGCAGTCGCCGACCGAGTCGGCGCGGCTCGCCGAGTCCCGGCGCGCCGAGGCGGAGGCTGCGAAGACACCCGACGTGGTGGACGCGCTCTTCCTCGGGTCCGGTCCCCTCATCCCGCGGGACGGCGCAACCGACTGCCCCCTCCAGGGCTTCTGGAGCGGATATCCCCGGGGGACTCTCCTCCGGATGCGCGTCGCGAGTCGCGTGCCGGCGCCGGTCCAGGCTGGCCTCGTCGGGGCCGTCGGGGCGCTCGCGGACGCGACGGCGGGCGCGCTGACGATCAACCTCGAGCTGACGCCCGAGAGCGATCCCCAGCCGGGAGTCAACGAGGTGACCGTGACCGAGGTGGCGCTGCCACGAGCCGCCGGGTGCGCCTCGGACGCCGGGTGTGTCCAGTACCGCTTCGCGGGCCGGGGACTCCTGATGGGCGCGCGGGTGGTGGGGCCCCGGGGGCGAAGCGTCTCGGAGCTACGTCCACGATGCGGTGGGCCACGGGGTGCTCGGCCTCTGCCACATCGACGCGCGCCTGATCGGCGGGGCGGAGAACTCGCTGATGAGCGGTGGCTCCGGCGTGGCACCCGGCGCCGGCGCGTCGACCCTGACCGGCCTGGACCTCGCGGCGATCCAGGCCGTCTACGGGTCTGCCGTCAACCCGGGCGCCGCGCGGGGCTCGTTTCTCGCCGCCCGCCTGGTCAACCTCCAGGCGGGCCAGCTTCCCCGCAATCCCTAGAGGCGGCCCGGGCCGCCTCCCGACCTAGACCCGGCGCCCGACCCCGGTCAGGGCCTCTCGGCGTCGAAGACAGCCTGGGCTGCGCCCAGCGCCTCGCCCGTCTCCGCCCGGTAGCCCAGATCGCGGAAGGACATCCCGAGCGCCGACAGGGTCGGCAGGACATAGAGCGGGCTGGCCGTCATCCCCATGGTGCCCACGCGGAGCATGGTCTCGCGCATCTTCTCGATGCCCGTCGAGATCAGGATGCCGTAGGCGTCCCGCATCCGGCGCACGACGGCGGTCGCCGCCAGCCCGCCCGGCACGCGGAAGGCCGAAACGCTGTCGGAGGCGATCGCCGGGTCGCCGAACAGATCGACCTTGAGGGCGGCGAGCCCGGCCCGGAACGCCTTGCCGGCGATCCGGTGGCGCCGGAGGCGATTGGGCATGCCTTCCTCGAGGACGAGGCTGACGCCTTCCCGGAGCGCCTGCGCCAGGTGGGTCGGCATGGACACCGGCTGGTTCCGCCGCCCGCCCTCGGCGACCCCGCCACCGCGGGAGGCCGGCACCCACTGGCGCTTCCAGCGGATGAGGTCGTTCGCATAGCTCGCGGCGGGGCGCGCTCGGCGCTCCATGACCTCGAACGCGCGTGGCGACACCGAGACGATGGCGAGCCCGAGGGGCAGGGCCAGACACTTCTGGGAGCCCGTCATGTTGACGTCCACGCCCCACGCGTCCGTCTGAACGTCGAGCCCGGCGAGCGACGACACCGTGTCGAGCAGGAAGAGCGCCCCGTGCCGCCGGGTGATCTCGCCGACCGAGGCCGCGGGGTACGTCACGCCGGTCGAGGTCTCGTTGTGGACGAGGGTCACGAGCTTCGGCCGCACCTTCGCGACCGTCCGCTCCAGGCCCTCCAGGTCGATCGGCCGGCCCAGCTCCACGTCGAAGGCCGTGACCGCGGCGCCGGCGCGCTCCATGACCTCCTTCATCAGGCTGCCGAAGACGCCCGCCACGACCACGACCACCCGGTCGCCGGACTCGATGAGGGAGATCGCCGCCGCCTCGAGTCCGGTGCGCCCGGACCCCGGCATGGCGATCACCTCGCCGGAGGTCTGGAACACCTGGCGAAGGTCCAGGCAGGCGGGCTCGAGGATCTCGTCGTCGAACGGCGGCTCGTACTGGATCATCGCCGGCTGCGCCATCGCCCGGATGACGCGCCAGGGAACCTCGGTCGGGCCAGGGATCATCAGGATGGGGCGGTCGAGTCCACGTCGCCAGTGCTGGGTGCTCACGCGGGATCTCCTTTTGGTGACGCTCGGGGTCGGTGTCAACCCGCCTATCTTACGTTGGCAGGGGGTGGTGCCGCCAGTCGGTCCGGCGGCGCCGGGGGCGGCGCGACGCGGTGCTAGAATGACCGATGTGGCGCTGGCACGCCAGCGGACCCTGGAGGCCGGAATGCCGCGAGCCCTGATGTCCCGCCGCGCGGTTCTCTGCGCAGGCGCCGTTCTTGTCGCGCTCGGTGGCAGCGGCGCTGCGGTCCCCGCCGGCAGCGCCGGCCGGTACGCGAATCCCCAGCTCCTGATCGAGACCGAGGAGCTGGCTCGCACGCTCGGCGCCCCCGGCGTTCGCGTGGTCGACGTCCGGAGCGGGATGATGGGCGGCGTCACCTACCGCGTCGGGCACGTCCCCGGGGCCGTCCTCCTCGATGCGGACGCCCTCGATGATCCGGGCGCGAACACGGAGGGCCTCCCGATCCGGGCGGCCGCCGCGGCATCCCTGTTCGGAGGGCTCGGCATCGACCGCGACACGACCGTCGTCGCCTACGAAGACGGCGGCGGCATGCTGGCGGCGCGGCTCCTCTTCGTCCTCGAGTACTACGGCCACGAGCGGGTCCGGGTCCTGAATGGCGGCCTGGCGAAGTGGCGGCGCGAGGGCCGGCCGCTCGAGTCCGCCGCCCCGACCATCGCGCCGGGCCGCTTCGAGCCTCGGCCCCGACGGGATCTGGTCGCGACGGCCGCGGAGGTCCGAGGGAGCCTCGGAAAGCCGGAGGCGTGCCTGATCGACGCGCGGAGCCCGGCCGAGTTCACCGCGAAGGACCGCGGGTCGGCGCGAGGCGGCCACATCCCGGGCGCGAGCAACGTGGAGTGGACGTCCACCCTGAACGCGGACGGCACGTTCAAGGATGCCGACGCGCTCCAGGCGCTCTTCGGCCCCGCCGGCGTGCGGCCGGACCGGACGGCGCTGGTCTACTGCGGCAGCGGGATGCGGTCGGCGCAGACCTACCTGGCGCTCCGGCTGATGGGCGTCCGTGTGCGGAACTACGACGCCTCGTGGATGGAGTGGGGGAGCACGCCCGGCCTGCCGGTCGAGAGATAGGGACCGGGTCCGCTCCGGGCGCCGCCGCCGAGGAGCTGGACCTCCGGGGCGAGGTCTGCCCCTACACCTTCCTGAAGGCGCGTCTCGCGCTCGAGCCCCTCGCCTCGGGCGCGGTCCTGCGCGTGGTCGTGGACAACGAGGCCTCGGCTCGCGACGTGCCGCGGAGCCTCGCGAGCGCCGGGCACGTGATCCTCGCCGCCTCGCCGACGGGGGCCGGCGTCTGGGCGATCCTGGTCCGGCGGGGCCCGGCCTGAGGCCGCGCGGCCTCCGCGCGGTCTCAGACGGCCTCGACCTCGACCGGCTGGGGCCGGGGCGTGTCCGCCGGGCGGCGCATCACCCACACCAGCGGGACGATCACGACGAAGATCGCCGCCAGGCGCAGGAAGTCGTCGGAGAACGCGTTCATCGAAGCCTGGCGCTGCACCTCCTCGTAGAGGTGCTTCAGCGCCTGGCGCCGCGCGGTGTCGGCGTCGGCGCCCGCGCGCGAGGTAGACGTCCTGGAGGCGGGCGAGGCGGTCGGCGGTGGCGGCGCTCCAGGGCGTGACGTGGCCGATCAGGGTCGCCATGTGCACCTGCGTCTGGCGGGCGAGCCACGTCGTCGTCACCGCGATCCCGACGCTCCCGCCGACGTTCCGACGACGTTGAAGAGCCCGCTCGCCGTCGGCAGCTCGGCCGCGGACACGGCGGTCAGCGCCATGGTGGTCAGCGGGACGAAGACCAGCCCCATGCCGAAGCCCTGGACGAAGCGCGGCCAGAGCACGGCCCAGAAGTCGGCGCCGAGGGTGAGCGTGCCCATGAGGTAGAGCGAGTAGGCGATGATGCCGGTCCCGAGGGAGACGAGCCACCGGGGGTCGATGCGGTCGACCAGACGCCCGCCGATCGCCAGCGAGATGAGCGAGCCCACTCCGCCCGGCGCCAGCACCCACCCGGCCGTGAGCGCGTCGTAGCGGAGAAGGTGCTCCGTGTAGAACGTGAGCAGGAGGAAGCTCGAGTAGAGCCCGAATCCGACGGCCGTGATCAGGAAGGTGCCGAGCGCGAAGGTCCGGTTCCGGAGGACGCGAAGGTCGACCAGCGGGTGGGAGAAGTGGAGCTCCCACAGCACGAAGCCGGTGAGCGCGGCGACGGCCACGACGACCAGCGTCGTGATCGCCGACGAGTCGAACCAGTCGAGCCGCTGGCCCTGATCGAGCGCCACCTGGAGCGAGCCGATGCCGGCCACCAGGAGGCCGAGGCCGACTCCGTCGAACCGGAGGCGGGGGGCGCCCGGCTGGGGCTCCGATCGCGGCGCATCCTCCAGGAACGCGCTTCCGAGAGCCAGGGCGAGCGCGCCGAAGGGCAGGTTCACGTAGAAGATCCAGCGCCACGAGTAGTTCTCGGTGATCCAGCCGCCGACGGTCGGGCCCACGATCGGCGCCACCATGATGCCGAGACCCCAGATGGCCATGGCCGTCCCGCGCTCACGCGGCGGGAAGATCTCGAGCAGGATCGCCTGGGCGAGCGGGATCAGGGGGCCCCCGCCCAGACCCTGGAGCAGGCGGGCGCCGACCAGGAGCTCGAGGTTGGGAGCCGCGCCCGAGAGGAGCGAGCTGACCATGAAGGTCGTGGTCGCGAGCAGAAAGAAGGTGCGCCGCCCCAGGCGCGCGACGAGCCAGCCCGTCGCCGGCAGAATGACCGCGTTGGCCGCGATGAACGACGTCAGGACCCAGGTGATCTCGTCCAGCGAGGCGGACAGGCTGCCCTGCATGTGAGGCAGGGCGACGTTGGTGATGCTGGTGTCGAGGATCTGCATCGTCGCCACCAGCATCACGGCGACGGTGATCCCCCATCGCTGTCCGGGGCGCTCGGCGGTCATGGCCCGCGCCGGATCGGGACCAGGCCGCTACCGGACGTCGATCGTGACGAGCGCGGACATGCCGGCCCGCAAGAGATGCGGGTTCGCATGGTAGTCCTCCAGCAGGATCTTGACGGGCACCCGCTGGACCACCTTCACCCAGTTGCCGGAGGCGTTCTCGGGGGGGAGCAGGCTGAACCGGGCGCCGGTCCCGGCGCTGATCGAGTCGACACGGCCGCGGAAGACGCGGTCCGGAAACGTGTCCACCCGGACGGTCACCGGCTGCCCGGAGCGGACCCGGCCGACCTGCGTCTCCTTCAGGTTCGCGACCACCCAGACTCCCTCGAGCGGGACGATGGCGAGGAGCGGCTGGCTGACCTGGACCATCTGGCCCGGCTCGACGGTCTTCTTCGAGACCATCCCGGCGGCCGGGGCCAGGACGCGCGTCTTGGCCAGCTGGAGCTCCGCGGCCGCCAGCTCGGCCTGGGCCTGCTCGATGCTCGCTCCCGCGCGCCCCGCTGCGGCCTCCTTGACCGGGACCTGGGTCTGCTGGGACTGCGCGTCGGCCACCAGCGCCTCGGCCTCGTCGACGCGGCGCTCGGCCTGCTGGACGGACAGCGCCCGCCGGCGCGTCTCCACCTCCGCGGCCTCGGTGTCGCGCTCCGCCTGGGCCATCCGTCGCCTGGCGGCGTCCAGCGTGGCCAGCGCCGCGCGATGGGACGTCCGGATCGCGTCGAGCTCCTGCTGCGCGATGAGGCCTCCCGCTGCCAGCCGGCTGGAGCGGTCGAGATCGAGCTTCGTCCGGTCGGCCGTGGACTCGGCGAGCGCGATGTCGGCCTGGGCCGCCGCGGCGGCGGCTCGGCGGCTGTGAGCGCGGGCTCGCGCCTCGTCCTCCTCGGCGCGACCGACGTCCACGGCCACCCGGGCGGCGGCCAGCGTCGCCCGAGCCTGCTGGAGGCGGCTCTCCGTGCTCTCGCGGGCCAGGGGGACCTCGGAGCGCGCGCCGCGCGCCTCGGCCGTCGCCATGGCGACCGCGGCCCGAGCCTGCTCGACGCGGATCTGGGAGTCACGGGGGTCGATCTCGACCAGGAGCTGGCCCGCCTGCACCTGCTCGTTGTCGCGCACGTGGACCCGGGCGACCGGTCCGGGGACGCGCGCGCTGATCACCACCACCGCGCCCTCGACGTACGCATCCTCGGTGGAGACCTTGTGGCGCCCGGCGAGCCAGGCCCAGGTCCCGTAGGCGGCGCCGGCCAGGACCGCCAGGGCGATGCCGATGGGGAGCAGGCGTCGGCGCACGAGTCGGATCAGGGCAGCTCGACGAGCACGTCGGAGCCCGTGACGTGCACCGGGTACACCGTCACCGACAGATCGGGCGCGACGCTGCAGACGCCGGTGCGGACGTCGAAGTCGAAGCCATGCCAGGGGCACACGACGCGGTCTCCGAGGAGGGCCCCGTGGCCCAGCGGGCCTCCCTCGTGTGGGCACGAGCCCGAGAGGGCCCGGTAGTGACCCCCGCCGGTGTTGAAGACGGCGAGGGGGATACCGTCGACCTCCAGAGACTTGCCTCGGCCGGCCGGGAGCTCCCCGACCGACGCGACGCGGACCAAGCGCGACACGTCGCCCATTATAGCGGCGTCGCGACGGCGCGCCTTGACACTCACGGGACCCGCCAGTAGGGTGGGGTCGATCAACGACCGTCGCCAGAGGAGACGAATGCCCATGCGATGGCTCGAGCAGGCCGATCCGGACGTCGCCAAGGCGATCCGGCTCGAGACGGAGCGGCAATCCCGGAACCTCGAGCTGATCGCGTCCGAGAACTTCGTCTCCGAGGCCGTGCTCGAGGCCGTCGGCTCCGTCATGACGAACAAGTATGCCGAGGGGTACCCGGGCCGCCGCTACTACGGCGGGTGCGAGAACGTGGACACGGTGGAAGAGCTGGCCGTCCGGCGCGCCAAGGAGCTGTTCGGCGCGGAGCACGCGAACGTCCAGCCGCACTCGGGGTCCCAGGCCAACATGGCCGTCTACTTCACGGTGCTCTCGCCCGGCGACACGATCGTCGCGCCCAATCTCTCGCACGGCGGGCACCTGACCATGGGCAGCCCCGTGAACTTCTCCGGGAAGCTCTACCGGATCGTGCCGTACGGGGTGCGTCGCGAGGACGAGCGGATCGATCTCGAGCAGGTGCGCGACCTCTGCCGGGAGCATCGCCCGAAGCTGCTCGTCGCCGGCGGCTCCGCCTTCCCGAGGGCGATCGACTTCAAGCCCTACCGCGAGATCGCCGACGAGTTCGGGTGCCTCCTGATGACCGACATCGCGCACCCGGCGGGGCTGGTCGCGGCGGGGCTCCACCCCAGCCCGATCCCGTACGCCGACTTCGTCACCTCGACCACCCACAAGACGCTCCGGGGCCCGCGAGGCGGCATGGTCATGTGCCGCGCGACCTATGCCCAGGCGCTCGACAAGGTCGTGATGCCCGGCATGCAGGGCGGGCCGCTGATGCACGTGATCGCCGCGAAGGCCGTCGGCTTCCGCGAGGCCCTGACGCCCGACTGGCGGGCGTACCAGCGGCAGATCGTCGCCAACGCCCGGGCGCTGGCGGACGCGCTCATGCGTCGCGGCCACCGCCTGGTGACGGGCGGCACCGACACCCACCTGATGCTCGTCGACCTCACCGCGACGGGGGTCACGGGCAAGGAGGCCCAGGAGGCGCTCGACCGCGCGTGGATCACCGTGAACAAGAACACGATCCCCTTCGAGACGCGGAGCCCCATGGTCACGAGCGGGATCCGTGTCGGCACGCCGGCCGTGACCACGCGAGGCATGAAGGAGCCCGAGATGGACGCCATCGCCGGCTTCATCGACCGCGTGCTCAGGGCGCCCGGGGACCAGAAGGCCGAGGCCTCCGTGCGGGTGGACGTCGCGTCCCTCGCGGGCCGCTTTCCGCTCTATCCGGAGCGCCTCGCGTGAAGTGCCCGTTCTGCGGGCACACGGAGGATCGCGTCGTCGACTCCCGCGTCGGCCGGGACGGGGAGTTCATCCGGCGCCGCCGCGAGTGCCTGAAGTGCAACCGCCGCTACACGACGTACGAGTACATCGAGGACATCCTGCCGATGGTCGTGAAGCGCGACGGGCGGCGGGAGCCCTTCGACCGCGCCAAGCTCCGGAACTCGGTCCTGAAGGCCTGCGAGAAGCGCTCGGTCGGCGTCCAGGCGGTCGACGACGTCGTGAGCGACATCGAGGGGAAGCTTCACGAGCGGGCCGAGAAGGAAGTGTCGAGCCGGGAGCTGGGAGAGCTCGTGATGGCGCGCCTCCAGCGGCTCGACCAGGTCGCCTACGTCCGCTTCGCCTCCGTCTACCGCCAGTTCAACGACGTGACCCAGTTCATGGACGAGGTGAAGGGGCTCATCAAGAAGGAGCCGAAGGAACCCGAGAAGGTCAAGCGCCGGAAGGCCCGCGCGTAGAGCGCGGCTCCGGACGCCTCCGACTCGGGCGATGGCTCACGCGGGCAGGCTCTCGGAGGCCGGCGAGCGGGTCCCGAGGCCGCCCTCGGGTGGCGCCGGGCTCGTGGCCGCCCTGGCGGCCGTCGCCTCCGAGTTCTCGCCCAAGGCCCGGCGCCGCCAAGCGGCGGCTGCTCGCGGCGCTCGCGGCCACGCCGATCGCCGAGCCCGCGACGCTCGCCCGGCTTCACGAGGCGCTCTGCTTTCTCCAGGCCCATCCCGACGACCGCGAGATCCTCGGCCGCGTGGACGGCCTTCTGCGCGACTTCGCCAGCGCGACCTCGGACGACTCCGGCCGCGAGCGCGGGCGCGCCTTCACGACTCCGGTATCGCCGGCTCGACCCTCGAGTACCCCTACGGCCTTCCGCTGAGCCGCTGGCTGGCGGCGAGACTCGGCCGTCACGCCGACGTCGGCTGGGCGGGGATCGCGGACACGGAAACATCGCGGACGCGCTGGATCTCCTGGTCACGCCGTCGGAGAGCGACGCCTTCAGCGAGGGCGGCTTCACGGTGCGCCGGTGGCTCGACGTGGCGCGGGCCGGACGGCGCCTCACCGACCTCCAGGTGCTGGTCGAGGCGTTCGATCGCGCGCCGCTCGACCCGGGGCTGCGGGACTGGCTGTTCGAGAGTCTCGGGCTGCCCGTGCGGATCCGTCTGGCTGTCCCGGGCATCTCGCAGAACCCTGGCCAAGCGAGCGGTGGAGCGACCCGGTCTTCCAGCGGGTGCCGCTCCGGCGTGCCGGCGTCAACGTCGTCCGGGAGGCGATGCGGCCGCTCTCGCTTCGCCGTGCATCACGGGACCTGGCCGGAGAGCTGATCGAGATGGCACGCATCGCCATGGTCACCCGCTCGCGGGAGCTTCACGCGTTCTCGTACCCGAACGTCCAGGACGTGCTGGTGGGGGAGGCGGGGCGCGGGCTGCGCGTGGTGCTGATCGGCCTCGCGCCAGCACTTCCGGCTGCCGTTCGAGGGCTACTACGCCTTTCTGGCGATCCGGAACGGCGTGCCGGTGAGCTACGGCGGCGGGTGGTGCCTCTTCGAGACGCTGGAGTTCGGCTTCAACGTCTTCGAGTCCTTCAGCCAGGGAGAGTCGGCCTGGATCCTCGGTCAGGCCCTCCGCGCCTATCACCAGGTCTTCGGATGCGCACCGTGGCGGTGGATCCCTACCAGCTGGGGCCGGACAACCTCGGAGGCGCTCCGGTCCGGGGCCTTCTACTTCTACCAGCACCTCGGGTTCCGGCCGCGGAGCGACACGGTCCGGCGAGTCCTGGAGGAGGAGCTCGGGAAGATCGCGCGGGACCGGCGGTACCGCTCACCCCTCCCGACGCTCCGCCGGCTCGCGCGGGAGGAGGCGTGTCTCACCTTGCCCGGCGGCAGCCCCGAGCCGGAGCGCCGGCTGCGGGCGCGCGATCTGGCCGCGCTGGTGACGCGCGACGTCGCGCGGCGTCACGGCGGAGACCGCGAGGCCGCCACGCGCAAGGCGGTGCGCCGGGTGACCCGGGCCCTCGGGGTAGGGGCGGCTCGCCGGGTGGACGGACGCCGAGCGCCAGGCGCTTCCGGCAGTGGGCGCTCGTGCTGACGCTGGTGCCCGATCTCGACCGGTGGCCCCGGCGAGCCGGACGCGGCTCGTGCGGATGGTCCGCGCCAAGGGCGGCCGGGGCGAGGGGCCGTACGTGCGGCGGCTTCTCGGGCTGGCGCCGCTCCGACCGCGCGCTCGAGGCGCTCGTCCGTCGCGGCGCCGCCGAGCTCGCGCCGGGCCGCCCCTAGCGCGGTCGGCGCGCCGGGGAGGGATCACCGCGGCGGGTGGCCAGGGCGACGCCGGCGATGACGACCAGCGCGCCGACCACGTGGGCCCACGTCACGGCCTCGCCCAGGAGGAGCCAGGACACGGCCAGCACCTCGAAGGGAATGAGGTTCACCGTGAGGGACGCCACCGCCGCCGAGACGACGCGGATCCCCCAGTAGAACCAGATGTGCGAGACGGTGACCAGCGTGGCCGCGTAGAGGACGGCCAGCGCCGTGCCGAGCGTCAGCTGCGGGATCGCCGTCCAGGGGCGCTCGATCAGCGAGAGCGGGACCAGGAAGGCCGCCGAGACGATGTAGGTGCCCGCCGTGATGACGGTCGGGGGATAGCGGCGGGACACCTGGCGCGCGTAGACGGAGTAGCACCGCCCAGAGGATCTGCGCGGCCAGGATGAAGAAGTCGCCCGGGTGGAGGTCGAGGTCCAGGAGCGGCCCGGAGGGATCCCCGGGTCACCGTCAGCAGGACGCCGGCCGAGGAGACCAGGATCCCGAGGAGGTTCAGGCGGGAGAGGCGCTCGCGGAGCCAGGTGGCCGAGAGCAGGGCGACGAACACGGGACCCATCGCCCCGAGGATCGCGGCGTTGATGGCCAGCGTCCGGTGGAGGCCGAAGTACCAGAGCGTCGTGTTCGTGACGAGACCCGTGAGGGCCAGCGTCAGGAAGATCCGGAAGTCGTCCTTGCCCGACGCTCGGCCACGTCTGGTAGGTGAAGCGGACGTACCAGAGCAGGACGCCCGTGGCGAGGACGGTCCGGAGGGCGGTCACGGTGATCGGGCCGAGGACCTCGAGCGCGATCTTGCGCGGCGATGAAGTTCCCGGCCCAGATGAAGCTGACCAGGAAGAGGAGCCCGTAGGCCTCGCGCTCGTGGAGCTCGCGTTCCGTCTGGGGCACGGGGATACCCTACCAGAGGCTCGGCTGGCTCGTCGAGGTGCAGGACCATCGAGCAGGCGGCAGACGGTCGCCGTCGGGCGGAGGCCGTCAAAGCGCGGAGGCCCCGCCATGCGATCCGCGGGGCCTCCGAGGTGGAGCGGATAGCCGCGCTTACTTCTTCTTCTTCGTCGCCTTCTTCTTCGCCACCGATCGTCACCTCCTTCCCTGCCGCCCGTGTCCGTCCACGCGCGGCGCGTCTCTGGCCGGATGCTAGGGGAGGGTCCGGGGCCTGTCAAGGAGAAAATGCAACCGGCAGGAGGCGGAGCGCGCCCGGCCCCCTACAGGTGGTGTGTCGGCCGATTCCGCGGAGGCGTCGCCGAGCCGTCGCTGGCCGGCGGCCGAGCGTTGACACGGCGCGAGGCCGGGTGCTACGGTTGATCGGTTCTTAACCGACGCTGTCGCACGCTCGACGTGACTCTCCTACGGAGGCTCGGCATGATCTCCTTGGCCGCGAAAGACCCCGAAGATCCTGTTCGTCAATCCGCGGTTCCCGCGGTCGCTCTGGGGGTTCCAGGGGATCCACGAGATCGTCGGGGTGAAGTGCGGCCAGGCGCCGCTCGGGCTGGCGACGGTGGCGGGCATGACGCCGCGCGAGTTCCCGGTGGAGCTCCAGGACGAGAACGTCGAGGAGATCAAGTTCGATACGGATGCCGACATCGTGGCCATCGGCTGCTGGAGCCCGCAGTACCTCCGGTCGAAGGAGCTCGCCCAGGAGTTCCGGCGCCGCGGTAAGACGGTCGTCGTGGGCGGGCCGTACCCGACGCTCTGCCCGGAGCGGTTCGTCGACGGCACCTTCGACGTGGTGTTCGACGGCGAGACCGAGAACACCTGGCCCGAGTTCTGCCGGGACCTCGCCGCGGGCAACACACCCAAGCCCGTGTACAAGCAGATCGGCAACATCGACATGCAGAAGTCCCCGGTGCCTCGCTTCGACCTCATCCGGAAGGGCGACTACCTCTACTACTTCATCCAGACGACCCGGGGCTGCCCGTTCGCGTGCGAGTTCTGCGACATCATCATCACCGACGGCCGGGTCCCGCGGCTGAAGTCGATCCCCCAGGTCCTCAAGGAGATCGAGACCATCGCCGCCCTCGGCGGGAAGTACATCAGCTTCTCCGACGCGAACCTCATCGGGAACCAGAAGTTCGCCGAGCAGCTCCTGGAGGCGCTCGGCGAGTTCGGCCGGAAGAACAACTATCCCATCCAGTTCTCCGCCGAGATGACCATCACGGTCGCGGAGCGGCCGCGGCTCCTCGAGCTCCTGCGGGAGGCCAACTTCACCAGCATCTTCGTGGGGATCGAGTCGCCGCGCATCGACAGCCTGATGGAGTCGAAGAAGCGGCAGAACGCCCACCGGCCGCTGCTCGACAGCGTCCGGCTGATCCAGTCGCACAACCTCATGATCGTCGCCGGGATGATCGTCGGGTTCGACCACGACGACCACCGGATCTTCGAGGAGCAGTTCGACTTCCTCATGGAGGCCGGGATCCCCTTCACGACCTGCGGCGTCCTGACGGCGATCGAGAAGACGCCGCTCCACGCGCGGCTCCAGAAGGAGGGGCGTCTCCTCCCGTACGACTCGGCGGAGGTGCTCGGGCACGGCGCGGCCGACCTGAACTTCACGCCGAAGCTCATGACGGTGGAAGAGGTGCAGCGCGGTTACAACTGGCTCATCCGGTCGCTCTACCGGTACGACAGCTACGGCGCGCGGGTGATCCAGGCCTTCCGCCCCTTCCAGCCGCGATGGGAGCAGAAGGCGGGCGGCCGACGTTCGACTGGGATCTGGCGATGGTCGCGCTCAAGGTCATCCGGCACTTCGTGCTGACGACCAACGGCCTGCGCCGCCGGGCCTTCATCCGGACCCTCCGGGAGGTCATGAAGGGCAGGTGGTCGACCGAGAAGCTCGTGGACGCCATCTCCTACATGATCGTCCACAAGCATTTCCACGAGTACGTGACCGAGGTCCACGGGGACCCGGAGACGGTGGCGCCGCAGTCGCCGTTCGCGGACGCGTCGGTCGAGCGGTGGTGGGAGGGCGAGTTCGGGCCGGCCTACCTGGAGAGCCTCCGGCGCGAGGCGGGGACCGGGCGGTCGTGGCTCGCTCCGGGCTTTCGCCTGGTTCCGGCCGGGTCTCCGCCGCGCGGTGGCGGTTCCCGAGGCGTTCCTCACCGAGAAGGTGGGGGAGTGTCTCCGCCGATACCTGGACGAGCTCGGCGTCGAGGTCATCCCCGTGGCCACCGCCGCGCTCTCACGGTTGAAGGACCGCGCGGACCTCTTCGTCCTGCCGATGTTCGGATCGGTTCGCAAGGGCAGGGAGGAGCTCCAGCAGGTGGTCCAGCAGCTCCAGGAGCGCGTCCAGACGGATCTGGACAAGCTACCCCGCGTGATTCATCTCTCGATCGACGGCGGGCGCGAGGCGGTGTTCGAGGCGTTCGCCCGGATCGGCCTGACGTTCACGCGGCGGCTCGAGCGGCTCCGGGAGGCGTTCGAGACGGCCGTGGACGCGGCGCTGGTGCCGGCTCCGCAGCCGGCCCGCTCGTCGGAGCGTATCGCCTCCTGACGCGACGGGCGGCCTCCCTCTGGCGAGGACGCCCGGCCGGAAGCCAGCCAGCTCGGGTCTAGGGCGAGCGCCGCCGCGGACGCGACGACTCGAGCGTCTCCTCGGTCGGGGGTTCTGCCCGCGCGAACTCCACGTTGAGCGCCATGCTGCGGGCGCACAGCGGGCAGCTGTCCGGCTGGTAGGTGGGGAAGTCCCGCTTGACCAGGCTGAAGACGTCCTGCCCCAGGTCGACCTTCGTCGCCCGCTGCCAGAGGCAGCCGATCCCCACGACGCTGCCGCCCGCCTGCATCGACCATCTGGATCAGGAGGCGGATCGTCTCGCCCGTCGTGATGAGGTCCTCCACGATGAGGACCTTGCTGCCCTTGCCGACGTAGCGCGTGAACTCGTCGGGCAGCCGCACCCGTCGGCCCTGCTCCGTGAAGCCCTTGGTCGCGTAGACGAGGATGGGCCGGGACGGCAGCGCCCGGGCCACGCAGTGGGCGAGGATGAGCGCGCCCGGCCCCGTCGAGAGCACGACGTCGGCCGGCCAGGGGGCGAAGTGCTTCGCGATGACGTCGCCGAGACCCTCGGTGAACGACGGCTCCGTCGTGACCAGGGCCTTGTCGATGAACTCCGGGGCGTGGTGACCGGAGGGCAGGAGGAAGTGGTCGCCCGTCCGGTAGGCGCCCGTCCGCCGGAGAATCTCCAGGTGGATCTTCTCGCGGGCGCCGGAATCGGGTGCCGTCGCGCGCGCGGCGACTCCCGCCACTGCCCGGGGACCGCGACCGGGCGGGAGCGAGGGGTCACGCTCCGGCGGTCCGTCACGGCTGCGGTCGGTCCGCTCGGGCGGGCGGCGCGCGTCACCCGCGCCGCGGGACGGGGCCGGGGTTCCTGGATCACCAGTTCCTCGTGGCATGCGGGGCATACCTCGCGCCCGTCCTTCCGGAGGATCTCCCCCGGGCGGAGATGCTGGTCACAGCGTTCGCACGCGGGGTTGTTGCAGAACCGGACCGCTCCGCTCGGGCGCCGCAGCATCTCCCCGCCAGTTGGTGGCTAGGCTAGCGCGACCATGGTGGCCCGCGCGGGCGGGCTGTCAACCGGGACGTGGGGTTGCGCGGCACGTTCCTTGACGCTCGTTCCCAGGCCTCGCTAGACTGGGCAATGCGGCTTCTCGCGGTCGAGACGTCGACGTTGACCGGGGCGGTCGCGCTCCTCGAGACGGGCGGTGTCGTCGCCGAGTCCCGGGTGAGCGTGGCGGTGACCCACGGGGAGCGCCTGATGGCGGCGATCGACGGCGTGCTCCGGGCCGCCCGGTGGGAGCTCGCCGACGTCGAGGCCTTCGCGGTCGCGCACGGGCCCCGGGTCGTTCACCGGGCTCCGGATCGGGCTCAGCACGGTCAAGGGACTCGCGTTCGCGACCGGCAAGCCGGTCGTCGGCGTCGGGACACTCGACGCGCTGGCCTGGCGCCTGCCGTACTGCGCGTATCCCGTGTGCCCCGTCCTGGACGCGCGGAAGAACGAGGTGTACGCGGCGCTCTACCGGACGCGCGAGGGCGGCTCGAGCTGCTCGGAAGCCCCGCGGGCCGTGGCGCCCGCGACCCTCGCGGAGGAGCTGCGCGCCGCCACGGACGGGCCGGTCGTCTTCGTGGGGGACGGGGTCGGGCCGTTCGGGCCGGTTCTCCGTCGATATCCTCGGGCGCACGCGCCTGCCTGGCGCCGGCCGATCTCCGCGGGCCCTCGGCGGTCACGGTCGGAGAGCTGGCCGGCTGGGCGCTCGACCGCGGGCGAGGCCGCCGACCCGGCGGAGCCTCGTGCCGCTCTACCTGCGCCCATCGGAAGCGGAGCTCGCGCGCGAGCGACGACAGAGTGCCGGACGTCCGCATTGAGCCGATGCGGGCCGCCGACCTCGATGCGGTGCTCGAGATCGAGCGGGCATCCTTCGAGACCCCGTGGTCCCGGCAGGCGTTCCTCCACGAGCTGGAGCGGAACCGAGTCGCCGGTCTCTGGGTCGCGCGCGGCGAGCGACCCGGCGAGGCCGCGTGAGCCGGCGACCGTGGTGGGCTATCTCTGCCTGTGGGCTGTGGCCGACGAGGTCCACGTGACGAACCTCGCCGTCGATCCCGCATGGCGCGGCGAGGGGATTGGCCGGCTCCTGCTGGGCACCCTCCTCGTGCACCACCGCGCGAGCGGGGCCCGCCGGGCGTTCCTCGAGGTGCGGCCCGGCAACGTCGAGGCGCGCCGCCTCTACCAGGGGCTCGGATTCCAGGAGGTGGGCCGGCGCCGGGGATACTACGTGGATACGGGCGAGGATGCCCTGCTCCTGGAGGCCCGCCTCGACGAGGGGCCCTTCGCAGCGGGCGCTCAGGCGGAGTCGGCCGACGCGGACGGAACCCGTCCACGGGTTGACGCGTTCTAATGGATAGGGACATGTCTGCCCTCTCCGGTTCCGACGGTGGTGGCTGGGCCGCGGCGTCGACCGCGCTCCTGGGGTCATCGCTGGTCGGGCGGGCTCGCGGTGTCGCCCGCCGGGGCGCAGGGGCCGCCCGGCTCGCGATCTCGTGGCCCGCGGGAAGTACGTCTTCGGGGCGACCGGGGGCTGCGGGTGCCACACCGAGAAGGACCGGCCGCTGAACAGCGGGGGCCGCAAGTACGAGGGGCCCTTCGGGACCGTGTACTCGACGAACATCACGCCCGGACCGCCAGACGGGGATCGGGGGCTGGACGGACGACCAGATCATCACGGCGATCCGGCTGGGCCGCCGGCCGAACGGCGAGCGGCTGGTTCCGGTGCATCCCTATACCGTGTTCAACGGGATGGCCGAGGAGGACCTGCGCGCGGTGGTCGCGTACCTCCGGAGCCTTCCCCCGGTGAACCGCGCGAACCAGCCGAAGAAGACCATCCCGCTGTTCGAGAGCGTGTTCCTGCCGGCCTGGCTCGCCGCCTTCGCGCCGCGGGAGACCCCGCCGGCCAGCGCGCCGACCTCCGGTCGTGGCGCGAGGAGAGTACCTGGTGCGGGCGGTGGGGCACTGCGGAGAGTGCCACACGCCGCGCGGGGTCACCCAGGCGACCGACAACTCGCGATTCCTGGGCGGGTCTCCGAAGGGTCCGGAGGGCGATCCCGTGCCCAACATCACGCCCGACAAGGACACCGGGCTCACGTGGTCCGAGGAGGAGATCGCGGAGTACCTCGAGACCGGGAACAAGCCGGACGGCGACGCTGCGGGCGGCCTCATGGCGGAGGTCATCGAGGGCACCACCGCCGGGTACAAGGCACCTGACGAAGGAGGACCGGCTCGCGATCGCCCGGTACCTGAAGACGCATCCCTGCCGTGCGCAACAAGGTGACGAAGCCGTGATCACGTCCACCTCACATCGGGCCGGGGCCACGCGTGCCGGCCCACCGAAGGAGGCCCAATGAAGCGCTCTGCCGCTCGTGCCAGCGTGGTTGCCGTCGGGTTCGCCGCCCTGCTCCTGGGGGTCGTCGTCAGCCAGGCGCAGATGCAGATCGGCTCCGGCGACGTGGTCGCCGACCGTCAGCGGCTCATGAAGCTGAACGGGGCCAGCGCCCGGGACATGAACGACAAGCTCAAGGCCGGCCAGATCGAGGCGATCGCCGTCAACGCGGAGACGATCGCGATCTCCGCCCAGCACATCCCGTCGCTCTTCCCGAAGGGCTCGCTCACCGACAAGTCCAAGGCCAAGCCGGAGATCTGGGAGAAGTGGTCGGAGTTCGAGGCCGCCGCCAAGAACCTGGAGGCCAAGGCCTCGGAGCTTCGCGATGCCGCCCGGGCGAAGGATCAGCCGAAGGTCGAGGCCCTGATGAAGGACTTCGGCCGCAACGCCTGCGGCACCTGCCACACGCCGTTCCGCGTCCCGCCCCAGCACTAGCGGCCGCGTCGTTCGCGGCGCGGCGCCGGCGGCTCCCCGCGCGGTGCCCGGCTCGGCCACGCTGACCCCGGCGGCTCCGCGGGGTCAGGCCTTCACTTCGATACAATCCACCTCGCGAGAGCCCGAGACCCGCTCCCCGCGAGGGCCGCGTCCGCGAGCCGCTGAGCCAACTGTCATGGAAGTCAAGGCCTGACCCTATAATCAGCCCCATGGCGGGCGCGTTCGCGGGCCTCCGGTTCCTCGACCTCTCGCGCCTGCTGCCCGGCCCGTACTGCTCGCTCCTCTTCGCGGACCTCGGCGCCGAGGTGATCAAGGTCGAGGAGCCGGGCCGCGGGGACTACGCCCGGGCGACACGGCCCTTCTGGGGCGAGTCCGAGGTCGGGGCGTACCTTCCTCCTGCTCAACCGGAACAAGAAGAGCATCTCGATCGACCTCAAGACCGAGTCGGGCAAGGCGGTCTTCCGCCGGCTGGCCGGGACGGCCGACGTGCTCCTGGAGAGCTTCCGGCCCGGGCGTCATGGACCGACTCGGGCTCGGGCTGGGAGGCGCTCCGGCCGGCGAACGCCAGGCTCGTCTACTGCGCCATCTCCGGCTACGGCCAGGACGGCCCGTACCGGAACCTGGTCGGCCACGACGTGAACTACATGGGCTACGCGGGCGCCCTGTCGGTCAGCGGGCCTCGGGACGGGTCGTCGCTCACGCCCGGAGTCCAGGTCGCCGACCTGGGAGGCGGCGCCCTGATGGCGGCGTTCGCGATCGGCGCGGCGCTCCATCACCGGCACCAGTCGGGAGAAGGCCAGTTCATCGACGTGTCGATGACGGACGGCGTCGTGTCCTGGCTGATCCCGCACCTCGCGGCCTACTTCGCCACGGGGCGGGTGCCCGAACGCGCGGCGGGAGCGGCTGAACGGCGGGTGGCCCTGCTACGGCGTGTACGAGGCCTCCGACGGCGGCCACGTGACGCTGGGAGCGCTCGAGCCCCAGTTCTGGGCGAACTTCTGCCGGCTGGTCCGGGCGCGAGGATCTCCGGCCGCTCCACCACGCCCAGGGCGCCGACCGCGATCGGGTCGCGGCGGAGCTTCGCCAGCTGTTCCGGACGCGGCACCCGCGCCGAGTGGGTCGCGCTCCTGCACGAGGCCGACGTCTGCGCGGGCCCGGTGCTCGCGATCGACGAGGTCGTCCGCGACCCGCAGCTCGCCCACCGCGGGCTCTTCACGGAGGTGCAGCACCCCCGGCTCGGCCCCGTCCGCCAGGTCGCCTTCCCGGTCCAGATGTCCGCGACGCCCGCGCGCGCGGTGGCGCCTCCGCCGGAGCTGGGCGAGCACACGGACGGGCTCCTCCGCGGCCTCGGGTACGACGCCGCGGCCATCGCGGCCTTCCGCCGGGACGGCGTGGTCGCGTGACGCCCCGGCCGCCACAGGCCGAAGGCCGTCCGATCAATTCCGCCGCGGAGCGAGCGTGACCGAGTGAGCTCGGACCGCCAGCCGGATCTCCTCGTCGAGCGGATGCTCGCCGGGGATCGCCGGGCGCTCGCCCGGCTCATCACGCGCGTCGAGAACCGCGAGCCGGGCGTGCCGGAGATCATGCGGCAGGTCGCACCCGCGGACGGGCCGCGCCTACACGGTTGGAATCACCGGGCCGCCGGGGGCGGGGAAGAGCACGCTCGTCGACCGGCTGACGGCGGCCATCCGGAAGACCGGCGCGACGGTCGGCGTCGTGGCGGTCGACCCGACGAGCCCGTTCACCGGCGGCGCCGTCCTGGGGGACCGGATCCGGATGCAGGCGCACACGCTGGACCCCGGGGTGTTCATCCGCAGCATGGCGACCCGAGGCAGCCTGGGCGGTCTCGCCCGCGCGACCGCCGAGGCGGCGAAGCTCCTCGACGCCGCCGGGTTCGACTGGGTCGTCGTGGAGACCGTGGGCGTCGGGCAGACCGAGCTCGACATCGTGCGGCTGGCGGACACGACCGTCGTGGTGCTCGTGCCCGAGTCCGGCGACGGCATCCAGACCATGAAGGCGGGCCTGCTGGAGGCGGCCGACCTCCTCGTCGTCAACAAGGCCGACCGGGAGGGCGCGCCGCGGCTCCTCACCGAGCTCAAGTACATGGTCCACCTCCACCGGGAGGGCCAGCAGGCCTCGCGCGACCTCGACTGGGAGGTGCCGATCCTCTCCACGGAGGCCGTTCACGACGTGGGCGTCGTCGAGCTCCTGGAGGCGATCGGGCGCCACCGCGCGGCCCTCGAGTCGAGCGGCGTCCTCGAGCGCCGCCGGCAGGCGCGCCGGGCCCGGGAGCTTCGCGCCCTCATCCTGGCCGAGCTGCGCCAGGAGGTGGACAGGGCGCTCGCCGACGGCGGGGCGCTCGAGCGGATCCTGGTCGACGTCGAGGCGGGCCGGGTCGATCCCTACACGGCGATCCGCACGATCTCGGAGCGCCTCCGGCTCGGTCCGGTCCTCGCCCCTGAGCGGTGCGTGAGCCGCGCGCCTTGACCCTCGTCGAGACGGCATGCTGTAATCTCGCGAGCGTGAGCCCTCCCGGGATGGCATCCCTCTCCGACGTTCCGTTCCGCGACACCTTCTGGAACGTCCCCCCGTGGGCGCAGTTCCTCCTCTACGCGCTGTCGTTCGTCGCGATCGGGGTGTTCGCGCTCGGCATGTGGCAGCGCATCGCGCTGTGGCGGGAAGGAAAGCCCGAGGCGCGTCTCGATCGCATCCCGGAGCGGATCCGGTTCCTGATCCGCCACGGCCTGCTCCAGGGCCGGATCCTCACGCAGCGGTACCCCGGCGTGATGCACGCCCTCATGTTCTGGGGGTTCTGCGTCCTGTTCATCGGGACCGTGCTCGCCACGATCGACTACGACATCACGCTCAGGCTTCCGCTGGGGCTCGACTTCAAGCTCCTCCAGGGACCCTTCTACCTCGCGTACGAGCTGTCACTCGACCTCTTCGGGCTCTTCTTCGTGGTGGGGCTCGGGCTCGCGCTGTACCGCCGCTTCGTCGTGCGCCCGGCGCGGATCGACCCGACGCCCCACTTCGCGTGGATCCTCGCGCTGCTCTTCGTCATCAACGTGACGGGGTTCGTCCTGGAGGCGTGCCGGCTCGCGGTCGTGAAGCCGTGGTGGGCGCCGTGGTCGCCCGTCGGCTGGGCGCTGGGG
This sequence comes from uncultured Candidatus Rokubacteria bacterium, assembly GCA_963745015.1. Taxonomy (GTDB): domain Bacteria; phylum Methylomirabilota; class Methylomirabilia; order Rokubacteriales; family DASRDR01; genus DASRDR01. Next base: position 500,282 of record CAVUVU010000008.1, read on the forward strand.
CAGTTCTTCCTGGCGCTCGGAATGGGCGAGGGCGCGCTCCGCGGCCTCCACCTCGGGACCTGGCTCTTCCACTTCACGATCTCCTTCGGGTTCATCGCCCTGATCCCGCACTCCTACTTCGTCCACCTGATCACCACGCCGTTGAACACGTTCCTCGTGAAGCTCACGCCGCTCGGGGCCCTCAAGCCGATCCTGAACATCGAGGAAGCCGAGACGCTCGGCATCTCGAAGCTCGAGGAGTTCTCCTGGAAGCGGCGCCTCGACTTCGACGCGTGCACGATGTGCGGCCGGTGCCAGGACGTCTGCCCCGCGTACCTCGCGGGGACGCCGCTGTCGCCGAAGCAGGTCATCCTGAAGCTCCGCGGCCTCATGCACGAGGGGAACGGCCGCGCCATCCACGGGGAGACGATCTCCGCGGAGGAGCTGTGGGCCTGCACGACCTGCATGGCGTGCGTGGAGGCCTGCCCCGCGTTCATCGACATCGTGGACACGATCGTCGACCTCCGGCGGTACCTCGCGCTCTCCGAGGGGGCGCTCCCGGGGACGGCAGGCATGAGCCTCCAGAACATGCAGCGCGCCGGGAACCCGTGGGGTCTTCCGGCCGAGGACCGGCTCGCGTGGGCGGAGGGGCTCGACGTGCCGCGCATCCAGGAGGGCCAGGAGGTCGAGTACCTCTACTGGGTGGGCTGCTCCGCGTCCTACGATCGGCGGAACCAGAGCATCGCCCGGGCGGTCGTGAAGGTGCTCCGGGCAGCCGGGGTCTCGTTCGCGGTCATGCAAGGGGAGCGGTGCAGCGGCGACGCCGCCCGGCGGCTCGGCGAGGAGTACCTCTACCAGACGCTCGCCAACGAGAACGTCGAGAACCTCAAGCGGTACCGCTTCCGGAAGGTGCTGGCGGCGTGCCCCCACTGCTTCAACACGATCGGGAACGAGTACCGCCAGTTCGGCGGCGAGTTCGAGGTGGTTCACCACTCGGTCCTGATCGCGCAGCTCGTGCGCGAGGGCCGGCTTCGCCTGACCCGCCCGCGTGAGGAGCTGCTGGCCTACCACGACTCCTGCTACATCGGCCGCTACAACGACATCTACGACTCGCCGCGGGAGAGCCTCCGCGCGATCCCGGGCCTCGAGGTGATCGATCCGCCGCGCAGCCGCAACAAGGGGCTCTGCTGCGGGGGCGGCGGCGGCCACATGTGGATGGAGATCCGGGGCAAGGAGCGGGTGAACGAGATCCGCGTCGCCGAGCTCCTCGAGACGAAGGCCGGCACCGTCGGCACGGCCTGTCCCTTCTGCCTGGCCATGGTCGACCTGGGCCGCAAGGTCAAGGGCGCCGAGGACACGCTGCAGGTGAAGGACATCGCGGAGCTGGTCGCCGAGGCGCTGGAGTGACAGGCCCCTCACGCCGCGGACGCTGGGCGCCCCAGTGACGCGGTGAGGAGTCCCGGCGCCCGCCGTTCCAGCCGCCTCCTGGCCGGCCTGGCGCTCTCGTACGGGCTGGGAGCGTCTCCGGCCGCCGGCGCTCCGCTCACGGAGACCGGCCAGCGCGCCTACGAGACGGCGCGGAACGCGGACGATGGCGCCGCGGCGGCCCTCGAGGAGGGCGAGAAGACGGCGGCCCTTCTCAAGGCCCTCGCCCCGGAGCGCGACGCGGTGCCGCCAGGCACTCAAGCCCTTCCTGGACGAGGGGGAGGCGGCGCACAAGGCGCTCGACGGGTACCGGCGTCTCGCGCAGGCGAGCTCCACGGACACCCTCCGGCTTCTGGCCGACGTCGCGAAGATCCCGGTGGTTCCCGTGACGGACCTCGTGCGCCGCGACACGCTCGAGCAGCACGCGCTCCTCGCCGCCCACGAGGCGGCCGTCATGGCCGCGCGGACCCGGGCCGAGGCCGAGCGGCTTCGGGCGATCCTGGCCGAGGCGCGGCTGGCCACCGCGGAGGGAGGCGGCGTCGCGCGGCCCGGGCGGAGCGCCCCGGCCGTCCGCGGGAGCGCGGAGACCACGCCGGACGGTTCGCGTCGCGGCGATGCCGTCGTGCCGAACCTGATCGGGGCGCGTCTGGACGCGGCGGTGCGCGATCTCGAGGCCGTCGGTCTGCGCCTCGGGCCGGTCTCCGGACCGCGGGACGGCTACATCGTGAAGCAGGTGCCCGACGCCGGCGGCGCCGCCCCGCGGCAGAGCGCCGTCAGCGTGACGCTTTCGGCGACGGCTGCCACGATCGCCCCGCCTCGTTGAGGCGCTCGCAGCTCGGCACGCAAGGACCCGCTGAGCTGGTGAGCGATCCCGCCTTGGACCCCACTTGAGGGGGTTGGCTCTGGGTCTTCCCGAGCGACGGCGGAGAGGTGACCCGTTTCCTCGAGGACCGCAAGGTTGACGTCAGTCGGCGAGGCGTACACCGCCATCTTCAGCCCACGCTGACCGCCGCAACGTTACCTCCCGACCCGCTGATGCCATTGTGGCGCCACGGCTCGTGTGTGCCCACATACGGCTGCGTCCCGCGCCTGGGGAGCAGCAATGTATGGACCAACGCCGGACCGCCGTGGCCGGCGCGCTTTTGGTGTGCTGCGGCCGGCTGTGGTCGATCACCGGACGAGCCACGGGATGAGGTGCACGAGGCCGAGAGCCAGGACGCCCTGCGCGACAGTGTAATGCCAGAGCAGCATCGTATTGTCGAGCGTGACCCGACGGGTTCCATCGAGAAGACCGCGCCACGACCGTGCCAAGGTGTACAGCGCCATGATGAGAACTGCGGCCGCTGTCACGGCCTGGACCCCGATGAACGTCGCCACCGTAGCCTCGTACGCGTGACGATCCGGCGCGAGTCCCGCTCGCCACTGGGAGACGCTGTCGAGCGCCGTCCCAACAAGCATCAGCACCAGGCCGAGCCCGAGACACATGCGAAATCGGCCCGTCGCGCCGGCGGTGAGGCCCCGGCTCGCCTGCATGACGAGCCCGCTGCTGCCCAGCCACGCAACCGCCGCGATGGCCGGCCAATGCCCGGAGGGGCGCCCGGACCCCGCGGGCGGCCAGTCCGCCGATCCGACCGGCCAGAGATACACATAGGAGAACACGAGCGACACGAACGTCGTGCCGAGGACGGCGATCACAACGATCATCGCCCACCAGGAGTGGGCCCGATGCCCCGTCATGTACACGGGGAGCCGCACGCCGCGCGCGACCTCGACGGGCCCCTCACCGGGTCCGGGATCGCTGCCCCAGGCCCACGCCAGAAGGAACGTGAGGGCCAGCAGGCCTCCGACAACCGCAGCCCCCGTCAGCTGGACGGTCAGCAGCAAGAAGAAGGCAGCGGTACCGATCGCCGCCAGAAGGGGGGACCAGCCCGGCCCGGGAAGGATCGCAACGTATTCCGGACGCGCCGTGCTCCAGCTCGTCACCAGCGTTTCCCGTCGACCCGTGGCGGTGCCCGGCAGGTAGTGCTCGCCGCGATCAACCTCGGCGCGGAGACTCGGGCGATCCCACAGGGGCTCCCGGCTCTCCACGAGCGGAATGCTGCGCGTGCCGTAGTTGCCGAGCGGGAGCCACTCCAGCGTGGCCGCGTTCCACGGGTTCACGTCGACCTTGCCGGCCACCCGCAGGTGACGGCACACGTCCACCAGGAACAGCGCAACACCGGCAGCGATGAGGACCGATCCCACGCTCGACACGAGATTCGGCCACTCCAGCCCGAGCCCGGGGGAATAGGTGTAGGCGCGGCGTGGCATGCCGAGCAGGCCGGTGAGGTGCATCGGCAAAAAGGTGACGTGAACTCCCGTGAACAGCAGCCCACAGACCCATCGGCCCAGCCGATCTGACAGCGGCCGGCCGCTCGCTGTTGGCGCCCAGTAGTAGAAGCCGGCGAAAAGAGGGAAGAGCATCCCACCGATGAGCACGTAGTGGAGGTGCGCCACGACGAAGTGCGTGTCGTGCGCCTGCCAGTCGAACGGCAGGACTGCCAGCATGACGCCCGTGAGCCCGCCGATCGTGAAGATGACGAAGAACCCGAGAAGGAACAGCATCGGAGTGGCGAGCCTCACGCGCCCGCGACGCAGCGTCGCGAGCCACGCGAACACTTGGATCCCGCTCGGAATGACGATCAGCATGCTCGCCGCCGAGAAGACGTGCATTGCATGGACGGACAGCCCGGCCGCGAACATGTGGTGCACCCAGAGGGCAAAGCTGAGTCCGGCCATGCCGAGGATCCCGCCCACAACCCAGCGGTACCCGACCAGCGGCGTCTGGGCCATGGTGGCCACGATCATCGAAACCATGCCGGCCGCGGGCAAGAAGATGATGTACACGTCCGGATGGCCGAAGAACCAGAAGAGATGCTGCCAGAGCAGGGGGTCGCCTCCGTGCTGAGGGATGAAGAACGGCCACGTGAACGCGCGCTCCAGCTCGAGCAGGAGGGTGCCGAGGATCAGCGGCGGGAAGGCGAAGATGACCATGCCGCCCATCGCCAGCATCGCCCACGCGAAGATCGGCATGCGTCCGAGCGACATTCCCGGCGCGCGCGTGCGCAGGATCCCCACGATCAGTTCGATCGCTCCGGCGATGGCGGAGATCTCGATGAAGCCGATCCCGAGGAGCCAGAAGTCAGCGCCCACCCCCGGGGAAAAGCGGCCGCTCGTGAGCGGCGGGTACATGAACCACCCGCCATCCGGCGCCCGGCCAGCGAACAAAGACGCGAAGAAGGCCAGGCCGCCGATGGCATAGGCCCAGAAGGCGTACGCGTTCAGGCGTGGGAACGGCAGGTCCCTGGCACCGAGCATCCCCGGCAGCAGGTAGACGCCCATCGCCTCCACGACCGGCACCGCGAACAGGAACATCATCACGCTGCCATGCATGGTGAACACCTGGTTGTAGGTGTCGGGGCCTATCACCGTATTCCCCGGCACCGCAAGCTGCGCGCGCATGACCAGCCCGAGGAGACCGCCGAGCACCAGGAACACGAGCGCCGTCCCGAGGTACAGCAGCCCGATGCGCGTGTTGTTGACGTCAGTGATCGCTCGCCAGCCCTGCGGCGACTCCCACACCGCCTCCAGACGACGAAGTTCGTCGGGGGGGCGCGGGAGCGCATTGGGGAGGTTCACCGGAGGCTCCCGAGATAGGCGACGAGGCTATCGAGCGTCGCACCGTCCAGATGGCGGTAAGACGGCATCAGGTTGCCTGGCTTGACCGCATGACCGTGGGCGATCCACGCGCGCATCGTGGCCGCGTCGTTGGCGAGGGTGCCTGCCGCCAGCGTGCGGCGACTCGCCAGGTGGGTGAGGTCGGGGCCATGGCGGCCGAGGGCTCCCGTGCCACGGATGGTGTGGCAACCGCCACAGCCGTGCAGGTGGAATGCGTCGAGTCCCCGCGTGCGCTCCGGCGTGTCCGGCGCCCTGGCCGCTCCCGCCTCGGCGCGGAGCCATGCGGCGAACGCCTGGGGCGTTTCCACTACGACGAGCAGCGCCATCTGCGCGTGCTGGGTGCCGCAGTACTCCGCGCACTGCCCTCGGTACACGCCCTCTCGGTCGGCTCGGAGAGCCAGTCGGTTGACTCGGCCGGGGACCATGTCGACCTTGCCGGCCAGGCTCGGAACCCAGAAGCTGTGGATGACATCGGGTGAGGTCAGGGCGAGCTCGATGGCGGTCCCCACCGGAAGGTGGATCTCATTCGCCGCGACCACCGGGCCGCCCTCGGCGTCCGGATAGCGGATCTCCCACCACCACTGTCGGCCTTCGACTTCCACCCGCTGTGCCCCCGGAAGAACGGCCCGGCTCAGCGCATCGGTGATCCGCGCGCCCTGAAACAGCAGCAGCGACAAGACGACGACCGGGAACACGATTCCTCCGCCCACGACCCAGAGCCCGGTCCTCACCGGCCCAGGCGCGTGCGTCACCGCATAGGCGAGCAGGGCCATCACACCCACGAGGATGAGGACGGCCCCGATCGTGAGGACGTAAGTGAGCGTCACGACGTCCTCTGCCGCCGGTCCGGCGGCGATCAGCGCCGATTGCACTGGTGTGCCGCAGCACGACCCGGCACGAGCGTCCGGGTTCTCGTGGCCAGGGTCACGGGGGGAAAGCGGCGTGGAAGGCGCGGAGTCGCCACCGCCCGACCCTACCGTGAGATGGCGGAAGCATCAAGCTTCCGTAACGTCGCCGAACACCGGTGCGATCTCCCACTTCAGGATCGTCGAGACGGTACGCTTCAAGAACAAGTTGGGCGAGCCTCCAGACGGACTCTCCCCGGGCGCGGCGCTCGACCCCTCCAGCCTCGGCAGAATCAGGCGGGACGCTCCGCTTCGACCGCCGCAGGGCGGCTGACGGGGAGGCCGCCGGCGCCGGCCACCTTCTCGCGTCGCGCGTTCGATGGTAATGTCGCCCGGAGCCGGGATACACACCCACGGGAGGAGCGACTCATGGCGATCGCGGTGGCGCGGTTTCTCGACGTGGCCAACGGCCTCCAGCCGAACCAGTTCTCGGTCGGGTCGCACGACCGGATCGGCTCGCTTGCGGATCTCGACCCGATCTACAAGCGGCTCCTGGACGAGCCGGTGACGGCGGTGTTCGCGGTGCAGGGGAAGGACGGCCGCCCGAACCTGACCCCGATGTGGTTCGACTACGAGGGGTCGACGGTGCTCGTGAACGTCGCCTCGCACCGGAAGAAGGTCCAGTGGATCCGGGCCAATCCGCGGCTCACGGTCCTGCTCATGAACCCGGCGAATCCGTACCACTGGGTCAGCATCAAGTGCGCGGTCAAGCGCGAGGTGTCGGAGGACGACCCGCGGGAGGGCGCGCGGGTCACCGCCCAGGTCGACAAGATCTGGACCAAGTACACGAAGCAGCCGCCGCCGTACGGCCTGCGCGACCCCTCGCGCAACGAGCGGCGCGTGCTGTTCGAGTGTGCGGTCGAGAAGGTGGCCACCTTCGGCAAGCCCTGACCGTCGCGCGGCATGCGCGCGGCGGTCGTCGGCGGCTCGCTCGGCGGGCTTCACGCGGCGCTTCTCCTGGCTGACCTCGGCGTCGAGGTCGACGTCTACGAGCGGTCGCCCGCCGAGCTGGTGCAGCGCGGCGCCGGCATCGGCTTCCTGCCGGAGAGCGCGCGCTATCTCGTCGAGCGGGCGGGCGTGGCCCTCGATCGCATCAGCGTCGCCACCTCGCATATCCGGTACCTGGGCCGTCGCGGGCGAGGTGACCTACGACGGGCGCCCACTCGTACCGGTTCAGCTCCTGGAACACCGTGTACCGGGAGCTGATGGCGCGGATTCAGCCCTCGCGGTACCACCTCGGGCCACGAGATGACCGGATGGGCCGACGCTGGCGACGCCGTGGAGGTTCGCCTCGCGGGGCGGCCGTCGCAGCGGGTCGACCTCCTGGTGTGCGCCGACGGGGTCGGCTCGACCGCGCGGGCGCGCCTGTTGCCGGGGGTGCGGCCGGCGTACTCCGGCTACGTGGCGTGGCGCGGCATGGTGGCCGAGGCCGCGCCTCGACGCGGCGACCCGCGCGATGTTCGGCGACGCCATCACCTACTACGTGTACGCGAACAGCCACATCCTCGTGTACCCGATACCGGGACCGGACGGGTCGGTGGCGCCGGGCGAGCGGCTCCTCAACTTCGTCTGGTACCGGAACTATCTCGAGGGGAGCGACCTGGACGACGTGCTCACCGACGACGGCGGCGCAGCGGCGAGAGATCTCGGTGCCGCCGGGCGCGGCCAGCGAGCGCCACGTGGCCGAGGTGCGGGCGACGGCCCGGGCGCGGCTGCCGGCCGCCATGGCGCAGGTCGTCGGGGAGACCGCCCAGCCGTTCCTCCAGGTCATCTACGACATCGAGGTGCCGCGCATGGCCTTCGGGCGCGTGTGTCTGATCGGCGACGCCGCGTTCGTGGTCAGGCCGCACGCGGCCGCGGGCACCGCGAAGGCGGCCGCCGACGCCTGGGCGCTGGCCGAGGCGATCGGCCGCGAGCGCGACGTGCCGACCGCGCTGGCCCGGTGGGAGCCGGGCAGGTCGCCCTGGGCGCCCAGCTCCTCGAGCGCACCCGCCGCATCGGCCGCCGGTCCCAGTTCGACGGCACCTGGATGCCCGGCGATCCGCGAGCTGATCTTCGGGCTGCGCGGGCCTGGCCAGTGAGCCCCGTGGACGACGGCCGGGGCCTCGCCGGCCGCATGGCCGAGGCGGCCGGGACGCTGCTCGACTCGCTGTCCCCGGACCAGCGGCGCCAGGCGTCCTGGGAGCTTTCCCTCGGACGAGGAGCGGCTCCGCTGGTTCTACACGCCGACCGACCACGGCGGTCTGACCCTGGGCGAGATGCGACCCGGCGCAGCAGCGGCTCGCCATGCGCCTCCTGGCGACCGGGCTGAGCCGGGCGGGATACGTGACGGCCACGACCATCATGGGCCTCGAGAACGTCCTCGACGAGCTCGAGAGGCTGGCGGACCTCGTTCGGGCAGGCGCGCGGGCGGGACCCGGGCCGCTACTACCTGCGCGTCTTCGGCACGCCCGGCGCCGACTGCGTGGTCCTGGCGCTTCGGCGGCCACCACGTGTCCGTGCACCACACGGTGATCGGCGGACGAGCTGCGCGCCTTCACGCCATGCTTCCTCGGCGCCGATCCCGCCTCGTCGCCCCTCCTCGGGCCGCATCAGCTCCGGCCGCTGGCGGCCTGCGCCGACCTCGCGTTCGAGCTTCTGCGGTCCCTCGAGTGACGACCAGCGGGCGGTGGCGCGGTGCTGTCGCCGGCGCCGCCCATCGACCTGGTCGGGGCGAACCGCACCGTCCTGCAGCGACGGGCGACGGCCCGCTCCGGCTGGCGAGGGTGTGGCGCGACGAGTGGACGGGGCGAGCTCCTGGACAATCTCGAGCGGTTCCAGGACGCCGAGGAGGCGAAGGTCGGGCTGACGAGCGCGCACGTCGACGCGGCTGCGCTTCACGACGGCGCCGAAGGGCCTCGCCGGCGTCGGCGATGACTCCGGCGCAGCACGAGATCCTGAAGGCGCTCCTCGGCACCTACCTGGGACGCCTTCCGGACGAGATCGCCGAGCCGGAGATGGCCAAGGTCACCGGCCCGTCGTTTCCAGCCCTCCACCTGGCATGGGCCGGCAGCCTCGAGCCGGCGCGGCCGCACTACTACCGGATCCAGGGGCACCGCCTGCTCGTGGAGTACGACAACACGACCCGGGACGCCAACCACGCGCACACGCGTGTGGCGCGATCCGGTCGGCGACTTCGGCATGGACCTCCTGGGCGCCCACCGGCGGCGCGGCCACTAGCCACGAGGGAAGGCCGACCGTGCTCGGCGAAGGGAGATAGACGGTGAGGGCGATCCGCGTCCATGAGTTCGGCGGACCCGAGGTCCTGACGCTCGAGGAGATTCCGACACCCCGCCCCGACCCGGGCCAGGTGCTCGTCCGGGTGATGGCCGCGGGTGTGAACCCCTACGACACCTACATGCGCAATGGCTCCTATGCCATCAAGCCGCCCCTTCCGTACACGCCGGGCAGTGACGCCGCCGGGGCGATCGAATCCATCGGGGCCGGCGTCTCCAGGGTGAAGCCGGGCGACCGCGTCTACACCGCGAACACGCTCAGCGGCGCATACGCCGAATACACCCTCGCGCGCGAGTCCCAGGTGCATCCGCTGCCGGACCAGGCGTCCTTCGCCCAGGGCGCGGGCATCTGGGTGCCGTACGGCACGGCCTTTCATGCCCTCCGCCACTTCGCCGATGCGCGGGCGGGGGAGACCCTCCTGGTCCACGGCGCCAGCGGAGGCGTCGGCATCGCGGCGGTGCAGATCGCCCGCGCCATGGGCCTCGTCGTCTTCGGCACGGCCGGAAGCCAGAGGGGGCTTGATCTCGTCGAGCACGAGGGGGCGGATCAGGCATTCGACCACGGCCAGGCCGGCTACCAGGACGCGATTCTCCAGGCTACCGCCGGCCGCGGGGTGGACGTGATCCTCGAGATGCTCGCGAACGTCAATCTCGGCGCCGACTTGAAGCTGCTCGCGCCGAGCGGCCGCGTCATCGTCATCGGCAGCCGCGGCGACGTCACGATCACGCCGCGCGACCTGATGACGCGGCGCGCGTCCGTGCGCGCCTTCACCCTGTGGGGCATCTCGGACGCGGAGGAGCGGGAGACTCACGCCGCCATGGCCACCGGTCTCGCGAACGGCACGCTGCGTCCCGTGGTCGGGAAGGAAATGCCCCTCGCGCAGGCTGCCCAGGCGCACAGGGACATCATGGCCGCCGGCGCCTTCGGCAAGATCGTGCTGGTTCCGTGACGCGCGGGCCGGAACAGAGGCTGCGGGTCGCCAGCCGGGCCGTTACGCGGGGAGTGCGCCCGGACGTCCGGACTCGATGACGAAGCTTCGCAGGGTCGAGACCGTGGCCCGAGGATCGCGGGCATCCGACAGCGTGCGGAGCCGCGCGGTCATCCGGTCGGGTGTCAGCTCGACGGAGACGTATCCTCGCCGGCGGCTCTCGAAGTAGCGGACGTGCGGGTTGTCCGGCATCCACTCCATGAACTGGGAGTGGGACGGCCCGAGCGAGGTGACGGAGGTCCCGACGAACTCCGTCGCGACGGTCGGGGAGCCGGGATCGTCGAAGTCCCGCTTCAGGTCATTGACCCAGAAGGAGTGGAGGTCGCCGGTGATGACCACGGGATTCGAGACGCGGCTCGACTCCAAGTGCCGGAGGAGCCGGCCCCGGCTGGCCGGGTAGCCGTCCCAGGCATCGGTCCAGTGGCCCACGGTCCCGACCAGGGGGACCCGCTGCCGGAGCTGCGCCATCAGCACGTCCTGCGCCAGGATGTTCCACCGCGCCGATGACCGTGCCAGCCCGTCGAAGAGCCAGGCCTCCTGCGCCGGGCCGAGGATGGACCGGGCCGGGTCCCGCCGTTCGGGACACCACGCATCGGTCTCGAAGTGTCCGCCGCCGTAGTCTGGCGGCCGCGCGCAAGCTTGTCGGCTGCGATGCTGCCGCCCGTCGAGCACCGAGAACTCGACCAGGTCGCCGTAGGGGAAGCGGTCGTAGAGCTGGAGCGCGGGCCCCTGCGGTCGTGACCGGCTCGGTCGGAGCGGCATGTGCTCGTAGAAGGCCTGATACGCGGCGGCCCGCCGCGCCAGGAAGGCTTCCGGGCCATCGAACGTCGCCGACCAGCGGTCGGCGTAGTCGTTCTGGACCTCGTGGTCGTCCCAGGTCACGAGCGCGGGCACCTCGGCGTGGAGCCGCTGGAGGTCCGGGTCGAGCCGGTACTGCGCGTACCGGTTGCGATAGGCGGGCAGGGTCGTCGCCTCGACGCCATCGCTGTGCCGTCGAACGGTCGGCCGCACTCGATCGACATACTCGTAGATGTAGTCGCCGAGGAAGAGGACGAGGTCCGGGTGACTCGTCGGCGAGGTGCCGATAGGCCGCGAAGTACCCGTGCTCGTAGTTGGCGCAGGAGACGAAGCCGAAGCGGAGCTGGCGGAGCGCGTCGCCGGGCGGCGAGGCGCGTCCACGCCCGGCCGATACGGCTCTGGGCGTCCCTGCTCGTGAAGCGGTACCAGTACGGTCGGCCCGGCGGGAGGCCCCGCACCTCGAGATGCACCGAATGGGCGAAAGCCGGCCTCTGCGATTGCCGGGCCGGACTGGACGATCGTTCGCATCTCGGGGTCCGCGGCGATCTCGTAGGTGACGGCGAGGTCTCCCGTTGCCAGGCCGCCCGGCGCTGCAGGATCGGCCCAGAGCGGCTCAGGCGCCAACCGGGTCCAGAGCACGAAGCCGTCTGGTCCGGGCTCGCCCGCGGCCACGCCGAGGGTGAAGGGGTCACGGCCAGTGACATCCAGGTGGGCCCGAGTCGCGCAGGCCGCGAGCCCCGGAGCGGCGAAAGCACCGGCGAGCGCTCTGCGGAGGAAGCCGCGCCGGCTGAGGGTGGGACCCGTCGAGGCGGTGGCTCTTCGACCCCGTGGCACGCCCCATGATCGGGTCGTCGGGCGTCTCGGATCAACACGAGACTGATCGGGGAGCGCGCGGTCCAGGATGGCCAGCGACGGGCCGCGCCCAGCGCCGGTCGGATCAGGTGGCCAACGGCTCCACGATTCTGTGCTCTGCCGGATGGAGGCGACGACGTTCGGCTCCTCCCAGGGATTTGGAGGCTTGGCCGCTTCGGACGATGTCCTGGGGGTCGACGCTCGTCACATGGCTTCAGGCATACTGCGGACAGGCAACTGGCCGCGGACAGGGTGGCGGCCCGCCGGGGAGACGGTCATGACACTCGACGAGTACGTCGCCTGGGCGGCGGGAATCGGCGTGACCCGTCATGGGGGCGTGCTCGGGGACGGGAGGCTGTTCGAGAACGGTCTCGGGCTCGCCAGCGAGATCGGTGAGGTCGCCGGTGTGCTCGCGAGGCGGCTCCGCGACGACGATTGGGAGCCGGAGCGGTTGGCCGACGAACTGGGTGACGTGGCCTACTACTGGGCGAGGCTTTGCGCGGTCACCCGGACGGCACCGTCCATGCTCCTGGCCCGGAGCCGAGCACACGTCGACTGGCGACGAGCAGGGCGCCCTGCGGGTGGACCGCCGGCCGGAGCCGCGCCGATGACACTCGAGGAGTACGCCGCGTGGGCAGTCGCAGCGTCCGAGGCCGGGCGCGCGGAAGGGCTTGACGCTCAGTCGTTGTGGGACGCCGGGCTCGCCCTGGTGGGGGATGCCGGCGAGGTCGCCGAATGCCTCCGGAGACTCGCGCGGGAAGGCGATCAGCATCGCGAGCGGCTGGCCGGGGAACTGGGCGATGTGTGGCGCTACTGGACGCGGCTGTGCATCGCCAGCGGCGTTGCCCCTGCCGAGATACTGGCGCGGAGCCGGGCCAGGATCGAGGGACGCCTGACCGCGGCGGGCCAGGTGAAGGCTGCGAGTCGTGCCGACGGCGACTGAGGCGGCCGTCCGTCCGCGACCACGGTTCTCCGTCACGCGGCTGCTTTTCGTTTCGAGCATGACGGAAACCGCCACATCTCACCCCGGGAGGGACACATGGAGACGCACGACCACGCCGGTTCGAAGTCGGACCTCGAGACACTCCGGGACCTGAATCGCGACTACATCAGATCGGTGCAGACTTCGGATGTCCGCCGCTTCGACGAGATCCTGGCGGACGACTTCCTCTGCAGCAACCCCGACGGATCGCTGATCGATCGGGCCGCCTTCCTCGTCCAGACCGCGCGGCCGGTCACGATCTCGGACCTCGAGGCGCGCGACGTCAATGTGCGCCTGATGGGGGACGTCGCGATCATCCACGCCCGCACCACCTACGTCCGCGCCGGACGGGGGCGCCGGATCCGGCCGCTACACGGACGTCTGGGCTCGTCGCGAGGGTCGGTGGCTCGCGGTCTCCGCTCACGTGACCCGATGCTGAGGACGACGTCCCGCCGCGGCCGGCGGCAGGGGCCGGACGGTCATGATCCACGAAGGAGGAGTGCCATGGCGCTGAGTCAGGGAGACAAGGCCGAGCGATTCCGGGCGCTCCACCAGGGGCCGGGCGCGTTCGTGATCCCGAACCCATGGGATGCGGGCTCGGCGCGCGTCCTGGCCGGGCTCGGCTTCACCGCGCTGGCCACGTCGAGCGGCGCCTCCGCGGGCACCCTCGGCCGGCGGGACGGGAAGGTGACCCGCGCAGAGGCGCTCGCGCACGCACGAGCCATCGTCGAGGCGACCGACCTGCCGGTCTCGGCCGATCTCGAGAAGGGATTCGGCGACACGCCCGGCGCCGCGGCCGAGACCATCCGGCTGGCCGCGGAGGCGGGGCTGGTCGGGGGCTCGATCGAGGACTTCACCGGCGATCCGGCCCGGCCCCTCTTCGACATCGGCCAGGCCACGGCCCGTGTGGCGGCGGCCGTGCAGGCGGCACGGGCCCTCCCGTTCCCGTTCACGCTGACCGCGCGGGCGGAGAACTTCCTGCGCGGCAACCCGAGCCTGGACGACACGATCGCGCGGCTTCGCGCCTTCGAGCAGGTGGGCGCGGACGTGCTCTTCGCCCCGGGCCTCCCGGATCTGGCGGCGGTGCGAGCGGTCTGCGCCGCGCTGTCGAAGCCGGTCAACTTCATGGCCGGGATCAGGGGCAAGTCGTTCACCGTGGGAGAGCTCGAGGCGGCCGGCGTGAAGCGGATCAGCCTCGCCTCGTCGCTCTACCGGGCGGCCATGACAGGCTTGATCACGGCCGCGCGCGAGGTGAAGGCCGGCGGCACCTTCGCATATCTCGACCAGTCGGTGCCCACTCCCGAGCTGAACGCCTTCCTGGAGCCCTAGCATCGAGCCCGAGCGCCTCTGACGACGCCCGTGACGCGGTGCCCGGTCCGCCCCCTGGCGGTCCAGGCGCGCGGCTCCACGGCGGCCCCGAGCCGGCTCGCTCGGGCGCCGCCCGCGCGGTGGCGGTGCCGGGGGCGGGCGCTGCCTTTCGCGGCGAACGGCCGGATGGTTTGACACCACGACCGCCGGTCTCTAGCATTCAGTCGAGACCGCCTGGTCCGGGCGCAGTGAGACAGGGGAGCCCGGCAACGCGGAGAACGGAGCGGGGGAGCATGCGCAAGCGAGCCGAGGTCGTGATCGTCGGGTCGGGCGGGTTCGGCGCCAGCACCGCCTACCATCTGGCCCGACGCGGTGCCCGTGACGTCGTCCTGCTCGACCGCTACGAGCTCGGCTCGCAGACCTCGCCCCGGGCGGCGGGGCTCACGTCCAAGGTCGCCGCGTCCGAGCTCATGGTGAAGCTCGTCAACGAGGCCGTGGAGACGCTCGCCGCGTTCGAGAGCGTCACGGGACGATCGATCCGGTTTCATCGCGTGGGGGCCATGCGGGTCATGCTGACCGCGGAGGGGGAAGCGCGCATGCGCCGTGACGCGGCGCTGGCGGAGTCCTTCGGGGTGAAGGTCGAGTTCCTGTCGGCCGATGAGGCCGAGCGCCGGGCCCCGCACTTCCGCGCGGCCGGGGCCCGGGCCATCCTGTTCTCGCCGGAGGACGGCTACTTCCACCCGCCGCTGGTCGCCCGGGAGTTCGCGGCGGCGGCCGGTGAGATGGGCGTCACCCTGGCGCCCGGGACGGCGGTGACGGGATTCGTCCACGAGGGCGGGCGGATCCGCGGTGTCCGCACCTCGGCCGGGGTGATCGAGAGCCCCGTGGTCGTCGACGCCGCCGGGCGCCTGGTCGGCCCTCCTGGCGGACGAGGTGGGGATCCGCATCCCGATGGTGCCCACCCGCCACCAGCTGTTCATCACCGAGCCCATCGCGGGGGTCGAGCCGCATCATCCGATCGTCCGCATCCACGAGGCGAGCGTGTACACGCGGCCCGAGCAGGGCGGGCTGATGCTCGGGGGCTACGAGGACCACCCGCTCCAGATCGACATGCGAAAGGAGCCGGAAGGGTTCCAGGTGCGGGACGTGCCGCTCGACGTCGGCGTGCTCTGGGGGCTCGCCGGCGAGGTGGCTGCCCACTTCCCCGCGCTGCGGGGCGCGAAGCTGCACGAGCACCGAGGCGGCCTCCCGACCATTTCCCCGGATGGCCGTCACATCGTCGGACCGGTCGCCAGCCTGGGCGGCTTCTACATCGCGTCCGCCTGCAACGTGGGCGGCCTTTCCATCTCCGCGTCCGTCGGCCGCGCGCTGGCCGACCTCATCCTGGACGGATCCAGCGAGCCGGACCTCGGGTGGATGTCGATCGAGCGCTTCCGGGGCCTCGATCTGGACGACGCCGCCCTGCAGACGGCCTGCGCGAGCGCCTACGCGCGGAAGTACACGCGGCCCTGAGCCGATCAGGCGCGCCCGTGCCCAGCACCTCGACCTGATCGTGGCGTACCGGCGACAGCGAGCGGCACGGGGCGGGCGCCCTGCGCCGCCCTCGCCGTGGCTGGGTTTCCCGGCGGCGCGTCGCGGCCAGAGAGCGGGAGAGTCCGATGAGCGGTGAGCCCGGAGCCACGGCCTCCTCGCCAGTCCCGGGGCGCGTCGTCCGTGACGACGTGGTTCCGCCGGGCGAGGGGTGGGCCGAGGTGGTGAGGCGAGGCCAGATCCTCCGGATCGTGGACCAGGCTGGCAAGCAGGGGGTCGACTTCCTCTGCTATCGCGCCAGCGAGCCGCAGGAGCGGTACCACGCCGCCAACACCATGAAGAAGGCCCGGAGCATCCTGCTCACCACCGGGCACGTGCTCTATTCCGATGTCGCTCGGCCGATGTTCACCATCGTCGCGGACACGTGCGGCCGGCACGACACCATCGGGGGCTGCTGCAGCGCGCCCAGCAACCTCCTGATGTACGGGGTGGCGAGCGTGCCCGGCTGCCGCGAGACCTTCCTGCGCCTGCTCGGGCGTTACGGGATGGACCGGCGCGACATCGTCGCGAACCTCAACTTCTTCTCGAACGTGCCGGTCGGCCCGGACGGCGCGCTCGCGGACACCGTCTTCGTCGATGGGCTGTCGAAGGCGGGCGACTTCGTCGACCTGCGGGCCGAGATGGACGCGCTCTCGCTGATCTCCAACTGCCCCCAGGTCAACAACCCGTGCGCCGGCCTGGATCCGACGCCCATCCGGGTCGTGATCTGGGAGGCGGATACCCCACCCTCCCGAGCGGCCTGAACTGATCTGGCACGTAATACGTTGCAACACGCTGATTCTACGTGCTTTACAGGCACTCTTACCAAGACGCTCTGAACACCGCCGTCAAGCTCGCGTCGCTCTCATGACGTGCGGGGATCGGACCGGGCGCTTGCGCCCGCAGGGTGGGGCGAGGCCCGGATGAGCCCCCGGCGACGCTACGCCATCGTGGGAACCGGCTCCCGCGCCGGCATGTTCGTCGACGCGATCGCCGGAACCTACCGGGAGACGGCCGAGCTGGTGGGGCTGTGCGACCTCAGCCAGACCCGGATGGACTGGCACAACCGGCGGCTGGCGGCGGCGGGCGCCGGCGCGCCCGTCCCGACGTATCTGGCCGATGCGTTCGACCGGATGGTCGCCGAGACGCGCCCCCAGACCGTCGTCGTCGCCACGGTGGACGCCACCCACCACCGGTACATCACGCGGGCCATGGAGCTCGGCTCGGACGTGATCACCGAGAAGCCGATGACGACCGACGCCGAGAAGATGCGGGGGATCTTCGACACGATCGCGCGGACCGGGCGGACCCTCCGCGTCACCTTCAACTATCGCTATGCTCCCGCCTACACCGTCTTCCGCCGCCTGATGATCGAGCGCGCGGTGGGCCGCCCGCTGTGCGTCGACTTCTCCTGGCTTCTCGACACCCGGCACGGCGCCGACTACTTCAGGCGGTGGCACCGCGAGCGCGAGAACTCCGGCGGGCTCCTCGTGCACAAGGCGACCCACCACTTCGACCTCGTCAACTGGTGGATCGACTCGTATCCGAGCGAGGTCTTCGCGCTGGCGAGCCTGGGCTTCTACGGACGGGCGAATGCCGAGGCGCGCGGCGAATCGCATCCGTACGCGCGCTACACCGGCAGCGAGGCGGCGGAGAGCGATCCGTTCGCGCTGTTCCTCGACCGGAGCGCGGCGCTTCGCGGCCTGTATCTCGAAGCCGAGGCCGAGACCGGCTACATCCGTGACCGGAACGTGTTCGGCGAGCCCATCACGATCGACGATACGATGACGGTGACGGCGAGATACCGGAACGGGGCGCTCCTCTCCTACTGCCTGATCGCCTACGCTCCCTGGGAGGGCCTGCGCGTGGCCATCACCGGCGACCGGGGGCGGCTCGAGATGGACATCGTGGAGAACGTCACGCACCTCATGCAGGACGCCGAGCGGGCCACGGCCAGCAAGGGAGCGTTCCGGGACGCGCGCATCACGGTGCACCCCCTGTTCGGCGCGGCGTACGAGGTGGAGGTGCCGTCCGGGGATGGGGGCCACGGCGGAGCCGATCCGGTCATGCTGGAGCAGCTCTTCGCGCCCTCGCCGCCGCCGGATCCGTACCGCCGGGCTGCCTCCCATGTCGACGGGGCGGCGTCGCTCCTCGTGGGCTTCGCGGCGAACGAATCGATCCGCACCGGTCGCCTGGTGCGCGTGGACGACCTGTTTCGCCTGCCGGACCGGACGCACCCCGCCGGATGACGCGGGCCGAGTCCCTCTTGACAGGCGTGCCCCGAGGTGACCGAGTAGGGGCATGAACCCGGATCCCGCCACCCCCCTCCGACCGTGACAGAAAGCGAGGCCCCCGCAATGCTGCGTGGTCGCATCGGCCGGACAGTCGCGTGGATGACCGTGATCGTCGGCCTCTGGATGGCCGGCGCCGCCCACACGCCCGCCGCCGCCCAGTCGAGCGGCGCCCCCGTCGAGCTGCGCGTGGCGTGGTGGGGCTCGCAGGACCGGCACAACCGGACGATCAAGGCCATCGAGCTCTTCCAGAAGAAGTACCCGAACATCAAGGTCACCTACGAGTTCGCCGGATGGGGCGACTACTGGACCAAGATGACGACCCAGGCGGCGGGGCGCAACCTGCCCGACGTGATGCAGCAGGACTACGCCTACATCGCCGAGTGGGCGTCCCGGGGTCTCCTGGCGCCGCTGGACGACTACGTCAAGGCCGGCGTGATCGACACGCGCGACGTGGCCGACGCGGCCATCAAGGGCGGCGTCGTGAACGGCAAGCTGGTCGCCGTCAATCTCGGGTCCAACTCCCAGTGCTGGGTGCTCGACGTGGACGCCTTCAAGAAGGCGGGCGTCGAGCTGCCCCCGCCGAACTGGACGTGGGCCGACTTCGAGAAGACCTCCATGGCTCTCCAGTCGAAGCTCGGCATCTGGGGCATGGGCTCGCAGACGTGGGACAACCAGATCTGGGGCGCCCTCTACCTCTCGGCGGGACAGTGGCGCTACACCACTGACGGGGGCCGGATCGGCTACGAGAGCGACAAGCCGCTGGTGGAGCACTTCAACATGCTGCTGCGCCTCCAGAAGGCCAACGCCCTGGTCCCGCGGGCCGACGAGCTCGCGAGCTTCAACCAGGACACGAGCGTGGAGCTCGCTCCCATCGTGAGCCGGAAGGCGGCCATGGCCTACTTCTGGAGCAACCAGATCGTCGCCGTCTGGAAGGCGGCGGGCGGCGACGAGCGAAACTTCGTGCTGGCGCCGCTGCCGCGCGTCACGGGCGGGAAGTCGGCGAACTTCGTGAAGCCGTCGCAGTTCTTCAGCGTCACCTCGCAGGCCAAGCAGCCCAAGGAAGCCGCGATGTTCATCGACTTCGTCACGAACTCGATCGAGGCGAACGAGGTGCTGCTGGCCGAGCGCGGGGTGCCCATCTCCAGCAAGGTGCAGCAGGCCCTCAAGCCGAAGCTCGGGCGCTCGCAGGCCGAGATGTTCGCCTACCTCGACCGGGTGAGCAAGGACGTCCAGCCCATCCCGCCGCCGGATCCGCCGGGGCACACCGAGATCGTCAAGAACGTCTTCAATCCCCAGGTGATCGACCCGGTGGCGTACGGCCGGCTGGATCCGGAGAAGGCCGCGGCGCTCCTGCGGCAGGAAGCCAACGCCATCCTCGCCAAGGCGAAGCGCTAGCCCGGCGGGAAGCGTGTCCGGCAGGGACCCGGGCGCGGCGAGCGGACCGAGGCTCGCCGCGCCCATGCGAACGTTCGGCGGCCGGGGATGAGCCGGGCGCGCGCGTCCGTCGCTCCCGAGCGGGGATCTCGTTGGAGTCGAGGCCCGGGCCGAGAGCGGCGCGGGGCGCCGCGCGCGGGCGCGCCTGCGCAACATCGCCGGGTACGCCTTCATCGCGCCGTGGCTGATCGGGTTCCTGGGCCTCACCCTGCTCCCGATGGGCGCCTCGCTGTATCTCGCCTTCACGGACTACGACATCCTCACGCCACCGCGCTGGGTGGGGCTCGAGAACTTCGAGCGGATGTTCCTGCAGGACCGGCGCTACCTGCAGTCGGTGACGGTGACCCTGTTCTACGTGGCCGTCGCCGTCCCGCTCCGGCTGGCGTTCGCGCTCGCGCTCGCGATGCTGCTGAACACCCAGCGCCGCGGGATGAGCGTGTACCGGGCCGCCTACTACGCCCCGTCCATCGTGGCGGGCAGCGTGGCGGTGGCCCTCATGTGGCGGCAGGTGTTCGGGTCCCAGGGGGTGGTCAACGCCGTGCTCGCGCTCCTCGGCGTCCCGCGCGTCAGCTGGCTCGGGAGCCCGGACTTCGCGATCTGGACCCTGATCACGCTCGCCGTCTGGCAGTTCGGCTCGCCCATGCTGATCTTCCTGGCCGGGCTCCGGCAGATCCCCGCCGAGCTCCACGAGGCGGCGGCGATCGACGGCGCCGGGGCCTGGAGCCGGTTCTTCCGGATCACGCTGCCGCTCCTGTCGCCCGTCACGTTCTTCAACCTGGTGATGCAGACCATCACGGGGTTCATGGTCTTCACCCAGGCGTTCATCGTGACGGGCGGGGGGCCGATGGACACCACGCTCTTCTACGCCCTGTACCTGTACCGCCGGGCCTTCGAGAGCTTCCAGATGGGCTACGCCTCGGCCATGGCGTGGGTGCTGCTGCTCGCGGTGGCCCTCTGCACGGCGATTCTCTTCAAGACCTCCGGGCGCTGGGTCTTCTACGAGGCGAAGGAGGGGCGGTGAGCGCCGGGGCGCGGGCGGACGGCGGGGAGCGGCCCGCCTCGCGGCGGTGGCGGCGAGACCTGCTCCGGACGGTCGTCTACCACACGGCCGTCGGGGCCTTCGGCTTCGTGATGCTCTACCCGATCGTGTGGCTCTTCGCGAGCTCGTTCAAGGGGCCGTCCGAGATCTGGGCCGACGTGATGTCCCTCGTGCCCCAGCGCTTCACCCCCCAGAACTACGTCAGCGGCTGGGCGGGCTTCGGCGGGATCACGTTCGCGACCTTCTACAAGAACTCGCTGATCTACGCGGGGGTCGGGACGGTGGCCGCGGTGCGTGTCGTCCGCGGTCGTGGCCTACGGGTTCGCGCGCATCCGGTTCGCGGGCCGGGGGTTCTGGTTCACCTGCATGCTGCTGACGCTGATGCTGCCGGTGCAGGTCATCATCATCCCGCAGTACGTGTTCTTCACGAAGCTGAACCTGGTGAACACCTTCTACCCGCTCCTCCTGCCGCGGTTCTTCGGGATGGCCTTCTTCATCTTCATGATCATGCAGTTCATCCGCGGCATTCCGAAGGAGCTGGACGAGGCCGCGGAGATCGACGGCTGCAGCCACTTCGGGGTCTTCTTCCGGATCATCCTGCCGCTGATCCGGCCCGCGCTGATCACGTCGGCGATCTTCTCCTTCTACTGGACATGGGAGGACTTCCTGACGCCGCTCGTGTACCTGAACGAGCCGAAGCTCTACACGATCTCGGTGGCGCTCCGATCCTTCGCCGACGCGTCGGGCGCGACGGACTGGGGGGCGATCTTCGCCATGTCCGCGCTGTCGCTGGTGCCGGTGCTCGTGGTGTTCGTCGTCTTCCAGCGGTACCTGGTCCAGGGCATCAGCACCACCGGGATGAAGGGCTGACCGGCCCCTCCGCGCGAGAGGGAGGGCCGCGAGCGCGCCATGCCACCGCCCGTCCGGTTCGCGGTCGTCGGCGTCAATCACAATCACATCTACGCCCAGACGGACCTGCTCCTCCGCGCCGGGGCGGAGCTCGTGTCGTTCTTCGCGGAGGAGGCCGAGCTGGCGGCGGAATACGGCCGCCGGTACCCGACGGCGCGGCTCGCCCGGAGCCGCCGCGAGATCCTGGAGGACGGCCGGCTCCACCTCGTCGTGAGCGCGGCCATCCCGAGCGAGCGAGGGCCGCTCGGCGTCGAGGTGATGCGCCACGGGAAGGACTACATGAGCGACAAGCCCGCGTTCACCGACGCTGGACCAGCTGGCCGAGGCCCGCCGGGTCCAGGCGGAGACCGGGCGGATCTACTCGGTGTGCTTCAGCGAGCGCCTCGAGAACGCCGCCACCGTGCGGGCCGGGGAGCTCGTGAAGGCCGGCGCCATCGGGAAGGTCGTCCAGACGGTGGGGCTCGGGCCCCACCGGATCAACGCGCCCACGCGCCCGGCGTGGTTCTTCAAGCGGGCGCAGACCGGCGGCATCCTCGCGGACATCGCGTCGCACCAGATGGACCAGTTCCTGTTCATGACGGGCTCGACCGAGGCGGAGGTGGTGGCCTCCCAGGTGGCCAACTGGCGCTTCCCCCAGTGGCCGGAGCTCGAGGACTTCGGGGACGTGCTCCTCCGCGGCAACGGGGGAAGCGGGTACGCCCGGGTCGACTGGTACACCCCGGACGGCCTCAGCACGTGGGGCGACGGCCGGCTCGTCGTGCTGGGCACGGAGGGCTACCTCGAGCTGCGGAAGTACGTGGACATCGCCGGGCGCCCCGGCGCCAGTCATCTGTTCCTGGTCGACGGACAGGCCGCCCGCTACGTGGACGCGAGCGGGGGCGACCTCCCGTACGGCCGGCAGCTCCTCGCCGACATCGTGGACCGGACGGAGACCGCGATGCCCCAGGCCCACTGCTTCCTCGCCTGCCAGCTCGCCCTGGAAGCGCAGGCAAAGGCGGTACGACTGGACACCCGCCCGGACGTGACGCCGGAACGGGCGCCATCCCGCCGCCCCGCCACTCCGCCCGGCTGAGCGATGGGCGGGACGCTGAAGGTCGCCGTCGTCGGCTGCGGAATCGGCCGCCAGCACCTCGATGCCTACCGGAGCCTGCCGGAGCTGTTCGAGGTGGCGGCGGTCTGCGACGTCGACGAGACGAAAGCCCGCGAGGTCGCGGCGGCGTACGGGATCGGCCGGGTGTTGACCGACGTCGCCGCCCTCTGTCAGGAGGACGACCTCGACATCGTCGACCTCTGCACGCCGCCGTACCTCCACGCGCCGCAGATCCTCCAGGCGCTGGAAGCCGGAAAGCACGTGATCTGCGAGAAGCCCCTCTGCGGCTCGCTGGAGGACGCCGACCGGCTGGCGGCCGCCGAGATCCGGTCGGGACGGCGGGTGATGCCGATCTTCCAGTACCGTTTCGGCCACGGTATCCAGAAGCTCCGGCTTCTCGTGGAGCAGGGGATCGCCGGCCGCGCGTACCTGACGACGGTGGAGACCGCCTGGCGGCGGCGGCCCGCCTACTACGCGGTGCCCTGGCGGTCCCGGTGGGCCACGGAGCTGGGCGGGCCTCTGGTCAATCTCGCCATTCACGCCCACGACCTCGTCTACTACCTGCTGGGGCCGGCAAGGAGCGTGTCGGCGCACCTCACCACCCTCGTGAACCCGATCGAGACCGAGGACTGCCTTGCGGCCTCGATGGAGATGGCCGACGGCTCGCTCTGCACCCTGGCCGCCACGACCGGCTCGACGCGTGAGATCAGCCGGCATCGGTTCTGCTTCGCGAGCCTCTCCGCCGAGAGCAACACCGAGCCCTACCGGAACACGCACGACCCCTGGACGTTCAAGGGTGACACGCCGGAGGTCGACGATCGCCTCCAGGAGGCCCTGGCCGCCTTCGTGCCCGAGCTCGAGGGGTATGCCGGACAGTTCGCCCGGTACCACCGCGCGCTCCGGTCGGGAGCCGAGCTCCCGGTCACTCTCGCGGACGCCCGCGCGTCGATCGAGCTGATCACGGCCATCTACCATGCCGCGCGAACGCAGGCGCCGGTCAGGCTGCCCCTCGAGGCCGGCCACCCCCTCTACGGCGGGTGGCAGCCCACCGGCCGCGCCTGACGGCTCCGCGCGGAGGTACGGCCCGGGCCGGCGAGCGGGCCGCGACCCGAAAGACCTGCGGCCGGCTCGCACGCAGGCCGGGAGGCTGAGGCATCGGGACCTCGGTGCGGGTCAGCGATGCTGGCGGTCGCCCGAGTCTAGTGCGCGCGGCGCGGGACCTCTACACTGGCGAGTGGAATGTCGACGCGCATCTTCCTTCTGTCGCCGGCGCATTGCGGCGGTCAGCGCGCGCAGCTCGTTCTCCGGAAGCAGGCCCGCTTCGACCTCGCGCGCCGCGTGCAGAGCGGCCAGGGGGCATCCCTGGGGGAAGTCTTCAGCTTCATGAGCGGCCTCTACTTCCGGGGCAAGCTGGCCTACGCGCGGTCCTTCGCCCGCCCGCCGGCGGGTGTGAACGGGACACTGGTGATCACACCCTGCCAGGGATCTCCGGCCGCCCCAGATCCCGGTCGGGCGCGACGCTCCTGCGCCGGTACGGTCGGGTCGATATCGATCCCGACGACCCGCGGTACCGGCGGCCGCTGGTGCGTGACGCGCGCGCCTTGGCGGCGGCCCTCGACGGCGCCGTCGGATGGCAGGTCGTGCTCCTGGGCAGCGTGGCGAGCGCGAAGTACGTGGAGCCCCTGACGCAGGTCTTCGGCGAGCGGCTGGTGTTCCCGACCGAGTTCGTCGGCCGGGGCGACATGAGCCGGGGCGGCTTGCTGCTCCGCTGCGTGGCCGATGGCCGCGAGCTCGACTACGTGCCCCTGCTGGGGGCCTCCCGTCGCGGCCCGCGCCCGGCCCGCCTGTCACCGCGGAGAGGCATTCTCGCGATCGCCGGCCAGAACGCGCCCGGGGCCCAGGGGACTCCAGAAGCCCGCTGACCGTAGGCTCCCGACTTGGGCGGCGGGCCCCGAGGCCAGCCCGACGGTGGGGCCCGGCGGTGCCGTCCGACCCACACGCGCGCGTGGCCGGCGACGTCCCGCGGCGGGCAGGCTCGCCGGCGTCGCGGGAGTCGGCGGGAGCTCGAGGGGCTGGAATGGTCGAGGAGGTCCCGTCACTTGGGATTGCGTTTCGAGCCCTGCCGCCAGCGTCGCCACTTCTCGCGCAGCCGGCCCAGCCAATTGAGAGCGGGCCGGACGAGCGGGTGATCCCGGCCCAGCACGGCGACGCCGGCCAACAGCAGGGGGATGCCGGGAATCACCGGAAACACGAGACCGAGCAGTCCCACCACGAGGAGGAGGACCCCGCCGACCGATCGTACGAGCCGCATCACCGGGCTTCGCCCCTTTGACGCCCGCGCGCGCCCCGACCGAGGGGAGGGCGTCGCGCCGTCGCTTCCGGCTGCGACAGCACCCACTTGGACCGCATCGTACACCGGCGGGTGAGGGTCGGACGAAGGGGCTGCCGAAGTCCGTGTGCTACGCTTCAATCGTGCAGTGGTTCTCGCCGCCGGGGGCCCCATCGACTTGGCTGGAGGTCTGACTCGCGTGTTCCGACTCATGCGCCTATCCTCGCTTCTCGCGTTTGCCGCGCTCACCATGGTCTCGACGGTCACGCTGGACGTCGAGTCCGCCGGGGTGGAGCGGAAACCCGCCCACCACCTCCGGCGCGGCTTCCGCAACCTCGATGAGGGCTATCACTACGACGTCGGGGTCCGGATGCGACACTTTGTCCTGGGTAGCCTCGCGCCGCGCCGTCCGAGGGGCGCGGCGACAGCCGTGCTCGCGAACGACGGCGCCGCGCTGCGCGCCAACGGGACGCATCCCACTGTCACGTGGGTGGGACACTCCACGTTTCTCGTGCAGCTCGACGGGGTCAACATCCTGACGGATCCCCACTGGGGCGAGCGGGCGAGCCCGGTCGGCTTCGCCGGGCCCCGCCGTCTGGTGGCGCCCGGCATGGCGTTCGCCGATCTCCCCCCCATCCACGCCGTTGTCATCTCCCACGACCACTACGACCACCTCGACGCCAAGACCGTCGCGCTGCTCGCCCGCGAGCACCGGCCGCGCTTCTTCGTGCCCCTGGGGCTCCGCGCATGGCTCGGGGAGCGGGGGATCACCGACGTGGTCGAGATGGACTGGTGGGACAGGGCCGAGTTCCGCGGGCTGACCTTCGTCTGCACCCCCGCCCAGCATTCCTCCGGCCGGACCCTCGCCGACCAGTACCTGCGGCTCTGGTCCTCGTGGACCGTGCTCGGACCGACCAAGCGCTTCTTCTTCGCCGGCGACACCGGCTACGACTCCCAGTTCCGGAAGATCGGCGAGCGGTTCGGCCCTTTCGACCTCGCCGCGATCCCGATCGGCGGGTACGACACGTTCAGGACCGGGCATCCCAACCACGTCAACCCGGAGGAGGCCGTCCAGGTCTTCGAGGACGTGGGAGGGCGGCTCCTGGTGCCGATGCACTGGGGAACGTTCGCGATGAACCGGGAGCCGTTCCGGGAGCCGCCGGATCGCCTTCTCCAGGAGGCCCTGCGGCGCGGGCTCGAGGAGCGGGTCGCGATCCTGAGCCCGGGCCAGACGATTCCCTGGTAGTCCGGCCACGCCCGGTCGCCTCCGGTCCGGGCGCCTGCTCAGAGGTTGCTCTCGAGCGGGATGGCCAGCAGCTCGAACATCCGCCCCCGCACGCCCCGGTCGTTCCACGCCTCGAGGTCGATGCGCCGGGCGTACCGGAGGTCGTCCTGGAAGACCTTCTCCAGCTGGGCGGCGAACTCTCGGTCGTAGGCCACGACGTTCAGCTCGTCGTTCAGGCGGAAGGAACGGTAGTCGAGGTTCGTGCTGCCCACGGTGGCCCAGAGGCCATCGATGACGATCGTCTTCGCGTGGAGGAGGGCGGCGGAGTACTCGTGGATCTCGATGCCGGCCTCGAGCAGCCGGCCGAACTGCCGCCGGCCAGCATGGCGCACGAGGGGGTGGTCGCTCACGCCGGGCACGAGAAAGCTGATCTTGACCCCGCGGCGGGCCGCCTGGAGCAGCGTCTCGGTCATCTGGTCGTCGAGCAGGACGTACGGATTCGTGATCTTGATGGAACGCCGGGCCGAGGACACGGCGAGCAGGAAGGTCGTGTAGATGGCGTAGCTGCCTCCCAGGGGGCCGCTGCGGATGATCTGGGCATGGGTCCGCCCCTTCACCCCGGTGGACCCCGGGAAGTACTCCGCACCGCCCAGCACCATCCCGGTGGCCTCGACCCAGTTCTCGGCAAACGCTCCCTGGAGATACTCGACCACGGGCCCCTCGATCTGGACGTCAGTCTCCCGCCAGTGATCCGCGGTCCGGCCGTCGCCCATCCACTTGCTGCTGACGCCCGACCCGCCGGTGAAGCCGACCCGGCCGTCGACGACCAGGATCCGCCGGTGATTCCGGTTGTTGACCCGCCGGAGGCCCAGCGGTCCGATCGGGCGGAACGAGACCACCTGGCAACCGTCCTTCGTCATGAGGTCCACGTATTCCCGCGGCATCTGGAGGGTTCCCACACTGTCGAGCAAGACGTGCACCCGGACTCCGGCACGGCAGCGCTCGGCCAGCGCCCCGGCAAGGTCCTTGGCGATCTGCCCGTCCTCGTAGCTGTACTGCGCGTACGTGATCGTAGAGCGGGCTCCCCGGATCGCGCGGAGCAGGGCCGGATAGATCTGCTCCCCGTTGAGCAGGAGCGTCAACCGGTTGCCGCCGACGATGGGCGCCTGGGCGTGCGCCTCGATGGTGGGGAAGAACGACGGCTCCCCGAGATTCAGCGGGGGCAGCGTCCGATGCACCGGGACGGTCGAGCAGGAGCCCACCGCCAAGACGACGAGGAGCAGAACCGCCGCCGCGCGGAGGCGGCGCCGCCGCCAACCGGCCCCGAGCCGGGTGCGTTCGTCACTTCGACTTTCTCGGAACCCGAGCGCCTTTCTCTCGCGCCTCCGACAGGCCGATCGCGATGGCCTGCTTGCGACTCGTCACCCGCTTCCCGCTTCCGCTCCGGAGCGTGCCCTTCTTGCGTCGCCGCATGGCGGACTTGACTGCCTTCCCTGCGCCCCTGCTGTAACGCGCCATGAACGCCTCCCGGGCGTGCGCCGTCGCGGCCGTCAACACTGACCGCAGGCAGGATTCACGATGGCCCAGACACTGACCGCATCTAGTGCAAGCACGTTGCCGAGGTCCCTGTAATCCTCATGAGACGTCCTGAGAGGGCCGCAGTGGCGGTTGCGGCGCGGGCGCGCTGGTGGGTCGAGCAGTCACCGCCGCGTCATGCCGTCGCAACAGCGACGTTCTGACCGGGCGCCGCGCATCTATGTCGCGCCGCGCATCAGGCCGGCAACGATTGTCTGAGCCTCGCGTAGCGTGCCCAGGGATCGGCGGTCTGCTTCGCGAGACGGCGCTCCACGCGGGCGATCGTGAAGTGAGTGCCGGACGGGACAGCGTCGAGCTCTTCCCACGTGACCGGGGTCGAGACGGGAGCGCCGGGACGCGCCCGGGTGGAGTAGGCGGCGACGGACGTGGCGCCGCGCTGGTTCCGGAAGTAGTCGATGAAGATCTTTCCCGCCCGGGCGGACTTCGCCATCGTGGCGACGAACGCCCTCGGGGTCTCGGCGACCAGGTCGTCGACCACGCGCCGCGCGAACGCGACACACGCGGGCCACCCGGGTCCGGGCTGGATGGGAGCGACGACGTGGAGGCCCTTGCCGCCCGTCGTCTTGACGAAGCTCTGGAGCCCGCGCGCCTCCAGCGCTGCCCGGACCAGACGCGCCGCCGTGACGACAGCCGCCCAGGGGACGTCCGGGCCGGGGTCGAGGTCGAAGACGAGGCGGTCGGGCGTCTCGAGCCCGTCGGCCTGGGCGTTCCAGGTGTGGATCTCGAGAACCCCCATCTGGACGAGCCCCACCAGGCCGGCCACGTCCTCGATGACGAGATACTCGTCGGTCTTGCTTCGCTCTCGGATCCGAACCCGCCGGAGCGACGCCGGTGTCCAGGGGCCCGGGTGCTTCTGGTAGAAGCATTCGCGGGAGAGCCCGTCGGGACAGCGAACCAGCGCGGCCGGCCGCGAGCGCAGGTGAGGCAGGATGTGATCGGCGACCGCCGCGTAGTATCGCGCCACCCTCGCCTTCGTCACGGCGTCGTCCGGGTACACCACGCGATCCGGGTGGCTGATCCGGACGCCGGCCACCACGGCGTCGCTTCCGTCCGCCACGGTGTTGCTCTTGCCCGTTGACCGGGCCGTCTTTCGCGCCGCAGGCGTCGCGCGAGACGGCTTGGCTCCCGGATTCGTGGGCCGCTCGCGGACGACCTCCGCCGCGGCCTTGTCCTCCCGGATCCCCTTGAACGACGGATGGCGGAGCCGGCCGTCCTGGGTCCACTCGGTGAACTCGACCTCCGCGACGAGCTCGGGCCTCACCCAGCGGGCGTCCGCGGCGCCGGGGGGCCGGCGCTGCGAACGGAGACTCGGACGTTCGCAGGCGCTCGAGCCGCTCACGGAGACGCGCCGCCGCGGCGTCGGTGAAGCCGGTTCCCACCTTGCCCGCGTAGGCGAGGCCGCCCGCCTCCCCGTTGACCCCGAGAAGGAGGGCGCCGATGCCCGTGCGCCTTCCCTGAGGCTCCGTGAACCCCCCCACCACGAACTCCTGCTCCTGGATGCACTTGACCTTGAGCCAGCTCTTCCCGCGGCCGGGTTCGTACGGCCGGTCGCGGCGCTTGGATATCACACCTTCGAGGGAGAGCCGACACGCCTGGAGGAAGAACTCGCTCCCATGGCCTATGACGTGGGTGCTGTAGCGGACGGCGCCGTCTCGCCCGCCGCCCAAGAGAGCCTCCAGCGCTCGTTTCCGGTCCTCGAGCGTCGCGCCCGTCAGGTCCTGCCCATCCAGGTGGAGGAGATCGAAGACGAAGTACACGAGCTGTCCTTGGTCGTTGGTCGACAGCGCATTCTGGAGGGCCTGGAAGCTCGTGGTTCCGCTCGGCAGGAGCACGGCGATCTCGCCGTCGAGGAGCGCCTGCCGCACGGGGAGACGAGCCGCGGCAGCCGTGATGGCCGGAAACTGGTCGGTCCAGTCCCGTGCGTTGCGGCTCCAGAGAGTCGCCCGTCCTTCCTCGATCCGGCAGAGGATCCGGTAGCCGTCGAACTTCATCTCGTGGAGCCACTCGTCGCCCGCAGGGGGTGTCGCAACGAGGGTGGCCAGCTCTGGCTGCACGAAGCCCCGCAGCCGGCCGGGGCGGGCGCCCGGAACGGAGTCACGGGCAGGCTTCGCGCTTCCGGAGGCTCGGTCGCCCCGGGGCGATTGGGAGCCACCACGAGGCTCCGGCGTCTTGGCGAAGTCTCGCTTGGCCTGATAGGGAGCCAGTGGCGACCTCGTGCGCGGCGAGCGCTTCTCCCGAGTGCCGGCTCTGCTCATGGCGAGAAGCGACAGCGGGTCACCCTCACGACACTCTGGCGCGACCCGCCAGCCAGCGCCGGGTCATCACGCTGACAAGAACACTGATGAGGGCCAAGGCGCTGAGGGCTGTCAGGACACCGACGAGCCCGTTCTTGGCGCCCACGGCGCCGGCCGCCCGGCCCAGCCATACGAATCCAGTTACCCACAGCACCGCCCCCAGAAGGTCGTACGCGAGAAATCGTCCGTAGGACATCCCGCGGGACACCGCCAGGGGAGTCATGACGATGCGAATGGTTGCTGCGAACCGACCGATGACCAGGGCCAGCCCACCGAACCGGCGGAGCAACCGATCGGCCGCCGCGATCCGGCGCTGCGGGAGGCGGATGATCCGGCAGTAGCGCTCGAGCAGACGGAGCCCGGCGAGCCGTCCCAAGAGGTACCAGACATGGTCGCCGACCACGGTTCCGGCCACGGCCAGGCCGATGACGATCCACGCATCGGCGTCGCCCTCGGCCGCGGGGCCGGAGAGGGAACCCGCGGTGATCAGCATGATCCGGCCGGGGAACGGAATGCCGAGGGCGTCGACCACGGCACCGAGGAACACCACGCCGTAGAGGTGCTCCCGGAGCCAGATATCGACAGAGGCTAGCACCCGATCGTCCCTGCCGGAGACATGTGCAGGATCAGTGCCGGGCGAGCAGGGCGCCTGGCCATCCGGATCGCGTCTGCGCTATCCTCGCGGAGGCCCGAGCAGGAGGAACTTCCCTACGCAAATCGGAGGCTTACCCGTGACTGACGCCGCCGCTCTCATCGATCTTCGCTCCGACACCGTCACGCTGCCCTCGGCCGGGATGCGCGCCGCGATGGCGGCCGCGCCCGTCGGGAACGACGAGTACGGCGAGGATCCCACGATGAACCGCCTCCAGGAGCGCACGGCCGCGCTGCTTGGCAAGGAGTCGGCCCTCTGGCTCCCCAGCGGCACGATGGCGAACCAGGTCGCGCTCCGCGTGCTGACGCGGCCCGGAGACGACGTCATCGTCAGCCGGGAGAGCCACGCCGGCTGGCACGAGACCGGCGGCTCGGCGGCCAATGCGAGCGTGCAGCTCACGGAGATCGGCGCGGCCGGTGTCTTCACGCGGGACGAGTTTCTCGCCGCGCGGCGGCCGATCGGCCACCCCATGTACCCGCCCACGACGCTGGTCGAGATGGAGAACACGCACAACCGCGCGGGCGGCGTCGTCTTTCCCCAGGCCGAGGCCGAGCGGATCTGCGCGGCGGCGCGGGAGCACGGCGTCGCGACGTACCTGGACGGCGCCCGGCTCTGGAACACGTCCGTCGCGACCGCGCGGCCTGTGGCCGAGCTGGCCCG
Organism: uncultured Candidatus Rokubacteria bacterium; assembly: GCA_963745015.1. GTDB lineage: Bacteria > Methylomirabilota > Methylomirabilia > Rokubacteriales > DASRDR01 > DASRDR01. Next base: position 531,603 of record CAVUVU010000008.1, read on the forward strand.
GCCCTTCGATCTGGTGGGAGTGGCCTTCTCGAAGGGTCTCGGCGCGCCGGCCGGCTCGATCCTCGCCGGCGGGCGCGACGTCGTGCAGCGCGCGGTGAGGTTCCGCCGGATGTTCGGCGGCACGATGCGTCAGATCGGCATCCTGGGCGCCGCCTGCCTCTACGCCCTGGAGCACAACATCGAGCGCCTCGCCGAGGACCACGCGAACGCGCGACGGATCGCGGAGCGGCTCGCCGCGAGCCCGCGGATCCATCTCGACCCGGCCCGGGTGGAGACGAACATCGTCGTCTTCCGCCTGGCCGACGACGCGCCCGATGCGCCCACGCTCGTCGCCCGGGCACGGGAGCGGGGCGTGCTCATCTTCGGCATCGGGGCCCGCGTGATCCGGGTCGTCACCCATCTGGACGTGTCGCGCAAGCAGTGCGACGAGGGAGCGGAGATCCTGGCCTCCATCGCCGAGAGCTGAGCCGAGGCCCCGGGGGTAGAGGCCCCGCCAGCCCGGTCGAGACGCGCGCCCTAGCCGGGCGCACCGCGCCGCCGACGCCGACGCCCGGCGGCCATCTCGCTCAGCACAAGGGGCTGGCCGAGCCCCGGCGCGAGGGCGCCAACGATGCGGCACGAGCCGAGCACGACGGCGAGCTGGCGGAAGAGGGGACCGAGAGGTCGAAGCTCGTCATCCCGCGCCCCGGCAGGGGAACAGGATGCCGCCCTCAGCGCCCGAGGTACAGGCGGCGGATCCGGTCGTCGTTCCGGATCGCCTCCCCGGACCCGTCGAAGCGGTTCTTCCCGAGCTCCAGCACGTAGGCGTAGTCCGAGATCTCGAGAGCCTTGGCGGCGTTCTGCTCGACCATGAGGATGGTCTGCCCGCCGCGCCTGAGATCCTCGATGATGCGGAAGATCTCGCGGAAGACGAGCGGCGCGAGGCCGAGCGTCGGCTCGTCGAGGAGCATCAGCCGGGGCCGCAGGAGCAGCGCCCGCCCCATCTCCAGGATCTGCTGCTGGCCGCCCGACAGCTCCGCGGCGCGCTTTCGCCGCGCCGCCTGGAGCATCGGAAACGTCTCGTAGACCCGCTCGACCTCTCGCTCCAGCTCGTCCGAGCTCGGCCGGGTGTAGGCTCCGAGCCGGAGGTTCTCGTCGACCGTCATCAGGGGGAAGACGTTCCGGCCCTGGGGCACGTACGTCATGCCGCGACGCAGGAGGTCCGCCGGGGGCCGGTTGGTGACGTCCTCGCCGGCGAAGCGGACACGTCCCCGCCGGGCGGGCAGGAGACCGAAGATCGTCTTGAACACGGTGGACTTGCCGGCTCCGTTCGGGCCGATGATCGACACGACCTGCCCGGCATCGACCCGGAGCGACACGCCGCGGAGGATCTCCATCTTCCCGTAGCCCGAGTGGACGTCCTCGATCTCGAGCAAGGCCACGCGCTATCTCCCGAAGTACGCGTCGAGGACCAGCGGATTGTCGGCGACCTCCGCCGGCGTGCCCTCGGCGATGCACTCGCCCTGGCTGAGGACGACGATGCGCCGGCAGAGGGACATGACCACCTCCATGTTGTGCTCGATGACGACGAAGGTGTGGCCCTGGGCGTTCAGCGCCTCGATGTGGCCGACGAGCTTCCGGATCATGGTGGGGTTGACGCCGGCCAGGGGCTCGTCGAGGAGGATCACCTCCGGCCTGGACATGAGCGCCATGCCGAAGTCGAGGAGCTTCTGCTGACCGTAGGACAGGTTCGAAGCGAGGTGGTCCCGGTAGCCGGCGATGCCGAGGTACTCGAGGAGCTCGAGCGCCCGGGCGCCGGCGGCGGGGCCCTCGCGCCGGACCAGGCGTCCCACGAGCGTGCCGTGACGCTCCTGGAAGGCGAGCAGCATGTTCTCGAACACCGTCATCTCCGGGAACAGCTGGATGAGCTGGAAGGTGCGGGCGATCCCGCGGCGATAGACGAGATCGGCGCCCAGCCCCGTGATGTCCTCGTCCTTGAACCGGACCTGCCCGCCCGACGGCCGCAGGACACCGGTGACACAGTTGAACAGCGTCGTCTTGCCCGAGCCGTTCGGGCCGATCACTCCCAGCAGCTCGCCGGGCTCGACGTCGAGGCTCACCCGGTTGAGGGCGGGGAGCCGGAAGAACTGCTTGGACAGGCCGCGTATCTCGAGGAGCGCCATGCTGCGCCGCCGTCAGCCGCGCGCGGAGGCGTCCGGGGGCGCGGCCAGCGGCCCGCGCCCGGCCCGGCTCGCCCCCAGCACGTCGAGCGCCCAGTCCCACACCCCGACCAGGCCCTTGGGCATGAAGAGCATCATGAGGATGACGGCCAGCGCGTAGATCACCAGGTAGAGCCCCTCCGAAGCGCGCAGCACCTCGGGCAGGACCGTGACCAGGATGGCGCCGATGAACGGCCCCTCGAAGCGCCCCAGTCCGCCCATGACGACCATCATCAGGAACTGGATCGACCGGTCGAGCGTGAAGGCGCCGGGGTCGATGTACCCGAGGAGGGGCGCGAACAGAGCCCCGCCGATCCCCGCGTAGCCGGCGCCGATGGCGAAGGCCATGAGCTTGTAGTTCCGCAAGCTCACCCCGAGCGTCTCCGCGCGCATCTCGTTCTCGCGGATGGCCCGGAACGCCCGGCCCCAGCGGGATCCGAGGATCCGGTGCGCCGACCACACCACCGCCGCCGCCCAGATCAGCATGTAGACGTAGTACGCGCGGTCGGACCGGAACGTGAGCGCGCCCCAGGCGGGGCGGGGGATGCCCGAGATCCCGAACGAGCCCCCGGTCAGGGACTCCCAGTTCCGGAGCGCCAGGAACACCATGATGTTGAACCCGAGGGTGACCATGGCCAGGAAATGGTGCTTGACCTTCAGCGCGGGGAAGCCGACGAGGAGCCCCCAGCCGAAGCCGAGCGCCGCGCCCAGCGCCACCCCGAGCTCGAATGGCAGCCCGCGCTGGCCGGTGATCGCCACCGCGTAGGCCCCGAACGCCATGAAGGCGCCGTGGGCCAGCGAGATCTGCCCGGCGTAGCCCAGGGTGAGGTTGAGCCCGATCGCCATGACGAGGTAGACGAGCGTCAGGCTCGCCACGTAGAGCTTGTACTGCTCGAAGCCGAGCGGCAGGAGCGCGAGCACCGCGAGCACGGCGACCGGCAGGAGGCGCCGGAGGGGGCGCGGCTCGGCGGTCACGACGCCCACTCCTCCTTCACGCCCCAGAGGCCCTCCGGCTTCCAGAGGAGGACGGCGATGAGGATCACGAGCACCACCGCATCCCGGAACTGGCCGGAGAGGTAGGCGGCCGACAGCGTCTCCACCACGCCCACCAGGAGCCCGCCGAGAAGCGCCCCCCGCATCTGGTTGAAGCCGCCGATGATGGCCGCGTAGAAGGCCTTGAGCCCGAGGCCGATCCCGATGTCGTACTTGACGAGGTAGACGGGGGCGATGAGGATCGCCGCCACCGCCGTCAGGGCGGCGTTCAGGACGAACGTGACGGTGACGAGCCGGCCCACGTCGATGCCGAGCACCGTCGCCAGCGTCCGGTTCTGGGCCACGGCCTGCATGGCCCAGCCGAGCTTCGTGCGCGTGATGAACAGCTGGAGCGCGCCGATGACCACGCCCGCGAACACCACGTTCATCAGCTCCTCCCACGCGAGGACGATCCCGCCCAGCCGCATCGGGACGCGCGAGAAGAGGGGCGGGAACGGCAGCGCCAGCGGGGTCCAGAACTGCTGAATGGAGTAGCGGATCAGCAGGCTGAGGCCGATGGTGGCGATGACCAGCGGCAGGACCCCTGCCTGCAGCAGCCGGGCCACCAGGAGTCTCCGGACGACGAACCCGAGGAGGAACGTGGACACGAGGACGGTCGCGAGCAGGGCGACGACGAAGGGCCACCGCAGCACCATCCAGAACAGCACCATCGCGAACGCGGGCAGCACGACGAACTCGCCCTGGGCGAAGTTGATGGTGTTCGAGGTCTGCCAGAGCAGGACGAAGCCGATGGCGGTCATCGCGTAGATGGAGCCGATGGAGACGCCCGCCGCCAGGAGCTGGAGGAAGTCCGTCACGTCAGCGGCGCGCGAGGCGTCCAGCCGAGTCCGTGAAACGCGCGAGCATCCGGTCTCGCGGACCGCGGCGCGAAGGGCAGGCACCGGAATGGTCCGACGTCAGCCTCGCGCGGTCCGCGGTCCGGATCGATCGACGACCCGACGCGGTCAGGCGCCGGTCGGGCGCTCAAGCCGGTCTATCGGCAGGTCCGCTTGGTGTAAGGTCCCGCGAGCAGGGGCAGGACCTTGGCCACCTGCGGCTTCTGGCTCTTCACCTCCACGATGAAGCTCGGTCGGTCGGCGTCACCCTTGTCGTCGACGTAGGTGTCCATCAGGAGACCGGGCTCGTCGGCGGCCGTGAAGAAGTTGTTGTGGAGGCAGTCGCGGACCTTGGCCTGATCGAGGGCGCCCACCCGCTCCGTCACCGCCTTGATCAGATGGGTGCCGATGTACCCCTTGTAGCCGTTGTGGTCGGGGACGCGCCCGAAGCGCTCCTGGAAGCGCTTGCCCATCTCCAGCATGGCGGGCACCGGAGAGAGCGCCGTCATCGGCACGTGGCACCGCGCCCCGTTCATCGCCTCGCCACCGGCGTCGATCGTGGTCTGGGCGCAGAGATTGTCCCCGACCGGCTCGACCTTGAGGCCGAGCTTCCGCATCTGGATCATGATCCGGGCGTTCTCCTCCTCGTGGCTGTAGATCATGAGATGGGTGGCGCCGGACGCCCGCACCTGGGTGAGCTCGGCGGTGAAGTCCGCCTGCTGCACCTCCGTGGAGATGTCGGCCACGAGCGACTTGTTCCGGTCCTTGAGGAACTTGAGGAACATGTCCCGCCCGCCCTTGCCGAAGGCGTTGTTGACGTAGATCAGCGCGATCTTCTCGGCCTTCACGTCCTCGGTGAGCCAGTGCACGAGCTTGGCGAAGCCGACCTGCTGGCTGAAGGACGTCAGGAAGATGTTGGGATTGCCCTTGGTCACGACGAGCACGGACTCCGAGCCGCTGACCTGGGGAATGCCCGCCTGCCGGGCGAGCTCCATGTTGGCCACGGTGGAGGAGCTGTACACCGTGCCCATGATCGCGAAGGGCTTCTCGTTGATGGCCCGGCGTATCACCGCCACCGAGGTGGGAGGATCGGACTGGGTGTCCATCACGAAGGACTCGAGCGGCCGGCCCAGCACGCCGCCCTTCTTGTTGATCTCCTCCACCGCCAGGATCACCCCGTCACGCCACATCGTGCCCGAAGGCGCGCCCCCGCCGGTGACCTCGGCCACGATGGCGAGCTTGACCGCGTTCTGGGCGGATGCCGGGAGCGTGAGCGCCGCCGCGGCGGCCATGACAGCGACGAGCACCAGCAGGAAGCGTCGCGATTGCATGCAGTCCTCCTGGGGGCGGCGCAGGCCCCCGTCCGTCGGCTTCGGAATGCTCAGATGCCCTTGAACTCGAGGATGTTCAGGCCGCCGTTGCTGTCGGTGACGTACATGAGACCGTTCGTGTCGACGTAGCAGTCGTTGGACTGGGTCACCAGGGGGCGGTTCGGCCGGGGATCGATCAGGCGCTCGGGATCGGGCGGCACGTAGTAGCCCACCTCGCGCGGCTGGAACGGGTTCTCGATGTCGTAGACGCGCACGCCCGCGTTGTAGTACGTGGCGAAGATCAAGCGGGAGCTCTGGAACCCGCCGGGCCGGTTCTCGTGGAGGTTGTGCGGCCCGAAGTTCCCGCCCTTCGTGCAGTAGTCCGCCTCGGACGGCGAGGGGAAGGTGGCGATGCTGATGGGGTTGCTCGGCTCCCGCACGTCGAACATCCAGACGTAGCGGAGGCCCTGGCTGCAGTTCATCGTCGTGGGCTCGTCGGCGACCACGAGGAGGTTCCGGTCGGGCAGCGGCAGGGGCGAATGCGTGCCGCCGCCGAACGGCGGGTCCCAGTTCCGGTGCGCGAGGAGCCGGGGTCGGGTCGGGTCGGCCACGTCGAGGACGGTCAGGCCTCCGTCGCGCCAGGCGGCGTACGCGAGATCGCCCGCGACGAGGGCGTGGTGGAGGGCGTAGCGGCGCCCCTTCCGCCAGGTCGGCGTCTCGGAGCCGCCGCGCCACATGCCGGGAAGCCACCAGCGCCCGACGACCTCGGGCCGTCGCGGGTCGGACATGTCCACGACGGCCAGGATGTGGTCCGTGAAATCGGCGAAGTGGATCGAGGCGTACGCGTAGCGGCCGCCCGTGTACCAGATGCGGTGCGGCCCGATCCCGTCGACCGGCATGAACCCGATCTCGGCCGGCTTCTCGGGTCGGGAGATGTCGAAGACCCGGATCCCGGAGGCGAAGCTCCCCGCGCGGTCGCGAAGCTTGTCGGCCGGGGACCCCTCGAAGTAGTCCTGGAGGTTCTGGAACTCCTGCATGTGCCAGACGCTCGGGCCGTTGACGGCGAGGAGCAGGTCGTCGTGGGTCTGGAGGTGGACGGTCCGCGTGTTGGGCGGGCAGGCGATGAACTCGACCATCCGCGGGTGCGCGGGATCTCGGACGTCGACGATCGTGATGCCGTTGCTGAACGTCTGGCCGATGTAGGCATAGCCGCGATGGACCATGACCTGGACGCCGTCGCTCTTGCCGCCCTGGTCGGAATGCCCGACGAACTTGATGTTGGGGGACGCGACGGCGCTCACCCGCGAACGCTGCGCTGGCGCCATTGCCTCCTCGGCGGATCCCCGGTTGCCCGCGCCGTGTCGTCGGCCGTGGACGCCCGGCCTCGTGAGCGCTCCCGACCGGACGGGCCTGCCACGTGTCACTCCGTCCGGTGTCGCGGCTCGACGCACATGCCAGCCGCGACGCGCCCGAGAATCGGCTGAAAGCCGCCTCCCGTCAAGGGGCCGGGAGGGTTCCGGGCGCCGGCGATCGATTCCAGGCCGGCTGGAGTGCCAGGGAAAAGCACTGCGCGGGGAAGCGACGCACGTAGTCCTCGAGCAGCGGCGTGAGACGAGCGCGACAGGCCGCGCGGTCGTCGGACAGGTCCGGAGCGGGGTCCGGCAGTGGAGGATGGATCGTCACGACGATCCGGCGGCCCTCGCGGCGGCTCAGGAGCGGGAACGTGGTCGCACCCGTGCTGCGCCTGAGGATCATCCATCCCGTGCGGAGCACCAGGGGCGCGCCGGGGAGGTCGATGCGGAACGCCTCGGTGCCGTGGAGGCCATCGGCGGCGAGGTACACCGTCCGGCCGGCGAGCAGTCGGCGCCGCAGCTCGTAGAGGGCTCTGAGGCGCCACGTGGGATTCGGGAACAGGACCAGGTCCTCGGGCGGATGCAGCCACCACGACGTGGAGTCGTGGCTGCCGTGTCGCCGCTGCGTACGGACCGCCACCGTCGCCCGGTACCCGTGCGAGCGAAGGACGACCGGGTCGACGTACGGGCCCAGGTGAAATCCCAGGAGCAGGACGCCGCCCGGCCGCGTCGTGCCCTCCAGGCGCTCGACACCTTCGATGGTCGTCCTGGCGCGGAGGGCGGCGAGATCGCGTACGCCCAGCTGCTCCATCGACGCCATGCACGTACCCCGGAACGCGAGGAGCGAGCAGGCCAGGAGCCAGTCCGACCGCCGCGGACCCGGCTGAGCGGCCGCCCAGGCGAGGGCCTGTCGGCGCCGGGCCGAGGAGGTGATGCCCTGCGCGAGCGCGCCGAACGCCAGAGACGCCTCTCCGAGCCAGGCCGGAAGCCGGCGGGCGGCAGCGAGGACCTGGGCGAGACCGCGCGGGTGGCGAGGCTTCGGCCAGACTGCGTCCGACAGGGCGTCGTCCGAGGGGCGCGCCTCTCGGGCCGACATCACGAGGAACGAGATCGCGTTCCCGGAGGCGCGACTGCGTCCAGGAGAAGACCGAGGCACGCCTCCCGGTCGGTCTTCCCGCCGGGGAGTCGCGGAAGCCGGTCGACGAGCACGACCACTTCCGGCTGGGCCCACGCGGGAAGGTGGCGCGCCGCGTGCTGACGGAGCCCGGCGGTGTCGACGCCCGTTCCGCCCGACGCAACCGCGCCGACGAGGGATCCGGTCGCTCCGGGGATCGCGACGACGACGGCCTCGGTGACGCCCGGACAGCGCTCCAGCACGGCTGTCACCTCGGCAGGATTCACGAGCTGTCCGGCTGGCGTCTTGAAGGCGTCATCGAGCCGTCCGAGCAGCGTGAGGCGGCCTGTGGCATCCACGATGCCGAGGTCGCGGGTGGGCCACCAGTCACCCTGCTCCTGGCGCGGCTCGAGGTCCGGCGGGAAGCCGTATCCCTCCATGCGGCGAGGCGTCGCGACCCAGACGCGGCCCGGGACGCCCGGAGGAGCCGAGCGCTCCGGCACGTCCCCGATGGCGATCCGCACGTCCGGGACCGGGTGCCCGACCCCACCGGCGCGTACCTCGGCCGGCGCCCCGATCTCCGCCGTGAGGATGCCCGTCTCGCTGGTACCGTACGCGGGCCGCGGCGGCGCGCCGTAGCGATCCCGGAACGTCTCGAAGATCGCTGCGGGCATCGGCCCGCCGGCCACCTTCACCCACACCGGCGCCGGTGGCGCCGGCCCGGCCAGCGGACACCGGGCGAGGACGTCGATCATGAGCGGGGTCGCGGGGAAGTACCGGTATCGTCCGGAGGCGAAGAGGCGCAGCACCGACCGGTGATCGAACCGCTCCAGCAGGCCCAGCTCGCCGCCGAGGATCGTGGCCAGGAGAAGTGCGTCGCCAAGCCCGTAGAGCACCGACAGGGGCAGGGCTCCCACGACGCCGTCCCCGGTCCGCAGCTCGAGGATCTCGGCCACGATCCGGGCATGCTGGAGGGCGCTCGCCATCGATCGGTACACCGGTTTCGGCAGCCCGGTCGAGCCGGAGGTGAATCCCACCAGGCCCGCGCTGATCAGGAACGGTCTTGGTGCGAGAGACACCCGCGCCGGGCTCGGGCTGCACGTCAGCACGACCGGCGGACAGCCGATGGCCAGGGCTGCTCCCGCCAAGTCTTCCGACGCGCCGCTCAGCACCAACGGCGTGCCGGGCGGGAGCGGCGGCGACGACCGCCAGGCGCGCGGATCCTCTCCCAGTAGCACCAGGGGCGCGGGGAGCGACGTGAGCGCGAAGAACAGGGCGATCGATTCCGGACGATTGGCCATGACCATGGCCGTGAGCGGCGGCATCGGGTCCAGGCGCCGCACGAGCTCGGTGCGCCAGAGAAGCGCGAGCCGAGCCAGCTCGTCGCGGCTCCAGAGGCGCTCCTGGAAGCGGACGGGACACGGGCGCAGGTCCGTCACGACGTGCCGCCCAGCCGCGCGCGGATCGTGTCGGTCAGGCGGCCGACGGTGGCGAGACGGTCGAGCGAGAGGTCAGTCTCGGGGTCGAAGGCGATGCCGAACTCGGCCTCGCAGGCGACGACGACCTCGAGCAGGCCCGCGGACTCGAGCCAAAAGCCACCCTCGGAGAGCGCCGTGTCGGGCCCGGCCGCGGCCGGAGCGCGGTTCGGACCGGCGATTCGCGCGACGATGGCAAGCACCCGCGCGGTGAGGGCGTCACGGGTCATGCGTGCCGCGGACGCCCCGCCACTCGATCACGTTCCGGATCACGTGGCCGTGACGCGGCCGCACACCAGGGCGACGGCGCGCACGAGCGCGGTCGGGTCGATCGGCTTCGCGACATGGAGCTGGAAGCCGGCCCTGATCGCCCGGTCGCGGTCCTCCGGGCGCGCGTACGCCGTGAGGGCCACCGCCGGCAGCCGGCTGCCGCGCTCGGCGGCCCTGACGCTCTGCAGGAGCTCGTACCCGTCGCCGTCCGGCATCCCGATGTCGGACACGAGCACGTCCGGACTGACGGCTTCCAGGGCCGCCAGCGCCGCGCGCGCGGAATCGGCCACGGTCACCTGGGCCCCCGCCCGGCCGAACGCGATGCGCAGGAGCTCCCGCGCATCGGCGTCGTCGTCCACTGCCAGGACGTGCACCCCGGCAAGCGGCCGCAGGGGATCCGCCTCCGGCGCGACGGGACGGGGTCCAAGCGCGTCGTCAGCCCTGGAGCCGCTCGAGTGTGGCGGGAATCGGCAGCCGGATCGTGAACGTGGCGCCCCGCCCGTCCCCATCGCTCGAGGCCCCGACCGTGCCCCCGTGCAGCTCGACCAGGTGGCGCACGAGGGCCAGGCCGATACCCAGCCCGGGCTGGGCGCGAGAGCTCGACGCCTCGGCCTGGGTGAACCGTTCGAAGACATGCGGCAGGAAGTCGGGGGGGATGCCGCGGCCCGTGTCCGAGACCTCCACCTGCACCTGAGAACCGTGGCGCTCCAGGCGGGCCTCGACGCGGCCGCCGCGTGGCGTGAACTTGATCGCGTTCGTCAGCAGGTTCCAGACCACCTGCTGCAGGCGGTCGGGATCGCCGGCCACGGGCCCCACCGCAGCGTCCAGGTGCGTGGCGAGGTGAAGGCCCTTCGCGTCGAGGGCGGGCTTGACGGCGTCCACCGCCGCGCGGATCACAGCCTCGAGATCGACCAGGCGAGGCTCGATCCGGAAGTTCCCGGTCATGATCCGGGAGATGTCCAGGAGATCCTCGACCATGCGCGTCTGCGCGCGTGTGTTGCGCTCGATCACCTCGAGAGCGTGCGCTCGAGCTGCCTCGTCCAGGGCTCCGGACCGCAGCAGCTGGACCCACCCGAAGATGGCGTTCAGCGGGGTTCGGAGCTCGTGGGAGAGCGTCGTGACGAACTCTTCCTTGCTCCGGGCCGCGGCCTCCGACTCCCGCCGGGCCGCCTTCTCCCGCTCGAGCGCGAGCGCCTGCTCCCGCTCGGCCCGGCGGCGCGCGGTGATGTCGCGGAAAACCAGCACGGCACCGATGACCTGGCCCTGCGGCGTCCGGATGGGGGCCGCGCTGTCGTCGATCGGGATGACACGCCCGTCTCGGGACAGGAGAACCGTGTGGTTGGCGAGGCCCACGATCCGCCCCTCCCTGAGCACCTTCGCGACGGGGCTCTCGACCGGGTTGCCAGAATCCTCGGTGACGATCCGGAACACCGAGTCCAGCGAGCGCTCTCGCGCCTCGGACTCGACCCAGCCCGTGAGGCTCTGGGCGACGGCGTTCATCGTCCTCACGCGCCCCGTCTCGTCGGTCGCGATCACGGCGTCACCGATGCTCGCGAGCGTCGTCCGGAGCCATGCCTCCGAGCTCGCCGTCGCGTTGGCGACCGCCTCGGCGGTCGCTCGTGCCGCCTGCTCCCTCTCGCGCCCCCGCGTGACCCAGTAGAGCAGCGTCATCGCGGCGCCGACCAGCAGCAGCGCGACGGCGAACCCCCCGGCGTTCGTCCAGAGGACGGCCCGGCTCTCGCTCTCCTCCCGCGCGGCTCCCTCGGCGTAGAGTCGGTCCTCCTCTGCGAGCATGGTGCCGGCCAGCTCGCGGATCTCGTCCATGAGCCGCTTGCCCCGGTCAGTCCGGATGATGTGCGCGGCGGCGTCGAACCCCTGATCGGTGCGCGCGCGGACGGTCTCGTCGAGCTCCGCGAGCTTCTGGCCGATCAGGGCGTCCAGGCGCCGGAGCCGCTCCTGCTGGGCAGGACGCTCTACGGTGAGCCGTCGGAGCGCCGCCAGCGCGTCCGGCAGGTTGGTCACCGCCTGGGCGAACGGAGCGAGATAACCAGGGTCGCCCGTGATGACGTAACCCCGCTGGCCGGTTTCCGCGTCCTTCACGAGGCCGAGGACGATCTCCGTCTCCTCTCGGACCGCCAGGGTGTGGCGCGCGCGCCGGGTCTCCTCCTGCAGCCGGTTCATCCGGCTCAAGGAGATCCAAGCGACTCCGGCGATCACCACGCACGACAGCACGAGTCCGACAGCGCTCGCTTGCCATGCTCGCACGCGAACCGACACTCGCTCTGCCCTCCCGCTCCGAGACCAGCCGCTCCACCCAGCCCGGGAAATCGAAGGCAGGATAGCACCGTCACGGAGCTCGGGCGCGTTCCGGCAGCGGGCTAGAGTCCGGCACCGGAGAGATCGATCCGGTCGGTGCACCGCGGACTGGCGCCCGAGCTGAACATGGCTCGGAATCGCCGCCGCGAGGGTCCGCGGGGCGCCCTGAGGTACACTCGTCGAGATCGACGGGAGGCGGCACGCGCTGCGTGCCGACGCTGTCATGACAGTCAATTCCATGTCGAGTAACCAGACCGGCGCCGGGCGGGATCGGCGCGGGGGCGCGGCGTCTGGCCCACGGGCAACGAGGCGCTCGACCGGGCCCCGGGCGGCGCTCGGCACGGTCCTGGTCCTCACACTGGCCTTGGCGCCGATCGGCGTGCCGCCGGGTGCGTCGAGTCGCCCGTACACCCCGCTCAGCGTGTCAATCGCGAAGGCGGACGTGATCGCGGCCGTTCGCCTCCTCGGCGAGGGTCCGGTACCGGGGTCGTCGCCAGGCCCCAAGCGGATTCAGGCCACGCTTCTGCGGGCGTTCAAGGGATCGCCCAGCGGAACCGACGTCACGCTGGTGCTTGCGCCTTTCGAGTACGATCTCGCGTACCGACTCGCGTCGGGCCGCGAGTATGTCGCCTTCCTCAGCCGGACCAGCGTCACGGGCGAGTATCGGCTCGCCGACGAGACCTTGCTGCCCTACGACGACCTCGTCTCGACGCGGCTCGGTGCAACCGTGCCTCTCGTGCCGCGGTGGTCGGACGCGCCCGCCGGCCTTGCGTCGATCGTCGTTCCGGACCACGAGCCGTCGACTGCCGACGGCCGGGATCCATTTCGGTACCGCGTGGGCGAGCCGGTCCTCGTCTGGGCGGGCTACCGGAACGTCTCGAGTCGCGACATCGTGCTGCGGTATCGGAGCTGGCCGCTCGCATCGCACACGAGCTGGCACCTGCGCGTGGAGCGGACGGGGGCGGGGGCCGTGGAGCCGCTTCCTCATCCCCACGTCGACATGAAGGAGATCCGGGAGTTCTTCTCCCGGAACCCGCACCGCTTCGAGTACCGGCTCCGGGCGGGCGAGACCTTCTTTCTCTACCTGGACCGGATCAACCTGGCCGAGCCCGGCTGGGGCTACCGGGAGCGCCTCGACTTCCGCCACTTTCCGATGACGAGCCCGGGAGAGTACACGATATCGGCGGTCGGGCGATTCTTTCACTCGGGGCCGCCAGTCCCGACACGGCCGTTCCGCGTATGGGTGGACGAGGAGCCCCGGCCGATGAGGCGGACGCGGTTGACGAGCGTTCCGGCGCCGGGCTAGAGTCCGGTTCCGTGGATCGCGCGGCCTGGGTGGACACGTACCGCGGCACGGTGTTTCCCTGGGAAACGGACATCGTCGAGCACCTGACGGTGGCCTACTACTTCGAGCGGTTCGCCGACGCCACGCTGGGTCTCCTCGACGGACTCGGTCTCGGCGTCGACTACATGCAGGCCGAGGGCCGCGGATGCGTGACCGTGGACTGCTACGTGCGGTACATGCACGAGCTACGCGTCGGGCGACATCCTGCACATCTCGAGCGCCGTGATCGGGATCGACGAGCACGGGCTACGCCTGGCCCATCGCGTGTTCAACTCGGACACGGGGGTGCTGTCCGCCACGATGGAGCAGCGGACGCGGCACGTGGAGCTCGGGTCGCGCGCGCCGGCGGCGCTGCCGGCGCCCCAGCGCCGCGCTGCCGAGAGCCGGCAGACCGCCTGGGACGGGCCCGCCCGGGAGCTGCGCTGGCAGCCGGCGGGCACCGAAGGCTTCCTCGAGTCGGCTCGCGATGCGGTGAAGCCCTGGGAGATCGACGTGTTCGGGCAGAGCGCGTTCCCCTTCTACATCCACCGCTTCTCCGCCGGCGGGATCCAGGCGTTCGCGGCCTTCGGCATGACCCCGGCCTACATGCGGGAGCAGCGCCGCGGGATGTCCACCTTCGAGTTCCAGCTGGAGTTCCTGGGGGAGCTTCATGCCGGGGATCCGGTCCACGTGAGGACCGGCCTGCTTCACCTCGGAAACTCCTCGATCCGGGTCCTCCACCGGATGTTCAACGGGCGCACGGGGGAGCACGTCGCGAGCCTCGACCAGTTCGGCGTGCACCTGGACGTGGACGCCCGGCGGCCGACGGCGATTCCCGAGGCGCTCCGGGAGCGCGGCCGGTCGATCCTGATCCGGCCGCCATCCTCATCGCATCCTGATGGCGACTGACCGCCACTGATCGCCACTGATGGAAGGAGCGACCATGAGCGAGCAGATCTACGTGACGCGGGACGGGCCGATCGCGACGGTGGTCCTGAACCGCCCCGAGAAGCTCAACGCGATGTCGGTCGCGATGAATCGCCGGCTGCGCGAGATCATGGAGGCCTGCGACCGGGACGCCGATCTCCGGTGTGTCGTGATCCGGGGGGCGGGAGAGCGCGCGTTCTCCGTGGGAGCCGACATCGCGGAGTTCGAGGCGACGCGCAGCTCGGCCGCGAAGGCGCGCGAGTACGCGCGTCTGGGGAACCCGGCGTTCCACTCGGTCCGCGCGTGCCGTCATCCGGTCGTGGCCCTGATCCAGGGCCTTTGCGTCGGGGGCGGATTCGGGCTGGCGGCGCTCTGCGACATCAAGATCTGCGGCGAGTCGAGCCGCTTCGGCGTCCCGATCAAGCGCCTGGGGCTGGTCGAGAGCCACGAGGAGCTGGAAGCCGTCGTGCGGACGATCGGCGCCGGGCCGGCGCTCGAGATCCTGCTGACCGGTGACCTGCTCGACGCGGCCGGGGCGCATCGGATCGGCTTCGTGAACCGGGTCGTCCCCGACGGCCGCGTCGAGGAGGAGGCGTACTCGGTCGCCCGCAAGATCGCCGAGGGGGCGCCGCTGGCGGCCCGCTGGCACAAGCGCTTCGTCTACGACCTCGTCGCGCGGCGGCCGCTGACGGACGAGGAGCGGGACGTCGCCTACCACTGCTTCGATACCGAAGACTTCCAGATCGGCTACCGGGCGTTTCTCGCGAAGGAGACGCCACGGTTCGTCGGTCGCTGACGGGGGATCGCGACATGGCGCCAACCGACGCGCAGGGCCCCCTGGCCGGCCTCCGGGTCCTCGACCTGACCGAGCACATGGCGGGGCCCTTCTGCACCATGATCCTCGCCGACATGGGCGCCGAGGTCTTGAAGGTGGAGCGCCCCGGGAAGGGGGACTCGTCGCGGGCGATGGGAGAGGGGGGCGAGCGGAATCCGTTCTTCCGGTACATCAACCGGAACAAGAAGAGCGTCAGCCTCGACTACAAGGGGCCCGCCGGCCGCGAGGTGTTCCTCCGCCTCGTGCGAAGCGTCGACGTGCTCGTCGAGAACTACCGGGCGACCGTCATGGAGCGGGCCGGCCTGGGGTACGCCGCGCTGGCCGCCGAGAACCCGCGGCTCGTCTACGCCCAGCTGAGCGGCTTCGGAGCCGACGGCCCGTACCGCGACAAGGGGGGCCTGGATCTGATCGCTCAAGGGATGGGCGGCCTCATGCACGTCACCGGCGAGGCGGACGGGCCGCCGACGTCGGTCGGCCAGCCCATCTGCGACCTCGGCACCGGCATGTGGGGGGTGCAGGGAATCCTGGCCGCGCTCTACGAGCGGCAGCGCACCGGTCGCGGCCAGAAGGTGGACTGCTCGCTCCTCGAGACCGCGCTCGGATTCTCCGGGTGGACCAGCGCGGCGTGGCTGGTCGACGGCCGGGAGCCCACGCGCCAGGGCGCCCGCCACCGACAGAACGCGCCGTACCAGCGGTTCGCGACACAGGACGGCCACATGATGATCGGCGCCGCGACCCAGGACCTCTGGGAGCGCTGTGCCCGGGCGCTCGGACGGGCCGAGTGGATCGACGACCCGCGCTTCCGGCGGAACGCCGACCGCCTGCGGCACCGGGAGACGCTCGAGAAGGAGATCGAGCAGGTCCTCGGGAGCCAGCCGACCGCCCACTGGGTCGCGGCCCTCGATGCGGCGGGTGTGCCGTCCGGTCCGGTCAATACCTACGCACAGATCTTCGACGACCCCCAGGTGCGACACCTCGGGATGGTGACGCACGCGGACGATCCCGAGCTCGGGCGCGTCCCGCACGTGCGGACGCCGGTGCGCCTGTCGCGGAGCCGGGTGGCGGTGAGGAGCGTCGCGCCGAAGCTCGGCGCCGACACCGCAGAGATCCTGCAGGGGCTCGGATACACCCCGGCCGACGTGGAGTCGCTCCGGCAAGCGCGCGCGATCTGAGCCGGGGTGGCCGATCAGCCGCCGAGGGGGTCCCGGGGCCGGAACCAGGCGGTGACGGCCCGCCGCGGCGCCAGGGCGGGGAGGACCTCGTGCTCGACGCGCTCGCTCTGAAAGACGAGCAGACGATCGAGAATCGGCTCCACGTCGACGGGACCGTCGGGGCCGTGGAGGCGGAGGGCGCCCCCGTCGCCGGGGCTCCAGCCGAGGTTCGCATAGTAGATCGCCGTCACGCGCCGGTTCGGACGGCCGCCGGGCGGCGCCGGGAACGCATCGCGATGGCGCGCGTAGGCGGCGCCCCCGCCGGGGTATCGGGCGACCTGGACCTCCATCCGGTCGAGTCCGAGGTACGCGCCGCGGTTCAGCGAGTCTCGCAAGCCGAGGAAGACGGCCCAGAGTCCGGCGAGCTCGCGGGGCACCTGGCCCGGATCGATCCACGTGATGGCATCGCCGCGGACGGCGCCGTCCACGCGCCGGGCGGCGCCCCGGCCGAGCCCGGCCTGACGTAGCCGGCCGGCGGCGGCGAGCGACTCGATGGCGTCGTGGACGCCGGTCGCGTCCAGGAGGCCCTGCACCCCATCGCGCAAGAACCAGCCGGGCTCGCCGAGCGCGCTGATCTCGGCGTCCGTGAGGGCGAAGTCGGCGGTCACGCGGGCCCCTCCCACGCTCATTGTAAGGGCCGCCGGGGCGCCGGAGGATGCCGGCCGCGGCATCGCACCGGGCACTCTCCGCGCCCACGAGGGCGAATCCTTTCGCGGCCCGGGTTGTCCCTCTGCTACGCTCCACTGGGATGCAGGGCACCGTAGAGATGGACGCCCGGCTCGACCGGGCGGCCGAGCTGATCGCCACGATCGGGCGGGTGGTGGCGTTCACCGGCGCCGGTGTCTCGACGGAGTCGGGGATTCCCGACTTCCGGAGCCCCACGGGCCTCTGGGCGCGATACGACCCCGACGACTTCTCGTTCCCGAACTTCATGCGCTCGGAGGATGCCCGCCGCCGGTACTGGGCGGTCGGGCGGGAGCTGTACGCCGCGATCCGATCGGCCCAGCCGAACCCTGCTCACCGGGCCCTCGTCGCGCTGGAGCGCCTGGGTCTTCTCGATTCCGTCATCACGCAGAACGTCGACGACCTCCACCAGCGGGCGGGAACGGATCCGACGAAGGTGATCGAGCTGCACGGGAATGCCACGCGGGTCCGGTGTCTCGGCTGCGACCGCCGCTATGCCCGGGACGACATCCAGGCTCGCCTCCTGACCGGGGAGTCAGTGCCGGCGTGCGGCGGATGCGGCGGGATTCTCAAGCCGCTCACCGTCCTGTTCGGCGAGCCCATGCCGGCCGCCGCCGTGCAGCGGGCCGAGGGGCGGGCCAGGGCCGCCGGCTGCTTTCTGGTGGTGGGCTCGTCGCTCGCCGTCTACCCGGCCGCGTACATGCCGACCTACGCCAAGGAGGCGGGCGCTCGTCTGCTGGTGGTCAATCTCACACCGACGCGGCTGGACCACATCGCCGATGTCGTGCTGGCCGGGCCGGCGGCAGCGATGCTCGCCGGACTCGTGGAACGAGTCGAGGCCCGTGCGATCCGCTGAGACAGGACTCGGAGGGCTGCCGGACGCTGCGCGGGCGGCGAGGAAGGAGCGGACCGTGAGAAAGATGACGAGTGGCGCGATCGTGGCGGGTGTCCTCATGATCGCGGCCGGGGCCGGAGCCCAGACCGCGGGACCCTCGGTGGAGCCCCCGTCGCGGGGAATCGTTCCCGTCACGGGACCGTCCGTGGTGCCGGCGGTCCCCGAGCCAGCCAAGCCCGAGGTGGTGCAGGAAGAGATCCGGAAGACGGACGGCGCCCGCAAGAGCGCGGCCGGCCGGCCGGCGGGCTCGAAGGCCACCGCCGCGACGCCAGTCGGTCAAGCCCGTGAAGGCGGCCCAGAAGCCGGTTGCCAAGACCACCGTCAAGAAGAGCCCGGCCTCGAAGCACGTCGCGAAGGTCGCCGCGCCTCAGAAGACGAAGCAGGTGTCCGTGGTGAAGCATCCGCCACCGTCGCGTCAGCCGACGGTCGGCAAGCCGATTCCCCTGGCCAAGCAGCCGACGCCGGCCAAGAGCACAGCTCCGGCCGCGCCGGTGTTGCCTCGGGTGTGACGTCGCGGCGTGTCGCGGTCCGAGCGCCCTAGACCGGACGCTCGTACCCGAACTCGCGCGTGTCGTTGGGGTCGTCGGGAAGCTCGCGCTCGCCGGTCTTCGTGAAACCCATTCCCTCGTAGAGGCGGTGCGCACGGTCGAACCGCGTGTCCGACCAGAGGGTGAGGCGAGCGATCCCCGCGGCTCGGCACCAGCCGAGAACGACCTCGACCAGAGCGCGGCCCACGCCACGACCGCGCAGCGTGGCGTCGAGGTAGAGCCGATGAAGCTCCGCGCGGCCGTCGGGCAGCCGCTCCACCCCGACGGATCCCACCACCCGGCCCTCGAGGCGCGCCACCCAGAACGCGCCGGCCTCCCCCCCGTAGCGGCGCTCCAGGTCGAAGAGATCGGGCACCTCGAGGGAGGGATCCCAGCTGAAGTCATACTCGGCGAAGACGCGCCCGATGAGGGCGATGATGGCCGGCGCGTCCGCCGCGCGTGCGGCCTCGATCACGATCGCATGGGACTCCACGCCGCCCATCGTCGGGCCCGTGCCCCGGGTCAGTCAAGCGCCCGATGATCGTTCTGACGCGCAAGCGCATCCGCGCGCTGGCCCGCAGCTTCGATCGAGGGGAGGCGGCAACCTCGTCGATGCGAGCGGAGCGGCGCGTGAAGGCGCGGCTCCGCCGGCGCCGCGCTCGCGGGACGCTCTACCTGACGCGGGGAGAGCTGCGCTGGCTCGGCGAGTGGAAGAGCCCGCGGATCCGGCCCCAGATCGCCCGGAACACCGAAGCGGGCGTCCGGGGGCTCACGGAGGCCGCGTTCCTGGCTGGGAGCGACGGCATGCGGCTCCGGGTGCTCCTGGGCCTTCCAGGCGTCGGTGTGGCCGTCGCCTCGGTCGTGCTCCACTTCGCCGATCCGGACCGTTACCCCATCTACGACGTGCGGGTGCGGACGGCGCTCCGGCGAGTCGGGGTGAAGCGGCGCTTCCCGCCGACCGCGTCCGGGTGGGCCTCGTATGCGGCCGTGCTGCGTGAGCTGGCGGCCCGGCACCGCGTGTCGCTCCGGACCCTCGACAAGGCGCTCTGGCGGCTCGGGGGAAGCTAGCCGGCACGTCGGCCGCCGCCCCGAGCCGCGGAGGCCGTGTGCTACGCTGACGCTGCCCCGCCGGATTCGGTGAGAGGGCGCGCCGCTCGATCGGCACCGAGGGCGCTGGGCACTGACGGCCAGGCCACCCCGAGGAGAACCATGGGACTCCGCTACGAGCAGCAGGACCGTGTGGTCACGATCACGCTCGACCGCCCCGAGGCCATGAACGCGATCGACCCCGAGATGCACCAGGACCTGATCGAGGCGTGGACCCGGTTCCGCGACGACCCCGACGCCTGGGTGGCCATCCTGACCGGAGCCGGCGAGAAGGCGTTCTCTGCCGGCGCCGATCTGAAGAAGCTCGATCCCGCAGGCGTTCGCGCCCTCGAGGGCGCGGGGTCACAACGACCCGGGGCTCGGCGGGATCACCCGGGGACTCGAGATCTGGAAGCCGATCATCGCCGCCGTGAACGGCTATGCCCTCGCCGGGGGCCTCGAGCTGATGCTCTGCTGTGACGTCCGCGTGGCGGCGGAGCACGCGGTCTTCGGGCTCACCGAGGTCCGGTGGGCCATCATGCCCGGCGCCGGCGGAACCCAGCGACTGCCGAGAACGGTGCCGCTCGCCAAGGCGATGGAGATGATCCTGATGGGCGAGACCTGCTCCGCCCAGGAGGCGTACCGGATCGGGCTCGTCAACGCGGTGGTGCCCGCGCCGGACGTGTTGCCGACGGCGCGGCGCTGGGCCCAGACCATCTGCGAGAGGGGTCCGCTGGCGGTCCGCGCCGCCAAGGAAGCGATCGTGAGGGGACTCTCCCTCCCGCTCGCCGACGGACTGCGCCTGGAGGCGTTCCTCTCGGGCACCCTCCGGGGAACCGAGGACGCAGCGGAGGGCCCGAAGGCGTTCGCGGAGAAGCGGAAGCCCGTGTTCCGGGCGCGCTAGCGTAGCGTGGCGGGCCCTCCAGCCGATCTGTCCGCCGCCGCCCTCCGCACCCGCATCACGGCGGTCCTCGGGCGCGGACGCCGCGCCCTCGCGATCGAGGATCGGATCCGGGCCGCCGTGCTGGTGCTGTTCGTCTACCGGGGCGGGGTGCCCGCGCTGGTCTTCGGCAAGAAGACGGAGGACGTGCCCCACCACAAGGGACAGTTCTCGTTCCCGGGCGGCGTCGTCCAGCGCTCGGACGGCTCCGTGATCGACGCGGCCCTTCGCGAGGCCCGGGAGGAGATCGGCCTCGAGCCCGGCGCCGTCGAGGTCCTGGGTCTCTTCGACGACATGCGCACGGCCGTGACGAACTTCGTGATCACGCCAGTCCTGGGCCTGGCCCGCGGCGAGCCGACCTTCCACCCGGACGGCCGCGAGATCGAGCGCGTGATCGAGATCCCGCTCGCCCATCTCCTCCAGCCGGACGCGTTCCGCGTGGAGCAGTGGGAGCGGGAGG
This sequence comes from uncultured Candidatus Rokubacteria bacterium, assembly GCA_963745015.1. Taxonomy (GTDB): domain Bacteria; phylum Methylomirabilota; class Methylomirabilia; order Rokubacteriales; family DASRDR01; genus DASRDR01. The sequence continues at coordinate 552,395 of CAVUVU010000008.1, forward strand.
GGGTCCAGCGGCCCGTCGTCTTCGTGAACTACGGGGACGACGTGGTCTGGGGCACCACCGGGCGCATCCTCTCCGAGCTTCTCGCCGCGCTCTTCCCGGAGACGCCGGCGGTCCGGGCGGCCGGATGAGCGTACGAGACGCTCCTCGTCGACGCCCGGGACGGGGTGGCGACTGTCACGCTCAACCGGCCGGAGGCGCGGAACGCCCTCAACCAGACGGTGATCCATGAGCTCGGTCTCGCCCTGGCCCGTCTGGACGGCGACGCGGAGGCGCGAGCGGTCGTCATCCGGGGAGCGGGCGAGCGGGCCTTCTGCGCCGGCGCCGATCTCAAGGGCATGTTCCGGACCGGCTCGATCCTCGATGCGCGCGAGCAGTATGCCGGGCCTGGCGCAGATCCTCGAGGGGATGCCACGGATGCGGACGCCGGTGATCGCCCGGGTCCACGGCTACGCCCTGGCGGGAGGCTGCGGGCTGGCCGCGGCCTGCGACGTGGTGATCGCCTCCGACGACGCGGTCTTCGGGCTCCCGGAGATCAAGCTCGGGCTACTCCCGCTGATGGTGCTGGCGCCGATCCTTCGCGCGGCGTCGCCGCGGCGCGTTCTGGAGCTGGTCCTGACCGGTCGGGAGGTGACGGCCGGCGAGGCGCTCGAGATCGGCCTCGTGACGCGCGTGGTGCCGCGCGCGCAGCTGGACCAGGCCGTGGCCGAGACGGCGCGGACGCTCGCCGGCCTGTCTCCGGCCACCCTGGCGCTCGGCAAGGAAGCGTTCTACCGGGCGCTCGAGCTGCCGTACGCGCAGGCGCTCGCACAGCTGCGAGACCTCCTGACGATCGTGGCGCAGTCGGAGGACGCCCAGGAAGGGATCGCGGCATTCCTGGAGAAGCGCCCGCCCCGGTGGCAGGGGCGCTAGTCGGCCTCACGATCCCGCAGTCGGTGCTGCTCCGTGCGGACGAGACGATCCGGTGACGGAACGGCGGTCGGCCCGCTCAGGCCGGACGACGACGACTCAGGGCCACCAGAGGTAGAGGAAGCGCGGCCCCGAGAGGACCATGCGCGCCAGGTCCGGCAGGGTGGCGGCGGGCCCCGCCGCGTCCGTCGAGGAGTAGATCGTGGCCCGGTACTGGCGCGGGCGGTGATAGGTCACCACCTTGGCCTCGGTGATCCCCGCCGCGCTCTTGGCCGAGGCGATCGCGTCCTCGAGGTAGCCGACCTGGTCGATGAGCCCGAGCGACAGCGCCTCCCCGGCGGTGTAGATCCGGCCATCGGCGAACGCCCGCACCCGCGCCTCGTCCAGCTTCCTCGAGCGGGCGACCAGCTCGACGAACCGCCCGTAGAACCGGTCGATCAGGTCCTGGAAGAGGGCCAGCTCCTCCGGCCGGATGTTGCGGAACGGGCTGCCCATGTCCTTGAACTCGCCGGACTTCACGTAGGCGGCGCTGACGCCGATCTTCTCGAGCAGCCCGCTTGCGTTGACCGTCAGCATCAGGACTCCGATGGAGCCGGTCACCGTCGTCGGATGGACGAGGATCCGGTCGGCCGCGAGCGCCACGTAGTAGCCGCCCGAGGCGCCGACGTCGAGGATGGACGCCACCACGGGCACCTTGCGGCGCGCCTTGAACCGCATGACCTCGTGATACAGGATGTCCGACGCGGTGACCGTGCCTCCGGGGCTGTTGATCCGGAGAACCACCGCGCGCACCCGCTCGTCGTCCTCGGCCTTCTCGAGCTCCTCGCGGACACGCGCGAGGAGCGGGACCTGCGGCCGGCTCTCCAGGGTGAACACGGGCTCCTCCGCGAGGACCCCGGCGAGGTCGATGAGCAGGACCTTGTCGGCGCCGCTGCCATCGACCGTGCTCTCCTCGAGGGGCCGGACGCGCGGCGTCAGGTCGATCGACACGACGCTGCAGCCCGCGAGCGACAGGAGGGCCAGCGTGAGGCGGACGAAACGCGTGGCGCATGATCTTGCGGGTCGAGTATACCCTCCGGCGGCGGGCCGCTGCCGTGGTTGTTGCGACGGCAGCCGGCCGCCGCCGCCGGTGCGCCTGAGGCCGGCCTCCGCACGGGCCCGGCGCGCCCGAGGTCGCGCGCCCCTGTGAGGAGCGGCCGCCGCGGCGCAGCGCCGCGCGTTGAAGACACCCCGAGCGCCGGGTATAGTGGCATCGCCAACCTCGAGGAGGACGCATGTCCGGGCCGCTCGAAGACCTTCGGATCGTCGACCTCTCCCGCATCGTGGCGGGACCGCTCGCGACCCAGATCCTCGGGGACTACGGCGCCGAGGTGATCAAGGTCGAGCACCCGCAGGGCGGCGACGACAGCCGGCAGTGGGCCCCGCCCCGCGCGCCCGACGGCCAGGCGTCCTACTTCTTCGCGGTCAACCGGGGGAAGCGCAGCATCACGATCGATCTCAAGCATCCCCGGGGGAAAGCGCTGGTCCTGGACCTCGTGCGTCGGGGCGACGTCCTGATCGAGAACTTCAAGCCCGGGACGATGGACGACCTCGGGCTCGGCTGGGAGACCTTGCGGAGCGTCAACCCGCGGCTGGTCTACTGCGCGATCTCCGGGTTCGGAGCGACCGGGCCGTACCGTGAGCGGGCGGGATACGACGCCATCATGCAGGGCTTCACGGGCCTCATGTCGATCACCGGCGAGAGCGAGGGCGCCCCGGTCAAGGTCGGCGTCGCGCTGATCGACGCGATCACGGCGCTCTACGCCCACGGCGCGATCCTCGCGGCGCTGCGCCACCGGGACCGGACCGGACAGGGCCAGTACCTCGAGCTCTCGCTCATGGAGTGCGGCATCGCCGCGCTGATCAACGCCGCGACGGCGTACCTGGTGGGCGGGGAGGTGCAGGGACGCTGGGGGAGCGCGCATCCATCGCTCGTGCCGTACCAGGCGTTCCGCGCCCGGGACGGCTACCTGATGGTGGGGGCCGGAAACGAGCGGCTGTGGAAGGTGTTCTGCGAGGTGCTCGGGGCGCCGGAGTGGGCCGACGACCCGCGCTACGGATCGAACGCCCGGCGGGTGGCGTGCCGGACGGAGCTGGTCCGCGAGATCGAGACGCGGCTCCAGGCGCGGAGCCGGGACGAGTGGGTCGGCCGGTTCGCGGAGGCCGGGCTCCCCGCGGGGCCGATCAACGACATCGGGCAGGTCTTCGACGACCCCCAGGTGCGCCACCGGGAGATGGCGGTCGAGGTGGACCATCCCACGGCGGGGCGGATCCGCCTGCCGGGGATCCCGGTGAAGTTCGGCGGCACGCCGGCGGCCGTTCAGGGGCCGCCGCCGAACGTCGGTCAGCACACGGACGAGGTGCTGCGCGACATGCTGGGGCTCTCCCCGTCGGCGATCGTCGAGCTTCGCGCGTCCGGGGCGCTCGGGGCGCCGGTCGCAGTCTGAGGGGAGGACGCCGCCATGGCCTTCGAGACCTTGATCCTGGACCGCCGCGACGGGTACGCGGAGGTGACGCTGAACCGACCGCCGGCGAACACGATCTCGGCCCAGCTGGTTCTCGAGCTCGAGGCGGCGGTCGACGAGCTCGCCCGCGATGACGGCGTGCGGGCGATCGTCCTCACCGGCGCCGGCGACCGCATCTTCTGCGGCGGCGCGGATCTCTCGGGCGCCTTCGGCGGCGGCCCGGAGGAGCTGGAGGCATTCCTGAGACGGGGCCAGGCGCTGCTCCGGCGAATCGAGCGGCTCCCCAAGCCCGTGATCGCGGCGATCCAGGGGCATGCGACGGGCGGCGGCTGCGAGATCGCGATGGCCTGCCATCTTCGCGTGATGAAGGAGACGGCGCGGATCGGGCAGACGGAGTCGAATCTCGGGATCATCCCGGGATTCGGAGGCACCCAGCGGCTCCCGCGGCTGATCGGGCGCACCAAGGCGCTCGAGCTGCTCATCCTCGGGACGCAGATCGCGGCGCCGGAGGCCCTCGCCCTCGGTCTCGTCAACCGCCTGGCGAAGGAAGGCGAGACGCTCGCGGAGGCCCGGTCGCTCGCGGCCGCCATCGCCCGGCGCGCCCCGATCGCGACGCGGCTGATCGTCGAGTGCGTGGACCGGGGACTCGACGGGCCGCTCGAGGCAGGCCTCGACGCGGAGGTGCGTGGATTCATGGAGACCCTCCGGACCGAGGACGCGGCGGAGGGCATCCAGGCCTTCTTCCAGAAGCGCCCCGCCGACTTCAAGGGCCGGTAGCAGCGCCCCAAGCACAGATTCCGGACGCTCCGCCGACGGGAGCGGATGGCCGAGGAGGTGGAGATGACGGTGAAGGAGACGTTCGAGGCGATGTCGAGCCGTTTCAGGCCCGAGCGCGCTCAGGGACTGACGGCGGTCATCCAGTACGACATCACGGGGCCGGAAGGCTGCACCTATCACATCGACATCGCGGAGGGGCAGTGCGCCCTTCACGAAGGGGGCGCCGCGCAGCCCGCCAACCTGACGCTGACGATGAGCGCCCAGGACTGGCTCGACATGCTGGGGGGCAAGCTCTCCGGCCAGGTCGCCTTCATGTCCGGGAAGCTCAAGCACAAGGGGGACATGAGTCTCCTCATGCGGCTGCCCGGCCTCTTCGGGATCTGAGCCCACGGCTCCCGCAAGCGTCCCGCGTCCCGGCGGGTGGGTGAGGTGAGCGCCCGGCCGGAATCGGCCGGCGAGCCATACACCGAGTGGGCCGCGCGGCTCTTCGACCCGTCCGGGCGCCACGCCAAGCCGGAAGCGCTCCGGGGGATCCGCGTCCTCGACCTGTCCGTCATCATCTTCGGCCCCGCCACCGCGGACTTCCTCGGAGAGCTCGGCGCCGAGGTGATCAAGGTCGAGATGCCGGGGCAGGGCGACGTCACCCGGATCCTCGGCCACCAGGGCTGCTTCTGGAAGGGCGTCTCCGTCGCGTTCTTCCCTCAGAACCACGGCAAGTATCACGTCGGCGTCGACATGCACCACGCCGAGGGGCAGGCTCTCATCCGGAAGCTCGTCGCCCGCACGGACGTCCTCGTCGAGAACTTCAAGCCAGGCACGACCGAGGCGAAGTGGGGACTCGGGTACCGGCAGCTGCGGGAGATCAACCCGCGGCTGATCTACGTCGCCAACACCGGGTTCGGCCAGTGGGGGCCATTCGCCGAGGGCCGAGCGTCCTACGACGGCCTCGCCCAGGCCGTGTCGGGGATGTCGTCGATCTCCGGGTTCGAGGGGGCGGCGCCGATCAAGTCGGGCAACTATCTCGGAGACTGGTTCGGCGCCTGCCTCTCGGCCCTGGGAGTGCTGGCAGCGCTTCGCTGGCGGGATCGCACCGGTGAAGGCCAGTTCGTCGAGACGGCCCAGTGCGAGGGGCTCGTCCGCGCGCTCGACTGGACCTGGCTCTACGCCGGCCTGACGGGGCGCGACCGGCCGAAGACGGGCAACCGCGACCCGGTCTTCGTGCCGTCGGGGATCTACGCCTGCCAGGACGGGCACGTCGCGATCGTCGCGGGGAAGGACGCCGAGTTCCGCGGTCTCGCGAATGCGCTCGGGCAGCCCGGGCTGGCGGACGACCCGCGCTTCGCGGCGGCCGAGTCCCGACGCCGCCCGGCTCACGCGGACGCGCTCGACCTCCTCATCCAGGTCTGGTGCGCGCGGCAGTCGCGGTCCGACGTCGAAGCGGCGGCGCGGCGGCACGGATTCGCCGCCGCGCCGGTGATGAGCGCCCGGGACCAGTACGAGGACCCGCACTTCCGGGCCCGGGGAAGCGTCGAGGAGCTGGACGACCAGGTCTACGGCCGCGTGGTGGACTACGGGCCGGCGCCGCAGCTCTCGGCGACGCCCGCGCGGCACAAGTGGGCGGGGCGGCCGGTGGGGTGGCACAACCGCCACGTCCTGAAGGGGATCCTCGGGCTGCCGGACGAGGAGATCGCCGAGCTCGAGCGGCGCGGGACCGTGGGGCGCTGGGGGGATCGCCGGGGCGCCAGACCTCCCGACGACTGGTCCGGCGAGGGCGATCTCCTGTGAGCGAGACCGCCGGACCGCGCGAGGCGCCGTGGGCCGACTGGGCGCGGGCGGCGGAAGACCCGCGGCGGGCCGCCGAGAAGCCCGAGTCCCTCGACGGGCTGCTCGTGCTGGACTGCGCCGTCGAGCACTACGGGGGCCACGTCCTGGGCGGGTTCCTGGGCGAGCTCGGCGCCGAGGTCGTGAAGCTCGAGCCGCCCGGCGGCGATCCCGCCCGTGCGTGGGGCCCGGCGGACGCGGAGGTCCGAGGTGAAGGGCTCGCGTACCTGGCGGAGGGGCGGAACCGCTACTACGCGACGCTCGATCTCGCCTCGACCGACGGTCAGGCGCTCTTCCGTCAGCTCGCGACCCGGGCGGACGTCGTCATCGAGGGCTTCCCGCCGGGCCAGATGGACGCGTGGGGGATCGGGTACCGCCAGCTCGAGCCCCTCAATCCGAGGCTCGTCTACGTCGCGCTGTCGACGCACGGTCAGTTCGGCCCGCGCGCCGAGGGAAGCGGCCCCGAGTACGACCTGATCGACCAGGCGCTCTCGGGGCTCGCGTACATCACCGGCGAGCCCGGCGAGGGGAGGGCGGAGGCCGGGCCGACCCGCGTCGGGAGCTGGATCAGCGCGTACGCCCAGGCCGCGTGGGGCGGGGTGGCGACGCTCGCCGCGCTTCACTGGCGGGAGGCCTCGGGGCGCGGCCAGATGGTCGACGTCTCGGGCGCCGAGGCCCTGATGCGCTACCTCGAGTACACGCTGCTCCTCTACCACGGCAGCCGAGAGATCCGCGAGCGGCTCGGAGGCATGGACATCGCCGTGTCGGTGTACACGTTCATCCCGGTGAAGGACGGCTGGGCGTTCATCGCCGGGTACACCGATCCGAACTTCGGCGCGATCTGCCGGATCATGGGGCGCCCGGAGCTCGCGCAGGACCCGCGGTTCCGGACGACGCTCGACCGGACGCAGCCAGAGAAGCGGATGGCCCTCCGAGACGAGATCGCCCGCTGGTCGGTCAACTACACGGCCAGCGAGATCCTGGCCAAGGTGCTGGCGGATCCCGGGCCGGGCACGGTCGTCTTCGGACCGGTCAACCTCCCGACCCAGACCCTGGCCGAGGACCACTGGTGGGAGCGAGGGTGCTTCGCCCGGCTCGACGATCCGGTGTACGGGCCGCTCACGCTCGCGGCGCCCGCCTGGCGGATGACGCGGACCCCGCCCCGCCTGAAGATCCCCGGCCGGCCGCCCGGCTTTCACACGGCGCACGTCTACGCCCGCCATCTCGGGCTCGGGCCGACCCGGCTGGCCGAGCTGAGATCGCGCGGTATCATCTAGCCGGGAGGACCCACGAATGCCGGAGACGATGCCTGGCGATCGAGGCGGCGCAGAGCCTCGCCGCCGAGTGGTCGCGCACGCTGACCCGGGCCGTCCGGGCCCTCGAGCTGGCCACCGCGCCGGAGCCCGCGATCGGGCTCACGCCGAAGCAGGTGGTCTACCGCCGGAACAAGGCGCGGCTGTACCGCTACGAGTCTTCGCGCACGCGGCCGGTGCCGGTGCTGTTCGTCCCGAATCTCGGCATCAGCCGGCCGTCGATCTTCGACCTCCAGCCCGGCTCCTCCTTCGTCGAGCACATGTGCCGGCAGGGGTACGACTTCTACCTCCTGGACTGGGGCGTCTACGGCGAGGAGGACAACGGGCTGACCGTGGACGAGTGCGTCACCCGGATCCTCCCGCGCGTCGTCCGCAAGGTGCTGGAGACGTCCGGCGCGGACGGGCTCGCCGTGATCGGCTACTGCATGGGCGCGCCGCTCTCGGTGTCGTTCGTCGCCCAGCACCCGGACGTGCCGGTCCGGGCGTACGTGAACATGGCGGGGCCGATCGACTTCGCGCAGGCGGGGCTGTTCGCGCAGTGGCTCGACAAGCGCTTCTACGACGTGGACCGGGTCGTCGACACGGTGGGCGCGATCCCGGCCGACTGGGTCAAGGTCGGATTCAAGCTCCTCCGCCCGACCATGGACGTGACGACGGCGCTGAACCTCTGGTGGAACCTCGACAATCCGCGCTACGTCGACGGCTATCGCGCGCTCTCGCGGTGGGCGAACGACTACGTGCCGTTCCCGGCGGAGTTCTTCCGGCAGTGGGTGAGGGACTTCTACCAGGACAACCGTCTCGTCCAGGGGACGCTCCGGCTCGGCGGGGAGGCGGTCCATCTCGGGCAGGTTCGCTGCCCGCTCCTGGTGGTCGGCGCGAAGGAGGACTACATCGCCCCGCCCGGATGCGTGCGCGCGCTGATCGACCACGCCGGCAGCACCGACAAGACCTACTTCGAGCTGCCCGGGGGCCACATCTCCCTCATCGCGGGGCGTTCCGCGTCGGTCCACTGCTGGCCGCGCGTCTCGGACTGGCTGGCGGAGCGGCTGGGGTAGCGACCCTGGCCGGACGACGCAACGCTTCCCGGTCATGACGCAACGTGGCATACTAGCGGCGCCGACATGACCGCCCAGAACCCGACCCAGGAAGCGTTCGAGATCTGGAAGAAGGCCCTGGAGGACGGCACCCAGGCGTGGGTGCGCGCGCTCGGTCAGTCGTCCGGCCCGCAGGCAACCCCCGGAGCCCCGGACTTCAGCCAGTTCTGGCGGCCCATCCTCGGCCAGGGGATGGACATCTGGCAGAAGGCGGCCGCGCAGGGCGGGGTGAGCCCCGAGTTCGCCCAGCAGTGGAAGACGTTCCTGGACCAGTGGATCGAGGTCTGGTCGAAGGCCCTCGGCCAGGCGATGGGAACCGAAGGGTTCGCCCAGGCCCTCGGCCGCTACCTCGATCAGACCCTCACGGCGCAGGGCCCGCTCAAGAAGAGCATGGAGCAGCACGCGGACCAGGCGCTCCGCACCCTCGGTCTGCCGTCCCGCAGCCAGGTCGTCGGGATCGCGTCCCAGCTGGTCGCCCTGGAAGAGCGCATCGAGGGGCTGGAGGACCGGCTGGACGAGATCAGGCGGCTCCTGCGTGAAGCGACCTCCAGAGTCGATCCCTCGGCGGAGACGGCTGAGCGCTCCGCCTCGCCGCCCCGCCGGCCGGCGCGCCCGGCGGCCCGCTCCTCAGCCGGCGGCCCGACCCGACCGTCCAGCCGCCCCCAGGAGGCCCGATGAACGGACTCACGATGAAGGACGTGGCCGTCGGCGACGTGGCAGAGATCACCTACACGGTGACCGCGGAGACGATCCGCGAGTTCGTGACGGCGAGCGGGGACGACAACCCGATCCACTCGGACGCCGCGTTCGCAGCCGGGACCCGGTTCGGGCGCGTCATCGCGCCGGGCATGCTGACGGGGAGCTTCGTCTCGAGCGTGATCGGGACCCGCCTGCCGGGCCCCGGCACGATCTACCTCTCGCAGAGCTTCCGCTTCATGCGTCCGGCCTACATCGGCGACCGGGTGACGGCGCGGGTGGAGGTGGCGGAGCATGTCGCCGAGCGGAACCGGCTCCGGCTGGCCACCACCTGCGTCAACCAGGACGGCGAGCTCATCCTGGAAGGCGAGGCCTGGGTGCTGCCGTCGCCCACGCGCATCGAGTACGCGGCGCCGAGCCCCGCGCGGCGGACCACGGCCGCCGCCTTCCTGCCGGCGACGCTGGCGGTCGAGATGATGTCCATCTGGATGTCGAGCGGCCTGGCGCTGGCGAGCCACGCGCTCCGGCTGGCGCCCCTGGGTCTCGTCCCGGGCGGCGGGCGCCGGAGCGATCCCGGATCACGGAGCCCGATCCCGATCCGCCCCTGAGCGCCGGGGTCCTACCGCATCAGCAGCCCGCCGTTCAGGGAGAGCTCCTCGCCGGTGATGTAGTTGCCGTCCGACGAGACGAGGTAGATCACCGCCCGGGCTACCTCCTCGGCCTTTCCGAACCGCTTGAGCGGGATCTGGTCGAGCAGGCGCTGGCGCACCTTCTCGGGGATGGAGTCCACCATCTCCGTCTCGACGAACCCGGGCGCAAGGGCGTTCACCGTGATCCCCTTGGAGGCGAGCTCCCTGGCGAGGGACTTGGTCATCGCGGTCACGCCGGCCTTCGACGCCGCGTAGTTGGCCTGGCCGAAGTTGCCGATCTGGCCGATGACGGACGTGATGTTCACGATCCGGCCGAAGCCCCGCTTGAGCATGTCGTCGACGAAGACCTTGGTGCAGTTGAAGACCCCGTCGAGGTTGATGGCGAGGACCTTCCGCCAGGCCGCGTGGTCCATCTTGACGAAGGTCTTGTCGCTGTTGATCCCGGCGTTGTTGACGAGGATGTCGACGTGGCCGAAGGCGGCGAGGACGTCCTGGGCCATGCGGAAGGTGTCGGGGAAGTCGCTGACGTCCGCCCGCACGGCGAGGCCGCGGCGGCCCCGCTTCTCGATCTCGCGCACGACGGCCTGGGCCGCCGCCTCGTTCGACACGTAGTTGACGGCGACGTCCGCGCCCTCCTCGGCCAGCCCGATCGCGATCGCGCGGCCGATCCCGCGGGACGCCCCCGTCACGACCGCCTTCCGTCCCTCGAGCTTCATGCCGCCCCCTCCTCGTCGGATCGTGCGTCGCCAACGCCCCCAAAGCCTCGACCATCGTCCCTCCAGGGGTAGCACGCCGGTTCCGGCGGATCAATCGGCGCTGCGGAGGGACCGTCACGCGGCTGCCGCAGGGTCCCTTGTCACGTTGACGCGCAGTGTTAGAATGCCTGGGCCGAGGGACCGGGCATGGCCACCGACGAGCCCATCCTGATCAAGCGCTACGCCAACCGCAAGCTCTACGACCAGAGCCGGAGTCGCTACGTCACGCTCGAGGAGCTGGAGGAGTTCATCCGGCAGGGGCGCGAGATCCGGGTCGTCGACGCGGTGTCGGGAGAGGATCTGACGAGCCAGACCCTGGCGCAGATCATCCTCGATACCGCCCGGGGCCGCCGGTCGGCGCTGCCGGTCGCGTTCCTGCACCAGCTCATCCAGCACGGCACGGCCTGGCAGACGTTCGTCCAGGAATCGCTCCAGTCGAGCCTCTCGGGAATCGCGGCCAGCCAGCGGGAGACGGAGCGGGCGCTGCGGGACTGGGGGGCGCGGGCGGGCTGGTGGCCGCCGGAGCACGAGGGGCCGCGGCCGGGCCCGAGCGCCGACGCGGCGGACGCCTCCGGGCTCAAGGCGGAGGTCGCGGCGTTGAAGGAGAAGCTGAAGGATCTCGAGTCGCGGCTCGGCGGATGAGCCAGGGGAGGGGTGAGACCTCCCCGGCTCATCCGCGCCGCCGGCCCGCGTGCCAGGGCCGGGTCCGTCCGATCAGCGGCGGGGGATCAGCCGCGCGCGTAGATCTCCTTCAGGCGGTTCACGGACGTCGTCAGCGTCTCCTGGATCTCCTGGCCGGTCTGCTCGGCGGAGGCCTGGACGCGCTCGGCGATGCGGGTCACGACCTGGGCGTTGGCCTCCACGAGATGGAAGGACTTCTGGGTGCCCTCGACGAGGCCCAGCAGGCTCTTCTGGTACCACGCGAACGGGTTGTGGCGGAGCGCCTCGAAGGCCTCCGGCCTCACGGGCGCGTGGGGAGCCCGCAGCGGCCTCCACGGTCGCCGTCTGGAGGTCGGCGTAGGTCCGGAGGCTCTCCTTGGCGGTGGAGGCCGAGAGGCCCACCAGCCCCTGGAGGACCCGGTGATTCATGTCGGCCAGGACGGAGAAGGCCTCGAGGGCCTTGCCCTGCATCTCGGCGAAGAACTCCGGGGAGAGCTGCGGCTGCTGGGCGTTCATCGTTTCTGCCTCCTCACGTCGATCCCATCGGGCTCGACGGGCACGGACCCTTGCTTCGTAATAACGCGACGCGTAATACATATACCAGGGCATCACGCATTGCGTCAAGCGGAATCTGCTGCGTCTGGCCGCTCGGGTAGGACGTCATCGGCCGATCGCTGGTGAGTCAGACGCTTTGTAAAGTCGGTACTTACATGGCGAATGACCGGCACGTCACACGAGGGAGGGACCGCGCCATGACCCCAGCAGTCCCTGGGACGTCTCTTCTGGGACAGGGTGTCCCGATCGGGGGCGAAGACCGCGCAGCGTGTCAAGACCGACAAGGCCTGGCGCGACGTGTCGTGGCGGGCTCTTGGCGAGGAGGTTCGGGAGGTCGCGCTCGGCCTGATCGCGCTGGGCCGCCAGCCAGGCGACGCGGTCGGGCTCCTCTCCCAGACCCGGGGGGAGTGGGTCCGGGCGGACTTCGCGATCCTCTCGACCGGCGGCGTCACGATCCCGGTGTACCCGAGCTATCCGCCCGAGACCCTCGCCTACATCGTCCGGGACTCGGAAGCCCGCACGCTGTTCGTCGAGGACCAGCAGCAGCTCCGGAAGGCGCTCGCCGCCGCGGCGGAGATGCCGAGCCTGGAGAGCGTCGTCCTGATCGACGGATCCGCCCAGGCGGCCGGGCGGCACGCGTCTGCGCGTGCTCGACTGGGAGGGCGCTCCGGGCGCTGGGCCGCGGAACGCATCCCCCGGGCGCGCTCGAGGCGCGCCTCGGACGCCATCAAGCCCGGGAGACGTCGCGACGATCGTGTACACCTCGGGGACCACCGGCGCTCCGAAGGGCGTCGTCCAGACGCACGCGAACCATCTCGCCGCGCTCGACATGATCGCGCGGGCCTCCGGCGTCCGCGAAGGCGACGTCCATCTCCTCTTCCTCCCCCTCGCGCACTCCTTCGCCCGGATGGAGAGCTTCCTCGGGATCCGCCTGGGCCTGACCACCGCGTTCGCCGAGAGCCTGGAGCGGCTTCCGGAGAACCTCCGGGAGGTCTCGCCGGACTTCATCTGCAGCGTGCCCCGCGTGTTCGAGAAGGTGTACGCGAAGATCCTGTCCGGGGTCGCGGCCGCGCCGCCGCTCCGCCAGCGGATCTTCCACTGGGCCCTCGGCGTGGGGCGCCGCGCCAGCCGCCTCGACCGGGAAGGGCGGGCCGCTCCCGGCCGGCCTCCGCGCCCAGAAAGCGATCGCCGACCGCCTGGTGTTCGCGAAGCTGCGCGCGGCCCTGGGCGGCCGGCTGCGCTTCTGCGTGTCGGGGGGCGCGCCGCTCGCGCCGGAGATCGCGGAGTTCTTCCACGCGGCCGGCATCCTGATCCTGGAGGGATACGGGCTGACCGAGACGTGCCCCATCCTGGCCAGCAACCATCCGGGCGCCTTCAGGTTCGGGACCGTGGGGCGGCCCTTCGCCGGGCGTCGAGGTCAGGATCGCCGAGGACGGGGAGATCGTCGCCCGGGGGCCCAACATCGCGCAGGGGTACTACCGGAAGCCCGAGGAGACGGCCGCGGTGTTCCAGCCCGACGGCTGGTTCCACACCGGGGACGTCGGGGAGATCGACCGCGGAGGGGTTCCTCCGGATCACCGACCGGAAGAAGGATCTCATCAAGACCTCGGGCGGGAGCTACGTCGCGCCCCAGCACATCGAGAACCTGCTGAAGGGCGATCCGTTCGTGAGCCAGGCCCTGGTCGAGGGCGACCGGCGACCGTATCCGGTGGCGCTGATCACGCTCAACCCGGACGAGCTGGCCAAGCTCGCCCGGGAGCGCGGCCTCGGCGACAAGCCGGCCGGCCGAGCTGGTGCGCCACCCGGCGGTCATGGAGCGGGTCCAGCGCATCGTGGACGGCGTCAACGCGCACCTCGCGTCCTACGCGCAGGTCAAGCGGTTCGCCGTGCTCCCCGACGACTTCACGCAGGACGGCGGCGAGCTGACGCCGACGCTGAAGGTCAAGCGGCGCGACGTGCGCGCGAAGTACGCCGACCTTCTCGAGTCGCTGTACCGGGGATAGCGCCCGGTGGCGGTGCTGGACCAGCTTCGCCTGGACGGGCGCGTCGCCCTCGTCACCGGGGCGAGCCGCGGGCTCGGCCGGGCCATGGCCCTCGCCCTCGCCGAGGCCGGGGCCGACGTGGCGCTGGTGGCGCGGTCCGCGGGACGGTCTGGAGCGAGACCGCGGCGGCGGTGGCGGCGCTCGGCCGGCGGGCGCTGGCGCTGCCGGCCGACGTGGCGGCGGAGGCGGAGGTCGAGGCGGCGGTGGAGCGCGCGATCGAGACGTTCGGCGCCGTCGACGTCCTGGTGAACAACTCGGGGGTGGCCATCGTGAAGCCGCTCGTGGAGACGACGCCGGCCGAGTGGCGCGGGATCCTCGAGACGAATCTCACGGGCGCGTTCAACTGCTGTCGGGCGGTCGGCCCCGGGATGATCGCCGCGCCGGCGCGGCAAGGTCGTGAACGTCGCGTCGGTGCTCGGCGCGCGCGGGCTGCCGGGGTACGCGGCCTACAGCGCGTCGAAGGGCGGGCTCCTGGCCCTGACGCGGGCGCTGGCCGTCGAGTGGGCGCGCCACAACATCCAGGTGAACGCCATCGCCCCCGGCTGGTTCGTGACCCCGATGAACGAGGAGGCCTTCGCGGACGCACGCATCCGCGAGCGCCTGCTGCGAGACGTGCCGGCGCGCCGCACCGGGCGGCCCGGAAGAGCTCGGTCCGCTGGTCGTCTATCTGGCCTCGGCGGCGTCGGACTACGTGACGGGAGAGGTCGTCTTCGTGGACGGCGGCTTCAGGGCCGCGTGAGGACGTGAGGGCGGCGGTTCTCACGGGGCCTCGCGCCTTCCGTGTCGAGACGGTGCGCGGATCCCGGCCGTCGGGGCGGGCGAGGCGCTCGTCCGCGTCGCGGCCGCGGGGATCTGCGGCACCGACTACCGGATCTGGACGGGAGACCGGCCGCGTCCGCTACCCGCTGGTCCTCGGGCACGAGTTCATCGGGGACGTCGTGGACGTGGGGCCGGGCGTCACGCGCGTGGCCCCCGGGGATCGGGTGGCCGTCGAGCCGAACTGGGGCTGCGGCGCGTGCGACCTCTGCCGCGCGGGCAGCGGGAACCTCTGCCTGGCTCGGACCGCGGTCGGGATCGACCGGGACGGCGGCTTCGCCGAGCTGGCGGTCCTCCCGGAGCGGGCGTGCTGGCCGGCGCCGGCGGGCCTCGCCTCGGACGTGCTCCTCTTCACCGAGCCGCTCGCGGTCGTGGCGCGGGCAGTGGGCCGGGCGGCGCCGACGACCGGGCGAGACCGCGGCCGTCGTCGGGCGCGGGACGCTCGGCCTGCTGGCGCGTCCAGCTCCTGCGCGCGCGAGGCTGCCGGGTCCTGGTCGTGGGGCGCACGGATCGGCGGCTCGGCCTCGCGCGCGATCTGGGCGCCGACGCCACCGTCGCCGGGAGCAGGGGAGGAGCGTCGCGGACGCGGCGCGGCGCCTCGCCGGGGCGCGACGGCGTCGATCTGGTCGATCGAGACGGCGGGAACCGCCGAGGCGGTCGAGCTCGTCGGTGGGGCAGGTGGGCTTCGTCCGGCCCGGCGGCCGCGTGGTCCTGACCGGACTCCCGCACGACCCTGCGCGCGTCGAGTTCTTCTGGGTGGTCCGCCGGGAGATCGACGTTCGGGGCTCGATGATCTATCGCGAGGAGTTCGGCGAGGCGGTCGCGCTGCTCGCCGCGGGCCGGATCCGGGTGGAGGCGCTCCTGACCCACCGCTTCCCGCTGGCGGCGATCGACGCGGCGCTGGCGGCGCACCGGGATCCCGGCGTCCATCAAGGTCGCGGTCTTCCCCGACGGCTCGGTCGCGATGAGCTCCGCGCGGTCGTCCGGACGGCGGCCTCGCGAATCGCCCGCGCGGCTCGCGGCGATCCCGGAGAGCCACCCGACCGTCGAGCAGGAGAGCGGAGAACGTCACGGCGGTCGAGCCGCCCTGGGTCACGATCCTCTGGAACTGCGACTGCCACACGTTCGAGCAGGTCGCCCGGCAGCTCGTGAAGGCGATCGCGTGCTCGTACGACGACGGAATGGCGATCGCCGGCCGCGTGCACAACGACGGCAAGGCGGTCGTGCGGGTGGGCGCCAAGACCGAGTGCGAGCGGGTCGGCCGGGTCCTGGCGGAGATCGGTCTCCGGGTGACGGTCGCCGAGTCGTAGGAGAGGCGGGGCGGCGTGCCGCTGGCGCCCGCCCGGGCGTCAGCGCGCTATCCGGCTGGAGGCCGGCCGGGTCCGGCGACGGGCCGTCGGACCGCGGAACGGCCCGATCCACCCGGGCGGCGCCCGAGCGCCGCGGACTCTCGTAGCGCACCGTGACGACGGTCTTGATCCCGCCCCGGACGTTCCAGTCGCCGACGACCTCCATCCGGCGGGGCGAGAGCGTCCGCACCAGGTCGCCGAGGATGCGGTTCGTCACGTCCTCGTGGAAGGCGCCCTCGTTCCGGTAGGCCCACATGTAGAGCTTCAGGGACTTCAGCTCGACCAGCCACCGGTCGGGGACGTAGCGGATCCGGATGGTCGCGAAGTCGGGCTGGCCCGTCATCGGGCACACGCACGTGAACTCGGGGACCACGTGGTCGACCTCGTAGTCACGGCCGACGTGGGGGTTCGGAACTCGCTGGAGATCCTTCGACGGAACGCTCGGCATCGCGGGGCGGTCAGTATAGCACCGGCTTGGCCCAGATGGCCGCGCGGACGGCGTCGAGCGCGGACGGCGGGCGCCCATTCGACGAAGGCAACGGTGCGGTGGCGGCGCTCGATCGCGACGGCCGCCGTGCCGCTGGCCCACGCGAGGAGAGGCGCCTCCTGGGCGGGCGCCGCGAGCCCGTGCTTGAGGGTCAGCACCCGCGTGTAGTCCCGCGCGAAGGCCACGGCCAGCTCCTCGGTGTCCCACGCGGTGAGCGTGACGAGGGCAGAGCCTCCCGCGGGCAGGTCCCAGAGCGCGTGGCGGTCGCCGCGCCACCCGCTGACGCGGGCCGACTCGCCCAGGAATCGGCGGAGGACCTCCGCCAGTCCGACCTCGCCCAGCTCGTCCTCGAGCGCCAGGCGCGACCCGGCGGGCAGGATGGCGGCGAGGTCCGGCAATGGAAGCGGGACCGGATCCTCTCGCCGGTCGAAGTAGCGCTCCGGGTGGAGGATCTGCGCGGAGGACCGCGGCGGGTCCTGGTAGAGCGCCGACAGCTCCGCCCACGGGTGGCGGCGCCGGAACGCGTGGATGAATCCGACACCCGCGGCGTACGGAAACGTGAGCATGGTCCGGATGTAGGCGGGCGCCCGCCCGACGACGGGGCCGCTGACCGACGTCCGGATGGCCCGCTGAAGGTCGGCGACGTCCGGCAGCGCGGCGAAGTCGCGCCCGTCCCGGCGGAGGCTCAGGTCCTGCACGAGGGCGACGGCCTCGCCTTCGACGAGCGCGCGGCGGGCGGCGGTCTCGTCGCTTCGCCCCGGGCGCGGCGCCCAGGAACCGGCCGAGGTCGACGAGCCGGTCCTGGAGGACGTGGACGAGCTCGTGGGTCAGGGCGTCGCGCCGCATCTCCGCGCGTCAGCCAGTTCGCGAGGACCATCCGCTTCGCGCCGGGATCGTAGTACGCGGCGGCCTGCTCCGCGTGGAGATCGGCCAGGAAGACGGCCAGGTCGAAGTCGGCGGGAATGAGGCCCCAGGCGACGAGGGCGCGCCGCTCGGCGTCGATGCGCGCGGGGGAGTACGTGCGGCTGAACTCGGCGACGACGTACCGGCGGCGCTCCTCCGTGCTCTGGATCACGAGCGGAGGCGGCCCGCCGGATGTCGGCAGTCCGCGAAGAGCCGCGAGGTCACCCAGGAGACGCCTGGCCTCCGTCCTGAGCTCCGGCGGCACCAGGGCCTGCCCGGAAACGGCCAGAGCGCATGCCGGTGATGGCCGCGACGAGGACGAGCCCCAGGACGGCCCGCCGAGCCGCCGACGGGGACGATCGCCACGCGGGCGACACCCGGCCGCTTTCGTCCCTCACCGGATGGCGCCCGGGGCGGGGCGAGCCCCGCGGCTGCGTGCTCCGAGCGCGCGATCCCGCAGGAGCGTGGCCACCGCGATCCCCCCGGCCACGAGGAGCGCCGAGCCGGCGAGCCGCCAGCCGATGGGCTCGCCGATCACCAGGGCGGTCGCGAGCACGCCGAAGAGCGGGGTCGTCAGGTTGAACGCCGCCAGCCCGCTGGGCCGGTACGTCTTGAGGAGCGACATGTTCGCGATGAAGTTGAATCCCGCGATGACGACGCCCTGGTAGAAGAGCGAGGCGCCGAGGCGCCAGGTGAGGACCGTCGGCGCGGTTTCGAGCAGCCACGACAGGAGGAGGAACAGCGGCGTTCCGACGACGACCTGAGCGAGAAGCGGCTTGAGCGGGTGAATGCGCTGGAGCTGCCGATTGAGGACCACCTGGCGGAGCGCCAGGAGGACCGCGCTCAACGACAGGACGGCGTCCCCGGCGAGAATCGTGGAGCCAGGCTCCGACGGCGCCAGCAGCTGGCCGGCGAAGAGCACGAGGATGCCGGCGAAGCCGAGCACGACGCCCCCGAGCGTCGCGGCCGTCAGCCGGTCACCGGGCACGAGGAAGTGGGCCAGGAGCACGATGTAGACCGGGTAGGCGTTCAGGAGCACGGAGGCGTGCCCCGCCGTCGACAGCCAGACGCCCACGTTCAAGAGTCCGAGCTGGATGGCGAACAGGAGGCCGAGCCCGAGGAGCGGCCAGCCTTCGCCGGGCCGGAGACGGAACGGGGCCCGCGTCCAGAGCCCCCAGCCGACGACACACACGCCGCCGATCGCGAAGCGGAGGGCCGCCAGCATGAGGGGCGGGGAGTCCGCCACGCCCACCTTGACCGCCACGGTGTTGCCGCCCCAGAGCGCGGAGAGCAAGAGCACCAGGGCGATGGCGCCGGCGTCGAGGTCCCGCGGAGCCTGCGTCGGGGGCGCCATCAGCCAAGGCAGTGTACACTCGGTCGTCGTGAGACTCGGCATCATCGGATTCCCGGGCAGCGGAAAGACCACGCTCTTCAATCTCCTCACCGGCGCGGCGGCGAGCGTCGCCCAGGCGCCGGGACGCGGGCGCCTCAACGTCGGCGTCGCGCGCGTCCCCGACGACCGCGTGACGCGCCTCTCGGTGCTGTTCCAGCCGAAGAAGACGGTCTACGCGAACGTCGAGGTGGTCGACCTCGCAGGCTTCGACCGCGGGGAGCGCGCCACGCTGGACGTGGGCGAGCTGCGCCAGGCCGACGCGCTCCTGCACGTCGTCCGGGCGTTCCCGTCACCCGCGCTCGGCGCCGCGCCCGCGCCGGCGCGCGAGGTCCAGTCGCTCGAGGAAGAGCTGGTCCTCGCCGACCTGGAGATCGTCGAGCGCCGGGTCCAGAAGCTCGGCCCCGGTCTCAAGCGGAAGCCGACCGACGCCGAGCAGCGCGAGTACGCGCTCCTCACGCGGGTGCAGGGACCGCTCGAGGATGGCGTGCCCCTTCGCGCCCAGGCGCTGACGGCGGAGGAGGCCCGGCTCCTGCGCGGGTTTCAGTTCCTGTCGCTGAAGCCGATACTCCACTGCCTGAACCTCGCCGAGGACGCCGTGGACGGGCCGCGCGCAGGCCCTGTCCGAGCTGGACGAGGTGGGCAAGCGCCCGGCGACGCTCGTCGGCTGGGTCTCGGCGGCGGTGGAGGGCGAGGTCGCCGCCCTCGCCCCCGAGGAGCAGCGGAGCTTCCTCGACGCGCTGGGGCTGCCCGAGCCGGCGCTCCACCGCGTCATCCGGGACGCCTACACGCTCCTCGGCCTCGCGAGCTTCTTCACGGTGGGAGAGGACGAGGTCCGCGCCTGGACCGATTCCGGCCGGCGCGGCGGCCGTCGATGCCGCGGGGGCGATCCACTCCGACATCGCGCGCGGCTTCATCCGCGCGGAGGTGATCGGGTGGGCGGAGCTGCTGGAGGCCGGATCGCTGGCCGAGGCGCGGAAGCGCGCGCTCCTCCGGCTCGAAGGCAAGGACTACCCCGTCCAGGACGGCGAGGTCTGCCACTTCCGCTTCAACGTCGGCCGCTGACCTGCGCGCCGCTGGCGCGCGGACGCGGCCTCACGCCTTCGGGAAGTTCATGGCGTCCACGAACAGGTCCTGGAAGTCGGGGTGGGTCGCCAGCGACAGGTGCTCGATCGAGCGGGCGAGCCGCTCCGCGCGAGCCCGCTCCGCCTCCGAGACGAGAGCCAGCTGCGCCCCGAGCGCGGCGGCGTTGCCCGACGTAGCGAATCCGATCGGGCGCCAGCGGGGGAATCAGCCCGATCCGCACGGCGCTCCGGATCGAGAGGTAGTTGCCGAACCCGCCCGCCAGCATGAGGTCGGTGAGCGCCTCGTCCGGGACCTGCAGCACGTGCTGGAGCATGCGGATCCCGCCCCCGATCGCGCCCTTGGCGAGCTGGAGCTGGCGGACGTCGTCCTGCGTCAGGACGATCTCCCCGCCGCCGGCCGCCGCCCCGTGGGGCACCAGGATCAGGAGGCGCTCCTCGCCGCGATGGGCGAGCCGCGCGGCCAAGGCCGCCGGGAAGTGGTCCCGCCGCTCGATCTGGATGAGCCCGGTCCAGTCCACCAGACCGACGTCGAGCGCCGCCGCGACCGCGTCGATCAGCCCCGAGCCACAGATGCCCTGGGGCGCGCCGTCTCCGATCACGTGGAACGCGCAGGTCCCCGTCCTCGACCCAGACGCGATCGATGGCCCCGACGGCGCCCCGCATCCCGTGGCGGATCTGCGCGCCCTCCAGGGCGGGGCCGGCGGGGGCGGAGCAGGCCATGAGCCGCTCCCGCGTGCCCATCACCACCTCGCCGTTCGTCCCGATGTCGACGACGGCGCGCACGCCGACGCTCTCGTCGAGGCGCGTGGCGAGGGCCGCGCCCACGGCGTCGGCGCCGACGAAGCCGGCCACGATGGGCAGGAAGCAGACGCGCGCCTCGGGGTTGACCTTGAGATGGAGCGTCCGCGCCGGCAGCACGACGGGATGCCGGACGACGGCGGAGTAGGGAGACAGGCCCACGTACGTCGGGTCGATGCCGAGCAGCACGTGGTGCATGCAGGTGTTGCCGACGACGGTCACCTTGTAGATCCACTGGGGCAGGACGCCGGTGCGGCCGAGCAGCTCGTCGACCTGCTGGTTCAGGAGCCCGATGATGCGGCTCTGGAGCTTCCGGAGGTTCGACGGATTCCACTGGGCGAAGGCGATCCGCGACATCAGGTCGCCGCCGAACGTCGCCTGGGGGTTCAGGCTCGACACCGAGGCCATCACCTCGCCGGAGGCGAGCTCGAGCAGCGTGGTGACCACGCTCGTGGTGCCGACGTCGATCGCCACGCCGAACGCCATCGCGGTCGTGTCGCCCGCGCTCGACGCCGAGGGGCGCGCCCTGGAACGTGACGACCGTCACCTCGCCCTTGGCCTCGCGGAGCGCGGCCGGGAGCGCGCGGACCACGTCCAGCGGGACGTCCTCCGGCGCCAGGCCGGCCGCCAGCGCGAGCTGCTCGAGATCCGACGTCTGGTGGTGCTCCTCTTGCGGCAGCTCGACCCGGACCAGCCTTCTTGCGGATCCCGGCGTCCATGGCGACCTGCGCCCGGGCGACCGCGCCCGGCTCGACACCCAGGATCTGGAACGCGCGCTCGTCGAGGGGCGGCGCGATCTGGACGACGAGCGGCTCCGTCGGCACCAGCTGGCAGGAGAGTCGGTATCCCTCGCGCACCAGGTCGTTGCCGAGCTGGAGCTGGTCGCTGATCGTGCCGGGCGGGGGCACGCCCTCGACGACCTTGACCCGGCAGGACGTGCAGCGGCCGCGGCCGCCGCAGGTGGCCGTGACGTCCACTCCCTGGGCGTGCGCCGCGCGAAGGAGGGCCGTGCCGGGCTCGACGGCGACCGTCCGGCGGTCCGGCAGCATCGTCACGGGGACGGCGGACACACCGTCATTCTAGACCAAGGGGCCTCGGGAACCTCGCGACGCCGCACGCTCTGGCGCGCTCCGGGACCGGGGCCGCTCCGAGCGCGGACGGTATAGTAGGACCGTGCAGGACGTCAGCCCGCCGGCCGGGCGCGTCGTCGCCGTGAGCGGCGCGGAGCGCGGCATCGGAGACCCGCGTACCCGGCGCCTCGAGCGCGGCCGGCTGAGGGTGTGCCATCTTCGTGGAGGAGCTTCCCGTCGGAGACCTTCCGGCCGGCGCGCGGCTCCGCATCGGGGAGACCGCGATCGTGGAGCTTCTCGAGCCGGGCGCGGCGGGTCAGACACGCGCCGCTCGCGAAGGCGCTCCGCCCGGGGCGCTGTCGGGCGGCCTCGTCGAAGTGGGTGCGGCCGATACCGTTCCGGCCGACGTGCTCGAGCCTGGCCCCGTCAGGGCCGGCGACCGCGTCGCGCTCGAGGCGATCGCCCTTCCGCTCGCCGACGTCCTCGATCTCCACAGCTTCCGCCCCGAGGAGACATCGAGGGTGGTGAGCGAGTATCTCGACGAGGCCCGCCGGGCCGGCGTCGGCGAGGTGCGCATCATTCACGGCCGCGGCCGCGGCGTCCAGCGGGCGATCATCCGGCGTCTCCTCGCCGAGGCGCCCGGCGTGGCCGGGTTCGCCGACGCGCCACCGACCCGGGGCGGGTGGGGGGCCACCGTCGTGCGCCTCCGCCGGGCGGAGGACGCGCCGTCAGCCTGAGGACCGTCGCCGTCGTGGCGCTCCTGGCCGTCGTCCTGACCGCGAGCGCCCTGGATCTGGCCCTCGGGGTGCTCTGGGTGATGGCGCTCCTGGGCGTGCTCCTTCTCCGGCGGCGGATCCGCCTGGCCCCGGTCCTCGTGCTCCTGGCGGCCGCCACGCTGCTCGTCTGGGGCGGCCGGCTCGGATGGTTCGCGGCTCCCGCTCCCGTCTCGTACGAGCGAGGCTGGGTTCCACGGTGGGGCGAGTCGCGTTCGGCGCTCTCCGCCGCCGGGACCGCCGGCGATCCGCAGCTTCTGGCCGCGCGGGGCCGGCTTGCCCAGATCACGCGCGACGAGCTCCGTCTGACGGGAGCGGAGATGGAGCAGCGCGCCGGCGCGGTCATCGCGCTCTCGCGGCGACTCGACGGCCTGCGGGCCGACGCGCCGCGCGAGGCGGCCGCCGTGGAGGCGGCCGCGCGGCGGCTGGCGCGCACCCTGGCCGCCTCGGAGTTCCGCGACCTCGAGACTCGCCGCGCGGCCGCCTCGGCGCACCTGACCGAGCTGGATCGGCGGATCGCCACGGCAAGAGACGGGAGCGAGGTGGCCTCCGTCCTCCGGGCGGCCGATCCCGCGGCCATGGCTCACGTGTCGCTCCGCCCCGTGCGGGAGGATCTCGCGGCGGCCAATGCCGCGGTGGACGCGCTCGTGCGCGTCCTGGGGGGCGGAGCGCCGACGGCGGCCACCACCGCCACCACGCGCTACGACGACGGCCGGCAGGAGCTTCGCCGCGAGGTGCGCGTACGCGGTGACGGGCGCTCCGGGCGTCCGTCTGCTCCGCGTCGAGCTGCGCGCCTTCCGCGGGGCGGTGCCATCCGGGGCGCCGGCAAGCCTCGCCTACGCGGCCGGAGGCGAGCCCGCGCGCCCGGTTCCGGCCGGCACGTCGCTCGAGCTGGAGCCGGCCCCCCGCAGCGTGGCGATCGTCCGGGCCTGGGTCGAGCCCGGGGCCTCGCGGCCGCTCCGCGCGGCCTTCCGCACGCTCGCGTTCGAAGCAGCTCGAGGTCGGAGGCGCCGCAACGGGCGACGACGTCCTGATCACCGTCGCTCTCGACGGACGGCCGGGCAGCGAGATACCGCTCGCCGTTCAGCTCCCGCCGCCTCGTCTGGCTCGGGTCGTGGTTCCGCGCTACGCTCTCTACTTCGCGAGCCCGGCCCGGCACGGTCACGCCCGATCCCGAGGGCGAGAGCTGGGAGCCGGTCGGCGAGGGAAGCGACACGCTTCGGCTCGAGCTGGTCCCGAGGACCCCGCTCCTGCGGAATCCGGCCTTCGCCTGGGCGCGCGGGTACCTCTACCGGCCGAACGCGGGTACCGTTGTGGTGGCCACCGGGCTGGCGGCGCTCACGCTCGTGCTGGTGCGCCGATCACGCCCGACCGGCGCCGGGACCGGGTGACAGGAGGCTGACCGGATGCGAATCGCGGTGACGGAGGTCGAGGCGATGATGGCGGGCAAGCCCGATGGCACGACCCTGGAGGCGGCGCTCGACGTCTTCGAGGTCTTCGGGAGCGGCTCGCTGACCGACGAGGTCTACGTCCTGGACGACGTCTCGGGAAAGCGTATCGCCATCGCGCCGCGGGAGCTCAAGGAGCGATACCGGGTCTCGTAGCGGGAGAACGGCGCCTCGGAGAGGCCCGCCCGGGCGTCGCGCGGAGCCCGAGCCGCCCGGCGCGCGGCTAGGCGGGCGGCTCGGCCGGCGGCTTCTGCTTCAGCACCTCGGTGAGGTGCCGATACAGGAAATCCGCTTCGAGGGGCGTGAGGTCGAACTGACGGGAGGCCTCGTCGATCAGCGCGCTTCGCTTGGCGTTCGGGTCGTCGCGAAGGCTGTCGAGGATCCAGTCCAGGGCGCGCTTGACGTTCGGCTCTCCGAGGCTCATGCGTGTCGCTCCCGATGTTGGCGTGGTGCCGCGGGGCTCGTGCCCGCGTCCGTTCCCGTTCCCGATTCCCGTTCAGGACCTTCGGGAGCGCCTCGAGGCTCGGCAGGACGAGATCGGCGGGCGAGAAGTCCTCGTGGGTCGTCGCCGGCCCGGGGATCGCGGCGACGGTCATCCCGGCCGCCTTGGCCGCGAGGACGCCGTTGCGCGTGTCCTCGACGACGAGGCAGCGCTCCGGCTCGACGGCGAGCCGGCGAGCCGCCATGAGGTACCCGTCGGGAGCCGGCTTGCCGCGGGCGACCTCGTCGCCGGAGACCACCGTCTCGAACGCCCCGCTGAGCCCGACAGCCTCGAGGATGGCGTCGATCACGGGCCGCGCCGACGCGGACACCAGTCCGAGGCGGAGGCCGGCCTCACGGACACCCGAGCGGGATCTCCGGAACGCCGGGAAGACCGCGGCCCTCGGCCCGGATCAGCGAGACCAGGTGCTCGCGCTTCCGGCGAACGAGGTCGTCCGTCGACGCCTCGAGGTCGAAGAGGATCCGGAGGATCCGGAACATCTCCGGGTCGGTCGCCCCGAAGAACGACTGGTTGTCGCGCTCCGTGTACCCGGCCCGCTCTCCGAGGGCGAACTGGGTCGCCCGGAGGTGGAGCGGCTCGGAATCCATGAGCACGCCGTCCATGTCGAAAAGAATCGCGTCGATCATGCTCATCGAGCCAGGACCTCAGATTCGTCGGTCGGGGAACCGCTCGCGTCGGTGAACATTGCCCTCAGCGACGGGCAAGTTCCCTGAAGCACGCTTACTCTACGATAGTGTGTCGAGGGGCCCAAGCTTTTCAGCGATCGGATGACGTCGGAGCGGGACAACGTGCGAGCCGCGCCAACGACGCAGAGCGATGAGAGGGAGTCTTCAATGATGCGCGCCAAGTATCAACGGTGCCGACCGAAACCGGCTGTTGCGCATTGCCGGTGTTCCCGGGGTCGCCCCGGCAGCACAGGCGGCCTGCGAGCGCGTTCATGAGCGCCCGGCTGCGCTTCGCGACTCGGGCCGCTCGGGGGGCGCCGCCGCCGCAGTCCGCCTCGAAGCCGCTCGTTCCGGGGATCCAGCTGGCGAACGTGTACGTCTTCGAGGACCTCCAGCAGGTCGACAGCGTGTGGGAGGGGCGGGAGGCCGGGTACGTGTACGGGCGGTTCGGGACGCCGAACCACACCATCCTGGAGGACACGCTGGCGGCGCTCGAGGGTGGCGAGGCCGGTCTGGTCGTCGCCTCCGGGATGGCCGCGCTCAGCGCGTTCCTGCTGGGCGGCCTCCGGACCGGCGATCACCTCGTGGTCGGGCAGGACCTCTACGGCACGACCACCGCGCTCCTCCGGGAGCAGGCCGGGCGGTGGGGCATCCGCGTGAGCTTCGCCGACGCCACGGAGCCGGCGTCCGTGGAGGCGGCGCTCACGGACGCCACGCGGGCGATCTTCGTCGAGGCGGTCTCGAACCCGCTGCTCCGGCTGGCCGACCTTCCCGGCCTGGCGGCGATCGCGCGGCGCCGGGCCATCGCGCTCCTGGTGGACAGCACCTTCGCCTCTCCCGCGCTGCTCCGGCCGCTCGAGCACGGAGCCACGAGCGTGCACCACAGCGCGACGAAGTACCTGTCGGGCCACGGTGACGTCACCGCCGGAGTCCTGGTCGGCTCCCGCGCGCTCGTGGACGCGGCGCGGACCCAGGCCGTGCGGATCGGCCTCAACCTCGGGCCCGTTCGACGCGTGGCTCACCCTCCGCGGGGTGCGCACGCTCGCCGTGCGGATGGAGCGGCACTCGGCCAACGCGCTCGAGCTCGCGCGCTTCCTCGAGAAGCGACCCGAGGTGGCGCGCGTCCACTACCCGGGCTTGCCCAGCCACCCGCAGCACGCGCTCGCGCGCACGCTGCTTCCGGACGGCTTTGGTGGCATGCTGTCCTTCGATCTCGTCGGGGCGGCGCCCGGCGGTCGACCGGCTCTTCGGCGGGCTGGCCGGAGGACCGGCGGCGGGCGGGCGCGAGGCGCTGATGGCGTTCGCCCCGAGCTTCGGGGACGTCACGACGACGTGGACGTATCCGGCGCGGACGTCGCACCGGCCGCTCTCCGACGACGAGCGGGCGAAGCTCGGCATCGGCCCCGGCCTCGTCCGGCTGTCGGTCGGGATCGAGGACGTCGAGGATCTCAAGGAAGCGCTGGACCTGGCGCTGCGGGCGGCCGGGATCTGAGCGTCGATGACTTGCCTGGTGTGAAAGGAGCGTGGCATGAGCGAGGACCTGAAGAAGTACGGAGATCTCCTGGCGGGCGACAGCAAGGCGCTCGCGAATCTCGGCACGGTGATGTCGAGCGGGGCGCCCCAGGTGACGCCGGTCTGGTTCGACTACGACGGGAAGTTCTTCCGGGTCAACTCGGCCAAGGGGCGGGTGAAGGACCGCAACATGCGGCGGAACCCGGCGGTCGCCCTGTCCGTCGTCGATCCCGGGAATGCCTACCGCTACGTCGGCGTGCTCGGGCGTGTCGTCGAGATCACGGAGCAGGGGGGCGACGCCCACATCGACAGCCTGGCCAAGAAGTACCTGGGCCAGGACCGGTACCCGTATCGGCGGCCCGGCGAGGTGCGCGTGATCTACAAGATCGCGCCGGCCCGCGTGCAGCGGCATGGGCTAGACCGACCGTCCGCGGCCCCTTCCGAGGATCCGACGACCCTCTGAGCCAGCGCCTCGGCGGGACGACCCGCCGCGTCCGGGCCTCCGAAGCCTTGGCTGTTGACAGGCACGGCGTCTCTCCCGTAGTTTCTGGGTGAGAGGTCGGACCACCATACCGCTAGCGAGGGCCCCGCGCCCCGGGGCCGCAGGAGGCCTCATGGCGCATCTCACCGTCGAGGTGGTCTACCGGGGAATCTTCCAGAAGAACCTCGCCGCGCGGATCACCCGCGGGATCGTGCTCTCGTCCCGGAAGGCCGGGCGGTGGGGCATCTCGTTCGGCCGATACGGCGACAGCCCGCAGCGCAACGGGATCCCGGCCAAGGACTTCGCGATCGTGGCGGACACCAAGGAGGAGCTCGAGCAGCACATGGCTCGCTACGAGCCAAAGGAGCTCCACGTCACGATCTGCGTGGACGACACCCTCTGCAAGGGCGTCGAGTCGTGGGCCTGGTACGGCCTCCAGCCGATCAACCGGCTCCTGCTCCCGGGCGGGCATCTCCTGGTGACGTCCACGCGCGCGCCGAGCGAGCTCCTGCGGGACATCCACAAGAAGGAGTCGCCCTACCAGCTCTGGATCCTGCCCGGCAAGGCCTCGTTCTCGGGTCTCTGGGTCTTCAAGGAGGACCACACGGAGGCGCGTGCCCTCGGCGCCCTGGCCAAGATCGCGTCGGAGTTCCTGGACATCGACGCGGTGTGCGCGGCCATCCGCGAGGCCGAGTGGGGCTCGGACCTCAAGGCCGAGTCCGCACGGAAGGCCTACGAGCGCGTCGACGGGCGGCGCATCCAGATGAACGAAGGCAGCGACGAGGTGCCGTTCTCCTTCGAGATGCCCAAGTGGTGGGAGATGCGCGAGGGGCTCACCATCCCGGCCATCCCCGTCGGCAAGCCGGTCGAGGGCGGGAAGGGGTACCGGCCCGAGCGGAATCCCTACTTCAAGAAGTTCACGACCCGCACCATGCGGCCGGTCGTGAACTTCGACACCTGCGTCAAGTGCACGCTCTGCTGGATCCAGTGTCCGGACAGCGTGTTCGACGTGACCCCGGACGGGCTGTACGACGCCAACATGGACGCGTGCTGCGGGTGCGGGGTGTGCGAGGCGGTGTGCCCGGTGAAGGACTGCATCGTGATGGTGAACGAGGCCGCCTTCGACGACAACGAGAGCCAGTGGGAGATGTGGCGGCAGGACAAGGACGCGTACCGCGTCTGGTCCACCGAGAAGATCCGCGACAAGGTCACGACGGAGCGCTCGCACGGCTTCCGCTACCGGGGCCAGTACGAGGAGGAGCTCGCCCAGGGCGCGCTCGAGCTGGGCGGGACGCCCGTGAGCGAGGGGATCCCCGGCGAGAACGCCAAGGCCAAGGGACCCCAGCCCAAGCGGCACATCCACGACAAGGCGTCGATCGTGACCGGCGTGCCCGAAGCGCCGGGCGCCTAGCCCAGACGGACGCAGACGAGGAGGATGTCCATGGCAGTCGCGACCAAGCCCGCCGGGGGCGCCGCGGTCTTCGACGAGACGGAGATGCTGATCTCGGGCAGCGAGGCCGTCGCCGAGGCCCTGACGCTGGCCGACATCGACGTCGTCACCGCGTATCCGATCCGGCCCTACGACACGGTGATGCAGGCGATCGCGAAGAAGATCGCCAACGGCAAGCTCGTCGCCGAGTACATCGTCGCCGAGGGCGAGCACAGCCAGTTCGAGATCGTCAAGCACGCGTCCACCGTGGGCGCGCGGGTCTTCTGCGGGTCCTCCGGCGTGGGCTGGATGTACGCCATGGAGGCGATCACGGTCACGCCGGCCCTCCGGGTCCCGATGATCGCGCTGGTGGGGAACCGCGCGCTGGACGACCCGGGCGCGTTCGGCGTGGAGCACAACGACGCCCTGTCCGTCCGCGACCTCGGGTGGCTCCTCGTGTGGATCGACACGGCGCAGGAAGCCCTCGACACCACGCTCATCGCGTACCGGGTCGCCGAGGACCGGCGGGTGTTCCTGCCGATCGCGATCTCGGCGGACGGCGCCTTCCTGACCCACTCCCAGACGATCACGCGGGTGCCTCCGCTGGAGCGGGTGAAGCAGCTTCCTGCCCCCGTACAACCGGGGAGACCTCCTGCTCCACCCGGACAACCCGATCACCGTGGCGCCGCAGGTGAACGAGGACTGGGTCATCGAGATCCGGCGCCAGAACGACGAGGCGACGAAGCGAGCGTACGGCGTCATCGAGGAGGCGTACGCCGACTTCCGCGAAAAGTTCGGGCGCGGGCCGGAGAACCCCTGGTTCGAGGAGTACATGACGGAGGACGCCGAGATCATCCTGATGGGAATGGGAACCCTGTCCCTTCCCGTGAAGGTGGCGATCCGGAACCTGCGCAAGCAGGGGAAGAAGGTCGGGCTGATCCGGCTCCGCTGGTTCCGGCCGTTTCCGTACGAGCAGCTGGCGCAGGCGCTCCGGCACGCGAAGGCGATCGGGGTCATCGACCGCGACTACTCGTTCGGGTCGCCGTTCGGCTCGGGCGTCGTCGCCAACGAGGTGCGGGCGGCCCTCTACAACGCGGAGCATCGGCCACCGCTGATCGGCTTCATCTGCGGTCTCGGCGGGCGCGAGGTGACGCTCGAGGACGTGAACAAGGCGGTGGACATCTGCTACGGCGCGGCCAACACCGGCCGGGCGGAGCGGGCGACCTACTGGCTCGGTGTGCGCGAGTGACGGGGAGGGAAACCATGGCCGACGCCACGACGTTCACGAACGACACGCAGGTCGCTGCTGCCCTTCAAGGGCGTCAAGAAGGTCACCATCGAGGAGTACTTCACGTCCGGTCACCGGACCTGCCAGGGGTGCGAGTCGGCCCTGGTGATGAAGCTGATGGTGAAGGCGTCCGGGCCGCGCACCATCGTGCTGGGCTCGACCGGTTGCATGTACGTCGCGAACACGACGTACTACACGACGCCGTGGGTGGTGCCGTGGATGCACACGCAGCTGGGCTCGTCGGGCTCGGCCGCGCTCGGAACGGCGGCGGGGCTGAAGGCCCTCATGGCGAAAGGGAAGATGAAGTCCGAGCCGATCAACGTCATCGCCTTCTGCGGCGACGGGGGCGGGGCGGACATGGGGCTCGGCGCCATCTCGGCCACCCTGACCCACAAGGAATACAACTCCCTGATCCTGCTCTACGACAACGAGTCCTACGCCAACACCGACATCCAGCTGTCGGGCATGACGCCGTACGGGGCCCACACGACGTTCAGCCCGCCCGGCGCCGTCAAGCGGATCATCCACACCCGCTGGAAGAAGAACATGGCGGGGATGCTGGCCGCCGGCCATCCGGAGTGCCGCTACGTGGCCACGGTGTGCGCCTCCTACGCGGTGGAGATGATGAACAAGGTGCGGCGCGCGCTGACCATCGGCGGGCCGACCTTCATCCACTCGCTCGATCCCTGCCCGAAGGGGTGGGACTACGACCCGATGCTCTCCCACGAGCTGGGCGAGCTGGCGGTGGAGACCGGCATCTTCCCCCTGTACGAGGTCGAGGACGGCGTCGTGAAGTACTACGGCAAGACCAAGTCCATCGTCGAGGGGCGGAAGCGCAAGCCGGTCCGGGAGTACCTGCTCAAGCAGGGCCGCTTCGCCCACTTCACCGAGGACGACCTCGCGTACTTCCAGGCGAAGGTCGACGAGATGTGGGTCAACTGGGAGATCCCGGGCGTCGTGTCCTTCCGCAAGACGCCGTCCCACATTCCGCTGCCGACCTGAGGATGTGACACCAGGACGATGGCATTGCCGTCGTCGTCTGACCGCACGGGGGGCTGCCAGGACGCTGGCGGCCCCCCTTTTTCGTCTCCGCCCTGTGCTCACGCTCAACCATCCCCTCCAATGAAGGAGGCTCCATGGCTCATCGAGCGATGACGGCCGCGGTCGCGCTCTGGGGACTGGTCCTGCTCGGAGGACTGCTCGGCTCCGCGGAGGCGTGGGAGCCGACGAAGCCGGTGGAGTTCATCGTGCCCGCCGGCACGGGCGGCGGCGCGGATCAGATGGCGCGCCTGATCGCGCCCCTGGTCGAGAAGTACAAGCTGGCGCCGCGTCCGCTCGTGGTGGTGAACAAGTCCGGCGGGGCGGGGGCCGAGGGCTTCACGTACGTGAAGGCCAAGTCCGGCGACGCCCACACGATCATCATCACGCTGTCGAACCTCTTCACCACGCCCCTGCACACGGGGGTGCCGTTCAACTGGAAGGACCTGACGCCGGTCGCCCGGCTGGCCCTCGACGAGTTCATCCTGTGGGTCAACGCCGACCGCGCCGACAAGAAGGACTTCAAGACCGCCAAGGACTACATCGCGGCGGTCAAGGAGGCGTCGGGGGGCGACGGCAAGATGAAGATGGGCGGCACCGGAACCGCGCAGGAGGACCAGATCATCACGGTCCAGCTCGAGCAGGCGCTGGGGGTGAAGTTCATCTACGTGCCGTTCAAGGGAGGCGGGGAGGTCTGCGCCAACCTCGTCGGGAACCACGTGGACTCGACGGTCAACAACCCGATCGAGTGCGCCGGGCACTGGAAGGCGAACCGCGTTCGCCCGCTCGCCGTGTTCGACACCAAGCGCCTGACGGCCGCCGGGTGGGGCGACATCCCGACGGTGAAGGAGGCGCTCGGGACCGACATCAGCTACCTCATGCTGCGCGGGATCTTCGGCGCCCCCGGCATGCCGGCGGAGGCGGTCGCCTTCTACCAGGGAATGCTGCAGAAGGTCTACGACACGCCGGAGTTCAAGGACTACCTGGAGAAGGGCGCTCTCAACCCCGCGTGGCAGACCGGGCCCGAGTTCGTCAAGTGGCTGACGAGCGCGGAGGCGCTCCACCAGGACCTCATGAAGAAGGGCGGCCTGCTCAAGTAGCCGCCGCCGGCGAGGCGCCTCCCGTGCGGAGGGAGGCGCCTCTTCCCGGACACGCCGCGATTCACGCCACCCCGTCGTCCCGACAGGGGGATAGACCGCGTGCGCACTGCTGACATCGTCTGCGGGGTGCTCCTGGGAGTCGTGGGGGCGGTCGTCGTGATCGAGGGTCTCCGGCTCGGCATCGGCTGGAGCACCGACGGGCCGCAACCCGGGTTCTTCCTCTTCTATCTGGGCGTGGCGCTCCTCGCCGCGGCGGGGCCGATCGTGGTCCTCGCGCTCAGAAGGAGCTCGGACGCGCGCGACGTTCCTGACGCGCCCGCAGTTCCGCTCGGTGGCCACGGTCTTCGTCCCGGCGGTCGCGATGGTGGTGCTCACCCACTTCATCGGCTTGTACGTCAGCGGAGCCGTCTACCTGGCCGCGTACATGCGGAGGATCGGCCGGCACTCGTGGATGTCGATCGTCCTGGTGGCGGTCGGCGTCCCCGTCGCGGCGTTCCTCATCTTCGAGGTCTGGTTCCTGGTGCCCTTGCCGAAGGGCCCCCTCGAGACACGGTTCGGGTACTGAGGCGGGCGATGGGAGGCATCGACAACCTCATCCTCGGGTTCCAGGTCGCGATCACCCCCTTCAACCTCGTTCTCGCCGTGGTGGGCATCGTGCTGGGGACGATCATCGGCGTGCTCCCCGGCCTGGGCGGCGCGAACGGCGTGGCGATCCTGCTGCCCCTGACCTTCACGATGTCGCCCACCGCCGCGATCATCCTGCTCACCTGCATCTACTGGGGCGCGCTGTTCGGCGGGGCGATCACCTCGATCCTCTTCAACATTCCCGGCGAGCCCTGGTCGGTGGCGACCACGCTCGACGGCTACCCGCTCGCGAAGCAGGGGAAGGGCGCCCAGGCGCTGACCGCCGCCTTCACGTCGTCGTTCATCGGCGCGCTGTTCGCCATCGTGCTCGTCTCCTTCTTCGCCCTGCCCCTGGCCGAGCTTGCCCTGAAGTTCGGGCCGCCGGAGTTCTTCGCCATCCAGCTCCTGACCTTCTCGAGCTTCATCGGCCTCGGGGGAGGGAGCCCGGTGAAGTCGTTCGCGTCGATCGTGCTGGGGTTCATCCTGGCGACGATCGGCCTCGACGTGGTGACCGGACGGCTCCGGCTCACGTTCGGCTCGGTCGAGCTCATGCGCGGGATGTCCTTCATCGTCGCGGTGATCGGCCTGTTCGGCCTCGGGGAGATCTTCCTCACCGTCGAAGAGGGGCTCCGGTTCCGGGGGGTGACGCCGAAGGTGCGCCTCCGGGACATGGTGGAGACGTGGCGGGAGCTGCTCGGCTACTGGCGGACCTTCCTGCGGAGCGCCCTGATCGGCTTCTGGATGGGCTTCAAGCCGGGCGGCGCGACCCCCGCCTCGTTCATGAGCTACGGGTTCGCCCGCCGGTTCTCGCGGCACCCGGAGAAGTTCGGCACCGGCGTGCTGGAGGGGGTGGTGGCGCCGGAGACGGCGGCCCACGCCGCCGGGGTCGCCGCCATGCTGCCCATGATCACGCTGGGGATTCCGGGGTCGCCGACCGCCGCCGTGATGCTGGGCGGGCTCCTGATCTGGGGCCTCCAGCCCGGGCCGATGCTGTTCGTGGAGAAGCCCGAGTTCGTGTGGGGCCTGATCGCGAGCATGTACACCGGCAACGTCATCGGGGTGCTCGTCGTGCTGTTCTTCGTGCCCGCCTTCGCGGCGATACTCCGCATTCCGTTCGCCATCCTGGTACCGCTGATCGTCTTCGTCTGCGCCATCGGCTCGTACACGGTGAGCAACAGCATGGTCGACATCTGGTACATGCTGGGGTTCGGCGTGCTCGGGTACGTGTTCAAGAAGCTCGACTACCCGCTGGCCCCCCTGGTGCTCGCGCTGGTCCTGGGGGACATGGCGGAGACGGCGCTCCGGCAGAGCCTCATCATGTCGCAGGGCTCCGTGCTCATCTTCGCCACGCGCCCCATCGCGGCCGTCATCACCGCCGCGGCGCTGCTCCTGTTCGCGATGCCCGTGCTCGGGCCGCTGGGGCGCCGCCTCCGGCTCCGGTCGTCGGCAGCGACCCGGGCCTGATCGGACGGAGAGGAGACCATGCCGGTCCTGGCGATGACGCGGGAGATGGGGAGTCTCGGCTCGGTCATCGCCCAGGAGGTCGCGCGGCATCTCGGCTACCGATTCCTCCGGAACGACCTGCTGCGGGACGCGGCGAGGGAGTACCGGGTGCGCGAGTCCCGTCTCGAGGGCGTCGTCGAGGCGGCGCCCGGGCTGGTCGAGCGCATGCGCCGGCCGCGTTTCCGGTATCGCGCCTACCTGGAGGCGGCCGTGCTGGAGGCCGCGCTCGACGAGCGCACGGTGCTCGTGGGCCGCTGGTCGACGCTCTTCCTGCGGGGCGTCTCCCACGCGGTGCGCGTCCGCGTCTGCGCCCCTCGGGACGTCCGGGCCCGGCGGGTGATGGAGCGGTACGGGGTCGACCTCGCCGAGGCGGCGCGGCGGATCGCGGCGTACGACGACGGGGTCCGGGCCCGGATGCGGCAGATGTTCGATGTCGACTGGACGGACCCGCTCCTGTACGATCTCGTCATCAACACCGGGGCCGTCGGCGTGACGACGGCCGTCGGGCAGGTGCTGGGTCTGGTCGGCGCGCCGGAGTTCCAGCCGACGGCAGCGTCGCGGCAACTGCTGGCCGACCGTGCCCTGGCGGCGCGCCTGCGCGCGGTCCTGAAGGCGACGGGGGCGACGGCTGGAGTGGACGTCGACATCCAGGTGGCGGAGGGTCGGGTGCGGCTGGCGGGCATCGTCGCGTCGGAGGCCGAGCACGAGGGCGTCCTCGCCGTCGTCCGAGAGGCTCCGGGAGTAACCCACGTGTCGAGCGAGGTGAAAGTGTTCCGGAGACCGTTCCGGTGAACCTGGCAGAGCTGAGCAGCGCAGAGTTCTGGGTCCGCTGGATCCAGATCGTGATCCTCGATCTGACCCTGGCCGGCGACAACGCCCTCGTGATCGCCCTCGCGGTCCGGAAGCTCCCTCCGAAGCAGCAATGGCAGGGGCGCCTCTGGGGAACGGTGGGCGCGGTCGGCCTGCGGATCGCCTTCATCGCGATCATCAGCGTCCTGCTGCGGGTCCCGCTCCTCCAGGCGGCCGGCGGCGCGGTCCTGCTGTGGATCGCGGTCAAGCTCCTCTCGCAGGAGGGTCACGGGGAGGGGGAGCACGAGGTCCGCCAGGGCGGGACCCTCCTCGAAGCGATCTGGATCATCGTCGTGGCCGACGTGGTCATGAGCCTCGACAACGTCCTGGCGATCTCGGGCGCCGCCCACGGCGACATGACGCTCGTCATCTTCGGCGTGGGGCTCTCGATCCCCATCGTGATCTGGGGCAGCGGGCTCCTGGCCCGGCTCATGGCGCGCTTCTGGTGGATCGTCGACGTCGGCGCCGCCATCCTGGGATGGGTGGCCGGCGAGATGATCCTCGGGGATCGCGTCGTCCAGGAGTGGCTCGGCGGCCACCCGAGCGCCGTCGTCACCCGAGCCGTCCAGGGAGCCCTGGCCATCCTCGTCATCGTGATCGGCCGCGCATGGGCTCGCCGCCGCCGCCGCCTCGTGCCGACTCGCGCCGGGTCCAGCCACTGAGGGGCAAGGACACGCCGTTGACCCGGCGCCGTTCCGACGTCGACTGGCCGAGCCTCGAGCCGGTCCGCAGCACCCGCATCTACGAGGAGATCGTCCGGCAGATCCGGATCCTGATCGCCGACGGGCACCTGAAATCGGGAGACCGTCTCCCGCCCGAGCGCGACCTGGCGGAGCGGTTCCGCGTGAGCCGCACGTCCGTCCGGGAAGCGATGCGGGCCCTCGAAAGCCGCGGGCTGATCGGGATCCGCCCCGGGGAGGGCGCCTTCGTCCGGGAGGTCTCCGTCGAGGCGCTCGTCGAGCCGCTCGCGCTGGTGATCCTGGCGCAGCGCGAGACGATCGCGGACCTCTACGAGGCGCGGCGCCTCCTCGAGCCGCCCATCGCCGGACTGGCCGCCCGACGCGCCAGCCCGGAGGAAGTGGCGGACATGACGCGGATCCTCGACGAGCAGAAGCGCCGAGGTCGCGGCCGGACGGACGGGCCTCGCCCAGGACGCGGCGTTCCACACGGCCCTCGTGCACTCGACCCACAACCGGGCCATCACCCGGATCGTGACGACCCTGATGGACCTTCTGGCCCAGAGCCGCGAGGAGTTTCTGTCGCAGCCGGGACGGCCCGGTCCGCTCCCACGGCGACCACCGGCACATCCTGGCAGCCGTGATCGCCCAGGACGCCCGGAGGGCCGAGAAGGCCATGCTCGCCCACCTGGTGGGCGTCGAGCGCCTCGTCTCCGGGCGCGACGAGGAGCGCGCGGAGCAGTCCCCCGGCAAGCCGCCCGCCTAAACTCCCGGCAGGCCGGGCCCGCGACAGGCCCGTTTCGGTTGACCCGATCAGGGTTTAGGTGCTACCCTGCGTCTGAACAGTCAAGCGCGGTTGAGCTTGCAGCGTGGTGACACACCATCCTCGGCTCGACGGGGAGGCCCGCTCCCCAACGGCGGGCGAACCCTGGCCATGCAGGGGGCGGCTCTGACGGCCAGGCGCGCGGGCAGCGGATCACCCGGGGAATCAGGGGAGTAGGAGACCGGCGATGAAGATGTCAGGGGCGCGCATCGTGCTGGAGTCGCTCAAGCGTGAGGGCACGGACGTGATCTTCGGACTGCCCGGCGGGGCCGTCCTGCCTCTCTACGACGCGCTCTACGACTTTCCGGGGCCGCTCCGCCACGTCCTGGTCCGCCAGGAGGCGGCCGCCGGCCACGCGGCCGAGGGATACGCCCGGGTGACCGGGAAGGTCGGCGTGTGCATGGTCACCTCGGGCCCGGCGGCCACCAACCTCGTCACCGCGCTCCAGGACGCGTACATGGACTCGATGCCGATCGTCGCGTTCACCGGGCAGGTGCCGACGCACCTCATCGGCAACGACGCGTTCCAGGAGGCGGACAACGTCGGGATCACCCGGCCCTGCACGAAGCACAACTACCTCGTGAAGGACATCAAGGACATCGCCCCGGTGATCCGCGAGGCGTTCCACATCGCGGCGACCGGGCGTCCGGGGCCGGTGCACATCGACCTGCCGAAGGACGTGCTCATGAAGCAGGCCGAGTTCGAGTACCCCGAGAGCGTCCACCTCCGGTCTTACAACCCGACGTACGAGGGGCATCTCGGCCAGGTGAAGAAGGCGGCGAAGGTCCTGATGCGCGCCCGCCGCGCGGTGCTCTACGTGGGCGGCGGGGTCATCGGGTCGGACGCGTCGCAGGAGCTCCTGGCGCTGGCCGAGCTGACGCGCATCCCGGTGACGACGACCCTCATGGGCCTGGGCGCCTTCCCGTCCGACCACCCCCTGTCGCTCGGCATGCTCGGCATGCACGGCGGCTACGCCCCGAACATGGCGGTGTACAACTCCGACTGCCTGATCGCGGTCGGCGCGCGGTTCGACGACCGGGTCACGGGCAAGGTGGACCAGTTCGCGCCGCAGGCGGAGATCATCCACATCGACATCGACCCGTCCTCGATCTCGAAGAACATCAAGGTGCACGTCCCGATCGTGGGCGACGCCCGGCGCGTCCTGGCGCAGCTGGTCGAGGCGGTCCGCCAGGAGAGCGCCGGCCAGACGGCCTCGCTGGCGCGGGAGGCCCGGGAGCAGTGGCTCCGGCAGCTCGGCCAGTGGCAGCAGAAGCACCCGTTCCGCTACGACTGGGACGACGAGCTGATCAAGCCCCAGTACGTCGTGGAGGAGGTCTCGAACCTCACGAAGGGCGAGGCGATCATCGTGACCGGCGTCGGCCAGCACCAGATGTGGGCCGCCCAGCACTACCGCTTTCGCCACCCGCGGCACTGGCTGACCTCCGGCGGGCTCGGGACGATGGGCTACGGCCTGCCGGCGGCCATCGGCGCGCAGGTCGGCCGGCCGGACCGCCTGGTCGTGCTCGTCGACGGCGACGGGAGCTTCGTGATGAGCTCCCAGGAGCTGGCGACGATCGTCGAGAACCAGCTGCCGGTCAAGATGGTGGTGATCAACAACGGCGGCCACGGGATGGTCCGCCAGTGGCAGGACATCATCTACGGCGGCCGCTTCCACTCCATCGACCTGTCGGCGAGCCCCGACTTCGTGAAGCTCGCCGAGGCCTACGGGGCGGTGGGCATCCGGGCGTCCAAGCCGAACGAGGTGGTGCCCGCGCTCGAGAAGGCGTTCGCGGTTCCGGGTCCGGTCCTGGTGGACGTCATGGTCGACAAGGACGAGTACTGCTTCCCGATGGTCCCGGCGGGCGGGGCGAACAAGGACATGCTGCTCGAGCGCCCCAGCAAGGACGTGAAGGCGAAGGCCGCGAAGTCCCAGACGGGCTTCTAGGAGACGCCGGTGCAGAACGGTCACGGCGTCCGGAAGCACACGATCGCGGTCCTCGTCGAGAACAAGTTCGGCGTCCTGTCCCGCGTGGCCGGGCTGTTCAGCGCGCGAGGGTACAACATCGAGTCGCTCTCGGTCGGCGAGACCCTGGACCCGACGGTCTCCCGGATGACCCTGGTCGTGCGGGGCGACGAGTTCGTCCTCGAGCAGGTGGTCAAGCAGCTCCACAAGCTGATCGACGTCATCAAGGTGACCGACCTCACCCAGGAGAACCACGTCGAGCGCGAGCTGGTGCTGGTGCGGGTGAACGCCGAGGCGCAGCACCGAGCGGAGATCCTTCGCGTGGCCGACATCTTCCGCGCCAAGGTGGTGGACGTGACGCCGACCACGTTCACCCTGGAGGCCACGGGAGAGGAATCCAAGGTGAACGCGATCGTCGAGCTCCTGAGGCCCATGGGCATCCAGGAGCTGGT
The DNA here is from genome assembly GCA_963745015.1 of uncultured Candidatus Rokubacteria bacterium. Lineage (GTDB taxonomy): Bacteria > Methylomirabilota > Methylomirabilia > Rokubacteriales > DASRDR01 > DASRDR01. The sequence continues at coordinate 591,193 of CAVUVU010000008.1, forward strand.
TCGAACGGGAAAGGTGGCCATCGCGCGGGGCTCCAAGACGGCCCGCCGCCGGCCAGACGAGCCGCTCGGCAAGTCCGCCGACGCCCAGCGGCGCCGTCGCGAGACCGAGAGCAACCAGGACCCGCGCGTGACCGGGTTCGCCGACTAAGCCGGACGTGGCACGTCCGAGGAGACCTGACGGATGCCAGCGAAGATCTACTACGACCAGGACGCGGACCTCTCCCTCCTCCGCGGCAAGAAGATCGCCATCGTCGGCTACGGGAGCCAGGGACACGCGCACGCGCTGAACCTCAAGGACTCGGGGCTGGACGTGGTCGTCGGGCTCTACAAGGGCTCGAAGAGCTGGCCGAAGGCCGAGAAGGACGGTCTGCGGGTGGCCACCGTGGCCGAGGCCGCCCAGATGGCCGACATCGTCATGGTCCTCCTGCCGGACCAGGTGCACCGGCAGACGTTCGAGGAGTCGATCCGGGGGGCGCTCACGAAGGGCAAGACCGTCATGATGGCCCACGGGTTCTCGATTCACTTCAACCAGGTCGTCCCGCCCGCCGACGTGGACGTCTCGATGATCGCTCCCAAGGCGCCCGGCCACATCATGCGCGACCTCTTCGTGCAGGGGCCGGGAGTGCCGGGCCTGCTGGCCGTCCAGCAGGACGTCTCCGGGAAGGCGCGGGACGTCGCCCTGGCCTACGGCAAGGGCGTCGGCTGCACGCGGGCCGGGGTCATCGAGACGACGTTCAAGGAAGAGACGGAGACGGACCTCTTCGGCGAGCAGACCGTCCTCTGCGGGGGCGTGTCGGCGCTGATCAAGGCGGCCTACGAGACCCTGGTCAAGGCCGGTTACCAGCCGGAGGTCGCCTACTTCGAGTGCATGCACGAGCTGAAGCTCATCGTCGACCTGTTCTACCAGGGCGGGCTGGCGTACATGCGCTACTCGGTGTCCGACACCGCGGAGTTCGGGGACTACAGCCGGGGTCCGCGGATCGTCGACGACCACGTCCGGGCCGAGATGCAGAAGATCCTGCGCGAGATCCAGAGCGGCCAGTTCGCCCGCGAGTGGGTGCTCGAGAACCAGGCCAACCGCGCCGAGCTTCCTGGCCACGCGGCGGGCCGAGGCGGACCACCCGATCGAGGAGGTCGGCAAGCGTCTCCGGTCCATGATGAGCTGGATCAAGCCGCCGCGGATGGGATAGCGGCCGCCGCGGATGTCGGATCGGATGCTGCCGATCGCCGCGGAGGGCTGGGCGTTCATCTCGTCCCGCTCGCCGTCGCGGCGCTTCTGGCCTGGACCGGCTGGACGAAGACGGCGCTCCTGCTCGGACGTGGTCGCCGCCTTCATGGCCTTCTTCTTCCGGGACCCCGACCGCGCGGCGCCGCCGGCTGCCGGGCGCGATCCTGGCCCCGGCGGACGGCCGGGTGACGGACGTGCGGACGGCCGTGGATGACCCCTTCGTGGGCGCCGCCCAGGCGGTGTCCATCTTCCTGTCGCCGCTCGACGTCCACGTGAACCGCTCGCCGCTGGCCGGGCTGGTGGTCGGCGTGGAGTATCGCCCCGGCGCCAAGATGGCGGCGTACCGCGCCGAGGCCTCGGAGCAGAACGAGCGCACGAGCATCGCGATCCAGGGCGAGGCTGCCCGCGTCGTCGTCCGGCAGATCGCCGGCGTGCTCGCGCGCCGGATCGTGTGCCGCGTCCGGCCCGGCGACAAGCTCGCCTCCGGGCGAGCGCTTCGGCCTGATCAAGTTCGGGTCGCGCACGGACCTGATCGTCCCGGCGTCGGTGCGGCTTCAGGTGAAGGTGGGCGATCGCGTCCGGGGGGGCGAGACCGTGATGGGGGTGCTCCCGTGAGGCGGCGGCCGTCCGCCGCTCCGGCGGCGGCGCTGGTCGGAGCTGCGCGAGCGGCGGCGGCAGACGATCTTCCTCCTGCCGGGCCTTCTCACGACGGGGAACCTCCTCTGCGGGTTCTACGCGATCGTGCTGACCTTCGACGGCCGGCACCAGTGGGCGGCGCTGGCGCTCTTCATCGGCATGGTGCTCGACATGCTGGACGGGAAGGTGGCGCGGCTGACGCGGACCACCACCCAGTTCGGCGTGGAGTTCGACTCGCTCGCCGACGTCGTGTCGTTCGGGGTCGCGCCCGGCCCTCCTGCTCTACTCGTGGGCGCTCCAGCCGCTCGGCCGCGTGGGCGCGGGGGCGGCCTGCCTCTACGTGATCTGCGGAGCCCTCCGCCTCGCGCGGTTCAACGTCCTGAGCGGCGTCACCGACCGGCGCTACTTCATCGGGCTCCCGATCCCGGGCGCCGCCGGGGTGGTGGCGTCCGCCATCCTGTTCTTCGACGAGGCGGACTTCGGCCGCGCGGGGCTGTTCGCCCTCGCGTGCGCCACGTACGTGGTCGCCTTCCTGATGATCTCGAACATCCGGTACTATTCGTTCAAGGACTTGAACTTCGCCAAGCGGCACCCGTTCGGGGTGCTCCTGGTGGCGGCGGTGGGCATCCTGATCGTGTTCGCGCACCCGGAGCACCTTCGTCTTCATCCTGTTCTGCGCGTACGCGGTGTCGGGTCCCGTGCGATGGCTCCTGATCCGGCAGCGGGAGCCCGCGCCGCCGATGGTGCTGCGAGAGGCCGTCCGAGGGCCCGGGACCCGGCGAGGGATGACCGGGCTCGCGCCTCGCGCCGTCGCGCGGCGAGCCCGCGAGGAGAGCGTCGTAGATGGCGACCTACCGGATTGCGGTCCTGCCCGGCGACGGCATCGGCGCCGAGGTCACCGCCGAGGCGATGCGCGCCCTCGGCGTCGTGGCCAAGGAGGGCGGCCTCGGACTCGAGTTCGAGGAGGGCCTGATCGGCGGCGCCGCCATCGACGCGCAGGGCACCCCGCTCCCGGCCGCGACCCTGGGGATCTGCCGGGAGGCCGACGCCATCCTGTTCGGGGCGGTGGGCGGCCCCCGCTGGGACCACCTCCAGCCGGAGCAGCGCGCGGAGCGGGGCATCCTGCGCATCCGCAAGGAGCTGGATCTCTACGCGAATCTCCGGCCCGCCCGCCTCTATCCCATGCTCGTCGACAGCTCGCCGCTCAAGCGGTCGGTCGTCGAGGGAGCGGACCTCATGGTCATCCGCGAGCTCACGGGGGGCCTCTACTTCGGCGAGCCGCGCGGTATCGAGGGCACCGGCGACGCCCGGCGCGGATTCAACACCATGGCGTACACGGCGCGGGAGATCGAGCGGATCGCGGACCTCGCCTTCCGCGTCGCGCGGGGGCGGCGGCGCCGGCTGACGTCGGTGGACAAGTCGAACGTGCTCGTCGGTGTCCCAGCTCTGGCGCGAGGTCGTCACGGACGTCGGCCGCCGCCATCCCGACGTCCAGCTGGACCACCTGCTGGTGGACAACTGCGCCATGGCGCTCGTGGCCGACCCGCGGCGCTTCGACACGATCGTGACGGAGAACACCTTCGGCGACATCCTCTCGGACGAGGCGGCGATCATCGCCGGGTCGATGGGCATGCTGCCGTCGGCCAGCCTCGGGGAGAAGCGGGGCGACCGGCCGGTGGGGCTGTACGAGCCGATCCACGGGACGGCGCCGGACATCGCGGGCCAGGGCGTCGCCAATCCGCTGGCCGCCATCCTGTCGTCCGCGATGCTGCTCCGGTACTCCCTCGAGCGCCCGGCCGACGCCGATCGGGTCGAGCAGGCGGTCGAGCGGACCCTGGCCGCCGGGTGCCGGACGAAGGACATTCACACGCCCGGAACCACCCTGGTGGGGACGACGGCGATGGCCGACCGGGTGATCCGGGAGCTGGAAGCGCTCTACCGCTGAGGGCGGGGAGACTGGGGTCCGGCCCGCCGAGTCGTGAGCGGGGCGCGACCGGAGGACGCGATGGCTGGGCATCGAGTGGCGGTGGTCGGGGCAACGGGCGCGGCGGGGGAGATGACGCTCCGGATCCTGGAGGAGCGGAAGTTCCCGGTCCGGGACCTTCGGGCGTTCGCGTCGGAGCGCTCGGTCGGCAAGACGGTCACCTTCGCGGGGGAGCCGGTCCGGGTCGAGAAGGTGACCGCCGGAGGCGTTCCGGGGCGTCGAGATCGCCTTCTTCTCCGCCGGAACCGCGCAGTCGAAGGAGCACGCCCCGCTGGCGGTCCGCGCAGGAGCCGTGGTCGTGGACAAGTCGAACGCGTTCCGGATGGATCCGGCGGTCCCGCTCGTCGTGCCCGAGATCAACGCGCACGCCATCCGGGGGCACCAGGGCATCGTGGCGAGCCCGAACTGCACGACCGTGGTCACCGTCATGGCGCTGGCGCCGCTCCACCGCGTCGCGCGCGTGACCCGTGTCGTGGCGACCAGCTACCAGGCGGTCTCGGGCGCGGGGGTGCGGGGCGTCGAGGAGCTCCGGCAGCAGACCCTCGCGTGGGCGCGCGGCGAGGCGATCGTTCCGGCCTTCTTCCCCCACCAGATCGCCTTCAACGTGATCCCCCACATCGACAAGTTCGGCGCGGGCGGGTACACGGGCGAGGAGCTGAAGCTCGTGAACGAGGCGCGGAAGATCCTGGAGGCCCCGACCATGGCGATCTCGCCGACGACCGTCCGCGTCCCCGTGTTCACGGCGCACTCCGTCGCCGTCACGGTGGAGACGGAGGAGAAGGTCACGGCAGAGCGAGCGCGGGAGATCTTCGGGCGCTTCCCCGGTCTTCGCGTCGTGGACGATCCCGACCAGGCGCGTTACCCCATGCCGGTGACGGTCGAGGGTCAGGACGACTGCGTCGTCGGACGGATCCGGGAGGACATCTCCCACGAGCGCGGGCTGAGCTTCTGGGTCGTGGGCGATCAGCTTCGCAAGGGCGCGGCGACCAACGCCGTGCAGATCGCGGAGCTGATCGGCGGAGCGGCGCCCGGCCGGTAGGCCCGATCGACCCCGAGGCGCCCTCCGCCCGGCTGGCCCTCCTGCTGGCGTACGACGGCGCCGCCTACCACGGCTGGCAGGTACAGCCCGGAGCGCCGACGGTCCAGGGGCACGTCCTCGAGGCGCTGGGTCCGCTGGCCCGGGGAGACGTCCGGGTCGTCGGGGCGAGCCGGACCGACGCCGGCGTCCACGCGCTCGGCCAGGTCGCGAGCATCGCACCTCGCGGAGCCGCTGGCACCGGCCGTGGTCATGGCCGCGCTGAACGCGCGTCTCCCGCGGGACGTCCGCGTTCTGGCCGCCCGGACCGCGCCGGAGGGGTTCGACGCGCGCCGCTCCGCCCGCCTGAAGCGCTACGGGTACCTCCTGGACCACGGACGGCGTGCCCTCACCGTTCCTCCGAGGCTTCGCGTGGCACGTGGGACGCGCCGCTCGACGTCGGGCGCGATGGCGCGCGCCGCGGCGGCGCTCCGGGGGAAGCACGACTTCTCCGCGTTCTGCGCGGCTCCCGGGCGTGACCGCGATCCCGTGTGTACCGTGCGAGCCGTGCGCGTCGTCGCACCGCCGCGGCCGGGTCGGCGTCCTCGTGTCCGCCGACGCGTTCCTCCACCACATGGTCCGGAACGTGGTCGGCACGCTCGTCGAGGTCGGCCTGGGCCGGCGGCCGCCCCGATGGGTGGCCGACGTGCTGGCGCGACGCGACCGGCGGGCGGCGGGACCGACGGCGCCCGCCGACGGCCTCTACCTGCTCCGCGTCCTCTACCCCTGGACCGTCTTTCCCGGCGGCCGCCACGGCGGGCCCGGTCGAGCGGGCGTTTCCCCCGAAGGCTGATGCCGAAGCGCCGGGACCGCTCGTCGACGCCGTGCGCCTGCGTCGCCTCTCGCATCGCAGTCGATCCGCCCGCGGCCCCGCGCTCAGACAGCGACCCGTGAACCGCGGGATGCTCGAGCCTCTATCTCGTCCAGCCGCAGCAGACATGCCCAGGCAGACGCTCGACGGAACGACGGACGGGCACCTGTGGGACCACGTCGCTCCCATCCATCAGTCGCCTCACGACGCATAGGGCAGGGCCAGCCGGGGTATCATGCGCTTCGGCATGCGTCGGCTCGCGCCGGGGGTTCTCGCCGCGCTCGTCGCGCTGGCTGTGGTCCTGCGAATCGGCGTCGTTCTCAACCGGCGCATCGACCCGGACGAGAGCCAGCACCTCCACGTGGCCTGGCTCATCGCCGAGGGTCAGGTGCCCTACCGCGACTTCTGGGAGCACCACCTCCCGTTCTTCCACTACGCCATGGCGCCCCTCACGGCGTGGCTCACCGAGCGGCCGGAGGTCTACTTCGCCGCGCGGCTGATCATGTGTCTGCTGGCCGCGGCGGCGGTCGTCCTGACGTGGCGGCTCGCGCGGCGGCTGTCGGCGGACGCCGCCGTCTGGGCGGCCATCGTCCTCCTCTTCCTTCCCCAGTTCGCCGAGACCTCGACGGAAACCCGCCCCGACGTGCCCGCGCTCGTCGCCCACCTGGCGAGCCTCCTGGCCCTCGTCCGCTGGCGCGCGGACAGGCGGCCCGGCTGGCTCTGGGCGGCGGGAGCTTGCCAGGGCGCCGCCCTGGCGCTCTCGATCAAGGCGATCTTCGCCCTCGCCGGGGTGGGGGCGGTCGTCGCTGGCCTTCCGGGGCGTGGCGAGAGCCTGGTGGGCCGCGCCTCGTCGCTGGCGCGGTTCCTGGGCGGTCTGGCGATCGTGCCGCTGGTCCTCGTGGGCGGACTCGCGGCGTTCACGGGCACCGCGACCCTCGAGGGCCTCTACCGCGACGTGGTGCTCGACTCACTGCGATTCGTCGATTTCGAGAAGACCTGGCCGTTCCTCGGGAGCGAGATCGGGGTGTTCCTGGTCGCGGCCCTGGGGCTGTTGCTCGTGCTCCGCGTCCGGGGCCTCGCCATCCTGGGGCACCCCGTGCACGGCGCTCTGCTCTGGCCAGCCCTCACCGCCGTCTCGGCGCTGTTCCTTCCCCGGACTCCCGCCGTCTACCAGCATGCCTGGCTCCCGCTGCTCCCGGTGGCCGCCATCTACGCAGGGCTGACCCTCGCCACCCTGGCGGAGTGGGCGCGGCAGGACCCGACCCGCTGGCGAAGAGGGCTCGTCCTGGCGACGGTCGCGGCGGCGGTGGTCGCGCCCGGCACCGCAACCGTCATCTCCGCCATCCGGAACCAGAACGCAGGGGATCTTCGGTTGATGCGCCGCGAGCTGCGCCTGGCGTGTCCGGGGGAGGCCGTGATCGACGGGACCGCCCTCTACGTGTTCCGCCCTGCGGCGTACCGCCACGGAGCGTTGATCCGCGGCGTCCGGGTGTGGGTCGCCCGGGGGGTCATCCCGGAGGAGGCGATCGCCGACGACATGCGGGCGGCGCGGGCGCCGGTGGCCCACGCCGACTTTCGGATCCGCGGCATGGTCGGGCCGGTCGCGGACCTGCTGCGGGAGCACTACGTGCGGGGACCCGACGGGCTCCTGCTCGCGGGGGCGGAGATCGCGGCCGCCGCGGGCGGGGGACGCTCGATCGTCAACCTCCTTGCCGCCGGTCCCTACCTCCTCGCATTCAGCCCCGGCCTCGAGGTGACGGTCGACGGGACCCCGGCTCGCCCCGGGTGGCTCGCGGTCCCCCCGGGGCGGCACGAGATCGTCTGGCTCGGGTCCGCCGGGACGATCCGGCTCACCGTCGCCACCTGCCCGGAGCGGGAGGAGGCCCTGCGGGCCAGCGGCGCGTGAAGGCCCGCGAAGCGTTTCCACACCTCTCCCGCCGAAATGGCGGTGGGACTCGCCGAGCAGGCCGGAGTGACGGTGGTGGGCTACCGGCGCCACGACGCGTTCGACGTCTGCGCGAGAGCGAGCGCCTGGCGGTCGACGCCGGCCGAGCCGCCGCCGCGGGCGGCCGCTCAGGCCAGATGTCCGCCATCGAGCAGGAGCGTCTGCCCGGTGACGTAGCTCGAGGCCTCCGAGCAGAGGTAGATCACCGCGCCGGCCACCTCCTCCGGCTGTCCGGCGCGGCCGAGCGGTGTGCTCTCGAGGTACCCGGACAGGATCTCGGGGTTCTTCCAGAGGGCTTCGCTGAATCGGGTCTCGATCAGCGCCGGCGCGACTCCGTTGACGCGGATCCCGAGCGGAGCGAGCTCGCGTCCCAGAACCCGCGTGAGCATGATCACCGCGGCCTTGGACACCGAGTAGGCGCCCAGGCCCGGGCTGGCGCGGAGCCCGGCCGTCGACGCGATGTTGACGATGGCGCCTCGCCCCTGGGAAGCCATGGCCCTCGCCGCTCGCTGGGCGGCCAGGAGATAACCCTTCACGTTGAGGGTCATGATCCGGTCCCACGCGTCCTCGTCGATGTCGAGCAGCGGACCGAACACCGGGTTGGTGGCCGCGTTGTTCACCAGGATGTCGAGGCGGCCGAAGGCCTCGAGAGTCGCCTCGAAGAGCCGGTCGACATCCGGTCGGCGGCCGAGGTGGGCCGGAACCGCCAGCGCCCGGCGGCCGAGCGCCCGGATCTCGTCGGCCACGGGGTCGAGGTCCTGCGCCTTGCGAGCGGCCACGACCACGTCGGCGCCCGCCTCGGCGAGGCCGAGGGCGACAGCGCGGCCGATGCCCCGGCTGCCGCCCGTGACCACCGCGACGCGACCGTCGAGTCGAAATTGAGAATCGGCCACGGCAGCCATTTAGGTGGAGGCGGCCCCTCGCTGTCAACCGAGCCGCGCTCCACCGGACCTCCACGAGAGGCTCCCGGCCAGGGAAGCCCCCATCGGGCAGGGAACGCGCCCTGGCGCCAAGCCAGGGCGCCAGGCGTGGTCGCCAGGCTGGATCGGTTGAAGTCGCGTCACGGGGGGCGCTACAATCCTGGGAATCCCGCCAGGAGGGCGACCATCAGCGTGAGCGACGACCAGCGACTCGAGCGGCGCCTGTTGACCCGGTTCGGCGAGGCGATCGGCGACTTCGGACTGATCGAGCCCGGGGACCGGATCCTCGTCGGGGTCTCGGGCGGCAAGGACTCCTGGGCGCTCCTCAACCTCCTCCGGCTCACCCAGCGGCGGGCTCCCGTCCGCTTCGACCTGCTCGCGCTGAACGTCGATCAGGGCTTTCCGGGGTTCCGGGCCGATCTCATCGAGGATCAGCTCGCGCGCGAAGGGTACGCCTACGAGATGCGGAGCGCGCGCATCAACCTCACGGTCAAGGAGAAGATCAAGCCCGGCGAGACGTTCTGCTCGCTCTGCGCGCGGCTCCGCCGCGGAGCGCTCTACAAGTACGCGGACGAGCTGGGCTGCAACAAGATCGCCCTCGGCCACCACGCGGACGACTTCATCGAGACCCTGCTGCTCAACCTCTTCTTCAACGGCCAGATCAAGGGGATGCACCCCCGGCTCCGGGCGACCAACGGCCGCCATACGGTCATCCGGCCCCTCGTCTACGCGTGGGAGGACGACATCGCCGAGTACGTCCGGGCGCAGGCGTACCCGGTCGTGTGCTGCGCCTGCCCCGGCTGCAAGGACCCGACGCTCCAGCGTCACCGGATGAAGCGCCTGCTCCGTGAGCTGGAGCGGGCCAACCCGGGTCTCAAGCGGAGCCTCCTCGGCGCGATGGGACGGGTCGACCTCGCCACGCTGCCGGTTCCGGCTCGGCGCGGGGCGCGCCCGGGCGACCGGCTGCCGGTCCTCACTGGAGCGGCGGGGCTGGCGCTCGCGGGGGCGCTCGCAGCCGGGGACGAGGCCGGGTGACCGACCGTGTCCGAATCGGCACGCGCGGAAGCCAGCTCGCGCTCCGGCAGGCGGAGGAGATCGCGGCGGGTCTCAGACGCGCGTGGCCGCGCCTCGAGGTCGAGCTGGTGCCGATCCGGACCTCCGGGGACCGGCTCGCCACGGCCCACCTCGCCGACGTGGGCGGCAAGGGCCTCTTCGTGCAGGAGATCGACGACGCGCTCCGGGAGGGCCGAGTGGACCTCGCCGTCCACAGCCTGAAGGACCTGCCCGCCGAGCGTCCCAAGGGACTGGTCCTCGCCGCGTTCCCGCGCCGAGAGGATCCTCGGGACGTGCTGGTGGCGGCGACGCGCGACCGGAATCGGCTCGCTTCCGCCGGGGGCGCGGGTGGGGACCTCGAGCCTCCGCCGGAGCGTCCAGCTCCTGGCGCGTCGACCGGACGTCGTGGCCGCGCCGATCCGCGGAAACGTCGACACGCGCCTCCGGAAGCTCCGGCAGGGCGAGTACGACGCGCTCGTCCTCGCCGCCGCGGGCCTGAAGCGCCTCGGCCTCCTCGACGGCACGGCCACCACGCTCGACCCCGACGAGATGCTGCCCGCGGTCGGGCAGGGAACCCTGGGCGTCGAGGCGCGCGAGGACGACGCGAGGATCCTCGCGCTCGCCGAGGTGTTGACCGACGCCGAGACCCGGACCGCGACGCTCGCGGAGCGCGCGTTCCTGGAGGCGGTCGGCGGGGCATGCACGACGCCGCTGGCGGCGTACGCCCGCCGTACCGAGGCGGGGCTCAGGCTCGATGCCTTCGTCGCGACGCCCGACGGAAGCCGCGTCTTGCGGGACGGGGAAGCGGGAACGCCGGACGATCCCGAATCGCTCGGACGACGCCTGGCCGCGCGGCTCCTCGCGGCCGGCGCCGCGGACATCATCCGGGCAGGGCGGGTGGCGTGAGAACGCTGGTCACGTTCATCGGCACGGGTTCGGGGGATCCGGGCCTCTTGGCCGTCCGGGCCCAGCAGGCCCTGACCGCGGCGCAGGTCGTCGTCGCCGACGCGGACGTGGCGTCCGCCGTGATCGACGGCGCCCTCGAGGGCGCCGAGCGCGTCCGCGTGAGCGAGGACGGGCGCGGCGTGCCGCGAAGCGCGGTCCCGGCCCTCCTGCGGGCCCACGCCGCCGCCGGGCGCCGGGTGGTCCGGCTGGTCCCGGGGGACGGGGCCGCGTTCCGGGACGAGGCGGTGGCGCTCGATGCCGCTGGCGTCGGCTTCCAGGTGGTTCCCGGCATCGTGCCCGGCAGCGCGCGAGACCTGGCTGGCGCGGCGGCCGCTCTCCGGGCGGCGAGTCCTGGTGACGCGACCCCGGCCGCAGGCCGCCCGGCTCACGGCGCTCCTCGAGGCCTACGGCGCGGAGGCGGTGGCGCTCCCCACCATCCGGATCGGCCCTCCCGAGGACTGGGCGCCCCTCGACGAGGCGATCCGGTCGCTCGCGGCCTTCCGGTGGGTCGTCTTCACGAGCGTCAACGGCGTGGCCGCATTCCACGAGCGGCTCGGGCTCGCCGGGCTCGATGCCCGGAGCCTCGCCGGCCGCCGCGTGGCGGCGATCGGTCCCGAGACCGCCGAGGCCCTCCGCCGCGGAGGGATCGAGGCCGACCTGGTGCCGGCCGAGTACCGGGCCGAGGGGCTCGTCGACGCGCTCGCCCCCCGTCTCGAGCGCGGGGACGCGGTCCTGCTGGTCCGCGCCGCCGAAGCGCGGGACGTCCTGCCCCGGGAGCTCGAGGCGCGCGGCAGCCGGGTCGCGGTGGTGCCGGCGTATCGGACGGCCTTCGCCGGGGAGGGAGCCGGCGACGTCCTCCGGCTCCTCGAGTCCCGGCGGATCGACGCCGTGACGTTCACCAGCTCGTCCACGGTCCGGGGCTTCGTCGCGCTCCTGGCGCCGGCCGCCGCGCCCCGGCTGCTCGACGGCGTGGTCGTCGCCGCCATCGGACCCATCACGGCGGAGACGGCCGCCGCCCACGGTCTCCACGTGAGCCGTCATGCCGAACGAGTACACGGTCCCGGCGCTCGCCGACGCGGTCGCCGGTCACTTCGAGACGACCTCCCCGGCGGCGCTGCGGGGCTGATCCGGCACTGACCGGAAACTGGGCAGGAGGAATCCTCATGGCACATCCCTTGTACCGCCCGCGCCGGCTCCGTGAATCCCCGCTCCTCCGGCGGATGGTGCGGGAGACTCGACTGGGCGTCGAGAACCTGATCCTGCCGCTCTTCGCGGTGCACGGCCGGGGCGTGCGGGATCCGGTCGGCTCGATGCCGGGCGTGTCGCGGCTGTCACTCGACGAGCTCCTGAAGGAGGCGAAGGACGCCGCCAGCATGGGCATCCCGGCGATCCTCCTCTTCGGCGTGCCGCAGTCGAAGGACCCGCGGGGCTCCGAGGCCTACGCCGAGGACGGCATCGTGCAGCAGGCGGCGCGCGCCGTGAAGGAGACGATCCCGGATCTCCTCGTGATCACCGACGTGTGCCTCTGCCAGTACACGAGCCACGGGCACTGCGGGCTCGTCGAGGACGGGCGCGTCAAGAACGACCCGAGCGTGGAGCTCCTGACCCGCGTGGCGCTGTCCCACATGGAGTCGGGGGCTGACATCGTCGCGCCCTCGGACATGATGGACGGCCGCGTCGGCGCCATCCGCGAGGCGCTCGACGAGGCCGGCTACACCGAGACGCCCATCATGGCGTATTCCGCGAAGTACGCCTCGGCGTTCTACGGTCCCTTCCGGGAGGCCGCGGAGTCGACGCCTCAGTTCGGAGACCGCCGCTCCTATCAGATGGACCCCGCGAACGCCGCCGAGGCGCTCCGCGAGGTGGGGCTGGACGTCGACGAGGGCGCGGACATCGTGATGGTGAAGCCGGCCCTCCCGTACCTGGACGTGATCGCCCGCGTGCGCCAGGAGTTCGGGCTGCCGGTGGCGGCCTACTCGGTCTCGGGGGAGTACGCGATGATCAAGGCCGCCGGGCGCCTCGGCTGGCTCGACGAGGAGCGCTGCATGCTCGAGGCGCTCACGGCGATCCGGCGCGCGGGGGCCGATCTGATCATCACGTATTTCGCCCGCGATGCGGCCCGGCTGCTGGAGCGGCAGCGGTTCGCGAGCTCGCTCTAGCGGAGCCCGCATGCTCGCCGTCGTCAAGGATCCGGCCAAGCGCGGCGTCGTCCTCGAGGACGTGCCGGTCCCCACGGTGGGTCCCTGGGAGGTCCTCGTGCGCGTGCGCGTCGCGGGGATCTGCGGCAGCGACCAGCGGATCTTCAACGAGGTGTACCCGGCGCGCCGGCGCCGGTTCATCGTCGGTCACGAGATCGCCGGGGAGGTCGTCGCCGTCGGCGAGCGCGTGACGGAGGTGCCGCTCGGGGCGTCGGTCGCCGTGGAGATCTGCATCGGCTGCGGCATCTGCCGGCACTGCAAGGTCGGCCGCGTCAATCTCTGCGAGAAGCTCGAGGAGCTCGGCGTCACGGTCGACGGGGGCATGACCGAGTTCGTCGCGGTCCCCGCCCGGAACGTCCACGTCCTGCCGCCGGGCCTTGCCTTCGAGGCGGCCGTGCTCGCGGACCCTCTGGCGTGCGTGATCCGCGGCCTCGAGATGATCACGGTCACCTCGGGCTCGTGGGTCGCCGTCCTCGGGCCCGGCCAGATGGGGCTGTTCGCGACCCAGGTGATCAAGCGCATCCTGCGGGCCCGCGTGGTGGTCATCGGGACCCGCGACGACCGCCTGGCGATCGCCCGCGAGATGGGGGCGGACGAGGTCGTGAACATCCGTGACCGGGACGCGGTGGCGGCGGTCCGGGAGCTGACGGACGGCGGAGCGGACTTCGTCTACGAGGCGGCCGGCAGCGCCGAGGCGCTCGGCCAGGGCATCGCGATGGCGCGCAAGGGCGGGTCCGTCGTGATGCTGACGGTCCACAAGCAGGTCCAGGTCGACCTGGAGCCGGCCGTCCGGGGCGAGTTGCACCTGGTGGGGGCGATCTGTTACTCCTACCGGGAGTACCAGCGAGCCTTGGCGCTCCTGGCGCAGGGCCGCGTCGACGTCGAGGCGCTCACGCGCCACGTGTTCCCGCTCGACCAAGCCCAGGAAGCGTTCGAGTTCGTGCTCTCCCGCCAGGGCGTCAAGGCCATCCTCGCCGTCGCGGGGAGCGAGCGCGCGAGCGCGAGCGCGGTGAAGCGGTAGGGGCCCTTCGGGGCGCGAAGGAGGATGTGATGGTCGCGGGTGTCCTGATCCGGTGTGAGCCCCAGCAGGAGACGGAGGTGCTCGACGCCCTCCGGAAGCTGGAAGGGCTCTCGTACGTCTATCAGCTGTTCGGCCGCTACGACATGGTGGCGCTCATCCGCTCCCTGGATCTGCACGCGGCATCCGAGGTCGTGGGGCGCATCCGGGCCATCGACGGTGTGACGGTCACCGAGACCCTGGTGGTACGCCCGAACTCGTGAGCACGGGCGTCGTCCTGGACGTCAACCTTCACCGCGAGGAGATCGCACACATGGGTGTCAAACGGAACGTCATGAGGCTCCTGGCCATCACGGCGGTCGGCCTCGCTGCCGTCCTGCTCGCCGCGGGCGGGCCCGCCCAGGCGCAGAGCCGGCAGGAGACCCTGATCATCGCCCGCAACATCGACGACTACGTCACCAACGACGTCCACCGGACGTACGAGTACACGTCGCAGATCCTGGACACCGCCGGCCTACGACACCCTGGTCACGGTGGACGCCCCGGACTTCACCAAGATCCAGCCGCGGCTGGCCACCTCGTGGACGGTGTCGCCGGACGGGCGACCTACACGTTCAAGCTCCGCCCCGGCGTGAAGTTCACGTCCGGCAATCCGCTGACCGCGAACGACGTGCGCTTCTCGCTCCGGCGGCTCAAGAACCTGAAGGACAATCCGTCGTTCTTCATGGACCCCGTCAAGGACATCCAGGTGGTCGACGACCTGACGCGTCCGGATCGTCCTGCAACGCTCCCGACGCGTCGTTCCTCGCGGCCCTCGCGGCCGTGCCCTGCGGCGTCGCCGACTCGAAGGTCGTGATGGCGAAGGGCGGGACGGACGCCGACGACGCGAAGGACAAGGACAAGGCCACCGAGTGGCTCAACAACCAGTCGGAGGGCTCGGGCCCGTACAAGCTGGTCGCGTTCACGAAGAACGTCGAGGCGGTCCTGGAGCGGAACGCGGGACTACTGGGGCAAGAAGCCCCACTTCGCGAAGGTGATCTTCAAGCACGTGCCCGAACGGGACCACCCAGCGCGAGATGGTCGAGCGGGGCGACGCCGACGTCGCCCACGACTTCGACGTCGACATCGTGGCGAAGATCACCGCAGGGCCCCAAGATCAAGGTCCTCGAGGGGCTCTCGATGAACCAGGTCTACATCGGCGTCACCAACAGCGCGGAGCAGAGCAAGGAGCTGAGCCGACAAGCGGGTCCGTCAGGCGGTCTCCTACGCGATCGACTACGACGGGATCATCAAGGGCATCGTGCGGGGCGCCGGCGAGCGGCCCTCGACCATGATTCCCCTCGGGATCCTCGGCGGGGACAAGTCACTGGCGCGAAAGCGCGACCTGGCCAAGGCCAAGCAGCTCCTGACCGAGGCCGGGTACCCGAACGGCATCGAGGTCAAGCTGACCTACTGGAACGCTCCGCTCCTGGGGGTCGCCCCCGAGCCCCTGGCCGCCAAGCTCCAGGCCGACCTGGCCCAGGCCGGCATCAAGGTGACGCTCGACGCGAAGGAGCGCTCGGTGGCGCTCGCCGAGTATCGGGCCGGGAAGATCCAGCTGATGCTGGCATCGTGGTCTCCCGACTACCTCGATCCGGACCCGTACGCGGATGCCTTCTATGGCGCCGGACCGGTGCCGAAGCGGGTGAAGTACTCCAATCCCAAGGTCAACGACATCATCGCGACGGCCAAGAAGGAGCAGGACGTCAAGAAGCGCGAGGCGCTCTACATGGAGATGAACAAGATCGCGCTGGAGGACGTGCCGGAGATCATGCTGATCCAGCCCAAGAACTTCGTGGGGCTGAATCCCGCGATCAAGGGCTACGCCATCCATCCGATCTGGTGGGTCACCGTGGCGAACCTCAGCCGGTAAGACGCACGTGACGCGGCTCGCCGGGAGCTCTCCCACCGGGGCCACTCCCGGCGAGCCGCACCCATGCTGCTGACATACCTCGGACGACGGCTGGTCCTGGCCGTCGTCGCCCTGTTCGGTGTCGTCCTCACCGCGTTCCTGGTCGCCCACAGCGTGCCGGCGGATCCCCTGGCCATGGTGCTCTCGGAGCAGGCGACCAAGGACCCCTCGATCCGCGCGGCCTACATCAAGCGCTGGGGGCTGGACCGCACCCTGCCCGAGCAGTTCGGCGCCTACCTGGCGAACGTCCTGCGGGGAGACCTCGGCGAGTCCTTCACCACGCGGCGGCCGGTCCTGCAGGACCTCAAGCAGTTCCTGCCCGCCACGGTGGAGCTCGCGCTGGCCGCCCTCGCGGTGGCCGTGTGCTTCGGCGTGCCGCTGGGAGTCTGGGCGGCGGTCCATCACAACCGGCTGCCCGATCACGCCGCCCGCGCCGTGTCGCTGATCGGCGCCGCCTCGCCGATCTTCTGGACCGGTCTCATCGCGCTCTACGTCTTCTACTACCTCCTCGAGCTGGGCGCCGGGGCCCGGGCGGCTGGACAGCCACCAGACGATGCCGCCTCGCGTCACCGGGTTCCTCCTGTGGACAGCCTCGCCGCCGGGAACTGGGAGCTCTTCGAGGCGGCGGTCCGGCACCTGATTCTGCCCGCCCTCGTCCTGGGCTGGTTCATCATGGGCATCATCGCCCGCACGACGCGGTCGTCCCTGCTCGAAGTGCTCAACACCGACTACGTGCGCACGGCCCGGTCGAAGGGGCTCGGCGAGGGGCTCGTCGTGGGAGTCCACGCGCTCCGGAACGCCTTGATCCCGGTGGTCACCGTCATCGGCTTGACCTTCGCGAGCCTCCTGTCCGGCGCGGTGCTGACCGAGACGGTCTTCGCCTGGCCCGGGATCGGGCGCTACGCGGTGACGGCCTCGACCCGGCTCGACTATCCCGCCATCCTCGGCGTCACGATGCTGACCGCGGTCATCTACATCACCGTGAACCTCATCGTCGATCTCCTCTACGGCATCCTCGACCCGCGCATCCGCGTGCGGTGACCGGCGCGACGTGCCCGCAGCCCAGCCGATCGCCCGTCCGAGCGTCCTGACAGTTCCTCGCGAGGCCGCGCGGGAGCCGCGGGCGCGCGAACACCGCGCTCATCGTCGGCGCGGTCGTCGTGGGCGCCTGGGTCTTCGTGGCGGCGTTTGCCCCGTGGCTCGCGCCCCACAGCCCGACGGACCTGGACGTCATGAACCGGCTGGAGCCGCCGGGGCCGACCCACCTCTTCGGCACCGACGAGGCGGGCCGTGACAACTTCTCCCGCGTGCTCTACGGGGCGCGCATCACGATTCCGGTCGCCTTCACCGTGATCCTGCTGGCGAGCCTGTTCGGGGCGGGCGTCGGGCGCGGTGGCCGGGTACGTGGGCGGGCGAGTGGACGAGGTCCTCATGCGGGTGGTCGACATCGTCCTCGCGTTCCCGCCCATCGTCCTGGCCATGGCGATCACCGCGGCCCTCGGGGCCGGGCTCCGCAACGCCATGTTCGCGATCCTCCTCGTATCGTGGCCGGAGTTCAGCCGGCTCATGCGAGGACAGGTCCTGGCGATCAAGGAGAACGACTACGTGATCGCGGCCCGGGCGCTCGGCGCGTCCGGCTTCTCGCGTCGTGCTGACCCACATCCTCCCGAACGCGTTTCCCCCGATCGTCGTCAAGGGCTCGCTCGACATCGGCAACGCCATCATCTTCACCGCCGCGCTGTCCTTCATCGGCCTCGGCGCGGTCCCGCCCGCCCCGGAGTGGGGCGCGATGATCGCCGCGGGGCAGAGCAAGTTCGAGTACTGGTGGGCCGCCACCTTCCCCGGCCTCGCGATCCTGTCCGTCGTCCTCGGGTTCAACTTCCTGGGCGACGGCCTCCAGGACTGGCTGAACCCTCGCCTCCGGAAGGACTGAGCCGCCCGATTCGCCGCCCGACGTGGCGACACCGGTACCGCTCCCGCGCCAGGCTCGGGCGGGCGCTGAGTCGCGCAGCGCGCCTTGACTCCTCCGGTCCCGTCGGTACACTCCATTCTTGACCGGATATGCGAATTTCAGCCAAGGGTGAGTACGCGATCCGCGCCCTTCTCGACCTGGCCGTCCACCACGGCGAGGGGCTCGTCCCCATCCAGGAGGTGGCGCGCCGCCAGGGCATTCCCCAGCGCTACCTGGAGCAGGTCCTGCTGCTGCTGAAGCGGCGCGGGAATCCTCGAGTCCAAGCGCGGGCTCGGCGGGGGGCTACCAGCTGGTCCGGGCGCCGGCGGGGATCTCGGTGGGCGAGGTGCTCCGGGCGGTCGAGGGCCGCGTCTCGGCGCTGGACGTCGCGGGCCGTCATCCGACCAAGGTGAGCGAGGCGGCCGCGTCCGATCTGGCGCCCCTCTGGCGCGAGATCGCGGGCGCGGTGGCCGCGCGTGATCGACCGCACGACCTTCGGCGACCTGGCCGAGCGGGTCAAGGCGCGCCGCTCTCCGGAGCGCACCATCTACCACATCTGACCGATGAGCCCCGGAGGGGAGCCGATGGCCGGGCGTCCGCGCGTCGCCGACAGCGTCCTCGACCTGATCGGCAACACGCCGCTCGTGCGGCTCGGACGGATCGCGCCGGCGAGCAGCGCGACCATCCTGGCCAAGGTCGAGTCCCAGAACCCGGGCGGGAGCGTGAAGGACCGGATCGCGCGGTCCATGATCGAGGACGCCGAGCGCCGCGGCACGCTCCAGCCCGGCTCGACGCTCGTCGAGCCCACCAGCGGGAACACGGGGATCGGCCTGGCGATGGTCGCGGCCGTCAAGGGCTACCGCCTGGTCCTCACGATGCCGGACGACATGAGCCTCGAGCGGCGCCGGCTGCTCGCGCGGCTCGGGGCGGAGCTGGTCCTCACCCCGGCCATCGAGGGGATGACGGGCGCCGTGTTCGCGGCCCAGGAGCTCTGCCGCGCGCATCCGGGGTACGTGATGCTGCAGCAGTTCGAGAACCCGGCCAACCCGGAGGCCCACCGGCGGTCGACGGCGCTCGAGATCCTCGAGGCCACCGGCGGCAAGGTGGACGGGTTCGTGGCCGGAGTGGGCACGGGCGGAACGATCACCGGGGTCGGCGAGGTGCTTCGGGAGCGCATCCCACGCGTTCGCATCGTCGCCGTCGAGCCGGCGCGCTCCCCGGTGCTGTCGGGAGGGAAGTCCCGGGTCCATGGCATCCAGGGTATCGGCGCCTCGTTCGTGCCCGGGATCCTCAATCGCACGGTGATCGACGAGATCGTGCAGGTGCAACGACGAGGACGCGATGGCCACGGCGCTCCGGCTGGCCCGCGAGGAGGGGCTCCTGGCGGGCATCTCGGCGGGCGCGAACGTGTGGGCCGCGCTCGGCGTGGCCGAGAAGCTCGGTCCCGGCCGTACGGTCGTGACGGTCCTCTGCGACACCGGCGAGCGGTACCTGAGCGTCCCGCTCGAGGCCGCCGAGCGCTGAGCGGGACGGGAAGGAGGCGGGGCCATGGCAGTCAGCGTGTACATTCCGACGCCGTTCCGGCGCGCGACGGCGAACGCGCCGCGCGTGGACGTGGACGCCGCCGACGTGAAGGAGCTCCTCGACGCCCTCGAGGGGCGCTACGAAGGGCTCCGGGGGCTGGTGCGGGACGAGGCCGGGCAGGTGCACCACCACGTGAACCTGTACGTGAACGGGGAGGAGATCGGCGCGCTCCAGGGGACGGCGACCCGGCTGAAGGACGGAGACGAGGTGTCGATCATCCCGGCGCTGGCGGGAGGCGCGTGAGCGGCATCCTCACCGCGGCCGAGCTCGAAGCGATCCAGCGGCACGCCCGGGCCGACTATCCGGCGGAGTGCTGCGGCGTGCTGCTGGTCCGGCCCGGCGCCTCCGGCGACCGGCGGCTCCTCGCGTGCCGCAACATCCAGGACGAGCTCCACGCGCGAGACCCCGGGCGCTTCCCCCGGACGGCGCGAACGGCCTACTACATCGCCCACGAGGATCTGCTCGAGATCGGCCGCCGGGAAGGGGACGGGTTCGAGGTGCAGGTGATCTATCACTCGCACGTCGACGCGGGCGCGTACTTCTCCGAGACCGACCGGCGGAACGCGATGCTCGACGGAGTCCCGGCGTACCCGCAGGCGACGTACGTGGTCGTGGCGGTGGCCGACGGCCGCGTGGCGGACACGCGCGCGCATCGGTTCAGTGCCGACGCCCGCGAGTTCGTGGAGGTCCCGCTCGCGACGGCCGACGGGGCCGTTCGAGCAGAAAACCGTTGACGGGTCTGGAGGCCGCTGCTATCATCCGCCCTGCCTTGTGAAAGAGCGTACTTGCCTTGGCCCGCCCTCACCGGGCGCGGGCGTTACCGGCTGACGAGAGCCAGACGAGGACGGGGCGGATGCAGGTCCGCGTGAGGGAAGTGCTCGCCGCCCTGATCGTCTCGGCCGCGGCGGCGCTCCTCCCCGGGACGGCGGGCGCGCAGGCCCCGATCGCGCCGGCTCCGAAGCAGCCCATCCTCTTCAGCCACAAGATCCACGCCGGCGATTTCAAGATCGACTGCCAGTACTGCCACGCGGACGCCCGCCGCTCCACCTTCGCGGGCATCCCGTCGGTCAAGCGCTGCATGGGCTGCCACCAGATCGTCGCGTCGAAGGACGCGGAGCTCCAGAAGGAAGTGGAGAAGCTCCGGGTCGCTGCCAAGGACGGCCGGCCGGTCGAGTGGGTGCGTATCCACAAGCTGTCCGGCTTCGTGTACTTTCCCCACAAGCGCCATGTGCAGACGGGACTGGCCTGCCAGCAGTGCCACGGACAAGTGCAGACGATGACCGAGGTCGCCCAGGTAGCCCCCCTGACGATGGGGTGGTGCGTGTCCTGTCACGCCGAGCGGAAGGGTCCGCTCGACTGCGTGGCGTGCCACCACTGACGGAGCGCGGGATGCCAGACGGACAGCAGGGGACAGCCGGGATGGACCGCCGGGGCTTCTTCCGGATCGTCGGCGCGAGCGGCGCGGCGGCCGCCGCCGCCGGCTGCGGCAAGACGACCGAGTCGATCCTGCCCTACGTCATCCCGGCCGAGCACCTCGTCCCGGGCGTGGCGACCTGGTTCGCGACCGTGTGCCGGGAATGCTCGGCCGGTTGCGGGGTCCTGGCGAAGAGCCGGGAAGGCCGGATCGTGAAGCTGGAGGGCAACCCCGACCATCCGGTGAACCGGGGCGCCCTCTGCGCCAGCGGCCAGGCGAGCCTCCTCTCGACCTACGATCCGGATCGCATCCCCGGCCCCCGCGTCCGCGAGGGGGAGACCTGGCGCGCGGTGCCGGTGGCCGACGCGCAGAAGCTCCTCGTCGACAAGGTCGCGGCCGCCCGCCAGGCCGGCGCGGGCCGGATCGCGATGCTGACCCAGCTCGAGACCGGCACCCTCGGGCGCCTCGCCGACGAGTGGCTGAAGGCGGTCGGCGGCCGCCCCCGACGTCTCCTACGAGACGTTCGCGCACGAGGATCTCCGGGCGGCGAGCCAGGCCGTCTTCGGGCTCGACGCGATCCCGTATCACGCCTTCGAGGACGCCCGGACGATCCTGTCGCTCGGCGCGGACTTCCTCGAGACGTGGATCTCGCCGGTGGGGTACGCGGCGGGGTTCCGGCGGGCGCACACGCTTCGCGAGGGGCACGCCGTCCGCGTGATCCACGTCGAGCCGCGGTACTCGATGACGGCGGCCAACGCCGACGAGTGGATCGCGAGCCTCCCGGGCGCCGAGGCGGCCATCGCGCTCGCCCTGCTGCGCCTCGTCCTGGAGGCGCGTCAGGTCCCGGCGCTGCCGGCCAAGGAGGTCGAGGCCCTCACGGCCGCGGCCCGGACGGTGGACGTCGAGGCGGTCGCCAAGCAGAGCGGCGTCCCGGCGGCCAAGCTGAAGCACCTGGCCGAGGCCCTGGTCAAGGGAGCGCCGAGCCTCGTGGTGTCGGGCGGCGTGGCGGGGAGCGGAGCGGGCGGCGTCGACGCCCAGGTCGCCGTGAACCTCCTCAACTACGCCCTGGGCAACGTGGGCCGGACGGTCCGCTTCGGACCGGGCTCGGCCCTGGCGCGGGCGAGCCGGTACGCGGACGTGCTCGCCCTGACGAAGGCCATGGCCCAGGGCGAGATCGCCGTCCTGATCGTGAAGGACGCGAACCCGGCCTTCACGCTCCCGGCGCGCGCCGCGTTCGCCGAGGCGCTCGGCCAAGGTCCCGTTCGTGGTGAGCCTCTCGAGCCACATGGACGAGACGACCGCCCGCGCGCACCTCGTGATTCCCGACCTCACGCCGCTCGAGTCGTGGGGGGACCACTCGCCGCGGAACGGCGTCTGGGGGCTCCTCCAGCCGGCGATGGCGCCGGTGCCGAAGGTCGGCGCCGACGAACCCCGATGCGCTCGATCTGCCTCAGCTCGAGGCCGTGCGGACCGCGCTCGGTCGACGGGCTCCCGAGACGTTCCCGGGCGTCGAGACGAAGTCGGCCGGCGACCTCCTGCTGGATACCGGGCGCGCGCTGGTCCCGGGATCCGAGAAGACCGTCTTCCAGGCCAAGGCCTTCGCCGACTATCTCCGCGACTCGTGGCGGGCCATGGCCAAGACCGTGGCGCCGAAGACGGCCTTCGACGAGTTCTGGGAGGACGCGCTCCGCCGGGGCGGCTACTGGGCGGACGTGCCGGCGACGAAGGTCGCCCTCCGCGCCGGGCGTGAAGGTGTCCGCCCAGGCGCCCGCCCTCGAGGGCAACGCGACGGATCCCGTCCTCCTGGTCGTCCCGTCCTCGCGCTACCACGACGGCCGCGGCGCCAACAAGGTGTGGCTCCACGAGACCCCGGATCCCATGACCCAGGTGGTCTACGGCAGCTGGGTCGAGGTCTCGGCGGAGACGGCGCGAAGCATGAGCGTCCGCTCCGGCGACGTCCTCAGGGTGGAGTCGCCTCACGGCTCCCTCGAGGCCCCGGCGTACGTCTCGGAGACGCTGGCCGCCGGCGCGGTGGCCATCCCGACCGGGCTCGGGCACACGGCGTACGGGCGATTCGCCCGCGGCGTCGGCCAGAGCCCCTACGCCCTCCTGCCGGCCGAGCCGACCCCGGGGTCCGGCGGGCCGCCGCTGGCTGGGCGTCCGCGTCCGGCTCCAGAAGACGGGGCGGCACGACAAGCTCGCGTCGCCGGCCGGCGTGACGGAGATCGACCACTCGCGGGAGATCTTCGAGACGATCGGGCTCGCGGAGGCGGTCAAGCTCGAGCGGGGAGGCAAGGCGCCGGAGCACGCGAACCTGCCCTCGATGTACCCCGACCTGAAGTACCCGCAGAACCGCTGGGGCCTGTCGATCGACCTCGACGCCGTGCACGGGCTGCCAGGCGTGCGTCGTGGCCTGCCAGGCCGAGAACAACGTGCCCTCGGTGGGCAAGGCCGACATCGACTACGGCCGGAGCATCCAGTGGCTCCGCGTCGAGCGGTGGTGGGACCGCGGCCACGCCGAGGCGAAGGCGACGGGGCACGCCGGCGCGCCGGGCGTGATCGGCGTCGCCCACGCGGCCGAGGCGCCCGCCGCCGGGCGGCCCGGCGCGCGGTTCCTGCCCATGCTCTGCCAGCACTGCGAGGTGGCGCCGTGCGAGCCGGTGTGCCCGGTGTTCGCCGCCTACCACACGAGCGACGGGCTGAACGCGCAGATCTACAACCGGTGCGTCGGCACCCGGTACTGCGGGAACAACTGCCCGTACATGGTCCGGCGGTTCAACTGGTACCGCTACGAGTGGCCGGCGCCGATGAACCTCCAGCTCAACCCGGACGTCGCCGTCCGCGACCGCGGCATCATGGAGAAGTGCACGATGTGCGTGCAGCGGATCATCGCGGGCCGCGACCGCGCTCGTGACGAGGGCCGCGGGCCGCGAGACGGGGAGATCCAGACCGCCTGCCAGCAGACCTGCCCCACGCAGGCGATCACGTTCGGGGACCTCAAGGACGGCCAGAGCCGCGTGTCGCGGCTCTCGGCCTCCCCGCGCGGCTACCACGTCCTCGGCGAGCTGGGGACGCGCCCGGCGGTGACGTACCTGAAGAAGATCCTCCGGGAGGAGCACGCGTGAGCGCGCCGAAGGGCACCGAGCCGCCCGAGCGTCCGATCGCGGGCGGGGCAGGCCCCACCTTCGCCGACGTCAACCGGGACGTCCTCCTGACGCTCCGGTTCCCCGGGTCGACCTACTTCGCCTGGATGTCCCTCGTCGCCCTCATCCTGGCCGGCGGCATCTTCTGCTGGCTTCTCCAGGTCTACTTCGGCATGGGGATGGCGGGGAAGCGCAACCCCCAGATGTGGGCGATGTACATCACCACGTTCGTGTTCTGGATCGGCATCGGGCACGCGGGGACGCTGATCTCCGCGATCCTGTACCTCTTCCGGGCCAAGTGGCGCACGTCGATCTACCGGGGCTCCGAGGCGATGACCATCTTCGCGGTCATGACGGCGGGCCTGTTCCCGGTCATTCACGCGGGCCGCATGTGGTACGCGTACTGGCTCCTCCCGTACCCGAACGAGCGGTTCCTGTGGCCGAACTTCCGCTCGCCGCTCGTCTGGGACGTGTTCGCGATCTCGACGTACCTCACCATCAGCACGGTGTTCTTCATCGTGGGGCTCGTGCCGGACATCGCCGCGCTCCGGGACGCCGCCACCGGCTGGAAGCGGTCGATCTACGCGGTCATGTCGATGGGCTGGCAGGGCACCGACCGCCAGTGGCGCCACTACCGGAGGGCCTACGGCCTCTTCGCGGCCCTGGCGACCCCGCTGGTCGTGTCGGTCCACAGCGTGGTGTCCTGGGACTTCGCCATGGCGCTGGTCCCGGGCTGGCACTCGACCCTCTTCGCCCCCTTCTTCGTCGACGGCGCGATCTTCTCCGGGTTCGCCATGGTCCTCGTCCTCCTGATCCCGATGCGCCGCTTCTTCAACCTGTACGCGTACATCACCGACCGTCACCTCGACAACATGGCCAAGCTGATCCTGGTCACGGGGCTGGTGCTCACGTACTTCTACGCGTGCGAGGGCTTCACCGCCTGGTACAGCGGCGAGCCGATGGAGCGCGCCTCGTACCTCTACAAGTGGGTCGGGTTCTACGCGCCGTGGTGGTGGCTCCAGATCTTCTGCAACAGCGTGGCGCCCCTGGTCTTCTTCTGGAAGCGCGCGCGCACGCACCTGGCGACCCTCTACGTGGTGTCGATCCTCGTGCTCATCGGGATGTGGTTCGAGCGCTTCAACATCATCGTGCCGGGCCTCGCGCACGGGTTCTACCCGTACACCTTCGGCAACTACATCCCGACGCTGGTCGACAGCGGCATCATCATCGGGAGCTTCGCCTGGTTCTTCATCCTGTTCCTGGGCTTCATCAAGGTGATGCCGTCGATGTCCATCGTCGAGGTCAAGGAGACCATCCCGCATCCCGTGCGGGATGGGCACGCGCACTGATGGCCGCGACGGTCCTCGGCGTCTTCGCGCACGTCGACACCGCAACCCGGGCGATCCGCGAGCTCCGGGCCCGGGGGATCCGCTCGATCGCGACCTACAGCCCGGTGCCCCTCGACGAGTTCGAGGAGGCGCTGACCGGACACGGCCTCCCGCGCAGCCCGGTGCGGCTCTTCACGCTGGTGGGCGCCCTGACCGGGACCGCCGCGGGCTTCGCGCTCACGATCTGGACGGCGCTCAAGTGGAACCTCATCACCGGGGGCAAGCCGGTGGTCTCGATCCCGCCGTTCGTGGTCATCGCCTTCGAGATGACCATCCTGCTGGGCGGACTCTGCACCCTCATCGGCCTCCTCGTCACGACCAAGCTGCCGAACCTCCGCCTGTCGCCCCAGTACGATCCCCGGTTCAGCTCGGATCGCTTCGGGGTCGAGGTGACCTGCGAGGCCGGCGAGCGCCGCGCGGTCGAGGAGATCCTCCGCGGAGCCGGGGCCGAGGAGGTCCGGGGATGAAGTGGGTGTTCGTCCTGTGCCTCCTGGTGGTCGGCGCCGTGGCCGGTGTCATGGGCGGGCTGGTCGCCTACCGCTGGATGACCAGCATGCAGAACGACGTGAAGCTGGTCCCCGGCCAGGTGACGATGGCCCAGCCGCCCGGAACGGTGCCGCGGGAAGGCTCGGAGCTGGTGGTGGCGCGCGAGGTGTACGCGACGCGAAAGAACCCGGTGGCCGCCGACGCCCAGTCGCTGGCGCGCGGGCAAAAGCTCTACGACATCTACTGCACGCCCTGCCACGGGCCCGCGGGCAAGGGTGACGGCCTGGTGACTCCGCGGTTCATCCCGCCGCCCGATCTGACCAGCCAGCCGGTGCAGGCCAAGTCCGACGGGCACTTCTCCTACTACATCGGCTACGGCGGCGCGATCATGCCGGCCTACGGCGAGGCCCTCTCGGTGGCGGACCGGTGGGACATCGTGAACCACCTCCGCGCGCTGGGGAAGAAGGGATGAGCGCCACCGTGAGCGCCGGGCAGGGAAAGTCGGGCCTCGTTCTGGCGAGGGCTCGTCGCCCTCGGAGCCCTGAGCTTCGTGGTCGCCCTCGCCGGCGGATCGGGGACGCATGCCTGGGCGGTCTTCCTCGTGAACCTCCTGTTCTGGTCGGGGCTGTCGGCCGCCGGCCCGGCGATCGCGGGCATCTTCGAGCTCACCGAGGCGCGGTGGGCGGGGCGTCTCCGGCGCATCGCGACGACGACCGTCGCCTTCATGCCGGTGTCCTTCGTCCTGTTCCTCCTGCTGATGGTCGGGCTCAGGACGCTCTACCCCTGGGTGGCCGTGCCGATCCCGAAGAAGGCCGCGTGGCTCAACGTCCCGTTCTTCGTCCTGCGGACGATCGTCGGGGTGGGCGCGCTCTACTGGGTGAGCGTCCGCTTCGCCAAGGCCGTCCACGCCTCGCGGGCCGGGGCCTCCGAGGAGCCGGGCCGGGCGGAGCGGGCGCGTCTCGCCGTGTGGCTCCTCTTCCTGTTCGTCATCGTCGGATCGCTCCTGGGCTACGACCTCGTCATGTCGCTCGACCCCCACTGGTTCAGCGGGCTCCTCGGGGGCTACGTGGTGGTGGGGATGATCTACTCGGGCTTCGCGTTCCTCGTGCTCCTCACCGGGCTCCACAGCTTCGGCCGGCCGGGCTGGGTCATGCCGCCGAAGGAGATGCAGGACCTCGCGAAGCTGGTCTTCGCCACGTCGCGTCCTGTGGATGTACTTCTTCTGGTCGCAGTACCTGGTCATCTGGTACGGCAACGTGCCGATCGAGACCCGGCTTCGTGCTGGCGCGCTTCTTCGTGGATCCCTGGCGGATGCCTGGCCCTCGTCGGCCTTCTTCATCGGCTGGGTGATCCCGTTCTCGTACCTCCTCGGCCGCCTCACCGGGCGCCCGCCGGAAGGCCACCGGGTCCTCGTGGCGATCTCGTGCCTGTCCCTGCTCGCGATCTTCATCGAGCGGATCGTCCTCGTGCTGCCCTCGACGCTCCAGCCGGGGATCGCCTCCTACGGCGCGCTGGACGTCCTCCTGACCCTCCTGATGACCCTCGGGTTCGGGGCGCTCTTCGTCCTCTCGTTCCGCATCTTCGTGCCGCGGTTCGGCCTCGCGCCCCGCGGGGAGGCGTAGGACCCGCCGCAGCTGTCCCGGTCCGGAGCTTGCCGTCCGACGGGACGGTGAGTGGCCGTCCTGATCCGGTTGCCTCGCCGCTGCGCTCCGATCTCGTCGCCACCGCCTCCTCGCATCGGCTCAGGCGGGGACCGCCCGGCCGGTAACCTGGCTCGGCCTCCGGCGGTCGCGCTACACTGACGGCGGAGTCCCCGACGTTCACGTCGGACCGGAGGAGCAGCGCGTGAAATCCGTCGCCGAAGCCCTCGAGCACGTGCTCGCCGGAGTCGACGTCCTGGAAGCCGAGAGCGTCCCCCTCGGAGAGGCGCTCGGGCGCGTCCTCGCCGAGCCCGTCGTCTCGGCGCGCGAGATCCCTCCGTGGGCCAACTCCTCGATGGACGGCTATGCGGTCCGGGCCGCCGACACCGAGTCGGCGAGCCGGGAGCGGCCGGTCGCGCTCGCCGTCGTGGGCGAGGTGGCGGCCGGGAGGGTGGCCGCCCGCGAGGTCGGCTCGGGTCAGGCCTACCGCATCCTCACGGGGGCGCCGCTGCCGCCCGGCAGCGACGCCGTCGTGCCCCAGGAGGAGGTGACCCGCGACGGCACCCGCCTGGCGATCCGGCGCGCCGTCCAGCGGGGCGCGTACGTGCGGCCCCGTGGCGAGGACATCCGGACCGGGGACCGGATCCTCGAGACCGGCTCGGTCCTCCGGCCGGCCGCGCTCGGGGTGCTGGCGGCGCTGGGTCGGGGGACAGGTGAGCGTCTACCGGCGCCCGACCGTCGCCATCCTCTCCACGGGCGACGAGCTGGTCGAGCCCGACTCGCCGCTCGGGCCTGGCCAGATCCCGGACTCGAACACGTACACGCTCTCGGGCCTGGCCGTGGAGGCCGGAGCCGTTCCCCTGAGCCTCGGGATCGCGCCGGACCGGCGCGAGGTGCTGGTGGAGCGCTTTCGGCAAGGGCTCCAGGCGAACGTGCTCGTGTCGTCGGCCGGCGTATCCGTGGGCGACCGCGACTTCGTCCGCGAGGCGATCGAGGCGCTCGGGGCCCGCCTGGAGTTCTGGCAGGTGAACATGCGGCCGGGAAAGCCGCTGACGTTCGGGCGGATTGGCGGGCGAACCGGTGAGTGCCTCTTCTTCGGTCTGCCCGGAAACCCCGTGTCGTCGATGGTCACGTTCGAGCTGTTCGTCCGACCCGTGCTGCGCCGGCTGGGCGGGCACAGGATCCTCGGCCGGCCACGGGTGCGGGGGCGGGCCCTCGAGCCCATCGACAACCCCGGCAGCCGGCCCGGCTACCTCCGCGTCCGTCTCGAGCGGCGGGCCGGCGAGCTGGGCGTGAGACCGACCGGAGAGCAGGGATCCGCGATCCTCCGCTCGATGCTCCTGGCTGACGGCCTGGCGGCGGTGCCGGGGGATACCAGGATTCCGGCCGGCGGGGATGTCGACGTCATCCTGCTCATGAGTGACCCGGCGCTAAGCTTCGGCGATTGAGGGGCTGGCCCGTTGAGTTCGTCCAGCGGCTGGAGATATAGTCACATTGCCGATAGGGTTGGAGGGCAATGGGTCAGGCTAGTGGATAGCGGAGGGACAGAGATCACCACGGTCGAACGGATGGGGCGACGTTCGTTCCTCCGGGGTGTGTCGGGGAGCCTGGTGGCCGTCCTCGCGGCGCCCGGCCTCGCTGGCGCCCAGAGCGGGACCGATCGCGAGCATCGGATCGACCTCGAGGTCCCGATCCTGTCCGAGGAGCCGGCCGCCGTGCCCATCCGGGTGGGTGTCGACCATCCCATGGAGCCCGATCACCACATCCAGTCCGTCGAGGTCTCCATCGATCACGATCCGGTGCCGGCCAAGGGAAAGTTCCTGTTCACGCCGGCGAACGGCCGCCCATGGGTTTCCTACCAGATGCGATCCGGAACCGGCGGTGTGGTCAGGGTCGTCGCCGTCTGTAACCGCCACGGCGAGTTCCGGGCGTCCCACGAGGTCCGCGTCATCGAGGGCGGATGCAGCACGCCACCGGAGCGCGTGCCCCAGGACCGGATCGGCAGCCCCGAGATCCGGTTGCCGCGTGCCGTCAAGGCGGGGGAGCCGTTCGAGGTGCGGGCCCGGGTGAGCCACGGGTCCCACACGGGCCTCCTCCTCCGACAGGGGAAGTTCGTCCGCGTCCTGCCCGAGTACTACGTCAAGACCATGACCGTCTGGCTCGACGACCAGCGGGTGAGCGAGTTCCAGATGACGTCGGCGGTGAGCCCGAACCCGTTGATCCGGTTTCCCCTCAAGGTCACCCGTCCGGCGACCCTTCGCGTTCAGTTCACGAACAGCGAGGGGCAGCGCTGGGACGTGTCGCAGGCGATCCGCGTGTGAACATCCCCCCAACGGAGGCGGCCATGGCGCAGCTCTCGCGGAGAGATTTCCTTCGGGCGACGGCGGCCGGCATCGGCCTCGGCGCGACGGCGGGCGGCGTCCTCGCGGGATGCGCGACGCCCATGAAAGGCGATCTGGCGCGGAAGTCGGGACGCCGGGTGGTCGTCGTCGGCGGCGGCTGGGGCGGGGCGACGGCGGCGAAGTACGTCCGGCTCCAGGATCCCTCCATCGAGGTCATCCTCCTCGAGCCGAACCGCTCGTTCGTCTCGTGCCCCTTCAGCAACCTGGTGCTGAGCGGGGTCGAGTCGATCGACACCCTCACCCTCGGCTACGACGGGCTCCGGGCCCACGGGGTCAAGATCCGCCACGAGGTCGCCACCGCCGTCGAGCCGGATACCAAGCGCGTCCGCATCGGCGAGGGCTACCTCGAGTACGATCGCCTGATCGTCGTCCCCCGGCGTCGACTTCATGTGGGACCAGGTCGAAGGGGTCGCGGGGCAGGAGGGCACGGTCCTCCACGCGTGGAAGGCCGGGCCGCAGACCGTGGAGCTGGCCAAGCGCCTCCAGGCGCTGCCGGACGCGGGCGTGGTGCTCATGACCATACCGCCCGCGCCCTTCCGATGCCCTCCCGGCCCGTACGAGCGAGCCTGCCAGATCGCCTGGTACCTCAAGACGAAGAAGCCCCAGGCGAGGCTGATCGTGCTGGACGCGAACAACGACGTCGTGTCGAAGGCCGCCCTCTTCAAGGCGGCCTTCCGGAACTACCCCAATCTCGACTACCGCCCCACGAGCAAGGTCGAGCGGGTCGACCTCTCGACGCGCGAAGTCGTCCCCGCCATCGGCGAGCGCGTCCGGTACGACGTGCTCAACCTGATCCCGCCGCAGCGCGCGGGCGCCATCGCGATCCAGGCCGGCCTGGCGGATGCCGGCAACCGGTGGTGCGAGGTGAACCACGTCACCTTCGAGTCGGCGAAGCGGCCCGGGATCCACGTCATCGGCGACGCCACGACCGGTCTGCCGGCGCCGAAGTCGGGCAACATCGCGAACGCGACGGGGAAGATCTGCGCCACGGCGGTCGTCCATCTGCTGAACGGGAAGGAGCCGCCGGTCCTCGCCCCCGGCAACACCTGCTACAGCTGGGTCAGCGACCGCGAGGCCATCGCCGTCGTCAACGCATACCGGATCGACAACGGCAAGGTCGTCCAGATCGAGCAGAAGCTGACCCCGCGCGCGGCGGTCTCGGTCGCGCAGAACTCGATCGCGTGGCGGACCAGCATCTGGAACGACATCCTTGGCTAGGGGGCCAGCCGGGCTAGTGGAGCGAGTCGGGCAGGCGGGGCGAGTGGGGCTCCCCCGGCTGGTGGGACCAGGCGGGCACCGGGGTGGAGATGGTGCTGGAGCTCATGCGGGATCGAAGGAGGGAGCGATGCGGACTCTGACACGGCTGCTCCTCGGCGCGACCGGCTGGGTGCTGCTGGCCGCGGTCACCCCGGCCCTGGCGGGCCCCCTCGACGGGCCCGGCGCGCAGAAAGCCCTCGTGTGTAGCGCCTGCCACGGCTTCGCGGGGAACAGCCGCGGGGACACGGTGCCGATCCTGGCCGGCACCGACGCCGCGTACCTGAAGAAGGCGCTGGCGGACTACGCGGCCGGCCGCCGGCCGTCGCCGGAGATGGAGCCCTACGCGAAGATGGCCCAGCACTTCGGCGTGGACGACATCGCCGCCTACTTCGCGAGCCAGACCCGCCAGCCGACCCCGGTCAAGGCGGACCCGGCGTCCGTCCAGCGCGGGCGCGCGGCGGCGGCCCAGTGCGCGGCGTGCCACGGAGCCGACGGGAAGGGCGACCGTGCGAAGCTGGTCCCGGGCCTCACCGGACAACCGCCCGGCTATCTCCGCAATCAGCTCCTGCTCTTCAAGCAGGATCAGCGCAGCCCCGGCGATGCGGAGCTCAAGGCGGCGAAGGCCGTGATCCAGACGCTCCCGGAGGAGACGCTCGCTGATCTGGCGGCCTACTACTCGACCCTCCGGTAGGGGACACTGCCTGCGGGTGGCTCGCTTTCCGCAGCCACGAAATCCAGACCGGCTTCGCGCACGCCCGGGCGCTCAGGCCGGGCGCTCGGGCTACGCGATCGAGCGCATCCGGGTCGCCACGATCTGGCCGGTCATGAACCGGCCAGCGGTCCCCGCCAGGAAGAGGACAATCTCCGCGATGTCCTCTGGGAGACTGTGGGTGCCAAGGACGTCGTAGGACTCCTTCGCACGCCAGCCCTCCGGGGTGATGGCCCCGCGTGCGAGCGGGGTGTCCGTCATGCCCGGGTTGAGACCGTTGACCGTCACCCCGTCCCGGCCGAGGGCGATGGCCAAGCTCTTGGTGAGCGCGATCATCGCCCCCTTCGAGGCCGCGTAGTGCGCGTAGTCGGCGCTGCCGTACAGTCCGCGGTCGGACGTCAGCAGGATCATCGTGCCCGACCGCTGGGCCGACATCACGCGCCCCACGCTCCGCGCCACATAGAATGTCCCGTCCAGATTCACGCTGAGCACGTCTCGCCAGTCCTCGTCGGACATCTCGAGGACGGGTCGGCGCGGGCATATGCCGGCACAGTGCAACAGGACGTCGATGCGGCCGAACGCCGATCGCGCGCGCTCGACCATTCCATCGACGGCCTTCGAATCCGACACGTCCGTCGCCACCTCCAAGCCGGAGCCGCCGGCCGATTCGATCGCCGCGCGGACAGCGGCGCCCTCACGCCCGTTGCGATCCGCGATCACCACCTTCGCTCCGTGCCACCCCAGCAGGAGTGCCGACGCCCGCCCGATGCCACTGGCTCCCCCGGTGACGATGACGACCTTCCCTTCGACGGACATGAGCGGCCCTCCCGACCTGCGCCTACGGTTTCTCGAGATGCGTCACAATCGTGGCTTCCGCTATTCCGAATCCAACAAACTCTGCCGTGATCGGCGTATCCGCCTCCACCTCATAGAACCCCGTGAAGGACCCCGTGGCCACCACCTGGCCGACACGCAGTCCCGGGCCGTGGCGCAGCTGGTTGACCATCACCACGACGGGCAGGAACGGGTCGACGAACGCGTGGCCTCCCACGCTCTCGACGACAACGCGCGCTCCCGCCCGCATGACCACGCGCAGTCGCGCGAAGTCCACGTCGCGCCAGTCCGCCCGGCCCTCGCCCACCACGAAGGCGCCGTGGGTGATGTGATCGGCGTTCGCCTCGAACCACGTCGGTCGCGCGTCGAGCATCTGGCGGATGCCGCGGTGCCGAGTGTCGAATCTGGTGTCGACCAGCTCCAGGGAGGCACACGCCACGACCGCCTCCGCCACCTCCTCCGGACGGTACACCGCGGAGCGCCCCGGGAGATCCCGTGTGGCCCGGAACGTGATCTCCGGCTCGATGCGACGGGACGGCGCCAGCGCGAGGGGCACGCGGGCTGGGCTGGCAAACAGCCGAGAGCCGTAGAGCGGGGCCCGGAGGGCGGGCTCCCGCGGCTTGTAAAGGAACGCGATCTTCCACCCTTCGACGGGCTCGCCCAGCTGGAGCGTGACCTCGTCGATGATCGCGTTGACCTCGGCGACCGAGGTGGGCTTGCACTCGGCCGGCAGCTCCCGGAGCGGCTCGCCGCGCCGCCGCGCCCGGACCAGCAGCTCCGCGGCCTGGACTATCCTCGTCGGCTCCATCGCTCCTCCGCGGACGACGCGGCGTCCCGAGCACGCAGCCCGGTCGACCGCGTGGGTGTCATCGTCGAACCGCCGGCAGACCGGCGATGAACGTGTCGAGGATCCGGTTCACGGTATCGGACGCCTCGAGCATCGTGAAGTGCCCGACACCCGTTACGATCTCGATCTGCGCCCCGGGGACGTGGTGTCGGACCAGTTCCAGCCACGGCGTGCTCAGCCCGGCCCGCATCGGGACCCGGACCAGGTCCGTGTTGACGTACGTGCTCTGGATGACCAGCAAGGGCGCGGAGACCCGGGACAGCGCGGTCTCCATCGTCCGCGCGTCCCACCCGATGAACCTCGGAAGGAGTTCGGCACCCACGCGCTCGGAGAGCGTCCCCGCCCGGCGGATGATCCGGTCACGCAAGGCCGGGTCGCTCCCCTCCAGGAAGTGCGCGGTGAAGAACCCACGCATCATCGTGGCAAAGCCCACTCGCGCGATTTCCGCCCTGATCCCGGCTTCGACCTCCGCGGGGTCGCCCTTGCCCATGCGACTCCCGTCCACCAGGACCACGCCGCTCACACGCGACGGCGCCAGGAGTTGCGCCTGGAGCACCGCGCGGCAGGACATGCTGTGCCCGACCAGCACGGCAGGCGGGAGATCGAGCGTCGCCAAGAGATCCACCAGGTCAGCGCCGAGTGTTTCGATGTCGTAGGGCCCGGGCGCGTCGGCGGACGCTCCGTGGCCGCGCAGATCCGGCGTGATGACCTCGTACCGCTCGCGGAAGTGCGCAACCTGCAGGTCCCAGTCCTCGTGACTGCAACCGTTGCCGTGAACGAGCAGCAGTGGCGGACGGCCGCGCCCTTCGCGCTCGTAGTACAGCCTTGCCCCCGCCCGTTCCAAATAAGGCATGGTCATCCTCGCATGCCGCCGTGCGGAGAGGCGTGGCCCCGGTCCGTCGCCGTCGAGCCACGCCCGCCCGCCACGGGGTCGTCTCTACTTGGGGAGAACCTGGTTGATTCGGTCCGCGGCCTTGTCCAGCAACGCGCCGGGATCCTCACGACCCGCCAGCGCTGCGTGGAACGTCTCGATCAGGATGTCGCTGATCTGCGGCCACTCGGGAATCGCCGGCAGGAGCGTCACCTTGCGGAGCGCGTCCGCCTGCACCGGCCCGTACTTCGAATTCACCACCTCCGGAGCGCTCAACGCGTCCCGGCGGCTGGGAATGAAGTTGGCCGTCGTGAACATCTTCAGCTGAGCCTCCCGGGTGTTCAGCGCCTTGAACAGCTCCCAGGCCTCCTTCGGGTGCTTCGTCTGGCTGCTGACGAAATAGACGCCAGACAGCACGGTCGTGGTGTCCACCTTGCCCGGCATCCGCGCTACCGCGACCTTGGGCCGCATGCCCGCCTTCACCCCCTCCACGAGATCGACCTGCACGTAGGGCACCTGGATGATGGCCACCTTCTCCGTGGCGAACGTGGTGACCAGCTGGCCGCCGCTCGCCTCGGGGACACCGGGCGGGATCACCCCCAGCTTTGTGTGCAGCTCCACGATGAACCGGAACGCCTCCTTGCCCTCAGGGGAGTTCAGCACGGCACGCTTGTTGTCCGGGCTCAGGATCCGCGCACCATTGCGCAGCCACCAGGAGACGAGACGGGAGGTCGCGGTCACCGTCTTCTCGCCCCTGAACATGTACCCCCACTGGACGGGCTTGCCGCTCGCATCCTTGACGGTCAGCTTCTGGGTGGCCGACGCGAACTCGGCGAAGGTTTGAGGCGGCTTGTTCGGGTCGAGCCCGGCCTTTTGGAACAGCTCGGTGTTGTAGAACTGCATCATCGGCACCGCCCAGTGCGGCATGCCGTACCACTCGTTGTTGTACGTCGCGAACTGCAGCAGCGACGGCACCAGCTGCTCCTTGAGGTCCTTGCCCCCGCCGTACTTGTCAATGAGCGCGTCCATCTTGTGTGCTGCGCCTATCGCCATGATGTTGGTCACCGCCCCGTCCACGATGCGGACGACGTCGGGGGCCTGGTTGGCCTTGGTCTGGGTGACGAACTTGGGCACGTGCTGGGGAAACGGCACCGGCTCCAATTCGACCGTCACCCCGGGGTTCTTGCTCTCGAACTCCTTGACGATCTCCTTGATGGTCGTCCCGGTCGGTTCTTCGCCTAGCTGCCAGTCGAGGAGCCGCAGTGTCACCGCGGCGTGGGCCGGTCCGGCCGCGAGGGCGGCCAGAGCGACTGTGATGAAGGTCCAGCGTGTCGTCAGTTGGCGCATCGAGTGTCTCCTTTGATGACCATCCGTCCGCGGGCGGGTGGTGCGTCCGAACCAGCGAGAGTCCCTACTCGAAAGGACCACGTGTTGCTGCATGACCGGCGGGATCCGGCCGGGCGCAGTGGACTCCCGCTCACCATGAACTCAACTAGCTATCCTTTCACCGCGCCCGCCGTCAGCCCGGTCACGAAGTGGCGCTCGAGCGCGAGAAACACGACGATGGCGGGAAGACTGCTCAAGAGCGCGGACGCCATGAGCTCGTTCCAGAGGATCCTGTATTGCCCGATGTTGGAGGCGATACCGACGGTCACCGGGAACATGCTCTGGGACGAGGTGAGGCACAGTGCGAACAGGAACTCCGTCCACGCCAGGAAGAAGCTGAACAGCGCGGTGGCGCCGATTCCGGGCGCGGCGCTAGGCAGGACCACGCGCAGAAACGCGCGGAACGGCGAGCAGCCGTCGACGAGCGCGGCCTCGTCCATCTCGCGCGGGATGGAATCAAAGAACCCCTTGAGCATCCACACGCAGAACGGCAGAGCGAAGGACACATACGCCAGGACCAGCCCTGCGTAGGTGTTGAAGAGACCCCAGGCGCCTGCCACGATGAAGTACGGAATGACGAGGAGCACGCCAGGGAAGAGCTGGGTGATCAGGAAGAGGAACATGCAGAGGCGGTCGCCTCGGAAGCGATACCGCGAGAACCCGTATCCGGCCAGGACCGCCATCACGACCGCCACCACCGTCGTGAGGACCGACACGATCGCGCTGTTGAGAAAGTAGCGGGCGAAAGGCTGGATCGTCCACATCCGTACGAAGTTGTCCAGAGTCGGCGAGAAGTCGATCCACCGCAGGGGCGATGTGAACGTGTCGTCCGGACGCTTCAACGCGGTCGTGAGCATCCATGCTGTCGGGAACAGGCTGAACAGCCCGATCATCAGCACTTGCCAGTAGAGGACGAGCCGCCCGATGCCCTGGTCCACTCGTGTCGGCATCAGGCAGCGCCCTGCCGCTCCCGCAGCATCAAGCGAACGTACGCGAGAGATGCAGCGAGCAGCACCACGAACATCAGCATGGCGGTGGCCGCGGCCATACCCATGTTGAAGTACTCGAACGCGTGCTTGTACACGAGGACCGCCAGGACCTCTGTCGCCGAGCCCGGACCGCCGCCGGTCATGACCTGGACGAGATCGAAGTACCGGAACATCCAGATCGTGTCGAGCATGAGCGCTACACCCAGGATGTACCGGACGTTGGGCAGCGTCACGAACAGGAAGCGCTGGAGCGTCCCGGCGCCGTCCACCGCGGCCGCCTCGTACTGCTCCGCGGGAATGGCCTGGAGTCCAGCCAGGGTCATCAGCATGACGAAGGGGAAGCCGCGCCAGATCGAGGCCACGACCACGGCGCCCAAGGCCCGGCGTTCGTCGCCTAGCCAGGTCAGTGACTCCGTGATCAAGCCAAATCGCTGAAGGATATCGTTCAACACGCCATACTGGCTCTGGTAGATCCACGTCCACGTGACGCCCACGACGACCGACGGGAACATCCACGGGCTCAGGACCACTAGCCTGAAGAGACGCCGGCCCCGGAAGGCACGGTTGGCCACGTGCGCGGCGTACACGCCCAGCACGGCGTGCGCCGCCACGCTGCCGATGGTGAAGATCACGGTTGTCCAGAGGGCGCGCCAGAATCGGGGGTCCTTGAGGAGGGACGCGTAGTTGTCGAGCCCCGCGAAGACAAGCCCGCCCGTCGATGTCGAGCGGAAGAAGCTCGTGTGGACGACGTGGCCCAACGGATAGAGTAGAACCGCCACCAGCAGGGTCATGGCGGGCAGGACGTACAACCACCCCTCGGACCCGCTTCGGAGGTCTCGGCCGCGGGGACGCGTCATCGGCCCGACGGACCCCGGACGCTGGCGAGCGTGGCGCGGAGCGAGCCGCAGCGGCGTGTGGATGGCCGGGGCCGTCCCCGGCGATAGCTACCGCGCACAGGTCTGGGCGCGACCGCCGTCGATCGACATCGTGGCGCCGGTGATCCACCCCGCTCGCGGCGACGCCAGATAGAGGATGAGGTCGGCCACCTCCTCCGGCGTCCCCACGCGTCCCAGCGGATGCGTCGACCTGCTTCGCTCCAGAAATCCGGCGTACGCGTCCGGCGACATGCCGGAGCTCAGGTGCAGCCCGGTTTGGACGACGCCAGGATTCACTGCGTTCACCCGGACACCCTTCGGAGCCAGCTCGAGGGCCATGCAGCGGGTCAGCTGGTCGACGGCTGCCTTGCTCACACAGTAGGCGAGGATCCCCGGGAACGCCCGAAGCCCGGTGACGCTCGACACATTGACGATGTTGCCCTGCCGTGCGACGAGCGAGGGTAGCGCGAGCTGGATGACCTGCAGCACGGAGCGCACGTTGATGTTCATCATCCGGTCGTACGCGGCCAGGGTCGTGCTCTCGACCGAACCCATCTCGATGATGCCGGCCGCAGTCACGAGGACATCGATACCTCCGAGGTCACGCGTCACCGTGTCCACAACGCGTCGGGTGGCGTCCTCGT
>CAVUVU010000009.1:0-111756 GCA_963745015.1 uncultured Candidatus Rokubacteria bacterium
AGAACAGGCGCGGCAGGAAGAGGATCAGCCCGGGCCAGTACGTCACGATGACCTGGACGATGATCAGCGGCGCCAGGAACGGCAGGATCGCCCTGGCCAGCACGTGGAACGGGATGTTGCCCACCTTCGCCACGATGAACAGCGCGACGCCGAAGGGCGGGGTGAGGATCCCGATCATCAGGTTCATCACCACGATCACGCCGAAATGGACCGGATCGATGCCGACCGCCTGGATCACCGGCATGAACACCGGGACCATCAGGATCATGATGGCGATGCCCTCCATGAAGCAGCCGAGGAAGAGCATCAGGACGTTGATGACCAGCAGGATGACGTGGGTTGTCGGAGATGCCGAGGAAGGCCTCGGCGATCTGCTGCGGCACGTGCTCGCGCGCCAGCACCCAGCCGAACAGGCTCGCGCCGGCGACGATGAAGCCCGACCACCGCCGAGGTGTTGACCGCCTCCTTGAAGATGCGCGGCAGGTCGCGGAAGTTGAGCGTCGCCGGTAGATGAACAGGCCGAGCGCCAGCGAGTAGATCGCCGCCACCGCCGCGGCCTCGGTCGGCGTGAAGATGCCCCCGAAGATGCCGCCCATGATGATCACCGGCGTGACCAGGGCGAGGAACGCGTGGCGGAACGCCGCCCACAGCTCGGGCAGCCGCGCGCGCGGGTGGCGCGGGAAGTTCCGCTTCCGGGCGTAGAAGTACACCTGGATCATCAGGAACAGCGCGGTCAGGAAGCCCCGGCATCACGCCGGCGAGGAACAGCGCGCCGACCGAGGCGTTGGCGATCACGCCGTAGAGCACCATCGGGATCGACGGCGGCACCAGCGGGCCGATGATGCAGGACGCGCAGGTGAGCGCGCCCGGCGAACTCGGCCGGGTAGCCGTCCTCCTTCATCGCCTTGATCTCGAGCAGGCCGAGGCCGCCGGCGTCGGCGATCGCCGAGCCCGACATGCCGGAGAAGATCAGGCTGCCCAGGACGTTGACGTGGCCGAGCCCGCCGGTGAAGTGGCCGACCAGCGCGCTGGCGAAGCCGTAGATCCGCTCGGTCACCCCGCCGGTGTTCATCGCGATGCCGGCGAGGATGAAGCAGGGCACCGCGAGCAGCGGGAAGGAGTCGATGCCGCCGATCAGGCGCTGGGGGGCGGTGATCATCAGCCCGCCCTCGAGGAGGAGCCAGGCCATCCCCATGAGGATCAGCGAGAACGCCACCGGCATGTTGGCGATGATCAGGCCGAGCCAGGCGACGAAGTAGCCGACCATCTCAGAGCGCCGCGGGTCTCGGGTTCCGAGCGCGTCGCCCGTGCCGGTAGCGCCGCACGTCCTCGCCGCATCACCGCCAGGGTCCGCACGGTCATCAGGAGCGGCGGTGAACGGCACGACGCGTAGACCCAGGTGTAGGGGATGTCGAGCACGACCAGCGGGACGTCGAGCTGGCGGAGCGTCGCGCGGATGCCCCAGCAGACCAGGTTCACCAGCACGAACAGGATGCCGAGGTTGACGAGCAGGCCGACCAGCCACTGCGCGCGCGGCGGCAGCGCGCGGACGAGGAAGTCGATGCCACATGGGTGCGGTCGGAGATCGCCGCGCTCGAGCCGAGGAAGACGATGTAGACGTAGACGTAGCGCGCGGCCTCCTCGGTCCACGACAGCGGGTCGCGAGGATGAAGCGCGTGAAGACCTGCAGGAAGAGCGTGAACAGGAGCGCCGCCCATGAAGAGCGCGGCGACGTTCTCCTCGAATTTCAGGAAGAAGCGCTTCACGCGTCACGGCAGCGCGATCGGGCCCGGGCCCGGTGGACGGCGCGCGGACGGGGCGGAGGCGCGGCCAGCGGACGGTCCGGCCGGCCGCGCGTCCACCGGCTACCGGATCGCCTGCATCTGGTCGAAGGTGCCCTTCGCCCAGCCGAAATCCTTCACGCCCAGCTCGTAGACCGAGGTCATCCTCTCGCGGAAGGACTCGCGGTCCGAGTTGACGGTGGTCATGCCCTTCTCCTCGAAGAACTTGACCAGCCGCGCCTCGTCGGCGCGCGTGAGCTCGTCGTTGATCTTCGCGCCCTCGGCGAACGCGGCCTTGAGCGGCCTGCTGGTCGGCGGGCGTCATCGGGTCGTAGGCCTTCTTGTTCATCATGATGAGGATCGGGACGATCACGTGGCCGGTGAGGTTCAGGTACTTCTGCACCTCGTAGAACTTCTGGTTGTTGATGGTGGCCGACCGGGTTCTCCTGGCCGTCCGCGACGCCGGTCTGGAGGCTCAGGTACACCTCGCCCAGGCTCATCGGCGTCGGGCGTCGCCTCGAGCGCCCGGATCATCGCCAGGAACAGCGGCGCCTCGGGGACGCGGATCTTCAGTCCCTTGACGTCGGCCGCGGTCTGGAGCGCCTTGGTCTTCGTCGTGAAGTGGCGGACGCCGTAGTAGAAGGTCCCGAGGTGGACCATGTTGCGCTCGGTGGCGAGCTTGCCGAGCTGCTCCTGGCCAAACGGCGAGGCCAGCATCTTCTGGACGTGGTCCCAGTCGCGGGCCACGAAGGGCGCCTCGAAGAGCGACAGCGCCTTGTTGAGGTTCGACAGGGAGCCGGGGCCCTCGGAGACGAAGTCGAGGGTCCCGTCGATCACCTGGGCGACCATCTCGCGCGCGGCGCCGAGCTGGCTCGACGGGAAGACGATGATCTTGTAGCGACCGCCGCTCGTCTTCGCGAACTCATCGGCGGCCTTGGACACGCCCTTGTGGATCGGGCTCTCGATCGAGTGGAGGTGCCCGAACCGGAGCTCCTTGGTCTGGGCCGGGCCGGGGCGGCGGCCAGCATGCCGGCTACGAGCGCCGCCAACCCCCACGTGGCAAGTCGGATCGGCTGGACTCCTGTGTCCCTCATCGACGACCTCCTCGGTGCGGCCTCGAGTTAGCTGAGCGTGGCGCGGACCGGCGCGATGTGTGGCGCGTCCCCGGCGCAGCGCGCGGGGCGACGTACGGCTCCGGCGAGTCTAGTGGATCTGCCCCGGCCACCAATGCGCGATGGGAACTCGACCTCCCCGCCCCGCGAGCCTGCGGGACGACGATGTAGGACGTGGGTTGTTGCCCGGGCTCCCCGCTGCAGGTAAGGTGAACCGTCCTTCTCACGACCCAAGAAACCAAGGAGCCATCATGGCGATCGGTAGTCACAAGCTGGAGTACGAGGTCGTCCAGGGCTGGGAGCGCCTCCCGGAAGGCTGGGCGTTCACCGAGGTGGTCGGTGTGGCGGTGGACTCGCGAGAGCGCGTCTTCGTCTTCTGCCGCGGTCCGCACCCCTTGATCGTCTTCGACAAGGAGGGGCGGTTCGTCGACTCGTGGGGCGCCGGGCGCTTCGTGCGTCCCCACGGGATCTTCATCAGCCCGGACGACCGCGTGTTCCTCGTCGACGACGAGGGCCACACCGTCTACGAGTACTCAACGCAGGGTGAGCTTCGCCGCCGTCTCGGGGACGGCCAGCCGTCGGACACGGGCTATGTCCCCGGGCAGTCGCCAGTTGCCCGCGGGGCTGGACCGTTCAACACGGTCACCAACGTGGCCCTGGCCGCGGACGGCGAGCTTTACGTCGCCGACGGGTACGGCAACGCCCGCGTCCATCGCTTCGCCGCCGACGGGCAGCTCCTCGGATCGTGGGGAGAGCCCGGCAGCGGACCCGGGCAGTTCAACCTGCCGCACGGGATCGCCGTCGACGGGCACGGCCGGGTCTACGTGGCGGACCGCGAGAACAGCCGGGTCCAGATCTTCTCGCGCGACGGCGGCCTTCAGGACATCTGGGACTGGCCGAACCGGCCCTGCGACCTGTTCATCGACACGGACGAACGCCTCTACGTCGCCGAGCTCGGCTTCGTCGTCGGCAACGAGCCGGTGCCCCACCTCCGGCTCATGGCGACCCCGCCTCCCGGCCACTCGCCGATCGCCCAGGTCTCGATCTGCACCCTGGACGGGGAGCTGATCGGCCGGGTGGGCGGCGAGGAGGCGATCCTGCCGGGCAACTTCTTCGCCCCCCACGGGCTCTCTGTGAGCCCGCGGGGCGATCTCTACGTCGGCGAGGTCGTGGTGGCGACGGGGGTGGCGCGGCGGCTGGCGCCGCTGACGCCCCACTGCTTCCAGAAGTTCGTGCGGCGGAGCGGCTGACCGCGATTTCCGGCGTCTCGGCCACCCGCGGAGCCGGGATCGAGGCTGTCGCGGGGTCTCGCGCCACTCTCGCACGTACCGAGCTCCTTCCGCGCGCTCCGGTCCCCCTCTGCTCCGGCCTGGCCCTCGGGCGCAGGTCGGCCGCGTTCCGCGTCTAATCCAGGCCCATCAACAGGTTCGGCAGGAACAGCACGAACCCCGGCACGTACGTCATGACGAGGAGGGCCGCCACCAGCACGGCGATGAACGGCCACGCCTCCCGCGAGAACGCCGCCATGGAACAGCGGCTGATCCCCATGAGCACGAACATGGCCGAGCCGAACGGCGGGGTGATCAGCCCGATCGAGAGGTTCACCGCCATCACGACGCCCAGGTGCACGGGATCGATGCCCGCCCGGAGCGCGATCGGCAGGATCATGGGCGTGATGATCAGCAGGATGGCCAGCGAGTCCATCAGGCAGCCGAGGAGCAGCAGCAGCACATTGAGGGCGATGAGGATGAGCCACGGGCGCGTCGGGTCACTGAAGAAGGGCAGGCGCGCGAACTGGTCCGGCACGCCGCCGCGCGCCAGAATCCAGGAGAACACCGAGGCCGTGGCGAGGACGAACATCACCTGGCCGGTGGTCACGATCGTCCGGACGAAGATGGGCGGCAGGTCCCGGAGCGAGAGCGTCCGGTAGATGCCGAGGCCGAGCACCAGCGCGTACATGCAGGCGATGCCGGCGGACTCCGTCGCGGTGAAGAGCCCGCCGACGATGCCGGCGATGACGATGAACGGCGCGACCAGGACCAGGGAGGCCTTCCGCGTCGCCCCGATGATCTCGCCCAGGCCGGCCCGGCGCCCGGCCGGCATGCCGCGCCGCCGGGCGATGAGTGAGGTCAGCACCATCAGGAGGGCGGCCGCCAGCAAGCCCGGCCCGAATCCGCCGAGGAACATCCGGCCCACCGAGACGTTGGCGATGGACGCGTACACGACCATGATGATGCTGGGGGGAATGATCGGGCCGAGGACCGACGCCGCGCCTACCAGCGCGGCGGCATAGGGCGTCCGGTAGCCGGCGCTCACCATGGCCGGCACGAGCACGCTGCCGAGTGCCGCCGCATCGCCCGCCCCCGACCCGGTCACCCCCGACAGCACGCACTCGGTCGCCACGGTGACATGCCCCAGGCCTCCGCGCAGCCGGCCGATCAGTGTCACGGTGAAGTTCACCAGGCGGTCCGTGATCCGGGCGCTCTCCATCAGCTCGCCGAACAGCAGGAAGAGCGGCACGGACAGGATGAGGAAGGAGTCGAGGCCGTAGAACATCCGCTGGACGATGACCTCGAAGGAGACCCTGGGCATTACCAGGATGGCCGAGGCCGCCGCAAGACCCACCCCGAAGGCGATGGGCACGCTCAGTGCGAAGAGCACGAGCATGGAGCCGAACAGGACGGCGGTCAGCAAGGCATCCCGGTGGCCGCGGCCTCCGCGGTGTCCGGCCGGCGCCAGTCGAGCAAGGTCCGCAGACGGACTGCGAGGTGCAGCGCCATGTAGGCGCCGGACAGCGGGACGATCGCGTAGACCGCGCCCTGGGGGAGCTGGAGCACGGGCGAGAACGAGCCCAGCATCCGCCAGCTCCAGGCCGTCCCCATCCACATCATGATGACCGTGAAGGCCAGGCACAGGAGGGTGATGACGACCTGCAGGGCCCGCTCCTGTGTGCGTCCCAGCCACCCGGCCACCAGGGAGATCGCGAAATGGTCGTTCCGCCCGACGACCACCGCCGCGGCCATGAAGGCGGACCAGACGAACAGGTAGACCCCCACTTCCTCGGTCCACGGGAGCGCGTACTCGAGCACGTAGCGGAAGAACACCTGGAGCACGACGGTGGTCAGGTAGCCGGCCAGGAACAGACCGGCCGTCCCC
This sequence comes from uncultured Candidatus Rokubacteria bacterium, assembly GCA_963745015.1. GTDB lineage: Bacteria > Methylomirabilota > Methylomirabilia > Rokubacteriales > DASRDR01 > DASRDR01. The sequence continues at coordinate 6,050 of CAVUVU010000009.1, forward strand.
AGCAGCAGGGCGTCCGCCCATCGCAGGACCCGTGGCACCGACGTCTCCTCGTGGTTGCTGGCCGGAGGCGGCGGCGGGCGGAGAGCGTGTCTCCGCCCGCCGCGGGAAGGGCTACTTCGTGTCGAGCACCGCCTGGATCAGCTTCCAGCCGCCGACCTGGTCGGCGTACTTGTCGTACACGGGCTTCACTGCCGCCCGGAACAGCTCGATGTCGGTGTCGTTGATCTCCATCCCGCGCTTCTTGATCTCGACGAGCGCGGCGGCGTCCTCGGTCGCGTACTGGCCGTCGTACCAGGCGCGCGCCTCGTCGGCGGCCTCCTGGATCGCTTGCTGATGCTCCTTGGAGAGGCCGTTCAGCCACTTCAGGCCGATCCCGAGTGCCGAGGGCATGGCGAAGTGCTTGGTCAGGCTGTAGTACTTGGCGACCTCGTTGGCCTTCAGCTCGACCACGCCGAAGGGCGGCTGCTCGGCGCCGTCGATGACGCCCTGCTTGGCCGCCATGTAGACTTCCGGGAACGGCATCGGCGTCGGGATGGCGCCAAGGGCCTTGAACGTGTCCACCATGAGCGGACCCTGCATGACGCGGAGCTTGATGCCCTTCATGTCGTCGGGCACGCGCACGGCCCGGCGGCGGTTCCACACGGAGCGCGGCCCGTCCGCCAGGCCCGTCATGAACAGCCGGATGCCGGTCTTCTTTTCGAAGTCGGCGTACACCTGCTGGCCGATGGGCCCGCGCACCACGCGCTTCATGTGCTCGTTGTCGCGGAAGAGGAACGGCAGGTCGAAGAGGGCGGTGGCCGGATAGAGGTTGGCCAGGAACGCGTTGTTGACCTGCGCCATCTCCAGGTTTCCGGCCATGATCGACTCGAAGTTCTCCTTCATGCCACCGAGCTGCCCGCTGTGCACCACCTTGACGACGACGTTGCCCTTCGTCTTCTCGCTCACCTTGGCGGCGAAGAGCGTCATCGCGCGGACGAGGATGATCTCCGGATTGTTCGGCGAGGCCAGCGCCGCCTCGATCTTCTGGGCGGCCGCGTCCGGCGCCGCCGTACCGAGCAGCGCGGTCATTGCCGCGAGCCCCAGGACCGCCATACTGCCGAAGCGCTTTCTCCTCATCGTGCCCTCCCCGGGGGCTGCGCGTCCCGGAAACGCTCCAGGCCCCGGCAGCCCCGTGACTGGTGGTGGACCCTACTCCGTGAAATCCTTCAGTGATACGAACCGCCCCGTCTCGGCCGCACGGTACGCCGCGAGGATCGCGCGGAGCGAGCCGATCTGTTCCTCGGGCGACGTGAGAGGCGTCCGGTCCTCCCGCAGACAGGTCATGAAGTGCGTCATCTGGTCGACGAAGCCGCGCGACGGGGTCAGGTCGAACTCCTCGGCGCGCCGCTTCTCGCGCGTCACGAAGAAGCTACGGGCGTGGGTGTCGAACTCGATCGTGCCCTGGTCACCCAGGATGACGAACTCCGTTCGCGGCCGCTCGCGCTGGGCGACCCAGGTCAGCGCCAGCGAGCCGGCGGCGCCAGACTCGAAGCGCATGAGCAGCAGGCAGGTGTCCTCCATCGGCGCGATTGCCGGGAAGCCGTGGTTGTCCGTGAGGGCGCCGACGTCCCGGATCTCGCCCATGAGGTACCGGCAGGCGGAAACGCAGTGGGTGCCGGCGTCGAGGAGCGCGCCGCCGCCCATGCGCTCCGGGCGGCGCCGCCACCCGAGCCCGGCAAAGCCCGCGCGCACGTCCATGTCCAGGGTGGACCGGATCATGAATGGGGTACCGATGTCGCCCCGGGTGAGCAGCGCCCGCGCCTTCTGGACCATGCTGGCGTAGACCCAGTTCTCCGCGATCATGACCTTGCGGCCCGACTGGCGCGCGGCGGCGGCGATCTGGAGCGCCCCTGCGAGCGTGGGGGCCAGCGGCTTCTCGAGAACGACGTGCTTGCCGTGGGCCAAGGCGCGGCAGGCGACCTCGACATGCAGGTCATGCGGGACCAGGATGTCGACGATGTCCACGTCGTCCCGGACGAGGACCTCGTTGTAGTCCGCGGTCCACCCTGGGACGCCCCACGCCTGAGCCTTCTTCCTCGCGTGCTCCTCAGTCGAGCACACCACCCAGGTGACCGCGACGTCGGACTGGGCCCGCCAGCCCAGCATGTGGTTCTCGCTCCAGACTCCGGCGCCGACGATCGCGACGCGGTACGCGGTCACTCTGGCTCCTTTGCCAGCCGAGCCGGCTGCCCGGGCGCGTCCAATGGCTCGGACGTCACCCCGGCTCGCGTCGACCATACCCCACGCCTCCATCGGCCGATAGGCCCCGGGACGCGAGCGACGCGCGGACCTCACCGCGCGGATCGGCGCGGCAGGGCGCGGGGCGCGGCGAATGCGTGCGGCGTGTTCAGAGCCTCTACAGGGATCCGACGCTACGTTCTGAGCGCTGAGAGGCGATAGAAGTGGACGGCATTGTCGTGGAAGAGGCGCCGTCGGTCCGCCGGCGAGAAGTCCTGCACGATCGCGCTGAACCCCGCGTAGATCGTGTCGAAGCTCGCGACGAGGCGATCCACGGGGAAGTTCGACGCGAACATCGCGCGGCCGACGCCGAAGAGATCGATCGTCGTCAGGACGACCTCGCGGTTCGACTCGGCCGTCCAGGGCCGGCCGGGCACGCCGAGCCCGGAGATCTTCACGGCGACGTTCCGCTCGGCGGCCAGGGTCGCCATGCCCGCCCGCCAGCCGCGGAGACCTGCCGCGCTCCGGTCCGCCGGGAGGCCGGTGTGGTTCAGGACGATCCGGGTGTCGGGGAACGCGCGGGCCAGCGCCGCCGCCTCGTGAAGGTGCCACCACGGCGTCTGGAGATCGAACGAGAGCCCGTGACGCGCGAGCCGCGCGTACCCGGCGCGCCACCGCGGGTCGCCCATCGACCCCGGAGCGCCCGGCACGACCGCGTCCGGGGACGGCGCGGCGGCGGGCTTGTGGCGGATGCCGCGGACCAGGGGACACGCGGCCTGGCGCGCCAGCACGTCCTCGACGTCGCCGCGGTCCAGCCACGCCTGCGCCACCACGGCGCTGGGGAGGCCCTCCCGGGCGGCAAGGTCCTGAACCCACCGCGTCTCCCCGACGGGGTCGGCCGGGTCCCACTCCGTCTCGACGTAGACCGTTCCCACGACGCGATGATGGGTCGCGTCGGCTCGGTAGTCAGCGGGCAGGTAATCCCGACGGAGAGGTCGCGTGTCGCCGTAGCGGAAGGGCGGGGGAGGCTCGTCCCGAAGCCAGGGGTGCTTTCCGAGGGATAGGTCCCAGAAGTGCTGATGGGCATCGACGATGGGCTGACGATCGGGATCCATCACCATCTTCTAGCCTCGTTTCACCATCAATCGCTCAACCTAGCCAGGATTAAGCGAATTCTCAGCTCTTGCCAGGGGGTGAAGCGGAGCCCGTGAGGCGATGCCGGGGCGGGATTCAGCTTGGAGCTCGGGCCCGAACCCATTCGTGCTCGATGAGACACCGGTCGGGCCGCCGGCGCGAGGGACACGGCCGCAAGACGGGCCCCCGCCAGCCCCTCCCGAAGTCGAGATGATTCAGGGGAGCTCGGGCCTCGCTCCGCACAACCGGCGATCGTGGGCAGCGTCGTCCAACGCGACGCGCCTACCTGGTCACGGGACTCGAAGGGGATCGAGGCCCTTCCAGTCGAGCTCGACGCCGTGCCCGGGGCGGTCCGGCGCGAGGGCCTCTCCGTCGCGGATCTCCAGCGGGTGGGCGATGAACCGCTCGAGCCCGAAGCCGTGGACCTCGAGGTACGAGGCGTTCGGGACCGCGGCCAGGAGGTGGACGTGGAGGTCGTGGACGCCGTGGGAGGTGACCGGCAGGTTGTGAGCCTCGGCCAGGTGCGCGACCTTGAGCCAGGCCGTGACGCCGCCCACGTTCGAGACGTCGGGCTCCGGGAACGAGACGGCGCCCGCACCGATGTAGCGCTCGAACTCGTGCACGCGTCCGCAGGTTCTCGCCGGCGGCGACCGGCAGCGCCCCCTCCTTCACGATGCGCACGTGTCCGGGTACGTCGTCCGGGATCGTCGGCTCCTCCAGCCAGAACACCTCGTGGGCGGCGAGCGCGCGCGACGCGCGGATCGCCTCGTCGGCCGTCCAGCGCATGTTGGCGTCCACCATGAGGGGAACGTCGGATCCGAGCCGCTCCCGCATGGCGCGGACCCGCTCGACGTCCTCGCGAAGCCGGGGCCGGCCCACCTTCATCTTGATCGCGCGGAAGCCCTTGGCGAGGTTGTCGTCGGTCTGACGGAGGAGCCGGTCCAGCGGGAACAGGAGGTCGATCCCGCCCGCGTACGCGTTGACCCGGGGCTGATGGCCCCCGAGGGCCTTCCAGAGCGGAAGCCCGCGTCGCCGGGCGCGGAGATCCCAGAGCGCGGTGTCGACCGCCGAGATCGCGAAGGCCGCCAGGCCGCCCCGGCCGACGTAGTGGGAGCCCCACCACATCCGCTGCCAGATGGCCTCGATCCGCTCGGCGTCCTGGCCCACGACCAGCGGCCGGAGATCCTCGACGAGCGACCGGATCGCCGCCCCGCCGACCCCGACCGTGTACGTGTAGCCGAGCCCCTCGGCGCCGTCGGCCGTGCGCACGCGGGCCGTCACCAGCTCGAAGTGCGTGATCTCCCCGTGCGTGGAGTCGGAGAGGACGGTCGGGAGCGGAATGCGGTAGTGACCGACCTCGACCGCGTCGATCGTCACGGTGATGGCGGGTTCGGTGCGGTCAGCGCGCGGCCAGGCGGCGGTAGATCCCCGGGGAGCCCGAGGCGTGCGACCAGAAGCGCTCGATGCGGCGGCGCCAGACCGACTGCGACCGCGTGCGGTCCCAGGCCGGTTGCCGGCTGACCTCGGTGTGAGCGAACTCGTACACCGTCAGGTACCGCGGCCCGGCCGTGCGATTCAGGTACCGCCGCGCCCCGTAGACGCCGTTCACCGTCATGTTCCCGATCAGGTACTCGGTGTTGTACCACTCGTTGAACTCGTCCTCGTGCGCCGGGGGGATGTCGATCCGGCCGATCTGAAGGGCGGGAGGCAGGCCGTGCACGGCCGCCCGCTCGTCCACGCCGGGAGGGAAGATCTGGCCGTACACGCCGGCCGGTCCCGCCGCGCCTGACCGGGCGCCCCCGTCCGGGGCGCCGCCGGACAGGACCGTGGCCCCGAGCCGCTCGAGCTCGCGAAGGGTTCCCGAGAGGAGGGCGGCGCTCGCGGCGATGACGGGCGCGTCCTCGCCGACGAGCTCGTGGATCTCGAGGAAGGCCGGCCCGCCGGAGACCGCCGCGTAACGGCCCACCGCCAGGACGCCGGTCGCCGGATCGATCGGCGCGAGCGGTGCCTTCGCCGCCCATCCCTCGAGGTCGGCCCGCCCGGGCGGAGACACCTCGGCCCAGAGGATCGCGAGCGCCCGGCCCTTCCGGAGTCCGGTCGTCACGGGTGAGTGGCCGCCGTTGCCGCCGTCACGGGGCGACGGTCTCGGCGACGACCCGCAGCGCCGTCTCCACGCCGCGGAGCATGAGGGGGAGATCCATGCTCGGCTGATCGGTCCCGCTCGCCGCCACCATGGCGGGCAGGAGCGGAAGGTGGATGAACCCCGCCGGGGCGGTCAGCTCGCGCATCGTGATCTCATGGAGCGTCGCGTAGAGCGTCTGGTTGCAGAGGAAGGTGCCGGCGCTGTTCGAGACGTACGCGGGGATGCCCTCCGCCGTCAGCGCCGCCAGGATCTCGGGCAAGGGAAGGGTGGCGAAGTACGCCGCCGGGCCCTGGGGCACGCAGGGCTCGCCCTCGGCCCGGAAGCCGGCGTTGTCGGGGATCCGGTAGTCCATGACGTTGAGGGCGGCCCGCTCGAGGGCCAGCCGCGCCCGGCCCTCGGCCAGGCCCAGGTGCACGACGGCCACGGGCGCCATCTCCCCGAGGAGGATCGACACGTGGCGCGAGGCCTCGAGATGGTGGACCGGCAGGACGGCGCCCGCGATGGCGCAGTTTCCGATGCGCCGGCCGTCCAGGGCCTTCGCCAGCTCCTGAGACGGGTTGACCGTGTGGGAGCCGAACGGCTCGTACCCGGTGACGAGGATCACCGGCTCGGCGACGAGCCGAACGGACTCGGTCGGGGCGGGCCCGGTCCGGGCGGCGGCCTCCGTCTCGGCCACGGCGCGCTCGATGGTCTCCCGGAGATCGGCTCGCGTGCGAGGCACGTCGAACACTATAGCCGACGTGGCATGACGTACACTACACGATCGATGAAGGGGACGAGGTTCGATCACATCGCCATCGGAATGGAACGGATGGCCGACGCCACCGACTTCCTCGTCGGCCGGCTCGGCGGCGTTCCGGATTCCGGCGGCCCGGGCGGGGGCTTCCGGTGGGCCGCGTGGACGTTCGAGGGCGGAGGCTCCATCGAGGTGATCGAGCCGGCGGGCGCCGACGGCTTCCTCCACCGGTTCCTCGCGGCGCGCGGACCGGGGCTCCATCACGTGACCTTCAAGGTGTCGAGCCTCGCTGACGCCGCTGCCCGGGCCGAGGCCCAGGGCTACCGGCTGGTCGGTCGAGACGAGACGGATCCCGACTGGCTGGTGGCGTATCTGCATCCCAAGGAGGCCCTCGGCGTCGTCGTCCAGCTGGGCCAGTCCGGCGGGCGCTATGGCCGGCGACCGGGAGAGGTGCCGCCGGGTCCGGCCGCGCCGCCGCCCCCGGCCCGGGTCCTCGGTCTCAGGACGCGGGCGCGCTCGGCGGATCGGGCGCGTCTCCAGTGGGAGCGGGCGCTCGGCGGAACCCTGGCCCGCGCGACGGACGCCGAGCTCGTGTTCCGCTGGCCGGGTTCGCCGATGCGGATCGTCGCGGAGATCGTGCCGGACGCGGACGAGGGCCCGCTCGCGATCGAGCTGGGCCCGGAGCCTCCGTTGCGGGCGGGGCTGCCGCCCGGGCCGGTCCCGCGCCTCGGCACGGTCTTCCTCGTCGACCGGCGCCCGAACGAACCCGAACGAGGATTGACGGAGTCCGGCATATGATGGCCCGCGGGCGCCCCAGGGTGCCGAGGGTGGAGGCAGTCGCCGAGCGTCCCGGCGGTTGCCCGTAGAGGAGGAAGCCATGGCTGACGAGGACAAGGTCGCGCGCACCGACCAGGAATGGCGGCATTGTCTGTCGCCCGAGCAGTACCGCGTCCTCCGGAAGCACGGGACGGAGCGCGCCTTCACGGGGGAGTACCACGACTCGAAAGAGCCCGGCGTCTACCGGTGCGCGGGTTGCGGGACGGCGCTCTTCAGCTCGGACACGAAGTTCGACTCGGGCACCGGCTGGCCGAGCTTCTTCGAGCCCCTCGAGCAGGGCGCCGTCGAGACCCGGACGGACGACAGCTTCTTCATGCGCCGGACCGAGGTCCAGTGCGCGGCCTGCGAGGGCCATCTGGGCCACGTCTTCGACGACGGGCCGCAGCCCACGGGCCTCCGCTACTGCATCAACTCGGCCGCGCTGCGGCTCGAGCGCGATCCGGGCGCCGACAAGAAGTGAGCTGAGACGGGCGATCCGATGCTGAGGCGCCGTGCGCGGCTGCTCTCCGGGCCTCGGCGCTGGCGATTCCGCCGTCCGTGCTGGGTCGGGCGGATCAGCTGATCGGAGAGTAAACGCCATGATCGAGCCGGGCCCTTTGTCCTCCGCCTGCCCGGGAACGGCCCTCCTCGTGATCGACATGCAGGTCGGCCTCTTCGGCGCGGACTCGCCGCGGCACGATGCCGAGGGCGTCGTCGATCGGATCAACGCCCTCGCGCGAGCGGTCCGCCGGGCGGAGGGAACCGTCGTCTTCATCCAGCACGACGGGCCTCCGGGCGACGTCTTCGAGCCCGGGCGCGAAGGCTGGAAGCTCCTCCCCTCGCTCGAGCGCGAGGATGGCGATCCCGTGGTGCACAAGCGCGCCTGCGACGCCTTCTACGAGACGGACCTCGGCGAGACCCTGCGCGCGCGGGGGGCCACCCGGCTGCTCGTCACCGGGTGCGCGACGGACTTCTGCGTCGACACGACGATCCGGGCCGCGGCCAGCCTGGACTACGACGTGGTGGTGGTGGAGGACGGCCACACCACCGCGGACCGGCCGCACGTGGACGCGCTGTCCGTGATGCGGCACCACAACTGGGTCTGGCAGAACCTCATCCACCCGCGGACGCAGATCAGGGTGATCCCCGCCGGTGACGTGGTGGCGCTGATCCAGGCCGGTCCGCGGGGCGCGGACCGGGTCACTCGATGATCTTGTCCGCCCGGCCCAGCACCGAGGGCGGGATGGCGAGGCCGAGGGCCTTCGCCGTCCTCAGGTTCACGACCAGCTCGAACTTGGTCGGCTCCTCGACCGGCAGGTCCGCGGGCTTGGCCCCCTTGAGGATCCGGTCCACGTAGGTCGCGCTCCGCCGGCTCCCATCAGCGCGCGCCGGGTGATCATCGGGCGGCGGCCATCCGGCGCGGGCGCGCGGGGTTCGGAGCCGCGTCTACAGCCAGCCGGCCTTGCGGAAGCGGTAGAAGAGGTAGACGTCGATCAGCGCCATGATCAGGAGCGTGAGCGGGTAGCCGAAGCCCCAGGTGAGCTCGGGCATGTTCTCGAAGTTCATGCCGTAGACGCCCGCGATCATCGTCGGGACCGCCACCAGCGCGCCGTAGGCGGCCAGGCGCTTGGTCGTCTCGTTCTCCTGCATGGTGCTGAGGGACAGGTGCACCGTCATGGCCGTCGTCACCATGTCGCGAATCGAGTCGATCGACTGGTTGAGGCGGGACAGGTGGTCGTAGATGTCCCGGAAGTACTCGCCCATGCCCGCGCACACCTGCGGCACCCGGCCGCCGTGGAGCTTCCCGGTTCCCTCGAGCATCGGGCCGACGGCGTGCTTCAGCGTGACCAGCTTCTGCTTGATGCCGTAGAGCGCCTCGATCTGGGCGCGCGCGGCGCCTCCCGCGAAGATCCGCTCCTCGGTCTGCTCGAGCTCGACCTCGAGGGCATCGAGCAGGGGGAAGTAGCGGTCGACCACGGCGTCCATGAGCGCGTAGAGAACGTATCCCGAGCCGTGGCGAAGGAGCTCGGGCTCGCGCTCGCAGCGCGCGCGCACCTCCGCGAAGCCCCGTTCGCTGCGGTTCCGGACGGAGAGGACGTAGTTCGGACCGACGAAGACGTCGATCTCCCCCACACGCAGGTCGTCGCCGTCCGGCTCGACCGTGTGAATGACCGCGAACACGGAATTCCCGTACTCTTCGATCTTGGGCCGCTGGTGCCCGTGGCGGGCGTCCTCGACGGCCAGGGGATGGAGGTCGAACTCCTCCTGCATCTCGGTCAGCTCGGCGTCGGTGGCGTCGCGCAGCGCCACCCACACGAAGCAATCGGGCCGGCTGACGTACTCGTGGATCTCGTGCGGGGTGATCTCCCCGAGGCGCTTGCCGTCCTGGTAGGCGACGCAGTTGATGAGCATGGCCGTCGTCCGGCCCATTCTAGCAGCGCAGCCCCGGGCGGAGACGCGACGTTTCGCCGGGCGGCGCTCGCCCCGGATCGCTGGGGCCCGCGCCCTCCGGGCCTCGGCCCGGCGGCCCGAGGCCGGCGGCGCCGGCGCCGGGTCAGGCGGCGGTCCAGCCCCCGTCGATCACGAGCGTCTGGCCGGTGATGTAGGCCGCGCTCTCGCTGGCGAGGTAGACCGCCGCGGCGGCGACCTCCGCGAGGGTGCCCCGCCGGCCCGCGGGCGTGACGGCACGGATGGCGTCCTCGCTCGCGCCCACGCCGCCCATCGTGCGCGGCGCGTCGGCGCCCAGGATCTGCGCGGAGTTGGCCCGGAGGCTGGTCTGGATGGCTCCGGGGCAGATCGCGTTGACCGTGACGCCGCGCGCCGCGTAGGTGATGGCGAGCTGGCGGGTGAGGCCGACCACGCCGTGCTTGGCCGCGGTGTAGGCCGGCCCGCCGCCCGATCCCACCAATCCGGCGACCGAGGCGACGTTCACGATCCGGCCCCGGCCGGCGGGCAGGATCTCGGCCAGGGCGCGCTTGCATCCCCAGAACGTGCCGGTGAGGTCGATCGCGACGACTCGCTCCCAGAGCGCGGGAGACATCTGGTCGGCGGGCGTGTAGCCATCGAGGACCCCGGCCGCGTTGACCATGATCCCGAGCGGGCCGAGCGCCCGCACCGCGTCCGACACGGCGCGGTCGACGTCGGCCCACCGGCTGACGTCGCCCTCGATGAACACCGCGCGGCCGCCGCTCGCCTGGATGGCCGCGGCGGTCTCGCGCCCTCCGTCGGCCAGGAGATCGACCAGGGCGACCGGCGCGCCCCCCGCGGCGAGGGCCTCGGCGATCGCGCGGCCGATGCCCGAGCCGCCGCCGGTCACGATCGCCGCTCCCGCGACGAGGGCGCTCACGACGCGAGGGTCCGGGCCGGGGCGAGCGCCGCCATGATCTCGAGCGTCCGCTCCACCGGCCAGGCGTGGAGCAGGACGTTCGCCTCCAGGAAGAGCTCGGTCAGCCCGAGCTCGGCGTAGCGCCGGATGTCGTCGCGGATCTCGTCGAGCGAGCCGAAGAGGGGCCGGCGATCCGGGCCCTGGGGGTCGGCGGAGGGGAGGAACGTCCCGCGGCAGACCACCTGGAGCCGCGCGGGATCCCGCCCGGCCTGCTCCGCGGCCGTCCGGAGCTCCTTGACGAGCGGCGCGACCCGGTCGAGCGGCACGTTGCCGCCGCTGAAACCGTCGCCGTAGGCCACCGCCCGCCGGACGGCCGCCGGCCCGTAGCCCCCGATGGTGATCGGCGGGTGAGGGACCTGGACCGGCCGAGGCCGGACGTGGGCCCGCGGCACCCGGTAGAACTCTCCCCGGAACTCGACCGGGTCCTCCGTCCAGATCGCCTTGAGACAGGCGAGGAACTCGTCGGCGCGCCGCCCGCGCCGGTCGTAGGGCACTCCGACCGCGTCGTACTCGTCCCGCGACCAGCCGAGGCCGAGCCCGACGTCGAGGCGCCCGCCCGAGACCTGGTCGAGCGTGGCGAGCTGCTTGGCCAGCATGACCGGCGTGTAGTAGGGCATGACGAGGACGCTCGTGCCCAGTCGGATGCGCGTCGTCACGCCCGCCACGAACGCGAGCGACACCACCGGATCGGCCACGGACTCGAAGCAGTCCGGCCAGGGGCGCCCGGGCATCGGCGGGTAGTCGTTCTGCGGCGCGACGGGGAAGAGGAGGCGCTGGAGCACCCAGAGCGAGTGGTACCCGAGACGCTCGGCTTCCTGCGCGACGCGCACCTGGTTGGCGGGCGTGGCCCACGCGCCGGCCACGGGCAGCGAGAAGCCGAGCTTCATCGAGGACGTCACGCGGCGCATGATACGCGATCGGCCGCGGCCTCGGAAAGGCCGCGCGAGGGTATCATGTCCCCCGTGCTGGCGATCCGCGGGGCTCGCCACCGAACATCCACACACGCATCGCTAGGAGACGCGCATGGGCAGGCTCGAGGGCAAGGTCGCGATCGTCACCGGCGCGACGAGCGGCATGGGGAAGCGCACGGCCGAGCTGTTCGTCGAGGAGGGGGCGACCGTGATCCTCGCGGGACGCCGGGAGGCGGAGGGCGAGGCGGCGGCCCGCGCGCTCGGACCCCGCGCGCAGTTCGTCCGGACCGACGTCGCGCGCGAGGAGGACGTCCGGCGGCTGGTCGGCGCCGCGGTCGACCGCCACGGGCGGCTCGACTGCCTCTTCAACAACGCGGGCGGCCCCGGCCCGCGCGGCGGGGTCGAGACGATCCCGCTCGACGCCGCCGAGCGGTCGATGGCGGTGAACTTCGGCGGCGTGCTCCTCGGCATGAAGCACGCGGCGCCGATCATGATGCGCCAGCGCTCCGGCAGCATCATCAACAACGCGAGCGTGGCCGCCAGCCGCGCCGGCTACTCGTCGTCCATGATCTACAGCGCGGCCAAGGCCGCGGTCGTCCAGCTCTCCCGCTGCGTCGCGATGGAGCTCGGGGAGCACAACGTGCGGGTGAACTGCATCTCGCCCGGCGCGATCGTGACCGGCATCCTGCTGAAGGCGCTGGGGCTGCCCCCCGAGCGCGCCGACGACGTCGCCTCGGCGCTGACGGAGCGCTTCGCCGCCCAGCAGCCCATCCCGCGGGCGGGGTCGGTCGACGACATCGCGCACATGGCCGTATTCCTCGCGAGCGACGAGTCGTCGTTCGTCACGGGCCAGGACATCGTCGTCGACGGCGGCCAGATCAGCGGCCGGCTCTGGTCGCCCCAGCAGGAGGGACTCCGCCAGCTGAAGCAGGCGTTCGGCCTGCCGGCGGAGGGCTGAGATGGCCGCCGCCCCGGCCTCCCTCCTCCCGGGCCCCGATCCGAGCTACCGGTTCCTGCCGGGCGGCGAGCCCTACTCGTCCGGCGTCGTCGCCACCTCCGGCTGGGAGGTGGTGCGCGTCACTCTCCAGGCGCCGGTGCCGTGGCGCGACGGCTTCGCGGCGATCGAGCGGCATCTCCGGGGGCTCGGCCGGCCCCGGACCTCGCTCTGCGCGATCGAGCTGCGCGTCCCCGCTCCGCTGACCTTCACCGGCTTCGCCGAGTTCAACCGGGGCTACCGGGCGCTCCTCGGGGAGTGGGGACTGCTCGTGGACGGGCGGAACCCCGTCGCGCGGACCAACGTGGCGCCGGTCGTGGGGCCGCCGCCGGAGCCCTCGCTCTATGCGTTCTCGCACACCGTTCCGGCCGAGGCGCCCGGGCGGCCGACGTTCGTCGCGGCGGGGTCGGGCGAGCTCCGGCCGGGCCCGGCCTCGCGGGCGAGCGTCGTCCGTCCCGACGAGACATCGCCCGGCGCGCTCCGGGAGAAGGCCGCATACGTGATGGGCGTCATGCAGGCGCGACTCGCCGGGCTCGGCGGCACGTGGGCCGACGTGACGGCGGTGGGCGTCTACACCGTGCACCCGCTGGAGAGCTTCCTCGCGACGGAGGTCCTCGCGGCGATGGGGCCGGCGGCGATCCACGGCATCCACTGGCACCTGTCCCACCCGCCGATCGGGGGCCTGATCTACGAGATGGACCTCCGGGGCGTCCGGCGCGAGGTGCGCCTCTCGGCCGCCGCCCCCGCATGAGGGCACGGGCCGCGCGGAGTCGCCCGGCGCCGCGGATCGGAGACTGAGGACGATGGGGCACCGGACTCGACACGTGAGAGCCGGCACGCGCGCGCACGGCGGCGGCCACGGCGTACCGGGCGGCTTCGGCGCGCACGGGAACCCCCGGGACTTCCAGCTCATGCTGGGCCGGCTCGAGGATCCGGGCCGCCTGCGATGGCAGCGTCCCGCGCGGCTCGTGCGGGCGCTCGGTCTCCGGCCCGGCCAGACGGTCGCGGAGATCGGTGCGGGGTCCGGCTATCTCGTGCGACGGGTCGCGCGCGTCGTCGGGCCGCGGGGGCGCGTCTACGCCGTCGACGTGGAGCCGCGGATGCTGCCGATCCTGATCGAGCGGCTTCGCCGCGGAGGACTGGACAACGTCACGCCCGTCCTCGGCCGTGACGACGACCCGCTCCTCCCGGCCCGCTCGTGCGATCTGATCCTGGTCGTGAACACCTACCATCACCTCCGCGGGGGCCCGCGCTACCTCCGCCGGCTCCGCCGGCTGCTCCGGCCGGGGGGCCGGCTGGTGAACGTCGACTTCCACCGCCGGGAGACGCCGGTCGGCCCGCCGGTCGAGCGGCGCGTCGCGCGCGAGACCTTCCTCCGGGATGCGCGCCGGGCGGGCTTCCGGCTGGTCCGCGAGGCGACGTTCCTGCCTTATCAGTACTGCCTGGCGCTGGCCCCTCTTGCCCGCCCTACCGCCTCCTGATATCAAGAGGGCACGACTCGGAGGTGCCCAATGGTCGTTCGCGCGGAACAGAAACCAGACGACGGAGCGACGGCCGTGCACGTCCCGCCGCATCCGGCGCTGCGGGACTACTACGACGCGAACGAGTCTCGGCAGGGATTCCTGAACGAGCTGTTCAACCGCACCGCCTACCAGTACCGGGCGATCGACAAGGTGGTCGGGTTCGGCTCGGGTCTCTGGTACCGGCGGAGGGCGCTCCGGGGCGCGGGCCTCGCGCCGGGCATGAAGGTGCTGGACGTCGCCTGCGGTCCCGGACTCACCACCCAGTGCGCCCTGGGTCTGGTGGGCTCGACCGGCTACGTCGTCGGGCTGGACCCAAGCTCCGGCATGCTCCACGAGGCGCGGAAGGGACCGTGCCGAAACCTGATCCAGGGAGTCGGGGAGGAGCTGCCGTTCCCGGACGCCAGCTTCGACTTCCTGAGCATGGCGTACGCCCTCCGCCACGTGTCCGACCTGCACGTGGCCTTCCGCGAGTACCGCCGGGTCCTCAGGCCGGGCGGCATCGTCCTCCTGCTCGAGATCTCACGACCGAGCTCGCCCGTCCTCCTGGCGCTGTCACGGTTCTACATCAAGACCGTCATGGGCGTCGCCTTCGCCACGGCGACGGGCAACCGGGACATGCGGACCCTGATGCGCTACTGGTGGGACACGACCGAGTCCTGCGTCGCGCCGGCGGCCATCCTCTCGGCCCTCGACGACGTGGGCTTCACCGAGTGCGGCCTGCACGAGCAGTTCAGCGGCCTGCTCCGGGACTATCGCGCGGTCAAGGCCTGACAGGATCGGCGCCCGCCCGCGGCGCCGGGGCCGGTGACGGCTCGCCGCCGCCCCGCGCGGCCATCCATACACCAGGAGACCCATCGTGAGCGTGAACGTCACCACCACCGACCCCAGCGTCGATCTTCTCGTGGGAGAGAGCGGCCGGCCCGGATGGAACCAGCCTGACCGGCGGCGCCGCGCCTTCCACAACATGCCCGCGGTGTTCCGCTACAGCCTGGGCATCCGGGCGCCCGAGGCGCTCCGGCTCGGGAAGGCGATCGATCGGAGGATCGGCGACCTGGCGAGCGTCCGCCGGCTCACCGGGACCGCGCACTTCTCCGGCATGGTGGCCGTGCGCGGCCACGACGTGCTCTTCGAGCGCTACGCTCCCGACTTCGGGCCGGCGCAGCCCCACAGCGTCCAGTCGATCACGAAGACCACCATGAACCTCGTGATCGGCCTCCTGGTCGAGCGAGCCCAGATCGATCTCGGCCGGGAGGTGCGCCACTACCTGCCCGACATCGGCTCCGGCTATGCCGCCGCGACGGTGCAGGACGTGCTCGACATGAACGTGATCAACGACTACTCGGAGGACTACGGCGACCCGTTCGCGAGCGTGTTCCTCCACGAGGTGGCGATGGGCTGGCGGCTGCCCGGCCCGGGCGCTCGGGAGGCGCCGAACCGGGAGTTCGTGCGGGGGATCCGGAGCGCGGACGTGACCAACCGCTCGGGCCTCGTGCAGTACAAGTCGGCCAACACCGACGTGATCGGGGAGATCGCCGAGCGGGTCAGCGGGCGCCCCCTCCGCGACATGCTGATCGAGATCGTCGAGGCGGCCGGACTCGAGGGCACGTTCCACATCGGCACCGACCGGGTCGGCACGCCCATCATCAACGGCGGGGCGTGCCTCACCGCCCGGGACCTCGCCCGCTACGCGCTCCTCTTCGTCCGCGGGGGCCGAGGGGTCGGCGGGCAGCAGGTGGGCAGCCGCGCCTTCATCGAGGCGACGCGCGCCCGTAAGGGCGTGCCCTACGCCGCGCCCCGCGACTGGCAGCGCTACAGCAACCACACCGTGACCGACGGGCAGTGCGTGGGCCACGGGGGATACGGCGGCCAGTACATGCTGGCGAATCTCGACACCGGGGTGGTCGTCGTCTTCTTCAGCGTCCTCGAGGACGCCGCCGCCCACGACCCGGCCTACTCGGCCGAGGTGATCCGGATGGCGGAGGAGGTCACCCGCCTGCCGGGCTAGGCGTGGACCTGTTCCCGCATCGTCCTCACGGATCGATGCGGACCGAGCGCACGATGTTGGGCCGGAACGAAGGCTGGTCCTTGGTTCCGCAGTTGGCGGTCAGGAACTTCACTTCCTGACTCCCTCCGGGCGGGACGACGACCCGCTTGCTCCCCGCGACCGTGTTCTCGGTGCAGTGGAGGGACCGGGCGGCGCCCTCCCACGCGCGCGACCCGGGATTCCGGACCTCGAACAGGGCGTCGACCTGCGTCGCGTACCTGGCCTCGTGTGGGTTCCACCCCCAGCGGTATCGATACTCGAGGCCGCCATCGGCACGACCCCAGCCTGACCAGTTGCTCACCCTGTACGCGGCGGCCGCCGGCAGACCCCCGGTGGACGGCCGAGGAACGGATGGCGTAGAAGCCACGCGCCGCCCAGCGGCCTGGGCGTTGTCGCTCGCAGCCTGGGCGCGGGTCTCGGGCGTGACGCAGACGAGGTCGTTCGGGCGCGCCTCCCTCCACACGAAGCCGGACAGGCAGGTATTCGGGCCGTAGGCCCCGCCCCCCGGCTGTCGACGGGCGTCGGCCTGGCTATTGTCCTGGGCAGCCTGGGTTCGGGTCTGGGGCGTCAACGCACACGTAGTCGCCGGGGAAGGCCTCGCGCCAGACATACCCCTGGCGACACGCCGTCTGGGCCCAGGCCGACGGGACCCCCGTCATGACAACCGCGGCCCCGAGGAAGAGGGATGCGTACACGGCCAAGGTGGTCGGCTTCATGACTCCTCCATGCTCGGCCAGCCGGGAAGAGGCACGGCTGACCGGTCGGCGGATGAAAACGCGCACGCGCCACGCCGCCCTCACTAGAGCAAGCGGGGGGCCATCCCCTGCGGCAAGGCCAAGGGCGCATCCACGCTGCGGTTTCGTAGACTGTCGAGAGCTCCTGAGGGCTCTCGTCCGGTTGCACTGCAGGCTGTGCACCCTGGAATCATCGGCTGCAGTCGACGCCTGGAATCGGTCGGTCCCGTCGAGGGTTGCAGCCAGTGCACTGTGTAGTGTGCAACCTGCACAGTCCACAGTGCAGGGCCGGGACACCCTAGACTCCCGACGGGCGATCCGGAGGGGGAGGGATTGCGCACGCGCCGATGCAGGCGCGCCCGTCTGCGTAGGCATGTCCAACCACGCAGGCGGAACCTTGGCTGGCGAGGTCGGAACGCGCTCACGACCCCGCGGCGCGCGTGTGCGAACCGAACGCGCTCCGCGGCCAGCGCGCACGCGCGTCTTCTCGGTGCGTTGCCTTGACACGTCCGTCGGTGGGACGCTAGTCTCGCGGCGAACGCTCGGCGGTGAGGGCGGGAGTTCGAACGACTCATCCAGGGGGATGCACATGCGACGACGCAGGTTCGCGAGTGGTCTTGTGATGATGCTGGCCGTCGTGGTCGGGATCCCGGCGGGTGCCATCGCCCAGCCTCGAGGGCAGCTCGTGGCGGCGCTCGATTCCGACCGGGAGACGCTCGATCCGCATCAGGCGACGGGCACCATCGACTACATGGTGCTCATGCACGTCTTCGACCACCTGATCGCGCGCAATCCCGAGAGCATGAAGCTCGTGGGCGGTCTCGCGGAATCGTGGCGGACGGTTGACGACCTCACGTGGGAGTTCAAGATCCGGAAGGGCGTCAAGTTCCAGAACGGCGAGCCCGTGAATGCGCAGGCGGTGAAGTTCAGCATCGACCGCGTGCTCGACCCCGCCCAGAAGTCGTACCTGCGGGACCGCTTCAAGGGGATCACTTCGGTCCAGGTCGTCGACGACCTGACCGTCCGCCTCAAGACCGAGAAGCCCAATCCCGTGCTCCTCGAGCGGCTGACGAACCTCGCCATCGTTCCGCCGGCCTACGTCAAGGAGAAGGGCGACGCCTTCATCGCGAAGAACCCGGTCGGGAGCGGGCCGTATCGCTTCGTCGAGTGGGCCCGCGGACAGCGTCTCGTCGTGGAGGCGAGCCCGGCCTACTGGGGTCAGCAGCCCGCGGTGAAGACGCTCGTGTTCAGGCCCATCCCCGAGGTCGCGACCGCGATCGCGGAGATGATGGCCGGGAGCGTGGACTTCATCCGCCTGGTGCCGCCGGATCAGATTCCCGCCATCGAGGGCTCGGGAAAGGCGTACATCACGACGGCCCCGATCATCCGCGTGATCTTCCTCAACTTCGACGTGGCTGGCCGCGCCGCCGCCGGCCCCACCCAGAACATCAAGGTGCGCGAGGCGATCTCGCACGCCATCGACGTGGACGGGATCATCACCCACGTGCTGGGGGGCCGCGGGCTCAAGCTGGGGACGGTCGTCAACCCGATGAAGTTCGGCTACGACGCGTCGGTCAAGCCGGTGGCGTACGACCCGGCGAAGTCGAAGCAGCTGCTGGCCGAGGCCGGACTGGCGAGCGGCGTGAAGCTCGAGTTCATGACCTACAGCGGCAGCATCATCGCGTCCCGGCAGGTTGGCGACGCGGTGTCGGGGTACCTGAACAAGGTCGGAATCCAGACGAACCACCAGCACATCGAGGACATCGGGCTGTCGTCGAACCTCGAGCGAACGGGCAAGCTGAAGGACATCTACCTGGCGAGCTGGGGGAGCTGGTCGGTCTTCGACGCGGACATGATCCTGTACCCGCGCTTCCATTCATCGGAGGCGTTCGCCTACGTGCGTGATCCCAAGCTCGACGAGTGGCTCGACATCGGGCGGAACACCGTCAACGCCGGGAAGCGGATGGAGGCCTACCGGCAGGTCCAGCGGTACGTGGCCGACAACTACCTCGTCTTCCCGATGTACGCCCAGACGTCGGTCATGGCCGTGTCCAACAAGCTCAACTACAAGGCCGCGTCGGACGAGACGATCGCCCTCTGGCGGGCCACCTGGAAGAACTGACCACGAAGGCTTCCTCGGCCTCGGCGCTGGCCGCCGCGTAGACGGCGGCCAGCGGGCAGCACGTCCGTGCGTACCTATGTCGTCGGGCGCCTCGTCGACACCGGGCTCACCTGTGTCGCGATCTCGTTCGTCGTGTTCGTCTTCCTGCACCTGGCAGGGGATCCCGCGAAGGTGCTCCTCCCTCCGGAGGCCTCCAAGGAGGCGGTGGCGGACCTCCGGCGCAGTCTCGGTCTCGACGACCCGTTCTTCGCCCAGTACGGGCGGTTTCTCGGCAATGCCCTGCGGGGGGAGTTCGGCGATTCGTTCATCATCCGGGACAAGGCCCTCTCGATCCTGCTCGAGCGGGCCCCGGCGACGATCGAGCTCGCGGCGGCCGGTCTCCTGGTCGGCGTCGCCGTCGCCGTGCCGCTCGGGATCCTGGCCGCCTATCGCCCGCGGACCGGGGTCGATCACCTGGCGTCGATCGTTTCGGTGGTCGGCCAGGCCGTCCCGACGTTCTGGCTCGGCATCCTTCTGATCCTCGTGTTCGCGGTCTGGGCCCGGCTGGTGCCCGTCTCCGGCCGCTCGGGCTTCCGCAGCCTGATCCTGCCCGCGGTGTGCCTCGGGCTGTACCTCGCGCCGATCATGATGCGGCTGGTGCGGTCGGGCATGCTGACGGTGCTGGCCCAGGACTACGTCCGGACGGCCCGCGCCAAGGGGGTGACCGAGGCGCTGATCCTGTGGAAGCACGCCTTCAAGAACGTCAGCATCCCGCTGGTGACGATGGTGGGGCTCCAGTTCGGCCGGCTCCTGGCGGGGACCGTCGTCATCGAGATGGTGTTCGCCTGGCCCGGCATCGGCTTCCTGACGGTGAAGGCCGTGCGAACGCTCGACTACCCGGTCGTGCAGGCGGCGGTCGTGGTCGTCGGCGCCGCGATTGCCCTCGTCAACCTGGCGACCGACGTGGTTGTCGGCTACCTCGATCCGCGGATCCGCTATGGATGAGCCCCGTTCGCGGCTCTCCCGGCGCCTTCGCGCCTACTGGACAGGCTGGGCGGGGGGACTGCTGGTCGGCCTGATGACGTTGTGCGCCCTCTTTTCCCCCGTGCTCGCACCGCACGACCCGTTCAGCCAGGACGTGGCGGCGCGGCTCCGGCCACCGATGTGGGCGCGCGCGGGCAGCGCGGAGCACCCCCTCGGGACGGATCACGTGGGACGGGACTACCTGAGCCGGATCATCTACGGCGCCCGCGTGTCCCTGGCGGTCGGCCTGCTGGCGGTGGTGTGCTCGGGCGGGATGGGCGTGGCCGCCGGCCTGGTCATGGGCTTCTACGGCGGCGCCGCGGACCGCGTGCTGTCCTTTCTCGCGAACGTGACACTCACGTTCCCCTTCATGCTCCTGGCGATCGTGGTGATCGCCCTCATGGGCGCGGGGTTCGTCAACATGGTCCTGGTGCTGGGCGTGACCGGCTGGCCGATCTACGCGCGGGTCGTCCGGAACGAGGTGCTGAGCCTCCGCGAGCGCGACTTCGTCCAGGCCGAGGTCGGGCTGGGCAGCTCGACCCTTCGAATCCTGCTGGGCCACATCCTTCCGAACCTGGCGAACCTCCTCATCGTCCTCGCGAGCGTCGAGGTGGCGCGGATGATCATCGTCGAGTCGTTCCTCTCCTACCTCGGGCTCGGCGTGCCGCCGCCCACCCCCTCGTGGGGAGGCATGCTCAGCGAGGGGCAGCTCTACGTGTTCACGTCGGCCTGGCTGGCGATGTTCCCGGGGCTGGCGATCTTCGCCACCGTGCTCGGCGTCAACCTCGTCGGCGACGCCCTCCGGGATCTCCTCGACCCTCACATGAAGACGGTGACGACCAGCTGACCGGTCCACCCGAAAGGATCCGCATGTCCGACCTGGTGCTCAGCAACGCGCTCGTGCTCGATCCCGTCGCCGGCCGGCTCGACCCGGACCGGCACGTCGTCGTGGAAGGCGGCCGAATCGCCGACGTCGCCACACGCCCGCCCCGGTCCCCGAAGGGCCGGGTCATCGACGTGCGGGGGCGGGTGGTGATGCCCGGGCTGTGCGACGGTCACGTCCACGTGACCGCGGTGACACCCGATTTCGCGCTCCTCCGCCGCTGGTCGTCGACGTACGTCGCCTCCCGGGCGAGCCACGTCCTGCGGGACATGCTGCTGCGGGGATTCACCACCGTGCGGGACGTGGGCGGCGCCGACTGGGGCCTCGCGCGGGCGATCGAGGAGGGCCACCTCACGGGGCCGCGCCTGCTCTTCGCTGGCCACGCGATCTCGCAGACCGGCGGGCACGGGGACATGCGCGGGCCGGGGGAGGACGCGGAGGAGGCGGTGTGCATGCACGGTCTCGGCCGGGTGGCCGACGGCGTGCCGGCCGTGCTGGAGGCCTGCCGCGACGAGATCCGCAAGGGGGCGACCCACCTGAAGCTGATGGTGTCGGGGGGCGTCGCGTCGCCGACGGACCGCATCTCGAACACGCAGTTCTCGCGCGACGAGATCCGAGCCGCCGTCGAGGAGGCCGAGGCCGCCGACATCTACGTCACCGCGCATGCGTACACGTCGCGGGCGGTGGCGCGGGCGGTCGAATGCGGCGTGCGCGGGATCGAGCACGGCAACCTGGTGGACGAGGCGACGCTCCGTCTCATGGCCGAGCGCGGGGCGTTCTTGATCCCCACGCTGGCGGTCGTCCACGCGGTCATCCGCGAGGGCGTGGAGGCGGGCTTCCCGGCGGCTCTCAGGGAGAAGATGTTCGCCATCTTCGAGACCGGGACGCGCGTGGTGGAGATGGCTCACCGGGCCGGCGTCGGGCTCGTCTACGGAACGGACCTCCTCGGTCCGATGCACCGCTACCAGCTCGACGAGTTCGCGATCCGCGGCGAGGTGCTGAAGCCGATCGACGTGATCCGCTCGGCGACGTCGACGGCGGCCCGGCTGTTCCAGCGCGAGGGGGAGCTCGGTGTCGTCGCGCCCGGGGCGCGGGCGGACCTCCTCGTGGTGGAGGGCAACCCTCTCGAGGATCTGGGGATCATGCGGGAGCCCGAACGGAACCTGAAGCTGATCGTGAAGGACGGAGTGGTCTTCAAGGACGCGCTGGGCTAGCCCGTCCCGGTGGCCGATTCCCCGGGCTACAGTCCCGGCCGGCGCTCCGTCGGGGGAGGGTCGTAGGCGCGGATCGGGGGCAGGGGGCCGGTCCAGCGCTCGACCTCGACGAGCGCGTGCTGGCCGGAGCAGCCCTGCGCGAGCTTCGAGGTGCCGCGGTCGAAGGTGAGCATGTTCGGATTCCCGTGGACGCACATCGCGTCGGGGTCCGCGGGGTCGATCGGGTCGTACCATGCACCCGTCGCAAGCTGCACCACGCGGGGACGCACGGCGTCGGTGACGACGGCGCCGGCCAGGCAGCTCCCGCGCTCGTTGAAGACGCGCACCACGTCGCCGTCCCGGATCCCGCGGTGCGCAGCGTCGGCCGGGTGCATGCGGATCGGCTCCCGGCCCTGCACCTTCGAGGCCTGGCTGAGCGCCCCGACGTCGAGCTGGCTGTGAAGGCGTGTCGTCGGATTGTTCGCGACGAGGTGCAGGGGATAGCGCCCGGCCAGGGGCGCGCCGAGCCACTCGGTGGGCTCGAGCCACGACGGGTGGCCGGGGCAGTCCTTGTAGCCGAAGCTGTCGATGGTCGCCGAGAAGATCTCGATCCGCCCGCTCGGGGTCGCGAGCCGCGCCCCCTCCGGATCGTCGCGGAAGCCCTTCAGGATGACCAGGTCGGTGTCGGCGTCCGTGACCTCGAGCGATCCGGCCGCCCAGAACTCGTCGAAGCCGGGGCACGCGGGCCCGCCCCGGTGGGCGACCTTCTCGCGCCAGCCCTCGTAGAGGTGCCGGAGCCACGCCATCTCGTCCCGCCCCTCCGTGAACCGAGCGCCGACCCCGAGCGCCTCCGCGAGGTCGCTGAAGATCGCGTACTCGCTGCGAGCCCCGGCATGGGGCTCGATCACCTGGCGCATGGCGATCAGGCAGGGGTCGTTCGGGGAGCCCCCGATGTCGTTGCGCTCGAGCGTCATGGTCGCCGGGAGCACGACGTCCGCGTGGCGCGCCATCGGCGTCCAGAACGGATCGTGGACGACGATCGTGTCCGGGGTGGCGAGGGCGCGGCGAAGACGCGGGAGATCCTGGTGGTGGTGGAACGGGTTCCCGCCGCACCAGTAGACGAGGCGGATGTCGGGGTACACGAGCCGCTGGCCGTCGAAGTCGAAGGGCTCGCCCGGCCCGAGCAGCATGTCGGCCAGGCGGGCGAACGGGATGGCGGCGCGCACCGGATTGGGCCGCTGGGGCAGGGCGGGAGGATGGCTCCGGAGCGGCGGCCGGCCGACGTACCCGAGGGAGCCGTACCCGCTGCCGAATCCGCCGCCGGGGAGCCCGATCTGGCCCAGCATCGCCGCGAGCGTCACGACCATCCAGGGGGCCTGCTCGCCGTGCTCGACGCGCTGGAGCGACCAGTTCGCGTTGATGAGCGTCCGCTTCCCGGCCATCCGGCGCGCCAGCGTCCGGATCGTCTCGGCCGGGATCCCGGAGAGCCTCTCCGCCCACTCGGGAGTCTTGGCCGAGCCATCCTCCAGGCCGCGGAGGTAACCCTCGAAGCGCTCGAATCCCTCGCAGTACCGCGCGAGAAACGCGCGATCGCAGCGCCGCTCGTCGACCAGGGCGTGGGCGAGGCCGAGCATCACGGCGACGTCCGTGCCCGGCACGACCGGGAGCCACTCGGCCTCGAGGAACTCGGGCAGGTCGTCGCGCATCGGGCTCAGCAGCACGAACTCCGCCCCGCGGGCCTTCATCGCGCGGAGATGATCCCGGAGGGGATGCCGGCTCGCCCCTCCGGGGCTCACCATCGTGTTCTTGAGCGGGAGGCCGCCGAAGCAGACGAAGAGCTCCGTGTGGCGCTCGATCACCGACCACGCGGTCGCCCGGTCCAGGTAGCCGCGCATGTCGCCCACGACGTGGGGCATGATGACGGTCAGAGCGCCATTGC
Source organism: uncultured Candidatus Rokubacteria bacterium (assembly GCA_963745015.1). Taxonomy (GTDB): domain Bacteria; phylum Methylomirabilota; class Methylomirabilia; order Rokubacteriales; family DASRDR01; genus DASRDR01. The sequence continues at coordinate 29,826 of CAVUVU010000009.1, forward strand.
TGTAGCTGTGCTCGCCCCGGACGAAGCCCCCGAGGCAGTTGAGGAAGCGATGAAGCTGGCTCTGCGCGTGGTGGAAGCGGCCGGCGCTCGCCCAGCCGTACGAGCCTCCGTAGACCCCGGCCCCGCCGTGCGCCGCATAGACGCGCCGGAGCTCCCGGGACAGCAGGTCGATGGCCGTCGCCCAGCTGACCGGCACGAACGGCTCGGCCCCGCGGCGGCCGTCCGGTCCCGGCCCGCGGTCGAGCCAGCCGGCGCGGACCATCGGCTCCTGGATGCGCGCCCGGTGGCGGAGACTCGCGGTGATGTTGCCCAGCAGGGGCGAGGGATCCGGATCGTCCGGGTGGGGGTGGACGGCGACGACGGCGCCGTCCTCGACCTCCGCCTCGAAGGCACCCCAGTGGGACGTGTGGAGCTGCCGACTGCTGGACATGAATCGCTTCCCCTCCGGCGACGCTGGAAGTCGACGGAGATCCGGCCGTTTCGCCGCCTCCGCCGGCTCGATGGTGTCACACGCCCGAGCTTCGCGACAAGCGCTTCGATGCCTCGGCTTGTCTCCGGTTCCGTGCTGCGGGACACTACCCGGGCGAAGGCGCGCGCGCCCTCTTGCGGCGCTGACCCGAGTTCGCCGGCGCGGGCGACCCGCGACCCGGACACCCACGAGCCTGGAGGGACGCACCCCGATGAGAGACGGACACCGGCTGATCGCGAACATCGGCTCCTTGCTGGACGGCTCGGCGGCCGACCGAGAGCGGCTCGCCGCCGCCGGCGCGGTGGTCGCGGAAGGCCGCGGCGGCACCGAGGACGACCTGGTCGCCTCGTGTGCCGACGCCGAGATCGTGATGGGGCTCGGGCAGTTTCCCTTCACGGAGCGCGTCTTCGAGAGCCTGCCGCGCCTCGAGTTCCTGATGCAGTGCACCGTCGGCTACGACCGGGTGGACGTCGGCGCCGCGACCCGGCAGGGCGTCCTGGTCGCGAACAGCCCGCTCTTCTGCATCGAAGAGGTCTCCGACCATGCCGTGATGCTCCTCATGGCCTGCGCCCGCAAGCTCCCGCAACAGGTCCACGTCACGCGCCGCCACGGATGGAGCCGCCCCCCGGCGGTGGAGGCGATGGGGTCCGTGCAACGCATGCGCGGGCAAACGCTCGGCTTCGTCGGCTTCGGGAAGATCGCGCGCCTCACCGCCGAGAAGCTGTCGGGCTTCCGGATGCGTTACCTGGCCCACGATCCGTATCTCACGGCCGAGGCCGTCCGGCCCTGGGGCGTGGAGCTGGTGTCGCTCGACGAGCTGTGCCGGCGGTCGGACTTCATCTCCATGCACGCGCTTCTCAACGCGGAGACCCGGGGCATGTTCGGGGCGGCCCAGTTCCAGGCCATGAAGCCGACGGCGCACTTCGTCAACACCTCGCGAGGCGGGACCGTCGACGAGCCCGCGATGATCCACGCCCTGCGGGAAGGCCGGATCGCCGGGGCGGCCCTGGACGTGGTCGATCAGGAGCCGCCGCATCCCGACAACCCGCTCCTGACGCTGCCCAACGTCCTGCTCACGTCCCACACCGCCGGCCACGGCGATGGCTCCATGGCCGACAACCGCCGCCAGTCCGTCGACCAGGTCCTCCGGTTCCTCGACGGGCGGTGGCCGACGGCCCTCGTCAACCCCGAGGTCAAGGTGCAGGCGCGCGCCCGGGGCCTCCGGGAGAGCTGAGCCATGGCGCGGGTCAACCGAGCGCTCGAGCTCCTCGCCCAGGACCAGCCCATCTACTACGAGCATCTGGATGCCCCCGGCCGGGGCGGCTACGAGGCGGGCCGCGCCGCCGCCGGGACCTGGGCCGACTACCTGAGCTACGACGCCGAGCACGCGCCGTTCGCTCCCGCCGAGCTCAGGGAGTTCGTGCGCGGCCTGGTCGAGGCGGGCGTCACGCGCAGCGGCCATCGCACGCCGGCGGTGATCGTCAGCCTCCCGGTCGACGGCAGCAGCGAGGCCGTCGTGCGCGCCAACGCCTGGATGATCCGCCAGGCGCTGGCGGCCGGCGTCCACGGCCTGCTTCTCTGCCACGCCGAGACGGCCGGCGCCGTCCGGGCCTTCGTCGAGGCGGCGCGGTACCCTCACCAGACCACGGGTGTCGGCGAGGGGCTGGAAGTGGGGCGGCGCGGGAGCGGCGGGCAGGGCCACGCGGCGACGATGTGGGGCCTGACGGTGGCCGAGTACATGACCCGGGCGGATCCCTGGCCGCTCAGTCCCGGCGGGGAGCTCCTGCTCGGGCTCAAGATCGAGAACGTCCGGGCTCTCGCCAACGTGGAGGCGAGCCTCGCGGTGCCGGGGATCTCGTTCGCCGAATGGGGGCCGGGGGACATGGGGCTCTCCATGGGACATCCCACGCAGCACGACCCGCCCTATCCCTCCGACATGCTCGCCGCCCGGGCTCGCGTGCTGGCGGCCTGCCGGGCGGCCGGCGTCGCGTTCCTGGACCAGGTGACTCCGGCGAACGTGATCGAGCGGATCGCCGAGGGAGTCCGGATCGGGGCCGGCGGACAGGCCCGCGAGGCCGCCGAGATCGGCCGCCGCCACACCAAGCGCGCCATGCGCTGGTAGCAGGGCCGGTGCCCCCTGAGTGAGGCGTCCGTCACCCCGGCCGACGGCCCGATCATCCTCTACGACGGGGTCTGCGGCCTCTGCCACCGGCTCAATCGCTTCGTGCTGGCGCGGGATCCTGCCGGACGATTCCGCTTCGCCGCGCTGCAGAGCGCCCCGGCGCGGGAGATCCTGGCGCGTCACGGCCGGGACCCGCTCGATCTCGACACCCTCTATCTGGTGCTGGGCCACGGCCGCCCCGACGAGCGCCTGCTCGGGAAATCCGACGCGGCGCTCTGGATTCTCCGCGAGCTGGGCGGCGCGTGGCGGGCCGCCGCGATGCTGCGCGTCCTGCCGAGGTGGCTGCGCGATCCCGGCTACGATCTCGTCGCGCGCACCCGCTACCGGCTGTTCGGCCGCTACGACGCCTGCCCGCTCCCCGACCCGCGGCACCGCGGCCGCTTCCTCGACCTGTCCGGCTGAGGGGTCGATGTTGCAGGGGAGCCTGGATGGGGCCAGTGCACGCCGAGGACTGTCGATCTGGGGCGCTCCGTCCGACCATAGGCTGGAAGGAGCCGGAGACGATGGTGGTCCGGTCCCTGCCAGGCTCGACACGCTTCCAAGGGGGTAACCATGCATAGAAGCCTCGTGGTTGGTGGTCACCTTCCCGATCTGGAGCTGCCCGATCATCGGGGGGAGCCGGTGAGGCTCTCGAAGCTCGCCGCCGGGTACCCGCTCCTCGTCGGCTTCTACCGCGGGTTCTGGTGACCGAAGTGCCAGTGCCAGTTGCGGCACTTGACGGAGTTCCAGAGGGAGCTCGACGTGAACTACTGCCATCTCGCGGTGATCAGCACCGATCCGCCCGAGGTCAGCGGGGCGTTCCGTGCCGGGCTGGGCGCGACGTTCGCATTCCTGAGCGATCACAGGCGCCGGGCCATCACGAAGCTCGGCATCGTCGACGAGACCGACCGCGCGCACCCTCGCATCGCGTACCCGTACAGCTTCTCGGTGGGGCCGGACCTCGCCATCCACAAGATCTACGACGGGGGCTGGTTCGTCGGCCGCCCGACGCTCGAGGAGCTGCGCCAGGACCTGCGCGCGATGATGCAGGTCTACCACCCCGATTGACGCCGCCGCGGGGCGCCGGGGACGTTCACGCGGCCGGTACCCGCGGTGGCGCCTCGGGCGTAGGGCGCGGTCAGCGGTCGAGGGCGGCGAGGAGGGCGGCAGACGGGCGCGTTGTCGCCGAACGTCCGGCTCAGGTGCGCGTAGCGGTCGACGTCCCCCGGCCCGAAGACGAAGCTGCCGCCCAGCTGGAACGGATTCGGCCCCTTCCGGCGCTGGCGGTGGCCGGCCGCGCGAGCCTTGAGTCCCGCCGCGATGTTGTCCGGACGGAGCACGTGGAGCAGGGTGGCCGAGCGGAGACCGGCGGCGCGGTAGGCCTGGCGCTCCGCGTCGACGAGCAGCGGGAAGGTGATCCCGGACTCGTCGCGGAACGCCCGGGCGTAGGCGACATCCCCGAGGCCGATCGCCGCCACCCGCGCGCCGCGCGCCCGGAGCTCGGCCTCGTGGTCGCGCAACTGCGCGACGTGCTCCCGGCAGAAGATTCAGCCGTAGTGGCGGAGGAACACGATGGCCGCGGGCGCGTCGGCCCAGAGAGCGCCCAGCCGGACCGGCCGGCCGTCGGCATCCGGCAGGACGATCGGGGCGAGCCGTGCCGCGAGCCCCGCGGCCCTCACGCGAGCCGCCGGTGATCCACCATCAGGCAGCGGTCCTGGACGACCCGGATTCCCGCTCGCGCGAAGGACTCGGCCGCCTCCATGTGGGCGATTCCGAGCTGAAGCCAGACCGCGCGAGGCTTCACCGCCAGGATGTCCTCCACGTGGGGCGGGATGTCCCGGGGACGCCGGAAGACGTTCACCATGTCTATCGGCCCCGGGACGTCCTGAAGAGACCGGTAGACGCGACGCCCCAGGATCTCGACGACTTCCGGGTAGTAGACGGGCACCGGAACGACGTCGTAGCCCTGGCGAAGCATGTACTCCGGCACGTAGAAGGCGGGCGCCCCCGCGCGTGACTCCGGCTTGATGCCGAGGACGGCGATCCGCCGGCACTCGCGAAGGATCTGCGAGACGCCGACGTCGTCGGTGACGAGGTTGTCCTTCCAGTCGGCCACGGACTGAGTGTACGCGACCGTGGCGCGCCGGCGGGCGGACCCACCAGCGCCAGGCGGCCGGATCCACACGGGGCAGACGCCTCATGATCGACCATATGGCGCGCACTTACATATCGGAGTGTGAGGACTCGGTCAAAGGAGGAACTGCGGATCCGACCGTCCGCAGGGCCCTCAGCGCCCGGGGTCCGCGATCGGCCCCGCCCCGCTTCTGGACCGCCGGCCCGATCAGCCCGGGCCCGGCGTCTCGCGCCCTCAGGTTCCGGGGACGCGCTCCGCTGCTTGCCGGCTGATGGGGCGTCCGGGGGTGAGCTGGCGCTTCAGGTCGTCCTCCAGGGCCTCGTACGCCGGGTCGGCCTCCGCGCCGAGCGCGTCCAGCAGCTTGCTGAAGAAGCACCGGGCGGCGGCGGCCGCCGCGATGTCGAAGATCTCGGCGTCGGCGAATCCGTGGTCGCGAAGCGACTGCACGTCGGCGCGCGTGATCGCGCTGGCGTCGCGGGCGACCTTCTCCGCGAAGGCCATCATCGCGGACTCTGAAGGCGGGAGGCCGGTTGAGGCGCGGTCTCCGGCGATCGCCGTCAACGCCTCGGCCGAGTAGAACTTCTGGCGCAGGATGGCCCCGTGCGCCAGCATGCAATACGAGGATCGCAGCGCGCGCGCGGCGGCCAGCGTGACCAGCTCGTAGCGGCGCGGATCGAGATTGCTGCGGATGGCGCTCAGGAAGGCGGCCCACGTCGACATGACCGGCGGGCGATGGCTGAAGAGCTTCGCCCAGTTGGGGACGTAGCCGTGGCCCGCCTGAGCCCGCTCGTACATCGCGCGGACGTCACCGCTGGCCTCGTCGACAGGAATGGTATGGACGAACGCCATCACCGTCCTCCTCGGGGGTAGCAAGGGCCGCTCGCGAGCAGGGCGGGCCGGACCGGCACGTCACCCTCCAGCGAGGAACGAACGGAAGCGCCGAGCCACCTCCGGGGGCTTGATCGTCGGGCGCCCCAGCTTCGCGAGGGACCCGGGCGCGATCCGCGCGTGGATCAGATGGGGCCCCGGGAGGCTGCGGATCGATCCCAGGGCCTGCTCGAACCCCCGCACGCTGTCGCAGCTGGTGCCGCTCGCGTAGCCGCAGGCGAGGGCGACGGCCGCGAAGTCCACGCTGGCCGACACGGTGGCCTGGCCGCCCGTCGAGTCGTGGACGCCGTTGTCGAGCACGACGTGGACGAGGTTGGCGGGCGCCCGGCTGCCGATGGTGGCCAGGTTGCCGAGCTTCATCAGGGCGGCGCCGTCGCCGTCGAGGACGACCACCGGGCGCCGCGTGTGGAGGGCGATGCCGAGCCCCATGGCGCTCGCGCCGCCCATCGAGCCGACCTGGTAGAGGTGCTGCGGCCGGTCGGCCAGGGTGAACAGCTCGCGGCCGCACTTCCCGGTGGTCGCGACGACGGCGGCCTCGTCGGGGACGACGGCGAGAAAGCGCTCCAGCACCTCGACGCGGCTCGGGCGGGGGCCGTGCTCCCGAAGATCCCGGCGCGCGCCGGGGAGCCTGGGGCCGGGCGGCTTCTCGTCGAGGCCGTCGTCGCGGACGGTCCCCTTCGCCATCACGAGCCCGAACGGCAGCTCCGACCGGTCCATCGCCGCCTCGGCCTCGGCGAGCGCCGGCTCCACGTCCTCGCCCGTCGCCGGGAACGGCCGGTGAGGGATCCGCATGGCGTCCAGCAGGGTGCCGGTGATCTGGCCCATCAGGTCGTGCTGCGGCTCGTCCTGGATCCCCGGCTGGCCCCGCCACGTGACCACGAGGAGCGTCGGGATGCGGAACGGGAAGCTGAGCGAGGTGAGCGGATTGACCGCATTCCCCAGGCCCGAGTTCTGGCACATCATCACCGACTTCCTGCCGGCCAGCCAGGCGCCCGCCGCGATGGCGACGGCCTCGCCTTCGCTCGTCGCGCCCACGTACTCGAGCGCCGGGTTGCTGATGACCCGGTTGATGATCGGGGTCAGGAACGAGCAGGGGACGCCCGCGTAGAAGCCGAAGCCCCGGGCGAGCGCCGGATCGAGGAAGGCATCGGCGCCGATCACGTGAAGTTCCGGGCGCGAGCGAGGTCGATCCGCTGGAGCCAGACCGGTGCTTCGTCCTCGAGATAGTCGCCGGTGTGGCGCCGGGACCAGCCGACCAGATCCGAAACGCGCTCGGGATCCGCGTCGGCCGCCTTGTTCCCCTGCCGGGCATCCACGGCGGTCATGTTCGGCTTCTCCTCGGCGAAGTCGCCACGCGCGTGCCGCGCGGCCACGGTCAGGATACACCGCGTCGCGGCCGTGGGAGTCCGGGGAGCCGGGTGAAATGGCTCGGGCGGCCCCGGATCCGGGACCGCCCGAGCGCGCTGAACGGAGACGGAGGGCTCTGCTACTGCTTGCTGATGGCCGGGCCGGTGGACGCGGCGACCGTCTGGATGAATCCCTGCGCGACCTGCGGCATGGCAGGTGGTGCCGAGCAGGATCTCCTGGATCGTGTAGCCCCGTCCGTAGAGCGACTGGTTCCAGTCGTCCCGTGAGCGCACGCTCGCTCCCGAGAACGAGAAGCCGGCGAAGAGACCTTGGGTCCGCGAGTACGTGAGAAGGTCGGTCGAGAACTTGAGGTCCGTCGACACCTCTCCGCGAGCCCCGGAGGGTCCCGCCGCCGCTGAAATGTCCGCGCCGATGGTGAACTCGCTCGAGAGCAGCCCCTGGAGACCCTTCGGGGTCATGATCAGCAGCACGACGTCCGTGACCTCCGCGCCGATCTGGAAGCCCACGCTCCCGCCGGCCATCCGGATGATCGCGGGCGGGCTCCAGGAGCCGTCCGCCCGGCGCACCGTCACCACGCCGTCTCCGGCGGTGCCGCCGATCAGGAGCGCGCCCTTCACGACCCCGGGGAACACGGCCACGCCGTGGGCCTTGGCCATGACCTCGCGGGGAATGCCGTTGCCGCCGCCGGGGACGTTGACCATCTCGTAGAGCGCGGTGGTTGCCCGGGCGAAGCTCGCGGCGAACTCCGGGCTCTGGGCGTCCGCGCGGACCGCGCCGACGACGAGCGCGGCCAGGATGGCGAGACAGAGACAGTGCCAACTCTTGCTTCGCATGCTTTCCCTCCCGGGAGAAATCGAGGCCCGACGCCGCCGGGTGGCGCGCCAAGCCTTCCGGATCCCATGCTGCCTCAGGGCCCGCCGCCGGCCCAAGCTTTTCCTGAGTCGCGGTATCATGGGAGCGCGCCGTGACGGGAATCGCGACCCCCGGGAGACGAGCGCCAACATCATGTCGACACCCGAGACGGGACCGCCGCCCAACTTCATCCGCACCGCCATCCAGGAAGACACGCGAGCGGGGCGCTGGGGCGGGCGCGTGGTCACGCGGTTCCCGCCCGAGCCCAACGGCTACCTCCACATCGGGCACGCCAAGGCGCTCTCGATCGACTTCGGCCTCGCCCGGGAGTTCGGCGGGACCTGCCATCTCCGCTTCGACGACACCAATCCCGCCAAGGAGGAGGTCGAGTACGTCGACGCGATCCAGGAGGACGTGCGCTGGCTCGGCTACGACTGGGGCCCACACCTCTACTTCGCGTCCGACTACTTCGAGCAGCTCTACCGGTGGGCGGAGGAGCTGATCCGCCGGGGCCTCGCCTACGTCGACGATCTCTCGGCCGAGGAGATCCGGCGGCACCGCGGCACCCTGACCGAGCCCGGGCGGAACAGCCCGTTCCGGGACCGGCCGGTGGAGGAGAACCTCGACCTGTTCCGCCGGATGCGGGCGGGGGAGTTCCCGGACGGGGCGCGCGTGCTCCGGGCCAAGATCGACATGGCCTCGCCCAACATCAACCTGCGCGACCCGGCCCTCTACCGGATCCGCCACGTGGCCCACCACCGGACCGGCGACCGCTGGTGCATCTATCCGATGTACGACTACGCGCACCCCCTGTCGGACTCGATCGAGCGGATCACGCATTCCCTCTGCACGCCTCGAGTACGAGGACCACCGGCCGCTCTACGACTGGGTGTGCCGGGCGCTCGAGATCTACCACCCGCAGCAGATCGAGTTCGCGCGCCTCAATCTCGCCTACACGGTGATGAGCAAGCGCCGCCTGCTCCGGCTGGTCCAGGAGGGGCACGTCCGGGGCTGGGACGACCCGCGGATGCCGACCCTGGCCGGGCTCCGCCGCCGGGGCTACACGCCGGAGGCGATCCGGGACTTCTCCGAGCGCATCGGCGTCGCGAAGGCCAACAGCGTGGTCGACCTGGCGCTCCTCGAGCACTGCGTGCGGGAGGATCTGAACCGCCGCGCCGCGCGGGTCATGGCGGTCCTGCGGCCGGTCCGGCTCGTGATCGAGAACTATCCGGAAGGGCTGGTGGAAGAGCTCGAGGCCGTCAACAATCCCGAAGACCCGGCGATGGGCGCGCGCAAGGTGCCGTTCTCGGGCGTCCTCTGGATCGAGCGGGACGACGTTCGCGAGGCGCCGGTGCCCAAGTACTTCCGGCTCTTCCCGGGCAACGAGGTGCGCCTCCGCTACGCCTACATCGTCCGCTGCACGGGGGTCGTGAAGGACGAGCGGACCGGCGAGATCACCGAGGTGCGGTGCACCTACGATCCCGCGAGCCGCGGCGGCCAGGCTGGCGAGGGCCGGCGCGTCAAGGGGACGATCCACTGGGTCTCGGCCGCCCACGCGGAGAGCGCGGAGGCGCGCCTCTACGACCGCCTGTTCACGGATCCGAACCCCGGAGACGAGGCGGACGGGCGGGATTTCACGGCGCTCCTGAACCCCGCCTCGATGGAGGTCGTGCCCGACGCCCGCGTGGAGCCAGGCCTCAGCGGCGCGGCGCCCGGGAGCCGCTTCCAGTTCGAGCGGCTGGGCTATTTCTGCGTCGATCCCGACAGCACACCCGAGCGCCTGGTCGTGAACCGCACGGTCGGCCTCCGGGATACCTGGGCCAAGATCGAGAAGGGGTCGGCTCGCCCCTGACGGTCGCGCCGGGGCACCGGGCGCCCGCCCCGGCGGGCCGGCCGCGTGACCCGCGCGGCGTCTGCCTCGATCCGATCCTGCCGTGAGCCGACGACACCCGCGCCCGCTCTGTCTTTCACGCGTGCTCGCCTCCGGTGTCATAGGGCCGAGGGAGGGTGACGGACATGAGCTTGATGGAGCTTCGGATCTTCGTTGTCCTGGGGTTGCTCACCGTCGGGGTGGTGACGGTGCTGGGCGCGCTCGCCGTCTCGATGCTGGTGGCAGCGGCGGCGCAGGGGAGCCTGAGGGTTGCCGCGTGGCTGGGCGGCGTCCGGGCTGGCGCCGCGAGTGCCGGGCGCGGCGGGGCGGGGGCCACCGCGGCGCCGTCTGGCGGGGGAAGCCTTCGGCTCGAGCCGCCGGCGGACCAGTCGGTGGTCGGTCAGCGAGCCTCCTGGGCGCCGCGATGCTGACCGCGGCCACCCTGTTGTGGCTGTTCGGCGGCGCCACCCTGCTGGCCTGCGCGCTGGCGCGCCTGGTCGACGGACTCGATCGGCGCCGCCTCAGCCGCGTGGCCGCGGAGATCTCGGTCACGGAGGCCGTGCACGGCGTCCTGGGGCCGGTCGTCGCTCCGACGGTGTCACGCCATCATGGCCGGCCGTGGACCGTTACCTTCGCGCTGGCGCCGCGAGATCTTGCCATCGCCGGCCGGCTGGCCGAGATCGCGGGAGAGGCGCTGGGCCGGCGAGGGACCGGAGTGCGGATCGTGTTCGTCCCGCGCCCGGGACGCTAGACGTTTGGGCGCCGACCCTCCGGCCGTTCCGCTTCGGTGTCGTCCACGGTTGCCGGGCTGGACGGCTTTCAGAAGCCCGCGCAGCGCCCGCGCCCGCCGCTCCTGATCGGCGGCGGGCGACGGCGCGTCCTGACGCTGGCGGGGCGGTCCGCCGACATCGTGGGCATCCTGACGACCTCCGTCAACACCGGCACGATGCTGGACGACGCGTCGGAGCGGCCGACTCCTCGGTGGCGCAAGCTCGAGTGGGTCCGCGAGGGCGCCGGCCCGCGCCTGGACGAGATCGAGCTGAGCCTGATCCCGACCCTCCTTTAGGAGGACCGCGAGCGGGCCGCGGCGGAGCTCATCGCCTCCCAGGGCTGGAGCGGGGTCACGTCAGCCGACGTCCTGGCGATGCCGTCGGTGTTCATCGGGGCGGCCGAGCAGATCGCCGAGCAGATGGAGGAGCGCCGCGCCGTCTACGGCTTCTCGTACTACGTCGTGTCGGATCGGCAGCTCGAGCGGGTCGCGCGCCTGGTCGGGCGGCTGGACGGGCGCTGACCGGGGGCTTCAGCCCCGCGGCATCGCGGCGCGGAGCTTCGCGGTCTCGTCCGCCAGCACCGTCCCGGTGACCGGGTCGATCGCGACGCCGTAGTCCTCGCGCGCCCGCTCGAGCGAGACGTACCCCTCGCGGACGTCCTCCAGGACGCGCTCGGGATCGCGCCCGGCGGGCGGGCCGTAGCCCCCGCCGCCCGGCAGCTCGACGGTCACGACGGTGTCGGGAGGGACGAGCGTGCTGATCTTCGGCGGGAGCGGGACGCCGTTGCTGGTCGCGACGTGGCCGCAGGCGCCCGGGTCGCCGCCCTGGAGGCCCGGCGCCGCGTGGCGCGTGCGCTCGTAGAGCCCCGAGAAGACGTAGGGCTCGTCGGTCAGGACCTCGATCTCCATCACCTGGCCGAGGCCGCCCCGGAACGTTCCGGCGCCGCCCGAGTCGGTCCGGAGCTCGCGCCGGCGGAGGACGACCGGGGCCAGCGTCTCGATGACCTCGGCCGCGACGCCGGCGACGCCGCTCGGATAGGCCGTGGCCGAGAGCCCGTCCTGGCCGCGGAGGGCGCCGGTGCCTCCCGCCGAGAACCAGGTGAACGAGAAGTGGCGGCCCGTCCCGCGCTGGACGCCCGTGATCTGCGTGTCCCAGAGCCCGTCGAAGCCCGGCGCCATGACCCGGTTCGGCAGCGCCTGGGCCAGCGCCCCCATGACCGCCGAGGGCAGGAAGTGGCCGACCAGGTGGCGGCCCGCCACCGCGGCCGGGAAGCGCGCGTTCAGGATCGAGCCCTCCGGCGCCGTCACGCGCACCGGGCGGAAGCTGCCCTCGTTGTTCGGCACGTCGGGCGAGATCACGCACTTGATGCCGTAGGTGGTGTAGGCCCGCGTGTAGTTCAGCGCCACGTTGACGCCGAGCGGGACCGGGCCCGAGCTGCCGGCGAAGTCGACCGTCAGCTCGTCGCCGTGAATCCGGACGGCCGCGCGGATCTCGATCGGCTGCTCGAAGCCGTCGATGGTGAGCCCGTAGCGGTACTCGCCGTCGGGGAGGGCGGCGATGCGCTCCCGCATCGCCCGCTCCGAGCGCGCGATGATCTCGTCGGCCAGGGCCTCGATGTCGTCGAGCCCGAACTCGTCGAGGAAGCGCGTGAGCTGGCGGGCGCCGACCTCGTTGCCGACGACCTGCGAGTGAAGGTCGCCCAGGACCTCCTCGGGCGTGCGGACGTTGGCGGCGATCAGCTCGTAGAGCGGCTCGACGGGCCGCCCCGCGTCGTGGAGCTTCATCATCGGGATCGCGAGGCCTTCCTCGAAGACGGAGCGCGCGTCGGCCGACAGGCCGCGCCCGCCGATGTCGAGGGCGTGGCAGGTGTTGGCGAAGAGCGCGACGACCCGGCCGCCGCGGAAGACCGGCGTCGCCACCGTGATGTCGTTCAGCTGGGACGCGGTCTTCCAGGGGTCGTTGGTGGCGAGGACGTCCCCCGGCTGGAGCGTGTCGACCGGGAAACGATCGAGGAAGTGGATCATCCCGGTCGCCATCGAGTTGATGTGGCCGGGCGTCCCGGTGACGGCCTGGGCGACCATCCGCCCCCGGCGGTCGAACACGCCCGCGGAGAGGTCCCCCGACTCGCGCACGATGGACGTGAACGACGAGCGCATGAGCGCGGCGGCCTGCTCGTTGACGGTGGCGACCAGCCGGCTCCACAGGATGTCGAGGGTGATCTGCTCCATGGCGGCGTCTCTCCGCGGCGCGGCCTAGGCGACCGGCGGAACCTCCACGATCACGTTCGAGGCGTCGTCGACCCGGATCCGGGTGGCGGCGGTGACCACGACGGTGGACTCGCGCTCCTCGATGACCGCCGGCCCCTCCAGCGTGGCGCCGGCGCCCAGCGCGTAGCGGTCGTAGACCGGGACCTCGTCGTATCCTCGCGCGTCGGGGAGGTAGACGCGGCGCACGCCCTTTCGCGCCGACCTCGGGTCCCGGCTCGCGCCCGCGCTGGTCGGGAGCCGGAGCGCCGGCCGCGGGCCCTGGGCGACGCACCCGCCAGGAGACCGCCTCGATCGGCGCGTCGCGGACGGTGTGGCCGTAGATCGCGCGGTAGGCGGCCTCGAAGCTCCGGCGGATCTCGTCGCGCCGGGCGGCGTCGAGGGGCCCGTCGGGCAGGGCGACGCGGATCTCGTAGCCCTGCTTCCGGTAGCGCATGTCGGCGAACCGGCGGAAGCGGACCTGGTCGGCGCGGAATCGTCTGGCCGAGGACGGCGCGCCCCTCGGCCTCCATCTCGGCGACCGCCCGCGCGACGGCGGCCCAGTCGAGGGCGTCCAGCGCGCCGGGGAGCGTCCGCACGAAGTCGAACGACAGCGGCGCCACGAGGAAGCCCACCGCCGACATGACGCCGGCGCCCAGCGGGTAGATCACGCTCGGGCTCCGGAGGATGCGGGCCACGCCGAAGGCGTGCACGGGCCCGGCGCCGCCGAAGGCGAAGATCGGGAAGCGCTCGACGTCCTTGCCGCGCTCGATCGCGTGGATGCGCGCGGCGCTCGCCATGCTCTCGTTGGCGAGCTGGTGGATGCCCCAGGCCGCCTCCACGGGGCCGAGACCGAGCGGCCGCCCGACCCGCTCGGCGATCGCGTGCCGAGCGGCGTCCCGGTCGAGCCGCATCTGGCCGCCGAGGAAGAAGTCGGGGTCGAGGTAGCCCAGCACGAGGTCGGCGTCGGTCACGGTCGGCTCCGTGCCGCCGAGGCCGTAGCCACCGGCCCGGGCCGCGCGCCCGCGCTCTCGGGGCCGACGAGGAGCCGGCGAAGCGCGTCGACGCGGGCGATCGAGCCGCCGCCGGTGCCGATCTCGATCATCTCGATCACCGGGACCTTGATCGGGAGCCCGCTGCCCTTCTTGAAGTGATAGCGGCGGTCGATCTCGAACTCGGGGGAGACGAGCGGCTCGCCGTCGGCGATGACGCACGCCTTGGCGGTGGTGCCGCCCATGTCGAACGACAGGAGGTCCTTGTGGCCGAGGAGCGCCCCGTAGTGCGCGGCGGCGAGGGCGCCGGCGGCGGGGCCCGACTCGATCAGGCGGACGGGGTACCGGCCGCCCGTCTCCGCCTCGCAGAGCCCGCCGCTGGACTGCATGATGAAGAGGCTTCCGCCGACGCCGGCCTCGCGCAGCCGGTCCCCGAGCCGTCCCAGGTAGCGCTGGGCCAGGCGCTGGACGTACACGTTGGCGAGCGTGGTCGACGTGCGCTCGTACTCGCGGATCTCCGGGACCAGCTCGCTCGAGAGCGTGACCGCGACGTCCGGGAGCGCCTCCCGCAGGATCGTCCCCACCAGCCGCTCGTGATCGGGATTCGCGTAGGCGTGGAGCAGGCACACGCCGACCGCCTCGATTCCCGCTCGACCGGAGCCGGTCCGCCAGGCGCCGCACCTCGCCGGGGTCGACCGGCCGCCTCACGGTGCCGTCGACCAGCACGCGCTCGTCCACCTCGAAGCGGAGGTGGCGCGGCGCGATCGGGCGCGGCCGCTGCATGTAGAGGTCGTACATGTCGTAGCGGTGCTCGCGGGCGATCTCGACCGCGTCGCGGAAGCCCTTGGTCGTGACGAGCGCGGTCCGGGCGCCCTTCCGCTCGATGATGGCGTTCGTGAAGAGCGTGGTGCCGTGGAGGACGTGCGACACGCGGCCGGCGGGCACGCGCGCCGCGGCCAGCACCGCCTCGATCCCCGCGATCGACCGCGTCGTCGGGCCGATCGGGCGTGGTGAGCACCTTGCCGACCTGGAAGGTCTGGCCGTCCTCGCTCGCGAGGATGAGATCCGTGAACGTCCCCCCGATATCCGACCCCACGCGGTACACGCCTCACCCCTTCCCAGAAATCAAAATCGGGGTCAGGCCCAGCCTTTGGCTTTCGCCGTGGAAATCAAACTCGGGGCCTGACCCCGATGTTTGGGTTTTGGAGTGGCGGGGAGTCGAGGGCAAGGCGGGATCAGTGATGGTCGCGGTCGGTGTCGAGATCGAGTAGAGGGAAGGCGCTCAGGGCCGACGGGGGCGCGACCGGCGGCTCGGCGTGGAGGTAGCTCGCGTCGAGCTCGTCGAAGCGCGTGACGCCCAGGAGCCCGAGGCAGAGGCGTACCTCCTCCTCGAGCAGCTCCAGCACGCGGACGAGGCCCGAGTCGCCGGCCGCGGCGAGCCCCATGCAGGCGATCCGCCCGAGCCCGACGACGTCGGCGCCGAGCGCGATCGCCTTCACGATGTCCGTGCCGCGGACGAAGCCCCCGTCGATCCACACCTGCGCGCGGCCCCCGACGGCCCGGACCACCTCGGGCAGGACGGCGAGGCTGCCCCGGCCGTGATCGAGCTGGCGGCCCCCGTGGTTCGAGACGTACACGACCTCGACCCCGTGGCGGCAGGCGATCTCCGCGTCCTCCGCGGTCGCGATGCCCTTGAGCACGAGCGGCACGTCCGGGTGGGCGTCCTTGAAGCGCTTGACCTGGTCCCACGACAGGCCCCGCTGGTACTCGAGGCCGGTCGCCGAGGCCCGCCACGGCTTCACGAACCGGCGAGCCAGATCGCGCTCGCGGCGGCTGTAGTACGCGCTGTCCACGGTGAGGCAGAAGCCCCGGTAGCCGTGGTCGCGCGCGCGCCGCACCCAGTCGTCCACGGCGGCGTCGTCGCCGCGGACGTAGAGCTGGAAGATGCGGAGGTTGTCGGCGGCCGCCGCGGTGGCCTCGAGGCCGGGGTTGCACGCCGAGCTCAGCATCTGGGGGATGCCGAAGCGCGCGGCGCCCTTCGCCGCCGTGGCGGCGCCGCCCGGCGTGAACGACTCGATCGAGCCGATGGGGGCCAGCATGACGGGGAGGCGCACCGGCTCGACCGAACCACGTCCCCGTGCTGTCGATCGCCGTCACGTCGCGAAGGACCCGCGGGCGGAAGGCGATCGAGTCGAGCGCCTGGCGGTTCCGCCGGAGCGTCGTCTCGGTCTCGGTGCCGCCGACCAGGTAGTCCCAGGGGCCCGGCGGCAGCTCGCGCCGCGCGGCGCGCCACGATCTCGTGAAGCGTCTGGAAGCGGTCCTCGAGTCCGGAGCTCATGGGTCCTGTCCTCTGACGTCGAGGAAGGCCGGGACTCGCGCTCCATCGGCGCACGCCGATGAACGGTACACGCAAACCGCACGAGCGCCAACCCCGGCCCCGGCTCGCGGCGGCGCCCGTATGCCAGCGGGCGGACTCCGCGCGGCGCGGATGGCACCGCGCGCGAGGGTGGCGTACGCTTGCGGCCCGTGGTCGAGCACCAGGCCTGAGCTCGATCCTCACCGGCCGCCGCCAAGGCCGCGCTGCGCCGGGAGATCCTGGCGCGCCGCGACGCGCTCGACCCACCGCGCGGGCGCGGCTGTCCGAGGCGGCGCTCGCGCGGGCGCAGGCGCTGGACGCCTTCCGGCGGGCGCGCGTGGTGCTCGGCGTACGCCTCGTTCGGCAGCGAGCTGGACACGCGGCCGCTTCTTCAGCAGGTGCTGGCCAGCGGCCGGACGCTCGTCCTGCCGCGCGTCGATCGCGAGGCCCGACGCCTCGTGCTCCACGAGGTCCGGGATCTCGACGCGGAGCTCCGGCCCGGGACGTGGGGGATTCCCGAGCCCTTGCCGGCGCGCTGCCGCCTGGCGGCGCCGGCCGGGATCGACTTCGTTCTCGTGCCCGGCCTGGTCTTCGACCCGGACGGCGGCCGGATCGGCTACGGAGCCGGCTACTACGACCGGCTCCTCGGATCATGGCCGGCGCCGGCGCCCCCGCTCGTGGCGGCGGCGTTCGACCTCCAGGTCGTCCCGGCGGTGCCGGTCCTTCCCACGGACCGCCGGGTCGACCTCGTGGTGACCGAGTCACGGACGTACTCGAAGCTTCGCCTCGTACCGACGGAGGACCCGTAGATGGAGATCGATCTCAGGGGCAAGGTCGCGATCGTCACCGGCGCCGGCCGCGGCATCGGCCGCGAGATCGCGGAGACGCTCGCGCGCGAAGGGGCGGTGACCGTGGTCACGGACGTCCGCCAGGACCTGCTCGACGACGTGGCCGCCGGGTTCGGGCGCCACGGCTGGACCGGGCGTCAGTACCTCTGCGACGTGCGGGACGCCGCGCGGACGCGGGCGGTGGTGGACGACGTGGCGCGGACCTGCGGCCGGATCGACGTGCTCGTGAACAACGCGGGCGTCGCCCCGGGCGGCCCGGTCGAGACCCTCTCCGAGGAGGCGTGGGACCTCAACCTGGACGTGAACCTGAAGGGCACCTTCCTCATGTGCCAGGCGGTGATGCCGGTGATGAAGCGGCAGCGGTCCGGCCGGATCATCAACGCGGCGTCCTTCGCGGCGATCCTCCCGATCACGGGCAGCGCGGCGTACGCGGCGTCGAAGGCGGGCGTGCACTACTTCACCCGCGCCCTCGCGGGAGAGCTCGGCCCCTGGAACGTCACGGTGAACTGCTATGCGCCCGGGATGATCCCGACGGAGATCAACGGGTTCACGGAGCTGCCGCCCGAGCGCCAGCGCCGCCTCCTCGACACGCTCACGTTCCGGCGCTGGGGCGAGACGCGGGAGGTGGCGAACCTCATCTGCTTCCTGGCCTCCGACCTGGCCGGCTACATCACGGGGACCCTGATCGACGTGAGCGGCGGGAAGCTCGCGACCCAGATCCCCCGGCTCGCGTGGGAGGCGGCCGCGGCCGAGGGCGTGGTCTCCCTCGACTGACGTCGGGCCGCTGCCGCAGGCGGTGCGGCGGCGCGAGGAAGGGCCATCGGGAGGTTCACGGCGAGCTCGTGCGCGCCGCCACGCGCCTCGGCGTCGCGGCTCGGTGATGACGCTTGGCGTTATGAACGCGAGGCGTTACGATGTCTGGAGCTGATCCGGAGCTTCCGGGACCGGGATACGGACCGGCTGATCTCGTCGAGAGCCGGTCACGGGCGATTCCCTCCGGACGTCCATCGCGCAGCGCTGCGGAAGCTGCTCCGGCTGGACGCGGCGGAATCTTCTGGAGGACCTGCGGATCCTTCCGGGCAGCCGGCTCGAGAAGCTGAGGCGCGCCCCGGCGGGAACGTCACTGGCCAGTCCTGCATGAACGCAGAGCTGACGCCCAAGAAGCTCGAGCTGTTCAAGGGTGCGGTGCCGAGCCTGGCCCGCGTGGCGTTCCTCTACAATCCAAAGCAGCCGGGGCCGACTCTGGGCCTGCAGCTGGCGCAGGATGCAGCGCGTTCCCTGCGGATCACAGTGGGCCCGGTCGAGGTGAGCGATGTCGCGGACTTCGACGCGGCGTTCGCCAAGATCGCGAGAGGGCACTTCGACGGCCTCTTCGTGTACCACGATTTCGTCACGGCGAGCCGGCAGGCTCAGATCATCCAGTTCGCGGCCCGAACCAAGCTGCCTGCGATGTACGGATTTCGGGGCTGGGTCGACGCTGGAGGACTCATCTCGTACGGCACGAACCTTCACGCGATGTTCCATCGAGCTGGAGGGCAGGTGGCGAAGATACTGAGTGGCGGGAAGCCCGCGGATCTGGCCGTCGAGCAACCCACCACCTTCGAGCTGGTCATGAACATGAAGACCGCCAAGGCTCTCGGAATGACGATCCCGCCCTCGATGCTGGGGCGGGTGGATCACGTCATCGAATGACCGACCTCACCGCGCGCCCCGCGGCGCCGCGAGAGGGCGAGCGTGGATGACCGGGAGCTTCTCGACGAGCTGGTGCGGGTCGCCACGCGCCTCGGCGTCGAGGTCCGGATCGAGCCGTTCGAGACGCCGCCCGCCCGGGGCGGGGGGCGCTGCCTCGTCGAGGGGCGCGAGTTCATCCTCCTGGACGCGCGGGCGCCGCTCGGGGACCGGGTCGGCGCGCTGGCGTCCGCGCTGTCGGACCTGGATCTCGACGACGTCTACGTGACGCCCGAGGCTCGGGACCGGGTCGAGGAGGCACGGGACGCTCGGGTCCAGGCGCGCGAGGGCGTGCCGCTCGGGCCGCTCACGACGATGGGCGTCGGCGGGCCGGCGCGCTGGTACGTCGAGGCGCACGACGAGCCCGCGGTTCTCGCGGCGCTCCGCTGGGCGGAGGAGCGCGGACTCTCTCTCCGGGTCCTCGGCGGGGGCTCGAACCTGGTCGTCGCCGACGCGGGGGTCGAGGCGCTCGTCCTCCGCATCGCCCTCCGGGGTCTCGCCGTGCGAGAGGCGGGGTCCGCTGGTCGAGCTCACGGCGGCGGCCGGAGAGCCGTGGGACGACGTCGTCCGGTTTGCCGTCGAGCGGGGCTGGGCCGGCCTCGAGTGCCTGAGCGGCATCCCCGGGCTCGTCGGCGCGACGCCCATCCAGAACGTCGGAGCCTACGGGCAGGAGGTGAGCGACACCATCGCCGCCGTGCGCGCGCTGGATCGCGCGACCCGGACGATCGTGACACTCCCGCCCGCGGCGTGCGGGTTCGGCTACCGTGACAGCGCGTTCAAGAGCGGGGCGCCCGACCGCCACGTCATCCTCGGCGTGACCTACCGGCTCCGCCCGGGCGGGGCGCCGTCGGTCCGCTACGCGGAGCTCGAGCGGCACCTGGCCGCGCGCGGGATCGCGACGCCGAGGCTCGCGGACGTGCGCGAGAGCGTGCTCGCGGTGCGCCGCGCAGAAGTCGATGGTCCTCGATCCGGCGGACCCGAACCGGCGAAGCTGCGGCTCCTTCTTCGTGAACCCCGTGGTCCCGGCGGCGGAGGCGGAGCGCGTCGCGTCGGTCGCGGGCGACCCGGGCATGCCGCGGTGGCCGGAGCCGGGAGGGGAGCGGGTGAAGCTCGCCGCCGCGTGGCTCGTCGAGCGAGCCGGGTTCGCCCGCGGCTAGGAGGACGGCGCCGCCGGGATCTCGACGCGCCACACGCTGGCGATCGTGGCTCGCGACGGCGCGCGGGCGGCCGACGTCGTGCGGGTCGCCCGGCGCGTTCGCGACGGCGTCCTGGCCCGCTTCGGGGTGCGCCTCCATCCCGAGCCCGTCTTCTGGGGCTTCCCGCGCGTGGAGCACGGCCTGCCCGAGGCGTGAGCCGGCGCCCCGCGGTTTGCGGGCCGCCGGGGGGTCCCGTATCGTACCCTCCGTGCCGGCGCTCCGGATCGGCCTCGCGTACGATCTCTTCGGCAGCTATCCCTTGCGTCCGGGCGACCCGCCCGACGCCGAGGTGGAGTACGAGCCGGAGGCGACCGTGCTCGTCCTGGAGGCGGCCCTCCGCCGACTGGGGCACGAGCCCCTGCGCCTCGGCAACCCCCACGCCGTGCTCCGGGCCGCCGGGCAGGAGCGGCTGCCGCGCCTCGACGCGGTCCTCACCATCGCCGAGGGCTACGGCCCGCGGAATCGCGAGGGGTGGGTCCCCGCCCTCTGCGAGATGGCGGGCATCCCGGCTCTCGGATCCGACGCCCTGACCCTGTCGACGACCCTCGACAAGCTCTGGGCGCATCGCGTCGTCGCCGCGGCCGGCGTGCCGGTGCCGGCGCACGCGAGCCTGGCCTCGCCCGAGGCGGCGGCGACCTGGTCCTTGCCGGCGCCGTTCCCGCTCTTCGTCAAGCCGCGCTGGGAAGGCACCGCCAAGGGCATCGGCCCGAGCTCGCGGGTCGAGAGCCGCGAGGCCCTCGTGCGCGAGGTCGCTCGCGTCGTCACGACCTACGCGCAGCCGGCCCTCGTCGAGGCGTTCCTCGAGGGGCCGGAGTACACGGTCACGCTGGTGGGCCACGAGCCGCCCCGGGCCTTGCCCACGCTCCAGCGCGCGCTCGAGGTCTCAACCGGTATCGGGGCCCACGCGCTCGAGCGGCATCCGCCGCCTCCAGGGGGCTGGCGCCACGTCACGCCCGGCGCGCTCGACCCGGCGCTCGAGGCCGAGCTGGTCAGCGCTGGCGCTGCCGGGCGTTCGAGGCCCTCGAGTGCCGCGACTTCGCCCGCGCGGACTTCCGCCTGGACCGCGGCGGGCGGCCTCACTTTCTCGAGATGAACCCGCTCCCGACCTTCGCGCCGGACGGCTCCTTCGGCATCATCGCGGAGCTTCTCGGCCGCCCGCTCGACGATCTGCTCGCCGAGGTCCTGGGGGAGGCGCTCGCGCGCCTCGGTCTCGCTCCGCCCGCCTGACGCAGGCGCCGGGAGAGGTGCCTCCACCGCTCGGCGTGTTCTCTGCGCTTCGCCCGGTCGGCGGGGAGCCGGTGCCACTTCGCGCTCCCGCCCCCTTGACGCCCCTCCGGTCGGCGTTGTACCCACCCTCCGTGACCACTCCCTTCGTCGCGGGGCCACCGGTGCGAATCGCCGGGGCGCCTCGCGGACCGCTCGCCGGGCTGACGTTCGCCGCCAAGGACCTCTTCGACGTGGCCGGCCACCCGACCGGCGGCGGCAACCCGGACTGGGCGCGACAGCATCCGGTCCCGGCCCGCCACGCCTGGGCGGTCCAGCGCCTGCTCGACGCGGGCGCGACGCTGATCGGCAAGACGATCACCGACGAGGTCTCCCTCGGAATCCTCGGCGAGAACCCGTTCGACGGCACGCCGCTCAATCCCGCCGCGCCCGGGCACGTGCCCGGAGGGTCCTCCTCGGGCTCGGCCTCCGCCGTCGCGCAGGGTCTGTGCGATGCCGCGCTCGGCACCGACAGCGGCGGCTCGGTGCGCGTCCCGGCGAGCTTCTGCGGACTCTACGGCATCCGGCCGACCCACGGCCGCCTCGACCTCGCCGGCATGATGGCGCAGGCACCCGGCTCCGACACGGCGGGCTGGTTCGCGCGGGACGCCGAGACGTTCGCCCGCGTCTCCGCGGTGCTGCTCGACGAGCCGATCGTGCCGTCCAGCCTGCCGACCACGGTCGTCGTGGCGGTCGACGCGTTCGGCCTGGCCGACGCCGAGACGGCCGCGGCGCTCGAGCCCATGGTCCGCTCGCTGGCGACGCTGGTGGGGCACGTGCGCGAGGATCTCCTGGCGCCGCCGGGGCTCTCGGTCTGGGCGCGGGCGCAGCGGACGCTCCAGTCCAGCGAGGCCTGGCTGACCTTCCGGGACTGGCTCGATCGCGACAATCCGCGCCTGGCCTTCAGCGTGGCGCGCGGCCTGGCGACCGCGAGCGCGATCTCCGACACCGAGCGCCAGTGGGCCGCGCTGATGCGCGCCGAGGCGCGCGCCCGCCTGGCCTGGCTGACGCCGCCCGGGACCATCGTGTGCATGCCGACGACGCCGTTCCCGGCGCCGCGCCAGGGGCTGTCCCTGGCCGCGCTCGAGCCGATCCGCGGACGGATCACGAGCCTGACCGCGCACGGCGGCCTGACCGGCGCGCCCCAGGTGAGCCTGCCGGGCGCGACGGTCGACGGGCGGCCGGTGGGCCTGTCCATCGTGGGAGGGCGCGGCGCCGATGCCGCCCTCGTCGCGACGGCCCGGGCCATGGAGATGAGCCGATGAACGACCTGACCCCGAACATCCCCGAGGTGGTGGCGGACGTGCGCGCGCGCTTCGAGCGCTACGAGCAGGCGCTGATCGACAAGGACGTCGCGGTGCTCGACGCCACCTTCTGGGACAGCCCGCACACGATCCGCTACGCGCTCGGCGAGAACGGCTACGGCTTCGGCGAGATCCACGCGCACCGTGTCCGGCGGCCGCCCGGGCCGGGGACCAAGGAGCGGCGCATCCGCCTGGAGATCCTGACGCTCGGCCGCGACCTCGCCACCGTCAACCTCGAGTTCAAGGTGCGCGGCCGCGAGCTGATCGGCCGCCAGAGCCAGACATGGGTGAGGTTCCCCGACCTGGGCTGGAAGGTGGTCGCCGCTCACGTCTCCACGATGAGCGACGCGCCTCCCGGGTGAGCGAGATCCCGAGGGAGGCGCTCCACGCGCCTCGTCTCGCGCCGCCCGCCTGACATTGGCACCTGCCGACCGAACCTGATGACGAGGGGAGCGGAGTGAACCGGAGGACCGTGCCCGGCGGGGCGGAGGGCACGGGACATGGAGGACACGATGAGCGAGCAAACGTACCAGGACGGGCTCGAGGTGAAGCGCCGGCTCTTCGGGGCGGGAAAGGAGCGCCCGGTTTCCCACGGAAACCTGGCGGACGACCTGCTGCGGCTCTCCGACGAGCTCGTGTTCGGGCGCGTCTACACGCGGCCGGGGCTCGACCTGAAGACGCGGAGCATGCTGACCGTCGCCGCGCTGACCGTCCTCGGCCGGGACGACTACCTCCGCCGCCATCTCCAGGGGGCGCTCCACGTCGGGGTGACGCCGGCGGAGATCAAGGAGATCCTGATGCAGATGGCCTTCTACGGCGGGATGCCGGTCGGGCTGAAGGCCCTCCGCATCGCGCAGGAGGAGATCACGGCCTGGGAGGCGGCGGGGGGCGCCGCGCGCAGGGCGAGCCTGAGCGGCCCGCCGCCGATCGCTAGGAGCGCCGCGCGCGCCAGGCGAGCAGGGCGAAGAGGGCGCCGGCGCCGGAGGCCGCTGCCGTCAGGACGCCGAGACTGCCGAAGCCGTGGGTTCCCACGAGCCAGCCGCCGAGCGCCGCGGCCCCGAGCCAGCCGACGCTCGACATCGTGACGTTGAGCCCGAGGACCGCGCCGCGGACGTCGGTCGGCACCTCGGACAGGGTGGCCATGACGGCGGGCCGCCCGGCGGCGTTCGCCAAGGAGTAGCCGAACCCGAGCGCGACGGAGAGCGCGACGCCGGGGTGCCACAGCATGAGCGGCAGCCCGAACGCGCCCGTCACGACCGAGGTTGCCACGAACACGAGCGGCCGCGCCGCCACGCGGTCGGCCAGCCAGCCGCCCATGAGGTTGCCCGCGAGATTGCCCAGCGCCATCAGGGCGAGGGCGAACGCGAGCGCGTGCATGCCGATCCCGTAGGTGGTGAGCAGGAACGTCGCCAGGTAGACGGCCATCGCCGCGAAGCAGGTGCGCTCCATCGTGTTCGCCATCAGGAGCGCGAAGATGCGCGTGCCGACCACGTCGCGGAGCCGCCCGCGGGATCGGCCCTCGGCGAGCGCTGCGCCCCGACCCGCCTGGCACGGAGAGCCAGATGGCGGCCGCCGCGACGAGGGCCGTGCCCGCATGGACGCCGATCGCCACGCGCCAGCCGCCCAGCGCGCCCAGGAGCGTGACCAGGGGCACGCCGACCACGAGCGAGAGCGATTGCCCCGTGATGACCCAGCCGAGCGCGCGCCCTCGCTGGGCAGGGGCCACGCGGTCGGAGACGGCCGCGAAGACCGTTCCCATGAAGCCACCGCCGCCGACTCCGGCCAGGAGCTGCCAGATCACGGCGGCCCCGTAGCCGTGGGAGAGGGCGAGGCCGAGCCGGGCCGCCCCGAGCGTGAGCACGGCGGCGACGAGCACCGGCCGCCGGCCGATCCGGTCGGAGGCCGCCCCGGCCGTGACGGACACCACGCCCCAGCTGACGCTCATCACGGCGACCAGGTTGGCCACGGCCGCGAGCGTCGCGCCGAGATCGCGCGCGATGTCGAGCAGGAACGGGGCGAGCGCGACCGCGGAGCCGGTGACGAGGAATGTCACCACCGAGAGTGTCACGAGCATGCCCCACGGGAGCGGCGCCGACGGCACCGCTGCGGCCGGCACCGCCGACGGAGAAACCTCGGGCGCGCGCGACCCGCTCACGCCGTCGGCGTCCCGTCGGCGTCACACGCTCGATTGTACCGTCCGCGGGCGCGCGCCGGCCCTCTCGCGTGATACGCTCGGCGTCATGACGCCCAGCACCGCTCGCGCGCTCGCTCCCGACCGGCTTCTCGCCTTCATGCAGGATGCGTGGGACTCGCGGATCGTCCCGACGCTCGAGGAGTACGTCCGCATCCCCGCGAAGTCGCCGGGATTCGACCGGGAGTGGCAGGCCCACGGCCACCTGGACCGGGCAGTCGAGCTCGCGGCGCGCTGGGCGCGCGAGCGTCCGGTCGAGGGCCTCCAGGTCGAGGTGGTCCGATTGCCGGGCCGGACGCCGATTCTCCTGATGGAGATTCCGGGGACGGCCGACGAGACCGTGCTCCTCTACGGCCACCTCGACAAGCAGCCCGAGATGGTGGGCTGGAGCGAGGGCCTCGGGCCGTGGACCCCGGTCCGCCGCGGCGACCGCCTCTACGGCCGGGGGGCGGCCGACGACGGCTACGCGGCGTTCGCCGCGCTCACCGCCGTCGAGTCGCTCCAGGCTCAGGGGGTGCCGCACGCCCGCTGCGTCATCCTCGTCGAGACCTGCGAGGAGAGCGGGAGCGCGGACCTGCCCGCCTACATGGACGCGCTGAAGGCGCGCATCGGCACGCCGGGCCTCGTGATCTGTCTCGACGCCTCCTGCGGGAACTACGACCAGCTCTGGACGGCGACGTCGCTCCGGGGCCTGGTCGGCGGCGAGCTCTCGGTGGAGGTCCTGGCGGAGGGCATCCACTCGGGGGCGAGCGGCGATCGTGCCCTCGAGCTTCCGGATCCTGCGCCAGCTCCTCTCGCGCCTGGAGGACGAGCGGACCGGGGAGATCCGGCCGCGCGACCTCCACGTCGAGATCCCGCCCGAGCGCGAGCAGGCAGGCGCGGGACGTGGCGGCGACCCTCGGCGATCTGGGCTCGCGCATGCCGTTCGTCCCCGGCATGCGGGCCGCGCACGCGGACCCCGGCGAGCAGGTCCTGGCCCACACCTGGCGGCCGGCGCTCGCCATCACCGGGCGCCGACGGGCTCCCGCCCATCGCGGACGCCGGCAACGTCCTTCGCCCCCGGACGGCCGTGAAGGTCTCGCTCCGCATCCCGCCCACCCTCGACGCGCGGCGCGCGGCGCGCCGTCTCCAGGAGCTGTTCGAGGCGGATCCTCCGTACGGCGCGCAGCGTGCGCTTCACGCCGGCGACGCCCAGTCCGGGGTGGGAGGCTCCGCGCGCTCGCCGGCTGGCTCGCGCAGTCTCTCGAGCGCGCCTCCACGGCGCACTTCGGCCGGCCGCCGATGTCCGCGGGGGTGGGAGGGTCGATCCCGTTCATGAGCATGCTCGGCGAGCGGTTCCCCGGCGCGCAGTTCGTGATCACGGGCGTCCTCGGCCCCGGATCGAACGCCCACGGCCCGAACGAGTTCCTTCACGTGCCGACGGGCGTCCGCGTGACCGCCTGCGTCGCCGAGATCCTTGCCGACCACTACCGCGCCGGTCGGCGCTGAGGCCGGGTCGCCGGCCCGGTTCCTCGGGGCGCCTCTCCGAGCGCCGACGCGCCGGAATTTTTTGGCGCGCGGGGAGGGGCCGTGCGAATCTCCCCAGCATGGTGATCCTCGTGGTCGGAGCAGGACTGGCGGCGGTGGCGGGGTTGGGCGGCGTGCTCGTGGCGGGGCGCGGGCCCGGAGGCGCGAGCAGGCGCTGGCGGCCGAGTCGGCGACGCATCCGCACTACTGCGCGGAGTGCGACGAGGAGTGGCCTCACACCGGGCAGACCTGCCTCTATTCGTGGGCGACGACCTGCCCGAAGTGCACCGGAGCGCCCGCCGCGGCGCCCGACACGGCGGACGTCCAGGCGCTGGGGTCCCGAGCCTAGGCGAACGTCAGGGTCCGGGCGGGATTCTCGACGGTCAGCGTCCGGACGTCGGCCTCGGCAAGGCCGCCCTGTCGAAGCCGCGGCACGATCCGCCGAGGGATGTGCCCGAGCCCCGTCCCTCCGTAGCGCGTGAGCCGGATCTTGAAGCACACGTCGTGCGACAGCAGGACCTGCCGGCCGAAGCCCTGCTCCACCAGCCAGAGGATCTGCCGGATGCGCTCGCTGTCGTTCGGCATGTCCGGTCCGCCCCAGGGGAAGTGGGAGATCTCCACGCCGAACAGGTCGTACTCCACGTAGCAGCCGGTCTCGACGACGGCGCGGAGCCGCGCCGGGTCGGCGACGATCGTGCGCTCGATGTGGGCGACGACGACCCGGCGGAGATCGAGCCCCGCGCGGCGAACCTCGTCCAGGTGCGCCTCGGGAGCCCGGGGATCGCGGCCGGGGTGGATCATGAGCGGGGCGCCGGTCTCCACCGCGGCGAGGGCCGCCGCCCGCAGGGACTTCCGCTCCCCGGGCGTCCAGGGCCACGAGCACCCGATCTCGCCGATCAGCCCCGCCCGCACCCCGGTGTGCCCGACGCCGTCGACGACGTCGCGGACGATCTCGCGGACGAGCGCGTCCTCGGCCGCGGCGGCCAGGCCCGGCGGGTGCGTCGGCTCCGTGTAGTAGCCCGCGCCCATGACGACGTGGAGCCCGGTCGCCCGGGCGACGCGCTGGAGCGCCAGCGGGTCGCGGCCGATCCCGGCCGTCGTGGGGTCGACCAGGGTCTGGCCGCCGTCCCGCCGGAAGATCGCCGCCTCCTCGATGGCCGTCGCCTCGTCGGCCAGGCGGAGGTTCTCGCGGCTCGAGAACCAGTCGTAGTTGATCTCGTAGAGGTTCGAGAGCTCGATCCGCTCTCGCGCGTGCCCCGGGCTGCCGGCCGGCGGCTCGCGGTAGAGGAACGTGAGGTCGACGAACAGATGCTCGTGGGGCAGGGTGAGGCCGAGGGCCTCCGGAGCCACGAGACCGAGGACGGTCTGCGCGCGGCCGGCGCGTGGCGAGGGCGGGGTCGTCATCGGTGGAACCTCCGTGTGCTATGGTACCGCCGCGAGGAGGCCGCATGACGACACGTCTGACGCTCAGCGACGAAGAGATCGACCGGCTCACCGCGCTCGACCGCGCCCACTTCTTCCACGCGGCGACGCCCCTCCAGCAGCACGCCAAGGACGGCCCGCGCATCTTCGTCGGAGGCGAGGGCATCTACCTGTACGACGCCAAGGGGCGGGCGTTCATCGACGGCCTCGCCTCGCTCTGGAACGTCAACTGCGGGCACGGGCGGCAGGACATCGTGGACGCCATCACGAACCAGATGCGCCAGCTCGCGTTCAGCACGTCGTTCTTCGGCTTCGCCCACCCGGCCGGGATCGAGCTGGCCGCGCGCCTGGCCCGCGTCACGCCTCCCGGGCTCGACCGGTTCTTCTTCGTCGACAGCGGGTCCGCGGCCAACGAGACGGCCATCAAGCTCGCGCGGTCCTACCACAAGGCCCGGGGCAACGCGCGGAAGGTGAAGGTCATCTCGCGGGCGCGGGCCTACCACGGCGCGACCTACGGCACGCTCTCGGCGACGCGCCTTCACCAGTACCACGAGCACATCAGCCCGCTCATGGAGGGCTTCGTCGAGGCCCCGGCGCCGTACCGCTACCGCTGCGAGGCGTGCGGGACCGAGCCGAGCTGCACCGGGGCGTGCGCCGAGGCCGTCGACGCCCTCATCCGGCGCGAGGGGCCGGACACGGTGGCCATGGTCATCGCCGAGCCGGTCCAGGCGGCGGGCGGCATCGTCGTCCCCCCGCCCACGTACTGGCCGAGCCTCCGGGAGATCTGCCGCGCGCACGACGTCCTCCTGGTCGCCGACGAGGTGATCTGCGGGTTCGGGCGGACCGGGCGCTGGTTCGGCGTCGACAACTGGAGCGTGGTCCCCGACATGCTGACGATCGGCAAGGGGCTGACCAGCGGGTACATGCCGCTGTCGGGAGTCGCCGTCGGCGGCGGCATCTACGAGGTCCTGACGACGCGCCCGGAGGAGTTCACGTTCTGGCAGGGCTTCACGTACAACGCGCATCCCGGCTGCTGCGCGGCGGCCCTCCAGACGATCGAGATCCTGGAGAAGGAAAACCTGGTCGAGCACGCCCAGCGCATGGGCCGGCGCCTGGTCGACCGGCTGCGCGCCGTCGAGAGCTCGCCGATCGTCGGCGAGGTGCGGGGGCTCGGCCTCCTGACCGGGGTGGAGATCGTCGCCGACCGGAAGACGCGCGCGCCGTTCCCGGACGGCCGCGGCAGCGCGCTCGTGCGCCGTCACTGCCTCGAGCAGGGCCTGATCGTGCGCGCCATCAGCGACACCATCGCGCTGTCGCCGCCCCTCGTGATCTCGGAGTCGGAGATCGACCGCGTGGCCGAGATCGTGACGGGCGCGGTCCGGAAGGCGGAGGTCGAACTCGGCCGGAACTGACGGCCCCCGCCCGGTTCCGGGCCCGCGATGAGGAGGCGCCGGCAGCCTCTCGGCACGCCGGGGCGATCCGGCCTCTGGACCCTCGCCCGCTTCAATCCGGCAGTGCTCGTCTTCCTGGGAACCAGCCTCGTCGTCTTCTACCTCCTGAGTGAAGCGATCCCGGCGTTCATCTTCTGGCGCTACGGTCCGACGTACCGGCAGGTCGACTTCGTGATGGAGGTGGCGCACGAGAACGACGGCTCGCCGCTCGCCCGGGGGCTGCTCGACCCGGGGGGTGAGGAGTGGGTCATCGAGCTGCGGAAGACCCCGTCCGGCTACGTGGTCGAGCGCGACCCGACCGTCGCCTTCGCGCCGGGCCGGCGGGTGCGCGTGTGGTGGAGCGAAGCGGCGCCGGTCGTGGGGTACGGGAAGGGCCGTTCGACGAAGATGATGCCGGTGTCGACCTTTCCCCGGCTCCCGGGGGTCTGGCACTTTCTCGGCTGGACGGTCGCCGCGGTGGCCGCCGGCTTCGGAGGGTTGCTGGTCGGAAGCCTGCCCATCTTCAGGTCGAGGAGCCTCGCCACGGAGACGCTCCTCCACGAGGCGCCCGAGCGGAAGGCCTGAGAGGCTCCGCCTACCGGGGACCCAGGCCGTGCTTCGCCGCGAACGCGTCGAGGCCACGGGACGCCTGGGCGCGGATCGCCCGTTGCACGGGCGGCGCCCATCCGAGAAGGAGCCCCTTCAGACCCAGCGCCTGCCGGGCCCACGCGTAGAGATCGAATGTGTCCACGTGGCGCCGGATCCGGCCTCCGGCGAAGGTGAACGACGCCTCGATCACATTGTGCACGGGACGACCGGTCGCCGTGAACGTGTAGCGCGCCTCCCAGCGAGCCGAGCCGCTCTCGCGGCGTCGGCCGCGACGTCGGCCACGCTGACGTGGAGATCCGTGGCGCGCTCGCACAGCATCCGCCACATCGCGGCGATCCTCCAGCCCGTCAGGTCCATGAAGACCGGGTCGCGGAACTGCGCCTCGGGCGCGTAGCAGGCGGCCATCGCCTCGTGGTCGCGGCGGTGGAAGGCCGCGTAGAAGCCGCGAATCAGGCGCGCATGATCCTGCGCCTCCGCGCCGGCCTGTGCGAAGGGGCCCTGCGCGCTCGGCGCGGCGTCCCCGGAGAGCGGGTTCCGCGGCAATCAGCCTCCCTTTCCGCGCCAGCGTCGCATCGGTCTTGTCAGAAGATCGCGATCGGGTGGGCCGGAGCTCCGGTGGCGCCGCGGAGCCGGAGCGGCGTCGCCGTGAAGAAGAACTCGTAGCGCTTCTCCTCGCGGCACGCCTCGGCGAGGGCCTCCGGGCTGACGTTGTCGACCAGGGCGAGGCCCAGGAACGGGATCGCCAGGTGGGTGCCCATCGCGAACCCCGGGTAGCCGCTGGGACGCTCGTCCATCATGTCCCACGCCACGGCGGCGACGTCCTTCTGGCGAAGCCACTCGAGACACGAGACGTGGAGCCCGGGGTGGGGGGACACGCGCGGCACCCAGTCCGGATGCGCCTGGCGGAACGCCTCGTCTCCGCTCCGGATCACGACCGCGTCGCCGGGCTGGATCCGGACGCCGGCGCGCGCCGCCGTCTCGTCCAGCTCCCGCGGGGTGACCGGGCGGCCGACCGTCACGAATCCTTCCGCGCGCCCGGCCGCGACGTCGAGCAGGACGCCGCGCGTCGTGATCCCGTCCGCCGCGATGGGGTCGATCGGGCACCAGCTCGCGCCCTCGACGGACAGGCTCGCGGCGAACGGCCGGCCGTTGTACAGCTCGCCGTCCCAGCCGACGTGGCAGAGCGCGTCCACGTGCGTGATCCAGTAGCCGTGGTAGACCATGTCGAAGCGGTCGAGCACCACGTCGACCCGCTCGCGCTTGGCCGGGAACGTGACGTGGTACATGTACACGGGGCGCGGCACCACGTCGCGCGCCAGCGAGACCGTGCGGCCCGTGCGGATCAGCCGGATCGCGTCGGCGCGCCGGGCCGGCGTGATCAGGTTCAGCGTGCCTCGCTGGTCGTCGTGGCCCCAGCGGCCCCAGTTGTTCAGCTCCTTGAAGTAGCTCTCGACCCGATCCTGGGCGACCCGGGGGGATTCCGGCACGGACGCCTCCTGCGGCGATGTCCGCCGCGTCACGCGGTGCGGCGGTCGTGCCGGGCGTCTGGCGGAGCGGCGGTTGCGGCTCGCGCCTACCGGCCCATCACGAGGTTCGGCAGGTACAGCACCAGCCCCGGCCAGAGCGCGCACACGATCACGGCGAGGACGAGGGCGAGGAACGGCCGCCACACGGCGCGGGTGAACTCGTTGACCGTGATCCCCGCCAGGCGGCAGGCGATGAACATCGTGATCCCGACCGGCGGCGTGATGAGCCCGATCATCGTGGAGAGGACGAACACCAGGCCGAAGTGGATGGGATCGATCCCGGCCTGGGCGACGATCGGCGCCAGGATCGGCGTCATGAGGACGAGCATGGTCGTCTCCTCCATGGCCGTTCCCAGCACGAGCGTCACCCCGGCGATGAGGAGCATGGTGATCTTGGGCGAGGCCTGGAACGGCAGGAAGATCTGGCGGAGCGCCTCGCCGGCCTGCTCGGCGGTGAGGATCCACGAGACCGCGTTGGCGGTGGCCACCACGAAGAGGACCGCCCCCGTCGTGCGCGCCGACTCCCGGAGGGACTCGAAGACGATGGCGACGCTGAGCGACCGGTAGACGACGACCCCGATGACCAGCGCGTAGGCGACGGCCACCGCCGCGCCCTCGGTCGGCGTGTAGACCCCGCCGAACATGCCCCCCAGGATGATCGCGGGCATGATCAGCGCCAGGATGGCGTCGCGGGCGGTCACGAGGAGCCGGCGCCAGTCGAAGGGAATCCGCGCGACCCGCCGGCTCTCCGACGAGAGCCACAGATCGATCATCAGGAACAGCGCGATCACGAATCCGGGCAGGAAGCCGGCGAGGAGGAGCCGGCCCAGCGACACGTTGGCGAGGCTCGCGTAGAGGACCATGGCGACGCTCGGGGGAATGATGGGACCCAGCGTCGCGGCGGACGCCGTGAGGGCCGCCGCCGCCCGCGGGCTGAATCCGGCGCGGATCAGCGAGGGGATCATGATCGAGCCGATGCCGGCCGCGTCGGCCGTCGCCGAGCCCGACATGCCCGACATGATGACGTTCGACACGACGACCGCGTGCCCGAGGCCCGCCGCGCACGTGGCCGACCAGGGCCACCGAGAAGGCGACGAGCCGGGCCGTCATGCCGCAGGCGTTCAGCAGGTTTCCGGCCAGCAGGAACAGGGGCACCGCCAGGAGCGTGAACGACTCCGAGATGAGCCCCACCGGCCGCTGGGCGATCACGGTCGGCCGACATCCCGGGGCTGAGCACGTAGAAGTGAGCCGCGGCCGTCAGGACCATCGAGTAGGCGACGGGGACGCCGGCGAAGATGAGGACGAGGAACACCGCCCCCAGGATCGGAAGGACGCTCTCCATGACCCGTCAGGGAACGCCGGGGCCGGACGCGGAAGGCGAATCGGCGCCGGCCGCCGGGGGAGCGGGCGGGGCAGGCTCGCCTCGCAGGAGGCGGCCCAGATCCGCCAGCGCGAACGCGCCGAGCAGCACGCCGCCGACCGGGACGGCGAGGTAGATCCAGAAGGAGGGGATGCCCGTGGCCGGCGACGTCGATCCGCCGGCCGGGCCGAAGAGAAGCGGCCGGCTCGTCCACACCAGGAGCGCGACGGCCACCAGGCCGGCCAGCGCGCCGATCGCCTTCCATGACGCGGCGAGCGCGGGGCGAGACGAGCTCCAGGAGGGTGTCGACGACGATCTGCGATCGGGTCGCCGCCGCGGCGGCCACGCCGAAGAACGTGAGCCAGACGAGGACGTAGCGGGCCAGCTCCTCCGGCCAGGAGAGGGAGATGCGGAGGATGTAGCGGCCGAACACCTGGACGAGGACGATGACGACGACGACCGCCAGGAGGACGCGCCGCGACCGACTCGACGATGGCGCCGAGGCGCTTCACGGGCGCCCCGGCGCGCACCGAGACGTCGGACGGGTCACGCGCTCAGGAGCCGGTCGTCAGAGCTTCTCGACCTCGGCCAGGATCGCCTTCTGCGCGGGGTCGGTGACCAGCTTCTGGTGAACCGCGCGCTTGGCGACGTCGCGGAACGGGGCGAGGTCCGGGCTTCGTGAAGACGATGCCCTTCTCCTTGAGCTTGGCGACCATGGCGTCCGCCTCGGCCTGGTACGCCTTCTGCTGGACGTCGGCCGACTCGCGGGCGGCGGTGACGAGGGCCTGCTGGACGTCGGGGGGCAGCGTCTTCCACCGCTGCTCCGAGATCATCACCGGGATGTTGCTCTGGGAGTGGTGGGTCTCGACGGCGAACTTGGCGACCTCGTACTGCTTGGCGTCGTACATCGCCCACAGCGCCGTCTCCGCCGCGTCGACCGTCTTCTGCTGGAGGGCGAGGTACGTCTCCGGCCACGCGATCGGCGTCGGGATCGCCCCGATGGCCTTGAAGAACTCCACGAGCGCCACCGCCTGCTGCGTCCGGATCTTCAGGCCCTTGAAGTCGTCCACGGAGCGCATCGGCTTCGAGCCGTACACGTCCCGCCAGCCGCCGAGATACCAGGCCAGGATCCGCACGCCGGCGGCGGGGGCCGTCTCGGCGATGGCCTGCCCGGGCGCGCCCTCGACCGACTTCTTCCAGTGGGCCACGTCGCGGAAGAGGAACGGCAGGTCCAGGACGACGCCGACCTTGACGGCGTTCGTGTACACGGTGATCAGGCCCATGTCGACCGTGCCCGCCTGCATGCCCTCCAGCGCCTGCTGCTCCGAGCCGAGGCCGGAGTTCGGGAACAGCCGCACCGTGACCTGGCCGCCGGTCAGCTCGCTCATGCGCTTGACGAAGTGCTGGGCGCCCTTCCCGACGTGGGTGTCCATCGACGTGGTCCAGGTGAGCCGGAGCGTGATCGGCGGCTTCGACTGCGCGACCACGGGGGGCGCCGCCGGCCCGGACAGCACGACCGCGCTCAGCGCGATCAGGGCGGCGGCGAGGGACCGAACCTTCCATGTCGTCATCGGAGGACTCCTCTCCCGGTCACGGGGCTGGCCACGGGCTGGATGGTCGGGTGACAGCGCCTGGAATTCGCGCTATTACATTCTGAACGGCGTAGGCTGTCAACCGCGGGTCGAGCCGAGAACGGTCCGCCCCGGCGGCGGCGACGAGAACGATTCGCTGGACGGAGGCGCACGATGCAGCCCTTCCTGGACTCGACGAGCCTGGTGGCGGATCCCGACGCGCTGAACGAGCGGCTCGACACCGAGGGGTACCTGTTCGTCCGGGGGCTCGTGCCGCGCGCGGCCGTCCTCGACGTGCGCCGCGAGTGCCGCGCCGTCGCGGCGGCCAGCGGCTGGCTCGACCCCGCGCACCCCGTGGACGACGGCGTCGCCAACCCGGCGGCGGCCTGCACGGACCCGGAGCCCCGGTACGTGGAGGTGTTCCGGCGCCTCTACCTGCTCGAGGCGCTCCACGCGCTCAAGCACCACCCGGCGACCATGAGCTTCTTCGAGCGGCTGTTCGGAGAGCCGGTCCTCGTGCACCCGCTGTTCGTGATGCGGAACATCTTCCCGCAGCGGGCGGAGTCGACCACGCCGGCCCACCAGGACTACGTGCACATCCAGGGCACGCCCAGGACGTACACGGTGTGGATGCCGCTGGGCGACTGTCCGGTCGAGCAGGGGAGCCTCTCGGTGGCGGCCGGCTCGCACCGGGACGGCGTCCGGGACTTCCGGGTGACGAACGGCTCGGGGGGCCTGGAGGTCGTCGACCCCCTGGCCGGCCGCTGGCGCGCGGGCTCGTTCTCCGCGGGCGACGTGCTGATCTTCCACAGCCTCACGGTGCACAAGGGCATGCCGAACCTGACCGACCGCCTGCGCCAGTCGATGGACGCCCGCTACCAGCGGGTGAGCGAGCCGGTCTCCGACCTGAGCCTCCGCCCCTACGCGAACCTGTTCACGTGGGACCAGGTCTACGCGGGCTGGAAGTCCGACGAGCTCCAGTACTACTGGAAGCGTCTCCCGATCACCATCGGCGAGTTCGACACGCAGTACTACGAGCGGCGCGACGTCATCGCGTTCGAGATGGCCGAGCGGGGCGACCGCGCCGCCCGCGCGTCCCTCCTGCGCATCGTGCAGCGTGACAAGGACCCGGCGAAGCGGGAGCGGGCCGCCGCGCTCCTGACCGCGCTCGACGCCGGAGAGCCAACCGTCCGGGTCTGACGCGCCGCCCCGCGTCCGGGTCAGCGCGCCGTCGGACGGAACGGGCGGAAGAACGCGCGGAGCTCCTCCGCCAGGAGGCGCGGCTCCTCCGCCGCGAAGAAGTGGCCGCCGCGGGGGAACTCGGTCCATCGCCGGATGTCGGCGTAGCTCCGCTCGGCCCGCTCGCGGGGCACCCGCTGGACCGCTTCCGTCGACAGCGCCACGCCGGTCGGCACCGTGATGCGGGAGGTGATGCGCCGCGGCTCCCGGGCGCGCTCGTAGTAGGAGCGGTTCGCGGAGTTGATGGTGCCCGTCACCCAGTAGAGGGTGACGTTGGCGAGCAGGAGGTCGCGGGCGAAGTACCGCTCCACGTCGCCCGCCGGGTCCGTCCAGGCCCGCCACTTCTCGAGGATCCACGCGGCCAGCCCGGCCGGGGAGTCGTGGAGCCCGTAGGCCAGGGTCTGGGGCCGGGTCTCCTGGATCAGGTTGTAGCCGCCCTCCTCGCGCTCCCAGCGCGCCTGGATCTCCGCGTGGGCCCGCTCGGCGTCGCTCGGGCGGCTGCGCGTCGGGACCGATGACCGGAGACGGGAAGCCCGGCATCATCGTGTGGATCGCGATCAGCCGGTCGGGGAAGTCCGCGGCCATCCAGCCGGTGATCACGGCGCCGATGTCGTTGCCGTGGGCGGCGAAGCGCGCGTAGCCAAGACCCTCCATCAGCCGCGCCCAGAGCGTGGCCACGCGGCTCCGGGTCATGCCCGGCTTCGCGGGCCGGTCGGAGAACCCGAACCCCGGCACCGAGGGCACCACCACGTCGAAGGCGTCCGCGGGGTCTCCGCCGTGGGCCGCCGGGTCGGCCAGGAGGGGGATCAGGGGGAGCATCTCGACGAACGAGCTCGGCCAGCCATGCGTGACGAGCAGCGGGAGCGGGGCGGGGCCGCGGCCGCGCGCCCCACGGACATGGATGAAGTGGATGCCGTGGCCGTCGACATCCGCGCGGAAGTGCGGGAAGGCGTTCATCGCGCGCTCCTGCGCCCGCCAGTCGAAGCGCGTGCCCCAGTACTCGACGAGCGTCTGGAGATAGGCGAGGCTCACGCCGTAGTCCCAGCCGGCGCCCTCGACCTCGTCGGGCCAGCGCGTGCGCCGGAGACGCTCCGTCAGGTCGTCCAGCGTCGTCTGCGGGACGTCGACGACGAAGGGCCGCGCCTCCACGGGGCGACTAGCGCCGCTGCGCGGGCCGGGGCCAGACGTCGGGGTTCGCGAGGTCCTTCGGCCGCTCGCCGCGCAGCACGCGGAGGATCTCGGCCGTCACCTGGAGCGACGCCTCGCGGTTGGCCTCGACCGTCACCCCGGCGACGTGCCCGGAGCACACCACGTTGTCGAGGTTGAAGATCGGGTTGTCGACGGGGCTCGGCTCCTGCTCGAAGACGTCGAGCCCCGCGGCCGCCAGGCGCTTCTGGACGAGGGCCTCGAAGACCGCGCGCTCGCTGTGGACGGGCCCGCGCGACGTGTTGATGAAGATCACGCCGGGGCGCATGCGCGCGAGCGCCCGCTCGTCGATCATGTGGCGCGTCTCGGGCGTGAGCGGCGTGTGGCACGTGAGGACGTCGACCTGGGGCAAGAGCTCGTCCAGGCTCCCGACGGGCTCGGCGCCGCGCCGCCGGACCTCGTCGGCGGGGACGTACTTGTCGTAGGCGAGGACACGCATCCCGAGCGCGCCCGCGAACCGGGCGACCCGCCGGCCGACGTTGCCGATCCCGACGATGCCGAGGGTCTTGCCGCCGAGCTCGGTGTTCACGACCTGGTGCCGGGGGCTCCAGTCGCCCTTGCGCGTCATCCGGTCGATCTCCACCGTGCGCTTGACGCACGCCAGCATGAGCATGAGGGCGTGCTCGGCCACGGCCTGCGAGTTCGAGCCGGGCGCGTGGACCACGGCGACGCCGTGCCGCGTCGCCGACTCGAGGTCGACCGTGTCGAGGCCCGACGCCGTGGCGCCCCACGACGCGCACGCGAGGGCACGCCCCGAGGATGACGTCGTCGCAGCGCGGGCCCGCGCGGAAGAGGATGGCCTCCGCGTCTCGCGCCAGCTCGATCACCGTCTTCGTCTCCTGGTCCGGGGTGATGACCACCCGCGCCTCGGATTCGAGCTGCGCCACGCCGGCGGGATTGATCTTGCCGGCGACTACCACCAGGGGACGGGCAGGGACGGTCATCGAGCGGATCTCCTCTCGGCCGGCACGTCACGAGCCTCATCGCGGGCCCGGTACAGGGCGGCCTCTCTCTCGGATCGGGGACGGGTGTTGTGCGACGGGTCACGACGACCCCGCCTAGTGTACCCGCGTCGCGGGCCCCATGTTACGCTTCGACCGCGGCCGCACGCCGGCCGAGTCGCGATGAACGCCAGCGGAGGCTCGACGGCCGCGTGAACAGCCCCGTGCTCCTACGACGCCCTTCTCCTCGTCTCGTTCGGGGGGCCGGAGGGGATGGCGGACGTCGCGCCGTTCCTGGACCACGTGCTGCGGGGGCGGAGCGTGCCGCCCGAGCGCAAGCGCGAGGTCGCGCACCACTACGAGCGCTTCGCCGGCGTCAGCCCGATCAACGCCCAGAACCGGGCGCTCCTGGAGGCCCTCCGCGAGGAGCTCGGCGCCCACGGCTTGCGCCTGCCGCTCTACTGGGGCAACCGGAACTGGCACCCGTTCCTGGCCGACGCGCTCCGCGCGATGATGGGGGACGGCGTCACGCGGGCGCTCGCGTTCGTCACCTCCGCGTACAGCTCGTACTCGGGATGCCGCCAGTACCTGGAGGACATCGCGCGGGCGCGCGCCGAGGTGGGCCCCGGCGCCCCCGTCGTCGACAAGCTGCGCGTCTTCCACGATCATCCGGGATTCGTCGAGGCCAACGCCGACCGGGTGCGGGCCGCGCTCGCCACGCTGCCGCCGGCCCGCCGCCGGGCGGCGCGCATCGCGTTCACCGCGCACAGCATCCCGGCGGCGATGGCGGCGGGCGCCGACTACGTCTCGCAGCTCCGGGAGACGTGCGCCCTGGTGGCGGCGGCGGTGCGGCACGAGCCCTGGGCGCTCGTCTACCAGAGCCGGAGCGGCTCGCCCCAGCAGCCGTGGCTCGAGCCGGACATCCTCGATCACCTCGACGCCCTCGCGGCCGAGGGGGTCGCCGACGTGGTCGTGGCGCCCGTCGGCTTCGTGTCCGACCACATGGAGGTCGTCTACGACCTGGATACCGAGGCCCGCGAGCGCGCCGCCGCGCTCGGCCTCGGCTTCGTGCGCGCCGGGACGGCGGGGACCCATCCGGCCTTCGTGCGGATGATCCGCGAGCTCGTGGAGGAGCGCGTGGCCGGCGGCGAGCGGCGCGCCCTCGGCGCCCGCGGGCCGCGGGCCGATACCTGCGCCGTCGACTGCTGCGCATCGGGCGCCGCGAGGCCCGCAGCGCGGTAGCCGCTCCGCCGCCTCCCGATCAGGGGCCCAGGCGGGCGGCGAGGAACAGGGCGACCAGCCACGCCGGCGCGAGGGCCGCGGCGCCGAGGAGCCAGCTCACGAGCGGCCGCGCGGGCGGCGCGTCGCCTCTCCTCGCGGTTGATCAGCCAGTCGCTTCCCAGCACGCCCAGGATCGCCGCCGCCGAGGCGGCCATGAACGCCCGGCGCGACGGGCCCTCGGCCGTTCCCGAGGCGTTCAGCAGCGACACGAACGGGACGAGCCAGGCGAGCAGGAGCGCCGGCAGGCCGGCGACCCACAGGTTGCGCGGCGTGGGGGCCGTGGCTCGTCGGGCGAGGGCCTTCGCGCCCGAGCGGCTTGCCGCCAGTCCGATGGCCGCGAGCGCGAGCGACCAGAGGAGCCGACGTCATCGCGCGGTCCGCCTCTCGCCGGTCACGTCAGCCGGCCGCGAGCGGCTCCGGCGCGCGGGGCAGCTCCTCCCACTGAGCCGGGTCGTGGCCGAAGATGATGGTGGCGCCGTGGCGGTCGCGGAGCGCGCGCAGATGCGCGAGGGAGCGAGCCATCTCGCCGGGATCCCAGAGCACTCCCGGGAGGAGGTCCCGGTCCATGTTCTCCCGCGTGTAGCAGGCGTCGGCCGCCAGCACCAGCTCCGCCCCCTTGCCCGCGCGCACCCGGAGGGACTGGTGGCCCGGGGTGTGGCCGTGGGTCGGGATGAGGACGACCGTCCCGTCGCCGAAGACGTCGTGCTCGCCGTCGACCGGCCGGTAGGCGAGGGGATGATCGAAATCGGGCGCGCTCGGAGCGTAGCGCTTCTGGGACAGGATCGCCGGATCTCGCGCGGCCTCCAGCTCCCGCCGCTGGACGAGGAACGTCGACCGCGGGAAGAACTCGTTGCCGCCGCAGTGGTCGAAGTGGAAATGAGAGTTGGCGACGTGGGTGACGTCGTCGGGCCGGAGCCCGAGGAGCGCGAGCTGGCTCACCACGTCGTCGCCGGGCTGGGAGCGGACGCCGAATCGACGGGCGCGAGCCTCGCCGAGCCGTCCCACCGGATCCGTGATGGCGGCGCAGTGGACTCCGGTGTCGAACAGGAGCCGTCCCGCCCCGTGGACGACGAGGAACGCGGGGACGGGCACCGTCCAGCGCGTCCCGGGCTCGCGGTCCGGCACCATCAGGGAGAGCTCGAGATCGAGATAGCCGCCGGAGAGCGCGTAGACGCGGAGCATCGGTCTCTCGGCTCGAGCCCGGGGCCTTTCGCCCGCCCGCTCAGGTGGCGTTCAGGCCGAGGGAGCGCTCGATGGCGACGACGTCGGCGGGGCGGGCGAAGGGCGCGGGCGTCGGCTCGCCGGCGTGGCGCGGGCGCCCGATCGCCTCGAAGAAGTGCTCGAGCCCGTGGGGCGAGACCACCCAGAGCAGGACCAGCTCCTCGTCGCTCTCGTTCAGGATCTCGTGGCGGACGTCGTAGCCGAGGAAGCAGGCCGTTCCGGGCGCGAGCGGATGGCTCACCCCGTCGACCACCACGCGGCCCCGGCCGCGGAAGCAGATCTGGAGCTCGACCTGGTCGCCGTGCGAGTGCTCCCGGATGCGCCCGCCCGGCGCGATGGTCTGGTACCCCATCGACAGACCGTCGAAGCGGGTGACGGCGGGATAGAGCGCCGGGTCCGCGTGCCCGTTGGCCGGCACCGGCTGCCAGTAGGACGGCCCGGTGCCGGGCTGGACGACGACCGCGTGGCCCCGCACCGCGTCCACCTGGCCCGTTGGCTGGCACACTGGCTCGCTCATCGAGGGCCTCCTCGCGTCATGAGCTCACAGTTTACCGCGCTTCCGGGTCGCGGGACCGGAAGGGGGGCGGCGGGCGGATGCCTCGGCGCCGGGCCGGCAGGAGGCCTACCGGAGGACGCGCTCGATCTCGTCGAGATGCGTCTTGCGGTGGTGCGCGCGGGTGAGGAGGAGGGGCTCGCCCGCCGCCCGATTCGAGGAGATCCGCTCGTCGCCGAGCGCGGCCAGCCGCCGGTCCACCTCCTCGGCGATCTCGACGGTGAGCCGGGCCGCGACCCGCGGCGGGAGCGCGAGGCAGAGGGGCTTCCCGGCATCGTTGATCCAGTCGACGTCCGCCTCCTCGAGCCGGCGCGGCGCCTCGCCGCGCTCCAGCCGGTCCAGCCAGAAGAGGATCCGCTGGTCCCAGAAGGCCACGTGGGCGAGCGAGGCGGCGACGGTCCAGCCGCCGGGCGTGGGGCGCGCCAGGTCGGCATCGCTGAGGCGCTCGACCATGGTGCGGAGGCGGCGGAGCTCCACCGCGTTCTCGGCGATGTACGAGCGGTCAACAGCCGGTGAAGCCATCGGGTCTCTCCTTTGCGCGCCGGGGGTCCGCCGTCGTCTGTCCGTGCCTGTGCGCGCCGGGTGCCTGCGCGTGCCTGTGCGTGATTGTAGTACGAGCCCTCGATCCCGCGCCGCGGTGGCCCGGAGCGCCTGTCGGGGCCGACCACGATGCTATAGTGCTGCGAGGCTCATCATGACGATCGTGCAGCGGATCGACGCCGATCTGATCACGGCCCTCAAGGCGCGCGAGGCCGAGCGGCTCGGCGCGCTCCGGATGGTCAAGACCGCGCTGAAGCTTCGGGAGACCGAGGTGTCCGGGAGCCTCGGGGACGAGGACGCCCTGCGCGTCCTCAACACCCTGATCAAGCAGCGGCGGGACGCCGCCGAGCAGTTCCGCGCGGCCGGCCGCGAGGACCTCGCCGCGAAAGAGGAGCGCGAGGCCAAGGTCATCCAGGAGTACCTTCCCGGCGCCGCCTCGGCGGACGACATGGCCCGGGCCGTCGAGGCGGCCGTCGCGGAGACGGGCGCCTCGACGCCGAAGGACATGGGGGCCGTCATGAAGGCGGCTCGCGCTCCGCCTCCAGGGCCAGACCGTCGACGGCAAGGCGCTCTCCGATCTCGTGAAGTCCCGGCTCGCCCGGTAGCGGAACGCTCGCGGGGCGCGCGACGCCCGCTCCGACGAGGCTCGCGTCGCCGTCCGTCCCTGCCGTTCTTGACGGGCCTTCCCCTCGCTGCTAGCGTTACGGCGTTCACGGGGTTCCAGGTGCGCCCCTCGTCGAGGGGCCAAGAGGGAAGGCGGTGCGAAGCCGCCACGACCCCGTCACTGTGATCGGGGACGAAACCCGCAGACCAAGCCCACTGGCGCGACGCGCCGGGAAGGGCGCGGGGAGTAGGACGATCCGAGAGTCAGGAGACCTGCCTGGAACCCGAGCACTCCGAACCGGTCTTCGATGGGAGGCCCGGGTTGCCGCACGCGATCTCGCCCAGCCGGAGACCCCGCACCCGCCGCGCCGTGAGCCCGCGGACCGTCCTCGTCCTGGGGGGCGTCCGCGCGGGGAAGAGCGCGTTCGCCGTCGCTCGCGCACGGGCGCACGGCGGGCGGGTCGCATTCGTCGCGACCGCCGAGGCCGGGGACGAGGAGATGGCGGCGCGGATCGCCCGCCACCAGGCGGAGCGGCCTCCGGGCTGGCGCACCGTCGAGGTTCCCGCTGGCGCTCGTGTCGGCTCTCACCGCGCTCGCGGGCGAGGCCGACGTCGTGGTGGTGGACTGTCTGAACCTGTGGGTCGCAAACCTGCTCGACAAAAGACCTGAGCTGGCCGACTCCGATCTCATGACGGAGGCGGCCCAGCTGGCCGACGCCGCCACGCGCCCGCCCTTCTCCCTCATCCTCGTCTCGAACGAGGTCGGCTGGGGAGTCCATCCCGCGACGGAGCTCGGCCGGCGCTTTCGCGATGCGCTCGGCCTGGTCAACCAGGCCGTGGCGCGCGCCGCTGACGAGGTCGTGCTGATGGTCGCCGGCTGCCCGCTCGTGGTGAAGGCCGCCGGCGCGCCGGCGCCGTCCGAAGGCGGGGGCCGGTCGTGACCGCCCTCGATCGTCTGATCGCCTCCATCGTCGTGCCGGACGGGCGGCTGGCGGACGCGGCGCGACACCGGCTCGACAGCCTGACCAAGCCCCGGGGGAGCCTGGGGCGGCTGGAGGAGCTCGCCGTCCAGGTGGTCGTGATCACCGGGAATCTCGTGCCGCGGGTCGATGCCCCGGTGATCTTCACGCTCGCCGGCGACCACGGCGTCGCCGCCGAGGGCGTGAGCGCGTATCCCCAGGCCGTGACCGCGCAGATGGTCGAGAACCTCGCGCGGGGCGGCGCCGCGGTGAACGTCCTCGCCCGCCACGTCGGGGCCCGGGTGGTCGTGGCGGACCTCGGCGTCGCGGGACCGCTGGCCGGCCACGCCGGTGTCGTCGAGCGCCGCATCGCGCCGGGCACGCGCAGCATCACGAAGGGGCCGGCGATGAGTCGCGAGGAGACGGCTCGGGCGATCGCCGAAGGGGCGGCGCTCGTCGAGGCGTCGGCCCCGGACTGCGTCGGCACCGGGGAGATGGGGATCGGGAACACGACCTCGGCGAGCGCCCTCACGGCCGCGCTCACCGGCGCCGATCCCGCGATGGTCACGGGCCGCGGCACGGGCGTGGCCGACGACGTCTGGGTCGGGAAGGTCGAGGCGGTCCGGCGGGCCCTGGACGTCAACCGCCCGGATCCGGGCGACCCGCTCGGAGTCCTCGCGGCGGTCGGCGGCTTCGAGATCGCGGGGCTGGTCGGCGTCGTCCTGGCGGGCGCCGCGCGCCGCGTCCCCGTCGTGCTCGACGGCTTCATCGCCACGGCCGCCGGGCTGGTCGCCGCGCGCCTGGCTCCCGCCGCGCGGAGCTACCTGCTCGCGGCGCACCGGAGCGCCGAGCCCGGGCACGTGCGGCTGCTCGAGGCCCTCGGGCTGACGCCGTACCTCGAGCTCGGCATGCGGCTCGGGGAGGGCACCGGCGCCGCGCTCGGCATCGGCCTCCTCCGCGCGGCGCTCGCCTGCTACCGCGAGATGGCGACGTTCAAGGAAGCCGGCGTGTCGGAGCGCTCGCGATGAGGCGGCCGTCGACGGGGCGGGACTCTCGTCGCGGGAGGCGGCCGCCCGTGCGAGCCCTGCTGCTCCTCGTCGTGGCGCTGGCCGGGCTCGCGTGCGGATCGCCGGACGGGTGGGCCGGCGAGGTGACGGACATGCTCGGCCGGCGGGTCCGGATCCCGGACCACGCGGCGCGGATCGTGTCGCTGGCGCCGAGCATCACCGAGACCGTGTTCGTTCTCGGCGACGGGGACCGCCTGGTCGGGGTGACCGACTTCTGCGACTACCCTCCGGAGGCGGCCCGGAAGCCGCGGGTCGGCGGGATCTCCACGCCGAGCTTCGAGGCGATCCTGTCGCTCCGCCCCGACCTGATCATCGCGACGTCGGAGAGCAACTACGCGGAGCACGTCGAGCGGCTGGTGTCGCTCGGGTTGCCGGTCTACGTGGTCCAGCCCGTCGA
Organism: uncultured Candidatus Rokubacteria bacterium; assembly: GCA_963745015.1. Taxonomy (GTDB): domain Bacteria; phylum Methylomirabilota; class Methylomirabilia; order Rokubacteriales; family DASRDR01; genus DASRDR01. The sequence continues at coordinate 73,890 of CAVUVU010000009.1, forward strand.
CTTCGAGACCGTGCTCGAGTCGATCGACCGGATCGGCCGCGTGCTCGGGCGCGACGCCGCCGCCCGCGCGCGGGTCGCCGCCATGCGGCGAGACGCGGACGCCATCGCGCGCGCGGTCGCGGGCTCGCCCCGGCCGCGTGTCCTCTACGTCGTGTGGCCGAACCCCCTCATCGCGCCCGGCCGGGGCACGCTCATCACCGAGCTCATCCAGCGGGCCGGGGGCGAGAGCGTCACGGGCGCCGAGCCGCTGCCGTACCCGCGTCTGTCGCTGGAGACCGTGGTCGAGCGGCGGCCTGACCGGATCATCGTGGGGCGCCACGGGCAGGGGACGGTCGAGGAGCTCCTCCGTGGCTGGGAGCGGCTCGGCTCGGTCAGCGCCGTCCGCGAGGGACGCGTGTTCGGCGTCGACGGCGACCTCGTCCACCGGCCGGGGCCCCGCATGATCGAGGCGCTCCGCGCGCTGGCCCGCGTGATCCATCCGGAGCGCGTGCCGTGATCTCGCGCCGCCGGGTGGGAACGGCTTCCGCCGTGGTGGCGGGCGGGCTCGTTCTCGCGAGCGTCGTCGGGCTCGCCACCGGCCCGGCGCCCGTCGGTCTCGGCGACGTCGCCGCCACGCTCGTGGGGCGGGCGCCGCTCGGACCTCGCGGCCACGGTCGTGCTGGAGCTCCGGCTGCCGCGGGTCATCCTCGCCGCGCTGGCGGGCGGAGGCCTGGCCGTCGCGGGGGCGGCGTTCCAGGCCCTGACGCGGAACCCGCTCGCGGATCCGGCGGTGCTGGGCGTGGCCGGCGGCGCGGCGCTGGGCGCGGTGCTCGGGCACCTCTGGGGCCTCCAGGGCTCGCTGGCGGCGACGGTCGGGCTCTCGGCCGTCGCGTTCGCGGGGGCGCTGATCGCGGCGATCGTCGTGTACCTGATCGCCTCGTCGGGCGGCTGGCTGCCCGTCCAGACGCTGCTCCTGGCGGGGGTGATCACGGGGCTCTTCTTCTCGGCCGTGATCACGCTGGTCGTCTCGCTCGTGGACTTCGCCCAGCTGGGCGGGATCCTCCACTGGCTCATGGGGAGCCTCGGGATCGTGGGGTACCGCGCGGTCGGGGTGATCGCGGTCGGCACGGCGGCCGGAACGGCGATGATCTACGCGCAGGCGCGCGCGCTCAACCTGCTCGCGCTCGGCGAGGAGTCGGCCCTCCAGCTGGGCGTCGAGGCCGAGCGGGTCAAGCGCATCGTCTTCGTGGCGGCGTCGCTCCTCACGGGCGTGATCGTCGCCCAGACGGGGCCGATCGGGTTCGTCGGCCTGATCGTGCCGCACGGCGTGCGCCTGACCGTCGGCTCGGACAACCGGCTCCTGCTGCCGGTGGCCGCCGGCGCGGGCGCGACCTTCCTCGTGCTGGCGGACACGCTGGCGCGCCTGGTGGTGCAGCCCGCCGAGCTGCCGGTCGGGGTGGTCACGGCGTTCTGCGGGGCGCCGTTCTTCGTCTACCTGCTCCGGACCCGGCTGCGGCGGGGAGCGCATGAGTCCACAAGCCGAAGGCCGTCCGATCGACTCCGTGGAGCGAGGGTAGCCCAGTGAGCATGGCCACGGCCGCGGCCGGCCCGCCCATGTTCGAGGCGGACGGGGTGGAGTTCGGCTACGGCGGCGCGTTCCGCCTCGCCGGCGTGTCGTTCAGGGTGGCGGAGGGGGAGATCCTGGGCCTGGTCGGGCCCAACAGCTCCGGGAAGACCACGCTCCTGCGTCTCCTGTCGAAGGTGCACGCTCCCGCGCGCGGCGAGATCCGGTACCGCGGTCAGCCGCTCGGCGCCGTGGGGCGCCTCGCGCTGGCCCGGGACGTGGCGGTCGTCCCGCAGGAGGAGCAGCTCGCGTTCTCGGTCAGCGTGGAGGAGCTCGTCCTCATGGGGCGCTTCCCCCGGAGCGAGGGGCGGCTCTTCGAGGGACCTTCGGACCTCGCCCGGGCGCGCGAGGCGATGGCCCTCGCGGGAGTCCTCGAGCTCGGCGATCACCCGGTCGACACGCTGGCCGGCGGCGAGCGGCAGCGGGCGCTCCTGGCGCGGGCGCTCGCCCAGGAGCCGCGCGTGCTCCTCCTCGACGAGCCGACGAGCCACCTCGACCTCCTGCATCAGCGGCATCTCGTCGGGCTGCTCCGGCGGCTCAACCGGGAGCGGGGCATGACCGTGATCTTCGTGAGCCACGACCTGAACCTGGCCGGGGATCTGGCGGACCGGCTCCTCCTTCTCTCGGGCGGGCGCGTCATCCGGCTCGGCCCGCCCCGCGAGGTCCTGGACGAGGCGGTCCTCGAGGCCGCGTACGGCTGTCCGGTCTGGGTGGAGCGCCTCCCCTCCGGCCGCCCCGTCGTCCTCGGGGTCAGACTTTGAAACTCGGGGTCAGGCCTTGGACGTTGAAACTCGGGTCAGTCCCTGCTGTCGACACTCTTCGCCGCGCATCGCGTCGAGAGATGTATGGAGTCAAGGCCTGACCCCATCGAGAGGAGGTGAGCGGCCGAGCGGCTGACGTGCGGCCCGATGCCGGGAAGCCGGTGAGGCGTCCTCGCGATGCCGATTCCGGCACTGTCCCGCAACTGTGAGTGGGGAGCGCCCCCACCTCCGCCGCGTGCGCGCGGCGGAGCGACGTCACTGGGGTGATTCGCCCTGGGAAGGCGCGGTGGGCGCGACGAGCCACGAGTCAGGAGACCGGTCGGGCCGCCAGAGGACTCACACCCCTTCGCGGAAGAGGAGTGCGTGATGAAGCGCAGAGGCACGTGGCGGGTACTCGCGATGTTGCTCTGGCTCGGCCCCGGGTGGGCCGGAGCCCAGGAGACGGCCCAGACGACCCCGGCGCTCGGCCCCGGCGGCCCCGCGCCGGCGGCCGAGGTCCGGCGGACGGATCCGCTGGTGGTGACGGCGACCCGGAGCGAGCAGCCGATCGAGCAGACCGGCGCGTCGGTGAGCGTCGTCCCCGAGGAGGCGATGCGAGTCCAGGAGTACCGGGCGGTCGAGGAGGTCCTCCGGACGATCCCGGGCGTCCAGGTCCAGACCTCGGGCAGCCCCGGGAAGCTCTCGACCATTCGCATCCGCGGCGCCAACCCGACCCAGGTCCAGGTGCTGATCGACGGCGTCAGGGTGAAGAGCCTCACCTCCGGCGACTTCGACTTCGCCGACCTCACCCTCGACGACATCGAGCGGATCGAGGTCCTGCGCGGCCCGCAGTCGACCCTCTACGGCGCGGACGCCATCGGCGGGGTGGTCAACGTCATCACCAAGCGCGGGCAGGGGCCGCCCTCCGGGTTCGTGGACCTCGAGGCCGGCAACTACGAGACCTTCCGGGAGCGCGCGGGCGTGTCCGGGAGCACGGGGCCGTGGAACTACTCCCTGGGCGTCAGCCGGCTGGACTTCGGCGGCCAGTTCGACAACGACGACCACCAGCTCACCAGCGTGAACGCCCGGCTCGGCTACGCCTTGCCGAACAAGGGCGAGGTATCGCTGACCGGACGGTTCCAGGACGGGCACACCGGGGTTCCGTTCGCCACGGTGTTCCCCGACTTCGACCCGAACCGGGACCAGGACCAGCAGCTCTGGCTCCTGTCCCTCGAGTGGCGCCAGCCCTGGACCTCGATCTGGGAGCACAAGGCCCGGGTGTCGGCCGTGGACCAGACGCTCACGTTCACGGACCGGCCCGATCCGGTGCACCCGTTCGGGTTCACCTCGGACATCTCCTCCACGCGCTTCGAGGCCGAGTGGTACCACTTCATCAAGCCCGTCCCGTGGAACACGATCACCGTGGGCGCCGAGTACCGGAACGAGGTGGGCGAGGTCAAGGGTAGCTACAAGGAGACCATCGACTCCTGGGCGCTCGTCCTCCAGGACCAGCTGACGCTGTTCGACAGCCTGTACCTGACGGGAGGCATCCGCTACGACGGGAACAGCACGTTCGAGGACAAGGCGACGGCGCGCGTAGCGGCGTCCTATGTCATCAAGGCCACCGACACGCGGCTGAAGGCCAGCTGGGGACAGGGCTTCCGCGCGCCGACGTTCAACGAGCTGTTCTTCCCGGCCTTCCCTCCGTGCGCGCCGTTCGGCAACCCGGACCTCAAGCCGGAGGAGAGCACCGCCTGGGACGCGGGCGTGGAGCAGAACCTCTGGGATCGGCGGGTGCGGCTCGCCGCCACGTACTTCCGCAACGACTACAAGAACCTGATCCAGTCCACGCTGACCGATCCCGTGAACTTCTGCTTCCAGGCCCAGAACGTCGGCGAGGCGCAGTCCGAGGGCGTCGAGGTGGAAGCGAGCGTGATGCCGATCGACGGCCTCGTCCTGGCGCTCGCCTACACGTACACCGACTCCGAGGACCGCGCGACGGGGGACCCGCTCCGGCGCATCGCCCCCAACGCCCTCTCGGTGACCGGCACCTGGGAGCCGCTGCCCGGCCTCACGCTCTCGGGCGAGGTGCAGGTCATGTCGAGCCAGTTCGAGGCGCCGGGCCAGCCCCGGAACCCGGGCTACACGGTCGTCAACGCGGCGGCGGCGTACCGCCTGCCGATCAAGCGCTGGGGCTTCCTGTCGAACATCACGCTCCACGTGCGGGCGACCAACCTCTTCAACGAGAGCTACTCCGAGGTGGCGGGCTTCCCGGCGCTCGGGACGCACGTCGTGGCGGGGATTCGCGCGGTCTTCGACTGATCGGTGGCTGATGCGATGCGGGGCGCCCCGGTGCGAGCCGGGGCGCCCGAGGACACGACGCAGGAGGCGCGGGTGATCGAGGGCGTCGAGATCGACGTCGGCCGGGACGCGGTGTGGCTCAGAAGCGCGGCGCCCCTCCGCGTCCTGGCCTCGGCCGTGGTGGGCGGCGATCTCGACGTCACGCGCCACGTGGTGAACATGCACGTGCGGCGAGGGCTACGACTCCGCCGACCCTGGCCGGGACCTCTCTGCCTTCGCGCGGGGGCTCGGCATTGCCGAGCCGTTCGTCGGGCTCATGACGGCGGCCTGGACACACGAGGCCCGCATCGTGTGGGAGGAGGCCGACGGCGTCCGCGTCGGCGCGGTCGCGACCGTCGGGCTCGGCATCCCGGTGGCGGCGGGCCTCACGCCGCCGGTCGCGTGGCAGCCGTCGACGATCAACGTCGTGGTCGTGCTCGACGCCGAGCTCGAGCGCGCCGCCGCCGTCAACGGCGTCATCACGGCCACCGAGGCGAAGGTCGGGGCGCTGGTCGAGGCGGGCATCGTGACGGCGGAGGGAGCGCCCGCGACGGGGACGGTCACCGACGCGGTCGTCATCGCGTGGACCGGGCACGGCCCGCGCGTGCCGTACCTCGGGCCGGGGACCGTGGCCGGCTGGTGCCTGGCGCGCGCCGTGCGCCGGGCGGTCCGTCTCGGGATACCGCCCCGATGACGCTCCGGCGGCCCGCGGCCATCCTGCTGGCCGTCGCCCTCGATCTCGCCCTGGGCGAGCCGCCCGGGCGCTGGCATCCCGTGGCCTGGCTGGGCCGCGCGCTCGGCTGGGCGGAGCGACGCGCGCCCGGCCGGAGCGTCGCCGACGGCGCGGCGGCCGTCACGCTCGTGACCGCCGGCGCGTGGGGCGCCGCGCGCCTGCTCGCGGCCGCGGCGCGCGCGCTCGGCGGGGCCGGCGTCGTGCTGGAGGCGCTGGCACTCAAGCCCGCCTTCGCGCTGCGCCGCCTCGGCGAGGCCGCGGAAGGCGTCGAGACCGCGCTCCGGGCCGGGGACATCGAGACCGCGCGGACCCTGCGCCGGACGGGATCTGGTGAGCCGGCCGACCGGCGACCTCGCGGCGGACGAGGTGGCGTCGGCGGCGATCGAGTCCGCGGCGGAGAACCTGGTGGACAGCATCGCGGCGCCGATCCTCGCCTACGCGGTGGGTGGGCTGCCGGCCGCGTGGACGTACCGCGCCGTCAACACGGCCGACGCGATGTGGGGATATCGGGACGCGCGCTACGAGCGGTTCGGCAAGGCCGCCGCGCGCCTCGACGATCTGGCGAACCTCGTGCCCGCTCGTCTCGGCGCCGCCGTCCTCGCGGCGGGCTGCGGCCCTCGTCGGCGAGAACGGCGCCGGCGCCGCCCGGGTCGCGTGGGCGCAGCATCGCCGCACGGCGAGCCCGAACGCCGGCTGGCCGATGGCGGCGATGGCCGGTGCCCTCGACGTCGGGCTCGCGAAGCGCGGGGCGTACCGGCTCGGGGAGGGCGCGCTGCCCGGCATCGCCCGACGCGATCCGTCGTGCGCGCCGCGTGCTCGGCGCCGCGGCGGGCATCACCGTCGTTCTCGCTGGCGGGGGTCGCGCTCCTCGGAAGGACGCTGCCGGTGAGCCGGGGAGAGCCCGCGTGAGCCGGGGGCTCGGGGGGCCGCTGACCCTCTCGGTCCTGGCCCACAGCGTTCGCCGTCGCCACGATCGGCGTCGTCGGCGCTGCGTGGCTCGACCGGCCCGTCCCCGGTCCCGCCGCCGGCTGCGCTCTACGTGGATCTGGTCCACCCCGTCGTGGCGACCGGCGAGCGACCCGAGGGCGCGGACGCTTCCACGACGGGCGCTCGAATGGGACAGTCGGGGACCGGCTCCGGGCGGGTGGCCCGCGCGCCGTCCCGCAACGAGCCCCCTCGTGATACGCCGCAGTCCGCGTCGGGGGTCCCGCCGTCCGCGCCGGCGGCCACGCCGCCTGCGCGGACGATCGCGCCATCCGCTGTGGCTCGCGTGCCGGCCTCTCCGGCGGTCACGCCGCCCGCTCCGGCGGCGAGTGCGGCATCCGAGGTGCCGCGGCCGCCGAGTGCGCCGTCCCCGCCCAAGATGATCGACACCGGATCGGCGTTGCCGCCGCCGCCCGCACCGGCTCCCGCGAGACCCGCCCCGCCGCCGCTTCCGCCCGCGCCGGCGCCACCGATGGCGCTCGCGCCGCCGATCGTCTTGCCGCCGCCGGAGACCGTGCCACAGGGTCCGGCGACCGGCACCGGACAGGGCGCGCCCACGACCAAGGGGCCAACGACCCAGGGGTCGGACGCCGCCGCAGCGATCCCGGCTGGGGATCCCGCGGCCGGTCGCGCCACGCCGCCCGGGTCCGCGATCCCCGGCTCACGTGGGTCCATCGATCCGGGGAGCGAAGTGCGTGCGGAGACAGGGCTGGGCGGGCGGGTCGAGCCGGGTGGCGCGGCTGGTCCTGGCGGGGGACCGGCGCCGGCCGGCGGAGGGCATCTCGCGCGCCTCTCGCCGGAGGGAGGCCAAGCGGGGGGCGCGGCGGATGGCGGCGTCCCGCCGGAGTACGAATCCTACGTGCGCGCGCTCCGGCAGCGCGTCCAGGACCGGCTCGTCTATCCGTGGACGGCCGTGCGCAGCGGCCAGCACGGCGTGGTCGAGCTCGAGGTGCGTCTCGGTTCCGATGGCCGGCTCGCCGCCGTCGAGGTCGTCGCGGGGACGAGCGTGAGCACGCTCCGCGCCGCGGCGGTGTCGGCCGTGCGGGGCGCGGCGCCGTTCCCGTTCCCGCCGGGACTCCCGCCGCGCCCTCTCGTCATCCGCCTTCCCGTCGAGTTCCGGCTGCGCTGAGAGGCCGTAACTCCCGCTTTTTCTTCGACCCTCCGGGGACGTGGGCTATAGTGGACGGCGCCATGGCTCTGGATGTGACCACGGTCCTGTCGAGCGCGCTGCTGGACGCTCTTGGCCGAGCCGGGCTCCCGACTGTATCGGTATCGGACGTCGCGTGGGAGGTCCCCAGGGATCCCACCCACGGGGACTACGCGACCAACGTCGCGATGCTCCTCGCCAAGTCACACCGGCGTCCGCCCCGCCAGGTGGCGGAGGCGATCCTCGCGCATCTCCCGGGCGTGGACGAGATCGAGCGCGCCGAGGTGGCGGGACCCGGATTCCTCAACGTGTTCCTCTCGCCCGCGTATTGCCGGGCAGGGCTGGCGCGGGTCCTGGCCGAGGGCGACCGCTTCGGCACCGACGCCGAGGGGCGCGGGCAGCGCGCCATGGTGGAGTTCGTCAGCGCCAACCCCACGGGCCCGCTGACGCTCGGCCACGGCCGGCAGGGCATTCTCGGGCGACTGCGTGGCCCGGCTATTCCAGGCGATGGGTTACGAGACAACCCGCGAGTATTACTTCAACAACGCGGGGCGGCAGATGCGCGTGCTCGGAGAATCCGTCCGCGCCCGGTACCTGGAGCTCCTCGGCCGGCCGGCGGCGATGCCCGAGGACGGCTACCAGGGTGACTACATCCGGGAGATCGCGGCCGAGCTTCGCGGCCGGCACGGGGAGTCGCTCGCGGGTGAGGGCCACGAGAGCGTGTTCCGCCAGGCCGCGGAGGACGGGATCTTCGCCGACATCCGGCGGACCCTCGAGCGCCTCGGGCATTCGCTTCGACGTCTACTCGAACGAGGCGCTGCTCTACACCGAGGGGAAGGTGGAGGGCACCCTCGAGGCGCTCCGGGACGGCCGGGCTCGTCTACGAGAAGGACGGCGCGGTCTGGCTCCGGTTCTCCGCCATCGGCCGGCCGCAGGACCGCGTGCTGGTGAAGTCGACCGGCGAGCCGACGTACCGCCTTCCCGACATCGCGTATCATCGAGAGAAGCTCGGCCGCGGGTTCGACCGGATCCTCAACGTCCAGGGCGCCGACCACATCGAGGAGGCCAAGGACGTCGTGGCGGCCATCGGCGCCCTCGGGCTGCCGGCCGACCGGATCCGGTACCTGATCCACCAGTTCGTGACGATCACCCGCGGCGGCGTCGAGGTGAAGATGTCCACTCGCCGGGCGACGTACGTGACGATCGACGATCTGCTCGACCAGGTCGGGAGCATCGACGTCTTCCGCTGGTTCATGGTGACGCGGAGCCCGGAGAGCCACCTCAACTTCGACCTCGACGCCGCCACCGAGCAGGACTGGCAGAAGAACCCGGTGTTCTACGTCCAGTACGCCCACGCGCGGGTCGCGAGCGTCTTCAACCACGCCCGCGAGCGCGGCATCGCCGCGCCGGCGGCCTGGGCCGAGGCCGATCTCGCGCCGCTCGGGGCGCCCGAGGAGCTGGCGCTGGTGAAGACGCTGCTGCGCTACCCGCCCACGGTCGCCGGCGCCGCCCGCGCCTGCGAGCCGCACCGGGTCGCCGTGTACCTCTACGACCTGGCGGCGCAGCTCCACGCCTACCACCACCTCGGCACCCACACGCCCGCGCTCAGGATGGTGCGGCCCGAGGAGCCCCAGGTGACGCGCGCACGGCTCGGGCTCGCGCGGGCGGTCGCCCAGGTTCTGCGGAACGGGCTGGGGCTCCTGGGAATCGCCGCTCCGGAGTCGATGTGAGGCCCGCCGCATGATGGCGACCCGCCGGCTGGGGCGCACGCACCACGAGTTCCGGTTCGGACGGCGCGAGATGGTCGTTCTCGGCTCCGTGTCCTGCCTGATCGCGAGCCTCGTCTTCGCGGCGGGCATCGTGGTCGGGCGCGAGATGTCCCGCAGCAAGGCGGCCCGCGCGGGCGCGGCGCGAGAGCAGCGGCTTGCGGACCCGGACGGGCTGCGGGGCGGCGAGGCGCCGGCCAAGACCGCGGCCACGCGGGCGGAGGAGAAGGTCACCTTCTACCGGACGCTGACCGCGCCGACGCAGGAGCTGCCCCAGGTCGGGAAGCCGACGGTCGAGGAGCGGCTCGTTCCCAAGGACGAGCCTGACGACCTCCGCCACGGTCGAGGCCGCGCCGGAGCCCGCCCAGGTCGCGCCGGAGGCTCCGAAGGCCGCGCCGGAGCCCCGCACGCCGAAGGCCGCGGAGGCGGTGCCGGCTCCGCGGCCCGCGCGAACCCCGCGCGCGCCCGCGACGACGCCGGCGCGGCCGGCTTCGACCCAGGTCGCGGCGGCGGCCCCGGCGGCGGTCGCGCAACCGGAGGCGTGGACGGTGCAGGTGAACGCCTTCCGGAGCCGGCTCCTCGCCGAGGATCTCCGGCAGCGCCTGGCGGCCCGAGGCTTCGATGCGTACGTCTTCCCCTCGCTCACCGAGGACGGCCGGCCCCGGTACCGGGTCCGGGTCGGCGCGTACCCGAGCCGGGGCGACGCCGAGCGCATCGCCGCGGAGCTGCGGAGCGAGCGGGGGCTCAACCCCCTGGTGACGCCGCGCACCACCCGGTAGCGCCGCGTGCCCCCGGGAATCCAGCGCGTCCTCATCCCGGCCGAGGACCTGACCGCCCGCGTCGGGGCGCTCGGCGGGCAGATCCGGGCGGACTACGCCGGGCGGACGCCGATGCTGGTCGGCGTGCTGAAGGGCGCGGTGGTCTTCCTGGCCGACCTCATGCGGGCGATCGACGCGCCTTGCGAGTGTGACTTCATCGCGCTGTCGTCGTACGGGGCGTCGACGCGCTCGTCCGGGATCGTCGAGCTGACCAAGGATCTGTCGGTGCCGATCGAGGGCCGCGACGTCCTCATCGTCGAGGACATCGTGGACACGGGCCGGACCCTCGCCTACCTCCTGCGGAACCTCGAGACCCGGCAGCCCGCGACCCTCCGCGTCTGCACGCTCCTCGACAAGGTGGCCCGCCGGGAAGTGCCCGTCTCGCTCGACTACGTCGGGTTCCAGATTCCCGACGAGTTCGTCGTCGGTTACGGCCTCGACTTCGCGGGGCTCTACCGGAACCTGCCCTACCTGGGCGTCCTCGCCCCGTCGGAGTCGCCGCCGGCCTGACGGGGAGCGGATCGCGGGTTCCGCGACCGTTCGCCGGCTTCCTGGCCGGCCGGCCGGGCATGCTCGGGAAAGCCACGGCGCGGGCCCCGATGCCACTTTGGCCGTGTGCTATACTGCGCTTACGTTGCGCAGGTTTGCGTCCTATCCAGTTGAACTCGGCGTGACCGGGAGGGGGGCGGCGGACCCGGGATGAATCCGTTCTACAAGAACCTTGCCCTGTGGATGGTCATTGGCCTCGTCGTCGTGCTCCTCTTCAACGTGTTCGGCGGGCTGTCGCCCGACAAGACGTTCGAGCCCAACTACTCCGACTTCTTGCGGAACGTCGACGCCGGGGCCGTCCAGTCCGTCACGATCCGCGGCAACCTGGTGACGGGGAAGCTGAAGGACGGGGGCGAGTTCCGCACCTACGTCGTCGAGTCCCAGGACTTCCTGAAGCTCCTCCGGGACAAGAACGTCAAGATCAGCGTCCGGCCCATCGACCAGAATCCCTGGTACATGTCGGTCCTGATCTCGTGGTTCCCGATGATCCTGTTCATCGGCGTGTGGATCTTCTTCATGCGCCAGATGCAGGGCGGCGGCGCCAAGGCCCTGTCCTTCGGCAAGGCGCGCGCGCGGCTGATCTCGGAGAAGCACAACAAGATCACGTTCGCGGACGTGGCGGGAGTCGACGAGGCCAAGGAGGAGCTCCGCGAGATCATCGAGTTCCTCAAGGACCCGCAGCGGTTCCAGAAGCTCGGCGGGAAGATCCCCAAGGGCGTGCTGCTGGTCGGCCCCCCGGGGACGGGCAAGACCCTCCTCGCCAAGGCGATCGCCGGCGAGGCGAACGTCCCGTTCTTCTCCATCTCGGGCTCCGACTTCGTCGAGATGTTCGTGGGCGTCGGCGCCTCGCGCGTGCGGGACCTCTTCGAGCAGGGCAAGAAGCACGCCCCCTGCATCATCTTCATGGACGAGATCGACGCGGTGGGGCGCCATCGCGGGGCGGGGCTCGGCGGCGGCCACGACGAGCGGGAGCAGACGCTCAACCAGCTGCTGGTCGAGATGGACGGCTTCGAGACGAACGAGGGCGTGATCCTGATCGCGGCGACCAACCGCCCCGACGTGCTCGACCCGGCGCTCCTCCGGCCCGGCCGCTTCGACCGCCAGGTGGTGGTCCCGCGCCCCGACGTCAAGGGCCGGGAAGAGATCCTGCGCGTCCACGCCCGCCGCATCCCGCTCGGACCGGACGTGGACCTGAAGGTCCTCTCCCGCGGCACCCCCGGCTTCTCCGGCGCCGACCTCGCGAACCTCGTCAACGAGGCCGCGCTCCTCGCCGCGCGCCACTCCAAGAAGGTCGTCGAGATGTTCGATTTCGAGAGCGCGAAGGACAAGGTCCTGATGGGCGTCGAGCGGCGGAGCATGATCATCAGCGAGGAGGAGAAGCGGACGATCGCCTACCACGAGGCGGGGCACACCCTGGTCGCGCACTCGCTGCCCGGGGCCGATCCCGTCCACAAGGTCACGATCATCCCGCGAGGCCGGGCGCTCGGACTGACCCAGCAGCTCCCGTCGGACGACAAGTACAACTACTCGCGCGACTACCTCATGAACCGCATCACCATCCTGCTCGGCGGCCGGGCGGCCGAGGAGATGGTGTTCCAGCAGCAGACCACCGGCGCCGGAGACGACCTCGAGAAGGCCACCGAGATGGCCCGCAAGATGGTCTGCGAGTGGGGCATGTCCGAGAAGCTCGGGCCGCTGACCTTCGGCAAGCGGGAAGAGCACATCTTCCTGGGCCGTGAGTTCGCCCGCCATCAGGACTACAGCGAGGAGACGGCGGTCCTCATCGACGCCGAGGTCAAGCAGATCGTCGTGGACGGCGCGTCCCGGGCGCGCTCCATCCTCGAGGAACAGCTCGCACGGCTCCACCGCCTGGCCAAGGCGCTGCTGGAGCACGAGTCGCTCGACGCCGAGGAGATCGCGCGTGTCCTCGCCGTCGAGGCGCACGGCGCGCTCGAAGGCGCCCCGGCGTAGCCTCCGGCTGGGATCGCGTGGCCCTCGCCACGACGGCTCCGGCTGACCGGGCGCGGCCTCGACCGTGAGACTCCGCATGCGTGGGGTCGAGTTCGCGTGGGACGCGGAGCGGCCCCGAGCCCTGATCATGGGGATCGTGAACGTGACGCCCGACTCGTTTGCCGACGGGGGCCGGTATCTCGACCCGGCCGCGGCCGTGCGCCAGGCGCGGGCGCTCGCCGCCGAGGGGGCCGATCTCCTCGACGTGGGAGCGGAGTCGACCCGGCCGGGCTCGCCGGGGGTGCCGGCCGACGAGGAGCGCGCGCGTCTCCTGCCGGTGCTGGAGCGGCTCCTTCACGACTCGCCGTGCCCGGTGTCGGTGGACACGTCGAAGCCCGAGGTCGCCGAGGCCGCGCTCGCGCTCGGGGCCCACATGGTGAACGACGTCACGGGCCTGGCCGGCGGGCCCGAGCTCGCGCGCGTGTGCGCGGCGCACGGCGCCGGGCTCACGGTCATGCACATGCGGGGAACGCCTCGCACCATGCAGGTCGATCCGCGGTACGACGACCTCCTGGGGGAGGTGCGGGCCGGGCTCGAGACCGCGGTGGCCCTCGCGGAGGCGGCCGGGGTGGCGCCCGAGTCGCTCTGCGTGGACCCGGGCATCGGGTTCGGCAAGACGGTCGCGCACAATCTCACCTTGCTCAAGCGGCTCGACGTGCTTCGTTCGATCGGCAAGCCGATCCTGGTCGGGCCGTCGCGGAAGAGCTTCATCGGCGCGCTCCTCGACCACCTGCCGGCGGCGGAGCGCCTCGAAGGGACACTGGCCGCCTGCGTCATGGCCGTGATGGCGGGCGCGCACATCCTGCGCGTTCACGACGTCGCCGCCGTGCGGCGCGCGGTCCGGGTGGCGGAAGCCGTCCGCGACGCCGTGCCGGGATGAGCGGCCCCGAGAGCCGAGGACTCGCCCGGTCATGACCCACCTCTGGACCGGGCTTCGCCTGCGCGACGTGCTGGACGTGGCCATCGTGGCCTTCGTGCTCTACCGCGTCCTGCTCGTGTTCCGGGGCACCGTCGCGATCCAGATGCTGGTCGGCCTCGGGCTCCTGATGGCGGCCCGTCTCGCCGCGCGCCAGGCGGACCTCCGGAGCCTGACGTTCGTGCTGGAGAACTTCTGGGCGTTCTGGGTTCTCGCCATGATCGTCCTGTTCCAGCCGGAGCTCCGAAGGGCGCTGGCCCAGGCGGGGCGGAACCCGCTCCTCCAGCGCGTGGCGGGGCAGGCGTCGGCCGCGCGGCGCCAGCTGATCGAGGAGGTGGTGCGGGCGGTCGACGTCCTCGCCGTCAAGCGCATCGGCGCCCTGATCGGCATCGAGCGGCAGGTGGGTCTCCGGGCCTACGCGGAGCTCGGGGTGCCGATGGAGGCGGTCGTGTCGGCCGAGCTCCTGGGGAGCCTCTTCCAGCCCGGGTCGCCCCTCCACGACGGCGCCGCCCTCATCCAGGGCGACCGCATCACGGCGGCGGGCTGCTTCCTGCCGCTGTCCCGAAATCTCGGACTCTCCCGCACGCTCGGGACGCGCCACCGCGCCGCCGTCGGACTCTCCGAGGAAACCGACGCCGCCGTCGTCGTGGTCTCCGAGGAGACCGGCGTGATCTCCCTCTCGGTGGACGGCGCCATCGAGCGCGGGCTCGACCCGGAGCGGCTGCAGGAGCGCCTGACCGTGCTGCTGAACGCGGGTGAGGCGCCGAGCCGGAGCCGCTCCCTCCTCGCGGGGGTCCGCCGCTTCACGGCCCGGAGCAAGGCGTGACCGGCGTGCGGGGGTTCCTCCTCGGGAACTGGCCGCTCAAGCTCATGGCGGTGGTGTTCGCCCTCGCCCTCTGGGCCTTCGTGGTGGCCGAGGAGCGGACGGACGCCGTCTTCACCGTCCCGCTCGACCTGGTCGACCGGCCCGCCGGCGTGGAGGTGGCCTCGGTCGGCGTCGGGACGGTCGTGGTCCGGGTCGAAGGCCGAGGGACCCTGCTGCGGCGTCTTCACGAGACGGACTTCCGGGCGGAGGTGAGCCTCAAGAGCGCCCGGCCGGGCCGCTTCTTCGCCCGCATCGACGTGGACAACGTGGCCGCGCCCTCGGGAGTCCGGGTCGTGCGGGTCACGCCCAGCGAGGTGCGCGCCACCCTGGAGACGCGGAAGTAGCCGTGGGGCGGCTCTTCGGGACCGACGGGGTTCGCGGGGTGGCGAACGAAGGGCCGCTGACCCCGGAGGAGACGTGCCGCCTGGGCCGGGCCGCGGCGGCCTACCTCGCCGAGCGGGTCGGGCCCGGCCGGCGCCGGCCCGCACTCCTCATCGCCCGGGATACCCGCCTGTCCGGGCCCCTGATCGAGCAGGCGCTGGTGGCGGGCATCCTCTCCGCGGGCGTGGACGCGCTCGTGGCCGGCGTCCTGCCGACGCCGGCCATCGCGGCGCTCGTTCCCACGCTCGGCGCGGCGGGCGGGGCGGTGCTGTCGGCGTCTCACAACCCGTTCGAGGACAACGGGGTCAAGCTCTTCTCGGCCGAGGGCGACAAGCTGCCGGACGCCTGGGAGGACGACATCGAGGCGCGGCTCGACGCGGGCCCGGACGGGCCGAGACCCACCGGAGCCGGGATCGGGCGCGTGCGCCCGGTCCGGGGCGCCGAGCGCCGCTATCTCGACGGGCTCCGGGCGAGCCTGCCGGCGGGCTTCGGTCTGACGGGCGTGAGGCTCGTGCTCGACTGCGCTCACGGCGCCACGTACCGGGTGGCGCCGCGTCTCTTTCGATCGCTGGGGGCGGACGTGACGACGCTCGGCACGCGGCCGAGCGGGACGAACATCAACCGGGGCGTGGGGGCGCTGCATCCGGAAGCGCTCCAGGCGCGCGTCCGCGCGACGCCCGGGAGCCCTCGGGCTCGCGTTCGACGGCGATGGCGACCGTCTCATCGTCGTCGACGAGACGGGCGCCGTCAGGGACGGGGACCACGTCCTCGCGACCTGCGCGCGGGCGCTCAGCGCGCGCGGCGCTCTCAAGGGCGGAGTCGTGGTCTCGACGGTGATGGCGAATCTCGGTCTCGAGCGGGCCCTGGCGGCGCTCGGGGTCGGGATGGCCCGGGCCGCCGTCGGCGACCGCTACGTGCTGGAGGAGATGCGGCGGCTCGGAGCGAACCTCGGTGGCGAGCAGTCGGGCCACGTCATCTTCCTCGACCACGCGCGGACGGGAGACGGGCTCCTCACCGCCCTCCAGCTCCTCCGGGCGGTGCGCGAGGCGGGGCAGCCGCTCTCGGAGCTGGCGGCCCGGGTCGAGAAGCTTCCCCAGGTGCTGCTGAACGTCCGCGTCCGCGCCAGGCCGCCGCTCGGCGAGCTTCGCGGGGTGGCGGAGACCCTGGCGCGCTGGGAGGCGAAGCTCGACGGGCGCGCCCGATTCCTCCTCCGCTACTCGGGGACCGAGCCCCTGGCGCGGGTCATGGTCGAGGGGGACGACCAGACGACGATCACCGCCGCCGCTCGCGAGATTGCCACCGCCATTCACGACGAGATCGGAGCGACATCGTGACCCGACGCCCCCGCTGGGGACTGACCGGAGTTCTCGCGCTGAGCGTGCTGTGCCTTCTGGGCTGCGGCGACGACGGCGGAACGGGCTCGACCAAGAACGCGCCGCTCTTCGAGTTCAACGCTCAGCAGAACGGCGGCCGGACCGTCCGGTGGGCGAACCTTCCCGTCCGGGTGTTCCTCGGGAGCCGCCGCCCGGCCGGAGGAGGTGAACATCTGGGCGGGGGTGACGGAGGGTGCGGTGACCTTCACGTTCGTCGGCAGCCCCGGGAGCGGCGAACGTCAAGTTCGGGTTTCGAAGCGGGTCGGACATCTGCGGCGTGACCTTCCTCGAGTTCACCGACGACGGAGAGTTCACTTCGGCGGACGTCCAGGTCAGCCAGTCCATCTACCGGGGTCCCCAGTGCCAGCGCACCGTGGTGCACGAGACCGCGCATGCGATCGGCTTCCTCGGCCACACCGAGGAGGGCGCGCTCATGGATCCCGACGGGGGGAACGGCACGATCACGCCGCTGGTGTCCGGGGTCCTGCGGGACCTCTACCACCTCTCGCCCGGCACCTCCGTCGTCGCCCAGGCCAAGCAGCTCGGCTTGCGGCGCCCGGGAGGCCGGAACGTGCTGACGTTCGTCTACCCGGTCCGCCGGTGAGGCGGCAGGTGAGGCCCCGTGCGCGCGCGCGGCTCGCGACGCTGGCCCTCGCGGCGGCGGGGCTCTTGCCCGTGATGGGCGCGATCGCCCAGCCGGCGGCTCCGAGGCTGCTCGTGGTGGACCTGTCCTTCGCGCGAGTCTGGGAGGGCGCCGTCCGGGCGCTGGAAGGGCAAGGACTTGCCCGCGCCTCCGACGGCGTCATCCAGACCGGGCGGGTGGAGCGCGCGCCGCTTCCGGGCGAGGAGGCCGGGGCCGCGCGGGTCGCCGAGCGCGTCACGGTGCGGGTGGAGGCCGTGGGGGAGAAGGTCACGCGCGTCACGGTGACGGTCGAGGCGGAGGCGCTGCGAGACGGCAGGTGGCAGGCCGTCGGCGCGTCGCCAGCGACGGCGCGGTCCGTCCTCGACCGGATCCGCGCCAGCATCGGCTGACGCGCTTCGAATCCGGACCGGGAGCTGGGGAGGAGCCGCATTGGTCGTCGGGATCGGCATCGACGTCGTCGAGATCGCGCGGATCCGCCGCCTGATGGAGCGCTGGCAGGACCGGTTTCTCCAGCGCGTCTTCACCGAGGCGGAGCTGGCCTACGCGCTTCCCCGCCACGATCCGGCCCAGCACCTGGCTGCCCGCTTCGCCGCGAAGGAGGCGACGCTGAAGGCGCTCGGCACCGGCCTCTCGATGGGGGTGCGGTGGCGCGAGATGGAGGTGCGGCGGGGGCGGGGCCAGCCGCCCGGGCTCGCCCTCTCGGGGCGGACGGCCGAGCTCGGAGCAGGCTCGAGGCATCCGGCGGCTCCACGTCTCGCTGAGCCACGACGCGGGCCTGGCGGTGGCGCAGGTCCTCGCCGAGGGCGACGGCACGCCGTGAGCCCGGCTGGCGCCGGGCGCGAGAGGGGGCGCCGCCCCTGATCCCGCTCGTGACGGCCGAGGAGATGCGCCGCGCCGACCGCCGCGCGACGGAGCGCTACGGCGTGCCGAGCCTCGTGCTGATGGAGAACGCGGGGCGGGGGGCCGTCGACGCGCTCGAGCGCGCGCTGGGCCCGGTCGGCGGCCGGCGGATCGCGGTCGTCTGCGGGAAGGGCAACAACGGCGGCGACGGCTTCGTCGTGGCGCGTCACCTGCTCGGGCGGGGCGCGCGGGTGTCCGCCTGGCTCGTGGGCCGGGCCGGCGACGTGCAGGGGGACGCGCGCGTGAACCTGGAGGCGCTCCAGCGCTCCGGCCAGGGCGTGGCCGAGGCGCCCGACCCCGGCGGGATCGCCGCCGATCGCCTCCGCGCCGAGCTCGCTGGACGCCGACGTCGTGGTCGACGCGTTGCTCGGGACGGGCGACGCGCGGCGCGGCGACGGGCGCGCTCGCGGCGGCGATCGAGGCCATCAACGCCGCGGGCGCCGCGGGGCGGGCCGTCTGCGCGCTCGACCTGCCGTCGGGGCTCCCCGCGGACGGCGACGCCGCTGGCGGGGCCGGTCGTGCGGGCGCGCGTCACCGTGACCTTCGGGCTGCCGAAGGTCGCGCTGGTCACGCCGGAGGGCGCCGCGTGCGCCGGCCGCGTGGAGATCGTCGACCTGGGCGTCCCACGCGCGTGGCTCGAGGGTGGAACCACGGCGGGCCTGGCCGAGGCGGCCGACGTGCGGGCGGTCCTGCCCTCGAGGACGATGGATGCCCACAAGGGGACCTACGGGCATCTCCTCGTCGTGGCGGGCTCCGTCGGGAGGACCGGCGCGGCGGTGCTCTCCTGCCTCGGCGCCCTCAGGGCCGGCACGGGACTCGTGACGTGCGCGACGCCGGCATCCCAGCAGCCCATAGTGGCAAGCCACCTCCTCGAGCCCATGACGGAGCCCCTCCCGGAGACCGCCGCGCGGACGCTCTCCCGGAAGGCGGTGGAGCGGATCGTGGAGCTCCTCTCGCGCATGGACGCAGTGGCCCTCGGCCCCGGGGTCGGCCTCGATCCGGAGACGCAGGCCGCCATCCAGACCCTGGTGCGTGACGTCGAGCGCCCCATGGTCGTGGACGCCGATGCCCTGACCGCGCTCGCCGGCCGGCTGGCGCTCTGCCGCGAGGCTCCGGCGCCCCGGCTCCTGACGCCGCACCCGGGCGAGGCGGCGCGGCTCCTCGGCTGCGGGATCGCGGACGTCCAGGCCGACCGGATGGGGAGCGCGCGGCGCCTGGCGGCCGAGAGCGGCGCTCACGTCGCGCTGAAGGGCGCGCGGACCGTGGTGGCGAGTCCCGACGGCCGGGTGACCGTGAACCCGACGGGCAATCCCGGGATGGCGACCGGAGGCACCGGCGACGTGCTCACGGGCATCGCGGGAGGGCTGCTCGCACAGGGTGTCGCGCCGGCCGAGGTGCTGATCGCGGCGGTCTACCTCCACGGCCTGGCGGGGGACCTCGCGGCGGAGGTGCGGGGCGAGGCCGGTCTCCTCGCGGGCGACGTGGCCGACGCGCATCCCGGGGGCGATCCGCCGCATCCTCCATCCGTGAGCGCGGAAGACGGTCGCTCGGTGAGCGAGCCTTCCGGCGCGGCGATGCCCGCGGCGTCTCGAAGCCCGATCACCGTCTCCTCGCCGAGCGCCGAGGCGACCCACGCGCTGGCCGCCGAGCTCGGCCGGTGCGCGACGCCCGGCACCGTGGTGGCGCTGAGCGGCGACCTCGGGGCGGGCAAGACCTGCTTCATCCAGGGCCTCGCGGCCGGACTGGGCGTCGAGGGCCCCGTGACGAGCCCCACGTTCATCATGATCGCCGAGCACGCGGGGCGTCTCCCGCTCTACCACGTGGACCTCTATCGCACGGAGAGCCTCGAGGAGATCCGCCGGCTGGGCCTCGAGGAGATGCTGGACGGCGCCGGCATCACCGCGATCGAGTGGGCGGAGAAGGCCGAGCTCCTGCTGCCGGAGCGCGCGGTGCACGTCCGCATCCGGGGCGCCGGCGACGAGCCGCGGATCATCGAGATCACCGGACCACTCGCGGGCTGGCCGCCCGGCTCGCCGAAGGCGGCACCGGCCGGATCGAGCCCGCGTAGCCGATCTCCGCGCGGCATGCGGAGGTCGGGGGCCGTGACGACCGCGGAGTCAGCCCCGTCCACGGGCCGATACGGGCGTGTGGTCCGTTCGCCGCGCGTCGCCGCGCGTAACCTCGCGCCGATAGAGCCTCGTCCCGCTCTGCTCGCCCTGGCACCGGCGTTGCTCTGCACCGTGAAGCATGAACGCCCAGCGTCCCCCGGTCCGCGAGTGGCCCGCCGAGGATCGACCGCGCGAGCGCTTTCTCACGAAGGGCGCCGACGCCCTCAGCGACGCCGAGTGCCTCGCGCTCCTGCTCGGAGGCGGCGTGCCCGGGCAAGCCGCGCTCGACCAGGCTCAGGCCCTGCTCGCGACATTCGGCTCCATCGCGGCGGTGGCCGATCGCGAGGTGCAGGAGCTCGCGTGGGTGGGCGGGCTCGGCATCGCGAAGGCGGTGCGGCTGGGCGCGGCGATCGAGCTGTCCCGGCGCCTGCGCGCACGGCCGAACGGCGGGCGGGTGCGCCTGTCGAGCCCGGAGGAGGTCGCCGGCTACTTCGGCCCGGGGCTCGAGGGCAAGAAGAAGGAGGTGTTCCGCGTCGCGCTGCTCGACAGCCAGAACGGGCTGCTGCGCGACGTCCAGGTGTCGGAGGGCAGCCTGTCGGCCTCGATCGTCCATCCCCGCGAGGTGTTCCGGACGGCGATCCTCGAAGCCACCGCCCACCTGATCCTCGTTCACAACCACCCGTCGGGGGACCCGACGCCGTCCAAGGAGGACGTTCATCTCACGCGGCAGCTCGTGGAGGGCGCCCGCCTCCTCGGTCTGCGCGTCCACGACCACGTCATCATCGGCCGCGGCAGCCACGTGAGCCTGGCGCAGCGCGGGCTCATCTGACCGCCGCCGGAGAGGAGAGCGGGATGCGGTTCCTGATCGAGGGTCGTCTCCGGCCGTCCTGCGGGCTCACGCCCGCCGACTACTTCGACCTCGCGGTGAGAGAGTGGGAGATGGTCCTGGGCTGGCTCTCGTCGGGCGTCGCTCTCGCCTATGGCCGCCCGGTCTCGGTGCCCGGCGGTACCCTGCTCGTCGACGTCGGGTCCGAGGCGGACGCTCGCGCGCTGGCGGCTTCGCTGCCGCTCGCTCCCTACGCCGAGGTCACGGTCCGCCGCTCGGACATGCCGCCCGCCCCCCGGCCGGCCCGTGCCCGCGCCGCGGCCGCTCGCGGTGCATGACGCGGGCCCGGCGCTCCGGCGCGCCCGGCCCGGGCTCAGGCGTCGCGCCCGGTCAGGCCGGCGCGCGGAGGTCCTCGAGGCGCCGGAGGCCGCGCTTCTCGATGACGTCGAGCAGCGCGCGGTTCACCCGGCGGGGAAACGTGGGGCCCTGCGTGATGAACGCGGTGAAGCAGCTGACGGCGTCGGCGCCGGCCTCGAGGGCGGCCAGGGCCTTGGCGGGGGTGTCGATGCCGCCCGTCGCGATCAGTCCGACGCGAGGCCCCACGGTGCGGCGGAGCTCGCGGACCGTCTCGAGGACGGTGGGGAAGAGCTCCGGTCCCGAGAGGCCGCCGGAGCGCTGGGAGAGCCGCGGCTCGTCGACCCGGCGGGTGTTCCCGAAGTTGATCGCGTCGATGCCCGCGTCGAGGGCGGCCGGGACGATCGCGCTCCGGTTCTCGTCGGGATAGTCCGGCGAGAGCTTCAGGATGAGCGGCTTCCGCGTGGCCTCGCGGACGCAGGCGCAGGAGCGCGCGCACCCGGGACGGCGAGCCTGACAGCTCGTAGACGAGCCGCGTGTTCGGCGAGGAGATGTTGGCCTCGACGAGGTCGGCGTGCGGTTCGAGGGCGTCGACGAGCTGCCGGTACTCCTCCGGGGATTCGCCGGCCACGCTCACGATGACCGGGCGGTCGTGACGGAGCCCGGCCAGGGCCGATCGGAAGGCCTCGAGTCCCGGGTTCTGGAAGCCGTTGCAGTTCACGAGTCCCGGCCCCGCCGGCGTCGTCACGCGAACCAGGTTCGGCTCCGGATGGCCCGGCCGCGGACGGACCGTGATGCTCTTGGCCGTCACGGCGCCGAAGCCGAGCGCCATCGCCCGTCGGAGGATCCGGACGTCGTAGTACATCGAGGACAGGATGAGGGGCCCCGGCAGGCGGACGCCCCCGAGATCCACGGCGAGCCTCGGGTCGTCGACCGCCAGGGCCCGGAGCGGCGCGACCGGGCAGCGCCCGGAACAGCTTCTGGCCGAGGCGCACCGCCGTGGCCTCGGGAACCCGGGAGAGCAGGCCACCGTAGAAGACGCGATACAGCCGATCGGCGAGGGGAGGGAGCATCGGGCCCGACGAAGGATACAATGGCATGGTCGGCCCCGCAACGGCGGCGCCGACGTTCGGGCGCAATGGACAGCCTACGACTCGTCGCCGACCTGATGCCCGGGCGCCTCGCCCGAGGTCGCCGCGTCCCTGCGTCCGTGTGGGACGCGCTCTACCTCCGGGCCGCATCATACGCGCGACTGTCAACAGGCACGCTCGCCGGCCGGCCGCAGCTGCCCACACGGGACGCCGCATCGGGCCGGCGCAGGGACGCGCCTCGAAGTGCGTGCCGGGCCCGAGGGCAGGGTCCATCCTCGTGGGAATCTGATCCCTCAAGTGAGCTCTCGTCCCGGGGCGGCCGCCTCGGGGCAGAACGGGAAGACAGGTGCCAGGGTTGCGGACGATACGACGTGCGGCGCCCCGAGGCGCTCGATATCAGCTTGCCCCAGGGAAGTCTCGGGGCTCGATAGAAGGTCGATCCGTGCGACATGGCGAGGCCCGACGAACCCGGCGGGAGCGAGCCGTGCGCGAAGGGCTCGGTGGCGCGACGAGGGAGACCCTGTGATCTCCCAGCGCGCTCGCGAGAAGCGCATCGTCGAGAAGCTGAGAGCCGGGATGCTCAATCCGGCGACCCCGACGGACATCCAACATCCGAGACCGGCGGGTGACGAGAGATGCCACGGGTGCGACGAGACGGAGGCGGATTCGCTCGTCGGCGAGACCCCCTGGCACTCCCTCTGCGTCCTCTTCTGGCAGGGGCGAAGCGAGTACGTGCGGGAGCGCGCCTCGGTCGCCTCGTCCAGCCGGAGCGTCACGCCCGAGCGTCCCCGGTGGACGATCGTCACGCGAGCGGACCGACCGGACGTGTTCGCGGCGCTCCGCCGAAGCTTCGTGGGGTCCGTGTGGGTCCAGGTGGTGGCGGACCGCCGCCACGGGCAGCGGCGCCGGAGCGGCGACGGCCCTCCGGGGAGCGAGCGCCGCGGCGTCGGGCGCCGGACCGCGGACAAGCTGCCGGCGCAACCCTCGGAGTTCCGGCTGGCCCATCGGGGGGATGGCTTCGACGTGTACGAGGCCACTCGGTCCGGTGGCTGGGCGCTGCTCCGAGTGCGACGCGAACGTGCGCGTGGAGATCCCGCGCTTCACCGAGCCGCCCGCTCGCCTGGAGCTGACGGTGGTGCATGAGAAGGTCCCGCCGAACCGCACGCGGCACGTGGTCGAGCTGCAGTCGTTCTCGGCGACCGGCCGCGTCGTGCTCGCGTCGCGCATCGTCGTCTAGAAGCGGACCGGGGCGGCGCCGGACAAGCCCAGCCGCTCCCGCGCCGAGAGGAGGATCCCGTGGTCACATACGTCGTCCTGGGGACCTTCACCGATCAGGGCCGTCGGACGATCCGGGAGTCTCCCCGGCGCCTGGACACCGCCAAGGCGGCTCTGACCAAGATCGGCGGGAGGATGACCGGCTTTTACCTGACGATGGGGGCGTACGACTTCATCGCGGTGATCCAGGTCAAGGACGACGAGACGGCGGCCAAGTACGCCCTGGCCGTCGTCGCCCAGGGCAACGTGAAGACCACGACCCTCAAGGCGTTCCCGGAGGCCGAGTACCGTCGGATCATCAAGGGCCCACGGTAGGCCCACGATGTCCCGGGCGGACGAGCGGGTCGAGTCTCTCGCGCACCGGGACGCAAGAGGCGCCGCGGCGGCACGCGCCGCGCGTCTTCGGGCACACCGGGCGGCACGGCGCGGGCCCGCACGCCGAGCCGGTCGACGAGATCATGCCCGAAGGCGCGCGGAACGCCACGCTCGCCTCGCTAGTTAGTCCGGGAACCTGGTCCGCTCGAGCTCCCACACGGCAAAGCACCGGAGGTGCAGGTGGTACTTGTCCAGACGGGGGGGCGCACCGTCGTCAGCGAACTCAAGCTCGTACTCGAGCTCAGCGCGCATGATCGCCTTTTCGCAGACGGCGCACAACGCACCGACGCCTGGCCCACCCCAGGTGTCATCGGGTTCTCGTCGGGGCAGCTTCCCTGCACGGAGGAGTTCGCGCGCGAGTTTCCGCAGCGCGGGCTCATTGGGCATGGGGACAGTGCCTCCACGCGCCCCGGACCGCCAGCGCGTCAGGGTCTCAGCGTGTCGTACGGGAGCCAGATCTCCGCGGAACGCATCCGCATGCTACCGGGTCGCAGGCAAGTGGACGAATTGGAAGTGCCGAGCCTACTCATCGGCAGATCCGGTACGCGTGATGTCAGGTCGATGGTTCTCCCGCGGCGGCGCGGTCAGCCGAGCGTGAGTTGCGTCACGACCCAGCGGGCGGTTAGGTCGTCCTGGTATCCGCTGGCGGTGATCCTCGTTCCTTCGATGAGGCCTGCCACCGACACGCCTGGAGCGACCCAACAGTGGCGCTCGCCGATGCGCAGCCAGCGCCCAATGGGCTCCCAGTGTGCGACGGCGCCAGTGGCAGAGAACTGGCGAGGTGCCGGGTCAGTGGGAGAAGGGAACGGAGTCGTCATGCGCGTCTCACGCATGTTTGCAGTCGGCGTGCCCGTCGCCAAAGGCTCATAACCGCAGAGAGGCCACCCAGCGCCCGGGAAAGGTCGCAGCAGTCGAGAGCAAATGCCCCATATCGACCGGTCAAATGACCGCGCTACGTTCGACGATCACCCTGGCTGGGAACTCGCGGTATTCGAGCGCCGGATCGCAGGCTCCGTCGAGTGCCCGTCTGGCGCCCGGGGCGGGGGCTTGGTAGGGTCGGGCTGCGCGGGCGGCTCTCAGCCAGGCCGGAACGAAAGGAGCACTGACCCATGAGATTCCGGGTGCTCGCGCTCACGTTTGCACGGTGCACCTCCTCGCCGCGCCGCTCACCGCCGAGGTGCCGCCGGAAGGAAGGGTCTACCGGCTTGGTATGCTTTCCACAGGGAAGGCGCCCCAGGGACCGGTGTCGCTCATCTCGGCGGGATGGCCGGACACCGCGGCCGCGTTGCGTGCCATCGGCTACGAGGAAGGCCGCAACTTCGTCCTCGAAGCCCGATTTGCGGACGCGAAGGTCGATCGGCTTCCGGCCCTCGCGGCTGAGCTGGTCCGGCTCAGGGTGGATCTCATCTTCACGCGTGGGACGCCCGCCACGCGTGCGGCCAAGGAGGCGACCGCCACGATTCCCATACTCTTCAGCATGGCGGTCTGATCCGGTTGAGAAAGGCCTCGTCGCCAGCTTCGCCCGGCCGGGTGGAAACCTCACCGGGTTCTCAACCACCGACAACCTCGACTTGAAGCGGCTGGAGTACCTCAAGCGCGCCGTCCCCGGCGCCGTGCGGATCGCCGTCCTCAAGACCTCAGGAGGCGCACCTGAGTACTACGGGCCCTGCGTGATGCGGCCCGCGGGCTTGGCGTCCAGGTTGTGTGGCTCGAAGCTCGAGGCCCGGGCGACTTCGCCGGGGCCTTTGCGGACGCTATCAGCGGGGGCGCCGAGGCCCTCCTTGTGGAGGACAGCCAGTGGGTCGGGAACTAGTGCTACCTCCCACAGATCGCGGAGCTCGCGGCCCAGCACAAGCTCCCGGCCATCGCCCACGACGCAGCCTTCGTGAAGGCGGGCGGCTTGCTGTACTTCGCGGACGCGGGAAACACGCCTCCACAGGGCCGCGTACGTGGACCGGATCCTCAAGGGCGCGAAGCCCGCCGACCTGCCGGTCATGAAGCCGACCACGTTCGAGTTCATGATCAACCTGAAGGCCGCGAAGGCCCTTGGCCTCACGATCCCGCAGTCGCTGCTGGCACAGGCAACTGAAGTGATCCAGTGACATCGCCAGTCTGGCTCGACGCCGCCGGCCGCCCGCGCCCGACGCAGGCCTGCTGGGCCTGTGGCCGTGAAGTGGCCCCGATGCGGTTCCGGGCCGAGCATCTCCGCCCGCACGGCTGGACGCCGCCCCAGACGATCCCCGTCCAGACTGGTGCGGCTGCACGACGGAGTACCTGCCAGTGCCCTCGGCCGACGGGTGGTGGTACCTCGTGCCCATCTGGGAGCCGGATCAGACGGCGAACCCGCTGCGGCGGTATGCGCCGCCCGAACCGCGCTGACGGCCATGGCGATCCACCGAGCCCCCGGCCCCCCGCGCTGCGACGGCGGCCTGGATCAACAAGCGCTTGACGGCGCTGGCGCTCGCCGCGGCAGAGGGGATCCTTATCGCGCGTCCAGATAGGATGTGTGGGGGCCAGTGATCGCCGACCAAAGGCCAGCTAACTAACGCTTGCAGGCAATGGACGAAACGCGAGCGTGTGAAGGGGGCCTTGGCATAGGCAGAGTTCGCAACGCCGCTAAATTAATGAGGTGTCCACATGAAACGGACTCTTATCGCTCCGGTCCTGGTGTTGGGATCCGCGTTATGGTTGTTGCCATCGGTGGCGATGGGGCAGCCGCCGCTCGTCATCAAGCCACTCGCCGAAAAGAAACTCCAAGACTTGCCAGCGGGACCGCTCTTCTGGCGGATAGAGAACGTTGACGCGCTCACGCAAGCGCAGGCGGCCGCAGGGCCTTGGTCGTTGGTCGCCGAGTCGGCGGGCAAAGTTTGGCTCTTTACGCTCGGCCCGGCGGGTGGCTCCTCAGCCGGCGGGACGAAGGTTACCGAGGTTGGACCGATCCCTCGCATCGTCGCACCTCAGTATCTCCTTCGCATCAATGAAGCCAGTGGTCCTCCCGGCAGCATTACGCCCGTGCATACTCATCCGGGGTCCGAGGCGTTCTTCGTGCTCGCCGGGCGAGCAAAGCATCCGGAGTCAGCACGGGGTGATGCGTGTGAAGATTGGCCAAGCCGAAGCGGGGCACGGTGCCGACATGCCCATGCAGGTCTCGAGCAGCGGCTCGACGGATCTGCATGCCCTGGTGATGTTTGTGGTGGACGCGACGAAGCCGTTTTCATCTCCGGCCACGTTTCCGTAAGTGTCCGATGCCGAACTTTAGAGGCTTCGACAATGCCTCGAACTCCGGCGTCAGGCCATGGAAGAGGTCGAAACCGGACGTCTCGGCCATGGTCCGGGCCTGCTGTGCCGATTGAACCTCCCGCCTTGACATAGAGTGAATGATCGTTCACTATAATGCCGACACCGAGACAAATGGGAACGCGACTGAAGCGGCTGCGGGTAGCGAAGGACTTGAGCCAGGCGGCCCTCGCGACGGGCTGGACTGACCCGTGAATACGTGAACAAGCTTGAGGCCGGGAAGCAGGATCCGTCCCTGACGACGATCAGCGCCCTCGCCAAGGCCCTCGGCGTGCCGGTGACGGCGCTGCTGGCGTAGAAGATCCATGATCTACGAGTGAAGCGTGAATCAGACGGCGTCGCCGTCGGAGACGAACTACAAAGCCGTGCTGAATGCGCTTGAGCGCCAGGGGTCCGACATTCAGTCGATCTGTGCCATTGGGCATCCTGTTATGGTGGTGGCGCGGCGACCGATGCAGGCGGCGGCGACTCCGGTCACACCTGTTCCCGACCAGGCGAGAGGCGTTAGCCCGATGATGGCCGCCATCTAAATGCGCCGCGGAATGGCGGCGGAGAAAGCAGGCTAGGTATCGACTACCTGCGTGGCGGTCAGTCATGGAGCTTCGCAGTGCTCTAGCACAAGAAGGAGAGTCACTATGTTGCGTATGGCTCCTGCTTTTCTAGCTGTGAGCGTCGTCGCGTTGGCTTTCAGCTTCCCCGCGACCGTGTGGGGCCATTTTCAGCCGCTGGGCGGTGTGATCGTCGGTGATCCAAGTTGCGCCGTTGTCGGCAGCCCGGTGGGACTGGCAGAGCGCAGGCCGGTCACGTGTGCCGTGGTCGGGACCCGACGGTGCCCTCGATGGCATTCGCTTCGATCCCCGGGCTGAATGTCAGCACGGGCTTTCGGCGGCTGGGGGAGGAGCCATCGTTGGTAATCCAGAGCTGCGTCCATGACGATCTGTTGACGCTGACCTGTGCCGTGCGAGGCACGGATAACGGTCTCTATGCGATCTCATTTGACCCGGAGGATAACTTCAGTACGGGTTTCCAGCCGCTGGGCGGTATCGTCGTGAGCAATCCAAGCTGTACCACTGGAGCGTCCTCCTTCCCGAAGGTCATCTGTGGCGTTGTGGGGACCGACAACGCTCTGTTTGCGATCGGATTCGAGACTGCGCTTCCTGGGGTCCGATCGGCCTCGTCGACGGGATATGAGCGGTTGGGCGGTATCGTTGTTGACGATCCAAGCTGCGGCGTGGCTGGGTCTATTCCCACCTGCGGCGTGAAAGATACCCCGACAACCTTCTCTACAGTGTCGACGTTACTCCCGGTGTTGAGGACGTCATTCCAGCGTTTCGGCGCGTCACTGGCCCAATTCTCGGTAGTCCGAGCTGTGTCGGTCATATTCGCGGCGGAGGCGGACTGCTCTGCGGTGTGAGGGGATTCGATAACTCACTGTCTGTAGTGTTCTTCTCTCGCTCGAGCGGCGCGATTGTACTGAGCGACCTCATTCCGGACATTGCCATGCTGGGCAATCCGAGCTGTACGGGGGACATTACTTCCAAGGGACTGCAATCCTTCTGCGTTGTCGTGGGCGCCAACGCGGGCAATGGTCTATTCGGTATAGCATTAGAAGCCAATCCAAGTCTCGCTCCAATGGGTGAAGCCGTGTCCTTTGGCGCGATAGTGGTCGGCACTCCGGCGTGTGTGAGTAACGCTGTCGGGGATCCTGCCGTGCGTGTACAGCTTGTTCCGGAGATGATGTGCGCGGTGAAAGGGACAGATTACGGTTTGTCCGGTATCGTGGTTCTGTCTCTCGCGCGTCTCCCCCCACTCCCTGACTGACAGGCACGCTTGGCCCGAGGCGCGCACGTTCAAGTGCACCCTCTACGCCGCATCGATAATTGGGTTGCATGCATTGTGGCCCTAGAGGATCTCTTCGTCCTCGCGAAGGAGCCGGATGCTCCGGAGGCGTGTGGGAGTCCTTGGGGAAGGCGGTGGTGTTCCCAGAGCAACGGGCAGTCAGACACGATGTTCGACGACCGGCGGAATTGGATCACGCCCGTTCCCAGAAGCAGCCTCGTTGAAGGACCCAGTCCGATGATCGCCGCCATCGACACCCGGAAGTCGAACGACGAGGGGAAGGGGAGACTGATGGGCACGATTTATCAGCCGAAATACCGCGACCGGCACGGCGTGACGCAGGAGTCAGCGGTTGGTGGGCGCTTCGCCGAGCACGGGAAGACGGTCCGCCAGTGCACGGAGACGACCGCGGAGGCGAAGGCCAAGACGTTCCTGCGGGAGCGCGAGGGGAAGGTGGCGCTCAACATCCCGGTCAACGTGACGGCGGAGCGCCTGACGCTCGGAACGGCGGCAGAGCTGATCCGTAACGACTACACGTCGAACGGGCACAAGTCGGCGGACACTCTGGAACTCCGGCTGACGCACCTTCAGGCGCACCTCGGAGCGGGTACGCGGCTGAGTCGGATCACGACCGGGAGCGGTGGAGCGAAGGCGCGGCGTTCGACGCCGTCTGTCAGCGGCTCCGCCCCGAACTGGCCGCGCTCGCGACGGTGGCGAAGCTGACCGGCTGGCGGAAGTCGGAACTCCGCTCGCGGCAGTGGCGGCACATCGACTTCGGCGCGGGCTGGCTGCGCCTGGAACCCGAGGAAACGAAGAACCGCGAGGGCCGCATGTTCCCGTTGATCCCCGAACTCCGAGCGGTCCTGGAGGCCCAGCGGGTCCGCGTGGAGGCGATCCAGAAGGCCACGGGGCAGGTGATCCCGTGGGTCTTCTGCCGGGACGATGGTGCCCCGGTCGGCGACTTCAAGAAGGCGTGGAGGACGGCGTGGATCGAGGCGGGGTTCTCCGCGACGGCCGTGCTGACGGCGGACGGCACGCCGCGGCGCAAGGACGGGACCCCGGTGGCGCTGAAGACGCCGACTAAGCTCTTGCACGACTTCCGGCGGACGGCCGTCCGCAACCTGATCCGCGCCGGGATCCCCGAGACGGTGGCCATGAAGGTGACGGGCCACAGGACGCGCGCCGTGTTCCAGCGGTACGCCATCGTGGAGGAGGGGATGCTGCAGGAGGCGGGCGAGCGGCTCGCCGGCCGGGCTGGGCCCGGGCTAAAGTGGCCAAAGACGGGCGCCTGCAAGTAGTTAAGTATTCGCACGTTGACGATTAGCTCAGTTGGGCAGAGCACTCGGACCTCACATGCCGGGGGTCGCAGGTTCAAGTCCTGCATCGTCCACCATCTCGTGAACGAAGGAACCGGGGACCCACGGGTGCCCCGGTTCCTGCTCCGTTCAACGATGATTGCGTCACAGAACTTCACAACCGCGAGGTGAATCATGGCGCTCAGGATCAACAGCGAGGCACCCAACTTCTCGGCGGAGACCACGCAGGGGCACATCAACTTCCACGAGTGGATCGGCAGTGGCTGGGCGATCCTCTTCTCACACCCGAAGGACTTCACGCCGGTCTGCACGACCGAGCTCGGCTACATGGCGAAGCTCAAGCCGGAGTTCGACAAGCGGAACTGCAAGGTCCTCGGGTTGAGCGTGGACGGGGTCTCGGATCACCAGAAGTGGTCCCGGGACATCGAGGAGACGCAGGGGCACGCCGTGACCTATCCCCTGGTCGGCGACCCCGAGCTGAAGGTCGCCAAGGCCTACGACATGCTGCCGGAGGACGCCGGGACCGCCGCCCAGGGGCGGACCGCCGCGGACAACGCGACCGTGCGGTCCGTCTTCGTCATCGGGCCGGACAAGAAGGTCAAGGCGATGCTGACCTACCCGATGAGCACCGGCCGCAATTTCGACGAGGTGCTGCGGCTCCTGGACTCCTGCCAGCTCACCGCCAAGCATCGCGTGGCGACGCCCGTCAACTGGCGGCAGGGGGACGACGTGATCATCGTGCCGGCGGTCTCCGACGCCGAGGCCAAGGAGAAGTTCCCGGGCGGCTGGAAGTCGCCGAAGCCGTACCTGCGCATCGTGCCTCAGCCGCGCTAGCCGGACCGCGCCGCCCGTTCGATGGCCCGGGGGCCCGCGAAGGGACGTGTTTTTCGCGGGCTTCCGGGCTGAGCTCACGCGCTGTCTGTCAGCCGCGTATGCCGCGCCGGATGCCTGACGAGGGAGGCGTGTGGACGTCGGAAGCCCCGCGTGACCGGGTCGAGCCCTCGGCGGCGTGATCCGCGGCGAGACTGACACGCTCACCGCACATCCCGGAGCCCCGGGCGCTACACTCCCACCTCGGTGAGGTCCGCGCCGAGCACCACGGGGCCGTCGTAGTCGCGCGCCACGTCCGCCGCGATGGACCGGATCGTCGCGTCGGAGGCCGGCCGGAAGTGCGTGAGGACCAGCTTCTTCACCCGGGCCTGCCGGGCGATCCGGCCCACGGTGTCCGCGCAGGCGATGGTGTCCCGGGCGAGGCGGAGGAAGTACGGCGTGGTGAGCTCCGACCGGGCCATGTAGCAGCACTGGACCAGCACGTCCGCGTCCCGGGCGAGGCGATCGAGGCCGTCGCAGGCGACGCTGTCCCCGCTGAAGGCGACGACCTTGCCCTCGGCCTCCACGCGGTAACCGAGGCACACCCACCGGCGCCTGAACGCCTCCGGATAGCCGAGGCCGTGGCCGTGCTCCACCGCTTCCGCGAACACCTTCCAGGCGCCGCCATCGTGGACGAGCCCGCAGGCGACGTCGGCGCTCTCGACGGGCGCCCAAGCCCGGCCGAGCTCGCCCTGGGAGCGAAACGCGATGTCGGGCTCGTACACCCGGTCGACGAGAGCCGTCACGATCGACGCGGTGCCCGGGGGCCCGTAGACGCGCAAGGGCCGCGTCCGGCCCTGGAGCCAGCCGGTGAGGATCACGTCGCCGAGATCGCCGATGTGATCGTAGTGATGGTGGCTGACGAAGACCGGGTGGACCGTCTCGACAGGGATGCGAGCGCGGGCCAGCTGGAGCACGACGCCGCGGCCGGCATCGAACAGGAGGCGCGCGTCTCCGATCTCGAGCGCGACCGCCGAGCCGTGGCGGGTCGGGTCGGGTATCGGTCCGCCGGTGCCCAGGAGGGTGAGCTTCATCCGTCAGGTCCGCGACTGCGGGAGAGTTCTACCGTGTCACCGCGGAGCGCGCAAGGGCCGCGTCGCCGGACGGAAGCGACCGGCCAGGCGTCTCGGCGGGTCGGGCAGGGGCGCGGCCGCATGAGCCTCGGCGTGGGCGTCGCCGGACCCGCGGGGATATACTCGACGCCATGGCACGGGCCGAGCGCGGATCCACTTCGCACGGGAGGGCGTGATGTCGAGCGTGACAAGCTTGCGGGCGAATCGGAGGGACGAGTCGGTGGAGTGGCAGCTGCGCGTCGACCTGGCGGCCGCGTTCCGGCTGGCGGCGGAGTTCGGCTGGCACGAGGCCGTGGCGAACCACTTCAGTCTCGCGGTGACGGCCGACGGCAAGAAGTTCCTGATGAACCCGCGGTGGCGGCACTTCGCCCGCGTGAAGGCGAGCGAGCTCCTGCTGCTCGACGCCGACGACAAGGAGACCATGAGCCGCCCGGACGCGCCCGACGCCTCCGCGTGGTGCATCCACGGCCACCTTCACGGCGGCGCTGCCGCCAGGCGCGCTGCATCCTCCACGTGCCACCCGCCCTATGCGACGGCCGATCGCCTCGCTCGCCGATCCCGAGCCTCAAGCCGATCGAGCAGAACACGGCCCGCTACTACCGGCGGCTCGCGATCGACCTGGAGTTCGGCGGCATCGCCGACAACGAAGAGGAAGGCCGCCGCC
Organism: uncultured Candidatus Rokubacteria bacterium; assembly: GCA_963745015.1. GTDB lineage: Bacteria > Methylomirabilota > Methylomirabilia > Rokubacteriales > DASRDR01 > DASRDR01. The sequence continues at coordinate 106,746 of CAVUVU010000009.1, forward strand.
TCGTGCGGGTGCTCGGCGACAAGAAGCACGCGATGCTCGGCAACCACGGCGTCCTGGTCATGGGCGACACCGTGGCGGAGGCCTTCGACGACCTCTACTACCTGGAGCGCGCCTGCCAGACGCTGGTCCTCGCCTATTCGACCGGCCAGCCGCTCAACGTGCTCTCGCCCGAGGTCGCCGAGGCCACCGCGCGCGGCTGGGAGGACTACAAGGACGCGGCGTTCTCCCACTTCGACGAGCTGAAGGCATCCTCGACGCCAAGGATCCCTCGTACAAGGACTGATTCCCGGCCGAGCGCCTCGGCCCCCGGCGGGCGGTGGCGCTCAAGCGGAGCGGGTCGCCGGATGTGAGCTGAGTGCCGCGCGCGCCGCGGCTCGGAGCAGGACCGGCTGGAGGCCCGCAGCGATTGCCCACGGCCGTCGGAGCCCTGTCCGCCGGACCGGCCGGCGTAGCTCGACGTCGGGCGGGGGAGCCTAGCTCCAGCTCAGCAGACGCAGGAGATCGCTCGTGAGGTCGGTGAGCTGGAAGCAGCCGCGCCGCCCGCCCAGCCGCGCCCGAACGCCCCCCGCCCAGTCGGCGCCGAGCTTCACGCCGATCATGTCCCGGACCCGCTGCTGGGGCTCCTCGCAGATCCCCATGTAGGGGAGGCGGGGCGTCAGCGCCCGGGCCGCGAGAACCTCGTGGCTCTCCGCGTCCACGTCGTACCAGAGCTCGAACCCGTGCACCTGGTCGAACATCGACTGGTAGAGGGAGAGCGTCCCTCCGGCTCCGGGAGACGCGGCTCCGCTTGTAGCGGTGGAACACGAGCTGCCGGCCGGGCGCCGCCGCGTACATGTCGACGATCGCCGGCGTCCGGACCGGCCTCTCCGCGAAGAGAGCCTCGGTCTCGGCCCGGTACGTGAAGCAGAGGTCGAGGAGCTCGGGCCAGGCCTCGAGGTCCAGCCGGTGGAACGCCGCGGGTTCCCGCGGCGGCGACCCGGAGAGGTCGACCCGCGTCACCTGCCGCGACAGGCGGGCCGCCTCCATGGCCGCGTCGAGCAGGTGGCCCGCGGCCGGATGCTCGCCCAGGAGACCCGCGACCTGCCGGCGGAAGCCGGCGGCGATCCGGAGGCTCCCGATTCCCCGGAATGCCTCCAGGAGCGGACCGCAGCGCTCCTCCGTCGCGCTCGGAGCGTGCGATCGCGGTGGCCCGGGACAGCTGGTAGCTCGGCGACGGCTCGGCGACGAGGCTCACCTCGAGGTCGATCGGCCCGTCGCTCAACCGGGCGTTGAGCAGGAGCAGGGATCCCGCGAGGGTGTCGACCCAGCCCGTCACCGTCCGCTCGTAGGACCCGCTTCGATCGAGGAACCGGCACTCGATGGTCATGGCGTCAGCGCTTTCCCGCGCCGGCGACCGCCCGATGGGCGGGCCGCGCGGCGCCTCCTCTCAGGCCACCGTCACGGGGTCAGACTTTGACTCCCGACATTTCCCGGGATCCTTGGACGCAAAGTGCATGGAAGTCAACGTCTGGCCCCATGAGTCAGCGGCCCGTGACCAGCCCGTCGACGTGCTTCGCGGCGCGCCCGAGGTCGTACTCCCGGTACATCTGGAGCCACTCGGCGGCCGGTGATCCCGAGCCGTGGATGATCTCCACGTCCCACCATCCCGCGTACTCCGAGGCGCGTGAGGTCCCGGATGAACCGGAAGAGGCCGCATGCGCTCCTCGGCGCGTGCCCGTGGCGCCCGCGTAGTACTTGTCGAAGTAGGGCTTGAGCTCCGGGGCCCGCTGGTCCTCGATCGCGGGCAGCGTCTCGACCGCGCCGCCGGCGATCTCGAGGAGGAGCCGGGTGGCCAGGTAGTGCCCCTCCATGGCCACGTGCTTGCCGGTGTTCGCGTAGACGGCGTCCGGGACCGCGACGCCCGGCTCCATCACGGTCGCGTGCATGGAGGCGGCCACGCCCGTGCTCCAGATCAGCGCCTGGAGCTTGATCATCTGCGGTGATCTTGTCCCGGATGTGAGGGGCGTCGGCCACGCCGTTGAGCTCGGCGATGCGGTGCGCCGCGCCGATGAAGATGTCGAGCTTGCCGACGTCGGCGCCCAGGTAGCCCTGGCGGTTGACGCTGGCGAAGATGTTGGCCATGTCGCCGGAGTGTTGCCACTCGCCGCACAGGAACACGCGCTCCCACGGCACGAACACGTCCTCGAAGATCGTGAAGCGTCTCGAGGAGCTGGTCCCTGCGCGTCATGGGCGACGTCTCCGGATCCTTCATGCCGTGGGCCTCGCGGGCGATGAGCTTCACGCCGGGGGCGTCGACGGGGATGGCGAAGGAGACCGCGTAGTCGGCGTCCTCCTTCCGCATCGCCCGGGTCGGGGCGACGATGAGCTCCTCGGCGGCCACGCGCGCCCGAGGTGTGCATCTTGCAGCCCCGGACGACGATCCCGTCGGAGCGCCGCTCGACGACCCGGAGGTACGCCTCCTTGTTGGGCTGCTCGGCGGGCCGGAGGCGCCGGTCCCCCTTGGGGTCGGTGATGGCCGCCGACGGTCATGATCTGCTCCCGCTGGAAGCGCCGGACGTAGCTCCGCACGCGCTCGAGGTACTCGCCCTTTCCCTCGCGCGCGAGGGTGGAGGCGACCACGTAGAGGGCGGCCAGCTCGTCCCGCCCGATGGTCGCGTAGCCGGCGGCCGGGGAGACGCGCGAGACCTGGCGCGCGACCAGGATGTTGTCGAGGAGATCCTCCTTGGTTGCCGGGATGGACCAGAAGGGATGGCAGGGCTGCGCCGTCGATCGAGACGATGCGCGGGAGCGCGCGCTGCACCTCCGGGTCCCGGACGCAGTCGTAGATCCAGGTGCCCCAGCAGTGCCGGGTGGGGGCGAAGCCCTCGTAGCTGGCGCGGGTCGGCGATGCGCTCGCCGCCGCAGTAGACGACGGGGTGCTGCGGCCGAGGGCGGCGAGGTACGCTGCACTGGTCCGGAACGCCATGGCGGGTGCCTCCTGGCAGGCGCCGCTCGGGCGCCGCTCAGGCCGTCGTTCAGCAGTCGGCGGACCTCGTCCCTGCAGCACCTTGCCGTTCGGGTTTCTCGGGCAGGGTCGGGAGGAGCCGGAGCCGGGCGGGGCACTTGTAGTCGGCGATGCGATCGGCCAGGAACCGGCCGAGCGGCCGGCGTCGAGGTCGCGCTCCCGGCCCGCACCACCACGGCGGCCCCCACGACCTCGGCCGAGGTCGCGGTCGGGCAGCGCCCACCACGGCCGCCTCGAGGACGTCGGGGTGGGCGGCTGATGGCGCTCTCGACCTCGACGGGCGGGATCTTCTCGCCGCCCCGGTTGATGAGCTCGTCGACCCGCCCCACGATCCGGAGCAGGCCGTCGGCGCCGAGCCGCGCCAGGTCGCCGGTGCGGAGCCAGGGGCCGTCGAACTTCGTCGCGGGTGGCCGCCGGGTCGTTCCAGTAGCCGACCATGGCCGTCGGGGTGTCGACCTGGAGCTCGCCGCCAGGGGTGATGCGGTCCCGGCTGCCCGGCACGGCCAGGCCATCGCCGTGAGGTCCCGGGCCCGGGCCGCCACGGGAGGTAGTGGGTCATGGAGGTGGCCTCGGAGATGCCGTAGACGTTCACGAAGCGGGCTCCGGGGACGATCTCGTCCAGGCGGGCGGCCAGGGGCCCGGGCATGGGGGCGCCGCCGTAAGCGAACCAGGGAGCCAGGCCGGGGGGCGGCGGGGCGGCCGTCGAGCAGAGGGAGCATGCGGCCGTAGATGGTCGGGACGCCGATCAGGAACGTGTACCGGCCCTCGGCGAGGGCGCGGGCCACCGCGGGCGGGTCGAACCGGCGCGGCACGTCGACCCGGCCATTGGCGAGCAGCATGTGGGCGAGGCCGTCGTTGTAGCCGGTGTTGTGGAAGAGCGGGCACACGACGGCGGTCGCGCTGTCGGGCCCCGACTGGAAGAGGTGCGCGAACATCGCGGCGTTCCGCACCAGGGACTCGTTGCGGATCATCACGCCGCGCGGCTCGCCGGTGGTGCCCGACGTGTAGCAGAGGACGCCGACCTCCTCCGGGCGCGCCTCCGAGCCGTCCAGCGCCGGCGCCGCGGCTCCGGCCACGTCGACGTCCGCGGACGCGAGGACGCGGCCCCGGCAGCGCTCCGGCAGCCGCGGCAGGTACGCGGGATCGGCGACGATGGCCGCGGGGTCGAGGTCGTCGAGGACTCGATCGAGGTCGCCCGCGGCATGCCGCGTGTTGAGCGGCGCCGCCACGGCGCCGTGGGCCAGGGCGCCGAGGTAGGCGGCGACCCAGACGCAGCTGTTGTCGCCCAGGAGGGCCACCAGGTCGCCGCGCTTGACGCCGAGCCGCTGGAGGCGCGCGCGAAGCCGTCCCGAGGCTCGCGCGACCTGGCCGTAGGTGTACGCCGTCCCGCGGTCCGGCTCGGCGACGAAGGCCGCCTCGGGCGTGCGCTCCGCCCAGTGGAGGAGGAACTCCGGCAGCGTGTCGATCATCGTGCGAGTGACGTCCTGCGACCGGGCGCCAGTGAGATTGCCGCCATTCTAGTGACGCGGCGGAGCGAAATCAATCAGCCGACGGCAGCCCATGGCAGCCGACGGCAGCCGGCGGGCACGCGACCTGGATGACCTCGGTGTCGACGGCCTGGCGCTCCCGGTATCCGCCTCCGATCCCGTCCATGTAAGCGCGGCAAAAGGGAGCACGTGAAGCCGCGCGAGAACCGAGACCACCACCGGAGCGCCCGGTGAGAGCGCCGCCCGGCCGCGCGGGACCGGCGGGCTACGCGGTCACGGGAGCGAGGATCGGGCAGGCCGGCGGCATGGCCGCCTTCTTCTTCGCGATGATGGACGCCGCGTGGGCGGCGAGGTAATGAGTGATCGTCTCCACCCGGATCTTGAGCGAGCCGGCGGGCTTGGTGGAGTCGAGGTCCTGGAACGAGAAGAAGAGCGTGCCGGACCGCTCGACGATCTGCTGGACGGGCGTGTAGGTGGGCTGGTCCATCCCGCACTCGTAGCTCGAGAGCCGGACGACGCG
>CAVUVU010000010.1:0-224155 GCA_963745015.1 uncultured Candidatus Rokubacteria bacterium
GGTGGAGCAGCTGCGGGAGCTGGCCCGGCAGGGGCTCGACGAGCTGGCCTTCCAGCTCGGGACGAAGGTGAAGTATCGGTTTACCGAGGAGTTCGCCCGCCGGGTCCTCCGCCGGCTGTGACCGACGACTCGGTCAGGGTCTCCGCGCCTTGGCCCAGGAGGGCCGGTGCCGCGGGCCGAGCCGCTCGTGCAGCGCCTCGCCGGACAGGTGGCCGACGGGACGCGCCGCGTGGCGATGGCGGCCATCGTGCTGATGACCGGGCTCATCGTCGTCGAGATCATCGCCCGCGGCCTGTTCCGCACCTCCACGCTGGTGGCGGACGAGATGGCCGGCTACCTGCTGGTGGTCGTGACGGCCTTCGGCCTGTCGGACAGCTTCCGTTCCGGAAGCTTCATCCGCGTGGAGCTGCTCGAGGGGCGCCTCCGGTCACCCGCTCGGCGGGCCCTGGAGAAGGCGCTCCTGGTGGTCGCGCTGGGCTACGCGGGCTTCCTGGCCTGGCGCCTCTGGGCCTTCACGGTGGCCTCGTACCTCGAGGACACGCGCTCGATCGACTTCTCCCGCACGCCGCTCTGGATCCCGCGCGCCTTCATGGCGTTCGGCGTCACCGCGCTGGTGCTGCAGGTCCTGGCCAGCCTGGTCGGTCCCGCCAGCCCCCCCGAGGATCGTCGGTGACCTGGGAAGTCGACCTCCTGGTGCTGCTGGGGTTCCTGATCGGAGCCCTGGTCAGCGGCCTATGGATCCCCTTCGCGCTGGGCGCCGCCGGGGCCGCGGTGCTGGTGCTGTACGGGCACCGGCCGGTGCTGTCAGCCTCGGTGGCGTCCATGGCCTGGAACACCGTGGACAGCTTCGTGCTGACGTCCGTGCCGCTCTTCCTGCTGATGGGGGAGGTGGTCCTCCAGGCCGGTCTGACGACCCGCTTCTATCGTGGCCTGGCGGTCTGGCTCCGGGGCGTGCGGGGAAGCCTGCTCCACTGCAACGTGGTGGGCGCGGCGATCTTCTCGGCCGTTTGCGGATCGAGCGCGGCCACCGCCGCGGCCATGGGGACGGTGGCCATCCCCGAGATGCGAAAGCGGGGGTACGAGCCCCGGATGATCTACGGGACAGTGGCCGCCGGTGGCGCGCTGGGGAACCTCATCCCTCCCGGGATCGCCACCATCCTCTACGGCGTGATGGTGGAGCAGTCGGTGGCCCGACTCTTCATCGCCAGCATCGTGCCCGGCATCCTCGTCACGGTGCTCTTCATGGCGTACATCTGGGTGGCCGTGCGGCTGCGTCCGGAACTGGTGCCGGCCAGCGAGGACGCCTTACCACCCTCCTGGGGCACGTGGTGGGCGGCCGGCCTGGACGTCCTGCCGATCGTCGGGCTCATGGTGATCGTGCTCGGGTCCCTGTGGTTCGGCATCGCCACCCCGACGGAGTGCGCCGCCCTGGGGGTCGTCGTGGCCGTACTGGGTGGCTGGGCGTATCGCGGCCTGAGCTGGGCCGGCCTGCGGACCTCGCTGATCAACACGAGCCGCGTGACCTGCATGGTGCTGTTCATCATGGTGGGCGCCCAGATCCTCTCGTTCGCGCTGGTGCGCCTGGACATCGGCCGCGAGCTGACGCAGTGGGTGGTCGACCTCGGGCTGTCGAGGTGGCTCCTCCTGAGCGTGATCGTCTTCATGTACGTCGTGCTCGGCATGCTGATGGACGGCATCTCGATGATGCTGCTCACGCTGCCGGTGCTCTACCCGATCGTCCTGAATGCCGGCTTTGATCCGATCTGGTTCGGCGTCGTGCTGGTGCTGCTGATCGAGGTGGGTGGCATCACGCCGCCCGTGGGACTCGTCCTGTTCGTGATCCAGGGCATCTCGCGGGCCAGCCTGGCCGAGGTGTCGCGAGGGGCCTGGCCGTTCGTCGCCATCCTGCTCGTCACGGTGGTACTGGTGGCCGTCTTCCCGGGATTGGTCACGTGGCTCCCGACGCTGATGCGCTGAGACGCTGGAGGCCCCCGGGGTCGCCCCGGGGAGCCCGGCGGCGGCGCGGGGTCCGGTGATGTTCGCGGCACCGCCTCGCCTCGGCTCCACCGTCGTCGCGACGCTGCCGGCCCACCTGCGCTCGCGGGGGCGGGTCGGCCCAGGCCACCGGCTGTTCCGCCCGGGTATCGATTCGTTCCTGGAGGGCCCGGCGTTTGGTCCGGATGGCACCCTGTACATGGTGGACATCCTGAACGGGCGCATCCTCCGGCTTGCTCCGGATGGGGGCGTGGAGACGGTCGCGGAGTACGATGGTGAGCCGAACGGCCTGGCCGTCCACGCCGACGGTCGCCTGCTCATCGCCGATCATGTCCGCGGCCTCCTGTCGCTGGCCTCGGACGAGGGGCAGCCGACGGTCATGCTGGCCGACCTTGGCGGGCGGCCGTTCCACGGCCTCAACGACCTGGTGTTGGCCCGCAACGGCGACCTCTACTTCACCGACCAGGGCGCCACCGGGCTCCAGGACCCCCGGGGCCGGCTGTGCCGGCTGACGGCCGGTGGCCAGGTGGATGTGCTGCTCGACACGGTCCCCAGCCCGAACGGCGTGGCGCTGAGCCCGGACGAGACGATGCTCTTCCTCGCGGTAACCCGGGCCAACGCGGTGTGGCGGGTCCCCCTGCTCCCTGGCGGCAGCGTGGGTCGTGTGGGCCTGTTCGTCCAGCTCTCCGGCGGCCTGGCCGGGCCTGACGGGCTCGCCGTGGACGAAGCGGGCCGCCTGGCGGTGGCCCACGCGGGCCTCGGGGTCGTCTGGGTCTTCAGCCGGCTGGGAGAGCCGCAGTACCGGATCGATTCGTGCCGGGGCCTTCTCACGACGAACGTGGCCTACGCGTCGTCCGGGGCTCCGGCCCTGTTCATGACCGAGTCGGAGACGGGCAGCATCTTGAGGGCGCCTCTTCCCCCGGCTAGCCCGACGGATGCGTGACCAGCCTACGGCTGAAAAGGGGGATCGTAGCTAGCCGCGGCACCGCTGAGCTCGCGGTGCGACTCGGGGACCTCCCTGCTGGCCGGGTGGGTGCTGCCGGGCGGCTGGCCGGGCGGGTGTAGCTGTCCAGTAGAAATGTCACCCTAACTGTTCCGTGAAAATGTCACCCCTCCGTGAGGGGTGCGGCGCCGAGGTGTGGACGACCGGCGCCACGGATGCGTGGCGGCCGGCCGAGCGGTCGGGGCGGTCGGGGTGGCGCGGCGCGGAGAGGTCCGCGAAGGCCGCGCGGGGGGTATTCCGGGATCGCGGCCCCCCTCCTCCGGCGCGATCCTGGCGGCGCGCCGGCGCCGCGTGCGCTCCGCGTGGGGTTTGCTACGCGGCGTGAGGACGAAGTCCGAGCCGGGCGTCGGCTGGCTGACCAGCCGCGTGCCGGCACGGAAGACCAGGAGCCGGCCGTCGACACACTCGCGGAGGTCGACGCGGCGGCCCGCGGAGGAGCGGCCGAACGGACCGGGGGGGATCTGGACCCAGCGGGACCCCAGGCGGACGGTGTTGTCCGGGGCGACGACGCGCGTGTAGCGGCAGCTGAGCTGGTCCGCGAAGTCCCGCGGCCGCGGGCGCCAGGCGGCATGGGTGTCGGCGGGGGGATGGGTGAAGCGGCGGTTGTAGTCGGCCAGGAACTCGGGGAGGTAGGCGTTGGCGGCCGCCCGGGTGACGAGGCCGCGCAGGCGGAGCTCGACGACGAGGCGATCTTGCAGGGTGCGCCAGAGGCGTTCGATGCGCCCCTTGGCCTGCGGGGACCCGGCGGCCCGGAAGCCGACGGCGAGGTCTCGGAGGATCTGGCCGAAGTGGGTCGGGTGCTGGTGGCCTTGGAGTTCTTCCGCGAGCGTCCAGTGCGGGTCGTTGCGGACGAAGACGCCGAAACGATCGCCGTACAGGGTCAGCGGGAGCCCGTAGGCCAGACCGATCTGCTGGAGCACGGTGGCGTAGCCGTGCAGGTCCTCGGTCGGCCGAAAGTGCAGGGCGAGGACCGTGTTGGTGGCATCGTCGATCGCGCCGTGGAGGGTCATGATGGGGCCCCGGCCTTCGAGCCAGGCACCGGGGCTGCCGTCGAGTTGGACGAGGGCGCCCATGCGGGCTGCCGGGGTCCGGCGAGCCCGGTGCTGGCGGGGCCGGCGGCGGTGCTTGGCCGGCCGGGCCAGGGCCCGGCGGATCCGCCGCACGGAGGCCCGGCTGATGCGGAGGCCCTCGACCTCGCGCAGTTTCTCCGTGGCGTGGCAGTCATTGACATCGAGGTAGGTGGTCTGCAGGAGCGTCGCCACTCGCGTCCGGACGTCGGCCGGACAGCCGGCGGGGGGAGGGCCGCCCCCGCAGGCGGTGGCACAGGCCCGGCGCCCCCGCGGCCTGGAACCGATGCTTGACCCGGATGAACTGCCGGACGCTCAGGTGCAGGGCCTCGGCTCCCTCGGCATTGGTACAACTTCCCGGCCAGGGCCGCTTTGAGCAGGCCGGGCCGCGGGACTTCCTTGCGACTCATCGTGAGAGGCTCCCATGTCGGCATGGGGCGACACTCTCACTGGACAGCTAGCCTGTGACAGACTCTTATGGACCAACAGCACGGCTGGCCGGGCGGGTTGACGCTCGGTCGCTTGACATAGCAGAATCTTGACGGTCCGTCCATGATGTCGACGAGTCGCGACGCGATCTACCAGGACCTCGTGGCGGCCGCGAGCCGCCGTTTCGGCGACGAGCGGGCGGCCGCGCTCGGTCCGGATCTCGAGGCACTGGCCGCGCACCTCGCCGTGATCGCGGCGACGCCGATTCCCGACGACGTCGAGCCCGACTTCCTCCCCTCCACGGACTAGCCCGTGCCCATCCTCGCGCCTCACGAGCTCTCCGCTGCCGACGCCGCCGCGGCAGTGCGCGCCGGCCGCACGACCAGCCGCGTGCTCGTCGGGGCCTGTCTCGAGCGCATCGCCGCCCTCGATTCGGTGGTGCGCGCGTGGGCCGTGGTGGACGCGGACGGGGCCATGGCGACGGCCACGCTCCTCGACCAGGAGGCGCGCCACGGCGGCTTCCGCGGCCCGCTCCACGGCGTCCCGGTCGGCATCAAGGATATCTTCCACGTGGCCGGGCTCCCGACCCGCGCGGGCAGCTGCGGGGTGGTGGACGTGGTGCCCGAGGTCGACGCTGTCAGTGTCGCCCGGCTTCGGGCCGCCGGGGCGGTCGTCCTCGGCAAGCTCCACACGACGGAGTTCGCGTACGCGGACCCCGCGCCCACCGTCAATCCCTGGAACGTCTCCCGCACACCCGGAGGGTCGTCGTCGGGATCCGCGGCGGCCGTCGCGGCCCGCATGGTGCCCTTGACCCTCGGCACGCAGACGGTAGGCTCGACCATCCGGCCGGCCGCGTTCTGCGGCGTCGTCGGCTGCAAGCCCAGCTACGGGGCGATCGCACGCCGCGGCGTCTTCGCCGCCGCCTGGTCGCTCGATCACGTGGGCATCTTTACGCGGACCGTGGACGACGCCGCTCTCGCGTGGACCGTCCTCGCCGCCGGCCGCGACAGGCCGACCCCGGCCGCGCCAGAGACCGAGCCGGACGCCGCCCGTCCGAGCCGCGCCGCGCGCCCACCGCGGCTCGGGCTCGTCCACGAGCCCTTCTGGGCGGAAACCACGCCTGAGATGCGGGAGCACGTCGAGTCGCTGTGCGAGCGCCTCGTCGAGGCCGGCGTGCCGCTGGCCCCGGTGCCGGCGCTGCCGGTCCTGGGTCCCTTCATGTCGGCCATCCACGTGCTCGTTCGGGCCGAAGCCGCCGCCCGCCACGCGGATCTCCACCGCGAGCACGCCGCGCGCTACCGGCCCCAGATGCGGGCCGCCGTCGAGGCGGGCCTGTGCGTGCCGGCCGAGGGCTATCTCCGCGCTCAGCGCCTCCGTCGTCACGCGCGCCGGGTGCTCGTCCCGCTCCTCGAAGCCTTCGACGCCCTCCTGATGCCGGCCGCGCCCGGCGTCGCGCCCGATCTGTCCACCACCGGCGACCCGAGCTTCAGCGCGCCCTGGTCGGGAATCGGGGCCCCCCAGATCGCCGTGCCTGTCGGGCTGGCCGACGGCCTGCCCCTCGGGATCCAGCTGATCGGGGCGCCCGGGTCCGACGCCCGGCTCCTCGACACCGCGCGCTTCGTCGAATCCGTCGTCGGGTTCGCGGAGAGTCCACCCGCCCCTCTCCTCCTCGAGCACGACGCACGCCACTCCATCCGCTGAATCCATAGACAAGGAGACCTCAATGTCGACCCCCCCATGGCCCGCGTCCGGAATGACCCGTCGCTCGCTCCTCCAGATGGGCAGCGGCCTGATCGGCACGTCGGCGCTGGCGGGCGTGGTCGGCGGCCTGGCGCCTGCGCGACGCGGCGAGGCCGCCGACGACACCGGGCCCCTGGCCAAGGCCGGCCTGAGCCCGATGGGCGGAACGGACGGTGCGGCCCTCAAGCGGGGTGGGACGATCCGGGCGCGCGCACCGGCGACTTCAACCACTTCGACCCGTTCTACACGGGCGCGGTCCAGCGGCCGATGCACCACAACCTCTACAGCTCGCTCTTCTATTACGACAAGGACTTGAACGTCCTCCCGGGCCTCGCCGAGCGATATGAGGTGAGCCCCGACCGCCTGAACCTCAAGGTCTACCTCCGCAAGGGAGTCAAGTTCCACAATGGCCGTGAGCTTACGGCCGAGGACGTCGTCTTCAACGTCGAGCGGGCGATGGACAAGTCGATCGGCCACTCCGCGTTCGCGCAGACCATGACCATGCAGGGCGCCAAGGCCCTCGACCGCTACACGGCGGTCATCGGTTACAAGCAGCCGACCGCGTACCTCTTCGACACCTTCTGCTTCCTCGGCATCGTGGCCAAGGAGTCCGTCGGCGACATCAAGAAGACGGCAGTGGGCACCGGGCCGTTCAAGCTCGACCGCTGGGTGCCCGGCGACCATGCGCGCTTCGTCCGCAACGAGGCCTATTGGGAGCCCGGCCTCCCGTACGCCGACGAGGTGATGGTGCGGTCCTTCAAGGACCTGCCGACCATGATGGTCAACCTCGAATCGGGCGAGCTGGATCTCGTCGAGGGTCTGCCGCTCAACGAGCTAGACCGGCTGCGCAAGACGAAGAACCTGGCGGTCTACTCGGGCGTGCCCGGCTTCTTCTACAACGTGTACGTGTCGACCAAAGTTAAGCCGCTGGACAACCGGAAGGTGCGGCAGGCGCTCAGCCTGGCCATCGACCGGAACACCATCGTGAGCAAGGTGCTCTACGGATTCAGCGAGGTCGCCCAGACGCCCTTCCCCAAGACCTCGTGGGCCTACGACGCCCGGCTCGACAACACCTACCCCTTCGACCTCGACCGGGCGCGCAAGCTCCTGACGAGGCCGGGGTTGGCCGCGGCTTCGAGGTCACGGTGACCTCGACTCCGGCCTTCCCCGAGCTGACCGACATGGCGCTCATCATGCAGGCCGACTACGCGAAGATCGGCGTGAAGCTCAAGATCGAGGAGGTGGCGACGGCCCAGCTCTACCCGCGGCTCTTCGGGGGCAACTTCGAGATGATGATGTCGTTCTCGGGGCGCGCCCACAAGGATCCCGGGTCGGTCTGGCTCATCCAGCCGGCGTACAAGCCAGGCGGGAACATGCTCGGCTGGCAGTCCGACGCGTACGAGCAGCTGCTCACCCAGGGTGCCGCCACCTTCGAGCGTGACAAGCGGAAGGCCATCTACCAGAAGGTCCAGCAGATCCTGCTCGACGAGGCCTTCGAGCTGATCATCGCCCGGCGCTACACGGCCTTCGGTGCCCGCACCGACCGCCTGCACGACTTCCGGTTTGGGCTCGACGAGGACTGGTACCTCCACCGCGCCTGGGTCAGCTAAAGAGACGCGGCGACCGGCCGCCAGGGGGAAACCGTGCGACTGACCGGTATCACGACCCGCGAGCTGCGGATGCCGTTTCCCAGCTTGGCGGCCGATTCCCGCTACAAGTCGTGCGACCTCGCCTTCTGCGAGCTCACGACCGACGAGGGACTGTCCGGCCTCGGCTTCGCCTACGCGCTGTCTGGCGGCGCCCACGCGATCACGAGCCTCATCTCGCGGGTGCTCTGGCCGCTGGTCTCCGGCCAGGACCCGACGGCGACCCACGCGCACTGGACGCGCATGCGCGCCGCCACCCACCACATGGGCGGCGGGCTCGCCGCGCTGGCCATCGCGGCCGTCGACATCGCGCTGTGGGACCTCACCGCCAAGAGCCGCGACGAGCCCCTGTACCGGACGCTGGGGGCCACGCGCAACCAGGTGCCCGCCTACGGCAGCGGGCGCGCCTCCATCTCGCTCGAGCTGCCCGACCTGCTCAAGGCCGTGAGGGGCTACGTCGACGAGGGCTTCTCGGCGGTCAAGGTCCGGATCGGCCGGCCGTCGGTGGAGGAGGATCTCCGGCGCCTCCAGGCCGTTCGCCACGAGTTCGGTCCGGAGCTGCGGCTGATGACCGACGCCAACGAGACCCTGTCGCTAAGCGACGCCCTGTGGCTAGCACCCCGCCTGGTCGACCTCGGCATCGCCTGGTTGGAAGAGCCGCTCCCGGCCGAGGACTTGGCCGGGCACGTCGAGCTCTGCCAGCGCACCGCCCTGCCCATATCGGCGGGCGAGCACCTGTTCTCGCGCCGTCAGTTCGGCGAGTACCTGGCGCGGCAGGCGGCCACGATCTTCCAGCCCGACGCCGTTATCGTCGGCGGGATCACGGAATTCCTCCAGGTGGCACACGCCTGCGAGGTACTCGATCGTCCGATCGTGCCCCACTTCCTCACGGAGCTGCACGTCCACCTGGCCGCGGCCATCCCGTCCTGCCGCTACGTGGAGTTCTACCCGTTCCTGGAGACGGTTCTCACCGAGCGTCTGGCGGCGCAGGCGGGCGTGGTGACCGCGTCCGACCGTCCCGGTCATGGCCTCGTCGTGCGCCCCGAGGCGCTCGAGCGCTACGCGCTGGGGCGGGTTGGTCCACCTGGACATCAAGAAACTCGGGCGGATCGGCCGCATCGGGCATCGCATCACGGGCGATCGCCGGTCCCGCGTGCGTGGCATCGGCTGGGAGTACGTCCACGTGGCGGTGGATGATGCCTCCCGGCTGGCCTACGTCGAGGTCTTGCCCGATGAGCAGGGCGTGACGGTGACCGCGTTTCTCTGGCGGGCGCTGGCCTGGTACCGCCGCCTGGGGATCCGGGTCCGCCGCATCCTGACCGATAACGGCTCGGGATATCGGTCGCACGTGTTCGCCCAGTGTGGCCGGAGTGCCCGGATCCGGCATCTCCGGACGCGGCCCTACACGCCCCGGACGAACGGCAAGGCCGAGCGCTTCATCCAGACGCTGCTGCGCGAATGGGCCTACATCCGCGCGTACCCGACCTCGGCGCACCGCCTGGCCGCGCTGCCGCACTGGCTTCACTACTACAATGTCCAACGGACTCATGCCGGTCTGCACGATCGTCCGCCCATCAGCCGCCTGGCGGCGGCGAGTGCGGACAATCTCGTGAGACTTCACACCTAGCCGACGGCCGCGGCGTGCCGTCGCGCGCGGGCGTGGGTCGGATCCGCCGCGTCGCGGAGCGCGTCGGCGAGGAACTGGAGGCCCAGGACCAACGCAGTGATGACCAGCCCCGGGAACACGCCGTACCACGGCGCCCGGTTGAGGTAGGTCCGGGCGACGTTCAGCATCGTTCCGAGCGACGGCTCGGGCGGCTGGGCGCCCAGGCCGAGGAAGCTCAGCCCCGCTTCCAGGAGCATCGCGAAGGCCGCCGACACCGTGGCCTGCACGAGCAGGGACGGCAGGCAGTTCGGGAGGACCGCCAGGACCATGATGCGCCCCGGCGCCGCGCCGAGGCTCCGCGCGGCTTCCACGTAGAGCTTCGCGCGCTCGGTCAGCACGCTGGCGCGGGCCAGGCGGGCGAAGACCGGGATGCTGATGATCGTGATGGCCAGCATGACCGGCATCGACCCCGGGCGCAGCACCGCGGTGGTCGTCACGCCCACCAGGATCGCCGGGAAGGCGAAGACGCAGTCGCAGAGCCGCATGACGAGCGTATCGAGCACGCCGCCGACGTAGCCCGCACAGAGCCCGAGGGGGATGCCCACCAACCCGGCCAGGGCCATGGTCCCGAGGCCGACGGCCAGCGAGATGCGCGCGCCGTAGATGACCCGGCTGAGGAGGTCGCGCCCGAACTCGTCGGTGCCGAAGAGGTACCTGGTCGACGGCGGCTGGAAGCGGTCCTGCATGTGCATCTCGAACGGCGGGTACGGGGCGAGAAGCGGCGCGGCCAGGGCCACCAGACCAAGCAGGAGGACCAGCACACCGCCGGCCAGGCCCAGGGGCGACACTCGGAGCCCGGTCAGGATCATTCGCGGCTGTATCGGACCCGGGGGTCCAGGAGCGCGTACCCGAGGTCGGTCAAGAGGTTGATGACGATGAGCGCCGTGACCAGGAGCAGAAGCGCGCCCTGAACCACGGGATAGTCCTTGGTCGTGACGGCATAGAGGATCAGCTGGCCGACGCCGGGAAAGTCGAAGATCGCCTCCGTCACCACCGCCCCGCCCAGAAGGTTGCCGATCTGGAGCGCCACCACCGTCAGCACCGGGATCAGGGCATTCCGGAAGGCGTGGCGGACCAGGACCGCGCGCTCCCGGAGTCCCTTCGCCCGCGCCGTTCGGATGTAGTCCTGGCGGATCACCTCCAGCACGGCGGAGCGCACGAAGCGCGTGAGGACCGCGGCCATCGCCACGCCGAGCGTGAGGCACGGCAGGGCCAGGTGACGCAGGGCGACCATCGGCCGGTCGAGGAGCGGCACGTAGCCCGACGCCGGAAACCAGCGCAGGCGCAGGCTGAACACCAAGACGAGCAGGACGCCCAGCCAGAAGCTCGGGACGGAGAGGCCGAGCGCGCTGAACCAGACGGCCAGACGGTCCACCGGGCGCCCCTGGCGCACGGCGGCCAGCGCCCCGAGCGGGAGCGCGATGGCGAGGGCGACGAGGAGCGCCCCGAGCGTCAGCGAGACGGTGGCGGGGAGCTTCAGCCCGACGAGGGACCAGACCGGGTAGCTGTTGATGACGGAGGCGCCGAGATCACCCTGCAGCACCCGGCCGAGCCAGCGACCGTACTGGACGGCCAGCGGCCGGTCGAGCCCCATGCGCTGTCGCATCGCCTCGACCTGCTCGGGCCGCGCCTCGGGGCCGAGGACGGTCAGGGCCGGGTCGCCCGGCACGAAGTGGATCACCAAGAAGACGACGACCGAGGCGAAGACGAGGACGGGGAGCGCCTGGAGGAGACGGCTGAAGAGGTACGTCAGCACCTACGGAGACCGGGCGGGAAGACCGGATGATCCATCCGCGCTAGTGTGTGCGAGGCTCGGGCGCATTGACAAGAGTCCCGCGGCCCGGTGCTGAGGCGGCTCCGGTGGGTGGGCACGTTCCTGACGCGTTGGCAGTCCGAAACGACTAGGACTGGCGCTCGCTGACTCGGAGCATGACCACGAGCTGTACTGGAGCGTCACCCGGCAGGCTCATGCAGCCGATCGCCCCCCGCGTGTGACCGCCATCTTCCCCGAGGACCTCGACCAGCACGTCGGTGGCGCCGTTGAGTACGCGGGGCTGCTCCGTGAAGCCGGGGGGTGTCGCGATGAATCCCGTCAGCTGGAGCACCTGGTCGACCCGGTTCAGGCTCCCGAGCGCGGCACGGGCAGTCGCCAGGACGTTAATCCCGGCCTGGCGCGCCGCGCGGTAGCCCTCCTCGACGCTGAGCTCCACGCCGACGCGGCCGCGCGCGGTCAGCCGCCCACTGGCGGTCGGCAGCGCGTGGACGATGAGCAGCTCCCCGCTCTGCCGGTACGGCGGCCCGCGCCCCGCGAAGCCGTCCAGGTCTTCATACACAGCCGACGGCGGCGTCGCCGGCAGCTCCGCGCCGAGGGCCATGAAGCGGCTCTCCTTGTCCACCAGCTCCTCCTGGGCTTCCGCGCCCGTGTCCGTGACCTCGCTGACCAGCACCAGCTCGACGCAGTGGCCCCCCGCGATCCCCGGCATCCCGACCGGGGCCAGCACGGGCTGGCCCGCCGGGCCGAGCACGTGGGTGAACACGTCCCATACCCCGCTGGCCACGCGGCCGAGGTGCGGAAACTCCGGGGTGTACCGATCAGGAAGCAGAAGACGCGGAGGATGCCGGTCACCTGGTCGAGGCTTCCCACCGCGCCCCGGAGCTTGAGGAGCGCGCTCAGGGCGGCGATGCGGGCCGCCTGGTAGCCCTGGTCGGCGGTCAGGGTCCGCCCGAGCACGCCGAGGTGGTACTCGGTCCCCCCAGGGTCGGCACCGAGGCCGTGAAGAGGAGACGGCCGAACCGTCGGTGGGGACACCACGGGGCGGGGAAGGCCGTAGCGCGGAGGTTGAAGGCGTGGATGGCCGAGGCGGCCGCGCCCAGGGCCGGCAGGGGCAGGCCCAGCGTGTGGAGCCGGGCCTCGGCCCCGGACATCTCGGGACGGTCACGCCCGGGCGCCGGCCGTCATGGCGCGGCGTCGAGGACGGCCCGGACCTCGGTCCATGGCGCCACGAAGGCCGGCTGGCCCAGGACGGCGAAGGAGCGGGGCCGCGGCGAGAGTGGATGTCCACGATGCGGGCGATCCGCCCCGGCCGGGGCGTCATCACCACCACCCGGTCGCCCAGGAAGATCGCCTCGGCGATGCTATGGGTGACGAAGAGCACGGTCTTCTGCTGCTGCATCCAGACCCGCTGGAGCTCGAGGTTCAGGCTCTCCCGCGTCATGGCGTCCAGGGCCCCGAACGGCTCGTCCATCAGGAGGAGGGCGGGCTCGTGGACCAGCGCCCGGCACAGCGACACCCGCTGCTGCATGCCGCCGGAGAGCTCGTGGGGCAGGCTCTCCTCGAAGCCCGCCAGGCCCGTGAGACGGATCAGCTCGTCGATGCGGGCCGGTGGCGGCGCCGGGTCTCGGCCACGCATCTCGAGCTGGAGCGCGATGTTGCGGACGACGCTGCGCCAGGGCAGCAGCGCAGGCTGCTGGAACACGATGCCGACTTCGGGATGGGGGGCGGTCCACCGGCGGCCCGTCGACCACGCACCGCGGCCGGCCGTCGGGCGGACGAGCCCGGCAACCAGCCGCAGGAGCGTGCTCTTCCCGCAGCCCGACGGGCCCGACGACCGACAGGAACTCGGCCGGGGCCACGCGGAGGTCGATGCCGCGCCAGCGCCTCGCACGACCCCGCGCCCGCCCGTGGAACGCGGTGACGCGGACGCGCCTCGATCTCGGATGCCGCCGCCGCTCACTGCGGGACGAACTCGTTGCGTGAACAGCTTGTCGACCGGGATGGCCTCGGGGAGCTGCTTGCTCTGGACGAGCTGCTCGACCATGGTCTGCCAGTCCTTCTCCGACATCCGACCGAACGGCAGCCCTTGGTGTTCGGGGTGGCGATGGACTCCAGGGACATCTGGAGCTGCCGGACGTGCGTGTCCCGCGTCTTGGCCAGCTCCGGCCGCTGCTTGATCGCGGCGTCGACGGCCGCCGGCCGGCTCGGCGCGCGCCGCCTGCCACGCCTTCGCGGTCGCCCGGCCGAAGCGCAGGGCCAGATCGCGGTTCTTGGCCAGCCAGTCACTGTTGGCGACCACCCCGCCCTCCAGCGCGGTGACCCCGAAGTCGCGCGTAGCCGAAGTAGTAGAGCTTCGCGCCCTGGGACTCGAGCTGCGGCACGTGGAAGTAGGAAGAGCCGGTGATGGCGTCGACCCGCTTCTGGAGGAACAGGGCGGTCTTGGCCCCGACCGCCGGCGAGAGGACGTTGATCTTGCTGGCGTCCGCCCCCGAGGTGGCCATCAGGACCGGAAACATCTGGGCCGTCGACTCGGCCGGCGCCATGGCGATGACCTTCCCCTCCAGCTCCTTGGGCGACCGGACCGGCGCATCGGCGTGGCTGAGGATCATCATCGGGGAGCGCTGGTGGACGCCGAAGATCGCCTTGATGGGCATCCCGCCGGCCGACGCCCTTGGTCATCGTCCCGTAGTCCATGAAGCCGACCGGGTCGTTGCCCTGGGCGATGAGCTTGGCGGTGTTGCCCGAGCCGTTGCCTTCGCTGATGGTCAGCTCGATGCCCTCGGCCCGGTACAGGCCCTGGTCGATGCCCGAGGTAGAAGGCGGCGTGCGTGCCGTAGAAGGTCCAGTCCAGGCGGAAGCTCAGCTTGTCGGCGGCCGCGGCCGGCCCGAGCGGCCAGCAGGACGCCCGAGCACGCGCCGGTACCAGCGGCCGAGAGGTGCGTAGTCGCCATCAGGTTGTTCCTTTCCGGCGGGTCGACGGGCCCGCTCAGCGGGCGTTCACAGGGTGGCCCGGAGCGTCGGCCTGCGGACGCTCACGTGCCAGGGCAGCGACCAGGCGCTCGACACTTCCACCGCGTAGTAGAGCGCGAGCCCGATGACCATGAGGCACACCAGGATAGCGAACAGGAGCGGCGTGTCGAGATTGGCGTTCGCCCACAGCAGGAGGTACCCGAGCCCGCTGTCGGCGCCGACCCACTCGCCGACCACGGCCCCGACGGTGGCGAAGGCCACCGCGACCTTGAAGCCGGCGAACATCTGCGGCAGCGCGAACGGCACCGGATCTTGAGGAAGGTCCGGAGGCCGTTGCCCTGCATCGAGCGGGCGAGATCCAGCAGGTCGGGGTCCACCGAGCGCATCCCGGCGATGGCGCTGATCACGACCGGAAAGAAGGCGATCGAGGAAGCCGATCACCAGCTTGGGGAGCACACCCAGGCCGAACCAGATGACGATCAGCGGGGCGATGGCCACCTTGGGAAAGGACTGGGACACGACGAGGAGCGGCATGACCGAGCGCTCGAGGAACCGGGAGCCGACCAGCGCCATGCCCAGGGGCACGCCGAGCGCCACGCTCAGGAGGAAGCCGCCCACCGACTCGGCGCAGCGTGACGCCGGCGTGCCGAAGCAGGAGCCGCGCGTCACTTGACGATCCGCGACGGCCACCGCGACGGCCGCGGCACCAGATAGATCGGCAGGTCGAAGGAGCCGGACGGCCGAGGTCCCAGAGCCAGGAGCAGCGCCAGCACCGTCGCCGCCGGGTACGCGCCACGGCTGCACCGCCGATCGGCCTCACCCGATCTCGATCAGCCGGCGCGGGATACTGGGTCAGCACCTCGCAGCCGCGTGTCGGTGACCACCACGCTCTCGCTGAAGACCATGCCGACACTCGGGCATGAACAGCGACGGCACGAGGTGGAAGGCCATGCCGGGCTCGAGCACCGGGGATCGCCGGGCCGGAGCGCAGATGCGCCCCTCGGCCCAGTTCGGCGGGAAGCCGATGCCGATCCCGTAGCCGGTGCGGTGAGCGAAGTAGTCGGCCGAGGCCGGCCCGCTCGAACACCGCGCGGCAGGCCGCGTCGACCTCGCCCGATCGGACGCCGGGGCGGATCGGCCTCGATCGCCCGGTCGAGGGCCTCGATGATCACGTCGGCGTGGCGGCGCTGGGCGTCGCGACGCCCGCCCCACGACCGCGCAGCGGGCGATCATGGCGTGGTAGCGGTGGATGCAGCCGGCCGCCTCCAGGAACACGACGTCCCCCGGCGCCAGCGGCCGCCGCTGCCAGGTGGTGAAGCACTGCCCGGTGGTGGGCCCGGCCACCACCAGCGGGCACGCGAACGTACTCGCTGCCGGCGGCGGTGGCCGCGCCCAGCATGGCCGCCGCCAGGTCGTTCTCGGTGCGGCCGGGCGCGATGGCCTGGAGCGGCGGCGTCGAGCCCCGCCACCGCCGCCCGGGCGGCGTGGCGCATGCAGGCGAGCTGGGCCGGGGTCTTCCGGATGCGGGCGTCGTCGATCACCGCGCCCCAGTCGACCCAGCGGCGGCGGGAGGCGTCCGGGTCAGCGCCATGTAGGCCTGGACCGTGAGGTACCAGGCCCGGTCTCCAGGCCCGACCGCGTCACCCGCCGCGGTGCACGCGTCGGCCAGGGCCTGGCCAGGACGCTGACCGGGTTCGCCGTGTCCTCGATCCCCAGGAAGCCGCCCAGGGTCGGCGTGGCCGGGCCAGGCCCTCGTTGACCCGGCGCGAGACCAGGACCGGCCGGCCATCGGCCGGCACCACGAGGCCCTGGAAGGTGAAGTAGCCGATGGACTGGTAGCCGGTGAGCCAGTAGATGCTCTCGGGATCGAACAGGACCCCGGCGCGGAGCCCGCGAGCGGCCAGGTCGTCCTGGACCCGGGCCAGGTTCCGGGCATAGTCGTCGGCTCGGAATGGAGGGGCGATCGCGGAGGAGGCCTCGCTCATGGGCTCAGCACGGGCTTCGGATTCGCGGGGAGGTTAGCATCGGCATCTCGTCCCGTCCAGCGCGCGTGTACTCCGCCTTCGGCAGGCTGCGCCATCCCGTCCGGGGAGAACCGGCTCTGTCTGGGCATGACCCCATCCTCAAGGAATAGAGCCTCCGGGAAACCCGGGACGTTCAGCATGTTCGCGCACGCCGGGTTGTGTTGATCTGGATGGCCTGGGCGCCCACAAGCGCCGCTACATGACCGCGTATCTGCGCCGGCAGCGCGCCTGGCTCACCGTCGAGCGCTTGCCCGCGTATGCCCCGGAGCTGAACCCCCTGGAGCAGGTGTGGGGCAATGTGACAACGCGTGAACTGGCCAACGTGTGCGTACCCGATCTCGCCAGCCTGCGTCGTCCGCTGCGCTGCGGCTTCGCCCGCATCCGTCGGCAGCCGACGTTGGCCCACGCATTCTTGCGCCATGCGGGCCTCAGGTTCTGAAATGATCGCTAACGTATTCCGCGAGACTCATTAGCGTCTCCCCTAGTGGGCCAAGAGCAAAGTGGCGCGGTCGCGGGGCAAAGTGATGAACCTGTCGCGCTGGATTTCCGCGGAGTTCCGCGGCAGGAATTCTCCGTTACGAATCGACTGCTCTACCAACTGAGCTACGTCGGCCCAGGCCCCGCAGGGTACCACATCCAGGACGGCTTTTCCTCGCTCGCGCGGGCCGTTCCGGAGCTTGCGTCTCCGGCCGCGCGCCCGGGCACACCCGGGCGGGGCCGCTACAGCGGCGGCGAGGTGGACACGCTCGCCATCCGCGCGCCGCTCCCCGTGGGTGACGTCACCTCCGGACCCATGTCCTCAGCGCGACTGCGGCCAGCGTCGCCATGGCCGCCGCGGCCCAGAGGCGCATCAGCGGAACGTGGACCTCCCAGGGTCCGGCGGGCCATGCCGACGCCGCCACGCCGGCGCCGATGACGGTGAGCGCTCCGAAGGCCAGCCAGTCCTGCCTGGCCTCACGCAGCCCGAGCGCGACCACGTAGTAGATCGGCGCCAGGAGCGGCACGAACCATCGGATCGAGAGCGCCCTCCCGGAAGCGGTGCTGGACCCGACCGCGTAGACGAGCCACCCGGCCGCGACGAGCGCCAGCGACTGAGACAGCCAGCAACCGCTCGGGAGGCGTGACGCGCGACCTCCAGAGCCGGAAGACGGAGAGCGGCAAGATCAGGGTGGGCACGTTGTAGAGCAGGAAGCCCCGCCAGCCGATGAGCAGGCCGATGGCGTAGACGGCCGTCTGCAGGGCGCTGCGGGGAGAGAGGGCGCCCGTCATCTTGTCGGCCGTGAAGGGCGAGCCGGGCCATAGCAGATACTCCTGCACCATGTTCACCGGTCGGATGACGTGGCCGACGTGGTAGTTGAGGGCGTGGTGCAGCGCGATCCCGGGCAGCGCGCCGGCCACGGCCGCCCACGCGACGCGACCCCTCAGCAGAGTGGACGCCCCGATGGCGAAGGCTGCCGTCAACGGGCCCAGGGCCGCGTCGATGGTGTACGCCGTGCCGGCCAGGACCCCCAGGCCGAATCCGGGCGCCGTCCGATCCCCGGGCGTGCCGCTCGCCTGCCTGTCGAGCCGCTCGACGATCCACGCCGTCACGCCGAGCAGCATGATGTGAGGGTTGACCTGGCGCGAGTAGACGACGGCGCACGTGGCGAGAGCGAAGCTGGCGGCCACGGCGAGCGCCGGCCACGACGGCCCGAGGACCCGACGGGTGAACAGGAGGGTGCCGATCACGGCGGCCACGTACCCGAGACCGCTCGTGCCGACCGTCAGCCAGTAGCAGAAGCGGTCCGCCGCGGCGCGGGCCGTCACGCCGGTCAGGCCCTGGAGCAACGCGTACTCGCCCGCCAGGACCAGGTTCGGCACCGGCGTCTTGTCGGAATAGAAGTGGCCGTTGATCATCACGCGGTCGAACGTGCCGCGCTGCGAGGCTGGACTTGTCGGACTGTACGGCGGCGGCGCCCCGGGCGGGACCGTCCAGGGCTCGACGAACACCGAGCGATCGATGGACCACTGTTGGTGGTCCACCAGGCTCTCTGCGACGGCGAGGCGGCTGCCGTCGTTCCAGCCCCCCGCGTAGGGCAGCGCGCCCGCGATCGCGATGGCGGCCGCAACGATCGCGAGCGTCAAGGCTCCGGAGCGCCAGGCTTTCGGCGTGATCATCGAATCCGGTTCTCGGGGGCATCGTGTGCCGCGAAGGCCGGAGGCACGGGACAGCACCGCGCCGCAGAGCGGTCGACTTGGCGGGTTGAGAATGCGGCAAGGAACACGCCACGAACGTTTCGTTGCGACTCGACCGTTCCCACTGACCTACGTTGGACCCGTCCGGGCACGCCAACAAGGCCCTCAGGGAGCGGCACGGTCCGGTGCTCGTGCGCCAGTGCTCCCAGTAGCTCGAGGCGCCACACGTGCCGATCCGTGGACCCGACGCAGGCGCCAAGCCGTGGACCGTCCTGTGGCGTCCCCGGGCTCCGAGACGATCCGACGACGTGGGCCGGTCCGCGCCGGCTCCCTCTTGACGGGTCGGCCGGGCGTGTCGTCTCATCGGATCGTCCCACGACGCGATGACGACCGTCATTCCCGAACCCCCCGCGCGCTGCAGGCCCGCCCATCGCGTGGCCCCATCGGACCACGACGGGACGGCCTCGAGTCCGATCGGCGCGGAAAGGCCGGCGTGAGACCCGTCCAGCGCGTGGTCGACCTGAGCGTGCCGATCTACGAGGGCATGCCGGTCGACGATCTCGGGCCGAAGTTCTGGGTGCGGCTCTCCCACGCCGCCTCGCGGCCCCTCTACCAGTACACGCAGTCGCGGGAGGGGCGCGTCTTCCTGACCACGGACCACGTCGGCACCCATCTCGACGGGCCGCTCCGCTTCGACCCGCAGGGCGCCTCCGTCGAGCAGCTCCCGCTCGACCGCGTGATCCGGCCCGCGCGCCTGGTGGACCTGCGCGGCGTCGGCCGGGGCGAGACCATCGGCGCGGCGGAGCTGGAGCGCGCCGGCGCCGACCTCCGGGCGGGTGACGCCGCCGTCCTCTGGACGGGTCACGACCTCCACCTCAAGAGCCCGGACTACTTCTGGCACCGGCCGCGGCTCGGGATGGACGGGGCCGGGTGGCTCGTCCGCCGGGGCGCCGGCATCGTCGGCGCCGACTTCCCGGGGCTCGGGCCGCCGGGCGACGATCGATTCGAGATCAAGCGAGCGCTGCATCGCGGCGGCGCCCTCACCGTCGAGCAGCTCACCGGCCTCGGTGCGCTGGCCGGCACGGCGTGGCATCTCGCCGCGTGTCCCCTGCGGATCCGGGGCACGCCCGGCTCGCTGGTCCGCGCCGCGGCGCTGGTGGGCTTCGCGGCGCGCGAGGTCGTCGACCTGAGCCTCGACATCTATCCCGGCATGACGGCGCTCGGCGGCGCCGTGCCCACCTTCTGGGCGCGGGCGAGCCACGAGCTGACGGCGTTCTTCTACCGGAACGAGCTCTCGTACCAGACGACGTCGATGCTCCTGAGCGAGCACGCGGGCACGCACATCGACTCGCCGTACCACTTCGACCCCGACGGGGCGGCCATCGAGGCGATGCCGCTCGACACGCTCTTCGCGCGGGCGCGGATGCTCGACCTCACGGCGAAGCGGCCGCTCGAGGGCATCGGCCCCGACGACCTCGACCTCGCCCTTCGCCGGCTGGGCGAGCCCATCGAGGCCGGTGACGCCGCGGTGGTGTGGACGGAGCACTCGCGGAACTACGAGCGGGCCGACTACACGCACCATCGCCCCTTCATCACGGCCGAGGGCGCGGCCTGGCTGGCGGCCCGGCGGCCGGGGCTCGTGGCGACGGACCTGGTCGGGCTGGACGAGCCGATCGACCACGTCACGCCCGTGCACAACCGCCTCCTCCGGGCCGGGATCCCCCAGCTCCAGGTCCTGACCAACCTCGCCCGCCTGGCCGGTCGCGAGGCCTACGTCGCCGCCTTCCCCCTGAAGCTCGTCGGCGGGACCGGCTCCCCGCTCCGGGCGTTCGCCGTCCTCGCGTAAGGCGCGACGAGTCCCGATGACCCCGGTGACCGGCCACGTCGACGACCGCGAGACGATCGCCCTCCTCCAGCGTCTCCTGCGCCTCAACACCGAGAACCCGCCGGGCAACGAGGCGCCGGCCGCCCGCCTCCTCGCCGAGTACCTCGCGCCGCTCGGCTTCGAGACCGAGTACCACGAGTCGGCGCCCGAGCGCGGGAGCCTGGTCGCGCGCCTTCGCGGCACCGGCGGCGGGCGCACGCTCGTCATGAACGGGCACCTCGACATCGGGCCGATCGGGGCGGGCTGGACGAAGGACCCCCTGGGCGGCGAGATCGAGGACGGCCGGATCTACGGCCGGGGCGTGAGCGACATGAAGTCGGGCGTGGCCGCCATGGTGTCGGCCGCGCGCGCGGTCGCGCTGAGCCGGATCCCGCGGCGCGGCGACCTGATCCTCATGCCCACCGCCGACGAGAGCTCCGGCGGGCGGCTCGGCATGGGCCACCTCGTGAAGACGCTCCGGGACTTCCGGGCGGACATGGCGGTCGTCGGCGAGCCCACGGTCGGCGACGTCTGCCTGGCCCATCGCGGCGCGGTGTGGGCGGAGATCGTGGTCGTCGGCAAGTCGGGCCAGGCCAGCCGGCCGGCGTCGGGCATCAACGCGATCATGGCCATGGGCCGGGTCCTCCGGGCCTTCGAGACGGACCTCGCCCCGCGCCTCGCCGCGAAGACGCACCCCCTGCTCCCCGCCCCGAGCCTGAACGCCGGACTCATCGAGGGCGGGGTCAAGACCAACGTCATCGCCGAGCGCTGCCGCGTGGTCGTCGACCGCCGCAGCCTGCCCGGCGAGCGCGCCGAGGACATCGTCGCCGAGATCCGCGAGTGCGCGGCGCGCGCGGTGGAGGGCACCGGGGCGCGGGTCGAGGTGCACGTCGTCATGGCCAAGCCGGCGTCGGAGATCTCCGCGGACGCCCCCGTGGTCGCGGGAGTGCGTCCGGGCGTTCGAGACGGTGGTGGGCCGGCGCCCTGCCCTGCGCGCCAGCCCGGGGTACACGGACGCGCACTGGTTCAACCTCGACCTCGGCATCCCGGCCGTGGTCTTCGGCCCCTGGTACCTCCATCCGCCGGCGGGGAGCGTCTCGGACATCCCCGACGAGCACAACTACGTGGAGGACGTCCTGACCGGCACCCGCGTGTATGCGCAGCTCATCGCCAACGTCATCGGCTGACGCGCGCGGCGGCGGCTCCGCCGGCCCCCCGCGCCAGGAGCGGTTCCCATGCTGAGCCTCGACGGCGCGATCGACATCCACGTCCACTCCTCGCCGGAGGTCTTCGGCCGCATCGGGGACGCCATCGAGATCGCCCGGCGCTGCGAGGCGGCCGGGATGCGGGCGGTCGTGTTCAAGGCCCACCACGAGGGCACCACGACGCGGGCCTACCACGCCAACCGCGAGCTGCGGAACCTCACCGCCCTCGGCGGGCTGGTCCTGAACGACTTCGTCGGCGGCATCAACCCGGTGGCGGTGAAGGCCGCGCTCGATCAGGGGGCCAAGATCATCTGGGCCCCCACGATGCACTCCAAGCACCACGAGGAGACGTTCGGCGGCCGCGGCACGTACGGCATCAAGCGGCAGACGGACGAGGGCACGATCCAGCGCCCGGGCATCGAGGTCCTCGACGCGCAGGGTCGGCTGTCCCCCGCCCTCGTCCAGGTCCTGGAGCTCGTCCAGGCGCGGAACGCGGTGTTCGCCACCGCCCACTTCTCGCCGGCCGAGATCGAGGCGGTCGTCACGGGCTACGCCTCCCGCATGAAGATCCTGATCAACCACCCGTTCTTCCTGCCGCGCACCATGCCGATGGACTGGTACGTCCGCATGGCCGAGCGGGGCGCTCACCTCGAGCTCTGCGCCAACATCTGCCAGCCCATGGCGTTCCACCAGGGCGGCGGCATGCTCCTCCAGCAGGCGGTGGACCTGATCAACGCGGCCGGTGTGGGGCAGTGCGTCGTGGCCACGGACGCCGGCCAGCCCTACAGCCCGTGGCCGGACGAGGAGCTGCGCGCGTTCATGAACTGCCTCTACGACGTCGGCCTGACCGAGACCGACATCCGCCGGGTGATGGCCGACAACCCGGCTCGGCTGCTCGGGCTGGACTAGCGAGTGGCCAGCCCCGGGCCCGGCGGGGGCCGCCGAGCCCGCACCGGCTACTGGTTCGTGGCCCCCGCGACGGGGCTGCTCGTGCTCGTCCTGGTGGTGCCGGTCGTCCACGTCCTCTACGAGTCCTTCGTGTGGACGACGTCGAGCCGGGCCCGCGTCGTCCCGAGCGCGCGGAACTACGTCGCCCTCGCCGAGGACGAGGTGGTCCGGACCGCGGTGACCAACACGGCCACCTTCACCGTGGCCAGCGTGGTCGGCCACCTCGCCATCGGCCTGGGCGTGGCGCTCCTGCTGAACCAGCGGATCCGGGGCCGGGCCGTCTTCCGGAACCTGGCGCTCCTGCCCTGGATGCTGCCGCCGGCGGTGGTGGCGACCGGCTGGGCGTGGCTCTACCACAACCCCTTCGGCATGCTGAACCCGCTGCTGGTCGGGCTCGGGCTGCTGGACGCGCCGAAGGCCTGGCTCGCGTCTCCGGACACGGCGCTGGGCGCGGTGATCGTCGCCAACCTCTGGCGGGGCTTCCCCTTCATCTCGCTCGTTCTCCTGGCCGGGCTCCAGGCCATCCCCGCGGTGCTCTACGAGGCGGCCGACGTCGACGGCGCGGGCCCGTGGGCCCGGTTCCGGCACGTGACGCTCCCGGGACTGAAGCGCGTCATGCTCATCGCGCTCACACTGGACGTGATCAACACGGTCAAGTACTTCGACCTGATCTGGGTGATGACGGCCGGCGGGCCCGCGAACCGCACCGAGGTGCTCTCGACGCTGATCTACCGGCTCGCCTTCCAGTTCTTCCGGACCGGACGGGCGGCGGCGCTGGCGATGGTGATGGTGGCGGCGCTGGCCGTCTTCAGCATCTTCTACGTGCGTCTGACGGTCCGCGCCGCCCCGGAGACGGCGACGGGATGACCCGCCCCGCGGCCGGGCGGCGCGGGCGGCGAGTGCTCTGGCCGGCGGCGGTCTACGCCGCGCTGGCCGTCGTGAACATCTTCGTCCTGTTCCCGCTCTACTCGATGATCGCCACGTCGATCCGGCCGCCGTCGGCCACCATGACGGTGCCCGTCCAGTGGTGGCCGGCGGCGCCGACCCTGGACGCGTACGTCAACATCTGGGTCGGGCGGCCGTACGGCCGCTATTTCCTGAACAGCGCCGCGGTGGCGGCGGCGACGACCCTCGTGTCGATCGGCCTGGCCGCGCTGGCGGGATACGGGTTCTCGCGCTACCGCTTCCGGGGCGCGAGCGGCCTCCTGATGGCGATGGTCGCCACCCAGATGATCCCGAGCATCCTGCTCCTCATCACGTACTTCAAGCTCGTCTCCTGGCTCGGCCTCTACAACACGCTGACCGCGCTGGTGCTCGCCTACACGTCCTTCGTGCTCCCCTTCAGCACGTGGCTCCTGAAGGGGTACTTCGACAGCGTGCCGATCGAGCTGGACGAGGCGGCGCTGATCGACGGCTGCTCGCCCTTCTCCGGATTCGTGCGCGTCATCCTGCCGGTGGCGCTCCCCGGCATCACCGCGACGTCGATCTACGCGTTCCTGCTCGCGTGGAACGAGTTCATCTTCGCGTACGTGCTGACCGACTCGAGCGAGAAGTACACGATCAGCGTGGGCATCGCCCACTTCTTCGGGGAGTACAGCGTGGCGTGGAACGAGCTGATGGCCGCCGGCCTCGTGGCGGCGGTGCCGCCGATCGTGCTGTACTTGTTCACGTCCCGCTTCCTGGTGTCCGGCCTCACCGCCGGCGCCCTGAAATGAGCTCAGCAAAGGGGCGATGGCCCCGGGAGCCCGAGCCCGCGCGCGGGCAGAAGGAGGGTGGTCGCATGACGACGTGGCGACAGGCCAGACGATGGATGGCATGGGGCGGGGCGGCGCTCGGCGTGGCCGCGCTCGGACTGGCGCTGACGGCGCCGGCGACCGCTCAGGCGCCGGTGCAGCTCCGGTTCATGAGCTGGTACTTCGGCGAGGACCCGGCGGGGCCGGCGCTCAAGGCGCTCTTCGCCGAGTTCGAGAAGAAGAACCCGAACATCAAGGTCGTCGCCGAGCAGGTGACCTCGGCCGAGCGGGTGCCGAAGTTCACGGCGGCCATGGAGGCCGGCCGGGGGCCCGACATCTACATGGACACCCCGCCCAACGCGCCCAACCTGATCGCGCGGGGCTACTGCGCGAACCTCGAGCCCCTGATGAAGGCGGAGAAGGAGGACATCAAGGCCCGCTTCACGAAGGGCGACCTCGAGAGCTTCACCGACGACAAGGGGGACCACTTCTTCCTGCCCTACTCGACCGGGCCGATGGGGCTCATCTACAACGCCAAGGCCTTCCAGGACGCGGGCCTGGATCCCAACCGGCCGCCCCGCACCTGGGAGGAGCTGCTCGACTACTCGAAGAAGCTCACCAAGGGCAACCAGTACGGCATCGGCCTGTTCGGCAAGGGCGACAACTCGAGCGTGTGGCGCCTCTGGTACTGGTGGATGTCCAACGGCGGCAGCGTGCTGACGCCCGACGGCAAGAAGAGCGCCATCAACAGCCCGGAGTTCATCGAGGCGGTCGACTTCTGGGCCGACCTCTACCGGAAGCACAAGGTGGCGCCGCCGAGCGTCCCCACCAACAGCTTCGGGGAGAACAACCAGCTCCTCGCCCAGGGCGTGGTGGCCATGGTCGAGAGCGGGGTCTGGCAGTTCGGGGTGACCGAGAAGATCAACCCGGCGCTGAAGGGCCAGCTGCGCGCCGCGCCGATGCCGACGCGCAAGGTCAAGGTCGCGGTCGGGGGCGGCACCGACTCCCTCTGCATCACCAAGAGCAGCGCGCACGTGAAGGAGGCCTGGGAGCTCCTGAAGTTCCTGTCCGACGAGCAGTCGGGCGTGACGGTGTGGAAGATCCACGGGAAGTTCCCGGCCAACGTCCGCGCGATGCAGCGGCCGGAGCTCAAGAGCGACCCGCTGGTGGCGGCGTTCGAGCCGATGATCCAGGTGGCGCGGACGCCGTTCAAGAGCACGAAGTACGTCGAGATCACCCAGGCCCTCGGCGTGATGCAGCAGGAGGTGCTGACCGGGTCCAAGACGACGGCCGCCTCCGTGAAGGCGGCCTCCGACCGGATCGACGCGATCCTGCGCGACTAGCGCCGGACACGCCGACCGCCCGAGTCCGACAGCCGGCCGGTCCCGGGGCGATCGCCCCCGGGGCCGGCCATCCTCGCCGCGCCCGCGCTTGCGGCCGGGCGTCCGCCCGGCCCGACGCGGCCTCCTTGCCGGCGTTCGGCGGCGGCCCCATAGTGAACGGGTGACGCGCGTCGCGATCCTCGACGACTACCAGGCGGTGGCGCTCCGGCTGGCCGACTGGGGCAGCCTCCCGGCCGACGTGGTGGTGTTCCGGGACCACGTGGCGGACGAGGCCGGCGTGGCGGCCCGGCTGGCCGACTTCGACGTGGTGGTGGCGATGCGGGAGCGCACCCCCTTCACCCGGAGTCTCCTCGCGCGACTGCCGCGCCTTCGGCTGCTGGTGACCACCGGGATGCGCAATGCGTCGATCGACCTCCGCGCGGCGGCCGAGCGCGGCATCCTCGTCTGCGGCACGGCGGGCCTTCCCTCCCCGACGGCCGAGCTGACGTGGGCCCTCATCCTCGCGCTGGTCCGCCACGTCCCCCGGGAGGATCGGGCCACCCGGGACGGCCGGTGGCAGGAGACGCTGGGGACCACGCTCAGCGGCAAGACCCTGGGCGTCCTCGGACTGGGACAGCTCGGCTCGCGCGTGGCGCGGGTCGGGCGGGCGTTCGAGATGGACGTGCTCGCCTGGAGTCAGAACCTCACCGCCGAGCGCGCCGCGGCCGCCGGCGCGACCCTGGCCGGCAGCAAGGACGAGGTCCTCGCCCGCGCCGACGTCGTCACGATCCACCTGGTGCTGGGCGAGCGCACCCGGGGGCTCCTCGGCGCCCGCGAGCTCGCCCTCATGCGGCCGACCGCCTACCTGGTCAACACGTCGCGCGGGCCGATCGTGGACGAGCGCGCGCTGATCGCGGCCCTCCGGGCGGGCACGATCGCGGGCGCGGGGCTCGACGTCTACGACGAGGAGCCGCTCCCGCCGGACCACCCGCTCCGGCGGCTGCCGAACACCGTGATCACGCCGCACCTCGGCTACGTGACCGAGGAGACCTACCGCATCTTCTACTCGCAGGCGGTCGAGGACGTCCGCGCGTTTCTCGCCGGCGCGCCCGTCCGCGTCCTGAGCCCGTAGTCGGGCTCGTGGCTCCCGGGGTCCCGCACCGCATGCCGCGGCCGGCGCGAATACCCGCGTGATGACGCCGGTGGAGTCCGCTAGAATTCCCTCCGAGCCGGAGATCCACAGGGAGGTTCGATGACGAAGCGACTGCTGTTCGTCGGCGCGGGCGCGATCGGAAGCTACCTCGGCGGCCACCTGGCGCGAGCCGGCCACGACGTCACCCTCATCGACCCCTGGGCCGAGCAGGTGGAGACCATCCGCCGGGACGGCCTGGCCGTCGAGGGCCCCCACGAGCCGTTCGTCGCCCGCCCGGCCGCCGTGCACCTCCACGAGGCGGCCGCGCCTGCCGCGCGACTTCGAGATCGTCTTCGTCGCGATGAAGGCCTACGACACGGCCTGGGCGACCCAGCTCGCCGTGCGCCACGCGGCGCCGGCCGCCGCGGTCGTGTCGGCGCAGAACTGCTGGCCCGATCCGATCGTGGCCGGCATCGCCGGGGCGAGCCGATCGGTCGGGCTCGTCATGTCGAAGATCGGCGTCGCGCTCTGGACGCCGGGCCGCGTCGAGCGCGGCGTCGAGAAGGGACAGGGCGCGGGCCACGACGTGTTCAGGGCCGGCGAGCACGACGGCCGGATCACGCCGCGCGTGGAGGAGCTCGCCCGGATGCTCTCGGTGATCGACGGCGCCCGCGCGACCGACAACCTCTGGGGCGAGCGCTGGGCCAAGCTCTCCCAGAACGCCATGAGCAACCCGCTCCAGGCGCTGTCCGGGCTCGGGTCGCTCGAGGTCGCCTCCAGCGAGGTCGGCCGCACGCTGATGATCCGCCTCGCGGCGGAATCCGCGCGCGTCGGGCTCGCGCTCGGGCATCGCGTCCCGGCGTTCGGCGGGGCGCCGGCCGAGCGGTGGGCCGATGCCGATCGACGCGAGACGTGGGAGGAGCTCGACCGGATGCTCACCCCGGCCGCCGCCACGGGCCGCAACTGGCGGGCGTCGATGGCGCAGGACGTCGCCAAGGGCCGGCGGACGGAGATCGGCGAGATGAACGGCCACGTGATGGCGCAGGGACAGCAGAAGGGCATTCCGACGCCCGTCTCGGCCGCGATCGTGGCCGTCGTGCGCGAGGTGGAAGCCGGCGGCCGCCCGCAGTCGCCGCAGAACCTCGAGCTCGTGCTTCGGCGCGCGGGCCCGTGACGCGCGTGCGCCGCGTCGCGAGGCGCCGCGCATTGACGGTCGCGGAGACCCCGTGGTAGAAGCGTCCGACACGAGAGCTGGATCGGGGGCCGACGACGGCCAGGGGACCACGGTCGACAGGCCGGCATCTTCCTCGACAAGGGCGCTCGGCGGCTGACGCCCCGGCCCGCCGCCGCGGCGGCCGCGCCCGCGGATCCACCCGGGGAGGACAGCATGAGCGGACGCAGCGTCGTGGTGATCGGCGGCGGAGTGATCGGCGTCAGCTCCGCCTACTACCTGGCCCTGGACGGCTGGGAGGTGACGCTGCTCGAGAAGGGCGAGATCTGCGCCGGCAGCTCGTACGGGAATGCCGGGCTGATCGTCCCGAGCCACCTCGTGCCCCTCGCCGCGCCCGGGCGTCTGGTGGCAGGGCGTCAAGTGGATGCTGAACTCCGAGAGCCCCTTCTACATCAAGCCGCGGGCCAGCCTCGAGCTCGCGCGGTGGCTCTGGCGCTTCCGGGCCGCGTGCACCCCGGATCGCGTGCGGCGGGCGATGCCGCTCCTCCGGCGGCTGAGCGTGGAGAGCCTCGAGCTCTACCGCGGGTTCGCCGAGAAGGAGCTCGACTTCGGCTTCCGCCAGTCCGGCTCGATGACCGTGTTCTCCACGCCCGAGGGGCCTGGCGCCACGGCCGCGAGGAAGCCAAGCTCCTCCGCGAGGGCGGGGCGACCGTCGAGGTCCTGGACGGCGCCGCGGCGCGGTCGGCCGAGCCGGCCCTGCGGGCCGGCGTCGTCGGCGCGCTCTACTGCCGGGAGGACGCCCTGCTCGTGCCCGACCGCTTCGTCAAGGGCCTGGCGAAGCTCGCCGAATCCGCGGGCGTGCGCATCACGGACCGGCACCGAGGCGATCGGCTTCCGGACGAAGCGGCGAGCCGCGTCACCGAGGTCGAGACGACGCGCGGGGCGTTCTCGGCCGGCACCGTCGTCCTGGCGGCCGGGCGCCTGGTCACCGGACGTGGGCCGCGCGCTCGGGCTCCGCGTGCCGATCCAGCCCGCCAAGGGCTACAGCCTCACGTACCGCCGCCCGGCGCGAGCCCCGACGATTCCCCTCCTGCCCGCCGAGGGCCGCTTCTCGGTCACGCCGATGGGCGAGTTCCTCCGGTTCGGCGGCACGCTCGAGCTCGCCGGAATGGACCTCTCGATCAACCGCCGCCGCGTGGAGGCCCTCCGGCGGAAGGCGCTCGCCTGCATCGAGGGCGGCGAGCGACCTGGAGCTCCTGGAGATCTGGCGAGGCCTCCGCCCGTGCACGCCCGACGGGCTGCCCCTCGTCGGCCGCCCGCGGCGGTTCGAGCAACCTCGTCGTGGCCGCCGGCCACGCCATGGTCGGCATGTCGATGGGCCCGGTGACCGGGAAGCTCGTCGCCCAGCTGGCCGCGGACGGGGCGACCCCGCCGGCCGACGTGCGCCTCCTCGATCCCGACCGCTTCGGCTAGACCGGACATCGGGACCGGACGCCCGCCTAGAAGCGCAGGCGGACGCGGTAGGTGACCTTCGCCGCGCCCTCCGCCGGCACCGGGACCCGGTAGCGGAGCGTGTGCGCCTCGAGCTTCTCGTGGGACTGGGTCTCGCGAAGCACCTCCCAGTCGCCCGGGATGGGCTCGATCACGCTCACGACCACGTCCTCCTTCTTGTGGTTGCGGAGGCTGATCTCCCACTCGACCTCGTAGGTCGAGCCCCCGATCTTCTTCCAGTCGCGCTGGGTCCGCTCGCCCACGACGTCGAACGCCTCGCCCATCTTGATCCGGACGCGCTCGTCCTTCGGGGTGTGGTCGATCCAGTCCTCGCCCACGAGCTGCTGGCTCCCGGACTTGTCGGCCTTGTAGACCCGGATCTTGCCCTTCGGCAGCGGCACGCCGAGGTTGTTCGCCTTGGCGTTGGTGAGCTCGACGAACACGCTCACCTTCTGGTTGCTCATGGGCGTGCCGTACTGCGAGCGGTAGTAGTCGCGCGCGCCGAAGAAGGCGAGCTCCTTCCGGATCGGCACGCCGGCGGCGGTCATGAGCGTGACCTGCTTGGTCTGCTTGTCCTTGATCGTGGTCCGGCCGTCGAGCGTGTAGAGGTGGTACTCGAAGAACCCCTCGGAGACGAAGTCGCGGGACGCCGGCGCCGGCGCCGCCGCGGCCTTGGCCGCCATCTCCATCGCCTGGCGGGTGCGGTCCTCGCGCGCGCGGTTCACCTCGCCGGCCACCAGCTTGAGCGCCGCGTCCTTGTAGGTCGCGCCGCTCTTGTTGTCGATCGTCACCCACCCGGTCAGGTCCGCGCGGTCGTCGGCGGCGTTGAGGATCACCACGTAGTCGGCCTTCCAGGTGATCCCGCCGGTGAGGTACGACGCCTCGATCCGCTGCGGCGCGGCCGCGGCGTTCCGGAGCAGCCACATGAGCGTGGGCTTCGAGACCAGGTTCTCGGGCAGCGACGGGAACACGATCTGGCCGTGGTGGCCCATGTGGATCTCGCCGTTGATGTCGAAGACGGGCCCGTCGGTCGAGAGGAGCGTCGCCTCCAGGTGGGTGCCGTTGCCCTGGTAGAGGCGGACCTTCTTCCCCACGTACTTCTCGAGCAGCTTCTGCGCCGACAGGAGGTCGTACTCGTAGTTCTGCTCGAGGATGCGGAGCCCCGCGGGATCCGACAGCGACTTGAGATGGACGGACGTCGGGTCGATCTGCGCCGCGACGTCGGCGAACTGGACCTCGCTCGTGCCCGCGGGCAGCCGCGCCTCCCGCGTGTCCTTCACCAGCCCGAGGTTGCCGTTGTAGATCGTGACCATCAGGTCGCGCTGGCTCTCGCGCGTGATCGGCGAGCGGGGGCGCGGCCGAGGCCGGGCCTCCCGGCGACAGGGCCAGGGCGAGCAGCATCAGGGCGATGGGACGGCGCATGAGTGGTTCCTCCTGGGTCTCGTCGGATCTGACAGCTCGGTCCCTTGGACCGGCCGCCGGCGGGAAAGTTCCCGGAGGACGCGCTGACGGGAGGAAGCGGTCAGGGCGCGGCGCTGACGGCGATCTCGACGCGGACCTCGGGCGGAAGCGTCGTGGACTCGTGCTCGGGAGTCCACCGGCCGATCTTCCCGAGGCCCTCGACCAGCTCGCGGTAGCGCGCGGCGGGGACGACGACGTCGATGAGGAGCAGGCCGGGGTCGCCCTCGAGCCGTCGCGCCACCCGCGCGCCGCCGAGGCGGCGGAGCAGCGCAGCCAGCTCGGCCTCGGCCGGGTCGCGGGCGGGCACCGTCAGGCGCCCGCTCGCGTCCGACGCGCGCATGAGGCGCGCCGCGCTCCGGGACTTCGCGGGCGCGGCCGGGTCGCCCGCCGCGCTCTCGCGGCCGGGCGCCGCCGGCGGCGCGGATCCCAGACCGCCCGCGCGTCCACGCGCCTCGGGCGGGGACGCGGACACGCCCGGCTGGAGAGCGGGAGCGGCGGGGGCCGGCCCCGAGGCGGCGCGCGACCCGGCTGCGTCACCGGACGCCGACGGCTCCGCCGACCGGGCGAACGTCTCGACCTTGCCGGGTGCCGGCGCCGGACCCGAGGTGTCGGGTCGTTCGGCCACCGCCTCCTTCTTCGTTTCCGGCTTCGCCTCGGGCTTCGTTTCCGGCTTCGCCCCGGCCTTCACCTCGGACTGCACCTCGGCCGTCGGCGGCTTCGCATCGGTCTTCGCGGCCGGCGGCAGCCAGGGTGTTCTCCCGCGGCACGGCCGGCGCGGGCGGAGCTGGAGTTGCCGGGGGCGCCGCGGCGGGCGGGGCCTGCGGGACGGCCTTGTCGCGCGGCGCCGGCGGGGCGGCCGGGGCACGCGTGGCCCGGCGGTCCGCGTCCTTCGAACGCAGCGCTTCCTCGGCCGCGCTCGTGACAGGAGGCGCGGGCGGCTGGGCCGGCGCCGGGAGGCGATGCCGGCCCCGACGCCGGGCTCTCC
Organism: uncultured Candidatus Rokubacteria bacterium; assembly: GCA_963745015.1. GTDB lineage: Bacteria > Methylomirabilota > Methylomirabilia > Rokubacteriales > DASRDR01 > DASRDR01. Next base: position 31,802 of record CAVUVU010000010.1, read on the forward strand.
TGGCGCGCGAGCTCCTGCACCTCCGGCGCATGCTGGTACACGTAGAGCGCCGAGACGCCGACCAGGAGCGCGGCCGCCGCTTCGAGCGGCAGCTTCACGCGGAGCGGCCGGAACAGCGTGTCGAGCAACCGCCTCCACCACGGCGGGCGATAGGCCGCATCCATGACCCGGTCGACGAAGCCGGCGGGGGCGTGAGCCGGCGGAAGCCGGCCCAGGAGCGCGACCGTGCCGCGGAGCTGCTCCAGCTCCCGGCGGCACTCGGCGCACCCGGCCAGATGCGCCTCGAGGGCCTGATGCTCGGCGACCGAGAGCGCGTCGTCCAGGAGCGCGGACAGCTGAGGGCGGGCGTCGTGGCACGTCACGGGAAGAACCGCTCCAGCTTTTCCTTGAGGTCGAGCCGCGCGCGGTGGAGCCGGGAGCGCACGGTTCCCACCGGGAGCTCGAGCACCTCGGCGATCTCCTCGTACGCGAGCCCCTCGACGTCCCGCAGCACGACGACGATGCGCCGCTCCTCGGGCAGCTCGCCGATCGCGCGGTGGAGCGCCTCCTCCAGCTCGCCGCGCTCGAGGGTCAGGTCGGGTCCCGGGCGGGCGTCCGCCAGTCGCTCGAGCGTCTCCTCGCCGTGGCGGGCGAGCCGGCGCTCGCTTCCGGCCAGCCGGTTGAGACAGAGGCGCGAGACGATCGCGTAGAGCCAGGTCGACAGCCGCGCGTCGCCCCGGAACTCTGCGAGCCCGCGATGCGCCCGGAGGAACGCCTCCTGGGCGACGTCCTGGGCCTCGGCGGCGTTCCCCAGCATGCGGAGGGCGAGCCCGTAGACCCGGTGCTGCTGGGTGCGCACGAGCTCCTCGAACGCCTGGCGGTCGCCCGCCCGGAGCCGGCTCACGAACTCCGCGGAGTCGCCTGCCGCCGGCTCAGCCACGGGCGCCGCTACCCACGGCCCGAGCCTAGCGCAGACGGCGACGCCCGAACAAGCTGACACGCGCATCCCTCCGCTTCCTTGGACCGGCGTAGCCGATCCTCCGGTTCCCGATCCGTAAGTGCCCACCGTATAAGGCAATTTGACCCATGCCGTGCGCGGTCACGCGGGAGCCGCGCGGCGGAGCCCGCCCCGGCGCCGGCCGGTTGCCTGCGCCTCGTGGGCTCGACTATGCTGCGCGTGGAGCCACCGGTGCGCTCATCCGGCGGCAGGAGCCACGACGCCATGGCATCGCGCGACCGAGCCGGTTACCCTCGCAGTGAACGGCGAGCGATGGTCGCTCCGCTCGACGCTGGCCGACTGTGGGCCGGACAGTCGGGTGTTCACGCATGCGGGTCAGCGACGAGGGCGGCACGGTCATCTCGTTCGGCGACGGCATCCATGGCAAGCCCCTGCCGTATGGCGGGCGGCTCTCGTTGACGATCGCGCCGGAGACCCCGCTACCCGTCTCGCTCGAGCGCACCGCCAGCGAGCCCACGCCCGACCAGGGCCCGTGGACCGTCATCCGCCAGCGCCCCGATGGGACGGAGCTCGAGGTGTACGCGCCCTGCGAGGAGTCGCATCACGCGGGCGAGTCCGGCGAGGAGTCCTCGCGCGCGACGGCCCGCTGGCGTCTGGTGGCGCTGATCCTCGCCGCGCTCCTGCTCGCGCTGACGATCTGGCGCTAGGACGTTCACGCCGCCTGAGCGGCAGGGGCGGGCCGTACCTTCCTCTGATGCTCGTGGCTCGCGCGCGCAGGGTATGGCGCGTCTGCCACGAACGAAGAGGCCTCCACGACGGCATCATCGGTGGGCGGAGGACCCGCATGGACACCCTGCGGTTCTTCCTTCTGCAGCACGGACACCTCCACTCGCTCGAGGACGGCGGGACCGTCTCGTATGCCGATCGGGTCTTCGGCGGAGTGACCGACGAGCAGATGCGGGCCCGCCCGGCTGACCGCGTCAACTCGCTGGTCTGGCTCCTGTGGCACATGGCGAGAACCGAGGACGTCGCGGTCAACCTCGTCGTCTCGAGCGGCCGGCAGGTCCTGGAGGACGACTGGGCCCGGCGGATGAACGTGCCCTGGCGCACCATCGGCACCGGAATGACCGAGCGGCGAGGTCGCCGAGCTGACCCGACGCGCCGACGTCGACGCCGTGCGAGCCTACCGGTCCGCCGTGGGACGGCAGACCCAGGAGGTCGTCTCCGCGCTCCGCCCGGACGCCTGGGACGAGATCGTGGGGCTGGCCGACACGGCCCGCGCCGCCGCGGCCGGCGCCTTCGCGCCGAACACCCCATGGGTCGAGGGAGTGGGCTACCGGCCGTGGCAAGGCCATGCCCGCGCCGCCCAGCTCGCCGGCTCCGCCATCCGGCACAACGCCGTCCATCTCGGCGAAGCCATCACGGTCCGAAGCCTGGCCGGTTTCCCCCTGGGCATCTGAGGGCACGCTCGACGTCCAGCCGATGGGGCACGCGACGGCAGCGCACGCCGCGTGACTCGGGCGTCGCGCGGGAGCTCGGCGCGCGCGCGGCCGATCGGCGAATGGATCGGTGGCGCCTCCGGAGTCTAGAGCTCCAGGATCCCGAGGCGCGCGAGGATGTCGCCGAGCTCCCGTCGCGTCGACGTCGTCGAGGGTCGGCCCCGGCTGGCGCACGACGCTGGTCGCGATCGCGCCGCGCAGACGAAGGAGCTCCTTCCGGAGGGCGAGGCCGATCCCCTGCTGGCCCTCGTAGCGGATGTAGGAGGCGTAGCGGTCGAAGATCGCCGCCGCGCCGGCGTGGTCGCCCCGCGCGAACGCCGTGTAGATCCGCACGAGGAGGTCGGGCACCGCCACGCCCGTCATGATCCCGACCGCGCCGCGCGACAGCTCCTCGTAGAAGTACATCGCGTTCATGCCGCCGAAGATCCGGATCCCGTCGCCGCCCGGGAGGCGCCGCATGGCGGTGATCTTCGTGGGCGTCGGCGGCTCCTCGAGCTTCACGTAGCGGCACGCCGGGATCTCCGCGGCGATGCGGACCAGGAGCTCGGGGGACATGAGGACCCCCGTCGTGACCGGCTCGTCCTGGACGACGACGGGGATCCCGATCGCGCCCGCCACCGCCCGGTAGTGCGCGAGGATCGCCGCGTCGCCGCGGAGCCCGATGGGCGGCGCCACCATGACGGCCGCGGCGCCCGCGGCCTCCGCCGCCTGCGACAGCTCGACCGCCACCGCCGTGCCCCCGTGCGAGGTGCCGACCACGACCGGGAAGCGGCCCGCGGCGCACTTCACGAAGACCTCGGCCACGCGGCGGCGCTCGCCCTCGGCGAGCTTGTGCGCCTCGCCCATGATCCCGAGGACGTTCAGGCCGTGGACGCCGCATCGCGCCTCGAACTCGACCAGCGTGCCGATGCTGGCCTCGTCCACCTGGCCCGCGGCGTCGAACGGCGTGGCGGTGATGGGAATGACGCCCCGGAGATCCGTGGTCATCTCGCGCTCCTTCATTCGAGTTGTCACCGCGCTATAATCCGGCCCGACGGCCGCGCCGGCCCGCGCGGTCACTCGGCCACCCCGTACCGCTCCGGAGGAGACGGCCATGACGCTGCCCGCCGCCCTCGACGCCCTCGCCCGCGACCTCGACGCCGTGCGCGCGGAGGTCCACCGCGAGGCGGACGGTCTCTCGCAGGCCCAGGCGGACTGGCGGCCCACCTCCGACGACTGGTCGGTGGGCGAGATCCTGCACCACCTCACGCTCGCCGAGATCAACACCGGCAAGCTCACCTCGAAGCTCCTCAAGGAGACGGGCAGCCCGGTCGCGCCCTACCCGCCGGACCTCGCCGGGTTTGCCCCGCTGCCGGCCTGGCCGCCGGGCCCGCGCGAGGCGCCGCCCGTCGTTCGGCCCGAGAAAGGCCACCCGATCGGGCAGCTCCTCGACGAGATGCGCGCCGCCCGCGATCGGAGCCGCCAGTCGCTCGGCCGGCTGGCGGCCGTCGACCCGCGCACGTTCACGTGGCGCCACTTCACGCTCGGCGAGATGGACCTCGGCCAGTGGTGGATGCTCCAGGCCCATCACGACCGCGACCATCTCGAGCAGATCCGGCGGATCAAGAAGACGCCGGGGTTCCCGCGGGCGTGACCGCGGGCTCGCCGGCGGCGCGTAGGTCACCAGCCGGATCGGAGTCGGCCGGCCCCCGTTGCACGGGTTGTAGATCTGCGGGCAGTTGGACACGGCGACCAGCACGTCCATCTCCGCCCGGAGGTCCACGTGGTCGCCGGGCTTCGACCACCCGTCGACGATCGCCATCGCGCCGTCGCCCGCCACCGGGACGTTCATGAAGAAGTTCAGGTTGGCGACGATGTCCTTCCGGCCCAGCCCGAAGCGCTCGAGCGCGCGGAGGAAGTTGTCCCGGCAGTTCGGCGTCCCCTCGACGCCGTAGCGGACGCGGTTCGCCTCGCTGCTGCAGCAGCCGCCGATCGTGTCGTGGCGGCCGCAGCGTGTCGGCGACGATGGTGAAGAGGCGCCGCCCCAGCCCCGAGTAGAGCCCGTGCCCCGTCGTGAGGAAGATGGTGCCCGCGAACTTCATCGTGTCGGCGGCGTTGTACCGCTCGCTCGGATCGGCGGCGCTGTAGCACAGGAAGTCCACCGCCTGCCGGCCCTCCAGGTCCACGATCCGGAGGACCTGGCCCGCCGGCACGACACCCGACCACTCGCCGCCGGCCGGGACGACCCGGTCGTCGACGACGCGGCCGGTGACATCCGCTCCGGGCACGCCCGTTCGTGTCACGGCTGCCTCCTGTCCGCCTCGTCGGCCCAGAGCTCCGGCTCCGGCGGGGGCGCGCTCGGCGACGAGCGCCGCCGCGCCGGCCGCCAGGCCGCGCGCACGGCGGCGACGTCCGGCGCGTCCAGCCCGAGCAGTCGCTTCAGGTCGAGGGCATTCTGCGTGGGGAAATCCTCGTTGTTGTTGTTGAACGTCACCGCGACGCGGCGGGCGTGGCGGTGCAGCCGCCGGGCCCGGCCGGCGAGCTCTCCCAGCTCCTCCGCACCGTACAGGTAGTCGTACTTCTCGGCCACCGTCGGCTCGCGGCCGGCCCGCTGGTCGAGCCAGCCCCGGAGGTTCCGGCCGTGCAGCCGGAGCACGGACCATTCGGGCGTCGTCGCCGCCTCCACCCACGGCTGCCAGACGGCGTCGATCGTCGCGAGGGCGAGACCGTGCCGCTCCAGGAACGCGACGACCTCGTCCGTCCGCTCCGGGATCCACGTCTCGTTCCGGACCTCCACCGCGAGCGTGAAGCCCGGGAGCCGCGCGGGGAGCGAGGCCAGGTAGCGCGAGCGTCGCCTCCTCGTAGCGGACCCAGGGCGCCAGCTGGAAGAGGACGTAGCCGAGCTTCCCGGCCGCCGCCAGAGGCTCGAGCGCCGCCCGGAAGAGCTCGAAGCAGCGGTCGAGAGCCTCCGGCGGGATCCGCTCGCGGTCGACCTCGCCGTGGCGCCTGCAGCGGGACGTCCTCCGGCAGCATGAGGCGAACCTCGGGCGGGAGGGTGTCGAGGCGCGGGTGATGGCCGGTCATGAGGCTGTAGGCCTTGACGTGGAAGAGGAAGCGCGGGGGCGTGCGCTCGGCCCAGAGCACGGCGTTCCGCGGCGACGGCAGCGCGTAGTACGTGGAGTTGACCTCGACGCAGTCGAAGAAGCGCGCGTACCAGCGCAGCCGGTCCTCGGCCGACATCGCGAGCCGCGGGTAGAAGCGCCCGGAGGCGATCAGCGCCTGGTCGAGCCAGGACGCGATGCCGACGCGATACTCGGTCTCGGCGGCGGGCGGGGCGGTGACGCGCCCCGGCGCCGGGCTCGCCGGCGAGGCCTCAGACGGCGTCGACGAGGCCACGGGCGCCGAGCCACCGGAGGGCGTCGGCCACCAGGAAGAGCGAGCCGGCGACGCAGACCACGTCGATCCCGGGCTCGCCGAGCGCCCGCTCGAGGGCCTCCGCGGAGCCCGCGGTGAGCACGACGTCCGCCTCCACCGGCGGCAGCTGGTCGAGGAGCTCCTTCGGCGGCGTCGCCCGGGGGTGATCCGCGGGGGCGAGGTAGATGCGGGACGCCAGCGGCGCCAGCGCCTCGAGGATCCCGACGCGGTCCTTGTCTGCCGAGACGCCGAGCACCAGCGCGAGGCGGCGCCCGGCGAAGTGGTGGCCGAGCGAGGCGGCCAGCGCCCGGGCGCCCGCCGGGTTGTGAGCGCCGTCGAGGACGAGCGTCGGCCGCCCCGCCGCGCCGGCGATCACCTGGAAGCGCCCCGGCCACCGCACGCCCGCGCCCCCGGCCCGCACGGCGGCCTCGGGGACCGCCAGGCCCGACCCGTCGGCGAACGCCCGGACCGCGCCGACCGCGAGCACGGCGTTGCCGGGCTGGAAGAGCCCGGGCAGCGCGAGCCGGACGTCGTCGTAGGCGAAGCCCGGGCCCCGAAGGCGCAGCCGGTGGCCCGCGAGGTCGCTCGCGAGCGTCTCGACCGCGAGCTCGCGGCCCTCCACGAGGAGGGGCACCCCGACGGCCCGGCACCGCGCCTCGATGACCGCCATGGCCTCCGGCGCCTGGGCCGCCGACAGCGCGGTGCCGCCCCGGATGATGCCCGCCTTCTCGCCGGCGATGTCCGCCAGCCGGCGGCCGAGGAACTCCTGGTGGTCGTAGTCGATCCGCGTCACGACCGACACGAGCGGCTGGCCCACGTTGGTCGCGTCCCACCGGCCGCCGAGCCCGACCTCGAGGACGGCCGCCTCGACGCCGGCCTCCCGGAACGCGGCCAGCGCCACGGCCGTCAGCGCCTCGAAGAACGTGGCGGCGCCGGTCTCGAGCGCGGGCCCGATCCGCGCGGCGTGACGGGCCAGGACCTCGCGCGGGACCGCGAGGCCATCGATGCGCACCCGCTCCGTCACGTCGAGCAGGTGGGGCGAGGTGTAGAGACCCGTGCGGAGGCCCGCCGCCCGGAGGATCGCCGCCGTCAGCGCGGCGACCGAGCCCTTCCCGTTGGTGCCGCCGATGTGCACGATGCGGAGCGCGGCCTCCGGATGGTCGAGCGCGGCGAGCAGGGCCTCGATGCGGTCCAGCCCGAGCCGCATCCCCGCGCGCTCCCAGCGCGCGAGGCCGAGGAGCCGCTCGAGGGGGGCGGTCACGGCACCGGAGGCTCGACGGGCTCCGCGAAGAACGCGAGGAGGCGCCGGAGGAGGTCGCGCAGATCCTTCCGCTCGACGACGAGGTCGACCATCCCGTGCTCGAGGAGGAACTCGGCCCGCTGGAAGCCCTCGGGGAGCGGCTGGCGGATCGTCTCCTGGATCACCCGGGGTCCCGCGAACCCGATCAGCGCCTTCGGCTCGGCGAGGATGAGGTCGCCCAGCATGGCGAACGACGCGGTCACCCCGCCCGTCGTCGGGTCCGCGAGGAGCGCGAAGTACGGAACGCGCTCCTCGGCGAGCCGGCCGAGCGCCGCCGAGGTCTTCGCCATCTGCATGAGCGACAGCACGCCTTCCTGCATCCGGGCGCCGCCCGAGCACGTCACGATGAGCAGCGGGATGCGCTTCCGCGTGGCCAGCTCGATCGCCCGCGTGATCTTCTCGCCCACGACCGACGCCATGCTGCCGCCCATGAAGGCGAACTCGAAGACGCACACGACGATCGGGTGCCCGTCGATCCGGCCGACGCCGGAGACCAGGGCGTCCTCGCGGCCGGTCTTCCCCCGGGACGACTGGAGGCGGTCCGCGTAGCGCCCGCGGTTGTCCTTGAAGCCGAGCGGGTCCTGCGACCGGAGCCCCGCGTCCCGCTCCTCGAACGAGCCGGGATCGAGCAGGAGGTCCAGACGCTCCTTCGCCGAGAGCCGGAAGGGCTGGCCGCAGCGGGGACAGGTCTGGGCGTTCTTCTCCACGTCCGCGCGGTAGACGATCTCCCGGCAGGCCTCGCACTTGGTCCAGAGGCCCTCGGTCGTGATCTTGCGCGGCGGCCGGTCACGGCCGAACAGCCAGGCCACGGGGGTGTCCCTAGCCCGCCGGGCCGGCGCCGTTGCCGGCGGCCCCGGCGCGCGTGGCGGCCTTGAGCGAGGCGATGAAGTCCCCGACCTTCGCGACCAGCGCGGGGTCGTCGGCCAGGCGCTCCACCAGCCGGACGATGGCGCTGCCGACGATGGCGCCGTCGGCGTGCTGGACGACCGCGGCCACCTGGGCGGGCGTCGAGATCCCGAAGCCGACGCCGATCGGCTTGGTGGTGACGCTCCGGAGGTCCCGCACGAGCCGCACGAGCTCCGGCGGGATCTCCGTCCGCTCGCCCGTGATCCCCGTGAGCGGGACCAGGTAGACGAAGCCGCGGCTCGCGCGCGCGATCCGGCGGAGCCGCTCCGGCCCGCTCGTCGGCGCCGCGAGGGCGACCAGGTCGAGGCCCGCGGCCTCGGCCGCCTGCGCGAGCGGCCCGCTCTCGTCGATCGGGCAGTCGGGCACGATCAGCCCGGCCACGCCCGCCTTCGCGAGGTCCTGCGCCACGCGGCTCGAACCCGTACCGGTGGAGCGGGTTGAGGTAGGTCATGACCACCAGCGGCGCCCGGATCCGGCCGGACACCTCGGCGAGCACCGGCAGGAGCCGATAGAGGCTCGTCCCCCGCTCGAGGGCGCGGACGGCGGCGCGCTGGATCGTGGGGCCGTCCGCCAGGGGATCGGAAAAGGGCAGGCCGACCTCGATCACGTCCGCGCCGCGGGCGTCCGCCTCCTCCACCAGCCGCGCCGTCACCTCGAGGCTCGGGTCTCCGGCGCAGAAGTACGGGACGAGCGCGCGCTCGCCCTGGCGGCGGAGGCGGGCGAACACCGCGTCAATGCGCGACACGGCTCTCCCCGGTCCCCGGGCCCGCCCCGCCGCGCTCGGCGGCCCGGGCGGCGCGGACGGTCTCGACGTCCTTGTCGCCGCGGCCCGAGAGCCCGATGACGAGGCGCGCCTCGCGCGGCAGCGTGGCGGCGAGGCGGACGCCGTGGGCCACGGCGTGGGCCGACTCGAGCGCCGGGATGATGCCCTCGAGCCGCGTGAGGAGGACCAGCGCCGCGAGCGCCTCCTCGTCCGTCACCGCGACGTACTCGGCGCGGCCGGTGTCCCGGAGCCAGGAGTGCTCGGGCCCGACGCCCGGGTAGTCGAGCCCCGCCGAGATGGAATGGGCGGGCAGGATCTGGCCATCCTCGTCCTGGATCACGTAGGACAGGCTGCCGTGAAGCACGCCGGGAATCCCCGCCGAGAGCGGCGCCGCGTGGCGGCCGCTCCGGAGCCCCGCGCCCGCCGCCTCCACGCCGACCAGGCGGACCTCGCGGTCGCCGAGGAACGGGTAGAAGAGGCCGAGGGCGTTGGACCCGCCGCCCACGCAGGCCACGAGCACGGTCGGCGCCTCGTCGAGCTGCCGCCGCACCTCGCGCCCGATCACCGACTGCAGGTCGCGGACCATCATCGGGTACGGGTGCGGGCCGGCGGTGGACCCGATGCAGTAGTAGGTCGTCCGGACGTTGGTGACCCAGTCCCGGAGCGCCTCGTTCATCGCGTCCTTGAGGGTCCCGCTGCCCGAGCGCACGGGGATCACGCGCGCCCCGAGGAGCTCCATCCGGAACACGTTCAGCGCCTGGCGCCGCGTGTCCTCCTCGCCCATGTAGACCTCGCACTCGAGGCCGAGGAGCGCCGTGATGGTCGCCGTCGCGACGCCGTGCTGTCCGGCGCCGGTCTCCGCGATGACCCGGGGCTTCCCCATGCGCGCCGCGAGGAGCCCCTGGCCGAGGGTGTTGTTGATCTTGTGGGCGCCGGTGTGGCAGAGGTCCTCGCGCTTGAGGTAGATGCGCGCGCCGCCCGCGTGCTCCGTGAGCCGCTCGGCGAACGTCAAGGGCGTCGGGCGGCCCACGTACTCCCGCGAGAGCTGGGCGACCCGCTCCCGGAAGGCGGGGTCGCGCCGCGCTTCGCGATACGCCGCCTCCAGCTCCAGCAGCGGGGTCATGAGGGTCTCGGGCACGTAGCGGCCGCCGAACTTCCCGAAGTGCCCGGTGCGATCGGGCAGGCGCGGCAGATCGGGCGGCCTACCCACGGGCGTCCTCACCCGCGTCGCCGAGCCGGCCCGCGGCCGCCCGCGCCGCCCGGATGAACCGCTCGACCTTGGCCGGATCCTTCCGGCCCGGCGCGGCCTCGACGCCGGAGTTGACGTCGACGCCCCACGGCCGCGCCACGCGGACGGCCTCGCCCACCGTCTCGGGGGTGAGCCCCGCCGCCAGGATCACCCGCTCCCGCGCCGCCGCCTCGCGGGCGAGCGTCCAGGAGATCGGGCCCGCGCGCCTCGCCCTCGCTCCAGCGGGCCGGGCTGTCCAGGAGGAACGCGGCGGGCTTGTACCGGTCGAGCTGGGCGAGGTCGGCCGCCTCGCGGATCTTGATCGTCTTCAGCACGGGCCTCGGCATCGCCGCCACCACCTCGGGCGGCTCCACGCCGTGGAGCTGCACGGCGCCGAGCCCGCACTCGGCGACGACCGCCGCCACGTGCGCCGGCGCGTGGTCCCAGAACACGCCCACCGGGCACACGAAGGGCGGCAGCCCCGCCACGATCGCCGCCGCGGCCGCGGGCGTGACGTAGCGCGGCGTGCCCTCCACGAAGATGAGCCCGACGGCGTCGGCGCCCGCCTCCGCCGCGCAGAGGGCGTCGTCGAGGGACGTGATCCCGCAGATCTTGATGCGCAGGTAGCTCATGTCCCGAGCAGCTCGCGGAGCTTCCCGGCCGGATCGCCGCTCCGGGACAGGGACTCGCCGACGAGGACGGCGTGGGCGCCGGCCGCCCGGACGCGCAGGACGTCGGCGCGCGTCGCGATCCCGCTCTCGGACACGACGCAGGCGCCCGCCGGCGCGCGGGGCGCGAGCCGCTCCGTGGTCGCGAGGTCGGTCCGGAAGGTCGTGAGGTCCCGGTTGTTGAGCCCGATGAGGCCGGCGCCCAGGTCCGCGGCGCGGTCGAGCTCGGCCTCGCGGTGAACCTCCACGAGCGCCGAGAGCCCGAGCCCCTTGGCGGCCTGGAAGAGGTCGGCCAGGCGGTCCGCCTCGAGGATCGCCACGATGAGGAGGATGGCGTCGGCGCCGTGGGCGCGCGCTTCCCAGAGCTGGTACTCGTCGATGACGAAGTCCTTCTCGAGCACCGGGCAGTCCACGCGGGGCCGGACCGTGTCCAGGTCGTCGAGGCTGCCCTGGAAGTGGGCGTCGGTGAGCACGGAGAGGGCCGCCGCGCCGCCCCGGACGTACTCGGGGGCGCGGGCGACGGGATCGAACCCGGCGGCGAGGACGCCCTTGACCGGGGACGCGCGCTTCAGCTCGGCGAGGATTCGCACCTCGCCCGCCGCGCGCGGGGTCAGCGCCGCGGCGAGGCTCCGCGGGGGCGCGAGCGTCGCGGCGCGCGCGGCGAGCGCGCCGCGCGGGAGGGCGGTCCGGCGGGCGGCCACGTCGGCACGCTTGCGGGCGACGATCTCGTCCAGGAGGCCCATGGCATCGATTCGCTCAGAAGTCGCCGCGGAGTCCGCCGGCGCCCGGCAGCTCGAGCGGGACGCGTCGGAGCTGCTCGAGCACGTGCTCGCGGAGCGTGCGGGGCGGCGGCAGGTCCCGCGCGAGGCGGCCGCCGCGGATCAGGGGCTTCAGCAGATCCTCGTACGCGCCCCCGCACGGGCAGGGGCCGACCGGCTTGTGGGCGGCCACGACGATGGTCTCGCCGCAGGCGCGGCAGCGCAGCACCCGCTTCGAGCCGGAGTGCTTGCCCCGCTTGGCGATCGGCTGGCCGTCGATCTCCATGATGTCGAGCCCGAAGTTGAGCACGGGGGCGTTCGCGATCGCCGTCCCGACCCCGTAGGCGTCCACCAGGGGATTGAGCCGCGGCATCTGGTACTCGTCGATCCCGCCGGTGGCGATGATCTTGACGTGCTCGAACCCGCGGTAGTCGAGCTCCCAGCGGACCTCCTCGAGGATGCGGTAGAAGTCACCCCGCCGCGAGGACGGGGTGTCCAGCCGGACCGCGTAGAGATCCCGGCCGAGCGCCTCGGCCACCCGGATCGCCTCGAACTTCTCGTCCTGGAGGGTGTCGATCAGCGCCACCCGGCGGACCTTCGGATCGATCACGCCGTGGAACGCCCGGAGCGCCTCCACGGTGTCGCCGATCACCAGGACCAGCGCGTGCGGGATCGTGCCCATGGGATCGGCGTCGATCAGCTCGGCCGACTTCGTCACGGCGACGCCGTCGCAGCCCCCGACGAACGCGTTCCGCTCGATCATCGGGGCCAGCCCGGGATGCATCCGGCGCGCGCCGAAGCTGATGACCTGGCGCTCGCCCGCGGCCTTCTTGCAGCGGGCGCCCTTGGTGGCGATCCCCGAGGCCTGGCAGAGGAGGCCGAGGAGCGCCGTCTCGTACTCGGCCCAGTCCACGTACACGCCCTCGACGGTGAGGATGGGCTGGTAGGCGCCGAACACCGTCCCCTCGTCCATGGCGGTCACGTCGATCGGCAGCCCCTCCAGGAGGTGCGCCGCCTCCTCGATCCCGGCGAGGATGCCCCAGCCCCAGTCCCCCGGCAGGCTCTTCAGGTACACCTCGGCCTTGACGCGCGCCCGGTTGCCCCGCGCCCGGAGGATCTGCACGGTCCGGTTGAAGTAGACGTCGGTGACCTCGCCCGACTTGATCTCCTGGTGGGTGGCGAGGTGGAAGGGACGCTTGTCAGGCACGCGCAGCCCTCCGTCCGGGCCCCCGCGCTCGCCGGGGATATCCGGGCGCCGTCGGCCGTCCGGGGGAGAGAGACCTCCCCGGCAGGGAAAGCGACGCCCGATCAGGCATGAGCGAGGTCAAGAGGTTGTCTCTGTTAGCTCGAGAACGGTTAAAGGTGTCAGGATTTTAGCAGACCCCCCCTACCCTCACAAGCAACGCGAGGGGAGGGCCCGAGGGCGGCGGCCGGGCCGGGCAAGGCCACCGCCCGCCGGGCCCGGTCCACCGGGGGCCACGACTCCCGACGCGGTCGTGACGCCGGCCAGGCGCCGCGCGACGCGCTAGAGCTTGACCCCGCGCAGGTACTCGCGGAACGCGTCGCCGAGGTCGGGCCGGGCCAGCGCCATGTCCACGGTGGCCTTGAGGAAGCCCAGCTTCTCGCCGGTGTCGAAGTGCTGCCCGGTGAACCGGACGGCGTAGATGGGCCGGCGAGCCCGGAGGCGGCGGAGGGCGTCGGTGACCTGGATCTCCCCGCGGTGGTCGGGGGGCGTCTCGGCCAGGATGGGGAAGATGTCGGGCGTGAGGACGTACCGGCCGATGATCGCCAGGTCCGAGGGCGCCGCCTCGGGGGCGGGCTTCTCGACCAGGTCGTCCACCAGGTAGACGTTCTCGCCGACCGGCGTCCCCCGGATCACGCCGTATCGCGAGAGCTGCGACGTGGGCACCTGCTTCACGGCCAGGACGGGGTCGCCGTGCTGCTCGAACACCGCCAGGAGCTGGGCGATGCAGGGCGGGTCGGACACGATGATGTCGTCGCCGAGGAAGACGGCGAACGGCTCGTCGCCCACCAGGGGCTGCGCGCACAGGATGGCGTGGCCCAGGCCGAGCGGCTCCTTCTGGCGGACGTAGGACACCGACGCCAGGTCCGAGATCGTCTTGATCTGGGCCAGCTCCTCCCACTTCCCGCGCTCCTGCAGGTAGAACTCCAGCTCGACGGCCGAGTCGAAGTGGTCCTCGATGGCGCGCTTGCCGCGCCCGGTCACGATGCTGACGCGGTCGAGCCCGGCGGCCACCGCCTCCTCGACGACGTACTGGATCATGGGCTTGTCGACGAGGGGCAGCATCTCCTTGGGCTGGGCCTTCGTCGCGGGCAGGAAGCGGGTGCCGAGACCCGCGGCGGGGAACACGGCGGTGCGGACCCTCATGCGACCGACTCCTTTCGGGTGTCTTCGCCTCGGCGGTCCCCGGAAGCCCCGCCGGCGGGCGGGACGAGGCGGACTTCCATGGCAGCGCGCGGGGCCCGGATGCCATGCGCGGCGAAGGCCTCCTTCACGCGCCGGCGGGCCTCGAACTCGAGCGCGGCCTTCTGGATCGCGACGACGCGGGCGTGCAGACGCAGGACCGTCTCGGTCGAGCCGCTCTGTCCGAACCTGAGGATGCCCTCCGCGGTCGGCGGCTCCAGGACCATCGCGGGGTGCGCCGCCGCCAGGGCCTGGCCGGCCTCGCCGAGCACGCGGAGCGCCCGGTCCACGTCCTCCTCGTAGTCGATCGACGCCTCCACGACCAGGCGGGCCCACCCGGCGGTGTGATGGCCGAACGCGTTCAGCTCCCCGTTCGGGATGATGCGGAGCTCGCCGGAGAACTTCCGGATCTTGGTGACGCGCAGGCCGACGGACTCGACGACGCCGGTGTGCGGGCCGACCTCGATGACGTCGCCGACCGCGACCAGGTTCTCGAGGAGGATGAAGAATCCCATCATGACGTCGCGGATGAGGCTCTGCGCCCCGAAGCCGATCACGACGCCGACCACCCCGGCCGACACCAGGAGCGCCCGCACGTCGATCCCGATCTGCTGCAGGATCACGACGACGACCAGGAACGCCGTCAGGTAGCGGGCGATGCTCGTGAGCAGCGGGCCGAGGGTCTGGGCGCGCTGGGCGCGGGCAGGGTAGTCCGTCGCGCCCGCGAGAGGCCGGAGGATCCGGCGGATCAGGGCCGTGAGCAGGCGATAGCCCACCCAGCCGACGAGCACCGCGCCCGCGATCGCCGCGATCCGCGCGAACACGTGCGCCGCCTCCTCCCCCAGGGAGAGCGTCCGCGCCGCCAGGAACGACAGCTCGTGCAGGAGGGACCGGAACGTCGACATCAGGGCATCCGCTCCGTCCTCCGGGGCGGGGCGCCCGAGGGCTCGTGGGACCGGGTGGATCCGGGCCCGGAGCCGGCGAACGTCGCGCACGGCCTCCAGCGTGATGAAGTAGGCGGCTCACCCCCAGGACGAGGCCCACGATGGTCGTCCCCACGAAGAGCGGCTTCGAGGCGACGAAGAGCATGCTCCACACGACCTGCCAGAGGTTGTCGGCGGTCTCGCGGGGGCCCGCGCGGAGGTACGCGCCCGCGGACTCGGCCAGCCCGTGGACGCTCGCGAAGGAGAAGCCGCTCCAGTCGCCCGTGAGCACGGCCTCGCCGAGGGCGAGGCAGAAGCCGTACACGAAGGGCGCGAACCAGGGCAGGTTCAGCCACGCCCCGGTGATCGTCGCCGCCTTGTTGAGCCGGAACACGTAGGCCGCGCCGAGCGCGAGCAGCGTGTGGAGCCCGTAGAAGGGGGTGACCCCGATGAAGACCCCGGCCGCCATGCCCGTCGCCAGGCGCGAAGGCTCCTCGTCCAGGTGGAGCACGTGGGTGGCCCGCTCGCGGAGATGGCGCCAGGAGAACATCATGGAGCGGGCGCCTCAGGACGCCCCGGGACGCTCGGCCGGCGCCTCGGAGATCGTGACGGACACCTGCACCTCCTTGCCCTGCCGCAGGACCCGGAGGCTGACCGGGCGCTCGACCGGAGCGTCCACCACCAGGCGCTGGAGGTGCTGGAGGTCTCCCACGGTCGTCTCGCCGAAGCGCACGATGACGTCGTTCGGGAGAATCCCCCCCTTCTCCGCGGGGCCGCCGGGCAGCACCCGCTTCACGACGGCACCCTTGCCCTTGGGCGCGCCGAGGGCCTGGGCGAGATCGTCGCTCATGGGCTCGAGGGCCACCCCGAGCCAGCCACGCTGGACGCGGCCCCGGGCGATCAGCGCGCTCGCGACGCGCTGGGCGGTGTTGATCGGGATGGCGAAGCCGATCCCCTGGCCGGACGAGAGGATGGCGGTGTTGATGCCGATCACCTCGCCCTGGGCGTTGAGCAGCGGGCCGCCGGAGTTCCCGGGATTGATGGACGCGTCGGTCTGGATGAAGTTCTCGTTGGGGACGATCCCGACCTCCGACCGGCCCGTCGCGCTCACGACGCCGACGGTGACCGTCTGCTCGAGCCCGAAGGGGCTCCCGATCGCGATCGCCCACTCGCCGACCTCGATCCGGTCGGAGTCGCCGAGCTTCGCCGCGACCACGCCCTCCCCGACCGGAATCCGGATCACGGCCAGGTCCGTCGTGGCGTCGGTGCCGACGATCTTCCCCGCGACCTCCTTCTTGTTCTGGAACCGGACGGTGATCTCGTCCGCCCCCTTGATGACGTGGAGGTTCGTCAGGATGTGCCCCTGCGCGTCGATGATGACGCCCGACCCGACACCGGAGCGCTCCCGCTCCCCGGGCGGCATCTGGCCGAAGTACTGATCGAAGTAGTCCTTGAGGGTCGGCGGCGTCCCGCCCGGCGCGCTTCCGCGCGGACGCTGGCGGCGCAGGAAGTGCGCCGTGGCGATGTTCACGACCGCGGGCCGGAGGTGGTCCGCGACTCCCACGAAGGCCCGCTGGATCTCCGCCGGGGTGGGCCCGGTGGCGCGAGGCGGCGGCGCCGCGGTCCCCGGCCAGCGAATGCCCGAGACCTGAAGCCCGATCCCGATCCCGAGACCGGCCGCCAGCGCGACCAGGACGGCAACGCCCGCCTTGAGGAGAAAACGGCTCATGCCGGTCCCGGGGAACCCGTCCGGCC
Organism: uncultured Candidatus Rokubacteria bacterium; assembly: GCA_963745015.1. Lineage (GTDB taxonomy): Bacteria > Methylomirabilota > Methylomirabilia > Rokubacteriales > DASRDR01 > DASRDR01. Next base: position 48,357 of record CAVUVU010000010.1, read on the forward strand.
CACAATCGTCTTGACTTCCCCGAGCACGGTCTCGAACATCACTTCGGGCCTCCGATGCGCTGGCTGATCTCGCGGTACACCCATGTGCCACTCGCGGCGGCGAGCGTGGTCGTCCTGGCGGCGGTCATCGCCTGGTTGCTCGTCGACCGCCTGGCCGGACCCTGGCCACGCTGGCCCGGCCTGAGCATGCCCGCGACCTCGGTCGTGGCGATCCCGGCCGGCCCGGACGCCGGCGAGAGCGGGGTGCCCGCCGAGCGGCCCCCCGGCCCCGGCCAGCCCGAGGGGCCGGCCAGCGCCGTGCCGGCCGTGCCGCCCTCGCCCGTCCCCACCCCGGAGCGGTACACGCTCGAGAGCGGACCCTTCCCCGCCGGCGAGGCGGCGGACCGGCTGGAGGCCGAGCTGAACCGGCTGGGACACGCGACCGTGCGGTTCCGCAAGGAGGACACGGCCCGGCTGTTCGTGGTCACCGCCACCGGCTTCGCGTCGCCCGACGAGGCGCGCCAGGCCGTGCGGGACATCGGCCGGGGCACCGTCGTCGAGGAGGCCGGGAATCCCGAAGTCATCCTGGGGCGACACCCCTCGCTGGCCGCGGCGGTCGCGGCGGCGCGCCCCCTCCGCGCCCGCGGGTTCGAGGTGCGCGTCAGCGAGGCACTCGCGCCAAGCGGGCAGTACCACCTCCGGTACGGCCAGTTTGCGCGGCGCACCGACGCCCAGGCGTACCGGGAGGCGCTCGCGCGCCGCGGGATCGTGAGCCGGGTCGTCAAGGTCCGGTAGCGCGCGCTCAGTCCCCCGGAGGGGGAGCGGCGCCGACCATCCCGTTCGCCGGGACGCGTCGGGTCTCGGACCCTCCGGGCATCCCGTCCCTCCGGTGGCCACAGCCTCCCCGCCCGCAGGCATGCGTCGGGGTGCGCCGCGGCGATGTCGGACAGACCATCAGGCGACGAAGGGGGGGATGGGCGGCACCTCGAGCAACTGGCTCTTCACGTCGACCACGCCCGGAACCGTCCGCGCCACCTCGCCGGCGCGCTCGAGCGCCGCCGTCCCCTCCAGGCGGACCACCCCGCGGTCGGAGTCGACGCTCAGGCGGTACTTGCGCGTGTCGGGATGCGCCGCCAGCGCGGCACGCACGCGCGAGCTGAGCGCCCGGTCGCGCACCTGCTGCCGCGACTCCGCGGTCGCGGCGAGGCTCCGGACGAGCCCCGCGATCGCCTCGACGCCCGCGTCCACCGTGAGCTTCTCGGTGTTGAGGACGAGATCGTACAGCGCCGGATCCCCCCAGTCGACGTCGTAGAGATACCGGATGCGCCCGTGCTTCTCCTGGTCGCTCCGGCGCACCATCTCCACCGTCGTGCGGACGTCGACGCCCTCCTGCGCCTGGCCGGACATCTTCTTCATGACGCGCTTGACCCGGAGCTCGAAGGGCGCGATCACGAAGACCCGCAGGACGTGCGGGATGCCGCGCAGCAGCATCTGGCCGCCCCGCGAGTTGATGACGACGTTGTCCTGCTCCGCCGCGTCCAGGAGCGCGGACTGGAGGACGCTGATGTACTGCCGGGTCTCGACGTCGAACCGCTCGAAGAGCGAGGGCTTCTTCTCGTCGAGCTCGGTCAGCTTGTCCTCCACCACCCCGTAGCGCTGGGCCGCCTCCGAGAGCATGTCTCGGTCCACGTAGCGCCACCCGAGCCGTTTGGCCAGCTCGATCCCGATCTCGGGGCCACCCGACCCGGTCTCGTGCGCGATCGTCACGATGGCCATTGGGGACCTCCTGCCCGGTCCAGCCCGGGCTCAATCCTCTTCAACGAGCTCGAAGTCTTCCGTCGGTGCCCCACAGAGGGGACAGCGCTCTGGGGGGTCGTCCCCGGACTGAATGTAGCCACAGCGTAGGCAGCGACTCACCAGTACCACACGCAGCCTCCGGCGAGAGCCGAGGCTAGTCTAGCCGATCAGGAGGTCCGGGTGAAGCCGGGTCGGGTCGGCCGGGCGCCCCGGCCCGGACCTCTTGCCTGAGGGCCGGCGGTTACGCCACACTGTCGCCGATGGACCAGTTGCGGCTGGCTTATCTCGCGCTGGCGCTCGGCCTCATGGGGTTCGGCGCCATCTGGGGCTGGCTCGGCGCCCGGCACTCCGCCGAGGCGCTGCCGCGCCGCCCGCGCCTGGCCGCCGTGCTCTTCCTCCTGCTCGCCGTCGGCGGCACCGTCGCCGCGGTCATCCTGGAGGGGCGCGCGGCGCGTCCCTGGTAGGGCCGCGCGCCCGACCTCAGCGCCGGGCGCGCGCGGGGCGGCGCTTCGGGGGAGGCGGCGCGACGGGCCCCCCGGTCGTCCCGGCCGCGGAGACGCCGTCGGTGATCCCCGGGAGCGTGATCCCCGCGTCGACCAGCGGCTTCGCGATCCGGTCCTTCAGCCAGTGGTCGTCCCACCACTCGAGCGGGCTCGTGTACACCCCGTGGATGAGCATGGCGAAGTGCACGTGGTCGCCGCCGGCGAGCCCCGTCTCCCCGCTCCGCCCGAGCGCTTCCCCTCGCTGCACGGTCTGCCCCACCTTCACCGCCATGTCGGAGAGGTGGCCGTAGAGGGTCATCAGGCCGAGGCCGTGGTCCACCACGACCATGTTCCCGTAGATGCCGTTCGGTCCGGTGAACACGACGCGGCCGGCGTTGGACGCCTCCACCGGGCTCTGCCGGTTCGAGGCCAGGTCGATGCCGAGGTGCCACTGGGTGTCCACGGTGCGGCCGTCCATCTGGTACGTCCGCTCCTCCGGGAAGTTGGCGAAGACCTTCGTGTTCGACTGCTGGCGGAACGCGCCCGCCCAGAGAGGCTTCGGCGAGGTCGGCCCGGTCCCGATCTCGCGGTTCTTCACCTCGAATCCCTTGCGCCCCTCGCCGTTGACGCGCAGGAAGGCCTGGAGGAGCGCGTCCACCGACGCCGTGCTCGGTGTCTGCGGCACGAGCTCCGGCATCTTGCGGCGGAGGAACGCCTCGGTGAGGTTGATGGTGTCCTTGGGGAAGCGCATCGGCAAGAACGTCACCGGGACCCCGATCACGCGCTCGTTGCCGGCCTCGTCGACCGCCACGACGGACGGCGCCACGGCCGGGCCGTTGTGCGGGATGACGAACAGCGCGACCAGGACGGCCGGGTCCTGGGCGAGCCCGGACACGCCCGGGAAGAGCTCGTTGCCGATCCGGACCCCGGAGCGCACCGCCCCCTCCGGCCGGTAGATCACGATGCCAGCCCCCGCGTGCTTGATGTAGCCCGTGGCGGTCTTGAGCTCGAGCTTCGGCGGGGTGAGGTCGACGGTGAAGCGGTGCACCAGGCGCGGGCCGCGCGGGGGCCGAGGCCGCCAGAGCGTGTCCCGGGCCTCGATCTCCAGCTCCGCGGGCCCTTCCTGGAGCTTGAGCGCGGCCGCGTCGAGCGTCACCTGCTTCTGGAGGCTACGGGTCCCCGCGGCGGTCAGATCCTCCGTCAGGACCGGGCGGGCCGTGCCCTGCTGCACCACCCGCACCTCGACCGCCGCCAGGTTGGCCGAGGGGGCGTCCAGCACCACCGTGACGGGCCGCGGCGTCTGGCCGAGAGCGGCGAGCGGCGGCTCGAGCGACACGCGGACCGGCGGCTGGCGCTGCCGCCAGATCAGGAACCCGCCGCCGGCCAGCAGCAGGATCAGGAGGAACAGCCAGAGCTTCCCGCGCTTCATGCCGGGCGCCACGCCTCCGGGTTGACCAGGTTCGGCGGGCGGTGCCCCTCGAGAGCGGCGACGCAGTTCTCCGCGGCGCGCGTCGCCATCCGGCGCCGCGTCGCGCCCGACGCCGACCCGATGTGGGGCGTGAGCGCGAGGTTCTCCAGCTCGAGGAGGCCCGGATGAAGCGCCGGCTCCTCCTCGAAGACGTCGAGGCCGGCGCCCGCGATGCGCTCCGTCCGGAGGGCCTCGACCAGGGCGGCCTCGTCGACCACGGGCCCGCGGGCGACGTTCACCAGGAAGGCGGTCGGCTTCATGAGGCCGAGCTCCGCCGCGCCGATGAGGTGCCGGGTCTCCGCCGTCAACGGGATCGACAGCACGACGAAGTCGGCCTCGCGCAGGAGCTCGGCCTTCGACCGGTACTCCGCCCCGACGCTCCGCTCGGCCTCGGGATCCCGGGTCCGCTTGTGGTAGAGCACGCGCATGCCGAAGCCCTGGGCGCGCCGCGCGATGGCCTGCCCGATCCGGCCGAGCCCGATGATGCCGAGCGTCGCCCCGTGCACGTCGGCGCCCATCAGCTGGCTCCAGTAGACGCCCGTCCACTTCCCGGCCCGGACGAAACGGTCGCTCTCGGGCACCCGGCGGGCGACGCCGAGCATCAGCGCCCAGGCCATGTCGGCCGTGGTCTCGGTGAGGACGCCCGGCGTGTTCGTGACGAGGATGCCGCGCCGGGTCGCCGCCGCGACGTCGACGATGTTGTAGCCGGCGGCGGCGACCGCCACGATGCGGAGGCGGGGCGCCGCGGCCAGGACCGGCTCGGGGATCGGATGGGCGCCCATCGGGATGATCGCCTCGACGTCGGCGACGTGGCGCGCCAGCTCGTCGACCGGCAGCTCGCGCTCGGTGTGGCTCGTGCGCACGGTGCCCACCCGCTCGAGGATCGCGCGCACCGCCGCTTCCATGGGCCACGTCACGAAGATCGAGCGCGCCGCCATGCCTCGGCGAGCCTACCCGCCACCGCCGCCGACTGTCAAGCTTGCGAGGCTCCGGCGCGCGCGGGCGCCGGCCCGCCGAGCCCGCGCGCGAGGCGCGCGTCATCCCGGGCCTTGACGACGCGCGCGGATTCTGGCGGCATGGGGCCCGCCACCATGCTCCGACATGCCGCGCCGGGTCCGCGTTGGGGGAGGGCCGCTCGATGAGCGCGTACGCGAGCCTCACCCTCCGCGTCGTCGTGGGCGCCGTCTACCTGTTCCAGGCCTACCTCGCGCTCTTCGCGGCGACGCCGAAGGGCCTGGCCGCCCACATCGAGAAGCTGGGCTTCCAGGCGCACACCATCCTGGCGGTCGGCGTGATCGCGATCAACGGGATCGGCGGGGCCATGCTGATCATCGGGCTCTGGACCCGGCTGGCCGGCTCGCTCAACGCCGCCGTGCTGCTGCTCGGCCTGCTCACCGTGTACGTCCGTCAGAGCGTGCTCCTCAAGGGCACGCTCGTCGACGCGGCCATCGGGCGGACCTGGGCCGGCTACGAGTACGTCGCGCTCCTCGCCGCCGCCACGGTGCTGGTCGCCGTGGGCGGAGGCGGCGGGGGGGGCGGCAAGAAGTGACCGCGGCGCGCGGCTAGACGCCGATGCCCTACGCGCGGGCGACCGACGGCATCCGGCTCTACTACGAGGAGCACGGCCCGACCGGCCCGGGCCGTCCAGGAACGGCCCGTCGAGGGGAAGGCGCCCCCGCGCCGCTCGTCCTCGCCTACGGGATCGGCGGCAACACCGACATGTGGGCCCCCAACACGCCGGGCCTCGCCGCCGGCCGGCGCGTGATCCTCTGGGAGCCGCGGGGCCACGCCCGATCGGGCAGCCCGCCGGACCCCGCCCGCTACTCCTTCCGGCGCTGGGCGCTCGACCTCCGGGACGTCCTCGATCACCTGGGACTCCGCCGTGCCCACGTGGGCGGGCTGTCGCTCGGCGCGGGGATCGCCACCCGCTTCGCCCTCCTCTACCCGCGCCGCGTCCGCTCCCTCGTCGTCACCAACTCCTCCTCGGCGTCGGGCCTGCCGCTGTCCGTCGAGAACCTGGTGATGCGCGCCCGGAGCATCGAGATCACACTCACGCAGGGCATGGACGCGATGGCCGAGTACGCCATGGCCACGAATCCGAACGTCGCCGGGCGGCTCGTGCTCGACCCCTCCGCCAAGGCCGAGTTCTACGAGGAGTACCGCCGGCTCACGCCGATCGGGTACGCCAACTCGCTGCGGACGCTGCTCGCCATGGACCACATCACGGACGAGCTGCCGCGGCTCGGCGAGCAGGGCATCCCCGTCCTTCTGGTCGGGGGTGACCGCGACCCGTCGCTGGCGCCGATGCGCGTGATGCGCCGGAAGATCCCCGGCTCGCGCCTGGTCGTCCTCTCGCCGGCCAGTCACTTCGCCAACCGCGACCAGCCGGAGGCGTGGAACCGGACCGTGCTGGCGTTCCTCGGGCGGGTGGAGTCCGGGCCGCCGCGCCGGCGGCGGGCGAAGCGGGCGGGGACCCGGCGGGGCTAGGCTCCCGCTACTCGCGGATCCAGCTCTCGGCGAGCGGGATCTCGGGCGCCGGCGGCGCGGGCGGCCCGGCGCTCGGCTGGAGACGACGCAGCGCGTCGACGTCGGCCCGGCGGTAGAGACGCTGCCGCCGCGTGCCCTGGCGATAGCTTCGCAGGACGCCGCGGCTCACGTAGGCGTAGAGGGTGGCGGGCTTCACCCCGAGCCCCCCCGCCGCCTCGTCCACCGTCAGGTACTCCTCGCCGCCGATCACCACCATCGCTCCTGCCACCCTAGCAACCCCTTCCCCGCGAGTCCAGTCCGCCCCCACCCGTGGGCGATATTGCCAAATCAACTATAATCAATCATAATCAACTCAACCATCGCATCGGACACCCAGAAGGAGGGACAGCCATGGAGGCCACCTGGAAGGCGGGGCTCGAGGACGTGATCGCGGCGCGCTCGGCCATCACGGCCATCGACGGCGCCACGGGCCGCCTCTACTACCGCGGGTACGAGATCGGCGACCTCGCGGCCCACGCCAGCTTCGAGGAGACGACCCACCTCCTCTGGTTCGGGGAGCTCCCGTCCCCCGCGGAGCGCGAGGCCTTCGCGGGCCGGCTGGCAACCGCGCGCGAGATCCCGCGTCCCGTTCTCGACCTCCTCCGCGCGCTCCCGCGGGATGCGCACCCGCTCGATGTCCTGCGCACCGCCGTCTCGCTCGCGGCCACGGTCGATCCCGATGGCCGCGCGGGCGACGACGCGGCGAACCTGCGCAAGGCGTTCCGCCTCACGGCCCTGATCCCGGGGGTGGTCGCCGCCTGGCAGCGCCTTCGCACGGGGCAGGACCCGGTGGCCGCCGAGACCGGAGGGCTCGCACGCCGCCCACTTCCTGCGGCTCCTCCACGGCCGCCCGCCCGCGCCGGAGGTCGCCCAGGTCCTCGACACGATCCTCACGCTCCACGCCGACCACGAGCTCAACGCCTCGACGTTCGCGGTGCGCGTCGCGGTCGCCACGCTGGCGGACCTCCACGCGGCCCTCACGGCGGCGATCGCCACCCTCAAGGGACCACGCCACGGCGGCGCCAACGAGGACGTGCTGGCCATGCTGCTCGAGATCGGCGACCCCGGGCGCGCCGAGGGGTACGTCGCCGCGCGCCTGGACGCCCACGCGCGCGGCACCCGGCGCGAGCGGGCGGACCCGCGGGCCCGCATCCCGGGCTTCGGCCATCGGGTCTACCGGGTCGACGACGCCCGGGCGCGCGTGCTCCGGCAGATGGCGAAGACGATGGCCGAGGCCACGGGGCACGCCCGGCTCTTCGAGGTCGCGGAGCGCGTCCACGCCGCGGTGACCGCGCGCACGGGCTTGCCGGTCAACGTCGATTTCTTCTCCGCCGTGGTCTATCACGCCCTCGGGATCGCGGGCGACCTCTGCACGTCGATCTTCGCGGTCGGGCGCGCGGCCGGCTGGTGCGCGCACGCTCTCGAGCAGTACGCGGACAACCGCCTCATCCGGCCGCGGGCGGACTACGCGGGGGTGCCGCCGCGGGAGACGGCCGCCGCCGCGCGCTGAGACACGCGCGCCCGGCGCGGCGAGGCCGGGCCCCGGGGGAGCGGCGCGCCGACGCTACCGGTGGCGCCAGCGCGGGGGCTCCTTGGCGAAGAAGGCGCGAACGCCCTCGCGGGCGTCCTCCGTGCGGAAGACCGTCTCGGACAGGACGAGCGTCCGGTGGACAGCGTCGTCCTCGGTCGTGTCCTGGCCGAGGTCCGCGGCCTCCTTGATGAGCTGGAGCGCGCGGTTCGGCCGCTCCGCCAGCGTGCGCGCGAGCTCGAGGGCCGCGGCCAGCGCCTGTCCCGCCGGGACCACGCGGTTGACCAGCCCCCAGCTCCGGGCGGTCTCCGCGTCGATCGGGTCGCCCGTGAACATCAGCTCCTTGGCGCGGCCCTCGCCCACCCGGCGCGGCACGCGCACGGTGCCGCCGCTCCCGGGCAGCACGCCCAGCTTCACCTCCGGCAGGGCCAGCCGCACGTCCGCGCCCGCGATCAGGATGTCGCAGCAGACCGCCAGCTCGAGCCCGCCGCCGTAGGCGAGCCCGTTGAGCGCGGCGATCGTCGGCTTCGGGAAGTCGTCGAGCCGGCTGTACGCCTCGTTCTCCGGCCCGAGCTTCTTCCGCACCACGTCGTCCTGGACCGACGGGAACTCGCTGACGTCCGACCCGGCGCAGAAGGCCCGCGGCCCGGCGCCGGTGACCACGAGGACGCGGGCCTCCGGGTCGGCCGCCAGCCGGTCGAGCGCGGCCCGGAGCCGGCGCGTCAGCTCGAGGGTCACCAGGTTGAGGGGCGGGTTGTCGAGCGTCAGCACGGCGACGCCCGCCTCGACGGTCACGCGGACCAGCTCCGGCTCGCTCATGGCTCGGGGCGCCTCCTCTGGCGGGGTGACGGCCGGCAGCGGAACTCGGCGAGGATGCCCATCGGCTCGGGCCGGAACAGGCGCGGGTCCATGGGACGCGGCGGCGCCGGCACCCGCACCGGAAAGCCGATGCGCGCGAGGACGTCGCGCTCGAGGTCCACGCCGGGCGCCACCTCGACGACCTCGATCCCGTCGGCGCCCAGCCGGAAGACCGCGCGATCGGTCACGTACATGACCTGCTGGCCCGCGCGCCCGCGCGTACCGCCCGCTGAAGGTGATCTGCTGCACGGCCGGCACCCACTTCGGCGGTCCGCCCCTCCCGGACGAGGCGCACGCCGCCGGCCCCGTCCGGCACGATCTCGAGGCCGTCGGCGGTCAGGGTCCCGGAGAACACGACCTTCCGCGCGCCCTGGCTGATGTTGACGAAGCCCCCCGGCCCGTTCACGACGCGGCCGAAGCGGCTCACGTTGACGTTCCCCTCGGCGTCGACCTCGGCGAAGGAGAGGAAGGCGACGTCGAGCCCGCCGCCGTCGTAGAAGTCGAACTGGTAGGGCTGGTCGACCATCGCGTCGTAGTTGTGGCCGGCGCCGGCGTCGTTGCCGCCCGCCGGCACGCCGCCCACGATCCCCTGCTCGACGGTCAGGGTCACGTCGCGGTGGATCCCCTCCTCGGCCGCCACCGGGGCGATCCCGTTCGAGACGCCGAACCCGAGGTTCACGATCGCCCCCGGGAAGAGCTCGAGCGCCGCCCGCCGCGCGATGACCTTGCGGATGTCGAGCGGCAGCCGCGCGAGGCCCGCGTCCGGCCGCCGGATCGCGCCCGCGTAGGCGGCGTCGTACCGGGTGACGTAGGTCTGCCACTCGTCGGGCACGACGACGAGGTAGTCCACGAGCGCGCCCGGGACCTTCACCTGCTTGCCGGGCAGCGTCCCCGCCGCGGCGATCCGCGAGACCTGGCACACGACGGTCGCCCCGCGATTGCGGGCGGCCTGGGCGATGGACAGCTGCTCGCCGAAGTAGGGCTCGTCCTCCATGGTGACGTTGCCCCGCTCGTCGGCGGTGGTGCCGCGGATCACCGCGAGGTCGATCGGCTGGGCGCGGTAGAAGAGGTACTCCTCGCCGTGGAGCGTCACGAGCTCGACCAGGTCCTCCGTCGTCCGGGGGCTCTGCTTGCCGCCGCCCAGGCGCGGGTCGACGAAGGTGTGGAGGCCCGTCCGCGTCAGCAGGCCCGGGCGGCCGGCCGCCATGTCCCGGCAGAGCTGGGACAGCGCCCCCTGCGGCAGCGTGTACGCCTCGATCTCGTCGGCGGCCGCCATCGCGCCGACGGCCGGACAGTTGTTGAAGCCCGCCGACACCACGCGCTTGACGAGACCCGGCTGGGCGAGGCGGCTCATGCCCGCGGTCTTCCAGTCGCCGAGCGCGACCACGCTCATGAGCGACAGCCCGCGCGGCCGTCCGGTCGCGCGGAAGCGCTCGGCGAGCGCCGCGATCCACGCCTCCGGCACGGCATGGCCGCCGCCGGAGCCGCCGATCAGCACGTGATCGCCGTCCCGCGCGAGGGCGACGGCCGCCTCGAGGTCGATGATCTCCGCCACAGGTGAGGAGACTAGGTCAGAAGCGGAGGCGGCGCAATCGCGCCGCCGCCCTGGTCGCCCCTCGCCGACGCCATTGACACGGCCCGCGCGGGCGCGCACGATCGGCGCGTCGCGAACCACGCGTGATGAACGTCACGACTCCATCAGGGATCGATCGACCATGAAGCCAGGCCTGCTCGTCGTCGTGGCCGCCGGCATCCTCGCGTTGGCCGGCTGCTCGTCCGCCCCGACCAAGGTCGACACCGGGCCGATTCGCGCCCGCACGTTCAACTTCGTGGACGGAGGCGTCAAACCGCTACCCGCCTACAGCGACAACCGGGAGGCGGTCCACGCGATGATCCAGGAGGCCATCACGAAGAACCTCGCCGCCCGCGGGGTCGACGCGGGTCGCCTCCGGCGGCGATGTCACGGTGGCCTACCTCGTCATCCTCGGGAACAACGTGTCGACCGTGTCGATCAACGACTACTTCGGCTACCGGGACGAGGCGTGGGCCCTCCACGAGAAGGCGCAAGAGGCCTACACCGGCACCAAGAATCCGAACTCCTTCGAAGCCGGCACGCTGCTCATCGACATCATCGAGGCGAAGGGGTTCAAGGTGGTCATGCGCGACTACGCCACGCGGCCGACCCTCCGCGACCTGCCCAGCGACGCCCGAGCCGCGCGCATCCAGGAAGTGGTCGACGAGATTCTTCGCGACGTGCGCATCGCGCCCTGAGGGACCCGGTCCGCGCACCTCCGACCCATCTGCAGGCGCGCCGGGGTCGAAGTCGGATCAGCGGCCCGGGCGGGGCGCCCTCCCCGCGCCGATGGCGGCTGACTTCGCCGCACGGAGGATCGCCCCGGCAGCCCGTCAGCGGGACCGGTCGGCCTTCTTCCTCCCTGATCGGCCTGATCGGCGTCCCGAGATGCCGCCCAGCCAACCGAGCCGCCAGAACACGCCCACCAGCCCGAGCCCCAGCGCGGCCATCACGCCGAGGACGGCCGGGTAGCCCAGCTCCCACTTGAGCTCCGGCATGTGCTCGAAGTTCATGCCGTAGATCCCGGCGATCAGCGTCAGCGGCAGCATGATGCTGGACACCACGGTGAGCACCCGGGCGATCTCGCTCGTGCGGTTGGCCGCCGCCGCCTGGATGCCGCCCAGGATTCCGTCGAGGAGGTCGCGGGACGAGTCGACCGCCTCGCGGATGGCCAGCGCGTTCCGGAGCATCTCGAGGAACGCGTTCCGCCCGTCGTCGCTCACGAAGCGGCTCCGCTTCGTGCCGAGGAGCATCAGCACGATGTGGAGGCTCGCCGCCAGCTTCTTGAGCGTGAGGATGTTGCCGGCGGCGATGGCCACGCTGTCGGGGACGCCGCCGCCGCCTTCGGCCAGATCGCCCTCGAGGAGGTCGAGGTAGTTGTCGTTGGCGAGATTGAGGTGCGCGTAGTCGTACAGGCAGCGCTGCAGGAACAGGAACGCGATGAAGCCGGGTGTCTTCCCGGCCAGCTGGAAGCTGTCGATGCAGGTGTCCTTGATCTGGTCCACGGCGTGCCAGCCGTCGCCGGTGGTACGTGATCACGTAGTCCGCGCCCAGGACCAGGATCATCCGGGCGAACTCGATCTCCGTGATGGTCTGCGCGGTGTCGAGGTGCGTCTCGGGCTCGTAGATGGGATAGAGATAGAAGGCCAGACAGTCCGACCGCTCCACGATCCGCGGCAGCACCTCCGGCCGGTCGAAGTGCGAGACCAGCACGAGGTCGATGTCCATGCGCCGGAGGACCTCGTTCATCGGGGAGATGTCCGGAGCCTGGATGTCGATCCAGGAGAACACCACCGGGTCCTGCAGCTCGGCGTCGAACCCGGCCAGGTCGAAGGTGCGCACGGAGCGGTTGGACGGGTCGAAGCTGATCCCGTGGAAGACGAGCCCGGGCGTCCCCGCCAGCGGCGCCAGCGAGTCCTTGACGGTGGTCATGCGGCGCTAGTGTGCCACCCCCGGGACGCGAGCGCCAAGCTACGGATGCCGTCGCCCGCCGGGCTGCTCGCGGCGCGAATTGGCGACCATCGGCGCTGGAGCGCGCGGAAGAGCCCGAGCGCCCAGGCGTGAAGGTCCGCGAGGCTCCCGCTGGCCACCTAGTCGCGGGCCCGCGGATCCAGCGCGTCGCGGACCGCGTCCCCGAGAAAATTGAAGCCCAGCGTCGTCAGGAAGATGGCGGCCCCGGGGGCAAGGCTCATCCAGGGCGCCATCTCCAGGTACTCGCGCCCGGAATTGAGCATGGCGCCCCAGCTCGGGGTCGGGGGCTGAGTGCCGAGCCCCAGAAAGGAGAGGCTGGCTTCTGTCACGATCGCGAACGCGAGGCGCAACGAGGCGTGGACCACCACTGGGGCAAGGATTCCCGGCACGATGTGGCGCGCCAGCAGACGGGAATCCCCCGCCCCGAGCGCCCGGGCGGCCTCGACGAACTCCCGGCGTCTCAGCGTGAGCACCTGGCCACGCGCCAGGCGCGCGAAGCCCGGAACGCCGACGATGGCGATCGCGATCATGGCATGGCGAAGGCTCGGGCCGAGCACCGCGGTGATCGCCAGCGCCAGGACAATCGCTGGAAACGCAAGGAGCCCGTCGAGCACCCGCATCAGGATTTCGTCGAACCACCCCCCCCGGTAGCCGGCGACAACTCCCAGGAAACCTCCGAGACCGAACGAAAGCCCGACGGCGGCCACGCCAACCCCCAGAGACACGCGGGCGCCGTACAGCAGCCGGCTCAGGATGTCGCGCCCGAGATCGTCCGTCCCGAGCGGGTGGCTCGGTTCCGGGGCTCTCAGCATGCGGTCAAGCGACTGCTCGGTCGGGTCGAAAGGCGCCAGCACAGGGCCCACGAGGGCTATCACGGTCACCACCCCGACGGCGAGCACGCCGATGGTGCCGGCAAGCCGCCGCCAGCGGCGCGTGGCCCGGGCCACCTCGACCGCTGTGACGATGGACCCGGCCGGCGCGCGAACGTCATGGGCCATCAGTCATACCGGATCCGGGGATCGAGCCACGCGTAGGCGAGATCCACCAGGAAGCTGATGGCGAGAAAGTTCACCGCCAGCACGAGGACGACGCCCTGGACCACCGGAAAGTCCCGCTGAAAGATCGCATCGACGAGTAGCCGTCCCACACCCGGCAGCGCGAAGATGGTCTCGGTGATCACGGCGCCCCCGAGCAGGGCGCCCGTCTGCAGACCGATCTCCGTGACCACGGGGATGAGCGCATTCCGCAGCCCGTGGCCGAGCACGATGCGCCGCTCGGCCAGGCCCTTCGCCCGCGCGGTTCGGATGTACTCGACGCCGAGGACCTCGACGAGGCTGGCCCGAGTCATGCGCATGACAACGGCCGCGATCGCGGTGCCCAGGGTCACTGACGGAAGAATGAGGCTCCGCAGCCATCCGCCGAGATCCCGGCTTGGGCTCACCCATCCGAGCGGAGGTAGCCAGCCGAGCGTCACGGAGAAGAAAAAGACCAACAGCACGCCCAACCAGAACGTCGGCAGGGACACGCCCGAGACGGCGAGGGCAGCGCTCGCCAGATCCACCGCTGAGTTGCGGCGGACGGCGGCGAGAATCCCGGCGGGCAGGCCGACCGCGAGGGCGACGAGCAGTGCGGCGGCACCGAGGCTCAGCGTCACCGGCACGCGCTGGCGGATCGCCTCGGCCACCGGCTGGTTGGTCCGGATCGATCGGCCGAGATCGCCTTGAAGAGCGTGGCCCAGCCACGTGGCGTACTGCAACGGAAGGGGGCGATCCAGACCCAGCTGGCGGCGCAGGGTAGCGGCCGTCGCCGGGTCCGACTCCTCCCGGAGCATGATGGTGATCGGGTCGCCGGGCGTGAGATGGATGAGCGAGAAGACGACGACGCTCACGACCAGGAGGACCGGGGCCACGGTCCCCAGCCGGCGAAGGAGGTAGCGCCCCACGGTTCGAGAGGGTCAGCGGCCGGGGCGGCCTTGCCGCGTCCCGAGCGAGACTCCGCTCAGCGCACGGCGGGACTCGGCCCCGGCACCCGAGATCCTGGCCCGCTCCTCAGATCGCGCAGCGGTGCGCTGGCGCGCTCACTTCCCCAACCACACGCGCTCAAGGCGCATCCGTCCGTCCGGGATCTCGACATAACCGTTCACGCGTGCGTCCCACCCTTTCGACCACGCGTCGTGGTGCAGAAAGATGATCGGCACGTCGTCGACGATCAGGCGCACGGCTTCCCCGTAGAGCCTCTTCCGCTCGGTCTGCGACGGGGTGGCCCGGGCTGCCCGGAGCAGTTCGTCCATGCGGGGATTCGAGTACTTGCCCCAGTTGTTGCCGGCGCCCGTGACCATGTGCAGGAACATGTTGCCGTCGGGATCGACGCGGCCGCTCCAGCGGCCTTCGGCCGCGTCGAACTGCAGCGCCTTCCGCTTCTCATCGAACGCGCCGACCTCCAGCAGGGCGATCTCCATCGTGATGCCGGCCCGCTTGAGGTTGTCCTGGATGATCTCGGCTTGTTTCTGCGCCACGGAGTTGTTCACCACCATCAGCGTGAACCGGAACCCGTTCGGTTGGCCGCCCTCGGCGAGCTTCTCCTTGACCTTGCCGAGGTCCGGAGTCGAGCCGAAGCCCGGCACGGCCTCGTAGGCCCAGCTGCTGGGAGAGATCGGCCCCTGCGCCGGGGCGCCAGCGCCGAAGAATACTGCGCGATGGATGGCATCCCGGTTGATGGCCCACGCCACCGCCTGCCGGAGCGCCTTGTTGTTGAAGGGCGGTCGGGTGTGGTTGAGCTCGATGCGGCGATAACCAAGCCCCGGAGTCTCCACGACACGCAGTTTGGGATTCGCCTTGTCGCGGCGATGTCCTTCGGCGGCAGGTCGTCGATCAGATCCAGGGTGCCGGTCCGGAGCGCGGTGAGCTTCACCGTGTTGTCCGGGATTCCCTTGTAGACGACCTCGTCCAGATACGGAAGGCCCGCCTTCCAATACCCAGGGAATCGGCGAACGGTGAGGTGATCGTCCTTCACCCATTCGACGAACTGGAAGGGGCCAGTGCCCACTGCGTAACGAGCGAAGTCCTTGCCGTGCTTTTCCACGGCCGCCGGTGAGACGATCATGCCGGCACGGTCGGAGAGGGCGGCGAGGAGAGTCGCGTCGGGCTCTTTCAGTGTCAGTCTCACCCGGAGCGGGTCCACCACGTCCACGGACTTGATGCTCGCGAGCTCGCTGCGCCGGATCGACCCGGTGGCGGGGTTGAGGATACGGTCGAAGTTCCACTTGACGGCCTCGGCCGTCAGGTCGCTGCCGTCGTGGAATTTCACACCCTTCCGGAGCCGAAAGACGTACGTGACCGCGTCCGGCTGCTCCCAGGACTCCGCCAATTCCGGCGTGATCTTGAGATTCGCGTCGAGGGCGAGGAGGGGACTGTACAACTGGTAGTAGAGATCGCGGTCCTCGGTCGAGGTCGACATGTGCGGGTCCATGGTCGTGAAGTCCCCCAGGAGCCCGACCCGCAGCGTGCCCCCCCGCTGTGGATCCTGCGCGCTCCCGGGCACCGCCATCGCCAGAACCGCCACCAGCGCCGCCGCCAGCCACGCCCCGCCCCGAATCGGTCGCGCCATGTGATCCCCTCTGCGATACGGAGTTGTCCGGCCGCCGAGTGCCTCCCGGCAGCCGGGGGCAGGATGTCACAGCGCCCTCCGGCCGGCAACCGCGATGCTATGATGCGTGCCGGTACACACCGCTCATGGACTTTCGCGAAGTTCAGGCCGCGTTCCCGATCCGGGCCCACCGCGTCTACCTGAACAACGCCGCGATCGCGCCGGCCTCTCTGCCCGTCATCGAGGCCATGGATCGTTTTCTGGCTGACGTCCGCGACCATGGAGACGGCCACTATCTCGACTGGTGCCGCCACGCTGACGAGGTGATCAAACCGAAGATCGCAGCCCTCGTCGGCGCCAGCCGCGACGAGATCGCCTTCATCAAGAACACGACCGAGGGCCTGCTCCAGGTCGCCAATGGGCTCGACTGGCGCGATGGCGACAACGTCCTCGTGCCCGACATCGAGTATCCCTCGAACGTGTACTGCTGGATGAACCTGGCACGGCGCGGGGTCGCGGTCCGGTGGATCAAGAGCCGCGAGGGTCGGGTCCTCGTGGAGGACATTGCGAGCCTTATCGACGCGCGGACCCGCGTGGTCACGTTGAGCGCCGTCCAGTTCTCGAACGGCTTCCGACAGGACCTCCAACGAACGGCGGAGCTGTGTCGCGACCGTGGAGTACTGCTCAATCTCGACGCCATCCAGTACGTCGGAGTCATCGACCTGGATCTGGGCCGGTGCCCCGTCGACTTCCTGTCGGCCGGCGGGCACAAGTGGATGCTCGGCCCTATCGGCACCGGTTTCTTCTTCTGTCGCCGCTCCGCGCTGGAGCGCCTCCGCCCGCCCAACGTTGGCTATCACAGCGTCGCCAAGGACGCGGACCATCTGGACTACGACCTTGTCTTCCGGGCCGACGCCGGGCGCTTCGAGGAGGCTCTGGTGAACTTTCCGGGGCTGTGGGGCCTGGAGGCCGCGGTGGACATGGTGAGCGCGCTCGGCACGCGGCGGATCGAGCAGCATGTCCTCGGGCTCGGGGACGTTCTGATCGAGGGACTCCTCGGGCGAGGCTACTCGGTCCTCAGCTCCCGGCGGGACGGGGAGCGCTCCGGCATCGTCTCGTTCCGTCACCCCGTACGGACGTCGGAGGAGATCCACGCGCGACTACAGAACGCCCGGGTCGACGTGGCCCTCTGCGTTGGCGCCCTCCGCGCGTCACCGTCGGTACACAACGATGCGGCGGACGTTCAGGCGCTCCTGGACGCGCTGCCGTAGGCGGAGCCCCACCGCGCCCGCGACGGTCTGCTCGCGAGGCGCGGCCGATCCGTCCTAGACTTCCACGACCGGGCGGCGCTGGAGCGCGCGGAAGAGTCCGAGCGCGGGCACCGGCGCCAGCCACAGGATCGCGGCCAGCCACAGGGCGGCGGCCCCGCCGCCCTGATCGACCAGGTGGCCGGCGACGACCGGCACCACCCCCATGCAGACGTAGTAGATCGCGTAGAAGAGGCCGAACCCGGCACTGCGGCGCGACGGCGGGAGCGCCTCGCCCGGAAGGGCCACCACGCCGGCGGCAGGGGCGACGAGGAGCCCCACGAGCGCGCTCCAGAGAATCGCCGGGCCGCCGAGCACGAAGGCGCCGCACGCGGCGGCCGCTCCGAGGAGCCCCGCGGTCATCAGCGCGTCACGCCGGCGCACGCGATCCAGGAGCGCGCCACCCAGGGGCACCGTGACGATGGAGATGAACGAGGCCCAGCTGACCACGACGTTGGCGCCGGCCGGGGCGGTCCCGCGCTCCACGAGCAGCTTCGGGCCGAAGCTCAGGAACAAGATGAAGCCGGCGTTCAGCATGCCCCACGCGAGGCCGGCCGTTCCGACCAGCGCACTCTCCCGGCCGGTGATCGCCCACCAGCGTCCCGCGGCGCGGCCCCCGACAGGCGCCGCCGCCGGCCGTTCGCGGTAGGACAGGAGCGTCAGCAGGAGCGCGAGCGCCGCCGAGAGCGTGGGGACGAGGATCGCCGTCCGCCACGTCGTCGCGGCCGCCAGCGTGCCGAGCGCCGCCAGGCCGAGGGCAATCCCGAGCGGCCAGGCGGCGAGCATGAGGCCGAGCGCCGTGGCCAGCTCCCGCCCCGCGAACCAGTCCGTGACGATCTTCGTGGCCTGGATCGTGAGGAGCACGCCGCCCGCGCCGCTCACGAGCCGGGCCGCGGCGGCCACGGCCAGGGAGCCGGCGGCGGCGAGACCCGCGCCGCCGAGCGTCATGAGGCCGAGCGCCGCCAGGACGACCGCACGGTCGCCGAAGCGCGCCCCCAGGAGTCCCCCGGGCAGCGCGAGAACGACGCCCGGCAGGAGGTAGAGCCCGATCAGGGTCCCGAGCTCCGCATAGCTCAAGCCGAGATCCGCGACCAGGAACGGGCCCACCGCCGCCACCGACTGGAACTGGAAGCCCATCGCGGTCCGCGCCACCACCACGAGCGCGAGGACCACCCACCGGTTCTGCATGGCGACGGCCCAGTGAATCCCAGCCCTCGGCCGGGCGCAACTGTCAGCCGGGAACGGGACTGAATAGGCCCCGGCCCCGCCTCATCCAATCTCGCGACCGCCAAAGGAGGGTGCCATGAGGAAGATGCTGATCGCCGCTCTGGTCGTGCCCGTCGCGCTGCTGGGGGCCGCGCGGCCCGCGAAGGCGGGCGACACGGCGGCCGCCGTCCTGGCCGGAGTCGCGGTGGGCATCGGCGCCGCGCTCATCCTCGACGCCATCATGCCTCGCCCGGTGGTCGTCGCTCCGGTCGTCTACGCGCCGGCGCCGCCGCCCGTCGTGTATCAGCCCGCGCCGGTCGTCGTCGAGGCGCCGCGGCAGGTCGTGTACCAGCCCGTGCCGATCATCGTGACGCCACCGCCGGTGGTCTACCAGACGGTGGTCCACCGGACGCCGCCGCACGGCGTGTACCGGTCCGCGCCGGTCGTCGTGAAGGGCCCGCGGCGACCGCCGCACGGCGTCCACAAGCCGCACCCGGTCTACGTCCGGGACCAGCCGGGGCGAGGGTACCGGTCGGCGCGGTACATCCCCGACCGCTAGACCAGCCGGACTTCCGCGATAGGCTTGGCGACGGGCGGCTGGAAGGCCGCCCGTCGTGCGTCCGGGCTGGTCTGGCTCAAGGCCCCCGCCACGCCGCTCGCGTCGCCGAGCAACCGCGCGGCCGGCCCGAACGGCTCAGCGGGCCGCGCGAAGGCGGGCCGTCTCGTCGGGCTGGATCTCGAGCGTGACGGGGTCGAGGGCGACGCCATACTCGCGGCGCGCGTACTCGATCGTGATCTTCTCCTCGAGGACGTCCCAGCGGACGCGCGCCGGATCGCGCGTCATCGGATCGCCCCAGCCGCCGGGGCCCGCGAACACGTGGCGGAAGACGTCGCCGCGCCGGAGGGTCAGCGTGCACTTCGCCGGGAGGTCCTGCGCCGCGGGCGTGCCGGGATTCAAGAGGTTGGCGGATGGCGTCCCCGGGCGCCCGCCCTGGAGGCCGTACGGGAGGTGTCGGCGGCGGTCGGTGCGGAGCTGAAGGGTGCCCTCCGCCTCCTCGAAGCGGTACTCGCGGATCAGCGCCAGCCCGCCCCGGAACCGGCCGGCGCCGCCCGAGTCGGGGAGATAGCCGTAGCGCTGGATCCGGATCGGGTACTCGGCCTCGATCACCTCGATCGGGTTGTTGGAGAAGTTCACGACCGAGCTGCTGCAGGCGTCGATGCCGTCCCGCGTCGGCCGCCCGCCCCACGAGCCGAACAGGAACTCGAGGAACACGAACGCCCGCCGCTCGGCGTCGTAGCCGCCGATGCTGACGCCGGTGTCGCCGCCGACCTCGCAGGCGAACACGCGGTCGGGCGCGACCTGGGCGAGGGCGCCGAAGACCACATTGGCGATGCGGAACCCGGTCAACCCGCGCGCGGCGACCGACGCCGGCAGCACCGGGTTCACGATCGTGCCCGGCGGCGCCACCACCTCGATCGGGCGGAAGTAGCCCTCGTTGTTCGGCGGGTCGCCGCCGATCAGGTGGCGCACGCACGCGTAGACCGCGGATTTGGTGAACGGGATGGGCGAGTTGATCGCCCCCTTCACCTGCGGCGCCGAGCCGGTGAAGTCCGCGATCAGGTGGTCGCCGGCGATCGTCACGGTCACCGTGATCGGGATGGGATCCGGGTCGATGCCGTCGTCGTCGATGTGATCCGTGAAGCGGTAGACGCCGTCCGGCATGGCCTTGATGGCGTTCCGCGCCAGCCGCTCCGCCTGATCGAGGAGGGCCTCGGTGCACGCGGCGAACCCCTCGCGTCCGTGGCGCTCGAGCAGGGCGAGATAGCCGCGCTCGCCCGTGAGGCATGCGGCCACCTGCGAGCGGACGTCGCCCAGCACCTGCCGCGGCACGCGCACGTTCTTGTCGATGAAGTCGAACACCGCCTCGGCCGGCTCGCCCCGGTCGTAGAGGCGCACCGGCGGGATGCGGAGGCCCTCCTGGAAGATCTCGGTCGCGTCGCAGCCGTTCCCGCCCGGCGTCTTCCCGCCGACGTCGAGCTGGTGGCCGATGCTCGCCGACCAGCCGACGAGATCCGCCCCGACGTGGATCGGCTTCAGGATGTAGAAGTCGGGCAGGTGCGTGCCGCCCTCGAACGGGTCGTTCAGGATGAACACGTCGCCCGGACGGATCTTCCCGTGGAACTTCCGCTTCACGGCCGCCATCGCGTCGGGCACCGATCCGAGGTGGAGCGGGAGCGTCAGCCCCTGGGCGATCAGGCGCCCCTCGGCGTCGCAGAGGGCGCACGACATGTCCATCGAGTTCTTGAGGTTGTTGGAGTACGCGGTGCGGACGAGGGCGATCGCCATCTCGTCGACGATCGCGTCGAGGGCGTTCTTGACCAGCTCGAGCGTGATGGGGTCGGCGGCGGTGCGGCGGCTCGGCCTCACGAGGGCGCTCCGGTGGCGATGAGGATGTTGCCGTGGGCGTCGAGGCCGGCGGTCGCGCCGGGCGGCACCAGGGTCGTGGCATCGTACTCGTCGATCAGGAGCGGGCCCGGGCGCGGGAGCGGGCCGAGGGCCCCGCGGGCGAGAACCGGGGTCGTCAGCGTCCCGTGCTCGCGGCCGAAGTACGCGCGGCGGCTCCCGGGCATCGACGCCGCCCGCTCGCTCGCCAGCCGCACCGGCCCCCGGCTCGCCGGGCGGACGAGCCGCGCGGTCACCCGGAGGTTCACGACCTGGATCGGGTCGCCCGCGGCGGCGTGCCCATAGGTTCGCTCGTGCTCCCCGGCGAAGGCCGCGGCCAGCGCGTCCACGCCCGGTCCGCCCCGCCAGCCGGCGGGGAGCGGGATCGTCAGCTCGAACGACTGGCCCTCGTACTTCAGGTCGACGCCCCGGTCCAGCGCCACCGGCTCGCGGTAGCCCTCGGTCCGGAGCAGGGCCTCGGCCTCGCGCTCGAGCGCCTGCAGGGCGGCCGCCACCCCGTCGGCCGTCTCGGCCGAGAGCGGGCGGAGGACGCTCCGCACCAGGTGGTGCTCGTTCTCGGCCTCGAGGAGGCCGACCGCGCTGAAGACCCCCGGCGCCGGCGGCACCAGCATGGTCCCGATCCCGAGCGAGCGCGCCATCTCGGCGGCGAAGAGCGGCCCGTTCCCGCCGAACGCGACCAGGACGAAGTCGCGCGCGTCGCGGCCGCGCTCGATGGTCACCGCGCGGACCGCGCGCGCCATCCGCGCGCAGCCGACGAGGTAGACCCCGTGCGCCGCGGCCTCGAGGTCGAGGTCGAGCGGCCGCGCCACCTGCTCGGCGATCGCCGCGCGCGCCCGCTCCGCGTCGAGCGCGAGCCCGCTCGGGAGCCGCGCCGGATGGAGGTACCCGAGGACGACGTTCGCGTCCGTCAGCGTGGCCTCCTTCCCGCCCTGCCCGTAGCAGACCGGCCCCGGGATCGCGCCGGCGCTCCGCGGCCCGACGTGGAGCTGGCCCGCGTCGTCGACCCGCACGATGCTGCCGCCGCCCGCGCCCACCTCCGCGATGTCGACCGCCGGGACCCGCAGGAGGAAGCCGCTCCCGCGGTTCAGCCGGCTGCCCTGCGAGAGCACGCCGCCGATCTCGAACTCGCCCGTGCGCTTGAGCTCGCCGCCCTCGATGACCGACGCCTTCGCGGTGGTGCCGCCCATGTCGATGCTGATCGCGTTCGGCCGGCCGATCCGCCGCGCCAGCTCGGCGGTCGCGATCACGCCCGCCGCCGGCCCCGACTCGATCACGTGGACCGGGCGCCGCCGGCCGCTCGCCGCCGTCATGACGCCGCCGTTCGACTGCATGACCAGGATCGGCGCGCCGACGCCGAGCCGGCGCAGCTCCGTCTCGAGGCTCCCGAGGTACCGGTCCATGACCGGCATGACGTAGGCGTTCGCCACCGCCGTGCTCGTCCGCTCGAACTCGCGCACCTCGGGCAGGATCTCCGAGGAGAGGGTCAGCAGGACGCCGGGGGCCCGCTCGCGGACGATCGCCGCCGCGGCCTGCTCGTGGGCGCCGCTCGCGTACGCGTGGAGGAACGCGATCGCGATCGACTCCACCCCCTCGCGCGTGAGGAGATCGACGGCCGCCGTGACGCTCTCCGGATCGAGCGGCGTCAGGACCTCCGCGCCCGGGCCGAGCCGCTCCGTGATCTCGCGCCGCCAGCGCCGCGGGACGAGGGGCGCCGGCCGCTCGAAGTCGATGTCGTAGAGCCGCGCCAGCCGGAGCCGCCCGATCTCCAGGAGGTCGCGGAAGCCCGCCGTCGTGAGGAGCCCCACGCGCGCGCCCCGGCGCTCGAGGATCGCGTTCGTGGCGACGGTCGTCCCGTGGATCAGCTCGCCGATGTCGGCCGCGCCGATGCCGGCCGCCGCCATCAGCTCGCGCGCGCCCTGGACGATCGCCTCGGCGTAGTTGCCGGTGGAGGAGAGGACCTTGCGCGTGAGCGCCCGCCCGTCCGGGCCGACCAGGACCAGGTCGGTGAACGTGCCGCCGACGTCGACACCGAGACGATAGCTCATTCGGTCTCCCGGGCCGGCCGACCACCGGCGCCCCGGTGATTGTAGTCGATCGGGCGGACGGGACGCTCGCGCCGGCCGCCGCGCCCGCGAGCGGCGCGGGCGGCGTGGGTCCGCCGGATCGTCGACGGACGATCGGTGGGGCGGGGCACCCGTCCGGCCGACCGCGTCGCGGGCCAGCCCGACACCCGGGCCTGGCTGCCCGTTCCCGCCGTCCCGCCAAGCCCCCCTCGGGCCGGCCGGCTTCCGGCAACGGCACCCACCCGCCAGGCCGCAGCGTTCCTTCGGTCGCCGGGGGAACCGCTGGTACACTCGGCGTCTGAACGCGCCCGCTCCTCCGGCACCGGCGGCGGTGACGGCCGGACACGGCACCGAAAGCGCCCGCGAGGGAGTGTCATGCGAACACGCGCGGTCCTGGCTCTGGTGGCGTGGACGCTCCTGTCGCCGCCGGCCAGCGCGGCGGAGACCCCGGCCACCGTCTTCCTCGAGGAGCTGACCTGGATGGAAGTGCGCGAGCTCGTCCGATCCGGAACCACCACCATCATCGTGCCGACGGGAGGCACCGAACAGAATGGACCGCACATGGCGCTCGGCAAGCACAACGTCCGGGTGAAGGCGCTCGGCGCAGCGATCGCCCGCACCCTCGGTGGCACCCTGGTGGCGCCCGTGCTGGCCTACGTGCCGGAAGGCGGGCTCGCCCCGCCGACCGGGCACATGCGCTACGCGGGAACGATCACGGTTCCGGAGCCGGTCTTCGAGGGCGTTCTCGAATCCGCAGCCAGGAGCTTCGCCGTCCACGGTTTCCGCGACGTCGTGCTCATCGGGGACAGCGGCGGCAACCAGGCGGGACAGGCCGCGGTGGCGCGGCGCCTGAACCGCGGCTGGGCGGCCGCGCCGACCCGGGCTCACGCGATCGACGCGTACTACCGGGCGAGCACCACGGGCGCGCGCGCGCTCCTGCAGAGCCGCGGGTACCAGGATCGCGAGATCGGCAACCACGCGGGCGCCCTGGACACCTCGCTGATGCTGGCCGTCGACCCCGGCGTCGTCCGGCAGGAGCGGCTGCGCGCGGCGCACGGCGCCGGCGCCTGGGACGGCGCGGACGGCGACCCCAGCCGGGCGAGCGCGGAGCTGGGCCGGCTCATCGAGCAGGCGATCGTGTCCGAGACGGTGGACGCCATCCGGCGATCGATCGCGCGGCGCGAGACGACGCCGGCCGGGTCGCGTCCATGACCCCGATCCGCGCCCCCGAGGGCGCCGCCTCCGGCACGGCGCGGGTCCGAGCCCGATGGTGGCGGGTCGGCGGGCTGCTCGGGCTCGGACTGCTGCTCGCCCTGGGGAGCGCCGGGCTCCTCTGGCGGACGTCGGTGCTCCGGGCCAACGCCCAGACCCCCGGCACCGCGCCGGCGCCCGCCCCCGGGCCCGCACCGGCACCGGCGTCGCCATCCGGGCCGATGATCCCGGGAATGCCCCCGGTCCCCGATCCCGCGAACCTCTACAGCGAGACCGCGGCGGGCCGGTTCAGCTCGGCGGTGGCCGGCGCGCTCTCCCGCGTCTACGTGCCCAACGTCAAGGCGAACACCGTCACGGTGATCGATCCGACGACGCTGACCGTCGTCGAAACGTTCCCCGTCGGGATCAACCCCCAGCACGTCGTGCCGTCGTACGACCTCACCACTCTCTGGGTGGCCAACAACGCGGAGGGCCTGACGACGGGCAGCCTGACGCCGATCGATCCGACGACCGGCAAGCCGGGACGGCCGATCCCCGTCGACGATCCCTACAACCTCTACTTCACGCCGGACGGCCGCTCCGCGATGGTCGTCGCCGAGGCGCTCAAGCGGCTCGACTTCCGCGATCCGCGCACCATGGCGCTCCAGGCGTCGATCGCGGTGCCGAACTGCGCGGGCGTGAACCACGCGGACTTCTCCATCGACGGCCGGTACCTGATCGCGACCTGCGAGTTCCAGAGCGGCCTGGTCAAGGTCGATCTCGTGGAGCGGACCGTGCTCGGCTATCTCGCGCTGCCGCGCGGCGGGATGCCCCAGGACATCCGGGCCTCCCCGGACGGCCAGACCTATCTTCGTCGCGGACATGATGGCCGGGGGCGTCCACCTGATCGACGGCGCCCGCTTCACCGTGATCGGCTTCCTCAAGACCGGGATCGGGACCCACGGCCTCTATCCGAGCCGGGACGGCAAGAAGCTCTACGTGGCCAATCGTGGCTCCCGGCAGATCCGGGGCCGCCCGAAGGGGCCGGGCAGCGTCGCGGTCGTCGACTTCGCGACCCGCGCGATCGAGCAGGTCTGGACCGTTCCCGGCGGGGGCAGCCCGGACATGGGCAACGTCAGCGCCGACGGCACCCAGCTCTGGCTGAGCGGTCGCTTCGACGACGTCGTCTACGTCTTCGATACCCGGAGCGGCCAGGTGACCACGATCCCGGTCGGGAAGGAGCCGCACGGCCTCACCGTGTGGCCGCAGCCCGGTCGCTACTCGCTCGGCCACACCGGCAACATGCGCTAGCGGCCCCGGGCGGCGCCGCGACCTCGCGCGCGCCCCGGGGCGCTCGGCCCTCACCGACCCGGCGCGGCGCCACGCGCGGGCGGCCTGGTCCCGCCGGGGCGCTCCCCGTGCGCCGGCCGGCCGCGTGCCGCGCTGACCGCGCTCGCGACGCCGGCCGGCCGGAGCTCAGCCTTCAGGAGACCCCGGGCCGGTAGCGCAGGAGCTGGCTCCAGCCGGCGTACCCGAGCTCCCTGAGCCTGCCGTGCGCCGGGGCGGGGCCGCCCTGCGCCGCGGCCATCTCCTCGCGGATGGCCGCCAGAAGCGCCTCGAGGTACGGGCTGCCGTGGGCGGCGACGCGCTCGAGCTGCGGAAGCACGTCGGCCAGCTCCGGCCAGCGCTCGAGCATCGTCAGCACCACCGCCTCCATCCGGTGGAAGAACCAGAAGGGGGTGGCGCCCTGCTCGTGGACCTGCCGGCGCAGCCGCGCCACGTCGGCGCGCGCGCCCACGGCCCCGTACGCCAGCAGCAGCACGCTCTCGCGCTCGAGCGGCTCCGCCTGCAGCGGCAGCTCGGCACGAGGCAGGAGCGCCCGGGCCTCCGCCGGCCGGCCCTCGAGCGCATGCGCGACCACCGCGAAAGCGCGGGCGGTCGTGACCGCGTAGCAGAAGGCGGTGCCCGAGTTTGCCGCCACCAGCTGCTCGATCTCCTCGGCGATCGCGCGCAGGGTGTGCCAGGCGCCGCGCGCCAACAGCACGTGGCATTGCTCCCGGATGCTGTGCGTCCGGAGATGCGGGCCTCGAGAGGCGTTCGCGGCCACGAACCGCTCGGCCAGGCGCTCGGCGTCGCCGAGCCGGCCGGTGTTCAGCGCCAGGATGGCGCGAAACTCCAGCTGGCGATCGGCCGGGACGCTCGCCGGGTCCAGCGCGTCGAGTCGCTCGTAGAGGCGGCTCGCCATCGCGAAGTCGCCGACCCGGTTCTGCAGGATCGCCGCGTGCCCAAGGCACGACGCGAGCGGAGCCGGATCGCTGACCCCCTCGGAGAGCCGCAGGGCCTCGACGAGCTGGGCCGGGTCATGGGATCGATAGGCGTCGAGGGCCAGGACCCGAACCAGCGAGGCATCGTCCCGGGCGCGGCGGGCCACGCCCTCCCCTTCCCGGAGCAGCGCCTCGACGTCGCCGTCGGCCGGCGCCCGCCGGAACATGCCCGACGTGTAGATGGGCAGCTCGAGAAGGCTCGGATAGAGATCTGCGGGCGGCGTGGTCCCCGCGTCCCGGTGCACGTCCCGCGCTCGCAGGTAGTGGGCCCACGCTTCGTCGGCGTCGCCGCCGGCGGCGCACGCCCGGGCGATCGCCTGCTCGACGCGCGCGACGTCGTCCGGGGTCGCCCGCGAACCGGAGCGCCCGGCGGCACGTGTCGACCGCGCGGGCGTAGACCGCCCGATCGGCATACCGCCCGCCCGCCAGCAGGTGGGCCCGGAGCGCCGACTGCCGGAGCCCGGGAAGGTCCGGACTGTCCTCCCACACCCACTCGGCGTCCGCCGGTCCCACGGCTTCCCAGAGATGGTGGGCGAGGAGCTCGACGTCTTCCGGCCCCACCCCGTCCCGCGCGTAGCGGGCGTGGAGCCGCATCCGGTCCGCCGTCGTGAGGCGGCCGTACGCCACGTCACGGACCAGCGCGTGATGGAAGCGGTAGCCGCCCGGTGCGGACTGGAGGTAGCGCCGCTCGGCGAGTCGCTCGAGCGCTCCGGCGACCTCGCCCGGAGCGCGGCCCGAGAGGAGCGCCACGTCCCGCGCCGCGAACGTCTCGCCGACGACCGCGGCGCACTGGAGCAGCTCGCTGATCCGGCGCGGGCAGCTCCTCCAGGCGGGCGCCGATCACTCCGTTCAGCGTGAGCGGCACGTCGCGCGCGATGCCGAGCGAGCGCGCGCGGGCAAGCTCGATGACGTAGAGCGGGTTGCCCTCCGCCCGCTCGATGCCCGCCGCGTCGGCGCTGCCGGCGTGCCGGGCGAGCGCCCGGGCCGTCCCGTCGTCGAGGGCGTCGAGCGTCAGGAAGAAGCGGTCGCCTCCGGGCCGCAGCCCGCCCTGCGCCGCGAGCTCGGGCCGGGCGGTGGCCACGACGAGGAGGGGCATCTCCGCGCCCAGCGTCAGACGATCGAGCAGCTGGACGACCTCGCCGTCCGCCCAGTGGAGGTCCTCGATCCACACCACGACCGGTCCCGCGCGGGTGAGGACGCCGAGGTACCGGCGCCAGCCGTTGACGAGCTCGTCCTGGCGCTGGCCCACCGGCAGCCCCGCCAGCTCCCGGCTGACCATCAGACCCGCACTGTGGCCGAGCGCGGTCGCCACCCGGTGGCGCTCGGTCGCGTCCGGCAAGAGCGCCGTCAGGCCCGCCGCCAGCGCCTCGATGGACGCCGCGGGATTCTCCGACGCCAGCAGCTGCCGGAGCGGGCTCCCCGACTCGGTCTCTCCGGCCGGGCGACACCGCGCCGTGACGACGCGCGGCTCCGCGCCGAGACCCGCGACGAACTCCTCGACCAGGCGGGTCTTGCCCTGGCCGGGCGGGCCGGAGACCAGGGCGAGCACGCCACGCGCCGCTCGAGCGCGCGCGTAGGCCAGCCGGAGGAGCGCGAGCTCGGGCTCGCGCCCCACGAAGGGCACGCGCCCCCCGGCGAGCGGCTGGCCCAGGGCGACCAGCCGCCAGGCGGGCAGCCGGCCCAGGCCCTTGAGATCGACCTCGCCGAGCCCGGCGAACTCGGCCACGGCCGCGGCCGCCTCGCGACAGGTGGGCCCGACGACGACCTGGCCGGGCTCCGCCACCTGCTGGAGACGCGCCGCGACGTTGACGCACGCCCCGATGCTCATCTGCTGGCGCTCGGTCTCGGTGGCCGCCAGGTCGATGATGGCCTCGCCGGTCTCCACCCCGGCGCGCACCGCGAGGGGCACCGACGTGCGAGCGGCGGCCGCCCACGCCACGCAGGCGTGCGCGGCCCGGAGGGCGCGCTGGGGATCGTCCGGATGGGTGGCGGGCACGCCGAACAGCGCGTGGATCGCGTCGCCGATGTACTTCTCGACCGTGCCGCCCTCGGCGGCGATGAGCGCCGCCAGCTCGCCGAACGCCCGGTCGAGGGCCCGCTTCACGCGCTCGGCGCCGAGCTCGAGCGTGAGCGTCGTGGAGCCCACGACGTCGACGAACAGCGCGGTGACGACCCGCCGCTCCAGCCGCTGCTCGCGCATGGGTCCTGCCCCGGGTCCCGGGGCGCCGGTCACCCCTCCCGGCGGTGGAAGGCGGGGACGACGTCGGTCGCGAGCGCCGCGAGCTGGTCGAGCATCCGATCGGGCGGGCACATCGGCCGCAGGATGAACTTGGAGGCGCCGCCCGCGACGTACGCCTCCAGGTGCTCCCGCACTCGCGCGGGCGGGCCGAACGCCGTGCAGCGCGCGAGGGTCGCGTCGTCGACGCGGCCGCGCGGGATGAAGGGATCGGCCAGCGCGCGGGCGACGCCGGGATCGGGGTCGAGGCAGTAGTAGAAGAGGGCGCCGAAGTGATCGGCCGGGACCTCACGGCCGGCCTCGGCCGCGAACGCCCGGGTCTTCTCGACGCCGACGCGGAACTGCTCCGGCGTGATGAAGGACGGGATCCAGCCGTCGCCGAGCCGGCCCGCGCGCCGCATGGCCGCCTCGCTGTTCCCGCCGATCCAGAGCGGCATCGGCTGCTGCACCGGCTTCGGGAGCACGGTGACGCGGTCGAGACGCCAGAACTCGCCCGCGAACGTCACCTCGTCCTCGCCCCAGCAGCGCCGCATGATCTGGATCGCCTCGTCGGTCCGCCGGCCGCGCTCGCGGAAGGGCACCCCCGCCGCCTCGAACTCCCGCGGCTGGTCGACGCCGATGCCGAACGCCGGCAGCATGCGCCCGTTCGAGAGGTAGTCGACCATCGCGATCTCGCGGGCGGCCATGACCGGCGTCCGGAACGGCGTGACGAACACGCTCGGCCCGAACTTCAGGCGCGTCGTCCGGGCGGCGACCGCCGCCATCGCCGTCATGGGCTCGGGCACCGGCAGCGGCGACGACAGGCGCTCGGAGAACCAGACCGAGTCGATCTCGCTCTTCTCGCAGAGCTCGACGAACTGCCAGAAGAACTCGCGCCCGCCCGGGCCGGCCGGCCAAGGGCCCGGCATCACGCCGATGCGGTACTTGATGCGCATGGCCGCGACTCTACCACCTTCTCCCGGCCAATTTGCTCACTGGATCACCTGGTCCGCGCGGGCCAGCACCGATGGCGGGATCGCGAGACCGAGCGCCTTCGCGGCCTTCAGATTGACCACCAGCTCGAGCGTCGTGGGCTGCTCGACCGGCAGGTCCGCGGGCTTCGCGCCCGGGGCCCTCCGCCCGGTCAACACCCCGAGCCCTTCAGCGGACGGGCTGCGTGCGGTCCACGGCCGCGCCGCGCAGGATCACCGCCGAGATGCGTCGCGTGTTGGTGATGTCGTCCAGCGGGTTGGCGTCGAGCACGAGGAAGTCGGCGCTCTTGCCGGCCTCCAGCGTGCCGGCGTCGGCGAGCCGCAGGAACTCGGCCGAGTTGCGGGTCGCCGCCACGATGACCTGCATGGGCGTCATCCCGGCGAGCACCATGTCCAGCATCTCCTCGTGCGGACCCCACGGCCGGTTGCCGTCGGTTCCGAGCGTGATGCGCACGCCCGCCGCGTTCAGCTTCGCCAGGTTGCGCGCCTGGATGCCGTAGGCGGTCTGCGCCTCCGGCCGGTCCGTGTTGGCGGCCTCGAGCTTCGCCACCTCGTCGGCCGGCAGGCCCGCCCGCAGCCAGCCGAGGTCCACCTTCACGCCCCGGTCCGGGAGGTTCGGCGTGAGGACCAGGTTCGGACGCTGCCGGAACATCGCCACCAGCTCGTCGTCGATGTCCCGGTCGCGCACGCCGTGCGCGAACGCGTCGAGTCCGGCGCGGATCAGCCCCTTCGCATCCTCGAGCTCGAAGATGTGCGCCGTGACCCGGAGCCCGCGCTTGTGGGCCTCGTCGATGACGGCGCCGTAGATCTCGGGGGTGAGCTTCTTGTACTTGCCGTCCCTCGTGTCGACCCAGATCTTGACGATGTCGACCTTGCGGGCCGCGAGCTCCTCGACCGCCTTCCGGCCTTCCGCGTCGCTCGTGACCCAGTACGGCACCGTCGTGCGCCCCGGCTCGGGCATCGTGATCCCGCGCCCGGCGCTGAGAAACCGGGCGGCGCCGGGAACCGTCTGGCCGCGCATGTCGAGCACCTCGTAGCTGTCCGTGCCGAGGCTCAGCGCGGCGCTGACGCCGTAGTAGGCGCGCAGCTTCAGGTCCCGCACGATCGCGTCGCGCGTGGCGCCGAGATGGACGTGCGTGTCGATCAGCATCGGCATCACGGTCTTGCCGGCGAGGCTCACGCGCGCGGCGCCGGCCGGCACGCGAACGTCTGCGGCCGCGCCGGCCTGGGCGATCCTCGCGCCGTCCACGACCACCGTCGCGTTCTCGATCACGCGCCCGTCGCCCACGATCAGCCGCGCGCCCTCGAACGCGGTGACGGTCTGCGCGGACGCCGGAGTCTCGAACCCGGCCAGGACACCCACGACAAGGATCGCCGCGATTGCGACTGCGTTCACTCGGCTCATGTATCCCTCCCTCAGTGACGCGTGGCCGCCAGCCGCGCGGCGACGCCGTCGGGGACGGGGTAGCGGCGCGTGGCGGGGCCGGCCTTGACGAGCTGGCCGGGCAGGACGCGGCCCACGACCTCCTGCACGTGCCGCGAGACGGCGAGGAGGCGGTCGAGGTCGATGCCGGTCTCGACGCCCATGGCGTGGAGGCCGTGGACCAGGTCCTCGGTGCAGACGTTGCCCGAGGCGCCCGGCGCGAAGGGGCAGCCGCCCAGGCCGCCGATCGAGCTGTCGAAGTGGGTCACGCCGCACGCCATCGCGGCCAGGATGTTCGGGATCGCCAGCGCGCGCGTGTCGTGCGTGTGGAGCGTCCACTCGACGCCGGGGAAGCGCGGCCCGAAGCGCTCGAGGATCTCCGTCACCTGGCGGGGGTTCGCCATGCCCGTCGTGTCGGCCAGCGCGACGGCCTGCGCGCCCATGTCGACGAGGGACCGGACGACCCATTCCAGCCGGTCGACCGGCACGTCCCCCTCGAACGGGCAGCCGAACGACGTGGAGACGGCGCAGCTGACGTGGAACCTTCGCGCGCCGGGCGACCTCCAGCACGGCCCGGAGCTTGCCGAGCGACTCGGCGACCGACATGTTGACGTTGGCGAGGTTGTGGCTCTCGCTCGCCGAGACGACGGTGTGGATGCCGTCGACGCCCGCGTCGACGGCGCGCACGGCGCCCTTCTCGTTCGGCACCAGCGCGACGTACCGGGTGCCCGGCCGCCGCCGGATCCGCGCCATCACCTCTTCCGCGTCCCGCATCTGGGGCACGACCTTCGGGTGGACGAACGACGTCACCTCGATCCGCGGCAGGCCGGTCTCGGCGAGGCGGTCGATGACCTCCACCTTCGTCTCGGTCGGGATCCACTCGGGCTCGATCTGGAAGCCGTCCCGGGGACCGACCTCGCAGATGGTCACGCGCTTCGGCAGCTTCATCATGGTCTGACTCCCAGCGCTTCGGCCATGGCACGGAGATGCGCCGGCGCGCTGCCGCAGCAGCCGCCGACGATGCGCACGCCCGCGGCGACCAGGCGCTGCGCGTAGTCGGCCATCTCGCCGGGGCTCCCCTGGTAGACGGCGCGGCCGTCCTCCAGCACGGGCAGGCCCGCGTTCGGCTTCGCGACCAGCACCGCGTCCGGCGCGGCCGCGTGCATCGCGACCATCGCCGGCAGGAGCTCGGCCGGGCCGAGGCCGCAGTTGCCGCCGACCGCGGCGGCGCCCAGCGCCGGTCAGCTCCTTCGCGGCCTGCTCCGGGCTCACGCCCATCATCGTGTGGCCGTGCGTGTCGAAGCTCAGCGTGACGACGATCGGCACCCCGGCGCGGCCTGGCGGATCGCCGTCCACCGCCGCCTCGACCTCCTCGAGCGCCGACATGGTCTCGATCCAGAACACGTCGACACCGCCGGCGCGGAGGGCGGCCGCCTGCTCGGCGAAGCCCTTCACCGCATCGGCGCGCTCGAGGTCGCCGAGGGGCGCCAGGATCCCGCCGCTCGGCCCGATGTCGCCGGCGACCACCGCGCCGGCGCCCGGCGCGTGCGCGACCTCGGCGGCAAGCCGGGCCGCGGCCTCGTTGAGCTCGGCCACGCGCGTGTCGAGCCCGTGGAGGGCGAGACGGAAGCGGTTCCCGCCGAACGTGTTGGTCAGGAGGATGCGCGAGCCGGCCGCCCGGTAGGCCTGGTGGACCCCGCGGATCACGTCGGGCCGCTCGACGTTCCAGCGCTCGGGCGAGTCGCCGGAGGTGAGGCCCGCCTCGAAGAGCATGGTCCCCATGGCGCCATCGGCCAGGATCGGCCCCGGCGTCCCGAGGAGGGCCCGCCAGCGCGCGCCGTCAGGCAAGGGCGCCGCCCATCTTCTCGGCCATGAGGCGCTTGGCCGTCTCGACGGCCTTCGCCGCGTCGCGGCAGTAGGCGTCGGCGCCGATCTGCTTCGGCGAAGTCGGCGTTGAGCGGCGCGCCGCCGACCAGCACGATCAGCTTCTCGCGGAGGCCGGACTCCTTCAGCGCCTGGATGACGATCCGCATGTACGGCATGGTCGTCGTGAGGAGCGCGCTCATCCCGAGGATGTCGGCCGCGTGCTCGCGGACCGCGTGGAGGAACTTCTCGACGTCGGTGTTGATCCCGAGATTGACGACCTGGAAGCCGGCGCCCTCCATCATCATGCCGACCAGGTTCTTCCCGATGTCGTGGATGTCGCCCTTCACGGTGCCGATGACGAGCGTGCCGATGCGGGGCGCCCCGGTCTCGGCCAGGAGCGGCCGCAGGATCTCCATGCCGGCCTTCATCGCCTTCGCCGCCATCAGCACCTGCGGGCACGAAGAGCTTGCCGATGCGGAAGTCCTCGCCGACGACGTCCATCCCGGCGATCAGGCCCTGGGTGAGCGCGTCGTAGGGCGTCAGGCCGCGGCGGAGCAGCTCGTGGACGCCGGCCACGACGGGCTCGGCGTTGCCCCCGTAGAGGTTGTCCTGGATCTGCTCGAGAAGCTCCTCGAGCGGGAGCTGGGTCAGATCGCTCATCTCGGTCCTACCTGGGGGGAGGGTGACCCAGCTCGCCGGCACGGCTCGCATCGAGCGCCGCCTATGAGCCTCAGGCCTGCTGGGCGAGCCGGCGGCGGCGCCGCTCCGCCCGGTCGGACAGCGCCTCGTCGGGGGCGCGCGTCCAGCCCTCGGGCGGCGCGAACTCCGCCGCGATCATGCCGGCGAACTCCTGCCGGAGCCGCGCGTCGACCTCGGGCGAGAAGAGGCTCGGCGCGTCGCGGGTGAGGATGTCGCGGACCCGCAGCATGGCGCGCCCCTGGGCGTCGAGGCCGCCCTTCTCGATCCAGCCCTGGCGCGGGTCGCGGTCGGCGATCTCGGGAAGGAAGCCCGTGGTCCGCATGCGCTCGAGCGTGTGGAGGTGGTCGGCGAACATCCCGCCCGGTCCGACCTCCCGGATCACGTCGAGCGCGAAGTTCTCCTCGCTCATCTCGAGCCCGCGCTGGATGCGGCGGAGCATCGCCACGATCTCGTCGTCGATGACCGCCTTGGCGAAGTCGAACGACATGAGGGCGTCGAGGAGCCCGGCCATGTTGAAGAGGTGGTTCCCCGACAGGAGGGCGGCCACCGCCGGACATGCCGGTCTCGAAGCCCGGACTGGGCGTCGTTGACCTTCGCGTTCGAGAGCCCGATGTAGCCGCCGCACGGCACGCCGTAGAAGCGCGCCATCTGGGCGACCCCCATGAACAGCATGCCGGTCTCGATCGCGCCGGGCGCGTAGGCGCCCGTCCGCATGTCGGCCACCGTCGGCAGGCTCGAGTAGATCGTCGCCTTCCCCGGCCGGACCATCTGCTCCAGCACGACCGCCGCCAGGAACTCGGCGTTCCCCTGGACGAGCGTGCCCGCGAGCGTCAGGGGCGACGTCAGCCCCGCGTTCGGCACGAGGGTCGGGTGGCCGGGCAGGCCGCGCTCGGCGTAGTAGATCAGGGTCGCCGTGGAGTCGTAGTCCATCGTGAGCGGCGAGACGCACGGGCAGTAGTGGTGCGTGATGAACGGCCGCTCCATGTAGGCGGCCTCGCCCCCGGCGATGATGTGGGCGAGCTTGAGGATCGAGTCGAGCTCCTCGGGCGGCCCGCTGATGCGGATCGGCTTCCGGCAGTACTTGAGCGCCGCGTAGAGCCGCGTGGTCGAGAAGAAGGCGGGCGGGGCGTCGTCGGCCAGCGTCGAGACCGAGAAGATGTCGTAGTTCGGCAGCTGGTCCACGAGCCAGGCGATCCGCGCGATGTCGGCGGCGAGCGCGCGCCGCGCGATGCCCGTCGCCGGGTCGACCATGTCCGGGCGCCGAGCTGCCCGTGATCACCACCGGCGCGTCGTCGGGCACCGTCCGGTCGAACTGCCGGGTCGCGCGCCCGGAACGTGAACTTGGGCGGCATGCCCGCGCGGTGCTGCTCGACCACCGCGCGCGGGAACCGGACGTTCTCCCCGCCCGCCTCCACCTTGCAGCCGTGGCGGGCAAAGATCTCGCGGGCCTGGGCGTTCCGGACGAGGAGGCCGACCTGTTCCAGGATCTCGAGGGAGGCCTCGTGGACCCGGCGGACCTCGCCCTCGGTCAGGAACGCCGCAGGTGTTCGGATCATGGCTCCCCCGCCCGGCGCCCATGGCGCGCGCTGGCCATCCAGCGTACCAGAGCCCCCGGCGGCGCCCAAGGTCGTCCCGCCCGTGGCCGCGGGGCGTGGACCTTCCAGTCCCGCGCCCTTGCTACACTTGGGACCGCCCACAGGGAAGGAAGCGTCGCTGGCGCCGGCCGCGCGGCCTGGTGGCCTCCCTGGACTGGGAGTGACTGGCCGCTGACACTCGAGGACGCTCTCGAGAGGATGAAGATCGCCCCATGCCGATTGTGATCACCATGGAACGCCCTGACAGCGCCGATGCCGCTGCCCTGATCGCGGAGCTCGACGCTGTCCTCACCCCGCTGTATCCGGCTGAGAGCCGTCACGGTCTCAGCGTCGGGCGGCTGATCGCCGAGGGCGTCGCATTCTTCGTGCTCCGGTCGGATGGCGTCGCCCGCGGGCTGCGGCGGGATCAAGCTGTTCGGCACCGACTACGGAGAGGTCAAGCGGATGTACGTGCGCCCGCAGTTTCGCGGCTCCGGGTTCGCCAAGCTGATCCTGAACCAGTCTGGCCGATCATGCGCGGGCCCACGGCGTGCGCCTGCTGCGGCTGGAGACCGGGATTCACCAGAAGGAGGCCATCGGCCTGTACGAAGGGCTGGGCTTCCGGCGCATCCCGCCGTTCGGCCCCTACAAGCCCGACCCGGTCAGCCTCTGCTACGAGAAGCGGATCGCGTAGGACGGGGCGGGCTCAGCCGGACACGGCGCGAGCCGGGACGCGCGCCGTCGTCGTGAGGCGGACCGCGCCGGCCTCACCGGCCCTCAGGGCGCGGACAACCCCGGCGCGACCAGCTCGGCGGCGAGAAAGTCCCGGGTCCCCGGCGGGCCGGTGAGCTCGAGCCAGATCGGCCCCTCGCCCGGCTCGACCGTGAGCCGGAAGCGCAGGAACGCGCAGCAGCGGCGCTCCAGGTCCACGAAGGTCGCCAGGGCGGCCAGGCGGTCGGCGGCGGGGGCGAAGCGGAGCGCGACCCCGTCCGGCAGCCAGCGCGCTTCCAGCTGATCCCGGCGAATCGCCGCCAGCACGCCGGCGCGACGGGCCGCGAGCTCGGGCTCGGTCAGCGTGCAGGCGACGGGCAGCTCGGCCATCGCGCCCCGGCCTCACCCGCCGAACGTGAACGTCGAGCCGGTCGAGCTCACGACCAGCTCCTGCCCCATCCGCCCGGCGAGCCGGACGAACGCCTCGAAGCCGGTGCAGTGCTGGGGCACGAGGTAGTCGACCTCGAAGCCGCGCAGCGTCTCGACCACCCGGTCGATCCGCTCGGCGTCGAGGCCGGAGAGGTGGAAGCCGCCGAGCACGGCGTGGATCTTCGGGACGCCGCTCACGCGCATCGCGTTGCGGCAGATGCCGACGATCCCGCGATGCGAGCACGAGGTCACGACGACCAGGCCGCGGTCCCGGACGTGGGCGACGAGCGTCTGCTCCCCGATGAAGGTGTCCTGGACGAGCGCGCCGTCCTGCTCCATCCGGAGCGACGGCGGGATCGCCTCGTAGGGCTCGGTCGCGCGCATCTCCCCGGAGAGGAGGACGCCCTCGGCCAGGACGAGCGGCTCCGGGACGTCGACCACGTCGACGTCCCAGCGCGCGACGTCGCTCGCGGTCGAGGCGGCCGAGCGACGACGCGGTCCCCCTCCCGCTCCATCCAGCGGCCGACGTAGTGGTTCGGGTGCCCGTAGAAGCGGAGCCCCGGCCGCATCCGGCGGCGGTGCGCGGACAGGAAGCCGAGGAGGCCGCCGAAGTGGTCGGCGTGGCCGTGGCTCAGGGCGAGCGCGTCGATCGCGCCGGCGTCGAGGCCGAGCTCCTGGAAGTTGTGGGTCATGGAGGCGGCGGTGAGGCCGAAGTCGAACGCGATCCGGGCCGTCTCGCGCCCGCGCGCGATCTCGACGTGATGGGCGAGGCCGTGCTCGGCCCGGAGGTCGGCGATCTTCCGCGCCCGCGGGACGCTCCAGCGGCGCGCCACCTTCTCGTCGGGGCGCAGGACGTCGACCGAGTTGTCGACGACGGTCGTGACGCTCACGCGGTCGATCGGCGGCAGAGTCACGGGGTCCACACCTCCGGGTAGCGCCAGCGGCCCGCGGCCCTCGTCACCCGCGGGCGCACGCCGGCCTCAGTACGAGCGCGGCAGGCCGAGGACGTGCTCCGCCACGTAGGCCATGACGAGGTTCTGGTTCACCGGCGCCGTCTTGTAGAGGCGCGCCTCGCGAAACTTCCGCTCGACGTCGTACTCCTCCGCGAAGCCGTAGCCGCCGTGGCAGTCGACGCAGGCGTTGGCGGCCTCCCACGCGGCCTCGGCCGCCAGGTACTTCGCCATGTTGGCCTCGGGGCCGCAGGGCTGCCCCGCGTCGAAGAGCGCCGCCGCCTTGTTGCGCATGAGCTCCGCCGCCTCGACCGCCATGTGGGCCTTGGCGATCGGGAACTGCACGCCCTGGTTCGCCCCGATGGGCCGCCCGAAGATCACGCGCTGGTTCGAGTACGCCACCGCCTTCTCGACGAACCAGCGCCCGTCGCCGAGGGAGTCGGAGGCGACCAGGATGCGCTCGGCGTTCATCCCGTCGAGGATGTAGTGGAACCCGCGGCCCTCCTCGCCGATGAGGCTCTCGGCGGGGATCTCCATCTGGTCGAAGAACAGCGCGTTCGTGGAGTGGTTCATCATCATGCGGAGCGGCCGGACCTCGAGCCCCTGGACGTGGCGGAGGTCGAACAGGAACACCGACAGCCCGTCCGTCTTCCGCTTCACCTGGTCGACGGGCGTCGTCCGGGCGAGGAGCAGCATCAGATCCGACTGCTGCACGCGCGAGATGAAGATCTTCTGGCCGTTCACGACGTAGCGGTCGCCCTGCCGGACCGCGGTCGTCTGGAGCTTCGTCGTGTCCGACCCCGAGTTCGGCTCGGTCACCCCGAAGGCCTGGAGCCGGAGCTCGCCGGACGCGATCTTCGGGAGATAGCGCCCGCTTCTGGACCTCCGAGCCGTGCCGGAGGACCGTCCCCATGATGTACATCTGGGCGTGGCACGCGGCGGCGTTGCCGCCGCAGGCGTTGATCGTCTCGAGGATCAGCCCGCCCTCGAGGATGCCGAGGCCGGCGCCCCCGTACTCCGGCGGCACCAGCGCCCCCAGATAGCCCGCGCGGGTGAGCTCCGTGACGAACGCCTCGGGATAGGCGCGCTCCTGGTCGAGCTGCCGCCAGTACTCGCCCGGGTAGCGCTTGCAGATCTCGGCCACGCCCGCCTTCAGCGCGCGCTGCTCGTCGGTCAGGCTCACGGGCATCGACGCCATGTGTAGGCCCTCAGCGCCCCTGGAAGCGGGGCTTCCGGCGCTCGTTGAAGGCGCGCACTCCCTCGACGCGGTCCTCGGTGACGACGGTGGCGTTGTACGCCTCGATGGCCAGCACCATCCCCGTCTCGAGGTCGGTCTCGCTCCCCCACGCGATGGCCTTCTTCGCCTGGCGCACCGCCACCGGCCCGTTCTCCGCGATGGCGGCCGCGAGCTCGGCCGCCTTCGCCCGCGCCTGACCGCGCGGGACGAGGTGGTTCACCAGGCCGACCGCCCGCGCCTCGGCGGCCTCGACGCGCCGGCCCGTGAAGATCAGCTCCTTCGCCAGCGGCGCCCCCACGATCCGCGGCAGGAGCTGCGTGCCGCCGACACCCGGAAAGATCCCGCGGGTGACCTCCGGCAGCGCGAAGGCCGCGCTCTCGCTCGCGACGATGAAGTCCGCGAGGAGGGCGAGCTCCCACCCGCCTCCGAACGCGAAGCCCTCCACGGCGGCGATGACGGGCGGCGGGCAGCGAAGGATCGCCATCGCGGCCTGCTCGAAGATCACGTGCTGGGCCCGCCAGACCTCGTCCGACATGCCCTCGCGCTCCTTCAGGTCGCCGCCGACGCAGAAGGCGCGGTCCCCCGACCCGGCAAAGACCACCGCGCGGACGTCCCGGGCCGCGGCCGGGCCCCGGAAGCAGGCGAGCAGATCCTCGCCCATCGCGGTGTTCATCGCGTTCAGGACCTCGGGACGGTGGAGGAGGACCGTGAGGAC
This sequence comes from uncultured Candidatus Rokubacteria bacterium, assembly GCA_963745015.1. Classification (GTDB taxonomy): domain Bacteria; phylum Methylomirabilota; class Methylomirabilia; order Rokubacteriales; family DASRDR01; genus DASRDR01. The sequence continues at coordinate 87,490 of CAVUVU010000010.1, forward strand.
GTGCCCGTCCGGCGACCGCTCGAGCCGGAGCGTGCGAAAGACGGGCTCGGTCACCGAGCGCGCGCCCGCTCACTCGGGAAGCGGCCAGTCGACGACGCCCTGGGCGCGGAGCTCCCCCATCTCGATGGCGCCGAAGCCGAGCTCGCCGAGCAGGTCGATGGTGTGCTCGCCCACGCGCGGCGGGGGCCGCCGGGGCGCCGGACGCTCCTCCCCGAACCGCACGGGAAGCGCGACCGTCGTGAGGTCGGGGATGTCGGCGCGGGGCGTCGGCACGAGCATCTCGCTCGCCTTGGTCTGAGGATCCGTCACCACCTGGTCGACGGTCCGGACGGGCGCCGCGGTGACGCCGGCGGCGCGGAGCCGCTCGAGGAGCGCCGCCGTCGGCCAGGCGCGCGTCAGCGCCTCCAGGGACGGCACGAGCGTCGCGCGGTGCCGCACGCGGTCGGGATTGGTGCGGTAGCGCGGGTCGGCCGCGAGCGCGGGCTGCCCGAGCGCGTCCACGAGCCGCCCGAAGAGCGCGTCCGTCGGCGTGGTGATCATGAGCCAGCCGTCGGCCGTCGGGAACGCCTGGTAGGGGACGATCATCGCGGCCCCCGAGCCCTGGGGCTGCGGCACCTCGCCCGTGGCCAGATAGCCCATGAGCTGGTACGGGATCCACGCCAGCGCGGTGTCGAAGAGCGCGGTGGTCACCTCCGCGCCCTGCCCCGTGCGGTCCCGCTCGCGGAGCGCCGCCATGACGGCGAGAGCCGCCCACATCCCCGTGCCCATGTCGACCATCGAGGTGCCGGCGCGCGCGGGCGCCTGGCCCGGGTGCCCCGTGAGCCGCATGAACCCCGTGTACCCCTGCATCATCGGGTCGTAGCCCGGGTGGTCGCGCAGGGGCCCCTGGGTGCCGAAGGCCGTCACCGAGCAGTACACGAGCCGGGGGTTCAGGGTGCGCGCCTCGGCCACGCCGAAGCCGAGCGCGTCGGCATTCCCCGGGCGGAAGCTCTGCACGAGCACGTCGGACCGGCGGACGAGCCGCTCGATCACCGGCCGCGCGGCGGGCGCCTTCACGTCGAGGGCGAGGCTCCGCTTGTTCCGGTTGAACGAGAGGAAGAGCGCGCCCTCGGGTCCCCACATGGGCGGCGCCCACGCGCGCGTCTCGTCGCCGCGGCCCGGCCGCTCGACCTTGACGACGTCGGCGCCCAGGTCGCCGAGGATCTGGGTGCAGTACGGCCCGGCCACGTTCTGCGTGAGGTCGAGCACGGTCAGCCCCGCGAGCGGCGTCACGGCGACCAGTATAGCCTCGCCGTCGGCCGGGGCGGACGGGGCCCGGGCACCCGCCCAGGCGGGCGCCGGGGCGCTCGGCATCGATCCGGAGGGGGGCGAGAGGGGTTGACGGGCGCCGCCCGGCCCCGCAGAATGCGGCCGGGCCAGTAGATTGGGCGACCAACCAAGTTATCGACGTCCGGGCGCCGGGGCGGCCGGACCGGGATCGGGCACAGGAGGGAGCGCGGTGCGACGAGCGGATGGCGGGCGCCGCCCGGCGGCCGCCGCGGTTCGCGGGGCGCCGCGCCGGCGTCCCCCGTTCCGTTCTCCCCATGAGCCCGCGCCCCACGGTTGCTCCCGAGCGCCGCGCGGCCATCGTCCGCGCGACGATCCGCTGCCTGGCGCGCGACGGCTACGCCAGCCTCACGATGAAGCGGATCGCGGCGGAGGCCGGCGTCAGCCCCGGCATCCTCCACTACTACTTCCGCGACAAGCGGGCCATCCTCGGCCGCGCCGCCGCCACCGTCATGGCCGACCTCGACCGCCGCGTGGCGACGGAGGCCCGCGGCGCCCAGGACGCCCGCGGGCATCTGCGCGCCCTGCTCCGCGCGTGCCTCCGGGCGGCGACGGAGAGCCGGGACTTCTGGACGGTGTTCATCGAGCTCTGGGGCGAGGCGTTCCACGACCAGGAGCTGGCCCGCCTGAACCGGCGCGCGTACGTGCGCGCCCGGCGGCTCCTCGCGGCGGGCGTCGCGCGGGGGACCGCCGCCGGCGCCTTTCGCCAGGTCGCCCCCGGCGAGGCCGCGGCCGTGATCCTGGCGCTCGTCGACGGGCTCTCGCTCCAGCTCACCTTCGATCCCGACCTGATGCCGCTCGGGCGCGCCGTGCGCCTCGCCGAGGAGGCGCTCGGCGCCTATCTCGGCGGCGGGACAGCCGGACGACCGGGAGAGCCGCCATGGCTGACGCCGCCGCCGGGCCCGAGCGCGCCCGCCTGGTCGACTACATCCGGACCCGCGCCGCCGCGCTCGACCCGCCGCGGCTCCGGGCCCGCGTCAGGTCGGCGGCGCGCCGAGCTCGAGGCGGCGCTGGCGGGCCTCGCCGAGGCGGAGCGCGCGGACCGCGGTGCGGGCGGGCGAGTGGACGGTCGCCCAGGTCGTGGACCACGTCGCCCAGTCCACCGTGCGCGCGGCGGAGGAGGTGCGCCACCTCCGCGCGGGCCGCCGGCCCCCGGGGCCGCCCGTCTACGAGGCGCTCCTCTCGGGGGCCGCCCATCGCGTGCCGTGGACGGAGCTGGTCGGGGGCCTGCGGGAGGCCACCGGCGCGCTGGACGCCGCGCTGGCCGGGACGGACGGTCCGGGCCCCGGTGATCCGGGCGCGGTCACCGCTCCCGCCGTCCTCGTCGTGAGCGCGCCGGAGGCCGGGCGCCGCGCCCGACATCTTCACGGCCGAGCTCACGTGGCCGGAGTACGCGCTGGTCCAGCGGCTCCACTTCCTGGACCACCGGACGCAGATCCGCGCCCTTCGCGCCGCGCTCGCGGCCTCCGCCTGACCGGCGCTCAGCGCACGACGACCTCCCCGCGCATCGACGGGTGCCGCGTGCAGAAGTAGGGGTACGCCCCGGGCGCCGGGAAGCTCGCGCTGCCGCTCGTCCCCTTCCCGGCGAGGCGGACGTCGAACCGCCCGTCCGGGCTCCCCGGCAGGCCCGAGGTCACCGTGTGGGGAATGTCGTCCTCGTTCGTCCACGTCACGCGGGTGCCGGAGCGCACCGCCAGGGCCCCGGGCTGGAACTGGAACACGCGGATCGCGGCGCTCGCCGCGGCGCCGCCCTGCGGCAGCGCGGGCGCGGCGACGCCGAGCAGCGAGTCCGAGGGTCATGCCCGCTCCGATCCACCGTCGAGGTCTCATCCGGCTCTCCTTTCGCGCCCCATCCGGCGCCCGCACGTGCTCCGCTCTCCTCCTCCTCTACGGGCCTCACGAGTCGGGCGGATTCGCCGGCTCCGCGCAGCCTCTTCCGGGCCCGAACAGCGTTCCAAAGTTTGCGTCCTCGCAGGGCGTCTGATAGGATGCCCGCGTTCCCTAACTCCGCGTCACTTCGACGGTGGACTCGCGTCACGGCCCCGAACGGCGAGCCACTTCGTCGAGGGGGAGGTCCGTGCCCGCACCCCGCTTCGTCTGCCTCATGGTCGTCGCGTGGCTTGCCCTCCTTCCGAGTCTCGTCCGGGGCCAGGAACGGCAGCGGCTCTCCCTCGAGGCGGGCACCCCCGTCACGGTGTACGCGGACCGCGTCGAGAACCTGGACCGGGAGAAGCTCCTCCTCGCGGTGGGCAACGTCCAGATCGAGCAGGGGGACGTCCGCCTGGAGGCCGACCGCGTGGAGATCAACACGGAGACCAGCGAGGCCGTCGCGACCGGCCGCGTGGTCCTGTTCGACGGCCGCGACCGGCTCACCGGCGAGCGCATCGAGTACAACCTCCGGTCGGCCACCGGCGTCGTCTACAAGGCGCAGGGCGCCGCCGAGCCGCACTTCTTCTTCGGCGGAAACCGCATGGAGCGGTTCGGGGACAAGGCCTACCGCATCGCCGGCGGGGTCTTCACGACGTGCGAGGACGAGACCCCGCCGTGGTCCGTCCGCCTCGGCTCGGCCACCGCCTACCTCGACGACTACATGTGGGGGACCAACGCCTCGTTCTGGGTCTGGAAGGTCCCCCTCGTCCCGTTCATCCCGTTCTTCGCGACGAGCCTGCGCAAGGACCGCCACAGCGGGCTCCTCACGCCGACCTTCGGGAGCAGCGACGACAAGGGGTTCTTCGTCCGGCAGCCGATCTACTTCGTGCTGTCGGACAGCCAGGACCTCACGCTGTCCCGGCGTACTTCGAGAAGCGCGGCTTCGGGCTCGGCGCGACGTACCGCTACGTCCGGACCGAGGGGTCGAGGGGCGAGCTCGACGGGTTCTACCTCCACGACGAGGAGGACTCGCCGGACCACGATCACGACCGCTGGGTGGCGAGCTTCCGGCACGAGGAGATGATCACGCCGCGCCTGGTCCTCAAGGCGGACGTCGCCCGGGTCAGCGACGACGAGTGCTCCTGAGCGAGTTCGGCAACACGCTCGACGAGCGGAGCCGCGCAGCGCCTCGAATCGAACGTCTCGCTCACCCAGCGCTGGGAGAAGTGGAACTTCTTCGGCCGGCTGTTCTTCTACCAGGACCTCACGACCGACCAGCCGGTCGAGCTGCAGCGCCTGCCCGAGCTGCGGCTCAACGCCTTCCAGCAGCCCCTGCCCTGGCTTCCCGGGCTCCTCTTCGAGATGGAGAGCTCCTACAACTACTTCGTGCGCGACATCGGCTCCGACGGCCAGCGCTTCGACGTGACGCCGCGCCTCTCCTATCCCGTTCTCGCCCGGGGGCCTCTTCACGATCACGCCCCGGGTCGGCTTTCGCGAGACCCTCTACGACACCAGGGTCGTCGGCACCAAGGAGGACCGGGGGTTCGTCGTCGAGGACACGGAGAAGGAGTTCACCGTGCGCTCCCTCTTCGAGGCGGGCGTCGACTTCGACGCGCGCGCGCAGCGCGTGTTCGACCTCGGCGGCGCGTTCGGCATCCAGAAGCTCCAGCACCTGATCGAGCCGCGCGTGAGCTACAACTACCTGGACGGCGACGACTCCAAGGACCTGCCCCAGTGGGACGGGATCGACACCATCACGCCGGGCCACACCGTCACGTACTCCCTGACCAACCGGCTCAAGGCGCGCGCCGTCGGCCAGGAGGACCGCCCGGGGCGCGTGTGGGAGGTCGTCCGCTTCACGCTCAGCCAGACCTACACGATCGAGCCGGAGCCGATCGAGACCACGGTCTTCGGAACACCCACGCCGGTGCCCACGACGACGACGGCGGCCGCGCGACGGCGACGGCTCGCCCAGGAGACCGAGCCGACCCCGACCACCGTGACGACGAGCGTCACCCCCAAGCGGCTCTCGGACGTCGTCGCCGACCTGATCCTCGAGCCCCTCTACGGCGTGCGCTTCCGCGGGACCGCGTCCTGCGACCCCTACGAGTCCCGCGTCACGGCCGCCACGACCGACTTCTCCTACGAGGCGGCGCGGTGGCGCGCGACGTTCGGCACCCGCCACGGCGAGAGCGGCAAGCTCGACTTCATCCAGGGCGACGATCGAGGCCAAGATCGGCACGCCGCTGGACTGTCCGGTTCGCCAGCGACTACAATATCGACACCGGCACCGTCATCGAGAACCGCTTCGAAGTCGACTTCCGCGAGCAGTGCTGGGGTATCACCGCGGCCTTCATCGACCGGGTCGACGAGGACGAGTTCCGGATCAGCATCAACCTGCTCGAGCTGGGACAGTACGGCTTCGGGCGGGGGTTCGCCGGATTCCAATGAAGATCCCCCAGTTCGACCTGACCCGCCAGTACGAGCAGATCGAGCCGGAGATCGAGTCGGCGGTCCGGCACGTCCTGCGGAGCGGCCAGTTCATCCTGGGCCCCGAGGGCGAGGCCTTCGAGGCGGAGTGCGCGGCCTACCTGGGCGTGAGCCACGCGATCGGCCTCGGCTCGGGCTCGGACGCGATCAAGCTGGCCCTGCGGGCCCTCGGCGTCGGCCCGGGCACCGAGGTGGTGACCCCCGCCTTCTCCTTCGTCGCCTCCGCCACGGCGGCGCTCGAGCTCGGGGCCCGCCCCGTGTTCGTGGACGTCGAGCCGGCCACGCTCACGCTCGATCCCGACCGCGTCGCGGCCGCCATCACCCCCGAGACGCGCGTGATCCTCGCCGTCCACCTCTACGGGCTCCCGGCCGCCATGGGGCCGCTCCGGGTCCTCGCGGACGCCCACGGGATCCACCTCGTGGAGGACGCCGCCCAGGCATTCGGGGCCACGCTCGGCGGCCGGCCCGTGGGCAGGCCACGGCCAGGCGGCGGCGTTCAGCTTCTACCCCACGAAGAACCTCGCGGCCTGCGGCGACGCCGGTCTGGTGACGACGACCGACGCGACGCTCGCCGCGCACCTGCGCCTGGCCCGGAACCACGGGCAGACGCAGGAAGTACCAGCACGCCGAGCTCGGGTGGACCGCGCGGCTGGACGAGCTGCAGGCGGCCATCCTCCGCGTGAAGCTGCGGCACCTGCCGGCGTGGACCCGGGCCCGGCAGGCCCTCGCCGCCCGCTACAGCGAGGGGCTCGCCGGACTCCCCCTCGTCCTGCCCGCGGAGCGGCCCGGCGGCACGCACGTGTTCCACCAGTACACCGTCCGCACGCCCCAACGGGACGCGCTGGCCGCGCACCTGACGGCCGCTGGAATCGGTACCGCCTGTCACTACCCGCTGCCCATCCCGGCACAGCCGTTGTTCCGTGACCTGGGCTACGACCCGACCCCCTTCCCGGCGGCGTGGGCAGCCGCCCGGGAGGTGCTCTCGCTTCCCTGCTTCCCGGAGATCCGGCCCGACGAGGTCGACGCCGTGATCGCCGCCATCCGAGGCTTCTTCGAGGGAGATTCCTGATGCGCGTTCTGATCACGGGTTTCACGGCTTCGTCGGAAGCCATCTGGCCGACTATCTGGTCGCCCGTGGCGACGTCGAGATCTTCGGCACGCACCGCTGGCGAAGCCGCATGGAGAACGTCGAGCACCTCGGCGACCGCGTGCGGCGGGTCGAGTGCGACCTGCGCGACGCGAGCGCGGTCCGTCGCCTGCTCGGCGAAGTGCGCCCGGACAGGATCTTCCACCTGGCCGCCCAGAGCTACGTGCCCACGTCGTGGCTGGCGCCCGGCGAGACCCTGAACGGCAACGTGCAGGGCCAGGTGAACCTCTTCGAGGCGATCCGCGAGCTCGGCCTGCCCACCCGCGTCCAGATCGCCGGGTCGAGCGAGGAGTACGGGCTGGTCCTGCCCCACGAGGTCCCGCTCCGGGAGGACAGCCCGCTCCGGCCGCTCTCCCCCTATGCGGTCTCCAAGGTGGCCCAGGACCTCCTGGCCTACCAGTACTGGAGGAGCTACCAGCTCCACGTGGTCCGGACGCGCGGGTTCAACCACACGGGCCCGCGGCGGGGCGAGGTCTTCGTCACCTCGAACTTCGCCCGGCAGGTCGCCGAGATCGAGAAGGGCCTCCGGGAGCCCGTCGTCCGGGTGGGGAACCTCGAGTCGGTCCGGGACTTCACGGACGTGCGCGACATGGTCCGGGCCTACTGGCTGGCGCTCGAGCGCGGGACGCCCGGTGAGGTCTACAACATCTGCTCGGGCCGCGGCTACTCCGCGCGTCAGGTGCTGGACATCCTGCTCGACCTGGCCCACGTGAAGGTCGAGGTGCAGCCGGATCCGGCCCGGATGCGGCCGTCCGACGTCACGCTTCTGCTCGGCGACTGCTCGAAGTTCCGGAGCGCCACGGGCTGGGAGCCCACGATCCCGTTCGAGGTGACGCTCAAGGACCTCCTCGAGCACTGGCGAAGGCGGGTCTAAGCTGGGGATCCCGTGAAGGTCCTGATCACCGGCATCGCCGGCTTCGCCGGAAGCCATCTCGCGGAGCTCGCCCTCCGGGAGGGCGCGGAGGTGGTGGGCACGGTCCTGCCGGGCGCCCCGGCAACAACCTGGCGGCCATCGAGAAGGACGTGACCACCGTTGCCTGCGACCTGACGGAGCCCGGCGCCGCAGGCAACGTGCTGCGCGCCACGCGCCCGGACCGCGTGTTCCACCTGGCGGGCGCCTCGGTGGTCGGCACCTCGTGGGCGCTGCGCGCGGACGTCCTCCGGACGAATCTCGAAGCCACGTATCAGCTCTGCGAGGGCTTGCGCCGCCACCCGGTTCCCTGCCTCCTGGTCTCCTCGGGCGAGGTCTACGGGGTGGTGCCCGAGTCCGAGCAGCCGATCTCCGAAGACCGGCGCTGGGCCCCGGGATCCCCCTACGCCCTGTCGAAGGCCTCTCAGGAGCTCTACGCGGGGTACTACGCCCGCTCCGAGGGACTGCCGCTGGTGATCGTCCGCGCCTTCAACCACGTCGGGCCCCGCCAGGGACTCGGCTTCGTCTGGAGCGACGTCGCCCGGCAGATTGCCGAGATCGAGCGGGGGCGTGGACCGGCGGTCCTCGAGGTCGGCACCACCACGACGCAGCGCGACTTCACCGACGTCCGCGACATGGTGCGCGCGTACTGGCTCCTGCTGGCCCGAGGCGATCCCGGCAGGACCTACAACGCCGCGTCGGGCAAGGCGCTGTCGATCCGAAACGTCATCGATGGGTTCCTCGCGCGCGCCGCGCGCCCGATCGAGGTGCGCCAGGTCGCCGAGCGCGTTCGCCCCATCGACCTTCCGATCTTGGTGGGGGATGCGGGCCGGCTCCGGGCGCTCACCGGCTGGGCTCCCACCATTCCGTTGTCGCAGAGCCTCGAGGACGTGCTCGACGACTGGCGTCGTCGCGTCTGAGCGGGTGCCGGCGGTGAGACTGAGAGCATGGTAGGACACCTCGCCGATCTGTACCGGTATCGAGCCCTGATCGGGACGCTCGTCCTGCGGGAGCTCCGGGCGCGCTACCGCGGCTCCTTCCTCGGGTTCCTCTGGTCGTTCCTGAACCCGCTGCTCCTGATGCTCGTGTACGCCCTGGTGTTCTCGATCTACCTCCGGGTCCCGATGGAGGGCTACGCGGTCTTCCTGTTCTCCGGGATCCTTCCCTGGCTGTGGTTCTCCTCATCGCTCGGCCACGCCGCCGGCGTCATCGTCGCCTCCGGGGCGCTCGTCAAGCGGGTCCTCTTCCCGGCGGAGGTGCTTCCGCTGGTCTCCGTTCTCGCGAACCTGATCAACATGCTGCTGTCGCTGCCCCTCCTCTTCGGATTCCTCCTGGTCTTCGGCGTCCGGCCGCACGCGGTGCTGCTGTTCCTGCCCCTGCTCCTCGTCCTCCAGCTCCTCCTCACCACCGGCCTCGCGCTGGCGCTGGCGGCCCTCAACGTCCATCTCCGGGACGTCGAGCAGATCCTGACGAACGGGCTGACGCTCCTGTTCTTCCTGACGCCGATCCTCTACCCGGTGTCGACCGTCCCGACGACGCTCCACCTGAGCGAGACCCTGGCAGTGCCGCTCCGGCCGCTGTACTTCCTGAACCCGATCGCGGGGCTCGTGCAGAGCTATCAGAACATCTTCTTCTTCGGGCGCGAGCCGCACTGGATCCACCTCGGCACCGTGAGCGTCTGCGCGGTCGTCGCGCTGGTCGGCGGCTGGTGGGTGTTCGACCGCCTCCGCGACAGCCTGGCCGAGGAGATCTGACGCGGTGAGCGGGACGCCCGCGCGCCCGGAGATCGCGGTCTCCCTCCGGGACGTCTCGAAGCGCTTCCGGCTCTACCGGGGGCGCCACGTCTCCACCGTGAAGGACCTCTTCGTCCGCCTGTTCGTCGGGCACGGGGGGCCCGGGCTCTTCTCGGGCGAGGAGCTCTGGGCGCTGCGGGACGTGAGCCTCGACCTCAGCCGCGGGCGGATGGTGGGCATCGTCGGCTCGAACGGCTCCGGCAAGTCCACGCTGCTCAAGGTGCTCGGGGGCATCCTCAAGCCGACCAGCGGCCAGGTCTCCGTGCACGGGCGGGTGTCCGCGCTGATCGAGCTCGGCGCCGGCTTCCACCCGGAGTTCACCGGGCGCGAGAACATCTACATCAACGGCGTCCTGCTGGGTCTCTCCCGCGCGGAGATCCGCGCGCGGTTCGACGAGATCGTCGCCTTCGCCGGGCTCGAGGCCTTCATCGACAGCCCCGTCAAGACCTACTCCTCGGGGATGTACATGCGGCTCGGCTTCGCGATCGCGGTCACGGTCGACCCGGACGTCCTCCTGATCGACGAGGTGCTGGCCGTCGGCGACGAGGCCTTCCAGCACCGGTGCGTGGGCAAGATCCAGGAGTTCAAGGCGCGCGGGAAGACGATCGCGCTCGTCTCCCACGACCTCGGCAGCATCGAGCGTCTCTGCGACGAGGCGATCTGGATCGAGCGGGGGCGGCTCCAGGCGCACGGCGAGTCCCGGGAGGTCGTGGGCCGCTACCTGGAGCACGTGGCGCGGGAGGAGGCGCGGGCGCTCGGCGTGGAGCACGCGCAGGCCGAGGCGCTCGCCCGGACGGGCACCGCCGCGCGCTGGGGAAGCCGGGAGGTCGAGCTGACCCGCGTCCAGCTCGCCGGGGGGGACGGGCGCGAGCGGTACCTCTTCGAGACCGGCGAGCCCTGCGCCGTCCGGCTCGCCTTCCGCGCGAACCGGCCGGTCGAGGACCCCGTGTTCGGCGTCGGCATCTTCCGCAAGGACGGGGTGTGCTGCTACGGGACCAACACCGCGGTGGAGGGCCTGGCGTTCGGCAAGGTCGACGGCGAGGGCGCGGTCACCATGGAGATCGAGCGGCTCGAGCTGGTCGAGGGCGAGTACATCCTCGACGTCGCCGTCCATGCGCGCGACGGCCATCCGTACGACTACCACAGCCGCTTCTACGCCTTCGCCGTGCGCTCCCGGGTGCGCGACACGGGCGTGGCGCGGCTCCCCCACCGGTGGCGCCTCCAGCCGGGCGGAGGCGACGACCTGTGAGCCCGCGGCCCCCCGCCGACCACGAGCCGTCCGACCCACTCGGGCCGCCGCGGGTCGCGGGCCGGCCGCCAGACCCTCGCGGGCCCGGAGCGACCGCGTGAGCCCGCAGGCCGAAGGCCCGCCGGACGATCGCCGCGCCGGCGAGGGCACGGTGGACGCTGGCCGGCTCATGCAGGAGATCAAGGAGCGGGTCCGGGAGCGGCGGGCGTCCGGCTTCTACTCCGAGGACGAGGTCCGGCGCATCACCCAGATGGAGATCGAGCTCGCCGAGAGCGCGCCGACGTTCCAGGACGAGCTGGAGGAGCACCTGGAGCGGCTCAACGACGGGTGGGACACCGCCGCCGAGCCCGTCATCGCGTCGCACCGCGCGGGCGTCGGCGCGGCCATCGTCGGGGCGAAGAAGCTCCTCCGGCGCGTGACCCGGCCGTACATCACGCTGATCCTCGCCCGGCAGGTCGAGTTCAACAGCGCGCTGCTCCACCTCCTCAACGCCTTCGTCCTGCCGGTGCGCGACGGTCTCGCCACCCTCACCCGCCGCCACGAGGACCTGTCCCTCGACCTCCAGGAGCGGCTGACGGTCGAGCACGGGGAGCGGCAGCGAAGGGAGCGCGACGTCGCGGAGCGGCTGGGCGCCCTCACCGCCCGCGTGGAGGAGCTCCGGAGCGAGGTGGAGCGCCTGCGCCTGCGGGCGCCGGCCGTGGAGCTCGCGCCCCCGCCGGCCGTGCCGCCGGGCCTCGGCGCGCTCCCCGCCACCGCCTACGTCCAGTTCGAGGATCGGCACCGCGGGACCCGGGAGGAGATCCGCCACCGCCAGCGCGCCTACCTCGAGCTCTTCGCCGGGGCGGGGCCCGTCCTCGACGTGGGGTGCGGGCGCGGCGAGTTCCTGGAGCTGTGCCGCGAGGCGGGCATCGAGGCGCGCGGCATCGACGTCGACGCGGCGATGGTGGCGCGATGCCGGGAGGCCGGCCTCGCCGCCGAGCAGGCGGACGCGCTCGCCTACCTGGATGCGGTGCCCGACGGCCTGCTCGGCGGCATCTTCTCGGCCCAGGTGATCGAGCACATCCCGCCCGAGGCGCTGATCGCCCTCGTGCGGCTGGCCCACCGGAAGCTCCGGCCCGGCGGGGTGCTGCTCTGCGAGACGCCCAACCCGGCCTGCCTCACCGTCTTCTCCGGCGCGTTCTACGTCGATCTGTCGCACCTCAAGCCCATCCACCCCGAGGCGGCGCGCTTCGTGCTGGAGGCCGCGGGGTTCCGGGACGTCGAGGTCCGGTACGTGAACCCCGTGCCGCCCGACGGGAAACTCCAGCGGCTCGAGCCATTCTGGTACATGCGCCGCTACGAGGAGGTCTTCCTCAGCCAGATCAACGACAACTTCGAGCGCCTGAACCAGCTGCTGTGGGGGGCGCAGGACTATGCGGTGATCGGGCGGCGGCCGTGAGGCGGCTCCTCGGGCGGGCGCGCCGGCGCCGCGGAGCCGCGAGCCGGCGCCGGCGACGCCGGGTCGCGGGCCCCGGCTCGCGTTCGTCGTGCCGCGCTACGGCGCGGACGTGGTGGGCGGCGCCGAGACGCTGGTCCGCGGCCTCGCCGAGCACCTCGCCGCCGCCGGGAGCGCCGGTCGAGGTGCTGACGACCTGCGCGCGGGATCACCTCTCGTGGAAGAACGTGCTTCCCGCCGGCGCGAGCCGCGAGGCGGGCGTGGTGGTCCGCCGCTTCCCGGTGCGGCTCCGCGACACACGGCGGCACGCCTGGCTCCAGCAGCGCATCCTCCGGGGCTCACGGCTTCGCCCGAAGGAGGAGGCTCGCTGGGCGGAGGAGTCGGTGGGGAGCACGGAGCTCTTCGACCATCTCACCCGTCGCCAGGGCGACTACGACCTGGTGTGCTTCGCCCCGTACCTGTTCGGCACGACGCTCCGCGGCGTCCCGCTCGTCCCCGGGCGGGCCGTCCTGATCCCGTGCCTGCACGACGAGCCGTTCGCCCACCTCGGGGTCGTCCGGGAGGCGTTCCAGGCCTGCCGGGGCTTCATCTTCAACTCGCCGCCCGAGGCCGCGCTGGCCGAGAAGCTGTACGGAATCGGCGACCGGCCCGGCCGGCGTCGTGGGGCTCGGCTTCGATCCGGCGCCGCCCGGCCGACCCGGCGGCGCTCCGCCGGCGGCACGGCCTCGAGGGGCCCCTCCTCGTCTACCTCGGCCGGAAGGAGACGGGGAAGAACGTCCCGCTCCTCATCGAGTACGCCCTCCGCTACCGCGCCGTCCGGGGCTCCGACCTGACGCTCGTGCTCGCCGGCGACGGCCCGGTCACCGCGCCGCCCGGCACCCCGGGGGTGCGGGACCTGGGCTACCTCGACGCCGCCGGCAAGGCGGCCGCCTACGCCGCCGCCACGGTGGTGTGCCAGCCGTCCGTCAACGAGTCCTTCTCCATCGTCCTGATGGAGGCCTGGCTCGCGGGGACGCCGGTCCTGGTCCACGGGCGCTGCGCGGTCACGACCCACCACGTCCTCAGCGCCGGCGGCGGCCTGGCCTTCGAGGACTTCTACGAGTTCGCCGAGGCGCTCGATCTGCTCCTCGAGGACGCCGAGCGGCGCCGCCGTCTCGGCGAACAGGGCCGCGCCTACGTCGAGGCCGTGTACAGCTGGCCGGCGGTGACCGCGCGCCTTCACGAGACCCTGGAGCGCCTCGTTGCCTGACACCCTCGCCTTCGTCGCCCCCTGGTACGGGCGGGACATCGCGGGCGGCGCCGAGGCCGAGTGCCGGGCGACGGCGCGGGCGCTCCGGGACCGGGGCGTCCCCGTCGAGATCCTCACGACCTGCGCGCGCGACCACGCCTCCCCCTGGGCCGACCACCACCCGGCCGGCGTGACCGAGGAGGACGGCCTCGTCGTGCGCCGCTTCAAGGTCCGGCCGCGCGATCCCGCGCGGTACGGCGCAGCTCCAGTGGCGCCTCTCCCTCGGCGGGACGCTCACGTCGTTCGAGGAAGAGGATTTCGTCCGGGAATCGGTCAACTCCGACGACCTCTACGCGTACCTGGGCGGCGAGCGCGACCGGTACTGGTACGCGTTCATCCCGTACTGCTTCGGCACCACCTGGGAGGGCGCGCTGGTCGCCCCCGAGCGCTCGCTCCTGATCCCGTGCCTCCACGACGAGCCGTTCGCGCACCTGAAGTGGACGCGCCGCGTCCTGCGCGCGGCCCGCGCGCGTCTGCTTCCACGTGCCCGCCGAGCGCGCGCTCGCGGAGAGCCTGGCCGGCGCCGACGCGGAGCGCTTCCACCTGGTCGGCGAGGGTGTCGACGCGCCGCCGCCGGGCGACGGCGCCCGGTTCCGGCGGACGCACCGGGTGCTCGATCCCTTCGTCCTCTACGCCGGCCGGAAGGCGGCGGAGAAGAACACGCCCCTCCTCGTCGAGTACTTCGCCCGGTACAAGCTCACGCGGCCGGGGAACCGGCTCCGGCTCGTCCTCATCGGCTCCGGGGGCGTGCGCATCCCGGGGCGCCTGTCCGCCGACATCCTCGACCTCGGCTTCGTCACGCCCCAGAACAAGGCCGACGCCTACGCCGCCGCGCTGGTGCTCTGCCAGCCGTCGCTGCCTCGAGAGCTTCTCGCTCGTGATGATGGAGGCCTGGCTGGCCGGCGCCCCCTCGCTGGTCCACGGGCGGTGCGCCGTGACGCGCGACCACTGTCTGGCGTCGAACGGGGGCCTCTTCTTCGAGGACTACTTCGAGTTCGCCGAGGCGCTCGACCTCCTGGCCCGGGACGAGGCGCTCCGCCGGCGGATGGGCGAGGCCGGGCGCGCGTACGTCCTCGCCAACTACACGTGGGATCGGGTCACGGACAACTACCTCGCCGTCCTCCGCGGGGTCGGGGCCCGGCTCCCGTGACGCGCCCGCCCGTCCGGGCCGTCCACCAGCTCGTGTCGAACTTCGACGTGGGAGATGCCATCGGCAACCACGTGCGGGCGCTCCGCCGCCTCCTCCGGGGCTGGGGCTATGCCTCCGAGGTGTACGCGCAGTACCGCCACATGAGCCTCCTGAAGGACGCCCACTTCTACACGACGTACCGGGCGGTGTCCTCCCCCGACACGGTGGTCCTCTTCCACTTCTCGATCGGGTCGGAGGTCACCAGCTTCTTCGCGAGCCTGCCGGACCGGCGCGCCATCGTCTACCACAACATCACGCCGCCCGAGTACTTCGTCGGGGTCAACGCGCGCGTGGCCGACCGCTGCCGGCGCGGACGCTGGGAGCTCGCGCGGCTCCGGAACGTGGCCGAGCTCGCCCTCGGGGTCTCGGAGTTCAACCGGCAGGAGCTCGCGACGGCGGGGTTCCCGCGGACCGGGGTGCTGCCGATCCTGGTCGACTGGGACCAGTACGCTCATCCCCCGGTGCGCGCGCTCGAGGAGGCGTACGCGCGCGGGACGACCCTCCTCTTCGTGGGCCGCCTCGCCCCGAACAAGCGCGTGGAGGACCTGATCAAGGCGTACTACTTCTACCGGCGCCTCGACCCGGAGAGCCGGCTGGTCGTCGTCGGGTCGGCGGTGGACACCGAGGCCTACCTCGCGGGCTGCCAGAAGCTCTGCGCGGAGCTCGGCCTTCTCGACCACGTGGTGTTCGCGGGCTCCGTCTCGCAGGCCGAGCTCTGCACGTACTACCGCCTCGCCTCGGCGTACCTGTGCCTCTCCGAGCACGAGGGCTTCTGCGTGCCGCTCCTGGAGGCCATGCACTTCGACGTGCCCGTGGTCGCGTACGCCGCCGCCGGCGTGCCGGGCACCATGGGCGACGCCGGGCTCCTGGTCGAGGAGAAGGACTTCCCGGCGATCGCCGAGCTGCTCCACCGGGTCGTTCGCGACCCCGCCGTGCGCGCCGCCGTCGTCGCGGGCCAGCGCGCCCGGCTCCGCGCGTTCGACGCCGACACCATCGGGGCCACGCTCCGCGAGCACCTCGAGACCCTGGCCAGCGCGGAGGCGCTTCGATGACGGCTCCGTGCCGGGCGGGGCGCACCCGGCAGGCCGGAGACGTCGGGAGAGGCTGCCGCTCCGGCATCGGCCCGGGCGCGGCCGCCCGGTGGGCCCTCGGCCGGGAGCGGACGTGAAGCGGCTCCGGCTGGCGTTCGTCGTGCAGCGCTACGGCCCCGAGATCGACGGCGGGGCGGAGTACGAGTGCCGCCGCGTGGCGGAGGCGCTCGCGCCCCACCACGACGTCGAGGTGCTGACCACCTGCGCGCGCGACTACCTCACGTGGCGGAACGTGTACCCGCCGGGCGTCGGGACGGTCAACGGCGTCCGCGTGCGCCGGTTCCCGGTGGACCGCCCGCGGCGCGTGCGCGCGTTCGGCCGCTACGCGGACTGGCTCTACGCCACCCCTCACACGTTCTTCGACGAGGCCGAGTGGGTGCGGCGGCAGGGACCGCTCGCCCCGGCGCTGGTCGAGTGGATCCGCGCTCACGCCGACGACCACGACGGCTTCCTCTTCTACACGTACCTCTACCTCCCGACGACGCTCGGCCTGCCGCTCGTCGCCCACAAGGCCGTGCTGGTGCCGACCGCCCACGACGAGCGGCCGATCTACCTCGACCTCTTCCGGAGCCTCTTCCGGATCCCGCGCGGCCTGATCTTCCAGGTGGAGGAGGAGCGGGCCTTCGTCGAGGGGCGCTTCCACACGCAGCACCTCCCGTCGACGGTCATCGGCGCGGGGATCGATCCGGTCACGGACGCCGACGCCGCGCGGTTCCGGCGACAGCACGGGCTCGAGGGCCCCTACTTTCTCTACGTCGGCCGCGTCGACGTCGAGAAGGGCTGCCGCGCCCTCGTGGAGACGTTCCTCGCCTGGCGCGAGCGGGCGGCCGAGCCGGTGACGCTGGTCCTCATGGGGACGGTGGCGCTCAAGCTCCCGCGCCATCCGGCCGTCCGCGCCCTCGGCTTCCGGCCCGAGGCCGAGAAGCACGACGCGATGGCCGGCGCGACGGCGCTGGTCATGCCCTCGCCGCACGAGAGCTTCTCCTTCGTGATCCTCGAGGCGTGGTCGCAGGGCACGCCGGTGCTGGCGACCGCGCGCTCCCCCGTCCTGCGGGGCCACGTCGAGCGCTCGGGCGCGGGGCTCCTCTACGACCGGGCGCCGGGCGACTTCGCGGCCGGGGCCGGGTCGCTGCTCGGCGACGAGGCCCTCCGCAAGACGCTCGGCGAGCGCGGCCGGACCTACGTCGAGGCGCGCTACCGCTGGCCCGGCATCACGCGCCAGTATCTCGGCTTCGTCGAGCAGGTGTTCGGCGGGGGTGCGGCGTGAGCCGGCCGGGCGCCGGGTGCCGCGCGCGCGGCCGCCGGGCGGCATGACCGATGGATGCGCAGGTGTTCACCGAGCACTTCGCCCTCGAGGACACCCACTGGTGGTTCCGCTCGAAGCGGACCCTGGTCCTCTCGCTGCTCCGGCGCTACGGCGTCCTCGGCGGCCCGGGGCTCGACGTGGGGTGCGGGGCGGGCGGCACGCTGGCGGTCCTCGCCCGGCAGGGCACCTGGGTCGGCGTCGACGCCGACCCGGATGCCCTCGCGCTCTCCCGGCGGCGCGGGCTCCCGCGCCTCGCCGGGAGCGGGGCCGAGGCGCTGCCCTTCCGTCCGGGCACGTTCGCGGCGTGTCTCTGCCTCGATCTCCTGTACCACCGGAATGTCGTCTCGGAGCACGGCGTGCTCCGGGAATGTCACCGGGTTCTGCGGCCGGGCGGCGTCCTGCTCGTGACCGACTCGGCCTTCAAGTGGCTCCGCTCGGCGCACGACGAGGCGGTGCACGGCGCCCGCCGCTACACGCGGCGCGAGCTCGTGGACCGGGTCCGGGCCGCGGGCTTCACGCCGGTCCTCGCCTCGTACGCCTACTGCCTCGTGTTCCCGGCGGTGGCGGCGGTCCGCCTCGCGCGGCGCGGCGCCGCGGGCGGCTCGGACGTGTTCCCGCTGCCCCGCCCGCTGAACGCCGCGCTCCTCGGCGTGCAGGCCGTCGAGCGGGCGCTCCTCCGCCTGAGCCCCCTGCCCTTCGGCAGCTCCGTCGTGCTGGTGGCGCGGAAGGCGCCGGCGTGACCGCCTCGGTGGTGCTGCCCACGTACAACGAGCGCGACGTCATCGTCGGCGTGGTCCGCGAGATCCTCGACGCGGTCGGCGACGTCGAGGTGCTGGTCGTGGACGACGACTCCCCGGACCGGACCTGGGAGGCGGTGGAGACCGCCTTCGCCGGGGACCGGCGCGCGCGGGCCCTCCGCCGGGTGGGCCGGCGGGGGCTCCCCTCGGCCATCGCCGAGGGCATCGCGGGCACGCGAGGCGACGTGGTGGTCTGGCTCGACGCCGACGGATCCATGCCCGCCGGCGTCATCCCGAAGCTCGTGGCGGCGACGGCGGCCGCCGACGTCGCCGTCGCGTCGCGCTATGCGGCCGGCGGCCGGGACGCCCGGGACTCCGCCGGGCGCATCCTCGCATCCCGGGCGATCAACGCGTTCGGCACGCTGTGGCTGGGCGGCCCGGTCCGGGACTGGACCTCCGGCTTCGTGGCGGCCCGGCGGTCGGCGCTCGAGCGCGTGCCCATCCGCGCGGACCACGTCTACGGCGACTACTGCATCGACTTTCTTCACCGGGCGTGCCGCTCGGGCCTCCGGGTGGTCGAGGTGCCCTACGCCTGCGTGGAGCGGCGCGCGGGCACGACCAAGACCAGTCCCAGCCTTCGCCGGTTCGCAGCCCTGGGATTGCGCTACGCTCAAACCATCCGGCGGCTGCGGCGCGAAAGCCGGACCGAGGAGGATCGGTCTTGATCGAAGAGACCCGCCTGCCCGACAACGTCATGGCCGAGCTCGCGCACATCGTGCCGGGGCCCGAGCCGGCCCTGGAAGTTCGCCTCCCCCGCATCCCGGTCGTGGAGGAGGCGCTGACCCGCCGGATCATCCCCGTCTCGGACCCGCGTCTGGACGGCAACGAGCTGCGCTATCTCACGCAGTGCATCCAGTCCAACTGGATCTCCTCGGCGGGCCGCTTCATCCGGGAGTTCGAGGACACCTTCGCCCAGATGGTCGGGTGCCGGTACGGGGTCGCGTGCTCGAACGGGACCACGTCGCTCCATCTCGCCCTGGTGACCTTCGGGCTCGCGCCGGGAGACGAGGTCATCCTGCCCGCCTTCACCATGATCGCCACGGCGAACGCGGTCCGCTACACGGGCGCGACACCGGTGCTGGTCGACTCGGAGCGCGACACGTGGAATCCCGACGTGTCGAAGATCGGCGGCGCCATCACGCCCCGGACGAAGGGCATCGTCGTCGTCCACACCTACGGGCACCCCGTCGACATGGACCCGGTCATGGAGCTGGCCGAGCGCCGGGGCCTGTGGGTCCTCGAGGACGCCGCGGAGGCCCACGGGGCGACCTACCGGGACCGGCGCGTCGGGAGCATCGGCCAGGCGGCCTCGTTCTCCTTCTACGCCAACAAGATCATCACCACGGGCGAGGGGGGGATGGTCACGACCAACGACGCCGAGATCGCGCGCCTCGGGCGCCGGCTCCGCGACCACGCCTTCTCGGACGAGCGGCACTTCTGGCACAAGTACCTCGGGTTCAACTACCGGATGACCAACATGCAGGCCGCCGTGGGGCTCGCCCAGACCGAGCGCCTCGAGGAGTTCGTGGACATCCGCCGCGAGAACGCCGCGCGCTACTCCGCGCGGCTCAAGCGGATCCCCGGACTGACGCTCCCGGTGGAGCGCCCCTGGGCCAAGAACGTCTACTGGATGTACGGGGTCGTCGTCGAGGACGCGTTCGGGATCTCGCGCGACGAGCTGCGACAGCGCCTCGCCCGCCGGGGGATCGAGACCCGCACCTTCTTCATTCCCATCCACCTGCAGCCGATCTACTATGAGATGTTCCGCGGACAGCGCTTCCCGGTCGCCGAGGAGCTCTGCCAGCGCGGGCTGTACCTACCCTCGGGAGCGACCCTCACGGAGGCCGAGGTGGCCTACGTGTGCCAGGCCGTGGCCGAGGTGCGAGAGGAGCGCGGATGATTCCCGTCTTTGCCCCCTGGCTGTCCGAGAACGTGCGACGCTACGTCCTCGACTGCGTCGACTCGGGCTGGATCTCGTCGCTCGGCCAGTACGTCGGGCGCTTCGAGCGCGATTTCGCCACCTTCTGCGAGGCCCGTCACGCCGTGGCGACGTCGAACGGCACCACGGCGCTGCACCTCTGCCTGGCGACGCTCGGCATCGGGCCGGGCGACGAGGTGCTGGTCCCGGACCTGACCTTCGTCTCGACGGCCAACGTCGTCCGCTACACCGGCGCCACGCCCGTGCTGGTGGATTCCGAGCCGCGGACGTGGGGGATGGACCCGGTCGACGCGCGGCGCAAGCTCACGGCGCGGACCCGGGCCATCATCCCGGTCCACCTCTACGGGCACCCGGTGGACATGGACCCGTTCCTCGCCATGGCGGCCGAGCATCGCCTCGACATCGTCGAGGACGCCGCCGAGGCCCACGGGGCGCGCTACAAGGGGCACCGGGTCGGGGCGCTCGGACGGATCGGCGCCTTCTCCTTCTACGGGAACAAGATCATCACGACCGGCGAGGGCGGCATGGTCGTGACCAACGACCCGGCGCTCGCCGAGCGCGCGGCGTTCCTCAGAGACCATGCCATGGACCCCCGCCGCCGGTACTTCCATCCGGAGGTCGGCTTCAACTACCGGATGACCAACATCCAGGCGGCGATCGGCTGCGCGCAGATCGAGCAGGTGGACGCCATCCTCGCCCGGCGGAAGGTGATCGCGGGAGCCTATGACGCCGGCCTCGCCGGCATCCCGGGGCTCACGCGGCCCCCGGCCGAGCCCTGGGCGGAGAGCGTGCACTGGATGTACTCGGTCCTGATCGAACCCGCGTTCGGGTCCAGCCGCGATGCCGTCATCGCGGGACTCCGGGTGCGCGGGGTCGACTCCCGCCCGTTCTTCGTGCCGCTCCACGAGCTGCCCCCCTACCGCGTGGACACCCCGTTCCCGGTGGCCACGGCGCTCGGGGCACAGGGGATCAACCTCCCGTCCGGCACGGGCTTGACCGTCGAGGAAGTCGCCACGGTATGCGGCGCGCTGCGGGCGCTCGCCGCGGGTTGAGGGCCGCCGAGACCTCATGACCCGGCCGCCGGCCGCGCGCGGGAGCTGAGGCCGTGGTCTCCGTCGTCCTGCCCACCTACAACGAGCGGGAGGGAATCGGCGAGCTGGTCGCCGAGATCCTGGTGGTCGCCCGCCGGGCCGCGCTCGACCTCGAGGTCCTGGTCGTGGACGACGCGTCACCGGACGGGACGGCGGCGCACGTCGAGGCCACCTTCAAGGGTGACCCGGCCGTGCGCGTGCACGTCCGGCGAGACGCGCGGGGCCTCGCGAGCGCCATCCACCGGGGTATCCGGGAGGCCCGCGGCGACGTCGTGGTGATCATGGACTCCGACGGGAACCACGACCCCGCCCTCCTGCCGCTGATGGTCCGCTGCGTGGACGACTTCGACGTGGTGATCGGCTCCCGGTACGTCCTCGGGGGCGGCATGCTCACGTCGCGGTTCCGCTACTGGGCGTCCTATGCCTTCAACGTGCTGATCCGCATGGTGCTCGCCCAGAACATCCACGACAACCTCTCCGGCTATCTCGCCTTCCGGCCGACGCTGCTTCGCGGGCTCACCCCCGAGGCCGTGTTCTACGGCTACGGCGACTACGCCATCCGGCTGCTCCACCACGTGGTCCGCGAGGGGGGCCGCGTGCTGGAGATCCCGACCGTCTACCGGTTCCGAAAGGGAGGCGAGTCGAAGACCCGATTCTCCGCGTACCTCTGGACGTACCTCGCGTCGGTGTTCCGGCTCCGGCTGGCCCGGCGGTGAGCCCCGAGACCGCAGGCCGTCCGGCCCA
This sequence comes from uncultured Candidatus Rokubacteria bacterium, assembly GCA_963745015.1. Taxonomy (GTDB): domain Bacteria; phylum Methylomirabilota; class Methylomirabilia; order Rokubacteriales; family DASRDR01; genus DASRDR01. The sequence goes on from CAVUVU010000010.1 coordinate 109,154, forward strand.
TCAACTCCCGCGCGGCGACGGCGGCGCGGTGAGCCCCCAGGCCGCAGGCCGGCCCATCAACTCCGGCGCGGCGACGGCCGCGCAGTGACCACGGGCGGCCCGCCGCCGGGCGGAGCCCCGTCCCGCGGCGCGCGCGACTGGTGGTTCTGGGCGCTCCTCGCGCTGCTCGGGCTCCTCCTGGCGCTCTACCTGGCCTACCCCCGGCTCGATGCCGATCAGGCGATCACCGGCCTCATGGGCGTCTACGTGCTCCGGGGGGAGTTCCCCATCTTCTTCTGGATGCAGGACCACGCGGGCGTCCCGGAGTCGTACACCGCCGCTCCGCTCTTCTTCCTCTTCGGGATCTCGCGCCGGACCCTCGATCTGGTTCCGGCGCTCGGCACGCTCGCGCTCGGTCTGGCCGTCTACCGCACCGGCGGCGTCCTCTTCGGCCGCGGGGCCGGGCTCCTGGGCCTTCTCTTCACCACCGTGGTGTCGGCATACGTCGCGGCGAACTACACGCTCGCCCGGGCGTACTACATCGAGCATCTCCTCGTCGGCCAGGTCGTGCTCCTCGGCGCCGCCCTCTGGCTCGCCCGGCCGCTCTCCGAGCCGGCCCGGTGCCGGGTCGCGATCGCGATGGGTCTCGCCGGGGGGCTCGGGCTCTACTTCAACTTCCAGATCGTGGACGCGCTCATCCCCGCCCTGCTGGCCCTGCTCCTGGTGGAGCCGGGCTTGCCGTTCCGGCGAGCGGCGTGGCTCGGCGTCGGCGCGTTCGTCCTCGGGAGCCTGCCGTTCTGGGTCTACAACCTCACCCACGACTGGGCGACGGTGGTGACCGGCGCGCGCTTCCAGGGGCGCCTGTCGGGACTCGAGGCCGCGCGGATCCTGGCCGTCGATCTCTTGCCCGTCGTCCTCGGGGTCCGATCCGGCATGGGTCAGCCCGCCCATCTGCCGGGCCCGCTCGCGTGGACGATCCCGGTGGTCGTGGGCGGCGCCGTCCTGCTCCTCCTGGCCCGGGTCGTGGCGGGCCTGGGACGCCTCCGGCGGGATGCCGGCGACCGCCGGCGAGGCCCTCCTCCTGACGGGGCTCGCCGTGACCCTCGGCGTGGTCTGGTACGGCGGGTACGTCCGCGTCCCGCGCTACCTCCTGCCCCTGATCCCCCTGCTCGCGCTCGTCCTCGCTCGCGCGGCCCAGCTGACGTGGCGCTGGACGCGGGCCGGGACCGTCGTGTGGGTCTCCGCGTACCTCCTCGCCGTCGGGATGGACCTGGCTCCCGACATCACGGCGTTCTGGCCGGAGGCCCGGATCCGGTACCGGCAGGAGCGCGAGGCCGACGCACGGCTCTTCGCGTCGCTCCGCGCGAACGACCTGCGGAAGGCGTATGCCTTCGACTACTGGCTGGCCCCCCGCCTCACCTTCGAGGCCGGCGGGGAGATCATCGTGGCCCAGCCGTTCAACGATCGTCATCCGCCCCACACCCTGGCGGTCGATCGGTCGCCCCGGCCCGCCTACGTGGTCCAGGCGGGTGTCGAGACCTTCCGCGCCTGGCTGGCAGCGACGCGTGTCACGTCACGCGAGGACGTCGCCGGCGAGTTTCACGTCTTTCACGACTTCACGCCGCCGCCCGACGCTCGGCCCCTGGCGCGCTCGGCCTTCACCGTCCGCACGAGCGCGGGCCGCGGCGAGGCTGCGAGCGTGGTCGACGCGAAGCTCGACACCGGCTGGTCGAGCGTCAAGGGGCCGGACGGGTCCGCGTGGATCGAGGTGCGATCTGGATGCCGAGCGCCCGGTGAGCGGGCTCACGCTCGTGAACGACCGCGCCGAGCGCGTGCCGGACCACCTGGTGGTGATGGCCGAGCGTGCCGGCTCGGGGCTGGACGTGGTGGCCTCGCTCGCGCCCCAGGGTGTCGCGGCCCACTGGGAGAACGGCGCGATCCGGATCACGGCGAGCCGGACGCTGACCGTGCGCTTCGCCCCGGTGACCACCCGGCGCCTCCGGCTCGTCGAGAAGGGGCCGCCCGGACGCTGGAGCGTGGCGGAGCTGTTCCTGCTGAGCCCCGCGCCGCCGGGAGCCCCGCCCGATGCCGCCGACGCGCTCGTGCGCGAGGGCCGCCGCCTCGAGGAGGAGGGACAGACGGGCCCGGCGCTCCTGCGCTACCACGAGGCGATGCGTCAGGGTCCGGACGATCCGGCCGGGTACGAGGCCGCCGCGCGGCTGACGACCCGGCTCCGGGCGAGCGTCCGGTCCCCGTTCGACTACGCCGCGCGGCTCGCGGCCCTCGGGCTCCTCACCGACGCCCGGAGCGCCTACGCCGACGCCGCGCGGGCGCTCGGGCCGGAGCGGGTCCACGTCGAGCTCTGGCGGATTCGCGCCCGCCTCGCCGCCGCGGATGGCGATGCCGGCGAGGCATCCCGGCTCGCCGCCGAGGCGGACGCGGCGCTCGCGCCGGGCCGGCCGGTCGGCGCGCTCATGGGCGGCCAGGCCGAGCTCGTGGGCTACGACGTCCGGCCGGAGCCGCTCCGGGCCGGCGAGCCCCTGGAGCTCACCACCCACTGGCGCCTCCACCGGGCGCCCTGGGGACGTCTGATGGGCTGGGTGCACCTCCGGGCCGACAGCCGGCCCGACAACCAGGGAACCCGCTTCGGGGACGACTTTCCGCTGGCCGGCTTCCTGCCCGAGCTGGGCGTGGCACCGCAGCACATGAGCATCCAGCGGCGGATCCCGGTGCCCCGCGACGCGACCGCCGGGCGCTACCGGCTGGTCGCAGGGCTGTGGAGCCCGGGGTCCGGATGGCGGCTACACCGGTGGTGGCGCGGGGTCCTGCCCACGCTCGACACGACCCTCGAGCTCGGCCGCGTCGAGCTCGTTCGCCCCGCCCCCTGACCGCTCTGGCGGCGGGGCCGACTCGCCGGTCCCGAGCGGGTGCTCTGCTATACTCAGGCGGATGGATGGACGGAAGTTTCGTCACATGGGCCGCCTGGCCCGGATCTTCTGGTCCTACCGGACGGGCGCGGCGACGGTCCCCCAGCTCCCGGTCCGGCTCTGGATCGAGTCGACGAGCCGCTGCAACCTGAAGTGCGGCTACTGCCCGAACAAGGACGTGGTCAAGGAAGACCACGGGTTCATGGATTTCGGGCTCTACACCTCGATCATCGACCAGGTCAAGGACCACGCCTACGACGTGAACCTGTTCCACCGCGGGGAGCCGCTCATGCACCCGCGGCTCGCCGACATGGTGGCCTACGCGCGGGACAAGGGCCTCTACACCCGCGTCCACACGAACGTCACCCTGCTCAACGAGAAGAAGGGGCGGGCGCTGATCGAGTCCGGCCTCGACTTTCTCTCGTGCTCCTTCGACGGGTACGAGAAGGACATGTACGAGAAGAACCGCGTCGGGGCCAAGTTCGAATGGGCGCTCGACCACCTCAAGGGGTTCCTGCGCCTGAAGCGCGACCTCGGCGCCAAGCACCCGTTGACCGTGCTGCAGGTCATGGAGATCGGCGGGCCGCCGAAGGCCGAGCTCAAGCGCCTCCGGCGCGCGTTCCTCGACAACTTCAAGGACCTGCCGCTCGACCGGGTGATCCTGCGCACGCCGCACAACTGGGCGGGCGACGTCTTCGTGCCCGATCTCTCGCGCGAGGCGCTCCTCGCGGACGGGCGGCGGTTCACGCCGTGCACGTTCCTCTGGTATTCCACGTCCGTCTACTGGGACGGAACGGTCGTCGCCTGTCCCCAGGACTTCTTCGGGAAGCTCGGCATGGGCGACCTGAAGCAGAAGCCGCTCCAGGAGATCTGGAACGACACGCCGGCTGGTGGACCTCCGCGCCAAGATGGCGAAGGGGGACATTCCGAAGGAGCTGCCCTGCTACACGTGCGACCGCATCTGGCGCCATCAGGTCATGAAGGTGCCGACCGACTACCTCAAGACCTTCCTCTCCGACCACCTCATGTCCTACGGGTGGCTCCGCCGGCTGGCTCGCGTCTGATTCTCCGTCGCGCCGGGTCAGGGAAAAGCCCGACACGACGCGATCCGGAAGTGCCCATATGATATGGCGATCTCGTCACTCGCGGTGCGACCCTCGCCCCGCGGAGGTTGTGGCAGGCAGCGGGCGGGCACGGTGACGGGCGGCCACCTCGAAACGGGGAGCGACGATCGATGATCGACGGCGTCAAGGTGGTGGAACTGGTGACCCACGAGGACGATCGGGGCTACCTGACGGAGGTCGCGCGCCACGCGGACAACCCCGAGCCACACGCGGTGGTCCACCGGTTCGGTCAGGTCTACCTGGTCGGCAACCCCGCCCGCGGCACCATCCGGGCCTTCCACAAGCACGAGGAGCTCTGGGACTGGTTCTTCATCAGCCACGGCAGCGCCAAGTTCGTGCTGAAGGACGATCGGGCCGAGAGCCGGACGTACGGGAGCCTGATGACGGTCATCGCGAGCGCCCGGAAGCCCCGCCTCATCGTCGTGCCGCCCGGCGTGTACCACGGGTGGATGTCCCTCGAGGACGACACGCAGATGGTCAGCACCGCCAGCCACGTCTACAACCACGCGAAGCCCGACGAGGTGCGGATCCCCCCGGACGCCTTCGGCGACGTCTGGACCGTGAAGGGCCGGTAGGATGCAGCGGGTCCTCGTCGTCGGCGGCGCGGGGTACGTCGGCTCCGTCCTCACGGAGGAGCTCCTCCAGCGCGGCTACGCCGTGCGCGTCCTCGACCGCCTCTACTTCGGGGACCGCGGCCTCCGGGCCGTGCGCGATCGGATCGAGCTGGTCGAGGCGGACATGCGGGCGGTCTCCCCGCGCGTGCTGGAAGGGGTCGACGCCGTCGTGAACGTCGGCGGCCTGTCGAACGACCCGACCGCGGAGTACAACCCGCAGGCCAACCGCGAGATGAACACCGTGGCGACGGCCGCGCTCGCGCGGCTCTGCAAGGCGGAGGGCGTGAAGCGCTACGTCCTGGCCTCGTCGTGCTCGATCTACGACTGCGGGGTGCTGGACGAGGGCGCGGACGTGCTGCAGGACGAGACGGCCCCGGTCGCGCCGCGCGCGCCCTACTCCGTGTCGAAGTACGAGGCCGAGCGCGAGATCCTTCCCATGGCCGACGAGGACTTCTGCCCCGTCGCCCTCCGGAAGGGCACCATCTACGGCTACTCGCCCCGGATGCGCTACGACCTCGTGGTCAACACCTTCGTCCGGGACGCCCTCGTCCACCGCCGGCTCACGCTCCACCACGGCGGGGAGATGTGGCGGCCGCTCGTGGACGTCCGGGACGCCGCCCAGGCCTACATCGCCCTGGTCGAGGCGGAGGATGCGGCGGTGCGCGGCGAGGTGTTCAACCTCTGCTACCGGAACCTGCGCATCTCCGAGCTCGCCCTGCGCGTGCAGGAGGCGCTGCGACGCCTGGGGATCGATCTCGACATCCGGCCCGACTACCACCATGGCTCCGTGCGCAACTACCGGGTCTCGGGGGACAAGATCGGGCGCGTCCTGAACTTCCACCCGAAGGTCTCGATCGAGGAGTCGGTCACCGACATGGTGGAGCGCATCCGGGCCGAGGGCCGGACGGATCTCGAGAATCCGCGCTACTACAACCTCCGCTGGCTCCAGCACCTCGAGGACGATCGAAAGGCCGCGGGCACCGCCGGCTCGGTGCTCGATGCTCCCCCGACCCCGCTTCGGCAGTAGCATGGGGCCGTGGCGCCCATCCTCCTCCTCGGGGCGAACGGCCAGCTCGGCACCGACCTCCGCCGCACGCTCCCCCCGGCAGCGCTGATCCCGCTCACGCGGGCCGATCTCGACGTCACCGATCAGGAGGCCGTCGAGCGGGCCCTCGCGGCCCATTCCCCCGCGTGGGTGATCAACACGGCCGCGTATCACCGCGTCGACGACATCGAGACGAAGGACGCGGCGCTGGCGTTCGCCGTCAACGAGGTGGCCGTCGGCCACCTCGCCCGGGCCTGCACGCACCACGGGACGCGGCTTCTCCACCTCAGCACGGACTACGCCTTCGGCGGCGGGTCCCCCGGCACCCCGCCACGCCCGTACACGGAGGAGACGCCGCCCGCGCCGCTGAGCGTCTACGGCGCATCGAAGGTGGCCGGCGAGCGCCGGGTCCGCGCCGCCGGTCCGGACCACGTCGTCGTCCGGTCCTCGGGCCTCTACGGCGTGGCCGGGTCCGCGGGCAAGGGAGGCAATTTCGTCGAGACCATGCTGCGGCTCGCCCGGCAGGGCGTCCCCGTCAAGGTGGTGAACGACCAGGTTCTGGGACCCACGTACACGGCCGACCTGGCCGAGGGGATCGCGCGGCTGATCGCCGCCGACCCTCCGGGCGGTCTCTACCACCTGACGAATGCCGGCGCGTGCTCGTGGTTCGAGTTCGCCGGCCGGATCTTCGAGCGCTGCCGGCTCTCCCCCGACCTCCAGCCAACGACGAGCGCCGAGTACAACGCCCCGGCCCGGCGGCCGCCGTACTCGGTGCTCGCCAACGCTCGCGCGGCCGCGCTCGGGCTCCCCCCGCTCCGCCCGTGGTCCGAGGCGCTGGACGCCTACCTCCGCGCCAAGGGGCATCTCCCCGACTGAGCGTCCCGGCCGCCAGGCGCGCGGCGGCCCTCTGCTACAATGTGGCGCTGATGCGCGTGCTGATGGTCGCCCCGACACCGTTCTTCGGGGACCGCGGATGCCACATCCGCATCCTCGAGGAGGTCCGGGTCCTGCGCCGCCTCGGCGTCGAGACCCTCGTGGCCACCTACGCGGTGGGCCGCGACCATCCGGAGGTCGCGACGGTCCGGACGCCACGCCTGCCGTGGGTGCGGACGCTGCCCGTCGGGTTCTCGCCCCACCGGCCGTACCTGGACGGGCTGCTGCTCGGGACGACCCTCCGGGCCGCCCGACGCTTCCGGCCGGACATCCTGCACGGACACCTCCACGAGGGCGCCGCGATCGCGTCGGTCGTCGGCCGGCTCGTCGGACGGCCCGCGGTGGCCGACCTCCAGGGCAGCGTCGCCGACGAGATGATCGCGCACGGGCACCTGGCCGCGCGGGGGCCGCTTCCGGCGTCGCTGCGGCGGCTGGAGCGCTGGGTGCTCCACTGGCCGGCCCGGCTCCTGCCCTCGTCGGCCAACTTCGCCCGGGAGCTCGTCGAGGTCTGGCGGATCCCGGAGACGCGGGTGGCGCTGCTCGAGGACGGCATCGATCCCGAGTTCCTCCGGCCGGGTCCGAGCCCCGACGATCTCCGGGAGCGGCTCGGGCTCGTCGGCAAGCGGGTCGTGGTCTACCTGGGCCTCCTCACCGAGTACCAGGGCATCGACGATCTGCTCGCCGCGTGGCCCGCCGTCATGGCCGCTGTCCCCGACGCGCACCTGCTCCTCATGGGACACCCGAACGTCGAGCGGTATCGCGCCCGGGCCGCCGAGCTGGCGCCGCCGGGATCGATCACGCTGACGGGCCGGATCGACTACGGGGAGACGCCCCGCTACCTGGCCCTCGGGGAGGTCGCGGTGAGCCCGAAGCACGTCAGCACGGAAGCCAACGGCAAGCTCCTCAACTACATGGCGATGGGACTTCCCTCGGTCGCCTACGACGGCCCGGTCTCCCGCGATCTCCTCGGGCCGGCCGGCGTCTTCGCGCCGATGCGGGACGTCCCGGCGCTCGCGAGCGCCCTGGCCGGGCTCCTTCGCGACCCCCACGAGCAGAAGCTTCGAGGTCAGGCGCTCCGTGAGCGCGCCGTCGCCCGCTTCGGGTGGCCGGCGCTGGGCAGGCGGCTCGTCGATGTCTACCGGACCTGCCTCGAGGAGCGCTAGCCTCCCGCGCTTCGGGCGCGGCGCCGCGGTCGCCCTCTTCCTGCTGTTCCTGCTCCTGGGCGTCGTCTTCACCGCGCCCCTGGTCCGGCACCTCCACCACGCGCTGCCGTACACGGCCGTGCCGGCCCCCGGCCGCGAGCTGGTCTACGGCACCCAGGGCGACTACCTCCAGTTCTACTACTACCTCTGGCTCGTCGAGGAGCGCCTCCTGTCCGGCGCCTCCTTCCTCCGGGACCCCTACCAGTTCGCGATCGACGGAGCCCGGGCGAACCTCCCCAACATCTTCTTGCCGGCCGCGCTGCTCTTCGTGCCGCTCTCCGCGCTCGGCCATCGCGTCGCCTACAACGTCCTGGTCCTCCTGTCGTTCCCGTTCGCCGGCATGGCCGCGGCGCTCCTCGCCCGGCGCTACGGCCTCTCGCGGGCCGGCGCGTTCGTCGCCGGGGTGGCCTTCGCCTGCGCGCCCTACCGGGTGGGGGCCTTGCTCGGCGGGCATCCGGCGGGCCTCGCGTATCCGCTGGTCCCCCTCGTCCTGTGGGGGATCGAGGGCGCGCTGGCGGGATCGCTCTGGAGCGGCCTCGTGGGCGGCGGCGCGCTCCTCGGTCTCTCGATGATGGAGCCGCACTTCGCCTACTTCTCCGCGCTGGGCCTGCCGCTCTACGTCGTGGCGCGCATCGGGCTTCCCGCGTGGCGACGCGAGCTCCTGGCCGTCGGCGCCGGGGGCTGGCTCGTCGCGGCGGCCGTGGCGATCGCGCCCGCCGCCGGGGCGCTCGGCGCGCTCGCGCGCCGGGGCTGGCCGGCTCCGCTCCCGGTGCGTCTCGCGGTGGGCGCGGTGGTCGCCGCGCTCGCTCTCGGGATCTGGCAGCTGCTCGCGGCCTGGCTTCTCGCAGCGGGGATCGTCACGGAGCCACGCGCGGCGGCGCGCCGGAGCCTCGCGGCGTGCCTGCCCTGGCTCCTCACCGCCGTGGCCGCCACCGGGCGGGGCGGGAGGCTCGTCGCCCCCGCCCTGGCGCTGCCGCTCCTCCTGCACGGGCTGTGGCTCGTCGCTCGGTGGCGTCGCTGGTGGTCTCCGCGCCTCCCGGTGATCCCGGCGGCGGTCGCCGCCGCCGGCGGGCTGGCGGGCGCGGGCTTCCTGCTCCTCCTGCAGCGGCTCCTGCTCCGGCGGTCCGTGACGGGCTCGGGCCGGTCGCTCCACGAGGTGCTGCTCTTCTCGCCCACGCCCGATGACCTCTTCACCCGGGTCAACGCCTCCTCCGGCCGGACCGTGTACCCCGGGGTGGTGGCGCTCGTGCTGGCCCTCCTCGCCGTGGTCGCCCTGGTGCGGCTGCGGCCCGCCGGCACGCGCCGGATGCTCTGGATCTTTCCGCCGCTCCTGGCGGTGGGCATCATCGTGTCGCTCGGCCCCCGGCTGGAGGCCCTCCCCCTGTTCGAGGTCGCGTTCCACCTTCTTCCCTCGTGGAACTTCATCCGTCAGCCGGCCAAGGCGCAGGTCATCGTGGCGCTCGCCCTGGCCGTCCTGGGGGCGGTGGCGGTGGATGCCCTGACGCGCCGGCGCGGCCGCGTCATCCGAGGCGCCGTCGCGCTCGCGCTCGGACTCCTGATCGCGGCGGACTACCATCCGTGGCGGCCCACCGGCATCAGCGGCCTTCCGTCCGGCGGCCCCGAGTTCGCGACGGTCCGGGCCGAGGGACCGCGCGCGCTCTGGATTCCCTTCTGGCCCGGGGACAGCGCCTACTCCGGCCTCTATCTCTACGCGACGACGCTCACGCGCGTCCCGATGCTGAACGGCTACTCCGCATGGCTCGACCGCTCGTTCCTCACCGACGTCTACCGCCCGCTCGAGAACGTGAACCTGGGCGTGGTCGGCGAGGCCGAGGCCCGGACGCTCTCCCGATACGGCGTGCGCCAGGTCATCCTGGACCGGGACGCCTTCCCGCTGAAGGTGAGCGCGTTCGGCCCGGCGCTGACGCTCGCCCACCTCCGGGCGTCGCCCTATCTCGATCCCGTCGAGACGCCGGCGGGCGACTGGACGCTCCACGTGTTCCGCGTCCGGGACACGCCGCGCGCGGTGCCCCCGCTGCCGCCTCCCACGAGCCCCTTGGGCATCCTGTGGGAGGCCGAGTCGCTCGGGCGGGCGACCGGCCGCGTCAGCGACGATCCCGAAGCCTCGAACGCTCGGGTGACCCTGGCCCGGGCCGGTGAGGACCGCCCGGGATTCCTCACGTTCGGCCCGTACCGGCTGCTGCCTCCCGGCAGCTACCGGGCGCGCTTCCGCCTGAAGGGCGCGGGAAGCACGATGCGACCTCCAGGTCACCACGCAAGGCGGGCGTACCGTCCTCGGCGGGGCCACGATCCATCTGGCCGGCGGAGAGTTCGTGGACGTGGCGATCCCGTTCGCGGTGACGGCGCCCAGCTCCATCGAGTACCGCGCCGGGTGGGATGGCCAGGGCTGGGCCGCGGTGGATGCCGTCACCGCGGCCTTCGCCGACGAGCCGGACCCCGGCTTCCTGTTCGAGGTCGAGCGCCTGGCCCACGAGCTCCAGGAGCGACCCGACCCCCATGCGTCCGGCGGGCTCGCCGGCCACGCGACCCCGGGCCGTACCGTGCGAGACGAGGTCTGGAGCGGGCCGCTGCGCCGCTACCCGCCCGGCCGCTATCGCCTCTGGGTCCGGCTGAAGCTCGACCAGTCCACCCCGGGCGCGTTCGCGCGCTGCGGCGTCCGGCCGGCCTCGAGCGGCCCCGAGCTGGCCGGACAGGAGCTGACGGGCTCCGAGGTGCCGGAGCCCGGGCGATACGTGGAGCTCGCGGTCCCCTTCGCGGTGGCGCGGGCGGCGGTCCTGGAGTTCCCCTGCGCATTTCGCGGCGGCGTGGGCGTCTGGTTCGATCGGCTCCGGGTCGAGCGCCTCGAGGACCCGGCGTGAGGTGGGCGGCGCTGACGGTGGCGGCGGTCTCTCTCGGCGCCGCGCTCGTCGTCTCCCGGCCCCTCCCCGCCGAGCTCACGCAGGGATTGCCGGTCGGGGCGCGCCAGCTGGCCGAGCTGCCGGTTCTGACCCGCGTTTCCGCCGATACGCTCCAGCTCTACTACCAGCTCTGGCTGGTCCGCGACGGCCTGCTCGGCCCCACCCCGCTCTTCACCGATCCCTATCAGTTCCGGGTGGACGGCCCTCGCTGGAACCTGCCGCAGACCTTCCTGCCGCTGGCCCTGCCCTTCACCGCGCTCTCCGGCTTCGGGTTCCACGCCGCCTACAACCTGCTCGTCCTGCTCTCCTTCCCCGCCGCCGGGCTCGCGGCGTACGGGCTGGCGCGCCAGCTCACGCAGGACGCCGCGGCCGCCGTCGCCGTCGGCGTCGGATTCGCCCTCTTGCCGATGCGGCTCGAGCCGCTCTTCGGCGGGCATCCCGCGGGGTTCGCGCTGGCCCTCGTGCCCGCCGCCCTGTGGGGCCTCGACGTGGCGCTCACCCAGGGCCGTCTCGCGGGCGGCCTGGGCGGCGGCGCGGCGCTCGTCGCGCTGGGGATGCTGGAGCCCCAGTACACGTACCTCGCCGCGGCCCTGACCCTGGCGCATGCCGGAATCCGGCTCGCGCTCGGGCCGGCGCGTCGGCTGCCCCTCGGACCCCTCGCGGCTTTCGGGCTCCTCGCCCTCATCGCCGGGGCCTGGGTGCTGATGCTGCGGCAGGCGTTCGTCGCGGGGTCGATCGCCGATGCGGGCCGGCGGATCGAGGAGGTGCGGCTCTTCTCCCGCGGAGTGCCGGGCCTGGCCGAGCCGGCGCGGTACGGCGGGCTCGCGCTCGCCGCCCTCGCGGGCGTGGGCCTCTGGGCTCGGGGACGGGCCGGCGATCGGAGCCTGCGCCTCCTCTACGGCGTCGTCCTGGCCCTCGGGATCCTGCTCAGCGTGGGGCCGACGATCGCGCGGTTCCCGCTCTACCAGGCGCTCCATCGCTGGGTCCCGTTCTTCGCGATGATCCGGAACCCGGAGAAGCTCCAGCTCCTGACGAGCGTGGCCGCCATCGTCCTGGGCGCGCTCGGGGCTCGGGCGGTCCTGGCGCGCGTCGGCCCCGGGCGGCGGCGCCTGGCGGCCGCGGGCGGCCTCCTCGCCCTCGTCCTGGTCGCCACACCGCCGTGGCACGGCATCGCGTTCGCGCGATTCGGCGACAGCCCGGTCTACGCGACCCTGCGCCAGGAGGCCTCGCGGGTTCTCTACCTCCCGGTGTGGCCCGGCGACAGCGCCCCCTCCGGGCTCTACCTGTACGCGGTGACGCGGACGCGCATCCCGATGATCAACGGTTACTCCCCCCTGGTGCCGCGGCAATACGTCCGCGACGTCTTCATGCCGCTGGAAGCTCTGAACGTCGGGGACCTCGGTCCCGGCGAGGCCGAGGCGCTCCGGCGGCTCGCGGTCTCGCACGTCGTGGTCGACCGCGCCGGCTTTCCCCCTCAGGTCTCGCCCTACCCGTCGCGGTTCACGATCGATGGCCTCCGCGCCTCGCCCACGCTTGCGCTCCGACAGGTCGCCGACCCGCTGTGGCTCTTCCGGGTCACCGGCGCCGGGCCCGACCCGATCCGGCGCACGTCCCCCGTGGGGCTGTTCTACGAAGCGGAGCGGCAGAATCACGAGACCGGGGCGGTGGTGAGCCTCCCGGACGCCTCGGGCGGGCGCATCGTCGTGGGGCGGCCCGGCATGGCGCCGGGCTTCCTCACGTTCGGGCCCTATCGCCCGCTTCCGGCCGGCGCGTACGTCGCGCGATTCCGGGTGCGCGGCCACGGGCTCCGCCTCGACGTCGCGACCGACCGGGGACAGCGGATCCTGGCGGAGCGGGCGGTCGACCCCGGCCCCGCCTGGGTCGACGAGGCGTTGCCGTTCGTCGTCGAGCACGCGCGGCCCCTCGAGTTCCGCGTCAGCTGGAACGGACAGCAGGAGGCCGCGGTCGACTGGATGGTGGCGGTCGCCGCGGAGCGCCCGGAGCTCGAGCCCGTCTACGAGGTGGAGGCCCTGCCCCATCGCCTGGGGGAGCGGGAGGACCCGGCGGCGTCCGGCGGCTGGGCGGCCCGCGCCGATCCGGTCGAGAGCCTCCGGGGGGAGCTCCTGGGCGGCCCGGCGCGGCTCTTTCCTCCCGGGCGCTATCAGATCGCCGTGCGGCTGCGCGCGGAGGGCGCGGGCCAGGGCCCGCTCGTCCGCCTGTCGGTCACGGAGCCCGCCGGGCGGACCCTGGCCGCGCGCGTGGTGGACGCCACGGAGGTTCCCCCCGGCGCCTACCGCGAGGTGGCGCTCGACTTCGCGCTGGATCGGCCCGCGGTGCTCGAGTTCCCGGTCGCCTACCTCGGCGACGTCGGCGTCCTGTTCGACCGCGTGACGGTCACGCGTCGGTAGGCCGCGCCGGGCCCGCCCCGCCTCAGCGGGCGGGTGGCGCCGCCTCCAGCCGGAACTCCACGAGCTCGAGGCCGAACGCGGCGCCCGGCTCGCCGACCCGCACCTCGACGGCGCGCGGCCCCATCGCCTCGAGGGCGGACCCCGGCGGGGCGCCCTTCACCCCGATGAACGCGTGGGAGTCCCGATGGCGGCCCCGCAGATCCCCGTGGAGCCCGACGGTGGCCAGGGCCCCGACCGCATCGGCGGCGAGCGCCTCGGACGCCTCGTCCTTGACCGCGCCCAGGACGATCGTGCCCGCGGGCAGGGCCCGCACCCAGCTGGCCAGCGCTCCGCTTGCCCGTGGATCCCCGAAGGTGTCGAACGCGGCCCGATCCCGGATCGCGCCCCCGGGCTCGAGGGCCACCAGGTTGTAGCCCCGCCGGTTGAGGGCGAGCTCGCCCATCCCGACGCGGATGGACGCCACGTCCCCATGGGGCTGACCGCCGCTCCGCACGGCCGCGTCCACGGGGACCGTCACGCCGGTCGTGCCCACCCGGTGCGCCGGGCCGAGCGCCGCGGCGCTCCGCCGGTACTCGTACTCGAACGCGAGCACGTTGGGCTCGGCCTGCCGGAGCGGTCCGGTCAGGGTGGCGGACAGGCTCGTCGGGGCGGTCGAGCGCAATGCGCGTGAGGGTCGCGCCATTGAGCGTGAGGCTCACCCACTGCAGGACGCCCGCCGGCTGCAGGAGGGGACGCAGCGACGCCCGGAGTCGCGGGCGCGACACGAGCAGGTCGTACGATCCGACCCGCTCGAGCAGGACCCCTCGCTCCGGCAAGGGCGCGATCTCGTAGAGGTCGTCGTCCCCGTGGGTGCCGCGGAACCGGAGGAACCCGCCCGACAGGTCAGCGAGGGCCTGCCCCCGGGCGGGACGGCCGGGGCGCGTCCCGGCCTCGCGGACCACGAGATACCGCAGCGGATAGATCCGCGCCAGGGCCGTGCGGGCCGCCGGCGACGCGAACGGCGGCGCGGCGGTCGGCCAGGACTCCGGACAGCTCGCGCTGGAGATCGGGGACGAAGCCGGCGAAGCCGTTGACGACACGCTGGCCGTGCCCGACCGATCGGAGCTTGGCGTCGACGTCGACGCCCGGGTGGTTGAGGGGCCACTCGAGCACCGCGACGTCGTCGGCATCGGCCCGGAGGACCACGATCGACCGGACGCGCGTAGGTCTCGATGCACTGGTAGCGGGGCGGCGGCCGGGCGTAGTCGAGGGCCAATGCCCCGATCACGGCCGCCGCCACGAGCCACCGGGGCGTCCGCGACGGGCGGCTCAGGAGCCACGCCACGCCGAGCCCCGCCAGGAGGGCCACCACCATGAGGACCAGGAGCCCGAAGCGCGTCGTGCCGCGAATGGCCCGGAGGGGCAGCACGTACGGCGTGGAGCCACAGGTAGAGGCCGGCCCCGGCCGCCCGGCCGGCCACCTGCACGACGGGGCCGAGCGAGAGGAGGAACGCGAAGAGCCCCATGCTGCCGAGCGCCAGCGCCCACTCCCCGTGCGTCAGGCGCCGGTCGCGCATGGCCGGCCCGCCAGCGTCGCCAGCCCGCGAGCGCGTCCTGCGCGAGCAGGCACGCGAGGAGCCCGACGCCGCAGACCGTGACCGAGGGCAATCGGGTCCACGCGGAGCCGATGCTGACCCGGCCGTGGCCGGCGACCGTCAGCACCGCGAGTGACCACGCTCAGCGCCATCGCGATGCGGAGCGCCCGCTCGGGCCACCCGCCCGGCGGCCCGGCGCGACGGTCGGCCCGGATCCAGGCGACCGCGAGCGCGGCGAGCGCCAGCGCCACGAGGCCCGGGAACAGCGTCGTCTCCGTGGTGAAGCTGATGCGGACGAGCTTCGCCAGCCAGGTTCCGCTCGTCGTCAGGTACGTGAGCACGTCCGCCGCGCGCCCCAGGGCGTCCGCGGCGCTCCGCTCGAGGCCCAGCTCCCGGCGCGTCACGAAGTAGGGCCAGGCGACGGGCGCCATCGCGACGCCGAGCGCCACGCCGCCGGCGCCGGCCGCCAGCAGCGTCGCCGGCCGCCAGCCTGACCAGCGGCGGAGCGCATAGCTGAGGGCGAGGACGACGAGTCCCATGCCGAGGATGACCGCGAAGTACCACACGGCGATGGCCTGCAGCCAGAAGGCCGCGAGGAACGCCACCAGGTGCCGGATCCGCTGCCCTTCGAGGTACCGCACCAGGGCGTACACCGAGAGCGGCAGCCCGAACATGATCTCCATCTGGAACTCGACCGCGTACTCGATCCGCGGCGGGGCGAGCGTGAAGACCAGCATGGCGACCGCCGCCGCCCCGTGGCGCCGGGTGATCCAGTACGCGACGGCGTACATCGCCCAGCCGGACGCCGCCCAGAAGAGGAGGAGCGTCACGTTGTAGGCAAGGTACGGATTGCCCGTCCACCGGAAGAGCGGGCCCGCCACCAGGGCCGGCGTCACCAGCGGCTCCGCGAAGGTGAGGCTCAGCCCGTAGGGATAGAAGCCCGCTGCCGTGAAGCAGGAGGTCGGGGCGCGCGAAGAGATTCCGGAACACCGAGATCATCACCCAGCTGAACAGCCGGGGATCGGTGTTGTCGGGCACGAGGTGTGCCGGATCGCGGGCCAGGGGCCACGTCCACAGCGCGACCAGCGCGAGGCAGCCGAGGTAGGCGCCGAGATGGGCTCGGAGCTTCACCTCCCCGCCCCTCAGCCGAGGGCCAGGATGACCAGGAGGGCGAAGATGCGCGACGGCGACGAGCAGGAAGACGGGGCGCCGGTAGAGGTGCTCCGGATCGATGAGGGGGCTTTCCGGCTCGAAGGTCATCTTGACCGCCCAGCCGAGCAGCAGCGCCACCAGCGGGAGGGCCGGCAGCACCTCCGGGCGCTGCGTCACCACGAGACGCGCCAGCGCGCCGAAGCCGACCAGGGCGTAGGCCAGCTGGACGACGAACAGGCCCGTCACCGAGTACGCGCGGAACGTCGGGCGGTAGCGCGCCGCGAGGTCGCCGAGGAGCCGCAGCTCCGCCAGGCGCTTGCCGGTCATGAGGAACGCCCCGAAGGCCCACACCGTGGCCAGCAGGAGCATCGGAGGCGCGTCGGCGGCGACGGCGTGCCAGCCGATCGCGATCCGGATCGGATTCGTGAGGGACTCGGTGACCGCGTCGAGGTACGGCCAGTCCTTGAGCCGGAGCGGCGGGAGGTTGTACACGAGCCCGGCGACGAACAGGACGGCCGCGCCGCCGAGCACGGCGGAGGGCAAGAGCCACCACGCGATGCCGAACGCCAGGAGCGCGACGACGGCCGTCAGGGCGAGGAGGGGCGCGACGCGGACGCGGCCGGACGGGATGGGCCGGTCCCGCTTCGTCGGATGCCGCGCGTCGAACGGCGCGTCCAGGATCTCGTTCACGGCGTAGTTGACCGACGACACCAGGCCGGAGACGACGAAGGCCAGGAGGATCGCGCCCACGTCCGGCGCGCCGGGGTAGGACCGGTGCGCGGCCAGGGCCAGGAGGCTCCCGACCGGCACGACGAGGTTCTTGATCCAGTGGTCGAAGCGGAGGGGCCGGAGGTACTCGAGCCACGCGGCCGCCGCGATCGACCTGGACGGCGGACCGGCGGCCGCGGGATCCGCCTCGGCGCCGTCGACCACTCCGGGCTCCCGCATCACGCGGGGCCTCGGACCGCGAGGGCGCCCCGACCCTTCACGCTTCAGAGTCTAGCACCCGGCTCCGGATTCGACCCCTCGATCGATGCCGCGTCCGCCGGGGGCACGCCCGCTCGCGGCGCCTCGCCCGCGGTCCCGACGGGCCGCTCGGGCGCGCGCGCGGGCCCGGCGTCGGCGGGCCGGCGCGGGCGCGTCGCCATGATCCACACGAGCGCGAGCAGCCCGAGCCCGTAGTCGTGGATCTGCGACAGGCCGTGGAACGCGGTCACGGCGAGCGTCGCGAGGTCCCGCGGCAGGCCCAGCCAGAAGGCGAAGCCCGCGGCGCCGGCCGCTTCGTACGGGCCGACGCTCATCAGGGTCGGCAGCGGCAGGGACGCCGCCATCTCCGCCCCCGCGACCGAGAGGAAGACGCGAAGGAAGCTGAGCTGGAGCCCCGCCGCGTCCTGGGAGGCCAGGAGCGCCTGGAGAAGACAGTAGTAGGCGCCGTACTTCGTGATCCGCAGGAGCAGGGACAGGCCGAGCGCCGGCACCAGGGTGCGGACGCGCTCGCGCCGCGCGACCTCCCCGGCCGCCGCGTGGAGGAGCGGCCCGAGTCGGGCCACGGGGGCCGGGAGCCGGGCCGCCACCGCCGCGCCGAGCCGGAGGATCGGGGCCAGCACCCAGAGTGCGGCCACGCACCCGAGCAGGATCGCGAGGCTCCCGCCGACGACGACGGCCGCCGGCAAGGGGGCCTGCGCCGACGACGAGCAGCGCCAGCACCAGGAGCGGCGCCACGGCGAGCGTGTCGAGGATGAACGAGAGCGCGAACGAGGCGACGCCGGCCTCGAGAGGCATCCCGAGCCGGGCCGTGACGAGGTAGAGATAGCTCGCGGCCGCCCCGGCCCGGGCGGGGACGAGGTCGACGGCCATGTTGCGGACCGCGGTCACCAGCACGAGCGGCCAGAGCGGCACGGGGCGGCCGAGCAGAAGCCGGTAGCGCAGGGCGCGCAGCACCAGGCCCGCCGCCGAGATGGCGACGTACGCCAGCCAGTCCGGGAAGCGCGATCGCGCGAACGAGCGGGACCAGCGCCCGCGGATCGGCTCCCTGCGCCCTGAACAGGTAGACGACGATGGCGCCCGAGACCAGGAGCCCGAGGCCGAGGCGCGCGAGCCCGCGGGGCACGCGGCGGGGGGACGGCCCCCCGCCGGACGCCTCGGGCCGGACGGCGGGCGGAGCGCCCGTCGCCGGCGCGCTCATGCGGGCTGGCGGCGGTCCCGGACCACGCGGGCCGGCGCGCCCGCGACGATCGCGTAGCCGGGAACGTCCTGCGTGACGACCGCGTGCGCGCCCACGATGGCGCTCGGCCCGACGGTCACGCCGTCGAGCACGATCGCGCCCGCCCCGAGCCAGCCGCCCGGGCCCACGACGATCCCCCGGGAGGGCCGCGCCTGCTGCACGACGGGAACGTCGGTCCGGTCGAAGTCGTGCCCGCCGCCCACCACGTAGCAGTAGGCGGCCAGCAAGGTCTCCGCCCCGATCCGGACCGACGACGCGGAGAACACCGCGCAGTTGTACGAGACGTTGACGCCGTCCTCGAGCACGATGTCGCCCTCCTTGCACGCGAGGAGGGTGTGCCGGCCGAGGAACACGCGGGAGCCGATCTCGATGCCGCGGTTCGCCGATCCCTTGGCGTCCAGCACGCAGCCGTCGTCGATGGCGACGTCGCTGCCGATCCGGATCTTCCGCGGGTGCCGGAGCACGACGCCGGTCCCGAAGCTCACGTTCCGGCCGCAGGCGCCGAGCAGCCACGGGTAGAGCCAGCCGCGGAGAACCAGGCCGAGCGCGCCGGGAACCCAGGAGGCGAGCAGCACGACGAGCTCGTAGCGGAGGAGCGGCCACCATCCGCGCTCGCCGACGACGAGGTCGGCATATCGCTCGACCTTCGACCGCCGCGGGTCGAACAGCGCGCCCGGGACGTCCGCGAGCCCGTCGGTCGCGCCCGCCGCGCCGCCCTCGCGCGGTGCCCCGGCGATCGGACGGCCGCCGGCCCCACTCATGGGAGCCGCTCCCGGGGCGTGGACCGGATGGCCGCCGGCGCCGGGATGAGATAGAGCACCGCGCCGGGGACGAGGGCCACCAGGTACAGGGCGGTCGCGAGGCCCGTGATGGCAAAGGCGTCCGTCCACCCCACGCCGAGCAGGCCCGCCAGCGACACGAACGACAGCTCGAGGAACCCGAGACCCCCCAGGCTCACCGGCAGCCGAGCCACCAGGTAGACGAGCGGCACGGTGGCGATGTAGAAGCTCCAGCCCGGGTCGAGCCCGAGCGCCCGCCCGGCCACGTAGTGGATCGAGACCGGGAACCCGCCCTCGAGGAGCGTCAGCGCGAAGAACGCGCACAGAAGGCCCGTCGACGCCCCGTACCCCGCGTACTGCTCGGCCATCGCCCGAAGCGCCTTCCGCCACCCGCCGCCCGGGCCGATGCGGGCCGCCACCCACCGCGCGGCCGGAAACGAGAACGGGAACGCGCGCGAACGCGAGCGCGACGGCCGCGCCCAGCCCCCAGCGCTCGGCCGGGCCCACCCGGGCCCCGAGCCCGAGCGTCACCAGCGTCGCCACCGACACGCCGGCCAGGACGGCCTGGGCGAGCGCGCCGATCAGCCGCTCGAGCACCACCGACGCCACCAGCACCGCCGGGCGGCTCGTGCGGCTGAGGGCCCCGATCCGCACCGCGTCGGCGCCCACCGTCATGGGAAGGAAGTACCCCGCGAACGACGCCAGGTAGTAGGCGCGCACGGCGGCCCAGAGCCCCAGCGCCGCATCCCGGCTCCGCACGAGGAGCCACCACTTCCACGCCATGAGGCACCGGTCCGCCGTCGCCAGCGCCACGACGGCCAGCATGAGGAGGGGATCGGCGGCGGCGAGACGGGCGCCCAGGCGGCCCCAGTCGACGAAGAGGACGAGCAGCAGGAGGAGGGCGAGACTGACCGCGATCCGGAGGCGAACCCCGCGGCGGCCGCCCTCCCGGCGCGGGCGCTCAGGCTCCCTCAATGAACCGACGGTGCCACAGCGTCAGGTTGATGAGGGCCCAGAGGGTGTGGTTGTGGTTCGCGCGGCGAGCGAGATGCTCGCCGATGAGCGCCTCGACGCCCGCCGGGTCCAGGTGCGCGCGAACCACCTCGGATCCCCGGAGCAGCTGCACCATGTAGTCGCGGAGCTCGTTCCGGAGCCACTGCTTGAGGGGGAGGCTGTACCCCTGCTTGCCGCGATTGAGGATCCTCGGGGGCAGCACGCCCTCGAGCGCCTGCCGGTAGATCGCGCGGGTCCGGAACCCCGGGAACTTCAGGCGCGGCGGGATCGAGGCGGCCAGCTCGATCAGGTGGTGGTCCAGGAGCGGCACCCGGATCTCGAGCGCGTGCGCCATCGACATCTTGTCGACCTTCATCAGCACCGAGTCCGGCATCGTGAAGCGGGTGTCCACGAAGATCTCGCGGTCGAGCTGCCGGGGCGAGTTGCAGCGGGCGGCCGCCTGGCGGATCGGCGCGAAGCGGTCCCGGTCGACCGAGCGCAGCACGGCGTCCCGGAAGAGGCGCGCGTCGAGGGCGTCCGAGCCGAAGTACTGCCAGCGCATGTGGAGAGCGTCCGGATCGAGGCGGGCTCCCTCGATGAACCGCCGGAGGACGACGACCGGCCCCTTCTTCTGCTCCTGATCCGGGAGCCGCGTCACGAGGGGCTCGATCACCCCGCGCCGGAGGGCGCGCGGCAGCATCCGGTAGAAGCGGTCGGCCTTCGAGGCGATGAACCGGTCGTAGCCCACGAAGACCTCGTCGCCCCCCTCGCCCGACATGCAGACGGTGACGTCCTGCCGCGCCTCCCGGCACAGGAGGAACAGGGGCACGGTCGAGAGGTCGGTCATCGGCTCGTCGAGGTGCCAGACGGTCTGCTCGATCACGTCGGGAGTGACCGGGGGGACGCGGATCTCGCGGTGCTCGGTCCCGTAGTAGCGCGCAGCCTCGCGGGCGTACTCCCACTCGCTGAACGAGGGGTCGTCGTAGCCGAGCGTGAAGGTGGGAAGCGGCCCCGTCGTGGCCTCGCGCGTGAAGGCCAGGACGGCCGTCGAGTCGAGCCCGCCCGAGAGGAACACGCCCTCCGGGACGTCCGACATCATCCACGCGTGCACGGAGTCCCGGAGGGTCTCGCGGACCCGGCGGGCCAGGGTCGCCGCGTCGTCGGGCGCGTCCTCGAACCGGAGCTCCCAGTAGGGCTCGATCTCGAGGCGGCCGCCGCGGACCCGGGCGATGGTCCCCGGCGGGAGCTTCCGGATCCCCTGGAACATGGTCGCCGGCCCGGGCACGAACTCGTAGCCCAGGTAGTGGTACATCGACTGGAGGTCCATGGCCCGGGGGACGTCCGGGTGCTCGAGGATCGCCTTGATCTCCGAGCCGAAGACCAGGCGGTCCCCGGACCACGCGTAGTAGAGCGGCTTGATCCCGATCCGGTCGCGCGCCAGCAGGAGCTCGCCGCGGACGCTGTCCCAGAGGGCGAACGCGAAGAACCCGCGGAAGCGCTCCACGCAGCGCGGGCCCCACGCCTCGTAGGCGTGGACGACGACCTCCGAGTCGCAGCGCCCCCGGAAGCGGTGCCCGAGCGCCTGGAGCTCCCGGCGGAGCCCCTCGTGGTTGAACATCTCGCCGTTGTAGACGAGCTGGATGGTGCCGTCCTCGTTCGGGACCGGCTGGGAGCCGGCGGGCGACAGGTCGATGATCCGGAGGCGCCGCGCGACGAGCCCGATGGGGCCATCCTGGAAGATGGCGCCCTGGTCGGGGCCGCGGTGCTCGATCATCTTCCCCATGGCCTCGAGGACGTGAGGCGGGGTCGCCTGCCCGGGGCGGAACTCGAAGACGCCGGCGATGCCGCACATGGCTAGCGGAGGTAGCCGTGCTCGCGATACCAGGCCGCCGTGCGCCGGAGGCCCTCCGCGAGCGGAACGCGGGCGACGAAACCGAGCTCCCGCACCGCCTTGTCGATGGTGAACGCGCGCGTCTGGCGGAACCAGTCGGCCCGCCGCCGGAACAGGGGCGGCTCGATCCCGAGCGGCATGAGCACCGCCTCGCAGAGCGCGGAGGCGGCCCACAGCGGCGCGAACGGGAGATGGACGATCCGCGCCGGCTGGCCGAGGCTCTCGCCCACCGTCCGCACGAGCTCGTTGAGCGACACGTAGCGGTCGTCGCCGATCAGGTAGGTCTCGCCCACGGCCTTCGGGTGCTCCGCGGCCAGCTCGAACGCGTCGACGAGATTGTCGATGTAGCAGGGATGGTAGAAGGTCTCCCCGTCGCCGAACATGAGGAAGCGGCCGCGCTGGACGGCGCGGTAGAGCATGAGGAAGCGCCCGGGATCCCCGGGGCCGTAGATGCCCATCGGGCGGACCACGCTCGCCTCCAGGCCGCCGCGGGCGACCTCCCAGAGCGCCTGCTCCCCCTCGTACTTCGTCTGCTGGTAGTAGTCCTCCGGAGCGATGGGCGAGCTCTCGTCGCCGGGCGGATGGGCGACGTGCCCGTGCACGCCCTGCGTCGAGCAGTACACGAGCCGCCGAACCTGGTGCCGGAGGCATGCCTCGGCCACGTAGCGCGTGCCCTGGCAGTTGACCTCCCAGTACTCGTGCTTGGGCAGGTTGATCTTCCGGAAGGCGGCCGCGAGGTGGAAGACGACGTCGGTCCCGGCGACCAGCCGGTCGACGAGCGCCTTGTCGGTCACGCTGCCGAGCGTGACCTCCGTGCCGAGGCGCTTCAGCTCGTCGTGGAACAGCCCGGGGGCGGCGTCGAGCACGCGCACGTGATCGCCCCGCTGGAGCAGGCGCCGGACGAGATGGCTACCGGTGAACCCGGTGCCGCCGGTGACCAGCGTGCGCATGCGCCGAGTATAGCAGGGGCCCGCCGGCGGACGCCAACGACGGCGGCCCCGCGGCGCGGCCCGTCCGCGCGCATCAACGGCCGCTTCGAGGCCCCCGGACGCCGGGACGGCGCCGGGGTCGCGCGGCTCACTCGCCGCCGTACACGGCGAGCTCGCCGATCGACCAGTCGAACACCGGGTCGCCCGCCGGCAGCACCAGGCGGAGGGCCCGCACGGTGGCCGGCGGGAACTCGAGCCGGACGGCGAGCGCCCCGTCGTCGAGGACTCCGAAGCCGCCCCATCGATACCGGTGCTCCGGCCGGCGCGTCGCGGCGAGGGGCTCCCAGCCCACGCCGTCGCGCGAGCCCTCCACGACGAGCTCCGGCGGCAGATCGGCGGGGTTGTCCACCGAGAGCCGCACGCCGCGAAGCGACCGGGCGGCCGGGAGGTCCACGCGGAACCAGTCGCCCGCCGCGCGCGGGGCCGCGGTGGTCCATCGCGTCGCCGGGATCCCGTCGACCGCAAGGCCCGCGCGCGCTCGGCTGCCGCGCGGCGGTCACGGCGAACGCCTGCGCCGCGAGGCGCGGGCCGGGCGGAAGGGCCGGCTCGTGCACGAAGAGCGCGAGCCCGCCGAGGTTCCGCCGCGCGAACACGAGCCCGCCCGCGCGGGCCGCCCCGGCGAAGGCCTCGGCGTCGGCCAGCTCCAGCAGGACCCCGGTGCCGCCCGCCCAGTGAAACGGCGGGAGGAGCATGGCGGCCGGCCCCTTGTAGCCGTAGTCGTCCAGCTGGAGGTTGGCGGGCGGCACGCGGATCCCGGGATCGGCCAGGGCGACGCGGCTCGCCCAGCCGTGGTCGGCGTAGAGCCGCCGCACGCCCTCGGCTCTGACGGCGCGCGCCAGCGCGGCACCGTCCGCCTCGATCGCGGGGGCCGCGGCGCCGCCCGTCGCCGCATACACGTACAGCTCCCGGATCGTCCACGCCCACACCGCGCCCCGCCCCGTCTGCGTCACGCGGAGATGGCGGGCGGGCGTCGGCGGCACGCGAAGCTCCACCCGTCCGCTCCGGACCCGCTGGATGGGCCGCCCGGCCGACACGTAGAGCGGTCCGCCGTACTCGGGCAGATCCACCAGCGGCTGCCACGCGGTCCCGTCGACGGAGCCCTCGAGCCGGAGGCCCCGGGGCACCTCCTGATACGTGCCCGGCAGCCAGCGGACGAGCGCGACGGGCACCACGGCGCCCAGGTCCACCTGGATCCACTCGCCGCCGCGCTGGGGCTGGCCGGTGCTCCAGAGCGTCCCGCCGATGCGGTCCGTCATGCGGCCGGTGCCGGCGAGGCCGTGGCTGGCGGTGACCCGGGCCGCGGGCACCTCGTGGACCGGCGGGCCGACCAGCGCGAACCCCTCGTACACGCCGCCGAGCGGGCTCACGCGGCGGAACGCGAAGCGGAGGCCGAGCGCGGCGAAGTGCGCTTCGAGCACCGGCGCGCGCCGCGGCATCCACCAGGCGGCGGCCGGCGCGCCGTCGACGGCACGCGCGAACCTGGGACGAATCTCCTCGTAGGGGTTCGAGACGATCGTCCGGCCCGCCGACAGGACGGTGAGCACGCGGCCCGTGGCGTCGGAATCGTAGAGCCGGTGAAGGCCGGCGCGCTCGAGGCCCTCGACGGTCGCGAGCTGCGCCGCGAGCCCGGCGCGCTCGGCCGCCGCGATGGCCGGATGGAGGTTCGCGAAGCTGCCGGCCAGGGCGCCGGTCGCGTGGAGCAGGACGAGCGCCGCCGTCAGGACGCGCGCGCGCCGGCGGTCCGACCCGCCGGCGAGGAACGCCCCGAGGAGCGGCGGCAGCGCCGTGTACAGAGGCAGGAGGTAGTGCGGATCGTGATCGTCGAGGCCGCGGCCGTACTGCGTCACCACCGCGATGCCGACGTTGGTGCACGCGAGGGCCACGAGGGCCAGGCCCGCCGCGCCCCCGGGCGGGGCCGCGCGGCGGACGGCGCGGAGGGCCGCGAGCGCCGCGGCCAGGTAGAGCGCGCCCAGCGCGACGGCGAGCCCGACGCCCAGGGCGGCGTCCCGGAGGTTCGGCGGCACGCCGGCCACGATGGGCCAGGCCGTCCTTCCGAAGAAGCGGAGATGGGCCAGGATGGTCTCGAGCCCCACCGGCCGGCCCGGCGGCGGCAGCGCCGTGCCGTGCGGCACGCCGTATAGCCAGTGCGGCAGGCTGCCGAGCGCGAACGCGGGCAGCGCCGCGAGGACGCGGGGGACGAGCGGGCGGACGCCGCGGCGCAGCAGCAGGAGCGCGACCGCCGGGAAGTAGACGAGCGAGAGGAAGTTCGTCCAGAAGGCGAGCCCGAGGCTCCCGCCCAGGAGGGCGAACAGGAGGGTCGCCCGCCCGCCTCGCGCGGCGGGCGCGCGCAGAGCGAGGAGGAGGGCCAGGGTCCCCAACAGGTTCGTGAGCGGATAGTGATTGCGGGCCTCGTGAGACCAGAACAGGAGGAAGTCGGGCGGGACCGCCAGCAGGACCGCCGTGAAGAGCGCCGCCCGCGCCCCGAACGCATCGTGCGCCAGGCGGACGGTCAGGCCGAGGGTGGCCAGCGCGAGGAGCACGGGGACCAGCTCGAGCGTCCGGGCGGACACGCCCAGCAGCCAGAAGAGCGGCGCGGCCAGGTAGCCGTCCAGCGCGCCCATGAACGGCTGCCCGAAGAAGTAGATGGGGAGCTCGCCCTCGAGCACCGACAGGCCGAGCAGTCCCGTCGTCGCCTCGTCGTACCAGAGGCGCGGCAGCCGGAGGAGCAGGAGCCGGACGACCGCCCCGACTCCGAGCGCGAGCAGCAGCCCTCGGGACGCCGCCCCGGATTCGGGCGGGGCCGGGGACGTCACGCCGCCCAGCCGGTCCGGGCGGCTCACCGCGCTCTACCGCGGAGACGGCGACGAGTGGGGCGGCTTCCGTGCGTAGCGCCCCGCCCAGCCGTTGAGGCGGATGCGACCCAGGTCGAGCAGCATCCCGCCCGAATCGCGGACGAGCCGCACGCTGCTGCGGCGGTCGTCGCGCCAGACGATGGGAACCTCGGCGACCCGGTATCCGAGCCGGCGCGCGAGCCACAGGACCTCGGCGTCGAAGCCGAACCCGTCCAGGCGCTGCCGGCCGAAGAGCTCCTGCGCGGCGGAGCGTCGAAAGGCCTTGAACCCGCACTGGCTGTCCCGGATGTCCGGGAGCAGCAGGAGCGAGACGAGCCCGCTGAACGTGCGGCCGGCCAGCTCGCGCAGCCAGGGCTGCTGGACCTGGATTTCGGACGCGGCCAGACGCCGGGATCCGATCGCCACGTCCGCCCCCCGGGCCAGCGCCGCGCGAAGCTTGCTCGACTCGTCGATGGGCGTCGACAGGTCCACGTCCGTGAACAGCACGTGGCCGAAGCGCGCGGCGAGCACACCGCGCCGAACCGCCGCGCCCTTGCCCTGGTTCCGGTCGCTCCGGAGGACCGTGACGAGCCCGCGCCCGGACTCGGCCGAGCCCGCGACGTCGGCGGTGCCGTCGGTGCTCCCGTCGTCCACGACGATGATCTCCACGGGCTCGTCGCGACGGCGGGCGTACTCGATCATCCGGGGCAACGTGATCGGCAGCCGACGAGCCTCGTTGTATGCCGGCACGACGATCGAGAGCCCCGATCCGTCGCCGCCGCCTCCGTCGTTCTGTTGAGGCTCCATGGCCTTTCTGCTAGGCTACCCGCGCCGATTGGAAGAAGACGGCACGACCACCATGCGCGAGCGCCGTCCGTGGGTGCGTGAGGCCTTGCCGATCGCGGGCCTTGCCGCGCTGGCGGCCGTCAAGCTCTGGGCGATCGTGACGCCGTTCGCGGGATCGCGCCTTCACCTCGGCGGCGACTTCGGCCTCGCGGTGGAGCCGTACTTTTACCACCAGCTCAAGCACGGGATCCTGGCGCTCTGGGACCCGACGATCGGCACCGGCTCGCCCTTTCTCGGGGCCGGCACGCACCACCCGATGTTCCTGCAGGCCCACCTGCACCTGTTCTATCCGCTCAATCTGCTGGTGCTGGGCCTGCTGGAACGCGGGCAGCACATCCCTCACGTGGTGCTCCAGTATCACCATCTCCTGCACTACGCAATGGCGGGCGCCTTCACGTACCTGTACGGGCGGCAGCTGGGTCTCGGGCGATTCGCCGCGAGCCTGAGCGGCATCGCCTTCATGTTCTCGGGCTTCATGCTCGCGCACATCCCCCACTGGACGATGATCGACACGATGGCGTGGCTGCCCGCGGTCCTCGCCTGCCTCGTGCGCGCCGACTCGACCCTGCGGCCCCGCTGGGGCGCGCTCGGCGGCCTGGCGCTCGGCGTGGCGTTTCTCGCTGGACATCCACAGCTTTTCTATCACGTCGTCCTCGCGACCGTCGCACTCGGTCTGACGCTCGTCGCGCGGCGCGCGGCCGCCGCCGAGCCCTGGCGGAGGCTCGCGACGATCCTCCTGCTCGTGCCGGCAGTCGCGCTCGGGGTCTCGGCCGTTCAGCTCATCCCATCGTGGGAGGTGGCGGTCGCGTCGCACCGCGCCGGGCTCGGCTACGACTGGAAGACGACGGGCTCGCTCCTCCCCGGCCACCTCGCCCAGGCGCTCCTGCCCTGGGGGCTGTTCGCCGTCGGCAGCTGGCGAACCAGCAGCTCCGAGTTCTACCTCTACCCCGGCGTGCTCCCCCTGATCCTCGCCGTTCACACCCTCATGCGGCGGTGGGACTGGCGGGTGGGCTTTCACGCGGTGCTGGGCTTCGTGGCCATCCTGCTGGCCTTCGGGGATCACTACGGTCTCTACCGGCCCACGTACGATCTCTTGCCCGGTCTCACGCTCTTCCGGATTCCGGCGCGGTTCGTCGGCCTCGCGGGCTTCGCCGTGGCGATCCTCGCGGGCCTCGGCGCGCAGGCGCTCGTCACCGGTCCCCGGCCGCGCGCCCTCGCCCGCGGAGTCGGGCGGCTGGCGCTGGTCGCCGCCGCCGGTGTCGTCCCCCTCGTGCTGGTCCTGGTGTGGGCCCAGGCGCGGCCGAACGCCGACGACGTCCAGAACTTCGCCAGCCAGTACCTGATCCTCGTGCTCCTGCTGGCCGGGGCCGCGCTCGTCGTGTCGTGGCCGGGGCGGGCGAGCCCGCTCGCGGTGCGCGCCGCGGCGCTCGTCGTCCTGCTGGCCGACCTCCTGTTCGGCTCCTATCCCGTCACGGACACCGCCCGGAACCCGGACATCCGGCCCGCTGCGGGAGCGCGAGTGGGTGGAGGCGATCAGCCGCACGACCGAGCCCCTGCGGCTCCAGCGGAGCGACCACATCCATCCGCAGACGATCTATCGACATGGCTGGGGCGTCGTCGACGGCGAGAGCACCTTCGCGCCGCCGGCCTTCCTCGATCTGTACACGCTCGGCCGCGAGCACCCGCGACTCCTGGACCTGCTGAACGTCCGGTACGTGCTGCCCGCCCGAGCGGGGCCGCCGGACGCGCCCGCGAGGCCCGCGAGCTCCCTGCGCGTGTGGCCCGGCGCCCGGCGCCGACTCGCCCTTCCGCCCGGCGCGGCGGCGCGGCAGGTCGAGATCCACTCTCATCTCGTTCATGGATCCGAGGCGCGCCAAGGTCAGATCGTCGCCACCGCCCAGGTGATCGGCGCGGACGGCGCGGTCGCCACCGTCCCGCTCCGCGCCGGCATCGAGACCGCCGAGTGGTCGCTCGACCGCCCGGGGTCGAAGGCCGGGCACGGCAAGCCCGCGGTGGCGCGCTCGTGGCCCGATCCGGCCGGGCACCCGGGCCACACCTATCGCGGGACGGCGGAGCTTCCCCGGGGGTTCCGACCCTCGCAGGTCCTGCTGGAGGGAGGGCCGGGCCCAGCCGTGCTCGTGGTGGAACGCTTCGCCGTCGACGGCGTCCTGGCGTGGCCGCCCCCGCCGGAGCCCGCGCGCTTCCGTCCCGTCACCACGGGACTCTACGAGAACGTGCGCGCGTTTCCGCGCGCGTTCCTCGTCCGGCGCGCGCGGCAGGTGCCGGCCGCCCAGGTGCTCGACCAGCTCCGCGACCTGGACCCCGCCGAGGAGGTGCTGACGGCAGATCCCCCGCCGCCGGGGTTCACGCCGGCGCCGACGGCCGGCGGGGCGCCCCTGCCGCCCGTCCGCGTCGTCGGGTATGCGCCCGAGCACGTCGTCCTGGAGGCCGAGGCGCCGGAGCCGGCGGTCCTCGTCCTGAGCGATACGTTCGACCACCGGTGGCGCGCGTGGGACAACGGACAGCCCGCGGCGATCACCCGCGCGAACCATGCGCTCCGGGCCGTGTTCCTCACCCCGGGCCGACACCGGGTGGAGTTCCGCTACCGCCAGCCGAGCGTCCTCGTCGGACTGGGGATCACGCTCGCCACGCTCGGCGCCCTCGGCGTCGCCGGGCTGCTGGGGTGGCGGCGCGAGCGCGCGCCCTCCTCGCCGGCGTGACCCCGCCGGCGGCCCTCACTCGAACGCGGTGATCTCGGCGATCGACCAGGTGGGCGCGGAGGCCGCCGGCCGGATCCGGACGTAGCGCACGACCGCCGGCGGGAACGCCACGGCCCATTCCGGCCGGCTGTTCCGCAGGAGCTCCGCGCCCGTCCAGAACAGCGGCCCCGCCCAGGTCGCGGCGAGCGGCTGCCAGGCCTGTCCGTCCACCGAACCCGCCAGGACGAACTCGGCCGGCCCGCCCTCCCGCGAGCCCGGCACCAGCTGCAACCCCGTCAGCCGGCGCGGTCGATCCAGCGCCAGCGTGAAGCTCACCGTCCCATCCACCGGCCCCTCCGCCGTCCAGCGGGTCCGTGCCTCCCCGTCGACCGCCAGCGAGGCCGTGGCGGCCCCCCGACTCGCGCTTCCCTGCCACCCGTTCCGCGCCAGCGCCCGGCGCGGCGCTTCCGGCCCGAGCACGAAGAGCCGGTACGGTCCGGCCACGCCTTCCCGCGCGAGCGCGCCCCGCGCGGCGAGCACGCCCCGCACCGCGGCGACGTCGGCGTCGGCGCCGAGCAGCACCGCCCGGCCCCAGTCGGGCTTGAAGCGCTCGAGGCTCGACGGTGCCGGCACCGACCGGCCGTAGGAGTTCAGCGCGACGTTTCCCTCGAGCGCCCCGATGGATTCACGCGACTCGGCGCGCACGCGGGCCGACAACCAGTGGCTCGCGTAGACGAACTGCACATCCTCGCGGCGGAGCGCTGCGGCCAGCTCCCCGGCCTCGAGAGAGATCACCGCGGTCGGCCCCGGTCCGTACACGAACAGCTCCCGGGCCGCCCACGCATGGTGCCCGGGCCGGTCCAACGTGACGCGCAGGAACCGGGCCCGGACGGGGTCGAAGATCGCCTGGACGCGCCCGCGCCGGACCTTGAGGAATGCATGCCGCTCGGACCAGAACAGCGGTCCCCAGTAGTGGGGGACCGACACCGCCGTCTCCCAGCGGGCGCCGTCCCGGGACCACTCGACGCGGAATCCCGCCGGCACCTCCATCCAGTCGATCGCGAGGAGGTCCACTCGCGCCACGTCCACCTCACGGCCGAGGTCCACGGCGAGCCACTGCCCGGGCCGTTGAACGTCACCGATGCTCCAGCCGGTGCCGGCGTCGCGATCGACGAGATGGAACGCCTCGGACGCCCGGTGGCTCGCGGTGACCGTCCAGCCCATGGGCGGGACCGGCACGAAGCCCATGGGATGTGTCGGCGTCGCCTCGAGGATGACGAAGCTCCCTACCGGGGTCTCCCGGAGTTGGAGCCGGAGCCCGCGGAGACTCGCCCTGAGCTCATCGAGTCGATCCGGTGTGGTGACGATCGGCGGCGCGGGCTCCGCATCCACTGCGTGCGCGTGCTGAATCACGGAGTCGCGCCAGAGATCGGCCGCCACGACGCGCATCCCGGTGAGGTAGCTGAACTCGTAGGCGCGAATAGTCTCGGGCGCCCAGTACACCCGCGAGAGGCCGCGGGCCCCGAGCCAGTCGGTCACCGGTCGCACCGCCGCGTGGAGGCTCGCCCAGCGCGGCGTCACCGGATCGCGCCCGAGCGTGACCGCCCAGTTCGCCCAGAGATGGAAGGCGAGCCAGCCGCCCAGCGCGCCGGCGCCGAGCCAGCCCCGGCGGGCCCCGAGCCACCAGAAGCATTCGCCGAGCCAGAGCGGCAGGACGCTATAGAGCGGCAGGAGATAGTTGGAGCCGAGCGGCCGCTTGGTCAGGAGGACCAGTCCCACGTTGGCCGCCGCCATGGCCCACAGAAGGCAGCGGCCCCGCTCCGGCCCGTCGCCCGCGCCGACCAGCCATCCGAGCTCTGCCCGGTCACGTACGGCCGCCCGGGCGACAGCCAGCACGCCCACTGCGATCACCGCCGCCTGCACCGGACGCGGTGGGACGAATCCGTCCATGCCCGACGCGCCAAAGAACTGGAGCGCGATGTCCCCGAAGAGCTGGGCGCTCCGCGCGCCGATCGACTCAGCGGGAAGCGAGCCCGACTGATGGACCATCACCCGCGCCGTCGGGAAGTAGAGCACCTCATAGATCCAGTCGGGCAGTCCGCCGAGGGCCACGCCCAGCGGGAACAGCCAGAAGACGAGCCGTCGAACGAGGCCGGTCCGGACGGCGAGGATAGCGATCGGCGCCCAGTAGACGACCACCAGGGGGTAGACCCACCAGCCGACCCCGGCGACGAGACCCAGCACGAGCAGCGGCGCCGCCTCGCCTGGGCGGCGAAAGAAGACCGTGTGAGTACCCAGGAGGATGACGTTGCCGATGAGCACCGTGAGCGGCGGGTTCAGCGTCCCGCTGATCGCCCAGTACGCGAGGAGGAGCGGAGGCGCGGCCAGCACGGCGAGTGCCAGCAGCGCCGGGCCGGGCGGCAGCACGCGCCGCGCGACGAGGAAGCCGGTCCAGACCACGCCGAGGCCGACGGCGTAGGCGAAGAGATCCAGGGCCAGCGTCGAGACCCCGGCCAGCGCAAACCACGCGGCGAGCGGATAGGCCGCGGTGGCGCCGACGTACTCCACTCCGACGTGATGGACGGGGAAGGTCCCGCCGAGAATCTGAATGGCCGGGACCGCGACGTTGGCCTCGTCCCAGTGCGCCCAGCTGATGACGCCCCAGAACCGGAGAGTCCGGACGGCGGCGGCGAGGACGAGCAGCGCGGCCGCCACCGGCCACGCGCGCGTCCAGGCTTCCGCAGGCGACGCGCCGGCTGGACGACGGCTCCCGGCCACGGCGCCACTATAGAACGGCCGGGCGCCGCGTCAACGCGACGCCCTCTCGCACTGGTGCCCGGGCAAGACTGGCGGGCCCGCGGCCGGGGCGCGAGATGAGGGCAAGTGCGGGCGCCCTGCTATAATGCCCCCGCCGTGGGACAGAATTCCTCCCCGCGCCTGTCCGTCGTCGTCCCCGTCTACAACGAGCGCCTCACGCTCCCCGAGATCCTGGAGCGCGTCCAGGCGGTGACCATCCCCAAGGAGATCGTCATCGTCGACGACTGCTCCACGGACGGCACCCGTGACTATCTCCGCCGGCTCGAGGCCGAGCTCGCGGAGGCGCGGCGCCTCGGGACGGCCGACGAGAAGAACGAGATCCGGATCTACTACCAGGACCCCAATCAGGGCAAGGGCGCCGCGCTCCGGCGGGGCTTCGCGGAGGCGACCGGGGACATCGTGCTGGTCCAGGATGCCGACCTCGAGTACGACCCGCGCGACTACCCGAAGCTCCTGGCGCCCATCCTCGAGGGCAAGGCCGACGTCGTCTACGGCTCCCGCTTCACGGGGACCCCTCGCCGCGTCCTGTACTTCTGGCACCACGTCGCGAACAAGTTCCTCACCCTCGTCTCCAACATGGTCACGAACCTGAACCTGACGGACATGGAGACGGGCTACAAGGTCTTCCGCGCCGACATCATCAAGAGCATCCCCATCCGGTCGAGCCGCTTCGGCGTGGAGCCGGAGCTCACCGCGAAGCTCGCCAAGGTGCACGCCCGGATCTACGAGGTGCCGATCTCGTACGCGGGGCGCGCCTACTGGGAAGGCAAGAAGATCCGCTGGACGGACGGGGTCGTGGCCCTCTGGACGATCTTTCGCTACGCGTTCGTCGACGACCAGGAGAACGCGGATCCCGGCTACAAGACCCTCCTGCGCCTGGCCAAGGCGGAGCGGTACAACCGCTGGATGCTCGAGCAGCTCGCCCCCTGGCTCGGCCAGCGCGTCCTCGAGGTGGGCTCCGGGATCGGGAGCTTCACCCGCTTCCTGATGGGCCGCGATCTCATCGTGGCGACGGAGCTCAATCCGCGCTACCTGCGCATCCTCGGGAACACCTTCGAGCGGCACACCCGCGTGGAGGTGATGCCGCTGGACCTCACCGACTTCGACCCGGCGCCCCTCGCCGCGCGGAGCCTGGACACGATCCTCTGCCTGAACGTCCTCGAGCACGTCGAGGACGACCGCGAGGCGCTCCGGCGGCTGCACGCGTCGCTGGCGCCCGGAGGACGCCTCCTCCTGGTGGTCCCGGCGCACCAGCGGCTCTACGGAGCGATCGACCGCGCGATCGATCATCACCGCCGGTACGAGAGGCCCGGCCTCGCCGAGAAGCTCGAGGAGGCCGGCTTCCACGTCGAGTCCATGCAGTTCTTCAACCGGATGGGCGTCGTCGGCTGGTACCTGAACAGCGTGCTGCTGCGACGCACCCGGGTCCCGAGCTTCCAGCTCCAGCTCCAGAACCTCCTGGTGCCCCTCCTGCGGGCCGAGGCGGCCGTCCCCCTGCCATTCGGGCTGTCTCTGGTCGCCGTCGGGCGCCGGGCCTGAGCCGGCCCGGGCCCCCCGGGGGCGGGCGGAGGGCCTCCGGGTCGGTTAGTTGCCCCCCCCGGTCAGCGGGGGTATACTCCCTCGGCCGTGACGCGCTCGGATGCCCAAACACAGGGGGGCTCGCGCCGGCGCCTCCCCGGGGGGCGTCCGGGGGTGAAGGTCTTCCTCCGCCCCGCGCGGTGAGCCATGCGCGGCAAGGTCTGGCTCGGCGTGGCGGTCAGCGTCGTCCTCCTCTGGGTGGCGGTCCGGGGGGTCAGCCTGGACGAGGTCCTCCACCAGCTTCGCCAGGTACGTCCACTCTGGCTGGTCCCGGTGATCGCCTCGATTTTCCTGAGGTTCTGGCTGACGGCAATCCGCTGGCAGGTGCTCCTCCGGCCGGTGAAGCGGGTGGGCATCCACCGCCTCTTCGCCATCACGATGATCGGCTTCATGGCCAACAACGTCCTCCCCGCCCGGCTGGGGGAGTTCGTCCGCGCCTACGCCCTCGGCCGATCGGAGGCGCTGCCGCCCTCGCTGCCGTTCGCGACGATCGTGATCGAGCGGATCTTCGACGGCTTCACCCTCCTCCTGTTCCTGGTCGGCGGGCTGTCGTTCCTCCAGCCGAGCCGGACGCTCGCTCTGGGCGGCCGCCCTGATGTGCGTGCTGTACCTGGGCATCCTCGGCGGCCTGGTCGCCCTCCGCACGGGCCGGGGGCTCGGCCTCCTGACCTGGGGGATCGAGCGCTTGCCCGCCCGGCTGGCCGCCCCGGCCCACCGCCTGCTCGAGTCGTTCCGCGCCGGGCTCGGCGTGCTGAGCGACGGCCGGGCGCTCCTGCTCACGGCGCTCCTGTCCATCGTGATCTGGGTCGTCAACGCTGCGGGCGTCGAGGCCATGTTCCGCGCCTTCTCGCTCGAGCTGCCGCTCTACGCCTCGTTCCTCCTGCTGGGCGTGATCGCGGTCGCCCTCGTGCTGCCGTCGGCGCCCGGGTACATCGGGCCCTTCCAGGCGGGTACCGTCCAGGGCCTGGCCCTCATGGGCGTCGCCCGCGAGACGGCCCTCTCGCTGTCGATCGTCTACCACCTGGCGAACTACATCCCGATCACCGTCGTGGGCCTCGCCTACCTGAGCGCGCTGAACCTCACCCTGGGCGAGCTCCGGACGGCCGGCAGCAAGAGCGCATGAGCGCCCTGGCGTTCTCCGTCGTCATCCCCGTCTACAACGAGGAGGACAACGTCCGGCCCCTGCTGGTGAGCCTCCGGGACGTGATGGAGAGTCTCGGCCAGCCGTACGAGCTGATCGTCGTCGACGACGGCTCGACGGACCGGACGCACCCGCGGCTCCGCGATCTCACGGCCGAGCTGCGGACGCTCCGCATCGTGCAGCTTCGCTCGAACTTCGGCCAGACCGCCGCCCTGGCGGCCGGGTTCGACCTGGCCCGCGGCGCGCTCATCATCACCCTCGACGGGGACGGCCAGAACGACCCGGCGGACATCCCGCAGGCTGGTCGACAAGCTCAAGGAAGGGTACGACGTCGTGAGCGGGTGGCGCCACGACCGGCAGGACCCGTTCTGGTCGCGGCGGCTCCCCTCGCAGGTCGCCAACGCCCTGATCTCCTGGATCACCGGGGTCCGCCTCCACGACTACGGGTGCGCCCTCAAGGTCTACCGCCGCGAGATCCTTCAGGACGTGGCGCTCTACGGGGAGATGCACCGTTTCCTGCCGGCCCTGTGCCGCTGGGTGGGGGCCACCGTGGGCGAGCTGCCCGTCACCCACTGGCCGCGGCGCCGGGGGGTCTCGAAGTACGGCCTGGGGCGCATGGTACGTGTCTTGCTGGATCTTTTGACGGTCAAGTTCCTGATGAGTTACTGGACCCGTCCCATCCAGATCTTCGGCCTCCTCGGCCTCGTGCTGGGCGGCCTCGGCATCGCCGTCGGCGCCGTGCTCTCGTATCAGAAGCTCTTTCACGGAATGGGCCTGGCCAACCGGCCGCTCCTTCTGCTTGGCGTACTTCTCGTCCTCGTCGGCTTCCAGTTCGTGTCGATCGGGCTGCTCGGCGAGATGCTGGTCCGCACGTATCACGAGTCCCAGCGGAAGCCCGTGTACACGGTCCGCGAAATCATCTCCGGAGGGCAATCATGATTCGATCATCCCGTCTCGTCCGCGACGTCTGTCTTGGCCTCGCCCTTCTCGCCGCCGCGGGCTGCGGGGGGGCAGCAGCAACTCGACCAGCGCCTCGTCGCAGACCCCCGCCGACTTCGACTTCGGCGGCAACAACCCGAGGAAGGCGACCGCGTTCGGCGACAGCATCACGCAGGGCGTCCTCGAGCTGAAGCGCCGGGATTTCCGCCTCACCACCGGGAACAATTACCCCGCCCTCCTTCAGGGCAAGCTCCAGAGCCTCGACCCGGCGTGGCGCGTGGTCAACCGCGGGGTGGGGGGCGAGGAGACGCCCGCAGGGCTGCGACGGCTGCCCTCGATCCTGGCGATCGACAAGTCGGGCTTCGTCCTCATCCTGGAGGGCACCAACGACGCGCACGAGTGCCGCGACAGTTCCGGGATCACCAACAACCTCCAGAACATGGTCCGGATCGCCAAGAACAGCCAAGCGATCCCGATCATCGGGACGATTCCGCCGAGCTTCCGGAACAACCCGTGCGCCGATGACGTCATCACGAGCGTCAACGCCAACATCCAGGCGTTCGCGAGCGCGAACCAGGTCGTCGTGGCGGAGATCTTCGAGGGTATGAACGACCGCTCCTTGTTCGGCATCTCGCCCAATCGGGACCCCCTCCATCCCAACGAGGCGGGGTACGCGAGAATGGCGGACATCTGGTTCCAGGCGATGCAGAAGGCGATCCCCGGCGGAACCGCCTCCGCCCTCCGCCGGCGTCGCTGAGCGACGGACGGGAGCCGGTCGCCGTGCTCGAGCGGGTCGCGCTGGCCGAGATCCAGGCGGTCTTCGCCGTGACCGATGGCCTCGGCATCTCGCGCGAGGCGCTCGTCATCCCGCTCTCGCCCGGCCGGCCGGGCCGGGTGCGCCGCCTGCCGAGCGGCAAGCTCGAGATCATCCTCGACGCCGACGTGCCGCTCGCCGAGTGGCTGGAGGGCCTGCCGAACCTCATCCGCGCCGCCGGGGGGTGAGTGGTACCCTGACCAGGGTCACACGACCTAGCGAGGCCCAGACCTCCGGGAGGCGACGATGAGCCGGTCCCTGATCCAGTCGAGCGTGCTGTACCGCGACCTCGGGCGCGCCTACCCCACCATCGTGCGGGGCGAGGGCGTCTACCTCTGGGACGCCGAGGGCCGGCGCTACATCGACGGCTCGGGCGGCGCATCGGCCGTGACCTCCATCGGCCACGGCGTCCAGGAGATCGCGGAGGCCATGGCGGCCCAGGCCCGCAAGGTCGCGTTCGTGCCGTCGCATCTCTTCACGAGCGAGCCGCTCGAGGCTCTCGCCGAGGCCGTGGCCAAGTTCGCCCCCGGGGACCTCAACCGGGTGTGGTTCGTGTCCGGCGGGTCCGAGGCGACCGAGAACGCCGCCAAGCTCGCCCGCCAGTACTGGCTCGAGCGGGGCAAGCCGTCCAAGTCCATCGTGATGGGGCGCTGGCAGTCCTTCCACGGGAACACGCTGGGCTCGATGGCCTTCGGCGGGCACACGATCCGCCGCCGCAAGTACGTGCCGATGTTCAACGAGGGAGCCATCTCCCGCCGATGTACTGCTACCGCTGCCACTTCAAGCAGACCTATCCTTCCTGCGACACCTACTGCGCCGACTACCTGGAGCGCCTGGTGCGGATGCAGGGGTCGGAGAACGTGGCCGCCTTCATCGCGGAGCCGGTGGTCGGCGCGACGCTCGGCGCGGTCCCGCCGGTTCCCGAGTACTTCCCGAAGATCCGGGAGATCTGCGACCGCAACGAGATCCTCTTCATCGCCGACGAGGTGATGACCGGCTTCGGCCGGACCGGCGCGAACTTCGCCGTCGACCACTGGGGCGTGATTCCCGACATGATCGCCACCGCCAAGGGGATCTCCGGAGGCTACATCCCGCTGGGCGCCGTCATCGTCCGGGACGAGCTCATGCAGGCGTTCGAGCGCAACCGCTCGAACTTCGTCGGGGGCCACACGTACTCCGGGCATCCCGTGGCCGCCGCCGTCGGCCTGGCCGTGCTCCGCTACATCCAGGAGCACGATCTGGTGCGGAACGCCCGGGAGGTCGGCGCCCACCTCCTGGCGGGCTTGCGCGGGCTCCAGGCGCGCCATCCCATCATCGGCGACGTGCGCGGGCTCGGCATGATGGTCGGGCTCGAGTTCGTGGCCGATCGCGCGACGCGGGCCCCCTTCCCGGCCGAGCGCGAGGTCGCGCGGGCGATCGCGCTCGAGGCCCTGCCCGCGGGGGCTCGTGACGTACCCCGGCACCGGGCTCGGTCGACGGCGTCCTCGGGGACCACACGAAGCTGACACCGCCGCTCATCCTCACGCGCGCGCAGGCGGACGAGATCGTGGCGATCCTGGACGCCTCGATCGGCGCCGTCGAGGCGCGCCTCTAGCGGCGCTCGGGGACCGACCGTGACCTGCCCCAAGTGCCGGGCCACGCTCCCGGACCAGAGCGTCTTCTGCATGTCGTGCGGGGCGCGGGTCGCCCCGAACCTCACGCCCCACGACGGCAACGGCGACCGGCGCGGCGCCGGGCGCCGCCGCGCCTGCCGCGGTTTCGCCGGGCGCCAAGCAGGCCTACGCGCTGTCCTTCAGCCCGCTGGTCGACGAGCGGCTCCGGTACCGCGTCGCCCGCTGGGTCATCGACCGGGCGCCCGCCCACGGCCTGACCGAGGTCCAGGAGGACCTCGAGCACGGCACCTTCGTGACCTTCCTGGCGCTCACCGCGGATGAGGCGGAGGTCGCGCGCCAGGGCATCCACGGGCTCGGGGTCGCGCCGCCGCTGCTCCGCCTCGCGCCCGCGTCGACCGCCCAGATGCTCCTGCCCGAGCGGCCGCGGCCGAAGGCCAAGGAGAAGCGCGCGGTCGGCCTGGGTGAC
Source organism: uncultured Candidatus Rokubacteria bacterium (assembly GCA_963745015.1). GTDB lineage: Bacteria > Methylomirabilota > Methylomirabilia > Rokubacteriales > DASRDR01 > DASRDR01. The sequence continues at coordinate 147,650 of CAVUVU010000010.1, forward strand.
TGGCGCACGCTCGTCGCCGCCGCCGTGGGGCTCCTCGTCTTCGGCCTCGTGGTGGTGCGTCTCATCGGCGGCCGAGGGTTCTGAATCCGTCCAGGCCGGCGCCGGCGCCGGCCGATCGCAGAGGGGGACGACATGAGCGTAGAGATCGCGGGTAACCCCAGCGCGGACCGACACGACCCGGGACCCCTGCCGGCGGGCGGCCGTCCCCGGGACCCCGACGTGGAGCGCGACGCTCCCGCGGACGCCGTCTCTCGACGGATCTTCCTCGGCGGGGCCGCCACGGCGGCCGCCGCGACCCTCGCGACCGACGCCCGGGCCCAGACCCCGCTGCAGGTGAACGTCGAGGCGTTCATCAGCGGGGTGCGCGCGGCGCGCGTCTTCGACCTCGGGTTCACCTGGGACCAGTCCGCGCCCGTCCTGTCGCTCAACCCGCCGTACGCGCTCGCCCTCAACGCCACTCACCGGCAGACCCACGAGATCTACGGATCGGCCCCCGGCAGCCAGGTCTCGTGGACCTCGGAGATGCTCTACTTCTCGGGCCAGCACGGGGCGCCCACGATCGACGCCATCGGTCACATCGGCCGGAACCTGAAGCTCCACGGCGGGGTGGACGCGGTCCAGGCGACCAGCCGGCCCGACGGCATCGGGAACGACCTCGGGATCGAGGCGTTCCCGCCCGACCTCCTCCTGTCCCGGGGCGTCCTTCTCGACGTGGCCCGGGCGGTCGCCGGCGGCGCCGCCGATCCCCTGCCGCCCGGCCTCGAGATCACCGCGAAGCACCTGGAGGACGCCGCGCGCGCCCAGGGCGTCCGCGTGACCCGTGGGGACTCGGTCCTGATCCGCACCGGCTGGGGCCAGTACTTCGCCAAGGACAACGCCCGCTACCTGGGGGAGAAGTCGCCCGGGCCGGGGGTGGATGCGGGGCGGTGGCTGGTCGCCCAGGGCGCGCGGCTCACCGGCACGGACACCGCGACCTACGAGGTGCGGCCCGCCGTGAGCGGGAAGGAGCTCTTCCCCGTTCACATGCTCATGATCGCGGACCACGGCATCTACCTCGTCGAGAACGCGAACCTGGAGGAGATCGGGGCCGCGCGCGTTCACCTGTTCTGCCTCGTGGTCCCGCCGCTCCGCATCCGCGGCGCCTCGGGGTCGCCGCTGCGGATGCTCGCGCTGACGCCACGTCAGAGCTGAGGGGCGGATCCGCCCGAGGCGGCGGGAGGTCGGCGCGGCGGAGCGCGGGCGGCCGGGCTAGAATGATCGTCATGACCGACGCCTATCGAGAGTTCGAGGCCGAGAGCCTGTTCTGCGGCACGTGCCGCCGCGCCATGCCGGTCCGGAAGAAGCTCCTCCTGGTCCTGCCGACCGGCAACAAGTACGACTACGTGTGCCAGCAGTGCGGCACGCCGGTCGGGGGCAAGGTGGACCGCGACCCGACCGCGTTCCGCGAGACGTCCCGCGCGGCGGCGGCCGCCGCGGCGCCGCGGCCCCCGGGCGCGGGGCCGGCGACGCGGCCGCGACGCCGCGGGTGACCGCCTCGGCCCCGACGGGCCGGGCCGCGGAGGGTTCCGGCGACGCCCGCGCCTATCACCAGGCGACGAAGCACTCGCGAGCGAGCGTCCGGAGCGACCGCCACGCGCTCGACTGGGCGAACAAGCCCTTCCTGTTCAAGGTGTACCCCGACCCCCCGGCGGTGCCGTTGCCCCGGGAGGTGCCGCCGCCCACGCTTCCCGTCCTCGAGGCGGTCGCGCGCGGGGCCGTGCCCGGCGGACAGGGCATCGTCGACATGGTCGCCCTGGCGCAGCTCCTCTTCTTCTCCGCGGGGCTCACGAAGCGGAAGGTCTACCCCGGCGGCGAGACCATCCACTTCCGCGCGGCGGCGTCGACCGGCGCCCTCTATCAGACCGAGGTCTACGTGGTGGCCGGGGCCGTGGCGGGGCTCGAGCCGGGTGTCTACCACTTCTGCCCCGGGGACTTCGCCCTGCGGCGCCTCCGGGCGGGTGATCATCGCGCGGCGCTCGCGGAGGCGGCGGGCCGGGGCGACCTCGTCGCGGACGCGCCGGCCACCCTGATCCTCACCGCGATTCACTGGCGGAACACCTGGAAGTACCGGGCCCGTGGGTTCCGGCACTTCTTCTGGGACGCCGGCACGCTCCTGGCGAACCTCCTTGCGACCGCGGTGGCGATCGACGTCCCGGCCCGGGTGCTCCTCGGGTTCGCGGATCCCCTGGTCAACGCCCTCCTCGGCATCGACGCGGTCCGGGAGGGCAGTCTCGCCCTGATCCCGCTCGGCCGGGAGGCCGGACCGGCCGCGCCGGGCCCGCCCCTGCCGCCGCTCGCGCTCCCCTCCGTGCCGCTCTCGCGGCACGAGGAGGACTACCCCCTGGTCCGGGCCGCCTACGAGGCCTCGAGCCTCCCGGACGGGGCCGCGGCACGGGCCTGGGTCGGCCTCGCGGAGGACACGGGCCGCGAGACCCGGCGACCCGCCACGCGAGCCGTCCCGGGCGCTCGGCGAGACGATCCTCCGCCGGGGGTCGACCCGGGAGTTTCCCCGCGGCCCGATTGCGGCCGCCCGGCTGGCGGCGATTCTCGACGCCGCGCTCCGCCCGCTCCCGCTCGACCTCGGTCCGGCGGATGCGCTCGTCGAGACCTACCTGCTGGTCCACGCCGTCGAGGACCTCGTCTCGGGCGCCTACGTGTGGGATCCGGGGACACGCGCGCTCCGGCTCCTCAGGCCGGGCGAGTTCCGCCGGGAAGGCGGCGATCTCTGCCTCGAGCAGCCGCTCGGAGCGGACGCCAGCGCCGTCGCGTTCTTCCTCTCCGACCTCGACCCGGTCCTGGCGCGATGGGGAAGCCGCGGCTATCGGGCCGTCAACCTGGCCGCCGGGCTCCTCGGCGGTCGGCTGTACCTGGGCGCGTACGGGTTCGGGCTCGGGGCCACGGGGCTGACCTTCTACGACGACGAGGTCGTGCGATTCTTCGAGCCCGACGCGGCGGGCAAGGAGGCGATCTTCGTCACGGCGCTCGGACCGGCCGCGCGCCGCCCGGCGCCACGGGATCTCCCGGTGGCGCCCGCCGCCCTCGAGCCGCTCCGCCCGGGCGAGGCGTGAGCCGCGGCGAGCCCGATCCATGAGCGCCCCGCACGAGCGCGTGCCGCCCGGTCAGACCCTCACGGCCAAGTGGCCGGTGCTCACGTACGGGGACGTCCCGCGCGTCGACACGGCCCGCTGGCGGTTCCGGATCTTCGGCGCCGTCGAGCACCCGCGCGAGTGGTCGTGGACGGAGTTCTCGGCCCGGCCCCCGGTGGAGATCCAGTCCGACGTCCACTGCGTGACCCGCTGGAGCCGGCTCGACAACCGGTGGCGCGGGATCCGGCCTGGCGACCTCCTGGCCGAGGCGCGACCCCGCCCGGGCGCCCGCTTCGTCATGGTCCACGCCGAGCCCGACTACACGACCAACCTGCCGCTCGAGGCCCTCCTCGACGCCGACGTCGTGCTCGCCACGCACCACGACGGCCTGCCCCTGGCGGCCGAGCACGGCGGGCCGGTGCGCCTGGTCGTCCCGCGCCTCTACTTCTGGAAGAGCGCGAAGTGGGTCACGGGGTTCGAGCTGATGGACCACGACCGCCCCGGATTCTGGGAGGGCCACGGCTACCACATGCGGGCGGACCCGTGGCGCGAGGAGCGCTTCGGCGGACAGCCCCGGGAGACGATGCAGGCCGCCCGCGCCCGCAAGGCGCGCGAGTAGCGCGCCGCCGATCCTCAGCGCCCGAGAGCCTCGGCGAGCGCCGCGAGATCGCGCACCTCGAGGTCCGGGCTCACGCCGAGCTCGTCGAGGGGCGCCCCCTGCCGGTTGACCCAGACGACCTGGAAGCCGAACGCCTTGGCCCCGGCGACGTCCCAGGCGTTCGACGACACGAAGCCGATGGCGGCGCGGGCGAGGCCGAGCCGGGCGGGACCGAGCGCGTAGACGGCCGGATGCGGCTTGTAGGTCCGCACCTGATCGACGCTGATGACCGCGCGGAGGTGCTCGCCGAGGCCGCTGTGGGCGACGACCGCCTCGAGCATGGGGGGCGCGCCGTTCGAGAGGATGGCGCACGGCAGGTCCCGCAGCCGGCCGAGCGCCTCGCGCACCTCGGGAAACGCCTCGAGCGCGAGGTAGGCGTCCATCAACCGCCGCCGCTCGGCGGCGCTCACCTCGAGCCCGAGGCGCCGGCACGCGAAGGTGAGCGCCGACTCCGTGACGGCCCAGAAGTCCTCGTAGCGCCCCATGAGGCTCCGGAGCCACGTGTACTCGAGCTGCTTCTGCCGCCAGAGCGCGGACAGCGCCTGGGGGTCGCTCGTGACGGCCCGCCCGGCCTCCACGACCGAGTGGACGTCGAACAGGGTGCCGTACGCGTCGAACAGGAGGCCCTGCACCTGCATGCCCTCTCCTCCGCGCCCCGTCTCGAGGACGCGCCGGGTCGCCAGTCGAGTCCGATCCGACCCGGCGCGGGCCCGGGTCTCCGCCGCCTTGCCGGCCTCCGACCCGAGCCCGTACAATGGGGCGCCATGTCGCCGACCGTCACACTCTGGAGCCGTCGGACCCGCGCGGGCGAGCGCACCCGGGGCGCCGGGCGGAACCCTCGCGACCCGGGCGCCCGCACCGGGCTGAGCCGGGCGCTACCGGGCGCGAACGCCTTCCCTGGCCTCGCGGTTCTCTTGATGGGCCTCGCCCTGGGCGCGTGCGCTCAGCTGGCGCCCCTCCGGCAGCCGCCGCTCGCCCCGGGGGACGACCTCACCGCGGTGAGCACGCGCGCCGAGGCGGTCCAGCGATATCGGTCCTCCCCAGGAGGTGCGGTCGTCGGACGTCGGCCCCGTGCTGGTCTACCGGCGCGCCGTGGTCGTCGATGTGAACCCGAACCGCTACTACGGCGAGGACCGAGGCACCGCCTCAATCAGTACGAGCTGGTCCTCCTGTACGTGGACGCGGAGGGCCGCATCGTCCGTCGGGCCGTCGAGCCCGAGTAGGACCCGTCGGCGGCACCGCGCCGGCGGCTAGCGGGGGGCGGCGCGGCTGCGCACCCGCCAGTGCCGGCCGGTGCGCCCCGAGTTGCCGAGCGGCTCGCCGAATCCGAACTTGAGGAGCCGGCCGGCGTCGAGGAACGACAGGCCCCGCGTCTCGGCCCCGAGCACCACGCAGAGCAGCCGCTGCCCCGCGCGGCCGGCGGCCACGGCGACGTTGTAGCCCGCCTCCAGCGTGAACCCGGTCTTGAGCGCCGTCACGCCCCCCGGATCCCGGAAGAGCGGGATGCGGCGCCGGAAGACCCGCCCGCGCCACACGAAGTCCGTGTCGCCGAGGAGCACCCGGCTCTCGGGGTAGTCCCGCAGGAGGTGCTCCGCCAGGGCCGCCATGTCCCGCGCCGTCGTCCGCTGACGCGCGTCCGGCAACCCGTGCGGGTTGGCGAACACGGTGTGGGTGAGCCCGAGGCGCTCGGCCTCGACGTTCATGCGCTCGACGAACTTGTCCTCGTTCCCCGCGAGGTGCTCCGCGACCGCGGTCGCCGCGTCGTTGGCGGAGGCGATCGCGACGGCCGCGAGAAGCGTCTCGAACGGCACGACCTGGCGGGTGGAGAGCCCGATCCGGAACCGCGGCGTCCGCATCACGTTCGGGCCGATCGTCACCAGCTCGCCCCGCGTCACGTGCCGGGCGCGGAGCTCCTCGTAGGCGATGTAGAGGGTCATCATCTTGACGAGGCTCGCCGGCGCGCGATCTTCCTCGGCGTTCTTCTCGAAGAGCACCTTGCCCGTCTCGAGGTCGAGGAGCACGACCGCCTCGGCCGAGACCGGCACGCTGCCCGCCGGGGCCCCGTTGGCGGCGCCCTCGGTCGAGGCCGCCGCCGGGCGGAGGAGCGCCAGGGCGAGCCCGAGCGCCACCAGGACGCCAAGCCCGCGAACCGCGACATCGCCTCGCAGAGTCATACGAGGCGCCATTGTAGCAGCGAGGGCCCGGGACCCCGTACGAAATGGCGACGGCCGGGCCCGGCCCCGCCGCCGTGGTACCGTAGCGGCGGGAGCGCCCGCCATGCCCGTCAGCCCCCGCACCGCCCCGGCCCGCGATCGCCGGCCCGCGCCAGGCCGAATCCGCCTCGGCCTCGCGCTCCTGGCCGTCCTGGCCCTGGTCGTCCCCTCGCGCGGGGGTCGCGCGGAACCCGTGGAATCGCCGAGCGATCCGGGCGGCCCGAGCGTGACGCTGGACGCGATGCCGCTCGGTGTCCCGTTCGCCCGGCTCGATGACGACGCCCGCCGGCGCGCCGAGGCCGTGCTCGGAACGAGCCTCTTCGCCCAGCGGGTCACCGGGCTCCGCAGCCGGAGTCGCGAGCCGGTCTTTCGCTTCCTGCTCGACCACCCGGACTTCGCCGCCGCCGTCGCCCGGGCGCTCCGGCTCGGGAAGTACCAGGTGGAGGCGCGCGACGGCGGGTACTGGGGCGACGACCGCCGGGGGGCGCGCGGCATGATCCGGGTGCTCTATCAGGACGAGGGACGGCGCCTCTACCACCTGGAGGGGGCGTACGAGACCCGCGGGCTCCCCACGATCCAGGGACAGCTGCTCGTCATGATCGAGTTCCAGCACGAGGACGACCCGGAGGCCGGCACGCCGCGTGGAGGCGAGCGTCACCGGGCACGTGCGGCTCGACACGCCGCTCCTCGGAGCGGTCGCGCAGCTGGCCACGACGCTCGGCCGGCCGACCGTCGAGCGGGCCGTCGAGCGGAAGGTGCGCCGGTTCTTCGGGACGGTGGCCCGGGTCTCCCGGTGGGCGCACGACCAGCCGGAGGAGTTCTGGGCCGCGCTCGAGGGCCACCCCGAGATACCGCAGGACGCGACCCTCGCGGCCTTCCGGCAGATCCTGCTGGCCGGCCGGCCCCCGGCCTGGGCCAGCGAGCCCTTCCGCCTGCTCCCGGCGGACGCCGTGGCCGGCGAGGCCGAAGAGGCGGAGCCGACGTCTACATCCCCATGAAGTCGCGCGCCTGGTCCATGACCTCGTCGTTCACCGTCGAGTAGCCCCGCTCCTGCGCGAACCGCTCGATCGCCTGCCGGGCCATCGGGCGGATGAAGGCGGGGATGCGCTCGAGGCGCCCGGCCGCGTCGACGGTCCAGGCGACGGTGGCAGCCGCGCTCGGCCCCGGTCCCGCCGATCATCGCCGCGAAGGGACAGCCGGGGCCGTCCGTCGCCGGCGCGCCCGTCGCCGCGGCGGCGAGGACCCCGCTGCCGGGATCCGGCGCCGGGGCGGCGAGGCCCGTGTCCCGCTGATGCGCGAGGCCCGCCCGCACGGCGGCGAACGGCGCGGGCGCCTCCGCGGGGGCGCCGCCGACCTTGACGCCCAGCGTGCGCACCATCTGCGTCTCCCACGGATTCGTCAGCATGGCCACCCGGTGACCGCAGGCCGGGCAGGTGAAGGTCACGGTGAGCGAGCCCGCGTCGGGCGCCCCTCCCGTTCCCGAGAGCCGCATGGCCTGGTCGCACGCGATGCAGAGAAACTTCATGGCGCTGGTCTCCTTGAAACCGTCACGTGGCGGCGGCGCCGAGCCCGCCGTCACCCTCGGGAGGGAGCCGGGGCGGGGCCGCCGTGCCGGCCGAGAGGATGATGCGGACGCCGTCCTCGACGGTCAGTCCGGTCGGCACGAGCGCGTCCCGCGGCACCAGGACGATGTCGCCCAGGTAGAGGTGGTTCGTCGGCACGTAGACCGACACGAGCGCGTCGGGCTTCGTCCCCTCGACGCGGACGTCCCCGGTCAGGAACCCGTACGAGTACGCCCCATCCCGCGGGTGCTCGACGATGACGAACTCGCGGAAGCCGGACCGGCGATTCGGTGAGAACGCGTCCACGAAGTCCTTGACCGTCGGGTAGACGCGGCGGACGAGCGGGATGTAGCGGATCACGCGCTCCCCCCACAGGAGGATCCGGCGCCCGACGACGTTCGTGGCGAACACGCCGACCATGAAGATGATGAGGACCGCGGTCAGGAAGCCGAGCCCGGGCAGGTGCCGCCCCAGGATGTGCTCGTAGAGCGGGGCCATGAAATCGTCGACCGACGCGTAGAAGAGCCAGAAGACCCAGGCGGTCAGCACCACCGGCAGCGTGACGAACACGCCGGTGAAGAAGCGGACCTTGAACCACGACTGGATCTTGCCTGGCACGCGTCGCCTCCCGCCGAATCTCCGCATTATACCTGCCGTGCGGGGGCCGCGCCGCCCGGCCTCCGCAGGCGGACGGCGCGGCCGCCCGGGCGCCGCCGCGGCGGGACGGTCAGCGGGCCCAGCGGTCGCGGCCGAGGGGCGGGCGCACGTCGGCGCCGGTGAAGCTGAGGACGAGCACGAGCTCCACCGAGGAATTCAGGGCCAGGCCGTGGCATCCGATCGCCGCCCGGGTGGGCTTGCCCCGCTCGCCGTAGAGCTCGACGAGCAGGTCGGTCGCCCCGTTGATGACCCGGGGCTGGTCGGCGAAGCCCGGGGCCGAGTTCACGTACCCGGTCAGGTGGATCGCGGTGTCGAAGCGGTCCAGGTCGCCCAGCGCGTACTTCACGGCCGACAGCGCCTGGACCAGCGCCCAGCGCGCGGCCTCGTACCCTTGCTCGATCGTGAGCCCGCCGCCGAGCAGGCCGGGGAGATACGCCTCCTCGTCGCGGATCGGCACGGTGCCGGACAGGTAGAGGAGCGAGCCCACGGCGCGGTGCGAGACGAACCGCGCGCCCGATCGATTCTTGCGGTAGTCGGCCTCGAGGTCGGGGAGAGGGAGCCCCAGGCTCGCAAGCTTGGCTTCGGCGATCATGCGACCTCCGCGGGATGGTGGGTGACGGAACGCCGACGGGATGCCGGCACGGACAGCCGCTTCCTCTCTACCGCGACCGGGGCCCCGCGTCCATCCCGGCGATGGCCGCGATTGGCCCGGCGATCCGCCCGGTGATCGGCGGCCGGACCCGCGGTCACCGCGGTGCCCGTTGTTCGCGGCGCGCCTCTCCGCTATCGTGCGACACGATGGTCCGATCCAGGTGCCGATCCGCGTGAGTCCTGGCGGGCTCGAGCCTCGGCGCGCGATGGCGACCCCGCTCGCGAGCTGGTTTCCCGGGGACCGCGCGCTGGCCGGGTTTCGCCGGCGAGCCCTGGGCCGCGTGCCGACCGTCCTTCCGGCGCGCGACCGGGCATGGCGCGCCATCGCCCCCGGCTTCGCCGCCTGCGTCGAGATGGCCGGCAGCGGGCTCCCGTTCCAGATTGCCGCGGAGCGCCGGGTGGACCGGTCGGGGGACCCGCGACGTCTCGCGGCCGCCCTGGCGTCCGGGCAGACGGCCTATCTCCCCCAGGTGCACCAGGTCCTGCCGCGCCTGATGCGGCTCATGGTCAGCCTCCGGCGCGCCTTCTTCGGACCGCTCCCGGGGGCGCGCTCGCGAGGAGTGCTCGTTCCTGTTCCTCGTCGAGGGAGCGGGACGGGCGGGCATGGGCCTCCACCACGACGGGGACGTCGACGCGTTCTGGCTCCAGCTCGAGGGGCGGAGGACCGTGACCATCGGCCCTCGAGTGCCGCGAGGCACCCCGGAGGAGCTCGAGGACCCGGCCCCCCGGAGCGGCCCGCGACCGGGATGGCGCACCCTCGACCTCGAGCCCGGCACGCTGTTCCATCTGCCCGCCCGGACCCCGCATGCGGTCGTGTGCCGGCGCCGCTCGCTGGCCATCACGCTCACGTGGACGCGAGCCGCGCGCCCCCGGGATCCGATGGCGGCGCTCCTCGGGTGGGACGTGGTGTCGGGATTCGCGGAGCCGATCCCGCCCGCCCGCCCCCGCACGCTCTGGACCCAGGTGCCCGTCCTCCTCCGCCGCACCGGTCGCGGGCCCGGCCTCCGCGTGTGGACGCCCGACGGCGAAGGGCCGCGGCTGACGGTGGGGACCGGGCCCTGGACCGATCGGCTCCCCTTGATGCCGCGCCTCCCGCGTTCCCTGGCGATCCGGGCGGGGCTCGCCCCTCTGATCGACGCCGGGATCCTCGCCCCGCACGATCTTCCGCTCCGCATCCGCCCCGACGACCCGGCGGCCCTCGACGGCTGGCGCTTCGCCTGAGGCCGGGTTCGCGTCGCCGCACCGCGCGCGCGGAGCGGACTCGCCTCCGGCGCCCGTGCTAGAGTGGCGCCCGCACACTCAGACGCGGAGGCCGATGATGTCGCGACCCTGGACCTATCTCCCCTCCACCCCGAGCGGGCCCCTGGTGGTGGACCGCGCCTTCTACGACCGGCTCGCCCGCGAGACCGCGACGCGAACCCTCGTCGACCGCTTCGTGGTGCCCATTCGCTCGGGGCGCGCGTGGCCCGTCCGCGCCGGCCAGCTCTGCCGGATCGTCACCGTCGAGGGGCCCCAGGTGGCGGACTTCAACGCCTGGCATCTCCACAACCCGCGCGAGCGCTTCTGGGCATCGCGGACGAAGCAGCTTCACCGGGCCCACGTCACGACCCACGACCGGCTCTGGTCGACGCTCCCGTACCTGCGCCCGATGGCGACGATCACGAACGACACGCTCGCGTACGGGATCGACGCCGACGGCGGGCGCTGCCACGATCTGCTCGGCACGCGCTGCGATCCTTACGTCACCAAGCTCCTGACGGGGCAGGACTTCGACTTCTGCTGCCACTCGAACCTGGTCCGGGCAATCGCGCCGTGGCGGCTCACCGAGCTGGACGTCCACGACGTGCTCAACGTCTTCCAGGTGACCGGGCTCCAGGACGACCGCTACTTCATGAAGGCCAGTCCGGCGAAGAAGGGGGACTTCTTCGAGATCTTCGCCGAGATCGACCTCCTCTGCGCGATCTCGACCTGCCCCGGCGGGGATCTCTCCGTCCCCCTGTGGGGCCCGGGCGCGCGCGACCCGATCGACGTCTGCCGGCCGCTCGGGGTCGAGATCTGGCAGCCCGAGGCCCGGCTCCTCGCGGACTGGCGGTCGCCCGAGCCGGCCGACTACCGCGGCAACCACGGGATGCCGCTGCCGCCGGCCGCGGTCCCGGCGGCCCCCACCGCCCCCACCGCCAGATGAAGACCGACGTGGTCGCCCCGACGATCGCCGAGATCCGGGCTGCCCGGGCGCGGCTCGGCGACCTCGTCGTCGAGACGCCCGTGTGGGCGTGGGGCAGTCGCGAGATCACCGACCACCTGGACGCCGACACCCGGGTCCTCCTGAAGCTCGAGCTCTTCCAGCACACGGGCACGTTCAAGCCGCGGGGCGCGCTGACCGTCATGCTGGCGCTCGACCGCGCCACGCTCGCCCGCGGCGTCACGGCGGTGAGCGCGGGCAACCACGCGATCGCCGTCGGGTACGCGGCCCGCGTCCTCGGGACGACGGCGAAGGTGGTGATGCCGCGGACGGCCAACCCCGCCCGCGTGGCCGCCTGCCGGTGGTGGGGCGCCGAGGTCGACCTCGTCGAGGACGTGCACCGCGCGTTCGAGCGCGTGCGCGAGATCGAGGCCGCGGAGGGCCGCACCTTCGTCCACCCGTTCGAGGGCCCGCTCACGGCCCTCGGCACCGCCACGCTCGGGCTCGAGCTCTGCGACCAGGCGCCGGACCTCGACGCCGTGATCGTCCCGATCGGCGGGGGCGGCCTCTGCGCCGGCGTCTCGACCGCCGTCAAGCTGGCGCTGCCCCGCTGCCAGGTCTTCGGCGTCGAGCCGGAGGGCGCGGACTCCATGCGACGAAGCCTGGCGGCGGGAAAGCCGGAGTCCATCGAGGCGGTGCGAACGATCGCGGACAGCCTCGGCGCGCCCTACGCCGCGCCCTACAGCTTCGAGCTGTGCCGCCGCGCCCTCGACGATCTCGTGATCGTGACCGACGACGAGCTCAAGCGCGCCATGGGCCTCCTGTTCCGGGGGGTGAAGCTCGCCGTCGAGCCGGCGGGCGCCGCGGCCACGGCGGCGCTCCTCGGCCCCCTCAGGGAGCGGCTCCGCGGCCGCCGGGTCGGCATCATCGTCTGCGGGACCAACATCGACCCCGCGACCTTCGCGCGGCTCGTGACCGCAGAGCCGTAGGGCCGCGCCCACGCGCTTCGCAGACCCCCCGTCCGGCGGGGCGGTGGACGCGGGTGACCGCCTCCGTGGTCCGGTCGCCGCCCTGCTCACGGCCGTGGTGGCGATCGGCGCGCTGTCGATCGACATGACGTTGCCGTCCCTCCCCGCCACTGCCGAGGCGCTCGGGACACAGGCCGCCACCGCGCAGCTGACGGTGACCCTGTTTCTCGCCGGGTTCGCCCTGGCCCAGCTCGTCCACGGCCCGCTCTCCGACCGCATCGGCCGGCGCCGCGTCCTCCTGGGCGGGCTGGCCGTGTACGTGGTGGGCGGCCTCGCCTGCTGGGCGGCCCCATCGGCCCCGCTCCTCGTCGCCGGCCGTCTCCTCCAGGCGCTCGGCGCGGGAAGCGGCCCGGTGGTCGGGCGCGCGGTGATCCGCGACCTCTACGAGCCCGAGCGGGCCGCCCGCGTCCTCGGCTACATGGGCACGGCCATGGCGCTGACGCCGATCCTCGCCCCCATCGTCGGCGGGGTCGTCCACGTGGCGTTCGGCTGGCGGGCGGTGTACCTGACGCTCGCCGCGTGCGGCGCCGTGTTCCTCGGCCTCGCGCTCCTGCTCGTGCCGGAGACCAATCGGCGGCGCGATCCGGACGCGCTCCGGCCCGGGCATCTCAGGACGAACGCCGCGGACCTCCTCACCGACCGGAGCTTTCTCGGGTACGTGCTGGTGGTCGCCCTCATGTTCGGCGGCCAGTTCGCGTTCATCTCCGGGTCGTCGTTCGTCCTCATCGAGGTTCTCGCCGTCGCGCCCGACGTCTACGGGCTCTGCTTCGGCCTGGTCGCGTTCGGCATCATGACCGGCAGCTTCCTGGCCGCCCGGCTCAGCCCCCGGGTGGGCATCGACCCGCTGATCGCCGGCGCGACCGGCCTGGGCGCCGGCGCGGGATGCCTCATGGCGGCCCTCGCGTGGGGCGGCGTCTGGACGGTGGCCGCGGTGATCGGGCCCATGTACGCGTTCTCCGTCGGCGTCGGCATCGTGCTGCCGACGGCGATCGCCGGCGCCATCGGTCCGTTTCCTCGGACGGCGGGGCTGGCGTCGGCCGTCCTCGGGTTCCTCCAGCTGACGGCCGCCGCCCTGTATGGCCTCGCGGTGGGCCGCCTCTACGACGGCACGCCGGTTCCGATGGCGGTCGCGATCGCGGCCGCGGGGCTCGCCGCCCTCGTGGCCCATCGCCTGGTCCGCGCCCCGCGCGCCGCGCCGCGGTGAGCGCCGCGTGGAGCCGCTCCGCTGCCCCATCCTCCACTCCCCAGCTCCCATTGACGCTCTTCGCTCGCCGGTGCTAGCGTCACCCTCGCTGCCGGTCGAGCCCCCGGACCGATGTCGGACGGTGCGTCACGTGCGCGAGAGCACGGCCGCCGCGCCGCGCGGGACGGCGCCCGACGGCGGCACCGCGTGACATGAGCCGAGGTCTCGGACGCTACGTCGCGAAACGGCTGGGATTCGCCGGGCTGATGCTCGCCGGGGTCTCCGTCGTCCTCTTCACGCTGATGCGCCTGGCGCCCGGCGGACCGGAAGCGGTGCTGATCGGCGGCGAGTTCTCGCAGGAGGTCGCGGCCCAGGTGCGCCAGCGGCTCGGGCTGGACCGGCCGCTCCCCGCCCAGTACGGGAGCTGGGTGCTCGCCGCCCTCCAGGGCGACCTCGGGCGGTCCTTCAAGACCGGCGATCCCGTCCTCACCCTGATCCTCGACCGGCTCGTCGCCACGCTCCAGCTGACGGGCGGCGCGCTCGCGCTCGCGCTGGTGGTGGCCGTGCCCCTCGGGGTCCTGGCCGCCGTTCGACGGGACACCGTCTGGGACACGCTCGCCTCCGCCGTGTCGCTCTTCGGCGTCTCGTTTCCGAGCTTCTGGCTCGGCATCATGCTCATCCTGCTCTTCTCGGAGGCGCTCCACCTCCTGCCGCCCTCGGGCCTGAGCGAGTACGGGCGTGAAGGCGACGTGGGCGCCCGGCTCCGCCACGCCGTGCTTCCGACCTTGACGCTCGGCCTGATCCAGATGGCGTCCTTCATGCGATTCACGCGGTCGAGCCTGCTCGAGGCGCTCCGGCAGGACTACGTGCGGACGGCCCGGGCGAAGGGCGTCCCGGCCCGCCGGGTCGTCTGGCGGCACGCGTTCCGGAACGCGCTCATCCCGGTGGTCACCGTCGTCGGCCTCTCCCTCCCCGCCCTCGTCGGGGGCGCGGTCCTGACGGAGACCGTCTTCGCCTGGCCGGGAATCGGGCGCCTGGCCGTCGGCGCCGTGTTCGAGCGGGACTACCCGGTGATCATGGGGGTCAACCTCCTGGTCGCCACGGTGGTCATCGCCGCGAACCTCGTCACCGACCTCGCCTACTGCGTCATCGATCCGCGGATCTCCTACTCGTGAGCGGGCTCGCGCGGCTGACGCGGAACCGGCGCGGCCTCCTCGGCGGGGTCGTCGTCGCGGCGATGCTGGCCGCCGGCCTCCTGGCCCCGGCCGTCTCGCCCTACAGCTACTCCACCCAGTCGCTCCTCCAGCGCCTGAAGCCGCCGACGCCCGCGCACTGGCTCGGCACCGACGGGTTCGGGCGGGACATCCTGACGCGCGTGATCTGGGGCGCCCGCGTCTCGCTCGAGATCGGCTTCCTGGCGACGGGGCTCGCCATCCTGGCCGGCACCGCGGTGGGCGGCACCGCCGGCTACTTCGGGGGCGCGGCCGACACCGCGATCATGCGGGTGGCCGACGTGTTCATGTCGGTCCCCGCGCTCTTCCTCATCCTCGTCGTGGTGGCCCTCTTCGGCGCCAGCCTGCTCAACACCGCCCTGGTGGTCGGCCTGGTGACCTGGCCGCCCGTCGCCCGCATCGTCCGGGGCGAGTGCCTCACCCTCCGCGCCCGGGATTTCGTCGAGGCCGCCCGGGCGCTGGGCGCGAGCCACGGCCGGATCCTCGCGCGGCACGTGCTGGTGAACGCCGTGCCGGCCATCATCGTCCAGGGGACGCTCCTGCTCGGCCAGACGATCCTCATCGAATCGGGCCTGTCGTACCTCGGCCTCGGGGTGCAGCCGCCGACGCCGAGCTGGGGCAACATGGTCGTGGAGGGCCGACAGTTCCTCGGCTCGGCCTGGTGGGTCTCCACCTTCCCGGGCCTGGCGATCTTCGCCACCGTCCTCGGCTTCAACCTCTTCGGCGACGGGTTGCGCGACGCGCTCGACCCGGCGCTCCGCTCGGGCTCCCGTTAAGGAGGAGACTCCATGGGTCACCGGATCGCGGTTTCACTGCTCCTGTCCCTCGCGCTGGCGCTCGGGCTCGGCGCCCCGCCGGACGCCGCCGCCGCCGGGAAGGACTTCGTCATCGGCTTCCTGGGCGACGCGACGAGCCTCAACCCCGTGATCGCGACGGACGGCCAGTCCTACATCGCGGAGTGGCCGATCTACGACAGCCTGGTCGAGCTCGACGAGAAGCTCGGCGTGAAGCCCCTGCTCGCCGAGTCGTGGGAGGTCTCGCGGGACGGGCTCACGTACACCTTCAAGCTCAAGAAGGGCGTCAAGTGGCACGACGGCAAGCCCTTCACCGCCAGGGACGTGGCCTTCACCTTCTACTCCGTGCTCGATCCCAAGGTCACGACGCCCCATCGCGGCTACTTCGACGCCCTGGTGGGCTTCCCCGAGCTCACCAACAAGGACAACCCGAAGAAGCCCGAGGAGCTCGCGCAGCGGCCGATCGAGGTCCTCGACGACCACACGATCCGCTTCCGCCTCCGCTATCCCTACGGCGCCTTCCTGGCGGTGCTCGTGAACCCGCGCGCGGGCATCGTGCCCGAGCACGTCCTGAAGGGCCAGGACCTGAACACCACCGAGTTCAATCGCAAGCCGATCGGGACCGGCCCGTTCAAGTTCGTCGAGTGGAAGCGCGGCGAGCGGATCGTCCTCGAGGCCAATCCCGACTACCACGCGGGGCGGCCGGCCCTCGACCGGCTCATCTACCGGGTGATCCCGGACAACGTCGTGCTCCTCCAGGAGCTCCGGGCCGGCGGCGTCGACTTCATCGAGCGCCCGCCGCTGACCGAGGTCGACCGGCTCAAGCAGACCGCCGGACTGAAGGTGATCACCGCCGACAACACGTCCTACACGTACTTCGGTTTCCGGCAGGACGCGGCGCCGTTCGACGACGCCCGCGTCCGGCGCGCCATGTACCACGCCATCGACATCCCCGCCATCGTCCGCGAGGTCCTCCAGGGGTACGGCGTCGATCGCCAACGGGCAGTTCCCCCCGGGGAGCTGGGCCTTCGACCCCTCGGTCAAGCCCTACGCGTACGACCCCGCGCCGGGCGCAAGGCGATCCTCGCCGAGGCCGGCTGGAAGCCCGGCCCCGACGGCGTCCTGGCCAAGGACGGCAAGCGGCTGTCGTTCTCGATCCGCCACGATCAGGCCGACCAGACCGTCAAGGACACGGCGGTCATCATCCAGGAGTTCCTGAAGAAGATCGGCGTCGAGGCCAAGATGGAGCCGCTCGACTGGCCGACCTTCGTGAAGAAGCTCTTCGCGTCCGAGTTCGAGGGCATCGTGGTCGGCTGGACGAACTTCCACGATCCCGATCCCTTCGCCTACTCCATCTGGCACTCGAGCCAGTGGAAGGGCCGCAACTACGCCCACTACAAGAACCCGCGCGCCGACGCCGCGCTCGAGGCGGCGCGCCGGGCCGGCGACCAGGCGGAGCGGAAGCGGCACTACGCGGAGTTCTCGAAGATCCTCATGGAGGACGCGCCCTACGTGTTCCTCTACTTCCCCCAGCAGGTCTACGTCACCCGGCAGAGCTACGACGGGTTCGTCCCGATCCCGGCCTACGGCGGGATCTACCAGTCGATGAAGGCCGTGAAGCTGACGGGCAAGTAGGCGCCGGCGCGTGGAGCTCCGGGTCAACGGTACGACGCTCCACGCGGAGGTCGTGGGGGACGGGGCGCCGTGCCTCGTCCCCCACGGCGGGCCGGGCACGGACTCGGGCGGGCCTCGTCCGCTCGCTCGGTCCGCTGGCCGGCCCGCTCGGCCTCCGCATGGTGTTCTGGGATCACCGCGGGCACGGGCGCTCGGAGTGGGTCCCGGTCGAGCAGTGCACGCAGGACCAGCTGGTCTCGGACCTCGAGGGCGTGCGGCTCGCGCTCGGGCTCGGGCCGGTCGACGTGCTGGGCATCAGCTGGGGCGGGTACCTCGGCCTGATGTACGCCGCGCGCCACCCGGGGTCGATTCGCCGGCTTGCCGTCGTCGGGGCCGCGGCCAGTCACGAGTTCATGCCCCGCGCGGAAGCCAACGCGCGCCGGCAGGCCACGCCGGAGCAATGGGCGGCCTACCGCTCGCTCTGGGACGGCTCGCTTCCCGACGACCAGAGCTTCCGGCGCGCCTTCGAGACCATCCGGCCGCTCTACTTCCACGACAAGGCCCTGGCCGCGGCCGCGAACGCGGCGCGCGCCGACACGCGCTACCGGATCGCCGTGCGGCAGTTCATCATCGCGCACGAGTACGCGACCTACGACTGCCGCGCCAGAGCTCCCGCGCATCACCTGCCCGACACTCGTCATGGTGGGGCGTCACGACTGGATCTGCCCCGTCGACCAGGCCGAGGAGATCCACCGGCTGATCCCGCACTCCGAGCTCACGATCTTTGAAGCGAGCGGACACTCGCCGCAGACCGAAGAGCGCGAAGCGTTCACGCGGCGGCTCGCAACCTTTTTGGGCGGATAGCCTCGAATCCGGGCCATTCAGGATCTCGGCCCGCGGGCGGTACAGGCGCACCATGTAGTTCCAGCCCTTCGTGATGGGCAGGCAGTTCGGGGTCTGTCCGTCGCAACCGCCGAACTGGATGGCGACCGAGCCATCGGCGGCTTTCGTCGCGGTGATGTTGTTGAGCGTGCAGGCGTTCGCCCGTCACTTTTCTACCGCCGGCAACGGGCAAGCGGCTATGATCAGCCAGTCCATCGTCGGCCGTTCAGACCCGGCGGTGGCGTACCGGTCGTGGTCTACGGAGCCCCGCTGGCCTAGTAAGGAGGCCGCCGATCGCTGGGTTCAGGGTCGTGGTCGCGGTGCTGCTGCTTCTCCTCGGGATGCCGGCGCTCGCGCGGGCGCAGGCGGGCTGGTACCTGGCGCCCAGGCTCAGCCTCGCCGAGGAGTACCAGACCAACGTCTTCGGCACGAGCTCGAACGAGGAGTCCGACTTCGTGACCCGGATCACTCCCGGGCTCATCGTGGGATATTTCTCGGACCCGCTCCAGTTCTCGCTGACCTATTCGACCGACGGCCAGATCTTCGCCGAGAACTCCGAGCTGAACAACTTCGGCGACAACCAGCGGGCAGGGTTGAACGTGCGCTACGTCCCGGAGCGCCAATGGACGCTCGGGCTCACTGGGTCGTTCGTCCGGACGGAGGACAGCGGCGACCTGATCGTCCCACGGCGGAACGCCCCGACCCCAGCGGGACGCTCGACCCCCGCGCCGACCCCCGCCACGGGCACGCCTCCGGCCACGGGCGCTCCCCCGTCCTCGGGAGCGCCTCCCGTGGCGCCCGACGACACGGGACCCGTTGTGCCCGGGGTCGACGTCGGGCGGACCCGCACGCACTACGTCGTCGTGAATCCCTGGGTGGGCTACGCATACAACCCGCGGACCACGCTGGATGCCGGCTACACCTACACATGGACCGACGTCGAGAACGGGGTCGAGGACCGCATGCACCGGCTGACGGCGGGCGTCTCGCGTGAGCTCACCCGGCGCGATCGGGGCCACCTGCACGACATTCTCGATATCTTCGATCCGGAGGAATTCGGCACCTCCCTGTCGAACGCGGTCGTCGTCGGCTGGACGCGCGTGCTCACCGACTGGACCACGCTCTTCCTCGAGGTGGGCCCCCGGGTCAACGACGAGGGAGACTGGGGGGTCGACGCCACCGCGCGCCTCGACCAGCGCCTCACGAACGCCTCGCTCTTCGCGTCCTACGTGCGGACCGACCAGCTGGTGGTCGGACGCTCCGGCGCCTCGACGACGAACACCGGCAGCTTGGGAGCCTCCTACTACCCTCCCGGGAATCTCGTGCTCACCGCCTCCGGCAACGTGAGCCGCGTGTCCTCAGAGGACAGCGGCGTGGCAGACGACACGCTGTATGGGATCAACCTCTCGGCCGCGTATCGGCTGAACGAGTGGGTGACCGCGCGGGCGTACTACTGGGCCTGGTTCCAGGAAGGAGGCTCGGGCGACATCGCGAACCACGTCGTGGGGATCGCGCTGGACCTGAGCTACACCCTCCGGCTCTACTGACCGGCCGCGCCCTCGAGTCCGGTTGATTGCGCTAGAGGGCGGCGAACACCTCCGTCACGCCGTTCGGGACTCCGGCTTCTCGCCATGCGTCACCGGAGCGTTCGCATGACACACCGCGCGACGATTGCCGACTTCCTCGACGAGGGAGTGTCCCGGCGCCCAGCCCTCGCGCCTCTCCGGGAAGCCGTCCGGATGCGGTCAGCGAGGCTGGAAGAGCTCGATGGGGTTCCCCGACGGGTCGTCGATCAGGACCTGAGCGCCGCCCGGGCCCTTGATGATGTCGTTCCGGAATCGCACTCCTGCGCCTCGCAGACGTTCCACCTCGGCGGCGATGTCGTCCACGATCAAGTGGATGCGGTTCCAGCCTCCCGGCCCGGGCTGACGGCCATCTGGCATGGGCCGCCCCGCCGAGCTGGTTCGCCCGCTGAGCAGGAGCCGCAGGTCGCCCCGCGCGATGTCCGCGAAGGCCGGCGCCATCCGCGTGAGCAGGGTAAAGCCAAGGTGGGTCGTGTAGAACGCGATGGCGGCATCGACGTCGTCGACCATGTAGCGAACGTTGACCGTCGTCATGGCCAGAATCCTCCAGCGGCGCTCAGACCCGCTCTAGCAAGACGGCGATGCCCTGGCCCACGCCGATGCACATCGTGCAGACGGCGTAGCGGCCGCCCCGCGCCTGCAGCTCGTAGGTCGCCGTCGCCGCGAGCCGGGCGCCACTCATCCCGAGGGGATGCCCGAGCGCGATGGCGCCGCCGTTCGGGTTCACGTGCTCCGCATCGTCGGGAAGCCCGAGGTCGCGGAGCACGGCCAGCGCCTGCGCCGCGAACGCCTCGTTGAGCTCCACCACATCGATCCGGCCGATGTCGAGGCCGGCGCGGGTCAGGAGCTTGCGGGTTGCCGGCACGGGGCCGATCCCCATGACGCGGGGCGGCACTCCGGCGGTGGCGCCCGCCACGACGCGCGCGCGAGGCGTGAGCCCGTAGGCGACCGCCGCCCGCTCGGAGGCGACGAGCAGCGCGCAGGCGCCGTCGTTCACGCCGGACGCGTTGCCCGCCGTCACGGTGCCGCCCGCCCGGAAGGCCGGCTTGAGCCGGCCGAGCGCCTCGAGCGTCGTGTCCCGCGGGTGCTCGTCGTCGACCACCTGGACGGTCTCCTTGCCGCGGGGCACCGTGACCGCCACGATCTCCTGCGCGAGGCGCCCGCCCCTCTGCGCCGCCCGCGCCCGGAGCTGGCTGCGCAGGGCAAACGCGTCCTGGTCGGCCCGCTCGATCTTCCACTCCTCTGCGACGTTCTCCGCGGTCTCGCCCATCGCGTCGGTGCCGAACAGCTCCTGCATCCGCGGGTTGACGAACCGCCAGCCGATCGTCGTGTCGTAGAGGCGTGTGTCGCGCGCGAAGGGAGTGTCGGTCTTGCCCATGACGAACGGCGCCCGGGACATGCTCTCGACGCCTCCCGCGACGACCAGGTCCGCCTCACCCGCGCGAATCAGCCGCGCCGCCGAGGCCACCGCGTCCAGTCCGGAGCCGCAGAGACGGTTGACCGTCGCCCCGGAGACGTCGACCGGCAGGCCCGCGAGGAGCGTCGCCATCCGCGCCACGTTCCGGTTGTCCTCACCCGCCTGATTGGCGCAGCCGAGGATCACGTCGTCGACGCGCCCCCAGTCGACCCGCGGGTGGCGCGCGACGAGCGCCCGGATCGGGATCGCGGCCAGGTCGTCGGGCCGGACGGCCGCGAGGGCGCCGCCATAGCGGCCGATGGGGGTCCGGGCAGCGTCGCAGATGAAAGCGTCCGGCATGGTCGGGTCCTCCTGCGGGCCATTATAGGGCCGGCGCGGGGGCGGGATCCGCCGGGCCCCGGTCCCGGGCGGCCCGCGGCGGTACACTTGTCGCGGCCATGGCGCTTCCCCACGGGCTTCGCGCGCTGAACCACCGGCCGTTCCGAACCTTCTTTCTCGCGCAGCTCGTCGCGCTCGTGGGCACCTGGATGCAGACGGTGTCCCAGGCGTGGCTCGTCCTCCAGCTCACGAACTCGCCGTTCAAGCTGGGACTCCTCGGCACGCTCCAGTTCGGGCCGATCCTCCTGCTCTCGCCGGTGGCGGGGGTGATCGCGGACCGCTGGCCGCCGCGGCGTCTCCTGATCGCCACCCAGGCGGTCCTCGCCTGTCAGGCGTGGGCGCTGGCGCTGCTGGTGGCGACCGGGCGGACCCGCTACTGGCAGATCGCGCTGCTCGGGCTCGTCACCGGCCTGGCCAACACGCTCGACTCGCCCGTGCGGCAGTCCTTCGTGATGCGGCTGGTCGGCCGGGCGGATCTCGTGAACGCCGTCGCGCTCAACTCGGCCTCGTTCAACGCGGCGCGCATCGTGGGCCCGGCGGTGGCGGGCCTCCTGATCGCCCGGCTCGGCGTGGTGCCGGCCTTCGTCGTGAACGGCCTGGGGTTCGCGGTCGTGCTGACCACGCTGCTCGGCCTCGCCGACGACCAGGCCGCCCGGCCCGCGCGCGGCGGGTCCGTCCGCCAGGACATCGCGGAGGGCGTGCGCCACGTGGTGCGGACGCCCCGCACGCGCGCCATGCTCGGCGTCCTCTTCGTCGTGAGCCTCTGCGTCTTCAACTTCACGGTCTACGTCCCGCTCCTCGCGCGGACGGTCCTCGGGCTCGGGCCCGAGGGATTCGGGTTTCTCATGGCCGCGCTCGGCGTGGGAGCGGTCGCGGGCGCGCTGGCCCTCGGCACCCGCGCCAACCCGGAGCCCGGTCTGGGTCTGCTCCTCGGGACCGCGGCGGTGGCCTGCGCCGGCCTCGTCGGGCTCTCGACGGTCCACCACCTCTGGGCGGCCGTCCCGATGCTCTTCGTGACCGGCTTCGCGGGGATCATCACCGTGACCGGCTGCAACACGGCCATCCAGCTGGGGGCGCCGGACGACCTCCGCGGGCGGGTGATGAGTCTCTACGCCTGGGTCTACGGCGGCGTGTTCCCGCTCGGGTCCTTCATCGTCGGCGCGACCTCGGAGCGCTACGGCGTCTCCGCGGCCTTCCTGCTCAACGGCAGCCTCGGCCTCGGCCTGCTCCTGCTGCTGGCCGCGACCCGGCCGTGGCGGGCGGGCGCGACGCGGCCGGCGACCTCCGCCTGAGCCGGCCGCCGCCGGATCAGCAGGCGGGGCGGCGGAGCACCGCGGGATCGATTCGGCGGGGGACGAGGCGGCCGTCCCCGACCTCGCCGAGCACCCGGCCGCCGTCGGCGATCACCTTGCCGCGGAGGAGCGTGGTGACCGGCCAGCCGGACACGGCCCAGCCCTCCCACGGACTGTAGTCGCTCACGTGAAAGTCGTCGCGCGTGAGGGTCTTCCGGATCGCCGGGTCGATCAGGACGAGATCGGCGTCGCTGCCCGGCGCGATGACGCCCTTCCGCGGATGGAGCCCGAAGATCCGCGCGGCGTTCGTCGCGGTGACCGCGGCGAACCGCTCGAGCGACATGCCGCGCTTGACCACCCCCTCGGTGAACGCGATGCCCATGCGCGCCTCCGCGCCGACATTGCCGCCGGTCACGTCCTCGATCGTCCGGCCGCGCAGCTTCAGCGCGAGGCTGGTGGGGTACTCGTCCGTCGCCAGGGCCGAGACGCCGCCCTCGACCAGCCCGCGCCAGAGCGCCTCCCGATCCTCCGGCAGCTTGAGCGACGGGTACGTGTGGGCGCAGAAGCCACGCGGCGTCTTGTAGTGCTCGGCGTCGAAGCAGGCGTACTGGTGGAGCGTCTCGGCGTAGACGGGCTGGCCCGCCGCCCGCGCCGCCTCGACGGCCTCGAGCCCTTCCCGGGCGGAGGTGTGGACGAAGTAGATGCCGGCGCCCGTCGCCCGCGCCAGCCCGATCGCCCGCCCGAAGGCCAGCTGCTCCGAGAGCTTCGTGTGAACCAGGTGCATGTTCGTCCCGTCGAGCCGCCCCTCGGCGCGGAAGCGCTCGTAGGCGGTCTGGACCAGCTCGTCGTCCTCCGCGTGCACCGTCATGAGGCCGCCGTGCCGGGCCGCTTCCCGCATCGCGAGCTCGATCCGTCCGAAGTCGAGCCGGAACGAGGGCCGCTGGGGATGCGGCGGCAGGACGTCGGTCGTGAACACCTTGAAGCTCGGGAAGCCCGCCTCGATGGCCTCCCGCATCTCGGCGAACACGGCGAAAGGCAGCGCCCCGCAGAGGGTGACGTGGAAGCTGTAGTCGACGTGGGAGCGTCCGGCCCAGCGGGCCGCGCGCTCCTCGAGGGCCTGGGCGATGCCGCTCCCCGGGCGGACGAAGGCGAAGTCGATGTGCGTGGTCGTGCCGCCGCACGCCATGCCGCGGGTGTCCTCCTCGGGACCGAGGGTCAGCCCGGGGTCGTCGGGGCGGGTGCGGATCGCGTGGGCGAGGTGCGTGTGGGGCTCGACGCCGCCCGGGGCGACGATCCGGCCCGAGGCGTCCAGCAGCCGGGCGCCGTCGGTCGGCAAGGTCCCCGGCAACGCCAGCACGGCGATGCGGTCGCCCTGGATGCCCACGTCCCACGGGCCGACCCCCTGGGGCGTGACGACGGTGCCCCCGCGGACCACCACGTCGAGCGCCACGCGGCCGAGGGTAGCGCTGTCGCCCGGGGCGGTCAACGCGGGGCCGGCGAGACACGCCTGACGCGCGGCCCGCACACGCTCCTCGGGGCCAGGAGCGCCCACAGGCTCAGGGCCTGTCGGCGCGGAGCGACCTCGAGCCGGCCACGGGGTCGGGGGCCGGCGACCCGGGCGGCGGCGTCAGTCGGCCGGGGGACGGCCGCCGAGCGCCCGCTGAATCGCCTGCATGACCTTCGCGACGAGGAACGGCTTACCGAGATTCACGGCGCCCGTCCGCTCCAGGAACTCCCGCGTCTCCGTGTTCATGGTGTCCCCGGTCAGGAACACGATGCGGTCCCGGAGGGACGGGAAGCGGCGCTCGATCTCCGCGTAGAGTCCGGGGCCGTCGAGCCCGGGCATCCGCACGTCGCTCATGATGACGTCGAAGGAACGGCGCTCCAGGCGCTCGAGGGCCGCGGCGCCATCCGTGGCCGTCTCCACCCGGTGGCCGGCATACGTCAGGATCTCCGCGAGAGTCGCCAGGATCTCCAGCTCGTCGTCGACCAGCAGGATGGCCACGCCCGGGGCGGCCTGGCCCACGCCCGCGTCGCGCTCGGCTCCCGTGGCGGAGGGCGCGCCGAGGGGCAGCTCGATGCGGAACGTCGCGCCAGGCCCTGGGCTCTCGACCAGCGCGATCGTCCCGTGGTGCTCGTGGAGAATGTCCCGGCACACCGACAGCCCGAGGCCCGTGCCGACGCCGATCGGCTTGGTCGTGAAGAAGGGCTCGAAGAGCCTCGGCCGGATCGCCTCGGGCACCCCCGGGCCGGTGTCCGTCACCTCGAGCACGACGCGCGCGCGCTCGAGTTCGAACGCCGTGCTCAGCCGGATGCGCCGCGGCGTCGGGCTCGAGCGGACGGCGTGATACGCGTTCGTGAGGAGGTTGACCACGACCTGGTGGAGCTGGTGCGAGTCGCCCCAGACGACCGGCAGGTCGTCCGACAGGTCCAGCGCGGTCTTGATCGTCGCCACGCGCAGCTGGTAGGTGAGCAGCTGGACCGCGTCCCTGACGATCCGGTTCAGCGACACTTCCTCCCGCGCCAGCGGGGTGTCCCGCACCACGACGAGGAAGGTCTGCACGATGCGGGCGGCGCGCTCGGCCGCGTCCTGGATCCGCCGGGCGCGCTCGCCGATCGGGCCCTCGGGGACCATCTGGGTCAGGAGGCTCGCCTGCCCGAGGATCACCGTGAGCGGATTGTTCAGCTCGTGCGCCACCCCGCCCAGGAGCTCGCCGATCGTGGCAAGCCGCTCGCTGCGGAGCAGGGTCTCGCGCTGGCGCTGGAGCTCCTTGCGATCCCGCCGCCGCTGCGTGACGTCGACCGCGACGCCGAGGACGGCGGGCCGGCCTCCGCTGAGCACCCGCCGGCCGTGAACGTCCAGGTGGACGATGCCGCCGTCCATGCGCACCACCCGGAGGCTGTACCGGACGGCGTCGAGCTCGCCGGCGATCCGGCGCTGGAGATTCCGCTCCACGACCGCGCGATCCCCGGGGTGGACGATGTCGAGCGGGCCACGCCGTCCCAGGAGCTCGGCCGCCGGGTAGCCCAGCATCTCCAGGGCGGCTTCGTTGAGATAGACGAACGTGTCGTAGGTGGTGAGGTAGATGCCGACCAGGGACTGCTCGATCAGCGCGCGGAACTGGGCCTCCGCCTCGGCGAGCTGGGCCGTGCGCTGCTCCAGATCGGACACGATCTGGTCCAGGGCTCCCGCCACCTCACCCGGGTGCTGGCGGAGCTCCGCCCGGGCGCTCATGTCTCCCGCGCCGAGCCGCTGGATCAACTGGATCAGCTCGGCGTCCAGACCGCCTCCGTGAATCGCCGGACGGGCACGTCAGGGCAGCCCCGGCGCGGCGCGACCCCATCCCGGTACGCCGCGCAGGACTCGCCGCCGGGCATGGAACCGCTAGGGCAGGGCGATCCGGCCGCCGCCCATGGTGCGGAGGAAGTCACCGAGGCCCATCTGGAGGAAGGGGTTCTCGCGCTTCTCGGCGCCGAGGGTCGACTGCGGGCCGCCGTAGTTGTGACCGGGCAGGAGGATCGTGTCGTCGGGGAGCCGCCCGAGCCGCTGCGTGAGGCTCCGGTGCATCTCGGTCGGATCGCCCCCCGGCAGATCCGTCCGGCCGCAGGCCTGGATGAAGAGGGTGTCGCCCGACACGAGACGCCCGTCGACGAGGAAGCACTGCGAGCCCGGCGTGTGGCCAGGCGTGTGGACGAACGTGATCGTGAACCGCCCGACCGGGAGGTCCATCGCGCTCTCCACCTGGACCAGGTCGGAGCCGTAGCCGCGGAGGAACTCGCGCTCGGCCCGGTGGACGTAGACCTTCGCCCGGACCCGGCCGAGGAGCTCCTCGACCCCGGGGATCCGGCCCGGCATCCCCCAGTCGGCCAGGCTCCCGCCCACGTGATCCTGGTGGGTGTGGGTGACGAGCGCGCCGGTGATCCGGAGCCCGTCGGCCTCGGCCGTCTGCACGATGGTGTCGATCTCCCACGCCGGGTCGACCACGACGCACTCGCCCGCCTCGCGGTCCCCCACGAGGTAGACGAAGTTCTGCATGGGGCCGAGCTCCATCTGCCGGAGATAGAGCTCGCTCGCCGCGGCATTCCCCCCGGGCCGCGTCACCGGCCCTCGAAGCGCGGGGCGCGGCGCTCCCGCGCGGCGGCGAGCCCCTCCTGGAGGTCCTCGCTCCCGAAGGTGATCGCCTGGCAGAAGGCCTCGTACTCGACCGCCGCCGTGACGGCGCTCTCGAGCCCCTGGTACACGGCCCGCTTGAGCATCCGCACGACGAGCGGCGCGCTGGCGGCGATCGACCGGGCGGTCTCGAGCGCCGTCGTCATCAGCTCGTCGCGCGGCACCGCGCGGTTCACCAGACCCATCGCCTCGGCCTCGCGCCCGGAGACGACCCGGCCCGTGTAGAAGAGCTCGAGCGCCCGCGCCGCGCCGATCGCGCGCGGCAGCGTCAGGGTCGAGGCCATGCCGGGGTGGAGCCCCAGGCGCGCGAAGTTGACGCTGAGCCGCGCGTCCTCCGCCGCGTACCTGAGGTCGCAGGCCAGCGCGAGGGCCAGCCCGCCGCCGACGGCATGGCCGTGGACGGCGGCGATCGTGGGAATGGGGAGGCGCAGGAGCGTGAGGTAGCGCTCGTAGTAGGCGCGCATCACCTGGCGGCGGGCCTCGACGTCCCGGCGCGTGTTGGCCTCGATGAGCGCCATGTCGCCGCCGGCGCAGAACGACTCCCCGGCCCCGGCCAGGACGAGGACGCGCACGTCCTCGCGCGCCTCCACGCCGCCGAGCGTCTCGGCCAGCTCCTCGCCCATGCGCTCGCTCATGGGGTTCCGGCGCGCGGGCTGGTTCAGCGTGAGCAGGGCGACGCCGCCCGTCACCTCGAGGAGGAGCGTCTCCGGCATCCCTCCTCCGTTCAGCCCTGAACGGTCGGAGTCCGCACCAGGCTATGAGCCTGGCAGCGTACCCGAGGACCGAGCGGGTCCCCAGGCCGGAGGCCGTACGGCCGACGCAGGCCCGAGCCCGCCGGAGGCGTACGCCGCGGACGTCGAGGATGGGCGAGGGTCGAGGGCGAAGCGGAGCGGCGGTCATCGGGCACGCCCTAGAGGAGCAGCTCCTCGGGCGTGCCGGGCAACTCGCCGAGCGTCTTCGAGTCGATCGCGTAGAGGGCCGGCTGTCCCGGGATCCGGACGTACGTGACCCCGGCCTCCTGCTTGCCGACCGCCAGGGCGGCGATCGGCTGACCGTCCTTGCCGGCGAGCGTGACCGTCGTGGCGCCGGCGTCGAGGCCGTAGCGGGCCGGATCCCAGCCCTGCTCCGCGACGAGGTCCTTCCACTTGAGGTTGCGGAGCGCCCAGAGCAGCTCGCTCACGCGGCTCCCGCGGGTCTTCCCCTTCTTCGGGGCGGCGAGCTGCCAGTCCTCCTCACCCGCCCCGGTCCGGTCGAGCGAGAGGGTCACGTTCGGGCGCTGGATGGTGACCCGGGTGACGTCCTTCGTGTCGAAGGCTTCCGCGAGCGACCGGTCACGGAGGTCGGTCACGCCCCGCGCCAGGTCCAGGAGCGCCGCCGCGTCGACCGCCGCCACTCCGGAGGCGCCCTGACCGAGCGCGGTCGCGTAGGCGCGATCCTTCTCGCGGGCGGGAGCCAGGAGCAGGATCTTGGGCTCCTTGGCCTCCTTCTCCCAGACGCTGAGGCGGATCTGGGGCTTGTCGAGGCCGTAGGCGCCGAGTCGCTTGGCGTCCTCCGCCACGAACTCCCGGGCCCGGAGGTCCCGCGCCTTGAAGAGGACCTGGCTCATGGCGCCCTCGTCGGCCCCGAGCGTCACCGGCGCGGTGATGCGCCACTTGCCGTCCTGGAGCGCGAGGGCCACCTTCCCCTTGGGGCTCTCGAGCTCGACGCGCTCGAGCTTCCCCCGGTCGTAGACGAAGACCGTCTTGTCCCGGAGCGCCGTCGGCGACGCGGGGACCGCCTTCGCGAGCTCGTCCTCGGCCAGGAGCACGGCGCCGTCGCCCTCCCGCTGGACGTAGACGCCCTTCTTGTCCGGCACCGCCTTGCCGAAGCGGAGCGTCCGCGCCGTCCGCGACGCCTCCTCGCCCACGCCGAGCGTGATCCGCGTCGGCCGGTCCAGGCCGTACTCGGCCGGATTCTTGGGCGCGTCGGTCACGAACTCCTTGATCTTCGCCGCCCGGAGCTTCTCGAGGAGGGCCGTGATCGCCTCCCGATCGGCGCCCGTCGCGAGGGGCGCGGTGAGCTGCCACTCGTCGGCGCCCTTGACGCCCGCGGCCACCACGACCTGACCGGCCGGGCCGCGCACCTCCACGGTCTTGACGTCCTTCCGCTCGAAGGCGAGGAGCGTCCGGTCGCGAAACTCGCTCGGCGGCTTCTGGGCGTCCTTCAGGAGCCCTTCGGGCACGAGGAGGACCGCGGGCTTCCCGCCCTCCTGGGCGTAGGCCCAGACGCCGCTCGGGCTCTTCGCCCCCAGACGGACGGTGTGGTCCTGCCCCTTGGCCTTGAAGGTCACCTCGACGGCCGGCGGCGCCAGCCCGAAGTCGGCGGGCTTCTGGGGGTTGGCCTCGATCTCCCGCTCGACCCGGAGCGTCGCCAGGGACGAGGCCAGGTCGTCGGCGGCGCGCGCGTCGGCGGTGGCCGAGACGGGGGCGGTCAGGCTCCAGGCCCCGCCGGCCCTCTTCAGACGGAGCGTCTCGGCGTCGCCCTTCCGGACGACGATCTCCTCGACGTCCTTCCCCTCGAGCTCCTTCCAGAGGTGGTCCTTGACCGCGGCGGCCTTCTCGCGCCCGGGCGCCTGACGGATCTCGTAGACGTAGTAGAAGGTGGCGAGGCCCGCCAGCAGGACAGCCAGGACCGCCGTCGTGAGCCAGCGCATCGGCCGACTCCCGGACTAGCGCCCGCGCCGGCGGGCGACCGCCACCACGCCGGCCACGATCACGGTCAGGGGGATGAGCACGACCGGCACCAGGAAGAGCACCTGCCCCTGAGCCCCGGTGAGGAAGACGGGGGCGCTGCGCGACTCCTTGGGCCGCACCGCGATCAGGTTCTCCTCCTCGGCGAGCCACGAGAGCGTGTTGAGGAAGAAGTCGCGGTTGCCGGAGAGGTTGACGAACTCGTTCGCCGCGAAGTCCGAGTCGCCGACGAGGACGATCCGCGCCTTCGCGCTCTTCCGGTCGGCGGGCGCGTCCTTGGCGTCGACGGTCGCGACCGCGGCCATGGTGAGGGGCCCGCGGCCCTCGCCGGGATCGGGCTTGACCTGGCCGGTCCGGATCTGGTCCTGGCTCGTCTCCGCCCAGCTCTCGCCCGACGTCCGCGCGAGCCCCTGCGCGCTCACGCCCTCGGGCGGCTTCTCCTTCACCGAGACGGTGCGCGAGACCGGGAAGAACGTCGCGAACCGGAAGTCGCGCGTGATCGGGTGGGAGACATAGTCCACGACGACCGGAATCTCCGGCCCCGCGCCGGCCCGCCGCCCGGTGGGGCTGATGTCGATGATCACGTCGTTCCCGAGACCGAGCCCCCAGCGCTCGAGGGCCGGACCGAGCCCGGTGCTCTGGAACGGGTCGATCATGAAGAAGACCTTGCCGGCCCGGCCCACGTAGCCGAGGAGGGCGTCGATCTCGCTCGGCAGGAGCTCCTTCTGCGGCCCGGCCACCACCACGATCGTGGCGTCGTCCGGCACCTTGGTCTCGCGCGCCAGGACCAGGTCCTTGACCTCGTAGTTCAGCTTCTCGACGGCGGCCTTCATCTGCCCGTAGCCGGTCCGGTCGCTCGACCCCGGATCCTTCTCCCCGTGCCCCTTGAGGAAATAGACCGTGCGCTTGCCGGGGCGCGTGACCCGGATCAGCGCGTTGGTGAGCTTCTCCTCGTCCAGCTCGGTCAGCTTCTCCTGCTTCTTCGGGTCGTCCTTCAGGGCCGCCTCGAGCACGACCGTCCCGTAGTTCTCGAAGCCGTACTCCCGGGCCACGAGGGGGTTGCGGTCCGCGTCGACGACTTCCCAGGTGAACTTCCCGTCCGATCGCCCGGCGTACTGCTTGAGGAGGTCCTCCGCCGTCCGCTTGCCGGGCTGGTCGGGCCGGAAGAAGGCCACGGCCTTCACCGGCACCGGCAGCTCGCCCACCACCTTCGTCGTCTGGGGGGACAGGCTCCAGCGCTTGTTCTCGGTGAGGTCGATCCGGTAGCTGTGCCGGTAGGACACCGCCTCGACGAGCACGATGACCCCGAGGATGAGGACCACCAGGATGGCCGCGTTCAGGCCGTACCGGGTCGCGCGCCCCGCCAGCGCCCGGCGCACGTTGCTCGCGAAGCTCGCGTACAGCCCGAAGAGGAGGAGCAGGCCGCCGACAATCAGCAGCCCGGGCCACACCTTCGTCAACGACGGCCGATAGATCTGCACGAGGAAGCCGGCCGCGACGCCGGCGAGGCCGAGGAACAGTGCCGGGCTTGCGAATCGGTCCATGGCGATCAGCCTCTCCAGCGCTTCGAGTCCAGCGAGCGCAGGGTGAGGAACAAGGCGAGGATGATGAGGTTCACGTAGTAGATCAGGTCCTTCGTGTCGATCACGCCCTTCGAGAACGAGTCGAAGTGCTCCGTGAGCGAGACGTGCGACAGCACGCGCCCCAGGTTCCCGCCGGCCGAGTCGGACGCCCAGGCGATCACCCAGAAGATCAGGAGGGTGCCGAAGGTCGCCACCGCCGCCACGATCTGGTTCTCGGTCAGGGACGAGATCAGGATGCCGATCGCGATGAACGCCGCCCCCTGGAGCAGGAGCCCGAGGTAGCCGGTGGCGAGCGGCCCCGGCTCGAGCGGGGTGACCCACGCCATGATGAGCGGGTACGCGAGCGTCAAGGTCAGCATCGCGACGAAGACGGCGAACGCGGCCAGGTACTTCCCGAGGAGCACCTCGCCGTCGCGCACGGGGTACGTGAGGAGGAGCTCGATCGTGCCGCTCTTCTTCTCCTCGGCGAACAGGCGCATGGTCAGGATCGGCATCATCAGCAGCATGATGACGCTCATGTTCTGGAACAGGGGCCGGAGCACTCCCTCGACGACCGAGAGGTCGCGCCCCATCATGGGATTCATCGCCGCCTGCATGCTCGCCAGCACGTAGAAGCCGAACACGTTGTAGAAGAACCAGCCGCTGATCAAGGAGAAGATCGTCAGGACGGCGTAGGCGATCGGCGAGCTGAAGTAGACCCGGAGCTCCTTCTTGAAGACCGCCCAGGTCCTCACGACGCCACCTCCTCGGCCGCCCCTGCCGCGGCATCCACCATCGTCTCCCCGTGCTCCTCCCCGGCCACGATCCGGATGAACACGTCCTCCAGCGACAGGTCGAGGGCCTTGAGCTCGAGGAGGCCCCAGCGCTGCTGCGCGGCGAGGTGGGCGACTTCCCGCCGCACGTCCCGCGTGCGGTCGGCCTCGAGGACGAAGGTGCCGGTCCCGTCGACCGCACCCCGCGCCTCCACGCGCTGGACGCCGGGAAGCGCCCGGAGCGACTGCGCGACCAGCTCGGCCGGACCCTCGACCTGAACCTGGATCCGCGCCACGGGGGAGAGCTCCTGCATGAGCCGGTCGAGCGGGCCGGAGGCGACGACCCGCCCGCGGTTGATGATGATCACGCCCTCGCACACCATCGACACCTCGGGCAGGATGTGCGTCGAGAGGATGACCGTGTGGGCGCCGGCCAGCGACTTGATGAGCTGCCGGATGCCGACGATCTGCTTGGGATCGAGTCCGATCGTCGGCTCGTCGAGGATCAGGACGTCCGGATCGCCGATGAGCGCCTGCGCGAGACCGACCCGCTGGCGGTACCCCTTCGAGAGCCGCCCGATCAGGCGCTCGCGCACGTCGGGGATCTGGCACCGCTCGAGCACCTCGCCGACCCGCCGACGCCGCTCGCCGCGACCGATCCCCTTGATGTTCGCGACGAAGTCCAGGTACGCGGCGACCGTCATGTCACCGTAGAGCGGCACGTTCTCGGGCAGGTAGCCGATCCGGCGGCGGACCTCGAGCGATTGCTCGAACACGTCGTAGCCCGCGACCCGCGCGGTCCCGCCCGAGGCGGGCATGAAGCAGGACAGGATCCGCATGGTCGTCGTCTTGCCCGCGCCGTTCGGCCCCAGGAAGCCGACGATCTGGCCCTTCTCGACGGTGAAGGAGACGTCCTGGATGGCCGGCACCGGCCCGTACCGCTTCGTGAGGCGATCCACCTCGATCATCGCTCGTCGCTCCGCTCCCAAGGAGATGAACGCTGGGTCATCGACCGGAGATCTCCGCGCTGTCGCGGCGCCCTGCAGAACGACGGGGCTGCGGTCCAGCCACGAAGTATAGCACGCCACCCCGGACGTGCCGCGGGGGGGCCCCGGGCCGGCTCAGACGAGCCCCGTGATGCGCCCGTCGGCGCCCACGTCGATCCGCTCCGCGCTCGGGACCCGCGGCAACCCCGGCATCGTCAGGATGTCCCCGGTGATCGGCACCAGGAAGCCCGCTCCGGCCGAGATCCGCACCTCGCTGACCGTGACCGTGAAGTCGCGCGGCCGGCCGAGGAGGGTCGGGTCGTCCGAGAGCGAGCGCTGCGTCTTCGCCATGCAGATCGGGAGCCCGCCGTACCCGAGCGCCTCGGCCTGGGCGATCTGCCCCTCCGCGCGCTTCGTGTAGACCACCCGCTCGGCGCCGTACATCCGCGTCGCGATCGTGTGGATCTTCCCCTTGACGGGCGCGGCCCAGTCGTAGAGCGGCCGGAACTGAGAGGGGTGCCGGGCGAGCACGTCCACGAGGGCGGCCGCCAGCTTCTCCCCGCCCGCGCCACCCTCGCCGAAGACGTTGGCCGGCACGGCGGGGACGCCGAGCTCGGCGCAGTGCTCGACGATCGCGGCCAGCTCCGCGTCCGTGTCGGAGGGGAAGCGGTTGAGCGCGACGACGACGGGCACGCCGAAGAGGTGGATGTCCTCGACGTGCTTCTCGAGATTCGCCATGCCGCGCTTGATGGCGGGCAGGTCCTCGTGGTCCACGGCGCTCATCGGCACGCCCCCGTGGTACTTGAGCGCCCGCGCCGTCGCCACCAGCACGACCCCGTCGGGCCGGAGCCCGGCGTACCCGCACTTGATGTCGAAGAACTTCTCCGCGCCCAGGTCGAAGCCGAACCCCGCCTCGGTGACGCAGATCTCGCCCAGCTTGAGCGCCAGCTTGGTGGCGATCACGGAGTTGCAGCCGTGGGCGATGTTGGCGAACGGCCCGCCGTGGACCAGGGCCGGCGTGCCCTCGAGCGTCTGGACGAGGTTGGGGTGGATCGCGTCGCGGAGGAGCGCCGCCATGGCCCCGGTGACCTTGAGGTCCTGGCCGAGCACCGGACGGCCGTCGAAGGTGAACCCGAGGAGGATGCGCCCCAGGCGGGCCTTGAGGTCCATCAGGTCCTCGGACAGGCAGAGGAGGGCCATCACCTCGGACGCGGCCGTGATGAGGAACCCCTCCTCGCGCGGGTAGCCCTGGAACCGGCCGCCCAGGCCGAGCACGATCTCCCGGAGGGCCCGGTCGTTCATGTCCATGGCGCGGCGGAAGAGGATCTGCCGCGGATCGATGCGGAGCGCGTTGTCGTGGTAGAGGTGGTTGTCCAGGCACGCAGCCAGGAGGTTGTGGGCGGTCTCCACGGCGTGGATGTCGCCCGTGAAGTGGAGATTGATCGTGTCGGCCGGCAGGAGCTGCGAGCGCCCGCCCCCCGTCCCGCCGCCCTTGACGCCGAGGCACGGCCCGATCGACGGCTCGCGGAGCGCGATGACGGCCCGCCGGCCGATCCGCCAGAGCGCCTGCCCCAGCCCGATCGTGACCGTCGTCTTCCCGTCACCCGGCGGCGTGGGGGTGATGGACGAGACGACCACGAGCTTGCCGGACGGCGCGTCACGCCGGGCGCCGAGCGCGCTGACGGAGACCTTCGCGATCTCCCGGCCGTAGGGCACGAGCTCCTCGTCGGTGAGACCGACGCTGGCGGCAACCTCCCCGATCGGGCGCGGGCGGGCCTGGGTCACGCTGGGCACAGGTACCTCCGCCGAGGCACGGGCCTCGGGCTCGGCCTGAGGGCGTCGCGACGCGCGGGGCGGACCGGCCGGGGCAGTCCCGGCGGCCGGGGCGGACGGCGGTCACGGCGCAGACGCGGGCTCCGGGTCGAGGAGCGGCTCGAGCCAGTCGGGGATGGCGATCATGCGCTGGGTCTCCGGATTCCAGCAGGCATGCCGCGTCTCGCCCGTCGCGACGGGCTCGCCCGTCTCCGCCAGGACGATCTCGTAGCGGAAGACGAACGACGCCCGCTTCCGCTCCCGGATCCAGCACCGGACGCGGAGCAGGTCGTCGAGCCGCGCGGGCTTGAGGTACCGCACCGACGCCTCCACGACCGGCATGTGGACCTTCCGGTTCACCGCCGACATGGGGAAGCCGTGGTGGCGCAGGAACTCCACGCGGCCGACCTCGAAGTACGTGAGGTAGTTGCCGTAGTACACGACGCCCATGGTGTCGGTCTCGGCGTACCGCACCCGGATCGTCGTCTCGGAGCCCATCGGCCGTCGAGCTACGCCGGGGGCGTGCCGCGCGAGTCCACCGCCGCGGATCCCGCGGCCCGGCCCGTCTCCGATCCGGACCGTGTCATCAGAGGTACTGCCCGTAGCGGATCTTGACGACCACGTCCCGCACGCGGCGCGACTCGTCCACGGCGGTGAGCAGATCCGCCGTCCGGACGAGTCCGGCTTCCGCCCCGTCCCCGGACTGGTGGACCTTCTCCTCGAGCGCCCGGTGGATCACCTCCGCCACCTCGCCCCCGCTCATCCCGGTCAGCCGGGACACGAGCGCGTCCGCGTCGATCGGCTCGAAGAGCGTCCGCTCGGCCAGGGCCTCGGCGCGCTTGCGCTGGATCTCCAGGATCTCCCGGAGGGCGGGGCCGTCGGGCAGCGGCACCTCGATCAGGTGGTCCAGGCGGCCGGGGCTGATGAGGAGGGAGCCGATCCCGTCGGGACGGCTGGTCGAGGCGACGACGAGCAGCGACGGAAAGGCGCGAAGCCCGTCGAGCAGCTCGCAGATCCCGATGATGAGCGGGGCCGCCGCCTCCCGGGCGCGCTCCGGCGGAAGGATGTGCTCGAACGAGAGCGCCTCGGCGTCCTCGAAGTAGAGGACGCCCTTGCCTTCCGAGCTCGCGAGCTGGAACACCTCCTTGATCACCTCGGCCGCCAGCGGACCCACCCTGGAGGTGAGGGTCGCCAGGCGGAAGTGGTAGAAGAGCGCCTCCGACAGGGTGGCCAGGGCCTTCGCGAGCAGGGTCTTGCCGTTCCCGGGCGGCCCGTAGAGGAGCCCGCCGCGCGGCGGGCTGATGCCCCAGCGCCGGTAGAGATCGGGCGTCCGGAGGGCGTGGGACAGGCCGCTGATCGCCGCCTTCGCCGAGTCCGCCCCGCCGATCATCGCGAAGGTCACGCCCGGGCGCGGAAGCACCTCGACCCGGCCCCGGAGGTCGCCGAACTTGGGCTCCAGCTTGCCGATCAGGTCGTCCAGGCGACGCTGGACGGCCCACTCGGCCGCGGGCAGAGCACGGCTCGATCCGGGCGCGTCACGCACGAGCGGTCAGAAGGTCGGCGGGCCCCCAGCCTTGGGCAGGAGCCGGTCCGCCTTCTCGAAGACCCGGTCCTCCACCAGGATGGGCACCCGCGCCCGCAGCGCCAGCGCGATGGCGTCCGAGGGCCGGGAGTCGATGGTGAGCCGCGACCCCGCGGCCTCCAGGTGCAGCTGGGCGTAGAAGACGTCGTCGCGAAGATCGGTCACCACGATGCGCTTGAGGGACGCGCGAAGGTCGCCGAGAACGTTCAGGAACAGGTCGTGCGTGAGCGGGCGCGGGGGCGTCAGGCCCTGGAGGGCGATGGCGATCCCGTTGGCCTCGAACGGACCGATCGTCAGCGCGAGCGGCCGGCGATCGCGCTTCCCCTGGAGGAGGACGATCGGCTGCCGGGTGCTCGGGTCCACCACGACGCCGGTCACCTCGGCCTCCTGCGGGCTCGCGGTCGGGCCGCCCACCTTCGGCGGCTCCGTCGCCCCCAGGCTCATGAGCCCCGCCACCATCCCGATGGCCAGCGTCGACGCCCGCGCTCCCCGCATGGCCTGCTCCCTCCCTCACGCGGCCTCACACGGCGCTCAGTCGGTCTCACGAGCCGGCCCGCCGGCGCCGTGCCGAAGTATACATCCCTCCGGGGCTTCCCCGCGGTCCGGGACGCGCCCGCACCGGGTCAGCGGTCCAGGCGGAACGCGAGGACGCACGCGCCGGCGAGGAGGACGCTCAGGAGGCCGAACATCGGGCCGTAGCCGACCCCGTGGGCCAGGTGGCCGAATCCCGCCGCGCCCGCGGCCTGCCCGAGCAGGACGAAGGCCATGAACACGCCGACCGCGCGGCCGCGGCGCTCCGGCGGCGTCACGTCGACGACGAGCGCCGTCAGCGCCGGGTAGAGGAGTCCGTGCGCCGCGCCCGCGAGCAGACCGGCGAGCGCGAGAGAGGGGCCCGGCCGGGAGGCCCAGGGTCCGCGCGAGCAGGCCGAGGCTCGCGAGCAGCACGGTGGCGCCCGCCTGGAGCGCCAGCGCGGGGATGATGACGGCGCGGCGTCCGATGGTGTCCGCGAGTCCGCTGGCCGTGGCCCGCACGCCGAGGGCCGCGGCCGAGTAGGTGACCGCGAAGAGGCCCACCCACCGAACTCCGAGATCGAGCGCGTAGGTCGGGAAGAACGTGAACATGACGCCCTGGCCGAGCCCGAAGGCCGCGCCGAGCGTCATCGGGAGCCCGGGCGCCGAGACGATCCCGCGGAGCAGGCCCGGCAGGCCGTCGCCCGCATCGCGCCGGGGCGGATCCGGGGGGAGCTGGAGTCGCGCCGAGATCGCGGCGGCCAGGAGCGGGAGGACCGCCGAGACGAGGAACAGGCCGCGAAAGCCGGCCGCCTGCACCAGGAGCTCGCCGAGCGCCGGCCCCACGGCCCCGGAGACGAGCCCCGAGATCCCGAAGATCCCGAGCGCCTGGCTGCGCCGGTCCGGCGGGACGAGGTCGACCGCGACCGTGAAGTTCGCGATGAAGAAGACGGAGAAGGCCACGCCCTGGAGCGCCCGGAGCAGCGGGAAGAGCCCCAGCGCGTCGGGCGCGGCCGCGAACAGGAAGGCGACGCCGGAGGTGAGCACCGCGCCGGTCACGAGGAACGCGCGCCGGCCGCCGCGGTCGACCCACGCGCCGACGAGCGGCTGGACGACGATCGCCGTCGCGCTGTAGCACGCCATGACCAGCCCCAGCTGGCCGTCCGTCGCGCCGAGCTGCCGGAGGTGGAGCGGCAGCAGGACGAAGCCGGCGAGCCCGGTGAAGAAGAGGAGGTTCGCCACCGCCGCGGTCAGGAACGCGGGGGTGAGGATCGTGGAGGACGGCATCGCGGGCCCGGCGAGCGCCCGATCGCTCAGAGGAGGGCCGGCACGTACTCGCGGCTCTTGACGGCGAGGAGCCCGCGGGTGGTCAGGCGGAGCGCCGGGATGGCCGAGAACGTGAGGGTCTGCAGCGTCAGGAGCGGACGCGCGGGCTGCGCCCCCAGGTCGCGGAGCGCCCCGGTCACCGTCTCGAGGCCGTGGGCCACCGCCGGCACCGGAGCCGGCGGCGGCGATGCCCCCGAGCGGGAGGGGCAGCTCCGCGCGCACCACGCCGCGGCCGTCCACGACGACGAATCCGCCGCCGAGGGCCACGACCCGCTGACCGGCGGCCGCCAGCGCCTCGCGCGAGGCGCCGACGAGGACCAGGTCCGCCGTCTCGAACGACAGCGTCGAGGCCACGGCTCCCTCGCGAAGCCCGAACCCCTGGACGACCCCGAGACCGCGGCGGACCCCGTTTCGCCGATCGCAGACGGCCGCCAGCAGGAGGTCCGCCGCCGGATCGGCGAGCACCGCGCCGTCGGCGACCGGCAAGGTCGCCTCCGCCTCCGCCGTCACGATGTCCCCGGCGATCCGGATCACCCGCACGCGGGCGCGCACGCCGGGCGCGGCCAGGCGGAGCGCAGCCGGGTCGAGCGGCCCCGGCCGCGGGCCCGCGTAGAGGCCCGCGGGCATGGGCACGTCGGGGCAGTCGACGAGGCAGCGCCCCTCGCGGGCGACGACCTGCCCGCGCGCGACGACCACCTCCGGGCGCACGTCTCGGAGGTCGGGAAGCACGAGGAAGTCCGCCCAGCGCCCGGGCGCGATCCCGCCGAGCTCCCGGTCGAGACCGAAGTGCTCGGCCGGGTTCAGGCTGGCCATCTGGTAGGCCGTCACCGGCGGAAGCCCGTGGTCGATCGCCCGCTGGACGATGCCG
Source organism: uncultured Candidatus Rokubacteria bacterium (assembly GCA_963745015.1). Taxonomy (GTDB): domain Bacteria; phylum Methylomirabilota; class Methylomirabilia; order Rokubacteriales; family DASRDR01; genus DASRDR01. The sequence continues at coordinate 186,420 of CAVUVU010000010.1, forward strand.
TCCATGTAGCCGCGCGCGAGCAGGTCGGGCGGCCAGATCCCGTCGGAGGCGAGCGCCGCCCGGCGCAGGGACACGTCCTGGTGACGAACGTCCAGAACCGCCTCCAGGTCGCGCCGGACCGAGCCTTCCCGGATCATGACGCGCATGCCGAGGCGGAGCCGCTCGAGCGCCTCCGCGGCCGTGATCGGCTCGTGACAGGAGTCCAGCCCGGCCGCCGCGCAGGCGACGAGCCGGGGCCCTCGCGCCCCCGCCGTGTGGCCGTCGACCGTCTTGCCGAGCGCCCGGGCGCGCGCGAACAGCGGCAGGAGCCGATCGGGCTCCGGCAGGAGCCGGTGCCAGTAGACCTCGCCCAGACCGAGGACGCCCGGATCCTCGAGGAGCGCCCGGAGAGCCTCGCCGTCGAGCACGGGCTGACCCGGACTCGGCTCCCCCGCGAGGTAGGAGATCACCGGCGCGGTCGCGTAGGCGTGGATCGGCTGGGCGCGGAGCGTGTCGAGGAACCAGCGCGCGCCGGGCTCGCCGAGCGCGGAGGTGACCTGGACCATTTCCGTGACCAGGGCGGTCAGGCCCCGCGGGATCGCCTCCCGCAGGAGCGCCGGCAGCGTCACCAAGATGTCGAGGTGCGTGTGGCCGTCGAGGAAGCCGGGCACGAGCACCTTGCCGCGGACGTCGAGCCGCGCGGTCGCGGGACCCGCCAGCGACGCGAGATCCGGGCCGACCGCCGCGATCCGCCCGTTCGCGACCGCCACGTCCCAGCGAACGACCTCGCCGGTGTAGACGTTGACCACGTCGCCGCCCACCGCGAGCAGGTCGGCCGGGGTCGCGCCGAGCGCGACGCCGAGGAGGCGCGCCCGGACCCGCGGCTCCGGTCACGAGGCGGCGCCGGGCGGCGTGATCAGGAGCGACCAGCCCCGGCGGACGGCCCAGGTCCGGAGGAACTCGGCGTACGAGAGCACCTGGTAGGGGGTCGCGCCCGAGTGCAGCACGACCACCTCAGCCCGGTCGTCGTAGCCGAGAAGCACCGCAAAGTGCGGGACGGAGACCGGCCCCCGCCCGAGGTTCTGGAACACGATGACCGGGCGGCCGCGGCGGAGCTCGGTCTTGGCGCGGTCCAGCGAGCCCTCGAAGGCCGCGGTGCGGAAGCCGCGCCGGCGCGCCTCGAACTCGAGCTCGAGGTTCAGCACCCCCTGGGCGGAGGGCAGGTAGAGCGCGCGCCCGATCTCCTCCGCGTCGGCGGCCGCGCCCCAGTAGCGGAGGACCATGGCGAGCGCCGCGGGACCGCACTGGTAGGCGTCCTGCGCGATGAAGGGCACGGTGGTGATCAGGTGGCCCTGGCCCGCGGCCACGTCCGCGCGCACGGCGTCCAGGGTGACGGGGGCACAGCCGCTTCCGAGGAGGCCCGCCAGGAGGAGCAGGAGGGGCACGCGCCCTCCAAAAGGTTGTAGCGGGCGGCGCATCGCGCTTACTATAACCCGACTCATATGGCCCAGGACGCGATCGTGCACAGTTGCTGGGTCTGCGGGGCGATCATGCGCGAGATCAAGTGCAAGATCATCTGCCCGCACTGCGGATACACGCGCGACTGCTCGGATCCCTGAGCGCCGCGCGCTCGCCATGACGATCGACGAGGCGCTCCGGGAAGCGGTCGCCGAGGCCGCGCGCGGCGTCGTCACGTTTCCGGCCGATCTCCACGGGTTCCCCGGCACGGCGCACGGCGGCGCGGTCGCCGCGGTCTTCCACCGGCTCGCCCTCCCGCGCCCGCCCGTGGCGCTCCGCGTCGAGCTGCTCCGCGGCGTTCCCACGGGGACGGCGCTGGGGCTCCGGACGGGCAGCGCGGGCACGACCGCGCGGCTGGCGTTGACCCAGGGCGAGCGGCCGCTGGCGGAGGCCACGCTCCACCGCGAGGGGCTCGTCCCGCCGGACGTCGCTCCGCTCCGGGCCCGGTGGGAAGCCGACCACGACGCGCACGAGGAGGTGCCCGGCACGGCGACCTGTCTGGCGTGCGGCTCGGCGAATCCCCTCGGGCTCGCCGTCCGCTTTCGCGCTGAACGAGCACTTCCTGTGGACCGAGCACACGCCCGTCGCCGATCTACCGGACGCGGGACGGCGCCCACCCGGCGCTGGCGCTCATCCTCCTGGACGAGCTGGGCTGGTGGCTCGGCGCGCTCGCCCAGAAGGAGTGCGGGGTGACGACGGACGTCCGGATCACCCTGTTCGAGTCGCTGCCCTTCGCCCCGCTGCTCGCGGTCGGCGACCGGACCGCCGTCGCGGGGGACGACGACCCCCGGGGCCGCTACTCCCGCGTGAGCGGCGTCCTCCTGGGGCCGGACGGAGCCCTGCTGGCCGCGGCCGAGATCCGCTTTGCCGGGAGCCGCGCCTACACCCGCCGCTTGGTCGAGCCCTTCCTCACGACCACGCCCCTCGACGATCTGGCTCGGTGGTTCCCCAGTGCCCGCGAGCTCGCGCACAGGGAGTCCGCCGGCTGACAGATCGCCCACGGGCGATTTCCGCTTGCAAACTCCTGCATTCGTGGCGAAAATGCTGTCCGAGGCGCTGGGAAGCATGAAAAACATCATCGTGTACAGCCGTGAGCTAAAGGCGCAGAATCTTTATCCAAGACGGATCATTTCCCCTCCTTCGCCAAACAAGTGTTGTCCTGGGCGCATGGAGGTGCTCGGCCGGCCTCGGCTGGACGAGCAGAGCCGGCGCTTCTCGTACAAGCGCTGCAAGGTGTGCGGCTTCGCGCTGCGGCATTTCCTGGACCCCGTGGGGACGATCCTCACCCCGGCCACCCACGACCCGAAGTCCCGCAAGCCCATGCCGGGAAAGGACAATCGACCCGTCATCCCCGTGCCTCCGCCGGACCGGGGGCTGCAGCTGGCGTCGGCGCGGAAGTCGGTGCCGACACGCCACGTGCCTCCCTCGGCTGCGCCGCCCCGGCGGTCTCACCCGGTGGAGGTCGCTCGGAAGAGCGCAGGACGGCGGCGGCGCTAGGAGCCGTCCCCTGGGTCGCGAGACCCGCCCGTTTCTTCCGACCCGATTCCGCCCGATGTGGGAATCGAATCCATCAATCATTTGAGGCTCAGCCGGCCTTGAGACTCAGCTGGAGTGATCCTGCATGGACAAGCTTGTCGAGTGGCCGCTTTGGTCCGCCGAGCAGATCGTCGATGCCCTTCCCGGTCTCGTCGCCGTGGTCGAGATCCACCTCCAGGATCTACCTCCCGAGCACCTCGAGAAGAACCGCGCCGCCGTAGAGATCCTGAAGGGCGACGCCCCCGGCTCCGCGCAGGTCCGGGACGGCTCCCGGAGCCGGGACCTCACGACACTCGGCTTCGCCCTCGACGTGCTCGGGCGCCGCGCCGCCCGCGACGGCGACCTCGGCGAGGCGCTCCGCCTCTTTCAGGCGGCGCACGAGCTGTTCCGTCGGGCCAGTCCGCTGCTGCACGCGACCCGGCCGATGCGCCAGGTCCTCGGGAACGCGGTGCGCGTCCTCGTGACCGACCAGGTGGCCCGGTGCCGGCGGGGGGACGCCGACGTGCGCGCCGTCCGCGCCGCCCTGGCGGCATTCGTCAGCTCCGCCTGGGGGGCGATCCCCACCCAGGTCGCGCTGGCCATCGACGAGACGATCCTGCTCGAGCTCGAGCGCGCGCGGCTGGCGGCGGAAAGCGATCCCGAGGCGCGCGACCGCCTGGTCCGGGAGAACATCGAGGCCGTGCTCGAGCTCGAGGTGCCGACACGGCTCGAGCGTATCCGTCGAGACTGGGAGGACATCGGCGAGCGGATCGCGCCCGCCGCCATGCGGCGCGCGCAGCGCACGGTGCGGCGCCCCGAGCCGCTGTCCGCCCTGGTGACACCCATCGTCTGGGGGGAGATCCGCCTCGCCGTCGAGCGGGGCGACGCCCAGGCGCTGGGACAGGCCCTGGCCGACGTGCGGGACGAGCTGGAAGAGAACCTGCGCCTCCGGCTCGACGCGAAGCCCGACTACCGCGAGCCGGTCTCGGAGCTGCGGGTCGTGGGCGCCCCCGACCCCGCGTTCCACCAGGCTCGCGAGCTCCTCCTCCGGCGCGATCCCCGGGCGCTCGACGAGTTCGCCGACCTTCACTACCGGCGCAGCACGAACACCATCGCCAAGGAGTGGTACGCCTACGCGCTGACGGTGTTCGGTCAGGGCACGGACATCCACGACGTCATCGAGCTCCTCGAGGCCGCGATCGCCTCCGATCGCTTCCACGAGCATCGCGGATGGACCGCGCGCTGGAACCTCGCCTGCGCCCTCCGCCGGCTCCCGTCCCGCGCGGACGAGGCGCTCGACGTCCTCCTCCCCGTGCTGGACCTGGACGCTCATCCGACGGAGGCGTTCGAGCTGTGCCTCCTCTGGGCGATGGAGCAGAGCCGCGGGGACGTGCTCGGCGTGCTCTGCCTCCGGGCGCGCCACTACGAGGCGCACCTCCTCGCGGCGCTCCAGGACGCCGAGGCGCCCGGCGGCGCGGAGCGCGCGATTCCGCGACCACTTTCGCCGGATCAACCGGATCCTCCGGGATCCGGACCGCGTCTTCCCCGACCCCCGGGAGCGCCTCCTGTTCGAGGAGCTGGACCGGCTGACGCGCGAGTTCATCGAGACCTCGCTGGTCGCCACGGGTGCGGAGTGGTTCCGGCAGCGCGTCGCGGCCGGCCCCGAGGCCGGTGTGTTCAAGAACTGGGACTGCGCCGCCACGCTCAACGAGGAGGCCGGGGACCTCGCCGCCAGCTGGCGCTGCCGGCTCCACAGCTGGCGCGTCACCCAGCACCGGCGCAACGTGGATCCGCGCAAGAAAGGCCAGCTCCTGCGGGCGCTGCTCGGCTGGGCCCAGCGGCACGGGTTCCGGGAGGACGCGCTCCGGGTGCTCCGGCAGAGCTGGCCGGAGACGAGCTTCTCGGAAGCCGACGCGCGGCTCTGGGCCGAGCGGTTCGGCGGGCCGCTGGCCGACATCGGCGGAAGCGGGACGGTCGACGACGACCGGGCGCCCGGCGGCGAGGCCGGTCCGGCCGCGACCGTGTCGTCCGAGCGCGACGGCTCTGACGGGGGCCGGCCGCGGGACGGAGAGCCGACCGCGCGCCGCGCGGCCCTCGCGCTGATGCTCGACTGGGAGAACGTGAAGGTGAGCCTCGCCCGGCACCTGGAGGACCTTCCGGAGCCCCGCGCGCAGGCCGGCCGCGCGAAGCTGATGGGCGTGGAGCTTGCCTCCCGGCTCCTCGACGCGGCCTGCCGGCATGGGCTTCCAAGGCAGCGGTGGGCCGTCGCCGACTGGGACCGGGACTTCTTCGAGGGCGATCAGAAGGCCGTCCGGAACGCGCGCTTCTCCACGGACATCGCGGGGCGGGAGAAGGCCAACGCCTCCGATCACCTGCTCCGGGAGAAGATCCATTTCGTCCTGCGGGAGCACCCGGAGATCCCGGTGTACGTCATCGGGACCGGGGACGGCGACTTCCACGAGGTCGTCAAGACGCTCCAGGCCCAGGGCAAGCAGGTCATCCTCTGGGCGACGCGGCGCGCGGTCAGCGAGACCTACGGCGGGAGCCTCCGGGGGCCCGACCGCATCCGGATCGAGTGGCTGGAGGACCTGGTGTTCGGCGGAGCGGCCGGCGGCTGAGGCGCCGGAGCGGCCCGCGCGCGGAGCCGCGCGTCAGACCGAGGCGCGGAACCGGCGGAGGATCGCCTCGAGCTCCTCACCCGCGCGATGCCGATCGAGCATGACGGCCTCGTGGCGCTCCTGCACGTCGGCGAGCTCGCGCTGGAGCCGCTCCCGCTCCCGGGCCAGGGTCTCGTGACTCGCCCGGAGCGTCGTCAAGGCCCGCTGGGCTTCCTCGCGCTCCTGGCCGAGGCGCCCGTGCTCGCGCGTCAAGGCGTCCTGGCTCGCCCGGAGCGACGCCAGCGTCGCACGCGCGTCGTCGTGCTCGTGACCGAGCTTCTCGTGCGCGGCGCGTAGCTCACCGAGCTCCCATGCCAGGCGATCGGCGCTCTGGCGATAGTCGTCGTGCTCCCGGGCGAGGGCCTCGACGTTGGAGACGAAGCCGTCCCAGTCCAGGACGATCTGCCGGACCGCCTCGACCACCGACCGCAGCTCGCCGAACTTCACCTCGCCCATCGCACGGCCTCCTGCCCCGGGCCACGGGGAGACTCACGATAGCCCAGCGCCTCGCCGAATCGCAAGTCTGGCGGACCCCAAACAGATGGAGAGGGCCGGGGCCAGCCAGGACCCCCTCCCAGCCGGGGCGATCGACCGCGGTAGGCTCTTGACGGCACCTCGGGAGCCGCCTACCGTCTGCCTACCCAGGCCGCGATCGGAGGACGAGGGACGGATGGTGACGGATGGATAGCCGCGGACGATGCGCTCGTCGGTCTTCCCCGGCGAATCGTGCTCGGGCTGGCCCTGGGTGTCTGCGCCGCGGGCCCGGCCGGGGCCGGCGCCAGCTTCGACGGGCAGGGTCGCGTCACGGCGGTCGATCCGGGACGGAGCACGGTGACGATCGAGCACGGCGGCATCCCGGGGCTCCTTCCCGCCACGCAGTCCGAGTTCCCGGTCCAGGGCGTCGTCCCGGGCGTCCGCCCCGGCGACCGGGTCCGGTTCACCCTCGGCGCCATGGACGAGTCCCACGGTCTCCTCACCATCGTGAGCCTGACCCCCGAGCAGGCGGTGGCGACCGGATGGCTCGGCCGCGTGCTGATGGGCGCGGCGGCGGCCCTCGCCCTCGTGGCGATCGCCGCGGCGGCCGCGATCGGCGTTCTCCTCTGGCGGGAGCTGCGCGCCTTCCAGCGTCGGATGGTCGCGCTCGATCACGAGGTCGGGATGCTCCGGGGTCTCGTGACCGACACGCAGGACGGCGTGCGCCAGATCGCCCGGGCCCTGGACGAGGCCGCCACGGCCCTCCGGGTCGGCTACGTCCAGCAGCTCCGGCGGCAGCTCGTCCCCGGCGCCTCGCCGGCCAGGCCGAGCGGCAACGGGAGACACGGAGCCCGGGGAGACCACCGGCGCGCTGGTCGTCGTCCAGCGGGGACGGGGCGACCTGTACCACGCCGTCGCGGGCGGCAAAGCGGGGCCCGATCTCGCCGTGATCTGGGACCGGCGCCGCACCGAGCGGCGCCGAGCGGCGCGGCGCCCGAGCGGCCACGAGCGCCGCCGCACCGAGCGGCGCGGCTCGCCCGCCGAGACGTGGACGCGGCTCGGGTTTCAGCTCGTGCCGGGCGCCACCGTCGAGGGCGCCCGGGCGCCGCGGGCGCTCCGGCCCGCCAGCGGCGAGCGCGGCGCCGGGCGCTGACGCCCCGCCGACGCGGGCCGGAGCTCGAGCGCTCGGACCTTCCTCACCCGCGGGCCCGGCTGTCCGGGTAGAGAGCCGCGAGCGCCCCGATCCCCGCGATCGCGGCGGCGATCCACCAGGTCGCCGTGTACCCGAGCCGGGTCGCGCAGAGTCCCAGCGCGATCGAGCCGCCCGAGATGCCCAGCTCCCACGCGGAGTAGAGCGTGCCCATCGCGCGCCCGCGCTCCCCGGGCGGGACGCGGTCGGCCGTCATCGCGAGGAGCGCGGGCTGCGCCGCTCCGAAGCCGACGCCGTAGAGCGCCGCCGCGGCGAGAAACGTCCCCTGCGTCGCGGCGAGCCCGAGCAGGACGAGACTCACGCCGGAGATGGCCAGGGCCGGGGCGATCACGGCCCGCCGCCCCACGCGGTCAGAGAGCCGGCCCGCGGGGGATCGGACCGCCAGGCTCACGAGGGCGTACACCGTGAAGAAGAGTCCCGGGTTCCCCAGCTGGCGCCGCTCGGCGAAGAGGGGGAGGAGCGCGGCGAGGCCGCCGTACGAGACGTAGAGCGCCAGGACGAGCCCCGACGGGTAGACCGCGGCCGTGCTGAACCAGCGGTGCCAGAAGCGCGCGAGCCGCCCCCGGGCGAGCACCGGCTCGACCCGCGCCGCTCGCCGGAGCCGGGGCACCCCCGGCGGGCCGCGTCTCCGGCAGGGTCCACGCGAGCGCGAGGGCCCCCGCTTCGATGGCCGTCGCCGTGAGAAACGTCCCGGTGAACCCCAGACGCCGCACGAGCTCGCCGCCCAGGTACGGCCCGGCGGCGAGCGCGACCGCCGAGGCGAGGCCGTAGACGCCCATCGCGGCGCCGCGCCGCTCGGGCGGGCGTCAGGTCCGTGGCGATCACGGTGGCGGCCGTCGGGCCGAATCCCATCCCCGTCCCGTGGAACAGCCGCAGGAGCAGGAGCCCCGGAATGGTCTCGACCACCGCGTAGCCGAGCGGCGCCAGCGCGAAGATGGCCGTGCCGAGCAGGACCAGGGGCCGGCGGCCGATCCGGTCGGCGAGATCGCCGGCGATCGGGCGTGGCACCATCGCCGCGAGAGCGAAGACCCCGATGATGAAGCCGACGTGCGCCTCCCCCGCCCCGAGCTGCGCGGCGTAGAGCGGGATGACCGGCAGCAGCAGCTGGAACCCGAGGTAGAAGAGCAGCGTCGCGAGCCAGAGGACGACGAACGGACGCCGCACGTCTATCGCGGCGCGGCCCGGATCAGCGGCCCAGGAGGGCGCGGGCCCGGGTCACGACGTGCTCCACGGTGAACCCGAGCTCCTTCAGGACGACCTCTCCCGGCGCCGATGCGCCGAAGCGATCGACCCCCACCACGGCGCCGGCGGTCCCGACCCAGCGCTCCCATCCGAAGGTCGCGCCCGCTTCCACCGCGAGCCGCCGCGACACGGCCCGGGGCAGCACCGATTCCCGGTAGTCCGCGGACTCGGCGGCGAACAGCTCCCACGACGGCATGCTGACGGCGCGCGCGCGGATGCCGTCCTTCGCGAGGACGGCCTGCGCGGCGACGACGAGCTGGACCTCCGAGCCCGTCCCGATCAGGACGAGGTCGGGGGCGCCGCCGGGCGCGTCGGCGAGCACGTAGGCGCCCGCGCCGGAGACCCTCGGCCGGCGCGTAGATCGACCGGTCGAGCACGGGCACCTTCTGCCGCGTGAGGACCAGGGCCGTCGGGCCGTGGCGGCGCGCGAGCGCGACCTGCCAGGCCACCACGGTCTCGGCGGCGTCGCCGGGCCGGATGACCACCAGGTTCGGCATCGCGCGGAGCGCCGCCAGGTGCTCGACCGGCTCGTGCGTCGGCCCGTCCTCCCCGACCCCGATCGAGTCGTGCGTCCAGACGTACACGACGGGCAGCTCGGAGAGCGCCGCCAGCCGCACCGCCGGGCGCATGTAGTCGGAGAAGACGAAGAACGTGCTGCAGAACACGAGGAGCCCGCCGTGGTAGGTGATGCCGTTGGCGATCGAGCCCATCGCGTGCTCGCGCACGCCGAAGTGGAGGTGCCGCCCCTCGGGCGTGCCGCGGAGGAACGACCCCGCCGTCTTCACGAGCGTCTTGGTCGACGGGGCGAGGTCGGCGTCGCCGCCCACCAGGTGCGGCAGCCGAGGGGACACGGCCGCGAGCACGGCGCCGCTCGCGTCGCGGGTGGCCACCGGCGCGTCCGACGGGAAGCGCGGGAGATCCTGGTCCCAGCCCGAGGTGAGCGTCCGCGCCTGCGCGTGGTCCCACTCGGCCGCGAGGTCCGGGAAGGCCTGGCGCCAGGCGTCGAGGCGCCCGCGCCAGTCGGCCTCCACCCGCGCCCCGCTGGTGAGGGCCTCACGGAAGCGCCCGAGCGGCGGGCTCCGGAAGGAGGAACGACGGCTCGAGCGGCCAGCCGAGGGCCTGCTTCGCGCCGCGGAGCTCCGCGTCGCCCAGCGGCTCGCCGTGGGCCTCGTGGGTTCCGGCCTTCTTCGGCGCCCCGAAGCCGATCACCGTCCGCACGGCGATGAGAGACGGGCGGGCCGGCTCCGCCCGCGCGGCCCGGATGGCCCTGTCGATCGCGTCGAGGTCGTTGCCGTCGTGGACGGTCTGCGTGTCCCATCCGAGCCCCTCGAACCGCCGGGGCACGTCCTCCGAGAACGACAGCGCCGCCTTCCCCGCGAGCGACACCTGGTTGTCGTCGTAGAGGGCGATCAGCTTGCCGAGCCCGAGGTGCCCCGCGAGGGACGCCGCCTCCGCGGCGACGCCCTCCATGAGGTCGCCGTCCGAGCAGAGGACGTAGGTGTGGTGGTCGACGACGGTGTGGCCCGGCCGGTTGAACCGGGCGGCGAGGTGGCGCTCGGCGATGGCCATGCCGACGGCGTTGGCGAATCCCTGGCCGAGGGGGCCGGTCGTCGCCTCGACGCCCGGGGTGACGCCCGAACTCCGGATGCCCGGGCGTCTTCGACCCCCACTGGCGGAAGCGCTTGATCTCCTCGAGCGGCAGGTCGTAGCCCGTGAGATGGAGCAGGGCGTAGAGGAGCATCGAGCCATGCCCGGCGGACAGGACGAACCGGTCGCGATCGGGCCACGCCGGATCGGCCGGGTGATGGCGGAGGAAGCGCGTCCACAGGACGTACGCCATCGGCGCGGCGCCCATCGGCAGACCGGGATGGCCGGACTTGGCCTGCTGCACGGCGTCGGCCGCCAGGAACCGGATCGTGTTGACGCAGAGCTGGTCGAGATCGCGATCCGTCATGACGCCGCTCCCCTCTCCCCGGTCATGTGCGGCACCAGCAGGTCGTAGAGCTGCCGGTGCCGGGCGAGACCCGCCCGATACCGGGCGTGCCGCGCAGGATCCGCCGGAATCACCGGCCGGGTGTCGGCCGGGACCGCCTCGAGGGAGGGGATGAGCCCGAGCGCCTCGCTCGCGAGCAGCACGGCGCCGCGGCTCGACCCCTCGGGCTCCGCCGACGGCGTGACCGGCACCCCCAGGGCGTCGGCCATGATCCGGCTCCACGCGGGCGAGGCCAGCAGCGCGCCGCCGGTCGCGACCACCGTCCGGAGCCCCGGACACGCGTCGCGCAGCCGCTCGTGGATCATCGCGAAGCGATACGCCACGGTCTCGAGCGCCGCCGCCACGATGTCGACCGGTCGGGTCGCCAGCGAGAGGCCCACGACGGCGGCCCGCGCGCCGGCGACCCAGCCGAGGCTCCGCTCCCCGGCCAGGAACGGGAGCATCGTCAGGCCGTGGGCGTCGGGCTCCATCGCCTGGAGCATCTCCTCCACGCGATCGGGCGCGGGCAGCTCGAGGGTCTCGGTCAGCCACGCGTAGAGGCTCCCGCCATTCGACAGGGAGCCGCCCAGAAGAAGGCGGCGGCCGTCGACGCGGTAGCACCAGAGGCCGTCCGGGATCGCGACCCTGTCGGCGGGAAGGCAGATCCGCATGGCGCCGGAGGTCCCGACCATGAGCGCCGCCCGCTCGGCCGTCGTGCAGCCGGCGCCGACGTTGGAGCACGCGCCGTCGCCCAGCGCCGGCAGCCACGGGACGCCCGCCAGCGCGGGCCAGCGCGCGGCGAACTCGGGCCGGAGCCCCCGGAATGGCTGGTCCAGGCCCACGATGGGGCCGAGGTGTCCGACACCGAGGCCGAGGACCTCGAGGATGCCCGGGTCCCAGCGCTGGGCCCACTGGTCGAAGAGGCCGGTCCCCGACGCCATCGAGACGCTCGTGCGGAGCTCGCCAAAGAGCCGGAGCCCCAGGTACTCCCCGAACGACACCCACCGGCGCACCCGGCGAAACGCGGCCGGATCGCGCTCGCGGAGCCACCAGAGCCGCGCCGGGAGATAGGACGTGTGCAGCCGGCACCCGACCCGCGCGTGGTACGCCTTCTCGTCGACCCGCGATCGGAGCGCCTCCACCGCATCGACGCTCCGCGTGTCCGCCCAGGAGTAGACGGGCGTCGCCGGACGATCGTCCGGCCCGAGACCGAGCAGCGTGTGCCAGAAGGTGCTCGTGGCGACCGCCGCCACCCCGCCGGCGCGCGGGCCGAGGCTCGCCATGAGGGCGTCGAGCGTCTGGGCGGTCAGCGCGAACAGCCGGTCGGCGTCGATCTCGACGCCGCCGTCGGGGGTCGTCGTCGGCTCGTACGGCTCCTGGTGCCCGAGATCGAGTCCCCGGCCGAGCCGGTCGAAGGCGAGCGCCCGGACGGAGGACGAGCCCACGTCCAGCGCCACCAGGATCGGATCGGCCGGCGCCGCACCCACGCGCTCATGTTAGCAGGGGGCTCGGCCCCGTAGAATGACGGCCGACGGTGCACGTCCTGGAGATCCCGGCGGGGTGGTTCCGGATGGGCTGGGACGGCGGTCTGCCCGACGCTCGCCCGGCGCATCCCGTGTGGGTCGACGGCTTCGGGCTGGCTCGCACGCCGGTCACCAACGCCGAGTTCGGCGCGTTCCTCCACGCCAGCGGCGCACCGCCTCCGCCGTTCTGGGCCGATCCCCGGCACTCGGACCCCGAGCAGCCCGTGGTGGGCGTGACCTGGGACGAGGCCGTCCTCTACTGCGAGTGGCTCACCCGCGAGAGCGGCCACCTCCACCGCCTCCCGACCGAGGCGGAGTGGGAGCGCGCCGCGCGCGGCGGCCTGGAGAGCGCCCGCTATCCGTGGGGCGACGAGCCGCCGGCCCGCTGGTTCGGCGACCGGGCGGGACCGCGGCCCGCCCCGCCGCGCGTGGGACAGGGGCCGGTCAACGGCTTCGGCCTGACGGATCTCGCCGGCGTCGTCCACGAGTGGTGCGGGGACTGGTACGCCGCCGACGCGTACGGCCCGGGGCCGGCCCGCGCGCCGACGGGTCCGCCGGCGGGCTCTCGCCGCGTGTCGCGCGGCGGCGCCTGGCGCCATCAGGCGCCATGGAGCCCGGTGGCCCACCGCTCGAGCCTGCCGCCCCACCTCCGCTACTCCGACTACGGCTTCCGGGTGGCGCGCGGAGTCCCGCCGCCCGGAACGATCGCCGATCCGGCCCGCGAGCCCCAGGCGCCCCGGACCGAAGACTGACCCCACGGAGGTCCCGCCGGTCGACGCCCGTGCCGTCGAAGCCGTCCGAGCATCTCCATGTGCGCAAGGGACACCCGGCTGCCCGGAGGCGGCGAGAGACGGTCACCTTGACAGCCCCGGCGCAGGCTCGACTATCCTCGATAGCGTGCGGCTCACGGCGGCGCAGCTGGCGGACTTCCACGCCCAGGGCTTCCTGGTCCTGCCGGCGCTCTTCTCGAGCGCCGAGGTCAGCGTCCTGCGCGCGGAGATCCCGAGCCTCCTCGCCGGAGGGCTCCCCGGCCAACATCCGCGAGAAGGTGAGCGGCGAGGTCCGGACCCTGATGGGCCTCCACCTCCGGAGCGAGCCCTTCGCCCGGCTCTGCCGGCACCCGCGCTTCGTCGAGCCGGCGCGCCAGATCCTCGGCACCGACCGGCTCTACATCCAGCAGGCGAAGATCAACGCCAAGGTGGCGTTCTCCGGGGAGGCCTGGCAGTGGCACTACGACTTCGCCACGCACCACGCGGAGGACGGCGTGCCCGAGCCGCTCGCGCTCAATCTCCACGTCTTCCTGGACGACGTGACCGAGCACAACGGGCCCCTGGTCTTCATCCGCGGCTCGCACCGGGAGGGCCCCGTCCGCACCACGCTCGACACCGAGACCACGAGCTATGCCTTGTGGACCGTGGACAACGAGACCGTGGCCCGGCTGGCCGGGGCGGGCGGGCTCGTCACCGCCGCGGGGGTGGCGGGCACGGCGCTCATCTTCGGCGACTGCCTGGTGCACGGCTCGCCGCCCAACATGTCGCCCTGGGATCGATCGATCTTCTCGCTCATCCTCAACCCGATCGCCAACGCCCAGACGCGCTTCGCGCGCCCGGACTACAAGCACCATCGGGACTTCACGCCCGTCGCTGCCGCTGCCGGACGACTGCCTCCTGTCCGCTCGCGCGGGCATCGCCTGACCGTCCGGGCGGCGGGACGGGATCGGGACCGGCGGGGCGACCGGCGGCGAGACACCAGACCGTGAGCGTGCTCGAGACCCCGTTCGACCGCGGCCCACCTGCGCGCCGTCGTCTCGCTCGCGGCGCTGCGCTGGAACGTTGGCGTGGTTCGGCGCGCACTCCCGGCGGGCACCGAGCTGATCGCCTGCGTCAAGGCCAACGCCTACGGCCACGGCCTCCGGGCGGTGGCGGCGCTGTCTCGAGGCGGAAGGGGTCCGCTGGCTGTCGCTCGGGAGCCCCGCGGAGGCTGTCGCCCTCCGCCAGTGGGGCATCACGTGTGACATCCTCCTGTTCCCGACAGGCGAGGGCCACGACGCCGCGCCGTTGCTCGAGGCCGGCATCACGGTCGGTGTCCAGTCCTTCGAGGAAGCCGCGGCGCTCGACCAGGCCGCCCGCACGCGGCCGCCGTCGATCTTCCTGAAGGTCGACAGCGGGCTCGGCCGGGTCGGCGTGCCCCTCGAGGACGCCGCCCCGCTGGCGGCGCGCATCCGATCGAGCCTCCCGCGCGTCAGGCTGGCGGGCCTCTTCACTCACCTCCCCTTCGGCGGGCGCGACGGAACGGCCTGGGTCGAGGAGCGGCTCGCCGCGTTCGGGCAGGTCGCGGCCGAGATCCGCGCCGCCGCCGACGGGCCGCTCCTCGTGCAGGCCCTGGCCAGCGCGGGCATCGCGTGCGGCCTGGATGCGCCGGCAGACCAACGCCGTCTGCCCGGGACAGCTCCTGTTCGGCATCGAGCCCGCGTGGCTTCCGGCGCCCCTCGGCACACGCCCCGTGCTCACGGAGGTCCGGACGACGCTCGGTCCGCTGCGCGACGTCCCGCCGGGCACGCGCTTCGGCTGGAACGGCGCCCGCGCGGCCACCCGGCCGACCCGGCTCGGCACGCTGCCGATCGGCTACTCGAACTCCATCCTCCTTCCGAAGCCGGGGCAGACGGTCCGCGTGGGCGGTCAGGACGCGCCGGTGCTCGCGGTCTCCCTGGAGCACACCGTCGTCGACGTGAGCGACGCCGCACGGGCGCGGGCGGGCGCGCCGGTCTGTCTTCTGGCGAGCGAGCCCGCGGCGGGGCCGACCCTCGCCGAGGTCGCGGCGCGTCAAGGGCGGTCGCCGCTGGAGGTGCTGGTCTCGCTGACCGGGCGCGCGGCGTACGAGTACCACGATGACCGGGCCACGCCCACGACGGGCGAGCCGGGCCGAGCGCAAGCCGGATCCGATGCGAGGTCGACGTGAGCCAACCAGCGCGACCCTGGTCTCGTCGCGCACTGGCCCTTCGCTGCGGGCGCCCATGAGCCCGAGGGCGCGCCGCTGAAGGTCCAGAACCACGGCGTCCAACTGCGCGAGCCCGGGCCCCGGCCGGGAATGGGCGCGGCGAGGTTCGACGGGCGGGGCGCCTTCCTGGAGGTCGCGGACCATCCGGTCCTCCGATTCGGACCCCGCGGCTTCACCGTCGCGGCCTGGGTTCACACCGACGCCGAGGACGGCGACGTGGTCGGGGACGTGCTCGGCAAGTTCGATCCTCGGGCACGGACCGGGTTTCACCTGGGCATCCTGACCAGCACGGGTGTCACCAGCACGGGCCAGCCCAACTATCGCCAGCTGCACTTCGGTATCGACAGCGCCAGCCCCGCGCCCGAGTGGGACGATTGCGGGCGTCCCGGCCAGGCCGTGCTGATCGCCGCCCTGAAGGTCGCCGACGGCATGCTCTACGCCAGCACGCTGGAGACGGGCGCCGGCGAACGGGGGCGCCTGTGGCGCTACGCGGGCGATCGGCGCTGGGTCGATCTGGGCAATCCCGTCGGGTGCAACGTGGTCCACTCCGTGGCCGAGTTCGACGGGACGCTCTATTGCGGCCTCGGGCGCTTCATGGGCGAGGGATCCGCGCTCGGGGTCCTGCCGAATCGGACGCCGGGCGGCCAGGTGTACCGGGTGACTCCCGACGGCCGCTGGACGTACTGCGGCCATCCAGGATCGGAGGACGCCACGCCCGAGGACGTGCCAACGGTCGGCTACGCGTCCGGGAAGGCCGATGACGCCTTCGCGCTGACGGTCCACCGGGGGCGCCTCTACTGCGTCAGCAACCACCGCCGCGGCGCGTTCGTGTACGAGGGGGGCGAGACCTGGCGGTACGTCGGTCCGGACCTCCGGATCCTCTCCCTCACGATCTATCGCGGTGGCCTCTACGCCCTCATCAACGGCGGGCCGGTGTACCGCTACGAAGGGGGATCCGAGTGGGCCTACTGCGGGTGTCCCCCCGGATCGACCCAGACCTACGGGGCGGTCACCAGCGAGGGGCGTCTCTACGTCGGGACGTGGCCCGAGGGCGAGGTCCACCGCTACGAGGGTGGCGAAGCCTGGACGACGCTGGAGCGAGTCGGCTACGAGCGCGAGATCATGGCCATGGCCCTCTACAACGGCAAGGTCTACGTGGGGTCCCTGCCGATGGCGAACGTCTGGCGCATGGACGACGAGCGATTCACGTTCCTGGCCACCCTCGATACGGCCCCGGCGCCGCTTCGGCGCGTCTGGGCCATGGCCGTCTATCAGGGCAGGCTCTTTGCCGGCACCTTGCCCTCCGGCCGCGTGTACTCGATGGAATCCGGACGGATGGCGACATGGGACCGTGCCTTCCCGTCCGGCTGGCGCCACGTGGCGGCCGTCCACGAGGGGGGCGTCCTGCGGCTTTACGTGGACGGCGCGGCCGTGGCAGTGTCGACCGCCTTCCGGCGAGCGAGTACGACGTGAGCAACGACCGCCCGCTCACGATCGGCTTCGGCCCGAACGAGTTCTTCCGGGGGCTCCTGAGCGACCTGCGCCTCTACGACCGCCCGCTCGGGGCGGCCGACGTCGCGGCCCTCGCCAGGCGCTAGACCGGAGCTCTAGCGGGCCGCGAGGCGCCGCAGCTCGCGTTCCATCAGCTCGGCGTCGATCGGCAGATCGACGGTCCGTCCCAGGAGCCCCGACAGGAGCATCGCATTCCCGATCTCCAGGGACCGGATCGCCTCCTGCGCCGGAGCCAGGATCGGCGCCCCGTCGAGGATGGCATCGCGGAAGTTCTCCAGGATGACGACATGGCTTTCGCGATCCGCTTCGGGCGCGGCGGGGACGTCGATCTCGGCGAACGGCGGCCGGGCGAACCGCTCGCGCGTGCTCCGGCTGAACTCGGCGGCGGACACCTCGTTCCGGTAGAACCGGAGCTTCCAGCTCTCGGTATCCAGCTCGAGCTTGCCCTTGTCGCCGGCGATCTCCACCCGGTTGGTGCCCGGGGTCTCGCCGGTGGTCACGGCGAAGAGCCCGGTCGCGCCCCCGGGATACTCGAGCAGCGCACTGACGTCGTCCTCGACCTCGATGGGGTGGTACTTGCCGAGACCGATCTTTGCGGTGACCCGCACGGGGGACCCCGCGAACCACTGCAGGAGATCGAGGTCGTGGGAGGCCTGATTGATGATGACGCCCCCGCCCTCGCCCGCCCAGGTCGCGCGCCACCCGCCGCTCGCATAGTAGGCGTGCGAGCGGAAGATCCCCGTGGCGAGCCAGATCACGCGGCGGAGCTCACCGAGCTCGCCGGCCTCGATCATGGACCGGATCTTCGCGGTCACCGGACGTGTCCGCTCGTTGAAGATCACGCCGAAGCGAAGGCGCGGGTCCTGGTGCGCGGCGAGCATGCGCCGGCCGTCCGCCACGTGGACGGCGAGGGGCTTGTCGGTCAGGACGTGAAGCCCCTGCTGGAGGGCATCGATCGCCACGTCGGGATGGCTCCAGTGGGGCGTCGCGATCACGACCGCGTCCACGCGACCCGAGGCGATCATGCTCCGGTGGTCCGCGAACTTCGGCTCCGGCAGGTCCCGGATCTTGTCGAGCGTCCGGGTGCAGAGCGCCGAGAGCTCCAGTCCGTCGATGGTCCGTATCGCGTCGGCGTACTGGCGGCCCATGTTGCCCACGCCGACGACCCCGACTCTCACCGTCCTCAGCTCGATTCTCCTTTCACGCGTGGCTCACACGGCGCGCCCGCGGGCGCCGGACCACTCGAAGCGAGGGGTGCCGGCGGGCCGGTTCAGTGTCGCACAGTCCCGGAGCGGTTTGGTCGGGCGGCCGGCGCGCGGCAGCGGTTCCGAGGCGCACCCTCTTGACTTTCCCGAGGCCCCCCGCGAAGATTCGCGCAGCATGTCCCGCCTGTTTCTGTCCCGTTTCACCACACGTTGAAGAGGAGGCATCCCGTGAATAGGCGCAGCGTTCTCAAGCTGGCGCTCTCGGCTCCGCTCGTGGCCTCGCGGCGAGCCTGGGGCCAGGCGAAGACGGTGACGCTCTGGTATCCCGCCGGCGACATCACGGCCGGCGCCGCGCACTTCAGTGACAAGAGCTTCTTCGCCCCGTACGAAGCGAAGGCCGGGGTCAAGGTGGAGGCGGTCGGTCTCGACTACGACACCATGCAGCAGAAGATCTTCGCCGCGGCGGCCGCCAAGAACGTCGGCGACATCCTGTTCGTGGACGGCTCCTGGGTGCCGGGGTTCCTCAAGGAAGAGATGCTGGATCCGGTCCCCGACGCCCGCGCGAAGGCCTGGCTGGACGCCGTGTCCCCCGAGATCCGCACGCTCTCCGACTACGGCAAGGGACGGATGTGGGGATACCCGCAGTACGGCATCGACATCTACGGGCTGACCTGGAACAAGGACCACTTCAGGGAGGCGGGGCTCGACCCCGAGAAGCCGCCCCGGACGTGGGACGAGTTCCGCGACTACGCGAAGAAGCTGACCAAGCGGGACGCCCAGGGAAACATCAGCCGGGTCGGCTTCGCCATCCGCCACGTCGGGCATCCGCATGGCGTCGTCCACAAGCACTTCTGGGCCCTCTACGGCGCGGGGGCGACGCTCGTCGACGACCCCCTCGCCCTGCGCGGTGGCAAGGCGAACTTCAACAACGAAGGTGGGCGCGCCTCGCTCAAGCTCATCCTGGACATGCTCGACGTCGACAAGTCCACGAGCCTGAATTTTCCCGATCCGCGGGCCGCGTTGCTCAAGGGTCTCGCCTCCATGCAGATCAGCGAGACGGTCTCGATTCACGAGAGGGCCCCGAAGGAAGCGCCCGAGCTCAAGTGGGGCCTCGCCGCGCCGCCCGTCCGGAAGGCCGGGGACAAGCCCGTCACGATGCTCGGCAGCTGGCTCTACGCGGTGCCGAAGATGGGGAAGAACCGGGAAGCGGCGTGGCAGCTGCTCGAGTGGATCAACACGGCGGAGCAGGACTACGAGATGTGCAAGAAGTACTCGGCCACGCCTCGCTACAAGGTCAACTGGGAGAAGGAGCCGTTCAAGTCCAACGCCTACAACCAGGCGCTCAAGCAGATCTATCCCTTCGGCAAGCCGCTCCCGACGAACCTCGGGCTCAACGGCGTGATGGATGCCGTGGGATCGGCCATCCAGAAGACCTGGCACCACGAGGCGAAGCTGGAGGATGCCCTCGCCGAAGCCGAGCGAGCCGCCAACAAGGCGATCGCCGACGCGAGCAAGTAGCCTCACGCCCGAGCCGGGGCCGCCCAGACGGCCCCGGCTCGCCGGGGAACCCGCGCGGTCCCCCGGACGATTCCGAACGTTCCGGCTGCCTCACCTCGACCTCGGCCCCGGATGGGCGCCACGCGCCGTCTGATCCGTCGGCTTCACGCGCGACGCGTCTGGCACGCCTATCTGTTCGTCGCGCCGATCGTCCTGCTCTTCGGCGTCTTCCGGGTCGTGCCATCCGTCCAGACGCTCCTCTATAGCTTCTATCGCGTGGAGCTCCTGCGGGGCCGCTTCACGTTCATCGGGCTCGAAAACTTCCGGGAGCTCCTCATCGACCCGACGTTCCATCGCGCTGCCACGAACACCCTGATCTACGTCCTCGTCATCGTGCCCGTGTCCGCCGCGCTCGGCCTCCTGTTCGCGGTGCTCTTCGACGCGCGGTTTCCTCTCCGCGAGCTCTTCAAGGCTCTCTACTTCGCGCCGATGGTCACCAGCACGGTGGCCGCCGCCGTCGTGTGGTGGTGGCTGTACAACCCCCAGTTCGGCCTGTTCAACGTGCTCCTGCGCCTCGTCGGTCTGCCCATTCAGCCCTGGTTGATGTCGAGCCGGACCGCGCTCTTGTCGATCATCCTGTTCAGCATCTGGAAGGGGCTCGGCTACAACATGGTCATCTACCTCGCGGGCCTCCAGGCGATCCCCGAGAGCTTCCTCGAGGCCGCGCGGATCGACGGCGCCGGCCCGTTCCAGCGTTTCCGGCGCATCACGCTGCCCCTGCTCGCGCCGACCACCGCGTTCCTCTTCATCTACAACTCGATCCAGGCGTTCCAGGTCTTCGATCAGGTCTTCGTGCTGACCAGCGGCGGCCCCGCCGGCTCGACCAACGTGGTCGTGCTCGATCTCTACCGCCAGGCCTTCGAGCGCTACAACTTCGGCTACGCGTCCGCCGAGGCGACCGTGCTCTTCGTGCTGATCCTCGGTGTGACGGCGCTGCAGTACGTCTACAGCAAGCGCTTCGAGGTCACGTACTGATCATGTGGGCCTCGCCGCTCCGAGCCCTCGGGACGCTGAGCCTCCTGGTCATCGTCGCCGGCGTCGCCATCGTCATGATCCTGCCGTTCTACTGGATGCTCGTCACTGCGCTGAGCCCCGCCGCCGACGTCATGGCGTTCCCGCCGAAGTGGCTGCCCAGCCGCGTCACGCTCGAGCACTTCTCGTACGCGTTCCAGAAGGCGTCCTGGCTCACCTACTACTGGAACAGCCTCGTGGTGGCCGTGGTGTCGGTCGGCTGCTCGCTCGTGTTCGGGCTGTTCGCCGGCTACGCCTTCGCCGTGTACCGGTTCCCGCTCCAGAACGTGCTCTTTCTCCTCATCCTGAGCACGCTCATGGTGCCCGTCCAGGTGACCTCGGTGGCGCTCTACGTCCTGCTGTCCCAGATTGGCTGGGTCGATACCTACGCCGGGATCCTGGCGCCCAACTTCGCGAGCGCCTTCGGCGTCTTCCTCCTGCGGCAAGCCATTCGGCAAGTACCGCTCGAGCTGATCGAGGCCGCGCGGATCGACGGCGCCGGCGAGGTGCGGATCGTCCTGACGCTCATCTCTCCGCTGGTCCGCACCACGCTCGCGACGGTCGCGATGATCCTGTTCCTCGGATCCTGGAACGACTTCCTGTGGCCGGTCATCGTCACCAACTCCGCGGATCTTCGGACGCTGCCGGTCGGGATGGCGCTCTTCAAGGATCCGTACGGCAACATCAACTACGGCCCTCTCATGGCCGCCGCCGTGATCTCGACCGGGCCGATGCTGCTCGCCTACGCCCTCTCCCAGAAGTTCATGATCCGCGGGATCGCGATGACCGGCCTCAAGGGCTGACGGGCGAGCGCGGAGCAGGATATGATCGAGGGCGGCGTCCGTTCGGGTCGGCCGGCCAGCGGCTCCCGCCGGGGACGCGGGAGGACCGGGTGACGGACGGACGGCACGGGACGTGGAGCGAGCCGCGCGTGGCGCTGGTCACGGGCGGCGCGGCGGGGATCGGGCGCGCGGAGGCGGTCGCGCCTCGCCGAGGCCGGGGCCGACGTGGCGATCCTCGCCCACACGGACCTCGCCGGGGCGGAGGAAACGGCGCGCCGGTGCCGGGCCGCCGGCCGCCGCACGCTGGTCGTCCGGGCGGACGTGCGCCGGTCGGACGAGGTTCGCCACGCGGTGGACGAGGTCGTCCGGTCGCTGGGTCGGCTCGACATCCTGGTCAACAATGCCGGCGCCCTGGGCGCGCAGCTCAACGTGCCGCTCCTCGAGCTGGACGAGGCCACCTGGCATCTCATGATGGACTCCCACCTCACCGGCACGTTCCTCTGCCTGAAGCACGCGGCGCCGCACATGGTGCGGCAGCGGCTGGGGCCGGGTCGTCAACACCTCGTCGATCCACGGCCGCATCGGCGGACGGCCCACGCTCGGGCACTACGGCGCCGCCAAGGCGGGCGTCATCGCGCTCACCCGCACCGCCGCGCGGGAGCTGGGCCCCCACGGCGTCACGGTCAACGCCGTCTCGCCGGGCTACGTCGACACCGAGCGCCTCGGGCAGCACGCTCCCCCGGGAGCGCCTCGACGCGCTCGCGAAGCAGATTCCCGGTCGGCCGCATCGGCAAGCCCGCGGAGATCGCCGCGGCCGTCGTCTTCCTCGCCTCCGACGGCGCCGCGTTCGTGAACGGCGCCGTCCTCGACATCAACGGCGGCCGGATGGAGTACGTCTGAGCCGTCCCTTCACCCCGACACGGAAGGAGCCGCTCGTGCAGCAGCAGGGATCGTTCACACCCGAGCAGATCGCGGAGCTCCAGCGCCACGTGGGCTACGGCGCCACCTGGCTCGGCCCGGTGCTCGTGGCCGGCAAGGGCTCCCGCGTCACGGACATCGACGGGAAGTCGTACATCGACTGCACGGCGCAGGCCTGGACGCTCGCCCTCGGGTACAACCACCCCGAGGTGACGGAGGCCGCGCTCGCCCAGATGCAGTCCCTGCCGCACGTGCGCGCGGGCTTCCCCACCCTCCCGCGCCTCCTGCTCGCCAAGCGGCTGGCCGACCTCTGCCCCGGGCGCCTCAACATCGTGACCTACGCGCCGACCGGCTCCCTCGGGATCGAGTCGGCGATGAAGCTCGCGATGATCAACCGGCCCGCCGCGCACCGGTTCGTGACCTTCTACCACGCGTACCACGGCAACACGCTGGCGACGATGGCGGCCTCGTGGAGCCCCACGCGGACGGCGGGCCACTACGGGCCCGGCGTGAAGTTCATGCCGTTCATGCAGAACTTCGTCCGGGTGCCGAACCCGTACGCCTACCGCTGCTGGCGGCGCGCCCAGCACGGTCCCGACGGCCAGTGCGACGCCGGGTGCGCGGCGCCGATCCGGGACACGCTCCAGCGGGGCGTGGACGGCCCGGTGGCCGCGATCATGATGGAGCCGATCCAGGGCAACGGCGGCGGCATCGTCTTCCCGGCCGCCTTCGTGCGCGAGGTGCGCCGCATCGCCGACGAGTTCGGCGCGCTCCTCATCTTCGACGAGATCCAGACCGGGTTCGGCCGGACCGGGCGGATGTTCGCCGCCGAGGGGCTCGGCGTGACGCCGGACATCATGGTGCTGTCGAAGGCGATCGGGGGCGGCTTCCCCCTCGCCGCCGTGGTGGCCGACGACCGCCTGAAGCAGTTCGAGGCGACGGGCGAGGACGTCTACACGTTCGGCTCGAACCCCATCGCCCAGGCGGCCGCGCTCAAGGTGATCGAGGTCCTCGAGCGGGACCGCATCCCCGAGCACGCGGGCCGGATGGGCGCGCTGTTCACGCGCGGGCTCAAGGCGCTCCAGGCCGAGTATCCCCAGATCGGCGACATCCGCGGGCCGGGCCTCTTCCTCGGGGTGGAGCTCGTCACGGACCCGGAGACCCGCGAGCCGGCCGCCGCCGAGGCCAAGCGGCTGGTCGCCGAGGCCTGGAAGCGCGGGGTCATCCTGGCGACGGCCGCCGCGCTGCCGAACGTGATCAAGATCAAGCCTCCGCTCATCATCGACGAGGGCGAGGTCGAGACCGTGCTGGGCGTCCTCGCCGACTGCCTGAAGGTGGTGTTTCCCTAGAGGTTCAGGCCTGAGGGTCCCCGGGGTTAGTCAAGGCGGCCTGACCCCGTCGTACCCGGGGCAGCTGAGACGGGGCAGGCGCGGGTAGCGGGGGAACGCGGGATCCGACTCCGCGCGCCGGCAGAGGAAGAACACGGCGCCGCGCGCGCTCGGGACGCGGCGCACCCAGCGGCAGTCCGCGCAGAGCCCGGCCCGGGCGCGGTCCTCGTCGATGGAGCCGCCCGCCGGCGACGCAGGGCTCGCGCGCGGCCCGCTCCCGGTCCGTCGTCAGCGGTCCGCCGCGCCGCCCGGCCGGCCCAGCCAGGGATCGAGCGCGTCGTAGCCGCTCGGCTCGCGAGGCGGCGGGCCCCAGGGATACGGGACGTAGCGGTACGGCGCCCCGGGGGCGTCGTACGGGCGCGCGCCGGGCGGGGTGCCGGGCCGGGCGACCTCCACCAGGGCTCCGGTGTAGGTGCCGGGGCCGCCGCGACAGCTCCACCGGCCGTCCGGCAGCTGGCTCGGCCGGCCGTCGCAGAGGTACACGGTCCCGGCGCTGTCCTGGATCGCCGGCCACGCCTCGGCCGCGGCGGGAGCTCCCGCGAGCGAGATCCCGATCGCCCAGGGAGCCGCCGCGAAGAGCACGCGCGCGAGAGGCCGGACGGACGATCCGGGCGGCGAGTGGCGTCGGTTCACGGTTTGACCCTGACAGCCGGGGCGGCCCGCCGGCCGTCAGGCCGTCCCCAGATACGCCTTCTGGATGAGGGGGTTCTCCAGGAGCTCCTTCGCGGTGCCGGCGAGCACGACCTCGCCCATCTGGAGCACGTAGCCCCGGTTGGCGATGGACAGGGCCATGTTCACGTTCTGCTCGACCACGAAGATGGTCGTCCCCTGCTGGTTGATCGTCTTGATGATGTCGAACACCTGCTCGACGTACCCGGGCGACAGCCCCATCGACGGCTCGTCCATGCAGAGGAGCTTCGGGTTGGCCATGAGCGCCCGGCCGATCGCGAGCATCTGCTGCTCGCCGCCCGACATCGTGCCGCCGAGCTGGCTCCGGCGCTCCTTCAGGATCGGGAACAGCCCGAAGACGCGGTCCAGCTCCGCGGCCCAGCCGGGCTCGCGGCGGCGCGTGTAGCGCCCCATCTCGAGGTTCTCGATGACCGTCATGCGCGGGAACACCCGGCGGGCCTCGGGGACCGGGGCGATGCCGCGCCGGACGATCTCGCTGGTGCGCAGCGTGTGGATCTCCTCGCCGCGGAACGTCACGGTGCCCTCGGTCGGGCGCACGAGCCCCAGCACGGTCTTCATCGTCGTCGACTTGCCGGACGCGTTCCCGCCGAGGAGCGAGACGATCTCCCCTTCGTGGATCTCGTAGCTCACGCCCTTCAGCACGTGGAGGGGCCCGTAGTACGTGTGGACGTCCGAGAAGCGGAGGATGGGCTCCCGGGTGACGGTGTTCACGCGGCCCGTCTCCGCCGGCCGAGGTACGCCTCGATCACCTTCTCGTCGTTCCGCACCTGGGCGGGCCGGCCCTCGGCGATCTTCACCCCGTGGTCGAGCACGAGCACCCGGTCGGAGATGTCCATCACGACGTCCAGCTTGTGCTCGATCAGGATGACGGTGATGCCGAGCCCCCGCAGCGCCTTCACGAGGTCCATGAGCTCGAGGGTCTCGGCCGGGTTCATCCCCGCGGCCGGCTCGTCGAGGAGGAGCAGCTTCGGGCGCGTCATGATCGCCCGCGAGATCTCGGTCCGGCGCCGGTTCGCGTAGGAGAGCCCGTACACGGGGTGGTCCAGCCGGGGGATCAGGCGGTTGCCGAAGAGCCCCAGCACCTCGAGCGCGCTCTCGACCGCACGCCGCTCCTCCTCGCGCACGCGGGGCGGCCGGAAGATGGCGCCGAGGGCGCCCGCCCGGAGCCGCGTGTGCTCGCCCACCAGGAGGTTCTCCAGCACGCTCAGGTTGTTGAACAGCCGGATGTTCTGGAACGTGCGGGCCACGCCGCGCTGGACGATCTCGTGGGACGGCAGCCCGCTGATCTCCGCGCCCTCGAGCCGGATCGTGCCCGTGTCCCGCTGCACGAGTCCGGTGATGAGGTTGAAGAGGGTGGTCTTGCCGGACCCGTTCGGTCCGATGACGCTGACGAGCTCCGCCGGTGTTCACCTCGAAGCTGATGCCGTCGGCCGCCGCCACGCCCCCGAACCGCTTCGTCAGCCCGTCGACCTCGAGCAGCGGGCGCGACGGAGCGTCCGCCGCCTTCGGCGTCGCCCACGAGAGCTCGACCGCCGCCGCGCGGCCCGGCAGCGGCCGTCTGCTGCTCCCGCGTGAGCGCCGCGACCCGCCGCATGGCCGGCCAGAGCCCCTCCCGCCGGAACAGCATCATCAGGACCAGGATCAGGCCGAAGATCAGCTCGAGCGCGGTGATGAGCTGCACCTTCTGGAGGTAGGGGCTGCCCACCGCCCGGCCGAAGGCGTTCACCCAGAGGCCGAGCTCCTGGAGGATCACCGACTGGAGAAACGCCAGGAGGAGCGCGGCCAGCACGACCCCCCGGACCGAGCCCATGCCCCCGAGCACGACCATGACCAGGATCATCACGGACACCGGGAACTGGAACATCTCCGGCGTGGCGGTGGTGAGCTTGGCGACGTAGAACGTCCCGGCCAGCCCGGCGATGGCCGCCCCGATCGCGAACGCGAGGAGCTTGTAGCGGACGTGGTTCACCCCCATGGCGCCCGCCGCCAGCTCGTCCTCGCGGATCGCCATCCACGCCCGCCCGACCCGCGACTCCTGGAGCCGGAAGGAGACGAACACGGCGACCGCCACCAGGCCGAGGCCCAGGAAGTAGTACGGGAACGGCGTCGAACCCGAAGTCGAAGCCGAACAGCTTCGGCGTGCGGATCCCGCCCATGCCCTGGGCCCCGTTGGTGAACCAGTCCCAGTTGCGCGCGACCACCGGCACGATCTCGCCGAAGCCGAGCGTCACGATGGCCAGGTAGTCGCCGCGGAGACGGAGGGTCGGCGCGCCGAAGAACACGCCGAAGCAGGCGCACACGAGCGCCCCCACGACCAGCATCACCCAGAACGAGAACTGGAACTGGACGACATCGGTCCCGCCCTCGACCGGCACCCGCAGGACCTGCCCGAGGAAGAGAAAGGGCGTCCAGAAGTCCGACCACGGGATCTTGATGTGCCCGGACGCGGCGGCGCCGTACGTGTAGGCGCCGATCGCGAAGAAGGCCGCGTAGCCGAGGTCGAGCAGCCCGGAGAAGCCGACGACGATGTTGAGCCCGAGCGCCAGGAGCACGTACGTGTACGCGTTGGCGGCGGCGTCGATGTAGCCCCCGCCGGTCAGCACGAACGGGTAGGCGATCCCGACCAGGAGGAGCAGCACCGACCAGATCTGGCGCCGGCGGCGCGGGCGGCACCGCCTGCCAGCGCGCCATCCAGGGCGAGCCGGCCCACCAGGTCTTGAGGGCGCTCACGGTCGGGTCAGGCCTTCTGGGGGGTGTACATGCCGAAGAGGCCGGCCGGCCGGAAGACCATCACGACGATCAGGATCGAGAAGATGATGACGTCCGTCCACTTGACGCCGAGGAGCTGTCCGCCCAGCGCCTGGATGAGCCCGATGATCAGCGCGCCGGCCACGGCCCCCGGGATGTTGCCGATGCCCGCCGAGGACCGCGGAGGTGAACGCGCGGAGCCCGGTCTGGTAGCCGATGTAGAACGCCGGTGAAGCCGTAGTAGAAGCCGAAGAACAGGCTCCCCGCCCCCGCGAGCGCCGAACCCAGGAAGAACGTGAGGACGATCACCCGGTCGATGTCGACGCCCATCATCTTCGCGGCGTCCATGTCCTGGGCGGTGGCGCGCATCGCCTTGCCGAGGGCGGTGCGCTTCACGAGGTAGTTCAGCACCAGCATCAGGCCGAGTCCGGTGATCGCCAGGAACACCTGAGCCAGCGAGACCTCGGCCTGACCGAACGCCCAGCGCCGATCCGGGATGATCCGGGGGAAGGGCTTCGACTGGGGTCCCCAGATCATCAGGACCACGTTGATCAGGACGAACGCCACGCCGATGGTGGTGATCATGGGCGCCGTCCCGGACACCCCGCGGACCGGGCGGAGGCAGATCCGCTCGATCAGGACCCCCAGGCCGCCGGTGAGCACCATCGTGACCGGGAAGACCAGCAGCAGCGTGCCGACCAGCGGGAGGCCGGTCAAGGACGCGGACGAGCCGGTGAAGCCCAGCAGGTGGAGCACCGTGAGGCCGAGGAACGTCCCGGTCATGAACACGCTGAAGTGGGCGAAGTTGATCAGCTCGATGATGCCGTAGACCATCGTGAAGCCGAGCGCCAGGAGCGCGTACATCATGCCCAGGGCCAGGCCGTTGACGACCTGCTGCAGCAGGATCTCGCCCATGCTCAACGGACAGCCCCTGTCTCGCCGGGAATGATGAGGCGGCCTTCGGCCCGTGGGTTCATGTGTGGAAGAGGGGTCGGCCGGGCGGGGAGACCCCGCCCGGCCCGGCTTCCGCCCGCTTACTTCTCGGGCGCGACGCCCTTGTAGACGAACTTGCCGTCCTTGTCGACCTGGTAGAGCGAGACCACCTTGCTCAGGATGTCGCCGTTCGCGTCGAAGGCGATGTCGCCCTGGAGGGTGCCCTTCAGGCTGGCGGCCTGGATGGCGTCACGGACGTTCGAGCGGTTGACCGGCTTGTTGGCCTTGACCGTCCGCTCGATGGCGTCGGCGATGACCTTGACGCCGTTGTACGCGGTGATCGAGTAGTTGGTGGGCTCCCGCTTGAACTTCGACTTGAAGGCGTTGATCCACTCGGTCGCCTTCTTGTCGCTCAGCATGTCGGGCGAGGCGTTCGAGGCCCACCAGCCCTCGGCGGCTTCCTTGCTCGACTGCTCGGGGAAGGCCGAGGTCGTAGATGCCGTCGGAGCCGAGCTTGTGGACCTTCGGCAGGACCTCCTGGAGCTGCCGGGCGAGCTTCACGGCCGCCTGCTGCACGCCGCCGTAGTAGATCGCGTCCGGGTTCAGGCCCTTGATCTTGGTCAGGATGGTCTTGTAGTCGGCTTCCTTCGGATCGAGGCGGTCACGGCCGAGGACCTCGCATCTTGAGCTCCTTCGCCCGCCGCTCGAAGCTGTCCGCGATCCCCACCCCGAAGGCCCCGCTGTCGTCCAGGATGTAGATCTTCTTGACCTTCAGGTTGTGGAAGGCGTGGTTGGCCATGTTCGGGCCCTGGTAGGCGTCGGTCGTCACCGTCCGGAAGTAGACCGCCTTGCCCTTGGGCCGGTACTGGGCCTGGAACTTCGGGTCGGTGATGTCGGGGTTCGTCGAGCTGGGCGTGATCGTCGGCCAGGTCGGCCTCGGAGAGGATCGGGGAGGTCGCCTTGCCCTCGCCGCTCATCTGCGGGCCGATCAGGGCCACGACCGCGGCGTCGGAGATGAACTTCCGGATGTTCGTCGCCGCCTGGGCGGGGTCGTACTGGCCGGCCGCCGGGGTGGCGCTGTCGAAGATCACCGCCTCGAGCTTGTAGCCGGCCACGCCGCCCTTCTGGTTGATCTCGTCGATCGCCAGCTGGGCGCCCTTGGTGATGGAGTCGGCCGAGTCGGCGTCCGCCCCGGTCAGCGGGAAGGACATGCCGATCTTGGCCACCTTCTGCTGCGCCGACCCGCCGCCCGGCAGGACCACGAGCAGGCCCACCGCCAGCAGCATCGCCAGCGCTCCAACGAAGACACGTCGCATCATCTTGTGACCTCCAGGTGAGAGCATCGGGGTTCGAACGGATCCGCGGAGACCAACCGCCAGACCCTCGCGTTCGAGGGCCCTCCCTCACCTCCCTCGGTAGTGCGTATGTGCGCGGCCCGGACGCGACCTGCCGTCCGGGCGTATGGTGGCCGCTATTTTCCGCATGACGCGGTGCAAAAGCAAGCGGGTCGGCCGGGGGGGGCGCGCGCCGGGGCGGCGCTACAGGGCGGCCTGGATCGCGTCCAGGATCCCCGTTTCCACGGTCTGGTCCGTGGCAGCCACCGGCTTCCGCTCGGCCATCCAGAGGATGCGCTCCTCGGTGTAGAGCTCCCGCTCCACCGACACGGTCGTCCGGCCCGCCCCGACGGCCTTGAGCGAGAGCCGGAGCCTGTGGCGCAACCCCTTGCCGTAGACGGCATATTCCTTGAAATCGACCCCCCGGGAGTCGGTCAGGATCCAGCCCACGGGCCGGTCGAACGTGTCGATGTCCCAGCCCAGGCTCTTCAGGACGGACTCGGTCGCCGTCCAGACCCGGTCGAGCGGGGCGTCGAACGTCCGGCTGGCCACGGCCGCCGCCCCGGACGGGCCCGGCACCCCGGAGAGGCTGAGCCCGAGCGCCAGCGCGCAGGATCCCGATTCGGCCGACTTTGCTCATCGCTACCGTCCTTTGAGGCTCGAGTTGAGCCGCTCGGCGGCGGCCTCGCCGGAGCGCACGCAATCCGCGATCCCCACCCCCCGGTAAGCGCCGCCCCGCCAGCGCCAGGCCGGGGAGGGCCTCGAGCCGGGCCTCGATGGCCGCGACCCGGTCCAGGTGCCCGACCTCGTACTGGGGCATGGCGCCGGGGTGCCGCGACACCCGGGAGAGGACCGGGTCGCCCGTGATCCCGAGGAGCGCGGCGACGTCCTCGTGCGCGAGCGTCAGGAGGGCGCGGTCGTCTCGCGCGAGCAGACTCCGCCTGCATCGCGCCTCCCACGAACACGCGGAGGAGGGCGAACCCGGCTGGCGCCCGGCCCGGGTACTTCACGCTCGAGAAGGTGCAGGCCAGGATCGCGCGCCCCTCCACCCGGGGCACCACGAAGCCGAACCCGTCGAGGGGATGGCCGACCGCGGGCCCGCGGATACGCCAGGGTGACCGTCGCCGAGGACGCGCACGGGATCCCCTCCAGCAGGCCCGCCAGCGGACGGTCCGCCGCGTTCACCACCCCGCCATCGCCGGAGCCGGCCCGGCGAGGACGACACCATCGGCGTGAATCGGCGGCCCGACGCCGAGGTCGACCCGCCAGCCGCTCGCCGTGGCCGCGACAGCCCCGACCGGGGTGGAGAGTCGGACCGTCCCCGCCGGGAGGCGCGCGGCGAGCGCGGCGACCAGCTCCTCCATGCCGCCGGCCAGCGTGACGAAGAGGCTCCAGCGCGCGCCGCTCGCCCCGGCGGCCTCGCCGTTCCGGGCCGTCCGGCGGAGGCCGAGGATCAAGCTCCGGTGCTCGCGCTCCAGGGCGAGGAAGCGCGGCATGGTCGCGCCGAGCGACAGGCGGTCGGGATCCGCCGTGTAGATCCCGCCGACGAGGGGCTGGGCGACCCGCTCGAGCGCCTCCCGCCCGAGCCGGCGCCGGACGAAGCTCCCGAGGCTCTCGTCCTCCGCGGCCCGGCCGGCGCGGCAGGATCAGGTCGAGGCCCAGCCGGAGCTTCCCGCGCCAGGAGAAGACGCCCGAGCGCCAGCACCGGCCACGACGCGGGTCGGCGCCAGGAGGAGGAACCCCTCGGGCAGCGGGCGGAGGCGGCCCCCGCGCACGACGTAGGTCCGCCGGAACCGATCGTCCGTCCGCCGGAGCCGGGGCCCGAGCCCGATCCGCTCCGCGAGGGCCAGCGCCCACGGCTTCTCGGAGATGAACGAGTCCGCGCCGGCCTCGAGGAGGAAGCCGTCGACGCGCTCGGTCCGGATCGTGCCGCCGAGCCGGGCGGCCGCCTCGAGGAGGACGAGGTCGAGCGCCCGCCCCTCGGCCCGGGCCAGCTCGCTCAGGCGGTGCGCCGCCGCGAGCCCGGCGATCCCGCCGCCGACGACGACGACCCGGAGCGGTGTCACACCCCGGCGGCCCGCTCCGCCGCTCGGACAGCTCGTGGACGGCGTCGACGAGCGCCCGGACGTGGTCGACCGGGGTTCCGGGCAGCACGCCGTGGCCGAGGTTGAAGATGTGGCCCGGCCGGCCGCCGGCCTGCGCGAGGATCGCGGCGACCCGCCGGCGGATCTCGGCGGGCGGCGCGAAGAGCGCGGCCGGGTCGAGGTTCCCCTGCACCGCGACGTCGTGGCCGACCCGCGCGCCAGCCCCTCGCCCAGCTCGAGACGCCAGTCGAGCCCGATGACGTCGCCGCCCGCCTCGCGGAGCGCCTCGAGGAGCCCCGCGGTCCCGGTCCCGAAGTGGATCACGGGCACCCCCGGGGTGAGGGACTCCAGGATGGCGCGCGTGTACGGGAGGGCGAAGGCGCGATAGTCGTCCGGCCCGAGCGCGCCGACCCAGGAATCGAAGAGCTGGACGGCCTGCGCGCCGGCCGCAATCTGCCCGTTCAGGTAGCGCGCGGTCGTCCGGGCGAGAAGGGTGAGGAGGGCGTGCCAGGCCCCGGGATCGCCGTACATGAGCCGCTTCGTCTCGAGGTAGTCGCGCGAGGCCCCGCCCTCCACCAGGTAGGACGCGACGGTGAACGGCGCCCCGGCGAACCCGATCAGCGGCACACGCTCCCCCAGCGCGGCGCGCACCCGGCGCACGGTCTCGAAGACGAAGGGCACCGTCTCCGCCGGGTCGCGCTCGACCAGCCGCTCGACGTCCGCCGCCGAGCGGACCGGGCGGCGGATGACGGGCCCTTCCCCGCGGGAGAACTCGAGGCCCACGCCCAGCGGCTCGACCAGGAGCAGGATGTCGGCGAAGAGGATGGCCGCGTCCACGCCGAGCTTCTCCACCGGGAGCAGCGTCACCTCGGCGGCCACGTCGGGCGTCCGGCAGAGCTCGAGAAACCCGATCCGCTCCCGGATCGCGCGGTACTCCGGCAGGAAGCGTCCGGCCTGGCGCATGAGCCACACGGGCGTGAACGCCGTCGGGCGGCGCTGGCAGGCGGCGAGAAACGGGTGCACGGCCGGGATGGGCCTCCCCCCGGGCGGCCTGGCGGCGTGCCGACTCGGGAACGCGGTGGGCATCGGGCGGCAACGCCATGATAGCATCGCCCCCGTCGACCATGACCCCGGCCCTCGGATCTCCCACCCTCGCCTGGCGTTGACGACGGAAGCGGACCGCGCCCTGGCGGGCGCCCGCGCCGAGCTCGCCGCCGCGATCGAGCGGGCGGCCGCCGACCTCGGCCTCGCCGAGGAGCCGTCGGGCTTCAGGGCCGCCCTGGAGGCCGGCGCGCCGGGCTCCGAGCCGCCGCCGCCGGCGCCGGACCCCCCGCGTGGCTGACGAGACGCTCGCCGCCCTGGCCGCGAGGATCCGCGCCCGAGAGATCTCCCCGGTGGAGGTCACGGAGGCCTGCCTCGCCCGGATCGAGACGCTCGGGCCTCGACTCCGCGCCTTCGTCGACGTCGACGCCGAGAGCGCCCTCCGGACGGCGCGGATCCGGGAGGCCGAGGTGAAGGCGGGACGCTCCCGCGGCCCGCTTCACGGGGTGCCCCTCGCCCACAAGGACCTCTTCGTCTGGGGCGGCCGGCCGGCGGCCTGCGGCACGGCCGTCCCCGAGTACTTCCGCGCCGACCAGGACGCGACCGCGGTCGCCCGCCTGGAGGCGGCCGGCGCGATCTCGCTGGGCCGGCTGAACCTCTCCGAGCTCGCGATGGGGCCCTTCGGGGACAACGCCCATCACGGCGACGTCGAGACTCCGTGGCGCCCCGGCCACGGCGCCGGCGGGTCGTCGAGCGGGTCCGGGGCGGCCGTCGCGGCCGGCCTCGTCTACGGCGCGCTCGGCACCGACACCGGGGGGTCGATCCGGCTCCCCGCCGCCTGCTGCGGCATCGTGGGGCTCAAGCCCACCTACGGGCGCGTCAGTCGGGCGGGCGCGATGCCGCTCTCGTGGTCCCTCGACCACATCGGCCCGCTGACCCGGACGGTGCGGGACGCGGCCATCCTCCTCGGCGTGATCGCGGGCCCCGACGCCCGCGACGCGACCGCGAGCTCCCACCCGGTTCCGGACTACGTCACCGGCCTCGACCGGCCGATCGCCGGCCTCCGGATCGGCGCGCCCGATCGCTACTACGAGGAGGGCGTCGACGACGTGGTGCGGATGGCGGTCCAGGCGGCGACCGAGGCGCTCCGCGGGCTCGGCGCCGAGGTGGTCGAATGCCCCCTGCCGGATCCGGCGCCCCTCAACGACCTCGCCAACATGATCTCCCGCTGCGAGAGCACCGCGGTCCATGGGCGGATCGTCCGCGAGTCGCCCCACCTGCTCCAGCCGGCCGTCCGGGCGCGCCTGGAGGTGGGGTTCCACGTCAGCGCCCACGACTATCTCCAGGCCGCGCGGCTCCGCGCCCGCGCCACGCGCACCTTCGTGGACGACGTGTTCGCGCGGGTCGACCTCGTGGTCACCCCCACGATCCCCGAGCCCGCGCCGGCCCTGGCGGCCGCGAAGGCCGGGTCCCCCGACGACATCGTCCGCCGCATGGGCCGCTTCTCGCGCCTGACGCGCCCCTGGAACACGCTCGGGCTGCCGGCGCTCAGCCTGCCCTGCGGCTTCGCACCCGACGGACGGCCCGTGGGCCTTCAGCTGATCGCCCGCCCCTTCGACGAGGCGACGCTGCTTCGCGCCGGACACGCGTACGAGCAGGCCGCGGGCTGGTGGCGGCGGCGCCCGCCGCTCGCCTAGCGGCATCCCGCGGCTACCCTTCTCCGGTCAGTCGCGATACACCTCGCGGCGGTGGCCGATCTTCACGATCTCGACGCTCCGCTGCTCGTCGTCGACCGCATAGACGACCCGGTAGTCGCCCTGACGAAGGCGGTCGCGATCCTGCCCCGATAGCTCTCGCTGCCTGGAGGACGAGGATCCTCCGCCAATCCTCGAATTCGTGCCACCACGCGACCGAGATCTCGCTTCGCGACCGCTCGGAGCTCACGTTCGGCCGAGCGCTTGACGACGACGCTATAGGAGCCCGTCACGCCTGAGGTCCGCGAGGACTCTCTCGAACGGCCGGCTGGGCTCCTTGCGACGCCGTTCGAACGCCTCGAGGTCCAGACCATCCTCGCGGAGGGCCGCCGTCACGGCAGCGTTCACCAGCTCGGACAGCGAGCGGTCACTGGTCGCCGCCTTGATCTTCAAGGCTCGGTACACCTTCGGCTGGAAATAGATCGTCGTCCGTGTCTCTCCCGCCATCTTGGCCTCCTCATGACGCTATGATGTCATAACATCATAACATTCTGACATCGACGTATCAGAGTCCTGGCATCGCCCCGTCGAGGTGGCGGGAAGCTCGACCTTGGGCGCGCCTTCGCAGCGCGTCGAGCAGCTCGGGATCAGTCGACGAGGGGGAGGACGATGTGGCTCGGGTGCTGCGCGTCGTGGTAGACGGTCTGGGTCGCGCGGGCCAGATCGGTGTCGGTCCCGAACGGCCGGTCCGTGTTGGGGTGCCGGTCGAACTGGGGGAAGTTCGACGAGGCGATCTCGACCCGGATCCGGTGGCCCCGCCGGAACAGGTTCGACGACGACCAGCAGTCGATCTCGAGGCGATAGGGCCGGCCGGGCTCGAGCGGGCTCGGGCGCTCGAAGGAGTCGCGGTAGCGGGCGCGGAGGATCCCCTGCGCGACGTTCATCACGTACCCCGACGGGAAGACGTCGACCAGCTTCGCGGTGAAGTCCGTGTCCGGCGCGGATGACGCCGCCCAGAGGACGACCTTGATGGGCCCGGTCACCTCGACGTCCGCCTCGAGCGGGGGCGTCGAGTAGACGAGGACGTCGGGCCGCCACTCGGCGGACCGCTGGTCGCGGGGCCCCATCGAGATCGGCGTGACGTCCTCGCCGCAGCACGTGCTCCCGCCGAGGGTCGGCACCGGGTCGTTCGGGTCGTAGACGTAGCGGTCCGGCGGCTCCGCGCCCGGCTCGCGCCGGTCGAGCACGCCGTCGCCCCAGAGCGTGGCGGCGTGGCCCGCCGAGTGGAAGTAGTGGGGCACGAAGCGCGTGCCGGGAATGGGCCAGTCCGTCGCCGTGCGCCAGTCGTTCCGGCCCATGACGAAGACCTTCACCGGGGGCTCCCCCATGATCCCGTCGTCGACGCCGCGGAGCCAGTAGTCGAACCAGCGCAGCTCCTCCCGCCGGAGGTCGACGAGGCTCGCCGGCCCGAAGTCGATGTCGCCCGTCCGGCTCTGGGTCCCGCGCTCTCCCAGCGAGTGGATCCACGGCCCGATCAGGACCTTCTGGCGCCGCGCGCGCTCGGACACGCCCGTGGCGCGGACTCCCATGAAGTTGTTCAGGGTCCCCTGGAGGAACACGTCGTACCACCCGCCGAATCCGTAGGCGGGCACGTCGATCCGCGCGTAGTCCTTCTCGACGTTGCCGAGGCGCTCCCAGTAGGGGCCGTAGTCCGGATGCCGGATCCACTCCCGGTAGAACTCGCACACGCGGCCGGCGCGCTCGTCGCCCGTGAGGAGGGGCAGGTGCTGGAAGAGCGTCGAGTAGTGCTGCTCGGGCGGCGCCCAGAGGTACTGAGTCCGGTTGGTGCGCGTGTGCATCTGGACGGCGCCCCAGCGGAGGTTGAATCCCAGCTGGAAGGCGCCGCCCGTGTAGACCCAGTTGTGGTAGAGATTCGAGAATCCGACCCGGGGCGCCATGGCCGCGAGATGGCGGTTCCGGAGCGGCGCGGCGAGCCACTGGGTCAGCGCGAGGTACGAGGCGCCGCTGGTGCCGACCTTCCCCGTCGACCACGGCTGCGTCCCGCACCACTCCTGCGCGTCGTAGCCGTCCTCGGCCTCGTGGACGAACGGCGCCCAGTCCCCCTCCGAATCGAAGCGCCCGCGCACGTCCTGGATCGCGACGGCGTAGCCCCGCTGGGCGAAGTAGACGCCGTCCTGCACGCCCGCCTCGACGTTGTTGCTGTAGGGCGTGCGGATCAGGATGACGGGGTACGGGCCGGGCCCGTCGGGCAGGTACACGTCCGTCGAGAGCTTCACCCCGTCTCGCATCGGCACCCCGATGCCGAGCAGCGTGCGCACACGATGGAGGGGGCGAGGGGCGGCGGTCAGTGGCGGCATGGTCTCTCCCGGGTTGGATTCGCGAGCGGGCGAGGGCAGACGATCAAGACGGGCGGGACTCTAACACGCGGCGCGGACGTCGAACAAGGCGCCGCGGCGCCGGATGGGATCCCCGGCGCCGCGGCGGGAAGCGATGGACGGCTCCGGGCTAGCCGGCGCCCACGACCACGTAGCGCTGCGAGCCCTCGCGCTCGACGCGGAGCAGGACCTGGGCGGGATCCTGCCCGCGCGTCAGCCCGCGCTCGACGTCCTGGATTCCCTGCACCGGCATCCGGTTCACCTCGCGGATCACGTCGCCCGGCGCGATCCCCGCCTGGGCGGCGGGCGAGTCGGGCTTCACCTCGGTGACGACGACCCCCTTGGCGCTCTGCACGCCGAGCTGCTTCGCGAGCTCGGGCGTCAGCTCCTGGAGCGCGAGCCCGAGCTTCTCGGTGGCACGGTTGTCCGGCGCCGGCGCCTTCTCACCTGCTGCGACGCGCGCCTCCTTCGAGTCGGCGAGACTCCCCACCGTGACCGAGACGGTCTGCCGCTGGCCGTCACGCAGGACCACGACCGGGACCGCGCGCCCGACCGGCGTGTTGGCCACGATCCCGGGCAGGACGCGCGGCCCCTCCACGTTCTTCCCGTCGAACGTGACGATGACGTCACCCGGCTTGAAGCCGGCCTTGGCGG
Organism: uncultured Candidatus Rokubacteria bacterium; assembly: GCA_963745015.1. Classification (GTDB taxonomy): domain Bacteria; phylum Methylomirabilota; class Methylomirabilia; order Rokubacteriales; family DASRDR01; genus DASRDR01. Next base: position 223,454 of record CAVUVU010000010.1, read on the forward strand.
CGGGCGAGTCGTCGCTGACCGACGCGACGAGGGCGCCCTGCGTGCCCTTGATCCCGAACGACTTGGCGAGCTCGTCGGTCAGGGGCTGGATCGACACGCCCAGCCACCCGCGGGTGACCTTGCCCGTGGCCCGCAGCTGGCCGAGGATCGGCTTCGCCAGGTCGACCGGGATGGCGAACCCGATGCCCTGGAAGCCGCCCGAGCTGCTCCTGATCGCCGAGTTGATGCCGACGGCCTCGCCCCGGGTGTTGATGAGCGGGCCGCCGGAGTTGCCGGGGTTGATGGCGGCGTCGGTCTGGATGAAGTCGTCGAACCGGCCCTGCGCCGATGAAGCGCCCCATGCCGCTGACGATGCCGACGGTCACCGTGTGGTCGAGGCCGAACGGGTTCCCGATGGCCATCACCGGCTCGGCCACCTTCAGCGCGCTCGAGTTGCCGAGCGGGATCATCGGGAGCCCGGTCGCCTCGATCTTCAGGAGGGCCAGGTCGGTCTCGGCGTCGCTGCCGATGACCTTGGGCTGGAGGGTCCGCCCGTCGGAGAGCTGGACCTCGATCGACCGGGAGCCGTCCACGACGTGGTGGTTGGTCACGATGTAGCCGTCGGCGTCGATGATGAACCCGGATCCGACGCCGCGCGGGCGGCCCTCACGCTCGCCTCCGCCCTCCGGCGGCTGCGGCGGCTGCGGCGGCTGCGGGAAGAAG
>CAVUVU010000011.1:0-111258 GCA_963745015.1 uncultured Candidatus Rokubacteria bacterium
CCAGCGGGCCGGACGGTCAGCCACACCGTGGCAGGGACGTCATGGACCCGCAGGTCACGCTACTGACCCGCGGAGAACGCTCACGACGATGGAACCCCCCTGAGATCCCGACACATGACCGGGCGAGACGGACGGCGGCGGGCGACGGCCATGAACCCGGCGCGCTCGAACGAAGTGGCCCGTTAGACGACGCCGACGCCGCGATGCTCGGCCGGCTCCGCGCCGCGACGGCGACGGGCCAGCTACCGCCCGACGTGGCGCGATGGACGCTCGCGAAGCTCACGCCGGCGGCCGAGCGCCGGGCCGAGCGCGATGCGGCGCTGCAAACGGCCGCCCGACAGATCGCGCCGTGGGGCGTCTGGCGCGCCGTGCGAGGCTTGGAGACGGAGCTCACGCGGCGCCGTTCACGGGGATATCTCGGGCCGGCGCGATCTCGGCGTCTACGGGCCGTCTGTGGGCTGGTCCGTCACCGGAGCTCGGCGGCTCGATCCGCAGCTTCCGGCCCGATCCCGCCGGACACTCTTGCGGGCGCTGCGGAAGCGCTCGTGACCAAGAGCCGGTCCGTTCTACTTCGTGGGGGGCGCTCGAACTCCCAGGCCGCAAAGCACGGAAGGTGGACATGAAATTTGTCCAGACCGGGATGGTCCCCGTCGTATGCGAATTGAATCTCGAATTCGAGCTGTTCCTTGGTGACGGGCCGCCCACACACGACGCACGCCGCCCCCACGCCGGGGCCGCCCCATGTTCGGTCGGGCTCCCGACTCGGCAACTTTCCGTCTCGAATCGCGGTACGGGCCAGGTCACGGAGAACGGACTCTGGCAGCATCTGGCATCTCTCTCTGTCCCGAGACTCAAGGGCGGAAAAGCCAGATGCCAGGGGGCGAAACGCCCGGCCGCGTCTACCAGCACGCCCGATGGAAGGCACGGCGAGCCTAGCACAGTTTGTGACGTGTCAGTTCGTTGGAGCGGATCGGGTAGCCACCGAGCTCTATCTCGATCCGGAGGCGCCATTCATACTGCTGGGTTCCTGGCTTGGGGTCGCCCGCTCAAGGCGTCGCGCTGGCTCGCTGGCGGTACTCGAGCATGAGGAGGTCGCGCTCGCGCTGCGGGACGGGGTAGCGCGCATAGCCCGTGGCCGCGATCGCTCCGGCCAGCACGCGCGCCTCATCGTCGAAGAAGCGGCCGACGGCCCGGAGACTCTCCTGGACCTGGGCGCGGCGCGCGCGGGCCCTCGCGTGCTCCAGCAGGCGCAGGGCGAGGTGCTCGAGGGCGTCGCGCGAGAGCCCGCGCAGCAGGCAGCCCCATAGCGCTGGCCAGTCAGACGGAAGCTGCCGGAACCCGAAGACGTACGAGCGGGCCACACGCGCTCGCCCAGGTTGCCGGGAAGCCGAATGGCCCACGATGCCGAGCAGCCGCATCAGCGAGAAGAAGGCCTCGCCGGTCACTTCGCGAGAGCGGAACGCCCCGTGGAAGTCGAACCCCGGAAACGACTCCGGCGACGTGGTCAGGCAGAAGGACGTCTCGCGGCCATCGGCACGGATTCCAATGAACGGATAGAGAAAGGGGAACGCGCCGGTCAGGTTCGCGCGGGGGCGCAGCGCCTGGATGAGGCGTATCTCGCTGAGCGATGCCTCCAGCTCCGACTCGCAGACATCCCAGACGATGCGCTCCGCCGACCGCACCAGGGCGCGGCGCTTTCGGTCCTTCTTCGTCCGCCGCGTCGTCCGGTACTGGGTGAGCCGCCGCCGGAGATCGCGGCCTTTGCCGACGTACAACAAGGCTCCCTCGGCGTCGTACAGGCAATAGACGCCGGGCAGCGACGGCACACCGGCGAGGAAGTCAGCCCCGAACTTCCGGTCGAAGACCCGCACCGCCCATCTTCCCGGCAGCCGGGGTCATTCCCGGAAGGATTTCGTGCTCAGATCGGGGCTCGAAAACCCGGGTTAGCAGTGGCCGGTCCAACTTTGCCCCGACTTTGCTCGAAGCAACTGGCGACTCGGGGCGCCTCTTAAGTCACCGGATTCGTGTCGATAACTTGCGACGGCGTCCTATACTCCCCACCCGGTCGGAGAAGTCAAGATCTCGGTGTCGGGAGTTCAGGTGCCGACGCCGCGACCGGGGGGACGGGGCGGGGAACAGGGACGCAGGAAGGTTGGGGTCCTCCGAACGAGGTTGAGGAACTCGCGCCATCGGACACCTCGAATGACGTCCCCTCGTGACAGGATTCCGTAGCCTGCGGAACCCGACGGACAATGTGCGGCACAGCAAGGAAAGAGCATGCTGAGGTGGCAACGTGTACCTCCGCTGCTACTGGTGATGCCGGGCACCCAGCCAAGGACGGTCCCGACCCTACCAAGCCCCGCGCCGGGCGCCAGACGGGCCCGGACGGCTCCCGCGGGATGCTCGCCGTCTGCCTGGAAGGCGCAACCTGCCTAACCACTGTGTGCAGGTCGATGCATACTGGTGGACTCGCGTGGGTGAGGCCGCCCCGGCTGATCGCTGTATGGGCGCGCCTTTCGGCGAATCCTACCCAGCGCCCCTCCTGGCCCCGCACTTGCTCTATCTGCTCCAGGGCCCGATGGCTTGAGCGGGGAGGTGCCGGCATGTGGACGCGCCAGTGCCCGAATTGCGGCCAGCGGCTTAGCAAGATCGACCCGATGGAAACCGTGTACTGCCTGTGCGGCTGGGTCTGGGCCTGACGCGGCGCCCTCGGAAATGGCTGAGCACTCTGCCCTCCCTCGGGTGCACCGTCAGAGGCCCATCGATGAGCGGCGCACCACACGATGTGCTGGTCGTCGGGCCGCGCAACCCGGCGCCGACACCCTCCTGCAGGAGGTCCTCTTCGATCTCCGCCAGGCTGAGCGCGCCCTGTCGCTCATCGAGGAGGCCGCGCCGGATCAAGAGCGCGCCCTCCATCTGGAGGCGATCCGGATGGCGATCGCCCAGATGTCCGCGTGCGTCTGACCCGTGTCGGCGCCCTGAACCCCGACCCTCACGAAAGGACTCCACTGATGGCACTGACCGCGTTGCCCGACTGTGACCCTTGTAACCGACTACCCGCGACCCTGGCCGAGGTGGGTCTGGGGCACTGGCAGCGCCAATACGACGCCGGTCTCCACTACCTGACTACCGCGGTCGCAGTCGTGGCCCGGCACGTAGCGAGTGAGGGCCGTGTCGCGGACCTGCGTAAGCAGCTCGAGGACATCCAGATTGCGGGTCGGGTCGCCTGGGTCGATGTTTCGCGCGTCGGCGACTTCGTCGTCTATCAGGCGCCGCATGGCTACATTCCCGTGGATGTGCCCGGACCCAGGAAGTAGCCTCTCCACCACTCCTCCGCGCGGCCGTAGGGGGCAACACTGAACGATGACTATCAACGGCGCTAGGAAAAAGGCTGGCGGTGCCGCCGAAATCCTGAATGTCCGCGAGGTGGCGGGGTACCTCAAGCTGCCCGTGTCGACGGTGTACCGTCTGGCGGAGCGGCGGAAGCTCCCCGGCCACAAGGTCGGGCGCCAATGGCGCTTCCACAAGTTCCTCCTCGACGACTGGTTCCGGCAGCACGCCGCCACGAACCGGTCCATCATCCTCGTCGTGGACGACGAGCCGGCGATCCGGGAGCTCATGGTCAAGGCCCTCGCGACCCAGACCCGCGAGGTGCTCACCGCCGGCAGCGGTGAGGAGGCCCTGGCGATCGTGAAGCGGTTCGACGTGGACCTGGTCATCCTCGACCTTGCGATGCCAGGCATGAACGGCGTGGACACCTTCCGGGCGATTCGCTCGCTCCGTCCTGCCCTGCCGGTGTTGATCGTGACCGGATATCCCGACTCGGACCTCATGGCCCAGGCGCTCGAGATCGGCCCCTTCACGATGATCTCGAAGCCGGTGGATCTCGCGCAGATTCAGAAGACGGTCCATCGGATCGTCGGCCGGTCCCTCGGCCCCTCAGCGTGAACGCAGCATCTCGTCAGCCGCGTCCGGGGCTTCACCCTCCCCGCGGCTCCGACATGTCAGAGCTCACGTCTACGCGGCCGTCCTGACAGCTCCCCCGCGATCCTGGAGACCGGCCCCCGGCCCCTTTTCCACCCCCACCGAAACCGGCTGAGGGGAATAGTGTAGAAGCGACCCGCGGCCTCGCTGGCGCACGCCGATATGTTCGGCATGCAGGCGGGCGGCGCGCCAGGCGGGGGCGTTCCGCGTCGGGAGCACGCTCCTGAGCGGCGCGGGGACGCCAGTGGTGCTTCTTCCGCCACGGCGCACGAGCAGCTTCCCCGGCTACGGATACGGGGTCGCCTGATGTCGTAGCGGCGTCAGCTCCGATTGGCGGGTCGTGCAGTCCGAGCCCCCGTACCCCTACGCGACGATCGCGGAGACCCTCGATCGCCGACGCCGCGTGGTGCAGGCGTAGGTAGTCCCAGAACGAGAACGGCCCGCCCGGGCGCTAAACCCCCAAGCGGGCCGAGGGAACAGGAACGCTCAACGCCGCCTCTGTCCGTTCGTCCCCGTCCCCGTCACGCCCTGGTGCACGTCTGGTTCGCCCCGCCGGGCACTTGGCGGAAGCTCGAGCGCCTCGGCATCGATCCGGTGCTGGAAACCCGGTTCCCCGGCGGGGCGACGTCGGGCCGGTGATACCGCATCGCGGCCAACCGGCCCGCCTGGGTCCTCAAGCGGCAGGGCGTGAGGACCCCCGGCCGCCGGCCGCCGGGGCGCGGAGTGCCCGAGCGAGTGACTCAAAATGCTGCGTGGCCTGTGCAGGCCAGACGAGTCGTCGAGTTCTGACACGTCGGACAGGACGGGCCGTATTCGGGGTGGGGGGTTGAGCCGCGACACATCCACCGACGCTACGAAGGCGCGGCGAATCCACCGCCTCCACCATCGCGTAACGCTGTCGGTCCGCCGCATCGGGATCCATGGGCCGGGCCCAGTCGGACAACGGGGTCAGGCTGTCATCCGCCTCGGGTGGTCTTCCAGTTCGCTCGTCCCACATGGCATCCTCCTCGGTCCTTGCTGATGCATGGCGAGTGCCAGCGCCGAAGATACCCGCGTCGTCGACTAGACAGTGGAATGGCCACTGCAGCCGCCGGCGACACCGGGTAGGAAACGCGGCAGCAGGTAATCAATTCCTACCTGCAAAACATTGCACAATTGTCTAATTGGCTCCGTTACTCCGGGGAGCCTGGTCTATCGGCGCCGAAGCCGTGGTCGGCCGCGCGTCCCGGAGGCGGAGCAAGTGGGTCGCGCTCGCGAGGGACACCGGGCACGGCAGCGAGCCTATCGCGCCAAGCGGCGGCATCCGGCCGCGTGACGGCCCGCGCGGCTAGGTCGATCGTCACTGTTCACGGCCCGCCCCGGGACGTCTCCTCAGTGGAGTGGCTCAGTCGGGCATGAACTGCGTCACGACCCAGCGGGCGGTCGAGTCGAATGGGCGCTCCACGTATCCCTCGACGGTGACCCGGATTCCCACCGCTAGGCGGTCCACTGACACCCGCGGGGCCACCCGACAGGTAAGGCGTCCGAATTCAAGATGGCGGTGGATCGGATCCCAAACGGTAATCTGGCCTCTGAAGGCGAACGGAAGACGTTGGCCGGACGAGGCGGAGGACGGATGCGTCGTCATCTTGCGCCTCCCTTTCATCCCCCGGCGGTCAAGCGCAGCCCCGCCCTGAATTGATCGCACGATGCTTTCCCCCACGCTTTCGCATAGTCGCCGACGAGAACCTGAATGTCTGAAGGCCCTTGGGGGTAGGCCTATCTTTGGGAGTGCAGCCCCAGTGCCAAGGGAGAACTGCCGCACAGGGGAGAACGGCTGGAAATGGCGGCTATTGTCTCCCGGCGGACGCGCCTTATTGTGCGACCTGTTGACGCCTGGGCGACGCAGCGTCGGCTATGCACTTTTTTACAGTCGTCTAGCGCCCGGGCGGGGCCTGGGTAGGATCGGGGGCGTTCCCTCGCCAACTCCTCCGGAAGCTGCTCGTCGGCCGACTGGTGTGGACGCCGCGGATCGACCCTGCGGGCGGGCTCGTCTACGACCACGCCGCGGAGGCCGCTTACGGGCGCCTCCTGGCCGGCGTCGTCAGGTCAAATGGGTGGTGCCCCCGGGGTGAATCGAACACCCGGCCCAGGGTTTAGGAAACCCTTGCTCTATCCGACTGAGCTACGGGGGCACGCGGACGGACGAAGGCGATCGACCTGAATTCTAGCACCCCTTCCCGGCGAAGCTTGAGCAGCAGCCGGGCGCAGGCTCCCTACATGTCGCGGGGGCGGCGGTAGTAGCTCAGCACGGTGCCGATGCCCTTGGCCCGCGCCTTCTCGTAGGCCAGGTGGCCGAGCACGATGTCGCTGATCGCGAAGCCCTTGTGCCAGAACAGGATGCGCTCCCGCGGCGACTCGCGGCCGGGCTTGCGCCCCGCCACGATCTCCCCGATCTCCCCGTGGATGTGCTCGGCCCGGAGGGCGCCCGCCCGGATCATCCCGGCGAACTGGCCGTACTCGGACTTCTGGCACTGGTTCCAGTCGTCGACGACCATCTTGTCGACCGTCAGGGGGAGGCTCGACTCGACGGACTGCTCCACGCCGTAGGGCTGGATCAGGGCCCCCGGCTTGACCCAGGCGTCCTTGACGAGGACCTCGGCCGTGACCAGGCGCGAGGCGTCGATGATGATGTCGGCGTCCCGCACCGTCTCCTCCACCGTCGCCTTGACCGCCACCGGCTTCCCGAGCTGCTCCGACATCCGGGCGGCGAAGCGCTCCCGGGACTCCGGGCGCTTGCTGGTGACGCGGATCTCCTCGAAGTCGAACAGCCGGTCGAGCATCGGCACGTTGTACCAGGCGGTGCCGCGGGCGCCGACGTGCCCGAGCACGCGCGGCCGCTCGGGCGCCAGGTACTTCGCGCCGACCGCCGTGACCGCGCCGGTGCGCATCCAGGTGATGAGCGTCCCGTCCAGGATGGCGAACGGGGCGCCGGTGTCCGTCCGGTACAGCGTGATCAGCGCCAGCTCCGAGGGCAGCCCGAAGCGGTAGTTCCCCTCGAAGTCGCCGATCACCTTGACCCCGGCCACGTCGATCGGCTCGACGTACCCCTTGAGGATGTTCCAGTGGCGCTCCGACCGGTCCAGGGCGAGGTGGTCCTTCGAGGGCATGACGACCTTCTTCTCGCCGTGCGCCCGGAGGCCCAGCTCGATGGCGTCCATCGCCTCGTCGAGGCCGAGGTCGACGGCATCGACGTCTTCCTTGGAGAGGAACAGGATGTCCAGGCTCGACACGCTCACTTCCCTCCCGACGCGCCGGAGGAGCTCACCGGAAAGTCGCGGGCTCGACCTTCGCGCGACCGGCCGCCCGTCCCGCCAGCGCGCCGACTTGGCGGTCCGCGGCCCGCGCCTCACGCGGTCGGCCACTCGATGCCGCGCGCCTCGAGCCGCCGGCGGAGCTTGTCGAGGGCCGCGGCCTCGATCTGCCGCACGCGCTCCCGGGTGACGCCCAGCCGCTGCCCGATCGACTCGAGCGTCATGGGCGTCTCGCCGCCGAGGCCGAAGCGGTCGACGAGGATCGCCCGCTCCTTGGGCGGCAGGTCGTCGAGGAGCTCCCGCAGGCTCTCCTGCCGGCGCAGGAGACCCGCGATGGCCGCGGCCCCGGTCTGGTCCCGGTCGGCGCACCACGTCCTTCAGCTGGACGCCCTCTCCTTCCCCGCCGACGGTCATGTCGAGCGAGAGGGGCATCTTCGACGCCTCCTCGAGAGCCTCGAGGTCCTTGACGGTGACACCGAGCTCGGCGGCCACCTCGGCCATCTCCGGCGGCTGGCCGCGGTCCTGGGTGAGGCGCTCGCGCGTGCGCCGGTACTTTCCGAGCTGCGCCTCCACGTGCACCGGCAGCCGGATGAGGCGCGCCTGGTTGGCGAGGGCCCGCTGGATGGCCTGCCGGATCCACCAGGTGGCGTACGTGGAGAACCGGGTGCCGCGGTCCCAGCGGAACTTCTCGACGGCGCGGATCAGCCCGATGTTGCCCTCGGCGATGAGATCGCCCAGCGGCAACCCGCGGTTCTGATAGCGGCGGGCGAGCATCACCACCAGGCGGAGGTTCGACTCCACCATCCGCTTCTTCGCCGCCTCGCTCCCGGCGGCCACCTGCTTCGCGAGCTCGACCTCCTGCTCGCGCGTGAGAAGCGGGATCTGGCGGATCTCGCTCAGGTACATCTCGATCGGCGGGCGGGTGCCGAGGCTCTCCGCCTCTTCCTGGTCCAGCTCCTCGTCCGGAGGGAACTCGAGGACCGGCCCGTCGTCGGTCAGCTCCGCGTCGTCCGGCTCGCCCTCGTCGCGCGGATCGGGCGGCGCGTCCGGCGGCAGGCCGGCGCTCGGGATCGTCGTCTGCCGGCGGCGACGGCTCACGCCCGGCGGTCATGGCGTCGCGGTGGGACTCCTGGGATCCCTGACCGGAGTCGCGAGCGCTTCCGACTCCGGCAGCCAGAAGGCGGGGTTGTACTTCCGGCCGCTCAGGCGAATCTCGAAGTGGAGATGGGGCGCGGTCGCGCGTCCGGTGCTGCCGACGGTCGCGATCACCTGCCCCTGCTCGACCCAGTCGCCCACCTTGGCCAGGTTCTCGAGGTTGTGCGCGTAGACGGTCATGAGATCGCTCGGATGCCAGATCTTGACGACGCGCCCGTAGGCCCGCTCCCATCCGCTCGAGATCACCATGCCCGCGGCGGCGGCATGGATCGGGTCGTTCCGCTCCGCCCGGAGATCGATGCCGCCGTGCCAGGCGACGCCGCGCGGGCCGAAGGCGGACACGATCGGCCCCGGCACCGGCCGCACGAAGCTCACCGCCGGCGTCGCCGGCGGCCGGTCCAGCGTGATGTCGGCGAGGGACGGGGGCTCCTGGCTGCCCTCCTGGACCTCGGCTCAGCGGGATGCTCAATCGCTGGCCCACGCGGAGCCGGGACTTCGAGGTGAGGCCGTTCACCCGGATCAGCGCCTCGACGGACACCGCCGTGCTCCCGCGCAATGCTCGACAGGGTCTGGCCGGGTCTCACGACGTGGCCGAGGGTCGGCGCCGGCGGGGCACCCTGCCGGAGCTTCGACGGCGATGCCCTGGGACTTCGCCGGCGGGCGCTGTGGGCCCGCCGCGTCCGACATCACCGGCAGTACCAGACCGAGCGCCAGCGGGACCGCGACCAGCATCGCCGGCCGACCCGGGCGCTCCCTCACCGCCCCTCCGAGAAGCGGATGCCGAACTCCCGGTAGCGCCCGGTGAAGGCGACGGAGCTGACGTCGACGCGGTCCACCCGGGCCAGCGGCGGCCCCTTGCCCAGATCGCGCACGAATTGCTCGATCGCTTCCAGGTCCCCCTCCGCTCGGATCTTGACGCGCCCGTCCGGGAGGTTCACCGCGTACCCGGTGAGGCGCCACTCCTGGGCGCGTCGCTGGGCGAAGTTGCGGTAACCCACTCCCTGGACGCGCCCTCCCACGAGGGCTTCCACGGCGCCCATACGAGCGCCCGCACGGCGGTGGCCCGCATGGCGGTCCGCCTCACTCATCCGCGCCCACGGTTCTCACGAAGGATCCGAATGATTGCCGAGGTGGGAGGGGATGGTCGGGGCGACTGGACTTGAACCAGCGACCTCCTGCTCCCGAAGCAGGCGCGCTACCAAGCTGCGCTACGCCCCGAACCCCACCCGGGCTTCGAACCGCAGGCCCGGGCTGCCCCCGTGCTGGGGACTCAGGTCTCCCACCCGTACTTCCCGACCAGCTTCACGAACGTGCAGCCGCAATCCGTCGAGAGCCGCATGCGGCCGTCGACCTTCTCGACGACGTGCAGGACCTGCGACTGAGGTCCGCCGACGGGGACCACGATCCGTCCCCCCTCGGCCAGCTGCTGGAACAGGGGCGTCGGTACCGCGGGCGCCCCCGCCGTCACGATGATGCGCTCGAACGGGGCCTCGTCAGGCCAGCCGTACGTGCCGTCAGCCGTCTTGACGACTGCGCTAGTATACCCCAACTCCTCCAGGATGCGGCGGGCGCCGGATCGCCAGGGACATGTGCCGCTCGACCGAGCACACGCGCCGCACCAGCTCGGCCAGCACGGCCGTCTGGTACCCGGAGCCGGTGCCGATCTCGAGCACCTTCTCCGTCCCCCGGAGCGCGAGGAGCTGGGTCATCATCCCCACGATGTACGGCTGCGAGATCGTCTGGCTCTCGCCGATCGGCAGCGGGTGATCCCCGTAGGCGCGGTCGCGGAGGGCCTCCTCCACGAACCGGTGGCGCGGGATCCGCCGCATGGCGTCGAGCACGCGCGCGTCCGTGATGCCGCGCTGGACGAGCTGCTCCTCGACCATGCGCTCGCGCTCGCGGGCGGCCCGCGCCTCCTGCCAGCCCGCGCCGGTCCCCACTGCCCGGCCGCCGCTCATCGCTTCGCCCCGGCGCTCCGGCCGCGCGGCTGGCGCCGGTACTCCTTTTCCCAGTCCTTCAGCCCGCGCAGCGCCGGGTAGTCCGTGAGGTCGAGCATCAGCGGGGTCACCGAGACGTAGCCCGCGTGGACCGCCGCGTAGTCCGTGTCCTCTCCCGCCTCCCAGGCGGGAGGGCCGACGCCGATCCAGAAGTACCGACGGCCCCGGGGATCCTGCCGCTCGACGACCTTCTCGCTGTACAGGCGCCGGCCGAGCCGCGTGAGCTTGACGCCCCGGGGCTGCCCGGGCGGCACGTTCACGTTCAGGAGGGCCGCGGGGCCGGCAGGCCCGCGCAGGAGGAGCCGCGTCAGCCGGGCGGCCGCCCGCGCGGCGGGGCGGTAGCTGGCCGGGCCCGTGGGCTGGATGAGCGAGACCGCCAGTCCCGTCACGCCGAGGAGCGCGGCCTCGAGCGCGGCCGACACCGTGCCCGAGTACGTCACGTCGTCACCGAGGTTCGAGCCCGCGTTGACGCCCGCGACGACCATGCGGGGCCGGACCGGGAGGAGTCCGAGCAGCGCGAGGTTCACGCAGTCCGACGGCGTGCCGTTGACCGCGAACCGCCGCGGCCCCAGCCGGTCCGCGGTGAGCGGCCGGTGCAGCGTCAGGGCGTGGCCGACGGCGCTCCGCTCCCGGTCCGGCGCCACGACCCAGACCTGGCCGACCGGCTCGAGCGCGGCCGCCAGGGCGGCGATGCCGGGCGCGTGGATGCCGTCGTCGTTGGAGACGAGGATGACGGGACGGCTGGACTTGGTCACCCTGCGGTCGGATCGTGTCACGCGGCGTGCGGTCTCCCCGGCCGAGACCGGGGCCGCAACGCCGCGGGTCGCCGCGCCAGGGGGGTTGGCGGGAAATGGTCGGGGCGACTGGATTTGAACCAGCGACCCCTAGCCCCCCATGCTAGTGCGCTACCAGGCTGCGCCACGCCCCGGACCGCACGGATTGTACGTCGCGCTCCCGCGCCGTTCAAGGGGCAGTTCGCCGGAGCGTCTGCCGGATCGCCTCCAGCCGGGACCGGATCGTGCGCAGCGCGGCCAGCGTCTGGGGATCGGGAGCCGGCAGCTCGAGCTGCTGGTTGCGCTGCCTGCCCTCCTGCTGGAGGCGCTTCTTCGCCCCCTCCAGCGTGAGCCGGTCCTCGTAGAGGAGGCCCTTGATGCGCAGCACCATCTGCACGTCGTGCTTCCGGTAGACCCGCTGGCCCGCGTGGTTCTTCCGCGGACGGAGGAGCTTGAACTCCGACTCCCAGTACCGCAGCACGTACGGCGGCACGCCGGTGAGGTCCGCGACCTCGCCGATCCGGAAGAACAGCTTGTCCGGGATCGGCGCGTCGATCCCGACGCCGACGACCTGCCGCTCGCGGTCGATCTCCGGCTCGATCACCGGTGGTTCACCTGCGCCTTCAGTCCCTTCGACGGCTTGAACGTGAGCACCCGGCGGGCCGTGATCTCGATCTCGTTGCCGGTCTGCGGGTTGCGCCCCTTGCGCGAGGCCTTCTTCCGCAGCTTGAAGTGTCCGAACCCGACGATCTTGACGTCGCTCCCCTGCTCGAAGGCCCGGATCATGCTGTCGAACACGGCCTCGACGACCGCCGCCGACTGCCGCTTGGACAGCCCGTGCCCCGCAACCGAATTGATGAGGTCGTTCTTCGTCAGCCTACTCACCCCCCTTCGCCACCACGCTCCAGCCGGTGGCTCTCAGCGCTCCCGGACCACGACGCCTTCGACGCCCTTGGCCGTCAGGGTCGCCAGCGTGGCGTCGGCCTCGGCCACCGTCGGGAAGGATCCCACGCGCACGACGCGATAGGTCGACGAGCTCACCTCCTGCTTCAGGCGCACCGCGACTCCCTGCTGCCTGAGCGCGTGGGAGGTCTCCACCGCCTTCCGGAGCGGGACGAGGCCGGTCACTGCCGGCCCATCGGCGGTCGTCTCGACGGGATGCCCGAGGCCCCGGACGCGCTCGACGGTCTCGTCGGTCACGCGTCCGCCCGACCCGCCGGCCAGGAGGACCCGGTAGAGGACACGGCTCTGCTCGAATGACGTGGTCGCCGCGGAGAGCCCGTCGCCCTTGAGCCGCTCGGCGAGGCGGTCGGCGTTGCGATGGTCGAGAAAGGCGCCCACCTGTACCCAGTAGACCGCCGGCGGCGCGGCGAGCGACCCGGACGGCGCCGGCGCGGGCTCGGGCGGATTCGGCCGGCTCGGCTCCCGGGACGGCGGTGCCGGAGCGGCCATCGCCGTCGACGGCAGGCTCGGCGACGGCGCCGCCGGCAGCCATGCGCCCGTTCGTCCCACCCGTCCCGCGCGGCGCGCGCTGTCCTTCGGCCGGAGGGGCCGGACGCCTTGCCGGTCGTCGCCGCAGGCGCCGGGGCCGGATCGGATGGCGGCACCCCGGGACTCGTGAGGCTCGGCCGCGGAGCGGGCGACTCCGGCGCGCCGGGCTTGCAGCGGTCTTCTGCGGATCCGCCGCCGGGGACGAGCAGGAACAGGCTTCGCGGCAGATCGCCCCCGAACCATTTCGATACCGAGGGCCCCACCAGAAGCGCGAGGACGAGGGCGACGCCAACACCGAGCGCGATGCGGAACCAGAGCACGCTGAAGATGCTCGGCTGGCGCCGGATGCGGTGCGACACGTCTGGCCTCACTCGTCTCATACGAGAATTCCCCAAATACGACAGGATGTTAGCTGGCCAATGTTAGCACACGCTCCCCGCCTCACCAACAGGCGCGGCGCCGCTGCCGGCCGCCGCGTGGCTCCGCCCGGCCTTTGCCCCCTCGGCCTTCGCGAGCGCCCGGCAGTGCGCGGCGCCGCCCGGATCGCCCAGCCGCAGAAGAGCCTCGCGCGGCGTGCTCCAGCACCAGCGCGCGCGAGGGGCCGCCCGGAAGCGCCGTGTCGGCCAGCGCCGCGCGGAACGCGTCCAGCGCTCCCTGGCCGTCCCCCTTCCGCAAGCGCGCCACGCCCAGCGTGTCGAGATAGTATCCGCGCGGCTCGGGCTGCCGCGCCAGAGCCCTCTCGACGATCGGCTCCGCCTCCGGCCACCGCACGGGATCTTGAAGCAGCGCCCACGCGAGGTTGTTCGCGCTCCGGGATCGTCGGGCGCGACCGCCACCGCGCGCCGCGTAGGCGTCGATCGCGCCGCCCACGTCGCCGACCGCCAGGCGCGCGTCTCCCAGGTTCACCAGCGCCCGCGCCCAGCCCGGCCGGAGGGCCGACGGCGCGCTCGAACTCGCTCACCGCCCGGCGCGGCTCGTTTCGCTCGAAGTACGCCACGCCGCAGGTCGTTGTGCTGCTCCGCCGTCAGCGGGTCCCCGGGCGGCCCCGCCGCGGCGCAGCCGACGAGGGCCAGGCCGAGGGCGAGCGCCGCGCCCCGCGTCACGTGTGGAGCGGGGTGCGCGGCGGGCGGCGCCGCCGGAGCCTGAGCCGGACCGCGCAGCCGGCGAGCCCGAACCGCTCCCGCAGCGCGCTCACCAGGTAGCGCTCGTAGGAGAAGTGCAGCGCCGCGGGGTCGTTGACGAACAGGAGGAAGGTCGGCGGGCGGGTGGCGGTCTGGGTCCCGTAGAAGATCTTGAGCGTCTTCCCGTGGAACCCCGCGGGCGGACGGCGCTCCACCGCCGCGGTGAGCACGCGGTTCAGCTCGCCGGTCGAGATCTCCTTCGCGTAGTCCAGCGCCACGCGGTCGATGGTCTCGAACAGCTCGCGGAGCCCGGTGCCCGCGTGCGCGGAGGTGAAGACGACCGGCGCGTGGGTCAGGAACGGCAGCCGGTCCCGCAGCGAGCGGACGAGCTCGGGGGCCCGGTCCGCGGCCCCGATCAGGTCCCACTTGTTGACGACCAGGACGACGGCGCGCCCCGCCGCCTCGGCGTACCCCGCGATCCGGGCGTCCTGCATGGTGACCCCTTCCGTCGCGTCGAGGACCACGAGCGCCAGGTCCGCGCGCTCCAGGCTTCGCCGGGCCATCACCGCGGAGAGCTTGTCGAGCGCGCCTTCGGTGCGCCCCTTGCGGCGAAGACCCGCCGTGTCGACGAGCACGTACGGCCGCCCCTCGACGGTCACCAGCGTGTCCACGGCGTCACGCGTGGTGCCGGGCACGGAGTGGACCACCACCCGGTCCTGCCCGGCGATCGCGTTCACCAGCGAGGATTTTCCGACGTTCGGGCGGCCGACGACGCAGAGCCGTATCGGGCCGGCCTCCTCCTCGTCCTCGCCTCCGCCGCGCCGTCGGAAGGCGCCGGCAGCCGCATCGACAACGCCTCGATCAGCTCGGCCACGCCGCGCCCGTGCTCGGCCGAGACCAGCAGGACCGGCTCCATCCCCAGGCCGTAGACCTCGGCCGCCGCCGCCTCGCGCCCCTTGGCGTCGACCTTGTTGACGGCCACCACCACGGGCTTGGCCACGCGCCGGAGCAGCCGCGCCACCTCCTGGTCGAGCGGCGTCAGGCCCTCGCGCCCGTCCACCACGAAGAGGAGCGCGTCGGCCTCGGCGATGGCCGCCAGCACCTGCTTGCGCACCTGCGCGGTGAGAGGCTCGTCCGAGGTGGGATCGAGGCCGCCGGTGTCGATCACCGTGGCCCGCCAGCCGGCGAACTCGCAGGTGCCGTGGTTCCGGTCGCGCGTCACCCCGGGGGTGTCGCGGACGATCGCCTTTCGGCTCCCGATCAGGCGGTTGAAGAGAGTGGACTTCCCGACGTTCGGGCGTCCCACGATCGCGACCACGGGCAGCCGCAACCGGGACTGCTCCCTCACGCCCGGGCGGGCGGGCGGCCGAGCAGGCCGTCCACGAGCCCGCGGGCGCTGGCCTCCACGGTGACGATCGGCACCCCCAGGTGCCGCGCGAGGTCGTCGGGAACCACGTCGTCCAGGAAGACGCCCTTCGTCTCCGTCAGGGCCACCCGCGGGATCAGGACCGCGTCCCCCAGCGAACGCCCGGAGAGGGCGCGGGCGACGTCCTGGCCGGTCAGGAGCCCGGCCACCGTGATCGCGCGCCCGAAGAACTCGTTCGGCACGGGAACCACCTCGGCCCGGAGGCCCGGGACGCGGATCCTCTCCAGGAGCGGGCCGAGGATCGGCGCGAAGAGCTCGCCGGTCACCACGGTCGCCACGCGCTCCCCGCGCCAGCGAGGGCGCCCGGGCCGGCGAGCCACGCGCCGGAGATCGTCCTCGAACCGCCGCACGAGGCCGATCCCGTCCTCGACGACGGAGAAGGTCTCGTACGCCGCCGCGGGCGGGATGGGCCGGCCCGCCTGGAGGTACAGCTCGTCCGCGCCGAAGACGAGCCGCGTCCCGTGTCGGGCCAGGAAGTCCGCCTGCCACGCGTGGATCCCGTCCAGGGTCGCGCCCGCCTCGGCGGGCGTGATCGACCGGAGCGGGTAGAGCCCGTCGCGGTGCCGCGTGAGGCCGACCGGCACGACGGCCACGGTCGCCACGCCGGGGTGGAGCTCGCCCAGCTCGCGCACCGTGCGCTCGAGGTGGGGGCCGTCGTTGAGACCGGGGCACAGCACGATCTGCGTGTGCAGACGGATGCCGGCGTCGGCCAGGCGCCGGAGCCGCTCCATCAGGTCTCCCCGGATCGTCTTGGGGCTCCCGAGCAGGAAGTGCCGCAGCACCGGGTCCGTGGCGTGGACGGAGATGTAGAGCGGCGACAGGCGCAGGTCGACGATCCGCTGGATCTCGCTCTCCGGCAGGTCGGTCAGCGTGATGTAGTTGCCGTGGAGGAACGAGAGCCGGTAGTCGTCGTCCTTGACGTAGAGGCTCTTCCGCAGGCCCTTCGGCAGCTGGTGGATGAAGCAGAAGACGCACTTGTTCGCGCAGGTGGAGATCTCGGCCGGCGCCGGCGGCTCGCACTCCAGGCCGAGGTCCTTCCCCCACTTGCGCTCGAGCACGACCGAGCACGGGCGGCCGCCCCGGTCGACGTCGATGGCGAGCTCTTCCTCCCCGGCCTGGACGTGGAAGTCGACCAGGTCGCGCAGCCCCTGGCCGTTCACCCGCAGGAGCCGGTCCCCGGGCCGGAGCCCGGCCCGCGAGGCCAGCCCCTTCGGATCGACCGACAGCACCCGCACGCCTGCCTCGGGAACCCGCTTCGGCATCAGCGCGCTCCCCAGTCCACGTGGCGCGGCGCGACCACCAGGTACTGGATGCCGGAGCCGATCGTGAGCACGGCCGCCAGGACCAGGAGGCTCTTCCGGACGAACCCGAGATCGTGGCCGCCCCCGACGATGAAGAGCACCACGCCCACGGTCACCATCTGCACCACCGTGCTCGCCTTGCCCAGCGCGCGTCGGCCTCGGGTTGAGCTGGCCCCCGGTGAGCATGATGAGGACGGCCACCACGATCAGCAGGAGGTCACGGCTCAGCACGATGGCGGTCAGCCAGAACGGCAGGACCTTCGGGTACTTGTACGTGAGCGTGACGAACGAGGCAATCAGGAGGAGCTTGTCGGCGAGGGGGTCCAGGAAGGCGCCGAGTCGGGTCTTCGTGCCGCGGGTTCGCGCGATGTACCCGTCCATCATGTCGGTCACCCCCGCCACGATGAACGTGCCGAGGGCCAGCAGCGCCCGGTTGTAGACGAGACAGATCACGAGCACCGGGACGAGGAGGATTCGTACGATTGTCAGCCAGTTTGCAAGACCCATGGGGTGTGTGGCCGGAGGCCGCTCTCCCGGCACGTCCGGGTGGCCCGTCAGCCTGCGCCAGCATACCACGGTGGCGCATGACGCGTCGCGCTAAGGCGCCCGCAAAACCCGAGGGCCCCGGGTCGACCGGGGCCCTCGTCAGCAGTCGCTCCGGCGGCAGGTGCGGGCCTGCTACTGGAGGTCCACGTCGTCGAACGTGCCGACACCGCCGAGCGTGATCGCGACCTTCTTGGCGCCCTTCGGCACCTTGAACACCAGGCGGACCGTCCTGACTTCCCCAGGCTTCAGCGCGGAGTTCACGATGTCGTCGACCTTGATGGTCCCGGCCGTCTCGCCGGTGTCGTAGCTCATGACCCCGCTCTTGTTGTCGTTCACGAGGACCCACGCCGAGGGCTTGCTGCCGGTGTGACGCAGCGTCACGACGACGGACAGCGTCGCCCCCCGGACCTTCGCCTCGTTCAGGTCGGCGAGAAGCGTCTTGTCCTGGTCGGCCTTGATGGTCTGGATGACCTTGAGGGCCGACGGCGTCCCGGTGGCATCTGCCGGCGCCGGCGCCACCGCGGCGACCGCCGCGCCGGCCCCCGCGGCCGCTGCGGCCGGCGCCCTCGGCGCCGCGGCCGCGACGGGCTGCCCGCCGGCGCCGTAGTGGTAGTACGCTGGCCGGCGTCTTCGACGCGATGAACTTCACCGCCTCCGCGATGCAGACGCGGAGCGCCTTCTCGGTGGGCGTCTTCGACCAGCCGCCGAGCGCGCCGCCCAGCGCCCCGCCGCCGCCCGCGCCCGCGAGCGCGCCGCCGAGCGCGAAGTCCGTCGCCTCCCCCTCCACCGACGTGGCCGCGACGATCCGGGACGTCTTCGTGTCGATCACGCGGACGTCGATCGCCATGTGCGCCTTCTTCATCCCGCCCGCGATGCCGCCGAGGATCCGGCCGGCCGTCCCGCCCACCCCGCCGATGCCGCCGCCGACGCCCGAGGCGGCGCCCTCGAACTCGGTGACGGCGCCGGTGATCAGGAGCTCCGCGCCCTCGATCTCGCCGATGGGGGCCTCGGTGCCCTTCTTGATCCGGCCGGCCGCGCCGAGGTCCTGCTCGCGCAGGACGTCACTCACCTGCTGGCGCTCGAGGACGATGTAGCGGTTCGAGTGGAACAGGGCCGTCGAGAGCATGTCGGCCATGCCGTCGCCGATCGCCCCCGTCCACCACCCCTTGCCGGTCTTGTCCTTGAACTGCGAGACGGCGATCCGGGCCTTGGGCCCGTCGTAGGCCTCCTGCTGCGCCTCGTCGATCGACTTGCCACCCGGGGTGGTCACGGTGGCCTTCGGCCCGAAGAGCTGGGCCTCGGCTGCCCCGACGCCGCCCCAGATCATCGCAGCCACTGCCAGCATCGGGAGCACTCGCGTCCACGCCCTCATGATCCTGCCTCCTGGAGAGTGGTTCCACGGCTGGGTGGCCAGGCCCTCGCGGCCTCCCGCACGCCAGCACCGTTCCCATCGGAGACGCGGTAGGGCCTCACCAGGCCCTCCAGCGCTCGCGGCACCTCGACGTCGAGCCAGATCCCGTCGGGACGATCCTCGCGCCCCAGCACCCGACCGCGCGCGTACACGCGGCCGAGGACCTCGCCGCGCTCGTATGGTACACGCAGGCGGAAGGCCGAGCGCGTCACCCGGAGCGCATCGCCGATCCGGGCCAGGAGCGTGTCGAGCCCCTCGCCGGTCCGGGCGGACACCGCCACCGCGCCATCGAGCCCGAGCTCCCGCTGGAGCCCGTTCGGCTCGGCCAGGCGGTCGATCTTGTTCATCACCACGAGGACCGGCCGGTCCTCGAGCCCGAGCTCCTCGAGGACGCGGTAGACGGCCGACATGTGCTCGCGGGCCTGCGGATGGCTCACGTCCACCACGTGAAGGAGGAGCTGCGCGTCCTCCAGCTCCTCGAGCGTCGCCTTGAAGGCCGCCACGAGCTGCGTCGGGAGCTTCTGGATGAACCCGACCGTGTCCGTCAGCACGAACGGCGCGCGGCCGCCCCCCGAGACGAGCCGGGCCGCGGGATCGAGCGTGACGAAGAGCTGATCCGCGGTCGGCGCGCTCGCTCCGGCGATCCGGTTGAGGAGGGTGGTCTTGCCCGCGTTCGTGTACCCCACCAGGGCCGCGACCGACAGCCCGACTTCACGCCGGTGCGTGCGGAGGAGGCGCCGGTGGCGCTGGACGTCCTCGAGGGCCTCGTGAATCTGCGCGATGCGGCGCCGGACCACGCGCCGGTCCGACTCGAGCTGCGTCTCGCCGGGGCCCCTGGTGCCGATGCCGCCGCCGAGACGCTCGAGGTGGGACCACTGCCCCACCAGGCGCGGGAGGAGGTACGTGAGCTGCGCGAGCTCGACCTGGAGCTTGCCCTCGCTCGTCCGCGCCCGCTGGGCGAAGATGTCGAGGATCAGCGCCGTGCGGTCGATGACGCGAACATCCAGGGCGCGGGTGAGGTTTCGCTCCTGCCCCGGGGACAGCGAGTCGTCCGAGATCAGGAGGCCCGCCCCGAGGGCCCGGGCGAGCTCCCGCACCTCCTCCACCTTGCCCTTCCCGAAGTGGAGGCGCGGGTTCCGCTCGGTGCGCTCCTGGATGACGCTGGCGACGACTTCCGCGCCGGCGGTTTCGGCCAGGCGTCTCAACTCCTCCATCGACTCCTCGACCTCCCAGCGCTTCTGACGAGGGAGCCGGAGGCCCATGAGGATCGCCCGATCCACTGCTTTCTTCACGCGCGACACGCTGGCCCAGGGTAGTCGAAAATATGCGACTGTTCAACGATTTTCTTGATGTTGGCGAGCGCGCCCGCGACATCGCCGGGCCGCGTTTCCACCCACGCGACGTCCGGCTCCCGCGCGAACCACGTCCACTGGCGCTTCGCGTACCGCCGCGTGTCGCGCTTCATCGTCGCCCGGGCAGCCTCGAGGTCACCGCGTCGTTCGGCCACCGGGACCAGGTGCCGGTAGCCGATCCCCTGCATCGCCGGCAACGTCGGGGCGAACCCGGCTAGCGAGGAGCGCCCGCACCTCCTCGAGGAGACCGTCCGACAGCATCCGGTCCACGCGCGCATCCAGCGCCGCGTACAGCGCCGGCCGGGGCGCGGTGACCCCGACCGCCGTCACGCGGTACCCCGGCGCGCGGGCGGTCTCCGCCCAGGCGCCCGCGCCGGTCTGGAGCGCCGGGCGCCCGGTCTGAAGCGCCACCTCGAGGGCGCGGCTCACGCGGAGCGCGTCTCGCGGGTGAAGCCGGGCGGCGGCGTCCGGGTCCAGGCCCTGGAGGCGGCGGTGGAGCGCCTCCGGGCCCGCCTCGCGGGCCTCGGCCCGGAGCGAGGCCCGGAGGGCCGGGTCCGCCGGAGGCCGCGGCAGGAGCCCCCGCACCAGCGCGCGGTAGTAGAGACCGGTCCCGCCGACCAGGACCGGCCACCGCCCGCGGCTCCGCGCGGCCAGGATCGCCTCCGCTGCCTCGCGGGCGAAGCGGGCGGCGTCGTAGCCCTCGTCGGGCTCGACGACGTCCACGAGGTGGTGGCGGACCGCGCGGCGCTCCTCGGGCGTGGGCTTGGCGGTGCCGATGTCCATCCGCCGGTAGACCTGCCGGGAGTCGACGCTCACGATCTCGATGGGCCAGTGCTCGCCGAGCGCGACCGCCAGGCGCGTCTTGCCGACGCCCGTCGGGCCGAGGATCGCGAGCAGCGGGACGGGCGGCGGCGCTGCCCTCCGGCGCCGGGCGCACGCGCGTCACCAGGTCCGGCGAAGCTCGCGCTTGATCTCTCCGAGCGGGATCCGCGAGACGATCGGCCGTCCGTGCGGGCAGTAGTACGGGCGTGGCGGTCTCCGCCAGGTCGGTCAGGACCTGCGCCATCTCCTCCGGAGCGAGGGGCTGGTGCGCCTTGATCGCCGCGCGGCACGCCACGAACGCGAGCAGCCGGTCGAGCACCGGGGAGCTCCCCCGCCCCGCGTCCTCGTCGAGCTCCTGCGAGAGCTCGTCGGCGAGCCGCGGGAGATCCTCCGTCCGGAGGAGCGAGGGGACCGCTCGCAGGAGGATCGCGCCGCCGCCGAATCCTTCGAGGGCGAAGCCGAGGCGCGCGAGCTCGGGGTTGACGCGCTCGAGGGCCCGGAGGCGCGCCGGGGCCAGCTCGAGCGGCTGCGGGAACAGGAGCTCCTGCGACGCCAGCGTGCCGCGCTCGAGGTCGCCGCGCAGGCGCTCGAAGAGGACCCGCTCGTGCGCGACGTGCTGGTCGACGAAGAAGACCTCGTCGGCGGTGTGCGCCACGATGAAGGTGTCCTCGATCTGGCCGACGACCCGGCCGAAGAACGGCTCGCTCCGGTAGCCCGCCTCGCCCTCGCGGAAGAGCGTGGCCTGCGCCGGGTCGCCCCCCGTCCAGCCGGTCGAGTCCGGCGAGCCGGCAGGACCGGACCCCGGCATGAGCGATCCGCCCGGGCCCGCCTCGTCACCCGCGATGCGCGCGACCAGGCCCGCGGGCGCCGCGTCCATCTGGCGGAGGGCCGTCCGGACGGCGTCGAGCACGACGCCGTAGAGCACCCGCGGGCGGCGGAACCGCACCCACGTCTTGGCGGGATGGACGTTGACGTCGACCTCGCTCGGGTCCAGCACGAGCTCGAGGGCGGCCAGGGGGAACTGGTCCCGCGGCAGGAGCGGCCGGTATGCCTCCAGCAGGGCCTGCGTGAGGAGCGTGTCCCGGACCACGCGGCCGTTGACGATGAAGTGGATGTCGTCGCGATGGGTCCGGGAGAGCGCCGGCGGCGCGGCCACCCCGGCGACGCGCGCCCCCGCCCCCTCGCCCGACACGTCGAGGAGCCGCGCCCCGAGCCCGAAGCCGTACAGGGCGCCGACCCGCTCCCGGAGGCCGGCGCCGGCCGGCGCGTTCAGGAGCACGCGCCCGTTCGCGAGGAGGCGAACGTGGACCCCGGGGTTGGCCAGCGCCAGCTGGGTCACGACGCGAACGATGGCCGTCTGCTCCGTGGCGGGGCTCTTCAGGAACTTGGCCCGCGCCGGCGTGTTGAAGAACAGGTCCCGCACCTCGACGGCCGTGCCGGCGGTCGCGTCGGCGGCACCGGACTCCTCCACCACCCCGCCCTCGCCCGACGATGAGGAACCCGCGCGCCGCATCGGCCGTCCGCGACAGGAGCGACAGCCGCGAGACGGCGAAGATCGCGGGCAGCGCCTCCCCGCGGAACCCGAGCGTGCCGATCGCGTCGAGGTCGCGTCTCCGTCCGGAGCTTGGACGTCGCATGCCGCTCCAGCGCGAGCAGGCAGTCCTCGGACGGCATCCCGCGCCCGTCGTCCGTCACCGCGATGAGCTGGCGCCCGGCGCCCCGCACCGCGATCTCGATGCGGGTTGCGCCGGCGTCCAGGCTGTTCTCGACCAGCTCCTTGACGACCGACGCCGGGCGCTCGACGACCTCCCCCGCCGCGATCTTGTTGACGACGGCGTCGGGGAGGCGCTGGACGGCCTGCCGGCTCACGGCTCGCTCGCAAGCCGCCGGCGAAGCTCGTCGAGCGCCGCCAGCGCCTCGATGGGCGTCATCCGCTCGGGGTCCAGCGCCGCCAGCTTGGCC
Source organism: uncultured Candidatus Rokubacteria bacterium (assembly GCA_963745015.1). Classification (GTDB taxonomy): domain Bacteria; phylum Methylomirabilota; class Methylomirabilia; order Rokubacteriales; family DASRDR01; genus DASRDR01. The sequence goes on from CAVUVU010000011.1 coordinate 22,635, forward strand.
AGCACGGGGTGGGGCGCCGCGGGCGGGATCGGTGCGTCGGCGGCCGGCACGGTCCTGTCCTCCGGTCGCGCCGCGCCCGCCCCGCCGAACAGCGCGAGCTGCCCCGAGCCGGCGCCGGTCGGCCCCGCCGGCGCGGGAGCGCCCTGCTCGAACTCCCGCAGCAGCGTCCGCGCGCGCGTGACCACCTCGTCGGGCAGCCCGGCCAGCCGCGCCACCTGGATGCCGTACGAGCGATCGGTCCCGCCCGGCACCACGCGGTGGAGGAAGACGATGCCGTCCTTCCACTCCCGGACCGCCACGTGCACGTTCCGGACGCGCGGGAGCTCCGCGGCAAGCCGCGTCAGCTCGTGATAGTGCGTCGCGAAGAGGACCTTCGCCCCCGCGCAGCGCTCGTGGAGGTGCTCGGCCACCGCCCACGCGATCGAGAGGCCGTCGAAGGTGGACGTGCCCCGGCCGATCTCGTCGAGGAGGACGAGGCTCCGCGGGGTCGCGTGCCGGAGGATGGCCGCCGTCTCCGTCATCTCCACGAGGAACGTGCTGTGGCCCCGCGCCAGGTTGTCCTGGGCGCCGATCCGCGTGAACACGCGGTCCACCACCCCGACCCGCGCGCTCCGGGCCGGCACGAAGCTCCCCACCTGGGCCAGCAGCACGATGAGCGCCGCCTGCCGCATGTAGGTCGACTTCCCGGCCATGTTCGGCCCCGTGATCACGAGGCACTCGACCTCGTCCGTCACGAGCCTGAGGTCGTTCGGCACGAACCGGGCGCCCTCGGTCCTGAGCTCGAGCACCGGGTGCCGGCCCTCCTGGATGTCGATGACCCCGCCGTCGTCGACCACGGGCCGGACGTAGCCGCGCTCGCGCGCCACGTGAGCCAGCGACGCCAGCACGTCGAGCGTCGCCACCGCCTGGGCGGTGCGCAGGAGCCGGTCGGTCTCGCCGGCGACGGTGCGGCGGAGCTCGTCGAAGAGCTCGTACTCGAGACGGTTCATCCGCCCCTCGGCGCCCAGGACCTTCGCCTCCTGCTCGCGGAGCTCCGCCGTGACGTAGCGCTCGGCCCCGACCAGCGTCTGGCGCCGCACGTAGTCCTCGGGCACGGGCCGCACCTGGCTCTTCGGGATCTCGATCCCGTAGCCGAACACGCGGTTGTACCGCACCCGGAGCGACGCGATCCCCGTCCGTTCCCGCTCCCGGCCCTCGAGCCCCGCGATCCAGGCGCGCGCCTCCTGCACCTCGCGCCTGATCTCGGCCGAGAGCCGGGTTCCAGGACTCGCGGATCAGCCCTCCCTCGTGGAGCGTGAGCGGCGGCTCGTCCACGAGGGCCGCCTCGAGGGTCTTCCCGAGGTTGCCCAGGTCCTCCATCGACTCGGCGCACTGGCGGACCAGCGGGTCCGGACAGGGCTCGGCGCGCTCGCGGAGCGCGGGAAGGAGGAGGAGCGTCGCGCGCAGGGCCGCGAGGTCCCGCGGCGCGGCCACCCCGAGGGCCACGCGGCTCGCGAGCCGGGCCAGGTCGCCGATCCCCTCGAGAGCCTGGCGGAGATCGGCCAGGAGCGCCGGCGCCTCCACCAGGGCGGCGACGGCGTCGAGCCGCTCCCCGATTTCGCGCGGCCGGAGGAGCGGCCGGAGGAGCCACTGACGGAGCAGCCGCCCGCCCATCGACGTCCGGGTGCGGTCCATCGCCCAGAGGAGCGTCGCGATGCCGCCGCGGTCCTGCAGGCTCTCGACCAGCTCCAGGTTCCGCGCCGCGCCCTCGTCCAGGGTGAGATGGTCCTCCAGCGCCAGCGTCTGGATCCGGGTGAGGTGCGCGAGCGCCGTCTGCTGAGTCTCCTGGAGGTAGCCGAGCGCCGCCCCGGCGGCGCGAAGCGCCCCGCCCCGTCGGGGCAGGCCGAGGCCCTCGACCGCGGCCACGCGGAAATGGGCGCGCAGGCGATCCTCCGCCTCGCGGAGGCCGAAGCTCGCGGCATCGCGCGCGGTCACGGGGACGCCCGCCGCGGTCAGCCGCCCGGCCAGGGGGTCATTGGCCGGAATGCCTGGAGGAAGCAGCACCTCCGCGGGCCGCCGAAGAAGCAGCGCCTCGGTCAAACCCTCGACGTCGGTCGACTCACCGACCCAGAAGTCGGCGGTCGTGACGTCCACCAGGGCGACCCCGAGGTGGTCCGGCCCCCGCCAGAGCGCCGCCAGGAAGTTGTTGAGGCGCCCGTCGAGGAGCCCCGACTCGGTGACGGTCCCCGGCGTGACGAGCCGGACCACCTCCCGCCGGATCAGCTGCCGCCCCTTGGCCGGCGCCGTCTCGACCTGATCGCAGATCGCGACCTTCAGCCCCGCCCGGACGAGCCGCGCCAGGTAGACGTCGAGGGCGTGGTGCGGCACCCCGGCCATCGGGATCTTCTGCCGCGCGGTGAGCGTGATGTCGAGCGTGCGGGCCGCCACGGCGGCGTCCTCGTGGAACGCCTCGTAGAAGTCGCCGAGGCGGAAGAGCAGGACGTAGTCCGGATAGCGCCGCTTCCACTCGTGGTACTGGCGCATCATCGGCGTCAGCGCGGCGTCCATCACGGTCGGATCGGACGGTGGCACGGTCGGATCGGACGGTGGGTCCCCGCCGGCTCGATCCGGGACCGGCCCGGGCCGGGAGCGCGTGACGTCGTCGCCCATCAGGGCGCGCGCTGATCGCGGAGAATCTGCCGGGGTGATCGGCTGGGAGGCCCGCCGGCGAACCCGACAGCCGACCGGCCGATGGACCGGCCAGTGGACCGGTCAATGTGCGCGCCAATGTACGGGCCAACGTACAGGAAGGTTGTCCGACAACCCGCCGCGACCGCCCCGGGACGGGGCCGCGGCCTTGCTCTCACGTGTTGACCAGCTCCTTCAGGCGCTTGCCCACCTTGAAGAAGGGCACGCGCTTCTCGGGCACGCTGACCGTGGAGCCCGTCTTGGGATTGCGGCCCCGGCGGGAGTTGCGGCGGCGCACGCGGAAGCTTCCGAACCCGCGAAGCTCGACCTTCTCGACCCGGGCGAGCGCCGTGGAGATGCTGTCGAAGATCGTGTTGACGATCAGCTCGGTTTCCTTCTTGGTCAGGTTCGACAGCTTGGCGACCTCGTCCACGAGGTCGGCCTTCGTCATCGTCGGCACACTCGCCCTCCTTCGGCACCCGTCCGGGAGTTCGAGGTCACGCTATCACGCGCCAAAAACGCCTGTCAAGCCGCGAGGTTCCATGCCGATCTCGCCGGAGCCGGGATCCGGACCGGTCAGTCCAGAAGGTAGAGAGGCAGCTTGGAGGAGCCGAGAACGGGCAGCCCCGGCAGCCCGGGGCCGGGCCAGCCGGCGGACCGGAGCCACGTGAGGGCGCTCTCGCCGCCCACGAGGTCGGCCAGGTCGAAGAGTCGCCACGCGCGCCGGGGCCGGACCAGGCGCGGCTTGCCCGGTATCCCGCCCAGCTCGCCGGCGATCCGGACGGCCTCGTCGAGTCCGCCGAGGTCGTCGACGAGGCCGAGGTCCTTCGCCATCCGCCCGGAGTAGACGCGCCCGTCCGCCAGCGCGCGCACCCGCTCCTTCCCCAGCCGGCGACCCTCGGCGATCGCCGTCACGAACTGGTCGTGCATGTCGTCGAGCACGGCCTGGAGGACGGCGCGCTCCTCCGGCGTCATGGGCCGGGCGAACGACGCGCTGTCCTTGAGGCGGCCGGCCTTGATGACCTCGTAGCGGACGCCGACCTTCTTGAGGAGGCCCTCGATCTCCGCCAGCTGCATGATGACGCCGATGGACCCGGTGAGGGTGCCGGGGTTGGCGACGATGCGCGTCGCCGCCGCCGCGAGGTAGTACCCGCCCGACGCCGCCACCGATCCCATGGAGGCGACGACGGGCTTGCCCTGGGTGCGGATCTTCAGAATCGCGTCGTAGATCTCCTGCGTCGGTCCCACGACGCCGCCCGGGCTCTGGATCCGCACGACGATGGCCCGGATCGAAGGATCCTCTCCGTGGTCGACGAGCTCGCGCACGACCCGGTCGGCGTCGACGATCAGGCCCTCGACCTCGACGAGGGCGACCCGGTTCCCGCCGAAGGACGGGACACCGGGCTCGCCGAAGACGAGGGCCCCCAGCACGACCGCGAAGCAGCCGGCGAAGACGAGCGCGGTGACGCCGAGCGCCCGGACCAGCCTGCTACGCATGCCCCCGGGTTACCTCCCGGGCCTACTCGTCATCGTCGCTGTCGTACTTGTCGCGGTCGCGCTTGCGGCCACCGCGGCGACCCCGGTGCTCCCCTCCTCCTCCGGCGGCGGCATGTCCGCGGCGAGGTCTCGGAGCGACAGCCCGATGCGGCGCTCGTTCGGCTCGATGCGGATCACCTTCACCGTCAGCTCGTCGCCGAGCTGCACCACGTCCTGGGGCGCCGCCACCGGGCGGGTCGACATCTGCGAGATGTGGAGCAGGCCGTCCACGCCCGCCTCGAGCTCCACGAAGGCGCCGAACTCCGTGAGGCGCACCACCTTGCCCTTGACGTTGGACCCGACCGGGAACTTCCGGGTGACGTCCTCCCACGGATCCCGCTGGAGCTGCTTGAGACCCAGCGAGATTCGCTTGTTCTCCTTGTCGACGTGGAGGATGACCGTCTCGATGGGCTGCCCCTTCTTGAGGAGCTCGGAGGGATGCGCGACGTTCCGCGCCCACGTCATGTCGGAGATGTGCAGGAGCCCGTCGATCCCCGGCTCGAGCTCCACGAACGCGCCGAAGTCCGTCAGGTTGCGCACCTTCCCCTGCACCTTCACGCCCGGCCGGAAGCGCTCCTCGATCGAGTCCCACGGGTCGGACTCGACCTGCTTCATGCCGAGCGAGATGCGCTTCTGGCCCTTGTCGACCGCCAGCACCATCACCTCGACGTCGTCGCCGACGTTGACCAGCTTGGACGGATGCCGCACCCGGCGGGTCCACGACATCTCGGAGACGTGGACCAGTCCCTCGATGCCGCGGTCCAGCTCCACGAACGCGCCGTAGTTCGTCAGGCTGACGACCTTGCCCGGGTGGCGGCTGCCCACCGAGAACCGCTCCGCGACCGACTCCCACGGATCGGGGCCCTTCTGCTTGTGCCCGAGCGAGACGCGGCCCGACTCCTTGTCGAAGTGGAGGACGACGACGTCCAGCTTGTCGCCCACCTGGACGAGCTCGGAGGGGTGGCTGATCCGCCCCCACGACATGTCGGTGATGTGCAGCAGGCCGTCGACGCCGCCGAGGTCGATGAACGCGCCGTAGTCGGTGATGTTCTTCACGACGCCGGTCGTGACCATGCCCTCGTGGATCACCGCCAGCGTGTGCTTCCGCTTCTCCTCGCGCTCCTCCTCCAGGACCACCCGGCGGGAGAGCACGACGTTGCCCCGGCGCCGGTTGAACTTGATCACGCGCGCCTTGATCTGCTGGCCGATCATGGAGTTGAGGTTCTTGACCGGGCGCAGGTCCACCTGGGAGCCGGGCAGGAACGCCTTGACGCCCACGTCGACGGCCAGGCCGCCCTTGACCACCTCGACGACCTTCCCGTCGACCGGCGCGCCCTTCTCGTAGGCCCGCGTGATGACGTCCCAGACCTTGATCTTGTCGGCCTTCTCCTTCGAGAGGACGATGAGGCCCTCGGAGTCTTCCTTGGCCTCGAGGTAGACCTCGATCTCCTGGCCGATCTCCGGCGTGATCCCGCTCCGGTGGAACTCGTCGATCGGGATCGTGCCCTCGCTCTTGTACCCGACGTCGACGAGGACCTCGTTGGCGGTGAGGCCGATGATGGTGCCCTTGACGACCTCGCCTTCCTGCAGGTCCTGCAGGCTCTGCTGGTAGAGGCCCTCCAGCTCATCCTGATCCTGCTGCTCCTGCTGCCCGGTCTCGGGGGCGCTTCCGCCCGCGATGGGCCTCGCCGCCGGCGTCCGGTCAGTCGCTGTCATCCGGCCCTCCCCCACCTCCCCCGGGGATGCTCCGGTCCCGGCACCCCCGCCGTACCGCCCCGTCGCGTGGGTCTCGGGATCCTGTGTGAAATGGTCCATATCCTGTTGTTCCTCCGTTCAGTGAATTCGACCTGCCAGGGCACGCCCCGGGGTCGTTGGATCCTTGCGTGTGTCCTCGGCGGCGGCGGGGCGTCCCCGCTCGGCCTCCGTCTTCAGGCGGCCGACCGCCGCCATGATCTCGTCGCTGACCTCCTGGTACCGCGTTCTCCCGCGCTCGCGGACGAACCGGATCGGCTCGCCGAACGTCACCGTCACCCGGGCCGGGCGAGGCAGGACCGCGCCCCGCGGCAGCGCCCGGCCCGAGCCCTGGACGTAGACGGGCACCACCGGCGCCCCCGAGAGCGCGGCGAGCATCCCGGCGCCGGCCCGGGCCGCCTGGAGGTGCCCCTCCGCGCCGCGCGTCCCCTCCGGGAAGACCAGGACCGCTCGGCCGTCGCCGAGCAGCCGGAGCGCGAGGCGCAGGGCGGCCGAATCCGATCCGCTCCGGTCCACGGGATGCGCGTTCAGCCGCCGGATGAGGGCGCCGAATCCCGGGATGCGGAACAGCTCGGTCTTGGCCATGTAGTCGAGCTCGCGCGGCAGCACGGCGCCGATCAGCGCCGGGTCCAGCACGCTCAGGTGGTTCGAGGCCAGGAGCAGGCGGCCCTCCCGGGGCACCCGGTCCGCGCCGACCACCGAGAGGCGGAAGAGGACGCGGCTGATCCCGGCGATCAGCACCTTCAGCGATCGCGTAGAGCACGCCCGCTCGACCTCCTTCGCCATCAGCTCCACGACCTCGTCCACCGTCATGTCGCTCGAGTCGATGTACGTCGCGTCGGCGCTCCGCGCGAGCGGCGCGACCGAGCGCGTCAGGTCCGCGTCGTCCCGGGCCTCGATGGCGGCGCGGATCGCGTCCAGGGCGGCCGCCCCGCCGCCGGCCCGCTGCTCCGCGAAGCGGCGCCGGGCGCGCGCGTCGGGCGACGCGTCCAGGTAGAACTTGCACTCCGCCTCGGGGAACACCACCGTGCCCGCGTCCCGTCCCTCCACCACGACCGGGCCCCGCGCCGCGTGATCGCGCTGGAGCCGGTCCGCGAAGGCCCGGACGTCGGGGCGCCGGGAGAGGGTGGCGGCGCGCTCGCTCACCGCGGGCGAGTAGAGCGTCTCGGTCACGTCCCGGCCGTCGACGCGTACCTGCTGCCCGCCCGGCGCCGCCGCGAACTCGACGCTGAGGCTCCGGAGGACGGCCTCGACGGGCGCGCCCAGGGACTCGCGCCAGGCGACCGCCCGGTAGATCGCCCCGCTGTTGACGTACGCGAAGCCGAGCCGCTCGGCGAGCCGGCGCGCCACCGTGCTCTTCCCCGCTCCCGCGGGACCGTCGATCGTCACGACGACATCCCGCCCCGGACCGCCGGCGCCCTCACCCGACCTCACGCCACCACCTCGACGGCGTCCTCGCCGGCCAGCGCCCGGCACGTGGCCACGAAGTCGGGGTAGGAGGTCGCGATGCAGTCGATCCCCTCGACCACGGTCGGGCCGTCGGCCAGGAGCCCGGCCACCACGAGCGCCATCGCGAGGCGGTGGTCGCCCCAGCTCGACACGCGCGCCCCGCGAAAGGGCGCCGCGGCGCCCGCGGTGCGGCCCGGGACGCGGAAGCCGTCCGGCCGCTCCTCGATCGCGATGCCCATCTTCCCGAGCTCGGAGGCGATGGCGCGGATCCGGTCCGATTCCTTCACGCGCAGCTCGGCCGCGTCCCGCACGACGGTCGGCCCCTCGGCGCAGGCGGCCGCCACCGCGAGGATCGGCATCTCGTCGATGGCCCGCGGCACGAGCGCGCCGCCGACGTCGGCGCCGCGGAGCGGCCCCGGGCCGACCCGGAGATCCGCGACCGGCTCGCCGTCCCCGTCCCGCGCCGCCACGTCGACCCGCGCTCCCATCGCCTCGAGGACGTCGAGCGCGCCGGTCCGGGTCGGGTTGACGCCCACGCCCCGCACGGTCACCGCCCCGTCCGGCGCCGCCGCGCCCGCGACCAGGAAGAACGCGGCGGACGAGATGTCGCCCGGCACCCGGCAGAGACGCCCGGTGAGGCGGCGGCCCGGAACCACCGTGACCGTGACGCCGTCCACCTGCACGTCGCCGCCGAACGCCGCCAGCATCCGCTCCGTGTGGTCGCGGCTCCGGGCGGGCTCGACCACGCTCACCGGTCCGGACGCCGACAGCCCGGCCAGGAGCACCGCCGACTTCACCTGGGCGCTCGCCACCGGCGAGACGTGGCGGATCGGCTGGAGGGGCCGCGCGCCGGCGATGGCCAGCGGCAGCCGGGCCCCGTCCCGCCGGCCGACGACCCGGGCGCCCATCCGCGTGAGCGGCGCCATGACCCGGTCCATCGGGCGGCGGCGAAGCGACTCGTCCCCCGTGAGCACCGTCGTGAACGGCTGGCCCGCCAGGACGCCCACCAGGAGCCGCGCGGTGGTGCCGGAGTTCCCGCAGTCGACCACGTCGCCCGGCTCCGTGAGCCCTTCGAGGCCGACGCCCTGGATCACGAAGTGCCCGGGCCCCTTCCGCGTCACCTCGGCCCCGAGCGCCGCGACCGCCCGGAGCGTTCCCAGGCAGTCCTCGCCCTCGAGGAACCCGTGCACCTCGGTGAGCCCGTCGGAGAGCGCGCCGAGGAGCGCGGCGCGGTGCGAGACGGACTTGTCGCCGGGCACGGCGATCGTGCCGGCGAGGCGCCGGACGGGGCGAACGACGGCGTTCACGTGAGCTTCTCCCGGACCTCGCGGGCGCGTCCGAGCTCCGCCTCGAGGGCCGTCCAGTCGCCGCGCGCCGCGAGCTCGCGCCACCGCCCGAGGACCGCCTCGTAGCGCGCGAGCGCGTCGAGGAGCGGCGCCCGGTTCTGGCGGAAGATGTCCGTCCAGAGCGTCTCGGCGGACGCCGCGATGCGCGTCGTGTCGATGAAGCCGCGCCCCGCGAGCGGCACGGCGTCCCCGTCGGCCGCCGAGACCAAGGCGTAGGCCGCCAGGTGCGGGAGGTGGCTGATCTGGGCGACCAGGTGATCGTGGGTCTCCGGGGAGAGACGCCGCACGGTGCTCCCGAGGCCTTCCCAGAGCGCGGTCGCGGCGACGACCGCGGACTCCGGCGTCTCCGGACCGGGCGTGACGAGCGCCAGGCGCCCATCGAAGAGATCGGCGTCCGAGGCCTCGAACCCCGACCGCTCGGAGCCGGCCATGGGGTGCCCGCCGACGAAGCTCACTCCGGCCCGCGCCGGGCATCCGCGCGCCGCGTCGACGACGCTCCGCTTCACGCTCCCGGCGTCGGTGAGGACCGCCCCGGGCGCGAGATGCGGCCACGCGGCGCGAATGAGGCCCGGCAGCGCTCCCACGGGCGCGCACAGCACGACCAGGCTCGACCCGGCGACGCCGGCCGCCAGGTCGGTCGTGCCCACGTCGGCCGCCCCGGCGTCCAGCACGGTCCGGACCGCGGCCTCGTGCCGCGCCACCACGACCACCTCGCCCGCCAGCCGCCGGGCCCGGGCGCCCCGCGCGATCGAGCCCCCGATGAGACCGGGACTGACGACGGTCAGGCGCGGCCAGCGGGGGGCGCTCACGAGCGGGTGGCCCCCTTCCCCAGGACCGTCCGCAGCCCGCTCACCAGCCGCGCGTTCTCCTCGGGTGTCCCCACCGTGAGCCGGAGCGCCCGCTCGAGGCCGAAGCTCTCCATCGGGCGCACGATCACGCCGAGCTTGAGGAGCTCCTCGTAGACCCGCGCCGCATCGTCGAACTCGGCGAGGATGAAGTTGGCCCGGCTCGGGGCGTGGCGGACGCCCAGGCTGGTGAGAGAGGCCGCCAGGCTCCGCACGCCCTCCCGGACCGCCTCGACGGACCGCCGGACGTGAGACTCGTCCGCCAGGGCGGCGAGCGCCGCGACCTGGGCCAGCGTGTTCACGTTGAACGGCTGGCGGATGCGGTTCACGAGCGCGATGCAGTCGGGGTCGGCGACCGCGTAGCCGACCCGGAGCCCGGCCAGGCTCGCCATCTTCGAGAACGTGCGCAGGACCACGACCCGCTTCCCGTGCCGGAGGTGGCCCAGCACGTCCGGGAAGTCCGGGCCGGCGGCGAAGTCGTAGTAGGCCTCGTCGAACACGACGATGACGTGGTCCGGCACCTTGTCGAGGAACTTGTCGACTTCCTCGGCGGTCACGATCGTGCCGGTCGGGTTGTTCGGGTTGGCGACGAACACCATCTTCGTGAGCGCGGTGATCGCGCGGCGCATCTTCGGCAGGTCGATCCGGTAGTCCTTCACCGGCACCACCACGCGGATCCCGCCGACGGCCTGGACGATCGACGGATAGACGACGAACGAGGGATGGGGAAGGACCACTTCCTCGCCGGGCCGCACGAAGGTCCGGGCCAGGAGCTCGATCAGCTCGTTCGAGCCGTTGCCCAGGACGATCGACTCGGGCGACACCCCGTGCGTCTTCGCGAGCGCGTGCCGGAGATAGTGGCCGGAGCCGTCCGGGTACCGGTTGAGCCCGGGGAGCGCCTTCCGGAGCGCCTCCAGCACGCCGGGCGGCGGCCCGAAGGGGTTCTCGTTCGACGCCAGCTTGACCGCCCCCGGGATCCCGAGCTCGCGCTCGAGCTCCTCGATGGGCTTGCCGGGCTGGTAGGGATGGATGTCCAGGATGGGCTCGTTGGCCAGGCGCTCCCAGGCGGCGCTCACGTCGCGCGCCTCACACCAGCACCGGGTACGACCCGAGGACCTTGAGGAACAGGCAGCGCTCGCGGACGGCCGCCAGCACGCCCTGCGCCACCGGGTCGTCCCGGTGGCCCTCGAAGTCCACGAAGAACACGTACTCCCACGGCCGCCGCCGGGTGGGCCGCGACTCGATCTTGGTGAGGCTCAGCCTGGCGCTCGCGAACGGCTCCAGGATCCGGTGGAGCGTGCCCACCTCGTCGCGGATCGAGAACAGGATGGAGGTCTTGTCCCGTCCCGTCCGGCCGGCGGCCCGACGTCCGATCACCAGGAACCGGGTGACGTTGTTGGCGTAGTCCTCGATGCGCTCGCGGAGCGCGGGGATCCGGTAGAGCTGGCCGGCGAGCTCGCTCGCCACCGCCGCCGTGGACGCGTCGAGCGCCGCCTGCTCGGCCGCGACCGACGTGGACGGCATCTCCACCACGGCCGCGTCCGGCAGGTGCCGGTTCAGCCAGGCGCGGCACTGCGCGAGCGCCTGCGGGTGCGAGAAGACGCGCTTGACGTCGCCGAGCTCGGCGGCGCGGGAGAGGAGGTTGTGGTGAATCTCGAGCGACACCTCTCCGCAGATCAGGAGCTCCGAGTCGATCAGCCCGTCGAGGGTGTGGTTCACCACTCCCTCGCTCGAGTTCTCGATCGGCACGACGCCGACGTCGGCCCGGCCGCGCTCGACTTCGTCGAAGACCTCGGGAATCCCGCGCGCGGGCAGCAACTCGGCGCTCGAGCCGAATTGCCGGAGCGCCGCGAGGTGCGTGTTCGTTCCCTGGGGACCGAGGTAGGCGGCGCGGAACGGGCGCTGGAGGCCGCGGGACGCCGAAAGGACCTCGGACCAGATCGAGCGGATCGCCCCGGGGGAGAGCGGCCCCGGGTTCAGGCGGGCGAGCTCGTCGAGGATCTCCTGCTCGCGCTCGGGCACGAGGACCGGCTCACCGGACTCTCGCTTCGCGCGGCCGATCTCCAGCGAAAGCTCGGCCCGTTGGCTGAGCAACCGGAGGAGTTGGCGGTCGATTTCATCGATACGTGCTCGCCATTCATCCAGACCCATTAAATCTCCAGGAGGGGGGCGTAGAAAAGCCCGCACAGTATAGGCCAGGGACCGGCCCCACGCAAGCGTGCCCCGGCCAGGGCGGCCGCCGGAGGAACCCCCTTCAAGGAAGGCCGCCAGCCGCCGCTCCGGAGCGAGACGCCGCGTAGAGGGTCCCCCCGGGAAGGGCCGTTCAGGCCACCTCGCCGGCGCGGAGCGCCCCTGCCCGCCCTGGCGGGGTGCCTCGGCCGAAGGCGAGCCCTGCCGGAGTGGGCTATCAGGCGGGATCCCGGAGCCTGACGATGTTCAGCGCCCTCACCGGCCTCGCCAGGCCCTTCATGGCCAGGAGGCCCACCTCCTCGACCTCCAGGACCCCTTCCACCTCCGGGAGCAGCCGGGGCGAGATCAGGATCTGGCCGGGCTTGGCCTCGCCGCAGAGGCGCGCCGCCAGGTTCGTGACGGTGCCGATGGCGCCATAGTCCAGGCGCCCCTCGAAGCCGATGGCGCCGATGGTGGCGAACCCCTTGGCGATGCCGATGCCGAGGTCGAGCTCGTAGCCGCTCCGGTGCCAGCGGACCGCCAGCTCGGCGGCCCGTTCCCGCATGGCCACCGCCATCCGGACGGCGCGCTCCGCCGCGTCCGGCACCGGCAGCGGGTCGTTGAAGAAGATCATCATCCCGTCGCCCGTGAACCGCTCGAGCGTGCCCTCGTGGGCCAGGATCAGCTTGCCCATCTCGGCGTGGTACTCCCGCAGCACCCCCATCAGCTCCTCGGGCTCGGAGGTCTCCGCGAAGGCGGTGAACCCGCGGAGGTCGAGGAAGACGACGGTGATCTCCCGCCGGTGTGTCTTCAGGGGATCGTCCGCGCCGCCCCGGATGATCAGCTCGGCCAGCTGAGGCGAGAAGAAGCGCTTCAGGCGGCCGAGCTGATCCACCATCCGGTAGGTGCGGGCGTTGTCGATGGCGGTCGCCGCCTGGTTCCCGACGATGCGCAGGAGCACCTCGTCCAGCTCGTCGAAGGCATTCGGCGCCCGGCTCTCCACGACCAGGACGCCCACGAGACGGTCCTTGACGGTGAGGGGCAAGGCGAGCTGGCTCTGGGCGTCCGGCAGGCCGGGCATCGCGGTCGGGGGCTCGCCGGGGCCGACCTCGCCCGCGGCTTCCATCCGCGCGCGCACGCTCCGCAGGTAGCGCATGCTGGCGCCGATGTTCCCGATCCGCATCATCTTCCGGCGCTCCCCGACCACGCCGATCACGCCCTCCCCCAGCCGCACCTGGGCCCCGGCGCCCTCCTCGGCGTAGCCGCGGGTCGCCGCGACGCGGAGGACGTCGCCGGCCAGGTCCTTGAGGAGGATCATCGAGTGCGCGAAGCCCAGCACGCCGTCCATGGCCCGGAGGACGATCCCCAGCACCTCCTCGAGGTCCAGCGTGGAGGTGATCTCGGACGAGATCTGCTGGATGATCCGGACGTCGTTGGACTTCTTTTCGAGGTCGCGGTTCAGACGGTCGATCGTCCGCTGATTCTCGGCGACCTGCTCCCGGAGCGCGGACGGATCGCGGGGGTCGGTGGCCAATATCGTCGCGCGGCGTCAGCGGGGCCGGGGAATCTCCGCCAGCGGGATGCGCTCGCCGACGGTCTTCGTGACGGCCGTCACCCTGAAGACATCCGCCGCCCGCAGCTTGAAGATGCCCTTCATGCCGACCATCGACGCGATGGCCTCGATCTGCATCTCCATGACGTCGAAGATCGGCCCGCTGGTGTCGGACCGGACGAACTCGAGATCGAGGTCCCACCCCTCGAAGGTCTCGGGACTGAGCATCGAGACCACCGCGCGCGGGTTCTCCTCGATGTTGCGCTTGGTCTTGTTGAAGAACTGGTGGGAGAGAGCCACGTGGTCGGGGTCCACGTAGTAGACCTGGGAGATCGCGCTCGCGTTCGGCGTGCCGTCGAGGGAGCACGTCACGACGTGACACGGGATCACGCCCTGCATGGCCGGCTTGATCTCGTCCGGGAGCATGCTCACGGCGCGCCGCTCCTCTCGGGACAGCAGGGTCCCGGCGCCCGGACCAGGGGTCTGCAGGAAGACCTCCTCGACGCGGAAGGTGATCGCGACACCCGGCGTGTAGGCCAGGCCCTGGGTCAGCGGCCGTGCGATCGCCTCCGGGTAACCGGCCTCGAGGGCCGCCGCCAGGAGCGCGGCGCGATAGGCCTCCTGGCGGGCGCGATCCGCGTCATCCGTGGGCCGGGACGAGATGTACTTCCCTTCAGCTGGTACGCTTCGTGGCTGGCGAGGGCGGCGCCCAGGGCGACCCGGCCGTTGCCGCTCAGGTGTCGCAGGACACGCTCGAAACGAGCCGCCGGGACGAAGATCGTCACCGTCCGCCGGTCATCGTGGACCATCGCGCCGACGACCAGGTGTGCGCGGGCCGGAGCGTCTCGTCGCGGGTCCCCATCTGGATGAATGCCGGCCCGTGCAGGACCTCGACCACTCGATCGGGGATCATGCGTCGGGCGATCCCGTCGCTAGGCCCATTGCTGGCCGAGCTTTCCGAGCGCCGCCATCTGGCGCGCGTTCAGCGATGCGATGCCGCGGCGCCCGTTCTGCTGCGTCGAATGGACCGCCGGGGCTCGAGGCTGGAAAGAATCGTCTTGGTCGCCTCACTCCGGCGGCCGGCGGACCGGACACTGGCTGAGTGCACACTTACGCCGACATGATAGTGGAGCCGGGCAGAGCGCACAAGGTTCGTGCGCTTCGCCGGGGGACAGGCTCACGTGGATGAGGCACGACGTGAGGCGAGTCCTCCGCCAGGGAATGCCCGTAGCCCGCGCACGTCACCCGCGGATTGGTGGGACTGAACAGGCCGGCCGGGTTTTCCTTCCAGAGCCAGACGTGCAGGTCGTAGTGATGCAGCCCCTTCGGCAAGAGCGGCTCGTGTCCCTCCATCGGCCCATCGAACGGCCGACCGAACACGCTCGGCCGCTCCTTGACGCCGGTCGCCAGCGGGATGAACCACTCCGCCGCGATGAGCCGCAGCTTGTCACCGTCCGGCTCGTAGATGAGGATCGCCGGCCGCATCGGGTCCGGCACCGGGCCGATGAGCTGGGCGTTCACGAAGTGGATGCCCATCCCGCCGGCGACGTACGGGACCTGTCCAGCCCCGCCTGGCTTGGGATAGTGGACGCAGCCAACCGTGGAGAAGTAGCCGTCGCGGACAGCCACGTAGGGATCCTGGTACTTGTCCAGGGCCGCGCGGACCCGCTCCAGCTCCGGCGGCAGGGCAGGTCCCTGGGCGCGTCCGCTCGGCGGGAGCATCAGGACAGATCCGATGCCTACCAGAAGGGCAAGGCCCAGGACGTGCCGCCGAACACGCAGCTTGCTCATGACTGCTCTCGCCTCCATTCAGGGGTTGTGGTCGACAGAGGCTGGCGCCCCGTCGGCGCGCGCGCGACGCCGTAGGATAGCGCCGGTCAGGAGTCGCAGGAAAGAGCCTGGGCAGGACCAGCTCACGTCATCTCGCGCGTCTGCGGGGAAGGGACCGCGCAAACGCACGCCGGGTCAGCGCCCGCGACCGGACAGGTCTCCCGGCCTCGCGGCCGCCAGGCGCTTCACCTCGGCCGGTGCCAGCTCCCTCCACTGCCCCGACGGCAGCTCGCCCAGCTCGAGCGACCCGAAGGCGACCCGCCGGAGGCGCCGGACGGCGAGGCCCACCGCGCGGCACAGCCGCTTGACCTCCCGGTACCGCCCCTCGGACAGGGCGAGCTCGACCCAGTGGGGCCCGTCTCCCGGGCTGCCGAGTCTCCGGGCCCGGTCGACGCGGCCCGGCCCGTCCTCGAGAACCACGCCGCGCTCGAGCGCCGCGAGCACGTCCGCATCGAGACGCCCCTCGACCAGGACGTGATACACGCGGCGGATGCCGTGCCGGGGATGGGTGAGGTGAAACGTGAGGGCGCCGTCGTTGGTCAGGAGGAGGAGCCCCTCGGCGTCGAAATCGAGGCGCCCGACCGAGTGGAGGCGGACGCCGAGATCCGGCACGAGGTCGAAGACGAGCGGCCGCCCGCGCGGAGTCCTCACGGGTGGTGATGAACCCCGGGGGCTTGTGGAGCAGGACGTAGCGCTTCGGCTCGGCTCGCGGGAGCGGCCGCCCGTCGACCTCGATCGGTCCCGCTCGGGGTCGGCGTGGGCGCCCAGCTCGGTCACGGCCACGCCGTTGACGCGGACTCGGCCCGCCACGATCAGCCGCTCGGCGGCACGCCGCGACGCGATGCCCGCTTCGGCCAGGAGCTTGTGGAGCCGGACCGGCGGCATGGCCCTCAGGCCGGGGACGAGAGCCCGCGCTCCTCCCGGATCTGGTCTGCCCGGATCTGGTCTGGCCGGATCTCGTCTGGCCGGGTCTCCTCGAGCCCACCCTCGCCCGCCTCCGCATCGAGCGCGAGCTCCATCTCGACGGGGTCCGGGCCGGGGGCCGCGTCCGCTGCTGCTTCGGCGGTGCCGCTTCCGGCGGATGCCTCCCCGGCCGCGCCTCCCGGTGACTCGAAGGGCGGGAGGTCCCCGAGGTCCCGGAGACCGAAGTGCTCGAGGAACTCGCGCGTCGTCCCGTAGAGCACCGGGCGGCCGGGCGTCGCCTTCCGGCCGACGACGCGGACGAGGCGCCGCTCGAGGAGGTGCGTCAGGACGCTCTCGGTCCCGACTCCCCGCAGCTGCTCGATCTCCGGCCGCGAGATCGGCTGGCGGTACGCGACGATCGTCAGCGTCTCCACCGCCGCCCTGGACAGGCGGCTCTTCAGCCGGAGCCGCTGGAGGCTCATGAGCACCGGGGCGTGCTCGGGCCGCGTCACCAGGCGCACGCCGCCCCCGACCTCGGCCACGGCCAGGCCGCGGGCGGCCTCGTCGCACGCCACGCGGAGCGCCTCGACCAGCGCGCGCGCCTCGAGCGGATCGATCTCGAGAACCTCGGCGATCCGCTCGACCGGGAGCGGCGCGTCGGAGGCGAAGAGGATCGCTTCCAGCTGCCCGACCATCTCGGGCGCCACCATCTCCGACATCGCCGCCCGCTGTCCGCCTTCAGGCATCACGAACCTTTCCCCTCCCCGGATCCCCGCTCGATCACGATGTCGCCGAACAGCTCCCGCTGCTGCGCCCGCGCGCGCTGGAGGCGCACCAGCTCCAGGACCGCCAGGAGCGTCACCACCACCTCCGGCCGGGGCGGCGAGGTCCCGAGCAGCGTCGAGAACAGGACGTACCAGGACTGCTCGAGGACGCCCGAGATCATCGCCATGCGCTCGAGCAGCGGCGGGCCCTCGGGCTCGACCTCCCGCGTCGGCTCGGCCTGGGACAGCCGGACCAGGAAGGCGCGATACGCCTCGGTGAGATCCCAGAGGGAGAGGCTCTCGATCGGCAGGTACTCCGGCACCGGCAGCTCGCTCCAGGTCCGCGTGAAGCGGGTGCTCCACTCGGCCTCGCGCTCGCGCAGCCAGACGCCGATCTCCTTCACCCGCGCGTAGGCGCGGAGGCGCGCCTCGAGCTCCTGCCGGAGGAGCTCCGCGTCCTCCTCGAGGCTCTCCTCCTCCGTCTCGGCCGGCGGCAGGAGCAGACGGGATTTCAGATACACGAGCGTCGCCGCCAGCACCAGGAAGGCGCCCGAGTCGTCGAGGTCGCGGAACTCGATCGACTCCAGGTAGGCGAGGTACTGGTCGGTGATCCGCCGGATCGGCAGGCGCGCGAGGTCGATCTCCTCCGTCCGCGCGAGGTGGAGGAGCAGGTCGAGGGGCCCCTCGAACTCCTCCAGCCTCACCGTCAGGGGCGACGGGGCGGGAGCCGCGTCGGCCGGGACGGCCGTCGTCGCCTCGCTCACTGGGTCCCTCCGCGCAGTCGGCGGCCGCGGTGCCGGCGGAGTGGCGTCACGCGATCCCCACGGCGGTCTTGGCCTCCGCCAGCGTCTCCGACGCGATGCGCCGGGCGCGGACGGAGCCCTCGCGCAGCACCTCGCGCAGGTGATCGGGCCGGGCGGCCATGCGCTCCCGCCGCTCCCGGATCGCCTCGAGCGGCGGCAGCATGTGCTCGAGGAGCACGCCCTTGCAGTCGAGGCAGCCGATCCCGGCCGTCCGGCACCCCTGATCGACGCGGGCGCGATCCGCCTCCGGCGTGAAGATCCGGTGCAGGTCGAACACCGGGCAGATGTCGGGGTTCCCGGGATCCGAGCGCCGCTTCCGCGCGGGGTCGGTGACCATGGTCTTGATCTTGGGCACGGTCACCTCGGGCGGGTCGGCCAGGTAGATCGCGTTCCCGTAGGACTTCGACATCTTCCGCCCGTCCGTCCCCGGGACCTTGGGAATGGCGGTCAGCTTGATCTCGGGCTCGAGGAGGACCGGTCCGAAGAGGTGATTGAACCGCCGCGCGACCTCCCGCGTCAGCTCGATGTGCGGCGCCTGGTCGACGCCGACCGGCACGTACCGCGGCCGGTAGATCAGGATGTCCGCGGCCTGGAGCAAGGGATAGCCCAGGAGCCCGTAGGAGGGCGACTGGATCCCCAGCTGCTCGAGCATCTCCTTGTACGTGGGCACGCGCTCGAGCCACGAGACCGGCGTCAGCATCGAGAAGAGCAGGTGGAGCTCCGCGTGCTCGGGCACGAGCGACTGCATGAAGATCGTGCTCCGCTCCGGATCGAGGCCCGCGCCGAGCCAGTCGGCCGCCATCTCGAGCGTGTTCGCCGCGATCTCGCCCTTGGCGGGAATCTCCGTCGTCAGGGCGTGCCAGTCGGCCACGAAGTAGAAGCAGTCGAAGTCCGCCTGGAGGCGCACCCAGTTGTCCAGGGCGCCGAGGTAGTTCCCGAGGTGGAGGCGGCCCGTCGGCCGCATCCCCGAGAGCACGCGGGCGCGGCCGGTCATCGGTCCCGTCCCTCCCGGCTCTCGAGATACGCCGCCAGCCGGTCGACGTCGGCCGGGGTGTCGACGCCGATCGAGCCGTGCGGCGTGAGCAGGACCCGGATGCGGACGCCGTGCTCGAGGGCGCGCAGCTGCTCCAGCCGCTCCGTCTGCTCGAGGGGCGTCGGCGCGAGCCGCGCGTAGCGCTGCAGGAACGCGTGCCGGAAGACGTAGATCCCGACGTGGCGCAGCGGCACCACGAGCCCGGCCTGGCGGGCATAGGGTACCGGCGCGCGGGTGAAGTAGAGCGCGTGGCCCGACTGGTCGAGGACGACCTTGACGGCGTTCGGGTCCCGGTGCTCGCCCTCGTCGGCGACGGGATGGGCGAGCGTCCCCATCTCGATCGACGGATCCTCCGCCATGGTCCGCACCAGCTGGTCGAGCGCTTTCACCTCGAAGGTCGGCTCGTCACCCTGGAGGTTCACCACCAGGTCGACGGGCCAGTCCCGCGTGGCCTGCGCGACGCGGTCGGTGCCGTTGGGGCACTCGGCTCCCGTCATGACGACCGCGCCCCCGAAGCCGCGCACGGCGGCGGCAATCCGCTCGTCGTCCGTCGCGACGACCACCCGCTCGACGGTCTCGAGCTCCCGAGGCGCGCTCCCAGACGTGCTGCACCAGGGGCTTCCCCCGGACCACGACCAGCGCTTTCCCCGGAAAGCGGACCGAGGCCCAGCGCGCCGGGATCACCGCCACCGCTCGCGTCACGCCGCCCCCCGGCCCCAGCGCCGCTCGCGGACCTTGGCGGCGCGCAGGAAGACGTAGTGCGCGTGAAGGCCCGCCAGGACGAGGCCCCGCCAGCCGTCGAGGAACCCCGCCCGCAGGACGTACATGGACAGGAACCGCCAGGTCGGCCGCAGCAAGAGGTCCGCCAGGCTGCCGCCGCGCCCGGCCGCGGCCAGCTCCGTCGCGGCGAGGTCGGAGTACCGGTTGAGCCGCGCGACGGCATCGCCGATGCTCCGGTAGCTCTCGTGGATCAGCGGCTCGGCGAAGCGGCCGGTCGGCCCGTCCACCCGCACCGATTCGTGAACGGCCCGCTCGACGAACGCCCCGCGCCCCCGGCGGAACAGCCGGAGCTGCCAGTCGGGATAGAGACCCCCGCGGCGCACCCACCGTCCCTGGAACAGGTTCCGCCGAGGCACGTAGAAGCCCGCCTGGCCGGGTCCGCTCCGGAGCGTGGCCTGGATCTCCTCGCGCAGAGTGTCCGACACGCGCTCGTCCGCGTCGAGCGAGAGGACCCAGTCCCCGCGACACTGGTCGAGCGCGAAGTTCTTCTGGGCCCCGTACCCGTCCCAGGCCCGGAAGAGGACCCGATCCGTGAACTCCCGGGCGATCGCCAAGGTCTTGTCGCTCGAGCCGGCGTCGATGACCACGAGCTCGTCGGCCCACACGACGCTCTCCAGACAGGCGCGCAGCCGCTCCTCCTCGTTCAGCACCACGATCGCCACCGACAGGCTCGCCACCCGGTCCACCGGGCTCAATGGAGCAGCGCCTGCGCCGCGGCCAGGACGGCCTCGACGGAGACTCCGTCCATGCGACCGTCCGGGCTCTGGATCGCCGTCACCCGGGGTCCGTACGGCCCGTTTCGCCGGGCGCTCGTCGGACCGTAGAGCCCGATCGTCGGGACGCCGAGCACCGCCGCGACGTGCACCGGGCCCGTGTCCCCCCCGACGACCAGCGCCGCGCGCCGGAAGAGCGCGATCATCTCGAGGATCGTCGTGGACGGAGGCACGACGGCGCCGGTCCGCATGCCGTGGGCGATCGCCCGCGCCAGCGGCTCTTCCCCCGGCCCCCAGGCGATGGCCACGCGCGCGCCGAGCCGGACGGCCAGCTCCTCGCCGAGACGCCGGAAGCCCTCGACCGCCCAGCGCTTGTGGTCGCCGCCCGAGCCCGGGTTCAGGAGCACGAGCGGCGTCGTCGCCTTGACGCCCTCGTCCTCGAGCCAGCGCGCCATTCTCGCCTCGGCCGCGGGCTCCCTCGAGATCGGAAACGCGGGCGGGCCGACGGCAGCCAGGTCGATCCCGAGGGCCGCCACCACGGCCATGTACTGGTCGACCACGTGCACCGCCGCCGCGGGAGGGGTGACGTGCCGGTTCGTGAACCAGGCGCTCGGGCGCTCCCGGCAGTGTCCCGCCGCCATCCCGACGCGGAGAGGCGCGCGCGTGAGGGCCGTGATGACCCCGCTCTTCCAGAGCCCCTGGAGGTCCAAGGCCACGTGGAACCGCCCGGCCGCCAGCCGGCGCACCAGGCCGCGCACCTCCGCGACCACCGCGGGAGCGCGGCCCGGGCGCCGGAGCGTCCCGCCGCCAGAGCCGGGTGTCGACGGCCACCACGTGGCTCACGTCGGGGTTGCCGCCGAGGATCGCCTCCTCGCGCCGCTCGACCACCCACGTCAGCTCGGCCCGCGGCCACCAGGCGCGCAGCGCCGCCGCCGCCGGGAGCGCGTGAACGACGTCCCCGAGCGACGAGAGCTTCACCAGGGCGATGCGCGGCGCCGCGGCGCGGGACGGCGTCACCGGACCGTCTCCCGGTCCCGCCCGAACCGCGCCAGGATCTCCGCGATCACGTCCCGCGTGGAGTGCGCCTTGGCGTCTCCCGCGATGGCGACGCGGCCGCCGGCGGCGAGCACCGCCGTCCGCTCGGGCACCGACTCGGGGGTGTAGTCCGTCCCCTTCGCGTGAACCGCGGGGCGGACCAGGGCGACCAGCGCGTCCGCCGTATCGTCGTCGAAGACCACCACGTGGTCGACGGCGCGGAGCGCCGCCAGCATCTCGGCGCGCTCGGCGGCGGGCATGAGGGGCCGGCCGGGGCCCTTCAGGCGCCGCACGGCGGCGTCGCCGTTGACGCCCACGATCAGCAGGTCACCCAGGGCGCGCGCGTCCTCGAGGTACCGCACGTGCCCCACGTGGAGGAGGTCGAAGCACCCGTTGGCGAGCACCACGCGGCGGCCCGCGGCCCGAGCCGCCTCGGCCGTGGTCCGCGCCCCCTCAAGATCGAGCACTCGCCCCGTCATGCGTCCCGGTGCCCAGGTCGCGGCGCACGGCCTCGGCCAGCTCGTCTCCGGACACGGTGGCCGTGCCGCGCTTCATGACCACGAGGCCGCCCGCGTAGTTGGCCAGGCGGGCGGCGTCCACCGGACGCGCCCCGCTCGCGAGCGCCAGCGTGAACACGCTGATGACGGTATCGCCCGCCCCGGTGACGTCGGCGATCTCGTCGCTCCCGAAGATGGGGACGAAGGTCGCCTCGCCGCCGCGCTCGAACAGGGCCAGCCCCTTCGCCCCGCGGGTGACGAGCAGGCAGCGCGAGTCGAGGCGCTCGAGGAGCTGCCAGCCCGCTTGCTCCACGGCCTTGTCCCCGTCGAGCGACGTTCCCAGGATGTGCTCGACCTCCGACTCGCTCGGAGTCGCCGCGGTGAGCCGCTCGAACCGGAGGAGGTCGTACCGCGAGTCGGCCGTCACGATGACCCCTCGCTCGGCGAGCGCCCGGATCTCGGCCAGGACGCGCGGGGTGAGCGTGCCGTAGCCGTAGTCCGACAGGACCACGGCGTCCACGCGGCCTGCCCAGCCGCGGAGCCGCTCGACGAGCGACGTCTCGGCGCCGGGCGGGATCGCGCCCTCCGGCTCGCGGTCCACCCGGACGATCTGCTGCCGGGCGGATCGGGACCCCCATCCGCCTCCGAGAATCCGAGTCTTGACCGGAGTGGGTCGGCCAGGGACCAGAACGATCCCGTCGGTCGGGACGCCCCGCTCGACCAGCGAGTGCCGGATCGCCGCGCCGGCCGGATCCTCCCCCACCACCCCCAGCGGCAGCACCTTCGCGCCCAGGGTATGGAGGTTGTGGCAGGCATTCGCGGCCCCGCCGAGCCGGATCTCCTGCGAGAGGTACCGCAGGATCAGGACCGGAGCTTCACGCGAGACGCGCTCCGGCTGCCCGAACACGTACTCGTCCGCCACGAGGTCGCCCACGACCAGGACCCGCCGGCCCGCGAACCCCTGGACGACCCGGAGGAGGTCGGCGGCCTGAGAGCTAGGCACGGCGCCGGGACGACATCGCGAGGGTTCGGCTCATGGCGGCGCGCACTTCCGACCTGCCACTCATCGGCGCCATTATACTGGCGGCCTCACCGGCGGGGAAGCGCTTCTTTGGCGAGCACCCCGGCGTAGAGGGCCTCCACGAGCGCCGCGCGCCGGGGCGGGGTGAAGTGCGCCTCCACGCGGCGGCGTCCGGCCGCTCCCAGCTGGCGTGCGCGCCCCCGATCGCGGAGCGCGGCCTCGAGGGTCGCCGCGACGGCGTCAGGCGCCGGCTCGACGAGCCAGCCCGTCTCCCCGTCGACGACGATCTCCGGGACGGCGCCGACGGGGGCGGCCACGACCGGGCGTCCCGCGGCCATCGCCTCGAGGACGGCCCGGCAGGACTCCTCGGATCCCATCCCCAGGAACACGACGCAGTCGAGCGCAGCCAGGACCGCCGGCAGGTCGGCGCCCCGATAGCCCGCGAAGACGACGGTCGTTCCGAGCCCCAGCTCTCGCACGAGGCGCTCGAGACCGGGCCGGCCCTCGCCCCGGCCCACCAGCACCACGCGGGCCTCGGGCAGGCGGTCGCGGAGACGCGCGGCCGCGCGCAGCAGGATGTCGTGACCCCGGCCCGGCACCATCCGCGCGACGCAGCCGGCCGCCGGCGCGTCGGCCAGCCCGAGCTCGATCCGCACGGCGTCGCCGGACACCTCCGGCGAGAAGCGCTCCGCGTCCACGGCCCCCGGCACGACGGTCACACGGGCCCCGGCCTTCACGGCGCGCAGCCGGTCCGCGATGCCCTCGCTGGACGCGATCAGCGCATCGGTCCGCCCGAGGAGCCAGCGGGCGGCCGGCCCGGCGTGCACGGCCCGGCGATGGTGCACGCGTGCGGACCAGTCGCGCCCTGGTGCCACGGCGCGCCCAGCGCCGCCAGCCAGTGGTCGTGGGTCTGGTGCGCGTGGACCACGTCGATCTCGAGCTCGCGCAGCGTGCGCCGGAGCGTGCCGATCTGGGCGGCGAGCCGCCACGGCCGCGCCGTCCGCTCGAGCGAGAGCCCCTCCACCAGCGGCACCCCGGCCGCGCGAACGTGCGTCTCGAGCACGTCCCCGCGGACGCAGCCGAACCACACCGCGTGCCCGCGCGCCTTGAGGGCCCGGGCGAGGTCCAGCGCCGGATCCGCGCTGCCGGTCCACCAGCGATTCGCCACGACGTGGAGGATCCGGAGCGGCTTCACCGGCGCCCCGCGAGCGCGGTCACGACCGCCGCCTCCACCTCGGAGACCTCGATCGCGTGAAGGCACCGGTGGTCGATCGGGCACTCCCGGAGAAAGCATGGGCCGCAGGCCGGCCGGTGCCAGAGCGCCTGCTGGCCCGAGCCGAGCGGCGCGGTCAGCCGCGGGTCGGTGGGCCCGAAGAGGGTGACGGCCGGCACCCCGACCGCGGCGGCAACATGGGCGGGCCCGCTGTCCGCGCCGACGAGCGCGTCGAGCTCCCCGATGAGCGCGGCCAGGAGTGCCGGACGATCCCGGCCCACGAGACTCCGGATCGGCTCGCCGGCCGCCGCCTGGACCGCGTCGGCGAGCTCACGCGCCTGGGGACCGCCGAGGAGGACCGGGTGGATCCCCCGCGCCACGAGACGCGCCGCCAGCGCGGCGATGCGCGCGGAGGGCCAGAGCTTGGCCGGGCCCAGCGCCGCCCCGAGCTGGAGCCCGACGCGCGGCTCGCCGAGCGGCACCCCCGCCTCGTCCAGCAGCCGTCGCGCCTCCACCCGGCGTGCCGGATCGATCCCCAGCGTGGGCGGCGCCGGGGACGCCTCGACGCCGAAGGGCGCGAGGAGCTTCAAGTATTCCGTCACCTGGTGGACCCGATCGGTCGGAGCCGGCAGCGCATGCGTCAGCAAGGCGGCCCGCCCGTCCCCGTAGCCCACCCGCCAGCGCGCGCCGCTCAGCCATCCGGCCAGCGCGGTCTCGAACGAGTTCGGCAGGATCAGGGCCACGTCGAACCGCGCCTGCCGGAGGCGGCGGGCCTGGGCAAGCCGGGCGCCCACGCCTCCGGGCGGAGCGAGACGGCGGGCGATGCCAGGCTCGAGCTCGAGGATGGGCCCCACCCAGGGACCGACGCACCAGAGCTCGGCGCCGGGAAGCGCCGCGCGCAGCGCCCGCAGAGCGGGAAGCGCCATGACCGTGTCGCCGAGCCAGTTCGGGAAGCGCACCAGCGCGCGCTGGATCTCCGCCCGGGGGATCGCGCGTCGCCGTCACGGTCGCGCCGCCCCCCGCGCCGCCGCGTCGACGCGGGCGCGCAGCTCGGCCCGCCACCCCTCGAGGGACGGCCCTCCGGCCGGCTCGAGCCGGACGCGCAGCACCCATATCGGCACCGGCGCCTCGCCCGCCTGGCCGGACGGTGCCCAGGCCCCGGTCGTCCCCGGCGGCCTCAGACGCACCGCGTCCTTCTCCGTCGTCACCAGCAAGCTCGCACCCATGGCCCTGGCCCGCCGCGACTGACGGCGTCGAGATCGCTCGGCCGGTACGCGTGGTGATCTGGAAATGCCACGACATCCCGGACATTTGCCCCATGGGCGGTGAGAGTCTCCGAGAGGCGCTCCGGCGCAGCGATCCCGGCGAACGCGAGGACCCCGCGGCCCGCGAGAGCCGAGGCGGGATGAAGCGCGCCCGATGCCAGGTCCTCGAGGCCCTCGACCGCGTAGTCCGCAGCCAGGCAGGGCGCCGAGCCCGCGTGATGGCGGATCTCCTCGAAGAGACCGGCGAGGTTCCGGCGGGCATCGGCCCGCGTCACGACGATGAGATCCGCCCGGGTCGAGCGCGGACCGCGGCTCGCGAAGCGTGCCTCGAGGAAAGAGCCCGCCGGGTCCCCACGGGGCGCGCGCATCGAGGCACACGATCTCCACGTCCTTCACGAGCCGCCGCTGCTGGAATCCATCGTCGAGCAGCACCACGTCCGGGCGGAGGTTCGCCACCGCCCACTGGCCCGCCCGGAGGCGATCCGCTCCGACGACGACGGCGACGCCCGGGAGACGCCGGGCCAGGAGAAGCGGCTCATCTCCCGCCCGCTCGGCCGGGAGCCTGGGCGCGCCGCCGTCCGACACGAGCTCGACGGGCGCCCCCGGCCGGCGCCCGTATCCGCGGCTCACGATGACCACCCGGCGCCCCTCCTCGGTGAGCCAGCGCGCCACCATCTCGACCGCCGGCGTCTTGCCGGTGCCGCCGACCGTCAGGTTCCCCAGGGAGACCACCGGCGCACGGGAGCCGCCCGCGGGCGAGCCAGCCGCGCCGATACGCCAGCTCCCGCACGGCCAGGCCGCCCCGGTACGCCCACGCCAGCGGCGTGAGGACGAAGCGGAGAGGGCCCGCCCGGCCCTCGCGCCAGGCGCGCACGAGCCGGCCGCGCCGGAAGGCGCCGGGCTCCCTCGTCACCGGCTGCCTCTCGGCGGCGGCCGCCGGATGCTCACCCCTGACCCCGGGCGGCGAGCGCCAGCACCCGCTCGAGCGCCGCCACGGTGCGGACGCACGCGCCCTGGTGCGCGCGCACGGCAGTCCAGGCCGCGCGCCCGAGAGCCTGCCGCGCCGGCGCGTCGCCGAGGAGCCGGCCGAGCGCGGCCGCCAGCTCGGTCCCGTCGCCCACCTGGATCGCCGCGTCGGCCCGGAGCAGCAGGGCGGCCGCGTCGCGGAAGTTCGACATGTGCGGCCCGAAGACGACGGCCTTCGCGTGAAGCGCCGGCTCCACGACGTTGTGCCCGCCGATCGGGACGAGGCTGCCCCCGACGAAGATGACGTCGGCGACGGCATAGACCGACGCCAGCTCGCCCATCGTGTCGAGAAGGATCACGGAGGCGCCGTTCCCCGGGCTCACGCGGCTCCGCCGCACGACGGCGAGCCCCCGCGCCCGGACCAGGCCTTCGACCTCGTCCAGCCGCTCGGGGTGCCGCGGCGCCAGCACGAGCCGGAGCCCGTCGGCCGTCGGCCGCGTCGCCAGGAAAGCGTCGAGGACCGTGGCCTCCTCCCCGCGATGCGTGCTGCCCGCCACGACGACCGGCGCCTGCCCGAGATGAAGCAGGCGGCGCCACAGCCGCTCGGCACCGGCGTCGCCGGACGGCGCCTCCATCTTCAGATTGCCGGTCACGAGCACCCGCTCCGGCGGCGCGCCCAGGCTGATGATCCGGCGGGCGTCCTCCTCCGACTGCATGCAGAAGAGCGCGACGTCCGCGAGCACCAGGCGGAACAGGCCGCGGACCAGGCGGTAGCGGCGGTAGGAGCGGTCGGAGATGCGGCCGTTGGCGAGAACCGCGGGAACCTTCGCCTCGCGGAGCGCCCGCAGCAGATTCGGCCACAGCTCCGTCTCGAGGGCGATGAAGCAGCCGGGCTCCACCCGGCGCACGGCCCGGCGGACGGCGCCGCGAAAGTCCAGCGGGAACGTGAGCATCGCCGCGGCCTCGGCCAGTCTCGCCCGGGCCACGCGCTCCCCGGTGGCCGTCACGGTCGAGACGACGATGTCGGCCGTCGGCCAGCGCGCGGCCAGGGCGTGGACCAGCGGCACCGCCGCCATCACCTCGCCCACCGACACCGCGTGAACCCAGAAGCGCCCGCCGGGAACGGGCGGCGGCGACACCCGGACGAAGCCGAATCGCTCCCGGAGCGCGACCGGATAGCCGGCCCCCCAGACCTTGCGCACGAGGAACAGCGGCAGATAGCCGAGCGCCAGGAGGGCCAGGACGACGCTATAGAGCCAGTACATCGCTCCCGCCAGCCGCACGGTCCGCCGCGGCGGTGATCTCCCGGAGCGTGGTCTCGAGCTCGCGCCGCTTGGCCTCGATGACGTCCCGGTCGGCGTCGCGCGGCACGGCGATGGGATCGGCGAACACGATGGCCGCCCGGGCAAAGGGGCGCGGCACGACGAAGGCGTCCCACGAGCGGAGAACGCGGCACGGCGAGGCGCCGAAGGCCAGCGGCACCATCGGAACGCCGGTCATCCTGGCCAGCATCACGGCGCCATTCTGCGCGACGTGGCGCGGCCCCCTGGGACCGTCGGGCACGATGAGGACGTTGTCCCCCGCCTCGCGGATCACCTTGGCCAGCGCCAGCAGCGCCCGGGCGCCGCCGCGAGAGGAGGAGCCGCGCACCACCCGGATCCCGAAGCCCTGCACGAACCGGCTCAGGATCTCGCCGTCCCGGGATCGGCTCGTCAGCGCGTGGATCCGGTGGCGCCGCCCGTAGACGAGCGGCAGGAGGAGGATCTGCCCGTGCCACACGGTGTAGATCACGGGCTCCCCGCTCTGCCAGATCGCCTCCACGCGGCGCGTGGGGAACTCCCGCAGGCGGAGGCTCGCGGCGAGCGCGCGCACCATGCCCCGTCCGAGCGCGATCGCCGGCCCGGAGGTCGCCAGCGCGCGCCCGAGCCGCCGCCGCTCGCGCGGCGGCGGCCGCGCGTCGGCGTGCTCAGCGATCGGTCGTCCCATCGCGCTCTCGGAGCACGGCCCGGGCGGCCCGGAGTCCCGCCCCCGCCTCGCCGAGCCGGACCCGGACCTCGAGCAGGGCCGCGCGCTGGGACGCCCGGGCCAGGTCGTCCTCGAGAAGCTCGAGCGCGGCGCCGGCGATCGCATCCGGCGTCGCCTGCCCCTGGACGAACTCGCGCACGATCTCGCGCCCCGCCACGATGTTCGGAAGGCTGATGTGCACCACGCCCCGGACCAGGCGACGGGCGAGCGCGTGCGACACGGCCGAGAGCCGGTACAGCACGACCATCGGAGTGCCGTAGCAGGCGGCTTCGAGCGTCGCGGTCCCGGAGGCGACGAGCAGGAGGTCTGCCGCGGCCATCACCCGGTAGGCCTGGCCGGGCAGCACCTCGACCGGGAGCCCGGAGGCGCGGGCGGCCGCCGCCACTCCCTCCTCCGCGATGGTGGAAGCGACCGGCAGGGCGAATCGGGCTCGCGGGCGGCGCGCCGCGATCCGGTGCGCCGCGCCGAGCAGCACCGGCAGATGGCGGCGGATCTCCGCGTCCCGGCTTCCCGGCAGGAGGCCGACCAGCGTCTCGCCCTCCGCTGCGAGCCCCGCCCGCGCCGTCTCGCGGTCCAGCTCGGGCAGGACGTCGAGCACCGGGTGGCCGACGAACTCGACGGGCACCCCCGCCTCCTGGTAGAAGCCGACCTCGAACGGGAAGATCGCCAGGACCCGCGCCACGTCTCGCGCCATGGCCCGAGCGCGCCCCGGGCGCCAGGCCCACAGCTGGGGCGCCACGAAGTACACCACGGGCACGCCGAGCCGGCGCGCCACGCGGGCCAGGCGCAGGTTGAACTCCGGGAAGTCGATCAGCACGAGCACCCGGGGGCGCCGCTGCTGGAGGTGCTGCCGGAGCGCGCGGAACGCCGACCAGAGGGCGGGGAGCCGGCCGAGCGCCTCGGTTCCCCCCACGACGGTGACGCGCTCGGCGCGCTGGATCAGCCGGACGCCCTCGGCGGCCATCCGCGCTCCCCCCATTCCGGCGAGCCGGAGGCCGGGTGACAGAGTGGTGAGCGCCCGGGCCAGCGTGGCTCCGTGAAGATCCCCGGAGGCCTCGCCGGCCACGATCAGGACGTCAGTCGACGCCCGGCCGCTCCGGGACCCCGACAACGCTCATCCCCGTCCGGGCCGCTTCCGCCGCCACGCGCTCGCGCTCGAGCAGGAGCACGCGGCCCGCCTGCGAGCGCCAGCACGGCTGCCCCGCCCGCCGTGCAGCAGTCGACGGTGTCGGGCCCGACGGTGGGCACGTCCAGCCGGTAGTCGTGCGCGGGCGCCGTCGCCTTGACCACGACCGCGCCGCGGCCCGCCAGGGCGAGGCCCCGGCGGACGGCCTCGTCGGTTCCCTCCATCGCCTCGACGGCCGCCACCGAGCCGGACGCGGAGGACGACCGTCTGGCCCGACCCGCGCTCCGCCAGGTCGCTGGCCAGCCGAAGCCCCCGCGCGACGTCGGCCTCGAGCTCCGGAGCGGACCGGCGGGCCGGCGATCAGCCCGGCCGCCACCAGCCAGGGCGCCAGGAACTGTCGCTGGTCGAGCACCTCGATGCCCATCGCCGCGAGCCCCTGCACCGCCGCCCCGAGGAGGCCCTCGTCCGTCCAGTCCGCGGCCTTCGCCAGGAGCTGCCGGGCGGCCGAGTCCAGCGGCGCGCCCTGGAACAGCACGTCCTTCCGGACCCGGCCGGCAAGCACCACGTGGCGGATCCCCTCCTCGCCGAGCGCCGCCAGGATGGGCCCCACGTCGCCGAGCTGGACAGGGCACGACCCGATCCGCGTGAGGAACGAGGGGCTCGGCGGCGGCGAGGGCGAAGGCGACCACGCGCCAGCCGGCCCGCCGCGCCTCGCGGGCCATGAGGACCGGAAGCGCCCCGGCCCCGCCGACCAGGCCGAGGGCCTCGGCCATTCCGCTCAGCGGGGCGGCCAGTCGAGGTGCGGCCGACCCTCCTCGATCATGCGCTCGATCTCGAGCGCCACCGCGAGGGAGCGGACGTCGTCCTGCTCCAGGAGCTCCACGACCCCCGTCCGCTGCGCCTCCCGAACGGCCTTGAGGATGTGCAGGATCTCCAGCTTGAGCGGATTCTCCTTGTGGACGAACAGGTGCTCGACGAAGGACTCCTGCCGGTAGCGGATCGACTCCCGGTTCAGCACGTACTCGGACGCGGCGCGCCGGTGGATCTGGATGTCCTGGTCCGTGTAGTCGAGAGAGATGTACGCGTCGGGCTGCGTGATGGCGAGCGTCCGGACCTTGTGCTCGGTGGCCCGGCTGGCGGTGATGTTGGCGACGGTGCCGCTCTCGAACAGGATCTGCACGTTCGCGACGTCGGAGCGAGCCGAGTGGACCCGTGCGCCCGCCGCCGTGATCCGCCGGACCTCGCTGTCCACCAGCCCGAGCACGATGTCGACGTCGTGGATCATGAGGTCCATGACCACCGTGTCGTGCTGCACCCGGGGGACGAACGGACCCAGCCGGCGGGACTCGACCAGGATGGGGTTCGCGACGATCTTGCGCAGCTCCTGGACGGCCCCGTTGAACCGCTCGACGTGCCCGACGTGCAGGACGACGTTGCGTTCCCGCGCGATGCGGAAGAGCTCGCGGGCCTCCTCGAGCGTGGAGGTCAGCGGCTTCTCCACCAGGACGCTGATCCCGGCCTCGAGGCAATCCTTCGCGATCTGGAAGTGAAGCGGCGTGGGCACCGAGATGGACACCACGTCCACCTTGCCGAAGAGCTCCCGGTGATCCGCGAGAGCCTGCGAATCGTACTGCGCGGCGAGGCGGGCTGCCTTCCCCGCGTCGGCGTCCACGATGCCCACGAGGTCCACGTCCCACAGCTCGGCATAGACCAGGATGTGGTACTGCCCCATGTGGCCGGCGCCGATGACCCCGGTCCTGAGCCGCTTCTGCTCGCGCTTGCCCATCTCCCTCCCCTAGCAGATCCCGCGCTTCGACGACGCGATGAACTCGCAGAGCCGGTCGATCTCCGGGCCCGGCTCGATCTCGCCACGGATCTGCTCGAGCGCCGGTCCCGGCGCGCGGCCCGACCGGTAGAGGATCTTGTAGGCGCGCTGGAGGTTCAGCCGGACGTCGGCCGGCACGCCGGCCCGCCGCAACCCGACGATGTTCACGGCGCGCACCTCGGCGGGGTTGCCCTCGACGATGAAGTACGGCGGCACGTCCTGGCCGATCCGGGAGCACCCGCTCACCATGGCCAGCGTCCCGATGCGCACGAACTGGTGGATGCCCGTCAGGCCGGAGATCACGGCCCGGTCGCCGACCTGGACGAAGCCGGTCAGCACCGTGTACCCCGTCATGATCACGTTGTCGCCGATCTGGCAGTCATGGGCGATGTGCCCCTGCGCCATGAGATAGCAGTCCTTCCCCAGCACGGTGAAACCGTCCGGGGTCGAGGCGCGATGGATCGTCGAGTACTCGCGAATGACGGTGCCCTCGCCGATCCGCACGCCCGACGGCGTTCCCGGCTTCCACTTGAGGTCCTGCGGCGGCAGCCCGATCACCGCCCCGACGTGGACCTGGCATCGCGCGCCCAGCTCGAGCGGCCCCTCCAGCACGGCATGCGGGCCGATCTCCACGTCCTCGCCCAGGCACACGCCCTGGCCGATGACCGCGAACGGCCCCACGCGCACGCCCGGGCTCAGCCGCGCGCCCGGATGCACCACCGCAGTGGGGTGGATGTCGGTCGTCCGCTCACCCACGGGCCGCCGGCCCTCCCTCCACGTCCAGCCTCCGCTCGAGCGCCGCCAGGCGGTGCCCCAGAGCCCGCACGTCCCGCAGCATGGTCCGGGAGTCGTGCCAACGCGGCCATCACGCGGATCCCCGATTCCGCCGGTATGGCGGGCGTCCCGATCACTGCGGCGCCGGCCGGCACGTCGCGATGGACGCCGGATTGCGCGCCGACCCTGGCCCCGTCGCCGACCGTGACGTGGTCGGACATCCCCACCTGCCCGCCCAGCACCACGCCGCGCCCGATCCGGCAGGATCCCGAGATGCCCGTCTGGGCGACGATGATCGAGTTCGCTCCGATCACGGTATTATGGCCAATCTGCACGAGGTTGTCGATCTTCGTGCCCCGGCCGATCACCGTCTCGCCGAGCGTCGCGCGGTCCACCGTGACGTTGGCGCCGATCTCGACGTCGTCCTCCACGACGACCCGGCCGACCTGCGGGATCTTCCGGTGCGCCTGGCCGTCGAACACGTACCCGAACCCGTCGGCCCCCAGCACGCTGCCCGGGTGGACGATCACGCGGCGGCCGAGCGCCACCCGCGCCCGCAGGACGACGTGCGGGTGGAGGATGCTCTGCTCCCCCACCTGGCAGTCGGGGCCCACGGACGACGTGGGAGTGGAGCACGGCCCCGTCCTCGACGACCGAACCCTCACCCACCGCGACATACGCGCCCACCGTGGCGCCGGGCGAGACGCGGGCGCTGTCGGCGACGTGAGCGGTCGGGTGGACCCCGGGCGCCAGGGCGGGCTCCGGGAAGAACACCCCGACCACGGCGCCGACCGCCGCGTAGGGCTGGGGGACCCGGATCGCCGGCCGGCCGCCGAGGTCGAGCCCGGGCGGCGCGATCAGCGCGGCGGCCGCGCTTCGCCGGGCGGCGGCCAGGTGGCGGTCCGCCACCACGAACGACAGGTCACCCGGGCCCGCGCTTTCCAGGCTCGCGAACCCCCGGATCTCGAGGGAAGGATCTCCCTCGAGATCCCCGCCGACGAGGCGCGCCAGCTCACCGAGGGAGCGCGCGGGCATCCTAGGGCTTCTTCGCCTTCTCCTGGTCGTACAGCTTGATGACCTCGTCGGTGACGTCGCCCTCCGGGTCGCCGTAGATCACGCCGCCGCTCCGCCGCTCGACGATCAGCAGGAAGCCGCGCTCCTTGCCCATCTTCTCGATGAGGCCCGGTGAGCTCCCCGAGGATCCGCTGCGTGGCCGCCTGCTCCTTCTTCTGCAGCTCCTTCTCGAGGTCCTCGGCGAGCCGCCGGAGGTCCCGGACCTTGCGCTGGAGGGTCTCGTCCTTCTCGCGCCGCGCCTCGGCCGACAGGACGAGCCCCTTCTTCTCCATCTCCTCGCGGAGCTTGTCCACCTCGACCCGGCGGTTGTCGACGTCCTTCTGCATCGTCACCTTGTCCTTCTCGAGCTGCTCCCGCGCGGCGACGCCGGCGACCGACCGGACGATCACCCGCTGGACGTCCACGTATCCGATCCGCGTTCCCGGCGGCCTCCGTGCCGGTGACGAGCCCGCCGACCAGCCCGGCGACGAAGAGCGCGACCGCCCCGACCATCCCTCTGTCTCTCATGGCATCACCTCTCACGGCCTCCTGCCCTAGAAGGGCGCCCCAACCGTGAAGTTGACCTGGTAGTCCTTCTCTCCCGGCTCCTTGTCCAGGTTGTACCCAAGGTCGAGCCGCATCGGACCCAGCGGCGAGAAGAAGCGGACGCCCACGCCGGCGCTGTACCGGAGGTTCGTGGGGTCGAAATCCGTGCCGAACCCGTACGCGTTGCCGGCGTCGAAGAAGAGGGCCAGCCGGAAGCGCGCGATGATCGGAATCAGGAGCTCGGTGTTGAACAGGAGCTCCGAGGTGCCGCCGATCACCTCGCCCCGGTCGTCCTTCGGGGCCACCGAGCGCGTCCGCTGGCCGCGCAGGGTGTTGGCGCCGCCGAGGAAGAACCGCTCGAAGATCGGCACCTCCTCGCCGCCATAGCCCTCGGCGAACCCGGCCAGCCCGCGGACGGCCCACACCAGGTTGAACACGGGCAGCGGGACGAACCACGCCGACTCCCCGATGACCTTGTAGTACTTGGTGTCGCCGCCCAGTCCCGCGAACTGGAACTCCACCGAGTTCCGGCTCCCCCGGCTGGGCTCGAAGATGTTGTCGCGCGTGTCCCGCGCCAGGATGAACTCGAGCACCGAGTTGAGGCTCGTCCCCTGCTCCTGCTTGAGGTCCTCGCTCGCGAAGGGGGACACGTCCGTGATGTCGACGTTCTCGAGCCGGTAGAGGCCGGACAGGGTCATGTACTCCGTGAGGGGGTAGCTCGCCCGGATGTCCCCGCCGAACCGCTCTTCCGTGAAGTCGTCGTACTCCCGCTCGCGGTCGTAGATGTCGAACCCGGCGCGGAGCGGGATGTCGAAGAGGTACGGCTCCGTGAAGCCGACCAGACCCAGCCGGCTCTGCTCGCCGATGCGGAACCGGAGGAAGACCTCCTGGCCCCGGCCGAAGAGGTTCCGCTGGCTCACGTCCAGCGTGGCGAACAGGCTGTCGAGGCTGCTGTAGCCCGCACCGATGCTGAACACGCCGGTCGCCCGCTCCTTCACGTCGATGTTGACGACGATCTTGTCGGGCGTGGATCCCTGCTCGGTGGTGGCGTTCACCTCCTCGAAGAAGCCGAGGTTGAACAGCCGCTGGCGGCTCCGCACGAGCTTCTGGAACGTGAACAGCTCGCCCTCGGTCACGCGCAGCTCCCGCCGCAGGACCTTCTCCGAGCTCTTCGTGTTGCCGGCGATGTTGATCCGCTCGACGTAGACCGGGCCACCCTCGACGATCGGGATGATCACGTCGACCTTCAGGTTCGCCAGGTCGTTCGACGTCCGGGGGTCGACCTCGGCCCGGGCCCGGCCCAGCTCCGAGTAGCGGTCCACCATCGCCCGGACGGAGTTGCGCAGCGCCCCACGGTTGAAGACCCCGCCCTCCTGGAGGCGCACGAGCTTGCGGAGCTCCTCGGTCGTGAGGATCTCGTTGCCCGTGATCGTGATGGTGCCCGTCCGGAACTGCGGCCCCTCCACCACGCGCACGCGGAGCGTGACCTTCTTCCGCGCGAGGTCGGGCACGATCTCGGTGGACTCGACGCGGGCCTGGATGTAGCCGTGGTCGGCGTAGAGCTGGAGGATGCGGTCGACGTCGTCGTCGAAGACCTTGCGCTGCACGGTCGAGAACGGGAAGATCCAGTACAGGCGCTCCTTCGTCGACATCGCGTCCTTGATCTGGCCCGCGGTGAGCGCGCTGTTCCCCTCGATGATGATCCGGTCGATGTGGAGCTTCGGGCCTTCCTCGATCCGGAACACCACCCGCAGGTCGCCCTCGGGGGTTCGCTCGGTGCGCGGGGTTGATCTGGACGCCGAAGTACCCCTCGTCCTCGTACTTCTGGCGGATGGCCTCCTCGGCCTTCTGGACCTCCACCGGGTTGTACAGCACGCCGACCCGGATGGCGGCCTTCTCCCGGAGCTCGTCGTTGTTGAGCTCGGAGTTCCCCTCGAAGGTGACCTCGCGCAGGAGCGGCCGCTCGACGACGACGAAGATCACGCGCACGCCGCCCTCGAACTCCTCGGTCCGGACCTGCACGTCGTCGAAGAATCCCAGCCCGAAGATGGAGCGGACGTCGTCGCGGAGCGCGGCCGGCGAGAGCGTGTCGCCGATCTTGGTCTGCACCCGGTTCAGGACGGCCGGCGCCTGGATCCGGCGGTTCCCCTCCACCACGATGTCCCGGACGGTCGGGATGGGCGGGGGCGGCTGGGTCGGCGCCGGCTGCTGGGCCCAGCCGGTGGTGGCCAGCGCGAAGAGAGCGACCAGCGCCGAGAGAAGGACCGGCCCCCTCGCCCGGGGCCTTCCTTGCGGGCGTCTCCCGGCGAGAGCCAAGGGCACTCCTCGGGCGAGCGCGGACCGGGAGGTCAGCGCTCCGCCAGGCTCAGTGTGGGCTCGGATACCGGCTCGAAGATGAGCCCCTCGCCCTGGACCCGGACCTCGATCTGGATCCCGTCCTGGACCCGGCCGGCGATGATGGACTCCGCCAGCGGATCCTCGATGTGCTTCTGGATGATGCGCCGGAGCTGCCGCGCCCCGTAGGTCGCGTCGAAGCCCTTCTCGATCAGGAAGTTCACGGCCTCGGGGGACAGGCTCGACGCGGATCGCCCGCTCCTCGAGCTGCCGGTTCACGCGATCGAGCATGAGCTGCACGATGCCCCGGATGTGCTCCTCGTCGAGGGAGTGGAAGACGATCACCTCGTCGATCCGGTTGAGGAACTCCGGCCGGAAGGCCCGCTTGAGCTCGTCGAGCACCCGGTCCTTCATCCGGTCGTAGGTGTCCTCGGCGGACGCCGACAGGAAGCCCGGGGCTGGTCCGCTTGCCGATCAGGGCCGTCCCGAGGTTGGACGTCATGATCAGGATGGTGTTCTTGAAGTCCACCACGTGCCCGAGCGAGTCCGATCAGGCGGCCGTCGTCCAGCACCTGGAGCAGCATGTTGAACACGTCCGGGTGCGCCTTCTCGATCTCGTCGAACAGCACGACCGAGTAGGGGCGCCGCCGCACCTTCTCGGTCAGGTACCCGCCCTCCTCGTACCCGACGTAGCCGGGGGGCGCGCCGAGGAGGCGGGACACCGAGAACTTCTCCATGTACTCGGACATGTCGACCCGGATCAGCGCGTTCTCGTCGCCGAAGAGGAACTCCGCCAGGGCCCGCGCCAGCTCCGTCTTCCCCACGCCGGTCGGCCCCAGGAAGATGAACGAGCCCACCGGCCGCTTCGCGTCCTTGAGGCCGGCGCGCGAGCGCCGGATGGCGCGGGACACCGCCCGGATCGCATCGTCCTGGCCCACGACCCGCCCGTGGAGCGACTCCTCCATGCGGGCGAGCTTGGCCGACTCCTTCTCCTCGAGCCGCGAGAGCGGGATGCCGGTCCAGCGGGACACGATGTACTCGATGTCCTGCTCGCCCACGACCTGGGTCTGCCGGTTCTTGTTCTTCTCCCACTCGCGCTTCAGCTCTTCCTCGCGGCCCCGGAGCGCCTTCTCCTTCTCGCGGAGCGAGGCGGCCTTCTCGAACTCCTGGGCCTCCAGGAACATGTCCTTCTCGCGGACGACCCGCTCGATCTCTTTCTCGAGCTCCTTGATCGTCGCCGGCGGCGTCATGGCCTGCAGCCGCGTCCGGCTCGCCGCCTCGTCGATCACGTCGATCGCCTTGTCGGGAAGGTGGCGCTCGGTGATGTGGCGGTCGGCCAGCTTCACCGCGAGGTCGATCGCCGCGTCGGTGATCTTCACGCGGTGATGCGCCTCGTACTTCGGCCGGAGGCCCTTGATGATCTCCACCGCCTCCTGCACCGACGGGGCCCGCACGATGATCGGCTGGAACCGCCGCTCGAGGGCGCCGTCCTTCTCGATGTGCTTCCGGTACTCGTCGAGGGTCGTGGCCCCGATGCACTGGATCTCGCCGCGGGAGAGCGCCGGCTTGAGCATGTTCGAGGCGTCGATCGCGCCCTCGGCGGCGCCGGCTCCGATCAGCGTGTGCAGCTCGTCCAGGAAGAGGATCACGTTCTCCGACTGCCGGATCTCCTTCATGACGGCCTTCAGGCGCTCCTCGAACTGGCCGCGGTACTTGGTGCCCGCCACCAGGGCGCCCAGGTCGAGCTGGAGGAGCCGCTTGCCCACGAGCACGTCCGGCACGTCGTGGTTGATGATCTTCTGGGCGAGCCCCTCGACGATGGCCGTCTTCCCCACGCCGGGCTCACCGATCAGGACCGGGTTGTTCTTGGTGCGGCGGGAGAGGATCTGGATGACCCGCTCGATCTCCGTCTCGCGCCCGATCACCGGGTCGAGCTTGCTGTCGCGGGCGAACTGGGTCAGATCGCGCGCGAACTCGTCGAGGACCGGCGTCTGGCTCCGCTTCTTCGGCCGCGGGTAGTACTGGTCGCCCAGGAGCGCGAGCGTCTCCTGGCGCACCTCGTCGAGCCGGGCGCCGAGCGACTCGAGGATCTTGGCGGCGATCGACTGCCCCTCCTTCATCACGCCCAGGAGGAGGTGCTCGGTCCCGATGTAGTTGTGCCCGAGCTGGCGCGCTTCCTCGATCGACAGCTCGAGCACGCGCTTGGCCTGGGGCGTGAACGGGACCTCGCCGAAGGTGAGCGTCTTGGGGAACCCGGCCAGCGCCCGCTCGACCTCGCTCTTGACGGTCTCGAGACGCAGTCCGAGACGCTGGAGGACCGCGGTCGCGATTCCCTCCCCGTCGCGGATCAGCCCGAGCAGGATGTGCTCGGTCCCCACGAAGTCGTGGCGGAACCGGCCGGCCTCTTCGCGGGCCAGGATGATGACGCGTCGCGCACGCTCGGTGAATCGCTCGAACACGTGGCCTCCTCCAGGCCCGGCGTCCTGGCGCCGGGCGGCTGGGCGAACCGCCCGAGCCATCGGTAGTGGGCGCTCTCGCCAACTCCCGGCGTCATTATACATGGCCCGTGAAGGCGCCATGGAACTTTTCGACCATCCGGCCGGTATTTAGCGGGGATCGGCCCCCTGCGCGCCCCCGGATCGGGCGGGCGTCAGGCCTCGATGATCGCGCGCCCGTCCACGAGCCGGACGAGGCGGTCGGCGCGCCGCGCCAGATCCAGGTTGTGGGTGGCGATGACGAACGCGACGCCGCGCTCGGCCTGGAGGCGCGCGAACAGCTCGAAGACGTCCTGGCTCGTCTTGGGATCGAGGTTCCCGGTGGGCTCGTCGGCCAGGATCATGGCCGGCCGGCCCACCAGAGCCCGCGCCAGGGCGACGCGCTGCTGCTCGCCGCCGGACAGCTCGCCGGGCCGGTGGGCGACGCGATCGAGAAGGCCGACCTCGCGGAGGGCGTCCATGGCCAGGCCGCGCGCCTCCGCCGCCGGCCGGCGCTGGATGAGCGCCGGCAGCATCGCGTTCTCGAGCGCGGTGAAGTCCGTCAGCAGGTTGTAGAGCTGGAAGACGAAGCCGACCTCTTCCCGCCGGAACCGGGTCAGCTCCGCCTCCGACCGCGCGAAGAGGTCCTGGCCCCGGAACCACACCGAGCCGGCGGTCGGGCGGTCCAGGGCTCCCAGGACGTGGAGCAGCGTCGACTTGCCCACACCCGAGGCGCCCACCACCGCGACCAGCTCGGCCGCGTGCACGGTGAGGGTCACGCCCTTGAGGACGCGGAGGGGCTCGGCCTTGCTGCGGTACTCCTTCTCGACCCCCTCGGCGACCAGGAGCGGGACCCGCTCGCCGCCGGGGTCGGCCATCGCGCGGGCGCTCGGGGCCGGACGGCCCCTCGCTCTCACTCATACCGGAGCACGTCCACCGGGTGGAGCCGCGCGGCCTGGCGCGACGGGTAGATCGTCGCCAGGAAGGAGAGCGCCAGGGCGGACACCGCGATCAGGATCATCTCCGGCGGGTGCATCTTCATCGGAAGCTCGGAGAGCTGGTACACGTCCCCGGGGATCTTCACGATGTGGTACCGGTCCTGGACCAGCCCGATCGTGATGCCGAGGACCGTGCCCACCACGGTCCCGACCAGC
The DNA here is from genome assembly GCA_963745015.1 of uncultured Candidatus Rokubacteria bacterium. Classification (GTDB taxonomy): domain Bacteria; phylum Methylomirabilota; class Methylomirabilia; order Rokubacteriales; family DASRDR01; genus DASRDR01. The sequence goes on from CAVUVU010000011.1 coordinate 62,085, forward strand.
CCGATCAGGACGCCCTCGGCCATGAACACGAGCGTGATGCTGCGGCCGGAGGCCCCGAGCGAGCGGAGCACGCCGATCTCCCGGCGCTTCTCGGCGACCATCAGGATGAGGTGGCTGATGATCGCGAACGCGGCCACGAAGATGATCAGCGTCAGGATCACGAACATCGCCATCTTCTCGAGCTGGATCGCCGAGAAGAGGTTCCGGTTCATCTCGGTCCAGTCGCGGGTCCAGTAGGGCATGCCCAGCGTCGACGCCGAGCTCCCGGGCCACCGCGCGCGCCCGGTAGACGTCGGCCAGGCGGACCTCGATGCCGGACACTCGCCCGCCGAGGTCGGCGAACTGCTGCGACGTGGCGATGGAGGTGTACGCGAGGGCGGAGTCGTACTCGTAGAGGCCGATCTCGAAGATGGCGACGACGCGGAGCGGGCGCATCTTGGGGATGGTGCCGACCGCCGTGACCGCGCCGCGGGGCGAGATCGCGATCACGGTGTCGCCGACGAACGCCCCGAGGGTCCGCGCCAGCTCGCGGCCGAGGGCGATCGTCGCCTCCGGGCCCGCGAGGTCGGCCAGGCTTCCCTGCTTCACCCGCTGCTGGAGCTCCCGCCGCTCGGTCTCCGGGTCGATCCCCCGCAGCACGCACGCCCGTCGCCTGCTCCCCGTGCGTGAGCATCACCTGCTGCAGGACGAACGGCGCCGCGGACTGCGACTTCGGGGTGCGCCCGGATGAGCCCCAGGGCGCGCGTCGGGTCCTCGATGCCGCGCCCGCCCGCGTCCATCACGAGGATGTGCGAGGTCGTCCCCAGGATCTTGCTCCGGAGCTCGTCCTCGAAGCCCGACATGACCGCCAGGACCACGATGAGCGCCATGACCCCGATCGCCATCCCGGCCATCGCGATGACGGTGAGGAGGGACAGGAAGCCGCGCCCGCCCTTCGACCGGAGGTACCGGAGCCCGATGAGGAGCTCGAAGGGCAGCCCGCTCGCCCCGGAGGCCTTGCGCGCCACGGTCAGTCCTCGTCCGTCCGGAACGTCTCCGGGCGCAGCAGCGGGAACAGGATCACGTCCCGGATCGACGCCCGATCGGCGAAGAGCATCACCAGCCGGTCGATCCCGATCCCCTCGCCCGCGGTCGGCGGCAGGCCGTACTCCAGCGCGCGGATGTAGTCCTCGTCGAGAGGGTGCGCCTCGTCGTCCCCGGCCTCGCGGGCGGCGAGCTGCTGCTCGAACCGGAGCCGCTGCTCGAAGGGGTCGTTCAGCTCCGAGTACGCGTTCGCCATCTCCATCCGGGCGATGAAGAGCTCGAAGCGGTCGACGAGGCTCGGATCGTCCCGCTTCTGGCGCGCCAGCGGGCGAGAGCTCGGTCGGGAAGTCGATGACGAACGTCGGCTGGACGAGCGTGGGCTCGACGAACGTCTCGAACACGTCCTTCCACATCTGGTAGGCGGGCGTCGCCGCGCCCCAGCCCCAGGCGCCCGCGTCGAGCCCGCGGCCGGCCCGCCGCCTCGCGCGCCGCCGCCCGGACCCGCTCCCGGTCTCGCAGCTCGTCCCGGCCGACCCCGAGGGCCTCGGCGACCGCCTCGAGGTACCGGAGACGCCGCCACGGCGGCGTGAGGTCGATCCGCTCCTCCTGGTAGGTGAGCGCCGAGCCCGCCGGTCAGCGTCCGGCCGAGCTCGGCGAAGAGCGCCTCGGTGAGCTCCATGAGGTCGCCGTAGTCCGCGTAGGCCTGGTAGAACTCCAGCATCGTGAACTCGGGATTGTGCTGCGTCGACACCCCCTCGTTGCGGAAGATGCGGCCGATCTCGTAGACCCGGTCGAACCCGCCCACCACCAGGCGCTTGAGATGCAGCTCGAGCGCGATCCGGAGGAAGAGCGGGATGTCGAGCGCGTTGTGGTGGGTCGCGAACGGCCGCGCCGCCGCGCCGCCCGGGATCGGCTGCATGACCGGCGTCTCGACCTCCAGGAACCCGCGGGCGTCCAGGAACGCGCGCACGCCCTGGATCAGACGCGACCGGAGCCGGAACACGTCGCGCACCCCGGGATTGACGAGGAGATCGACGTACCGCTGGCGGTAGCGGGTCTCGACGTCCTTGAGCCCGTGCCACTTCTCCGGCAGCGGCCGGACGGACTTCGAGAGGAACGTCCACGTCTTGACCTGAACGGTCAGCTCCCCCGTGCGCGTCCGCATGAGGTCGCCGGTCACGCCGACGAAGTCCGCCACGTCCAGATCGGTGAACCCGGCGTAGGCCTCGCCCAGGACGTCGGCCCGCGCGTAGAGCTGGATCGTGCCCGTCTGGTCGAGGAGGTGGGCGAAGCAGGACTTGCCGTGGTGGCGGATCGACATGACGCGGCCGGCGACGCTGGACCGCGCCCGCCGCCCGGAGCTCCTCCTCCGGCGTGGCATCCCAGCGGGCGTGGAGCGGGCCCGCCCAGTGGGCGACCGGGAAGCGGGTGCCGAACGGGTCGCACGCCCGCGGCGCGGAGGGCGCGGAGCTTCTCGTGGCGCCGCGCGGACGAGCTCGTTCCCCGGGACCGGCGGCTCGCCGGCCGCCTCGCCCGCCCCGCCCGGCCGCCGGTCGGACACGGCCGCGCCTACCTCCGCCCCGAGAACAGGAACGCCTCGATGAACGGGTCGATGTCGCCGTCCATCACCGCGTCCACGTTCCCGATCTCGACGTTCGTCCGGTGGTCCTTGATCAGCTGGTACGGCGCGAACACGTACGAGCGGATCTGGCTCCCGAACGCGATGTCCTTCTTGTCCCCGGTCAGCTGGTCGAGCTCCGTCTTCCGCTTCTGGTCCGCGATCTGGTAGAGCCGCGCCCGGAGCACCCGCATCGCGGTGTCGCGGTTCCGGAGCTGCGAGCGCTCGTTCTGGCACGACACCACGATCCCCGACGGCAGGTGGGTGATCCGCACGGCCGAGTCGGCCGTGTTGACGCCCTGGCCGCCGGGGCCGGAGGAGCGGAAGACGTCCACCCGAAGCTCGTCGTCCCGGACGACCACCTCGATGTCCTCGACTTCCGGCATGACCGAGACCGACGCGAAGGACGTGTGCCGACGCTTGTTGGCGTCGAAGGGCGAGATGCGGACCAGCCGGTGAACACCGGTCTCACCCTTGAGGTAGCCGTAGGCGTAGTCGCCGGTGACCTCGAGCGTCACCGACTTGATCCCGGCCTCGTCGCCCGGGAGCATGTCCACGATCTCGACCTTGTAGCCGCGCCGCTCCGTCCAGCGCGTGTACATGCGGAGGAGCATCTGCGCCCAGTCCTGCGACTCGGTGCCGCCGGCCCCGGCGTGGATGGAGAAGATGGCGTTCTTCCGGTCGTGGTCCCCGGACAGGACGACGGTCAGCTCGAAGTCCTGCAGCTCCTTGCGGAGGCGCTGGACGCTCGACTGGAGCTCCGGCTCGAGGCTCTCGTCCCCTTCCTCGAGGGCCATCTCCCAGAGGCCGCGGATGTCGCCGAGCTCGCGCGTGAGCTCCCCCGTCCGCCCGACCAGGCGCGAGAGGTCGTTGCGCTCGCGGACCAGCGCCCTGGGCGCGCCGGGTGTCGTCCCAGAATCCCGTGCTCGCCATCTCCGCGTCGATGGCGGCGATGCGCGTCTCCTTCGAGGCGAGGTCAAAGATGCCCCCGGAGGTCGTCGAGCCGTCGCTCGACGTCCGAGAGCTCGCGCCGGAGCTCGCTCAGCACGGGGCTAGCCCCGCCGCCCGCGGCGAGGCCGCCCGCGAGGGCGGCGCCCGAGGCCGCCAGCGCAGGCGTAGGCGAAGACGTCGCCGAAGCGCGTGTAGAAGGTCTGCCCGCGCCGGAGCGGCACCTCGGCCCGGAGCGTCCCGCGCGCGCCGAGGGGGAGGGTGCGCTCGATCGCCCCCGTCGGGAGGACGAACGCCGAGACCCCGGTGTTGGCGGCGCGCGCGATCGCGATCCGGTTCTCGACCGCCCGGAGCGGAACCATCGCCAGGTGCTGCAGCGGGCCGCCCGAGTCGCCGAACCACGCATCATTGGTGATGTTGGTCATGAAGCTCGCGCCCTCCGCGACGAACCGCCGGAACAGATCGGGGAAGATGACCTCGTAGCAGATGACCGTGCCGAACGGCGTCCCCTCCAGGGGGAGGATGGTCACCTGGCGGCCGGGCGTGAAGTCCCCGATCTCGGCCGCGATCGCCTCCACGAAAAAGAGGAGCCGCTTCAGGGGCACGTACTCCCCGAACGGCACCAGGTGCATCTTATCATAGCGTGCGCGCAGGCCCGCCGACTCCACCAGGAACGCGCTGTTCAGGTAGCGCACCCGTCGGCCGTCGGTCTCCGCGTCGGGCACGCCGACGAGGAGCGGGACGCCCACGCCGGCCGCCAGGTCGGTCAGCCAGCGGAGCGCGGCCGGCTCGAAGCGGACGTACGCGGGCACCGCGGCCTCCGGCCACACCACGAGCCGGCTTCCCGGGGCGGCGGCGCGCGTCAGCTCGCCGTAGATGCGGAGCGTCTCCGCCTTGAACCCGGCGTCCCACTTCACCGCCTGCGGGATGTTCCCCTGCACGACGGCGATCGGCACGGTCGGCGCGTCCACCGGGGCCAGGTGGGCGCGCCCCACCAGGAGCGCGCCGGCCACCGCGACGGCGGCGACGGTGAATCCGGCCGCGGCCGCTCTCCCGCGCCGCTCGACGGCGGCCCACGCGAGCGCGGTGTTGACCAGCACCACGAGCGCGGACACCCCGTACACGCCGGTCCACGCCGCGATCTGGATCACGGAGAGGCGCGGCGACGGGCACGTAGCCGAGAAGGCCCCACGGGAACCCGCCGAGGAGATAGGTGCGGCCCGAGCTCCCCCGCGACCCAGAGCGGCGGGCGCGAGCCACAGCGCCGGCCGCACCGAGCCGTCCTCGCAGCCACGCGAGCGCCCAGGCGGCGCCGCCCCAGAAGAGCGCGAGGTAGCCCGCGAGCGCGAGCAGGACGAGGATGGCGACCGGCGTCGTCATCTGGGAGAAGGTCGTCATCGTGTGGGTCAGCCAGCGCAGGAGCGGGACGTAGAAGGCCAGCCCCGCCACCCAGCCCTCGAGGAGCGCGCGCCGCGGCGTGACGGCCGTGGCCGCCAGGGCGAGCACGGGCGCGAGCGCGACCCACCCCAGGAGGTCCCAGCCGGGCCGGGGAAACGCCAGGTGCATGGCGAAGCCGGCGGCCGCCGCGACGGCCAGTCGCCGCAGGCGCTCGGCCGGCCGCGCGTCGCCGCCCCCGGCGAGGCCGACGGCCCGCTCCCCGGGGGCCGCTACGGGCAGAGCTCCCGCCGCACCCGGTCGAGGAGCCCGTTGACGAAGCGGGTGGACTCCTCGGTCGAGAAGCGCCGCGCGATCTCGAGCGCCTCGTTGATGGCGACCTTGGGCGGGACGTCGACGCCCCAGAGGAGCTCCCAGATCCCGGCCCGGAGGAGGTTCAGGTCCACCACGGCCATCCGGTCGAGCTCCCAGTTCTCGGCGAACTTCGCGATCAGCTCGTCGATCCTGGGCTGGTGGGCCTTCACGCCGCGGACCAGGGCGTCGGCGAACGTCCGGACCTCGTCGGGCACCGGCTGCCGCTGCCAGAACGCGTCGATCACGGGGCCCGGATCCGCGTCGCCCCGGACGTCCAGCTCGTAGAGGAGCTGGAGCGCACACTCGCGAGCCTGGCGCCGGCGCCCCACGGCCTATCGTTTCCGCCGGCGCGGGCGCCCGCCGCCGCGTCGAGCGGGGAAGGTCCGCGAACAGCGTCAGGAGCTCGAGCGCCGCGAGCGCGGCCTCCTCGCCCCGGTTGCCGACAGCGCCGCCCGCCCGCGCCTCCGCCTGCGCCCGCGTGTCGGCCGTGATGAGGCCGAACGTGGTCGGCACGCCGGTCGACCGCCCCACCTCCGCGATGCCCCGCGCCGCCTCGCCCGCCACGTAGTCGAAGTGCGGGGTCTCCCCGCGGATCACGCAGCCGACGCAGACGAGGGCGTCGACGCCCCCGGCGGCGGCCGAGGCGCTCCGCGACCTGGGGCAGCTCGAACGCGCCCGGCACCCAGACGACGCGGACGTCGCCCGCCCGGACCCCGTGACCCGTGAGCGCGGCGCGCGCGCCGGCCACCAGGCGCTCGCTGATGTCCTCGTGGAAGCGCGAGGCGACGATGGCCACGCGCCGACCGGAAGCCCGGAGGCGAGGCCTGGCGGAGGGGGCGGGACCAGCCATCCTGACCTAGGGCCGGTCCGAGAACAGATGACCCAGCTTGTCTTGCTTGGTCCGGAGGTAGAAGCGGTTCGCGTCGGACGGCGGCACCTCGATCGGCACCCGCTCGACCACGCGGAGGCCGTAGCCCTCCAGCCCCACGATCTTCTTGGGGTTGTTGGTGAGGAGCCGCATGGAGCGGATGCCGAGGTCGACCAGGATCTGCGCGCCGATGCCGTAGTCGCGGAGGTCGGCCTTGAAGCCGAGCGCCTCGTTGGCCTCCACGGTGTCCTTCCCCTGGTCCTGCAGCTCGTAGGCGCGCATCTTGTTCAGGAGACCGATGCCGCGCCCCTCCTGCCGGAGGTACACGAGGACGCCCCGGCCCGCGCCCGCGATGATGGTGAGCGCCTTGGCGAGCTGGTCCCCGCAGTCGCAGCGCTGCGAGCGGAAGACGTCGCCGGAGAGGCACTCCGAGTGCATCCGAACCAGGACGGGGTCGTCGCCGCGGATCTCGCCCATCGTGAGCGCCAGCACCACGCGGTCGTCCACCGTGGTCTCGTAGGTGACGGCCCCGAAGGCGCCGTAGACCGTCGGCAGGAGCGTCGTCGCGGCCCGCCGGACCAGCTTGTCCTTCTGGATGCGGTACCGGATCAGATCCTTGATGGTGATCATCCGCAGGCCGTACCGGGCGGCCAGCGCGGTGAGCTCCGGGAGGCGCGCCATCTCCCCCTGCTCGTCCATGATCTCGCAGATCACGCCCGCCGGTGTGCAGCCCGCGAACCGGGCGAGATCCACCGCCGCCTCGGTGTGGCCCGCCCGCCGCAGCACGCCGCCGGGCATCGACCGGAGCGGCAGGATGTGGCCGGGGCGCGCCAGGTCCTCCGGGAGCGTGCCCGGATCCACCAGCGCGCGGACCGTCAGGGCCCGGTCGTACGCCGAGGTCCCGGTGGTGACGCCGCGCTTGGCGTCCACGGTCACCGTGAAGGCCGTCCCCATGGGGGCGGTGTTGTCGCGACACCATCATGCTGATGCGGAGGTCGTCCAGCCGCTCGCCGGTCATGGGCACGCAGATGAGGCCGCGCCCGTGCTTGGCCATGAAGTTGATGGCCTCCGGGGTCACCCGGTCGGCAGCCATCACGAGGTCGCCCTCGTTCTCGCGGTCCTCGTCGTCGACGACGAGGATCATCCGCCCCTGGCGGACGTCGTCGATCGCCGCCTCGATCGTCGCAAAGCCGGACCCGTCCGCGCTCCGCTCGCTCTCGGTCATGAGTCCCTCCTCGCCGCGTCCCGCTGCGGCGACTGCTCCCAGTCCTGCCACTGCTGGACAAAGCCTCGCACGTACTTCCCGATCACGTCCATCTCCAGGTTGACCGGGTCGCCGGGCCGACGCCGGCCCAGCGTGGTCACCGCCAGCGTGTGCGGGATGAGCGCGACCGCGAACGCGCTCCGCCTCGAGGGCCGCCACGGTGAGGCTCACGCCGTCGACCGTGACCGACCCCTTCGGGATCAGGAGCGGCCTGAGGCCCGCGGGCACCTCCACGTCGACCCGCGCGCCCTCGCCCTCCGGCCGGACCGCCGCCACCCGGCCCACGCCGTCGACGTGGCCCAGGACCAGATGGCCGCCGAGCCGCCCGTCGAACCGAAGCGGGCGCTCGAGGTTCACCGGGTCCCCGACCCCGAGGCCGCCGAGGGTCGTCACGCGCAGGGTCTCCTCCGCGAGGTCGAACGCGAGCTCTCCCGCCGGCGCGTCCACGACCGTGAGGCAGACCCCGCTGACCGCCACGCTCTCCCCGAGTCCGAGCCGCCAGCCCGGGTCGTCCGGCACCGCCACCCTGAGCCGCCGCCCGTCCCCCGCGGTCTCGAGTCTGCCAACCCGGCCGAGCGTCTCGACGATCCCCGTGAACATGGCCTAGCGCCGGACGTCGGCCTCGACGAGCAGGTCCTCGTCGAGCCGGCGGGTGACGACGTCGACCAGCGCGATGGCGTCCTTCAGGGAGCGCCCGCGGCCTCCGAGCGGCCCTGGCGCCTCGCGCCCCCCGAGAAGCCGGGGCGCGACGAAGAAGGCCACGCGGTCGACGAGCCCGGCCTCCGCGAGCGCCCCGCCGAGCTCCCCGCCCCCCTCGGCCAGCACCGCGATCGCGTCCAGCGCTCGAAGCGCCTCGAGGAGGGCGCGGAGATCCACGCGGCCCGAATCCCCCGGAAGCTCGAGGACCCGGGCGCCGCGGGCCCGCAACGCCGCCGCGGGGCCGGCCGGCGCCGGGGCGACGCAGGCGACGATCGTGCGCGCGGGATCGCCCGCGCGGAGGACGCGGGCGTCGCCCGGGATGCGGAGCCGGCTGTCGACGACGACCCGGAACGGCTCCTTCGCGGGCAGCTCCGGGTGCCTCACCGTGAGCTGGGGATCGTCCGCCAGCACCGTACCGATTCCCACGAGGATCGCGTCCGCGGCGAACCGGAGCCGGTGGCCTTCGAGCCGCGCCGCCTCGCCCGTGATCCAGCGGGACGTCCCGTCGGCCGCGGCGATCTTGCCGTCGAGCGTCATGGCCGTCTTCAGCGTCACGTGCGGCCGGCCTTCCGTCACCGCGCAGAGGAACGCGCGATTGAGCGCCCGCGCCTCGGCCTCGCGGACGCCGACCGTGACGGCCACGCCCGCCGCCCGGAGCCGGGCCAGGCCGCGCCCGTCGACCTCCCGATGCGGGATCGCCCATGGCCGCCACGACGCGCGAGACCCCGGCCCGCACGAGGGCGTCCGCGCACGGCGGCGTGCGCCCGAAGTGGGCGCACGGCTCGAGCGTGACGTAGCAGGTCGCGCCCTCGCGCGGCCTCGCCGGCCGCGTCCAGCGCCACGGCCTCGGCGTGGGGTCCGCCGGCCCGGAGGTGCGCGCCCTCGCCGACGACGCGCTGGTCCTTGACCAGCACGGCGCCGACCGCGGGGTTCGGCGACGTCAGCCCGATGCCCGCGCTCGGCAAGCCGGAGCGCCCGGTCCATCCACAGCGCGTCGCGGTCGTCCGCCGCGACGGGGGCGCGCCGACCGCACGTCAGGCCCCGACCAGCGCGTCGACGTACGCGTCGGGGTCGAACGTTGCCAGGTCCTCGGCCTTCTCGCCCGTGGCCACGAGCTTGATGGGCACGCCGAGCTCGCGGTAGATCCGGATGACGATCCCGCCCTTCGCGGTGCCGTCGAGCTTCGTGAGCACCAGACCCGTGAGCCCGAGCCCCTCGTGGAAGACGCGCGCCTGGGCGATGCCGTTCTGGCCCGTGGTCGCGTCCAGGACGAGGAGCACCTCGTGGGGCGCCCCCGCGCACTGGCGGCCGATCACGCGCTTGACCTTGACCAGCTCGGCCATGAGGTTCGACTTCGTGTGGAGCCGGCCGGCGGTGTCGACGATCAGGATCTCCGAGCCGCGGGCCTGCGCGGCCTTCACGGCATCGAAGGCGACGGCGGAGGGGTCCGCCCCGGGACCCTGGCTCACGACCGGGACGCCGATCCGCTCGCCCCACCGCTCGAGCTGGTCGATCGCCGCGGCCCGGAACGTGTCGCCCGCGCCGAGCAGGACCGTGTGCCCTTCCTGACGGAGCCGCCAGGCGAGCTTCCCGCAGGTCGTCGTCTTCCCGGACCCGTTGACCCCGACGACCAGCACGACCGCGGGCCGCGCCGCGAGATCGAGCGCCGCGCCCGCGCCGGCCAGAGCTCTCGCGCAGGTGGTCCGCCAGCGCGCGGCGGGCGTCCCCGCCCGTCAGGCGCCCGCGGCGGGCCTGCTCCCGGACGCGCTCCACGAACCCCTCGGCGGTGTCGAGCCCGAGGTCAGCCTGGAGAAGGAGCGCTTCCAGCTCCTCCACCGTGTCGGCCTCGAGCTCCTGCCCCTGGAAGATGCGGGTGAAGCCGTCCTCGAGCGCCGCGCGCGTCTTGCCGAGCCCGTCTCGCAGGCGGTCGGCGAGTCCCGACAGGAACTTCACGGCTGGAGTCTCGCCCGGCACGGTCGCGTCCCGGACCACCTGGCCCGGAGCGCCCAGCGCCGGCAGCGCGCGGCCATCCAGCTCGAGCTCGACGCCGCCCGCGTTCCCGACCGTGACGTGAAACCGCCCCGGGCTCCGCCACTCGCGCACGGAACCGGGGGACAGCGTTTCCTCGCTCGGCGCGGCGCCGTCCGGCTGTACGCGCACCCAGGTGGTGTCGATCGCCCGCATGACCAGCACGCAGCTCGACCACCGCCGGCCCGTTCGATCCGGCGCGGCCGCGGCGGGGCCGGCGTGGCGCGCTCCACCGGCGGCGGCGCGGGCGAAGAGCGCGACGCCGTCATCGTGCCGCCCGCTCGCCGGCTCGCGCCGGCGTCCGGCGGCCGGCGGCCGAGCAGGACGAAGCCCGCGACGCCGACGGCCCCGGCCAGGGCGGAGATCGCGGCGACGCGTCCCCAGCGCCGCGCGCCGGCCGGGCGGGACGGAGGCGGGTCGCGGACGGTCAGCGGCGGATCCGGAGCCGCCTGCTCGTCGTAGAGGCGGAGGGCCTCGCCGGTGTCGGCGCCGATCTGCTCGCAGTAGGCCCGGATGAAGCCGCGGACATAGACGGGGGCCGGCAACAGGTCCTGACGGTCCGACTCGAGCGCTTCCACGAGCCGGGGCACGATGCGGCTCCCGGCCGAGACGGCGTCCACGGTGAGGCCCGACCGCTCGCGGCCGCGCCGCAGATGCGCTCCCAGGGTGTCCTTGTCGCTCATGGGCTGGATTCGACTCGTAGTCTAGCATACGGGTCCAGCCCGGAATGACGCCAAAGGACCATGGAAACAGGGAAAACACGCGCCGATCCATTCCGCGGAGACCCGCCGGCTGCCGAATCGGATCCGGTGGCCGCGCGCGCGGGCGGCCGCGCACTCCGGGAGCCCCCGGAACGGACCGGCCGGGAAATCCTCCACCCCTGGAATCGCCGAAACCGGACTAGAATCAGCCGTTCGAGGACGCGTCGGGTGCGCGAGGCACTCTACCGAGCGCCGATCGACGGTCCGCCCATAGAACACGTCTCGGTCATCATCGTGAACTGGAACGCAGGCGCCGCGCTGCGCGCCTGCCTCGCCGCGCTTTTCGGCGACGAGAGCGGCGACCCGCCCCAGGTCATCCTGGTGGACAACGCCTCGACGGACGGGAGCCTCGCGGGGCTGACCGAGTCCTACCCCACGCTCGAGATCATCCGGAACGCCCAGCAACCTCGGCTTCGCGCGCGCCGTGAATCAGGGCTTCCGGACGGTGCGGGGGCAGTTCGCCTTCCTCCTGAACCCCGACGTGATCCTCGAGCCTTCCGCCGTGGGCCGGCTGACCGAGTTCATGACATCCCACCCGCGCGCGGGCGTCGCCGGCCCGAGGCTCCTCGATCGCGACGGGACGGTACAGGGCTCGGCTCGCCGGGATCCCTCCGTCTGGACGGCCCTGTTCGGACGCTCGGCGCCGCTGACGCGCCTCTTCCCGAGCAACCCCGTGAGCCGGCGCGAGCTGCCCGCGCTCTGGGTGACGGAGGACGGCTCCCGTCGAGGTCGACTGGCTCTCCGGCGCCTGCCTCGTCGCGCGCCGGGCGGCCTGGGAAGAGGTCGGGCTCCTCGACGAGCGGTTCTTCCTCTTCTGGGAGGACGCGGACTGGTGTCTCCGCTTTCGGCGGGCTGGCTGGGGCGTCTACTACGTTCCGGCCGCGAGCGGCACCCACCTCGTCGGGATCAGCCGCGCCAGCCGCCGGCTGGGCTCGGTGCGGGACTTCCACGTGAGCGCCTATCGCTACTACCGGAAGCACCGCGCGGCGCGCGCGCTCCATCCCTTGATGCTGCTCGTCGGGGCCGGGCTCCTGGGAAGCCTGGCGCTCAGGTCCGTGCAGGTGATCCTGACTCCCCGGCGACGCTAGCCGCCGCGCGCGGGCTCCGGGCTCGCTGCCGTCCGGCCGACGGCACGCGCGTCATCGGAACGGGACGCCGCGGGGGGGCCGGAGGCTCAGGAGAGGGAACGGACACGATCCGGGAGAAGCCCGGACACCTCAGGAGAGGTTGACGGAGACGATCCGGGAGAGACCCGGTTCCTCCATGGTGACGCCGTACAGCACGTCGGCCGCCTCCATGGTCTTCCGGTTGTGGGTGATCACGATGAACTGGGTCTGGCTCGACAGCTCCCGGAGGACCCGCGTGAACCGGTGGATGTTCGCGTCGTCGAGGGGCGCGTCCACCTCGTCGAGGAGACAGAAGGGGCTCGGCCGGTAGTAGAAGATCGCGAAGAGCAGCGCGAGGCCGGTCAGGGCCTTCTCGCCTCCGGACAGGAGCGAGATCGCCTGGAGCCGCTTGCCTCGGGGCTGGGCGACCATCTCGATGCCGGTCTCGAGCGGATCGCCTCCCTCCGGCGCCTCGACCAGGCGCAGCTCCGCGCGCCCGCCCTCGAAGAGCCGCGTGAAGAGGTCCTGGAAGTTCTTGTTGATGGCCTCGAACGCCTCGAGGAACCGCTCCTGCGCCGTCCGCGTCATCCCGCGCAGCGCCTTCTCGAGATCGCGCATCGACGACGACAGGTCGTCGTGCTGCGTCCGGAGGAACGCGAGACGCTCGTCGAGCTCCCGGTACTCCTCGTCCGCGATGAGGTTGACGGGCTCGAGGGCGGCGATCCGCTGGACGACCACCTCGAGCCGCGCCTGCATCTCTCCCAGGTCGCGATCCGGATCGTGGGCCAGCCGTAGCCCGTCCGGCTCCACCTCGAAGCGCCGCCGCACGTCGGCCTCGAGGTCCTGGCGCCGGACCCGGAGCTCGGCCAGCCGGATGGCGTGCTCCTGGACCGCCCGCGTCGCCCGGTGGAGCTCGGTCTCGCCGCCGCGGAGATCGTCCGCGGCGCGCGTGACGGCTTCCGCGCGCTCCCGCACCGCCTCGCCGGCAACACGGGCGACGGCCTCGAGCTGGTCCCGCTCGCCGCGGACCGCCTCGGCGCGGGCGTCGAGCCGGCGGCGCTCCGCCGAGCCCTCGTCCAGGCGGCCCCGGAGCGTCACGAGGCGCACCTCGCCCGTCTGGATCCGCTCCTGGGCCTCGCCCTCGTCGACCTGGTTCCGCACGAGGTCGGACTCGATCGTGTCGATGCGCCCCGCCAGCGCCGCCAGCTCCAGCTGGGCGTCGAGGAACGCCTGCGAGCGCCGGGCCTCGTCCTGCGAGTCGGTCTCGATGCGTCCCAGGAGCTCCGTGATCTCGGTCGCCACGCGCGTCGCCCTCGCCTCGACCTCCGCCAGCCCCTCGCGCTGGGTGCCCGCCTCGGTCTCGACGGCGGCGGCGTCCGAGCGCAGCTGGGCGACCTCCGTGCGGATGGCCTCCGCCGCCAGCCCCACCCGCTCGGCCTCGCGCACGACCTGCTCGAGATCCTTCGACGCCGTCAGCCGCTCGACCTCGGCGGCCTCCCGCGCGGTGGCGCGCGCGCGCTGGGTGTCGTCGAGGGCGGCGACCCGCGCCTCCGCCCGGCGCCCGCGCTCCTGGGCCTCCTCCACGTCGAGCTCGAGGCGCTGGATCTCCGCGCCGAGGTCGCGGATCGCGCGCTTCCGCGCGAGGAGCGAGGCGTCTCCGCCGCCCGCGGCCCGCCCGCCGCCGAGGGCGCCGGGAGGGCTCAGGAGCTCGCCCCCGACCGTCACGAAGCTCGTGCCGTGGCCGTTCTGGGCGTACAGGCGCTCGGCCGCGCCGAGATCGCGCACCACGACGACCGAGCCGAGCAGGTTGGCGACGAGGCGAGGATGGCCCGAGGCGACGAGCGCCTCCGCCAGCCCCACCACGCCCGGATCCGTGCCGACGTGGGCCTCGGGGCTCCCGTTGAGCCAGTCGAGCGGCAGGAAGGTCGCCTGCCCGCCGTCGGAGCGGCCCAGGTAGCCGAGCGCCGCCTTGGCGGCGTCGAACGTCTCCATCACCACCCACTGGAGCCGCTCGCCCAGCGCCGCTTCGACGGCGCGCTCGAGCTCTCGGGGCACGTCGAGAAGGTCCGCGACCGTGCCGACGACCCCCCGGAGACGCGCTTCCCCGGCCGCCGCGAAGACCGCCTGCACCCCGCGCGCATAGCCCGCTCGCTGGGCTTCCAGCTCCTCGAGCGCCGCGCGGCTCGACCGCCGGGACGCGAGGGTCACCCGGCAGGTCTCCGCCGCCTCGGTGGCCGCGACACGCTCGGCCGCAGCCGCTCCCGCGTCCGTCGCGAGATCCCGGAGCTCGACCTCGAGCGTGGCGACGCGGGCCGCGGCGGCGCCCACGCGGGCGCTGGCGGCTCCGCGGGCGGCCTCGATGCGGGCCCGCTCGGCATCGGCCTCCACCCGCTCCGCCTTGAGGCGGTCCAGCCGCCGGTGCAGGTGCTCCTGCCGCTCGTCGAGCGCCCCCAGGATCTGCCCGAGCTCGGTGCGGTGGCCGGCGAGCCCCACCTGGTCGTGGCGGAGCGTCTCCGCCGCCTCGCGCGCGCCGCGGAGGCGCACGCGCAGCTCGTCGAGCGCCGTCTCCTCGGCCTGCGCCCGCTCCTGGAGGCCCGCGAACTCGCGCCGGATGGCCTCGAGGAGCGTGCCCTTGGCGCGCCGCTCCTCGGCGAGCGTCTTCAGCCTGAGCGAGAGGGCCTCCGCCTCCTCGCCGAGCCGGTCGACCTCGGCGCCCAGGTCGCGCTCGACCAGGCGGAGCTGCTCGGCCCGCCCCACGCACCCCTCGAGCTCGAGCTCCGCGCGCTGGAGCGTGTGCCGCGACTCGGCCGCCCGCTGCTCGGCGGTCATCACCTCGGCGCGGGCCAGCTCGAGCGCCGCCCCGAACGCGGCCACGCGGGTCTGCCCCACCTCGACGCGGTCTCGCTCCGTCGCCTCTTCCACGCCGAGGCGGCCCTCCTCCCCGGTCAGCGTCGCATGCTCCGCCGCCAGGAGGGACACCTCGATCGTCCGCCGCTCGGCCTGGAGCGCCTTGTGCTGCTGCGCCTTCTTCGCCTGGCGCTCGAGCGAGGCCAGCTGCCGCTTGACCTCGTCCATCACGTCCCGCACGCGAAGGAGGTTCTGCCGGGTCGCCTCCAGCTTGCCGAGGGTCTCGGCCCGCTGGAGCTTGTACCGGGTGATGCCCGCCGCCTCCTCCACGAAGATCCGCCGGTCGAGGGGCTTCGCCGTGAGGATGTGGGCCAGGCGCTCCTGCTCCATGAGCGCGTAGGCCTTCGGGTTCACGCCCGTGCCCAGGAAGAGGTCGTGGATGTCCTTCAGCCGGCAGACCGTCTTGTTGAGGAGGTACTCGGACTCGCCGTCGCGGTAGAGCCGTCGGCCGAGGCCCACCTCGCTCCACGGCACGGACAGCTCGCCGTCGTTCGAGAACGTCAGGAGGACCTCGGACAGCCCGAGCGGCCGCCGCGAGGCCGACCCGTGGAAGATGACGTCCTCCATCCGGTGCCCGCGGAGCGCCTTGGGGCTCTGCTCGCCGAGGGCCCACCGGAGCGCGTCGGAGATGTTCGACTTGCCGCAGCCGTTGGGCCCGACGATGGCGGTGATCCCGGGAAGGATGCGCACGTCGGTGCGATCCGCGAAGGACTTGAAGCCGAACAGCGTGACACTCTGGAGCCGCATGACTGTCACAGACTGATAGCATGGCCCGGCGGGCTGTCCAAGGAAAAAATACCAGGGGTGGACGCGGCGACGGTCCCGACACCCTACATCTTGATGCGGCAAGCTCCGGTCCGGGCGAGCCCCCCGGCCCAGGCTCAGGCGGCGGAGCGAGAAGCCCTCACGCCCCCTTGGCGAGACAGCACTTCTTGTACTTCTTGCCGGAGCCGCACAGACAGAGATCGTTCCGGCCGACCTTCTGCCCGCTCCGCGCCGCCTCGGGCCGCCGCTCGGGCGCGCCCCGCGAGAGCACGACGCCGGACGCCGGGGACGCCGGGCGCGGCGGCGCGACGGGGGCCGGGCGGGGCGCGGGCTCGGGGACCGCGTCGCGCGCGACCTGCATCTTGAAGAGGAGCTCGGTGACCGAGGTCCGCACGCGGTCGACCATCTCCTCGAAGAGGTCGTAGGCCTCGCGCTTGTACTCGGTCAGGGGGTCGCGCTGTCCGTACCCCCGGAGGCCGATCCCCTCCTTCATGTGGTCCATGGAGAGCAGGTGGTCCTTCCACTGGCTGTCGATCACGTGGAGCATGACCCATCGCTCGAGCGTCCGCAGGAGGTCCGTCGACAGCTCCGACTCGCGCGCCGCGTACCGGGCCTGCACGGCCTCGCCCAGGACCTCGCGCAGCGCCTCGCGCGACGCGACCTCGCGCGCGGCCACGTCGGCGGGCAGCTTCACGTCGAACTGCCGGTGGAGGGCCTCCCCCAGGCCGCCGAGATCCCAGTCCTCCGGGTGGACGCCCTCGCCCGCGTAGGTGTCGACGATGCCGTCGAGCGCCTCGTCCATCCACTCGCGGACCGTCTCCTCCTGGCTCTCGCCCTGGAGGATCTCGCGCCGCATGCCGTAGATCACCTCGCGCTGCTTGTTCATGACGTCGTCGTACTCGAGGAGGTGCTTGCGGATCTCGAAGTGGTGCGCCTCGACGCGCTTCTGGGCGGTCTGGATCGCGCGCGACACCAGGCCGTGCTCGATCGGCTCCCCTTCCTCCATCCCGAGGCGGTCCATGATCTTCTGGATCCGCTCGGAGCCGAAGATCCGCAGGAGGTCGTCCTCGAGGGAGAGGTAGAAGCGGGAGGATCCCGGGTCGCCCTGGCGGCCCGACCGGCCGCGGAGCTGGTTGTCGACGCGCCGGGACTCGTGCCGCTCGGTGGCGAGGATGTGGAGGCCGCCCAGCTCGACGACCTGCTGGTGCTCCTTGTCCGTGATCCGCCGGGCCTCCTCCTGCGCGCGGGCGCGCTCCTCGTCGGGGGCCGTCGCCGGGTCCAGCCCGCGCTTCCGGAGCATCTCCCGGGCGAGGGAGTCCGCGTTGCCTCCGAGCAGGATGTCCGTGCCGCGGCCCGCCATGTTGGTGGCGATGGTCACCGCCCCCGTCCGGCCCGCCTGGGCGACGATCTCGGCTTCCCTCTCGTGGTACTTGGCGTTCAGCACCTGGTGGTCGGGCACCCCGCCCTTCTTGAGCAGCTTGGACAGGCGCTCCGACTTCTCGATCGACACCGTCCCGATGAGGATCGGCCGGCCCTTCTCGTGGAGCTCCTTGATCTCCTGCACCACGGCGTCGAACTTCTCGCGCTCCGTCTTGTACACGATGTCGGGGTTGTTCACCCGGACCAGGGCGCGGTTGGTCGGGACCACCGTGACGTCCAGCTTGTAGATCTTGGCGAACTCGGCGGCCTCGGTGTCGGCGGTGCCCGTCATGCCGGCGAGCTTGTCGTACATCCGGAAGTAGTTCTGGAAGGTGATGGTGGCGAGGGTCTGGTTCTCCTGCTGGATCCGGAGCCCTTCCTTCGCCTCGATCGCCTGGTGGAGGCCGTCCGACCACCGCCGGCCCGGCATGAGGCGGCCGGTGAACTCGTCGACGATGACGATCTGGCCGTCCTTGGCGACGTAGTCCACGTCCTTCTGGAAGAGGGCGTGGGCGCGGAGCCCCTGGTGGATGTGGTGGAGCGTGTCGATGTTCTGGGGGTCGTAGAGGTTGCCCACCGAGAGCAGCTGCTCGCACCGGGCGATGCCGGCCTCGGTCAGGGTGACCGTCTTCGCCTTCTCGTCGACGATGTAGTCGCCCTGGCGGATTTCCTCGATCTCGTGGAGCTTGCCCTCGGTGATGGTGGCCGCGCGCGTGAGCCGGGGGATGATCCGGTCGACCTTGTAGTAGAGGTCGGTCGACTCCTCCGTCGGCCCCGAGATGATGAGCGGCGTCCGCGCCTCGTCGATCAGGATCGAGTCGACCTCGTCGACGATCGCGTAGTGCAGCTCCCGCTGGACCATCTCCTCGAGCGAGAAGCGCATGTTGTCGCGCAGGTAGTCGAACCCGAACTCGTTGTTCGTCCCGTAGGTGATGTCGGCGAGGTACGCCTCCCGCCGCTGGGACGGCCTGAGTCCCACGAGGCGCGAGTCGCCCGGCACGTAGGTCGGGTCGTAGAGGAACGACGCCTCGTGCTGGATGACCGAGACCGAGAGCCCCAGCTGGTGGTAGATGGGCCCCATCCACTGGGCGTCGCGGCGCGCGAGGTAGTCGTTGACCGTGACGATGTGCACGCCCCGCCCGGTGAGGCCGTTCAGCACCGCGGGCAAGGTCGCCACGAGGGTCTTGCCCTCGCCGGTGGCCATCTCCGCGATCGTGCCCTCGTGGAGCACCATGCCGCCCATCAGCTGGACGTCGAAGTGCCGCATGCCCAGCCGGCGGCGCCCGATCTCCCGCACCATCGCGAAGACCTCGGGCAAGAGCTCGTCGAGCTCGGTCCCGTCCTGGATCTTCTGCCGCAGCTCGTCGGCGCGCCGGCGGAAGGCCTCCTCCGGCCAGCGGCCGACCTCGGCCTCGAGGGCGTTGACGGCGGCGACGCGGGGACGCATGCGCTTGACGTCGCGCTCGTGCTTGGACCCGAAGACCTTGCGGAGGACCAGATCGATCATGACGGGCTCATTGTACTCCCAGGGATCAAGCCGGGCCGGCGGGGCGCCGCGATCCGGGCGGCCCTCACTTCCCCCGAGCCTGGGTGATGAGCTCGAGCGCGTGCTGGAGGCTCGTGTCGGTGACGGACTCCCCGCCGAGCATGCGCGCGACCTCCCGCACCCGGTCGTTCCGGACGAGGGCGGCGACCGTCGTCGCCGTGCGCCCGTCGTCCTCGCGCTTCTCGACGCGGAAGTGCTGGTCGGCGTAGGCCGCGATCTGCGGCAGGTGCGTCACGCAGAGGACCTGCCGCGCCCGCGAGACCTGGCGGAGCTTCTTGCCGACGGTGTCGGCCGTCTTGCCGCCGATGCCGACGTCCACCTCGTCGAAGATCAAGACCGGCACGGCGTCGGTCGCGGCCAGCACGACCTTGAGGGCGAGCATCGTGCGCGAGAGCTCTCCGCCCGAGGCGATGCGGGCGAGCGGCCGGGCATCCTCCCCCGCGTTGCCCGAGAAGAAGAACTCGGCCTGGTCGACGCCCTTGGGACCGAGGCGCCACGCCTCGGGGCCGACCGCGAGCTCCCCCTGGCCGGCCCGCTCCCGGGCCAGCTTCACCTGGAACACCGCGCCCTCGAGGTCGAGCGCGGCGAGCTCGGCGAGCACCGAGGTCTCGAGCCGGCCGACGGCCTGATCGCGCCGCTCGGCGAGGTCCGTGGCGCGGGTGACCAGCTCGGTGCGGAGCCGCTCCACGCGCTCCGCCAGCCGGCCCTCGTCCTCGCCGGCCCGCGCGAGGCCCTCCAGGTCCGTCTCGAGCCGGGCGCGGAGCGTCAGCACCGTGTCCACGCTCTCCCCGTACTTCCGCTTGAGGCGGCCGATCTCGTCGATCCGCCGCTCGATGGCGTCGAGCCGCGGCGGGTCGAAGACGACGCCGTCGCGGTAGCTCCGGAGGGCGCGCGCGGTCTCGTCCAGGTGAACCAGGGCGGTCTCGAGCGCCTGGACCGTCGGCTGGACCTCCGGGTCGATCCGCGCGAGGTCGCGCAGCAGGCTCGCCGCGCGCCCGGCCCGCTCCACCGCCGAGGCGGGGTCCTCGTAGAGCTCCCGGTAGGCGGCGGTGGCGCCCTCGGCCAGGCGCTCCGCGTTCATGAGCCGCCGGCGCTCCTCGCGAAGCTCTTCCTCCTCGGCCGGGCCGGAGCCGGGCGGCGTCGATCTCCGCCATGGTCTCCCGGTACTGCGTGGTCCGGGCCACCTGGTCGCGGGCCGACACGCGGAGGGCCTCGAGCTCGGCCGAGACGCTGCGCCACTCGTCGTGACGCTGCCGCAGGCGGTCGCGGAGGATACCGAGACCCGCGAAGGCGTCCAGCAGGTCGAGGTGACGGGCCGACCGGAGGAGCGCCTGGTGCTCGTGCTGGCCGTGGACCTCGACCAGGGTCTCGCCGAGCCGCTCGAGGAGGGCGAGCGTGGTGTTGGCGTCGTTCAGGAACACCCGCCCGCGCCCCCCGCGCACCAGCTCCCGGCGCACCACGAGGAGGCCGTCCTCCAGCATGATGCCGTGCTCCTGGAGGAGGGTGGCCACCGGGCTCTTCCGGGGCGCGTCGAACACCGCCTCGATGGTGGCGGTCTCGGCCCCGGCGCGGATCGTCTCGGCCGGCTGGGCCCGCTCGCCGAGCAAGAGGGTCAAGGCGTCGATGAGGATCGACTTCCCCGCGCCCGTCTCGCCCGTGAGGACGTTCAGGCCCGGGCCAAACGGAACCGTCAGCGACTCGATGACGGCGAGGTTGCGAACCCTTAGCTCTCTGAGCACCCGCGAGCGCCCTCCGAACTGATCAGCGTTCGCCCCATTTTAGCTTCGTGCGCAGTACCTCGAAGTAGGATTTCCGCGGGTCCCGGATCAGCCGAATCCGGGATCCGGCCTGCCGGACGCGGACCACGTCCCCCGCCGCCACCGGCGGGCCCGGCTGGCCATCCACCGAGAGGACCACGTCGGGGGCTTCGGTCAGGAGGGTCACCTCCAGCGGGCGTCGACGACGGCAGGACGATCGGCCGGTTCGTCAGTGTATGCGAGCAGATCGGGGTCAGGACGACCGCGTCCATCGTGGGGAAGAGGATGGGCCCGGCCGCCGAGAGGTTGTAGGCGGTCGAGCCGGTGGGGGTCGCGATGATGAGGCCGTCGGCGCGGTAGGCCGTCATCGGCTGCCCGTCGGCGCGCACGTCGAGGTCGATCAGGCGGCCGAGGGCCCCCTTCGCCACGACGACGTCGTTCAGCGCCAGCTGCTCCGCCAGGAGGGCGCCCCCCCGCGTCAGCCCCGCCACCAGGACGAGGCGCTCCTCCGCGGCGTACTCGCCTCGGAGGACCGCCTCGAGCGTGGGAAAGAGCGCCTCGAGCGTCGTCGCCGTCAGGAAGCCGAGGCCGCCGAGGTTGACGCCCAGGATGGGCACGTCCAGACCGTCGACGAGACGCGCGACCGACAGCAGCGTGCCGTCGCCTCCGAGGACGACGATGAGATCGACCTTGCCGGGGAGAGCCTGTCGCTCCGCCACCGTCACGCCGGGAAGCCCGACGGCCCCGGCGGTCTCGCTGTCGACCACCACTTCCCGCCCGTGCGCGGTCAGCCACTGCACCAGCCCGCGCGTCACGTCGCGCGCCTCGGCCCGGTCCCGCCGCGCGACCACCCCGACGCGCCGCATCCGTCCCCTCCCGCCCTGCGCCTCGCTCACCGGACGCTCCTTCCCGCGTCCGAGCGGCTCTCGGCCGGGATTGCCTCGGCGAGCGCGGCCTCGAAGGCTGCCTCCGCGAGCGGCGGCCGCGGCCCGAGATCCCGGGCGAGATGGAGAAAGACCTCGCGATTCCCCTTCGGGCCGTGGAGCACCGACGCCGCCACGCCGCCGATGCGGAGCCCCATCTCCACCGCCGCGGCCGGCGACGCCGCGGACGGCGGCCGCGGCGCGCCTCCCACGCCCGGACCACACCGCCCTTGCCCACCTGGGCGGGGCCGACCTCGAACTGGGGCTTCACGAGGGCGACGATCTCCGCCGGGTCGGCCAGACACGCGGCCACGGCGGGCAGCACCTTGCCGAGGGAGATGAAGGACACGTCGACCGTGGCGAGGCTCGGACGATCCGGGAACCGGGCGGGATCGAGGTGCCGCGCGTTCACACCCTCCCAGACCACCACCCGGCCGTCGTCGCGGAGGCGGGGATGGATCTGGCCGTGCCCCACGTCGATCGCGTGGACGCGGAGAGCGCCCCGGCCCAGCAGGCAGTCGGTGAACCCGCCGGTGGACGCGCCGACGTCGAGGCACACGCGTCCCCGGACGTCCACGTCGAAGGCCTCGAGCGCCGCGACCAGCTTCTCGCCGCCCCGCCCGACGAAGGGCGCCGCCGCGACCTGCTCCACGGCGGTGTCGGGCGCCACGAGGCGGCCGGCTTTCGCGGGCACGCCGCCCGGCAGCCGCACCCGCCCGGCGAGAATCAGACGCGCGGCCTCGGCGCGGCTCGACGCGAGTCCCTGCGCCACGAGGAGCTCGTCGAGGCGGACCCGGGCCGGCCGAGCGGTCCCGGCGGGGCTCATGCGAAGAAGTGGCGGAGCGCGGCGTCGCGCAGCGCCTCGAGCGTCCGGGAGTCCGCCGCCTCGACGTAGAGCCGCGCCACGGGCTCGGTGCCGGACGCCCGCACGAGGACCCAGGCGCCGCCGTCCAGGTGAAGCTTGAGCCCGTCGGTCGTCTGGACGCGCCGGACGGCCCACGACCCGAGGGCCGCCGGCGGGGCGGCCATCCGCCCCGGCAGGGCCCGGCGCACCTCCTCGGAGAGCGGCACGTTCACGCGGACGGACACGAGCCGCCCCACCTCCGCGTAGAGCCGCTCCAGCACGTCGCCGAGCGCCGCCCCTTCCACCGCGGCCACCTCCGCCGCCAGGAGGCACGCGAGGATCCCGTCCTTCTCGGGCGGATGCCCTCTGAGGCTCATGCCGCCCGACTCCTCGCCACCGAACATGGCGCGGCCCTGGGTGATCAGGTCGCCCAGGTACTTGAAGCCGACGGGCGTCTCGTGGAGCTCGGACGCCGTGACGGGCCGCCAAGGCGTCGAGGAGGTGGGTCGTGGCCACGCTCCGCGCCACGCCACCCTGCCAGCGGCGGTGGCCGAGCAGGTGCCGCAGCACGAGCGCCAGGATCGGGTTCGGCGCGAGCACCGTCCCGTCCCGGTCCACGACGCCGAAGCGGTCGGCGTCGCCGTCGGTGGCGAGGCCGAGGTGCGCCTCCCGCTCGCGCACCGCCCCGATCAGCTCGCCGAGGTACTCCTCGGCCGGCTCCGGCGGATGGCCGCCGAAGGTGACGTCACGCGCCCCGTGGAGCAGCGTGACCTCGCAGCCCGCCTCTTCGAGCAGGCGGTCCAGGTAGCCGCGCGCGGGCCCGTACATGACGTCCACCACCACGCGCAGGCGCGCCCGGCGGAGGCCCTCGAGGTCGACGAGGCGCCGGCACTGGTCGAGATACGCCGGCGCGAAATCCGCGAGCTCCACGAGCCCGCTTCGCCCGCGCCTCCGCGATCGGCATCCCGCCGGGATCGGCCAGGCCGGCCACCCGCGCCTCGACCGCCCGCGTCACCTCGGGCAGGGCCGGCCCGCCGGTCGAGCCCGACAGCTTGAGCCCGTTGTCCGGCGCCGGGTTGTGGCTGGCCGTGATCGTGATGCCGGCCGCCGCCCGATGGTGGAGGACCGCGTGGGCCACGGTCGGCGTCGGCACGGCCGCGACCGCGAGACGGCTGCGGACGCCCGCCTGCGCCAGCGTCCCGGCGGCGGCGGCAGCGAAGTCCTCGGAGAGGAAGCGCGTGTCGTATCCGACGACGACGCCCTGCGCCGCCTCGCCCGTTTCCTTGAGGTGATCCGCGACCGCCCGCGTGAGGCGGCGCACGTTCGCGAACGTGTAGGTGTCGGCCATCCGCGCGCGCCACCCGGACGTGCCGAATTTGATCGGATCGAGCCCGACTGTCATCCGTGTCTTGCCTCCGCCCGATTATAGGCCGCGACGGCCCCCCGCCCGGAAGCCGACCGGTCCGCCGGAGCGCGGCGATCGGCCCCGCCGCGCCCGGCGTCACGCCCATCGTCGCCGCCGGCGGACCCGGGGGCGCCGGAAGAGGCCGAGGAGGCCCAGACCGGCGGCGAAGCCGCCCAGGTGGGCCAGGAACGCGATCCCCTCGGTGCCGCCCCGCGCGAACGTGAAGAGGCCGTTGACGAACTGCAGGATCACCCAGAACCCGAGCACGACCATGGCGGGCACGGGAACCATCCTCACGAAGTAGCCGAAGACGAAGAGGGTCCAGATCCGGGCGCGCGGATGCAGCAGGAGGTACGCGCCCAGGGTGCCCGAGACGGCGCCGCTCGCGCCCACCATCGGCACGATCGAGGCGGGATCCTGGATGTAGTGCGCCGCCCCCGCCGCCAGCCCGCACACGAGGTAGAAGACGAGGAAGCGCCCGTGGCCCATCGCGTCCTCGACGCTCTTGCCGAAGATCCAGAGGTAGAGCATGTTCCCGCCGACGTGGAGCAGCCCCGCGTGGACGAACATCGACGTCACGATGGTCAAGGACGGCGCGGGGGCCCCGGACAGCGCCGTGTCGAGGCCCGGCGGACAGATGTCCCCGAACCGGCACGGGATGAGGCCGAACTCGGCCACCAGCTGCCCGTAGAGATGGGCGCCCAAGGACGGCCGTCCCGCGGGCGCCGGGTCGAACCACAGAAAGAACTCGTACAGGTAGACGACGACGTTGACGGCGATCAGGGCGACCGAGACCGCCGGGAAGGAGCGAGTCGGAACGTTGTCCTTGAGCGGCAGCACTGCGCCCGCCCGCTCTCAAGCCGGGCCGACCACCACTGTCGCCGGCTCGACCAGATGGCGGCGCGCGGCGCTCAGCACCTCGGCCGCGTCGACCGCCTCGAGGAGGCTCGGGATAGCGCAGGACGTACTCGGCGCCCACCCCCATGACCTCGTAGAAGGCCAGGTAGAAGCTCTGCCGCCCGTTCGTCCGGCGGTCCAGCACGAAGGATCCGGACAGGTAGGCCTTCGTGCGCTCGAGCTCGTCCTCGGGCACCGGCTCGCCGGAGAGGCGATCGACCTCGCGGCGGAGGCCGGCCTCGGCCGCCGCCGCGTTCTCGGGCGCCGTGCCGATGTGGAGCACGACGCGGCCCGGCGCCCCGCCGCGTGGGGTACGACGGACCCCACGGAGTAGGCGAGCCCCTCCTCGTCCCGGAGGGTCCGGAAGAGCCGGCTCGACATCCCGCCGCCCAGGACGCCGTTGGCGACCTTGAGGGCGACGTGGTCCGGCGCGGCGACGGGGGGCGCGAGATAGCCGAGCAGGACGTGGGCCTGCTGCGTCGGCGACGTCTCGTGCTCGCGGAGACGGACGGGGCGGTCCGGCGGCCGCGGCGCCGGAGCCGCCGGGGCGCCGGGACGGAGCCCCTCGAAGAGCCGTCCGACCTCGCCGAGCACGTCATCGGCCGTCACGGCCCCGGACACGGCGAGGACGAGCCGGTCGGCGGCGTAGGTCTCCCCGAACCGCTCGAAGAGGTTCGCCCGCGTGATCCGAGCGACGGTCGCCTCGTCGCCGCTCGTCGGCAAGCCCGTAGCCCCGCGGCCCGAAGAGGGCGCGCGCGAGGACACGGTTGGCGATCTGGGCGGGCTGATCCTCGAGGCCGCGGATCTGGGCCAGGAGCACTCCGCGCTCCCGCTCGATCTCGTCGTCCGCGAGGCGCGGCTCGGTGGCCACCTCGTGGAGCAGCGCGAGGAGGCGAAGCCAGTGACGCGCCAGGCCCCACGCCCGGAGCTCCCCGTACTCCTGGTCGGCGCCGCTCTCGATGCCGCCCCCGGCGTCCTCGGCGGCGCTCGCGACCTCGACGGCGGCACGCGCCCGCGTCCCCTTGAGGAGCACGCGCCCGAGGAGGGCCGTCAGCCCGTTCCGCTCCGGCGCCTCGTCCGCCGCACCGCCTCGCGACAGGAGCGTCACCGCGACGACCGGAGCACCACGATTCTCGCGCACCAGCACCGTCAGGCCGTTGGGAAGGACCTGACGGGTCACCGGACCGAGATCCGTCATGGCCGGACGGCTCGGCTCCGGGCGGAGCCCCGGTCGCGCGCGGCCGCGCGCCGGTCTCCCGGGTGCCCTCGGCCGGCGCTCACTCGCCTCCCCCGGCCGCGGCGGCGCCGATGACGGCGCCCGTGAAGCGGTCGGGGCGCAGGTGGCGCCGCGCGGCCTCGCGCATGGTCTCGCGCGTCACGCGCCGCACGGCGTCGACGTAGCCCAGCTCGAACTCGAGGGTCCACACGGTGTCCGCCGTCCCCAGCGTGTAGGCGGCGCCTTCCGCCGTCTCACCGCTGAACGCGTGCTCCGCCTCCACCGCCGTCATCGCCCGCGTGAACTCCGCCTCGGTGACCAGCTCCTCGGACAGGCGGCCCACCTCCGCCAGGACCGCCGCCTCGATCTCCGCGTAGCGCGCCGTCGACGTCCGGGCCGTGACCGCGATCATCCCCGCATCGTGCTGGAGGTAGAAGCTGCTCCCGATCCCGGACACGAGCCCGAGCCGCTCCCGGACTGACTGCACCAGCCGCGACGACCGTCCCTGGCCGAGCACGGTCGTCACGAGGTCGAGGGCATAGACGTCCGGATCGGGCGGAATCGCACCGGCCCACGCGAGCCCGAGATACGTCTGGTGGAGCGCCTTGGATTCCTGGGCCCGCCGCGGCGCGAGAAGGGGCGCGGGCGCCCGTCGCGGCCGCTCCGGAAGCGGGCGCGGGGCCCAGCGGCCGAACGCCTCCTGCACGGCGGCGAGGCTCCGGTCCGCCGGCATGCTGCCGGCCACGACCACCGTCGCGTTGTTCGGCACGTAGGAGCGGCGGTAGTAGTCGAGGATCGTCTCGTGGGGCATCCCCGCGATGGACTCGGGGGAGCCGAGCACCGGCCTCCCGTACGCGTGCTCGCCGAAGTGCTCGCGGGCCAGCACCCGCCAGAGAGCGGCGTTCGGCGTGTCCGCGGCCCGGCGGATCTCCTCCATCACCACGTGCCGCTCGCGCTCGACCTCGACCGGGTCGAACGCGGCGTGCTGCGCCGCGTCGGCCAGGATGTCCAGCGCGGTGTCGAGGCGCGCCGCGGGCAGGACGACGTGGTAGTACGTCCAGTCCTGGGACGTCGCGGCGTTCATCTCGCCCCCGAGGCCGGAGATCGTCTGATCGATCACGCCCGGCCCCCGCGAGGGCGTCCCCTTGAAGAGCAGGTGCTCGATGAAGTGCGACAGCCCCGCCTCGTGCGGGCTCTCGTCGCGTGCCCCCGCCCGGACCCAGAGCTGCACGGCCGCGACCTCGGCCGCGTCGTGGGGCTGGAGCACCGCGGTGAGGCCGTTCGCGAGGCGAACCCTCTCCGGGCGGGGACTGATGGGACGGCCTTCGGCCTGTGGGCTCACGGCGCGACCCCTCTTCTCCGCCGCAACCCGTCGGGCGTCCGACCCGGCGACCGCAGACCCGCGGCGGCCCGAAACATCATCGGCGCTCGACCTTCCGCTCCTCGCGGCGCCCGGCCAGGAAGTGAAGGTGGAGGTGGTACACGACCTGGCCCCCCTCGGGTCCGGCGTGGATGGCGAGCCGGTAGCCGCGCTCGCTCAGGCCCCGCGCCTCGCCGATCCGCTTCGCCGCCAGGACCATCCGGCCGACGAGCGCCGCGTCGTCCGGGGCCAGGGCCATCACCGACTCGATGTGGCGCTTGGGGATGACCAGGACGTGGACCGGCGCCTTCGGGTAGATGTCGTGGAACGCGAGGATCTCGTCGTCCTGGTACTCGATGGTCGCCGGAGCTCCGGCCGGCGACGATCTCGCAGAAGAGGCAGTCGGTCATCGGCGCGGACGGAGGCTCAGCGACGGAGGTCCGTCGAGGTTTGCCGGAGCTCCAGGAACACGCGGACCAGCTCCGGGTCGAACTGCCCGGTCCGGGCTCCCTCGCGGAGGCTCCTGAGCGCTTCCTCCTCGCCGAACGGAGACTTGTACGGGCGCAGGGTGCAGAGCGCATCGTAGACGTCGACGATCGCCATCAGGCGCGCGAGGAGCGGCACCTCCTCCCCGCCCAGCCGGTCCGGGTATCCCCGCCCGTCCCACCGCTCGTGGTGGTGACGGATGATGGGGCGCACGAGTCCGAGCGTCCGCATGGGCACGACGAGCCGGTCGCCCGCGGCGGGATGCTCCTCCATCAGCTGCCGCTCGTCCGCGCTGAGCGGGCCGGCCTTGAGGAGGACCCCGTCGGGGACCGCGATCTTGCCGAGGTCGTGCAGGAAGCCGCCCAGCCGCAGCGCCTTCTGCTCCTCCTCGCTCAACCCGAGACGCTCGCCGAAGGCCATCGCCGTGGCCGCCAGCCGGACGCAGTGGCCCGCCGTGTACGGATCGCGCGCCTCGATCGTGAGCGCGAGACTCGTGATCAGGCTCTCGGCCTCCTCCAGCTCCTCGAGGACGCGCTTCAGCCGGATGAGCGACCGGAGGCGCGCGTCCAGCTCGCGCGGGTGGACGGGCTTCGTGAAGTAGTCGTCCGCGCCCGCCGAGAGCCCCGCCACCCGCGCGTCCAGCTCGCGCTCCGCGGTCAGCAGGACCACGGGGATCAGGTGCGTCGCCGGGTCGCTCTTGAGCTGCCGGCACAGGTCGATCCCGGTGATCCGCGGCATCCGGACGTCGAGCAGCACCAGGTCCGGCGCCTCCTTGGCGATCTCGCTGAGCGCGTCCTCCGCGCGATCCCACGTCGCGCACCGCGTAGCCGAGGTGATCGATGTAGTCCCGCATCGTCTCCCGGACGAGGAGGTCGTCGTCGACGATCAGGACGCGCCCGAGCGTGGCGGGGGTCCGCGTGGAGGAGCTCACGGTGCTCATCCCGGCGCCGGCAGCGTGACGGTGACCCAGGTGCCGCGGTCCGGCTCGCTCTCCATCTTGATCCGGCCGCCGAGCGCGATGACGAGCCGCTCGGCCACCGTGAGGAGGAGGCCCGTGCCGGGCAGCGGCCGGCCGGCCCGCGGACCGACCTGGCAGAACGGCCGGAAGATGCGGCCCTGCTCCTCCTGCGTGAATCCGATGCCGTCGTCGGCCACCGTCAACACGACCTCTCGATCGCGCTGGTGGCAGCTCACGCGGATCTCGCCGACCTCGGTGTACTTGACGGCCGACAGGATCAGGTTCCCGAGGACCTGCTCGACCCGGCGCGCATCCGTGACGACCGGCGCCACCCCGGGCTTGATGTCGGTCTCGATGCGGTTGCCCTTCGCCGCGGCGCGAGGCTGGAGCGTGCGGACCACCCGCTGGACGACCGTGGGCAGGTCGGTGGCGGCCTTGGCGAGCTTGAGCCCGCCGGCCTGGAGGCCGCTCATCGCCGTCAGGCCCTCGATCAGCTCCAGGATCTCCTGCCCGCGCTCCTGCAGGATCTCGAGCTGGCCGCGCTCGGTGTCGCCGAGCGGCTTCTGGAGCCCGTCGACCAGGAGCCGCGGGAGGTCGAGCAGCGCGGTGAGCGGCGCGCGCAGCTCCTCGCTGACCGTCTTCTGCATCTCCCCGCGGAACCGCGCGGCCTCCCCGCTCGACGGGTCCTGCCGCACGACCTCGCGCTCGACGATGACCTCCTTCACCTGCGGGGCCTGCGCGGCCTGGAGCTTCATGCGCTGCTCCATCTCCCGCGTCTGCTTTCGCGCCTCCTGCGTCTGCCGGTTGGCCTCCGCCTGGTCGGCCGCGGCCTTCTGGAGCGCCTCCATCTGCTGGGCGATCTGCGCCTCGAGGCCCTGGGTGCTGCGCTGCACGGAGTCGAGAGCCTGCGCGCGCTCGATGGCCTGGGCCGTCCGGCGCACGATCGCCTCGAGCCGCGCCACCTCGTCCGGAGGGAACGCGTGCGCCATGCGGTACCCGACCGCGACCACGCCCAGGAGGTCGTCGCCGGCCAGGAGCGGGAAGGCCGCCATCGACCGGACGGTCCCGTCCTTGAGATACGGCTCCTCGACCCGGTAGTCCGCCTCCACGTCCGGGACGACCATGGACTCGCGCTGGGACATGACGGCGCCCGTCAGCCCCTGGCCCCTCCGGAGGCGGCTCCCCTCGACCGGGATCCCGTGAAAGCCCACCGCCGCCCGGGCGACCAGTCCGGACTCGTCCGGCAGCACCAGGACTCCGACGTCCGCCCCGACGCCGCCGACCACCCGGCGAAGGAGGCCGCCGAATGCCGAGTCCCCCGAGCGCTCCCCGGTGGCCACGCGGCCCGCTGCGGCATCCAGCTGACTCACGACCTCGTACTCCCGGAGCTTTCCACGAAGCCAGCTCGAGCATCCGGTTGAAGCTGTCCGTCAGGGCGCCGGCCTCGCCGCCGACGGTGACCGGCAGAGTGGCCGGCAGGTCCCCGGACTCGAGCCGGCCCATCGCCTGACGCAGCCGGCCGAAACCTTCCGCCTGACGGCCCGCCACCCGAACTCCCGCCAGGATCGCCAGGGCCGTCAGCGCCAGGGCCCCGCCGCCGACGAGGAGGAGCCGGCTCCGGCTCTCGCGCGTGACCTCGGCCGACGGGACCCCGACGACCAGGGTCCAGTTCTGGGGACGGATCCGGACGGCCCCGGCCAGGCGCGACTCGCCGTCCTCGAACACCGCCTCACCCGTGCCGCCGCGCGACAGGAGATCGCCATACCCGGCGAGCCCGGACACGTTCGCCATCAGGAACAGGGCGGGCTGGCGCGCGACGACGGCCCCGCGGTCCGTCACGAGGGCGGCCGCGGTCCCCGGCGCCAGCTTCGCCTGGGCCAGGACCTCCTGGACGCGCTTGAGCAGGAGATCGAGCGCGAGGACGCCTCGGAGCTGCCCCTCGGTGGTCCGCACCGGCGCGTAGATGCCCACCAGGATCTCCGGGTCCGGCCCGCCAGGGAACGCCCACGAACGGGTCCGTCGACGTCGCCGCCCGCTTGAACCACTCCTGGTCGCCGACCGCGAGGCGCTTGCCCTCGGCCAGGGGCGGAACCGACGCCGAGGCCACCCCCAGCTCGTCGAACAGGACGGCGCGGTCGACATCCGGGAACGTCTGCTTGAGGCGCCGGCCCTGGAGGTCGCCGGCCGACGGGCTGGCCCCACCCGTCCCCGAGGAGGCTCGCCGCGCCGGTGAGCGCTTCGATCCGCGCCCCGAAGTGCTTCTCCACCTGAGCGCTCAGGAGGCTCGCCTGGGCGAAGGCGTCGCGCTCGACCCGGCTGCGCTCGCGGCTGATCTGCTCCCAGATCAGATAGGCGATGAGGAGGAGGAAGGGCACGGAGGTCACCAGGGCGGCGACGACGAATGCGCGCCGGAGGGAGCCGGTGGCCCCACCCGAGCCTGGCTTGCTCCTTGGCCGGGCCGGGGCCCGCCATCGTCAGCTCCGCGCCATCCCGGAGAGAAACCACGGCGCCGAACCGTGCGGAATCATGGCGGATAGCCTAGCACGGAAGGCCCGGACACCTGCGGTTGCCTGGAGGACGTTGACGCCTCTGCGGAGGCGCACGCCGCGACCGCAGGAGGGCCCTGGATGGCCACCCTCGCCCCTCCACCGGGCCGGCGTCCGTCCGGGGGATCGAGGGGATCGCCCCCGCTGTACGTCCTCCCCTCGCAAGGCGCGCCGAGGATTCCGATTGTGTGCCCAGGCGCCCCTGCGAGGAGCGCCCGGATCGCCCGGAGGGGAGCCCAGCAGGACGCTACGCCGGGCGCACGGGGCCCCGCATCGGGTGGGCCCGGTCGGCCTCCCGCTCGTCCTCCCAGCGACTCAGGCGGCGCTGAATCCTGGCCAGGAGCCGACGCTGGTCGAGGAACACCTGCACCAGCTGCCCGACCAGGACCAGCGGGGCTCCCACGAGCAGGCCGACCGCCAGCGCGACGGCCGCGGCCAGGATGGGCGACCACCGGTACGGGAGCGGGACCTGATCGGGAAGGAAAAGGAGCAGACCCGCGCCGGCGAAGCCCAGGACCATGACGCCGACACCCAGGCCGACCAGCACGGATGCCCAGAAGCCCGTGAACCAGTATCGTTCTGCCGGTCTCATCGTCACCTCGAGCCCCGGCTGGCCGAGCGCCCCGGGGCAGGCCCGGGACGGCGACGGAGTGCTACTCCGCGACGTGCACGCCCGTCCGCCCGACGACGCTGGCCACGGTGGCCACGAGCTCCGAAGGCTCGATCGGCTTCGAGACGTGGACCAGGAAGCCGGCATGAAGGGCCCGCGTGCGGTCCTCCGATCGGGCAAACGCGGTGAGCGCGATCGCCGGCAGCCTGCCACCCCTCGCCGCGCCCAGGGCTCTCACCCTTTTCAGCAGCTCGTACCCGTCGACGTCCGGCATGCCGATGTCGCTCAGCAGCACGTCCGGTCGCTCGGTCTCGACGGCTTCGAGCACCTCGCTGGCCGCGACAGCGGTCACCACGCGCGCGTCGCACTCCTCGAGCACGCGCCGGATCAAGGTCACGCGCGTCCTCCTGATCGTCGACGACCAGCACCGTGATGCCCGACAGGTCGAGTCTCTTGAACTCCGCCGCGACGGATCTCGGCCCCTTCGGGTGCCGCGGATCGCGCCGGGCCGGCGACCCTGCGCACCGCGGTCAGTGGGAGGTGGATCAGGAAGGTCGCCCCCCGCCCGTCGCCCGGACTCGTGGCCTGCACCGTGCCACCGTGCTGCTCCACGAGGTGCCGGACGATCGAGAGGCCCAGCCCGAGCCCCTTGGCGGGGTGAGTGGCCGAGCCGCCGTCTTGACGGAATCGCTCGAACACGTGCGGCAGAAACGCGGGCTTGATGCCGATACCCGAGTCCGTCACGGTGATCTCGATCTGGGAGTTCGCGCGCTCGAGCACGACCTCGACCCGTCCACCTCTCCCGGTAAACTTGATGGCGTTCGAGAGGAGGTTCCAGACCACCTGCTGCAGGCGCCCGGGGTCGCCGTTGACGGGGCCGGCATCGGGATCCAGACGCTTCGTCAGACTGATCCCCTTCGCTTCGGCCGAGGGCTGCACGGTCTCGATGGCCGCCTCGACGAAGCTCACGGGCTGCACCGGCTGGATGTCGAGCCGCATCTTGCCCGAGATGATCCGGCTCATGTCGAGAAGATCCTCGATGAGCTGCGTCTGCATGCGGGCGTTTCGCTCGATGACTTCCAGACCCTGGTTGCACCTCCGCTTCGCTCATGGCGCGCGCGCGAAGGATGTGGGACCAGCCGAGAATCGCGCTCAGGGGTGTTCTGAGCTCGTGGGACAGGGTCGCGAGGAACTCGTCCTTCATCGCGCTGGCCCGCTCCGCCTCACCGCGCGCGAACCGCTCGCTCTCCAGCAGCCCTTTCCGCTCCTCGGCCGCCTGCTGCACCGTCTCGAACAGCCGGGCGTTGTCGATCGCGACGGCCGCCTGGGCTGCGATACCCACGACCAGCCGCTCGGCCCGCTCGCTGAACACGTCCGGCGAGGGGTGGCCGAAGAACAGCCCGCCGATGACCTCTCCCGACCTCGAGATCACCGGCACCGCCAGGTAGCTCCGGACGGGCACATGACCGGCCGGCATGCCGTGATGGGGCAGCATCTGCCCGTACCGGGGATCCCGCAGGACGTCCCCGCAGCGAATCGGCGGCTCTCCGCGAAAGGTCGGCCCGAAGAGCGCCGTCGCGCGCGGCTGCCCGAACCCGTCGAAATCCTCGCGGCGCGCCCCGGTCAGCGTGTAGAGCATGAAGGAATCGCCGCCGGCGTCAGTGGTGTTGTTGTAGAAGAATGCCCCGAACTTCGCGCCGCTCAGCTCGGTCGCGGCGTCAGTGACCGCCTGCACCAGCGTCTGGAGGTCGAACGTGGACGACAACATGGTCCCGGTCCGGTTCAGCAGCTCGAGGACGCGGCTCTCGTCGCGCAGCCTCTCTTCGGAGCGCCGCCTCTCGGTGATGTCGCGGAAGCTCCAGACGCGGCCGATGTTGCGCCCCTCGATCAGCTGGGGCGTCGAGTACCGCTCGAACACTCTTCCGTCCAACAGCTCCAGAAGGTCGAGGCTCTCGCCGGGCGACTCGCTGTAGATCTCCTCGACTCTGGACCGGAACCGTTGAGGGTCTTCGAACTGGGGTCCCGTGTGCTCCAGGATCCGGCGATGCTCCATCGTGCCGATCACGTCAGGAGGGAGGCGCCACATCTCGACGAACCTGGGGTTGAAGTCCGTCACGGCGCCGCGCTCGTCCGTGACAAGAATCCCGTCCCACGTCGCCTGCAGCGTCGCGCGCTGCTCCAGGGTCTTGCGCTCCAGCGCCTGCTTCGCGCGGAGGAGCTCCTGCTCCGCCCGCTGGCGAGCGAGCAGGATGCTCTTCGAGTTCTGGATCGCGACGGACCGGAGGAGCTCCTCTTCCTCGTCGGCCGGCACTACCTGCCTCCGATCGCTGCCCAGGCGAGCCGCGTGCCCTCGATGCGCGCGCGGATCTTCTCGAACGCCGTGTCGCGAGTCGTGGACGTGTCGTCGGAGAACGGCGCGAAACCGCAGTCGTCCGTGGTTCCCAGCTGCTCGACGGGGATGTAGCGCGAGGCTTCCAGGACCAGGTCCCGGACTTCCTCGGGCGTCTCGATGCGGGGGGCGATCGTCGCGATGACTCCGATGAAGACGCGCTGGTCCGGCTTGAGGTACTGCCGGATGATCCGGAGCACCCTGACGCGGTCCGCCTCGCCGGCGAGCGCGACGTAGAAGCTACCCGCCTGGAGCTCGAACAGGCTCGGGAGGAGCTCGCCGTAGTCCACGTCCGCGCTGTGGGTCGAGTCGCGGTCGCCGCCTGGGCACGTGTGGATGCCGATCCGCGCTCGGTCCTCGGCCGAGAAGCGCGACAGCGCCATGTTGTTCAGGTCGATGAAGCTGTGGAGGAGGGCGCCGGAAGGGTCCACCTTCATCGACAGCCTGCCCTCGGTGAAGTCGACCTGGACCGTGTGGGCCCCCTTCCGGAGGCAGCGGCGTATCTCGGTCTCGTGCTCCCCCAGCAGATCGTCGATGAACTCCTCGCGGCGGTAGGTTGGAATCCCCGAGGCGGGGTACATGAGGCTCAGGGCCGACGGAGAAATGACCGCTTGCTTCACGGGCACCCGGGCGTGGCCCTGGGCCGCCTCCAAAAAGCTGTCGGCATATCTACTGTACCGGAACGGCCCGCTGGTGAGCCGGGGCATGCGGCGAGTGTGCCCCGCCGCGAAGGGGATCCGGAAGCCGTCGGGATGAGTGTTGGGCAGCCCCTCGACCGGGTACGTCCAGAAATTGTGGAACTTCCGCTGTTCGCCATCCGTGACCACCGGGGACCCGACAGCCTCGAAGCGATGCACGGTGTCGCGGATGGCCATCTCGTACAGAGGATCCAGGCTGGGATCGTCGTGGTCCTTCCCGGCCATGGCGTCGATCAGCTCCAGCGGCCGCGGGATGCTGCCGATCGGTTCCGTCGGAATGCTCATTATCTATTCTTCGATTCTACCCCGGCGGCCTTGGTTGCCCGTGGGCCATGTGGTGTCCGGCTAGCTTTTCAGGTGAGGTCCGTCGATGCTTCCCCGATGTTGGGCGGTGTCGCCGGCCGGCGCCTCCCGCCCAGCCAACCGCGTGGAGGCGAGGCCACCAGGGCTCGGGATCTCGGGCGCTGCGCAGGCGGGACGCGCGCCGGCGGAGGTTGCCCGCTCCATCGGGCGCGTGCCGACCCGTGATCACCCACGACGACCTGTCGCCGAGACGACGAAATGTTCATGGTTCGGACAACCCCAAGATGCGAAAACGCTCGCCAAATGAGAAATAACGAAAAGCCTCTCCCTGGCACTCGCCGTGCATTTCCGAGTGATGGAGAGCCACGGAGCGCAGTCTCAGCCTCCCGGGCCGGGTGCCGGCATCCCAATCGACGACGCCGGATCCCGGAGCGGGGCGGCCATGCGCTCCCTGGCTCTCCCTCGTTTCACTGAATGGAAGCGGTAAGCCGGCCCGGCCCGCGGGATCTCGAGGTCCTCGTCGTCGAGGACGATCCGGACGCTCGCGCGTCGCTCATCGGACTCGTGACGACGTTCGGCGTCCGGGCA
The DNA here is from genome assembly GCA_963745015.1 of uncultured Candidatus Rokubacteria bacterium. Classification (GTDB taxonomy): domain Bacteria; phylum Methylomirabilota; class Methylomirabilia; order Rokubacteriales; family DASRDR01; genus DASRDR01. The sequence continues at coordinate 97,766 of CAVUVU010000011.1, forward strand.
CGGGGCGCCGGGGATGGCGAGATGGCGTTCCGGCTGGTGCTGAGCCAGCAGCCGGACCTCATCCTGTGCGACCTCGATATGCCGGGCCGCGCGGGATACGGATTTGTCAGGCGCCTCCGGCGCGATCTCCGCTTCCGGAGGCCCCTCACGATCGGCATGACCGGACACGCCGACACGCTCGACGTTGCGGCGGCCCGGAGGGCCGGCTTCGACGGGCATGTCACCGTGCCGGTGACCGCGAAGGCCCTCGCCCGGGTCCTCGATCGGGCCCTGGACGTCCGTGCGACAGGAGATCAACCGCAGGGCGCCTGATCTCGCCATACACACGTTTCACCGGACAGGAGGCAGCTTGGAGCGGGAGAGCCACGACCTGCGCGTGCACGTCCGCGAGCTCATCTCGACCGGGGCGCTGCCCTGCGAGGACTGCGTCGTGACGTGGTACGGCCCCGGACGCGGGCGCCGCTGCTCGGCGTGCGGCCAGCGCATCCTGGGGACCGACAACGAGATCGAGTGCGACGTGGCGGGCGGCGGCACCATCCACTTCCATCAGGCCTGCTACGAGGTCTGGCAGTCGGCCCTGACCGCGAAGAGCTAGGCCCGAGGCTCCGGTCCAGGCTCGGCCCGGGAATCAGGCAGCCTGCGACCAGGCTCTTCGTCTCTCCGCCCGGTACGGGCGGCGGCAAGGTTGTTGACCTGTCCGGCGACGTTCTCCGGGTAGCATGGGCTCATGGCTGTGCTTCGTCGAGCCGCCGCCCGGCGATCAGTTCACCGTCGAAGGCGGGCGCCCCATCCAGGGGGAGATCCGGCCGGCCGGCAACAAGAACGAGGCGCTCCCCGTGATCGCGGCCTCTCTGCTCGTGTCGGGCCCGGTCACCATCGACAACCTCCCGGAGATCGGCGACGTGAGGACCCTGCTGGAGGCCGTGCGGAGCCTTGGCGCCGACGTCACCCGGGCCGGCGAGCGGACGGTCCGGATAGACGCCTCGGGACTCGCCAGCAGCGCGCCGGACCCCGCGGTCGCCTCGAGGATCCGCGGCTCGTTTCTGCTCGCGGCGCCGCTCCTCGCGCGCCGGGGCGAAGCGGTGCTTCCCCGCCCCGGGGGTGATCAGATCGGCCGGCGGCGCATCGACACCCACGTGCTCGCGCTCCGCCAGCTCGGCGCCGAGATCGAGATGGACGACCAGGCTTACCGCTTGACGCTCCCGGGGCGCTTCAAGGGCGCCGAGGTCTTCCTCGACGAGGCCAGCGTGACCGCGACCGAGAACGCGGTGATGGCCGCCGTGCTCGCCCGTGGGAAAACGCGCCTTCTCAACGCGGCCTGCGAGCCGCACGTCCAGGGTCTCTGCCACGCGCTGAACGCGATGGGGGCGAAGGTCGTCGGCATCGGCACCAACGCCCTCGAGATCGAGGGCGTGGAGACGCTCGCGCCCGCCACCCACCGGATCGGGCCTGACCACATCGAGATCGGCTCGCTGGTCGCGCTGGCCGCCATGACGGGCGGCGAGCTCCGCGTGCTGGACGTGGCGCCCGATCACCTGCGCATGATCCGGCTCGTCTTCGCCCGTCTCGGCGTGGAGACCCAGCTCGAGGGCACCACGCTCGTGGTGCCGGGCGGTCAGCGCCTGGCGGTGTCCGACGACCTCGGTGGCGCCATTCCCACCATCGACGACGCCCCCTGGCCGGGCTTCCCCGCCGACCTCACGTCCATGGCGCTCGTCCTGGCCACGCAGTGCGCGGGCACGGTCGTGATCCACGAGAAGATGTTCGAGAGCCGCCTGTTCTTCGTGGACCGGCTGATCGACATGGGCGCGCGAGTCGTCCTCTGTGACCCGCACCGGGCGGTGGTCGCGGGGCCGAGCCGGCTCCACGGAGCGACCATGGTGTCGCCGGACATCCGGGCGGGGATGGCGCTCCTGGCCGCCGCGCTCTGCGCGCGCGGGACCTCCCTCATCCGCAACACGGGCCAGATCGACCGCGGCTACGAGCGGATCGACGAGCGCTTGCGGGCCCTCGGCGCCCGCATCACGCGAGGCTGAGCGCCGCCCGCGACTCGGGGAAGCAGCGCGGGGTCACGCGCCCGGCGGCGGCGCCGCGACTCCCTCCCAGCCCTCGAACGGGATCTCCGGCGGGTGCGCGCGGTCCCGGGATTCCTCGAGCCACCAGGCGAGGCGCCGGTACCGGACCGGGTCTCTCGCCTTCTTGTAGTGGGCGGTCATCCAGAACTGACGCTCCACCCGGTAGAGGCCGCAGACCGGGCACTCGATCTCCAGCCAGCCGGGGCGGGCGCGCCATTCCGCGACCAGGACGGGACGGCGGCAGAAGCAGCAGCGCTCGTCGTCTAGAGCCATCGAGGGGACGGTACTCCGTTCGGCGGGCCGGCGATACGAGGCAACGCCGCCGGCCGGCTCGGCCGGCCCTCCCCTACCAGGCGCAGCCCGCTCCCGGCGCACGCCCGAGCACCCTTCGCTCGATGGCGGAGGCCCGCTCAGCGGGTACCGGCTGCGCGCGCGGCCGCCAGCGCGGAGGCGCGCTCGTGAAGCCCGGCCGAGCCAAGGCGGGTGGACCACGCCGCGAAGTCGGAGCGCGGCCCGGTCCAGCGCAGCGCGCCCACGTCGGCGCCGCCGGCGCCGATCAGCGCGTCGGCGCGGAGCGTGGCCAGCTCCCGGAACAAGAGCGCGCGATCGCGCTGCTCGGCGAGGACCCCGGCCAGGCGCGCAGCACCCCGCACCGGCACGTCCCACTCGGTGGCGAGCGCGGGAATGGCCTCGATGTGCCGGTAGCGGGCGAGCACCGCCGCCGCGGACGCCTTCCCCCAGCCAGGGAGGCCGGGATAGCCGTCCGCACTGTCGCCCACCAGCGCGAGCCAGTCGGGAATCGACGCCGGCGGAACGCCGAACTTCGCGCGCACCCCCGCCTCGTCGCGGCGCTCGCGCGCGCGGCGGTCGAACTGGACGACCCGGTCGCCCCGCACGCATTGCGCCAGATCCTTGTCCGGCGTGCAGACGAGCACCTGGTCGACGCCGGGATCGGCCGCCGCCATGGCGGCCGCCGAGGCCAACGCATCGTCGGCCTCGAACTCCACCATGGCCCAGACGACCACGCCGAGGGCGCGCAACGCCTCCTCCAGCGGCTCGAACTGGGCGTAGAGCACCGGGTCGATGCCCTCGCCCGTCTTGTATCCCGGCCAGAGCGCGTTCCGAAACGACTCGATGACGTGGTCGGTGGCCACGCCCACGTGCGTCGCCCCCTCCTCGAGCATCCCCAGCACGGACCCGACCACGCCGCGCACTCCTCTCAGGGCCTCCGGCGTGTCCCGGCCGAAGGCCGCCGCGGGCGAGAGGAAGTAGCGGAACAGCTCGTAGGTCCCGTCGACCAGGTGGACGATCACGCCTGGAACGATACGGTCGCCTGTGGCGGAAAGGAAGCCATGAGTGGGATCAGCTCCCGGCGAGCTCCACGGCGGCGCTGATACAAACCAGCGGGTCACGTCATCAGCCGATCCTCTCCGACACGAGCCACGACCGTCAGGCGCTGCGCCTGGCCGAGTACCGGGTCTCGCCGCTTTGTCCCGCCGCGCGAACCCCATCAGACGCGCCCGATTAGTGTGTCCCCGACGCGCGTGATCAGCTCGTCAATGGCGGACCCCTCCATCGTGTGTGGCTGGATGGCGAGCCGGTGCACGCCGAGGTCGGCGTACCGGCGAGCCGTATCGAGGTCAGGGGTGCCGCGGGGCGTGATCGTGATCTCGAGCGTCCCGAGCCCCGCCGGGCGCCCGAACCGGACCGCCGTCTCCCGCAGCTCCGCCATCGCCCGGGCGGTCTGCTCGACGTCCAGGTCCCACCCGTGCCAGCCGTTGCCGGACTGGATCGCGCGGCGGTACGCCGCCGGAGAGTGTCCCCCGATCACGATCGGCGGATGCGGCCGCTGGACCGGCCGTGGCCGCTCGATCACATCGGCGAAGGAGACGAAGCGCCCCGAGAACGACGGGGTCGGCTCGTCCCAGAGAGCGCGCATCGCGGCCAGGTACTCGTCGGTGCGAGCGCCCCGATCGGAGAGCGAGGCGCCGAGGGCCCGCAGCTCCGGCTCGAGATAACCGACCCCGATGCCGACGATCAGCCGCCCCTTCGACAGGACGTCGACCGTCGAGAGCTGCTTCGCCAGCAGGACCGGCTGGCGCTGGGGCAGCACGATGACGCCGATCGCGAGCCGCACCCGGCTCGTCAACGCCGCCATGAAGGCGAGCGCGACCACCGCCTCGAGGCGCGGCTGCGCCGGCGGGTCGCCGCCCTGGGTCTCGGCGGACGGCAGGGCGATGTGGTCGCCGATCCAGAATGACTCGAAGCCGGCCTCCTCCGCCAGACGCGCCCGCCGGGCCAGCGTGTCCGGCTCCGCACTGCCGCCTCGATGCAACCCGAACAAGGCCAGCTTCAGTCCGTCCGCCATCTCATCTCCTGGAGTTGGTTCGCTTGCACTTCCTGGGGTGGTTCGCCTGCACTCCGCCACGAGGACAGCTGCCCGCTCGATCCTAACCCGGCGGCCCCCACTCGTGGGACAGCCCCGGGCCTCGGACCTCCGCGCCGAGAGCGGTCAAGCCGCCAAGGAGTTGCCGGTCCTCGACCTCGTGACCCTCGACGGCCGCCTCGTCTCGGGGCGCACCGCCCACCGTTCGGGTCGTGGGGTCTCAAGCCGTCTTCCGATGTACCATCTGGGTGACCCCTGGAAACACCTAATGCCGGAGAACCGGGACACACCAGGATCGAGAAGGGCGTCGTCGCGATGAGCCGACGCGCGCGAAGCCCGCGCCCGCTCCGCCCGCGGCCCGCCGGCGCTGCCTCGTCCAGTCCCGATCTCCGTAGCGGCGACCTGTACCGCGCGCAGCTCGCCGCCATCGTGGATTCCTCGGACGACGGCATCATCAGCAAGAGACTCGATGGCACGATCACGAGCTGGAATCGCGCGGCCGAGCGCCTGTTCGGGTGGGCGGCGGAGGAGGCGGTCGGGCGGCACATCACCCTGATCATCCCCGACGAGCGGCGCGGCGAGGAGGACGAGGTCATCGCCCGCATCCGGCGCGGCGAGCGCATCGACCACTTCGAGACCGTTCGCCGCCGCAAGAACGGCGAGCTCGTCGACGTGTCGATCACGGTGTCGCCCATTCGTGACGCCGACGGGACGATCGTGGGCGCGTCCAAGGTCGCGCGCGACATCAGCGAGCGGAAGCGGGTCGACGAAGAGCGCGAGGAGGTGCTCGAGCGCGAGCGCGCCGCCCGGGCGGAGTCGGAAGCCGCGCATCGGGCGAAGGACGAGTTCCTCGCCATGCTCTCGCACGAGCTTCGGACGCCACTCAATGCCATCCTCGGCTGGACACAGGTGTTGAGCAACGCTCGGCACGATCCGGACACTGTCAGCCGGGCGCTCGAGACGATCACCCGCAATGCGAAGCAGCAGGCGCGTCTCATCGAGGATCTCCTGGATCTCTCGCGTATTCTGGCCGGGAAGCTTCGGCTCGATCTCCGGCCAGTCGATCTCGTCGCCGTCCTCTCCGCGGCCCTGGAGGCGCTCCGTCTCGAGGCCGGCGACAAGGGGGTGCAGATCCGCACGCATTTCGATCCGTCGGTAGGACCGGTCAGCGGCGATCCGGAGCGGCTCCAGCAGATTTTCTGGAACGTGCTGTCCAACGCCATCAAGTTCACGGGCCGTCATGGTCACGTGGACCTGCAACTGCAGCGCGTTCACTCCCGCGCCGTCGTGACGATATCCGACACCGGGATCGGGATCCGGCCGGACATGCTGCCCGTGATCTTCGAGCGGTTCCGCCAGGCGGACAGCTCCACCGCGCGGGCCCATGCAGGCCTGGGACTTGGCCTGGCCATCGTGAAGCAGCTGACCGAGCTCCACGACGGCACCGTCGTGGCGGCGAGTCCCGGCGAAGGACGTGGCGCCACCTTCACGGTGACGCTGCCGGTCATGGGTGATCACCCCCTCCACGCCGAGCCGCAAGAGCCCCCTCGTCCGGCCGCCCGCTGTGACGGGATCGACGTCCTCCTCGTGGACGACGATTCGGACGGGCGCAGCGTCGTCCGGATCGTCCTCGAGCAATGCGGCGCGCGCGTCACCGCCGTCGGATCGGCCAGGGACGGCCTGGCGGCATTCCAGCGCCAGAAGCCGGACATCCTCATCAGCGATCTGGCCATGCCGGGGATGGACGGGTACGAGTTCATCCGACGGGTGCGGGAGATGTCCGGTCGGCAGCCCCTGCCCGCGATCGCGCTGACCGCGCATGCGAGCGCGGATGTTCGGATCAAGGCACTGCAGGCGGGTTTCGACGCGCACCTCGCGAAGCCGATCGATCCGGCCGAACTGGCCGTGAGGGTAGCCGCGCTGGCGGGCCGTCGAACCGAGGCTCAGGCTCCCGGCTCGAGACACGATACCTAGGCGCCGCCAGCCCTCGTGCCGCCGCGGGGCGCCCTCTTGCCCGCGCGCGAGACGAGAGAGGGTCTGGCGGCGATATCAGCGCCGGCTGCGCGGCCGGAGGATCTCTTCGGCGATCCAGCGGCCGCCTTCCTGATGGCCCGCGATGCAGACGTGCGTGCCTTCGTCGACACCGTCCAGAGTCGTGGCGGGTCCGAGCCACACCACCGCGGGTCCGATGCGCACGTGCTGGTCCACTCGATCGATCGCGTCTACCGACCCCGCGATCACGAACGGAACCCGGTCGTCAGTCATCGTCGGCCGCTCCCGTGTCCAGGGGCATTGCTCTCGACATCTATGACGGCTCCAAACTGCGCACTGCCGCTTGTGCATGGCGGATGCCAGGACGGTCCACACGTTTCCTGCGGACCTGCCGCCCCTCGACTCACGCGATGGAGCCAAGCCACTTTCGATACCGTCGCCACCATCAGGCCCACCAGGTCTGGAGGGGCTTGAGTCGATGCCGCCTGTCAGCCCGGGCCAACGTCCACCTGAGGCCGAGACCGCGAGGTCGCGCAGGCCCTGGCGAAGCGCGGGACCCACAGTCCATGGCAAACGCCGTCGGCGGATTCCCCACCGACGGCGCCACGGTTGCCTAGCTCGAGGCCGGATGATGGCGAGACTACGGAGCGCTTCACATTCCTCTGATCTGTTTGGCTGCGTCGTTGCCGACGCGTCCGTCTTCTTCAGAGAGCTGGTCTACGCTCCGTAGCCTCTGCCGACCCATTTGCATGACCGGTGCCGAAACGACGAACGGCCGATTGGCGGCCATTTTCTTCGACGACTCCGGAACCTCACGCCAGACAACCGGTCGCAACCATGACGAGATGTCGCCGCACCAGCGCGGGACTGCGCTTGGCTGTCGAGCCATCCAATGGGGACCGCAGCAAGCCCGCGGCGCGCGATCGTCGATCGCCGTGCCCGACCGGAAGCCGTCTTTGGCCACGCTCGCATCCCGATGGAAGCGCGCGAGCAGCAGCTCCGGTCGGCCCTCGCCGGGCCCGAGGAGCCTCGCCGGATCGCCCGGTACGGCACTTAGATCGAAGCGAGAACAGAAGGAAAGAACGGCCCGGAGGCTCGCCCCCAGCCTTCGGGACGCTGGAATCCTTGCGCGGAGGGTGGACCGTCACCTGGCGGCGGCACGTCCGCCGGCCGGGTCCGTCCCGTCGACTACCCGAGGATCAGGCGGACGGCGTGGCGGCCGTAGATCCGGACCAGGGTCTCCACGGCGCCGCGCAGCACCGGGCCGAGATCCGGATCGTCGCGACGGATAGCCTGGTCCAGCATGTCCAGGTGCTCGTCCCGGACCGGGATGCCATATCCGCGGGCAACCAGCACGATCGCAAGGCGGGCGGTCCGGTTGGTCGGTTGCGTGACGCGGCGAACGACGCCCGCCACGGCCGTGAACGTCTTCGAACGATTGAGCGCGCGGAGCGTGTGCTGGAAGACGCCCTGGGACGCGCCCGGTGGCCGCGTGGCGAGCTCGACCGTGTCCGTGACGACGCCCCGGAGCAGGTGCCAATCGCGGACGGGGGCTGTCAGGACGTCGTGGAGGACGGCGGCCGGCAGCGCCGGGGCGACGTCGAGCACCGCCTCCGTCGCGTCGGCCAGATCGACGGCGACGGTGCCGGGGGACCGGAGGAGTGTCGATAGCTCGCGGGCCTGCTCGACGGTGATCGGAAAGACAGCATAGACCATCTCATCCACGGCCACGGCAGGCGCCTGCGCCAGCGCCGGCGTCACCGGGAGCAGCGCCGCTGCGATACCAAGCGCGAACGCGCAGCCCACTCTCCTCATCGCCGGATACTGTGACACAAGGCGGGGCCGACACACCACCCCTCGTCGCGCCGGTACGGAGCCGGAAGGCTCGGATCGGCTGGCGCCGCTCTGCGTTTCTTGAGCCGAACGGAGCACGAGGCCCAGGAGGGAAGCGCTCTCGAGGGGCGGGCGGCCACTGGAAGCCCGCCTCGCTGACCAGGTCTCGGGCCGGCTCGAAGCCGCTCTGCCGTGCCCAGGCCGAGCAGCAGCGACGTCACTACCTCCGGGCAGGGTACTCTCTCAGCACCCACTCGATGATGGCCCCCGGATCGGATCCGTCTGCGTCCTGACGAGATTCGCCGCCAGCGCGACCCGGTCCACCGGCCGGCGCCGGCCGCACAGCCCCGACCGCGACTCCAGTCGATTCGGCCGTGGTGGCCGGTCCACCTCGTGCTTCGCTCCTTCCGGGCGGCAGAGGCGCGGGCGGCGGTAGCGCCACTGGAGCCTGGAGGCGCTCCGGCGGAGGTGGGACCACAGCCCGCGGTGGCAGGTCGGCGAAGACGTCGGCGGAGCGCGCGTTGAGACCCTCATTCGGGGGCACTGGCGATTCGACCGAGCCCGCCGGGCGAACCGGACCAATCGGTCGCGTGGCAACGGGGACGGCCGATGCCGTCTCATCCGATGGAATGGCTCGGCGCTCCGGCGTGCCAGCGTCAGCGGTCACACTGGGAGCGGCGAAGGGATCGGGTCCATTCGAGGCTCGCGGGATCGACACCGGATGCTCCGGTTCAACCCAGGACCTCATCAGGTACCCGGAGACCGTCATGACGGCCACGACGGCGGCAACGGCGCCGGCGCGCCGGCCTGTCAGCACCCCGCTCCACCAGCGGGGTCCACCCGACGGGAGCCGGGGATTCCTCGAGGGGGGGGGTCGATGGTCGGAGACCTTGCGGCCTCGTCGGCGAGCAGTGTCCGCACCGCGTCCGTGAGGAGCGCCTCCAGCGTCGCGTCGTGAGGCTGATAGATATGGGAATACGGAGGACACGTATCTTCTCGGCCTGCGCTGGCCACCGGTTGCGGACATGCGCCGCTTGCTCCTGCTCCATCACGCAGATCACATCGGCCCAATCGACGTCTCGGGTCGTGATCTGGTGTCCGCGCGGGTGAGCCTTCGTACCGGCGGAACGCACATCGTTGTGGCTCTGGCCCTCGACATTCCACGTGAAAACGCGGAAGATGTCCTCCGCGGCGCGGCTGCGACAGAGGTTATGGCGGCAGACGAATAGCGCGGCGCGCATGCCGATCAGGCGGCCGGAACGCAGCTTCCGAACGAAGATGGGGTCACGTGTCCCTGTATTCTACTCGCCGAGAATCTGCTTCACGGCATCCATGATCGGATTCCCTCCCCCCGACGTGGCCGTTGCGCGGGGGGCCGCCTCCATCGACTTCCCCAGGTACTTCCGGACGCAGTCGTATTGCTCCCAGCCCTTCAGGGGGAAGTTGAGATCCACGGTCTTCCATTTCGGGTGACCGTTCTTCACGAGCCAATCCATGTTGTCGGCCAGGGTCTTGGCGAACGCACCGACCGTATCACAGTCTCTTCGTCGAAAATCGAACGAGATGAGGACCGACTTCACGGCCACCGTCGCGACCGCGTCGGGCTGCCACGCGTACGTGCCCCGAGGAATCTCGGCGCGCGGGTAGAACTCCGTGATGCTCTTGTTGAGGATCGGCACCAGGTGCAGCTGATCCCCGTCCTGAACGCCTTCGCCGAAGAGCTTCACCGGATAGCCCGCCACGTAGAACATGGCGTCGATCCGGCCGGCCTTCAGCTCGGCCAGCGCCTCGTCAGTGTCGATCAGGACCATCCCCAAGGTGTGACGTCGGCGACATTGAACAGGAGCCGAGCCGTCAAGTAGGTCCCGCTCCCCTCGCGCCCGATAGCGACGCGCCGATCGGTCAGATCGTCGAACTCGGCAACTCCGGAACGAGCGAGGATGTGGATCTCTTCGTTGTAGAGGGGAAACACCATCTTCGTCTTCTTGGCGATCCTCTTCAGCACGGGATCCGACTGGACACGGGCGACGAACGCCAGGACATCGGACTGCACGATTCCCAGCTGCGTGCCAGGCTTCTGGTAGACGGCGTACACGTTCTCGATCGACCCCTTGGAGGAGTAGACGTTCACGTTTACGCCGGCCCGCGTCGCGAGGCGTTGGAGATTCAGGCCAAACTGGTAGTAGGTCCCCTTCTCGCCGCCGGTAGTGATGCCGAGTTCAGTCGCCGCCAGGGCCGGCACGTGCGCCATGACCATGAGGACGAGTCCCGCCAGGCCGAATGCCGCTGATCGTGGGTACATGTAGTCTCCTCTCCGAGCCTTGGGGCGCCAGGCCGAGCGAAGGCATGGACCGTTCGCGCCAGTTGCACGAACAGGCCCGCGACCGCAACCCATTGTAGCGACTCTACGGCAGTCGGCATCTTCCGCAGGTGAGCCTGTCGGACGGTCCAGGGGCTCTCGCTCCCTCGTTTGGCGGACCGATCGTTCGATGCTGCGGCTCGAGCCCGGCGCTGTGGACCGGCATGGATGGCCGATAGGGTGGCCTTTGGGCAAGTATCGCCGCGAGGAACCCTGACTCGGCTTCACTTGCGCATAGTCCCCGTCGCCGCCATCGCGTGTGCGGCGCATCCCGGTCAGTTAGGGCAGCCTGGGTTCCCCGGACGCGCGCAGGGACGAGGGGGCTCACAGCCTGCCCATAGGCCCGAAAGAGTTGCCGGAGCTACCAATACCTGTGCAGAAGGCATGCCGGATTTGAAGACCGGATCGGCGTGCCCTTGTGAGCTACGCTCGAACTCCTGGACCGGACAGGCTGACGCGGAGATGCTGACCTGTCGCAGTGCGGGCTGAGTCGAGTCGGCGGCGACGGGCTGCTGATCCCAGGCCGGACGCGCCGCTTCTACCCCCGGCGCTGCCTGGAAACTCTCTGGACTCCGTCAGTGGAGCTCAAGGTGGGGCTAGAAGCCCGTCTGACCCCAGGGGCCAGGGTCAGGTAGGGGGTCGCGCGGGCCGGCCAGGCCGACCCTGGGTGCCGCCGGAATGGGCTACCGCCGGTTCACCGCCCGCGTGAAATGGAGCTGTACCGCGGACCCTGCTCGAGACCAGGCTTGCAACGCCGGCGTCGAGTGCATGGGCGAGTTGTCCACCACGACAGGAGCTCCCGCCCGCGAAACACGCGGGCGGATCCGCTTCAGAAATACCAGGCCTCGTTCGGCACCCTGACCCGCAAGGGGCTCGTTCGACTGTCCGGGCACGGATCCCCCACCTCGAACACCACATCGCGCACGGGAACGATCACCCGACGCCCCTCCGTCTGGACCCGCCCCCAGCGGACACCATCGCCAGGGCCGTTCGGCGTGGTCGTCGGCATGGCTTCGCGAACGGGAACACCAGATATAACGCGCCCTTGACAGGCGGAAGCGGTTTCCTTATGGTTTTTCTCGCTCGCGCAGCAAACGACGAAATTCCACTGGTGAGTGGCGCCACGTCGCGATTCCCCTGGCGGCACCGACTTCGACACCCAGGGGAATCGGGGAAGGGGGACCATGATGGCCGAGGAGCGCAAGACCATTGCCGAAACGGTTACCCGGGAGATCGTCGGGGGTATCAGGGGGGTCGGAGACATCGCCAACGCGGTCGTCGACACCGTGAGCGGGAGTCTCGTCAAGCTGATCAAGGGGACGGGGACGGTCGGCACGACGCTGACGTCAACCTCGCGGACGTGGTGCGCGCGGCGCGATTCAGGGGACCTCGCAGGTCGGTGGCGACGTCGGTGCGGCGGCCAAGGGCGCCGCCGTGGGCGTCTTGCGGGGCACGAAGGAGGTCGGGGTCCAGACGCTGGACACGGTGAGCACGACCGCCCGCGAGGTGGTCAAGAGTGTGTCGGCCGTGGGCGGCGACGTCGGCACGGCCGCCCGGGGGGCGGTGGATGGTCTCATCGAGAGCACCGCGCAGACCGGAGGCGACGTGGGCGCGGTGGGGGGGGGGGGGGGTAGCCAAGGCGGCGATCATCGGTGTGCTGCGCGGAACCAAGGAGGTCGGAGGTGAAACGATTTCCGCAGCCAGCTCCACCGCCAGTCAGATCGTGAAGAGCGTCGCGGCCGTGGGGGGTGACGTCGGCACCGCGGCCAGAAACGCGGTCGAGGGTGCCATCCAGGGGGCCAAGGAGGTCGGGGTGAGCACTGAGGAAGCGGCGTCCGCGGCGGCCACCGGGGCCCTCAAAGCGGCTGGCGAGATCAGCACTGCCGCGGTCGACCAGGTCAGTCGGGCGGCGACCGGCGTCATCTCCGGGGTCAAGGTCGTCGTGAAGGAGCCCTTCCAGAAGGGCAGGATGGCGTAGACCCTCCCCGCGAAACATCCCGGCAGAGCATCCGGGCCGCTCGCGCGATCAGGAGACGCGGGCGGCCCAGATCTCGCCGGCGCCAGGATGCTCTCAGGCTGGGACACGCCGCGGGCCGACGGACGTCCGCCATCGGGACGCTGGACGGGCCTTCGCGCGGGCTGACCATCACAGTCCATGGCGCCGTCAGGGTGAGAACATGAAACATGCCGGGCGCGAGCCAAGACCAGTCGCGCCTCGGAGCTCATCTCGAAGCGGATCGCCGAACTCGGGGACTGGCGCGGGAAAACCCTCGGCCGGATGCGCAAGCTCATCCAGCAAGCCGACCCGGACGTCGTCGAGGAGTGGAAGTGGATGGGCACGCCGGTCTGGTCGCACGACGGCATCATCTGCACCGGCGAGTCCTACAAGAAGGTGGTGAAGCTCACCTTCGCCAAGGGCGCGTCGCTGAAGGATCCGGCCCGGCTCTTCAACTCGAGCCTCGACGGAAACGTCGCCGCGCGATCGACATCCACGAAGGCGAGGAAGTCGACGCGGCCGCATTCAAGGCGCTCGTTCGCGAGGCGGTCGCGCTCAACAGTTCGGCCAAACCGAAACCTTCGAAGAAGGCGAAGTCCTGAGGGGTCTCCGCCCGGAACAGGGGTGGCGGGCTGTCCCTTTGCAGCACGCGGTCGTGCGAACGGCGGCAGATGCGGCAGGCCACACAATAGGGCGCAACAGGTTCTCCGCGATGGATCGCGCCCCCTCCCGCGCCTACCCTCTGTGTGATGTAGGTCGTCACAAGGATCAGAGCCTGGGGCACCTGGGCACCCCTTCCTCTAGCCATGTCCTCCGGGACGGCGGTTCCGGGATTATCCGCAGCCTCTCTCA
>CAVUVU010000012.1:0-345983 GCA_963745015.1 uncultured Candidatus Rokubacteria bacterium
CCAGTGCGCGTCCTCGATCACCCACAGCACGGGCCTGCGGCCGGCGAGGCCGGTCAGCTGGTCGACCAGGACCGCGAGCGTCCGGGTGCGGCGCTGCTGCGGGCGTCAAGGTCGAGCACGCCGTAGCGGCGGTCGCCGTCGAGCCCCAGCAGCGCCGCCACCAGCGGTGCGGCGCCTCGACATCTCGCTGGCCCGGGCGAGCAGTGCCTCGAGCCGGTCCAGCCGGCGCGTCGAGGTCGTCCGCCGCAAAGCCGGCGGCATGGGTCAGGTGCTGGATCGCCGGATGGAGCGCTGATCGGCGTGGTAGGGCGAGCACTGGTAGCGCAGCAGGACGTGCGGCTCGGCCGCCGACCGCCTCGACCAGCGCCTCGGTGATCCGCGACTTGCCGATCCCGGCCTCGCCGGTGAGCAGGACCAGCTGGCCCTCGCCGGCCTGGCCTGCCGCCAGCGCTCGAGCAGCAGCGCCAGCTCCTGGTCGCGGCCGACGATCGGCGTACGCCGCCCGCCTGCCGGGCGGCGAACCGGCTCTCGAGCGCCCGCTCGCCGAGCACGGCGAAGGCGGGGGCCGGTCCCGGCCATGCCCTTGAGAGCCTGTGCGCCAGCGCGCGCAGCTCGAACAGCTCGCCGAGCAGGCGGCGCGTCCTTCGGCCACCACCACCTGCCCGGGCTCGGCCACGCCCTGCAGCCGGGCCGCGAGATTGGGCGTGTCGCCGACGACCGCCTGCTCCTGGGCGGCGCCTTCGCCGACGAGATCGCCGACCACGACCAGGCCAGTCGCGATGCCGACGCGGCAGGCAGCGGCTCGCCGCGGCGGTCGTGCAGCCGGCCACCGCGGCGACGATCGCCAGCCCGGCCCGCACCGCGCGCTCGGCCTCGTCCTCGTGCGCCCGGGGCCAGCCGAAATAGGCGAGCACGCCGTCGCCCATGAACTTGCGCACATGGCCCTCGAAGCCGCGTGATCTCGCCGGCGACCGCGTTCTGGTAGGCGCGCAGCACCTCGCTCATGTCCTCGGGATCGAGCCGCGCCGACAGCGCGGTCGAGCCGACCAGGTCGACGAACATCACGGTGAGCTGGCGCCGCTCCGCCGTGCGCGGGCGACCCGGCGCCGGGCTGGGATGCTGCCGGCGCCGGCCCAAGGGCGGCGATGGCCTCCAGCAGCTTCTTGCGATGGCCGAGCGAGGCGACGCCGATGTCCTTGAGATCGTCGCCGGTCAGCCGGCCAGCAGCTCGCCGTCGATGTCGTTGGCACGGAACAGGTCGGCGTACTGGGCCAGACCGATCCCCCGAAGCCAGGCGTCGACGTCGACCGTCATCTTCTCCGCCGCTCGTCAGCGCCGATCTGAACCGACCCCGCTCGGCCGGTGATGATCGCGCAGCGAGCCCGGCCAGGTCGTGAACCGCTCAGGGGGCGCGTCGTCACGGTGGCCGCAGTGTAGGCCGCGCCAGAGCGGCCCAGCAAGGGCGACGGGAGGGCCGGAGGGATGAGGCCTGGAGCCTGCCCGAGGGAGGCCCCGCGGAGCGTCAGCCCAGTCAGCGGATCGGGTCGGAGTCAGACTTGCCTGGGAGAGCGCGTTAGTGCAACTCCCTCCTCCTAGGCTCCAGAGTGTGCGAACTCACCCGAATGCACGACGAGGCCATCACCTACTGCCGAACTGGCGGTCTGATGGAGGCCGGTGACCTCGGGTGAGTGGATTCCGGCGTGGACTCCTAATCAGTAGGTTGAAGGGTCGATTCCTTCACGGCTCACCACTCGATCGGGGCGCCGACGCCCTCCGATCCGACTCTCCCCGGCATCAGTCGGTAGCGCGTCGCGGGGAAGGCCGGCCCGGGGATCGTTGACTACCTTCCCACCGTGTGATGGAGTCGGCGAAGCCGGGTTCGTGAGTCGGCGTGACACGAAGGAGGCTTTCATGTGTATCCGCCGCCGTGCTTGGACTCTGTTGCTGATCGTCGGTGCGATGGTTCTGCAAGGCTGCGCAGGCCTGCAAGGCCGTGATCCGTTGAAGGTGACGGTCGCCGGCATCGAGCCGTTGCAGGGGCAGGGGATGGAGATGCGGATGATGGTGAAGCTGCGGGTACAGAATCCGAACGATACACCGGTGGACTACAGCGGTGTGGCGGTCGACATGGAGGTACAGGGCAAGAGCTTCGCCAGCGGCGTCAGCGATGAGACTGGCAGTGTGCCGCGGTTCGGCGAAACGGTGATCAGTGTGCCGGTCACCATCGCGGCTTTCAAGATGGTGCAACAAGCCATCGGCCTGATTCGGGGCGGTGCCAACAAGATTCAGTACGAGATGAAAGGGAAGTTGAGCGGTTCCGCTTTCGGCACCAACCACTTTTCGAGCCAGGGTGAGTTCGACATGCCCACGGAGGCCGGTGCGCCGAAGGCTCCCTGAGACGGCCGCGGCGCTGGAGGCGACGCGTTCCTGCGGTCGGCGTCAGCTAGCTGTTGGGTTCCCGAATCTCAGGCCGTGTGCACGTCGGGGTGTCCGCGAAGATCGGTGGGCAAACGGTAAGAGGGAGGACGGCGATGAATCGAGCGGTCTGCTGGGTCCTGATCGTGGCAGCATTCGTGGCCCCGGGGTCGGCGCTGGCACAGGCGCCTGCCGGGAAGGCCAGTTCCGAGCTCACGGGCCTGCTCGCCAAGGAGTTGGGCAGCACGACGAAGCAGGCCGAGGGTGCGGCGGGGTCGCTCTTCCGCCTGGCCAAGACCCGGATGACGCCCGAGAACTTCAGCAAGGTCTCGAGCGCCGTTCCCGCCATGGACCAACTGCTCGCTGCGGCCCCCGCTCTCGACGCCAAGGCGGCCGGCGCCGGAGCGCTCGGCCAGGCAATGGGCAAGGAGGGCGTCGGCGACCTGGCCGGTGTCGCACAGTCGTTCAGGAAGCTCGGGCTCAAGGGCGACGCGGTCAAGAAGGCGGTGCCCGTGCTGACCAACTACATCGGCAAGACCAGTGGCGAGGATCTCGCCAAGCTCCTGGGGGAGTCGCTGCGCTGACCCGGACCGTGAGGTAGCTGAACCACCGGGCCCGGCCACATCCCAGCCCGCGAACGCCGGAGAGAGGCGCCCGCGCGGACTGCCCGAAGGCGTCGACGGCCATGGCCGGCTGGCTCAGGCGGCGACCTTCATGCGGCAGAAGCAGGAGGCCTTCACGGGCACCTCTGATCTTGCCAGCGCCAGGTCGAGGCGCTGCTTGATCAGGGCCGCCTCGACCGTCTCGCCGCGCCGGGTCAGGCATTCGTGCAGTCCGTGCAAGCTCCAGAGGTTGTCCGGATGCTGGCAGGCCCGGCTGAGCTTTCCGTCGAGGCCGAGATCCGAGCGGTAGATCGCCTCGGCCTCGGCGACCCGGCCCTGCTCCAGCAACAGCGCCCCGAGCGCGTGCCGGGTCGGTTGCATCCAGCCCCACGGCTCGTCGTAGGGCAGCGCGTCGTCGAGCTCGACCGAGCGGCGCAGGTGGGCGAAGGCCACCTCGTAGTTGCCGCGCCGGTACTCGATCTCGCCGTCGAGCATCGCCTCGGCCACCTCCAGCAGGTCCTTGACGGTGTTGTTGTGCACCCGCCGACTCTCCGGCACCCGGAGCTTCGCCTCCAGGAACGCCGCCTTGGCGGCTTCGGCCTCGGCGATGTGGCCGAGCGCGGAATGCGCCACCGCCCGGGCGTAGAGCATCATCGCGGTCGTCGAGCAGTAGAGCTCCCGGTCACGAGGCAGCTCCTGCGCGATGATCTCGTGCCACTTGCCGAAGCGCACCAGCACGTGCTGCTTCATCGGCAGGTAGCCCTCGACGAAATCGGCCATGGGTGGCGAGGGGACGCGCAGGAGCCCCTCGGGGGTGGTGTCGATCAGCTCCTGCGCCGCCTCCATGGCCGGCCCGTACTGGCCGAGGAACATGGCTCCGTAGATGGCGAAGTGGTAGTCGTGGGTGCGGTAGAGGGCGTAGACGTTCATCGCCCCCTCGCGAGCCAGGAACTTGCGGTCGGCGACGATCGCCTTCTGGTTGTAGACCAGCACGTCGCGGTAGTGGCCGCAGAGCACGTCGATGTGGGTGGGCATGTGGATCAGGTGGCCGGCATCCGGCACCAGATCGCGCAGCCGGTCGCCCGCCCGCAGCGCGCGCTGCGGGAAAGGCGACATCTCCATCAGATGGACGTAGAGATGCAGGAGCCCCGGATGGCTCCACGAGGCGGGGATGTCGCGGAAGGCGCTCTCCAGCACGTCGACCGCCTCCGCCGTGCCGGCGCCCTCGGCGACGCCCCCGGTCTTGAGGTCCCACATCTTCCAGGGCGTCAGGTTCAGGATCGCCTCGGCGAAGACCGACCGCACCTCGAGGTCATGGCGGTGGGCGTGGAACACCCGGCGCATGGCGTCCGCATAGGCGGCGTCCCACGGCGACTGATCCTCGATGGTATCGCGCTGCGGATAGCGTGCGGGCAGGGCGCGGATCAGCGCCTGCTCGACCGGGCTGGCGCCGCCGGCAAGGGCCAGGGCGCTCTGCATTGCGTCGTGCGCGGCGGCGAGCGCGGTCGCCTTGCCGGCCGGGTCGTAGAGGTGCCAGGGCAGGTTGTAGTTCGGCCCGGCCGCGTAGGAGATCCCCCAGTAGGCCATGGCACAGGCGGGGTCGCGCTCCAACGCCTTCTGGAAGCACGCGATCGCCTCGGCGTGGTTGAAGCCGAAGAGCCAGTTGAGGCCCCGGTCGAACCAGAGCTGGGCCTCGGGCACGGCGGTGGTGACCTTGCGGGTGTACGAGCCGAGATCGTAGTAGTCCATGTGTTCCTCCATTACGGCGGGAGTGGCGCCGACGATCCGGCGGCCTGGGCGTCTGGATCCGGCAGATCATCCCGCGCAGACGGCAGTGGGCGCCCGGGCGCCCGCAACTGGAGGAGGCTCATGTTGCGGCCCCCGCTACGCCACACACTCGACGGTTCCCCTTTGGCCATCGGAATGGCGTGGTGCGCGCCGGGGGTCAGCCGAGACATGCCCTGACCGTCTGCCGCCGACCCTGCGGCATCCCCGCCCAACCAGACCCAGACGAGCGTGGCCGAAACCCGTGAAAACGCCTGGTCTGTGTTGGCCCGGGTTGGCCGGGGTCACGCCCGCCGCCGGTCTCTCAATCAGTGGGCGGACGGTCCGATTCCTTCACGGCTCCCCATACCGGGGGACGGCGACGCCCCCGATCCCTTTTCCAGCCTCGTGGTCGGGCTGCACCCAGCTGTCCCGGAAGGTCGACGCAAGGATCCGCCTGGGGCAATCAGGGTGATCGTCGCGCGTCCCTCACGATGAGGTTATCGAAGCGGGCCTCGAGGGGAATGCCTTCGTCGCGCTCGACCACGACCGCCGCATAGCCACTGGCGTATGTGCTGTCCTGAGTCGACGCCACCTCGGTTCCGTTGATCCGGGCAATGATGGTAGACCCGACGCAGGTGAGCTCGAGATGGTTCGACGCGTTCCCACGTCGGATGGCTTCCGAGGATTGGAATGGGACCAGGTGGATCCACCGATAGCCATCGTAACTACTCACTGCGAACCGCCCCGTCGCGGGAACCGTGAGAAGGGCATAGAACTGAGCCGTACGGTCCTTGGGGTTCATGCGACAGGCTACGCCAATCGAACGGCCTTCGGTGCCTTCCGCGAGGCGAGCATCGACGGCCACCTGGAGGTTGGCGAACACGGAGCTCGCACCGACCACCAGAAGGGGCTTGGCGGCGGGCGATAGCCGCACCTGGTACTCACCCCCGACGTAGCCTTGCTCGACAGCGGGATCGTTCGATTGGCTCGACAACCGACCTGCTGCGGGATTGTCGAACGAGTCTGTCAGCAAGACCTTTCCCACCTCGATGGACGTGGCACATCCTGAGACGAGGGCCCCCGCTACCAAGCACGCGAGAACGATTCCCCCCGTCAGGTGCCCGGGAGGGCGGCGCGTCACGTCCTTCGCGGCGGTCCGTCAGTCCGTCGAGTCGCATGGGGTCCTCCGCGTCCACAGGCCGGACCTGAGCAAGCGCAGGGCGGCCCATCCGAGCACCGGCCGTGGGCGTCCGGCCAGGTCGGCGGCCTGCTTCGATCATCTCACAGGGCCAAGACTGGATGTGCGCTGACTGCGAGTACGAGGCCGACTGTCTCGAGTGGACCAGGGGCGAGTAGAAGCGCCGGTGTGATGCATCGTTCGTTCGTGCTGGCGTCGCGCGATCCTGAAGGCGTTCACCCGCCGTGCTGTTTCAGAAGCTCATCCATCTCTTCAAGCGAAAACTTGTTCAGGCCGACGATCCGCGCCTGGGCACGGGAACCTGGCGGCAGCGTGTTCCGCGCTTCGACCTTGCTGTCGACTTCGACGACGATCCATCCGCGATGATCGCCGTCGCGGCAACCGAAGTCCGCGTGCGTCAGGTAATGGGAGCCGGTCTGCAGAAGAAGCCGAACCGCACGCGCGCACGCGATCTTCTCGGCCTCGTGGGGAACCTCGATGAGAAATCTTGGCATGGGCACCCCTCCCGGGAAAGCGATGGACGAACGCCACAGTGGACTTGCCAGCCCATGATGATCCCACGCTCCTCCTTCCGGTGTCCTTGACCAGGGTCATCTGCCGGCGCCAACGATCTTGCCGCTTGTACCCACGATGAGCAAGAGGCGGTTGATCCGTAGGTTGAAGGCTCGATTCCTTCACGGCTCACCATTCGCCGCCTGCGCGTCCGGCGTGATGCGCACCTCGAACGCGCTGGCGTGATGCGCACACTCGGGCTGTGGGAAGGACGAACGGTCTACGCCATCCTGATGGCGGCGGCCTTCTCCAGACCCAGCAGCGTCACGCTCTCGTCGCGCATCACGAACTTCTGGACCTTGCCGGTGACCGTCATGGGAAAGGCGTCCACGAAGCGGACGTAGCGCGGGACCTTGTAGTGGGCGATCTTGCCGCGGCAGTAGTCGCGGATCTCCTCGACGGTGGCGGCCTGGCCCTCGCGCAGCTTCACCCAGGCCATGATCTCCTCGCCGTACTTCTCGTCGGGCACGCCGACGACCTGTACGTCCTGGACCTTGGGGTGGCTGTAGAGGAACTCCTCGATCTCGCGCGGGTACACGTTCTCGCCGCCGCGGATGATCATGTCCTTGATCCGTCCCACGATGTTGAGGTAGCCCTCCTCGTCCATCGTGGCCAGGTCGCCGGTGTGCATCCAGCGGGCGCCGTCCATCGCCGCCCGGGTGGCCTCGTCGTTGTCCCAGTAGCCCAGCATCACGCTGTAGCCGCGCGTGCACAGCTCGCCGCGCTCGCCGACCCGCACCACCTGACCGGTCTGCGGGTCCACGATCTTGATCTGCACGTGGGGATGCACCTGGCCGACCGTGCCGACCTGCTTGGCCAGCGGCGCCCCGATGCGCGTCTGCGTGCTCACCGGGCTGGTCTCCGTCATGCCGTAGGCGCAGGCCACGTCGCGCATGTGCATCCGCGCCTGCACCTGCTTCATGACTTCCACCGGGCAGGGGGAGCCGGCCATGATGCCGGTGCGCAGCGTGGAGAGGTCGTATTTCGCGAAGTCGGGATGGTTCAGCTCGGCGATGAACATGGTCGGCACGCCGTAGAGCGCGGTGGCGCCCTCGGCCTGGGCGGCCTCCAGGACGGCCAGCGGGTCGAAGCCGTCGCTCGGATAGATCATCGTCGCGCCGTGGGACATGCAGCCCAGGTTGCCCATGACCATGCCGAAGCAGTGGTAGAGCGGCACGGGGATCAGGAGCCGGTCGCGGTCGGTGAAGCGGAGCAGCTCGGTGGTGAAGAAGCCGTTGTTGAGGATGTTGTGGTGGCTGAGCGTGGCGCCCTTGGGATAGCCGGTGGTTCCGCTCGTGAACTGGATGTTGATGGGGTCGTCAAAATCCTGCTGGCGCTGCCGGTGCGCCAGCTCGTCGGCGCCGACCCGCTCGGCCATCGCCAGCAGCGAGCGCCAGCCCAGCATCCCCGGCGCCGGCTCGGCGCCGAGCCGCACCACGCCGCGCAGGTCGGGGAAGCGAGCCGCCTCGAGAGAGCCGGGCTGGCTGCTTGCCAGCTCCGGCGCGAGCTCGTGGATCATCGCCGTGTAGTCCGAGGTCTTGAAGTGCGGCGCGGTGACGAGCCAGGCGCAGCCGGATTGCCTCAGCGCGTACTGGACTTCGTTGAGCCGGTAGCTCGGATTGATGTTCACGAGGATGGCGCCGAGCTTCGACGTCGCGAACTGGGTGATGGCCCACTCGGCGCAGTTGGGCGCCCAGATCCCTACCCGCTGGCCCTTGTCCACCCCGAGGGCGATGAGCGCGCGGGCGCAGCGGTCGACCTCGACCTGGAGCTGGCGATACGTATACCGGAGTCCCTGGTGGCGGGAGACGAGCGCCTCGTTGTCCGGAAACCGGGCCACCGTCTCGTCGAACATGTCGCCGATGGTGAGGCCGAGCAGGGGGACGTCGCTCGTGCCACTCGTGTAGCTCCAGGGGTTCGGCGCCATGGGATCTCCGTCGTCCGCGTGATCGGCCGGGGTCGCCCGGCGCCCGCATCGTGCGACAAGCGTCGCCCCCAGGTCAACCGGGTACGGGTGCCGGCGCGATGGGTCCGCTCAGAGCCGCGGGAGCTTCCCGCGAAGCTGCTTGACCCGCGGCGTAGCCGGTCCCAACCCTCCTGGAACGCGCCGATCTCCCGCTTGACGTCGTCGCGGCGCGCCTGGACCTCGTCCTCGAGCCAGCCGCCGTCGCAGTTGGCCACGGCCGGGGCTCGACGCTTGCCGGGACCCACGGGACAGGACAGGACAGGGTCATGGGCCATGCAGGACGTTCTCTCGCAGTGGTCAGCCTTCGAGGGCCGTGGGCAGGCCGCCGAGCGCCTCGGACTGAACCCGAGCCCCCTGCGCAATCGCATGCGTAAGCTCGGGATCAACGCCCCGCGCGCTAGTCCTGCCCGTCACTTCAGCTCCCACGCGCGGATCACGCGTCCGACCGTGGTCCCCTGGATCACCAGGGTGAACAGCACGACGCCCGCGGTCAGATCCAGGATCTGCTGCCGGTGGGCGACCTCCGAGGGCAGGCTGAGCGCCATCACGAGCGGCAGCGCGCCGCGGAGTCCGCCGCCCCAGAAAATGATCGCCTGATGACGCCAGTCGATCGGCTCGATCCTCCCGACGCCGTTCGCGAGGCCGATCAGGCCGTACACGGCGACGAGGCGGCCCAGCAGCACGGCGACGATGGCACAGCCGATGTCGCGGAGCGCGGTGGGGCCTCCGGCCATCAAGCGGTAGATGAAGGCGCCGCCCCCGATGCCGAGGATCAGGAACACGAAGCTGTTAGCCACGAACTCGGCATAGCTCCAGAAGTGCCGCAGGGAGGCGCGGGCCTCTGTCGCGAGCCGATTCCGCCGCAACGCGCCGGCCACCAGGCCGGCCGCGACCACGGCCATGATGCCGGACACGTGCAAGTAGTGATCGGCGACCACGAACGCCGCGTACGCGAGGACCATCGAGAGGGCGACCTCGACGAAGGGATCGCCTTCGGCCAGGCGCACCACCCACGCGTAGGCCACGGCGAGCAGGGCGCCGACGCCCAGACCTCCCACGGAGACCAGGACGAAGCTGACGACGCCGGCCGCGACCGACGTGGGACGCGCGACGCCCGGCTGCAACGTCGAGAGCACGATGGTGAAGAGCACGACGGCCACCGCGTCGTTGAACAGGCTCTCGCCATCGACCAGGAGCGACAGGCGGGCGGGCACCTTGAGCTCCTTGAAGAGGGCGACCACGGCGACCGGGTCGGTGGCCGAGATCAGCGTCCCGAAAAGCACCGCAGCGCCCCAGGGCAGCGAGGTCAGCGCCGCCACGACGCCGCCCACGACAGCGGTGGTCACGAGAAGCCCCGGGCCGGCCAGGAGGAGCACGGGCCCGAGGTTCCGCCGAAGCAGCGCCGCGTCCAGATGTACCGCGGCGGGAAACACCAGGGCGGGCAAGAGGAGGAACAGGACGAGCTCGGGAGTGAGCCAGACCTGGCGAATCGGCTCCAGGATGCGCAGCCGCTCCGGGAGGGCGGCCAGGAGGATCCCGACTAGGACGAGCCCGATGGTGTAGGGAAACCGGAGGCGCCGGAGCACGATCGCCGACAGCGAGGCGAGGAGGAGGACCTCGACCACTCCGACGACCGCGAGGGCCACGTCGTCATGCATCGGACGGAATTCCGTCGTCTGGCGGCGTCCGGTGGGTGGGAACGCGATCTAGCGAGGACGACATGCGGCCACAGGGTTAGGCTGATGCGCAGTCGTCAAGATCAGAATTGATGGCCCAGGAGCATGTAGAACATGTTGCCTTCGCTCGACCGGCCGAAATCGAAGCTCACGACGGTCGAGAGATTCCACGCCAGGCGAAAACCGATTCCACCGTCGAACTTCCAATTCTCGAGGGTCGTGTCGCCTATCGAATCGAAGACGCGGCCCGCATCGAGGAACGGCACGAGCATGAACCGGAGATGTTGATTCCACAGCACCCTTTCGCCGAAGCTCCACCTCAATTCGCCGTTTGCATAGGCGGCCGCGCGGCCAACGAACCGATCCGTGACGAATCCGCGCAGAGTGGCGTGGCCGCCCAGACCATCCGCGTCGCCGTCGGTGAATGGAATGACCGGAGCCGAGTAGAAGGGCACGTCGCCGAATTGCATGACGTAGGTCAGGCGCCCGGCCAGGATGAGGCGTCCGGAACTGCCGAGGAGATTGTGGTAGCCGCGCGCGCTGAGGGTGACCTGCTGATAGTTGAACGCCGATCCCAGTGCTTCACTCGACACGCGGCCCACGGCCTGAAGCATGACTCCCGAAGCCGGATCTGGCTCGAAGTCACGGGTATCGAAGGTCAAGCCCAGCTTCAGCGCGTTGTCCCAGCCGCCGCGAAAGCCGGTTATCTTGCCGGCCTGGTCGTCGGTGAACAGGCGGGTCGGCTGCATGACCGCACCGCCGATGGTGTCGCCGGTGTAATCCCTCACGCTCACGTGCATGATCTGCAGTCCCAGCTGGGGTCGGAGCCAGCCTCCCCAGAAGTCCCGCTCGACAGTTACCAGTCCGCCGACCTCCGTCTTGCGGTAGTCGTTGTAGCGAGCCCAGGTTTGGCCTCCGGCATTCTCATTCAGCGCGTCCTCGTATTCGTCCCAATCGTCGTACCGTTTGGGTGAGCCCGGAAACGTCAGCGGGCCGAGGCTCGATGCGCCGATGCCGAGATAGTTCTCGGACTTGTTCTGGTCGAAGACGGCCGCCGCGCGAATGCGCCATGGAGAGTCGGCAACGTAGGGCGTGTCGTATCCGATGATCACACTGGTCGAGCCGCCGGTGCTGTTGGTCGCTGCCACTGCGAAACGGTGGCGGTAAGGCGTGAAACGAAAGAAGGGGCTATCGGCGGGGCCATTGTCGAACCACTGCACCGCGGCGCCGTACGTGACTCCGGTCTCCGGACTCCAGCCGAATGCCGGAAAGCCGGTAAAGTATCGGTTCTCTCGCTTGTCCTTGAGGAGTAGATCCGGCAGGGGAGCTCTGTTGGTGAGAAAGGCGGGTGGTGGGAGCAGTGGCGGAAGATTCGTCGCCTGCTCCGCAGGCGGATCGGTTCCTTGTGCCTCGGCACCGGGCAGTCCATGCAGAGCAGACAGGGCCGCGCCGAGCGCCAGAATGGCTACGCGCAGGCGGTTCAGCTCAGCACGTCTGAAGATCGGCTCGTCCTGAGGTATGTGAGAGTGTCGAGAACGGTGCGATCCGGGTTGGAGGAACATTGCCGCCAGCGGTCCACATCTGGCGCTGAGCGCCCTCACTATCAAGGTCCATACCCGGATCGAATCTCTCCTTCGACATCACGCCATGACTTCTAGCTCGAGAAGGTAGGTGCTCCAAAGCATGTGTCGTCTCCGGCCACCGGTCGCTCCAGGCCGGTGGCCGGACTCTAGCGCGCGGCGGGCCGGTCCGGCAAGGGCCAGAGCGGGGAGACGTAGGTGAGAACCGGCTCCCACGGGTCGGCGGCAGACTGGGACGGAGGCGGCTGGAGGTGCACGCAGGGATCGACGGTGGGTCAGGAGGCGGTGCCGGAACGGCCGGCGGCTGGGCCGCCAGCCCGCGAGCCTTGCTCCTCGAAGGTCAGCCGCTCCCGCGAAGGCCGCTGTTGGCGGTGGCGATCGCGCTCTTGCCGCGGCGGCCGGCGGTCAGGCGATTCGCATCCGTAGGAACTCGGTGGCGCGGTCGAACCGCAGCACGATCCGGACGACGAGCGGCATGAGCCTCCGGCTCGGATCGACGAACAGCTCCGGCTCGATGAGGCGAACGTCCCGTCCGCGCGTCCGAAGGGTGCAGCCCCCGGCCGCCACGATGTTCTTCACCCACTCGACGTCGGCGCCGTAGGTGAGCGCAAAGACGTACCAGTCACCGCGCCGGAAGACGTTGATCGGCGTGTGGTATGTCCGACCACTCTTCCGTCCCCTGTACTCCAGGATCCCGAAGCCCGGCAGCCAGCTCGCGAATCGCCGCGCGATCGGGTTGAAGACGTGCGTCGTGAATGGTCGGATGGCTCGCATCCGGGTCGGCGGCGCGGTCATCGTCGCCTCGTTATCGAGTCGTCACTCGCCAGCTTCGGCGGGTCACTGCAGCGGCGCATCGCTTCACACCATCGCGCGTGTTATGCGGCAGCCCGACGGCGTCGCTCTCGCCACGACCTCGCAGGGCGCGGTCCCATCGAGGTCCAAGCCAGGTGTCCGTGTCCCCTCCTCCACGCCCGCCCGCCCGCTCGCGGGCTCACGGCGTCGGCCCCGCCGCCGGCGGCGCGCCCGAACGATAGCGCGGCGCTGGTGGGTCGGGAGCGGGCACGTGCGGAGCGTCAGCCCAGGAGGCAGATCGTGAATGAGCGGCCCGCCCCGGCGCCCCGGGCGACGGCCGACGCTAGGACGCCGCGACACGCCGGGGCCGCTCAACGCCGGCGAAGCCGCTCAGCGCGAGCCAGCCCGGAAAGGCCTCGACCAGCTTCCGCGGCCCCTCGACCGTGACGAGACCGGACCGCATGGTTTCCGTCAGCCGGATATCACCGAGCCACGCCTTGGTAAGTGCCGACAGGTCCGCACTCACGAAGAGGTCGACCCCAAACCCGGGGTCCTTCAGGCAGACATCGACCTCCGGACGCTTGAGGATGAGCCAGAACATCTTCTGGCTCCGGCAGCGCCTGGGTACGCCTCGAAAGTCGAATTGGATCACCACGCGTCCGGACGGGAGGCGGTTGACGTTGAGGCGGCGATGGATGTCCCACATGAGGAGGCCCGGATCGAGGTCGTCCTGGGGACTCCACCTCCTGCCGCACCCAGCGCTGACCCCACTCGCCGAGGCTCCTCGATGACAGGCTGCAGTTCCTGGCCGGCCGCCGTCAGGTAGTACTCCGCCCCTCGCCCGCTCGACTTGGGCATGCGCTGGATCACTCCGGTGTCCTCGAGCTCACGGAGCCGGCGGGCGAGGAGGGTGCGCGACATCAGGGGCACACCCCGCTGGAGGTCGTTGAAACGGTGGCTCCCGGCGAGGAGCTCGCGCAGCACGAGAGGGGTCCACCGCTCGGCGAAGATCTCGGCAGCCTTCGCGACGGGACAGAATTGACCGTATCCAGCCATGGCCGGCACCTCCTCATCATCGGGCCCAAGTCTAGGGCGCTCGCGTCAGAGGCCACAAGTCCATTTCGTGGACTTCACGGCTCCCTTCGGGCGCACGCTCCCCGGTGACTGCGGGCCTGGCTGATGCCCTGGGCGGTCCATCTGCTGTACTAGCCGCCCTGCCGCCGGTTCGTCATCCTCGTCTTCAATGGAAGCGGCCCCCATGGGTCGCTCGGAGGGCGAGGAGTGGACAGGCTCACAGGAGGGACGAGAAATGACGACGAGGGTGACCGCCGAACGAGACGTCTCCGACCTACCCCGGGGCCGTCGAGAGACGAGGACCACGACACCGACCACGGAGCGAGTCGGCCATCCGAGCAAGGAGGCAACCGCGATGGGGATCGACGGGTTCCGGGGCCAGCTGATCACCGCTGACCACGCCGACTACGACACCGCCCGAGCCGTGTGGAACGGCGCCGTCGACCGGCGCCCCCGGCTGATCGCCCGATGCAGCGGGACCGCCGACGTGGTCGCTGCCGTGCGCTTCGCCCGCCGCCACGACCTGGTGATCGCCGTCCGGGGCGGGGGCCACAACGTGGCCGGCACGGCGGTATGCGACGACGGGATCGTCATCGACCTCTCGGCGATGCGGGCCACGTGGGTCGACCCCGCCGGCCGCACGGCCCGGGTGCAGGGGGGTGCGCTGTGGGGCGACGTCGACCACGAGACGCAGGCCCACGGTCTGGCCACCACCGGCGGCATCGTGGGCCACACCGGCGTCGCCGGGCTCACCCTCGGCGGTGGCATCGGCTTTCTCATGCGCAAACACGGGCTCACCGTCGACAACCTGCTGGCCGCCGAGGTGGTCACCCCCGAGGGCAGCATCGTCCGGGCGTCCGCCGACGAACACCCCGATCTGTTCTGGGCCCTGCGAGGCGGCGGCGGAAACTTCGGCGTCGTCACCACGTTCGAGTTCGCTCTGCACCCCGTTGGCCCGGCCGTGATGGCCGGCCCCGTCTTCTGGGCGGCCGACGACACGACCGACGTGCTGCGCTTCTACCGGGACTTCGCCGCCGAAGCGCCCGACGAGCTCGGCACCGTCATCAGGCTCGGCACCGTCCCTCCGCTGCCGGTCATCCCCGCGGACCTGCACTGGCGGCCGGCCATTGCCGTGGCCAGCTGCTACGCCGGCGCCGTCGAGGACGGCGAGCGTGTGGTGCGGCCCCTCCGCCGGTTCGGGACGCCGCTCGTGGACCTGCTCGCACCCACGCCCTACGCCGCCTTCCAGGGCGGCCTCGACGACACCGTCCTCCACGGGTGGCACTACTACTGGAAGTCCACCAACCTCACCGGCCTCTCCGACGACGCCATCGCCGTCATCGCCGATCACGCCTACCGCGCCAGCTCGCCCCGGTCGTATGCGGCGATGTTCCACATGGGCGGCGCGGTCGCCCGAGTCCCCCACG
This sequence comes from uncultured Candidatus Rokubacteria bacterium, assembly GCA_963745015.1. GTDB lineage: Bacteria > Methylomirabilota > Methylomirabilia > Rokubacteriales > DASRDR01 > DASRDR01. The sequence goes on from CAVUVU010000012.1 coordinate 15,050, forward strand.
ATGCCACCGCCTACGCCGGTCGCGACGTGGCCCACAACATCATCATCGACGCCGTGTGGCTCCCTGACGAGTCCGGCGAGCACGCCGCGGCCGAGACCGCTTGGGCGCGGCGGTTCCTCCAGGCCCTCCAACCGCACCGCGCCGGGAGCGTCTACGTCAACTTCCTCGATTCCGACGACGACACCAGCCGCGTTCGAGAGGCCTACGGCGATCACATCTACCGGCGACTGGCCGAGGTCAAGGCCAAGTACGACCCCGACAACGCCTTCCACCACAACAAGAACATCCGCCCCGGTTGAGCGAGGCGGGCCGGGGAGCCTCTGGCGTATCGTCGGCCCCGCGGCAGCATGACCCGCTAGGGAGTCTGGTCATCGCAGCGCCGGCCGCGTCGAACGCGCATGACCCGGTCACCTCGTGAGTTCCGGCGCGGGTGGTCGCCGAGTGGTGGCTCCCAGGCTCGCGCGGCGCGCGGACGCGGCCGCACGAAGGAGGCGGCGGGTCCCTCGGGCTACAGCACGCAGCCATAGTGCGCCGACGACACCAGGCGCGCGTACTTGTCGAGCACCGATCCGCGGCGCGCGCGGCCTGGTCCCGCGGGCGCGTTCCGGGCTGCCAGTCGCCGCGCGATCTCGGCGGCGTCGATCGCGAGATCCAGGGTGCGCGCGCCTGGATCGATGACGACGGTGTCGCCGTCGCGCACGATGCCGATCGGGCCGCCCTTCGCCGCCTCCGGCGAGACGTGCCCGACGAGGATCCCGTGCGAGACGCCCGAAAATCGGCCGTCAGTGATGAGTGCGACGTCCTGGCCGAGCCCGCGTCCCTGCAGCTGGACGGTCAGGTGCACCATCTCCGGCATGCCGGGCGCGCCGACCGGGCCGACGTTGCGCACGACGACCACATCCCCCGGGCGGACCGCGTTCGTGCGGATGGCGTGCATGGCGTCGGCCTCGCTGTCGAACACCCTGGCGGGGCCGCGGAAGGCGCCGTGCTTCAGCGTCTTGCCGCTCAGCTTGAGCACGCAGCTCTCGGGCGCGAGACTGCCCTTCAGGACGCTGATGTGATGGTTCGGTGGAGCGATCGGACGTTCGACCGGCCACACGATGTCCTGGGGGCCGAGGGCGTCGAGCGACGGCACGTGCCGGAGGTTCTCCGCCAGGGTCCGGCCGGTCACGGTCACGGCATCGCCGTGCAGGAAGCCGTGGTCCAGAAGCTCCTTCATCACCACCGGCACGCCCCCCAGGTGGTGCAACGACACCATGGCGTAGGGGCCGTGGGGCTGGAGGTTGGCGATCAGCGGCACGCGCTCGCCCACGGCCTGGATGCGCTCGATGGTCAGTGGCACGCCGGCCTCGCGGGCGATCGCGAGCAGGTGCAGGTACATGTTGGTCGAGCCGCCCATGGCGTACGCCGTGACGATCGCGTTCTCGAAGGCCCGCATCGTCATGATGTCGCGCGGGCGCAGGCCCGTGGCCATGAGCGCGTACAGCGCATCCACGCTGGCGCGCGCCTGGACCTTGACGTCGTCGTGCACGTCGCTCGCCGCGTCGTAGTCGGCCGGATGCGAGGCGCCCTTGGTGAGCATCATGCCCATGGCTTCCGCGATGGTGCTCATCGTGTTCGCCGTGAACATCGCGCCGCAGGTGCCGCTACCGGGCATGATGCACTGCTCGAGCCGGGCGAGCTCGCCGCCGGTGATCCGGCCCGCGCCGTGCGCGGCCTGGCCCTCGAGGTAGTCCAGCAGCGTGAGGTTGTTGCCCTTGGCGGCCCAAGGCTCGAAGTCGACGTGCCCCGGCGAGCTGGTCCCCGGGTACACCACCAGACCGAAGGCGTTGGTTCGCGCCAGGGGCATGAGCGCCGCGGCGCCGCTCTTGTCGCAGCCGGAGATGACGACCATCGCCTGCGCGTGGTGCGCGTAGTGGCCGGTCTCGATGCAGTCGGCCATCAGCTCGCGCGAGACGAGGCTGTAGCCGGCGCTGGCCGTGCCCTGGGTCAGCGCGTCCGACACGGCCGGCGTCCCGACCAGCAGGCCCTGGCCGCCGCGCTGGCCGATCGACTCCACCAGAAGATCCGCGATGCGCCGGACGCGGTTGTTGCAACGATGGGCGTTGGTATAGGGGCTGGCGACGGTCACGATGGCGTTGCGTCTCGCCGTGTCGGTGGGATCAAACCCCGCGGCGCGGAGCTCCACGGTGCGCAGGCCTTCCCGGGTGTCGTTCCAGTAGCTCGGGCTCGTCTCGGACATGGGTGTCAACCTCGCTGGACGCAGGACCGTCGCCTCGGGCACCGGCCCACGTCATGGAGAGTCGCCGCCCGGCGTCGCGGATGCGCGGCGGGCGGCGCACCAGAGAGCATAGTCGACAAGGCGCCGATTGCAGAACCGGAGGCATGCGGTCGCCTCCCGCTCTCCGAGCTGCGCGTCCGCCAGCAGGGAGCCCGACCGGGTCGTCAGACCCGGAACTACAACGTCTCGCCGCGCTCCGGAGGCCTCGGTCACGAGCCCCGCGCGCCGATCTGGTGCCGATGACCTTGCTCCGGATCGCAGCCCTCCGGCGCTTCGGCTGACCTGCCCCCGTGTTCGGCCATCTACGGTGAGAGTCCGACCGCCGTCATGAGCCCGGGCCAACCGACGCTCTCCAGCCGGTCCGCCACCGAGCGCGCGCCGATCGGCGTTTGCATTCCGGTCGCGTCGTGAATAGATTGCGGCAGGAAGCGAGCATGGACGCATGGCCCCGTTCTCCGTCCGGCGCCACGGTGGTCCGGTGACCGTCGTCTGGCTCCTGGTCGGCCTGGCGATCCTGGCCTGGGCCGTGTTCGTGTTCAACCGACTCGTGCGGCTGCGCAACCAGGTGCGGTCGGCCTGGGCCGACATCGACGTGCAGCTCAAGCGCCGTCACGACCTGGTGCCCGACCTCGTGGCCACCGTCACCGGTTACGCGGCCCACGAGCGCGGCGCGTTCGAGCGGGTCACCGAGCTGCGGACGCAGGCGGTGACCCTCCGGAGCCCGTCCCGGCTGGGCGAGGTGGAGTCGGCCCTGCAGCAGGCGCTGGCCGGGATCATCGTGCTGCAGGAGGCGTATCCGAACCTCAAGGCGAACGAGACGTTCCTCCAGCTCCAGCGCGATCTCGTCGAGATCGAGGACCACCTGCAGTACGCCCGCCGGTTCTACAACGGGTCGGTGCGCGACTATCACAACGGCATCCAGCGCATTCCGGATCTCCTGGTGGCGCGCATGTTCGGATTCGGCCCGGCCGAGCTCTTCCAGGCCAGCGAAGAGGAGCGTCAGGCCGTGCCGGTGGAGCTCTCTCGATGAGATACCGGGCGCTCGCGATCCGCCGCGGCATCGTCGGTGGTCTCCTGCTGGGGTGGGCGAGCGTGCTGGCGGCGCTCCCGGCGGCGGCCCAGGAGCGCATCCGCGCCTACGACATCGCCGTCGAGGTCAAGGCCGACGGCAGCCTGGACGTGACCGAGCAGATCACCGTGCGGGCCGAGGGGAGCCGGATCCGCCGCGGCATCTATCGCGACTTCCCGACCCGCTACCAGGATCGATACGGCAACCGGGTCGTCGTCGGGTTCGAGCTGCTGGACGTGCGGCGCAATGGCCAGCCGGAGCCGCACTTTACCGAGTCCGTGGCCAACGGCATCCGGATCAACACCGGCAACGACGACTTCCTGAAGGTGCCCGCCGAGTACACGTTCACGCTGCGCTATCGCACGACGCGCCAGCTCGGCTTCTTCTCGGGCCACGACGAGCTCTACTGGAACGCGATCGGCACCGGCTGGATCTTCCCGATCGACCAGGGCAGCGTTACCGTCCGCCTCCCCACTCCGGTGCCGGTCGGGGAGATGCGTGCCGAGGGCTATACCGGACCGCAGGGCGCGCAGGACCGGGCCTACGCGGCCGACTTGCCCGAGGCGGGGCGGGCGCGCTGGCGCTTGACCTCGCCGCTGGCGCCCAACGAAGGGCTCACGATCGTTCTCAGCTTTCCGAAGGGAATCGTGCCGGAACCCGGCCGGAGCCAGCGTCTCTGGTGGCTGCTGGTCGACAACCGCGGCGTGCTCGTCGCGCTGGCGGGCTTCGTCGGGCTCCTGGCCTTCTGCGTGTGGCGCTGGCGCATGGTCGGCCGAGATCCCCGGCAGGGCGTGATCATCCCGAGGTACGAGCCGCCCGCGGGGCACGCGCCGGCGGGGCTGCGCTTCGTCCGCCGGATGGGATACGACACGCGCTGCTTTTCGGCCGACGTGCTGGCGATGGCGGTGGCGGGACACCTCCGCATCCACCACGAGGATGGATGGCTCAGCGATGGCTGGGGATTGGAGCGGACCGGCGCCAAGTCGACGCCGCCGACGGATCCCGGCCAGCGGAAGCTCCTCGACAGCCTGTTTCCTGGCAGCGCGACGCGCATCGAGCTCAAGAAGGCCAACGCCGCCACGATCTCCGGTGCGCATCGGGCGCATACCGAGCGCACTCGAGAAGGAGCTCCAGCCGCGCTACTTCCGGCGCAACGCCGGGAGCGTGACGATCGCGCTTCTGATCGGCGTGGGGACCGCGCTCCTCGCGTTCTTTCTATCGGACGGGACGGGCATCGTGGCGATCGCGGCGGTGCTGGTCGTGATGGTGGCGACGATCAGCCAGTTCAGCCGCCTCGTGCGCGCGCCGACGAAGGACGGCCGGGCGCTGCTCGACCAGATCGAGGGGCTGAAGCTCTACCTGAGCGTGGCCGAGCGGGACGAGCTCGAGCGGCTGCCCGGGCCGGGCGCTCCGCCGGCGCTGGACGCCAAGCGCTACGAAACGCTGCTCCCGTACGCGGTGGCGCTGGAGGTCGAGGACGCCTGGACGAAGAAGTTCACGGCAGCCGCAGGGGCGGCCGCCGTCGCGGCCGCCACCGCCGGCATCGCCTGGTACCGGGGCAGCGGGACCTCGAATCTTGGCAATCTGACTCGAGCCGTCGGCGGCAGCCTGAGCTCGCAGATCGCGTCGTCGTCGAGCCCGCCCGGCTCGTCGAGTGGGAGAGGTGGCGGAGGGTCGTCGGGCGGAGGGGGAGGCGGGGGCGGAGGCGGCGGCCGATGAAGGAGCCCCGGTTGGGCCCGCAGCCCGCCTCCCTGAGATAGAAGGACTCGAGGCGCCCAGCCCCGGTCGGGCGGACCTCCCGCAGGCCGGCCTCGATCTCCTCGAGCCCCGGCGCCGCGCTCAGCTGGGACCGCGCCCAGCCGAGATGGATCTCCACCCGGCATGATGTGGGGCCGGAACCGGTCCGGCCGCGGGTGTTACGAACGACGCGGACCGAACCCCACGGGCCTTACCGCCCGGGTCTGAAGATCGTAGCGGTGCGCGAAAAGTCTCGCGGTGAAGGCAACGAGAACGACGAGGGTCCCGGCGACGGCGGGGGGCACGTGCAAGAGACGGCTCAGGAGACAGAAGAGCACACTGGCGCCGAACGCGATCCCCGCGTTCCATTGCCCCGGCTTCAGCAGGGTCGCTTCCTCCCGGGTGAGAACGTCCCGGACGAGCCCGCCGCCGATTGCGTTGAGCGTGCCGATGAGGATGGCGGCGGAGATCCCCAGCCCGGTGTTCAACGATTTCTGCGTGCCGATCACCGCATACATCGCAAGTCCGAGCGCATCAGCCACGATAAAGATCCAGCGCATTCGCGAGACGACCGGGAACACGTAGATGCTCAGGAGCACGGCGGCCAAGACCGCCCAGATGTACGCCTCGTGCTCGAGGAACACCGGGCGAACGTTCAGGAGGATGTCGCGCATGAGCCCGCCGCCGCATCCGGTGGCGAGAGCGATCGACACGGCGCCGATCCAATCGTAGCCGCGCTTCGCGGCGCTCAGCGCACCCGTGATGGCGAAGAGAATGATGGCGATGAGATCGAGGATCGGCGGTATCTGAAACTCAGCCAAGTATCGGAGGGGGAATTCCATGGTTCCATCCTACCCGAGGCTTCGTCGGTGGCTGCCGGAGCGATGCCGCGAGAATCTCGATTGCCTCCGTGCGCCGGCCTGACTACGCACTAGGCTCCCTGCATGCGACGGCACCCGTGCCGCCGCGGCCAGGCGAGCATCCCCGATGTCGTCTACTTGACGGACACGGTGTAGGTGCCCGTGTTGCTATCGCTGATTCGCAACCCTGTGACGTGGACCTTGGCCGCCAGATCGTAGTCACGGTGCTCCTTCGCGGTGAGCTTGATGGCGATGGGGTATGGGGTGGTCTTGGCGCCCTCCCGAACCACCACCGTGTTGAGCACGACCGTGCCGCTGTCGACCGTGAAGCGCACGGCGCTGACGTCGCGGTTCACCGGGACTTCCTTGGCCTTGCCGCCGGCCGTGAGGGTGGCGACCTTGTGCCAGCCGTCGTCGGCGGTGGCGATGCCGGCCATCATCAGGCATGCAGCCAGGCCCAGGACTCGATAGCCGCTCATGTGAGACCTCCGGTGTGAGGGGCATCCGGCCGGTCGTCGGCCGAATGGTGTGTCGGACGCCGGCGCACCGCGCCGGGGATCGCGCGAACACGCCGAGGTTGCCATGACGCTTCGAGTGACCGCCATTGGACTTTGGTCGTAGACAGCCGGGCATCGTTCCCGAGCGGGTTCCAACGCACCGGGAGAACACGGCGGGCCCGGGGTGGCGGCCGGCGAAGCAGACGCGCGCCCGCGTGGGCATCGGCGATGTCGAGCATCAGGCCTCGAGTGGTTCCGCCGTGGCATCACGCGACGACCTTCGAGCCACGAGACGGTGACCACCCATCCGATCGTCCGTCAATGGAAGACTGCAGTGCGGGGCGCCCGCTGCGCCGGCGGTAGGGCGCACGTTTCGCGAGGCCTGTCCTCTGTGTTCTCATGATTCCGAGTTCCACCGACATCGAATCAACGGCGGCGCTCGGGGTGTTCGAGGAGAACACGGTGAGTGACAAAGGCGTGAGGGTGCTCGCTTCAGTCGGTCTCGCGGTGGGAGGCGTATTCGGGATGGCGGGGGCATTCGCGCCGTCCGCCCCTCTCCGAGGGCTCGCATGGGGCCTCGACGGCGTGGGCCTGGTCATGGCGAGCGCGTTGCTGACGCTCGCCTTCTACCGAAGGGGTCAAGACGTCGTGGCCGCCGGCTTTCTGGTGTTTGTGGTCGCCGAGGGCCTGATCCTTTCGAGCGCCGCGATGGACCTGACTGCGGGTGTTCCGTCGTTTGGTGCGGGGACCAGCCTGTGGGCGTTGGCGCTCGTTCTCACCAGCGTTCCAAGCGTGTTTCCGTTGCCGGTGCGCCTCCTCGGGCTGTTCGCTGCCGTGCTCTTCGGAATCACCGCCGTGCAGATCTTTGCCGGGATTCCGGTCACGCCCACGACACGCCCCTTGCCGTTCTACGCGTATCCAGTGTTCGTGGCGACGCTGGCGGGCTGGACATGGACCCTGATGAAGGCCGACAGGCTGACGAGTTCGGTGCGGTGACGCAGTGCAGAGCCTGGTTGCGCCGTACGGCGAGGCGGAGTTCACCCGGGAGCGGCGCTGGCTCCAGCCGGAGCAGACAGGAACGGGTGACGGCGGCCAGCCGCGCACGACGGGACTCAGCACGCCCCCGATCGCGGGCCCGCCTATCGGTGGCTTCCGCCACCGGGCCTGAAGCTTCGCCAATCAGCCGTGCGCGGGGCTGACGCGGGGACCAGCATACTCGGCGGGGCGCCGTCGCGAGAGATGTCGCTCAGTGTTGCGCCCGCGCCGTGGCGCGCGCCGGGAGGCCGAACCCTTGCCAAGCCTCGCAATCTTTGAAACGATTGGCTTCCACTCGGTCCGCGAGCTCCGGCCATCAAGAACCGCGAGGAGGATCGATGACGTCGCAGCGAGGGGTCTCGAAGGCGGCGCTTTCCGTAGCGCTGGGGCTGGCCCTCATGGTCGTGACCAGCGGGGCCCGGGCGCAGGAGTTTCCCGTCAAGGGCAAGCCGATCACGATCATCGTGCCCTACGCCGCGGGCGGCGTGACGGACGTCACCGCCCGGCTGATGGCGGCCGGGCTGGAGAAGGAGCTCGGCGCCTCGGTCCAGGTCGCGAACAAGCCCGGGCGCGGCGTCCCAGCTCGGCGCTGACCGAGCTGTCGCGCGCGGCGCCCGACGGCTACACGCTGTCCTACGCGGTCCTGCCGACCGTGACCACGCACTACCTCGATCCATCGCGCGCAGCGGTCTACACGCGAGCGAGCTTCCAGCCGATCGGGATGCATCACCTCACGTGGATGATGCTCGCGGTCCAGACCGAGGGCCCGTACAAGACGCTCAAGGATCTGGTCGAGGCGGCCCGGGCCAAGCCGGAGAGCATCCGGATCAGCGACAGCGGCCTCATGGCGGTCCCGCACACGCAGGTGGTGATGCTGGAGCTCGTCACCGGCGTGCGCTTCGCCTCGGTGCACTTCAACGGCGGCGCGCCCTCGGTCACCGCGCTGCTCGGCGGCCACGTGGAGGCGCTGGCCGGCTCGACCGCGGATGCTCTCGCGCACAAGAAGGCGGGCCAGTTCCGCGTGCTCGGCGTCGCCGCGGAGCAGCCGGATCCCTCGATGCCGGACGTGCCGACCATGCGGTCGCTCGGCTTCGACGTCGTGGCGGCATCGGCCGACGGGGATCCTGGCGCCGGCGGGGACGCCGAAGCCGCGTCGTGGACAAGCTCACCCGGGCGATCAAGAAGGTGATCGACGAGCGCGGAGCACCAGGCCAAGATGAAGGAGCTCGGCATCGGGCCCTACTATCTCGATCCCGAGGGCTACACGAAGTACTGGATCGACACCGAGAGCCGGATGCGCCCGCTGCTGCAGAAGCTGCAGCAGTAGCGGCGCGCCGCTCCGCCGTCCACCGGCGACCGGGGGTCGCCTGCCGGAGGGATTCCGCGACGGTGCCTCGGCGCGCCGCGCCTATCAGCTCAGCGGACTCGCCATGCTGCTGGTCGCCGGCTTTCTCGGCTATCAGGCGGCCGGCCTCACCTACTACACGCGCGCTGGGGCCGGGCCCCGGCTTCTTCCCGCGCTGGCTGTGCGGTCTCCTGGCGCTCCTGGCGGCCTGGGTGCTCGCGCGCGCGACGTGGGGCCGGGACGATCCGGCGGCCGCGCATCCCCGTGCCCGATCGGCGCGCCGCGCCTGCGGATCGTGGGCGTCGTCCTGGCGCTGTTCGGCGGTGGCGGCGCTCACGACCACGCTCGGATTCCGCGTGACGATGCTGGCCTTCTACCTGGCAGTGATCGCCGTGCTCGGCCGGTGGCGGTGGGTCGAGACGCCGGTGCTCGCCGTGCTGGGCAGCTTCGCGCGCCTACTACGTGTTCGTGAACTGGCTGCGGCTCCCGCTCCCGGTGGGCATCTTCGGGTTCTAGCCGGTGGACAGCCTCGACCTCCTGCTCGGCGGCTTCGCCACCGCGCTCCAGCCCGTCAACCTGCTCTTCGCGCTCGTCGGCTGCATGCTGGGCACGCTGGTCGGCATCCTGCCCGGGCATCGGTCCGGTGGCCGGCACGGCGCTGCTGCTGCCCGTCACCTTCGGCCTGCCGCCGACCGCCGGCATCATCATGCTGTCGGCGATCTACTACGGCGCCATGTACGGCGGGACGCTGACCTCGGTGCTGGTCAACGTGCCGGGCGAGGCGGCCTCGGCGATCACCTGCATCGACGGCTACGCGATGGCGCGCCGGGGGCGCGCCGGGCCCGCGCTCACGGTCGCGGCGCTCGGCTCCTTCATCGGCGGCATGGTCGCGACGCTGGGCCTGGTCCTGCTCGCCGTGCCGCTCACCCGGCTCGCGCTGAAGTTCGGCCCGCCGGAGTTCTTCGCGCTGATGCTGGTCGGCCTGTCGCTGGTGACCGGCCTCGCCGGCCGTTCGATCTCTGCTGGCGCTGGTCTCGGCGGTGCTCGGGCTGCTGATCGCCATGGTCGGCATCGATCCCGTCGCCGGGGCGCCGCGCTTCACCTTCGGCCGGCTCGAGCTGATGTGCGGGCATCAACGTCGTCATCGTCGCCATGGGCCTGTTCGGGGTCGGCGAGATCCTCGTGAGCCTCGAGCGCGAGGCCGTCATGCAAGCCGATCGGCGCGCGGCTGCGGGACCTGTTCCTCACGCGCGGAGGACGCCCGCCGCTCGGTGATGCCGGTGGCTGCGCGGCACCGGCATCGGGTTCTTTCTCGGCCTCATCCCCGGTGTCGGCGCCGTGGTGCCCACCGTGATGTCCTACGTCACCGAGAAGCGGATGTCGAAGACGCCCGAGCGGTTCGGCACCGGCATGATCGAGGGCGTGGCGGGGCCGGAGACGGCCAACAACGCCTATGCCAACGCGGCGCTCATCCCGCTCTTCACGCTGGGCATCCCCGGGTCGCCGACGGTGGCCATCATCATGGGCGCCTTCATGATGAAGGGCCTGATCCCCGGCCCCTTCCTGTTCCGGGACCATGCCGAGGTCGCCTGGGGCGTCATCGCCAGCCTCTGCGTCGGCAACGTCATCCTGCTGGTCCTCAACCTGCCGCTGATTCCGCTCTGGGTGAAGCTGCTCCGGATCCCGCGCCCGATCCTCTACGCCTTCATCCTGGGGTTCTGCGTGATCGGCGCCTACAGCATCAACGGCCAGATGTTCGACGTCGGGCTGATGACGGCGTTCGGCGTCCTGGGCTACCTGTTCAAGAAGATCGACGTGCCGCTGGCGCCCCTGATCCTGACGCTGATCCTCGGCCCGCTGATGGAGCAGTCGCTGCGCCAGTCGCTCGAGATCTCGCGCGGCGACTTCTCGATCTTCTTCAGCCGGCCCATCTCGCTGACCCTCATCGTCATCGCCGGCATCTTCACGATCGTCTCGACGCTCCGGATGGCGGCCGGCGTCCGCGGGGCCGACACGGAGGTCTGATCGGCGGGGCGCCTGGCGCCGGCGGCCCGCCGGCACCCGCAGCGGGCCGTGAGCCGCGCCAGTGGCTCGGATGCGACGACGACGTCCTCGGCACGCGCGGGGTGAAGCGGCCGTCACTCCGGGGCGCTCGACAGCCACCCGACCTTGCCGGAGTCGGTCCGGACGAGGAGATAGTCGTTGAATCGTCCGAGCACCGGCACGGGACGGTCCGGATCCAGATAACCGAGCGCCGCCGCCCCCGGGGTGGGCTGGTCCTGAACGGGACTGGCGCTCACGCGCCGCTCGTGCCGGATCGGGTCGTCGACGGCGCGCGTGCCGGCCGCGGGCACGAACCCCGTGCGGGCGTCCGGAAGTCGCACGCGATACCAGCCGGCCGTCGCGCCCAGCACGCGCACCACGGTGTGGCGCGGCAGCGCGGCGGCGCCGGCGGCGCGAGTGACGAGCGACGTCGAGAGCGGGATGTCGGGCGCCTCGATGCGGCGCCAGGTGGCCAGCGCGCCGGGGTCCGGCACCGGCAGCGCCGGCGCCGCGGGCGGCTCATGCACGAACGGCAGCGGGTCGATCGGCCCCTCGCGCCGGTCGTAGATGCCGAAGTGAAGATGCGGCACCGTCGTCCGCGCGTTCCCCGTGTTCCCGACCGTGCCCAATGCATCACCGGCCCGGACCCGGGTGCCCGGGCTCACGCCCTGGCTATCGAGATGCGCGTAGTAGAGGGACAGGTCCCGCGCGGTGTCCAGGACCCACACGACCTTCCCGCCGATGTCGGTGACCGCCACGGAGCTGACGACGCCGTCGCCGGCCGACAGGACCGGCGCGCCCCGCGGCGCGAGAATGTCGATCCCGTGATGGGCGCGCTGGCCGCCGTCGCGCTCGGCGCCGAAGCGGCTGGTGACGGCCCGGCTGTCCTTCCCGAGCACCGGAAAGCTCAAGGAGGCGAGGGCGCGCTGGGACAACGTGTATCGCCCGCCCCGCAGGAGCTCCGGCTGAAGGCGAAGCAGGTACCCGCCATCGTGGGTCGCCTCGAACTCGAGCCGGCCCGTGCCCGCCGGGGCGCTGGCCACGTGCTCGGGTGGCGCCGGGCCGGGGCCCGCCCGGAACAGATCGATGAAGAGCCGGCCCTCCTCGCTCGCCTGGAGCTCCACCTCGACCCGGAGCCGTTGGCCACGACGGGCGTCGAACCGGTAGGCGACGGCGGCGGGTTCGCCGGGCGCGAAGTAGCCCGTCTCCCGATAGGGAAGCGTGACGCTCAGCGGGGTCTCGAGCGCGCGCTCGGCCGCGACGAGCCAGTCGCCGCCCAGCGCCGTCCGGTCCAGGCCCGCCTGACGCAAGGACTGCGCGTACTCCGCGTGAGGGAAGGAGGGAGGAAAGGCCCGGCGCAGCACCGCCGAAGGGGCGCACGCCGACAGGAGCAGGGCGACTCCGCTCACGAGGCGCACCCAAGCGTGCGCGCGCATCATGCTTCGAAGTATCCCGCGCGTTGACAGGGCCGTCCAGGCGAGGCTCCGGGTGTGCGGCCGGCGGCGCGCTCCGTGATGGACCGTCAGGAGAGTCGGCGCCGCGAGCGTCGCCCCGGGGCGTGAAACGCCGATCGGCGCTCCGCGTCCGGGCGCGGTTTGATTGCGCGCGCGAACTCCCGGTAAGATCGCTGCGCGCGCGGTCGCCCCGGGAAGGCCCTGGCGCACCGGGTCTCGGGACCCGCCCGAGGCGGTTGGCGCATGTCCCCGCTGTCACGCGGGCGGTGAAGGAGACGACAGTGGCACCGATGCGATACCGCGTCCTTGGCACGAGCGGGGTGCGAGTCTCGGAGATCTGCCTCGGCACCATGATGTTCGGCGGCCTCACGGACGCGGTGGAGGCGCGGCGCATGATCGACCACGCCGCGGACACCGGCGTCAACTTCATCGACACCGCCAACGTGTACGCCGAGGGGCGGTCGGAGACCGTCATCGGCCCCGCGATCAAGGCAAACCGCGACCGCTGGGTCCTGGCGACCAAGGTCGCCCAGGCGACCGGACCGGACGTCAACGACCGGGGTCTGTCGCGGCGGCACCTCATGCGGGCCGTGGACGCGAGCCTCACGCGCCTCGAGACCGACTACATCGACCTCTACTACATCCATCGGATCGATCCGGACACGCCCTGGGAGACGACGATCGCCGCCTTCGGCGACCTGATCCGCCAGGGCAAGGTCCGCGACTGGGCGCTCTCCAACGTCAGGGCCTGGCACATCCCGCACGTGCACCACCTCTGCCGGCAGCTCGGGGTGCCGCCGCCGGCCGCGCTCCAGCCCTACTACAACCTCATGAACCGTCAGCCCGAGGTCGAGCTGCTGCCGGCGGCCCGGGCGTTCGGTCTCGGCGTGGTGCCCTACAGCCCGGTCGCGCGCGGCGTGCTGACCGGCAAGTACACGGTCGACCGGAAGGCCGACCCGGGCAGCCGCGCCGGGCGCCAGGACCGACGCATGCTGGAGGCGGAGTGGCGGACCGAGAGCCTGATCATCGCCGGAACGCTCGCGGAGCACGCCGAGAAGCGCGGCACGAGCCTGGCGGCGTGGGCCTGTGCCTGGGTCCTCAACAACGGCGCGGTCAGCTCGATCATCGCCGGCCCGCGCACCTTCGAGCAGTGGACCAGCTATTTCGCCGCGCTCGACTATCAGTGGACGGCGGAGGACGAGCGGCTGGCCGACAGCCTGGTCGTGCCAGGCCACGCCTCGACGCCCGGGTTCAGCGATCCGGCATATCCGGTGGAGGGGCGCTTCCCGCAGGTCGGGTAGGGGCGCGCATCCCCCTCGCCCGCATCGCCCGCATCGCCCGCATCGGATGACGGCGCAAGGCCCGCCGCCGGGCGCTCCGGCGCAGGTCGAGCGGCCGCCGTGAGCGGCTCCGCCGCCGCCGTCCGCGGCCGAATCATAGTAAGCTGCGGCCGCAGTCGGCCTCCGCGTGGAGCTCGTCGACACCCATCACCGTGAGGAGGGCCCGTGATGCCCATCAGACGCAGTGGATTCGCCGCGATCCTCCTGATCGCCACGTTCGCGCTCGTCGCGATCGGCAGCGCCCAGACGCAGCCGGCGCCGGCCCCGCCGCCGGCGGCGCCGCCGCAGCCCATGAGCTTCTTCGTCACCAGCGTCGGCCTCGGCGACGGGGCGAACCTGGGCGGCCTGGCGGGCGCCGACAAGCACTGCCAGACGCTGGCGCAGGCGGCCGGCGCGGGCAATCGCACGTGGCGCGCGTACCTCAGCCAGACCTCGGCGCCGCCGGCGCTGCCCGTCAACGCGCGCGACCGGATCGGCAGCGGGCCCTGGTACAACGCGAAGGGCGTGATCATCGCGGCCAACGTCGATGAGCTGCACGGCGACTCGCAGCGTGATCGCAACAACATCCGGAAGCCCATCGCGCTCAACGAGAAGGGCGAGGTCGTCACCGGGGCGGGCGACACGCCCAACATCCACGACATCCTGACGGGCTCGGACTCGCACGGGCGCGCGCTGATCGGCCGGCCCGACGTGACCACCTGTGGCAACTGGACGAGCAATGGCGCGGGCAACGCCATGGTCGGCCACCACGACCGGCTGGGTGGTCCCAACTCCTCGTGGAATGCGGTGCATCTGTCCAACGGCTGCAGCCAGCAGAACCTGGTGAGCACGGGCGGCGCCGGCCTGCTCTACTGCTTCGTCGCGAACTGAGCCGTCCGCGAAGCCGGGCGCCGCGCCGGGCTCCCGGACGGGCGGGCCCGGTACGCCTCGCGACTCCGGGAGCCCGGAGCGTCCGAGTTAGGCGCGTCCCGCGCCGGTCCGGCTCCCCGGGGTAACACGGGGCGGTCTCCGAGGCCGCCCCGCGTTTCGGCTGCAGGCGGCCGCCCGTCGAGCCTGTCAACGCAAGGGGGAGACGACACCATGTGGCAACCGAACGAGCGCTATCCCGACCCGGCCGTGCGCGTGCTCGATCCGGCGTTCGGCAAGTACCGGCTGGCGCTGGCCTCCGTCGAGCGGCTGTTCACCGGTTGCCGGTGGTCGGAGGGGCCGGTGTGGTTCGGCGACGGGCGCTACCTCCTGTGGAGCGACATCCCGAACAACCGGATCCTGCGATGGGACGAGGAGACCGGCGCGGTGTCGGCCTTCCGCAAGCCGTCCAACAACGCCAACGGCAATACCCGCGACCGTCAGGGCCGGCTGGTCACTTGCGAGCACGATTCGCGGCGCGTCACCCGCACGGAGCACGACGGCGCCATCACGGTCCTGGCCGATTCCTACAACGGCCGGAAGCTCAACTCCCCGAACGACGTCGTGGTGGCGCGCGACGGCGCGATATGGTTCACGGATCCGGTGTTCGGCATCCTGGGCTACTACGAGGGTCACCGCGACGAGTCGGAGAACACGCCGGCGGTCTATCGGCTGGACGGCACCACCGGGCAGCTGGCGGTGATGGCGGACGACATCGCCGGGCCCAACGGGCTCGCGTTCTCGCCCGACGAGCACACCCTCTACGTGGTCGCCTCGCGCGCCACGCCCCACCGGACCATCCTCGCCTACGATGTGACCGCCGGCGGCACGCGGCTCGGGAAGGGCCGGGTGCTGATCGACGCGGGCCCGGGCGGCTCCCCCGACGGATTCCGCGTCGACGTCGACGGCAACCTCTGGTGCGGCTGGGGCATGGGTGAGGCCGGCCTGGACGGCGTGCGCGTCTTCTCCCCGAGCGGCCACCCGCTCGGCCACATCGACTTGCCCGAGCGCTGCGCGAACCTGTGTTTTGGCGGCCGCTATCGGAATCGCCTCTTCATGGCGGCCAGCCACGGGCTCTACGCCCTCTACGTGAACACGCAAGGCGTGGCCGGCGGGTAGGCGCGCTGCCGCGGCCCGGGCGCCGGAGCGGGTTCCCCAAGCGCCTGCGGGGCTTGCCTTTTCTGGCGCCGGCCGCGGGCGCCGAGGCGGCCGGCGCCTCGCGCCAGCCGGCCGGCGAGCCCGTTCCGCGGAACCGGCCCGGCGCCGGGGGTGTGCTATCCTCCCGGTGGCACTCTTGCCGGATTCGAGGTCGGATCCAGCCTCGCCGCCGATAGCACTTCCGCGTGTTCGGGGCGCGAACCAGGGTCGCGGAAACGGTGGACCCAGCGGTCCAGTGGAGGCCACGATGGCGTCCAAGCTCTACGTCGGCGGGCTTTCGTATTCGACGACGTCGGACAGCCTGCGGGAGTACTTCTCCCAGTGCGGCACGGTGGAGTCCGCCACGGTGGTCACCGACCGCTTCTCCGGCCAGTCCCGGGGCTTCGGGTTCGTCGAGATGTCCACGGCGGCGGAGGCGCAGGAGGCGATCTCGAAGCTGAACGATCAGATGTTCGAGGGGCGCAAGCTCCTGGTCAGCGTCGCCAAGGCGCCCGGCAACGGTGGCGGCGGCGGCGGATCGCGTCGCCCGCCCCGTTGGTAGGCCGGGTCCGGCCGGACTGGCCGGGGCGTCGCGCTCGGGCCCGGCGCGTCGCGGCGATGCGCGGACTCGCCCGGCCCGCCATGCCGGGCGAGGGTGAGGGACACGCCCATGCGCGCACCCCGCCCTCGCGAGTTCTGGTGCCCCGTCGTGTCGGAGCCCGTGCTCATCCGGCTCACGCGGCCGACCCACCTCACACGCCCCGCCGGGTACTTCGTCCAGTGCAATCAGCTGGAGTGTCAGTACGTGGAGGCGAACGAGCCGCCCTGTCCGCTGCACGTCGGGATGTTCGCCGAAGACATCAAGGCGGCCGAGGCGGTCCGCGCGGCCCGGCGCGAGGGTTACTGACCGATCCGTTCGGAAGGGGGACGACCCGGACCGACCACCCGATTGACGAAGGAGGATACGAGCCATTCCAGCCCGAGTGTTCGTTGGAAATCTGAACCTGGGAACCACGGCGGACGCCCTCACGCAGCTGCTGTCCGAGGCCGGGAGCGTCGTCGAGGTCTACCTGCCCTCCGATCGTGAGACCGGACGCCCGCGAGGGTTCGCCTTCGTCCAGTTCGGCAACGAGGCCGAGGCCGCGGAAGCGATCCGGCTCTTTCATGACCGTGAGGTCGACGGGCGCAAGCTCACGGTGAACGCCGCCGAGGATCGACCCCCGAGGCGGGACGGCCCGCGCTCGTTCGATCCCAACCGCTCGGGCGGGGGCGGCGGCGACCGATCCAGGCCCGCCCCGCCCAAGTCGTTCAAGCGCAAGGGAAGCCGCCGGGGACTCCGGGGGCGGAAGCGCAGCCTCTGAGCGGCCAGCGCCCGGCCGGCGGCCCGCGGCCTCGCCGAACCGCGGGGATATCCCCGCGCGCCGGGCGGGGGCCGTCGATCCGCGTCGCGGGCCGATGGGCGGGTCCTTGATGACCGGGGCTCCCCGATGTCGGATGTGCACCCGCCCGGTCGCTCTCGGCGCGGCCGCGCATCTCGGCTGCCAGGAAATCCCCGAGTCGCTCAACGACTGGCCCGACGGCAGCCGCCAGCTGATCTGCCTCGACTGCGAGCGCCCGTTCCGGAGCGACTCGAAGGCCCAGCGCCTGTGCCATGCCTGCCGGACAGGTGGAGGCCCGAGCGCGCGGTAGCCGGTCACGGCGTCACGCTCGATCGGCGCCCGCACCTCGGTGCGGGCGGCGCGTCCGGGGCCGCGATGTTCCCCTCCAGCTCCTGCCCCGGTCCAGCCCGAGTGGGTTCGCTTCCCTTCGCCGAGCCCGGCTCCCGGGAATGGGTTGACCAGGCCATCTGGCCCGGAGGGCCGTCGCCATGCTGTAATCGACCGGCTCGTGGCCTCGTGGAGTTCCCGGGGTGTTCCCGGGCCGGGGCGGTCCCGGTAGACTCGGGGCACGGTGGGCCTGTGCGCGCGGCCTGGCGCGGCGCGATCGGCGAGACTCCGGACACGAGGAGGGGGCGCAACCATGGCGTGGAGGATGGTGATCGGCGGTCTTCTCGGCGGCGCCCTGCTCGTCACCGGGTGCGCCACCAAGAAGTTCGTGACGGACGAGGTGGCCAAGAGCCAGGAGCGGGTCGGAGGCAATGTCGGCCGCGTCGACAAGTCGCTTGGCGAGGAGAAGGCCCGGATCGACGGGCTCCAGAAGGAGCTCGGCGAGACTCGGGCGGCCACGGACGCCGCCACCCTCAAGGTGTCCGAGGCCACGACGGCGGCGACCCAGGCGGCGAGCCGGGCCGACGAGGCGAGCGCCAAGGCCACCGACGCGGCCGCGCGGGCGGACGCCGCCGGGGCCGCCGCGCAGGCGGCGCTCGGGAAGGCGACCGAGACCGACCAGCGCCTGACGAAGCTCTGGGCGAGCCGGGACAAGCGCACGCTCACCGAGACGCTGCTGGTCCAGTTCGAGTTCGACAAGTGGGTGCTGGACGACGGGACGCAGACGCGGCTCCTCGCGCTCGCCAAGCAGCTCGGCGAGCAGCCGCAGCTCTCCGTGGAGCTCGAGGGCTACACCGACAGCGTCGGCGCCAGCGCGTACAACATCCAGCTCAGTCAGCGGCGGGCGGAGGCGGTGCGCCGGTTCCTGGTCGAGAAGGGCGTCGAGCTGCCCCGCGTCCACTCGATCGGGCTGGGCGACATCCGGCCGGTGGCCGACAACAAGACGAAGCAGGGCCGCGACCAGAACCGGCGGGTGTCGATTCGCCTCTACGCCCCGGCCGAGTGACCTCGCGCCGGCGGATTCCCGGGCCGGCCGGGGGACGCGCGTCGTAGACCCGCGGGCGGGCTTGCCGGCCGGCGGGGGCCCGTTGCCCCCCGGCGTCCGCCTCACGGCCGGGCGCGGCGGTCTGCCGTGTCTCGAGGTGGCGACCCCCCTCGCGGAGGCGGACGTCTACCTGCAGGGAGCGCACGTCACGGCGTACGCGCCGAGGGACACGGCCCCCGTCCTCTTCCTGAGCCGCGCGGCCCGCTTCGAGCCGGGGGTGGCCATCCGGGGCGGGATCCCCCTCGTCTTCCCGTGGTTCGGGCCGAAGGCCGGAGACCCCACCGCGCCGCGGCACGGGCCGGCGCGCCTGGCCGCCTGGACCCTGGACACGGCCGCGGTCGACGCGGCGGGCGTCGTGCACCTGTTGCTGGGACTCGACGGTGTGACGGCGGCGGAGTGGCCGGCCGGCGCCCGGCTGCGCTACCGGGTGGAGATCGGGCCCGCGCTCCGGCTCACGCTCGAGGTGGAGAACCGTGGGCCCGGGCCGTTCGCGTTCGAGGAGGCGCTCCACACGTACCTCGCGGTCGAGGACGTCGAGCGCATCTCCGTGAGCGGCCTCGAGGGCGCCGCGTTCGTCGACGAGACGGACGATTTCGCGCGGAAGCGCGAGGGCGAGGCGCCCCTCGTCGTGCGGGGCGAGACGGACCGGATCTACGACGACACGCGCGCCACCTGCGTCGTCCGGGATCCGGTCGGGCGCCGCCGCCTGGAGATCGTCAAGACCGGCTCCGAGGCGACCGTCGTGTGGAACCCGGGCGCGGCGCGCGCGCTGCCCGATCTCGCCGCCGACGAGTGGCCGCGGTTTCTCTGCGTGGAGTCCGGCAACGTCGGGCGCGGCGCGGTCACCGTGGGTCCCGGAGCGCGGCACCGGCTGACCGTCAGCATCCGCAGCGAGCCCTGGCACGGCGCCTGAGACGCGGTTTCTTGCCGGGGGTTCCCCCGTCCGGTATACTTCCCGGGTCAGGACGCGATCACGCGCGGGGGCAGGGGTCGACGCCGCCGCGACACCCGGGACGCGCGAGAGTGGCGGAATTGGCAGACGCGCTGGACTTAGGATCCAGTGGGCGCAATCCCTTGGGGGTTCAACTCCCCCCTCTCGCACCACACCTCGCCTAGGACGATGACACGGTCCATCCGATGAAAGTCGAGATTCAAGAGGTCGATCCCTGCAAGCGCCAGCTGGTCGTCGAGGCGCCCGAGGAGGAAGTGCGGGCAGCCTGGACGGCCGCGTGCGGCCGGGTCCAGCGCGACGCCCGGCTGCCGGGCTTCCGCCGGGGCAAGGTCCCGCTGACGCTCGTGCGGTCGCGGTTCGGCGACGAGGTCCGGCAGGCGGTCGCCGAGGCGCTGATCCCGGCGGTCTACCGTCGGGCCGTGGACGAGGCCCAGCTCCGGCCCGTCGAGGACCCGGAGTTCAGCGAGCTCCAGCTCGAGGAAGGGCAGCCGCTCCGCTTCACGGCGGTCGTCGAGATCAAGCCCGCGATCGCGCTCGGCGAGTACCGGGGCGTGACCGCGCGGCACTCGGCGCGCCCGGTGACCGACGCCGACGTCGACGGGACGCTCACCGCGCTCGCGGAGCAGCGGGCGACGCTCGTGACCGCGACGCGCCCGGCGCGCGTGGGCGACTTCGTGGTGGTCGACTACGAGCTCCGGCCGGAAGCGGGTGAGCCGCGTGCCGAGCAGGGCTACGCCTTCGAGGTGGGGGGCGGCCGCGTGCTGCCCGAGATGGACGAGGCCGTGATGGGCCTCGAGGCGGGCGCGGAGCGGCGGGTCCAGGTGCGGTTCCCCGAGGGGCATCCGCGCGAGGAGCTCCGGGGGCGCACGGGCGATCTCACGCTGCGGGTGGTCGAGGTGAAGGAGAAGGAAGTGCCGCCGGTCGACGACGAGCTCGCCCGCGGGCTGGGGGCGCACGAGACGCTCGCCGAGCTCCGGGACGCGGTGCGGGCGCGCCTCGTGGCCGACCGGGAGCGCCAGGATCGCCAGGGGCTCGAGGAGGCCGTCGTCGACGCCGCGCTGGCGCGCCACGAGTTCGTGGTGCCCGAGAGCCTGGTCGTCCGCGAGGTCTCGCACCGGATCGGGCACGCCCGCGAGAGCCTGCGCCGGCAGGGGGTCGACCCGGACGCCGTCCGCTGGGACTACCAGAAGCTCGCGGGCGAGCTGCGGCCGGACGCCGAGCGCTCGGTGCGCCGGGCGCTGCTGCTCGAGGCCATCGCCGACCGGGAGGAGCTGACCGCCGGCGAGGCGGACGTGGACGCCGAGATCGCGCGACTGGCCCGGGATTCGGGGCGCGCGCCCCAGGCGATCCGGAGCATGCTCGAGCGTGGCAACGAGCTGGACGGGCTGCGGCTGACGCTCCGCGAGGCCAAGACGCTCGCGCTCCTCATCGAGCACGCCCGGATCGAGCCGGCCGCCGAGACCGAGGGCGCCAAGAGCGCGCAAAGCGCCCAACGCGAATGACACGCCCGATGACACCTCGGGCCAGGGTAGGAGGCGCTGTGGCACTCATCCCCATGGTGGTGGAGCAAACCCCGCGCGGAGAGCGCGCGTACGACATCTTCTCGCGGCTCCTGAAGGAGCGCATCATCTTCCTGCCGAGCTACATCGAAGACGACATGGCCAACCTGGTCATCGCCCAGCTGCTGTTCCTGGAGGCCGAGGATCCGGACAAGGACGTCTATCTCTACGTGAACAGCCCGGGCGGCTCGGTGACGGCGGGGATGGCGATCTACGACACGATGCAGTACGTGAAGCCGGCCGTCTCGACGATCTGCATGGGCCAGGCGGCGTCGATGGGGGCGCTCCTCCTGTGCGCGGGCGCCAAGGGCAAGCGCTTCGCCCTGCCGCACTCGCGGATGATGATCCACCAGCCGCTGGCGGGCGTGCAGGGCCAGGCGACGGACATCGACATCCAGGCGCGGGAGATCCTGCGCATCCGCGACGAGCTGAACCGGATCCTGGTGACCCACACCGGCCAGCCGATCGAGCGGATCGCGAAGGACACGGACCGGGACTTCTTCATGACCGCCGAGCAGGCCAAGGAGTACGGGATCGTGGACCAGGTCATCGTCTCCCACACGCCGGTCCTCCGGGCCGCCGCCGGGGCCGCCGACGGGCGGCGGAGCTAGGCGGGAGGCCCCGGGGAACCCATGGCGCGAACGCGGGAGACGAACGGCGGCGTCCTGAAGTGCTCGTTCTGCGGCAAGAGCCAGAACGACGTGCGGAAGCTCATCGCCGGCCCCACCGTCTACATCTGCGACGAGTGCGTCGAGCTCTGCAACGACATCATCGCGGAGGAGTGGGAAGAGGAGCGCAGCCGCGAGATCCGGAGCCTCCCCAAGCCGTCGGAGATCAAGGCGATCCTGGACCAGTACGTCGTCAACCAGGAGCGGGCCAAGAAGGTGCTGGCGGTCGCGGTCCACAATCACTACAAGCGGATCGAGGCCGGCGCCACCTCGGGGGACGTCGAGCTCCAGAAATCCAACATCCTCCTGATCGGTCCCACCGGCTCCGGCAAGACGCTGCTCGCCCAGACGCTCGCGAAGATCCTCCACGTCCCGTTCACGATCGCCGACGCCACGAGCCTCACCGAGGCCGGCTACGTCGGCGAGGACGTCGAGAACATCATCCTGCGGCTCCTCCAGGCGGCGGACTACGACGTGGAGCGCGCGGAGCGGGGCATCGTCTACATCGACGAGATCGACAAGATCGCCCGGAAGTCCGAGAACCCCTCCATCACGCGCGATGTCTCGGGCGAGGGCGTCCAGCAGGCGCTGCTGAAGATCCTCGAGGGCACGGTGGCGAACGTGCCGCCCCAGGGCGGCCGGAAGCACCCCCACCAGGAGTTCATCCAGGTCGACACCACGAACATCCTGTTCATCTGCGGCGGGGCGTTCGTCGGCCTCGACAAGATCATCGAGGGGCGGGTGGGGAAGTCCGGCATGGGATTCGGCGCGGAGATCCGGGCGAAGTCGGACCGCCTGCTGGGCGACGTGCTCGCCCAGGTCCAGCCCGAGGATCTCCTCAAGTTCGGGCTGATCCCGGAGTTCGTGGGCCGGCTCCCGGTGGTGGCGACGCTCCACGACCTGGACGAGGCGGCGCTCCTGCGGATCCTCGTCGAGCCCAAGAACGCGATCATCAAGCAGTACCAGAAGTACTTCGAGCTGGAAAAGGTGCGGCTGCAGTTCACGGACGACGCGACGGCGGCGATCGCGCGCGAGGCCCTCAAGCGGGGGACGGGCGCCCGGGGGCTCCGGGCGATTCTCGAGGACGTCATGCTCGACGTGATGTACGACCTCCCGTCCATCCCGGGGCTGACCGAATGCGTCATCACCCGCGACGCGATCCTCGGCACCGAACGCCCGATCCTCGTCACCGAGCGCAAGGCGGAGAGCGCCTGAGCGGGCCGGCGCCGGCCCTGGCCGTCCCGGCGAGTCCGGGGCCGGCTCCGGGCGACGAGGGCCTTTCGCCGGCGTCGCCGGTGGCGCTGCCGGCGGGCACGCTCTTCGTCGTCGCCACCCCGATCGGCAACCTCGAGGACATCACGCTGCGCGCGCTCCGCGTCCTGCGCGAGGTCGAGCTCGTGGCCGCCGAGGACACCCGCCGCACCCGGACCCTGCTGCAGGCGTACGGGGTCCGGGCCGCGCTGGTCTCCTACTTCGAGCACAACCAGGCCCGGCGCGGCCCCGAGCTCCTGCGGCGGCTCCAGGGCGGCGCCCGGATCGCGCTGGTGACGGACGCCGGGACGCCCGGGGTGTCGGATCCCGGCTTCCGGCTGGTGCGGCTCTGCCGGGACGCGGGCGTGCCGGTGGTGCCGATCCCGGGCCCGTCCGCCCTGGTCGCCGCCCTGTCGGCGGCGGGCGATTCCCGCGGACCGGTTCGTGTTCGAGGGCTTCCTGCCGGTGAAGGCCGGCCGCCGGCTCACCCGGCTGCGCGAGCTCCAGGCGCTCGAGCGCCCGGTGGTGCTCTACGAGAGCCCGCACCGTCTTCTGGCCACGCTCGAGGCGATCGAGACGGTCTTCGGCGACGCCGAGGTGGTGCTCGCCCGCGAGGTGACCAAGCGGTTCGAGGAGTTCCGCCGGGGGACGGCGGGGACCCTGCGGGCGGCGCTCGCCGCCACGGGCGTCCGCGGCGAGGTCACGCTCGTCGTGAACCCGCGCGAGTCGGCGCCGCCGAGCCCGGCCGAGTGATGCTCTTCCGGAAGGCCCTGCCGCCCGGCGCCGAGCCGCAGGACGTCGAGGAGGGCCGCATGCCCTTCCTCGCCCACCTGGGCGAGCTGAGGCTGCGGATCATGGTGTCGCTGATCGCGCTCGCCATCGGCTTCATCGCGACCTTCAGCTTCTCCGAGCGGATCATCACCTGGCTGGCCCAGCCGATCGAGCCGATCAAGCTCGTGTTCCTGGAGCCGACCGAGCCCTTCTGGGTCAACATGAAGGTCGCCCTGATCGCGGGCGCGTTCCTGGTCCTGCCCGTGCTCCTCTTCCAGGTCTGGGGCTTCATCGCCCCCGGGCTGCTCCCGCACGAGCGAAAGTTCGCGCTGCCGTTCGTCATCCTGTCCACCCTCATGTTCTTCGTCGGCGCCAGCTTCGCGCTCAAGGTCATCGTCCCGTTCGCGGTGAAGTTCCTCGTCAGCTACAAGACCGCGAATCTCGTGCCGACGCTCTCGGTGAACCGCTACGTCGACTTCATCCTCAAGTTCACGCTGGCCTTCGGGCTCGTCTTCGAGCTGCCGCTCGCGCTGACGCTCGGCACGCGGCTCGGGCTGGTGACG
The DNA here is from genome assembly GCA_963745015.1 of uncultured Candidatus Rokubacteria bacterium. Taxonomy (GTDB): domain Bacteria; phylum Methylomirabilota; class Methylomirabilia; order Rokubacteriales; family DASRDR01; genus DASRDR01. The sequence goes on from CAVUVU010000012.1 coordinate 39,329, forward strand.
CCCGAGTTCCTCTCGAAGAACCGGAAGTACGCGATCCTGCTCTGCTTCGTGACGGCGGCCATCCTGACGCCGACGCCCGACGCCTTCAACCAGCTCCTGATGGCCGGCCCGCTCATCCTGCTCTACGAGGCGGGCATCGTGGCCTCCCGGCTGTTCGGCGGTCGCCGGAAGCGGGCGGCCGCCTGACCCCGATGCGATTCGCCGAGCTCGACGTGCCGCCCGAGGTCCAGGAGGGAATCCGGGCCGCGGGATTCACGACGGCCACCCCCATCCAGGAGGCGGCGCTCCCGGTCGCCCTCCGCGGCAAGGACGTGGCGGGCCAGGCCCAGACCGGCACCGGCAAGACGGCCGCGTTCCTGATCTCGACCTTCACCCGGCTGCTCCGCCGCCCGCCGTCCGGGCCTCGCGAGGGGTCGCCGCGCGCGCTGATCATGGCGCCCACGCGGGAGCTGGTCGTCCAGATCGACGCGGACGCGCGGCAGCTCGGCCGCTTCACGGGTCTCCGGACGGCGCTCGTCTTCGGCGGCGTGGACTACATCAAGCAGCGGGAGTCCCTCGGAGACCCGATCGACCTCCTGATCGGGACGCCCGGGCGGCTGATCGACTACCTGAAGCAGCGCGCGTGGTCGCCGGCCCGGGTCGAGGTGCTCGTGCTCGACGAGGCGGACCGGATGTTCGACATGGGATTCATCGCCGACATCCGGTGGATCCTCCGCCGGCTGCCGCCGCCCGAGGCGCGGCAGTCCTTCCTGTTCTCGGCCACCCTGTCCTTCCGCGTCCTCGAGCTCACCTACGAGTTCATGAACAACCCCGCGCAGATCACGGTGTCGCCGGAGCAGGTGACCGTGGAGCGCGTCGAGCAGGTCCTCTACCACGCGGGGCGCCACGAGAAGTTCGGCCTCCTGCTGGGGCTGCTCGCGGCCGAGCAGGGCGGGCGCATCCTCATCTTCACCAACACGCGGGACGAGGTCCACCGCCTGGTGGAGCGCCTCGAGCGGAACGGCCACACGGCGCGGGCCCTGAGCGGCGACGTCGACCAGCGCAAGCGCCTCCGCACGCTGGAGGCGTTCAAGGACGGGAGCGTGCCGATCCTCGTGGCGACCGACGTCGCCTCGCGGGGGCTTCACATTCCCGACGTCACCCACGTCTACAACTGGGACCTGCCGCAGGACCCGGAGGACTACGTCCACCGGATCGGCCGGACGGCGCGCGCGGGCGCGTCGGGCAAGGCCATCAGCCTGGTCGACGAGGCGAGCGCGCTGTCGCTCGAGGGCGTCGAGCGCTTCATCGGGCAGCGCATCCGCGTGGAATGGGCGGAGGACGCGCTGTTCCTGCCCGAGATCAAGCCGACCGCCGAGGAGCGCCGCCGGTCGGCGGAAGCGCGCGAGGCCCGCCGGGCCGGGCTCGGGGGCCGCGGGCCGCGCCCGGGCGGCCCCAGCCGCCGCCCGCCCGGCCGCCCCCCGGAGGCGCCCCGGCGCGATGGCCCGCCGCCCCCGGTGACGCGGGCCGCGCCGCCCGGGGGGAGTGCCGATGGCGGCTCCGGGTCGCCCGCGCCGCCGCCGCCGGGGCCGCCGGCCCGGGAACGCCCCGGGCGCGCCCGCCGCCCGGCCCCTCGTCCCCCTAGTACTTCAGCTCGATCAGCGCGTGGGCCTCGTGCCCGCCGAAGCCGCCGTTCCGGGGGGCGTCGAAGCCGTACCCGTAGCCGACGACCATGGTCACGCGCGGCGTGAACGCGACGGAGAGGTCGCCACCCACCCCCCGGAGATGCTCGCGCGGAAGGGCGTGTCCGTCGACGTAGTCGACCCCGGCCATGTCGAAGGCGAGCCGGAGCGTGCACCTTGCGCGAGCCCGGCCAGGCGGGGAACCGGTAGGACGCGTTCAGCAGCCAGAACCGCTTGGCGAACACTTCCTCGACGAAGTAGCCGTGCAGGATCAGCGGGAACTCGCTCCGGAAGGGGAGCGCGCTGCCCATGCGGAAGCTCGACAGGAGATCGACGTCGAGCGAGAAGCCGGCCGTCAGCAGGACGTCGATCGTGTGCCCGTCGGCGGGCGCGAAGACCCCCGCCAGCCGCCCCCAGGAGCGCTGGCTGAGCGACTCCAGCGGTTCCGGCTTGTCGGGGAGCCCGAACGTCCCCGTGTTCGTCCGGTAGGTCGCCTCGTACCAGGCCGAGGCCTCGAGCGCGAGCTTCGGCAGGAGCTCCGGCGGCACGCCCCCCAGGCGGAGTCCCACGCGGCCCGGTGATGAGGCCGGTGTCCGGCGGCAGCTCGAAGTCGCTCGTCGGTGCTGAACGAGTCCTGGTAGACCAGGAAGGCGGGGGTGACCCGGACCTGGCCCTGGAGCGGCAGCTTGTCGAAGAGCTTCGTGCCCGCGTAGTACGAGAGCGGCAGCTCGGCGCCGTGGCCCCAGAAGGACTCCTCCGCCTGGTGGGTGCCGTGCCGGTACTCCTCGTGGCCGTAGCGGAATCCGCCGCCGTTCAGGCCGATGCTCACCGCGTGGCGCCCGAAGGGCCAGTGGTCCTGCACGAACTCCGTCAGGAGATAGGTCGGCGCCACGACCACGCGCAGGTACTGGTCCGGCTCGCGGGTAGTTGGGCCGGTTCCACAGGTAGAACGCGTAGCCGTTGATGGGGGCGTTGCCCTTCAACGGGAGCTCGGTGCCGACCTCCAGGTAGCGCGCGGGGCTCGGGGTCCGGCTGGGCGTCGGCGGAGACCGCGGTCAGTAGGAGCGCCGCGAGGCCCGCGAGCTCCTGCGAGACGCCGGGCCGGCGCTAGAAGCGGCGCCGCGCAACCAGCGCTTTCTTTCGCAGCCGGAGCGAAGTCGGCGTCACCTCGAGCAGCTCGTCGTTGCGGATCCACTCGAGACACTGCTCGAGGCTCATGATGCGCGGCGGCGACAGGCGGATGCCCTCGTCGGACGTGGACGCCCGCATGTTCGTCAGCTTCTTCTCCTTCGTCACGTTCACGTCGAGGTCGTTCTCCCGGACGTGCTCGCCGACGACCTGGCCCTCGTAGACGGCGTCGCCGGGCCGGACGAAGAAGGTGCCGCGGGGCTGGAGGTGGTCGATCGCGTAGCCGGTCGCCCGCCCCTCGCGGTCCGCGACCAGGGCGCCGGTGGTCCGGCGCGGGATCTCCCCGTGCCAGGGCGCCCACCCGTCGAAGAGGTGGTTCAGGAGCCCGCTGCCCCGCGTGTCCGTGAGGAACTCCGAGCGGTAGCCGATCAGCCCCCGCGCCGGGATGCGGTACTCGAGGCGCACCCGCCCGGTCCCGTGATTCGTCATCTTGACCATCTGGCCGCGCCGCGTCCCGACCTTCTGGGTGACGACGCCGATGTACTCCTCGGGGCAGTCGACGACCAGGTGCTCCATCGGCTCGAGCCGCTGGCCGTCCTCCGTCCGGGTGATCACCTCGGGCTGCCCCACCTCGAGCTCGTACCCCTCGCGGCGGACCATCTCGATCAGGATGGCGAGCTGGAGCTCGCCCCGTCCCGACACGCGGAAGGTGTCCGGCGTCTCGGTGCTCCTCGATCCGCATGGCCACGTTGGTGCGCGCCTCCTTGAAGAGGCGGTCGCGGAGGTGGCGCGAGGTGACGTACTTGCCCTCGCGGCCGGCGAACGGGGACACGTTCGAGGAGAACAGCATGGCGACCGTGGGCTCGTCGATGTGGATCGGCGGCAGGGCGACCGGGCGCTCGGGGTCGGCCAGCGTCTCCCCGATGTCCATGGCCTCGACGCCGGCGACCGCGACCAGCTCCCCGGGGCCGGCCTCGGGCACCTCCACGCGCCGGAGCCCCTCGTACACGTAGACCACCGTCACCTTGGCGGGCTCGATCGCGCCGGAGCGCCGGACCACGGCGACGCGGTCGGTGGCGCGGATCGTCCCGTTCGTCACGCGGCCGATGATGAGCCGCCCCACGTAGTCGTCCCAGTCGAGGCTGGCCGCCCGCAGCTGGAGGCCCATGGCCGGGTCGTAGCGGGGCGCGGGCACCGTGGCGAGCAGCGCCTCGAAGAGGGGCTCGAGGGTGCGCCCGGGCTCGTCCAGGCGCGTGGTGGCCGTGCCGCGGCGGGCGTCGGTGTAGATCACCGGGAAGTCCAGCTGGCTCTCGTCGGCGTCGAGGTCGATGAACAGGTCGTAGACCTCGTCCAGGACCTGGACCGGGCGGGCGTCCGCCCGGTCGATCTTGTTGATCACGACGATCGGCGGGAGCCCGGCCTCGAGGGCCTTCCGCAGCACGAAGCGGGTCTGGGGCAGCGGGCCCTCGGCGGCGTCGACCAGGAGGAGGACGCCGTCGACCAGCGTCAGGGTGCGCTCGACCTCGCCCCCGAAGTCCGCGTGGCCGGGCGTGTCCACGATGTTGATCTTCATCCCGCGATAGGTGATCGCGGTGTTCTTCGCCATGATCGTGATGCCCTTCTCCCGCTCGAGGTCGATCGAGTCCATGATCCGCTCGGGGACCGACTCGTTCGCGCGGAAGATGCCGCCCTGCCAGAGCATCGCGTCGACCAGCGTGGTCTTCCCGTGGTCGACGTGGGCGATGATGGCGACGTTCCGGAGGTCGGGCCGCGTCTGCATAGCCTGTCCAGTGTAGCAGATGGGCGAGATCGCCCCCCGGCCGGCGGGAATTCCCGCGCGCCGGGCCGCGTCCGGCGAGACAGGCGCCGTCCCGCGACGGATCGCCTCGGGCGGCGCGGCGCCGGCCCGGCCTCCCGCGCCGCGCATCTGGCCGGCCGCCCGGCGCCGTGCTTCCATGGAGGAGCCATGGGGTAGAATGACCGGCGCTTCTGCACAGCGCGTCGGCGGGGGAGAGGAGCGGGGCATGCGGGCGTGGCGATGGGCACTCCTGATGGGATTCGTGACGGCGCTCCCGGCGTTTCCGGGCGGCGCGGAGGGGCAACAGCGGATGCATCCGACCGCAGTGATCACCATGGAGAAGGGCGGGGAGATCCGGATCGAGCTCTACCCGGAGGACGCCCCGAAGACGGTCGAGAGCTTCATCACGCTCTCGAAGAAGGGCTTCTACGACGGGCTGACGTTCCACCGGATCGTGCCGGGCTTCGTGGCCCAGGGCGGGGATCCGAAGGGCGACGGCACCGGCGGCCCGGGCTACCAGCTCAAGGCCGAGTTCAACAAGCGGAAGCACCTGCGGGGCACCGTGGCCATGGCTCGCTCCCAGTCCCCCGACTCGGCGGGGAGCCAGTTCTACATCTGCTTCGCCCCCGCGCCGCACCTCGACAACAACTACACGATCTTCGGCCAGGTGACGTCGGGCATCGACGTGGTCGACCGGCTGAAGGCCGGCGACAAGATGAAGACGGTCAAGATCGAGGAGGCCAAGCCCTGACCGGGGCCGGCGCCCGCCCGCCGCGCCCGGCGCGCCGGCGGGCCTGAGGCACCGCGTGGCGTTCGACTGGCTGATCCGGGGCGGCACGGTCCTCGACGGGACCGGGGCCCCGGGGCGCCGGGCGGACGTCGCGCTGTCCGGGGACCGCGTCACGGCCGTCGCGCCCGACCTCCCGGGCGAAGCGGCCCGGGTGGTCGATGCCACCGGGTGCATGGTCACGCCCGGGTTCATCGACATGCACGCCCACTCCGACTTCGCCCTGCTCACCTACCCCTCCGCGGAGGCCAAGATCCGGCAGGGCGTCACCACCGAGGTGACGGGCATGTGCGGCTTCTCCCCGGCCCCGGCGCCGCCGGGGGGCGGCCTGCTCCGGGAGTGGGCGGCGTTCCTCTCGCCCCAGTTCGACTGGACGTGGACCGGCTTCGGCTCCTGGCTGGACCGGCTGCGCGCGGCGGGGCTCACCGGCAACGTCGCCCCCTTCGTCGGCCACGGCACGCTCCGGATCGCGGCCATGGGATTCGAGCGGCGGCCGCCCAGCGCGGACGAGGCCCGTCACATGGACGCCTTGCTCGGCGAGGCGCTCGACGCCGGGGCCTTCGGCCTGTCGACGGGGCTCATCTACGCGCCGAGCGTCTACGCGGACACCGCCGAGCTGATCGGGCTGGCGACGACGCTCGGCCGCCGGCCCGGCCGGCTCTACACCTCCCACATCCGGGGGGAGGGCCCGACGCTCGAGGCGGCGATCGCGGAAGCCATCCGGATCGGCGACGAGGGCGGGGTGCCCGTCCAGGTCTCCCACCTGAAGGCCTGCCTCAAGGCCAACTGGCCCAAGATGGGCGAGGTCCTCCGGACGATCGAGACCGCCCGCGCCCGCGGCGTGGACGTGACCGCCGACATGTACCCCTACACGGCCGGCTCGACCACGCTGGCGAGCCTGCTCCCCGTCTGGGCGCACGAGGGGGGCATGCCCGCGCTGCTCGCCCGGCTCGCCGACGGCGGGACCCGCCGCCGGATCCTCGATGGCGGCCGGGCGGCGGAGGGGGAGTGGAACGGCCCGAACGGCCCGGTCGCCTGGTCCGACGTCATGGTCGCGGAGTGCCCGCGGGTGCCCGCCGTCGAGGGAAAGACCATGGCGGAGCTGGCCGTCGCGCGGGGGGTCCCGGCGGAGGATCTGTTCATCGACCTCCTGCTCGAGGCGGACGGGCAGGTCTCGATGATCAACTTCCTCATGCTCGACGCCAACGTCGCCCGGGGCCTCCAGTTCCCCCACGTGACGATCGGCTCGGACAACCTCGGGCTCTGCGCGGGACCCGAGGAGACCCACGCCGGGAAGCCCCACCCCCGGCAGCACGGCTGCTTCGCGAAGGTCCTGGGCACCTACGTCCGCGAGCGCGGCGTGCTCAGCTGGGAAGCGGCGGTCCACAAGATGACCGGGCAGTCGGCGGCCCGGCTCGGGCTCGCCGACCGCGGCGTGCTGCGCCCCGGCGCGATGGCCGACGTCGTCATGTTCGACCCCCGGACCGTCGAGGACCTCGCGACGTACGAGACGCCGCACCGCTATCCGGCCGGCTTCCGCTGGGTGTGGGTCAACGGCGGCGCGGTGCTGGAGGCGGGGCGCTTCTTCGCCCGTCCGACGGGCCGAGTCCTCGCGCCCGCCCGCTAGCCTTCCCGCCGAAACCTGGCCTCATCCGAGCTCCCGAGGGGGCGGACCTGCTCGGAGTCATTCGCATGATTCCAGGTGATTCTTTTTGATCCAATTTGATCGAAATGCTATTCTCGACCTCGGATGGAGCCCCGCTTCCTGACGGTGGCCGAAGCGGCCCGGTATCTCCGGCTGAACCCGCGCTCGGTCTACCTGCTCGCCCAGCGGGGCGGTATCCCGGCGAGCCGGGTCACCGGGAAGTGGCTGTTCCCGGTCCACCTGCTGGACGAATGGGTCGACTCCAGCGCGCGCGGGCGCAGCCGGGACGCGCCGGCGGCTCCGGGCGCGGCGCTCCCGTCGGGCACCCTGGTTCTGGCCGGCGGCGATGACCCGGCGCTCGCCCTCCTCCCGGACGCGGTGCGAGCGCAGGCGGGCCATCCGCTGCTCTTCATCGCCACGCTCGGGAGCCTCGGCGGCTCTGGCTGCCCTGGGCGCGGGCCGGGCCGACGCGGCCGCCTGCGCCCACGTCACGCCCGGGTCCGGGGAGCCCGACCTCTCCCACGTGTCCCGCGCCCTCGCGGGTCGCCCCGCCGTCGTGGTGAACGTCTTCTCCCGGGAGCTGGGCCTCGTGGTGTGGACGGGCAATCCCCGGAAGCTCGAAGGGGTGGGGGATCTCACGCGCCGCGGTCTCCGCTTCGTGAACCGGCAGCCGGGATCGGGAACCCGGGCGTTCACCGACGACGCGCTGGCGGCGGCCGGGGTCGAGCAGGCGGGGGTCGTCGGGTATCGGGACGAGGTGTCGACTCACTGGGCGGTGGCACTCCGGATCCTCCGCGGCGAGGCCGACGCCGGGGTGGCGACCCGGGCCGTGGCCGCCGCCCTGAGCCTCGGGTTCGTCCCGCTGACGCACCAGCGCTTCGACCTCGTGATCCCCAAGGAGAGCTTCTTCCAGCCGCCGATCCAGGCGCTCGTCGAAGCCGTCCGCTCGGAGCGGCTCCGGCGGGAGCTCGAGCGCCTGGGAGGGTACGACTGGACGCAGTCGGGTCGCGTCCTGGCCGAGCTGGCCTGAGCGGCGCCGACGGCCGGCGCGGGCGTCGGGCCCACCGCGCCACGGGGCGCGCGGGGGGCGGCGCGCCCGCCCGCTTTCGTTCATACTGTCCCGGCGGGCCAGCCGACCTGGCCCGGCCCGGTGTCACGGCGCCGCCGCCCCGGACGGCCGCGCCGCCTGGTCGAGCTCCGGGACCTCAAGGAGGCCACCCACGATGACGCGACGCGGACTCGTTCTCGCCGCCCTGGCCGCCCTGATCGCCGCCGGCCCCGCGGCCGCCCAGACCCCGCCGGCCGGCGCGCGGACCGTCATCCTGTCGACGACGACGAGCACGCAGGACTCGGGCCTCCTCGACGTGCTCGTGCCGATGTTCGAGCAGGCGACCGGCTACTCCGTGAAGACGATCTCGGTCGGGACGGGCCAGGCGCTGGCCCTCGCCGCGCGCGGCGAGGCGGACGTCACGCTCGCCCACGCGCCGGCCCTCGAGAAGAAGTACGTCGACGAGGGCAAGATGCTGAACCGGCGCGTCGTCATGTACAACGACTTCATCGTGATCGGCCCCGCGGAGGACCCGGCCCGGATCAAGGGCCTCCCCGCGGCGGAGGCCCTCCGGCGGATCGCCGCCGCGGAGGCGCGGTTCGTGTCGCGCGGCGACAAGTCGGGGACCCACCTGCTCGAGCAGGCGCTCTGGAAGCAGGCGGGGATCGAGCCGAAGGGGTCCTGGTACATCGAGTCCGGCCAGGGCATGGGCCAGACCCTCGGGATCGCGAACGACCGGCGGGCGTACGCGCTGACGGATCGGGGCACGTACCTGGCCTTCCAGAAGCGGGTCGACCTGCCGGTCCTGGTCGAGAAGGACCGTCCTCTCCTGAACATCTACTCGGTCATGGAGGTCAATCCGGCCAATGGTCCCCGGGTGAACGCGGCCGCCGGGAAGGCCTTCGCCGACTTCATGCTGACGCCGGCGGTCCAGGGGGTCATCCGGACGTTCGGCGTGGACAAGTACGGGCAGCCGCTGTTCGTGCCGGTCGCCGGCCAGCGGGAAGAGGAGGTCGGGAAGTAGCGCCCGCGGGCGCGGGGACGGCGTGGGGCTGATCGCGGAGGGATTCCTCCGGGCGGGCGCGCTCCTGGCCGCCGCCGACGCCGAGCTCCTCGGCATCACGTGGCTCTCGCTCAAGCTCTCGGGCGCGGCGACCGTGCTGTCGCTCCTCGTCGGGATGCCGCTCGGGACGGCTCCTGGCCCTCGTGCGCTTTCCCGGGCGCGGGCTCGGTCGTCGCGCTGGTCAACACCGGCATGGGCCTGCCGCCGGTCGTCGTGGGCCTCTTCGTCTCGATCATGCTCTGGCGGAGCGGGCCCCTCGGCGCCCTGGAGCTCCTGTACACGCCGACGGCGATCGTCGTCGCGCAGTTCGTGATCGCGGTCCCGGTGGTGACCGGGCTCACGCTGGCCGCGGTCCAGCAGATCCCGGAGCGCTTCCGCCTCCAGGTGCAGGCCCTCGGGGCCTCGCGGCTCCAGCTCCTCGGGATCCTCATCCGGGAAGCGCGGCTCCCGCTCCTCGCCGCGCTGATGGCCGGGTTCGGCGCGGTGATCTCGGAGGTCGGCGCCTCGCTGATGGTGGGGGGAAACATCCGGGGGCAGACGCGGGTCCTCACGACGGCGACGGTCCTCGAGACGAGCAAGGGAAACTTCGACGTCGCGATCGCGCTGTCGATCCTCCTGCTGACGCTCACGTTCCTCGTGAACTGGGCGCTCACCTGGATCCAGCAGCGCGGGCGCGCCTGAGGCCGGAGCGCGCCAGGTGCGAGTGGGCAGGTGACCCAGCCGATCCTCGAGGTCGAGGACGTCGAGGTGCGGTTCGAGGGCCAGGCGGTCCTCGACGTCCCGGCGCTCGAGGTGGTGCCGGGCGAGGTGCTGGCCGTGATCGGGCCGAACGGCGCCGGGAAAGTCCACGCTCCTCCGCGTCCTGGCGCTCCTCGCGCGGCCGTCCCGGGGCACCGTGCGATTCCAGGGCGCGGTGCCGCGGACCGAGGCCGAGCGGCTCGCCTGGCGACGCCGCATGGCGTGCGTCTTCCAGGAGCCGCTGCTCTGCCGGGGCTCCGTCCTCTACAACGCGCGGCTCGCGTGCCGGCTGCGCGGCGTGCGCCCGCGCGGAGGCCGACCGGCGCGCCCGCGACTGGCTCGGCCGCCTCGGCATCGCGGCGCTGGCCGACCGGCCGACCGACCGGCTGTCGGGCGGCGAGGCCCAGCGGACGAGCCTGGCCCGGGCCTTCGCCACCGCGCCGGAGGTGCTGTTTCTCGACGAGCCCTTCGCGGCGCTGGACGCCCCGACGCGCGAGACGCTGCTCGACGACCTGGGGCGGCTCCTCGGCGCGACCCGGACCACGACGGTGCTGGTCACGCACGACCGGGCCGAGGCGCTGCGGCTCGGGGATCGCGTGGCGGTGCTCCTCGAGGGGCGGCTGGCCGACCTCGGGCTCCCGGAGCGGATCTTCGGCGCGCCCGGCAGCGAGGCGGTGGCCCGCTTCGTCGGCGTCGAGAACCTCTTGCCCGGGCGCGTCCTGGCGCATGCCGACGGCGTGATCGAGGTGGACGTCGGTCCGGCGCGGGTGGCCGTCGCCGGGGAGGCGCGGCCGGGCGAGCGCGTGCTGATCGGCCTCCGGCCGGAAGATCTCACGCTCGCCCCGCCCGAGACGCGCGGCGCCGACCAGCGCCCAGAACCGCCTGCGCCGGCCGCATCGTCCGCGTGACGCCGCTCGGGCCCCTCTGGCGGGTGGGCGTCGACTGCGGGGTGCCGCTCACCGCGCTGGTGACGCGCCTGGCCGTCCAGACGCTCGCGCTCGCGCCGGGCGTGCCGGTCGAGGTGACGTTCAAGGCGACCGCCGTCCAGCTCGTCCGGCGTGGCGCGGGTCCATCGGCGTGAGGCCCGCGCCCGGACGCGATCGCCGGTCGGACGGGCCCGGGCGCGCCTGGCTTGACACGGCTTGGAGCCGTCTGCTACAAGGGGGCTGAACACGGCGGCCCGACCCCTGACGTCGACGGGAGGCCGAGTGCGTGGGACGCGACATCCAGACCCGACCGCTGAGATGGCCAGCCGCCCGTCTGGGCGCTGGCCGTTTGCTTTTCTGAGCCGGAAGGAGGGAGCATGCCCGATCGCGACATCGTCGTCCAGCGCCTGACCGAGCTCAACGAGGAGTTCCGTCGGTTGCGTGACGAGCATCAGGCGCACGAGCGTGGAGCTGGCCGAGCTCCAGGCCCGCCCGTTCCTCTCGCCCGAACAGGAGTGGCGCGAGAGCGAGCTGAAGAAGCTCAAGCTGATCGGCAAGGACCGCATGGAGACCCTCATCCGGCAGAATCAGGGCGCCGCCCAGCTGTCGGCCTGAGGCCGGACGGTCCTCTCGGCCCATGCCCCGCGCGACCGCGGGTACTCGGGCGCGCGCGGGGCGCGCTGTGTCTGCGGCCCGACGCCCGGGGCCCCTCCGCCCGTCCTCGCTCCGCGCTGATCCGGCGCCGCCCCGAGCCCCTCGCCGGCGCGCCGCGACGCCCGCGCCCGTCGCGCCCTCCCGCGGCGCCCCCCCCGGCCTGTCCGGCCTGAGCCACGTGGACCGCGCAGGGCAAGGCCCGCATGGTCGACGTCTCCGCCAAGCCCGACACCGTGCGCGAGGCGCGGGCCCGCGTCACCCTGCGGCTCCGGCCGGCGACGCTCCGGGCGATCCGGCGGGGCGAGGTGGTGAAGGGGGACGTCCTCGGCGTCGCCCGGCTGGCGGGCATCATGGCCGCCAAGCGGACGGCCGAGCTGATTCCCCTCTGCCACCCGCTCCGGCTCACCGGCATCGACGTGCGGTTCACCCTGGACCGCGCGCGCTCGGCGGTGCACGTCGAGACGGCCGTGCGGACCGTGGACAAGACCGGCGTCGAGATGGAGGCGCTGACGGCGGCCGCCGGCGCGGGGCTCGCCATCTACGACATGGTGAAGGCGATCGACCGGGGGATGCGGCTCACGAACCTCTGCCTCGTCGAGAAGTCGGGCGGCCGGAGCGGCCACTGGGTGCGGCCGATGAAGACCGCCCTCATCCACTCGGACGCCTACAAGCGCTTCGACTACGGGCCGGAGCATCCGCTGCGCATGGAGCGGCTCGGGCTGACGTTCGGGCTGATGGACGCCTACGGGCTCACGCGGCTGCCCGGCACCGAGGTGCTACGCGCCGGCGCCCGCGCCGGAGGCGGCCATCCGCGAGTTCCACACCGAGGAGTACCTCGCCGTGCTCCGCGCGGCGCGGCGACGGCGAGGCGGTGCCCGAGGCCTATCGCTACGGCCTCGGCCCCGGCGACAATCCGATCTGGCCCGGGGTCTACGAGGCCTCGGCGCTCGCGTGCGGCGGCTCGATCCTCGCGGCCGAGCTGGTGGCGCGGGGCGACGTCCAGCGGGCCTTCGCCTTCGCCGGGGGGCTCCATCACGCGATGCCGGCGCGCGCGTCCGGATTCTGCTACCTGAACGACGCGGTGCTCGCGATCCTGGCGCTCCGCCGCCACGGCCTGCGCGTGGCGTACGTCGACATCGACGCGCATCACGGCGACGGCGTGCAGGCGGCGTTCTACCGGAGCGCCGACGTGCTGACGATCTCCACGCACGAGCGCGGGGACCGCCTGCTTCCCGGGGACCGGGGCGGTGGAGGAGCTGGGCGAGGGGCCGGGGCGCGGGTACGCGGTGAACCTGCCGCTGAACCCCTACACCGACGACGCGGTCTACCTCGACGCGTTCGACGCGGTCGTGCCCCCGGTGCTCCGCGCCTTCGGCGCGGACGTCGTCGTCGCGCAGCTCGGCATCGACGGGCATCGCACGGATCCCCTGACGCACCTCGCGCTCTCGGTCGACGGCTTCGCGGCGGCCGTGCGCCGGATCCTCGGGCTCGCGCCGCGCCTGGTCGCGCTCGGCGGCGGCGGCTACGACCTGTCGAACGTGGCCCGGGCGTGGACGGCCGCCTGGGCGCTCATGAACGGCGTGACGCTGCCGCCCGAGCTCCCGCCCGCCTTCGTCGTCGACGCGGCGCCCCATCTCGGCGGCCGGCGGACGCTGTGGGACGCGCCCCCGGTCCTGCCGCTCGAGGCGGTGCGGCCGGCGCGGGAGTTCGCCGAGCGTCAGGTCGCGGAGCTCCGGCGCCTCGTCTTCCCGCTCCTGGGGGTGCCGACCTCCGGCGGGTGACGCCCCGGTCCGCCTGTGATAGCGTGACGGCACCATGGCGGCCGCGCGTCCCGACGGCCCCCGGGGTCGCCTGATCACGGTGGAGGGCGTCGAGGGGGCAGGCAAGTCCACCCAGGTCGAGAGCCTGCGCGCGTGGCTGACGGAGCGCGGGGTGACCGTCGTCGCGACGGCCGAGCCCGACGGGACCGCCCTCGGCGCCAGCCTCCGGCGGGTCCTCGGCGAGGTCGATCGTGTCACGCCCCTGACGGAGGCCTTCCTCTTCGCCGCGAGCCGGGCCGAGCACGTCGAGCGGGTGGTCCGACCGGCCCTCGCGGCGGGCCACGTCGTCCTGTGCGACCGCTACGTGGACTCGACCGTCGCCTATCAGGGGTACGGGCGAGGCCTGCCGCTCGAGACCATCGCCCTGCTGAACCGCCTGGCCACGGATGGGGTCGATGCCCGATCTGACGCTCGTGCTGGATCTCGACGTCGCCGAAGGGCCTGCGCCGGGCGCGCGCCCGCCGGGGCGCGCTCGCGGCGTGCGACCCGTTCGAGCGGCTCGCGCTCGAGTTCCACGAGCGGGTGCGGAAGGGCTTCTGGGCCATCCGCGACCGGGAGCCCGAGCGCGTCACGCATGGTCGACGCGGACCGTGCCGCAGCCGGTGGTCGCCGCGGAGATCGCGCGCCTGGTCGCCCGGCGCCTCGGACTCGCGGCGCCATGACGCGGACCGGCGAGCCCGGGGCCTGGGCGGGCATCGTCGGCCAGGCGGCGGCGGTCGCGCTGCTCCAGCGCGCCATCGCGCTCGACCGGCTGGCCCACGCCTACGCCTTCGTGGGGCCGTCGGGCGTCGGGCCGCCGGCTGACCGCGGTCGCGTTCGCCCAGGCCGCGCTCTGCGCCGCCCAGGGATGCGGGACGTGCGGGGTCTGCCGCCGCGTGGCCGCCGGCCAGTACCCGGACTGCCACCTCGTCGCGCCCACGCCGCCCGCGGGACAATCCGAAGGGCGCCCCGATGATCCGGATCGAGCAGGTCCGGGAGCTCGAGCGCACCGCGGCGCTCGCCCCCCACGAGGCGAGCCGCAAGGTGTTCATCCTGGACGACGCGGACCGCATGACGCTCCCGACCGCGCAGGCCCTCCTCAAGACGCTGGAGGAGCCGCCGCCCCGGACCCATCTGGTGCTGATCATCGCCAATCCGCGCGCCTTGCCGCCGACGCTCCTCTCGCGCTGCCAGCGGGTGCGGTTCGGTCCGCTGAGCGACACCGACGCCGCGCGGCTCCTGGAAGGCCGCGGCGTGCCGCCCGCCGCCAGCACGCTCCTGGCGCGGCTCGCGCAGGGGCGCCCGGGGCTCGCGCTCGGGTCCGATCTCGACGCGTTCCGGGCCCGGCGGGAGGCGGCGCTGGCACTGACGGCGGAGCCCATCGCGCGGCTCGGCAGCGCGCTCGACGGGGCGCCGGCCGATCGCGCGACGGTGGCGACGTACCTCGAGCTCTACTGGGCCTGGTACCGGGACGCCCTCTGCCTCGCGGCGGGCGGCTCCCCGGCGCTCCTCGTCAATGCGGATCAGGAGCCCGCCCTCCGGGCCCTGGCGGCGCGGATGCCCGCGCCGGCGCTCACCGCGGCGCTCGCGCGCGTGAAGGCGGCCTGGGTGGCGCTCGAGAGCAACGCGAGCCCCCGGCTCGCGCTCGAGATCGCGCTGCTCGGGCTCGGCGGGGCGGCCGCGTAGAAGGGGGACTCCCGATGCACGACGCGCCGGACGAGCTCGAGAGCACCGCGCCGCCGCCGAGGCGGCTGATCGGCGTCCGCCTGCGCGAGGGCGGCCGGGCCGACGACTACTTGGTCGAGGACCTCGCCGCTCCACGTGGGCGATCACTGCCTCGTCGAGGCGCCGGGTGGCCAGGCCATCGGCCAGGTCCGGCGGCCCGCCCGGGACCTGCCGGAGTTCAAGCGCGATCGGACGTACCCGCGGGTCCTCCGGGTCGCGACGCCGGAGGAAGTGGCGGAGGTGGCGCGGCGCCGCGAGCGCGAGGTGGCCGCGGCGCGGCACCTGCCAGCTCCGGGCCCAGGGCCGCGGGCTCGCGCTGAAGGTCGTCGACGTCGAGCTGACGCGCGGATGGCCGGCGCGTGACCGTGCTCTTCGCCGCCGAGACCCGGATCGACTTCCGCGAGCTGGTGCGGGACCTGGCCCGGGAGTTCCGCGCCCGCATCGAGATGCGGCAGGTCGGCGCCCGCGACGTGACGAAGGTGCAGGACGGCATCGGCCCCTGCGGCCGCCAGCTCTGCTGCTCGACCCACCTGCGCGGCTTCGAGCCCGTGTCGGTGAAGATGGCCAAGAGCCAGGACGTGCCGCTGAACGACAGCCGCCTCCTCGGCAACTGCGGGCGGCTCAAGTGCTGCCTGCTCTACGAGTTCTCGCAGTACGAGGCGCTGCGCGCCCAGCTGCCCCGCGTCGGGTCCGCCTGCCGGGCCGAGTGCGGCGGGGGCGGCTGCATGGAGGGGCGGGTCCGGGCCGTGCGGGTCCTCAAGGAGTCGGTGCTCGTCGGCTTCGCCGACGGAACGGAGGCGGAGGTCCCGCTCTCCCAGCTCACGTGGGAGGGGCGCCCGCATGTCAAGCCGCTCCCCTGACGGCGTCTTCTACCTCACGACGCCGATCTACTACATCAACGGGCCCCCGCATCTCGGCCACGCGTACACGACGATCGTGGCCGACACGGTGGCCCGCTATCACCGGCTCGCCGGGGCCGACGTCTTCTTCCTGACGGGCACCGACGAGCACGGGGACAAGATCGCCCAGGCGGCCGCGCGCGGGGGCGAGCCCCCGCAGACGCTGGCCGACCGGAACTCGCGGGCGTTCCGCGATCAGTGGGGCGCTCCTGGGCATCACCTACGACGACTTCATCCGGACGACCGAGCCGCGGCACGCCCGCGTGGTCCAGGCCGTGCTCCAGCGGCTCTTCGACAAGGGCGAGATCTACTTCGGGAAGTACGGCGGGCAGTACTGCTACGGGTGCGAGCGCTTCTACACCGAGAAGGAGATCGTCGACGGCAAGTGCCCCGACCACCAGACGCCGCTGACCCACATCGAGGAGGAGAACTACTTCTTCCGGATGTCGGCGTACCAGGACTGGCTGCGGCGCTATCTCGAGGACCATCCGGACGTGGTCCAGCCCGAGCGCTACCGGAACGAGCTCCTGGGCTTCCTGCGCGAGCCCCTCCAGGACCTGTCGATCAGCCGCCCGAAGAGCCGGCTCCAGTGGGGCATCCCGCTCCCGTTCGACGACCGGTTCGTGACCTACGTCTGGTTCGACGCGCTGCTCAACTACGTCTCCGCGCTGGGCGACCCGGGCGACGACCGGTTCCGGCGGTACTGGCCGCGCGTCCACCACCTGATCGGCAAGGACATCCTGAAGCCCCACGGGATCTACTGGCCCTGCATGCTGAAGGCGGCCGGCTTGCTCCGGGACGAGCCCGGGGCGGCGGCGACGCTGCCCGACTTCGCGCGCCTTCGGGTGCACGGCTACTGGACCCTGGGCGGCGGGAAGATCTCCAAGAGCGTCGGGAACGTCGTCGAAGCGCTGGCCCTCACCCGGAAGTACGGAAACGACGCCTTCCGCTATTTCGTCCTCCGGGAGATGCCGTTCGGCCAGGATGCGAACTTCACGGAGGACGCCCTGGTCGAGCGGCTCAACGCGGACCTCGCCAACGACCTCGGCAACCTGGCCTCGCGCGCGACGACGATGCTGGTGAACTTCGGCCGGCAGGTCGCGGAGACGACGCCGGCGCCGGGGGCGCGCGGAGGCGGAGATCGCCGAGCGGGCCGTCGAGACGACGCGAGGGCTGGCCACCGCGATGGACGCCTTCGCCGTCCACGCGGCGCTGGTGGAGATCTGGAGCTTCATCGGCGCGGTGAACCGGTACATCGATGCCGCCCGGCCGTGGGCGCTCGCGAAGGATCCGGCGCAGCAACCGCGGCTGGCGGCCGTCCTCGTGACCCTCGCCGACGCGCTGCGGTATCTCGGCATCGTCCTCGAGCCGTTCGTGCCCGACGCCGCCGCCCGGATCCGGGTCGCGGTCGGGGACCCGCGCCGCCCGGTGCTCGCGAACGCCGTGGTGGGGCGCGGCGACGAGCGCGGCCCGGTGGAGCGGCTCTCCGGGCTCTTCCCGCGGATCGACACGAAGGCCCCGCCGCCGGCGGCCGGCGCCCCCGCGGACGCGGCGCCCGCCGAGAGCGCGACGGGGCGCATCACGATCGACGAGTTCAAGCGCGTGGACCTCCGGGTCGCCGAGATCGTCGCGGCCGAGGCGGTGCCCAAGTCGAAGAAGCTCCTCAAGCTGACGATCCGGCTCGGCGAGGAGTCGCGGACGCTGGTCGCCGGGATCGCCGAGCACTACCGGCCGGACGCCCTCGTCGGCCGGAAGGTCGTCGTGGTCGCGAACCTCGAGCCGGCGACCCTCATGGGCGTGACCTCGAACGGCATGGTGCTCGCCGGCTCGGCGGGCGAGGCGCTCGCGCTCCTCGCCCTCGACCGGGACCTTCCGTCCGGCGCGAAGGTCCGCTAGACTCCCCGCGCGCGGCCGTGCCCAGCTCGGCGGACCCGTTTCTCCGGCAGCGCACCGTCGCCCTGACGGACGGGAGCGCCTGGCGCGCGTTCCTTCGCCGGTGGGGGATCTCGCTGGCGTCCCTCGTCTCGGGCCTCGTGACCCTCCTGATCTTTCGGCGCGGCGTGCCCCACGTGGGCTGGATCGTCGGCTACGTCGTGGGACTCTGGCTCCTGTTCGCCGTGCTGAGCCAGGCCCGCGACGCGCTCCTGGCCGGCGGGCGGCGCCTGGTCGTCGCCGCGGGCGACTACACGATCCAGACGCTCTACCACGGGCTGCTCCTGTTCGTCCTTCCGGGCTATTTCGCGAGCACGACGTTCGACGGCATCACGGTCGTGTTCTTCGTCGTGCTGGCGGCGGCGGCCCTCCTGACCACGGTCGATCCCTGGTACCGCGCGCTGGTGCACCCCCGGCCGTGGCTCGGCCTCGCCTTCTTCGGCTTCTCGCTCTTCGCGGGGCTCAACGTGGCGCTGCCGCTCGTGGGCGTCCCGCCGGCGGCCGCGGTGGTCCTGAGCGCCGGCCTCGGCGCCCTCGGCCTGACGCCGACGTTCTTCCGGCGGGCGGGACGCTGGGCGCCCGCCGCCGCGCGGGCGGGCGCGCTCGCGCTCCTGGCCGTCGGCGCGGCGTGGCTCGCGCGGCCGGCCGTGCCGCCCGCGCCGGTGAGCCTGGTCCGCCCCACGCTGGCGCGCGCCGTGGCGGATCTCGCGCCGGTCGAGCCCGTGGCGCGGATCTCCCTGAGCGAGCTCCGCGCGTGGGGCGGGCTGACCGCGTTCACGCCGGTGGCGGCCCCCGCGGCGCTCCACCAGGCGATCGAGCACCGGTGGCGCCACGAGGGGCGCGTGGTCTCGACGGTGCGGCTCGCGACGCCGGTGACAGGGCGGTCGGGCGGGCGGCTTCCGCACGTTTTCCCGGAAGGCGGACTTCCCGCCCGATGCCCAGGGGCGCTGGACGGTGGACGTGGTGACCGCGTCCGGCCAGCTGATCGGCCGCCTGCGGTTCCGCGTGGACGGGTGACCGTGCTGTTCGACACGCACGCCCACCTCCACGACCCCGCGTTCGACGCCGACCGCGCCGCCGTGATCGCGCGGGCCCGGGCCGCCGGCGTGACGGGCTTCCTCACGATCGGGACGGACGAGGCGACGTCGGTGGCGGCGGTCGCCCTCGCCGCGGCGGAGCCCGACGTCTACGCGGCCGTCGGCATCCACCCGCACGATGCCGGCACGGCGTCCCCGGCGGCCCTCGAGCGGATCGCCGCGCTCGCGCGCGCCCCGCGGGTCGTCGCGATCGGCGAGATCGGCCTGGACTACTACCGAGACCTCTCGCCCCGGGCCGCGCAGCGGGAGGCGCTGGTCGCCCAGCTCCGCCTGGCGCGGGCCGTCGGGAAGCCCGTCCTGCTCCATTGCCGCGAGGCGCACGCGGACCTCCTCGACGTCTGCGAGGCGGAGGGGGTCGCCGCCGTCGGCGGGATCCTGCACTGCTTCTCGGGCGACCTCGAGGTGGCGCGCCGCGGCCGCGACCTCGGGCTCCTGATCTCGATCGCGGGCCCGGTGACCTACCCGAGCGCGCGGCGGCTCGCCGAGGTGGTGCGGGCGCTGCCGCTCGACCGGCTCGTGGTCGAGACGGATTGCCCGTACCTGCCGCCCCAGCCCTGGCGCGGTCAGCGCAACGAGCCGGCCTACCTGCCGACGACGGCGGCGCGCGTGGCGGAGCTCCTGGGCCTGCCGATCGCGACGGTGGCCGCGGCGACGAGCGGCAATGCGGCGCGCCTGCTCGCGCTCCCGCCGCCCCGTCCCGGCCCGGCGGCGCCGCCGGCGTGACGGCGGAGCGGGGGCGGCGGTGGCGGCTCGGGCTTCGCCGCGCCGTCGGCGGCGCCCTCAACGTCACGGTCGCGCGGCTCATGAACCGCCGCCGGGGACGGTCCCCGGCGCCCCTGCTCGACCTCGCCGGATATCGCCGGCTGTCGGCGGCCACGCCGCGCGACATGGCGGACCTGCTCGCCTGGCGGTCCAACCGGGAACGGGCCCGGCTGACCGAGGCCGTCCTGCTCGCGAGCGACTTGCCGGTCCGCCGCCATCCGTATCGGACCATCGAGGGCGCGGGCGTCAACCTCCTCGTGGATCTCGGGCCCGGGCCGCGGACGCTCATGCTCGCCGCCCATCACGACGCCGTGCCGGGGAGTCCCGGCGCCAACGACAACGCGGCGGCGGTCGGCATCCTGCGCGCCCTGGGCGCCCGGCTGGCCGCGCATCCGCCGCGGCGGCTCCGCGTGCGGCTCGCCTTCTTCGGGGGCGAGGAGCGGGCGATGCTCGGCTCGCGCGTCTACGCGCGACGGACCACCGACCCGGGCGATCTCATGGGGGTGGTGAGCCTCGAGCTCTGCGGCATCGGGGACAGCCTGGCGCTCTGGGACGTGACCCCCGCGCTCGAGGGGACGCCGCTCGTCCGCGCCTTCATCGCGGCCGTGGAGGCGCTCGGCTACCGCCGGGACGAGACGTATCACCTCGCCGCGCCGGTGCCCTTCTTCGCGAGCGATCACCGGCCGTTCGCCGACCGGGGCGTGCCGGGCGTCGGGCTGACGGCCGTCCCGCAGGCCGCGATGGAGCCCTTGCGGGCGTTCATCTACGGCGGCGTGCGCGGCATCCTGGTTCCGCCCGCCCGCCGCCCGCCGCCGTTCACCACCTACCACACCGTCCACGACCTCCCGGGGACGCTCGAGCTCCCGATGCTGGCCGCGGTGGAGCAGGCGCTCGAGGTCCTCGTGCGGACTCTCGACGCCGCGCCGGGCTGAGCGACGCGGGCCGCGGCCCTCAGGGAAAGGACGGACCCGGGCTGATCCGGGCGAGGAGCAGGCGGCTCGTCGCGAGCGCCTCGCGGCGGACGAGGACCTGGACGGCGCCCTGCTCGCCCACCGAGAACGGGTACACGGAGGGCGCGACGTGGCTCCGCAGGAGCACCTCGATCCCGTTCGCCTCGAGGAGCCCGCGGACGACGAGCGCCTCCGCCTGATCGCCGACGCGCGTCAGCTCCTCGAACCCGCGCTCGTTCTCGGGCTCGGGCGGCTCGGGCGCGCGCGACGGGAACGGGATCACGCGGCCAGCCATGTGCCGGGCCCCCCGCTCCCTCAGGCGTCCCCGGCCGCGGCCGCGCCGCGGTCGCGCCAGGCCGGCAGTCCGCCGAGCGAGGTGGCCGCGCGGATCGCGCGGACGATGGACTCGGCCACGCAGTCCGCCGCGGCGAGCCCGAGGGCGTCGGCGGAGGGCGCGTCGGCGCGCGCGCCCGCGCCCGTCGCGAGGCAGAAGAGGGCGTCCCCGTCCACGCTCAGATGCGGCGGCGACAGCGCCGCGGCGAGCCCGAGGTGCGCGAGCGCGGCCACGCGGCGCGCCTCGGCGCCATCGAGCGTCGCGTCGGTGGCGACCACGCCGATGGTGGTGTGCGTCTGACGGAACCCCGGCGTGATCCGGCCCTCGCGGAGGTGGCGGGCCGTGTCCACCAGCCGGTGGCCGGCGGGCGCGTCGCGGGCGCCGGCCAGGAGGGCCCCGGTCACCGGGTCCCGCACGTCGCCGAACGCGTTGACGGCGACCAGCGCCCCGACGGTGGCGGCGCCGACCTGGCGGCTCGCCGTGCCGAGTCCCGCCCTTCATGGCGCGCGCGAGCCCGAACGCCTTGCCGACGGACGCGCCGGCGCCGGCGCCGACCGAGCCTTCCGCGACCGGGCCGCTCCCGGCCTCGGCTGCGGCGCGCGCGCCCATGGCGCGGTCGGGCCGGACGTCCCGCGCCCCGACCGCGAGGTCGTACAGGATGGCCCCGACGACCAGCGGCACGACGCCGCCCGTGGTGGGGAGGCCGATCCCGCGCGCCTCGAGGTGGGCCATGACGCCGAAGCACGCCTCGAGCCCGAAGGCGCTGCCCCCGGCGAGGACGGCGCCGTGGACGCGCGTGGCGATGTGGCCGGGATCCAGGAGGTCGAGGCCGAGGAGACCCGAGGCGCCGCCGCGCACCTCCACGGCGGCCACCGCGCCGGCGGGGCAGAGCACCGCGGTGCATCCGGTGAGGCCGACGAGGTCGGCGGCGTGGCCGACCAGGAGGCCGGCGACATCGGTGAGTCCGCCCACCTAGCCGCCGCGAGCCGGCGCGGCGTGGGCGCGTGGCGCCCGGCTCGCGGTCTCGGCGGAGAGCCGGCCCGTGGCGACCTCGCCCGCGACCTCGAGGCTCCGCTCGACCAGCGCCCGCAGGAAGGGAATGCGCCGGAGCGTCGCCGTCCGGGTCCGCGAGCGCGCGCGCGACCGCGACTGCGCTCCGCGGCGTCCGTCACGCGCCCGAGCGCGAGGAGGACGTAGGCCTGGTCCTCGAGCCGCCCCTGCCAGCGGTCGCCGGGTGGGCGCATCGAAGCGGGTCTCGATGATCCGGTCGACGAGCGCGGCGAGCCGCTCGGCCTTGATCTGCTCGCTGATGACGAGGCGACTCTCCCGGGCCTGGAGCCACTCGAGGGACTCGCTCGAGACGCTCGCCGGATCGAGGAACCAGCCCGCCAGCTCGGGGAGGGCGAGGAGCGACGCGGACCCCTCGAGGCGGGCCGGGTCCTCGGCGGCCGCGGGCGGCAGCCGCGCGTGGATCGGCGCCGGCTCGGGCGCCGGGGTGCCGAGCCGCTCGATCCACTGTCCAAGCTCCGCGGGCACGGCGCCACCCCCGGCGCTCGCGCGCTCGGCGGCCGCCACGAGCGTCGCCCAGGCCCAGCGGGCCGGGACCGCCACCCAGGGGAGCGGACTCTCGGCCTGCAGCGCGTGCAGGCGCTCCTCGACGCGCTTCTTCGGAATCGCGCCCGACGGAGAAGTCGATGAGGCCGGTCTCGTCCGAGAGCACCGCGGCCAGGAGCGTGCGCTCACCGTAGGGACCCGCGAGGGTGAGCCAGAGGCCCCGGCCCCCCGTGCCGTCGACCGCGGACGCCCACGCATCCCCGAGCTCGACCCGGGGCGTCGGCGCGGGCGGCGGGGACCGCGGGCGGGCGGTCCACCCCGGCCTGGCGGAGCCGGTAGAGGCCGCGTCGCGCGGCGGTGCGGACCGCCTTGGACGCCGCGCGGCGCTCGGCGGCTTCGAGCGCGTCGGCCGCCTCGGGGAGCGGGAGCGCGCCGAGGGCCTGCGCGGCCGCGACCGCGCGCTCCGGGCGACCGGTCAGGCAGCGGCGCAGGATCGGCAGCGCGTCCGCCCCGTGCTGGCGGGCGAGCCACCGGAGCGCGTCCTCGAGCTCGCGCGAGCGGGGATCGTGGCCAGGGCGGCCTCCACCGCCTCATCGGCGGGCTCGCCGCCCGACCAGGGCGTCCAGGGCCGCCGCTACCATTGGGTCAGGAGCCGCAGCACGGGCTGGAGCGCGGGCGGGGAGTCGGCCGGGCAGCAGTAGACCCGCTTCAGGTAGGCGAGGGCCGCGGCATAGCGCTCGAACCCCGCGGCCAGGGCCGAGAACAGGGGCGCCTCGGGCCGGAGGGCCGAGCGCTCGAAGTCGGCGACGGCCTGATAGGCGCGCTGCCCCTGTCGCACGTAGTACGCGGCGCCCGCGCGGCGCTCGACGTGCTCCCGGAACACCCCGGTCATGAACAAGGCGTAGTCCCCCACGTGCTGCCGGATGCGCCGCTCCCGGAAGGGATCGAAGTCCGGCGCCCGGAAGTCCCAGGCGCGCTCGGCCTCGATCAGGAGCCCCGCGACCGAATCGAGCGGCCGGCCGGCCGCGTCCCGGATCAGCGTAGAGCTCGTCCGTGCGCGCGAACCGCGTGAGCAGCGCGGCGAGATAGGCCCCCTCGGCCGGCCCCCCGAGCCGAAGGTCACCGAGCGCCTGGCGGACGACACGCTCGAAGAAGCGGGCCAGGCCGGGCGTCCGCACCGGATCGCCTGTCGCCATGATCGGCCTCCGATCCTCGCGGCGTACTATACCGCGCGACCGGCCCGGACGCAGCGTTCCGAATGCGGGACCGGCGAATTTCTTTGGGGACGCCGCGGGGCGGGTGGGACAATTTTGCGCGAGGGAGGGACGCATGGCTACGATCCAGCAAGAGTTGAAGCCGCAACCGCGCGAGACGCCCGACGACGACCTGGACGAGATGTACGAGGAAGAGCCGCGGCGCCGCGCCTGGGGCGCGATCGCCAGCGTGGTGCTCGCCCTCGCGCTCGTGTTCGTCGGCTACCAGTGGAACCAGGCCGCCACGCGCGCCGAAGCGCTCGGCGCGCAGGTCAACGGGTTGCGCGCCGAGGCGGAGACGCAGCGCCTCCGCGCGGAGGACGCCCAGCAGCAGGTGGACCAGATCCAGAAGCGGCTCGCCGCGATCTCGGCCGAGAAGGATTCCCTCGCCGAGCGGATGGTGACCGTGGAGAAGGCCGCGACGCCCCGCCCGGTGGCCGCGAAGGCCGAGAAGCCGAAGGCGGCGACGAAGGCGGCGGCGGCGCGCCGCCCGGGCCGACCCAAGGCCACGCCCGGTGGCCAGTCGCCCGACGCCGGCCAAGCGGACGCCGTAGCGCCACGCCGGGGACGCGCTCAGCCGGCGAGGGCCCGGTCGAGCGCGTCCAGCAGGCGCGCGTTCTGCTCCGAGGTCCCGACGCTGATGCGGAGGTGCGCCGGGTAGCCGACCGCGGCGCCGTCTCGCACCAGGACCCCCCGGGCGCGGAGGGCCGCGACCACCGGGCCCGCCGGCCGTCCCAGCCGCACCAGGAAGAAGTTCGCCTCGGTCGGCGGGTGGGACAGCCCGCGTTGCGGCGAACGCCGCCGCCAGCGCCCGCCGCTCCGCCCACACCACCTGCCGCGTGGCCTCGCGATGCGCCAGGTCGCGCGTGGCCGCCGCCGCCCCCGCCTGCGCCACCCGGCCGACGTTGAAGGGCTCGCGCGTGCGCTCCAGGTAGCCGATCGCGTCGGGGCCGGCGACGGCGTAGCCGACGCGCAGCCCCGCGAGGCCGGTGATCTTGGAGAACGTCCGGAGCAGCACCAGGCTCTCGGGCCGCGTCCGGAGCGTCGCCAGCCCGTCCGCGGCGCCCGCGGGCGCCTCGATGAAGTCGACGTACGCCTCGTCGAGGAGCACCACGACGTCGCCGGGGCAGCGCGCGCAGAAGCGCTCCCAGGCGGTCCGGTCGAGCACCGTCCCCGTCGGATTGTGAGGACTCGACAGGCACACGAGCTTGGTGCGCGGCCCGACGTGCGCCAGGACGTCGTCGAGGTCGATCCGGTAGTCGCGGAGCGGGCTCGTCACGACCTTGGCGCCGGCGAGCCGGGCCGTCGTCGTGTACGGCTCGAACGAAGGATCCGGCACCACCACCTCGTCGCCGGGGTCGAGGAGGGCGCGCGCGAGGAGCGTGAGGATCTCGTCCCCGCCGTTGCCGAAGATCAGCTGGTTCGGGCGCGACGCCGAGCGAGTCGGCCACGGCCTCCGCCAGCGCCGGGGCGCCGCCGTCGGGGTAGAGGTGGATCCGCTCGGCCTCGCGGCGGATCGCCGCCACCGCCAGCGGGGAGGGGCCGATCGGGTTCTCGTTGGCCGACAGCCGCAGCACCGGGCGGCCGAGCTCGGCCGCGAGAGCGTCGAGCGGCGGCGGCACGACGTAGGGGACGATCTCCGACAGGAGCGGTCGCCAGCGGGGGGGCATGGCGGACGGAGTGTACCATCGCCCTCCGTCACCAGCACGACGGGCACCAGCACGACGGCCACGAGCGCGACGGGCCCCGGCGGCCGCGCCGCCGGCCGCCCCGGACCGCCGGCCCGCGGTCCAGGAGCGGCCGCGCGCGCCCGTTTCACGGCGAGGGTCGCCCGCTGAGCTCCGAGGCCGCAGGCCGGCCGATCGACCCGGCGTCGACGCCGGGCGCGGGCCGCCCGGCGAGCGCCGAGTACAATCGGGGCGTGCAGCCGGCCTCTCTCCCGCCCGTCGCGGCCCCGGGCGATCAGTCCCGCCCCGCGTGGGCCCGCGGGCTCCTGGTCGCGCTGCTCGCGGCGGCCTTCCTGCTGCGCATCGCCGGCGTCAGCTACGGGCTGCCCGACTGGGTCTACCACTCCGACACGACGAAGCAGCTCCGGCGCGTCGTGCCCTTCCTCTGGGGCGACCTCGTTCCCGAAGACACGTACCCGGTGCTCCACATGTACCTGACGGCCCTCGTGCTCCGGGTCGGCGCCCTCATCGATCCGCACGGTCCGGCCGGTGAGCCCTCGTGGCCGCAGGTGGTCGTCGGCGTGCGCCTGCTCAACGCGGCCCTGGGGACGGTGACCGTGGGGCTCCTCGCCGGCCTGGGGCGGCGGCTGTTCGGCTGGCGCGTGGGGCTTCTCGCCGCCGCCCTCCTGGCGCTGAGCCCGGTGTCGATCGTGAACGCCCACTACGAGATGGGCGACGTCGCGCAGACCCTGTTCGTCGTCGCGGCGGTGGCGGCGGCGGGGCTCGCCCTCCGGAGCGGGAGCGCGGCGGCGATCCTGGCGACGGGCGCCTTGGCGGGACTCGCCGCGTCGGCCAAGTTCTTCGGGGTGGTGGTGCTCGCCACGGCGCTCGTGGCCGTCGTCGGCGGCCGGCGCCGCCCGCCGGCTCATGCCGTCCTGCTCCTGATCGGCGCGTGTGTCCTGACGGGCGCCGCATTCGTGCTGAGCACGCCGCTCCTGCTGCTCGAGCCGGGGCGCTGGCTGAGCCAGGTCCGCGCCTCGCCCGAGCTGTTCATCGGCAACCCGCCGCCCGTGCTCCGGCGGTTCTGGCTCGGCAGCCGCGTGGTCCTCGGTCTGGCGGGCGAGTGGTTCGGCCTTCCCCAGTGCCTGGCCGCTCTCGCCGGCGTCGCGCTCCTGGCGCGCCGCGGCGGGCGGGGGGCGCTCGTGCTGACGACCCCCGCGATCGTGCTCGCCATCTACGTGTGGTTCCGCCCGCATGGCCTCGACGACCGCTACCTCGTGATCCTCGCGCCCTTCGTCGCGCTGGCGGCGGGCGTGGCGGTGGTCGGGCTCGGCCGGTGGTCGCGGCGGGCGGCGCTCGGGGCGGCGCTGGCCCTGGTCGCGCTCGGGACCGTGGACGCCCTCCACGTCGCCTACCTGTTCTGGACCGACGACACGCGTCAGCTGGCCCTCCGGTGGCGGCAGCGCGCCCTGCCGCCCGACGCCCGGCCGACCTCCCTTCCCGGGTTCGCGCAGGGGGGCCCGTCGGCAGAGAGCGCCATCCTCGTCACGGATACCCAGAGCGACGACCGGCATCACGTCTGGTACTCGGCGCAGCAGAAGGAGTGGGTGATCCGCGCGGTCGCCCGGCTCGAGCGCGAGGGAAAGCTCCTCAGGCGCTTCGAGCTCCTGCCGCGCGGGTTCACCGCGCCGACGATCAGCTACTACGACCTCGAGTCGATGGACGTGCCGTATGCGTTTCCCCCGCCCGACGCCGTCGTCTCGGACGAGGCGGTCGTCTTCCTCGATCCGGACGCCGTTCCCGACCGGGCCGCGGTCGTCGTGACCCCGGGGCACCCGCGGACCTGGACGCTCGTGTCGCGGGCGCCGGTCCCCCGGCTCGCGCTCGCGCTCGCCGGCGAGGGCCGGATCCGTGTGCGCTCCGGGCTCCGGACTCGCGCCTGGTCCGTCGATGCGCGGCGCGCGACCATCGTCGAGATCGCGCCCTGGCGCGGGTTTCCCTGGTTCAAGCCCGTCTACCGCCTGGGGCTCGAGCCGGGCGAGGGCCGCGTCGCCGTTCGCCTGCTCCGGACGCCCTGCGAGGTGGCCGAGCGGCTCCTCGCGCTCGAGGACTGGGCGGGCGCCGTCCGTCAGCTCGACGCCTGCCGGGGCACGCGCTGGATGGAGCCGGCCCGCCTCCTCGATCTCGCCTGGGCGCGCGCGCGGGCCGGGCAGCTGGCCGAGGCCCGCGCGGCCCTCGGCGACCTTCAGCGGGCCGCGCCCGGTCTGCTCGAGGGGCTCGTCGATCTGGCCGCCCGACCGGACGGGGACGCGTGGCGGGCACGCTACGCGATCCTCGTCGGCCGCGGCCGCTTCACCGGGTACGGGCAGATCGCCCGGGCCGAGGCGGAGTCGAGCCCGGCGCAGCTCGGCGCGGTCGTCGGGGACGCCGGGGCCAGCGGCGGGCAGTTCCTCCGGGCCGCGGCCGGCGTGACGCCGGCTGGCGCGCTCAAGATCTGGCTGCCCGAGCACTTCCTGCGCGGCCGGTACCTCGCGACCTTCCGGGTGCGCGGCGCGCCCGCGGCCGGGGGACCCATCGCGCGCCTCGAGGTCGTCCGGCACCTCCCGGGGCGCGGGTACGACTCGGCCGCGTCCCTGGACTGGACGCCGCGCGCCGGCCCGGCCGGATGGGAGGACGTCGTGCTGCCGTTCACGACGGACCAGGAGCCGGTGGACTTCGAGCTCCAGGTGCACTACCACGGCCGCGGCACGCTCGACATGGACCGGGCGACGATCATGCCGGACGTGCGCGCGGCGCTGGCCGAGCGCGTGGCCACCCTGGTCACGATCCCCGCCGCGCCCGCCCCGCCGCGCTGAGCGGCCCTCGCCGTCGACCGCCCGGCCGGGATAGGATGCGGCCCGTGACCGCCGCCCACATCGAGGTGCGCGCCGTCGGCAAGCAGTGGCGCACGCGGGACCAGCCCATTCCCGCCCTCGAGGCGGTGTCGCTCGAGGTCGCCGCGCACGAGTTCCTCACGGTGCTCGGGCCCTCGGGCTGCGGGAAGTCCACCCTCCTCTCGATCATCGGCGGGCTCGCCGTGCCCGACACGGGCGAGGTCCGGATCGCCGGCCGGCCGGTGAGCCGGCCCCGACCCGCGTCAGATGGCGATGGTCTTCCAGGACCCGGGACTCTTTCCCTGGCGCACGGCGCTCGAGAACGTCGAGTTCGGGCTCGAGCTCCAGGGCGTGCCCCGAGAGGCCCGGCGCGAGCGCGCCCGGGCGCTCCTCGAGCCCGTGGGGCTCCGCGGGTTCGAAGCGCGGTATCCGCGCGAGCTCTCGGGCGGGATGAAGCAGCGCGTGGCCATCGCGCGCGCGCTCGCCCTCGACGCCCCGATCCTCCTCATGGACGAGCCCTTCGGCGCGCTCGACGAGCAGACGCGGCTCCTCATGGGCGAGTGGCTCCTCGGGATCTGGGCGCGGACGCGGAAGACGGTGGTCTTCGTGACGCACAGCCTCCAGGAGGCGATCCTTCTCTCGCAGCGCATCGTGGTGATGACGGCGCGGCCGGGGCGGATCAAGGCGAGCTTCGAGGTCGACCTGCCGACCCCGCGCGACCTGGACACGCCCGCGGCCGCCGCCCTCCGGCATGCGCTCTGGGGCGCGATCCGCGACGAGTCGCGCCGCGCGCTGGACGGCGGGACGTGAGGATCGTGCTCTCGCGGCTGGCCGTCCTGGCCGGCCTGCTCGGGCTCTGGGAGGTGTGGGCGTCGCGCGGCGACCCCCTCCTCTACGTGCCCCCCTCGCGCGTCTGGCCCGCGCTCGGCCGCGTGCTCGGGCTGGAGGCGTATCCGACGCTCCTCGCGCACTTCGGGCTGACCGCGCTCGAGATCGCTCGTCGCCTACGCCCTCGCCGTCGGGCTCGGCCTCACGCTCGGCTTCCTGCTCGGGCTCCCCCGGCACGTCGGGGAGATCTACGAGCCGCTCCTCTCGGCGCTCTACGCGATTCCGAGCGTCGTGTGGTACCCGTCCCTGATGCTCTTCTTCGGCCTCGGCCCCGCCTCGAAGATCGCGTTCGGCGTGCTGCTCGGGTTCTTCCCCGTCGTGCTCGCGGTCCTCGCGGGGATCCGCTCCGTCGACCCGCATCTCTTGACCGTCGCGCGAAGTCTCGGCGCGGGGGCGGGGACGTCGTTCGCCAAGGTGATCCTGCCCGGCATCACGGCCACCCTCCTGGCCGGCCTCCGGGCCGGCCTGGCCCTCACCGTGGTGGGCGTGCTGGTCGGCGAGATCCTCGGCGCCCGGCGGGGGCTGGGGTCCCTGATCAACCACGCGTACGGCCTCTTCCGGACGGCGGACTACGTGGCGCTCGCGCTCCTGGCGCTCGTGCTGGTCCTGGTCGTCGACGGCGCCGCGGCCTGGGCGGAGGCGCGCGCGCGGCGCTGGACCGAGGGCGCGGCGTGACCGCCGGCCGCCGCCGGCTCATCCAGGCGGGCTCGATCGCCGCGCTGGTCGGCGCGTGGGAGATCGCCGCGCGGGCCGGCTGGGTCGACCCGCTGTTCGTGCCGGCCCCCTCGGCGGTCCTCCGCGCCGTCCGGGTGATCGGGCCGGACGCCCTTGGGCTCCTCGGCGAGACCCTGGGGAAGACGCTCGTCGCCTACGCGCTCGCCATCGCGCTCGGCGTGGGCGCGGGGCTCCTGATCGGCGGCGTGCGCTATCTCCACGACGTGCTGAATCCGTTCCTGGTCGCCCTCTACGCCCTGCCCAAGATCCTGGTCCTGCCGTGGATCATGCTGATCTTCGGGCTCGCCGCGACGCCGGCCGTCGTCTACGGGGTGCTCCAGGGGTTCTTTCCGATCTGCCTCCTGGTGGCCGGCGGCGTGCGGGACGTCGACCGGACCCCGCTCCGGGTCGCCCGCTCGATGGGGGCGACGCCGTGGCAGCTCTACTGGAAGGTCATCCTGCCCGCCGTCCTGCCGGCGGTCCTGGCGGCGATGCGGCTCGGGATCGTCTTCTGCCTGCTGGGGGTCCTCGTCGTGGAGATGTTCGGCGGGATCCGGGGGATGGGCTTCCTGCTGGTGAGCCTCGCGAACGCGTTCCGGGCGCCGGAGCTGTTCGCCGCGACGGCGCTGGTGTCGCTGCTCTCGATCGCGCGTCGTGCTCGGCCTCGAGCGCCTGAACCGGCGCCTCGCTGACGGTCACCGGCGCGAGCGGGAGCCGGGTCGGTCGGCCCCCGCGGCGAGGGCCGCCCGGGCGGACCGGGGCGTCGATGTCCGATCGGGAGACGGAGGGGGCCGGCTAGTCCGCCCGCGACTGGGCGCGGCTGGCCGCCCGGCGGCGCATCTTCCGGGCCTCGCCTGCGTCCGCGTCAGCCTGACCGACGGCTTCGCGTCGAAGGCGCGCAGCTTCATCGCCGCGAAGAGACCCACCGTGACCAGGTCACCGTGAGCAGGAGTAGGCACGAACAGCAAGGCGGCCCGTGCTCGGGCCAGGGACTGCGCGCGACCGGACAGGAAGAACACGAGGCCCAACTGCGCGCCGATCAGGCCAGAACAGAGCCGATTGCCGAAGACGGCCTGAAGCAGCGCGGGCGAGCCCACCGCGAGAAGGCGACCAGCGCGAGTCGATCGCGAGCCCGCGCCCATCCAGCCGTACACCGCCTCAGGAAGGCCGACGACTCCGCTCGCAGCGGCGGCGCGATCGAGATCGGCACCCCGGCGCGTTTCTCAGCTCGTCAGGAGTGTTCCATGCGTGTCGCTCCTCTCGGTCCCTTTCGGGGAACCGCCAGCCCGCGCCGTGCGCGGATTCCTTCGGCGTGCCGACCGAGGCGCCGAGCCGCTAGAGCCGACCGGGGTGAACTCCGGCGCGTAGAGGTCCGCCGTCGGGACGCGCTTGTCCTGGGCCTTGTACTCGAGGAGCGTCGTCTGCATCACCTCGAGGGCCTCGACGCTCAGCACCCCGTCCTTCGAGAGGAGCGGCCCCGAGACCTTCTGCGCCCGGGCCACCGCCTCCTCGGGCCACTGGAGGGTCTTGCTCGCGATGGCCGCGCCTTCCCCGGGGTTCTCGCGGATGAAGTGCGCCGCCTGGAAGAGCGCCTTCAGCGTCTTCTGGAGCGTGTCCTTGTTGCCGCTGATGTAGCTGTCGGTCGCGTAGTACGCCTGGCTGATCCACTTCGGCGTGACGGTGTCGAGCCGGAGGAGGATCTTCGACTTGCCCTGGAGCTCCGTCACGGCCCCGCCGTCCCCCCAGATGAAGGCCGCGATCTCGCCCCGGGCTGAGCGCCGCCAGCTGGGCGTCGAGCCCGCCGAGCCCCACCACGGTGATGTCCTTCTCCGGCACCCAGCCCTGCTGCTTGGCGAGCATCATCGCGAAGATCCAGGTGGTGGCGCCCACGCGCGTCACGCCGATCGACTTGCCCTTGAGGTCCGCGAGCTTGGTGATCGCCTGGGCGACGTTGAGGGTGAAGTGGTTCCCGTCCACCTGGGAGGCGATGAACCGGATCGGGCACCCCGGTGGCCCGGAAGACGGGGACGTCGGTCGCGCCGCTGGCCCCGATCTGGAGCTGTCCCGCGACCACCGCCTTGACCAGGTCCGGCCCCCCGCGGAGCGGCTGGAACTCGGCGGTCGACGCCCTGGGCCCGGAAGAACCCCTTCTCGAGGGCGACCACGATCGGCGCGATCAGGGAGAAGTCCCCGAGGACGGCCGAGCCGATCTTCACGGTCGGGCCCTGGGCCGCGACCGGCCGCACGCGGCCCGCGACGCCGCTGGCGGCGACGAGGCCCCCGGCCGTGACCTGGAAGAACTGGCGTCGCGAGGTGCCCATGGCGTGCTCTCCTCTCACGGGTACGGGGTGGGCGGCGCCCGGGCGGATCGCGCGAAGCCCGTCGGACCCGGGTAGCGGGTGGATCATACGGGGCGGAGCGCGGAGCTGTCAATCGACGCCGCGCCAATGGTGGCGCGGGTTTGACACCCCCTACCCCCCATGCTAGCGTCGATTTCGGAATGGCTGAGACGCTGGTGGGGCGCCTGCGTCGCGCCGAGGCGACGGTGCGGGAGGACTTCGTCGGCCCCGAGGCGGAGTGGCCCGAGCGGCGCCGGCGGGCGCGCCTGGACGTCCTCCGCGAGCACGTCACCACCGCCTACGATCGCCTCAAGACCCGCCATGCGGACGGCGCGTCGGGCGCCGAGAGCGTCCGCTCCCACGCGGCGTTCATGGACGACCTCCTGCGCGGCCTCTACGAGACGGCCGCCGCCGAGGTGCGGGCCGCGGGCCATCCGCCGACGCGCCTCGTCCTCGTCGCGCTCGGCGGGTACGGGCGCGGGGAGCTCCACCCGTCGTCCGACCTCGACCTCATGCTCATCCACGGGGGCGAGGTCACCCCCTACGTCCAGCGGATGGCGCAGGAGATCCTCTACACCCTCTGGGATCTCGGTCTGCGCGTGGGCCACGCCTGCCGGTCCCTCGACGACTGTCTCGCCCTCGCCCGGACGGACCTGGCGAGCCGCACGTCGATGCAGGCCGCCCGCGTGCTCGCCGGCGACAACCGCCTGTTCCGCGCGCTCCAGCAGACGCTCCGCCGCGAGGTCTATCGCCGGGACTACCCGGAGTTCCTCGCCCAGATGCTGGCCGAGCGGGACGAGCGCTACCGCCGGCACGGCGGCTCGGTGTACCTGCAGGAGCCGAACGTGAAGGAGTCCGCCGGGGGCCTGCGGGACGTCCACACGGCGAATCTGGCTCGCCTCGGCGCGCTTCGGCGCGCGGACGCTCCGGGAGCTCGAGGACAAGGGGCACCTCACGGCCAAGGAGCGGACGGCCACGGACGCGGCGCTCACCTTCCTCTGGCGGGTCCGGAACGAGCTCCACTTCCTCGCGGGGACCAAGCAGGACGTCCTCGAGCGGCGGCTCCAGGCCCCGGTCGCGAAGAGTCTCGGCTACGCGGACGACGAGGTCCGCCTGGGCGTCGAGACCTTCATGCGCGACTACTACCGCCACGCCCGCACGATCCACCGCATCTCCGCGCGCCTGATCGCCCGCTGCCAGGAGGGGCTCGCGCGGCACGGCACGGTCGGCCGCCGCGGCCGGCGGGCGGCGCTCGCCGACGGCCTGGTGGTCTACGACGGGCGGCTCCACCTGGCGGAGCCCGGCGCGCTCCAGGTGGACCCCGCGCGCATCCTGCGCGTCTTCTGGCACGCCCAGCAGCTCGGGTGCGAGCTCGACGTCGAGCTCGAGCGGGCGCTCGAGGAGGCCGCCCCGACGCTCGCGGACCAGGCCTGGCGCGCGTCGCCCGCGCTGAAGGAGCTGTTCCTGTCGATCCTCCGCTCGTGGGGCCGCGTGGCGACCACGCTCCGGCGGATGCACGACACCGGGCGTGCTCGGCGCCTACCTGCCCGAGTTCGGCGCGCTCGACTGTCTGGTCCAGTACGACCACTACCACCGCTTCTCCGTCGACCAGCATTCGCTCCTCGCGGTGGAGGTGCTGGAGGGGCTCGGCCCCGGGCAGGGTGCCGAGACGGACGAGCTGGCGCAGATCCTCGCCGAGGTGGAGCGGCCCGAGCTCCTCATGCTGGGGATCCTGCTGCACGACATCGGCAAGGCGCTCGGGCACGGCCACGCCGCGAAGGGCGTGCCGCTCATCAAGGCCGTGATGCGCCGCCTGAACCTGGACGCCGATGACGCGGCGGCCGTCGAGTTCCTCGTCGAGCACCATCTCATCTTCTCCCACACGGCCGAGCGCCGGGACATCGACGACCCGAAGACCGCGGAGCGGCTGGCGGCGGTCGCGCGCTTTCCCGGCGTGGCTCACGATGCTCTACCTCCTCACCTGCGCGGACATCCGGGCGGTCGCCCCGGGCGTGTGGAACGCGTGGCGGGGGGCGCTCCTGCGCGCGCTCTACGCGCGGACGCGGACCCATCTCGCCGGGCGCTTCCCGAAGCCGCCGCGCCGCGCGGTCGTGGCCCAGCGGATCGTGCAGGCCCTGGCGGACCCGGCCTACCGGGAGGCCGCGGAGCGGCATCTCCAGGCGATGTCGGACCGCTACGTCCGGACGACGTCGCCCCAGCGCATGGCCGCCCACCTCCGGCTCATCGACCGGCTCCGGGAGGAGGCGGCCGTGACCGAGGTGTTCCACTCGCCCAACCTCGGGGCGTCGGATTTCGTCGTCGTCACCCGGGACACCGCGGGGCTGTTCGCGCTGATCGCCGGGACGCTGGCCGCCCACGGCGTCAACATCCTGTCCGCGCAGATCGAGACGCGGGCCGACGGCGTGGCCCTCGACACCTTCCACGTCAACGACCCGGGCGGCGACGCGATCCTGGACGAGAGCCGCTGGGAGGCGGTCACGCGGGACCTCCGCCGGGCCCTCGCGGGCGAGTGCTCGGTGGAGGCGCTCCTGACCGAGCGGCGGCCCCGTCGCCCCGGGCTCGTGCGTCCGTCCACGCCCGGGCCGGCCGGGTGACGGTCGACAACTCCCTGTCCGACACCCACACCGTGGTGGAGGTGAAGGCGCCGGACCGGCTCGGGCTGCTCTATGTCGTCACCCGCGCGCTGGCCGCGGAAGGGCTCGACATCGCCACCGCGAAGATCGCCACCGATCTGGATCACGCGCTCGACGCCTTCTACGTGACGGACCGCGGCGGCCGGAAGGTCGAGGCGCCGGAGGCGCTCGCGCGCCTCCGCGAGGCCATCGCGGCGGCGCTCGCCGAGGAGACCGTGTCGGATGCTCGGGCGATATAGGAGCGAGGTCGCGCGGGTCGCGGAGCCCGTGGCTCGCGCCATGGTCGGCCTCCGGCTGCGGCCCAACCAGCTCTCCTGCCTCGGGCTGGTCGGCTCGGTGATCGCCGCCGCCGCCTTCGCCGCGGACCAGCGCCGGGCCGGGGCCGTCTGCCTGGCCCTCGCCGGAGCGCTCGACATCCTCGACGGAGCGGTGGCGCGGGCGTCCGGCCAGGTCTCGCCGTTCGGCGCCTTCCTCGACTCGGTGCTGGACCGGTACTCCGACCTCCTGGTGCTGGCCGGCCTCGTGTTCCTGTTCGCGCGGCTCGGGCGCCTGGAGGTGGTGGTCGCGGTGCTCCTGGCCCTGATCGGGACCGTCATGGTCAGCTACACGCGCGCCCGGGCCGAGTCCGTGGGCGTGGAGTGCCGGGTGGGCCTGATGGAGCGGGGCGAGCGCATGCTGCGTGCTGATCGCCGGGGCCCTCCTGGACCTCCTCGTCCCCGCGATCTGGGTGGTCGCGCTCGGGGCGAACGCGACGGCGGTCCACCGGATCGTGCACACCTGGCGCGCCACCCGCGGCGTCCTGCGCTGATCGGCACGGTCCGCCGGTCCCTCCTGATACACTGGCCGCGTGATGCTGGGCGGCCGGATCCGCGCTCGCCGTGGTCGTCGGGACCGGGCTCCTCGTGGGTGTCCTCGCCCCGCGGGCCGGGGCGGCGGCGGTGGTGTCGCCCGGGCTCGCTCCAGCGCTACCGCGAGGCCCACGTCGCGCTGGCGGGGGGCGAGTACGCGCGGGCGCGCGCCCTCCTCGACGAGCTGCCGCCGGAGTTCCTGCTCGCCGATACGCGGCCTTCTTCGCGGCGGAGGCGGTGCTCCGCGGGGGCGACGAGCCGCTCGCCGTCACGCGCTACCGCGCGTTCACCGAGCGCTTCCCGGACTCCCTCCTCTGGCCGCAGGCCCAGCTCGCGGCGCTCGACACCGCGTTCCGGCTGGGCCTGTGGGCGGACGCCGAGCGCGAGGCCCGGCGGTTCCTGGCGCGCGCGCCGGCCCATCCGGAGGCGGGGCGGGTCCTGGTCCGGCTGGCCGAGGCGCGGGCCGCCCAGGGGCAGGTGGCCGAGGCCATCGCCGACCTCCGGCGCCGCTGGATCGAGGCGCCGGCGTCCGCCTGGGGCGAGGCGGCGCGGGAGAGCCTGGAGGACCTGGCGCAGCGGCGCCGGGCTCTCCGTGGCGCCCCTGACCATCGAGGAGCAGTTCCTCCAGGCCCAGCGCCTGGCGGACGCGGGCGAGCAGAGCGCGTCGGTCCGGCTGCTCGAGAGCCTCCTGGCCCAGGGGCCGGAGCTGCCCGTGCGCCATCGCGCGCTGGCCCGGATGGCGCCGATGCTCGGACGCCTGGCCCGGAGCGACGAGGCGATCGCCCGGCTCGACGCCGCCCTGACGGAGCCGGTCACGCCGTCTCGCGCGGCGCTCCTCTACGAGCTCGGCCGGCTCCTCCAGCGGAGCGGCCAGACGGGCCGCGGGGCGGCGATGTACGAGCGGCTGCTCGCCGAGCACCCGGAGGCGCCGCAACCTGGCCGGACGGCCACGATCCAGCTGGCCCGCGCGCGCGCCGAGCTCGGCCAGTTCGATGCCGCGCGCGAGGCGTTCCAGCGGGTCGTGGCGCGGTATCCCGACAGCGCGGCGGCCGCGTCGGCGCGCTGGGAGGTGGCCTGGCTCGAGTACCGCGACGGGCCGGCTCCGCGAGGCCGCCCTCGCGTTCCGCCAGATCTCGACCACGGTCGGGAGCGCGCGGCTGGCCGGGCTCTACTGGGCGGGCCGCTCGCTCGACCAGCTGGGGGAGAAAGGGGCGGCCCTGGCCCTCTATCGCGAGGTGCTGAGCCGCGGCCCGCAAGGGTACTACGGCATCCTCGCCGCGCGCCGCGTGCGGGAGAAGGGGCCGCCCCCGGTCGCCGCTGCCCGTGAAGCTCACGGGGGATCCGGTCGGCCTGCTCCGGCCCGACGCGCGCTACCAGCGGGCGCTGGCCCTCGGCTCGATCGGGTTCGACGGGTTCGCCATCCTGGAGCTCGAGGCGCTCGGCCGGGACGCGGCCGCGGACAGCGATCGCGCCTGGGCGCTCGGGGTGGCCTTCGCCGATCTCGGGGAGGCGGGGCGGAGCCTCCGCTACCTGCGCCGGGCGCTCGGCCCGGCCGTGGAGGCGGGGGCGCCGGGGCTCCCGCCGCGCCTCTGGCAGCTCTACTATCCCCTCGGGTACGGGGACCACGTCCGCGCCGCGGCCCGCACGGTGGGGCTCGACCCGTACATCGTCGCGGCCGTGATCCGCGAGGAGTCCTCCTACGACCCCCGCGCGCGCTCCGGCGTCGGGGCGGTCGGGCCTGATGCAGCTCATGCCCGACACCGCGCGCCTGGTGGCGCAGGAGCTCGGGCCGGCCCCTCCAGGAGCTCGCCGCCCTGTGGGAGCCGCCGGTGAACATCACGCTCGGATCCCGCTACCTCGCCCAGCTCAACGCCCGCTTCCGAGATCCGCTCCTCGCCGTCGCCGCGTACAACGCCGGTCCCCACCGGGTCCAGCGGTGGGTGGCGGAGCGCCCGCAGGTCGACATGGAGGAGTTCGTGGACCAGATTCCCTTCGACGAGACGCGGGGGTTCGCCAAGCGCGTGTTCACGAGCTGGCACCACTACCGGCGTCTCTACGGGGACGGGTCCGCGCCCGGCCGCCGCGGCGAGGCGGTGGCCGCCCCGCGCGCCGCGCCCTGAAGGCCCGTCGATGCCCGTGCCCGTGATCGTCGACGGGTACAACCTCCTCTACGCGCAGGGCGAGGCGCCCGCGCCGGAGACCCGGGCGCGGCTCGTGCGGGATCTCGTCGAGTGGGCGCGCTCCCGGAAGCGCCGCGTCGTCCTCGTGTTCGACGCGTGGGCGGGCGGGACCCGCGACGCCCGGTCGGAGGCGCACGGGCCGGTCACCGTCTGGTTCACCGGGGCGGGCGAGCGGGCCGACGCCTTCATCGTGCGCTGGGTGGGCGCCCACGCCGAGGCGGTGGTGATCACCTCCGACCGCGCCGTCCAGCAGGGGGCGCGCCGCCGCGGCGCGGCGGTCCTCGACGCCGAGAGCTTCGCCGCCCGGCTCGACGGGGACCCGCCGCCCGCCGGGGCCGGCGCCGCCGGCCCCCGGGCCCGGGGGCCGCAGGCCGCCTGGCTGCGGGGACTCTGAGCGTGACGCTCGCGATCGGCCTCTACATCGCCTGCGAGCTGATCGCCAACGTCACGGCGGTCAAGCCCATCGTCGTCGGGGGGCTCGTCGGTCTCCGGCCGGCGTGTTCATCTACGCCCTCACCTTCACGCTGCTGGATCTGATCCACGAGCGGCTCGGCAAGCGCGGCGCGCGTCAGGTCATCGGCACCGCGTTCTGCGCGAACCTCCTCCTGGCGGCGTACGCGCAGCTGACGGTCTCGTGGCCGGCCCCCGCGTTCTTCGACGGGCAGGACGGCGGTGGCGCGCGTGCTCGGGGCGACGCCCCGCATCGTCGGGGCGAGCCTCGTCGCGTATCTCGTCGCCTCGCTCGTGGACGCCGAGATCTTCGCCTGGTGGCGGGCGCGCGTGGGCGGCTACCGGTGGGGGCGGGTGCTGGTGTCCAACGCGGTGTCGACTGCGGTAGACTCGCTGGTGTTCGTGACGCTGGCCTTCGCGGGCGTCCTGCCGGTCCTGCCGCTCGTCGTCGGCCAGTACATCGTGAAGATGGCGGTGACGGTGGTGAGCTTGCCGCTGATCTACGGGCTTCGCGCCGGGACGGCTTCGCCGACCCACGCCGCGCCGCGCGCGGTGACGCCGTGACCCGGGCGCTCTCCGCGCGGCTCGGCGCCGCCCTGCTCGGCCTCGCGCTCGCGGGGGCCGCCGGCGCGGCCGCGCCCCCCGCCTCGGGCCCGCGCCCGGAGCCGGGCGCCGCGGCGCCGACGCCGTCGGCCGTGACCCGGGTGCGCGCGGCGGTCGTGGGGCTCCAGGTCCTCGTCCCGCCGGATCGGCCGTCCGCGGCCACGCTCGGCGAGGAGCGCGCCGGCTCGGCGACCATCATCGACCCGGACGGGCTCGCGGTGACCGTGGGCTACCTCGTCCTGGAAGCCGCGCGGATCGAGGTGACGCTGGAGGACGGGCGCCGCACGACGGCGCGGATCGTGGGGCACGATTTCGAGAGCGGGCTCGCGCTGATCCGGCTGGACCCGGCCGGCGCGCCGTACCCCGCCGCCCAGCTGGGCCAGTCCGCGCCGCTCGCGGCCGGGCAGCCGGTGGCGATCGTGGGAGTCGGCCCCGCGGGACCCCCGGTGGGCGTCATGGTGCGCGTGACGGGGGTCGGTCCGTTCGTCGCCTACTGGGAATACCTCCTCGAGCGCGCGGTGTACGTCGCGCCGCACCACCCGGCGTTCGGCGGCGCGGCGCTGGTCGACCCCGACGGCGCGCTCGTCGGGGTGGTCTCGCTCCGGCTCCAGGCCGGTCACCTGGCCATCCCGATCGATCTCCTGGCGCCGGCGCGCGACGCGATGGTCCGGACCGGCCGTCCCGCGCGCCCGCCGCGGCCGTGGCTCGGCATCCGCGCGGTCGGGATGGACGGCGGCATCGGGATCGCGGGCGTCTCCCCGTCCGGGCCGGCCCAGGCGGCGGGACTTCGACAGGGCGACGTCATCCTGCGCGTGAACGGGGAGCGGGTCGCGGACGTCGAGGCGTTCTACCGGTGGCTCTGGGCGCGGCCCGTGGACCAGCCCGTCGAGCTGGGCGTCTGGCGGGCCGGCGTGCTCCAGACGATCACCGTCCGGCCGCGCGACCGCGCCGCGACGGTCGGCCCGCCGAGCCCCTGAGCCCCCGGCCGGTTCAGCCGGCCAGCCAGAGCCGCTTCACCGCGAGGCCGAGCCCCCGGCTGTCACCCGAGCCGGGCACGCGCTCGCGCGGCACCCGCAGCGGCTCGGCGTGGAGCGTGACTCGCACGAGCCCGGCCGGGGCCTGGAACGGCACGGCCAGCTCGGCCCAGGTGTCGGGGGCGAGCGTGAAGGGTGCCGTCCCGGCCGGCGTGGCGCGCCCATCGGCCTCCACGCGCTCCACGACGAGTCGCCCCGATACCGGACCGAGCCGCGGCTCGCCCGCGTAGGCGCGCACGCAGGCTTGCCGGGCGCGGCCGTCGTGGCCGAGGTACGCCTCGGCGCGCCCGCCGCTCCAGCGCATCGCGCCGAGCTTCCCCCACGCCTCCCGCCCGAACCATCCCGGGCCGAGCTGGTCCTCGTCGCCGGGCCCGAGCTCGAGCGTCGCCGGGAGCGTGCGGTGGGGGAGGTAGAGGCTCTGCGCGGCGACCCACCACCCCTCGAGCGACTCCTCGGCCCGCCGCTCGGCGCGGACCCGGGCGATGGCCGCGCTCGATCGCCGGGGCCCCGGAGAGGCGCTGGGCCAGCACCCA
This sequence comes from uncultured Candidatus Rokubacteria bacterium, assembly GCA_963745015.1. Classification (GTDB taxonomy): domain Bacteria; phylum Methylomirabilota; class Methylomirabilia; order Rokubacteriales; family DASRDR01; genus DASRDR01. Next base: position 79,865 of record CAVUVU010000012.1, read on the forward strand.
CTGCGCGCCCACATGGAGCCCGACCTCGCGCCCCCGGTAGGGATCGCGCCAGGTCGGGGTGCCGAAGCTCGACGCGGACCGCCCCGCGCGCGGCCACGGTCTCCGGGACGAGGAGGTGGATCCGGACGGGCCGCGCGCTGACCCCGAGCTCGACCGTCGCGGCCGGCGCCCCGTCGAGCGCCCAGTCGGTCCGGAGCGGCGGCGCCTCGCCGTCCGGATTGGCCACGACCAGGGACACGAGCGCCGGACCCTCGCCGGCCGGCAAGGGCACCTCGAACGCGGCGCGTCCGTCGGTCAGCCGGAAGGGGAACGTCAGGCGCCGGGTGAAGCCCTGCGACGGGCGGGCATCCTCCTCGACCGGCCCGAACCCCTCGACCGCGCGGAGCGCGCTCCACTCGACGAGGGTCGCGTCCGTCCGCCACGCGCGCGCCATGAGCTGGCCCCGGAGCTTCGGGAACAGCCGCCGCAGGCGGCCGGCCGAGCCGCAGCTCGCGCGGCCCGACGCCGCGTCCGAGGACGCCGGGGATCTCGTGCGGAGCGTCGAGCGCGTCGGAGTAGTAGACGCGGTCGAGGCGGAAGTCGTAGAGATCCTTGCCCTGGAGCGCGAGGTAGTAGGCGAGCTCGTCCGCCGTGTACTCGCGGTTGTGCCGGTGATAGAGCAGGGACGGGAAGAGCTCGTGAAACGCGCGGCTCACCGGCGGCTGGGTCCCCCAGCCGTGCCAGAGCCGCGAGAGCGTCTCGACGCGCCGGAGGTTGGGCGTGGTGAGCACCAGGAGGCCCCCGGGGCGGAGGACCCGGAAGATCTCCTTCAGGGTGTGGAACGGGTTCAGGTGGAGGTGCTCGAAGAGCTCGCAGAAGAGGACGGCGTCCATCGACGCCGTCGGCAGCGGGAACGGCGCCTGCTCGACCTCGCACTCGCGGATCGTGATCGTGCGCTCCCCGCAGCGGTCGAGGAAGTCGGCCCAGGCCCCGCCGCCCTCGATCGCGTTGTTCAGCCCGGTCACCTCCCAGCCGCGCGCCCTGGGCCAGCGCCGAGAGGTGTCCGGGGAACGACCCGACGTCCAGGAGGCGCCGGCCCCCGCCCGGGGGCAGGAGCCGCAGCGTGTCCTGGTACCGGCGCCGGTGATACTCGAGGTAGCCGGCCTCCCAGTCGGGCAGGCGGCCGCGCCCGAAGCCGTGGACTTCCCGGGAGATCTCGTCGAGGTCGGGCGGGGCGGTCTCGTCGGCGGGCCGGGGCCAGAGGGGCATGCGTCGCTACGATATCCCGGGGTCCCGGCCTCGCCAAGAGCGCGGCCGCAGCGGCGGGCCGCGCCCGCGGCGATGCCGCCGTCAGGGCTGCCGGATCTGGGTGCGGCTGATCTTCCCCTCGGCGTCGACCCAGAACAGATACGAGCGGGCGTACGAGGACACGCCGATGGTCGAGGGCGCGGCGGGGCCCTGGCCCGCGTTCCGCGTCGCGGTCGAGACCTCGCGCGAGAACTCGGTCGCCTTGGTCTGCTCGATCTCCTCGTAGATCAGGACCCGCTGGCCGGCGTCGGTGACCTCCCGGGTCGGCGTGCCCCACGAGCGGACGAGGTCGGCGGCGGGTCGCCCGGCCCAGGCCTGAACCTGCTCGGGCGGGATGCCGCCACGCGAGCACGCCGTGAGCCCGAGCACCAGGAGACCGGCGACCAGCGCGACCGAGCGCATCGCGCCCCCATGCTACATCACTCCGAGCGGCCGGGGTGTCGCCGGTCTCGCCCCGAGGCGCGCCGGGGCTAGGATGGGGCGTGCCCGGGAATCGGCCGGCCGCCGCCCGTGTGAGCCCGGGCCGGATCGCGCTCGCCGCCATGGCCAAGGTGCCGGTGGCCGGGGAGGTGAAGACGCGCCTCTGCCCGCCGCTCCGTCCCGAGCAGGCCGCGGAGCTGGCGCGCTGCTTTCTCGAGGACCGCGTGGCGCAGCTCGGGGGGCTGCCGGCGAGCGACCGGCTGGTGGCGTTCACGCCGCCGGAGCGGGCGGCGGAGCTGCGCGCGCTCCTCCCCGCGGACGTCCGGCTTCTGCCCCAGCGCGGGGCGGACCTCGGCGAGCGGATGAGTCGCCTCCTGTCGGACCTCCTCGCCGAGGGATACGCGGGCGCGATCGCCGTGGGCACGGACACGCCGACGTTGCCGACGGCCTACCTCGTGGAGGCCTGCGAGGCGCTCCGGAGCGGGGCGGCCGACGTGGTCCTCGGGCCGAGCGAGGACGGCGGGTACTACCTCATCGGCCTCGGCGCGCCGGCCCCCGAGCTCTTCGTGAACATGCCGTGGAGCACGGCGACCGTCTACGCGGAGACGCTCGCGCGCGCGGGCGCGACCGGGCGACGGACCGCGATCCTGCCTCGCGTGGTTCGACGTCGACCGGGTTCCGGACCTCACGCGGCTGGGCCGACCGCCGGAGCAGGGCGCCTATCGCCCCCGGCGGACCCTCGCCTTCCTGGCCGCGCTGGCGCGGTGACGCGGCGCGCCCGCCGCGCGCCCGGCGGGGCTAGGGGGTGTCCGGGGAGGCGGGCGGGTCGGCGGGCCCGTCCCCCGCCGCGGGCTCCGGCTCTTCCTCGAGCCAGTTCCAGGGCACGGTGATGACGGTCCGCGGCGTATCGAGCTCGACCGAGGCCTGGCGCGCCCGGGTGTCCCCGCCCACCACCACGCCGGTGGCCCCTTCCGGGATCCACGTGGTGTGCGGGCTCGCGATGGGGATCCGGAGCTGCACGCGCATCCCCACGTGGACGCGCGCCGGCGGGCGCCAGCGCGGCACGGGCCTCCGGACGTCCGGGTCGCCGGGGCGGAACCAGAACAGCCGCAGGAAATCCTGAAGCGCCATCGCCCGCACGATAGGCGGGGACGCCCCGAGGGTCAAGACCGCCCCCGTCCGGGCGCGAGGTCGGGGCGGCCCGCGCTCCGGGGCCCGTGGTATCCTGTCCGCCGTTTCAGGACTCGCGATCCCCCCCGCCCAGGAGGCTTCCGACGTGGAGACTCTCGCTGCCGACCGACTGCAAGCGCTCGCGACCCGCATCTTCGCCGCGCTCGAGGTTCCCGACGCCGACGCGGCGTGGGTCGCGCGGCTCCTCGTCCGCGCCAACCTCCGTGGCCACGACTCGCACGGCGTCATCCGGGTCCCGCAGTACGTCGGCTCCATCCGGAAGGGGGAGACGAACCCGCGCCCGGCGCTCCGCGTCCTCGAGGAGACGCCGACCACCGCGATCCTCGACGGCGATCTGGGGCTGGGGCAGGTCGTCGCGCGGCGCGCGGCGGAGGTGGCGATCGACAAGGCGGCGCGCCTGGGGCTCGCGGCGGTCGGGATCCGGCGGTCGAACCACATCGGCCGGCTGGCGGACTACGCGGAGCTGGCGGCCGAACGGGGGTTCGTCGGGCTCGTCTGGACCAACGCCCCGACGGCGCAGTCCGTCGTGCCCTACGGCGGCCTGGATCGCCGTCTCTCGACCAACCCGCTCGCGGTCGCGGTGCCCGGGCCGGGCGGCGGCGTCGCCATCTCGGTCGACATGGCCACCAGCATCGTCGCCGAGGGGAAGGTGCGCGTGAAGCGGAACCGCAAGGAGCCGCTCCCGGACGGCTGGGCGATCGATCCGGCGGGCCGCCCGGTCACCGACTCGGAGGGCTTCTACGGGCCGCCGCGCGCGGGGCTCCTGCCGGCGGGCGGCCACAAGGGAACGGCCCTCGGCCTCATCGTCGAGGTGCTGGGCGGGATCCTGTCCGGCGAGGGCGCGATCGGGAACCGGACCGGGCCCGTCCACAACGGGACGTTCCTGCTGCTGATCGAGGTGGCGCGCTTCCTCCCGCTCGTCGACTTCACGGGGCAGGTGACGGACCTGGTGCAGTGGGTCAAGTCCTCGGCGACCGCGCCGGGGGTCGCCGAGGTGCTGGTGCCCGGCGAGCCCGAGGCGCGCTCGGAAGCCCACCGGCGGGCCCACGGCATCCCCGTGGAGGCCGAGACGTGGCGGCAGATCGAGGAGATCGCGGCCGAGCTCGGGGTCGGCTGAGCCCCGCCGTCGGGAGGGAGGGCATGGTCGCGGGGGCGCGTGGCTCCCGCGCGGCGGGCCTTGACCGGGGTGCGCGGGCGGTGCGGCCCGCTCTTGCCTCGCCCGGAGCCGGCGGCCTATCATCTTCCTGAAACTGGCGTCCTGAAATCGGCTGCGGACCTGGCCCGACCATCGGGCCGCCGCCCCGAGGCGCGTGGTTCCGCCCTTGATCAACCGGCTCGCGGAATGCGGAGGACACCGACGATGAGGATCCGACTGGGCTACGCGGTGGCGATCCTGCTGAGCGCCCTCGTGGCGACCGCTCCGGCCGAGGCGCAGAAGAAGACCCTCGTGATCGGGCTGAACCAGGATCCGGACATCCTGGACCCGACGCTGGCCCGCACGTACGTCGGGCGCATCGTCTTCGAGCACATGTGCGAGAAGCTCTACGAGATCGACGAGAACCTCAAGATCTTCCCGCAGCTCGCGGCGGAGCTGCCGGCCTTCTCCGACGCCGGCAAGACCGTCACGATCAAGCTTCGCGCGGGCGTGAAGTTCAACGACGGCACGCCGATGACCGCCGAGGCGGTGAAGTTCTCGCTCGACCGGCACCGGGAGATGAAGGGGTCCAGTCGCCGAAGCGAGCTGGATCACGTCGACGCGGTCGACGTCGTCGATCCGACGACCGTCCGCCTGCGCGCTGAAGGCGCCGTTCTCGCCGATCACCGCCATCCTCGCCGACCGCGCCGGCATGCCGGTCTCGCCGACCCAGGCCCGGAAGCTCGACGACAAGTTCGGGACCGCGCCGGTGTGCGTCGGCCCCTGGGCGTTCGCCGAGCGCGTCGCCCAGGACCGGATCGTGCTGGAGAAGTCCACGCACTACTTCGATCCGGGTCAGGCGAAGTTCGACCGGCTGGTCTTCCGGATCATCACGGACGACAACGTGCGGCTGGCGAACCTCCGCTCGGGCGACATCGACTTCATGCACCTCGTGAACCCGACCCACGCGGCGAGCCTGAAGAAGGAGGGCAAGTTCGACGTCTCGAGCGTGGCGGGGATCGGCTACTCGGGGATCAACCTCAACCTCCGGAACAAGAACGGGAAGCCCCCGGCGGCCCCCGGGGACGTCGGCACCCCGCTCGCGAACGACCCCCGGGTGCGCGAGGCCTTCGAGCTGGCGATCGACCGCGAGGCCCTGAACCAGGTGGTCTGGGAAGGCCAGTACACGCCCGGCTGCACGGCCATCTCCCCGGTCAGCCCCTTCTACGACAAGAGCCGCAAGTGCTCCGTGCGGGACGTGGCGCGCGCGAAGAAGCTCCTGGCCGACGCCGGGCTGGCCGGCGGCTACAGCTTCGAGCTCACGGTGCAGAACCAGCCGCCCGAGCGGCGGGTCGGCGAGGTGATCCAGGGGATGGCCAAGGAGGCCGGGTTCAACGTCACCATCCGGCCCTCCGAGTTCGCCTCGGCGCTGAACGAGGACGACGCCGGCAAGCTGTCCGCCTTCCTGGTGGGCTGGAGCGGCCGCGTGGACCCGGACGCGAACATCCACCAGTTCCATACCTGCCAGGGGCAGCCTGAACACGACCCAGGCGTGCGACGAGGCCGTCGACTCGCTCCTGACCCGGGCCCGGGAGGTGAGCGACCAGAAGGAGCGCGCGGATCTCTACCGGCAGGCCATCGACCGGATCGCCGCGCGCCGCAACCAGCTGTACCTCTACCACCTGAACTACATCGCGGCCTACCCGAAGAACCTCAAGGGGTACAAGGCCGTGCCCGACGGGCTGATCCGGATCAAGGGCGCGAGCTGGAACTAGGCTGAGCGGGCCGAGGGGGTCCGCCGGGACCCCCTCGGCCGGTCTCGTCGCCGAGGTGCCGTGACCGAGTTCCTGATCCAGCGAAGCCTCATCTCGCTGGTCACCCTGTTCCTCATCACGGTCATCGTGTTCGCCGGGGTGCGCATGATCCCCGGCGACCCCGCCCGCGTGATGGCCGGGACCGAGGCGGACGCCGCCGGGCTCGAGGAGATCCGTCAACGGTACGGGCTCAGGGATCCGCTGCCCGTCCAGTACGTGAAGTGGGTCGGCCGGGCCCTCCGCGGGGACCTCGGCGAGTCGATCCGCACCCGGGAGCCCGTCCTTCGCCTGGTGGCCCAGAAGCTGCCGATCACCCTCCAGCTCGCGGCCTACTCCCTCCTGCTCGCGCTCCTGATCGCCGTGCCGGTCGGGGTGCTCGCCGCCGTGCGCCGGAACACGGCCTGGGACTACCTCGCGAGCAGCGTGTCCCTCTGCGGCCTGTCGATCCCGAACTTCTGGCTGGGGATCATGCTGATCCTCCTGCTCTCGGTGCGGCTCCAGTGGCTGCCCGCCTCGGGCTTCGTCTCGCCGTTCGAGGACCCGTGGGGCGAACACCCAGCGCCTGCTCATGCCGGCGCTCGTGCTCGGCTCCGCGGCGGCCGCGGTCCTGATGCGCCAGACCCGGAACAGCATGATCGAGGTCCTGAGCGCCGACTACATCCGGACCGCCTACGCGAAGGGGCTCCAGACCGGCGTCGTCGTCTTCCGCCACGCGATCCGGAACGGGCTGATCCCGGTCATCACGATCTTCGGGCTCCAGCTCGGCGCGCTCATCGGCGGCGCGGTGGTCACCGAGCAGATCTTCGTGGTGCCGGGCTTCGGGCGGCTGATCCTGGAGGCCGTGTTCACCCGCGACTACCCCATCGTGCAGGGGGTCGTGCTGATCACGGCCAGCGCCTACGTGCTGGTCAATCTCCTGGTCGACGTGTCCTACTCGCTCCTCAACCCGAGGATCCGCATCGGAGGCGGACGGGATGAGCCCTGACGGGGCGCCCTCGGCGGGGATCGCGGCGGCGGTGCTGGCCAGGGCCGGGAGCGGGGGACGTCGTCCGGGGGCGCGTCCGCCTGGGCTGGCGGCGGCTCGCCCGCCGCCCGCCGGCCGTGGCGGGCACGCTCGTGGTCCTGGCCTTCGTGGCCGTCGCGCTCGGCGCCCCGTGGATCGCGCCCGCCGACCCGATCCAGACGAGCTGGAGCCAGATCCGCAAGGCGCCGAGCTGGTCGCACCCGTTCGGGACCGACGACCTGGGACGCGACATGCTCTCGCGCGTCATCTGGGGCACGCGCGTCTCGATGCGGGCGGGCGTCCTGTCGATCCTGTTCGCGATCGCGGTGGGGGTGCCGGCCGGGCTGATCGCCGGCTACTACCGCGGGGTCGTCGACCAGGCGGTGATGCGCCTGACGGACGCGTGGCTGTCGTTCCCGTTCCTCATCCTCGCGATCGGGCTGGTGACGATCCTGGGCGCCTCGCTCACCAACGCACGCTCGCCATCGGCCTCGGGGCCACACCGACCTACATCCGGCTGAGCCGGGGCCTCGTGCTGGCCACGCGCGAGGAGGAGTACGTCCAGGGCGCCCGCGCCATGGGCGCCGGCGATCTCCGGGTGATGGGGCGCCACGTGCTCCCCAACATCGCCAGCTCGATCCTGGTCCAGGCGACGGTCTCCATCCCGACGGCGATCATCGCGGAGGCCGTGCTCTCGTTCCTGGGGCTCGGCGTCCAGCCGCCCACGCCGAGCTGGGGCACGATGCTCAACACCGCCCAGGCGTTCCTCGAGACCGCGCCGTGGATGGCCTGGTGGCCGGGGCTCGCGATCTTCGTCCTCGCGCTCTCGTTCAACCTGGCCGGCGACGGCCTCCGCGACGTCCTCGACCCCCGCGACTACTAGGCCTGGAGCGCCGCCGCCAGGTCCCGGTGGCCGCGCTCGGCGAGGAACGCGGCGATCTCGGCGAGGCGCGGGATGCCGCGGCGGCCGCCGAGGGCGCGGCACTTCATGGCCGCCACCGCGTTGGCGAACGTGAGCGTCCACTCGAAGGGCCAGCCCCGCAGCTCCCCGACCGCGCAGGCGCCGTGGAAGACGTCGCCCGCGCCGTTGGTGTCGACCACCGCGACCGGGAATCCGGGCGCGCGCACGACGCGCCCGCCTTCCAGGCCGACCGAGCCCTCCGCCGCCAGGGTCACCGCCACCCGCGCCGGGGCCGCGGGCCGCGAGCGCGCGGAGGCCCTCCTCCACGCCCTGCGCGGCCGGTCACCTGGGCGACGAAGCGGGGGTTGCACGCCAGGAGGTCGACCCCGGGCCAGACCCGGTCGATCCCGTCGACCACGCGCTCGCCGTCCATCGTGACGCGGATCCCGGCCTCGCGCGCCCACCGGACGGCCACCGCCGCGGCGGCCGCGTCGACGCCGTCCACGTGGAGGAGCCGGCCCGAGGTGATGACGGCCCGGTCGAGCTCGTCGGGCCGGATGTCGTAGGCCGGCGGCCGGCGGTAGAAGCCGGTCCGGAGGCCGGTGTGGGCGTCGATCAGCATGATGCTGACGTGGCCGACGCTGCCGCGCGCCCGGAGCGCCCGGCGCACGTCGACCCCGTCGCGCGCGAGGAGCCGCCGGCCGAGGCGCGCCCAGTAGTCGTCGCCGAACTTGCCGACGTAGCGGGCCCGGAGGCCGAGCCGGGCGCACGCCACCATCGCCGTCGCGATCATGCCGCCGCCCTGCACCTCGAATTGCCGCATCGGCGACTTGGTGTCCGGCGCCGGGTGGCCGTCGATGACGCCGAGGAGGTCGAGCGCGTTCGACCCCAGGCCGACGACGTCGACCGGGGCCGGCGCGCCGGCTGACCGCGAGTCCACCGTGCGCCTCCCGCCCGCTACTTGATCGCGCCGACGGTCATGCCGCGGACGAAGTAGCGCTGGAGGAAGATGAAGGCCACGACGAGGGGCGCGCTGGCCAGGATGGAGAACGCCATCATCATGTTCCACTCGGTGACGAACTCGGCGAGCAGGCTGTAGATGGCCATGGTGATGACGCGGTTCTCCCAGGACTCGATCAGGACGACCGCGAAGAGGAACTCGTTCCACGCGAGGAGGAAGGTGTAGAGCCCCGCGCCGACCAGCGCCGGGCCCGACAGCGGCAGGAGGATGCGGACGATGGCGCCCAGGCGCGAGCAGCCGTCCACCATCGCCGCCTCCTCGAGCTCCCGGGGCACCTCGGCGAAGTACGCGCGGAGCATGAGGATGCAGAACGGCAGCGTGAAGGTGGTGTAGACGAGCACGAGCGACGTCAGCGTGTCGTAGAGCCCCAGCCGGACCATGACGCGGAAGTAGGGGATGCAGAGGAGCACCAGCGGGAACATCTGGGTGACGATCAGGAAGGTCATCACGAGCCGCTGGCCGCGAAAGCGGAAGCGGGAGAGCCCGTAGGCGGCCAGGGCCCCGACCAGGAGCGACACGAGGGTGACGGTGAGCGCGATGGCGTAGCTGTTGACGAAGGTGCGGAGGTAGCGCGAGCTCCCGAGGACCCGGGTGTACGCCTCCCACGTCGCCACGGACGGGATCCACTTGGGCGGGATCTGCATGACCTCGACGTTCGGGCGCACGGAGACCGTGGCCATCCAGGCGATCGGGAAGAGCGTGATCGCCGTGGCGAGCGCGAGCAGGAGGTAGACCGCGGCGCGGCCCGCCGCCCCCGCCGGGAGCGGCGCGCGCGAGTCGGCCGGGGCCGCCCGGCCGCCGGGGCCGCCGTCATGGCGGCACCGCCCGCCGGAGATAGGCGATCGAGCCGACCATGAGCAGCACCAGCATCGCGACCGCCTCGGCCGAGGCGTAGCCGAACTGGAACTTCTGGAAGGCGTCGAAGTAGATCGAGGTCGCCAGTACCTGGGAGGAGTTGATCGGCCCGCCGCCCGTCATGACGAACACGAGGTCGAAGGCCCGGAAGGTCCAGATGAAGTCGAGGAGGGCGACCGTGGCGAGGACCCCGTGGAGCGAGGGGAGCGTGACGTAGCGGAACTGCCCGGCGGGCCCGCAGCCGTCGATCGACGACGCCTCGTAGAGCTCGTCGGGAATGGCGGCCAGCCCGGCGAGGAGCATCACCATCGGGAACGCGAACGAGCGCCAGACGTTGACCAGCGTGACGGACAGGAGCGACGTCCGCGGATCGCCGAGCCAGTTGATCGTCGCGTTCGGATCGAGGAGGCCGACCGTCGTGAGGAACCCGTTGAGGACGCCGAACGGGTTCAGGACGAGCGCCCAGATCATGCCGGCGACGACCGGGGCGAAGAGCCACGGCAGGATCAGGAGTCCCCGGAACAGGCTCCGGAGCCGCGGCGCGATCCGGGCGTGGAGGAGGAGCGCGAGGCCGAGCCCGATCACGAGGTGGGCGACCACGCTCCCCGCCGTGAAGAGGAGCGTCTGCCAGGCCGACTGCCAGAAGGCCGGGCTCTGCACGAGCGCGGTGTAGTTCCCGAGCCCGATCCAGCGGTCCTCGCGGACGGAGACCTCGTAGAAGCTCATCCGGATCACCTGGGCGAGCGGGTAGACGAGGAGCGCGACCAGCAGGATGAGGGCCGGCGCGAGGAACGCATACGCCTGCACGTCCTGGCGGGCGGCGAGGCGCGGTCCGGCGGTTCTCATGGGCGGGAGGCGTCCGGGAGCCCGTCCCCTCTACCGTGGAGGGAACGGGCCCCCGGACCGAAGGGGCGCGCTACTTCTGGTACTTGGCCAGGACCTTGTTCCACTCGGCGGCCGCGTCGTCGAGGGCCTGCTGGACCGTCTTCTTGGCCTGGACGGCGTTCTGGATCTCCGTGGTCAGGACCTTGTTGAGCTGGACGGCCTGCGGCATGCCGAGGTTCGGGCTCTTGGCGTTCGGCAGGAGCATCTGCTGGACGAAGGCCTGGGCGAGCTTGTTCTCCTTGAAGAACGGCTTCTCGGCCACGTCCTTCCGGGCCGGAAAGTCCCCGGTCCCCCGCGCCCAGAGCTCGTTCCCCTCGGGGCCGGACAGCCACCGGGTGAACTTCCAGGCCGCTTCCTTGTTCTGGGCCTGGGTGGTCACCGCGTTCAGGGATCCCCGGACGACGGTGCCGGTGGTCGCCCCCTTGGGCAGGATCGCGGTGTCGAACGGGAGGTTCGCGTTCATCTTCTTCTGGATCGGGATGCCCCACGGCCCCTCGAACATCATGCCGATGTTGCCGGCGCCGAAGTTGCCCCGCTTCTCCCGCTCGCCGTTCGACAGCACGCCCGGCACCGCCACCTTGTGGACGTTGACCAGGTCCACGTACCACTGGACCGCCTTCACGCCGGCCGGGCTGTTGAACACCGCCTTGTTGCTCTTCTCGTCGATGACCTCGCCGCCCGCCTGGTAGATGAGCGGGTAGATGTCGTAGGTCAGGTTCGTGGGCGGCTCGACCGCCAGCGTGGCGGTGGTGGCGAAGACCTTGGCCTCCAGGTTCGTGATCTTCTTCGCCGTCTGGACGTACTCGTCCCAGGTCTTCGGCGGCCCGGCGATCCCCGCCTTCTTGAAGATCTCGGTGTTCCAGAAGAGCGCCACGCAGCCGGCGTGGACCGGCAGGTAGTGCTGCTTCCCCAGCCACTTCTTGTGGAAGGTGGGGAAGATGTTGTCCATGTACTCCTTCGGCTCGCGCGCGAGCCACTCGTCGAGCGGCTGGAGCATGCCGAGGTCGGCGAACTCGGCGACCCAGTCCACCTGGATCATGAGGACGTCGGCGAGCTTCTGGGCCTGGTAGAGCGTGATGGCCTTGTCGTGGAACCCCTGGAACGGGGAATCGACCAGCGTCAGCCGGGCCTCGGGGTGCGCCTTCTCGAAGGCCGCCTTGACGTCGGCCATGTGCTTCTCGCCGACCTCTCCGCGTCTTCCACTGGAGCCAGCGGACCTCGGCCGGGCCCTGGGCCGATCCGAGGCGGGAGCCGGCGAGCGCGGCGGCGCCCGCGGCGGCCGAGGTGCGAAGAAACGAGCGGCGAGATGTCATCACGGGGGACCTCCTGGGTGCGGGCGTGGAACGTCGTCGAGCTGGCTCGATTCTCCTCGTGGCCGCGCCCGGGTGTCAAGGCGGGGTCTGCGCTCGCGCGGCGGTCACTCCTCGTACCGGGTGTACCAGCCGTCCTGCGCCGCCGGGCCGCCCGCCGCGTCGCCGAATCGCGCCGTCCACGGGGCCGCGTAGGCGTCGGCGAGCGCCGTGAGGATGCGGAGCCGGCTGGCGCCCGTCGTCGCGAGGAAGCCGCTCCCGCGCCGCCGGATCGGCCAGCGTCATGGCTTCCTGCCAGATCGCCCGGCCGACCATGAAGCCGGAGGCGCCCTCCTGGCAGGCGATCGCGGTGAGGCGCTGGAACACGTCGAAGGTCTCGCCCGCGGACAGGAGGACCCACGGGACCGGAGACGCGGCGTTCAGCTCGCGGCACCGCGCCCGGAGCCGCGCCTCGTCGGTCTCGAACCGGGGGTCGGCCGGAAACTCCGCCTTGAGGAGGTCGACGCCGAGACCCCCGAGGCGGCGGGCCGACTCGATCACGATCTCGGGCTTCTCGCGCGCGAACTCGGCGCTCTCCTTCTGAACGCCCGGCCGGATGGGGTACGACATCGGCTCGAGCAGGAGCGCGATGTCGTGCCGCCGGCAATCCTCGGCGACGCGCCGCACGAACTCCTCCTGCCGCGCCGCCACCGGCGACTCGGGATGGTAGAAGAGAAGCACCTTGACGCCGACGGCACCCATCCGCTTGATCTTGCCGACGCTCCACCCCTTGATCGTCGTGGTCAGGCGGCCCTCGGCCTGCCCCTCGTAGCCGAACTCCTCGAGGCACATGATCAGGCCGACGGTCCCCGGGACCGCGCCGTGGGACAGGGCGTGGACGCCGTGGAGCGGATCGAGCAGGACGGCGGTCGACAGGGGCGCGAGCGCCCGCGTGATGCGGAGCTTCTCGCTGGCCATCTCCGCGAAGCCGACCGGCTGCCCGGGCATGGCCCGCTTCAGCATCGCCTCCAGCGACCCGCGATGATCGATGGCCGTCACCGTGATGATCCCGCGCGGGCTGGCGATCTGCCCCATCCCGCGAAGCTTGCCTGGGCTGAGTACGCGCATGCTCCCTTCCTTCGGGCCGTGTGTGTGAGTGCGGGGAGACCATCCGCTCGCACGGCGACCGGGCGAGCGTAACACGCCGCGTCGCCAAGAGCGGGCCCGGCGGCGCGCGCCCGCTCTTGTCACGGCGCCGGGGGCCGTGCATCATCCCGACAGAGCGGCCGCCCCGGGCGGCCGCGGCGGTGCGGTCCACTCCGGACGCGCGCACGAGTGGGGGAGGCAGCCATGGCGGGGATGTGCCAGGAGTTCAAGACGTTCGTCCTGCGCGGCAACGTCCTCGATCTCGCGGTCGGTGTCGTCATCGGCGCGGCGTTCGGGAAGATCGTCTCCTCGCTGGTGGCGGACGTCGTCATGCCGCCGATCGGGGTGCTCCTCGGCGGCGTGGACTTTTCCCAGCTCGGCTGGGTCCTCAAGCCCGCGGTCGGCGACAAGCCGGCCGTCGTGCTGGGGATCGGGAAGTTCATCCAGGCGATCGTGGACTTCCTCGTCATCGCCTTCGTCATCTTCCTCGTGGTCAAGGCGGCGAACCGGATGAAGCGAGAGGAGCCGGCTCCCGCTCCGCCGGGGCCGTCGCCCACGGAGCGGCTCCTCGTGGAGATCCGGGACCTCCTCCGCCAGGGGCGCTAGGCTGGCCGCGCCCGGTATCTCCCCCCGCCGCGCCGGGCGGCCGGCCCGGCGGCGCGTCCTCACCGAGGCTCGCCCGTGAAGATCGTCGCCGTCGAGGCCGTTCCGCTCGGGATCCCCTGGAAGCCGACCGATCCGCCATCGGCGTGGACGGCGCGGCTCGGGAAGCAGGTGCTGGTGCGCATCACGACCGACGAGGGGCTCGTGGGCTGGGGGGAGGCCTTCGCGCTCGGCGCGCCGATGGCCGTCTGCGCGGTCGTGCACGACGCGCTCGGGCCGCTCCTCCTCGGCGAGCCTCCGACCGACATCGAGCGGCTCGTGGACCGGCTGCACCGGGCGACGCTCCTGTTCGGCCGCCGCGGCCTCGGCATGTTCGCGATCAGCGGCGTCGAGCTCGCGCTCTGGGATCTCGCCGGGCAGGCGCGCGGCGTGCCGGTCTACGAGCTCCTCGGCGGCCTGGTCCAGCCCCGGATCCCGGCGTACGCGAGCCTCGCGCGGTTCGACCGGCCCGCCGACGTGGCCCGCGCCGCGGCCGCGGCCGTCGCCGAGGGGTTCCGCGGCGTGAAGCTCCACCAGACCGACCTCGACTCGGTCGCGGCGGCCCGGGAGGCGGTGGGGCCGGACGTGGCCCTCATGCTCGACGTCAACTGTCCCTGGACTCCGGCGGAGGCGATCCGCATGGGCCGGGCGCTCGCCCGCTACGACCTGGCGTGGCTCGAGGAGCCGGTCTGGCCGCCGGAGGACTATCAGGGGCTCGCCCGGGTCCGGGCGGCGCTCGACACGCCCATCGCCGCCGGCGAGAACGAGGCCACCGCGATCGGGTTCCGCGAGATGCTGCGGGCCGGCGCCGCGGACATCCTGCAGCCCAGCCCGACGAAGGTCGGCGGGCTGGGCGAGGCGCGGAAGATCGCGACCCTGGCCGCCGCCTGGAACGTGGCCGTCGTGCCCCACTCGTTCTACTTCGGGCCGGGTCTGGCCGCGGCGCTCCACCTGGCCGCGGCCACGCCGGGCATGGCCTGGGTGGAGTGGCCCATGGGCGAGCTGGCCACGCCCCTGCTCGCGACGCCGATCCGTCCGGACGCGGGCTGGCTCGCGCCGCCCGCGGAGCCCGGGCTCGGCGGCCGGCCGAGCGTGGCCGCGCTCGGCGGCCATCCTCTCGGCGCCGCGCCGACGCCCGCCTTCACGACCGGGTAGGCGCGGACTCGCGCCGATGCTCCGGCTGGCGGTGGTCGGGCTCGGCTACGTGGCGCGCGAGGTCCATCTCCCGCTCCTCCGGCGCGTGCCGGGCGTGGAGGTGGTGGGGCTGGTGGACCCCGATCCCGCGGCGCTCGCGCGGGCGCGGGCCGAGTCCGGATTCGGCCCGGGGTTCGCGTCACTCGCGGCCCTGCTGGCCGCCGCGCGCCCCGACGGGGCGCTGGTCCTGACGCCGAAGCAGACCCACCACGCGGTCGTGCGCACGCTGCTCGAGGCCGGCGTCGACGTCTTCTGCGAGAAGCCGCTCGCGACGACGGTGCCCGAGGCGGAGGCGCTGGTGACGCTGGCGGCGCGCGCCGGGCGGGTCCTCATGGTCGGCTTCAACCGGCGCTATGCGCCGGTCTACGTGGCGGCGCGCGAGGCGTTCGCGGCGGATCGGCCCGAGGCGTGTCTCGCGCTGAAGAACCGCCCGGGGACCGAGTACCGGGCGACCCTCGAGAACGCGATCCACATGGTCGACCTGCTGCGCTGGTTCTGCGGCGAGGCCGTCGACGTCGACGGCCGGGCGGCGTTCACCGATCCGTATCGCGAGACGACGGCCGCGGCCACGCTCCGCTTCGACTCGGGCGCGCTGGCCGTGCTGCTCGCCAACCGCTCGTCCTCGCACTGGGTGGAGCGGCTCGAGGTCTTCGGTCATGGCCGCTCGGCCGTGGTCGAGGCCCCGGACCGCGTGAGCCTCGGTCAGGACGGCCAGGCGCGCGTGACGGAGATGACACCGGTCCACATGGGCTGGGCCCACGTGGCCGAGAAGCTCGGGTTCCGGCAGGAGCTCGAGCACTTCGCCGAATGCCTGCGGACGCGAGCCGAGCCCCGGACGTCCGGCGCCGACGCGGTGCGAACCCAGGCGCTCATGGACCGCCTGCTCCAGGCCATGGGACTGCCGCTCGAGGATCGGCCCGGCGGCTGAGCCGGTGGCGGTCGCCGGCGGCGGCGGAATCCTGGCGATGGCCGCGGGTCCGGGCCGGCTCACGCGGACGGCCCTCCTGCTCCTGGTGGGGTACCAGCGGTGGCTCTCGCCGCTCCTGCCGGGCGCGTGCCGGTTCTGGCCGACCTGCTCCGAGTACGCGCGGCTGGCCCTCCTCCGGCACGGGCTGATCCGGGGGGCGGGCTCGCGCTCTGGCGGCTCTGTCGCTGCCATCGGTTTGCCCGCGGGGGGCTCGATCCGCCGCCCTGAGCCCGGGAGCCGGCGGCGCGTGGGGGCTTCTCGATGGCTGTCACACGAAGCCCGCCCCTGGCATCTCATGGAGTGTGGCGGGCCCGGGAGCCCGCAGAGGAGGCAGAGATGCCGAAGCACATCGCGTGCGGCGACGTGGTCGAGGGGTGCGGGTTCACCGCGCAGGGAGGCACGGACGAGGAGCTTCTGGCCGCGGTCAAGGCCCATGCGGCCGAGGACCACGGCGTGACGGAAGTCACGCCGGAGCTCGCGGCCAAGGTGAAGGCAGCGATCCGGACTCGCTAGGCAAGCCGGCGCACACTTGACCCCCGCCGCGGAGATCGTGGACGAGGAGCTCGCGGCCCGCGCCGCGGCGGGGGATGCGGCCGCCTTCGAGACCCTCGTGAGTCGGCACGAAGGGCGGGTCTACCGGCTCGCGTACCGGCTCACCGGGAGCGACGCGGACGCCCAGGACGTGCTCCAGGATGCATTCCTGGCGGCCTACCGGGGCCTCGCGTCCTTCCGGGGGGCCGCACGCTTTTCCACCTGGCTCTATCGCATCGCGACGAACGCGGCCCTGATGCACCGGCGGGCCCGGCGGCGGCGGCCGACGGAATCGCTGGAGGAGTTCTTGCCGCGGTTCGATGAGAACGGGCAGCATGTGCCGGAGGCCGCCGAGCTGGAGGTGGCGAGCCGGATCGACGACCTGCTGGATGGGAAGCTCCTGGCGGAGAAAGCCCAGGCGGCCTTGACGCGGCTGCCGGACCTCTACCGCGAGGCCTTCGTGCTCCGCGACCTCGAGGAGCTGGACACGGACGAGGTGGCAGACCTCCTGGGTGTCGACGCCGCCACGGTGCGACAGCGCGTGCATCGAGCGCGGCTGATGCTGCGCGGCTACCTGTCTCATCTCGGGGAGGCCAAGACGTGACGCCGGGTCTCACCTGTCGGAATGGGGTGGAGATGCTGATGGACTACCTCGAGGGCGTGCTGAGATCACCCGAGCGCGAGGCCCTCGCCGCGCATGTGGCAGGGTGCCCGCGGTGCGTCGCGTTCGTCGACAGCTACGTGGAGACGCCCCGGATCATGCGAACCGCCACGGCCGCGGCGCTGCCGGCTGAGCTGGCGACCTCGCTCCGCCGTTTCCTGGCGGCCCGGCGGGAGTCGTGATAGGACCGAGACGATCGCCCGGCGGCGTCTGCCAGCGAGGGTCCGGGGCGGGCGGCGAGTGGGCCGTCCCCCGCTCGCAGGCGCGTCGATGGGCGGGACGGCCGGAGGTCGAGAGCCACGTGATGCACGTCGCCGAGCTCTGGCGGTATCCGGTGAAGTCGATGGCGGGTGAGCGGCTCGAGCGCGCGGAGGTCCGGCGCGACGGCGTCGTCGGCGACCGGCTGGTCCAGGTGTACGACATGCGGGGCCGCGTGGTCACCGCGCGGGCGCGTCCGTGGCTCCTCGGGTATCGGGGCAGTCTCGGGCCCGACGGCGAGCCGCGCGTCGATGGCCAGCCGTGGTCGTCGCCGGCGGTGGCGGCCCTGATCGTCCAGGCGGCCGGCCCCGGGGCGCGGCTCGAGCGCTTCCTGGGGGAGGAGCGGTTCGACGTCCTCCCGCTTCTGGTCGCGACGGACGGGGCGATCGCGGCGCTCGGGGTCGACGGGCGGCGACTGCGCCCGAACGTCGTGGTGGGCGGCGTCGACGGGCTGGGCGAGCGCGAGTGGCCCGGCCGGCGGCTCCGGATCGGGGCGGTGGTGATCGCCGTGGCCCAGCTGCGGGCGCGCTGCGTGATGACCACCTACGACCCGGATACGCAGGAGCAGGACCCGGGCGTGCTCCGGCGGATCGTGCGGGAGTTCGGCGGGACGATGGCGCTCGACTGCGCCGTCGAGGCGGAAGGGCCGGTCCAGGTGGGCGATCCGGTGGTGCTGCTGTAGAGAGGCCGCCTCGTGGGCGGATCCGCGCGAGCCCGCTCGGGCGACGCGGTCGGCCCGGTGAATCCCATTCCTGGGGGCATGTCAGGTCGCGTAAACCCCACATGCTGTAGTTGTTCCGGATACACAACTCATGTTTAGTATCACTCGCGACGCTGCTCCGTCGCCATCGTCATGGAGCCCGTGTCACTGGCCGTGGATCTCGCCCGCCGGCATGCGCCGGAGCCCCGGCCCCCCGAGCCCCTGGCGTCGGGCGCCGCGCTCCTGGCCGCGTACCGCGTCCGCCCGGAGGTCCGGCCCCCCGTCGAGGCCCGGACCCCTACCGGCCTGGCGCCGCTCGACACGCTCCTCGACGGAGGCTTCCCGCAGGGCCAGCTGGCGGAGCTGGTCGGCCCGCGGACCTCCGGGCGGACCCGGGTCCTTCTCGGCGCGCTCGCGGGCGCCACGGCGCGCGGCGGCTGGGCGGCGCTCGTCGACGGGACGGATGGGCTCGATCCGGCCGCGGCCGCGATGGTCGGCGTCCCGCTCGGCCGGCTCCTCTGGGTCCGCTGCGGGGGCCGGCTCGCCACGGCGTGGCGCGCCGCGGATGTCCTCGTCCAGGGGGGTGGGTTCGAGCTGGTCGTGGTCGATCTGGGGGATCTATCGCCGTGGGCGCTCGCCCGCACCCCATCTGCCGTCTTCGTGCGTCTCCAGCGAGCGGTCGAGCGCGCGAGGACCGGGCTCCTCATCGTCGGACCCCGGCGCGTGGCCGGAAGCCTCGCCGCGATCGCGGTGGCGCTGGTTCCGCGGGCCGTTCACTGGGCGCCGGGCGGCCCGGGGCTGCTCGCGGGGCTCGAGACCGAGGCCCGGCTGATCCGGTCGCGGACCCGCGCGCCGGGCGCCGGCGTCCGGCTGGTCTGGACCGCGCTCGATTCCGGGGCGCCGCGGCCGGCCGCGCCCGAGCCGCGCGCACGTGCGGCGGCGGCCCGCGGAGCGCGGTGATGGCCGCGGCCTCGTCGATGGGCCGCGCGCGCTACGCCTGCGCCTGGGTGCCGGGATTCGCCGCCGCGGCGCTGGTCCGGCAGGACCCGGCGCTCCGGGGTCGTCCCGTCGCGGCGCTTCGGGGCGCGACGCTCCGGACGGTGGTGGCCGTCACCCCGGAGGCGGCGGCCGGCGGCGCGCGGGTGGGCATGAGCGCGACCGAGGCCGCGACGCGCGTGCCCGACCTCGCCGGGCGCGCGGAGGACCCCGCGGCCGAGCGCGCCGCGGCCGGCGCGCTCCTCGATGCCGCGTGGGCGACCTCGCCGCGCATCGAGGTGGTCGAGCCGGGCACCCTCTGCCTCGATCTCGCGGGGCTCGCGGCGCTGCTCGGGGACGAGCGGCGGATCGGCGAGCGGCTGGCCGAGGCGGGCCGGGCGGTCGGGCTGCCGGTCCGCGTCGGCATCGGGGCGACGCGGACCCTGGCGCGGCTCGCGGCGCGGCTCGCGGCGGGGCTCCTCATCGTGCCGCCGGGCGGGGAAGAGGCGTTCCTCGCCCCGCGCGCCCTCGGGCTCCTCGATCCCGCGCCGGACCTCGGGCTCGCGCTCGAGCGCTGGGGGATCGGGACGCTCGGCGGGCTCGCGGCGCTCTCGCCGGCGGCGCTCCTCGCACGCCTCGGCCCGGCGGCCGTCCGGCTCCAGGCGCTCGCGCGCGGCGCGGATGCCGGACCGTTCGTGCCCCACCTCGTGCCCGAGCCCTGCCGGGAAGCGGTCACGCTCGACTGGGAGGTGCCGTCGCTCCCCGCGCTCGCCTTCGTCCTCGACCGGCTCCTCGCGCAGCTCGCGGCGCGCCTCGCCCTCCGCGAGGCCGGCGCGGCCGCGCTTCGCCTGA
Organism: uncultured Candidatus Rokubacteria bacterium; assembly: GCA_963745015.1. Taxonomy (GTDB): domain Bacteria; phylum Methylomirabilota; class Methylomirabilia; order Rokubacteriales; family DASRDR01; genus DASRDR01. Next base: position 99,592 of record CAVUVU010000012.1, read on the forward strand.
CGCTTCGTCTCGCGGACGGCGGCGTGCACGAGCACCGGCTCGGCGTCGCCGCGCCGCTCCGCGACGGCCGGACGCTCGGCCGCCTCGTCCGGGCCGAGCTGGAGGCGCTCCGGCTCCCGGCGCCCGTCGTGGCCGTCTCCGTGGAGGCCGAACCCGTGCCGCTCGCCGCGCTCCAGGCGGATCTCTTCACTTCGCCCCGGCCGAGCCCGCGGGAGCTCGGCGAGATCCTCGGCCGGCTCGCCGCCCTCGCCGGCCCGGATCGGGTCGGCGCGCCGGTCGCGCCCGACACCCATCGGCCGGACGCGATCGTCGTGGCGCCGTTCCCCGGCGAGGAGGCCGAGCCGGCGCGGACCGGGCGCGGCATTCCGGCCGCGCGGCCCGCGGGGTCCGGTCCGCCGCCCTGGGTGACCGGCGCGGCGCTCGTCCGGCGCCGGCTCGTGCCTCCGCGGCCGGCCCGGGTGGAGTGCCGCGCGGGCCGGCCGGCGCGCGTCGAGGCCGAGGGATTCCGGGGCGCCGTCGTGGCCGTCGCGGGCCCCTGGCAGAGCGCGGGGGAGTGGTGGGCCGAGACGGCCTGGGCGCGCGAGGAGTGGGACATCGCCCTCCCGGACGGCGTCGCGTGCCGGCTCGTCCGCGACTGCGAGACGGAGGGGTGGACCGTCGACGCGGTCTACGACTGAGACGATTCACCGTTTGAGGTCACAGACTGTGATCTCAAACGCGCTCGGGACAGAGGAGACGTCCATGACACAGGCCCTGGTCCCTCCGGGCCGGATCGAGCACCGGATCATCGTCGTGCGGGGGGAGAACGTCCTGCTCGACGAGGATCTGGCGAGAATGTACGAGGTCGAGACCCGCGCGCTGGTTCAGGCCGTCAAGCGAAACCTGAAGCGCTTCCCGCCGGATTTCATGTTCCAGCTCTCCCGGGAGGAGCTCGAGACGCTGCGCGCCCGGCTCGGGGCGCCGACCCCGGGCCGGGGCGGCCGGCGCTACCTGCCGCACGCCTTCACCGAGCAGGGGGTCGCGATGCTCGCCAGCGTCCTCCGGAGCGACCGGGCCGTTCACGTCAACATCGAGATCGTGCGGGCCTTCGTCCGGCTCCGCCGGCTGGCGGGCTCCGTCACCGAGCTGCGCCGGAAGGTCGATGCGCTCGAGCAGCAGTACGACACCCAGTTCCGGGTGGTCTTCGACGCGATCCGGGAGCTCATGGCGCCGCCGGCGCCGGGAGCGAAGCGCCGGATCGGCTTCCGGCCGGACCCGCCCGCGGGCCCGGGCTGCCCGTCGGGCCGGCGCGCCCGGTAGTCAGCGCGGCGCGGGGCGCCGGTGCCGGCGCGCCGGCGGGACACACCAGGCCGGCGAGGAACTCGGCTTCGGCGTCCGCCGCGACGCGGTTGCCCCGGATCGTCCAGTGGGCGTCCCGCTGCTTGTAGAGAGGCTCCGCCGAGGCGCGGCTCGCCTCGACGAAGACCGGCGTGAGGTCGACGCACGGGAGGGCCGCGCGCTGGCAGTAGGCGGCGAGCTGCCGGTTGGGGAGCGCCGGGTCGAGCGCGTCGGCCGAGAGCGCGGCGTATCGCGGGCGGCGCCGCAGCGTCTCGACCAGGGCGGCCCGCTGCTCCGGGTAGACCTGGAGCGCCGAGGGGTAGACGGCCAGCGCCAGGCGGCGGCCCTGCCGGAGGACCTCCGCGCGGATCGCCTCCAGGTCGGCGAGCACGGGCTGCCAGGCGCGCTCCACGACCGCGGGATCCACGGGGCGGTAGAGCCGCCGCAACTCCTCGGCCTGGATCGAGGCGAACACGGTCTCCGTGAAGACCGGGCCCGTGAGGGCGGGATCCCGCGTCGCTCACGTGACGGCGCGGGTCGACGGGGGCGCCGCCGCGCGGCGTCCGTCCCGGGCGGGGCGGGCCCGGCCGGCGGCGCCTGGACGGCGTCGAGGTCGTGGACCCCTCGCCAGAGCCGGATCGCGTTCCGCCCGAGCGTCCAGAGGCGCGAGGCGCCGAGCGTCGGGCCGCCGCGATCGCTCGTGAACCCGTCGATACAGGTCCGGCGCGTCGTTGCCGGCGTAGAAGTTGACCAGGACGAGATCGGGCTCGTAGGTCCGGAGCCCGAGCGTCACGATGGCCCGGTAGTCGCTGACCCCGGCCCCGCCGATGCCGAAGTTGAGGAGGTCCAGCTGCCGGCCCGGACAGGCCGCGCGCAGGCGCGCCTCCAGGAGGGTCATGACGCCGTGCGGGTAGGGGACGAGCCCGAACGTGAACGAGTCCCCGAGCGCCAGGATGCGGAACCGCCCGGCCGGCTTCGGGACCTCGAACTCCTCGTCGTTCAGGCCGAGGGCGTTGTTCCAGTAGTTGAACCAGTTGCGGTGGGGGACGACCTGCGTGGGCTGTGACGCGAGATACGCCGCCAGGGAGGGGAAGGGGCGCGGCTCGCGCCGGCCGCCGCGGGGAACCGCGAGGTCCCGGACCGCGGGACTCCACCGGGCGGCGAGGCGGACCAGCCCCTCGCCGAGCGGCGAGGGCCGCCACGATTCCGAGGACGAGGACGCCGAGGGTGGAGCGTGTCGGGAGCTCGCATCGTTCAGGCGCGCGGCGGCGGAGCGCCGCGCGCGCCGCCAGGATAGCGCGGGTGCGCCGGCGGCCCGTCGGCCGCGCGCCGCCGGGGCCGGCGGCCGCGCCGCGGATGACGCCGTACGTCGAGCTCTCCGCGCGGAGCGCGTTCAGCTTCCTCGAGGCCGCGTCCACGCCCGAGCGGCTCGTCGACGAGGCGGCGCGGCTCGAGCTTCCCGCGCTCGCGCTCGTCGACGTGGACGGCGTCTACGGCGCGCCGCGCTTCCACAAGGCCGCGCAGGCGGCGGGCGTGCGCCCGCTGGTCGGGACCGCCCTCACGCTCGCCGACGGCACGCGTCTGTCGCTCCTCGTGGAATCCCGCGCCGGGTACCGGGCCCTCGGCCGCCTCGATCACGCGGGTGAAGGCGCGGGGGCCGAAGGGGCGGACGCGGGCGACGCTCGCCGACCTCGACGGCATGGGCGCGGGGCTCGTCTGCCTCACGGGCGGACTGGACGGCCCGCTGACCCCGGACCTCCTGGCCGGGCGCCGGGAGGCGTCGCGGGCGACCCTCGCCCGGCTCGTCGCCGCCGTCGGCCGGGATCGGCTCTACGTGGAGCTCCAGCGGCACGGCACGCGCGAGAGCGAGCTCGTGACCCGCCGGGCCGTGTCGCTCGCGCGTGACGCCCGGCTGCCCGTCGTGGCCACGGGCGGGGCGCTGTCACGCGACGCCCGGCGAGCGCCCGCTCGTCGACGTCCTGACGGCCGTCCGGCTCCGCTGCCCGCTGGACGCGCTGGGCCGGCGCCTGTCGGCGAACGCCGAGCGCCACCTCCGGGCCCCGGCCGAGATGGCCCGCCGCTTCGCCGACCTTCCGGCGGCCGTGGCCGCGACCGGCGAGATCGCCGCGCGCTGCGGCTTCACCCTCGAGGATCTCGGGTACCGCTTCCCCGCCTATCCGGTGCCCGACGGACGGCCGCAGGGCGCCTACCTCCGCGAGCTCGTCGCCGCCGGCGCCCGCGGCCGGTATCGCCCCGTGACGGCGCGCGTGCGTCAGCAGCTCGACCGGGAGCTCCGGCTCATCGAGAAGCTCGACCTCGCCGGCTACTTCCTGATCGTCTGGGACATCGTCCGCGAGGCGCGCGCGCGGGGGATCCTCGTCCAGGGCCGGGGCTCGGCGGCGAACAGCGCGGTCTGCTACAGCCTCGGCATCACGGCCGTGGACCCGATCGGGATGGACCTCCTCTTCGAGCGCTTCCTCTCGGAGGAGCGGGGGGAATGGCCCGACATCGACCTCGACCTCCCGTCGGGGGACCGCCGCGAGGCGATCATCCAGTACGTCTACCAGCGCTACGGCGGGACCAGCGCCGCGATGACCGCCAACGTCATCACCTACCAGCCGCGGCGCGCGGTCCGCGAGGTCGGGAAGGCGCTCGGCCTCCCGCCGGACTTCCTCGACCGGCTCGCCAAGGACGTCCCCGGCTGGGGCTACCAGGATCCGGATGAGGAGACGCCCGCCCGGCACCTCCGGCGCGCCGGCGCCGATCTCGCGGATGCGCGGATCCGGCGCTTTGCCGCGCTCTGGCACGCCGTCGTCGGGCTCCCGCGCCACCTCGGCCAGCACTCGGGCGGCATGGTGCTCGCGGCGGGCCGGCTCGACGAGGTGGTGCCGCTCGAGCCGGCGACGATGCCGGGCCGGGTCGTCGTCCAGTGGGACAAGGACGACTGCGCCGATCTCGGGATCATCAAGGTGGATCTCCTCGGGCTCGGGATGATGGCGGCCCTCGAAGAGGCGATCGAGCTCTGCCGGGCCGCCGGCCGCGAGGTGGACCTCGCGCATCTGCCGCCCGACGACCCGGCGGTGTACCGGCTCCTCCAGGCGGCCGACACGGTCGGGCTCTTCCAGGTGGAGAGCCGCGCCCAGATGGCGACGCTCCCGCGCCTCCGGCCCCGGCGCTTCTACGACCTGGTCATCCAGATCGCGATCATCCGCCCGGGGCCGATCATCGGCCAGATGGTCCATCCGTTTCTCGCGCGGCGGGCGGGGCGCCAGCCGGTCACCTACCCGCATCCCTCGCTCGAGCCGATCCTCCGCCGGACGCTCGGCGTGCCGCTCTTCCAGGAGCAGCTCCTCCGGATGGGGATGGTCGCCGCCGGCCTCACGGGCGGGGAGGCCGAGGAGCTCCGCCGGGCCTTCGGGTTCCGGCGCTCGCGGGCGCGCATGCAGGCGATCGAGGCCAAGCTCCGCGCCGGGATCGCGCGGAACGGCATCACCGGCGCCGCGGCGGAGGAGATCGTGCGGGCCATCACCGCGTTCGCCGAGTATGGCTTCCCGGAGAGCCACAGCGCGAGCTTCGCGCTCCTCGCCTACGCGAGCGCCTACCTCAAGGTCCACCACCCGGCCGAGTTCTACGCGGCGCTCCTCAACAACCAGCCGATGGGCTTCTACCATCCGGCGACGGTCGTCCGGGACGCGCTCCGCCGCGGCCAGCCGGTGCGCCCGGTGGACGTGGGTCTCTCGGCGTGGCGCGCGACGGTCGAGGCCGGCGCGGTGCGGCTCGGGCTCGGGCAGGTGAAGGGGCTCCGCGAGGCCGTGGCCACGCGCCTCGTCGCCGCCCGGCAGACGTGCCCCTTCACGTCCGTGGACGACCTCTGCGCGCGGACGGGGCTCTCGCGCGAGGAGGTGACCGCGCTCGCGGAGGCGGGGGCGCTCGGGAGCCTCGGGCTCCGGCGGCGGGCCGCGCTCTGGCAGGCCGAGCGGGCGGCGCGGCCGCCGGGCCCGCTCTTCGCGGGGCACGCCCCGGCCCCCGAGCCCTCGCCGCTCCGCGAGATGACGGTGGCCGAGCGGCTGGTCGCCGACTATCGCGGGACCGGCGTCACGGTCGGGCCGCATCCCATGGCGCTCCGCCGCGCCGACTGGACGCGGCTCGGCGTGACGCCCGCCGCCGGCCTGGCCGCGCTCGCGAGCGGCCGCCGCGTCCGGGTCGCCGGCGCCGTGGTCGTGCGCCAGCGGCCGGGCACGGCGAAAGGCTTCGTCTTTCTCTCGCTCGAGGACGAGACGGGCATCGCCAACGCCATCGTGGAGCCGGGCCTCTTCGAGCGGGCGCGCGCCGCGCTCGTCCAGGAGCCCTTCCTTCTGGTCGAGGGCGTCCTCCAGCACGCGGACGGTGTCATCGCCGTGCGGGCGGTGACGGTCCGGCCTCTGGCCGTCCCCGCCGCCGTGCCCTCGCACGACTTCCACTGAGGGCGGGCGCGAGCCAGCCGGGCGCGGCCCACGATCCGGGGCTCCTGGCGTCGTCGCGCGGACCCGGAGCGGGCGGCCCCGCGCGGCCCGACGAGCTAGCGGCCGGGCTCCGGGGAGTCGAGGCCGGCGAGATAGGCGTTGACGAGCACCAGCACGAGCTCGTCCGGGACCGCCGCCCGGGGAGCCGGGTCACGCGGAGACTGCGCGCTGCGCTCGGGCTCTGCCATCGGGAACCCGCGTGGCCTTCCGCCGGATGGGATTCTCGGGAGGGGCTGTTTCATCGGGACTGGCGCCGCCGGTCGGCTCTTCGGATCACGTCCCTCACCCTGACGCTCGCGGCGCGCCGAGCGCGCCGCGAGCGTCGGACGAGGATCGGGCGCTACTGCCGGAGGGCGCCGACGGTGACGGGCGCCTTCACGAGGAAATGCGCGCGCCGGTTGTGCCCCCAGCACGTCTCGCTGGCCTCGCGGCACGTGGGCCGCTCCTCACCGTAGCTCACGAGCGTGATGCGGGACGCGGCGACGCCGCGGGCGACGAGCTGCTCCCGCGAGACGCGCGCCCGGTTCTCCGCGAGCGCCAGGTTGTACTCGCTCGTTCCCCGCGCGTCCGCGTGGCCCTCGATCAGGACCAGCGTGCCGGGATGGTCGAGCAGCCAGCGCGCGTTGGATTCCAGGACCCGCGCGTCCTCGGCCCGGACCGTGGCGCGATCGAAGTCGAAGTGGATGTCGCGCAGCCCGGCCGATTCGCTGAAGTCCTGGGGCGAGGGCAGCGCCGGGTACATCGTGGCGCCCGGGGCGCGAACCGCGGCGCCGGCGCTCCCGGCCCCGCCCGCTCCGGTCGTGCCCGCGCCGCCCGCGGCCAGCCCGCTCGAGTCCGCGGCGTTGGCCTGGGTGCCGGGCGCGTCCGCCCCTGCGCCCGTCGTGGCGTGGGTCGCGCACCCCGTCAGGGCCAGAGCGAGGCCCCCGGCAACGAGAAGCCACTTCGGATCGACGCGTCGTGTCATGGTCATCCTCCTGTGAAGGCCGCCGGGGAATGCCGGCACCAGCCGGCCACCCACGTTGCAACACTCGCGCCCACGCGACCCGCCCCCGCAATCCCTTGAAAATACGGGGGCCCTCGGCGGAAAGCCCGGAGGAGTCCCCTCGGGAGGTGACACCGGCGCCTCTGGATTGTCAGAGGCCCGTCGCGGATTGTCAGCGGGCGGCGCGCCGGTTGACGGTCCGCCGAGCCCCCGATAGACTCCACGGCCAGGGGATCGCGGGAGCTCGGAACGCCGAGCTGAGAGGGCAGGGCTCGTCCGCTGCCGACCGCTTGAACCTGACCTGGGTAATGCCAGCGCAGGGAGGGTCCGAAATGTTACGCCGTCGCCTTGCCACGTCGAGCATCCTCGCGGCCGGTCTCCTCGCGGTCACGGCGCTCTCGGGGCCGGCGACCGCCCAGACCTCGCTACACCTGGCGCTCACCCCCTCCCAGAAGCCCACCGACCTCCTGGTGGCCGGGGAGGCCTTCGGCGCGGCGCTCGGCAAGCTCGTCGGCGTCCCCATCCGCGTGACGGTGGCGTCGGACTACGCGGCCGTCGTCGAGGCGCTCCGGAACCGGACCGCCGACCTCGCGTTCGTCCACCCGGCCGGCTACGTCCTCGCCAACCGCGAGGCGAAGGCCATGATCGTCGCCAAGGACCAGTGGCACGGGAACACGTCGTACACCTCGCGGATCTACGTCCGGAAGGAGTCGGGTCTGAAGTCGCTCGACGATCTCCGGGGCAAGACCATCGCCTTCGTCGACCCCTCGAGCACGTCGGGGTACGTCTACCCGATGGTCATGCTCATCGAGAAGGGGCTCGTCCGGAACAAGGACCCCAAGACGTTCTTCAAGGAGTTCGTGTTCTCCGGATCGCACGACGCGGGCCTCCAGGCCCTCCTCAACGGCCACGTCGACGCCTTCGCGTCGTTCGACCAGGCGCGCGAGCAGTACCTGAAGGACCCGGCCCAGCGGGAGAAGCTCATCTGGGTCGCCGAGAGCGCCCCGATCCCCGAGGGCGGGATCTGCGCCCGGGACGGGCTCGACCCCGCCCTCTTCGCCAAGGTGCGCGCGGCGCTCCTGTCGATGAAGGGTCCGACCTACGCCCCGATCCTGAAGGCGCTCTACGACATCGACGGGTTCGAGCCCGCCGAGGACCGGGAGTACGAGCCGGTCCGCGCGGCCATGGACCTGCTCGGCTGGCGCCCGAAGCGCTGACGCGCGACGACACCCGGCGCCCCGACGCGCCGTCGGGCGCCGCGGCGCCCATGATCGAGACGCGCGGTCTCCGCGTCGTGCTGCCGCCCGACACGGTGGCCCTCTACGGGGTCGATCTCCGCGTCGAGCCCGGCGAGTTCGTGATGATCATCGGCCGGAGCGGCGCGGGCAAGACGACGTTCCTCCGCGCCATCAACCGCCTCGTCGAGCCGACGGCCGGGACGGTCCGGGTCGCCGGCCAGCCGGTGACCGGCGCCGATCCCGCCGCGCTCCGCCAGGTCCGCCGCCAGATCGGCATGATCTTCCAGCAGTTCAACCTGGTCCGGCGCGCGTCCGTGCTCGACAACGTGCTCGCCGGCCGACTCGGCTACGTCCCCGAGTGGCCGAGCCTCGGCGGGCGCTTTCCGCCGCGCGACCGCGCGCTCGCGCTCGAGTGCCTGGGCCAGGTCGGCCTCGCGGCGTTCGCCGACCGTCGCGCGGACACGCTCTCGGGCGGCGAGCAGCAGCGCGTCGCGATCGCGCGCGCCCTGGCCCAGGAGCCGCGGGTGATCCTGGGCGACGAGCCCACGGCGAGCCTCGACCCCACCCTCGCGGGCTCCATCATGGGCATCCTGGCGCGCATCAACCGGGAGCGGCGCCTGACGCTCGTCGTCAGCCAGCATCAGCTCGACACGGCGCTCGAGTACGGCACGCGGATCGTCGGGTTCCGGGCGGGGCGCGTCGTGTTCGACGGCCCGCCGGCGGCCGTCTCGCCCGCCGTGGTCCAGGCCGTCTACGGCGAGGACGCGGCGTGAAGCGGGCGGCCTGGCTCGGCGCGGCGGCCCTCTTGGTCGCGATCGCCTGGCATACGGACGCCAGCCCCGCGCGGCTCGTGCGGGGCCTGCCCTGGATGTGGGACTTCGTCCGCCGCATGCTGCCGCCCGATCTCACCGTCCTGCCCGCCGCCCTCAGGGGGGCGGTCGGCACGATCGAGATCGCGCTGCTCGGGACGGTGCTGGCGGCCGCGCTCGCCGTCCCGCTCGGCTTCCTGTCGGCGCGCAACGTGGCGCCGCCCGGCCGTCTACTACGCGGTGCGCACGGCGCTCAACTTCTTTCGCAGCATCGACACGCTCGTCTACGCGCTGCTCTTCGTCGCCGCGGTCGGGCTCGGGCCGTTCCCGGGCATGCTGGCCGTGGTCGCGTACACCACCACGTCCCTGGCCAAGCTCTACTCGGAGACGATCGAGGGGATCGAGCCCGGCCCCGTCGACGCGATCCGCGCGACCGGCGCCACGCGGCTCCAGGTGCTGCGGTTCGGGATCCTGCCCCAGGTGCTCCCGCTCTTTCTCTCCTACGTCCTCTACCGCTTCGAGTCGAACGTCCGGGCCGCGACCGTGCTCGGCTTCGTCGGCGCGGGCGGCATCGGCCTGTACCTGCAGACGTACCTCCGGATGATCGACTACCCGGCGGCCTCGACCGTGCTGCTCGTCACCGTCGCGATGGTCATGGTCGTCGACTTCGCGAGCGCCCGGATCCGGGCGCGCCTCGTCTGATGGCGTCCTTGCGCGTGGTGGCCTACAACTTCCTGAGCGGCGGGAGCGCGGCGCGCACCGGACACTGGTCACGGATTCGCACGCACCTGGCGCCCGACGTCGTGCTCGCGCAGGAATGCCGGGCGCCGCACGAGGCGCCCGGCGAGCGGTTCCGGGCGGGGGCGACGGACACGCTCCTGTGGGCGCCCGCCGCACCGCGCCGCTGGGGCAGCGCGGTGCTCCTCCGCGGGCAGCCGGCGACGCCCCTGACGATTCCGGAGTACGCGGGGTGGGTGATGGGCGCGGAGCTGTCCGCGCCGGCCTGGTCGCCCGCCCGGCCGGTGCGGCTGTTCAGCATCCACTGCCCGGTGGGCCTCCGCGGGTACATCCGGACCTTGCACGAGATCCTGGACCGGATCGCGGAGTGGCGCGGCGGCGCGGACCTCATCCTCGGGGGGGACTTCAACGTGGTCGTCGGGCACCGGCAGCCGCGCGAGCGAATCCGGATGAGCCGGGGCGAGCGCGAGATCCTCGCCCGCCTGGCCTCGGAGTTCGACCTCATCAGCTGCTGGCAGGCGGCGAACCCCGGGCGGCCGCTCGCGCAGACCCTGCGCTGGACCGCCGACCGTTACGCCCCCTATCACTGCGACGGCATCTTCGTGCCGTCGGCGTGGGGCTCCCGCCTCGTCTCCTGCCGCGTGGTCCGCGGGTCGCGCTGGGCGGGCCTGAGCGACCACAATCCCGTGGTGGCCGAGTTCACCGCGTAGTACGATGACGCGCGCCGCCGGGGGGCCATCCGATTGCGGGACGTGTGGGCCGGCGCGATCGCACATCGGCGAGGGGACGCGGACATGGTGAGAGCTGACGGCATCGAGCTTCGGGGCCCGATCGAGGGCCGGTTCGGCGAGGTCCTGACGCCCGACGCGCTCGCGTTCGTGGCCGGGCTCCAGCGGGACCTCGGCGCGACGCGCGCCGCGCTCCTCCGGCGCCGCGCCGAGCGTCAGGCGACGTTCGACGCCGGCGGCCGGCTGGACTTCCTGCCCGAGACCCGTGAGATCCGCGCGGGCGCCTGGACGGTCGCGCCGGCCCCCGAGGATCTCCAGCGCCGGTGGGTCGAGCTCACGGGCCCGGCCGAGCGGAAGATGGTCATCAACGCGCTCAACTCCGGCGCGGACGTCTTCATGGCGGACTTCGAGGACGCGAACACGCCGACCTGGCGGAACATGGTCCAGGGGCAGGTCAACCTCCTCGACGCGGTCGCGCGGACGATCGAGCACCGGAACCCGGACGGCCGGATCTATCGCCTGAACGAGGTCGTGGCGACCCTGCTGGTCCGCCCCCGCGGGTGGCACCTGGTCGAGCGGCACGTCCTGGTCGACGGCGCGCCCGTGTCGGGCAGCCTGTTCGACTTCGGGCTCTACGTCTTCCACAACGGCCGGCATCTCCTCGAACGGGGGAGCGGGCCGTACTTCTACCTTCCCAAGCTCGAGAGCCACCTCGAGGCGCGGCTCTGGAACGACGCGTTCGTCCTCGCCGAGGACCGGCTCCGGCTCCCGCGCGGCGCGATCCGCGCCACCGTCCTCGTCGAGACCCTTCCGGCCGCGTTCGAGATGGACGAGATCCTCTGGGAGCTGCGCGAGCACTCGGGGGGGCTCAACGCCGGCCGCTGGGACTACATGTTCAGCCTCATCAAGAAGCTCCGGGCCCGGCCCGAGGTCGCGCTGCCGGACCGGGCGCAGGTCACGATGACGGTGCCGTTCATGCGGGCGTACACCGAGCTCCTCGTGAAGACGTGCCACCACCGCGGCGCCCACGCGCTCGGCGGGATGGCGGCCTTCATCCCCAGCCGGCGCGATCCGCGGGTCAACGAGGTGGCGCTCGCGCGCGTGCGGGAGGACAAGATCCGCGAGTCCCAGGACGGCTTCGACGGGACGTGGGTGGCCCACCCCGACCTCGTCCCGGTCGCCCGCGAGCCGTTCGCGCGGCTCCTGGGGGACCGTCCGCACCAGCTGGAGCGGCAGCGCCCCGAGGTGGCCGCCGACCCGCGGGCGCTGGTCGACGTCCGGGTGCCGGGCGGGACGGTGACCGAGGCCGGCCTCCGGAACAACGTGAGCGTCGCCATCCAGTACCTCGCCGCGTGGCTCGACGGGAACGGCGCCGTCGCCATCCACAACCTGATGGAGGACGCGGCGACCGCCGAGATCTCGCGCTCCCAGGTCTGGCAGTGGGTCCACCACGGCGTCGGGCTCGCCGGCGGGGGGGTGGTGACCCGGGAGCTGGTCGAGCGGATCGTGATCGAGGAGCTCGCCGGAATCCGCGCCGCGGTCGGCGACGACGCGTACGCGCGCGGGCACTACGGGGCGGCGCGCGAGATCTTCGAGGCGGTCGCCCTCGGCGAGCCCTTCGTCGAGTTCCTCACGCTGCCCGCATCCGAGCGGATCGACCTCTAGTCCCGCGGGGGGAGGATGCTCCCCGACGACGCCCTCACTCCGCGGCCGGCGCCCGCGAACCGGCGGGACGAGGGCGTGCCCCTCGAGGTCCGGCCGGGCCGCGATCGCCGCGAGGGAAGCCGCCGGTGACGCGCCGCGCGCCCCGGCCGCCCTCGCGTGGCTCTACGTCCTGCTCCTGGTGGCCTGGGTCGCCTGGGGCCAGCTGGTGGCACCCGGCGTGATCGCCCGGGCGTACGGTGGCGACGGTCTCGCCCTCCTCCAGCGCCTCCTCCAGGCCCACGGTCCGCGCCCGCTCGCTGACTACCTCGAGTTCTGGCGCCGCAGCGTGTGGACGCTCGCGGGGCTCTGGATCGGGGCAGGCGTCGGCTGGTGGGCCATCACCCGGCCCCGCTTCCAGCGCTGGTGGGACGCGACCGGAGGGGTCGCGCCCGACGTTCGGCCGGCCGCCGATCTGGGGCGGCGTCGCCTCGCCCGCGTCCAGGCCTTCATCGTGCTGCTGCTCGCGGCCCAGGGCGCGGCGATCGTGAGCTGGCTCGAGCTCTGGCCGTTCTCCCCGTACAAGATGTTTTCCGAGACGCGGCGTTCGAGCGACGCCCTCACCCGCTACCGGGTGTTCGGGATTCCGGCGGACGACCCGGCCACCGAGATCCGGATCACGCCCGGAGTCCTCGAGCCCCTGCACAACTCGAGCGTCCAGCAGCTCGTCCGCCAGGCCCGGCGGACCCGGGACCCGGACCAGTCTCTCCAGGCTCTCGCGGGGGCGCTCCTCGACTTCTACGAGGCCGGCCGCCGCCGGGCCACGCACCGCGGGCCGCGCCTCATCGGCCTCCGCCTCTACGAGGATGTCTGGACCCGTCTGGACCCGAGGGCGCGGGACGTCGAGCGGCCCCACCACCGAACGCTGCTCGCGGCGGCGCGCCGGGCCGGCTGACCGGAGGAACTCGCGCGTTGGACTGGGTGCGGCGGCGGTGGAACGCCTTCTGGTTCGCGCCGGAGACCGGGTTCAATCTGGCCGTCACCCGGATCGCGTTCTTCGGGGGCTTGCTCGCGATCCATGGCTTTCGCGACATCAGCGTGCTCGGCGAGGCCGACCCTGCGCTGTGGTATCCGCTGGGCGTCTTCCGGTGGCTGTCGCTGCCCCGGCCCGGCGCCGGGGTGATCCAGGCCATGCAGATCGTCTGGCGGCTGGCGCTCCTGTGCGCCGCCCTGGGGATGCCGCACGCGCCTGGCCACCGTGGTCGCGCTCGCCGGCGGCGCGTTCCTGCTCGGTCTCCCGCAGAACTTCGGCGCGCTGCGTCTGGACGACGCGATGCTCGTTCCGGCCCTGTGCGTGATGGCGATGGCGCGCGCGGGCGACCGCCTGTCGATCGACGGCTGGCGTGGCGACACGCCGGGCCGCCGCGGGCCGCCGGAGCCCATCCGCCCCGGCCGAGCGGGGAGTACACCTGGCCGCTCCGTCTCGTCTGGGTGCTCATGGCGATGATGTACGGCGGCTCCGGATTCGCCAAGCTCCGCATGTCGGGTCTCGGCTGGTTGACCTCCGATCACGTCGCCCGGCTGCTCGTGGAGCACCAGTATGGCGTGTACCCTCCGCCGGTCACGACCTGGGGCCTGGACGATCGCGGCCTCGCCGTGGCTCCACCATGGCATGGCCGCCGCGACCCTTGGCCTCGAGCTGGCCTTCCCGCTCGCGCTCTTCAGCCCGCGCGCCCGCTGTCTCCTCCTGCCCGCCGCGTACCTCATGCACGTGGGCATTCGCGTGCTGCTCGGATCGAACTTCCTCGGTCTCATCCTCGTGTACGCGTTCTGGGTGCCGTGGGAGCGCCTGGCCGCCACGCTGGGAGGGGCCCGGCGGCCTGCCGAGGGACCCGCTCGCGCCTGACGCGGTGTGGGCCGCGTTCCGGTCGCGGGCGTCCCGGCCTCCGTCGCGCCGCGCGGCCTTGACACTGCCGCCCCGCCTCCGGGACTGTTGGAGAGCCATGGGCGCCGCTTCCGCTGGCCCAGCGTGACGAAGCCGTTCGTGCGGGACCGGGTCTCCTTCAGGGACCTTCGCCTGGCCGCGCGCTTCCTCCGTCGCGTGCCGGCCCACCTTCGCCGCCCCCTGACGGTCGACCACGCGACGACGATGGTCCGGGAGCGCCTGGCGCGGCGCGAGGCAGCCTTCCTCGAGCTGGTCACGCGCACCGTCTACGCGGACCCGCAAAGCCCGTACCGCCGCCTGCTCGAGCTGGCCGGGTGCGAGCGCGGGGACCTGGAGCGGCTCGTGCGGGCGGAGGGCGTGGAAGGCGCGCTCCACGTCCTGTTCCGTCAGGGCGTCTACCTGACGATCGACGAATTCAAGGGTCGACGGGCCGCGCGGCGGGGCTCCTCGACCATCGAGGTCGATGCGGCCCGACTCCGAAACCCCCTGTCCGCCGCGCACGTGCCAACCCAGTCCGGCGGCAGCGGCGGCACCGCGAGCCCGCTGGTCTACGATGTGGCCTCGATTCGCGATCAGGCCGCCAACACGCTGCTCGCCCTCGAGGCCCAGGGCGGCAGGGACTGGGTGAAGGCCATCTGGGGCGTCTCGACGGGCTCGGCGCCGGTCGTCCTGCGCTTCGGCACGTTCGGCCGCCCCGTCGCCCGGTGGTTCGTCCACGTGAACCCTGCCGCGCCCGGCATCCATCCCCGCTATCGCTGGATCCCTCGACGGCCTCCGGCTCGCCGCGGCCACCGCGGGCGTGGGCTTCCCGCGTCCCGAGGTCGTGTCCCTCGCGGCCCCCCCGCTGGCCATCGCCCGCTGGGTGGTCGAGACGCGCCGGCGCGGCGGCACGCCGCATCTCTACGGGTTCACCAGTCCGGTGGTCCGTCTGTGCGAGGCGGCCCTCGCCGCCGGGCTCGACTTCGCGGGGGCGCGGTTCACCGTGACGGGCGAGCCGGTCACCGCGGCTCGGCTGGCCGCCATCCGGGCCTCGGGCGCCGAGGCCGCCCTCGACTACGGCTGCGCCGAGGCCGGCGGGCCCGTGAGCTACGGCTGCCTCCGTCCGACTGCGGCCGACGACGTGCACTTCTGTGACGACCTCCACGCGCTGATCCAGCCGGGGCCCGGCCTGCCGCATCCGGCGGCGCCGGCGCGGGCGGTGCTGCTCTCGTCCTTGCGGATGAGCGCGCCGGTCATCCTGCTCAACGTGTCGCTGGGCGATCGGGCCCACGTGACGCGGCGCCGGTGCGGGTGCCCGCTCGAGGCCCACGGCTGGGACACGCCACCTCGACACGATCCGCAGCTTCGAGAAGCTCACGGCCGGCGGCATGACGTTCCTCGACGTCGACATCGCCGCCGTGCTGGAAGCGGATCTCCCGGCCCGCTTCGGCGGGGGGCCCGCGGACTACCAGCTCCTCGAGGTGGAGCGCGAGGACGGCGGGTCGGGCGTGGTGCTGCGGGTCCACCCGCGCGTCGGCCCGCTCGACGAGGGGGTCGTCCGCGACGCGTTCCTGGACGCCATCGGCGCCGGGGCGGGCGCCGAGCGCATCATGGCCGCGTACTGGCGCGCCGCCGGGGTGCCGGGCATTCAGCGGAAGCCCCCTCTCTTGTCGGAGAAGGGCAAGCTCCTCCACGTGTGGCGATCCCGGACGGCCGCGGCGGGCCATGCGGCGGCCCGCGAGGTCGTCGGATGACGCGCGAGCGCGACGAGGCGCCCGGGGCGCTCGACGCCGACGCGCTCGCCCTCTTCGCCCGGAAGGGGTGGGAAGCGGGACCCGGGGGCCCGCAGATCGGCCTCGCGAACGCGGTGAAGGTTCGGCGTGTCATGCAGCTCACGCGCGATCTGGGGGGGCGACCCTTCGAGACGCTGCGCATCCTGGACCTGGGCTGCGGGGAAGGCGTGTACGCGATCGAGGCCGCCCTCCGCGGGGCCGAAGTCCTGGCCCTGGACGCCCGTACCCAGCGCATGGCGCTCGGCGCCGCCTGCGCCGCGCGCCACGGCCTGCGCGGCGTGCGGTTCGTCCAGGAGGACGTACGCCGAGTGACCCGTGCCACGCACGGGACGTTCGACGTCGTGTACCTCCTCGGGCTCCTCTATCATCTCGACGTGCCCGACCTGTTCTCGGTGCTGGAGCACGTCTCGGACGTCTGCACCCGGATGCTGGTGGTCGACACCCTGATCAGCCCCGAAGGGGAGGAGGCGACCGCCTGGCGCGATCGGACGTACCACGGCCGCCGCCATCGGGAGCACGAGGACGAGGACTCCGACGAGCGCCGGCGGGGGCGCGTGCTGCGATCGATCGACAACACATGGAGCTTCCGCCTGACACAGCGCTCGCTGGCCGGGCTCCTGCACGACGTCGGCTTCACCTCGGTCCTCGAGTGCCACGCGCCCTTGGAGCCGGGGAAGGCCGCGGACCGCATCACGGTCGTGGCCTTGAAGGGCACCCCGGTGCTGCTGTCGACCTATCCGTGGATCAACGGCCGCTCCGAGGTGGAGATCGAGCGTCGACTCGCGGCCGGCCCGGAGCCCGGCGGCCCCGGCCCGCCCGGGTCCGCCGCCGAGTGAGCGCTCCGCTCGTCGCCGCCTTCTGCATGCCGGAGCGTAGCCATCTCCACCGGCTCCTCGCCGTGGTGGCCGGCCTGGCGCGTCGCGGCGTCGCGGTGTCGGTGTTCACGGACGCGCGTTTCCGGGAGCCTGTCGAGCGTGTCGGCGGCCGCTTCGTCGATCTGTTCGCGCGCTACCCTCTCGAGGCGGCCGACGCCACCTCCCGGCCCTTGCCGTGTCGGTACGTGAGCTTCGCCGGCCACTACGCCGAGGCCCTCATGGCCGAGATGGCGCGGCTCCGACCGGCGCTGATCGTGTACGACACCTTCGCGGTCATCGGCTACGTCCTGGGCCGCGAGCTCGGCATCCCGTACGTCAACGTGTGCGCCGGCCACGACATGAGCCCGGCCCATGCGATCGCCCGGCTGGAGCACGATCGCCGCCTGGCGCTCTCCGAGGCCGGCCGTCGCGCCATCGAGCAGCTGCGTGAGCGCTGGGGCGTGCTCGACGCGAGCCCCCACTCCTACCTCACCAGCGTCAGCCCGTACCTGAATCTCTACTGCGAGCCGGAGGCGTTCCTGTCGCCGGACGCGCGGGAGGCGCTCGAGCCCGTCGCCTTTTTCGGCTCGTTGCCGCCGCCCGAGATGACGAGCCACCGCGATGGGGAAGCCTGGGGCCCCGGTTCCCCGGACGCGTCGTCGCTCCGGGTCTACGCGTCGTGCGGGTCCGTGGTCTGGCGCTACTGGGTCCCCGAGGCGCTCGGCGCGCTCACCGCCCTCGCCGAGGCGGTCGCCACCACCGAGCACGCCCGCGCGCTCATCAGCCTGGGGGGCCACGCGTTGCCGCCGGACCTCCGGGCGCGCCTGCGGCACCCCCGGGTCGATGTCGCCGACTACGTCGACCAGTGGCGCGTCCTGGAGCGCGCCTCCCTCTTCGTGACCCACCACGGGCTGAACTCGACCCACGAGGCGATCCACCACCGCGTGCCGATGCTCTCGTACCCGTTCTTCGGCGACCAGCCGCACCTGGCCGCGCGCTGCCAGGAGCTCGGGCTGGCGATCCCCGTGGTCGACACGCCCCGGGCATCGGTCACGGCCGAGGACTTCCGGCGCGCGTTTGCCCGGGCGGCCACCCTGGCCCCCAGCCTGGCGCGGTCCTTGGGTCGCGCGCGCGAGTGGGAAGACGAGGTCTTCGAGGGCCGCGAGGCGATCGTCGACCGGATCCTCGGCCTGACCCGGGGCTAGGCGGACGCCGGCCCCTCGGCGCCCAGGAGGATGTCGAGCGGCGGGAACGTCACCGCCGGGTGGGCGTCCAGGCGGGCGAGGATCTCGTCGAGGCACGCCCACGCCGGAGCCGAGTGATCGCGATGGTGGGTGAGAAGGCCGGTGGGCTCGGTGGGATCGATCCGTCCGAGGCGCCGGTCGGCGAGGTGGGTCGTGATGTGGTCGAGGGTCCACGCCGCGCCGCGAAAGCGCTTCCCGGCGCGCCACTCGATCGGGTCGACGTGGGTGTTGAGCGTCCGGAGCTCCGTGTCCCCCGCGCTGGCGGCGCCGGGCCCGAAGGCCGACAGGACGCGGTAGCCGGCGCCGGGCAGCGCGCTCCGGACCGCGGGGGCGATGCGATTCCAGGGAGGCACGAGCGCGGGGCGCAGGCGGGCGGGCACCAGCGTCGCGAGCCGGGCCCATCCGGCCGCCAGCTCGGCGAGGGCCGCCGCGGGCGGCCGCCCGGGCCCGAGCTCGGCAGGCTTGCCGCGCGCGCCGCCGGGCGCCGGGGGCTCGTGGTTTCGATGCGCGTAGCCGTGCTGCATCACGCGGAGGCCGGCCGGCCCCTGGCGGATCGCCGCGGCGACGGTGTCGTCGAGCCACGCCGGGACCACGGCGAGCGCGACGGGCGCCGCATGGGCCTCGGCCAGCCGGAGCAGCCGATCGAAGGCGGTGCTGGCGGCCCCCGCGTCGTCGTCCCGCCACCAGAGAGTCGCGCGCCCGGGCGGCCAGCGATCGAGCTCGGCGGCCAGGCGCGCCCAGGCGGCGCTGGCGTCGGGATCCATCAGCGCCCCGCCGCCGTCCCGTCGTCGATCGCGGCCGTCCGGCGGCGTGGCACCGGTCGCCGCGGGCGCGTATCATCGAGGCTCTCGCCATGAGCCAGCTCGACTTCCACATCGAGCAGAAGATCGCCCAGCGCGACAGCATCGATCTTGCGGCGCGGCGCCTCGCCGGGCGCCCGGGCTGGGTCGTGGAATTCGGGCTCGGCCGCGGCCGATCGTACTCGCATCTCGCCGCGCGCTTTCCGGACCGGGAGATCTACTGCTTCGACCGGGAGCACGCGACCAATCCCGGCTGGGGCCCCCCCGCCGAGCGCGTCGTCCTGGGCGACCTGGCCGCGGTGCTGGCCGATCCGGCCGTCGAGGCGCGCTTCCGCGGGCGCGTGATCCTGGCGCACCTCGACCTCGCCTGGGGCGACTCGCCCGACACGCGGCTGCATCGCCTGGTGCTCGACCGGACGCAGAGCTGGCTCCTGCCCGGCGCCTGGATCCTGAGCGATCGCGCGGTGCCGCTCGAGCCGTCGTGGCAGCTGGCTCCGATCCCGGCGCCGGACGAGGTCGGGCACGCCGACCGCTTCCATCGCTACGAGCGGCGCCCGGCGCCCTGACCCCGCGCGGTCCGGACGCCGGCCGCCAGCTCCGCCAGGATCTCGACGGACCGCGCCGCGCCGCGGAGGTCCAGGTGGACCGGGGCCGGGAAGCCCGGCCGTTCGAGGGCGGCGTCCATGGCCGCCGCGAGCCGGGCGGGGGTGAGCTCCGCCTCCGGCACCACGTCGAGGAGCCCCCGCGCGGCCAGGAGCCCGGCGCGCAGCGGCTGCTCGTCGCCACTCCCCTCGTAGGGCACGACCACGGCGCGGACCCGGTGCGCGACGAGCTCCAGCACGGTGTTGTAGCCCGCCTGGCTCACCGAGAGCGCGGCGCCGGCGAGGTGGGCGCCGAGCTGCGGGCGATGCGCCTCCACGACGACGGCGGGACGGCCCTCGCGGGCAGGGAGACGGCGCGCCTGTCCGGTGAGCTCCGCGCGCGCCGCCTCGGGCAGGTACGGCCCGGTCACCAGACGCCACGGCCGCGTCCGGGCGGCGCCCGTGAGCGGCCAGGCCGCGAGCGCCGCGTGGAAGAGGCGGCCCCCGACCTGCCCGCCCCCGGCCGAGATCACGACCTCGCCGTGGGCCGCGCCGGTCGCCGGCGCGGCGTCGGGCGCGAGGTAGCCCGTGTACACCAGGCGCTCGCCGAGCCAGCGGGCGAGGCCGAGGGTGCGGTCGAGCGGGATCGCGTCCGGGCTCCCGTGGACGAGCACGCGATCGGTCCACTGCCGCGCGACCGCGACGGCCGCGAGCTCGAACCACGCCTGGTTCGGCTTGCTGACGAGGACGTCGCGCAGGCTCACCGCGACCCGCGGCGCGGCCGCGCCCCGCTGCTCGCGATCCTCCGCCAGGGCGAGGATGAGCGGCCCCAGCTCGAAGGTGAGCGCGTGCCGGCCGAACGGGAAGAGCTCGAGCAGCACCACGCTCGGATCGTGGGCGCGCAGGCACGCGAGCAGGCGATCCCGGCGGTCGGCGAGGTCGGCGGCCGTCGGCCGGTGGCCGTCGGGACGGGCGAGGCCGCTCGCCGCCTCGTCCGCCGCCACGAGCGGCGGGAGCGCGACGATCTCGGCGCCGCCCAGGTCGAGATCCGGCACCGCCCGGCCGCCCTGGACGAAGATCACCGGCTCGCCGGCCCGTCCGAGCGCGCGCGCGAGCCGCGCCGCCCGCTCGAGATGGCCCAGCCCGAGCAGGTGCTGGCAGTAGAAGAGGATCGGCCCGCGATTCACGGCGGGGCCCCGGCTTCGCGGGAGTGGCTGGGCCGGCCTCGATCGGCCGGCGCCGCGCGAGCGGCCTCGATCGGCCGACCTGCGTCGCGTGGGGGCCTGTGGCGGCTGGCGGCGCTCCGCGGCCTCATGGCGCGAGCGGCTCGTTGAGCCCGACGAGCTGGAGGAGCCCGTCGCCCCGCCGGCGGATTCGGTGCACGCGCTCGGTGTGAAGGCGGAGCGGGGGCGGGGCGACGAGGTCCCAGCGGAGCGCCGCGGCGATGGCCACGCGGATGACGCCCATGTGGGTCACCACGGCCCACGTGTCGGGCCCGTCGCCGGGCGCGAGCTCATCGAGCCACGCGCGCACGCGAGCGAGGACCCGTGCCGGCGACTCGCCCCCGGGCGGCGTCGTCTCCCATCCGGCACCGGTCGTGTCACCGGACACGGCGGCCCGCGCGCGCCCGGTCCACTCGCCCCAGTCTTGCTCCGCGAGCCGCGGTTCGACGATGGGCGCGACGGCGCCGAGGATCCGCGCGGTCTCGACGGCGCGTCCGAGCGGGCTCACGGCCCAGCCGAGCCGCCCGCCGGCGGCCAGCACGCGGAGATCGGAGGGGAGCCGCCACCGTGCCGCCTGCTGGGCCCCCTCGGGGGACAGCGGCGGGTCGGCCTGGCCGAGCACGCGCCCCTCGGCGTTCCACGCCGTCGGCGCGTGACGGATCAGCGCGACGTAGATCGAGCGCATGGCAGGCCCAGCACCGCGAGCCCCGCGGCCAGGCGGCGCTCGAAGGTCTCGAGGGTTCGCTCGGTCGCGACGAAGCGGCGGGCCGCCGTCCCCATCGTGCGCCGGAGGGCGGGATCGTCCAGCAGCCGCGCCACCCCCGTCGCGAAGGCGTCGGGCGTCGGCGGGGTGAGGAGCGCGCCGTCCGGCGCGATCATCGGGTCGGGCCCGGGCCCCGCGCACGCGACGACCGGCAGCGCGGCGGCGGCGGCCTGGAGGTAGACGACGTGAAAGCGGCCGGGGAAGACGAAGAGGTCGGCGCCGAGATACGCGGCCGGCAGGCTCTCGGGCTCGAGTGATCCGAGGAACGCGACGCGGCCCGGGGGCACGGCCTCCAGCGCCTCCGCGACCGCCGACCGCGCCGGTCCGTCCCCGACGACGGCGAGGCGCCAGGGCCGCGCGGGGGCTGCGGCGTGGAGGCGGCCGAGCGCCCCGGCCAGCAGGCGATAGGCGTCGAGCTTCTTCATCTCGCGCATGGCGGCGACGGCGAGGATGACCGGCCCCTCGGCGCCGGGGAAGCGCTCGCGCAGGGCGACCCGGCAGGCCGCGCGTCGCTCCGCGGTGGCGTCGAAGCGCGCCAGGTCGACCGCCGGGGGCAGGTCGAGGATCCGCTCGGCCGCGAAGCGCGGCCCCCGATGCGCCGCGATGCGCGGCCGGTCCCGCGGGCTCATCAGGAAGATGAGATCGGCGCGGCCGACCGCCAGCCGCGCGGCGCTGACCCACGGCCGGAACGGCGTCCGGCGGCTCTTCCCCGAGAGGTAGGTGTCGACCAGGACGTACGGGATGTCGAGCGCCGTCGCGACGGTCGGGCCGACGAGGTCCGGGGCGCGGTAGTAGCTCTGGTAGGTGACCCACGCCCGCGGCCGCCGCGCGGGCTCTCCCCGGCGGTACCGGGCGACCAGCCGCGCCGCGGTGAGGGCGGCGATGCGCTCGACGCGGGCGGCGTCCGCCGCGTCGAACGCCCGCCGGTAGGTGAGGAGCTGGCTCGCGAGGTGCGGCGCGAAGCCGACGCCGCGGAATGCGGCCATCAGGAGACGCCCGAGCTCGCGGTCGCCGGAGGGCTCCGTCTGGTACGGGTGCTTGACGGGCGTGTAGAAGGCGAGCGGTGTCACGACGGCACGCCGGGGGCGACCGCGGCCGCGGCGGGGGCTTCGGCCGCGCGCGGCAGGGTCGCCCGGAGGAGCCGGTGGATCCGGTCGGCCCCGGCGTCGAGGTCCCAGCCGTCGGCCACCCGCGCGATGCCCGCCGCGCCCATCCGGCGCCGCGCCTCGGGGTCCTGCGCCAGGCGCTCGATCGCCGCGGCGAACTGGCCGGCGTCCCCCGGCGGGACGAGCCGGCCGTGGACGCCGTCCTCTACCAGCTCGGGGATCGCCGCGGCGCGCGAGGCGACGACCGGCAATCCCTGGGAGAGCGCCTCGACGATGACGTTCGGCAACCCGTCGCGGTCGCCGTCGGGCGCGATCTCGGACGCAAGGAGGAGCAGATCGCTCGCGCGGTACTGTGCCCGGACCGCCAGCTGATCGAGGGCGCCCGCCCAGATGACCCGATTCGCCAGGCCGAGCGCCTCGACACGGGCGCGGAGGGCGGCCTCGAGGGGGCCGTAGCCCACCACGGTGAGCCGGATCTCGCCCCGCACCCGCGCCACCGCCTCGAAGAGGGTCGCGTACCCCTTCTTGGGCTGGAAGCGGCCGACGGCGAGGAGGCGCACCGGATCCCGCGGGTCGGTGCCGTCGCGTTGCGATCCGACCGCCGGCGGTGGCGCGAAGAGCCGGCGGTCGAGCCCGTGGTAGACGAGCTCCACGCGCCCGGGGGCGAGCGCGTCCAGGCGGGCCCGCCCGGCCGCCGTGCAGGTCACGGTGAAGCGCGCCTCCGCGAGCTTCGCCCGGAGCTCCCAGTCCGGGGTCGTCCAGACGTCCTTCGCGTGCCCCGCGAGGCTGTACTCGAGCCCGCGCATGGCCGCCGCGTAGCGCGCGACGGAGGCCGGCGTGTGAAGGAAGTGGGCGTGGAGGTGCGCCGCGCCGGCCGGCAGCTCGGCGGCGAGCACGCCGGCCTGGCCGAAGCGCCGGCCGCGGTTCGGCGTCGGATCGCGCCGGACGTCGCGGAGCCACAGGCGGAGCGCTCTGAGGTAGCGGCGGGGCGCGCGCGCGAGCGCCCGGGCGTGGCCGGCGAGCACGCGCCCGGGCGCCTCGTGGAGGTACTCCGGCAGGTACGTGACCGGCGCCCGGATCGTCCCGTGGACGGGGTGCGTCAGGCGATCGTAGGGGCGCCGGAGCGAGACGAGGTGGAGCGGGAGCCCCTGTCGCTCGAGCGCGGCCAGCTCGTGCGCGATGAACGTCTCCGAGACGCGGGGGTAGCCCTTGAGGACCACGACGACCAGGGGCGGGGCGATCGAGGGCCGCACGGGCGCGGCCGCCGGTGAAGCGCTCAGACGGCTCGCCGGGCGGAGGCGCGCCGGAGGGCGCCGGGACGCTGGAGCCCGTGGATCCCCGGCCGCGGCGGCCCTTCGGTCCGCCACTTCGCAACGGCCTGGTTGATGAAGCGAAGGCCGTCGAGCAGGCCCGGGACCCGATGCGTGGCCGGCGGCGCCTGGTCCGGCAGGTGGATGATGGCCTCCGCGAGCGTCTCGGGCGTCAGCTCGGTGGGGTCGAGCGTCTGGGCGAGCCCCAGTCCGGCGGCGGCCCGGGCGCGGAGGAGCTGCTCGGCGCGCGGCGTCACGCGCGGCACGATCAAGCTCCGCTTCTTGAGCGACAGGACCTCGCAGAACGTGTTGTAGCCGCCGAGGCACACGACGCCCGCCGCCTTCTCGACGAGGTTCTCGAGGTGCTCGTGAAACTCGAGCGTGGTGACGCGCGGGAGCCGCGCCGCCCGCCGCTCGAACGCGGCGCGCTCCCGCGCCGGCAGGAACGGCCCGTAGACGACGAGCGCCGGCCAGGGGAGCCGGCCGTTGAACCGCTCGTAGGCGCTGAGCGTCGCGTCGACGAGGAGCGCGCCGTCCCCGCCGCCCCCCGGCGTCACCAGGAGGAAGGGGCCCTGCTGGACCGTGGCCTGGACCTCGGCGGGGAGGGTGACCTCGGGGTTCGTCTCGCGGGGGAGGTAGCCCGTGAAGGTCGTCTTGGCGGCGACGTCGGCGGGGAACCTGTAGGCCTCGATCGGGTCGTAGACCTGCGGCAGCCCGTAGACCCAGATCTGGTCGTAGAAGCGCTTGAGCGCCGGGATCACGCGCTTCCGCCGCCATTCCTCGGCGAGCGACGTCGGGTCGTCCATGATGTCGCGGAGGCCGAGGACGAGCCGCGTGCCCCCCTGGCGGCGCAGGTGCGCCAGCGTGCTCCGCACCTCGCCGAGGAGCCCGAGCGGCTCCTTGTCGACCAGGAAGAGATCCGGCCGGAAGACCCGCGCGGTGTGCTCGATGATGGAGGCCCGGAGCGCGAGGGTCTGCTCGACGTGAAAGTCGAGGTTGAGGCTCGTGTACTCGCCGTTTCGCCGCTTGATGATCCCGGGCACGCGGACGAAGTCGACGCGGGAGCGGAAGCTGAAGCGCCCCAGGATCGGGGAGCCGCTCAGGATCAGGACGTTCAGCTTCTTGTGATGCGCGACCAGCGAGTGGGCGATCGTCCGGCAGCGCCGGAGGTGGCCCAGCCCGAACGAGTCGTGGCTGTAGATCAGGACCCGGTACTGCGCCTGGTCGTCGGCGCCCGGCCCGCGCGGCGCGTGGCCGTTGGCCGGAGGTCCCGTGCCGGATCGGACGGCTCCCACATCTCCCTCCCACGGAGGCTTCCGCGCGGGTGGGGACCCGTCGGGAGCCGGGGATAGCTAGGCGACCTTCCGGGCGGCCTGGTCCTGGACGGACCGGTACCCGGCCAGGTCACGTTTATCAAAAAGCCATGGAAAAGGGAAGCATGTCCCGGTCGCCCGTCGAGGCCCCCGAGGGGGCGACCCCGGCTCCCCCGGGGTCGCGGACGCCCGGACCGGGCCTTGCCTCCGATCGTCCCGGAATGGTAGTGATACCTGCGATGGGCGCCCCGCTGCTGGAGGTCCAGGGCCTGCGGACGTCCATCTACCTCGATGAGGGGGTCGTCCGAGCGGTAAACGGCGTTTCATTCACGGTCGACCGCGGCCAGACCATGGCGATCGTCGGGGAGTCGGGGTCCGGCAAGAGTGTCCTGGCCCAGTCGATCATGCGGATCCTTCCGGCCCGGGCCCGGATCGAGACGGGCCGCCTCCTCTTCTCCCCGGAGGGCGGTCGTCCCGTGGACCTCGCCGCCCTGGCCGCCGACGGGCGAGAGATGCGCGCCATCCGGGGCGGGGCCATCGCCATGATCTTCCAGGAGCCGATGACGGCGTTCTCGCCCGTGCACACGATCGGCAATCAGATCGGGGAGGTCGGGCGCCTCCACCGGAAGCTCAGCCGCGCCGAGGCCCGGACGGCGACGATCGAGGCGCTCGAGGCGGTCGGGTTCCCCGAGCCGTCCCGGAAGGTCGACGCCTACCCCTTCGAGCTCTCGGGGGGCCTCCGCCAGCGCGCGATGATCGCGATGGCCCTCGTGTGCCGTCCCGCGCTCGTGATCGCCGACGAGCCCACGTCGGCGCTGGACGTGACGGTCCAGGCGCAGATCCTGGACCTCCTGGTCCGGCTCCAGCGCGAGTACGGCATGGGGCTGATCATCATCACGCACGACCCCGGGGTCGTCGCCCACGTGGCCGACTTCGTGACGGTGATGTATTGCGGGCACGTCATGGAGACGGGGCCGGTGAGCGACCTGTTCGAGGATCCCCAGCATCCCTATCTGCAGGCGCTCCTCCGCAGCACGCCCCAGTTCGGCGTGAGCGAGGGGGAGCGTCTCCAGACGATCCCGGGCACGGTGCCCGACCCGCTCCTGCCCATCCCGGGGTGCCCGTTCCTCTCGCGGTGCCCCGAGGGCGAGCCCGCTCTCTGCGGCAATGCCATGCCGGCTGCGCGGGCCCTCGGCGACCGCCGGCACGTGGCCTGCTACAAGCGTGGCTCGCTGCCCGAGGTCCTGGCCGCCCCGGCGGGAGGCTGACGCGTGACCGAGCCGCTGCTCGAGGTCCGCGACCTCACGAAGCACTTCCCGCTCTTCCAGCCCTGGCTGGCCGGCCTCGCGCGAAAGCGCGTCGGCACCGTCGTCGCGGTGGAGGGGGTGAGCTTCGACGTGGCGAAGGGGGAGACGCTCGGCCTCGTCGGCGAGAGCGGCTGCGGGAAGACGACGACGGCGCGCCTCGTCCTGCGGGCCCTCACCCCCACGCGGGGCGAGATCCTCTTTCGCGTCGGGGGCGGGCAGGCCGTGCGGGTCGATCGCCTGAAGGGGCGGGCCCTCCGGGCCATCCGGCCTCACATCCAGATGATCTTCCAGGATCCGTTCTCGTCCCTGAACCCGCGCATGCCGGTCGGGGAGATCATCGGGGAGCCTCTCTGGATCCACCGGCGCGGGTCCCGCGAGGAGATCCAGGAGCGCGTCAAGGCGCTGATGGGGATGGTCGGGTTGAACGTCCAGTACCTCCGCCGCTACCCGCACTCGTTCTCCGGCGGCCAGCGCCAGCGGATCGGGATCGCGCGCGCGCTCGCGCTCAACCCGGAGCTCATCGTCTGCGACGAGCCGGTCTCCGCGCTCGACGTCTCGGTGCAGGCCCAGGTCCTGAACCTCCTGAAGGACCTCCAGACCGAGCTCGGGCTGACGTATCTCTTCATCTCCCACAACCTGGCGGTGATCGACTACGTCGCCGACCGCATCGCGGTGATGTACGCGGGGCGGATCGTCGAGCTGGCCGCGAAGCGGCAGCTCTTCGAGCGCCCCCGGCACCCCTACACCGAGACGCTCCTGGCGGCCGTCCTCCGGCCCGACCCCCGGCTCCGGGGCGCCACGGTCGGGGCGGTGCGCGACGCGTCGGCGCCCCTGCCGGGCGGCATTCCCGGGTGCGGCTACGCCCTCCGCTGCCCGTACGCGATCGAGCGGTGCCGGGTCGAGACCCCCGTGATCCGCGCGGTGGCGCCGGACCACCTCGTGCGGTGTCACCGGGCCGAGGAGCTCCAGCTGACGCCGCTGCCCCGCCGGCCGGCCGCGCGGAGCGCGTGAGGGGGCCGTGAGCCTCGCGCGGCTCGGTCCCGAGGGGCGCTGACGATGGGGCGCTATCTCGTCCAGCGCATGCTGCTCATGCTGCCGACCCTGTTCCTGATCTCGGTCGTCACCTTCGTGATCATCCAGCTCCCGCCCGGCGACTTCCTGACGACGCTGATCAGCGATCTCGAGGCGTCCGGCGAGCGCGCGGATCTCCAGAAGGTCGAGTTCCTCCGCCAGCAGTTCGGGCTCGACCAGCCGCTCTGGAAGCAGTACTGGCTGTGGGTCTCGGGCCTCGTCCAGGGCGACCTGGGCTACTCGTTCGAGTACGACCGGCCGGTCGCCGACATCATCGGCGAGCGGCTGCTGCTCACCTTCGTCGTCTCGCTGGGGTCGATCCTCTTCACGTGGCTGATGGCCTTTCCGATCGGCGTCTACTCGGCGACCCACCAGTACAGCTGGGGCGACCACGGCCTCACGCTCGTCGGCTTCCTCGGCCTGGCCACGCCCAATTTTCTCCTCGCGCTGATCCTGATGTTCATCTCGTTCACCTATTTCGGGTCGAGCGTCGGCGGGCTGTTCTCGCCGGACATGCAGAACGCCGCGTGGAGCTGGGCGCGGGTGTGGGACCTGCTCCAGCACCTGTGGATCCCGGTGATCGTCATCGGGACGTCGGGCACGGCCGCCATGATCCGCCGGCTGCGCGCGAACCTCCTGGACGAGCTCCGCCGGCCCTACGTCGTCACGGCCCGCGCCAAGGGCCTGGCCCCGCGGCGCATCCTGCTCAAGTATCCGCTCCGCATCGCCCTGAACCCGTTCATCGGCGACATCGGCAACCTGCTGCCGCAGGTCATCTCGGGCGCGATCATCGTCAGCATCGTGCTGTCCCTCCCGACGACGGGGCCGATCCTCCTGCGCGCGCTCCGGGCGCAGGACATGTATCTCGCGGGCTCGTTCCTCATGCTCCTGGCGTCGCTCACGGTGATCGGGGTCTTCCTCTCCGACCTCGCCCTGGCGGCCCTGGACCCGCGGATCCGCCAGGGAAGCGGGCAATCCCGGTGAGCGTCGTTCCCGCCGCGGAGGCGCTGCCGGTCCCGGCCGAGCGCCCGGCCGTCTCCGAGCAGGAGCGCTACTACTTCGCCTCCCAGTGGCAGCTCATCTGGTGGCGCCTCCGGCGGCATCGCTTCGCGATGCTCTCGCTGTGGTTCCTGGCGGCCCTCTACGCGACCATTCCCTTCGTGGAGTTCCTGGCGCCGTACGAGCTGCGCAGCCGGCACTCGAACCACGTCTACTTCCCGCCCCAGCGGGTGCACCTCTTCCACGAGGGCAGCTTCCAGGGCCCGTTCGTCTACGGGCAGCTCCTCACGGTCAACATGGAGAACCTCAAGCGCGAGTACCGCGAGGACCGCACGCGCCGGTACCGCCTCCAGTTCTTCGCGCCCGGGGAGCCGTACCGGATGTGGGGGCTGTGGCGGGCGGACCGGCACCTGTTCGGCGTCGAGGAGGGCGGGACGGTGTTCCTGCTCGGCACGGACCGCCTGGGGCGGGACATGCTCTCGCGGATCATCCACGGCGCCCGGATCTCGCTCACCGTCGGGCTGCTGGGGATCACGGTCAGCTTCGTGCTGGCGCTCGTGTTCGGCGGGCTGTCGGGGTACTACGGCGGGACCATCGACATCGTGATCCAGCGCCTCATCGAGGTGATCCGCGCGTTTCCCGAGCTGCCGCTCTGGATGGCGCTGTCCGCCGCCCTGCCGCCGCGCTGGGATCCGATCCTCGTCTACGTCGGCATCACGGTGATCCTGGGGGTCCTCGAGTGGACGGGGCTCGCCCGCAGCGTCCGCGGGAAGCTCCTCGCGGTCCGCGAGGAGGACTTCGCCACCGCGGCGGTGCTCATGGGCGGCTCCCCGCCCTACATCATCCGGCGGCACCTCCTGCCCGCGTTCACGAGCCACCTGATCGTCTCGGCGACCCTGTCCATCCCGAACATGATCCTCGGCGAGACGGCCCTGTCGTTCCTGGGGCTCGGGCTCCGCCCCCCCATCACGAGCTGGGGCGTGCTCCTCTCCGAGGCGCAGAACATGAACGCGGTCGCGCTCTACCCGTGGCTGCTCACGCCCGTGGTGATGGTCGTGCTGACCGTCCTGGCCTTCAACTTCCTGGGCGACGGCCTCCGGGACGCCGCCGACCCGTACGCCTAGAGCGCCGCCCCGAGCCCCGCCATGGAACGGAATCTCCACCGCTACATCATCAAGCGCAGCCTCCGGCCGCAGCTCATCCTGATCGCCATCAGCTTCGTGCTCGGGCTCGCGCTGAACCCGCTGATGCTCGACCTCCAGAAGCGCATCATCAACCAGGCCATCGGGCAGCGGAACTTCGACGCCCTGCTCTGGCTCTGCGGCGCCTTCCTGGGGGCGGTGCTCCTGAACGGGGCGCTGAAGTACGTGAAGCAGAACCTCGAGGGCTACATCTCCGAGACCATGCTCCGGGATCTCCGGGGCGAGCTGTTCAACCGGATCCTGCGCTTCCCGCTGCCCCACCTGAAGGGCACCTCGACCGGCCAGCTGGTGGCGATGATCCTGGGCGAGGTCGAGGACCTCGGCGGCTACTTCGGCCTGGCGCTCTCCACGCCCGCGTTCCACGGCGCCATGCTGGTCGGGACGCTCGGGTTCATGGTGTACGCGAACCCGTGGATGGCGCTCGTGAGCATGGTGCTGTTCCCGATCCAGATCGTCTTCATCCGGCGGCTCCAGCGCAAGGTGACGGCGATGGCGCGGGATCGGGTGCGCATGGTGCGCGGACTGTCCGACCGGATCCAGGAGTCCGCGGGCGGGCTCCAGGAGATCTACGCCAACGACACGGTGGCGTACGAGTCGGGCCGGTTCCGGCATCTGCTGCAGCGGATCTTCAAGATCCGGCTGGGCATCTACAACCTCAAGTACCTGATCAAGTGGATCAACAACTTCCTGGAGAAGTTCGGCCAGTTCCTCCTCCTGCTCGTGGGCGGGTGGCTCATCATCAATCACCCCGAGACGTTCAACCTCGGAATCCTGGTCGCCTTTCTCCAGGCGTACAGCCAGCTCAACGAGCCGTGGCGCGAGCTGATCAACTTCTTCCAGCTGAAGGAGAACGCGCGGGTCAAGTACGAGCAGGTCATCGCGAACTTCGATCCGCCGGGTCTCCGCACGGAGTTCGCGCGGGACGACGCCGTCCCCGAGCGCCCGACGCCCCTGGCCGGCGCCTACGAGCTCCGCCAGGCCAGTGTCGTGCTGGACGGGCGGACGCAGGCGCTGGACCATCTGCAGCTCACCCTGTCGCCCCGCCAGCACGTGGCCCTGGCCGGCACGGCGGGCAGCGGCAAGAGCACGCTCGCCCTCGTCCTCGCCAACCTGACGGGCTACACGGGGACGATCCTGCTGGACGGGACGGACCTGGCCCAGTTCCCGCCCGGGGTGGCGGGGCGCGCGATCGGCTTCGTCCCCGCCGACGCCCGGCTCTTCACGGGCTCGGTCCTGGACAACCTGCTCTACGGGCTCCGGCACCGCCGGGGCGAGGCGACCGAGCGCCGGGGGGCTCTGGGCCTGGGCAGCGAGGACTGGCTCGACCTGTCCCCGGTCGGGGTGTCGGACCGGACGGAGCTGATCACAGTCGCGTTGGAGATCGTGCGCCTGGTCGGTCTCGAGGACGACCTCTTCGCGCTCGGCCTGCGCTCCCGGGTCGATCCCGAGCGGCACCCGGACGTGGCCGCGCGGATCCTGGCCACGCGGAGCCTGGTGTCGGAGCGCTTCGCCCGCGAGCAGCAGGAGACGGCCGTCGAGTTCTTCGACCGGGACCGGTTCTCCTCCTACGCGTCGATCGGCGAGAACGTCCTCTTCGGCCACAGCGCGAACGCGGCCCTGGCGCTCGAGCACCTCCCCCAGCATCCGCACTTCCGCGCGGTGCTCGCGGCGGTCGAGCTGGAGGGGCCGCTGGTCGAGCTCGGCGCCGACGTGGCGCGGGACATGGTCGAGATCTTCAAGGACATCGCGGCGGACAACGAGCTCTTCGCGCGCTTCAGCCTCCTCACGGCCAGCGAGCTGCCCGAGTACGCGCAGGTCGTCGCGCGGCTCAGCCGGGGCGCCCCCTCGGCGCTCGGGGCGGCGGACCGCGATCGCCTGATCCGCCTCGCGCTCCGGCTGATCCCCGCCCGGCACCGGCTGGGCCGGATCGACGAGCCGTTCATCGCCAAGGTGCTCGCGGCGCGACACCGGTTCGCCGAGACGCTGCCCCCGGACCTGGCCGCGTCGTTCGTGCCGTACGATCGCGAGCGCTACTTCGCGGACGGGACGCTGCTCGACAACCTGCTCTTCGGCAAGGTGGTCGCCACGAGCAGCCTGGCGGTCAAGAAGGTCAACGCCATCGTCGAGGAGATCCTGGAGGCGGAGGGCCTGCGGGCGCTCGTGCTGGAGGTCGGGCTCGACCACCACGTGGGGCTGTTCGGCGGCCGCCTGTCACTCCCCCAGCGCCAGCGGATGGCGCTGGGGCGCGTGCTCCTCAAGCGGCCGGACATCCTGATCCTCGACGGGGCGATGAGCGCGCTCGAGCCCGGCGAGCGCATGGAGCTGCACCGGCGGGTGCTGGAGGCCATGAAGGACCGGACCGTGATCGCCGCGGTGGAGCGCCCGGACCTCGCGCGCCTCTACGACCTCGTGGTGGTCCTGGACGCCGGGGCGGTCGTGCAGACGGGCACGTACCGGGAGCTGCTCGCGCAGGATCCGGGCGTGTTCCGAAGGCTCGCGGCCGAGGCCGGTGTCCGGGTCACGGGAGAAGATTGACATGCAGCCACTCGAGCAGGACGTCGAGACCCTCCGGAAGATCCCCCTCTTCGCCGGACTGCCGACGGCCCGGCTGAAGCTGATCGCCTACACCAAGGAGGTGGTGGAGTTCGCTCCCGGCGAGGTGATCGTCCGTCAGGGCGATCCGGCCGATGCGGTCTACATCGTGACGGAGGGCGAGGCGGAGGTCCTCCTCCAGGACGCCGACGGGCACGAGATGATCCTGGCGACCATGAGCCGCAACAGCCTGTTCGGGGAGACCGCCGTGATCTCCAAGGGGCGCCGCACGGCGACGGTCCGCGCCCGGGACCGCGTGGCGACCTTCAAGATCTCCGCCGACGTGTTCCTGGACCTGGTCCGGCAGAGCCCGGAGATCAGCATGCAGGTCATGACGGTGCTGGCCCAGCGCCTCGAGCGGTCGAGCGCGCTCCTGCAGCAGCACCAGAGCCACTCGTGACCGGCTGCCGCCGCGGGAGCCGGCCCGCTTGTGTCGCCGGCGGCGATACCCTACGATGGTCAGGAGTCCAGGATCAAGGGCCCGACGTGCTCCACGGGAACGCACTCAAGACAGGAGTGACACGATGACCGGACGATCCATTCGCGGCATCACCGGGGCGATGGCGGCGGGCGCCCTGCTCGTCGCTCTCACGTCGCCGGCGAGCGCCCAGATGCTGACCGGGCTCAAGGCGGTCGAGCCCCAGCCGGCGGCCGATCGGCTCCAGCCCGGCCTGGCCGTGGGCTACGTCTACGGGCGCTTCAACCACCTCAACGAGTTCATGACGAAGAAGTTCGAGCCCGGGAAGCCCCTGCCGAACCTCGACTACCGCATGGGGGACGGCGCCGTCCTCACGACGAAGGAACGGGACCAGGTCGGCGCCCTCATCACGGGCTTCATCCGATTCGAGAAGCCGGGGACGTACGGCTTCGACGTGACCTCCAACGACGGGGTGCGGGTGGAGATCGGCGAGAAGCTGCTCTACGAGGATCCGAGCGTCCACTCGGACGACACGTCGGACCGGATCGACGTCAAGATCGACGAGCCGGGCTGGTACCCGATCAAGGTCGTGTACTACGAGAAGAAGGGCACCGCCTCGCTCGTGCTGCGCTGGGTGCCGGTGGGGAGCGACGCCAAGGCCAAGCCCGTCGCGGTGCCGGCCGCCGCCTTCGCCCACCCCAAGTAGGCGGGCCCCCTAGCGCCTCGGCGGGAGCCCTCCCGCCGGGGCGCTAGCGGTGGCCGTTCTCCCAGTAGAAGGTGTCGGGCACGTAGATCCCGAAGTGCGAGCCGGGCTCCCAGGAGTAGACGCCCTTGACCGGCACGCCGCGGAGCCCGTTCTTCACCACGATCGGCTGGAGCGTCCCCCCCACGATGCCGATCGTGAACACCTCCTCGGCGTTGATGTCGAGCATCTCGGCCCAGATCCGGGCCCGCTCGGCCGGCTCGCCCGACACGAGCCACTTCTGATAGAGCTCGACCAGGCGCCGGGCGGCCGGGAGCGTCGGCGCCTCGCCCGCGCGCCCCTTGCTCTCGAAGTATTCCCCCCACTGGGGCCACTGGAGCTGCTGCTGGCTGACCGGCGCGAGCCAGTCCGGGCTCATGTCCGGGGTGGGGAGCCCGAACCCGAAGTTCCCGTTGTAGGCGCTCATCATCGCCTCCCCCGAGAAGACCCGGCGGCGGAACACCTCGAGCTGGCTCGGGCGGATGAGGAGCTCGATGCCCAGGTCGGCCCACGTGTCCTTCACGAGCTCCAGCACGTCGGTGTGCTCGCTCTCGTCGCCGGAGGTCTCCACGATGAGGTCGAGCCGCCGGCCGTCCGGCCGCAGGCGGAACCCGCGCCCGTCGCGCGCGGTGAGGCCCATCGCGTCGAGCAGCCGGTTCGCCTGCCTCAGGTCGAACCGCGCGTAGGCCATCCGGGGCTCTTCGTGCCCGGCCGGGTTCCGGAGGACCGTGTTCTGCCCCGGCAGGCCCAGGCCGTAGTAGAGGATCTGGTTGATCTCCTCCCGGTTGATGCCGAGGGAGAGCGCCTGGCGGAATCGCCGGTCGAGGAGGAGCTTCCGCATGACCGGCTCGGTCGTCGTGAGGTTCGGGTAGATGGCCACCGTGGAGGGCACGCCGGTGTTCCACAGGAAGACGCGGTAGCCGGCGAGCCGCTCGTTCTTGCGGAGGAACGGCACCTGGTCGAACGACAGGTACCGCGCCTGGAGATCCGACTCGCCGGTGGACGTCTTCACCGAGATGACCGCCCGCTCCACGAGGATCATGACGAGGCGGTCGATGTAGGGGAGCTGCCGGCCGCGCTCGTCCACGCGGTGGAAGTAGGGGTTCCGCTCCGCGACGAAGACCTGGGCCGGCGGGCCCACCGTGGGCTGCCAGGGCTGGAGCGTGGGGAGATCGGGGTTGTCCATCACGTACATCGAGTCCTTCTTGTTGTGCAGCGCCGCCCAGTTCCGGCGCCCCTCGG
Organism: uncultured Candidatus Rokubacteria bacterium; assembly: GCA_963745015.1. Lineage (GTDB taxonomy): Bacteria > Methylomirabilota > Methylomirabilia > Rokubacteriales > DASRDR01 > DASRDR01. The sequence continues at coordinate 134,031 of CAVUVU010000012.1, forward strand.
CGCGCGCCAGCTTCTTGAGCGCGTCGGGATTGTTGAAGGCCCGATGGTACTGCTTCAGGTAGTGCGCCGGCCGGAAGATGATGGTCGGGTACGCGCCGGCCTGGTCGGGCAGGAAGAGGTTGTTGGGCTGGCCCCAGCGGTACCGGACCGTCCACGGGTCGGGGAAGGTGACCCGGGGCATCTCGCCGTCGACCCGGAGGGTGGCGGGCGGCCCGCCCGGCGAGAGCTCGTCGTCGTTGGCGATGTGGGTCCACCAGTAGGCGAAGTCCGCGCTGGTGAACGGCGCCCCGTCCGACCAGCGGTGCCCCTTCCGCAGGTGGAAGGTGAAGCTCCGGCCGCCCTCGGCGACCTCGACCCGCTCGGCGATGTCGGGCACGAGGCGGTAGTCCCGGTCGAAGCCCACCAGCCGGGCGTAGCCGTACACGAAGGCCAGCTTCGTGTCCTTCAGGGTGCCGATCAGCATCCGGAGATCGCCCCCGTAGACCGCCGCGGGCTCCGTGGGCAGGACGCGCGGCCGCTCCGGGAGCCGCTGGGCGAGCGGCGGGAGCTTGCCCGCGGACACGAGCTTGGCGAGCGCGGGCGCCTCCCCGCCGGCTCCGCCGGCGGCACCGACGGCGAGGAACGCCGCCGCGATGCCGAGCGTGAGCACGAGCCCGATCCCGAGCCTGCCGCGGCCGATCCGCATGGCGATCCTCCGGGCGGGACGGGCGGCGATTCACGGCCGGTCCGCGCCGTCTCCCCGCAGGCAGCGTAGCGCGGGGGCCCGGAGCGGCGCAAGCCGACGGGCGCCGCCATGCCCGGCCGGAAGGGCATGGTAGTGTACGAGTCAATCGCCGCGCCCGCCGACGTCGCGGGCGGTTTCGCGGCCCCAGATCTGGAGGAGCGTATGCGTCGACGGACGTATTCCGGGATGCTGCTCGCTGTCGTCTGGAGACCTTGCTGCTGGCCGCGGGCGCCGCGGAGGCCCAGGGCGGGGGGATCGAGCGGTTCTACGGCTCGTATGCCGGGGAGGCCGTCTCCGAGAGCGGCGACGGGATCGACAAGCGCGACATCAACGCCGAGATCACCCCGCAGGGCAAGGGGTTCAAGGTGAAGTTCACGGTCGTGGTCAAGCGCGGCAAGGACAAGCCGCGGCGGGATGAGTACACGATCGTCTTTTCCCCGACCAAGCGCCCGGGGATCTTCAGCTCGGCCATGCGGACCGACGTGTTCGGCAATTCGGTGCCCCTCGACCCGCTCGCGGGCGACCCCTACATGTGGTCCCGGCTGGACGGCGACAAGCTCTGGCGGTACGCGTTGTTCGTGACCGACATCGGCGGCTACGAGATGCAGACCTACGAGTACACGCTCGTGTCCGGCGGCATGGATCTGCGCTACTCGCGGGTCCGGGATGGTGAGGTGCTGCGTACGGTCACGGGAAAGCTCAAGAAGATCCGCTGACCCGTGCGCGCGTCTCCCGGGCGAACGCGCGGGCGGCGGCCGGGCTGGGAAACGCCAGGTACACGCGCGCGTCGGTCTTGAGGCCGTGGGCGCGGCGGAACGCCGCCCCCAGGCCGCGGAGCGGGTCGAAGCGGAGCGGCGTGAACCCCGCCCGCCGGAGGCGCCCGGGGTAGTCGCGCCCGTAGAAGCGGTGAGGGCCGTTGATCGCGACGTAGGCGGCCGTGAAGCGGCCCGGGTCGCGACGCCGGAGACTGGCCGCGGAGGTCGTCCGCGCCACCTGCACGTCGACATCCACCATCGCCACCCCGCCGGGCTTCAGACACCGGCGGACCTCGGCGAGGATCGCGGCGTCGTCCCGGGCGAACGGGAGGACGTTGTTGCAGAGGATCACGTCGAACGTCCCCTGACGGAAGCCGAGCCGCGTGGCGTCCATCCGCCGGAAACGGTGGGGCAGCCGGAGGCGCGCGTGATGCGGCCGGCGGTCCAGGTCGACGGCGGTGTAGCGAGCGGGGCCGATGGTCCGTCGGCCGGGCACGAAGCGCGTGGCGGGGCGAGAGGGCCCGATCTCGAGCACCTCGCTCCCGGCTCCGAGCCGCGGCCGCACGAAGCGCCGCAGGAAGAGCAGAAGGGCCCGGTGGCGGGGCTTCGAGCCGCAGCCCGGGCAGAGCCCCGGCGCGCGGCTTCTGTCCGTAGCGGGCGAATGCCGGGAACCGGCCGCCGCAGGCCAGGCAGGTCACGCCGCGTGGGGCCCCGTCCACCGGCCCATTGTACGGGTCGCCGGGGGGTGCGGTGGGCGCCCGGCGGCCACCCCGGGGTTTGTGAAAAAGCCGTTCCCCCGGGGACGGGGGTCTCCTACACTAGGCGAACGGGTTTGGGCCGGGTGTGCCAATGCACGGGAGTCCTGAGGTCGCCACGTGTCGTGTTGCTCCGGGGGTGGTGCTCGCCCTGGCGTTGACGCTGTGTGGGCCGGCCGCCGCCGATGAGTGGTCCGTGAAGACCGTGCCGCGGACGGACGGCCCGGGCACGCGCTGCGTGCTCGAGTCAACTCGGCAGTCGCTCTTCGACGGATACCAGGACACAACGGCATACGTCACCGTCGACAGCGGGTCCGTGGTGGTGACATCGGCGTCGAACCTCGACGGAAGCATGTCCGGACATCGGCCTCGCCGTCGATCAGGAGCCCCTGGTGCCGATGGACCGGCTCGTTGGCACGAAGACTGCACTTTTCGCCGGCGCGAAGCATGGGCGACTGGTCGAGCTCTTCAAGGCGGGGAACCGCCTTCGCGTGCAGCTTCGGTTCTGGCCGGAATGGCCGGCGACGGGGACGCACTCGGCCACCTTCAGTCTGATCGGGTTCACCAAGGCCTACGGCGAACTGGCCGGCTGCCGCTAGGGCGGCCGGCACGCCCGGGAGGACGACATGGGGTTGCGGCTCAAGTTCAACCTGGTCCTGCTGCTCGTGTTCCTGGTCGGCCTCGGCGTCGCCGGCGTGGACCTCGCGCGAGATCCTGATTCGCAACGCGCGGGAGGAGGTGGCGCGGAACGCGGGTCTCATGATGGAGACCGCGCTCGCGGTCCGCGGCTACACCATCACCCAGGTGCGGCCGCACCTCGACATGCAGCTGATGCGCGCGTTCCTGCCGCAGAGCGTGCCGGCCTTCGCGGCGGCCGAGACCATGGGCGAGCTCCGCAAGAAGTACCCGGACTACTTCTACAAGGAGGCGACGCTCAACCCCACCAACCCGCGCAACCGGGCGTCCGACTGGGAGGCGGACATCGTCCAGGAGTTCCGGAACCGGCCCGCGGTGAAGGAGCTCGGGGGCGAGCGCGACACGCCGACCGGCCGCGCGCTCTACATCGCCCGGCCGATCCAGATCACCAACCCCGCCTGCCTCGGCTGCCACACGACGCCGGAGGCCGCGCCGGCCACGATGGTCAAGCTCTACGGCCCCGCGAACGGCTTCGGCTGGAAGCTCAACGAGGTCGTGGGCGCCCAGGTCGTGTCGGTCCCGATGGCGCTGCCGCTCCAGAACGCGCAACGGGCCTTCTACACCTTCATGGGCTCGCTGGTGGCCGTCTTCGCGCTCGTCTTCATCGCGCTCAACGTCATGCTGAACTGGATGATCGTGCGGCCCGTGGCGCAGCTGTCGCAGCGCGGCGGACCAGGTCAGCACCGGCAACTTCGACATCCCGGAGTTCCCGGAGCGGGGCCGGGACGAGATCGCGCTCCTCGGCCGGGCGTTCAACCGCATGCGGCGGAGCCTCCAGAAGGCGATGCAGATGATCGAGAGCTGAGGATCGTGGAGCAGAGCGCTCCCGAGCCCGGGCACCGGACGTTCATCGCGACGGTGGTCTTCATCGACATCGTCGGGTACTCGGAACGCCTGGTCACCCAGCAGGTCGCGCTGAAGACGCGGCTCAACGAGCTGGTCGCGGGCGTGCTCGCGCACGTCCCGGTCACGGACCGGATGATGCTCGACACGGGCGACGGGGCCGCCCTCTGCTTCCTCGGCGACCCCGAGGACGCCCTGTTCGCCGCGAGCAATCTGCGGGCGAGCACCGTGGCCATCGGCCCCGAGCTCGCCCTCCGGATCGGCATCAACCTCGGCCCGCTCCGGATCGTGAAGGACGTCAACGGCCAGCCCAACATGCTCGGCGACGGGATCAACGTCGCCCAGCGGGTCATGAGCTTCGCCGAGCCCAACCAGATCCTGGTCTCGCGCTCCTACTACGAGATCGTGTCCCGCCTGTCCCAGGAGTACACCCGGCTCTTCCAGTACCTGGGCATCCATCGGGACAAGCACGTCCGCGAGCACGAGGTGTACGTGATGACGGCGGGGGGCGAGGGGGCGACGGCCCCGTCCGCGGACCAGGCCGAGGCCGCGACGGCGGCGGGCCCGCCCGGCCGCGTGGAGAGCACCGAGTTCGTGCCCATCGGCCGGCGGGCATTTCGAGCCCGCGGTGCTGGCCCGCGTCGAGGGGGCGCTCACGGAAGGGATGGGGCCCCTCGCGCGCGTACTCGTGCGGAAGGCGGCGAAGACGGCGCCGGATCTGCCGGCGCTCTGCCAGCTGCTCGACCTGGCCCTTTCCGAGTCGCAGCGCGCGGCCTTCCGCAGCCGGCTCGGCGACGTGGGCGGGCCGGCCCCGGCGCCCTCTCCGTCTCCAGGGCGTCCCCCGGCGCGGCCCGCGCCGGCGGGGCCGGCGCCCGGGCGGCCCCTGTCGCCCGAGGTGCTGGCCGAGGCCGCCGACCGGCTGGCCGTGCACATCGGCCCGGTCGCCAAGCTCCTCGTCAAGCGCGCGGCCAAGCAGGCGAGCAACACGAAGGACCTCTACGAGCGGCTCGCGGGCCAGATCGACGACCCGCAGGCCCGCCGGCGCTTCGCGGCGGCGATCGAGGAGCTCTCCGAGCCCTAGCGTTCCCCCGTCGCTCGCGTCTCGCGGCACATCCTCGCGAGCCGTGCGCGGTCGGCGTGCCCGGCCCAGGCGCGCGGCAGGAGCCCGATGCTCGGGGCGGCCAGCCAGAGCCCGGCTGGCACGGCGGCGCGGGCCGCTCGCGTCAGTGGGCGGTGTAGCCCCCGTCCACCGGCAGCACGACGCCGGTGATCCAGCGCGCCTCGTCGGAGGCGAGGAACAGGGCCGCGTTCGCGACGTCGCGGGGCTCGCCGAGACGGCGGAGCAGGTGCTGGTCGAGCAGCCGCTCCCACGGGGCGCCCTCGGCCCGCATCCGGTCGAACATCGCGCGGTTGATGCTCGTGATCACGAACGACGGGCTGAGCGCGTTGACGCGGACGCCGTGCCGGCCGAAGTCGACCGCCATCTGCTTCGTGAGGATGGCGACCGCCCCCTTCGACGCCGAGTAGGCCGGGCGGACCGGGAGACCGACGACCCCGGTGATCGACGAGAGGTTCACGAGGGCCCCGCCGCCCTGCGCGATCATCGCCGGCAGGACGGCGCGGCTCATGAGGAACACGCCCTTGACGTTCACCCGCATCGTCTCGTCCCAGTCGGCCTCGGTGGTGTCGAGGACGGTCTCCCGGGACGGGAGGATCCCGGCGTTGTTGACGAGGATGTCGATGCGGCCGTAGCGCTCGAGCGTGACCTCGACGACCCGCTGGGCGTCGGCGCTCGCCGCGACGCTCGCCTCGACGGAGAGCGCCTCGCCGCCCTCCGCCCGGATCGCGTCGACGACCGCGTCGTTGGGCCCCGGCCGGACGTCCACGCAGGCGACGCGCGCGCCTTCCTCCGCGAACCGCCGGGCGATGGCTTCGCCGAGACCCATGCCGGCCCCGGTGACGATGGCGACCTTGCCGTGCAGCCGGGCCTGGGTCATGGACGATTCTCCTCGCGCGCCGTCGGTCGAGCGGGGGACCCGGCCGTCCCGGGAAGGCGCGCTCGCGGAGCGTATCGAGGTTGCCGGGGCCCGGTCAACCCTCCCGCGGATCGTGCTGTTGCGACAGCCCTCCCGCGGATCGTCGGCCGCGGGGAGCCGGATCGGGAGCCGTGACGTCAGGCGAGGCGGGGGAGGACGCGCCGCCCGAGGAGCTCGACGGCGCGCACGGGGTCGGGGCCGAGCGGGGGGCCCAGCGAGACGTGCTGGACGCCGGCCTCGACGAGCGGCCGGAGCCGCTCGACCACGGCCTCCGGCGGACCCGCGATGCCGATCCGCAGCATCGTGTCGGTGACCATCGTGGCGGCGCGCGCGAGATCCCGCTCCGCCATGGCGGCGCGCGTGATCGGGGCAAACGCCTCGCGCGTGACGCCGAGCCGCGCATGGATGAGGTCGCCGAGCGCCTGGCCGTAGTAGGCGACCTTCTCGGCGAGCGCGCGCCGCGCCGCCGCGCCGTCCTCGGCGACCGAGACCCACACGCACGCCGCCAGATCGAGCGGCCCCCGCGCGGCCGCGCGGCGCGCCAGGCCGGCCTCGATCAGCGGGCGGACCGTGGCGTAGTGCTCGGGCGGCAGCAGGAGCGGGAGGGCTCCGTCGGCGAGCTCCCCTGCCAGGGCGAGGAGCCGCGGTCCCATCGCGCCCACGTAGATGGGCGTCACCCGCGGCGGGCGGAAGCGGAGGTATGCCTCCGGGGTACCCCGGAGGAACCGGCCGCCGTCGGTCGCGAGCGTCTGGCCGCTCAGGAGCCGCCGCACGCCCTCGATGGTCTCCCGCATGGTCCGGGCGGGCTGTGGATCGGCCAGGCCGATCCACGCGAGGAAGTCGGCCGCCCCCGCGCCGAGCCCGAGGTTGAACCGGCTGCCGGTCAGCTCGTCCATCGTGGCGGCCAGCATGGCGAGCTCGGCCGGGTGGATGGTGTGCGGATTCAGGATGCCGGTGCCGAGCTCGATCCGCGCGGTCGCGTGGGCCATGGCGGCGAGGATCACGGGGGCGCTGCGGAGGAAGAGGTCGTTCGACACCCAGAGCTGGTCGAACCCGGCCGCCTCGGCGGCGCGCGCGAGGGCGACGTAGTCGGCCAGCGGGAGGTCGTTATTCAGGCGGAGACTGAAGCGCATCCCCCGCGCCGATCACCGCCTCGGCCTCGATCTCGACGAGGTACGGCTCGCCGATGAGCCCGGCCTGGACGAGCGTGTTGGCGGGCCGGATCGCGCCGAACCGCTCGCCGTGGACCCGCGACACGGCCTCCCAGTCCTCCAGCCGGCGCAGGTAGACGCGCGTGCGCACCACGTCCGGGAGCCCGCCCCCCAGCGCCTCGATCGCCCGCGCGATCTTGTCGAGGATGAAGCGGGCCTGGGCGGCCGCATCCCCCGGCGCCACCGCTCCGTCCGGCCCGGTCGCCGTCGTGCCCGAGACGAGGATGCGGTCTCCGACGCGCACCGCGCGCGAGTAGCCCGCCATGGCCTCCCAGACGGTGCCGCTGTCCACGGAGGCTCGATGCATCCGCCCGGGCGGCGGCCCCCCGGACCGCGGGGGGCCAGCCGAGCGGGAGGCGTCCATTCCGGATGTCACGGCGTCGGGGGCGCGCGCGGCGGACGCGGCGCTACGGGTCCAGCTTGGCCTTGAGCTGGTCGACGTCCGCCGCGGACATCTCGCCGGTGGTCCGGACCTCGCCGTCCTGGATCCGCCAGAGCCGGAACGGCCCGGTGATGTCGCCGAAGCGGTCGAACTGCACCGGCCCGATCACGCCGACGTACCGGATGGCCTTGCCCTCCTTGAGGAGGCCGAAGGCCTTCTGGAACTCGCCCGCGCCCGCGTGGACGACGGTCCCGCGGGGATCGAGCACCTTGCGGATCGCGTCGCGGATCGCGGCCGGCTCGGCCTTCCCGGCCTGGGCGATCGCGAGGCCGAGGATCGCCGCCGCGTCGTAGGAGCGGTCGGCGGCCGGCGCCCCCGCCTCGAACGGCTTGGCGAAGGCCGGGTACTCGCGGGCGAAGTACTCGGTCGACGGGGTCTTCGTCGTCCCCGACGACGTGCCGTAGGCGTCGTTCAGGTGCTGGGCGCCGACGTCCTGGACGAACTTGGCGCTGTTCATCCCGTCGTTCAGGAGGAACTTCTTGACCCCGCCCTGGGAGATCCACGTCCGCGCGATCGTCGCGCCGTCCACCGGATAGCTGACCAGGTAGAGGGCGTCGGGCGTCCCCTGGAGCGCCTTGGTGACCTCGGGCTGGTAGGAGGCCTGGCTCGGGTTGTACGGGGTGACCGAGACGAGCGTGCCGCCGAGCGCCGCGTAGGCCTTCGAGAACTCGCGGACCATGTTGACGCCGAAGTCGTTGTTGACGTGGATCACCGACAGGCGCCGGAGGCCCAGATCGAGCGCGTACTTCGCCGCGGCCACCCCCTGGAGCGCGTCGGTGGTGATCGTGCGGAAGAACCAGCCGCCGGTCTTGCCCTCGCGCGCGAGGGTGGTGAGCGTCGGCGACGAGGACGCCGGCGAGATCTGGACGACGCCGGACGGCGCCGTCACCGACGTGACGATCGGGATCGAGACGGACGAGATGATCCCGCCGAGGATGGCCGGCACCCGCTTGATCTCGACCAGCTGCTTGGCGGCGTCGACGGCGACGGTGCCCTGACTCTGGGCGTCCCGGATCTCGGCGGCCAGGCGGCAGCCCGCCGGGCCCCCCGCCTCGTTCAGGTCGCGGAAGGCGAGCTCCACCGCCTTCGAGCCCGCCTGCCCGAACTGCCCGGCCGGACCCGTCAGGGACATGACGACGCCGATCGTGGTCGTGCACTGCGCCGCGGCGGCGCTCGCCCCGGCGAGGATCAGGCCGAGGGCGGCGAGAGCGCGGAAGCCCCATCGGGTGCTGGTCTCGAACATGGCGTCCCCCCGTGTCGTCGGTTGACTCGCTCGCACCGGGCTGGCTATCGTGTGGCCCGCATGATACGGGGGCGCCCAGGGCGTGACAAGCCGCGGCGATCCTGAGCCGAGCCCGGCCCTGCTGGAGCTCCGGCACGTCACCCGGCGATTCGGCGGCCACGCGGCCGTGCTCGACGTGTCGGTTCGTGTCGCGGCGGGGACCCTCACGGGCCTGATCGGGCCGAACGGCGCCGGGAAGAGCACGCTCTTCAACCTCGTGGCCGGCGCGCTCGCGCCGAGTGCCGGGCGGATCCTCCTCGACGGGCGCCGGCTCGACGGCGAGCCGCCGCACCGGGTGCTCGGGCGCGGCGTCGCGCGCACGTTTCAGGTGCCCCGGCCCTTTCCGGCGATGACGGTGCTGGAGAACGTCATGCTCGCGGCCCGGGGCCAGCTGGGAGAGCGCTTCTGGACGAACTGGACGCGCCCGGCCGCGGTCGCCTCGGAGGAGCGCCGCCATCGCGAGCGGGCGCGCGCGCTCCTGGACTTCCTCGGTCTGAGCGCCCACGAGGGCCAGCCGGCCCGCGTCCTGTCGGGGGGCCAGCGGAAGCTGCTCGAGCTCGGGCGCGCCCTCATGACGGAGCCGCGCCTCCTGCTCCTCGACGAGCCGGCGGCCGGCGTGAGTCCGGCGCTCCTCGAGACCCTCGTCGACCGCATCGGGGCTCTGAACCGGCAGGGCGTCACCATCCTCGTCATCGAGCACAACCTCGACGTCGTGATGGAGCTCTGCCGGCCGGTGCTGGTGATGGCGGGCGGCGCGCTCCTGGCTGCCGGCGACCCGGACGCCGTGCGCGCCGACCCGCGAGTCGTCGAGGCGTACCTGGGCGGAGTGCCGGGATGAGGGATCGACGCGCACGAGGTCGGGGCGACCGGGCGGCGGGATGATCGGCTGGCCCGGAGAGCGGGGCGGCCCGCGCGGCCGCGGAGGGCACGCTGGCGCTCGAGGCGCGGGACCTGGTGGCCGGCTACGAGCCGGGCCTGGCGATCGTGCGGGGCGCGACCCTTGCCGTGCGCTCCGGCGAGATCCTGACGGTCCTCGGGCCGAACGGCTCGGGGAAGTCGACGCTCGTGAAGGCCATCGTCGGGCTGGTTCCGGTCGCGACGGGGACGGTCCGGCTCTTCGGGCGGGACATCACGGGGCTCCCGGCGCATCGGCTCGTGCGCGAGGGGCTGGCGTTCGTCCCGCAGACGGAGAACGTCTTCGCCCGCCTGACGGTCCGGGAGAACCTCGAGCTCGGGGCGGCGATCCTGCCGGGCCGGCGGCGGCGGGCGCGCATCGCGGCCCAGTACGCGCTCTTCCCCGACCTCGATCGCCTGCGGGCGCTCGCGGCCGGGCGCCTGTCGGGCGGTCAGCGGCAGATGCTCGCGGTGGCGCGCGCGCTCGTCGGCGAGCCCCGCGTCCTGATCCTGGACGAGCCCTCGGCCGGGCTGGCCCCCCGGCTGGTGGCCGCCCTCTTCGACACCCTCCGGACCGTGCGGGCCTCGGGAGTGACCGTCGTCCTGGTGGAGCAGAACGCGCGGGCGGCGGTCGCGCTCGCCGATCGCGCCACGGTCCTGGTCGAGGGACGTGACCGGGTGACCGGTCCGGCGGCGAGCTTCCTGGACGACGCGGAGGTGGCGCGCCTCTACCTGGGCGGCCCCGGGCGCGCGCGCGATGAGCCGGCGGCGATGAGATGAGCTGGCTTCCGTTCCTGGTCGACGGATTGCTGCTGGGGTCCACGCTCGCGCTCGGAGCGGTGGGGCTCACGCTCACGTACTCGATCCTGGGCTTCGCCAACTTCACGCACGGGGACCTGATCACCTGGGGCGCGTACTTCGTCCTGAGCCTGCTCCTCGCGTGGACGGCTGCCAGCGGGACCGGCCTGGGCCAGCTGGGCGCCCTGTCCTTCGGCTGGCCGTTCCTCGGGGCCCTGGCGGTGGCGATGCTCCTCACCGGGGTCGCTCGGGCTCCTCCTCGAGCGCGTCCTCTTCCAGCCCCTTCGCCGGCGCGGCACCCAGATCGTGCTCGTCATCGCGAGCTTCGGCGCCTCGCTGGCGCTGCGCTACGGGCTCGCGTTCGTCCACGGCCCCGAGCCCGCCTACTACACCCGCGAGATCCAGATCGCGGCGCCCTTCCTGCCCGGGGTGCCCGGGGTGCGCGCCACGCCGGACCAGCTCTTCGTCCTGGCGCTCACGGCCGTGCTGGTGGTCGGGCTCCATCTGCTCCTCACCCGGACGCCCCTCGGGCGCGCGATGCGGGCGGTGAGCGAGAACCCCGCGCTCGCCCGCGTCGTCGGCGTGGATCCTCGGGCGATCGCGCGCTGGACGTGGATGATCGGCGGGGCGCTCGCCACCGTGGCCGGGGCGTTCGTGGGGCTGACCGTCCAGGTCCGGCCGTGGCTCGGCTTCGACCTGCTCCTGCCGCTCTTCGCGGCCACGATCCTGGGCGGGCGTCGGGAGCGTCTACGGCGCCGTCCTCGGCGGGCTCGTCATCGGGCTGGCCGAGGCGCTCGCCGTCCCCCTGGTCGGCGCGGAATACCGCGCGGCGGTGGCCTTCGGCGTGCTGCTGACCGTCCTCCTGGTCCGCCCGCGCGGCCTGCTCGGAGTGCGCGAGTGAGGGCGACGGGGCCCGGGCGCCGATGAGCGCGGACGTGGGCGCGTACCTGGTCTTCTTCCTCGTGGTCGCCCTCTACTACGCCCTCCTGTGCCTCGGGCTGAACCTCCAGTGGGGCGTGACGGGCCTCTTCAACGTCGGGGTGGCGGGCTTCGTCGCCGTCGGGGCGTACGCCTCGGCGCTCCTGACGGCGCCGGACTCCCCCGACCACTGGGGCGGGCTCGGCTGGCCCGTCGCGCTCGGCTGGGCCGGGGCGGCGCTCGTGGCGGGGCTCGCGGCCCTCCTGGTGGGCGCGATCACCTTGCGCCTGCGCCACGACTATCTCGCGATCGCGACCTTCGGGATCGCGGTGACGATCCAGCTGATCGCGCTGAACTTCGTGAAGCTGACGAACGGCCCGTTCGGCATCGTCGGCATTCCGCGCCCGCTCGGCGGCTGGGGCGGGAGCGCCGTCGGCCGGAACGTCCTCTACCTCGGGCTGGTGTCGCTCGTGGTGGCCGTGACGTACGTCCTGCTCGAGCGGCTGGTCCGGAGCCCCTGGGGACGCGTGCTCCGGGGGCTGCGCGAGGACGAGACGGCGGCGGCCGCGCTCGGCAAGAGCCCCGCGCGCTACCGCCTCGAGGCGTTCGTGCTGGGGGCCATGATCATGGGGCTCGGCGGCGGGATCTACGTCCACTTCGTCGGGTTCGTGGCGCCCGAGGACTTCCTGCCGATCCTCACGTTCCAGGTCTGGACGATGCTCGTGGTCGGAGGCTCCGGGAGCAATCGCGGGGCGCTCGTGGGCGGCGTCCTCGTCTGGGGGCTCTGGAGCGCGAGCGGGGCCCTGGTCGCCGCCCTCCTGCCGCAGGCGATGCAGGCGCGCGGCGCGGCCCTCCAGGTGGTCCTGATCGGCGTCGTACTGGCCGCCGTCTTGCTCGGTCGGCCCCGGGGCCTTCTCGGGGAGGAAGCCGTCGTCTCGCGTCACGTCCGGCCGTGACCGCGCGGCGACGGACGTGTGCCCGGGTCGAACACCGGTCAGCGTTGCCCGGCCAGCGTCCGGGCCACGACGGCCAGGAGCCCAGCGCCGTAGCGCTCGACCTTGTGGGGCCCGATCCCGTGGGCGAGCCGGAGCGCGTCGAGCGTCTGCGGCCGGATCTCCGCCAGCTCTCGCAGGGTGCGGTCGCTGGCGATCACGTACGGCGGAACGCCCTCCGCGCGCGCCAGCGTGAGCCGGTGCTCGCGGAGAGCCTCGAAGAGGACCCGAGTCACGGGATCATCGGCGAGCGCCCGGCCGGATGGGGGCGGCGCCGGCGCCGCCGCCGGTGCCTTCGGCGGCGCGTCCTCGGTGGGCGGGAGGCGCAGTCGCGCCGGTCGCTCACCGCGCATGACCGCCCGCCCGTCCTCGGTCAGCACCAGCACGGGTCGATCGCCACCGCTGAACGTGGCCCATCCGCGGGTCACGCACCGCCGGAGGAGGCGAAGGAGCCAGGGTGAGGGGTGCTCCCGGAGGTTGCCGAAGGTGGGCGTGGCGGCGAGGCCGGAGCGCTCCAGCCGGGGGTCGGGCTCGCCCCGGAGGAGCTTGACCGCGACCTGGATCCCGAAGCGGCCACTGACTCGCGCCACGCCGCTCAGTGCCTTGCGGACGATCAGCGTCGTCTCGGCAGGATCGGTTGGCTCGCGTCTCGCGGAGCGCCAGGCACTCGTCGCAGCGCCCACAACCGTCGAGCGTCTCCGCCTCGTCCCCGAAGTAGCGAAGGATGGCGTCGTGGCGGCAGCTCCCGCCCTCCACCCACCGGAGCAGCTCCAGGAACATGCCCCACTTGTGCTCGAGCACCGCCGGGTCGATGACGCTCGCCGTCGCCCGGGCGCTCGAGCAGGCGCCGGCGGAGCGCGATGTCGCCGGGCGCCGTCAGGAGCAGCCCGATCGCCGGGTTGCCCGTCCCGCCCGGCTCGCCCGACCTCCTGGTAGTAGGCCTCGATCGAGCCGGGCGGGGTCAGGTGGACGACGGCACGCACGTCGGGGCGATCGATGCCCATGCCGAAGGCGTTGGTGGCGACGACGACCTCCAGCCCGTCCTTCGGCGAAGGCCTGCTGGATGGCGTCGCGCCGCGACCCGTCGAGCCCCGCGTGATAGGCGGCCGCCGTCCACCCGGCGGCCTGGAGGCGCGCGGCCTCGGCCTCGGTCTCCCGCCGCGTCGCCGCGTACACGATGGCGGTCCCGCGGCCCGCGCCGGGCCGCTCGAGCGCCTCGGCGAGGAGCGCGTCCACCCGCCGGGCGCGCTTGCGCCGCCCATCGACCTCGGCAGCCCGGAGCGCCAGGTTGGGGCGGGCGAAGCCCTGGACGATCTGGGGCGTGTCGGCCGGAAGACCGAGCCGGGCCAGGATCTCGTCGCGGACGATCGGGGTCGCGGTGGCGGTGCAGGCGAGGACGCGCGGCGCGGCCAGCTCCGCGAGGACCGGTCCCAGCTCGAGGTACTCCGGCCGGAAGTCATGGCCCCACTCGCTGATGCAATGGGCCTCGTCCACGGCGACCAGCGGGCACACCAGGCCCCGAAGGAGCGCCCGGAACCCCGGATAGGCGAGCCGCTCGGGCGCGACGTAGGCGAGCGCCAGCCGGCCGGTCCCGAGCTGGCCGAGGCGCCGGCGCATTTCGGCCGCATCGAGGGTCGAGGCGAGATACGTCGCGGCGACGCCGCGCTCCTCGAGGGCGCGGACCTGGTCCTGCATGAGCGAGATGAGCGGCGAGATGACCAGCGTGGTTCCGCCGAGCAGCGTGGCGGGGAGCTGGTAGACGAGGCTCTTGCCGCCGCCGGTCGGGGCGACGAGGAGCAGGCGCCCGCCGTCGAGGAGGCGCTCGATCGCCTCCCGCTGCCCGGGACGGAAGTGCGTGTGGCCCAGCCGGCGAAGCCCGGCGTCGAGGTCGAGCCGACCGGATCCGGCGACAGGCTGGATCGGTTCCGAGACCCTCACCGCCGCCTCGGTATCCGGCGGATCGCCGCGAGTTGCCATACGCCTTGGAGCCTAGCAAGAACTCGGCCCGACTGCCGTCGGGATGACGGCCCGTCGGCCCTGCGGAGGAGGGTGCGCGCTCCGTCGCGCCGGTCAGGGTCCCGGCGCGTCGGCCGGGTCCGGCGGTTCCCACGGCACCGCGCTGACCTCGTCGTGACGGAGCACCCGCCGGCCGGTGCGCTCGATCCGCATGATCAGCCGGCAGGCCGGATCGGGGCACGTCACGCGCGCGTCCGTCTCCATCCAGTCGGCCGGATGGCCCGCCCGCTGCTTGGCCGGCAGGAGGGGGATGGCCGCCTGGAGCGCGTAGAGGCAGAACCCGCGGGCCTCCGCGATGGCCAGCTTGCCGCCGCGGACGTCGACCCGGTCCCCGACCCGCATGTCGCACGTGCAGTGCCCCTCGATGCGCTCGACGACCAGGGCCAGGTCGTAGAGCTCGAACTCGTCCGGGGCGCGGGGGCCCGTCACGGCGCGGCCCCGATGCCCTGGCGGCGAAGCGCGGGGAGGACCACCTCGCCGAGGAGCCGGATCCCGGCCGCCTCGTCGAGGCCGTGCGGCGTGCCGAACTCGACCCGCTGGGCGCCCGCCGCGTAGAGCTCGAGCGCGTGCGCCGCCACCTCGTCCGGGGTGCCCGCGAGCGCGAGGCTCCGGAGCGCGGCGTCCGGGACTTCCCGGCCCGCGCGGGCGACGTCGCCCGCCGCCCGCGCGGCCTCGATCCGTCGGACCTGCTCGGGCTCGACCGGGAGCGCGGGGTCGAGCCGCGCGATCACCGGCAGGTAGAGCGCGACCTTCTGGCGGGCCAGGGTGCGCGCGGCCTCCCCGTCCCGGTCGACCACGGAGACCGCCCCCACCGCGAGCCCCACGGCCTCGGGCGCCCGGCCTGCGTGGGCCGTCGCGGCCCGGACCTCGCCGAGCATCGCGCGCACGACGCGGGGGCTCGTCGTGCCGCCGACCTTGACCTCGTCGACGTGAGGCGCGCACGCGCGGATCGCCCGCGGACCCCAGGCGCCGAGCAGGAACGGAACCTCGCTCCGGGGGACCCGCCAGCGGAGCGTCTCGCCGCCCGCCAGCGAGAAGACCCGGCCCCGGTACGGTTCCCGGTTGCCGCGCAGCAGGTGACGGACGCACTCGAAGGCCTCGCGGAGCGCCGCCACCGGCTTGGCCGGCTCGAGGCCCAGGAAGTCCAGCCAGGCGCCGCGCGTGAGCCCGAGGTAGGCGCGGCCCTCGGAGGCCTCGTCGAGCAGCGCCACGTGGCCGGCGAGGGTCAGCGGGTGGCACGTGAACGGGTTCATGGCGGCCGGGCCGATCCGCACGCGGCGGGTCGCCCGCGCGATCTCGAAGAGGGCCGGCCACGCGGGTTGATAGAGGAGGTCGTTGTAGACGGACACCCCGTCGAAGCCGTGCGCCTCGGCGGCCGCGGCGAGCGGTCCGTACGCGGCGAGCGGGTGGTCGGTCTGGAAGGCGATGCTGACGGTGCGCTGGCCCATGTCAACGTCCGGTTGGACGCGTCATCGCACGAGGATGCAGCTCCGCGGCTCGACGCGGACGACCACGGCCTGGTCGACGGCGAAGCGCAGCTCCGGCGTCCCGGCGACCCGCAGGGTCGTGAGGGTGCCCGTGATCGCGACCTGGTAGTCCATCGCGTCGCCGAAGTAGGCGGCGCGGGTGACCGTTCCCGGAAAGACGTTGAGCGGGCCCGGTCCCGCCGGGGCGCCGGGCGGCCCCGCGCCGGCCGGCGGCGCGAGCGCGATCGTGTGCGGCCGGATCGAGACCGACACGGCCGTCCCCGCCGGGTGCTCCGGTCCCATCACGGTGAGCAGATCCAGGCCGCCCTCGCAGGCGACCCGCCCGTCGGCGCCGACGCGCCCCCGGAGCAGGTTCGTCCGGCCGATGAACCCCGCGACGAACGCGGTGGCCGGGCGCTCGTAGATCTCGGCCGGCGCGCCCACCTGCTCGATCCCCCCCGCGTTCATCACGGCGATGCGGTCGGAGGTCACCATGGCCTCGGCCTGGTCGTGGGTCACGTAGACCGTCGTGATCTGCAAGGCCTCGTGGACCCGCCGGATCTCGAAGCGCATCTCCTCCCGGAGGTGGGCGTCGAGGTTCGAGAGCGGCTCGTCCAGGAGGAGGATCGCCGGCTCCACGATGAGGGCGCGGGCGAGCGCGACGCGCTGCTGCTGACCGCCGGAGAGCTCCCCCGGATAGCGGTCGGCGAAGCCCTCGAGCCGCACGAGGGCGAGCGCCTCCCGGAGCCGCCGGGGCCACTCCGCCCGGGCCACGTTGCGGAACTTGAGCCCGTAGGTCACGTTCTCCGCCACCGTCTTGTGCGGCCAGACCGCGTAGCTCTGGAAGAGCATGCTCATCCCGCGGCGCTCGGGCGGGACGGCCTCGCCCGCCGCCGAGAGGCGCCGGTCGCCGAGCCAGATCTCCCCGGCGTCGGGGGTGAGGAAGCCCGCGATGAGGCGGAGGGTCGTGGTCTTCCCGCAGCCGGAGGGCCCGAGGAGGGAGACGAGCTCCCCGTGGCGGATCTCGAGCGTGAGATCCCGGACGGCGGCGACGTTCTCGCCGTACCGCTTGGTGAGCGCCAGCAGGCGGACGCCGGCCATGCCGCGGGTCAGGTCTGGAGGAAGCGGCGGCCCAGGAACCGCTGCGCCACCGCCACGAGGGCGAGCGTGAGCCCGAGCAGCAGGATCCCGAGAGCCGACACGGCCTCCCAGAGGCCCTCCTCGTAGAGGGAGTAGATCACGACGGACACGACGCGCGAGCGGGTGGTGTAGAGGAGGATCGAGGACGAGAGCTCGCGGAGGCTCGGGAGGAACACGAGGAGCCACGCCGACACGAGGCCCGCGCTGAAGAGCGGCATCGTCACGTCCTTGAACGCGACCAGCCGGTTGGCGCCGAGCGTCCGCGCCGCGTCCTCGAGATCCGGGTGCACGGTCTGGATGGCGGCGTGGCACGCCGTGTACGCGATCGGCAGGTACTTCGTCAGGTACGCGACGAAGATGATCCAGATGGTGCCGTAGAGCAGGACCGGCGGCCGCGAGTAGGCCTTGAAGAGCCCGATGGAGAGGACGATCCCCGGGATCGCGAGGGGCGCCATGGCCAGGAACGCGAGGGCCCGCGCCCCGGTGATGAGCCGCCGCTGGGCGACGTAGGCGATCGCGCCCATGAGGAGGGCGGCGAGGGTGGCGGTGACCGCCGCGAGCTCGAGCGTGTTGACGATGGCCGAGCGCGTCGGGTCGAACTCGAAGAGGACGTAGCGGAAGTTCCGCAGGGTCAGGTTCTGCCACGACCAGCCGAGGCCCCAGGCCTTCGCGAGCGCGGCCCGGAGGAGGGCGAAGTACGGCAGCCCGATCGAGAGCAAGAGGACGCTCCCGCAGGCCCCGAGGGCGGCCCACCGCCAGCGGCCGAGCACGACCGGGGCGGCCGCCGCCGACCGCCCTCCGACCGTCGTGTAGCCCCGCCGGCCCATGAGCCGCCGCTGGGCCCAGAGGAGGAGGATCGCCACCAGGAGGAGCGGCATCGCGTAGGCGGCGGCCACCTCGACCTGAGGCGGATAGTGGAAGAAGGCCCAGATCTGGGTCGTCATGACGTGGAAGCGCGCCGGGATCGCGAGCATGGCCGGCGCGCCGAAGAGCACGAGCGCCTCGAGGAACGCGAGGATGAAGCCGCCGACGATCGCCGGGAGCGCGAGCGGCAGCGTGATCGTGCGCATCACGGCGAGGCGGCCGGCGCCCGCGATCCGCGCCGCCTCTTCCAGGTCGGCGGGCGTCGCGGTCAGCGCGGCGCTCGTCAGGATGAAGACGACGGGAAACGTGTAGAGGCTGGTGACGTAGATCAGCCCCGCCATCGAGAAGATGTTGACGAGCGCCCCCTCCGCGCCGGTGACGGCCCGGTAGAGCACGTTGAAGAGGCCGGCGTTCGGCCCCGCCAGGATGACGTAGGCGGTGGCGCCGAGGAAGGACGGCGTGACGAAGGCGGCGATCGTGAGCGTCCGGACGACCGCCTTGCCGGGCATGTCCGTCCGCGTCACGAACCAGGCCATCGGCGCCCCGACGAGGACGCTCAGGATGCCGACGGAGGTCGCGTACACGAGGGAGTTCCCGACCGGGCCCTGGTAGATGGCCTCGCCGAACGCCTCGAGGAAGTTGGCCAGGGTGAAGCCCGCGTCCGCCGGGGACCCGGACGGCCGTGACCAGCAGGATGGCGAGGGGCGCGACGACGAGGACCGCGAGGATCGCGGCGGAAAAGAACCAGACCGCGGGAGCGGCGTCGAGCCGCCCCCGCGCGGTCCTGCCGCCCGCCGTCCCCGCCGCCGCGCCCGGCACCGGATCAGACCCCGAACAGCTCGCGGAACTTCTTCTTGACCTCGTCGTCCCGCTTCTGCATCTCCTCGGGGTCGACCTTGATGAGCTTCAGCTCCTTGAGCGGCAGCTTGTCCTTCGGGTAGGTCACGGCCTCGTTCGGCACGTAGAGGCCGTCGTCGGCCAGGATCTGCTGGGCGTCCTTGTCGAACAGGAAGTCCGTGAACACCTTCGCCGCGTTCGGGTGCGGCGCCTTGGCCAGGATGGCGTTGGCCGAGGTGACGAAGGGCATGCCCTCCGCGGGGAAGACGATCTGGACGGGATTGCCCTTCTTGACCTCGCGGTAGAGGTTGTACTCGCCGGTGGCGCCGATCCAGGCCTCACCGCCCGACAGCTTCATCGGCGGGTCCTCCGCCGACTGGACGACGAGGGGATTGTTCTTCGCCACCGCCGCGTAGTAGTCCCACCCGCCCATCACGGGGAGGAGGCCGATGATCCCCGTCATCACCACGCCGCTGTATCCCGGGTGCGCGTGGACCAGCTTGCCCTTCCACTTGGCGTCGGCGAGGTCCTTCCAGGTCTTGGGGGCGTCGGCGGCGCTCACCTTCTGCGTGTTGTAGCCGATCACGTAGGGCGTGCCGCGCAGGACCGTGTAGAGCCCGTCCTTGTCGCGGAAGTCCGCCCGGAACTTGTCCGCGCCGGCCGGGAGGTAGCGCATCAGCATGTTCTTCTGCTGGAACTCGAGGAAGTGCGAGATGTCGGAGGTGTGGACCACGTCGGCGATGGCGAGGTTCGCCCCCGCCTCCTGCATGACCTTCTGGAAGATGCGCTGGGAGCCGTCCCGGGTGAGCTCGCAGGTGATCCCGAGCGCCTTCTTGTTGAAGGCGTCGCAGACCTTCTGGGCCACCGAGAGCCCGAGGGACGAGTACCAGACGACCTTCCCTTCCTTCTTGGCGGCCTCCATCACCGCGGGGTCCGCCGCCTCGGCGCGGGCCCAGAGCCCGAGCGCGAGGCCCAGTCCGGCCAGGAGTGCCCAGAGTCTTCGCTGCGTCATCGTCCGTCTCCTCTCATGTCGGTTCATCCCCTCACGCCGCGCGCCGGAGGCGCGCGGCGACGGGCGCGACGTCCTCGACCCCCTCGATGGCGGAGAGCCGCTCGAGCAGCAGGTCCACCTGCGCGGCGGGCAGGGCCCGGAGGGCGTTGGCCCGGAACTTCGCCCGGAGCTCCTCGAGGGGGAGCGGGCGCTCCGGGCCCCCGCGCGGCGCGTCCTGCGTTTCCTCGAAGACGCGCCCGTCGACGAGCTCGACCCGCACGTGCCCCGTGAAGCGCCGAGGGTAGGGCAGGGTCGGGTCGAGGACGTAGCCGACCTTGCCGGCCACCGCCAGGATACCCGGATCCCGGGTCTTCGCCTCGCTGAAGCCGTCGACGCCGGCGGCCCCCTCCACCAGGACGAGCGCGATGCAGTACGGCAGGCTGAACTTGGCGCCGTAGGGGGTCGTGGGCCGGCGCTTCTCCGCGAGCGGCTCCCAGAGCCGGTGGACCGGGCCCTCCGCCGTCCGGCACGCGATCGCCCGGATGGCCGCCGGATCGAACCCGGGGCGCGTGCGGATCCGGGCCGCGCAGTCCATGTAGGGCTGGTTGATCGATCCGCACGGGTACGCCTTGAACATGAGGCGCTGGATCGCCCACTCGCGGCCGAGCCCGGCCGCGAGCGCCGCGAGGCGGTCGGCGGCCGGGACCTCGCCGCCGAACCCCCGGTAGAACCCGTGGGTGCCCTCGAAGACCGTCCGGGGGCCGGTGAAGCCGGCGCGCGCGAGCATCGCCGCGACGACCCCCGCGTGGGCCGCCCACCCGGCGTGGAGGCGCTTGGTCCAGGTGCCGTCCGCCAGGTACTCGATGATCCCGCTCGCCTGGCTGCCGCAGAGGCCGAAGGCGGTGGTCAGCTCCGCCGCCGTCAGCCCGAGGAGCCGGCCCGCGGCCGCTGCCGCGCCGAAGGAGCCGCAGAGCGCGGTGGGATGGAAGCCGCGCCGATGGAATGCGCCCGGACACGCGCTGCCCACCGCGGCCATGACCTCCACGCCGGCGACGATGGCCGCCAGCACCTCGGCGCCCGAGGCGTGACGGGCCTCCCCGGCGGCGACCGCCGCGGTCACGCAGCAGGATCCCGTGTGGACGATCGCTTCCTCCAGCGTGTCGTCGTAGTCGAGCCCGTGCGCCAGCGTGCCGTTGGCCAGGACTGCGGCGGCCATCCCGATCTGCTCCGTGGCGCCCCAGAGACTCGACTCGGGCGGTCCGCCGAGGGTCCGCGCCACCGTCTGGACGCTCTCCGCGAAGTCGTCGGGCACCGCGGCCAGGGTCACGCCGGCCGTGTCCAGGAGCAGGCGCCCCGCCTGCTCGGTGACGGCCCGGGGCACCGTGCCGGGCGTGAGCCCCGCAGCGAAGGACGCCAGCGTCTCGGCAAAGGTCTCCATCGATCGTCGCGCGCGGTGCGTACAAGCCCGTATCATGGGCCGCGCGGGGCCGTCAAGGAAGGGGCGTCCGGAACGCTCGGCCGCCGGGCCCGGAGCCGGTTCCCGCGCCCGGCACACACCCTCACGGAGGAGGCGCGATGACGATCGACCACGGGCGGCTCGGCATGTCGGTGGGCGAGGCCATGTTCACCCAGCGGTCGATCCGGCGGTTCCGGCCCGACCCGATCCCGGTCGCGGATCTCCAGCTGATCTTCGAGGCGGCGGTGCGGGCGCCCAACGGCGGCAACCGGCAGATCGGGCGGTTCCTGATCGTGACGGACCGGTCCCGGATCGTGAAGTTCGGCGCGCTCTATCACGAGGCCTGGTGGGCCAAGCGCCGGGACGAGTTTGGGTGGACCGGACCCGCGGACATCCCACCCGACGCGAAGAACTACCGGGCCGCGGCCGGACTCGCCGACCACATGCGGGACGTGCCCTGTGTCGTGCTCGCCTTCGCCGAGCCGCCAGGCTGGGCCAACTCCGTTCTGCCGGCGTGCCAGAATCTCATGCTCGCGGCCCGGGCGCTCGGGATCGGGTCCATCCCGACGACCCTCCACCCGTCGGTCATGGCGCGCGTGTACGCGCTCTTCGAGGTTCCGGCAGAGCTCGCCTTCCACTTCTGCATCCCGCTCGGGTATCCGGCCGAGGGCGCCCGGTTCGGGGGCAGCCGCCGCGCGCCGACCCGGGAGACGACCTTCCTCGACCACTGGGGCGGGGCGGTGCCGTGGCCCTAGGCCGGCGCCCTCGGGTCGGCGCCGGCGCGTCCGCGGCGCGCGTCCGAGCATGACCGGGTGGTTCGCGAAGAGTCTCGGCGACCCGCTCACGGCGGGCGAACCGCTGAGTCGCATCGAAGCGCTCTTCCGGGCGGAGTACGCGAAGACCGGCGGCCCTCGGAACATGGCCCTGTTCACTCGGCTGGAGTCCGAAGGGCGCCTCCACTGCGAGGTCCGGGCGTACTTCTCTCCGGCGTCGGCGGCGGTCGCGAGAGCCGTCGATGCCGACCCCTGCGACCGGCCGGCCGCGGACGGGCTCAGCCTCCTGGCGGGCGCCCCCGAGTCGTGGCGGGCGCTCTTTCCGGAGCGCACCGGCTGACATGCCGTTGCTCGCGGGCGCGCGCCCGCCCGCTGATCCCGCCCGCGCCGAGCCGAGGCTGCCTTGACGCCTTGCGGTCGGCGATGGTACAGAAATCCGGCCCCCTCGGGCGATTCGCGACCCCGGAGGTCCGCATGAGCCAACTCCCGAAGAGCGTCCACGCGGTCGTCATTGGCGCCGGCATCCACGGGCTCAGCACCGGCTGGCATCTCGGTCTCGAGCTCGGCCGGCGCCGCCGCGGCACGGGTCAGGACGTCGTCGTGCTCGACAAGACGGGGGTGGGCGCGGGCGCGTCGGGGATCGCCTGCGGCTGCGTGCGAAACCTCTACATGACCGAGCCGCTCCACGCGATCCTCCGTCACAGCGTGGACGTGTGGTCGTACGATCCGGTCGCGTTCGGATTCCAGCAGGTCGGGTACGTCGGAGTGGACGAGGAGCAGAACCTCCCCGCCTACGAGCGGGTCTGGAAGAGCCAGAACGCGGCCGGCTATCCCTCCGACCTCTACGCGGGGGAGGACGCGCGCCGGTTCGTCCGGGGCCTCTGGCCCGACTTCAATACCTCGCGGGTCGGCCTGGCCCTCCACGAGCGGGTGAGCGGCTACGCCGGGACGCGGCAGGCGGTGGCCGGCCTCGCCGGGAAGTGCGCCGAAGAGGGCGTCCGGGTCCTGCCGGGCGTGGAGGTGACCGGCTACGACGTCGAGGGCGGCCGGGTGCGCGCGGTGCTGACCGACCAGGGGCGGATCGCCTGCGACGTCGTGGTCTGGGGCCTCGGCGCCTGGACGCCCAAGCACTGGGCGATGCTGGGCAAGCCCCCCCGGCTCGCGTGCCGCTATCCGGACGGCACCGTCGAGACCAAGGACATGTGGACGTACTGGCGGCTCCTGGAGGGCGAGGTCTACTACGACGAGCCGTACGTGACGGCGGCGGGCCTGAACCCGCCCGTGCTCCACGTGGAGACCTCCGAGCCCGTCGTCGATCCGGGCACGGGGCGGCCGATCAAGGATTTCACGTACGTGTACTTCAAGAACGGCAACGAGCGGATGGACCGGCCCGGCCTCCAGGGCGGCACCACGCCCGTCAAGCTCGGGCCGACCGCGGTCACCGATCCCTACGGCCACGCGAACGACGAGTACCAGGCGGACCCGTGGTTCGCCGACTACTTCTGCGCGGCGATGGGGCAGACGATGTCGCGGTTCAAGGGCTGCCGCCCGCAGTTCCGGGAGCGGCGGAACGGCGGCATCGGCGCGTTCACGCCCGACAACGTGCCCGTCTTCGACTGGGTGGCGCCGAACGTGTTCATGATCGCGGACTCGAACCACGGCTTCAAGATGACGGGCGCCGGCAAGCTGGTCGCCCGGCTCCTGATGGGCGACGACGTGCCCGATCTCAAGCCCTTCGCGCTCGACCGGTACGCCGCCGGCCGGACGTTCGGCGCCTCGGGCAGCCACTCCCCCTGGGTGTGACACAACCGTGACGCGATTCTGTCGCCGCACACGACTCGATCAATGCGGTGAGGGGGGGCGGGGCCACAGGCCGAAGGCCGTGGAACAGAGCGGCGCCGCTCGATTCGACGGCCTTCAGCCTGTGGCCCACAGATCTGATGCCGAAGAAGGGCATCCTCGAGCGGCTGCGGGAGGGGCCCGTCCTGGGCGACGGCGGCTACATCCTGGAGCTCGAGCGCCGCGGGTACGTGCAAGCGGGCCCGTACACCCCCGAGGTCGCGATCGAGCACCCGGAGGCGCTCCGCCAGCTCCACCGGGAGTTCCTGCGGGCCGGGGCCGACGTGCTCCAGGCGCTCACCTTCTACGCGAGCAAGGAGAAGCTCGGGACCGCCGGGTACGCCGACCAGGTGGAGGCCATCAACCGGGCGGCCGTCCGCATCGCCAACGAGGTCGCGGGCGATCAGGCCCTGGTCGCGGGCACGCTGTGCCTCACGTGGATGTACGACCCGAAGGATCCGGGCTCCGGCGCGGTCGTCCGCCGGCTCTTCGACGAGCAGATCGCGGTCCAGGCGGCGGAGGGCGTCGACTTCTTCATCGGCGAGACGTTCACGTTCCTCGAGGAGGCGCGCCAGTGCCTCCGCGCCATCAAGGCGGCCGGCTACCCCGCGATGATCACGTTCACGGTGCGGGACACGGAGACCGCCGAGGGGGTGTCTCTCGCCGAAGCCACGCGCATCCTGGCCGGGGAGGGGGCGGACATCCTCGGGGCGAACTGCGGCCGCGACCCGGAGCGGATGCTCCCGATCGTCGAGCTGATGCGCCGGGCGACATCCGGCTACGTGGCGGCCCAGCCGATCGGGTTCCGGACGCGGGACGACCTCCCGAACTTCACGCAGCTCCCCGAGTTCCCGCTGGCCCTCGATTCCCTCACGCTCAGCCGGGCCGAGATGGGCGCCTACGCCACTCGCGCGGGCGCGGCCGGGATCGACTACATCGGCTCCTGCTGTGGCTCGGTCGCCCACCACGTCCGCGCGATGGCCGAGGCGCTCGGGCGCCGCCCGCCCGCGAGCGCCAAGTCCGCCGCCCTCGACCGGCACCCGGGCATCCAGAAGAGCCGGACGCTCGAGGAGATGGCGGGCGTGAAGCCGAAGTCGGCGGACGCCCCTCGCTTCGCGACCGGCGACCGGAACTGGTAGCGAGACCGTGACGTCCGAGGTTCCGCGCACGGCCGACGCCGTCGTCATCGGCGGAGGGGTTCACGGCGCGAGCGTGGCGTACCACCTGGCGCGACGCGGCGCCCGCCGCGTGGTCCTCGTCGAGCGCAAGTTCCTCGCATCGGGCCCGACCGGGCGGTCCTCGGCCCTGGTCCGCCGGTTCTACGCGATGGACTTCCTCACCCGGACGGCGAACACGTCCGCGACCGTCTTCCAGCACTGGTCGGAGCGGATCGGCGGCGGCGACCCGGGGTTTCGCCAGGTGGGAGTCCTCTGGCTCGTGGGACCCGACCGGGCGGAGAACCTCCGCGCGAACGTCCGCCGGGCCCGGGAGCTCGGCGCGAACGTCGTGACGCAGTCGCCGGCCGAGGTGCAGGCGCTCGTTCCGGCGATCGCCGTCGGCGACGTGGCGCTGGCCGCGTACGAGGCGGAGTCCGGCTACGCGGACGCCGCGATGACCACGAACGCCTTCGCGACGCGCGCGCGCGAGCTGGGGGCGACGGTGGTCCAGTACGTGGCGGTCGAGGCGATCCTGACGGCGGGCGGCCGGGTCACCGGCGTCCGCACCGCCGCCGGCGAGATCCACGCGCCCGCGGTGGTCGTGTGCGCCGGCCTCTGGGCCGGGCGACTCCTGGCCCCGCTCGGCATCGACGTGCCGGTGGCGCCCACCCGCCACCAGATGTGCTTCTTCCGCCGGCCGCCGGACTTCGGTCCGCACCCCGCGATCCTCGACCGGCCCCACGGCACGTACATGCGTCCCGAGACCGGGAACCTCACCATCCATGGGCCCGTCGCCTACGACGAGGTGGTCGACCCCGACCACTACAACGAGGGGGCGGACCCGGCCGAGGTCCTGCGGAACGCCGAGCTGATCGCCGAGCGGTTCCCGGCCATGGAGCACGGGCTCTCGATGGGCGGCTACTCCGGCGTCTACGACAACACGCCCGACCACGAGCCGGTGCTGGGCCCCGTGCCCGAGCACCCGGGGCTCTTCGTCGACTTCGGCTGGAGCGGCCACGGCTTCAAGCACGCCCCCGCGGTTGGCGATATCCTGGCCCAGGTGGTCCTCGACGGGCAGGCGCCCGGGTGGGACCTCCGGCCGTTCCGCTGGTCACGCTTTCGGGACAAGGCCTTGCTGTCCAGGGCGGCGGCGTCGGATCCACCCCACTAGCTGAGACTCGCTCGACGAGAGAGGAAGAACGAGATGGCGACGAAGACGGCGGCGAAGAAGGTCAAGAAGGCCCCAAGGCGACGCAAGGCAGCCCCCAAGCCGGGGCCCGGGCTGCTCGCGCGGCTCGCCAAGGGGCCCGTGCTCTGTGCCGAGGGCTACCTGTTCGAGTTCGAGCGCCGCGGCTACCTCCAGGCCGGCGCCTTCGTCCCCGTGGTCGTGCTCGAGCACCCGGATCTGGTGGAAGGCCTCCACCGGGACTTCGTCCACGCGGGCTCGGACGTGGTCGAGGCGTTCACCTACTACGCCCACCGCGCGAAGCTCCGCATGGTGGGCCGGGAGCGCGATCTCGAGCTGATCAACCGCACGGCGCTCCGTATCGCCAAGAAGGTCGCGCGGGCGACCGGCACGCTCCTCGCGGGGAACATCTGCAACACGAGCATCTACGGCGCCGACGACCAGAAGTCGCACCAGCAGGCGCGCCAGATCTTCGACGAGCAGGTGGGGTGGGCCGTCGACGCCGGGGCCGACTTCATCGTCGGCGAGACCTACAGCTGGGGCGGCGAGGCGCTCCTCGCGCTCGAGGCGATCCGGCGCTCGGGGAAACCGGCCGTGATCACGCTGGCCGTCCCGCGCGAGGGGCGGATGCGCGAGGGGTGGAGCGTCGCGGACGCCGCCCGCCGCCTGGAGGCGGCCGGCGCGGACGTGGTCGGCCTCAACTGCTCGCGCGGGCCGGCGACCATGATGCCCTTGCTCCGCGAGATGCGGAGCGCCGTGAGCTGCCACGTGGGGGCGCTGCCCGTGCCGTACCGCACCACGCCGGCGGAGCCCACCTTCCAGTCCCTCACGGACCCGAGCTGCGCGTGCATTCCCGACAACCGGCCGTTTCCGGCCGCGCTCGATCCCTTTCTCTGCAACCGCTACGAGATCGGCGAGTTCGGGAAGGAAGCGTACGCCCTCGGGGCGCGCTACCTGGGCGTCTGCTGCGGCGCCGGGCCGCATCACATGCGGGGTCTCGCCGAGGGGCTGGGGCGGCGCCCGCCGGCGAGCCGCTACTCTCCCGACATGTCGAAGCACATCCTCTTCGGCACCGACAAGCGGCTCCGCCAGGACAACCTCAAGTACGGGCTGACCTACCGGCGCGACCCGGGCGCCTGAGGCGCCCGTGCTCCCGCCCCAGCCGGGCTCGCCGAGCGCCGAGAACCGCCGGCCCGACCCGCGCTACGTCGGCAAGGATCTCGGGACCCAGTGCGCCCACGCGGGCGAGCGCTGGGAGCGGCCCGGCTTCTGGTCGAGCAGCACGCCGATCCACAACGCGACGACCTTCGTCTACGACCGGGCCGAGGACCTCGACGACGTCGTCTGGCGCCGGAAGGCGGGCTACTCGTACAGCCGCGCCGGCTCGCCCACCACCTCCGCGCTCGAGCGGGCGCTCTCCACCCTGGAGGGAGTCGAGGTCACCCGGGTCTGCGGCTCGGGGATGGCGGCGAGCCATCTCGCCGTCCTGGCCGCGGGCGCCGGCAAGGACGGCGCGATCCTCGCCTCGAGCGACGTCTACGGGAGCGTCTACACGATGATGGAGGGCGTGTTCCCGGCGCTCGGGACGCCCAGCCTCGTGACGAGCTTCTCCGATCTCGACCGTCTGGAGGACGCCGTCCGGCGGGCGCGCCCCCGCGTGGTGTACTTCGAGGTGGTCACCAACCCGATGACCCGCGTGATCGACGCCCCCGCGGTGATCGCGCTGGCGCACCGGCACGGCGCGCGGGTGATCGTCGACAACACCTTCACGACGCCCTACCTCCTCCGGCCGGCCGAGCTGGGCGCCGACCTCGTCACCCACAGCGTGAGCAAGTTCCTGTCGGGGCACGGGGACGTGCTGGCGGGCTCGGTCGGCTGCCGGCTCGCGGACTACGATCGGCTCACGGACATGCTGATCCAGGTCGGGTCCGCACTGGGCCCGAACGAGGCGTGGCTCGCCCTCCGGGGGCTCAAGACGTTCCCGCTCCGGATGGCGCGGCAGTGCGAGAGCGCGATGCGCGTCGCGCGCTTCCTCGAGGGCCACCCGGCGATCGCGCGCGTGCGCTATCCGGGCCTCCCGAGCCACCCCGACCACGCGACGGCCCGGCGGCTCTTTCCGGAGGGCCGTGTACGGCGCGATGCTCTCGTTCGACGTGGCCGACTGCGACACGCCCAAGGCCTTCCGGTTCCTGGACGCCCTCCGGCTGGTCCTCTCGGCCACGACGCTCGGCGACCTCTACTCGATCATGGTGAACCCGGCGCGGACGACGCACCGGTGGCTCGCCCCGGACCAGCAGGCCGCCCTCGGCATCGGGCCGGGGACGTTCCGGATGTCGGTGGGGATCGAGGGCGTCGAGGATCTCCTGGAAGACCTCGACCAGGCGCTCCGTGCCTGCCAGACGGGCTGAGCGGGCCGACGGGCGTCGGGCGTCGCGCCGGCTACGTGCCGGTGGCGTGCGGCGCGGCCGAGGTCAGGCCGAGCTGGTCGAGCACCCAGTCGTTGAAGCCGCGGATGTGGCGCTCGATCGGCGACGTAGACGCCGCCGCGCGGAAGCGCGCGAGCGCATGCCGCGCTGGACCGCTCGCAGACATCCCAGTCCTGGCGGTTGACCAGATCGAAGAGCGCGACGGTGTCGGCGGGATCGAAGTCGGGCCGGGCGACATCATCCGGGGCGAAGAGCCAGTCGCAGGTGACGTGCGAGCGATCCGGACCGAGCGGGCGAAGGGTGTGGAGGATGACGTGGTCCGGGAGGAGGTTGACGAAGCACGTTCGGCCAGAGCGACGAAGCCGAAGTAGAGTGCGATCGTCGTCCGGGCCGAGGCCGGGGAGGCGGGGCCGCTGGCCGCTGCCGGAGAGCGTGAACGCGGCAATGTCGTCGGCGAAGGCGGTGCCGTCGCCGGGGATGCCCTGGTAGGACGTGCCGTTGCGGAAGTCGGGCAGGAGCCGGCACGAGCTCCGGGTGGACCGGGGCGCAGTGGTAGCACTCCATGAAGTTCTCGACGACGAGCTTCCAGTTGGCGCGCGATCTCGTACGTCGATCGTCGGCCGACCGTGAGGTGCCAACCGGTAGCGGTTGAAGATGTCGCGGCGTCGCCGAAGCGGTGGAGCGAGATGCGGGTTGAGCTGGTCGGCGAGCGGCGCGCGGGCTCGTCGGCGAGGTTGAGCCAGACGAGCCCCTCCCAGGCCTCGAGGGCGACGGGAACGAGTCCGAACGCGTCGGATCGAACGCTCGCCGAGCCCGGAGATCCGGAGCGCCGCAGGAGGCGGCCGTCGAGGCCGTAGGTCCAGGCGTGATAGCGGCACTGGAGCGTGCGCGTCTCGCCCGCGCTCGGCCGGGCAGAGCTGGGCGCCGCGGTGGCGGCAGACGTTCAGGAAGGCGCGGAGTGCTGGCCGTCCTCGCCGCGGACCACGAGGATGCTCTCGTCGCCGACGCGCACGGTCCGATAGTGGCCCGCGGCGGGGAACTGGTCCGCGCGCCCGACCAGACCCAGAGGCGGCCGAAGAGCCGCTCCTGCTCGAGCTGCCAGATCGCGGGATCGTGGTAGAAACGCCCGGGCAGGGTGCGCGTCAGGGGGCCGCCGGCATCCGGCGCGGCGTTCACGCCGCGTCGGCGGCGGGGAACACGATGACGTTCCGGAGCGCCTCGCCGCCCTCCATCGCCACGATGGCCTCGTTGATCCGCTCGAGCGGGTAGCGGGCCGTGATGAGCTCGTCCAGGTTGAGCCGGCCCTCACGGTAGCGCGCGACGAGGCGGGGGACGTCCACGCCGAGCCGAGTCGAGCCCATGTTGCTGCCGAGGAGCCGGAGCCCGCTGCCGGCGAAGTCCCCGATCGAGATCGGCGCGGTCGCGCCGGCCGCCGGCATGCCGACCAGGACCACCGTGCCCCCGCGCCGGACGAGGGTGAGCGCCTGGCTCACGGCCGCCGGGCTCCCACGGTCACGAAGACGTAGTCGGCGCCGCGGCCCCCGGTTAGCTCGCGCACGACCCGCGCAATCGCCGTCGCCGGCCGTCGACGGCGTGGGTCGCGCCGAAGGTCCGCGCGACGGCAGCTTCCGCGCGACGACGTCGACCGCGATGATGGGGGAGCCCCCGCGAGCGCCGCGCCCTGGATCGCGTTCACACCGACGCCCCCGCGCCGATGACCACGGCGCTGCTGCCCGGCGCGAGCTGGGCGGTGTTGAGGACGGCGCCGACGCCCGTGATGACGCCGCAGGCCAGGAGGCTCGCCCGGTCGAGCCCGAGGTCGGCCGGCACGACGACCAGCTGCGACTGGTCCACCACCACCTCTTCCGCGAAGCCGGCCACGCGGATGCCCGGCGTTGATCGGCCGGACCCGTGCGGGCGTGGAGCCGGTGCTCCGTCATCAGGGCGAACTGCCCCTCGCAGAGGTACGCGGCGCCGGTGAGGCAGGGGCACAGCCGCCGCAGGTCCGGAGGAGCGAGACGACGACGCGGTCGCCCGGCCGGACGCGCGTGACCCCGGGGCCGACGTCGCTGACGAGCCCGCCGCTTCGTGTCCCGCCACGACAGGCGGCGGCGTGCTGGTCCAGCCGGTCCAGTCGCCGCGGACCAGGTGCACGTCGCTGTGGCAGATGGCGACGGCGCCGATCCGCACGCGGACCTCGCCGGTCTTCGGCGGGTCGAGACGACATCCTCGACGACCAGCGGCTTCCCGACCTCCCAGCAGACCGCGGCCTTCATGGGGGTCAGACTTCGACAAGGCTCTCAAGCATGGCGAGGGAAGACTTCGGCAAGTCTCACGGCCGGGCGCCGGGGGGGCCGGAATTGTCGGGAAGTCAAAGTCTGACTCCGACTCTGACCCCGAGGGGAGCCAGCCGAGCCGGGCGCGCCAGTCGGGCGGCGTGTCGGCGAAGCGGGCCAGCCGGAGGGCGGTGAGATCGGCGAAGCGGCACTCGCCGTGGAGGACGAGGTCGCGGATCGCGTGGCCGGTCGCCGGCGACAGGCCGAAGCCGACGCTCGACATCGTGGCGAGCACGACGTTGGCCGGGGCGGCGAGCCGCTCGATGATCGGGCGGCCGTCCGGCGTGTTCTCGACGACGCCGGCCCAGCTGCGGATGACGCGCACATGTGCGGCCCGCGGAAGAGCTCGGCGAGGCGCCTGCCGAGGCTGCGGAGGAGCGGCGTGGAGGGCCGCGGCCGGCGCCGCCGCGAGGCCACGTCGTCGAACCACTCGTGCGGGCCGCCGCCATAGGCGAGGTTGCCGCGCAGCGTCTGGCGGCCGTAGAGGCCGTTGCCGTCGACGCCGCCGAGCGGCATGAGCGGCAGGGGCTCGGTGCACGATCATCTCGGCGCGCGCCGGCGCGAGCGGCAGGTCGATGCCGAGCCTGGCGGCAGCGCGCTCGGTCTGCGGCCCGGCCGCGATGACGACCGGTCGCAGCCGATGGGCCGGCCGCGGTCTCGACGGCGGTGACGCGGCCGCCGGCCGTCTCGAAGCCCGGACGGGCGCGTGCTGCCGGATGCGGCCGCCGAGATCCTGCAGCGCCCAGGCGTAGGCCTGGACGGTGCGCTGCGGATTGGCGTGGCCGCCGAAGTGGAGATAGACGCCGCCGATCGCGTTGTCGCCGGCGAGCGGCACGAGCTCGCGCACCTGCTTCGGCGTCGAGCGGCTCGGTCCGGAAGCCATGCTGGGCGGCGATCCCGGCGTTCGTCCGGTAGAGCGCGAGCTGATCCTCGGTCGGGCGCACCTTGATCCGGTCGCGGCGGTGCTCGGTCGGATAGCCGAGCAGCTCGTCCATCTGCGGCCAGAGCCGCTGCTCCTCGTCGAACAGCGGGCTGTGGAAGTGGGTGCAGCCGCCGCCGTTGCGCCCCGAGGCCTCGAAGCCGACGATGCCCGTCTCGAGGACGAGCACGTCGACGCCGGAGCGCGCCAGCCACCAGGCGGCGCTGAGGCCGGTGACGCCGCCGCCGACGATCACGACGCTGGCGCCGCGGAGCTCCGTCACGCGTCGCGCCTTTCCGACGGGCGCCGGCGCATCACTCGACGGCATCCCGCCCGGCACGTCAGCGTGACCGTCATGTCGGGATCGCCCGCCCAGTGCGGCGCGAACTGCGTCGGGATGCCGAACCAGTACCCAGTGCTCGCGCATCGACCCCGGCTCCTCGTGGGGCCACAGGACGGACAGCGGAAGCGGCCGGACGGGCGGGCGGTAGCTCGCGAGCGGGATGGTGTCGACCGGCACGTCGCCCGCCTCCGCGAGGAGCAGCGCCACCTGCTCGCGGCAGCGCCGGGCCTGGCAGGGGCCCATGCCGGCGCGCGTCAGGCGCTTGACCTGGTCCTGGTCGAGCGGCCCGTCCTGGCGAGGGTGCCGAGTCGCGCCGCGCGCGCATCGGGGCCGGGCAGCCGAGATAGCGCGGCGGCTGGACCCCGACCAGCTCGCCGCGGGTGACCTCCTCGCACTGGCAGGCGAGGACGTCGCTGCCGCCGGTCGCGAGCGTGGCGCGGAGCCACTGCCGCCAGTAGTCGTGCGCGCGCGGGCCGGCCGCCCGCGCGGGTACCTCGGTCTCGCGCAGGAGCTGCCTGGGCGCGCTCGGGCGGCGATGGTCCCGAGCGATGCCGCGGCGGCGAGTCCCGCGCGGCGGCCCTCCGCCACGGCCCGGTCGGGCGACATCACGGGCGCTTCGTCGACGCCCGCGACGTCGCCGGGCGCAAAGACGTCGGGCAAGCTGGTGCGCTGCTCGCCGTCGAGCTCGGGGACGAATCCCGCCGCGCTCGGAGCGGAACACGAGGCGGCAGCCCAGGATCTGGAGCAGCTCGACCTGTGGCACGAGGCCGATGGCCAGGCACACCGTGTCGCAGGCGATGTCGATCTCGCGTCCCGGGACTATCCGGAGGTCGCCGTCGAGCGCGGCGAGGCGGACCCCCTCGATCTCGTCGCGGCTCCCCAGCGCCTCGGCGACCACGTGGCCCGGGTAGAAGCGCACGCCCTCACGCTCGATCCGGCCCCACGCGCCCGCATCCCCGCGGAGCGCGGGGCTCACCTCCACGACGGCGGGAACCTCGATGCCGCGTGCTCGCGCGAGGGTCGCCACGGCCAGGCCGAGCGGCCCCGAGCCCAGGACGACCATGCGGCGCGCGGCGAACGCCTGGTACCGGGTGAGGAGCGCGAGCGCGCCGGCGGCCCCCATCGTGCCCGCCTTCTCCCAGCCCCGGAACGCGAGCTCGAGATCCCGCGCCCCC
Organism: uncultured Candidatus Rokubacteria bacterium; assembly: GCA_963745015.1. Classification (GTDB taxonomy): domain Bacteria; phylum Methylomirabilota; class Methylomirabilia; order Rokubacteriales; family DASRDR01; genus DASRDR01. Next base: position 167,301 of record CAVUVU010000012.1, read on the forward strand.
GCCGCGACGATCAGCCGGTCGTATCCAACGAGCCAGGAGCGCGCCTGGTCCGCCACGCCGACGCACGCGCCGAGCTCGCGCATGGTGGGCCCCGGCCGGAACGCGCCCCAGACGGAGACGCCCAGCTCCACCTCGACGCCGGCCTCGATGGCCTCCTCGAGCGCGGGGTTCGCGCGGACGACGCGCTCCAGCATGACGCCCCGGTCCCGGACGGCAGCGCTCATCCGCTGACCGAAATAGAGCGGGACGTCCATCGCCATCAGCTCGGGATCGAGGGGGTGCTCGTCGAGAAGCAGCACGCGCACCCCGGCCCGGGCCGCCGCCGTCGCCGCCGCGACGCCTGCCGGGCCACCGCCGACCACGATCAGCGGGACGTGCCGCTCAGGCGCGGGGGTCTTGCCGGATACGGATCGTGGATCCACCACGCGGTTCGTCACGAACTCCCTCCCGCGGGATCATAGCACCTCGCGTCGGGGGCGTCGGCCGGCGGTCAGGATTGCGCCGAGATGGTCGATTCGGTCGCTCATGCCGTCCCTCCGCTCGCGCCAGGCGTGCCTCGGGTCAGACGAGATCGCGTGGGATCGACCGCTCCCAGCGCTGCGCGTGGACCGGCGCGTCGCCTTCGAACGCCTCGAGCGTGGCGACGACCACGAAGGCGTCCCGGGTCGCCGTGAGCTCGGTGCGGGTCCGGGTCTCGACGCGCCAGTCGCCCCGGGCGAGCCGGACGGTCCAGGTGACCTCGGCGCGGGCGGACAGGGGATCGTCGGGTCGAATCGTGAAGCGGTCGGCGGCGACCGTGTGCATCGTGAGGTCGATGTCGTCGTACCGGTGCGGCCCGCTGTCCTGGATCCAGTCGAGTGTCGCCGTGCCGGTGACGACGTCGTGGCGGACGACGCGCTCGGTGCGCGGAGGCGCGAGCGCCGTCACCGGGAGCGGAGCCGCGGTCTCCACGGGCGGCAGGGGCGGCAGCGCCGCGTCCGCGGGGTCCGGCGGCCTGACCGGGAGCGTGAGCGCGCTGGCGCCGGTGTACAGCGTCAGCGTGACCGGCTCGGGCGCCGGCCAGGCGATCGGCCAGTAGGCGGTCGAGAGGGCGAGGCGGACGCGGTGCCCGGCCGGGAAGGCCTGCGCGACGTCGTTGAGCTGGACGCGCACCCGGTAGCGGCGGCCCGGCTCGAGCGGCGTCGGGTGCTCGTGGCTCGTCCCGGTGGGTGAGATTGAGGAGGCCGTAGCTGACGCGCGTGGCCGCGCCGTCGGGGGCGACGTCGGAGAGGCGCGCCGCGACCAGCGCCACGCGGCCGGTCGACCGCCACCTCGAGGTCGGCCACCGGCGGGCCCAGGATCTCGAGCCGCTCGGTCAGCGGATCGGTGTCGAAACGAGCGCGCCGCCGTCCTCGAGCCGCTGGTCGAGCGGCAGGTCCGGCATGAGCCCGTAGGGGCACCAGCGGCCGGCGTGGAGCCCGAGCGTCTCCGGCGAGCGGAGCGTGAGCGCGCACCTCGGGCCCGGCCTCGGCGGCGAGGCGCGCCGGGGTTGAGGACGTAGCGCTGCGGGGTGATGCGCGGCGAGGGCCAGGCGCGCTCCGCGACCCAGCGGCCGGGCACGGGTCGCGTAGATGCGCCGCGGGCGGGACGCTCTCCTGCATGAAGACCCGGAGCAGGGGCTCGTCGTGCACGCCGGGGCTCGCGCCCTTGAGCCAGCGTGTCCCACCAGCGCGAGGGCGAGCTGGAGGAAGCCCGACCGCCGGCCCGGGCAGCGCCATGTGGGGATAGCGGTGCGCCCACTGGCCGATGAGGCCCTTGGCGCGGCCCGTCGAGCCCCGCATGCAGGCGCGGGATCGCGTTCGAGTACCCGTCCAGCCAGCCGCCGACCGCGAGGACCGGGCACGGGATCGCGGCGAAGTCCTCGCACACCGAGCCGTGCTTCCAGAATGCGTCGCGCCGCGGGTGGCGGAGCCAGGTGTCGATCCAGAGGCCGCTCCCGCGGAGCCGCTCGAGCCACATCTCGCGCCAGCGGTCGCCGACCAGCGCCGGGTCGGGCGGGCGCGAGTTGTGGGCGAACATCGTCGACGCCCAGCGGAGGTTGTCGAGGAGCAGGCCGCCGCCCATGTAGTGGATGTCGTCGGCGTAGCGGTCGTCGGTCGAGCAGGAGGTGATGATCGCGCTGAGCGCGGGCGGCCGGCGGGCGGCGACCTGGAGCGCGTTGAAGCCGCCCCAGGAGTGGCCCATCATGCCGACCGCGCCCGGTGCACCAGGGCTGGGCGGCAAGCCAGGCGATGACCTCCACGCGCGTCGTCCTGCTCGAGCGGCAGGTACTCGTCGGTGAGGACGCCGTCCGAGTCGCCGCTGCCGCGCATGTCGACCCGGACGCAGGCGTAGCCGTGCCCGGCGACGTAGGGATGGGTGAGCGCGTCGCGCTGGGCGGTGAAGTCGCGCCGGCGATAGGGGAGGTACTCGAGGATGGCGGGCACGGGCCGCGTCCCGGCGTCCGCGGGGAGCCACACGCGTGCCGCAAGGCGCGTCCCGTCCTTGAGCGGGATCCAGACGGGGTCGAGCCGGTGGATCGTGCGGGGGAAGGCGGTCACGGTGCTCACGGCGCCGCATTATACCGGCTGAGTTGGCCGGCAGCCCGTGCCCGAGGCCGGGGAAATCCGCCTGACGCACAGGCGTCTACCGTGTCATCGACATCATCGGGACCAGCCAGCGGTCCTGAGAGGAAATCCGGCTGACGCGCGGTCGGGACCGGCGCTATGCTGGGCCTCCCACTCTCCAGTCGGAGGAGCCATGACGGCGTCACGGCGTGCCCGTGTGGTCAGCGTCTTTTTCCTCGTCTGGCTTGCCGTCCCGCCTGTCGCCATGGCCCAGCCCGGGAAGGTCCCTCGCATCGGGCTCCTCGAGTCCGGGACCCTCGCACCGCGAGCGCCGTTGTGGGAAGCGTTTCGCCGGGCGATGCGCGAGCTCGGATATGTCGAGGGCCAGACCGTGGTCTTCGAGGTCCGCAGCGCGGAAGGACGGAGCGAGCAGCTGCGCGCCCTCGCGACCGAGCTCGTTCAGCTCAAGGTCGATGTCATCGTGACGGCGGGCTCGGCCGCCGCCCAGGCGGCGAGCCAGGCGACGACGACCATTCCCATCGTCACGGCGAGCGGGAACCCGTTCGATCTGGGCCTCGTCCCGAGCCTCGCCCGGCCGGGCGGGAACCTCACCGGTGTCGCGACGCTGTCCATCGAGCTCGCCGGGAAGCGGCTCGAGCTGGCCCGCCAAGTCGTGCCCGGGGCGACACGTTTCGCGATCATGGGAGACGCCGGGAGTCCGTCCAGCAGTCCCGGCGTCCGGCAGACGCAGGAGGCGGCCCAGGCGGTCGGCGTTCGCTTGCACGCCGTCTCGATCCGGCGTCCGGAGGAACTCGACGGCATCTTCGCGAAAGTCGCGCGGGAGCGCGCGGCGGTGCTCATCGTGGCGCCCAGCCCCATGTTCTTCGGGGAGCGGCATCGCCTGGCCGATCTGGCGGTGAAGCATCGGCTCCCCACCGTGTTTGGCGCGTCGGAGTACGCGGAGGCGGGCGGCTTGATCGCCTACGGCGCCGACCTCGCGGACACCTTCCGGAAGGCGCCGGCCTACGTCGACAAGATCCTGAAGGGCGCCCGGCCGGGCGCCCTGCCGATCGATCAGGCGATGAAGCTCCGGCTGGTCGTGAACCTCAAGACCGCGAGGGCGCTCGGACTGACCGTACCGGCCGCGGTGCTCGCCCGGGCGGACCAGGTGCTCGAATGAGCCAAGGCCACCCGACATCGCACGCGAGCAACCCACCGGTCCCGAGAGCCGCGGCGAGCCCTCGAGGAGGACTCGTCCGGCCGTGGGCCCCTGGTCGACCTCTCCCGGCGCGTCGCCGCATATGTGGATCGGATCTTCAAGGGCGCGAGACCCTCGGACCTCCCGGTCGAGCAGCCCACGAACTACCACCTGGTCATCAACACGAAGACGGCCGCGGCCCTCGGTCTGACGATCCCGCAGTCGCTCTTGATGCGTGCCGATCAGATCGTAGACTGATCGGTACCGTCGCGAGTGCAGTATCAGCGCAGTGCACATCCCACGCGCGACCTGGGCGAAAGGAGGACGAATCATGGCGAGGAAGGGAACCGGAGAAGGGGTGTACCGCGTCATCGACGTCATCGGGACCAGCAAGCGGTCGTGGGAGGAGGCCACGAAGAACGCCGTGGAGACCGCGACCCGGTCGCTCCGCGACCTCCGGATCGCGGAGGTCCAGAAGCTGGACGTGAAGATCGACCACGGGAAGATCGTCGCCTATCGCGCCCGCGTCCAGGTCTCGTTCAAGTACGAGGGCTGATCGGCTCGGGACTGCTCACACAGGAGGCCGCGGGGCGGCGGCGATCGCGCGTGGCCTGACCTCAGGCGGCGTCGTCCTCCAGGTCGAGCCAGCGCGACTCCGCCGGCGTCAGCGCGAGGTCGAGCGCGGCGACGCTCTCGCGGAGCTCCGGGACGCTTCTCGGCCCGATGAGGGCGTAGGTGGGAAAGGGCTGGTGGAGCACCCAGGCGAGCGCCACCTGACTGGGGGTGGCCCCCGTGCGGGACCCGAGGGCGCGCGCCCGCCGGAGGCGCTCGTGATTGTCGGCGTTCTCGTACACGCGAGCGACGTCGGCGCTCCGGACACCGGCAAAGAAGCCGCCGGCCAGCGACGCCCACGCGAAGACCGGGAGCTGGTGTTGCGCGTACCACGCGCGGATCGCGGGCTCGTGGATCGTGACACAGCCGGGCCAGGGGCGCCTCCCGAGGGGCGGCGAGGCTCAGCCCGGGGCTCGAGCAGGCGAAGCCGTCGAGTCCGTGCCGGGCCGCGTAGTCGGCCGCTTCCGCGAGCCGGGCCACCGACCAGTTCGAAGCGCCGAGGACGCGGATACGCCCAGCCTGCCGGTGCTGGTGCAGGGCCTCGCGGATCGGCCCGACGGGGACGTCCGGGTCGTCCCGGTGCAGGCAGTAGATATCGATCCATGACCGCCCGAGAGCCTGGAGGCTCTCCTCGAGGTCCTGCGTGATCTCCGCCGGGTTGACGCGCTTCCGGCCGGTGTCGTTGTCGTGGTGCGCGCCCTGGTGAGGACGACGATCTCGTCGGCCAGGCCGCGCTCGCGGAGCCAGCGACCGAGGATGGGCTCGGCGTTTCCGTACTCGCGGCCGGTGTCCACCACGTTGCCCCCAAGCTCGCGGAAGGCGTCGAAGAGATCGAGAGCCACGTCGAGCGGGGCGTGCTCGTACGCGGCCGTGCCGAGCACGAGCCGGGACAGGTCCCGGCCGAGCGGGGCGAAGCGCTGGTATCGCATCATCCGATGGGTCACCTCCCGCGGTCGGCCGCGATGGGGCGCCGGCTCGCCAGCGGGGCGCCGCCGGCCGCCCCGGGATAGATGTGGTGGATCTTCCCGCTCGCCCCGACGAGCGGGGCGCGCCGCTCCACCTGGACCGCTCCGGCCTGATCCCACATGAGCCGCGTGACTCGCTCGCCGCCGCTCCCCGGCGCGATGGCCTCGAGGAACGCGGCGGTGGCCTGCGCGGGGTCGACCGCTCCCACTTCAGGGTGGATCAGGAGCCGCAGGCGCGGCAGGCCGTCCTCCGACGCGTCCTCGACCAGCTGGTAGTGCGTCGGCCCCCCGCCGAAGCGCGCGGGCAGCGCCTCCTCGAGCACCCGGACGACGTCGCTGTCGAGGAGCGACATGCCCCACGCGGTGAGCTTCTCCTCGCTGCGGATCGAGCGGAGGTGCGCCGTCCAGCCGATCGCCTCCAGCGGGCAGCCGCATCGCCGCTCGCTCAGCTGCGCCTGGTCGCCGAGCCAGACGTTCAGGAACACGAACGGCCCGACCAGGCGAAGCGACGAGATGAGGAGGGCCTCGCTGGGGAGCGGCCCCGCGCCTGGCCCGGGCTGGACGACCGCCAGCCGATCGCGCAGGACGTGGACGTCGTCCGGGGCGTCGCGGCGGAGGCAGCCCTCTCCGATGGCGCCGGCCTCGGCGCTCGCGTACGTGGGGCGCGCTTCGGCGCCGACCTGATGGATGGCCGCGAGCCGCGCGGCGGTCAATGGCTCCCCGGTGACCGTGAACTGGGTGCCCGTGATGTCGATGCCCGCCGCCCGGACGATCTGGCAGAGCCGCACCACCGGACTCACGAGGCCGTACAGGTGGGCGGTCGACGCCCGCGCGGCGGGTCTCGACGATCCAGCGGACGATGGGGGCGGGATCCTCCAGGGAAGCGGGCACGGGACGGAGGGTGCCGAGCCCGGCCGCCGTCCAGGCCCACGAGAGGACGCGGGCGCTCCAGCGGTAGCGTGGATGGAGCCCCGGCGCGGCCGCGGAGACCAGCGCGAACCACCGCGAGGGGCGGGCGCCGGCGACGGCGAGCCGGAGGATCGGGACGAGGGCGTCCGAGCCCGGCACGCCCCACGTGGCGTGGCGCCAGGCCAGGCCTTCCCGGGCCGAGAGCACCATCAGCGAGTTCACCGCGCGGTCGCGGAGGAACTCGAGGTCCGCGGGCACCGGCGTGGGCGCGCCGCCGCTCCCGCTCGTGCGGCCGAGGACGTGCGGCCCGGAGGGCCGGTTCCCGATGCCCTCGACGCCGGTCGCCACGGTGCGCCCGCCGCGGACGATCGGCCGCCGGCCCTTGAACTCGTCGACCGTGAGATAGACGCCGGCCCGGTAGAGCGCGTGGAGGGCGCCCTCGACGCCCGCCTGGCCGACGAGCCGCTCGACATCGCCGAGCTCGCATCCCGCGAGCGCCAGGAGCGCCCGATAGGGACTGCCGGGCCGCTCGTAGACGCCGCGGCGCATGGCGTCGAGGAACGCCGCCTCCCGCCGCTCGAGCCGGCCCGCCACGAGGGCCCGTGCCTCCGTCACGGTCAGCGGATGCCGGAGGAACCCCGGGAGGCGCGCCGCCAGGCGGACTCCGACCCACGCTTCACCGATCCCGGCGATGGGCTCGCTCCGGCGGCGTCAGCGCGCGGACGTCACTTCCACACGCGCGCGGCGACGCGGAGGAAGTTCTCTCCCAGGATTCCGCGGACGGCCGGCTCACCGTACCCGCGGTCGAGGAGCGCCTGGGTGACGCGCGGCCAGGCTTCGGGATCGACGAAGCCCGAGCCGCTATCCGGGTACTGGCGCTCCGGCCAGTAGGCGCGGTTGCCGGTGAAGGGCGCCCCCGGCGGCTTCTGCTTCAGCACGCTGTCCATGCCGAGGCCGACGTGCTCCGGGCCGACGAGCTCCACCATGTAGTCGATGTGCTCGACCAGGTGCTCGACCACCGGCCCGCGGGGGCCGAGGAAGCGTCCGACCCCGGTGACGGCGATCACGCCGCCGGTGGCCGCGCATCCCTTGATCTGGTCGTCGCGGATGTTGCGCTCGTGGTCGCAGAGGCGGCGCGCGTTCGAGTGCGAGAAGATGACCGGCGCCGCCGACGCCTCCATCGCCTCCATCGTGGTGCGATGCCCGGAGTGGGAGCAGTCCACGAGCATGCCCACGCGGTTCATCTCGCGGATGACGTCGCGTCCGAAGGGCGTGAGCCCGATGTCCTCGTCGTGGCAGCCGCCGCCCGCCTTGTTGTTCCGGTTGTAGGCGAACAGCATCTGGCGCACGCCCAGCCCGTAGTAGACGTCGACCATGCCGACGTCCCCGTTCAGGGCGTCCATGCCTTCGAGATCGAAGGACACGGCCAGCTTCCCCTCGCGCTGGGCGCGGTGGACGTCGGCCACGCCCGTCACCTGCACGAAGTCCTCGGGGTGCGCCCGGATCCAGTGCCGGTCCTGCGACAGGGCCTCGATCGCCAGCGTCCACGGCGTCACGTCGTAGCCCACGTTGATGGACAGGTAGTCGATGCCCGAGTCGCGCCAGCGCTGGAGGTCCTTCAGCGCCGACGCCGCGCTGTACGCGAAGCCGCCATGGTCGTCCCACACGAGCGCCGAGCGATGCAGCTCGGTCGCGCGGGGCGAGATCTCCCAGTCCTTCGGCACGCGCTCTGGCATGGCCAGCCGTCCTCCCGCCGAGGGGAGGCTCGGGGCCCTCCGATCCTCGGTCTCGCCGACCATACCCCACCCGGCGGGGTCGGCACCAGCCGACCGGGGCGCCCGCGCCGGGGGCTGGCGGGCGAGGGGCCTCGCGGCGAGGCGCGTGAAAGCAGGCGCCGGGCGCGTACAATACGGAGGGTTGCCACGCCGGCGCCCGCGGCGCCTCGGGACGGCCGCGGGAGCTCCCGGAGAACCGACAAGGAGGACGTATGCAGGGGTCGCAGGCATCCACGTATCACGTGCGGCGGGTGGCGCTCGACCAGCTCGAGCCGAGCATCCCCGCGCGCTACTACTACGACCCCCAGCACTACGAGCGGGAGCTCGAGGTCTTCTGGTACGGCATGTGGGTGATGGCCGGGCGCGAGGAGGAGGTCCCCGCGCCGCGGGACTACAAGGTCGTCAAGATCGGCACCCAGAGCGTCGTCATCGTGCGGGATCTCGACGGCCAGCTCCGCGCCTTCCACAACACGTGCCGCCATCGCGGCTCGATCCTCTGCACCGAGGAGCAGGGCCGGCTCCCGGGCCGGAGCCTCGTGTGCCCGTACCACACGCTGGACCTACAGCCTGGACGGGCAGCTCGTCGGCACCCCCCGGCAGATGGAGAGCGCGGACTTCGACCGGGCCGCCTATCCCCTCTTCAAGGTGGCCCTCGGGACCTGGGGCGGCTTCATCTTCATCAACCTGGCCGGCGACCGGGCCGCGCCCCTCAGCGACGCCCTCGGCGACGTGCCGGAGCGGTTCCGGAACTACGGGTTCGCGGACCTCCGCATCGGGAAGCGCATCGTCATGGACGTCAAGGCCAACTGGAAGCTCCTCTTCGAGAACTTCTCGGAGTGCTTCCACTGCCCGCCCGTGCATCCGGAGCTCTGCGAGATCGCCACGCTGTTCTGGGACGCCGGCGCGTGGGGGCTCCGCACGGACGAGGCCGGCAATCCGCTCGCCTCGGCGCGGCCCCGCTACAAGCCCGGCGCGGCGACGCTCACGATGGACGGGACGGCGCGCATCCCGCCGTTCAAGGGGCCTGTCGGCCGAGGAGCGGACCAACCTCTATCAGTCGCAGACGCTTGCGGCCGAACTTCTTCCTCAACGTCCACCCGGACTACGTCAACTCGCATCAGATGCTGGCGACGGGACCCGAGAGCGTCCGGATGATCTACGACTGGCTGTTCGAGCCGGAGAGCATGGCCCGCCCGGAGTTCGACCTCGATCACTACGTCGCCCTCTGGGACCTGACGAACCGCCAGGACGCCCGGAACTGCGAGTGGCAGCAGGAGGGGCTGCACGCCCGGCCGCTGGCGCACGGCAACTTCGTCCCGCAGGAGAGCGGGTGCCATCAGTTCAACCAGTGGGTGCTGGAGAGCCTGGGTGAGCGAGCGGCCCTGGCGCCGGCGCCCGCAACGGCGGAGGCATGGCCTAGCCCGACCGTGTGCCCCCGGCTTCCGTGCCCGCGGGCGCCGGCCGTCGGGCGGGGGCGCGGGGCCGGCCGCGAGACGAGGTGGCCGCCCGCGTCGACGGCCCGGTGACCGCGCGGCCGCGGCTCACGCCCGCCCGGCGCCTGCTCCTGCGCGCCGCCCTGCGCCCGGGCGGCGGGGCTCGACGGCCTGGACGACGCTGCGCCCGAGCCTCGATGTCGAGCGCCTCGACCCGTCCTCGTGCGCCGCCGTCCTGCCGCTCCTGGCCGCGAACCTGTCCCGGTCCGCGCGACGATCGACGACCCGCTGCGCCCGCGGCTCCTCGGGATCCACCGGCACAGCTGGACGCGCGCGCAGCTTCGGGGCCGCGGGCCTGGCCCGGGCGCTCGAGAGCCTCCACGCCGGGAGATCGACACGCTGCTCCTGAACGACGAGGCGCTCGACGGCACTACCCCAGCATCGGCTTGCGGCCGATCGGCGGGCGAGGCGCGGTGGGGTGGACGTGCCGTGCGCGCGAAGTTCAAGTGCGCGCCTCGGGCGATGGGCCAGACTGCGAATGCCGTCTGGTTCGCGCTCGGCCGCTTGCTCCGCCGCCGGCGGCGCTATCGCGGAACTCCGCTCGTCGTGTCGCCGGAAGGTGAGGCGATCGTCGCCAGGTGCATCACCGAGGAGTACGGTGACCCGGGCTCGATGTCGGATCTCGCGAGCGGCACTGTGCGCCGGATATCTGCAGTCTGGAGTCCCGGTTAGGCCGCGCGCGCCCTCGTGTCCCGCCCGACGCGGTGCTCGGGCCGCAGGGGCGTCGCCGCTGGCGTGACGTCGCGCCACGTCGACTCGCGGGCATCGTGTCTTCCTGCGGCGAGTGGGCGCGGGAGTCGACTAGGCCGGCGCCGTCGATCGGGCCTGCATCGCGCGGCGGCCACGCTTCTGTACGCCGCGCGATCGGCGTCTGGCCCAGCAGCGCGGGCTCGACGCGAGCGCGCGGCGACCACCAGCTGTGCCCACGCCGGGCCCGTAGCTGCGCGGAGCCGCACGAGATGTCGCATGCCGCGCTGAAGCGGCAGCGGATCGGTCGACGATCGCGTCGAAGCGCTGCGGCGGGAACGGCGACTGGCGCCCCGAACGTGCTCGAGGCGCCCCAGGAGGATGGACGCGGCGAGCAGCGCGCTTCGCTAGGCGGACCGAGGGCGGCGCCGGCCAGCTACGGGCCGCGGCCGCTTCCGCGATACCTGCCGATGACGTCGAGCCGCGGGGATCGGCCAGGTGCCGCGGATTCCTGCCGCGCTTGCGCTGGTTCGGCGGGCGCGGCGGCCCGCTCCCGGCGCGGCGGCGGCGCGGTCTCGGCGCCCGTGTCCGAGGAGAGTCCCTAGCCCCGGCCCCGCGCCGCCTCAGACAGGTCCCGCGGGATCGGCACGTCCAGGTGGCGGCTGAAGATCTTCGCCTCGCCCTCCCAGGCGTCGAGGTCGGCCGAGAGCAGCCACTGGGTCCGCGTCGCCCGCAGCGTGCAGCGGCCGGAGACCTCGGTCTGCCAGTCGCCCTTGGCGTACGTGAAGATGCTCCCCATCTCGGTCTCGGCGCTCAGGGGATCGCCCTCGGTGATGGTGAGGCGCTCGTCGACCCAGCGGCCGATCTCGACGCCGGTGTCGACGATGACGGCCCGGCCCTCGTTCTCCTCGGCCCGGACGGTGACCGTGCCGTTGACCACGTCCCGCTCGATGACGCGGATCGAGGTCGGGCGGCTCGACCACGACCTTGGCCATCGGCGGCCCCTGTTCCGGCGGCGCGAAGCGGACCTTCGCGTCGATGGGGCGGCGCGGGCGGACCGGCAAGCTCGAGCACGCTCGCGCCGGTCGTGAGGCGAAGCGTCACCGGCTCGGGCGCGGGCCAGACCATCGGCCAGTAGGTCGTCGAGATCGAGACGCGGACGCGATGCCCGGTCTTGAAGGCGTAGGCGATGTCGTTCAGCGGCACCCGCACTCGAAGCCGCTTCCCCACCGGCATCGGGCGCCGGGAACTCGTGGGAGTCCCGGTGGGTGAGGTTCAGCACGCCGAACGTCACGCGGGACACGCGGCCGTCGGGGAAGACGTCGTTGAGCCGGACCGCGACGAACGCGACCGGCTTGTCCACCGCGAGCGCGAGCGTGACCGGCCGGCTGACCCAGGATCTCGAGCGGTCCGCGGAGCGGCGCGGTCTCGAACACGAGGCTCCGCACGTCGTCCTCGCGCTGATCGGTCGGGCACTGCGGGCCGTAGCCGCCGATCCCGTGGGGGCACCACTCGCCGCCCGCGACGCCGACCGTCTGATCCGAGCGGTGGGTGAGCGTCACGGCGCGGCCCGGCGCGGGCGCGGAGCGCGCCGCCCGCGTTCAGATGGAGGCGCCGGCGCCGGATCGCCGCGCGGGGGCCACACGGGCTCGGCGACCCAGCGCCCCGGGGCAGACCGGATAGTCGCCGCGTCGGCGGCACCTCCTCCTGCATGAAGGCGCGCAGCATCGGCTCGCGCATGATCCCGGTGTCGTGGCCCCGGAGCCAGTGGTCGAACCAGCGGAGGCACTCCTGCAGGTAGCCGATCGCCGGCCCGGGGACGGCCTGGTGGCCGTACTTGTGTCCCCACGCGCCGATGAGCCCGAGCCGCGGCACCCGGAGGTGCGCGAGGAGCCGGGGGATGGCGTTCGAGTAGCCGTCCATCCAGCCGCCGGTGGCGAAGACCGGGCACTGGATCGCCGCGTAGTCCTCGTTGACCGAGCCGTGCTTCCAGTAGCGGTCGCGACGCTGGTGCGGCGAGCCAGACGGCGAGGGGCAAGCGCGCACTGCTCCAGGCGCGCCTGCCACTTCCGGCGCCAGTCGGGGCCCGAGATCTCCGGGTCGGGCGGCCGGGGCAAGCCGGGCGAAGAAGGACGAGCCCCAGTCGAGGGAGTCGTTGAGGAGGCACCCGCCCATGTAGTGCATGTCGTCCGTGTAGCGGTCGTCGGTCGAGCAGTTGGTGACGATCGCCGCGAGCGCCGGCGGCCGGAGGGCCGCGATCTGGAGCGCGTTGAACCCGCCCCAGGAGCTGCCGATCATGCCGACCTTGCCGGTGCACCAGGGCTGGGCCGCGATCCACGCGATCAGGGCCTTGCCGTCGTCGAGCTCCTGCGCCGCGTACTCGTCGTCCATCAGCCCGTCGGAGTCGCCGGACGCCGCGCATGTCGACGCGGAGGCACGCGTAGCCGTGCCCGGAGAAGTAGCGGTGCATCGGATCGTCGCCGGCGCGGGTCGAGTCGCGCTTGCGGTACGGCAGGTACGTCAGGATCGCCGGCACCGGGCGGTCCTCCGCCCCTTCCGGGAGCCACAGGCGCGCCGCCATGCGGTGGCCGGTGCTCCCGGCCGGGATCCAGACGTTCTCGATCTCGCGAACGCGGCGGGGGAGCGTCTCGACGATCCGCATGGCCGGGATCGTCAGCCGACCCGCGCGGCGCGTCGCGCGCCGGGCCGCGTCCACGACGACCTTCATGGCCATGATGTGCTCGGGTCCGGTGGCGCAGCAGCCCCCGACGATCTGGGCGCCCATCTCGATCCATTCCTGAGCGAACTCCGCCAGCCGCGACGGGGCCGGCGGCCTGGGCCGAGATGAGGTCGGGCCCGAGGTGGACGCGACCCCCGACCGGGGCCATCGGGTTGTAGCCGACGTTGGGATAGGCGCCGATCGCCCCGTCGAAGGCCTGACGCAGGCGCGGGAGGGTGGCGCTGACGCCCTCCGGGCGGCTGCACATGAGGAGGATCGCCTCGACGGGATGGCCCCGCAGGGCGGCGCGCCAGATCCTCCATCGTCTCGCCGTTTCGCGTGATGCCCGTCGGTGGTGACCATGGGGACGCCGAGCCACACGGGGCGGCCCGCCTCGGCGCAGGCATCCACCGCCGCCACGCAGTCCGCGATGTAGTTCACGAACTCCGGCAGCATCACGTCGACCCCGGTCGCCGCGAGGACCTTCGAGTGCTCGGCGAACTCCCGGCGATACTCCTGCTCGCCCATGATCGCGACGTCGGTCTCGGGGCGGTCGTTCAGCATGCCCAGCCCCGGGGCGGCCATCCCGCCCGCCACGTAGGCCTCGGGATTGATCGCGTTCCGCGCCCGCACGGCGAGGCGCCCGCCGGCCTCGGCGTACTCCTGCCAGCGGTCCCCGAGGCCCACGGGCGCGAGCCGCGTCCGGGTGGTCCGGAAGTTGTTGCTGATGATGACGTCGGCCCCGACCCGCAGGTAGTCCTGGTGGACCTGCTGGACCACGTCCGCGGCGTCCAGGTTGGCCGTCGCCGACCAGGGCCCGAGCTTGTCGCCGCGCGAGCCCAGAAGCACCTCGACCCCTCGCCGCTGTAGCTCCGAGCCGGTGCCGCCGTCCATCAGCAGCACCTCGCCGGCTCGCAGCCGCTCCGTCACGCTCCGCCTGGGCATGTCCGTTCCTCCGCCTTCAGTCAGTCCGTCGCGATGTTGTCTGGTATCCCGGCCATCGCGCCCGCCTCGAGCGGCCCGGCCGTCACGTGCGGCGGAGCCGGTTGCCGAGCAGGTTGATCCCGAGCGTGCCGACCACGATGGCCAGCCCCGGGAACGTCGCGATCCACCAGGAGGTGGTGAGGTAGTTGCGTCCGTCGGCGAGCATGTTGCCCCAGCTCGGGGTGGTCGGCGGGACCGACAGCCCGAGGAAGCCGACCCCCGCCTCGTAGAGGATCATGGCCGCCATCTCGAACGCGGAGACCACCAGCAGCACCCCCGCCATGTTCGGCAAGCACGTGGCGGAGCAGGATGCGGGCGTGGGACGCCCCGACGGCGATCGCCGACTCCACGAACGGCGTGGCGCGGAGCCGCAGGGTCTCGCCGCGCGCCATCCGCGCGAAGAGCGGGAAGTCCGCGATCCCGAACACGAGGACGACGTTCCGCAGGCTCGGCCCCAGCACCCCGACGATCGCCACGACGAAGAGGAGATACGGGAGCGAGAGCTGCACGTCGCAGAGCCGCATGGCCACGTCGTCCACCCAGCCCGCGCGCGTAGCCGGCGAGCAGGCCGACCAGGAGCCCGATGGCGAGGGCGAGCGCCACGCCGCCGCCCGCCGACGACGAGGGACACGCGGGTGCCGTAGAGGATGCGGCTCAGCACGTCCCGCCCGAGATGATCCGTGCCGAGCGGGATTCTCCCAGCTGCCGCCCGCGAGCCAGGCCGGGGGTTGCTGGCTCCGCGCCAGGTCCTGCAAGCGTGGCGGGATGCGGGCGACAGGACCGGCGCCAGCACGGCTGCGAGGAGCACCAGCAGGACGAGCGCGGCGCCCGCCGAGGCCCACGGCCGTACCCCGGCGGACCGGCGACCAGCGCGACTCAGCGCAGCCGGACCTGGGGATTGACGAGCCCGTACACGAGGTCGGTGGCGAGGTTGACGAGGATGACGACCAGCGACGCGAAGAAGGCGACGGCCTGCACCAGCGGGAAGTCGCGCTGGAAGATCGCCTGGGCGGCCAGGCGCCCGATGCCCGGATACGAGAACACACTCTCGATCAGGACCGCCCCGCCCAGCATGTACCCGAAGTTGACGCCGATCAGCGTGATCAGCGGGATGGCCGCGTTCTTGAGGGCGTGGCGGTACCGGACGGCGCCGCGGCGCCAGGCCCTTCGCCCAGGCCGTGCGGATGTAGTCCTGGCCGAGCGTGTCGAGCATGACGGAGCGGGCGAGCTGGGTCAGCCGTCCGAGCGTGCCCATGCCGAGGGTCACCATCGGCATGACGAGCGAGGTCCAGCCGGAGCGGCCGGCCACCGGCAGGAGATTGAGCTGGACGGACAGGACGATGATGAGGATGAGCCCGACCCAGTAGGCGGGCAGGGCCTGGCCGAGCAGGGCGACGCCCTGGGCGGCCGGCGTCCCAGAGCGAGCCGGGCCGGGTCGCCGCCAGGATGCCGAGCGGCACCGCCACCAGGATGGCGAAGCTCATCGCGGCGGCGGCGAGCTCCAGCGTCGCGGGCAGCCGCTCCATGATGAGGGACCACGCGGAGGTGCGGTACTGGAGGGACTTGCCGAAGTCGCCCACGACGGCCCGCCGGACGAAGTCCCCGAACTGGACGGCGAGCGGCCGGTCGAAGCCCATGGCCGCCGGAACTGCGCGACGTCTTCCTTGCTCGCGTCCTGGGGCAGCATGACCACCGTCGGATCCCCGGTCAGCCGCACCATGAAGAAGACGAGGGCGAGGACGCAGCCGATGGCCAGCAGCGACTGCGCGGCCGGGCGAGGAGGTAGGTCGTCACGGCCCTACCCCGGCCCGCACACGGCGCGGCGCGGCTCGCCGCGGCTCACGCGGGCCCGCGCGCTACGCCGCGGGTCCAGCGACCGGCGAGGCGGGAGAGCCCGCCGCGCCGGTCGGCAGGGCCGGCAGCCGCTCCCGTCGGCTATTCGACGCCCACGTCGAAGGCGACGTGGCCCATGTCCTCGGTCGGCCGCGTCGTGTAGCCCTGGACGCGCTTCCGCACGCCCTCGAAGTTCCGCACCTGCCAGAGGAAGAGGAACGGGGGATCCGCCTGCATGTCGCGGGCGAGCTTGGCGTAGAGCCGCTTCCGCTGCTCCTGGTCGACCGTGCTGGCGGCCTGGTCGATCAGCTCCGTGAACTCCTTCTTCTCGAAGGCCGTCCAGTTGGAGTGCGGCGTGGCGACCCCGCGGAGCTGGGTGGCCGGATCGGCGTAGCGGTCTCCCACGCCGTCGAAGAAGAGGGGCGGGAGCTGCTTCTTGGCCTGGAGGTCCCAGAAGCGGTTCGACTCCATGATCTGGAGATCGACCTCGATGCCGATCTTGCCGAGGGATCCCGCGATGGCCTGGCACGCTTCCTTGTCGTTCGCGTACGCGCCGCTCGGGCACGCCAGCCCGACCTTGAAGCCGTTGGGGACGCCGGCCTCGGCCAGGAGCTGCTTGGCCTGGTCGGGTCGTAGACCATCGGCAGGAGCGTCGGATCGTGGCCGAACTGGACGTTGCCGACCAGGCTGTTCACCCGCTGCGCCTGTCTGTTGAAGACGCTCCGGATGATGGCCTGGAGGTCCACGCCGTGGTTCATCGCCTGGCGGACCCGCGCGTCCATGATCGGCGTGCCCTTGCCCGTCGTCATGTTGTTGAACGCGATGTAGTACGTGCGCGTGGACAGCGCGGACGAGATGCGGAAGTTCGTGTCCCGCTCGAGCGCCGGGACCTGGTTGCGGCGGGATGCGGAGCGCGATGTCGACCTGGCCGGTCTGGAGCGCGGCGACCCGCGCCGCCGCCTCGGGGATGGCGCGCCACACGAGCGTCTCGACCTTCGGCACGTCCGGGAGGTAGTAGTTCGGGTTCGCCTTGAAGGTGATGTGCTCGCCCTTCACCCAGGACGAGAGGATGAACGGCCCGGTGCCGATCGGCTTGAGCGAGGCCGCCTCGTCGCCCCCGGCCGCGGTCGCCTTCGGCGGGAAGATCGGCGCACGACACGTTGGCCATCTTCTTCAGGAAGATCGGGTCGGGCTTCTCGGTGATGATCGCGGATGGTGTGGTCGTCCACGTGGTCGATGCGGGAAACGATCGACGAGCAGGTGCGTCTTGTTCGCGCGGTGCTTCTCCTGGCTCCGCTTCAGCTGTACTCGACCGCCTGTCCGTTGAAGGGCTCGCCGTTGTGGAACTTGACGTTCTTCCGGAGGCGGAAGACGTAGGTCGTGTTGTCGACGACCTCCCACGACTCGGCCAGTTGCGGCTTGAGGTTGCCCTGCGCGTCGAGCCGGAGGAGCGCCTCCATCGTCGAGAAGGCGACGTTCAGGCTGTTGACCTCGGGGCCCATCGTGGGGTCGAGGGTGTTGATGTCCGTCGGGATGCCGATGGTGAGCGTCCCCTTCGGGGCCGCCGCCGCCTCGTTCCCGACGAGGAGGCCGAGGCCGAGCGCGAGCACCGCGACCAGTCCGACCGAGAACCGCTTCATGACTCTCCTCCTTGGGCGCCCTTGGCCGGGCCGCGGCGCGGCGACGTGTTCCGGGGTGGTGGCACGGCAGCCGCCGATGTCGTGGCCCCGCCAGGCGCCACCGCCGGCATGGCCCCTACGGTGCGCCGGGACGGCGAGGGCCGTCAAGGCGGGGCCCGGTCTTGACGCTCCGTCCGGAAGCGTGGTGAGTTCGTGGGGGAGCCGAGGCCATCGTCGCGCGGCCGCCCCGCCGCGCGGTGGCGATGGGATCGCGGGGGTTCTCGCCCGGCCTCACGCCGATGGAGGAACCCATGACGCCAGCCGACATCGTCCGCGCCGGACCACGCCACGACGCTCGAGCCGAGCCCGCGCTGGGTGCGGGTGCGCTTCGCGGGCCAGTTCGTGGCCGACAGCCGGCGCGTCCTCCTCCTCCGGGAGCCGGGGCGCATCCCGGTCTACTACTTCCCGCGCGGCGGACGTGCGGGGCGAGGCGCTCGCGCCGGCCGACCACGCCGAGCCCGTGCGCCCGCGGGGGCGGGGCCGCGTGCTGGACGGTGCGGGTGGGAGAGCGGACGGCGGAGCACGCCGCGTGGGAGCTATCCCGATCCGCCGCCGGGCCGGCTCGCTGCTGCGCGACCACGTGACGTTCGAGTGGGCGAAGATGGACGCCTGGTTCGAGGAGGACGACGAGGTCTACGTGCACGCGCGCGATCCGTACAAGCGCGTGGACGTCCTCCACAGCTCGCGCCACGTGAAGGTCGTGGTCGCGGGCGAGGTCGTGGCCGACACGCGCGCGGCCCGTCAGATCCTGTTCGAGACGGGGCTGCCGACGCGCTACTACCTGCCGAAGGCCGACGTGCGGATGGACCTGCTCGTGCCCACCGACACCGAGACGCGGTGCCCGTACAAGGGCGACGCCTAGCTACTACTCCGTGCGGAGCGGGTCGACGCTCGGTGCGGGACATCGCCTGGTACTACCGCCATCCGATCCCGGAGTGCAGCAAGATCGAGAGACCTGATCTGCTTCTTCGACGAGCGGTCGACGCGGCTCTACGTCGACGGCGGAGCTCCAGCCCAGGCCGCGGACGCGGTGGTCGGGCCCGCAGCCGTGTCCCCGTGCGCCTAGACCTTCCAGATACGGGATGGCCCAGGGGCGTGGCGCCAGATCGCCCGCGCCGTTCGGCCGCGCCTGGCGCGTCCGGCTCGACGGCAGCGCGGACTACGGGAGGAGCCCTCCTCCCCAGACTTGCCTGGCCCTAGTCTCCTAGGCCGGACATCTGCTGGCGTTCGGCCCAGGCTCTGGCTTGCGGGAGCGTGCCTCGCAGTGATCCCATGGGGGCTCTCTTGAGAAGATTGGCCCGAGCCGCCGAAGTATTGAGGGGCGCCCCCGTCGATTGTGATGCCGGGGTATGCCAATCTCCGATTACGATGATTCCGCACCAGGGAGGATCCGACGATGGCAGACAGCCGGGAGCATCCATACATTCCCACGCTCAAGCGGCAGCTCGCGGAGCGTAAGCTCGACCGCCGCGAGTTCCTGCGGACGGCGACCCTCCTCGGCATGTCCGCGGGGGCGGCCTACGCGTTCGCCGGCAAGGTCACGGGGGAGCGGCTCTGCCGGTCGCCGAGGCCAAGGCGCTGCCGAAGGGCGGCACCCTGCGGCTCGGCATGCGGTGCCAGGACCTCAAGAGCCCCCACACCTATCAGCTGGATCGAGGCGGCGAACACCGCGCGGCAGGTGTCGACTACCTGGCCGTCACCGGCGTGGACAACATCACGCGGCCCGGCTCTGTCGAGAAGTGGGAGGCGAGCCCCGACCTCAAGACGTGGACGCTGCGCCTCGCGCAGACGTCAAGTGGCACAACGGGCGGGCAGTTCACGGCCGACGACGCCGTCTGGAACCTCAAGCGCGTCCTCGACCCCAAGACGGGCTCGTCGGTGGTCGGCCTGATGAAGGGGTTCATCCTCGAGGAGTACGAGACCGGCGAGAAGGACGACAAGGGCAACCCGAAGAAGTCGACCCGCCTCTGGGACGCCAACGCGATCCAGAAGGTCGACGACTTCACCGTGCGGCTGAACGGCCGGACGCCGCAGCTCGCGGTTCCCGAGAGCGCTCTTCCACTACCCGCTCCTGATGCTGGATCCCGGCCGAGAACGGCGAGTTCAAGGTCGGCTCGAACGGCACCGGCGCCTTCAAGCTGGTCGAGAACAGGTCGGCGGAAGCAGGTGTTCAAGGCGAAGGACTACTGGGGCGGCGGCCCGTACCTCGACACGCTCGAGTACATCGATCTCGGCGACGATCGGCGGCGGAGGTCGCGGCGCTGGCCGGCAAGCAGGTCGACGGCCTCTACCTGGGCGACGATCATCCAGCTGGACGCGCTCAAGAAGCTGCCGCACCTCCAGCTCTACCAGGTCACGACCGCCTAGACCGCGGTCGCGCGGATGCACCCGGTCAAGCCGTTCGACGACAAGCGGGTGCGCCAGGCGATGCGGTACGCCATCGACGCCGAACGCCGTCCTGCAGGCTCCCACCGCGGGCTCGGCCAGCCGGCGAGCACCACCACGTAGCCCGGTGCATCCCGAGTACGCGAAGCTGCCGCCGTTCACGCGGGACGTCGCGAAGGCGAAGAAGCTGCTCGCCGATGCCGGCTACCCGAACGGCATCGACGTCGAGATCGCCTGCCGGCCGCGACCCGCCTGGGAGCTGGTCGCCGTGCAGGGGATGGTCGAGCAGTGGAAGGAAGCCGGCATCCGGGTCAAGATCAACGTGATGCCGTCGACCCAGTACTGGGAGGTGTGGACGAAGGTGCCGTTCGGCTTCACCACCTGGGCCCACCGGCCGCTCGGCGTGATGGTCCTCGGGCTGGCCTACCGCACCGGCGTGCCGTGGAACGAGTCGAACTACTCCAACAAGGACTTCGACACGCTGCTGGCCGAGGCGGAGGGGACCCTCGACGTGGAGAAGCGGCGCGACGATCATGGCGAAGCTGGAGGCGATCCTCCAGGACGACGGCCCGATCGTCCAGCCGGTGTGGCGCGCGGTCTTCACCTTCCAGGACAAGCGCGTCCAGGGCTTCAAGATGCATCCGACCCGCTACATCTTCGCCAACCAGCTCGGCATCACCGGCCTAGCCTCCGCGCTACGCAGGCGTAGTCGTCGGGGCCCTCCGCTGGGCCCCGACGCATTTCCGCGCGCCGGCGCGCGCGGGCGCCGGCTAGCGGGACGGCGGCCGCCGTCGCCTGCAGCTGCAACAGCTCCTCGGCGGGGATGTGGCAGGCGAGGCGGTGCTGCGGCGTGAGGGTCTGCTCGGGGGGCGGCGTGTCGTCGCAGATCGGGCCGACCTTCCGGGGGCAGCGCGTCGCTGAACGGGCAGCCGGCCGGCCGCTCCGAGGCGCTCGGGAGCGGCCCTTCCAGCACGATCCGCGCGCGCTGCGCCTCGGGATCCGGGACCGGCACGGCCGAGAGCAGCGCCTCCGTGTACGGGTGGTAGGGCGGCGAGAACACCTCCTCCACCGTCCCGAACTCGACGAGCTGCCCGAGATACATCACCGCCACGTGGTCGGCCAGATAGCGGACGACGGACAGGTCGTGCGAGATGAAGACGAGCGTCGCCCCCGGTCGGCCTGGAGCTCGCTCAGGAGATTGACGATCGCCGCCTGGACCGAGACGTCGAGCGCCGAGACCGGCTCGTCGGCGACGATCACGTCCGGGTTCGCCGGCGAGCGCCCGCGCGATCGCGACGCGCTGGCGCTGGCCGCCCGAGAGCTGGTGGGGCTTGCGCGCGGCGAATTCGGGCGGGAGCTTCACGACCGTGAGGAGGCGCTCCGCTTCCCGGCGCGCCGCCGCCCGTCCGAGACCCCGCAGGCGCCGGAGGGCCCGGACTGATCGCGTGCCCGGCGGTGTGGCTCGGGTTCAGCGTGCTGTCGGGGTTCTGGAAGACCATCTGGAGCTGCCGTCGAGGGCACCGGCCGCGAGTCGATGGGGCGCCTCCCGATCTCGGTCCTCCCGAGCATCGCCGTTCCGGCGGTCGCCGTCTCGAGCCCGCTCAGCACGCGCGCGAACGTCGATTTGCCGCACCCGGACTCCCCGACGATCGCCAGGGTCTCGCCCGCGCGCGCGGACAGGTCGACGTCGTCGAGGGCCTGGACGATCCGTCGCGCCGCCCCCCAGATAGCCCCCGGCGCGGCCGGTAGACCTTTCGCAGGCGCTCGACCGCGAGCACCGTCTCGCCGCGCCGCCGCTTCGGCGCGCACGCCGTCGCTCTCCGGCGCGGCGCCACGGCGGCAGCTCGGCGGCGCGGACGCACCGGACACGGTGCCCGGGACGTCGCCGACGGGCCGATGGGAATCGGGCGCGGACTCGCACCGCGCGGGCACCACGTGGCCGCAGCGCGGTGCGAACACGCAGCCGCGCGGGCGGACGGCGGCGCGTCCAGCTGGCCGGGATCGGCGACCAGCGGCGCGAGCGCTTGTCTCGCCCGAGCGCCGGGAGGCAATCGAGCAGGCCCCGCGTGTAGGGATGACGCGGGTTCGCGAAGACCGCGCGGATCGTGCCCTCCTCGACGAGCTCGCCCGCATACATGACGCCGATCGCGGTCGCAGATCCGCGCCACGGTGCCGAGATTGTGGCTAATGAACAGGACGGCCGCGCCGAGCTTCTGCGCGCAGCTCGCGCACCAGCTCGAGGATCGCGGCCTCGATGGTGACGTCCAGGCCGGTCGTGGGCTCGTCCATGATGAGCAGCGCCGGCTCGGCTATCAGCGCCATGGCGATGACGACGCGCTGCTGCTGGCCGCCGGAGAGTTGGTGCGGGTAGCGCGCCATGCATGCCTTCGGGATCGGGCAGCCGCACCTCCGCCAGCATCGCCACCGCGCGCCGCGGCGCGCCTCGGCTCGTCCAAAGCCTGGTGGAACATGGGCACTTCCATCAGTTGCCGACCGATCGTCATAACGGGGTTGAGGCTCGACATCGGGTCTTGATAGATCATCGCGATGCGGTTGCCGCGCATACGGCGAAGATCGCCTTCGGTCAGCCGATACGCGAGGTCCTGGCCCTGGAAGATGATGCGGCCGGAGGCCAATGCGTTCCGGGCGGCAGATAGCGCATGATCGACAGCGCGATCGGTGGATTTGCCGCAACCCGACTCGCCCACGAGCCCGAATGCTTCGCCGCGGCGGAGGTCGACAGGCTCGACGTCGTGAACGATGCGGCTGCGCGCATGACCACGATCGCTCTCATGAACTCGATGGTGACGCTCTCGAGCGCGAGGTCAGCCATCGCGCGCGATCTCCTGCAGGCCGGTGGCGAGGAAATTGAACCCGATGACCAGCGATGAGATCGCCGCCGCCGGGAATGAGGGTCATGTGCGGCCAGATGAAGATCATGGCATAGGTTTCCTTGACCATCCCGCCCCAGTCCGGATCCGGTGGCGGCAGGCCGATGCCGAGAAAGCCGAGGACGCCGATGGCGACGGTCGTGTAGCCGAGCCGCAGGAACAGGTCGACGATCAACGGACCGCGCGCATTTGGCAGGATCTCGACAAACAAGATGTACCAGGTGCTCTCGCCGCGCATCCGGGCGGCGGCGACGTAATCGCGGTTCCTGACATCGAGCGTCACGCCGCGGACGATGCGAACGATGATCGGTGCCGCCGTGAAGCGATCACGAGGATGATGTTCAATGCCGATGCGCCGAAACGCGCGATGATGATCATGTAGAGAATGATACTCGGGAAATGCGAGGAGCGTGTCGCCGACGCGCATGATCAGGGCATCGACCAGCCGCCGCGATAGCCCGCGAGAAGGCCGAGGATCGTGCCGAGCGTGGCGCGCCCAGCACGGCGACCGGCGCGACGATCAGGACGGTGCTTGCTCCCCATATGATGCGCGACAGGATATCGCGGCCGAGATGGTCGATGCCGAGCCAATGCTCCGCGGAGGGCCGGGATGGTGAGCGCAGCGTAGTCCTTCTCGTTGGGCGGATATGGGGCGATCCACGGCGCGAGCAGCGCCATAGCGACCCAGAAGCCGATGATCGCGAGGCCGACCCGCGCCGGAACGGATTCGAGGAGCCGGGCGACCTGCCGCCTCGCCCGCCGGAGGACGTCGGCCGGATGCTCGGGAGCGGGAAGGGCCGGGCGACTCCCGGGCGACCCCGCCGCCGTCGCTCGACCGCGCGGGCGCCGCGGGCTCTTCGGCGAGGACGGGTGGCTGCCCGGGCGGAGTCATGCGTGCCTCGTCAGGTGCGGATGCGGGGATCGAGGACCATGTAGGACAGATCGGCGAGGATCTGGGTCATCACGGTCACGAAGACGGCGACGAGGGCGCCGACTTCGAGCACGGCGATGTCCTTGAAGAGGGCCGCCTCGAGCATCATGCGCCCGAATCCCGGGTAGGCGAAGATGGTCTCCACGACGACGAGGCCCGCGATGAGGTAGCCCAGCTGCAGGAAGATGATCGTGACCGGATTGATCATCGCGTTCCGGACGGCGTGGCGCAGAACCACTCGCCGGGCGTCGAGGCCCTTCAGGACGGCCGTCCGGATGTATGGCCGCTGCATGACCTCGACCATCGAGGCGCGAACCATGTTGACGACGTAGCCCATGTCGTAGAGCACGACGACCGCGACCGGCAGGACGAACTGCGACGCGATCGACCAGCCGCCTCCGGCGACCAGGGTGGCGGTGCCCGGGAGCAAGCCCAGCCAGACGACGAAGATGCTGGCAGGAAGACCCCCATGGCGAACTCCGGCACCGACGCGGCGAGCGTGGCGAAGAGAAGGACGGCGCGGTCGAGCCGGCGAGCCCTCCCGCTTGCCCGCGATGATCCCGAACAGCATCGACAGCGGGACGATCAGGATGAAGCAGATGGCGGCGAGGAGGGCGGTGTTCTTCAGACGATCCTCGAGGATCTCTCTGACGGGCACCTTGAAGCGGAGCGACTGCCCGAGATCCCCGGTCACGAGCTTCCCCAGGTACTCGACGTACCGGGTCAGGAGGGGCCGGTTCAGGCCGAGCTGTGCGGTCAGGAGGTCCACTTGCTCCTGCGTGGCGAACTGACCGAGGAGCTTCCGGGCCACGTCTCCGGGAGAGTACTCGTTGAGCGCGAAGACGAGGAAGGACACCACGAGCATCGTGACGACCAGGAAGACGAGGTGCTTGGCGAGGAACGGGGCCAGGCTCATCGCACGAGGCTTCTCGAACGGGCGCGCGTCACGCGGCACGATCCCCGCCGCTGGACCCGACTGGAGAGCCGCCCCACCGCGCGACGCTCGCTGAGCGCATCACGGCCGAACTGCCACAGTCGGGGGACGGTGGCAACGCCGCTGATTGGAGCGGACCACCGAGAGGTCGCCGGTTGCGTCACAGAATTCCCCCCGGTTCGGAAGGCACGCCGGTGCCGGGGGCTCGCCAGCCCGGACTCTACGCCGGACCGGCGCGCCCGTCAAGGCGGCGGGCCCGCCCCGGCCGAGGGCTGGCCGCGGAGGGCGCCGAATTCGATCGCCACGGTCGCGTGGGGCCTTGCAGCCCTCAACGGCGGTCTTTTATGATCAGCGAGCCGACTACTCCCACCCGATGGGCGTGAGGATCCGGACTCGATCAGCCCCAGAAAGGAAAAGACATGGCCAAGTATCAGGACCTTCAGGACCGCCTCGATCGCGGAGACGTCATCATCCTTGACGGCGCCGTGGGCACGGGCCTCCAGAACACGGGTGTGCCCATGCACGGGACGGCGTGGGCGGCCGCCGCGCTCCAGACGCATCCCTACACCGTGCGGCACCTGCACGAGACCTACATCAAGGCAGGCATCGACGTCCTGACGACCAATACCTACTCGTCGGCTCGCCACAACCTCGAGCCGCTCGGGCTCGGGGACCTGGTGACAGAGCTGAACATCCGCGCCGTCACGCTGGCCCGGGACGCGCGCGACAAGGCGGCGCGGGATCGCCCCGTGTACATCGGGGGCGCGGTCTCCAACTACGGGCTCGTGACGGGCGCGGAGCCCCGACGCCGATCCTACGGCACCTCCTCGCCGCGCCGGACCGCCCTCACCGTCGAGCAGACCCAGGCCAATCTCCAGGCGCAGGCGGCGGTGCTCGCGGAGGCGGGGGTGGACTTCATGCTCGCGGAGTCGACGGGAGGTATGGAGCACCGGAAGTGGGTGGTGCAGGCGTGCCTGGCGACGGGTCTGCCGACCTGGATCGGGATCAAGTGCCGGGTCGAGGGCGACGATCCCACGCCCCGTGTCGGCTACTCCTCGGACGTCGCGCTGGACCGGGGACTCGACGAGCTGGTGTCCCTCGGCGGCAAGGTCATCAACGTCTTCCATTCCAACGTCCGGTCCACGGACGCCGCCCTGCCCATCGTCCGCGAGAAGTGGTCGGGGCCAGTCGGTGTCTACCCCGAGGCGGGCCGCGAGGATTACGTGGATCCGCTCCCCGACCCCACGGGCAAGAACGACATCACCCCGGCGGAGTTCCTCGACCACGCGCGGAAGTGGGTGCAGGACGGAGTCCAGATCATCGGTGGGTGCTGCGGCATCGGTCCGGAGTACATCCAACCGCTGCGGGAAGGGTTGCCGACCCGCATTCCGACGCCGCGGCGACGCTGACGCGATCCGATCGTTTGAGTCACGCGGGCGGCCCGTCGGGCCGCCCGCGTGGCTAGCTCACGAGACTAGGCCCGCCGCCTGGAGATCGGCGAACGCGTCGGGATCGAGCGGCCACTTCGGGCGCGCGATCCGCGTGAACGGCACGCCGGAGAACACGTCGGGCGGCGCGACGTAGAGGATCTCGGCGGCGATCTTCTCGAACTCCGCGCGGAAGTGGTTCGTGGACTTGACGACCAGGAGCTTGACGGCCAGGGGATCGAGCCCGAGGCCGCGGAAGACGTCGGGGCTCCGGACCTGGTTCCGATGGCTGGCGAGGATGATGTCGAGGCCGCCCGCGGTCACGCGCGCCGCCGGCCCGAGCGAGTTGCCGACGCCGGCATAGCGCTGGTAGAGGTCGTCGGTTACTGCGGCGACGGTGACGTCGAGGTCGAGGGGATTCCCCGAGAGGATGCCGGCCTTGCCGCCGATCCGCATCCGGAGCCGGGCGCCGGGGCCGGCCGCGCGCGCGAACGTCACCGCGATCGGGTCCCAGATCGTGGCGAACGCGCAGTCGGTCACGCCGAGCTCGACGAGCGCGCGCAGGACCACCGTGCTGTCCCCCGGGAAGCCGCCGCCGGGATTGTCGGCGACGTCGGCCGCCACCACCGGCCGGCCCGCCACGCGGCGGGCCTGCTCGACGGCCTGGGCCACGGTGAGCATCGGCGGATGGGTCCGGCCGCGGAGGGCGATCCAGCGGAGACCGAGCTCCTGGGCGAGCCGCGCGCCCTCGGCCGGCCGGGCGTCGGTGATCACCAGCATCCTGCGTCCCGTTCCCCGGGACGTCGGCGTAGGGAAAGCCGTGCACGGGCGAGATGGAGAGGACGCCGTCCTTGCCCTCGCGCGCCTTCACGTCGTCCACGAAGCCCTTCATCGGCTGGAGCGTCGTGAAGTAGCTCCCGATCATCCGGCAGTCCCACAGCGCCATGTGCGGGCGCGTCCGGCCCTGGGCCGCGTCGACGACGAGGCGGAACAGGTCCGCGGCCCGCTCGGCGAAGTCCGTGTGCGGGAACTCCTTGTAGAGCACCAGCACCGTCGCCTGCTCGACCATCAGCGGCGTGACATGGCAGTGCGGGTCGAGCTCCGCGCCGACCGGCACCGCTGGCCCCACGATCTGGCGGACCCGGGCGAGGATGTCCCCCTCGCAGTCGTCGTAGCCGTCGGCGACCATCGCCCCGTGGAGGTTCAGGAGGACGCCGTCGACCGGCATCGCGCGCCGGAGATCGGCGAGGATCTCGTCGCGGAAGCCTTCCCACACCTGCCGGACGGTGGGCCCCGCCGGCGGCGCGGAGGCGCCGAGGCTGCCCGCCACGCTGAACCCGCGCTCGGCCGCCAGCCGGCGCCAGACGAGGAAGGGCTGCGTGAAGCTCGTCGGCCGGTCCTCGGGCGGCGCCCCCCGGAAGACGGTGTAGTCGTCCAGACCCGTGGGCATCGGGGCGAACGTGTTGGATTCGGTCGCGACGCCGGCCATGAAGAGCTTCATCATCGGGACCCTCCCGGCGGCGATTCTTCGTCGGCTCGCCGCGTGCGGTCAAGCGGCCCCGGGCGAGCCACCCGTGTCGCCGGCCGCTGGCCGGAGGCCCCTTGACGCCGCTGCGCGTTGTGGCTGACAGTGGCCCCGCGGTCGACCCGTCCCCTCGCATCCCCGATTCGTGACCGTACGCGGCTCGCGTGGCGCCGCCGAGACGCCTCGCGCGCGAACAGGAGGCGACCATGAGCAGGTTCCGGAAGCCGTGGGCAGCTGGGTGCGTGGCGCTCGTCGGAGCCCTCCTGACGCTGGGCCCGCCGGCGTTCGCCCAGGGCGAGAAGACCGTCCGGGCGGTGATGCATGCCGAGGTCAAGTGGGTGGACCCGCACTGGACGACGGCGAACATCACGCAGCAGCACGCGTACATGATCTACGAGACGCTCTTTGCGCTCGACGCGAAGGGCAACCCCCGGCCCCAGATGGTGGATACCTTCCGGATGAGCCCGGACAAGCTCACGTACACGTTCGTCCTCCGGAACGGGCTCAAGTGGCACGACGGCCAGCCCGTCCGGGCCATCGACGCGGTGGCGTCCCTCAAGCGCTGGGCCGTGAAGGACGCCGCGGGGCAGAAGCTGATGGCCAAGACGGCCTCGCTCGAGGCCACCGACGACAAGACGCTCGTGCTCAAGCTGAAGGAGCCGTACGGCCTGGTCCTGCGCGCCCTCGCCAAGGAGTACAGCTACGTCCCGTTCATCATCCCCGAGCGGCAGGCCGTGCAGCCGGCGGACAAGGCGTTCGAGGGCGACAAGATCGGCTCGGGGCCCTACGTCTTCTCCGAGAAGGAATGGGTGCCCGGCGCCAAGACGGTCTACCTGCGGAACAAGGACTACGTGCCGCGGACCGATCCGACCGACTACTACGCGGGCGCCCGCCGCGCCACCGTCGATCGCGTGGAGTGGCTGGTCATCCCCGACCCGTCCACCGCCGTGGCCGCCCTCCAGAAGGGCGAGGTTGACTTCCTCCAGAGGCCCCACATCGATCAGCAGCCGATTCTTCGCAAGGATCCGAACGTCGCGATCAAGCAGGTCGACGTGGAGCAGATGCAGATCCATCCGAATCACCTGGCGCCGCCCTTCGACAACCCCAAGGCCCGCCAGGCGCTCGCCTACATGGTCGACCAGCGAGACTATCTCCAGGCAATCGCGGGGGATCCAGAGAACTGGAAGGTGTGCTGGGGGTATCTCGGCTGCGGCCAGTGGCTGGACACCTCCGCCGGGGCCGAGCCCTACCAGAAGTCGGACCTCGCCAAGGCCAAGCAGCTGCTCCAGGAGGCCGGGTACAAGGGCGAGAAGGTCGTGGTGATGGCGCCGAGTGACATCGCGAGCATCAACGCAGCATCGCTCACCACGGCGGCACAACTCAGGAAGCTCGGCGTGAACGTCGATCTCCAGGTCATGGACTGGGGGACGCTGACCTCGCGCCGGCCGGTCAAAGAGCCGCCGAGCAAGAATCCAGCCGGCTGGCACATCTTCCACACCACGTCCAACAGCGTGGCCTTGGCCGACCCGTGGGGTCACTCGAACATCTCGACGCTCTGCGAGCGCGCCTGGTTCGGCTGGCCGTGCTCGCCCCGTGCCTCGAAGGCGCTCGACGACCTCGGGAACGCGGCGCCGGGCTCGGCGGAGTTCAAGAAGCTCCTCACTGAGTACCACACGGCGCTGATGGAGAACCTCCCGTACATCCCGGTGGGCGAGTTCAACTCGAACAGCGCGTGGCGCAAGGATCGGCTGGAGTACGCGGCGGTCGCGCCATACGTGCTGTTCTGGAACATGGTCCGGAAGTAGCCGCGGCTCTGCGCTCGGGGCGGAGCCCTCGCGCGGCTCCGCTCCGGGCGCCCCGCGCGCGCCCTGTCTCGTGCTCGCATACGTTGTCCGCCGCGTCCTCGCTGTCTTTCCGGTCATGGCCGTCGTCGTGCTGTTCGTCTTCGTCCTGCTCCGGCTCGCCCCCGGCGATCCGGCGGCCATCATCGCAGGGGACTACGCGACGCCGGAGGCCATCGCAAAAATCCGCACCGCTCTTGGCCTCGACCAGCCGATCTACGTCCAGCTCGGCGTCTACGTCGCGAGCCTCGCGCGGGGCGACCTCGGGCGGTCGCTCCACTCGCGCCTGCCTGTTCGCACCCTGATCGTCCAGCGGCTCGAACCGACAGTCGCTCTGGCCCTGTCCACGCTCGTCTTCGCGATAGGACTCGCTGTCCCCCTCGGGGTCTTGGCGGCCTGGCGGGCCGGCACGTGGATCGACCGTGCAGTGATGGTCTTCGCGGTCGGCGGTTTCTCGATCCCGGTCTTCTGGCTCGGCTTCCTCATGATCTACGGCTTCTCGGTCCGCCTCGACCTCTTTCCGGTCCAGGGGTACGCGCCGCTCGCCGCCGGATTCGGTCCTTTCGCACGCCATCTGTTCCTTCCGACCGTGACGCTCGGCCTGATCTACATGGCGCTCATCACGCGGATCACCCGCGCCAGCGTGCTGGAGGTTCTGGACGCCGACTACGTCCGCACGGCGCACGCCAAGGGCCAGTGGCCGGGCCGGATCCTCTTCACGCACGCGCTGAAGAATGCCGCGGTGCCGATCGTCACGACCATCGGCGTGGGCCTGACGCTCCTCATCTCGGGGGTGGTGATCACGGAGAGCGTCTTCGCCCTGCCCGGGCTCGGGCGCCTCACCGCCGACGCCGTCCTTCAGCGGGACTACTCGATCATCCAAGGAGTGACGATCCTTTCTTCCGCCGTCTACGTGGTCGTCAACCTTCTGGTGGACCTGTGCTACCTGGTGCTCGACCCGCGGATCCGCTACTGACCGCGGCGCTGGCCCGCCCGGCCGTCCGGCGCGGATCCGTCGGCCGCTTCGTCCGGCGGCATCCCACCGTGGCGGCGGGGAGCGTCCTGCTGCTCCTCATGGCGTGCGTGGCGGTCCTGGCGCCGCTTCTCCTGACCGTGGACCCGATCGAGATGAAGCCCGCTCAGCGGCTCCGGCCGCCCGGCGCCGTTCACTGGTTCGGCACCGACATGTACGGCCGCGACTCCTACAGCCGGGTGATCTACGGGAGCCGGATCTCGCTCGTGGTGGGCCTGGTCGTGGCGACGATCACGTCGGCCATCGGCCTCGGGCTCGGCGTCTTCGCCGGCTTCGTCCGGCGCCTCGACGGGATCGTCATGCGCGTGATGGACGGGATCATGGCGCTCCCGGACCTCCTGCTGGCGATCACGTTCGTCGCGCTCACCGGCGCGAGCGTGCGGAACGTCGTCATCGCGCTGGTGATCCCGCAGACGCCGCGGGTCGTCCGGCTGGTCCGGAGCGTCGTCCTGAGTCTCCGCGAGCAGCCCTTCGTGGAGGCCTCGGTGGCCCTCGGCGCCGGGGTGGGCCGGACGGTCCTCCGGCACGTCCTGCCGAACACGCTCGCCCCCCTGATCGTCCAGGGCACCTACGTCTGCGCGTCGGCGGTCCTCATCGAGGCGGCGCTCTCGTTCCTGGGCGCCGGGACGCCGCCCGAGATCCCGAGCTGGGGCAACATCATGGCGGAGGCCCGGGCGCACGTGCGCGTGGCGTTCTGGCTGCTCCTGTTCCCCGGGCTCTTCCTGGCTTCGACCGTGCTCTCGATCAATCTCCTGGGCGATGGCCTGCGGGACCTCCTCGATCCGCGGCTCGCCCGGCGACTGTAGGGCCCGCGCGGGCGGCGCGGCGGCCCGGAGGGATGCGATGGACCTGGACCGGACCCTGACCGGCGGACTCGTGGTGGACGGCACCGGCGCGCGCGCCTACCGGGCCGACGTCGGCATCCGGCGCGGACGGATCGCGGCGATCGGGGACCTG
The DNA here is from genome assembly GCA_963745015.1 of uncultured Candidatus Rokubacteria bacterium. Lineage (GTDB taxonomy): Bacteria > Methylomirabilota > Methylomirabilia > Rokubacteriales > DASRDR01 > DASRDR01. The sequence goes on from CAVUVU010000012.1 coordinate 198,664, forward strand.
GCCGGGGCCCCCGCGGGGAGCGCGTCGACGCGCGCGGGCGCGTGGTCTGCCCGGGCTTCATCGACATGCACAGCCATTCCGACCTCTCGCTCCTGCTCTGCCCGACCGGGGACAGCAAGATCCACCAGGGCGTCACGACCGAGGTCGTGGGCAACTGCGGGTTCAGCCCGGCGCCGCTGACGGCGGACCACGCCGACACGGTGCGCTCGCTGCACGGGTTCTTCGGCAGCTTCATCAACGACCTCGACTGGCGGTGGCGGTCGTACGGCGAGTTCGCGGAGCGGCTGGGGGCGGGCGGACTCGGCCTGAACGTCGCCCCGCTCGTCGGGCACGTCACGGTGCGCGCGTCGGTCATGGGATACGCGCAGCGCCCGCCGAGCGCCGCCGAGCTCGGGGGCATGCAGGACCTCGTCCGCGCCGCCATGCGGGACGGCTGCTTCGGGCTGTCCACCGGGCTGGTCTACCCGCCCGGCGCCTATGCCGATACCGAGGAGGTGGTCGAGCTCGCGCGGGTGGCGGGCGAGGCCGGCGGGCTCTATGCCAGCCACATCCGCGGCGAGGGGCACTCGCTGCTCCGCGCGGTCGCCGAGGCGATCGAGATCGGGGAGCGGGCGGGCGCCCCGGTCCAGATCTCGCACCACAAGGCCGCGTTCCGGCCCTACTGGGGCCGGATCCGCCACGCGACGCGCCTGTCGGAGTGGGCCCACGAGCGCGGACAGGACGTCACGTTCGACGTCTATCCCGTACACGGCCGGCAGCGCGCCGCTGACCCAGATCGTGCCCGACTGGGCTCACGAAGGGGGGCTGGACGCGCTGCTCGGGCGGGTCCGCGCGCCGGCCAGCCGGGCGCGCCTCGCGCAGGAGATCGCCGAGCAGGGTCGCGAGTGGGACCAGACCCTCGTGGCGTGGATGCCGGCGGGTCGGGGCAAGGACGACGAGGGATCGTCGATCGCCGACATCGCCGCCCGCCGCGGGTCCGATCCCGTCGAGACGCTGTTCGCGCTCCTGGACGAGTCGGGCGCGCGCGCGATCATGGTCCACTTCGTCATGAGCGAGGACGACGTCCGCCACGTGATGCGGCATCCGCTCGCGATGTTCGGCTCGGACGGCTGGGTGCTCACGCCGCGGGGGCCGCTGGCCGAAGGCAAGCCGCATCCTCGGTGCTACGGCACCTACCCGCGGATCCTCGGTCACTACGTGCGGGAGACCGGGGTCCTCACGCTCGAGGCGGCCGTGCACAAGGCGGCCTACCGGCCGGCCGAGAAGCTCGGTCTGGCGTCCAAGGGCCGGGTCCAGGTGGGCGCCGACGCGGACCTCGTCGTGTTCGATCCGGCCACCGTGCGAGACCTCGCCACGTACGCCGCCCCGCACACGTTTCCGGCGGGCATCGAGCACGTGCTCGTCGCGGGGGAGATGACGGTCCGGGACGGGCGGCATACCGGCGCGCGCGCGGGCCGCGTGCTTCGGCGCCCCTGAGGCGCCGCGGCCCGGCTTCGGCCGGGGTCGGGGCCCTTCAGGACGAGGCCGGAAGGCCCGCGTGGTGGAGCCGGGTGAGCTCCTCGGCGGGGATGTGGCAGGCGATCCGGTGCCCGTCGGCGAGGTGTTGCTCGGGCGGCGGGGTCTCGTCGCAGATCGGCCCCACGCGGCGCGGGCAGCGCGTGGCGAAGGGGCAGCCCCGCTGCACCTCGGCGGCGCTCGGGAGCGCCCCCTCCAGGAGGATGCGCGGGCGCTGGTCGTCCGGGTCCGGCACCGGCACGGCGGACAGGAGCGCCTCGGTGTAGGGGTGGTAGGGCGGCGAGAACACGGCCTCGACCGGGCCGAACTCGACGACCTTCCCCAGGTACATCACCGCGACGTGGTCGGCGAGATAGCGCACCACGGCGAGGTCGTGGGAGATGAACACGAGCGTGGACTCGCGGCTGGCCTGGAGCTCGCTCAAGAGGTTGACGATCGCCGCCTGCACCGAGACGTCGAGCGCCGAGACGGGCTCGTCGGCGACCATCGACGTCCGGGTCGCCGGCGAGCGCCCGGGCGATGGCGACGCGCTGCTTCTGGCCCCCCGACAGCTGGTGGGGCTTCCGCCCGGCCAGCTCCGCCGGCAGCCGCACGACCTCGAGGAGGTGGGCGAGCTCCCGGCGGGTGGCCTCGCGCGAGAGGTGGCGGAGCCGCCGGAGGGCGCGGCCGATCGAGTAGCCCACGGTGTGACTCGGGTTGAGCGTGCTGTCGGGGTTCTGGAAGACCATCTGGAGCTTTCGGCGGAGCGCCCCCGAGCGCCGGTCGATCGAGATGCCGCCGACCTCCGTGTCCCCCAGGTGGACCCGGCCTCCGCTGGCGGTCTCGAGCCCGCTCAGCACCCGGGCGAGGGTCGACTTCCCCGAGCCCGACTCGCCGACGATGGCGAGCGTCCGGGCCTTCGTCGCCTGGAGATCGACCTCGTCGAGCGCCCGCACGGACCCTCGGCGGATCCCGAGCCAGCCCCGCCGCGGGTGGTAGACCTTCCGGAGCCGGTCGACGACCACCGTGGCCGGCCGGGCGGCCGCGCCGTCGGGGGCGGCCGCGACGGCCTCCCGGCGCACCCACGGCGGCGAGCTCGCCCGCGCGGACGCACCGGACGCGGTGCTGCGCGTCCCCGGGCACGCCGGACAGGGCGATGGGGGCGGTCAGGCAGCGGCCGGGATCGGCGTGCACGCACCGGCCGGCGAACCCGCAGCCGATCGGACGCTCGCGCGGTGAGCCGACCTGCCCGGGAATCGGCGTGAGCGGAGCGCCGCGCTTGTCGCGGCCGAGCGTGGGCAGGCAGTCGAGGAGGCCGCGCGTGTAGGGATGGCGCGGGTTGGCGAAGACGTGGCGGATCGCGCCCTCCTCGACCAGCTCGCCGCCGTACATCACCCCGACCCGGTCGCACACGCGAGCCACCGTGCCGAGGTTGTGGCTGATGTAGAGAATCGCGGAGTTGTGCCGCTGGCGGAGCGCCCGGACGAGGTCGAGGACCGCCGCCTCCACCGTGACGTCCAGCCCCGTCGTGGGCTCGTCCATGACGAGCAGCGCGGGCGCCGCGATGAGGGCCATCGCGATGACGATCCGCTGCTGCTGGCCCCCCGAGAGCTGGTGCGGATAGCGGCGGAAGACGCCGGCCGGGTCGGCCAGGTTGACCTCCTCCAGCATGCGGCGGGCGCGCTCGCGGGCGGCGCCTGCCCCGATCCCCTCGTGGAGCATCGGGACTTCCATGAGCTGGCGGCCGACGGTCATCACGGGATTCAGGCTCGCCATCGGATCCTGGTAGACCATCGCGATTCGCCGACCGCGGAGCCGGCGGATCTCGACCTCGTCCATCGTGGCCAGGTTCTGGCCCTCGAAGAGGATCCGGCCGCTCGTGACCCGCCCGGTCCGCCCGAGGAAGCGCATGATGCTGAGGGCGACCGTCGACTTGCCGCAGCCGGACTCCCCCACCAGCCCGAGGGCCTCTCCCTGGCCGAGCGCGAAGCTCAGCCCCGGGATGACCGTGACCTCGCCGGCCCGGGGAAAGTAGGAGATCCGGACGTCCTGGAACTCGAGGAGCGGCGACCGGGGCGCGAGCGCGGCCCCCGGCCCCCCGCCCGGCGCCGGCTCGGGGCGCCGGGCCGCGGCGGCCTGCCGCGGCTCAGTCACGCAGCGCGATTTCCCGGAGGCCGACCGCGAGGAGATTGAAGCCGATCACGAGCGAGGAGATCGCCACGCAGGGGTAGAGCGACATGTGCGGCCAGACCGACATCATGCCGTAGGTGTCCTTGACCATCCCGCCCCAGTCGGGGTCGGGCGGCGGCAGCCCGATGCCGAGGAAGCCGAGCACCCCGATGAGGACGATCGTGTAGCCCATGCGGAGGCACATGTCGACGAGGAGCGGCCCCCGGGCGTTCGGCAGGATCTCGACGACCATGATGTAGAGCGCGGACTCGCCCCGCATCTTCGCCGCGGCCACGTACTCCCGCTCGCGGAGCTCCAGCGTGAGCCCGCGCACGATGCGGGCGATGATCGGCGCCTTGGTGAGCGTGAGGACCGCGATGATGTTCTTCGCCGAGGAGCCGAAGGCCGCCAGGACGATCATGTAGAGGATGATGACCGGGAAGGTGAGGATGATGTCGCCCGCGCGGCTGATGAGCAGGTCCACCCAGCCCCGGTAGTACCCGGCGGTGAGCCCGAGGAGCGCGCCGAGCAGGGTGGCGCCGAGGACGGCCAGCGGCGCGACCGCGAAGACCGTGCGAGCCCCCCACAGGATCCGCGCGACGATGTCCCGGCCCAGGTGGTCGGTGCCGAGCCAGTGCGCGCGCGAGGGGGTGGGGCTCGCGATCGCCGCGAAGTCGGTCGCGTTGGGCGGGTAGGGCGAGAGCACCGGCGCCAGGATCGCGGCCGCCACCCAGAGGAGGACGATCGAGAGGCCGACGGTCGCCGAGGGAGACTCCGTGACCCGCAGGAGGCCCCGCCCGAGAGCCCGGAGCCCCGGCAGGGCCGAGGGCGCGCGCGGGAGCGCGACGGGCTGGACGGTCGCGGAGTCCACGCCCGGCGGCGTCACGCGCGGATCCGCGGGTCGAGGAGCATGTAGGCGAGGTCGCCCAGGACCTGCGTGAAAATGGCGACGCCGACGGCGACCAGCGCGCCGGCCTCGATGAGCGCGATGTCCTTGAACAGGGCCGCCTCGAGCATCATGCGGCCGAACCCCGGGTAGGCGAAGACGGTCTCGACCACGACCACCCCGGAGACCAGGTAGCTCAGCTGCAGGCAGATCACCGTCACGGGGTTGATCATGGCGTTGCGGAGGGCGTGACGCAGGACGACCCAGCGGAAGGCCATGCCCTTCAACACCGCCGTCCGGATGTAGGGGCGCTGCATCACCTCCACCATGGAGGCGCGGATCATGCTGACCACGTACCCGGCGTCGTAGAGGACGATGACCGCGACGGGAAGGACGAACTGGGACGCGACCGACCAGCCGCCTCCGGCCACCAGCGTGGCGGTGCCCGGCAGCCAGCCGAGCGCCACGACGAAGATGCTGGCCAGGAAGACCCCCATCGCGAACTCCGGCACCGAGGCCGACACCGTGCTGAACACGAGGATGGCGCGGTCGAGCCACGAGCCCTCGCGCATGCCGGCGAGCACGCCGAGGAGCATCGAGACCGGGACGATCAGGGCGAACGCGATGGCGGCCAGCAGGAGGGTGTTCCGGAGCCGGTCCCAGATGATCTGCCGGACCGGCACCTTGAACCGGGTCGAGAAGCCCAGGTCGCCGGTGGCGACCTTGCCGAGGTACTCCACGTATCGCACGACGACCGGCCGGTCGAGGCCCATCTCCTTCGTGAGCTGCGCGACCTGATCCTGGGTGGCGTAGGCGCCCAGGATCTTTCGCGCGACGTCGCCCGGGGAGTACTCGTTCAGGGCAAAGACGAGGAAGGACACCACGCCGAGGGTGGCGGCCAGGGCGAGTAGATGCTTCACGCAGAAGCGTGCCATCGTCGGGATGTCTCCGTCGCCGCGGGGCGCCCACATTGTAGTGCGGCGCCGCGGCGCGCCGCAACGTGCCCTTGCTCGGCGCCGGTTTCCTCGCCGATACTGCCGGGGCCATGGGTGGCTGCCGCCGGGTCTCCCCGGGGCGAACCCGTCACCGAAAGGAGCCGTCCGCATGATCACCGAGCGAGGCCGCGCCCCGGCCGCCCGCCCCCGCGTCAGCGCGCTGCGCGTGCCGAACCTCTCCGAGATCGACTTCGGCGCGCTGCGCACCGGGCGCCTCGCCCGGCTGCAGGCGGAGATGAAGCGCCACGACCTGCCGGTCTGCCTCTTCTACGGCACGGCGAACATCCGCTACGCGACCGGGGTCGACGTGATGGGCGTCTGGACGGCCGGCACCTTCGCCCGGTACTGCGTGGTGCCCGCCGAGGGCGCCCCCGTGCTGTTCGAGTACAAGGGGTCGGTCCACGTCGCCCAGAAGCTGGTGCAGGACGTCCGGACGGCGTTCACCTGGCAGTTCGGCGGCGCGGAGTCGGCGGGGAAGGCGCGGGAATGGGCCCAGTCGCTCCGCTCGGTGCTCCGGGAGATGGGCCTGGACCGGGAGCGGCTCGCCGTCGACCGCCTGGACACGATCGGGTTCCTCGCGCTTCAGGCCGAGGGCTTCACGGTCGTCGACGCGAGCCCGGCGACGGTGGACGCGCGGGAGGTGAAGACCCCGGAAGAGGTCCAGCTCATGGCCGTGAACGGCGGCATCGGGGACGCGATGCTGGCCGAGTTCGAGGCGGCCATCCGCCCGGGGATCCGGGAGTACGAGCTCCTGGCCGTGCTGAGCGACTCCCTGCTCCGGCGTCACGGAGAGTTCCTCTTCACGCGGCTGGTCGCCTCCGGCACCAACACGAATCCGTGGCTCACCGAGGCCCACGACAAGATCGTCCAGCCCGGCGACCTGGTCGGCGTCGACACCGACGCCAACGGTTACGAGGGGTACGTCATCGACGTCTCGCGCACCTTCCTGTGCGGGGACGACCCCTCGCCCGCGCAGAAGGAGGCCTACCGGGTCGCCTACGACTGCGTGGCCGGCATGGTCGAGCTGGTCCGGCCGGGGATGACGTTCGCGGAGTTCGCCGCGCAGGCGCCGAAGCTGCCCGAAGCCTACCGGGCGATGCGCTACCCGGGCATGGTCCACCAGGCGGGGCTCGAGGACGAGGGCCCGGGCATCCCGTACGTGGACGACGACCGCGGCCCCCGGCGGATCCTGCCCCAGCGCGAGCTCAAGGAGAACATGGTCCTCAACCTCGAGTGCTACGCGGGCAAGGTGGGCGCCCCGTTCGGCGTCAAGCTGGAGGACCAGGTGGTGGTGACGGCGTCGGGCTGCGAGCTCCTCTGCACGTACCCCTTCGACGCGAAGCTCCTGAGCTGAGGGCGCGGGCGCTCGGCGCCCCTGGGGCGCGCGGCGTTGCCGGGCCCGTCCCCGCATGGCCGGCCGCCCGGCGCGGATGGGATCGGCTCGTGGCCTGTCAGCGCAGGGTGAGGAAGCCGGCCGCCTCGGCCCGCCGGGCCATCTCGCGGATCGGATCGTAGTCGGCGTCCTGCACGGGGACGAAGCCCGTCATCCCGCCCGCCGCGAGGACGGCGCGGCCCGCGGGGTCCGACGACATCCCGAGGAAGAGCTCCCGGAGGCGGGCCTTCCGCGCCGGGTCGAGCCCGCGGGCCACGATGACCGGCGGAATGGGACTCGGCCCGATCACGGCGATGGTGCGGAGAGCGCGCCGCGAGCTCCGGACGCCGGGCCATCTCGATCTCCAGCACCGTGCTGTCGATACCGGACGCGTCGATCGCGCCGTCCAGGACCATCTGGATCGAGCGCTGATGCGCGCCCGACGCGACCACCCGGCTGAAGTACCCCTGCGTCTCCCCGAGGGCGAGCAGATGATGCCGCACGACGTTGTACCCGGAGTGGGAGCCCTCGTCGTTGTAGGCCCAGCCGCGGCCGCGGAGATCCGCGAAGGCCCGGGCCGGATGCTCCGCGCGGACGATCACGTCGGTGAAGTACACGGGCGCGCCGGCGTAGCGCGGCAGCGGCCATCACGGGCGCGCAGAGGAGCTCGATGGGGCGGTCGGGGCGGTCGTGCTTCTGCGAGTACGGGAGCCCGCAGAGGAACGCGGCGTCGATCGCGCCCACGTCGAGGCGCCGATGCTGCTCCTCCAACGAGACGCCGGCCAGGAGCTCGACCGGGCCGTCCAGCCGGTCCGCCAGATACGCCGCGATCCGCTCGTAGAGCGGCCGCGCGTTGTCGGCGAGAAAGGAGGCCACGCGCAGCATCGCCTCATTCTACGGCCTGGCTTCGGCCAGGACCATGGCCGGGCGGCCGCCGGGCGGTCGCCCGTTGACAGGGCCCGGCCGGGCGGGAATGATCGGCGCGACGGAGGGCGCGGTGGACGACTGCGTGCGTCTGGCGCTGCGCGAGACGGCCGCGGGCCGGCGGTTCACGGATCCCGCCCGGGCGGCCCGGGATCTGGCCGCTGGTCGAGCTGATGCTGGACAGCCTCCGGCGCCAGATGCCCGCGACCGCCCCGCGGGCGGGCCCGCTTGTGCTCGAGGGGCACGAGGCGGATGGCCGGGCCCACCGGGCGATCGTCTGCGACACGCGCCGGCTCGGCGACGGGCGGGACCTCGCCTGGGTCGGCTTCTTCGCGGTGAAGCGCCGGGACGTCGACCCCGCGCCGCTCGACCGTCCGGGACGACGAGCTCATCCAGGAGTTCCCGGGCCATCCGGGCATCCTGAGCTACAGCTCGCTCGAGCTCGGCGACGGGGACTGGGGCAACCTGATCCTGCTCGACGGCGACGAGGCGCGCGAGCACTGGCGGGTCAGCGAGCGTCCATGCCCACGCGGTCCGGGATCTCGCGCCCCGCCACTACACCGACGTGCGGCTCCACCAGGGCGCGCTGCCGGGGGGCGTCCGCGCCGGGGGGAAGCCGGTCCTGCGCCGGACGAAGTACTACGACTACCGCGACGCCGTCGTCTGGCGGGCGGAGCGCGAGTGGCCGCTCTGAGGACCGGGCGGGGGCGGCGAGCGCCGGGATGAGCGGCGCGCGCGACGCGACAGGACGCGACGTTCATGGGGCGCGCCCTGGAGCTGGCCGAGGCGGCCGTCACCCGCGGGCAGACGCCGTTCGGCGCGGTGGTCGCCGACCGGGACGGGCAGCTGGTCGGCGAGGGCCACAACACGGTGCGCGCGGACCGCGACCCGACGGCCCACGGGGAGATCGTCGCCATCCGCGCCGCGTGGCGCCGCCTCGGCACGTGGCAGCGGCTGGCGGGCGGCAGTCTCTACACCAGCTGCGAGCCGTGCCTCCTCTGCTCCTTCGTCATCACGCAGATCGGCTTCGGCCGCGTGGTGTTCGCCGCCCGGGGGACGGACGTGCCCGGCTACCGGCCGCTGCTCGGCGCGGATCTGGCGGGCGCGGCCGCGTGGGTGAACGCGCAGGCCGACTGGACGCCGCTCGAGGTCGTGGGCGATTTCATGCGCGCCCGCGCGCTCGAGATCATCGCCGCGTTTCCCTGGGACCAGGCCCGATCGCGCGCGCCCGTGGACCGGCCCGGGTAGGGGGCGAAGGCCCGGAACGGCGACCCGCCTTGCTGGCGCCGATCTCCGGGTCTAGAGTGGCCTCCGCGCGCGATGACGCGCGCCGCGGCGTCGCCGATGGGGGCCCGCGATCGCGCGCCGACACCGATCCCTCGTCGCGCGCTACCCGAGGCCCACGTCTCCCGGCAGGAGGGTCCTGATGCGGTTCGGCCTCTTCACCACGCTCTACGACTGCGGCGGCGGCGCCGAGACGCCCGCCGATGTCCTCGACCACCTGCGGGAGCAGGTCGTCCTCGCCGAGCAGCTCGGCTACGACGCGGTCTGGATGGGGGAGCACCACTTCGGCCCCTACGGACTCGGCGACCTGCCGAATCCGATCCTCGTGGGGGCCGACCTGGCGGTGCGGACCAGCCGGATCCGGATCGGCCAGATGGCGAACATCGCCCCGTGGTGGCATCCCATCCGGCTGGCCGAGGACCTGGCGCTCCTGGACAACCTCACCCGGGGCCGGGTCGACGTGGGCTTCGGCCGCGGCATCTGGCCCTACGAGGGGCCGCAGTTCCATCCGCACGCCGACCCGAGGAAGGACCAGGAGAACCGCGAGCTCTTTCGCGAGACCGTCGAGATCGTGCGGAAGGCGTGGACCGAGGAGCGGTTCGCCCACGCGGGCCCGAACTACACCTTTCCCGCTGCCCGACACGCGGTTCGCGCATCCGCGGTATCCGGCCGACCCGGCGTGGCAGGACGGCGATCGGGTCCTCAAGCTGCGCGTCACCCCGAAGCCCTACCAGCGGCCGCATCCGCCGCTCTGGATGACGGTGTCGACCGACCGCTCGGTCAGCTTCGCCGCGGAGCTGGGGCTCCAGCCCTGCTACTGGCAGCCGCCGCCCCGCCGGGTGCGGCAGCGCATGGAGCTCTACGCGGAGCTCCGGTCGCGGATCGAGGGCCGCCCGGTGTCGCCCTCCGCGGGCCAGGCCGTGCTGCGGAACCTCTACGTGGCGCCCACGATGGAGGCCGCCCGCCGCGAGGCCGAGGCGCCCATCCTGTCCGCCTTCATCTACAACGATCCGTTCCGCGGCCGCGAGGTGTTCACGAACCCGGGCGAGGAGCTCCCGCCCGGGACGAAGCTCGACTGGGAGTTCCTCGAGCCGCGCAACCTCCTCGTGGGGCCGCCGGAGCACGTGGCCGAGCGGGTGCACGAGCTGGCCGAGGTGTGCGGGCTCGAGACCCTGCTCGTGGAGCACGCGCATCCGGGGATCCCCCAGCGGCTGATCCTCCGCAATCTCGAGCTCTTCGCGACGAAGGTGATGCCCGCCTTCCGACGGGCGCCGGTGACGGCGTCCCCGGCGCCCGGTCCGCCCCGGGACGGACCGCCCGCCGCCGGACGCTGAGCCGCGCCCGCGGCCGCACCCGGATGACCACGCCGCGGCAGCTGATCGACTGGCACACCCACTGCTACCTGCCGGAGCACATCGATGCCGAGGCCCGGGCGGCGATGCAGGCCCGCGGCGTCATGGGCGGCGAGGCCTCGCCGGAGGACCACCATCGAGGCGTGGCCGCCGGCGGCGCCGAGAAGTTCGTCGTGATCCGGATGCCGACCCGGTGGGGCCGCGGCATCCCGAACGACTTCATCGCGGAGTACGTCGCGCGATACCCGGGGCGGGCGGTGGGTTTCGCCGCGGTCGACCCGAACGACGGGGACGCCCCGCGGGAGTTCGAGCGGAGCGTCACGACGCTCGGCCTCCGCGGCCTGAAGCTCTCGCCCGTCTACCACGGGTACGATCCGTGGAGCCCGGCGGTCTGGCGCCTCTACGAGATGGCCGACGCGTTCCGCGTGCCGGTCATGTTTCACATGGGCGGCGCCTACGACCCCGAGGCGGCGCTCGAGTGGGGCAACCCCTTGCTGCTGGACCGGGTCGGCCGGGCGTTCCCCCGCCTGCGCATGATCGTCGCGCATCTCGGGCAGCCGATGATGCAGGAGACGGTCATGCTCATGCGCAAGAACGAGAACGTCTTCGCGGACCTCTCCGCCCGCTTCCACCGCCGGTGGCAGCTCTACAACGGCCTCCGGGCCGCCATCGAGTACAGGGTGACCGACCGCCTCCTGTTCGGCTCGGACTTCCCGGTGACGACGACGCGGGAGGCCGCCGCGGCGTTCCGGGCCATCAACGACTGGGGGGACGGGGTGCGGCTGCCGCCGATCCCGCCGGAGCTGATCGACCAGATCCTCTACGAGCGGCCGCTCGAGCTCCTGGGCCTCGCGTGAGCCGTCGCGCGCTGGCGGATGGCCTGGGCGCGCGGGCCCGCGTCGGCGCGCGGACGCTCGCGGCGCGGCCCGGTTGCTCGGGGCGCGCCGCGCATGGATACTGCGGGACAGCCCGAGGCGCCGATGCCGGCCGTGCCATCGGGAGAGGAGGCGCCATGATCGCCAAGAGTCTGGGAACGATCGCCTGTGTCGCGCTGCTGGGTGTCGCCGGGGCGGAGGCGCAGCAGTACCCCCAGAAACCCATCTCCGTCATCGTGCCGTTCGCCGCGGGCGGGCCGACCGACACGGTGGCGCGCCTCCTGGGCGTGGCGATGGGCAAGTCCCTCAAGACGCAGATCCTCGTGGAGAACGTCGGCGGGGCGGGCGGCACGATCGGCGCGGCGCGCGTGGCGAAGGCCCCGCCCGACGGGTACACGCTCCTGCTCCACCACATCGGCCATGGCCACCGCGCCGGCGCTCTACCGGAAGCTCCCCTACGACACGATCGGCGACTTCGAGCCCGTCGGGCTGGTCAACGAGGTGCCGATGACGCTGGTGGCGAGGAAGGACTTGCCGCCGAACAACCTCCGGGAGCTGATCACCTACGTCAAGGCGAACAAGGACAAGGTCACCTACGCCAACGCGGGCCTCGGCGCCGCGTCCCACCTCTGCGGGATGCTGTTCATGAGCGCCATCGACACCGACCTGACGACGGTGCCGTACAAGGGGACGGGCCCGGCCATGAACGACCTCCTCGGCGGCCAGGTGGACTTCATGTGCGACCAGACCACGAACACGACCAGCCAGATCAAGGCCGGCAAGATCAAGGTCTACGGGGTCACGACGAAGACCCGGGTGCCCTCGCTCCCGGAGGTCCCGACCATGCACGAGGCCGGCCTGCCGAGCTTCGAGGTCACGGTCTGGCACGCCCTCTACGCGCCGAAGGGCACGCCGAGGCCGGTCGTCGACAAGCTGGTCCGGGCGCTCCAGGACGCGCTCCGGGACCCGACGGTCAAGCAGCGCTTCGCGCGAGCTCGGGCGCCGAGCCGCGTGGCCGAGAGCCGCGCGACGCCCGAGGCGCTGCGCGCGCACCTGAGGGCGGAGATCGACCGATGGGCGCCGATCATCAAGAAGGCCGGGGTCTTTGCCGACTGACGGACGCGCCGCCCGGTCGGGGCCCGGCCGCCGCAGCGTCCGGCGCGGGCGACAGGGACATCCCTCCGGTCTGACCGCGCCGATGAAGAACCCGCGGGACTTCTGGACCGGCGTCATCTACGTGGCCGTCGGCGCCGGCGCCGTGGTCCTCGCCCGAGACTACGGGCTCGGCACGGCCCTCCGGATGGGCCCGGCCTACTTCCCGACCGTCGCTCGGGAGGGCTGCTGGTCGTGATCGGGCTGGCCGTCCCTCGGCGCGCGCCGGCGCTCCGGTCCGGGGAGCCCCTGCCGCCGATGCGGATCAAGGGGCTCCTGGCCGTCACGGCGGCGACCGTCGGGTTCGGCGCCCTCGTGCGCGGGGCCGGCCTCGTGGTGGCGCTGCCGGTCCTGGTGGTCGTGAGCGCGGCCGCCAGCGCGCGCTTCCGCTGGGGGCCGGCGCTCGCGCTCGCCGCCGGGCTCAGCGCTGTTCTGCGCCGCCGTCTTCCTGAAGGGACTCGGCGTGCCGCTGCCCGCTCCGCGGACCGTGGCTCGGCGGCTAGGCGCGTGGACCTGCTCGCGAACCTCGGCCTCGGGCATCCAGACGGCGTTCACGGCGGCGAACCTCTTCTACTGCCTGCTCGGCGTCTTCCTCGGCACGCTGATCGGCGTCCTGCCCGGGCTCGGCCCGACCGCCACGATCGCCATGCTGCTCCCGATCACGTTCACGCTGCCGCCGATCTCGGCCCTCATCATGCTGGCGGGCATCTACTACGGCTCGCAGTACGGCGGCTCGACGACCTCGATCCTGGTCAACCTGCCCGGCGAGGCGGCGTCGGTGGTCACCACGCTCGACGGGTACCAGATGGCGCGGCAGGGGCGGGCCGGCGTCGGCGCTCGCCACCGCGGCGATCGGCTCGTTCTTCGCCGGCACCGTCGCGACGTTCCTGATCGCCGCCTTCGGCCCGCCGCTGGCGGCGATGGCGCTCCGGTTCGGGCCGGCCGAGTACTTCTCGCTCATGGTGCTCGGCCTGGTCGCGTCGGTCGTGCTGGCGCAGGGCTCGCTCCTCCACGCCATCGGCATGGTGATGCTCGGCCTCCTGCTCGGCCTGGTCGGCACCGACGTGACGTCCGGCGCCCAGCGCTTCACGTTCGAGATCCCGCAGCTGGCCGACGGCATCGGCTTCGTCGTCGTCGCCATGGGGATGTTCGGGCTCAGCGAGATCGTCCGGAACCTGGACCACGAGGAGGCGGGCCGGTCGGCCATCACCCGGATCACCTCGCTGATGCCGACCCGCGAGGACTGGCGGCGCATGGTGGCGCCCATCCTGCAGAGGCACCGTCATCGGGTCGGCGCTCGGCATCCTGCCGGGCAGCGGCTCGATCCTCGGCGCCTTCGCCGCCTACTCCATCGAGAAGAAGGTGTCACGGAACCGGGCGGAGTTCGGGAAGGGCGCCATCGAGGGGGTCGCCGCCCCCGAGTCCGCGAACAACGCGGGCGCCCAGACGTCCTTCATCCCGATGCTGACGCTCGGCATCCCCTCGAACCCGGTCATGGCGCTGATGATCGGGGCGATGATCATCCAGGGGATCCAGCCCGGCCCCTCGGTGATCACGGAGCAGCCGGCCCTCTTCTGGGGAATGATCGTCTCGATGTGGATCGGCAACCTGCTCCTGGTGATCCTGAACCTCCCGATGATCGGCCTGTGGGTGCGGCTGATCATGGTCCCGTACCACCTGCTGTATCCGTCGATCCTGGTCTTCTGCGCCATCGGGGTCTTCAGCCTGAACAACAGCGAGTTCGACGTCTACCTGATGGCGCTGTTCGGGGTCCTGGGATACGTGCTCGCGCGCCTCGGGGGCGAGCCGGCGCCGATGCTGCTCGCCTTCATCCTGGGACCGCTGATGGAGGAGTACCTGCGGCGGGCCATGCTGCTCTCGCGCGGGAATCCCTGGGTCCTCGTCCAGCGCCCCATCAGCGGGACCCTGCTCGGCGCTCGCCGTGCTGGCGATGGGCGCCGTCCTGCTCCCGGCGTTCGGCCGCACCCGGAAGGCGGCGTTCTAGGGGCTCGGCGTACGGCTGCGGCTGACGTCGGTGGGGCCGCGCTCCCCCGGCGGAGCCGCCCGGCGACGCGGGTGACTCCGGATCCGCGGAGAAGGCGATCCTAGCGCACCGGGGCCCGCCGGCCCTCGAGCTGGACCAGGCCGCTCAGGATGTTCGACTGGTGGCCGGCCTGGTCCACCACCGCCAGGTCGACCTGGACCGTCTCGTCGTCGAAGACGTCGATGATCTCGCACACGGCGGTGCCGCTCGTGGCGTTCGACGGCAGCCCCGGCGCCGGCGTCTGGACCGGCACCACCAGCTGATTGCCCGTCACGAAGTGGCACTGACCGGGCACCCAGTCCCCGTCGGCATCGACCACGTCCACGACGAACTGGACCTGCATCGTCACCCCGCGCAGCGGGACCGGGGGCGAGTAGGACACCCGGAGGTTGGAGATGGTCGGCGCGTTCGGTGACGGCCCCGTGCCGCCCCCGCCGCCGCAGGCAGCGGCGAAGAGGCCGAGGCCGACCACGAGCAGCCGGCGTCCGGCGGGAGCGGGTGCCGGCCCGCGCGCGGTCACGGCAGGAAGCGTCCCGCGGGGGAGATGCGGCGCGCGGGTCGCGTGGGCGAGCCCGAGCGGTGCGACGCGCGCGAGGTGACGCGAAATGCCCCGGTGGGAGATCCTGTCATGGCCGTCCGGGTCGATACTGCGTTCCGATCCACACAGTGTCAAGCCATCGGACCCCCGACGCGGTCAGTGAGACAGTGAGCTTCTGGGAAGGAGGTGCGGAAGACGCCGGGTCGACGCCACCTCCCCCGAGATCCCCAGCGACCGAGGCGGCTCGAAGGCTCGCGGCGGCGTCCTTGATCGCGAGAGACCCGGGCCGTTACTCTCAGGCCACTGTTCGGTTCGTCCGTGGCCCGGTTTTGGAGGGAGGCTCCCGCTTGACGTGTCTACGGTGCCAGCAGGACAATCCGCCCGGGTCGAACTTCTGCCTGGGCTGCGGAGCCCGCTTGGGCGCGATCTGTGGCGGGTGCGGAAGCCACCTGCCTGCGGGATCCCGGTTCTGCAACAAGTGCGGGACTCCGGTAGGCGGGGAGTCGGCCGAACCGGCGCCGTTCGCCTCTCCCGCGTCGTATACCCCCAAGCACCTCGCCGAGAGAATCCTCACCTCCCGGAGCGCGCTCGAGGGCGAGCGCAAGCAGGTCACGGTCCTGTTCGTGGACGTCTCCGGCTTCACCTCGATCGCCGCGCGCCTCGATCCCGAGGAAGTCCACGCCCTCATGACGCGCGCCTTCGAGCTGATGCTGGCCGAGGTGCACCGCTACGAGGGCACCGTGAACCAGTTCCTCGGCGACGGGATCATGGCGCTGTTCGGGGCGCCCATCGCCCACGAGGATCACGCGCAGCGAGCGGTGCACGCGGCCCTCGGTATCCGTGCGGCCCTGGCGGGCTATCGCGATGAGCTCCAGCAGGCGCAGGGCATCGAGTTTCAGGTGCGCCAGGGCCTCAACACGGGCCTGGTGGTGGTGGGCAGCATCGGCAGCGACCTGCGCATGGACTACACCGCGGTGGGGGACACCACGAACGTGGCCGCGCGGCTGCTGCAAGCGGCGGCACCGGGGCAGGTCGTCATCTCCGAGGCGGTCCAGCGGCCGCCGGTGGCTACTTCGAGACCGGGGCCCTGGGGCGCTCTCGCTCAAGGGCAAGGATGAGGCGGTGTCGGCGTGGCTCGCGCTGGCGCCCTCGCGCGGCGCGCACCCGGCTCGACGTCGAGGCCGAGCGCGGGCTCACGCCTTCGTCGGGCGCGAGCGCGAGCTTCAGATCCTGCAGGATTGCTTTCGCCGCGCCGAGGCGGGGCAGGGCCAGGTCGTCCTGATCGTGGGCGAGCCGGGCATCGGCAAGTCGCGGCTCCTGCACGAGTTCCAGCGCCGGATCGACGACCGCGCGGGATGGCTCCAGGGCCAGTGCCTCTCCTTCGGGCGCTCCATGGCCTTCCACCCTCTCGTCGATCTGCTGCGGCGCGTCTTCGGGATCGAGGAGCACGACTCGTCTCCCGCCATCGTCCTGAAGATCGAGCGCGCTGTCGCCGCCCTCGGCGAGGAAGTCGCCGCGGTGGCGCCGTACCTGCGGGCTCTGCTCTCCGTGGATCCCGGGGACCCGGCGGTGGCGACGATGGGCCCGCAGCAGCGCCGCGGCGAGACGCTGGACGCCCTTCGCCGCCTCCTCGCCAGGGCGGCGGCGACCCGCCCCCAGGTGGTGGTCATCGAGGACCTGCACTGGGTCGACGCCGCCACCGAGCAGTTCCTCGCCTCCCTGGTGGACAGCGTGCCGGGCATCCGCACGCTCCTCGTCTTCACGTATCGCCCCGGCCACGCCCTCTCGCTCGGAGATCGATCCTTCATCACGCGCATCGCCCTCGCCACCCTGACCGATGAGCACAGCGCGCGGATGGCCGAGGACATTCTCGAGGCGTCCGGACTACCCCGGTCGCTGACCGAGCTGATCGCCCAGAAAGCGGAGGGCAATCCGTTCTTCGTCGAGGAGATCGTCCGCTCGCTCCGCGAGACGGGCGCGGTCGAGGCGACGAACGGGCGATTCGTGCTCGCCGCCCCCGTCGACCGGATCCACGTTCCCGACACCGTCCAGGACGTCATCGCCGCACGCATCGACCGTTGGCCGACGAGCCCAAGCGCGCGCTCCAGATGGCCTCGGTCATCGGGCGCGAGTTCACCCGCCGCTTGCTCGGGCGGCTGCCCGAGATCCGCGGAGAGCTCGATGCGGTGTTGCGCGAGCTGACCGCCATCGAGCTGATCCGGGAGAAGGCGCTGTTCCCGGAAATGGCCTACATGTTCACCCACGCCTTGACCCACGACGTGGCCTACGCGTCGCTCCTGGTCCAGAGACGGCGGGAGCTCCACCGACTGATTGGCCTCGCCATCGAGGAGGTCTACGCGGAACGCATTGCCGAGCACTACGAGGTGCTGGCCCATCACTTCTCCCGCGCGGAGGCGTGGGACAAGGCGCTGCACTACCTCCTCAAGGCGGCGGAGAAGACCGCTGCCGCGTTCGGCATCCGGGAAGCGCTCGCCCTCAACGAGGAGGCGCTCGCCGTCACCGGGCGCCTGGGCGGTCGCGTCGCCGCGGAAACGCTCATGACCATCCATCGGGCGCGGGCGGATCTCTTCTTCGGAGTGGGCGAGTATCCCGCCGCTCGCGCCGCTGCCGAGGAGCTGCTGGCGCTGGCCCGGCGCGTGGGCGACCGGCGGCTGGAGGCCATCGCGCAGATCCAGAACGCGCATGCCGCCCAGTGGATGGAGGACTTCGAGGCGGCGCTCGCCCATGCGCAGCAGGCGGTCGAGGTCGGCGAGGCCTCCGGCGATCAGTTCGGGCTCGCCGGCGGGCTGTCGGTCCGCGCGTTCGTCCTCGAGCTACAGGGGAACCCGGAGGAGGCGGTGCCCGAGATCGAGCGCGCGCTCGCCATTAGCCGGTCGATCGGCCACCTCGGTCTGCAGGGGGAGCTCGCCTTTCTCGGAAGCTTGCCGCCCATCTGGCAAGGGCGCTTTCGGGACGCGCTGGCGGTTGCCCGCGAGGGAATCCGGATCGGCCGCGAGCAGCGGCTTCTGGTCCCGCTGATCCGGTGCCTCTGGAGCGAAGGCGTTGCCCGCGCGGGCGTCGGGGAGTACCAGGCAGCCCTCCGCGCGCTCGAGGAAGGCCTGGAGCTCGCCGAGCGCATTGCCGACGAACGGCTCGTCAGCCGCTTCCTCAACACGGCGGCGTGGCTCAGGATCGACTGCGGTGACATGGAAGCCGGGTTCGACCTCGGGGCGCGCGCGCTCGCCATCGCTCGGCGGAGCCGGCACGCCACGGGGCTCGAGCGCGTGGCCTTCATCCAGTCGAATCACGGGGTAGCCCACCTCGCGCGGGGCGACCTGCGCGCGGCCGCCGACGCGCTCGACGAGGCCCATCGGATCGTCCAGCATCCGCCGGTCTCGCGCTGGATGACGTGGCGCTACGCCATGCACTGCTTCGCGACCATGGGCGAGCTTGCCCTGGCCAGGGGCGATCTCGACGCCGCGGCGCGTCTCGCCGATCAGAGCCTGGGGATCGCTGTCTCGTCCCGATCGAGGAAGTACGAGAGCCGGGCGCGGCGCCTGACGGGCGGGGTGGCGACGGCGCGGAAGCGCTGGGACGACGCGGACGCGGCCCTGCGCGAGTCGCTGGCCGTCGCCGAAGCGATCGGAGAGCCCCGCCAGACCTGGATGAGCCTCGCGGCGCTGGGCCGCTTGCACCGCTTGCGGGGGCAGTCCGACGCCGCCGACCGTCACTACCGCGCCGCCCGCGACCTGGTCGACCAGATCCTGTCGGCCGTGAGCGAACCCGGCCTGCACCGCGGACTCGAGACATCGCCCGACATACAGGAGATCCGCACCCACGGCGGCGCCCGCTGACGCCGGCGCGGTGGCCAGGCGAGACCGGTCGGACGCTTTGGGGTGATGAGCCCGGCGTGTTGACGCCAAGACCTCTCTGCCCGGTCCACTCCGAGGACCGGAGGATTCGACGATCCAGACCGGAGGGCGGACAGTGGCTCGAGCGGTGGTTCTCGGCAGCGGCGGCGCGACGGGCGGCGCGTGGGAGATCGGGGTGCTCAAGGGGTTAGGGGATGCTGATGTCGATCTCACTCGGGCCGACCTCGTCGTGGGCAGCTCCGTGGGCGCGGTCCTCGGCTGCCAGATCCAGTCGAGCCAGTCGGTCGGCGACCTGTACGCGGCGCGAGCCCGACCGCCGAGCTCGATACCCGCCTCGCCACCGGTTGGTCAGCAGGAGCATCACTCATCGGCCGCCGATCTCGAGTATTTCCAGGAATGTCTCCGGATGTGGAGTCGCGCTCGGGAGGACCTCGCCGTTCGCATCGAGCTCGGCAGGCGCGCGCTGGCGACCCCCCACCCGGTTCCTGAGGCCCTGCAGATCGAGTCCACGCGGCGCCGCTTGGCCATGCCCGGCTGGCCGAGCCGGCTGGTCAAGGTTGCCGCCGTCGACGTATCGGATGGGCGGGTGAGGTTCTTCGAGGCCTCGCAGGGAGTCCCGATCGAGCTCGCCGTGGCGGCAAGCTGTGCTCAACCTGGACTGCAGGCACCGGTGCGCGTGGGGGACCGACGCTACATGGATGGAGGCACCGCCGGGACCAACATCGACGGCGCCGCCGGTTACGAGATCATCATTGCCGTCACGGCGTTTCCGGCCCGTGACCGGACCAGACAGGAGATCGATGAGGTGTCCGCGGCTGGAGGGCAGGTGATCCATGTGGCCCCGGACGCGGAGGCGCGGAGGGCGATGGGGCCTGATCCATCGGATGTCAGTCGCGTGAGGGCCGCGGCAGATGCGGGCGTGCGCCAGGGTCGTGAGATCGCGTCTGCGGCACGGGACCTGTGGAGTCAGACCTGAGGGTGACGATGGCTGGGCGCACAGGAGATGAGCGATGTCGATTGTGATCCGGTCGGACCACGGCACGCTGCTGCCTGGTGACTTTCAGGTGAGGGTCAAGGTGCGCTCGGAACACACGGGCGGGGTGATGGCCGTCATCGAGGAAACGGTACCGCCTCGGAGGCTCATCTCACCCCACACGCATCAGAATGACGTCTGGGTGTACGTGCTGTCAGGGGAAGTGGGAATCCTCGTTGGCGATGAGATCGACGTCGCGGGTCCCGGAAGCTGGGCGCTGAAACCGAGGAACGTGGTCCACGCCATGTGGAATGCAGGCGCCGCTCCGGCGCGGGTCATTGAAGTCCTCACCCCCGCGGGTACTGAGCGGTGGTTCGAGGAAATCGCTGCCCTCGCCGCCGGCGACCGGACCGGATTCGACGCCGCATGCCGCCGTCATGGCATCCACTTTCTCCCTGATTCTCACTGGACTGGCGAGCTCAAGCGCCGATACCACTTGCTGTAGGCCCTGGAAACGTGGAGGCCATGGCGAGCTGCGCCAATACACGGGCTCATATCCGGGGGTTCTGTACGTCCAGTCGCTGAGGTAAGCCGATACTGCGTAGCCACCAGTCACCGAAGAAAAGCGCCAGAGGAGTCTGAAGCCGGGTATCGTCACGTGTCCGGCCAAGCTCCCGTCGCATGTGCAGGATCTGAGGGCGAACTCGAGAGGGCGATGTCGAGCCTAGGACCACCTCGCGCCTGTATCCAGTGGTGCACGAGGACCGTGCGCAGGGAGGTCGCCACGGCCGCCGCCGTGAGCCGGCAGCAACCACGCCACCTCCGCATTCCCCCGAGCCGTCGGCGCGCTCGTCATCCTGCCCGTCCGGCTCTACCGCGGAGAAGGCCAGCTCCCGGCCTGAGCAGGGAAGGATCCGCCGGCCTTGCGCGCGCCACCGCGAACCGTGCCGAGGGGACGTGCCTCGAGGTTCGCCGTCGTGCCTACAGAAGGGTTGCCGCCGTGGACCGGAGCTGAACCACGTTGAAGGTCGGCACCGGCCTGGAGAATCCCTTGAGGGGTAGCTCCCCGAGAGACTCGGCGGCCACGAGCCCGTCGATCGTGGCCAGGACGCGCGCCGTCGTCAGGATCTGGCCCGCCTGCGCCTCGCCGCAGAGACGGAAAGCAAGATTCGTGACGGACCCGATCGCGCCGTAGTCCCAGCGACCCTCGAACCCGATCGCGCCGATGGTAGCCTTACCCTGGGCGATCCCGATGCCGACATGAAGGTCGTGACCGCGCTGGCGCCACGCGGACGACAGCTCGGCGGCTCCCTCGCGCATGGCGAGAGCCATCCGGATCGCCCGTTCCGTGTGATTCGGCACCGGCACCGGGTCGTTGAAGAAGATCATCATGCCGTCTCCGGCGAAGCGCTCGAGCGTTCCCTCGTGGGCTAGGATCAGGGTCCCCATCCGCGCATGGTACTCGTGAAGGATGCTCATGACCTCCGCGGGCTCCGCGACCTCTGCGAAGCGAGTGAAGCCCCGAAGGTCGAGGAACACGACGGTCACCTCTCGACGGTGGGTCCGGAGCGGATCCTCGAGCACCCCCGGCGACGATCAGCTCGGCCAGTTGAGGCGAGAAAAAGCGCTTGAGGCGTGAGAGCCGCTCCAGCTGGCCGACTTGCTCCTGGACCCGCTGCTCCAATGTCCGGTTCCAGTCTGCGAGTTGCTGGTACAGGCGCCCGAGCTCCTCGTTCATGCGGTTGAGGTTGGCGGCGAGCGTCCCCAGTTCGTCCCGGTTCGCGACCACGACACGCTGCGAGAAATCCCCGGCCGCGATCTGCCGGAGCCGCGTATCCATCTCCTTGACGGGGCCAATCAGCGACCAGGACAAGGCGTACCCGAGGGTCAGCGCCAGGCCGATGCTCCCGAGAGCGAACCCGATGACCACTCGGCGGGACGCGACATAAGCCTCCTGGTTCGTCTCGATGCTCGCGACCATGTCGATCTCGACCCTGTTCACCAATTCATTCGTGAGTCGTTCGAGGCGCTCGGCAAGTGGATTGGCCCGCGCAATCTGGAGCGTCCGCCCCTCCGCGCCCTTGCCGCTCCGGATCAGCTCGATCACCTGCGTCACGACCTTGATGAACTCCTCGTAGTCCTCGCGTACCCGGCCGAACAGCTCGACCTCGTCCTTGGTCATGAACTGGAGCCGGTCGAGGTCGTAGTTGAACTGGTTGAGCTGGCGGAGAGTGGCCTCTAGCGCGCGCTCGTCGGGCACCAGGAGCGTCGCCGAGACGCTGTACAGCTGGCTGGTCGTATCGTGCTGGAGTTGGCGGTACGCCGCGATCTTACGCTGGAGCTGAACCAGGTCCTCGGCACGGCGGTTGGCGCCGCTCAGGACTTGGAGCCCCACTGCGCCCACGACGATCAGGAGCCCAACGATGGCCAGGAAGGCCACGAGGAGCTTGACATGTACGGCGACGGGGACCCGGGCTACCCATCGCGGCAGCCAGGCCGTCACCGAGGCCGACCCTCTCGGACGAGGGCCTGGATGTCACGAAGCAGCTCGTCGGGAGAAAAGCGGATGCCGGAGTACTGAACGCGGAGGATGCCCTGCTGATCCACGACCGAGGTCAGGAAAGTGTGGTCCACGTCACCGCCCGCCTGGTTCCGATAGTAGATCCCGTACCCGCGGGCGACTTCGCGGATCTCCTCGGGTGACCCGGTGAGGAACGCCCAGCCCGCCGGATTGACCCCGTGACCCTTGGCGTAGCGGCGGAGGACGGCCGGCGTGTCTCGCTCCGGGTCCACCGTGATGGAGACGAAGAAGACCTTCGGCCCGAAGTCGAGGCCGAGGCCCTTCTGGAGGCCCGCCATCTTGGCGGTGAGGAGAGGACAGGCGTCGACGCAGCTCGCGTAGATGAAGGTGATGGCGACGACCTTGCCCCGGCAATCGGCGAGGGACAGCCGCCGACCGTCCTGGGCGGTGAGGGTGAACGCCGGAGCCGGGCCGATCCGGGCGAGGCGCTGATCGCCTTTCGCTTGATGACCCTGTCCCGGAGTCGGCCCGGCCAACAGCGCCAGCAGGATCACGCAGAGGGGGAGCGACCGCGGTCCAGGCACCTAGCCCTTCAGCTCCCGCTTCAGCTCGGTGAGGAAGCGCCAGTCGGTGCCCTGGGTGATGAGCTTCTGCGGGCTGGTCTTGATCATACCCAGTTCGTGGAGGCGGAGGGCCTGGAAGCGCACCGTGTCTTCGGGGTCGTAGTCTCGCCACCCGGCGTAGGGGATATCCTTCATGGTTTGGAGGGCGTAGTCGTAACGCGTCGCGTACCCCTTGTCCACGAGCAACTGGGCCACCCGCGCCGGCTCGCGGGCGCAGACGTCGGCCGCCTTCAGGATCGCGCGCAGCGCCCGTTTCGTGGCCACCGGGTGTTCGCGGACGAACTCCCGGTGCGCCGTTGCCACGCAGCAGAAGTACTGAGACCACGGCTTGTCGGTGGCCGTGTTGATCACCCGGTGTCCGATCTTCCTGGCCCGGAGCTCCTGCGGCTCCGGCGGAAAGCCCAGGAAGGCGTCAACCTTGCCCGCCGCCAGGAGCGCGATCGACTCCTTGCCGGAATGCTCCACCCACTTGATGTCCTTCAGGGGATCGATACCCACGTACGCGGTCATGATGGACAGAATCAGGTGCGGAGCGTCCGCAGGCGCGGCACGGCCACGGTCTTTCCCTTCAAATCGCGGATCGTGCGGACCCGGTCGGTCCCGAAGAGCTCGAAACAGCCAACGTGCACGCCCGCGACGATGACCATCGGAACCCCGACGTCGATCGCAGTGAGCTGCGACGCGGCCAGGTTCATCGCGATGTTCACGTCGCCGGAGGCGAGGAACTTGTCAAATCCGACACCGGGGCGGGCCTGACGTACCGCACGTCGGTGAACCCCTCGCCCCGCAACAGCTCTTCCGCCACGTACTGCGGAGCGACACAGATGGTGTCTCCTGCTTTAAGCAACCTGATTGTGGTCGTCTCCGGCGGCGGCTCGGCGGCAGCTGGCCCGGCGCGGAAGCCGACCAGACCCGCCGTCCCCGTCAGGCTGAGACCATTGACGAACTCCCGTCGACTCCAGTGTCGGCTGGTAGCGTCATCCTTTCAGCTCCTTCCTCGGCTCGGTAAAGAAGGGCCAGTCGGTGCTTCCCGGGCGAGGACCCTCTGCGGGCGCCCGTTGATCTTCCCCGTCTCGTGGAGACGGAGCGCGAAAAAGCGGATCGCGTCGGCCGAGTCGTACTCCGGTCCACCGAACCCTCGGTGGATCAGGAGTCCGCGGCCCAAGTCAGTCAGGTCGAAAGGCGGAGTATACGATCCCGAAACCCACAGCCAGGGGCCTCCAGCGCCCCTCCGAGCCGGTCGCTTGAGGTAGCGAGTGACGCGACTCTACGCTGCCCCCGAGATATGGTCAAGGCGCGCTGTGGGTGCGTATTGCGTGGGTGCAAGCAGGGGCAAGGCGTTCCCGTTTCCTTTGTCCACGGGCATTGTCCGATCATCGACCCCGGGAAGGCCAGCGCGAGGCCGTCGCTCGCCAGTACCGGAATGTCGCGTTGAGGGTCCTCGCAGCCAGGGCGAGCAAGGCGGGAGATCACCGAAGCGGGTCTGACTTTCTGTTCGATCGGAGTAAGCGGTCAGCCCGGCATCTCCGAGGCGCTAACTCCCGGCGCCACGATCAAGGTTCTTCGACAACCTCGCAGTATTCAAGATGAAGCGCCAGTCACTTCGCGATGATCTCCCGTCCGGCGTCGGAGAGCCCGCCCCGCTATGCCTTCAGCTCCTTCTTCAACTCCGTGATGAAGCGCCAGTCGGTGTTCCGGGCGAGAATCTTCTGGGGGCTCGTCTTGATCAACCCTGTTCGTGAAGTCGGAGGGCGTAGAAGCGCATCGTATCGGCGGGATCGTACTCCCGCCACCGGGTGTAGGGAACCTCTTTCAGGGTTTGCAACGCATAGGCGTGGTCCTTCACGAAGCCCCGGTCTACCAGAGACCGAGCAACCCGATCAGGGTCGAGGGCACAAATATCCGTAGCCTTCGCGAAGGCGCGAAGCATCCGCTTGGTGGCTACCGGGTGCTTCTTGGCAAAATTCACGTTCGTCGTGGCCATGCAGCAGAAATACTGCGACCAGGGTCGATCCTTAGTGGTGCTCACTACCACATGACCGATCTTTCTGGCCCGTAGCTCCTGGGGGTCGGGCGGGAAGCCCAGTAACGCATCGATCTTCCCGTCGGCGAGGAGTTGGATCGCCTCCTTTGGTGGCGGCTGGATGAGCTTGGCATCCCGGCGAGGGTCGAAGCCGACATAGGTGGCCATGGCAGTCACGAGCGCAAGCCCACCAGCCCAGCCAACGGCGATGGTGCCGTGCTTGAGATCGAGAAGGGAGCGCACTCGACTGGTTCCGAATAACTCAAAACAGCCCGCATGGATACCGGCGATGGCCACGAAGGGGCGGCCTGCATCCAAGGACAGCAGCAGGCTCATGACATCAAATCCCCCGAAGTCGATCTTGCCGTTAGCGAGATCGCCTAGGTGATCAGCTGTTGTCCGGTATTGGATGTCGGTGAACCCCTCAGCCCTGAGCAGATCCTCCGCAACCCACTGAGGCGCCAGACACGCGTGGTCGACTGGTAGTCGTGCAAGCCTCAGCCTCCTGGTCTCCGGAGGCGGCTCCGCGTCCGCCGTTCTTGACGAGACCCCCAGAATGCCCGCGGCGGCGGTGAGCGCCAAGCCGTTCGTGAACTCGCGTCTGGTCGTCCTACTCATGTCCATAATCCCCCCTACTGTAATGATCATCCTGGTGTGGTGGGGCAGAGTGCGCAGAAGCGCACGAACCCCGCCAGGTCCAGCGGTCCCGATTATTTCATCTCCTCAATTCATCCCTCAACTCGTTGCGGA
Organism: uncultured Candidatus Rokubacteria bacterium; assembly: GCA_963745015.1. Taxonomy (GTDB): domain Bacteria; phylum Methylomirabilota; class Methylomirabilia; order Rokubacteriales; family DASRDR01; genus DASRDR01. The sequence goes on from CAVUVU010000012.1 coordinate 224,511, forward strand.
GGCGTCAATCGACGCCGCGCGTACTAGGTGAGGACAGAGGCGACAGCCACTCAGATTGAACGTACAACCCATGCTGCTCATCGGCCTCCGACTCTTGCTCGCCCCGACCTAGACTTCCCGCGGGCCACTGTCTCGCGCATTTTTGGCAGGGAGGCTTGTGCGCCTCGTGTTCGCGGGGTCCTGCTCTGAGAAGCCAGGAAGGTCGATCGGCGATGCACGTGATCGAGAACCACTCCTAGGCAAGACGGATCATGCTGTCAAGGGCGGCGACATTCAACGGTGCGCAGCGGTTCCGCGGCCATGGCCTAGTGACCGAGGGATCTGCCAAGGCCACGACCCGCTGCTTGGCCCGGCGCCTCCCGTCATCGTGACAGACCTCCCGGACTCGGCCGCGGCCCCATCAGAAACCGCTGGCACAGGAGGTCACGTCACGGTGACGAGGGCTGTGGGTGGATCCCTCTATCTGTGGGGCTTCGGACGGAACCCGTACGTCCCGTCCCAGCGGAACTGGCAAGGGGTCAGCCACACGGGAGCCAGCGGACATCGACACGGGCTTCAAACCCGGCGAACTTTCCGGTCCCGTCCGAGAATGTGCACAGTCCAAGAAAGGTTTGGAAATCGAGTGTGCAACGGCCGACCGCCCTGTTGCCGGTCACGGCGTCGAGGACGACGTTACTGTCCAGAAAGTCCGAGTCGCATCGGGTCCGGATCGCCCTTAGATAAGGCGTCTGGCCATAGCGGATCTGCGCCACCATCGATCAGCTCGAGGTTCGAGGACCGTGAACGTGCAGGAGCCACCCGGGGCGCCCGTCACCTCGCCCGGGCATCCTTCGTCGCATGGAGGTGGCGGTGTTTCGCATCGGCCAGCGCCACTGAGGACGTGAGGAGCAGCATCATCGTGCCCGCGAGAGCGACGATGAGGCTCTGGATGATACGAGTGGATCTCATGAGAGCTCCTTTGGTGAGGGCTGCTGTGGTGGACTGTTCCGGCGTTGCTCGCGGTGGAACACAGACCAAGCAAGCCAACGGAGTGTTAGCCCGTGCCGTCCAAGCGAGTTGAAGGCGCCGTCTCCCGATGAGCAAACGGGCGCCGGCTTACCGGGTCCCTCCTCCTCTCGTGGCGGCCCAGTAGTGAGTGAGCCGCTCTGTGAGGGTGTGGAGAGCAAGGCGCCTGCCAGACTCGCGGACCCTGGAAGGCCGCGTCGACACAGGTCGATTCAGGCGGCCCGGAGTCAGCCTGTTAGAGCAGGACTAACCGGGTGAGGCTCGGTAGCGCGGCTTGAGCCCGAGAACAACAAGCTCCGTCGATAGTTGCGGACTATCTGTTGGGCTCTAACAGTTTTCCGAGGCGAACTAACTGCGGACCCCTGCTGGGGCCAGGTCATGTACGTGATCGAAGCTCATGAGGAGCCGCGGAACAAGACGGGCAAGGCGCTGATCACCTTTCGCTCAATGACCGTGTCCCGGAGCGCCCCAGCCCAAAGCGCCGGAAAGATCACGCGGAGGGGAAGCGACTCCTCGATCCAGGCAGACGTCGGCCGCCTTCAGGATGGGCGCGGGCCTGAACTCCCGAGCGGGCGGGAGTTTCCGCTTCCGCGGTTCGGTCCTCCATCGTCTCGTAATGACCGCGAGCACGTAGCGGACCAGCCGCCGGTTCAGCGCGTTGCATTCGACGATCGGGATCCACTCGTGGCCACGTCTTGATAGTGCGTGACCCCCTCGGGGGAGCGGCCTGGGCAACCGGAGCGACTACCGCTGCTTAGGATCTCGGAGACCGCGAAGGTAGCGCTCTTGCTGCGCCGTGGGCGCTTACGTCGGGGGATCCGTACCGCTCAGCGCCTTGGGGTCCAGCTGGTGGCGCTGGATCAACTGGTGGAGCCAGCTCCGGTTCATGCCGACCCGGCGTGCAGCGGCGGTGACGCTGCCTCCGCTCGCCCGCAGAAGCTCGACCAGGAAGCGCTGCTCGACTGCTTGAGCGGCGGCGGTGGCGGCCCGCGCCTTGGCCCTCTTCAACTCCGCGTTGGTCGTCGGAACGGGATCAGCCCGCGTCCGGGCTCCCGAGACGCTCAGGGGCAGGTCCTCCATCTCGATACGTGATCCGTTTGCCAGGATCGCCGCCCGTCGAAGGATGTTCTCCAGCTCACGAAGATTGCCCGGATACTCGTAGTGAACCAGACGGGTCTCCACGTCCGGGGCGAGGGTCAGCCGACCTCGCCCGGTCTCCTCGGCCGCGAGATCGAGGAAGTGTCGGATCAGGGCGGGCAGGTCGTCGCGCCGCACCCGGAGGGGTGGCAGCTCGAGCGTGATCACGTTGATGCGCCAGTAGAGGTCCTCGCGGAACTGTCCAGCGGCCACGCGCTCCTGGAGGTTCCGGTTGGTGGCGGTCACGATCCGGACGTCGACCTGACGCGATTCCTCGCTCCCGAGCGGCTGGATCTCCCCCCGCTCGAGCACGCGCAGGATCTTGGCCTGCAGGGGCAGGGCGAGGTCGCCGATCTCATCGAGAAACAGCGTGCCGCCGTGGGCCAGCTCGAACTTTCCTTTCCGCGCCGCGACCGCACCTGTAAAGGCGCCCTTCGCGTGACCGAACAGCTCGGCTTCCAGCAGAGCCTCCGGGATGGCTGCACAGTTCACGGCCACGAAGGGTCTTGCCGCCCGGTCACTCGCGTCGTGGATTGCGCGGGCCACCAGCTCCTTGCCCGTCCCCGTCTCGCCCAGGATCGTCACCGTCACCCGGGTCGGCGCGGCGCGGCCAGCCTGGTCGAGCGCCTGGCGGAGCATCGGGCTCGACCCGAGGATTCGCCGAAAGTGGTGGCCGATGGTCCGTCGGAGCTCGACGTTGTCCCGATGGATAGCTTCCTTCTCATGTTGCAGGGCCTCGTAGAGCTGCGCGTTCTCCAGAGCGACCGCGATGCTCCCCGCGATGGCGTTGAGCAGGCCGAGGTCGTCCTCGGTGAAGGGCCCACTCCGCTTGTTGATGGCCTGCGTCACCCCGAGGGTGCCAGAGCGCGTGCGGAGCGGCGCGCAGATGAGGGAGCGGCTCTTCGTGCCCAGCTCGCGGTCGACGGCATGGTAAAAGCGGGGCTCACGGCTCACGTCGGGGACGAGCACCGATTGACCCTCTCGAAGCACCCATCCGCTGATCCCCTCCGACGCCGGAAAGCGGATCTCCTTCAGCCGGGCACTGGACTCGAGACGGTCGTCGCTCGACACCTGGAAGTAGAGCTCATGCCGCTCGGTGTCGTACAGGATGATGGAGCACGCCTCCGCGTCGAGAAGCACTCCGAGTTTCTCTGTAATCAGGGGGAGCAGCGCGTCGACGCCCATGAGCGCATGAAAGGATTGGCTGACCTCGAGGAGGAGGGCGAGGGTCTCACGCGCCCGGTCAAGCGGGGAATCCATGGACGTCCCGTGCGTGGACTCTATGCCACCCCCGAGGGGGCGTCAATCAGACGGCGGCGCGTGCGCCTCACCGCACCTGCCACTCCAGGTGAGGCCGTGGCGGCCCCCCGATCGCTCGCAGGCGGGCCGGCCGAAGGCCCACGAGTACCGGTTCGCCCAGCGGTCCGGGAATCCGCCGACTCGCCGGATCGCGGAGAGCATCACCGACCGGTGGGGCGACGCAGCTGGCGTCCCAGTCTGCCTGCCGCACCGGTTCCGCCACAGCTACGTCGAGAACGGCGTCGCCGTCCGCGTGGTCCAGAGCTCCTCGGTCACGAGGACATCAAGTAGACGGTCGCCTACACTCAGGTCACGGATGCGCGGCGCCCTCCTCCGACGGCCCCGGTTTCTGTGCCGGCCTTCTGTACCTCAACGATGTGAGGCGGAACCATGGGCCATGAACCCCGCGACTAAAGAGAAGCGCCAGAGGGAGCCTGTCGGCCGGGATACGGCCGACAGGCCGTGGACCACGTGTCTGACGCGGCCTTGCGCTTGTTGGCTTGCTGACTGAAGGATCCTGCTTAATGAGGGATGCTCGAGAGTCTGCCGTTGGTTGCGCGAGGGGCGAACCGCTCGCCTTCCACGACGCGCTCACCCTGGCGCCAGTCCGGTAACGGTTCCGGGAATAGTTCGTGCGCGGGAAGAGAAGCGAACGGCGCGCGGATGTCCCGGATGGCCGGAGTGACATCGCTGATCGGGCTGAGGCCCGCCACCGGGCGGAAATGAGCTAGGATTGACCGTCAAGGCCTCGTTCGAACAACCCGGTTTCCGGAGGGAGGGACTATGGGCCTCATCGTGACCCTGATTATCGGGGGAGTGATCGGGTGGCTGGCCAGCCTCGTCATGAAGACCGGTGCCCAGATGGGCGTCATCGCCAACATCGTCGTCGGGATCATCGGCGCCGTGCTCGGGTTCTGGCTGGCGGGAAGGCTCGGGATCGTGGCGGTGGGTTCCAAGGGCGCCTGGATCATCAGCGTCCTCGGCGCCGTGGTGCTGATCGCCATCCTCAAGGCGTTGAACGTCTACCAGTAGCCCCCGTCGTCGCGCGATCCCTGAGTCGACAGCTCGCGGTCGAAGTCCTCGTCTGACCTCGCAGTGCCGGCCCGCGCTGGATGGTGGTCGCGGTGACCGAGTCCCAGGCGGTGCGGCGGCTCCTCGCGGCGCTGGGGGTGGCGCCCGATCCGCAGCCGGGGCCGGTGCCCGCCGCCTGAACGATAGGCGAGGTTCTGTGCCGGGGATTCCGTGCCTCAACGAGATGAGGCGGAACGATGGGTCGTAACCCCTCGCGACGAACGAAAAGCGCCGGCGGCAGCCTGTAAGCCGGGATACGGCCGACAGGCCGTTGACCCTCATGCCGCCACCACGAGGTCGAGCAAGACCTCGGGCACCTCGAAGTGACGTCCGAGGCCCTCGAAGCGGCGTCGGCGGTCCACCGGTCGCGCGGCCAGGACCGCCAGGTAGCGTGGCAACGACACCGGCTCCGGGCCGTCCAGGCCGCGTTCGGCCAGGTTGAGGGCCACGGCCTTCGCCGCCCAGCCACACAGGTGCTCCATTCGTCCGTTCAGCCGTCCGACGGCGTCGACGAATCGCGCAATCGCCGCTGGATCCGGCGGAGGCTGACCCGGGAGCAGGAGAGGACCCCCGCGGGGCACGCCGAACCCGGCCATGAAGGAATGGCGGCCAAGAGGCACGACGGCGACGCCCGAGAGCTGATGCAGCCGGTGGACGTTTGCCTTGCAGCGCTCGCACAGCCAGACCGACCAGCGAGAGCCGCTCGACAGGAGCTCGGCCCCGCAGCCATAGCAGAGGGTCCACACCTCGTTGAAGTCGAACCCGGGCCAGCGTTCGGGGAAGACGCCTGTCCGGCGGCCTTCGGCCCGAACGCAATGGCAGGACTGGGCCAGCACGACGCGGTCCTGGCCGGACGCGTCGTGGCGTCCCGTCGCGCGTCCCTGGAGCTGGTGACAGGCCGGACAGATGCTGAAGTTCTCGGGATGCGGCGAATCGAGCACGATGGGCACAGCGGTCCTCCGCGGCCATGAGGCCGATATCGCGGGGAATCCGCCGCGGGCGTCGATCGGCACGGCCCATCGCCCCTGCTGACAGAAGCGGAGCCGTCTGGACACCTGGTTGCCGCCCGAGCGGCCGCATCCCCGCATCGTTACGGGTAGGCACCTTGGGGTGTCCGATCCCAGGTTGCCGGACCCGGTCTCGCGACCGGGTCACTCTGGATGCTGGTGTGGAGTGTAGCGGCAGAGGCGAGCGCCGTCAAACGCCGCCACCTGACAGCTCATACTGTCTGTCAGCGAAGATGGCCCTGGAACTGCGGCGCACTACCACCCATGCTCGATGTGGGTTGCCTTCGTATTGCATGGCCACGCGGTTAGCGGGCGAAGGAGAGTGACATGGAACGACGGCGCGTCGTTGGATTCGTCGGCCTCGGAGAGATGGGAATCCCCATGGCGGCCAACCTGGTGAAGGCGGGCTGGGGGGTCGTGGCGTTCGACACCGTAGCCGAGCGGGTGCGGGACGCCGAACGTCTCGGCGTGCAGCCCGCGAGCTCCTGCCGGGAGGTCGCGCGGGCCGCCGACGGGATCGTCGTCAGCCTCGTTCGGACGCTTCCCCAGACCGAGGCGGTGCTCTTCGGCGACGAGGGGCTCGCCAGCGCGCATCGGCCGGAGCTGGACGTCGTCGTCATGAGCACGCTCGATCCCGCCGCGATGGCGGACCTCGCCGATCGCGCCAGGGCGGAGGGCATGACGTTGATCGACGCGCCGGTCAGCGGCGGCAAGGGCGGCGCCGAGGCGGGAACGCTTTCGATCATGCTCGGGGGGCCCCCGGAGGCGATCGAGCGCGTCCGCGCTGTCCTGGAGTGCTTCGGGCGGAACCTGTTCATGCTCGGCGCGCGCCCCGGCATGGGCCAGGCCGCCAAGCTCGCCAACCAGGTCATGCTCGCCGCGGCGATGCTGGGCGTCGCGGAGGGCTTGACGCTGGCCCGGGCATTCGGCCTCGACGCCTCCCAGGTGCTGCCGATCATCGCGGCGAGCACCGGGAACAGCTGGGCCGCCCAGAACTGGGAATTCGTCCGCCGCATGTGGGAGCAGTACGCGCCGGGCACGACCCTGGATATCGTCGAGAAGGATCTGCGCTCGGTGGCGAGCGCCGCTACCCGCATGCACCTGCAGCTTCCGGTGTCGGCGACGGCGCTGGAGGCGCTGCACGGCGCGTGGCGAACGCCCGGGTCGAGCCGCCCGTAGCACGCGTGACTTCGGCCGGAGCGTGATGCCGGGAGTGCCGGGAGCGAGACACCGAGCCCATAGCCATTTGTTGCGCCCATAGCTTCATCGGGTTCGGTAAGCTGCGCCCACACGAGGAACCGCGCCCGCCGAGACGACGGGCGTGCGCCGGCAGCAGGCCCCATCAACCGACCGACGGACATGGATACCTGGTCGAAACAACCAGGTGGCCAATAGTTCCCGCCGAACGTTCCAGGCCTCAAGACCGAGACGCGCGTTCGAATCCGGCTGAAGCCAAGGGACACAGGCCCTTTGTATGCCGGGGGGCACCGCCCAGTTCCGCGAGTCACGCCTCAGTCATCGTCGGTGCTAGACTCGCCCCACAATGCCCGACCCCGACACTCCAAGCCCCGCCCCAACCACCGAATCCCGTCAGCAGCTCCTCGCCCTCATCCGTGGCTATCGCATCTCTCAGGCGGTCTACGTCGCGACCGCACTCGGCATTCCGGACCTGCTCGCCGAGGGCCCGCGCGAGATCGGCGAACTGGCGCGGGCGAGCGGCGCGCATGCGTCGAGCCTGCGCCGCGTCCTACTGGCGCTCGCCGGCGTCGGCGTGCTCGACAAGATAGACCCTGACCGTTTCGCGCTGGCACCCATGGGCGCAGCCTTGCGCAAGGGCGTACCGGGCTCGGTCCAGCCGTCCGTGCTGTTCCTGCTCAATGAATCGCACTGGCGGCCCTGGGGCCACCTGCTGCACAGCGTGCGCACCGGCGAGACCGCGTTCGATCATGTGCATGGTGCGGGCCTCTTCGACTACCTCGCGGGACACCCTGAGGCGTCGACCCTGTTCAACCAAGGCATGGCCGGCAACTCGTCACCCCACGCCCGCCTCGTGGCTCGGGCCTATGATTTCTCGGGCATGACGAAGGTGATCGATGTGGGCGGCGGGCGCGGCCGGCTGATCGCCACGATCCTGGCGGAGCACAAGCACCTCCGCGGCATCCTGTTCGACCAACCGCACGTGATCGCAAGCGCGCAGGAGACCCTGGACGAGGCGGGCGTGGGCGACCGCTGCGAGCTCACCGGTGGCAGCTTCTTCGATGCCGTGCCCCCGGGCGGGGACGTCTATGTCCTGCGCAACATCATCCACGACTGGCAGGACGACCAGGCGATCGCCATCCTCACGACCTGCCGTCGCGCGATGGTGGACGGCGCGCGCCTCATCCTAGTGGAGCGCCACCTCGCCGATGACCCGCGCGAGGCGCTCCTGGTTCTGCACGCCGACCTGGAGATGCTCGTCAACGTCGGCGGTCTCGAGCGCACTACAGAGGAGTATGCGGGACTACTTGTGCGCAGTGGGTTTCGGCTCAACCGGACGATCTCGCTGGGGCGTGGTGAGGAGGCGATGGGGCACTATCTTGTCGAGGCGAAGCCGCGTTAGTTGAGTGACGTCGAAGAGGTTCGGTCACCTGCCCGCGATGTCCGCAACGACGACCGCGGTGCTGTCCTTCTTCGCGCCGCGATCGAACGCCGTCTTGGCGAAGCTCGGCCACGCCTTCCCGGGAGATCCAGACGCCTTCGCGCGCGACGAGGCGGGCTGCGCGATCCGGCCGAGCTCATGAGCGAGGGGAAGCTGTGAGCCGAGGCCACGCTCGATGAGCGAGCCCGACCCGTACTTCCTGGGCTACCGGCGCGCCGAGCAGGAGCGACTCGAGCGACAGGCTCGGGAGCTTGGCGCCGAGTCGGCGGCGCTGTTCGACCGGATCGGCGTGACCGCCGGCTGGCGTGTGGTCGAGATCGGCTGCGGGCCCGAGGGCTGTCTCGGGTTACTGGCCGAGCGCGTCGGCGCGGCCGGACGAGTCACAGGCATCGAGCGCAACGCGGAGCAGGTCGACTCGGCGCGCCGACTTCTCGCGGCGAACGGACTCGCGAACGTCGAGGTGTGGAGCGGTGATGGCCGCGCGACCGGTCTTCCGGCCGGCAGCTTCGATCTCGCCACGGCGCGCCTGGTCCTGGTGAACGTGCCCGAGCCCCAGCAGATCGTCGACGAGATGGCGCGGCTCACCCGGCCTGGCGGGGTCGTGGCCCTGCACGAAGCCGTCGCCTCCACCCAGCGCGTGGATCCGCCCCACCCGGCCCAAGACCGGCTGATCGAGATACTCGCGTCGGCGTCGGCGCGGCAGGGCATCGACCGCAACGTCGCTCTCCGATCGCCGCGCATGTTGCGAGCGGCGGGTGTCACGCCAATCGAAGTGGTGCCGCTGGTGCATGTCTATCCGCCTGGTCACGGCCGGCGCCGTCTCGTCCTCGACTTCGTCGAGAACGCGCGCGCGCGAATCGTCGAGGCCGGGCTCGCAGGCGAATCTGAGCTGAATGACCTGACCGCGGCGCTGCGGCGTCACCTGGACGACCCGGGAACGCTCGTGGTCTCCTCGCTCTTCCTCCAGGTCTGGGGCCGGAAACCAGCCCCATAGACGCGCGTGGCGCCGCGGGCGCCCGAGAGAACCGGAGATGCGACGCGCCACTTCCACGCTGGAAGTTTCGGCCCAGGCGCTGTCGACCGCTCCGACGGAGCCCAGGAGCGTGGCGAATCCAACGAGTGTTCTACGCGCTTATGTGCAGCAGCTCTGCACGTCCTTGTGATCCTGCGAGCCGTCGCGTGGTAACGGTCCGTCCAACAAAGAAGAGCGCCAGAGGGAGCCTGTAGGCCGGGTTATACGTGAGCTCTGGCGATTCTCTTTAGTGGCGCATGCTTAGCATGGCCGGCTTGTGATCGAGGTGTGAGCTAGGTGGGAGGGTCGACCACCTTGGGATCTTTGGACAGGAGGAGGTAATGCCTAAGATTGGTGCGAACTCAGTGTCATTGGCGGGAGAGTTTGCAGTCCTGTCACAGTTGGCTTTGCGTGGCTATGACGCGAACATGACCCTCGGACGCACTAAGGGCGTCGATATCCTGGTGTCGGATCCCGACAGTCGCCGCATGTGGAAGATCGAGGTAAAGACGAACTACCGGAAGACACGAGAGGAACCAACTGTCTCGCGTCTTCATGGCAGGACGCTGAGTAGCTGGATCATGCAGAAGAAACATGAAACGATGAGCGACCCCGCCCTCTTCTATTGCTTCGTGAACATCGGAACGCCGACGAACGTGTTCAAGTTCTACAACGCGCCGAGCGAGATTGTTGCCCGGTATGTGAGGGACCAGCACGTGCGATGGCTCCGGTCGGGAAAGGTGAAAGATTCTGACATGCGAGTATTTCGGATCGGTATATGTAGCGAACGATACGGAGTCAGTACTCCGACTGCTGAGCAGTATGAAAACAAGTGGGACTTCAGGATGTGACCAGCAGAATCTACGACATTGGCATTAGAACGCATTCATCCGACTGACCCCTAACGGGGGGGTGGGACCGCCTCAGACGCAAGAACGCGAGGAGAGGCCGTTACGGCGTGTAGGCGGGCTTCAGAGCGCCAGGCGGGCGGCGTTTGAGGCATCCGTCAGTGAGATGAAAGGCGCACTAAACGAGGTGATCCCCAAGCGAGAGGCTTGGAAGTTGATCACCGTAGGATATCCGTCAAGCCCTCGGACTTGACATATGCATACCCACCGGCCGTGACGCGTCGATCAGAGACGGGGTTACCGTCCTGAGTCTTGACCAGGCGTGTCACGCTGAACGGTGTGCGCAAGCGATGAAGGCGACGCACATGAATCAGGTTCGCACTACTGCCATCACCAGCCTGAGACGCATCAAACAGTTCCTTTTCGATGGGCTGAAGACTTCCGATGACTGCGGTTCAGGACATCACGCTTGGCCGAGGAAAGTTGCCGCTTGTCCTCCCAGCCAACGATCTCGGCTGCGAAGTGAACCGTAGGTAGATCATCGGTGAGAGACAGCAACAACAGCATCGGCTCGTCTGGCGATGGCGGGTTGTCTTGCAAATGCTTAATCACGGAGCCGGAGTAGGGCTGGAGGTACATGATGTGCTCGGCCAACTGTTCCTGGATCTGCAGGATCTCCTCCAGCACGTTGCGATATACACCGTTGATGAAGAGGGCTTCATGTCTCATGGTCGTCCTATCCTTTCCGCCGCATTCACTTCGAGCGTCACACTACCTTCAGCGCAGCGGCGAAGGCGCCAATGAGTGCCGGTGGGGTCGTCGCGAGATCATCCTAGGTCAGCGCAACCAACTGCGCCATGGCCGGCACACTCGTTTCCACACGTGATCTGCTGACCACATTCCTGCCTGAGACCCGGTTCTCGCCAGCCTACGCGGACTCAGCTCAGCGCATCCGCGTGAGATGGCGCGCGGCCCGCTCAAGGCCGGAACACGGGTGTGAGTCGTGCCCACCTCCGACGCCCGTGCAGTAGGGATCGGCAGATTGGCCTGAGGCCGCGGAGACGACTACGCCGCTCGCACCTGTCCCCGGAGCGGCACGGTTAACCTACAGCGGTGGTGGCTCCGACGGGACTCGTCCGCTTTACCCGGGAGTTCCGCGGCGTGCTAGCGGCATAGCGGATCGCCGCGTAGGATCGGCCTCGCGGGTTAGGCGTCGGGCCGCTTCCGGCGCTGAGCGCGCGCCATCCCCCACGCGCGCTGCGCGACCTCCCGTGGGATGTTCGACGGAACCAGGCTCAGCGAATCACGTCGATGTCGACCTGCCGCTGTGCGCTCCGCGGGAGCTGGATCGCCAGCTCTCGCTGGTGCATCTCCACGATTCTCTCTAATTCGACCAGCCGCCCGCGGATGCTCGTCATACCCGGCCCGATGGCCGGGTATCACTCAACGGGCGACCGACACCGCGGGGTGTATGGAGGCGACCGCCTTCAGGACCGCAGGCCGTGGATGTCGGGCAGGCCGAGCGACCGTCAGTCCTCGCAGCGTGATCCCTTTGGCCTTGAGTTGAACCACGACAGTGTCCGACGCCACGATCCCCAGCCGCAACGGCGTGAGTTGCTCCAGAAGGTGAGCTTTCTCCGCAGCAAGTGCGTGCTGTTGCTCTGAGATGACCGAGAGCCGGCGCTCGATGGTCCCGAGGAGTGTCTTGGTTTCGGTCTCAATCGTCATAGAGATTCTCCTTCCTGTGGGGTCACCAATCAGCTACCTCGGCCGCCGGACACGGCCCGAGGTAAACTCAATCATGCGTCTCTCCCCGCTGCGCGTCTATCACGGTCGGCCGCGTCTCCGATGCCCTGTCCGACCCACTCCACTGGCGGTTCTCCGCGGGTTCCGTCCAGAAGCTGTAGCCCCAGTCGCTCGAGGCACCATGGGGCCGCCTCGGGCGTCACGTCGGTGTATATTCGGGGCGGGAACCGTCGGGGGAGGGCGCGCACACTCGGTCGAGTGACCGGCCATGTCGAGAACCCGAAGCGCCGGTTGGATCCTGTTCGTGACGATAGCCTGCGCCACGCTGGTGCGGTTCTCGCTCCTCCGCTTTCCCCGTCTCTGGTACGACGAAGCCACGACCGGGGTCATGGGCCTGGCCGTGCTGCGCGGCCAGTTCCCCGTGTACTTCTTCGGCCAGCCGTTCATGGGCGCGTTCGATGCCTACTTGGCGGCCCCCCTCTACCTTCTGTTCGGGGTCTCGGCGCGAACCCTCGAGCTTCTGCCCGTTCTTCTGTCGGTCGTGTGGCTTGCGCTCATGGCCCGCCTCGCCCTCGAGGCATTCGGCCCGCGCGCTGCGTTGTTTTCGCTCCTCGTCCTGGTCGTGCCCCCGGACTACCTCCTCAACTGGAGCCATGAGGCGCGAACGCACTACGTCCTGCTGCTACCGCTCGGGACCCTGGCGCTGATCCTCGCGTTTCGGGCGGTTCGGCTCCCGCCGCGGCGGGCCCGCCTGGCCTTTGGAATCCTCGGCGGCGTCCTCGGGCTCGCCTTCTGGACGAACTTCCTCGCGGTCACGTACCTCCCCGTGACGGTGGCGCTGGTCGTGTGGCTCCGGCCGTCGGGGGCTCACCTCCGGAGTGCCCTCGCGGCGGTTCCGGGCTTCTTTCTGGGCAGCCTGCCGCACTGGCTCTACGGCTTCGGGCACGGGTCCGCCCTGCCGGATGCCGGACGCCGACCCGACGGCGTCGCCATGCTGTACCACGTGCGTGGGCTCGCCGAGACGGCCTGGCCCAGGCTGGTCGGCGTACCCGGGGAGGTGCGGGGCACGGCGCTCGAGGGGACCCTCTCGGTTGGCCTCGCTGCGCTCTACGGAGTCGCCCTGGTCCACGCCGTGCGCGGAGCCCGGGGCGACGGGACCCCGGGTCGGGCGGCCGGGCGCGCGCTGGTGCTTCTGGTCGTGGTGAACGTCGGCCTCGCGGTCGGCACCCAGTACGGCGAGGTCTTGACCGGCGACGCGCGCTACCTCCTCCCGCTCTACGTGGCGCTGCCCCTGCTCCTCGGGCGCTGGCTCGGGCGCCTTGCCTCGAGGCGCCTGGCTCTGGTACTGGCTGGCGCGCTGGTCGTCGTCCATGCGGCGGGGGCCCTGTCCGGGGAGTTCGGGAACCTCCGGCCGTCTGTCGCCGCGGCCGAGCGGGCCGTGCTTGAGCGACATCTCGCCCTCGTCGCGGCGCTCGAGCGACAGGGCGTTCGGCGCCTGTACGGCCCCTTCGGGCAGCGCAAGGTCACCTTCCTGTCCGCCGAGCGTGTGATCGTGTCCGATCCCTACGCAGAGATCAACCCCTACTACGCCCGGGCCGTGGATGGCGCGGAGCAGGCTGCATGGGGCATCGGAAGGCGGGACTCGGTCCTCGAGCAGAACCTGCGCGCGCTCGGCATTGGGTTCACGTTCCGGCCGGTGACGGGCCCCGCCAATGGCGTCTATCAGGACTTCACGCTCAGGGCGGAGGCCGTCCGGGAGTTGGACCCGTCCGCGTGGCGCGTGACGACCAGCCACCACTCGGAGCTGTCGGATTGGCTCGTGGACCGTGACGCCTCGACGGTTTGGCGCTCGGGGCAGCCGCTGCGAGGTGACGAGTGGGTGCAGTTCGACCTCGGTCGGGTCGAACGGGTGGCGCTGGTGCGGTGGCTCCCCGGCCGCTACCAGGAGGTGCCCGTGGGTGTGGCGCTCGAGGGGTCCTTGGACGGATCACACTGGGAGCGTCTGCTCGACCTGGCGATCTATCAGGGCCCCCTGTACTGGTCGGCCGGCCGGCCGATGGCCCGCGTCCGGAGCGGGCGCGTGGAGTTGCGCATCCCTCCGAGGCCGGTCCGTCATCTTCGCGTCCTCCAAACCGGCCGAGGGGACGGCCGCTTCGAGTGGAGCGTGCGGGAGCTGTTCGTCTATGCGGCCACCGGCATGCCTGCCCCCACGCTGGAGGCGAGCGGACCCCAGCTCGCCGCTGGGCTCCGGGCGGCGGGCGTGACACGACTGTACGCCGATCACGGATGGGGCAGTCGCGTGGCGCTGGCGGCTCCGGAGATTCGCGTGCTCCCTGCCAACCGCGCGCTCGACACAGCGGGCTTCGAGGGCCCCGGGCGCGAGTTCGTGCCGCGAGTTCGCTGGAGACCCGGGACCGGGGTGCTGGTCGAGCCGATGGATGCCGACGGGTTCGCGCGAGCCGCACGCGGTGCAGGATTCGGGTTTACGTCGAGCGAGGTCGCGGGGCTGCGGCTCTTCGTCCACGCGTCGCGACCTGGGTGCCCGGGTCTCCGGCTTCCCTCTGCGGAGCTGAGCGTCACCGGAGCCCCGCGGCCAGAGATTGCAGCCCGGGCGATCGATGGCGACAGACGGACGGCGTGGACGACGGGTGAAACGCACGGCGTCGAGTCCTGGTTCCGGGTCGACCTCCGCACCCCGCGGTCGCTCCGCGCCGTGCGACTCCAGAGTGGCGACCTGCCGGCGTGGCCACGGGGCCTCAGGCTCGAGGGCTCGAACGACGGGGTGACCTGGCGGCAGCTCGCCGCCGAGACCTCGACGGAAGGGCCGCGGCGCTGGGGTGGGATCGTGCTGCTTCGTGACGGCGTAGAGGCGGTGCGTCTCGACTTCGCCCCGACGACCCTGAGCGCGCTGCGCCTGGCGCCCGCGAGCATGGACCGGGAGCCCCGATGGTCGATCGGAGAGTTGTCAGTCTTCGCCGAGAGTCAGGAGCACGTACCGGGGGAGGCGCGGCCCCTCGGTCATGCTCATGACTGCCTCATGGCCGCGGCGGTGGGACTGATGCCTCCCAACGCAGTGGCCGAACTGATCTTCGTCGGCGAAGTCGAACTCGGTGGTCAGGGGTTCGGGAACGGCGCCATCAACATCGTGACGGGGCACCAGATAGGATCAGCTCCGGATCCCCTTATCGAGTCGGCCTGCATCGATGGTGCCACCTGTGCCGGCGGCATCGCCGGTGGCGACGAGCCTCTACCAAATCCGCTGAGTGCCAAGCACGACAACCCCACGCTCACTGAGCTGGGGGTGTCCTTGGCGAGCCAGGTCGGCTTGATCTTCAACCTCTCCGAGCCAGGCGCCAACGAGCTGCAGCTTGCCGACGGGGACCTCTACGTGCAGTTCTTTAACGGCGTCGATACCTTCAATGCGTTTTATGCCGGCCCGACGCTCAACCTGGGGGAACAGGGGCTCGGGAAAGCCGGATTCGGGTTCCTGTTGGATGCCACGGAAGCCGTGGCCGCCGATGCGTTCTGCGCGGCGGGGACCGCTGAATGTCAACTCGGGGGCAGCGTGCTGGGGGGGGTCTCAGCGCCCCGGACTACCGAGCTTCGTTCGGCTCCACGCGCAGGACGCCGACCGGGGCGCCGCCACGGCGCGAGGCGCCCTCGCCGGCCGTCACCTTCCACCTGTCTCCCGTCGTGAAATCGTAGACGCCCAGCCGGACCTTATAGGTTCCGGGACTGGCGTGCGCTGGCACTCGGATCAACTCGTCCTGCGTGAAGATCTCGTCCTCGAGCGTCGGCCAGATTGGCCCGCCACGCCTGGGGAGAAAGTGGAAGTTGCCCTGGAATCGTCCGGTCGCGTTCCGGACGTGGACGAAGACGCCGATCGCCCCCGGCGGACCAGGATCCCGCTTGACCTTCCAGAAGAACCTGATCTTGACGTCGCGCCCGGGCCGGGCGGGTTCGGGGCCGAGGGTGTACCCGCGGAGCTCCAGTGTGTCCTGGAACTCGAGCGCCGTCTTCACCTGAGGTTCGGTCGAGTCTCTGAGGATCCGCGATTGCTCGGCGGCCTCGGCCGTGCGGCCCTGGCCCTCGAGCGCGTGGATCAGCGTGCGCCGCGCGTGGTGATTGGAAGGGTAGGCCTCCACGGCCTGCCTGGACAGGAGAAGGGCTCTCGCCGTGCTCCCGTCACGGTCCGCGTTCTGCGCCAGCGTCGCGAGATAGCGACTCTTGCTCTTCGGATCGGTGCGCACGACGCCCAGCCCGTTCCACCACCATCCGGGATCGCCGCCGAGCGCGGCGGCGGGCGCCGAGGGGCCCTTTCCGTGGAACAGCGCCCAGCGTCCGAGGTCCTCGCGGAACAGATGATGAACGCCTTCCTCCCTCATCGTGCGCTCGAACTCGTCCGCATCGGCGTCCGCCAGGACGAATCCGGTCTGCGCATCCCACTCGATCACCCGGGTGTTCAGGCGCACATAGTATTCCGGCACGGCAATGGTGAAGGGCGTGACCGTCTCGATCCGGCCGTGTGAGGACTCCGCTATCTTGGCGCTCATCCAGCGGTCCGCGTACACGCGGCCGAGCCCCAGATCGCGGATGCGCCGGAGGACGTCCTGCTCGCCGGCGTCCGCCCCGGCCCCCGGTCCCCGGTCCTCGTAGACGTAGGCCTCGGCGATGACCCACGGAAAGCGCGGATCCTGCTCGTGCTGCGTGATCCGGACGAAGCGGGCGTCGACGGGTGGGAATCTCGTCTCCCAGCGGTACCCCCACTCCCACGGATACAGGCGGGGGCCGCTCCAGTAGAGAAGCTCCATCGGCGACCGCGGGACGGCTTCGTGCCACGCGCGCCCGTCGACGCTCGTCTCGACCCGGATGTCCATCGCGTAGGTGCCATGGCCCTCGCCCCGGTTCCAGAGACGGACCATGCCCACGTGGACTGGCTGGCCCAGGTCGAGCTGCACCCACATTCCGGGCTTCCGCAGCTCGACACTCGTCCACGAGGACTCCATGTCGCGATCGACCGCGTATTGCATGTCGTCCGACCCATGCGATGCGGAGGCGTGAAGGTGGTCGACGGAGACTTGCCGATATCGGCGATCCGTCGGGCGCACATGACGGACGAGGTCGTAGTCTCCCAGGGGCTCGATCTCGTACGAGGCGCCGAGCGCCTTCAGCGTCGGGACGAGGTCGCGAGTTCCCCGAGGATAGAGGAAGGCGGGATCGGGCTCCCGTTCCATGGCCTCGAAGTAAGGGGGATACCTCTCTGCGATCATCTGTGACGCAATGATGTGCTCGCGCGCGTAGAAGTTGAGAAGCTCCGATCCGGGCCGCGAGTGCAGATAGAGGCGCTTCACCCCCCTGGCCTCGAGATCATGAACCAGGGTCACATGGCCTTGCGTGGACGCTTCGGCCCGAGGCGCGTAGGCGACAACCCGTGACACCGTCTCCCATCCATGAACCAGGAAGAGCGCGGCACAACCCACCCCGGCCGCGAGCTTCCAGGCTCGGCGCGAGTACCAGAGCCAGAAGCCGATGGCCACCGGAAGGAGGGCGGACAGCGGGATCGCATACATCGGAGCGTTTCGCCGGATGTGGATGCTTGCGGCCGACAGGAGGGTGAAGACGAGGAAGAAGATCGGGAAGATGGCGGCATCTCTCAAGGGATGCCGCGCGCCGAATGATCCGCGGAGGTGCCAGAGGAAGAAGGCCAGGGCCCAGGCGTAGACGAGTGCGCCGAGCCAGTGCATGACGGGGACGGCCGCCTGGGAAAGGTCCCAGGCGAGGTACTGCGGCAGCCGCTCGACGAACAGCAGGTACAGGCCTTCGGGTACATTGCGCAGCGCGTACCCGCCGCCCATGTTCAGAACGTCCGAGTAGGGATCGCGGGCGTAGAAGTAGAAGAACGGGGCGGCGCCGATGAAGAAGGCCGGCATCGACAGGACGGCGCCCTTCCAGATTGCCGAGGGCCGCTCTCTCAGAACGACATAGGCGGTCGCGGCGAGGATCTGGTAGACCACGAGAGGACTGGTCCACCATCCGACCCCGCCCGCGAATCCCAGCAGGGCATAGTGGACGGTTTTCTTCCAGGGCTCCCTGGCCAGGACAAGGCGCACGGCCAGCCAGAGCAGGACGGTGCCCAGCATCAGGCCCTCGATGTATCCGCCGTGGGGCATGACCGTGTACTCCGAGAGCGGCACGGGCGTAACGATGTTCCAGGCCAGCGCCACCAGGGCCACCGCGGGACCGAGGGTCATGCGTGTCAGGAGGTAGAGGACGAGACAGAATCCCAGGAAGAACAGCAGCGGGGCCACGTGGATGGACCAGGGGGGAATCCCGCCCAGCGCGAGGAACACCCCCGCGTGGACGAGGGCGGACAGGCTACCGAACCAGTTCTGGCCATAGTAGAAGATCGGGAACTCGCCCTTCTCGAGGATGTGCTTCCCCATCAGGAGCATCACGGCGTTGTCCGTATGGACGTGCTGCGGGCTGAAGGTGAAGGCCGTCGGCGCCATCCAGATCATCCAGACGTGCGCGGCGGCGACGCACAGGAAGATCGCCGCGAAGAACACGAGCTCCGTCCGTCGAGTCGGGCGGGCGAGAGGGGAGCCGGTCGGTCGGTTAGGATCCATCGCGACGCGCGGCCAGCGGGCCAGACGAACGGGGTCCCCACTGGAGCCAGACGCCTACCAGACGGTGTACCCCCCGTCGATGACCAGGACCGCGCCGGTCATGTAGCGCGAGGCGTCGCTCGCCAGGTAGACGGCGAGGAGCCCGAGGTCCCCGGGCCGGCCGAAATCGCCCATGGGAATCTACGCCTTGAAGGAGTCCATGACGGCCGGATTGAGCCGGCTTCAGCGAAGGTTCGGCTCGGTCATGAACACGCCGGGCGCGATGGCGTTGACCGTGACGCGGTGAGGTAGCCATGGCGAACTCCGCGCCATCTCCACAGAGACGCCGTCATGGGACGTGAACACCCCGCCGAAGCGAGCCTCCCCCGCTTCCTGGCCAATTCAGGTAGAGCACTGCGGGGTGAAGTGCTGCCGTGTGCGCCTATGATGCCATGTTCTCCTACCCTAGGGGCGATCGTCCGAGCGAGGGCTGGGTCAGGAAAAAAGTGGCGGGCCTGGTCAACTCGGGGCGCTGCCGAGGGCCCGCCGAATGGCGCTCGGGTGGACACCAAGGCTCCGGGCGGCTCCGCGCAGCGATGCCCCGCCAGCCAGAAGTCCCCGTGCCACGGCCGAATCCACCCGGTACTTCGGAGGCCGCCTGACATGCCGGCCCTGCGCCTGGGCCCGCCGGATCCCGGCGATCACCCGCTCCCGGATCAGGTCCCGCTCGAACTCCGCGATCGCGCTCAGAACGTGGAACATCAGCCGCCCGGCTGGGGTGGTGGTATCGATCGCCTGGTCCGTGACGACGAGGTCAACCCCGAGCGCCTCGAGCTCAGCCGCGAGGCCCACGAGGTGCCGCGTCGACCGAGCCAGGCGATCGAGCTTTGTGGTCAGCACGATGTCCAGTCGCCGGGCGCGCGCGGCGGCCAGGAGCGTGTCGAGGGCCGGCCGGCTCGTCTGACCTCCGCTGACGCCGTCGTCGGCGTACTCGGTAGCGGCCCACCCGCACGCCTCGGCAAACGCTCGGAGCACGGCCAGCTGGTTCTCCGGAACCTGGTCGGTGGTGGACCCGCGGGCGTGGAGGCCCGCTCGCAGCGCCCGGCGAGCGGACGGGACGCCATCCTGGGCACCGCGGCCGGCCGTGATGCGCAGGGCCTGGGCGATCGCGCTCACGCTTGAGAGTCCGCGAGAATTCCGAACCGCAGCGTCGACGGTGAGCACGGGCGTCTACCCCAAGGTGACGGACGTCGCGCTGAGCGCTGCCGTGCTCCGACTACCCAGGTTATTGCGGTGAACAATAAGCGGGGTTCTGTACCTCAACGATGTGAAGCGGAACGATGGGTCGTAGACCCTCGCGACTCAAGAAAAGCGCCAGAGGGAGCCTGTAACCCGGGATACGGACAGCCGCCCGGATAACCCATGTCGGGCGCTCAGTTGCGTGGCGCCGCTTATTGACCGGCTCCCCTCGCCCATAAGGGCGGAGACCCCGTCGTTCAGCGATGAGGAGACGGCGCGCCTCCTAGCGCTGGAGGTCCCGCCCATGGAGCGTGTCCTGCGGGCGATCCTGCTCGGCTCCGGCCTGCGCGCGACACCGATCTGCGGCCTACGAGTCGGGGACGTGAACGAGTCGCCGCCCCAGCTGCGAGCGCTTATGAAAGGGAACAAGGTTCAGGTGGTGCCGATCCCGGCCGAGGTGCGCGAGCTCATCGTGAGCTATGCTCTGGCTCTCGGCCGGCTGAAGCCGCAGGAGTATCTGTTCCGCCAGCGTTCCGGGAAGCCAATCACGCGGCGCCAGTTGGAAGACCTGACCCACCGCTGGGGACAGGCTGCCGGCGTGCCGCGTTGCCTGCCGCACAGGTTCCGTCACACCTACGCCACGCGGCTGCTCCGGGCTGGCGTCGACATCCGGCTCGTCAAGGAGCTACTCGGGCACGAGGACATCAAGTCGACCGTCATCTACACCGAAGTTACGGACGCGGCCCTCAGCGAGGCCGTCCTCCGGTTGCCGTGGAAGCTGACGTGAGGCGGACAGAGTACGAAAATAAGCGGGCTTATGTTCCGGGGTTCTGTACACGGGGTGACTGAGCCACGATGACGCCTCGTAAGTGCCCGTCACGTAAGAAAAGCGCCAGAGGGAGCCTGTAAGCCGGGTCCTGTACGCCAGCCGGTATCCTTGGCTGGCGTGATGGTCATTCCTCTCGACGGCCGGTTACCCGGCCGCTCCAGCAGCCTGACCCGAGGGCCCCGAGCGGACCGCCCTTCGCCCCCGTTGCCGGGGACTTGCCCTCCTATTCGGCCTTGCACCGGGTGGGGTTTACCGAGCCGATCCGGTCACCCGGATCGCTGGTGCGCTCTTACCGCACCGTTTCACCCTTACCGCGCGCCCGAGAGCGCGCGGCGGTCTACTTTCTGTGGCACTGTCCGTGGGGTTGCCCCCCTGGCCGTTAGCCAGCACCCTGCCCGACGGTGCCCGGACTTTCCTCCGGCCCGGTTTCCGGGACCGGCGACCATCCGGCTTCCTCTGGCGCCGATCTGTCAAAGAGCGTGACGCCTCCTCATTGTACTGCGCCGGCCTGAGGGGCGCCCGGGTGCGCCTAGGCGTCGGCCCGGATCAGCTCCGCGCCCTTCTCGGCGATCATCACGGTCGGCGCGTTGGTGTTGCCCGAGGTGATGCGGGGCATGACGGAGGCGTCGACGACCCGCAGGCCGGCGACCCCGTGCACGCGCAGCCGGTCGTCCACGACCGCGAGCGGATCCGCGCCCATGCGGCACGTGCCGACCGGATGGAAGATCGTCGTTCCCAGGTCGCCGGCGGCATGGAGCAGGTCCGCCTCGGATTCGACGGCCGTTCCGGGGCGCCATTCTTCCGGCGCGAAGCGGGCCAGCGCCCGGGCGGCCATGATCCGGCGGGTGAAGCGCATCCCGTCGACCGCGACCCGCTGATCCTCGGGGGTGGCGAGGTAGTTCACCGAGATCTTGGGATGGGCGTGGGGATCGGGGCTCGTGATCCGCACATGGCCCCGGCTCGTCGGGCGGAGGTTGCAGACCGACGGGGTGATCGCCGGGAACGGGTGGAGCGGGTCGCCGAACTTGTCGAGGCTCAAGGGCTGCACGTGCCACTCGATATTGGCGCTCGGCTGCGCCGGATCGCTCTTCGCGAAGGCGCCCAGCTGGGACGGTGGCATGGTGAGGGGCCCCGTCCGGAAGAGGAGGTACTCGAGTCCCATCATGGCCTTGCCGAGCAGGCTGTTGGCGCGCTCGTTCAGCGTCCGGGTATTCCGAACCTTGTACATGAGCCGGATCTGGAGATGGTCGTGGAGGTTCTCGCCGACCCCCGGCAGCGCGTGGAGGACCGGGATGCCGTGCGCCTGCAGGAGCGCGCCGGGCCCGATGCCGGAGAGCTGGAGGATCTGCGGCGATCCGATGGCGCCGGCGGCGAGCACGACCTCCCGCCGCGCCGTCACGAAGGCGGTCGAGCCGTCCCCGCGCCGGATCTCGACGCCGGTCGGCGCGCGGGCCGCCGGCGCCGCGCTCGACGGCCACGCGCCGCGCGTGCACGTCCGTGAGCACGGTCAGGTTCGGGCGGTGCCGCACCGGCGTGAGGAAGGCGCGGACCATGTTGACGCGCACGCCGCGGCGCTGGTTCACCTGGAAGTAGGCGTTGCCGAAGTTGTCTCCGCGGTTGAACTCGGCGATCTTGGGGATGCCGCACTCCGCGGCGGCCTCGCGCCAGGCGTCGAGGATCTCCCAGCTGACGCGCCGTTCCTCGACGCGGAGCTCGCCGCCGGCGCCGTGGAGCTCGTCGGCCCCGTGGGCGTAGTCCTCGACCCGGATGAAGTAGGGGAGGATCTCCCGCCACGACCAGCCGCGGTTGCCGAGCGACGCCCAGTGGTCGTAGTCGCTCGCCTGGCCGCGCATGTAGATCATCGCGTTGATGGAGGAGCATCCGCCGAGGACGCGCCCGCGCGCATAGTTGAGCGCGCGCCCGTTGAGGCCCGGCTCGGCCTCCGTCCGGAAGCACCAATCGGTCCGGGGATTGTTGATGGTGAAGAGATAGCCGACCGGGATCCAGATCCAGAAGTAGTTGTCCCGGCCCCCGGCCTCGAGGAGGAGCACCCGGGTGGCCGGGTCCGCCGACAGCCGGTTGGCGAGGACACAGCCGGCGGTGCCGGCGCCGACGACGACGTAGTCGAAGGGGCCCAGGTTCTCGGCCACCGGCCTCGAGCGACTCTCGCCGGTCAGGGTCGGCTGGACGTGACGGAGGCTAGGGCTGGTAGTACAGGAAGCGGCCGCAGTTCTCGCAGACCAGGATCTGGACGGACTGCCGGGCCTCGTTGAAGCGCTGCGGGGTGAGGGTGACCCGGCAGCCGGAGCAGATCCCGTTGCTGCCGACCAGCGCCACCGCGAGCCCGGCCCGGCCCTTGAGGAGCCGCCTGTACTGGGCGAGGACGTCTCGCGGGACGTCGCGGGCGACACTCTCCCGCTCGCTCCGGGCCCCCTCGACGTCGACCTCGAGCGCGCGCAGCTCCTCGGCGGCGGCCGCCTCCTGGACCTTCGCTTCCGCTTCCTGGGGCCGCAGCCGCGCCTCGCCCTCGACCACCTCGCGGCCCATGCGCTCCTGGAGCTCCATGAGGCCGAGGATCTCCTCCTCCAGCCGGTCCTTCTCGACCTTCGCGCCCTCGATCTCGGCCAGGACGGCGGAGTACTCCTTGTTCGTCTTCACCTCGTAGAGCTTGGCCTCGAGCTTCTTCCGCTGGGCCGCCTGGTACTCGAGCTCCTTCTCCTTCGTCCGCAGGTCCTTGCGGGCGCCGTCGAGCTTCGCCCGGATGCCGTCGACGCCGGCCTTCGCCTGCTGGAGGGCGTCGCGGATGGTCTGGATGCGGTGGGGAATGGACTCGAGCTTGCGCTCGAGCCCCGCGACCCGGCTGTCGAGGACCTGAAGCTCCTGGAGGCGCTGGAGATGCGGATCCATCATTAGGTGGTGGGCCCACCCGGACTCGAACCAGGACCAGACCGGTTATGAGCCGGCGGCTCTGCCAATTGAGCTATGGGCCCAAGCGAGGGTGATGCTAGCAGATTTCGGACGGGGCCACAAACCGGCGGCGACGGACGGGCCCGCCCCGGCGGGCGCCCGGCCCGGCGGGTGACGGCGGCGCGCGGAGGCCGGGTCGGGCTCACGACTCGAGGAAGCTCCGGAGCTTCTTCGACCGCGAGGGGTGCCGGAGCTTCCGGAGCGCCTTGGCCTCGATCTGCCGGATGCGCTCGCGGGTGACGGCGAAGTCCTGGCCCACCTCCTCCAGCGTGTGCTCGCAGCCGTCGGTGAGCCCGAAGCGCAGGCGGAGCACCTTCTCCTCGCGCGGGGTGAGGGTGGCCAGCACCTTGTTCGTCTGCTCGCGGAGGGAGAGCCCGATGATCGACTCCACGGGGGAGACCACCTGCTTGTCCTCGATGAAGTCGCCGAGGTGGCTGTCCTCCTCCTCGCCGATCGGGGTCTCGAGGCTGATGGGCTCCTGGGCGATCTTGAGGACCTTGCGCACCTTCTCGACCGGCACGTCCATCTTGGTCGCGATCTCTTCCGGCGTGGGCTCGCGTCCGAGCTCCTGGACGAGCTGCCGGGAGGTGCGGATGAGCTTGTTGATCGTCTCGATCATGTGGACCGGGATGCGGATGGTGCGGGCCTGGTCGGCGATGGCGCGCGTGATCGCCTGGCGGATCCACCAGGTCGCGTAGGTCGAGAACTTGTAGCCGCGCCGGTACTCGAACTTGTCGACCGCCTTCATGAGGCCGATGTTCCCCTCCTGGATCAGGTCGAGGAACTGGAGCCCCCGGTTCGTGTACTTCTTGGCGATGGAGATGACGAGCCGGAGGTTGGCCTCCACCATCTCCTTCTTCGCCTGGGCGGCCTTCTCCTCGCCCTGGCGGATCACGTGGACGATGCGCTTCAGCTCGTCGACCCGGGCCTCGGCCTCCTGCTCGACGCGCTTCGTCTTCCGCTCGGCGTAGCGCTTCCACCGCTCGCGCGGCGGGAGCTTCCGGTCGGCGGGCGTGTTCAGGAGGTCCGAGTCCTCGGCGTCGTCGAGCGACCGGAAGAAGTGCTCGAACTCCACCGCGCGCCCCTTGTCGGGGTCGCTCCAGAGCTGGATCTCGTGCTCGGCCTGCTTCACCTTGGCGACCATCTGCTTGAGCCGGCTGGACAGGCGGTCGATCACGGAGGGGTTGAGCGACATCTCGCGGAGCGCGGCGAAGAGCTTCTCCTGCTTGAGCCGCACGGCGAGGTCGGCCTTCTGCCGCTTGGGCTGACGCGGCTTGTGCTTGCGCTGCTCGCGCTGGAGGGTCTGGACCTCGCGGAGGAGCCGCTCCACCTGGGCGAGGCCGGCCAGCACGCCGCGGACGAGCGCGGGCTCCTTCTCCTCCGAGTAGTCCTCGTCGGAGATGTCGGCGATGTCCCGGACCGAGATGCGCGCCTTGCGGAGCCCATCCTTCAGCGCCTGGAACTCGCGCTTGGCGAGATTCGTCGACATCACGGCCCGCGTGACGCCTTCCTTGCCTTCCTCGATCCGCTTGGCGAGCGAGATCTCGCCCTCCCGGGTGAGGAGCGAGACGCGGCCCATCTCGCGGAGGTACATCCGCACCGGGTCCTCGGTGCGGCCGATGGGACCCGGCGAGAGGTCGATCGCGTCGCCGGGCTCGGCCTGGACGGTCTCCTCCCGCTCGTCGAGGGAATCCTCGATCTCGTTCAGGGGGCGAGGGGCCTTGGCGCTGTCGACGACGTCGATGTCCATGGCTCCGAACATCAGCATGATGTCGTCGAGCTGGTACGAGGAGATCAGGTCTCCGGGCAGGGCGTCGTTCAGCTCTTCGTAGGTGACGTAGCCCTTCTGCTTGCCCGTCGAGATCAGCTTGTCCAGCTCTTCCAGCTTCGGGTCGTCGCTCATGGACGTGCGTCCTCCGTCGTGAGGTTCGGGCGAACCAGGGCTCACGGGCTGCCCCCGGCGTCGGCCCGGATTCGGGGCGTCTCCTGTCCGATGGCCGTGTGGAGCGAGTTGAAGTCCGTCGTGGCGCCGCTCGCCTCGGATTGCGCGACCGTCTGCGAGATCTCGCGGACCCGGCGCTGCGCCTGCCGGCGCTCGAGCCGGCGCCGGCGCGCGGCCACCTCGGCGGCGAGGTCGGGCCACTCGCGCTCCTCGACGAGCCACCGGGCGAGGAGCGTCCGCGTGATGTCGTCCGGCAGCCGCTGGAGGAGCGCCTCCGGCGCCAGCGCGGGCTCGTCCCTGAGCGCCGCCAGGATGGCCCGGGCTCCGGGGTGCACGATGCCGGCGGCGTCGATCAGCGGCAGCAGCGCCGCGCGCGCCTCCGGCGCCTGGAGCACCAGCTGGCAGAGGTCTCGCTCGAACCAGGTCACGTCCTGGGGCGGCGCGCCGGCGCGGCCCGCGGTCGCGCCCGCCGGCGCGGCCGGGCGGACGGCCTCGGCCAGCCGCTGGGCCTGGAGCCAGAGGTCGCTCGGATCCACGCCGAGCCGCCGGGCCGCCTCGCGCCCGAGCTCGATCGCCTCGTCGCCGTCCTGCACCTTCGAGAGCATGAGGGCGACACGCGCGCTGCCGGTGGCGCGGCCCCGCGGGCTGGCGGTGTCCTCCTCCGAGAACACGCGGTCGAGCGCGAAGAGGAGGAGCGGCCGGGCGGCGCGGCAGGCGGCCTCGAGGGCCTCGGGGCCTTCGGCGCGCAGGAACGTGTCGGGGTCGTGGCCGGCCGGGAGCGTCGCCACGCGGAGCCGGAGGCCGCGGCGCGCGAGCGTGTCCGAGCGGCGGGTCAGCGCCCACCACTGGGGATCGGCCGAGCGCTCGAGCAGGTCCTCGGCGCGCCGCGCCGCTTCCTGCCCCGCCCGGTCGGCGTCGAAGAAGAGGATCGCCTCGTCGGCGTAGCGGCGCAGCAGTCCCAGCTGGGGCGGCGTGAGCGCGGTCCCGAGGACGGCCACGGCCTCCCGGAAGCCGTGCTGGTGCGCCATCAGGCAGTCGACGTAGCCTTCGACCAGGAGCGCGCGGCGCGTGCTCGGTCATCCGCTCGCGCGCGCTGGTGAAGGGCGTAGAGCGTCTGCCCCTTCTGGTAGAGCGGCGTCTCGGGGGAGTTCAGGTACTTCGGCTCCTCTCCGGCCAGCCCCCGGCCCCCGAACGCGATGACGCGGCCCTGCGTGTCCGCGATCGGGAAGATGAGCCGCCCGCGGAAGCGGTCGTAGTGGCCGGAGGCATTCTGCCGGGGGAGCACGAGCCCGCCACCGAGGAGCGCCTCGACCGAATGCCCGTCCTGGCGCGCGGCGCCGAGGAGATGGTCCCAGCCCTCGGGCGCGTAGCCGAGCCGGAAGGCGCGCGCGGTCTCGCGCCCGATCCCGCGTCCCTCGAGATAGGCGCGGGCGCGCTCCGCCTCCGTCCCGTCCCAGAGCCACGACTCGAAGCGGCGCGCGGCCCACTCCATGAGCGTGAGGAGCCCGTCGCGGGCGCTCGCCTCCGGCGTCGACTCGCGGCCCGGCAAGGGGACGCCCGCCCGGTCGGCCAGGAGGCGCACCGCCTCGGGGAAGTCGAGACGATCGTGCCGGCGGAGGAACTCGAAGGCATCGCCGCCGGCGTGGCAGCCGAAGCAGTGGAAGAGGTTCAACTTCGGGTGGACCGTGAAGGAGGGCGTCTTCTCCTGATGGAAGGGGCAGAGGCCCTTCCATCGCTCGCCGGCGCGCTTGAGCGGCACGACCGCCCCCACGAGGTCGACGAGATCCACGCGCGTCCGGATCTCGTCCAGGACCTCGGGGGGCACTCTCATCGGCTCGCCCTCCGGCCCGGGACGGCGCGCGGGCCGCGCCGTGGCGCGGGCCCCTCGGTCTCCGCGCCGCCCTCGAGCGCCACGACCGTGACGCCCGCGCCTCCGGCCGACGGCTCGGCGAGGCGGAACTGGCCGACCAGGGGATGTCCGCGGAGACACCCTTCCACCGCGCGCCGGAGCGCTCCCGTCCCCTTGCCGTGGACGAGCCGGATTTCCCGGTGTCCGGCCAGCACCGCGTCGTCGAGGAACTTCTCGACGGCCGCGCGCGCCTCGTCAGACGTGAGGCCGAGGAGGCGGAGCTCGCGCGCCACGTCCTCCCGGACCGGGAACGACACGGCGGCCGCCGGGCGTCTTGGCCCGGCCGCCCACGGCGGGCTCGATCTCGCTCCGCGCCACCCGCACCGTGAGGCTCCCGGCCTGCACGGTGACCAGGCCGCCGGACTCCGCCACCACGCGCCCCCGGAGTCCCAGACCCGCGGAGCTGGACCTCGCCCGGCGGGGCGGGCTCGTCGCTCGCGGCCGGCACCGGCTGGAGCGTCGCCTCCGCGGCGCGCAGCCGCCGGTAGGCCTCCTGCGCCGCGCGCCGCCCCCCGGCCGGGTCGGTCTTGAGGCGGTCGAGCTCCTGGCCCACCTGGCGCCGCGCGTCGGCCAGGAGCGCCTGGGCCTGCTGCTCCGCCACGCGCCGGATCTCGCCGCGCCTCGGTCCGGGCGCGCTCCGCCGCGACCCGAGCGGCCGCCAGCGCCGTCGCCGCCTCCGCCTCGCGGCGGGCGGCCACCGCGCCGCGCGTCTCCGCGTCCCGGGTCCGCGCCTCCAGCGTGGCCAGGAGGGCCTCCAGCCGGCGGCTCTCTTCGCCGACGTGCGTCCGGGCGCGGGCGATGACCTCCGGCGGGAGACCGAGCCGCTGGCCGATCGTCAGCGCGTGGCTCGGCCCGGGATGCCCGTACTCCAGCCGGAACGTCGGCTCGAGCCGCTCGGCGTCGAACGCGACCGTCGCGTTCTGGAGCCGCGGCTCCACCTGGGCGAAGACCTTGAGGGGCTCGAGGTGCGTCGTGACGATGACGCGGGCCCCTCGATCGAGCAGGGCCTCGAGGAGCGCGGCGCCGAGCGCTGCCCCCTCGATCGGGTCGGTGCCCGCGCCGAGCTCGTCGAGGAGGACGAGGGACCCGGGCCCGACGACGTCGAGGATCTCCCGCACCTGTCGGACGAACGAGGAGAACGTCGAGAGGTCCTGGGCCAGGCTCTGCTCGTCGCCGATCACCGCCAGCACCTGGTCCGCGAGCGGGACCCGGCTCCCGGGGGCGGCGGGAATGTGGCACCCGGCCTGGGCCATCAGGACCAGGAGGCCCGCCGTTTCGAGCGCGACGGTCTTGCCGCCCGCGTTCGGGCCGCTCAGGACCAGGCCGGGCCGATCGGCCGGCACCCGGAGGTCGACCGGGACGACCTCGCCCGCGCCCGGCGCGGCGCCCCACCGCTGGGCGACCAGCAGCGGATGCCGGGCCGCGCGGAGATCGAGATCGCCGCCGGCGTCCACCTCGGGCTCGGCCGCCTGGAGCCGCTCGGCCAGCGCGGCGCGCGCGAAGATGAGATCGAGCGCGCCGAGCCCCTCGACGAGCTCCGCGAGGGCCGGCAGGACGTGCCGCACGGCGTCGGTCAGCTCTCCGAGGACGCGCTGCTCCTCGTCCCGCTCGAGGAGGCAGAGCCGCGTGAGCTCGTTGTTGAGCGGGATCGTCTCCTCGGGCTCGACGAACACGGTGGCGCCGCTCTGCGAGCGGTCGTGAATGATGCCGCGGACGGCCCGGCGCGCGTCGTCCCGGACCGGGATCACGTACCGGCCGTTCCGGACGGTGACGTAGCGCTCCTGGAGCGCGGGCTGGACGCCAGG
The DNA here is from genome assembly GCA_963745015.1 of uncultured Candidatus Rokubacteria bacterium. Classification (GTDB taxonomy): domain Bacteria; phylum Methylomirabilota; class Methylomirabilia; order Rokubacteriales; family DASRDR01; genus DASRDR01. The sequence goes on from CAVUVU010000012.1 coordinate 253,570, forward strand.
GTGATCGAGGAGTCGCTCGACGCGGGTCTGGAGCTCGGCCCGGAGCGTCGGTGATCTGGCGCCGGAGCGCGCGAAGGCGCGGGCTGGCGCGGTCGGTCAGCCGTCCGTCGGGGTCGAGGGCTTCGTGGAGCGTGCCGGCCAGGTCGGGGAAGGCGGGCAGGTCGGCCCAGACGCTGCCGAGCCCGGGGGCGACGGCGGCGATGCGCTGGCCGTACGCGCGGAGGCGGGCCGCGGCGGCCAGCCCGTCGCGCAGGCGGACCAGGGCGGGACCGTCGAGGACCGCGCCGGCCGGCGCCGCCTCGGCGAGGATCGGGCGGGCATCGCCCGTCCCGTCCCAGGGCGGGGGGCCTTCGGCCACCAGCGCGCGGCGCGCCTCGGTGGTCTCCCGGAGCGCGCCGCGCACGGTGGTCAAGGCATGGTGCGGCATGATCGCCCGGGCGCGGTCTTGCCCCGGAGGGCGTCGCCGCAAAGCGAGCGAGCAGGTTACGAAAGGGGTGCCATCCCAGGAGGTCGTCGCGGATCAACTCCACCTCGACCGTGCGACCTCCTGGTTAGTCCGTGTAGCGCTCCCGTCGCTTGGCCTTCTTGCGAGCCGCCAGCGCCTTGCGCTTCCGCCTGACGCTCGGCTTCTCGTAATGCTGGCGCTTTTTCAGCTCGGAGAGGAGCCCCGCCTTCTCGCACTGCTTCTTGAAGCGCTTGAGCGCGCTCTCGAAGGACTCGTCAGGCTCCACGATGACCTTCGTCACGTGCGCGTCCCCCCTTCCGTACTGGTCGCTTGGGTAAACGAATAGTTTATAGCACGGGGCCCCTGCCGAGTCCACGCACGGGCCCCCTGCGGGCACACCCTCATGGCGGGGCGCCGACGGCCAGCCCCAGGGCCGCGTCGGCGGCGCGCTCGATCACCCCGGGCAGCGCCTCCCGCTCCTCGCTCGAGAACCCCGTGAGCACCCAGTCCACCACCTCGTCCCGGGTCGCCGGGCGCCCCACCCCGATCTTGACGCGCCGGACCTCCTGGGTGCCCACACTGGCCAGGATCGACTCCATGCCGTGGTGCCCCCCATGTCGACCCCGCTGGCGCGTCCGCACCGTCCCGAACGGCAGGTCCAGATCGTCGTACACGACGACCAGCTGGCTCGAGGTCGCGTCGAGCAGCCGGAGGAGCCGGGCCAGCGGCGGCCCGCTGACGTTCATGAAGCTGACCAGCTTGGCGAGGTGGAGCGGCCCCCCCTGCCAGGCCGCCTCGGCCACGTGGGCGGGACCCCGGAGCCGGAAGCGGGCGTCGAGACGGGCCGCCAGCTCCTCGACGACCCGGTGGCCGAGATTGTGCCGCGTCTCGCGGTACTCCGCGCCCGGGTTGCCGAGGCCCACGATCACGCGTGGCGACGAGGCGACATCCGCGGCCATCGGCGGCTGCCCTGCGGCCGGCGGCCCCGGGCCGGCCCTACTTCTTGCCCTTGCCCTCCTCCTTGCCCTTGGCCTCGTCCTCGTCCTTCGGCTTGCGCTCGGTGACGACCTCGGGCTCCGCCGCCGGCGCGGCCGCCGTCGCCACGACCTCCTCGGCCATCGGCGGGGCGACGGTGGCGACGGGCTGCGAGGCGGGCGTCGTCACGCGGACCCCCTCGGGAGCTGGAGGTCGGCGACGGTCGCCACGTCGTGGATGTGGAGCGCCGAGACGTCGACGTCGATCCGCTCCGGGATGAGCGACGGGAGGCACGAGACCTCGACGGTGCGCAAGAGGAGGGCGAGCACGCCGCTCTGGTCCTTGACCCCGATGGCCTCGCCGATCACGTGGATCGGCACCTCCACCGTGATCTCCTCGTCCATCCGCACCGCCTGGAAGTCGATGTGGATGAGCGTGTCGCGGACCGGATCGTACTGGAGCTCGCGCACGACGGCCGTCCGGGGCTCGGCGTCGCCGGCCAGGCGGAGGTTCACCAGCACGCCGCCGGCGCCATGGCCGTGGAGGGTGCGCTGCATCGTCGGTGGGCACCACGGCGAGCGGCACGGGGGCGTTCCCGGCGCCGTAGAGAATGGCGGGGACGAGGCCCTTCCTGCGGAGGCGTCCGACCGCGCCCTTGCCCAGGGCCTCGCGGGGCTCGACTGACAGCTCGCGGATGTTCATGACCGTCTCCTTGGCGCGCCCGGCGCCTACACGAACAGGGTGGATACCGATTCCTCGTCGTGGATGCGCCGGATCGCCTCCGCCAGGAGGGGCGCGACCGAGAGAACCGTGATCTTGGGGATCTGCTTGTCCTTGCTGAGCGGGATCGAGTTCGTGACGACGAGCTCCTCGAGCGGCGCGCCCTCGATGCGCGCCATCGCGGGCCCGGAGAGCACGGGGTGGACGCCGCAGGCGAGGATGCGCCGGGCGCCCTCGCGCTTGAGCGCGTCGGCGGCCTGCACCAGCGTGCCCGCGGTGTCGATCATGTCGTCGATGATGATCGCGTCCTTGCCCTTGACGTCGCCGATCAGGTACATGAAGACGGCGACGTTCGGACCGTCGCGGCGCTTGTCGATGATGGCGAGTCCCGCGCGGAGCCGCTTGGCGATGGCGCGGGCCCGCTCGACCCCGCCGGCGTCGGGCGAGACGACGACCGGGTCGGACAGCCCGCGCTTCTCGAGGTAGTCGATCACGACCGGCGCCGCGAAGAGGTGGTCGACGGGGATGTTGAAGAAGCCCTGGATCTGCCCGGCGTGGAGGTCGAGGGCGAGGACGCGCTGCGCGCCCGCGGCGGTGATCAGGTCGGCCACGAGCTTGGCCGAGATCGGCACGCGCGGCTGCACCTTGCGGTCCTGGCGGGCGTACCCGTAGTAGGGCAGCACCGCCGTGACGCGGGCCGCCGAGGCGCGCTTCACGGCGTCGAGCATCACCAGGAGCTCCATCAGGGAGTCGTTCACCGGGGGGCACGTCGGCTGGACGATGAAGACGTCCGCCCCCCGGACGTTCTCGTCGATCTGGACGAAGACCTCGCCGTCGGAGAACCGGGTGACCTCCGCCTGCCCGAGCGGGATCCCGAGGCAGGCCGCGATCTCCTCGGCGAGCCCGTGGTGGGCGTTCCCCGTGAACAGCTTCAGCTCGTACGGCATGGCGTCTGCCACTCCTTCACGGGCCCGCGTGGGCGAGCCCGCGCTTCATCCGGATGGTTGGGGCGGGAGGATTCGAACCTCCGAATACGGGATCCAAAGTCCCGCGCCTTGCCGCTTGGCCACGCCCCAGGTCGTCCCGCCCCTGCGCCGCCCGTCACCGGGCCCCCTGGCCGTGCGCCGGATCGTCAGCGCCGGGCCGGTGACCGTGCGCGTGACCCAGAGCCGCCACGGCCGCGCGCCCAGCGCGTCCCGGGCCCGGAGCGCCGCCCGGTGCGACGGGGCGATCCCGAGCACGGTCGGGCCGCTGCCCGACATCAGCGCGGCCAGGCACCCCGCCTCCAGCGAGCGCCGCCTTGACCTCGGCCAGCCCGGGCCACAGCCGCGCCGCCGCGCGCTCGAGCCCGTTGGTCACGGTGGCGGCGACCGCCTCCACCCCGCGGCGGAGCGCCGTCACCAGGGCGTCCACCCGACGCCCGTCGCCGTAGTCGGCCGGCTCGAGCCGCCCGTAGACGTCGCGCGTCGCCAGCGGGAAGCCCGGGTTCGCCAGGACGAGCGACAGGCCCGTGCTCGCCCGGAGCGGTCGGAGCTCCTCCCCGCGCCCCCACGCCAGCGCCGGGCTCCGGCCCAGGAAGAAGGGCACGTCCATCCCGAGCGCCACCGCCATGGCTCCCAGCCGGCGCGGTCCGGGCCCGCTCTCCGGAGGCTCCTGAACCCGGCGAGCACGGCCGCCGCGTCCGTGGAGCCGCCGCCCAGACCGGCCGCCACCGGAATGCGCTTCTCGATCCGAATCCGAAGCCCGGCCACCGGGCGCGTCTCCCGGCGCGCGAGCTCAGCCGCCCGCCAGGCGAGATTGTCCGGAGTCCGCGGGACACCGGGTGCCGCACACTCGAGCGCGATGTCCGCAACCGCCAGCCTCGAGGGTGACCCGGTCCGCCAGCTCGATGGCCCACATGACCGAGCGGAGCTCGTGGTAGCCATCGGCGCGCCGTCCGAGCACCTCCAGCCCCAGGTTCACCTTGGCCCGCGCCCGGACCTCCACTCGCCCGCCGGAGAACGCGGAAAACGCTAACACGACGCAGGGTTCCTGTCAATCGAGCCGCTGGACCGGGATGTCCGCCGGCAGGGCCAGGCGGAACGCTTCCGGCGGGCTCTCGACATACTCGGCGGAGAGATACCGGACCGTCAGCTCGGAGCCCCGGTCGGGCGCCTCGAGCCGGACCGCCGCGAGGCCGCCGGCCGCGTTCCACTCGAAGTCGGCCGTCAGGCGATCGCCGACCCCGCCGGCCCCCTCGAGCAGGAGGCGCAGGGGTCGACCCTCGGCCGTCACCCACACCCGGTGGCGCACCCCGCCGTCGGTCCAGGTGAGATGTGGGCTCGGCGAGCGCTCGACGGCGACCAGGTCCGGGTCGGCCGGAGGCGGGACGTTGCCGACCAGAAGGCGGATCAGCGTCGTCGGCGGCAGCGCGACGCCGAGCCACCGCTCGACGGCGGCCGGGGAGGGGCGGGCGGTCTGCGCCCGGCGCTCGAGCACCCGGAAGATGGTGATCTCGTCGGGCCCCGCGGTCGCCACCAGCGCGGGCAGCCCGAACGGGGTGGCGACCTCGACGCGGAGCGCGGTCGGCGCCATCAGGAGGAGCGCCGCGGCGCGGTCGCTCCCCCGGCGGGTCTTGACCGTGAGATCGATCGCGGCCCGCATGCCCGGAAAGCCCTCCCACTCCGCGGCCCACCGCCGGGCGATGCTCGGCGGCCTGCGCCGGCGCGATCGGCGCGGCCACCGGCGGCGCCGATCGCGTGGTCGCGCAGCCGGCGAGGGCGACGGCCAGCAGGCCGGCGGCCGCGGCATGCCGCGCGCCGCGGCGCGCCCGCCCCCGCACTTACTTCCGGCCTTCTTGGCGCTGGCGGGTCTTCTGGATCTTCTGGCGAACGCTCTCGTTGGCGGGGTCGAGCTCGAGCGACTTCTCCCAGGCGGAGAGCGCGGCTGGCTCGTCGCCCGCCTTGAGATAGGCCTCGCCCAGGTGGTCGTAGATGACCGCGTCCTCCTTGCCGCGCGTGAGCTCCACCGCGCGCCGGAGCTCGCGCACGGCGTCGCCGTACCGCCCCTGCTGGTAGTAGGCCCACCCGAGGCTGTCGATGTAGTAGCCGTTGTCGGGCTCGAGCTCGAGCGCCTTCCGGATCAGGCGCTCGGCCTCGTCGAGGCGGATGCCCTTCTCGGCGAACATGTAGCCGACGTAGTTGTACGCCTCCGCGTGCTTGGGATCGAGCGCGATGACGCGCCGGAACTCGGCCACGGCCTGGTCGAACCGTCCCTGCTTCTCGAACGCGACGCCCAGCTGGAAGTGCAGGTCCTTGTGCGCCTCGTCGATCGCGAGCCCTTCCTCGTACGCCCGCACCGCGCGGTCGTAGCGGGTGGCCCGGTAGTGCGCCATGCCGAGGTAGAGGAAGATCTCGGGCCGGCGCGGATCGAGGTTGGCGGCCTCGGTCAGCACCCGGACGGCGTCGTCGTACCGCTTGGCCCGGCTGTGGAGGAACCCGAGCTGGAGCCGCGCGTCCACGTTCTTCGGGTCGGACCGCAGCACCTCGTTGAGCGCCTCGAGCGCCTCGCCCTCGCGGCCGGCGTCGAGGTAGGAGGAGGCGAGGTAGAACCGGGCGCGCAGGTTCTGCGGCTCGAGCGCGAGCGCGCGCTGGAACGCCTCGATCGCGCGGTCGTACGCCTTCTGCTCGTAGAGGACGGCCCCGAGCTTCATCCAGACCCGGGGGTCGTTGGGCGCCTGATCGACGAGGCCCTGGAAGGCCTCCCCGGCGCCGGCCAGGTTGCCCTGCCGGACGAGCAGCTCGCCCAGGCGGTCGCGGAGCGCCAGGTTGTCGGGGTTCGCCTCGATCGCGTCCCGGTAGACGCGCACCGCCTCCTCGGGCTTCTTCTGCTGCTCGTAGACGAAGGCCAGCGCCGCCCAGGCGCCGTCCTGGTCCGGGTCGAGCTCGACCGCCCGGCGGAGATGCGGCACGGCGTCGTTCCACGCCTCGCGCTCGACCGCGAGGCGGCCGAGCAGGAAGTGCGCGCGGGCGTGCTGCGGCTGGACCTGCAGGAGCCGGGTCAGCGCGGCCGCGGCCTGCGTGTAGTCCTTCCGCTCCGCGGCATAGCGCGCGAGGGTCTCGTACGGCTCCGGGGCCTTCGGGTTCAGCCGGATCGCCTGCTCGAGGGCCGCGGCGGCCTCGGGCTCGTTCTTCTGCGCGTGGTAGCGCCTCGGCGAGCGCGAGGTAGTCGCCCGGCCGCTGGGGGTCGAGCGCGATGGCCTCCTTCGCCGCCGTGACCGCCTCGGCGTGCGCGCCCTGACGCCCGAGCCAGCGCGCGAGGAGAAGCCAGAGCGTCGACGACCGCTTGTCGCGGTCGATGGCCCGGCGGAGCTCGGCGGTGGCCTGCGGCCACTCGGCCGCTTCCGCGTGATAGTGCGCCCGCACCAGGTGCAGGTAGGCGATCGGGTCCGCCGGCCGCTCCATCGCCGCCCGATTGCGCTCGGCGGCCGTGCCGGACTCCGGGGCGATGCCCCCGGAGTTGGGCGAGGCCGCGCAGCCCAGGAACAGGAGCGTGACGAGCACGCTCGCGACCCCGCGCCGTGTCAGCATCATGGACACACCTCTCCTTCGACCGCGGGAGACGGGCTCCGATCGGCGCGGGCCGCCGGGCCGGGAGCGGAGCCAGCCGGAAGTGAATCGCGCGGATCGCGGCGATCTCGCGGCAGCGCGTGACCAGGCGCGGCTCCTCCAGGGTGAGCCGGTGGAGCCAGCCGGAGCTGTCCACGGCCACCCGGAGCACCCCCTGATCGACCCCCTCCGCCCGCGAGCGGGCCGCGGCGGGTCCCGCGATGGTCGGCCAGGTGGCGACGAGCCGCGCCTCGGCCAGCCGGTCGTTCAGTCCCGGCATGCTGCCGAGCAGCGTCCCGATCCGGACGGGCTCAGGCACGCGGCACCTCCCAGCCGTCGCATGTCGGACCCGATGACCGTGGCCGCCGCGAGCGCGATCAGACCGGCGAAGAACACGAGGACGGGCAGCATGAGCATGGCGGCCTGCAGCGACTGGCGCCGGTCGGAGATGAGCCCGACGATCGCCGGCGAGAGCGCGGCCCCGCCCAGGTTGATGATGAACACGAAGATGGCGACCGCGGTCGCCCGGAGCGCCGGGTGGACGACGTTGTGGATCACGGCGTTGACGCTGCCGATGTAGAGCACGAGGAACGTCACGGCGAAGAACAGGGCCGGCAGGAACACGGCCCGATCCTGGGCGAGGATCATCACGATGCCGGCCGGGGCCGCGAGCAGGAAGCCGCCGGCGATCGTGAGGAGGTGCCCGGCGGGGGTCCGGCGCGCCAGCAGGTCCCCGACGATCCCCCCGCTGACGACGCCGAGGAGTCCGCCGGACGCCGACAGGACCCCGAACCAGAAGCTGGCCTCGGGCACGGTGAGCTGCTTGACCCGGTGAAGATAGAGCGGGAGCCAGTGGTTGAAGGCGCCGATCGAGAACGCCACGAGCATGCCGACCGCGCAGACCATGACGAAGGTCGGCGTGCGGAAGAGCCCCACCACGCCCTCGAAGAACCCGTCGGGGGGCCGGCCGCGCGCGTCGGCCGTCAGGTGGTCCTGCGCGCCCCGCGGCGGGTCGCCGAGGCGCCAGGCCAGGATCGTGAGGGCGACGCTGGGCAGACCGACCAGGAGGAACGCGGCCCGCCATCCGTAGCGGGACCCGATGAGGCCGCCGGCCATCACGCCGATCGCGCCGCCCAAGGGGATGGCGGCGTTGAAGAGCGCGTTGACGAACCCCCGCCGCTGGCGCGGGAAGAGGTCCGAGACCATCGCGCTCGCGGTGGGACCGTAGGAGGCCTCGCCGATGCCCACGAGGGCCCGCGCGGCGAACAGCTGCCCGTAGGACCGGGCGAGCCCCGAGAGGACGGTCGCCGCCCCCCACACGCCGACGCCGACGGCGATGAGGCGATTTCTGGCCATCCGGTCTCCCAGCACCCCGAGCGGAATCGAGCCGGTCAGATAAAGGATCATGAACGCGGACGCCAGCCAGCCGAGCGCGGTATCCGACAGCTCGAGATCCCGCTGGACCAGCGGGAGCACCCCCGAGATGACCTGACGATCGACGTAGTTGAACAGGTTGATCGCGAACAGCACTCCCAGCGCGTACCGTGCGCGACCCGGTGAGACGGCCGGGAGTCCTTGAGCGCTCATGCCTTCGAAGACCGGCCCACTATCGTAGCATCCACGATACCCGCTCACAAGGCGGCGAGCGTTGACGGCACTGGGGCCCTGCCGTAGCATGCAGGGCGACATGGCCACGGCGCGGCGCGGTGATCTCCTGACCGTGGACGTGACCGACCTGGCGTTCGGGGGCGAGGGGGTCGCGCGGGCCGGCGGCTACGTCGTGTTCGTCCCCGGCGGCGTGCCGGGCGACCGTGTCGACGTCCGGCTCACGCAGGTCCGGCCGCGGTTCGCCCGGGGCGCGATCGAGCGGCTCGACCGCGCCTCGGATCTGCGCACCGAGCCGCCGTGCCCCTACTTCGGGCGGTGCGGCGGCTGCCGGCTCCAGCACGTGCGCTACGAGGCCCAGCTGGAGTTCAAGCAGCGCCAGGTGGTCGACTGCCTGGCGCGCCTCGGCGGGCTCGGCGAGGTGTCGGTGTCCCCGATCCTGGGCGCCCCCGACGTCTACGGCTACCGCAACAAGATGGAGTTCACCTTCGCCGAGGTCGACGGCCAGCCCGTGGTGGGGCTGCACGAGGCGGAGCGCTACGACGCGATCCTGGACGTCGAGCGGTGCCTCCTCCAGTCCGACGGGATGAACGCCGTCCTCGCCGAGGTGCGCGCCTTCGTCCGCGAGCGGCGGTGGAGCGTCTACCGGCAGGAGACCGAGGAGGGCCTCCTCCGCTTCCTGATGCTCCGCGAGGGGCGGCAGACCGGCGACGCCATGGTCAATCTGGTCACGGCCTCCCCCGACGTGCCGACCGCCCGGGCGCTCGCCGACCACCTCCGCGCCCGGTGCCCCCACGTGACCTCGGTCGTCCTGAACGTGAATCCGAAGAAGGCCGCCGTCGCCGTCGGCGTCGAGGAGCACCCGATCGCCGGCAACGAGACGATTCGCGAGCGGCTCCGCGATCTCGTCTTCTCGATCTCGGCCAACTCCTTCTTCCAGACCAACACGCGCCAGGCCGAGCGCCTGTTCGCCATCGTGGCGGAGTACGCGGGCCTCACCGGCCAGGAGACGGTGCTCGACCTCTACGCGGGGACGGGGGCGATCAGCCTGCTCCTCGCGGGCCAGGCGCGGGCGGTCTACGGCATCGAGCTGGTGCCGGCCGCGATCGAGGACGCCGCCCGCAACGCGCGGGCGAACGGGATCACGAACTGCACCTTCCTGCCGGGCGAGGTGCGGCACGTCCTGCCCGACCTCCTCGCGCGGGGCGTGCGGGCCGACGTCGTCGTCGCCGACCCGCCCCGGGCCGGGTTCCACCCGAAGGCGCTCCGGAGCCTTGCCACGCTCGCCGCCCGGCGCGTCGTCTACGTGTCCTGCAACCCGGCGACCCTGGCCCGGGACCTCGCCACGCTCTGCGCCGCCGGCTACCGGATCACCGCGGTCCAGCCCGTCGACATGTTCCCGCACACGCCGCACATCGAGGTGGTCGTCCGCCTCGAGCGCCCGGCGTGAGCGGCCCCGCGTAGCCGGCCCCTGCCGCCGTCGGCCCCGTTCGCCGCCGGCGCTCAGGATCGGCCGGGCGGGTGCGGCCCCGCGGCCCTGCCGCGCCCCACGACCCAAGTCAGGCCCGCCGCGACGAGGCCGAGGCCCAGCGCCGCGACGCCGGCGTCCGCGGCCGAGCGGCCGAGCGCGACGTCCAGGATCCCCCCCAGGACGCTGAGCCCGGCGAGAGCCGCCACCCCCCAGGCGGCGCCCCGGAGCGCCCCCGTTCTGAGCCGCCCGGGCTCCGTCCAGGCCGCGAGCCCGAGCAGCGCGCCGAACGCGTCCACGGCCACGTCGCCCACGGCGGGCACACGGCTCGGGTCGAGCCCCTGCCGGAGCTCGTCCAGCCCCCCGTAGGCCGCCGCGAGGGCGAAGGCTCCGGCGACCGCGCGCGGCGACGGAGCCAGGGCGCGGTACCAGAGGATCGCCAGGACGCCGAACTCGACGACGTGCCCGACCTTGCGGAGCCCGAAGTGCGCGGCGTCGAGGAGGACCGGGCTCGCCCACGGCGCGAGGGCGCCGAGGAGCGTCAGGAACCACCGCCCGGTCCGGCCGCCCGACAGGAGGCTCGAGGAGCCGAGCGCGATCAGACCCATCCAGAGGAGGGGCGGCACGAAGCGGGCCGGGCCGCGGCGAGTGGGGAGACGAGGCTCGGCGTGCATCGCGATCGTCTCATTGAACCGCGATTGCCGAACGTTGACAATGTTCGCGCGCGACTCCTAAGATGTGCCGAGATGGCGGGGCCCGGGGAACCGCGCGTCGACCTCGCCGAGCTGATCGACCGACTCGTCGCCGAAGCCGGGCCGGCCGTGACGGCGCTCCGCCGGTTCCCGGCTCGCCCCGCGCAGACGGTCCCGATTCCCGACGCCGTCGATCCCCGGGTCGCGGAGGCGCTCAGGGCGCGCGGGATCGAGGGGCTGTACACCCACCAGGCCCAGGCGCTCGATCTCCTCGGCAAGGGCGGCCACGCGGTCGTGGTGACGCCGACGGCGTCCGGCAAGACGCTCTGCTACAACCTGCCGGTCCTCCAGGGCCTCCTGACGGAGCCGGCGATGCGGGCGCTCTACCTCTTTCCCACGAAGGCGCTCGCGCAGGACCAGCTGGCGGAGCTCGAGGAGCTGGCGCGCGCCCTGCCGGAGCTGCGCATCCACACCTACGACGGGGATACCCCCCAGGACGCCCGGCGCGCCGTCCGGGCCCGCGCGAACGTGGTGCTGACGAACCCGGACATGCTCCACTCGGGAATCCTGCCGCACCACACGAAGTGGATCGGGCTGTTCCAGAACCTGCGCTACGTCGTGATCGACGAGCTCCACACGTACCGCGGCGTCTTCGGGAGCCACCTCGGCAACGTGCTCCGCCGGCTCCTTCGGATCTGCCGGCACTACGGCGCCGCTCCGCAGTTCATCTGCACGTCGGCGACGATCGCGAACCCCCAGGAGCTCGCGGAGCGGCTCATCGGGTCCGCCGGTGGGCCTGGTGGTGGAGAACGGCGCGCCGTCCGGCGAGAAGGTCGTCGTCTTCTACAACCCGCCGGTCGTCAACGCCGAGCTCGGGATCCGCCGCCCATACCTGAAGGAGGCGAGCCGGCTGGCGACGCCGATCCTCCGGGCGCGGGTGCCGACCATCGTCTTCACCGGGAGCCGGCTGGCCGAGGAGGTCGTCCTGATCGACCTCAAGGCGGCCGTCGAGCGGGCGCCGGCGTTCACCGACGTGATCCGCGGCTACCGCGGAGGGTACCTGCCCAACCGGCGCCGCGAGGTCGAGCGGGGCCTTCGCGCGGGGGACGTGCTGGGCGTCGTGTCGACGAACGCGCTCGAGCTCGGCATCGACATCGGGCGCCTCGACGTGGCGCTCCTGGCCGGCTACCCGGGCACGGTGGCCTCGACCTGGCAGCAGGCGGGCCGGGCCGGCCGGCGGAGCGGGCTCTCGGCGGCGATCCTGGTGGCGTCCTCGGCCCCCCTCGACCAGTTCATCGTCACCCATCCCGACTACTTCTTCGGCGCGCCCCCGGAGCACGGGCTGATCAATCCCGACAACCCGTACGTCCTGGCGAGCCATCTCAAGTGCGCGGCGTTCGAGCTGCCGTTCGCGGAGGACGAGCCCTTCGGCGCGGAGGACGTCGGCCGCTACCTCCGCCTCCTGGAGGAGGAGGGGCTGCTCCACCGGACGGGCGGCCGCTACCACTGGACCAGCGAGACGTACCCGGCGGACCACCTCTCGCTGCGGAGCGTGGCGAGTGACAACTTCGTCGTGATCGACTCGACCCACCAGACGCTCGAGCCCGTCGAGGCCGTCCGCCGGCTGACCCGGAAGCGCGAGGTGATCGCCGAGGTCGACTGGCGGAGCGCCTTCGCGATGGTGCACCCGAAGGCGATCTACCTCATCGAGGGGCAGCAGTACGAGGTGCAGGAGCTGCGCTTCCGGGAGGACGAGGAGAAGGTCGCCTACGTCAAGCGCGTCCAGGTCGACTACTTCACCGACGCGGTCACGGCCAAGGGGGTCTGGGCTCTCGACCGTTTCCAGTCCGAGGCCACCGGGGGCGCCGCCGCCGGGCGGGTCGAGCAGGGGGAGCTTCTGGTCGCCGAGCAGGTGGTCGGCTTCAAGAAGATCAAGTTCGACACGATGGAGAACGTGGGCGCGGGCGAGGTCGACGCTGCCCCAGCAGGAGATGCAGACCTCGGGGCTCTGGCTCACGCTGCGCCCCGAGGTGCTCGCCGCGGTCTCGCCCGACCGCGACGCGCTCGTCGACGGCCTCCGGGGCCTGGCGTACCTCCTCCATCACCTGGCGCCGCTCTTCCTCATGTGCGACGTGCGGGACCTCGGCTCCTGGCTCGGCGACGCCGCCCCTCCCGAGCCGGGCAGGAGGCCCCGCGCGGCCCGCGGGTCCTCACCACGGAGCGCACGCGCGCCCGCCTCCTGGCGGCGGACCAGTTCGAGCCCACCGTCTATCTCTATGACAGCCAGCCGGGCGGCGTCGGCCTCACGGAGCGCCTCTTCGAGCTGATCGGCCCCCTGCTGGCCCGCGCCCGCGAGACGATCCGGCACCTGCTCCTGCCGGTCGGGCTGCCCGTCGTGCGTCGGGCCGGTGAACGAGGTCGGCCGCCGGGCGAAGCCGATGGCGGGCACGCTCCTCGACCGCCTGATCGGCTGAGGCCGGGCACCGCCCGCCGATGACACTCCCCACGACTTCGGGGCGGCCCCCGGCGCCGGGCGCGGTCGCCGATCGCGAGCTCGATCTGGCGCGGCTCCGCGCCCGCCTCCAGCGGCTGGCGGCGCGCCACGCGGCCGAGCGCCCGCCGCCCGCCGAGCCCCTGGCGTTCGAGTCCGTGCCCACGCCCCACGGTCCGGCGCTCCGGTCGGTCGAGACGGTGCGGGTGCCGGCGGCGATGGCCGGCGCCGCCCCGCCGAGCCCCGGCACGGTCTTCCTCGACACCGAGACGACGGGGCTCGCCGGCGGCACCGGCACGTACGTGTTCCTCGTCGGCCTCGCGACGTGGACGACGCCCCGCACGCTCAGCGTGACCCAGTACTTCCTGGGAGACCTCGGCGCCGAGGCGGCGTTCCTCCACGCGGTGCGGGAGGCGGTCGCGGAGGCGCGGGAGCTGGTGACCTTCAACGGGCGCACCTTCGACCTCCCGCTCCTCGAGACCCGGTACCTCCTCGCGCGGCGCGCCCTGGTGGGGGCCGGACCTTCCGCACCAGGACCTCTACCCCGTCGCGCGGGCGCTCTGGCGCGGGCGCGCGGCGGATTGCCGCCTGGCGACCCTCGAGGGCGCATTGCTCGGGCTCGACCGGGGCGAGGACCTTCCGGGCGCGCTCGTGCCCCAGGTCTACTTCCGCTACCTCCGCAGCGGCGATCCGGGGCCGCTGCCGCGGATCTTCCGGCACAACCGCTGGGACCTGGTCGCCCTGGCCGGCCTCCACGCGCGGGCGGCGGCGCTCCTGGACGGCCCGGACCCGCGTCACGATCCCGTGGAGTGGATGGGCGCGGGGCGCTGGCTCGAGCGCCGGGAGCCTGACCGGAGCGCGCGCTTCTACGAGGCCGCGCTCCGCGCCGGCCTGCCCGTCGCGCTCGAGCCCGGGGTCGCCTGGCGGCTCGGCTGGCTCTGGCGGCGGGCGGGGCGGATCGGCGACGCGCGGACCCTCTGGGCGGAGACGGTGGCGCGCGCGGAGCGGCCCCCGCTCAAGCTGCTGATCGACCTGGCGAAGCTCCACGAGCATCACGCGCGGGACTACGGCGCCGCGCTCGATCTGACGCGGGCGGCCCTCGCGGCCGCCGAGGCGTGGGAGCTGGCCGGCGGCGATCTGGTGGACGGGCTCGAGCGTCGGGCGCATCGCCTGACGCTCCGGCTCGCTCGCGCCGGGGCGGCCCGGGTCGAGACGTCGCGGGACTGACCCCGCCGGCCGGTCGCGGCGGGGCGCGTGGAGCCGCCGCTATCTCGCGTCCGGGAGCGGGAACGCCACCACGTGGAGCAGCTTCGCCACGACGCGGACCCGCGTTCCCACGGGATAGAGCGTGGTCGACGGCTGGACGGCGTGGACGTGGGCGCCGGAGGTCAGCCGGAGCCGGTAGAGGTGCTCGTCCCCGTGGAACTGCCGGCCCACCACGACGACGTCGCCCTCCGGGTGCGGGATGAAGTCGATGTCGTCGGGGCGGATCATGATGTCGACCGCCTGACCCGGCGTCAGCCCGCCCGGGCGCGCCAGCGTTCCCAGCTCGGAGACGATCCCGTCCTCGGTGACCATCGACCGCAGGAAGTCCGCCGCCCCCACGAACTCGGCGACGAACCGGGTCCCCGGCCGGTGGTAGAGCTCGAAGGCCGGCGCGACCTGCTCGAGCCGCCCCGCGTTCAGCACCCCGACCCGATCCGCCAGCGCGAAGGCCTCCTGCTGATCGTGGGTGACGAAGATGGCCGTGGTCCCGCTGGCCCGGAGGATCTTTCCGATCTCCTCCCGCATCGCCGCGCGGAGATCGGCGTCGAGATTCGAGAACGGCTCGTCGAGCAGGATCAGCGCCGGTGCGGGGGCGAGCGCACGGGCGAGCGCGACGCGTTGCTGCTGACCGCCCGAGAGCTCGTGCGGATAGCGGGCCTCGAGCCCGACCAGCCCGACGAGCTCCAGCACCTCGCGCACCCGGCGCAGACGCGCGGGGCGGGGGAGATGGGCGAGCCCGAACGCCACGTTGGCCTCGACCCCGAGATGGGGGAACAGGGCGTAGTCCTGGAAGACGACGCCCACGCCCCGCGACTCCGGCGGCACGGCCCGGCCGGGCCCGGCCACCGTTTCGCCGCGGATCTCGATGACCCCCGCATCCGGCGCCTCGAAGCCCGCCACCAGCCGGAGCGTCGTCGTCTTGCCGCAGCCGGAGGGCCCGAGGAGCGCCAGCACCTCCCCGGCCCCCACGCTGAGGGACAGGTCATCCACGGCGGGCGGCGCATCGCGGGCAAAGCGCTTGGTCACTCCCGTCAAGCGGAGGAGACTCACGGCGGAGGCCGCTCCGCCCGGAGGTCCGGGCCGCGGGCCTCCGCGCCGCTGGCCCGCATCGCGAGCACGACCGGCCCGAGGCCGGCCAGGACGAGCGCGAGTGCCGGCGCGGCCGCCTCGACCCACAGCGCCTCCGCCGTCCGCCGCCAGATGACGACCGCCAGGGTCTCGAACCCGAACGGTCGCAGGAGCAGCGTGGCGGGCAGCTCCTTCATCACGTCGACGAAGACGAGCGTGCCCGCGACGAGCAGCCCGCGGCGCGCCAGCGGGAGGTGGATCGCGCGAAGCGTCCGGGCTCCGCCGGCGCCGAGCGAGCGGGCCGCCTCGTCGAGGCTTCGCGGGATCCGCGTGAGGCTTGCCTCGACGCTCTGGCTTCCCACCGCCAGGAACCGGACGAGATAGGCGAAGAGGAGACCGGCCACCGACCCGGTCAGGAGGAGGCCCGGCGCGACACCGGTCAGGAAGGCGATTCCCGCCGCCAGCGTCCGGTCGAGCCAGGCCAGCGGGAGGAGGACCCCCACCGCGATCACCGCGCCCGGGAGCGCATACCCGAGTCCGGCCAGGCGCGCGGCCGCCACCACGAGCGGCGTCGGCTGGCGCCGGATCGCGTACGCGAGGAGGACGGCCACCGCCGTGACCAGGATGGCGGCGCCGCCGCCGAGCGTCAGGCTCTGTGCGAGGGCGCCGAGGAACGCGTCGGGCACGCTGTCCCGGCGGGCCGCCTCGATGGCCCAGACGATCAGCTGACCGACCGGCAGCCCGAACGCCAGGCCGAGCGTGCCCAGGCAGAGCAGGGTGGCGCCGACCGCCCGGATTCCCGCCAGTCGAAGCCGCGCGGGCGGGCGGGCCGGGCGGCGCGCGTGCGTGAACCGGGCGCGCCCGCGCGAGAGGCGCTCGAGCGCCAGGAGGCCGGCGGCCAGGCCGAGGAGGATCGCGGCGAGCTGGGTCGCGGCGACGCGATCGAACATCCCGTGCCACACGCGGTAGACCCCCTCGGTCAGCGTGCGGAAGCTGAACGTCGCGACGGTGCCGAAGTCCGCCAGCGCTTCCATGCACGCCAGGACCGTACCGGCGACGAGCGCGGGGCGCGCGAGAGGCAAGGTGACGCGGAACAGGATCGCCGTCCGCGAGCGCCCGAGGCCGCGCGCCGTCTCCAGGAACTCCGGCGCCTGCTCGGCGAGCGCCGCGCGCGCGAGCGTGTACACGTAGGGGTAGTAGACGAGCGTCATCATGAGCGCCACCCCCCAGCCCGAGCGGAGGTCCGGGAGGCGGGCGCCGGGACCGAGCCAGCCGCGGAGGGCGGTCTGCAGCGGGCCCGCGTACTCGAAGATGCCGAGGAAGACGAAGCCGATGACGTAGGCCGGGAGGGCGAGCGGCAGGACCAGCGCCCACTCGAACAGCCGCCGGCCCGGGAACTCGCACGTCACGACGAGCCAGGCGAGCGTCGTCCCGAGGAGGAGGACCCCGAGACCCACCGCGGCGACCAGGGCCACCGTGTTGAGGAGCAGTTCCGGCAGCTGGGTGCGCGCGAGGTGGGCCCAGACCGCCCAGGCGGGATGGGCCAGCGACCCGAGCACCGCGAGGATCGGCAGAGAAACGACCGCGGCGGCCACGAGGGCCGCCGCGGTCCAGAGCCACGAGCGCCGGGGTCCCGGGCCGATCGCCCCGGCGACCCCGGACACTCGAGTCATTGCGGAGAGGCGGCTAGCGGTACCCGGCGCGGTCGGCGAGCTTCGTCGCGGCGGCCTGGAACTCCCCCGCGCTGGCGACGTTGATGTCGTCCATCTTGAAGCTGCCCCACTGGACCAGCATCGGCTGGGGGGGCACCTGGGGATTGGCCGGATACTCGAAGCTCGCCTCGGCCCAGACCGCCTGCGCCTCCGGCGACGAGAGGAACTCCAGGAACTTGATGGCCTCGGCGCGCTGCTTGCTGTGGGCGATCACGCCCGCGCCGGAGATGTTGATGTGGACGCCGGGGCCGGCCTGGTCGGGCCAGAACGGGCGCACCGGAAGGCTGGCGTCCTTGGCGAGCGCGCGCCCGAGGTAGTAGGTGTTGGTGACGCCCACGTCGCACTGCCCGGCGGCGATCGCCTCGAGGATCTTCGAGTCGCCGTTGATGAGGGTCGGCTGGTTCGCGACCCAGCCGCGCACGATCTCCTCCGTCCGGGGCTCACCGTACCGCTTGATCATGGTGGCGAGCAGGGACTGATTGTAGATGTGCGTCGAGTTGCGAAGGCAGAGGCGCCCCTTCCACTTGGGATCGCCGAGCGCCGCGTACGTGGAGAGCTCTTCGGGCTTCACGCGGGTCGTGTTGTACATGATGGTGCGGGCCCGCACGGCCAGCGCAACCCAGCGACCCTCCGGATCCCGCAGGTGGGCGGGGATGTTCGTGGCGAGCTCGCGCGAGTCGATCGGGGCCAGATAGCCCGCGCGCGCGGCGTTCCACAGATTGCCGGCGTCCACGGTGACGAGGAGGTCCGCCGGGGTGCGGTCGCCCTCGGCCTTGAGCCGCTCGAAGAGCTCCGCGTCGCTCGCGTGGAAGATCTTGAGCGTGATGCCGGTCTTCTTCGTGAAGGCCTCGAAGGCGGGTTCCTTCGGATAGTGGCGCGACGAGTAGAGGAGCAGCTCGGCCGCGGCCGCCGGCGCGGGGGCGGCCATCATCAGCGCGACAGCCATGGCCAGGACCGGGCCGGCGATCCGAACCCAGGATCGTCGATGCATGTGAGCCTCCTTGTGTGCGTCGGGTCGGGGGAGCCGGGGTCCCCCGGAGTCGCTTCCCGCCGGAGTGCGGTTGCGCCGCGTCGCGCCGCGCGGCTATAATTTGCCGAGCCGCGACTGTGGAGATTAGGTAGCCCTAACATGACGCGTGTGTCAAGCCGAAAATCGGGGTCGCCCGCCGCCCGGGCCCGCGGCAGCGTCACCACCGCGTCGATCGAGGACTACCTCGAGGGCATCTACGACCTGACGGGCAGCGGCGGCCCGGTGATCGGCGCCCGGCTGGCCCGGCACCTGAAGGTCTCGCCCCCGGCCGTGACGGAGGCCCTCCAGCGGATGGGCCGCGACGGCTATCTCCGGATCGGGCCCGGCAAGCAGATCGTGCTCACGAAGCGGGGCCGCGCGCTGGCCGAGGTGATGGCCCGGCGGCATCGCCTCCTCGAGCGGTGGCTCACGGACATCCTCGGGCTCGACTGGATGGACGCCCACGAGGAGGCGCACCGGCTCGAGCACGCCCTGTCCCCCCGGGTGGAGGACCGCCTGGCGACGATGCTCGGCATGCCGAGCACGTGCCCGCACGGCAACCCCATCCCCGGGATGGCGCCCCGGCCGGGGACGCACCCGTTCCCGCTCGACCAGGCCGAAGAGGGCGCGACGGTCACGGTCGAGCGAATCACCGAGGAGGCCGAGGCCGACCGGAAGCTGCTCGAGCACCTGTGGCGGAACGGGGTCCGTCCCGACACCCGCCTCACGGTCCAGGAGATCGCCCCCTGGGCCGGTACCATCACGACGGTCACCGACGGCCGGACGGTGGTCCTGGGGCTGGCGGCCGCCGCGAAGATCTGGGTCTACAAGCCGAAGGAGCCGCTGGCCCCCGGACGCACCGCCCGGGCCGCCTCCTAGAACCTCGCGCGCGCCGCCGGTCCGGCGCCCCGCCTCTTCCGGCCGGCGCCCACCCCCTCCGGACTGCCGTTCCGCCCGTGTTTCGTGGGACAAGCCAAAATCGGGGCCAGGCCCTGACTTTGGCTTACGGCGAGCGCGTGCTGGTCGCGTTCCGCGAGCGGCTCGAGACAGGCCGCGATCTGACGCGGGGGTAACTCCGGCCGGTCGGGTCGGCGCGTTGCCGCCGCTTCGTGTCGAGGCCTCGCCGGCTGGCTCCGAACGCCGCGGTGATCCCGGCTTGCTCGTTGCCCAGCGGCCGCGCGAGTGCGCCCAGGTCGCGCCGGGGTGACCCCGCAAGGAACGGAAATGGGCCACGTTTCCCGTCTGCGCCCGACGACGTCCGGCGCCAGCCGAGCCAAGGCCCAGCCGTCACGCGCGAGGGAGTCGAGCTATAACTACTTGATAGATAACTCGTTATTGTGTTGAGATCGCGGCGATCGGGGGGCGTCCGGCCGTTCCGGAGCCCCCGGGGTTGACCCGGGTCGCCGGTCGCCGCTATATTAGCGCTCGATTGCGATGAGTGCTAAACGCACTCGCGTCCCGGCGTACCCGCCGGTTGTACAACCCCAGGCCACAGACCAGCTCAGGAGGAGGCACGGACCATGCCGACCGCTACCAAGGTCAAGCTTCGCCCGCTCCACGACCGCATCCTCGTCAAGCGTCTCGAGGAGACGGAGGACCGGCACGGCAGCATCATCATTCCCGACACCGCGAAGGAGAAGCCCCAGGAGGCCAAGGTCATCGCCGTGGGCAACGGGAAGGTGACCGACGAGGGCAAGAAGCTCCCGCTCGACGTCAAGGCGGGGGACCGCATCCTGTTCGGGAAGTACTCCGGCAGCGAGGTCAAGATCGACGGCGAGGAGTACCTCATCCTGCGGGAAGAGGACGTCCTCGGGATCCTCGACTAGCTCCGGCCCCCCAGCCACTGACGCGAAGCCGAGAACTCTAAGGAGGAATCATCCATGCCCAAGCAGCTTCTGTTCAACACCGAGGCGCGTGCGGCGCTCTTGCGCGGGGTCAACGTCCTGGCGGAGGCCGTCAAGGCCACGCTGGGCCCCAAGGGGCGCAACGTCGTCATCGACAAGAAGTTCGGCAGCCCGACCATCACGAAGGACGGCGTGACCGTCGCGAAGGAAGTCGAGCTGAAGGACCCCTACGAGGACATGGGGGCCCAGATGATCAAGGAGGTCGCGTCCAAGACCTCCGACGTCGCGGGTGACGGCACCACGACCGCGACCGTGCTGGCCCAGGCGATCTTCCGCGAGGGCCTGAAGAACGTGACCGCCGGCGCCAACCCGATGGGGCTCAAGCGCGGCATCGAGCAGGCGGTCGAGAAGGTCGTCGAGGAGCTCAAGAAGATGTCCAAGACGACCAAGGACAAGAAGGAGATCGCCCAGGTCGCGTCGATCGCCGCCAACAACGACAAGACCATCGGCAACCTCATCGCCGAGGCCATGGAGAAGGTCGGCAAGGACGGCGTCATCACGGTCGAGGAAGCCAAGGCGATGGAGACCACCCTCGAGGTCGTCGAGGGGATGCAGTTCGACCGCGGCTACCTCTCGCCCTACTTCGTGACCGACCCCGAGCGGATGGAGACCGTCCTCGATGACGCGATCATCCTGATCCACGAGAAGAAGATCAGCGTGATGAAGGACATGCTCCCGCTGCTCGAGCAGGTGGCGCGCTCCGGGAAGCCGTTCCTCATCATCGCCGAGGAGGTCGAGGGCGAGGCGCTGGCCACCCTCGTGGTGAACAAGCTCCGCGGCACGCTGTCCTGCTCGCGCCGTGAAGGCCCCGGGCTTCGGGGATCGCCGCAAGGCGATGCTGCAGGACATCGCGACCCTGACCGGCGGGAAGGCGATCACCGAGGACCTCGGCATCAAGCTCGAGAACATCAAGCTCGAGGACCTCGGCCGCGCCAAGAAGGTGGTCGTGGACAAGGACAACACCACGATCATCGAGGGCGCCGGCTCCCCGAAGGAGATCGAGGGCCGCATCAAGCAGATCCGGGCGCAGATCGAGGAGACGACCTCGGACTACGACCGGGAGAAGCTCCAGGAGCGGCTGGCGAAGCTGGCCGGCGGCGTGGCGGTGATCAAGGTCGGCGCCGCGACCGAGACCGAGATGAAGGAGAAGAAGGCGCGGGTCGAGGACGCGCTCAACGCGACCCGCGCAGCCGTCGAGGAGGGTGTCGTCCCGGGCGGCGGCGTGGCGCTGCTCCGCGCGGCGAAGGCCCTCGACTCGTTCAAGCTCGCGGGCGACGAAGGGACGGGCGTCCAGATCGTCAAGCGCGCGCTGGAGGAGCCGATCCGCCAGATCGTCGCCAACGCCGGCCTCGAGGGCTCGGTGGTGGTGGAGAAGGTGAAGGGGGCGAGCGGCGTCGCCCAGGGCTTCGACGCCGAGAGGAACGAGTACGTGGACATGATGACGGCCGGGATCCTCGACCCGACCAAGGTGGAGCGGATCGCGCTGCAGAACGCGGCGTCGATCGCCTCGCTCCTCCTGACCACCGAGGCGCTGATCACGGACATCCCCGAGGACGACAAGAAGGGCGGGGGCGCGCCGCCCATGCCGCACGGCGGCGACTTCTAGACCCGAGACCGACGGTCGGGAGGGCTTCTGCCCTCCCGACCCGCTTCAGCGATCCGCCGGCCTCCGGGCGATCCCCGGAGGCCGGCGCGTTCGGGACCCCGTGAGGCTCGACCGCCGGCGGACGCCGCCGGGCACTGCCGGGCGGCGCTGGCGGTCGGCTTGCACCCTCGCCGAGGCCGCTGGTATCCTAGAGCGCTCTTGACCCCGCTCCGGCCGTTGCTGTCGGGGCATTGAGAAGGAGGTGATACGGTTTGCGGACGTACGACATGTTGCTGATCGTGGATCCCCGGTTGACGGACGAAGAGGTGGCTCAGCTCGGCGGGCGCCTGCAAGAGGGGCTGGTCGGCCTGGGTGGAGAGGTGGTGAGTTCGGACGACTGGGGCCGACGGCGGCTGGTCTTCGAGCTCCGGAAGCAGCGGGAGGGACACTACCTCCTGCTCCAGGTGCGGGCCAACCCGACGGTGCTGCGTGAGTACGAGCGGCAGCTCAAGCTCAACGAATCGATCCTGCGGTTCCTGACCATGCGTGTCGTCGAGGGCCGACGGAAGTTGGCGCCGAGCGGCGCGGCGGTGACGGCGACGGCAGGGCCGGTGACCCCGGAGACGAGCGAGGTCGGCTGATGGCGAGCCTGAACAAGGTCTTCCTGATCGGAAACCTCACCCGCGCCCCGGAGTTGCGATACACGCCGAGCGGGACGGCCGTTTCCGATGTCCGGCTGGCGGTCAACCGGTCCTACACGACCCAGGGTGGAGAGAAGCGTGAGGAGACGTGCTTCCTCACGGTGGTCGTGTGGGGCAAGCAGGCGGAGTCCGCCGCCCAGTACCTCGACAAGGGCAGCCCGGTCCTCGTCGAGGGGCGGCTTCAGACCCGGGACTGGGAGACCAAGGACGGGCAGAAGCGGAACGTCGTGGAGGTGGTCGCCGAGCGCCTCCAGTTCCTCGGACGGGGTCGGGCAGGCGGAGCGACCGGGCCGGCGGACGCCGAACCGGTCGAGGAGGCCGCGGGCGGCGCCGACGACGTGCCCTTCTGAGTGTCCGCGGAGCGTGGAGCTCCGCACGCAGCCGGTGAAGCGAACAGCGAGGAGGCGAAGTGGCCAAGCCCGTGAAGCGGCGTCGGTTCGGCCGACGCAAGGTCTGCAAGTTTTGCGTCGACAAGGTCCTGGCGGTGGACTACCGCGACGTCAAGCGCCTCCGTTCCTTCATGACGGAGCGCGGCAAGATCATCCCGCGTCGCATCTCGGGTAACTGCGCGCGGCACCAGCGTCAGCTCACCGGCGCCCTCAAGCGCCTCCGCACGGTCGCCCTCATCCCGTACGTCGCCGAATAGGATCCGGTGGTGGGCGCGAGCCCGGATACGCGACGGGCAGTCCTGCTGGGCGCGGGACTGGGCCTGGCGCTCGCGGGCCTCGAGGTGGTGTCCGGGTGGGGCTGGTGGGGCGGGCTCGCCGCCATCGCCGTCGGCCTGGTCCCGGTCGCGGTGGCCCTGGTCCTGGGCGGGCCTCTGGCGGCCGCGCTGGCGGGCGGTGTCGCGATGACCGCCGTCGGAGTGGCCCGCGGCGGCCCGGCCATGCTGATCGTCGGGCTCAAGTACGCGCTCCCGGGCGCGGCGCTCGGGTTCGGGCTCGTGCGGCGCCTGCCGGTCGCCGTGACGACGCTCCTGACCGCCCTCGCGAACCTCGCGGGGGTCGTCGTCTTGCTGTGGGTGTTGAGCCCGGTCGGCATGGGACCGATCGCCTACCTCGAGCGCCAGGTCGCGGCCCAGGTGACCGAGCTCGAGCAATGGCCCGCGCGCCTCGGGCCCGCCGGCCAGGACGCGGGGTGGGCGGCCGAGGCGGCGCGGTTCGTCGTGGCCACCCTTCGGGTCGCCGCCCCCGGGATGCTGGGGCTCGGGGTCTTCGCGGGCGCCGTGGCCAACTTCGCGTTCGCCCGTTTCAGCCTGCGGCGCCGGCTCGGATTCCGCCCGTTCGCGCAGGAGGCCGTGCCGGACCATCTGGTCTGGGGCGCCATCGGCGCCGGGGTGCTCCTCGCGTCGCGTCAGGAGCGCCTGGAGGCCATCGGGCTGAACCTGCTCCTCGTCCTGATGCCGCTCTACGTGATCCAGGGCCTGGCCGTGTTCCGCCACTTCTTCCAGCGGATCGGCCTGCCACGCCTCCTCCAGGTGGTGAGCTTCGGGCTGCTGGCGATGCAGCCCCTCTTGCTGGTGGCGGTGTCGTGCGTCGGGCTGTCCGACCTCTGGATCGATTTTCGCAAGATTCGTCAGGCGCCGACCGTCGCCTCCGGGTGAGGCCGGGACCGGTCGGGCGCACTCTTAGGAGAGCACAGCGATGAAGGTGATCCTGATGTCGGACGTGCCCGCGCTCGGGCAGCGGGGCGAGACGCGGGACGTCGCCAACGGGTACGCCCGGAACTTCCTGCTTCCCCGCAAGCTCGCGGTGCCGGCGACGCCGGCCAACCTGAAGAACGTGGAGCATCTCAAGCGGCAGCGCGCGAAGGAGGACCACCGTGCGCTGGAGGTGGCGAAGGCCACCGCGGCCCGCATCGAGGCCCTGACGCTCGCCGTGACCGCGCGCGCGTCGGAGGACGGGCGTCTCTACGGGTCGGTGTCGGCGCAGGACGTCGTCGAGTTTCTCGAGCGGCACCAGGTGCCCGTCGAGAAGCGGCGGGTGCAGCTCGAGGAGCCCATCAAGGCGGTCGGCGACTACAAGGTGCCGGTCCGCCTCCACGGCGACGTGACGGCGGCACTGACGGTCTCGGTCGCGGCCGAGTAGCCCGGCCGCGCGCCCTCGCGCCATGGCCAGAACGATCGAGCTCCCCGGCAAGGTCCCGCCGCAGAGCCTCGAGGCCGAGCGGGCAGTGCTGGGCGCGATCCTGCTGGAGCCGGCCCTGCTCCCGCGGGCCATCGAGCTCCTCATCCCGGAGGAGTTCTACAAGGAAGCCCACCGGAAGATCTTCGGGGCGATGATCCGTCTGTTCGAGCGCGGCGAGCCGGCCGACGCCATCACGGTGACGGAGACGCTCCGGCGCGAGGGCGTCTTCGAGGAGATCGGGGGCCACACCCTCCTGGCGATGCTCCAGGAGGAAGGCACGGTCGCCACCCAGTTCACGGCGTACACCGGCATCGTGCGCGAGAAGGCGCTCCTCCGGGAGTTGATCCGCGTCGCCCGCGAGATCGTCGAGGAGGGCTACGAGGAGACGGACGACGTGCAGGCGCTCCTCGACCGCGCCGAGCAGATGCTGTTCCGCATCTCCCAGCGGCGGTTCCAGCGAAGCGCGTTCCCCGTCCGCGAGATCCTCGACGACGCCATCAAGCACATCGAGATGCTGTACCACCGCAAGCAGGACATCACCGGGCTGGCCACGGGGTTCACGGATTTGGACAAGCTGACCTCGGGGCTTCAGCGGTCGGACTTCGTGATCATCGCGGGGCGGCCGTCGACGGGCAAGACGGCATTCGCGCTCAACATCGCCGCCCACGGTGCCGTCGAGCTCCAGCGGCCGGTCCTGCTCTTCAGCCTGGAGATGTCCAAGGAGCAGCTGGTGCAGCGCCTGATCTGCGCGGAGGCTCGCGTCGACTCGCGCAACGTGCGCTCCGGCTTCATGCAGCAGGCGGAGTGGGGCCGAATCGTCAGCGCGGCCGGCCGCCTCCACGAAGCCCCGCTCTTCATCGACGACACGGCGAACCTCTCCGTCCTGGAGGCGCGCGCCAAGGCCCGCCGGATCCAGGCGGAGCACCGGCTCGAGCTGGTGGTGATCGACTACCTCCAGCTCATGCAGGGGCGGCATCGGGCCGAGAACCGCCAGCAGGAGATCTCGGAGATTTCGCGCTCCCTCAAGGCTCTCGCCAAGGAGCTCAACGTGCCCGTCGTGGCGCTCTCCCAGCTCTCGCGCGCGGTGGAGGCGCGAGGGCGAGGGGCTCCCGCGCCTCTCGGATCTCCGCGAATCCGGCGCCCTCGAACAGGACGCCGACCTCATCATGTTCCTCGCCCGCAAGGAGAACGCCCCCGACGCCGAGTCGGGGACGACCGACCTCGTGATCGGCAAGCACCGGAACGGGCCGACCGGGCGGCTCGAGCTCGTGTTCCACTCGGAGTACACGCGGTTCGACAACGTCGCCGGGCCGGCCCGGCGCGAGCGATTCTGACCCCGCGGCGTGATCGGCAACCCGTGGTGACCGTGGCGGTCCGGGCCCCGGCCCGGCCTGCCTGACGCGATGTCCGTTCAGCGCCTGAAGCGGGTCCTCGTCGGCCGGCCGATCCCGACCAGCCTCGACCAGCACGAACGGCTGAGCCGGACCACCGGCCTGGCCGTGTTCGCCTCGGACGCCCTGTCCTCGGTGGCCTACGCCACCGAGGCCATCCTGCTCGTCCTGGCCGCGGCCGGGTCGGCGGCCCTCGGCGCCTCGCTGCCGATCGCCGCTCGCGATCGCGGTCCTCGTCGCGATCGTGGTCACGTCGTTCCGGCAGTCGATCCTCGCCTACCCCCGGGGCGGGGGCGCCTACGTCGTCACCCGCGAGAATCTCGGGCGCTACCCCAGCCTCGTCGCCGGCTCCGCGCTCCTCATCGACTACGTGCTCACGGTGGCGGTGAGCACGGCGGCGGGCATCGACGCGATCACGTCCGCGTTCCCGCCGCTCTACCCGCACCGGGTGTTCCTGGGGATTGCCGGGGTCATCGCGATCGCGGTGGTCAACCTGCGGGGCGTCCGGGAGGCGGGGCGGCTGTTCGCCGGGCCGACCTACCTCTTCATCGCTGCGTACCTGGCCATGATCGGATGGGGATTGGTCCAGTGGCTTGGGGGCGGCGTGGGCCCGGCCCCGGGGGCGGCCGCGGCCGCCCCGCGCGGCATGGAGGCCCTCACGCTGTTCCTCGCGCTGCGGGCGTTCGCGTCGGGGTGCGCCGCGCTCACGGGGATCGAGGCCGTGTCCGATGGGGTTCCGGCCTTCCGGACGCCCGAGGCGCAGAACGCGCGCCAGGTGCTGGCGGCCCTGGGGGTGATCCTGATCGTCCTGTTCGTGGGCATCACGTTCCTGGTCTACGTGTTTCACGTGGTGCCGGTCGAGGGCGAGACGACGAACTCCCAGCTGGCACGCCTGGTCTTCGGCCAGTCGCCCCTCTACTACCTGGTGCAGGGCGGTCACGGCCCTGATCCTCATCCTGGCCGCCAACACGAGCTTCGCGGACTTCCCCCGGGTCGCGTCCTTCCTGGCGCGGGACGGGTTCGTGCCGCGCCAGTTCGCGAACCGCGGGGACCGGCTCGCGTACTCGAACGGCATTCTCATCCTGACGGTGCTCAGCGTGAGCCTCTTGATCGTCTTCCAGGGGGAGACTCACGCCCTCATCCCGCTCTACGCGGTGGGCGTGTTCCTGTCCTTCACGCTCAAGCAGGCCAGCATGGTCCGGTACTGGCTGCGGCGGCGCCAGCCGGGATGGGTGTCGGGAGTGTCGGTCCAGACCATCGGGGCGCTGGCCACCGGGCTCGTCATGGTGATCATCGCGGTGACGAAGTTCACGCACGGGGCGTGGATCGTCGTCGTGCTGATCCCGACGCTCGTGGTGGCCTTCGTCACCGTGCGCCGGCACTACGACCAGGTCGCCCGGCAGCTCTCGATCGAAGGGGCCGTGGCCGAGGAGCCGTCCCTGACGGCCCACTCCGTGTTCGTGCTGGTGGGCGACGTCCACCGGGGCGTGCTGCGCGCGCTCCGTTACGCCCGCGCGCTGTCCGAGGACGCGCGCGGCGTGTACGTCGAGATCACGCCGGAGCAGACCCGGCGGGTGGAGGAGCGCTGGGGCCGGTTCGCGGGCGGGATGCCGCTCGTGGTGCTGCGCTCGCCCTACCGGTCGGTGGCGGGGCCGCTCCTCGAGTACCTCGATCACCTCCAGCGGCCGGGGACGGACCAGTTCGTCACGATCATCCTGCCGGAGTTCATCCCGGCCCGCTGGTGGCAGCACCTGCTCCACAACCAGACCGCGCTGCTGATCAAGGGCGCGTTGCTCTTCCGGAAGGGCGTCATCGTCACGAACGTGCCCTACCACCTGGAGCAGTAGCGCCCCATGTCCGTCCAGAAGGTCAAGCGCATCCTCCTGGGCACCCCCATTCCGACGGCGCACGCCGCCCACGAGCGGCTCGGCCCCTTGACGGGCCTCGCCATCTTCGCGTCCGACGCGCTCTCCTCCGTTGCCTACGCGACGGAGGAGATCCTGCTGATCCTCATGCTGGCCGGCTCGGTCGCCCTCGGGCTGAGCGTGCCGATCGCCGTCGCCATCGGCCTGCTGATCGCCATCGTCGTCAGCTCCTACCGGCAGACGATCCTGGCGTATCCCCAGGGCGGCGGGTCCTACATCGTCACGCGCGAGAATCTCGGCCGGTATCCGAGCCTCGTCGCGGGCGCGGCGCTGCTGGTCGACTACGTGCTCACCGTCGCCGTGAGCGTCGCGGCCGGCATCGCGGCGCTCACGTCGGCGATCCGGCCGCTCTACCCCTACCGGGTGACGCTGTGCATCGTCGGCGTCATTCTCATCTCGGTGGGGAATCTCCGCGGCGTGCGCGAGTCGGGCCGGCTCTTCGCGCTCCCGACCTACCTGTTCCTCGGCGCCTACGTTCTGCTGATCGGCTGGGGGGGCGTCCAGTGGTTCCTCGGGGCCGCCGCCGGAGCCCACCCGCGCCGCCGCCGCCCGGCGGGGGGGAGATGCTGACGGCCTTCCTGGTCCTCCGGGCCTTCTCGTCCGGGTGCGCCGCCTTGACGGGGATCGAGGCCGTCTCGGACGGCGTCCCCGCCTTCCGCCCCCCGGAGGCCCAGAACGCCCGCCGCGTGCTGCTGGCGCTGGGCGGCATCCTGATCGTGCTGTTTCTCGGCATCTCCGCGCTCACGCATGCGTTCGGCGTCGTGCCGGCGCACGGCGAGACGGTGACCTCCCAGCTCGCCCGGCGCGTCTTCGGGGAGTCGCCGGTCTACTACCTGGTCCAGGGCGTGACCATGCTCATCCTCATCCTGGCCGCCAACACGAGCTTCGCGGACTTCCCGCGACTCGCCTCGTTCCTGGCGCGGGACCGCTTCATCCCCCGCCAGTTCGCGAACCGTGGCGACCGGCTCGCCTTCTCGAACGGCATCATGATCCTGGCGCTGCTGTCGATCGGCCTCCTGGTGCTCTTCCAGGGGGACACGCACGCGCTGATCCCCCTCTACGCGCTGGGCGTGTTCCTCTCCTTCACGCTCTCGCAGGCCAGCATGGTGCGCTACTGGTTCCGGCACCGGGGATCCGGCTGGCCGCTTCGCGCGCTGCTCAACGGGACGGGGGCCGCCGCCACCGGGCGTGGTGGCCGTGATCGTCGGGCTGACGAAGTTCACGCACGGGGCCTGGATCGTCGTCATCCTGCTCCCGTGCATGGTCGCCTTGTTCGTGACCATCCGCCGGCACTACGACGACGTCGCGCTCCAGCTGTCGGTGGACCGGGTGACCCCCGGTCCGCCCCCGGCCGGGCACGCGGTCCTCGCGCTGGTGGGGGACGTCCACCGGGGCATGCTGCCGGCCATCGAGTACGCGAAGGCGCTCTCGCCCGGCGCGCGCGGCGTCTACGTCGAGGTGGATCCCGAGCAGACGCGCCGGTTCGAGGAGCGGTGGGCCAAGTACGCGGGAGGCATGCCGCTGGTGGTGCTGCGCTCCCCCTACCGGTCCGTGACCGGCCCGCTCCAGGAGTATCTCGATCTGCTTCAGCGCCAGGCGCCGCACGAGGTGATCACGATCGTGCTTCCCGAGTTCGTGCCCGCCCGCTGGTGGCAGCACCTGCTCCACAACCAGACGGCGCTGCTCATCAAGGGCGCCCTCCTCTTCCGCAAGGGCGTCGTCGTCACGGACGTTCCCTACCACCTGCGGTAGTCGCCGCGAGCGGGCGCCGGGCCGCCCGGGCCCGCGCGGCCGCGGAGGGAGCGCCCGATTGAGCCGCGCGGCGCGGCGGCCTCGATGGGGCGCGCCGGATGTTGCCTGGCGCTCCCTGTGCTACACTTCGCTTCCGCCGGGCGTCGGCGCAACGATCTTCGGCGACTCGGCCTTCTCAACAACGAGAACAATGCATCCTTCTTCAAGCAACGGCCGCCTCGCGTTCCGACCGCAGCCGCCGCTCGACGCGCCGCAGACGCTCGCGCGATACGGCCGGTGGGGCCTCGATCCCTCGAGCCCCTACCTGCGACGGCGCGCTCCACCGGGTCGCGCGCGTGGGGGGCCGGCTGGTGCCGTTCCGCCTCGTGGTCGCCGGGCCGCCGGCCCGGCCCCGCGCGACGCTCGCGTTCGGCGGGCCCGACACCCCCGCGGTGCGGACCGCCCTCCGGCAGGAGGCCGCGCACCTGCTCGGCGAGCGCTGGGATCTCCCGGGCTTCTACGCGGGGGCGGCGGCCGACCCGGTGCTCGCGCCGCTCGTCCACCCGTCGAGCCGCCTCTTCGGTCTCGCCCGACGCTCGTGCCTGACCCCTTCGAGATGCTGGTCGGCGCGATCAGCGCCCAGCAGGTGAACCTCGCCTTCGCCTTCGCGACGCGCGTGCGCCTGGTCCGGCGGTACGGCCTGCCGGTGGAGTTCGAGGGCGTCACCGTCCATGCGTTTCCCGCCCCGTCCGTTCTGGCCGACGCGCCGGTCACCGAGCTCCGGGCGATGCAGTTCTCGGAGCGCAAGGCCGAGTACATCGTCGGGCTCGCGCGGGAGCTGGCCACGGGTCGGCTCGACCTCGGGGCGCTCGCCGGGGCGCCCGACGAGGCGGTCATCGCCCGGCTGACCGCGGTTCGCGGGCTGGGCCGCTGGTCCGCGGAGTGGTTCCTCGCGCGCGCGCTCGGGCGCCCGGACGTGTGTCCCGCGGACGACATCGGCGTGCGCCGGGCGGTCGAGACCCTCTGCTTCCGGGGCCGAGCGCGGGACGCCGGAGCCGTCCGCCGCCGGGCCCGGGCGTGGCGGCCGCACCGGAGCCTCGCGACGCACTATCTCCTCGCGGCCCACGCGGGGGCGCGCCGGGTCGCCAGCCCGGTGCTGGCCGCGCGGGGCGCGTGACCGGAGCCCCCGCCGTGCCCCGCTCCCTCTTGCCCCTGGTCGGCGCCGACCCGAATCGCCCGGGCGCCGTGTCGCTCGTCGGGCGCTATGCCCTCGGCGTGACGTGGCAGGACGGGCACGGGAGCATCTACCCCTTCGACGCGCTCCGCGCGGCCTGCCCGTGCGGCGCCTGCCCGGCGGCCCCCGCCGCCTGGCCGACCGAGATCCGCCGCGAGGCGGCCGCGCTCCGCGTCGTCTGGCAGGATGGGCACGAATCGGCGCTCCCGTACGCGGATCTTCGCCGGCAGTGCCCGTGCGCCCAGTGCGCCATCGGCCGGCGAGGGACCGGACCGTGACCGCCCCGTCGCCGCCCCGCCGCGGGCTCGTCGTCTCGGGCGTGATGCTGGGGCTCTTCCTCGGCGCGATGGAGTCGACGGCCGTGGCGACGGCCATGCCGACGGTGATCGCGAGCCTGGGCGGCCTCGCCATCTACTCGTGGGTCTTCTCGGCCTACATCCTCGCCGCGACGATCTCCATGCCGCTCTGGGGGCGGCTCGCGGATCTCTACGGCCGGCGGCGCGTGTACCTCACCGGATTGGCGATCTTCCTGGTGGGGTCGGTGCTGTCGGGACTGGCGCCGTCGATGACCGTGCTGATCGTCTGCCGGACGCTCCAGGGTCTCGGCGGCGGCGCGCTGATCCCGCTCGGCATGACCATCATCGCGGATCTCTACGGCCTCGAGCAGCGCGCGCGGATGCAGGGGTACTTCTCGGCGACCTGGGGGCTCGCCTCCATCGTCGGGCCGCTCATCGGCGGCTTCCTCACCGACCACCTGTCCTGGCGCTGGGTCTTCTTCGTCAACGTGCCGTTCGGCCTCCTCGCGGGGGCCGTGCTGGGGGTGGCCCTGAGCGGGCACGGACCGGCCGCGCGGCGCCGTCAAGATCGACATCCGCGGCGCCGTGCTCCTCACGGCCGGCATGGGGGGGCTCCTGGTGGCTCTGGTCGAGGGCGGCCGGGCCGGCCGGTTCGGACCGGGGCACTACGCCCTGACCGCCCTGGCGGTCGGGCTCCTCATCGAGTTCGCCCGCTGGGAGCGCCACGCCCCGGAGCCGCTCCTGCCGCTCCGGCTGTTCGCCAACCGCATGTTCCGGGCGGCCGCGGTGTCGGGGTTCCTGGCGGGCATGGCGATGTTCGGGACCATCTCGTTCATCCCGCTGTTCGTCCAGGGCGTGCTCGGGGGCACCGCCACCGAGGCGGGATCCGCGCTCACCCCGTTCGTGCTGGGCTGGGTGACCTTCTCGGTGGTGTCGGCGCGGCTTCTCCTGCGGATCGGCTACCGCTGGCCGGTCGTCGGCGGGATGGTGTGCCTGGCGGTGGCCTTCCTCCTGATGAGCCACATGGGCCTCGGCACGAGCCGCGCCGTCACCGCGCGGAACATGCTGCTGGCCGGCATGGGGATGGGGCTCATCATGGTGCCGCTCCTCCTCGCGGTGCAGAACGCGGTGCCGCGGACGGACCTGGGCGCCGCGACCTCGGCCACGACGTTCTTCCGGTCGATCGGCGGCGCCGTCGGCGTGGCGGTGATGGGCGCCGTGCTGTCGGCCGAGCTCGGCCGGGAGCTCACGGCGGTGCTGGGAGGGCTCGAGGGCGCCGGCCCGGACGCAGCTCGAGGCGCTCATCGCGCATCCGGACGCCCTGATCGAGCCGACGCTCCGGAGCGCCCTGCCCGCCGGCGGTCCTCGCCGCGTTCAGCCAGGGCCTCGCCAACGCGCTGCACGGCGTGTTCCTCGTCGGCCTGGCATCGCCTCGCTGGCCCTGCTCTCGGCGTTCCTGGTCCCGGCGGGGCGGGCCCAGGACCTGGCGCTCGCCGACAAGCGGCCGGCGCGCCCGGCGTCCTGAGCCGACGCGCGGGAGGGCATCGTGGGCCATCCTGCTCGCGCCGAGAGCCTGAAGGTCGACCGGGAGATCCGCATCCCCGCCGGGACCGGCGCGGGGCTCCGCGTGGCGGCGGGGGAGTACGTCCAGATCGTCGACGTGGAGGGCCGCGGCTGCGCGGACTTCTTCGCGCTGGCGGCGTCGAATCCCGCGCGAGTATCTCTCCGCCTCCCATACCCGGGTCCAGATCGACCGGCTCTTTCCGCAGGTCGGCCAGTCGTTCTTCTCGAGCCTGCGGCGCCCGATGCTGCAGTTCGAGGAGGACCGCACGCCGGGCGTGCACGACATGCTGTTCGCGGCGTGCGATCCGGCCCGCTACGCCCAGTACCACGTCCCCGGCCACGCCTCGTGCGCCGAGAACTTCCAGACGGCGGTCCGGGCGCTCGGCGCCAGCTGCCCCCTCGTCCCTCAGCCCGTGAACTTCTTCATGAACGTCGCCGTCCGTCCCGACGGGAGCGTGACGTTCGGCCCGCCGCAGACCGAGGCGGGGGACTGCGTCCTCCTGCGGGCGTTCATGGACTGCCTGGTCGTGGTCTCGGCCTGCCCCCAGCAATGGAACCCCGCGACGAACTACCACCCGTCGGACCTCCTGGCGCGAATCCTGACGCGCTGACGCCGCCGGCCGGCGGCTTCGTGAGCCCGGTCACCGCGGCCGAGATCCGGCGGGAGAAGGGGCGCGCGCGGCGAGCTCCGGGCGAGCGCGTGGTGGAAGCGCCGCCTTGGCCGGGAGCGATGCGGCTACTGCGGACGTCCCACGCCGGCGCGGGAGCTCACGATGGACCACCGCGTTCCGCTGGTTCGCGGCGGGCGCTCCGTGCGGTCCAACCTCGTGCCCGCGTGCCGGGCGTGCAACGCGGCGAAGAAGTACCTGCTCCCGGTCGAGTGGGCGGACGTACCTGGCCCGGCTGGCGGACGAGGCGGACAGAATCCCGTAGACATTCTTTCCGGGCCGAGCGTAGGATGGGCGCGAGTCGATCGGGGTTACACAGCCCCCTCGCGCTCCGATCCCGACGGACGAGCCGGGCGGAGCGGATCGAGCCGCGGACCGGCAGTCGGCGGCCGGCTCTCGGTGGCGGGTGCATGGGCCCGCGTGGTGGGTGCGCCGAGAAAGGAGGTGGTCCAGCCGTGATAGGCAGTCAACCGGTGAGTTGTGAGGTGGTGACCTCCTAGGTCTTGCGCACCCGTTAAGCAGTGAGGGTGGCTCGCCTGGGAGGATCCAGGCACCACCGGCCCCGAGGGTCCCGCGACCTCACCTGCGGGGCGGCCTGCGCCGGACGCGGCGGCGGGCCGCAGATGCCCTCGGGGCTTCTATTTCTGGCCCCGGCTCCGGGCCGGGCTCAGTTGAGGAGCCCGAGGAGTCGATGCAGCTCGACGCGCGCCGGCCGATACTGCGGCGCGATGGCGAGCGCGACGCGCAGCTGGGCGATGGCGCCGTCGAAGTGCCCGAGCTTCACGTACACGCGCGCAAGATTCACGTGCGGGTAGTGGCGGGGCTCGTAGCGCGCGGCCCCCATCGCCTTCCGGAGCCAGGGCACGGCGTCCTTCGGCCGGCCGAGCGCAATCAGGTACGAGCCGATGTCGTTGTAGGGGTTGCCGAAGCCCGGATCGACCTCGATCGCCCGGTGGCATTCGCGGATCGCGCCCGCGTAGTCGCCCTTGGCCGACAGCGTCCATCCCAGAAAGGTGTGCGCCTCTGCCGTGGGCACGCACGCGAGCGATCGCTGGTAGAGGGCGATCGCCCCGTCCAGGTCGCCGTCCATCTGCGCGGCGTACGCGGCCCGGAAGTACGTCTCCGCTTCCGCTTGCCGACCCGCTTCGTCGTCCACGCGGGGCTCCGTGGGCCGAGCATGGGTGGGTGTTGCGCTCGGTGTCAAGGTGCGGTGGAGGGCCGCGGGACCGTTCCCGGAGGCGCCGGGGTCCAAGTCATCCACGTAACGTACTTAAGTTCTAATGGCATAAATGCTGTTCTATGCTAGGCTTGTTCCCGCTCAACCCCTTGTGCTATCGTCGAAGCCAGCGTTGAGTCCGTGCCAGGAGGTGTTGATTAGATGCTATTTACTCTAGTTGCTGGTTTCTTCTCGAACGACATGGCTATTGACCTGGGGACGGCCAACACCCTCGTGTACGTCAAGGGTGAGGGCATCGTGCTCAACGAGCCCTCCATCGTCGCGATCCACCAGGCCGACAACACCGTGCTGGCCGTCGGCAAGGAGGCCAAGGCGATGCTCGGGCGGACGCCCGGCAACATCGTGGCCATCCGCCCGCTGAAGGACGGCGTGATCGCGGACTTCGACGTGACCGAGAAGATGCTGAACTACTTCATCCGTCGCGTGCACAAGCGCCGCGCGCTCGTGCGGCCCCGCATCGTCATCGGGGTGCCGTCGGGGATCACGCAGGTCGAGAAGCGCGCGGTCCGGGACTCGGCGATGCAGGCCGGCGCGCGCGAGGTCTACCTGATCGAGGAGCCCATGGCGGCCGCGATCGGCGCCGGGATGCCGATCACCGAGCCGGGCGGCAACATGGTCGTCGACATCGGCGGCGGGACGACCGAGGTCGCCGTCATCTCGCTCTCGGGCATCGTCTACTCGCGGTCCGTGCGCATCGCCGGCGACGAGATGGACGAGGCGATCGTCCAGTACATCCGCAAGAACTACAACCTGCTCGTGGGCGAGCGCCGGGCGGAAGAGATCAAGATCCGGCTGGGCTCGGCCTACCCGATGGGCGGCGAGCGCAAGACGATGGAGGTCAAGGGCCGCGACCTGATCGACGGCATCCCGAAGACCATCGTGATCGGCGACGACGAGATCCGCGAGGCGCTGCGGGAGCCGATCATGACGATCGTGGAGGCCGTGCGGACCGCGCTCGAGCGGACGCCGCCCGAGCTCGCGGCCGACATCGTGGACAAGGGAATCGTGCTGACCGGCGGCGGGGCGCTCCTCAAGGGGCTCGACCTCCTGCTCCGGCAGGAAACGAACCTGCCCATCACGATCGCCGAGGATCCGCTCTCCTGCGTGGCGCTCGGGACGGGCAAGGTGCTCGACGAGCTCGATCTCCTGAAGAAGGTCGCGATCCCGACCTGATCGCTGAGGCTCCGGCGTGCTTGATCTGCTGGTCCGCTACCGGAAGTACTCGATCCTGGGGCTCGTCGTGGTGGCGGCCGTGGCGCTTCTGACCGCGCAGCAGACCCGCCCGGGCGAGGGGCTCTGGCTCGCCGAGGGCATCGCCGCCGTCACGGCCCCGGCGCAGATGGCGTTCGCGCGCGTTCACCGCGGCGCCGCCTCGGTGTGGGTCAGCTACCTCGACTGGAAGCACCTCCGCACCGAGGTGGCGCGGCTGCGGGCCGAGACCGTCGCCCTCCGGCTCCGTCAGCTCCGCCAGGAAGCCCTCGAGGCCGAGAACCTTCGGCTCCGGACCCTGGCCACGCTCCGCGAGCGGCTGCCCGAACGGACGCTCGGGGCGGAAGTCGTGGCGCGGGACTGGAACGGCTTCACCCGGGGCCTCACGATCGACCGCGGGCGCGCCGGCGGCGCCGAGCGCCTCTCGGCCGTCATCGTGACCGAGCGGGGTCGTCGGGCGAGTCGCCGTGCTTCGCCGCCAGTCGGCGATCGTCCAGGTCCTGACGGATCCCGCATCGAGCATCGGCGGCGTCGTGCTGCGGACGCGCGCCCAGGGTCTCGTGGAGGGCGTCGCGGGCGGGCGGCTCCGGATCAAGCTGGCCGTGAGCGAGGAGGCCCTCCAGCCGGGCGATCTCGTGGTGACCTCCGGGATCGGCGAGCTCTTTCCGAAGGGGCTGCCGCTCGGCCGGGTCCTGCAGGGTCTACTCCGCCGACCGGGCTCTTCCGCACGGCCGAGCTCGAGCCCGCCGTCGATCTCACGAGCGTCGAGGAGGTCCTGGTGCTCCCGCGCGGGACGGGCGGAGATCTCGCCCCGGCGTTCCCGGAGGGCTGAGCCGTGCGACTGCCCCTCTACGTGCTGGCCGTCAGCGGGGGCGCGCTGGTCCAGTGCACGGTCGTCCCGGTGGTGGGCGT
The DNA here is from genome assembly GCA_963745015.1 of uncultured Candidatus Rokubacteria bacterium. Taxonomy (GTDB): domain Bacteria; phylum Methylomirabilota; class Methylomirabilia; order Rokubacteriales; family DASRDR01; genus DASRDR01. The sequence goes on from CAVUVU010000012.1 coordinate 290,089, forward strand.
GGGCGGCATCGTCCCCGACGTGCCGGTCGTGCTGACGGTGCTGCTGGCGCTCCGCTACGGCGCCGAGGCGGGATGTCTCACGGGCTTCGCGCTGGGCCTCGCGCAGGACGCGGTGGCCGGCGGACCGCTGGGGCTCCACGCCCTGTCCAAGGGGCTCCTCGGCTTCGTGGCCGGCGACCTGCCCCGCTGGGTCCTCGTCACGCGCCCGATCGTCCCGGTGGGCCTCGCCGTCCTCGCCACGATCATCGACGGCCTCGCGCGCTTCGCCCTGCTCCAGCTCTTCCACTACCCCGCGCCGCTCGGGCGAGATCTTCACCCGGGTCATCATTCCCCAGGCGGGGTACAACGGCATCCTGGCCGCCGCCGCGCTGGCCTGGCCCGCGGGCCGGCTGCTGCCGCGCGGATGATCCGGCCCCGCGCCACGCCCGTCGCTCCGCGGCTCCGGCTGCGGCTCCTCGCCTCCGCCCTGGGGATCGCGTTTCTCCTGGTCGGCGGCGCAGCTCGCGAATCTCCAGATCCTGAGCGGCGAGCGGCTGGCCGCGCTCTCGGACCGGAACCGGCTCCGGCTCCGGCCGATTGCGGCGCCTCGCGGGATCCTGTTCGACCGGACGGGGCTTCCGCTGGTCGACAACCGGCCCGCGTTCACGCTGGTGGTGGTGCCCCGCGACGTTCCGGACCTCGGCGCGGTGATCGAGCGTCTGGCCCAGCTGCTCGCGGTCCCCGAGAGCGAGCTCCGGGATCGCCTGGCGCGTGTCTCGTCGGACTCGCCGTGGCCGATCCGGCTCGCCCGGGGACTGACGCTCGAGGAGGTCGCCCGGGTCGAGGAATGGCGTCTCGACCTGCCGGGCGTGACGGTCGAGGTCGAGCCCCAGCGCGCCTATCCGGGTGTCCGCTTCGCGGCCCATCTCCTCGGCTACGTGCGCGAAGCCTCGGACCAGGATGTCGGGCGCAACGGCGCGCGCCGGGGCGATCTCGTCGGGCAGACCGGGCTCGAGCGGCTCCACGACCAGCACCTCCGGGGCCGGGACGGGGGCGAGCAAGTCGAGGTGGACGCCTACGGGCGACTGATCCGGGTCCTCGACCGGCAGGAGCCGGTGCCCGGCGCGCACATGTGGACGACGATCGACCGCCGGATCCAGCAGGCGGCCGAGACCGCGCTCGGCGCGCGCGCGGGCGCGGTCGTGGTGATGGATCCGCGCAACGGCGACGTGCTCGCGCTGGCCTCTCACCCGGCGTTCCCGGTCGAGCGGTTCGCGCGGCCGCTGGATCGGGAGACGTGGCTCGCGCTGGTGCAGGATCCGGCGCGGCCGCTCCTGAACCGGGCCGTCCAGGGGGTCTACCCGCCGGGCTCGCTGTTCAAGATCGTCGTGGCCGCCGCCGCCCTGCAGGCACAGGTCACGACGCCCGTTCGACCGCTTGTCGTGCCCCCGGCAGTGGGTGTTCGGCGGACGGCCGTATCACAACTGGGAGGACCACGATCGCGGGGCGCTGACGCTCCACGAGGCTCTGCAGTTCTCCTGCAACACGTACTTCTACCAGCTCGGCCTGAAGCTGGGACCCGAGAAGATCGCCCAGATGGCGGAGGCGTTCGGTCTCGGGCGAGTGACGGACAGCGGGCTCACCGGGGAGCGGCCCGGGCTCGTGCCCTCGCCGGCCTGGAAGCGCGAGGCGCTCAAGGACAAGTGGCATCCGGGCGACACGGTGAGCCTGGCGATCGGCCAGGGCCTGGTCACCGTCACGCCGATCCAGATGGCGCGCATGATGGCGGCCGTCGCGAACGGCGGCACGCTCTGGAAGCCCCGTCTCGTCGACCGGGTGGCGACGGCCGACGGACGGCTCATCCGCGAGGAGGCGCCCCAGATCCAGGGGCGCGTCGAGGCGGCCCCGGTCATCTTCGAGTTCCTGCGCGAGGCCCTCGGCGCGGTCGTCTCGGATGGGACGGGCAAGCGGGCCCGGGTGCCCGGCGTGGCCATCGGCGGGAAGACCGGCACCGCCCAGACCCACGAGTTCCGGAGCGACGCCGAGCGCAAGCGGCGAGACCAGGATCATGCGTGGTTCGCCGGCTTCGCCCCGCTCGAGGAGCCGCAGGTCGTCGTGGTCGTGTTCGCCGAGCGGGCGGGGCTGGGCGGGCAGGTCGCGGCGCCGATCGCGCAGGAGGTCTTCAAGGCCGTCTTCCTCGAGAAGGTCGCGCGCGCGGACCTCCCGAGATGAGGACGCCGCGCCGGCCTGCGCGTGCGACCGCCGACCGGGCTCCCGGCCCGCCGGGCGCGTCCCGCGGACGGTCCTGAGCCGTGCTGCGCGTCGATCGTCGCCTCCTGCTCCAGTTCGACTGGCAGCTCTTCGGCCTGGCCGGGCTCCTCATCGCCGCGGGGCTCATGACGGTGTCGACGCTCGTCCCCCGCCTGGGCGCCCGGCAGCTGGTCGCCCTCGGGATCGCGACGGTGGCCGCGCTGGTCGTCGTCGCCGTCGACTACCGCACGCTGGCCCGCTGGTCCTGCTGGGCCTACGGTCTCGGCCTGCTGACCCTGATCGGCGTCCTCGTGGCCGGCCGCTCCGCCCTCGGGGCGCGTCGCTGGATCTCGGTGGGCCCGATTGGCTTTCAGCCGTCGGAGCTCTTCAAGCTCGCGTTCATCGGGACGCTGGCGGTGTACCTGGCGGCCCGGGAGTCGTACCGGCCCGGCTGGGACCGCGTGATCATCCCGCTGGCGCTGACGCTCCCGGCGATCGCGCCTGATCGTCAAGCAGCCCGACCTCGGAACGGCGCTCACGCTTCTGCCGGTGGCGGCCGCCCTGATCATCGTGGGCGGGGCCCGCTGGCGCCATCTCGGAATGCTCGCCGGCTGCGGCCTCGCGGTGCTGCCGGCGTTCTGGTTTCTCCTTCGCGACTACCAGCGCGAGCGGATCCTCGTGTACATCGACCCGTCGCGGGATCCGCTCGGCAGCGCGTGGAACGTGATTCAAGCCAAGATCACCATCGGCTCCGGCCAGCTGGCGGGAAAGGGACTCTTCGGAGGCACCCAGAGCCGCCTGGCCTTCCTGCCGGAGCGCCACACCGACTTCATCTTCGCCGCCTTCGCCGAATCGTGGGGGTTCCTCGGGGCGATCGGGTTGCTCATCGTGTACGTCCTGCTCGTGCTCCGCGGCTTCGAGGTCGCGGCGACCGCGCGGGACGCGCTCGGCAGCCTGCTCGCCACCGGGGCCACCGTGCTCCTCGCCACCCAGGCGCTGGTCAACCTGGGGATGGTGACGGGGCTTCTCCCGGTGGTGGGCATTCCCCTCCCCTTCGTCAGCTATGGCGGCTCGGCCCTCCTGACGGCGGTCGGCGCCGTCGCCCTGATTGCCAACGTGCGGATGCGTCGCTTCGCCTGAGCCATGCCTTTCCGTCTCCGTCCGATCCGTTGTCCCGCGGGATCTGGGCGCGATGGCCCTTGCCGGCCGATCGCGCGCCCGCGGACGGAGCGGTCCGGGGGAGGGCTGGCCCGGGTGGACCTGGCGTCTCTGCGGGAGCCACCGACCTATGGCACGCCACATCGTCGTCAACGCCGGAATCAGCGAGACCCGTGTCGCCGTCCTTGACGGGGGCATTCTCTCCGAGCTCTTCGTCGAGCGCCGCCGCCACCGGTCCATTGTCGGGAGCGTCTACAAGGGCGTCGTAACCAACGTCCTGCCCGGCATGCAGGCCGCCTTCGTGGACATCGGCCTGGCCAAGGACGCCTTCCTCTACGCCGGCGACTTCATCGCCAACCTCGGCGAGTACGAGCGGATGATGCTGGCCGAGGACGAGGAGGCGGAGCTCGAGCTGGACGGCGAGGACCCCGTCGCCGGCGAGGAGGGCGGGGAGCGGTCCGAGGCGCCGCCGGTGCGCGAGCGCCGCGCGATCACGCCGATCGAGGACGTCCTGCACAAGGGCCAGGAGATCCTGGTCCAGGTGTCCAAGGAATCGCTGGGGACCAAGGGCGCCCGGATCACGTCCTTCATCAGCCTGCCGGGCCGCTACCTCGTGTACATGCCCCAGGTGAACCATCTCGGGGTCTCCCGCCGGATCCACGACGCGAATGAGCGCGATCGCCTGCGACAGCTCGTCCGGAGCCTGCGGCCGCCGGGGGGCGGCGGGTTCATCGTCCGCACCGTGGGCGAGGGCCGGGGGGAAGCGGAGTTCACCGCCGACATCCAGTTCCTCGTCCGGCTCTGGCAGCAGATCCAGGCGCGGTTCGCCCAGGCCCCGCCCCGCTCGGCTCTCCACGAGGAAGGCGATCTCGTGTTCCGGGTCGTCCGGGACATGTTCGCCGCCGACATCGAGGAGATCCTGATCGACGGCGACGAGGAGCATCGCCGGGCGCTCGAGAATGCCGAGGCCCTGGTGCCGGCGCTCGCCCACCGCATCCACCTCCACGCCGAGCGGGAGTCGGTGTTCGAGGCGCGCGGGATCGAGAAGGAGATCGAGAAGGCCATCCGGCGCCGCGTGTGGCTGAAGTCCGGGGGCTATCTGGTGATCGACCACACCGAGGCGCTGGTGTCGATCGACGTGAACACGGGCAAGTACGTCGGCAAGCGCGACCTCGAGGAGACGATCCTCAAGATCAACCTCGAGGCCGTGGGCGAGATCGTGCGGCAGATCCGCCTGCGCGACCTGGGCGGGATCATCATCATCGACTTCATCGACATGGAGCAGGAGGAGCACCGGGGCCAGGTGTTCCGCGCGCTCAAGCGCGCGCTCGGGGACGACAAGTCGCGGACGAACGTGCTCGAGATCTCCGAGCTCGGCCTCGTGGAGATGACGCGCAAGCGCGTGCGGCAGAGCCTCCACTCGCTGCTGATGCAGTCCTGCCCGACCTGCAAGGGCACCGGGGTGGTGAAGTCGGCGCCCGCCCTCACGGCCGAGATCTACCGGAAGATCCAGGTCGCCACCCGGGACATCTCGGGGCAGGAAGTGCTGATCCGCGTGAATCCGGACCTCGCGGCCTATCTCCAGGAGGAAGAAGGGGAAGGGCTCGAGATCCTCCAGCGGCGGATCCAGCGGAAGGTCGTCGTGCAGAGCGTCCAGGGGCTCCACAAGGACGAGTACGAGATCATCACGCGCTGACGCGGCCGGCCGGGCGTTGCTCCTCCCGGCGGAGTGAGCATCGGCCCGGCGCGCGCGTGTCGTGCGCCGGGCCCTTCGAGTCGCGACCCCCGTCGACTCGGCGCCGCCGGGTAGCTCCCGGCGGCGCCGAGTCCGGAGCGGAGCGGCTCAGGCCTGACCGTTCTTCTTGCCCTTGCCGTTGTTCTTGCCGTTGCTGTTCCCGTTGTTCTTCCCGTTGCCCTTGCCGTGGGCCACGCGGAAGGCCTCGATGTCGGCGTCGCTCACGCTGCCGTGGCCGAGGCCGATCACGCCGGGATGGACGTTGAAGTGCTTGGCGATCCGTCCCCAGCCCCAGCCCGGACTGTCGGAGCTGGAAGACGGGGTCCGCCGACACGAGGCCGGCGGCCTTGGCGATGTTCAGCAGGTGCGCCATCTGGGCGTCGTTCGCGAGGACGATCGTGGGATCGGATTCGACGGCCACCACGGTCACGCCGCCCAGGTTGACCGCCGAGTCCGTCACGGTCCCGGTGATGGTGGCGGCGTCCCCCGCCCCGACGGTGAAGGAATCGGGTTGGTCGACGGGGAGGAACAGGAGCGTGACCGGGTCCTGGACCGTGATCGTGTACGTCCCGGGCAGTACGTTCGGGAAGATGAAGTTGCCCGTCGCATCGCTCTGCACCGTGGCCGTCGCGCCGTCGTCCTGGCGCGTGAGGATCACGTTCACGCCCGCGACGGGCGCCGCCTCGGCGAGGCCGATGCCGAGGGCGGTGCGAAGCACGACGACCACGACGGATTCGCCGTTGGCCGCCCGGCGATTGACGAGCTGGCCCTGGACGACGGCGCCCGAGCTCCCGCCCCCTCCGCCGATTCCACCGGACGGCCCGGTGTTCGAGCTGCTCCCGCCGCCACAACCGGCGAGGACTACGGTCAGAAGGCCCAGCCCGCCCCAGAGTGCCGCCGCGGCTAGCCTCGTTCGCATGCCTTTCGCCCTCCTTGTGGTCGCCGTCGGGCGAATGCCCGTCGGGTCGAGATACACGCGAGCAGTGCAAGGCGGCTGCCGTCAGGAGCCGCCGCGGCGGCATGCCCGGACGCCTGACCGGGAGCCCTTGGCTTTTCGATGGGTTAGCGACTATTCGGCTCCCTGAGCCTCCTGGAGACCCGTCTCCAGTCCGGAGAGGTTCGCAGAGGAGATGCCCGCGCCGCCGGGTCAAATGCACCGGGCCAGGCTTGCTATACTGGCCCGGCTCGAATGGCCAGTTCCCTCCCTCTCGGCAAGCTCCGTCCGGCCTTGCTCCGTGACCTCCTGGCCCGGCACGCCGTGCCGGACGCGCGGGTCGTGGTCGGGCCCCGGGTCGGCGAGGACGCGGCGGTGCTCGACATGGGCGACCGCTACCTGGTGGCCACGACGGATCCGATCACGTTCGTGACGGAGGACCTGGGCTGGTACGCGCTGGTCGTCAACGCCAACGACCTCGCCGTGCGCGGCGCGGTGCCCCGGTGGTTCCTGGCCACGTGTCTTCTCCCCGAGGGACGCACCACCGAGGCGGAGGTCACCACGCTCTTCGCCCAGCTCGGCGCCGCGTGCCAGGCCCACGGGGTCGCGCTCGTGGGCGGCCACACCGAGGTCACCCCCGGGCTCGACCGGCCCATCGTGGTCGGCACCATGCTGGGGGAGGTCGACAAGGCGCGGCTCGTGACGACCGGCGGGGCCCGCCCGGGCGACGTCCTCGTGGTGACGAAGGGCGTGCCGGTGGAGGGGACCTCCATCATCGCCCGGGCGCGGGCGGCCGAGCTCCGCGCCCGCGGGTACGACGACGCGTGGCTCGCCCGGGCGCACGGCATGCTGGCGCGGCTCTCCGTCGTGCCGGAGGCGCGCCTGGCGACCGACCTCGTCCCCGTCCACGCGATGCACGATCCGACGGAAGGCGGCATCGCGACCGCGCTGTGGGAGATGGCGGACGCGGCGGAGGTCGGGCTCGCCGTGGACGCGGAGCGGATCCCGGTGCTGGCGGAGGGGGCTGTCCTGTGCCGCGAGTTCGGGCTGGACCCGCTCGGCACCATCGCCTCGGGGGCGCTTGCTCCTCGCGCTCGCGCCCACCGACGCGGGGATCGTCCTCCATGCGCTGGCCCGGGAGGGCATCGACGCGGCCTTCATCGGCCGGGTCGTGCCTCGGGAGGCGGGGGTCGTCCTGACCCGCGGGGGCCAGCCGGGACCGCTGCCCCGGTTCGACCAGGATGAGATCACGCGCCTCTTCGTCTGATCGAACTGACCCGACCCCATGCGCGCCGCCGAAAGGCCCATCCCGGGCGCGGCGGTCTCGCGCTAGGGTAAGGGGAGAGGAGAACCGGCCATGAGCCTCCCTGTCCGCGACGTGATGGCGACCGACCTCGTGACGGTGCGGCCGCACGAGACCGCCCGGCACGCCTACCAGCTGATGCGAGACCACCGGTTCCGGCACCTCCCGGTCGTCGAGGACGGCCGGCTCGTGGGCATCCTGTCCGACCGGGATCTCCGGCCGGTCCTGCTCTCCCCGGGGCTGGCGCGGGCGCGGGTGCGGGAGCTGATGAGCGAGGACCTCACCACCGTCGGTCCCGACGCCCCGCTCGAGGAGGCGGCCAGCCTGCTCGTCGTCAAGAAGATCGGGTGCCTGCCCGTGGTCGCGCAGGGTCGGCTGGTGGGCATCGTGACGGAGACCGATCTGCTCGCGGTGCTCGTCGAGCTCCTGGGGCTCCTGACCCAGTCGACGCGCCTCGACGTGGGCGTTGCCGGCGGCCCCGACGCCTACGAGCGGATCGTCGAGATCATCCGCGCTCACGACGGCCGCATCATCAGCGTCGGCGCGGTGCCGGGGTCCGAGGGCAAGACCGTCTTCAGCGTGCGGCTCGAGCCGTGCGACACTCGCCCCATCGTCGAAGCCCTGCGGACGGCCGGCTTCGAGGTGCTGTCGCACCGCCGGGGCGGCGCGTGAGCCGGCTCCGGCGCGGTCTCCTCTTCGTTCCGGGCACCCGCCCCGAGCGCGTCGCCAAGGCGGCGGCGATGGCCGCGGACGGGGTCATCCTCGATCTGGAAGACGCCGTCCCGCCCGCCCAGAAGGCGCAGGCGCGGGAGTGGGTGGTGGCGGCGCTCCGCCGCGTGGACTTCGGTCCCCGGGAGCGCATCGTGCGCGTCAACGCCGTCGGCGCCCCGGAGCACGCAGGCGGATCTCGCGGCCGTGGTTCCGGCGGGGCCCGGATGCCTTGCTCCTGCCCAAGCTCTCCGATGCGGCGGAGGTCGGGCGCCTCGACGCGGAGGTCGAGCGCCTCGAGCGGTCGAGCGGACGTCCGCCCGGGCGGCATCCGCTTCCACCTCCTCGTCGAGACCGTTGCAGCCGTCGTCGGCCTCGAGGCGCTGGCCCGGGCCGTCCCGCGCGCGGCGGCCCTCTTCTACGGCGCGGGGGACCTGGCGCGCGAGACGCGCGCGCAGGCTCGTGCCCGGCCGGCTGACCGAGCTCTACACGATGAGCCGCGTCGTCCTCGTCGCGCGCGCCACGGGCCTCGACGCGATCGACTCCCCGTGCTTCGACCTCGGCCAGCCCGACCGGCTCGAGAGCCACACCCGGATCGGCGCCGACCTCGGCTTCGACGGCAAGGCCCTGATCCATCCCAGCCAGATCGAGGTCGCGAACCGCTGCTTCACGCCGTCCCCCGAGGCCGTGGCCGAGGCGCAGCGCGTGCTCGCCGCCTACGGGGAGGCGGAGAGCGGCGGGCGGGGCGCGCTCGCCCTCGGCGGCCAGTTCGTCGACGCGGTCCACGTCCACATGGCCCGCGAGACGCTGGCGCGCGCGCAGCTCGCCGGGGTCGTGGCATGACGCGCGCCGGCGCCCGGGCCCGGAGCCGACGCCCGCCGGGCGCTCGGGCTGGCCCTCGCCGTGGCGGTGCTCGCCGCCGCCGGGGAGCTCAGCGCGGATAGCTGGGGCGGGATCACCCCCGGAGAGACGACGCGGGCGGGAGTGGAGAAGCTCTACGGCCGGCCGAGCCGCGAGCGGTCGCTGGTCGAAGAGGGGCGGACCGTGGCCGAGTGGACCTACGCGGGGGAACGCTCGCCGCAAGGCCTCGAGCGGATGGTCGTCAGCTTCGGTTTCATGGTCGGCGGCCGCTTCGTCCCGGACGTCGTGCGCTCGCTCGCCCTCTACCCGAAGCCCCACGTCTTCTCGCTTCGCTCGATCTCGAACGGGTGGGGGCCGCCGGACGCCGTGGGGACGGAGGAAGCGACCGGGCGGCCGTCGTTCCACTACCGTACCCTGGGGCTCTTCATCATCCTCGACAAGACCGGCGGCTGGGCCGAGCTCATGCTGTTCGCCCCCCGCCAGGCCGCCGGCGGCTCCTGACCGGCAGTCCCGGCGTCGGCCAGGAGGCGTCCGGGCCCCGGCTCGGCGCGCGGTCCCGGCGGGGTCGGCGTTGTCCGGCCCAGGGCCCGGTGTTAGGCTTGGTGGGCCATGCCGCCGGCCCTGGATCCCATCGAGACTCTGTGCGCGCTCGACATGGGAGGCCGGGGGATCCGCCGCCTGGGTCATACCGGGCGCGATGGCGCGGCAGCGCGCAGCCTGGCGCGCGCCGAGCGCGTGGTCCTGGTCACGGGGTTCGTCGCGCGCCCGGGCTGGGCGGCCGAGACGGACGGTCCGTCCGGCACGGTGGTCCTCGGGCGCGCCCTCCGCCGGCTCGGGGCGCGGGTGACCTACCTGGCCGACCCCCCGGTGGCCCCTCTCCTCGAGGCGTGTCTCCGGGCGATCGGGGAGCCGCGGGACCTCATCGCGGTGCCTGCCGAGCCGGCGGCGGCGCTCCGGGTGTCGGGCGAGCAGGTGGGCGCGTTCGATCCGACGCATCTGATCGCGGTCGAGCGGCCCGGGCGGGCGGTCGACGGCGGGTACTACAACGCCCGGGGCCTGTCGGTGGCCGCCCTGAACGCGCCCCTCGACGCGCTCTTCCTCCGGCGGCGGCGGGGCGTGGTCACGATCGGGGTCGGCGACGGCGGCAACGAGATCGGCATGGGGCGAGTGCGGGCCCGGGTCGTGCGCGACGTCCCGAACGGGGCGAAGATCGCCTCGGTGGTCCGGACGGACCACCTGATCGTCGCCGGCACGTCGAACTGGGGGGCGTGGGGCGTGGTCGCGCACCTGGCCCTGGCGACCGGCCGTGCCCTGCTCCACACCCCGAAGGAGGAGGCGCGGCTGACCCATGCGATGGTTCGCGCGGGGGCCGTCGACGGGCTGACGGGCGCCGCCCGGCCCTCCGTGGACAACTTGCCGCTGGGGCTGCACCAGGCGTTGCTGGAGACACTCAGAGGACTGGTCGGACACCTGAAGGACACGCGGCCCGTTGGCCGCGGCCCGTCAAGAGGAGACTGCGTGATGCGGGAGACGGTGAGCGAGCGGTATCGGAAGGCCCTGCCTGGCTCGTGGGCGCGCTGGGAGCGTGCGCGGCGAGTGATCCCGGGCGGCATCACGCACGACGGCCGGCACCTGACGCCGTTCCCGCTCTACATCGAGCGGGCCGCCGGGCCCCGCAAGTGGGACGTGGACGGCCGGGAGTACATCGACTACTGGATGGGCCACGGGGCCCTGTTCCTGGGGCATTCCCATCCGGCCCTCGTCGACGCGGTCCAGCGGCAGGTCGCGCGCGGCACGCACTTCGGGGCCTGTCACGATCTCGAGGTGGAGTGGGCCGAGTGGATCACCCGGCTCATCCCCTCCGCCGAGCTCGTCCGCTTCACCATGTCCGGCACCGAGGCGACGCACCTGGCGCTCCGGCTCGCGCGCGCGTACACGGGGCGGCCCAAGGTCGTGAAGTTCACGGGGCACTTCCACGGCTGGCACGACGGGGTCTCCTCGGGCGTGAACCCGCCCTTCGACGTGCCGATGTCGGCCGGGATCCCGGGCGCGGTCCTGGGCGAGGTCCTGCTCGCGCCGCCCAACGACATCGCGGCGCTCGAGCAGCTCCTCGGGAGCCGGAGCGACATCGGGGCCGTCATCCTCGAGCCGAGCGGCGGGCAGGCCGGCGTCTTCCCGATCGACCCCGGATTCCTGAAGGACCTCCGCCAGCTCACGCAGGATCGGGGCACCGTCCTGATCTTCGACGAGGTCATCACGGGATTCCGGTACGCCCCCGGCGGCGCCCAGGAGTACTACGGGGTGACACCGGACATGACCACGCTCGCCAAGATCGTCGCGGGCGGGCTGCCGGGCGCGGCCGTGTGCGGCCGCCGGGACATCGTCAGCCTGATGGCCTTCGGTGACGACGCCGAGTGGAACCGGAGCAAGCGGGTGGCCCAGAACGGGACCTACAACTCGAACCCCGTCGTGGCCGCGGCCGGTATCGCGATGCTGTCCCAGATCGCCGACGGCAAGCTGCACGAGAAGGCCAATGCCCTCGGCGGAGAGCTCCGGGCGGCGCTGAACGACGTCTTCCGGAAGGCGGGCGCGCCGATGGCGGCGTACGGCGACGTCTCGATCGTGCACATCTCGCTCGACGGGCCGCCGCCCACGCCGGGCAAGAGCGCGCCGAAGGCGAAGAACGCCGGGCTCGTCCACAAGTGGCGCTGCGCCATGATCCTGCACGGCGTCGACATGTCCCAGAACCATGGCTGGGTGTCGGCCGTCCACACCGACCGCGAGATCGAGGAGACGGTGCAGGCGGTCACCCGGGCCGTGGCCGACCTCCAGGCCGAAGGGGCGGTCTAGCCCCGACCCGCGCACCCAGGGTATGGGCCGCACTCGGGCTCCGTCGAGCCCGCCGCGCGGCACCCCGCGGCCGCCAGGCCCGGGCATGGGTTCTTGCCCTCGCGGGGCGTGTGTCTGGTGGGCGCGGGCGGTGGTCGCGCTCGGCGGCTCGGCGGCCCGTCCGGCCGCCGGGCAGCCCGCCCCGTCGTCCGGCGCCCGGCGTCCGCCCACCCCGGGCTGGCCGTCTACCAGCGTCACTGCGCCACGTGCCACGGTCCGACGGGCGGAGCCGACGGCCCGGGCGCATCCGCGCTCCCGATCAAGCCGCCGCCGTTCACGGACGGCCGGCTGTTCAACCCGCTCTCCGACGCCTTCCTGGCCACGGTCGTCAGGGACGGGGCGGCGGCGGTGGGCCTCGCCCCGCAGATGCCCGGCTTCGGGCGGCTCCTGACCGAGCGGGAGATCCGGGACGTGGTCGCCTACGTGCGCACGCTGGCCCAGCCGCCGTACCGGCCCCGCGCGGGGCCCGCCGTCCAGCCGGTCGCGCCGGCGCCCGTCCAGCCGATCGAGTTCAGTCACGCGATCCACGCGGGCTCGTACGGGATCGACTGTCAGTTCTGCCATGCCGATGCCCGCCGCGGGGTCTACGCGGGCCTGCCCTCCGTCGCGCGGTGCATGGGCTGCCACAAGATCGTCGCCGCCCAGGGGAACCCCGAGGTGCAGAAGGTCCACGAGTACTGGAGCCGGAAGCAGGCCATCCCGTGGGTGCGCATCCACAAGCTGGCGGGGTTCGCGTACTTTCCGCACAAGCGGCACGTGCAGGTGGGACTCGCCTGCCAGACCTGCCACGGCCCCGTCGAGACGATGCAGCGCGTGGCCCAGGTGGCGCCCCTCACGATGGGCTGGTGCGTGGCCTGCCATGCCGAGCGGCGCGGCCCGCTCGACTGCGTGGCCTGCCACCACTGACGTCAGCGCTCGGGGCGGCGGTCGGCGGGGCCGGGGAGCCCGGCCAGGTTGCAGGCGGTGTTGATCAGGGAGACGTGGGTGAACGCCTGAGGGAAGTTGCCGGTGAGCCGTCGCGCCGCCGGATCGTACTGCTCGGAGAGCAATCCGACGTCGTTCGCGAGCCCGACCAGCCGCTCGAAGATCGCGCGCGCGTCGGCCTCCCGCCCGAGGAGGACCAGGTTGTCCGCCAGCCAGAACGTGCACGCGAGGAACGCGCCCTCACCGGGCGGGAGCCCGTCCACGGCGGGCTGCGTCCGGTAGCGCAGCACGAACCCGTCGTGCAGCAACTCGCGCTCCACCGCCGCCACCGTCCCGCGAACGCGGGGGTCGGACGGCGGCAAGAAGCCGACCAGCGGCATCATGAGCAGGCTGGCGTCCAGCTCGGTTCCCCCGTAGTACTGGACGAAGGCGCGGCGGCCCGGGTCGTACCCCTTCTCGCACACCTCGGCGTGGATCGTGTCGCGGAGGGCGCGCCACCGGGCGGCGTCGCCCTCCAGGCCGAACCGCTCGACTCCCTTGACCGCGCGGTCGAGGGCGACCCACGCCATCACCTTGGAGTGGGTGAAGTGGCGGCGCGGGCCCCGCATCTCCCAGATCCCCTCGTCGGGCTCCGCCCAGACCGTCTCCAGATAGCGCAGCAGGTCGCGCTGGACGCGCCACGTGTTCTCCTCGGTCGGGAGGCCCTCGCGCCGCGCGACGTGGAGGGCGTCCATCACCTCGCCGAAGATGTCGAGCTGGCGCTGCCGGTGCGCGGCGTTGCCGATCCGGACCGGCGCCGCGCCCTCGTAACCGGGCAGCCACCCGAGCTCGAGCTCGGTGAGCCGCCGCTCGCCCGCGAGCCCGTACATGATCTGGATCTGCGACGGCATGCCCGCCACGGCGCGCAGGAGCCATTCGCGCCAGGCTTTCGCCTCGTCGGTGAACCCACCGAGCATGAGCGCGTAGAGCGTGAACGTCGCGTCCCGGATCCAGCAGTAGCGGTAGTCCCAGTTGCGCACGCCGCCCAGGCGCTCCGGCAGCGACGTCGTCGGGGCCGCCACGATGCCGCCCGTCGGCGCATAGGTCAGCGCCTTGAGGGTGACCAGGGAACGCACCACCGCCGTCCGCCACGGCCCGTCGTACCGGCAGCGCGACGCCCAGTCGCGCCACCATCGCTCGGTGTCCTCGACCGCCTGCATCGCATCGGTCTCCTCGGGCTCGCGGTCGAACGTCGGGTACCAGGCCAGGTCGAACGCGACGCGTTCACCGGCGGCCACGGTGAAGTCGCCGACCGTGGTGTAGCCTTCGCCGCGCAGGGGCACCGAGGTCCGGAGGAGCAGCGTGTCCGGGCCGGCGATCGCCCGGATCCCCCACTCGGTGCGGCGAACCCAGGGCACGACCGATCCGTAGTCGAAGCGGATCGCGAGCTCCGAGCGCACGGGGACCCGGCCGCGGACGCCCTCCACGATCCGGACGAGGTCGGGCGCCGCGGTCCGGGGCGGCATGCAGTCGATGACCCGGATCGTGCCGCCGTCGACGTCGTGCTCGGTCTCCAGGACCAAGGTATCCCCGCGGTAGCGTCGCCGCGTCCGGCGCACCGGGGCGGCGGGGGCGATGCGCCAGCGCCCGTGGTCGGGCGTGCCGAGAAGGGCCGCGAAGCAGGCGCCCGAGTCGAAGCGCGGCAGGCAGAGCCAGTCGATGGAGCCGTCGCGCGCGACGAGGGCCGCGGTCTGGCAGTCGCCGATGAGCGCGTAGTCTTCGATCCGGGCGGGCATGCGGCCGGCGCTACTCCACGCGCGCGTAGACGCCGGCGGGCACCAGCCGGTAGATGCGGACCGGCTGCGCGACGTTCTTGAGCGGGTGCTCCCCGGTGTCTTCGAGGACGTACTGATCCCGGATGCGCGCGGCCGTCTCCGGGCCGACCTTCACCTCGCCGCCGCGGGTGAGGCCGGCGATGCGGGCCGCGAGGTTCGTGGTGGGCCCCGAGGCCGTGAAGGTCCACCGCCCGCCCCCGGTGGCGTCGAGCTTCGTCGCGCCGACGAGGGCCGGTCCGCTGTTGATGCCCACGTGGATGGCCACCGGCGGATAGGTCCCGACCCACTCCCGGTTCAGCTGCGCCACCCGGGTCAAGAGCCGGAACGCCGCGCCGGCCGCGTTGAGCGCGTGCCGCGTCTGGCTGCCGTCGCTCTGGAAGATCACCATGAGCCCGTCCCCGGCGGTCTCGTTCACGTCGCCGTGCTGGGCGCGGATGATCTCCAGGAACGCCGAGAAGTAGTCCTGGATCATCCGGTTCAAGAGGGGGGGCGGCAGCTGCTCGGACAGGCGTGTGTACCCCTCGACGTCGAGGAACAGCACCGACACGTCGGCCTCGCGCTTCTCCAGCTCGCGGGCGTCGGGATGCTGCTCGAGGAGCCGGGTGACCGCCTCGGGCACGAACTTCGACAGCTCGCCCTTGATCTGCTCGAGCAGCTCGAGCTTGCGGGTCGACTCGCGGAGGCTGTCGAGGGCGCTCGCCAGCTCCCCGTTGCGCGCCTCGAGCTCCACCCGCGCCGCCTGCAGGTGGCCGGCCATGTCGTCGATCGCGCGGCCGAGCTGCCCGATCTCGTCGGCGCTCTGGGCGCCGGTCCGCGCGTCGAGGTTGCCCCCGCCGATCAGGCGCGCGGCGCCGGCCACCCGCGCGATCGGGGCCAGGACGACGCGGCCCAGGAACACGACGATGCTGGCGGCCACCCCGAGGATCGTGAGCCCGGCGACGACGATCTGGCGGTTGCGCGTCCGGGCCACTTCCTGGTCGAGCGCGTCCAGCCCGAGGCTGATGCGGACCACGCCGCGGACCCGGTGGTCCGGCTCGTGGCACTGCTGACAGGGTTCGTCGTTCCGGAGGGGTCCGAAGAAGGTCAGGATGCGCCCACCGCCGACCATCTCGGTGAGCTCCTGCGCCTGGACGGTCTCCACGGCCCGGCGGAAGAGCGGATGGTCGAGACGCTGGCCCGGAGCGCGCTGAAGCCGCGTGATGCGGCGGATGACCTCGGGCTCCAGTCCGACGTAGCGGTTGACCGCCTCCACGGTCTCGAGGTCGGTGAAGGCCTCGACCCCGTTGCGGCGGTAGACATCGATCCCGCGCACGTCCCGGAGCCCGGCGCGGAGCTCGTGGAGGAGCCGGCGGATGATGTCGGGGCGGCCCTCCATCATCCCGTTCTCGACGGCGGTCAGGATGGCGGTCGCGAGGAGCCGGGCGGTCTCCCGGTGCCGCTCCTCGAGGGCCTGCCGCTCCCGCCCGAGGTTGAGCGCGAGGAGCAGGCCGAACCCGAGGACCAGGATGCTGACGACGAGCACCAGGACCTTGGCGCGGAGCTGCTCGCGCAGGAACCGCCCGGCCTTCACGTGGCCCCGGCGCGCCCGCTCCGGGCCAGGTGGCGGCGCCCCGGATCGCCTCCGGGTCCCGGCGCGTCGGCGCGGCGCGAGCAATCCAGACCAGCGGCCCGGGGCATCGGCCTAGCATACAATGACGCTCCGGAGGGGCCTGGGACGGCACCCTCGGGAGGGACCGCCATCACTTGCGATCGGTCCTCTCCAGGCGGAGCGGGAATATCGTCAGGTGGGGAGTACCCCTGAGGCGTGCGCGGGCGTCGCTCCTGTCACGGCACGGCATCCGATCGACGCAGATCGTCACCGGGGACTCCATCCCGCGGGAGGGGGCGATCCATTTTGACCCGGCTGAGCGGGCTTCTGACGCCACCATGGGCACGCCCGGGCCCGCCGAGCCTCGTGGTCACCGTGGCACGGTCATTGCTCATAGCTCCCCCGGCGAGGTGAAGTCATGAGGCGTGACGCTTCCGGAAGTCGGATGACGAGAGGGTGGCGCATCGTGCGCCAGCAGGCGGGCGTGACCCTGACCGAGCTGGTGGTGGTGGCGTCCGTCATCGTCATCCTCGCGGCGTCCAGCCTTCCCTTTCTCGGCTCCATCATCCCGGATCTGAAGACCCGGGGGGCGGCGGAGCAGGTCGTGGAGACCCTCCGGACCGCGCGGCAGAACGCCATCGGGACGACGGCCACGTACCGGGTGATTTTCGCCAGCACGAACCTCCAGACCATCTGCACCGACGGGACGCCCGCGGGGAACACGTGCCCGACGAACCGCCCCCCGGATGTCTCGGAGGCGGTGATCGGCGGCGCGACCGTCAGCGCCTCCCCCACGGAGATTCGGTTCGACGCCAGGGGGTCGACCACGACCGGAGCGGGTAACGTGACCATCACCTATCCGAGCGGCACGACCTGGCGGGTCGAGGTGAACACGCCCGGACGGGTTCGCTCGTGCACGGGAACGGCGGCGTGCCCATGACCATTCGACGGCAGTCGGGCGTCTCCCTGGTCGAGCTGATGGTGGCGCTCCTGCTCCTCGGCGTCGCCCTCATGGGGCTGGCCGCGGCGTTCGCACCGAGCCGCATGGCGATCCAGCAGGGGGATCAGGCGACGACCGCGACCTTCCTGGCCCGTCAGATGCTGGAGGACATGCGGAATCGCGCCTACGACCAGGACAGCGACGAGCTCGTCAACGGGGGAACCTTTCCGGCGACCACGGGCTACGGGGGCATCACGAACTACCCCAACTACCGCCGGACGATCACCTTCGTCAACAACGCGCCGGAGCCCGGCACCAAGACCGTCACCGTGGCCGTGATCTACCGTAACAGCTCCGGGACGGAGCAGTCGGTCACGCTGACGATGATCTTCACGCAGGGAAGCTAGGGGCGGGCGATGCGCAGGCACGGCCGGGGTCAGTCCGGAATGACGATGGTCGAGATCGCGGTGGGGCTGGCGGTGGGCGCCCTGATGGTGGCGGGCATTCTCCTCCTGATCGAGCAGGCGCAGAAGGCGTACATGCACAGCTCGGAGGTCACCGACCTCCAGCAGAACGTGCGCGTGAGCATCGACCGCATCGTGCGGGTCGTGCAGGCGGCCGGGGTCAACCCGCTCAACCAACAGTGGGGCGGGGCGACGGCCAACGACGTGGCCTTCACCGCCTTCCGCGAGACCGGCCGAAACTGCCTCCGGGTCTACGCTGATCTCAACGGCGACGGCTTTGTCAGGGATACCGACGAGAACGTCTACTTCCACTGGCCGACGACGCCGTCGACCGGGGCGCCGCTCCGCGAGACGCGGGGGACCACGGCGGGGCAGCCCGACGCGGGGCAGACGTGGGTCACCACCGTCGTGGGCGCCGACGAGCTGGCCCGCGACATCGTGGCCAACCCGGGTGGCGTGGACATGTTCCGGTACTTCACGGGCATCAATGACCCGCTGGGAGCGCCCAATACGGAGCTGGTTCCGCCGGCCCTGTCCACGACGGCATGCGCGAGCCTGACGGATGCGCAGCGCGCGCGGGTCGCCCGGGTGGTGGTTACCGTGACCGGGCGCGCGACGATCGCCGGCGCAGGTCCTGACAAAGACCGTGACGTCCGACGCGCGTGCGCGCAACGTGCCCTGAGGAGGAACCTGCAATGCGTAGGCTGATGGCTCGATTCACCGCCCAGACACGGAACGATCGCGGCGTCGCCCTGTTCGCCGCCATCGCGGGCATGGTGCTCCTCAGCACGATGATCGCGGCGCTGGTCATTCTCGCGCGAAACGAGAACCTCATCGCCCAGCTCAACAAGGACGAGGCGCAGGCGGCGTACGCCGCGGAGGCCGGGGCCAACTGGGGCCGCCGGCTCCTCCAGCAGCGTCTGAACGTCGATCTTCCGGCCGCCGTGTCGCTCGCGGGGCGCACGGCGATGAAGACGGCCCTGGTGACGACCTACTACACTTCCGCCGGCGGGGCGCAGTTCATCCGGGACTACGCCGTCCCCACGAGCGGGCCGGCGTTCCAGACGTGCTCGGCCGGATGCACGGAGCCCAACTACAGCGCGGTCGGAAACATCCCGGATGCCCAGCAGACCGTCATGACGATCACCTGCCCGGGGACGACCGGCTGTCCGGCGAACCTGGCGTTCACCACCCGCGTGATCGTGGGCACGCATCCGACGATCCCGCCCGCCATCACCAATGGCGGTCTCGGCGCGGTCTTCACCTACGTGTGGCGGATCGAGTCGAGCGGCACGGCCGGACGCGCGCGCCAGCAGTGGGTGATCCACGACTCCTCGGTGCCGGACAACAGGTTCGGCTCCTTCCGGATCGCGCTGAACGCGGAGTTCGTGAAGTACGCGCACTTCATCGACCAGTTCCAGGACGCGGGGTCCGGCGACCCGTGGATGAGCTGGCGCCACGTCTACACCGGCCCGGTTCACACCAACACCCGATTCAGCATCCTGGGCGACACGAGCGTGGCGGGCCGCGAGGGTCCGACCTTCCGGAGCGAGGCCACTCAGACCCTGGCGACGACCCGGTTCAGCAACGGCGGGAGCGAGCAGAACCTCAGCCGGGACAGCTCGTCCCGGGACTGGCCGCTGCTCGGACCGGACCCGGGCATCCTCTGCAAGCAGGTCGACTGCTCGGGATTCACTCGGACGTTCGACTTCAACCCGGTGACGGGCGCCGTCGACCCCATC
This sequence comes from uncultured Candidatus Rokubacteria bacterium, assembly GCA_963745015.1. Taxonomy (GTDB): domain Bacteria; phylum Methylomirabilota; class Methylomirabilia; order Rokubacteriales; family DASRDR01; genus DASRDR01. The sequence goes on from CAVUVU010000012.1 coordinate 309,378, forward strand.
CCGTTCCCCGCGACCGGCACGCTCGGCACCGCGGATGACGCGCGGAAGCAAGAAATCTGCGTGGCGCTCGGCTACACGGGGACGGCGAACGGTCGCCCGGCCTGCCCGGCAACGGCGACGTCGGGGACGATGCCGACCGGGGTGTCGCGTGATGCCCTGTGTGCCAACGTCCCGGTGATCGTTGACGGCAACTGCACCATGGCCGGGCTAACGCTCCTGGGCGGCATCTACGTGTGGAATGGCAACACCACCAACACCCCCAACGCTCTCCCCGCCAGCGGCGGCTTGCTGTATGTCACGGACATTCAGCTCGCCCATACGAACACGGGGCAGACGATCATCGTCTACACGTACACCGGGACCGGCACGAACCCGAACCGGCGCACGATCATCGAGGAGAAGCGGGGCACCAACCAGACGATCGTCACGCGGCAGTGCCTCAAGACCACCGGACAGCTGACCGACACGGGCACCTGCAGCACCGCCGGCGGCACCTGGTACCTCGACACCAGCAGCACCGCGCGCAACGGCACGATCAACCAGCAGGTGTTCACCGGGGTGTTCTCCCGGAACGTGGGCGATGGGCTGGCGCCGACGGTGACCGCGCCGATCGACAACCACGTCCTGTACGTGTACAACGCCGATGTCGGACAGGTGACGACCTCGAACGGCTTGCGCCGCGGTACCTTCTCCGCCACGGCGTGCACTCCGCAGACCGCGGGCGCCGGCGGGACGAAGGACTGCCACGTCACCGGCATGGTCAACCCGACCTATGCCATCTACCAGGACACGGTGACCGCGGCCAACGGCACGCGCCTCACCGTGGCCGGGGACGGCAACATCTGGATCACGGGCAACCTCAACTACCGTGTCGAGCCGCGCGGCGCCGACCTCTTGTTCAGCGAACCGATTCCGGGCGATGCCTCGGGCACGAGCGCGGACGATCAGCTGGACGTCCAGAACGTGCTCGGGATCGTGTCCTGGGGAACGACCGCGCCGTGGGTGCCGACCTCGCGGGCCGGAGGGATCCGGCTCTCGAGCGCCCTGACCGGAGACCTGGCGACCCATGCCATGGTCTTCGTGGCCAACCTTTCAGGACAGGCGGAGCCGAGCGGTCAGTTCAGCTTCGACGACCCGGACGGGAGCTACCGGGGCGAGTCCCAGGTCGTGGGCGGTGTCGTCCAGAAGACCATGGGGCAGTTCGGCCAGCCCTCGTCGAACACGGGGTACGCGCGAGACTGGCTCTATGACGAGCGCTTCCGGTATCGCGCGCTGTCGCCGCCGGCCTTCCCCGGATTCCCCAACTTCACGGCGGCCTCAGGTCTCGGGATCGACAGCTACAGCTGGCGCCTGGGTATCTTCCAGTAAGCGGGAGGGAGACTCCGAGCGTGCTGCGCTGGATCAACCTCGCACTCGCCGTCGTGCTGGTGACGCTGCTGGCGGTGGAGTTCACCCGGTCCAGGGACCCTGAGCCGCGCGGCCCCGACCGTCAGCTTGAGACCGCCGGTCGTGGCTCAGGAAACGCCCGGCCGGCGGTCCCGGCGCATGGAGCAGAAGATGGCGCTCGAGGAATCGCGCCGTCTTCGCCGTGAGCGGCTGAACACGCCGTCGACCGGCGGGCGGGTCGAGCTCGACCTGCGAGGGAATCCCATCCGGGACTGACCGGCCGGACGCCCTCGCCGGTCTCCGCCGTCGAATCCCTCCGCACGCCCCGGCGGTGGGCCGGTCAGGCGTCGATCGCCGCGGCCTCCCCCGCTGTCCCGCCGACTTTCCGAGGGTCCGTCTCGCCACACGGCGCGCTGCCGCGGGGCCGTCAGGCGGGGACTCTCCGGTCGAGGACGATCTCACCGGCGACCAGCGTCAGGACCGGCTCGATCGCCGCGATCTCCTGCTCCGGGCAGGTGAAGACGTCGGCCGAGCAGACGACCAGATCGGCCTGCTTTCCCGGCTCGAGCGTGCCGAGCTCGGCCTCCCGGTGCGCCGCGTACGCGTTCCAGGCGGTGAAGGCGCGGACCGCCTCCGCGCGCGTCATCCGCTCCTCGGGCTGCCAGCCCGGATCCGGGCCCGTGCGCGGGCGTCGCGTCACCGCCGCGTGGATCCCGTGGAACGGATTCGGGAGCTCGACCGGGAAGTCCGACCCGCCGGCGATCAGGGTGCCCGTGCGCAAGAGCGAGCGCCACGCGTAGGCGCCGGGGATCCGCTCCGCGCCGAGGCGCGCGTCTGCCCAGGGCATGTCGGACGTGCAGTGCGTCGGCTGCATGCTCGGGAGCACGCCGAGCGCGCGGAAGCGAGGGATGTCCGGCGCCGTCAGGATCTGCGCGTGCTCCACGCGATGGCGTGGATCCGATCCCGGGACGGCCGCCAGGCGGCCGCCGCTCGGGCGCGGGCGCCCCTTCAGCACCGCCTCGAGCGCGTCGAGGACGAGCGTGTTGGCCCGGTCGCCGATCGCATGCACGCAGACCTGGAATCCCCGCGCGGCCGCCGTCCGGACGCGGGCCTCGAGCTCGTCGACCGGCAGCAGGAGGAGCCCGCGATTCGCCGGGTCGTCGCAGTACGGGGCGTGGAGCGCCGCGCCCCGGGAGCCCAGCGCGCCGTCCGCCATCAGCTTCACCGCCGCGACGGCGACCCGGCCATCGCCAGCTCGGACGGGACCCTCGTCGAGCGCGGCCTGCCAGGCGGCCGCGTCGGCGGCCCGGAGCGCGACGTGGTTCCGGAACGGGAAGGCTCCCGCGGCGGCGAGCCGGCGGTAGGCGGCCACCGCGTCGAGATCGGCTCCCATCTCGTGGACGCCGGTCAGGCCGACGGCGAGGCAGTCGGCGATGGCCGCCCGCACGGCGTCGTCCATCTGCGCCGGGCCGGGGCGCGGCTCGGCCCGGCGGAGGAGGTCCTGGGCGGTATCCACCAGGACCCCGGTGGGCTCGCCGCTCGGGTCGCGCTCGAGGCGGCCCCCGGGCGGGTCGGGCGTGTGCCGGTCGATCCCGGCGATCCGGAGCGCGGTCGAGTTGGCCCAGATCGCGTGGCCATCCACGCGGACCAGGGTCACGGGATGATCGGGCGCCGCGCGATCGAGGGAGGCCCGGGTCGGGAAGCGGGCGCCCGGCCAGCGATTCTGATCCCACCCGCGGCCCGCGATCCACTCGCCGGGGCGGACGGACGCGGCCCGCCCGGCCACACGCCCGGCGCAGGCCGCCTCGGAGGCGAGCCCCGCCAGGTCGAGCGTCAAGCGCAGGCGCGCGAGGTACATGAGGTGGCCATGGGCGTCGACGAGCCCCGGCAGCACGGCCCGCCCGCCGAGGTCGATCTCGGACTCCCCGGCCGGGACGTTCACGTCCCGCCGCCGCCCGGCGAAGACGACGCGGCCGGCCCGGACGACCAGGGTGTCGACGACCCGGTCGCCCGGATCGAGCGTGTAGATGCGGCCGTTGCTGAGGAGCATCGCCGCCTACCCGGCGCGGGCCGGCGCCGGGCGCCCGCCGCGCGCGCCGAGGATCGGCCAGACAGCCAGCCAGATGTACAGCGCGATGCCGAGAAGCCGCCCCGCTCCGCTCGCGGCGAAGATGACCTGGAATCCGAACGTGTCGGCCAGCCAGCCGCCGAGGAGCGGCCCCGCCACGGCGCTCGCGAACACCACCGTCTGGTAGAGCGCCACCGCCTGGGGTCGGTGGGCCGCGGGGGTCAGCTCGAGCAGGAGCGCGAAGTTGGCCAGGTTGTAGCCGGCCCAGACGAGCCCGGCGTAGGCCTCGAGCACCCCGACCTGCCAGGGGGCGGTGACCCAGATCCAGGCGGTCGGGATGATCGGGATCAGCAGGCCAGTCAGCGCCTGGGTCTTCAGCGCGCCCAGACGGTCCATGACGCGGCCGAAGAGGCCGCTGCCGATGAGCCCGAAGAGCGTGTTGACGCCCGCGAGGAGACCGACGGTCCCGGCGCCCGCGCCCAGGTGACGGACCAGATAGACGTTGAAGAAGGGCGCCGCCACCTGAAGGGCGAGGTTCCACACGAAGCCGCTCACGATCAATCCGACGAACGGCCGATTGCCGGCGACCGCGGTCCAGAGACCGGGGGTCGTGCTCGGCGGCCGGGCGCGCCCGGCTCGTCCGGTGCGGCTCCGGGATGAGCAGGAAGCAGGCGGTGCCGGCCAGGCCCGTGAGGAACGCGAGGGCGAACACGGCCTGGTAGCCGAGGTTCGGCTGGCCGAGCCATCCGTTCCCGGCCTTGATGAGCCAGCCGGCGAGGGGCGCCACCAGGAGCGCCGCCAGCATGATCATGAGATTGCGATTCCCGAAATACTGCGCGCGCAGGCCGCGGCGGGACCAGGTCGCCGATGAGCACGGTCCACGCCGGGTTGCCGAAGTTCGACATGAAGGACCGGATCCCGTTGAGCGCGATGATCAGCCAGATGGCGGTGGCCGGGACCTGGGTCATCCACGGCACCAGCGCGAGGGCGAGCAGCGCGATGCGCGCGAAGCCGCCGACGGTCCACGTCACGAGGGGCTTCCGATGGCGGGCCGCGTCGGCCGCGCGCGCGCCCGGGAACAGGGACACGGCCCCGAGGAGGTTCTGGATCGCGGCGAGGAGCCCCAGCTGGCTCGTGCTCGCGCCGTACGCGAGGGCGTAGAGGACGATGAACCCGAGATAGAGGTTGTCGCTGACCGTGGTGAAGAGGCCGTCGAGCCACGACCACCGGATCCCCGCGAGGCGCCGGGGCGTGAGGGTCTCGTCCTCGACGCCGGCGGCGGCTTCGGCGGGCTCGGGGTGCTTGAGGGCCTCCCAGTTGAGCCGGTGCGGTCGGAGGTGATCGAGGCGGCTGACCCGGCGCTGCACGATGTGCTGGTGCCAGCGGCTCGGTGCGATCGGCGTCTCGCGGGGCACGATGAAACGATCGAGCCAGGCGAGCCGCGCTGGGCCGCGGGCGTGGAAACGCATCGCGCCATGGTGACCGCTCGGGCAGAGCGGCGCAAGAGCTAGACTGGACGGCGTGACGCGCAGGGCCCGGGAGGCCGGATGGGGACGCGCCGGGCGGCGGCTCGCGCTCCTCGGGCTCCTGGCCGTGACCGCGTGGCTCGCCTACGAGGCCTGGACGTGGCCGCGCGTGGGCGCCCTCGCCGCGCGTCCGCCCCGGACCACGGCCTTCATCGATCGCTATCGAGCGGAGCAGCGCGCGGCCGGCCGGGACGACCGCGTCCAGTGGGCGTGGGCGCCCTATGCCGCCATCTCGAGCAACGTCAAGCGTGCCGTGGTGGTCGCCGAGGACATCCGGTTCTTCGCGCACGGGGGCGTCGATCTCGACGAGGTGGAGGATGCGCTCGAGCGCGCCGTCGAGCGGAAGGAGCTGCCGCGCGGGGCGTCCACCATCACGCAGCAGCTCGCGAAGAACCTCTGGCTGACGCCCTCGCGGAGCCCGCTCCGGAAGGGGCGGGAGGCGATCCTCGCGTGGCAGCTGGAGCGGACGCTCACGAAGCGGCGGATCCTGGAGCTCTACCTGAACGTCGCCGAGTTCGGTCCGGGATGCTACGGGGTCGAGGCGGCGGCGCGCCGGTATTTCGGGAAGTCCGCGGCGGACGTGACTCCGCTCGAGGCGGCGCAGCTCGCGGCCAGCCTCCCGAACCCGCGGGTCTGGCATCCGGGCTCGACCGGCCGGGGCTACCAGGCCTACGTGACCCGGATCCTCCGGCGCGTCGAGCGCGCGGACTGGCTCGGTCGGCTCCTCTGACGGGGCGACGTCAGCGGCTGATGCCGAGGATCGGCCGGGTCGAGCCCCCGAGCGATCGGACGACGGCCGCCAGCACCTCGTCGGGCGTGTCCGGCCAGACGGGCCCGCCGGGCCCGACGACGAGCCCCTGGTCCCCGACACTCGTCAGCGCGTGGCGTGCGGCCAGCACCGCGGCCTCCGAGGGCTCCTCACGGAGGGCCTTGGGGTCGAGCCCTCCCAGTGCCGCGGACCCGAGCCGCGCGTGACCGTCGACGAGCGTCGGGAGGTCGGCGCCCGGCGCCCAGCCCACCACGTCGACGGGCCAGGTCGCGACCCGCCCGAAGGGCACCGGGCCGACGACGTGGACGATTCGCAGCGCCGCCCGGCCGTCGAGGGCGGCCACCACCGCCCGGTCGTGGGGCTCCAGGAGCTCGGCGTAGGTCGACGCCCCGAACGCGGGCTCGTCGGGCGCGTGCACCTGGTACAGCACGCCGGCCAGGCCCTCGGCGAGGCAGAGGTCGGCGAACCGGATCTGGGTCTCGGCAAGCGCGCGCAGGGCGTCGCCGACGAGCCCCGGCCACTCCCGGAGATGAGCGGCGAGCCGGCCGCCCCCCAGGCGCGCCGCCACCGTCGAGGGCGCGGGGAGCGCCACGACCACCGGGGCGTCCCCGATGCGGCGGTCGAACCCCACCCGGACGAGCGTCTCGATGACATCTCCGTAGCCGGGCGCCGCCGCGGGATCCAGGGCCCGGATCCCCCCCCAGTCCTCGGGCCGGGTCACGGCGCAGCGGGTGCAGGGACGGCTCCCGTCGGTCCCGGGGGTCTCGGCCTCCACGCAGCCCCAGGCCTGGGCGGCATAGCCGGCCGGCGGCATCACGGCCAGGAAGTCCGACCCGTACCGATCGTGGAAGCGAAGCGTCGCCTGCGCCAGGGCCGCAGGCGAGCGGTCCGCCGTGGGAAAGTATCGCCAGAAGGCATAGGGGGGGCGGTCCACGGGCTCGCGCCGGGCGGCGGCGCGGAGGCGGTCGAGACGGCTGAGGGACGCCATCGGCGGGGATGCTAGCACGGGTCGACCTTGGCGGGAACTTGGCGTATGCTTTCCGGTCGGAAGTCCGGTGGCATCTTCCACATCACGTCGTCCGAGGGACGGGAGGGTCTCCTGATATGACACGGTTCAGTGTGCGGTGGGCAGTGCCGGTGCTCGCGGGCGTCGCCCTGCTGGTGGCAGGCTGCGATTCGCCCCCGGAGGCCGAGAAGAAGGCCGCCGATGCGGCGATCGCGGCGGCCAAGTCGGCGGGCGCGGACCAGTACGCCGCCCCCGCCTACAAGGCGGTGACCGATCTCCAGCGGCAGGCCGAGAGCTTCATGGGCGAGAAGAAGTACAAGGAGGCCAAGGCGGCGTACGAGCGCGCCAAGGGCCTGGGCGACGACGGCGGCCAAGGCCGCCGTGACGGGCAAGGCCGCGATGACGGCGGAGGTCGAGAAGGGGATTGCCGCCGCCGAGGCCGCGTGGACGGGCCTCGAGAAGCAGGCGACGGCCGCCGCGAAGAAGATGAAGCCGGACGTGAAGAAGGCCTGGGACGAGGACGCGAAGGCCGCTCAGGCCGCGCTGAAGTCGGCGAAGGACACGGTGACAAACCGCCCCGGCCGAGGCCAAGGCGAAGCTCGGCACGGCGCTCGCCACCATCGAGAAGTGGACGAAGGATCTCACCGCGAGCGCGATGCCGGCGCCCAAGACGCCGCAGGCCAAGGCGCCTGCGCCCGCCAAGAAGCCGTAGCCGGTCTCTGACGCCGCGGCCGGCCGGGCTTCGTCCCGGAGCCCGGCCGGCCGCGGCGGTTTCCCCCGGGGCGGCGTCCGCCTCAGTCGGCCTTGCGCTCGACGACCAGCGTGACCTCGTCCTCGATCGCGCGCCCGCGGTTGCCGGGCCGGACGGTCCAGTCCGGATGCGCGCGGATGGCCCGGACGGCGGCCTCCACCACGCGCGGGGCGATCCGGTCCTGGAACTCGCGGAGCCACGCGTAGCCGTCCAGCTCGCCGTCGTATCCCTCCTCGAACGCGCAGCGGAGATCGAGTCTCAGCGTGAAGTCCCGCTCCTCGACGAAGCGCATCTCGGGCTCCTTCTCAGCCTGGGTGGCCCAGCCGGATCGTGAGCGGACGGTGGGGATGGCCGGTAGGGTGTTGGCGTCCCGGTGTCGTTGCCGGGCGCGCGATCGTACGATGACCGATCGGAGACCGAGTCCCTCGCACAGGAGGTGCGCCATGAGCGTCGTGATCGGTGCGATGGGGTTTGCGTTTCTCGCTCTCACGGTCCTCCCGGTTCCCGCCGCCGCCTACTCCATGGCGGCGGTCATCGAGACCCAGACGCAGGGGCCGCTCGCCTGCGGCAACACCGCGCGGGGCCTGGAGGGGACGCAGCCACTCCTCGGGATCTCGGACGAGATCCTGCTGCCCGCGGCCGAGGGCGTGAGTGGCGGCGGCGACCCGGCCGGGCCGCTCCAGGTCCGGCCGTTCGTCGTCATCAAGGAGCTCGACCGGTGCACGCCGCCGCTGTTCCTGGCGCTGGTGAACCGGGAGCGGATCCGGCTGGTCGAGATCCGGTTGTTCGACCGGCAAGGCGTCCACTTCTTCACGATTCGGCTGGAGGACGCGCTCGTCACGCGCATCGCCCGGCAGGTTCGATCCCATGGCCTCCACGAGGAGGTGGGATTCACGTACCGGGCGATCCAGCTGATCGACGAGCGGAGCGGAGTGAGCGCCGCGCACCAGCTCCCGGGCTGACGCCCCGAGCCCTCGCCCCGCCGCCGGCGTCAGAGGGCGCCCGCCGCGTGGGGCGTCAGGACCGCGAGGGCGACCCGGTGGAACGGCGTGTCGATTCCCGCCGCCTGCCCCAGCCGCTGCGACGGCGCCCGCGAGCCAGTCGATCTCGAGCCGCCGGCCCCGCTCCAGGTCGACCGCCAGCGACGCTCGCCACGTCGCCGGCATGCCCTGGACGAACGCGAGCGTCCGCTGCACGTCCTCCTCGGTGAGCCCGACCCCCTGCGCGTTCGCCACCGCGACCACCTCGCGCATGCCCTGCTCGGCCAGGCGCCAGGTCTCCTCGTGCGCGCGGATGCGGGCGAGCGCCACGCGGGTCATCGCGCTCAGGGCCGCCATCGGCGCCAGGACCAGGAACTTCCGCCAGATCTCGAGGCGGATGTCGGGGCTCGCGATCGTCTCGATGCCCGCGCGGTTCCCCAGGGTCACGAGGCGGCCGAGCCGTGCGCTCGCCCGTCCGTCCAGCTCGCCGAGCGTGAGGCGGTTCAAGCGCGTTGTGCCGGATGACGCCGGGCGCCGCGACCTCCGCGTTGATCATGACGACGCCGCCGACGGCGTGCGTCCGGCCGTGGAGCCGCTCCACGATGTCCGGGGCATCGATCCCGTTCTGCAGGCACACGATGGCGGTGTCCGGGCCGATCATCGGCCCGAGGGCCTGCGCGGCGGCTTCCACGTCGTAGAGCTTCGTCGCCAGGAGCACGACGTCGACCGCGCCGACCGCGGCCGGATCGTCCGTGGCGGCGGCGGGCGCGATCCGCAGGTCCCCGAGCGGGCTCCGGACCGTGAGCCCGTGTGCGCGGATCGCCGCCAGGTGTGCGCCGCGCGCGATGAAGGTCACCTCGGCGCCGGCCGCCGCCAGCCGCGCGCCGAGGTAGCCGCCGATGGAGCCGGACCCCATGACCGCGATCTTCATCGATGACACCTCCCGGAGTGGCTCAGGACCTGCGGGTCCCCGGCTGCGACTCTAGCCTCCACGCGGAATCGACGCCATGCCGTCGCCCGGCCCCAGCCGCCGTCGCCGACGCCCCCACGGTGCGCCCGGCCCACCGTGCCGAGGCGGAGGGCGACACGACAGAGTCCGGCGGTGCGGGCGCCCCGGATTGGGCGCGGACGGCGCGGGCGAGGCGGTGCCCCGGCGCGTCGCGCCGACTCAGGGCCGGCGGGCGGTTCGGGCCTGAGGGTGTGGCCGCCGGGCGAGTTTCGTCACCTGATTGACCCCGACCTCGGCCAGGTAGAGGTTCCCGCGCGAGTCACCCCACACGCCGTGGGCGCCGACGTTCACGGGCCGGCCGCGGGCCAGGAGGCGCCCGTCCGGGGAGTACATGCTGATGCGCGGGATCTGGTCGGTGACGTACACGGTGCCGGTGTCGTCGACGTAGATGTCCATGGGGTGATAGAGGCCTCGCCACTCCCCGTAGTAGTCGCCCTCCGGGCTGAACAGCTGCACCCGATCGTTCTCGCGGTCGGCCACGAGGACGCGATTCTGCCCGTCGACCCAGATGCCGTGGGGCGTCGTGAACTCACCGCGCCCCGCGCCCGGGGTGCCCCATGAGCCCAGGTGTCGGCCGTCGGCCGAGAACCGGTGCACGGACGAGTTGCCGTACCCGTCCGCGACGTAGATCTCACCGGCGGGCGACACGGCGACGTCGGCGGGGTGATTGAACGGCGCCTGGAGGGAGGGGCGCCCGCGCTGGCCCAGCGTCAGCACCGTCCGGCCCTCCGGCGTGAGCTTCAGGACCTCGTGCTCGTCCCGGTTGCAGAGGTACACGTGGTCGTCCGGGCCGATGAAGATCCCGTGAGCATCGCGCAGGCGCTGGCTTCCCCATCCGGTGAGGAAGTGGCCGTCGGCGTCGAAGACCAGAACCGGCGGGTCCTTCCGCTGGTAGAAGTAGACGCGGTCCTTCGAGTCCACCGCCACGTGGCTGACCAGCCCGAGGCTCCACCCCGCCGGCAGGGTGCCCCAGGGCCGCACCACGTCGTAGACGAAGTCGCCGGTGCCCACCACGAGCCCTGGTCGTCTGATCGCTGACACGCCGCTGCCTCCCGAGTCGGCCGCCGATCGGGGCGCCGGCTACCCCCGAGTATAGGGCACCGGGGCGACCGGGGACCGATCGACGATCGTTCTGAAACGATTGGAATACAAAAGGTAAAATAACACCGGATTCTCCTGTGCCTCGCGGGGGTGCGTCACAATGTCGCATTTTGCCACAATGGCGCACATCTGGGACAGTGTGTCACATTTTCACAGTCGTTTTGACCTATTTGCATTTAGCCATTATCGATCAGAGACCGGCAACCTCCCATGAGATATGACGCTTCGCAGTCGGGCCGCGGGATGGCACCGCGCTTGAAACGGTCTGCGCGCCCAGCACCGAACCTCAAGCAAGTAGTGATCAGGCCTCTTCCGAGAAGCGCAAACCCGTCGCGAGGCGGGGGCGCAAAGCCGCGGGTCAGGCACGCCTCCACAGGCGGTCTGACAGCCGGGTTGCCGAAGAAGAGGGGGAGCCTCGGCTCCTCCCAAAGGAGCGAGGATGACTCTGCCGGTCACGAGAACGCACGCGCATCTGCACGGCGCCCCGATCCTCTGCTACTCACATTCCTGGTCTTTTCGGCCTAGCATGGTCTCTCGCGATTTCTCCTGCCCACGCCGACACGCTGGCGACCGCGCAGGCGCAGTCGATCATCGCGAAGGTGCCGGCGCCATCCGGGGGCGGCGGGGCGCTGGCCGTGATCCGTGACGGGGACCGGCCGGCGCGGGGGACCGGGGACACGCGGCGCCAGTACGACAGCTACGACGGGAACGATGCGGCCTCGGAGGACTGGATCGGGTACACGTTCGCCAGCGCGCAGACGTTCACGCGGGTGGTGTTCCAGGAGGGCGTCCACTTCTGGGACGGCGGGTGGTTCCTGACGCTGACGGTGCAGGTGCGGCAGAGCGGGCAGTGGGTGGCCGTGCGGAACCTGGTGACCACGCCCGCTTACGCGGGCAACAACGGCGCGAGCTACGACACGTACACGCTCGGCTTCGACCCGATCCAGGGGGACGGCATCCGGATCTACGGGGCCGCCGGGCGGCAGCCGCCGCCTTCGTCTCGGTCGGCGAGCTGGACGTCTATGTAGCCGCCGCGGCGGACAGCTGCGTCTTCGCCCCCTGGGGGGGGGACCGAGGGGGCCGTGACCGCGCAGGCGCAGTCGATCATCGCGAAGGTGCCGACGCCGGTCGGGAGCGGCGGGGGGCTGGCCGTGATCCGTGACGGGGACCGGCCGGCGCGAGGGACCGGGGACACGCGGCGCCAGTACGACAGCTACGACGGGAACAATGCGGCCTCGGAGGACTGGGTCGGGTACACGTTCGCCAGCGCGCAGACGTTCACGCGGGTGGTGTTCCAGGAGGGCGTCCACTTCTGGGATGGCGGGTGGTTCCTGACGCTGACGGTGCAGGTGCGGCAGAGCGGGCAGTGGGTGGCCGTGCGGAACCTGGTGACCACGCCCGCCTACGCGGGCAACAACGGCGACGAGCTACGACACGTACACGCTCGGCTTCGACCCGATCCAGGGGGACGGCATCCGGATCTACGGGGCGCCGGGCGGCAGCGCCGCCTTCATCTCGGTCGGCGAGCTGGATGTCTACGCGTCCACGAGCGGCGGAGGCGGGGGCACCGCGAGGCCGGATCTGACCGTGTCATCACTCGGCGTGAGCCCCGGGAGCGTGTCCCCCGCCGGCACGCTCAACGTCAGCTTCACCGCCCGGAACGCCGGCACCGCGGCGGCCGGCGCGTCTTCGGCGGGGTTGTACCTGGCGACCAGTGCGAGTGCCGCGCCGGGGACGAGCACCAGCCTCAAGACCGTCGCCGTGCCGAGCCTGGCCGCGGGGGCGTCCGCGGTGGTGGCGACCACCGTGACGCTGCCGACCACAGGCGCGGGCGCCTATTTCATCCTGGCCGCCGCGGATCCCGGCGCCGCGATTGCCGAGTCCAGCGAGACCAACAACACCACGTCCACCGGGGTCAACGTGGTGACCGCGTCCGGCGGCATCACGATCTGGGTGACCGACACCCTCGCGCGCGTGCAACCCACCGATGCGCCGGGAACGGCGCGCTCCGCCGCGATCAAAGCCGCCCGGAACGAGTACGAGGCGTTCCAGGTGATCGTCCGGGCGCCGTCCGGCCAGAGCCTGACCGGCGTCAACGCGACGGTCTCCGACCTCGTCGGACCGGGCACCATCCCGCGGGCGAACGTGACCCTCTACCGGGCGCACTACGTCACGGTGACGCAATCGAGTCCGGCATCGCCCTATCCGCCCGGCCGGTATGCCGATGCCCTCATTCCCTTCACGCACCCGGAGACCGGCCAGCCCCTGGGAGGCCGGTTCCCCGCGGCGCCGTTTCCGGTGAGCGCGGGGCAGAACCAGCCGATCTGGGTCGAGGTGTACGTGCCCACCACGGCCGCGCCGGGGACCTACACCGGAACCGTGACGGTGACGGCGTCCGGCGCCTCCGCCACGGTGGTGCCCATCACGCTGACGGTCTGGAACTTCACGCTGCCGAGGGTCAGCTCCTACCGGAGCGTCTTCGGCGAGATGTGGGACGCCTGGACGCCCTTCGGGCTCTCACCGAGTTCGACGGCGGGAATCGAGCTTGACTGGCGGTTCGCCAAGGCCGCTCTCGCGCATCGCGTCACGCCGAGCCGACCGATGAAGACCCTCGGATGGTACGCCCCTGACGGAGCGGCGCTGCCGGTGGACGATCGCATGCGGGAGTGGTTCGACACGCTGGGCGGCGCGTCGTGGAAGATCCCCGAGTTCTTCGGCGACCCGCTGGGCGCCGACCGGCCCAGGATGATCCGCTATCTGCGCACCCTGTACGACTATCTCGCGGCGCGCGGCTGGGCGGATCGCGCCTTCATCTATCCGACGCGGAACGACGAGCCCGGCTCCAGCCAGTCCTACCAGCAGATCCGCGACTACGCGGCCATGGTCCACGAGGCGAACCCCAACCTGAAGGTCCTCGTGACCGAGCAGCCGACCCCCGAGAACGGCTCGTGGGGCACTCTGACCGGGAGCGTGGACGTCTGGGCTCCTTCGATCCACGCCTACTCCGCGGCCGCGGCCCAGGCGCGCCAGGCGGCGGGCGACGAGGTGTTCGTCTACACGACCGGCGCCTACGGTACCGGCAGCCCGTCCTTCCTGATCGACTACCCGCTGCTCGACTATCGCGTGCACCCGTGGATTGGCTGGGTGAATCGAGTCAACGGCCTGCTCTACTGGCAGATGACGCACTGGACCGAGGTCGCGGACGTGTGGACCGACGTCCGGACCCTTCGCTGGGGCGGGCACGCATTCAACGGCGACGGGTCGCTGTTCTATCCGGGAAACGCGGTCGGCTACGAAGGCCCGATCGTGAGCGCGCGCCTGAAGGCGCTCCGGGACGGGATGGAGGACTACGAGTATCTGAAGCTCCTCTCGGGCATTCTCGGCGTGTCGACCGCGGACACGCTGGCCCGGACGGTCGGCACGACCTACGGCTCGTGGAACACGAGCCCCTTGAACCTGCAGACGACCCGGGAGACGCTCGGCCGGCGCATCGAGCTCCGCCAGTAGGGGCTCCCGCTATCCCGGTGGCCCGGTGAGGCGAGGGCCTTCACCGGGCCGGGACGTCCGGCTGTCGTAGACTAGTCTCCCGCGCTCCCCTACGGGGCCGCCGAAGGCTCCTATCCCTGGCCCGGGCCTAAGTACTCTGGCACGCAATTTCGGTGACGTATTTCTCATGCGGGTCAGGCAGCAAGGCGCCGCGGCGCGCGCGTGAGCTTCGCCAGGAGGACGGCCAAGTCGCGACGGGGGGGTCGCGGTGGCCTCGTAGTGCGTCTGGAAGCGGAGCAGCCGAATCCATGCTTCATTCGATGCCAATGCGTGGACCTTACGATTCTGGCGCCCAGCCGACCCACATCGGATGCCGCAGGCGCCCGTTCGGAAGGAAGCCCCAGCACTGAACGGTGCCAGAGGCACCGATCCGCACCGTGAAGTCGTTAGGCTGCGGCACACGCACAATTTCGTCGATCCGGATGTGCTCTTGCGTATGCGGATGCTCGTACCGCAGGCTCAGCCGAACCGCCCATCCCCAATCACCCCAGCGCACGAGTTCAGGATCGCCAGCCTCGATATGGACGGTCAGCGTCTGACGATGCTTCACCTTCAGCCAGTCAGGCGAGCGGACCCCGGGCCGGTAGACGGAGCGGCGGTTCTTTAGCACGATCCCCTCGCCGCCCCAGCCGACCCATGTGGCCCAGAGTTGCGGCGCATCCTCCGTGACGGGCACGATGGTCACATTCGGCACGGCGAGCGTCGCCCCGATGTCTTCGAGCCGCTTCCGGCGATCGCTCCACGGCTCGCCCATGACATCCTGCCACTCCAGGTGCAGCACGTCGAACGCGACAAACGCCACCGAGGCATCCCGGCGCTCCCGGGCCTCAAAGACGGCGAGAATGCCCTCGGTGCCCATGCCGGCGCACAACTCGCCATCGAGCACGGCCTGGTTCATTGGCCAGGGGGCCTCCCGCAGCCACGCCAAGCCTCGATAGTTGAGCAATGACCTGCCCGGCCGACTGAACGCGGCTACCGTGCGCCCTTGGGCGACGTGGACCTGAGCCCGCTGGCCGTCAAACTTCGGTTCGGCCACGTAGCGCGGGTCCCCGACTCGGCCTGGGTCGCGGAGGGTGGTGCAGATTCGAATCGGCGAGCCAAATCAAAATTCCTGCCCGAAGGGCATCGCGCGACGGCCGACCGGGGGCTCGGAGTCTGACCGGGGGGGTCGCGCCGGTCACTCGGCGCGGGCTACTCTCGGGCTAGTTGTGAAGCGCATTCCATCACGCAGGCGCTTACTCAGGCACACCCACCGGGCCCAGCAAGGTGCTAGTCTCTCCGTTTGTCATGCGACTTTGAGTGAGACCGCATGGGACAGAGTGAGACCGCGATTCAGGGTGCGAACACTCTCAAAATCTGGTGGGCGCAAGCCCGTGGGGGGTTCGATTCCCCCTCCCGGCACCACCAATCTCTGCAGATAGTACCGGGTCGGAGACACCCTGTGTGCGGCCCGAGAAGCTGTCCAGGACCGAGCGAACCCGCCAACGGGCCGTCGGGCCGGGCGCACCCCGCCGAACGCGGGCGGGACCGGCGCCGCGGCGGCCAGGGACCGGCTCTTCGGTGGGGCACGGCCAGCGGATCACGACCGGCTCTCGGCGCCCGTCCGCGTCGACGCGGCCTCGCGGCCGTTCGCGCCGTACTTCGCCAGGTACTCGGCCAGGTCGGCCGGCTTGGGCTGGTGCCGCTCGAGCCCGAGGGCGGCGAGCTGCCGGCCGAGCGCATCCGCGAGCTGGAGGCGCTCCTTGAAGACGGGGAGCACCGCCCGGCGGCGGGCGTTGATCAGGGACGGCTGGGCCAGCAGCCAGGCGTCCAGGTGCTCGAGGAACAGCCGGGTCCGGACCGCCGTTTCCACCAAGGCCCGCTGTTGGGCGCTGAGGGCCGTCTCGCCGCCCAGGTCGGCGACCAGCTCGTGATGCCAGGCGAGGAGGGTGCGTGCGGGGGCTGTTCGGCGGTCGATGGCCCAGAGCCCCCGGAGCTTCACCTGGGCCATGAGGCTGTTGAGCCCGTGCTGAGAGTAGGGTCGGCGGGGCGTCATGCGGAGGCGCCCACCCGTGCAGCACCGATCCTCAGAACGACCACAAGTCGTGCACACGAGTGCGGGAAAGGCTGATGCGCCGAGGACTTGTGTGCGCCCGTTGGGTTGGAGACCCACCGTGCCAAACGTTGACTTTGCCGCCAGAATTCCACCATCCGCCCAATAGATGCTACACCGCACCCATACTGGGTTGACCCTGCCTGGCAGTGACTGATGGCCCCGGGTGCACGGGTTCGAATCCCCGACGGGCCACGGACGCTTTACCCGCGAGTTCCGAGGGGTCCTGGCCGCTTGAATCCTGGACGGGATTGGGTCGCCGTAGACGACAGAGTTTCGGGGCGTCGTGGCCGCCGCCCTTGCCGGACCAGCCAGCGCCGCGCTATCGTTCGGGTGCGCCGCCGGCGGCGGGGCCGAGGGCGCGGAGCAGGGGACCCAGAAACGTGGCTAGGACCGCCTACGTTCCCGCCCGACGCACGCCGTGGCGCCAGCATGGGACTGCGAGTCCCATCCGACCGCGAGGAGGACATCGGCGATGATCTCCACAAATGGGCTGCGCATGACGCCGCTCGTCCTCGTGCTCGCCATGGCGAGCGTCCTCACCGCTCGAAGCGTTTGGGGAGCGGACACGCTCGTGCCTCGCGGGGCCACCTGGAAGTACTGGGCCAGAGGCGCTCCCCCAACGGGCTGGCGGAACACGAGCTTTGCGGAGACGGGCTGGTCTGCCGGTGTCGCCGAACTGGGCTTCGGGGACGGGGGCGAAGCCACCCTGCTACCGGCGGGGCGCATCACATACTACTTCAGACACACGTTCTCCGTCGCCAGGGCCTATCGGCTCTTGACACTGGAGTTGTTACGGGACGATGGCGCCGTCGTCTACCTGAACGGCACGGAAGTGTTCAGGACCAACATGCCGACCGGGGCCGTCACCGACGCCACCCCCGCCTCCTCGGCGATCGCTCCGGCCAACGAATCGACATTCCAGGTAAAGGGGGTGAGTCCCCATCTCCTGGTCACCGGCAGCAACGTTCTGGCCGTGGAAGTCCATCAGGCGAGCGCCACCAGCGGCGACATCAGCTTCGACCTCCGGCTGACCGGTGTTTCCGCCGACGGCGTCGCCTTCGCCGTCATCGGCGATTACGGCGTCGATGTCGCGGCCACCGAGGGCGCCGTGGCCAACCTCGTCAAGAACTGGAATCCGGACTTCATCATCACCACGGGCGACAACTGCTACGCGCCGGGAGACATCGACGAGAAAATCGGCAAGTACTACGCTCGGTACATCGGAAAGTACACTGGCCGATATCCTCCGGGATCGGTCGCGAACCGATTCTTTCCTTCCCTGGGGAATCACGACTACGACGAGTGTGGAGGCCTCGCTCGCTATCAGACCTATTTCACGCTGCCGCCCAACGAGCGCTACTACGCGTTCAGGTCTGCGCTGGTGGGAGGAGGCCAGGGGCCAGTGCAATTCTTCGCCATCGACAGCGACGGAGGCGTGCGGGGCGGGACCGATTTACCCTCCTACCTGGAGCAGCAGAAGATATGGCTCCAGGCCGGGCTGGCCGCCTCGACCGCTCCGTGGAAGCTCGTGTACATGCACCACCCGCCGTTCTCGTCGGGGACCAACGGTTCGCACGCCGACATGCAGTGGAAGTACAAGCAATGGGGCGCCGATGCCGTGCTGGCCGGCCACGATCACACCTACGAGCGCCTGAGCTGTGCGGATCCGGCCGGCAGCACCACGGCGGGCAAGCTTCTCTACTTCGTCAATGGCTTGGGCGGGGCCGCCCTCCACGGTTTCAAGAGTTCGCCCACGGCGTGTGACCTTCCGACGCGGAAATACTCGGCTGACCATGGGGCCATGCTCGTCGAGGCCCGTGTCGACAAGATCCTCTTCCGGTTCGTCACTCGCACCGGTGCCCTCATTGACACCTACTCGGTCCGCAAGAAGGTGTTTCAGGACGGGGTGGCTCCCACGGCGTACGCAGGAGCACGGGACACCTACATTTCGCAGACGACCGCAAGTGTCGCGCACGGCGGGTTGGGAACGCTGCGCGTCGACGGTGACGATCTGCCGGGCACTGGCAAGGATCTGTCGGCACTGATGCGGTGGGACATGTCCAGCATCCCCGCGGGGAGAACGATCAAGACGGCGATGATCACCGTCAGCGTCATCAACTCCAGCGTCGGGCCATATCACGCGTACCGAGTCAAGCGGCCCTGGTGTGAGACCACGGCGACCTGGAGGCAGGCGTGCTCGGGGCAACTCTGGGAGGTGGGGGGCGCGACGGGTGCCTCCGATACGGGGCAGATGATTCACGGCACGCTCAACAGCACGCTCGGCCCCTACAGCTTTGCGTTGAATCCTGCACTCGTCCAGGGGTGGGTGAACATGCCACTGTCCAATCATGGGATCATTCTGCGAAGTACCGGGGTGATCGACGGACTCGAATTCCATGCCCGGGAGTCGAGCACCGCCGGCAGTCGGCCCAAACTCACGATCACTTATGAATAGCAAACCAGTGGGAGCCCTGTGCCTGATCATCTCGCTCGGGGTCGGGCTCGGCGCCAGACCCGGGGAGGCTCGATCCCCCAGTTTGGCGGCCCACGGCTCCGACGGCGGCGCCGTCGTGAAGGTCGAGGGCGATCGCCTGACGGTCATCCTGAGCCGGTTCCCCCTGGAGGTGGCGCTGCAGGAGATCGCCCGGGAGACCGGCGTAAGGATCGTCCCGCGTGTGACCCTCGAGAACCGGCTCTCGTTGACCTTTGCCGACCTGCCCGTCGAGGACGGTCTACGACGGCTCCTGGGCCCTCATCACGCCGTGTTCCTGTACGGCCCGGCGGGAGAGCTGGAGGAGGTCTGGGTCCACGGTGTCCCGCGGCCGACCGAGCCGCCTCCGGCGATGCCTTCGATGCCGACGGAGACCGTCCCCGAGGAGACGACGGCCGACCCGCCGACGCTCACCGATCGCGAGCCTGCCCGCTGGCTCGCCGCCGCCAGTGCGCTCGCCGGCACCGAAGAGGACGAGGTGGCCCTCCGGGTCGTCCTGGACCTCGTCACTTCCTCCACCCAGCCGGAGCTCCGTGAGCGAGCCCTCGGCGTCCTGGCGCTCTTCAGGAATGTGCCCGGGGACTCGATCGCCGAAGTGGTGCGTCGCGACCCGGAGCCAGCCATTCGCTGGCGGGCGGCCGAGCTTCTCGGCCGACTGGCCGAGCACGATCCGGCGGCCCGGATGGCACTCCGCGACGTCGTCGGGGTGGTCCAGGAGGAGAGGCTCCGGGAGGAAGTCGAGGCGGTGCTGGACCGTCTCGAGGGCTCGTCGGATGAATAGGCGACGGGGCGCTTGGAGATTCCGCTGGTTCTCCCAGCCGCGTCACCAACGGCACCACGGTGGGCTCCACGGGAAGCGGAGTGTAGTACCGTCGCGGTGGTGCCGGTCGATCCAGTGTGCGATCGCGGCGTTCGGCATGGCGCGTCCAGCGTAGCGAGTCTCCGGGGGGCGCGTCAAGGGAACGAAGAGCCCGTGGTCGGCCGCAAGCCCCTCATCGGCCCTGTGGCCACGACGTCGCTAGCGGGATCGACGGTGCCGCAGGAGCGATCGCGGGCGAAGGCGCCGCTGGAGCCGAAGGGTCCGGTCGCGCTTCGAGATCCTTGAGGGGTCGCGATCGGGTCCCAGTTCATTTCGGATGGCTGCGTCGGCTTCGCCCACGCCGTCAGCCACCGCTCGCAATCACGCGACCTCCGGGACACCGCCAGCTGACAATTCACAAGCGCCGCCGCGGTCGGATCGTCAGGCGGCTTCGAAGCGAGGGCTTGTTCTAACCTCTTCACTCGAGACGAGGCGCCTCATTGCCATGTGTACGTCCTGTGGATGAACCGGGCCGAGGTGGGATTGGGTGGGGTGAGCCGTCGGCGTCCGAACCGCCCCCGGTTTCGGTGCTTTTCGGTTGGTCTAGGCTGGCGTCGTGGCCGGCATTTCCCTCATAACCCAAGGGCGCTGGTTCAAATCCAGCCGCGTTTCGAACCAGCGACTGTAAGGGGCTCGAGGTTCTAGTCCCGTCGCCTTTCGTGGAACCACACAGGCGCATCTTCCTGAGTTCACAGGCGAAAGCGTGAGAGCAGTTGCCGTGACGCCATCCGCGTAGATCCCCGCTCGGCGAAGCTTCTACCAGGGGAGTCACGTTGCTCCGCCTCAAACACCGGAACCTCGCGACTCGATATAGCGTAGCGCGTCCTCAGCATCGAGCGACCGGGTTGTGTTCCCAACGCGGACGTAGAAGTCGCGCCCCTTGTCCCCTTTGGTGAACACTGGCTCTGCGAATCGCTCAATGTCCACGACACATACCGTGCGGTTCGCCATATCCTCAAAGCGAATTTTGAGATACGGGATCACTGCGGCGCCGATGTGCTCGAATACAAGAGAGGCTATCAATTGTTCAAACTTGTCCTTGGAGCCGCCGACAAACTTGAGGTCCGGTTCGATTCCACACACGGTGCCTTGATCCTCGACACCGATGACAAGGGTACCGCCCTCGGAGTTGAGGAACGCGGCGCAAGTCTGAGGACGCTCCCACGCAGATTAGTGTTCTGACGATTCTGGACCGTATCCCATTGCAAGCTGCTCTTGAACTCCAGAGTGAGGCTCTCCCCGAGGGCGATCAACTCGCCGACTGGCCGACGGTGGGGCCTGTCCGGCTCGCTCACCAGGCTCCGCGTGAACTCGTTCAGCTTTTTGGCAATGAGTGACCGTCGAGCATCTAAGAAGTCGCGGTACCTATTCGACTTCCAAAGCTCCGGCTCCATAGGAATAAATTGCTTGGTCAACGCCCCGGGAAAGCTCGCCTCAACTCTCGGCAGATACTCCGCTGGCTCCGTATCCGACAGTTCTAGATTGCTGTCGGCGGTGAGGTACGCTCGATTAGCGATTTCGTTGACCAACTGGCGATGAGTGTAGTCGTCCACTTTCAGGCTAGACCATATGGAAGGACCGGCCTACCTATCGCACATTAGCGTGGGTTGTTCCCGGGCAAGGAACAGAGCCACATGCGAAAGGAGGCCGGTCATGGAGAAGGATACTACGACCTACGTGGGGCTCGATGACAGCAAGCGGAAGCTCGTGGTGGCGATCTTGCGCCCTGGGAATCGAGAGCCCGAGCAGCGCGAGATGCCCAAGGAGCCGCATCTGATCCAGCGGTTGTTTCGGCGACTGACGCGCGAGGGCACCGTCGCGGCCTGCTACGAAGCCGGCGTCTCGGGCTACGATCTCTACCGGCAGATCACCGCCTGTGGTGCGGTCTGTCAGGTGATCGCCCCGGCGTTGACGCCGCGGCGACCGGGCCAGCGGATCAAGACCGACCGGCGCGATGCTGCCAAGCTGGTCCGGCTCTTTCGCGCTGGCGAGCTGACCGCGATTCATGTGCCCGACGAGGCCGAGGAAGCGGTCCGCGATCTGACGCGGTGCCGGGAGGACGTGCGCCGCGACGTCCTGCGATGGCGCCATCGGCTGCTGAAGTTTCTCGATCGGCATGGGCGGCTCTACGTCACGGGCAAGAACTGGACCCAGCGCCACTGGACCTGGATCCGCGCCCAGCGGTTCGCGCTGGCGCCGCTGCAGCGGACCTTCGAGGCCACCCTGTTTGCCCTCGAGCAAGCGCTCACCCACCAGGCCGAACTGGACAACGAGATCGCGGCCCTGGCGGCGCACGCGCCCTATGCCGAGCCCGTCGGCTGGCTCCGATGCTTCCGCGGGATCGACACTCTGTCGGCCATGATTCTCCTGGCCGAGATCGTTGACTTCCAGCGGTTTACCCATCCCCGGGAGCTGATGGCGTACCTGGGCCTGGTCCCGAGCGAGTACTCCTCGGGCGACCGTGAGCGCCGCGGGGCCATCACCAAGGCCGGCAACACGCATGCGCGGCGCGTGCTCGTCGAGGCGGCCTGGCACTATCGCCACCGCCCGACCCTGGGCCGGGCGCTCGCGACCCGGGCGCACGGGCAACCGACCGCGTGTCGTACCCAGGCCTGGCGCGCGCAACAGCGCCTGCATCGTCGCTACCGCCATCTCGTCGGACACGGCAAACGCCCGCCCGTCGCGGTGACCGCCATCGCCCGCGAACTGGTCGGCTTCATCTGGGCCGCCATGACCCAGCGCGCTGCGGCGCCGGCGGCGTAGTCCAGCACACGGGATTCATGACATGCGCTTCCTGAGCGGCGTCGCGGCGGGCACGATGCGGGCACGATTGGAGAGCCCTCGCCCGAACTATGCGACGCCTGGTCCTCGGATTGGGACGACTCGCGCTCCTAGACAGAGGCAGCTCCCGACGAACCACGGTCATGCGGCTCTGCCCCCGGCAACCCGCGGATATCAGCCTGATTCGTCGTCGAAGCCGCCCCATCGGGACCGACGTCGGCGCCCTCAGGAACTCCATCGATCCGAACCGGGGCCGGACCCGTGAAGAACACGCTTGACGGTCGGTCCTTCCATATCAGTTCTGTACAAGAGAGCCTGTGGGAAGATGTGGTGACTGTGGATGCCGTAGATCTCCCCATGCGTCCGATCCAGTGGTAGCCGAGCATGCTCGGGAGGCCGAGCTCCTCGCCGAGACGCTGGCCGACGAGGGTCGGCTAGGGCGGGCCTTGGCCCAGCTCGCGATGAACACCTGGATGGCGGGTGACCCGCACCGCTCGCTCGAGCTGGCCCAGCGGACCCTCGTCCTCGCCACCGCCCACGATGACGTCGCGCTCCAGGCACGGGCGAGCCAGCGTCTCGGCCTGGTCTGGCAGACGATCGGCCACTATCGACAGGCTGCCGAGTGCCTCCGGCGGCTCGTGGAGGCGTTGGGGGTGATCGGCGGTTCGAGCGAATGGAGACCGGCACCCTGATATCCGTCTTCGCGGGGGACCGGCTCGCCTGGTGCCTCGCCGAGCTGGGCGAGTTCGCCGAGGCGACGGCGCGTGCCGACGAGACGGGCCAGGTCGCCCGCGTGGTCGATCATTCCCGCAGCCTCGTCTTCGCCAACCGGAGCTCGGGGCTCGTCTCGCTCCGCCGCGGCGACCTCATGCGGGCCATCCCGCTGCTCGAACGCTCCGTCGAGCTCTGCCGAGTCATTCCAGCGTGGGACCCTCATCGACGTCTCGGCGGCCCATCTCGGCTATGCGTATGCCCTCTCGGGTCGCCTCGACGAGGGCGCCGCCCTCCTGGAGGAGGCGGTGGCCGACCCCGCAGTGACGGGCATCGCAAACCACTCGCTGTTCCTCGGCCATCTCGGGGAAGCGCACCTCCTGGCCGGTCGTCGGGACGATGCGATTTCGGTGGCCCAGCGGGCCGTCGAGCTCGCCCGCCGCCAGAGGGAGCGCGGCAACGAAGCCTGGGTCCTGCGCCTCCTCGGCGAGATCGCCGCGCAGGCCGACCCTCCTGACCCGCCGGCCGCCGATGCGCACTACCGCCAGGCCCTCGCCCGGGCCGACGAGCTCGGCATGCGCCCGCTCGTCGCCCACTGCCATCTCGGCCTCGGCAAGCTCTACCGACGGACTGGGGACCGGGCGAAGGCCAAGGAGCACCTGACGACCGCGAGACCATGTACCGAGAGATGGACATGGGGTTCTGGCTGGAGAAGGCGGAGGCGGAGCTGGGTGGAGTCGAGCGATGACGCGCGTGGAGCGACGAGCGTTCCTTGTGGGCATACTCGGTCTCCTCGCCGCGTCGCCGGCGGCCGAGGCGCAGCCTCCCGGGCGGCCGGCGCGCGTCGGCTACCTGTGCGCGACGCGTTGCGAGGGCCCGGCGTTCGACGCCTTGCGAGACGGGCTCAAGCAGCTCGGCTGGGTGGAGTCGCGCACTCTCGTCTTCGAGGCGCGCGGGGCGGACGGGCGGTTCGACCGGCTGCCGGCGCTGGCCCGCGAGCTGGTGGACCTGAAGTCCCGATGTGCTGGTGGCCAGCTCGCCCAGCCCGCCCGGGCCGCGAAGGACGCGGCCGGGGGGATTCCGGTGGTGTTCGTCGCGGTGGCCGACCCCGTCCGGGCGGGCCTCGTCCAGAGCCTCGCGCGACCCGGGGGCACCGTCACCGGCGTCGCGACGCTCGCGCCGGGCGGCTTTATCGCCAAGCAGGTCGAGCTGCTGAAAGAGATCGCCCCGACGGCCACCCGGCTAGCCGTCCTCACGAACCCAACGAACGAGATACACCGGCTGACCCTGCCGGTGGAAATGACCAGGCGGCCCAGGCCCTGCGGCCTCCGGGTGCAGATGATCCCGGTCTCCGATCCCGAGCAGATCGCGCCGGCCGTGGAGGCGGCTGTCCGCGAGCGGGCCGACATCCTCCTCGTGGCGGGCGATCCGCTGTTTCACACGCCCGCCGACCGGATCCCAGCGCTGGCGGCCCGCGCCCGTCTTCCGGCGATCTACTTCCTGCGCGAGCTGGCGCGCGCCGGCGGCCTGGTCTCGTACGGCCCGGACATCCCGATGCTGTTCCGCGCGGGCGGCGCGCTACGTCGACCAGCATCCTCAAGGGCGCGAAGCCCGCCGACCTGCCCGTCGAGCAGCCCACGAAGTTCGACCTCGTCATCAACCTCAAGACTGCCAAGGCGCTCGGCCTCACGATCCCGCCCGCGGTGCTCGCGCGGGCGGATGAGGTGATCCAGTAGGAATGAGCGCCGACTTGGACCGGCTCAGGCGAATCGTTGTGCACAACCCATTTCCGGCGTGGCTGGTCGATCCGCCTGGGACGCCTTCGGCTCTTCAGCGTGCCATGGTACTGGGATCGGGTCCGCGAGCGCTTCACCGGTTGGGCAGCAGGCCGGACGACGGCGCTGCCTCGTCGAACTCACCAACACTACTGCGAGGGGTGTGACGGCAACTGGGCGCACGAGGGGCAGATGTGTGCGCAGCAATGGGCGTGGCAGTGCCCAGCGTGTCGACCCCCGAAGATCGGGCCTGCTGGACCTGTGGCCCGTGAGGGACTGCCCGAGCCGCGGTGATGGCCCATGGCAATCCGGATTCGGCGCCCACCCCTGTCCTGGTCAAAAACCTGATCGGCCCGACCTTTCCGATCCTCTGACGCGGGATGGGGGCATGAGCTGTCGGCATCTGGGGCGACGGCGATCAGAGATTGCCACGCCCGACCTCCCGCGAAGCCAAGACATGCCACTATGGGCGGGTGGTGAGTGACACCAACGGCCGAGCGTGGGCCGGGCGACCGACCGCGATCAGGCCGCGCGCTGGTAGAGGTGATGGAGCCCACCGACCTGCGGGATGGACACCACGCGCCCAAGCTCGGGCGGATGCACCTCGCGTGGCTGGGGACTGTTGTGGTCGAGCGATTGGTGTGGCCGCGCGGTGTTGTAGTAGGCGAGGTAGCGCGCGCAAGAGTCGGCGAAGATGGGCCTCGTTCAGAATGAGGAAGTGATCGAGGCACTCGCGGCGGATGGAGCCGATCACCCGTTCCACGAAGGGGTTCTGCCAGGGCGCTCTGGGGGCGGTGATCACCTGCCGGATCCCCATGTGGTCGACGCACCGAGTGAAGGCCTCGCCGTAGATCGAGTCTCGATCCCGAAGTAGGTATTTCGGAGCCGGTCTCCTCCGGGAACGCCTCGATCACCTGCCGGGCCGTCCAGACTGCCGAGGGGTGATCCGTGACGTTGAGGTGGAGGAGTTCGCGGCGGTGATGCCGCAGGACGACGAAGACGAAGAGCAGGCGGAAGGTGAGGGTGGGGACGACGAAGAAGTCGATGGCGACGATGTCTCGGGCATGCGCGGTGAGAAAGGCGCGCCACGTGGGTGACGGCCGAGGCGAGGTCCGGTGCATGTACTTCGCGACGGTGAGTTCGGCGACGCTGTAGCCGAGCAGGGCGAGTTCCGCCCGGATGCGCCGGCGGCCCCACGTCGGATTCTCCCGTGCCATCCGGCGGATCAGGTGGCGAAGCTCGGCGTCAAGCCTCGGGCGGCCGACCAGGTTTGGCCTGGACTTCCACCGCCAGTAGAGCCGGAAGCCTTGGCGGTGCCACGCGAGAACGGTGGCGGGCTGCACGATGACGAGACTGGCCCGCCAACCCGTCCAGACGCGTGACAGCCAGACCCAGAGGATCCGGTCCCAGCGAGCAAGCCGGGGTCGGGTGACGGAGCGCTGAAGGACCAGCAGTTGATGGCGGAGCGCGAGGTTCTCGAGGGCGATGGCCGCCGGCCCGGAGAAGCAAGGCGCGGAGGAAGGTCCAGAGACCCATCACGAGAATCATCGCGGCACCCCGGCATCAGGCATTAGCGTCTGAGCCGAGACTCTACCGGATCAGCGGTGGAGGCGATGAGGGAAGTTCAGGTGGGACAAGGAGATGGAGTTTTTAACCGGGACAGGGCTTGCTTTTGTCGCCCAAGCGGCAGCATCCGTAGCCTGCGCCACCGTGAGGTAGTCCGGGTGATTCTCTGACGAATCCTACGTGCTCACGGGACGACCACTACCCTCCCCCTCCGTGGGGTTACGCAGCATGATGAGCAGCATTCTGGCCGCCTCCGGCGCATCGACGGCATGGGGCATATCGGCCGGCATGCGCACGATGGTGCCCGGCGTCGCGCGGACGGCGGTCGCGCCGATCGTCAGGGTGAGGGCGCCTTCGAGGACCAGCACGAGCGCGTCGAACGGCGACGTGTGTTCCGTGAGTCCCTGCCCCGCGTCGAAGGCGAAGAGCGTGAGATTGCCCCCGGCGGTCTTCGCCAGCACTCGGCTCGCAATCCCCTGTTCGGTAGGCGTAATGAGCGCGTGGAGCGGCAGCGCCGTGGCAGGCGGAATCGTCGTGGTAGTGGGCGGCATGCGGATCTCCTGTTCCTTTCAAATCGAATGCCACGCGACGGCCGATGACGACCGTCTACCGCGTGGTGGCCTCCCGTTCAGGTCCGGGAAACGGGCGGCGGACGACAACGTCCCAACCGGGGTCCGAGCCGGACATGGGTCGGTGTGGAGCGCGGGTCCTCATCCGTCGCTCCCGCTCTGCGACCGCATGGTAGGGTTCACGCATGGACCCGCTTGCGGGCTCGCCGTGGAGCGCACCCGGAACAGTGGCCGGGTTCGCGCAGTCCCTCCCGAACCCCGTCCTGATGCGATTCGCGGAGACCGAGTGGCGGCGCGGCAATCTCCCGCGGGTGCTCGACCTCGGCTGCGGCGCGGGGCGCAACGCGATCCCGCTGGCACGTCTAGGCTGGAAGGTCTTCGGGATCGACCTCTCCTGGCCAATGCTCTGCGCTGCCGCCCAGCGCGCCCGGGAGGGATCCCGTCGGCGACCAGCTTTACCTGGCTCTCGCGGCCATGGATGGACTCCCGGTCCGGGACCGCCACGTCGACCTCGTGATCGCCCATGGCATCTGGAACCTCGCACGCTCGGCAGCAGAGTTTCGGCGGGCGCTTCGCGAGGCGGCCCCGGTGGCTCGGCCCGGGGCCGGCCTGTTCGTCTTCACCTTCTCCCGCACCACTCTCCCGCCGCAGACCGAAGCCGTGCCGGGCGAGCCCTTCGTGTTCACCCAGTTCTCGGGGCAGCCTCAGTGCTTCTTGACCGAGGATCAACTCGTCCGGGAGTTGGCCGTCGCCGGGTTCACGCCCGACCCGGGCGTGCCTCTCGAAGAACACAATCGGCCACAGCCGGGCAAGCTTCATACTGGGGCCGTGCCCGTCATTTGCGCGGAACCGTATTCTGGCGAAGATATTGTACGGACTGATGCCTCCGCGGCCCTCGTGGCGCTCGATGTGGTGATCGGAGGATGCCCCTCCTAACTGCCAGGGGAGGCCAGGCTCCGGCGCCGGGTCATCACGTCTTACAGACCCGCCTGACCTGCTATGCGACCCGGATCGTCACCAGTCGTGGCGCAGACTCAGTGTGCCGGCTTCGGTATCCCGGTAGCCCATTCACTGCCGGCGCCCACTGTTTCATCATCCTGTATCACTCGCCCGTACGCCCGTCTGAGGCTGGGATGCTGCATCCGTCACAAGAAAAGAGTGCGCCGGTCCGGAGCGGTTCTGACGCGTAGCGGGTTGGTTCCCCGGAAGCCGCTACGAATCCCCCCCCCCCGTCCCTTGGTGCCTACCGCCGTGTCGCCGTCGGCCTGCGCGGTTCTCACGCGCCGCTTGGTTAGGACGACGACCGTGGCCCGGAAACGGCTCAACCCTGGGCGGAGAGACTGCCCCGGGAGGACGGATTCGCCTCAAGCGCCGTCGCCACGGCCGCCCGCAGTACCTCCGAGCGGAAGGGCTTCGGGACGACCGGCAGGCCCAGCTCACCGCTGCGTCGAATGACTTCGGGACCAATCAGCCCCGTGATCAGGACGATGGGCGTGGTTCGGGACTGTCGTCGGATGGCCTCCACGACTTCCCAGCCGCTCATCTCCGGCATCCCCAGGTCCGTGAGCACGAGGTCCCAGCCCCCTTCATCGAAACGCGCCAGACCCCTCGGGCCGTCGGCCGCAGTTTCACACTCGTACCCGAAGTCCTGGAAGAGGTAGCGGACAACCTCACGCACGCCGGGGTCATCGTCGATCACAAGCACTCGGGGTCGGCGGCCCTCTGCCATGGTGAACCGGAGCAGGTCATGCAAGCTGTGCCAGCCCGCAAGACGCCGTCCAAGTGTGCGAACGATTTACCATTTGCCCGCTGGGCACTCGGGGAGTCCGCCCCAGGGTGACGAAAATTGTCACCTGGGGGGCCGGCCGAGGGAGTACTGAGATGCCGGCTTAGACAGGAGGACAGCCGTAACAAGCACGAGCGCAGTCGTCCACCGCCCGGGCGGGGGCGGCCGGGTGGCATCGAGCTAGATTGGATGCACCATGCCGCCGACCGTACCGCGTCGGTGCGTTCGGGCGCTACCCCGAGCGCCAACTCCTTGCTACACGCAATGTGGTCCTACTCCAGATGGAAGCGCGGCACGAACCCGGAGACATCGCTGGTGGCAACCTCGCCGACCGTCCCGAATGGGTTCTGAGTGGGCTGAGGTCTGCGGTAGGCCGAATGGCGACGTCGCCCACGTCCGAGGCCCAACTACGAGCCCTAGCACGACAGGCGTTGAGCAACGGAAAATCCCCGCCACGACTGGACGCGCCTGGGCGGCCCGGGGGTCGACATGCCGGCACGATTTGCGGGTCCGCATCCGCCGCCAACACGTTAGCGTAGCGATACATCGGTCGACCGCACGCGCACGTTCACTGCGCTCGGTCTGACGTGTGGAAAGTTCGGTCGGCGGCGAGCATGGAAGGTTTCCCGACCCATGGAGTTTCGCCTCCGGAAAGCATCAATTGCGCCGTTTGCCCCAAGTTCTCGCAAATATTTCACAAGGTCGCGCATGCGTCCGCAGGCATGGGGTTTGCGGCATTTGCTCGGAGACAACGATCATGCCCGGAGCCAAGGTGACCGCCAAGGCAACCTACTGCGGTCATATGCTCCAAGCGGAGACCGATCTGAATCCCCTTGGGCAGTGGACGGGACGGTGCGTCGTGGAGGGCCCCTCCTTCCAAGGGACGGTGGTGCTGCACAGCCCATTTCGGGCGCCGGCCGCCGCGCTCGAGGCCCTGTTGACGGCGGCTCGGCGCTGGGTGGACGAGGGGCGGAGCGTCGCTTCATGACGCGCCTCGCACGCACTCGGCGCCTGAGCACCAGGCGAAGGAGGCTCGCATGACGACCGACGCGCTGATCACGGCCATTCAACGCCGGCTGACCAACATCTCCGAACAGCAGCACGCCTTAGCCGTCGAGAAAGCCCGTCTCGTGGAGCAGCTCACGCCGTTACGGCTGGGCATCGTGGCGCCTGCAATGGTCGTGGCCCAACTCAAGGCGAAGGGCGTCAAGCTGCGTAGATGGCCGCCGGCCCCATCGGCCGACCGGCGTCCGCGCCCCGCGACGCTGAAGGCGGTCGCATCGATAGTCCTGCGCTTTTACCTTTTGCGCTGGCCGGCCCTCAGTCGCCCGGAAAGACGAAGGCGGCACGGTAAGCCACTGAACGCTCGTACCCGGATGCCGCCTTGTGACATAGCCACAATGGGGCGCCATGGTTGGCACGTACCCACCTCGCGTCCTGATCATTGAGGACGATCCGGTTGTCCGTGGTGCCGTGCAGGCGCTCCTTGACTACTTTGGCTACGAGAGCGGCCTCGCGGCGGATGGCCCAAGCGGTCTGCGATGCTTTGACGGGGAGCCGTGGATCTCGTACTGACCGACCTGACCCTGCCCGGCATGTCCGGCTGGGAGGTCGTGGATGCCATCCGCGGCCGCGCGCCGACCCTGCCCGTGATCTTGATCACCGGCGTCGACGAGCCGATGGTCCGGACGCGGGCCCGTGCAAGCCACGTTCGGCTGCTCCTCAAACCGTTTGGCCTTGACGCGCTCCAGGCCGCACTGCTCGACGCCTTGCATCCCCAAGCGCCATAACCGCCGATGCCGCGCATAGACGGCCGGCCATTAGATGGCTTCCGCCCGCACGCGCACGGGCGTCGCACCGCTTGCGAGGATGATCCGGTTGCCGTACAGGCGCTGCTTGACACTTGCAGCGCGAGCGTTCCTTTGAGAGCTAGGTCGGACCCTCCCTGGGTCCTGCGGCCTCCCCTTCTGCCCCCTCGGCCGGGGCACTCGACTTCCGGATGTCGAGCATCTCGTCGAGGTGGGACCTCGGGGCGACGAGGGCGATCCGCCGCACATGTCCGCAGACGACCCACGATTTCGTGGATCTGTCTCGTCGCCGCAAGGCTCTCGTCGATCCGGCGGCGACCCGACGCGGGGACGTCCCTGGCCAGCAGCTCGAACTGCCCCAAGAGGATCGAAAGCGCATTGTTGATCTCGTGGGCGACGCCAGCGGCCAGACTCGCCACGGACCGGAGGGTGTCTTGCTCGCGGCGTGCCGCCTCTAACTCGCGCTGCTCGGTGATGTCGCGCGCAATGGAGGAGGCGCCCACGATCCGGCCGGCGCGATCTTGGACCGGCGACACGGTCACGGACACCTCGATGCGGCGCCCGTCTTTCCGCATCCGCACGGTCTCGTAGTGGTCGACGCGCTGGCCCTGGCGGATCTGCGCGAGGACCTTCGAGAGTTCATCCGGTAACTCGGGCGGCATGATGAGGGAGACCGGCTGCCCGATGGCCTCTTCGGCGGCGTAGCCGTAGAGGCGCTCGGCGCCCGTGTTCCAGTGCGTGATGACCCCATCGATGGTCTTGCTGAGAATCGCGTCGTCCGAGGATCTCACGATTGCGGCGACTCGGCCGAGCGCCGCTTCGGCCCGCTGCCGCTCCGCGACGACGGCGGCGAGCGGGACCGCCATGGCGGCCATGGTGACCATGTAGGCCTGGAGCAAGAGCAGCGACTCGTTCGGCGATTCCCGAACGAACGGGCCGAGCCCTTGCAGGGTCCCCCAGATCGCCATCCCTGACAAGAGAGCGATCGCCGTCGCCGACTCGCGCGGGCCAAAGCGGAACGCCGTCCACACCAGCGGCGGGCCGCACAAGAACGCCAACCCGTACAGTGCCGGGAAGGGCCCATTGAAGACCGACGGCCCCGACCAGCAGGATGCTCGTGAGCAGGAGCACGGCCTCACTGGCGCGCCCGCGAGCGATCCACGGCCGCGGGCGCGTGGCCCAGAGGATCAGGACGGGCGCGACCACGATGGCGCCCGCGAGGTCGCCGAGCCACCAGGTCAGCCAGATTGCCCCGAACCTCTCCCAGGGCACGTAGCCTCCGAGGGCGAGGCTGCCCACGCCCAGGGTGGCGCTCACGGTCGTGCTCAGCAGTCCCGCCAGCAGGGCGAACTTGAAAATATCCTGGGCGTTATCGAACGCATGGCGGCCATTCGCGAAGCGCGTCACGAGCACCGCTCCCAGGACGCTTTCGAGCGTGTTGCCCGTGGCGATTCCGAGGGAGGTCCCCACGGAGCCGGCGGTCGTGATGTTGACCAGGAACGCGCCGACGAAGATGGCGGGCCAGAAGCGGATTCCGAAGAGCAGCAGCGCCGCCAGCGCCATGCCGGTCGGCGGCCAGACGGGCGAGGCGCTGACGTGGAGGAAGGCAAGCATCAGGCCCAGCTTGCCGGCGACGAAGTACGCGCCGATCAACAGGAGCGGGCGTAACCAGGCTGACGGAATGCCGCGTCGCGAGAAGCATTACCGACAATCACACTGGCGGAGGACCGTTGGTGAAATCTCCACCATCGATCCTACGATGCAAGGCGAGGACCGTGATCGCGAACCATGCACGGGAGAGCGCGGCCGTCAGATCCACCGCGTAGAGCATACCCCGGCCTCAATGCGGTCGACCACGACGTGTGGCGAGCCAAGGGACGGCGCTGGTGCGGCATGTCACCGCGGGGCGGGCGGGGCGTACTGGAACGGGCGACACGTCACGGGTCGCGCACCCAGTACGGGACCGGTGGTTCCCAGCGGCGTAGAGGAGTCGGCGTGACGTCGGGCTCCCAGATTGGCACGAGGGACCACCAGCCGTCGCCCGCGGGCACCGGCAGGTACTCGACCGAGCAGCCACACCATTCGGGGATCTGCACCGTCTGGGGCGGTATCCAGCCCTGTCGGCGGAGATCGCCTGTGCGGAACCGCATCGGCGCCACCTCGCGGCCACAGGTCCAGCAGGCGCGGGTGGGGCGCGGTCGACCCGCAGCGTCGAGCCAGACGGGCGGGGTCATGCGGGCGGATCCGGCGGCCGCACCACGAGAAAGCCCAGCGCGCTCCACGTGGGCGGGTGCGCGCGACGCCGCTCGCGGTGGCGCCGGCCACCTTGGCGGGCGGCCCGCCGGCGTTCGTCCAGTCGCCGATCCCAGATCACGGTGACGGCGTCTCGCCACGGGCGCGACGTCAGCCGAGCATAGAGGCCGTCTTCGCCCCGCTTCACGATGACCAAGTACAATGCACGCGCGACTCCTGTTTGACCGTACCGCGCCCCCGCCCTGGGCGCCAGATGGCCTTCTGGTGGCCGTGCTACCCTCTCGGCCCTGGATCCCCAGCGCCAGTCGGCCCCGGAGAAGGGCGCCTACGACATCCTGCGCGCCGTTCTCTTCGATCTCACCTCGGCCGAGCGTGCCCTGACAATCGTCCAGGAGGCGGCCCCGGACGACGAACGCGCGCGCCACCTGACGGCGATCCGAAGGGCCCTGGAGCAGCTCAGGACGTTCCTGTAGCTCACCTCTGGCCCCCGAGGTTGCGCCCACCAGTCTCCGAGCCTATCCTTGGGGGCCTACTGGGTATGTCGTTGGGTACCGAATGAGTGATCGGCCGCGGTCAACTCCCGTGACGCTCCACGAACCAAGGGGGGTCCAATAATCCGCGCGAACGGCCTGCAAACACTGATCGTGGGAACCGTGCTCGTTGTGCTGTCCGCGTCGGCTCAGGCCGGCACCGTCACCGTCTGTGCCACTGGCTGCGACTACACGAGCATCAGCGCTGCCGTTGCCGGAGCCAGCTCAGGCGATACGATTCGCCTCCTCGACGCGATCCATACCGAAGCCAACATTGATATCGACAAAGCGCTCACCATCCAAGGCCAGGGCATGGCCAATACTACGGTACAGGCGGCCTCGACTCCGGGAACCGGGATCGGCAGCGTGTTCACGATCAACGGGCATGCCTCCCCCTTCTTAGATAACCTAAAGCCCGGGGCAGCCACCATCCAGGACATGACGATTCGGCATGGCTCTGCCGGCCTGGGTGGCGCGCTCTATAGTTTTTACGGCTCTTTCACGCTGAACCGGGTTCGCCTTTTGCACAATGCGAGCTCCCAGGGCGGCGCGATATGGAACTTTAAGAGTGGGTTGACCATCCACGACAGCATCATTTCCGGGAATGTCGCCGATAATGCCGGCGGGGGCATTTTTAACTACCTTGGATTCCCCATCATCACCGGCAGCACCATCTCGGGCAATGCCGCTTCCTCCGGGGGCGGTATTTACACCTTCGGCGGCCTGAGGGTGACCAACAGTACTTTTTCGGGCAACTCTGCCACCGTCGGCGGCGGCATCCTACACCAAGCGACTGTAATTCACGTTAGCAGCAGCACCTTCGTCGATAACTCGGCCTCCGAGGGCGGCGGAATCTGGAATTCCGGTGGCGCGTCTGTCAAGGATACGATTGTCGCGAACTCTCCTTCCTCGGACTGTTTCAACGAGCAATTCGCAAGTCTCAATGCGAGCGGCGCCAACCTCGACACAGATGGGACGTGCGGCGCGGCGGCTGGCGGCAGCCATTTCACGCAGGTCACGCGGGCGCAACTGAATCTCGGCCCGCTGGCGTTGAACCCACCGGGAAGCACCGAAACGCATGCGTTATTACCCGGGAGCGTGGCCATCGATGCGGCCGGAGACTGCACCGATGTGGAAGGCAATCCCGTCGCGACCGATCAGCGGGGGGTGGCGCGGCCTCAGGGCGCGAATTGCGATATTGGCGCCTACGAAAAGTCGGACTTCCAGGGATTCTTTCAGCCGGTCGCCAATCCGCCACACGTTAACGTCGCCAAAGCCGGCCAGGCGATCCCCGTGAAGTTCAGCCTCAGCGGGAACCAGGGTCTCACCATCTTTGCCGACGGATACCCGGGCGTGTCCGGTCCCATCGCGTGTGGGCCTAACGGTGTTGCGAGCATCGTGGAGGCCGCGGTGACCGCCGGTTCAAGCGGCCTCACCTACCACGCCAAGAACGATCAATATATTTACACCTGGAAAACCAGCAAGGACTGGGCCAACTCGTGTCGTCAGTTGATCGTGAAACTGAGCGACGGGTCCATCTTCTGGGCACAGTTCAGGTTCAACAAGTAGTGCGCGGAGCGTCGTAGCCGCGAGGCGACCCTGAACACGTCAGCGATGCAGACCGCGCCGGTGCCATGGTGCGGTCGACGACGCGCTCATTTCTTGAAGAGCAGCTCAAGCCCATCGGCACATCCCCGAGCGACCGCATAGCCACCCTCTTTTTGCCCGGGCATCTTATCCCAGCCCCCTTTTTCGATGGCTTCCGCTCTCTGCCAGCTCCCGAGGTCCGAGAGTTCTTTGAGTTTCGCTTCATGGTTCGGTTCCTTCATGAATTGGGCGACGCAGATCGCCGCCTGACTCGCCACCACCGCGTCTTGGGTCCTCGTTTGGCTCGTGCTGGAGGTGGTCCAGCCACCCCACGCAAAGCCGACGATCATGGCGATAACGGCCCCACAAATCAGACCCCACACGCCATACTTGATCTTGGCGGCTCGTCTCGAGCTTCATGGACAGGACCTCCTGAGCCGGGATTTCCGATGTGACCGATGTCCGCCCTCTGCCGTGGCGCGCCGCGAACGGACTCTTGATCAGCCCGCGGGGCCTTCCCGATACGTTGACGGAAGCCCTTCGCACCACGCAGGGTCTCCGCGCGGCGCCCTGGGCCCGGGGGCACCCTCAGGATGGACGAGGGCGCGGCCGCCGTCAGGGGGAAGAAGCGGTCGGTACCCACTCCGTTCGAGATCCTCGATGGCGCGCACGCGCGTATGGGGAGTGATGCCGAGGAGGCCGGCAACTCCCGGATGCTTGGCCGTACCGGGTTTCTCGGGGCGCGGCCGCCCTCGGTGCCGTGGTTGCGCGGCGCCGTCAATTGCCAGCGGATCGGGATCGGGCTGTGCGTGTCCACTTGCTGGTGCATCGATGCCATTCGCATACTGTATGACTATACTAGTACACTAGAGCAATCAGTGTCAAGGACCGACTTTCCTGAGGTATCCTTCCTGACCGGCTGATCTCCTCCGGGGCCGTCTACCGTCGATGCCGGTCGTGGTGTTGATCGGCGTCGAAGGCCGACGAAGACTTAGAAATGGACATTGGAGGCTTACCGAAGCGTCGGAGCTGCGCCCGGGTGCCATGATCAGCTGAATCCGGGCAGTCCACTGAGGTCCGCGAATGTGACTCCACGGCGTTCAGAAGCGAGACCCGCCACGCGCGTCTCCTCACCTGGGTCCATGCCAACGGCGAACACGTGAACGTGACCCTCGTGAAACTGGAGTGTGCAGCGGGGGCAACCTACCCGCACGTGTGTTTTGCCGAGCGGTTCGTGCGCTAGAGCGTCTAGTCCGGGAAGATCCTCGAGGGCTCTGGGGTGAGCCCGACCACGAGGCCATGGAGGCGCTGTCACGGACACTGGGCACGGAAGTGGTCGTGGGTGGTGTCCCCGTTCTGGTGGAAACTCTGAGGCGTTGCCTTCCGGCTCTGGAACAATCAGGCACCGCTCGTCTTAACCGCCATCATCGATAGGCGTCGTTGATCGCGCCACGAGCCCCCTACAATCGTGGGGACCACAAGGGACAGTTCTCGCCTCTCTTGCGTGTGCCAATCTTGTGCCCACGCTGAGCTCATTCGGGCTCACTCTGGCTCATTCCGGCCCATGATCATTGGATCAACCTTGCTTGCCACATCAAGCACTTCCGGGCACTTGCGAGATTCGGTGGCTAGGCCTGAAAATCCCGGTGTCGG
>CAVUVU010000013.1:0-88687 GCA_963745015.1 uncultured Candidatus Rokubacteria bacterium
CCTGGCGGACCGCGGAGACGAGGCCAATGGGTAGGCCGATCAGGATCTCCGCCAGCACCCCGGCGAGGGCGAGCAGAAGGGTGGCCGGCACCTGCTCGACGACGAGGTCGCCCACCGGCCGCTGGAGCCGCCAGGAATGCCCGAGATCACCGCGGAGGAGCGCGAGGGCGTGGCGTCCGTACTGCTCGGGGAGCGAGCGGTCCAGACCGAGCTCCCGGTGGATCCGCAGGACGGTGTCCACCGACGCCTGGGGCCCGGCGATCATCTGGGCCGGGCTGGCGGGGACTCCGTAGGTGAGGATGAACGTCCAGGACGGAGACGCCGAATAGGACGACTCCGACCCAGGCGAGCCGGCGGAGCACGTAGAGCCACACGGCCAGTCTCAGGCCGCTCCGGCGTCCCCCGTGCGGCGCAGTGGATCCAGGGCGTCCCGTAGTCCCTCACCGAGGAGGTTGAAGCCGAGCACCGTCACCATCACGGTGACCCCGGGATCAGCACCAGCCAGGGCGCCGATCGGAAGAAGGCTTGGCCTTCGAAGATCATGTTGCCCCAGGTGGGAGCGGGCGGCGGCACGCCGACCCCGAGATAGCTGAGCGTGGCCTCGACGCGGATCGTCGTGCCGATCCCGAGGGTGGCGAACACCACGGCCAGCGGGGCCAGGTTTGGCAGGAGGTGCCACACGATCACGCGCCACCCGGAGGCGCCCAGCGCACGCGCGGACGTGACGAAGTCGAGCTCGCGCAGGGTCAGCACCTCGCCCAGACCAGCCGCGCCATGCTGGTCCAGTAGACCGCGGAGACGACCACGATGACGATGGCGAGACTTGGCCGGAGGAGCGCCGCCAGCGCGATGGCGAGCAGGAGGAGCGGCACGCTCATGATGACGTCCACGATCCGCATCAGGAGCGCCTGGACGCCACCGCCACTGTAGCCAGCGACGAGCCCGACGGTGAGGCCGATGAGCATGGCAAGGCTGTTCGCCAGGCCACCCACGAGCATCGAGATCCGGGCCCCGTCCACCAGACGACTCAGCACGTCGCGCCCCAGGCCGTCGGTTCCCAGGGGGTACCGCCAGCTTGCTCCCGGCGAGAGGGGCAACCCCGCGTCACTCAACCCGTCGCGTTGCTGGTGCCTCGGATCGTGTGGCGCCAGCAGGGGGCTGGCGACGGCCACCAGGAGCACGAGCGCCACGAGCAGACCTCCAAGACGGGCGCCCTGGGCACGACCGGCCCGGCGCACGCTCGCGAGGAACGCGCTCATCCTGGTGTTTCGGTAGTTCGGGGAGCGTCGGGCGGTTCGTGACCGGACCGACTACTCAGCCAGCGTGTAGTCGCGCCACCACCAGAGGAAGATCGGGTGGACGTAGAAGTCCTTGACGCGCGCCGAGTGCATCGTGTGCTGGACCGCGTTGTAGAGGAAGATTTGGGGCAGCTCCTGCAGCAGGAGGTCCTCGGCCTGCTGATAGACCGCGAGCCGGGCCGCCGGATCCGCGCCGAGCGTCTCGGCCTTGCGGATGAGCTCGTCGTAGGCCGAGTTGCAGTAGTAGGAGGGATAGCGCGTCCCCGGCTGGGCAGTGGGACACGTCGGGTGACTCAGGTAGTCGTAGGGGTCGGGATAGTTGGCGCCCTTGCCAGAGATCCCCATCGGCACCGTGCCCAGCTTATCCACGCCGCGTAGAACGCGCTGGCGGCGAGTGGCCGGAGCTCCAGCTCGATGCCCACGCCCTTGAGGTCTTGCTGGATCGCCTCGGCCACGGTCTTGTGGTTGGCGGCCTCCGGGCGGAAGTAGAGGTCCGTCTTGAACCCGGTCGCGTGACCGGCCGCCGCGAGCAAGGCCTTCGCCTCCTGCGGGCTGTAGGGGATCCGCGGTCGGTCGGACTTGTGGCCCGGCACGCCTGGCGGCACCAGGCCGTCGGCACGCACGGCCTGGCCGCGCAGGAGGCGGATCAGGCGGTCCTTGTCGATGGCGTACGCGATTGCGCGCCGGACCCGGACGTCGTCGAACGGTTTCATGGTGACGTTGACGGCCAGCCAGTTCGTGACGTAGAGCGGGCCGGACCCCACCAGCTCGCGGAGCCGCGGGTCGCTCATGACTCGGGGAAACTCGGCGGCGGGGATACCGTCGGCGAGGAAGTCCGCCTCGTCTCGCTCGAGCTTCAGCATGGCGACCGCGGGATCTACGCCGAGCGTGTACTCGATGCGCTCGATCTTCGGGACCCCCTTCACGAAGTAGTCGGGATTCCGCTCCATCACGAAGCGCTGCCCCGGCACCCACTCGACGAACCGGTAGGGCCCCGTGCCGACCGGCTTCTGGCCGAACGCCACCCCCCGGTCGCGGACGACGTCGCGGGGCAGGATGAAGCTCGTGGAGGGTCCGAGGTTCGAGAGGAACACACCCTGGGGCTCCTTCAGCCGGATCTGCACGGTGTGCCGATCGATCACCTTGAGACCGCGGAGCTCGGTGGCCCCGCCGTCGAGCATCTCCTTGGCCCCGTCGATGCCAGCGAGGAACCGCTGTCCCCAGGACTTCGTGGCCGGCGTGAGGGTGCCTCGAAGCTGAACTTGATGTCCTCGGCATCGACCTCGCGACCGTGATGGAACCGGACGCCCTTGCGGAGCGTGATTGTGTAGGTCAAGCCGTCCGCGCTGATGCGCGGCAGGGCCTCCGCGAGGTCCGGGTACGTGCGGCCGTCCTTGTCGAAGTTGTAGAGACCGTTGAACATCTGCTCGACCACGATCCAGCTCTGGTAGTCGATCGCGTTCGCGGGGTCGAGGGTCGTCATGTCCGCCTTGGCCGCGACCCGCAGGGTGCCTTTGGGCGCGGCCGCCAGCGCCGAGCTTGCCAGGACCGCGAGGCCGAGGACCGTGAGGGTCATGGTCTCTACTCCTCTGCGGATGATCTGGCGGACGGTGCACATGTGCGCATCCTCCTGAGTCGGCTGGGAACGAACGAGGGCCGTCGCTGGTCTCGGATGTGTGTGGCGAGTATAGGTAGTGCCGCGAACGCGGGTCAAGAGGCCTATGTCTCCACCCGCAACGATCGTGTAGAGAAAGGCGGGAGCGGCTCGAACCCCTACGCGGAGGCGGCGGGATCGTCGGCGCCGACCAGCGTCGCCGCGATGTCCCGCGCCGCGTTCGGCCGGGCCAGGATCCGGCGGGACGGGCGCGCGCGGTGAATTCTTTCCAGCAGTTAGCCGGCGGTATTCGAGGCTCGGTGGTCGCACGCCCGAAAACCCTTGCGTCCCGACTTCTTGCCTTGAAGATGCTCGCGCCGGAATGGATCGCTTAGTTCCAGGCACAAGCTCCGCACACGAATCCGGCTACTCCTTCATCTTTCGATCGGCGTGCAGCCGTTGACTCCTCGCGGCTGTGAGCTGGAGAATGACGGTCTCGTGAGCCTTCACCGCGCTGAATTGAGCATGACTCATGACGAATGCCCGGACTGGCGTTCGGCTCGCTACGGTTGCGGTCGCTGGGTCGAGCTCCATCATGCTGATCTCACCAAAAAAATCATGCGGACCCAGAGTTCGCCGGTGCTTGCCGCCTACCGATACGTCGACCACACCCTCCAGGATCACGAAGAAGACGTTGTTCCCCGCCCCTTCGGTAATCAGCACGGCACCAGCCGGGATGCGGACCTCGTCCATCTGGCCAGCCAGGAATTGCAAGTCCGCGTGGGCAAGGCCTGAGAAGAGCGGGATCGTCTTGAGCTGGTCCACACGTGTCGCCATGTCTTCCTCCGGGTAGGTCTCTCTTACTACACCGGGGGCACCAGTGTTCAGGTCGTTACCCTACGATAGCTCAGTCCGGTACCAGCGAGTAGACTCCTGACTCCAACTAACGCCACTACGGTGCACCGGGAGGATCGGCGGGCCTTTGACCGGTTCCGCGGCAGGTCGAGCAGACACACGACGACGTCCTAAAGGGAGGTCTAACTGGCTCCGCGTGCTCCGGTGGCCCGCAAGAGAGTCTAACCTGATTCGGGCGGCCATCACTCGGCCACCAGGCGGAATCTCCACGGGCGCGAACGCCCCATCGGGGACTCCCGTGATTCGATCCACCGATGTATGATCGAGAACCGCTTGAGAGGGTCACTGGTACCGGATCGTGAGGTGACCTGGTCGTGAGCTTGGCCGAGCCAGTCAGACTCGCTGAGGGGCAGGTCGCGGCATCGGGCGCGGTGCTGGCGCGGGCGGACGAAGTCATCCAATGATGGACCGGCGAGCATTTGTCGCTGGCGCCTTCAGCCTCCTCGCCGCGCCGCTCGCCGCCGAGGCGCAGCAGGCGGGAAGGGTGTACCGGATCGGGTTTCTCGGCACGTTCCCGTCCCCGACCTGGAAGGCACTTCTGCAGGGTCTGCGCGACCTCGGTTGGGCTGAAGAGAGGAATATCGCCATCGAGGCCCGATTCTCAGAGGGCAAACAGGAACGGTTTCCTGACCTCGCGGCCGAGCTTGCGCGGTTGAACGTTGATGTCATCGTAACGTCGGCAGGGCTAGCGACGCTGGCCGCCAAGAACGCGACCACAGCGATCCCGATCGTCATGGTGGGAGTGGGCGATCCGGTGGGGTCCGGGTTCGTTGGCAGTCTGGCGCGGCCGGGCGGAAACATCACCGGGTTGAGCCTGCAGAATCCAGCGCTGGGTGGAAAGCGGGTTCAGCTGCTGAAAGAAATCCTTCCGAGGGCCACGCGGCTCGGGGTGCTCGTGTACTCGCCCAATCCGTGGACCGCATTGATGATGCAAGAGGTCGCCGTCGCGGCACGGACGCTCAGGATGGAGCTTCAGCGTCTGGAGGTGCAGCGCCCAACGGATGTTGAAGCCGCGTTCGGAGCCGCACGCAGCGGACGCGCAGCGGCTCTCCTCGTCCTGGAAGATCCGTTCATGTTTCAGCACAGAGAAACGATCGTTGGCCTCGCAGCGAAGAACCGGCTGCCGGCGGCGTATGGACTCCGGGAGTTCGTGGATGCCGGGGGTCTCATTTCCCTCGGGGCAAGCATTCCGGACCTGTTCCGGCGCGCCGCGGTGTTCGTGGACCGGATCCTCAAGGGCGCCAAGCCGGCGATCTCCCGGTCGAGCAGCCCACGAAGTTCGAGCTCGTCATCAATCTCAAGACCGCGAAGGCCCTGGGCCTCACGATCCCGCCGTCGGTGCTCGCGCGGGCGGATGAAGTGATCCAGTGAAGCGGCTCGTGGTTCTTCTGACCCTCACCCTCGGCTTCCTCGCCAGGCCGCTCGCGGCCGAGGCACAGGCGGCGAAAGCCCCTCGGCTCGGCTTCCTGGGAATCTCGCCCGCTGCCGCCTCCGCCACCCGCATCGAGGGACTCCGTCAAGGGCTGCGCGAGCTCGGATACATCGAGGGGCAGAATATCGCGATTGAGTGGCGGTATGCGGATTCGCAGGCTGACCGGCTTCCCGGTCTCGCCGCGGAGCTCGTCCGTCTCAACGTGGACGTGATTGTCGCCGCCGGTGTGGAGCCAACCCGGGCGGCCAAGCAGGCCACGA
Organism: uncultured Candidatus Rokubacteria bacterium; assembly: GCA_963745015.1. Taxonomy (GTDB): domain Bacteria; phylum Methylomirabilota; class Methylomirabilia; order Rokubacteriales; family DASRDR01; genus DASRDR01. Next base: position 5,500 of record CAVUVU010000013.1, read on the forward strand.
CGACGATTCCCATCGTCATGGGCAAAGTGGCGATCCCCTGGGGCTCGGGCTCGTCGCCAGTCTGGCGCGCCCAGGGGGGAACATCACCGGCTTGACGATTCTCACAGCCGAGCTGAACGGCAAGCGACTGGGGCTTCTCCACGAGGCGGTTCGGCATCTCGAGCGTGGCGGTCCTGACCCAGATTGACGGGGGCAGTCGAGCAGGTTTAGATTCCAAACCATGAAAGCCATTCTCGCGCTGGCGCTTTCGTTCGCTGCGGGTACCATCGTCGTTGCGCAGTCTCCCGCGACGGACTTCCGTCCCGCGGACCTGGTCGGCAGCTGGCAACAGACGCAGCAGACGAACGACCGGAACGGGAACCGGCAGATCGATCCCGAAGAGCTCAAGGCCGTCAGGACCGATGCGGCAATGGTCTTCCTCAAGTTCAGATTGAACGCCGACGGGACCTGCCAGCATGGCGACTCCAAGTCGAAGTGCCGGTACGTGGTGGAGCCACAGGGAAGCGGTCGCCAGCGGCTGATGATGTTCCTGGAGGGTCCCATGCCATCGAAGGAGAACAAGGGCATCATCCATTCGGTGACAAGAAGCGAGCTGATCCTGGCCAACTACGGCTCCGGGTCGTTCACCTTCTACAAGCGGATGCAGTGAGAGCTCCCCTATGCAAGACACTAAAGAGTCGTCCAGTCGGCCTTGTGGCGTTTCGGTGACGACGCAAGAGTTGTAGCTCACCTGTAGGCCTATTCTTCGCTCCTCCCGTGTTGCTGACCGCCCGGCCCGCTGGCGCGCCAGCCCGTTGCGGGGTAAGTATGTCGTGCGACCGCTGCTGTCGCCCTTCCCGATGACCGATGATCCGACCGGCCGCCCGGGCAACCGGGCAGGGGGGAGCCCATGGCTCAGCGTCTCGTGACTGCCTGGAGCACTCGGCTCGCGCTCGCAGTTCTCCTCTTCGTCGCTTCAGTGTGGCTCGATCACCGGACGGCCGATGCTCAAGGATCGCCGGCTGGCAGCCCGAAGCGCGGGGGCGCTCTCCGCGTGGCCATGATCGGAGAGCCGCCCTCCCTGGATGCTCACATGACCACGGCGACGATCACGCGGGAGATCGGCGCGCAGATCTTCGAGACTCTCTACGCCCTCGACGGGCGCTTCGAGACGGTCCCGCATCTGGCCGAGAGTCACGAGGTGCAGGACGGCGGGAAGCGCTACGTCATCCAGCTCCGGAAGGGCGTCCGGTTCCACAACGGGAAGGAGATGGGGGCGGCCGACGTCGTCGCCTCGCTCAAGCGCTGGGGCGCCGTATCGTCGACGGGCAAGACCATCTTCAAGACGGTCGAGGCCGTCGAGGCCCGGGGCCCCTCGACCGTGGAGATCCGCCTCCGGGAGCCGTCGATCATCCTCCCGACCGCCCTCGGCGCGATCGGCCCGTTCGCGGCGATCTATCCCAAGGAGGTCATCGACGCGAGCGGCGACGGGCCGCTCAAGGAGCTCGTGGGGACCGGACCGTTCCGCCTGGCCGAGCACCGGCCTGATCGCCACATCAAGCTGGTCCGCTTCGACGGCTACGCGGCCCGGTCTGAAGCGCCCAGCGGGCTCGCGGGCCAGCGGACGGCCTACCTGGACGAGCTCCTGTTCATGCCGGTGCCCGAAGAGGCGACGCGCTACGCCGGGCTCACGTCGGGCGAGTACGGCTTCGCGCAGCAGCTCCGCCCGGACCATTACGAGGGTCTTCGGACCGCCACCGGCGTCACGCCCGTCGTCGTCAAGCCGTACGGCTGGGCGGTCCTCGTCCTGAACCTGAAGCAGGGTCTCCTGACGGACAAGCGGATCCGCCAGGCGATCCAGGCCGCCGTGAACGTGGAGCCCGCGATGCTGGTCGCCATGGGCCATCGCGACTTCTTCCGGGTGGACCCGGGCCTCTTCTTCCCGGAGCAGGCCTGGCACTCGAAGGCCGGCGCGCGCCTCTACGACCAGAAGGATCCGGCAAAGGCGCGCCGGCTCCTCCAGGAGGCCGGCTATCAGGGCCAGCCCGTGCGGTGGATGGTCACCACGGAGTACGAGCACCACTACAAGCCGGCGCTGGTGGTCAAGGGCCAGCTCGAGGAGATCGGCCTCAAGATCGACCTCCAGGTCTCCGACTGGGCCACCGTGGTCCAGCGACGCAACAAGGCCGAGCTGTGGGACATCTTCAGCACGGCCGTGGTCTTCGACGCCGAGCCGAGCACGTCGGTCCAGGTCCTGTGCGAGTGGCCCGGCTGGTGGTGCACTCCCGAGAAGGACGGGCTCCTCCAGGCGATGGCGAGGGAGCCGGACGCCAAGAAGCGCCTCGCCCTCTGGGAGAAGGTCCAGGCGCTCTTCTACGAGGACGCCGCGCGCATCAAGCTCGGCGACTACTTCCGGATGGACGGCCGGCGCGCCGACGTCCAGGGATACCAGCCCGGCCCGTACATGCGGTTCTGGAACGTCTGGCTCGACCGGAAATAGCCCGCGGAGGACCCTGAGATGAGACGGGGCGCCTGTGTCGCCGGAGTGATCGTTGTGTTCGCCGCTTCGCTCGTGAGCTGCGTTGGCCGTTCGGTCTCCATCTCGCCGCCGGCAGCGCGACACATCTCGGAGACTCGAGGGAGGCGTGACGGACCAGGTTCGCGCGGGGCTCAAGCAAGGCGGGTACGGGCCGCCGCAGTCCATGCAGGAGGCCCAGCAGGCACTCTCCCGACAGGGGCGCGCCGGCAACCCGAACTACAACATTGTGAACGGCCGCGGGACATACGTGTACGCCGTCGGAGACCATTGATGCGGGGATCCTGGGGCCGGCCAGGCGCCTGATGGAACGAGACGGGAGCGGAGCTTCGGGGGGGCGTGTGCCGACGACCGAGTTAACTGGCGCATTTGAGTGTTCGTACGCGCGTCTGCACGTACTTCACGAACTCAGGTGAGTAATCACCACAGGTGAAGACACCCTGTTCCAGATAGCCGCGGTGTTGGCGCAGTATTGAGACGATGGCTCTCTGCCATCGCGGGTCGTTGCCAACCAGACTCCAAAGAGTCTCGGCAGTGAACAACGCGTGCGTGGCAAGCCAGCCATATCGGGCATCCACGGGTTGGTCGTGGCTTCGGCTGGCCAGGTCAGGGTGCTCTCGGTCAAATTGAGGGACTCTTGAAGAACACCAAGGGGCGAAAACTGCCGTTGCTCGGCCGCGCTGCGCTGATACGTCAACACCCCGAACACCATGGATCCGGCAGTGACGATTGCCCCGAAAATCGTCGCCAAGTGCGCCGGCCGCTGCCATCTCAGTTCAGGTATGGCGATCCTGTCCACTGGTGGCCTCCATCGCTATGAAAGGCTCCGAGCACAGGCATCGTACGTGCCATGTCGAACGCGCACGTCCGGGGCCCCATCCCAAACCGGGCCCTTGCGCTGGCCCCCTCGGTCGGTCCGGCTGCACGATAGCGCGGCGCCAGCGGAGCCGGCAAGGTGGCCGGGGTCGGCACGGGAGTCGCCGGTAGCTAGCCGGTGCGCCTAACCCACGCGCGGCCTGTGAGAGCGGTTGTTCAGGCCGCCCGCAGCAGGAGCGCGCGTGCCCGAGAAGAGTCGCGTCAGACCACCCGCGCCCTTCCGGGGGCACATCCTTCCCGTGCCACACGTCCGCGACGACTCGCGCCCAGCGTCGGTCCCGCGCTCGGTGGCGGGACGAAGCGCCGCGAGTCCTCCGATCGGGCAGGAGTCGCGGACGTTTGTCGGACAGTCATCTCCGTTTCGGGTTACACTGTGAGGTGCCTTCCATGGGGCCCCGGGGTAGACGTTCCGGGCGTCACGGCCTCGCTGGCATTTGGCGTGGGTACTCCCTTCCGTTGGCGTGCCGCTCTCGAGGCTGGGCGCGCGTGTGGAGACCTGCCAGATGCCGATGACAACGCGGTTCGTTCGACCGGGATCGACGCCACCACCCCTCTCGCCCCACGCCGCGGCCGTGGATCGTCTGCGTCGGGCGTTCAACGCGGTCCGGGATGCCCAGGAGATGCTGGAGCGGTTGGCCCGGACGGGGCCCGTCGCGGTCCGACCGACGCTGGCGGTCCCGATCGAGGAGCTCGAGTGGACGGCCGTTGAGCTGTCGACAGCCTTGACCCTGCTCCAGGCCTCTGCGCCCCCGCCCAAGTCCTAGCCCGCGAGGTCACGAGAGGGCGACGCAGCCCGGCGCGAACGGCCGGCTTGACCTGTCGTGCCATCGACACAACCGCGGCTGTCCCGGGCAGCGGAAGCCAGTCAGACGCCAGTAGGGACGGCGGGATATTCTGGAGCTCCCACGCGAGGCCTCTCGACCCGGCGGGGAACCGCGTGTCGTGACTGTTTCTCAGGACAAAGGAGAATGCCGGATGCATAGCTCGATGAGTATCACGGTCGCGTTTTTAGCTCTGGCCATCAGCATGCCGGCGATTGCGCAAGAGCAGGGTCCCTCAAGGCCCCCAGCGCCTCTGGTGAGGGAGATCGTGCAAGGCATGCCCAAGGGCGAGAAGCAGGAAGTGCGCGTGCTGACGGCGACCATCAAGCCCGGGGACAAGACTCCGTTCCATACACACCCGTTTCCCGTGACCGTCTACATTCTGGACGGTGAGTTCACGCTGGAGATGGAAGGGCGGGCGCCGGTCACGCTGAAGGCCGGTCAGGCGATGGTGGAACCGCCCCGGGTGAGAATGACGGGCTACAACCGCAGCGCCGAGTCCTTGCGGGTGGTGATCTTCTACGTGAGCGATCCAGATACACCGTTCCTCGACGTCGTGCACTAGCCAGAACCGGACCCGGCTCCAGCAATCACCGAACCGTCATTCGCGTGGAGCGCCCGGCACCGGCGCGAGAGGCGAGATGGCGAGCATGCCTCGGGCCGTGACTGCAGGGAAGAACCCGGATCCCCCACGCGATCCGCACGCCAAAGCGCGAGGCGCCACTCGCTGGTCCGGAACGAGCCCTCGGGTGAGCCCGCAGCGAACGCACGGCCACCGGCGCTCCCCTGTGCACGGCTGGCCTCGTTTCACACCAGCTGACCGGGTCTCCCTGGCGCCCAGGGAGCGTTGCGGTCTTGTCAGCTCCGTGTGATCTGCCCGTGATGGAACGGGACGATCGTGTTCACGGAGGTGCTTGATGACGACCCTGGATCTCTCCCACATCGGCATCACTGGAGATCTGACCTGGCTGGTCGAGCGAGTATCCCGGAACGGGCTCCCGTGGGTGATGGTCTCCAGCGCCGCGGTGGCACGCTGGCAGGGGCAGGACCCGGAGGGATGGTCGAACGTCGTGCGGTGGCTGGACGCGCAAGGCGTGACGCTCGTGCGGATCTGACGGGCGCCTGTCGCGGAGATGATCCTGCGTGCCAAAGCTTGCGAGGCGATCCGCGCCGGGAGGCTTCCAAGTCGGTGGCCTGATCGGACATGGGGCGGCCCTGGCGTCGGCGCCGCCTGCAGCGTGTGCGGGCTGCCGGTGACGCGCGAGGAGCTGGAGCTCGAGATCCGGTTCGCGCACGACGGTGAGAAGCCGGGCCTCGACAAGTACCACGTCCACGTCCGGTGCCTCGCTGCATGGGAGTTTGAACGCCGGCCGTCGTAAAACGCCCGGGCTGTTCCACGGCCCGGACCTTTCTCGCCTTGTCATCGCGGTCTACCGTCCGGATTCCGCGCCCAGCTCAAACGGGTGGAGCGAACGGGCGCGAGGTCTGGGGAGTCCACGTGATCCGCATGAAGGGCGGCGCGTTGATCTGGGGGTAGGGAGGGGCTCTCACTCCCACCGCGCGCAAGCGCGCATCCTGCGGGAGACGATTCCGCGCCAGAGGGTCTGTACGGGCCGCGGGGGAGCACGCACTGACTTGCTGCCCCAGGGATTGCTCGACGCCAAGGCTTCGAGCGGCGGAATGGCGGCGACGGCACGGAGCCGTCGCCGCTTCGCTCGAGGCCGGCTAGACCGTGGCCGACCGCAGCCGGGAACTCGGCGGTCGACGCGTACCCGGTCGAGCCACCGCGGTGTCTCGTGCGAGAGGAACGGAAACTAGGCGGCGCCTCCGAGCTTCTCGAGATACTTCGCGAGCTTCGGGACCTCGACGTAGTCGTCCTGCCGGCCGGGGATGGTCAGGCGATAGCCGCGCTCGCCGTCGCGCTTCCACGCCGTGATCACGCCGGACTGGTACGCGGCGATCAGCGCGGTGCGATCGGCTGGCGAGATCTCGACGGGAACCGGAACGGCCGGGGCCGCGCTCTTCGTCGACTTGCGCTTCGTCATCTGTTCTCCTTCGACACGAGTCCGTCCATCCCGAGGCAGCAGGCCCCCGGCTCATCCCGCGAGACGAGCCCTCTGCCGGAGCGCTGCGGTCGGGTCACTGGGCCAGATCCTCTGTGAGTCGATCGCGGGAGGAGCCACGTGACCGAGGTGGAAGCGGCAACGGGCGCTGCTCTCGAGCCGCCTTGGGCGTGAACTGCGCCGTCCGTCTCGGGGCGCCACGGACCTCCGCCGGGGACACCACGCTTGGTGACTTCAGTATACGCGATTTCCCGGCCGTGCGGTGGCTTCTCGATGCCCCCCGTCGACGCGTCTGTTCTGCCTCCGCGCATAGTTCGAGGTCGGTCCGTGAGACGGTACTTTGGACATCGGCCGGGACTGTGGACCACCTGAGTCTCGAGGCGAAGCCGAGGCCGCCGGGCGCTGGCGCCGGACGGGCTCGAGCGGAGGAGCCGGGCTCGGGCCGTCCTGCGATCAGGCTCGCGGGGCGACAGCGCCCCACGCCTGTGAATCAGGGGACGCGAAGAGCAGGGATTCGGGTCGGGGTTGTCCGTCCCGAGGGGCTCGAGCATCGGCGGGGACTGACCCGGCATCCACGTCGTCCAGCGTCCCCGAGCCGCGACGCAGTCGAAGAAGTTCCGCTCGATCAGGCTCGCCTCCGGACCCTGTGCCGACGCCTGCACGCGCCCGAAGCGGTCCACGCTGTGCTGGCTGATGGCCGGCAGGGCCTCACTGCAGGCCTGTGCCTTGGCGCGGAGCTCGTCCAGACGGTCCGGAGGTGCGGACTCCATCGACGCACAGCCCGTGAGGAAGGCGGCCATGCCGGCCAGGATCGCGCGACGCAGAAGGGGGCGCCGGATCAGTGCCGCGCGGCGCCACGTCATGGTGCGTCCTCCGGGTTTGGCAAGCTATGGGACTCAGGGTCTCGAGCGAGGTCTGTTCTGACGGTAGCAAGGACCGCTTCCCGGCGCCAGACTGCGGAGGCTCGCGAACGGTGTGACGACGCGACGACTCAGAAAGCAGGGCGTGACGGGCCGGCATGCCAATCTCGTGCGCTCGATGTGGGGGATCACGGCACGGAACAGCAGCCGGTCCACGAGGGTCCGGAGATGACCGGGCTCGACGGCGAGGCGTCATCGGGCCCCTTGACCGGCCTCCTGGCGGCGTCTACGGTCCTGCCAGCCAAGGCTCTCGTCGTGCTGCCGCCAACGCGTGACTTGGTCGGGAGGGTGAACGTGCAAGATCCGGAGACTGCGCCGGGCGCCGGAGGGCCGGACGACGGGCCTGGCGCCCAGCAGGGGTCGGGCCGGTCCGAGCTGGCAAGAGCGCCCGCCGGTACGCGGGCGCGGCCGAGTCGCGTCGGCGCGCCGGTGACGTGGCTCGGTTGGATCCGGAAGCAGCCCTTGCTGGCCGCCGCGTGCCTGGGATTCTGCCTGATCGCGATCGTCGGCCTGGCCCTGAACCTCCCGCGGGGCACGCTGTCCGCTGGCCGCACGAGCCGAGCCCCACGAGTGGCATCGTCGAACGCGCCGGCGACGGAGACGCCCGTCGCCCCTCGCGAGGCACCGGCCTCCCGGGCGCCCAGCTCCCGGGGCGCCGAGGCCCCGACCGCGGAGCCGGAGCCCGGTCCCTGGGTCCACGAGGCGCCGTCGGCACCGTCGCCTCGCGGCCTGGCCCTCGTCTATCGCTACCGGACGCTGCCGCCGGGCGGCGACTCCCGGTACCAGTGGATCGTTCAGGTTCGGGGCACCCGTCCGGTGCTGGATGGGGTCGAGTTGGTGACCTGGCGGATGGAGCCTGCCGCGAAGAACGACGGCGACCTCATCTCGCGGGATCGCGCGGCCGACGGGTTTCCCTTGTTCGGCGACGGGCCAGGCGGCTGGTTCGGCGTGTCCGCCAGCATCCGCTATCGGGACGGCGCGGAGGAGACGCTCTCCCGCCGGATCGACCTGCCCGACTGACACGCGGCGCGGGTCGGACGGGGAGCGCTTCGCGACGGGGCGCTCCGTCGCCCGGCCGTGATCAGTGAGCCCGGCGCACGGGCCGGCGCCGCTCTGGCCCCAGCACGAAGCCGATCACGGCGCCGGAGCCGACGAGGACCACCGCGACGGCGGCGGCTCCCACGCCGAACCCGCGCCATCCGGTCAGCCAGCCCACGATGGCCGGCGCCGCGACCATGCCGAGATCCGTGATGAAGCGGTAAACGGCCACGGCGCGGCTCCCGAAGCGTCCGTGCAGGTGCTCGGCCAGGAGCGAGGCGGGGATCATCCACACGGTCATCCCGACGATCACCAAGGTGCAGGCGAGGGTGTAGCCCGAGAGGCCTCGGGAGAGGGGCAGGAGGATCACCCCCGCCACGAGGACGGCCAGGCCGGGGAGGAGCACGCGGAGCCGACCGAACGTGTCCGCCGCCCAGCCCACGGGGATCAGGAGCACCGCCTCGACCACGTATCCGATCGCGAGCGCCCGACCGATGTGGGCCGCATCGAGCCCGAGCGTCTGGCTTCCGTAGAGGGGGGCCAGGGTCACGATCGCTCCCGCCCAGCCGAACGCGAGGCCGAAGGCCACGAGGTAGATCGCGAAGAGGGAGCGGGAGGCCGCGGGAGGCGCCGGCCGGGGCGCCACGGCCGCGGCCTCGACGGTCTCGGTCCGCGCGCCGAGCACGGCCCTGATGGTCGGGAAGACCCGCCAGGCCGCCGCCAGCCAGCCGGCGGCCACGGCGACGGCCGCCGCCCCGAATCCCCATCGCCAGCCGGCATGGACCGAGACGGTGCCGGCGAGGTAGCCGCTGACGGCGTTGGCGCTGATGAGCGCGCCCTCGTACATGTTGCCCCGCCGCGTCCGCTGGTTCGGAGGCCCCGCCTGCATGAGGTAGACGATGCCGACCAGGGCCGTCGAGCCATAGCCGAGCCCGACGAGCGCGCGCGCGAGCGCCATCGTGGCCAGGGAGGACGCCGTGGCGGCGACCAGCGTTCCCGCCAGGACGAGTCCCATGCCCGCGTGCAGCATCGCGGTCGGGCCGACCCGCTCGACGAGCATGCCGGCGGGCAGCGCCAGGAGCGACCGCGGCAGGCTGAAGGCGGTGCCGAGGAGCCCCGCGGCGGCGATGCTCAGGCCGAGGGCTCCCACCACCTCGGGAAGGAGGGGCGGATAGACACCCTGGCCGAAGTTCAGGAGGAAGGATGTGAAGAGGAACCAGCGGAGCGCGGCAGGCTCACCGGCGAGTCGAGGGATCGGGCTCCTCCTGCCGCGACCGGGCGGCGCCAGCGCCGCGCTCCCGGACTGCACGCCCCGGATGGCGGCCGCGGCGACGTCTGGTCGACGATAGCACGGCGCGGGCGCGCTTCCGGCACCGGCCCGCGCTGCTCCGGCCGAGACTCCTCGGCCGCGTCAGGACGCGAGGAAGTCCTGGAAGTACTCCTCGACCGTGACCCGCCGTTTGGTCAGACCCAGCCGGAACGCCTCGCCCGCGAACATCTCGATCTGCGCCCGGTTCCGCTCGAGCCCGTACGGGTGGAAGTCCTCGCCCATGACGGCCGCCGTGCTCTCGAGCTCCTCCTCGAGCCACGGCGTGGCGTAGGGGAAGCTCTTCTGCGCGGCGGTGAAGGTGTCGTTCGCCGCGATGAACGCGGCGGTCAGGCTCCGGGCGATCCACCGGTTGGCCTCCCACGCCTCGCGCCGGAGGACGATCAGGTGCTGCGGAGGGAACGCGCCCGTCTTGCGGAAGTACTCCTGCTCGACGCCGCGGAAGTCCGGGAAGAGGCGGGCGATGGGTCCGGTTCCGGGATGGTAGGCCTCGGGCCGAGGCGGGCTGTAGATCGCCTCCAGCTCGCCCGCGACCAGCATGTCGGAGAGCGACCGGCCCGGCGGCGGCGCGTGGACGCCCGGGGGAAGCGTCAGATCCATCGGGGCGGACCAGGGCGTGTCGATGTCGCCGACCCACCACTGGATGGTCGCCGGGTCCAGCCCCAGGTAGCGCAGGAAGTGGCGATACCAGATCGACCCGCTGGCGGTGTAGCTGTACATGCCGATGCGCCGGCCGGCGAGGTCCTCCGGGCGCCGGATCGGACCGCCGCGGCGGATGTAGAGGTCGCGGGCCGTGAAGTTGCGCAGCGGGAAGACGGGCAGGCCGACGTAGCTGCGGTCGCCCTTCTCCATGCGGTAGAGGTACTGGGCCATCGACCACTCGCCGCCCTGTACCTCCGGGTCCTGCACGGCGCGCCGCAGCATCTCGGCGCGCGCCGGCCACGACCCGCGAGTCCCCAGGATCATGGTGAGGGCGATGCCCTCCGCCTTCACCTCGCCGGTGGCGAGCGGAAGGACGCGGGCGTAGTCCGCGCACGTCAGCGAGACTCGAACGTCGGTCATCGTCAGCTCCTGGATCGCGCCGCGCCGAGCGTTGCTCGGGGCGGTGCGGTTGCGAGAGGCACGAGCGGGGTCACGTGGGTCCCGGCGGAATCAAGCCTCACCCGGAGGGCGCCGTCAAGTGCCGGGGCGAGGCTGTGTTCGCGGACCGGGCTGGAGACGCGGTGATCCCGCAGGCGTCCGTCCGCCGGCCCGGCTCACGGGAGCCCCGACTGGCCGGGTGTCGCGAAGAGACTCGGCGGGGCGCACCGGTTTCGAGGGCCCGCCTTCCCCTGGAAAACACTCGTATTGAGGCCGAACAGGGCGTTGACAGGGGGGCGGTTCCCTGGCAGTCTCGGGGCGTGGCGAAGCTGGATCTGGGCCTCCTGCTTATGTAGCGGCGAGCGCCGCAGTCTGCGCTCGCCGAGCCTCCTGAGCCCTGAGGGCCAGGAGGTTCTTAGTTTTCGGACCCGGGCGGACCCCGGGCGAGGGAGCGACATGGCACCACCACCGGTGACCCCGAGGCGCATGCCCTTCGGCAGATACCGCGCGTTCGTGCCCCTCGAGCTGCCGGACCGGACCTGGCCCGGTCGAAAGCTCACGAAGGCGCCGCGCTGGTGCTCGGTCGACCTGCGGGACGGCAACCAGGCCCTGATCGACCCGATGGATCCGGCCCGCAAGCGCCGCATGTTCGAGGCGCTCGTGAAGATGGGCTTCAAGGAGATCGAGGTCGGGTTCCCGTCGGCCTCCCAGCCCGACTACGACTTCGTGCGGCTCCTCATCGAGGAAGACCTCGTTCCCGACGACGTGACGATCCAGGTGCTGGTGCAGTGCCGGCCCGAGCTGATCCACCGCACCTACGAGTGTATTCGCGGCGCCCGCCAGGCCATCGTCCACTTCTACAACTCGACGTCGATCCTCCAGCGGCGGGTCGTCTTCGGCCTGGACAAGGCCGGCATCGTGGACATCGCGGTCAACGCGGCGAGGCTCTGCCGGAAGCTCGAGGATACGGTCCCCGACACGCGGATCCTCTACGAGTACTCTCCCGAGAGCTACACGGGCACCGAGGTGGAGTTCGCGGTCGAGATCTGCGAAGCGGTCATGGACGTCATCGAGCCGGCGCCCGACCGGAAGATCGTCCTGAACCTGCCGGCCACCGTCGAGATGTACTCGCCCAACCTGTACGCCGACACCATCGAGTGGTTCCTCAGGAAGGTCTCGCGGCGGGACCGTCTGGTGCTGTCCCTCCACCCGCACAACGATCGCGGCTGCGCGGTCGCCGCGGCGGAGCTCGGGGTGCTGGCGGGGGCGGACCGGGTCGAGGGGACGCTCTTCGGGAACGGCGAGCGGACCGGGAACGTCGACGTGGTCACGCTGGCGATGAACCTGTTCGCGCAGGGCATCGATCCCGAGCTCGACATCTCCGACATCGACACGCTCCGCCGGGTGGCCGAGTACTGCAACCGCCTGCCCGTCCATCCCCGCCATCCGTACGTGGGGGATCTGGTCTACACGGCGTTCTCGGGGTCGCACCAGGACGCCATCAAGAAGGGCATGGAGGCGTTGCCGAGCGACTACGCGGTGTGGGAGGTCCCGTACCTGCCCATCGATCCCGAAGCACGTGGGCCGGACCTACGAGGCGGTCATCCGCGTCAACAGCCAGTCGGGGAAGGGCGGCGTCGCCTTCATCATGAAGGCGGAGCGCGGCTTCGATCTGCCCCGGCGGCTCCAGATCGAGTTTTCCAAGACGATCCAGGCGATCACCGAGGACACCGGCACCGAGATCAGCCCGGCGGCGATGTGGGAGGCCTTCCGGACGCAGTACCTTCCCGAGCAGCCGCCGTACGAGCTCGTGGACCACGAGCTGGTCTCGGAGGGAAGCCGGGACCGCACCCGCCTGACGGCCCACCTCCGGGTCCGGGGCGCCGCCCGCACGGTGACGGGGAGCGGGAACGGGCCGATCGCCGCCTTCGTGGACGGCCTCCGCCGGGAGCTGGCCGCGGACTTCGACGTGGTGGACTACGCCGAGCACGCGCTCGGGCAGGGGGCCGACGCGACCGCGGTCGCGTACGTCGAGACCGCGCACGGCGCCGACGGGAGCCTCCGGTGGGGCGTCGGCGTCCACCCGAACATCATCACGGCGTCGCTGATCGCCGTGCTGTCAGGCCTGGCGGGTGGCACGGGCGAAAGCCGGGACGCGCCGGGCCGCACGGGCGCCTGAGCCGCTCCAGCCCTCGAGCGCCCCGAGCTCCAAGCCCCAAGCTGACGAAGGCCGCTCCGGAGGCCGGCGGGTCGCGGCCGGCGGATTCAGCGAGCGAGGTCGCCGACGACGAGCACCGGGCGTCCCGCATGGGCCGCCACCGCGCTCGAGACCGAGCCAAGGAGCGCGGCCCCGAGCCGGCCACGGCCGTGGGTGCCCACGACCACCAGATCGTAGTCGCCCGCGCGGGCCGTCTCCACGATGGTCTCGGCCGGCTGGCCGGCCAGCCACTCCACCTCCGGCTCGGGCCCGCCCGCGTTGAGCGCCACGCCCCGGCCGTCCTCCAGGATGCGCTGGGCCTCGCCGAGCGCCTCGCCGAGCGCGCGGGAGTAGTTCGGCTCGCCGAGGGTGTCCGAGGGGGCGTGGTACGCCGTCATGAGCGTGAGCTGCGCCGAGAGCGCGGCAGCGAGACGCGCGGCGACCCGGACCGCGTCGAAGGCGTGCTCGCTGCCGTCGAGGGCCACGAGGATGCGTCTGAAGGGCGCGTGAGCCGTCCTGCCCGGGCCTGGCGTCTCCACGGTCTGGCCTCCCATTCCCGCCACTCTGTGGCGGACCTCAGAGTCCGAGCGTGCGGTACCGCGCGGCCCGGAGCGAGCTCCCGGCCCCCCCCCGGCGCCCGGCAGGCACCCGGGGGCTCGGCCGGCCGGGGGTCCGTGGGAGCTCGGCCGGAGCGCGCCTTCCCTCCCATTGTGCCGGGCTTGGGGCGCGCGCGCAGGCCCCGGGGTGGGGCGGCGTCGCCCGCTGGATCCGGGCCAATCCTTAGGGTTGACAGGGGCAGTATCTTAGGGTTACCTAAAGACGCACACCATGAACGCGACACTGGACTTCCCGCGAGTCGAGCGGGGCCTGGAGTCCGAGGCCCGGGGGCTCCTCCAGCGCGCCCAGGGGTTTCTCCAGAAGTGGCCGGAAGGGTTCCGCGGGTACCGGGCGCGACTCCGCTGCGACGCGGTCGACGGTCTCGTGGAGGGCGGCGTGGTCGTCGCCTGCGGCCGGGAGCCCGCCGTCGAGCTCGGGCCGCCGGGTCTCCAGCGCCTGGTGCAGGACCGCATCCGCGAGCTGATCGACGAGCGGACGCCGCGGTTCTTCAAGGACGGGGACGGCCAGTTCGTCGTGCTGCCGGAGCCGGGCGCCGACGGCGAGCGCTGGATCCGCGTCGAGCGGCCGGCCGCTCTCGTCCGGTATCGCCTCGACGCGTCGCGGACGGATCGGCTCGATCGAGCGCCGCGAGTCCGGGCGACAGACGCTCACCGTGATCGAGGAGTACGCTCGGGCGACGCCCGGGCGGGTGCTGCCCGCGCGTCGGCGGACGAGCGCCCGGGACATCCGGACCGGCGCGTGCCTCGGCCGAGAGCAGCTCCGCGAGTCTCACTGCCGGGTCGATCACGTGTGGCTGCCGGCGGGCTGGGAGATCGTCGCCGAGTGCGAGCGTGAATCGCGGCCTCTGCGCGTGGAGCTCTTCGGCCACCAGCTGCTCTGATCCGGATCGCACCGTCTTCCCCTTGACAGGTGGTGGGTGTCCGCCTACCATCGGCCCAGCAGGGCAGGGGGGCATTTCATCGTGCAAGGCGATCCGCGGATCATCGATCTCTTGAACCAGGTCCTCCGCAAGGAGCTGACCGGGATCAACCAGTACTTCATCCACTCCCGGATGTGCAAGAACTGGGGCTACGTGGTCCTCGAGAAGGTCCACTACGACGAGGCCATCGAGGAGATGAAGCACGCCGACCTCGTGATCCAGCGGATCCTGTTCCTGGAAGGCGTCCCGAACCTGGCCGACTACGACCGCATCCTCGTGGGGCCCACGCCCCGCGAGCAGCTCGAGAGCGACCTGGCCCTGGAGCACGCGGCGCTCGCCGTCCTGCGCCCCGGCATCGCCCTCTGCCTCGAGATCGGCGACCACGGGACGCGAGACCTCCTCGAGCGGATTGTCGTCGATGAGGAGCACCACATCGACTGGATCGAGGCTCAGCGCCACAAGATCGCGGAGGTCGGCTATCAGCAGTATCTGGCGCAGCAGATCTACGCCTGACGCGGCCGGCCGCGAGGCGGGCGTCGCCGGACGACCCGAGATCGGCCGCTTTTCTTGACACTCCCAGACGGCATCGGTAGAGTGACAGTGTCTCCATACGCGCACGCGGGAGGCGTTCGTGCTCAGGGGTTTACGCAGGTTCTTCGGGTTCGACTCCGCTGAGGAGGACGACCTCGAGCCGGCCCTGACGCTCTCGTCCGGCCCGCAGTCGGGCGCGTTCAGGGTCGGTGAGAAGCTCTCCATCAAGGGAGAGATCGTCGGGGAAGGCGATCTCGAGCTCGCGGGGCGCTTCGAGGGTATCGTCAACGTGAACGGGCGTGTCACCGTGGGGGAGCGGGCCGAGGTGGATGCGGACATCACTGCGTCCAACATCGTGGTCGCGGGCAAGGTCCGTGGCAACCTCCACGCTGCCGGGCGGGTCGAGATCTTGCCGCAGGGGGTCCTGACCGGGAACCTCAAGAGCGGCAGCTTCGCGGCGGCCGATGGTGCGCTCGTCAAGGGAGAGATCGTCGTGGATCGAGGCAGAGGACGGATCGAGGTCGGGGGAGGTCAGCCATGAAGACCGCGCTGGCGGTGTCCCTGGCGCTCCTGGCGTGGGCTCCCGCCTGGGCCGGCGAGCTGCTCTTCGCGAACGGCACCCGGATGACCGGGGAGCTCTCGAACGAGGCGCTGATGGTGTCGACCGGCTCCGGGCTGGTCGAGATCGCCCCGGACGAGGTGGTGGCGCTCTCGCGAGAAGAGATTCGCCTGCGGGACGGGCGCGTGGTTCGGGGAACGCTGGTCGGTGGCCAGCTGAAGGCCCGGACGTCCGTGGGCGAGATCGCCGTGAAGGTGGACGAGCTCCAGTCGTACCGGGCGACGGGCGAGGCCGGCACGGCGGCCGCTCCGGCGGTCGCCTCGCAGCCGGCGGCGTCGCCGGGCACGCCGGCTCCGTCCGGAACCCCCTCGGCGGCTTCGACCGGGATCGTGGGGGGGCTGCCCACCGTGGCGGCGTACCAGGATTCCAAGAGCAACCGCCCGGGCACGCCCGCGGCCGGCGTCCAGACGGCGGTCCTCACGCCTGACTCCTCGTCGACGCCCATGGGCCGGACGTACGAGGTGGTCGGCGAGAGCAGCCTGTACCGGGACGCTCTGTTCAGCTCGTCTCAGGTGGGTCGCGTGGTGACGGGACAGCAGGTGCGCTACGTCGATTCCATCGACCGTCGCCTCCGGATCCTCAACCTCCTCGTGTTCGACGGCGGACACTGGGTGAAGGTCCGTCTGCCCGACGGGATCGAGGGCTGGGTTCCCGCCGACACCGTGCGCGAGGTGCGGTGAGCGGAATCCGGGCCTGGTTCGCGGCGCGTCCAGCGCGGATTCGCTGGGCGCTCCTGGGCGTCGGGGGTCTCGCGCTCCTGACCCTGGTCGCGGGCGGGGTCTGGACCTGGCTCGGGCATCGAGAGGAAGCCGCCCAGCGCGCTCTCGGCCCGGCCGTCCTGACGGCTCAGCGAGCGCTGGGGTCGGCCCAGCCTGCCGACCTGGAAGCGGCGGCCGCGTCCCTCCGGCAGTACCTCACGAGCTATCCCAGCGGCCGCCCCAGCAACCAGGCCCGGTACGTGCTGGGGCAAGTCGAGTTCCGACGGAGCCAGTGGGACCCGGCGATCGCGGCCTTCGCGGAGGCCGCACGCCGGGATCGTGGCAGCCATCGGTCGCCTGAGCCGTCTCAGCCAGGGTTATGCGCACGAGGCCAAGGGCGACGCGCCCGGCGCCCTCGAGGTATACCAGCAAGCCCTGGGCGCGCTGAGCCCGAAGGACTTCCTGTACGGGGATTTCCTGCTGGGCAAGGCCCGGGCCCAGGAGCTCGCCAAGGATCCGACCGGCGCCGTCGCCACGTACAAGCAGTACCTCAAGGACCTTCCTTCGGCTGACCGGGTCCAGGACGTCCGCATCCGCCTGGCGCTGCTCGGCAGTGCCGGCTGACCCTGCCTGACGCCGCAGCCGCGAACGTCTCCATCAGCTCGTAGACACGACGCCCGGCGGCCTCTCGTTGACCGGCTCGGTCAGTCCGGAGATTTCTCCCGGGCGACTTGGCCGAGCGCGTTGCCAGGCTCAAGGGACGTGCGGCCCAGCGACGAGCAGATCGCTGGCGAGGTGTGACTCCGGCGTCCGAGTTCTGGCCCGCGCGCTCGGCTGCGGTCCCGGAAATCGTCGAGCCGCCATGTCTTCCAGAGACCGTAATGAGAGAACTGGGCCCGCAAGGGGAACAGGCCCCGGTCGGCCTGGCCGGGCGGAGGATCGGGCCTGTTTAAGGCGCTCCGGCTGTAGTAGACAGAATCCCTCTTATCGGACATTGCCCGGATCCCGACGGAGTGCCAAACCGCCTCCGGCGATCCGCTTTGGGTATCCCGGGCCCCAGTGACCCTCTCAGATCGATCCCTTTCGGAGGTGCGAGGATGTGGCGTCCTGTCCTCCTCACGGCGTGTCTCCTGGCGGGTCTCGGGCACCCCGTCTGACGCTCAGATCGACGTGGCGGCGGCGCTGGTCGGGCGCTGGGATGGCAAGACGGAGGTCCGGAGCGCCGACCTTCGACCCGAGCGGATCCTGATCATCAAGAGCCTCCGCCAGGACAGCGCCCGGCCGGACGGCTCCCGGTGGAAGGCTGACGCGGACTCGGTCTGTCGGCCGAGCGCTCGGGCCGCGTGAACATGACCGTGACCGTCGTCGACCAGACCGTCACGGTGGAGTTCGTGAGCGGCCACGCGCTCCGCGTGACCCTGAAGCTGGTGAAGCCGAACGTCCTGGAAGGCACGCATCTCGCGGGCGGCGGGCACGCCTTCCGGATGCGCCTGGAGAGGCGGCAGTAGACCGCGGACCGATCGGGGCCCCGCGTCAGCCCGGGATCTGAGCCTCTTCCGGCAGGGTCTCCCACGCGGGCTTCCAGTCCGGGAGGCGCCATCCCAGGGCCTGGACCAGGGCGCCGACCTCCACCGAGAAGGTCCGCCGGACCTCGTCGTTGTCGCGCCGCTTCAGGCCGAGCTCCTGGTAGAGGCGGTTCTTCGCGCTGCCGGGGCGCCCGAAGATGTTCATCGTGCGCACGTACCACTTCTGGAACGTCCGATCGGCGTCGTCCCGGGTGGCCGCGTTCTCGGCGAGCCGCTTGATCCAGAGCTCGCCGTGTCGGATGTGCATGCGCTCTTCCTTGAAGATGCCCTCCACGCCGCGCCGCCAGGGGCCGTAGGAGGAGTGCCGCACGTCCTCCAGCTGGTGCCCCGCCCCTCGATCCATGCAGAAGTTGAACATCACGAAGTCCGCCCAGGTGTCGATCGGATAGTAGAAGATGTTGACGCGCTTGTCCGAGGATACCCGGGCCGTCCCGATGTCGGCCTCGGAGTCGTCGAGCCGCCGCGCGAAGCTCTGGTCGTGGGTGCCCACGTGCGCTGCCGACGTCCACGCCGAGCTCCGCGAGGAGGTCGTACATCACCTTGGCGTGGCGGGTCTCGTCCTTCACGATCTGGGCGACGACGAGCTTCTCCTCGACGCCCGGCGCCTTCATGATCCAGGGCACGTATCCGTAGGCGCCGGCGAGCTCGGAGTCGGCCTGCATGGTCATCAGATGGACGAGGCTGTCCCGGTAGGTCGCGCTCATCTCGTCCTGCGCCTCGATGCGCTCGCCTCGCGCGATCCGGGCGAGCAGGCGCTCGTGGCGTGCGCGTTCGTCGGTCATGGCTCCCTCCCTCGGTCGCCGGCCGGCCCGGGGAGGCGCCGGCGCCCGGGCACAGGGTAGCACTGCTCCACGGGAGTCTGTCGCGAGAACCCCAGAGCCTCGCGCTGGATGATCAGGTGATGGCGGACGCGGGCCGCCTCGTCCCGCAGGCGATTCCGGGTCTGCGATCTCGGAGCGCACCAGGTCCGCCTCCGGCGCGCCGGTCCCCGCCTCGGCCCGCTCGTCCAGGCGGCGGTCCAGCGCGGCGAGCTGGTCGAGAATCCGCTGGAGCCGCTCCCCCGTTCGGCCCAGAGCCTCCGCCTGCGCCTGCCGGATCTCGCGCTCGGTGCTCCCCAGCCGCTCGGCGCGGGTCCGGTCCCGGTCTCCGGCCGCGCGGGCGATGTCGTCCCGCCTCAGCTCCATGCCGCTTCTCCCCTGGCCCGCCGGTACGCGGCCACCAGCCGCTCGGCCAGCGCCGTCGACCCGAACGAGGAGGCGGCCTCCCGGCCGCCGAGGCCGAGCTTGGCCCGCAGGTGGCCGTCGGCCAGGATCTGATCGACGGCTCCGGCGAAGGCGGCGGCGTCCTCCGGCACGAGGAGGCCCGAGACGCCGTCGGTCACGATCTCCTCGATGCCGCTCGCCCGGACCGCCACGACCGGAAGCCCGCAGGCCATCGCTTCGAGGACGGCCAGGCCCTGCGTCTCGCTGGTCGACGCGAAGACGAAGGCGTCCGCCGCCTGGTAGTACACGGGCAGGCCGGCGGGAGGCGAGCCGCCCCGGAGCTCGACGCGGCTCCCCAGACCCGCCGCATCCGCGGCGCGCCGCAGCGCGGGCCCCTGCGTTCCCCGCCCCACGAGGAGCAGCCGGGTCCCTGGCGTCGTGACCCTGGCCACGGCGCCCAGGAGGAACTCGAGGTTCTTCTCGCGGTCCAGGCGGCCCACGTAGAGGAGCACGCGGTCCCCGGCGCCGAGCCCGAGGGCCCGGCGAGCGGCGGCGCCATCGCCGGGCCGGAATCGGCCGAGATCGACGCCCGTGGGCAGCACCTCGATCGGCCGCCGCACGCCCAGCGTGCGGAGACGCCGCCCGACGAAGTCGGACGGGGCGATGACCAGGTCCGCGGAGTCCGCGAACCGGGCGCTCCACCGGACGGCCCGCCGCGCGACCATCTGGCGCGGCAGCGGCACGTAGTGGGCGTACCGCTCGTAGAGCGTGTGGTACGTGAAGACGAAGGGGCGGCCGGCTGCCCGGGCCAGGCGGCGGGCCGAGGCGCCCAGGAGGAACGGGTGGTGAGCGTGGAACACGTCGAGCGCGAGGCTCTCCAGACGGCGCGTGAGCGACGGGGCCAGCGGCATCGGGAGCGCGAAGTCCGGATACGTGGGCGCCGGCACCGACGGCACGCGGATGACGCCGCTGCTCGCCTTCCGGTGCCCCGGCCATCCGAGGAGCGACGATCACCACCTCGTGGCCGAGCGCCTCGAGGTCCCGCCGGATCGTCTCGACGGCCGTGGGCACGCCGCCGAGCATCGGGAAGTAGTTGTTCGTGAAGAGACCGACCCGGAGACGCACGGCCGCGGGGCCGGTTACATCTTGTATCGGCCGAAATCCTCCGGCTTCAGGTTCTCGAGCCACTCTTTCAGCTTCTCCTGATCGTCGGCTTCCTTCGGCGCGGTCTCGACGGTCTTGGCGCGGCGCACGACGTCGTCGTCGACGAAGATCGGGGCGCCGGCGCGGAGAGCGAGGGCGATGGCATCGGAGGGTCTCGAGTCGACCGTGACCTCTTCCTCGCCCATCCGGAGGTGGATCAGCGCGAAGAAGGTGTTCTCGCGGAGGTCGTTCACGACGATCTTCTCGATCTTCGCGTCGACCGCCTCCAGGACGTTCTTGATGAGGTCGTGGGTCATCGGCCGCGGGGTTGCGATCTTCTCGAGCTCGAGCGCGATCGCGTTGGCCTCGAAGATACCGACCCAGATGGGCAGCGAGCGCTTCTCCTCCTCGTCACGGAGGATGATGATGGGCATGTTCGACACCGGATCCAGGGCGAGCCCCCGGACCTTCATCTCGACCCACATCGAAGCGGCCTCCCTGCGGTGCGTCGGGGATTCGAGAGTCACGGTAGCATCGGCCTCCGGGGATGTCAAACGAGCGCCGCTTCCAGCGCCAGGGTCGTGGAGGCGCGCCATGCCTCGGCCGGAGGATCGAGTGTCCAATTCTGGACCCGACGCGGCCGGCACGTCGGGAGTCCGATGCCCGCGACAAGGATCAGGGAGCCCAGAGTGACAGGACCACTTCCGAGACGCGACGGTGGTCAGGTCTCCTCGAAGATCCCCATGCGGCGGAACTTCGCGTAGCGTTGCTGGACGAGCTCGGTCGGCGAGAGCGGCACGAGCTCGCCGAGTGCCGCGACGACCGCGCTCTGGAGCGCGCGCGCGGCGGCCGCCCAGTTGCGGTGGGCTCCGCCCGGCGGCTCCGGAATGATCCCGTCGATCACGCCGAGCTTGTGGAGGTCCGGCGCCGTGATGCGGAGCACCTCGGCGGCATCCTTGGCGCGGCTCGCGTCCTCCCAGAGGATCGCGGCGCATCCCTCGGGCGAGATGACCGAGTAGATGGCGTGCTCGAGCATCAGGACCCGGTCGGCGACGGCGAGCGCGAGCGCCCCGCCGCTTCCGCCCTCCCCCGTCACCACCGCCACGATGGGCGTCGGAAGCCCGGCCATCTCCCGGAGGTTCCGCGCGATCGCCTCGGCCTGGCCGCGCTCCTCGGCGCCGACGCCGGGGTAGGCGCCGGGGGTGTCGATGAGCGTGAGGATCGGCTTCCGGAACCGCTCGCCCAGCTGCATGAGCCGGAGCGCCTTCCGGTACCCCTCCGGCTGCGGCATTCCGAAGCTCCGGTGGAGCTTCTCCTCCGTGTCGCGGCCCTTCTGGTGGCCCACGATCACGATGGGGCGGCCTTCCAGACGCGCCAGCCCTCCCACGATGGCGTGATCGTCACCGAAGAGCCGGTCGCCGTGGAGCTCGACGAAGTCCTCGGTGAGGAGGGGGATCAGGTCCAGGGTGTACGGCCGCCGCGGGTGGCGGGCGAGCTGGACCCGCTGCCAGGCCGTGAGCTTCCCGAACACCTTGCGCTGGAGCCGCTGGAGCCGCTCCTCGAGCCGCTGCACCTCGCCCTCGACGCCGGGCCGCTCCGAGCGCCGGAGGGTCTCGATGCGGGCCTCCAGCTCGAGGAGCGGGCGCTCGAAGTCGAGCGCCTTCTCGAGGTCGGCCGTCTCGGCCACCGCGTCCTCCGTCAGGCCTCGACCGTGACGCTACCCGGACCGAGCAGGCCCTCCACGGCCTCGACGAAGGCCGCCGATGGGCGCACGCGCAGGGTGCGGGAGCGGACGTCGACCTCGGTTCCGTCCACGCGGAGGCGGATGGCCAGGGGCACCGTTCCGCGGTGAGCCTCGCAGATCGCCCGGAGGGCCGGGAGCGGGTCCCCCGCCCCGTCCGGGGGGACGGCCACGCGGCAGGCGCGCGGCAACGGGGTGGCGACCGCGCGCTCCTCCGTGTCGGCGGGGAGCGGCCGGACGTCGTCGGCGAGGATCTTCCGGGCGGTCGACGTGCCCTCGAGCTTGCCGCGCACCAGGAGCGGCGAGCCACTCTTCAGGTGCGCCACGCTCTGCCGGAACAGCTCCGGGAAGATCGTGACCTCGATCGAGCCCTCGACGTCCTCGATGGTCGCGAAGCCCATGCGGTTGCCGTTCTTCGTGTTGATCTCGCGGAGGGCCGACACGAGCCCGCAGAGAAGGACCTTCGCGCCATCCTCGGCCTGGGCCAGCTGCCCGGTGCCCACGACGCCGAGCCGCTGGGCGCGGTCCCAGACGCCCCGGAGCGGGTGGCCCGACAGGTAGAAGCCGAGGACCTCCTTCTCGTTGAGCAGGCGCTGCTCGGCGTCCCACTCGGCGATCGAGGCGTCCAGGAGGTCGGGCTCGACGGCGCCGCCCTCCGCCGTGCTCCCCAGCAGGTCGAACATGGAGACCTGGTTCTGATCGCGCTCGCGCTGGTGCCGCTGGCCGGCGTCGAAGGTGTTCTCGAGCGCGGCCATGAGCTGGGCCCGCGGGCGCGCCGACGAGTCGAAGGCGCCGGCCTTGACGAGGCTCTCCACGACCCGCCGGTTGACGAGCTGGAGGTCGAGCCGCCGGCAGAAGTCGGCGAGCGACGCGAAGGCGCCCTGCTCCTCGCGGGACGCGACGATGACCTCGATCGCCTTCTGGCCGAGGTTCTTGATCGCGCCCAGCCCGAACCGGATCGTCTCCCCGTCCACCCCGAACGAGAAGCGGGAGATGTTGACGTCCGGCGGCAGCACGCTGATGCCCATGGCCCGGCACTCGTCCATGTGGACGACGACCTTGTCGGTGTTCGCCATCTCGGAGGTGAGGAGCGCGGCCATGAACTCCACCGGATAGTTCGCCTTGAAGTACGCCGTCTGGTACGCGACGATCCCGTAGGCGGTCGCGTGGGCCTTGTTGAAGCCGTAGCCCGCGAACTTCTCCATCAGCTCGAAGACGCGCTCGGCGACCTTCTCCTTGACGCCGCGCCCCTTGGCCCCGGCCAGGAACTTGGCGCGCTGCTCGGCCATGAGCGCGGCGATCTTCTTGCCCATGGCCTTCCGGAGATCGTCGGCCTCGCTCATCGAGAACCCGGCCATGTCGTTGGCGATCTTGAGCACCTGCTCCTGGTAGACCATGATCCCGTAGGTCTCCTGCAGGTGCTTCTCCATGACCGGGTGCTCGTACGTCGACTTCACCCGCCCGTGGCGCCGCGCGATGAAGTCGGGGATCATCTCCATCGGGCCGGGCCGGTACAGCGCCACCATGGCGATGACGTCCTCCAGCCGCTCGGGCCGGAGCTGCCGGAGGGCGTTGCGCATCCCCGTCGACTCCAGCTGGAAGACGCCGAACGTCCGGGCGTCGGCGAGAAGCTGGTAGGTCTTGGCGTCGTCGAGCGGGATGCCCTCCGGGTCGATGCGGAGCGCCCGGCTCTCCTCGATGAGCCGCACGGTGTTGGCGATCACCGTGAGGGTCCGGAGACCGAGGAAGTCCATCTTGAGGAGCCCGAGCTTCTCGATGGGCCCCATCGGGTACTGGGTGATGATCTCCTCGCTCTTGGGGTCCCGGTAGAGCGGGACGTGCTCCATGAGCGGCTCGTCGGAGATCACGACGCCGGCGGCGTGCTTGCCGGCGTGGCGAGCCAGGCCCTCGAGCCGCTTGGCGGTCTGCCAGAGCTCGGCGACCTCGGGCCGCCCCTTGACCGCCTCGGCCAGGGGCGGGCTCTGCTTGAAGGCTTCGTCGAGGGTGATGTTGAGCGTGTCGGGGACCAGCTTCGCGATCTTGTCGACGTCGCCGAACGCCATGCCGAGCACCCGGCCGACGTCCCGGATCACCGCCTTGGCCTTGAGCACGTTGAAGGTGATGATCTGGGCCACGCGGTCGCGCCCGTACCGCTGGACCACGTACTCGATCACCTCGTCGCGCCGGTCGTCCGCGAAGTCGATGTCCATGTCGGGCATGGACTTGCGCCCGGGATTCAAGAATCGCTCGAAGACGAGGCCGTAACGCATTGGATCTACAGTGGTGATGCCGAGGCAATAGGCGACCAGTGGACGCGGCCGCCGAGCCCCGCCCGGGGCCCACCGCGATGCCCCGCTCCTTCGCGTACCGGATGAAGTCCCAGACGACCAGGAAGTAGCCGGAGAACTGCATCTGCTGGATGACGCCGAGCTCGTAGTCGAACCGGGCGCGCGATCTCGGCCGACGGATCCGGGTAGTGCCGGTGGAGGCCGACCTCGGCCACCTGCGCGGAGGTAGGAGTCGAGCGTCTGGCCGGCCGGCACCTCGTACCTCGGCAGGCGGAACTGGCCGAAGGTCAGCTCGAGGTTGCAGCGCTCGGCCACGGCCAGGGTGTTCGTGCAGGCCTCGGGCAGGTGCTCGAAGACCTTGCGCATCTCCTCGGCCGACTTGAGATAGAACTCCTCGGTGGCGAACTTCCACCGGTTGGGATCGGCGATCTTGGCCCCCGTCTGGAGGCAGAGGAGCACCTCGTGGGCCCGGGCATCCGTCGCCTCGAGGTAGTGCGAGTCGTTGGTGCCGCACACGCCCACCCCGAGGGCGCGGGCGATGCGGAGCGTTCCGTCGGTCACGCGGATCTGGTCGGCGAGGCCGTGCGCCTGGATCTCCGTGAAGTAGTAGTCGCGGCCGAAGACGTCCGCGTACCAGCCGGCGACCTCGAGCGCCTTCCGCTCCTCGCCGGCGAGGAGCAGGCGCGACACCTCGGAGTTGAGGCACCCGGACAGGATCAGGAGGCCGTCCGAGTGCTGGGCCAGGAGCTCCTTGTCCACCCGGGGCTTGTAGTAGAACCCCTCGAGGTATCCCTTCGAGACGAGCTTGATGAGGTTCCGGTAGCCCGTCTCGTTCCGGACGAGGGCGGTGACGTGGTTCGCGCCCTCGTACTGCCCGTCGACCGGGGCCCGCTCGAACCGGCTCCCCGGGGCGACGTAGAGCTCGCAGCCGAGGATGGGCTTGATCCCCGCCCCGCGCGCGTGCTGGTAGAAGTCGATCGCCCCGAACATGTTGCCGTGGTCGGTCAGCGCGATGGCCGGGAAGCCGAGCCCGGCGGCCCGCTCGACCAGACGCTTCAGACGCGCGGCGCCGTCGAGGAGGCTGTACTCCGAGTGAACGTGGAGGTGGACGAAGTCGGCCTTGGCCGTCATGCCGCCCTCGGGGATGGCCCCGACGAGGTGAGCCGGCTCACGACGTCAGCGTTCCTTGGAGCCGCCGGTAAGGAGCCCGACCACCATCCCGAGCGCGCCGGGGACGCCGCCCAGGATCAGCAGCAGCCCCCCGAACCGCGCCATCCAGGTGAGGCTGTCGGCGGCGCGCGGGCCCAGCGCCATGCCGGGGAAAATCTGCGCCACGATCGGGTCGGCCCAGACGAGAATCGGCTGTCCCACCTCGGGCGTGGCCGCCGCCAGGAGCAGGGCGTAGACGGAGGCGAACACGCCGGGGGCCGCGAGCTTCAGCCAGAGCGGCCCGGGGTCGCCGAACATGTCCCGGAGCAGCATCAGCATGCCGATCGGCGTGACCACGTACGTCAGGGCGAAGTAGAGGAACTGCCGGAGGTCCGAGGAGATCGCGCGGTCGAGGTAGGGAGCCCACTCCTCCGGCCGGTCGGCCCAACCATCAGCCAGAACCCGACGATCACCACGACCCAGAGCAGGCCCAACCCCGACGCAGAGGCGCCCCAGCCGCTCCACGCGTCGGCGACGCTAGCGTCGCGTCCCGTCGCCCGCCCCGCCCCCGGCGACCGGGAGCTGGACGAACGGGACCGCGTTGCCGCCGAACGTGTACTGGGGCAGGCGCCCATCCCACTTCGAGAGATACTGCTGCTGGATGAGCGTCGGGGTCAGCGAGGAGGACACCCGGGCGTTGTAGGTCGCCTCCGCGTCACCCTTGATCCGGGTGGCCTCGGCCACGCCCTTGGCCTCCTCCCGCGCCGCGTCGCCCCGGCCCTTGGCGGCCGCCGCGATGATCTCCGCCTGGCGCTGGGCCTGGATGAGCTCGTAGCGCTTCTGCTCGGCCTTCTGCTCCTCGATCTGCTTCGCCTCGATCGCCTTCTCGTAGTTCTGGTCGAAGCGGATGTTCGCCAGCGAGGCCTCCTTCAGCTCGACCCCGTACTTGGCGAGCCAGACGGTGAGGTCGCGCTGGATGTCCGCCTTGATCGCCGGGCGCCGCAGGAGGATCTCGGCCGCGTTGTGCGTCGCGGTGTTCGCCTTCAGGACCTCCTGGGCCGCCGGGTCGATGATCACCGACGAGTACTCGAGGCCGATCGACTTGTAGACGTCCGGCGCGCGGTCGGGATGGAGCCGGTAGTTCAGCACCATCTCGACGTGGACCGCCTGGAGGTCCTTCGAGGCCGCGTCGTACTTCGCGGAGTGCTTCCCCACCCGCCCGTCCATCACGACGACGTCGTAGAGGGGGTTCAGCACGATGTTGAGGCCCTCGCGGAGAGGCGTCGCGTCGACCTGTCCGAAGAGCACCTTCACGCCCACGTGGCCGGCCGGGATGATGCGGAAGACCGAGAAGAACAGGATGATCGCGGGCACGCCGATCGCGAGGAGGAGGGCGATCCGGGGGCCGAAGGTGCGCAGCCCCGGGGGCAGGCCCTCGGCGCGCCGGCGCAGCGCGCCGTGGATGGCGAGCCCCGCCAGCAGGACGACGGCCGCGAAGACCAGCTTGCTCATCGCTCTCGCCTCACCGCCCGCGCGCGGACGCTCACTCCCACTCGATGGTGCTCGGGGGCTTGGAGGAGACGTCGTACACGACGCGGTTCACGCCCTTGACCTCGTTGATGACCCGGGTCGAGATCCGCGCCAGCACCTCGTAGGGAAGCCGGGCCCAGTCGGCCGTCATGGCGTCCTGGCTGACGACGGCCCGGAGCGCGATGACCTGGGCGTACGTCCGGAAGTCGCCCATCACGCCCACCGTCCGCACCGGGAGGAGCACGGCGAAGGCCTGCCAGAGCGCGCGGCCGAGCCCCGCCGTCTCGATCTCCTCCTGCACGATGGCGTCGGCGTCGCGGACCACCTCGAGCCGCTCCTCGGTCACCTCGCCGAGAATCCGCACGGCGAGCCCCGGGCCGGGGAACGGCTGGCGCCAGACGATCTCCGCCGGCAGGCCGAGAAGCTCGCCGAGCACGCGCACCTCGTCCTTGAACAGCTCCCGCAGCGGCTCCACCAGCGTGAAGCGGAGGTCCTTCGGCAGCCCCCCGACGTTGTGGTGGGTCTTGATCGTCGCCGACGGGCCACGGAAGGAGATCGACTCGATGACGTCCGGATAGAGCGTGCCCTGGGCGAGGAACGGGATCGTTCCCAGGCGCTCGGCCTCTTCCTGGAACACCGCGATGAACTCGGCCCCGATCAGCTTCCGCTTCTCCTCGGGATCGGTCACGCCGCGAAGCCGATCCACGAAGCGCTTGGCGGCGTCCACGTAGAGGAGCTGCATGCCGAAGCGGTCCTGGAAGGTCCGCCGGACGGCCTCCCCTTCCCCTTTCCGGAGCAGCCCGTTGTCGACGAAGACGCACTGGAGCTGGTTGCCGATCGCCCGGTGCACGAGCGCCGCCGTCACCGCCGAGTCCACGCCGCCCGAGAGCGCGCACAGCACGCGCTCCCGCCCGACCGTGGCCCGGACCGACTCGACCGCCTGGTCGACGAAGGAGCTCATCGACCAGCCCGGCTTGAGCCCGGCGAGCTGGAAGAGGAAGTTCTCGAGGATGCGCTGCCCCTGGGGCGTGTGGGCGACCTCCGGATGGAACTGCACGGCGTAGAGGCGCCGCTCCGGCGCCGCCATGGCGGCCACCGGAGTGTTCCGCGTGGTGGCCAGCTGCCGGAAGCCCGGCGGCGGCGCGAGGACGGTGTCCCCGTGGCTCATCCACACGGTGACGCAGCCGGTGGCCGTGTCCGGGACCACGCCCTCGAAGAGCGGATCGGGGGCCTGGAGGGCGACCTCGGCGCGGCCGTACTCCCGGTGGGGGCTGGGCTCGACCTTCCCGCCCAGGAGCCGGGCCATGGCCTGCATGCCGTAGCAGATGCCGAGCACGGGAACGCCGGCCTCGAGCAGCGCGGCGGGCGGCAGGGGCGCCCCCTCGTCGTAGACGCTGTTCGGGCCCCCGGAGAGGATGACGGCCTGGTGCGCGAGGATCCGCTCGAGGGGGACGGTCGGCGGGAAGATCTCGGAGTAGATGCCCGCTTCGCGGATCCGGCGGGCGATCAGCTGCGTGAACTGCGAGCCGTAGTCGACGACCGCAACCTTGTCCATGCGTCGATCGTCTCCCGCGGCGCGGGCGGCGAGGGCCACGGGCCCCGCGCTACTTGCCCATGCCGACGCGCTGCGCCTTCTGGAAGATCTTGCCCTCGGTCTTGATCGCCGGCGCGATGATGAGCTCGGTCATCTGGAGCTCGCGGATGGTGCTGGCGCCGACCGACCCCATGCACGTACGGAGCGCGCCGATCAGGTTCATCGTGCCGTCGTCGGTGAACGCCGGCCCGAACAGGATCTGCTCGAGCGGGCCCACGACGCCGACACGGATGCGCGTGCCGCGCGGCAGGTTGGAGTGCGGCGTCGCCATCCCCCAGTGATACCCGCGGCCGGGCGCCTCCACCGCTCGCGCGAAGGCCGAGCCGATCATGACCGAATCCGCCCCTGCCGCCAGCGCCTTGCAGATGTCCCCGCCGGTCGACATGCCGCCGTCCGTGATGATCGGAACGTAGCGCCCGGTCTGCTTGTGGTAGAAGTCGCGGGCGGCGGCCGAGTCCGCCGTGGCGGTGATCTGGGGGACGCCCAGCCCGAGGACCTCGCGGGACGTGCAGGCGGCGCCCGGTCCGACGCCGATGAGGAGGGCGTCGACGCCGGTCTGCATCAGCTCGAGGGTCGCCTCGTAGGTGACGCAGTTGCCGACGATGAGCGGGATGGAGAGCTCCTGCTTCAGGCGCCGGAAGTCGAGCGGCTCGTACTCGGTGGCGACGTGCCGGGCGGTCGACACCGTCGACTGGACGATGAAGAAGTCGGCGCCCGCCTCCTCGGCGATCTTCGCGAAGCGCATGGCCCGCTGGGGGATCGCCGACACGATGACGGTCGCGCCGCCCTTCTTGATCTCCGAGACGCGCCGGTGGACCAGCTCCTCCTTGATCGGCTCCCCGTAGATGGACTGGATGATGCGGGTCGCCTCCTCCGCGGACGAGGAGATGATCTGCTCGATCACGTCTTCCGGGCTCTCGTATCGGGTCTGGACCCCCTCGAGGTTGAGGACGGCGAGCCCGCCGAAGCGTCCCATCTCGATCGCGAAGCGCGGGTCGGTGACCCCGTCCATCGCCGCCGCGATGATCGGAAGCTCGATGCGCCGGCCGCAGAGCTCCCAGGACACGTCGACCTCGTTCGGGTTGATCGTGACGGTGCCTGGAACCAGGGCGATGTCGTCGAAGCCATACGCGACCCGAGCCTTCCGTCCGCGCCCGACCCACATGCCCATGGCCTAGCCCTCCTTCGTGCGCCGCGCCCTACCGGTTGTGACCATTTCCCAACCCGCCACTAGATATTGGGACAGTATAGGAGGCGCCTCAAGCGCGTGTCAACGCCGCGGGCCCCGCCGGCGCGCCGCCGCGCGGCGCCTGCCGTGCCCGCGCGCACGCGATGCGCAGTCCCTCCAGCGTCAGGTGCGGATTGACGACGTCGATCGAGCGCGCGAGGCCCTCCATGAGGCTGACGAGACCTCCCGTGCCCACCACCCTGG
Organism: uncultured Candidatus Rokubacteria bacterium; assembly: GCA_963745015.1. Lineage (GTDB taxonomy): Bacteria > Methylomirabilota > Methylomirabilia > Rokubacteriales > DASRDR01 > DASRDR01. The sequence continues at coordinate 35,387 of CAVUVU010000013.1, forward strand.
GTGTCCCCTCCATCTCCGCGCGCATCCGGGCGACCAGGCCGTCCACCAGACCCGCGTAGCCGTAGACCATCCCCGACTGGATGTTCGTCACCGTGTTGCGGCCGATGGCGCTCGCCGGCCGGGTGAGGTCGACGCGGAAGAGCCGGGCGGCCCGGGCGGTCAGGGCCTCGGCGGCGGTCGCGATCCCCGGCGCGATGGCGCCGCCGATGAACTCGCCGGCGGGCGACACGCACTCGAAGGTCGTGGCGGTGCCGAAGTCGATGATGATGAGCGGCGGCCCGTACAGCTCGACCGCCGCCACGACCTTCACGACACGGTCCGGCCCCACCTCGCGCGGATAGTCGACGCGCATGCCGAGGGCCACGTTGACGCCGGGGTCCACGACGAAGGGGGCGAGGCTCGAAGTAGCGCCCGGCCATGTCCTCCATGGTCCGCTGGACGGCGGGCACCGTCGACGAGATGGCGATGTCGGTCACCTGCGAGGGCTCCAGCCCGTGGCTCCGGAGCATCGTGTGGGTGAAGACGCCGTACTCGTCGGCCGTCTGCTCGCGCCGGGTGGTGAGCCGCCACGAGGCGACGAGCCGCGCGTCGTCGTACACGCCCAGCTTGACGTTGGTGTTGCCCACGTCGACCGCCAGCAGCATCAGCGCAGTCCCCGCCGCGGCACCCTGGCGGTGGCCGTCGGGCGGCACGACCAGGTACGTCAGCTGCCCGTCGTCCCGGCGGACGACGAGCTCCCCTCCCGGTCCGAGATCGTCGGTCGTGCCCTCGCCGCCGGGCACCGCTGACGCGACGGCCGAGGACGCCGCGCCGGCGCCACGCGGCTCGCACCGGCTCGAAGCCCTCCTCGAGCAGGACGCCGTACCAGCGGGCGAGGCTGGCGAGCATCGCCGCCAGGGCCGTCTCGCGCGCGACCTCGGCGCCCAGGCCGGCGAGCGAGGCGGCCGTGCCCGCGAGACCGGGGGGCCAGTCGGGCTCCTGCTGCGAGACGTTCACGCCGATGCCGACGATGACGAGCGGCGGGACGCCGGCCACTCCCTCGGCCAGGATGCCGGCCAGCTTCCGCTCCCCGACGAGCACGTCGTTCGGCCACTTGAGCGTCGCCGAGACCGGGGCCACGGTCTCCACGGCCTCGGCCACCGCGCAGCCCGTCGCGAGCGGGATCTCCCGCCAGCGCGCCACCGGGAGCGGTGGGCGGAGCACGACCGAGAACAACAGCGCGGCGCCGTCGGGAGCCACCCACGGACGCGCGTGCTGGCCTCGTCCGGCGGTCTGGTGGTCGGCGAGGACCACCGCGCCCTCGGGCGCTCCCTCGGCGGCCCAGGCGCGCGCGAGGGTCTGGGTCGACGCGAGGGAGCGGTACGCCCGGAGCGGCCCGGCCAGCCTCCCGCCCGGCAGGCAGGGGGCGAACGCGCGTGTCAGCTCGACGTCGAGCGGCGGCTCAGCGCCCGGCCAGGGCATCGAGGCGCTCCAGGCCCTCGCGGAGCTTCTCGCGGAGCGCGCGCTGCTCCACTCCCTTCGCCTCTTCGCGGGCGACGACCTCCGCCGGGGCGCGCTGGCGGAAGTCCTCGCGCGCGAGCTTGGCCTCGGTGCGGCCGAGGTCCTCCTCGACGCGGCGGAGCTCGCGGGTGAGCCGGCCCCGCTCGGCCTCGACGTCCACCAGGCCCTCCATGGGGACGTAGACCTCGCAGCCGTCGGCGATGGCGAGGAGGGAGTGCGGGGGCCGAACCGCCGCGGGATCGACCTGGAGCTCGGCGCGGGTGAGCGCGGCCACCGCCGCCGCCGTCTCCAGGAGGCTCGCCGCCACGGTTCCGGCGGGCGGCCGGACGATGGCCGTCATCGTCCGCGAGGGCGGGATCTGGAGCTCGCTCCTCAGGTTTCGCACGGCGCTGACGACCGCCATGATCGGCGCCATGGCCGCCTCGGCCGCGGGATCGAGGTCGCGGCGACGGACCCGCGGGAAGCGGGAGACCATGATGCTGGCCGCCGCCCCCCTGCCCTTCGGGAGCCGCTGCCAGATCTCCTCGGTGATGAAGGGCATGAAGGGATGGAGCAGGCGGAGCGTCGTCTCCAGGACCTCCACGAGGGTCGCCTGCGTGCGCGCCCGCGCCGCGGGGTCGTCCCCGCGGTACAGGGTCAGCTTGGACCACTCGAGGTACCAGTCGCAGAACTCGTGCCACAGGAACTGGTAGATCACGCCGGCCGCCTCGTTGAAGCGATAGGCGCTCAGGGCCTTCCGGGCGGCCCCGACGGTCCGCGCCAGGCGGCTCCGGATCCAGCGCTCGGCCAGCGGCGCCGGGGCCTTTCGCGCGAGCGCCGGGCGGTATCCCTCGAGGTTCGAGAGGACGAACCGCGCGGCGTTCCAGAGCTTGTTCGCGAAGTTGCGGTATCCCTCGATGCGCTCGCTGGACAGCCGGATGTCCCGCCCCTGGGCGGCGAGGGCCGCCAGCGTGAAGCGGAGGGCGTCCGTTCCGTAGCGCTCCATCACCTCGAGGGGGTCGACGACGTTGCCCTTCGACTTCGACATCTTCTGGCCCTCGGCGTCCCGCACGAGGGCGTGGATGTAGACGTCTCTGAAGGGCACCTCCCCCATGAAGTGGAGGCCCATCATCATCATGCGGGCCACCCAGAAGAACAGGATGTCGAAGCCCGTCACGAGGCAGGCGGTGGGATAGAACGTCTTGAGCTCCGGGGTGTCGCGCGGCCAGCCGAGCGTCGAGAAGGGCCAGAGCCCCGAGGAGAACCACGTGTCGAGCACGTCCTCGTCCCGGCGGAGCGGGCCGTGGCAGCCCGGGCACTCGGTCAGGTCCTCGCGCGACACGTGGATCGAGCCCTCCGCGTCGCAGTACCAGACCGGAAGCCGGTGTCCCCACCAGAGCTGGCGGGAGATGCACCAGTCGCGGATGTTGTCGAGCCACCAGTAGTAGGTCTTCAGCCAGATCCGCGGGACGATCCGCGTGCGGCCGTCCCGGACCGCCTTGGCGGCGCGCTCGGCGAGCGGCTTCATGCGGACGTACCACTGCTTGGAGACCAGCGGCTCGACGACGGTCTTGCAGCGGTAGCAGGTGCCGACCCGGTGCTGGTACGGCTCGGCCCGCTCGATGAGCCCGAGGGCCGTCATGTCCTCGACGATGCGCTGCCGCGCCTCGAAGCGGTCGAGCCCCGCGTACTTCCCGGCGCGCTGGTTCATCTTTCCGTCGAAGCCGATGACCTGCCGGACTTCCAGCCCGTGTCGCCGCCCGATCTCGAAGTCGGTCGGATCGTGCGCGGGCGTGACCTTGATGACGCCCGTCCCGAACTTCGGGTCGACGGCGGCGTCGGCGACGACCTTCATCCGGATCGTCCCGTCGACCGACGGGATCTCCAGCTCCTTCCCGACGTACTTCGCGTAGCGGCGGTCCTTCGGGTTGACCGCCAGGGCGGTGTCGCCCAGCTTCGTCTCCGGGCGCACGGTGGCCAGCGACAGCGGCCCGTACTTGATGTAGTAGAGCTCGGCGGCCCGCTCCTCGTACTCCACCTCGAGGTCGGACAGGACCGTCTGGCAGCGCAGGCACCAGTTGACGATGTACTCGCCCTGGTAGATCAGGCCCTCTTCCCAGAGCCGCACGAACACTTCGCGCACGGCCGCCGAGAGGCCGGGGTCCATCGTGAAGCGCTCGCGCTCCCAGTCGCAGGAGGCGCCCAGCCGCTTCAGCTGCCGGATGATCGTGCCCCCCGACTCCTCCTTCCACTTCCACACGCGCTGCACGAACGCGTCGCGTCCGAGGGCCTGGCGGGTCGTGCCCTCGGCCGCCAGCTGCCGCTCCACGACGACCTGCGTCGCGATGCCGGCGTGATCCATGCCCGGCTGCCAGAGGACGTTGAAGCCGTCCATCCGCTTCCAGCGCACCAGGATGTCCTGGAGCGTGTTGTTCAGCGCGTGGCCGATGTGGAGAGAGCCGGTGACGTTCGGCGGCGGGATGACGATGCAGTACGGCTTCGCCTTGGAGAAGGGGTCCGCGCGGAAGTAGCCGCGCTCCTCCCACACGCCGTACCACGTGTCCTCGGCCTGGCGTGGGTCGTAGCGGTCCGCGAGCGGCGCCGGCGGGCGCGCGGGGGGCTTCGGGTCGTCCGGCACAGCGGTCATCTTAGCATCGGCTCCCGTCGTTTACACCTCGCGGGGGCTCCCGTAGAATGACCGCGAAAGCAGGGGCCGTGAGAATCCTCGACCGTTACGTGTGGAAGGAGCTAGTCACCCCCTTCTGCCTCGGTCTGCTCATCTTCACGTTCCTGCTGCTGGTCGACCGGATCTTCGACCTCACCGATCTCATCATCAACAAGGGCGTCCCCGTCCGTCTCGTCCTCATGATGCTGGTCTACATCTCCCCTGCCATCCTGGTGCTCACCATCCCCATCGGGTTCCTGCTCGCGATCCTGGTCGCCTTCGGCCGCCTGTCCGCCGACATGGAGGTCGTGGCCCTGAAGGCGTGCGGGGTGAGCCCCCTCCGCCTGCTCTGGCCCGTCGTGGTGTTCGGGCTCGGCGTCACGGCGGCGACCGCGTATCTGATGATCGACTGCCGTCCCGAAGAGCAACTACGCCTTCAAGTCCCTGGTGTTCGAGATCGTCCGGACGCAGGCGACGGTGGGGCTGAAGGAGCGCCTGTTCAACGACACCTTCGGGAGCTTCGTCATCTACGTCGACGAGATCGCCACGGACCAGGTGGGACTCCGGAACGTCTTCGTGTCGGACGAGCGGAAGCCCGACGAGCAGCGGTTCATCACGGCCCGGGAGGGCCGGCTCCTGTCGGACGAGGTGAACCGGCGGGTCACCCTCCGGCTCATCGACGGCGCGATCCACGAGACCAGCCCCCGCGCCCTCCAGAAGTACCGCGAGGTGCGCTTCCGGCTCTACGACATCACGCTGGTGCTGGAGAATCCCCTGCTCAAGCAGGGAGGCGCGTCCAAGGGCGACCGCGAGATGAGTCTCCCGGAGCTGCGGAAGGCGACGCAGAAGGCGATCGACCTGAAGGGCAACCCGAACCCGTACCTGGTCGAGATCCACAAGAAGTTCGCGATCCCGGCCGCGTGCCTCGTCTTCGCCGTCCTGGGGGTGCCGCTCGGCATCCGGGCCCACCGGGGCGGCCGGTGGGGCGCCTTCGTCGCGCTCCTGCCCATCGTGCTCTTCTACTACGTCGGGCTGACCATCGGCGAGAACATCGGCGACCACGGACGGGTCCCGGCCTGGCTCGCGATGTGGACACCCAACCTGGTCGTGGGCGCCCTGGCCCTGTACCTGCTGCGAGCGAGCCTGAAGGAGCGCCCGCTCCCTCTCGTCGCGCTCCTCCAGCGAGGATACTGGGCCGCTCTCGCGTGGATCCAGGCCGCGTGGCAGCGTGGCGCGCCGGCGTCGAGGCCCCGGCGCGCCGGGGCGGCGGCCGCGGGCCCGCCTCGCGCGCGGGCGCGGCGGGCGCCGCGGACGAACGTCTTCAACATCGTGGACCGCTACCTGAGCGTGGGGTTCCTGACGCTGTTCCTCTACGGGATCTTGCTCGCCAGCGTCGTGGTGATCGTCGGCGACCTGATGACGACGCTGGAGCGCTACATCCGCCTCAAGCCCGGTCTGAACCTCATCCTCCTGCACTTCCTCTACCGGACGCCGCCTTTCGTGTATCAGGCGCTCCACATCGTCGTGCTGCTGGCGGCGATCCTGCTCTTCATCGGGCTCTCGCGCAGCAACGAGCTCACCGCCCTGAAGGCGGGAGGCGTGAGCCTCTACCGCGCGAGTCTCCCGATATTCGGGCTGGCGTTCTTGATCTCGGGGAGCTCGCTGGTCTTCCAGGAGTTCGTCATGCCGTGGATGAACCGGCGCGCGGTCGAGATCGACGAGGCCAAGATCAAGCGCCGGACCATGCCCGAGCTTCGCAAGCGCACGGAGATCTGGTACCGCGGGCGGGAGGATGGGGCGGCCGAGAGCCGTATCTACCACATCGGGCTCCTCGACCCCGGGAGCCAGCAGATGAACGACGTCACCATCCTGTCGCTCGGGCCCGACTTCACCATGCGCCGGCGCTGGGATGCGCGGGACATGCGGTGGCTGGACGCGTCGGACTCCTGGCGTCTGGCGACCGGGGTCCGGCGGGAGTTCCGGCCGGGCCAGCCCGACCGGGCGGAGACGTTCCGGGAGCATACCGTCAAGCTGCCGGAGCGGTACCAGGACTTCGCCCAGGTCCCGCGGGCGCCCGACGTGATGAGCTTCAGGGAGCTGAGGGACTACATCGACCGGCTCCAGGACGCCGGGCACAAGGTCTCGAAGTACCTCGTGGACCTCCACTCGAAGATCGCCTTCCCCATGGCCCACCCGATCATGGTGCTGGTCGGGATCCCGTTCGCCCTCCAGTCCCCGCGCGGGGGCCGCGTCATCGGGATCGCCCTGTGTCTGGCGCTGGGGCTCGGGTACTTCATCGCCCACTCGGCGGCGGTGGCCCTCGCCCGGACGGAGATCCTCCCGCCGCTCGTCGCCGCCTGGGCCGCGAACGCGCTGTTCGCCACGCTCGGGCTGTACCTGTATCTTCGCGCGCGAACCTGAGCGGGGGGCGCCGGGCGGCGCCGCCCTGTCGCACCCGGCGGAGTCCGGCTCGACCGCCGGAAGCCGGGTCGCGGTCGGTGGTCGGCGGTCAGCGAGGAGCGGGCTGCCGGAGGGCGCGCAGGGCGTCCTCGAGCCGGCGCTGGGCTTCCCCGTAGGCGCTCCAGTCTCCCCGCCGGAGCGCGTCCTGGCCCTGGGTCCACGCCTCCCAGGCGCGGCCGACCTGCCCCATGACGCTCGGGCCGAGGGCCTCGCCGGGCCTGGTCGGCGCTCCCGGCTGGCCGGCCGGCGACCCGGGCCGGCCGCCGAAGATCGCCTGGAGGGCGGCGTCGAGCGTCTCGCCCATCGCGATCTGGTTGCCGTGGGCGACGATCACCCGCTTGAGCTCCGGGATCGAGCCCTTCTCCGCGGCCAGGTAGAGGGGCTGGACGTACAGCAGGGACTCCTCCACCGGGATCGCCAGGAGGCTCCCGCGGATCACCGTCGAGCCCCGCTGGCTCCACAGGGTGAGCTGCTGCGAGATGACGGCGTCCTGGTCGATCCGGGCGCTGATCTGCCGGGGCCCGAAGACCAGGCGCTGCTTGGGGAAGAGGAACGCCACCAGGCGCCCGTAGTCCGCCCCGTCCGATCGGGCGGCAAGCCACGCGATCATGTTGTCGCGGCGGAGCGGCGTGAAGGGCATCAGCAGGACGAACTCCTCGCGTGACTCACCGGGGATCCGCATGATCGTGTAGTAGGGATCGATCTCGCGGTCGCGGCCGCTCTCGGCCACGCGCGGCATCGACCAGAGGTCCTCCTTGTTGTAGAAGACGCGCGGATCCTGCATGTGGTACGTGGCGTACATCCGCGCCTGCACCGCGAAGAAGCCTGCCGGGTACCGGACGTGCGCGCGCAGATCGGCCGGCATCGCCTCGATCGGCTCGAGGAGTCCCGGGAACGTGGCCGCGTAGGCGCGCACCAGCGGGTCCTGCGGGTCCGAGACGTAGAAGCGCACGGTCCCGTCGTAGGCGTCGACGGCCACCTTGATGGCGTTCCGGACGTAGTTGCCGAGCCCGGGGACCCGCTCCGCGTACGGATAGCGGTCGGTGGCGGTGTAGCCGTCCAGGAGCCAGGCCAGGCGCCCGTCGGCCCGGATCACGAAGTACGGGTCGGCGTCGAACCGGAAGAACGGGGCGATCCGGCGGACGCGCTCGCCGATCTGGCGGTGGAACAGCACCCGGCTGTCCGGCGTGATCTCGGGGCTCAGGAGGATGCGGTAGGAGCCGAAGCGGATGGACAGGAGGAGCCGCCGCCAGAAGGAACCCACCTGGACCCCGCCCTGCCCCTGGTAGGTCGTGTAGACGTTCTCGTCGCCGGAGGGATAGTCGATCTCCTGGGAGCGGGTCCGGACGAACACGTACTCGTTCGACACCTCGCCGAAGTAGATCTCCGGCCGGGTGATGCGGAGCGAGGGCGTGGCCGGCGCCGGCGGGATGTCCTTGACGTAGAGCTCCGGCAGCCCCTCGGTGGTGATGCGGTTCACGGGTCCCACGACCGCGCCGTAGCCGTGCGTGTACTGCAGGTGCTCGTTGATCCACTGGAGGTCGGCGTCCCGTCCCTGGACGTCGCGCGGCAGGTTCTGGTACGAGAGCTCGCGCGCCGACAGCATCACCTGCCGGTACTCCCCGTCGATGACGTAGCGGTCGTTGTCCACGTCGACGAACCGGTAGTAGGTCCGGATCTCCTGCAGCTGGGCGAAGGTGAGGAGCAGCGGCGCATGGTCCCAGAGCCGCACGTTCCTGAGCGTCGTCGCGTTGCGGGCCAGGTCGGCGGCGGTCAGGGTCTCCCGGGCCGGGAACTCGCGCTCCTCGATGCGGTCGAGCGCGAACGCCTGGCGCGTCAGGTTGATGTGGTGGGCGATGTAGGGGCTCTCCGCGACCAGGGCGTTCGGAGCGACGCGCAGGCGCTGCACCAGCGTCGGGAACACCCAGAGGCCGCCGATCCACCCGGCGGCCAGCACGACGAGGCCGGCCAGCACCGGGCGGGCGCTGCGCCGGAAGACGTGGACGAGCGCGGTGAGCCCGCAGAGCACGGCGAGGGCCGTCAGCCATCCGAGGGCGGGGAGCGTCGCGTGCACGTCCGTGTAGGTCGCGCCGAGGACCGCCCCCCGCTGCGAGTACAGGAGATTGTACCGGTCGAGCCAGAAGTCGCTCGCCTTGGCGAAGAGGAGGAGCGCCAGGAGCCCGAGGAGGTGCGCGCGCGCCCGGGCGGTGACCACCGGGCCTCGGGCCGTCAGGACCAGCACCCGGCCCAGGAAGTACACGATGGCCGTTGCGGCCAGCGTGAGCAGCAGGATCCCGAAGACCCACGTCAGCGCCCGCTGCCAGAGGGGGAGCTGGAACACGTAGAAGGAGACGTCCTGCTGGAACAAGGGGTCGAGCACGCCGAACGGCTGGGCGTTCCGGTACAGGAGGACCGCCTGCCACTCGGAGCTGGCGGAGAACCCCACCAGGATGGACAGGATGGCCGCCACCGGCTTGATCAGCCGCTGGAGGAACGGCTCCAGGACCACCCGGCTGGGCAGCCCGAGAGGCTCCTCGAGCTCCCAGAACACGTCCGGAGGCCGGGCCCGGACGGCGGCGCGAAGGTTCGCGATGAGAAACAGGAAGGTCGCGAGCCCGACCGCGATCAGGATGCTGCCGCGCGTCGCGGCGATCCGCAGGAAGACGGCCAGGTAGCCGACCTCCTCGAACCAGAGCCAGTCCGTGTAGAAGGGCACGGCCTCGAACGCCAGGACCGCCGCCACCCCGATCAGGACCAGGACGGCCGCCCGTCTGCTCAGCGCCGGTCCTCCTCGATCTCGTAGTCGAGTCGCCGCCGCGCCATCCAGCGCACGGCGAAGAGATCGGCGAGCCCCGACCAGAGGCGGCCCCAGTTCCCGTACTTCGAGACGCCGGCGCGGCGGGGCCGGTGGGAGACGGGCACCTCGGTCACCTTCATCCCTTCCATCTGCAGCAGCGCCGGCAGGAACCGGTGCATTCCCCGGTAGAGGTGCAGGCGCTGGACGGCCTCGCGCCGGAACGCCTTGAGCGTGCACCCGGTGTCGTGGACCCCGTCGCGGGTGAACCGGTCCCGCACCCGGTTGGCCACGCGCGAGGCGATCCGCTTGGTCCACGGATCGCGCCGGTCCACGCGCCAGCCGCAGACCGCATCCTGGCCCGGGAGGGCGCCGAGGAGCTTGGGGATGTCGTGGGGGTCGTTCTGCAGGTCGGCGTCCATGGTGACGACGACCGCCCCGCGGGCGCCCTGGAATCCGGCGTGGAGGGCCGCCGTCTGCCCGGCGTTCCTGCGGAAGCGGAGGACGCGCACCCTGGGATCCGCCGCCGCCAGCCGACGGAGCACCTCGCCGGTGCCGTCGGTGGAGCCGTCGTCGACGAACAGGACCTCGAAGGTCTCGCCATGGCCCTCGAGGACGTCGACCAGCTCCCGGTGGCAGGCCTCGACGTTGGCCCGTTCGTTGTAGGCCGGGATGACCACGGTGAGCGCGGGCGATGCTCGGGACGGCACCTCCGCCATGCCTGGTGTGTCCCTCCCCTCAGTACCGGATCCGGCCGGCCGGCATCGGCATCCCGCGGAACCCGTACGCGCGGTGGAGACTGAACACGCGGATCACCCGCTCCCCGCGCGTGATCTGCAGCACGGTCGGGGGGTCGACGCGCGCGAACGCGGCGCGGACGCGCCGGTCGAGCTCATGGGCGCCTTCCTCCACGTAGACCGCGTCCCAGCCCAGGCGGGAGTCGGGGCCCTCCCAGAAGTCGTACTGATTCAGCCGTCGGCCCAGGTTGAAATTATACGCGGGAGGCTGTCCCGGAACGTAGAAGGCGAGCTCGCTGGCGACCTGGTAACGATTGGAGGCGAGAAAGGTGCGCTGGGGCGCCGGCATCCGCTCCACGGTGATTCCCACCGCGCGCCCGAGCTCGGTCCAGCCGCGCAGCCGCGCCGTGGGATCGAGCCGGCGCGGCAGATCCAGGCGGCCGAAGAGGTGGCCGACCGCGCAGAAGGTCAGGGCCACGGCCCCCGCGACGATCAGGAGCCGGGTCTGCGCTCGCCGCGGGGCCGCCGTCAGCCCGGTCCGGCGCTCGAGGAGGAGACCGGCGGCCGCGAGGGCGAGAGGCGGATACGCGGCGGCCGCCCAGTTCGCCTGGACCTTGCCCTGCAGCCCGACCGCGAGATACGTCCCCAGCACAGGCGCCGCGAAGGCGAGCAGGAAGCGGTAGGGCTCGCGCCGTCGAACGAAGCCTTCCCGGACGCCGATCCAGAGCCCCCACCCGAGGATGCCCGCGATGACCGGGGTGAGCAGCAGGACCTGCGATCCCACGAACTCCGCCAGGTGCTCGATCGTGAAGCCTCCGCCCCGTCCCTGGCTGGCCACGTGCCTGGCGGTCACCCATCCTGTCCGGACGTTCCAGATCAGCACCGGCGCGAGGGCGATCAGCACGGTCAGGAGGGCCAGGACGGGCCCTCCTGACCGGAGGGACGACCGGCGCTCCGGTGCGAGCCAGAGGTAGAGGGCCAGACCGGGCAGGACGAACAGCATCGTGTACTTCGCGAGGCTCCCGATCCCGACCGCGAGCCCCAGGAGGAGCCACGCGACCGCGCCTCCCCCGCTGACGGCGCGCTGGGCCGCCCACAGCGCGAGAGTCCACGCGACGACGAACGGCGAATCGATGGTGGTGAGGAGGCTTCCCGCCCAGACGAGGGGCGTGAGCTGGAGACCGACCACGGCGAGCGCTCCGGGCTCGGCTCGCCCGAACAGCTCGCGGCCGAGCCGGTAGATCGCCCACGCGCCGACGAGGCTCAGGAGGACCGCGCCGATCCGGATGCCGAACGCGGACGTCCCGAACACGGCAGTGAGCCCGGCGATGAGATACGCGATGAGCGGGCCCTTCGAGTAGTAGGAGAGATCGAGCCGGCGCGACCACTCCCAGTAGTGCGCCTCGTCCGGCGAGAGGTCGAGGCCTCCCCAGGCGAGAAAGGCGAGCCGGAGTCCGGTCAGGACGGCCAGGACCCCGGCGACGAGGAGCCCCGTCCGGCTCCACGGCCGGGCCGCGCCGGGCTGGCTCACCCGAGGGCGTGTGGAAGGCTCGACGAGGTCCATGACCGCTACGTCACGCCGTCGATGGGAGACCGCGCGACACCCTGGGCGGTCTCCGCGCGACGGGCGCCGGGTTCAGCGAGCGTGAGGCGGAGGAGCGTGCCGCGCGGCGCCTCCCGGAGGACCGCACCGTCACGAATGGACCGAGCGTCGCCGACTTGGTCTCAGCGGGCGCCGGCATCCAGCGCGGCGGAGGGCACCCGGTCGCGGTCCCGTGGGTCCAGGGCGCCTAGATCCCCGCGTCCTGCCGGAGGTCCTTCACACGGTGCGTGCTTTCCCATGTGAACTCCGGCTCGCTCCGTCCGAAGTGTCCGAAGGCGGCGGTCTTCCGGTAGATCGGCCGGCGGAGGTCCAGGTACTTGATGATGCCCGCGGGGGTGAGATCGAACTGCCGCTGGATCAGCTGCTCCAGCTGGCCTTTGGGGAGCTTGCCGGTCCCGAACGTCTCGACCATGACCGACACGGGGTCGACGACGCCGATGGCGTAGGCGACCTGGACCATGCAGCGCTCCGCGAGCCCCGCCGCCACGATGTTCTTGGCGACGTGACGCGCCATGTAGGCCGCCGAGCGATCCACCTTCGTCGGATCCTTGCCCGAGAAGGCCCCGCCCCCGTGGGGACAGGAGCCCCCGTAGGTGTCGACGATGATCTTGCGGCCGGTGAGCCCGGTATCCCCCATCGGCCCGCCGATCTCGAAGACGCCGGTGGGATTGATGTGGCACGTCAGGTGCTTGCGATCCACCATGTGCGGCGGCAGCACCGGGAGCACGACGTGCTGGATGATCTCCTCGCGGAGACGCTCGTGCGGGATGTTCGGGGCGTGCTGGGCCGACACCACGACGGTCTCGATCCGCACCGGCTTGCCGTCGACGTACCGGACGCTCACCTGCGACTTGCCGTCGGGCCGGAGGTACGGAAGGGTCCCGTCCCGGCGAACCTGCGAGAGGCGGCGCACCAGGCCGTGGGCCAGCGAGATCGGCGCGGGCATCAGCTCCGGCGTCTCGTTGCAGGCGTACCCGAACATGAGGCCCTGGTCCCCCGCGCCCAGCTTGTCGGAGCCCTGGTCGACTCCCTGGGCGATGTTCGGGGACTGCTTGTGGACGGAGACGATCACGCCGCAGGTGTCGCTGTCGAAGCCGTACTTGGCGCGCGTGTACCCCACGTCCCTGACGGTCTGGCGCGCGATGTCCGAGATGTCCACGTGGCTCGTGGTCGTGATCTCGCCCGCCACGACGATGAGACCGGTGGTGAGGAGGGACTCGCACGCCACCCGGCCCCGGGGATCCTCGGCGAGGATGGCATCCAGGACGGCGTCGGAGATCTGGTCCGCGATCTTGTCGGGGTGTCCCTCGGTGACCGACTCCGAGGTGAACAGGTACTCGTCGTGCGCCATCTGGCCCTCCTGAAATGGCCTACCGTGCAGTCGGATGCGTCTGCGAGCGAGCCCGCAACCGGCCCACTTTAGCATGGGCCGCAACGCCCCTCAAGGCGCGGGCCCATTTCCGGGGCCGGCGCGGGCCGGGAAGCGTCCGATTCGGGCCGCGCCCGGGCCGGGGTCGTCGGCGCCGGGCGGTCAGGGCCGGCTGGTGCCCTCGCGGCCGTAGAGGTCCCGGAGGCGCACGACGTCGTCGAGCTCGGGCGTCGACACCTCGAGGACGTCCGAGTCCTCGATCGCCTCGATCGTGTGGATCTCGCCCGGGCGGTTCCGCCAGGCGTGTCCCTCCCCGACCTCGGTGACGGTGAGGCGATCCTCGCTCGGGCCCTTGGTCAGGAGGAGCCGGCCGCGCAGGAGGTAGCTCGCCTCGTCCTTCTCCCGGTGGTACTGGAGCGACAGCCGCTGCCCGTGCCGGACGTGGAGGATCTTGCCGACGTAGCGGTCCGTCCACGCGTACCAGATCTCGTAGCCCCAGGGCTTGTCGATGCGCGCCGGCAGGTTGTCGGGGGAGACGTCCATGCTCGATTCTCCGTGCGGCGGGCGTCAGCCCGCGCGTTCCACGTCCCGATGGGTCACGTTGACCGGGATGCCGTGAGTCTCCACGAACGCCCGCAGCTCCTCCACCAGCGCCACCGAGCGGTGGCGGCCGCCCGTGCACCCGATGGCCACGGTGAGGTAGGCCTTGCCTTCCTTCTGGTAGCGCGGCAGCAGGTAGCCGAGGAAGTCGCGGAGCCGCGTCATCAGCTCGCGGCCCTCCGGGTGCTCGACCACGAACTGCCGGACGCCGGCCTCCCGCCCGTCCTTCGCCTTCAGGGTCTCCACGAAGAAGGGATTCGGCAGGAACCGGCAGTCGAAGACGAGATCCGCCTCGTAGGGCACGCCGAACTTGTACCCGAACGACAGCAGGTTGATGCTCAGCCCCGGCGGGGCCGCGTCGCCGTAGGTCTCGATCAGGCGCTGGCGGAGCTGATGGACCGTGATCTGGGAGGTGTCGATCACGCGGTCGGCCAGCTCCCGCAGGTTGGCCAGGAGCTTGCGCTCCTCACGGATGCCGTCCAGGAGCGAGCCCGACGACACCGGGTGGCGGCGCCGGGTCTCGTGGTACCGCCGGACGAGGGCCTCCTCGGAGGCCTCGAGGAAGAGCACCTCGGTCAGATACCCGGCGGCGCGAAGCTCGCCCAGCACCTCGACGACCGAGTGCAGGTACTCGCGCTCCCGGATGTCCACGCCGAGCGCGATGCGGCCGATGCGGCGGGTCGAGTGAGCGCAGAGCTCGGCGAACGTGGGGATCAGCGTGGTCGGCAGGTTGTCCACGCAGTAGTAGCCCATGTCCTCGAAGCACTTGATGGTCCAGCTCTTCCCGGCCCCGGACAGTCCGGTGATGATGATCAGGCGCAGCCGGTCGCCCGGATCCGGCTCGGGGTGAGCGGCCCTACCCGGCTGGCTCGACAAGCTCCACCGTCCGGTCTGCGCGCCGCCGCAGGACGTTCACGGCCCCCGTCCGCGCGTTCCGGAAGACGAGGAGGCCGTCGGTCTGCAGGCGCAACTGGTCGACCGCCTCCTCGAGCGACATCGGCTTGGCGTTGGTCCGCCGGACCGTCACCGCCGCCCCGGCGGGCGTCTCGTCGGCCGGCTCCGGCGCGATCCCGGTCCCCTGCCGCGCCGCGAGGCGCGTCCGGGGCGGCCGGGCCTTCTTGGTCGTCACGCGCTCTTTCTTCCGGCGGATCTGCGCGGACAGGGCGGCAAGCGCCTGGTCGACGGCCGTGTGGAAGCTGGCGGCCTCACCCTCGACGTGGAACGTCGCGCGCTTCGCCTGGAGCGTGACCTCCGCCAGGTGGCGATGGCGCTCGGTGGCCAGAACGACCCGGGCCTCGATGAGCTTCGGGAAGAGGCGTTGCAACTTGCCGATCTTCGCCTCGATCCGCCCGCGGAGCTCCGGGGAGACGCTCACGCCGCCGCGCCCCGCCAGATGGAGGACCATGCCCGGTCAGGCGCGCTTGCGCACGGCCAGCCGCCGCTGGTGCGACGGCAGGATGCCGAGCTCTTCGCGGTACTTCGCGACGGTCCGGCGCGCGATCGTCAGGCCCTCCTGGCGAAGCGCCCGGGTGATGTCCTGGTCGGACAGGGGCTTCGCCAGCTCCTCCTTCGCCACCAGGTCCTCGATCATCTTCTTGACGCTGACCGAAGAGACCTCGTCGCCGTGAGTCTTGGCGATCCCGCTGTGGAAGAAGAACTTGAGCGGCAGGACCCCCTGCGGGGTCTCCACGAACTTGCTCGTCGTCACCCGACTCACCGTCGACTCGTGCATGCGGATGTCCTCGGCCACGTCGCGGAGCGACAGCGGCCGGAGGTACGGGAGCCCCTTGTCCAGGAACGCGCGCTGGAACTGGACGATCGAGTTCGTGACCTTGTAGAGGGTCTTCTGCCGCTGCTGGATGCTCTTGATGAGCCACAGCGCGGACCGCATGCGATCCTCGACGTAGCGTCGCGCCTCGTCGCCCTGCCCGATGACGTTCCGGTAGTACGAGTTGACCCGGAGCCTCGGCATGCCGTCCTCGTTCAGGATGATGGCGTAGTCGTCCCCGACCTTCTTCACCAGGACGTCCGGCACGACGTACCGGGTCTCGACCGACGCGAAGCGGCGCCCCGGCTTCGGCTCGAGCGTTGCGATCTCGTGCACGGCGTCGATCACGCGCTCCTGATCCACCTTCAGCGTCCGGGCGATCTCCGGGTACTTGCACCGCTGCAGCGGCTCGAAGTGCTGGTCGAGGATCTCGATGGCGAGCGGGCTCGCGGCCTGCGCGCGATTCGGATCGCGAAGCTGGATGAGCAGGCACTCGCGGAGGTCCCGCGCGCCCACGCCGATGGGATCGAACCCATGCACCAGGGTGAGCGCCTGCTGGACCACCGGGAGCGGGAGGCTGCGCTTCTCGGCGATCTCCTCGATCGTGGCCCGCAGGTACCCGTCCTCGTCGAGGTTTCCGATGATCTCCTCGGCGGCGGTGCGGACGTCGGTCTCGACGACCGTGAGGCGGAGCTGCTCGTCCAGGTGGTCCGCCAGCGACGTCGGGGTCCCGACGAAGTTCTCGTACCGCGTGTCCTCGTGCTCCTCCTGCTGGACGAGGCTGCGCTCCTCGGGCGGCCCGAAGATGACCTCCGAGATGTCGAACGGCAGGTCGGGAGCCGCGTCGCCCGCCTCGGACGTCGCCATCTCCGGAGCCGCTTCCGTGCGCGGACCCTCGGGCACGGCCTCTCCCTGGGTCTCGCCCTCCGGCCCCGGCGCCTCGTCGGGAGGAGCCTCCTCCAGGAGGGGATTCTCCTCCAGCTCCTTCTGCAGGAGCTCCTGGAGCTCCACCGTGGAGAGCTGCAGGAGGTGGATCGCCTGCTGGAGCATCGGCGTCATGACGAGACGCTGGGTCTGGCGGAGGCTGAGACGGGCTTCCATGGCCATCGGCAGGCGTCCTACTCCGCCGCCACGGCGGCCGGGAGAGCGGCCCGTCCGGCGGCCGCCACGATCCGTGTCAGGCTAGAGCGAGAACTTCTCACCGAGGTAGATCTCCCGCGCCTTCTCGTTGGTCGCCAGCTCGTGCGCCTTTCCGGACACCAGGATCTGGCCGCCGTAGAGGATGTAGGACCGGTCGGTGATGGAGAGGGTCTCGCGGACGTTGTGGTCGGTGATCAGCACCCCGATCCCCTTCTCCTTGAGCCGAGCCACGATGCTCTGGATCTCGGCGATCGCGATCGGGTCGATGCCCGTGAACGGCTCGTCCAGCAGGATGTAGTTGGGAGCGGTGATGAGGCACCGCGTGATCTCGAGGCGCCGCCGCTCGCCGCCCGACAGCGTGAACGCCCGCTGCTTGGCGAGATGCTCGAGGCTCAGCTCCCGGAGCAGGCTGTGGAGCCGCTCCTGGCGCTCGCGCGGATTGAGGTCGATCGTCTCGAGGATCGCGAGAAGGTTCTCCTCGACCGTCAGCTTCCTGAAGACGGAGGATTCCTGCGGCAGGTAGCCGATGCCTTGCCGGCATCGGCGGTACATGGGCAGGTCGGTGATGTCCCGCCCGTCGAGGACGATGCGGCCCCGGTCCGGCGTGAGCAGGCCGACGACCATGTAGAACGTCGTGGTCTTCCCCGCCCCGTTGGGGCCGAGGAGCCCGACCACCTCGCCGCGGTCGATGCTGACGTTCACGTCGTTCACGACCTTCCGGTGTCGAAACGTCTTCACGAGGCCGTGCGCCTCGAGGCCCACGAGCCCGTGTCCTGCCTACCCGCACGCGCCCGGGCGTTTCTCGTCCTTCTTGGCGACGGGCGCCGCGGCTCCGCCCGACTTGTCCTCGTCCCGCTTCGGGTAGAAGACCGACTTGACGCGACCCTGGGGGCCGGACCGCACGGTGCTGCGGTCGTCCGCGAGGAACATCTCGATCTCCTCGCCGGTCACCACGTTGTCCTCCTGCCACACCTTGGCGTCGCCGATGAGCAGGAGCTTCTGGTCGTCGTCGTAGTACTCGGCTCGCTTCGCGGTCCCCGTGCGGCAATCCTCCGTGACGATCTTGACGTTCCCCGTCGAGATGATGCGAAGCACCCGCTCGCCCTTGTCGTCGAGGTAGACCTCCATCCGCTCCGCGGTCTGGACGGAGTTCTCCTGCTTGGCGATCACGTTCCCGGTGAACACGACGAGCCCTTCCTTCTTGAAGGCCTCCATCCGGTCGGCGTCGATGACGATGGGAGCGTTCGACCGGGGGCCGACGGGCCTGTCGGCCGACTTCGCAGGCGCCGGCTTGGGCGCGGCGGCGGGAGGGGTGCCTCCGCTCCGGGGCGCGGGGGTCGGAGCCTTCGTCTGGGCGGTCAGCGGGGACACGCCCGTGCCCAACGCCACCAGCACGGCCAGGACGAGTACGGCGCTCCTCATGACTTGCTCCTCGGAAAGAGAGAGAGGTTCGACTTGGCGCGGTCCGTGATCACGACCCGGACGTTCCGGCGGATGGCTGCCGTCTCCTCCTGCATCTGGACCGCGAGCCCCATTCCGGTGATCGTCGTGCCTTCGCGGCTGATGTCCACGGCGTCGTCGGTGGCAAGGGTCCGGCGCTCGTTGTCCCAGCCCAGGGTGGCCGTCCGCATCTCCAGGCCGTCGCTCGACCGGATCACCACGTTCCCCTTGAGGCGTGACGTTCCGTCGGTTGTTGTCCAGCGTTCCCTCGTCGCCCGTGACGGTCCAGTTCCCGTCCTGAGTGAACACCTGGATCACGACCTTCCGCATCACGGTGATGCCCTTCTGGTCGTAGACCTCGGCCTGGTCGGCGTTGAGCGTCCACCGGAGGTTGCCGTCCAGGGTCTCGTTGATGTGCACGTCCTTGATCTGGTACTCGGCCTGCTGGGGAGGCTGCTGGACAGGTGCCGGGGCGCGGCGGCCGACGATCTTCCAGGCAACGACGCCCGACAGGCCGGCCAGCACGGCCAGGAAGCACACCAGAAAGAGAGTCGATAGGCGCCGCATTTGATGATTGTCGGGTGCTGGTTACCCCAGCACCGCGCCAACCCTAGCACGAATCGTGCCGGGAGTAAACGTTCAGGACCGGCTGAGGGGCTCTACGCAGGGCCGATGTCAGCCGGGACCAATGATTTTGAGCTCTTAGGATTGCCTCCAGGGCTTCCCGCACGGCGCCACCGCCGCCGGGCTGTTTCGTGACCCACCGGGCGGCCCGCCGGACCTCGGGCACGGCATCGGCCGGCGCTATGGCCAGGCCGGCACGGCTCAGGATCGGTAGATCGGCGAGATCGTCACCCATGGCGGCGACACCCTCGTCGCGGGCGCCGTGCCGGCGGCAGAGGGCCTGGTAGGCCGCCAGCTTGTCCGAGACTCCCTGGTGCACCTCCGTCACGCCGATCTCCGCACAGCGGCGCGCCACGGCCGCGGACTGCCGCGCCGACACCACGGCGACGACGAGGCCCGCCGCCTGCGCCCGCACCATGGCCAGGCCGTCGTGGACGTGGAAGCTCTTCCACTCGGCGCCGTCGGGCCCGATCCAGAGCCGCCCGTCCGTCAACACGCCGTCGACGTCGAGCACGACGAGGCGCACGCGTCGAAGGAGTCCGGAGGCCGGTGTCTTCCCGGGACGCGGGCCGAGCCCGGTCCGGTGCCGGCCCGGGGCTCCGGGCCTCGCGGCGCGATCAGGCAATCTTGGCCCGGAGAAGATCGTGAAGGTGAAGGACCCCGTCAGGTCGGCCCTCGTCGTCGACGATGAAGAGCTGCGTGATGCTGTGGCGCTCCATCAGCTCGAGCGCCGTCACGGCCAGCTCGGCCCGCCCGACGGTCTTCGGGCGCCGCGTCATCACGGCGGCGGCGGTCGCCGGGAGCCGGCCGGCCCCACCCTCCACGGCGCGGCGGAGGTCCCCGTCCGTCACGATGCCGGTCAGGCAGCCCGCGGGGTCCACGACCCCGGTGCAGCCGAGCCGCTTGGCGCTCATCGCCCGGAGGACCGCCTCGAGCGGCGCCGCTTCCGCGACGACGGGCACCTCGTCCCCCCGGTGCATCAGCTCGGCCACGCGCACCAGGCCCCGGCCGATGGCGCCTCCCGGGTGGAGTCGCGCCATGTCGTCGGGGCCCAGCCCGCGCCGCGTGAGCACGGCGATCGCGAGAGCGTCTCCCATCGCGAGCGCGGCCGCCGTCGAGGAGGTGGGCGTGAGGTTCATGGGGCACGCCTCCTCGCGGACCGAGACGTCGAGGACCAGCTCGGCGAGCTGCGCGAGCCGCGACCCCGGCCGACCCGTGAGCACGACCAGCGGCACGGCCAGGCGCTTGATCGCGGGAACCAGCGCGAGCAACTCCTCCGTCTCCCCGCTGTGGGACAGGGCCACCACGAGGTCTCCGCGGACCAGCATCCCCAGATCCCCGTGGACCCCCTCGGCGGGGTGCAGGAACAGGGCCGGCGTGCCCGTGGCCGCCAGCGTGGCGGCGAGCTTCTTCCCCACCAGGCCGGACTTCCCCATGCCGGTGACGACCACGCGGCCGCGGCACGTCTCGACGAGGGTCACGGCCTGCTCGAAGCGGTGATCCAGGCGGTCGACGAGCGCGCGCACGGCCTCGGCCTCGGTCTCGAGCACGCGCCGGGCCACCTTGAGGATGTCGTCGGCGGCGAAGGCGTCGGTCATGGGATGGCGCCGAGCGCGCTCCCGATCGCGCGAAGCTCCCGGAGGAGCCGGGGCAGACGGTCGAGGGCGAGCATCGTCGGCCCGTCGGACGGGGCGCGCTCCGGATCCTCGTGGACCTCCATGAACACCGCGTCGACGCCGAAGGCCACCGCCGCGCGGGCCAGCGGCTCGACGTACAGGCGCTCGCCTCCCGAGCGGGTGCCTTCCCCGCCCGGCAGCTGCACGGAGTGCGTCGCGTCGAAGACCACCGGGACCCCGAGACCCTGCATCACCCGGAGACTCCGGAAGTCGACGACCAGGTTGTTGTACCCGAAGGTCGCTCCGCGCTCGGTCAGGAGCACGTCCTCGCACCCGGCGCCTCTCAGCTTCTCGACGACGTTGCGCATGTCCCAGGGCGCGAGGAACTGGCCCTTCTTGACGTTCACGGGTCGGCCGCTCCGGGCGCAGGCGATGACGAGGTCGGTCTGGCGGCAGAGGAACGCGGGGATCTGGACGAGGTCGAGCACCTCGGCCGCCGCCGGCACCTCCTCGGGCCCGTGGACGTCCGAGAGCACGGGGCATCCGAACGTCTCGCGTACGCGGCGGAGGACCCGCAGTCCTTCCCGGAGGCCGGGACCCCGGTAGGAGCGCGCGGACGACCGGTTCGCCTTGTCGTAGGAGGACTTGTAGACGAAGGGCACTCCCGCGTCCGCCGCGATCCCCACGAGGGTCTCCGCCGTGCGGAGGGCGTGGGCCTCGTCCTGGATCGCGCAGGGTCCCGCGAGGAGCGCCAGCGGGTGCCCGCCGCCGATCCGCACGGGCCCGACCGGGACGACGCGCGTCGCCACGTCCGCCCGGGCGGACGCCCGGTCAGTGGCCGGCGAAGTCGTGGTCGAGGCCGATCGTTCGGGTGTCATAGAGCTTGTTGCAGGTGGCCTCCTGGTAGACGGCGGCCGCTGGCTTCGCCGGGCGTTCCTCGAGGACGGACGGAGGGCCTGCCGGAGGCTCTGCCGTCGCGGATCCCGCCCCCGCCGCGAGGACGATCGCCGCGAGCAGGCGGACGACCGGCGTCACCGGCTCCCGTGGCGCAGGACGGCTCCGACGAAGCCGGCGAAGAGAGGGTGCGGCGCCCAGGGCCGCGACCGGAACTCCGGATGGAACTGCCCGGCGACGAACCAGGGGTGGTCGGGGAGCTCGACGATCTCCACCAGCTGCTTCTCGGGCCACACGCCCGAGACGCGGAACCCGTTCTTCTCGAGGAGCTTCCGGTACTCGTTGGACACCTCGTAGCGGTGGCGGTGGCGCTCCTCGATGTGCGTCGCGCCGTACTCCCGCGCCGCCAGCGAGTCGTCGGCGAGCGCGATCGGATAGAGCCCGAGGCGCATGGTGCCGCCCTTGTCCTCGATCGTCCGCTGCTCCGGCAGGATGTCGATCACCGGGTGCGGCGTGGCGGCGTCGAACTCGGCCGAGTTGGCGCCGCCGAGCCCCGCCACGTGCCGCGCGAACTCGATCACCGCGCACTGGAGCCCCAGGCAGATGCCGAGGAACGGCACACCGCGCTCGCGCGCGAACTGGGTCGCCTCGACCTTGCCCGGGATGCCCCGGTCGCCGAAGCCGCCCGGGATCAGGATGCCGTCGACGCCCGCCAGGTGCGCGGCGGGCCCGTCCTGGACGAGCTGCTCCGCGTCGACCCACCGCGTCTCCACGCGGGCGTTGTGCGCGATCCCGCCGTGGGTCAGGGCCTCGGCGAGGCTCTTGTAGGAGTCCCGGAGCTCGACGTACTTGCCGACCACCGCGATGCGGGCCGTCCGGGCCGGCTGCTTGATCTTCTGGACCATGGCCTCCCAGTGGGACAGGTCGATGGGGCCGGCCGGCAGCCCGAGCAGCTTCACGATGATCTCGTCGAGCCCCTCCTGGTGGAAGACGAGGGGCACCTCGTAGATCGTCTCGACGTCCTTGGCGGTGATGACCGCCTCCTCGTCGACGTCGCAGAAGAGCGCGATCTTCGACTTGATCGCCGGCGGCAGGAAGCGGTCCGTCCGGCACAGCACGATGTCCGGCTGGATCCCGATCGCCCGCAGCTCCTTCACCGAGTGCTGGGTGGCCTTGGTCTTGAGCTCTCCCGAGGCCTTGATGAACGGCACGAGCGTGAGGTGGATGTAGATCACGTTCTCGCGCCCGACGTCCTTCTTCAGCTGGCGCACCGCCTCGAGGAACGGGAGCCCCTCGATGTCGCCGACCGTGCCGCCGATCTCGACGATCTGGACGTCGACGTCCGCGCTCACCCGGCGGATGGACGCCTTGATCTCGTCGGTGATGTGCGGGATCACCTGGACGGTGCGGCCGAGGTAGTCGCCGCGGCGCTCGCGCGAGATGACCGCGTGGTAGACCTTGCCGGTCGTGACGTTGTGATCCCGCGTCATCCGCGCGCGGGTGAACCGCTCGTAGTGACCGAGGTCGAGATCGGTCTCCCCCCCGTCGTCGGTGACGAAGACCTCCCCGTGCTGGTAGGGACTCATGGTCCCGGCATCCACGTTGATGTAGGGGTCCATCTTCTGGAGCGTGACTCGGAAGCCGCGGGCTTCCAGGAGACAGCCGATGGAGGCCGAGGCCAGCCCCTTCCCCAGGGACGACACGACCCCGCCCGTGACGAACACGTACTTGGTCGGCACGATCAGCCTCCTCCCTTACCCGGTCGGGTGAGTGATGCGTTCACGCGCCCGCGGCTCCGGGCGACGGCGCCCGTCAGCCAGCGTAACGCACCAGTCCGGCTTCGCACCTGTCCTGCGGCCTGTGCCGCCCGGAGCGCCGTGAGGATCTCGCCGACCGCCGGCCCCGGGGGAACACCCAGCGCGGCGACGTCGTCGCCGGTCGCCAGCGCCCGGAGTCGGCGCCAGCTTCGCCAGCTTCGGAAGTGTCGGCCCAGGTGGCCGCGGGAGGCGGCTGGGCCCGCAAGAGTCCGCGCCCACGCGACCGTCAGCTCCGGCACGCTCTGCAGTATGCCGTATGCGGCGGCCCGGTCGCGCACCCGGTCGAGGCGACCGACGAGCCCGGGCGCATCCCGGCGCGCCTGCCGGATCGCGTTGCGCCGGGCCGGCGCGAGGGCGAGCCGGTCCATCCAGGTCTCGAGGGCCGCGCTCCCGTCGGTGAGGACGAGCAGGACGAGGGCGATCGGGGCGTCGGGTCCGAGGCCGGCCAGGGCCCGAGGGGCGAGCGCCGAGGCGAGGCGCCGTGACGTCCCGGTCCGCGGACCGGCGCGCTGGTCGACGAGGCTCCACGCGCCGAGCCGCCCGGCTTCCCGGAGGGCCGCCGCCGGTCGGCGCTCGGCAAGCATGAGCTCGAGCTCCGTGCGAAGGCGGTCGCCCGACAGGGCCCGGTAGACGTCGAGCCGGGTTGCGTGAAGGGCCAGCCGGCGGGTCGTGGGATCGACCCGGCATCCCAGCCGCGCGGCGAACCGTGCCGCGCGAAAGACGCGCGTGGGGTCCTCCACGAAGGACAGCGGATGAAGGACCCGGATCCGCCGTGCGCGGAGATCGGCCAGGCCGCCCGTCGTGTCCACCAGCCGGCCCCAGTCGGCGCGGTCGAGCCGGACGGCGAGGGCGTTCAGGGAGAAGTCGCGGCGCGCGAGATCCTCCGCGAGCGAGGCGGGCTCGACGCGGGGCAAGGCGCCCGGCGCGCGGTAGGATTCACGGCGCGCGGTCGCGAGATCCACCCGGCGTCCGTCCGGGAGGAGGACCGTGGCGGTGAGGAAGACGGGGTGCTCGAGCGTCCTTCCTCCGAGACCCTTGGCGAGCGCTCGGGCGAGCGCGGCGGCACTCCCTTCGACGACGAGATCGAGGTCCGTGCCCTCGTCGGCGCGACCGAGCAGGAGGTCCCGGACCAGGCCGCCCACGGCGGCGACGGGGAGCCCGAGCGCGTCGCCCTGGGCGCCGGCGGCGCGGAGGATCTCCCCCGCCCTCCCCGGGAGCCGGTCAAGCTCGGAGGCGACGGACAGGGGCAGCCCGGCCGGCGCTCCGGGCTCCCGGAGGACGACGCCCTCGGGTCCCCGGGGTCCGCCGACCAGGAGGAAGGGCCGGTCCGGTCCCAGGCGATGCCGGACGTCGACCTCGGACGCGGTCGCGGGCGCGACCGAGACGTCCCAGAGGACGGCCGAGACGGGTGTCCGGCCGAGACCGAGGGCGAGGGCGCGGCCGAGCGTGTCCCGCGACGCGGCGGCCCACGTCCTGCCGATGCGGCCGACGACGAGCCGCGCGCGCTGGCGGTCCGCCAGGCGGGCGGCCGGAGCCACGGCGAGTCCGGGAGGGACGACCACGAGGCGCCGGTGCATCAGGCCGGCCGCGCGGGGATCGACCTGCGGGTAGCTCGTGCGGCGGACCGGCACGACGGCGCTCCCGCTCATCTCGCTCGCCGTCGACCCGGGCCGCCGCTCGGTCCCACGCTCACGCTCGCGGGTGGAACGTGCGGTAGAGCCGGCGCACGGCGTCGGTCGGGAGGTGCGTGTAGATCTCGGTCGTGCCGATGTCGGCGTGTCCGAGGAGGGCCTGAACCGACCTGAGGTCGGCGCCGCCCTCGAGGAGGTGGCTCGCGAACGAGTGGCGGAGCGCATGCGGGAACCCGCCGCGGAGCCCCGCGCCGCGCGCCCGCGCTCGCACGATCCGCCAGAGGCCCTGGCGGCCGAGCGCCCGGCCGCGCGCGTTCACGAAGAGGACGCCGGGATCGGCCCCCCGGACGAGACGCGGACGCGCCCGCTCCAGGTACGTGGCGACCGCCCGGCGCGCCGCATCGCCGATCGGCACCATCCGCTGTCGGTCGCGCTTGCCGCGGCAGACGAGGAACTGGGCCTGGAGATCGACGTCCGCGGGCCGGAGCCCGACGAGCTCGGAGGCGCGAAGCCCCGACCCGTACAGGAGCTCCAGCATCGCGCGATCCCGCCAGGCGCGGGGATCGCGGTCCCCCGGGGATTCCACCAGGGCGGTGGCGTCCGGCTTGGAAAGCGCTCGCGGGAGCCGGCGCGGGAGCCTCGGCGTCTCGAGGAGCGCGGCCGGGTTCTCGCGGAGCATGCCGGCGAGGCGGCCGAACCGGTAGAGGCCGCGCACCGCGGCCAGCCCCCGGGCGAGCGTGCGGGGGCTCCGGCCGAGGCGGCGAAGCGCGTCGAGGTGCGCGACCAGGTCGTCCGGCCGCGCGGTCTCGAGCGTCCGCCGCCGCGTCCGGAGAAAGCCGGCCAGCCGGCTGAGATCCCGCCGGTAGGCGGAGATCGTGAGCGCCGAGCTGCCGTCCTCGACGCGAAGCCGCTCGAGGAACTCCTCCACCAGGGGCTCCAGGGGTCCGGTCGTCGAGGTCCCCCTCCCCTTCATGTGCGCTCGCGTGAGTCGAGGAGGATCGTCACCGGGCCGTCGTTCGCGAGCCGGACCACCATCCGCGCGCCGAACCGGCCTTCCACCACCGACACGCCTCCGGCGCGGAGACGCTCGGCCACGTCCTTCACCATCGGGGCGGCCACCTCGGGCGCGGCGGCGCCGAGGAAATCGGGGCGGCGCCCCCGGCGGGTGTTGGCGAGGAGCGTGAACTGGGAGACGAGGAGGCAGCCTCCGCCCGTGTCGAGGAGCGAGTGCTGGAACTTCCCGTGCTCGTCTTCGAAGATGCGGAGGTGGAGGATCTTGTCGGCGAGGTAGCGGACGTCGTCGGGACCGTCACCGGCCGCCACGCCGAGTAGGGTGACGAGGCCCCGGTCGATGCTGCCGATCACCTGGCGATCCGCCTCGACCGACGCTCCGGTCACGCGCTGCAGCAGGGCCCGCATGTGGTCCGGTCTCGGTCGAGTATATCAACGCCGCTCCGTGCGACGCAAGGAACTCCTCCGCCAGCGACCCACGAGCGCCCTCGACGCGAGCCGCACTTCCTCCGCTCCGAGCGCCGCGTGACAGGCGACGTAGGCCGCCGTGGACCCGACGATCACCACCGCGAGCCACACGGTCTCGGCGAGCCGCCCGGGCGGCGGCGGCGCGAGGTGCGACACCGCTCCCAGGAGGAGACACAGCCCCGCCGAGACGCCGGCGGTCCGGAGCCACGCGCGCCGGGCGCCGGGCACCGGCTTCCCCGGCAGTCGCCGGTGGAGGAGGATCGTCAGGGCGATCGCGTTCAGGGTGGCGGCGCCCGCGATCGCCGCGGCGAGCGCGACGTGTCCGAGGGACGGCGCCAGGAGGAAGGCCACCGTGCAGTTGAAGGCCATCGCGCAGACCGCCACCTTGACCGGAGTCCGCGTGTCGCCGAGCGCGAAGAAGGCCTGTGTCGAGATCTTCGCGGTCGCGGTCCCCACGATGCCCAGCGCGTACATGGTCACGGCGGCGGCGGTGCCGACGGTCTCGTCCGGGCCGAAGCGGCCCCGCTCGTAGAGGACGCGGACGATCGGCTCCGACAGGACGAACAGGCCCACGGCGGCCGGCATGGAGACGAACGTGGCGAGGCGGAGCGAGAACGACAGTGTCTCGCGGAGCGCCTCCTTGTCGCGCCGCGCGGCCTGCTCCGAGAGCGTGGGCAGCACCGCGGTCGCGATGGCGATCCCGAACACGCCCAGCGGGAACTCGATCAGCCGATCCGCGTAGTAGAGGTAGGAGATGCTGCCCTTGGCCAGGAACGACGCGATGATCGTGTTGATGACGGTGCCGATGTGGGTCGCCGACTGCCCGACGACCACCGGCGCGATCAGCGCGAGGATCCGCCGGACCGCCGGATGGTCGAAGGCGATCTGCGGCGTCGCGAGCAGTCCGCGGCCCCCCAGCCAGGGGATCTGCAGCAGAAGCTGACCGGCGCCGCCGATGAGCACGCCCAGCGCGAGCCCCGTCACCGGCTCCGGCAGCCGCGGCGCGAGCACGAGCGCGCCGATGATGATTCCGACGTTCAGCACCACCGGCGACAGGGCCGGCAGAAGGAAGTGGCGGTGCGCGTTCAGGACGCCCATCGCGACGGCCGACAGTCCGACGAAGAACAGATACGGGAACATCAGCCGCGTCATCCGTACCGTCAGCTCGCCCGCCGCGGAGTTGGCGAAGAAGCCGGGCGCCATGAGCCGGACGAGCCAGGGGGCCGCGAGGATGCCCAGCAGGGTCAGGGTGCCCAGGACCAGCAGCATGGCCCCGACCACCGCGCGGAGCATGCGCCGCGTGTCGGCGCGTGTTCGCGTCGTCACGTACTCCGTGAACACCGGGATGAACGCGGACGACAACGCCCCTTCCGCGACGAGACGGCGGAGGAGATTCGGCAGCCGAAACGCCACGAAGAAGGCATCGGTGGCGACGCCGGCGCCGAAGGCCCGGGCGACCACGAGGTCGCGCAGGAACCCGAGGATCCGGCTGGCCAGGGTGGCGGAGCCCACCACGGCGGCCGCGCGCGCGACGGCGCGGCGGGCGCCGGTCGCGGGCGGCGACGGCGGGAACTCGGTGTCGTCGGCGCCGATCGGGTCGTCCGCGCTCACGGGCAGGCCGCCATTTCCGCGGCGGGACGGACCGGGCGGCCTCGGCCGGACGGCGCCCGGCGTGCGTCGGGCGGGCTCGCGGCGGCCGCCAATCGAGGGCGCGAACCTTGACAGCCTCGGCGGGGCACGGTAGGCTCCGAAGTCGCGCCGTCGATTGGCCGGATCCAGCGTCGGCCACGCAACGCGCGGGAGTTCAGAGTCCCAGTCCCAGTGCCCGGCCGAGTGCCGGACACGGCGAAGGAGGTGATCCGATGGCCAACATCAAGTCCGCCATCAAGCGCATCCGCACGAGCGAGAAGCGCCGCGTCCGCAATGCGGCCGTCCGCTCGACGGTCCGAACGTCGCTCAAGGGCGCCCGGACCGCGATCGAGGGAGGCCAGGTCGATCAGGCCCGATCGACCCTCCTGCACACGATCCAGGTCCTCGACAAGGCCGTCACGAAGGGCGTCATCCACAAGAACACGGCGGCCCGCAAGAAGTCCCGCCTGACGCGCCAGCTGAACGCCCTCGCCAGCCGCTAGCCCGCCAGCTCGGCAACCAGGCAGATCAGGAGCGCGCGGGGGTTCCCCGCCCCCGTCTTGATGGCTTGGTCCACCTCGAAGCATTGCCGGGCGGCGCGCGTCACGCCTCGGACGCCGACGGCGCGGGCGCGCGCGGTCAGGCGCTCGATGGCGAAGTCAGGCCGGCGCCGCGGGAGCGCACGGGCCGCCGCGCGGAGGTCGCCGACCATCGCGGCCGGGAGCACGCGCCAGACATCGCGGAGATGACCCACCACCCACGCGAGCAGGATGAGCGGCTCGTCCCCCGACGCCAGGAGCTGTGACGCCAGGCGCAGGGCGTCGGGCCGCCGCGCCTCCTCGAGCGCCTGAGTCAGCTCCCAGTACTGTCGCGTCCGCGTCTCCCCCGCCAGGGCTCTGACGACCTCCTCGGACACGCGTCGGTCGCCGGCGGCGTAGAGGGCGGCCTTCTCGACCTCCGTCGCCAGCCGGGCCAGGTCCTCTCCTACCAGGTCGACCAGGGCCTGGGCGGCGTCGGGGGCGAGGTCGATCCCGGCCGCCCGCGCCCGCTCGCGGACCCAGCCCACCACGGCCCGTCCGGCCGGCGCCCGCACCTCCGCCCGGTCGCTCTCGGGCAGGACCCGGAGGCCCACCGTCTTGTAATCGGAGCCTGCCGCGACGAGCAGGACCGTCGTGCCCTCCGCCGGCCACCCCCCGGGCGCGCCGCGGGCCTCGACCAGCGCGTCCCGCAGGCGGTCGGCCGTCTTCGCGGCGAGATCCGTCACCCCGCGCACGAGGACGAGACGGCGCCCGGCGAAGAGCGAGAGCGAGGCGCCCGCGGCGACGAGCGCCTCCGGGGTCAGCTGGTCCGCGTGGAGAACCTCGCGATTCACGCCGGCGGCCTGATCGTCGGGCAGGATCGCCCGGGTCAGGCGCTCCAGGACGTCGTCGACGAGGAGGGGCTCCGGCCCGTGGAGGAGAAGGAGCGATGGGACGCGCCCGGCCGCGGCGTCGCGGAGGAGGGCGGTGACCTCCAGCTCAGAACCCTTCGAAGGCGAAGCTGACGATGGCGCGCGCCACGTCCACCGCTGCCCGCTGGACCGCGACCTGCTCCCGGGCGATCGTCTGCGTCACCTGGCCGGCGACCAGGAAGTCCGCCCGCTCCTCGATGCGATCCTGCTTCCAGATGATCTTGTTCTGCTTGAGATCCTTGAACGTGAGGGCGAGGCCGATGATCAGGCGATAGGACGTGACGTTGGCGCTGCTGTCGAACGACAGCGCCGCCAGCCGGTACTCGACGATCGACCCCTCGAGCGTGGCGTCCGCCTCCTGCGCGTTGCGGGCGATCCGGACCCGGCCGCTCTGAACCACCGCCTGGGTGAGGGCCTGGGTGATGAAGTCCTCGATCCCGGGCTCGGCCGTCTTGTTCTGCAGGACCGGGACGTGGATCGAGTTGATCCCCGGCGGCATGCTCGTGCGGAGCGAGTACCCGCAGCCGTCGAGGCCGAGGGCCGCCGCGAGGGGCGCGAGGAGGACGGCCAGGGCGCGTCGCCGCCTCACGCCGGGCTCCCCGTGCCGCGCGTCACGATGTTGACGAGCCGGCCCGGCACCACGACCACCCGCGCCACCTCGCGGGACTTGAGCCAGGGCAGCACCTTCTCGTCGGCCAGCGCCTCGGTCCGGAGCCGGTCCTCGGCGATCTCCGGCGAGACGACGAGCCGGGTCCGCACCCGGCCGTCGACCTGGACCACGACCTGGACCGCGTCCCGCTCGAGGGCGGCCGGGTCGGCCTCGGGCCAGGAGGCCCGAAACACGCTCTCCGGGTGACCGAGCTGCGCCCACAGCTCCTCCGCGAGGTGCGGCGCGAAGGGGGCGAGCAGGCGGACGAGGGTGTCCATGGCCTCGGCGAGCAGGCTGGCCCGCTCCTCCGCGGCGGCCCGGTCGAGCGACTCCGTCGCGTAGGCGTGCGTCGCGTTCACGAGCTCGTGGAGCGCGCTGATGGCGGTGTTGAAGTGGAACTCCTCGATGTCGGTCGTGACGCGCTGGATCGCCTCGTGGACCGTCCGGCGGAAGGTGCGCCCCGCGGCGGAGAGGTCGGGAGACCGGGGCTCGGTCCGCGCGAGCGACGGCTGATTCGCCTGGAAGAATCGCCAGACGCGATTCAGGAAGCGGAACGCGCCCTCCACCCCCTGGTCGCTCCACTCCAGGTCCTTCTCCGGCGGGGCCATGAACAGCTCGAACACGCGTCCGGTGTCGCCGCCGTACGTGCCGATGAAGTCGTCGGGGCTCACGACGTTCCCCTTGGACTTCGACATCTTGGCGCCGTCCTTCACCACCATGCCCTGGGTGAACAGGTTCCGGAACGGCTCGTCGAGCTTGAAGTAGCCGAGGTCGCGCAGGACCTTCGTGTAGAAGCGGGCGTACAGGAGATGGAGGATGGCGTGCTCGATCCCGCCCGTGTACTGGTCCACCGGCATCCAGTAGTGGACGGCGTCGGCCTCGGCCAGGCCGCCCAGGTGCCGGGGCGAGCAGAACCGCAGGAAGTACCAGGAGGAGTCCACGAAGGTGTCCATCGTGTCCGTCTCGCGCCGGGCCGGCCCGCCGCAGCGGGGACACGTCGTGTTGACGAACCCCGGCACGTCGGCGATCGGCGACCCGCCCTTCCCCGTGATCTGGACGTCCTGGGGGAGCACGACCGGGAGACGCTCCGGCCGCTCGGCGACCGTCCCGCACTTGGGGCAGTACACGATCGGGATCGGCGCGCCCCAGTAACGCTGGCGGCTGATGCCCCAGTCGCGCAGCCGGTAGTTGACCTTCCCGACGCCGAGGTTCCGCTCGGCGAGCCAGTCGATCGCCTTCCGCTTCGCCTCGGCGATCGTCAGGCCGTCGAGGAAGCCCGAGTTGATCTTGACCCCGTCCCCCGTGTACGCCTCCCCCGTCCAGCCGGGCGGGCGCTGGACCGTCTCGATGATCGGGAGGTCGTGCGCCTTGGCGAAGTCCCAGTCGCGCTGGTCCTCGCCGGGAACCGCCATGATCGCGCCCGTGCCGTAGCCCATGAGGACGTAGTCGGCCAGGAACAGCGGCACCTCGGCGCCGTTGAACGGGTTGACCGCGCGGGCCCGCAGGCGGACCCCGCGCTTCGGGCGGTCCGTGGCCAGCCGCTCGATCTCGGTCTCGCGCGAGACCTCGACCCGGAAGGCCGCCACCGCCGCGCGCTCGCCGGGATCGGTCACGAGCTGATCGACGAGCGGGTGCTCGGGCGCGAGGACGGCGTAGGTCATTCCGAAGGAGGTGTCGGGTCGGGTCGTGAAGACGCGGATCCCGAGGCCGGGCCGGCCGGCCACCGGGAGCTCGAACTCCGCCCCCTCGCTCTTGCCGATCCAGTTGCGCTGCATCGTGAGGACGCGCTCGGGCCAGCCGACGAGGCGGTCACACCACTCGAGGAGCTCCTCCGCGTACGCCGTGATCTTGAAGTACCAGCTCGCGATCTCCTTCGTGACCACCTCGGAGTCGCAGCGCCAGCAGCGCCCCGCCTCGACCTGCTCGTTGGCGAGCACCGTCTGACAGCCCGGGCACCAGTTCACGCGCGCGCTCTTCTGGTACGCGAGCCCGCGCTCGAACATCTTGACGAAGATCAGCTGCTCCCAGCGGTAGTACTCGGGGTCGCACGTGGCGACCTCGCGGTCCCAGTCGTAGGAGATCCCGAGGGTCTTCATCTGGGCCTTCATGGTGGCGATGTTCTCGTACGTCCAGACCGCCGGGTGCACGCCGTTGTCGATGGCGGCGTTCTCGGCGGGAAGGCCGAAGGCGTCCCAGCCCATCGGGTGCAGCACGTTGTATCCGCGCATCCGCTTGTACCGGGTGATCGCGTCGCCGATGGCGTAGTTCCGGACGTGCCCCATGTGGATGCGGCCGGACGGGTACGGGAACATCTCGAGGCAGTAGTACTTCGGACGGCCGGGCTCCTCGCGGACCCGGAACAGACCGGTCTCCTCCCACACGCGCTGCCACTTCGTCTCGATGTCCCGGAAGGGATAGTGGTCGGGCCGGTCCTGGGTCACGAGTCCCTCGAGCCTCCTCCGATCAATGTCCATGCATATTTAGCAGAGATCGCCGTCCGACGCAAGGCTCGGACCCCCTGCCCCGCCCTCGCCGGGGCTCGGCGGCGGGGGCCGCGGCCGGGGATCCGGGTTCCGCCGCCTCCCGGTGGAAGAAGTCGTGGATGCGCTGCGCGAGCTTCGGGGTGACCTTCGGCACCGAGGCGAGCTCCGCCACGGAGGCGGCTTCGCACGCGGCGCGCGGAGCCGAGCGACTTCAGGAGGTTCGTCCGGATCGAGGGGCCCACGCCGGGGATCTGATCGAGCACCGAGACGAGGGTGCGCTTCTGACCGGAGCTTCTTGTGGTAGGTGATCGCGAAGCGGTGCGCCTCGTCCCGGACGCGCTGGAGCGTCTGGAGCGCCGGCGACGCGAGGTCGAGGACGAGCGGGTGGAGGCTGCCCGGGTGGTAGACCTCCTCCGCGCGCTTCGCCAGGGCGACGATGGGGAGGTAGTCGAGCCCGAGCTCCTCCAGGACGCGGGAGCCCGCGCTCAGCTGGCCGCGGCCGCCGTCGAGCAGGATCAGGTCGGGGAGCGTCCCCCCGTCCTCCAGCGCCTTTCCGTAGCGTCGCCGCAGGACCTCGGCCATCATCGCGAAGTCGTCGGCGCCGGGGACGGTGCGGATCTTGAACCGCTTGTAGTCGTCCTTCTTCATGCCGCCGGCTTCCCAGACGACCATGGAGCCGACCGCTTCCTGCCCCTGGATGTTCGAGATGTCGAAGCCCTCGATCCGGTGCGGCGCCTCGGGGAGCCCGAGCTCCCGGCGGAGCTCCTCGACGACGACCTGGCGCCGGCTCGACCGGGCGAGGAGATGGGTCTGGAGCGCCAGGGCCGCGTTCTCCTCCGCCATGGCGACCAGCTCGCGCTTCCGGCCGCGCTGGGGGACGAGGAGCTCGACGCGGCCCTCGCGGAGCTGGGCCAGCCACTCCGAGAGCAGCGTCTCCTCCGGGACGTCGGTCGAGAGCAGGACCTCCCTCGGCGGGGACACGCTCTGCGAGTAGAACTGCGCCAGCAGCGCCGAGAGGAGCTCGCCGTCGGTGGCCGTACCGAGCTTGTCCAGGAAGAACGCCTCGCGGCCGAGGAGGCGGCCGCGGCGCACGAAGAAGATCTGGACGCACGCCTCGGACCCTTGGCGCGCCAGCCCCAGGATGTCCTGGTCCTCCGGCTCGACCGAGATGATCTTCTGGCGCTCGCGGACCGTGTTCAGGGCCTGGACCTGATCGCGGAGGATGCCCGCCCGCTCGAACTTCTCCTGCGCGGCGGCCTCTTCCATCTCCGCGGTCAGGCGCCGGGCCAGGTCCTCGTCCCGGCCCTCGAGGAAGGCCTGGACGTCCTTCACCGTCCGGTCGTACTCCTCGCGCGTCTCCCACCCCGTGCACGGGGCCTTGCACCGGTGGATGTAGTACTGGAGGCACGGCCGCTCCGCCGCCCCGTCGATCTTGATGCTGCAGGTCCGGAGCGGGAACAGCGCCCGCACCAGGCGGAGGGTCTCGCGAAGCGCGGTCGCCGGGTAGAACGGGCCGTAGTACGTCGCGCCGTCCTTCTGGATCCGGCGGGCCACCAGGAGGCGCGGGAACTCCTCGTTCGTCGTGAGCTTCAGGAAGGGATAGTGCTTGTCGTCCCGCAGGATGATGTTGTAGCGGGGCCGATGCCGCTTCACGAGGTTCGACTCGAGGATCAGCGCCTCGAGCTCGTTCGCGGTGACGATGTAGTCGAGGTCGGCGATGTGGTCGACCAGGGCGTCCGTCTTGGCGTCGCGGGTGCGGGAGGCCTGGAAGTAGGAGCGAACCCGGGACCGGACGGAGGCGGCCTTCCCCACGTAGACCACCTGGCCCTTGGCGTCCTTGTAGAGGTAGACGCCGGGCCGGTCCGGGAGGCGCTCGAGCTTCTCCGCGAGGTCCACCGGCTCCATGGTACGCCGGCCGGCCGCCCCCGGGGCCGGGCGCGGTCGCGCGGCGAGCCTCTGGTGCTCCGGCGCCCGCTTCCCGGGGCGGCGGCGCGGCCCTCCGGGTCACCCGCCGGAGCCGGGCGCGGCCCCGCGACCCCCGCCGACGCGTCAGCCGCGGACGGACAGGTCGCGCTTGCGGAGGCTGCGGAGGCGGTCGCGGAGCTCGGCCGCGCGCTCGAAGTCGAGGCGCTTCGCCGCGTCCTTCATCTCGCTCTCGATCCGCTTGACCGCCTCGGCCAGGGCCTCCGCCGACTCGAAGCCCTCGTCCGGTGCCTGGGCCTCGACGGTGTAGTAGTCGCGCTCCTCGACCGACCGCATGACGTCGCGGATCGAGGAGCGGATCGACTCCGGCGTGATGCCGTGCTCGGCGTTGTAGGCGGCCTGGCGCGCGCGGCGCCGATCGGTCTCGCCGAGCGCGGTCTGCATCGAGGCGGTGACCTTGTCCGCGTACATGATGACCTCGCCCCGGACGTTGCGGGCCGCCCGTCCCGACGTCTGGACGAGCGAGGTCGCCGAGCGGAGGTAGCCCTCCTTGTCGGCGTCGAGGATCGCGACCAGGGACACCTCCGGGATGTCGAGCCCCTCGCGCAGCAGGTTGATGCCGACCAGCGCGTCGAACTTGCCCAGCCGGAGGTCCCGGATCACCTCGACGCGCTCGAGCGTGTCGACGTCGGAGTGGAGGTAGCGCACGCGGAGCCCCATCTGGAGGTAGTACTGGCTGAGATCCTCGGCCATCCGCTTGGTGAGCGTCGTGACCAGCACGCGCTCGTTCCGCTCGGCCCGCGCGCGGATCTCCTCCATGAGGTCGTCGACCTGCTCGCCGGCGGGGCGGATCGTGATCGCGGGGTCCGTGAGCCCGGTCGGCCGGATGATCTGCTCGGCCACGGCGCTGTCCGACTTCTCGAGCTCGTACGCCGCCGGCGTGGCCGAGACGTAGAGCACCTGGCCCACCGCGGCCGTGAACTCGTCGAAGGTGAGCGGCCGGTTGTCGAACGCCGAGGGCAGCCGGAAGCCGTACTCGACGAGGGCCTCCTTCCGGGAGCGATCGCCATGCAGCATCCCGCGGAGCTGGGGCACCCCGACGTGGCTCTCGTCGATGACCACCAGGGTGTCCTTCGGGAGATAGTCGATCAGCGTCGCGGGTGTCTCCCCTGCCCGGCGGCCCGCGAGGTGCCGCGAGTAGTTCTCGATCCCGTGGCAGTAGCCGATCTCCCGGAGCATCTCCAGGTCGAACAGCGTCCGCTGCTCGAGCCGCTGCGCTTCGAGCAGGCGGTTGTGCGCGCGGAAGTAGGCGAGACGGTCGGCCAGCTCCGTCTTGATGGACTCCGCGGCCCCCTCGAGCTCCTCCGCGGGCGTGACGTAGTGGCTCGCCGGGTACACGGCGGCGCGATCCACCCGCTCCAGCATCTGCCCCTTCAGGGGATCGATGCGGTGGATGGCCTCGATCGTGTCCCCGAAGAGCTCGACGCGGATCGCCACGCTCTCGGCGGCCACCGGGAAGATCTCGACGACGTCGCCGCGGACGCGGAACGTCCCCCGGCGGAAGTCGTAGTCGTTGCGCTCGTACTGGAGCGCGACGAGCTGGCGGAGAATGTCGTCGCGCTCCCGCTCCTCCCCCTCCGCCAGCTCGAGGTGCATCCCGTGATAGGTCTCGGGCGAGCCGAGGCCGTAGATGCACGAGACCGACGCGACGATCACCACGTCCCGGCGCTCGAAGAGCGACTTGGTCGTCGAGTGGCGCATCCGGTCGATCTCGTCGTTGATCAGCGCGTCCTTCTCGATGTAGGTGTCCGACTGCGGGATGTAGGCCTCGGGCTGGTAGTAGTCGTAGTAGGAGACGAAGTACTCGACCGCGTTCTCGGGGAAGAACGCCTTGAACTCGCCGTACAGCTGGGCGGCCAGCGTCTTGTTGGGCGACATGACCAGCGTGGGGCGCTGCAGCCGCTCGATGAGCGACGCGACGGTGAACGTCTTGCCGGACCCGGTCACCCCGAGCAGCGTGGCGTGGGCGCGCCCCGCGGCGAGCCAGTCGGACAGGCGCGCGATCGCGCCCGGCTGGTCGCCCTTGGGGGTGTAGTCGGAGACGAGCCTGAAGGGTGGCATGCCTTACCGCCAGTGTACGCGCCGGACGGCGGGGCGCTCAGGCGCCCGAGGGGAGAGCTGCCGGGACCGCGTGGAGGTACTTTCGCCAGGCGTCGAGGAAGAAGGACGCGTGCGGGTGGCGGAGGAGGTGCACCGAGAAGAGGAACTGCGGATGCGCGGGCATGCGGACGAGCGCCATCCCGGCCTCGTCGGCGGTCCGGTTCCCCTTGTGGAGGTTGCAGCGGAGACACGCCGCGACCACGTTCGTCCAGGTCGTCCCGCCCCCGCGCGACCGCGGCACCACGTGGTCCACGGTGAGCCGGTCTCCCCGGCGGCTGCAGTACTGGCACGTGTAGTGGTCGCGCCGGAGGATGTTCTTCTTGTTGAAGGCGACCCGCTCCACGAAGGGCTTCCGGATGTACATCATGAGCCGGATCACCGAGGGCAGCGGGAACGTGCGGGACGGCGAGCGGATGACCCGGGGAGAGGGCTCGACGGTCTCGGCTTTGCCACTGAGGAGGAGGGTGATCGCGCGGCGGGCGTTGGTGAAGTGGAGGGGCTCGAAGCTTCCGTTCAGTACTAGTACGGCCACTTCATCCATATGCCATCGTATGATACGAAGGGGCCGTCGTGCCTGTCAACCGCGGCGTCCGCGCGAACCCGCGGGCGCCGGGCGCGCCGCCGCGGTCCTCCCGGTCAGCGGTGGACGAGGTTCGTCAGGAAGAAGCGAAGGTTGGCCGGGCGCTCGGCGAGACGCCGGACGAAGTAGCCGTACCAGTCTTCCCCGAAGGGCACGAGCACGCGAAGCCGCAGCCCGAGGTCGAGGAGCGTCCGGTGGAGCTCCGGGCGGATTCCGTGAAGCATCTGGAACTCGTAGCGGTCGGGCGCGAGCCCGAACTCGCGCGCCCGGTCGGCGATCACCCGGATCAGGCGCTCGTCGTGGGTGGCGAACGCCGCGTAGGCGCCGGCGGTCTGCGCTTCCCTCGAGAAGAGCATCCCGGCCAGCCGCGCGTAGTTCCGGTCCACGTCCGTCTTCTGGGGAAACGCCCGGTCCGGGGGCTCGTGGTAGGCGCCCTTGCAGAGGCGCACACGCAGCCCTCCCGGGACCAGCCCGCGCAGGTCGGCCTCCGTGCGATGGAGATACGCCTGCAGCACGCCGGCCACGTTCCGCCAGCGCCGGCGGAGGCGCCGGTAGAGGGCCAGCGTCCGCTCGGTGTAGGCCGAGCCCTCCATGTCGATCCAGACCCACGTCTCGCCCGCCCGCTCGAGGACACGCTCGACGTTCGCGAGCGCGATCTCCTCCCCGAGGTCGAGGCCGAGGTGCGTGAGCTTCAGCGACGGCGTCACCCCGAGCCGCCGCCGGCGCGCCTCCTCGATGAGATGGCCGTACACGTCGGCGGCCGCGGCGGCGGCCCTCGGCGTGGTGACGTTCTCCCCGAGATAGGTGACGGCCGTCTGGAGACCCTGCGCCTCGAGGCGTTCCAGGACGTCGAGCGCGTGGGCGGGGGTCTCGCCGGCGACGAACCGCCGGACCACGCGGCGGGACAGGGGCAGTCGCTCGAGTCCTCGGCCGATCGCGGGTTTCGTGGAGAGGCGGAGCAGAGCATCACGGAGCACGTTGGCGACCCCTGGGTCCGCAGAGTGCCGAGCTCGATGCGCGTCTCGAGCGCGTCCAGGCGAAGTCTAGCAAAGCGCGCAGGACGCGGCAAGAATTGGGACGCGCCGCTGCTCGCTCGGTGGCGCAGGCGCGCCGGCTTCAGACGCGTGGCGGCGAAGGCGCCGGACGCCACCCGAGCGCATCGAGGAGGATGCCCTCGCGGAGCCCCGAGTCCGAGACCGTCGCGACGGGGAGATCGAGGCCGGCGAGGGCCGCGGCGAGCAGGACCGCGCCCGGCACGATGACGTCGGCCCGCCCCGGCTCGAGCCCCGGCGTCCGGGCGCGCTCGGCGAGCGGGAGCGCGGCGAGCCGCACGGTGAGCCGCGCGATGGCGGTCGCGCCCAGCCGGTGCCCCTGCACGCGCCCCGGGTCGTATCCGGGGAGCCCCAGGTCCAGGACGGCGAGCGTCGTGGGCGTGCCCGCGGTCGCGACGAGCGTCGCCGGGCGGTGCGGGCGGACCCGATCCCAGGCCTCGTCACGGAGGCGCGCGTCCACGTACGCCCGGCAGGCGTCGAGCTCGTGGGTCGTGACCGGATCGTGCACGAAGAAGCGCTCGACGAGCTGGACGACTCCGAGCGCGAGACTCACCGCCTCCAGCACGCGCCCGCCCTCGGCGACCAGCACCTCGGTGCTGCCTCCGCCGATGTCGAGGAGGGCGAACGTCCCGGCGACGCCGCCAAGGCCCCACGAGGCCCCGAGGAGCGTCAGGCCCGCCTCCTCCTCGCCGCTCACGACGCGCGGATTGATCCCGGGTTCCGCGCGGAGCCGGGCCAGGAACTCGCGGCCGTCCCGGGCCTGGCGGACGGCGGCCGTCGCGACCAGCAGGACCTCGGTGGCCCCCAGGGCGAGCGCGCGCTCACGGAAGCGGCGGACGGCGGCCAGCGTCCGGTCGGCGGCGGCCGGGGCGAGCGTCCCGCGCTCCGTCAGGCCCTCGCCGAGGCGCGTGACCGTCTGGTCGGCCCACAGCGGGCGGAGCGCGGCCGCCGGATCCGGATCCGCGACGAGGATGCGGACGGTGTTCGTCCCGAGGTCGATCGCGGCGAGCGGTCGTCTCACCGCCGTCGTGACGAGGCGCGCTCGATCAGCGTGGCGACGGTGGCCCGGAGCGTCTCGAGTCCGACGGGCTTCTCGACGACCGCGTCGATGCCGTGCGCCTCGAGAGTCTCGGCCGCCACCCGGCCGGGCCAGCCCGTGATCAGGGCCACGGGGGTGCCGGGCCGTCCGCGCTTCGCCTCCCGCGCGACCTCGAGACCGGAGCCTCCGGGCAGCACGAGGTCCGTCACCACGAGGTCCACCGGCTCGCGGCGGAGCAGCGCGACCGCCTCGCCGACGTCGCTCGCGGTTCGCACCACGTAGCCCTCGCGCATCAGCCCCTGGACCAGGCTCTCCCGGACCGCTTCGTCGTCGTCGACCACGAGAATCCGGCGCGAGGCGCGGGAGCCGGGCTCGGGCCGGCCCGGACCGATCCGGGTTCCCGCGGCGGCCGGCAGGCGCAAGCGGACCGTCGTTCCCTGCCCCGGCACGCTCTCGATCTCGAGCTCGCCTCGATGCCGGGAGGCCATCGTCCGGACCACCGCCAGCCCGACGCCGAGCCGCCCCGGGCCCTTCGTCGTGAAGAACGGCTCGTCCGCCCGCGTGCGCGTGGCCTCGTCCATGCCCCGTCCGCGGTCCGCGACGGACAGCTCGATGTGCGTCGCGCCGTTCCAGCGGAGCGAGATGGCGACCGAGCCCGCGTCGTTCCCGGCCTCGCGTGCGTTCTGCAGGAGATGGTGAAGGGCCTGCCGGAGCTCCTCGGGGTGCACGCGAACCGGGGGCACCGGATCGAGATCGAGCGTGACGGACGGCACGCTGCCTTCGTTGGCCCAGAGCCGCTCGGTCGCCCGGACCGAGTCGCGCACCGCCGCGCCGATGTCGACGGGGGCGGCCGGGTGCGCGCCGGAGCGCGG
Organism: uncultured Candidatus Rokubacteria bacterium; assembly: GCA_963745015.1. Lineage (GTDB taxonomy): Bacteria > Methylomirabilota > Methylomirabilia > Rokubacteriales > DASRDR01 > DASRDR01. The sequence continues at coordinate 75,340 of CAVUVU010000013.1, forward strand.
CGCGTGGCCGAGGACCCGCCGCACGCCCTCCGCCACCCGCCATGCGGCCTCCTCGGCGTGGGCGAGGTCCCGGGCGGCCGCGGAATCCCCGACCTGGTCGCGGACCGACGCGAGCCGGCCCAGGACGACGGCCAGAAGGCTCGCCATGTCGCCGAGCGGTGCGGCGCCGCTCTCGGCGCCGGCCGCGACGGGATCCGGTGGGGCCTCGGTGGCCGCTTCGGCGACGGTGCGAAGCGACTCGGCGTGGAGACGCGCGTTCCGGAGGGCCAGGGCGGCGGCATGCTCGAAGGGCGGCGAGAGGGCCGTCCCGCAGGATCCCGCGCTGCCAACCGCGAGGAGCGCGACCAGCCACTCGTCCACGGCCAGCGGCAGGACGGCCCGCAGCGTGGTGCCGAGGCAGCGGGCGAGAGCCGGGTCAGCCGGGACGTCCTCGGCGGGAACGAATGCCCGCCGCGTGACCGTCACCGCATCGAGCGCGAGGGTGGAGCTCGGCGCCCGGGCGTCGTCCGGCAGACCCGCTCCTCCTGCCAGGACGAAGCCGTCGCCATCGGGCAGGAAGACCGCCACCGCCTGGGCTCCGAGGCGGGTTGCCGTCTCCGACGCCACGACGGCGGCGGTCCGGGCCGGATCGAGACTGGCGAAGAGCCCGGCGGGCGTCACCGGGTCTCCTGCCCCCTCGGACTCGCCGAGGAGGGCCGCACCCAGGCGATCGCCCGCCACGATCAGCGTGCCGATCGTATCGGCCTCGAACGGAACCGGCCGCCGCCGCCCGACCAGGAAGGCGCCGGCCGGCCGGCCGGAGGCGGCATGAATCGGGATCGCCAGCGCGGCGCCGAGGCCGTGATGCTCGAGCAGGGCGTCGGGAGCGCCCAGGCCCGGGCCCGCCTGCACGACCTCGTCGGCATGGATGGCCCGCCCGACGATGCCGTCGTCCGCGCGGGGCTCGAGCGGCAGGCGGAAGCCCTGCTGAGCGAGGACGGTCAGCGATCTCTCGCCCGACAGCTGGAGGATCGCGGCGCAATCGGCGCGGGCGTGCGTGAGGGCGCGGTCGATCGCGAGGAGGCAGGCCTCGGATCGACTCGTGCCGCGGCCGATGGCCAGGAGACTCTGGAGTCCGGCGAGGCGGGCGCGGGTCGGCTCGTCGAGCAGGGCGCCGGGGGGAGCGTTCGCGGCCGCAATCCCGACGGCGTCGGCCAGCGCGTCGAGGCGGCGAGTGATGGCGGCGAGGGCGTTCCGGATGTCGCCGAGCGACCCGTCCTCGGCGCTCACGGTCGGGAGTATAGGAACCGGCCGGGGCGCGGTCAACGGGCCGTCAGGCCCTAGTGGCCGCGGCGGCGGAGGTCGTCGGCGCTGGGGCTGGCGTCCTCAGTGGGCGTCGGGGCCACCGACCCGCCCGCCCCGTCATCGGTGTCGGGCTCGTCAGTCACCCCGCGGACCTCGGGCAACGAAGACGCGGCGCCGTCCCCTTCACCGGAGGGCCGGTTGGGGGCGGCGCCGCTCGAACGGACGACGGAGCTACTTCTTGAGCGTCCGGATGTAGTGGATCAGTTGGCCGCGCTCGGTCTCGGACAGAGCGGCCCAGGGCGGCATCGCTCCGCGGCCGGTCGTGATCTTCCAGAGGAGGCATCCGTCGGTCTGCTGCTGCACCTTCGCCGAGGTCCAGTCCGCCGGCTTCGGGTTGAGGGCCGCGGCGCCGGGGCCGTCCCCCTTGCCCCCATCGCCGTGGCACGCGGTGCAGGCCTTGTCGACGGTGAGCTTCTTGCCCGCCGCCGAGGCCGCATCGCTCTTCGCGACGGTGTTCTTCTTGGCGTTCTCGGCGGCCGGGCAGGTCCACGCGCCCTGCGCCTGCGCCCATGCCGGAGCGGTGACGGATGGTGCGGTGAGCAGGGCGGCGATCGCCACCACCCCGCCGAGAATCAGACGACGTGCCATGGGAGGCCTCCTCTTTGGGGCCGGACCGGGGGAGGTGACGGAATTCACAAGCATCGACTTCTGATGTAACACCGAAGGCGCGCAGGGGTCAAGCTGCGTGACCCTCCCCGCCGGCCCGTCCGGCGGGCGGGGCGGCGTCCGTCCAGGGCGCGAGCAGCACGAGCAGGCCTGCGAGCAGACCGTAGCCGCCCGCCAGGAGACCGGGCCAGGCCGCACCGCTCCCCCCGGCCAGAAGAGACCGCCCGATACGAGCGGCGAGTGGATCAGCCCGCAGAGGCTTCCCAGGCTCGCCACGGAGAGGAACGCGGCCGCCGCCAGGAGCCGGCGATCGATGATCATGGCGGCCGCGGCCCCCCAGAGGAGCGCCGTCAGGATGAAGCCGTTGCCGAGGAGGCGCAGCGCCTGGACGGAGTGGGCGGCGTCGCCCTGTATCGCGCCGGGGCCGAGTCCGAGGCTCCCGAGGATGCCGCTGAGCTCGATCATCACGAGCGCCGCGGTCGTCGGCACGAACGCGAGCGCCACGGCGGGCGCATGGCGCGGCGGCGTGGCGAGAAACGCCTGGGCGGTGATCTCGAGGCCGACGAAGACGAGGATCGGGGCCACCGCGGCTTCCGGCACCAGGCCGACCAGGAGCGAGACGACGCCCGCCATCGCGCCGAGGCCGATCACGAGGCCCGTCGCCAGCGTGTACCCTGCCCGCGCGCCCATCGCCTTGTAGGCGGGATGGCCCACGTACGGAGTGTTCTGGATCACTCCGCCGGCCACGCCTGCGAGGATCGTGGCGAGGGCCTCGGTCAGCAGGATGTCCCGCGTCCGGTAGCGATCCCCGGCGGCGATGGCGCTCTCGGTGTTGTCGATGCCGCCGATGACGGTCGCGAGCGCGAAGGGCAGCGCGACCGACAGCGCGCCCCAGGTCTCTCCGAGCGCGTCGAGCCAGGCGAGCGTCGGCCAGGGTATCGCCAGGCGCCACTCCCCGGGCGCCATCAGCACGTGGCTGCTCGGCGCGATCCCGGCCCAGCGCTCCACCACGTAGACGGCGGTCCCCACGGCGACGGCCGCGAGCGCGCCCGGCACCCGCCCGGGCAACGCGATCCGCCCGACGAGCGCGACGAGGATCAGCCCGAGCGAGAGGAACCCCACCAGCGGGTCCGTGATGACCTTCAGCATGGGCAGGAAGGCGATCAGGAGCACCGAGACGCCCGCGATCGAGCCGAGCAGCCCCGCGCGCGGCACGATGCGCCGCACCCACTCGCCGGCGAACGCCAGGGCGAGCTTGGCGACCCCCATGGCCACGGTGACGCCCATGCCCACCTTCCAGGCGAGCACCGGGTCCCGCGTCGCGAGCATCGTCGGTCCCAGGACTCCGAATGTCACGCCGAACAGGGACGGCGTGTCGATCCCGAAGGGCATGGCGGTCACGTCCGCTCGCCCGGTCTGTCGCGCCAGGCGCCGGGCGAGCCACGTGTAGCAGAGATCGCCGGCCAGGACGCCGAGGGCCGTGCCGGGAACGATCCGGTAGAGGACGAGATCCGACGGGAAGCCGAACACGCCGACCAGGAGGCCGGCCAGGACCACCAGGTTCGTGAGGTTGTCGACGGCGAGACCGAAGAACGCGTTCACGTCCCCGGCCGCGTACCAGCGGCCGGACGTCGCGGCGCCCGGGGCGGGCCGGTCACGGAGCGCCCCGGCGGCGGATCAGCCACGTCGTGCCCAGCTCGGATCGCCGGCGCGGCGCGGGCGCGGCGCTCGGGCCCCTCAGCCGGCGGATCGGGCGGTGACGAGGAGCTCTCGGGCCGCGGCCCGAACCCGCTCGCCCAGCGCCGCGCACCAGGCGAAGCGCGGGCGCCCCTCGGCGACCTCGCGGAAGTCGAGCTCGATCGGGGGCGACCCGGGCGCGGGCGTGACGCGCTCGCCGAGGCGCAGCCGGACGCCGTACGCACGGCCCTCGCGGGCCCCGGCGGTCTCGACCAGCGCCTCGACGCGCGGGCTCTCGCGCTTGGCGTGCGAGCGGACGAAGCCCTCGAGCCAGACGCCGGTCTCGTGATAGTCGGCGGGGATGTTCGGGTTCATTCGTGATCGAACCGTGGTCGGCCGGCGGCCGCCACGCGCCCTGATCCTGCCAGGGGCGTGGCGGCCGCGGGCGGATCGCTCAGCCGGCGGGGCTCAGCACTCGTTGAAGCCGCACCCGTAGCACTTCTTGCAGCCTTCCTCGTAGACGAAGGTCGCCTGCCCGCACTCCGGGCAGATGTCCCCGGCCACGAGCTTCGCGGTGGGCGCCGGCGGGTGGCTCGACCTCCTCCACCTTGGTCTGGCCGAGGTGCTCGGCCAGGACGCGCGCGATACCGTCCGGGAGCGAGAGGACCCGCTGCGGCCCGAAGCCGAGCGGCCGCCCGCCGCCGATTCCCGAGAGCTGCGCGACAACCTCTTCCAGGCGACGCTTGGTCGACAGCGGGGACGGCATGCGGAGGGCCAGCGAGATCAGGCGGCCCATGGCCTCGGCGACCGCCATCGTGTCGGACCCGGCCTTGCCCACCGAGACGAAGACCTCGAAGGGCTCGCCGTCGCCGTGCTCGTTGACGACGGTGTAGGCGGTGCCGAGTGGCGTCTCGACGCGGTACGTCCGGCCCGTGAGGCTCCGCGGGCGGGGCTTGACGACCGCGGGCGGCGGAGCCGCCGCCGCCTCGCCGCGCTTGTCGGCGCGGCCCGTCTTGGTGCCGATCGAGAGCACCCCTTCCTTGCAGCCGTCCCGGAACACGGTGATGCCGAGGCAGCCCAGCTCCCAGGCCAGGAGGTAGGCGCGGGCGACGTCGTCGAGCGTCGCCGAGTTGGGCAGGTTGATGGTCTTGGACACCCCGTTGTCCGTGGACTTCTGGAAGGCGCCCTGGTGCCGCACGTGCCACTCGAAGGGCACCTCGTGCGCCGTCACGAAGACCCGCTGGATGTCCTCGGGGACGCCGGCCATCCCGTGGGCGACCCCGCGCTTGGCGATCTCCTCCATGAGCGCGTCCGAGTAGAAGCCGCGCTCGCGGGCCACCTCGGCGAAGATCGGGTTCGTGAAGGGCAGGACGCGGTCGCCCACCTTGTGGGTGAACGCGATGGCGAAGGCCGGCTCGACCCCCGAGGAGCACCCCGCGATCATCGAGATCGTCCCCGTGGGGGCGATGGTCGTGACCGTCGAGTTCCGGAGCGGCCGTCCGTGCTTGTAGATGGACCGCGACCAGTTGGGGAACGGCCCGCGCTCCTCGGCGAGCTTCGCCGACTGGTCGTGCGCCTTCTCGTTGATGAACGCCATGAGCCGGTCCCCGAGGTCGAGCGCCGGCTGGCTGTCGTACGGGATCCCCATCCGGAACAGGAGATCCGCCCACCCCATGACGCCGAGGCCGATGCGCCGGTTGGCCTTGACGGTCTCGTCGATCTCCGGCAACGGGTACGGGTTCACCTCGATGACGTCGTCGAGGAACCGCACGGACAGCCGCACCACGCGCTCGAGCTCGGTCCAGTCGACCGCCCACTCCCCGTCCGCCTGCCGTCGCGCGAACATGGCGACGTTGATGGATCCCAGGTTGCACGCCTCGTTCGGCAGGAGGGGCTGCTCCCCGCAGGGATTCGTCGCCTCGATCATCCCGATCTCGGGCGTCGGGTTCGCGGGGCTGGCGTTGATCCGGTCGAGGAAGACCATGCCCGGGTCGCCGGTCTGCCACGCGGCGCGGACGATCCGGTCGAACACGTCGCGGGCGGGCAGCCGGCTGACCACCTCGCCGTTGTGCGGGGCGATCAGCTCGTACTCCTCACCCTTCTGGATCGCGTCCATGAACCGGTCGGTCGCGGCCACCGAGATGTTGAAGTTGACGATGCCGCCGTCGAGCTTGCACTCGATGAACTCGAGCACGTCGGGATGGTCGATCCGGAGGATCCCCATGTTGGCGCCCCGCCGCGTGCCGCCCTGCTTCACCGCCTCCGTCGCCCCGTTGAAGACCCGGAGGAAGGACACGGGGCCTGAGGCCTTGCCGCCGGTGGAGGTCACGACCGCGTCCTTCTGGCGGAGGCGCGAGAAGGCGAAGCCCGTTCCGCCACCCGACTTGTGGATGATGGCGGCGGACTTCACGGCGTCGAAGATCTCCTCCATCGAGTCGCCGACCGGGAGGACGTAGCAGGCCGAGTACTGGAGCTGGTTTCCCTTGCCCGCGTTCATGAGGGTCGGCGAGTTCGGCAGGAACTTCGAGTCCACCATGACGTCGAAGAAGGCGCCCGCGATCTCGTGGACGACGGCCGGGCTCTTGCCCCAGCGCTCCTCCCCCTGGGCGATGGCGACGGCCACCCGCCAGCACATCTCCTCGGGGGTTTCCTGGGCTCCATCCCCCTCCCGCGTGAGGTAGCGCTCCTTCAACACGCGGAGCGCCTGCTCCGTCCACTTGCCGACTCGGGGGGGACGCGTTGCCGTGATCGCCATGCCGAACCTCCTTGACCCTAGGTCTCTACACTCGCCATCGAACGGCCACTGCCTGATCACACCGATCCAGGAGCATACCGTATCTTGTGGGCGGGCGAATCCTGGCATACGACATTTGGGGCTGTCAATAAAAAATCCGCCCGCCCATCGAGAAAATCTTCACAAGGGACCCCAGGGTGTCGCTTGCCGCTCCGCCCGGCGACGGGTCAGGGGGACCTTCCTTGACACACCTTCGTGCCGGGACTAGAGTTCCACGGACTGACCGGTCAGTTCCATCTACAAGTCTACAGGACGGTCCCGGTTTCCACCGGGACGGCTCACTCCGGGGGCGCGGACGCGACGTCGATGAAAGCATCGAGCAGGACGCCGCAGCAGGCGGCAAAGCGTGAGCAGATCGTGGGGGCGGCGTCGCGCGTCTTTGCCGCGCGTCCCTACCACGTGGTCTGCATGGACGACGTCGCGGAGGCCGCGCGGGTCGGCAAGGGCACGCTCTACCGGTACTTCCCCTCGAAGGAAGACCTCTACCTGGGCGTCGTCGCCGGGGCGTTCGACCTCCTCATCAGCGAGCTCGAGCGCGTCGAGGCGGAGGGACTCCCGCCCGAGGTCGCGCTGTCGCGGATGATCGAGGCGATCGTGGAGACCTTCGCCCGCCATCTCCCCTTCTTCCGGCTGATGCAGCAGGGCGAGGCCCGGTTGTTCCTCCGCAAGAAGCAGGTGGTGCGCGCGCGGCGCGACCGCATCGCCGACGGCCTCGCCCGCGTCCTCGATCGCGGGGCCCAGACGGGGGTGTTCCGGAAGGTGGACCGCGACCTGGGGCCGTCGATGCTGATCGGGCTCGTGTGGGGCACGACGCTCAACCATGCCGACGACACGCCGGCCGAGATGCTCGCGCAGCGAGTCGCGGACTTCTGCCTCCACGGGATCCTCCAGCATCACGGACAGCACCACGGGGAGCCCGTCGGATGAAATTCGTCCGGCGCCATCGCGTGTCGCTGGTCCTGCTGGCCCTCGTCGGCCTGGTGGCGGCGCTCGTCGCCTTCCGCCTGCGGGAGCAGCAGGCCCGGGCCGTCCCGCGCCAGAGCCGCGAGATCCAGGTGGGCGTCATCCAGCCGGAGCGCCGCCCGCTCGAGGTGACCCTCTCCTTCACGGGCGACGTGAACCCGAACCGGCAGACCGCCATCTTCGCCAAGACCTCGGGGTACATCCGGGCGATCCACGCCGAGCGGGGCCAGTTCGTGACGGCGGGCGCGCTCCTCGTCGAGATCGAGCCGACCGAGGCGGAGACCGCCCTCGACCAGTCGCGCGCGGCGATCGCGACCGCGGAGGCGGGCCTCCAGGTCGCGCGGTCCAACCTCGAGTCGGCCCGGGCCAACCTCCTGAACCAGCAGGCGCTCCTGGCGCGCGCCCAGGCGATGCTCGCCAACGACCGGCGGCAGGCCGATCGGCTCGGCGAGCTCTACGGGAAGGGGCTCGTCTCGGCGCAGGACCGGGACAACGCCCGAACGGCGCACGAGGCCTCGCAGGCGGCGGTTCGCGCCCAGGAGGCCCAGGTGGAGGTGGCGCGCGTCCAGATCTCCACCACCGAGAGCCAGGTGTACCTGGCGGACACCCAGGTCGCGCAGCAGCGGGCGGGGCAGCGCATGGCCCAGATGCGGCTCGACGACACGAAGGTCGTCGCCCCCTTCAGCGGGTTCGTGGCGGAGAAGCGGCTGGAGGTCGGCGCCTCGGTCAGCGCGGCAGGCGGCGGCGACCAGCAACGCGTCCATCGCCATCCTGACCCTCCAGGACATCGACCCGGTCAAGGTGCAGATCGAGGTGCCGGAGCGGGACGTGGCGCGCATCAAGGCGCGGCAACGTCGTGCGGGTGACCAGCGACGCCTATCCCGGGCGCCGGTTCTCCGGCCGGGTCGCGCGGGTGGTGCACGCGCTCGACCCGCGCACGCGCACCATGGGCATCGAGGTCGACATCCCGAACGCCGAGAACCTCCTGAAGCCCGGCATGTACGCGCGCATCGACCTCGTCGTGGAGGTCCGCGCCGACGCCCTCCTGGTCCCGCTCGAGGTGCTCACCGGCGCCGAGGGCCAGCCGACCGTCCTGGTCGTGCGCGACGGCAAGGTCGCGTCCACGGTCGTCGAGCTCGGCCCGACCGACGGGCCGCGCGTCCAGGTCGTGAAGGGGCTCGCCCCCGACGCCCAGGTGATCTTCCAGGGCAAGGAGCTGGTCCGCGACGGCATGGCCGTGAAGGCCGTGCCGGCCAAGGCCTACTGAGCGGAGCGCGCGACCATGTGGCTGACCCTCCTCGCCGTCCGGAACGCGATCGCCGTCCTCATGGCGGCCCTCGCCATCGTCGTCCTCGGGGCCACGTCGCTCGGCCGCCTGTCGGTGGACCTGTTCCCGAACATCAACCAGCCGGTGGTCACGATCGGCACCATCTACACCGGCGCCAACGTCCAGGACATCGAGAAGACGGTCACCTACCCCATCGAGAAGGCGGTCAGCGCGGTCCCGGGCGTGCGCCACGTCGAGTCGCGGAGCCGGCCGGGGATCTCGGCCGTCCAGGTCTGGTTCAACTACGACGCCGACCTGAACAGCGGCCAGAACGAGATCATCCAGCGCATCCAGCAGATCAGCAACAGCCTCCCGTCCGGCATCAAGCAGCCGTTCATCGTGAAGTTCGACCTCTCGAACATCCCGGTCTGCCTGATCACGGTCTCCGGCGGCGGCATCGACGAGAAGCGGCTCTACGACATCGCCTACAACACGATCGAGCCCCAGCTCGAGCGGGTCAACGGCGTCGCCTCCGCCAACGTGGACGGCGGCAAGATCCGGCAGATCGCCGTCAACCTGGACCGCGACCTCCTGTACGCGAAGGCGATCTCGGTGCTGGACGTCGTGCGGTCGGTCAACGACTCGAATTTCCTGATGCCCTCCGGCGACGTCCGGATCGGCACCGTCGACTACAAGCTCCTGACCAACAACCAGTTCCAGCTCGTGAAGCCGATGGAGGACATCGTCGTCCGGAAGATCGGCGACACCCCCGTCCGCGTCCGCGACCTCGGCTACGTGTCCGACTCCCACGAGACGCAGTCGAGCGTCGTCCGGGTCAACGGCGAGCGCGCGGTGTACCTGCGGGTGAACAAGCAGCCCTCCGCCAACACCATCGAGGTGGTGGACGCCGTGCAAGGCTCTCGTGCCGAAGCTCACCGGCGTCCCGCCCGGCGTCTCGGTCGGACTCACGTTCGACCAGTCCACGTACATCCGGCAGTCGATCAACAGCCTCTGGCACGAGTCGCTCCAGGGCGCCCTGCTCGCGTTCCTGGTGATCCTCCTGTTCCTCCGGAGCTTCGTCTCCACCGCCATCATCTTCGTCGCGATCCCGCTCTCGATCCTGTGCACGCTGATCGCGATGTACTTCCTCGGCCAGACGCTGAACATCTTCACGCTGGGAGGGCTGGCGCTGGCGGTCGGGCGCCTGGTGGACGACTCCATCGTCGAGCTCGAGAACATCAACCGCCACCTCGCCATGCCCGGCAAGGACCGCCGCGCGGCGGTGCTGGACGCGGCCCGCGAGGTCGCGATGCCGATCTTCGTCTCCACGATCACGACGATCGTGGTCTTCCTGCCGACGATCTTCCTCGAGGGTCAGTCGAAGCTCCTCTTCATTCCCCTGACGTTCACGATCTCGTTCTCCCTGTTCGCGTCCTTCCTGGTCTCGCGGACGGTGACGCCGCTCATGTGCCTCCGGATCCTGCGATCCCAGCGTCCGCCGGATCCGGACAGCCGCGGATTGCGCGACCGCTTCATGCGGGCGAGCCAGGGGTTCTTCGATCGGCTCGACGCGGGGTACCAGGGCCTCCTTCACTGGGCGCTCGGCCATCGCAAGGTCGTGGTGGTCGGGGTGCTCGCGATCTTCCTCGCGAGCCTCGGGCTCGTGCCGCTGATCGGCACCGAGTTCTTCCCGGCCTCCGACGAGAGCCAGTTCCGGGTCTTCCTGCGCGCGCCGATCGGGACCCGGGTCGAGGAGACGGAGAAGGTCGTCGCCCGGGTGGAGCAGCTGATCCGCCAGAACGTCCGGCCGGGGGAGCTCGCGTCGATCGTGTCCACGGTCGGCATCCCGGCCGGCCGCTCGGCGATCTTCACGGGGAACACCGGCCCGCACGCCGCCCAGGTCCAGGCGTACCTGGAGACGCCCGACCGCCGGACCCGGAGCGACGTGGAGATCGTGGCGGCCCTCCGGCCGCGCTTCAGCGGCGAGTTCCCGGGCACGCTGACCTACTTCAACCTGGGCGGGATCGTGAACCGGGTCCTGAACCGGGGATCCCAGAATCCTCTCGAGGTGGAGGTGCTCGGCTACGACTTCGCCGACGCCCAGGTGGCCGCCCGCGAGGTGGCCCGGATCATGCGCGACGTTCCGGGCGTCGCCGACGTGCAGATCAGCCGCGAGGGCAACTATCCCGCAGTGGAGCGTCGTCGTCGACCGGGAAAAGGCCGCCACCGCCGGCCTCTCGCAGCGGGAGGTCGCCCAGGCCGCCCTGTTCTCGCTCAACTCGAACGTCAGCGTGAACCCGCACGCCGCTGACCGGCGCGCCGGCGGGCACGCACACGCTCTACCTCGTGTTCACGCACCCGACCGACCAGGGCGGGCTGTTCAACGTCAACTGGTTCCAGGTCTACGGCAAGGGCGCCGCGGCCTCCGCGCCGCCGAACGTGTCCGCGACGGCCGACCGGACGACGGGCCAGGCGCCGCTGACGGTGAAGTTCAACGCGACGGCGACCGACCCCGAGGGCGAGGCACTCACCTACCTGTGGGACTTCGGCGTCACCGGGCACGACGACCGACACGTCGACGCAGGAGGACCCGACCTACACCTACGCCAACGCCGGTACCTACAACGCGAAGGTCACCGTGACCGACGCGGCGGGCATCAGGGGCTCGGCGACGGTCACCGTGGTCGTCACCAGCGCGCCGAACCAGTGCAACCAGAACGCCAAGTCGGACGAGTTCAACGGCACCGGCGCTGGACACCAACCGCTGGAGCGTCAGCGCGCAGCGCCAACAACTTCCAGGTCGCCAACGGGCGCCTGGAGCTGCCGATCGACAACGGCTCGATCTACCAGAACGGCACGAGCGCGGTGAACATCATCACGCAGCCGGTGCCGACGGCGGCGAGTGGACGGTGACGGCCGCGGTCCAGGTCACGGCGCTCAACCAGAACTACCAGCAGGCCGGCCTGCGGGTGTACACCGACGACGCGAACTGGGCGTCGGTGCACATGATCTCGGCCGGCGGTCAGCGCCAGTTCGAGTTCATCTACGAGGCCAACAACAACCCGCGCAACGAGGCCGCCGATCACGGGCCGGTGCTGCCGGAGAACGCGCCGCTGGCGTACTTCGTCCGGATCCACTCGGACGGCACCAACCTGACGGCGCAGTACTCGTTCGACGGTGAGGACGTGGACGACCGTCGGCCGGCCGGCGCCGCTGAGCACGTTCACCAACCCGCGCATCGGGCCGGTCGCGCTGAGCGATCAGGCGCCCGAGCAAGCCGATGGCCTACTTCGACTGGATCCGGTTCGACCCCGGACACCGGCGCGGTGGCGGCGGCGGGGCGGCGGCGGTCGACCGTCACCGACGACTTCGACGGCACCGACGTCGGCTCCGCCTGGGAGGTCATGCGCCGCGATCAGGCGCTGACCGTCTCGCGGCGGCGCGCTGCACATCCCGGCGCCCAGGGCGACGTCTACCAGACCACCAACACGGCCAAGAACCTGGTCGTGCGCGCCATGCCCACCGGCGCCTGGACGGCGACGACCAAGGTCGCCTTCAAGGGCAGCGCCCAGTACCACCAGGCCGGCATCATCCTGCGCGGCGACGACGACAACCTCGTGAAGTTCGGCCGGATCGCGCCGGCGGCGGCGGCGAGGAGAAGTTCGAGTTCATCCAGGAGATCAACGCGGTCGCGCGCAACGAGGCGGCCGACTCGACGGCGAACGTGCCGGCGAGCTTCCCGAACGACTACTACCTGCGGATGGTCTCCGACGGGACCAACGTCACCGGCGCCTACTCGACCGACGGGACGACCTGGACCCGGTCGGCCGCCCGGCGGCGATCCCGGCGGGCGCGAAGATCGGTGTGTTCGCGTTCAACAACGCCGCGGCGACCTCGCCCGTGGCGGACTTCGACTGGTTCCGCCTCGAGACCCCGGCGCGCTCCGTCCGGCCCGTCGCGTGACGACGACTTCTCCGGCGACTCGCTGGACAAGACCCGTTGGAACGCGATCGTGCGCGACAACCCGGCCGCCTACACGGTCGGCAGCGGCCAGCTCACGCTGACGCTCGAGACCGGCGACATCTACACCGGTGACACCAACCCGCCGCCGAACAACTTCATCCTGCAGTCCGCGGATCACGCGGGGGCTGACTGGGTGATCGAGACCAAGCTGTCGGGGAACATGACCGACGGCTACGGCCAGGGCGGCCTGATCGCGTACGGCAACGGCGACAACTACGTCAAGCTCGACGCGATCTCCGACCCGGGTCAGACGCGCATCAACCGGATCGAGTTCCGCTCGGAGGTCGCGGGCGTGATCGCAGAACCCGCAGCCGCAGCTCGACCGATGCCCGCGGGCACGTCGAACATCTGGCTGCGCCTGAGCAAGACGGGCACCAACTACAAGGGCGAGTACTCCTTCGACGGGACGGCCTGGACCGCGTTCCGGAGCGGTGGACGAACCCGGTGGCCTCGCCCGCGTTCGGCCTGTTCGGCTTCGGCCCGCAGGCGACGGCGGTCGGCGACCGGTGTCGTTCGACTACTTCACCCTCGACGGCAGGACGCCCCGGCGGGTGCGACTGCACCGGCCCGGGCGACGAGTTCGACGGCCCGCTGGACACGTCGAAGTGCAACGCGATCGTGCGGCCCGACGACACGAAGGTGTCCGTCTCCGGCGGGCAGCTGAAGATCGAGGC
>CAVUVU010000014.1:0-550761 GCA_963745015.1 uncultured Candidatus Rokubacteria bacterium
GGCGCGACGCCGCGCTGACGGAGGCTGGCGGACGCTGACGGCTCCTGACGCGTCGCCCCGGCCGGCCGGCCGCGAGGCGGGCCGCCGGATCAGAAGTCCCGGGAGCGGACGGGAACGACGAGGAAGTCGAGCAGGGTCCAGCTCACGGGCTCGAGGCCGCGGCGGTCGCGGCGCCGGCGCTCCGACCCCGGCGAGGCGTCGTCGGACGATCGCCGCCGCTCGCCGACCCGCCGGTCCCAGACGACGTCGACTCCCTCGGGGGCGAAGGCCGACCGCAGCGCTGCGAAGCGATCGACGGCCCCCGTCCGGACGACGACGAGCGCAGCGGACTCCAGGGCGCGACCGGCCTCGCTCAGCTGATATGCCTCCACGGCACTCACTCTGCGCCCGGGAGCTCGCGCCGTCAACGCCGCATCGGTCGACACGCCGGGGTCTCCTGGTCTAGGCTTGGCCCCCATGGGTGAGCTCGACGCCTCCGGAACGGCTCTGCGCTTCTGCGTGATCGGCGCGGGAAGCATGGGCTCCCTCTACGGCGGGCTTCTCGCGAGAGCCGGCTTCGACGTGACCCTGCTCGACGTCTGGGCGGAGCACGTGGACGCGATCCAACGCCAGGGACTCCGGCTCGACGGCATCACCGGTGACGTGGTCGTCCGGGTCCGCGCGACCGTCCGCGCCGCGGACGTTCCGCCCGCCGACGTCGCCCTGGTGCTCACCGACGCCAACGCGACCGCGGAGGCCGCCGCCGCCGCCCGGACACTGCTCCGCCCGGACGGGTTCGCGGTCACGCTCCAGAACGGTATCGGGAACGTCGAAGCGCTCGCCGAGGCGCTCGGCCGGCCCCGGGTCACCGGCGGGCTCTCGTATCATAGCGCGGCCGTCCGGGGGCCGGGGCACGTGAGCCACACCCACGCGGGCCCGACCTGGCTCGGCGAGCTCGACGGCACGCGGACGCCCAGGGTCGAGCGTCTCGCGACCGCCCTCCGGACCGCGGGCTTCGCGCCCACGATCGTCGGCGACATCGAGGGCCTCATCTGGGCCAAGTTCATCCACAACTGCGCGATCAATGCGATCTGCGCCGTGACCGGCCTGCGCGTCGGGGAGATCTCGAGCCACCCGGGCGCCGACGAGCTGCAGACGCGCATCATCGAGGAGGCGCTCGCAGTCGTGCGGGCGCAGGGCGTCGTCCTGCCGGAGCTCGATCCCATGGGCAGCATCAAGGCCTTCTGCCGCGTGAAGTTCAACAAGCCCTCGATGCTCCAGCACGTCGAGCAGGGCAAGCGGACCGAGATCGACGCCCTCAACGGGGCGATCGTCAGGGCGGGCCGCCGGCTGGGCGTGCCGACGCCCTACAACGAGTCGCTCGTGTGGCTCACCCGGGCCGTGGAGCAGCGCATGCGGCGCCTGGTTCACGAGGGGCCGCCCGACTACGTCCGGCTCGAGACCGAGGCCCAGGCCAAGAGCAGGACAGAGTCGGCGCGGTGAGCGGCGCCGCGAGGCGTTGACGCGCCGAGACGCCCGGAATCCGCGCATCGAACGCATCGCCGCGCTCGTCGAGGAGACCCTGACCGCCCGCGCGTGACCGCCGCCGTGGTATAACCTGACTGCCATGGCGATCTTCACGGGACGGATCGAACGGGCCATCGCCCTGGCCATGCGGGCCCACGAGGGTCAGGGTCGAAAGGGCAACGAGCCGCTCCCCTACGTGGTCCACCCGGTCACCGTCGCCCTCATCCTCTCGCGCTACACGGGGGACGAGGACACGATCGTCGCCGGCCTCCTCCACGACACCCTCGAGGACACGCTCGTGACCGCGGAGGAGATCGAGCGGGCCTTCGGCGAGAAGGTCCGAGACACGGTCCTCGACGTGACGGAGCCCGACCTGCCGGGCCTCTCGTGGGAAACGCGAAAGGCCCGCTACCTCAGGCGGCTCCAGGCGGCGCCGCGGCCCTCCCTGCTGGTGGCGGGCGCCGACAAGATCGCGAACCTGATCTCCATGATCGCCGCGCACGCGAGCACGGGAGACGCGCTCTGGGAGCGCTTCCACGCGTCGCCCGCATCGAAGCTCGGGTTCTACCGTCAGGTCCACTCGGTGATCCGGGCCTCCTGGTCCGGCTGCCCGCTCCTCCAGGAGTACGGCAACCGCCTGGAGGAGGCCGAGCGCAAGCTCGGCGCCCGGCTCTGACAGGGCGCCTCGGCGCCAGTCAGCGCGGACGGCGCCCCGCCGCCCAGAAGCTGGTCGCGGCCAGCGCCAGCGCCGCGATGGACGTGACGAAGGCGTACCGGTAGCTCCCCGTGAGATCGTAGATCACCCCGCCGAGCCAGGGCCCGATGGCCGAACCCACCCGGTTCGCGAAGGTGACGACGCCCAGCACGGGCCCGAAGCTCCGGCCTCGGTAGACGTCCGCCGTCAGCGCCGCGACGATCGGCCCCCGCGCCCCGAGGGTCAGGCCGAACGGCAGCACGTAGGCCCACAGGAGCCATCCGGGCGATCCGGGCGCGAGCAGGAGGAGAGCCAGCGTCCCGCCGGCCGTCGCCACGTAGCTCGTCAGCGCCGCCGGGACCCGGCCCCACCGGTCGGAGAGCGTACCGAACGCCACGCGCCCGAAGGCTGACAGGAGGCCGACCGCGCCGAACGCGGCCGCCGCTCGACGCGGATCGATCCCCGCTTCCACGATGTGCGCGACCTGATGCGTCGTCACCATGAAGTTCGAGACCGGCGTGAAGAAGAACGCGGCGGCGAAGAACCAGAAGCGCGGCGTCGCGAGCGCCGCCGCGAGCCCTGGCCCCTCGTCGGCCGGCGCGACGCCCTGCGAGGGAAGACGGGCCGGCTCCGCCAGGCTCCGCGGGGCGAGCATCACCGCCGGCAGGAGGAGGAGCCCGGCGCCGATGCCGAGGCCCGCCATCGCCCACCGCCACCCCACCCGCTCGATCAGCAGCGCGGCGAGGGGCGCCGAGAGGAAGATGCCGAGCCCCATCCCCGAGAACGCCGCGCCGTTCACCGCGCCCCGCGCGGTGGGAAACCAGCGGCTCAGGATGACCAGCTGGGCGACGCTCCCGAGGAGCCCGGCTCCCAGCCCGGCCACTCCGCCGAACCACAGGAGGAGGCCCAGCGGCGAACCGGCCGTGGCCGCGAGGGCGACGCCGCCGCCGAGGATCACCGCGCCCACGAGCATGACCGGGCGCTCGCCAAACCGCCGCATGAGGGCGTCCACGACCGTCCCCACCAGCCCCATCACGAGGTTGTGCGCCGAGAAGACGGCCGCCGACAGGCTTCGCAGGCCGCCCAGCTCGTCGGAGATCGGAAGGAGAAACACGGGGAAGCTGTTCGACAGCCCCTGCGCGAGCACGACCGTGAGGAAGGCGCCGGCCGAGAGCCCGCCAGCGCGGCTCCCGAGCCGCCGTCAGCCACTCGCGGGAGGTCATACGTGGCAGGATGCGCTCGGCGGGTCGGGCCCGTCCAGCCGCGACCGGGGCGCCCGGCGGATCGTGACGCGCCCCTCGAGGGCCGAGTCAGGTCGCGCGGTGGCCGACGAGGGCGGCCGCGCGCGAGCGACGGTCGACGGTCGACAGGCGCTGGACCATCGCCGGCGTCAGGAGCGTGCGGTGCCGGATGGCGGCGAGGTGCTCGGCGACCCACCAGAGGTCGGCCGCCGCCGTCATCCAGCCGGGACGGAGCCGGTCGAAGCGGGCGAGGTCGACCGGCGGCGAGTAGGCTCGGAGGGTCCGCTCCCCCTGAGGTTCATGTACCCGTCGAAGTAGCTCATCACGAGCTCTCGGAGACCGCGGTAGACCGGCTCGCGATACCGGAGCCCCGTGAAGTTCGACTTGGCGATGGCTCCCCAGCGGCCGTCGAGCTGGAACACGGCGAGGACGTGATCGGTGTCCTGCACCGCCTCGAGGTCGAGGAGAAGCGGGGGGAACCCCAGGGCGCGCAGCGCCGCGGCGGCGAAGATCGCTCCCTCGAGGCAGTGCGCGGTCCGCTCGCGCAGGACCTGGCGGGGCGACCAGGCCGTCCGCGCGTGGTGATAGGGCATCGCCTCCAGGGCGCGCTGGATTCCGGCCGGATTGCGGAGCGCGCGCAGAGCGCGCCACTCACCCGGCGTGAAGCCGTGCCGGTCCGGCAGCGCGGTGGCGAGGCGGGATCGCGTCCCGTGAGGAGCCCGGCGTGACGTGCGTCGGACCGGCACGGGCCGAGAACGGGGCAGACGCGGGGCTCGCGCGGGAGCCTAGCGGCAGACGGACCGAGTCGAGGTCGGGACCCAGACCGTCATGCGCTGACCGTCGGGGTAGGCGCGCGTCTGCCAGTGGCCGGAGACGGTGACGACCTCACAGCCCGCAGGCGGCGGCGCGGCCGGTGGGGCTTCGGGGCCGGCCGGCGCGGCCCCCGCGGTCCGGGCCGGACGGAGCGCCCGGTCACGGAGGACGTCGGCTCCGGGGTCGGCGTCAACGACCCGGGAGATTCGGGCGCCGGAGGCGGAGGAGGATACCCCGGGGCCGGCGGCGGGGTGCCGAGATAGGTCCCGCCGGGCGCATAGGTCGGATAGCTCGGATAGGCCGGGTAGGCCGGATATCCCTGATAGGCGGCGGGATACGCTGGGTAGGGCGCGTAGGCCGGGTACGCGGGGTACGGATACGCGGGGGCCGCGTAGACTCGCGGATAGGCCCAGTACGGCGCGGTCAGTAGCGTCCCGACGCCGACCCCGAACGCAAATCCGCCGCCCCAGTAGCACCGTGGCTGTGGCCGTGGCCATGTCCGTGCCCTGACTTGTGCCAGTGCGAGCCGCCGCCCCAGCGGTGGCCGCCGTGGTGGCTACCGCCGTGACCACCGCCGTGGCCACCGCCATGGCCGCCGCGCGAGCCGCCACCACCCCCCCGCGAGCCCGGGGCCGCCAGTCCCAGCGTGGGCGTCAACAGGAGCCCGATCACCACGACCAGCGCTGTCCGGATCACCCATCGCCTCACGGTTCCCCTCCACTGGCACGCCCGAAAGGCCGCGCCAGCCTCACTATACACCCGGGCGGAGGAACCAGTCCTCGAGCGCCTCGCGCGTGCTCCGGAACGCCAGCGCGTCCCAGGGGATCTCCTGGCGGGCGAAATAGCGGGTCTCGCTCACCTCGTGGGCGTCCGCCTCGGCCTCGAGCCCGTGAGGCACCGTGACGTGGTACGCGACGATCACGACCGGGGCGCCCGCGTACGAGTAGATCCCGACCAGGCCGCCCGGCTCGAGGTCGAGCCCCACCTCCTCGCGCATCTCGCGGCGCGCGGCAGCCGTGACGCTCTCCCCCCAGTCGACGTATCCGCCCGGAAACGTCCAGAGACCGTGGGATGGCTCGATCGCCCGGCGGGTCAGGAGCACGCGGCCGTCCCGAACCGGAATCGTCACGGCCACGATCTTCGGATGGAGGTAGCAGACGAAGCCGCACCCGCTGCAGACCGGGTGCTCGCGCATGTCCCGAGGGACGAGCCGGCGGACGACGGGCGCCCCGCACAGCGGGCAGAAGCGGAGCGTGTCCGGCCCGAGCTCTCGCCCCGGCGCCCCGGGATCTCGCTCAGCCACCGGCGGCCCTCGACACGGACGCCGCCCGGAGACCGGCCGAGTCCGGGCCGCTCGTATGGTAGCGGGCGAAGAGGGGGTGCAGATCGCGGGCGCGCGTCACGGCGCCGAAGTCGAACGCGACACCGGGAGGCGCCGCCAGGAACGCGTACAGCTCCTCCTCGGACGGGCCCGCGTGGCTCCCCCGCTCGTCCAGGAAGTTCACGCAGCCCGCGTCCGCGTAGTGCCCGTACAGGATGACGTCCCCACTCGAGGGCATGGCGAGGAGGTCCTGCAGGCCTCGGACGACGATGTCGCGGTCGGGTCGGTCGAACACGGGACAGCCCGTCGGACCGGGGGGCGGGGGGATCCGGAGCACGTCGCCGCGATAGTAGCACACGGGTCCACGGGCATCCCGCACGAGGACGAATCCGATCGCCGCGTGCCCGGCCAGGCGCGCGAGCGCGCCCGGGTAGAGAGCCTCGAGCTCCTCCGCCCGCACCCGCGCCGTCGTGTGGACCAGGTAGACGTTCACGTTGGGGCCCGCCGGGACGATGCACAGGTCGCCGACCCACACGGCATTCCGCTCGCGCCGCTCGCGCACCGGGCGCTCCGTGGCGGCGAGGCGGCGCTGCCACGCGCCGGTGAACGGCCAGAGCGGCAGCGGCGGATCGACGTCGCTCCCCGGTCCCCTCGGCCGCATCGGCGGGACCGCCGCGTCCGGCGGCGCCGCTCCGACCTCCGCCACCGCGGCGGGGCCGAAGCAGCCGGCGATCGCCTCGGCCACGGACGCGCCGCCCGCGACCGCGCGGAACGGGACCGAGCGGATCTGACCGTGGTCCGACAGGACGAACAGGTCGTACGCGTGCTCCGGGACCCGGCGAAGGACTCGCGCGAATCGGGCGATGCTCCGGTCGACGCCCCGGAGGGCTCGCAGCGCTTCCGGGTGGCGCGGGCCGAGATCGTGGGCCGCCACGTCGTAGTCCACGAAGTTCACGTAGAGGGCCGGCACGCCCGCATAGAGATCGGCCGTCACTCCCAGCGTGAACAGCTCGCGCAGCCAGCCGCCGATCAGGAGCTGCGTGAGCATCCGGCGGAACGACCTCACGCGGCGGCCCAGGCTGAAGTCCCGGAGCGCGCCCCCGAGCCAGCCGAGGATCGCCCACAGCGACACGACCGACATCTTCGCGACCAGCCACGCCACCACCAGGCACGGCACGATCAGCGCCCGGACGCCGACCCGCCCCCAGAGCGAGTGGGGCCGGAGGACGTGCGCGAAGGTGAGGACCGTGTCCTCGGCCCCGCCCCCGAACACACACCCGTAGGTCCGGCCTCCGCGAACGATGCCCTGCCCCGGCCCGGCGTGTGCGGCCTCCACGGCCGCCGCGTCCCACGGCCGGGGGAACCACCGGTAGGTGCCCGTCCGCTTGTCGAGGAACTCGAAGCCCGGGACGTCGACGGGGCCGCCGTACATCAGGCCCGCCTGGAAGGCCGGCGTGGAGGTGGGCAAGCCGGACGGAATCGGATGCAGCTCGACCACGCCCCGGCGGATCAGCCTCCCGAGCGCCGGCATGCGCCGCCGAAGGGTCGCCTCCCGGACCACGTCGTGGGAGCATCCGCAGATCTGGATCACCAGGAACCGCCGGGTGGGCGCGCCCGGAGCGGGCGGCATCTGCGCCCACCGGGCGAGCCCGTCGAGCAGATCGACGACGCCGCGGCGCGCGGCGGACCACCAGCGGATCGGCCTGGTCATCGGCTCCGATCCTACGGTCCGGGCACCCGTCGGGCAACGACGCCTTGCGCGGCGGAGAGCGCCTCTGCTACCGTTTCCCAATCATGGCCAGGCGAGAGACCCCGGGACCCTTCTGCTTCGAGTGCGTCGGGGACCGCTGAGCGGCGGACATGCGCATCATCGTGATCGGCGCCGGCGAGGTGGGCTATCACATCGCCGAACGCCTCTCCCACGAGGCGCACGAGATCGTGGTCATCGAGCGCCATCCCGAGGTCGTGCGCCGGGTGGAGAAGACCCTGCGGGTCCGGACCGTCGAGGCGGACGGCTCGTCGCCCCGGGCGCTCGAGGCCGCGGGCGTCCGGGACGCCGCGATGGTGATCGCGGTCGCGGACGTCGACGAGGTCAACATCGTGGCCTGCGCCATCGCCCACCAGTACGGCGTGGCCACGAAGATCGCGCGGGTCCGCGACATCGAGCTCGGCGAGCACCCCATCCTGGCCGGCGGCAAGGTGCTCGGGATCGATCTCCTGATCAATCCGACGCAGGTCGTCGCCGACGAGATCCTTCGGGTCATCAGGACGACCGGGGCGGCCGAGGTGGCGGACTTCGCGGACGGCCGCGTCCAGCTCCTCGGCGTCAAGGTCGGAGCGCAGGCACCCCTCGTCAACCGGCGCCTCCGCGACCTCCGCTCGGTCCAGGCGTCCGCGCCCTTCCGCGTGGTCGGCATCGCGCGAGGCGAGCGCCTGATCGTGCCGACGGACGACACCGTGCTCGCCGCCGAGGACCACGTGTACGTCGTGAGCCGCCGGGACGTGATCCCGGACATCCTGGTCCTCATGGGCCGCACGGCCGCGGCCACCCGCCAGGTGTTCATCATCGGAGGCGGGCGCATCGGGCTCGAGGTGGCGCGCGCGCTCGAGGCCGACGAGATCGCCGTGACGGTGCTGGAGCGGAGCCGAAGCCGCTACGACGAGCTCACGCGCGAGCTGAACCGCGCCCGCGTGGTGCAGGGCGACGGGACGGACGTCAAGCTCCTGGTGGACGAGGACATCGGCTCGGCCGACGCCATCGTCACGCTCACCGACGACGATCCGACGAACCTCCTGGCCGGGCTCCTCGGGAAGCGCCACGGCGCGAAGAAGGCGGTCGCCCTGTTCAAGCGCCAGGACCTCATCCCGCTCGTCGGATCGCTCGGCATCGACGCGGCCATCAGCCCGCGCCTGCTCACGGCCAGCGTGATCCTGAAGTACGTGCGGGGGAAGCGGGTCGTCTCGGTGTTCGAGCTTCCGGAGAGCGAGGCGGAGACGCTGGAGGTGGTGGTGCAGCAGGACTCGCCGGCCGCGGGCCAGTCGATCGAGGCGCTGGGCCTGCGGGCCGACGCTCTGGTCGGCGCGGTGGTCCGCGGCGATCAGATGCTCACGACGGAGCCCGAGCGCGTCCTGGAGGTGGGCGACCACGTGATCCTGCTCGCGTTGCCGCGAGCCCTCCCGACCGTGGAGCGCCTCTTCGGACTGTAGGGGCCGCTAGGCCGGGCGCTCCGTCGTTCGGGCGCGGGCGGCGGCGTGTCGGGCCCGCCCACCATCGCGTCCCAGTCGATCGGCGGACCGCCGCCTTCGGCCTCTCCCTCCTTCACCCCTTCCTTCTTCCGCTCGGCCTTCGCGTCGCGCTTGGCCTTCCGGGCCTGCTCTCTGCGCCACTTCTCACCGCTATAGGATCGCCGCCCCATGCTCCCCTCCGCGCAGGCGTGTTGACATGCCAAGGCCCTCCCGGAGGCCCGGAAGGGCCGCTCTTCGCCAGTGCCGCTCGCGAGCGCTCAGAGTACTGGACCGATGATCCAGGGCGCGAACTCCTCCTCCCCGATCCCCTGAGCCTCGCTCTTGGTCTTCCTCCCGGACGCGACGGCCACCACCTCTTCGAAGACCTGCCGCCCCACCGTCGGAAGCGGCGTGCCCTCGAGGATCACGCCGCAGTTGATGTCCATGTCCTCCTCCATCTGGCGGTAGACGAGCGAGTTCGTGGCCAGCTTGATGGAGGGTACGGGCCGGCACCCGAAGACGGAGCCGCGGCCGGTGGTGAACACCACGATGTTGGCGCCTCCGGCGACGAGGCCCGTGACCGAGACGGGGTCGTGCCCGGGCGTGTCCATGAAGACGAAGCCCCGCGTGGTGATGGGCTCCCCGTACAGGAAGACGTCCGTCAGGGGTGTCGTGCCGCCCTTGGTGACCCCTCCGAGGGACTTCTCGAACACGGTCGTGAGCCCGCCGGCCTTGTTGCCGGGCGCCGGGTTGTTGTCCATCTCGGCCCCGAGAACGCGGCAGTAGTACTCCCACCACTTGAACCGGTCGATCAGCTTCTTGGCCACGCCCTCGTTGACGGCGCGCCGGATGAGGAGGTGCTCCGCGCCGTAGATCTCCGAGGTCTCCGCGAGGACACCGGTGCCGCCGTAGCGGACCAGCTCGTCCACCGCCCAGCCGAGCGCCGGATTCGCCGTGATCCCGGAGGCGCCGTCCGAGCCGCCGCAGTTCGTCGCGAGGACCAGCTCCGAGACCGGCTGCGGCGTCCGGCGCGCCTCGTTGGCGACCGGCAGGAGGTCCTGCACCGCCTTGATCCCGGCCTCGACGGTCTTGCGGACACCGCCCGTCTCCTGGATCGAGAGGACGCGGGGCCGTCCGAGCCGCTGGCGCTCGATGAAGGGAACCGTCTGGTTCACCTCGCAGCCGAGCCCGATCAGGACGTAGGCGCCCACGTTCGGGTGGCGCGCGTAGCCTCCGAGCACCCGCATGAGCGCGTCGTGGTCCTCGCCGAAGAGCTTCGTGCCGCACCCCGACTTGTGGGTGATCGCGATGACGCCGTCCACGTTCGGGAAGTCGCGCTGGACGTCCCGGAAACGCTCCCGGATCATCTGGCAGACGCTCGCCGAGCAGTTGACGGTCGAGATCACCGCCACGTAGTTCCGCGTTCCCACTCGCCCATCGGCCCGCTTGAACCCGTCGAAGTAGCGCATCTGGTCGGCGGGGTAGTAGTCGACCGGCCGGACGTCGACCCCGACCTCGTACTCCCGCTGATAGTCGCCGACGGCGAGGTTGTGCGTGTGGACGTGCTCGCCCTTCTCGATCGGCTGCGTGGCGAAGCCGATCACCTGACCGTAGCGGCGGACCGTCTCTCCCTTGCCGCGGGCGCGGCGGGCGATCTTGTGGCCGGGCCGGACGTCGCACAGCACCTCGAGGCGCTCGCCCTCGTGGTCCAGGACCGTCCCGGTCTGAATCGGCGCCTTGGCGATGACGACGTCGTCGTCGGAGTGGAGGATGAGCGCCTTCGCGCGGAGATCGTGCGTCGCCATCGCCGGAGCTCCTCTCGGTCCTCGCGTGGGCGGCTCCTCACCCGCGCCCGCGGGCGGGAATCGGCCCCTCGGACCTTATACCACACCCGGGCCGACCGGAGCCGCTCCCCGGCGCTTCCAGCCCTCCTGACGCTACGGTAAGATTTCTCTGCATGCGGAGCCGGCGTCTCACGGTCGTCGCCGTCGTGGCGCTCCTCGCGTGTCTGGCGGGCCAGGCTCCGGCGCAGCTCTCGCCGCCGACCGGCCGCGCCCGCCGGGCCCGCGCTGCGCCTCGGCGCGCTGCTCCCGATGACCGGGCCGGGCGCCTGGTTCGGTGCGGAGATCAAGCAGGGGCTCGATCTCGCGGCGGCCGAGCTCGATCCGAGCGGGCGGCCGGGCGGCGCCGACGTCCGGCGGGGGCGCCGCGGAATCCACGACCGCCGGCCGCAGGCTCGGCGGAGTCGAAGACCGACACCGGGGCTCGGCCGCCGGCGGCCGCTCCGGCCGCCGAGACCGCTCCCGCGACCGCCGTCACCCGAGACGAGCGAAGGCCCCGAGCCCCCCCGCCGGAGCCGATCGAGCCGGCGGGCCGGCCTCGAACCCTCACGCTCGTCGTCCAGGCGGTCGACGTCCAGCCTCTCGACGTGAGAGACGCCGAGGCCGAGACCAACCGGATGCTCGGCGCGGGGGTCAACGCGATCCTGACCGCCTCGCCCACCCCCGCCCTCGCCGTCTATCCGATCGCGGCCGCGCGCGACGTCCTCGTGCTCCACGCGGGTCTCGCGACCGAGCGGTTTCCCGCAACGAGCCGCAGCCTGTTCCAGCTCAGGCCCTCGGCGGCCGCCCGCGCCGACGTCCTGGGCGCGTATGCGTGGCAGCGCGGCATCCGGCGGCTCGGCGTCCTGGGCGACAGCGACGGCTTCGGCCGCTCGGTCCGCGCGGCGGTCGCCGCGCGCTGGCGGCAGCAAGGCGGGCATCTCGCCCACGACGAGAGCGTGTCGCTCGAGGCGTCCGACCTCAGGGCGCGCCTCCGGGCCGTCGCCAGGCTTGCGCCCGAGGCCGTCGTGCTGGGGTTCCAGGGCACCGCGCTCGGAGAAGCCGCGCGCGCCCTCCGCGACGCCGGCTACGCGGGGCAGATCCTGGCCACGGACGACGATCGAGCCGCGCTCCTGGCCGGCGGGCGCGCGGCCGACGGCGCGCTGATCCTGGCGGACGCCTTCGTTCCCCTGCCCGGCACGCGCGGCGCGCGCTTCGCCCGCGCGTACGAGGCCCGCTACGGCCAGCTCCCGTCCCGCTTCGCGGCGTGCGCGTACGAGACGGCGACGCTCCTCGCCGAGGCCGCCGAGCTCTCCATCCGCCAGGGGCGCGGCGTGACCGGCTCACGGCTCCGTGAAGTCCTGGTCGGCGGGCGCCGCTTTCCCTCCCTCTATGCCGGCGACGTCGTGGTCCGCGAGGATGGCGCGATCGCGCGGCCGCTGGCCCTGTTCCGGGTGGTGCGCGACGGTCTGACGTTCGAGACCTACGTCGCGCTCGACGGCCGCGCCATCGGCGTCCCCAAGGGGAGCGACCCATGACCTTCCGGGACGGCGGCCTCGACCTCTCCACGGAGGAGCGGGCGCTCCGGGCCGCCGTGGCCCGGGCGGGCGCCGAGACGTTCCGGCCCCTCGCCGAGGAGTGGGGAGAGCGCGACGACCTCAACTGGGACCTCGCGCGAGCCCTCGGTCGCGAGGGGCTCTTCCCGCGGCTGGTGCCCGCCGCCTACGGGGGGAGTCTCGAGGGCCCGTTCCGGTCGGTCACCCTGTGCCTCATTCGCGAGGAGCTCGCCCGGACGTGCCCCGCCGCGGAGGAGCTCTTTGCGATCCAGGGACTGGGCAGCTATCCGATCCTCCTCGCGGGGACCGAGGCTCAGAAGCAGCGCTGGCTCCCGGCGCTGGCCCGAGGCGAGACGGTTCCCGCGTTCGCCCTGACCGAGCCCGAAGCGGGCTCGGACGCCGCCGCCCTCACGACGCGCGCCGAGCTCCGTGGCGGTCACTGGGTGCTCACCGGCAGGAAGCGCTTCATCTCGAACGCGCCCGTGGCCAGCCTGTACGTGGTGTTCGCGCGCACGGGCCCGGCGCCCGGCGCCAAGGGCCTCTCGGCCTTCGTCGTCCCGAAGGACGCGCCCGGGCTCACCGGAGCCCCCCTGCACACGCTCGCCCCCCACGTCATCGGCGAGCTCACCTTCGAGGAGTGCCGCGTCCCCGCAGACCACCGGCTCGGCGCCGAGGGCGACGGCTGGCGGGTGGCGATGGGAACGCTCGACGTCTTCCGCGCGTCGGTGGGAGCGCAGGCCGTGGGCCTCGGACAGGCGGCCCTCGACCTCGCGCTCGCGCACGCCCGGCAGCGGACCCAGTTCGGCCAGCCGCTCGCCCAGTTCCAGGCGATCCAGGCGAAGCTGGCCGACATGGCCACCGAGCTCCGGGCCGCGCGGCTCCTCGTCTATTCGGCGGCCCGCCTCCGCGACGCGGGCGCCGCCCGGGTGACGCTCGAGTCGGCCATGGCCAAGCTGTTCGCCACCGAGGCGGCGCAGCGGGCGGTCGACGAGGCGGTCCAGATCCACGGGGGCGCCGGCGTCCTCCGCGGGTCCCCGATCGAGCGCCTGTACCGGGAGGTGCGCGCCCCCCGGATCTACGAAGGCACGTCCGAGATCCAGCGGCTCATCATCGCCCGCCAGCTCCTCAGGGAGGCCGACGCCGAAGGCTGACCCGTCAGCGACGTCCGGCCGGAACCGGAGGCGAGACGAAGATCCGGTCCTCGACGACTCCCGTCCGGATGATGCCGGAGCAGCTCCTGGCGGACGATCCGCACCGCCAACTCGCGAAGCTCGGGGTACTCGACCTCGCCGCGCACTTCCACCGTCGGCCCCGCACGGCCCGTCAGGGGGACGTTCACGGGCGTGGTCACCACGGTGCTCCTGAGACGCGGCTCCCGCATGAGGGCGTCAGCGATCTGGCCCTCGATCGCGATGGCCTGGGTCCGTCGCTTGCGGCGAAGATCGACCATTGCCACTGCCAGGACGAGCCCACCGAGAAGCGCCACCGTCACGATGATCATGGGCGCCATCAGATTGCCGCCGTCCGGCTCCGGGCATGGCCGTCCCGCCCGGGCCCGGAGCGGGCAGTCCCTGGGCGAAGGCGGTGGCCCGTGGCCACGCTCCCAGGACCGCGAGACACGCGAGGGCGAACAGGGATTCGAGCCGTCGGTTCATGATCGATACCTCCGCGGGGCCGGCTGCAATCCGAGCACGTCGACCCCCGCCGCTCCGGCTCACGTCAGCGCTCCCCGGCGGCACGCGCGTCCGCCCGCCTCCGGGGAGCGCGACCTGGCTTCTTGTACTGGCCCTTGTCCTACCTTGACCTGGAACTTCCGCACGGTCTTGTTCCGGCCAGCCTCGACGTACGAGATCATCACCGTCGAGCCGGGCTTGAGGGTCGTCCACTCAACCTGCACGCCCGGGGGATCGTGAGCGTCGTGCCGTCCTCCAGGGTGACCTGCTTCTTCGCCTGGTCCACGGCCTTCACCTTGCCCTCCATCATCTTCTCGGGCATGGCGGCGGGGGCCTGCGCGGGAGCGGGAGCCGGAGCCTGCTGGGCAGATACCGCTCCGACCCAGCCCACGAGCACGACAATCAACAGCGCGGACATCCAACGGATCGTCATGCGACAGCCTCCTCCAGCGACAGCGAGTCGCCTCCGCGCAAGACTGGCGTCTACTCACCGAAGCCAGCCGGACGCATGAGGCCGAGTAGCGTAGGAGCAACGCCAATGCCATCGCTCCAGAGATGCGGAAGAACTCCACTCTCCCCGCGCGAGGTGTCGCGTCTCATGACAGGATCGCGGCGCTCCGAACGCGAATCGAGTGGCCTTCCACGCGGCGCCGCGGGCTGTGTCGCAGGAATGCGCGTGCAAGAAGTACAGCGGTGGAAGAAGCTACCGGTGGCCGGACGACCGCACGGGATCTGGGGAACAGCGCCCCGACAGGCGCCGCTTCGAGCGGGCGGCGACGAGTGCTGCCGCACCGGCGCTCAACGGGGGCGCTCGCGAGCGCCCGGCGAGCTAGGGGACCAGCGTCTCCTCCCGCCATCCGTGCGCCTCACGGATGAAGCGGCGGCGGTCATGGAGCCGGTCCGGGGATCCCCGCCAGGCCTCGATCCGGTCGGGAACGAGGTAGACCCCCCGGAGGGGGTCCGGCCGAGGGACCGCGTCGGGCGTCGGATACCGCTTGCGCAATGCGTCGATCCCCTCGAGAAACCGCTCACGCGACGGGACGACGGTCGACTGGGCCCCGTACGCCGCGTAGTAGACGTCGAGCAGCCGGGACTCGTGCACCTTCTGGTTCCAGTACGTCTCGACGAGCGTCCCGGGCATGGGCGCGAGGGTCCCGCGCACGCGGTACTGCCGGCGGATCGTCAGCCACAGGAGAAGCAGCTCGTAGCGCCCGGAGGCGAGCGGCTCCCACTTCGGGCTCGTGCTGCTGATCAGGAGGCCGATCCCCTGCGGCCCGACGTCTCGAAGGACGATCGGCCGCACGCCGGGCGCGCCGCCGGCGGCCCCCGCGGTCGCCAGCACGCAGAGGTCGGCGAGCGGATCGCCCGCCGCCCGGGCTCGAGCGCGGTCATCGACGACGAGCGAGATGGGATCGGCCGGGTCGGCGGTCACGAGTGCGCATTGTATCAGGAGCGTCGGAGACGGGCCGGCAGCGGAGCCGGAGCCAGGGCCAGCAGCGGAGCCAAGCGCCAGCAGCGGAGCCAAGGAAGGTGGCGGAGGCTCGTCCCTTCTGGTAGGGTCACGACTGAGAAGCATGTGATCGAGCTCGGCGTGTCGAACGCGTCTCCGGGCGTGCCTCGAGGCCGGTTCCGCCGCGCCGGCCGGGTGTACGGAGCGGCGCTGGCGCTCGCCGGGTGCGTCGGGTTCCTGCCTCAGCCCGCGCCGTCCGCGGACCTCTCGACGATCCGGCTGCCGCCCGGCTTCGCGATCGAGTTCTTCGCCCGAGACCTCGGGTTCCCGCGCTTCATGGCCCTCGACCCTCGCGGGACGCTCCTGGTCTCGGTGCCCCGCGCGGGCCGTGTGATCGCGCTCCCCGACGAGAACCGCGACGGCCGGGCCGACGCCGTGGTGCCGGTCGTCGAAGGCCTCGAGCTCCCCCACGGCCTCGCCTTCCTCGACGGCCAGCTCTACGTCGCCGAGACGGGACGCGTCCTGCGGTTCGACTACGACCCGGCCACGCGCCGGGTCGGCAGGCCCGCCGACGGTCGTCGTGCCGGACCTCCCGGCTCGCGGCAGCCACTGGACCCGGACCATCGCCATCGGGCCGGACCGCCGGCTCTACGTGTCGGTGGGGTCCTCGTGCAACAGCTGCGAGGAGCGCGACCCCCGGCGCGCCGCCATCTACCGCTACGACGCCGACGGTCGAGCGGGCGCGCCGTTCGCGACGGGACTCCGCAACGCGGTCGGGATCGCCTTCCGCCCCGGAGCGGCCGAGCTCTGGGCCACCGTCAACGGTCGCGACTGGCTCGGGGACGACCGCCCCGCGGAGTACGTCACGCGGGTCGAGGAGGGCGGCTTCTACGGCTGGCCGTACTGCCACTGGACGCCCGCGGGGCCGGCGCCCGATCCCGACCTCGGCGGGGGCGACCACTGCAAGGCGGCGCGCCGGCCGAGCTTCCTCTATCAGGCGCACACGGCGCCGCTCGGGCTCGCCTTCTACACGGGGGCCCAGTTCCCTCCGGAGTATCGCGGCGATCTCTTCGTCGCGCTCCACGGCTCCTGGAACCGCGCGATCCCCGTCGGCTACAAGGTGATCCGCGTGAGGCTCGGGGGACCCGCGCCGGTCGCGGAGGACTTCGCGACCGGCTGGCTCGCGGGCGGCCGCTCCTGGGGCCGGCCCGTGGACCTCGCCGTGGCGCCCGACGGCGCGCTCTTCCTCTCCGACGACAGTCTCGGCGCCGTCTACCGGATCAGCTACCGGGGCGACTGACACGCGTAAGCTCGACACGGTAATGGCTACACGCTGCCCGCTCCGGGCGGCGTGGGACGCGGCGCCGGCCCCGGCGCGGGTCCCCGGCGCGGGTCGACCGACCGGTGGGCGGCCGACGGCGAAGCGCGGCACGTCCGTTGCTCGAAGCCTTCCCCGCCGTGCCGCGCGGACTCCCCTCAGTGCGTCTTCCTGACCGCCTGACGGCCCTGGCTCGCGCCGCCCGGCGGCGGCGCGGCCTGCTGGTGGCGGCCGCGCTCCTCGTCGCCCTGGGCCCTCCGGTCGCCTTCGGCATCTGGACCTGGCGGACCGCGGCGGGCGTCGATCTCTCGCGGCTGGAGGACGCCGCCCTCATCTACGCCGCCGGCCAGGTCCTCGCCCCCGGTGTCTCGGTCGAGGCCGTCGACCTGCCCGGCACGCTCCGGCGGCTGGGCTACCGCGAGACCCAGGCGGCGCCGGCGGCGCCCGGGCAGTTCCGCCGCGAGACGGCCCTCTGGGAGATCCACCTCCGGCCGCGCGAGGATCCCCGGTCGACGCGGCCGGCCCTCCCGGTCCGGCTCCTGGTGGACGCCGGCCGGATTCGCCAGCTGATCACGGTCGCCGGCGAGCCGCTGGAGGAGGTCGAGCTCGAGCCGGAGACGCTCACGGGCCTCGGGGGGGCCGCCAACCAGCTGCGGCATCCCGTCCCGCTCGCGGCCGTGCCGAAGCACCTCGTCCAGGCCGTCCTGGCCGCCGAGGACCACCGGTTCTTCGAGCATCCCGGGGTGGACGTCCGGGCGGTGGCCCGCGCGGTCTGGGTGAACCTTCGCCGCGGCGGGCTCACCCAGGGGGCAGCACGCTCACCCAGCAGCTCGTCAAGAACCTCGTCCTGACGCCGAAGCGGACCTGGGGGCGGAAGGTCCGCGAGGCGGCGCTCGCCGCTCGCGCTCGAGCGGCGCTACTCCAAGGACGAGATCCTCTCGGCCTACCTGAACGGCATCTACCTCGGCCAGCACGGCGGCTTCGCCGTGTACGGCGTCGGCGCGGCGGCCCGCAGCTTCTTCGGCAAGGACGTCGAGCGGCTCACGCTCGGCGAGGCCGCCACGCTCGCGGGGATCATCCGGGCCCCGAACACCTACTCGCCCGTCCAGCATCCCGAGCGCGCGCGCGAGCGGCGCAACATGGTCCTCCGCCAGATGCGCGACCTGCGGATGCTCGACGACAAGCGGCTCGCGCAGGCGAGCCAGGAGCGCCTGGTCGTCCAGCGCGGGCCCGTCGATCAACGCCCTCGGTCCCTACTTCGCGGACTGGGTGCGCGGGCAGGTCGAGCAGTTCCAGCCGGCCGACGAGTCGTCGTCGGAGCGGCCTCCGGATCTACACGACGCTCAACCCCGTCCTCCAGCGCGCGGCCGAGGCGGCGCTGGCGCGGGGCCTCGACCGCCTGGAGGGCCAGTACCGCGCGCTCCGGCGGAACGATCCCGCCGCGCGGCTCCAGGGCGCGATCGTGGCGCTCGACGCCCGCACCGGCGAGATCCGCGCGATGGTCGGGGGGCGCGACTACGGGCAGAGCCAGTTCAACCGCGTCGTGCAGGCGCGGCGGCAGCCCGGCTCGGCCTTCAAGCCGTTCGTCTACCTGGCGGCGCTGGGCCAGGGGCCGCGCGGCGAGCCGCCCAACTTCACGCCGGCGTCGCTCCTCGAGGACCGGCCCCTGACCGTCGGCACCGGCCGCAACGCGTGGACCCCGCGGAACTACGAGAACCGGTACGAGGGCACGGTCACGGTGCGCCGGGCGCTCGAGCAGTCGCTGAACGCCGCCACGGTGTGGATGGCCGAGACCGTCGGCTACGACGCGGTCGTCCGGGTGGCGCGCGAGGCCGGGTTCACGAGCCCGATGGAGCCGGTGCCGGCCCTCGTTCTCGGGAGCTTCGAGGTGACGCCGATCGAGCTGGCGTCGGCGTTCGCCGCGCTGGCGAGCGGCGGCGAGCGGGTCCGGCCCACCGGGCTTCGCGCGGTGGTGGACCGGGAGGGCGGGGTCAGCGAGCCGCGCGTCGACCGGAAGCCGGGGCTCCGGCCCGACGAGGCCTTCCTGGTCACGCACCTGCTCGGGGCGTGATCGACCGCGGCACCGGCGCCTCGGCGCGCGCGCTCGGGGTGGAGGGGCCCGTCGCCGGCAAGACGGGCACGACGAACGAGGGCCGCGACACCTGGTTCGTCGGCTACACGCCGAGCCTCGTCGCGCTGGTGTGGGTCGGGTTCGACCAGCGGGACGTGCTGCGCCTCTCGGGCGCGCAGGCCGCGCTGCCGATCTGGGCCGACTTCATGCGCACCGCCCTCGGCGTGGTGCCGGCGTCCGCGCCCGAGCCGCCGCCCTCGATCACCTTCCGCGAGGTGGACGCGGCCAACGGCAAGCTCGCCACCACCTGGTGCCCGGTCGTCATCCGCGAGGCGTTCCTGGCGTCGACCGAGCCGCGCGACACGTGCCCCGACCACGGCCCGGCCGCCGCGGTCCGCTCGTTCTTCCGCCGCCTCTTCGAGCCGGGCCGCTAGCGGCGCGCTCGCGGCCTTGCCGGGCGCGGAGAGCACGCGCGGGGAGGCAGTTCCCGCCCGCCGTGGAGATCCGCCGCGGGTCCGTTCCTTCGCGCGCGGCTCCGAGGGCTTCGGCCGCCACCGGACCGATGCCGGACCCTCTTGCGCCGCCCGTCAGGAAGAGCTCGCCGCGCATGACGCGCCGGAGGCCCCCGACGCCTCGTGGACGCAGTTCGACCGAGGACTGCCGGGCGCTGGATTGCCTCGGCCGCGCCTTCCCCGGTACGATACGGGCGCGTCATGCGGCTCACCGGCAAGGTCGTCCTGATCACCAACGTCGGCCAGTACATGGGCCCGGCGTGCGCCGAGGAGTTCGCGAAGGAGGGCGCGATCCTCGCGCTCCACGAGCGGACGGAGGCCCGCGCCCAGGCGGCGCTCGAACTGGCGCGCGCCTACGGGCGCGAGGCGACGGTGGTGACGGGCGACCTCACGGTCTCCGGCGAGGCCAACCGCGTGGTGCGCGCGGTGGCGGAGCGACATGGCCGGCTCGACGTCCTGGTCAACAACTCGAGCCACTCCCCGGTCGGCGGGCCGGTCGACGAGGTCTCCGACGAGACCTGGCGGTCGATGGCGGCTCACCTCTACGACGAGCCGTTCTTCTGCCTCCGCGCGGCGATCCGCGTGATGAAGCGCCAGGGCCACGGCAAGGTGGTGAACATCACGTCGGCGGTGGCGATCCCGGGACTGCCGAACTACGCCGCGTACTCGGCCGCGCGGGCGGGGGCGAACGGCCTCACGCGCGCCGTGGGCCGCGAGGTCGCGCGACACAACATCCAGGTCAACGCCATCGCGCAGAACTTCGTCGAGAACCCCACCTACTTCGGCCCCGAGGTCACCGGGCCAGCCCGACAAGCTCGCCCGGGTGATCCGCAACGTCCCCGCCGGCCGGCTCGCGCGCTCCGAGGAGTCCGCGAAGCTGTGCGTCTTCCTCGCCTGCGACGAGTCCGACTTCTTCTGCGGCCAGGTGATCCCGTTCGCGGGCGGCTGGATCTGAGCGGGCCGGCGGGACCGGCCCGCATCGGGGACCGGCCGTGGCGGACCTCCGGCCGCGGATCTCTACCAGCGTCTCGCGGGCCCCGCGCCGCCGCGGGTCCTCGACGTGCGCAACGCCGAGGAGTTCGCGCGGTGGCGAGTGGAAGGGCCGCACCCCGTCGACACGCTCAACGTCCCCTACTTCGAGTTCGTCGAGAAGGAGGAGGCCTCGGTCAGGAAGGTGACGGACTGGCTCGGCGGCCGCGGCGACCTGGTCGTCGTCTGCGCCGAGGGCGGCTCCTCGGCCTACGTGTCCGAGATCCTCCAGGGCCGCGGGCTCCCCGCCGCCAACCTCGCCGGCGGCATGGCCGCCTGGGGACTCGGCTCGGCGGTCCGCCCGGTCGCCGCCGGCGGACCGGTCCGGCTCTGGCAGGTTCTCCGCTTCGGGCGCGGGTGCCTGTCGTACGTGGTGGCGCAGGGAGAGAACGCCGTCGTGGTCGACCCGCATCGAGGGCTCGACGTGTACCGGCGGCTCCTCGATGGCGAGAGGCTCCGGCTGCGAGCGGTCTTCGACACGCACCTCCAGGCCGACCACGTCTCCGGCGGGCCCGCGCTCGCCCGCGACGCCGGCGTCGCCTATCACGCGAGCCTCCACGACTTCGCGGGCGGCACGCTGGCCGTCGAGGACCTGGCGGACGGGCAGCCGGTGCGGGTCGGCCGGCTCGAGGTCCTGCCCATCGTCGCGCTCGGGACGCCGGGCCACACGCCGGGCAGCACGTCGCTCCTCGTCGCCGACGCGTTCCTCCTCAGCGGAGACACGCTCTTCGTCGACGACGTCGGACGGCCGGACCTCGGCGGCCAGGCGGCCGAGTGGGCGCGGGACCTCCACCGGACGCTCCACGAGCGGCTCGGGCCGCTCCGTGACGAGAGCGTCGTGCTTCCGGCCCACGCGAGCAGCTGGCGGCCTCCGGCCCCCTCGGCGCGGTGGCCGGCACCCTCGGCGCCCTCCGCCGGGAGAACGAGGCCATGCGGCTCGACCTGGACGCGTTCGTCCGGAAGGCCGAGCACGCCGCGGGCTCGGCGCCCCCGGGTACGCGAAGATCCGGGAGATCAACCTGGGCCGCGAGACGGCCGCCGAGGACGAGGTCACGGAGCTCGAGCTCGGCAAGAACCAGTGCGCGCTGTCGAGGAGGTGACCGATGGCGGACTACCGGACGGTGGACGCGCGCGGGCTGAAGTGCCCGATGCCGATCGTCAAGGCGAAGAAGGAGATCGACGCGATCCCGGCGGGCGAGGTGCTGCGCGTGATCGCGACCGATCCCGGATCGGTGCTGGACTTCCAGGGATGGGTGAAGGCGAGCTCGAGCTACGAGCTCGTGAAGCAGGAGGAAGGCCAGGACGAGCAGGGCCGGAAGACCTTCGTGCACCTGGTGAGGAAGAAGGCATGACGGCCGTGGCGACGACCGAGACGGCGATCGATCCCGCAGTCCGCGCGTACGTCGACGAGCGTCTGGCCGAGCTGCGCGCGCGGCAGCCCGATGACCGGGTCACGCTGGTCGTGTTCTCCGGCGAGCTCGACCGGAACCTCGCCGCGCTGGTCATCGCGACGGGCGCGGCGGCGATGGGCCTCGAGGTGTCGATCTTCTACACGTTCTGGGGGCTCTCCGCGCTGAAGAGCCAGCCGAGCCTCCAGGGCAAGGGCCTCAAGGAGAAGCTCTTCACCCTCATGACGCCGCGCCGCCTGAACCGGATGCCCGTCTCCAAGATGAACTTCGGCGGCGTCGGGCGCATGATGCTCCAGTCGATGATGCGCGACAAGCAGGTGGCCTCGATCGACGAGCTCTTCGACATGGCCCGCCAGATGGGCGTCAAGCTCATCGCCTGCACGATGTCCATGGACGTGATGGGCATCAGCCGGGAGGAGCTCATCGACGGCGTGGAGGTCGGCGGCGTCGCGACGTTCCTGGGCGACGCGCCCGCTCGCGCGCGTCGCTCTTCGTCTGATCGGCCCGTGACGGTGCCCGGGGCCGTCTGAGCGACCGCCGTGGTCTTCCAGCCCGAGCTGCCGCTGGTCGTCGAGGGCCGCGAGGGGCGGACGCCGCTGCCCTTCACCGTGCGCCACATCGTCTGCGCGGGCTACACGAGCCGGGACCGGGCGGACGCGGAGCGGCACATCCAGGAGCTCGGGAGCCTCGGCATCGCCCGGCCGCAGGAGGTGCCGATCTTCTTCGCCGTCGCCTCCTACCTCGCGACCGTCGACCAGATCATCGAGGTCCAGGGCCCGTTCACGTCGGGCGAGGCGGAGGTCGCGCTGCTCCTCGGCCCGGGCGGCCCCTGGGTGACGGTCGCGAGCGACCAGACCGACCGCTTCGTCGAGCGCCACTCCGTCCCGGCCGCCAAGCAGCTCTGCCCCAAGGTGGTCGCGCCGACCGTCTGGCCCCTGGCCGACGTGGAGGGGCACTGGGACGATCTCGAGCTCCGGGCGTGGGTCCGGAGCGGCCGCAAGCGGCGCCTCTACCAGGAGGCCAAGCTGGGAAGCCTGCTCGCGCTCGACACCCTCCTCGCAGGCCTCCGGCGCCGCGTGGGCCGGGCGCTCGACGGCGTGATCCTTCTCTCTGGAACGGTGCCGACCGCGGACGGCCAGCTGGTCTACGGCGACGCGTACGAGCTGGAGCTCGCCGACCCTCGGCTCGGCCGGGCCATCCGCACCCAGTACGCGGTGCGGGTGCTGGAAAGGGATCCCCGCGGGTAGACGCTCCGAGCGACCCACGCGAGCGGCGCTCGCGACGGAGGGGCCATGACGACCACCATCGAGCACCGAGAGGTCCGAGCCAACGGCATCAACTTCCACGTGGCGGTGTCGGGGCCCCCGAGGGCCCGCCGGTGCTGTGCCTCCATGGTTTCCCCGAGGGGTGGATGAGCTGGCGGCCGGTGATGAGCGAGCTCGGCGAGGCTCGCCTCTACGCCCCGGACCTCCGCGGCTACGGCGAGACCGAGCGTCCGCGGAGCGGCTACGACGTCTTCACCCTCACCGACGACATCCGCGCGCTGATCGAGGCGCTCGGGCTGCAGCGACCCGTCCTCGTCTCTCACGACTGGGGCGGCGCGCTGGCGTGGATCTTCGCGCACCGGTACTCGCCTCTCGTCAGGAGGGTCGCGGTCGTCAACTGCCCGCATCCCAAGACGCTGGTCCGGGCCGTCCTCCACTTCGAGGACTTCCAGACCATTCGGATCCCCTGGGTGCCCATCTTCGAGATCCCGTGGCTTCCCGAGCTCTTCCTGACGACGGCGCTCGGCCGGTGGACCCTCAAGCTCTCCTTCACACTGCGGGAGGGCCAGCGGGGCCGGATGGACGTGGGCCTCGTCGAGGAGCTGGTCTCGCGGTTCCAGCGGCCGGACGACATGCGGGGGCCGATCGAGTACTACCGCGAGATGGTGTCCACGCAGATCAGGCCGGCCAAGCGCGCCCGGCTCGAGGACGTCTATCGAACGCCGATCACGGCGCCGACCACCCTCATCTGGGCCGCGAAGGACGGCGCGCTGTCGGCCCGCGTGGCCATGAACAGCGAGCTCGACGCGGGCTGCCCGGTGGACCTCCGGCCGCTCCCGGGCGTCGGCCACTTCGTGAGCCTGGAAGCCCCCGACAAGCTCGCGCGAGAGATCCGCCGGCTGCTCGAGCCCCCGGCCGGCTAGCGGCGCGCTCGCCGGCGTCGGGCGCTCGAGGTTAGGCTTGGGGTCGTCACGCGCTCGCGGCGCGAGGCGCCGGCGATGACGCCGCCAGGGCAGGGCGAGGATCCACGTGAGGCCGCCGACGACCAGCACCTAGGCTAACGTCGACGAGGAGATGAGAGCCAGCTGACCGCGAGCTCACCGGTGATCCAGGCCGCCGTCGCGCCGATCAGCAGGCTCCCGAGCGCGAGGGCCCAGCCTCGAAGCCGGCCGCAAACGAGGTAGGCATCGGCTAGACCCAGGATGTCGCCGCAGCCGAAGGGGAACAGCTCTTCCAGGACAGCCTCCGTCGTCACCTCGGATCCGAGCCAGGACGGGCCGAACCATCCGCCCGACTCTAGGCGCGAGCCCCCGCCCGTCGACGGCTCCGCGCGGCGGCTGAAAACAGACTTCGGGTCAGACCCCGGACTGTGGCTTTCAGGGCCTGAGCGGACGAAACCAATCGCGGGGCCTACCCGGCAGCAGGGATTGTCCGGATGCGGCGCGCCGTGCCGTCGGCCTATCAGCGGCGCGGTGCACCGTCTCGAGCCTCCATCCGGCGGCCGGAAGACCC
Source organism: uncultured Candidatus Rokubacteria bacterium (assembly GCA_963745015.1). Taxonomy (GTDB): domain Bacteria; phylum Methylomirabilota; class Methylomirabilia; order Rokubacteriales; family DASRDR01; genus DASRDR01. The sequence continues at coordinate 24,416 of CAVUVU010000014.1, forward strand.
TGACAGCGAGGTCACGCCGATGGAGGCATGGTTCCAGGGTCTCCGCTGGCGCTGCATCGGCCCGTTCCGCGGCGGCCGGGTCGTCGCCGTCGCCGGGCATCCGACCGAGCCCAGGCCTTCTACTTCGGCGCCGTGGCCGGCGGCGTCTGGAAGACGACCGACGGCGGCACCTACTGGGGGAACGTCTCCGACGGCTTCTTCAGCACCGCCGCGGTCGGCGCGCTCGCCGTGCGCCCGTCCGACCCCAACGTGATCTACGCCGGCACCGGCGAGACCACCATCCGCATCGACGTCTCCCACGGCGACGGCGTCTACAAGTCGACCGACGCCGGCCGGACCTGGGCGCACGTCGGCCTGGCCGACACCCGCCACATCGGCAAGATCCGCGTCCACCCGCACGACCCGGACATCGTGTAGGTGGCGGCGCTGGGCCACGCCTTCGGCCCCAACCGCGAGCGCGGCGTCTTCCGGTCCCGACGGCGGGCCGGACCTGGGAGCAACGTGCTCTTCGTCAGCGAGAAGGCCGGCGCGGTCGATCTCGTCCTCGACGCGACCAACCCGCGCATCCTCTACGCCGCGATCTGGGAGGCGTACCGTCACTTCTGGAGATCTCCAGCGGCGGCCCGGACAGCGGGCTCTGGCAAGTCCACCGACGGCGGCGAGACCTGGGCCGACCTCACCGACAAGCCGGGCCTGCCGAACGGCATCAAGGGCAAGATCGGCGTCGCCGCCTCGCCCGCGCCAGGCCGGCCGGGTCTGGGCGCTGGTCGAGGCCGACGAAGGGCGGCCTCTACCGCTCCGACGACTACGGCGCGACCTGGGAGCAGGTCAGCGACAACCAGAACCTGATCCACCGCGCCCTGGTACTACTTCCACCTCACCGCCGACCCGCAGGACCCCGACACGGTCTACGTCAACAACCTCAGCTTCTGGAAGTCGACCGACGGCGGCAAGACCTTCGCCGAGATCGCCACGCCCCACGGCGACAACCACGACCTCTGGATCGACCCGCGCGACCCCCGGCGGATGATCCAGGGCAACGACGGCGGCGCCAACGTCTCCTTCAACGGCGGCGCACACTGGTCCACGATCTACAACCAGCCGACCGCCCAGTTCTACCACCTCGCCGCCGACGACCAGGACCCCTACCGCGTCTACGGCACCCAGCAGGACAACTCCAGCGTCGCCGTGCCCAGCGGCTCCGACAACGGCGGCATCACCTGGGGCGACTGCTATCGCCGGCACCGGCGAGAGCGGCTACATCGCCGTCCATCCCGGCGACCCGAACATCGTCTACGTCGGCGCGATCGGCAGCTCGCCCGGCGGCGGCAACGCCCTCCAGCGCTACGACCACCGCACGCCGCCAGATCCGGCTGATCACCACCTGGCCGGAGGTGAACTGCGGCTACGGCGCCAAGGAGCACCAGCTACCGCTTCGCCTGGACCTACCCGATCGTCATCTCGCCGCACGACCCCGGCACGCTCTACATCGGCGGCAACCTGGTCTTCCGGACACCGACGAGGGCGCGAGCTGGGAGCCGATCAGCCCCGACCTGACCCGCGCCAGACCCCGACCAAGCTCGAGCCCACCGGCGGCCCGGTCAACCAGGACACGATCGGCGCCGAGATCTACGCCACCGTCTTCGCCTTCGCCGAGTCGCCCCCGGAGCCGGCGTCCTCTGGGCCGGCACCGACGACGGCCTGGTCCACATCTCCCGCGACGGCGGCAAGACGCTGGAAGAACATCACCCCGCCCGACCTGCCCGAGTGGACGATGATCGCCATCATCGAGCTGTCGCCGCCACGACCCGCCACCGCCTACGTCGCCGCCACCCGCTACAAGCTGGACGACTACCGGCCCTACCTGTACAAGACCGACGACTACGGCCAGACCTGGCGGGCGATCGCACAACGGCATTCCCGGCCACGACTTCACCCGCGTCATCCGCGCCGACCCGGCCGGCCCGGGCTGCTCTACGCCGGCACCGAGACCGGCATCTACGTCTCCTTCGACGACGGCGCCACCTGGCAGCGGCTGCCCGTCAACCTGCCGGTCGCGCCGATCCACGACTGCTGGTCAAGGGCGACGACCTGATCGCCGCCACCCACGGCCGCTCGATCTGGATCCTCGACGACCTCACGCCGCTGCGGGAGTCCGCGCCGAGGCCGGACCCCGGACGGCGCCCACCTCTACCCGCCCCGCCCGACCGTGCGGCCCTGGCAGAACTGGAGCGTGGACGCCTTCCGCGGGCCGGGCAAGCGCCCACAAGAACTACATGATGGCCCTGGGCACCGGCCTGACCTTCTACGAGGACCGGAGGCCCGACGGGGAGCGCGTCCGGACGTTCCTGGACGCCGGCGAGAACCCGCCGGCCGGGGCCATCGTTTACTACACGCCTACCCGACCCGGTGCCGGGCGGGGTGTCGCTGGCGTTTCTCGACGCCCCGGGGGCCGTCATCCGGACGTTCCGGCCCCGGCCGGGAGCGCCGCCCGCCCCTCCTGCCGACGGCGGGGCGGCTCCGGGCTCGGAGGCCACCGCCACCGCGTCCGAGGCGGGGCCTCGCGAGGAGCGGGCCATCACCGCCCGGCCGGGGCTCAACCGCTTCGTGTGGGACCTCCGCTACCCGGGGGCCGAGAAGGTGCCCGGGGATGTGACCACCGAGCGGGCCGTCACCGGCCCCCTGGCCCCGCCCGGCACCTACCAGGCACGGCTCACGGTGGGCGACCAGTCGTGGACGCGGTCCTTCGAGATCCGGAAGGACCCCCGGGTCACGGCCACCCAGGCCGACCTCGACGCCCAGTTCGCCCTCTGGATCCGGGTGCGGGACAGCCTGTCCCAGGCCCACGCGGGCGATCGACCGGCTCCGCCGGATCCGGCGCCAGGTGAGCGAGTGGAGCCAGCGGCTCGGCGATCGGCCTCGCCCGGCCGGGACGGGGGCGAGACCCCGGCGCCCGACGAACGCCTGGAGGCGGTGAGCCGGGCGGCCGGGGCCCTGACCGCCAAGCTCAGCGCCATCGAGGCCGAGCTGATCCAGACCGAGGCCCGCAACTCCATGGACTCGCTCCGGCTGCCGGCGCGCCTGAACCTCCGCCTGGCCTCGCTGGTCGCCGTCCTGTCGAGCGCCGACGCCGCGCCCACGCGGCAGGCCGGCCAGGTCTACGAGGACCTGGCGGAAAAAAAACGCCCGACGCGAGGAGACGCATGGCGAAGACACGCAGGGACGGGGCTCCTGATGCTGTGGACTGACGTGGATCCTGAGCACGAGGCGGCCTTCAACCGCTGGTACGACGAGGAGCACCTCGCCCGCCTGCTGGCGGTCCCGGGTTCCTCACCGCCGGCGCGCTACGTGGCGCTCCGCGGCGGCCCGAAGTATCTGGCGATGTACGAGCTCGAAGACGTCGCGACGTGCTGCGGACGCCGGCGTTCCTCGACGAGGTGCAGCTTCCGGCCCGTCGCCGGACGCGCAGCGCGCCTCGGGCGGCGCATCGGCCGCAACTACCTGCTGAACGGCTACCGCCAGATCTTCCCGCTGCAGACCGAACCCGATCGAGCTCACGCATGGGGCCATCGCCCTACCTCCAGATGGGCCGCATCGACGTGCCGGCGGCGATCGAGGAGGAGTTCAACGACTGGTACAACTGGCGTCTACATCCCCACATGCCTGACCGTCCCCGGCTGTCATCCGCCCGCGGCGCTTCGTCGCCGTCGACGGCCAGCCCAAGTATCCTCACCGTGTACGTGATCGAGCGGTCCGACGAACCGGATGGCGAGGCCTGGAACCGTGCGCGGAAGTCGAGCCCGTGGAGCCGGCCGCATCCGGCCGAAGATGCGCCTCGAGACCGGCTCACCGGCGTGTACCGGCGCCTCCGTTGGACGGCTAGCCGCGCGACATCATCCTCGTCGCCGGGCCGGCGCCCGTGAGAACATCTTACGGAGTTGCTCGGCCGCACTTCAGGTCTGACCGCTGGAGAAAGGTCGGTTCGTGGATTCCATCAACGAGAGCATGTTCGGAGCCTCCGAGTCCTATCGGACCGCGGTACAGCAGCTGGACGCGGTCGCCAAGCGTCTCTCTCTCGATCCCGGGATTCACGAGCGGCTGCGGTACCCGAGCGGGCGCTGGTCGTCAGCGTGCCCGATCCGCATGGACGACGGCCGGACCGAGGTGTTCATCGGCTACCGCGTGCAGCACTGCACTGATCAGCGGGCCCGACCAAGGGCGGCCTGCGCTACCATCCCGGCGTGACTCTCGGCGAGGTCGCGGCCCTGGCCATGTGGATGACCTGGAAGTGCGGCATCATGAACCTGCCGTTCGGCGGGGCCAAGGGCGGCATCGCCTGCGACCCGGCGCGCTGAGCTCGGCGCGAGATGGAGCGGCTGACGCGCCGGTTCACCGAGGAGGTGCTGCCGATCATCGGCCCGCGACCTGGACGTCATGGCCCCCGACCTGGGCACCGACGAGCAGACGATGGCGTGGATCATGGACACGTACTAGCATGAAGGTCGGCTACGCCTGCCCGGAGATCGTCACCGGCAAGCCGGTCGAGCTGGGCGGCTGCGTCGGCCGCGCGCGAGGCGACCGGCCGCGGCGTCGTCTACTGCATCTGGAGGCGCTGCGCGAGCTCGGGCTCGAGCTCGCGAGGCGACGGCGCGTCGTCCAGGGCTTCGGCAACGTCGGCTCGGTGACGTGCCACGGTGCTGCGCAGCGCGGCGCGAAGATCATCGCCGTCGGCGACCGCTACGGCGGCGTCCGCAACGCGCAGCGGCATCGACATCCGCGCGCTCTGGCGCACGCACGCCGCGGAAGCCGGCACGGTGGCCGGCTTCCCCGAGCGCCGAGCCGATCGCCAACGACGAGCTGCTCGACGATGCCGTGCGACGTGCTGGTGCCGGCGGCCCTGGAGCGGGTCATCACCGAGCGAGAACGCCGCCGCTGCAGTGCCGGATCCTGGCCGAGGGCGCGAACGGCCCGACCACGCCCGAGGCCGACGCGATCCTGGCCGAGCGCGACATCTTCGTCATCCCGGACATGCTCGTGCAACGCCGGCGGCGTGACGGTGTCGTACTTCGAGTGGGTGCAGGGCCTGCAGTACCACTTCTGGAGCGAGAGCAGATCAACTCGCGACTGCAGGAGATCATGACCCGGGCGTTCAACCAGGTGAACGCCATGGCGAAGCGCGAGCAGTGAACCTTCGGACGGCGGCGCTGATGGTGGGCGTCCGTCGGGTCGCCGAGGCCCACACGTTGCGAGGCCTCTATCCCTAAGGCTCAGCTGGCCCTGAAGGCTCAGCTGGCTCCGGGGATTCCGCTCGCCCGCGCGGCTGGTGGCCGCCGAACCTGACACGAAACCGTCGTGCGCCGATGATCCTTCCCGCCGACACTTAGGGGGTCGCGCATAGCGGCGCAGCGCCTCGAGAAGGCATCCACTTCGGGTGGGACCGAGGTGAGGCGCACGATGGCGGGAACGCCGTTCCCGGCCGGGGCGCGGACTACCTTGCCGTAGAAGTCCCGCGCCGCGAGCCCTCGCTGGCCGAGACGAGATTCATCTTCAGGTTTGCCATCGGCTCGAGCGCGCTTCCACCGCGAGCTCCACGCAATGGCTCGCCAGACGGGGGACGTATCCCTCGCCGTCCGCGTGTGCGGCTGCCTTGCCCTCCAGCACCGCGTAGCGCAGCGGAATGGGCTTCGCGAGCCGGACGAACGCCGGCACGGACTCCTCGAGCGCCAGATTGAAGCGCCCCCCGATACCGCCGACCTCGTAGATGCGGACCGCCGACTCCGAGCCCTTGGGCAGCACGTCGCGCTGTCCGTCGATGCGCAGCACCTCGCCCGCCGCCTGATGCACCGACTCCGACACCGGATTGCCCGCCAACGGTGTAGGACTCGATCCGGCTCGTCATGTTCACGCCGCTGCCCACGGCCGTGTACTTGCTGCGCCGGGTCGTGCCGATGTTGCCGACGACCACCTCCGCATCGTTCAACCCGATCCCCATCTGCAGCTCGGGCAGTCCCGCGGCGCGATTGCGCTCGTTCACACGCGCCATCGCATTCTGCATCTCGATGGCGCAGGCCACCGCCTGCTGCGCCCGATCGGACATCTCCTGTGGTGCCCCGAAGAACACGAGCAGCGCGTCACCGATGATCTCGTTGATCGTGCCCTGATACTTGACGACCACTTCCATCATCACCTCGAAGTAGCCGTTCAGGAGAGCGACGACCTGTTCCGGTTCCAGGCGCTCCGACATCGCCGTGAAGCCGCGCAGGTCCGTCATCATGATGGTCACGTGCCGCTTCTCGCCGCCCAGCTCGAGGCCGGCCGGATTCTCGATCAGCGTGCTCATGACTTCGGGAGACAGGTAGCGGCCGAACATCCTCCTCAGCAAGCCGGCCATCTCCTCCGATTTCATCTTCTCGGCGTTGAGCGCGGCTTCCGCGCTCGCCGCCGCGCGGTCGTAGGTCGCCGCGCTCAGGGAAATGACGAAGAATGTCGAAAGCGCGCTGCCGTAGTAGAGCGAGTCCACGATCCACGATGCGAGCGGGATCCTCGGAGGAACGTCGACGAACAGGTAATGGAGGCTGACGAAGGCCACTGCGTTGAGCGCCGCCAGGGCGATGTTCCACTCCAGGCGGCCCAGGGGGGCGAAGAACACGACCGCCGCCATCGCCAGGATGTAGAACTGGAACCCTGCGCCCCAGCCGATCAACACGACGCAGCAGGCGGCATGCACGCTGATCTCGAGCGCCGCGAGCACGACGGCACCCCGCAGCCTGCCCGAGAGATGCAGGAGCAGCGCCAGGATCCAGATCGCGGTGGCGACGATGTTGAGGAGGGCGAGGGGCTGGGCGCCAACGCGCCAGAAGAGGAAGATGAACAGGAAATGCCACAGCAGCCCGCACGGGTATCCGTAGCTGGCTGTGACATAGAACCGCTGATGCTCGGGCCGTACGTTCGGCGGCGGTTCGGAGTACCTGTCCCGGAGCTGCTGCAGCCACGTCCTCATGTCGACGACCCCGTCATCGCCCCGCCTCGAGATCTACGGTGTTACGAGTCCCGCGCATGTGTCAAAGGTCCAGGGTCCCGGTGTGTCAGAGGTACACGGGGGACGCTGTGCTCATCCTGAGGCCGTGTTTCCGGCCCGACCACCTCCCCCTGCGTGAGGCAGCCAGCATCAGCGCGGTGCCGGCCCCGGCGCGCAAGACAGCCAAGCTGCCTGTCACGCGAGCGCGGGCGCCTCCCGTAGTTGACTCGGGCGGCTCCTCGGGAGGGAACGGCGACTCGCCGGACCAGACTCTGCGCCAAGTAATGGCCGACCGGAGGTCGGCATCGGGTTTGCTGCGACCAGGTCACGAACCCAGTCCGTCAATCTCGCGACACGTGTCGCGGCCGCCGGAAGAGCTGGATCAGCGGGAGGTGGGATGAGCTGGCTGGAGGCGATCGGTTACCTCGCGTCATTCCTGGTGCTCTCCACCTTCTACATGAAGACCATGATCCCCTTGCGGTGCTGCGCTATCGCGAGCAACGTGGTGTTCATTGCCTACGGGTTCCTCGGAGAGATCTATCCGGTGCTCGTGCTGCACTTGCTCCTCCTGCCCCTCAACGTCAGGCGCCTCCTGGAGCTTCGCTAGCTCATCCGGGACATCAAGCGCGCGGCGGCCGGGGGGTTCTCGTTCGACGCGATGGTCCCGTTCCTCACGAGGCGGACCTTCGGCCCTGGGGAGCTCCTGTTCAGGAAAGGCGACAGCGCGACGCACCTCTATCTCTTGTATTGCGATGGACCCGACGCTGGAGATAACCTGGGCGTCAGCGCGGAGGGCGCGATGATCGGCGAGATCGGCCTCTTCGCGCCGGATCACGAGCGCACCACGAGCGCGGTCTGCGAGACCAGCGTGGCGGCCTGATGTCACGGAGGACAAGGTCCTCCAGCTCTACTACCAGAATCCGAGGTTCGGTTTCTCGCTGCTCCAGCTGGTCATTCGCCGGCTGCTTGCCGACTGGTCGGAAACGAGCCGCTCGGCCGGGACTGCGCCGGGGACCCAGCCCACGACCGGGTGACCGCGCCAGTCTCGCGGATCACGGGGCGTGGTCGAGCGCCGAGGTCACCCCGCAGTGCCGTTCAGGAGCGCGAGCGCCTCGTCGTGGAGGCGCCCGTTCGAGGCGAGCGCGGTGCCCGAGTAGATCGTCGGGCGCCCGGCGAGATCCGTGAACCGCCCGCCGGCCTCCTCGAAGAGGACCTTGAACGGCGCGATGTCCCAGGCCTTCACGTCGGCCTCGAGCATGATCTCCGCCTGGCCCCGCAGGACGAACGTGTAGCCGAAGTAGTCGCCGAAGCCGCGCTGGCGGTCGGTCCGCTCGACGAGGCGCACGAACCCGTCCCAGCACCGCCCCTCGTCGAGCGTGCCGGAGGAGATTCAGGCTCGAGTGCACCAGCATCGCGTCGCCCAGGCGGTCGACGGGCGAGACGCGCAGCGGGACGCCGTCCGCCCACGCGCCCTGCCCGCGCCGCGCCCAGAAGAGCTCGCCCGTCGCCGGCGAGTGGACGACGCCCAGCGTGACCTCCCCGTCCTCCTCCAGGGCGAGCAGCGTCGCCCAGTAGGGAATCCCCCGGACGAAGTTCTTCGTCCCGTCGATGGGATCGACGATCCAGCGCCGCGACTGGCCGCCCTGGGCGCCGAACTCCTCGCCCAGGAACCCGATGTCGGGGAACTCGGGGCGGAGCCGCTCCACGATGGCGACCTCCGCCTCGTGGTCGGCCTGGGTGACGGGCGTCAGGTCGGCCTTCCGCATGACGCGGACGTCGCTGCGGAAGTAGCGCAGCGCGATCGCGCCGGCGGCGCGGGCCGCGTCGAGCGCGGCCTCGAGGAGCGCGGTCGGTCACGACCGGGGCAGCCCCAGCACGCGATCGCCGATGATGCTGCGCTGGATCTCCGACGTCCCGCCGGCGATGGCGAACCGGCGGGCGAAGACCGTCTGGAAGGCCCAGCGGCCGCCGTCCGGCGCCCGCGGCGTCCCCCGCCAGAGCTGGCCGCGGAGCCCGAGGAGGCCCGCTCGCCGTCTCGGCCATCCGCACGTACGCCTCGCTGAAGGCGAGCTTCAGCACCGAGCCCTCGGGCCCGGGCGGCTCGCCGCGCAGCCGGCGCGTGACCGAGCGGAGGCTCGTGAGCCGGAGCGCCTCGGTCTCGATCCAGCACTGGGCGAGCGCCTGCCGCACCACCGGATCCTTCGACGCCGGCCCGTCGCCCCGCGGCGTCTGCCGGGCGAGATCGAGGAGGCACCGCGTGAAGTGGTGGAGGTTCGTCTGGTTCCCGAGGCCCGTGCGCTCGTGCATCAGGACCGTGATGCCGACCTTCCAGCCGCCGTCGAGCGGGCCGAGGAGGTGATCCCGGGGCACGCGCGACGTCCTCGAAGAAGACCTCGTTGAACTCCGCGTCGCCGGTGAGCTGCACCAGCGGCCGCACGGTGATGCCGGGGCTCCGCATGTCCACGAGGAGGCACGAGATGCCCTCGTGCTTCGGCGCCGCCGGGTCCGTGCGGACGAGCAGGATGCACCACTGGCTCCGATGGGCGTTCGACGTCCACACCTTCTGGCCCGAGACGCGGAAGGTGTCGCCGTCCAGGACCGCGCGAGTGCCGAGCCCCGCGAGATCGGATCCCGCCCCTGGCTCGGAGAAGCCCTGGCACCAGATGTCGTCGGCGGCGAGGATCGCGGGCAGGAACCGCGCCGCTGCGCCTCGGTCCCCCACTCCATGATCCCGGGGCCCGCCAGCATGAGGCCGATGGTGTTCACACCCGGGCGGCGCGCCCGCCCGCACCATCTCCTCCTGGAAGATCATCTGGTCGACCAGGCTCGCGCCCCGCCCGCCGTATCGCCGGGGCCAGGCGATCCCGACCCACCCGCCGCGATGGAGCCGCTTGTGCCACGCCAGGCACGCGTCGAACGACCGGTCGGGGTGGAGGGTGAACTCGTCGTCGGTGGCGGGCCACTCCGCGCGGTGAGCGGGGAGCTCGCGCTCGAGCCATCCTCGCAGCTCGGCGCGGAAGGCTTCCTCGTCCGGCGAGAACGTGAAGTCCATGGTCAGGCCGTGTGGTAGCACACGCGGCAGGGGCGGTCAAGAACGCGCGGCCCCGGACGCCGCGCGAACCGCGCGGGAGTCCCTCGCCGGCACGGTCGACGGCCGGATCGAGCACATTCGCTGGCGGAGGCCGCCGGGCTGGACTATCGTGAAGCGCGTGCAGGAGTGCTGCGAGGTCCGGGAAGTCGCCGACCAGCAGCGGTCGGTGCTTCGCGCCGTGCTGTGGATCAACGCCGCCATGTTCGTCGTCGAGTCGGCGTCGGGCGTGCTCGCACAGTCGACGGCGCTCCTCTCGGACTCGATGGACATGCTCGGCGACGCGCTCGTCTACGGGTTCAGCCTGTACGCCGTGTCAGGCGGCCCCGGGTGGCAGGCGCGCGCCGCTCTCCTGAAGGGCATGCTGATGGGCGCGTTCGCCGCCGGCGTGCTCGTCCAGGCCGGCTTCAAGATCGCATACGGGCTCGCCCCGGCCGTCGAGGTCATGGGGACGGTGGGGCTCCTCGCGCTCGGCGCCAATCTCTTCTGCCTCGGTCTCCTGCGGAGGCGCCGCGGAGACGACATCAACATGCGCTCGGCCTGGGTGTGCTCGCGCAACGACGTGATCGGCAACGTCGCCGTCCTGCTGGCCGCCGCCGCGGTGGCGGTCACCGGCTCGCCGTGGCCCGACATCGTCGTCGGCCTCGCCGTCGCGGGGATCTTCGCCTGCTCGGCCGTCCAGGTCGTCCGCGAGGCCAGGGGTCAGATCGCCCGGGTCCGCTGAGCGGCCGCGCAGGTCCGGCACCCGCGCTTGCGCTCCCGGGCGTCCTGGCCGAGAATCGGCGCGCACCGGCGGCAACCGTCCCACACTCACCCGGAGGTCTCGATGCCCAAGCAGCGATACTGCGCGAAGACCACCTTCGATTCCCCTTCCTACAGCCAGGGCGTCAAGGTCAGCGGGCCCGGCACGACCCTGTACATCTCGGGCCAGATCTCCCAGGACGCCAAGGGCCGTGTCGTCGGCCGGGGCGACTTCCCGGCCCAGGCCCGGCAGACGCTCAAGAATCTGAAGGCCATGGTCGAGGCCGGAGGCGGCACGCTCGCCGACGTGGTGAAGGTGACCTTCTTCCTCACCGACGTGCGCTACCGGGCGGATCTCGTCCCGATCCGCGAGGAGTTCTTCGGGCCGAAGCTCCCGGCCTCCACGCTGATCACGACCCCGGCGCTGGCGCACCCCGACTACCTCATCGAGATCGAGGCCGTCGCTTTCGTGGAGGGCCGCTGATGCGGCTCCAGGGCAAGGTCGCCGTGGTCACCGGCGCGGCGCGGGGAATCGGCCTCGCCATCGCCCAGCGGTTCGTCAAGGAAGGCGCCCGCGTCGTCCTGGCCGACCGGCTCGCGGCCGAGGTCGAGACCGAGGCGGCCCGGCTCGGCGCCTCCGCGCTCGCCGTCCCGACCGACGTGGGGGACGCCGCGGAGGTGGCGCCGCCTGGTCGCGCGCACGGTCGAGCGCTTCGGCCGGCTCGACTGCATGGTCTCGAACGCCGCGGTCCAGGCCGAGATCCCGTTCCTGGATCTCACCGAGGAAGAGTTCGACCGCGTCATCCGCGTGAATCTCAAGGGCACGTTCCTCTGCGGGCAGACCGCCGCGCGCCACATGGTCGAGTCCGGCACCCGGGGCACGATCATCAACATGAGCTCGGTCAACGCGGTCGTCGCGCACCCGGTGCTGGTCCACTACGCCGCCTCCAAGGGCGGCATCTCGATGCTGACGAAGGGCATGGCCGTCTCGCTCGCGCCGCACGGCATCCGGGTCAACGGGATCGGCCCCGGCACGGTCAACACGCCGATCAACGCCAACTTCTTCAGCATGCCGGGCATGATCGACCGATTCCTCATGCGTACCCCGCTCGGGCGCATCGCCGAGGCGGACGAGATCGCGAGCGTCGCCGTGTTCCTGGCCTCGGACGAGTCGTCCTACGTGACCGGCACCACCATCTACGCCGACGGCGGGCGGCTCGCGCTGAACGGCCTCATGGCGCGCCCCCAGTAGCCGGCCCATGGCGCTCCTGGACCGCTTCCGCCTCGACGGGAAGCGCTGCTTCGTGACCGGCGGCAGCCGCGGGCTGGGGCGCGAGATGGCGCTGGCCATCGCCGAGGCGGGCGCCGACCTCATCCTGGTCGGCCGCGATCGCCCGGCGCTCGAGGCGACGGGCGCCGACGTGGAGCGGCGGGGCCGCGCCGCCGTGCTGATCCAGGCGGACGTCAGCCAGCCGCTCGAGGCGGAGCGCGCGTGCCGGACGGCCCTCGAGCGCCACGGCCCGGTCCACATCCTCGTCAACAACGTCGGCGGCCGCCGGATCGACGTCCCGACCGAGAGCCTCGACCTCGCAGCAGTGGCAGGAGATCGTCGACCTCAACCTCACCAGCACGTTCATCTGCACGAAGCTGATCGGAGGCGCCATGGTCCGGCGTGGCCAGGGCGGCCGGATCATCAACGTGGCCTCGGTCTCGGGCCTGGTCGCGACGCGCGGCATCGCCGGGCGCAGCTACGAGGCCAGCAAGGGCGCCGTGATCCAGTTCACGCGGGCGGTGGCCGCCGACTGGGCCCCGCATCGCGTCACCGTCAACGCCATCGCGCCCGGCGCCTTTCTCACCGAGCCGAACGTCCGCTGGAGCCGCCTCAATCCGGCCCTGATGGAGACGCTCAAGGCGCAGATCCCGATGGGCGAGCTCGGCCGGCCCGAGGACCTGGGCCCCCTCGCCGTCTATCTGGCGAGCGACGCCTCGCGCTACATGACGGGCGCGGTCCTCGTCATCGACGGAGGGTACACCGCCTGGTAGCGCGCGCCCGGCGCTCGCCCGCGGCGGCGTGCGAGGGGAGCCTTGACGACAGCCCCGCGGGTCCCATAGTAGGACCCCTACGTCGTGGGCGTGCACGCACCGCTCCGGCGCCCGGCTCGACGGCCCCCGGGCGCGGAGCTTCCACCGAGGAGGAGAATCCCATGGGCGAGACGATCGCAGAACGATACCGGAAGGCCCTGCCCGGCTCCTGGGCGCAGTGGGAGCGGGCGTGCCGGATCATCCCGGGCGGGATCACGCACGACAGCCGCCACCTGGTCCCGTTTCCCCTGTACGTGGCGCGGGCGTCCGGACCCAGGAAGTGGGACGTCGACGGGCGCGAGTACATCGACTACTGGATGGGCCACGGGGCCCTGTTCCTCGGGCACGCCCACCCCGCGATGGTCGAGGCCGTCCAGCGGCAGGTGAGCCAGGGCACCCACTACGGCGCCTGCCACGAGCTGGAGGTCGAGTGGGCCGACTGGATCACCCGGCTCGTCCCCTCGGCCGAGATGGTGCGGTTCACGATGTCCGGAACGGAGGCGACGCATCTGGCCATCCGGCTGGCCCGCGCCGCGACCGGCCGCCCGAAGCTCGTGAAGTTCACCGGCCACTTCCACGGCTGGGCCGACGGCGTGGCGACCGGAGTGAACCCGCCGTTCGAGATTCCGATGTCGGCCGGCATCCCGGGCTCGGTGCTCGGGGAGGTGCTGCTGTCGCCGCCGAACGACATCGCCGCGCTGGAGCGCCTGGTCAAGAGCCGCGACGACATCGGCACGGTCATCCTGGAGCCGAGTGGCGCCCAGGCGGGGACGGATCCCATCGACCCGGGCTTCCTGAAGGATCTCCGCCAGCTCACCTCGGATCGCGGGCTCGTCCTGATCTTCGACGAGGTCATCACCGGCTTCCGCTACGCGCCGGGTGGCGCCCAGGAGTACTACGGGATCACGCCCGACCTGACGACGCTCGCGAAGATCGTGGCCGGGGGGCTGCCCGGGGCGGCGGTCTGCGGCAAGCGGGCGCTCATGAGCCAGATGGCGTTCGGGCCGGACGCGCAGCGGAACAGGCAGGGGCGCGTCGCGCAGAACGGCACGTACAACTCGAACCCGCTCACGGCGACCGCCGGCATCGCCATGCTGTCCCAGATCGCCGACGGGAAGCACCACGAGACGGCCAACGCCCGGGGCGCCGAGCTTCGCTCGGCGCTCAACGAGGTCTTCCGGAAGGCGGGCGCTCCGTGCGTGGCCTACGGCGACATCTCCGTCTGCCACATCGGGCTCGAGGGGCCGCCGGAGGCCGGCAGGAAGCGCGACGCGAGCCTGATCCACAAGTGGCGCTGCGCCCTGATCCTCCACGGGGTCGACATGTCGGCCAACCACGGGTGGGTCTCGGCCGTGCACGGGGATCGAGAGATCGAGGAGACAGCCGAGGCCGTTCGGAAGGCGGTCGCCGATCTGCAGGCGGAGCGCGCGCTGCCCTAGTCCGGGCACGGCTCCCGGTAGACCGACCAGATCATCCACGAACTGAGGAGGGATTCATGCGAATGCACGGAAGAATCATCGCGGGTGTGGGCGTCGCCCTGGCGGTGGCGGCGCTCGTCGGCGGGCCTCCGGCGGAGGCCCAGCAGACCATCAAGATCGCGGCCGGCGTGCCCCTGACGGGACCGCTCGCAAAGCAGGGCCAGGAGGTCGCCAACGCCGTCAAGCTGGCCGTCGAGGAGTGGAACGCCAAGGGCGGAGTCCTCGGCAAGAAGATCGAGGTCATGGACGCCGACGACCAGGGGAACCCTCAGGTCGGCGTGGCGGCCGCGGAGAAGGTCGCCGCGGATCCGGCGGTCATGGGCGCCGTGTGGGGCATCACGAGCGTGACCTGCATCCCGGTCTCCGAGGTCCTGGACCGGGTCGCGATCCCGCTGATCAGCCCGGGCTGCACCAACCCGAAGGTGACGGACCGCGGTCTCAAGAACACCAACCGGGTGTGCGCGCGTGACGATGCCCAGGGCCCGGCCGGCGCCATGTTCGCCGTCCAGGACCTCAAGGCGAAGAAGATCGCGATCTTCGACGACGGGACGACGGGGCCGAAGGGCGCCGCCGACGAGGTCGAGAAGAAGGCGAAGCAGCTGGGGGCCACGGCCCTCCGATACGTCGTGCGGGCCGGCGACAAGGACTTCCGCGCCGTGCTCGGGACCCTGCCGAAGGATACGGACGTCATCTACGCGAGCCTGTGGGCGTCCGAGGCGGCCTTGATCGCCAAGCAGCTGGCGGACGTCGGGCTCGAGCAAGGTCCGGATGATCGGTCCGGACGGCCAGTTCGAGCCGGTGGACTACATCCAGGCGTCCGGCGGGGCGGCCGAGGGCAACTACGTCACCTTCCTCGCCCCCGACCTCAAGAAGATCCCGGCCGCGGCGGCGTTCGTGAAGTCCTTCGAGGCGAAGTACGGACCGGTCAGCTCCTACGGCCCGCTCGCCTACGAGGCGGCGAACATCATCCTCGAGGCGATCAAGAAGGTCGGGAAGCCCGACCGGGCGGCGATCCGAGACGCCGTCCGCATGACCAAGGACTACCAGGGCATCCTGGGCCTCCCCCTCTCCTTCGACGAGAAGGGCGACGTGGCGGGCGGCGTCATCTTCGTCTATCAGGTCAAGGGATCCGGGTTCGAGCAGGTCAAGACGCTGGTCGTGAAGTAGGGCCGGCTGGCGCAGGCGACCACGCGGCCGCCGATGGCCCTCCTCGAGACCCAGGGTCTCAGCAAGGCCTTCGGCGGCCTCCGCGCCGTGCACGAGCTCGACCTCCGGGTCGAGCTCGGGGAGATCGTCGGCATGATCGGGCCGAACGGCTCGGGCAAGACGACGGTCTTCAACCTGATCACGGGGATCTATCGCAGCACGGCGGGGCGCATGACCTTCCTCACGCGGGACGGGAGTCCGGCGGATCTCGCCGGGCTCCCGTCCCACGCCATCACCGCCCTCGGAGTCGCCCGCACCTTTCAGAACCAGCGGCTGTTCAACCAGATGACCGTCCTCGAGAACGTCCTCGTCGGCATGCACTGTCGCACGCGAGCGGGGATCGCCGGCGTGCTCCTCGGCGCTCCCGCGGTGAAGGCCGAGGTCCGGCGATCGCGCGAGCGCGCGGAGGCGCTCCTCGGGCTCTTCGGCGAGCGGCTCCGCCCACGGGTGGCGGAGAGCGGCGTGGACCCTGTCGTACGCGAACCGCCGTCGGCTCGAGATCGCCCGGGCGCTCGCGACCGAGCCGCGCCTGCTGCTCCTCGACGAGCCGGCGGCGGGGATGAACCCGACCGAGACGCGAGAGCTCATGCGCGACATCGTCCGGATCCGCGACCAGGGGGTGACGATCCTCCTGATCGAGCACGACATGGGTCTGGTCCGCGGCGTCTGCGAGCGCGTCATCGCGCTCGACCACGGCACGAAGATCGCCGAGGGCACCTTCGAAACGGTGCGGGACACGCCGGCGGTGCTCGAGGCGTACCTGGGCCGGCGAGGCGGACGTGCTTAAGCTCGCCGACGTCGTGACCTACTACGGCCCCATCCAGGTCCTGAAGTCACTCGACCTCGAGGTGCGGACCGGCGAGATCGTCTGCCTCCTCGGGGGCAACGCCTCCGGGAAGTCGACGACGATGAAGACGATCCTCGGAATCGTCCGGCCCCGGCAAGGGAACCGTCGAGTTCGAGGGCCAGCGGATCGACGGGCTCCCCACCGAGGCGATCGTCAGCCGGGGCATCTCCCTGGTGCCGGAGGCGCGGCGGATCTTCGGCCGCATGACCGTCTGGGAGAACCTCACCATGGGGGCCTACACGCGGCGGCGAGAGCCGCCGGCGGAGCTGGCCAGCAGGATCTCGACCGCGTCTACGGCCTGTTCCCCCGGCTCCGGGAGCGCGCCGGCCAGAAGGGAGGCACGCTGTCCGGCGGCGAGCAGCAGATGCTGGCGATGGCTCGAGCGCTCATGGCGCGGCCCCGGCTCCTGCTGATGGACGAGCCGTCGATGGGCCTGGCCCCCGCGCTCGTCGACCAGGTGTTCGACATCATCCAGGCGATCAACCGGCAGGGCACCACGATCCTCGTCGTCGAGCAGAACGCGACGGTCGCCCTCGGCATCGCCCATCGCGGCTACGTCCTCCAGAACGGCCGGATCGTCGTCACGGACACCGCCGAGGCGCTCCTCCGGGCGGATCACATCCGGCGCGCGTATCTCGGCGAAGGCGGCGACGGGACCGGAGCGGCCGGGGAGGCCGTGTCGGCATGAGCGCTCCGGACGCCACGCGCGCGCTCGTCCGGGGCCCGGAGGGACGCGCATCTCGTGAGCGACATTCTCCAGATCCTGCCGCAGCAGATCGTCTTCGGTCTCGCCCTGGGCTCGGTCTACGGGCTCATCGCCCTCGGCTACACGATGGTGTACGGCATCCTCTTCATGATCAATTTCGCCCACGGCGAGGTGTTCACGCTCGGCGCGTACATCGGCTGGTGGGTGCTGGCCCTCCTCCTCAAGGAGAAGATCGGCGGGCTGCATCCGGCCTGGGTCGTCCCGCTGATGCTCGGTCATCGCCATGGCGGGATCGGGGCTGGTCGGCACCGCCCTCGAGCGCTTCGCCTACCGGCCGCTGTACACGCGCGGGGCGACACGGCTCGGCCCGCTGATCAGCGCGGTGGGCGCGTCGATCTTCCTGCAGAACGCCCTCATGCTGACGCAAGGCGCCCGCATGAAGGTCTTCATGACCGGGCTCCTGTTTCCCCGGACGTGGACCTTCGATCTCGGAGGCGTGAGCGTCTCGGTGCTGGTGCTCGTCATGACGGGAAGCGCCTTCCTGATGATGTGGGGCCTCAACATGCTGGTCCAGCGGACGACGCTCGGCCGGTCGATCCGGGCGGTCGCCGAGGACCGGGAGATGGCCGCCGTGATGGGCGTGAACGTCCGGCGCGTCATCGCCGTCACGTTCTTCCTCGGCTCCGCGCTCGGCGGGGCCGGCGGCGTGCTCGTCGGTCTCTACTACACGCAGATCGACTTCTTCATGGGGTACTCGGCCGGCCTGAAGGCCTTCACCGCCGCCGTGCTCGGCGGCATCGGCAACATCCGGGGGGCGATGCTCGGCGGGCTGATCCTGGGCCTCGTCGAGAGCCTCGCCGTGACCTTCCTGAACCCGGCCTACAAGGACGTGGTGGCGTTCGCCATCCTGATCCTGACGCTGGTCGTCCGGCCGGCCGGGCTTCTCGGGGAATCCGTCCCGGAGTCGGAGAAGGTGTGAGGCCGCGGACCGCCGCCGGTCGACGGAGGTGGAAGGCCGTCGCGTCGAGCGTGTCGGAGCGAGGCGGTCTGGCCGTCCCGGGCCCGAGCGCGAGGGCATCCCGGTGAGCGACGGGGCAGATCCGGGCCGCCAGCGCTGGCTGATCGCCGCGCTGGTGGCGGCAGCCATCGTGTTTCCCCTCGTGGCGCCGAACGACTACTGGATCGGCGTGGCGACGCGCATCGGCCTCTATGCCACCCTCGCCCTCGGACTCAACGTCGTCGTGGGCTTCGCCGGCCTCCTGGACCTCGGTTACGTCGCCTTCTTCGGCATCGGGTCCTACATCTACGCGTTCCTCGCCTCGCCGCACTTCGGCCTCCACTGGCCGACTATCGCGGTGCTCCCGATCGTGCTGGTGGTGACGGCGCTCGCCGGCATCCTGATCGGGGCCCCGACGCTCCGGCTCCGCGGCGACTACCTGGCGATCGTGACCCTCGGGTTCGGCGAGATCACCTATCTGCTGCTGATCAACCTGGACCGGCCGATCAACATCACCGGCGGCCCGAGCGGCATCGTGACCATCGATCCGCCCAGCTTCTTCGGGTGGACGGCGACGCGGAACGGCCAGTACTACTACCTGTTCCTCGCCGCCGCCGCGGTGGCCCTCTTCGTGTCGGCGCGACTTCGCCACTCGCGCATCGGCTGGGCCTGGCAGGCAATCCGCGAGGACGAGCTGGCCGCGCGAGTGATGGGCATCAACACGACCGTGGCCAAGCTGCAGGCGTTCGCCATCGGCGCCGCGCTCGCCGGCCTCGCGGGAGCGCTCCTGGCCTCCTGGCAGCGGTCGGTGTTCCCGGACAACTTCCTGTTCACCGAGTCGATCAACGTCCTCGCCATGGTCATCATCGGCGGAAGCGGCAGCCTCGGCGGCGTCCTTCTCGGCGCCACGCTGATCGTGGCCCTGCCCGAGGTGTTCCGCGACTTCCAGCTGTATCGCATGCTCGTCTTCGGGCTCGCCCTGATGGTGCTGATGGTCTTTCGGCCGGAAGGGCTGCTCGTCCGGCGACGGCGCGCCGTCCCGGACGCGCCGGGGGCGGCTCCCCAGCTCGAGGCGTCGTCTGCCCGCTGAGTCGGGCGCGGAACGGCACGCGCCGGGCGAGGGGTCGCCCGGCCATCCGGCGCCCGGGAACGTCCACGAACGTGACGAATTGACGCTCGTCGTCCCGGGATGGTAGGGTCTCGACGCACCCGTTTCCGGCCCCCGTTCCGAATGCAAGAGACGCCTGACAGCGCGTGTCATGGCCTTGCTTGACTCGGTGACCGGCGGGAGGCCGGGGCACCCCGCCCGTCCCCTGCCCCGCGGCGGCGCTCCCGTTCTCTCGGTCCGCGACGTCACCGTGCGCTTCGGGGGGATCGTGGCGCTCGACGGGGTGTCGTTCGACGTGGCCGCGCACGAGATCGTGGGGCTGATCGGCCCCAACGGCGCCGGAAAGACCACCCTCTTCAACTGCCTGTCGCGCCTCTACGACCCCGCGGGGGGCACGCTCGCCTTCGAGGGTCATGCGCTCGACCAGAGCGCGCCCCACCGCATCGCGGCGCTCGGGATCAGCCGGACCTTCCAGAACCTGGCCCTGTTCCCCAGTCTCTCCGTCCTCCAGAACGTCATGATCGGCATGCACTGCCGCACCCGGGCCGACTTCGTCGCGAGCGCCCTCCGGCTCCCCAGCGTCCGGGCGGAGGAAGCGCGGATCGCGGAGCAGGCGCGGGAGCTGGTGGCGTTCTTCGGGCTCGAGGCCGTCGGCGAGGCATCCCGCCGCCGGGCTGCCCTTCGGCACCCTCAAGCGGGTCGAGCTGGCCCGGGCGCTCGCCGCGCAGCCTCGCCTCCTCCTGCTCGACGAGCCGGCCGCGGGCCTGAACCACGAGGAGGTCGAGGCCCTCGCCCGGCTCATCACGGCGATCCGGAAGGAACGCGACGTGACCATTCTCCTCGTCGAGCATCACATGGGGCTGGTGATGCAGGTGTCCGACCGCGTCGTGGTGCTCGACTTCGGCCGGAAGATCGCCGAGGGCACGCCCGCCGAGATCCAGCAGCATCCCGACGTCATCCGCGCCTACCTCGGCGTCGGGCCCGCCGACGCCGCCGGCTGATGACGGCCATTCTCGAGGTCGAGGATCTGCACGTCGCGTACGGCGAGACGCGTGTGCTCCACGGGGTCGGCTTCACCGTCGAGGCGCGCGGCATCACCACCATCCTCGGCGCGAACGGCGCCGGGAAGACGACGACTCTTCGGGCGGTGTGCGGGATGGTGCCGCCGAAGGGGCGCGTGGAGCTCGACGGCCGGCGCATCGACGGCAAGGCCAGCGAGGACATCGCCCGCCTCGGCATCGCGCACGTTCCCGAGGGTCGCGGGACGTTCGTGGGGTTCACCGTCGAGGAGAACCTCCGGCTGGGCGCCTACGTGCGCCGCGACCGGGCGGAGGTCAGCCGGGACATGGAGCGCGTCTACGGCTACTTCCCGGTGCTCGGGCAGCGCCGGCGCCAGGCCGCGGGCACGCTGTCGGGAGGCGAGCAGCAGATGCTCGCGCTCGGCCGGGCGCTGATGCTCCGCCCGCGCCTGCTCCTTCTCGACGAGCCGTCGCTCGGCCTCGCGCCCCGCGTGGTCCAGGAGTTCTTCCGGATCGTCCGCGCCATCAACCAGCAGGAAGGGGTCAGCGTCCTCCTCGTGGAGCAGAACGCGGCTCTCGCCCTCGCCCTCGCCGACCGGGCCTATCTCCTGGAGACCGGGCGGGTCGTCCTCGCCGGACCGGCCAGCGAGATCCGGAAGGACGACGCCGTCCGCCGAGCCTACCTTGGGTATTGAGACCCTGCTCCAGCAGGTCGTGTCCGGGCTCGCCACCGGCGGCATCTACGCGAGCCTGGCGCTGGCGCTCGTCATGATCTACCAGGCCACCGAGATCGTGAACTTCTCGCAGGGCGAGATGGCCATGTTCAGCACCTACCTCGCGTGGTCCATGCTGAACGCCGGCGCCCCGTACTGGCTCGCGTTCCTCGCCACGGTCGTCCTGGCCTTCGTGGGCGGGCTCCTCATCGAGCGCATCGTCATCCGGCCCGTCGAGGGAAAGCCGGTCCTCACGCTGGTCATCGTGTGCATCGGCCTCCTGGTCATCCTCAACAGCCTCGCGGGGTGGATGTTCTCCTACGTCATCCAGCCCTTCCCGAGCCCCTTCCCCCGGGCGCCGTTCCGGCTCGGCAACACCGTGCTCGGACAGCACGACCTCGGCGTGATCGCGGTGACCCTCGGCATGCTCTGCCTCCTGTACATCTTCTTCCGCTACACGACCCTCGGTCTCGCGATGCGCGCGGCCGCCCAGAACCCCGCATCGAGCCAGCTCTGCGGCATCCGCGTCGGCTGGATGCTCGGGCTCGGCTGGGGGCTGGCCGCCCTGGTGGGGTCGGTGGCGGGCATGCTCGTGGCGCCCGTGATCTTCCTCGAGCCGAACATGATGGGCGGCATCCTCATCTACGCCTTCGCCGCCGCGACGCTCGGCGGGATCACGAGCCCCTTCGGCGCCGTGGTCGGAGGCTTCCTCGTCGGGGTGATCGAGAACCTGGCCGGGACGTACATCCCGTTCATCGGCACCGAGCTGAAGCTCACCGTCGCGCTCCTGATCATCGTGGGCGTCCTCCTCGTTCGCCCGAGCGGGCTCTTCGGCCACGCCATCGTCCGGCGAGTCTGAGATGGAGCGCACGCGCGGGGTCTGGTGGGGGGGATCGGAGCGCTGCTCGTCGTCGCCCTCCTCCTGCCCTTCTTCCTGAGCGGCTTCCGCCTGTTCCAGTTCACCCAGGTGTGCGTGTACGCCATGGTGCTCCTCGGCCTCAATCTCCTGACGGGCTACAACGGCCAGATCTCGCTCGGACACGGCGCCTTCTACGCGCTGGGGGCGTACACGACGGCCATCATGATCGACCGCTGGGGCGTGGCCTACGGCTGGACCATCCCGGCCGCCGGCCTGCTGTGCTTCGTGGTGGGGTTCCTCTTCGGGATCCCCGCGCTCCGGCTCGAGGGCCTGCACCTCGCCCTGGCGACCTTCGCCCTCGCCCTCGCCGTGCCCCAGATCCTGAAGTACTTCGACTCCTGGACGGGCGGGTCCCAGGGCATCGTGCTGTCGAAGCCGAAGGCGCCGTGGGGGCTGCCACTGTCGCGGGACCAGTGGCTCTACTATCTCGCGCTGGCGGTCCTCCTCCTCTTCTTCGCCCTCACCTGGAACCTGCTCCGGAGCCGTCCAGGCCGGGCGATCGTGGCCATCCGAGACAACCCCATTGCGGCCCGGGCGATGGGGATCGACACGGCGATCTACAAGTCGCTCACGTTCGGGGTGAGCGCTTGCTACACTGGTGTGGCCGGCTCGCTCGGAGGCTTGGCGGTGGCCTTCGTGGCGCCCGACTCGTTCAACGTGTTCCTCTCGATAACGTTCCTGGTGGGCATCGTGGTCGGCGGCCTCGCCTCCATCCCGGGGGCGATCTTCGGCGCGCTGTTCATCCAGTTCGTCCCGAACTACGCGCAGGAGATCTCCAAGGCGGCGCCCTGGGCGATCTACGGGGTCTTCCTGATCGCGTTCATGTACGTCATGCCGGACGGGGTCGTTGGATTCCTCCGGCGCGTCACGCGCCGGCGCGGCTGGCGCTCTGGCCCGGTTCCGTCCGCACCGTCCGTCACACCCAAAGGAGGGCAGCATGCACAAACGTAGGAGCGTCCTGGCCCTGGTCCTGACCGCGGCGATCGTGCTCGTGGCCGGCCCGGCCCCGGCGGCCGACCCCGGCGTGACCGCCACCGAGATCAAGCTCGGCAACACCAACCCCTACAGCGGTCCGGCCTCCGCTTACGGCACCATCGGCAAGTCCATCGCCGCCTACTTCAAGAAGGTCAACGACGAGGGCGGCATCAACGGCCGCAAGATCAACTTCGTCACGCTGGACGACGGCTACAGCCCGCCCAAGGCGGTCGAGATGGTCCGGAAGCTCGTCGAGCAGGACCAGGTGCTGCTCCTCTTCCAGACGCTCGGCACGCCGTCGAACAGCGCCATCTGGAAGTACATGAACGACGAGCAGGTGCCGCAGCTCTTCGTGGCCACCGGGGCGACGAAGTGGGGCGACCCGAAGGGCCACCCCTGGACGATGGGCTGGCAGCCCACCTACCAGGCCGAGGGGCACATCTACGCCCAGTACGTGCTCAAGAACGTCCCGGACGCGAAGATCGGGATTCTCTTCCAGAACGACGACTACGGGAAGGATTACCTCAAGGGATTCAAGGACAGCCTCGGCGACGCCGCCAAGAAGGCGATCGTGCTCGAGCAGTCGTACGAGGTCACGGACCCGACCGTCGACTCCCAGATCGTGAACCTCAAGAACAGCGGCGCCAACGTGTTCTTCAACGTCACGACGCCGAAGTTCGCGGCCCAGGCGATCAAGAAGGCGGCCGACATCGGCTGGAAGCCGATCCACCTCCTGAACAACGTGTCGGCTTCCGTGGGCGCGGTGCTCAAGCCGGCGGGGCTGGACGCCTCGAAGGGCCTGATCACGGTCCAGTACCTGAAGGACCCGACCGACCCGCAGTGGAAGAACGACCAGGGCTACAAGGACTGGGTCATCTTCATGGACAAGTACTACCCCGACGGCAACAAGACCGACGCCTTCAATGTCTACGGCTACTCGGTCGCCCAGACGATGGTGCAGGTGCTCAAGCAGGCCGGCACCGACCTCTCGCGGGCCAACGTCATGAAGCAGGCGGCGTCTCTCAAGGACTTCGTCATTCCCATGGCGCTGCCCGGCATCAAGATCAACACGAGCCCGACGGACTTCTACCCGATCGAGCAGGAGCAGCTCGCCCGCTTCGACGGCGAGCGCTGGATTCTCTTCGGCGAGATCTTCGACGCGTCGAAGAAGTAGCGGCCCTCGCCGCGGCTGACGCGCGGCCCGTCGGGCTCGAGGCCCGGCGGGCCGCCGCTTCCCCGGATCACACCCGCCCGCGTGAGTCCCTGACCCGCGGGCGCTCTCCCCGTCTCTCGTCGAGCATCGCCGGCCCCGGCTCGCGCGCGCCATGCGCAGCGACGTCAGCGCGGGGGCGGACCGGGCGCGCCCGCCCGCCGGGCGGCGTCGGCGATGGCCCCGTGCAGCCGATCGAGGACCGGCCGGACCGGCTCGCCCCCCTGAAGGATGCGGCGCACGGCCTCGTTCATCGCGTCACTCACCACGGGCCAGTAGGGGACGCCGGGCCGGTGCCACCCGCCGTCGAGTGCCCGGCGGACGGCCTCGAACGTCTCCCGCTGCGCCGCCGGCACCTGGCCGTAGGCGTCTGCCCGGATGGCGGGCCACGCGTTGCCGACGACGAGGCGCTCCTGCGCGTCACGGGACATGAGGAACACCGCCAGCTGGACCGCGCGCTCGCGACGGCGACCGGTGACGCCGCGCGGGATGCCGAGGACGTCCCCGCCGACCACGTGGGCGGCGCGCGCCGGCCCTCGCCAGCCCTCGTAGACCTCGAACCGGTCGAGGAGGTCCTGGCGCGCCAGCACCCCGGACGTGAAGGGCCAGTTCGGAGCGAGCCACGCGGTCTCGCTGACGAGATTGTCGACCTGCGTATCGTACTTGGCGACCAGGCTTTCGCGAGCCAGGAGCCCGTCGCGCCACAACCCCGCGAGGAACTCGAAGGCGGCCACGGATCCCGGATCGTTCAGCACCAGCGGATCGCCCCCGAAGCTCAGGACGAGCTCGGCGACCGTGATGGCCGCGGGCGCACCCTCCGCGAGCGCCAGGGTGACCTTGGGCGCGCCCCGCCGGTCCCTGAAGGCCCGCGCCACGTTCCGGAGCTCCGCGGCGGTCCGCGGCAGCGCGGCGCCCGCCTCGCGGAGCCGGGCCCGGTTCACGTAGGTCACGAGGACGTTGGGGCGGAACGGCAGGAAGTAGCGCGTCTCCCCGAAGCGCGGCGGGATCATCGCCGGCAGCACCGCGTCCGGAACGGCCACGTCGTCCAGCGGCTGGACGAGGCTGCCCTCGACGAGGGGCCGGAGCGCGAGGTTGTCCTGGGCGAACAGGTCGATGGTGGGACGCCCCGCCCCCACCTCCACCTTCAGCTTCTCGGGCAGGTCCGCCGCGGTCACCGCGACCAGCGTCACGGCGACGCCGCTCTCCGCCCGGAAGCGCTCGAGGACGTCGCGGACGGCCGGCCTCTCGTCCTCGGCCAGGGACGCGCTGAACGTGAGCGCCGGCCGGTCCGAGTCATCCGGGCGCCCGCAGGCGGCCCCCAGCAGGGCGATCGCGCACGCGGTGAGCGGTAGAGCGAGTCGCCGGCGGCGCGAGGGGATCATCCCGGCCGCCTCATTCGCGAATCGCTCCGGCGAGGGCGCCGGGCCGCAGATGGCGCTGGAGGAGGGCCACGATGGCCAGGATCGGGCACACCAGGACGACGGCGACGGCGGCCATCTGCTGCCGCGTCCCGCGATCGATCGTCTGGAACACCTGCAGCGGGAGCGTGTTCTGCGAGGTCGTCAGGAGCCGCGCGTAGAGGAACTCGTTCCACGAGTAGAGCCATGCGAAGAGGGCGGCGACCGCCAGCCCGGGCGCGGTCATGGGGAGCACGACACGACGCAGGGTCGCCAGACGAGACGCCCCGTCGATGGCGGCCGCGGCCTCCACGTCCCGCGGCACCCCCTCGAAGGCCCCCACCAGGAGCCACGCGATGAACGGAAGCACCCCGGCGAGGTGGGCGAGCACGAGGCCCGCGTACGTGTCGGTCAATCCGAGCTGGGCGAAGCGGGTCGCGACGGACACGCCGATCGTGAACTCGGGGAACATGCGCGTGACGAGCAGGCTCACGACGATGCCGTAGCGGATGCGCACCGGCAGGCGCGCGATGGCGTAGGCGCCGGGCGCGGCGATGGCCAGCGCCCCCACCGTCGTCATGGCGGCGACCGCGAGGCTCTTGCCCAGAGGCGCCCAGAGATCGCCGCTCTCGAGCACGGCGCGCCAGAAGCGGAAGGTCGGGGCGGTCACGATCAGCGGGGGCCGCTCGCCGAAGAGCGCCGCCCCCGGGGCCACGGAGACCATGAAGAGCACGAGGATCGGGAACAGGGCGGCCGCCGCGCAGACGGTCACCCACACCGGGAACAGGAGCCGGCCCGCGGCCCGGGACGCCTCCCACCCCACCCGGGACTCGCCCCCGGACGTCACGCAGGGACCCCGTCACGCCGAGCGACCAGACGAAGATAGAGGCCCACGAAGCCCAGGATCAGGACGAAGAGAACGACGGCGCCGGCCGCCGCCGTGAAGGGGTCGCTCGCGGGCGGCGCGTAGCGGGTCCAGATGAACGTGCCCAGCACGGGCTCGACCCGGCCCGCCAGGACCAGCGCCACTTCGAAGATCCGGAACGCGTCGATCGCCCGCAGGATCACGGCCACCGTCACGTACGGCGCCAGCATGGGCAGCACGACGTGACGGAGCCACCGCCAGCCGGTGGCGCCGTCGGCCCGGGCGGCCTCCTCGACCTCCACGGGGATCGCCTGCAGGCCCGCCAGCAGGATCAGCGTGACCACCGGGAGCACCTTCCACGTGTCGGCGACCGCCAGCGTGGCGAGCGTGGGAAACCCGCCCGCCACGGTCCACCCCACCGGCTCGAACCGCCACTCGATCCCGAGGGTGCCGAGCGCATCGGCCACGGCGAAGAGGAGGGCGTTGAAATGCCCCGATCGCCCGAACACCAGCAGCATCACCGCGGCCGACACGACGGTCGGCACGCCGAGCGGCATCAGGACCAGCGTGCGGACGAGCCCGCGGAGGGGAAACCGGCGGTGGAGCGTCAGCGCGAGGAGGAGGCCCAGGCCGATCTCCAGGCCAAGCGAGAGCACCACCACGACCACGGTGTTCCAGAGGGCGGCCCGGAAGAGGTCCGAGGCGAAGAGGGCCCGATAGCGGCCGAGCGAGGGAAAGCCTCCGTCCAGCGGGGCGCTGACCGACAGCCGCAGGGTCTCGACAATGGGCGCCGCCGTGAGCAGGAGCAGGTAGGCGACCAACGGCAGCGCGAGCGCCACCTCGAGGCCGTGCGCGCGGATCCAGGCGGCGCCCGGGGCTCGGAGCGGTCCGGGGCGCGACAGGGTCATCCGATCGCCCATTCTCCGTCCATTGTCACCCCGGACCGGTCGGAGGTGAAGCGCGAGACCCCCGGCTCGGAGGCGCCGGGCTCGGGCGAGGGCGATGCTACAATTTTCGTATCGGCATGTATTCCTCACGCACGGTCGAGACCCTGGCGGCTCGGCTCGAGGCAGCCCCGGTCCTCGTCCTGCTGCTGGACTACGACGGCACGCTGGTTCCGTTCGCGCCGACGCCGGATCTGGCCGAGCCCGACGACGAGCTGGTCGGCCTGCTCCGCAGCCTGGCCGCCCGGCCGGACACGGAGATCCACATCGTCAGCGGGCGCACCAGTGAAACGCTGGAGCGGTGGTTCGGCGCCCTGCCCATCGGCCTTCACGCCGAGCACGGCTTCCTGTCCCGCCCTCCGGGCGCCACCGAGTGGATGAGCGGGATGCTTCCGTCCCAGGACTGGCGGCCGGCCGTGCTCGCGCTGATGCGAGCGTACGCGGCGCGGACGCCGGGGGCTCTCGTCGAGGAGAAGAGCGCCGGGCTCGCGTGGCACTACCGCCTGGCGGACCCGGCGCTCGGCCCGAGCCGGGCCCAGGCCCTGACGCTCGAGCTGTCCTTGATCCTCGACCGCCTGTCCGCCGAGATCCTGCCCGGCTCGAAGGTCATCGAGGTGGTGCCCCGGGGCATCCACAAGGGCCGCCTCGTGCCCTCCGTCGTCACCCGCGCCCCCGCCGGCGCGCTGGTCGTGGCCATCGGGGACGACCGCACCGACGAGGACCTGTTCGCGGCGCTGCCGCCCAGCGCCCTGGCCATCCATGTCGGACCCGAGCCGACGATGGCCGCCATCCGCATCGGCGGTGTCCCCGAGGTTCGCGCGCTTCTACGCACCATCCTGGAAGCGCGGCCCGACTGAGCCGAGACGCGCTATCCTGAAAGGGAAGCGTCGAGGGGCCGGGCCTCCCGTGCCTCGCCCCTCGCGCAAGACGACACGAGGCGAGGCGCCATGACCTATCGGTCGCCGCGCGGCGACGTCCGCAGCGTCTGGATCGGTGACGTCCGGCCCGAGCTGGATGGGGGGCGGTTCCCCGTCAAGCGCGAGGTCGGCGACACGTTCGAGGTGACCGCGAACATCCTCCAGGAGGGCCACGGCGGCCTGGCCGCCGTGCTCCGCTACCGGACCGTGAAGGACACGGCGTGGCACGAGGCGCGCATGGAGCCCCTCGGAAACGACCGCTGGGCCGGCCGGTTCCGTCTGGACGAGAACACGCGGTACGTCTACACGCTCGAGGCGTGGCCGGACGCCTACCGGACCTGGGCCGAGGATCTCCGGAAGCGCCTGGGAGCCGGCATGGACGTCACGGGCGAGCTCCTCGAGGGCGCCGCGCTCCTGCGGGGCGCCCTCGCCCGCGTCGTGGGAGCCGACCGCCGGCGACTCGAGGCGCGGCTCGGCGACTTCGAGGCGACGAGCGACGCCGACCGCCGGGCGCGTCTCCTCCTCAACGAGGAGGTCGCGGACGTCCTCGACATCTATCCGGACCGGTCCGCAGCGACGCGGTACGACCAGGAGCTCGAGGTGGTCGTGGACCGGCCCCTGGCCCGGTTCGCGGCATGGTACGAGCTGTTCCCGCGGTCCCAGAGCCGGGTGCCGGGCCGGCCCGGCACGTTCCGCGACTGCATCGAGCGGCTGCCGGACATCGCGGGCATGGGCTTCGACGTGGTCTACCTCCCGCCGATCCATCCGATCGGCCGGAGCTTCCGGAAAGGGCGCAACAACGCGCTCGAGGCCGCTCCTGACGACCCGGGCTCCCCGTGGGCCATCGGCAGCGAGCACGGGGGGCACAAGGCGATCGACCCCGCGCTCGGCACCCCGGCGGACTTCCGGGCGTTCCTCCGCGCCGCCCGGGACCAGGGGCTCGAGGTCGCGCTGGACTACGCGCTCCAGTGCTCGCCGGACCACCCCTGGGTGACCGAGCATCCCGAGTGGTTCCACCACCGGCCGGACGGCACGATCAAGTACGCCGAGAACCCGCCGAAGAAGTACCAGGACATCTACCCCCTGAACTTCTTCGGCCGGGAGCGCGAGGCGCTCTGGGAGGAGGCGAAGGGCATCCTCCTCTTCTGGATCGAGCAGGGAGTGCGCATCTTCCGCGTGGACAATCCCCACACCAAGCCGATCGCGTTCTGGTCCTGGGTCATCGCGGAGATCCAGGCCGTCCACCCGGACGTGATCTTCCTTGCCGAGGCCTTCACGCGGCCGCGGGTGGTGCAGGCGCTCGCGAAGGTCGGCTTCACCCAGTCCTACACCTACTTCACGTGGCGCAACTTCAAGCAGGAGCTGACCGACTACCTCACCGAGCTGACGCGTGGGGAGATGGCCGAGTACTTCCGGGGGAACTTCTTCACCAACACGCCGGACATCCTCCCCCCCATCCTGCAGCAGGGCGGACCGCCGGCCTTCCGCATGCGCCTCGCGCTGGCGGCGACTCTCTCCTCGGTCTACGGGATCTACAGCGGCTACGAGCTCTGCGAGAACGCCGCCGTCCCCGGAACCGAGGAGTACCTCGATTCCGAGAAGTACGAGATCAAGGTCCGGGACTGGAACGCGCCGGGGAACATCCGCGAGTACGTCGCCCGGCTCAACCGTATCCGCCGGGAGAACCGGGCGCTCCACGAGTACCGGAACCTGGTCTTCTACGAGAGCGACGACGAGCACGTCCTCTGCTACGGGAAGCGCAGCGCGGACGGGACCAACGCCGTCTTCGTGGCGGTGAACCTGGACCCGTTCGCGCCCCACGAAGCGCGGGTGCGCCTGCCCCTCGAGACCCTGGGCATCGAGGCGGACGAGTCCTACCAGGCCCACGACCTGATCTCGGACGAGCGGCACCTCTGGCGGGGGCCGGCCCAGCGAGTCCGCCTGGACCCCCGGGCGGAGCCCGCGGCGATCCTCCGCCTGGAGCGCTTCGGTCAGCGCACCTACGGGACGCCGTGCTACTGAGACCCGGCGGACGAGCCGCGCCACCGGCCCCGCCCGCGCCTCCGGAGGGCGCCGAGCGTGGATGACCTCTGGTACAAGGACGCCGTCTTCTACGAGGTGCACGTCAAGGCGTTCCAGGACTCGAACGACGACGGCATCGGTGACTTCCCGGGCCTCACCGCCCGCCTGGACTACATCCAGGACCTGGGCGTCGACTGCCTGTGGCTCCTTCCGTTCTATCCGTCCCCTCTCCGGGACGACGGCTACGACATCGCCGACTTCCACGATGTCTCCCCGCTCTACGGCAAGATGGCGGACTTCGAGACCTTCATCGCCGAGGCGCACCGCCGCGGGCTCCGGGTGATCGCGGACCTCGTCGTGAACCACACGTCGGACAAGCACCCCTGGTTCCAGTCGGCCCGCTCGGCCCCGGACTCGCCGTACCGCGACTACTACGTCTGGAGCGACACCGACCGGCGCTACCAGGACGCGCGCATCATCTTCGTGGACACGGAGAAGTCCAACTGGACGTGGGATCCCGAGGCGAAGGCCTACTACTGGCACCGGTTCTTCAGCCACCAGCCCGACCTGAACTACGAGAACCCGGCGGTCCAGGCGGGCCATGCTGGACGCCATGCGATTCTGGCTCGACAAGGGCCTCGACGGGTTCCGGTGCGACGCGGTCCCCTACCTCTTCGAGCGCGAGGGGACGAACTGCGAGAACCTCCCGGAGACTCACGTCTTCCTGAAGCGCCTCCGCGCCAGCCTGGACGCCCAGTACCGCGGCCGCGTCCTCCTGGCCGAGGCCAACCAGTGGCCGCAGGACGTCCGCCCCTACTTCGGGGACGGCGACGAGTTCCACATGGCCTTTCACTTCCCGCTGATGCCGCGCATGTACATGGCCGTCTTCAGCGGGGATCGCCGCCCGATCACGGACATGTTCCTGCACACGCCCCCGATCCCGGAGAACTGCCAGTGGTGCCTCTTTCTCCGGAACCACGACGAGCTGACGCTCGAGATGTGCACGGATCCCGAGCGGGACCTCATGTACTACGCCTACGCGCAGGACCCCCGGATGAAGCTCAACATCGGCATCCGGCGGCGGCTGGCGCCGCTGCTCGAGAACGACCGGGCCAGGATCCAGCTCCTCAACAGCCTGCTGTTCACCCTCCCCGGGACGCCGATCATCTACTACGGCGACGAGATCGGCATGGGCGACAACGTCCACCTGGGCGACCGGCACGGCGTGCGGACGCCGATGCAGTGGTCGGCGGACCGGAACGCGGGATTCTCGCGCGCCGACCCGGAGCATCTGTACAGCCCGGTCATCACCGACGCGGTCTACGGCTACCAGGCCGTCAACGTCGAGACGCACCGCCGGTCCGCCTCGTCCCTTCTCGGGTGGACCCGGAGGCTCGTCGCCGCCCGCAAGCGCTCCAAGGTCTTCGGGCGGGGCACCCTGCGGTTCCTCGCGCCCGACGAACACGCGAGTTCTCGCGTATCTCCGCGAGTACCGGGGCGAGACCGTGCTCCTGGTCCACAACCTGGCGCCCTCGGCAGAGGCGGTGGAGCTCGACCTCGCGCAGTTCCGCGGCGCCGTGCCGGTGGAGCTTCTCGGCGGGTCGCGCTTCCCGGTCATCGGGGAGCGCCCCTACGTCGCTCACGATGGCGCCTCACGGCTCCTACTGGCTGCGTCTCGACCGCCCCGGCCGCCCGGCCGAGGCGTACGGGATCGAGCGAGACTCGGTGTGAATGGTGGCCAGCGGGACTCGACGCCGGAGCATTCCGGTCCAGCTTCATCCCGCAGTCAGTGCTGCTGCGGGCGGACGAAGTGATCGAGTGACTACCCCGGCCCCGGGCGTGCTCGCGTGAAGGTCCTCATGCTGACCCGCGAGTATCCGCCCGACGTCTACGGGGGCGCCGGCGTGCACGTCGAGTACCTCGCGCGGGAGCTGGCGAAGCTCGCGGCGGTCGAGGTGCGAACCTTCGGCCTCCACGACATCGAGGCCGGGAGCCTCGTGGTGCAGGGCCACGGGGGAGCGGCGGAAACCGTCGCCCCCCCGGAGGGCACGTACCCCTACGCGCCGGTGGTCCGGGCCCTTCGCATCTGCCTCAGCCTCGGTGTCCGGCCGACGGACGCCGAGATCGTGCACTCCCACACCTGGTACGCCGCGCTCGGCGGGCTCCTGGCCCGGCTCATCCACGGCATCCCGCTGGTCGTGACCGCTCACTCGATCGAGCCGCTCCGGCCGTGGAAGCGGGAGCAGCTCGGCCGGGGCGCGGACGTCTCGGCGTGGGCCGAGCGCGCCGCGATCGAGGCCGCGGACGCGGTCATCGCCGTCTCGGCGGAGATGCGGCGGCGACCTTCTCCGCCACTACACGATCGCGCCCGAGCGGGTGCACGTCATCCCGAACGGAGTCGACACCGACACCTACCGCCCGGTGGCCGGCCGTGCGCGAATCGAGCGGTTCGGGATCGACCCGGCGCGCCCCTACGTGCTCTTCGTGGGCCGGATCTCCCGGCAGAAGGGTCTCCTCCACCTGATCCGGGCGATCCCGAGCCTCGACCCGGCAGTCCAGGTCGTGCTGTGCGCCGGGGCGCCCGACACGCCCGACATCGCGCGGGAGGTCGAGACCGCGGTGGCGCGCGTCCAGGCGGAGCGGCCGGGAGTCGTGTGGATCCCCGAGATGGTCGATCGAGCCACCGCCGTGGAGCTCTACTCGCACGCGGCCGTCTTCTGCTGCCCGTCGGTGTACGAGCCGTTCGGCCTGATCAACCTCGAGGCGATGGCCTGCGAGATCCCCGTGGTCGCGACCACGGTCGGCGGCATTCCGGAGGTCGTGGTCGACGGAGAGACCGGCCGGCTCGTTCCCGTCGAGCTGGTCGAGAACGACGGCATCGTCGCCCCCGAGATCCCGCGCGCTTCGAGCGAGATCTGGCGCAGGCCCTCAACGCGCTCCTGGCGGACCCCTCGCTGCGCCGGACGATGGGGATCAAGGGGCGCCAGCGGGCCGAGGCCTTCTTCAGCTGGACGGCCGTGGCCCGCCGCACGCTCGCGCTCTACCGCACTCTCGTGGCGCAGCCTCGTGAAGGCGCATGAGCGCCCGGCGCCGCGCCGAAGACGCCCCGACGCCGGCGCGCAATCCCGCGCCGCCGGCCCCCCCGGCGCTCTCGGCGCGGGCGGGCGCCGCGCTGCCGGGCATCCTGGGGCGCCAGCGCTGGTTCGGCAGCAAGAACCGGGACGTGGCCGAGGTCGTCCCCGTCGACGAGGCGGCGGTGCCCGGAACGACCGGAGCTTCTCGCCCTGTTCGACGTGGTCTTCGCTGATCAGGGGCGGGAGCGATACTGCATACCCGTCGCGCCGCCCGACGGCGGCCAGGAGCCCTTCGTCGACGCGACCGCCGATCCCGCGTTCTGCGTGGCGCTCCTGGAGGCGATCCGGCAGCGGCGCCACGCTCGCGGGCGCGCGCGGCGCGTTCCGCTGCGTGGCGACGGACGTGCTCGCGGAGATCCTTCCCACGGCGCCCCGCGAGACGCGCCCGATCGTGAGCGAGCAGAGCAACACCTCGGTCGTCTACGACCGCCGGGCCATCCTGAAGCTATTCCGGCGGCTGGAAGCCGGGCCGAGCCCCGAGCTCGAGCTCACGGACTTCCTCACGCGCCAGGCGGCGTTCCCGGGCGCTCCCCGGCTCGCCGGCGCGGTCACGTACCAGGTCGACGGCGGGGACCCGGTCACGCTGGCCGTCTTGCACGAGTTCGTGCCGAACCAGGGCGACGCGTGGACGGCCACGCTCGAGCGTCTCGCCGAGTACTACGCCGCCTCGATCGAGGGGCGCGGGGAGGAGTCGCCGGATCCCGTCTTCGCCCGCGCGCTGGCCGCGACGGAGGCGCACGAGGCCGCGCGCCTCGGCACGCTCACCGGGCGTCTCCACCGGGCGCTCGCCTCCGCCCCGCCCGGCCATCCCCTGGCGCCCGAGCCCATCACCGCCGGGGACGTGGCGGCCTGGGGGGAGGCGATGCTGGCGCAGCTCGGCCACGCCAGCGCCGCGCTCGCGGCCGGGCTCCCGGAGCTCCCGCCGGCCGCTGCGCGAGAGCGCGGAGCGCGTCGTCGCCGACAGCGCCCGGCTGGGCGACGAGCTGCGCGCGCTGGACGCCCTCGCCGCCGGGGAGTGTCGTGAAGGTTCGCGTCCACGGCGACTACCACCTCGGACAGCTCCTGCGGACCGCCGATGGCTTCACCATCCTGGACTTCGAAGGCGAGCCCGCGCGGACCTGGCGGAGCGACGGGCCAAGCAGTGCGTCCTGAAGGACGTGGCCGGGATGCTCCGCTCGTTCGCGTACGCGGCGCAGGTTGCCCTCGCGCGCCGCCTGGAGGCGACCCCCCACGACGCCAGGCTGGCCGAGCGCCTCAGGCCCTGGGCGGAGGCGTGGGAGGACGGGGTCCGGACCGCCTTCCTGGACGCCTACCTCGGCGAGGTCGCGCGGCCCGGCGAGCCCAGACTCGTGCCGCCCGAGCGCGCCCGGTTCGACCGGGCCCTCCGCGCCTACGAGCTCGACAAGACGCTCTACGAGCTCGGGTACGAGCTCGCCAGCCGGCCGGCGTGGGTCTCGGTTCCCCTCGCCGCCCTCGAGCGCGCGATCACGCAAGCTTCCCGGCCCCGCCGCGGGCCGGCTTCGCCCGGGCGAGGGCCCGTTCACCTTCATGGCCTGCATGGAGCTCAAGGAGTTCGTCGGCCTGCGCGCCGAGAACGAGCGGCAGCTGGCCCAGCTCCTCGACGAGGTCCCGCTCGACTCGATCTACTACCACACGCACGGCTTCCTCTTGCGCCATCGCCTCGTGACCGGCCTCTACCCCAACGACTTCGCGACGTGGGTGGACGTTCAGGTGCGCGACCGCGTCCTGGGGGAGCGCCTGGCGATGGTCGACCCGGCCGACTTCAGCACGCTCCAGGCCTTGCGGGAGGAGCTCGTGTCGGTGGTGGACGAGCACCTCCGCCGCCTCGGCATCGTGCCCCAGGTGGTGTCCGGCGAGCCCTTCGACTTCATCCAGTCGCGGATCGTCGAGATCCCGACCGGGATCGAGGTGCGAACGCTCCAGGAGCTCCGGGACGTCCTGCTCGAGGTCGACCAGAGCGCGCTCTACTTCCACCTCGTCGAGGCCCGGCTCCGGCTCGGCCGGGGGCGGAACGACTTCGCGGCGTGGCTGGAGCGGGGCCTCGGGCTCCCCGAGCTGGCCGCCCGGATCCAGGCGGTCAACCCGTACTCCTCCAGCCTGGAGCAGACCCGCACCCGCCTCATCGCGCTTCTCGACGAGGCGCTCTCCGCGGGCGCGGGCCGATGAGGAGTCGCAGGAGGCCGCCCGAGACCGAAGGCCGTACGAGCGACGGGAGGGAGCGCGGCTCCCGGGGGACGCGACGTCACGGGGGCCGGAAGCCCCCGGCGTCGCGGCGAGCCGGATGAGCGCGCCGCGCCTGGAGGAGTACCGGGACGTCGCGCCGCGGGGAGCGATCGAGCTCCTGCAGAAGCTCGCCGAGCGGCTCCAGGGCCGCCGCTTCGTCCACGTCAACGCGAGCCGCTACGGCAGCGGGTCTTCGGAGATCCTGGCGCGGCTCGTGCCCCTGCTCCAGGATCTGGGCATCGACGCGGCCTGGGAGGTCATCGTCGGCGACCCGGCGTTCTACGCGGCGACCCACGCGCTCGAGACGGCGCTCGGCGGCCAGCCGGCCGCGATCACCGAGGCCATGCTCGTCTCCTACGTCGAGGCGGCGGCGACCAACGCCGCGACGCTCCGCCTCGAGTCCGATCTCCTCATGGTCCACGACCTCCCGGCCCTGCCGCTCGTCCGCCACCGCCCCGAGGGGGGCCGGTGGGTCTGGCGCTGCTACGCCGACCTCTCCCGCGCGTGGCGGCGCGCGTGGCACCTCGTCCGCCGCGATCTCGAGCGATACGACACCGTCGTGTACTCCATGCCGAAGTTCGCCCAGCGGGTCCGGGTCCCGATGCTCGTCGTCCATCCGTCGATCGACCCGCTCGGCGAGAAGAACCGGGAGCTCGGGCGAAGCGAGGTGCGCGAGGTTCTGGACCGGTACGGCATCACCCGGGACAAGCCGATCCTGCTGCAGATCGCCGCCTACTCCCGCGCCACCGAGCCGACGCGGGCCCTGACCGCCTTCCGCCTTGCGCGGAAGTACGTGCCCTGCCGGCTCGTGCTGGCCGGGTGGGGCGCGACGGACAACCCCGAGGGCAGCGCCGTCCTGGCCGAGCTGCGCGAGGCCGCCGGCCAGGATCCGGACGTCCACGTGCTCGTCATGCCGCCCGACGCCGCCCGCGAGCTCAATGCCCTCCAGCGCGCCGCGACGGTGGTCCTTCACCTGCCGCAGCGAGAGGGCTTCGGCCTGGCGGTCGCCGAGGCGATGTGGAAGGGCAAGCCGGTGGTCGGCAGCGTCGCGGGCGGGATCCCGGCCCAGGTCCTCTCGGAAGTGACCGGCTTCACCGTGGGCTCCGTCGAGGGAGCGGCGTTCAGGGTCCGCCAGCTCCTGCAGAGCCCCGATCTCACCGCACGCCTGGGTGGCGCCGGGCGGGAGTACGTGCGGCGGAATTTCCTGCTCCCGCGTCACCTCGGGGACTACCTGGCCCTCCTCGCCCAGATGACCGCGTAGCGGGACGAAGCGCGCGTGGCGGACGGGCTCACCCTCGAGACCGCGCTCCCGCCGGACGGCACCGCGGCCGTGGAGGCGCTGGGGCCGGTCGAAGGGCTGGTCATCGTGGCGGCGCTGAACCAGGCCCGCACCGCGCCCGCCGTCGTCACCGCGGTCGCCGCCGGGCTCGCCCGCGGCTTTGCCGGACGGAAGACGGCGGTCCTCTTCGTCGACGGCGGGTCGCAGGACGGCACCTTCGAGGCCGTCGATGGGCGCGCGTCCGCCGACGGAGCGGTCCCCGTCGCGAGCGCCCGCATCTCCGGGCGCCCGGGCCGAGGCCGGGCCGTGCTGGCGGGGCTCGCGGCCGCTCGCCACGTCGGCGCCCGCGCGGCGGGACTCGTCGATGCCGGCCTCGCCAGCATCGCCGTCGAGTGGGTGGAGCCGCTGCTCGGCCCGGCGCTCAACGGGGATGCCGACTACGTCTCGCCCTCCTACACGCGGGCGCTGAGCGAGGGAACGCTCACGACGAACCTTCTCGCGCCCCTGGTCCGATCGCTCTTCGGCAAGCGCCTCCAGGAGGTGCTGGGGGGATGCGCCGCCGTCTCGTCGGCCCTCCTCGATGCGCTGCCGCCGGCCGAAGAATGGGACGACGAGCCGACCGGCCAGGGCGCGGAGCTGCGGGTCCTCGGCCAGGCGCTGGCCGGAGACCACGCCCTCGTCGAGGTTCACCTGGGCCGGAAGGAGGTCGATCCCGGGACTGCTCCCGCCGATCTCGCCCACATCCTGGTGGACACCGTGGGACCGCTGTTCCGGTTGATGGAGCGCCACGCCGGGGAGTGGCCGGACGTCCGCGGAAGCGTGCCCGTGGCGCGGCGCGGCACCGTCGGTCCCGCCGCGCGGGCGACGGGCGACGTCCGGCCGGATCGAATGGTCCGGGCGTTCCACCTCGGCCTGAAGGACCTCCTCCCGCTCTGGGAGCAGGCCGTGACGGAGGAGACGCTCGGCCAGCTCTACCCGCTCGGGCTCCTCGGGCCCGACGACTTCCGGTTCCCGCCGTCCCTGTGGGCCCGCGTGATCGCCGATTTCGCCGTGGCCCACCACGAGCGGCGGCTTCCGCGGGACCACCTCCTGCGAGCGCTGACCCCGCTCTATCTCGGGCGGGTCGCCGCGTTCGTCCTCGAAACCCAGGCCGCATCCTCGCCGGGGGCCGCCGATGCCCTCGAGCGGGTGTGTCTGGCCTTCGAGGCCGAGAAGCCCGCGCTCTCGGCTCGATGGAGGTAGCGATGCAGCCTCAATGGAGCGACATCGTTCTCGACGCGATCAGGGACGTGGGGCACCGAATCCTGCTGGTGACGCCCCGGCTCCTGGCCGCGCTCACCCTGATACTGCTCGGCTGGATCGTCGCCGCCCTGGCCCGCCGCGTCACGGTCCGCGTCCTGGCAGCCGCGGACCTCGACGTGCGGTGCGCCCGCTGGGGGCTCACCGGGGTCCTCGGCCGCGGCGGCCACCGGCCGTCGCCGACCGAGCTCCTCGGCCGCCTCGTGTACTGGGCCATCTTCCTCGTCGGGCTGCTGATGGCCGTCGAGGCGCTGGAGATGCCGGGGACACGGGGCGCGGTGGGCGCGGTGCTCGCGTTCCTGCCGCACGTGATCGTGGCCGTCCTCGTCGTGGTCGGGGGCTGGATGCTCGCGCAGTTCCTGGCCCAGGCCGTGCTGATCGCCGCCGTCAACGCCCAGGTGGCAGGGGCCTCCCTCCTGGCGACGGCCGTACGCTGGCTGGTCCTCACCGTCGCCGCCGCCGTCGCCCTGACCGAGCTCGGGGTCGCGCGCGAGATGGTCCTGCTCGTCTTCGGGATCGCGTTCGGCGGGGCGGTACTGGCCCTGTCGCTGGCCTTCGGCCTCGGAGCGCGAGAGCTGGCGCGCCAGGCTCTCGAAAGCTACCTCAGCCGGGCGCGCCAGGACCGGGGCGAGCCCGTCTCGCACGTCTGACGGCGGAGACCCCATGGCCGGGATGATCGACAGCGCGTTCTTCGGGGATCTCTACTCGACCGCCGAGATGCGGGAGGTGTGGAGCGATCGCGCGATGATCCAGCGCTGGCTCGACGTCGAGGCCGCGCTCGCCCGCGCCGAGGCGCGGCTGGGCATCGTGCCCGAGGCGACGGCCGCCGAGATCACCCGGAAGGCCCGTGTCGAGCTGCTCGACCTCGCGGAGATGAAACGGGAGCTCGAGGAGGCCCGCCATCCGATCATGCCGCTGATCCGGTGCCTTGCGCGCGCCTGCGAGCCGGAGGCCGCCGAATTCATCCACTGGGGCGCGACCACCCAGGACGTCCTCGACACGGGGCTCGTCCTCCAGCTCCAGGCGAGCCACGCCATCGTGACCCGCGACCTCGGCGAGGTTCGCCGCCTGCTCGCCGGCCTCGCGCGCCGCCACCGGGACACGGTCCAGGCCGGCCGGACCCACGGGCAGCAGGCGCTCCCGATCACCTTCGGCTACAAGCTCGCCGTGTGGGTCGCGGAGATCGACCGGCACCTCGAGCGGCTGGCCCAGCTCGCGCCCCGGGTCTTCCGGGGCCAGCTCGCGGGCGCGGTGGGGACGCTCGCGTCCATCGGCGACAAGGGCCTCGAGCTCCAGGCGCTCTTCTGCGCCGACCTCGGGCTGGCCGTCCCGGAGATCGCGTGGCACACCGCCCGGGACGGCGTGGCGGAGGTCGTCTGCGTGTACGCGCTCGTGGGCGGCACGCTCGCCAAGATCGCGAACGAGGTCATCGACCTCCAGAAGACGGAGGTGGCGGAGGTGGAGGAGCCGTTTCACCGGGGCAAGATCGGGTCGAGCACGATGCCCCACAAGCGCAACCCGTCGGCGTGCGAGCACGTGGTGGCGCTGGGCCGCCTCCTGCATGCGCAGGTCGGCGCCGCCCTCCAGAGCGTGGTCTCGGCGCACGAGCGGGACAAGCGTGCGGGCGTGACCGAGCAGGCGGTCCTGCCCGAGGTCTCGTGCCTCCTCGCCGGAATGCTCCGCGCGACCCAGGGAATCCTCTCCGGCCTCCACGTGTACCCGGATCGGATGCAGGCGAACCTCGGGCTCCTGGACGGGCTCCTCCTGAGCGAGGCCGTGATGCTGGCGCTGGCGCGGCACATCGGCCGCCAGCGGGCCCACGAGGTCGTCTACGAGCTGTGCATGGACGCCGTCGAGGGGCGGCAGCCCTTGCGGCGGCTCCTCCTCGAAGACCCTCGGGTCGCGCCCTACCTGGCCCCGGCCGATCTCGACCGCCTGCTCGACCCCGCCCGCTACACCGGCCTCGCGGCCCGCTTCGTCGATCGCGTCATCTCCCCGTAGCCCGCGGCCATCACATCATCTCCGCGATCAGGCGGGCCGCCGCCTCGACGTCCCGGGCCTTCGGACAGTCGTCCACCCGCCAGGCTCCGACGGGATCGAGGAGGATCGCGCGAGCCCCGGCCGCTCGCGCGCCCACCACGTCGATCGAGTAGAGGTCCCCGACGTGCACGGCTTCCCCCGGCTCGACCCCCAATGCCGCCGCCGCGTGCCGGAAGATTCCGGGATCGGGCTTCTCGATTCCGACGAGACCCGAATCGACGACGGCATCGAGCCAGCCCGCCAGACCGAGCGTCTCGAGGAGCTGGGCCACGGTGCCGTTCGAGTTCGAGACGACGGCCAGCCGGAGGCCTAGCCCGCGAAGCGTCTCCAGCGCGCGAGGCGCCTCCGGCAGGCACACGGACCACAACCCGAAGGGTGGGTTGACGGTCCGCAGATCCTGCACGAGACGCTCGCGTCCCCCGTTCCAGGGGAGCCCGAGCTCCTCGAGCACGTACCGGACGTAGCGGGTGAAGACGTCCGCGGTCTCCGTCGACCGGCGGGCCGCGAGGTCGGGGTCCAGCCGGACGCGCGCCCGCGCCTCCGCGACGCGCACGGCGGCGACATCGACTGCGTGGCCGTCGGCCCCGATCCGCCGCGCGATCGTGTCGTAGTCGAGGCCGACGAGCGTGTTGCCCGCGTCGAGAAAGGCGGCGCGCAGCGCCACGGCTACTACTTCTTCACCCAGTCTCCCCGGTCGGTCTGGACCCACTGTCCGGCCTGGACCCGGTCCCGGTAGGCCTTGGCGAACGACGCCCTGACGCGCCCGGCCTCGGCCGGCGCCATCTTGTTCTGGCGCATGAAGGTCTCGACGATGGCCTGCCGGTCCCGGTTCTCCGCTCCGATGAGCGCGGCCACCTCGCCGGAGCACGCCTGCCCTGGTCGGGCCTCGAGCGATCCCTGGTTGCTCTCGCCCACGCAGCCCCGCGCCAGCCACTGCTGGAGCGCTCCCAGCCGTCGGTTCTGCGACTCCGTCAGCCGGCGGAGCTCTTCGCTGTCCGTCTTCGGCGCCTGCGCGACGTCGACCCCGCGTCCCTGGGCGCTCGCCTCGCGAGGCCCCAGCGGGGCGAGCCACCGGTCGAGGCTCGAGCCAGGCTTGGGCGGCGCGCCAGGCGCGGGCGGCGGCGGCGCGCCCTCGGGACGGCGGCTCATGTC
This sequence comes from uncultured Candidatus Rokubacteria bacterium, assembly GCA_963745015.1. Lineage (GTDB taxonomy): Bacteria > Methylomirabilota > Methylomirabilia > Rokubacteriales > DASRDR01 > DASRDR01. The sequence continues at coordinate 65,816 of CAVUVU010000014.1, forward strand.
CACGATCTGGCTCGCCGCGTCGTCAAGCTTCTGCTGGGGGAAGGTAACGTTGACGGTCACCGGGACGCACGCGGCAAGCGCGATCGTCATCCCGAGAACGCCGGCGCGACGGCCGAAACCCATCTTCCTCATCGCACGGTCGTCTCCCCCACCTCTCGAGCAGAGCCCAGGGTCACGTCTTCCGGACCCATTGGCCGCTCTCGAGCTGGATCCAGTCATTGGGCCGCGAGCGCTCCTGGCGGGCCTTCGCGAAGGCGTTGCCCACGCGGGTCTTGTCGCTCGCCGGGATGTTGTTGTCCTTCATGAACGCGCTGTAGATCACCTGCCGATCCGTGTTCTCGGCTCGCATCAGCGCGGCGACCTCCGGGCCGCACCCCTCACCCGGGCGCGCCACCAGGAGCCCCTGGTTCGTCTCGCCGAGACAGCCCCGGGTCTTCCACTCGCGAAGGGCCGGGCGGCGGCCCCGACGGCCCTCGGTCGCCTTCTGGACTTCGGGCGACTGCTCGTTGAGCCGGGGTGTGGACGCGACGTCAACGCTCCGCCCTCCGCTCGGCGGCGGCGCCGGAGTCGGGGCTGTCGGGGACCCGCTCTCGGCCGGCATCTCCTCGATCTGCCTCGCCGCGCTGTCGAGCTTCTCCTGGGGGAACGTGACGTTCACGGTGACGGGAACGCACGCCGCCAGAGCGATTGCCAGCACCGCCGCGAGAGCCGCCGGATGAGAGCATCCACGCCAGTTCATCGTCCGCTTCCTCTCCCCGCTTCGCGCCCGCGGGCTCATAGACCGGGAGACTGCTTCGCCAGAAATCCGATCGGCACGTCGCGCACGTGGATCTCCTTGACCCGGGGCGGGAGGATGCCGAAGATCTCCCGGCCCTTGAGGCCTAGGCGTCAGGAGGACGCCCGCCGCGAAGGCGGCCATGACGCGACGGCGCCGGACCCGTTCCCGGAGCGTGCCCATGGCAGTCAGACGGCTGACACCGCCTCCGTCATCGGCCGGCCAGGCATCGGGCGCTCGGGCGCCCGCTGGCCCGGCGCCCGGCGCAGGCGACGGCCGCGAGCCCCCCGGCCGCCGCCCGCGCCGGTCAGTAGGACTTGGGGAGACCAAGGACCCGCTCGGCCAGGTAGTTGAGCGCCATCTGCTGTGAGACCGGCGCGATCTTGTAGAGGCGCACCTCCCGCCACAGGCGCTCGACGTCGAACTCCTTCGCGTACCCGAAGCCGCCGAACGTCTGGAGCGCGGCGTCCGCCGCCTCGAAGCCGGCGTCCGCCGCGAGCACCTTGGCCGCGTTCGCCTCGGCCCCGCAGGCCTCCCCGCGGTCGAAGAGCCATGCCGCACGAAGCGTCAGCTGCCAGGCGCCCTCCAGACGGGCCCACGCAAGGGCCAGCGGGTGCGCCACGCCCTGGTTCTGACCGATGGGCCGCCCGAACACCACCCGCTCCCGCGCGTAGGCCGCAGCCCGCTCGAGCGCCACCCGCCCGATCCCGACCGCTTCCCCGGCCACGAGAACGCGCTCGGGGTTGAGCGAGTCGAGCAGGTGGTAGAAGCCGCGGCCCACCTCGCCCACCACGTCCTCGTCCGCCACCCGGAGTCCATCGATGATCAGCTCGTTGGAGTCCACCGCCGCCCGGCCGAGCTTCTCGATCTCGCGGATCTCCACGGTCCGGGGATCCAGGTCGGCGACGAAAAGCGTGAGACCGTCGAGCTTCCGGGGCCCGGCCGCCTCGTACGGCGTCGTTCGCGCGAGGAGCAGCATCTTCGCCGAGTGGCGCGCGTTGGAGGTCCAGACCTTCCGGCCCTTGACGACCCAGCCCGCGCCGTCGCGGCGCGCCATGGTCTCGATGCGGCTCGTGTCCGTCCCCGCGTTCGGCTCCGTGACGCCGAACGCCAGGCTGAGCCGCCCGCCCGCGATCTCCGGCAGGATGCGCCGCCGGAGGCCCTCGCTGCCGTGCCGGATGATGGGCATGGGCGGGAACACGGCGAAGTGGACCGGAGACGCACCCGAGAGGCCCGCGCCGGAGGCGCAGATCGCCTCGAGCATCAGCACGGCCTCGGTCACCCCCAGCCCCGCGCCTCCATACGCCTCCGGGATGGCCAGGCCCAGCCACCCCGCGTCGGCGAAGGCTCGCACGAACTCGGTGGGGTACTCCGCCTTGCGGTCCTTCTCCCGCCAGTAGTCCCAGCCGAACCCCCGGGCGAGCGCCGCGACCTGGCGGCGAATCTCGGCCTGAGCCTCGGAAAGGGAAAAGTCCATGACAGGGTTCCAGAAGTCAGTATAGCCGGGGGGCGTCGGGGGGCACGCGAGTCGCGGCTCTTCCCCGACTGGCAGGACCCTGTCGCCGAGGGCCTGGACGCCCGTCGCGGCGGAGCTATCGCCGCCGGTGCCGGCGGGCGGCGGGCGAGACGGCTCTCAGGGGCAGGCGCGGGCGGTGGCGGACAGCGGGCCCACCTTCGACTCGGCCGACGCCACGGCCTCGACGCAGAGGCTTCCCACACCGGGCAGCCCGGTGGTGCGCTCGACCAGCTCGACCGAGTCCGTGCCCTGTGCGCACTGCTCCTCGACCTTGTGGGCGATGCCCTTGACGCAGAGACGATCGACGGAGATCCGCTGGGTGCCGGCCTGATCGGAGGTGGTGTAGGCACGGAACGTGCTCACCTGCTCGCCCGACGCGCCCCGGGTCTCCACGTTGACGTGGAGCCACGCGGTTCCCTGCGCGTCGGCCACCCCGGTCCATCCGAGCACCAGCGCCGCCAGCACCCCCGCCACTCGCATCCGCACCATCGTCACGCTCCTCTCACAGGCCGCCCGGTGTCGTTCGGCTGGTGGACCAGCACTTTGGCAACCAATCTCGTCATGTCTTCCACGTTGAAGGGCTTGGCCACCAGGTAGTCGATCCCGCGCCCGCGCGCCTCCGCGAAGTCGATCTGATCTCCCCATCCCGTGACCAGCGCGATCGGGACGTCCGGCTGGGCCGCACGAAGGCTCTTCGCGACCTCCCAGCCCGAGAGCCCCGGCATCGACAGATCCACCAGCGCGAGGTCGAACGGCGTGCCGCCGCAATGGGCCAGCGCCGCGGTGCCGTCCGCGCAGGCCACGACCTCGTGCCCCTGGCTCTGGAGGACGTCGACCAGCACCTCCCGCACCGCGGGCTCGTCCTCCGCCACGAGGATGCGCCCGCTCCGGCTCGCGCGCGGCGCCGGCGGCTCGGGCGGCGGCGAGGGTATCTCGGCGCCGACCGGCAGGCGCACGGTGAACCGGCTCCCCTCTCCGGGCCGGCTCCAGACCTCGATCTCCCCGCCGTGACGCGTCACGATGCCGTACGCGATCGACAGGCCGAGGCCGGTCCCGTGCTCCGCCTTCGTCGTGAAGAAGGGCTCGAAGCAGCGCTGCCGGACCGCCTCGCTCATGCCGGCGCCCGTGTCCTGAACCACGCACACCACGCGATCGCCCTCGGCCCTCGTCGAGAACGTCAGCGACCCGCCCTGCGGCATCGCGTCGAGCGCGTTGAACAGGAGGTTCAGGAAGGTCTCCCGCAGCTCGGCGGGGTCGCCGGCCACCGGAGGCACGGGCGCGAGGTCGAGCCGCATCGTGTAGGTCACGGCGCGCGCCTGGGCCAGGTCGCTCCAGTGGGGCCGGGTCGCCTCGACCACCTCGCGCACGATCTCGGTCACGTCGACGCGCTGCCAGGGGCGGGTCCGGCGCATCCGGGCGAACTCCTGGATGCGGCGGACCGTCTGGGCGCCGTCCTGGGCGACGTGCTCGATGATCTTGAGCTGCCGGCGGAGCTCGGGCGCCTCGATCTGGCGCTGGAGGAGCTGGGCGCGTCCGACCACCACGGCAAGGACGTTGTTGAAATCGTGGGCGACGCCGCCCGCCATCTCGCCCAGGGCGCGAAGACGCTCGCTCCGGATGATCCGCTGCTGGGACTCCTCCACCGTCACGAGGGCCGCGCGAAGCTCCGCGTAGAGCTTGCTGTTCTCCAGAGCGACCGCTCCCTGGGCCGCCAGCGCCAGCGCCAGGTCCTGGGAACGGGCGGAGAACGGGACGGTCCCGCCGGCGATGTCGTCGAGCGACGCGAAGCGCCGGCCCCGGTCCGGCTTCCGGTTCATCAGCTGCAGCACCCCGAGCACTTCGCCCTTGGGGGTCTTCATCGGCACCACGAGCATCGACTTCGTGTGGTAGTGGGCCTCGAGGTCCAGGGTCCGGTCGATCGCGAACGGCGACCCCGGAGGCGGGGCGCAGGCATCGGCGAGGTTGATGACCTCGCCGCTCTGCGCGGCGTACCCGAGCACGCTCTGGGGGCCGATCGGGATCACGTGCTCCTTCACGGTCACCGAGAAGCTGTCGTTCTGGACGAGCGCGGACCGGAGACATCGCGTGCCGGTCCCGTCGGTGTCGACCAGGTAGAGGGAGCCCGCGTCGCTCCAGGTGATGCCGCGGGCGGTCGTCAGGATGAGGTCCAGGAGCGCGTCGGTGTCCCGTTCCGCCGCGATCCGGATGCCGATGCCGATCAGCTCGCGGAGCTCCCGCGTGGCGCGCGCGAGATCGGCCTTCGTCCGCTCGTGCGCGCGTGTGAGCTCTTCGAATCCGGCTACCGCTCATGCCACTACGGTAGGGAGCCGAGCATCGCCCTGTCAACGGCCCCCGCCCGTCGCCCCGCCCCGGCTCGGTTCATCGCCAGGCGAGCGCGGCCACGCCGAAGGCCAGGAGGGCCAGCCCCGACAGTCGGTTCACCCAGCGAAGTGCGCCGGGATCCACGCGCGCGCGGAGAGCGCTGACGACGCCGCTCAGCATCAGCCACCAGAGGGCCGAGCCCAGGAAGACGCCGGCGACGAGGACCGTCGCCTCCCGCCAGCTCCCCGCGCCGGCGATGCCCAGGCCGGCGAAGACGGCCACGAAGGAAAGGATGGTCGCGGGGTTCGCCAGCGTGAGTCCGAACGTCGCCGCGAACGCGCCGAGGAGGCCGGTCCCGCCCGCACGGGCCGCGTGGTCGGCGGGGCGCGACAGGAAGGTGCGAATGCCGAGATAGCAGAGAAACAGCCCGCCGACGAGGCGCAGGAGACCCTCGTGGCTCGCGAGGAGGCCGGAGACCGCCGTCAGCCCGAAGCCGGCGACGGCGCCGTAGACGGCGTCCGCCGCGGCCGCTCCGAGCCCCACCGCGAGCCCCGTCACGCGGCCGTCGGCCAGCGTCCGCCTGATGCAGAGGACACCGATCGGCCCGACGGGCGCCGCGATGGAGAAGCCGATCACGAGTCCTCGCAGGAGCGTCTCGAGCCCCACCGGAGACTCAGGCCGCCGGTCGTGAGGCCGGCGTGATCCGCACGAGGACGCTCCTGCCTCCGCGGAGGCCGCGCCGGATGTAACGGCCCATCCAGAGCGGAACCAGGAGCCAGTACTTCCGCCGGTAGGCGCGGAGCAGCGCGGTCTCGAGGTCAGGGCGCCCATCCACCCATTCCGCCCGGCCCTCGAAGGACGGCCCCGTCCTTGGCGCCGACGCGAACGGTCACGCGCCCCGTCTCGCGGATCCGGCGGGCCTTGAGGCTCGCCCGCTGAGTCGTGAAGTAGGCGGCGGCGCCATCGTACCAGCACCACACGGGGACGGTCCCCGATCGCCCGGAGGCGCCGTAGGTCGTGACGTAGAGGTAGTTCGCGCGGCGGAGCGCCGCGTCGAGCGCCGGATCCATGCGAGAATTCTACCCCACGGCCGCCTCCGCGTCGGGGAGCACCGGCTCCGCGACGCGACGTCCGCTCGGATCGATGCCGCGCGGCCGGCGCGGGAAGGTCAGGCCCGTGATCGCACCGCGGGCAGCGAGCAGCCGACTCCAGGAGGGACCGATGGACGAGACCACACCCGGGCCGAGAGGGCCCAGACGCCGCACGGCGCTCCGGCTTCCCCACCTCACGGGCATCGAGCGCGCCCGCATCGCCCTCCGCGACTACCTCCCCGAGACGCCACTGGTCCGATCCGAGCTCCTCTCGCGAGCGCTCGCCGCCGAGGTCTGGCTCAAGAACGAGACCGCGAGCCCCATCGCCTCGTTCAAGCTCCGGGGCGCGCTGACGGCCCTCCTGCGGTCGCGCGAGGCGGGCGGCCCCGGGGAGGCGGTGACCTCGTCGACCGGCAACCACGGGCAGGGCGTCGCGTACGCGGCGAGGGCTCTCGGCATGACGGCCCACATCTTCCTCCCGCGCGGCGCGAACCCCGTGAAGCGACGGATGATCGAGGCCCTGGGCGCGACCATCCACGAGGGGGGCGCCGACCTCGACGACGCCAAGGCCGACGCCGAGCGCTTCGCCGCATCGCGCGGCCTCCTGTTCGTGGACGACGGCGAGAGCCTCGACGTGATGGAAGGGGCCGGCACCGTCGGCCTCGAGGTCGCGGAGCGGCTTCCGGAGATCGACGCACTGTTCGTGCCGATGGGAAGCGGCACCCTGGCGGTGGGCTGCGCCGTCGCGCTCAAGGGCCATCCAGCCCCGGGCGCGCGTGGTGACGGTCCAGTCCGCGGGCTCGCCCGCGATGGTCGAGAGCTTTCACGCCCGCCGGGCGGTCGAGCGGCCGATCGACACCGTCGCCGACGGGCTCGTGTGCCGGGTCCCCGCTCGCCTCGCGCTGGAAGGGCTCTGGACCTGGGTCGACGACGCCGTCTCCATCCCGGACGGCGTCCTGCTCCAGGCGCTCCGCGCGCTCGTCGAGCATGCCCACGTCCTCGTCGAGCCCGCCGGCGCCGCGGGGCTGGCCGCCGCCTGGGCGGCGCGGGCCGATCTTCGCGGGCGGCGCGTCGCCCTGATCCTGACAGGAGCCAACGTGGCGATGCCGGTCCTCGCGGAGGCGCTCTCGGCGCCCGCGCTCTTCGAGGCGGCGGCCCTGGGCTGAACGAGCGCGCCGGGCTCAGCCGCCCGGCTTCCGGCAGACGAACAGCACGTGCGGATACGGAAGGAAGTCGACCATCGCGTGCCGGAAGACCCGGAATCCCGCCTCCTCGAGCGCCTCCTGCAGGGCCTCGGCCGCCCAGTAGTGCGGCGGGCTGCCGGGGCTGACCAGGAGATCGAGCGCGTGCGTGAACCAGCGCTTGTAGGCGGGCCGCGTGTCCACGTCCTTCACGAGCAGGCACGCGCCGGGCGCCAGCATGGCATGGAGCTCGGCCAGCAGGGGCCGCACGGCCGCTGGCTCGACATGGTGGACGATGTCCAGCATGTAGGCGCCCGCGTACGGCCGGCTGGCCCGGAAGTCCCGCGCGTCGCCCACGACGTACTCGACGTTCGCGAGCCCGAGCCGCCGCCCCGCCGCCCGCGCGATCCCCACGCGCCGGCCGTCCACGTCGACGCCGTGGAACCTCGCGTCCGGTAGAACCTGCGCGTAGTAGAGCGAGAAGAGCCCGAAACCGCATCCGAGGTCGAGGACGTCCCCCGAGGCAGGCAAGTACTGGCCGATCTCGTCGAGAAAGCGCTGACGGAGAATGAGGAAGCGCGCGCGCGAGTACGTCCGGATCACCCGGTCGTCGTAGGCGTCCACGACCCGGGCGATCGCCGCGCGGCCCGCCCTACTGGGTCGCCGCCCGTCCGACATGGAGCCGGTAGCCATCGCCCTCCTCCGCGACACGGTACCCCTCCAGAAGCCAGCGATGAAGGTCCGGAAAGGCCGCCAGGCGCTCGTACCCGCCCTCCGGCCACCCCGGCACGAAGACGACCACGGCCGCCGGGGGTCGGAGCCGGAGCGCGCCCATCAGCTCGGCGCGCAGGCGCCGAACGTAAGGATGGCTCACGTCGTGGTGGAAGTGGAAGTCGTAGAGGAACCGGCTGGGCTCCCGGGCGTGGAGGCGGAGGAGGGCATGGACTCCCCCCTCGGCGGTATCGAGCACTTGCACCGTCCCCCCGGCCGCCACGATCGGTCCGAGCGCCGCCGTGATCCGAGCGACTCGTCCGAGCTTCGCCTCGATCCATGCGGGGGCCAGATTGCGCTGCCCCTTGATCCACAGGGCGCCCGCCGTCACCGTCAGCGTGAGCGCGAGCGCCACGCCGACCAGGCGCCGGCCTTCCGCCGCCACCCCGAGCCCGGCGCCGCCCAGCGCCACCGCGAACAGGGCGAGCGGGTAGAAGTGATACTCCCACCCGCGGCCCTGGATCCAGAAGTGCGCCGCGCCGTAGGCCAGGCCCGCCCCCAGGATGCCGAGCTCCTTCCACCGCCGTCCCCGGGCGAGGGCCACGGCGCCGAGAGCCGCCCACGCCGCGAGGCCCGCCAGCACCGCCAGCCCGTAGTCGCGCCCGGCGAGCTCGTGGAGGAGGTCGTTCCGTCCAAGCCGGCTGTAGAGCGGCAGCAGATAGCCCAGGGTGATGTCCGCGAATGCGCCGAGGCCGCCGGTCCAGCCGAGCCACGCGAGGATCGCCAGGCCGGGCAGCGCCACGCCAAGGCCGACGGCCGCGAGCGCGCGTCCCCGCGCCGGCCCTCGGCACGCCCACCACGTCCAGCACGCGAGCGCCGGCACGAGCACGATCGCGTGGGGCTTGACCCACACGGCCACGCCCAGCGCCAGGGCCGCGCCGCCGAGCCGCCGGATCTGCGCGCGCTCGGGAGCGTCGATCGAGGCCATGACGCCCGCGGCGCCCCAGGCGAGAGCGCCGCAGAGCAGCAGCTCGCGCTGCCCGGCGAGCCACGGGCCTCCCGCGAGGTGGTAGAGGGCAAAGAGCGCGGCCGCGGCGGGGCCACCCCACGCCCCGGAGGCGCGCAGCGCGATCCAGAGACCGGACCCGGCGATCAGCAGAAGGCCCAGGTCGAACGCGCGAAACGCGAGATCCCCGGGCCCGAGGGTGAGGAGCAGCAGGAGGTGGGCCGCGTAGACGCCGGGAAAGTTCATGTCGAAGAGGTCCCGATAGGGCACCGCCCCGTCCAGGATCCGCCACGCGATGTAGTGCATGAGCGGGGCGTCGTGGACGAGCGGCCAGCCGCGAGAGAGCCACGCGAGCCGGAGGGCGGACAGCCCCACCAGGGCCACGGCCAGAGGAACCACGACGCGAACCCCGGAAGCCCGGGCGTTGGGGATGGAGAATCCCGCGGAAGGAGGTCGGGCGCGCTTCGTGGACACCGTGTCAGAACGCGCGCGATACGGCCGAGCGCGGAGGGAGTGTGGCTCCGCCCGCCTGGCGTGTCAAGCGAGGTGGTGGGCAGGCCCGCCGGCCTGTGAGACCGTAGGGGCCGTGGCGACGGCGACGCTCCTCAAGGTCCTGCTGGCGCCCGCGCTGATCCTTCTCGCGACCCTGGCCGGACGCCGGTGGGGACCCGCCGTCGGCGGATGGCTGGCGGGGCTCCCGCTGACCTCCGGCCCCGTGTCGTTCATCCTCGCCCTCGAGCAGGGGCCCGAGTTCGCCGCGCGCGCGGCGCTCGGCACGCTCTTCGGCCTGGTCTCGCTCGCGGTCTTCTGCCTGGCGTACGGCGTGGCGGCCCGGCGAGTGGGATGGGGCGGCTGTCTCGCCACCGCGCTCGGCGGCTTCAGCCTGTCGACGCTCGCGCTCCGGGACGCGATCCTCCCGCCCGGGCTCGCGTTCGCCCTCGTGTGCGCCGTCCTCGCCGGTGTCGGCGCGGTCATGGCCGGCGGCGAGCCGCCCCGTCCCCCGCGGCGTCTCCTCCCCGCCGACCTCGGGATCCGCATGGGGCTCGCCGCCCTGCTGGTCCTCGGCCTCACGTCGGCGGCCGCCGCGCTCGGCCCCGCGCTGGCGGGCAGCCTGTCCCCGATCCCCGTGTTCGGGGCGCTCCTCGCCGTGTTCGCGCACCGCGACCAGGGCGCGACGGCGGCCGTGCAGCTCCTCCGCGGGATGGTGCTGGGCTCGTTCGGATTCGCCACCTTCCTGCTCATGGTGGCGGGACTGCTCGATCGCATGGGCGTCGGGCCGACGTACGCGCTGGCGTCGGCGGGGGCGCTCGGCGTTCACGGGCTGACCCTCAGCGTGGTCCGGCGCGTGATCTGACCGAACCCGCAGGAGGGCGCTTCCGTGGCCATTCCGGCTTCGCTGCTCGCGCGCCTGGAGACCCAGCTCGAGGCGCTCGATCTGATCCTGGCCCGGGCCACGCCGGCCGGCCTCGACGCGCGGCCCCGGCCCGGAGAGTGGTCGGCGCGGGAAAATCTCGCCCACCTGGCCCGCCACCACGCGGTCTTCCTGGACCGGCTGCGGCGCCTGGTGACGGAGGACCGCCCGGCTCTGGGCCGCTATCGCGCCGAGGACGACCCTGAGTGGGCCAGCTGGCAGACGCTCCCGCCGGACGAGCTACTGACCCGGTTGAGAGCCCTCCGTGCGGAGCTCGTCGCCAGCGTGCGGTCCCTGTCGCCGGCCGAGAGCGCGCGGACGGGCGTTCACCCGACGTTCGGCGAGATGGACGTGGCCGGATGGCTCGGCTTCTTCCTGCTTCACGAGGCCCACCACCTCTACACCGCCCTCGTGCGCGTGGGCGAGGCGAGCCGGCGCCCGCCCTAGACCCCGCCGCTCCCCTGTCGCCGCTCAGGGGGTCGTGTGGCCCTTGTGGCCGCCGGGCCCGGGAGCCGACGCGGCGGGAGGCCGGAGCTGCTTGAGGTAGGCGACGAGATCGATCGTCTCCTGGACCGTCATCACGCCGCCGTACGAGGGCATCTTCGAGGTTCCATCGGCCGCGGCGTAGCCACGGTTCCGCTCGACGACGGCGCTGGGATTGATGATCGACTCGGCGAAGAACTCGGGCGGGTGAAGGGGTCCCATCACCGAAAGCTCCGGGCCCGCCCGCCCGGGATCGTTCGGGGACGGAAACCGCTCGCCGCGCACCTCGTGGCAGCTGTAGCACTCGAGCTTCTGGAAGATTTCGCGGCCCCTCGCCGGATCGCCATTCGGCAGGGTAAAGCGCCAGCCCTTCGGCGTCCCGTGCGCGTGAGCCGGCGCGGGTGCCCCGGACGTCGCCGGGCGTCCCGGTGCCGGAGCCGTGGTCTGACCGATGGCCCGTCGGACGAGGTCCCCGCCCGCGGCCCCCAGGATGACGGCGGCGAGCGCGACCGTGAACGTCAGCCGCCGCCCGATCGCCATGCGCTCGATTCTACCCGATGCGACACCGCGGGCCAGTCTCAGAACCAGCCGGGATCCTGAGGAAGCAGGATGCGCTCGGCGCCGCTGGCGTCCCGGATGATGCGCGGGCGGACGGGCCGGACCTCCCGCCCGTGAGCCGCCGCCATGAGGGCGTCGACGTCCGCGTGGTCGGACAGGGACGCGAGGATCCCCTGCGTCGGTAGCGGCAGGACCAGCTCGCGAGCCCGGTGCCGCGCCAGCGCGACAGCCGGGCGCACCCATCGGGCCGCGACCATCTCGAGACCATCCGGCTCCGCAACCTGATCCGGCCAGGCGGCGGCGACGAAGAAGCGCGTGTCGTACCGGATGGGCCGCTCCTCCGGTGTGATCCAGTGGGCCCAGTAGGCCACGCGGTCGGTCGCGAGGACCATGTCCAGCTCCGTCAGGAGCCGCCCGAACGTGGCGCTGTTCTCGCGACAGCGGGCGCGTGCGTCACCGCCGAGCGAGGCCGCGCTCACCGGACGCCCGTCCGGGCCGTAGGCGAGGAGGATCCCCGCCTCCTCGAACGCCTCGCGCAACGCGGCCACCCAGAAGCCGATGGCCCGCTCCTCGGGCACGACGTCCGGGAGCTGCCGCGCGGCCTCGAGGCGTCCGAGGCCCCGGCATCGTTCCTCCATGCCCGGCCCTGCGTCGGGCGGCTCGACGCGCCCGCCGGGAAACGCGAAAGCGCCGGGCGCGAACCGGCTGTTGGGATGCCGCTGGAGGAGCAGCACCTCGAAGCCACCCTCGGCGTCGCGCGCGAGGATCACCGAGGCCGCCTCACGAGCTGCCGGGGGAGAAGCGGACGCCTCCTGCACGGCGCCGGTCGTATCACGTGGGTCCGGCGCCGTCAACGGCGCGGGTCCGGCCAGGGCCGCCCCGAGCGCGACGCGTACAATGACGGGATGCGCGGATTCCTGATCCTCGTGGTCGCCGTGGTTCTCGTCGACACGGTCTTCTTCGCCGTCCTCTCCCCGCTCCTGCCTGCCTACGCCACCGCGCTCGGCCTGTCCAAGGGCGCCGTGGGCGTCCTGGCGGGCGCGTTCGCGGCCGGCGTCCTGGTGGCGGCGCTCCCCAGCGGGTTGCTGGCCTCCCGGCTCGGCCTCCGGCCAACCCTTCTCCTCGGGCTCGGCGTGACGGCGGTCGCGAGCGTCCTCTTCGGCCTCGCGGCCAGCTGGACCCTCCTGGTCCTGACGCGATTCATGGCCGGCATCGGCAGCGCGTGCTCGTGGACCGCGGCACTCGGCTGGCTCGCGCGCACGGCGCCCCCCGAGCGGCGCGGCGAGATGATCGGCTTCGCGATGTCCGCCGCCGTGGCCGGCGCCTTCCTGGGCCCCGCGCTCGGCGCCGCGGCCGCACGGTACGGCACCGGCCCGGCCTTCGGGACGGTCGCCGCGGCATGCGCGGCGCTGGCGGTGTCGGGTCGTGAGCTTGTCGGAGCCTGGGGTGGAGTCCCGGAGCGGGACGATGGCTGGCGCGCTCGGCATCCGATCGCTCCGCGTGCCGCTCGGACTGATCCTGCTGGCGCCCCTCCTCTTCGCGGTCCTGGGCGTCCTCGTGCCCCTGTCCCTCGGGGCGTCGGGGTGGGGCGCGGGACGGCTGGGAGCGCTCTACGCGGCGGCAGCCGCGCTGGAGGCCGTCGTGCACCCGCTGCTCGGGCGCTGGGCGGATCGCCAGGGCGCGCTCGCCCCGATCTCGGCCGGCCTGGTCGGGTCGATCGTGGTGCTCGCGGGGCTGGCCGTGACGGCAGACCCGTGGCTGGTGGCCGGCCTCGTCATGGCGGCGGCCGTTACCTTCGGCGCCACGTTCGTCCCCGGGATGGCGCTCCTCACACGAGCCGCCGACGCGGCCGGACTCGACGGCGTCCTGGCGATCGCCCTCGCCAACTTCGCCTGGGCGCTCGGGCACGCCGTCGCGTCGCCGCTCTGCGGATGGCTGGCGGACCGGGCGGGCGACACCCTCACCTATCTGGCCTTCGCGGCCCTCTGTGTCGGCGTGCTGGCCGCGCTCCGGAGTCCCCGCCTCGCGCACGCCACGCGTCCCTCGTGACACGAGGACCTGCGGCCGCTTGACACCCGCGGAGGGCCCTTCCTAGGATGGCCGCAGCCGGAGCCCCCGGACTCACGAACCCGGGCCGCCAGCGAGGAGCCACGATGGGAGCGGATGCGCGTCTCGAGGCCTTGGGGATCGATCTCCCGACCCCGCCGCGGTCGATGGGTACCTACGTGACGGCCGTCCGGTCGGGCAACCTCCTCTTCCTGTCCGGCCACGGGCCCGTGCGAGACGGCCGCGTCGTGCACCAGGGCAAGGTCGGGCGCGACCTCACGATCGAGCAGGGCCAGGAAGCCGCGCGCCTGACGGGCCTCAACCTCCTCGCCACCGCCCGGGACGCGCTCGGCAGCCTCGACCGCGTTCGGCGTGTCGTCAAGGTGCTCGGCATGGTGCAATGCGCCGACGACTTCACCGAGCACCCGAAGGTCATCAACGGGTTCTCCGACCTCATGGTCGAGGTCTTCGGCGAATCGGGCCGGCACGCGCGCTCCGCCGTCGGCATGGGCTCACTCCCCTTCGGGATCGCCGTCGAGGTCGAGATGATTCTCGAGGTGTCGTCCTCGGCGGGGCGCGCGGGGAGCGGCCGCCGCCGCGCCTCCACCTCCGCGACCCGAAGCCCGCGGCGTCGTTCACCGCGGCGGCGCGGCTAGGCAGGGTACGCCGGTCGGCCGGTCTCGACGCGGTCGCGAGCGGCGCGACCCGCTCGCGGGAATCGCGCCCACGCCGCCGACCGACCAGTACGTGCCCGCCGTGCTCTCGGGCTCGCGGCTCTTCGTCGCGGGACACGACCCCGAGCGGGACGGCCGGCTCGTCTACCGGGGCCGGGTGGGTCGAGCCGTGCCGGTCCACCAGACAGGCGCGGCCCTGCGCCTCGCCACCGCGAATGCCCTGGCCTCGGCGCGCGCCGCCGTCGGCTCGCTGAGCCGCCTGCGCTGCGTCGTCCTGACCGCCTTCGTCTCGACTCCGACGGCCGAGGGTGTCGCCCCGGAGCACCTGGATGGCAGCCTCGCGCTGCTGGCGGCGACCCTGGCCCCGGGAGAGCCAGCCGTGTGGCTCCGGTCAGCCCAGGGTCTGGCGGGAGGCATGCCCGTGGAGGTCGAGCTCCTCCTCGAGACGCGCCCACGGCGGGCGCGCCGGCCTCTCCCCGTCAGCCCTCGGCCTCGGCGTTCGCGGACAGGAGGGTCGGGAGGCGATCGAGCGCCTCGGCGATCCGGGGGCCGTACCAGCTGAGGAGCTTGCCGTCCACGAGATGGATGCGGCCCGCGCGAACGGCGGGGACGTCGGCCATCGGCGCGAAATCCGCCCGGTGCACCGCCCGGAACCGGTAAGGCTCGTCCGGCAGCAGGATGACGTCGGGCGCCGCGGCGCGCACGTCCTCGAGTGTGACCGTCGGGTAGCGAGCCCCTCCGGCGGCGAAGACGTTGTCGCCCCCGCAGGTCCACAGCATGTCGTGGACGTAGGTGTCCCGGTTGACCGTCATGTACGGGTTCCGCCAGATGGGGCAGAAGACGCGGACACGCGGGCGCGTCTCGACCCTCGCGCGGATCCGGGCATGGAGGGCTTCGATGGGATCGGCGAGCGCCGCCGCCCGGTCCTCCGCGCCCGTCAAGTCCCCGAGCTCCCGGACGAGCCCGATGCCCTCCGACACCGTCCGGGGGAACGTGACCCAGACCGGAATGCCCTCCGCCCGGAGCGCCTCGACCACGTCGCGCCGGTTCTCCTCCATGTTGGCGACCACCAGGTCCGGAGCCAGGGCGCGGATACGGGCGAGATCCGGATCCTTCTCGCGGCCGACCTTCGGCGTCCGGGCCACACGGTCCCGGGGCTCGGTACAGAAGATCGTGACGCCGGCGATCCGGTCGTCGAGCCCGAGGGCGAAGAGGAGCTCCGTGACGCTCGGGATGAGCGACACGATGCGTGAGGGACGGGCGGGCACGGCCACGAGCGCCCCGCTCGCATCCCGCCTCGGCGTCGCGTCGCGAGGGGTCAGGCCCGGAGGCCCCCGCATCCCGGGCAAGCCCGCCGCGGGGCCCGCCGGGGAATCACCCGATGACCCCCGTCATGGCTCGGCGCCCGTCGCAGGCCGGGAGATGACGCGGCGCCCGATGAGCTCGAGGGCCAGGATGACGAACATCGCCACGATGATGGCGATCGCGACCCCTGCCGCAACGGGGTCCCCGCCGGCCTGAAGCTCGCTCACCCGCTCGGCCACCTCGGCCCGCTCGGCCGGGGTGAGGCGCTCCCAGAGCGCCGCGGCCTCCGCCTCCGACACGCCCAGCGTCGCGAGCCGGGCCTGGACCAGGCGGCGCTCGACGAGCGCCCGGGCTGCGTCGGCGTCGCCGGCCGCACCGGCCGCGCGCTCGGGCGGAAGCGGCGCCGCGTCCCCGAGACGCGGAACCGCGGCGATCGCGACACTCCAGGCGAGCACCAGCCAGACCAGCCACCTCGGGCGGAGCATCCGGTCGCGCGCCATGGATGCCCCGGCTCAGGCGACGCCGCGCGCCCGAACGGCCGCCACGAGGGCCTCCCGGGCTCGACTCTGGCAGCCCTGGATCGGGCGCTCGATCTCGCCGAGCGCGTCCTCGGAGTCCGTCACCGCCATGCCGAAGACCCCGAGGAGTCGGCGCGTGGAGTCCTCGGCCATGTCAGTCCTCCACCAGCTCGGGGGCCGTCTGCCACTGCGGCGGACCCTCGGGCTTGAAGTTCTTCGTGTTCACGAAATGCATGCCGTGGTGGATGTTCAGCTTGAACTTCCCGCCGCCGAACCGCTCCCGGATGAACGCCTCCGGCGTCTCCAGGAACGGCCGCATCTCGTCCCCGCGGAGGCGGAGGAGGCGCTTGAAGCGCACCGTCCCCTGCCACGGCTCCTGGACGAGGATCGTGCACGAGAGGTCGGACCAGAGGCGCGCCACTTCCGCCAGCGTCTCCTGCGGGGTCGGGTTCGTCACGCCGTGGTTCTCGAGCGACCGGTCGACGTAGTCCTCGACCAAGACCCATGCCCACGCCGGAATCAGATCGGTCACAGGCCGGTATTATAGGGCGGCGCCGCTCGGGGGCCATCCGGGATCCCCGGACGCCGCATCCGGAACCCGCCGATTACCTTGCGTCCGGTCGCGGGAGGGGGCTAGAGTGGCGCCCAAGCCTGGCCGCCGGTCGGGCGCGTGGCAGCCGAGCGGCGAAGGGGGGAAAGTGGCGCAGCTCGGAGATCTCGACCGCGAGGGCGAGCAGCTCCTGTTCCACGTCGTGCGCGCGGTGTCCGATGCGACCCACGCCGGCGACCCCTACATGACGGGCCACTCGTCCCGGGTGGCGGCGTACTGCGAGAAGATCGCCGATTCCCTGGGGCTCCCCTCCCGCGACCGCCTCATGCTCTTCATTTCGGCGGCCTTCCACGACGTGGGGTACCTCTCGACGCCCGAGTACATCCTCCGCAAGCCCTCGGTCCTCGCCGAGGACGAGATGGAGGAGGTGCGGGTCCACCCCGTGCGCGGAGCCAACGTCTTCGGAGCGCATCCGGCTCTGGCGGAGATCGCCCGGGCGGTCCGCCACCACCACGAGCGGTTCGACGGGAGCGGCTATCCCGAGGGCCTCCGGGGCGACGAGATCCCGCTGTTCTCGCGGATCATCCTGGTCGCGGAGACGTACGAGGCGATGACGCATCATCGCCCGTACCGGAGGGCGCTGTCCACCGAGGAGGCCACGCGGCGCCTCCAGGAGAGCGCCGGCTCCCAGCTCGACCCCGAGATCGTCAAGCACTTCCTGGCGATTCTCGCAGCCGAGCCCAGCGCCTAGCGCTACTGCTTCTTCGGCTGCTGTCGCTGCTGTAGGCTCTTCAGCAGGCGCTCGGCCTGCTCGATGTTCTTCTTGGCGTTCACGTGGTCCGGCTCGTACTCGAGCACCGTCTTCCACTGCGCGATCGCGTCCTCGAGCTTCTCCTCGCGGTAGAGCTGGAGCCCCTGCGCGTAGCGCAGCTGGGCCGAGCGCTCCCGCGCCTGCTTCAGCAGCACCGGGGAATCCTGGTAGGTGGGCGCGAGCCGCGCCAGCTGAACGAGCGTCCGGACCGACTCCTCGTACTTCCGCTGGCCGAGCTGGCTCTTCCCGAGCCCGTAGAGGACAGCCTTCTTCAGCTCCGTCGCGTCGGGGTTCTGGGCGTTGCCGGCCAGGACCCGGTCCACGTCGGCCAGGGCCACCTGGTACTCCCCCTTCTCGAGCGACTCCCGCGCTCCCACCAGGAGCGGGTTGATCTCGACTACCTCGGCGGACTTGCCCCTGGTCGGGTGTGGGTGCGTCCGGCCTGGCCACCGGGTCCGGCGGCTTCGGGCGAAGCTCCGGCAGGACGAAGGGAACGCCGGGGATCTCCGGGATCTTGAGCACCAGCCCCGCCGTGAGCCTGGGATTCGGCGGCAGCTGGTTCGTCTCCCAGATCACTTCCGACCGGGCGCGGTCGCCGTAGTAGCGCTCGGCGATCGTCGCCAGCGTCTCCCCGGCCTTCACCGTGTGCGGAACGAAGCGGATCTCCTTGACGTCGTTCTGGAGCGCCGAGAACGCCGCCTGGTTGGTGGGATCGGTGGCGAGCACGGCCAGGAAGTGCCGCCTCGCTTCCAGGTGGTCGCCCTTCCCCAGCGCCTCGCGGCCCTGACCGAGGCGCTCGGCGACCGACCGCTCCATGCGCGCCTCGAGCTGCCGGCGCCCCTCCCGGGCGGCCTGGTCGTTGGGGTCGATCGTCAGCGCGATCTTCCACTCGTCCAGGGCGGGCCGTAGCTCTCCGCTGCGCTCGAGCCGCCGCGCCCGGTCCTTGTGGCCCGCCGCGAGCTGCTGACGCGGGGAGAGCGGCGCCGGAGCCGGCGCGACCACCGGCGGGGCCGGGGCCCCGGGCGCGGCCGGCGGCGGGGCAGCCGGAGCCGGCGCCGCCGGAGGCGGCGTGGCGGTGGACGGGCCCGCCGGCGGAGTCGCCGCCGCGCAGGCACCGAGCAGGAGTGCGAGAACACCGACGAGAAACGGCCGGCCGCGGCGACCGAGAATCACCTGATCGCCTCCTCGCTGAACACCGTCAGGTTGCGAATGAAGTCATCGAGGCTCATCTCGGAATAGATCTGGGCCCGATGGATCGTGAGGGTCGGAGTGAACGAGGGATTCCCCTGCCGCCGCACGTCGAGCGCGGCGATGTACCCCGCCTCGCGGACGCGCTTCACGACGCCCTCGTCGTGGGAGCCGTACGGGTACGCGAGGATCTTGGCCGGCGCGCCCACGCGCTGCTGGAAGATCGCCAGGGGCTGCACCAGCTCGGCCTGCATGCGCCGATTGTATTCCTCTTCGGACTCCGTCGGCTTCTTGCGCATGTCGTCGTGGGACTTGGAGTGGGCCTGGATGTCGTAGCCCTCCTGGGCGAGGTCCTTGATCTCCGGCCACGACAGGGCGACGCGGGCGCCGATGAAGTCCGTGTAGATGAACAGCGTGGCCGGGTATCCGAGCTCCTTGAGAATCGGGTGGGCGTACTCCTTGAAGGACTTCCAGCCATCGTCGAACGTGAGCACGACCGTCTTTCGCGGCAGCTGCTGCCGGAGCGACGCGAACTCGAGGAACTGCCGGAGCGTGATGACGTTGTAGCCCTCGCGCTTGAGGTACCGCATCTGCTCCTCGAACGCGCTCGCGGACATGAGGAGCCGGCCGCGCGTCTGCGGCCCCAGGTTGTGATAGCAGAGGATCGGCACCAGCTGGTACCCGCGCGACTCCACACCCGCCGGGTTCCACGGCCGCTTCGGGATCACGACCTCGCGGCCTTGCGTGAAGGTCGCCGTCCCGTTGTAGTCCTCGATCATCCACGCCTTCGCCGGGTCGCCCAGGTATCGCCGCGCGAGGCTCTCCGTCGTGTCACCCGCCTTTGCGAGCACCACGACGAAGTCGTCGGACTCGAAGGCCTCGGGAAGCGGCTCGACGGGAGCAGGAACGGGCGCAGGCGCGGGGCGCGCCGGCACCGGTGGCGCCGGCTGGGCGGCCGCGGCCGGACTCGCGGGCGCAGCCGGGGGCGGCGGGGCGGCGGTCCCGGTGGATGGGGGTGGCGCCGCCGCGCAGGCGCCCAGCAGGGCCGCCGCGACACCGAGTACGAGCACCCGTTGCAAGCCCATACCTGTCATCAACCTCTCCTTGCTCTCGCAGCGCCCGGGCCGGCAGCCGTTCGGTCGGCCTCCGGTCTCCGCGGCAGCATCGCGTCTTCCCGACGAGCTCAGGCCGGCTGCGTCAGGCCGAGGACCTCGTACACCTCGACCTGCTCCTCCTTGCCCTTCATCCGGATCACTCCGAGCGCGCGCACGTTGACCACTCCGTTCACCCGTTGATACGTGCGCTGGCTGATCAGGATCTGTCCCGGCTTGGCGTTGGACTCGAGCCGCGCCGCCAGGTTCACGCTGTCGCCGATCACGGTGTACTCCATCCGGTCCTCGGTCCCGACCGTCCCGGCGACGGCCTCCCCGGCGCTGACGCCGACGCCCACCGCGATCGGATCCTTGCCCTCCCGGGCCCGCTTCCGCGACAGCTCCGCCACCGCGGCCTGCATCGCGACCGCGGTCTTGACCGCGCGGACAGGATGGTCCTCGTGGACGATGGGCGCGCCGAAGATCGCCATGACGCCGTCGCCGAGGAACTTGTCCACGATCCCGTCGTTCTTCGCGGTCGTGTCGACCATCAGCGTGTAGAAGTCGTTGAGCACGCCGACGACCTCCTCGGGGGACAGCCGCTCGGCCAATGACGTGAATCCCCGCATGTCGCAGAAGAGGACCGTGACGTCCCGGCGCTCCTCCTTCAGGGCGAGCTTTTCCGGATCCTTCAGGATCTCGTCGACGACCTGGCGGGCGACGTAGCGCGTGAACGCCCGCTTGATCATCTCCTTCTCGCGAAGGTTCTTCGCCATCAGGTTGAACGATTCGGTCAGCGCTCCGATCTCGTCCCGAGAGGTAACCGGCAGGTGGATCTGGAAGTTCCCGGCGGCGACGGCCCGCGTGCCCTCGACCAGGCGCATCACGGGCCCCGAGAGCACGGTGGCGAGCCCGAGGGCCCCGACGATCCCGATGACGACCATGGCGGCGCTGATGACGATCGTCGAGTTCCGCGCGGTGGCGACCGCCTGGTCGATCGGCTTCCGGCTGAAACCGAGGTACAGGGAGCCGACCGACACCCGGCTGAAGACCAGGGGCACCGCGAAGTCGATCACCTTGCCGTGCTTCGGATCCACGTACGGCGTGACCTGCGTGTCGCCCACCGCCATGGGCAGGCCGTCGGACCGCTGAACCCGCTGGCCGATCTGCGCGAGGTCCGGATGCGCCACCACCTTGCCGTCGGCGTCCGCGAAGATCACGTAGACGACGTCGGGATCCTTCATGGCGTCCTGCACCAGCAGGGACAGCGTCAGGTCGTCGTTCGAGAGGATCGGATTCTTCGACGCGTTCCCGAGGTCCCGCGCGATGGTGCGGCCACGCTTGCCCATCTCGTTCGTGAGGCTCTCCTGCTGCTGCCGCACCAGGAAGACGCTCACGAGGAGCACCGTGAGCACGAGAAGCGTCGTGATGAGGAGCGTGAGCTTGAGCTTCAGCGACAGCCGCAAGCCCATCGACTCCTTCTCGTCCGCTGCCTTCTCCTCGGCCGCCATCCGTTCTCCCCTGGCGCGGTCAGCCGCGCGCCGCCACGTCGCTGCCCATGAGCCCGAAGAACCGCCGCATCCGGGTGAGTAGCTGGCTGGCCCGGTCGGCTCCGGGCCCCTCGTACTCGGACACCGCCGCCCGGCTGATCGCATCGTCCCGCTCGGCCTGCCGGCGCGCGAGCGTCTTCGAGAGACGCTCGAGGACCGTCGGGTCGGCGACGAGCAGGGGCCGCAGGGCCTCCTTGCGAAGGATCACCAGACTGGTCTCCTCCACCGCTCGGATCGTCGCCGACCTCGGCGCGCCCGTGAGCAGCGACATCTCGCCGAAGTAGTCGCCGGGCCCGAGCGTGGCCAGGCTCCGCTCGGCGCCGCCGCCCGGCGCGCGCACCGAGACCTCCACGCGCCCGGCGACCACGAGGAACAGGCTGTCGCCCGCGTCGCCCTGGCGAACCACCGGGCCGCCCGCCGGGTACGGCACGCTCCGAGACTCCACCGCCAGGCTCTCCAGCTGCTCCGACGTGAGCGCCTCCAGGAACTCGACCCCGGCCAGCAGGGCGGCAACCCGGCCCACCTCGGCCGTGCGCGCCTCGCCCGCCACCTTGACGGCGTCGCGCCAGAACACGTCGGCAGTCGGGAACGGCATGTCGATCCCGTGGCGGCGGAACGCGTACCAGCAGCGCGAGAGCACCTCGCCCTGGAGATCGTGGATCCGTGGATAGTCGTCCAGGTAGTACACGAGCTGGTAGACGATCGCCGAGCTGTCGAACCGCGCGACGCGTGCCTTCGGCGCCGGCTGGCGGAGCACCCCGGTCACGTCGAGCGCCGCCTCGACCAGCACCGCGCGCACGCGGCCGGGCGGCTCCGCGTACGGCGCGCTGATCTCGATCGCGTGGCCGTGGACCGGCAGCGGCTGGCTCATGTTCACGATCTCGGACTTGGCCACCACGCTGTTCGGCACGACCAGGTAGTCTTCCTGCCGGATGAGCTTCAGGCGCACCGCGCGCCAGCTCACCTCCTGGACCTGCCCGGTCAGGTCGCCCATCTGGATCCAGTCGCCCGGCTCGAACGGACGCTCGAGCATGAGCGCGAGCCCGGCGAAGAGGTTCGCGAGAGTCTCTTGCAGCGCGAGGCCGAGAACGATCGAGAGGGCCGCCGAGGTCGCGACGAGCGCCGCGACGTCGACGCCGAAGCTCGCGCGGAGGAGCACCACGAGGATGAGGCCACCCACCACCGCGGCGACCACGTCGCGGAGAATCGCCGGAGCCTGCCGGGGGCCGCTCCGGCCGGGGAGCAGGTCGACGACCACCACCTCCACGACCTTGAAGGCCCCGTAGGCGAGCGAGAACAGCACGAGAAAGCGCAGGTACGGATCCAGGAGCGGCGCCTCGGCGGGCGCCAGCGTCCGGAAGAGCGCCACGCTCCCCGTCAAGGCGAAGAGGGACAGCGCGAACGACAGGCGCCGGAGCGCGGGGCGGCGGCGGCACACGATCCGGATGACGGCAATCGCCGCGACCAGCGCCGCGAGCGCCGGGACGCCTCCCTGGAGGAGATCGGTCAGCGGAGCGCGCATGCTGGAGCCGCCCCTCGGGGCGTCGGATCGAAGCCCACACCACCCCCACCGTGCATCGCCCGATGGTACGACAAAAGGCGGGGCGCGACAAACTCCCGGGGGCCCGAGGCCGGCGCCCTCCGCGCGGGCCCGGCGCGCCGCCGACAGGCCGCCGCGGGTTGCGGAAACCGCCGCGGGATGCTTGAGTAGGACCATCCGGACCGCGCGGCCATCGGAGCCGCCGGAGAGAGGCGGCGCCGTGGAATTCGAGTACTCGAAGCGCACGCGGGAGTACCTGGATCAGCTGACGGACTTCATGGCCCGCCACGTGTACCCGAGCGAGCAGACCTTCCACGACCAGCTCGACGCGGGCCCGACGCGCTGGCAGGTTCCGCCGATCGTGGAGGAGCTGAAGGCCCGGGCCCGCGAGCGCGGTCTCTGGAACCTCTTCCTGCCGGAGAGCGAGCACGGGCCCGGCCTGACCAACCTCGAGTACGCCCCTCTCTGCGAGGCGATGGGGCGCTCCCCCATCGCGCCCGAGGTGTTCAACTGCTCGGCGCCGGACACCGGGAACATGGAGGTGCTCGTCCGCTACGGCACCGCCGCCCACAAGCGCGACTGGCTCGCGCCGCTGCTGGACGGCAAGATCCGGTCGGCCTTCGCGATGACCGAGCCCGCCGTCGCGTCGTCGGACGCGACCAACATCGAGGCCAGCATCGTCCGCGACGGCGGCGAGTACGTCATCAACGGCCGCAAGTGGTGGACGTCGGGAATCGGCGATCCTCGCTGCAAGATCATCATCTTCATGGGCAAGACCGATCCCGGGAACTCCGATCGCTACAAGCAGCAGTCGATGATCCTGGTGCCACGGGACGCGGCCGGCGTCCGGGTCGTCCGCATGCTCACCGTCTATGGCTACGACGATGCCCCCCACGGACACGGCGAGGTCGTCTTCGAGAACGTGCGCGTCCCGGCGGCCAACCTGCTCCTCGGCGAGGGCCGCGGCTTCGAGATCGCGCAGGGACGTCTCGGTCCGGGCCGGATCCACCACTGCATGCGGCAGATCGGCGTCGCCGAGCGTGCGCTCGAGCTGATGTGCCGCCGCGCCCAGGAGCGGGTGGCGTTCGGCAAGCGCCTCGCCGAGAACGACGTGAGCCTCGAGCGCATCGCCCAGTCCCGGATCGAGATCGACCAGGCCCGCCTGCTCGTGCTCCACGCCGCGTGGATGATGGACACCGTCGGCAACAAGGCGGCCAAGCAGGCCATCGCGGCCATCAAGGTCGCCGTGCCCAACATGACCCTGAGCGTGCTGGACCGGGCCATCCAGCTCCACGGCGGAGGCGGCGTGAGCCAGGCGTTCCCGCTCGCCCACTGGTGGGCGCATTCGCGGACGCTCCGCTTCGCCGACGGGCCGGACGAGGTCCACCGCCGCCAGATCGGACGCCTCGAGCTCCGGAAGCACGCCTGAGGGGCGCCGCCCGAGGCCGGCCGGAAGGCGCGGGCGCTCTCACTCGGCGGCTTCGTCCGCCCAGTAGTCGTAGAAGTTGAACCACTGGTACGGGGCCATCAGGCAGAACCGCTCCAGCCGCCGCGCGTAGTCGCCCGCCAGGGCATCCAGGTCCTCGGGCCCCGCCACGACGACCTTCTCCGCGAACCGCTCGGCGAAGGCGTCGTACCGCCCGTCCCCCGCCCGCAGGGCCACCATGAAGAGCATCGGGCACTTCAGCAGGCTCGCGAGGAGGAACGGGCCGTGCGGGAGAAGCGCCCGGCCCCCGAGGAACTCCGCCGGCCCGGTCCGCCTCTCGTCGCCGATGCCGATCCGGTCCCCGAGAAGCGCCACGAACTCGCCCCGGTCGACGCACGCCTTGATCGCGAACACGGAGTTGATCGAGGACGGGTCGAGCTCGATCATCCGGAGGGAGGCGTCGCGGTCGAGCTCGCGGAAGATCGAGTTGATCATCCGCGCGTGCCCGATGAACATCACGACGTTCACGACGATCCGGCCACGGCGGGCCAGCACGCGAAGGGCGTCGAAGCTCCCGATGTGCGCGCCGAGGATGATGGCGCCGCGCCCCTCCTCCTTGAGCCTCTCGAACTGGCTCTCGTCGTGGAACGCGATCGCGAAGTCGCCGTCCCTTCCGAGCCAGAAGCCGACCCGGTCGAGGATGCTCAGCCCGTACTCGCGATAGTGGAGGAAGGAATCCCGCCACGTGGGTCTGCGCCCGAGCGCCTGGGCGCCGCCGGGCCGCGCGTAGAGGCGGCGGAGATAGCGCTGCGAGGCGCGCCGCCCCCGTCGGTCGGTGAGGAAGAAGTAGAGCACGACGGGAAGGATCAGCAGCTGGCAGAACCGCCGGCCCAGCCGGCGGTAGCACCACACGACGAAACGCATGCCCAGAATCGAGCCGCGCTCCGCGGCGGACAGCCAGGAGGCCGTGCCCGGGGCGGTCATCCGGGGGCGACCTCCGGCCCTATCCAGTCCGGCGAAACAGGCGGGCCGCGACGAGGCGCGTGTAGGCCCGGACGATGAGGCGGTTGTCCCGGACCATGCGGAAGTTCGACAAACCGCCGCGGAAGTACCGCACCCGAGTCGGGATGTTGACGATCGGGATCCCGGTCCAGGCGAGGCGCACCACGATCTCGGGATCGAACTCCATCCGGTCGCCGAGGCCGACGGCGTCGAGCAGCGGCATCGTCCGGCTCAGCGGAAAGCACCGAAACCCGCACAGGGGGTCCTTGACGGCGAGAGACCCGGTGACCGCCCACACGAACGCCTGCGACAGCATCCGCCCGTACAGCCGGACCCGGGGCGAGTCGGCGCCGAAGATCGGCTGGCCGAGGATCAGCGCCTCCGGCTCGCGCCGGGCCGCGTCCAGGAATTTCGGCACGTCCGCCGCGTCGTGCTGGCCGTCCGCATCGAGCTGGACGACGTGCGAGAAGGCCCGCTCGGCCGCCCGCCGGTAGCCGTGCCGGAGCGCCGCTCCCCGGCCGCGGTTCACGGCCAGGCGCCGAAGCTCGACCCACGGCCGTCCCTCGCCCTCTCGCCGGAGCGTCTCCTGCGTGGCCGCGTCGCTCCCGTCGTCGACGACCAGGCACGGGAGCCCGAGGTAGGCCAGCGCGTCGAGCACCCCTCCGATGGTGTCCTTGTGGTTGTAGATCGGGATCAGGAGACAGGGGTTCACGGTCGGGCCAGGTCGTCGACGGGCGCGCCCCATCGCAGGGCGGGCGGGCTCGGCGCTCTGACCGCGTGTGCCGCGGGCGCGGGCCCGCTTCTCAGCCCGCCACCTCCGCGAAGCGGCGATGTCGATACACCAGCTCCCCCACGAAGAGCGCCCCGGCCAGCAGGTACGCGAGCACTCCCGTGTAGAGCGTCCACGAGGCAAGACTCGCATAGAAGGCCAGCCACGCGATGAACACGGCGTTCAGGCCGAAGAAGACGCTCCACAGCAGGGTGAGCCGCCAGCAATACGCGACGACTTCACGCGAAAGATCGCGGCGCCGCACGCGCGCAAGGCTCTCGACCATCGACGGCCCCCCCGGAGCGTCCGACCGAACGAGAGGAGCATGGCGACGTTGGCCAGCGCCGGGCCCAGGCGAAACACGTGCGCCTCGTTCACGATGACGGCGACCACGAGGAAGACCATCATCAGCGTCGCCTCGGCCAGCCGCGCGGCCGTATCGCCCCGAAATCCCGACCGCCACGCGCGCGCCCCCAACACGAGCAGGATCAGGCCGACGATGACGACCGCCAGCCGCGGCCGCCCGAGGGTCACGCCCGCCGAGATCACGAACGGATAGCTCAGCCCGATGCACGTCAGGAGGACGCTCATGCCCGGGTCACCTGCCGCTCGACCAGACCCAGGACGTCCTCGACGGTACGGATGCCCTTCACGTCTTCGTCACTGAGCTCCCGTCCCGTCTCGCGCTCCAGGATGACGACGAGCTCGGCCCAATCGAGGCTGTCCAGGGCCAGGTCGTCGACGAGATGCGCCCCGGGGGTCACCTGCTCCTCCTCCAGGCCGAACGCCTTCACCATGACGTCCCTGACCCGCTCGAAGTGCGCGCGTCCCGGCATGCCGGTCGCCGCCATCAGCGGTCCGCCTGGAAGTCCCGCTCGAAGAGGACCTGCAGAAGGTTCGTCAGCTCTCGGGCTCCCCCGGCCTCCGTCTTGCGAGCCGCCGGATGGTCCCGAACGCGAATCGGCTCCTGCACCGTGAGCGTGACGTGCGCCGCGCGCGCGGGCACGTCGTACCATCGCTGGCCCTTCATGAGGGTCGGCGGGGCGCAGGTGATGACGACCGGGACCAGGTCGCTCCCGCTCCTCAACGCGATCCGCGCCGCGCCGCGATGGAACGGGCCGAGTCGGCCGGCCGGGGAACGGGTGCCTTCCGGAAAGAGCAGCAGGGAGCCGCCCTGGCGGAGGCACTCGGTGCCCGCCGCGATCAAGGCCTCGGGCTGGTCGTTGGGGATGTATCCCGCGGCCCTCACGACCCGGCGAAACAGAAAGCGGCGCTCGGCGGCGGTCTTCACGATGCAGACGGCCTGGGGCATGGCCGCCACCAGCAGCACGACGTCGATCAGCGTCGGGTGACTCGCGACGACGAGAAGCGGGCCCTCGCGGAGCCGTTCCCGGCCCTGCCACGTCACCCGGATGAGGCCGATCGACGCCATGAACCAGGCGAACAGCCGGAACGCATGGTGAATGAGCCGCTGTACTCGTCGCTGCCTGTCCGACCGCCTCCAGGAGACGAGTCGCAGCAGCGGCAGGGCCAGCACGCTGATCGCCATGACGCCGAGCCCGAACACCGAGAAGGCCACCCCCGTGCGGAAGACGCGCCAGCCGCGCCGGACCGACGACGGCCCGTGCGGGCGCGCTACCGCATGCTCCTCGCTTTGCAGAAGGTTCCCCGCCGTCGGGCTCATCCCGGAACTCCCCGCCGGGCCGAAAGGCGCGCCAGCCGGCCCGCCCGGCCGTGGGATTCCTCCCCCGAGCCCCGGGGGTGGTAGGCGGCCACCTCGAACAGCTGATCCACGCGCAGGAACGTGAAGCCGCGCGCGCGCAGGCCGTCGATCACCAGCGGGAGGGCCCGAATCGTGGCCGAGCGGTCCGTGCTCCCCTGCAGGCCGCCGCCGTCGTGAAGCAGGAGCACGCCGCCGTCGACGGCGCCCTCCACGATGCGGCGCGCGATTCGCTCCGGATCCCGGAGCACGTAGTCCATCCCGCGCACCTGCCAGCCGATCGCGGCCATCCCCCGCGCGCGCAGCACGTCGGCCAGAGCCGGAGGCTTGAGACCTTGCGGCGAGCGGAACAGACGAGGCTCCAGGCCGATCGCCGAGCGGATCGCGTCGTTGCAGGCGGCTATCTCTCGTCGCAGACCGCGCGCGTGACGGAAATGGAAGTGCAGCGAGTGGGTGTGGGAATGATTGCCGATGACGTGACCCATGGCGTGCGCGCGCCGGACGAGCTCGGGGTGACGCTCCACGCGCTCTCCGACGACGAAGAACGTCGCCGGCACCTGCTTCTCCGCCAGGATGTCGAGCACTTGCGGCGTGAAGCACTCGTCGGGGCCATCGTCGAAGGTCAGCGCCACCGCTCTCGAGGACCGGCGGGATCGCCACAGGGTCTCGATCCAGAAGCTCGAGGTGACGCGAGCGATGGCCCACGCGAACAGCGCCACGGTGGCCAGGAGGATCGTCGACCCCAGGATCCAGGATAGCGGGGGCGAGACGAACGCAAAGCAGCAGGCGGCGCCGATGACGGCCAGGCCCAGGATCGAAGCCGCCTTCGCCATCAGACCGGAACAGCCCCGCCGCGGGCGAGCCGCGCGACGGTCGTCCGTCCCGTCCACGGTCGCCCGGCCGAGGCACGAGGACGAGGGCGCGGCGGGAACGGCGTCATCCGATCGATCCGGCCACGCGCGCGCGCTGGCCGCCCGCCGGGTCCCCGGCACGAGCCGCGCGATATCGCACCGACAGCACGCCCCCGGCCACACCCAGAATCGCCCCCGCCAGCACGTCGATCGCCACGTGCTGCTTGGTCGCCATCGCCGAGTACACGATCCCCAGCCCCCAGCACCAGTTCGCGCCTCGCGTCGCCCAGCCGGCTCGCATCTCGCGGAACAGGACGTCCAGCCAGATGGCGGAGAACAGTCCGGCGGCGACATGAAGGGAAGGGCACGCGTTCCCGGCCGCATCCATGCCTTCGAGCACACCGAAACCCGGATACTGCCCCCGGTCGAAACCGGGGTGCGGCACCGACGTGGGCCAGAGAAGGAAGCAGCCCAGCCCGACGACGCACACCCCGCCGATGGCCCAGGCGTAGTCGATCAGCTCCCGGCGGCTCGCGAGCAGCGTCGGCGGAATCGACACGTACAGCCACAAGCTGACGTACAGGAGCAGCGCCGGCGGATAGAAGCCGACGGCATGGTCGAGCGCCGTGAGCGGCATCTCGGTCACCGGAAACATCGGATGGTTCAGCAGATACCCGTATCCCAGGAAGAAGCCGAAGATCGCCGCCGGGGTGCCGATGGCCTTGAGCAGCAGATGCTGCCGTACCCGTCCCCCGATCCGACGGTACCAGGCTCGCGGCCGATTGCCGGCGTCCAGATCGAGCGCAGCCCCGGTCCACGCCCGCGGCGGCGTCACCCGGACACGCTCCCCGCCGAGATGACCGACGTGGCCAGGATGGCCAGGATGGAAGAACGGAGCGACACGCGGCGAGGACGAGAACGCAGGGCCTCGAGGCACAGTGCCTCCAAGCTCCGTCCGGTGCGCGCTCGAGGGCTGTTACCCATCAGTCGGCTCGATCGCCAACGTCTGCCCGTTGCGGACATTACCCGTCCACGATGCGGTGTGTCAAGGCGGCGGTCCCCTCGGACCGGCTCCGCCGGCTCCGCTCTCGAGACGCCGGAGGAGCGGCGCCGCGGGCCTACGCCGCCTCGTCCACGACCGCCCAAGCCGCCTCGGCCAGCGGCCGCGCGCGCTCGCCGCGCCGGCGCGCGTCGGGATCGCTCGCCGTGCCGTCACGCACGCGGCCCATGATGCCCTGGCAGATGGCGGCCAGCCGGAACAGTGCGAAGGCGACGTAGAACTCCCAGCCCGGGATGTCGTCGCGGCCCGTCAGGCGACAGTAGCGCGCCACGACCTCCGCCTCGGTGGGAATCCCGAGGCCCGCGAGATCGAGATCGCGGAAGCCGTCGATCCCGCCCGGCATCCGGAACGGCGTGCAGAGATACCCGAGGTCGCCGAGCGGATGCCCGAGCGTCGAGAGCTCCCAGTCCAGGACCGCCAGGATGCGGGGCTCCGTCGCATGGACCACGGTGTTCCCGATCCGGAAGTCCCCGTGCACCAGGGTCGTGGCGTCGTCGGTCGGCACGTGAGCGGGCAGCCACTCGATGAGGCGCTCCATCGCGGGGATGGTCTCCGTCTCCGAGGCACGGTACTGGCCCACCCAGCGGTGGAGCTGCCGGGCGTAGTAGTTGCCGGGTCTCCCGAAGTCGGCGAGCCCGGCGGCTCGCCAGTCCACCTGGTGAAGGCGCGCCAGGACTCCGACGGCGTCGTCCCAGAGCGCCCGCCGCTCGGCGGGCACGAGGGCGGGCAGGCCCAGCTCGGGCAAGACCCGCCCGGCCACGTAGCGCATCACGTAGAAGGGCGTGCCGACGATGCCGGGGTCCTCGCAGAGCACGAGCGCCTCCGGCACCGGGACCCCGCTCCCCCGGAGGGCCGAGATCACGCGAAACTCCCGCTCGACGGCATGGGCGCTGGGCAGGAGCTTCCCGGGAGGCTTCCGGCGGAGCACCACGTCGCCGCTCGCCGCGCGCACGTGGTAGGTGGGATTCGACTGGCCGCCGAGGAACTGCCGAATCTCCAGCGGTCCGGCGAAGCCCGGCAACCGGCCGGCGAGGTACCTCTCGAGGGCGTGGACGTCGAAGCGGTGCGCCTCGCGGACCGGTGCGGTGCCGGGCACCGCCGTCCCGCCGGACGGCATCCGGTCAGACGGCGCCGCGCGCCGTCAGATCCCCGAGCACCGCGAGAGCGCGCGCGACGTCGGTCTCGTCGTTGAACACGTGCACCGACAGCCGCACCCGCCCCTCGCCCGCCCAGACCAGGACGCCCCCGTCCTGGAGGGCGCGCCCGATCTCCAGGCTGCGGTCCGTCGCGAACACGATGTTCCCCGCGCGCTCCTCGGGCGCCTCGGGGGTGAGCACCGTCAGCCCGAGCTTGACCAGCCCCGCCCGGAGCGTCCCGCCCAGCGCGAGCACGTAGGCCTCCGAGGCCCGGGTGTCGATGCGGTCCAGGGTACGCAGGGCGCTCTCCAGCACGTAGACGGGCAGGAACGGAGGATTGCCCGCCTCGAAGCGAGAGCCATCCTCCCGCACGCGGTACTCCGTGCGGCTCCGCCAGTCGTCGTCGCGGTGCGTGGAGTGCCAGCCGACCCAGGGCGCGGCGAGGTCGGGCCAGCGCCGGCTGTTCACGTAGAAGACGCCGACACCGTGGACGGCCAGCACCCACTTGTAGCAGCAGGCGACGACCACGTCGCAGAGCGTGCCGTCGACCGGAACGACGCCGAGCGCGTGGGACGCATCGACGACCAGCCGGGCTCCTACCCGGTCGGCGAGGGCGCGCAGGCGGCGCAGGTCGTGGCGGGCCCCCGTGAGGTAGGCGACGTGGCTCACGGCGATCGCACGCGTCCGCCCGTCGACCGCCGCGGCGATCTCCTCGTGGGTCACGACGGGCTCGCGGCCGACGGCGCGGACCTCGACGCCGCGCGGCCGGAGCCGCTGCCAGGCGAGGAGGACCGAGGGAAACTCGCTCAGGCCCACCACGACGTTGTCGCCGGGGCGCCAGTCGATCCCCTCGGACGCCACGTGGAAGCCCTCGGACGCGCTGCCGAGGAAGGCGATGTCCTCGGGACGCCCGCCCAGGCGGGCCGCGAGGGCGACGCGGGTTCGGTCTGCCGTCGCGAAGAAGCGCTCGCGGCCGGGCATGCCGTCGCCCTTGTCGAGGAGGAACTGGGTCGCGGCCGCCAGGTTGGCGCGGAGGACGGGAGCTTCCCCGCCCGTTGCCAGGTGCGCGACGTGGTCGATGCCGATGAACTCCGTCTTCGGAGATCAGACCGGGCATGGGCACCTCACTCGAAGGGGAGCGGGGCCCCGGTCCGGAGGGCGTGCACGAGCTCGGGCGCGAGCGCCCCCTCGCACGCCTCGGCCACCGGTCCCTGGAGACGGATGGACCAGTCCGGCCGGACCTCGACGACCAGCTCCCCCCCGGGGCTCTGGATGGTGATGCGCCCGCCGGCGAGGCCGTTTCGGACCGCGGCGGCGGCGACGGCGCAGGAAGACGAGCCCGACGCGAGCGTGTACCCGGCTCCGCGCTCCCAGATGCGGATCTCCACCCGGTCCCGAGCCAGGACGCGCGCGAACTGGACGTTCGTGCGGTTGGGGAAGGCCGCGTGGTTCTCCATTCGCGGCCCGAACTGCCGCACCTCGTCGTCGTCGAGCGTGTCGGTGAAGACCACGCAGTGGGGATTGCCGACCGAGACGCAGGTCACGGTGAAGAACCGGTTCCCCACCTCGAGGGGGACGGCCACGACCTCGCGATCCGGGCCATTCATGGGGATCTCGGGCGCGCGGAACGTCGCGTGCCCCATCTCGACCGTGACCTGGTCCACGCGCTCCCCGGCGAGGTGGCACACGGCCTCGACGACTCCGCCCTTCGTCTCGATCCGCATCGGCGACTTCCGCAGGCCGCCGCGCTCCCAGAGGTACTTCGCGAAGATCCGGAGGCCGTTCCCGGACTTCTCGGCCTCGCTCCCGTCGGGATTGAAGATGCGCAGCCCCACGTCGGCGACGCCGGACGCCGTCCGCAGCAGGATCCCGTCCGAGCCGACTCCCCAGTTGCGGTGGCAGATCCAGCGCACCGCGGGCGGCCCGAGCGGGAAGTCCAGGTCCCGCTCCTCCATGACGAGGTAGTCGTTGCCGAGCCCGTTCCCCTTCGTGAATCGCGCCATCGGCTACTCGTGGACGACGGGCGGCCGGACCGCCGGGTCCGGCGCCGCGGCCAGCACGTCCGGCTGCCTCACGGACCAGGCGCGGCGCATCGGGTGGCCTCGGATGCGGTCAGCGCTGGCCGAGGGGAACGTAGGTCGCCTGGCGCGACCCCTGGTACTCGGCGCGCGGCCGGATGAGGCGGTTGTGGGCCTGCTGCTCCAGGATGTGAGCCGTCCATCCGGAGACGCGGGAGACCACGAAGATGGGCGTGTACAGGTCCGGGTCGATGCCCATCGAGTAGTAGGTCGACGCGGAATAGAAGTCGACGTTCGCGTGAAGCCCCTTCTCGGCGTTCACCACCCGCTCGATGATGCGCGACATCTCGAACCACTTGAGCTCGCCCGCCTCGCGCCCCAGCTGCTCGGACAGGCGACGGAGGTGGGTCGCTCGCGGGTCCTCGGTGTGGTAGACGCGATGCCCGAAGCCCATGATCCGCTTCTTCTGGGCGAGCGCGTTCTTGATCCAGGTCTCCGCCCGGTCGACGTCGCCGATCTCGAGGAGCATCCGCATGACGGCGACGTTCGCCCCGCCGTGGAGAGGCCCCTTGAGGGTCCCGATCCCCGACACCACGCCCGAGTACATGTCGGACAGGGTCGCCACGGTGACGCGCGACGCGAACGTCGAGGCGTTCAGCTCGTGATCCGCGTGGAGGATGAGCGCGGTGTCCATCGCCTTCTCGGCGAGGGCGCTCGGCTTCCGGCCGGAGAGCATGTAGAGGAGGTTCCCGGCGAGCGACAGGCGCGCGTTCGGCGGGATCGGCGCCTTGCCCTTCCGGATCCGGCTCCACGCCGCGACCAGCGTGGGCACCTGCGCCTGGATGCGCACGGCCTTCCGCAGGTTCGCCTCGCGGGAGTTGTCGCCCGCGTCCGGATCGTACACCCCGAGCGCCGAGACGGCCGTCCGGAGGACGTCCATCGAGTCGGACTTCCGCGGGAGGCTCCGGACCAGCGTCAGGACCTTGGCGGGCAGCCGCCGCTGGGTCGCCAGGGCCTTCCGGAGGCTCTCGAGCTCCGCACGCTTCGGAAGCGCGCCGTTCCAGAGGAGCGCCACCGTCTCCTCGAACGAGGAATGCGCGACGAGGTCGTGGATGTCGTAGCCCCGATAGAGGAGCCGCCCCCGATCGCCGTCGATGAAGCAGATCTCGGAGGTCGACACGACCACGTCTTGGAGTCCGGTATCGGTCGTCTGAGTCGTCATGAACCGCCCCCGTTGGCGCGCACGGAATTGGCCGAAACACGCGCGGCCCCGCATCGGGGGCCGCTTCGTACCGGAGTCATTGTGGCACACGGTCCCGTCGTGCCGCAACCGGACCGCCGCGCCGATGAAGCAGGCAGGAGATCGTCCCGGGGCGCCGCCGGGACCGCGGTCTCGGGGTCAGTGCGGCCGTGTCTGAGGGACGCCGTGCTTCCGCATCTTGGCGTAGAGCGTCGGGCGGTGGAGACCCAGAAGCCGCGCCGCGGCCTGCTTGTTCCAGCGGGTCGCCTCCAGCGCCGCGAGGATCGCCTGCCGTTCGCGCGCCTCGAGATTCAGTGTCTCGGGTGCGGCCGCCTGAGCCGCCCGCAGCTCGCGCCGGAGCCGGCGGCGGTCGAGGGCGTTGGCGAGCACGGTGAGGAGCCGCTCGGGAGCGAGGTCGCTGGACGCGTCGAGGTAGTCCCACGCCCCGGCCGCCCTGGCCTGGAACCCCTGGGTCCGCCCGCCTGGCTCGGTCACGGCCACGATCGGGAGATCGGGCCACCGGCCGGAGATGTCGGCGATGAGGGCGCCGCGCTTCCTCGCCCCGGCCGAGGCTCACCAGGACCGCCTCGACGTCACCCGCTGCCGATCGTTTCCAGGGCGTGGGACGGACCGCCAAGCCTCAGCTCGTAGGGATGTCCCTCGAGGGCCTGGCGGATACCTCCCACCAGGGTCTGGTCCGGGTCCACGAGCAGGACGCCCACCTGCGCCATGGCCTGTATGGAAGCGTAACATGGCCGGGGGGTCCTGGGGGAGCCGCCGCCCCGAAGGACACCCCCGGCCGTCAGGCCGAGGGCTGCTGGATCGCTCCGAGCCTCCAGGGGTTCGGGCCCACCGGCCGGACGAACGTCCAGAACTCGACGAACCGTGTCGGCTTGGTGGCACTGCCCTCGACCACCTGGCCGGTGGCGTCGTCGACGACGTAGTCCATCGCGCCTGCCCGGATCTCCGCCGTGAGGAGGTCCCGGCCGTGCTCCTGCCATGCCTCGGTGAGGGCCACCGAGTCGACGGCCACCTGGTCGATGCGGTTCCGCCGGCCCTTCTCGCGGAGGCGCGCAATGTCGCCTTCGAGCGCGACGGCCATCTCGTCGGTGAGATGCGCCCGCACCGCGGCGAGGTCGCCGCCGGACCAGCCGATCTGGAGGCGCACGAAGAGGTCCTTCGCGACCGCGAGGAAGCGGACCGGGTCGAATTCCGGGTCCATCGTACGAATGTGGTCCACGCCGCGCGCCAGATCCTCGTCCAGCGACGCGGATCCGCCCGGCGCCGTCTCGCCTGCGGGCGCCCCGCCCGAGGCGGCTCCCGGCATCGCGGCGGGCAATTCCACCCGCCCGTACCCCGACGCCGCGGCTGCCGCCGGCTCGGGCGTCCGGCGGCGCAGGAACGAGATCGCCAGCGCGGCGAGCCCGCCCACCACCAGGATGTCCATGAATCCGATGCCGCCCGACATGCCGCCCAGCCCCCCGAAGAGGAGCGAGCCCAGGAGGCCGCCCAGGAGGAAGCCCCCCACCATGCCCCCCAGCCCGCCGAACATGCCGGGCCGCGGCCCTTGCGCGAGGGGACCGGGGGCCGGCGTCGACGGCCGGGGTGACGCCGGCGTCGACGGGGTGATCGGCGACGAGGGAACGCGGGGCGCCGAGTAGGAGCGAGAGCCGCGGCTTCCGCTCGAGCCGCCGCCGCCGACGCGCGCCTCGCTGAGGGACGTCAGCGCGACCCCGCCCGCCAGGATCCCGATCAGACTCACAGCCACGATCGACTGCCGCATCGTCGCCTCCCCGCGCCCTCAGGAGCGTCTGCCCATTAGATAGCACATCCGGGGCGGAACGCCAGGGGCGCGACCGCGCCGGTCGGGGTCACCGCAGGTTCTTCTTCAGGATCTTCCCCGTCGGGACTCTTGGGAAGGGCGGCCAGGAAGTCCACGACGACCGGGACCTTGTAGGGCGCGACGCGCCCCCGGCACCCTGCGATGAGCTCCTCCGCCGTCGTCGAATGGCCGGGCCGGAGCACCACGCAGGCGCGGACGACCTCGCCCTTGACGGGATGCGGCTGTCCCAGCACCGCGGCCTCGGCCACGGCAGGATGCTCGAACAGCACCTCCTCGACCTCGCGCGGGAACACCTTGAACCCGGCCACGTTGATCATGTCCTTCACGCGGTCCACGACGTGGAAGTACCCGTCGGCGTCCCGGTGGCCGATGTCCCCCGAGTGAAGCCAGCCTCCGCGGAGCGCGGTGGCCGTGTCCTCGGGCTTCCCCAGATACCCCCGCATCACGTTGGGTCCCCGGATCACGATCTCGCCGAGCGCTCCGTCCGGCACCTCCCGGTCCTGCTCGTCGACCACCCGCACCTCCACGTTCTCGATCGGCGTCCCGACCGAGCCTGGACGGTGCGCGTGCTCGTGGTTGTAGGTGGCGAAGGGCGAGGATTCGGTGAGCCCGTAGCCCTGGGAGATGGGGAGCCCGGTGGCCGCCGTCCAGCGCTGCTCGACGTCGGCGGGCAGCATGGCCGCAGCGGAGAAGGCGAGCCTGAGCGACGACAGGTCGTGGGCCGCCAGGCCGGCGGCCAGGAGCACGATGTACATCGTCGGCACCGCGTAGAGGAGGGTGACGCGGTGCCGGACGGCCGCGGCCAGGAACTCGGCCGGCACGAACCGCTCCTGCAGGACCAGCGTCCCGCCGGCCGGCCACGAGGGCGTTCATGATGAAGTTCTGGCCGAAGCAGTGGAACAGCGGCAGCGCGCAGAGCCCGCGGTCCTCCGCGGTCATGCGGAGGTGGTGCACCGTCGCATGGGTGTTCGACACGACGTTCGACTGCGTGAGCATGACGCCCTTGGGCCGCCCGGTCGTGGCCGAGGTGTAGAGGACGGCGGCCACCTCCTCGCGATCCCCGTCGACGGCGCGGAGTGGAGGGTCGCTGCCGAGAGCCTCGAAGGCCACCGCCCCGGGCTCGTCCGTGCCCACCCGCACCCGGACGGACGGCGTGTCCCCGGGGCTCCGGGAGCTGGGCGGCGAACGGCGGCGCCGCTCAGGATCGCGGCCGCTTCGCTGTCGCGGACGATGTACGCGAGCTCGTCACGCACGTAGGTGACGTTCAGCGCGACCGGCGTCACCCCGAGCTTCTGGCAGCCGTAGTAGGCGACGACGAACTCCGGCCGGTTCGCGAGGTGGAGGCACACCCGCTCGCCGCGCCGGATCCCGAGCCGAGCGAGACCGGCCGCCACCCGCCCGGCCTCGCGGTCGAGCTCCCCGTAGGTGACGGTCCGGTCCCCGAAGACGAGAGCCGTGCCGCCCGGGCTCGCGGCGGGCGCTCGTCTCGAGGAGGTGCGCGACGTTCATCCGAGGAGCGCGCGGATCTCCTCGGCCGCCGACCGCCGCCACTCGTCGCCGTGCTGGGCGCGGAGCTGGCGGCGCAGCTCGAGCTGCTTCTGCTCCATGTACTCCGTGATCTTCGGCGGGCGCTCGACGAAGCGGGCCACCTCTTTCATGTCCGCGTCGAAGAACACGAAGACCGGGATCGACCGGAAGATCCCGCGGTTGAGGTACTGGTCCATGAGGTCGGGGTTCTGGTCGCGGAGGAAGACCCGCATCTCGACGTTCGGGGCTCCCTCGACCATTCGCGCGAGGACGGGGAAATTGGTCAGCGCGTCCCCGCACCAGTCCTCGGTGAGCACGAGCACGTTGAGCTTCTCGCGGCGATCCGTGAAGAGCGCCCGGTCCTGAGGCGCGACGTGCGTGGCCGCCAAGCGTCTCCAGGAACTTGTCCTTGTTGGTCGTCATCTGGTCGAGGTACTGCTGGAAGGTCATGCCCTGCGCGAAACGCTGCTTGGTGACCATCGGACCCGTCTCCTTCGTCGAGAGGTGATCGCGAACGACGCCGTCAGCGGAACTTGCCGAAGTCGAGCCTGGCCCGAAGGACCTCCTTCTGCTCCGGCGGCGCTCCCTTCACCACCAGCGTCACGACACCGCTCGCCGGAAGGCCCTCGAGCGGGAACACGTACACGTTGCGCGCGGCGAGACGGCCGTCGTCCTGCACGAGCGGGGTGCGCTCGTTCTGGACGAAGGTCGCCTTGACCTCCCGGCCGTTCACCAGGAGGCCGGCTGGTAGAAGCGGGCGAAGCTCGCGGGATGGCCCGCCGTGCATCGTGACGAGGAGCTGGATGCGCCCCTTGCCCCGATCGATCTGCTCCTTCTGCTGCTTCTCCGTCAGCGACTCGCCCTTCATGGCGGCCTGGCGGGCGGCGAGCGCCAGCCGGGAGAACGGGGTGCTGACGACGACGTCCTCGCCGCCGGGCAGCCGGAGCTGCCACTCCTCGGCGAAGTCGTCCTGCGTGATCGACGGCGATGCCCGCGTCGGTCGCCTCGCGGATCGCCGCCTCCGTCAGGTCCCCGACCAGGGCCGGGGCGGGCCTGGGGAGGCCCCAGAGCAGGAGCGCGGCGAGAGAGAGCGCCGCGCCGGCCCGGCGCCTCGTCCGCCCCGGTCGAGCCCGCGCCCCGCGGGCAGCCGGTCTCGGCTCCGGAACGGACGGCGCGCGCCCGCCGAACGCTTGGTTCCCGGGACGATCCTCCACGGCTGCGTGAGCCAAGGCATCACCTCGACGTTCATCCCGAAGTAGCGCGAGACGACGGTGAACGGCCCACCGGCGAGCACGAGCGCGGTCAGGCGACGGGAGGAGGGCGGATGGCCGGCGGACGAAGCCGACGCCCTCCACGTCAGGGGCTCCCGATCCCGGCCTCGCGAAGGTTCCCCACCAGCGCGAGGCTCATGGCGTCCGGGTCCCAGTGGGTCCGCACTGCCCGGAGGACGTCGTCGACGGTGATGGCCGAGACGGCCTGACGGAATCGCGCCGGGTAGTCGAGCCCGAGACCGAACCGCTCGATCGCGACGAGGAGGTCCGACACGTCATCGGCCGTGTCCATCCGCAGGGGGAAGCTCCCGATCAGGTAGGAGCGCGCACGCGCCAGCTCCTCCTCCGACACGCGCTCGCGGCGCAACCGGATCAGCTCCTCCCGCACCACGGCGAGGGCCTCGCGGACCCGCGCGTTCCCGCTCTGCAGCTCGACCAGGAACAGGCCGCCCAGCGCGGCCGGCGCGTACTGCGCGTACACGTTGTAGGCGAGCCCGCGCTCCTCGCGGACGCGCGTGTAGAGGCGCGAGGACGAGCCGCCGCCGAGGATCTGGCTCGCCACCAGCAGCGGGTAGAAGTCCGGATGCCGCCTGGCCACGGTGGCCTGCCCCAGGAAGATCGTGGCCTGGGTCAGGCTCTGCTGAACCGACTCGGTGCGCGACGGGCTGCCCGAGGGGGGCCGGTCCCGGCGCCGCCGGGGCCGGCGTGGCCACGGACCAGGCGCCCAGGCGCGCCTCGAGCTCCGCCCGGACCGCCGCGGCGGTGACGTCGCCGGCCACCGCGACGATCGTGCGCTCGGGCCGGTAGGCCGCCCGATGGAAGGCCAGCCACGTCGTCCCGGGTGATGACACGGAGCGAGGCCTCGGTTCCCGCCACGGGGCGGCCGTAGGGGTGCTCGGGAAACACCAGCCGCCTCAGCAGACGCGCCGCCACCGTCTCCGGGATCCTCCGCCGAGCGCCGCACCGACGCCAGCACCTCGTCGCGCTTCCGCTCGAACTCGACGTCGAGGAAAGCCGGCCGCAGGAGGGCGTCCGCCAGGAGATCGAGGCCGAGCCCGAGGTCTTTCCGGAGCACGGACAGCACCAGCTCGCTCGAGTCGCGGCCCCCCTCACCCTCGAGGCTCCCGCCGACGAACTCGATGGCGCGGTCGCACCTCGAGGGCAGACCGGGCCGCGCTCCCCCGGGTGAGGAGCAGCGCGGTCAGGTTGGCGACGCCGCCCTTGTCCCGCGGGTCGAGCGATCGCGCCCGCCTCGACCGACGCGCGGGCGACGACGATCGGGATGCCCGGGCCGCTCCGCGACGAGGAGGACGATGCCGTTCGGCAGCGTGAGCCGCGCCCATCCCGCGGCTGTCGCGGGTGCCGGCGCGCTCGGGGACGGGGGCAACGTCTGGGAACGGGCCGGCATGGCCAGCGCCGCGACGGCAGCGGTCAGGACGACGCCCTTCACGGCGGCCAGACGCATGGCGGCATTATACCGGCTCCGCCATCGCCCGCCCGGCCGACGGCGCGCGCCTACCGGTCCAGCAGCGCGAGGACGGGCGCGAAGGCGTCGAGGCTCTCCCGCGTGTTCGGCTCGAGCCAGAGCTGCACGTGACTGATGCCCTCGCGCGCGTACGCCCGGAGCTCCTCCGCCAGGCGCTCGGGCGGCCCGGCCAGGGGCTCGAAGGTCCAGTGCGGAGGCAGCGGCGGCGACGCCCCCCTGCCCCGGTGCCATGTCGACGAACACGGCGACCGTGCGGCCGAGCGTCGCCGGGTCGCGCCCCGCCTTGCGGCATGCCGCGTCGACCCGGTCCCGGAGCGGCGCCACGCCCGCGGGACGGTTCTTCGTGGGGGTGAAGTACGCATTCCACAGGTCGCCATACCGGGCCAGCAGCGCCAGCATGCGTTCCCCGGTCGACCCGATCAGGATCGGTGGGCCGCCGGGCCGGGGCCCCCGGGGGCGGAGCTCGCACTCGCGGGCCTGGTGATACTGGCCGACGAAGTCGACCTTGCCCGTGGCGAAGCAGCCCATGGACGATGCGCAGCCCCTCCTCGAACCGGCTCACCCGGTGATCGAAGGGGTACCCGAACGCCCGGTACTCCGCCTCGTGCCAGCCCGCGCCCACTCCGAGGATCAGGCGGCCGCCCGAGATCTCCTCGATGGTGTCGGCCAGCTTCGCCAGGTACGCGGGGTTGCGGAACGACATGCACGAGACGAGCGGTCCGATCTCCACGCGCGAGGTCACCGCCGCGATGGCCGCGATGATGGCCCACCCCTCCCAGACGCCCTGGTCCGGCTGTCCCTCGTGCCGGAACAGCAGGTGGTCCTCGATCCAGATGGAGTCGAAGCCGATCTCCTCGGCATGGCGCGCCATCTCAGCTGATGTCGCCCCAGCGCGGCGTGCCGTGGCGTCCCTTGTCCACGGCGATCGGAAGCTCCACGCCGACCTTCAGCGGCCGTCGTCTCTCTCGGGTCACGGCTGGTCCTCCATCGTTGGCATCGTTGGCATCGTTGGCATCGTGCCTCGCGGCATCTTCGGCATCGTTGGCCTCCTTCGCTCCGTCGACATTGTCGGCCCCGCCGCGCTCAGTCGAGGGCCTTGCGGAAGCGCCGCATCGCCTGGGTGCAGCCACGGCGTAGAGCAGTGCCACGCTCCCCCGGATGGGCACGCTGAACACGTAGTGCGCCACCACCAGGGCCAGCGTCATCTGGCCGTACGCGACGAGGAGGTTCGGCAGGATCTTCCCCAGCATGATCTCCCAGCGCTTCAGCGGGCTCACGACCAGGGCCTCGAGGGTTCCCCGCTCACGCTCCCGGACCACGGCCACGGCCATGATCGTGATGGTCGTCTGCATCAGGAGCGCGCCGATGAGCCCGGGCACGATGAACAGCGCCGACTCCTGGTCGGGGTTGTACCAGGCGCGGATGCGGACGTCGAGAAAGACCGGCTCCGAAAGTGTCGAGGAAACCGCCCCAAGACGCAGGAGCTCGACCGAGCGAGCGAGCCCCAGCGCGGTCGCCGCATTGATGGCAGAGACGGCCACCTGCGGGTCCGAGGCTTCCACGATCACCTGGATCGCCGCGCCGCGGCGGCTACGCAGGCGCTCGGAGAAGTCGGGCGGGATCACGATGCCCACCTTCGCTCGCCCCGAGTCGATGAGCCGGGCCACCTCGTCGAGAGACCGCGCCTGGAATCGGACCGTGAAGTACCGCGTGTTCCGAATGCCTCAAGAGCAGCTCGCCTCGACGTCGCGCGCCTCGTCCAGCACGACGGTCGGCAGGTTCCGCACGTCGGTGTTGATGGCGTACCCGAAGATGAACAGGAGGGCGACCGGAATGATCAGCGCAAGCGAAAGCGACATGGGATCGCGCCGGAGCTGCACGAGCTCCTTCCACATCATCCCGAACAGGCGCAAAAAAAAAAAAAAAGAAAGAAAAAAGAGAAAAAAAATAGAAGGATGAGAATGCGACAGAAGGCGCGGAGCTGCCGCCGCAGCCGAGCCTTGCGCTCCTTGTCCACGAAGGAGATGAACACGTCCTCGACGGTGGGGACACCGCGCGCACACGCCGCCAGCCCGGCGGCCGCCAGCGACCGGCGACCGCCGACGCGGTGACGCCCGCCTCGGCCGACACGACGCGCACCACGGCTCCGTAACGGACGGCTTCCTCGACGGCCAGCCAGTCGGCGAGGACGTCGATCGCCCGCGAAGGCTCGGATGCCTCCACCTGGAACACGGG
Organism: uncultured Candidatus Rokubacteria bacterium; assembly: GCA_963745015.1. Classification (GTDB taxonomy): domain Bacteria; phylum Methylomirabilota; class Methylomirabilia; order Rokubacteriales; family DASRDR01; genus DASRDR01. Next base: position 107,727 of record CAVUVU010000014.1, read on the forward strand.
CCGGCCGAACGCCTCCACCTTGATCGCGGCCGGGGTTCCCTGCGCGATCAGTTTCCCCTGGTAGATGAATCCAAGCCGGTCGCAGTGCTCCGCCTCGTCCATGTAGTGGGTCGTGACCACCACCGTGACGCCGCTGTCGGCGAGCCGGCGGATCAGCTCCCAGAACGTGCGGCGGGAGACCGGGTCGACCGCGGCGGTCGGCTCATCGAGGAAGATGAGCCGGGGCGCGTGCGTGAGGGCGCAGGCGAGCGCCAGCCGCTGGCGATAACCGCCCGACAGTGGCCGGCCAGGGTGTCCTCACGGCCGATCAGGTTGGCCAGCTGGATCATCCGCGAGATCCGCTCGTGCCGGTGCCGGAGCCACCCCGTAGACCGTCGCGTAGAAAACGAGGTTCTCGTCAGCGGTGAGGTCATCGTAGAGCGAAAACCGCTGCGACATGTAGCGGAGACCGCCGGGAAAGCACCGAAGCGCTCGGCGAGCCGCCTCGGTCGGGATCGCACGCTCTACCGACTCCGCCATCAAGAGAGAAGCGCCCCGTGGAGGCCGACGGCTACCCGCCGGCGACGACGGTCGGAAGCGCGGCGAGACGGAGCGCCTCGCCGCGAAGGATCTCCCACGCGCGCCGCACGTGACGCTCTTCCGTCCGGATGTTGCCGATGGCGAGGCGGAGCGCGTAGCGCCCGTCGAGCACGACGTGCGACAGGAACGCCTCCCCCGAGGCGTTCACGCCCTCGAGCAGCCGCTCGTTCAGCGGGCCCAGCCGCGGGTCGTCGGCCGCCCAGCCCCGGGGGCGGAGCCGGAACACGACCGTGCTGAACGGGACGGGAGCGATGCGCTCCCAGTCCGGGTCGCCGTCGACCCACTCGGCGAACTGCCGCCCGAGCCGCATGTGCTCGCGCAGGCGCGCCTCGATGCCGGACCGGCCGAACGCGCGGAGCACCATCCAGAGCTTCAGCGCCCGGAAGCGGCGTCCGAGCTGCGGCCCCCAGTCCATGTAGTTCTCGACCGCGCTCCCTTCCGGCGTCTGGAGGAACGAGGGCACGAGGGTGAAGGCGCGCTTCAGCACGTCCGGGCGCCGGCAGAACAGGGCGGAGCAGTCGACGGGCGTGAAGAGCCACTTGTGCGGGTTGACGACGATCGAGTCGGCGCGATCGCACCCGGCCAGCACCTCCCGCCGCTCGGGCAGGATGGCCGCGACCCCGCCGTAGGCGGCGTCGACGTGGAGCCAGAGTCTCTCGCGCGCCGCGATGTCGGCGATCGCCGGCACCGGGTCGACGCTCGTCGTCCCCGTCGTCCCGACGGTCGCGCACACCGCGATGGGTCGCCAGCCGGCGGCCCGGTCCTCGGCGACCGCGCGAGCCAGCGCCGCCGGATCCATCCGGAACTCGGCGTCGGTCGGGATCTTGCGCACGCCCTCCCGGCCCAGGCCGAGGACGATCGCGCCCTTCTCGACAGAGGAGTGCGCCTGGTCGGACGTGTAGACGCGGAGGCGGGGGACGTCGGGGCGCCCGGCCATCCCCTGCTCCCGGACCTCGAGCCCGGCGGCCTCGCGCGCCGCGGCGAGCGCGCACAGCGTGGAGATCGACGCGGTGTCGTAGATGACGCCGCGGAAGGCGGCGGGCAGGCCGAGGAGCTTCCGCAGCCAGTCGAGGACGACGTCCTCCAGCTCGGTGGCGGCCGGCGACGTGCGCCAGAGCATGGCGTTGACGTTGAGCGCGGCGCAGAGGAGCTCGCCGAGGATCCCCGGAGCGGAGCCGCTGATCGCGAAGTACGCGAAGAAGCCCGGGTGGTTCCAGTGGGTGATGCCCGGGAGGATCACGCGCTCGAAGTCCGCGAGGATCCGGTCGAGCGGCTCCGGGCCCTCCGGCGCCGCCGCGGGCAGGGCGCCTCGAACGTCGCCGGGCTTCACGCGGGCCAGGACGGGGTATCGTTCCGGCGCCGCCAGGAACCCCGCGATCCAGTCCACGACCTCGTGGCCGTGCCGCCGGAACTCCTCGGGATCGAGGTCGCCGAGCGGTCCCTTCGCCATCCCGTCACCTGCCATCCGTCGTCCTCCCGGCGGTCATCGCGGGGCGGCCCGTCGCGATCACGGCGTCCGCCGGCGTGCCCGGCTCGAGCGCTCGGCCGAACGGGCTCATCGCGGCGGGGCTACTGGCCGCGGCGGAACGGGCAGGAGGATCGCGGTCGTGCGCCGCTCGGCGACGAGATGCCGCTCCGCCGCTCGCCGCACGTCCTCGCGCGTGACCGCGCGGATGCCCGGACAGGTACGCCTCGCGGAGGCGCCAGCCGCCGAGGAGCTCGTGGCGCGCGAGCGACGCCGAGCGGTTGAAGACGGAGTCCTGACCGAACAGGTAGCGCGGCCTCCAGCTGGTTCTGGGCGCGCCGGAGCTCCTCCTCGGAGACGAGCTCGGTGCGCAGCCGCTCCACCTCGGCGTCGAGCGCCGTCTCCGCCTCCTCGACCGTGCGCCCCGGCAGCACGGTCACGTAGAAGGTGAACGTGTCGGGATCCAGCGTGAGGCGCGGGTAGTCGCCGGCGGCCTCGAGCGCGAGCCGCTCCTCGTACACGAGCCGCCGGTAGAGCCGCGACGTCCGCCCGCCCGAGAGGACGGTCGACAGCACCTCGAGCGCGTAGGCGTCCGCCGATCGGTGGTTCGGCACGGGATAGCCGACGAAGACGACCGGGAGCTGTGCCTCTTTCCGCAGCCAGACTCGCCGCTCGCCGCGCTGCTCGGGCTCCACCACCGCGACGCGCGGCGGGTCGGGGCCCCGGGGCACGGCGCCGAACCGCATCCGGATCTTGTCGAGCAGCTCGGGCGCCCGGAAGTCCCCGACGACGGCGACGATCGCGTTGTTGGGCCGGTAGTAGGTCTCGTACCAGCTCCGGAGGTCGCTCGCGGTCAGGCGCTCGATGTCCTGGGCGAGCCCGATCGTCGGGAGCCGGTAGGGGTGCGCCGCGAAGGCGACGGTGTTGAAGAGCTCGGCGAGGGCTCCGACCGGGTCGTCCTCCGTGCGCGTCCGGCGCTCCTCCATCACGACCTTCCGCTCGGCGTCGACCTCGCGGGGAGCGAGGAGCAGGTGCCGCATCCGGTCGGCCTCGAGCTCGAGCACCAGATCGAGCTGCTCGGCCGCGACGGTCACGTGGTACACGGTGACGTCACGGCTGGTGAAGGCGTTGTCCTGGCCGCCCGCGGTCTCCACGAGCTTCGAGAAGACCCGCGGCCCGTAGGTCGGCGTCCCCTTGAACATCATGTGCTCGAGGTAGTGGGAGAGCCCGGTCAACCCGATCCGCTCGTCCCGCGACCCGGCCCGGTACCAGATCTGGAAGCTGGCGACCGGGCTCCGATGGTCCTCCTGGAGGAGCACGCGCAGGCCGTTGTCGAGCGTCGCCTCGACGACTTCCTGCGCACCCGCCCAGGAGCACGCGAGACCGACGAGGGGTGCGATCAGAAGGCTCGCCAGGCGGCTGGGACGGCTCACGGCGCCAGTATACAGGCGGTCCCGGCTTCCCAGGGCGCCCGGGCCGGCGGGCTCCCACGTCAGAACGTCCATTGAGACGCCGGGTTAGCGTCCGACCTGTTGTGACGGGACTCACAGCGAATGCGATCGGCACGGCCAGGACGCCGAGGAACGCCGCCAGGTAGCATCCCCCCGCGAAGGAGCCGGACCAGTCCTTGATCCAGCCCGTGACGAAGGGGGCGACGAGACTCGCGGTGAACGCGACGCTGTTCAGGACCCCGAAGGCGACGCCCATCGCCCGCCGCGGGGCCAGCTCGGCCGTGAGCGCGTAGACCGGCGCCCACGTCCCCCAGAAGCAGAAGCTCGTGGCAAACATCACGACGGCGAGGAGCCAGGCCGGCCCCTGCGCCTGCACGGTCCACCCCATGCATGCGGCGAGCACGGCCGTGGCCGCGATCCCGCCGGCGACGACGGTGCGGCGCGGCGTTCCGCGGCGCCGCAGCAGGCGGTCGGACAGCGCGCCCACGGCGAGCAGGCCGGGCGGCGCGGCGATCCCGAGGACGGTCGCATAGAAGGCCGATCGGCCCAGCTCGCGGATCCCGACCTCCGCGAACAGGGCCGGCCCCCAGGTCCCGACGAGCCACTGGGTCCAGATCGGCGAGATGCCGGCGATGCCGAGGAGCCACAGGTCGCGCAGCCGGAAGACGGCCGCAACCTCGGCGCGGGACGCGCGCGCCCCGAGCGAACCCTGGCCGCTCCTTCCCGGATCGGGCACGAAGCGGCCGACCAGGGCGGCGGAGCAGAGCGGGAGCGCCATGAGGACGAGGAAGACCTGCCGCCACGGCATGAGCTCTCCGAGCGCGCCGCCCACCAGGATGCCCAGGGCCGTTCCGACGCCCAGCCCCGAGAAGGACACTCCCTGCCCGAGCGCCAGACGGTCGGGCGGCGTGGCGGCCGCGATGATCGGCCGGTCGTTGGCGAAGTACATCCCCTGGGCGAGGCCCGTCAGCAGGCGCGCCAAGGCCAGGACCGCCAGCGTGCCGGACAGGCCCGTGACCAGCGCCGCCCCGGACACCAGCAGGATGCCGATGACCAGGACCCGCTTCCTCCCGAACCGGTCGCCGAGGAGTCCCGCCGGCACCTGCATGGCGACGTACCCGTAGAAGAACACCGAGAACAGGAAGCCGCCCTGCGCGTGGCTCAGGCCGAACTCCGCCATGACGGGCTCGAGCAGCGGCGAGAAGGCCATGCGGACGACGTAGTTGCAGATCCAGCCGAAGATCAGGAGGGCCCACACGGTGTGATAGGCCTGCCAGGGCATCCGGGGACGTCCGATCAGGCCCGGTGCGACGAGTGGGTGTGCATGGTCGGGGCGCGGCGCGCGACGCCGGTCACCCTAGCACGGCCCGCCTCCGTGCGCCCGATCTCGGGAGGACGCGTTGCAGGAGCCGGTAGGCCCCGGCTCCGCGCGCCGCGCTCCTGCGTGACGATGCCGCCCGCCCCTGCGACACGTTCACGTCGCAGTCAGGCGGTGACATTTTCATGTCGCAACAGCACCGGCTCCGCGCGCCTTGACCCCTCCGAGAGCCGCGTGCTAGCGTCCTCGCGGCGTTCCGAAACGGACACTTGACCGGGCTCGTCGAGCCCGCCCGAGGACCCATCACATGAAGATCGAAGGCTCCACGTTCCTGGTGACCGGCGGCGCGTCCGGGCTCGGGCGCGCCACGGTCGAGCGGCTCCTGACCCACGGCGGGCGGGTGGCGATCCTGGACCTCGAGCGGTCGCCGGGCGCCCAGGTCGCGGCCGAGCTCGGCCCGCACGTCCTCTTCACTCCCTGCGACGTGACCAGTGCCGAGAACGTGGGGGCGGCGATCGACGCGGCCGGCGCGCGATTCGGGGCGATCAACGGGCTGGTGAACTGCGCGGGCGTCGCCATCGCCGAGAAGACCCACGGCAAGCGCGGCGCGCACGACCTCGGGTCCTTCACGTTCGTGATCCAGGTGAACCTGATCGGGACCTTCAACTGCATCCGGCTGGCGGCGGCGCGGATGGCGCAGAACGCTCCCGGCGACGACGGCGAGCGCGGCGTGATCGTCAACACGGCGTCGGTCGCCGCGTTCGACGGCCAGGTGGGACAGGCGGCCTACTCGGCCTCCAAGGGGGGCATCGTCGGCATGACGCTCCCGATCGCGCGGGACCTGGCCGAGGTGGGCATCCGCGTCTGCACGATCGCGCCCGGGCTCTTCGACACGCCGCTCATGGGGATGCTGCCCGAGCCGGCCCGGCAATCGCTCGCCCGGCAGGTCCCCTTCCCGAGCCGGCTCGGCCGCCCGGGCGAGTACGCCGCGCTCGCGTGCCACATCATCGAGAACGCGATGCTCAACGGCGAGACCATCCGCCTCGACGGCGCCATCCGCATGGCCCCGCGCTAGGGGGTCAGGGGGCGGTGTAGGCGGTCTTGACCGTGGTGTAGAACTCCCGCGCGTAGGCGCCCTGCTCCCGTGGCCCGTAGCTCGACGACTTCCGCCCGCCGAACGGCACGTGGTAGTCGACGCCGGCGGTCGGGAGGTTCACCATCACCATCCCCGCCTGGGAGTTCCGCTTGAAGTGGCTCGCGTGCTTGAGCGAGGTGGTGACGATCCCGGACGAGAGCCCGAAGGGCGTGTCGTTGGCCAGGACGAGCGCCTCGTCGTAGTCGCGGGCGCGAATGACGGTCGCGACCGGCCCGAAGATCTCCTCCCGGTTGATCCGCATGGCGTTCGTGGTCTCGGTGAAGAGGGCGGGCGCCAGGTAGTAGCCCTCGCGCTCGCGCCGGAGGCGGTCGCCGCCCCAGGCGAGCCGCGCGCCCTCGCGGCGGCCCAGCTCCAGGTAGGAGAGGTCCTGGTCGAGCTGTCCCTGGTCCACCACCGGGCCGATGTCCGTCCCCTTCCGAAGCGCGTCGTCGACGACCAGCTTCCCCAGCCGCTCGACCATCGCCTGGACGAATCGGTCGTGGATGCCCTCGGTGACGATGAGGCGGCTCGACGCCGTGCAGCGCTGCCCGGTCGAGTAGTACGCGCCCTGCACCGCGCAGTTGACCGCCACTCCCAGATCCGCGTCGTCCAGGACCACCAGCGGGTTCTTCCCGCCCATCTCGAGCTGGACCTTGGCCATGCGGGCCACGACTTTCCTCGCGATGCCCCGACCCGTGTCCACGGAGCCCGTGAAGCTGATCCCGTCGACGTCGGCCGACCCGATCAGCGCCTCGCCGACGGCGGACCCCCGCCCCATCACGAGGTTGAAGACCCCGGGCGGGACGCCCGCCCGGCCCAGGATGTCCGCCAGCGCCCACGCGCAGCCCGGCACCAGGTCCGCCGGCTTGAACACGACGCAGTTGCCGTAGGCGAGGGCGGGGGCGATCTTCCACGCCGGGATCGCGAGCGGGAAGTTCCAGGGCGTGATGATCCCCACGACGCCGATCGGCTCCCGGGTGATCTCCACCGACACGCCGGGGCGGACGGAGTCCATGAGCTGCCCATCCTGTCGCACGACCTCGCCCGCGAAGAACTTGAAGATGTAGCCGGCGCGCTTGGCCTCGCCGATGCCCTCCGGGAGGGTCTTCCCCTCCTCCCGGGAGAGCAGCGTGCCGAGCTCCTCGGCGCGGCGGATGATCTCGTCGCCCGTGCGGTCGAGCAGATCGGCCCGCTCCTGCCGGTTCCCGCGGGACCAGCCCGGGAACGCCGCGCGCGCGGCGGCGATGGCGGCCTGCGCCTGCGCCGCGTCCGCGCGCGCGTACTCGCCGACCACTTCCTGGAGGTTCGACGGGTTGACGTCGCGGTTGACGTCGGCGCCCGTCACCCATTCGCCGTTGATCAGGTTTCCATGGAGCGCCACGGCTCTTCTCCTTCTCGAGAGATCGTTCGGGCCGGCCCCAGGAGCCGTGCCGTCAGGGGGCCACCCCGAGGGGGACGCCCAGGAGCTTGGACATCAGCAGCAGCACCAGCAGGTTGAAGACGAGCCCGATCACGCAGACGGCGACGGCGCGGCCGGTCGAGTCGTAGTCCAGCCCCTGCCGGACCGCCACGACCATGGCCACCAGCATCCACAGCGACGCCACGAACGAGACGAACAGGTCGAGGCCCGGAATGATCCCGAGGACCCGGATCAGCCCGGGGCTGGCCGAGAAGCCGATGACGCGCAGGAGCTGCCCGACGTCCGCCTGCGTCTTCGCGCCGGGAAGGAACCGCGTCCCGACGAAGTAGGTGACGAAGGCCCACACGTACCAGCCGATCAGGGACGCGAGGGTCGCCACCAGCAGGCCGCCGACCCCGACCGTCCGCAGCGCCGCCACGCCCGCAGCGAGGTTCGCGAGCACGACGACCAGCATGGCCTGCGGAGTCGCGCTGGCGTCGGCCTCGACCTCCTCGTACGTCGCAGCGTCGAGCTTGGCCGCGCCGAGCATCCGTTCCGTCAGGCTCGCCATTCAGTCGCCTCCATTCGGGCTCACGGTCAGGGCACGTCGCGCGGTCCGAGTGCCGCGCCGCGCCGATTCTACCCGTCGGGGGGCGCGCCCACCAGGGGGCCGCTCGGCGGCGACGCCAGGTCGGGGCCGATCACCGCCCCGCGCCGCGCGAGGTCGGCGATCCGGTCGGGTCCGTAGCCCAGGACGTCGGTGAGGACCACCCGCGTGTCCTCACCGGGCCGGTACGGCGCCGGGCCGCGGGGCACGACGGCATCGCCATCCACGTGAAAGGGCGACGCGGTCACGCGCACCGCCCCGTAGGTCGGGTGGAGGACGGAAGGGAACGCCCCGCGCGCCTGGAGGTGCGGCGCCGCGACCACCTCCGCGGGCCACATCACCCGCGCGCACGGGATCCGGGCCGCGCCCAGGGCCGCGAGCGCGTCCCCGGCCGACGTGAACCGGTCGAGCCAGGCCGCGATGATCGGGCGGAGCTCGGGCCAGTTCTCGCGCCGCCCGGCCGGCGTCGCGAATCGCGGGTCCTGGGCCAGCTCCGGCCGGGAGAGCAGGTCGAGAAGCCTCGGCCAGAGGTCGAGGACACCGACGATCTGGAGCGCCACCCAGCTGTCGCCGACCTGGTGCACCAGCATCCCGCTCCGCGGGCCCGGGTACGACGGCCCCTCGTTCAGGACGCTGCCGAAGCTGATGTCCTCCGCGCCGATCAGCGCCTCGAGCATCGACACGTCGAGATGCGCGCCGCGCCCGGTGCGGGCGCGGCGCAGCAATGCGGCGGCGATGGCGCCGAACGCATGGGTGCCGGCCAGGATGTCGGCGGCCTGGAGATACAGCACCCGGGGCGGCTCCTCCGCCCCGCGCTCGAGGTGCATCAGACCCGACGTGGCGTGCACGACGTGGGCGAAGGCGGCGCGGTTCCGCCACGGCCCCGTCTGGCCGTATCCCGAGATGGAGCAGTACACGAGGTCGGGCCGCGCGGCGGTCGCCGACGCGTAGTCGAGCCCCATCCGCGCCATCACGCCGGGACGGAAATTCTCGACGACCACGTCCGCGATGCGGACGAGATCCAGCGCCACGGCGCGCGCCTCCGGACGCCCCAGGTCGAGGGCGATCGACTGCTTCCCCGCGTTGACCCGGACGAAGTAGCTGCTCTGGTCCCCCCGCTCCGGGTCGAGCTGGAGGGGTGCGGCGCGCATGTCGTCGCCGCGCGGCCGCTCGACCTTGATCACGCGGGCCCCGAGGTCGGCCAGGAGCCGGGTGCAGTACGGACCGGCGAGCACGCGCGTGAAGTCGAGCACCGTGACGCCGTCGAGAAAATCCGGGCCGGGCACAGCGCTACGATAGGGAACCGGCCGCGGCGCCGCAAGACCGGGTGTGGTATAGGACGGGATGTGCGCCAGCGCGCCGGCGAGCCGAGCAGGACCGCCGCTCCCTGGCCGCCGGCGGGCGCCGGACCCGTCCTGACCGCCGCCGGGGCGTGGCTCCTGGCGGCCGTGCTGGTCGGCGCGTCCGGCCGGTTCTCGACCCTCCGGCCGCCCGCCCCCCAGCTGGTCCTCGCCGGGCTCACGGTCGCCGTGCTGCTCCTGGCCCGTCTCTGGACGCCGCTTCGACAGTTCGTGGCGACGGTGGACCTGCGCGTGCTCGTCTTCTTTCACGTCACGCGCTTCGTGGGCTTCTACTTCCTCGCCCTCCACGCGCGGGGCGAGCTGCCCTGGGCCTTCGCCGTGCCGGGGGGCTGGGGGGACAACGCGACCGCGGCCGCCGCGCTGCTCCTGGTCCTCCTGGCGCGGCCCGACAGCCAGGGTGGCCGGCGGGCGTACCTCGCGTGGAACGTCTTCGGCCTCCTGGACATCCTGGCCGTGGTGCTGACGGCCGTCCGCCTCGTGCTCCGTGATCCCGCGTCGATGCAAGCGCTGCTCGAGCTGCCGCTCTCGCTCCTCGTGACGTTCGTGGTGCCGATCATCATCGCCACGCACGTCCTGATGCTCGCGCGCCTGGCGCGGGCGGCGCCGGGTCGGTGAGCCCGATGCCGGGCGGGGCGAGCGCGGCGACCGCGGCCGGCTGGCGCTCCCCCGACCTCGAGATCCGGGTCGGCGTCTCGGCATGCCTGCTCGGCGAGACGGTGCGCTACGACGGCGGGCACAAGCGGGACGCCTTCGTCACCGACACGCTCGGCCGGTACGTGACGTGGGTGCCGGTCTGCCCCGAGGTCGAGATCGGGCTCGGGACGCCCCGCGAGGCGATCCGGCTCCAGGGCGATCCCGCGGCGCCGCGCCTCGTCGGGACGAAGACGGGGGTCGACCTCACGCGCCGGATGACCGACTACGCCCGCGGCCGTGTCCGGGCCCTCGCCGATCTCGGGCTCTCCGGATACGTCCTCAAGCGCGCCTCGCCGTCCTGCGGGATGGAGCGCGTGAAGGTCTACTCCGACGATGGGGCGCCCGGGCGCATGGGGCGAGGCCTCTTCGCGAGCGCCCTCATGGAGCGCGCTCCCGCTCCTGCCGGTCGAGGAGGAAGGACGCCTGACGGACCCGCGCCTCCGCGAGAGCTTCATCACGCGCGTGTTCGCCCACCGCCGTCTCGCGGCCCTCCGCGAGGCGGGCGGCCGGGCGGGCGATCTGGTCGCGTTCCACACGGCGCACAAGTACCTGCTCCTCGCTCACAGCCCGCGCCACTATGCGGCGCTCGGTCGACTGGTGGCCGGGCGGCCCGGCGGCGCGCGGGCGCGATGGCTCGACGCCTACGCGGAGCAGTTCATGGCTGCCCTCGGGGTGATGGCGACGACCAAGAAGCACGTCAACGTGCTCCAGCACCTCATGGGCTTCTTCAAGGACCGGCTGGCGCCGCCCGAGAAGCGGGAGCTTGTCGGGCTCATCGACGACTACGCGAGGGGCCTGGTTCCCCTGGTCGTCCCGATCACCCTCGTCAATCACTACGTGGCGCGGTTCGACGTCGGCTACGTCCGCGATCAGGTCTACCTCCGGCCGCATCCCAAGGAGCTCATGCTCCGCAACCACGTGTGAGCCCATCCGAACGCCGGCATCTGCCCGACGCAATCGGAGTCCGTACGCGCTCACCATGCCGCTCGATTCGCCGCAGCCCTCAGGGAGCTCGGTGTTCTTGTTCGGCGACGAGACTTCCGGTAGGTTCGACTCGTGGGATCACAACTCGGGTCTCCCCTCCTCAAGGATCAGTGAGCGGGCCGCAGTGAGCCGTCGAACGGCCGAGGATGTCCTCGACTGCGTCGTCGTCGGGGCCGGCGCGGCGGGGCTCGCGGCGGCGGCGACCCTCCGAGAAGCGGGCCGGACGTTCGTCGTCCTCGAAGCGCGTGACCGGATCGGAGGGCGGGCCCATACCGTGCGGCTGTCAGGTGGGCAGGCCGCCGAGCGGGGTGCCGAGTACCTCCACGGCGCCCGGGTGGCGACGTGGGAGTTCGTGGCGCGCTTCGGCCTCGCCACGCACCTGGCCAGCGGACCCACCCGCATCGGGGTTCCCGAGTACCGCGACGGCGAATGGTGGCCCGAGGGCACCTCGAATTCCGACGGGGCGCTCCGGGGGCTGGGCGCGGCGCTCTCGATCCCGGACGCGCCCGAGGTGAGCCTCCGCGATGCCCTGGTCAGGGCCGGCTTCTCGGGCGATCGGCTGCGAGCCGCCGAGGGTCGGATGGAGGTGCTCTCCCCGATCGATCCGACGGTGGTCAGCGCGCGCTCGGCGGCGGCCGCCTGGCGCCTGGTGGCCCCGGAGACCGCCAACTTCGTCCTGGTCGGCGGCTACGCGGAGCTCTGGGGCGCGCTCAGCCGGCCGTTCGCGGACCGCATCCGGCTCGCGTCCCCCGTGACGGCCCTCGATTGGTCCGCGGCGGGTGTCGCAGCGCACGCCGACGGGCGGACGTTCGAGGGACGGACGGCCGTCGTCACCCTGCCGGTCGGGGTCCTCCAGGCCAGCGCGATCGCCTTTCGACCCGACCTCCCGGACCGGAAGAAGGCGGCCATCGGCGGCCTGCGGAGCGGGGCCATCGTCAAGCTGATCGCCGAGTTCCGCCGGCCGTTCTGGGAAGCGCGGACCGGTACGGTCCCGAGCTTCCGCGCCCCTGACTCCCCGTTCTTCGGCTTCCGTGTGTCGTTCTGGGACCGGCCGGGGCCGCCGACCCTGGTCGCGTTTCTCGGCGCCGGGTCGGCCCTCGCCGTGACCGGGCACCCCGATCGCGCCGCCACGCTCCTGGTCCAGGTGCTCGGAGAGATGTTCCCGGAGACCGATGTCCGCTCGGAGCTGCTGAGCCTCGAGGTAGCCGACTGGCCGGCGGATCCCTGGGCGCGGGGCGCCGTCAGCGTCGAGCCGGTCGGCGGCGCGCACTTCCGGGCCGATCTGGCTGCGCCCACGCCGCCGCTTTTCTGGGCCGGTGAGGCAACGGCCACGGACGGTGGCGCGGAGTGCGTCCACGGGGCGCTCGCGACCGGTCGACGGGCCGCACTGGAAGCGTTGCATCTACTTCGGCCCGCGTCGGTTACCGATCCGACGAGCCGGCTCGAGTGGGACCGGTATCGCGACTGAGGCATCCGGGGCGCCCTTGGCGTCTCGCGAAGCAGGAGGGTCTGGACGGATGGGCGTGCTCCTGGTGACGGGGGGAAGTCGCGGCATCGGGGCGGCGATCGCGAAGGTGGCGGCCCGAAAGGGCTACGACGTGTGCGTCAACTACGTGCGCGCGCGCGAGCGGGCGGACGAGGTGGCGGCGGCCGTCCGGGCCGAGGGGCGGCGGGCCCTGGTCGTCCAGGCCGATGTGAGCCGCGAAGAGGACATCGTGACGATGTTCCGGGCGATCGACGGGGAGCTCGGCCCGATCGACGCGCTCGTCAACAACGCCGGCATCGATTACGAGCGGCTGGTGGCAGACGTCGAGCGCGCAGGTGTCGAGCGGGTCTTCGGCGTCAACGTCATCGGGCTGATCCTGTGCTGCCGGGAGGCTGTCCGCCGCATGAGCCACGATCACGGCGGACGCGGGGGGACCATCGTCAACGTGAGCTCGGTGGCCGCGCGAACCGGGGGCTTGCCCAAGGACGCCGTCTACACCGCCTCGAAGGGCGCCGTCGACGCCTTCACGCGCGGTCTCTCGAACGAGGTGGCCGGACAGGGTGTCCGCGTCTGCGCGGTGCGGCCGGGTCTCACTCTCACCGAGATCTTCGAAAGCACCCTGGGGCAGGAAGGGGCCAGCGACCTGGCGCGTCGGGCGGTGCCGATGGGCCGGATCGGCCGGCCCGAGGAGATCGCCGCGATGGTCCTGTGGCTGTGCTCGCCGGAGGCCAGCTACGTTACGGGCTTCACCTACGACGTGAGCGGAGGTCGCTAGCCGGGCGGGCCCGCCACCTCGAGGCACAGGGACACGGTCCAAGAGACTACCCCCTGCTGGTGCAGTTCCTTGTAGGATTGGACCCGGTATCGGAGACAACAAGGCGCACGAGGGCCACAACCATCAAGAAGCCCATCCGGGTCCTGATCGCCAAGGTCGGCCTCGACGGCCATGACCGGGGCGCCAAGGTCGTCGCCCGCGCGCTCCGCGACGGCGGGATGGACGTCATCTACACCGGACTCCACCGGACGCCGGAGGAGGTCGTGGCTGCGGCCGTTCAGGAGGACGTGGACGTGCTCGGGGTGAGCATCCTCTCGGGCGCCCACATGACCCTGCTCCCGAGGATCCTCGACCTCCTGCGGTCGAGCGACGCGGCGGACGTGCTGGTGGTCGCCGGCGGGGTGATCCCGGACGAGGACCTGCCCGCGCTTCGAGACTCCGGCGTGGCGGAGGTCTTCCTTCAGGAAACGGCGCCTGCGGCCCTGGTCGCGCGGGTCCGAGAGCTCGTCGAGACCGCGCGAGCCGGCTGACGCCTCGCCGGGCTCCGGATCCTTCGATGGCGGCGGTCTAGGCGGTCCGGGCGAGCCAGGCTCATGAGCGCTCTCGATCTCGACGGGATCCGGCGCACGCGCGGCGTGAACCTCGCCGTCTGGCCGCCGCGGTACGACCCCGCCTACCGGCCCCCGGCCGACGCCCAGCACTGGCTGCCCGAAGTCGAATGCGCGACGCCCGAGGCTCGGGGCGGCCTCATCCTGGCGAAGCTCCGCGCACAGGTGAGCTACGCGTGGGAGCGAAGCCCCTTCTACCGGCGGAAGTGGGAGGCGGCGGGCGTCTCCCCCGCCACGCTCCGGACCCTCGCGGACCTCGGCTCCTTCCCCGTCGTGACCAAGGACGAGCTTCGCGCCGCCCAGGCCGCGCGTCCGCCCTTCGGCGACTACCTCTGCATTCCACCGGAGGCCGTCGCCCGCATCCACGGCACCAGCGGGACGACGGGCCGGCCGACCGTGTTCGGCATCGGGCCGGAGGACTGGGAACGGACCGGCGAGGCCCACGCCCGGATCATGTGGGCGATCGGGATTCGCCCGGGCGACCGGGTCCTCATCGGCTCGTTCTTCAGTCTCTACATGGGCTCGTGGGGAGCGCTCGCCGGCGGCGAGCGCCTCGGCGCGACGATGTTTCCCTTCGGCGCCGGCGTCCAGGGCCAGACGCTGGCGGCGGTCGAGTGGGCGCGCGAGATCCGGCCCGCCGCGTTCTACGGGACGCCCTCCTACGCGCTCCACCTCGCCGAGACGGCCCGCCGCGAGGACGTCGACCCGCGGAGTCTCGGGTTCCGGATCCTCTTCTTCTCGGGCGAGCCCGGCGCCGGCATCCCGTCCACCAAGCGGCTCATCGAGGAGGCCTTCGGCGGCATCTGCGTCGACACGGGCAGCATGGCGGAGATGACCCCGTGGATGACCAACGCGGAGTGCCCGTTCCGGACGGGCATGCATCTCTGGCAGGACCTCGTGTACACGGAGGTCTGCGACCCCGACACGCACCGGCCGGTCCCGTACGGGAGCGAGGGCACGCCGGTCTACACGCATCTCGAGCGCACGTCCCAGCCCATGATCCGGCTGGTATCGGGCGACCGGACCCGCTGGACGGACGATCCCTGCCCGTGCGGGCGGACCTACCCTCGCCTGCCGGCGGGGATATACGGCCGCTTCGACGACATGCTGGTCGTGAGGGGGGAGAACGTCTACCCGAGCGGCATCGAGGACGCGCTCCGCGCCATCCCGGGGTTCGGCGGCGAGTTCCGCGTCATCGTCTCCCGGCGCGAGGCGATGGACGAGCTCCTGGTGCGCGCCGAGTACACGCCCGAGCACGAGCCGTCCGAGCGGCGCGACGCCTTGCAGCGGGCGATGCGGGAGCGGCTGCGCGCGCGGATCGGGATCCATCCGGTCATCGAGCTGGTCCCGCAGGGCACGCTCCCGCGGTCGGAGTTCAAGGCCCGCAGGGTCGTCGACGACCGCGACCTCTATCGGCGCGCGCTCGCC
The DNA here is from genome assembly GCA_963745015.1 of uncultured Candidatus Rokubacteria bacterium. Lineage (GTDB taxonomy): Bacteria > Methylomirabilota > Methylomirabilia > Rokubacteriales > DASRDR01 > DASRDR01. The sequence continues at coordinate 123,016 of CAVUVU010000014.1, forward strand.
GACGAGCGCCGCTCGCGATGAGACGCCGCTCCCTCGGAGTCCGCGGGCCGGCGTGTTTCACGCCGGCGTGTCTGCGGTGTCATTCCAGACGAGCCGCTGCCCTGTCCGGCGGACGGGGCTCGGCTGACACCTTCGCGGAGGGACACCCATGACACAGGTCCTCTTCACGCGCGCCGCCAGCCCCCTGGGACCGCTGTTCCTGGCCGGAACGGAGGACGCGCTCACCTCGATCTGGCTCCCGTCCGGCCGCGATCGCCGTCTCGAACCGGAGCCGGACTGGGTCGAGTCCCGGGCGCCGTTCGCCGAGGCCGTCCGCCAGCTCGACGCGTACTTCGCCGGCCGGCTCCGCCAGTTCGACTTGCGCCTCGCCCCCAAGGGCACGGCCTTCCAGCGGCGGGTCTGGCAGGCGCTCCTCGACATCCCCTACGGCGAGACCACGTCGTACGGGGAGCTCGCCCGCCGGATCGGCCGGCCGGCGGCCTTCCGCGCGGTCGGCGCCGCGAACGGCCAGAACCCGCTGTCGATCGTGGTCCCGTGCCACCGTGTCATCGGAAGCAACGGCCAGCTCGTCGGGTACGGCGGGGGACTTCCCGCCAAGTCGACGCTGCTCGCCCTCGAGCAGCGGGTCGCGGGCACGGCGGTGGGCCCGGCCCCGGCCCGCCCGCGACAGGGCGCGCTCTTCGCCTGACCTCGAAGGGAGCGGACGATGTACGACCGGGAAGCGATCGAGCGGATCGGCCGGATGCGGCAGGCGTGGGAGGCCGGCGAGCTGCGCCAGTTCGTCGAGCGCCAGCCCGAGTCACGCGCCGAGTACCGGACCGCCTCGGGGCTGCCGCGCCAGCGCGTCTACACCCCGGAGGACGTCGCCGGCGCGCCGTACGAGGAGATCGGCCTGCCCGGACAGTACCCGTTCACGCGGGGCCCCTACCCCACGATGTACCGGGGCCGGCTGTGGACGATGCGCCAGATCGCCGGCTACGGGACCGGGGCCGACACCAACGGGCGCTTCCGCTACCTGATCGCCCAGGGCCAGACCGGCCTCTCCGTCGATTTCGACATGCCCACCCTCATGGGGTACGACTCCGACGACCCCCGGTCGCTCGGGGAAGTCGGGCGCGAGGGGGTCGCCGTCGACACCCTCGACGACGTGGCCGCCCTCTTCGACGGGATCGATCTCGAGCGCATCTCGGTGTCGATGACGATCAACCCGACGGCGTGGATCCTCCTGGCGATGTACGTGGCGCTCGCCGAGTCGCGCGGTCTCGACCTCAACCGCCTCTCGGGCACGGTCCAGGCCGACATCCTGAAGGAGTACATCGCCCAGAAGGAGTGGATCTTTCCCATCCGGCCGTCCATGCGCCTCATGCGGGACATGATCGCCTTCTCCGCGGAGCGGATGGCGCGCTACAACCCGGTCAACATCAGCGGCTATCACATCTCGGAGGCCGGCGCGAACGCGGTCCAGGAGGTGGCCTTCACGATGGCGAACGGCATCGCCTACGTGGAGGAGGTGACGCGGGCGGGAGTGCCGGTCGACGCCTTCGCGTCCCGGCTCGCCTTCTACTTCATCGCGCAGGCGGACTTCTTCGAGGAGGCGGCCAAGTTCCGCGCCGCGCGGCGGATCTGGGCGAGGATCATGCGGGAGCGCTTCGGCGCCCAGCGGCCCGAGTCGATGCGCCTCCGGTTCCACTGCCAGACGGCGGCGGCCACCCTCACCAAGGCGCAGCCCATGGTCAACGTGGTGCGGACCGCCTTCCAGGCGCTCTCCGCCGTGCTGGGGGGCGCGCAGTCGCTCCACACCAACGGGCTGGACGAGGCCTACGCGATCCCGTCGGAGGAGGCGATGAAGCTCGCCCTCCGCACCCAGCAGGTCATCGCCGAGGAGACCGGCGTGCCCGAGGTCATCGACCCCCTGGGCGGCTCCTACTACGTGGAGGCACTGACGAACCGGATCGAGACCGAGGTCCTGGCGATCCTCCGCAAGGTCGACGCCATGGGCGGGACGATCCGCGCGATCGAGGACGGGTACTTCCAGCACGAGATCGCGGACAACGCCTACGAGATCGCCCGACGCAAGGCCTCGGGCGAGCAGCCCGTCATCGGCGTCAACACCCACGTGGAGCCGCACGAGCCGCCCCCGATCCCCATCCACCGGGTGGACGCCGACGTCGAGGCGCGCCAGGTCGCGGCCGTCCGGGCCGTGCGCGCGCGCCGCGACGGGCCGCGCGTCGCCGCGCTCCTCGACCGGCTGGCCGCCGAGGCCGGCGACCCCGCCGTCAACCTCATGCCGACCACGATCGAGCTGGTGAAGGCCCGGGCCACGCTCGGGGAGATCGTCGCGCGCCTTCGCGACGTCTTCGGGCGCTACGTCGAGCGCCCGATCTTCTGAGGGAGGATTGCGGTCAGAGCTCCTCGTCGAGAGCGCGCGGGGCCCCAAGATCCTGAGCGAGTGAAGCGCAGGGGGCGCGGGGAGCGGTCAGCGGCCGAAGGTCGCGCGCACCTCGCCCAGCCCCTCGATGGCGACCGCCACCTCGTCGCCGGGATCGACCCAGCGCGTCTCCACGACGCTCCCCAGCAGGACGAACTCGCCCGCGCGGAGGCTCCGACCGAGCCGGGCCCGGAGGTTCGCGAGCCAGGCGAGCGCCTCGAACGGATGGCCCATGACGGCCCGGCCCTCTCCCCGCCCGACCTCCCGGCCGTTCAGCCGCGTGACGCCCGTCAGCGCCGCGAGATCGAGATCGCGCCACCGGACGACCGGCGACCCGAGGACGCAGCCCGCGTTGAAGAAGTCGTCGGCGATCAGCGTGGGAACGTCGAGCGTCCGGTAGTCACGGTAGCGGTCGTCGACGATCTCCATCGCGGCGAGCACCGCCTCCACGGCGGCGCCCGCCCGCACCCGGTCGAAGGGCGCGCTGCGCGGGACCGAGATCCGCCCCGAGCCGGACGGCGATCTCGCACTCCACGCCGACCCGGACGTAGTCGCCGTGGCGGACGCGCGCGTGGCCCTCGTGGACCGTGGCCGCGTGCACGCCGCCGGCGCAGGGATTCGCGATTCCCAGATACGCCTGCATCACGGCCGTCGTGCAGCCGATCTTGTGGCCGGCGACGGATCCGAGCCCCGCGCCCGCGAGCAGCCCGTGGAGCACGTCCTGCACCGCGTACCCGTCGGGCTCGTCCCGCGGTCGGCAGTCCGCCGGCAGGGGGTCGATGGGCGTCCGCCCCAGGCGCTGGTCGCGCAGCAGCGTCGCGGCTCGGCGGTGACGGTCGGGTACCGCGCTCACTGGGCTCCCCTGGCTCCGCGCGAGTTGATCGGACGGCCTTCGGCCTGTGGGCTCACTGGGCTACCCTGGCTCCGCGCGAGTTGATCGGACGGTTTGACTGGACGGCTTCGGCCTGTGGCGGCCTGTGGGCTCATGGCATCTTCCTCTGGGAACGCCGGCGCCGTCAGGAGCCGCCGGGCGGGTCGGGAGGGATCAGAGGCTCGACCCGGGCGCGCAGCCGGTCGAGCGCGGCCCGGTCGTCGGCTCGAAGGGTCACATGGCCGAGCTTCCGGCCGGGGCGCGGCGCCTTTCCGTAGAGGTGGAGATGAGCGCCGGGGACCGCGAGCACCGCTGCCGGATCCGGGAGCGCGCCGATCAGGTTCAGCATCGCGCTCACGCCTCGCGCCGCCGTCGTGCCGAGAGGGAGGCCCGCGACCGCGCGGAGGTGGTTCTCGAACTGGCTCGTCTCCGCGCCCTCGATCGTCCAGTGCCCCGAGTTGTGGACGCGCGGCGCCATCTCGTTGGCGAGGAGCCGGTCGCCGACCTGGAAGAGCTCGATCGGCGAGCACGCCCACGTAGTCGAGCGTCTCGAGGACCCGGCGCACGTGCTCCTCGGCCCGGGCCTGGAGCGCCGGCGTGACGCCCGGCGCGGGCGCCAGGCTCCGCCGCAGGATGCCGCCCGCGTGCAGGTTCTCGACGAGCGGGATAGCAGGCGGTCGCGCCGTCCCGCCCCCGGACGGCGAGGATGGAGAGCTCGCGGTCGAAGAGCGACGAAGCTCTCGAGGACCAGCGGCGCGGCGCCCAGCTGCGCCCACGCCCGCTCGACGTCGCCGGGCGCCTCGGATGACCTGCTGTCCCTTGCCGTCGTAGCCGAGGCGGCGCGTCTTCAGCACGGCGGGGCACCCCAGCTCCGCGACGGCGCGGTCGAGCTCGGCGAGGCTCCCCACGGGACGCCAGGGCGGCACGGGGATGCCGGCCGACTCGAGGAAGCGCTTCTCGGTGAGCCGGTCCTGCGCGACCTCGAGCGCCTGCGGCGGAGGAAACACGCGGGCTCGCGCCGCGAGCCGCCGGGCGGAGCCGACGGGGACGTTCTCGAACTCGTAGGTGACGAGCGCGAGCCCGTCCGCGAAGCGGTCCAGCGCCGCCGGGTCGTCGTATGCGCCCAGGACGAGCTCGCCCGCGCGGCCGGCCGGCGCCTCCGGCGACGGGTCGAGGAACCGGCAGCGGATGCCCAGCGGATCGCCGGCGCGCGCCAGCATCCAGCCGAGCTGGCCGCCGCCGAGGACGCCGACCCTCACGGACGCGGCGAGGCGACCGGAGGGGCCGGAGTCAGGCGAGGGTCCGGGGCGTCGAGCACCGCGCTCGTCTGCCGGGCACGGAAGCGCTCGACCGCCTCCCGGAAGCGCGGGTGCTTCGTGCCCAGGATGGCCGCCGCCAGCAGCGCGGCGTTGACCGCGCCGGCCCGGCCGATGGCGAGCGTTCCCACCGGGACGCCGGCCGGCATCTGGACGATGGAGAGCAGCGAATCCAGCCCGTTCAGCGTTCGCGACTCGACGGGCACCCCGAGCACGGGCAGGGGCGTCTTCGCCGCGGTCATGCCCGGCAGGTGCGCCGCGCCGCCGGCGGCGGCGATGATGACCCCGAGTCCGCGCCGCGCGGCGGACTCCGCGTACTCGAAGAGCAGATCGGGCGTCCGGTGGGCGGAGACGACGCGGACCTCGTAGGGAACGCCCAGCACCTCGAGGGTGGCGACGGCGTGCGTCATGGTCTCCCAGTCGGACCGGGAGCCCATGATGAGACCGACCAGAGGGCGCGGGTGACCGCGCTTCTTCCGTATCGAGGGCATCGGGTCGCTCCGCGCCGTAGTATAGCGCGGGATGGGGCTCCTCCTGATCGTCGTCGCCGCCATGACCTGGGGCACGACCGGGGCGACGATGAAGCTCGTCGCCGCCACCGGATCGTCCATGTCGCCGCTCCTCGTCGGCTTCATGCGCGTCGCCATCGCGGCGCCGTGCCTCTGCCTGGCCGCGCTGTGGCTCGGACGGACCCGTCCGGGCCCCGGAGCCGGGGTGACCGGGGGCGCTTCATCGTCGCCGGCGTCGCGATGGGCGTCTACCAGGCCTTCTACTTCTGGGGCGTGGCGAAGACCTCGGTCGCGGTCGGCTCCCTGATCACGATCTGCAGCGCGCCGCTCTTCATCACGGTGCTGGCGGCGCTCTTCCTCGGCGAGCGGATCGGCGGCCGCACGTGGGCCGCCTTGCTGGCGGGAACCGCAGGGGCCGCACTGCTCTCGACCGGGGCTCGCGGATTCTCGCAGCTCCCGCCGGGATTCCTCGGAGGCGTGGCGCTGGCGCTCGGCGCGGGCCTCTCGTACGCCACCTACGCCGTCGCCGTGAAGAGCCTCGTCCATCGCACGCCGCCGCTGACGATCGCGGCGCTGACCTTCTCGATCGCGGCGCTCGACGCTCCTCCCCGTGCTCCTCACGGAGCGGCCGGAGGCCGACGCCCGCGGCTGGGCCCTTCTCGCCTACCTCGGGGTGGTGCCGACCGCCGTCGCGTACGTGCTCTACGTGGTCGCGCTCAGGACGACGCGGGTGACCGTGTCCGGCGTCCTCACGCTGGTGGAGCCCCTGACGGCCACGCTGCTCGGCGTCGTGTTCTTCGGCGACCGGCTCGGCCTCAGCCGGCGCCGTCGGCGCCGGCGCTCCTGCTCTCGGCGGTGCTGGGGCTCACGACCCGGCGCTGACGGGCGCGGCGGCCTCCACGGGAGGATAGCTGGAACGTCTCCGGCACCGCGCTCGCCGCGCCCATCTCCACCAGGCGGGCGACGTCGAGCCGCAGCTCGGCGGACGCCACGGCCTCCGCGCTGGCGCGCGTCTCGGGGTGCTTCGGCACGAAGAGGGTGCAGCAGTCCTGGTCCGGCTCGATGGAGGTCTCGTAGGTCCCGATCGCACGGGCCTCGCGGATGATCTCCTCCTTGTCGGTCCCGATGAGCGGCCGGAGGATCGGCATCCCGGCGACCTCCGTGGTCCGCGCGATGTTCTCGAGCGTCTGCGAGGCGACCTGGCCCAGGCTCTCGCCGGTGACCAGGGCCAGGGCGCCGGTCTTCCGGGCGATCGCCTCGGTGATCCGCACCATGAAGCGCCGGTAGACCACGACGCGGAGCGGGGCGGGCACGCCCAGCACCACCTCCCGCTGGATCTCGCCGAACGGCACGAGCCAGAGCCGGGCGGTGAACTGGTGGCGCGCGAGGCGCTCCACCAGCGCCCGCGTCTTCTTCTGAGAGGCGTCGGACAGGTACGGAACCGAGTGGAAGTGCACGAACTCCACCTCGCAGCCCCGCTTCTGCAGGCGGCAGGCCGCCACCGGCGAGTCGATGCCGCCCGACAGGAGGGCCGCCACCCGCCCGGACACGCCCACCGGAAGGCCGCCCGGGCCCGTCACGCGGTCGACGAACACGAGCGCCTCCCTGGGGAGGAGGTCCACGCGCACGGTGAGGGCGGGCTCGGTCAGGTTCACGCGGGTCGGGAAGTTCCGGAGGACGAGGTCGCCCAGCTCCCGGTTGACCTGGTCCGACGGCATCGGGAAGACCTTGAAGGTCCGGCGCGCCGTGATCCGGAACGACTCGAAGCTCCGCCCCTCGAGAAGCTGCAGCACGGCCGCCTGCACGGCCGTCCAGTCGGGCGGGAGCGAGAGCCCCAGCGCGAAGTACGCGATCCCGAACACCGTGGCGACCCGCTCCCGGATCCGGGGGAGATCGGCGTCCGGCTGGAGGTCCAGGACCAGGCGGCCCGGGCAGGCGGCGGACGCCCCGCACGCCGCACCCGGCCGTCGCCTGGAGTGAGATTCCGCGCGAGGCGGCGGAGGAACAGGGGCCGGTTGCCGCCCTTCAGGCTGATCTCGTGGTAGTGGACGACCACGCACGGGAACGGCCGCGCGGCCACGGTCCTACGACTCCCGCTCGGGCCGGGCGCGGTGCTTGGCGCGGCGCCGGTAGACGGTCGGCGGAATCTCGACCTTCGGCGGCTTCCGCGGCATCGGCTTCCGGGGCCGCGCCGGGCGGGGCGCGCTCTTCCTCGCCACGGCGGCTCAGTACTCCGCGCCGGGGAACGTCGACACGCTCGCGTGACGTCCCGCGGGCCGGAACATCTTGACCCCGCCCCACGCCACGCCGTCGAGGGCGCCCAGGATGCCGTCGTGGACGGCCCAGCTCCGCCCCCGGATCGTGCGGTCGAACCCGGGCCGGCGGAACGCGGTGGATCCGTCGAGCGCCCGATGGAGCCGGCCCCCTGCCCGGAACTCGCCGTCGATCGTCTCCATCAGGTCGCGGCCGAGGAGGTAGTCGCAGCCGTGGCGCTCGTAGAGGAGGGCGGAGTGATAGAAGAGCGGCTCCACCAGGAACAGCTCCTTGCCGAACAGCCGGCAGAAGTCGTCCATGGCGTCCAGCACCCGCCCGAGAAGCCTGAGCCCCGGCCTCACCTGGCCGGGTGCGAGCCCGGCCAGGGCGGCGCGGCGCTCCTCGGCGAGATTCCGGGTCATCGTCCCGAAGAGCGTGTCCTGGCCTTCCTCGTCCCGGTCGATCCCGAACCGCTCGGAACCGGGGTCGGTGACCTGGACGAAGGACAGCTCGGGAACCGCCGAACGGCCCGACCTCGACGTCCACCAGCACCAGCGGATCGCGGTCGTCGCGTGACGCCCGGAGCTCGACCCGCGCCCAGCTCTGCTCGGGCGGGGCGAAGATGCGGAGCAGCCGATGTCCCGCGCCGTTGATCCCGGTCGCCGGATCGACCCCGAAGCGCGCGCAGACCTCGGCCGGGATGAGCCGCCCGTACAGAGCCTCGCGGAGCGGCGCCGGCAGCCCGTTCAGCTCCTGGAGGGAGCCGAGGCCCAGGGCGTCGACGCGCGTGTGCGTCAACCGGGCGTCCCGTCCCCACTCGACGCGGAAGGCGACGGTCCTCCCGCGGCTCCGGCCGGTCTCCGGTCCCAGAGGGCGCGGGCCCGCGCCAGATCCTCCGGGGTGTTCACGTTCATGAACGCGAGGTCCGGATCGGCGAACCGCTGGCACGGCCTCGGCCGGGACGCGAACGACCCGGACGTCGTCGAGGAAGCCGACGATCCTGAGCTGGCCCGCCCGAAGGCGCCGCTCCATCGCCGGGAGGCACGACTTGCCGTAGACGGCGTGGAGCGTCTGGAGCTCGCCGCCGGCGTCGGGGATCACCACGTCGGCCTCGGCCGCGCGCCCGGCGAGGTAGCGCCACGAGCGGGGCCGAGAGGAACGGCATGTCGCAGGCCACGCAGAGGGCGGCGTCGCCCGGAGCGCGCCCGGAGGCCGGAGTAGATGCCTCCCAGGGAGCCGCCCTCCGGGAAGACGTCACCCACCATCGGAAGGCCGAGAGACGCGTAGAGCTCGGGGGTGTTCGTGACGACCAGGCAGTCCGGCAAGACCGATCGCAACGTCTCCGCAATGTGCTCGATCAGTGGGCGACCACCGAACGGAAGGAGCGCCTTCGGGGACCCACCCATCCGCCGGCTCCTGCCGCCGGCGAGAATCACACCGCTCACGCGGGGCATCACTCGAACCGCACGCATGATAGCACCCGGCCGTCGGCCAGTCCCAGATTCTCGGACGGCCGCCGGTCTCGACAGGCGCGCGCTCCTCCGCCGCGCCCGCCGCCCCCGCCGATTGTTGCGCAACACCGCCCGGATCCCCGGACGACGGTCAGCCCGCGAGCTCCTCCGGTGTCGGGACGACTGCCCCGGCCCGCAGCACGACGGCGGCGTGCGCGTGAGGTCCAGGACGGTCGAGGCGGGCCCGCCGGGCGTCGGGCCGCCGTCCAGGACGAGGTCGATGCGGCCCCCGAGGCCCGCCATCACCTCGTCGGCCGTGCGCGGGCTGGCGGCCCCGTGGAGGTTGGCGCTCGGCGCCGTGACCGGCTCTCCGGCGGCCGCGACGAGCGCGCGGGCCACCGGGTGACCGGACAGCCGGACGCCGATGGTCCCGGTGCCCGCCGTGAGCGCCGCCGGCAGGTCGGCGTGCGAGCGGGCAGGACGAGCGTCAGCGCTCCCGGCCAGTATCGCGCCATCAGCCGGCGCGCCCGGGGCGGCACCTCTCCGGCGACCACGCTCGACCATCTCGAGCGAGTCGACCAGCACGAGGAGCGGCTTGTCCTCCGGCCGGCCCTTCGCCTCGAAGATCCTGGCGACCGCCGTGGCGTCGAGCGCGCGGGCTCCGAGCCCGTAGAAGGTCTCGGTCGGGAACGCGACGAGCCCGCCGGCCCGGAGGATCCGGGCCGCCGTCTCCAGCGCCGCCGGGGCCGGATGGCGCGCGTCGACGGCGAGCCGCGCCGGGCGGCTCACGGCGATCGGCCGGTCCGATCGAGGTGCGGGCCGAGGCGCTCGAGGGCCCGGTGGCCGATGTCGCGCCGATAGTGCACGCCGTCGAAGCGGATCTCCCCCGCCGCCGCGTAGGCATCGGCCACCGCGACCCGCAGAGTCGGCGCCGAGGGCCGTCACGCCCAGGACACGCCCGCCTGCGGTCGTCAGCCGGCCGTCGCGCCATGCCGTGCCGGCGTGGAAGACGGTGACCCCCGCGCGCGCTTCGGCGCGCTCGATCCCTTCGATCGGCAGGCCGGTCCGATGGTCGCCGGGGTACCCGCCGGAGGCGAGCACCACGCACACGGCGGCCTCGGGTCGCCACGCCACCGAGGGCGGCAGCCCGCGCCCCTCGGCGACGGCCTGGCAGAGCGGCAGGAGGTCGTCCGCCAGCCGGAGCATCAGCGCCTGGCACTCCGGATCGCCGAACCGCACGTTGTACTCGAGAACCCGGGGCCCGGCCGCCGTGAGCATGAGGCCCGCGAAGAGGACGCCGCGGTACGGGCGGCCCTCGGCGGACATGCCGCGGATCGTCGGCTCGAGCACGGTCCGGACGACCTCCCGCGAGAGGGCGGGGTCGAGCGCGGGGGCCGGCGAGTACGCCCCCATCCCCCCCGTGTTCGGGCCCCGGTCGCCGTCGAAGACCGCCTTGTGGTCCTGGGCCGACGCGAGCGGGCACACGGTCCGCCCGTCGGTGAGCGCGAAGACCGAGACCTCCTCGCCCTCGAGGTACTCCTCGACCACCACGCGGGCCCCGGCGTCGCCGAACACCCGGCGCTCGAGCATGTCGCTGATGGCCCGGTCGGCCTCGGCCGGGTCCGCGCACACCACGGCGCCCTTGCCGGCGGCGAGCCCGTCGGCCTTGACGACCGCCCGGCCGCCCAGCGCCTCGACGAACGCGCGCGCCGCGCCCGGCTCCTCGAACGTCCCGAAGCGGGCGGTCGGGATGCCGTGCCGGGCGAAGAGCGCCTTGGCGAAGGCCTTGGAGCTCTCCAGCACCGCGGCCGCGCGCGAGGGGCCGAACGCCGGGCGCCCGCGCGCCTCGAGCGCGTCGACGAGCCCGAGCGCGAGCGGCCCCTCCGGGCCCACGACCGTCAGGTCGATCCGCTCCCGGTCTGCCAGGCCGACGATCGCGGCGACGTCGTCGGCCCGGACCGGCACGCACTGGGCGGCCTGCGCGATGCCGGGATTCCCCGGCGCGGCGTACAGCGACCCGAGCCGCGGGCTCTGCGCGAGCTTCCAGGCGAGCGCGTGCTCGCGCCCGCCGCTCCCGACCAGGAGGACCCGCAGCCCGCTCACGGCCCGGCCCCGCTCATCCACTCCCGTGCGATCTCGGCCCAGCGGCTGTCCGGGTCGAGCTCGACGTAGCGCGCCCAGTGCCGCCGCGCCGTCGCCCCGTCCCCTGCCCGCTCGAGCACGGAGGCGAGGTTGAAGTGCGCGTCGGCGTAGTCGGGGCGGATCTCGAGCGCACGGCGGTACCAGAGCGTCGCCTGCGGAGGGCTGCCCAGGTCGTCCTGCAGCGACCCGAGGTTGTAGGCCGCCTCGGCGAGCGTCGGGTCCGCGGCCAGCGCCACCTCGTAGTGCCGCCGCGCGTCCTCGTAGCGCCCCATCCGGTGCTGGAGGAGACCCAGGTTGTTCCAGGCCGCCCCGTGGTCCGGGGCCAGCGTGGTCACGCGCTGGTAGGCGTCGACCGCCTGCGTCCACTGGGCCGGATCGCCGTCCAGCTCCGACGCCGAGCTCGAACCAGCGCTCCGCCTCGCTGCCGTCCGGCGGCGCGAGGGGCCGGACCAGCCCGCGGAGGGCGGAGGCGCGGGCGTCCTCGGCCAGTCCCTTCTCCGAGAACTCCATCACGATCTGGCCGGACGGCTCGTGGAGCCGCGCGTCCCGCTCGATGAAGATCTCGCCGTCGCGGAGCGTGACCCTCAGCTCGGCCAGCGGCGCCTCCGACGCGAGCCCGAGCCGCCGCGAGCGTGTCGAGCGCCTTCCTGATCTGGCGGACGGTCGCACCCTGGTCGAGGAGCGTCCGGGCCACGCGCAGCGCCACCAGATCCCGGAACGTGTACTGGTCGGCGCCGGCCGGAGCGTGGAGGAGCCCGAGGCGGCGAAGCTGCTCGGCGCGGCGGGGGTTCAGCGCCAGAAGCCGGACGACGTCCCGCTCCGTGAGGATCCAGCCGGGCGCGGTCAATGCTTGAAGTGGCGGATCCCGGTCACGACCATGGCCATGCCATGCTCGTCGGCCGCCGCCACGATCTCCTCGTCCCGGATGGAGCCGCCCGGATGGATCACGGCGGCGGCGCCCGCCTCCGCGACGACGTCGAGGCCGTCCCGGAACGGGAAGAACGCGTCCGAGGCCACCGCGGCGCCGCCGAGCTTGTGGCCGTGCTCGCGGGCCCGCATCACCGCGAGGCGCGCCGCGTCGACCCGGCTCATCTGCCCGGCGCCCACGCCGAGCACCTGCTCCTCCGACGTCAGCACGATCGCGTTGGACTTGACGTGCTTGGCGACCTTCCAGGCGAAGCGAAGGGCGCGCCACTCGGCGGCCGTCGGCTGGCGCCGGCTCACGACGCGAACGGCGACCGGATCGAGGCCGGCCAGGTCCGCCTCCTGCACCAGCAGCCCGCCCGGGACGCTGCGAGCCTCGAGTGGCGCCGCGCCGGCGGGCGGGCGGCCGATCGGGACCTCGAGCACGCGAAGCTTCTTCTTCGTGCGCCTGAGCTCGTCGAGCGCGTCCGGCTCGAAGGCCGGCGCGAACAGGATCTCGAGCAGGATCCCGGCCAGCGCCTCCACCAGCCGCCGGTCCACCGGGCGGTTGACGCCGACGATCCCCCCGTAGATCGAGACGGGATCGGAGGCGCGCGCCCGCTCGAAGGCCGCGGCCACGTCCACGCCCACCGCCGCCCCGCAGGGGTTGGTGTGCTTGACGACCACGGCGGCGGGCTCGGCGAACTCGAGGAGGAGGCCCAGCGCCCCGGCGAGATCCAGGAGGTTGTTGTACGAGAGCTCGGGGCCGTGAAGCTGGCGGAGCGCGCCGAGACCGCCCGTCCCGAGCGCCGGGCCCAGCGGGCGGTAGAAGGCCGCTCGCTGGTGCGGGTTCTCGCCGTAGCGGAGCGCGGTGACGCGCTCCGCGTCCAGGTGGATCACCGGAGGAAAGCGGAGCGCGTCGCCGGCGGCGGGAGCCGCCGGGGCCCCGGGAGCCCGGAGCCAGGCGGCGATCGCCGCATCGTACTGGGCCGTCCGCCGGAACGCCTCGAGAGCCAGCCGCCGCCGCGTCTCCCCCGACACGGTGCCGCCCGATCGGCGGAGCTCCTCCAGGACCGGCGCGTACTGGGCCGGGTCGACCAGGACCACGACGCCCTCGTGGTTCTTCGCGGCCGCGCGGATCATCGCCGGGCCGCCCACGTCGATCTGCTCGATGGCGTCCTCGAAGCCGACTCCCGGCTTCGCCGCGGTCGCCTCGAACGGATAGAGGTTCACCGCGACCAGATCGATCGCGCCGATGCCGTGGCGGGCGAGGGCCTCCCCGTGCGCCGCGAGGTCGCGGCGGGCCAGGATGCCGCCGTGAATCGCCGGGTGGAGCGTCTTCACCCTTCCGTCGAGCATCTCGGGAAACCCCGTCACGTCGGCGACCTCGCGGACGGTCAGGCCGGCCGCCGTGAGCGCCCGGGCGGTCCCCCCGGTGGACAGGAGCTCGACGCCCAGATCGGCCAGGCCGCGCGCCAGGTCCACCAGCCCCGCCTTGTCGGAGACGGACAGGAGCGCGCGGCGGATCTGGCTCACGCGCCTCCCCTGATCGACACGCGACGGCCGGCCACCTCGAGGCGCCCCTCGGCGTAGAGGCGAATCGCCTCCGGGTAGAGCCGGTGCTCCTCGGCGAGGATCCGCGCGGTCAGGGTCGCCTCCGTGTCGTCGTCGAGCACGGGAACCGCCGCCTGCAGCACGATCGGCCCCGTGTCCACGGCCTCGTCGACGAAGTGGACGGTCGCCCCCGCCACCTTGACGCCGTGCCCGAGAGCCTGGCGCTGGGCGTGCAGCCCCGGGAACGCCGGCAGCAGGGCCGGGTGGACGTTCAGGATGCGGCTCCGATAGCGCCGGACGATCTCCGCCGAGAGCACTCGCATGTAGCCCGCCAGACAGACGAGCTCGACTCCGGCCTCGTCGAGGACCGCCGCGATCGCGGCGTCGAAGGCCGTCCGCTCCGCGTGGGCGTGGGGATCGAGGTGCACCGCCCGGATGCCCGCCCGGCGCGCCCGCTCGAGGGCCGGCGCGTCCTTCCGGTCGCTCACGACCACGGCCACGCGCGCGGGGCAGCGTCCGGCGTCGATCGCGTCGACGATGGCCTGGAGGTTCGACCCTCGACCCGAGGCGAGCACGCCGAGGATGAGGGGAGCCGATCGCATCGCGCGCTCATTCTACCCCAGGCCCACCCGGCACCGCGGGCGGCCGAGGGCGCGCGGGGGGCCGCCCCGTGCAGTCGCCACCCCACGACTTCCCGCGGGCGACGCCGGAACGGGGGTCCGGCTAGGGCGTCACCGGCTCCAGGCGCGCCAGGACGCCCGTGCTCGGGTCATCGCGCAGACGAGAGCGGGCCGCGCGCGGGCGAGCGTCACCGGTACGTCACCCCGCGGGCGCCGGATCGGATCTCGCCGATCCGGAAGGCCGGGGCGCGATCCTTCCAGAGCCTCGCGAGGACGCTCGCCGCCTTCGCCTCCGGCACCACGAGGACGAAGCCGATCCCCATGTTGAAGACCCGGAACATCTCCGCCTCGTCGATGCGGCCGCGATCCTGGAGCCACCGGAAGACCTCGGACACGGGCCAGGTGTCACGGCGGATCACGGCCCGGCACCCCGGGGGCAGGACGCGCGGCACGTTGCCGGTCAGCCCTCCGCCCGTGATGTGCGCCATGGCCCGGATCGGCGCGCCCGCGCGCAGGAGGGCCAGGATCGGCTTGACGTAGATCCGCGTCGGCCTCAGCAGCTCGCGGCCGACCGTCCGGTTGAGCCCGGGGATGCGGTCGCGCACCCGCAGGCGGGCCCGCTCGAACACGACCTTCCGCGCGAGGCTGTACCCGTTCGAGTGAAGCCCGCTCGAGAGGAGCCCGATCACCGCGTCGCCGGGCCGCACGCCGCGGCCGTCGATCAGGCGGCTGCGCTCGACGACGCCCAGCGCGAAGCCGGCCAGGTCGTACTCTCCGGCCGCATAGAAGTCGGGAAGCTCCGCGATCTCGCCGCCGATGAGCGCGCACCCGGCCTCGCGGCAGCCGGCCGCGATCCCGCGGACCACCGTCTCGACGGTCCGGGGGACGACGCGGTTGATCCCGATGTAGTCGAGAAAGACCAGGGGCTCGGCGCCGTGAACCAGGAGGTCGTTGACGCCCATGGCGACCAGGTCGATCCCGATGGTGTCGTGCCGGCGTGCCAGGAACGCGACCCGCAGCTTGGACCCGACGCCGTCCGTGGACGCCACGAACACGGGCTGGCGGTAGCGCCGGGGAGCGCGAAAGAATCCGGCGAAGGCGCCGATGTCCCCGAGGACTTCCGGCCGGTAGGTCGCGCGCGCCCACGGAGCGAGCCGCCGGACGGCCTGCTCGCCGGCGTCGATGTCGACCCCGGCGGCGCGGTAGCTCAGGCCACGCCGGACAGGGCGACCGGAAGTCCGGGCGCGGTTCACTCGACGATGAGAAAGACGAGCCCCGCCGTGGCTTCTTTCGGGAACCCGACGTCGGAGGCACCGCTGCGGCAGGCGGGATGGAAGGGGCCGATCCCCACCGCCTCACCGGACACCACCTCGCGCGGGTACGCTGGCTCGACTCCCCGGCCCGAGGTCGACACGCCAAGAGCGACGATCTGCATGGCTCGCCCATTCTAGCGCAGCTGGACGCGAGGGCGCGCGCCCCGCCGTGGGCGCTCGGCATCCGCCCGCGAGCGCGATCTCCGTCGGCTTGCGGGCAGGCCGGGGAACGGTCAGTATGGACGTCGGCGGGAGGGGGATGCGCGTCCTGATCACGACCGGCTCGCTCGCGAGTCGCGGCGGGCCAGAAATGTATGTGCGAGACCTCACCGTCGCGCTTGCCCGAGCGGGACACACCACGGCCATCTACAGCCCGATCCTCGGCGAGGTCGCTGACGACTTCAGGGCTGCGGGCGCCACGGTCCTCGACCGACTCAACGACGCGCCCTGGGTCCCTGACGTTGTCCACGGTCAGCACAGCCTCGACGCCATGACGGCCCTGTGTCACTTCCCTGCGACGCCCGCCGTGTTCGTGTCGCATGGGTGGACTCACTGGAGCGACATCCCGCCACGACACCCGCGCATCCTGCGATACGTTGCGGTGGATGCGCCGACGCGCGACAGCGCCACGCAGCGTTGCGGCATCCCCGGGACGCAGATCCGCCTCGTGCCGAACTTCGTCGACCTCGAGCGCTACAGACCTCGGTCGCCCCTTCCGCCCCGCCCGCGGCGAGCCCTGGTTCTGAGCAACTACGCGCGCGAGGACACGCACCTCCCGGTGGTCCGCGAAGCGTGCCTGCGCGCTGGCATCGCGCTGGACGTCGCTGGCTATGGGACGGGCCGGCCAGTTCGCCGTCCGGAGCGCATCCTGCCCCAGTACGATTTGGTCTTCGCCAAGGGCCGGGCGGCACTCGAGGCTGTCGTGGTGGGCACGGCGGTGGTGGTCTGCGACGCCTTCGGCCTGGGTCCGATGGTCACGACCGAGAACATGCGGGTCCTTCGAGCTCTGGAGGGGAACTACCTGCAATGGTACTCGCCGCTCCGGACCGAACGGCTGGAACGGGAGATCGGCCGGTACGATCCGAACGACGCCGCCGAGGTCACCAGATGGGCGCGGACGGTGGCAGACGCCGACCACGCACGCGATACGCTCGTCGCGCTCTACCAGGAGGCCGGCGCCGAGAGCGCTGCGGGGCGACCCGACCCGACCGCGGAGGCGCGTGCCGTCGCCACGTACCTCGCCGGGCTGTCCCACGTCATCAAGGAGGACCTGGTCGAGCGTGATCCGCTGGCGGGCCTGGCGGTGCGGCTACGTAACCGTCTGGCGCGCCTCCCCCTCGCCGCCCCGCTCCTCCTTCGCCTCTCGGCCTTCCTCCGGTCCCGTTTCGGCTAGCGCCCGGATCACCACACGACCCGCAGCGAGCGCAAACCCCGGAACCCGATGTCCGGGCGCCAGTCAGGCGGCGCCGGGACCAGCCGGAGGCCCGGCATTTGACGGGTCATGGCTTCGAGCGCGACCTGAGCCTCCAGGCGTGCGAGGCCTTGCCCCACACAAGCATGGATGCCGTACCCGAACGCGACGTGACGATTCTCCCGTCGAGACAGATCGACTCGATCCGGATCGGCGAACTGGGCGGGGTCCCGGTTGGCCGCACCAAGAGCCGCGAACACGGTCTGGCCGCGGCGGACGCGCCGACCATCGAGGACCACGTCCTCGGCGGCCATGCGTCCGAACAGTTGCCCCGGGCTCTCGAAACGCAGGAGCTCCTCGATGGCGGTCCGCATGAGGCCTTGCTCCTCCCGGAGCGAACCGTACAGGTCGTGCTTCAGCAAGGTGAAGACGGCGTTGCCGATCAGCCCCGCTGTCGTGTCGTAGGCCGCAAAGAACAGGAAGGTACACGTCGCGAGCAGCTCGGCCTCGTCGAGTTCGCCGGCGTCATGCGCCCGCACGAGACCGCTCACCAGGTCGGTACCCGGCTGCTCTCGCCGCGCTCGAACGACATCCCGGAAGTACGAGAAGAACCGCCTGGCACCCTCGTCGGCACGGCTCAACGCGGCCCGGGTCGGTGCGAGGCCAAACGCCGGCACACACTGCTGCGTCCACTCCTGACAGCGTTCTGCGTCGCCCGGTGGGAGCCCCATCAGCTCACCCACCAGAACGACCGGCAGCGGAAGCGCGAAATCGCCGATGACATCCATCTGACGACGCCTCTGCACTCGCTCCAGCAGTCGCTCGGTGTGGAATTGCGCCCGCGAACGGAGCGCGGACACCAGCTGAGAGGTGAAGACCTGGCTCACCGCGCGCCGGAGCCTCGTGTGGTCGGGCGGATTCCTCATGGCCAGACCGCTGGCGCGAAGCAGGTCCAGCGAGGTCAGCATGCCTTGCCGGCCTCTCCGGACTCCATACTCCGGGTGCACAAACCGGGGGTCATGCAGCACCGCCACCACGTCAGCGTGGCGGGTCAGAACCCAGAACCCGCCGACACTCCAGTGGATGGGATCGGCCTCGCGCAGCCGACGATATGTTGCATAGGGATCAACCCGGAACGCCGGATCGAACGGATCAAAAGCAAGAGGGGCGACGAGCCGCACCGCCCGGCGGATGAGGGGCCGGCGCCACGCGATGACCGCGAGACGACGTGGCGCCACTCGCGCCTTGCCGGCAAGCCGCCCTACGCCGGCCCCGAGTCTGCGGGCGCCATTTCCAACCCAGCGCGCGACAGACGCCGCCTCACGCATGTCGTGTCACGCTCAGCCCTCGAAGGACCCGCCGGTTCTTCCGGGCCGACCGCGCCGCGAACAGAGTGCGCCCGGTGCGCCGGACCAACCGGACGACGACCACGCCCCTGCTGGACACGATGTCGTGCGTCGATGCCGCGAATACGAGCTCGCGGTCGCGCCGGGAGCGTGGAGGAATCCGGCGAAGGCGCCGATGTCCCCGAGGACCTCCGGCCGGTAGGTGGCGCGCGCCCACGGAGCGAGCCGCCGGACGGCCTGCTCGCCGGCGTCGATGTCGACCCCGGCGGCGCGGTAGCTGAGGCCGCCCCGGACGGAGCGGCGGGAGGACGGCCCGGACCGGCTCAGGCGAGGGCGCCCCGCCACCTGCCCGGCTGCCCCTCGCCGCCCGGGCGGACGAAGGGGGAGCGGGGTCGGCGCGGCATCCGGGTCACGCGCGTCACTCGACGTCGAAGAGGGCGAGCTGCGCGGTTTCCTCCTTCGGGAACCCGACCTCGTAGGCGCCGCTGAAGCAGGCGTGGCAGAACCGGCCGCCGTCGCCGCCCACCGCCTTCAGCATGCCGTCGAGCGAGAGGTACCCGAGCGAGTCCGCGCCGATGTAGCGGGTGATCTCCTCCACGCGGTGGCTCGAGCCGATCAGCTCCTTGCGCGTCGGCGTGTCGATCCCGTAGTAGCAGGGCCACTGGATCGGCGGCGACGAGATCCGCATGTGCACCTCGCGGGCGCCGCACGCCCGGATCATCTTCACGATCTTCCGGCTGGTCGTCCCGCGGACGATCGAGTCGTCGACGACCACGACGCGCCGCCCCTCGATCGTCTCCCGCATCGGGTTGAGCTTCACCCGGACGCCGAAGTGCCGGATGCCCTCGCGGGGCTCGATGAACGTGCGGCCGACGTAGTGGTTCCGGATGAGCCCGAGCTCGAACGGGATGCCGGATTGCTCCGCGAAGCCGAGCGCGGCGCCGACCCCCGAGTCGGGCACGGGGATGACGATGTCCGCGTCGACGGGGTGCTCCTCGGCCAGCCGGTGCCCCAGGGACTTCCGCGCCTGATAGACGTTCTGGCCCCACAGCCTCGTGTCCGGGCGGGCGAAGTAGACGTACTCGAACACGCACTGGAGCTGCTTCTTCGCCGGGAACGGCTTGACGGAGCGGAGGCCGTTCTGGTCGATGAGCACGATCTCCCCGGGCTCGACGTCCCGCACGTACTCGGCCTCGAGCAGGTCGAGCGCGCAGGTCTCCGACGCCAGCAGCCACGTCTTGCCCAGCCGGCCCACGACCAGCGGGCGGAACCCGTGCGGGTCGCGGCACCCGATGAGCGTGTCCGGCGTGAGCATGACCAGGGAGTACGCCCCGCTCAGCTGGGCGAGAGCCTGCGTCAGCGTCCGCTCGAGGCTCTGGCGGTCCGCGCGCGCGATGAGGTGGAGAATGACCTCCGAGTCCGACGTGGACTGGAAGATCGCCCCGAGGGCCTCCAGCTCCTTGCGGAGCGCCTCGGCGTTGACCAGGTTCCCGTTGTGGCCGAGCGCGATCGAGCCCCGGGAGAACGACGCGCTGATCGGCTGGGCGTTCCGGAGGGTGGACGAGCCGGCCGTCGAGTAGCGGACGTGGCCGATCGCCGCGCGGCCCGGGCAGGCGGCGGAGGCGCTCGGGGCTGAACACGTCGGCGACCCACCCCATGGCCTTCTCGACGTGGAGCGACGGGCCGTCGGTGGCGGCGATCCCGGCGGACTCCTGGCCCCGGTGCTGGAGCGCGTAGAGGCCCAGGTAGGCGAGGTTGGCCGCCTCCGGGTGGTCGAACACCCCGAAGAGGCCGCACTCGTCGTGGAACTTGTCGTCGTCGAGCCAGGCGGTTTTCATGCGGCTCCCTCAGCCTCCCGTCCCGACAGCGCCTCGACCGGCTGCTCGAGCGCCCGCGACAGCCCGTTCCCGAAGGCGTCGGCGAGCGCCTCGGTGGACAGCGACAGGCGCGCCGCGACTCCGACCCGCACCTCGAGCCGATCCCCGCCCACCCGGCCGATGACCTGAACGGGCGCGGCCCACTCCCCGCGCGATCCGCGTCAGGCGCTCCACGTCGTCCGGCGCCACCGAGACGACGATGCGGGACGGCGCCTCGCCGAAGAGCGCCTCGTCCACGCGGCCACCCCCGGGAAGCGCCGCCGCCGCCCCGAGGGCCCGCGGACCGGTGACGCAGCACTCCGCGAGCGCCACGGCGAGGCCGCCCTCGGCGCAGTCGTGAGCGGACCGGACGACGCCGGCCTCGATCGCCGCCAGGCACGCGGCCTGGACCGCGCGCTCCCGCTCGAGGTCGAGGGGGGCCGGCACGCCGCCCAGGCGCCCGTGGACGGTCTGGAGGTACTCGCTGCCCCCGAGACGCCCGCCCGGCTCGCCCAGGAGGACGATGACGTCCCCGTCCTCCTTGAACCACTGCGTCGTCCGCCGCTCGGCGTCCTCGAGGAGCCCGACGACGCCGATGACGGGGGTCGGCAGGATCGCCCGGCCCAGCGTCTCGTTGTAGAAGGACACGTTCCCCCCGGTGACCGGGATGCCGAGCGCCTCGCAGGCGGCGGCGATGCCGTCCACCGCCTGCGCGAACTGCCACATGATCTCCGGACGCTCGGGCGAGGCGAAGTTCAGGCAGTTCGTCACCGCCAGCGGCCGCCCGCCGGCGCACACGACGTTGCGCGCGGCCTCGGCGACCGCCATGGCCCCGCCCAGGAAGGGATCGAGCTGCCCGTAGCGGCCGTTGCCGTCGGTGGCGACCGCGACGGCGCGGGAGGTTCCCTTGATCCGGAGGACGGCCGCGTCGGAGCCGGGAAGCACGAGGGTGTTGATGCCGACCTGGTGATCGTACTGCCGCCAGATGCTCCGCTTGGAGGCGATCGTCGGCGCCGCCAGGAGCCGGAGGAGCAGGGCGCCCGGGTCCGCCGGCTCGGCCAGCGCCGCGAGGTCGAGCGCGCGCGCCCGGTCGAGCCAGTCGGGGCGCGCCATCGGCCGCTCGTACACCGGCGCCTCGTCGGTGAGGGCCCGGACCGGGACCTCGGCCACCACCTCGCCCCGCATGCGGGCGCGGAGCACGCCGTCGGCCGTGACGCGCCCGATCGGGACCGCGTCCAGCTCCCACTTCTGGAAGACCCGCTGGACCTCGGCCTCGCGCCCGCGCTCGACGACGAGCAGCATCCGTTCCTGGGACTCCGACAGGAGGATCTCGTAGGGCGTCATCCCCGGCTCGCGCTGGGGCACTCGGTCGAGGTCCACGTCGGCGCCGGTCCCCGCCCGCGCGGGCATCTCGGAGAGGGAGCAGGCCAGGCCGGCCGCGCCCATGTCCTGGATCCCCACCACCGCGCCGGTCCGGAACGCCTCGAGGCACGCCTCGAGGAGGAGCTTCTCGGTGAACGGGTCGCCCACCTGGACGGTGGGGCGCCGCTCGGCCGAGGTCTCGTCGAAGGCCTCCGACGCCATCGTCGCCCCGTGGATGCCGTCGCGGCCCGTCTTCGCGCCGACGTAGACAAAGGTGTTCCCCACCCCGTCGGCCCGCGCCCGGTAGATGCCGTCAGTCCGCACCAGGCCCAGGCACAGGACGTTCACCAGCGGGTTCCGAGCGTACTCCGGCGCGAAGGCCACCTCGCCCCCGACGGTCGGGCACCCGAAGCAGTTGCCGTAGTGGGAGATCCCGGCGACGACCCCCCCGAGAAGGAACCGGGTGCCCGGCTCGTCGACCGGTCCGAAGCGGAGCGAGTCGAGGAGCGCGATGGGACGGGCGCCCATCGTGAAGATGTCGCGGAGGATGCCGCCCACCCCGGTCGCCGCGCCCTGGAACGGCTCGATGAACGAGGGGTGGTTGTGGCTCTCGATCTTGAAGGCGAGGCCGAACCCGCCCCCGACGTCCACGATGCCGGCGTTCTCGCCCGGGCCCTGGAGCACGTGGGCGCCCTTCGTCGGGAGGCGCCGGAGGTGGACCCGCGAGGACTTGTACGAGCAGTGCTCGGACCAGAGGGCGGAGAAGAGGCCGAGCTCCGAGTAGGTGGGGTCCCGCCCGATCAGGCGGACGACGCGGTCGTACTCCTCACGCGTCAGCCCGTGCGAGACGGCCAGATCCGGGGTGACTTTCGGCTCGGATCCGGTCACGGGCATCCGCGCCTCTCCCCTGTCCTCCTAGCGGCCGAGCACGGATCCGTTCTCGACGAGGCTTCCCAGCAGCGAGTGGAAGAGGAGCAACCCGTCGGTGCTGCCCACCGTGGTCTCGGCCGCGCGCTCGGGATGCGGCATGAGCCCGACGACCGTGCCCTCTTCGTTCGAGACACCGGCGATGTTCCAGATCGAGCCGTTCGGGTTGGCGCCGGGGGTGATCTCCCCGGCCTCCGTCGCGTAGCGGAAGACGATCTGGTCGCGCTCCCGGAGCTGGCGGAGGACGGGCCGGGTCGGCGTGGTACCGGCCCTCACCGTGGGCGATCGGCATCTTGAGGACCTGGCCCGCGCCGGAGCCCGCGGGTGAAGGGGCTCTCGGTCTGCTCCACGGCGACGTGGGTCCACTGGCAGCGGAACTGGAGGCACTCGTTCCGCAGGAGCGTTCCCGGAAGGAGACCGGCCTCGCAGAGGATCTGGAAGCCGTTGCAGCTTCCCAGCACCAGCCCGCCGCGGGCCACGAAGCCCGGCAGCGCCTCGACGATCGGCGAGCGGCCTGCCACGGCGCCCGCCCGCAGGTAGTCGCCGTAGGAGAAACCGCCCGGCAGGACGAGGCAGTCGAAGCGGTCGACATCAGTGTCCCGGTGCCACACGTACTCGACCGGCTGGTGGAGCACCTGGGAGATGACGTGGTGGAAGTCCATGTCACTCCACGTGCCCGGGAAGATCACGACGCCGAATCGCATGCAGCCTCCTCTTCCAGTGAGGTCTCGGTCACACCTCCCTGCGAATCGGACGAATTCTACTACGCGGTCCACACCCGCACAAGCCGACGCAGGTCAACCTGCGCGCCGAGCGTCGTCGCCCTCCACCACCTCGCAGGTGTAATCCTCGATCACGGGGTTCGCCAGGAGCTTCCGGCACATCTCGTCCAGCCGCTGCTCGTGCCCGCGCCGGCGTCGGTCTCGTCGAGCGTGAGATCGATCACCTTCCCCACCCGCATGTCGCGCACCTCGGGGAAGCCGAGCCCCTCGAGCGCCCGCTGGATGGTCGTTCCCTGGGGATCCAGGATCCCCGGCCGGAGCCGCACCACGATCCGCGCTTTCATGCCTCCGTCGATCCTCCCTGGACGAGCCCGGCCCTCCGGAACACCGCGTCGACGTGGCGCAGGTACCAGCCGGGATCGAAGCAGGCCTTCAGGGGCTCCGGGCCGAGGTGACGCCCGCACCTCGGGGTCGGCCTCGAGGCACTCGAGGAAGGCCCGCCGCTCCTCCCAGGCGCGCATGGCGTTCCGCTGGACGACCTCGTAGGCGGCCTGGCGCGCCAGGCCGGCCTCGGTGAGGGCCAGGAGCACGCGCTGGGAGTAGACCAGGCCGTACGAGCGGTCGAGGTTCTCGCGCATCCGCTCGGGATAGACCCGAAGCCCGTCCAGGATGCGGACGGTCTGCCCCAGCAGGTAGTCGAGCAGGATGGTCGCGTCGGGCAGCACGATGCGCTCGACCGAGGAGTGGCTGATGTCCCGCTCGTGCCAGAGGGCGATGTCCTCGAGCGCGGCGCCGGCGTGGGCGCGCAGCACGCGGGCCAGCCCCGTCACCTGCTCGCAGAGCCACGGGTTCCGCTTGTGGGGCATCGCGGACGAGCCCTTCTGGCCCTCGGCGAACGGCTCCTCCGCCTCCAGGATCTCCGTCCGCTGGAGGCTCCGGATCTCCGTGGCGATCCGCTCGAGGCCGCCGCCCGCGATCGCGCAGGCGGAGACGAGCTCGGCGTGCCGGTCCCGCTGCACGACCTGGGTGGAGACGGGCTCGGGCTCGAGCCCGAGGCGCGTGGCACACCTCCTGCTCGAGATCGGGCGGGACGTGGGCGAAGGTGCCGACCGCGCCGGAGATCTTCCCCACCCGGACCGCCTCCCGGGCCCGGGCCAGGCGCTCGCGGTTCCGCCCGGCCTCCATGTACCAGCCGGCGGCCTTGAGGCCGAACGTGGTCGGCTCGGCATGGACGCCGTGCGTCCGGCCGACCGTCAGCGTGTCCCGGTGGCGGAGGGCGAGCCGGGCGAGACTCGGCGCGGAGCCGGTCCACGCCCGCGATCAGCCGGTCGGCCGCCTCGACGAGCGCCAGCGCCAGCGCCGTGTCCACCACGTCCGACGAGGTCAGGCCCACGTGGACGAACCGGGAGTCCGTGCCGATCGAGCCCTCGAGGTCCGTGAGGAAGGCGATGACGTCGTGCCGGACCCGCGCCTCGGTCTCCGCGATGCGGCCGGCGTCGACCTGCGCCCGCTGGCGGATCCGGTCGAGCGCGTCGGAAGGAACGACGCCCCGGCGCGCCCAGGCCTCGCAGACCGCCAGCTCGACCCGGAGCCAGCGCGCGTACTTGGCGTCCTCGCTCCAGAGGGCGCCCATCTCGGGGCGGGTGTACCGGGCGATCACGGGCGCGCCCGCCTCAGACCTGCACTCCCTCGGGGAGCCGGACGTCCGGGCTCTTGGGCCCGAGGGCGACCAGCGACAGCGGCCCGGCCAGGAGGCGCTCCCCGAGGGCCTTCACGTCCTGCACGGTCACCCGCTCGATGTCGGCGAGGATCTCGTCGAACGTGTACGACCGGCGGAAGTAGAGCTCGTGCTTGGCGATCCGGGTCATGCGGCTCCCCGTCGACTCGAGCGAGAGCATCAGGCTGCCCTTGAGGTGATCCTTCGCCCGCCGCAGCTCGTCGGCCGTGACCCCGTCGGTCCTGAGCGACCGGATCTCCTTGAGCGTCAGGTCCACGACCCGCCGGAAGTGCGCGGGCTCGGTGCCGGCGTACACGTAGAAGAGCCCGCCGTCCCGGAAGGCGGCGTTGCCCGAGTGGATCGAGTAGACGAGGCCCTCGCGCTCCCGCACCGCCTGGAACAGGCGCGAGGACATGCTGCCCCCGAAGATGGTGTTCAGCAGATACAGCGCGTAGCGCTCGGGGGCGTCCTGCTCGAGCCCGCGCCCCCCGAGCACGAAGTGGACCTGCTCGAGGGGACGCTCGATGAGGTCGAGCGTGGTCGCCAGCGCGGGCGGCTCGGCCGTTCGCGGCGTCCCCGGCTGGCGGAAGTCGAGGAAGCGGCTGCCGAGCAGGTCCACCAGCTGCTCGTGGCGCAGGTGGCCGGCGGCGGCGATCGTGATGCGCTCGGGGCAGTACTCCGTGCGGAAGTAGTGCAGCAGCGTGTCCCGCCCGAACCCCTGCACGATCTTCCGGTCGCCGAGGATCGGGCGGCCGAGCGGATGCTGCGGCCAGATTCGCTCGGCGAACAGGTCGTGGATCACGTCGTCGGGCGTGTCCTCCACCATGCCGAACTCCTGGAGGACGACCGTCTTCTCGCGCTCGATGTCACCGGCCGTCGAACCGGGGATGGAGCAGGACGTCGGACAGGAGGTCCGCCGCGAGCGGCAGGTGCTCGTCGAGCACCGTCACGTAGAAGCACGTGTGCTCCTTCGTGGTGAACGCGTCCATCTGGCCGCCGACCGAGTCGACCGCGCGGGCGATGTCCTCGGCCGACCGGGACTCGGTGCCCTTGAAGACGAGATGCTCGATGAAGTGGGAGATCCCGCCCGAGCTCGGCGGGCTCGTGGCGGCTCCCGGTGTCGACCCACACCCCCACGGCGACCGACCGAACATGCGGGATCCACTCCGTCACCAGCCGGATCCCGTTGGGAAGGGTCGTCTTGCGGTACTCGCCCCCCTCCACCCTCACCGTGGGGTCGATCACGCGGGCCCCGAAGAGCGGCCGGTGTTAGTCCCGGTAGCGGCTGCCACCGCGCCCCCGGTCGCCTCCTCGCTCCCGATCCCCGCCCCGGTCACCGCGACCGCCGCCCACGGCCTCGGGAGCGTTCGGGTCAGGCTGTCCGGTCAGATGCTCCGCCCCGGCCGCGGCGGCCTCCGGGTCCTTCAGGGCCGCGCGCCGGGACAGACGGATCTTGCCCGACGGATCGACCTCGATGACCTTGACGAGGACCATGTCGCCCTCGCGGACGACGTCCTCGACGCGCCGCGTCCGCTCCTCGGAGATCTGCGAGATGTGGAGCAGCCCCTCGGTGCCCGGCATGATCTCCACGAAGGCGCCGAAGTCGACCACCTTCTTGAC
This sequence comes from uncultured Candidatus Rokubacteria bacterium, assembly GCA_963745015.1. Taxonomy (GTDB): domain Bacteria; phylum Methylomirabilota; class Methylomirabilia; order Rokubacteriales; family DASRDR01; genus DASRDR01. Next base: position 149,337 of record CAVUVU010000014.1, read on the forward strand.
CTTGCCGAGGTGAAGGCGCCCGACCTCGGCCTCCTTGCAGATGCCCTGGATGATGTCGGTGGCCTGCTGGACCATGCGCGCGTCGGCGCCGAAGAGGGTGACCTTGCCGTCGTCCTCGATGTCGACCTTGACGCCCGTCTGGTCCTGGATGCCTCGGACCACCTTGCCGCCCGGTCCGATCACCTCGCGGATCTTCTCGGGCCGGATCCGGATGACCACGAAGCGCGGCGCGTGCGGCGGCAGCTCCGGCCGCGGCTCCGAGATCGCCTCGCGCATCCGCGAGAGGACGAACAGCCGCGCGTCCCGGGCCTGGCGGAGGGCCGCCGCCATGATCTCGCGGGACACGCCGGCGACCTTGATGTCCATCTGGAGCCCGGTCACGCCGTCGGCGGTGCCGGCGACCTTGAAGTCCATGTCGCCGTAGTGATCCTCGGTGCCCATGATGTCGGTCAGGATCGCGTAGCGGTCGCCCTCCTTGATCAGCCCCATCGCGATGCCGGCCACCGGCGCCTTGATCGGGACCCCCGCGTCCATCAGGGCCATGGAGGCGCCGCACACCGTCGCCATCGAGGACGAGCCGTTCGACTCGAGGATGTCCGACACGATCCGGAGCGTGTACGGGAACCCCTCGCGCGGCGGCAGCACGGGTATCACCGAGCGCTCGGCGAGCGCCCCGTGTCCGATCTCCCGCCGGCCGGGACTGCCGAAGCGGCGGATCTCCCCCACGCTGAACGAGGGGAAGTTGTAGTGCAGCATGAACGGCTTGGTCGACTCGCCCTCGAGCGTCTCGACCCGCTGCTCGTCCTGCTTGGTCCCGAGCGTGGCGGCGACCAGCGCCTGCGTCTCGCCGCGCGTGAAGAGCGCCGAACCGTGGGTGCGCGGCAGGAACGACACCTCCGCGCTGATCGCCCGCGTGTCGGTGGACTTCCGGCCGTCGATCCGGATGCCCTCCTCGAGGACCATGCGCCGAACTTCCTGCTTCTCGAGCTTGTCGAGGTACTCGCGGACCTTCGCCTTCCGGAGCCCGTCGGGGTCGACCGACGCGGCGACCTCCTGGGCGAGCTTCGTCAGGCTCTGGGCGCGCAGCGCCTTCTCCGGGATCCGGATGATGTCGCGGATCCGGCCGCGGGTCGCGTCGCGGACCTGGGCCTCGAGCGCAGGATCCTGATGGGCGGCGGGATCGAACTCCCACCGCGGCTTGCCGGCCAGCTGGGCCAGAGCCCGCTGGGCGCGGACGAGCGCTCGGCACTCCTCGTGGGCGAGGGCGATGGCCTCCACCAGGGTGTCCTCGGACACCTCGCGGGCCCCCGCCTCGACCATCATCACCGAGTCCTCGGTCGCGGCCACCACCAGGTCGAGCGTGCTCCGCTCGAGGTCCGCGAAGGGCGGGTTCACGACGAGACGGCCGTCGATCTGGCCGATGCGGACGGCGCCGAAGGGACCCAGGAACGGAAGTCCGGCGACCAGCACGGCGGCCGACGCCCCGTTCATCGCCAGGATGCCGGGATCGTTCTCCTGGTCGGACGAGACCGCCAGCACGATCAGCTGGATCTCGTTCTTGAAGCCCTTGGGGAAGAGCGGGCGAAGCGGGCGGTCGATCAGCCGGGAGGTGAGGATCTCCTTCTCGGCCGGGCGCCCCTCACGCTTGAAGAAGCCGCCGGGGATGCGCCCGCCGGCATAGGCCCGCTCGCGGTAGTCGACGCTGAGGGGGAAGAAGTCCTGCCCCTCGGTCGCGGACCGCGCCGCCACGACGGTGGCGAGGATCACCGTGTCGCCGTAGCGGACCAGGACCGATCCGTCCGCCTGCTTGGCCACACGGCCGGTCTCGAGGGTGAGCTTCCTGCCGCCGATTTCAACCTGGGTGGAATGAGCTGCTGACATGTCGTTGCCATCCTCTCGTGCCGGACACGGCAGACCACACGGTCGGGTCCACCCCACCGGCCACTGCCCGGAAGGTCACGTTCCTCCCGGGTCCTGCGAGACTGCTCCCGGCGTTGCCGGGACCTACCGCCGAAGCCCGAGCTTCTCGAGAATCTGGCGGTAGCGCTCGATTTCGGTGCGCTTGAGGTATTCGAGGAGTCCGCGGCGCTGTCCGATGAGGCGCAGCAGACCGCGGCGGGAGTGGTGATCCTTGACGTGGGATTTGAAGTGCTCGGTCAGCCCGTTGATCCGCTCCGTCAGGAGCGCGATCTGCACCTCGGGGGAGCCGGTGTCGCCGTCTTTGCGCCGGTACCCTTCGATCAGAGCCTTCTTCCGGTCGGCAGACACGGTCATGGCTGAGGTCCTCCTCCGGGGGGCACCGCCCCCCAATCGCCGCCCCTGGTGCAGGCCGTGTACGGCACCGGTGGGACGGTTCACCACACGCTAAGGCACTCCAATTCAACCGGCGTATCGTACCACGCGAGGTTACCGCCCGCAACCAACGCACCCGCGGCGCGCCCAGTCGGCGCGCCGCCCGCGCGTCGCGGCCCGAGCGCCGGGGAAGGCCTGCGCGGGTCGGTCAGGAGGTCTCGCGCAGGAGGCCCCGGGCGGTCACGACGTCCTCGGCGATCTGCGCGCGGAGCGCCTCGACGGAGCCGAACCGCCGCTCGGCCCGGATCCGGTCCAGGAAGGCGAGCGTGAGGCGCCGCCCGTAGAGATCCGGGGCCACGTCGAGGAGGTGCGCCTCCACGAGGCGGGTGGTGCCGTCCACGGTCGGTCGCACCCCGACGTTGACCACCGCCGGCGCGGTCTCCCCGTCCCACGCGGCGCGGGCCGTGTACACGCCGTCCGCGAGCAGGAGCCCCGGAGTCCCGCTCAGGTTGGCGGTCGGAAAACCGAGGGCGCGCCCCCGGGCCGCCCCGCGGGTCACGACGCCGGACAGCGCATAGGGGCGCCCGAGCAGGCTCGCCGCGCGCCGGACGTGCCCGTCGCGAAGGGCCTCGCGGATCGCCGTCGAGGAGACGGCGACCCCGTCGACGCGGAGAGGCGCCACGACGTGAACGACGGCCCCGGCCGGCTCGGCCAGGCGCCGGAGGAGCTCGGGAGTCCCGCGCGCGGCGCGCCCGAACGCGTGGTTGAAGCCGACCACGATCTCCTTCGCTCCGAGCAGCCCGAGGAGGACGTCCCGCACGTAGGCTTCGGCCTCGACCTGCGCGAACTCGGCCGTGAAGGGAATGACGAGGCAGACCTCCGGGCCGAGCTCCGCGATGAGCGCGAGCCGCTCGTCGACCGGCAGGAGCTCGGGCGGCGCCTCCGCCGGCCGGAGGACCGCGAGCGGATTCGGATCGAACGTCACGGCGACCGGCCGGGCGCCGACCGACCGCGCCCGGTCGACCGCGGTGCGGATCACCGCCTGGTGCCCCAGGTGGATGCCGTCGAACGTCCCCTGGGCCACCACGCTGGGCGGCGCGTCAGGACGATACTGGTCGAGGCCGCGAACGATCTGCATGGAGGAGGCGCAGCGGACGGAGCCCCTCGGCTGACAGCTCGCCGATGCCGACGAAGGTCCCGCCTGCGTACAGGCGACACGCGGCCGGTCCCGCCGGAAGGTCGGGGGCGATGAGGTCGGACACGGGAACGCGCTGACCGTTGGCCAGCCGGCGGGCGGCGTCCGGTGACAGGTGGACAGCCGGCAGGTGGCCGACCGCGCGATCCGCAGGAAGGACGCCGGCAGCCAGAACCGTCGCGTTCCCTTCCTGGATCGCCGCCCAGGGGACGGCGTCCTCGAGGCGGAGGGGCCCGACTCGCGTGCGCACCAGGGCCTCGACGTGGCCCCCGCACCGGAGCGCCTCGCCGACGTCCGCGGCCAGGCTCCGGATGTACGTCCCCGACCCGCACTCCACCCGGACGCGCAGACGGGGCGGCGCGTACTCGATCAGCTCGAAGGCATGGACGCGGACCCGGCGCGGCGGCCGCTCGACGTCGATCCCCGCCCGCGCCAGCTCGTGGAGGCGCCGGCCCCCTGAGTGGAGCGCCGAGTACATGGGCGGCACCTGCTCGATGTCACCGACGAACCGCGCCAGCACCGCGCGGAGCGCGTCGTCCGTCAGGGACGGCACCGGCCATTCCCCGGTCACCGCGCCGGTCGCGTCGAGGGTGTCGGTGGCGACGCCGAGCCGGATGGTGGCCAGGTACTCCTTGTCCTGGCCCTGGAGATACCCGGTGAGCTTGGTCCCCTCGCCCAGGAGGATCGGCAGGAGCCCCGTCGCCATGGGATCGAGCGTGCCGCCGTGGCCGACCTTCGGGACGCGGAGCGCCCGGCGAAGGTGCGCGACGACCTGGAACGAGGTGACCCCCGGCCCTTTGTCGGCCAGCAGAAGACCGTCCGAGACCATCGGAGACGGATGGCGTCCGCGCGCGCCGGGCTCGCCACTCACCCGCGGGCGGCGAGCGCCTCCCGGACCGCGCCCAGCACCGCGGCCTTCGCGTCGGCCAGGCTTCCCGGGCGGATCAGGCCGGCCGCGTTGGGATGGCCTCCGCCCCCGAGGCGGGCCGCGATGCGGGCCACGTCCACCTCGCCCTTGGCTCGGAGGCTCACCTTCACGCTGTCCGCCAGCTCGCGGAAGAGCACCGCCACCTTCGCCGTGCGCACGGAGCGAGGGTAGTTCACGAACTCCTCGGCCTCCGGCAGGTCCCGTGAGCTCGCCAGGGCGCGGTCGATCACCAGCCACGCCACCGTCCCGTCGGCGTCGGTCTCGATCCCCTGGAGCACCTGGCCCAGGAGGCGCAGCCCGCCCAGCTGGCGCGTCTCGTAGACCGTGGTGGCGACGTGCGCCGGCTCCACACCCACCTCCACGAGGCGCGCGGCGACCCGGAAGGTCTTCGGAGTCGTGTTCGAGTACCGGAAGGACCCCGTGTCGGTGACGATCGCCGTGTAGAGGTTCACCGCGACGTCAGCGCTCAGCGGGAGCCCGGCCGCCTCGATCAGGTCGTAGACCATCTCGCCGGTGGCGGCGGCCCGGGTGTCCACCCAGTTGACGTCGCCGTAACGGCGGTTGTCCCCGTGGTGGTCGATGTTGAGGACCCGGGCCCCGGGGCCGCGGGCGCCGTCGAGGAGCCCTCCGAGCCGCGCGGGGTCCGGGCAGTCGAGCGCGACCACCAGGTCGAACTCGCTCCGGCCCGCCTTCCACTGCTGGACGTCGGCCGACCCCGGCAGGAAGTGGAACGGGTCCGGCACCGGGTGCGCGCAGGCGAACGTGACGGCCCGGCCGGCCGCCCGGAGCGCGAGGCCGAGCCCGAGCTGCGAGCCGAGCACGTCCCCGTCGGGATAGACGTGAGCGAACAGGAGCACCCGACGGCTCCGCTCGACGGCGTCCACCACCTCCCGGGGCACTTCCGGCGGCACGTTCGGGGAGACGAGGCTCACGCCGGCTTCTCCGGTCCGGGCTCCTCGGGCGGCCGCTCCTCCATCTTGAGCCCCTCGAGCACCGTCTGGATGTGGGCCGCGTGGGCCATCGAGCGGTCCGGATGGAACGTGAGGTGCGGGACGGTCCGCAGGCGGAGCCGCGGGAGGAGCCAGTTCCGGATGAACCCGCGGGCGCTCTCGAGGGCCTGGAGCGAGGCCTGCCACTCGGGCTCGGACCCGAGCACGCTCACGTAGACCTTCGCGGTCCGGAGGTCCTTGGCGACGTCCACCTCGGTGACGGTCACGAAGCCGAGCCTGGGGTCCTTCAGCTCGCGCTGGATGAGGTGGGAGATCTCCTCCCGCATCAACTGGTTCACCCGCTGGAGCCGGCTCACGGGGTCAGGCCTTGACTTCGATACGTTCGCGCCCGGCGGCGCGCGGGAGCGCCCGGGGCCCGATGGGGGTGTCGAGGGTCTCGGCGTGGTCGAGATGCATGGAAGTCAACGCCTGACCCCGTCAGAGCAGCTCGACTCGCACGTCGATGACCTCGCCGTCGGAGAGGGACTCGATGAAGTTGACGGCCTTCGAGACGACCTCGTTGGCCAGCCGGGAGTCGTTCGCCACGCACGCCACCGCCAGCGTCGCGCGCTGCCACAGGTCGCCGTGATCGACCTCGGCGATCGACACGTTGAAGCGCTGCTTGACCCGCTCCTTCATGCCGCGGAGGACGTGACGCTTGCCCTTGAGCGAGTCGACCCCGCCGAGGTGCAGCTCCACGAGACCGAGCGCGACCTGGACCACGGGCGTTCGTCTGGACGTTCCTCGGCTAGAGCGTCCGCGCGACCTCCTCCGTCGTGAAGAGCTCCAGGACGTCGCCGACCTGAACGTCGAGACTGCCGACGCCGATCCCGCACTCCTGCCCCTGGATGACCTCGCGGGCGTCGTCCTTGAAGCGCTTCAGCGAGGTGACCTGACCCTCGCCCACGGCGCGGCCGGTCCGGGTCACGCGCAGCTTCGCGTTGCGGGTGGCCTTGCCATCCGACAGGAAGCAGCCCGCGATCGTGCCGACCTCCTTGATCGGGAAGAGCATCCGGACCTGCGCCTTCCCGAGCGGAACCTCGCGGATGATCGGGGGGAGCATCCCGGCGAGCGCCGCCCTCACGTCGTTGATCGCCTCGTAGATGACGTTGTAGGTCTTGATGTCCACCCGCTCGATCTGAGCCTGCTGCATCACCTTCGGCTCCGGCTTCACGTTGAAGCCGATGATGATGGCGTTCGACGCCGAGGCCAGCATGACGTCGGTCTCGGTGATGGTGCCGACCGCGCCGTGGATCACCCGGACCTTGATCTCGTCCGTGGACAGGCGCTCGAGCGCCTCCTGCAGGGCCTCGACCGAGCCGTGCACGTCACCCTTGAGGATGACCCGCAGCTCCTTGAGCTCGCCCTCCTCGATCTGCTTGTGCAGGTCGGCCAGGGTCACCCGGGCGGTGACCGTGACCTTCTTGTCCCGCTCCTGACGCCTCATGGCCATCTGGCGGGCCTTCCGCTCCTCGTCCACCGCGCGCAGGACGTCTCCCGCCGACGGCACGCCGGACAGCCCGAGCATCTCGACGGGATCGACGGGACCCGCCGTCTTCACCCGCTGGCGCCGGTCGTTGAACATCGCCCGGACCTTGCCGTAGTGCTGGCCGACGACGACGATGTCGCCCTCGTGGAGGGTGCCCTGCTGGATGAGCACCGTGGCCACCGGGCCGCGGCCGCGGTCGAGCTTGGCCTCGACGACGACCCCGCGCGCGGCGCGGTTCGGGTTGGCCTTCAGCTCCATCACCTCGGCCTGGAGCGCCGTCATCTCGAGGAGCTGCTCGACCCCCGTGCCCTTCTTGGCCGACGTGTTCACGAAGATCGTCTGGCCGCCCCACTCCTCGGGAACGAGCCCGTGGTTCACGAGCTCCTGCTTGACACGGTCCGGGTTCGAGTCGGCCTTGTCCACCTTGTTGACGGCGACGATGATGGGGACGGTCGCCGCCTTCGCGTGGTTGATCGCCTCCACCGTCTGGGGCATGACGCCGTCGTCGGCCGCCACCACCAGGATGACGATGTCGGTGGCCTGGGCGCCCCGGGCCCGCATCGCGGTGAAGGCCTCGTGGCCGGGCGTGTCCAGGAACGTGACCTTGCCGTGGCTGGTCTCGACCTGGTACGCCCCGATGTGCTGCGTGATGCCTCCGTGCTCCTGCTCGGTGACGCGGGTCTTCCGGATCATGTCCAGGAGCGACGTCTTCCCGTGGTCGACGTGCCCCATGACGGTGACGACGGGCGACCGCGGCAAGAGCTGGGAGGGATCCATCTCCTCGTCGAGGAGCTCCCGTTCCTCGGCCGATCGCATGTCCGCATCGAACCCGAACCGGACCGCGACGGCCTTCACCTTGTCGGGATCGAGAGGCTGGTTGACCGTCGCCATCACGCCCATGCCGACCAGCTCGCGGATGACCTCGCCGATCTTCCGGCCCATCCGCTCCGCCAGCTCGGAGACCGTGACCGACTCGGGAAGCCGGAGGATCTCCCGCGGCCCGGCGTCCGCCGGGGCGACCGCCGCCGCCGCGGCCGGACTCTCGACCTCCGGCGCGTCGGGCGTTTCCGTCGGTGCGACGACGCCCTCGAGGGCGGCCGCAGGGGCCACCACACGCTCGGGCTCGGCGGCGGCCGGCTCCTCGCGCCGCGGCCTGATCGGCACGACCTTGCCATCGGCGGCCGGCTTCGGCGCCGGCTCGGCGACCTTCGGAGACGGCTCGGCCCCTTCAGCGGGGCGGGCCGGTCTCGGTCGGAGCGGCCCCGCGGGCGGCGGGGGCCACGGGCTCCTTGGAGCGGACGGGGGCCGCCGGCGGCGCGGCCGGCCGCTCGGTCACCACGGGAGGCTTCGCGGCCGCGGGCTTCTCGGCCGCCGCCGGCTTGACGGACGGTGCAGCCGGCGGCGCCGCAACCTGGGAGGCGGGAGCCGGGACGGGTGGCGCCACGCTGGCCGCAACCGGCGCGGCGGCGTCGGCGGGCGCTGGAGCCTTCTCGACCTTCATCGGAACGGGCATCGGAACGGGTGTCTTCGCCTTCGCACCCGCCGCGGCCTGGGCCGCCTTCGCGGCGATCTTGGTCTTGCCGACCAGCGCCTTGCCCTTGCCGGCCGGCGCCTTGGCCGCCTCGGCAGCCTCCGCGGCCTTCTTCGCCCGGGTCCTCGCCGCCTTGGCGGCCGAGGCCTTGGCCGCGTCGATCTTGGCCTTCTGCGCCGCGACGCGGTCGGACTCGATCCGCTCGATCTCCTTCCGGGAATACTCGGCCGCCTGATCGCCGAGCCCCTCCCGGAGCCTCGGGAGCACCGCGTCGTCGATGGCGCTCGCCGAGCTCTGCTCCTTGAAGCCCATGCCATGGAGCTGGTCGATGATCAGCTTCGGCGCGACGCCGAGCTCCTTTGCCAGCTCGTGGACCCGGGTTTTCCCGGCCATATCAGCTACCCCTTTCGACCATTCCAGGAGACACCTGCCCCTGGCTCAAGAGCCCGCGCAGCCGCGCGATCGCCTCGGGCGTCGCCACGGCCGGGACTCGGAATGCCTGGGGCCAGCGGCCCCGCCGCACGCACTCGGACAGACACGCTTCACGCCGACACAGGTAGGCCCCGCGTCCCCGTCCCCGCCGCTCGGGGTCCGGCTCGACGCGCCCATCCGGTGTCCGGACGATCCGGAGGAGATCGGCCTGGGGCCGGGCTCGCCGGCAGCCGACACAGGTCCGCATCGGGGAGCGTCCCGTCACCGGGCCTCCCCCTCGACGGGGCCGGGTTCCGCCGGGACGACGTCGCCGACCGGCGCCTCGGCCGCTGCCGCCGCTGTTCCCGCATCCGCCTCGGCCGCCGCCGGCTGCTGCCGCATCCGCCTCGCTGCCGCCGCCTCGCCGCCGCTGCTGCTGCTGCCGCGTCCGCCTCTGCTGCCGCCGCCTCGGCCGCGGCCGCCTGGGCGGCCAGCCAGACCTCCACGGCCGCCAGGACCGCCTGCGGCCCGCGGCGCCGCGTCGCCCAGCACCTCGCGCACGCGCTCGAGCCCGGCCGCGCGGACCCGGGCAGGCGAATGGAGCCCGTGCTCCACGAGGCGCGGCGTCAGCTCGGCCCCGATCTCATCGATCGCGGCGAAGGCCGCCAGACCCCCGGCGAGCTCCTCCTCGTGGCGGCGGCGCTCCTCCGCCAGCTCGGCCTCGCTCTTCACGTCGACGCGGAGCCCCGTCAGCTTCGCGGCGAGCCGGGCGTTCTGCCCCTTCTTCCCGATGGCCAGCGAGAGCTGGCTGTCCGGCACGACGACCTGCGCGGTGCGCTCCTCGCCCTCGCCGCTGATCGTGACCGAGGAGACCTTGGCCGGCGAGAGCGCCCGCGACGACGAGCGTGGCCGGGTCGTCCGACCACTCGATGATGTCGATCTTCTCGCCACGCAGCTCCTTGACGATGACCTGGATCCGCGTCCCGCGAAGTCCGACGCACGCGCCGATCGGGTCGATGTCGCGCTTGGTCGACGCCACCGCGAGCTTGGCCCGCTCCCCCGGCTCTCGCGCCGCGCCGCGCACCTGGACGATGCCCTCGGCGATCTCGGGGATCTCGGTCTCGAAGAGACGGGTCAGGAACCCGGGGTGCGCGCGGGAGAGCACGACCTGGGGACCCTTGGGCGTGTTCCGGACCTCCATGATGTACGCGCGCACGCGATCCCCGGCCATGTATCGCTCGCCCGGGATCTGCTCGCGCTCGGGCAGCACGGCCTCGGTCCGGCCCATGTCCAGGATGACGGTGCGCTTCTCGATCCGGTGCACGAGCGCCCGCACGAGGGTGCCCTCGCGGTCCTTGTACTCCGAGAAGATTCCCTGGCGCTCGGCCTCGCGCACGCGCTGCAGGATCACCTGCTTCGCCGTCTGGGCGGCGATCCGGCCGAGCTCCTTCATCTCGAGGTCGACCTCGACCACGTCCTCGAGCTGCGCGCCCGGCTTGAGCCGCCGCGCCTCGTCGAGGCTCATCTCGAGATTGGGATCGGCCACCTTCTCGACGACGCGCTTCTCGGCGAACACGCGGATGGCCCCGGTCTCGCGGTGAAGCGTGAGGCGGGTGTTGTCCCCCACCCCCATCGTCCGCTTGGAGGCGGAGAGGAGGGCGGACTCCAGCGCCTCGAAGAGGACCTCTGTCGCGATCCCCTTCTCGCGTCCGACCTGCTCGATCGCCAGCTTGAGCTCCCGGTTCATTGCGATCTCCTGGATCAGGCGGAGCCTCGCGGCTCCACCTCCAGGCGCGCCTTGGTCACGAGGCTCCGCGGAACGTTTCGGGGGCCATCGGGAGTGTCGAGGGCCAGGGCCTCCTGCGCCACCTGGACGAGGCGGCCCGAGAGCTCGCGATGGCCCTCCACCGGCTCCCGCGTCCAGACCCGTACGCGGCGCCCGGTTGCCCACTGGAGCTCCCGATCCCTGCGCAGCTCGCGGTCGAGCCCCGGGGACGAGACCTCCAGGTCGTAGCCGCTCCGGACGAGGTTCGAGACCTCGATCAGGTCTCCGACCTCGTGCGAGAGCTGCTGGCAATCGCTGATGGTGACACCTCCCGGCTTGTCGACGTAGAGCCGGACCGCCGTCCGCCGACCGTTGCCCCGGACCTCCAGGTCGACGAGCGTCAGGCCGTGGGCCTCGACGGCCGGCAGGACGACGGTCTCCACCGCCGCCTCCACTCCCGCGAGACCAGTGCCCGTCGCCACTCGTCGCCTCCTCCGCGCGCGCGTTCTCTCCCATGAACAAAAAAGTGGGCATCGCCCACTTTTGAGTCAGCCGCTTAGTATACCCCGATATGAAGGGTCGAGGAACCCCTCGACCCCCGCGCAGCGCTAGAACGCGCCGGACAGCTTGCCGCCGAGGTCCCGGACGGCCGCCACCACGCCGTCCGGCGCGACCGTGACATCCTGACGGTCCCGCCGCGTCCGGACCTCGACCTTGCCTTCCCGGGCCAGGAGCGCGCCGACCGTCACCCGGATCGGGATGCCGAGGAGGTCGGCGTCCTTGAACTTCACCCCCGGCCGCTCGTCGCGGTCGTCCAGGATCGCCTCGAACCCCGCGGCGCCGAGCTCCCGGTAGAGCCGCTCCGCCATCTCGCGCACCGCAGGCTGCTTGGGATTGACCGGAAGGACGTGCACCTGCACGGGCGCGATCGACCAGGGCCAGACGATCCCGTCCGCGTCGTGACGCTGCTCGATCGCCGACGCGACGATCCGGGCCGGGCCGATCCCATACGACCCCATGACGATCGGCCGCGCCTGCCCCTGCTCGTCGAGGTACGTCGCGCCGAGCGCCGTCGAGTACTTCGTCCCGAGCTTGAAGATGTTCCCGACCTCGATGACGCGCTCGACGACGAGCGACGCCCCGCAGCCCGGGCAGGCGTCCCCCGCCTGAGCCAGGTGGAGGTCCGCGTGGCGGGCGGTGAAGTCCCGGCCCGGCCGGACGCCTCGCAGGTGGACGCCCTCGCGGTTGGCCCCGGCGACGTACACTCCCTCGCCCAGCGCCTCGTCCGCCACGATCGGCACCGCCGCGTCCACGGGGCCCACCGACCCGACCGGCGCTCCGAGCGCGGCGCGCACCTCGTCGGCGTGCGCCGCGCGCACCTCGCCGCCCAGGAGCCGCGCGAGCTTCTTCTCGTGCAGCTGCTGGTCGCCGCGTACCAGCGCGAGGACCGGCCCGGACGGCCCCACGTAGAGCAGGCTCTTGATCGTGTGGGCCGGCTCGATCCCGAGCAGCTGACACACCTCGGCGATGGTCCGGACGCCGGGCGTGGCGACCTCGCCGCGGGGCTCGTCGGGGAACGGCGCGCGCCGAGGACCGCGACCGCGCGAGCTCCACGTTGGCGGCGTAGCCGCACGCCGGGCAGCGCGCGATCTCGTCCTCGCCGGCCGGGCTCGGCGCCATGAACTCGTGCGCGCCGGCCCCGCCCATCATGCCCACGTCGGACTCGACGACGTGGAACGCGAGACCGGCCCGCCGGAAGATCCGGTTGTAGGCCTCCTTCTGGCGCTCGTAGGCGACGTCGAGACCGGCGTCGTCGACGTCCAGCGTGTAGGCGTCCTTCATCCAGAACTCGCGCGTCCGCAGGATTCCCGAGCGCGGCCGCGCCTCGTCGCGCTCCTTCGTCTGGATCTGGTACCAGACCTGCGGCAGCTCCCGGTACGACCGGATCTCCTTGGCCGCGAGCCAGGCGACGACCTCCTCGTGCGTCATCCCGAGGCACATGTCGCGGCCGTGGCGGTCCTTGAGCCGGAACATCTCGTCCTTGATGTCGTGCCAGCGGCCCGACTGCTGCCAGAGCTCCGCCGGATGGAGCACCGGCATCGTGATCTCCTGGCCGCCGATCCCGTTCATCTCCTCGCGGATGATCACGTTGACCTTGTCGATGGCCCGCTGGCCGAGGGGGAGGTACACGTAGACGCCGGCCGTCAGCTGACGCACCAGCCCGGCCCGGACCATGAGCCGGTGGCTGGCCGCCTCGGCGTCGGCAGGGTCCTCGCGAAGGGTCGGGATGAACGACGTGGTCCAGCGCATGGCCTAGCTCCCTCGGACCGGGACACGGCGGCGCGAGCCGCCGCCGGGGTCAGTGCGACGACTTGGCGACGACGTTCGGGCCGGGCTTGCCGGGACGGTAGAGGAGCCGCTCGACCGGCTTCCCGCCGATCAGGTGGGACTGGACGATCTCCTGCACGTCCTCCGCCCGGACACCCGAGTACCAGACGTTCTCCGGGTAGACGACGATCATGGGGCCGTTCCCGCACTGTGAGAAGCAGCCGGCCTTGTTGATCCGGATCTGCCCGTGGAGACCCGCCCGCGCGATCTCGGCCCGCATCTGCTTGACGTAGGACTCGGTGTCCGCCTCCGTCGGGCACGTGCTGCCGGTCGTGCAGACGAAGACGTGCTGCTCGTACTGGCCCATCGCCCCTCGCTCCTACCGGAACATCTTCCCGACGGGCGGGAGGAGGCGCGTCAGGTCGTTGTACAGCGCGAACACCATGAGCAGCAGGAGCAGGGCGAGCCCGATCTGCTGGGCGATCTCACGCTTGCGCACGGACAGGGGGCGACCCAGGACCGCCTCGATGGCGAAGAACAGGAGGTGCCCGCCGTCCAGCATCGGGACCGGGAGGAGATTGAGGATCGCCAGGTTGATGCTGATGAGCGCCACGAACCCCGCATACGACAGGAGGCCCTGCTGCGCCTGCTGCCCGGCCACCATGCTGATCTGGAGCGGGCCGCCGATGTTCGAGGCCGGGATCGTCCCGGTCGCGAGCTTCCAGATGGACACCACCGTGAGGGCGGTGACGTCCCAGGTCTTCACCAGACCGTGCCACACGGCCGAGATCGGGTCGGACCGCTTGAACGTCTGGGACGTCGCGGTGGCGATGCCGATGCGCCCGACCTTGGTCTCGTTGCCGAGCGGGTCCCGATCGACCTCCACCCGCGGGGTGACGGTGAGATCCATCCGGGAGCCGCCGCGCTCGATCTTGAGCGTCAGCGGCTCGCCGGCCCGGGTCGAGATCGTCTCGGCCAGCTCGTCCCACGTCTCGATCGGCTGGCCGTTCAGCGCCACGACGCGGTCGCGGGGCTGGAGTCCCGCCTCGGCGGCGGGCATGCCCGGGCGCACCTCGCCCACGACCGGCGGGAGGTACGGCCGCGCGCCGATGCTCCAGGCTTCCGCCGGCTCGTTGAACGGCGTCCGCACCGGAACCTTGCGCGGGGTGACGGTCACGTCCTGGCGCGCGCCGTCCCGCACGATCGTGAGCGCGAGCGGGCGCCCGTTGGCGCGCGTCACCGCCTCCTCGATCTCGCCCCAGTGCTCGACCGGCTTCCCGTCGATCGCCGCGACCAGGTCGCGGGGGCGGAGCCCGGCCTGTCCGGCCGCGGAGTCCGCCGTCACCCGCCCGATCTTCGGCTCGAGCACGGCCACCCCGACGACCGCGAACACGACCGAGAAGATCACCGCCGCCAGGACGAAGTTCATGCCAGGCCCGGCGAAGACGATCAGCGCCCGGGCCCAGAGGGGCTTCGTCGAGAAGGACTTCGCCGGGTCGACCGGGGGTTCCGCGGTCGAGGGGTGGATCGCATCCTCCCCGTGGGCCTCCTCCCCGGTCATCTTGACGTAGCCGCCGAGGGGCACGATCGAGATGCAGTACTCGGTCTCGCCGCGCCGGAACGAGAAGATCCGAGGGCCAAAGCCGAGGGAGAACCGCTCGACCCCGACCCCCATCCACTTCGCCACCAGGAAATGCCCCAGCTCGTGGATGAAGATCAGGGCGCCCAGAGCCACCACCGCGCTCACGACGTAGTCGAGCGCTCCGCCGAGCAGCATGCTGGCGAACGAGCCGTCGGCGAGGAGCACGCCTCCCGACGCCAGGGTCAGGCTCCGGCCCGCGCGCCTCACGCGTGCGCCCATCAGCTCAGCACCGATCCCGCCGGCACCTTGCCGAGGGCGGCCTCGGTCGACCGGCGCACCGCTCCGTCGAGCGCGAGGCACGCACCCAGGTCGGCCGCCGACGCGCCGGCGTGCGCGTCGAGGGCGTCCCCGATCAGCCGGGGGACCTCCATGAAGCCGCACCGACCCGCGAGGAACGCGGCCACGGCCACCTCGTTGGCCGCGTTCAGGATCAGCGGCGCGGCGCCGCCGGCCTGCCCCGCCTGGCGCGCCAGCCCGAGGCACGGGAACGCCGACTCGTCCGGCGCCTCGAAGGTGAGGGTCCCGAGGGTCACCAGGTCGAGGGCGGGAGCCGGGCACGGCGAGCCGCTCGGGATACGTGAGCGCGTAGAGGATCGGGATGCCCATGTCCGGCATGCCCAGCTGCGCGAGAACGGAGCGATCGACGAACTCGACCATCGAGTGGACGATCGACTGGGGATGCACCACGACGTCGATCCGCTCGAACGGAACGTCGAACAGCCAGTGCGCCTCGAGGACCTCGAGGCCCTTGTTCATGAGAGTGGCCGAGTCGATCGTGATCTTCGCCCCCATCCGCCACGTCGGGTGCCGCAGCGCCTGCTCGACGGTCACGCCTTCGAGCGCCGGCCGGGACCACCCGCGGAAAGGGCCGCCCGACGCCGTCAGCACGAGGCGGCGGACCTCGCGGGGCGCCGCTCCCGCCAGGCACTGGAAGAGCGCGCTGTGCTCGGAGTCGACCGGCAAGAGGCGCACGCCGTGCTCGCGGGCGGCTCGCGTCATCAGCGCGCCCGCCATCACGAGCGTCTCCTTGTTGGCGAGCGCGATGGTGCGCCCGGCCCGGATCGCGGCGAGCGTGGGCACGAGTCCCGCCGCCCCGACGAGCGCCGAGACGACGACGTCCGCCGGAACGTCCGCCGCGAGGGCCGCCAGACCCTCGGGCCCGCCGAGCAGCTCGGGTCGGGGCGAGGGCAGCTCTCGCGCCAGGCGGTCCACGGCGGCCCGGTCAAGGAGGGCGACCGCCGACGGCCGGTGGGCGCGGACCTGCTCGGCGACCAGGGCGACGTCGGAGCCGCGCGCCGCGAGTCCGCCCACGCGGAACTGGTCCGGGAAGGCGGCGATCAGCTCGAGCGTCCGGCGACCGATCGATCCGGTCGCTCCGAGCACGGTGACGGTCTTCACGTGGTTAATCGCGCCTCAATGTGGTCCGGACAAGTAGAGCCAATAATACAGGGCCGGCACGTTGAAGAGCAAGGAGTCGAGCCGGTCCAGCACGCCGCCATGGCCCGGAATGAGGTGCCCCGCGTCCTTGGCGCCCGCGCTCCGCTTGAGGAACGACTCGCTCAGGTCGCCGATCTGCCCGACGGCGCCCAGGAGGACGCCGATGGCGGCCGCCTCCGGGATCGAGAGCCCGCGAGCGGCGCGCCCGCGACCGCCGTCACCACGGACGAGGCGATCAGCTGCGCCACTCCGCCCTCGACCGTCTTGCCCGGCGACACGCGCGGCGCGAGCGGACGCCGGCCGAATCGCCGCCCCACGAAGTACGCCGCCGACTCGCCGCACCACGTCACCCCGAGCGCCCACAGCGTCAGCATCCGCCCGCCCGGCAGCGCGCGGAGCCAGATGAGCGTGCCCGAGCAGCCACGCGCAGTAGCACACGCCGAGGAGCGTCAGCGTCACCCCGGTCCACGCACGCTCCGACACCGTGTCGCGCCGGAGCCCCAGCGCCACGACGACGATCACCGCCAGCGAGAGCGCGAGCGGCAGCAGCACGGGCCGGTCGGCCGCGAAGGCGAGGACGACGAGCGCGCCGAGCGCCAGTCCGGCGCCGCGGTCGGCCTCGACCCCGGCGGCGGCGAACATGCGGTACAGCTCGAGCTGGGCGCCGATGGCGAACAGGAGCACGACGGCCGTGAACAGCCAGGCCGGCCCCCAGACGACCAGGGCGATCAGGACCGGAATCCCGACGAGGGCGCTCAGGAGCCGCTGCGCGAGCACGGGCTCCCTGACGCGGCGGATCGGGCCGCCGCTTACAGGCCCCCGAACCGTCGAGAGCGGCGCTGGTACTCCGCGACCGCGCCGTAGAGGTCCCGGGGAGAGAAGTCGGGCCAGAGGGTCGGCAGGACGAGAAGCTCCGTGTACGCGACCTGCCAGAGCAGGAAGTTCGACAGACGGTACTCGCCGCTCGTCCGGATGAGGAGGTCCGGGTCGGGCACACCGGCGGTGTCGAGGGCCGCCGGCCACGCTGGCCTCGTCGATCGCGGCCGGCGCCAGCGCGCCCCGCGCGACACCGTCGGCCAGGGTCCGCACCGCCCGCACCAGCTCGCGGCGGCCTCCGTAGTTGAGCGCGATCAGGAGCGTGAGCCCCGTGTTGCCCTCGGTCGCGCGGGCGGCGCGCTCGACGCTCCGCCGCACGCCCTGGTCGAGCGAGGCGAGCTCTCCGATGGTGCGCAGCCGGACGTTGTTCTCGACGAGGCTCGGAAGCTCCTCGTCCACGGAGCTCTCGAGGAGCCGCATCAGGAAGCTCACCTCGGCCGCCGGCCGGGTCCAGTTCTCGGAGGAGAACGCGTAGAGCGTGAGGTACCCGATGCCGAGGCGGCCCGCCGTGCGGACCGTCTCTCGGGCCGCCCGGACGCCCTCCCGGTGCCCCGCCACGCGCGGAAGGCCCCGGAGGCCGGCCCACCGCCCGTTCCCGTCCATGATCACCGCCACGTGCTGCGGCAGGGGCTGCTGGCGGACGGTCTCGAGCAGGGCAGCCTCGTCGGCCGCCACGGCGTCGGCGGCCGGACCGGTCGAGTCGGCGGTCAAAACTCCAGGATCTCCTGCTCCTTCTTCTTCTGGAGCTCGTCGACCTTCTGGGTGGACCGGTCGGTCAGCTTCTGGAGCTCCGTCTCGCTCCGGCGCTCGTCGTCCTCGGAGATCTTCTTGTCCTTGAGGAGGGCCTTGACCTTCTCCTTCGCCTCGCGCCGCACGTTCCGGATCGCCACGCGCGCTTCCTCGGCCAGCTTGCCCACCGACTTCGCCAGCTGCTTCCGGCGCTCCTCGTTGAGCGGCGGGATCGTCAGGCGGATCACCTTGCCGTCGCTGGCCGGCGTGAGGCCGAGGTCGGACTTCTGGATGGCCCGCTCGATCTTCGTCAGCACGCTCTGGTCCCAGGGCTGGATCATGAGGGTCCGCGCGTCGGGCACCGAGATGCTGGCGACCTGGCTGAGCGGGGTCGGCGTGTCGTAGTAGTCGACGCGCACGTGCTCCAGCAGCGCGGTATTGGCGCGCCCGGTCCGCACGCCGGCGAACTCCCGGCCGAGCACATCGAGCGCTCCCTGCATCCGGGTCTCGGCATCCTTCTGGACCGCTGGCGCCGTGGTCATGGGCTCACCTCGGTGATGGGGCGCTGTCGCTGACGTAGGACCCGACGCTGGGGTCCCCGCAGACGACCCGCAGGAGGTTTCCGGGAGTGTTCAGGTTGAAGACGCCGATCGGCAGCTTGTTCTCCATGCACAGGGTGATGGCCGTGGTGTCCATGACCCGGAGACCCCGGTTCAGCGCGTCGATGTAGGTGATGTGAGGAAGCCGCACCGCGTTCGGCTCCAGGACCGGATCGGCGGTGTAGATCCCGTCCACCTTCGTCGCCTTGAAGATGATCTCGGCGCCGACCTCGACGGCCCGGAGCGCGGCGGCGGTGTCCGTCGTGAAGAAGGGGTTGCCGGTCCCGGCGGCGAAGATGACGATCCGCCCCTTCTCGAGGTGGCGGATCGCGCGCCGGCGGATGTAGGGCTCGGCGACCGCCGGCATGTCGATCGCCGACTGACAGCGGGTCATCAGCCCGGCCCGCTCGAGCGTCCCCTGGAGCGCGAGCCCGTTGATGACCGTCGCCAGCATGCCCATGTAGTCGGCGGAGGCCCGATCCATGCCGTTGGCCGAAGCATGGAGGCCCCGGAAGATGTTCCCCCCGCCGATCACGATGGCGGTCTCGACCGCCAGGTCGTGGATGGTCCGGATCTCCTGGGCGAGCCGCTCCAGGACTGCGGGGTCGATGCCGTAGCCCTGCTCGCCGGCCAGAGCCTCGCCGGAGAGCTTCAGCAGGATGCGCTTGTAGCGGGGCTTCGCCTCACTCACCGACCTGGAACCGCACGAAGCGCCGTACCGCGATCTTCTCGCCGGTCTGGGCGCTCACCTGGGCGACGAGGTCGCCGACGCGGAGCTTGCCGCTCGCGTCGCGGATGTAGGTCTGGTCCACGAGGCACGAGTCCTCGTAGAACTTGGCGAGCTTGCCCTCGATGATCTTCTCGAGGACCTGGGGCGGCTTCTTCTGGTCGGCCATCTGCTGGCGGTAGATCTCCCGCTCGCGCTCGATGACCTCCGCCGGCACCTCGTCCCGCGACACCCACTGGGGGCTGGCGGCCGCGACCTGCATCGCCAGACCCTTGACCAGGTCCTGGAACTGCTCGGTCCGGGCCACGAAGTCCGTCTCGCAGTTCACCTCGATGAGGACGCCGAGCTTGGCGCCGGCGTGAATGTACGAGCTGACGACCCCGTCGCGCGCTTCCCGGTGGGCGCGCTTCGAGGCGGCCGCCAGCCCCTTCTTTCGAAGAAAGTCGACCGCCTGCTCGAGGTCTTCGCCGGAGGCGGCGAGCGCCTCCTTGCAATCCATCACGCCGGCCCCGGTCTTGTCCCGGAGCTCGCGCACCTTCTCTGCCGTCGTGGCCATGGTCCCTCGGCTCCTTCTCGTAACCCATCCGGCTCGTGGCCCGTCCAGGGGTGGTCTTGGCGGGCGCCCGGCGCCCCTCCTGAGTGACGGCCGATCGGCGGGCCGGCCCGCCGGGGCCGGCCGGCGCCGCGCCTCCTTAGGCGCCGCTCGCCTGCTGCGCCTCGACCCCCTCCGCGCCGTCGCTGGCGGCCACGGTCGCCTCGGCCATCATCGCCTCCACCGGGTCGGTCTCGGCGCTCACCTTGGCCGACACGCCGCGTCCCTCCACGACCGCGTCGGCGATCCGGGAGGTGATCAGCCGGATCGCCCGGATGGCGTCGTCGTTGCCCGGGATCGGGTAGTCGATGCCGCTCGGGTCGCAGTTCGTGTCGACGATCGCGATGATCGGGATCTGGAGCTTCTGCGCCTCGGCCACCGCGATCCGTTCCTTCCGCGGGTCGATGATGTAGACCGCCGAGGGGAGCCCGTCCATCTGCTTGATCCCGAAGAGCGACTTCTCGAGCTTGCCGCGCTCGCGCTCGAGCCCCGCCGCCTCCTTCTTGGTGACGCGCTCGAACTCGCCGGTGTCGCGCATGTCCTCGAGGCGCTTCAGGTGGTTGATGGACTTCCGGATCGTCGTGAAGTTCGTGAGCGTGCCGCCCAGCCACCGCTGGTTGACGTAGAACATGCTGCAGCGGGCGGCCTCGTCGGCAATCGTCTCCTGCGCCTGCTTCTTCGTCCCGACGAACAGGATCGTGCCCCCGTTGGCCGCCAGGTCGCGCGCGAACACCTGCGCGTCCCGGAACTTCTTGAGGGTCTTCTGCAGGTCGATGATGTAGATGCCGTTGCGCTCGCCGAAGATGTACTTCGCCATCTTCGGGTTCCAGCGCTTCGTCTGGTGGCCGAAGTGGACCCCGGCCTCGAGCAGTTCCTTCATGGTGATCTGTGCCATCGCGGGTGGTTCCTCCCGGTCGGTTCGCCTCCGCGCTCCCTGCGGACCCCCGGTTGCCCGGCGGGCCGCCACCGACCTCGTAGCGCGTGTGTGGTGGTTAGCTGGTGCCGGTATTTATCTTAACGTAGTCCGTCGTCAGGTCGCAGGTCCAGATGTGGTCGTGGGCGGAGCCGAGGCCCGAGATCGACCGTCACCGCCACCTCGGGCTTGGCCAGCTCCGCCTTCACCCGGTCCCAGCGGACGCCGTCCCGGAGCCGGCCGCCGGCGGCCACCTGCTCCTCGCCGTACCAGATCGCGACCCGGTCCTCCTGGACCGCCACGCCGGCAGCGCCCAGCGCCGACATCACCCGGCCCCAGTTCGGATCGCGGCCCGCCATCGCCGTCTTGAACAGGTTGGAGTTCGCGATGGAGCGGGCCGCCAGCTCGGCATCGCCGCGCGTCTTGGCTCCGCGGACGCGCACGTCGATCACCAGGGTCGCGCCCTCGCCGTCCTTCACCAGCATCACGGCCAGGCGCTGGGTGAGCGCGTCCAGCGCCAGCTGGAAGGGGCGGAGCCGGCGGTCGCCCCGGGCGAGCGCCCGGTTCTCGGCCAGCCCGTTGGCCAGGATGATCACGGTGTCGCTGGTGCTCCGATCGCCATCGACGCTGATGCGGTTGAACGATCCGGTCACCGCGCGGCGGATGGCGCCCTGCAGCCCCTCGCGCTCCACCGCCATGTCGGTGGCGACGAAGCAGAACATCGTCGCCATCACGGGATGGATCATCCCGGTGCCCTTGGCGATGCCGCCGATCGTCACGCGCCGCCCGCCGATCTCCACCCGGAGAGCGGCCTCCTTCGGGTGCGTGTCGGTGGTCATGATCCCCTCGGCGGCCGCCCGGCTCCCCTCCGGAGAGAGTCCCTTCACGAGCTTCTGGAGCGCGGGGCGGATCTTCTCCATCGGCAGGTATCGCCCGATCACGCCGGTCGAGGCGACCAGCACCCGCTCGTCCGGGATGCGCAGGTGCTTGGCGACGATCTCGGTCATCTCCCGGGCGTCGCGGACCCCCTGCTCGCCGGTGGCGACGTTCGAGCACCCGCTGGACGCGACGATCGCCTGGGCGACGCCGCTCCGGATCCGCTCGCGCGTGACCTTGACGGGCGCCCCCACGATCCGGTTCGTCGTGAAGACACCGGCGGCCGTGGCCGGGTTCGAGGAGTACACGAGGGCGAGGTCCCGGGCCGGCGGCGGCTTGATGCCGGCGTGAAGCCCGGCCGCGAGAATCCCCGGGACCGCGGTGATCCCGCCGTCGATCCACTCGTGGTCGGCGCTGACCATTGCCCTCTCCAAAAAAAATCGGGAAGGTCGCCAGGACCTTCCCGGTGTCGTCTCCGAGCGATCCGGACTACCGCTTCGAGAACTGGAAGCGCTTGCGCGCGCCCGGCTGTCCGTACTTCTTCCGCTCCTTCATCCGCGGGTCGCGCGTGAGCATCCCCGCCCGCTTCAGCTGGAGCCTGAGCTCGGTGTTGAACTCGAGGAGCGCCCTCGCGATGCCGTGGCGCACGGCCCCTGCCTGGCCCGACAGGCCGCCGCCCTTGACGTTCACCTTCGCGTCGAGCTGGGAGGTCGTCCCGGTGAGCTCGAGCGGCTGCGTCACGATGAGCCGGAGCGTCTCGCGCGGGAAGTAGTCCTCGAACGGCCGCCGGTTGACCGTGATCCGTCCCTGGCCGGGCCGGAGGAACACGCGCGCGACGGAGGTCTTTCGCCGTCCCGTCCCGTAGAACTGCACCACCTCCGCCATCACGACTCCTTCTTGCCTGTGTGCTTGCCGGCGGGCAGCGCCTGCGGCTGCTGCGCCTGATGCGGGTGCTCGGCGCTCCGGTACACCTTGAGCTTCTTGGCCATCGCGCGCCCGAGCTTGGTCTTCGGCAGCATGCCCGTCACCGCCCACTCGACGGCGCGCTCGGGATGCAGGCGGAGCATCGTGTCGGCCCGGGTCTCGGTGAGCCCACCGATGTAGCCGGAGTGGGTGCGGTAGAGCTTGCCCAGGAGCTTCCGCCCCGTGAGCTCGACCTTCGCGGCGTTGATCACCACCACGTGGTCGCCGGTGTCCACGTGCGGCGCCCAGATGGGCTTGTGCTTCCCCATGAGGAGAGTGGCGATCCGTGCGGCGAGCCGGCCGAGGACCTGCCCCTCGGCGTCGATCAGGTGCCAGCTCCGCACGACCGCTTCCTTCTTCGGCATGACCGTCGGCATACGACGTCCGTCTCCACGCGCTCGAGAGAGTGATGAGCGAACGGCCACTCCGTGGCGGACCGCTCGGACACAAATCGCAAGCAGTAACCTTATCGGAGGCGCCTCGGAGTGTCAACCCCCGATACACCTCGACGGCCGGTCCCGGCCGCGCTGGCGCGGCTCCGGACTAGGCTCGGCGGACGCCCGCGTGCCGCCGGGACGCGGGACGGCCGCGCGCCCCCGGCCGCCGGTCTTGCCCGGGCCAGGGGCAGAGCGCCCGCACCGGACAGGTGGGGCACGCCGGGGTCCGGGCGTGGCACACCTGGCGGCCGTGGGCCTGGATCAGGTGGCAGAAGCGGGTCCACCGGGGGCGCGGCACGACCTCCGCCAGCTGGGCCTCCACGTCGTCGGGGTCGTCGGCCTTCGCGAGGCCGAGCCGCTGCGTCACCCGGAAGACGTGGGTGTCCACCGCGATGCCCGGCACGTCGAAGGCGTTGCCCAGCACGACGTTCGCGGTCTTCCGCCCGACGCCCGGGCAGCGCCGTGAGGGTCTCGAGGGTCCGCGGCACCTCGCCGCCGTGCCGCTCGACGAGCGCCCGCGCCATGCCGAGAACCGACCGGGTCTTGGCCCGGAAGAAGCCGGTCGAGCGGATCTCCCCCTCGAAGATCGCGGGGTCGGCGCGCGCGTAGTCCTCCGCGCGACGGTACTTCTGGAAGAGGGACCGCGGTCACCTGGTTCACGCGCTCGTCCGTGCACTGGGCCGCGAGGATCGTGGCGACCAGCAGCTCGAGCGGCGTGCGTGAAGCGGAGCGCGCAGGCCGCGTCCGGATAGGCGCGCTCGAGGTGCCGGATCAACGACCGGGCGCGGGCGCGACGCGACTCGAGCGACTCCCTCACCGGCGCGATCCCGTCCGTCACGGCGTCCGGAGCAGCTGGTAGAAGTGGACGCCGACGACCGTGAGGTAGCTCACCGCGGCGCCGTGGAGCACGAACGCGGCCAGGCCCCCGAGGAACGGCACGAGCGACAGGATCCACGACGCGATGCCGACGCCGACGAGGACGAGCAGCGAGCCCACCACGAGGCCGACGACGGGCCCGACGTGCGCCCGGACGACCGCGAAGCTCCGGCGAATCCCGTCGACGGCGCCGAGACCGTCGAGCAGCACCGCCGGCAGCGTGAACATCAGGAAGACCGCGGCCACGAAACCCGGGATCACGAGGAAGAGAAACCCGACCACCACGATGGCCGTCACGAGGCCGGACGCCACCACGACGGCGCCGAGGCGCCGGACGACCGCGGCGAACGCATCGCCCAGGGCCGGCTCGCGCCCGCCGAGCGCGTCGCGCGCCATGACCACGACCATGCCCGAGCTGAGAAGCCACAGGACGCCCATCACGAGGCCGAACACGAGCATGCCGAGGACGAGCCCCACGATCCCGCCGGCCGCCGCCCCGTGGCCGCCCCCCATCGCGCCGCCCATCAGCGCGCCGATCACGGCGGCGCCGCCGCCGATGAAGAACACCAGCAGGAAGCCGAGAACGGCCACCGCCAGCGGCGGCACGATCAGGACCGGAAACCGGATCACCGTCTGGTAGGCCAGCCGGAAGTGCCCGACGATGTCGTCCGCGCCGCCCGCCATGGTCGCCTCCGTCGTCGCGCGCGGGGCGGTGATCAGCCGCGCCCGGTGGCTCGACCGAGCCTAGTGGGCCCTGCGGCCTGCGTCAAACGGCGCCTTCGGCGGAGCCTTCCGCCGGGACGCGGTGGCCGACCGTCGGTTGACCGCGCACCACACCACCCAGAGGAGGAACAGCGGCGCGCCGAGGGCCGCGGCCAGCAGGAACGGCGCGAGGAGGCCCAGCCAGGCGACGGGGCCGACCAGGTAGAGGGCGTCCTCCGGCTCGAATCCCCGCCAGTTCTCCTGCGCGACCATGGCTCGTCCCGCCGTCTCCTCCAGGAAGACGCGGATCAGGAAGACGGCCGCGATCGACCCGGCGGCGACCGCGCCGGCGACGGGGGCCCACGCGCCGAGCCATCCCGAGCGGAGCCCGATGCCCAGCCCCGCGAACAGGCTCACGTACCCCAGGCCGGCCGCCACGTGGTCGTAGTAGTGGCCGAATCGGCTCGTCAGCCCGGTGAGCCGGGCGAACTCGCCGTCCATGTGGTCGACGAGCACCGCCAGCATGAAGAGGCCGCCGCCCACCGCAGCCCGGCGCGGGTCGCCCGAGGCCATCAGCCAGGCCGCCGTCAGGGAGGCGAGAAGCCCGAGGGTCGTGAGGCCGTTCGGGGTGAGCGGCGTGTGCCGGAGCGGGCGGACGAGGACGCGCGCGAGGCGGACGTCCCACGGGACTGGTCACGACCTTCGCGCGGAGCCTCAGGCACGGACGTCACGGTCACGCAGGAACTCGCCCAGGCGCAGGAGGGCCTCGTGGATGCGCGGCAGGCTGTTGGCGTACGAGAAGCGCAGGTATCCCTCGCCCCCCGTCCCGAAGTCGATGCCCGGCGTCACGGCCACGCGGGCTCCGGCCAGGATCTCGAAGGCGAAGTCGTACGACCGCTCGCAGAAGCGCCGCGCGTCGGCGAAGACGTAGAAGGCCCCGGTCGGCTCGGCCCGGACCGCCGAGCCCGATCGCGCGGAGCCCCTCGACCATCGCGCGCCGGCGCTCGTCGAAGATCGCCCGGAACCGGCGCACGTCCCCCGCGGCCTCCCGGAGCGCCGCCACGCCGGCCCACTGCACGAACTCGTTCGAGGAGATGAAGAAGTTCTGGTGGAGCCGCTGGAGCGTGCGGACGTACGACTTCGGCGCGATGAGATAGCCGAGGCGCCAGCCGGTCATCGCGTAGGCCTTGGAGAAGCCGTTGAACACGAAGGCGCGGTCCGTGAACTCGAGGACCGTATGATCGGGCCCTTCGTAGCTCAGGCCGTGGTAGATCTCGTCGGACACCAGCCAGGAGCCGTGCCGCTCCGCCACCTCGGCGAGCGCCGCCAGCCGGTCGGCGGACATCACCACGCCCGGTCGGATTCGCCGGCGAGTTCACCATGACGGCCCGCGTGCGCGGGGTCAGCCGCTCGCGAACCGCTTCGGCGCGGAGGCTCCACCCGTCGGACTCGGGGGTCGGGACGTAGACCGGCACGGCGTCGGCGTAGCGCACGAAGTTCGGGTAGCAGCGCGTAGTGGGGGTTCGACAGGACGACCTCGTCCCCCGCCGACAGGAGCCCGGTGAAGAGGAGCAGCATCGCCGGCGACGTCCCCGCCGTCACGAGCACCTGGTCCGGCGACACCGCGACCCGGTACGTCTGCTGGTAGTGCTCGGCGATCGCCTCCCGGAGCGGCAAGAGGCCCAGGCTGTGGGCGTACTTCGTCCGGCCGTCCCGGATGGCCCGCACGGCGGCCTCGCGGACCACCTCTGGCGTCTCGAAGTCGGGCTCCCCGAACTCCAGGTGCACCACCTCGTGCCCCTGGCGCTCGAGCTCCTGGGCGCGCTCGAACACCTCGACCGCCAGGAACGGGGTGATCTCCTCGGTCCGCTTCGCGAGCTCCGCGAAAGCGTGGGACATGGCGCTCAGTGCGCCAGCCGGCGGCGGCGGCGCGCGAAGCCGCCGCGCTGGGCGGCGCGCACGACCTCCCGGGCGACGGCCGGGGCGACCTTCTTGTTGAACACGCTGGGGATGATGTACTCCTCGTGGAGCTCCTTGCCGGCTCACCACAGACGCGATGGCCTGGGCGGCGGCGATCTTCATCTCGTCGGTGACCGCGAGGCGCGGCAGTCGAGAAGCCCCGGAAGAACCCCGGGAAAGCAGAGCACGTTGTTGATCTGGTTGGGGTAGTCGGACCGGCCCGTCGCCATCACGCGGACGATCGCCTGGCCGTGCAGCTCGTCGCGCGCGTTGATGGTGAAGTCGCGGACGATGATGTCCTTGACCAGCTCGACGAGATCGACGGCCCGGATGTCGCCCCCGGCCTCGCCGATGGCGGACGTGAGGCGGCCGAGCATGCCCGGCCGGTTCTTGATCGCCGCCCGGATGGTGAGGCTGTACGAGGCGCTGGGAGTGAGGGCCACGGGAATCCTAGAGCGGCCGGCCGATCCCCCGCACGATCACGGGCGGCAGCCCGGGATACCGCGCCCGCAACTCCGGGAGGGTGCGCTCGTACTCGTCCTTGACCATGACCCGCAGCTGGCGGGCGAAGACAACGCGCTCGAGGTCCAGCGTGCCCACGTAGACGGCCGCGTCCCCGACGTCGAACGCGACACCGATCCTGAACCAGGCCTCGTCGGGGACAAACGGTCCGCCGTCGTTGATGCGCAGACGCGTGACCTGGTACCGGCCCGGTGGCAGGGTGATCACGAACGGGCTCTGGATGGAGTCGACCGCGAGCTCGTGCCGGTAGGTGCCGTCATCGCGCGCGATGTCGAGGACGACATGCGGCATGCTGAATCCCGAGAGGTAGACTTCCCCACGACCACCTGGTGGCCCGGCGGAACCTCGAGGGGCGCCTCCCGGAACGCGGCGCAGCCGGTCGCGACGATCGCGCCCAGGCCGAGGGCGGCGAGCCACCCCCGGCACCCGGTCCCGCCAGCCCGCGACACGAGCCGCCTCACGCGCTCGGCTTCTTCCAGATCCCGCGCTCGTGCATGAGCCGGATCTGGCGCTTGATGACCTTCTCGCGGTACTCGGCGTGCTTCATCGGCGCGCGCTTCAGGTAGAGGTTCTTCGGGTAGATCGGCTTCTCGTAGAGCGAGCTGGTACAGCTCGGTGCGCAGGTCCTTCAGCCAGTTGTCCCACTGCGCGCGAGCCCGGTGGTCGCGCAGGGCCTCGATGTCGATCGACGCCGCCCACGTAGGTCGAGCCCGCGCCGTAGTCCTGGCGGCCGACGATCCGGCCCTTGTAGTCGATGATGAAGGACCGGCCGCCGAACGTGTCGATCGGCGTGGTCTCCTCGGGGAAGAGGTAGTAGGTGCCCATGTTCGGCGCGACGACGTACATGTTGTTGTCGAGCGCGCGCGCGCGGCTCTGGATCTCGAAGATACTCGTTGCCGGTCGCGGGGTGCGGGTAGGAGGCGCGGTAGACGACCTCGGCGCCGTTCAGCGCGAGCGCGCGCGCGTTCTCCGGGTACGAGCCCTCGTTGGCCATCATGATGCCGAGGCGGCCGATCTCCGTGTCGACCACCGGCCAGAACGCCTGGAGGTTCCGCCCGTACTTCTCCACCCACCAGTCGTAGACGTCGTGGGGGCACATCGAGTGCTCGACCGGGAAGAGCGGCGAGACCTTGTAGTGCTGGAGGATGACCTTGCCGCGCGGGTTGAGGATGAAGCCCACGTTGAAGTAGCGGTCCGGCCAGTCGGGATGGCGCGCCTTGGCCTGGGCCATGACGAAGGCGTTGTACTCGCGCGCGATCTTCCCGAGCGCCTCCGTCTCCTCCCCCGGGATGTCGATGGCGCACTCGCGCGCGAAGGTCGCGTGGTCGAGGTCGAGCACCTCGTCGTTGAACGCCTGGAGCGCGCCCTCGGGGAAGGCGATCAGCCGCACGGGCAGGTCGAGGCTCGACAGCCACGAGGCGGCCTTCACCAGGTGGCGGAGGTGGTCGAGGTTGATCTTGATGTCCGCGCCGCTTCCGGATGCCGCGCACGGTGGGGATGAGTCCGACGGCGGTGTAGGGCTTGATCATCCGCCGTCCCTCCCGCCCAGGAGCTGTGGTTGGCAGTCAGCCGCCGCCGCGCGGCGGCCGCAATCCCGGGACGAGGCAGGCGGCGGGCCCTCCCGCACGGCCCGGATCAGCCGGGCCCGCGACGTGACCCGCTCGCCGCGCCAGTACTCTCCCGCCAGCGAGCCGTCCGCCTGCATGGTGTACACGGCCGTCGCCTGGACGCGCGTGAGCTCGAGCCGGAGCGCGCCGTTCTCGATGCGCCCGCGAACGCGCGTCCATCCCGGCGTGCCGACCCCGAGCTGCGGCGAGATCCCCCACGAGTACACCGCGACGACCTCGGTGGTCTGGCCGTTCTGCACCAGAAGCTCGACGATCAGGAAGTGGTCGAGCTGCTCCTCCCACCTACCCGTCCACCGGCCGGCGAACCGCGCGTTCGCCCGCGGCACGGAAGCGGGCGGCGCCACGATCATGAGATCGGGCGGCATGGGCGGCGCCGGCACGGGCTCCGCGGCGCACCCCGCCAGCGCGAGGCCGAGGCCGAGCCCGGCGAGAAGACCCGAGGGTCGATGGGGCGCCGCCTCATTGAACCGGGCCTCCGGCACCCTGCTGGCGCAGCACTTCTTCCATGATCACCTGGTTCAGGTGGTCCACCAGCGTGTGGCGATCGCGCCCTCCGTCGTTCCGGATGAGCTCACGCACGCGCGCCGGGCGCGCCGACATCATGACGAGCGTCGTACCGATCGACACCGCCTCCTCGATCGCGTGAGTGACGAACACGATCGTCTTCCCCGTTTCCGCCCAGATCCGCTTGACCTCCGCCTGCATGATCCGGCGGTTCTGGGCGTCCAGCGAGCCGAAGGGCTCGTCCATGAGCAAGAGGGCCGGCTCGATCGCGAGCGCGCGGGCAATGGCCGCGCGCTGCCTATCCCGCCGGAGACCCGGTTGGGATAGTAGTCTTCGAATCCCGTGAGACCCACGAAGCGAAGGTACCGGCGGGCGGTGTCCCGGCGGTCGGCCTGGTCGAGGCCCTGCGCCTTCAGCACCAGGGCGACGTTCTCGGCCAGCGTCATCCACGGCAAGAGCCGGTCCTCCTGGAAGACCACGCCCACGTGGAGCTCGCCGTTGCCGCCGTAGGTGACCGGACGCCCGTCGAGCCGCACCTCACCCGCCGTCGGCGGCTCGAGGCCGCCGAGGATCCGGAGAAGCGTCGTCTTGCCGCACCCGTTCGGGCCGAGGAGGCACAGGAATTCGCCCTTCTCGACCTGCAGCGAGACGGCGTCCAGGACGGGGATGGCGTACCGCTTCGAGACCTCGTGAACATCCAGCCTCATGGGAGCTTCATCGTACCGTACCGGTCGACCCCCGCGGAGCTTTCGGAACGCCGCCCCGCCGGCCGGCTCAGCGCCAGCGCTCGAGCCGCCGCGTCAACGAGTCGAAGACGAGCTTGTCGGTCACCAGCATGATGGCAACCATGACCAGGGCCCAGACGAACACCATCTGGGTCGCCAGGGTCTCCCGGCTGTAGTTCATGGCGTAGCCGATGCCGCTCGTCACCCCGAAGATCTCGGCGACCACCGAGACCTTCAACGCGAGGCCGAAACCCACCTTCATGCCGGCCACGAGGTGCGGCATCGTCGACGGGATCACGATCGACCGGAACTTCTCCCCGCCCGAGAGCCGGTACACCTGGCCCATCTCGAGAAGGCGGCGGTCGACGGTCGCCACGCCCTCCACGACGTTGGCCGCCACCACCGGCAGCGTGATCATGAACGTGGCGAAGATGGGCGCCATGTTGGTCAGGCCGAACCAGATGAGGGAGATGACGATCCACACGAACACGGAGGTCGAGTTCAGGACGGTCACGACGTCCGCGACCGCGATGCGGGCGGGTCGCCAGAGGAACGACGCGAGGCCCATCACCACCGCGACCACGAGCGCGCTCCCGAACCCGATCGCGATGCGGAAGAGCGACGCCCCGGCGTGCGTCCACACCTCGCCGGTGAGGACGACCGTGACCAGGCCCTGGGCCACCGCCCCGGGCGACGGCATCACGTACGCGCCGTAGCGGCGGGCGACCGCCTCCCAGACGACCAGAACGACCGCCAGGACGACGAGCGAGGGCAGCCGGAACCGCTCGCTCCAGCTCGCGGCGGGCCGGCCGAGCTCACCCCCGCCAGAGGAACTCCTTGGTGATGCGCTGCAAATCTCGCGCGAACTGGCGGAACGGCGAGGTTGCAGACCACGGCGAATCGTGGCACGAGACGCAACCTCCCCGCAACCGCTCGCGGCTCGCTTCCTCTGGTAGGGTTGACAGTTACAGAAAAAAAAAAAAGAAGCGCAACGCCTCCCACGAGGTCGCCGGGGCGGGAAAGCCGCCGGCGCTGGTCTGGCACGGATGGACGGTTCGTCTCCGCCAGGGCGCCTCGGCGACGACCCATAATCACCCGCACCCCAACCCACCGTATGGCTACCAACCTCCGAGATCGAGAGGTCATGCTCTCGCTGCTGCACGTCGACGCTGTGGCTGCGGTTTCGGCGCTCCGACCTGATAACCGAGTCGCGTCGCCAAGGCCTAAAAAAAAAAAAAAAAAAAAAAAAAAAAAAAAAAAAAAAAAAAAAAAAAAAAAAAAAAAAAAAAAAAAAAAAAAAAAAAAAAAAAAAAAAAAAAAAGAAGACCTCGGGATCGCCTCGCTCCCACGTCCGTTTGTCCACTCTCCCTGAGAGGCGCACTGCTCCAAGACAGACATCTCCTCGGCCGTATCGGGATCGAGCCAAGCCCAGATGGCCTGGGCGCTGCTGCTCACGATCAGGCGCACTTCGTTCTCCATTGTGGTGCGCGCGGCTCGTCCGCGCGGGTGGGACCGCTTGAGCGAAGCAATGTGTCGGGCTGTGCGGCCTTATTGAATCCCCTCATCCGCCCGCGCCAGCCGACGGGATCGTCAGTCCGGTAGCCAGGGTCAAGGCGAGATGGAGAGGCGTCGGGTTCACCTGGCCGGACGTCACGGCCCGCCGGGGGCTATTGCGCGGGGCGCAGTGTGACCGCGACGCGCCGGTTCTGGTCGCGGCCCGTCGGGCTGCGATTGGAGGCCGCTGGCCAGGCCTCTCCCATCGCGAGCGTCTGGATGCGACCCTGCTTGACGCCATTTGCGACCAGAAAGCGCCTCACCTCGTCGGCGCGGCGCTGACTCAGCTTCAGGTTCAGGCTCGGCGAGCCGACGTTGTCGGCGAATCCCTCCAACCTCGCCACGAGCGCTGGATTTCGTTGAAGCCGCGTCAGGGCCTTGAGCAGCGTCATCCGCTCCGCGGGGTCGAGCCACCACTGGGCGAATCCGAAGTGGACTACGAAGGTTTCCCGGAGTCGCCGCAACCGGGCCCGGCTTGGGCATCTTGGGCGTGGGACTGCGGCTGACTGCCTGGAGCGCGTCGCGCGCAGCCCCGTCGGCCATGATGGCCAGTTCCCGAGTCTGCGCCGCTTGCTTCGCCGTGTCCTCGACCACTCCCCGTGTCTGGTGGAGGTCGGCATCCAGCGTCGCTAGCCGCGCCCTCTCCTCTTTCAGCTCGCGCTCCACCGCGTCGAGTCGGAGATCGACCGTCTCCAGCTGTTGCTGCGTTCTCGCGTCACTCTTCTGCACTTCCGTGCGCACGAAGGGCCTGGTGGCGAGGCACCCGGCTCCCGAGAGCACTAGAGCGACGAGACCGGCAAGAACACTCGGCCTCATGCGGCGATCCTGGCACTCAGCCCAGGACACCGCTAAGGCTTTTTTGCAAAAGGCAAGCGGCTGACCCGTCCGCGTACCGACAGAGGACCCGTCGTCCCACGGACACCTAGCCCCAGTCCCTAAGCTGGGCGGCCTGCGGAAGAAGGTCGATCCCCGATCCCCCGCCGCTAGGCCGGACGGATGACGTGGTGGAAATCTCAGGGATTGGCCTCACGGGCACTCGCCCGCCGCGCGATGCGAAGTAAACGAGTGCCGAGCCGCGACCCAGACGAGACCAGCGAACGGTCGAGCTCTCGCGTGTTGTGTGCCGTCTGTGATGATCCGATCAGGCCCAATCAGGTGGAGATCGAGATGCGGTTCCGACACGATCGGGAACACGCGAGCATGTCCGTCTACGACGTGCATGCCTAATGCTTTCGGATTGGCAGGGAGCGGGCCCCTCAGCGTAGCCGGCTTCTAAGCCGCTTGCCCGCGCCGCCGGGCGCAAGACGGGGCCGCGGGTTCGGCTCATATATCGCCATCACCTCCGCCACTGTGGTCGGTCATGCAATATTTCCTACAGACAGAGCCTTCGCGGCGCGATAGGGTCGACCCGCCGGATGTGCAGCAGAGGGGGCACGGTCCTGACGTTGCTCGGCAGGGCAACGAGGAGGGAGAGCGTGCCAGAAATGACGGACACCCAGTCCTTCTCCCCGCCCCCCGGAACCCCTCGGATTCTCTCTGACCGGTACGGTCGCCACCTGGGATGCAGTCGGGCGCTGGCTCCGCAATCGTCGAGCGCACCGTCTGGGTGGCCCCGGGCGTCGTGGTGGCCGGCTCGGCGCTGGGAGCCACGATCACCGTGATCGGATACCAGGAGGCCTGGACCGCCCGGTGGATCGTGACGGAGCTCACGCCCACCTGACCGCGTGGGCACGCGGATCGCTGACGTCAAATGGGGACCGCCGCCACCGAATCCTGTGCCCTCTGCCGCCACGTCGCCACCATCGCGGAGTGGAGTCGACTCCCAGACTGGCTGACCGTCGCGGAATGTCCATGCAGCGGCTACTTCGTGCGAAAGGCCGTGTGGACATTCCGCCTTCCGCACCTGACCGATGTGGAGCGCCAGAATCTCACCTGTCGCGTCCGGAGCCTTCGTGTGAAGAAGCGCGAGGCATGGCCCTCTACGGCCGATAGGACCGTCACGGGGCCCCTCGGCGTTGAGTCTGACCGACCTATGCTCGCAGGGAGAGGACCGCCCCGACCCTGCCGCGAGCCCGCCCACGGCGCCAGCCAGGTCCTCAACGGGCCGGGGGGAACGCGCTATCCGCCCGGCCCTGACCCTTGCTGGCCCGGGGCCAGGTGCGCCGCAATTCCTCGCCGACGGCATGTTCGACGCGTTGGATCCATTCAGGCGCCGGCAGACGATCGGCGGGCGCCATCCGTGGGTGGGCCCCCGGCGTTCTCGGTCTTCGGCGTCCTGGACCTGGTCACGGCCAGCGGCCACCAGAAACACCCGAGCGCTCGCTGGATCGTGGCGGAGATCACGCTCGGCTGAGCGCCGTCTGGTGTCGCGAGCCGGTCAGGCTATGCACCTCGGGGTCCCTCATGGCGGCATCTCCTCGATGCGATAGCCTGTAGGGGCCTTTCAGGGGGTTGCCGGGATAGACGTTCCGGGCGTCCCACAGTCACAGCAACTTCAGCGTCTAGCAGGCTGCGGAAAATGGGTGGCTGACGAGTGAAGACATGGTGCCCAAGGCCAGGGAGAGCGGTTGGGGTTGATCCTCGCGCCCATCCGGCCGGGTTGGGCGGCGCGTCCGATCGCCTCGTCGAGCCGCTCATGGCGTCGCCTCGGCCTCGATCAGGTTCCGGATCCGCACCAGGTTGTACAGCGCGGCGCCCAGGGTGAACAGCCAGCCGACCCGGCGCACCCCCCGGTGGCGCGTCTTCCGGAAGAGGGCCACCGTCTTGAGCCAGCCGAACACCTCTTCGACGAGCTTCCGCTTCTGCTGACTGACGGCGTAGCCGGGATGGCGGGTCGTCCGCGCGTCGATCGCACTGCGCCGGTTCGTCATGTTCTGCGCGACGTGCGGCGTCAGCCCGAGACTCCGCAGGGCGGCGACGAAGCCCGGGTGTCGTAGCCCTTGTCGGCCCCGACGGTGGCGCCCGCGCCGCAGGTTCGTGGCCATCGCGGCCGCCGCCTCCCGCTCCGCGATCCCGATGCGCCTGGGTCACGCAGGTGTCGACCACCAGGCCGTGCCGGTTCTCCATCAGGGCGTGGCCCTGATAGGCGAGCTTGGCTTCCTTGCCGCGGCCCCTTCCGGATCAGCCGGGCCTCCGGATCGGTGGTCGAGGCATGGGTGGCGTTCGACCGCCGCTCGCCGTGGAAGTTGACCGTCGGGTTGCCGGGATCGTCGGGCGGCGGCGCCGCCGTCCCCTTCTTCTTGAAGCTCTTCAGCCCGGCCCACGCCTCGATCAGCGTCCCGTCGACCGTGAAGTGCTCGTCCGAGAGCAGCTGGCGCCCCTGGGCCTGGGCCAGCACCCGCTCGAAGAAGGCCCGGGCGATGTCCCCGCGCAGCAAGCC
Organism: uncultured Candidatus Rokubacteria bacterium; assembly: GCA_963745015.1. Lineage (GTDB taxonomy): Bacteria > Methylomirabilota > Methylomirabilia > Rokubacteriales > DASRDR01 > DASRDR01. The sequence continues at coordinate 183,905 of CAVUVU010000014.1, forward strand.
GCTCCCGGTTCTTGGTGAACACGGTCGGGTCCCAGACCCGGTCATCCATGCTGAGGCCCACGAACCAGCGGAAGAGCAGGTTGTAGTCCAGCTGCTCCATGAGCTGGCGCTCGCTCCGGACCGAGTACAGCATCTGCAGCAGCAGGGCGCGCAGCAGCTGCTCGGGCGGGATCGACGGGCGCCCGGTCTTCGGGTACAGCCGCGCGAACTCGGGCGAGAGCTCCCGGAGGGCCGTGTCGACCATCGTGCGGATCGCCCGCAGGGGATGGTCCGCCGGGACCCGCTGCTCGGGGGCCACGTAGCTGAACATCGTGTCCGGACGCCGATCGTCGCCGCGCATGTGCCCCTCCTCGTTGCTTCTTGAGAGTGGCATGCGCGGCCGATCGCTTCCGCGTTTTTCAGCATCCTGCTAGGAGCGCTTCGGACGTCTCGGTTGACGTCCACGGGCCCTGCCCGACGGTTACTGAGGCGCCTGCGGCAAGACGACCCACAGCACCACGTAGACCAGGATGCCCGGGAAGGCGGCCGACAGGATGGACACGAGGACGTAAAGCAGGCGTACACGGGATGGCTTCCACCCCAGCCACTCGGCGATCCCGCCACAGACGCCAGCGATCATTCTGTGCTTGCTAGAACGCTGGAGCGCCATGCCCACCTCCTATCCCCAGCCCACGAATACCGGATGCTGGCGCCGAACACGTGGTCGTGGACCGGCTAGACGACGTCGAAGGCCTCGAACCCCGGGCGAACGCCCCCACCAACCGCAACCCCCGCGCAACCAGGCCAGGGAAATCGACGATTGGCGGCCTTTCTTAGGCAGATCGCCAGAAGAACTCCTTCTTGATGCGGTCCGGGTTGTCCCAGATGTCCGACTTGAGGAACCCCGACTCCTTGGTCAGCTTGAGCTGGAGGATCATGCTGTCGACCTGCTCGTCCGACAGCCCGTGCAGCATCTGCACCGTCTGCCCGTAGGCGAACTCGACCACGTCCCGCGGCAGCTTCGTGATCTCGGTCACGATCTCGATCGTCCGGGGCCGGTTCTTGTACCAGATGTCCACCGCCTCGCGCTGCGCGTCGTTCAGGTCCTTCGGCAGCGACGGGTTCTTCTCGATGAACGCGGGGTTGACCACGTAGCAGACGTGCACCGGATGCCCGGTGGGGCGACCCGTCGCCTGGCGCCACAGGTCGATGTGCTTGACCAGGTACTTCCCCGCTCCGCTGAACACGACCTGCTCGGTCGTCGGCGTCCAGCTGAGCATGGCGTCGACGGCCTTCGTGTTGAGCGCGTTCACCATGTCGGGCTGGCCGGTCGCGGTGACGATCTGCACGTCCTTCTGGAGGTCGAAACCGTGCGCCTTCAGCGCGAGGGTCCGCATGTCCAGGAAGGCCGTGCTCCCGACGATGGCGGCCATCTTGCGGCCCTTCAGGTCTTCCAGCTTGCCGATCCCGGCGTCGGTCCGCACCACGATGGCGCCGAGCACCGCGGTGGCGACGCCCGTGACCTTCAGCGGCACCTTGTCCTCGAACATCTTGGCGGCCAGCGCGAAGGACATGTCGATGGCGTCGACGTTGCCCGCGCCGAAGGTGGCGATGAGGGGCGCGGGCGGGCCGCCGATGACGCTGTACTCCGCCTGCCAGCCGCGCTTGCCGAGGAGATCTTCCTTGTGGATGATCTCGCACGCCGCCCATCCGAGCTGGAGGTAGGCGAAGCGCACCTTGCCTTTCCCCTGGGCGCTCGCGCGGCGCGCCGGCAAGCCGCCCGCCAGCGCGACACCGGCCGCGGCGCCGGCCCGCAAGAAGTCCCGCCGCTTCACGTGCCGTCCCTCAGGTCCCATCGCCTGCCCTCCCTGCTTCCGTGCTCTCGAGGTTCACCAGGACCAGCGCGTCCACGGCCACGAGCCGGCCGGCCGACGCGATCAGGGGATTCACGTCCACCTCGACGACGGCCTCGTGGTCCGCCAGAAGGTCCCCGACCCCGACGAGAGCGCCGGTCAGCGCGTGCTCGTCGACGGCCGCGGCCCCGCGAAACCCCCGGAGGAGCGCCGCCCGCCGCCCCTCGGCCAGCATCGCGCGCGCCGTCTCGGGAGCGAGCGGCGCGAGCCCGATCGACACGTCGCGGAGAAGCTCCGCCAGCACCCCGCCGAGACCGACCAGCACCGTGGCGCCGAAGCTCGGGTCGCGCCGGCCGCCGACGAGGAGCTCGAGTCCCCGAGACACCTCCTCCTGCACCAGGAGGGGCCCCGGGCCGACCCGCGCCTCGAGCGCGTGCACCGCCCGGGTCAGCGCGCTCCCGTCCGCCACGCCCAGGATCGACGCCACCCGCCTCCGTCCGGTGGAGCACGTCCGGACGCGCCGTCTTGACCACCAGAGGGTAGCCGATCTCCTCACCCGCCGACAGGGCCTCTGCGGCCGAGTCGCGACGATCCGCTCGCGCGGGAACGGCACGCCGTAGGCCTCCAGCAGGGCGCGGGCGTCGGCGTGCCCGAGCGGTCCTCTGACGGTGGCCAGCCGCTCGACGAGACCGGCCGGCAGGGCGGGCGGCGTGCGACGCGCGGGAACGGCGGGCTCGCCCCGTCGGTGAAGGCTCGCGTGGCTGACGAGCGCCCGATAGGCCCGCACCGCCCGCTCCGGTCCCGGCACGAGCGGGATGCCCGCCGCGCGGAGACGGCGGTCCATCTCCGGCGTGTCGACGGTGCAGGCGACCACGGGCTTCCCGGTCGCCGCCTGCGCCGCCACGAGGGCATCGGCGTATTCGGGGCGATCGAGCCCGATGTCGATCGCAATGGCGCCCGAGACCTCCGGCGCCTCGAGGACCAGGCGCACGCTCGGCTCGAAGCCGGCGGGCTCCATCTGGGGCGTCATGTCGACAGGGTTCCCGTCGGCGCCGAAATCCGGCAGGTGGGCTCGCAGCGCCCGGCGCCGCTCCTCCGGGAGCGCCGGGACTCGAAGCCCCGCCGCTTCCGCCGCGTCGGCCGCCACGACCGAGGGCCCGCCCGAGATCGTGAGGATGGCGACGGCCCCGTCGCGCGGCGGGCGGCTCCCGTGCGCCTCCAGCGTCACCATCGCGTCGAACAGCTCCTCGGTCTCGTCCACCACGACGATGCCGGCGGCCGCGAAGGCGGCGCGGTAGGTCTCCCACGCCCCCGCGAGCGAGCCGGTGTGGGAGCCCGGCGGCCCGCCGGCCCGCCTCGGCCCGACCGCCCTTGAGGGCGACGACCGGCTTCGCGCGCGCCGAGCCGCCGGGCGGCCGCGACGAAGGCCCGGCCGTCCCGGATTCCCTCGACGAAGAGCCCCACCACGCGCGTGTCGGGATCGTCGGCAAGCCAGTCGAGGCACTCCGTGAACCCGAGGTCCGACTGATTCCCGATCGAGAGGAACTTGGCGACCCCGAGCCCCCGCGCGCGCACCTCGCGAAAGAAGAGCCCGCCGTAGGCCCCGCTCTGCGACACGAAGGAGATGCCTCCCGGCTGCCGGGGAACGTCCCAGAAGTAGGAGGCGTTGAGCCGGCCGGGCACGTTGACGACGCCCATGCAGTTGGGGCCGACGATCCGCATCCCGCTCGTCCTGGCGATGGCCTCGATCTCTTCCTGGACGACCCGCCCGGCTCGCCCCGTCTCGCCGAACCCCGAGGCGAGGATGACGCACATCCGGCAGCCGCGCGCGCCGAGCGCCCGGACGGCGGGCAGCACCGCCCTCGCGGGGAGGCTCACCAGCGCGAGATCCAGCCCGTGCGGGAGATCCTCGACGCGCGCGACCGAGTCGCGGCCGAGAATGGCCTCCCCGCTCGGGTTCACGGGAAAGACGTCGCCCGGGAAGCCCGGGGCGAGGAGGTTCTCGACGAGCCGGTGGCCGAGCTTCGCGGGGTTCCGTGACGCGCCCAGCACGGCCACCCCGCGAGGGGCGAAGAGCGGCGTGAGGTCGACGGTCACCGGCGGCACCGCCGCCGTCCGTCAGGAGCGCGCGCGGCGCGTGAGCCCACAGGCCGCCGCACGCCGACGGCGGCCGCAGGCCGAAGGCCGTCGGAACCGGACCGTCCGATCAACTCCCGCGGCGCCCGGTGAGCTCTTTGAGGTCCTCGATCTCGTCGACGCGGCCGAGCGCGTCCCGGAGCCGCGCGCTCTCCGCCGCGCCGAGCCGCGGCTCGGTGAGGGCCTGGAACTTCGCGCCAAGCTCCCGGCGGAGCCGCTCCGGATCGCGGCCCAGGCGAAGATCCCCCACCTTCTCGTGGACAGACCCGTCCCGGAGCCGCACGACGGCCCGGGCTCGCGACTCGTCGAGCTCGGCCTGGGGAAAGAGACGTACCCGGCCGGCCAGCGCGCGCGCCGCCGGATCCAGAACCGCCTCGGCGGTGAAGTGCTCCTCCCGGACGGGGCCCGCGGAGGAGCGCGCTCGCGGCGCAGTAGGTGATGCTGAACTTCCCACCGAGCCCCGTGTCGGGCTGGCGCTGATCGGCCACCAGCAGGGTCGTCCGGCACACGTCGAGGTCCACCGCCTCGATCGCCGCCGGATCGAGGCGCGGGTCGAGGTCGAGCAGCGCCGTCAGGGCGGCGTGGGTCGCGAAGCAGCACGGGAAGCGCTTGAAGAAGACCTCGTTCACGGCCCAGTCGCTGGCCCAGGCCGTCGGCGAGCCGCGCGGGCGTCCAGTCCGGTGAGAGCCGCCGCGCCCACGCCGGACGGTCGAGGATCCCCGAGGGTCCCGTCATCCCGCCGTCGGCCACGAGCGCGGCCAGGAGGCCGTCGGCCGCCGCGCGCCCGACCTGGAACGGCTTCCCCATGGTCCCGAACGACTCGTGGATCCCTCCGAGCTGGGCCGCCGCCAGCCCCACCGCCCGGTCGATCCCCGGAGCGTCCAGGCCCAGCAGCCGGGCGCACGCGGCCGCGCCGCCGAGCCGCCCGAGTGTCGCGGTGGCGTGCCAGCCCGCGCGGTAGTGCCCCGGCGCCAGCGCGCGCGACACGCGGCACATCACCTCGACGCCGAGCACGAACGCCGTCAGGACGTCCCGCCCCGTCGCGCCCCGCGTCTCCGCGAGCGCGAGCAGTCCCGGCAGGAGCGGGGCGCAGACGTGGCCCGGCAGCGCGAGCACGGTGTCGTCGTAGTCCAGCGCATGGGAGGCGGTGCCGTTCCAGAGAGCCGCCGTGACCGGGGAGGCCGTGCGGGCCGTGCCGAGGACCGACGCCGGTCCTTCGGGCTCGGGCACCGCCTCGCGGAGCAGACGGGTCACCGGCTCGTCGACGCCGCCGACCGTGACGCCCCACCAGTCGAGCATGGCGAGACGGCCCATCTCGACGGCGGGCTTCGGCAGCGCCTCGAAGGGCGTCTCGGCGACTGCGGCGAGCAGGGCGGCGCCCGGAGCGCCGGCCGCGCTCACGATCCACCCTCCAGCTGGGCTCCCATCCCGGTGGGAATCTCCTGCGCCCGCCTCCCGATCCCGCGCGCCTCGGCCACCTTCGTCATGGTGTGTCCGTCCTTTCTCGACGGCTCCCGGCCGCCTCCTGCCGATCGGCGTCTTCCGCGGGAGCCCGCCCGGCTCAGCTTCCACCGCCGCGCCGGTCCACGACCCGGACCGCCTTCCCCGCCGGCCGCGGGATCGTCCCGAGGGCCATGGGCCGGATCTCCGGCGTGAGATTGAGCCGATCGCTCAGCTCGCGCAAGAGCCGGCTCTCGGCGGCCCGGTCGAATGCCGGACCCGCCTCGACGCACAGGAGCAGATGGTCGCCTCGCTCGGCGTCGCGGTCCAGCACGATCTGGTACTCGTGATCCAGGCCTGGCTGCCGGAGCAGGATCTGCTCGACCTGGCTGGGGTAGAAGTTGACGCCCTTGAAGATGACCATGTCGTCCGTGCGGCCGTGGAAGCGGTCGAGGCGAACCCCCGTACGCCCGCATGCGCACCGCTCGCGCGACCGGACGCGCGTGACGTCACGGGTCCGGTAGCGGACCAGGGGCAGTCCCTGCCGCGTGAGGGTGGTCACCACCAGCTCGCCCCGCTCCCCGTCCGGAAGAGCCTCGCCCGTCCGCGGATCGACGATCTCGGGCAGATAGTGGTCGTCCCAGACGTGGATCCCGTCGCGGGCCAGGCACTCGATGCCCATCCCCGGCCCTCCGGTCTCCGTCATCCCGATGAGGTCGTGCGTCCGGACGCCCATCTCGGCCTCGATCCGGGCGCGCAGCTCGTCCGACCAGGGCTCCGACCCCAGCACGGCGACCCGGAGCTTCGTCGACCGGAAGTCGAACCCTTCCTGCCGCGCCACCTCGATCATGCGAAGCGGATAGGTCGCGATCGCGGCGAGCGCGGTCGCCCCGAGGTCCCGCAGGAGCTGGAGCTGGAGCAGCGTCCGCCCCGCCCCCACCGGGATCACCATGGCCCCGAGCGCCTCGGCCCCGAAGTGAAAGCCGAAGCCGCCCGTGAAGAGGCCGAAGGACGCCGTCACCAGCAGGATGTCCGCCGCGGTGAGACCCGCCGCCGCCAGCGAGCGGGCCATGATCTCGCGCCACTGGGCGACGTCGGCCGCCGTGTACGGGTTGACGATCGGCGCCCCGGTGGTGCCGGACGACATGTGGACCCGGTGGATCGGCTCGTCCCCGTGACAGGCCATCCCGTACGGGTACGCATCGCGGAGCTGCTCCTTCGTCAGAAACGGCAGCCGCCCGAGGTCGTCGAGCGAGGCGAGATCCTCCGCGGCAATCTCGCCCAGGTGACGTCGATAGGCCGAGTTGTGCGCCGCGATGCGGGCGAGCGTCCGTCGGAGGCGCTCGAGCTGGACGGCCTGAAGCCCCTCCCGATCCCGCGTCTCCTCGACGGCCTGGAACACCGGTGGACGGTCCTGGATCAGCCGGCGGTTGTGAGTGGAGCGGGCTTCCCCGCCGACCGTCGGGGATGCGGCCACGCAGAGCGGGCACGCCCCGAGCAACCTCCACGGGAGCCGCTGATCTGGAAACGGCACGCGGGCCGCGGCGGAAGAAACTGCGTCAGAGACCCGACGGTCTCGAGAGCTCCGTGCACCGGCGCTTCCTCCCACTGGTGGCACTGGACGCACTGGGCGGCACTGGCTGGCGCCTCGTCGCACCCTGATGGCGCCCCTCAGCGCCGGAGAGCCGACGGACTCCCGACGTCCGGCGCCGGTCGCGCTGGCGTCACGGGCGTGCCGAACCCCGTCGGCTCCGCGGGCCCGAGGCCGCGAGGAACGGGCCCATTGTATGTCAGGACCGCGTGTCGGAGCCCGGCCCGGCGCCGACCGTGCCCTCGGCGCCCGGTCCCGATCGCCGGGATTCGGCAGCGCGCCGGCGGAATCCCGGCCCGGCCAGGGCGCGTCCAATAGACGGCGTCAGAAGCGGGGCGGATCGTCGCCCGCCAGACGCCGGGAGGATCAGATGACGAATTCGACTTCCGACTCCGCCACGCTTCCCCTGACGGAGCGCAACTTCTCGGAAATCGTGGCGGCGACGCCGCTTCTCCTGGTCGACTTCTGGGCCCCCTGGTGCGGTCCCTGTCGCGCCGTCGCCCCGGTGCTCGAGGAGCTCGCCCGAGCCGAGGCCGGCCGCGTGGTCGTGGCCAAGGTGAACGTGGACGAGGAACCGACCCTGGCCCAGCGCTACGGCGTCCAGGCCATTCCGACGCTCCTCTTCTTCAAGGACGGGCAGGTCGTCGACACCGTCGTCGGCGCCCCGCCGAAGGCCGACCTGGCCCGGCGCCTCACCGCTCTCGCCTGACGAGGCGCTCGCGCCGGGGGCTCCCGAGAGCCCCACACCCCCGGGCTGTCGATTCGGCCGGGCGGTCGAGCGGTCGTCGGGGTCTCGTGGTGAGCCGCACACTGGTGGCCCGCTGGGAGGCCTGGACGGGCGAGGGCCTCGAGCACCTCACCCTCCGCGAAGCGCCGGACGGCGTCAGTGCGGAGTCGGTGATCCTCGGCCCCCCCGAGGAGGGCCGCTTCGCCGCCCGGTACCGGATCCTGTGCGACGGCGGATGGCGGGTCCGGCGCGTCGACGTGAGCGTCGTCGGCCAGGACCGTGGACTCGACCTCTCGAGTGACGGGGTCGGTCTCTGGACGGATCCCTCGGGCGCGCCGCGCCCCGATCTCTCCGGAGCGATCGACGTCGATCTCTCGGCGACGCCCTTCACCAACACGCTGCCCATCCGCCGTCTCGGGCTCGGGCGGGGGCAGTCCGAGACGATCCGGGTCGTCTACGTCCGTCTGCCCGAACTGGCTGTCTCCGTCGACCGCCAGCGCTACACCTGCCTCGAGCCCGGGCGGCGGTACCGGTACGAGTCCGTCGACTCGGACTTCGCTCGCGACATCGACGTCGACGACGACGGGCTCGTCGTGACCTATCCCGGGCTATTCCGCCGGGTGCGCTGACCAGGCCCCCACGACCAGCACGGAGGCCCGGGACGGGGCGTGCGTCACTTCAACTCGAAGGGCTCCGCCTCCAGGATGAACTGGTAGGCGAACATGCGCTTCCATGTGCGCGCCGCCAGATGCCCGATCCGGTGCAGCCACGACAGCGGCGCCCGCCCGAATGCGGGGTGAATCTCGAGCAACGGAATCGGCGTCACGTCCACGCCGGTGACGCGCAGACCTGCGCTTTCCAAAAGCGCCCTGAACGTGTCGAACGTGTAGAGCTTGACATGCGTCTCGTCGAGGACACCGCGCGGTCTGTAGTTGAACCGACCGAAGAGAAGCGACAGCCGGTAGTACCAGAGCGCGATGTTCCCGGTGGAGGCGATGATCCGCCCGCCGGGCTCGAGCCGCGCGCGCGCAGCCTCGAGCAGGCCCCGCGGCTTGCGCACGTGCTCCAGGACGTCACCGAAGATCGCCACGTCGAACCTGAGCTCCTCGGGGAGGATCATCTCGTGATCGACGTCTTGCTCGATGAATCGATCGTAGATCGCTGCCGCACGGGCCGGACGCGCCAGGTCGATTCCCGTGATCCGCGCCCCGCGGGCTTTGAGCGCCTCGCCCAGCGCGCCGGAGCCGGCACCCACGTCGAGCACCGTCGCGCCCGCCCGCACCCGGGCTGCGATCTTCGAGTGACTCGACAGCGGGTCGGCGAGCTTGCTCGGGTAGCGGTGGCCCGACTCGACGACGTACCTCGGAAGGTTCTTGAAACCGGCGCGGTGCAGCCGGTAGTCCAGGGTCGTCCAGAACACGTCCTTGGCGTACTTCATCCCGTTCACGTAACAGATCTCGTCGCCGTAGTACGTGGGAATGGGAACTTCCTTGATTCGAAATCCGTGCGCCATGAGCTGAATGATGATCTCGGTGTCGAAATGAAAATCATTCGAGTTGAGCTCGAACGGGAGCCGCTTGAGCGCCGCGACCGAGTACGCACGGTAGCCGGAGTGAAACTCGGACAAGCGGGAGTTCATCATGAAATTCTGGTACGTGCTGAGGACCTTGTTTCCGACGTACTTGTAGAGCGGCATTCCGCCTTTGAGCGCCGCGAAGCGGGACATCATTCGCGAGCCCAGCACCGCGTCCGCCCTGCCCTCGAGGAGCGGCGCGAGGATCTGCGGCAGGACCTCGGGCGCGTACTGCCCGTCCCCGTGGAGGAGCACCACGAAGTCGAAGCCCCTGTCGACCGCGTACCGGTAACCGAGCTTCTGATTCCCGCCGTAGCCTTGGTTCGTCTCGTGGCGATAAATGTGAAGCTTGTCCCTCCCTCTTTCCCGCTGGTAGGCGCGGCCGAGGAGCGCGGTGTCATCCTTGGACGCGTCGTCGAAGACATACACGTCTTCGACCGTCCGCCACACCTCGTCGGGAATGCGGTCCAGCACCCTCGTCAGCGTAGTGACTGCGTTGTAGGCCACGATGAATATGGCCACTCTGGACTCAGGGCTGACCGGGGGAGCGACAGGTACCGCTCCCAGCGCGGGGGCCGCAGGCCTCGCGTCCAACTCAGCGAGACTCACAAGGCCAGTTTAGGTCAGGCCTCCCGCCGCCGCAAGCGGGACCGGAGCCACGTTGCCAGGCCGGCCCAGATCGCCAGATAGGCGAGGAGGGCGCCCACGAGACTGAAGCGGAGGAAAGAAGTGAAGAGATTCCGCATCGCGCTCGGACCGTCCTGCGCGAGCATCGGGAAGATCACATCGCGGAACGGGTCCTTGAAGCGCTCGTCCGGGAGCGGCTCAGTGAGCGTCGCGACGAACATCAGAAGCGTGCTCGCAAGAAGCAGCATCCCGAACAGGCGCGGCATCGTGCGCGCCGCCCCAGCCACAAGGAGGAGCGCCAGTGGCAGAGCCGGGGTGAAGTAGCGGGGGCCGATGCAAAAGCCGCCGAACGACGAGGGAAACGCCGCCAGCAAGCCGAAGTACAGCACCACCCCCGCAGCTGCGCCGATCACCTCCGGCCTGCCGCGCGCATCTCCGCGGAGACGCGCCAGACCGACGAGGGTCAGCGCGAAAACCGGCGTGGCGTAGAACATCCCGCGCCAGGGGCGGACCGTGATGTCCAAGAGCCTGTCCAGGCTGGGCCACTCCCAGCCGGCGATCGGAACGTAGCGAGGGTTGAGAATCGACAGGTTGTAGGCCGTGGTGAACGGCGAGCCGAAGCAGACCGCATCGTATGCCATGACCACCGCGAGCGGCCCAGCGCCGCCCACGGCCCAGGCTGCGAGCACGCGCGGAGCGAGCGCCGTGCGCCAGGCGAGGTAGACGGTCCACACGCCGACCAGCGCGCCTGCGAGAAAATCGGAGACGACGGCCAGCCCCATCGCCAGACCGGCGAGGGCGATCACGCGCGGCCGGGGCTCTCCATCCCCTTCCAGCTCGAGGACGGTGAGGCACGCGCCGATGGCGAAGAACGCTCCCGCCGACTGGTGGCCGAAGAACATCACCGAGTATGGCAAGGCCATGCTGCCCACCGCCCAGGTTCCGCACAGGGCGAAGGCCCACCCGGGCGAAAGCGTCATGCGCCGCATGAGCACCGTCAACAGGAGGGGCAGCGCCAGTAGCGTGGGCACTATCGAGGTCTCGACGTTGGCGAGGTAGGTCGCCACCCAGCGTGCCCGCGAGTTGTCATCGGCCACGCCCATCGCCCGCTGGATGCGATTCTGCACGAAGTACAGGGGAACGGCGAGGAGCGCCGGCCCGGGCGCCTTGTTGGAGTAGAAGTGGCCGCCGTGGCGGGCCCAGTCCTCGGTCGCGCCCGCCGCCACCAGACGGTCGATGTTGAGCTCGCCGCGCTCGACGATCGAAAGGGTGAGCCCGATGCGCGACCCCGGGTTGCCGTCGCCGAAGGGCCGGCTGATCGAGAGGTAGGTGAAGGCCACGACGGCGAGGAACACGACCATCTCGACGCGGTACGCCATGAGGGTCAGCGCAGCTCCTGGGGGCATCGTCGCGCGCTGGCTCATGTGGCGTCGCCGTCGGTCTTGCGGACGACGACGTGACAATGGCTCGGATCGGCGGCATTGCCTGGTGAGCCCGCTGTCGAGCCTGGGAAGCGCAAGGGAACCGCGGTCGTCCGCGGCTTCTCGAAGTACGCGCGCATGACGAGCAGGATCGCCTCCCGACCCTCGGCCAGCGTGCGGGACGCCTCCGCCCTGATCACGCACCGTTCCATCAGGATGGCCGGCGGGATCAGCGGCCGGAACCGCTCGACCCGAAGGTCGTCGTCCGCGCCGCCTCGATCGGCGATGGTTTGCGACTCGGGCTCGGCCGGGGCATGAGGTCCGCCGCTCGCATCGGCCCGACCGGAGGACGGGCTGTCGTCACGACCAGAGGAGGCAGTCCTGCCTTGTAGTTCCGCAGCGCGGTCTCCGCGTCCCGAACGCCCGGTGTGCCTCGGCGGGGCCATGACTCCCCACGGGGAAAACTACCACAAGCCCGGTGGCGGCGTGACGGCGAGGCCAATGCCTCCGCCCGGCCTAGCGAAGCTCGCCGGATCCCATCAGTGAAGCAATGGTCCGGGGTTTCTGGGCGGTGGAGGGTTCGCGGAAAGCGGCAGCGGGCAGCCGATCCCAGCGGCGGCGGAGGCAAGAGCCTCGCCAAGCGAGGGTGCCCGACACCCTCACCGCAATCCCGGCTTGTTCCGGGCTCCAGTCCCGCCGTATCCTCGGCTTCGGCGGCCGGGGACGTGCCCCGAGCCGATCATCGATCACGAGGAGCGCGAATGAAGGTCCTCGTCCTGGGCGGCGGCATTGCCGGGGTGACGGCCGCGTACTTCCTGGCGAAGGACCGCCACGAGGTCACGCTGCTCGAGGAGCAGGACGGAGTCGGGCAAGACGCCAGCGGCGCCAACGCGGGCATGATCGCGCCGGGCCATTCCTTCGCGTGGGCCTCGCCGAGCGCTCCGGGCATGCTCCTCCGCTCGCTCCTCGGCCACGAGACCGCGATCCGCGTGCGGCCAAGCCTGGATCCCGCGTTCCTGGCGTGGGGCCTCCGGTTCCTCCGCGAGTGCACCGCGACACGCGCCCGGCAGAACACCCTCGTCAAGCTCCGCCTGTGCCAGTACAGCCAGGCCGTGATGGCCGAACTGGTGAGCGCCGAGGGAATGGAGTTCCACGCCGTGAATCGCGGCGCGCTCTACCTCTATCGGGATCCGCGCGAGCTGGAGGCGGGCGTCCGCAAGATGGCGCTCCTGGCCGAGCACGGCCAGCGTCAGGAGGTCCTGGACCCCGGACAGGTCGCGCAGCTCGAGCCCGCCTTCGAGCCCGTGCGGAGCAAGATCGCGGGAGCCGTGCGCGACGTCGGCGACTCGAGCGGCGACTCGCGCCTGTTCACGGAGAACCTGGCCCGGATCTGCCGCGACAAGCTGGGCGTGACCGTGCGGCTCGGCGTCCGCGTCACCTCCCTTCGCGCGGAGGGGGATCGCGTCACGGCCGCCGTGACGAGCGCCGGCCATGTTCACGGCCGACGCCTACGTCCTCGCCCTCGGCGTCGGCACGACGCCCCTCGTGCGCACGATCGGGGTCCGGCTCGGAATCTATCCCGCCAAGGGGTACTCCTCGACGTTCCCGGTCCTGGCGGACGGCCTCGCGCCGACCCTCCCGGGCGTCGACGAGCGGTGGCTCGTGGGATGGTCCCGACAGGGCGACCGCCTGCGGCTCACCTCGACGGCCGAGTTCGCCGGCTACGACCGGAGCCACACGCCTCGCGATTTCAACAACATCCTGCGGCTCGCGCGGGATCTCTTCCCCACCGCCGCGGACTGGGATCGGGGGCAGTTCCGCGCGTGCCTTCGCCCGATGACCCCCGACGGGCCGCCGGTGCTGGGCCGGGGACGTCACCAGAACCTCTACCTCAACGCGGGCCACGGGCACATGGGCTGGACCATGGCGTTCGGCACCGCGCGGATCGTGACGGACCTGGTCGCCGGGCGAAAGCCCGATCACGATCCGGCCGGGCTCGGGCCCCGGCCGGTCGCTGGGGGGCTCTGAGCCGAAGCGGCGGCGCCGGGCTCGATTCGGATCGCGCCGGATGTCGATGAATCGGGGAACTGGCCTCGGCTTCGCCGCCGGGCTGGCGATCGCCGTTCCGGTCGCGCTCGCGCTCCGCCTCTTCTTCGTACTCACGCCCCACGCCGCCCTCGACGCCGACGAGGCGATCGTCGGTCTCATGGGACGCCACGTGCTTCGGGGTGAGTTCCCCATCTTCTACTACGGCCAGAAGTACATGGGCGGCCTCGAGCCGCACCTGGCCGCTCTCGGCTTCGCCATCGGGGGCGCCACGCCGCTCGTCTTGAAGCTCGTCTGCCTCACCCTGGCGTTGGTGCTGGTGTGGCTCACGGCGGAGCTGGGGCGTCGCATCCTCGGGCCCGGGCCCGGACTGATCGCCGGCGTCTTCATGGCGCTCCCGCCGATCTTCCTCACGGTCTGGAGCGTGAAGGCGCGGGGCGGGTTCATCGAGACGCTCGTCCTGGGGTCGCTGGTGCTCCTCCTGGCGCTCCGCACGGTCGAGACGACCGGGCGGCGCCGCCTGCGGGCCGCCCTGGTCCTCGGGTTCGTCGGAGGCCTCGGGTGGTGGACCTGCCAGCTCATCGTGTCCTACCTCGTGGCGGCGGGGGTGCTCGTCCTCCGCGGCGCGGGGCGGGCTGCCGGGCTCCGCGTCCTCCCGGCGGCTGCCCTCGGGTTCCTCCTGGGGAGTCTTCCCATGTGGCTCGACGGCTGGCTGAGGCGGCCCGTGACGAGCCTCGCGTGGGAGGCGGCCGATCCGGCGACCGCCGCACGCCAGCTGGGAAACGTGCTCGCGGTCGGACTGCCGGCTCTGCTCGGACCGGGGGGGCAGTGGCCGGCGGCCTGGGCCCTCGGGGCTCTGACCGCTCCGGTCCTCGCCGTCTACGCGCTGGCCTGGCTCGCGCTCCTCGGCGCCCGCGCTCGCGCCTGGCGCGGAGGCCCCGAAGCCTCCTCCGCGGCCGGCGCCGCCCTGGACGCCGTCGTGGCCCTGCCCCTGATCGCCACGCTCGCCTGCGCGCTCAGCAGCGTCGGATGGTTCGTCTCCGAACCTCGCTACCTCCTCCCGATCGCGGCTGTCGTCCCCATCCTGGTCGCCGCGCTGCTGGCGGGGATCTGGCGCTCCGGGTGGCCGTGGACGGCGGCGACCCTCGGCATGGCCCTGCTCGCCGTCAACCTGGCCGCGCATCTCCTCGCGCCCTGGACTTCGGCGCGCGAGGCACCCCGCTCGCTCGAACCGGCGCTGGCGTTCCTCGAGGCCCGGAAGATCCCCGTCGTCGCCACCACCTACTGGATCGGCCCGCGCCTGACGTTCGAGAGCGGGGAGCGGGTCGTGGCCGTGCCGATGCGGGGAGCGCCCGACCGATACCCGCCGTATTCCGCCGCGGCTCGTCGGACCGATCGACTGGCGTACGCCCTTCTGCCCGGAACGGCCGACCTTGGCGCCGTCGAGCAGAAGCTCCGGACGCTGGGAGTGGGGCACGAGCGAAGCCTGGTGGGCGAGTTGCTGGTGCTCCACGACCTCCGGCTCCGCGGCCTCGACGCCGCGCCTCCGGGGCTCCTCTTCGAGGCCCTCGAGCGCCTGCCCCTCCTGGACGCACGGCTCCGGATCGCCGCGGCGTACGAGGCCGCCGGGCACGTCGACCGTGCGATGTCCCACCTCGAGGCCAGGCTCGAGCCCGGCATTCCGCCCGGATCGGCGGGGGTCGATCGCCTCGTCTCACTCTATCGGGCCACCGGACAGCCCGAGAAGGCCGCCGCGCTGGCTGCGGGACGCGCCCGGGCCTTCACGCCCGCTCGGTTCCGGGAGGTGAGCTTCGGCGACACGGTCACGCTCCTCGGGTACACGCCGGGCCGCCCAACCGTGCGCGCCGGCGACCGTCTGGAGTTCGCCTGCTTCTGGTCGACGAGCCGGGCGCTCGAGGCCGATCTCCACCTCACCGCGCGACTCGGCGACGACCTTCGGCACCCTCCACGGTCCTCCGCTCCGCTGGCGGGCGGTTACGGGACCACGTCATGGGAGCCGGGCGAGGTGGTGCTCGGTGCGCACGTGATCGTCGTCCCGCGGGACGTCCCTCCCGGCCGATACCCGCTCCGGATACGGATCGGGGATCCGCGCGGAGTCTTGCCGGCCCTCCGCCCGAGAGCGGACGGACTCAGCGGCGGCAGCCGCTGGCTCACCCTGACCGAGGTCGAGGTCCAACCCTCTTCGCCGTGATCCGGGGGGCGGCCTCGGAACATCCCTCGCTTGACACCCAACACGTGATGAGTACCATCGAGACATGCCGTCTGCCGTCGAGCAGATGAGTCTGTTCGGCTCGGAGGAGCCTCGACTCGATCCGAGTCTCCCCGGCCTCCGCCGTCTGACACTCGACGCGGGAGCCTGGGTGGATCACCTGCCCGGCTGGCTCGAGGGGCACGACGCGGTGTTCGAGACTCTGCGCCGGACGACCCGCTGGGAGCATCATCGGCGCCGGATGTACGAGCGTGTCGTCGACGTCCCGCGCCTGGTCGCGGAGCTGCCCGAGGACGGGCCCGGCCACCCCGTGCTCTTGCAGGCAGCCGAGGTCCTGTCCCGCCACTACGGCCTCTCCCTCGCCCGCATCTCCCTTGCGTACTACCGGGACGGCCGCGACAGCGTCGCCTGGCACGGCGACCGGCTGGGCCGCCTCGCCGACGACACCGTGGTCGCGATCCTGTCGCTCGGCGAGCCCCGGCGATTCCTGCTGCGCCCCGCCGCCGGGGGCCCGTCGCGCGCCTTCGAGCTGGGCTGGGGCGACCTCCTGGCGATGGGCGGGAGCTGCCAGCGGACGTGGCAGCACTCCGTCCCGAAGGCCGCGCTCGCAGGGCCGCGGATGAGCGTCCAGTTCCGGCCGCTCGTGGACGACGTGGAGGGCTGACCGCGCGGCACCCGGTCAGCCCGAGATCGTCGCTCCTCGGTCAGGCGCCCGTGAAGCGAGGCGGCCGCTTCGCGAGGAAGGCCTCCATCCCTTCCCGCGCGTCCGCAGTGCGGATGAGCTCCGACACCGCCCCCGCCTCGAGCGCCAGGCCCTCGTCGAGCGGCCGGCCGTGCCCCTGGTAGACGCAGCGCTTCAGGAGTCCGATCGCGCGCGTGGGCCCGCTCGCCAGGCGCTCGGCGACATCGCGCGCGGTCTGCGGGAGGAGGTCGGCCGGCACGACCTCGTCGACGAGTCCGAGGGCGTGCGCGTCGTCCGCCGTGAGGCGTCTCCCCTCCATCATGAGCCGGAGCGCCCGCGCCGGCCCCACCAGACGCGTCAGACGCTGGGTGCCGCCGGCCCCGGGGAAAAAACCGAGGCGGATCTCGGGGAACCCGATCTCACCGCCGCGCGCCATCAGCCGGACGTCGCAGGCCAGCGCGAGCTCCGCCCCGCCGCCGAGCGCGTAGCCGTTGATGGCCGCGACCACGGGCTTCTCCATGGCCTCGAGGCCGGCCTGGACGTCCACCCAGCGCCGGGCTCGCCGCTGGTTCTCCGGCGAGAGGTCCCGCAACATCGCGATGTCGGCGCCGGCGCAGAAGCGCCGCTCCCGGCCGGTGAGGATCACGGCCCGCACGGCGCGATCGGCGGCCAGCTCCGCGACCGTCCCCAGGAACTCGTCGATCACCTCGAGGTCGACCGCGTTGACCGGCGGCCGGTCGAGTGCGACGGTCGCAACCCCGCCGGCCCGCGTGACGGACAGGTGGCGACGCGCGTCGGTCATCGTGGCTCCTCCTCGGGCGCCGGGCGCCCTGGGCCGGCGTGGGCGCGCGGGTCAGACGCCCCAGCCTCCGCTCACGTGGATGTTCGCTCCCGTCACGTACCCGGCGTCCTCGGACAGGAGGAAGCGCGCGGCGCCGACCACGTCGTCGACCCGCCCCAGGTGCCCCGCGGGAATGCGCTCGAGCAGGGCATCGAGATCGGGACGCGGGTAGCCCGGCGTCTCGAGGATGCCCGGGGACACCGCGTTCACGGTGACGCCGTGCGGGGCCAGGACCTTGGCCAGCGACCGCACCAGGATGAGCAGGCCGGCCTTCGCGATGTAGTAGGCGGTCACGTTCGGCTGGGCAGCGAGTCGGTCGGCCGTCGCGAGGCCGAGCCCCAGGATCCGCCCCCAGCGCCGCGCCTGCATTCCCGGCGCCGCCGCCTGCGCGAGGAAGAGGAGCGGGTCGAGGTTCTGGCGGAAGGTCTCCCGCCACCGGTCCGGCGTCTCCTCGAGAAGCGGCCCCTCGTGATACGGTCCCGCCCCGTGCACGAGGGCGTCCAGACGCCCCCAGGCCGCCTCCACTCGCGCGACGAGCGCCTGCGCCTCCGCCGGCGTCGCCGAGATCCGCCGGGAGCGCGAGCGCCGGGACCCCCGCGGCCTCGATGCCGGCCCGGGTCTCCTCCGCCGCCCGCGCGTCCGTCCGGAACGAGATGGCCACGGACCAGCCCTGGCGCGCGAGATCCAGCGCGATCCCGCGGGCGATGCCGCGCGTCGCGCCGGTGACGAGCGCCACCCGGCCGGCCATCAGTTCAGGCGCCCGCGCAGCGTGTGCAGCGCCTTGCGGGCCTCGACGTCGGTCGGCGCCGCGCGCACCGCGCCCTCGAACTCGCGGAGCGCCTCCCACCACCGGCCCTGCCGGAGGTGGATCCGCCCGAGGTTCATGTAGGGAAACTGGCGCGGCTCGTAGCGCTTGGCGAGCTTGGCCTTCTCGAGCCAGGGGATCGCGTCGTCGAGCCGATCTCGCTGCATCAGGTAGACGCCGATGTCGTTGTAGGGATTGCCGAACTCCGGATCGATCTCGATCGCCCGCATGCACTCGGCCGTCGCCTCGTCGATCTTCCCCTGGAAGCTGTAGGTCCAGCCGAGGTAGGTATGCGCCTCGGCCGTCGGGTAGGCCTCGATCGAGCGCCGGTAGGCCTCGATCGCCCGCTCGAGCTCACCCGCCATCTGCAGGCGGCAGCCCTCCTGCCAGAGCTCGGCCGCCCGCCGGGCCGCGTTCTCGTCGCTCACCGGACCACCCCCGTGACGCGGAGACGCGCCGCGCGCGTCCCATCGGATGGATCTGACCCGGCGGAGATCATCGGTCGGATGTGCGGAACCGGGTGCTCCGGCAGCACCGCCGGGAACCTTCGGCCTCCGCCGGCTCGTGGCAAGGCCGGCGCGGTGTCCATCTCACGACGCCAGGTGGCAGGCGACACGGTGAGCGGTCCCGAGGACCCGCAGCATCGGAGGCTCCACGCGGCAGCGGGGCTCCGCGATCGGACAGCGGGGATGGAACCGGCAGCCCGGTGGAATGGACAGCGGGCTCGGCGGGTCGCCGGAGAGCACGGGCGGCCGCCAGCTCACGGCCGGGTCGGGCGGGGGCACCGACGCCTGGAGCACCCGCGTGTAGGGATGGAGCGGCCGATCGAACAGCGCGTCGGTCGGCGCCTCCTCCACGATCTGGCCGAGGTACATGACGGCCACCCGGTCCGCCACCTGCCGCACCACCGCGAGGTCGTGGGAGATGAAGAGGTACGCGACGCGGAACTCGGTCTGGAGCTCGCGGAGGAGCGCGAGGACCCGGAGCTTCACCGTCACGTCGAGTCCCGAGGTGATCTCGTCGGCGACGACCAGGTCCGGGTGGAGCGCGAGGGCGCGCGCGATCGCGATGCGCTGGCGCTGGCCGCCCGAGAACTCGTGAGGGTAGCGGCGGGCCGCGTCCGGCGGCAACCCGACCCGCCGGAGGAGATCGGCAACCATGCCGGCATGATCGCCCGGGACCTGATGAACCGCGAGGGGCTGCCCGACGATCGCGCCCACCCGGCGCCGGGGGTTGAGCGAGGCGTAGGGATTCTGGAAGACGATCTGCATCCGCCGCCGGAGCGGACGGAGCGCCGCCTGCGACAGACGCGTGATGTCCTGGCCGCCCAGGTGGATCTCGCCCCCGGTCGGCTCCACCAGGCGAAGGATGCTCCGGCCGAGGGTCGTCTTCCCGGAGCCCGACTCCCCGACGAGCCCGAGGGTCTCCTGGCGCCCGAGGGAGAGGCTCACGCCGTCGACGGCCCGGAGCCACCGGACCGGCCGGAGCCAGCCGCCGCGGCGGAAGTGCGTCCGGAGATCCCGGGTCTCGAGAAGCGGCGTGCTCCGTCGCCATCACGAGGCTCCCCATCACGAGGCTCCGTAGAGATGGCAGGCGACCGCGTGGCCGGATGCCAGCTCCCCGAGCACGGGCATCCTCTCGTCGCAGACCGCCATCCGCTTCGGGCACCGGTCGCGGAAGGGACAGGCGGCCGGCGGGCCCCCCAGGACCGGCATCAGTCCCTCGAGCCCGGCGCTCGCCTCCGTGCGGGCGTCGGCCCGCGGCACCTGCGTCAGGAGGCCCTGCGTGTAGGGATGCGCGGGAGCGCGGAAGAGCTCCCGGGTCGGCGCCGACTCGACGATGCACCCCGCGTACATCACGGCGACGCGGTGCGCCAGGTGCGCGACCACGCCGAGATCGTGGGTGACGAAGAGCGTCGCGACGCCCCGCTCCGCCTGGAGCTCCTCGAGAAGCCGCAGGATCTGGGCCTGCGTGGTGACGTCGAGCGCCGTCGTCGGCTCGTCGGCGATCACGAGCGTGGGCTCGCAGGAGAAGGCCATCGCGATGAGGACGCGCTGCCGCATCCCTCCCGACAGCTCGTGGGGGTAGCGCCGGAGCACGTCCGCCGGCTCGGAAAGGCCGAGATGGCCGAGGAGCCGGACCATCTCCGCGGCGGCCGCCGCCCGCGAGAGGCCTCGATGGATCCGGAGCGCGTCCGTCGCCTGGAGCCCGATCCGGAACGCCGGGTTGAGCGCGGACAGGGGGTCCTGGGGGATGAGCGCGACGTCAGCGCCGCGGAGGCGCCGCATCTCGGCCTCGGTGAGCGCGAGGAGGTCGCGGCCGCCCAGGCGAACCGCGCCGGTCTCCACGCGCCCGGGCTCGGGGAGGAGGCGCACCACGGCACGCCCGACGGTCGACTTCCCCGCTCCCGATTCCCCGACGAGCCCGAGGACCTCGCCCGCCCCGAGCGCGAGGTCGACGGCCCATGTCGCGAGCCGCGCGCCGTAACGGACCGTGAGGCCCCGGATCTCGAGGACGGGCGGGGTCATCGGAGCCCTCTCACGCGGTCGTCCTGAGCCTCGGGTCGAGGCGCTCCCGGAGCCCTTCCCCGAGCAGGTTGAAGCCGACCACCGCGACGATCAGGGCCAGCATGGGCACGCCCATGCCCCACCAGCTCACCATGAGGTAGCCGCGACCCTCGGCGATCATGGCGCCCCACGACGGCGTGCCCGCCTGGACACCGAGGCCGACGAACGAAAGGAGCGCCTCGACGCCGACGGCGATGGCCATCTCGAGGGACACCAGCACGATGATCAGGGGCACGAGGTTGGGCAGGAGCTCCTCGACCATCACGCGGACCGGTCGGAGCCCGATGGCGCGAGCCGCCTCGACGAACTCGCGCTCGCGAAGCGCCAGGACCTCGCCGCGGATCACGCGCGCGAAGCGCGTCCAGTCGACGATGACGATCGCCAGGACCACCTTCCAGAGCCCGAGGCCCAGGACGGCCATGAGCGCGATCGCCAGGAGGACGGCGGGGATCGACATCCAGACGTCCACCACCCGCATCAGCGCCGTGTCGACGCGTCCGCGGGCGTAGCCGGCGACGAGGGCCACCGGGACCCCGATCAGCGCCGAGATGACCGCGCTCGCGACGGCGACGACCACCGCGACGCGCGCGCCCCACAGGAGACGGGAGAGGATGTCGCGCCCGAGGCTGTCGGTGCCGAGCGGGTGCCGCCAGGCGCCCCCGGCCCAGACGGGCGGCTGGCGGACCGAGACCAGGTCCTGCCGGTTCGGGTCGTGAGGCGCGAGCGTGGGGCCGGCCGCCGCGAGGACGAGCAGGAGGAGCGCGATCACGCCGCCCGCCCAGAGCTTCCCGTTCATGCCCACCTCACGGGGCCAGGCGGACCCGGGGGTTCAGGTACACGTAGGCCACGTCGACCGCCAGGTTCGAGAGGATGACCGTCACCGCGTAGACGAGCACGATGCCCTGGATCAGGGGAAAGTCCCGGTACTGGAAGGCCTGGAGCGTGAGCTGCCCGATGCCGGGCCACGCGAAGATCGTCTCGATCAGCACCGTCCCGCCGATGAGGAAGCCGAACTGGACCCCGACCAGGGTGGTCGTCGGGATGAGCGCGTTCCGCAGCGCCCGCCAGAACAGGATCCGCGCCTCGCCGAGCCCCTTCATCCGCTCGGTGACAACGTACTCCTCGCCCAGCGCGCCCAGCAGGTCCGAGCGGATCGTGCGGAACACGGCCGCGAGGAGCGGCAGCGCCAGCGCGCTCGCCGGGAGGATCAGGTGCGCGAGGACGGAGCCGAGCGCGGCGGTATCGCGCCGGAGCAGTGCGTCGACGACGGCCGAGCCCGTCACCTCCGCCGCCTCGTACTCGGGGGCGATCCGGCCCGAGACCGGCAGGAGCTGGAGGATGGCGCCGAAGACGACGATCAGCAGGAGCCCCCACACGAAGTTCGGCACGGCGATCCCGAGCATTCCCAGCCACACCGAGCCTGATTCGATCCAGCTCCGCCTCCGCCACACGGAGCAGGCCCCGAGCAGGATGCCGCCTACCGTCGCGAGCGCGAGGGCGGTCGTCGCCAGCTCGAGCGTCGCCGGCAGCCGCTCCAGGATCACGCGGAGCGCGTCCTGCTGGAGCCAGAGCGAGCGCCCGAAGTTCCCGCGACAGAGGCTCATGAAGAAGGCGCCGTACTGCGCCCACCAGGACCCGGTCAGGCCGAACTCCCGCCGGACGCGCTCGAGGTCCTGCACCGTCGAGCCCACCGGCGCCATGAGGATGGCGGGATCGCCCGGCAGGATCCGCAGGATCGCGAACACGAGCAGGCTCACGCCCCAGAGCGAGAGGATCGCCAGGAGGAGACGGCTCAACAGGAAGCGGAAGGACATGACGAGAGCTCGGGGCCCGGACTCGACACCGGCATTAGGACGACACTTGGGCGGACTCTAACGCAGGCATGGGGAGGTGGCAAGGTGCGGACCCGGTGACATGAACTGGTGCGAACGATCGGTACCGAGGTCCGTCCGCAGCCCCGGCGGCTAGCGAGCCCTTAGAAGGGTGAGCCCGAGTCCAAGCGCCACCACGGCGAGCAGGACCGCATAGCCCACGGGCCGCGCCGCCGGGCTCCTCACCCGCGCCATCGTCCGGGCGGCGAGATCGAGGACGCTGGCTTCGAGACCGTCCGCTCCACGTGCCACGGCGCGCCCCAGGCCGTGGGCGACCCAGCCCCCGCCGGCCTGGTAGGCACGGTCGAAGTCGTGGGTGACCATGGCCGGACCATGAAGCCGCCCCTGGACCAGCAGGAATCCGATCCCGGTCCCGAGCAGCAATTGCAGAACCATGAGCGTGTGCTCGGTCGTGTAGGGCTCGTATATGACGCCGCCAGGCAGTAGGCGATAGAGCAGCCCGGGAGCAACACCGAGGAGCACGCAGAGCCCCGCTGTCACCGCCATCGCCGCGTACGCCGCCACCGGGACCGGAGCTGGGCGAAGACCCCGATCGGGCCCGCCGAACGCGAGCATCGGCAGCTTGAGCCCGACGCTCAGGAACGTGCCGACCGATGCCAGTCCGAGGAGCAGGGCGACTCCCCAGCGCCCGGCCTCATCAGCCGCCGAGACGATCAGCGCCTTGCTCACGAACCCGCTCAGCAGCGGCGCCCCCGAGATCGACAGCGCCCCCACCATGTAGAGGAGGAGCGTGGGGCGCATCGCAGGTCCCAGGCCGCCCAGGTCCGTGAGGCGCCGCCGGCCCGTCGCCCGCACGACCGTTCCGGCCGCCATGAAGAGGAGCCCCTTGTAGAGGATGTGGCAGAACGCGTGCGCGGCGGCACCCGCCAGGGCCAGGGGGCTCCCCAGGCCAGCGCCGGCGACCATGTAGCCCACCTGGCTCACGATGTGGTACGCGAGCAGGCGGCGTACGTCGTTCTCCAGCACGGCGAACCACACCCCGTAGAGTGCCATCCCGGTACCAGCCCAGACCAGCGCCTCCGTCCCCGCGAAGACGCGGACGATGGCGTAGACGGCCGCCTTGGTGGCAAACGCCGAGAGGAACACGCTGCCCGCCGGCGAGCTCTCGGGATAGGCATCGGGGAGCCAAGCGTGCAGCGGCGGCACCGCTGCGTTCACCGCGAACCCGAGCAGGACGAAGAGCCCGGGCCCACGCGCCGCGAGCGGGCCCACCGCCGGGTCCCCCCCGGTCGCGAGGTGAACGACAATGCCGGCGAGCAAGAGGGCGCCCCCCGTCAGGTGCACCAAGAGGTAACGGAGCGCCGCACCGGCGGCGCGGGGCGTGCTGCCGTCCGTGATCAGAACGAAGGACGCCACGGCGAGGAGCTCCCACGACGCGTACAGAGTGATCCAGTCCCCGGCGAGGACGATCCCCAGGCCGGCCGCAGCCATGGCGAGCCCCGTGACGTGGAGGCGTCGAGAGCCGTCGGTCCCGTAGACAGCGCCGAGCGCCGCGAGGAGGGCAAAGATGATCGCGAAGACACGCCCGAGCGCGTCCGACCGGATCCACACGAGCGATTGGCCGAGCAGGACAGCCTCCACGCGCCCCTCGTCCGGAAGCGCCCACGCGAGCGCCAGAGCGAGCACTGGCCCCGCCACGACCACGGCTCGCCGAGCGGAGGGCGGAAGCACGCCGGCGAGCGCGGCGCCGGCCAGACACGGCCACGCCGGGTGGCTCCAGGGCGTCACGCGGGATCCTCCCCGTCCTCGGGATCCGGGCCCTGAAGCCCCCCGTGGGCGAGGGCCTTGGCCGAGAGCGCGAGCAGCACGGACCCCGCGAGGCCCAGAACTCCGGAGGAACCGATGGGCCAGTGGCCGTGCATCCCGAGCACTGGCTCGGCGACGGTCACGGCTACCACCGCGGCGACGAGCGCGGCCAGGAGTCGCCTCATCGGCCGAACACCCCACGCGCGGCGGCCTCGGCCAGGGGCAGGAGCCCGGCCGTCCGCGGCCACAGACCGAGGAGCACGCCCGCCGCTGCCGTGAGGAGGAGCGGCACCACAACAGTTCGCGGCGCTTCCGCCACCCCGCCGGGACCCGGTCGGAGGAACGCGCGAAGGGCGATGGGAACGAAGTACGCGACGTTCAGGACAGCGCTGGCGCCGAGCACACCGATCGCCGTCCAGGCACCGGTCCCCGCCGCGCCGCCCAGAAGCCGCCACTTGCTGACGAACGCCAGGCCGGGCGGGATCCCCGCCAGGAGCAACCCGGCCACGGCGAACGTGGCCATGGTCCAGGGCATGCGGAAGCCCACCCCATCCAGCTCGCTCACCCGCTCCTTGTGAGTCGCCACGTAGACAGCGCCCGCGCAGAAAAAGAGCGTGATCTTGAGCACACCGTGGCTGGCCATGTGGAGGACGGCGCCCGCGTACGCCTCCTCCCGGCCGAGAGCGAGCCCGAGCACGACGTAGGAAAGCTGGCCGATGGTGGAGAAGGCAAGGAGACGCTTCAGGTTGTCCTGGGCCAGCGCCGCGAGCGAGGCGAGGATATCGTGGCGCCGGCGAGGACGCCGAGGAACGTGGCGGCGCCGAGATCTTCGAGGAGCGCAGGGCCGAAGACGAAGCCCGTCACGCGGGCCAGGCCGAAGACCCCCGCCTTGACGACCGCGACTGCGTGGAGCAGCGCGCTCACGGGAGTGGGCGCGACCATCGCGACCGGCAGCCACGTGTGGAGCGGCACGATGGCGGCCTTGACGCCGCACCCGACGAGGAAGAGCAGGAAGAGCCCCCACAATGCGGCGGGGGGCGCAACGGTACCCGCAAGGAGGCCGCCGGGCACGAAGTCCGTGCGCCCCGCGAGGGCTTGCGTGCCGGCTGTGGCGGCCAGGAGCGCCGCCCCGCCGTCAGCGTGTAGCCGAGGTACACCCGGCCCGCCTGCGCGGCCTCCGGCGTCCCCTTGTGGACGACAAGCGGATAGGTCACCACGGTGAGAAGCTCGAAGAAGCCGAAGAACGTGAGCAGGTTGCCGGCCAACGCCACGCCGACCGTCGAGAAGAGCGCGAGTGCGAAGCAGGCGAAGTAGCGAGTCTGCGCGCGCTCCGCGAGCGCCCGTGTGTACCCGATGGAGTAGACGGTTGTGACCACCCAGAGGCTGGAGGCGAGAGCGGCAAAGAGCACGCCGAGCGGGTCGGCCCGAAGCACGAACGGGCTTCCCTCCGCCATGGCGAGCGGCGACCAGGTCAGCGCGGCTCCGGCGAGGGCCGACGGAACCATAGCCGCCACAACCCCGGTCTGCGCCACCGCAGCGGCGACGCTCCACGTCTCCCGGATCGCCGGTCGACCGCGGGAGAGCACGATGAGGAAGACGGCGAGCGCCGAGGGCAGCAGGGCGAGGCCAGGGAGCACCGACGCCGTCACGGGAGGGCCCCGCTCGCGGCCGGGCCGAGGATCCAGGTGACCAGGGCCGCGTTGCCGACGCCGACCCCGACGATCGCGAGCACCAGCGCGACCAGGCCGACCAGCAACGCGCGCGGCGCCTCGGCCGGGGCTCCCGGCGCGGCAGGCTCACCCACCCACACGGCCTCGGTCAGCCGGTACATGTAGCCCGCTGCCAGGAGGCTCCCGGCGAGAATCACGCCCGCCAGCAGGGGCTCGCGTGCGGCAATCGCCCCGTCGAGGAGATACCACTTCGAGAAGAACCCGCCGGTCGGCGGCACACCCACCATGGAGAGCGCCGCGACGATCGCGCACGCGCCGGTCAGGGGCATGCGGCGGCCGAGCCCGAGGGCGGGCAGGCGCATGCTTCGCCCCTGGAGAGCCGCCGCCGACAGAGCCACGAACAACGCCCCCTTCATGAGCGCGTGGTTCAGCACGTGCAGGTATGCGCCGGCCAGAGCGCTGCGGTTCGTGAGGCCAAGGCCGAGCGCGATGTACCCCATTTGGCTCACGCTCGAGTAGGCGAGGAGGCGGCGAGCATCCACCTGGCGCAGGGCGAGGATGCCCCCGGCCAGGATCGCGGCGCTGCCCCCCCACGCGAGGAACGGAAAGACCGGGAAGCCCTCCGGGCGCACCACGTAGAGGACGGCGCGGGCCAGAACGTAGGCCGCGGCCTTGGTCGCGATCGGCGCCATCAGAGCGGCCGCCGGCGCAGGCGCGCGCATGTACGCGTCGGGCAGCCAGCCGTGGAACGGGAAGAGCCCCATCTTGATGGCCAGACCGATGACGAGGAAGGCGAGACCGCCCGCGACGAGCGGGGAGCCCCCGAGTGCATCCAGCCGCGCGGCGAGGTCCGCCATGTTGAGCGTCCCCGTCGCCGCGTAGAGGAACCCGACGCCCAGGAGGTAGAAGGAGGCCCCGACCGTGCCTAGCACGACGTAGCGGAAGGCCGCGGCCGACGCGGGGCCACCTCCGCTGGCCACGAGGGCATAGCTCGCGATCGACGCCACCTCCAGGAACACGAACACATTGAACAGGTCGCCGCTCACCACCATCCCGAGGAGCCCCGCGAGGAGGAGCAGCGCCAGCCCGTAGTACGCAGGCTCCGCTCGGACGAACAGGGTCCGGACGCCGGCCTCGCCCGAGAGGAGCGCGAGCATCCCCACGGTCGCGATCACGGCGGCCATGAAGCCGGACAGTTGGTCCAGCACGACCTCGATCCCCCACGGTGGCGGCCAGCCGCCTACGGCGTAGTGGCGCACGCCGTGGGCGAGGACGTCCACGAGCCCCGCCACGGCCGCGGCGGCAGTCAGCACGCCCGTCGCCACCGCGAGCGGCCAGCCGAGGCGGCGGCTCCAGAGCCCCACGATCGGCTGCAGGAGGGCGCCCAAGAGCGGCAGGATGACTGGCAGCACCGGGAGGTGGGCGCGCATCAGGCCGCACCCTCGGGCTCGGACGGCTCCCGGGCGATGGCGGCGGCGACGACGTCCTCCTCCACGGAACCATAACGCGCGTAGAGACGCACGACGATGGCCAGCGCCATCCCGCTCGCGGCCACCGCCACCACGATGGCGGTGAGCATCAGCACGTGAGGAAGCGGGTTCATGAACCGCGCCGGGTCCAACCGGCCGATCTCGACGATCGGGAGTGTTCCGTCGCGCTTCACGCTGAGGAGGAGGAAGAACAGGATGATCGCGGTCTGGAAGATGGTCATGCCGACGAGCTTCTTCACGAGGTTTCGCTGAGCGATCATCGTGTAGAGGCCGACCATCAAGAGCCCGATGGCGACCCAGTAGGGATAGTTCACGCGGGCGGCTCCGATTCGGCCAGACGGCAGAAGAGGAGGACGATCGTCGCCGCGACCGCAAGACCGACACCGGTCTCCACGAACAGGATGCCGAAGTAGCGCGCCGAGCGACGGATTCCCCCACTGGGAGCGCACCGTAGTCGAGGAAGTTTCCGCCGAACACCATCCCCGCCAGGCCGGTACCCAGATAGATCAGCACACCGCTGGCGGCCAGGGCCAGGCACACGGGCTCGCTGACCCGACGGGCAAGCATTTCGTGCCCGAAGGCAAGGGCGAGGAGAATGTAGCTCGCGCCGAGCATCACGCCGGCCTGGAAGCCGCCTCCGGGACTGTCGTGTCCGAAAAGGAGCACGTAGAGAGCAAAGAGCTGCACCAGCGGGACCAGGATCCGCACGAACGTCTGCACGACGACGCTGCCGTGACGCTCGATCACGCCAAGGTCACCGCCGGCGCGGGGCCAGGAGGAGCCAGGACCCCAGCCCCGCAGTGAGGATCACCGTCGTCTCCAGGAGCGTGTCGTAGCCCCGATAGTCGGCGAGGACCGACGTGACCGCGTTCGGGGTGGCCGTCTCCTCGAGCGTGCGCGCGAGATAGCGCGGGGACACGTGCAGCGCCGCGGGTGCGCCGGGATCACCGAAAGGCGGCAAGGCGGCGGTCAGGCCTGCGAGGGCGGCGCCGGTGGCCACAGTCAGCCCCAGCGCGATCCAGTGGAGGGAGCGCGGTGGCGCGGAGCGGCGCCGAGAGGTCCGGAGGAGCCCCGCCAGCAGGAGCACCGTGCTGACCCCCGCCCCAACCACGGCCTCGGTGAAGGCGACATCGACCGCCCCGATCTCCGCCCAGATCAGCGACATGACGAAGCCGTAGGCTCCGAGGAGAAGCACAGCGATCAGCAGGTCCGCAGCGCGGACCGCCGCAAAGGCGAGCAGGACCAGCAGCACGAGCAAACCGGCCAGGAGGACGTCACTCATCCCCGCGCTCCCGGCCCCCCTGCCTTTCCGCCCCAACGGCGGAGGCACGGAAGCGCGTCGCCGAGGCGGAGGCGAGCCACCGGCCCGTCCGTCCGCGCATCCCACCCATCCGCACTGGCCTCATCGGATCCTCGATTTCACAGGGATCGTGGGTGACGATCGACGAACGGCGCGGGACGCGGGAGGAGTCCCTGCCATGGAGAGCGTCGCACACTGCCCGATGATCGCCAATCAGAAAGTTCGCGCGATCCACGTCCTGCGCCACGGTCCTCGTGTCGCGGCTTTCGCCTGTTTCCCGACGTCGCTGAGGCCCCGGAAGTGACGGGTGTTCGCCGAGGCATCACGAACGAAGCCGCGTCTGCCTGGATCCGCCGTGGCGCTGGAATGTCCGGCGGGGCCCTCTTGATGGCGTCTTGATGTCCGCTGGACGTTTCTTAATCGCCCCTTGATGGCGCGGACTGGCATCGTACCCGCACGACATGCGCGGCGAGGAGAGGCGACTTCGACGCCGGGTGGGCCAGCGCAGCCCGCCGCAGACGGCAGAGGCCGCGGAGCCCGGGCGCCGCCGAGCGCCGCGACACGCCTCCGGGGAGCGACCATAGCATGGCGCTCCGTCGCCGACCTCTCTCGCCGGCCCAGCTCCTCGCTCGTGGCTTTCGCGGCCTGATCACCGTAGGTACAGTGCTGCTGGCGCTTCCGATCGCCGCCCCGCCGGGCCGTGCCCTGACCCTCGTGCAGGCCTTGTTCACCGCGACCTCGGCCGTTTGCGTCACCGGCCTGATCGTTGTCGACACGCCGAACGATCTGTCTCTCTTCGGGCAGCTCGTCGTCCTCATGCTCATTCAGCTGGGCGGGCTCGGATACATGACCATGACGACCCTGGTCGCGGTCGCGATCGGCAAGCGCCTGACGATCCAGGAGCGTCTTGCTCTGCAGGAAGGCCTCAACGTCGACACGCTCGACGGCGTGCTCCGGTTTTCGGTGACCGTTCTGAAGCTCACCCTGGTCCTGGAGACGCTCGGCGCGGTCGCACTGGCCGCGCGCTGGTGGTCCCTGCACGGTCCTGCACGCGCGCTATACCTCGGTGCCTTCCACGCAGTGTCGGCATTCAACAATGCCGGGTTCAGCCTGTTCTCGAACAGCCTGTCGGACTATCGCGCGGACCCCGTCGTCAATCTGCTCATCATGGGCCTGATCCTCTCCGGTGGGTGTGGCTACCTCGTCCTGTCCGAACTCCTTGGCCTGGGTCACGGGGCACGCCTGTCGCTGCACAGTCGGCTGGTCCTCTGCCTGACGGCGATACTCGTCACGGGAGGCACGATGGCCGTCTTCCTGCTTGAGCGTACCAATCCTGCCAGCCTCGGCACCCTAAGCGCCGGCGAGGCGGTCCTCGCGGCCGCCTTCCAGGCCGTCACGCCCCGGACAGCCGGCTTCAACACGCTCGACACCGGCTCCCTGCGCCCGGCCACCCTCTTCATCGTAATGGTCTTGATGTTTGTCGGCGCCGCACCGGGCGGCACGGCCGGTGGCATCAAAGTCACCACGTTCGGCATCACCATGCTCGCGCTCTGGGCCGCGGTGCGGGGCCGGGGGGACGTCGTCATCTTCCGCCGCCGCCTCTCACCGGATGTCATCGCGCGCGCCTTCTTCATCAGCCTGATTGCATTCCTCGCGGTCAACCTCGTGGCCGGCATCCTCCTCGTCGTGGAGCACCGGGATCTGCTCCCCACTGGTTCGAGGCGAACTCGGGTTCGGAACGGTGGGGCTCTCGATGGGGGAGGGTGGGGCGCCGGTGAGCTGGTGGGCCACTTCTCGCCCGCGGGCCAGCCCCTCACCGCGATCCTGATGTTCGCCGGGCGCTTGGGCCCGCTGACGCTTGCCATTGCCCTCGCCCGAGGACCGGCCGCACCACCCCTCCGGTATCCGGAGGGCAAAGTCCTGATCGGATGAGGAAGGAGCGGCGATGAGCCGTCGATCGTTTGCCGTCATCGGCCTGGGACGCTTCGGCTCGGCCATCGCCACGACCCTGACCCAGCTCGGACAGGAGGTGATCGGCATCGACGCCGACGCCGAGCGAGTACGTCACCTTGGCGAGGTCCTCACCCACGCGGTGGAGCTGGACGCGACGGACGAGCGGGCGTTGCGCGCGGCCGGCGTCCAAGACGTCGAGGTCGCCGTCGTGTCGATCGGCGAGAACGTGGAAGCGAGTGTGCTGATCGTCATGCTGGCCAAGGAGCTCGGCGTTCAAACGGTCATCGCCAAGGCCACCACTCCGCTCCACGGCCGGATCCTGCAGAAAATCGGGGTCTCGCGAGTGATCTTCCCCGAGCGAGATATGGCCGTGCGCGTTGCGCACAGCCTGATCGTGGCGAACGTCATCGACTACATCGAGCTGTCGCGCGACTTCAGCATCGTCGAGCTGCCAGCTCCGCACACCTTCTCGGGCCGCACCCTTCGGCAGCTAGAGCTTCGCCCACGCCACGGGCTGACCCTCATCGCCATCAAGCGGCGCCTCGCGGGAAGCGACCAGGAAACGACCAACGTGGCTCCGAGCGCTGACGACCGGATCGAGGCGGGTGACGTCCTGGTCGTCCTCGGGAGCAACGAGCGGCTCGCACAGCTCGACCGTCTCCTGAACGGCTGACCGCAATACGACGACCCCGCACGACGCGGGCGTCCATTCCCTACTCGCGGCCCAACCGCGCCGCGGCGCGCGGCGCAGATTGCTGTGAGCCGGCCGAAGCCCGCCTGGGCCAGAGGTCACCCCGTGGCTTCGTCGCCAGGAGGCGATCCCCCGCCCTCGCGCCGCCACGGTCGGAGCCCGGTCCGGAGTGCCGCTCGGGCGATCGCGTGCGTGGACGTCGGGTTCGCGAGAAACAGGAAGACAGCCACCAGGACGAGCTTGACCCCGAGCAGCGAAGGGCCCGCTGCGAGAACGAGCGCGGACACGGTCAGAACGACTCCGAGCGTCTCCGCCTTGGACACGGCGTGGAGCCGCGTGTAGAAGTCCGGCAACCGGATGACCCCGAGCGCCGCCACGGCGTGAAAGAAGAGCCCAACCAGCAAGAGGGCTCCGATCAGCGCGGTCACCGCTGCCCCCCTCCACGCTCGAAGTAGCGGGCCGCGGCCAGCGAGCCCACGAAGCTCAACAACGCATAGGCGAGGCTGATGTCCACGAACATGTCGAGTCGTTCGTACACCGCCCCGGCCAGGAGCAGCACCAGCGTCGTCTTCGTGCCGAACCCGTTCAAGCCGAGGAGGCGGTCGAAGATGGTCGGTCCCGCAACCAGTCGGTACAGGTACACGAACACCAGGGCCAGCAAGCCCAGGGCCGCACCGAGGAACAGCGTGGGCGCAGTCACACTGCCGGGTCCCCGAACACCTCCGCCACGCGCTGCTCCATGCCCGCGAAGCTCTCGGGCGTCTGGGCCGTCAGCGAATGGACCACCAGCTCCGATCCCTGGACGTCAACCGTGATCGTCCCGGGCGTGAGCGTGATGGAGTTCGCAAAGGTCGTCACCGCCATCGCGCCGGACAAGCGAATCGGGACGCGCAGGAGCACCGGATCGGTAGGCAGGCGAGGGTCCAGGACGATGCGTACCACCTGGACGTTCGCGACGACGATCTCTTTGAGCAGCCACGGGAGATACGCGAGGAATCGCGGGCAGCAGCGTACGCATGCGCTCACCGCCTCGATGTCGCGATTCAGGTAGGCAACGAGGCCCGCGACGAGGGCGCCCTGCGCGAGATGCAAAGGAGTCGGGTGACCAGAGAGCACCAGCCACAGCCCGAAACAGACCGTCCACACAAGCGCGAAGTTCACGTATCCATCTCCGCCGTGTCGGTCAGGTTGCCAGCGAGTCCGCCCGAGCCCGTGCCGGGTCGCCGGTAGCCCGCGCGCGCGACGCCTAATTGTACCCGCAACCCGCCACGCCCCGACGCGCGGAATGTGCCGAGGTCGGCCATACGGGTCGGCCGGAGACGCCTCCCGGGAGCCTCCTCGCCTCGTTCCTCGGCACGACCGGGGCGTCCATGCTTCTCATACGTCCGGTCCTCCAGACGAACCGCCAGCGGACGCGCCTCACGCACACCGTCGTCTTCTTCATCTTCCTGGTCTCGAACGTCGGGGGGCTCCTGACGCCGCTCGGCGATCCGCCGCTGTTCCTCGGGTACCTGCAGGGCGTCCCCTTCGCCTGGACCTTCCGCCTGCTGCCGCACTGGCTGTTCACCGTGGCGGTCCTGCTGGTCCTCTACTTCATCTGGGACTCGGTGGCGTACGGGTGGGAGCCGGCCGCAGCGCTGGTGCGCGACGAGACGCAGCAGCGGCCCCTCCGGCTGGAGGGGACTCTCAACTTCGTGTGGCTGGCGGGAACCGTGCTGGCCGTCGCGTTCCTTCACGCGCCCTGGCGGGAGGCGCTGATCCTCGCTCTCACCGGCCTCTCGCTCTGGCAGACGCCGCGAGCGGTGCATCGCGCCAACGAGTTCACGCCGCATCCCATGATCGAGGTCGCCGTGCTCTTCTTCGGGATCTTCGTCACGATGATCCCGGCCCTCGAGCTCCTGCGGGCGCGGGGCGGCGACCTGGGCGTGCGGGAGCCCTGGCAGTTCTTCTGGGCGACGGGGGCGCTGTCCTCGTTCCTCGACAACGCGCCGACCTACCTCACCTTCCTCGCGCTGGGCCAGGGGCTCCACATGGCCGACGAGGTCGTCGGCGTGCCCCACGCGATCCTGGCCGCCATCAGCGTCGGCGCCGTGTTCATGGGCGCGAACACCTACATCGGGAACGCCCCCAACTTCATGGTCAAGGCGATCGCCGAGGCTTCCCGGGTGCGGATGCCGTCCTTCTTCGGGTACATGCTCTACAGCGCGGGCATACTCCTGCCCCTGTTCGCCGTCGTCACCTGGCTGTTCTTCAGACCCGCCCCGTAACGCTCACCGGGACCTGGCCTCGAACAAGGCGACCGTGCCCCTGAGGCCGACCTCGACGTCCCGAAACCGTTTGCGCAGCGCAGCAGCGAGAGCCTCGAGGGTATCCTCGGCGTTCGAGAATATGGCCTTGCCGTTGTAGAGATCCATGAGTGCTTGGGCGGGTTTCGAGCGCGGGGCGTTGCCCTGCACGATCGTGGCGCCGAAGACCCGGGCACCTGGTTCCAGGAGGGGAGCCAGATGGTCGAACACGGTGGCCTTCTCCGCCATCGTGCCGGGAAGACAGTGCAGGAGGTAGCACAGCCCGGCGGACCGGAAGGGCCCGAGGGGCGGGAGCGGCGCGAGGACATTCGCCCGGACCGCTTGCGGCGCAAACCGGCGGATGCGCCGGGAGGCCGTCGCCAGGCAGTTGGGATTGAGATCGAGCAGCGTGATCGCCGGATTGGCAACGGGCCACTGGGCCTTGTCGAGGAAGTAGCCGGTCCCGACGCCGACATCGAGGTGGCGCTCGGACACGTTGCGATCGTAAAGCCGGCGCAGCTCGGCGGTCGGGCAGCGCCAGAGAAGCCGGTTCGAAAGACCGAGCACGATCCAGTCGTAGGCCCGCAGGACCACCGGCGAATAGACGGCCTGCCCGGCTTCGACCCGGTCGGAAGCGAGCATCGCCAGCCCTTCCTTCCCTGCGCCGCCCGCGCCTGGCCCTGCTCCGGTCAACCCGTAGCCCCGTGGATCCCGGCATCTCTGGCCCCGGATCAGAACACCGTCAGGTCTGCCTCTGCCCCCGCGAGCACCGCCCCGGCCGTGGTCAGCGTGTCGGGCTTGACCAGAAAGTGTTGAGTCAAGGCATGGATGTCCCGGAAGCGGCGCTGGAGCGGACACTCCGAATAGATCGAGGTCCCGCCGCCCGCGCCGTAGGCGGCATCCACGACGGACGCGGCGGTCGCGACGGCCCACGTGGCCGCCGCGCGGATGCGGGCTCTCTGGTCGGGCTCGAACGCTCCGCCCGCTTCGGCGGTGGCCCAGGCTGCGGCGGCGTCGGCGTACAGGAGGGCGCGGGCGGCTCGCAGAGAGGCGTCGGCCGCGCCGATCCGGTGCTGGAACAGCGGATTCGCGGCGAGCGGCGCGCCGGCGAGCAGCGGCACCTTCTTGGCGGACAGCGCCAGGATGTCCTCCAGGGCTCCCTGCGCGATGCCGATCGCGACGCTGGCAATCCCGAAGGCGAACACGGGAGGCGTCGGGATGCGCAGCAACGGCTCACCATCCAAGCATGTGTCGTCCGAGAGGGCCGGACACGTGCGGGCGCGATCGACGAGCACGCTGTCGGCGACGAAGTGGTGGCTCCCGGTGCCGCACAGCCCCGAGACCGACCACGTGTCCTGGATCTCGATCTCGTCCGGCGAGAACACCACCGTCCGCAGCTGCGGGGCGCCGGCGCTGCCCTCGACGCAGTTGCCGAAGAGCCAGTGGCAGTGCTGGCAGCCGCTCGCGAACGCCCACCGGCCGCTCACCCGGTACCCCGCGCCCTCGGGCACGGCGACCCCGGACGGGCTGAATACCCCTCCGATGACAACGTCGCGGCCGCGAGCGTAGAGGGCGTCGAACGTCTCCCGTGGCAGGCCAGCGAGGTCGCGCCAGGCGCCGGCCAGGTTCATGACCGTCCAGCCGACCGACGCGTCGGCCCGGCTCAGCTCCTCGTACACCCTCATCGCGCTCCCGAGGTCGAGGCCGCTGCCCTCGTGGCTCCGGGGCAGAAGCATGCGGAAGCATCCCGCGCGGGCCAGGTCGTCGACCAGATCGCGCGGCAACCGCCTCGCCGCTTCGATCTCCGCGGCGCGCGCCGCGATCCTCGGAGCGAGACCTCGCACGGCATCGAGGGCGGCCGTGTCCCGGCGAGGTGTCGAATCGATCGGCGTGATCATCGTGCGCCTCCTGTCGGTATCGTTCTCCGTCACGAACGTACCCGACGATCGACGGCGCGCGCATCGTACGGACGTACCAAATCGGCGGGCCGGAGCCCTGTGGTCCGTTCGTACCAGAGGGTCAAATCAGGCCGTGCTGGAACGCGAACGCCGTGGCGGCGGCACGCGTCGACACGCCGATCTTGTCGAAGATGTTCTGGAGGTGCCGGCGGACCGTGTGGGCGCTGATGGCCAGCGTCGCCGCGACCTTCCGGTTGGTATTGCCGGCAGCCACGAGGCGGAGCACCTCGACTTCCCGCGCGGTGAGCCCGCCCGCCGCCCTGGCGGCTCCCTTGCGGGGCAGGAGCCCCTCCACCCGGGCGACATCCGGCGCGGCGCCGAGCCGCTCGAAGAGCCAGCGCGCGGCGTCGAGCTCCAGTGCCGCGGTATCCTCGTCCCCAAGCCCGCGGCAGGCGAGCGCAACGAGGACCCGGGCCCGCGCGCCTTCGTAGGGCGCCTCGATCTTCTGCCACGCGGTCCAGGCCTGGCGCAGCGCGCCGAGGGCCGCGCGAGCATCGCCCTCGGCGAGGAGGACGGAGCCGGTCGCGTGCGCGGCCGACGCGCGCGGCAGGGGCGCGTCGAATTCGCCCGCAATGGACTCCATCTCGCGGGCGGCGGCCCGGGCCGCGCCGACATCGTGGGCGGCCAGCATGATCTCGACGTATCCGGGCAGCAGCCGGGCCCGAGCGACGCGATCGTGAGCCTCATCCATCGTGCGGCGGATTGCCGTCGCCGCCGCCTCCACTCTCCCCTGGGCGACCGTAGCTGCGCGAGACCGGGCTGTGGCTCGCGCCCGGCGTGACTGGCCTGGCGGTAGGCCTCCTCGGCGCGGGCAAATTCGCCGCGCAGTCGATGGAGATCGGCCTGCAGGTAGAGGGCTCCGCCGACCCAAGGCCGTCCCACGGTCTGCGAGAGGCGCTCACTGGCTCGCTGCGCCTCGCTCATCGCATCCCCCCAGGCGCCCTGCAGCTGCATGAGCTCGGCGCGGTGCACGAGGCACTGGCCGCGATAGGGAACGAGGCCCGGCTGCGACGCGCTCCACTCGGTCAGCGCCGCCGTCCACTCCCGCGCCCGGTTCAGATCGAAGATCTGCTGGCAGTCCTCGAGCACCGCACAGTAGATGATGCCCACGCCGACCGGAGACACCTGGCCGGTCGTGACGGCCACCATGACCTCATCGAGCAAGACCACTCCTTGCGCGGCCTGTCCCGTTCGAAGCAGGGTCTCCCCGAGGCCCAGCCGGCCGAATGCCACCAATTGTGGGTCGCCGAAGCGCTCGCCGATCCTGACGCCTTGTGCGAAGGGCTCGCGGGCGGCCACGGCATCGCCCGCGAACAAGTGCTGAAGCGCGAGGGCCACGAGGAGATACCCGCGCTCCACGCAGTCGTGCTGACCGTCGTCGAGGAGCCGTTGACCCCGGGCGATCCAGCCGCCGCTGCGCGCCGGCTCTCCTTCGATCAGCAGGTGGAAGGCCAGCCAGAACGCGCAGCGGGCGGCGCGCGGCGCGTCGCCTCGCTTCAGGAACCCGTGATGCGACCGGGCGTAGGCATCGGCGCTGTCGGCGTCCCGGCCGACGAGGTGAGCGGCCATCGCAAGCCGTTCCAGGTCGTCAGGCTCGAGTGCCGCCTCGCGATCCGCGGCGGAGAGCTGAGCGTACGCATCCCCCCACGCCTGCCGGCCGAATGATGCCTGGCCTCGAGCGAGCGCGTCGGCCGCGGTCATGAGGGTTCCTGCCTCGGATCGACGTCGTGCATGCCGCATGCAGGGCCACCCCGTCTACATCGATCCTACCGCGGTCGCTCGAGTCCGGTGGCTCGGTGTTCGACGCACCGCGGCGCGAGGCGGGCACCAGGCGCCGCCGGAGTCTCGCCGTCGTCGCGCCGCTCGTGCTCCGTCGGC
This sequence comes from uncultured Candidatus Rokubacteria bacterium, assembly GCA_963745015.1. Lineage (GTDB taxonomy): Bacteria > Methylomirabilota > Methylomirabilia > Rokubacteriales > DASRDR01 > DASRDR01. Next base: position 221,286 of record CAVUVU010000014.1, read on the forward strand.
CGGGGCGGCCGGGGCGGATACGGGGGGCCACGCGTCCCAGGCCTGGCGCGGCGGGAGCACCCGGTTCAGCGCCATGGCGAGGTTCGCCCGACGGTCAGGGACGGGAACGCGCGACGGTTGTCCGCCACCCAGGCGATCCCCCGGCGCGCGACCGGGTGAGTGTCTTGCTTCGGGAACATGACCTACAGGGCAGGCATACTCCTACCGCTGTTCGCCGTCGTCACCTGATGTTCTTCGGAACGACCCGCTGACCCGGCTGGTAGCTCCCGGGCCCGCCGGAAGCCCGTGTATGTCGATCGGGCGCGGCGCGATGAAGCGCCGGCTCCTCCTCGAAGACGTGTCCGAGTTCGCGCCCGCCCGGCTAGCGCGCCCGCGCTTGCGCGCGCGACGAGTCGACGACCCAGAGCGTGCCGTCGACGCGCTGGACGACGAACAGGCAGCGGGGCGGGCGAGAATTCGCGTCGATCTTGACGCCGACCACCTCGCCCAGCATCTCCCCGTGCTGCACCGCCATCGTCGGGGACGTGGGCGCGACACACTGCTCCACCGGCACACCTGCGGCTGCCACATCCACCGGCTCCGCTGGGGCAGCGGGTCCCACCAGCGTCTGCGGAGGATCAGGAGACGCGGGGCGGGCGGACTGCAGCCGGGGTGACGGGCGAGCCGGCGCGGGTGCCGACGACGCAGGGGCGGGGGGTCGGGGCTCTGCGCGCTCGCGGTCAGGCGTGGCTGGCGGAGGCGCGGAACTCGACCCGCCGAAAAGGGCGGCCACGGTGGCGCGGACCGGCTCGTCCCGGGACCACAGGTCGAGGCCGGCTGCGGCGGCGGCGCCGACCAGCAACACCGTTCCCATGCCAAGCACGGCACGGCCGACGGACCGCGAGCGAGGCGGCACGAAAGCCATCTCCGCCCGCTCGGTCGAGGCGACCGGGCGCCAACCCCTCGGAACCGCCCTCCGCTCCGAGGGGCGGGTTGCCTCCACCGGCGCTGGTGACTCGACGCGAGCCGCGGGCACCGGCGTCCGCTCGGGCGGGTGGACCGTCTTCACCGGCGTCGGTGACTCAACGCGGGCCGTGGGCGCTGGCGTCCGCTCGGGCGTGCGGACCGTCCCCCCGGCGTCGGTGACTCAACGCGGGCCACGGGCGCTGGCGTCCGCTCGGGCGTGTGGACTGTCCCCCGCGGCGTCGGTGATTCAACGCGGGCCGCGGGCACCGACGTCCGCTCGGGCGGGCGGCCCGTCTCAACCGGCGCCGATGACTCAACGCGGGCCGTGGGCGCTGGCGTCCGCTCGGGCGGGCGGACTGTCCCCCGCGGCGTCGGTGATTCAACGCGGGCCGCGGGCACCGGCGTCCGCTCGGGCGGGCGGCCCGTCTCAACCGGCGCCGATGACTCAACGCGGGCCACGGGCACCGGCGTCCGCTCGGGCGCGTGGACCGTCCCCACCGGCGTCGATGACTCGACGCGGGCGACGGGCACCGGCGTCCGCTCGGGCGCGTGGACCGTCCCCACCGGCGTCGGTGACTCGACGCGGGCGACGGGCACCGGCGTCCGCTCGGGCGCGTGGACCGTCCCCACCGGCGTCGGTGACTCGACGCGGGCCACGGGCACCGGCGTCCGCTCGGGCGGGCGGCCCGTCTCCACCGGCGCCGATGACTCGACGCGGGCGACGGGCACCGGCGTCCGCTCGGGCGGGCGGCCCGTCTCCACCGGCGCCGATGACTCAACGCGGGCGACGGGCACCGGCGTCCGCTCGGGCGGGCGGCCCGTTTCCACCGGCGCCGATGACTCAACGCGGGCGACGGGCGCCGGCGCCGCTGGCGGCGCCAGGCGCCGATGCAACGGGCGCGGGCACCGGCGTCCGCTCGGGCGGGCGGCCCGTCTTCGCCGGCGCGACCGACTCGGCCCGGGGAGGCGGCTCTACCACTGGTCGCACTCGCGGCACCTGCGTGGGTGCCGCGCACGTAAGCACGAAGCCTCGCCTACCCCAAGCCGCCTCCCCCGCCGGGGCTCGACGTTCGGCCCGTCGTCGCTCGGCGTGGACCGGCTCTTGCCGGCTCCGTCGCTCGCCCATCCAGCGCCGATCGAAGGCTACCCCGAGGAGATCCGGACGTACCCACGCCAACTCGCGCAACGACTTGAACGTGAGGACCTGACCGGAGCGTACGACAAACAAATAGGGAAGTTCCTCGGCCGGTACCGGAGACCCGGGTGTTCGCACAGGACCGGACTCGGCTGACGACGCGTCAGCTGGCCGCGCAAACCTCTGGGGCTCGGCAAGCGCCGCCATGACCGCCGCCTGGACGTGCGGAGGCAGCATCGAGACGGCCGACCGACCCGTACGCCCAAGACCCGGCACGCTCTGACGCCAGATGGTTCCGAGCCCCTTCACGAGTCCCCTGATCCTGCCGAACGACACGGGCGGAGCCGAGACCACTCCGTCGACGACAGAGACGGCCCCATCACGCTCGCGCCAATCCCCACTTCACCAGGGCGTGCTTGCTCCCGTACAGCCGAGCCCATGACCTGAACGTAAGCCCGGTGGAGGAACGCGTCAATCGTGATCTGCCCCACCCGGCGACACGGCCGAGGCCGAGACGAATCTCGAAATCGAGAACATGAATCGGCATGGCCGGTTTGCCCGGAAAGGATCGGGTGCAAACGGGCGGCCGATGGGAGTAGTGGTCAAATGCCACCGCCTGGACCGCATCTACGCGAATCAGTGGTGATCCGCTGACGCCAACCACGACGGGATGGCGCCCCGCCGATCGCCTCAGGGGCAACTGCCCCAGACTGCGTGGGGAAAAGCCCTCCTCGAGCCGCCCTCAGACGGCCAGAAGACGGTGCTTCAGCGCGGGGTTCTCCTCGAGCTCGGCGGCGGGGCCGGCGTGGACGATGCGACCGTCGTCGATGACGTACGCACGCTCGGCAAGCCCGAGGGCCATCGAGGAGTTCTGCTCGACGAGAAGGATCGCCACCCCCTCGTCCCGCATCTCCTGGATGACCGCCATGATGTCCTCCACGATCCGGGGCGCGAGGCCCTGGGACGGCTCGTCCATGAGAACCAGGCGGGGGTGCATGAGCAGGGCGCGCGCGATCGCGACCAGCTGGGCTTCCCCGCCGGACAGGTGCTCGCCGATCCGGTGCCGGAGCCGTCCCAGGATCGGGAAGCGCTCGTAGATCCGCTCGAGCGTCCAGACGCGCGCGGCTTCGCGAGGCGGGAGGGCGCGGTTCAGCGCCATGGCCAGGTTCCGCTCCACGGTGAGCGTCGGGAAGACCCGGCGATTGTCCGGGACCCAGGCGATCCCCCGCCGCGCGACGAGGTGCGTCGGCAGCCCGGTGAGGTCGGCGCCGTCGAAGACGATCCGTCCCCGGCGGACCGGGACGAGCCCGAGGATGCTCTTGATCGTGGTCGTCTTCCCGCGCCCGTTCCGGCCGAGGAGGCAGACCGTCTCGCTCGCCCGGACCTCGAGGGACAACCCGCGCAGGATCTGGGCGTCGCCGTAGAAAGCGTCGATCCCCTCGACCGCCAGGAGGGCCGGGCGGGGCGAGGACGCGCCCGTCACCCTGGCGCCCTTCGCGGCGCCGGCGTCCCGAGCCGGCCGAGATACGCCTCGCGGACCTCGGCGTGGTCCCGGATCGCCGCCGGCGGGCCCTCCGCGATCACGCGGCCGCGGTGCAGCACCGCCACGTGGTGCGAGAGCGTGAGGACGAAGTCCATGTCGTGCTCGATCACGACGATCGTGAGCCGGGCGGAGAGCTGCTGGACCAGCTCGCGGAGCGTCTCCATCGGCCGCATCCCGAGACCGCTCGTCGGCTCGTCGAGGAGGAGCAGCTCCGGCTCCCCGGCGAGCGCGACGCCGATCTCGAGCAGGCGCCGCTGCCCGTAGGAGAGGTAGCGGGCGGCGACGCGCTCCCGCCCGGCGAGCCCGATCAGGCGCACGATCTGCGCGGCCCGGTCCTCCGCCTCGCTCACCGAATCGGCGGGCCGCCAGCAATCGAAGCCGCGCGCCCGCATGGCGGGAACGGCGACTCGCACGTTCTCGAGCACCGTGTCGTCGTCGAAGAGGTTGAGAACCTGGAACGACCGGCAGATCCCGAGGCGCGCCCGGCGGTGCGGGGGCAGGCGGGTGATGTCCCGCCCATTGAAGCGGACCGCGCCCGCGTCGGCGGCAAGGAAGCCGGTCAGGAGATTGAAGCACGTCGTCTTGCCCGCCCCGTTCGGCCCGATCAAGGCCGACAGCCGGCCGCGCTCGAAGGCGAGGTCCACGCCGTCGAGGACGACGTGGCCGCCGAAGGCCTTCCGGAGGCCGCGCGTCTCCAGGACCGGCGCCGGGCCGGCCGCGCCGGGCGAGGCGCCCGTCACGGTTCGCCCTCGCCCGGCACGCCCGGCCGGCGGCGGGCGTCGAGGACTCGCGCGCGCGGGCCGCCTGGGCCGCGCCCGTGTCGTGGAACCCGGCCGGCTGCCGGAGCCGCCGGGCGACCCCGAGGATCCCCTCCGGCATGAACAGGATGACCGCCATGAACAGGACGCCGTAGGCGAGCATCCAGTGATCGGTCAGGGTCGACAGCACGTCGCGCAGCGCGAGGAAGACGACGACGCCGAGCACCGGGCCGTAGAAGCTGGCGAACCCGCCGCCGATCAGGCACATCAGGACGACGTTGCCCGACTGAGACAGGCTCATCGGCTCGGCGAAGGCCCCGAACCGCGCGAGCGCGTAGAGTCCCCCCGCCAGGCCGGCGAACCCGCACGAGAGCGTGAACACCGCCCACTTGTACCGGGCCGTGTCGTAGCCGACGGCGCGGGCGCGCGTCTCGCTCTGCCGGATCGCCCGGATGACCTGGCCGAACGGCGAGTTGACGATCCGCCAGAGGACGATCGTCGCCCCCACGAACCACGCGTAGACGAAGTAGTAGAAGGGCACGTGGTCCCGGAGCGGCGTAGCCGAGCACCGCCAGCCGGTTGATGCCGGTGAGGCCGTCCTCGCCGCCGGTCCACGCGTCGAAGACGAAGACCATGAACCAGAACATGACGCCGAAGGCGATCGTCAGGAGGGAGAAGTAGATGCCGCGGCGGCGGGCGACGAAGAGCGCGACGACGGCGCCGCAGGAGGAGCGTCCCCGCCGCCGCCGCGGCGAGCGGCAGGGCCAGCCCGCCGGTGACCCACTTCTGGGACATCCCGAGCAGGTACCCGCCGATCCCGAAGAACGCCCCGTGGCCGAAGGCCGGGAGGCCCGTGTAGCCCAGCAGCAGGTTGTAGCCGAGCGCGAAGATCGCCCAGATCATCACCTCGGTGCCGAGGTACGTGTAGCCGAATCGCGGCAGCACGGCCGGCAGCAGGAGGAACAGGGCGAACATCGCCAGCATGGGCGGCGGGAGCCAGCGGGCGAGGGCGGACCTCACGAGATTCTAGAGCTCCAGGACCGACTTCTGGCCCATCAGGCCGCGGGGGCGCCAGAGCAGGACGGCCGCCATGAGGACGTACATCACGAGGATCGAGCCCCGCGGCACCACGAGGTTCGAGAGCCCGCTCACGGTCCCGAGCAGGAGCCCGCCGACGACCGCCCCCCAGAACGAGCCGATCCCGCCGATCACCACCACGATGAACGCGGGCATGACCGCCTCGGCGCCCACGGTGGGCTTGAGGCTCCACATCGGCGCCGCGATCACGCCGGCGACGCCGGCCATCACGCACCCGAGCGAGAAGACCAGGCTCCGCAGGCGCCCGAGGTCGATCCCGAGCGCCCGCACCATCTCGCCGTCGTGGGCCCCGGCCTTCATGATGGCGCCGTAGGGCGTCCGCTCGAGGAACCACCACACCAGGAACAGCAGGACCACCGCCAGCACCGCGACGAGGATCCGGTACCGCGAGTAGACCAGAAAGCCCCACTGGAAGCGGCCCGCGACGAACTCGGGCGCGGAGATCGTGTACCCGCGCGGCGTCCACACGATCCGGATCACCTCCTCGAGCGCCAGCGCGGCGCCGAAGGTGAACAGGAGCCCGAAGAGAGGATCCTTTCCGTAGGTCCGCCGGACGCCCCGCTCGAGCGCGAACCCCACCACGCCCACGCCGAGCGGGGCCAGCAGGAGCGCGCCCCACCACCCGACGTACGGCTGGAGGGCGAGCGCGAAGTAGCCGCCCAGCGCGAAGAGCACGCCGTGCGCGAAGTTGATCACCTCCATCGTCCCCAGGATCAGCATGAACCCGAGCGCGATGAGGGCGTAGAGGAGCCCCAGCACGAGGCCGTTCAGGAGCTGCGTCACGAGCTCGGCCAGCCGGGCATCACAACTCGGGGTCAGGCCCTGACTTTGGCTTTCAAGCGCGATCGCCGGCCGGCCGGGGCGGACGAGCGGTCACGCCCCGCCCCTCGAGCCGGCGCCGGGCGGAAAGCCAAAGACAAGGCCTGACCCCACTCCCCTACCCGCCGTAGACGGGGGTGTCGGCGAGGGACTGCATCTTGCACTTCGAGAGATCGCGCGGCGGCGACACCTCCTCCGGCGACAGGTCCGCGATCATCTCGATCAGGTCGTACTTCTCCTTCATGTCCTTCTCCTTCTTGGCCCGGGCGAGGAAGAGCATCTGGCCCACCAGGTGATCCCACTCCCGGACCGTCGACGGGTACTTGCGGAAGTTGTCCTTGATGACGTGCCCCTCGAGCGCCTTGATGACCTCGTGGTTCCGCGTCGTCCCCGCCCGCTCGATCGCCCGGAACAGCTCGCGGGTCGCGATGTACCCGTTGCACGACACGTTGTCGGGGATCTCGATCGGCGCGCCGGCCCAGCGCTTCCGGAACCGCTGGACGAACTCCTGCGACCCCGGGTCCGTCAGGTTGTAGTGCCACGTCGTCGTGAAGTAGCCGAAGGCCTTCTTCGCGCCGAGCGCGAAGAGGTCGGGGTAGTCCTGCTGCGGGAACACCCAGTGGGCGTCCTTCTCGGACCCGAACTCGTTGGCCTGCTCCCGGAGCGCCGTCTGCTCGATTCCCGCCACGTTCGCGAAGACGACCTCCGGCTTCGCGCTGCGGATCCGGAGGAGCTGGGCGCTGAAGTCGCGCGTCCCCTGCGGCACCATCAGCTCCCCGGCCTCCTCGGCGCCGACCTTCTTCATGATGTCGCGGGTGCCGGCGGTGACGTTCTTCCCCCACACGTAGTCGTGGGTCAGGAGGAACCACTTCTTCCCGAGGTTCTTGGCGACCAGCGGTCCGAGCGCCTGGTTGAACATGTAGCCGTTCGCGTCCCACACGAAGTTGACGCGCTGGCACTTCTCGCCGGAGACGGTGTCGGCGCTCGAGTTCGAGTTGAAGTAGACGATCCCGTACCGCTGGGCGAGCTCCGAGAGCGGCGCCGCGACGCCGCTCGACAGGGCGCCGATCATGAAGTCGATCTTGTCGCGCTCGATGAGCTTCTGCGCCTTCCGCACCGCCACCGACGGGTCGGTCTCGGTGTCCTCCCAGCGGGCCTCGATGGGTCGGCCGAGGACACCGCCCTTGGCGTTCTGCTCCTCGATGGCGAGGATCATCCCGCGCCGGTCCGCCTGGCCGCTGTCGGCGAAGGTGCCGGTGGCGTCGCAGGTGAGGCCGATGATCAGCGGCTTCTTCGCCTGGGCCCGCGCCCAGCGCCAGTTCCCGATGAAGCCCACCCCCGCTCCGAACGCCGCCGCGCCCTTCAGGACCTGCCGTCGGCTCGGTCGCCCGCTCTCGTCAGTCATCACGTCCTCCTCGTCGTTGAGTCGCTTGGGGTTGGATCGGTTGGGAGCCATGCCGGCCGCGTCACGTCGTCTCGGCCAGGCGCTCCATCGCCCGCAGGCGATGCGTCTCGACGGCTCGAGCAGCCCGCGCCCAGTCGCGCGCCTCGAGCGCCCCGAGGATCTCCTCGTGCTCGGCCAGCGACTCGGCCGCGAAGCCGCCTCGCCGCGCGTGCATGATCACGCGATAGTACTCGCCGCGGTCCCAGACGTTCTGCAGCAGCTGGATCACCTGCCTCAGGCCCGAAGCCTCCCAGAGCCGCCGGTGGAACTCGCTGTCGGCCGCGACCGCGCGCGCCGTGTTGCCGGCGGCGCGGGCCGCGCCCATGTCTCGCTGGAGCCCGCGGAGGCGGGCCAGGAGCGCCGGGGTGATGCGCCCGGCCGCCTCGCGAAGGCACAGCGCCTCGAGCGCCGCCATGAGCAGGAACCGCTCGCGGAACTCCTCCGCCGAGAGGCCCGCCACCACGACGTCCTTGTGCGGGTTGATCCGGACGAAGCCCTCGCTCTCGAGCCGCCGGAGCGCCTGCATGACCGGGATCCGGCTGACGCCGGCGGAGTGCGCCACCGCGCTGGCCACGATCCGCTCCCCCGGCGCCAGCCGGCCCTCGACGAGGGCCTGGCGGAGGTGGCGATAGGCAAGCTCCTCGAGCGTCTCCCGGCGGATCGGCTCGCCGGAAGAGAGGACGGCCCGCGCCGTCGATCGCCACGCCGCGGCGGGGGGGGCGCACGGGGGGCCGCGGCGCCGGATCCCGTCCGGGGGGAGCCCGCCGCGTCCTAAGGGCGGCGACCCGGCGCGCTCCGGCTTTCATGGGCTGTATACAATATGCAATCACTGGAGCATGTCAAGACCGTCCCGCACGACGAACTGGAGTGGGGGACACGGGTCAGCGGGCCCAGTGACCGGAGCGCCGGACGGCGGACCTTCCAGCGCCGCCAAGAGTCGTCGTCTCGCCGACGGAGGATACCGTCAGGGTGACTTGTGTTGTCCCCGCAAGCAGGAATACGCTGTGCGGGCCGTATGGAGGACACACCCCATGCGCGGTGGCCCGTTCCTGAGCACCGAGGAGGCGAAGGGCTTCATGGATCGCTTTGACGAGAACCGGTTCGTCACCCGGAAGCGCCCCCGCGGTGTCCCGTTGCCCGTCTTGCGGTCAGCGGTCATCGTATTCGTCGCGCTCGGCATGCTCGCGGCCGCTCCCGTCCCGACCGCCTCGCAGCAGCCCCAGAAGGTGTTTCGCGTCGGGAACCTCGTGGGGGGCGGCCGGACACCCGACGGTGCACCGCCCGGTCCCCTCCGCGAGAGCTTGCGCGCGCTCGGCTACGTGGAGGGTCGGAACATCGTCTACGAGGCGCGCTTCGCCGAGGGACGGGGAGAGCGGCTCGCCGGCCTGGCCGCGGAGCTCGTGCAGCTCAAGGTGGACCTGATCGTGACCCAAGGCGGCCTGTCGGCGGTCGCGGCGAAGCAAGCGACCTCGACCATTCCGATCGTCATGGCGCTGTCCGCGGGAGACGCGGTGGCAACCGGGTTGATCGCGAGCCTGGCCCGTCCGGGAGGAAACATCACCGGGTTGACCGACGAATCGGTTCAGCTCAGCGCCAAGCGGATGGAGATCCTGAAGGAAGCGGTGCCGAAGGCGTCGGTGATCGCCATCCTGTGGAACGCGAACGATCAGGGCATGACGCTCCGCTACCGCGAGATCGAGAAGGCGGCGCGCATCCTGAACGTCGAGGTACAGGCGCTCAGCGTGCGGGAGCCCGACGACTTCGCCGTGGCGTTCTCCACGATGACGAGCCGCCGGCCGGACGCCATGTTCCTGGTGGCGGACCCGTTCACGAACGTGAACCGGAAGCGGGTGATCGAGTTCGCGACCATGCATCGCATTCCCGCGATGTACGAGTTCGGCTATATCGTACGCGACGGCGGGCTGATGTCGTACGGCCCAAGCGCCGAGGACGAGTTCCGCCAAGCCGCGATCTACATCGATCGGATCCTGAAGGGCGCGAAGCCCGCCGACTTGCCGGCGGTGCAGCCGACGAGGTACTACCTCACCGTCAACATGAAGACTGCGGCGACGCTGGGACTGACGATCCCGCCTTCAGTGCTCCTCCGGGCGGATGACGTCGTCCAGTAGGGACGTCCGTCTCGCGCCTCTTGCGGAGGCCTCGTCGAGAACGCCGGCCTGAAACGTCGAGAGGCGGGCGTCACGGTGGCCTCGCACCGCCAGCGAGCTCACCGGCCGCCGCCATCCCGCTGTGCCCCCGCTTCCGGAACAGGGCGCGGCCTCCACGGTCAGGGTCCGCCGCGGGATCACCCGTGGATCTCCCTCACGCCCGGAGAAACGAGACGCGGCGCTCCGAACCCTCCCCTCCGGCGCTCCTCTTGCTCCCGAGGACCTACATCCAGGACATCTCCTGCGGCACGAGCACGCCGGTCGGGAACGGCGTGTAGGCGAGATCCTTCTTCATGACGACCGGCTGGACCACCTGGAAGAGCGGGACGACGTAGCCCTTCTCGACGACGTAGCGTGCCGCCTTCTTCGCCGCGGCGATGCGCTTCGGCTCGTCGCGCTCGTCGAAGATCGGATCGATCAGCGGGACGACGTCCTCCGACTCCCACACGCGGAACGGCCCCTTGACGTTGTTCTGGAAGCCGACCGAGTTGATCGGGTCGCCGGTGGGATTGGACCAGAAGTAGAGGGAGAGCGGGGCGAGGTCCTGGCCCCCCTGCCCGCGGGCCGTCCGGAACTGGAACCACTGCGGGATCGTGATGACCTCCAGCTCGGCCTCGATGCCGACGTCCTTCCACATCTGGGTGATGGCGGACATGAACTCGAAATCCTTCGCGCGCACGCCGCGCGTCGTCATGACCTTGAGGCGGAGCGGGCTCGCCGCCGAGTACCCGGCCGTCTGGAGGAGCTGCCGGGCCTTCGCGGGATCGTAGCGGGAAGCTGAAGGACGGGTCGTACGCGTCGTAGAGCGGCGCCTCGGTGAGCGACAGCGGCATGCCGAACCCGAGCAGCACCTTCTCGACGATCGCCTTCTTGTCGATCGCGTAGTGGACCGCCAGGCGCACCTCTTCCTTCTTGAACGGCTCGAAGCGGGGATTCAGGAAGATCTGCGCCATGTCCGCGACCGGCTGCTTCACTCCCTTGAGGGTCGGCTGGGTCGAGAGTCGGCCGAACTCCTCGACGGGGACCTCGGACGTGATGTCGGCGTTTCCCGACACGATCTCCGCCACCCGGGCCGTCGGATCGGTGACCATCTTGAAGACGGCCCGCTTGATCGGCGGCGCGCCCTTCCAGTAGCGGTCGAACGCCTCCAGGACGAGCGTGCTCCCGGGCGTGAAGGCCACCACCCGGTACGGCCCCGAGCCGACCGGCTTTCGCGCGAACTCCTCCGCCCGCGCCTTGTCGTCCGCGCCGAGCGACTGGAAGTACCCCTGGGGGACGACGAAGCCGGCCAGGAAGCCGAGCCAGCGCGGGAACGAGGGGTCGAACCGCTCGAAGACCAGCTGGAGCGTGGCCTTGTCGCGGACCTGGTATTCCTTGACCCGCGCGTACGTCGCCTTGTAGATCGAGACTTCCTTCAGCCGGTTCATGCTGAAGGCGACGTCCTCGGCGGTGAGGTCCGACCCGTCGTGGAACTTCACGCCCTGCCGGACCTTGACGGCCATGCCCATCTTGCCGTCGGTCCACTGCCAGCTCTCGATGATGTTCGGCCCGTACTTGCCCTGCCGGTCCTGCTGGAGGAAGCGGTCGAACACCGCCTCGTACATCGACTCCCGGGGGCTGTTGCGCGGCGCCGGGTGCGGGTCCATCGAGGTGACCGTCTCCGGGAAGGCGATCGTCACCACCTGCTTCTTCTGGGCGTGGGCGGGGATGGCCCGCACGCCGGTCGCCAGGGCGGCGGCGCCGCCGGTTGCACGCAGGAACGTCCGTCGCGTCATCCGCATGGGTCTGCCTCCGGTGTCAGCGATTCGCATGGGTTCGGATGGGGGTCGCATGGGACATCAGGCGCCGGCCGCGGGGGCGCGCGCCGCGCGGATCGCGCGATACACGCGCTCGGGCGTCATCGGAAGCTCGGTGAGCCGCACCCCGGTCGCGTCCTTCACCGCGTTCGCGACCGCGGCGGAGATGGGAATCGTCCCGGCCTCGCCGAGCCCCTTCGCCCCGAAGGGCCCGGCCTCGTCCACCGTCTCGATCAGCGTGATCAGGATCTCCGGCATGTCGGGAGCCGTGAGGAGCTTGTAGTCGAGGAATCCGGGGTTCAGCACGCGCCCGTCCCGGAGCCGGAGCTCCTCGGTGAGGCAGTAGCCGAGCCCCATGTGGATGCCGCCCTCGATCTGGCCCTCGCAGCCGACCGGGTTCAGGGCCCGCCCCACGTCGTGGGCGGAGGCGACCCGCACCACCTCGATCTTGCCCGTCGCCTCCTCCACCTCGACCAGCGCCGCCTGCGCCGCGAAGCCGTACGTCACCGACACGTTGCCCCGGAAGTCCTTGTCCAGCATCTGGGTCGGCGGATCGTAGAACGCCTGGCCCATCAGGATCCGGCCGCCCTCCCGGAAGTGCCCCGCCCGGACGACCCGCTCGTACGCCATCCGGCGCTGGGGCGCCGCCGTAACGTACACGTACCCGTCGTCGACGTCGAGCGCCTCGGCCGGCTCGTCGAGCTGCTCGGCGCCCAGCGCGAGAAGCTGGCGCTTCACGTCCCGCGCCGCCAGGAGCGCGGCGTTGCCCGCGATGAAGGTCGTCCGGCTCGCGTGGACGCCGACGTCCCAGGGCTTGACGGCCGTGTCGTCGTTCACGACCCCGACCCGCCCGAGCGGGATGCCCAGCTCCTCGGCGACGATCATCGCGAGGACCGTCTCCGACCCCTGCCCGATCTCGCTGGCGCCGGTGATCAGCGTCACCTTCCCGAAGTCGTCGAGCTTGACGATCGCCCCGCAGCCGTCGGAGCGGTACACGCGCGCGCCGCCTCCCACGTGGAACATCCCGGCGTAGCCGATTCCCCGCACCCAGCCCGGTCGGAGCGGCCGCTCGACGGGCCGGCCGATGTCGCGCGCGGCCGCGTCGAAGCACTCGGCGAGCGCGCAGCTCGTGATCCGGAGACCCTGCGGCGTGACGTCTCCCGGGCGATTCGCGTTCCGGCGCCGGATCTCCAGGCGGTCCAGCCCGAGCCGCTCGGCGAGGTCGTCCATCTGCGCCTCGACGGCGAAGGTGGACTCGAGGTTGCCGTAGCCCCGCATCGAGCCCGAGTACACGTTGTTCGTGTAGACGATCGCCGTGTCGAACCGGATGCTCGGGCAGCGGTAGAAGCCGGCGAGCGTGGTCATCATGACGTACGGGGTCGTCGATCCCCAGGACACGTAGGCGCCGTTGTCGATCAGGACCCGGGCGTCGCGGGCGAGCAGCGTCCCGTCGGCCCGCGCCGCGGTGCGAAGCGTGAAGACGCACGGCTCGCGCGTCGGGCTCGCGACGAACTCCTCTTCGCGGTCGAACACGATCTTCACCGGCCGGCCGACGTGCCGGGCCAGGAGCGCGGTGATGATGTCGATCGGGTAGAGGTCGAGCCCCCGCCCGAAGTTTCCGCCCACCGGCGGCTGGATGACGCGGATGCGGTCCCCGGAGATCCCGAGCGCCTCGGCCAGGTCCTTCTGGTAGAGGAACGGGATCTGGGTCATCGACCACATCGTGAGGTTCCCGCGCGGATCCCACTGGGCGGCCGCCGCCATGGTGCCGAGGCACGCGGTGGTGACGTAGTTCAGGCGGTAGGTTCCCTCGACCACGACGTCCGCCTCGCGGATGGCGCGGTCGACGTCGCCGGCCGTGAACTTGTAGGCGAAGTTGACGAGGTTGCCCGGGAACTGCGGGTGGATCCGGGGCGCCCCTGGCCCGAGCGCCGCCTCCGGGTCGAAGACCGCCGGCAGCTCCTCGTACTCCACGTCGATCAGCCGGCAGGCCTCCTCGGCGATCTCCTCGGTCTCGGCGGCCACCGCCGCCACCTCGTCCCGGATGCAGCGGACGACGTCGGGCTTGAGGGCCAGGTGATCCTTCGCGTACCCGAACGGACGCTGCTCGACGTTCCGGCCCGTCACGACGCCCAGGACGCCCGGGAGCGCCTCCGCGCGGGTCGTGTCGATCCGCGCGATGCGGGCGTGGGGGACCGGCGTCCGCAGGATCTTGCCCCAGACCATGCCCGGCAATCTCGAGGTCCGGGAGGTACTGGACCGCGCCCGTTACCTTCTCCACGGCGTCGAGCTTGGTGACGCGCGTGCCGATGACGCGGAACGGCCGCGCCGGACGCGTCATCGCCGGGGAGCCGGCAGCCCCGCCCGCCCCCGGACGACCTCCGGGCCCGCTCACGCGTTCGCCCGCGCCGCGCGCATGCGCTCCGCGGCGACCTGCACGGCGCGGATGATCTTGACGTAGCCGGTGCAGCGGCAGAGATTCCCCTCGAGCCCGGCGCGGATCTCGATCTCGCTGGGCTCGGGCGTCGCCTCGAGAAGCCCGGCGGCGGCCATGATCATCCCGGCGGTGCAGAACCCGCACTGGGCGCCGCCCTCCTCCAGGAATCCTTGCTGGACCGGATGGAGGGCCGGCGGCCGGTCGTGGGAGCGGGCGTGCCAGCGCGCGGGCAGACCCTCGATGGTCGTCACCTCGGCGCCGTCGACGTCGAGCGCCAGGACGAGACACGCGGTGGCGGGCCGGCCGTCGATCAGCACCGTGCAGGCGCCGCAGTCGCCGGTGTCGCAGGCGAGGTTCGTGCCCGTGAGGTGAAGGTCGCCCCGAAGACACTCGAGGAGCGTGCGCGAGCCCGGCACGTCACGACGCACCCGGCGCCCGTTGACCGTCAGCTCCAGCGGGTAGCGATCCGCCACGGCCGGATCACCCACGGGCGAGCGCCCGCCGGACCAGGGCGCCCACCATCTCGCGGCGGTACTCCGCCGTCGCCCGCACGTCGCCGATCGGCCTGGCCGCCGCCATCGCGAGCTCGGCCGCCCGCTCGACGGCGGCCGGGGCCAGGCCGCCCTCCACGAGCGCCGCCTCGGCCGCCGGCACGCGGAGCGGCCGTCGGCGCCACCGCGCCGAGCGCCAGGCGCGCCTCCGCAACGCGGCGGCCGTCGAGGCGGAGCGCGAGGGCCACTCCGGCGATCGCGATGTCCATCGCGCGACGGACGTCCAGGCGCTCGTAGCGCACCGTCCATTCCGCCGGCCGGCGAGGGAACTCGATCCAGGCGAGGAGCTCGCCCGGCGCGAGCGCCGTCTGACCGGGGCCCCGGAAGAACCGGTCGAGCGGGAGCCTCCGCGCTCCAGCCGGGCCGACGATCCCGACCTCCGCGTCCAGGACGAGCAGCACCGGCGACAGGTCGGCCGCCGGCGACGCGTTGCAGAGATTCCCCCCGACGGTCGCGAGATGACGGATCGCGGGCGACCCCATGTAGCGCGCCGTGAACGGCAGGACCGGATACTCGGCCCGGACGATCGGGTGCTCGATGAGCGCAGCGAGCGTCGCGAGGGCGCCGATCCGGATCGCGCTCGCGCTCGCCTCGATCCGGTCCAGTCCCGGGATGCGCTTGACGTTGATCACCGCCGGCGGGCGCTTCCCCCGTTGCGGCTGGCGCAGGTGCACCATGAGGTCGGTGCCGCCCGCCAGGACGGCCGCGCGCGGCTCCGCGGCGAGGAGCCGGCACGCTTCCTCGACCGTCGCGGGGCGGTGATAGGCGAACGAAGGCCTCAGGCGTCCTCCTCGGCGGCTCGTCGGCGCCAGTCTAGCATCGGGTCGCGTCAGACGATGACCCGCCGCTGTCGCAGGAGGTCGATTCGCTCGGGGGAATATCCCAGGAGCTCCCGGAGCACCGGAGCGGTGTCCTCGCCGAGCGCGCGGGGCGGAGCGGGACGGAACGGCGGAGCCCCTTCCGCCCTGACCGGCGTGCCCAGGGTGCGGAGCGTCCCCAGCGTCGGGTGCTCGAGGTCCACCACCATCTCGCGGAGCCGCACCTGCGGATCGCTGACGACCTGGTCCACCGTGTTGATCGGCGCGACCGGGCACGCCCTCCCGCTGCAGGCGGGCGAGCCACTCGGCGGTCGTCCGGGCCGGAGAACACGGCCTCGAGCACGGGAACGAGCTCCTCGCGCCGCTCCACGCGCTTCGCGTTCGAGTCGAACCGCGGGTCGGCCGGCCAGGTCGGGGCGCTCGATCGCCCGGCAAAAGCCTGCCCAGAACTTCTCCGCGAACACGGCCACCACGACGTGGCCCTCCCGCGTCGGGAACGCCTGGTAAGGGACGACCGACGCGTGGCCCGAGCCGACGCGGCCCGGCACCCGCCCGTCCGCCCAGAAGTACTGGGCGACGTAGGTCAGGAGCGAGACCTGGCAGTCGAGGAGCGAGAGGTCGAAGTGCGTCCCCTCGCCGGTCTGCGCGCGCCGGAACAGGGCGCTCGCCACGGCGAGCGCCCCGAACATCCCGCCCGCCAGGTCACCCATCGGGAGCCCCATCCGCGCCGGCGGCCGGCCGGCCTCCCCCGTGAGACTCATCGCGCCGCCCATGGCCTGGAGCGCGAGGTCGAAGGCGGGCCACTCGCGGTACGGCCCCTCCTGGCCGAAGGCCGAGATCGAGCAGACGACGAGCCGCGGGTTCAGCTGGCGGAGGGTCTCCGGCGCGCACCCGAGCCGGGCCATCACGCCCGGGCGGAAGTTCTCCCACACCACGTCGGACACCCGGCAGAGATCGTGGAAGACCGCCCGGCCTTCCGGCGTCTCGAGGTCGAGGGCAACGCTCTTCTTGTTCCGGTTGATCGAGAGGAAGTACGCGCTTTCGCCGTCGGGTCCGAGGAACGGCGGCCCCATCGCGCGCATCGGGTCCCCGCCCCGCGGGTCCTCGATCTTGATGACCTCCGCCCCGAGGTCGGCCAGGAGCATCGACCCGTAGGGCCCGGCCAGCATGCGCGAGAGGTCGAGCACCCGGACGCCGGCGAGCAGCATCAGCCCCGTCTCACCGCCGCCGGGCCAGCACGTCGTAGGAGGGCTGATCGGCCTGGAACGAGACGCCGGCGCCGTCGTAGAGATCGGTGACGACGACCACGTCGAAGCCCTGGCGCCGCAGGGCGGCCTCGACCTCCGCCACCGTGTGAAGGCGCATCACGTGGCGCTCGCGGGCGACATGGTGCGGCGTCTCGAGCGTGAGGTCGACCGAGAGGGTCCGGGCCGCCTCGTCGAACCGCCCGCGGCTGTCGGCCGCGATGCGCCCGCCCGCCAGCGCCCGCGAGTTGCGGAACGTGTAGCGCTGGCGCCCGTCCGGCGTGATGAAGTCGAACAGGAAGAGGCCCCCCGGCCGGACTCGTCCCCGGAGCTCCGCGAGGAACCCGTCGAGGCCGCCGTCCTGCGCGCCGACGTACGCGACGACGTCGTCGATGGCCGTGACGAGGTCGAACGCCGGCGACGGGCGCAGGCAGTCGAGGGTCCCGCACACCCGGGCCAGGCGGCCGCCCGTGCCCTCGAGGCGCGCCCGCGCGAGCATCTGGTGGAGCATGTCGAGACACACCGACCGGAACCCGGCGCGCGCCCAGTACCGGCTGTACCGGCAGGTCCCCGCGCCCACGTCGAGGTGGCGGCCGCCCCGGAGCCCGGCCGCCGCGACCAGTCCCGAGGCGCCGGCGAACCAGCGGCGGATTCCCCGCGGCTCGAAGAGCTGGGCGAAGTAGGGCGCGAGCGTCGCGTACGGCCGCTCGAGGAGCGGCGCCGCCGCCGGAGAGGACGAGGCGCTCACGCCTTGCGCCCGCACACGGTGAGGACGATCTGGGCGCAGACGAACCGGCCGGCGCGGTCCGCCTCGATCAGGCTCTCCACCCACCGGGCGGCGTCCGCGGGCGCGATCGCGCCGCCGGCGGCGGCCCGATCGGCCTTGTCGCGGAGCTTCAGTACCTCCTCGTCGTACGCGGTCGCGACGGCCGCGTACGAGGCGACCTCGACCGACGTCAGGCCCGCGTCGAGGAACAGCCCCGGCAGCCTCCTCCCCACCCGGCCGCACTCCATCCGGTCCGCGTGGTGCAGCGAGGATCCGGCGGGTGAGATCGACATCGGCCGCCTCCACGAACAGGCTGTCGTAGTCGGTGTCGCACACGACCACTCGGCCGCCCGGTCTCGTCACGCGCACCATCTCGGCCAGGGCCTTCGCGGGATCGACCAGATGGTGGAACACGCGGTCGGCCCGGCACGCGTCGAACGTCTCGTCCTCGAAGGGGATCGCGTAGGCGTCGCCGACGCGGAAGTCCACGGGCCGCGGCAGGCCGAGGGTCCGGGCGCGCGCCTCGCGGATCTTGTCCTCGCTCTGGTCGATCCCGGTGGCCGACACGTCCGGCGCCCGGCCCGCGATGGCCCGGACGTCCTCGCCGGTGCCGCAGCCGACGTCGAGGACGTGGTCCCCGCCGGCGAGGGCGAGCAACTCGAAGCTCCGCGCCTTGTAGCCGAGCCAGGCGGCCTCTGCGGTCCCCACGGTGTCCGTCAGAAGGCGGTCGGTTCCTTGTGCTCGCCCCACACGTCGCGGAGGGCGCCGGCCATCTCCCCCAGCGTGGCGTAGGCCCGCACCGCCTCGAGGATCGGCGGCATGAGGTTGTCGCGGCCCCGGGCGCCGTCGCGCAGGCGCGCGAGCGCGAGGTCCACGGCGCCCTGGTCGCGCTCGCGGCGGAGCCGTCCGAGCCGGGCGACCTGCGCCTCGGCGACTCTCGGCGTCGAAGGCGTAGAGCTCGATGGCGTCCGACGCGTCGCGCTCGGCTCTCCGGGGCGACGTGGCGGTTCACCCCGACCTTCGGGTACTCGCCGGAGACCATCATCTGCTCGAACCGGTAGGCCTGGCGCGCGACCTCCGCCTGGATGGCGCCCGACTTGATGCTCTCGACGATCCCGCCCATCCGCTCGACCCGCTCCATCTCGGCCCGGATCCGCGCCTCCATCTCGTTGGTGAGCGTCTCGACGAAGTAGGAGCCGGCCAGGGGGTCGACCGTGTCGGCGACGCCCGTCTCCTCGGCGCAGATCTGCATCGTGCGGAGGGCGATCAGCTGGGCCTTGGGCGACGGGATCGTGTACGCCTCGTCGTACGTCGGCAAGGCGCTCGTCTGGCACCCCGACAGCGCCGCCGCGAGGCTGTAGTAGGCGCCCCGCACGATGTTGTTCTCGGGCTCCTGCACCGTGAAGCCGGAGCCGCCTCCGCCGATCAGGGACCGGAACATCATCGAGCGGGGATTCTGCGCCCCGAAGCGCTCCTTCATCATCCGGGCGTACAGCCGGCGGCCCGCGCGGAACTTCGCGACCTCCTCGAAGAGCCGGCCCCAGCACGTGAAGTTGAACGACAGGCGCGGCGCGAACTCGTCGACGGGCAGGCCGCGCTTCACCAGCAGATCCGCGTACGCGGCGACGATGAGGAGCCCGTACGCCATCTCCTGGGCGGGGGTGCAGCCGGCCTCGCGGATGTGGTAGCCGCAGACCGAGATGGGATTCACCTTCGGCGCGTGACGCGCGCAGAACTCGGCGATGTCGCAGACCAGGCGGAGCGAGGGGTCCACCGGATACACCCACGTCCCGCGGGCGACGAACTCCTTGAGGATGTCGTTCTGGGGCGTGGTGACGACCCGGTCCCACGGGACGCCCTGCTTCTCCGCCACCACGAGGAACATCGCCTGGATGAAGGCCGCCATGGAGTTGATCGTGAACGAGATGGACACCCGGTCGGCGGCAATGCCGTCGAACGCCTCCTCCATGTCGAGGAGCGAGTCGATCGCCATCCCGACCCGACCCACCTCGCCCTCGGCGCGCGGGTCGTCGGAGTCGAGCCCGAGCTGCGTCGGCAGGTCGAAGGCGACGTTGAGCGCGTCCTGGCCGTGGGCCATGAGGTACTTGAAGCGCGCGTTCGTCTCCGCCGGCGTCCCGAAGCCGATGTACTGCCGCATGGTCCACACGCGCGAGCGGTACATGTGGGGATGGATCCCCCGCGTGAAGGGGTACGCGCCGGGGTCGCCGAGGTCGCGCCCGTAGTCGAGCCCGGCCACGTCGGCGGGCCCGTACACCGGCTTCACCTCGATCCCGTCGAGGTACGTCACGTCCCGAACCTTCCGGTCCCCCCGCGGCTCGGCCATCAGCTCGCTCCCCCTACGCTTCCGCCCGCCGGTAGGCCCGGAAGTAGGACACGATCTCGGGCAGCGGCGTCCCCATCGGGAAGACGGCGTGCACCCCCATCGCGCGGAGGGCCGCCGCGTCCCGCGCGGGGATCGTGCCCCCCACCACGACCGCGACGTCGCCGGCGTCCGCCGCCCGGAGCCGCTCGAGAAGGCGCCCCGACAAGGTCAGGTGCGCGCCCGAGAGCACCGACAGTCCGATGACGTCCACGTCCTCCTGAACCGCCTCCGCGACCAGCTCGTCGGGCGTCCGCTTGAGCCCCGAGTACACGACCTCGATCCCGGCATCCCGGAGCGCGTGCGCGACGACCTTGGCCCCGCGGTCGTGCCCGTCGAGACCGGGCTTGGCGATCAGCACCCGGAGCGGACGGTCCGTCACCCTCGCGCCACGGCCGGCGTGAAGGCCGGCAGGTAGCGGGGCTGCCCCTGCGGATCGTCGGCCACCCGAACCGGCGCGAATCGGACGGGCGCGCCCACGGTGAGGGCGGCCGGATCAGCGACGCCCACGAGGGGCGCGAGGACCCGGAGCCCCGCCACGTCGACCATCGCGAACACGAGCGGCTTCGTGAAGCCCGCCGGCACGCCGGTCTCCTGGACACTGAAACCGTGGACCCGGCCGTCGAGCGGGAGATCCACCCAGTCGAACGCGTCGGACGTGCAGACGGGGCAGAAGCCGCGCGGTGGCCAGTCGATCCGGCCGCAGCCCCCGCACCGGGTCGTGGTCAGACGCCCCTCCGCGAGGTGCGCGTAGAAGGGATGGAGCTTGTTGTGCTCGGAGGATTCGAGCGGCAGCGGGTCCACCACCCGGGCGTACGGAACCCGCGATGGGGCGCCCGGCGCAGTGGCGGGGTCCGTCATGGGATCATTTCTCCCACGCGGCAGTCTATCATCGGCGGCCCGACGGCCGGGATGGCCGCGACCGAGATCAGCCGGCGAGAAGGCTCCGGACAAAGGCTTCCTGAACTGGCTCCTGCATGGCGGTCGAGCGGTAGAGCCGCCGAAGCTCCGTCACCGGGTCGATGGCCAGCCCGTGCGCTTTCAGGATGGACGCCAGCACCACCGCCGTCCGGCCGAGACCGGCGTTGCAGTGGACCAGGACGCCGTCGCCGGCGGCCAGCCGCTCCGCGACGTCGCGGAGGAGCTGCCCGAACCGTGGCGCCTCCCGCGGCACCCCGAAGTCCGCGATGGGGTACCGGCGCAGGTCGATCCCCTCGCGCGCGAGGGTCTCGAACAGTCCCGGCGCTCGCCTCGGCACCTCCCAGTCCTCGATGAGGCTCAGGACGAGGCCGACCCCTGACTCCCGCCAGGCCCGGACGCCCGCCACGACCGCCTGGGCGATGGGCGGCTCGTCGGGGTAGCTCGGCCGCCCGGCCCCCCAGAGCCGACCCTGACGGGGCAGGACGGGGTGCACCAGCTGGAGAGGCTGTCCCACCGGAGGCGTCTTGACGGCGCTCACAAGCGGGGAGTATAGCAGCCGGGTCCAGGACCGCCCGCCGGGGCCTCCGGCCCCGCGGCCGGGAACGGGGGCCTGCCGACCCGGCCTCTCACCAGTCGCGCGCGCCTGCCCGTCATGCGTTACACTGTGGCGACTGTGACGACCAGCTCGAGCCGAGACGGCAAACGAAAGAAGACGCGAGCCAGCCCTTCTCGCACGGCATCGAGCGGACGAGGCAGCCGGAAGGCAGCCCCGCGCCCCCGTCGCCCGGTCGTCGAGGCGCCGCCCCCCGAGCCCGTCGCGCCGAGCGTCCCGCAAGTCGTCATCATCGAACCCGAGCCCCTGCCGCTCCCGGTCTCCGATGTCGAGAGCACGTTCGCCGCGCGCGTGCCGCCGCCCGAGCCCGAGCGGCCGCGCCCCCCGGGCCGGCGCGCGATCTTCCTCGACGTGGAGAACACGAGCCGCGCCCAGCACCTCGCCCACGTCATCGACCACCTGGGCGTCAATCCCTGGGACCGCCGGACGGACCTCGTGGCCGTGGCGAACTGGCGGGTCGTGGGTCACGAGTCCGCGCGGCTCCTGGCGGCGCGGGGAGCGCATCTCGTGCACAGCGCCCCGTCGACGGGCGTCCGTGACTGGAGCGACCTGCGGATCGCCGTCGCCGCCGGGATCTGGCTGGCGTCGGCCCGGCCCGGCGACGTCATCGAGATCGTCTCCGACGACCGCGCCTTCGACGCCGTGGGCGACGTGGCTGCCAGCCTTGGAATCGAGTTCCGTCGCCTGTCGTATCGCCGTCTCAAGGAGGACTCTCCGGAGACGGTGGTGGTCGAGGAGGAGAGCCGGTCGATCACGCCGAGCACGAGCGCTTCGGGCTCGCGCCGGCGGCGTCGGCGCCGGGGGCGCGGGCCCGGCGGTCCACCCTCGGCGCCGAGCGGGGAGCGTCGCCACGTCGAGCCGCGCGCCGATTCGCGCCCCGATTCGCGCGACGGATCCCGCCAAGGCGCCTCGGGCCACGGGCGCGGCGGGCGGACGTCAGGCGGCAGGGGTCGCCCGGCCAGCTCCCATGTCGCTCGACCGCAGCCCGAGCCCTCCCAGACCACCGCGCCTCACGACGAGCTGGTCTCGGTCGTGCGCGGGCTGGTCGAGGCGGCGCCCAAGCGCAGTGTCAGCATCGACACGGTAGCCAACGCGCTGAAATCCCGAGGGTTCCAGCGCTCACCGGGCTCGCCACGGCTCGTCACGCGGCTCCGCCGAATCAAGGAGCTCCTCGTGAGCCCGTCCGGAACCATCACGCTCGCCGAGGACGGCGCTCCGCCCGCGAGCGATCCGCCGGCGGACAGCAAGGGCGGAGCCGGGGTCGAGCCGATGGTCGCCAGGCCCACGGACGAAGCCGGCGAGGAGGGCGAGACGGTGGCCGAGCGGGTCGAGGCCAGGCCCGTGGCCGAGGCCACCGAGACCCGAGACCGACGACGACCGTCAGCCGGACTTCCTCAGATGGCCGGATAGCGAGCCCGAGGAACCCGAGATCGACGGCAACCGCGCCGTGCCCGGGTCCGCCGCCCCGTCCGGCGCTCCGGCTCGCACCGGCGGCCGGCGCCGCCGCCGTCGGCGCTGGCGCGGCGGTCCACGCCAGCCGGCTCAGGGGTCCCACCCCGGCTGATCCGGCCGCGCCCCCCCGACCGGCCCGCGCCGCCTCCCTACGCCCGCGCGACCTGACGCGGCTCAGTCACGCCCGTAGAGCATGACGACGTGCTCGCCCATCCCGGAGTTGTTGTGGGTGAGGGCGAGCCGCGCTCCGGGCACCTGGCGCGGGCCCGCCTCGCCGCGCAGCTGCCAGAAGGCCTCGGACGCCTGGGCGATTCCCGTGGCGCCGAGCGGGTGGCCGCAGCCGATCAGTCCGCCTCGCGGGTTGACGACGACCTTCCCGCCGTAGTCGGACAGGCCCTTCTCGACGAAGCGGCCGCCCTCGCCCTTCGCGCAGAAGCCGAGCTCCTCGTACGCGATGATCTCCGCGATGGCAAAGCAGTCGTGCACCTCGGCGAGATCCACGTCGTCTGGTCCGACGCCGGCCATCCGGTACGCATCGTCCGCGGCCCGCCTGAGCGACGGCCAGCTCGAGTAGTCCTCGGGGAGCGAGGACAGGGTGAACCCGTCCAGGGCCTGGCCGGTGCCCCGGATCCACACCGGCCGGTCCGTCAGGTCGCGGGCCCGCTCCTCGCTGGCGACGATCACGGCGGCGGCGCCGTCGGTGATGGGCGAGCACATGAACAGGCGAAACGGAGTCGCGATCACGCGGGAGCAGAGCACCTGGTCGAGGGTCGCGCCCTTCTGGAAGTGCGCGTAGGGATTCTTGCTCGCGTGGTTGTGGTTCTTCACGCTGACCAGCGCCATCTGCTCCTCGGTCGTGCCGTGGCGCGCCATGTGCGCCTGGGCCGCCAGGGCGAAGCAGGGCGGCGCGGTGAGCCCGTGGGCGGCCTCCCACTCGCGGTCGACGCCCGTGCCCATGTTGAGGAGCGCCTCGTCCGCCGTCGGCACGTTCAGCTTCTCCACGCCGAGCACCATGACCAGGTCCGCGAGTCCGGCCGCGATGAAGGCGTAGGCGTACCGGAGCCCGACGGTGCCGGAGGCGCACATGTGCTCGGTCCGGGCGGAGAGCCGGCTCGGCTTGATCCCCAGCGCCTCGGCGGCGAGGGAGGAGATGTGGCTCTGAAACGCCGTGCGCTCCGGCATCACCGAGCCCACCACGATCCCCTCGAGATCGGCGGGTCTGAGACCGGGAACCGAGTCGAAGCAGGCCTTGCCGGCCTCCCAGATGAGGTCGCGATACGTCGCCTTCCTCACGCCGAAGCGCGTCATGCCCGCCCCGACCAGGGCCACCTTCCGCATCTCCCTCTCCTCCAGGGCGGGCCCGCCGCCTCGCTCTCCTTATACCTCACGCCAGCGAGTCACGGGAGGCTCCCACGCGCGGGAGAGGGGACCACGCTCAACCCGGATCCGCCGGCGCCAGGCCCGCCAGGTAAAAGGCGGCGACGTGGTGCAGCTGGCAAAAGCTGCCGGCGCGGATCAGGGCGAGGACGGCCTCGGGCGCGAGGTACTCGACGGCCACCCCGGGCTCCGGCACGAACTCCGGCAGGGGTCCGGATGCCTCGACGCGGAACACGTGCTGAACGAGCGCGAGGCGGCCGGTGTCGGGGCGGTACCCGCCGAGGTAGGTGACGCGCTCGGCCCGGAGGCCGGTCTCCTCCAGGAGCTCGCGGCGGCACGCGGTCTCCGGATCCTCGCCGGGATCGATCAGGCCCGAGGGCAGCTCCCACGTGTACTGCTCGACCGCCGGCCGGAACTGCCGGACGACCGCGACGCGCCCGTCGCGCGTCCGCGCCGCAGCGACGACCCAGTCGAACGGCCCGAAGGCGTGATACGTGTCCGGCGCGCGGCCAGGAGCGAAGACGACCTCCTTCTCGACGAGGGTGGTCCACGGGGACAGCGGGCGCTCTCGGCGCGCCACGACCCGGGCTTCCTCACCCCACCAGGTCTCGAGGAACCGCGCCGTCGGCTCGTGGCCCCTCGCCCGGGCGACATCGGCGGGTGTCCGGCCCTCGGCGGTCTTCGCCGACGTCTCCGCCCCGCGCAGGAGGAGCCGCGTCACCAGGGACAGCTCGCCCCGGCTCGCCGCCAGAT
This sequence comes from uncultured Candidatus Rokubacteria bacterium, assembly GCA_963745015.1. GTDB lineage: Bacteria > Methylomirabilota > Methylomirabilia > Rokubacteriales > DASRDR01 > DASRDR01. Next base: position 246,304 of record CAVUVU010000014.1, read on the forward strand.
GGAGCGGGGTGAAGCCTCCGGCGTCCGCCGCGTTCACCTCCGCGCCCGCCGAGAGCAGGCGGTCCACGAGGTCGAGCCCGGCGGTGCCGGCCAGGCCCGCGTGGAGCGGCGTGTTGATGAGCGCGTTCCGCGAGCGGGCGCGCGGGTCCCCGCCGTGCTCGAGGAGCAGCGCGACGGCCGGGGTCTCGCCGAAGTGAGCCGCCAGGTGAAGCGGCGTCCAGCCATCGTGCGCGGGCGCGGAGACGAGCCCGGGCGCGCCCCCGAGGAGTGCGGCCAGCCGGGTGACGTCGCCGGCGGCGGCGGCCTCGAACGCGTCGAGCCCGGCCCCGCGGGCCCGAAGGAGACCGAGGACCGCCGGCGCCCGGTGGTAGCAGGCGACCAGCGCGGGCGTCCGGCCGTCGGCGTCCCGGGCCCGGACGAGGGCGGGATCGCCGTCCAGGAGCCCGGCCACCCGCGCGAGGTCGCCCGCCCGGATCGCCTCGAAGAGCGCGGCCGCGGAGCCGCCGGACATCGCGGGCCGCTCAGATGCCGACGGACATGCCGCCGTCGACGAAGAGGACCTGGCCCGTGATGAACGCCGCGTCCTCCGAGGCGAGGAAGGCGTGGATTCCGGCGATCTCCTCGGGCCGGGCGATCCGGCCGGCCGGAACCTTGGCGACGATCTTCTCGCGGATCGCCTCCGGAACGCCCGCGAGCATGCGCGTCATGACCGGCCCGGGCGCGACGCAGTTCACGGTGATCCCGAACTTCGCGTACTCGAGCGCGAGGGTGCGGGTGAGGCCGATGACGCCCGCCTTCGAGGCCGCGTAGTTGGCCTGGCCGATGTTCCCGAGCGAGCCGATCGACGACGTGTTGATGACGCGCCCCCAGCCATGCTCTCGCATCCGCGTCAGCGCGGCCTGGGCGCAGAGGAACGTGCCCTTGAGGTTGACCGCGAGGACCTGGTCCCACTGCTCCTCGGTCATCTTGTGGCTCATCGCGTCGCGGTTGATCCCGGCGTTGTTGACGAGCACGTCCAGCCGGCCGAACTCCGCCACGACGTGGTTGACCATGGCCTCGACGTCGGCCCGCCTGGTCACGTCCGCCGCGACGGACAGGGCGCGCGCCCCGCTCCGCTGGAGCTCGGTCGCCACCGGCCGTGCCACCTCGATGTCGACGTCGTTGACCACGACGGTCGCGCCCTCCCGCGCGAACCGGCGGGCGGTCGCTTCACCGATCCCGCTCCCCGCCCCCGTGACGAGCGCCACCCGCCCCTCGAGTCGCATGCCTGCCTCCCGGATTCAAGGCTCCGCTCCGGCGACCGCGACGAGCCGGGTCGCGTCGAGATCGCAGGGCGCGATGGCGGTCATCCGAGGCTCGGCGGACGGTCGAGGTCGCGGCCGATGATCACGCGCAGGATCTCGCTCGTGCCCCCGCCCCACAAGAGGAAGCGCGCGTCGCGGAAGTATCGCTCCACGGGGTACTCCGTCGCGAAGGAGTAGGACGCGAAGATCCGGGAGGCCTCGTCGCAGATCCGGTTCGCGGCCTCGGAGGCGAAGAGCTTGGTCATCGCGGCCTCCCGGGTGACCGGGCGCCCCTGGTCGATGGACCACGCCGCGTGGTAGACGAGCAGGCTCGCCGCGTGGAGCTGGGTGAGCATGTCGACGAGCCGGAAGGTCACCGCCTGGTGCTCGCCGATGGGCTTGCCGAACGTGACGCGCTCCTTCGAGTAGCGAAGCGCGGCGTCGTAGGCCGCCCGGCCGAGGCCGACCGAGAGGGCCCCGGTCATCACGCGGATCTCCGACAGGATGCCCCCCACCTTCTCGACCCCGCCCGTCTCGCCGCCCAGGAGGTGGTCGTCGGGAACGACCACGTCGTCGAGGATGATCTCGCCGGTGGCCGACGCCCGCACGCCGAGCTTCTCGATCTGCTTGCCGAGCGTCACGCCGGGAAACTGCCGGTCGACGAGGAAGAGGGCGATGTGCTTCATCCCGCGCTCGGGGGACGTCTTCGCGCACACCGTCAGCATGTCGGCGACGGGGGCGTTCGTGACCCACGTCTTGGTGCCCTTGAGACGCCAGCCGCCGTCGACCCGCTCCGCCGTGGTGGCGAGGTTCCCGATGTCCGAGCCCGCGTTCGGCTCGGTCAGGGCGAACGTCGCGATCTTCTCTCCCCGGAGCGCGGGGGCGAGGTAGCGCTCGCGGAGCGCGTCGCTCCCGTACTTCCAGACGAAGTGCGTCCCCATGAGGCTCTGCATCGCGGCGAGCGCGGCGACCGACATCGACCCGCGGGCCAGCTCCTCGGCGAAGAGGCAGTAGGTCACGAAGTCCGCCTGGGCCCCGCCGTAGGCCTCCGGGTAGCGGAGGGCGAGGTACCCCTGCTCCCCGAGACGACGGAAGAGCGCGCGCGGGAACTCCCCGGCCTCGTCGAGCGCGTGAGCCACCGGCGCCACCTCGGCGTCGACGAAGCGGGCGACGGTCCGCCTGAACTCCTCCTGCTCCGCGCTCAGCCGGAAGTCCATGCTCCGCCCTGGGCCATGACCACCGGCGGTGAGGAGTCGTCGCCTGCGAAGCTACCGTCGCTGCGGACGCTTGCAGCGCTGGCTGTCACACCTCATGACCTTGGGCAGGCCCGCCAGCGCGGCCTTCACCTGCTCGGCCGGGTACTCGAAGTCCTCGAGCTTGCCCGTCATGTAGCGCTCGTAGGCGGAGAGGTCGAAGTGGCCGTGGCCGCAGAAGTTGAACGCGATGACCTTCCGGTCTCCCGAGGCCTTGCAGCGGAGCGCCTCGTCGATGACGACCCGGATCGCGTGGGCCGCCTCGGGGGCCGGCAGGAACCCTTCCGCGCGCGCGAAGGTCAGCGCCGCCTCGAAGGTGGGGTTCTGGTGGACGGCCACCGCCTCGATCACCTTGTGGTCGTACAGCGCGCACACCAGAGGGGCCATGCCGTGGTAGCGGAGGCCGCCGGCGTGGATCGGCGCCGGGATGAAGGAGTGGCCGAGCGTGTACATCTTGATCAGCGGGGTCATCTGCCCGGTGTCGCCGAAGTCGTAGACGTACTCGCCCTTGGTGAGGCTCGGCGTCGCCTGGGGCTCGACGGCGATGACTCGAAGGTCCTTCCGCTTCCCGCTCAGCTTGTCCTGCAGGAAGGGGAAGGTGAACCCGCCGAAGTTCGAGCCGCCCCCGATGCAGCCGACGAGGATGTCCGGGCGGTCGCCCGCCATCTCGAGCTGCCGCTGGGCTTCGAGCCCGATGACCGTCTGGTGCGTCAGGACGTGGTTCAGCACCGAGCCGAGCGAGTACTTGGTGTCCTCCCGCTGGGCCGCCTCCTCGACCGCCTCCGAGATCGCCATGCCGAGGCTGCCGGGCGAGTGGGGATCCTTCGCGAGCGCCGCGCGGCCGGCCGCCGTCTCGCGTGACGGGCTCGGCACCACCTTCCCGCCCCACGCCTCCATCATGAGGCGCCGGTACGGCTTCTGGTCGTAGGAGACCCGCACCATGTAGACCTTGCACTCGATCCCGAAGATCTGGCAGGCGAACGACAGCGCCGAACCCCACTGCCCCGCGCCCGTCTCCGTCGTGATGCGCCGGACACCTTCCTGATGGTTGTAGTAGGCCTGGGCGACCGCGGTGTTCGGCTTGTGGCTCCCGGCGGGCGAGACGCCTTCCCACTTGTAGTAGATGCGCGCGGGCGTCCCGAGCGCCTTCTCCAGGCGATGCGCACGGTAGAGGGGCGTCGGCCGCCAGAGCCGGTAGACGTCCCGCACGGGCTCGGGGATGTCGATCCACCGCTCCTGGCTCACCTCCTGCTTGATGATCTCCATCGGGAACAGAGGAGCGAGATCCTGAGGACCGATGGGCTGGAGCGTGCCCGGGTGAATCACCGGAGGGAGCGGCGCCGGCAGGTCCGCCTGGATGTTGTACCAGCGGCTCGGCAGGTCCTTCTCGTCCAGCAGGAACTTGGTCTGGGCCACGGGAACCTCCTTCTGCCTTGGGTTCAGCCTTGGCGGCGTTGGCCGGGGCGCGCCGGGTGCGGCAGGGCAGCCCGCGCGAGCGCATCCGCGTACGCGTGGCGTCCCGCCTCGTCGGCGAAGAGACTGTCGGGAATGCGGTGGTCGGCGAACTGCCAGAGCCGCTCGGGATAGCGCCGGTCGACGGCCAGCCCGCCCCCGAGACACGCGAGCGGCCGAGCCCGCTCGCGCTCGACCTCGGCCGCGAGCTCCGCTCGCGGCCCGCCGAGCGCGGCAAGCGGAACGGCAAGGCCGAGCACGCGGTACGGCAGGAGGAAGCGCGTCGACTTCGGCGGCAAGAGGGGCCCATCCGCCCGCCCGCGCACGGTCGGCTTGTCGGGCGACGGCGGCCGCAGGACGACCGCGCTCGCCGCGCCCAGCCACTCGGCGACCGCCTCGTCCTCGACGAGACGCGCCGGACGCCGGTGGCCGTTCCGCGAGACGAGCCGCTCCACCTCGCCGGCCAGCGCGAAGGGATCCGGCGTGTCGGGCCCGGACCGGCTGTAGACGTGACCGCCGTAGTGACATCGAAGCGCGCCCTCGGCGCCGGCCACGAGCCCGAGGGCGCGGCGCGCCGCGTCGAACACGGCGGCCGGCACGTCCTCCAGCACGCGGCACCAGGTTCCGATGCGGACGTCGGGCGAGTCGAGGTCGACCCGCTGGATCACCGCGAAGCGCGCGCCGAAATCGCGCGCGAGGACGGCAGCGCGATGGCTTCCGTCCAGGATGAGCCCGGACGCGGGATCGACGACGAGCGGCCACGACAGGACGCGCGCGGCCCCGAGGAGATCCGCCACGCGGGACTCCCCGTCCGGGGAGGTGCCTTCGTGAGGGCGAAGGTCCGCGAGCGGGGCCACGGCAAGACTCGCTCGGACGTCGTCCGCTGACTCCATGGGCCTCGGCGCGTGCCTTGACGCTGTCGGAGGAACCGGTCCGCGTGTCCCGATCAGCGCCCGCGCAGCGCCCGGCGCGCTTCCTCGGTGGCGTCGCTCTCCGGAAAGTCGCGGACGAGCTGGTTCCAGGCCTGCCGCGCGTCGGACTCTCGCTTCTGGGCGCGATACGCCAGGCCGAGGCGGAGCAGGGCCTGGGGCGTGTCCTTCCCTTTCGGCGCGAGATCGACGGCCTTCCGGTACTCGAGTGCGGCGCGCTCGAAGTCGCGTGCCGCGAAGTACGCCTCGCCGATGCGGAACTGCGCCGGCGCGACGAGCGGGTCCGCAGGAAACGTCTGGACGAGCTCCTCGAACTCCACCACCGCCTGTCCCTGCTCGCCCTTGTTCCAGTTCTCCATGGCCCGATCGAAGAGCGCGCGGGCGGAGGACGACCCCGGGGCGGGGGTCGCCGTCGCCGTCCCGCTCTTGGCCGGGCGCTCCGTGGCTGCCGCTTTCGGCTCGACGGGGGGCGGAGCCGCCTTTGCCACCCGCGCCGCATCCTCGGACGCGGGCCGAGCCGGAGACGCGGCGCCCGGCCCTTCGGTCTTCTTCGCAGCCGGCTGAGCGGTGCCCGGCGGCTCCGTCTTCTTCGCCGCCGGCGGCGCGGGGTCGGCGCTTCCGTCTTCTTCGTCGCCGGCACGGCGTGGGGGTCGGCGCTTCCGTCTTCTTCGTCGCCGGCGGCGCCTCCGGGACGGAAGGGCGCTCCGCGGACTCGACCTTGGTCTCGCGCTGCGAGGCCGGCGCCGGCGCGGGGCGGCGTCGAGCTTCTGGGGTTACGCGATGATCCGAGCATCGCCGGCGGCGTGAGGCCGGCGCCTGCTGCGGCGCTGTCCGGCGCGGCGGCGGGCGGCGTCGCTTCCTCGGCGGCGCGGGGCGCCGGTGACGCAGCCGGTGACCGCGCGGGCGATCCGCCGCGGGCCCCGGGTGCGGGCGCCGACGCAGGGTCGAGGACGCGCGCGAGCTGGCTCTCGATCCCGGCGATGCCCAGCTCGACACGGCGCATCGACTGACTCAGCTCGGTCGCTCGCCGTTCCAGGAGGTCGATGCGACGGGCCTGGGCGTCGAGCACCTCGACCTGGCGCTGGAGGTCGTGGCGGGACGACGCATCCATCGCCTTCTGGACGGCGTCGAACTCCGCTCGGGTCTCCTGCGCGACGCGGTCCGCGTGCTCCGTGCCGGCGCGCTGTGCGGCCTCGATGCGCGCCCGCTGCTCCGCGAGATCGGCGCGGAGGCGGTCCACCTCCTGACGCAGGCCGGCGACCGAATCAGGCGGCGCCGGCGCCTTCGTCTCGCCCGCCGGCGTGGCGCCGCGCCCGCAGCCCCCGCCCAGGCCGGTCGCCAGGACCGCCGCGACCGCCACGGTCGTGGCGAGCCAGCGCCGCGGCCGGGCGCGACCTGGGATCTCTCGGGCCCGGGCCGATCTCACGCGCACAGGTCGCACCGTAGCACTCGCGCCGTTGAAGGGTCAACCAACGGTCCCCTGCTGTTGCGACATGAAAATGTCACCCCCTAACTGCGACGTGAAAGGGTCGCCCCCATGGAGACATGGGAGGCCCTCACGATGTCGCGGAACGAAGTGGCGCGGCCGAGGCCGGTCGAAGGCCCTGGTCGCCGGGCGGCTGACGAATCAGCAGGTGGCTGCGGCGCCCGGCGCGGCGCCGCGGTAAGCTGGCGAGGTGGCTGTCGCGACGCCGTCCCGGGTCCGCGTCCGGCACCCGCTCCCCCCGGCGCGCTGGCCGACGCGCGAGGAGGCCGAGCAGGCCCGGTGGTTCTCGCCGATCCGTCTCGGCATTCACTGCCTGGCGGCCGACCGCACCTGGGTGCCGGCGATGGTGCCGTGGCGAGCCACCGAGGACGGCCACGTCACCCCCGAGGTCCTCGAGTGGTACGGCCGCTTCGCCGAGGGCCAGCCCGGCGTGCTGGTCGTGGAGGCCACCGGCATCCGGGACGTGCCGAGCGGCCCGCTCCTGCGGATCGGCAGCGACCGCTTCGTCCCCGGGCTCCGGCGCCTCGTCGAGACCGTGCGGGAACGGAGCGGCGGGCGGACGCGCCTGTTCATCCAGGTCATCGACTTCGTCGCCGTCCGGCGGCGGCCGGAGCCGGTGACGTTCTTCGCGCGCCATCTCGCGATCGGGGACGACCTCCGGCGCCGCCTGGCCGAGGCGCTCGGCGACGCGCGCTGGCAGGACGCGGCCGCGGCGCCAGAGGCCGAGGTGCGGGCCCTCCTGGCCGGAGCCGGGCGCGCCCTCGTCGAGGCCGTGCTCGGCGCGCGCGAGCTGGAATCGCTCGACTACGGCTACCGCGAGCGGGTGGGCGACCTCCATCTGCCGCACATCCGCGACCTGCCACGGGTCCTGCCGCGCCTCTTCGCCGAGGCCGCGCGCCGCGCGCGTGAATCGGGCTTCGACGGCGTCGAGCTGCACTACGCGCACGCCTACACGATGGCCTCGTTCCTCTCGCGGACGAACCGGAGGACCGACGGCTACGGCGGGGCGCGCCCGGAGCGCGCGCGCCTCCCGCTGGAGGTGCTCCACACCGTCCGGAACCGGGTCGGCGCCGACTACGTGGTGGGGATCCGTTACCTCGGCCACGACGTGGTGGCGGGCGGCAACGACGTCGAGGACGCGACCTGGTTCGGGCTGCGCTTCGCCGAGGGCCGGGCGGACTACCTGTCGGTGTCCAAGGGCGGCCGGTTCGAGGACGCCCGTCAACCCAAGGTCGGCGAGGCGGTCTATCCGTACACCGGCGAGTCGGGCCACGAGTGCATGCCCACGGTGGTCTCCGACGCGCGAGGCCCGTTCGGCCGGAACGTGCCGCTGGCAGCGGCCGTCAGGGCCGGCCTCCGGGCGGCGGGACACGCGGTGCCCGTGGTCACGAGCGGCGGCGTGTCCACCTTCGACCAGGCGGAGGGCATCCTCGCGCGCGGCGAGGCCGACATCGTGGCGGCCGCCCGCCAGACCCTCGCCGATCCGGACTGGTTCCGGAAGATCCGGCTCGGCTACGGACATCTCGTCCGCCGCTGCGAGTTCACGAACTACTGCGAGGGACTGGACCAGCGGCACAAGCAGGTGACCTGCAAGCTGTGGGACCGCGACCTCGACCCGGATGACCCGAGCGTGAGGCGCGCGAGCGACGGGCGGCGGCGGCTGGCGCCTCCCGTCTGGCGGCTGCCGGCCGGGGCGGACGAACGGCCGTAGCGTTCGGCCGCGCAGGCGAGTCGTCCGATCGTTGACAGCGTCATGACAACCGAGCGGGGCAATCGGAGTAGCCTCCGGTGGCAACCCGCGAGCCCGCACACCCTCGATCAGGGAGACTCTCGATGGCCAGCAGCTACTACGCACCCGAGCACCTCGGGCAGTTCGGAACCATCGCGCAGGGGAACCCGGACCTGGCCGAGAAGTTCTTCGCCTGGTACAACGCGGTCTTCGCCGAAGGCGCCCTCAGCGAGCGGGAGAAGGCGCTGATCGCGCTGGGCGTGGCTCACGCCGTCCAGTGCCCCTACTGCATCGACGCGTACACGAAGACGTGCCTCGAGAAGGGCTCCGATCTCGAGCAGATGACGGAGGCGGTCCACGTGGCCTCGGCCATCCGGGGAGGCTCCTCGCTGGTCCATGGCGTCCAGATGCTCGAGCACGCACGCCACGCGGGAATGGCGGAGTGACTCCACCCGAAGCGGGCGCCGCGGACCCCGACCTCGCAACCCTGGCCGCGGGCCCCAAGGGAACGCGCAGCCTCCGCGCCCGCGGCTCCCCGCTCGCGTCGACGGCGGCCCAGCTCCGGCTCCTCGACACCCTCGGGCTACCGGGCGGCGACTTCGAGACGGCGCTCGGGGCCTGCGGCTGGGCCGGGCTCAGGCCGGCGCCGCTCGAGATCTTCCAGATCAACGTGGGCCGCCTCTGCAACATGACCTGCCGCCACTGCCACGTCGACGCCGGGCCCGACCGGGTGGCGGAGAACATGGATCGGGAGACGGTCGACCTCTGCCTCGCGGCCCTCGACCGCACGACCGCGCACACGGTCGACATCACCGGCGGGGCGCCCGAGCTGAACCCCCACTTCCGCTACCTCGTCGACCAGTCCGTGGCGCGCGGCAAGCACGTGATGGACCGGTGCAACCTCACGATCCTCCTGCTCCCGCGCTGCGCCGACCTGCCCGAGTGGCTCGCCGCGCGCGGCGTCGAGATCGTGTCCTCGCTCCCCCACTACCGCCGGCTGAACACCGACGCCCAGCGGGGCGACGGCACGTTCGACCGGTCCATCGAGGCGCTGAGACGGCTGAACGCCGCCGGCTACGGGCAGGGCGATCCCCGGCGCCGGCTGACGCTCGTCAGCAATCCGGCCGGGGCGTTCCTGCCCGGCGGCCAGGCCTCGCTCGAGCGCGAATGGAAGGCGGGGCTCGCCCGCCACCACGGCGTCACGTTCGACCGGCTCTTCACCCTCAGCCAACATGCCGATCAATCGCTTCCTCGACTGGCTCGTCGAGAGCGGCAATCTCCAGGAGTACATGGAGCGGCTGGTGGAGACCTTCAACCCGGCGGCGGTCCCGGGCCTCATGTGCCGGAACACGATCTCGGTCGGCTGGGACGGCACGCTCCACGACTGCGACTTCAACCAGATGCTCGACCTCCCGGTCGAGAGCCCTCCCGGGCGCCGCCCTCACGTGCGGGACCTCGACCCCGCGTGGCTCGAGCGCGCGCCGGATCCGCACGGCGCGGCACTGCTTCGGGTGCACGGCGGGCGCCGGAAGCTCCTGCGGCGGCGCCACGACGTGAGCCAACCGCCGAGGCTCTCCCCGGACGACGTCCACAATCGCGCGCTGGTCGGGAACGTTCACCCGCCCGGCTGGCAGAACCCGGAGCCGGCGCGGCGATACAACCTCGTCGTGGTCGGCGCGGGGACGGCGGGGCTCGTGGCGGCGGCGGGCGCCGCGGGCCTGGGCGCCCGGGTCGCCCTGGTCGAGCGCCACTTCATGGGCGGCGATTGCCTGGTCACGGGCTGCGTGCCCTCGAAGGCGGTGATCCGGTCCGCGCGCGTCATCGGCGAGATCCGGGAGGCGGCGGCGCTCGGCGTGAAGAGTCCCCGGCGGGGTGGCGGTCGACTTCGGCGCCGTCATGGAACGGATGCGGCGGATCCGCGCGGACATCAGCCCGCACGACTCGGCCTGGCGCTTCGCCCGGGAGCTCGGCGTGGACGTGTTCCTCGGCGGCGCGGCGTTCACCGGGCCCGACGCGCTGGCCGTCGCGGGCCGGACCCTCCGCTTCGCGAGAGCGGTCATCGCCACCGGCGCGCGGCCGGGGCACCCGGCCATTCCGGGCCTCGCCGAGACGGGATCCCTCACGAGCGAGACCGTGTTCGAGCTGACCGAGCGGCCTGGCCACCTCGCCGTGGTGGGCGGCGGGCCGATCGGGTGCGAGCTGGCCCAGGCGTTCCGCCGTCTCGGCGCGGAGGTGACCCTCCTGAGCGACGCGCCGCAGCTCCTGCCGCGCGAGGACCAGGACGCGGCGGAAATCGTCCGGCAGGCGCTCCTGCAGGACGGAGTGCGCCTGATCCTCGGCGCCGAGGTTGCCAGCGTCGCGCGGGAGGGGACGCGGAAGACCCTCCGCTACCGGGCGGGCGCGCGGGAGGACACCGTGGCGGCCGACGAGATCCTGGTCGCGGCCGGCCGCGTGCCGAACGTCGAGGGACTCGGGCTCGAGGCGGCCGGGGTGCGCCACACGCGCGCGGGCGTCGTCGTGGACGACCATCTGCGGACGACGAACCGCCGGATCTACGCCGCCGGCGACGTGTGCCTCGGCTGGAAGTTCACCCACGCCGCCGCCGCCGCTGCGCGGATCGTCGTCCAGAACGCGCTCTTCGGGCTCGCCGGCCGCCGCCGCGCGAGCCGGCTCGTCATGCCGTGGTGCACGTACACGGACCCGGAGGTGGCGCGCGTCGGGCTCAACGAGCGCGAGGCGGCCGAGCGCGGGCTCGGCATCGACACGCTGGTACGCCGCCTCGGGGACGTGGACCGCGCGCTCACCGACGGCGAGACGGAGGGCTTCGTCAAGGTGCACGTGCGGCGCGGCACCGACCGGATCGTGGGCGCGACCATCGTGGCCCGGCGAGCCGGCGAGCTGATCAGCGAGGTGACGCTCGCCATGGTCGCCGGGGTCGGGCTCGGGCGGCTCTCGGAGGTGATCCACCCCTACCCCACGCAGGCCGAGGCCGTGCGCCACGTTGCCGATCAGTATCAGCGGACGCGGCTGACGCCGCTCGTGCGCGCGGCGCTCGGCGCCTGGCTCCGGTGGACCCGGTGAGCCGGGCGCGCACCGGCGGCTCCGGCCGGCTCGTGCTCCTTGCCCTCGGCCTGCTCGGAGCGGGCATTCTCGCGTGGACGCTCGGGCTCTACGAGTGGGTGCGGCCCGAGCGGCTGGCCCGGCTGAGGGCGGCGATCGAGGCGTACGGGGCGTGGGGCCCCTTCCTCTACGTGGGGGGCTACGTGGTGGCCGAGCTCCTCTTCGTCCCCGCGCTGCCCCTGACGCTCCTCGGCGGCCTCGTGTTCGGACCGGTCTGGGGCACGGTCTACACGTGGACCGCGGCCATCCTCGCCGCCGCGCTGGCGTTCCTCGTCGCCCGGCACCTCGCGCGCGGCACGGTCGAGGGCTGGCGGGCCACGAGCCCGCGGATCGCGCGGATCGACGCCGCCGTCGAGCGCCACGGCTGGCGCATCCTGATGGTCACGCGCCTGGTCCCTCTCTTCCCGTTCAACCTCCAGAACTTCGCGTACGGCCTGACGCGGATCCCCTTCTGGACGTACGTCGGGGTGTCGGCCGTGTGCATCCTGCCGGGCACCATCGCCTTCACGCTGGCGGGCGGCGCGCTCTCCGGCGGCGGCAGTCCGACCGTCGTCGCGTGGACCCTCGCCGCCGCGGCCGCCCTGATCGTCCTCGTGTCGCTCGTGCCTCGCTGGCTGACGCGGAAGAGCCCGGCCGCCAGGGACCTCCTCGCCCCGGACCGCTGACCGGGTCGGACCATGAGGCTCTCGATCGTCGTGCCGGTCCTCGACGAGGCGCGACCGCCTCGGGGCCCTGCTGGCGGAGCTCGCGCGCTGCGGCCCCGGTGTCGAGGTGATCGTCGCGGACGGCGGAAGCCGGGACGGAAGCGCGGAGATCGCCGCCCGGACCCCGGGCGTCCGTCTCGTGTCTGGCGACCGCGGCCGGGCGCGCCAGATGAACGCGGGCGCGGCCCGGGCGGCCGGCGAGATCCTCCTCTTCCTCCACGCCGACACGCACCTCCCGCCCGGCGCGGTGGAGGCTGTCCAGGACGCCCTCGCCGACCCCTCGGTCGTCTACGGCCGCTTCGACGTCCGCTTCGATCGATCCGGGGCTGCGTTCCGGATGATCGCCCGCCTGATGAACCTGCGCTCGCGCCTGACGGGGATCTCCACCGGAGACCAGGCGATCTTCGTCCGCCGCTCGGCGTTCGAGCGCCTCGGGGGCTACCCGGAGATCGCCCTCATGGAGGACATCGAGCTCACCCGCCGGCTGAAGCGCATCGGCCGCTTCGCCCCGTTGAGACTCCAGGTCACGACCGCGGCCCGGCGCTGGGAAGAGAACGGAATTGCGCGGACGATCGTCCTCATGTGGACCTTGCGCGCCCTCTACTTCTTCGGGATCGGGCCGGACCGCCTGCACCGCTGGTACTACGGAGCGCCGGCCCGCGGCCGGGCGAGCGAGAGGAGCGCGTCAGCTCCGGTGGTGCTTGACGGCGCGGCGGCGGGCGTCGCGCCATCGCCGCCACCGGCTCGTCCCCTCCACGCGGCTTCCCAGGAGCATGGCGGGGACGGAGAGCAGGAGCACGGCCACGAGGGCCGCCCCGAGCCAGCGGTTGGCGTCGGCGCCGAACCAGCGAACCGCGCCCTGCTGCACGATGAGCCCCACCAGCACGATGCCGGACCAGAAGAGCGCTCGACGTCCCATCGCTCGCCGTCCTCTCTCCGTCAGGGGCGCTCGGAAGTCGCGGCGTCCACCCTAGGGCTCCCTCCGCGATCGCGCAAGAGGGACTCACGCGAGCGCCCGGTAGCCGAGGACGAAGCGGCGGTCGATGCGGTCCTTGAGCCGCCAGGCGAGGCGCGAGTGGCTGACGATCCCGCGCCACCGGAGCAGGGCCTTGCCGTCCGCGGTGTTCAGGAGCGACAGGAAGGTCTGCTGGGGGACGTACCCCGCGGGCCTCCCCTGTCCCAGCGCCGCGCGAAGGTTTCGCGCCAGCACCGGTCCCTGGCGGACCGCGTACACGCCCGCCTTCGGCGTCGCCGGGTAGTCCGACAGCGTCACGCAGTCACCCGCGCCCCAGACGGGCGCGCCATCGGCACGCCCTGAGCGTGGCGTCCACGAGCAGGAACCCCCGGGGATCGCGCGGGAGGCCGGCCTCCGCGAGGAGGGCGGGGCCCGCGGCGCCGGCGAGCCAGACGACCAGATCCGCCGCCGCGCGCGTCCCGTTCGAGAGCTGGATGGCGTCTGCTTCCACGCGGCTGACCGCGCTGCCCAGCGCGGCGGCCACGCCGCGCCCGGCGAGGATCCCGGCCGCGCGGCGCCGCGCCGGCGCCTCGTAGTCCGGCAGGACGCTCGCCGCCGCTTCGACGAGGGTGACCTCCGGGCGCGGACCGGCCTCGCGGATGCGCCGGTGGACGGCCAGCGCCACCTCGACGCCGCCGGCGCCGCCCCCCACGACGGTCACGCGCACGGGACCGCGGCGGCCCGGCGCCGCCAAGGCGTCGACCCGGTTCCGGAGCGCGACCGCCTGGCGCATGGGCCGGACGGTCACCGCGTGCGCCCGGACGCCGGGGACGTCGAGACCGGCCGGAGTCGAGCCCACGTCGAGCGACAGGACGTCGAAGGGGAGCCTCGTCGCCGCCCGCCTGCACCGTGCGCTCGCGGACGTCGATCTCCTCGGCCGTGGCCTCGCAAAGCCGGACCCCGGCTCGCGAGGCGAGCGCGGCGAGATCGATCGCCAGGTCCGCCTCCGTGTACCTGCCCTGGAGGAAGCCCGGCACCATGCCGGAGTAGTGGTGCCAGGCCGTCGGCGACACGAGCGTGACCTCGCTACCGGGCAGCGGCCGCGCGGCGAGATCGGCCAGAACGTGGAGGTGGGCGTGACCGCCGCCCACCAGGACGAGCCTCTTCACGGCCGGGCCGGCCGGGCGCGGCCCGGCCTCTCTGGAAGCGCGTCCCTCAGGACGGCCCCGGAGGCAGGTGCTCCCGGAACCACTCCAGGAGGATCCGGAATCGAGCCAGCCGGTGGCGCGGCCGTCCGGACCGCGAGAGCTCGTGGTCCTCGTCCGGGAATCGCACGAACCGGACCGTCCGCTTGAGCTTCTTGAGCGCGACGTAGAGCTGCTCCCCCTGCTCCATCGGGCAGCGGAGGTCGCTCTCGGAGTGCATGATCAGGAGCGGGGTGTGGATGTCGCGCGCGTAGGAGAGCGGCGAGCGCTCCAGGTACCAGCGAAGGTCCTCCCACGGCGGCCGACCCACCGCGTGGGCTTCCTGGAACCAGAAGCCGATGTCGCTCGTCCCGTACATGCTCCACATGGCGTTGACGGCGCGCTCGGAGCACGCCGCGCGGAAACGGTCGGTGTGGCCGACGATCCAGCTGGTCATGAAGCCGCCGTAGCTCCCGCCCATGACCCCGAGCCGCCCGGCGTCGAGAAAGCCGAACCGGGCGAGCGCCTCGTCGAGGCCGGTCATCAGGTCGGCGTAGTCGCCGCCGCCCCAGTCCCCCACGACGGCCCGCGCGAACGCCTCGCTGTAGCCCCGGCTGCCTCGAGGGTTCAGGTAGACGACGGCGTAGCCCGCGCCCGGCGTACACCTGGAACTCGTCGAAGAAGCGGTGGCCGTACTGCGTCGCGGGCCCGCCGTGGACGTTGAGGAGAACGGGGTACCGCCGGCCCGCCTCTCGCCCGAACGGCGGCATCACCCAGCCGTCGACGCTGAAGCCCGCGCGCTCGAACCGGAAGCGCTCCGGGCGCGCCCGCGCGACGTCCGCCTTCCAGTCCCGGTTCAGATCCGTCAGCTGGCGCTCGCCGGTCCCGTCGGCCCGGCACACGAAGATCTCCGCGGGGGAGGTGTCGTCGGTGGCGGCGAAGGCGATCGAGGCGCCGTCTTCCGAGGCGGAGAAGGCGGTCACCTGGCGGGTGCCGCCGATGATCCGCTCCGGAGCGCCGCCGCCCCCCGCCGCGACCCGATGGAGGTGGACGTTGCCCTCGTCCTCCACCTGGAACAGGAGCGCCCCCGTCCGTCCAAGCCACTGGGGGCTCGTCGCGCCCGTCAGTGGCTCGCAGTTCCGGTCCAAAGCGGCGGTCAGGCAGGCCGGCGCGCCGCCGTCGGCGGGAACCACGTACAGGCGGTGGTGACGGGAGACCCCGCGCGCGTCGGTGTGCCCGACGTAGGCGACCGCCCGGCCGTCCGGCGAGAACGCCGGCCACGACACCGGTCCCTCGGTCCGCGTGAGCCGGCGCGCCTCGCCGCCCCCGACGGGCACCGTGAAGACGTCGGCCGCGCCGTCCTCGTCGCGGTCCGGGTGGCGGGCGGACACGAACGCCACGTGCTGGCCGTCGGGCGCCCACGCCGGATGGTGGCTGTCGAACGCGCCGGCCGTCAGCTGGCGGGCCGGACCCCCCTCCGCGGAGACCACGAAGACCTGTTCGGGCCGGTCGTAGACGAAGCCCACGCCGTTCGACTTGTACTTGAGCACGTCGATGATCCGGGGCGGCTTGGAGCGCTCGCGCTCCTCCTCGTCCGTCGGCTCCTCCCACCCGCCGACCCGCGAGACGAAGGCGAGCCAGCGTCCGTCCGGGGACCAGGCGGGGCTCGCCACGCCGGGGCGGAGGTCGGTCAGCCGCACGGGCTCCCCCCCGTCCGCGGGCATCACGTGGAGCTGGCCCTTGCCCTTCTTCTCCCGCTCGGACACGAAGGCGAGCCACCGCCCGTCGGGGGACCAGCGGGGGGCCGTGTCGCGCCGCGGCCCTCGGGTGAAGGGGCGCGCGTCGCCGCCGTCCGCGTTCACCACCCAGATGGTGGAGAGATACTCGTCCCGGGGCTCGGACAGCGTGGTGACGACGAACGCCACGCGGCGGGCGTCGGGGTGGAGCTGGGGATCGCTGACGAACCGGATCCGGAAGAGGTCTTCCGGCACCATGGGGCGGCCGGTCGGGGGACGGCCAGTCGGCTGGGTCATCGGCGCTCCGTCGGGGCCGCCCGGGCGGGTCGCGAGGCGGCCGACGGCAGTCTACCATCGGCCGCGCCGCGATCCGCCTCGCCCCGGCGCGAGTCAGGCGCTCTCGACCCCTGACCCAGCTCCGCGGTCAGCCATCTGGCCCGCGATGGGGCCAGATGCCCGGCCGGCGCCTGAACGGAGCCGCGGTCACCGGGAGGCGGTCGGCTTGATCTTCCCCCCGCTGGACTCGTAGGCCTCGACGGCCTTCTTGAGATCACGGTACTGCGAGCACGAGAAGAAGCAGAGCTTGTCGAGGCGCGCGAGGTGCTCCTTGGCCTTCGGCAGGTTGTCGAGCGTGAGATATGCCTCGCCGATGTACTCGTGGGCGCCGCGATGCTTGGGATCGAGGGCCAAGGCCTTCTGGTAGACGGGAATGGACCCCGTGGGGTCTCCGTTCCGGCGCATGGCGTAGGCCAGCCAGTTGTAGGCGTCCGCGTTGGTGCCGTCCCGCGCGGTGGCCTTCTGGAGCAGAGGGATCGCCGCCGCGAACTGGCCGGCGTCGATCGCCTTCACGCCGGCGGCGTAGTCCGGATCCACCGCCTTGGTGGACATCTCCCCTGACGCGTCACCGCCCCCCCACCGCCGGCCCCCCCGCCGCCGCCGGCCCCATCAGCGCGCACGTCCGCGGGAGAGGTCAGGAGCAGGAGCGCGGCAAGCCCCGCGACGAGGGCCCAGGCCCCGAGGGTGACCGTCATCGACCATCGTGCGTTCATGTGTGTGTCCTCCACCCGGACCGGCATGTCTCTGGCGTGCCCGGTCCTATTCGGGGAACGCGCCGGCCAGGCCGCGTGTTCCCGCGCGACAGGAAGTCGCTCGGTCCGAGGCCGGAGGGGCGCGGCGCCCGGTTCCGGGACGCCGGCGCCTGTTGGGAGCACATGATGTGACCGCTCCCGAGAGCAAGTGACATGACCGCTCCTGCAGGCCTGAGGGGAAGCTACGGCCACCGAGGAGGTGGCAATGCCCTATTCTCCCGCGGCCGTGGAGCGCGCCATGACGATCCACCAAGCCCTGCTGCATGCCCTGCATGGTCGCCAGACCTGGCTCCAAGTCGCCGACGTCATCGGCCTGAGCCCCCGGACCGTGCGGCGCTGGCGCGGGCGGCTTGAACGCTACGGTGTGCCGGGGTTGCTCGATCGGCGCCGCCAGACCCCCTCGCCCCGGCGGGTCCCGCTCGCCGAGCTCCAACGGGTCCTCCGCCTCTATCGGGAGCGATATCACGGCTTCAATGTGCGCCACTTCCATCAGCTCGCCCGCCGGGATCATGCCGTGACCTTCTCCTACACCCTGATCAAGACGGCCCTGCAGGCCGCCGGCCTGGTGCGTAAGGGCCGGGCCCGGGGGCGCCACCGCCGGCGCCGCGAGCCGCGCCCCTGTTTCGGGGAGTTGCTCCACCTCGACGGCAGCCGGCACCGGTGGCTGACCCTCGCCCCCGACGCGTGGCACACCCTCTTGGTGGTCGTCGATGACGCGACCAAGCGCCTGCTCTATGCGCAGCTCGTCGAGGGTGGGGAGCGCACCACCGCCATCATGACCGCGCTCTGGGCCGTGTTCGCCGCGCATGGCCTGCCGGGCGCCCTCTACACGGATCGCGCCCATTGGGCCGTCCACACCCCGACCTCGGGCAGTGCGCCCGATCGGACCCGCCTCACCCAGGTGGGGCGGGCCTTGCAGGCCCTCGGCATCGAACACATCCTCGGGCATTCGCCGCAAGCCCGCGGCCGCAGCGAGCGCGCCAACCGGACGCTTCAAGACCGCCTCGTCAATGAACTCCGCCTGGCCGGGATCCGGACCGTCCCCGCCGCCAACCGCTACCTCGTCGAGCGCTTCCTGCCGACGTACAACCAGACCTTCGGGCGGCCGCCCGCCGATCCGGCCACCGCGTTCGTGGCCGTCTCTCCGGCACAGCTCGAGCAGACCCTCTGTCACGAAGAGGCCCGCGTCGTCGCCCGCGACAACACCGTCACCCTGGATCGCGTCGTCCTGCAGATCAGCAAGCAGCGCGGCCGCCGGACCTGCGCTGGGCTGCCGGTCGTGGTCCGCCGCCATCTCGACGGCCGCCACACCGTCTGGTGGGGCCGCCGCAGCCTGGGCCGGTACGACCCGGCGGGGCGACCGCTCACCCTCCGACCTACCACCGCCTCGGCCTGACGGCATGCCGCCCGACCGGTCACTTCACTTGTCAAAACCCGAGCGGTCAGATCACTTGTCAACAACACCGGGACGCCGGCGCCTTGACCCCTGCCGCCGGCCGGCCCTACAGTCGCGCCTGTCGACGAGCGCGCCTGGTGTGCGCAAGGGGGCGACATGCATTTCCCGCTGACCGCGGAGCAAGAGAGCATCCAGGGGCGCGCCCGCGCGCTGGCCGACCACGAGTTCCGCGAGCGGGCGGCACGCTGGGACGAGCTCGAGGAGTATCCCTGGGACAACGTCAAGCAGCTCGTCGAGGCGGGCTTGATGGGCATGACCGTCCCCGCCCAGTACGGGGGCCAGGGCCGGCCGCTCCTCGACGTCGTCCTCGTGATCGAGCAGGTGGCGCGAGCCTGCGGCGTGACGGGGCGCACTCCTCGTCGACTCGAACCTCGGGCCCGGTCGGCGCGATCGTCCACCTCGGCACCGAGGCGCAGAAGCAGAAGTACTTGCCGCGCGTCGTACGCGGGGACAAGCCGGCGATCGCCATCACCGAGCACGGCGCGGGCTCGGCGGCCTCCGAGCTGGAAACGCGGGCCGAGCGAGACGGCGACGCGTGGGTGCTGACCGGGACGAAGCGCTGGATCACCGGCGCCGGCGTCTCGCGGACCTACGTGGTGCTCTGTCGCTTCGACGGCATCCCCGGCTCGGCCGGGATCGGCGCGCTGATCGTGGAGGCCGACACTCCCGGGCTGGCCGTCACGCGGCGCGAGCGGGCGATGGGGATGCGCGGGATCCCCGAGGG
The DNA here is from genome assembly GCA_963745015.1 of uncultured Candidatus Rokubacteria bacterium. Taxonomy (GTDB): domain Bacteria; phylum Methylomirabilota; class Methylomirabilia; order Rokubacteriales; family DASRDR01; genus DASRDR01. The sequence continues at coordinate 265,403 of CAVUVU010000014.1, forward strand.
CGAGGTCGTCTTCGACCGCTGCCGCGTCCCCGGTCGACAACCTCCTGTTCCCGGCCGGCGGCTTCAAGCGACTCATGTCGGCCTACAACGGCCAGCGGCTCGGCGCGGCCACCGTCGCGCTCGGGCTCGCCCAGGGCGCGCTCGAGGCCGCCGTCCGCTACGCGGGGGAGCGCCAGCAGTTCGGCCGGCCGATCGGGCACTTCCAGGGGCTCCGCTGGATGGTCGCCGACATGGCCCTCCAGGTGGAGGCCGCGCGGCAGCTCATCTACCGCGCGGCGGCCAACGCCGGACACGGCCTGCCGGACATGATCGAGGCGGCCATGGCCAAGACCCTGGCCAGCGAGACCGCCATGCGCGTCACCAACGAGGCCCTCCAGATCTTCGGCGCGAGCGGCTACTCGCGCGACCTCCCGCTCGAGCGGATGGTGCGCGACGCCCGGATGTTCACGATCGGCGGCGGCACGGTCCAGATGATGCGAAACGTGATCGCCGGCGCCTGGCTCGACCGTCCGGACGACCCGGGGCTCTGACCGTGGGGGCCGACCTGTACGGGCTCCCCGCCACGACGGCCACGGCCGCCGCGCTCTCCCGGTACGACGACGGAGTGCGCGATCTGCTCGGCTGGGGCCGAGGCGCCCTCGACGCCTTCCGCGAAGCGGCATCGCTCGACCCCGGTCTCGGGCTGGCCCACGCGGGTGCGGCCATCTGCCTGTTCCTCGAGGAGCGATTCGCCCCGGCGCGGGAGGCAGCGGAACGCGCGCGCCAGGCCGCGTCGACACAGACGGCACGGGAGCGGAGCCACGCGGAGGCCGTCGCGCTGCTGGTGGGAGGCCGGCCCGCGCTGGCCGAGCGGCAGATGATCGAGCATCTCGACGCGTGGCCGCGGGACCTGGTCATCCTCCAGCGCCTCTACTTCGTCTGGTTCTGGCAAGGCCGGTTCCCGGAGATCCTCCAGACGACGACGCGCCTCCTGCCGGCCTACGGGGACGACTCCTTCGTCCTGGGCCTTCACGCCTTCGCCCTCGAGCAGGCGGACCGTTGCCGGGAGGCCGTTCGGGAGGCGGAGACCGCGATCGCACGGAATCCTCGGGACGCCTGGGCGGTCCACGCCCTCGCCCACGCCCTCTACGAGATGGCGGCGTTCGACGAGGGGGTCGACCGCCTGCCCCCCGCCATCCATCCCTGTCAGCACCTCAACTGGTTCCGCAACCACCTCGTCTGGCACCTCGCCCTGATGCACCTCGCGCGCGGCAACTACGCGCGCGCCGTCGGGATGTCGCGCGCGGCGTTCGAGCGGGCTCCGTCGTCCATCGCGGGCGACCTCCACGACTCCATCGCGCTCCTCTGGCGGCAGGACCTCATGGGGTTGCCGGTCGGCGGTCGGTGGAGCCCGTTCGCCGCCATCGCGCGCGAGCGGCTCGACCGGCAGGGCCTGCTCTTCCACGCCGCCCACCTCGGCATGGCCCTCGCGGGGGCCGGAGACTGGGCGACCGCGGAAACCCAGATGGGGATGCTGCGGCAGCGCGCCCCGAAGGACGCGTCCGGGCTCGTGGGCGACGTGCTGATCCCGCTCGTGGAAGGGATCCAGGCATTCGCGCGCCGGGAATACCGGATCGCGATCGACCGGATCGAGCCGCTGCGCCCGCGGATCGTGGAGCTCGGCGGCAGCCGCGCGCAGCGTGACGTGTTCCACGACACCCTGCTGGAGGCTTGCTTCCGGGCCGGTGACGCGGACCGCGCGACGCGCCTCCTGACGGAGCGCGTCGCGCGCCGGCCCGACCACTACTGGGTCCAGCGCCGCCACACGCCGGCTGCCTGACCTCTCCGCCCGGCCTGCCCTCGCGCCGGACCGGTCAGGCTTCGCGGACGCAGAGAGACCCGATCGCGCCCGCCCCCCGGTACAGGAGCCGGACCTCGACCCGCACCGCGCGCCCCGACACGCCGTCGAGAACCAGCTCGGATATCCCGCTCGCGAATGCGAAGAGCGTCCGCCCCGCCCACGCCCACTCTCCGAGCGGCCGGGCGTCGACCGCCCGCCAGGTCGCGCCGTCGTCGGACACCTCGACCCTCGTGATCGTCGCGTGGCGAGTCGAGACCCAGGGGTGCTGGAGCCGGATGGCGGCGAGGCGCGCGGAGGCCGGGAGGCGTCCCTCGACCACGTAGCGCGCGCTCCGGCCGTCCGGCTCGGGGGTCTCGGCCGTGACGCGCCAGTCGGTGGGCCGGCAGCGGGTTGCCGGGATCCGCGGACCGACCGGCTGGAACAGGACGTAGGGCCCCATCGGCTCCGCCGCGACCGAGATGCCCGCCGACGCGAACCGCGCGCGCAGATCGTCGGCGTCCTCGGCCATCACGAGAGCCGCGTCCGTCGCCCGGAGCCTGAGCCGGGCGAAGAGGGGCGTGGGAGGCGCGAATCCGTGACTGTTGAGGGTTCCGTTGGCCGGCAGCGTGGCGACGGTCTCCCCGGTCGCCAGGGCGACGCGAGCGGAGACGACGGGGTCGGCGAGGAGCCGCGTCACGCCACGGGTCTGAAGGAGCCGCAGCAGGGCGGCCATGTCCGCCTCCCCGGCGGCCGGCGCGTCGAGCGCTTCGTACGCGAACAGCTCGCCGACCATCCCCACCCCGACCGAGCCGGGCTCGGCGGGGCGCACCCGGAGGTACCGGACGGTCTGGGGCGCGATGACCAGCTCGAGCCAGCCGTTTCGCGGGCGGAACACGGGGCGGGTCCCGACGACGAAGGCCGGCTGCGCCACCCGCTCCGGAGCGACGCCGAGCCGCCGCCACGCCGCCCCGTCCATCGATCCCGAGATCTCGAGCGGCACGATGACGTCGGTCAAGGCCGTGGGCCAGAGCACGAGGCGCGCCACGGCCCGGGGCGCGCCGAGGTCCAGAACCAGCTCACCCATCTCCGTCCGGTCGAGGCGCCGGGCCGGCCAGGCCGTGCTGAGATCGCCGTCGGCGGCGGCCGGAGGGGTATCGGGCTCGCCGAGCGCCCGCCAGCCCGACCGGGGCACCAGCCGGTAGGCCCGCGCCGGAATCCGGAGGTTCTCGTAGAGCCAGTCGCCGCCGAATCGGGTGACCGTCGGGGTCGCGCCGAGCAGCTCGAGCTGCGTCGCCATCCGGACGTGGCTCGGCACACGCGCCTCGTGGCTGCGTCACCAGGATCGAGACGCGCTCCGCCGCATCGGCGGGGCTCGCCGACGGGTAGTACACCTCCGTCGTCAGTCCCGAAAGGCGCGCGCCGGTCAGGAAGAACTGCCAGCGAATGCTCTCCATCGGATCGTCCACGAGGATGGCCTCGGAGCCCTTGTCGCGGAGTCGCCGGCCGAGCTCCTCGTGGGTAGCCAGCTCGACGGCGCGGCGAGCCCGCTCAGCCGGCCAGAGGGGCCACAGGTAGACGAGATTGGTCCAGAGGTGGAAGGCGAGGATCGCCGCCAGCACGACGCCGGCGGCCAGGCGGGACCGCCTCCCCAGACGCGCGATCGCCGCGCCGAGGAACACCAGGAGCGGGATGTACGCCGTCAGGACGTAGCGCCCGCGTGACATCTGCCGCAGGAGGTTGAACGTCGAGACGTAGAGCGCGACGTAGGTGGCGACGAGCGTCGCCAAGAGGAGCCAGAGGCCCCACGCGCGGCGCGCGGGCCCGCCGCCCCGGAGCGCCCGCACCGCCGCCACGCCCGCCACGGCGATCGCCGCCACGTGCAGCGCGCAGGCGGCGACCAGCGCCGCGCGCCGCTGAGGGGACGTGGGCTCCCAGTAGTAGCTTCCGACGGCGAGGGGCAGGACGCCGGTGACGAACTCCCACACCCGCGGCCACGACAGGTCGATGCTGGCCTCGAGGAACCGCCGGGCGGAGCCGAGGTTGCCGGGGCCCGGGTCCGGCCGCGTCAGGTAGAAGAGCCACGCCGGGAGACTCCCCACCGCGAGCCCCGCGCCCAGCAGCCACCCCCCGCGCCGCCCCGGCAGCCGCGGGTCCTGGATCAGCAGGCCCAGCAGGATCGGCCCCAGCACCACCACCGCCTTGGCGTTCGTCCACCACGCCAGGCCCCCCACGAACCCCAGGACCCCGAGCGCCCGCGCCCGGCGCGCCTCGGCGGTCGCCGTCAGCGCCCCCAGCCCCAGCAGCAGCAGGATCACCCCGAACGTGTTCGTCTCGAAGTGCGGCTCCGCCACCGTGCTGTAGTACGTCAGCAGGAACGGCGGCACCGCCGCCAGCACCAGCGTCACCCGCGCCGCCGCCTCGTCGTAGAGCCGCCGCGCCAGCACGTACAGCCCCAGCGGAAACAGCAGCGACCACGCCACCGCGTTCAGCCGCACCAGCAGGACCGAGGGCCCGAACACGTACAGCGCCGGCACCATGTGGACGCCGTTCAGCGACCCCATGAACGCCTGCCGGTAGAAGAACACCGGCAGGTCCTCCCCGCTCAGGATGTGCTTCGCCATCAGCGCCACCGTGGCGTCGTCCCCGGAGATGTTCTGGTAGAACATCGCCGCGATCCGCACCCCCGCCGCCAGCCCCAGCAGCCCTCCGACGATCAGCCACCGGGAACGATGGGCCACCTAGGCTCGACCCCGCACGCAGACCGAGGTGATCGCTCTCGCGTCGAGGTCCGGCAGCCGCATCGCCACGCGCACCGCGCGGCCCGAAGTCGCGCCCACAGCCAGCTCGGAGACCTCGCCCGAGACGGTGAACAGCGTCCGGCCGGCCCACGCCCACTCGGCCACGGGCCGCACGTCGCCCACCGGCCGCCAGGCGCGGCCGTCGTCGGACACCTCGGCCGTGACGTTCGAGACGTCGCGTGTCGACACCCGCGGGTGCTCGATCCGGATGCTCGTCAGGCGAGTCGGCCCCGCGAGGTTCGCCTCGACGACGACGCGCGCGCGCCCGTCAGCGGGCTCGGGAGCCTCGGGCGTCACCCGCCAGTCGGTCTGCCGGCAGGGGCCCGACGCGGCAAGCGGGCTCACCGGCCGGAACAGCACGCGGGATCCCATCGGCTCCGCCGCGACCGAGAGGCCCGCCGACGCGAAGCGCGCGCGCAGCTCCGCCGCGTCCTCGGCCGAGACCAGGGCCGCGTCCGTCTCCCGCAGCGTGACGCGCGTGGCGAGCCGCGCCGGCGGCAGCAGCCCGTGACTGTCGAGCGCGCGGCTCGCCGGCAGCGTCCGCACCGCGCTCTTGGTGGCGAGGGCGACGCGCGCGGACACGACGGGGTCGGCAAGGAGCCGCGTCACGCCGCGCGCCTGGAGGAGAGGAAGCAGGGCGGCCAGGTCGACATCTGCGGGTTCGGGCCCGTCGAGGACCTCGTAGGCGAACAGCTCCCCCACCATCCCTGCCCCGACCGGACCGGGCGCCGCCGGGCGGACCCGCAGGTAGCGGACGGGCCGGGGCGTCACGATCACCTCGAGCCAGCCGTTCCGGGGCCGGAACAGGGGCCGATGGCCGACGGCGAACGCCGGCCGGCCAGCGCGCACGGGCGCCACGCCCAGGCGCTGCCACCCGATCGCGTCGATGGAGCCCGCGATCTCGAGCGGGACGACGGTGTCGGTCGGGGCCGTGGGCCAGAGCACGAGGCGCCCGACGGCCCGGGGCGCGCCGAGATCCAGGACGAGCCCGGCCGCCTCCGACGCGTCGAGGCGCCGAGCCGGCCATCCCGTGCCCAGGTCGCCGTCCGCGGCGGGCGACCGCACGCCGGGCTCGCCGATGGGATGCCAGGCGTCGCGGGGCAGGAGCCGGTAGCCCCGGGCCGGCACGTCGACGCCTTCGTACAGGCGCCAGTCGCCGAATCGGGTCGACGTCGCGGTCGCGCCGAGCGGGGCGAGCGGGGCCGGCAGCCGTCCGTCGCGCTCCGAACCGAGGATCGCCACGCGGCCCGCCGCGTCGGCGGCGACCGCGGACGGGTAGTAGCCGTCGGTCATCAGCTCCGAGACCACGGCGCCGTCGAGCAGGAACTGCAGCAGGAAGCTCGAGCGGCCATCCACGAGGAGCGCGTCGGGGGGCCGCGCGCGCAGGTGCCCGACCAGGGCCTCGCGTGCGGCGATCTCCGCGCCTCGCCGCGCCCGCTGCTCGGGCCAGAGCGGCCACAGGTACTCGAGGTTCGTCCAGAGATGGAACGTCAGGACGAACGCGAGCACGGCGCCCGCCGCCACGCGGGACCGCCGCCCGAGCGCCGCGATCGCCGCGCCGAGGAACACCAGGAGCGGGATGTACGCCGTCAGGAGATAGCGGCCCCGCGAGTCGTCGTCGAGCACGTTGAACCCAGAGAAATACAGGGCCGCGAAGGGGGCGACCAGCGTCAGCAGGAGGAGCCAGAAACCCCACGCGCGGCGCGCGGGCCCGCCGCCCCGGAGCGCCCGCACCGCCGCCACGCCCGCCACGGCGATCGCCGCCACGTGCAGCGCGCAGGCCGCGACCAGCGCCGCGCGCCGCTGGGGGGACATGGGCCCGAAGTAGTACGAGCCGACGGGATACGGGAGGAGGTTCGTCACGAGGTCCCAGGTCTTCTCCCACGACGGGTCGACGCGGACCTCGAGGAACCGCCGGGCGGAGCCGAGGTTGCCGGGGCCCGGGTCCGGCCGCGTCAGGTAGAAGAGCCACGCCGGGAGACTCCCGATCGCGAGCCCCGCCGCCCAGCAGCCACCCCCCGCGCCGCCCCGGCAGCCGCGGGTCCTGGATCAGCAGGCCCAGCAGGATCGGCCCCAGCACCACCACCGCCTTGGCGTTCGTCCACCACGCCAGGCCCCCCACGAACCCCAGGACCCCGAGCGCCCGCGCCCGGCGCGCCTCGGCGGTCGCCGTCAGCGCCCCCAGCCCCAGCAGCAGCAGGATCACCCCGAACGTGTTCGTCTCGAAGTGCGGCTCCGCCACCGTGCTGTAGTACGTCAGCAGGAACGGCGGCACCGCCGCCAGCACCAGCGTCACCCGCGCCGCCGCCTCGTCGTAGAGCCGCCGCGCCAGCACGTACAGCCCCAGCGGGAACAGCAGCGACCACGCCACCGCGTTCAGCCGCACCAGCAGGACCGAGGGCCCGAACACGTACAGCGCCGGCACCATGTGGACGCCGTTCAGCGACCCCATGAACGACTGCCGGTAGAAGAACACCGGCAGGTCCTCCCCGCTCAGGATGTGCTTCGCCATCAGCGCCACCGTGGCGTCGTCCCCGGAGATGTTCTGGTAGAACATCGCCGCGATCCGCACCCCCGCCGCCAGCCCCAGCAGCCCTCCGACGACCAGCCACCGCGCGCGGCGCGGCGCGGCGGCCCGCGGCGCGGGGTCTAGCGCGGCCGTGGCGTGAAGCTCTTGGCGGACTGGTACTGGTCGGGCCACCGGAGGTCGTAGTCCTGGTCCCGGGCGGCGTGGCGCGTCCAGTAGGGATCGTACAGGTGGCCCCGGGCCAGGACGCACAGGTCCGCCCGGCCGGCGGCCAGGACCGAGTTGGCGTCCCCGTAGGTCGAGAGATTGCCGACCGTCATCGTCGGGACCCCCGCCTCGTGACGGATGCGGTCGCTGAACGGAGTCTGATAGAGCCGCCCGTACACGGGCCGCTGGTCCGGCACCGTCTGCCCCGTCGAGACGGTGATGGCATCGCAGCCGTGCGCCCGGAGCCGCGCGGCGATCCGGACCGCGTCCGCCGCCGTCGTGCCGCCCGGCGCCCAGTCCGTCGCCGAGATCTTGACCGAGATGGGCTTCCCGGCCGGCCAGGCGGCCCGGACGGCGTCGAAGACCTCGAGGGGGTAGCGCATCCGGAGCTCGAGCAGCCCGCCGTACGCGTCCGTGCGGAGGTTCGTGAGCGGCGAGATGAAGCTCGCGAGGAGATAGCCGTGCGCCATGTGGAGCTCGAGCATGTCGAACCCGGCGGCGTCGGCCATCCGGGCGGCCTCGCCGAACTGGTCGCGGACCAGGTCCATGTCGTCGCGGGTCATCTCGCGCGGGACCTGGCTGTGGGGGAGGTACGGGAGCGGCGACGCCGACACGAGGGGCCAGTTTCCCTCCGGAAGCGGCTCGTCGATCCCCTCCCACAGGCGCCGCGTCGAGCCCTTGCGCCCCGCGTGGGCGAGCTGGAGCGCGATCCGGGCGCCGGTGTGACGGTGGACGAAGTCCACGATGCGCCGCCAGGCGTCGACGTGCTCGGGCTTGTACATCCCGGTGCACCCCGGGCTGATGCGTCCCTCCCGGCTCACGTCGGTCATCTCGGCCACGATCAGCGCGGCCCCGCCCGACGCCCGGCTGCCGAGATGCACGAGGTGCCAGTCGTTCGGCGTGCCGTCCTCGGCCGAGTACTGGCACATGGGCGACACGACGATGCGGTTCGCGAGCACGAGGTCCCGGAGCCGGAACGGAGTGAACATGGGCGGCGGCAGCCGCGCCGGCGACGCCGGCAGCGGCACGCCGCTCTGCTGCGCGGCGCCCTCGGCGAACCACCGATCCACCGTCGCGACGAACCGGGGATCCCGGACCTTGAGGTTCTCGTGCGTGACGCGGAGGCTCCGCGTGAGGAGGCTCATCGCGAACTGGATGGGCTCGAGGCGCTGGTACCGCTCGGTGGTCTCGAACCACTCGAGACTCACCTGGGCCGCGCGCTGGAGGCTCTCGACCTCGGGCCGCCGCTCCGCCTCGTAGGCCGCGAGGGCCGCCGGGACGTCCGGGTGGCGCTCGAGCGCCCGGCTGAGCGCGATGGCGTCCTCCATGGCGAGCTTCGTCCCGGAGCCCACCGAGAAGTGCGCGGTGTGGGCGGCGTCGCCCACCAGGACGACGTTGTCGTGCGACCAGCGCTCGTTCCGGACCACGGGGAAGTTCCGCCAGAGCGACCGGTTCTTGAGGATGGGGTGGCCCTTGAGCTCGTCCGCGAACAGCGCCTCCGTGAACGCCACCGTGTCGTCCTCGGACGCCTCGTCGAGGCCCGCCCGCCGCCAGGTCGCGTCGGTCGTCTCCAGGATGAAGGTCGCGTGCTGCGCGTCGTAGCGGTAGGCGTGGACCCGCCAGAGCCCGTGCACGTCCTCCTTGAAGAGGAAGGTGAAGGCCGGGAACGGGCAGGTCGTGCCGAGCCAGACGAAGCGGTTGGGCCGCCACTCGATCTGGCGGCCGAACCGGTCGGCGTGCCGGGCCCGGATCGCGCTGTTGACCCCGTCGGCCGCGAGGATCAGATCCGCATGCCGGTAGGGCTCGAGGTCCCGGACCTCGGTCTGGTAGTCGAGCGTCACGCCGAGGCTCCGGCACCGGCGCTGCAGGATGTCGAGCAGCGCCTGCCGGGACATCCCCGCGAAGCCGTGGCCGGTCGAGGTCACGACGGTGCCGCGATAGTGGATGTCGATGTCGTCCCAGTGGGCGAAGGCGCGGACCACCTCGTCGTGCGACTCGCGATCCGCCTGAGCGAAGTGCTCGAGGGTCGCGTCGGAGAAGACGACGCCGAAGCCGAACGTGTCGTCGGGGCGGTTCCGCTCGATGACGGTGACGTCGTGCGCGGGGTCGGCCTTCTTCATGAGGGCGGCGAAGTACAGCCCGGCCGGACCCCCGCCGATGCAGACGATCCTCAACCGCGCGCCTCCTCGGATCCTGGCGACCCCTCGCGGCCCCGGCGACCGCGGAGGCCCCGGCCGGACGCGAACCGGGGACGACGTCGGCGGTAGTGTATCACCGCGGGTCGAGCGGACCGGCGCTCGCGCCCCGGCGCGCCCGCGTTGACCTGCCTTCGAGGCGGCGTCTATACTGCGCGCCGTGAAGCTTCCGGACCGGGTCGCCCTCGTCACCGGCGGCGGCCGGGGCATCGGACGGGCGATCGCGCTCGCGTTCGCCCGCGAGGGCGCCGACGTGGCCGTGACCGCGCGCACCGGCGCGGAGCTCGACGCCGTCGCCGCGGAGATCCGGGCTCTCGGCCGCCAGGCGCTCGCGGTGCCTTGCGACGTCGGCGAGCGCGCCCAGGTCGACGACGCCGTGCGGCGGGTCGGCGAGGGCCTCGGCCCGATCCAGATCCTGGTCAACAACGCCGGCATCGCCGTCTCCGCGAAGCTCCTCGACACGGACGACGCCCTCTGGGAGCGCCACCTCCGCGTGAACCTGACGGGCGCGTTCCTGATGACCCGCGCGGCCCTGCCGGGAATGCTGGCGGCGCGGTGGGGCCGCATCATCAACGTCGCGTCGATCGCGGGCCGCCAGGGGTACCCGCTCGTCGCCGCCTACTCGGCCTCCAAGCACGGCCTCATCGGACTGACCCGCGCGCTCGCCCAGGAGGTCGTGACGACCGGCGTGACCGTCAACGCGATCTGCCCCGGGTACGTGGCGACCGAGATGACGTGGGCCGGCGCCCGGAACATCCAGAAGCGCACGGGGCGCGCGTACGAGGAGGCGGTCCAGGCCCTCGCCGCCTTCTCGCCGCAGAAGCGGCTGATCGAGCCCGAGGAGGTGGCGGCGCTGGCCGTGCTGCTCGCCAGCGACGAGGCGCGGGGGGTGACCGCCCAGGCCTGGAACGTCGACGGCGGCGCCGTCCAGGCCTGAGGCCGCCCCGGAACCTCCAATGAGCGCGTATCGGAGCTTCGACTACCGGATCGAGGAGGGCGTCGGAACGGTGACGCTCGCCCGCCCCGAGCACGCTGAACTCCCTCACCTTCGAGGTCTACGCCGAGCTGGAGCGGCTGGCGCTCGAGTGCCAGACCGACGCGTCGGTCCGCGTCCTCGTCCTCACCGGCAGCGGCAAGGGCTTCTGCTCGGGCGGCGACGTGCACGAGATCATCGGCGAGCTCTTCAAGCGCGACGTCAAGGGCATGCTCCAGTTCACGCGCATGACCGGGCGCCGTCGTCCGCAACCTGCGCCTGCTCGAGAAGCCGGTCGTGGCGGCGGTCAACGGCATCGCGGCCGGAGCCGGGGCGGTGCTGGCGCTGGCGTCGGACTTCCGCGTGCTGGCCGACACCGCGCGGTTCGCCTTCCTCTTCACGAAGGTGGGCCTGGCCGGCGCCGACATGGGGGCCGCGTTCCTCCTGCCGCGGGTCGTGGGCTTCGGGCGGGCGACCGAGCTGCTGATGCTCGGCGACACGATCGACGCCGCGACCGCGGAGCGCTACGGGCTCGCGACCCGGGTCGTGCCCGCCGACCGGCTCGTCGACGAGACGCGGGCGCTCGCTCGGCGGCTCGCCGACGGGCCCGCGCAGGCGCTCGGCATGACGAAGCGCATGCTCAACAGCGAGTGGGGCATGGATCTCGACGCGGCCATCGAGGCGGAGGCGCAGGCCCAGGCCCTCCTGCTCATGGCCGAGGACCACAAGGAGTTCTACCGCGCCTTCACGGAGAAGCGCCCGCCCCGCTTCGGGGTCAGGCCTTGACTTCCATACAGTCCAGGCTGCCCCGCGGGTGAAGTGTATGAGAGTCAAGGCCTGACCCCGAGGAGGGACTCGTGCCGAAGGTGATCGTGAATCCGCCCTGGCTGCCGAAGCCATCGGGCTACTCGCACGGGATCGAGGCGCAGGGTCGGACCCTCTTCATCGCGGGCCAGACGGCCCTCGACGCCGACGGCCGGATCGCCTCGCGTCGGGCGACCTGGTCGGGCAGTTCCGGCACGCGCTGGCCAACGTCGGCGCCGTCGTCGGCGCCCGGGGCGGGACGCTGCGGGACCTCGTCAAGGTGACCTTCTACGTGGTCGACAAGCGCGAGTACCGCGCCCGGGCCCGGGAAATCGGGCAGGTCTACCGTGAGATGCTGGAGGGCCACTGGCCCGCCACCACGCTGGTGGAGGTCCGCGGTCTCTGGGACGACGACGCCCTGATCGAGATCGACGCGATCGCGGTCCTGGGCTAGGAGGCGGCGATGCAGGTCGGCCACGTCTACCACACGGGCTTCACCGTGAGCGACATCGAGCGCTCGCTCGCCTTCTACCGGGACGTCCTCGGCCTCCGGCGTCGTCAAGCGGCAGACGGGCACCGCGCCCTACCTGGCGACCGTCACGGGCTTCGAGGGGGTGCACCTCGAGACCGCGCTGCTCCAGCCGGCGGCCGGCGGCAGCATGCTGGAGCTCCTCCAGTACGTCTCGCACCCCGCGTCGCCGACCGATCGCGCCACGAACCGTCCGGGCAACGGCCACCTCTGCTTCCAGGTCGACGACCTGCGGGCCGCGTGCGCCGAGCTCCGGCGCCGGGGCGTGACGCTCATCTCGGAGCCGGCGGAGATCACCGCGGGCGCCCACGCCGGCGGCCTGGCCGTGTACCTTCGTGATCCGGACGGCTTCACCGTGGAGCTCTATCAGGGCCCGTCGGCGGCCCGGGCCGACGGGGCGGGCGGCACGGCGGGCGCGGTCCACCAGGGACGATGAGCCGCGACGGCTCGACTCCCCTGGTCGGGCGCGTCGCCGGGGCCCTCGCCTGGCGGCTGTTCGTCAGCGCGGCCTACACGACCGGGCTCACTCTCCTCATCCCGTTCGTGCTCGTGCGCCTCCAGCCCCCCGAGCTCGACCTCGTGCCGGTCGGCACGTCGCCGGTGCTCCTCTGGGTCGCGATCGGGCTGATGGTCACCGCGCTGATCGTGCGGCTCTGGGCGACGGGCTCGCTGAGCGACTCGCTCAGGGCGCTGGGCATGCTGACCTTCCTGCCGGGCTTCGTCGGGATTCTCGTGTCCATCTTCGGGCGCGAGTGGCTCCTGAACCGGTTCGCGGACACCGTTCCGCGCTTCCAGGAGGTCCGCCCGGCCATCGAGCTCTACCTCGACCGGGCCGTGCCGCAGGTGGTCTACCTGACGGTCGGCTTCTTCGTCGCCGGCGTGCTCCTGATCTTCCTCGGCAGCCGGCTCGCTCCCGCGCGCCCGGCCGGCGGCTCCTGAGGCGTCAGCGGCCCCGCTGGCTCAGGAACAGGATCAGCAGCAGGGGGACGTAGAGCACGAGCACGCCCTGGAGCGTCAGCATGGGCCCTTCCGCCGCGCTCCTGACCAGCGGGCCGCGGGCGGCCGGCACGAGCGCCCACAGAGGATCCCCGAGCGCGTCGTTCAGGACCTTGCCGAGGAGGCCGATCACGGCTCCCGGGAACAGGAACGGCAAGAGGGACGCCACGAAGCAAACGCTGACGACGACCGTGAGAATCAGGGCCATCGAGGCCTCCTCGCGTGGCCTATCGTCCGCCGGCCTCGCCGGCAATGTCAACGAAACGCTCGGCCGCTGCCCGCGGGGCGCGGCCGCCCGGCCCGGTAGCGTCCCGGGGGCCGCTTCGGCAAGGAGAGGAGGCCCGCTTCGCGCGCCGGGTGCTGGCGCCGAGGCTCTCGGCCGGGCTACCATGCCGGCGGCCGACCGGGTCGGTGGAGCCGCGCGCTCGGCGCGACGGAAGGACCCGGCGCGGAACGGGAGGATGTCCATGGCCGCCTACGTCATCGTCGATCTCGAGGTCACCGACGCCGCGCGCTACGCCGAGTACCGGCAACGCGTGCCGGCGACCATCGCCGCCTACGGGGGCCGCTTCCTCGTCCGGGGCGGCGAGCACCAGGTCGTGGAGGGCAGCTGGCACCCGCGACGTCTCGTGGTGCTCGAGTTCCCGAGCCTCGCCAAGGCCCGCGAGTGGTACGACTCGGAGGAATACCGCGAGCCCAAGGCGATGCGCCTCGCGGCCTCGAACGCGAACGTCGTCTTCGTCGAGGGAGCGTGAGCGTGGCCGCGGGCGCGAACGTCGCCCTCGCCCACGACGGCCCGATCGCGACCGTCACCCTCGACCGGCCCGAGCACCGGAACTCGCTGAGCGACGCGATGCTCGGCGAGCTGATCGAGACGCTCGGAGCCCTTCGCGACGACGCGCGGTCGCGGGTGGTCATCGTCACGGGATCGCCCCCGGTCTTCTCGGCCGGCGCGCACTACCCGGCCCGGCGCGGGATGTCCCCCGAGGAGCGCCGGCAGGTCTTCCTCGCCACGCCGAACCAGTTCCGCCGGCTCTTCGAGCGGGTCACCGGGCTCCTCGAGAACCTCGAGCAGACGACGATCGCGATGATCAACGGTCACGCGATCGGAGGCGGCTTCGGGCTGACGCTCGCGTGCGACTTCCGCTGGGCGGCGGCGGACGCGACGCTCGGGATTCCCGAGGTCGATCTGGGCGTCCCGCTCGGGGTGTCGTCCACCACGCGGTTCGTCCGCCTGGTGGGGCCGGCCCGCGCCAAGGAGATCATCATGGAGGGGCGACGCTACACGGCGGCCGAGGCGCACGCGATGGGCCTCGTCCATCGCGTGGTCCCGGGGGACCAGCTGGCCCCGGCGGTGCGCGCGTACGCCGAGGCCATGGCGGCCAAGCCCTTCGCGGCGCTCGCGCAGGTCAAGGCCCGGATCAACGCCATCGCCCGCACGGGCATCCCCGAGGTCAACGCGATGACCGAGGGCTTCCTCCCCCGGGAATGACGGCGTGACGCCGGCCGGCCGGCGAGCAGCAGCCTCCCGGCATGCTCGAGGGGCTCCGCGTCCTCGACCTCTCGCGCGTCATCGCGGGCCCGTACTGCGCGATGCTGCTCGCCGACCTCGGGGCGGACGTGATCAAGGTCGAGCGCCCGGAGCGGGGCGACGACCTTCGCGAGTGGCGCGCGCGCACGGGGCGCGGAGGCATGAGCGCCGTGTTCGCCGCGGTCAACCGGAACAAGCGCGCGATCGCCCTCGACCTCCAGAAGCCGGAGGGCGGGCGGATCCTCCGGGAGCTGGCCGCGCGCTCCGACGTGCTCGTCGAGAACTTCGTGCCCGGCGTCGCCGACCGCCTGGGAGTGGGGTACGAGGCCGTGAGCGCCGTGAGCCCCGGGATCGTCTACGCCTCCGTGAGCGGGTTCGGGCAGACGGGCCCCTACGCCCAGCGCCCCGGCTACAACACGATCGCCCAGGGCATGGGCGGCCTCATGGGCGTCACCGGCATGCCCGGCAACCCGCCCACCCGCGCGGGCGGATCGATCGCCGACGTGTCGGCCGCCTACCTGGCGTTCGGCGCCATCAACGCGGCGCTGGTGCACCGGCTCCGGACCGGGCGGGGCCAGCACCTCGACGTCAACCTGCTCGCCGCAACCCTCGGCCTCCTCCCCGATCCCGTCGCCCATCTCTTCGACTCCGGCAAGCGACCGGCGCGCGTGGGAAACCGGAACCCGACGCTCACGCCGGCCGAGGCGTTCCGGACCCGGGACGGCTGGCTCAACGTCGTCCTGATGAATCCCGCGCAGTGGGACCGCTTCTGCCGGGTCCTCGGCGACGAGGTCCTGCGGACCGAGCCGCGCTTCGCCACGAACCTCGGCCGCCTGGAGAACCACGAGGAAATGAAGGCCCGCGTCGAGGCGGCGCTCGCCAGCGCGACGACCGCCGAGTGGGTCCCCCGCTTCGAGGCGGCGTCGATCGCCGCCGGGCCGATCTACGAGCTGGACGAGGTCTTCGACGACCCGCAGATCCGCCACCTCGGGCTCCTGGCCGAGGTGGAGCAGCCGACGTACGAGGCCCACGGCGGGCGCGTCCGCATGCTGGGCTTCCCCTTCGGGGCGTCGGCGACCCCGGCGGCGATCCGGCGCCCCGCCCCGCTCCTCGGCGAGCACACGGCCGAGGTGCTGACCGAGATCCTCGGACTCTCGCCGGCCGAGGTCGCCGAGCTGGCCCAGGCCGGAGCGATCGCCCTCGCCTCCCGCGCCTGAGCGGGCAGGCCGGCAACCCGACAACTACCGGCCTCCCGAGGAAGGGGCTCGGACGCGCGCCGACCTGTGATCGCGATTTCGCGCGGGAAGTCCAAAGTCGGGGCCTGACCCCGGTTTTGGCTTTCGGATGGGTCGGGCGAGGTCAGGCGGGGCGGGTCGCCACGAAGAGGTAGCGCGTCAGGCTGAAGAAGTACTCGCCGCCGCCGGCGCGCGCGAGAAGGTCCGCCTTCCAGGCGTCCGCCTCGTCGCGCGGCACGCCGTAGCGAACGGCGAGGTCGGCGGTCGGCCCGATGAGGCCGCCGCTGAACGTCCCGGAGCTCCCGTCGAGCTCGAGCACCGGGATGGCCTCGGCGCGCTCGAGCGCGAGACCCGCGCGGCCGAGAAGCCCCGGCAGGCGGGTCGGGAGATGCTGCTGGACGAAGTGCCGGCCGCGCGCGTCCATCACCCGGCGATTCCGCTCACGGTCGGCCGTGAGCCACACGCAGGAGTCCCAGTCGGTATCGACGACCGCCAGCCGGCCCCCGGGACGGAGCACGCGAGCCGCTTCCGCCAGCGCGCCCTCGACGTCAGGGACGTAGAGGTAGACCTGGACCACGGTGACGAAATCGAAGGCGGCGGCCGGGAACGGGAGCCGGGCGGCGTCGCCCGGCTGGACCTCCACGCGGTCCGCCAGGCCCTCGCGCGCGATCCGGGCGCGCGCCGCCTCCAGCATCTCGGGGCTCTCGTCGAGGCCGACGATGCGCCCGTCCGGTCCGATCTCGCGGCCGAGCTCGCAGGCGAGAAAGGCCGGGCCGCATCCCACGTCGAGACCTCGCTCGCCGGGGCGGGCCGCCAGCGCGGCGCGCGTGCGCGCGCGCTGGGACACGATCGCGGGGGACGCGTAGACCGTCTCGAGCCGCGCCGCCTCGCGCGCGCCGAACTTCGCAGCCATCTCGACACCTCCGTCAGAGACACCGGCAGGAAAGACACCGGCGGATCGCCTCGTCCGTGGCAGCCTAGGGTAGCAGCTCGACGCCGGGCGCCGGACGACCGGCGCCGTAGCGGGGCTCATCGTACATCGGTCCGGCGCCCGCAGGGAACCGCGCGCCCGCGTCAGATCGCGCCCGCATGGGTTGTTCCACGCGGCGAAGTTGGCTACCATTGCGCCGCGCGGTGGTCTGGCTCCGGACACAGGAGGGCCCTGGGTGGCGGTTGCGATCGAGGAAGGTCTCCCGCCAAAGGCGCTCTGGCCTGAGCGAATCTCCACTCTCCCGGAGACCCGCTATCCCGTTCGGCTCAACGTCGCCACGGCGCTGCTCGACGCCAACGCGGACGGCGGCCGCGCCGGCCGGCCCGCGATCCACCATCAGGCCCAGGTGCTCACCTACGGCGACCTGCAGAAGCGGGTCAACCGGCTCGCCAACGGCCTCCGCGCCGCCGGCGTCGACCGGGGGGACCGCGTTCTGCTGCGAATGCCGAACTGCCCCGAGTTCATCGTCACGTGGCTCGCGTGCCAGAAGCTCGGCGTGGTCACGGTCTCGACGATGCCGCTGCTGCGCGCGCGGGAGCTCGCCTACATCGCCCAGGATGCGGGGACGCGGGTCGCCGTGGTCTCGAGCGGCCTGCGTGAGGAGCTCGAGCGGGCCCGGCCGGCCGCGCCGGTCCTCGAGCAGCTGATCGTCGTCGGGGAAACGCGGCCGGGCGACGTCGCGTGGGCGAGCCTCGCGGACGGCCAGCCGGAGCGCTTCCAGACCGCCGACACGCGCGCGGACGACGTCGCGATGATCGCCTACACCTCGGGCTCCACCGGCGTGCCCAAGGGCTGCGTCCATCATCACGCGGACATCCTCGGGTCGGCCGACTCCTATGCCCGGTACGTCCTCCAGCCCAGCGAGGAGGACCGCTTCGGCGGCCACCCGACGCTCGCGTTCACGTTTGGCACCGGCGGCCTCCTCGTCTTCCCGTTCCGGTTCGGGGCCGCCACCGTGCTCTCGGGCCCGTTCGACCCGGAGCGGATGCTCGAGGTCTTCGAGCGCGAGCGAGTGACGATCGCCTTCTGCGCGTCCACGTCGTACCGGCTGATGCTCGCGGGTCCCGGACGTGGCCGGGCGGTTCGACCTCGGGAGTCTCCGCCTCTGCGTCTCCGCCGCCGAGCCCCTGCCCGCCGCGACCTACGAGGCGTGGGTCGCCGCCACCGGCAAGGAGTGCCTCGACGGGATCGGCTCGACCGAGATGTTCCACATCTTCGTGTCGTCGGAGCCCGGCCGGGTCCGCCCGGGGGCAACCGGCGTGCCGGTGCCCGGCTACGACTGCCGCGTCGTCGACGAGGAGGGCCGCGAGGTGCCGCGCGGCACGCCGGGGCTCATCGCCATCAAGGGCCCGACCGGCTGCAAGTACTGGCGGAAGCCGGAGCGCCAGGCCGAGTACGTGCGGTTCGGCGGCTGGAACGTGACCGGCGACGTCTACGTCCACGACGACGACGGCTACTTCTCGTACCAGTGCCGGTCCGACGACATGATCGTGACGGGCGGCTACAAGATCCCCGGGCCCGAGATCGAGCACGTGCTGGACGAGCACCCCGTCGGTCGCCGAGTCGCGCGGTGGTGGCGGCCCCGGACGCGACGCGCGGCTTCGTCCCGAAGGCGTTCGTGGTCCTGCGCCCGGGGTTCACGGCCACCGACGAGCTGGCGAAGGAGCTGCAGGACCACGTCAAGCAGGTGCTCGCCCCGTACAAGTACCCCCGGCAGGTCGCGTTCGTCCCCGTGCTTCCGCACACGGAGACGGGCAAGATCCGGCGGGTCGAGCTCCGGCAGCAGGAGGCAGGGCGCGCGGCATCCCCCTGACCGCGCCGTTCCCCGAGCGGCGGGCACCGGTCCCGGCGCTCAGCAGGCAGGCTCTCCAGGCAGCGGGCCCCCGGCCCGGGAAGGAGGCGTGATGGACGGCAAGAAGGTGACGATCGTCGGCATCGTGGCGATCCTCATCGGGCTCCTCGTCGGGTACCTGATGTGGGGTGCCCAGACGAAAACCGCTCCAGGGCGAGCTCGATCAGATCAAGGCGAGGCTCGCCGAGGCGCAGAAGGCCGCGACGCGCGAGAAGGAGCTGTCCGACAAGCTCGCGACGATGGAAGCCCAGCTGAAGCAGATGAGCGACGATCTGGCCAAGGAGAAGGCGAGGCGCGAGCAGATGCAGGGGCAGATGTCCAAGGGCAAGAAGTGAGCCACGAACGCGCGGGGCACGAACGGGAGGTGCCATGCAAGCCGTCGTGATCGGAATCATCGCCGCCATCATCGGGCTGGGCATCGGGTACGCCACCTGGGGATCGCAGTCGGCGCAGGCCACGAAGGACGTGGCCGCGGCGAAGGCGCAGCTCGAGGAGGCCCGGAAGTCCGCCGAGCGGGAAGGTCAGCTCGCCACCAAGATCCAGGCGGCCGAGGCCAAGCTCAAGGAGACGCAGGAAGCCCTCAAGACCGAGACCGAGCAGGCCAAGAAGCTCGAGGGCATGCTGGCGAAGCGCAAGAAGAAGTAGCTGGGCGAGCCCCCCGCGCCCCTGTCACCGGCCCCGGGGGCGCGGGGGGCTCGCGCGGTCGATCGCTCCACCGACGGTGGAGTGTGGGCTGGTCCGCGTCGGGCGGGCCTCGCCGGCCGGTCCCGCAGGGCGCAGTCCGAGCCGTCCAGATCCGCCCCGCACCGTCGCGGAGGCGCCGGGGTTCCCGGCGGTGGGCCGTTCGGTGTAGGCTCTGGGCACCGCTCGCATCGTGACTGGGCCGGGCGCCTGCCCGCGCCGTGGCTCTTCGCCGGACCGCACGCTCGGAACTGTGAGGAGGAGAACGCATGGAGCCGCAGACTCGTCGAACGTTCCTCAAGGCCGCCGTCCTCGGCGGGGGCGCCGCCGCCGGGGTGGCCACGGGGCCGTGGGTCCTCCGGGCCGGCGCCCAGGGCGGCGCCGCTCAAGGTCGGCGTCGTCCTCCCCTACTCGGGCGTCTACGCGGAGCTCGGGAACAGCATCACCCAGGCGATGGAGCTCGTCTTCGCCCGGGAGAACTGGACGGTCGCGGGCCGGAAGATCGAGATGATCCGGGAAGACGACGAGATGGCGGTGCCGGTCGGCGTGCGGAAGACCGAGAAGCTCATCGACTCCGACAAGGTGGACATCCTGACGGGGCCGGTCCACAGCGGCATCCTCATGGCCATGCGCGACAAGGTCCACAACTCGAAGACGATCCTGCTCGTGTCGAACGCGGGCGCCGACGCCATCAGCCGCGCCCGCTGCTCGAAGTGGATCTTCCGGACCTCCTTCTCCAACTGGCAGCCCTGCCAGCCCATGGGCGGCTGGGTCGCGGCGAAGGTCTCCAAGGAGGTCTTCCAGATCGCGCCCAACTACCAGGCGGGCAAGGACATGATGGAGGCGTTCCGCGAGACCTACCACCCCGCCGGCGGCAAGATCGTCGGCGAGGACTACCCGAAGCTCGGCGAGACCGACTACGCCCCGTATCTGACGAAGATCAAGCAATCGGGCGCCAAGGCGGTGTTCGCGTTCTTCTCCGGGACGGACGCCGTGAACTTCGTCAAGCAGTACGACGAGTTCGGCTTGAAGCAGGGCATCAGGCTGACCGGCGCCGGGCTTCCTGACCGAGCCCGACGTGCTGCCCGCCCAGGGCAAGGCCGCGGTGGGCGTCCTCACCGGGCACTTCTACACGCCGCAGCTCGACAACCCGGTGAACCAGCGGTTCGTCAAGGAGTTCGGCGAGAAGTTCAAGGGCAAGATGCCCGACGGCTTCGCCTGCCAGGGGTACGACACCGCCGAGGTGATCGTGCGCGCGGTGAAGGCCGTGAACGGCAACACCCAGGACAAGGACAAGCTCGTCGGCGGCCATCGCGGCGACGGAGTTCGACAGCCCGCGCGGGCGGTTCCGCTTCGATCCCAAGTCGCACAACGTCATCCAGCCGTTCATCTACGTCCGTGAGGTCCGGGAAGTCGCCGGCGGGCTCGCGAACGTGCCGATCGACAAGGTCGCCGACGTGCGCGACCCCGGCACCGGCTGCACGCTCCCGGCCTGACGAGGCCTCCGGAGGCCGGGGCCCCGCGCCCCGGCCTCCGACCATCCCGTGCCCCTCCTCTCGGACGTTCTCGGCCAGGCGCTGAACGGCCTGGCCTACGGTGCCCTGCTGTTTCTCCTCTCGGTCGGCCTGACGCTCATCTTCGGGATGCTCGACGTCGTCAACCTGGCGCACGGCTCCTTCTACATGCTGGGCGCGTACGCCGGGCTCGCCACCCTCACGCTGACCGGCAACTTCTGGCTGGCCGCCATCACGGCGCCCCTCGCCGTGGGCCTCGTCGGCGCCCTCGTCGAGCGCGGCCTGCTCCGGCCGCTCTACCGGCGGTCCTCGCTCGACCAGGTGCTGCTGACCTTCGGCCTCATCTATCTCTTCGAGGACCTGGTGAAGTGGGGCTGGGGTGGCCGCATCCGCTCGATCCCCGCCCCCGAGCTCTTCGCCGGCCGCGTGACGATCGGCGGCCTCACCTTCCCCGCGTACCGGCTCTTCGTCATCGCCTTCGGCCTCCTCGTCGCGATCCTGCTCTGGCTCGTGATCGAGAAGACGCGCCTCGGCGCCGTGATCCGCGCCGGCGTGTACGACGCCGAGATGACCGCGGGGCTCGGGATCGACATCGGGCGCGTGTTCACGCTGGTCTTCGCCTTCGGGGCGGCGCTCGGCGGGCTCTCCGGCGTCATCGCGGGGCCGATCCAGTCGGCGTACCCGTCCATGGGCGTGAGCGTCCTCATCCCGGCCCTGATCGTCGTCGTCGTCGGAGGCCTGGGCTCGCTCAAGGGCTCGCTCGTGGGGAGCCTGATCATCGGGCAGGCGGAGACCTTCGGGAAGGTCTGGCTGCCCGGCGTCTCGATGCTGATGATCTACGTCGTGATGGCGCTCATCGTGCTGCTCCGGCCGCAGGGCCTGTTCGGCCGGCCCCTCCGGTGACGCCGGCAGCGCGCTGGCCCGGAGCGAGTCACGAGGGCGCGGGTCCAGTCATCCCGCGCGGCCACGATGCCCGCGAGCGCGCGGACGAGCCTCGCGAGGCTCGCGGGGATGAGCCGGACGCGCGTCCTTCGCGTCTGGGGCTTCGCCGTCCTCCTGCTCGCCGTCCTCGCGTTCCCGGCCGCGTTCGGGCGGTACCCGGTGAAGCTCCTCCAGGAGATCCTGATCTGGGGGCTCTACGCGATGAGCCTCGACCTCCTGATGGGCTACGCGGGCATGGTGTCGTTCGGCCACTCCGCCTTCTTCGGCGTCGGCGGCTACGTGGCCGCCCTCACCCTCACCGCCTATCCGGGCCCGGTCGGCGCGCTCCTCTTCCCGGCGCTGGCCGGCGCCCTCGCCGCGCTCGTCATCGGCTTCTTCTCGACGCGGGTCAGCGGCGTGTACTTCATCATGCTCACGCTCGCCTTCTCCCAGATGCTCTACGCCTACGCCTTCCAGTCGTCCTGGCTCGGCGCCGAGGACGGGATCACGGGCGTGCCCCGGCCGGCGATCTTCGGCGTGCCGACCGGAGAGGGCTTCGCGTTCCACGTCTACGTGGTGGCGATCGCCGCCGGCGCCATCGCTCTTCCTCTGGCGCGTGGTGCGCTCGCCGTTCGGCCACGTGCTGATCGGCATCCGCGAGAACGAGGGACGGATGGAGGCGGTCGGCTACCCGGTCCACCGCTACAAGCTCCTGGCGTTCGTCCTGGGCGGCACCCTGGCCGGCCTGTCGGGCTCGCTCTACGCCCAGTTCAGCGGGTCGATCACGCCGGACGCCCTGTTCTGGAAGACGTCCGGCGAGGCCCTGCTGATGGTCATCCTGGGGGGCACCGGCACGCTCGGGGGCGCGGTGCTCGGCGCCGCCGCGTTCATCCTCCTCCAGAGCCTCGTCTCGACCTACACCGAGCGCTGGATGCTCATCCTCGGCGTGACCTTCGTCCTCTTCGTCCTCTTCGCCCCGGGCGGGATCGTCGGCGCGCTCCGCGGCCGCATCGGGCTCCGCGCGTGACGGCCGCGCCCGCCCTCGCGCTCGAGGGGCTCCGCCGGAGCTTCGGCGCGCTGACGGCCGTCAACGGCGTGACCCTGTCGGTGGCGCCGCGGGAGCGGCGGGCCATCATCGGGCCGAACGGCGCCGGCAAGACGACGCTGTTCAACCTGGTCACGGGCCACCTCGCGCCCACCGGGGGGCGCATCCTCTTCGAGGGCGCCCCGGTCTCGGGGCTCCCGCCGCACGCGGTGGCGCGCCGCGGGATCTCGCGCTCGTTCCAGCGCACGAACGTCTTCCCGCGGCTGCCGGTGCGGGAGAACCTCCGGCTCGCCGCCGCCGCCCGGGGCCGCGGCAGCTACGACCTCATCGGGCCCGTGGGCCGGCTCTGGGTGCCGATCGAGCGGGCGCGGAGCGCCGCGGAGGCCGTGGGGCTCACCGAGCGCCTCGACGCCCCGGCCGGCGCCCTCTCGTACGGGGAGCAGCGCCAGCTGGAGATCGGGATCGCGCTCGCCACCGACCCGAAGCTCCTCCTCCTCGACGAGCCGACCGCCGGGATGTCGCCCGAGGAGACCCTCCGCATGACGGAGCTCCTGGCGGGGCTGCCGCGCGCCATCACGCTCCTCATCATCGAGCACGACATGGACGTGGTGTTCACCCTCGCCGACCGCATCACCGTGCTCCACTACGGCGAGGTCCTGGCCGAGGGCACGGCCGCGGAGGTCCGCGCCGATCCCCGCGTCTACGAGGTCTACCTGGGGTCGGACTTTGACTTCTGAACGGTTCCGGCGGCCGCCGAGGCTCCGATGACGGCTCGGGCAAGAGCGCCCGGCCGCGAGGCCGAATTGTTCGGAAGTCGAAAGCCTGACCCCGATCCTCGACGTCGAGGGGATCCACACCTACTACGGGGAGAGTCACGTCCTCCACGGGGTGTCGCTCCGGGTCGGCCCCGGCGAGGCCGTCGCCCTCCTCGGGCGGAACGGCGCCGGCAAGACGACGCTGATCCGCAGCATCATGGGGTTCAGCCCGCCGCGCGACGGCCGCATCCTGCTCGAAGGCGAGCCGATCCACGGCTGGCCCGCTCACCGCATCGCGCGGCGGGGGCTCGCCCTGGTGCCGCAGGGGCGCCGCATCTTCGCGCCGCTCTCGGTCCGCGAGAACCTCCTTCTCGGCGCCCGATCGGACGGCTGGACCCTCGATCGCGTCTTCGAGCTGTTCCCCCGCCTCCGGGAGCGCGCGGCCCAGGCGGGCGGCACGCTCTCGGGAGGCGAGCAGCAGATGCTGGCCGTCGGCCGCGCCCTCCTCACCAACGGCCGGGTGCTGCTCCTCGACGAGCCGTCGGAGGGGCTCGCCCCGCTCATCGTCCGCGAGATCGGCCGCATCCTCGTCCGCCTCAAGGCCGAGCGCCTGTCGATCCTCCTGGTCGAGCAGAACTATCACCTGGCCCTCCGGATCGCGGACCGCGTCTACGTGATGAGCAAGGGCCAGATCGTCTACGAGGGCACGCCGGCCGCGCTCGAGGCCAACGAGGAGGTCAAGCACCGCTATCTCGGCGTGGCGTGACGCGGCCGGCGGCCCCGCGCGCCGACGCCGAGCGCCATTGCCCGCGACCGGCCAGTCCCGAGAGGTCGGTGTCGCTCGGGATGAGGCGCGCGCGGCGCCACGGGCACCCGGCGGCCCGTCCCGGATGGGCCAAGCCGCCCCCCGCCATCCGGCGCGGGCTGGACACGCCGCGGAAGTTCCGGTAACAGAGAGGCCGTGACCTTCCGGGTGGGGTTCGACGTCGGCGGAACGTTCACCGACTTCGCGCTCCAGGCCGACGACGGCCGCCTCCTCACCGGCAAGCGCCTCACGACGCCGGACGACCCGGCCCGGGCGTGCGTGGAGGGGCTCCGGGAGCTGGTCGCCCGCGCGGGGCTCGGCTGGGCCGACCTCGTCCAGGCCGTGCACGGGACGACGCTCGGCTCGAACGTCGTCATCGAGCGGAAGGGCGGGCACGTCGCCCTCCTGACGACGCGCGGCTTCCGCGACGTCCTGATCATCGGCCGGGAGAAGCGCTACCAGCTGTACGACCTCCAGATCGAGAAGCCCGCCCCGCTGGTCCCCCGCTCCCGGATCCGGGAGGTCGCCGAGCGGGTCGCCTTCGACGGCGAGGTGCTCGTGCCGCTCGACGAGAGCGGCCTGCGGGCGACCGTCCGGGGCCTCCGCCGGGACGGCGTCGCGTCGATCGCCATCTGCTTCCTGCACTCCTACGTCAACCCGGCGCACGAGCAGCGCGCCGCCGAGATCGTCCGCGAGGAGGCACCCGGCGTCGCGGTCAGCCTCTCGTCGGAGATCTCGCCGGTCATCCGCGAGTACGAGCGCACCTCGACGACCGTCGTCAACGCCTACGTGATGACCGCGATGCGCGACTACCTCCGGCGGCTCGAGGAGGCGCTCCGGGCGCTCGACTATCCCGGCCGGCTCTTCGTGATGCAGTCCGGCGGCGGCATCGCCACCGCGGAGACGATGGCCCGCTTCCCCGTGCGGATGATCGAATCCGGGCCGGCCGCCGGCGCCCTCATGGCCGCGGCGTACGGCAAGCTCACCGGCCACGCCGACCTCGTCGCCTTCGACATGGGCGGGACGACCGCGAAGCTCTCCCTGATCGCCGGCGGCAGCCCGCAGACCATCCGCGAGTTCGAGCTCCACCGGATCCGGCTCCAGGCCGGCAGCGGCATCCCGATGAACATCCAGGCCATCGACCTGGTCGAGATCGGCGCCGGCGGAGGCTCGATCGCCCGCGTCGAGACCGGCGTGCTCCGCGTGGGCCCGGATTCCGCGGGCGCCGCGCCTGGCCCCATCTGCTACGGCCTCGGCGGCACCGCGCCCACGGTCACCGACGCCAACCTCGTCCTCGGCTACCTCAACCCCGACTACTTTCTCGGTGGCCGGATGCGGCTCGACGTCGAGGGAGCCCGCCGGGGCATCGACGCCCACGTCGCCCGGCCGCTCGGCCTGGACGCCGCCGAGGCCGCGTGGGGCATCCACCAGGTGGTGACGACCAACATGGAGCTGGCCACCCGGGTCGTCTCGATCGAGCGCGGGTACGATCCCCGAGCGGCTCGCGCTGGCGGCCTTCGGCGGCTCGGGCCCCGTCCACGGGTGCCGGCTCGCGCAGGCGCTCGGGATCCCCCGCGCGGTCCTGCCCGCGGCGGCCGGGGTCACCTCGGCCATCGGGCTCCTCGCCGCCGAGGTGAGGTTCGATCTCTCCCGCTCGTACGTCAGGCGCCTCGACGCGCTGGACCCGGCGTACCTCGCGCGGATTCTCGCAGAGATGAGCGGCCAGGGCGCCGCGGTCGTGCGGGAGGCCGGCGTGGGCGGGACGCTCTCGGAGGCGCGGTCCGCCGACATGCGCTACGTCGGCCAGGGGTACGAGCTGTCGGTCCCGATCCCCGACGGGCCGGTCGACGGCCGGACGGCCGCCGCCCTCCGGGACGCCTTCGACCGCGTCTACGGCCACCGGTACGGCTACTCCGACCCGAAGGCGGCCGTCGAGCTCGTGACCGTCGCGGTCACCGTGATCGGCGCCGGACCCGACGTCCGCCTGCCCGAGCAGCGGCCCGGCACCCGGAAGGCCGCCGAGGCCCGGAAGCCGGACCGCGCGGCGTACTTCCCGGAGACCGGCGGCTACGTCCCCTGCGCGATCTACGATCGAGCCCGTCTGCCGGTGGGGGCGACGATCGAGGGGCCGGCGATCGTCGAGGAGCCCGAGTCCACGACGGTGCTGCCTCCCGGCGCCAGAGCCGAGATCGACCGCTGGGCGAACCTCATCGTGGACTTCGGAGGCGGCTGATGCCGAGCCCGCGCGCCCCGGAGCGGAGCTCATGAGCGGGCCAGGCCCGGCCTCGCCCATCGATCCGATCACCCTCAGCGTCATCTGGGGGTCGCTCCAGTCGATCACGGTCGAGGTCGGCACCACCGTGCACCGGACGGCCCACTCCCAGCAGGCCCGCGAGGGGCAGGACTTCTCCGTGTGCCTCTTCGACCCCGGGGGCCGCATGGTCGCCCAGGGCCCGTACAGCCCGGGGCACATGGGCGCCATGTCGTTCGCCGCCAGGAACGCGGTGCAGGCGTTCCCGGGCGACCGGCTCCGGCCGGGGGACGTGGTGCTGTTCAACAGCCCCTTCCTCGGGTCCGGCCACTTTCCGGACTTCTTCATGATCCAGCCCGCGTTCACCGACGAGGGGCGGCTGATCGGCTTCGTCGCCAACATCCTCCACCACACCGACGTGGGCGGCATGCGGCCGGGCAGCCAGGCCGTCGAGGGCGTGTTCGACTACTTCCAGGAGGGCCTCCACGTCCCGCCGGTGAAGCCCTGGAAGGGCGGCGAGGAGCAGGAGGACGTCCTCGCCATCATCCTCGCGAACACGCGGATGGCGGAGTCGATGCTGGGCGATCTCCGCGCCCAGCGGAACTCGCTGCGCGTGGGCGAGCTCCGGATGATCGAGCTCGCGCGCCGATACGGTCACGAGACGGTCCAGGCGGCGATGGCCGAGATCATGGACCGCACCGAGACCAAGGTGCGGGAGGCGATCCGGGGGATCCCGAACGGCTCGTACGCGTTCGAGGACCACATGGACGACTCGGGGCCGGGCACCCCGCCGATGCGCCTCTCGGTGACGGTCACCGTCCGCGACGACGACATCCTGATCGACTTCGACGGCACGGGGCCCCAGACCGAGTCGGGGATGAACTCGTACCTCAACTACACGCGCTCGTACTGCTACGCCGCGGTGAAGTGCCTGACCGATCCCGACGGCCCGCAGAACGACGGCGCCTTCCGCCCGGTGCGGATCGAGGCGCCGCTCGGCTCGTTCCTCAACCCGCGCCCCCCGGCCGGGGGCGGCCCGCGAGCCGTCTTCTGCTATCGCATCTTCGACGCGGTCATCGGGGCGCTCGCCCCCGCCCTGCCCGGCCGCGTCACCGCGGCCGGCTCCCACTTCGCGAACCCGACGTGCGGCGGCTTCGATCCGCGGCGACGCCGCCGGACGGTCGTCTACGAGCTGATCCTCTCCGGGACCGCGGCCCGGGCCGACCGCGACGGCTGCGAGGCCATGTCGATGGCGTTCAACGCCTCGAACATCCCGGTGGAGTCTCAGGAGGCGAACCAGCCCGTCCTCATCGAGCGGTTCGAGCTGATCCGGGACTCCGCCGGCGCGGGGCGCTTCCGGGGCGGGACCGGCATCCGGCGGGATCTCCGGTTCTTCCTCGAGGGCGGCCGGCTCACCAACAACACGGAGCGGCATCGCTTCGGGCCGTGGGGCCTCTTCGGCGGACAGCCCGGACAGCCCGGTGTCACCCTGGTGAACCCGGGAACGCCCGCGGAGCGCCGCGTCCACTCCAAGGCCTCCGACACGGTCGAGCCCGGCGACGTCGTGTCCTTCCAGCAGTCCGGGGCCGGCGGGTACGGTCCGCCCTGGGAGCGGGATCCCCAGGCGGTGCTCCGCGACGTCCTCGAGGACTACGTGTCGCTCGAGGGCGCGCGGCAGGACTACGGCGTCGTCATCGACCCCGCGACCATGACCGTCGACGAGACGGAGACGGTGGTGGCCCGCGCCGCCATGCGCCAACCCGGCCCGGTCCCCACGGTCACCCGCCGCGGCCCGCTGTGGTGACGGCCCGTCGAAGGACTTCATAGGTCCCCAGTCCGCCGGTAACCATAATTTTGAAGCGATGCGCCCGTTTGACGGCCACCGGCGGCCGCCCTAGACTGGCGCAGCGCGGGGCATGAGCCCGATCCTGGTTGGTCCCCGGAGGCTCGATCATGGCGCTGCATCACCTGCCGACGTGAGTGAGCATCACGCCGAGCGGGGCGCACCGGCGCCGCCCGCGTCGGCCGGCCCCGCGATGCACGAGGAGCGGAAGGTCGTGTCGATCCTGTGCGTCGACCTGGTCGGCTTCGTCGCGCGATCGGATCGCACCGACCCCGAGGACATCCGGGCCATGCTGCGTCCCTACTACACCTGCGTGCGGCGCGAGCTGGTGCGGTGGGGCGGCACCGTGGAGAAGTTCATCGGCGATGCCGTGATGGCGGCCTTCGGCGCGCCCGTCGTCGCACGAGGACGACGCCGAGCGCGCGGTGCGCGCCGCTCTCCGGGTCGTCCGCGCCGTCCAGGAGCTGAACGCGGCCGAGCCTGAGCTCGATCTGGCCCTCCGGGCGGCGGTCACCACCGGGGAAGCAGTCGTGACGCGTGGTACCGGGACGGCGGACCCCGGCAGCATCGCAACCGGCGACGTCGTCACCGCGGCGGCTCGCGCCCAGGCGATCGCCCCCGTCGGCGCCGTGGTGGTCGACGAGGCAACGCACCGGGCCACGCGGCACGTCATCGAGTATGCGGCGCTCGATCCGGCCTCGGTCCCGATCGCGGCCGGGCCGATCCGGATGTGGCGCGCCACGTCCGTCCGCAGCGCCTATGGATCCGACGTCGCCCAGGCGGCCCCCGCGCCGTTCATCGGCCGGAAGGACGAGCTCGCCCTCCTGAAGGCGACGTACGCGCGCGCGACGCGGCAAGCCTCGGTGCAGCTCGTCACCGTGGCGGGCGAGCCCGGCGTCGGCAAGAGCCGCCTGGTCCGCGAGTTCCGCACGTTCGTCGACTGGCAACCCGAGCACGCGCGCTGGCGGCAGGGCCGGTGTCTCCCGTACGGCGACGGCATCACGTTCTGGGCGCTCGGGGAGATCGTCAAGAACCAGGCCGAGATCCTGGAATCGGACAGCCCGACCGAGGCCGCCGAGAAGCTTTCCCGGGCCATCGCGGCCATTGTGGAGGATCGGGCGGAGCTGGACTGGCTCAAGACGCGCCTGTCCCCTCTGGTCGGCGCGAGCGTGCCCGGCGGCGCCGCGCCGGCGGAGCGGTCCGAGTCGTTCGCCGCCTGGCGGCGCTTCCTCGAGGCCGTCGCCGGCAGCCGGCCGCTGGTACTGGTCTTCGAGGACGTGCACTGGGCCGGCACGGTGCTGCTCGAGTTCCTGGAGTACCTCGTGGACTCGGCGGCCGGCCTGCCGTGCCTCATGATCTGCACGACCAGACCCGATCTCTTCGAGCGCCACCCGGGATGGGGCGGGGGTCAGCGGGACTCCGCAACGCTGTCACTCTCGCCGCTCTCGCGCGCGGAGACGAGCCAGCTGATCACCGCCCACCTCTCCGGGGCGGAGCTGCCCAGGGAGACCAAGACCGCACTTCTCGACCGCGCCGCCGGCAACCCGCTCTATGCGGGCGAGTTCGCCCGCATGCTCGCCGACCGCGGCATCGTCGAGCGCCGGGGCGAGACCGTGCAACTGACGGCGGCCGCCGACATCGCCGTCCCCGAGACGGTCCAGGCGGTGATCGCCGCCCGCCTCGACACGCTGCCCGCCGAGCGGAAGGCGCTGGTCCACGACGCCGCCGTGGTGGGCACGGTCTTCTGGTTGGGCGCGCTGGCCCACATGAGCGGACTCGACGAGCCGGCGGTCGAGCAAGGTCTGCGGACAGTCGCCGGGAGGGAGCTCCTGCGCCCGGTGCGGACCTCGTCGGTCAAGGGGCAGGCCGAGTACGCGTTCCGGCATCTCCTCATCCGGGACGTCGCCTACCAGCAGATCCCCCGCGCGGCCCGGGTGCGCAAGCACCGCGCGGTGGCCGCCTGGATCGAGCGGGTGGCCGGCGACCGGGTCACCGACCATGCCGAGATCGTCGCGCACCACTACGGGCAGGCACTCCAGCTCGCCCGGGCGACCGGACTCGACAGCGAGTCGACCGAGCTCGAGGCGCAGGCTCGCCGTTTCCTCGTCATGGCAGCGGACCGGGCACTCGAGTTCGACGCCAGGAAGGCGGAGGCGTTCTACCGGCAGGCCCTGGCGCTGTGTCCCCCGCGCCACCCCGAGCGGGGCCGGCTGCTCGCGAAGACCGCGGAGGCTGCCCTCATCGGGGGGCGACTCGCGGAAGCGCAGCGGGACTTCGAGGAGGCGATCGGCGAGCTGCGCGACCAGGGGGACGTCCTGGGCGCCGGCGAGGCGATGGTGCGGCTGGCCCGGACCTCCTGGTTCCGGGGAGAGACGGACCGCAAGCGCTCCCTGCTCTCGCAGGCCATCGAGCTGCTCGAGCGCGAGCCGCCAGGGCGCGAGCTCGCCCTGGCCTACACGAACGCCGCCGCCGACCACATGGTCGCCAGCCGCGCGCGCGAGTGCTCCGCCTGGTCGGAGAAGGCCCTGGCGCTGGCCCTGGCGTTGGGCCTCGATGAGGAGGCCATCCGGGCGCGCCAGCTCCGTGGCCTGGCACGATGCGACCTCAGCGACCTGACCGGCGGCCTGGCCGACCTGCGCGAGGCGCTCCGCCTCAGCCTGGATCTTGGGCTCGGCAACGAGACAATCCGCTCCTACGGCAACCTCGGCGACTGGGTGTGGCTCGCGGAAGGCCCGGCACGGGGTCTCGAGGTCAAGCGCGCGGGGGTCGAGTTCGGGGAGCGGCGAGGCCTCACCCTGCCGGTCATGTGGGCTCGCGCCGAGACCACCTGGCCACTGTTCGACCTCGGGCACTGGGACGAGCTCTTGCGGGTTGCCCGCGACCTCGATGCCTGGGACCGGCGACACGGGGGCGGCCAGGTCGCCGTCGTCGCCAGCACGTACATGGCCTTCGTGCTCGTCTATCGCGGCGAGCCGTGGGACGCCCAGGCGCTCGCCAAGGAGTTCCTGCCCCGAGCCCGGGAAATCCGGGACCCGCAGGTCCTGGTGCCGGCCGTCGCCGCCGGCTCCCTCATCGAGCACGCGCACGGCAACCACGCCGCCGCCGGCCGGCTGATCGAGGAGCTCGAGGAGATCACCCGCGATCGGCCGGTCTTCCGGGTGCGCCACCTCCCCGAGGCGCTCCGTCTGTGCGTGGCAATCGGGTGCGCTCGACCTGGCGGAGGGGCTCCTCGCCACCGACATGCACCAGGCCGCCCGCCCCCGGTACGCGGTGCTGACCGGCCGCGCCGTGCTCGCCGAAGCTCGCGGGGACTTGCGGGAGGCCGGCAGGCTCCACGGCGAGGCGGCCGCGCGCTGGGCGGACTACGGGTTCCCGCTGGAGCAGGGACAGGCGTCGCTGGGGGTCGGCCGCTGCCTCGTTGCCCTCGGGCTCCACCGGGAGGCGGCCGCCCCCCTCGCCGAGAGCCAGCGCATGTTCGACGCGCTGGGGGCCGGGCCCCTCCGCGCCGAGGCCGAGCGACTCCTGGCGCGGGCCGGCGCCGGCGGCTGAGATGGCCGAAGAGCGCCGCATCGTAACCGTGCTCTTCGCCGACCTGACCGGCGCGACGGTGCTCGGCGAGGCCCGGGATCCTGAAGACGTACGGGCCCTGTTGACCCGCTACTACCAGATCGCGCGGGACGTCGTGAGCACGCACGGCGGCACCCTCGAGAAGTTCATCGGCGACGCCCTGATGGCGGTGTTCGGGCTTCCGCAGGCGCACGGAGACGACGCCCAGCGCGCGATGTCGGCGGCGCTCGAGCTGCGCGACCGCGTCCGCGAGGATCCCAAGCTCGGCCCCCAGCAGGCGGTGCGCATCGGGGTGAACACCGGCGAGGTGGTCGCCACGCGCAACGACGCCGCCAGCGACTTCCTGATCACCGGTGACGCCGTGAACGTCGCCGCGCGCCTGCAGCAGGCGGCCGAGGCGTGGACCATCCTGTGCGGCGAGCGGACCGCGCGGGCGGCCCGCGACCGCTTCCTCCTGGGCAACCCGACCGAGATCGAGGTGAAGGGCAAGAGCCTGCCGATCCAGGCGCTGCCCCTCCTCGGGCGAGCAGCCGAGCCCGCGCTGTCCCGATTCCCCCTCATCGGCCGGGAAGACGACCTGGCGCAACTGGAGCTGGTCGCGCGGCGAGCCTTCTCCGATCACCGCCCGTTCCTGGTGAGCCTGATCGCCCCCGCCGGCACCGGGAAGACCCGCCTGGTGGAGGAGTTCCTTCACCGGCTCCCCGCCCTGTCCCCGGACGCGACCGTGGCGATCGCCCAGTGTCTGCCCTACGGTCAACGGGTCACGTACTGGCCGCTGCGCGCCCTGCTGGTCCGGCTGGTCGGGCTGAAGGAGGAGGCGGCGCCCGAGACCGTGCGCGAGAGCATCCAGGAATGGCTGCGCGACCTCGGGGTCGAGTCACCGGAGCGCGTCGCCGATCTCCTCGCGGCCACGATCGGCGCCGGCGAGCCGGAGGTCATCGACCGGGCCGCCCTGTTCGCGGCGTGGCGCACGGCGGTCGAGGTGGCGGCGCGGCGGTCGCCGCTCGTCCTGGTCTTCGAGGACTTGCACTGGTCCAGCGACACCCTTCTCGACCTGGTGGAGTTCATCGTGCAGCCGCGAGGCGACGCCGCGGTGCTCATGATCGCCCTGACACGTCCGGAGCTCCTCGATCGCCGCCCGGGATGGGGCGGGGGTCGGCGAAACTACGTCGCCATGTCGCTCGAGCCTCTGAACGACGGGGCCGTCGCGCAGCTCGTGCGTCACATGCTCGGCGCGGGCGCCGCCCCAGATGGTGGAGGGCGTCGTGACCCGGGCGGAGGGCAACCCCTTCTTCGCCGGGGAGATCGCCCAGTCGATCCGGGAGCGTGTCGTGTCGCTGAGCGACGGCGCCGCGGTCGAGCATGCGCTCGCCGCGCTCCCCGACACGATCCAGGCGACGATCCTGGCACGCCTCGATCTCCTCGAGCCTGAGGAGCGCCGGCTCCTGCAGCTGGGCGCGGTGTTCGGCCGGGCGTTCCGGGTCGGCGGGGATCGCCGCGCTCGGGCCGGATCTGGTCACCGACCGCGACGCGCTGGTGGACCGCCTCGTCCGGAAGGACCTCATCCGGCCTGCGGCCGGCGACAGCTTCGCCTTCCGCCACATCCTGATCCGGGAGGTGGCCTACCAGACGCTCCTGCGCGCGGAGCGGGCGGACCTTCACGCGGCGGCGGCCCGCTGGCTCGAAGGCAGCGCCGCCGGGCGGGAGGACGCGCTCGCCGAGCTCATCGCCTATCACTTTCGGGAAGCGGCCACCCTCAGAAGCACGGTCCGGGGCGCCCATCTCGACACCGCCGAGATCCGCCGTCGGGCCGTGGGCTGGCTCAAGCGCGCGGCCGACGTCGCCACCGCTGGCGCCGCAACCGCCGAGGCGGCAAGGCACCTGGGCGCGGCCATCGAGCTGGCCGCGACCGACGACCTCCCCGAGCTCCAGGAGCGCGTGGGTGACGTGTCGGGCGGTGACGCGGGGGCGGAGGCCTACCGGGTCGCGCTGCGCCTGTGCCGGGAGCTGGGCCGGCCGGTCGACCAGGAGCTGCGCATCCTGGGCAGCCTCCTCACCCGGTACATGCGGTTCCAGGGAACGGTGGGAGACCGCCCTTCCGAGCAGGCGATCCAGCAGCTGCGGGCCGACGGCCGAGGGCTCCTTCCCGGGGCGCGCGACGAGCGGGCCGTCGCGGGATTCCTGATCGCCGACGGGTTCTATCCGTTCTGGCGCGGCGCGCAGGCGACGATGGCGGACATCGCCGAGGCCGAGGCGAGCGCGGGCCGCGGCCTGGCCATCGCCGACCGCCTCGACGACCCGCGGCTCCGGAGCGCCGCGCTCGACGCCCTCACCTGCTGCGCCCAGGCGCGTGGGGCGTGGACCCAGTCCCGGCACTTCGCCCAGCAGCGCCTGGCGTTCGAGCGTCGCCTGGACCTTCACGAGCGTCTCGACGCCCATACCATGGTGGCGTGGGCCTCCGCCCTGCTCGGCGACCTCGGCGAGGTGGATCGCGCGACCGCCGCGGCGCTGGGCCTCTTCCAGGCCGGGCAAGTGCACTGGTGGGCGCTCCACTCCGCGTCCTGGCGGTCGTACGCCCTGACGCTCCTCGGACGCTGGGACGAGGCGCTCGGGGTGGCCGAGCACGCGCGCAAGATCTGGGCGGAGGGCGGGCTGATTCCAGCGGCCTACTGCGTCCACGGCTTCATGGCGGCGCTGGACGTCGGCCGGGCCCGCCGCGACAGCCAGCTCGTTGACCGGTATCGCGCGGTGCTGGACGAGATCCTGCGGCACTTCGCCGCGGACTCCTTGTTCGGGCGCCTGCGCCCATACGGCCGCGGGGACCTGGACGCGCTGGATGCGGAGGTCGTCCGTGGATTCCCGGGGATTCCGCGCGCGCGACAGCAGCTCGTCGAGCGCACACTTTCGCTGTGCCTCGATCTCGACTGGGCCCTCGCCCCGGAAGCCATCCGGCCGATCGTGGAGAGCGCGGTCGCCGACGGGCTCCGGCTCCTGGAGGCCCAGGGCCGGCGCGCGCTCGGCATCGCGCTGCGCGACGCGGCCGAGCTCACGCGCGCGCTGGAGATCTTCGAGCAGACGCGGGCCGTGCCCTACGCCGCGCGCGTCCGCTGCGAGCGAGCCCTCCTCACGGGCGACCAGGCCGAGCTCGACGCCGGTCTGCAGGTCCTCGAGAGCCTGGGCGACCGGGACCAGCTCGCCCGGATGGAGCGCGCGCGAGCCGACGGCGCCCACGGCCGCTGACCGCCGGATCCACCAGGCCGTCGCGCGCCGCCCGGCCAGCTCCCCGTCGTCACGCGCCGGGACGGCTGAGGTGGCACGGTGGCCGAGGCCGGGGCTCCATGGTTCAATGATGCTGATGTCCTTTGCATGGAGGTGGACCATGGTCCGATCGACGGTCCTCGGCACGATCCGGCCCGCGGCCGGGCTCGCTCTCGTCCTGACGCTCGCCACCGCCGCCGTGGCCCACCACGGGTGGAGCGGGTACGACGCGACCAAGCCCCTCACGGTCACCGGGACGATCAAGGAAGCCGGCTACGAGCACCCGCACGGCTTCGTGCGTCTGCAGGCGACCGACAAGGCGTGGGTGGTGACGCTCGCGCCCCCGTCGCGGATGGAGAACCGGGGGTTGCCCCCGACGACGCTCAAGGCGGGCGTGACGGCGACGGTGATGGGCTATCCCAACCGGACCGACCCGGACGAGATGCGCGCGGAGTGGATCGCCATCGACGGCAAGACCACTCAGCTGCGCTAGTGAGCAGACCGGCCCGAGGCGCGCGCTAGTGCATCCCCCCGAGGGTCCGGCCTGGCTGGTCTTCCTCGAGTCGAGCGGCTTCGCGGCCGCGATGCGGCACTGGCTCTGGCTCTACCCGATCGTCGAGATCATGCACATCCTCGGCTTCGTGCTGCTCGTGGGCGCGGCCGCGCTGTTCGACCTCCGGCTCCTCGGGTTCTCGGCGCGCATCCCGGTGTCCGACCTCGCCCGCCACCTCCTGCCGTGGTCCCGGGTCGGGCTCCTGCTGGTCGTGCCCTCGGGCGTCGCCATGTTCTCCGCGCACGCCACCGAGTGGATCGCCAACCCCGCGTTCTGGGTGAAGCTCTCGCTGATCGCCCTGGCCGGGCTCAACGCGTGGACCTTCCACCGCTTCTCGTTCAAGTCCGTCGCGGCCTGGGACCGTCAGGCCGCCGCGCCGGCCGCCGCGCGGTTCTCGGCGATCGCGTCGCTCGCGCTCTGGGTGGGCGTCATCACCTGCGGGCGCCTGCTCGCGTATCTCTGACGCCCCTCCCAGCGCCCGCGTGCTCTCCGCCGAACTGGTGCTCCTCACCGCGAACGCGGTGTACGGCACCGCCTACGTCGTCATGCGGCCCGCCGTCGATGCGTTCGGGCCCGTCACCCTCGCCTTTCTCCGCCTGGCCATCGGGTTCGCCATCGTCGCCCCGCTCGGCCTCGGAGGACGCGCCGCGGGGCCGGCGTCGCTCTCGGGCGCCGACCGCCGCGGGCTCTTCTGGATGGGCTTCATCGGATTCACGCTGGCGATGGCGCTCGCGCACTGGGGCCTCGCGTGGTCGACGGCCACCAACGCGGCGCTCCTGGTCGCCACCGAGCCGATCGCCCTCGTCGCCCTGGCGCCGATCGTCCTCGGCGAGCGTCTGACCGGGCGGGAGGGCTGGGGCACCGCCCTCGCGCTCCTCGGCGCGACCGTCATCGTGGTCAACGGCGTCCCCGGCCTCACCGTCGCGATCGCACCGCACTGGCGGGGAGATCTCCTGCTCCTGCTCTCGGGCGTCTGCTTCGCGGCGTACTCCTTGCTCGGCCGCCCGCTGCTCGCCCGCCACCCGAGCATCCGGGTCACGGCATGGTCCTTCCTCTGGGGCCTCGTCACGACGGCGCCGCTGGCCGCCGTCGAGTGGCAGGTCGCCGCGCGGTCCCCCTGGACGGCGGCGAGCGTGGCCGCCGTGCTCTACCTGGGGGTGGTCATGACGGGACTCGGGTACCTGGTCTGGAACTGGGCGCTCGAGCGGGTCTCGGCGGCGCGCGCGGCGATCTACTTGAACGTCCAGCCGCTCGTCGGCGCGCTGCTCGGCGTCGTGTGGCTCGGCGAGCCCCTGTCCGCCTTCACCGTCGCCGGCGGGAGTCTCGTCGTCCTGGGTCTCTGGCTGGCCCTGACGGGCCGCCCGGCCTCAGCGTGATCCGCCCGGCCCCAGGCGAAGGCGGGCCTCGGCGAACACCGCCTCGAACATCGGCCAGGTGAGCCGCCCCGTCTGCGTGTTCTGGCGGCTCGGATGATAGGTCCCCAGCAAGGCCACGCCCCAGGGCAGATCGACGGCCGCGCCGTGAGCGAATCGGGGGCGTGGCCGGGGGACGGGCAGCCCCACGGCGGCGGCCGTGCTCAGGTACGCGTCGAAGCCGATCCGCCCGAGGCCGAGCACGACGCGAACCTCCGTGAGTCTCGGGAGCTCCTCCCGCAGGTAGCGGGCGCACCGGCGGAGCTCGATCGAAGCCGGCCGGTTGTCGGGCGGGACGCAGTGGAGGGCGGCCGTGATGTACGCCTCGACGAGCCGGAAGCCGTCGCCCCGCTGGTGCGACGTGGCTTGCGTGGCGAAGCCGTGGGCGTGGAGCGCCCGCGCCACCCACTCGCCGCTCCCGCCCGCCGCGTCCCCGGTGAACATGCGCCCGGTGCGGTTCCCGCCGTGGGCGGCGGGAGCGAGCCCGACCAGGAGAAGCCGGGCCGACGCGTTCCCGAGACTCGGCACCGGACGAGCCCAGTAGGTCTGGTCGCGGAAAC
The DNA here is from genome assembly GCA_963745015.1 of uncultured Candidatus Rokubacteria bacterium. Taxonomy (GTDB): domain Bacteria; phylum Methylomirabilota; class Methylomirabilia; order Rokubacteriales; family DASRDR01; genus DASRDR01. Next base: position 303,025 of record CAVUVU010000014.1, read on the forward strand.
GGCGCGGCGGGGACGCCGCCACCGCCTCGCGGAACCGCACCAGCCGCGGGCAGCGTCGACAGGCGACGATCCGCGCCTGCAGGTCGCGCAGCGCCATCAGGCGCCATGATAGACTGCGCGGCGTTCGCGCGCTTCTCGGTCTCACGCGATCGGCGGCGCGGACGGTCCGATGCTCGGCACGCCCGACTCGATCCGGCGGCTCGCCCGAGGGGCCGGCCCGGATCTCTCGCAGGCGCAACGCGAAGGGAGGTCCTGATGGTGCCGGCGCTCATCGTCCACGGGGGGGCCGGCGGCGACCCCGACGACAAGCCGACCTACCGCGAGGCCCTGGGCGAGGCCCTCACGCGAGGCTGGGCCGTCCTCCGCCGGGGCGGCGCGGCGCTGGACGCGATCGAGGCCACGATCCAGGCCCTCGAGGACCACCCGCGCCTGAACGCCGGCTATGGCTCGGCCCTGACGGAGCTCGGCACGGTGGAGTGCGACGCGTCCATCATGGAAGGCGACGCGCTCCAGGCCGGCGCGGTGGGCGCCGTGAGCGGCGTCCGGAGCGCCATCGGCCTCGCGCGGCGGATCCTCGAGGACGGCCGCCACATCCTCCTCGTGGGCGACGGCGCGCTGACCTTCGCGCGCGATCAGGGCCTCCCGCTGTGCCCACCGGACGCCCTCGCGACCGACCGGCAGCGGCAGAGCCTGGCCAAGCACCTGGCGGCGCGCCAAGGCGCCGGCGCCCCGCATGCCTCCGGAGCGGTCGGGGGCACCGTGGGCGCCGTGGCCATCGACGTCCACGGGCGCATCGTCGCCGGCACCTCGACCGGCGGCTACACGGGGAAGCGCCCCGGGCGCGTCGGCGACTCCGCCCTGATCGGCGCCGGCACCTACGCCGACAGCCGGCTCGGCGGCGTGTCGACGACGGGGCACGGCGAGGCGTTCATCCGCACGGTGCTCGCCAAGACCGCGCTCGACATCCTGAGGGAGCTGGACGATCCCCAGCTGGCCGCGGAGGTCTCCCTCGACGTCGTCCGGGAGGACGGCCGCGGGGACGGCGGCCTGATCCTCATGGACTGGCGGGGGCGCCTGGCGTACGCGCACTCCACGGCGTTCATGCCGGTCGGCTGGTGCCTGCCGACCGCGGCGGAGCCGATCCTCCCCTTCTAGCGCCCGGTGCGTCGGCGAGCCGGTCCGCCGGTTTCTCGGTCCGGCCGCCGGTCCTGGACATATCGCGCGGAGTGGTACCGTGAGGCGATGATCGAGGCCGCTTCGAGGGCGCCCCGCGACGCACGCAGCGCCCGCGACGTGTCGATTCTCGTCGGCCTCGGCGCGCTGGTGCGTCTTGCGCTCCTCCTGCGCGGCTCCGGCGTGAGCGGGGACGAGGCCGCGATCGGAGTAAACGGCCTCGCGATCCGGCACGGGGAGTTTCCGATCTACTTCGCGGGGCAGTCGTTCATGGGCGCCGCGGGCGACGCCTACCTCGCGGGCCTTGCGTACATCGTGCTCGGCGTCGCGCCCGTCACCCTCGAGCTCGTCGGCGTGCTGCTGTCGATCGCGTGGGTCGCTCTCGTGGTGCGGCTCGTCTGGGAGGCCTGGGGCTCCCGCGCCGCGGCCTACACCGCGCTCTGGCTCGCGGTGCCGCCCGACTTCGTTCTCTGGTGGGCACAGGAGGCCCGCCCGCACTACCACCTGCCGCTGGTCCTCGGGGTCTTGGGGCTGCTCCTCGCCCGCCGCGTTCCCGGTTCCTCCCCGACGACGGCGGCGAGACGACTCCTGGTGCTGGGGCTCCTGATGGGTCTGGCCTACTGGACGAACTTCCTGTCGATCGTCTATCTCCCCGCGGTCCTCCTGCGACTCGCGCTCGGCCGATATCGGCCGCGCAGCTTCCGAGAATGGGCGCTGCCCCCGCTGGGGTTCGCCCTCGGCGCGCTCCCGCATCTCCTCTACACGCTGCACCAGAACTCTCCGATTCCGCCGTTCGACATCGGAGCGGGGGCGGCGGGCATGCTCGCGCGCCTGCCGAGCCTCGCGCGGGCCTGGCCGGTCCTGCTGGGCGTGCCACTCGGAACTCGCGGGGCCAGCCCTCCTCCTTCTTGCGGCCGCTTCCACCGCCATCTATCTCGTACTGGCGGCGGTGGCAGCGATCGCGAGTCGCGGAGACAGGCGCCAGCGCCGGGCCGACCTCGCCGCGCTGTGCTGCGTGATCGCAGCCAACCTCGGGGCCGTCCTCGTGTCGAGATACGGGGACCTCTTGTGGCCCAGGGTCTTCTACCTCACGCCCATCTGGACGGCGCTCCCGGCGGTCGCGGCCGCAGGCCTTTCGGTGCTGCCAGGGCGACGCGTGGCCCCTCTCGTGGCCACGCTCCTGATCACGATCCACGCGGCCGGGATCGCTCGGGGGCTACTCCGCAACAACCCTCCGCTGCCGGCCTTCATTCTCGTCGAGCGGGCACCGGTCGCCGTGCAGCAGGGCACGGCCGAGGCGCTGGCCCGGGACGGTACCGTCCGCCTCTACGAATTGGGCCACGGTCGCCGGGACCTGACCTTCGTGTCCGCCGAGCGCGTGATCGTGTCGAGCCACTACGAGGACGCGCTGCCCCGCTACGCACGCGCCGTCGACGGCGCGCCGCCGGCCACGGTGGCCTGGTGGGTCGATCGCCCGTCGAGCGCGCTCGAGCACACCCTGGCGGCGCTGGGCGCCGGATTCGAATACCGCGCCTATCCGCCGCTCGGCGGCACCTATACGCGGTTCACCATGCCGCCGCGAACCCCTCCGGGAGCTCGACCCGGACACCCTCCACGCGACCGCCAGCGAGAGCCCCCCGCGCGCGGCCTGGATCCTCGATCGGGACGCCGCGACGGCCTGGCGGACCGGCGGACCCATGCGCGGAGAGGAGTGGGTCGAGGTGGATCTCGGGGGTGTCTGGCCGATCGCCATGGTGCGCTGGCTGCCCCGGGTCTACGAGGAGACGCCGGCCGGCGTGGCCGTGGACGTCGGCGACCGACCGGACTTCCTGGCGGCGCGTCCTCGAGGTGCCGGCCTACCAGGGCCCGCTCTACTGGTCCGCCGGACGGCCGATGGGGCGCGTCCGGAGCGGCCGCGTCGAGCTCCGGCTCCCTCCAACCCCGGCTCGCTACCTGCGGATCACGCAGACCGGCACTGCCACCCGCTGGCCCTGGACCATCTCCGAGCTCTTCGTCTACGTCACCGACGGCTCGGCCCCCGCCCATCCCACGCCCTGGCAGAGCGGCGCCGAGATCGCCGCCGCCCTGCGGGCCTCGGGCATCCGGCGCCTCTACGCCGACCACGGGTGGGGGAGCGCCGCCGCGCTGGCCGATCCCGAGCTCCGGGTTCTGCCCGCGAACCTGCATCTCGACGCGTATGGCTGGGACGGACCGCGAGCGGGGCTGGTTCCGCCGGTCGCGTGGGAACCCGGCGCCGGCGCACTCCTCGAGCCCGTCGATGCGGACGGCGTTGCCCGCGTCGCTGCCGCACTCGGCCGGCCCTTTGCCCGGCAAGCGCTCGGCCCCCTCGTACTCCTCCGCGCCGACCCGCCCGTCGCGAACGCCGGGCGCCCCCTTGCCCGCCTCGATCTGGCAGTGACCGCGTCCGTCCACTCCGAGCGCGCGGTGCTCGCGGTGGACGGCGATCGGCAGACGCGGTGGGCGACCGGCCGGCCGCAGACCCCGGGCGACTGGCTGCGGGTCGATCTCCGCCGGATGGTCCCGGTGCGGGCCGTGCAGGTGTTCACACTGACGCCGCTGGACTGGCCCCGCGGGCTCGCGCTGGAGGGGTCGACGGACGGCGTCACCTGGCGGCTCCTGTCCACCCGCCTCTCCACCGAGGGGGATCTCCGCTGGGGTGGGATCGCGCTCCTCCGGAATGGGGTCCAGACCGTGCGGCTCGACTTTGCCCCGACCACGCTCCGGGCTGTCCGGCTTGACCGTGACGCGCGGCGATCCTGTCTACGACTGGTCGGTCCACGAGCTCGACCGTCTACTCGGACTGAGCCAGGGTCGGTTTTCGCGGTCAGTCCGGCATCGATGGAGTCGAGGGGAGGCGCCTCACGCGAATCGGGCGCCGCCGGCTCGGCAGGCCGGTCTCTGCGGAAGCTGGCTCGTACGGGGGATGACGGTCGGAGGAGTGATACGGTATGGCCGTGATCGCCGCGGGCCCGCGGGCGCCGGACCATGCGCGCAGCGCCCGCTGGATGTGGACTCTCCTCGCGCTCGCCGCGCTGACGCGCTCCTGCTCCTCCTCCGCGGGGCCGGCGCGAGTCACGACGAATCTCGCACCGGAGTGAACGGTCTCTCGCTTTTCCAGGGCGAGTTCCCGGTCTACTTCCCGGGGCAGTCCTTCATGGGCGCCGTGGGCTGACGCGTACCTGACGCGGGATCTGCTACATCGCTGCTCGGGGTCTCACCCATCACGCTCGAACTGGTCGGCATCCTGCTCTCGATCGTGTGGGTGGGGCTCGCGGTATGCCTCGACCGAGGAGGCATGGGGCTTCCGCGCGGCGGCTTACGCGGCGCTGTGGCTGGCCGTCCCTCCCGACCTGGTCCTCTGGTGGGCTCAGGAGTCGCGCCCCGCACTACCACGTGCCGCTGGTGCTCGGAGTCCTGGCGCTTCTCCTCGCCCGCCGAGTGCCCGGCGCGACCCAAGCCACGGCGCGCGCGGCGACTCCTGGTCCTGGGCCTCGTCATGGGACTCGGCCTACTGGACGAATCCGCTGACCATCGTCTACATCCCCGCGGTCCTCCTGTATCTCGTCGTCGGACGGTACCGGCCTCGCGGCCTGCCCGAGGTGACCCTGCCGGCGCTCGGGTTCGCCCTCGGTGCGCTTCCGCACCTGATCTACGCGCTGCCTCGGGGCGCGGCCGCGCCGCCGTTCGATCTGGATCGCGCTCCCCAGCATCCTCGCGCACCTCTCCGAGCCTCGCGCGGGCCTGGCCGGTCATGCATCGGACGTGCCGGTCGACCTCCCGCGATGGGCCGCGCCGTCGGTGACGGCCCTCGTCACCGCCACTTATCTCGGCCTGGCGTGGGCCGCGGCGCGATTTGCCCGGAAAGATCCAGCGACAGGGCCGCGCCGACCTCGCGGCCCTCGGCCTCGTGATCGCGGTGAACCTCGGCGCGGTGATCGTGGGCCGGTACGGCGATCTGCTGTGGCCGCGCGCGTTCTACCTCTCGCCGATCTGGACCGTGCTACCGGCCCTGGCCGGCGCGGGACTGGCCGCGCTGCCCGGGCGCCGGCTGGCCCCAGTCGTGGCCGGGCTCCTGGTGGCGATCCACGGGGTCGGGATCGGCCGGGGGTTGATGCAAGGAGAGGCTCCGCTGCCGGACCCGGCGGTCAGGGCCTTGGCCCCGAGTGCCGTCCAGCGCGCGGTCGGCGAAACGCTGGCCCGGGACGGGATCACGCCGGCTCTACGAAGGACACCACGAGCGGCGCGACCTCACCTTCGTCTCGCGACGAGCGGGTGATCCTCGTCGCACTACTACGAGGAGGCGCTGCCGCGCTACGCGCGCGCCGTCGACGGCGCTCCGGCGTCCACGGTGGGCTGGTGGGTCGATGGCCCCTCCCGCGACCTCGAGCAGAGCCTTGACCGCGCTCGGCGCCGCGTTCGAGTACCGGGCCTACCCGCCCCTCGGCGGCGCCTACGCGCGATTCTCCGTGACGCCGCTCCCCCTCCGAGAGCTCGACCCGGACACGCTCAGGGTGACGGCCAGCGAGAGCTCGGCCCGCGCGGCCTGGACCCTCGACCGGGACGCGGCGACGGCGTGGCGGACGGCAGGGCCCGATGCGTGGAGGCGAGTGGATCGAGATTGATCTCGGAGCCGTGCAGGCGGTGGCGATGGTGCGCTGGCTGCCTCGGGTCCACGAGGAGTCGCCGACCGGGCTGGTCGTCGACGCCGCGACTGGACCGGACCGCGTGGCGCCGGCTCGTCGACGCTGCCGGACTCCTCATGAGCCCGCTCTACTGGTCCGCCGGCCGGCCGATGGGACGCGTCAGGAGCGGGCGCGTCGAGCTCCGGTTCCCGCCGACCCGGGCCCGCTACCTGAGAATCACCCAGACCGGCTCCGCGCACGCGCTGGCCCTGGACCGTCTCGGAGCTCTTCGTCTATGCGCTCGATGCGTCCGCACCGCCTCAGCCGGCGCCATGGCAGAGCGGCACCGACATCGCGGGCGCCTTGCGGGCCGCCGGCGTCCGACGGCTCTACGCGGATCACGGGTGGGGCGAGCGCCGCGGCGCTCGCCGATCCGCGAGCTCTGGATCCTGCCCGCCAACCTTCACCTCGATCCGTACGGCTGGGACGGCCCCCGGTCGGAGCTCGTGCCCCCGGTCGTCTGGGAGCCGGGGGCCGGCGCGCTCCTCGAGCCCGTCGACGCGCGAGGGACTCACGCGCGTCGCCGCGGCCCTCGGCCGTGCCGTTCGTGCAGCAGTCCCTCGGCGGCCTGGTGCTAGTTCCGCGCCGACCCCGCCGGTCCCGAGCGCGCGGGCGCGCCCTTGCCCCAGCCGCGCATCACGTTGACCGCCTCCATTCACGCCGAGAGCAAGGCGCCGCTGGCTCTGGACGGCAAGCGGCGAGACCCGGTGGGCGACCGGCCGGCCCCAGGCCCCGGGCGACTGGCTGCGCGTCGATCTCCGCGCGCCGACGTCGCGTGCGGGCCGTGCGCGTGTGGACGCACACTCCCCTCGACTGGCCACGCGGGCTCGCCCTGGAGGGCTCGGCGGACGGCGCCGCCTGGCAGCCGCTGCCGGCGCGCATCTCCACCGAGGGCGATCTCCGCTGGGGCGGGATCGCGCTCCTCCGCAACGGGGTCGAGGCCGTGCGGCTCGATTTCCCCGCGACCATGCTCCAGGCCCTCAGGCTCACCTTGACGCGCGGGGATCCCGTCTACGACTGGTCGGTCCACGAGCTGACCGTGTACGCGGACTGAGACTCCGCGTTGACACGCGCGCGAGCAATCCGATACGGTGGCCGCGTGAGAGAGCGACCGTCCTCGTCACCGAGCGCGGCGGCACCGGCGCCGCCGGGCCCGGAGGCGGAAGCGCTCAAGGCGCTGGCCGCCGCTCCGACGGCGATGCTCTCCGACGCCCTCGGACGCTGGGGCAACATGGACGCGGCCATCCGACCGGTCGCGGCCGGAATGCAGTGCTTCGGCCCCGCGTTCACGCTCCGCTGCTGGCCCGCGGACAACCTGACGATCCACCGCGCCGTCGAGCTCGCCGAGCGCGGCGACGTCTTGGTGATCGACGGCGGCTCGGGGCGCGACACGGCGCTGCTCGGCGACATCCTGGTCTACGCGGCGCGGCTCCGGGGCGTGGCCGGCATCGTCCTCCAGGGCCTGATCCGGGATTGGGCGGCGCTGGCCGCCCAGGGCCTGCCGGTGTTCTCGAGCGGCGCGACGGCGCGCGGGCCGGTCAAGGAGACGCTCGGCGCCCTTCAGGTCCCGATCCAGTGCGGCGGGGTCCTCGTCCGTCCCGGGGACCTGGTCGCCGGCGACGACGACGGCGTCGTGATCGTGCCCAGGGAGCAGGTCTCCGCCATCGCCGAGCGCATCCGCCTGATCCACGAGCGCGAGGAGCAGGTGAAGAAGGCGCTCGCGGCCGGGCAGACGACGGTCGACATCCTGGGACTCCGCGCCAAGTTCCCGCAGTAGCCGTCCCGCCGGTGCCTCCCGAACGGGCACGTCCGGACCGACCGCTCAGGCTGGCAGCGCCGCCGCGATTCGCTCCCGGGCGAGCGCCATCAGGAGCTCGGGCCGGGCCTTGCGGTCGACGCCGGGCGGGAGCGCGGACTCGTCGAGCGGCGCGTGGTACGTGACGACGACGCGGCCCGGACGAGGAAGGCGCTGGCGAGCCGGCCAGGCCTCGAAGGCGCCGGCGATCGTGACGGGCACCACCGGAGCCCCGGTGGCCAGCGCGAGCCGGAACGCGCCCGGGCGAAAGTCTTGAAGGCGGCCGTCGGGCGAGCGGCCGCCCTCGGGAAAGATCACGAGCGGCTCCCCTTGCCGCAGGACCCGCAGCGCCCGGCGGACGGCCGGGTTGTCGGGCTCTCCTTCCTGGATCGGGAAGGCGCGGGCCCACCGCATGATCGCGCCCAGCCCCCGGATGCGGAAGAAGGGCTCGAGCGCCATGTAGTGGAGGGCCCGGCGGATCGGAATCGTCACCAGGACGGGATCCATGAACGAGACGTGGTTCGGCGTGATGACGACGGGGCCGGCGCGCGGGACGTGCTCGACGCCTTCGAAGCGGATGCGGAGGAGCCCGCGGGCCGCCGCCCAGAACCCGGGACGGCACGCCTCGAGGAACCAGAACGGGACGGGGCGCACCCTCGCATCGTGACACGCCGGCTCCGCCCGTGACAACGACGCGCGCAGCCCGCCCCCTGATCGTCGCCCACCGCGGGGCCGCCCTGATCGCGCCCGAGCACACGATCCCCGCCTACGAGGCCGCGGTCGCCGCCGGGGCCGATCGCCCTGTGGCTCGACGTCCAGGAGGCGGCCGACGAGCAGCTCGTCGTCGTCCACGACGCCGGGCTCGAGCGGACGACGAACGGCCGGGGGCCGGTGCGGGCGCGCACGGTTCGCGAGCTGAAGCGCCTCGACGCCGGGCGCTGGTTCGGCTGGCGGTTCCGCGGGCAGCGCATCCAGACCCTGCCGGAGGTGCTCGAGCGGTTCCGCGGCCGGGCCGGGTTCGTCGTGGCGCTCCGGGCCGGCTCGGACGTCTACCCGGGCATCGAGGAGCGCTTGCTCGGCCTGCTTCAACTCTACGGGGCGGCGGACCGGACGCTCGTGGCCTCCTACGACCACCACGCGCTCGCGCGCTGCCGCGCGCTCGACTGGGAGATCCGCCTGGGCGCGCGCGTCGCGGGCCGGCTCCTCGCCCCGGCGGCCCTCGCGCCGCCCGGGACTCTCACCGCCCTCTGCCTCGACGCCGGGATGGCCCTCGAGCCGGACGTGGCCGCCTGCCGCGACGCCGGGCTGGACTGCTACCTGACCGGCGTCACCGGCGCGGCCGACGCCCGCCCCCTTCTCCCCTGGCGCCCCACCGCCCTGGTCATGGGGTCAGACTTCGACTTCTGAACATTTCGCCGCGCGCGCGCGCGGAATTGTTGAGAAGTCAGAGTCTGACCCCGTGACAGCCGAGCGCCGAGAGCGGCGGATGGCCCGGCGCTCGGCGTCGGGGATCGGCGTGAGCGGGGGGCGGACGTGGGCGGCCGGGATCCGGCCCAGGATCACCAGCGCCTCCTTCATCCGGTTGTGCATGTCGACGAAGGGGGGCGCGTAGAAGACGCGCACGAGCGGGTCGAGCCGGTCGTTGATCCGCCGCGCCTCCTCGAGGTCTCCCTTCCGGCACGCGTCGAAGAGATCCGCCTGGAGGTCCGCCACCACGCTCCCCATCCCCGAGATCGCGCCGTCGGCGCCCAGGAGGAAGCTCGACATCAGGGACATCGTGAACGAGGAGAGCACCGCGACCGGGCGCCCGGTGGCGCGGATCGCGCGCAGGTTCCGCTCGAACGCGACGATGTCGTTCGACCAGTCCTTGACGGCCGCCACCTGCGGGATGTCGCAGAGCCGGGCGAGCGTCTCCGGCGCGTACCCGATGCCGGACGCCGGCGGGTACTCGAAGACGACGATCGGGAGATCCGCCCCGGCCGCCACCTCGCTCGACGTGGCGGATCACCATGTCGGGCTTGAGCTGCGCCCCCCACATGAAGGGCGTCGGCGGGAAGAGGAGGATCCCCGCGGCGCCCTCGGCCTTCGCATCCCGGGCGAGACGGACCGCCTCCTGGGTGCCGTCGGTGTAGACGCCGGCCACGACCGGCAGCGCGCCCGCGCACCTCGTCGACGGCGATCGCGAGCGCGCGCCGCCGCTCATCGCGGTCCAGCGAGGACACCTCGGCGGCGTGGCCGTTGACGACCAGCCCCGTGACGCCGCGCACCCCGGCGAGCCAGCGGAGATGCCCGCGGTACGCGGGCTCGTCGATCGAGAGGTCGGACCGGAACGGCAAGAGGTTCGCCGGCATCACGCCCTCGAAGCGGAGCGGCTGACTCATCGGACCCTCCTCGAGTTCACTCGCGGCGCGCCGGTGGAGCGCCCTGTCGCGCGCTCATCGGGCCACGCCGTCGGCCTCGTCCTGATCTGACCATGGCCACGTCGGGCCCAGCGGCCCACCTCGCACGCCCGCGGCCTCAAACGAGCTCGGGCTCCTTGCCCCGCTCCGCGTCCATCGCGCCGACCGCCTCGTCGACGCCGCTCCCGTCGTGGACGATCGCCGACACCGCGGCGGCGACGGCGCGCGGGTCGTCCGCCCCGGGGTAGAGGACGTTCCGGCCGATCATGGCGCCCCGGACGTTCGCGCCCGCCGCCATCCCCCGCCTGAGGTCCTCGAGGACGGGCCGGGCGTCGCCGACGGCCTCGCCGCCCAGGAGCACCAGCGGCAGCGTCGTCGCGCGCGCGACGCGCTCGAACTCGGGGCAGGTCGGGAGCTTGATCCACGTGTAGAGGGAGCTCGCGCCCCAGGAGGACGACACGCTGACGGCGTCGATCAGCGCCCGCGCCGTGCGGACGACCTTGTAGGCCCCGTTCTCGCGGACGACCGGCAGCGGCTCGAGGAACGAGAGCAGGCTCGCTTCGGCCAGCTCGGTGATCGCCCGCACGCACCCGTCGATCGTGGCCATCGAGCCGCGATCCGTGGGGTCGATCCGCACCATGAACTTGCCCCCGTCCAGCCCCAGGACGAGCATCCGGCGCGTCGTGAAGGCCGTGAACCGGTCGTCCATCTCCCAGACGGACCCCGGCAGCCCGCCGCGGTTCATGCAGCCGATCAGGAGCCGCTCGTCGAGCGGGCTCTGCCCGCCGCGCTCGCGGATGAGCCCGGCCAGGATGAGGAGGTCCTCGACGATGTCGGGCGTCGACATGACGCCGTCGATCCCCGGATGGCTCAGCACCCGGAGGATCCGGGCCAGGAGCTCGTGGCGGTCCGCCATCGCGACCGGGTCGTCCTGGATCTTGAGGCTCGCGCGGCCCGGGATGGTCCGCCGCCAGGATGACCAGCTTGCCGTCGGGCGCGACGACGCGCCGCCGCGCGCGCCGGTCCGCCTCGCCGTCCGCGAACCCGGGCTGCTTGATCCGGATGTCGGTGATCGCCTCGTAGGTCTCGCGCGGCAGGTAGGCGCGCGCATCGAATCCCGTGGGCATCGTCGGCTCCTTCGTGGTGGTGGTCCCGGTCTGCGCGGCGTCGTCGGCGACGCCTCAGGATCGCTGAAATCGGCGACGATCACAACGGGGCAGGCGCTGACTGACCCCGACGTGGCCTAGAGGAGCACGCTCTGCTGAAGCCACACGGCGTCAGCCAGGGTGCGGTGGCCGCGCCGCGCGAGCTCGGGCAGGAGCCCGAGCATCAGGGCGCCGGCCACCAGCGCGTCGCCCCGGGCCGTGTGGCGGCCCACCACCGGCACCCGGAGCCTCGCCGCGACGGCCTCGAGGGTCACGTCCACCGAGCCGGGATGAAGGGCGGCGGCCAGGCGCATCGTGCAGAGCGCGGTGTTCGCGAGCGGGGGGCGGTGGTGAGCCTGGCGGGCCCGCTCGAGGATCGCCAGGTCAAAGGCCACCCCGTGGCCGACGACGGCGTGAACGCCGAACAGCGCCTCGATCTCGTCCAGCACGTCACCCAGCCGGGGCGCCGCCTTCACCATCTCGTCCGTGATCCCGTGGATCCGCGTGGAGACCGCCGGGATGGGCCGGCCGGGGTTGACCAGCGTCTCGTAACCGCCGATGGGCTCGCCCCCCCGGAATGGCACGACCGCCACCGCCACGGCGGCGTCCCGGGTCGCATCGAGCCCCGTCGTCTCGAGATCGATGGACACGAAGTCGTCGAGCAGCAACGCGAGCGGCCGGCGATCTCGTGGCAACGGCACGCGCCGCCCGCGCCACCCCAGCCAGCGAGCCGGGCCCCTCACTGGACCAGGTCCGTCGCGTACCGCTCGCGCAGTCCCGCCTGCACCTGGCCGACGGTGCGGAGCGCGTCGCGGAGGAGCACCGTCTCCGCGCGCGACAGCCGCCCCGGGCTGATCCTGTTGTCGGCGGGCTCGCCGCGTTCCAGGCGACCAAGCTGGTGGACGAGCCGGAGCCGCTGGAGGAACTGATGGGCGTCCGTGATCTCGCGGCACTCGGCCTCGCCGTACACTTCCCGCGCGGCCGCCGCCCGGAACCGGTCGACGGTGTTCGTCTCCTCGAGGCCGAGCGCGAGGGCGTGGACCCGGGCGGCGCCGACGAGCTGGAGCCCGCCCCCGCCCTTCAGGTCGACCGTGCCGCGATGCGGCTCGCTCCGCGCCACCCGGACGTTCCCGAAGACGGTGAGGGCGACCGGGCGATCCACCACGTCGCGCGCCAGGAGGCCGAGAAGGTGACGGGCCCCCGGCGCCTCCGTCCGGATCACCGCGCGGAGTCTCGACGCCAGCTCCGCGGTCCCGCCGGCCGGACGGAGGTCGAAGAAGATGCAGGCCGCCAGCACCTCCGCCGGGCCGCTCTCCTGCATCCAGGCGCGGAAGCGGCCCGTCCAGACGCCGACCGGCTGGCACCATTCGGGATTGGAGGCCATGATCCGCCCGGGGCACTCCGGGAAGCCGATGCGGACGAGGGCCGCGTTGATCTCCGTCGCGAGGCGCGCGAAGTAGGCCTGGGCCGCCGCGGCGGCGGGCGGCGCCGGGTCCGCGTACACGAGCCCGTTGTCCTGATCGGTCCGGAGCGTCTGCTCCAGCCGGGCCTCGCTGCCGAAGGCGAGCCAGCAGAACGGCACCGGCGGCGGGCCCGCCGGCGCGAGCGCGCCGGTGTGGAGCTCGACCACCCGCTGCACCATCCGGTCGTTCAGCTCGGCGACGATGCGGCCGACGTCGTACGTCGTCCCGCCCTCGTCCACCAGCCGGCGCACCAGCGCGGTGATCCGGACGGCGAGCCGCGCGAGGTCGTCGACCGACGCCGCGGTCCCGATCTCGCGGGCCATCGTCACCGGGTGCGTCGCCTGGAGCCGCAGGAAGTCGTTGCTCGACACGACGCCGAGGAGCCGCCCGGCGTCCACCACCACCAGGTGATGGATGCCGCGGCGGGTCATCTCGAGGAGCGCCTCGAAGCCGTAGGCGCCGGGCGCCACCGCGACCAGCGGCGCCGACATCACGTCCGCCGCCAGGGTCGCCGCCGGGTCCCGGCCGGCCGCGACGACCTTCCCGCGGAGGTCGCGATCCGTCACGATCCCCACCGGCGCCCCGTCGTCCCCCACGATCACGACCGACCCGATCCCGGCCGCCGTCATCTGCCGGGCGAGGTCTCGCACCCGGGTGCCGGGGCTCGCCGTCACGGGCGGCCGCGCCAGGAACTCGCGCACCGGGTGCGCGAAGAGGGACGCGTCGCCGGCGGTCACAACGCCGCGGCCCTCCTCACGGCCTTCGGCGGGCGCGCCAGTGCCGCCCCACGCCGAGCGCGACGGCGACGACGGCCCCGGCCGCGTTCACGGCCACGATCATGGCAAGGGAGACCAGGAGGAGCGCCATGATCGGCCCCAGGTGAAGGGCTGGCACGGCCTCGAGCGGGAGGTAGCTCTCGAGGTAGAACAGCGGCATCAGCACGACGACCGGCAGCCCGATCACGACGGCCAGCAGCGCGATCGCACCCCGGCCGACCCGGGTGAACGGCTCGAGCGCCCGGGACCACTGCTCCACCCGCACCCAGATCGCCGTCAGACCCGCGAAGACCAGCAGCACCCCCGCGAGGAAGAGCGCCGGGGCGACTCGCGCGGCCGAGCCTACGGCGTACACCCCCGCGAAGACGACGGCCCCGAGCACGTTGACGGCGGCGAGCGCCAGCACGGCCTCAGTCTAGCCGAGACCGGCGCCCGGAAGCCGGAATGACACGCGGGAGCGTCGCGCGGAAAGGACTACCGGACCGGCGGCCCCACCAGGTTGGCGAGGAGGATCCGGGAGGCCAGCCAGAGGAGAAGGTAGAGCCCCAGCGCGACCAGGCGCACCCGCCGCTCGGGAGTGCCGGGGGCCAGCCAGCCCCGCACCGGGCGCGTCAGCGGTCCCGTGACCACGGAAAAGAACCACAACACCGGGCTGTCCGGCCGCGCGATGAGACGGGCGAAGACGACGTGCAGCAGGAGATAGATGACCGCCATGAAGAACGCGAGCGGGACGACCACGTTGATCGTGTGGAGGATCCGGACGGACAGGTCAGGCTCTGCCATGGCCGCATGATACCAACGGGCGGGGACGCGCGAGGCATCCCCGCCCGTCGGCCGGCACGCGAACGGAGACTAGGGAGCGGTGCGGGCGATGTCCCGCCCGAGGGGATCGCCCCGGTACGCCTGGCCGCTCTTCGGGTATCGGACGCTGACGACGAGGTCCTGTACCTCCTTGGGCGGCGGCGCCGTCAGGAGGGACACGATCCAGATGGTGAGGAAGCCGGCCGGCAGCCCGAAGATCGCCGAGGCGATCGTCTGGGTGCCGAACCAGGACACGCCGTAGAAGCGGCTTCCGATCATGTAGTACGCGGTGATCGCGAGGCCGACCGCCATGCCCCAGCACGCCCCGGCCTTGTTCGCCCGCTTCCACCAGATCCCCATGACCAGGGCCGGGAAGAAGGAGGCGCCCGCCAGGCTGAAGGCCCAGGCCACCAGCTCCACGATGATCGCCAGCGCGGTACGTCGCGACGTAGGCCGAGATGAGCGGCCGTGACGACGAGCAGGATCTTGGTGATCGTCAGCCGCACAGCCAGCGAGGTCCGCGGGTTGATGACGTTGTAGTAGAGGTCGTGGGAGATCGCGTTGGCGATCGTGAGCAGGAGCCCGTCGGCCGTCGACAGCGCCGCCGCCAGCCCCCCGGCCATCACGAGGCCGGTGATCACGAACGGCAAGCCGGCGATCTCCGGCATGGACAGGACCACGAAGTCAGTGGAGCGGATCACGAAGTCCGCCCACTGCACGACGCCGTCGCCGTTCTTGTCGACGACGCTGAACAGCCCGGCCGGCTGCCAGAGGGTCACCCAGCGAGGCAGCTCCGCGATCTTGGTCCCCACGAGCTTCGCGTAGATGGTGAACCGGGCGAACGCGGCGTAGGCCGGCGCCGTGAAGTACAGCAGGAAGATGAAGAACAGGGACCACGCGACGGAGGTGCGCGCCTGGCGCACCGACGGCGTGGTGTAGTAGCGCGTCAGGATGTGGGGCAGCCCCGCGGTGCCGACCATCAGGCAGAAGGTCAGCGCGAGGAAGTTCCACATGCCGACGCCGCTCGGCACCGTGAGGTACCGGCTGAACTTCGCGGTCTCGCTGGCCGCCGGGGCGATCGCCTGGCGCGTGGCGGTGGCTGCCTGCGCCTTCAGCTTGTCGACCTCGGCCTCCGGCAAGCCGCCGGCCTTGATCTTGGCGTTGGCCTCGTCGGCCTCCTT
Organism: uncultured Candidatus Rokubacteria bacterium; assembly: GCA_963745015.1. Taxonomy (GTDB): domain Bacteria; phylum Methylomirabilota; class Methylomirabilia; order Rokubacteriales; family DASRDR01; genus DASRDR01. The sequence continues at coordinate 318,461 of CAVUVU010000014.1, forward strand.
CTGCCAGAGCGCCCGGGTCTCCTTCTCCTTGGCGTCCTTGGTGATCTCGAGCGCCCGGGCGTTGTTCTGCTGGAGGAGCTGGCCGTAGGTCAGCTGCGGGGATCGGGATCGAGAAGACCACCCAGGACAGGTACACGACCGGGACCAGGTAGGAGATGATCAGGATGATGTACTGGGCCACCTGGGTCCACGTCACCGACTTCATCCCGCCGAGCACCGAGCAGAACAGGACGCCCAGGAGCCCGACGAACACCCCGACGTTGAAGTCGAGCCCGATGAACCGGGAGACGATGAGCCCGACCCCGGTCACCTGCGCGATCAGGTAGGTGAAGGAGCAGGCGATCGGCGCCGACCACGCCGATGATGCGCGGGATGTTGCCGCCGAAGCGGGCCCCCAGGAAGTCGGGGATGGTGTAGGCCCCGAACTGGCGGAGGTACGGGCCGAGGAAGACGGCGAGCAGGAGATAGCCGCCGGTCCACCCCATCACGTAGGCCAGGCCGGCGAACCCCTGGGCGGACAGGGCGCCGCCCATCGAGATGAACGACGCCGCCGACATCCAGTCGGACCCGGTGGCCATGCCGTTGAAGACCGCGGGCACGCCGCGGCCGGCCACGTAGTACTGGTCGGGGTTCGAGGTCCGCGTGAGGACGCCGATCACGACGTAGATCGCCAGCGACAGCGCCATGAAGATCCAGCCGATCATCTGGTTGCTGAACAGCCCGATCGCCTCACCGATCCCGATGAGGATGGTGACGCCGAGGAACCCGACCGTGTAGAGGCCGAAGATCTTCTCCAGGCTCAGCATGGCGGTCTAGCCCTCCTCGCGGATGCCGTACTCGACATCCTTCTTGTTCATCAGGTGGGCATAGACCGCGATCTCGATCACGAAGATCGCGAGCGAGCCCTGGGCCGCCATGTAGTACCCGAGCGGGAACCCGAGGATCGTGTACTGGTTGAGCCAGCCCGCCCACAGGCCCGAGATCAGATAGGTGACCACGAACCAGATCACCAGCAGGATCGTGGTCAGCTTGATGTTGTACTTCCAGTACTCCTGTTTCTGCCGTTCGGTCAGGTCAGCCATCGAAGCCCTCCATTGGGCCGGTCCAGGGTGGACACGGACGGGCTCGCGCGGGACGCGACGCGCCGTTCGTCGTCTCGGTCAGCGGGGTCGAGAGGATGCGGGCTTAGTGGTCTTCGGAGTCGGACGGGGGCGAATCGTGCGCCGGTGGATCGCCGGTCCGGACGCGGACCAGCCAGGCGGCGAGGTGCCCGGCCGGCATGGGTCCGGCGGCGACCAGAAGACCATCGGTGGAGACCGGCGCGGGCGGGATCGGAGCGGACTCTGTCGCCTGAGACGTGCCGGGCCTGGTGCCGTCCCGCGAGGCGGACACCCCCTCCACCCAGACCAGCCCTTCCTGCGGGGTGAAACGGAAGGCGCCGGGAACGAAGGGATTGGCGAGGTCGATCGCCAGGTAGACGAGGACGGCCCAGCTCGGGAGCCGCATGGTCATCGGGGGCAACCGAAAGCAGGGAACGTGCTAGCGCGACCCTGTCCCGGCTCTTCGGGCAGGTGCCCGCAATTGGATCTCACTCGCACGGATGGGTCTACGGGCCCGCTCGTATGGCCTGCAGGCCATGGTGCCGGAACCACGGCTTCACCTCCAGCGGGGAGTGCGACGGACTCGCCCTGCGACGTCCTCGCGCTGGCCCTGCGGAGTGGTGGTTCCGACGGGGACCCAGGGGTAGAGGGACCGCGACCCGCCACTCTTGCCCCGAACGGTGGCCTCGCCGGGAGCGGAGACGGACGGCAAGGATCACGGCACAGGGCCCGGGACGGCCGGACGGGCAACAGACGTCAGGCGGGGATGTCCGGCGGCGGCTCGCCGGCGATGGCCCGCGAGCGGAGGCCGTAGCGCACCATCTTCTCCCAGAGGTTCTTGTTGTCCATGTCGGCGTGGCGGGCCGCCGCGGAGAGCTTGCCGCCGTGGAGCCCGAGCACGCCCGCCACGTAGGCCCGCTCGAACTCCTCGACCACGCGGGCCTTGGCGTCCCGGAACGGCAGGGTCAGGTCGACGACCGCGCGATCGGCGCCGCCCGGCGCCAGGAACGGCGCCACGTCGGCGATCACGTCCTCGCGCGCGACGATGACCGCGCGCTCCACGACATTCTCGAGCTCCCGCACGTTCCCCGGCCACGGATACCGCACGAGGGCGTCGAGGGCCGCCGGCGCGAATCCCCGCATGGTCTTCTTGCACCGCCGGGCGCTCTCGCCCAGGAAGTGGGCCGCCAGCGCCGGGATGTCCTCGGCGCGATCACGGAGCGGCGGCACCCGCAGCGGGAACACCGCGAGTCGATAGAACAGGTCCCGGCGGAAAGCGCCGCGCTCCACCGCCTCCCGGAGGTCCTGGTTGGTGGTGGCGATGAAGCGGACGTCGATGTCGACTGGGCGCTCGGCGCCGATCGGGGTGATCTTCTTCTCCTCGATCGCGCGCAGGAGCTTCGACTGGAGCCCGAGCGGCATCTCGCCGATCTCGTCGAGGAGGAGGGTGCCGCCGCTCGCCAGCTGGAAGTGGCCCCGGCGCGGCTCGGTCGCGCCGGTGAACGCGCCCCGGCGGTAGCCGAAGAGCTCGGACTCGAACAGCTCCTCGGGGATCGCGGCGCAGTTGACGGCGACGAACGGCTTCTCGCGCCGCGGGCCCGCGAAGTGGAGCGTCCGGGCGAGGAGCTCCTTGCCGACGCCCGTCTCGCCGTCGATCAGCACCGTCGTGTCGAGCTGGGCAGACCTCGTGCAGGAGCGGCGAGGATCTCCAGCATCTTCGGGCTCTTCGCCACCAGGTTCGTCAGGGTGAACCGCTCCTGGTTGCGGCGGAACGACTGGCGGCGCTGGTCACGCAGATCGCGAAACTCGAGCGCCCGCCGGAGGACCAGCAGGATCTCGTCCGGCTCGAACGGCTTGACCAGGTAGTCCTCGGCCCCGAGCCGGGTGGCCTCGACGGCGGCGCCGATGGTGCCGTACGCGGTCATGACCACCACGCCGATCTCCGGATGCTCGGCCTTCAGCCGCCGGACGACCTGGACGCCGTCCATGCCCGGCAGCCGCTGGTCGGTCAAGGCGAGGTCGACGTCCTCCCGCTTGAGCCGGTCCAGGGCCTCCTCCCCGCTGCCCGCCGTGAGCACCTCGAAGCCCTCGAGCTCGAGGGCGCGCCGGAGGGGGCGCAGGAAGACCTCGTCATCCTCGACGATGAGCACTCGCCGCTTCATCCACCACCCCCGCGGGCAGCACGATCTCGACCCGCGTCCCCCGCCCCGGGGCCGAGGTCACGCGGATCTCTCCCCCGTGCAGGTCCACGATCTTCTTGACGATGGCGAGGCCGAGGCCGGTGCCGGTCGGCTTCGTCGTGAAGAACGGAAGGAACATGCGCCCCCGGTCCTCGGGCGTCATTCCCACCCCGTTGTCGGTCACCTCGAACGCGACCGCGCCGTCGCGGCCCTGGCACGTGACCTCCACGCGGCCGCCGGAGCGCCGCTCGACCGCCTCGACCGCGTTGCGCACGACGTTCATCAGCACCTGCCGGAGCCGGTGGCCGTCGACCATCGCGACGACGACGCTCGGGAAGGCCTGGCACGAGAGCGAGACCCCCCGGACCCGCGCGTCGGATCCGATCTGCTGGACGACCTCGCGCATGATCCGCTCCACGTCGAAGGGCTGCCGGTCGAGGCGCGTCTCGCGCGTGTAGTCGAGCAGGTGGCTCACGATGGCCTCGATCTCGACCACGCCGGACCGCATGCTCTCGGTCATCTCCCGCGAGAGCGTGTCGCCGCCGTGCTTCGAGAGGACCGCCATGGCCATCTTGATCCCGCCCAGCGGGTTTCGGATCTCGTGCGCCACGCCCGCCGCCATCTGGCCGAGCGAGGCCAGCGTCTCCTGCTGGATGAGCCGCCGCTGGAGCTCGACCTGCTCGGTGAGGTCGCGCAGGACGCCGACCGTGCCCAGGACCTGCCCGCCGGGGTCGACGATGGGGGTGACGGCCAGATGCGCCGGCAGGTCCCGCCCCGCCCGCGTCCGCGCCCGGACCTCCCCCTTCCACGCGTAGGCGCCGTTGAAGGCTCCGCCGGCGTGCCCGCCGGACGGCCCCGCTCCGAGAAGCTCCCACCAGGGCGCCCCCGCCAGCTCGGCCTGGGACGCCCCGAAGAGGCGCTCGCCGGCCGGGTTCACCGTCACCAGGCGCCCGCGCGTATCCGTCGTGACGATGCAGTCGTCGACGCTCCGCACCACGCTCGCCAGCAGGCGCTCGTTGTGGCGAGCCTCCTCCTCGGTCGTCCGGAGGGAGTGCCGGAGCTCCTGGAACGACTCCACGAGGCGCTCGGCCTCGCCCTTCGAGAGCGTGAAGCGGTCCTCCACGATGAAGCGCGCCGCGGCGGAGCCGAGCGAGGCGGCCAGCCGCTTCTCCAGCCGGATCCGGATCTCCAGCAGCTCGGGAGGCGTGAGCTCCTGCGGCGCCCGGGTGCCCGAGCACCTCCCGGTGATGATCGCCGCCTCCGGCGCCGCCGACGTAGTGGTGCACGATGCGCTCGATCTCGCGGGGCGTGAGGATGGCGCCCACCGGCATGGTCGGGGCGCCCGGGAAGCGCCCGGTGAACGCCGCCGCCTGGACCCGCTCCTCCGCGTCCTGGCGGGTGGCCAGCGACACCAGGACGTAGCCGGCGAGGTTCGCCAGCAGGGACCAGAAGAGCCCGTGGCTCAGGGAGTCGAGCCCGGCCAGGCCGAGGAGCTCCGTCGGGCGGAGCCAGGCCTGCCCGAACGGGCCCGCCTCGAGGATCGACGGGCCCATCACGCCTTCCTTCACCAGCGCCGGCACGATCAGCGTGTAGAACCACAGGCCGAATCCCGGCCGAGATGCCGGCGAACGCCCCGCGCCGGTTCCCGCGCGGCCAGACCAGCCCGAGCAGGATCGCGGGGGCGCACTGGGTCACCGCGACGAAGGACAGGAGGCCCATCTCCACCAGCAGGAAGCGCCCGGCCGCCAGCGACGCCCAGCCGTATCCGAGGAACACCACCAGGAGGATGCACAGCCGCATCGAGCGGAGGCTCGCGCGGTAGATGTCGCGGCTCCGGTTGCGGAGCAGGATCGGCACGACGATGTCGTTCGTCAGCATCTTCGACAGCGCGAGCGAGTCGACGACGATCATGGCGGTCGCCGCCGAGAAGCCGCCGAGGAACACGAGGATCGACAGCGCCTGGTTGCCCGCCGACAGCGGCAGGAGCAGCACGAACTGGTCGGCCTGGTCCCGCGGCAGCAGCAGCAGTCCGGCGATGGCGATCGGAAGGACGAACACGTTGATGAGCAGGAGGTAGAGCGGGAACATCCACGACGCGGCCGCCACGTGGCGCTCGTCCTGGTTCTGCACGACCAGGACGTGGAACTGCCGCGGGAGGAACATGACGGCCATCATCGAGACGACGAGCATCGCCGCCCAGCGCGAGAAGGACGCGGCCGGCGACTCGCCGAGCGGTGACCAGCCGGCTCAGCTCGGGGTCGGCGAGCATCCGGCCGAACAGGTCGCCGAACCCCCCGAACAGGACCCAGGTCACGTAGGCGCCGGCGGTGAGGAACGCCAGCAGCTTGACCACCGACTCGACGGCGACCGCCGTCAGCAGGCCCCGCTGCGCCTGCGTGAAATCGGGGTTGCGCGCGCCGAAGAGGATCCCGAACAGCCCCAGCACGACCGCCACCAGGAGGGTGGGATCGAACCGGTCGAGGATCGCCTCCTGCCGGAGGATCACCTTGAAGGACTGGGACACCGCCTGGAGCTGGAGCGCGATGTACGGGATCAGCCCGACCACGACGAGGCCGGCCACCAGGGCGCCCAGCGGCGCCGACTTGCCGTAGCGGCTCGAGATGAAGTCGGAGATGGACGTGATCCGCTGCTCCTTGGCGACCCGCACGAGCCGGCGCAGGAGCACCGGCCAGAGGAGGGCGATCAGGGCCGGGCCGAGGTAGATCGTCAGGAACTCCAGCCCCCGGTTCGCCGCCAGCCCCACGCTGCCGTAGAACGTCCATGCCGTGCAGTAGACCGATGCGGTGAGGACGTAGGTGAGCATCTGGAGGCGCGGCCGCTCCAGCCGGCGGCGTCCGCTCCGCCCAGTACGCGACCCCGAACAGGAACAGCAGGTAGCCGACGACGATCGAGAGGAGCGGGCCGTAGTCGAGCCAGCTCATCGGAGTCGCTCCCGCATCAGCCCGAGTCCCGCCCCCCGGTGAGCCAGAAGAGGACAGCGATGATTCCGGCCCACACCAGGAACAGGTACAGGACCAGGGAAGGGATGCCGAGGACCGTCACCGGCCGGTTCACCACGGTCAGGAGCGGCCAGGACAGCAGGACGAAACCGAGCGCGAAGAGGGCGACGAGCAGGTCCTTGCTCTTCATTGAGTGGTCCTCGGGCGCCGCCGGCAGCGCAAGGTTGGGGGGATTATAGGCCGGCGCCCCGGCGCGTGACCAGACGTGGCCGACGCCCGGCGCCGTCTCGCCCGGTCGCCTCGCCGACGCGCCGCTCGCGCCGCGGGATCCGGGGCCGACCATCTCGGGGGGACGCCGGGACGGACCATCGCGGTCTTGGGTATACTGGCTGAGCATGCGCTTCAACCTGCGCCTGCTCGCCGCGCTCTGGCTGTCGATCGTGGTCGTTCTCGGGGCGTTCGCGTACGTCTCGGTGGAGCGGGAGCGCACCCGTCTGTCCACCGAGCTCGAGCGCCGCGCGTGGCTCCTCGGCGAGGGGCTCAAGGAGGCCGTGGAGCCCCTCATCGACCGCGGCCCGCGCGCGCAGATCGACCGCATCGTCCAGCGCTTCGGGACACCCTCACGCGGCGTCGCAGTCTACGATCGCTCCGGCACCCTCGTTGCCGCGACGTCCCAGTGGGCGGCCCAGCTCCGAGCGCCCCTGTCGGCAGTCCCCCTGGCTCTGGCCGACATCGCGCCCAAGCAGGGATTCCAGTCCGTGGGCGAGCGCGCGACGTACTACTACGCCGTCCCCCTCGTCACCGACCAGCGGCCGCACGGCGTGCTCGTCATCCTGGCGGACGCCACGCACATCGACCGCGCGCGATGGGAGCTGGCGCAGCAGCACCTCGTCCGGTTCGCGGTGCTCGTGGCGGTGCTGAGCCTGGTCACGCTGTTCGTCGTGCGCCGCAGCGTGACTCACCCGCTGAACCGGCTGGCGGACTGGGCGCGCCAGCTTCGGGCCGGGCAGCCCGGCCCGCCGCCGCCCATGTCGGATCCCGCTCTCTTCGGACCCCTGGCCTCCGAGGTGAGCGATCTCGCCCGGAGCCTGGCCAAGGCGCGGGTCGCGATCGCGGAGGAAGCGCGCCTGCGACTCCGCGGCGAGGCGGTCTGGACCGAGGAGCGGCTGACGCAGTTCGCGCGGGCCCGGCTCGGCGACCGGCCCCTGGTCGTGGTCTCGAACCGGGAGCCGGTGAGCCACGTGCGGCGGGGGCGCGCGATCGTCACGCTGACGCCCGCGAGCGGCGTCGTCACGGCGATGGAGCCCATCATGCGGGCCTGCGGCGGCGTCTGGGTCGCCCACGGCAGCGGTGACGCCGATCGCGAGGTCGTCGACGAGCGCGGGATGGTGCGCCTCCCGCCCGACGCGCCCCGCTACGCCCTCAAGCGGCTGTGGCTCTCCGAGGAAGAGGAGACGGGCTACTACTACGGGTTCGCCAACGAGGGCCTGTGGCCGCTCTGCCACATCGTCCACGCCCGGCCGATCTTCCGCCCCGAGGACTGGCGCCAGTACGCGGTCGTCAACGCGAAGTTCGCGGACGCCGTGCTCGAGGTGATCGCCGAGACGGACGACCCGGCTGTCCTGATCCAGGACTACCACTTCGCCCTCCTGCCCCGCCTCATCAAGGAGAAGCGCCCCGACGCGCACGTCGCGCTCTTCTGGCACATCCCGTGGCCGAACGCCGAGGCGTTCGGCATCTGCCCCTGGCAGACGGAGATCCTCGACGGGATGCTCGGCGCCGATCTCGTCGGCTTCCACACGCAGTTCCACTGCAACAACTTCCTGGAGACGGTGGACCGGGTCGTCGAGGCGCGGATCGACTGGGAGCACTTCTCGGTGGCCCGCAACCAGCGCGTCACGCTGGTGAAGCCCTTCCCGATCAGCGTGGCCCCCCGGTTCGTCGACGAGCCCCCCACCACGAGCCGGGCCGCGCTCCTCCAGGACCTCGGCATCGACGTGGAGTTCCTCGGCGTGGGCGTCGAGCGCATCGACTACACGAAGGGGCTCCCGGAGCGGTTCGCCGCGATCCGGCGCTTCTTCACGCAGCACCCCGAGTACCGTGGGCGGCTGACGTTCGTCCAGCTCGCCGCGCCGAGCCGGAGCCGCATCACGCGGTACCGCTCCCTCGAGGAGGAGCTCGACCAGCTCGCCGGCCAGATCAACGGAGAGCTCGGCGAGCGGGAGCTGGCGGCCGATCGTGCTCCTCAAGGGCCACCACGACCATCGGGACGTCTGGCCGTTCTACCGCTGGGCGGACTTCGTGATGGTGACGTCGCTCCACGACGGCATGAACCTGGTGGCCAAGGAGTTCGTGTCGGTCCGCGAGGACGGCGACGGCGTGCTGATCCTGAGCCGGTTCACCGGCGCCGCCCGGGAGCTCCGGGACGCGCTCCTCGTCAACCCGTACGACGTCGACGAGATGGCCGAGGCCATCCGGGGCGCCGTCGAGATGCCGCGCCGGCGAGCGGCGGAGCCGCATGGCGCGGATGCGCCAGACGGTGCGCGAGCACAACATCTACCGCTGGGCCGGCCTCCTGCTCGGGGAGCTGGCGCGCCTGCCCGGCCAGGCGGACCGCTCCGACTGACCGGCGCCCCGGGCCGCGCCCGGGGCTCGGATGCCTCGCGCCGCCGTGCGACTCCGCCTGACCTCCGACCCCGCTCTGCGCCAGCTCCTGCGGAATGCGGGATGGCTGCTCGCCTCCGACGGGACCGTGCTGGTGGCCGGGCTCCTCGGAACGCTGGTCGCCGCCCGGGCGCTGGGAGCGCCGGAGTTCGGGCGAATCACCCTCGTGTGGAGCGTGGTCGGGGTCGCGCACCTCCTGGTCGACGTCCGGGCCTGGGAGGCGGTCACCCGGTACCTGAGCGAGTTCACGAGCCGGGGCGAGGCCGGGACTGGCCCTCGCGACACTGAAGCTCGGCGATCCTGGTGGAGGCCGTGGTGGCGGTCCTCGGCTTCGGGCTGGTGTGGCTCGCCTCCGGCGTGGGTGGCGACGCGGTTCTTCGAGGACCCGTCCCTCGAGCCGCTGATCCTCGCTGGGCGCGATGACGCTCGTGGTGAGCGCCTTCGACCGGACGGCCCGCGCCGTGCTGCGGGTGTTCGACCGGTTCGGAGCGCTCGGGCTCTGCTCGGCCATCGAGGCGATGCTGAGCCTCCTCCTCGTGGTCGCCGCGGTGACCGCGGGCGCCGGGGCGAAGGGCGTGCTCGTCGCCCACCTGGCCGCCGCTCTCGCCGGGACGCTCCTGCTGCTGGCGGTCGCCGGTCGCGAGGTTCACGCCAAGCTCTGGGCCGCCCGGGCAACGGCCCACTTCGCCGTCGGTGCGCCCGTACTGGCGCGAGATGCTGCGCGTTCGTCGGCCACAGCGCTGCTCGAGCGACGCTGAAGGTGGTGACGCGGCGGTTCGACCTCATCCTCCTCGGACACTTCCGGCTCGCCGGCCGAGGTGGGGACGTACGGCGCCGCCCTCCGGCTGGCGCAGGTCCTGGAGGAATCAGCGATCCGCTCTACTTCGCGGCGTTCCCCCAGCTCGCGCGGGCCTGGGTGGAGGCGCGGGACGAGTTCTTCCGGCTGCTCCGCCAGATGGCGGCCGGGCTCGCGGTCCTGACGACGGCCGTCGTCGTCGTGGGAGTGGCGGGAGCGCCTCTGCATCGTGACCCTCGCGCTCGGCCCCGACTACGCGGAGGCGGTGGGGCCCTTCCGCTTGCTGCTGCTGGCCACCGGGGTGGCGGTCGCGACGCTCTGGGCCACCCCGGCGATGCTCGGCAGCGGACACCCGGGGGCGGCGACGGCGGCCGCGGCGGCCGGGGCCGCGTGTCCTCGCCGTTCTCCTCGTCGGGCTCGTTCCCGCCTGGGGCATCACGGGCGCGGCCTGGGCCCGGGTCGGGGGCGCCGCTCGGCTGTCTCGTCGTGGTCCTGCCGTGGCTCGCCCGGGCCGCCGGACGGTCGCCCGGAACCGGCCGTTAGTCCCCCAGCCCCGAGCAGCGGGCGCGCACGTCGTCGGCCGACCGGCAGTCCTTGACGTGCTCGACCAGCGCCCCGAGCGGGGTGGCGCGCGCGCTGCCATCCGGCGCCCCGGCCGTGAGGCGACCGAGGAGCGCCTTGCCCTTCGGCGTGTCGAGATCGAGCTCGAACAGCGTCTCGCCCGACGCGAGGCCGAGCCACTTGAGCGTGGTGATGCTCAGGCGGCCGCCCTTGAATCCGCCCTTGTCGTGGCTCACGAGAACCTTCTCGCCGCTGTCCAGCGCGATCTGGCAGAAGGCCCCGGCCTTGGGATCGGTCACGAACCGTCCGACCTTGCCCATGGTCACCTCCCCGGCGGGGAACGCCCCGCCACCGTTCAACCAATGACGAGCCGGAAACCGGGGATCAACGACAGCGCGGCCAGCAGCATGGCGGCCCCGAGGACGATTCCGCCCAGCCTTCCTTGATCCGCATCTCGACGCTCCTTCGGGTGGGGAATGGCTCTCGCGCCGCGGCGATGCCGCGGCGCAGCCCCGGAACGATTCGAGAGCGAAAGCTAGTGGTCTTCCGACGGAGACGGCGCCGCGGAGAAGTGCTGCGGCGGCGCGCGCCGGACGGCGCGGAGCACTCGGCTCGAGGGGCTCGAGGGCAACGAGACCGGCCGAGCGAGGGTGTCGCCCATCGGGACGGCGCCCCAGATCGGAAACTCCGCGGGGAGGCTCGCGGGAGCGGCCACCGGTCGCGCCGCGCGGGCCATCCGGTCGCCCTGGACGACCTCGATGGACCCCGCCTGGAAGCTCACCGCCCCCGGCATCAGGGGGTTGGCGAAGTCCATCGTCACGTAGAGGAGCAGGAGGAGCGGAAAGCGCCGCATCCCAGGGCCATCCTAGCACCGGCCTGGCGCTGGCGTCGCCTGCGACCGAAAATGCCTCACGTCATGGCGGCGCCGGCAGCCCGAGGAGGGCCCGGAGGTCGGCGCCGAGCGGGCCGAGCGACGCCGGCTCGTAGCGGGCCCGGATCACGCCGGCCCCGTCGATGAGCGTCACCGCGCAGCTCGGCCTCGACCCGCTCCCCGACTCGCCGGATCTCGATGCCGTAGCGGCCGGTGACGACGTCCACCTGCCCCGCCCGGTCCTCGGTGAGCAGGATCCAGGCGGGCGCCCGGAAGCCGTTGGCGCGCCCGAACTCCCGGAGCGCGGCCGGCGAGTCCCGGGCGGGATCCACCGTCACCAGCGCGAAGAAGACGCTTCGCCCCGGCGCATCGCCGAGCCCCCGCGCGACCTCGGCGAGCTTCGGCAGGACGCCCGGGCAAGCCCCGCACGCCGTGCAGCCAAACGCGAGGACGACCGCCCGTCCCCGGAGCTGGGTGAGCCACAGCCGATCGTTCTGCTGGGTCGTCAGGGCGAAGTTCGGCGCGGGGCCGCCGGGCGCCGGCGGCGGCGTCGGCGCGGCCCCGCCGGGCGCCGCCCACAGCCACGCCAGAGCCGCCAGCAGGACCGTCGAAAGGATGCGCGAGCCGCACGCGGCCGGTCGGGTTGCCATCGATTCCTCGCGGGTTCCGGCTCAGCATCTCCGCTCGGCGCTCCCCACGCAAGGGGCCGCGTTCGTTGACAGCGCTCTACCCCCCGGGTAGGCTCGGACCTGACGGAGACGGCCGCCCGAGACCCGCCCGGCAGCGCCACGACGCTCGACGAGTGCTCCCGGGGGCGACGCCTGCAGTCTCGCCGGTCTCGAGCGACACCCGTTCCCGGAGGAGATCGCATGGTGGATCCAAGGCCGCCGACCAGGCGCTCCAGACCTACGTCCGGCCGCAGACCTTTCCGGTGGCGATCCGCATGCTGCGGCCCGGCGAGCCCATTCCGGAGCGGGCGCGGCGGCCGGCGCGAGACTTCGGCAAGCTCTCGATGAACTGCCAGGTCATCGACATGGCGCGGCGCTACGGCTGGACGATCGCGCTCGACACGCGACGACAGCATCTGCTCCCTCGGGATCACCGCCCTCGGGTTCGACCGGCCGACCCATCTGTACAACTCCGGCACCCTCTGCGAGGGCATGTACACGGCGACCAAGGAAGCGGGGGCGCGCTCCGAGGCGGCGGTCGACAAGTTCGAGCCGGGCGAGTACCAGGCTCTCCTGGTGGCGCCCGCTCGACCGGGCGACGTTCGAGCCCGACGTGGTCGTCGTCTACGCGAACCCGGCCCAGGTGATGCGGCTCACGCAGGCGGCGCTCTGGAAGAGCGGCGGCCGGCTCGCGTCGTCCTTCCAGGGCCGGATCGTCTGCGCCGACATCATCGTGACCACGATGCAGACGGGGCTGCCCCAGGTGATCCTCCCCTGCTCGGGCGACCGGATCTTCGGGCAGACCCAGGACCACGAGATGGCCTTCGCGATCCCGTGGGCGCGGATGCCCGAGATCATCGAGGGGCTCGAGGGCACGCACCGGGGCGGCATCCGCTACCCGATCACGCAGTTCATGGAGTACGAGGCGAAGCTTCCCCCGAAGTACATGGAGGTGAACCGCCTCTGGGACGCGGAGCGCGGCAAGGGCGGGTACACGGGCCGCGACCACGTGGTGGCCGCCTACAAGCGCAGCTTCACCGACCGCGTGCCGGTCTACCCGATCGTCGCGTCCTTCGCCGGCACGCTGGACGGGCTGTCGATCGAGGAGTACTGCACCAACCCGACCAAGGCCATCAAGGCGATGCTCAACTACTACGACCGCTACCAGCCGGACGTGGTGCTCGCCTACAACGACCTCGCCAAGGAGGCGGAGGCCACCGGCTGCGGCGTCAAGTACTCGGACTACGTGGTCCCCTCCATCGAGACCCACGTCCTCCAGGAGGACAAGGGCGCGCTCGCCCGCCTGGAGATCCCCGATCCGCTGAAGGACGCGCGGCTGCCGGGGTTCCTCGAGCTCTGCGAAGGGCTGGTCGCGGCGAAGTTCCCGACGGCCGTCGGCGCCGTCGCGGTCGGGCCGTGGACCATCGCGATGCTCATGCGGAACCCCGAGGTGATGCTGCTCGACACCTTCGAGGATCCTCAGTTCATCCACGACCTCATGCGGTTCGCGACGGAGTACTGCAAGCGCTGGGGCGACGCGATCGTGAAGACGAAGATCGGGCTCTCCTTCTCCGAGCCGACGGCGTCGATCAGCCTGATCTCCCCCGACAACTACCGCGAGTTCGTCGCCCCGTACCACAAGGAGCTGGTCGAGCACTTCAAGGCGAAGAAGGTCGGCCTCACGACCCACATCTGCGGGACCACCTACCCGATCTACGAGGACCTGATCGCGTGCGGGTTCGCGACCGTCTCCTTCGACCTCGACCAGCAGGCCGACCCCAAGCTCCACGTGGACCAGCTCGCGCGGTTCATGGACGTGGCCCGCGGGCGGGTGGTCGCGATCGGGAACGTCGACGCCACCCTGTTCGAGCGCGCGTCCCGCGCCGAGATCGAGGCCGAGGTCCGGCGGTGCATCGACACCGCCGCCCGGCACTCCGGGTTCATCCTGTCGACCTCGTGCGAGATCCCGCCACGCTCCAGTCCGGAGATCGTCCAGTGGTTCATGGATGCCACCCGGGAGTACGGGCGCTACGAACGGTTCATGAGCTGACGCTCTCGGCGGTCCCCCTGCTCCTGGTCGCGGCTGGCGACGCCGACGCCCCGGAGCTGGAGCGGGCCGCCGCGGGGTGTCATCCAGGCGGGCCGCCCACAGCTGGCGGGCGGCCCGAACGTAGTTGACCTCGATCTCGAGCACGCCTAGCCTGACGGTCATGGAGGTACTCACCATGCGACTCGCACTGCCGTCCCTCGCCGCCCTGGTCCTGGCGGCCTGACCGCCGCCGCTCCCGCCGTCGCCCAGCAGCACGCGGGCCACGACAAGCTCGGCCAGGTCAACTTCGCCAATACCTGCAGCCCGGCGGTCCAGGCCGACCTGAGCCGGCGCGGTGGCGTTGCTCCACTCCTTCTGGTGGGGCGCCACGACCAAGGCCTTCACCGAGGTGGCCCAGAAGGACCCGTCGTGCGGCATCGCCTACTGGGGCGTCGCGATGGCGGCTCTGGAGAACCCCTTCGGCTGGCCGCCGACTCCGAAGATGCTCGCCGACGGCTCCGCTGCCGTCGCCCGCGCGCGGGCCGCCGGCGCGAAGAGCCCGCGCGAGCTCGACTACATCGCGGCGATCGAGACCTTCTACAAGGACCATGACAAGGTCGAGCACCGGACGAGGGCCGTGGCCTACGAGAAGGCGATGGAGCAGCTCGCGGCGCGCTATCCCGACGACCGGGAGGCCGCGATCTTCTACGCGCTCGCGCTGAACGCCACCGTCCTGGCGACCGACAAGACCTACGCCCAGCAGATGAAGGCGGCCGGCATCCTGGAGGCGGCGTTCCGGGAGCAGCCCAATCACCCGGGCGCGGCGCACTACCTCATCCACACGTACGACTACCCGGCGATCGCCGAGAAGGGGCTCGGCGCCGCCCGGCGCTACGCCACCATCGCCCCGGCGGCACCGCACGCCCAGCACATGCCGTCCCACATCTTCACCCGGCGCGGCTACTGGCAGGATTCCATCACCTCGAACCTCGCCTCGGCCGCGGCCGCCGACAACGACTTCGACCGCTTCCACGCCTGGGACTACCTGGTGTACGCCCATCTCCAGCTAGGCCAGGACCAGTCGGCCCGCCGCGTGCACGACCAGATCCTGGGGGTCGAGAAGCCGAACGTGGTCAACTTCGCGACCGCGTTCGCCCTGGCGGCGATCCCGTCACGCTACGCGCTCGAGCGCGGCCAGTGGGCCGAGGCCACGGCCTTGGCCCTCCGGCCCGCGGACTTCGCGTGGGCGCGCTTCCCGCAGGCCGAGGCCATTCTCGTCTTCGCTCGCGGGCGTGGGCGCCGTCCGGACCGGCAATCTGGCCCAGGCCCGGGACGACCAGGCGCGGCTCGCAGCGCTGCGGGACGGCCTGCTGGCGGCGAAGGTCGGCTACTGGGCCGACCAGGTGGACATCCAGCGGCTGCTGGTCGCGGGATTGATCGCCCGCGCGGAGGGCCGCAACGACGATGCCCTCCAGCTGATCCGGGCCGCGGCGGACCGGGAGGACGCCACGGAGAAGCATCCCGTCACGCCCGGGTCGATCGTGCCGGCGCGCGAGGTGCTCGGTGAGGTGCTGCTCGACCTCGGCCGGCCGGCCGAGGCCCTCCGCGAGTTCGAGGCATCCCAGCAGAAGGATCCCAATCGCCTGCGCGGCTACTTCGGCGCCGCGCGCGCGGCGGATCTCGCCGGCGACAAGGCGAAGGCGAGGGCCCAGTACGGGCAGGTCGTGACGCTCGCCGCGCAGGCGGACAGCGAGCGGCCGGAGGTCACGCAAGCCAAGGCCTACCTCGCGAAGCCCTGACGCGCCCGGGGCGAGCCGGCTCGCATCGAGGCCGGTCGGAGCGGGCGCTGACGCGACGACGGCGCAGGGTTTCCACCCTGCGCCGTCGTCGTCTATCTGGACACCGCCGACGCGCGCCCTCGGGGCGGCGCCACGGCTGCTAACCGCGGTGCGTGATCGCTACCAGCGGGGCGTGCGGCGCGGACCGCCGCCGTAGCCACCGCCAGCCGCCACCACCGAACCCGCCGCCGGACCGGGATCCGCCCGGCCGCCCGCCGCCGGGCCGCCCGCCGCCGCCCCCGCCTGCTCCCTGGGGGTTCGCGACGTTCACCGTGAGGCGCCGCCCCTCGAAGGGCTTGTCGTTCAGCTTCGAAATGGCAGCCTGGCCATCGGCCTCGGTCGCCATCTCGACGAACCCGAAGCCGCGGGACTGGCCGGTCGCCCGGTCAGTAATCACCGTGGCGGATTCGACCGTCCCGCACTGGGCGAAGTACTCCCGAAGACTCTCGGACGTGGTGGAATAGGACAGGCCGCCGACGAACAGCTTGGTCGCCACAGGGGCGCCTCCTTGGGAGCCCCGGGCGTCCCATGGATACCCGGGGCCATCACTCTTCCGCACTTCTCACTGCGCCCCTGACATGCGGAAGAGTGTCCTATCGGAGGCGAGGGCCACGCCCGAATGGCGCGGCACGCAAAACCAGTCTAGCACGGAGGGTCCCCTCCCGTCGGGGGGCCCCTGGGAGGGGGACCGGCGGCCGGGTGGCCCGGCTCGGAGCCCGCCCGGCCGAGGCTCTAGACGCGGAGGGCCGGGGCCGCCGTGAACCCGATCGACGCCTCCGCCCAGCGGGCTGCGGCGAGGAGCCGCGCCTCTCCGAACGGCGCGCCGATGAGCTGGGTGCCGAGCGGAAGCCCGTCGGCCGCGAGGCCGGTCGGCAGCGACACCGCAGGCACCCCGAGCCCCGTCCAGGGGCCGTTGAACGCGGCGTCGCCGGTCGTGGTCCGGTCGGGGGCCGACCCCAGGGCCGAGGGCATGAGGAGCGCGTCGTACCTGGCCAGGAGCGGGGCCATGTCCCGCCGGGCCTGACGCCGGATCCGCTGGGCGCGGAGGTAGAGGTCGGCCGGAATGCACTGCCCGATCTCGACCCCCGCGCGGATGCGCGGGCGATAGGCGTCCGCATGCCGCCGGTGAGAGTCCGCGTGCGCCGCTCCGGCCTCCGCCCGGGAGACCGTGATGACGGCCGAGTAGAGCGCGGCCACGAGTGGCGGGAGCCGGACGGGCTCGACGTGCGCGCCGCGCGCCTCGAGCGTCCGCGCGGTCTCGACCAGATGGGCCCGCGCCTCCGGCGTCGCGCGCTCGAGGAAGGGCTCTCCGATCAGGCCGAATCGCGGGGGGCCGGACGGCGGAGCGGCCACGAGGGCCGCCACATCGGGAGGCGGCGCGACCGCCGAGCCGGGATCGGCGGAATCGTGCCCGGCCAGGGCCGACATGACCAGGGCGGCATCCGCCACCGAACGCGCGAACACGCCCACGTGATCGAGCGACCACGCGAGCGGGAGGACGCCGCGCCGGCTCACGCGGCCGTACGTCGGCTTCAGGCCGACCACGCCGCAGAAGGCCGCCGGCCGCAGCACCGAGCCGACCGTCTGTGATCCGAGGGCGGCGGGGACCATCCGCGCCGCGACCGCGGCGGCCGAGCCCGAGGACGAGCCTCCGGGCGTGCGGGCCGGGTGCCAGGGATTCCGCGTCACCGCGGGATCGCTGAACGCGAACTCGGTCGTCTGGAGCTTGCCCAGGATCACCGCGCCCGCCGCCCGGAGCCGCGCCACGCACGCGGCGTCCTCGCGCGGCGCGGTGGTGGCGAAGCCTCGAGCCCCCGCGGTCGTCTCGAGCCCCGCCGCGTGGATGATGTCCTTCAGCCCCACGGGAACGCCGTGGAGGGGGCCTCGGAACCGGCCCTCGCGCGCCTCGCCGTCCAGCCGACGGGCAGCCTCGAGGGCGCCCGGCCGGTCCACCACCACCCAGGCCCGGACCTGCTCCTCGCAGGCGTCGATGCGGCCGAGGCAAGCGTCCACCAGATCGACCGCCGAGAGCCGGCCCCGGCGCATCTCGGCGGCGGCGTCCGCGATCGACAGCTCGCAGAGCGCCGTCACCGGCCGTCGCCCTCGAGAAGGAAGAAGGCGGGCTCGGTCTCGTCGGGCAGCTCGGCCGCGGCGACCTCGGCCAGATTGGCGGCCAGCGCGTCGATGTCGCGCCCGAGGACCGCCGCTCGCTCGGGGCCGAACCGCCGGGTCGCCTCGGCCGTGAGGAGCAGTCGCATCGCCTCGCGCTCACGCTCGCGCATTCACGTGCCTCCCTCGGAGAATCGGTCCGCGACGGCCCGCCCGCGCACCGACTGGCGCCGCCGCGGCTCTCTCGGTATCACCGGGCGCGGAGCGCGTCAAGGCGGCCGCACGACCTGCGATTGACAGGGCGCCGCGGCGTCGGCGACGATGCCTCGCATACCGGGAGGACGACAGATGACGGAGCGATTCGATGCCGTCGTGATCGGCGGCGGGCACAACGGTCTGGTCGCCGCCACCTACCTGGCCCGCGGGGGGCTGAAGACGCGTGGTGCTGGAGCGCCGCCCGATGGTCGGCGGCGCCTGCATCACCGAGGAGCTCTTCCCCGGCTACCGGCTCTCGTCCTGCTCGTACATCTGCCACCTCCTCCAGGAAAAGGTGATCCGCGACCTCGATCTCCCGCGGCACGGCTTCAAGGTGTTCCCGCTCGAGCCGGCGCGCTTCCATCCATTCCCGGACGGGCGCCACCTGGTCGTGTGGGAGGACGTCGACCGCACGGCGGCGGAGATCGAGCGGTACTCGAAGCGGGACGCCGCCGCCTACCCGCGCTGGATCGCGCTCTGGGAGCGGGCGGCC
Organism: uncultured Candidatus Rokubacteria bacterium; assembly: GCA_963745015.1. Lineage (GTDB taxonomy): Bacteria > Methylomirabilota > Methylomirabilia > Rokubacteriales > DASRDR01 > DASRDR01. The sequence goes on from CAVUVU010000014.1 coordinate 336,985, forward strand.
GCCCTGCTCCATCCCTACTTCCTCGCTCCGGCGCCGACCTATGCGGAGCTCGCGGCGCGGGTCAAGGGCACGCCCGACGAGGAGATCTTCGAGACGCTCCTGACCCGGCCCATGTGGGACCTCGTCCACGAGTACTTCGAGTCGGATCTGATGCGGGCGCACGCGATGAACGCGCAGGACCTCGGCGACCCCCGGGCGCCCGGCAGCGCGCTCATCTACGCCTACATCCGGGTGAACCTTCGCTCGGCGCCCGACACGGTCGGCATCGTCAAGGGCGGCATGGGCGCCATCACCCAGGCCATGGCGCGCGCCGCCGGCGAAGCGGGAGTCACGATCCGCACCGGCGTCGACGTGGCCCGGGTCGACGTGAGGCACGGCCGCGCCGCCGGAGTGGTCCTCGCCGACGGGAGCCACGTCTCGGCGGACGCCGTCGTCTCGAACGCCGACCCGAAGCGGACGTTCCTCCGGCTGGTCCCCCCGGACGCCCTGCCCGCGGAGTTCCGCGAGCAGATCGCCGCGCTCTCGACCCGGGCAGCGTACTTCAAGTTCCACGCGGCGCTCCGCGAGCTGCCCGACTTCTCCGGATTCCTCGGGCCCGGGTTCGATCCCCGGTACCTGGCGCAGGTGAAGATCTGCCCGTCGGCGGAGGCGTTCCTCGCGGCCTGGCAAGACGCCCAGGCGGGCCGGCTGCCCCGCTCTCCCTTGATGGAGGTCCAGATCCCCACGGTGTACGACGACTCGATGGCGCCTCCCGGCCACCACGTCGTGTCCATCTGGGCGCTCTGGGCGCCGGTGCGGCCGGCCGAGGGCACGTGGGACACGCGCCGCAAGGAGATGGGCGAGCGGATGATCGATCTGCTGACGGAGTACGCGCCGAACTTCCGCCGGGCGCTCGTGGACTGGATGCTTCTCACCCCGCCGGACATCGAGGCGCGAGTCGGTCTCACCGACGGCAACATCCGCCACCTCGACCTGGTACCCGCCCAGCTGCTCGGCCGCCGACCCCTGCCCGGCTGGGCCCACTACCGGACCCCGATCACCGGACTCTACCTGTGCGGCGCGGGCACCCATCCGGGAGGCGAGGTCACCGGGGCCCCCGGGCACAACGCCGCGCGCGCGATCCTGAAGGACCTGCTCCGGGACGTGGCCGCCGGCGACTGACCCGCGCGGCCGGGGCCGGGCCCGCGCGTCGCCGGCCGATCCGATTGGCCCGTCTCGTCCGGGCGTCCCTGGCCGCTCCTCACGCCGTCGATGGCCCTCGACCTCACCGCCCCGCCGTCGGGCCCCGGATCAGCCCGTCTCGTTCGGGCGCCGCCGAGACCTGGCGTAGAGGAAGGACGCGATCAGGAGGGCCGCCCCGAGGATGAGGACCGACAGGATGCGGTAGAGCGCGTCGAGCCCTGCCAGGTCGACCGTGAGCACCTTCAAGACCGTGACGCCGAAGAGCAGGATGGCGCCGATCCTGAGCGGCGCGTGGTTCTGCCAGAGCCCCCAGGCCATCGCCGTGAACGCGTACACCGCCCACAGCACCGAGAGCGCCGCGCTGCGGAGCTTCGACGGATCGAAGCCGGTCTCGGGCAGGGGCGCCAGCACGACCTCGACGCTCAGGTTCCAGAGCAGCAGGAGGGCCGCGCCGATGGAGCTCACGGCGGCGAGCCGCCGGCGGGCGCGCTCTCCGAGGTGCGGCAGGGACTCGGCCACCTGGCCGTAGAGCCAGGTGAGCACCACGAGGAGACAGCCGGCCAGGAAGCGCGGGTTCCCGATCGCCGGCCGGAGAGACGGCTGGATGCGGGCCCAGCGGTCCGTCCCGCCAAGGGCTTCCCCGACGAGGGCGAGCAGCAGGACGGTCGCGACGCCGAGCAGGACGCGCGTCTCGTCGCGCCGGGCCAGGGCCAGAAGGGCCATCGTGGCCAGCATCCAGACGACGGACTTCACGGCGGGAACGTATGGCGGCGGAATGGCGAGCGTCCGGAACTGACCGAGCTCCACGGTCACGAGGAGCGCCAGGCTCCCGATCGCGACCAGGAGCAGGATCGGGCGGGCGAAGCGCTCCCACCAGCCCAGGGTCGCCCCGGCGCGCTCCCGAGCCCGGTAGACGAGGGCGCCGAGGACGGCCGTCACCGCGACGACGACGGTCGCCGGCAGCGCCGGGTGCGCGATGAGGAACGTCCCCGCCCGGCCGGCGTTCTCTCCGACCGCCTCGAACCAGCGCGCCCACGCGAGCGCGCCGATCGCGAGGCCGCCCGCGCGCAGCCCCGGCACGCTCAGGGCGAAGCCGCCGAGCAGGAGCACCAGCCCCTCCACGCTCCACGCGATCACCAGGTCGTGTCGCCCGAGGGTCACCGCGGGCGCCAGCGTCAGGAACGCCAGCGCGATCGCCCGGTGGAGCAGCGCGACCCGGGGGCCGCCACGCGCGCTCCGGCCCGCCACGCGCGCCGCCACGAGGTACGCCGCCGCGAGGGCGAGCGCGAGGACGGCGAGGCGACGCCCCGAGGGGTCGTCCAGGACGCGCCGCGCGGCGGTGAAGTAGAGGGCCGGCGCCCCGAGGATGATCAGCGCCCGACCGAGCGGGAGGGTTCCGGGGGACCGCTCGCTCCCCGAGCCTCGGAGCGCCCAGGCGGCGAACGCGAGGAAGAACACGGTGGCCCATCCCAGGACCACGGGGAGCCGGGCGGTCTGGTACCAGCGGTCCAGCCACCCCCAGTAGAGGACCTGGGTCCCCGCGAACGCGAGCAGCGCGAGTCCCGGCCATCCCCGCCGGGACGCGAGGAGCAGCACGCCGAGATCGAGGATGGCGAGATAGGTGAAGAGCGCGGCGGCCGCGTCGGTGTCAGTGTCGAGGATGACCGGCGTCAGAAGCCCGCCGAGGGTGGCGAGGACCGCGAGGGCGCGAGAGTCCAAGCGCAGCGCCGTGCCGAAGCCCACCGCGGTCGCGAGGGCCATCGCCACGAAGGCCACCGGCGCCCCCACGAGCGCGTAGAACGCGTGGGCGGCGTACAGGGAGAGGTAGATGACCCCGATCCCGACCGCCACGAGGCTCTGGGCCGGCAGGCGGTAGGTGGAGCTGCCGGCGAGTCTCATGCCGCCGGCCATCATCGCGGCGCCGGCCACGAGTCCCGCCAGGACGCGTCCCTTCGCGCCGATCCACTCCTGCTCGAACGCGTGCTTGAGGAAGAAGCCCGCGCCGAGGACGAGGAGCAGGGCCCCGACGCGCGAGAGCCAGGTCCCACCCAGCCGACCTTCCCACCGACTCACGCCGGCCACCGGCTCCGGCTCCGCGGCGAGCGGCGCAACGGGCGGCGCCTCGGCCGCCGCGGCGCGCTCGGTCGCGAAGTCCCCGGCCACGACGCCGGAGCCCGAGACCTCCGGGGCTACGGCGGCCGGGTCGGCGTCGAGGCCGGGCAGAATCGCCTGCGGATCGGGTGTCGCAGGCGACAGCGGCGGCTCGACCGCCTCGTCCGACCCGGCCGCCGTCGGAGCGGCACTCGCGCGCGGGGCCCCCGAACTTTGCTCCAGGTCGCCAAGGCGCGCCTCCAGCCGGCGCACCCGGCTCCTCAGGCTCAGGAGCACCAGGATGAGGACGAGGACGATGAGCGGGGTCGCGAAGAAGAGCAGCCCGAGCGCGACGAGCGGAACGATCGGCAACCCAGACATGTGATTTCTCAGTTGCCATCATAGCCCCGGCGCGCCGGGGCGCCAGGAAAGCTGAAGGGTACGGGGGAAGCGCGGGCTTGCGATCCCCGTCAGCCGGCGGCGGAACGGCTCGACGCCTTCGGACGGCCGCCGGCGGGCGGCCCGGGGAGCGCGCGGGCCCTCTAGCTCAGGCCTCGTCGGCCCAGACCGCGGCAGGCTCCTGGCGGCGCCGGAGGAGGCGCAAGGTGCCGTCCCGTTCCAGCATCGCCTCGGGCGCGCGGGGATACGAGTTGTAGTTGATCGTGGACATCGCGGCGCAGTAGGCGCCGGCCCCGCTCACCACGACGAGGTCGCCGATCTGGGGCCGGGGAACCCAGCGGGGCCCGAGCGCCTCGGGGTCGCCGGGAGCCGGCGTGAGGATGTCGCCCGACTCGCAGCAAGGGCCCACGAAGACGACCGCCGCCGCCTCCCTTCCCTGGGCGAGAACGTCGATCGGGTGCTGGGCGCCGTAGAGCGACGGGCGCGTGACCTCGGTCATGCCGGTGTCGAGCTTGGCGAAGAGGTACCCCTCGCGGCCGGTGTCCACGACGTCCACGCAGCTGGCCACCACCGCGCCGGCGCGCGCGACGAGGTACGTGCCGGGCTCGATCTCGAGACCGAGGCGCCGGCCGTCCCGGGACTGGAAGGCCAGGAGCTCCGCGCGCACGTGCGCGCCCACGTCGGCCAGGTCGACCGTCGGCTCCTCCGGCATGCGCCCCACCTTGAACCCGCCCCCCAGGTTCACCGCGCCGACCTCGGGCAGCTTTGCCGCCAGCTCGAGCGTCATCCGGATGCAGCGCTTCCAGATCTCGGGGTCGGTGCCCGAGCCCACGTGGGAGTGGAGCCGCGTGATTCGCAAGCGGTGGCGCTCGGCGATCGTCTTGACCTCGTCCAGGTACTCGTGCCAGATCCCGAAGCTCGACGCAGGCCCGCCGGTGTTGGTGCGCTTGGTGGAGCCGGTGCCGAGGCCGGGGTTCATCCGGACCGACACCTCGCTCCCGGGAGCGACCCGCCCGAAGCTGTCGAGCTGGTGGACGGAGCACGCGTTGAACAGGACGCCCCGCCGCACGTGCTCGGCCAGCCGCCGCGACGGCATCTGGGAGGTGAGCTGGATCTCCCCGGGCTCGAACCCCGCCTCGAGGGCGCGCTCGACCTCGAAGTCGCTCGACGCGTCGATGTGGAGCCCCAGCGCGCGGAACACCTGGAGAATGCCGCGGGACGGGTTCGCCTTCATCGCGTAACGCAGGGTGAAGCCGAAAGGCGCCGGGAAGGCCAGCGCCGCCCGGGCGGCCGCCTCGAGCGCGGCGCGGTCGTAGACGTAGCAGGGAGTGCCGAAGCGCTCGCGCACCTCGGCGGCGACGTCGGCGGTCAGGAACTGCGGGGGAGCGATCCTGTCGTCCATAGGCGCTCATCCTACCTCAGGATGGCGGCCCGCGGATGCCCGAGATGGCCGGAAATGGCAGCCCGATGCTCGGCCGGAACCGTCCTGGCTCGCCCTCCCACCCCTCCGCGGGACCTCATAAGTCAGGGTTACCGAAGCGCCGCGGCCGCCAGGAGCCGTTGGCGGGCCGTGAGGGGCGCGGGGTCGCGGGCGGCGAGGCGCCAGAGCATCGTGAGGGCGGCATCGAGCTGACGGCGAAGATGGAGCGGGTTGAGCGAACGATACACGCCGTCGAGCTCCTGCCGACGCAGGGTGGAGAGCACGCCCGTCGCCACGAGCCGCTGAAACGGGGTCTGGGCGCGATCGTACACGCGATGCACGCGCGGGCCGCGACGCTCCTTGCGCACGAGCTGCTGGACAGGTTGGAAGAAGTTGATGTGCAGGCGCGCGAGGTCGTAGACGCGAGCGAGCTGGGCGTACGCGGCCTGGGAGGCGTAGCGATCATAGCCGATGAGCGGGCGGACGATGGCGCCGTTCTTCTGCTCGACGTGGGCGCTGTCGTTCTTGTGGTACGGGCGACTGCGGGTGAAGGTGATGCCCTCACGCTGGCACCAGGCATACAGGTCGTGATTGATGAACTCGGAGCCGTTGTCGCTGTCCAGGCCGCGCAGAGGCATCGGCAGGCGCTGGCGGACGTGGTGGATGGCGGTGCCGACCCGTTTCTGGCCCTTGCCCCAGACGGCTTGGAGCTCGACCCAGGTGGTCGCGACATCGACGGCGCAGAGGGTGTAGAGGTAGAAGCCCGTGGTGGTGGGGCCGCAGTGGGCGACCAGGTCGAGCTCGAGGAAGCCGGGCTGGGCGTCGGCCCACTCGGCGAAGGTGCGAACAGGGATCTGGTGCTTGAGCCAGGCGCCGGGGCGGGTCGTCGTGAGGCCCCGGTGCGGCAGGGTGCGCCGAACGGGCGCCAAGAGGCGGGCGAGGGTGGCGGGGCTGACCTGGCGAAGGCGCTGTCGACCGCGGGCGTGACCCCCAGCTCGCCGCTCGGGGTGAGGCGATCGAGCAGCTCGGGGAGGAAGGGGTGCCAGCCGGTGGGGGCCGATGTGGCCCGTGGCCTCGGAGAGCAGCTGGGCCGCGGCGGCCACGGCGGGGCCGTACCGGCGCGGGCGGCCCGCGCGGGGGCGACTCGTGGCGGGGCGCAGCGGGCGCCGCAGCAGGCGGATGGCCGCCTTGCGATGCAGCCCGGTGACCGCCACCACCTCGTTCAGCAGCCGGTGCTTTCCGCCCGCGGCGCGCGCAGGTAGCGCTCCCGCTGCACGGCGGCATACTCCCGCAAACTCGGCTCGCGTCACGGTCACCGTCCAGGCTGGAGTCGGTAACCGTGACTTTTGATGGACACCCCCCGTGTTCGGTAACCGAAATTTTGATCCGATGCGCCCTCTTGTCCGGACCTCAGCCCTCCGCTAGAGTTGATGCCGTTCGTCACACGTCGCTCCCGATCCCAACCATCGTGGACGCTCAGGAGGTCCGGTGAAGGCGCGCGAGATCTTCGAGTACAACAAGCTCACCTGGCCCGAGATGAACGACGCGATCGAGCTCGGGAAGGTGGTCCTCCTGCCCACGGGCTCGACCGAGCAGCACGGCGCTCACCTGCCCCTCGACACCGACCTGTTCCTGGTCGAATCCGTATGCCAGGAGCTCGGCCGACGGGCGCCGGACAAGGTGCTCGTGCTGCCCGGCATCCCCTACGGGCTCAACATGCATCACTTCGACTTCCCGGGGACGATCCACGTCGAGCCCCAGCACTTCATCGACTTCTGCGCGGACGTGCTCAAGAGCGTCGCCTACCACGGGTTCCGGCGGATGGCCGTGATCAACGGCCACGGCTCGAACATGCCGATGGCCGACCTGATCGCGCGCCGGGTGGTGCTCGAGACGCCGGCCATCTGCTGCGCGTTCGGCTACTACAACATGGGGCGAGACGAGAGCCTGAAGGGGCTCGAGAGCGGGGTGTACGCCCACGCGGACGAGTGGGAGACCTCGCTCTATCTCCACTTCGCCGCCGAGCGCGTCCAGATGGACAAGGCCGTGCAGGACACCGACCGCGTGGGGCGCACGATGACCTCCGACAGCACGACCAACGTCCGGTTCAACGACTTCTGGGGACGCTGGACCAAGACGGGCGTCCACGGCGACCCCACGAAGGCCAGCCGCGAGAAAGGGCGCCGGATCGCCGACGCCATCATGAAGGAGATGCTGGTCTGGCTCGACGAGTTCCGGGCCTGGCCGATCGAGGGACGTCAGGACCAGCACCGGCTGCCGGTGCAGCGGGAGATCCGCTGGTGACAACCAGGGAGGAGACACACATGCGAGCGACGCGAGCGACACGACACGGGCTCCGTAGAACGGCCGGCCGGGGCGTGATGGCGCTGGCCCTGCTCCTGGGCGCGACCATGGTCGCCGCGCCGCACGCGGCCGCCCAGGCCAACCACCTCAAGGTCGCCCTCCAGGGCGACACCTCGAACGTCGACCTCCACCTGACGACGCACTACGTCAGCCGGGTCGCGCTCCTGAACGTGTACGAGATGCTCTACACCCTCGGCGAGGACCTGTCGATCCAGCCGATGCTGGCCGACAAGCACACGATCAGCCCCGACGGCCTCACCTACACGATCACGGTCCGGAAGGGCGTCAAGTTCCACAACGGCAAGGTGATGGACGCGAAGGACGTCGCCTACACGCTCAACCGGATGCGCAACCAGGGCTGCCGGTCGGCGGAGTTCAAGGCGCTGGTCAAGGACGTCGAGGCCACCGACGCCTCGACGGTCCGCATCGGGCTCAACGCCCCGTCGGGCGTCTTCCTCGCCAACCTCGCCAACGTCATCTGCCCGGTCGTGATCTACCCGGAGGGCGAGGTCGAGAAGCAGGGCGGGGCCATCACGAAGCCCGTGGGCACCGGTCCCTACGAGTTCGTCGAGTGGAAGAAGGACGCCTTCCTCCGGGTGAAGAAGTTCAAGGACTACGTGGCCGACTCGCGGCCGACGCTCCGGGCTCGCCGGCAAGAAGGTCGCCATCATGGAGACGGTGGACTTCATCCCGATCCCGGACAGCTCGGTGCGCGCCGCCGCGATCGAGAAGGGCGACGTGGACATCGCGATCGAGCTGAACGTCGAGGACGTCGCCCGCATGAAGGGCAAGCCGGGGCTCGTGGTGGTCGTCCAAGCCGGGCATCGCGTTCGACGACCTCCGCTTCGGCTTCAAGAAGGGGCCCTTCACCAACCAGAAGCTCCGGCAGGCCGTGGCGTACGCCATCGACAAGGACGAGATGTCCAAGGCGGTCACGGGCGGCCAGGGCAAGCCCGTCGTGGCGGGGTTCCCGGCCGGGATGCCGTTCCACGGCGCGATCCACGATCAGGATCCCTACGCCAAGCCGAACATCCAGAAGGCCAAGCAGCTCATGCAGGAGGCCGGCTACAAGGGGGAGAAGGTGGTCCTCACCGCCCACCTGGTGCCGGACCGGATCGCCCAGGGCGCCGTGGTGATCCAGGCCCAGCTCCAGGCAGCCGGCATGAACGTCGACGTGAAGACGCTCGAGTCGGCGGCCCTCCAGGAGGTCTGGAACAAGGGTGACTTCGAGCTCTTCTACTCGGGGCTCACGCCGCGGCCGGACGCCGACGTCTACTACTGCCAGACGAACGAGTCGACCTCGAGCGGCGCCGGCTACAAGAACGCCGACTACGATCGCCTGTGCCAGGAAGGGCGCAAGGCGCTCAAGGCGGAGGACCGCGCGAAGATCTACGCGCAGCTCGAGCAGCTCCGGCGCACGGACCTCCCCTACTACCCGACCAACTACGTGCCCCAGGTCGTGGCGTGGCGGGAGAACGTCAAGGGCTGGAGTCACTGGGCGGCGGGCTACGCGCGCGTCTGGGGAGTCTCCAAGTAGTCCGCGCCCTTTCTTCCGGGCTCCTCGCGAGGCGATCCCTCGCGAGGAGCCCTGGAAGGAGGCGCCCGCGCCCCGGATTCCGCTCGACCCGTGGATGGGGCTCCACTAGCCGTCGGAGGCAGGATGCCCGAGTCGATTCCAGCCCCGCTCATCATCGACACGCTGAAGGACACGTTCCGCGAGGCCCGCAAGGCGCTGGCCGCGGAGGTCGCAGAGCCGCCGGTGCACACCCATCTCGGGTGGATCCTGAGCGTGCCGGACACGCACCAGAAGACCGTGCTCGCCGCGCTCGACAAGGAAGACTCGATCCGCGTCGTCACCTGCGCGACCGAGGACGAGGCGACGGCCATCGCGGCCGGCCTCTACGTCGGCGGGGAGCCCGTCGTCCTGATGATCCAGCACGCGGGGCTCTACGCCTCGGTCAACACGCTCCGCGGCGTCGCGATGGACGGCCGGATCCCGGTCTTCTACATGATCGGCCTCCTGAGCCGGGAGAAGGACAAGGACCCGCGCGAGTCGAGGCATTCGATGGTCCGCTACTGCGAGCCGCTCCTCGACACCTTCGGCGTGCCGCATGCCCGGCTGGAAGGCCCGAACGACGTCCACCTCATTCCCGAGTACTACCGGCTGAGCCGCGCGCGCCGCGGCCCGGCCGCGGTTCTGGTCGGCCTGGAGACGGCCTGACATGATCGCGAAGCCGGAGGACGTCCTGCGCGCGATCGCCGCCGAGCGGGGCGACGCCATCGTCGTCCCCACGATGACCACGGCCCCCGCCTGGCGCACCATCGCGCCGAACGACCTGTCCGTGACCTGCGTCGGCTTCATGGGCGGCGCCTCCTCCCTCGGGCTCGGGCTGGCGCTCGCCCGCCCCGACCGGCGGGTCCTGGTGCTCGACGGGGACGGCTCCCTGCTGATGCAGCTCGGCTCGCTCGCCACGGTGGCGGGAGCGGCGCCCCGGAACCTGGTCCACTTCCTCTTCAAGAACGGCGTCTACCACACGTCGGGGGCGCAGGGCATCCCGGGCGGGCTGTCGGTCGACTTCGTGATGATGGCCAAGGGCGCCGGCTACCGGACGACCGCCGTCGTCAGGGACCTCGGCGACTTCAAGCGCCGGCTTCGCGAGCTCCTCGATGCCGAGGGTCCGGTCTTCGTGGAGCTCCACACGGGGCTCGCCGAGCAGACCCCCATGACCGTGCGGGAGCGGACACCGCTTCACCAGCAACTTCACGATGCCCGGGCCAAGCTCCTGCGGCCGCGCGCGAGCGCGCCCGCGGGCGCCTGACGCCGCCCGGCCGCCGGAGGCCGTCATGCCGCTCGACCCCGAAGCTCAGCGCGTCGTGGATGCGATGGCCGCGCTCAACCTCAAGCCCATCGAGTCCTCGACGCCGGACGAGGCTCGCGAGTCGCTCCGCACCCGCACGGCGGCGCTCGGCCCCTTCGAGGAGGTGGCGGCGGTGGCCGACCACCGGGTGCCGGTGGCGGGAGACGAGATCACCGTGCGCGCGTACTCGCCCGGCGGGCCCGGTCCGCATCCGGTCCTCGTCTACTACCACGGCGGTGGCTGGGTGGCCGGCGACCTCTACACGCACGACGGGCTCTGCCGGTCGATCGCCAACGCGGCGCGCTGCGCGGTGGTCAGCGTCGACTACCGACGCGCGCCGGAGTTCAAGTATCCCGTCGCGGCCGAGGACTCGTACGCCGCGCTGCTCTGGATCGTGGCCCACGCGGCCCGGCTCGGGGTCGACCCGCGCCGCGTCGCCGTCGGCGGCGACAGCGCGGGAGGAAACCTGGCCACGGTCGTCGCGTTGATGGCGCGCGAGCGCCGCGGGCCCGGCCTGCTCCACCAGGTCCTGATCTATCCCGTCACCGACCACGACCTGAACACGCCGTCCTACCTCGAGAACGCGACCGGCTACGTGCTGACGCGCGAGGGGATGCGGTGGTTCTGGAACCACTACCTCGCCCGCGCCGCCCAGGGAGAGGAGCCGCACGCCTCGCCGCTGCGGGCGCCGAGCCTGGCCGGGCTCCCGCCCGCCCTCGTCATGACCGCCGAGTTCGATCCGCTCCGCGACGAGGGCGAGGCCTACGCCGCGCGCCTCCGCGACGCCGGCGTCCCGGTCACGGTCACGCGCTATGCCGGGATGTTCCACGGGTTCGTCCGGATGACGCGCATCCTCGGCAAGGCGCGGACCGCGCTGGACGAGATCGCGGGCTCGCTGCAGAAGGCCTTCGCCGCCGCCCCGTGAGCATCGCCAGGGGCCGGCGGTCCGGGCGCCGCCCGATGGCCCCTCCGCCGGTCGCACCGTGACGGGGCCGCGGCCCTAGCCATGCACCCGCTGCTCAAGCTCGTCGTCGGGCGCGCGCTGGCGCTGGTCCCCATGCTGCTCGCGCTCAGCATGGCGTCCTTCGCGCTGGTGCACGTCATCCCCGGCGACCCCGCCCTCGTCATGATGGGCGGCGAGGGAACGACGCAGGCCGTCGAGGAGCTCCGGCGCCAGCTCGGCCTGGACCGCCCGCTCCACGTCCGCTATCTGGAGTGGCTGGGCCAGATCGCGCGAGGCAACCTGGGAGAGTCCCTCTACAACAAGACCCGCGGTCTCGGAGGAGCTCCTCTGGCGGATGCCGACGACGCTCAGCCTGGTGGCGCTCGCGCTGCTCTTCTCGATCGGCCATCGGCGTGCCCGGCCGGGCTCCTGTCCGCCGCCTTCCGGAACTCCTGGATCGACCACGCCGCGCGCCTGCTCACGCTGGTCAGCCTGTCCCTCCCGAGCTTCTGGCTGGGCCTGATGCTGATCATCCTCTTCTCGCTCTGGCTCGATCTTCTGCCCATCATCGGCTACGAGCCCATCACGCGAGGTTTCTGGAAGGCGATCCCCTTCCTGATCCTGCCGAGCCTCTCGCTCGGCACCTACCTGGCAGCGCTTCTCACGCGCCTCACCCGCTCGAGCATGCTCGAGGTCCTGAACCAGGACTACGTGCGAACGGCGCGCGCCAAGGGCCTGCGCGATCGCGCGGTCCTGATGCGCCACGCGCTTCGCAACGCCCTGATTCCCATCGTCACCGTGATCGGCATCAACGTGGGCATCCTGCTCGGCGGGAGCGCCGTCATCGAGACGGTGTTCGTCCTGCCGGGGGTGGGCCAGCTCGTGGTGCGCTCCCTCTACAACCGCGACCTTCCGGTCATCCAGGGACTCATCCTGTACGTCGCGGTCATCTACGTCCTCGTGAACCTGCTGGTCGACGTCGTCTACACGTACCTCGACCCCCGGCTGCGTCCGAGCTGACCGATGTCGACGCTGGAAGAACGAGCGGGCCGGGCGGCCCCCGGTGGGGCGAGAGCCTCCGGTGCCGTCGGCGGCGCGGATCGCGACGGCCCGCCCCCGATGCCCGCCACCGCCCTGCCGCCCCGACGCGCGGGCGGGGCTCGTCTTCGCAGCTGGGCGCGAAGGAACCCGCTCTCGGTGGCGGGCGCCGCCATCATGCTCGCGCTGGTGGTCATGGCGCTGCTCGCGCCCTATCTTCCCCTCGCGAACCCGATCCGCATGAACGTGCCGAAGCGCTTCTCGCCGCCGGGCGCGGACTTCTGGTTCGGGACGGACCATCTCGGGCGGGACGTGTTCAGCCGGGTCGTGCACGGCGCGGCGTTCAGTCTCACGATCGGCAGCCTGACCATCCTGCTGGCCGGAGTGCCGGGGATCCTCGTCGGCATCCTCGCCGCGGCGGCGCCGCCCCGCCCCGCCGGGCTCCTGATGCGCGCGCTCGACGTCCTGATGTCCTTCCCGGCGCTCCTCCTCGCGGTCGCGGTCGGCGCCGCCCTGGGCACGGGGGGACGGAGCATCGTCATCGCGCTCGCGGTGGTCTACTTCCCGCGAATCGCGCGGATGACCCGTGGCATCGCCCTGGCCGTGATGACGCAGGAGTACGTCACCGCCTCGCGCGCCCTCGGCACCTCGGTCCAGCGTCTCCTCGTCCGGACGGTGGCGCCGAACTGCCTGTCGGTCGTGATCGTGCAGTGCAGCCTCTACTTCGCCGAGGTGCTGCTGGCCGAGGCGGCGCTCTCCTTCCTGGGGCTGGGCGAGGCGCCGCCCCGCCCGACGTGGGGCAACATGCTCTACGAGGCGCAGAAGAACATGCGGAACGCCCCCTGGCTGGCGATCTTCCCGGGCGCCGCGATCGCGGTGTCGGTGTTCGGGCTGAACCTTTTCGGTGACGCGGTCCGGGACGCGATGGACCCGCGCCTCCGGACCTGATCGCGCGGGAAGGCGTCGCGCAAGCGCCGGTCCGGCTGCGGTCGAGCCGCGCCGGCGTCGGGTGGCTCGTCGCCGCGGGCGCCGGGCTCAGGCGGCGCGAGCCCGCGACCGCGGGCAGGCGGCGCCGCTAGGATCGGTCTAGGGCCGGATCGTCCGCTCGGCGGAGCGCAGAGTGTCGCTCACCTGCGCCTTGCCGTGATCGAGCATCTCCTCGGCCCGGCGAATGGGCGCGGCCGCGCGATCGAACACGCGCTCGGCCGTCTCCTCGACCGCGTGGAGCCGGTCGGCCGTGCCCACGCGCGCCAGCCGGGTCTGCTCGTCGAGGTAGGCTCGGATGTCGTCCCGGAAGAACCACACGACCAAACCGCCCGTCAGCACACCCGCGAGAAACCCTCTCACCATCGTTCCCCCTCCTGAGCGTTCGGACCCGCTGGCCCGGCGCCGATCACGGTAGCACAAGCGCGCCCGCGAGGGGAGGCGCAGGGCGGACGGGACGGTCAGCCGGGCCGCGCGGAGCGCGGGGCGAGCGCGCTCTCGGGAGCGGAGCGCCGGGCTCTCGCCCGGACGCGGCGCGCCGCGTCGACGATCCGGATGGCGAAGAGGACCGCCAGCCAGGCGGCGTAGTAGTACGGCCCCTGGACGCCGACCTTCGCCAGCCAGAAGTAGTGGAGCACTCCCAGGATCGCGATCACGTAGACGAGCCGGTGGAGACGCCGCCAGGCGACCGCGCCGAGCCGCCGGATCATCCCGGCGGTCGAGGTCGCGGCGAGCGGCAGGAGCAGCACGAGGGCCGTGAATCCCACCGTGACGTACGGCCGCTTCACGATGTCCGCCGTCATCGTCGGCCAGTCGAAGAAGTGGTCGACGACGAGCCACACCGAGAAGTGGAGCGCCGCATACGCGAACGCGAAGAGCCCGAGGAGCCGCCGGAGCGTGACCGGCCACGACAGGCCGAACAGGACGCGGAGCGGCGTCATGGTGAGGGAGAGCAGCAGGATCCGCAGAGTCCAGTCGCCGAGGGTGTCCGTGGCCACGTCGATGGGATTCGTGACGAGGGGATCCGTGAAGAGCCGCCACAGGAGGCTCGCCAGCGGGGCGAGACACCCCGCCCACACGACGGCCTTCAGCCCGATCCGCTGCCGGCGGGTCACGGCTGGCGCGGCCCGGCGCGGCTACGCCCGCCCCGGGTCGGAGCGAGGGGTGCGATCCGGCTCCCCCGGCGGGCGCCGCCACAGGCCCTGCGACGGCACGCGGAGCGCCCGGTTGAACTTGCTGGACGCGTTCTCCCACGCGATCACCGCCGTCAGCTCCACGAGGGCGTCGTCGTCGTAGAAGCGGCGGAGCCGGTCGAAGAGCTCGTCCCCGACCTCGCGATCGCTGAGCGTCATGGCGTCGGCGTACTCGAGCGCCACGCGCTCCGCGGCGTCGTAGAGCGGGCTGGTCGCATAGTCGGCCAGCGCCAGGATCTTCTCCTCCGGCACCCCCAGCGCGCTGCCCACGGCAGCGTTGATGTCCTGTCAGAACTCGCAGCGGTTGAGGGAGGCCACGCGGCGGTTGAGGAGGGCCTTGAGCTTCTCGTCGATCAGCCCCGAGGCGTCGATGCCCGTCCACATCCCGCGCGCGCCGCGAAAGATCGACGGCCGGCGCGCGTACAGGAGGTGATTCAGGAGAGGGGCGCCCCAGTGTCGCGCCTGAGCGGCCAGGATCTTCGCGACGTAGTCGTCTCCCGACGCGTCGGGTCGGACACCCTCGATCCGGGCCACCGCGCTGCCCTCCCGGCGCCTAGTACTGCTTCTTGAGATCCATCCCCGTGTAGAGGGACGCGACCTGGTCGTAGCCGTTGAACATCAGCGTCTTCCGGCGGCGGAACTCGCCGATCCGCCGCTCGGTCGCCTGGCTCCAGCGGGGGTGGTCCACGTTCGGGTTGACGTTCGAGTAGAACCCGTACTCGTCCGACGCCGCCTTGTTCCAGCTGGTCTTCGGCTCGTCGGCGACCAGCCGGATCCGCACGAGGGACTTCGCGCTCTTGAACCCGTACTTCCAGGGCACCACCACGCGGACGGGCGCGCCGTTCTGGTTCGGCAGCACGTGGCCGTACATCCCCACGGTGAGGAGCGCCAAGGGATGCATCGCCTCGTCGAGCCGGAGCCCTTCCACGTACGGCCAGTCGAGCGAGGAGCCGAAGAAGCCCCGCTTGGTGCCCGGCATCTGCTCGGGATCGACCAGGGTCTGGAACTCCACGTACTTGGCGGCGCCGGTCGGCTCGACCCGCTTGAGAAGCGCCGAGAGCGGATACCCGATCCACGGGATGACCATCGACCAGCCCTCCACGCAGCGGAGCGCGTACACGCGCTCCTCGAGCGGCGCCAGCTTCAGGATCTCGTCGATGTCGAAGGTCTTCGGCTTCTGGCAGAGTCCCCCCACCTCCACCGTCCAGGGGCGGGGGCGGAGCGTGTGCGCGTTCAGGGCCGGGTCGGACTTGTCGGTCCCGAACTCGTAGAAGTTGTTGTACGTCGTGGCGCTGTCCCAGGGCGTGGGCGGGTCGGCCACGCTCACCGCCGGGTTCCTGGCCGCGGCCAGGGGCTGACCCTTCACGGCCGGCTTGAGGGCGGCCTCCGTCTGCGCGTCACACCCCACCGTGACCGCGGCGGCGGCGGCCGCGCCGACCATGAAGGCGCGGCGGTTCAGGTACGCCGCCCGCGGCGTGATCTCCGACGGGCGCGGATCGTTCGGTCCCGGAATGCGGATCAGCATGGCTCCTCCTGACTACCTAGACTACGCCTCCCGCCCGCAGGCGGTTGTACTCGGCCCGATCGAGCCCGAGCCGGCCGAGATAGATCTCCTCGTTGTCCGCCCCCACCTCCCGCGGGCCGGCGTGCCGGATCGTCCCCGGCGTGCCCGTGAGGCGCGGCACGACCCCGGGCATGTGAACGGTCCCCAGGCCCGGCTCGGGCACCGCCACGATGTTCTCGCGGGCCTTCAGCTGCGGGTCCGCGAACAGGTCGCGCACCGAGTTCACGAGCGCGCACGGCACCTCGGCCGCGTCGAGGGCGGCCAGCGCCTCGGCGGCGTCCCGGGCGCCCACCCATGCCTGGACGAGGCCGTCCAGCTCGGCGCGGCCCGCGAGCCGGTCCCGTACTCCCGGAAACCGCGCGACCAGGTCCGGTGTTCCCAGGGCCCGGGCCAGCCGGGCGAACATGCGGTCGTTCGTGCAGGCGACCGCGATCCAGCGCCCGTCCCGGCTCTCGTAGTGGTTGTGCGGCGCCGCGCTCTCGGCGGCCGAGCCGATGCGCTCCCGGACGTACCCCAGCGCCCCGAACACGGGAATCGCGTCGTCGAGTATCCGCACGATCGGCTCGTAGAGCCCCAGATCCACCACCTGTCCCTCGCCCGTCCGCTCCCGCGCCCGGAGCGCGACCATCGCGCCGAGCGCGCCCATGAGCCCCGCCAGGTAGTCCGGCACCGTCGGGGTCCCGGGGGTCACCGGCGGCCGGTCCGGATAGCCCGACAGATATGAGATGCCCCCGACCGCCGCCGCGATGCGCCCGAACCCCGGCCGCTCGCGATACGGCCCCGTCTGGCCGAACGCCGAGATCCGGACCATGACGAGCCCCGGGTTCTCGGCCCTGAGGGCCTCGTACCCGAGCCCCCAGCGCTCGAGAGTCCCCGGGCGAAAGTTCTCCGCCACCACGTCGACCCCCCGGCACAGGCGGCGGATCAGCGCCTGTCCGGCGGGATCCCGGAGGTTGCAGGCGATCGACTTCTTGTTGCGGGCGTCGGAGAGCCACCAGAGGGACACCCCGTCGGCCTGGCGCCCGAGGCGTCTCAGGTCGTCCCCCACGCCGGGCTGCTCGACCTTGATGACCTCGGCCCCGAACTCGCCCAGGAGCGTGGCGCACATCGGCGCCGCGATGAACGTGGCGAGGTCCAGGACGACGAGACCGTCGAGCGCGCCCACGGCTCTACGTCGCGCGCCGGCGCGGTCCCGGGCCACCGGACGCTCGCCCCCGGGTACGGCCCGCGCCGCGACCGGCCGCCCGGGCGGTCACGGGCGCGCGCCTCGCGGGCGGCGCCTCAACGGAAGGCCTCGAGAACCTCGGCGACGACCTCGAAGCGGCCGAAGGACGGCATGAGATAGGCGCCGGCATGCCGC
This sequence comes from uncultured Candidatus Rokubacteria bacterium, assembly GCA_963745015.1. Lineage (GTDB taxonomy): Bacteria > Methylomirabilota > Methylomirabilia > Rokubacteriales > DASRDR01 > DASRDR01. The sequence goes on from CAVUVU010000014.1 coordinate 354,381, forward strand.
CGGCGCACCTCGGCGAGGATCGCCTGAGCGGTCTCGACGCCGACCCGGAGGGCGTGGTCGCCGGCGTCGCGGAGGCGCGCCCGGACGGCGTCCGGCACCGTGATGCCCGGCACCTCGTTGTGCAGGAACTCGGCGTGGCGGAACGAATGGAGCGGCAGGATGCCGACGACCAGCGGCACCGGGACGCGGCCCAGCCGGGCGAGGAACACCTCGAGCTGCTCGAGGTCGTAGACCGGCTGCGTCTGGGCCCACATGGCGCCGGCGGCCACCTTGGCGTGGAGCCTGTCGATCTCCCGGGCCGGATCGGCCGCGCCGGGATCCACCGCGACCCCGATCCCGAAGGCCGTCGGCTCGCCGATCGAGTTGCCCGCCGCGTCCACGCCCCGGTTCATCCCCGCGACGATCCGCACGAGACCGATCGCGTCGACGTCGAAGACGGCCGTGGCGTTGACGTAGTCGCCGGCGCGCGGAGGATCCCCGGTCATCGCCAGGATGTTCCGGACCCCGAGGGCGTGGGCGCCCAGGAGATCGCCCTGGATCCCCATGAGATTCCGGTCGCGGCAGGTGAAGTGCATGCTGATGTCCAGGCCCGTCGCCTCGCGAACGAGGAGCGCGGTCGGCAGGACCGCCATCCGGACGCGCCCGAGCGAGCCGTCGTTGATGTCGACGACGTCGACGCCCCGCTCCGCCAGGAGCTTCGCGCCCTGAACGAGCTTCTCGATGTTGTGGCCGCGCGGAGGATCGAGCTCGACCGTGACCAGGAACTCGCCGGCGTGGAGCCGGGAGAGGAGCCGCGAAGGCTCCGCGGTCACGCCCAGCGCCGGGGTCTCGTCCCGCTCGAGCGCGACCGGCACGGCCACCGACACGGCGCGCCGCGACGCGCCCGCGCCGCGGGCGTGGCGGTCCACCACCTCGCGCATCGCGCGGATGTGGGCCGGGGTGGTGCCGCAGCAGCCGCCGACGATGCGCGTCCCGGCGTCGAGCATGCGGGAGGCGTAGTCGGCCATGTAGGCCGGCGACGAGAGGTAGATCAGCCGCTCGCCGTGCCGGCTCGGGAGTCCGGCGTTCGGCCGGATCGACACCCAGGTGTCGGGCGCCGCCTCGCGAAGCAGGACCCCGACGTCGTAGAGGACGCTCGAGCCCACGCCGCAGTTCGCCCCGATGACCTGGACCGGAAGCGATGCGAGGTCGCGAGCCACCTCCGCCGGGGCCTGGCCCCGGAACGTGACGCGCTCGTCGTTGAACGCCATCTGGGCCACCACGGGCAGGTCGGCCGAGACGGCGCGGATGGCCCCCACGGCGAGCCGGAGCTCGCGGACGTCCGAGAAGGTCTCGGCGACGAACCCATCCACCCCGCCCTCGAGCAGCGCCTCCGCCTGTTCCCGGAAGGCGGCGCCCGCCTCCGCCTCCCCGAGCGTTCCCAGCGGCAGGAGGTACTTCCCGAGCGGGCCGATCGAGCCCAGGACGAGCACGTCCCGGCCCATCGTCTCGCGGACGTCGCGCGCCAGCCGGACCCCCGCCCGGTTGATGTCGCGGACCCGCCCCTCGAGCCCGTGCATGGCGAGCTTGAAGCGGTTGGCGCCGAACGTGTTCGTCTCGAGCAGGTCGGCGCCCGCGGCGACGTACTCCATGTGGATCGCCTGAACGGCCTTAGGGTCCTGGAGGTTCAGCACGTCGAAGCAGGCGTCGAGCGGGACGCCCCGGGCGTACAGCATCGTGCCCATGGCGCCGTCGGCGAGGAGCGGCCCTTCCTGGAGGCGGCGGCCGAGGGCTCCGGAGCCCGTGTCGCTAGACATGGCCCTGCGGCGCCGGGACTCGCGAGCTAGGCATCCTTCTCCCGGCGCTCGCCGACACCGGCGGGCAAGCCTTCCGGAGAGCCGCCCGCCGCCAGCGCGGCCTCACCGCGGGCGCTCCGCTCCCGGTCGCGGAGGTGGCGGACGATCCGGCTGACCACGGCGTCGACGGTCATGCGCGTGGTGTCGAGGGCCAGGTGGGCGTGGCGGTAGAACTCCTGGCGGGCGCGGTAGAGCGCGGCCGCGTCGTCGACCGAGCGGCCCGCCAGCATCGGCCGCCCGCCGACCCGGTTGGCCCGGGCGTAGACGGCTTCGAAGTCGGCGGCGAGCCACACGACCGTCCCCATGCTGGAGGAGCCGATCCATGACGCCGGGCTCGCAGGGAAAGCCGCCTCCCGTCGCGACCACGTGGCCGCGCTTGTCGGTCAGCGCTTCCAGGACCTCCGCCTCGAGCTGCCGGAAGTAGGGCTCGCCCCGGTCCGCGAAGATCTCGGGGATGGAGCGGCCCTCGCGGGCGGTGATCATCGCATCGGTCTCGACGAAGCAGCGCCCGAGGCGCCGGGCGAGCATGCGGCCGACGGTGGACTTCCCCGCGCCCATGAAGCCCACGAGAATGACGTTCCGCGGCGCCGGCATGGCCGGTCGCCGGCCGGCGTCGACGGGTGATGGTGTGGCGGATGGGCGGCGTTTCGGCCGAGGCTGCCATGGCTGGATGATAGCACCGCGATCCAAGGTCAGACTTTGACTTCCCGATACTTGCGCGTCGACCAGAGCCTCGCGACGACGCCCGGGAACGAGAGTCTGACCTGACGCGTGCTAAGATCGCGCCACGAAAAAGAAGGGCCCGGACGCCGTCAAGAAGCCGCGTGCCAGGAGCGCGCTCCGGCGCCTCGTGCAGTCAGCCCTCGTGTGCCTGGCGATCGTGCTCGGGCTCCTCTCCCTCTTCGCGCCTCCGACTCTCGTCGAGCAGATCGAGCTCCGAGTCCTGGACTGGCACGCTCGCATCCGGGGGCGCCTCGCGCCGCCGGCGAACATCAGCATCGTCGCCATCGACGAGACGAGCCTCGAGCTGGTCGGCCGGTGGCCCTGGCCTCGCACGAGGACGGCCGAGATCGTCCAGCGGCTGACCGAGGGGGGCGCGCGGGTCATCGCGCTCGATCTCCTGCTGCGTGAGCCCGACGAGAACAGCCGGCTCGTCCTCGCCCGCAGCCTGGCCGACCGCTACCGGGAGCTGGGGCTCGCCCGGGCTCCAGGCGCCGCGGCCAGCTTCGGCAAGCTTCTCGAGGAGGCGCTGTCGGACGCCGACACCGACGAGACGCTCGCCCACGCGCTGGCCGCGACGCGCCGCGTCGTCCTACCGTACTTCTTCGTGTTCCCGCCGCACGAATCGCCCCCGCTGGACGAGGAGTCTCAGCGCCTCCTCAACCGGAGCCGCGTGGTCGGCTTCGCCACACCCGAGGCGGAGCAGGCGGTCGATCCGCGCCGCGCGGTGAGCGTGCAGCTCCCGCTGGCTCGGTTCGTCACCGCGTCGGCCGGGAACGGCCACGTCAACGTCAATCCCGACGCGGACGGCGCGCTCCGCCGGATCGAGCTGGTCATCCGGTTCGGCGACGGCCTCTATCCCAGCATGACTCTCGAGACCGCGCGCCTGGCGCTGGGCCTCTCGCGGACCCGGGTCCGCCTCACGGCCGATCGGGGGGTCCAGATCGGGCAGACCGTCGTCCCGACGGACGCCAGCGGCGTCCTGCACCTGTCCTACTACGGGCCGGCGGGCACGTTCCGGACCATTCCGGCCGTGGACGTCCTCACCGCGTCGGCGCCGCCGAGCGTCAAGGACCACGTCGTCCTCGTGGGCTTCACGGCGCACGGACTGATGGACGTCCGGCCCACGCCCTTCGACTCCGTCATGCCGGGCGTCGAGAGCCACGCCACCGGGCTCGCTAACCTCTTGGAGGGGCGCGGGCTCCGGCAGCTCGCCGGCATGGAGATCGTCGAGACGGTCGCCGTCCTGGTGCTGGCGCTCGTCGGGCCGCTGCTGCTCCCCCGCGTCGGCCCTCTCTGGGGCACGGCCGTCGCGCTGGGCCTCGCCGCCGGGACCACCGGGCTCGTCCACCTGGGCTTCCGCAACGGCGCTTGGATCCTGCTGCTTCCCCCGCTGGTGGCCCTCGCCGTGGGGCACGTCGGGAGCGTGACTTACCAGGTGTTGACCGAGGAGCGCGAGCGCCGGTGGATCAAGCAGGCGTTCCGCCAGTACGTGCCCCCCGCGGTCGTCGAGGAGCTGGGGCGGGATCCGGCCAAGCTGACCTTCGGCGGCGAACGCCGCATGCTGTCAGTTCTTTTCTCGGACATCCGGGGGTTCACGACCTTCTCCGAGCTCCATCCTCCGGAAGAGGTCGTGGCGGCGCTCCGCGAGTACCTGACGGCTCTCGTCGAGGTCGTGTTCCGCCACCGGGGAACTTTGGACAAGTTCATCGGCGATGCTACCATGGCGTTCTTCGGCGCACCCTTCGACAACCCGGATCACGCACTCCAGGCATGCAGGGCCGCCGTCGAGATGTCTGATGTGGTGGCCCGCCTCAACGAGCGGTGGAAAGCGGAGGGGCGGGAGCCGTTCGTCACGGGCTTCGGTATCGCCACGGGAGAGATGCTGGTGGGGAACTTCGGTTCGTCACAGCGCTTCACGTACACGGTCATCGGGGACCAGGTGAACCTCGGCGCCCGGCTCGAGAGCCTCAACAAGGACTACGAGACCGCCCGCCACATCATCATCAGCCAGGGCACCTACGAGATGGTGCGGGACCACGTGGTGGCCCGTCCCCTTGGCAGCGTCACCGTCAAGGGCAAGCACCAGGCCGTCGAGATCTACGATCTCGTGGATCTGAAGAATCCGGTTCAGGAGGCATCGTCATGAGTCCACAGGCCGAAGGCCGTCCGATCACTCCACGGAGCGGGCCGCGGAACGGCGCGTTCCGGTGGGGCGTCCTGGCTGTCGCGACGGGGGCCGCGCTCCTCGGGTCGGCGGCTCCCGGCGACGCGCAGACCGTGGGCACCGCCGAGGTCATCCTCGCGCGAGCCCCGGTGGAGAGGGTCGCCAAGGGGCAGACGGCCGCCCAGCCGCTCCAGAAGGGCGCGAGGCTCTCGGAGGGCGACCGCATCCGCACCGGAAAGGGCGGCGCCGCCGAGGTGGTGCTGGGGGACGGCAGCCTCGTGCGGGTCGGCGAGCTGTCCGACCTCGAGATCGACAAGCTGGACGTCGACGCGGCCAACCAGCCCACCACGTCCCGCTTCAACCTCGCCGCCGGCCAGGCGCGCGCCTGGGTCGCCCGCCAGGTCGTCGCCAAGGTGGGCACCGGCGCCGGCCGGTTCGCGGTGCAGTCGCCGACCGCCGTCGCGGCCGTCCGCCAGACCGACTTCGCGCTCGCCAACGGGCGCGTGTACACGTTCGCGGGCGTGGTCGAGACCCGGAGCACGGACCCCTCCATCACGGGCTTCGTCCTCTGCGGGCGGAACCGCTACACGGAGGCGCTCAAGCAGCCGACCCCGTGCCAGGTCATCCCGCTCAGCGAGAAGCGCCGCCTCCTCAGCCCGACCGGGCTGGCGGTGGAAGGCGCCTTCCTCGAGCCGAACAACCTCGACAACGTGGCGATCGGGGTGCTCGGGAACCAGCTGATCACCGAGAAGATGACCGGGACGTGGTCGGCCGGCGGCCCCGGCAGCAGCCCCGGCCGTCCTGACGCGCCGTCCGAGGGCCAGGCCATCACGGACGTCACCGTGACCGTGAAATGACCTTCCACGGCACCGATCTGATCGCGAGCTCGGCCGCCCGCCTCCGCCGGCTCGCCGGGCGCTCCTGCTGATCGGCGGCGCCGCCGGCCTCGTTGCCACGCCGGCGGCGGCGGACCAGTGGACGCTCACGAGCGGGATCCACCTCGACGCCTGGTCCGCAAATGGCTCGTCCGGCCAGGGGAACGGCTACGAGCTCCTCATACCCGTGGGCATCTTCTACGACACGCCGAACTGGGGTCTCGGGGCGCGCGGCAGCGTCGGGACGAGCCAGCACGACCTCGATGCCGCTGCCAGCGCGAGCATGTCGGGGTTCACGGACACGACCGTGTCCGGCTACTACCGGCTCCGCGCTCGGGGGCGCGGACATCCGCTTCGGCCTCGACATGGACCTGCCGACCGGCGTGTCGAGCCTGAAGACGCGCGATCTCCCCGCCGTCCAGGACGAGGACCTGGTGGCCCTCCAGCGGTTCGGCGAGGGCTTCGACGTCAACCCCACCGTGATCGTCTACAAGAACTTCGGCGACTGGGGGCTCGGCGGCGGCATCGGCTATCTCTGGACCGGCGAGTACGACCCGACCGAGGACATCCCGAGCGACGATTTCGACCCCGGCGACGAGCTGACGGTCAACGTGCTCGGGGACGTGTTCCTGGGCGACGTGTGGCGGCTCGTCGGCCGGGTGGCGTACACGCACTTCAGCACGGACGAGCGGGGCGGGATCGAGGTGTTCCGGGAGGGTGACGAGCTGGACATGGGCGTCAGCCTGGAGTGGCGCCCGGAGCCCTGGTGGGCCATCGTGTCCGTGCGCGACATCTACCGCTTCAAGGCGGAGCGCCTCAACGCGGTCGGCCAGCTCGACGAGGAGCTCCAGAACAGCAACGGGAACGAGATCCGCGGAGCCGCGGCGGTCGGCTACATCATCGACGACATCTGGACGGTGCGGGGAACGCTCGACGTGCGGTACGTGACGGCCAACGACTACGGGACGTCCGATCCGCTCTACGACGGTGGCCGCTTCAAGATCGCGGTCGGCCCCGGGATGACCTGGACGCTACAGCCGGACGTTCGGGATCGACGCGAGCGTCCGCTGGTTCTACCTCGACGCGGAGCGCAGCCCGACCTTTCCGTCGGGCGCGAAGATCAACGGCGTGCACGCGGACATGCGCGTGACGTACCGTTTCTAGCAGGGATCGCGGGAGCACCGAGAGGGTCATCATGGAGAAGGCTGGGGCGATGTGGACTCTGCGGCGGTCCTGGACGGCCATCGCCCTCGTGCTGGTCGCGCTGGCTCTCCTGCAAGCCTGCGGCGACAGCGGCAAGAGCACCGGACCCAGCTCGGGCCTGGCGGTTCAGCTGAAGCTCCGCCGGGTCAGCGGCGCCGAGGTCCCGGCGAACTGCGGCGGCGTCTACTCCGTGTCCGGCCCCGGCGTCAACATCAACAACAAGGAGCTGCCCGCAGACGGCAAGATCAGCTTCCAGGGCACGGTCGGCCAGACGTACGTCGTGTCCGTCCAGCTCACGTGCGGGGTCGCCCAGGTCACGCGGCAAGGTCTCGCCGAGACTCTGAGCGGGAGCACGCAGATCACGCTGCAGCCGGGGACCAACGAGGCGACGATCACGCTCCAGGTCAGCAAGGTCCTGGGCCTGAGCTGCCAGTCCCCTGTCGCCCCGGGCGAAGTATCGAAGTGCACCTGCAGCGTCCAGAGCCCGGGCCCCGCCAGCATCGGCTGGGTGGGCGCCACCCCGACCGGATCCAACACGGCGAACTTCGTCAACTCACTCCGGGCAGCTACCCCGTCACGTGCACGGTGAACGGCACCGCCGTGGCGACGACCACCGTGACGGTGGCGGCGAACTCCATCAAGGTCACGGTGACGAACACCGGCGAGGGCGAATGCTGTGACTTCTTCGCCCGGTTCGTCGGCAAGGTCGGGCCGACGCAAATCTTCCCGGGAGAGTCCAGAACGTTCGACGTCCCGCCCGGAAGCACATTCCAGGCCTCGTGCTCTACCAGCTTCGGACAGGGGCAAGTCTTCCACGAACAAGTGGTGAACAACAGCACGACGATTTCTCTCGATGGTGGCAACCAGTGCGGCTGATGTCCGGTAGCATCCCTCAGGCAGGCGGCGATAGCAACCGACCGCGTCGCCTCGCTGGGCCCCGAGGCCCCATCCAGCCCCGCCCGGCCGCGTAGAGGACAGTGACTCCCAGGGCGAGGTGGCCCGCGACGATGTGTCGCGGGTAGTAGACCTCCACGCCATAGAGCAGTTGGACCGCGAAGTAGAGGAGTGGGACCAGGAGCAGCGCCTTCGTGCCGGCCACGAGGCGGCGCTGGAACAGCGCGACGATCGCCGTCCCCACCCAAAGACACTGAAGCCCCCACATCACGAGCCGCGAGAATGGCTCTCGTAGCGGCGGAGCCTCTCGAGTCTCGTGCCGGTACAGGACTCGCCAGAGCTGCTTCCGTAGCTCCCCGCGAAGCGCCGGGTCACGGTACAGCTGGGCGAGCCGTGACGGCGCGATCGCGAGCCCCGCGCGGTTGACGCTCGCGACCCGCCAGGCCTCGAGGTCGGGGCCCCCGTAGTAGCGGTTGTGGATGGGCGGCAGGGTCAGCATCGCGAGCACGAGGGCCACCGTGAGCGCCACCGCTCGCGGCGACTCCCGCCAGCGACGGCGAGCGAACACCACCAGGTAGCCCAGAAAAGCCGGGACGTGGTTGAGCCGGCACAGGAAGGCCACGCCGCCGAGCATCCCTCCCCAGACCCAGCCCCGGGGTGACCGGCTGGCAAAGAGCAGCGTGACGGAGAGCGGCAGCAGGATCCAGGTCGGGTACTCGCTCAGCGGCGCCTGGACGAACCACAGGACGGGCGGCGAGGTCGCCAGGCCGAGGACCAGGCCCGCCGCCAGCGCGAACGCGACGGCGCGGGGCCAGGGTGGCGGCGGGCGCGGCCACAGACGGCCGATCGCCCACAGGAACCCCCATGCGAGCAGCGTGAGTGCGACGATCACCACCAGCGGGTCGCCCTCGCCAAGAGCCAGGCGCTCCAGGAACCGCCAGTAGCGAAAACCAGGTTGAAACCTGAAGAACGGCTCGCCACCCTCTAGCGACCAGGTGTCCAGGATGGTGCGGGCGTGGGATTCGTAGAACAAGGAGTCACTTGGCAGCCGGTAGACGACCGTGTCGAGTGGCGCGCCCCACGAGAGCGCCAGGCAGACGTTGAGGTAGGCCACCCCGAAGAACGCGACCACGAGGCGGCGGCGCCACGGCCGGCCGAGGAGCGCGAACGCCAGGCCGAGGAGCGCGAAGAAGACGGCGAAGGCGGACGGCAGCCCGACGACCTCCGGATGCACACGCGCGACGATCGCGCCCGCGGCCGCGATCAGGACGATCAGCCACCAGTCGCGCCTGACGACCACCGCGTAGCCCAGTACCATCGTCGCCCCCAGAACGACGGCGGCCGAATCGACGGCGGCCGCGAGCGCGCGCCAGAGCGCCGCAGGCCGTGCGGTGACGGCGGGCGGGCCGGCTCCCCGGCCCTCGGCCCCCCTGCCCTCCTCGAAGCGCAGCGTGGCCCAGGGGCTCAAGGGCCGGGAGGCGGGCCACCGGATTCCGTCGTCGAAGCGGTAGGCGAGCTCCAGGACGTGGCGTCCCGGCCGGGTATCGGCACGTTGCCGTGACCGGCTCGCCGTAGCGCGGACGGAGCCGCATGTCTGCCGCGTCTTCGCGGCGCGCCTTCCCGGCTGAGTCGCAACGTGACCTCGCCGACGTACGTCACGCGCGCCATCCACGGTGGCGGGTCGCTCGACGAGCCCCCCCAGGTTGCCGCGAGCGGAAGCGCTCGCCGCCAGGGGCGATCCGTGACCTGGGGCCGGAGAAGATCGAAGCGGCTCGAGTTGAGGAAGCCCAGGTTCCAGGTCGCGGGATCGAAGTCGATGGCGCGGTCGATCCGGGTGACACCGTGGCGGAACCATGGGTTCGCGAATGATCGCTCGCACGGCCCCGTCGGGGGCGGCGCGAGCGCGTACCGGTAGCAGCCGAGGAAGCCCTCGTGCGGGCCGGCCGTCAGGAGCACGAGCTTCCCGCCGACGGCGAGAAGTCCGAGGGCCACGAGGGCGGCGGGCGCCGCTCGGTCCCAGGCGCCGGCGACCCCGCACCAATGGCCAGACCACCCCCACCTGGCAAACATCGGCTGAGCAGACACCCGTCGCGCGCGCCGCCAGTGACGGCGGAGCGCGCGGCTCACCGTCAGCGGAAGCAGGAGCAGGAGGCCGATCAACTCCGGCCCCGTGTCGAGCGGGAGCCCGTCGAACCACCCGATGCTGGAGGACGGCAGGAGCAGCGCCGCCCAGAGGATCGGCAGGAGCGCCCAGCGCGTCACGGCGGCCGCCGACGAGGGCCCGCGCCGGCCCCGGCATGGGCCCCGACGCGTGGGCGAGCAGTCGGCAGCCTCCGGCGGATCGGCCGGAACGCCCGGAGGCGCTCCGCGCTCACGCTCCGCGGAGGCGAGGGTCCAGGGCGTCGCGAAGGCCGTCGCCGAGCAGGTTGAAGCCGAGGACGGCCAGCATGATGGCGAGCCCGGGGATCGTCGTGATGTGCGGCGTGACGAGGAGGAAATCGCGCCCCGTCGCCACCATGAGCCCCCAGGACGGCGTGGGCGGCTGGACGCCCAGCCCGAGGAAGGACAGCGCCGCCTCGACCAGGATCGCGTTCGCCATGAAGAGCGTGCCGTACACGATCACGGTGGGCAGGATGTTCGGCAGGATGTGGCGGGTGACCAGCGCCGGCCCCGCCGCGCCGAGCGCGCGGGCCGCCCGCACGTACTCCGTCTCCGTGAGGGCGAGCACGGCGCCGCGGACGATCCGGGTGACGGGCGGCGTGCCCCAGATGCCGACCGCGATCGTCGTGTTGAGCGCGCCGGGCCCGAGCGCCGACACGACGGCGATCGCGAGCAGGAGGTAGGGAAACGCCAGGAGCACCTCGACGCACCGCATGATGGCCCCGTCCACCCAGCCACCGAGGAAGCCCGCCAGGCTGCCGAGCACCAGCCCGAGCCCGAGCGCGATCCCCACCGACACCAGACCCACCACGAGGGCCACCCGGGCCCCGTAGATGATGCGGGAGAGGATGTCCCGCCCGAACTCGTCCGCCCCGAGGACGTACTTCCCGCCCGGCCGGGCGCGCTTCTCGACGAGGCTCTGCTTCGCGGGGTCCTGCGGGGCGATCCAGGGCGCGAGCACCGCCGCCGCCACGATCACGGCGACGATGACGAGGCCGACCATCGCCAGGCGGTTCCGCTGGAACCGGCGCCAGGCGTCGCCGGCAAGCGTGTCGGACCGCGCGGCGACGGGCGCCAGCGCCTCGACGGCCGTGCTCACGGAAGGCCGCCCGGCTGGCGGCGGGAGGGGCCGGCGGGCGCTCCGGCGCGGCGGAGGGCCGGAAACGGCCGCGTTCCGACGGCCCGAGACCGTAGGCGCGCCGGCGCCACTGTCCGGGGCGGATCGGGTGGAGTCCCGGTCACCCGAGCATCCAGTGGCCGCCGTCGACGCTGATCGTCTGGCCGGTCACGTAGCGGGCGTCGTCGGAGGCGAAGAACAGCACCGCGCGGGCGATGTCCTCCGGCTCGCCGAGCCGCCGGAGCGCGATCGAGTCGAGGAGCCGGCGCTGGCCGGCCTCGCCCATGGCCTGCCACTGGCGCTCCGACGCCGGGTTCGAGCGGACGAAGCCCGGCGCCACGCAGTTGACGCGGATCCCGAAGGCGCCGAGCTCGCGCGCCGTCTGGCGGGTGAACCCGATCAGCCCGGCCTTGGCGCTGGCGTACGCCTGGATCCCGGTGAGGCTGTAGGACCGGCCCGCGCCCGACGAGATGTTCACGATGCTGCCGCGCCGGCGCGTCTTCATGGCGGGGACGGCGGACCGCGTGAAGTGGAAGGCGCCGTCCAGGTTCACCGCGAAGATCGCGCGCCAGGCCTCCTCGGAGACCTCCTCCACCGGCTTCATCGTCTGCCCGACGACCCCGCCGGCGCAGTTCACCAGGACGTCCAGCCGCCCTTCCGCCCCGACGGCCTCGTCGACGAACGCGGCGACGCGGCGAGGATCGGTCACGTCCACGACGCCCACGCGGCACGGTCCGTCGGAGCGCTCGCCGACCGCTCGCCGGGTCTCGCCCAGCTCGCGCTCCAGCACGTCGCACGCCCACACCGAGGCGCCCTCGCGCCCCAGCTCCACGGCGATCGCGCGCCCGATGCCGTGAGCCGCCCCGGTCACGATCGCCACCTCGCCGAGCAGCCGCCGCTCTCCCATGTCCCTACCCTTGCCGCGACACGCGCGGATCGAGCATGCCGTACGAGAGGTCCACGACCAGGTTGATCACCACGAACGCCATCGCAAAGATCAGCACGGCGCCCTGGAGCAGCACGTAGTCGCGGGCGAAGATGGCCTTGACCATCAGCCGGCCGAGCCCCGGCCACGCGAAGACCGTCTCGGTCAGGACGGCGCCGCCCATCAGCTGGCCGGCCTGGAGGCCGACGAGCGTGAGGATCGGGATCGCCGCGTTCCGGAGGGCGTGCTTGGCCACCACGAGCCGCTCGCCGACGCCCTTGGCCCGCGCGGTCCGCACGTAGTCCTCCCGGAGCACCTCGAGGACGCTGGAGCGCGTCATCCGCGCGATCATCGCGATCGACGGCAGGGCGAGGGTCACGGCCGGGAGCACGAGGTGCGCGGGCGAGCCGACGCCGCCGACCGGGAGCCACGGCAGCCAGAATGCGAAGACCACGATCAGCACCAGGCCCGTCCAGAAGACGGGCATGGACAGCCCGAACAGCGAGGAGAGCCGGGAGAGGGCGTCGAAGAAGGAGTTGGGCCACACCGCCGAGACGACGCCGGTGGCGATGCCGACCACGGCGGCGAGCGCCAGGGCCACCGTGGCGAGCTGGAGGGTCGCCGGCCACGCGTCGGCGAGCTCGTCCACCACCGGCCGGCTCTGCTGGATGGACCGGCCCAGGTCTCCGGTGGCGACCTGGCCGAGGTACCGCACGTAGCGCACCGGCAGCGGCCGGTCGAGGCCCAGGTGCTCGCGGAACCTGGCGATGTTCTCCTTGGTGCCCGCGTCCCCCAGCATGAGGGCGACGGGGTCGCCGGGGATCAGATCCATGGTCAGCATGACGACGAACAGCACCCCGAGCAGGACCGGGATGGTCAGCAGGAGCCGTCGGAGGACGAAGATCAGCATTGGCTCAGGGCGGAACGGGGCACGCGGCCTGTCGCCCGGATCGCCCCGGAGCGCCGGCGGCTCGTCGCCGCCGGCGCTCCCGGCCTCTCACCGGCGCGTGGTTACTTGTCGATCCAGGTCTTCCAGAGGCCGAGGTTGTACTCGACCGGGTGGATGACGAAGCCCTTGACGCTCGCCTTGGTGATGATGATCTCCTTCGTGTTGTAGATCGGCAGCCAGCTCGGATCCTTGGCGAGGATGTCCTGGACCTCACCGTAGAACTTCTCCCGCTCCGTCTGGTTGAGGCTCCGACGCGCCGACTCCAGGAGTTCGTCGACGCGCGGGTTGGAGAAGTGCGTGCGGTTCCAGCCCAACGGGCTTGAGCTGCTTCGAGTGGAACAGGGTGAAGAGCGAGTAGTCGGCGTCCGCGTTGGTAGTCGCCCAGCCGAACGTCCAGTTGTGTCGGTTGAATTCCGTCTGATTGTACTCGTTGAACACGGTCGCCCACTCGCGGAACTCGACCTTGGCGTCGACCCCGACCTCCTTCCACATCTGCTGGACGGCCTCGGTGATCTCCCCGTCCTTCGGATAGCGGCCACGCTGGGCGATCCAGTTCAGGGTGAGCTTCTGCCCGCCCTTCTGGAGGATGCCGTCCGGACCCGGGAGTCCAGCCAGCCTGGGCGAGCAGCGCCTTGGCCTTGGCGCGATCGAACGGGTAGGAGCTGGTCGAACTGCATGTCCTTGTAGCCGAAGACCCCCGGCGACAGGTAGGACCTCGCGGGCACGCCCAGTCCCTCGACGATGTTGTCGAGGATTGCCTTCCGGTCCACGGCCTGGATCAACGCTTGACGGACGCGCACGTCGTCGAGCGGGGGCATCTTGTTGTTCAGCCCCACGTACACTACCCGAAGCCCGGGCGCCTCGTGCACGGTGTACTTCGAGTCCTTCTTGAACGTCGGGAGCTGGGCCGGCGACGGGAACATGACCATGTCCGCGTCACCCGTCTGGAGCGCGATCATCCGCGCGCCTTCCTCCGGCACCACCTTGAAGACCACGCGGTCGAGGAGGGCCTTCTCGCCCCAGTAGTCGGGGTTCCGCTCGATGACGATCTGGGTGTTCGTCTTCCACTCCACGAACTTGAACGGGCCGGTGCCGACCGGCGCCCGCAGCGCGCCCTCGCCCAGCTTCTGGACCGCGGTGGGCGACACGATCGACACGTACAGCATCGCCATCGAGCGCAGGATCGGGCCGTACGGCTCCTTGGTCACGATGTCGACGGTGAGGTCGTCGACGACCTCGGCCCCGGCGATCGGGCCCGCGAGGCTCGCCCAGCGGGCGGGCGGGGTGCTCTTGAACGCCCGCTCGAAGGTGAACTTGACCGCGGCCGCGTTGAAGGGCGTGCCGTCGTGGAACTTGACGTTCGGGCGCAGCTTGAAGCGCACCTTCGTCGGGGACATGACCTCGTAGCTGGTGGCCAGCCGCGGCTGGATCGTCATCTTCTCGTCGAGATAGATGAGCGGCTCCAGGATGTTGTAGTAGACCCACGCGCCGGGGGCGGTGGTCTCGGTGTGCGGGTCGAGCGACACCGGATCGGTCGGCCGGACGATCGTGAGCGTCCCGCCGCGCTTCTGCGCGTCGGCCGGCGCCGCGAGGGCGATCAGCCCCACCGCGAGAACGCCCGCCAGGACGGCTCGGATCCCGAGCGGGAGCCTCCTGCATCTACGCATCGACATGTCTCCTTTTCTTCGCGGCCGGCGCGCCTCGCGCCTGCCGTCGTTTGGACGGCTTCATCGGACGGCCTTCGGCCTGTGGCGGCCTGTGGCGGGTCGCGGCGGTCTCGGGTTCTGGCTACGGACCGAAGGCATCGATCACCCCGGCCGCCTCCTCGAGGGCGTGCACTACCCGGTTGCGCTCCCGGACGAGCGCGGCCGCTGCGAAGCGGTGCTCGTCGGACGACGGATCGAGGCCGGACAGCTCGCGCGCTCGCTGGAGCCCCGCGAGGGGCGGCACCGGGATCGCGAGGTCGTGGTGGAAGCGGTCGCCGGTCGTGTAGAAGATGGGGATCAGGACCCGCGACAAGGCGCCCATGGCGCGGTTGGCGGCCTCCACCCGGGCCGGATCCGCGTGCCCGCCGGCGGCGACGGCGTCGACCGCCCCCGCGAACGCCGCCGCCCGATCGGCGAGATGCCGGGCGGCCTCGGCGGCCGGCGCCGCGTCCCACCGGCCCCCGGCGGAGGCGAGCTCCTCCACGGTCGCCGCGATGGCGCGCGCGAAACGCGCGTAGTCCAGCGGAAGCAGCGGCGCGCCGACGAGGCGGAGCGCCGCCGCCACGTACACCCGCGTGTCGAGCGCGAGGACGTCGGCGTCGATCTTGTCGATCGTGTCCTCCCGCGTGTGCCACCACCAGGGAAAGCCCGCCGTGCCGAAGAGGCGCTCCATCCACCGGGAGAGGTCGGTGTCCTGGCGGGGGATCCCGGACAGGGACATCAGGGCGGACGGGATCCCGATCCCCCAGAACGACTGGTCGCCCGCGCGCGGGAAGCGGCGGGCCCGCGGGGTCTGGCCGGTGACGTCGTGCACCACCCCTTCCACGAAGCTCTGCGCGTCCTCGGTGGCATGGACGACGGAGTAGTCGGTGGCGCCGCGGGCGCCCGTCGAGTCGATGTTCAGGTGCACCGCGCAGCGCCGGTGGAGCTCCTGCCACGCGTGGTCCGCGTACCACGTCGAGCCCGCGTAGCGTCCGTGGGAGTGCCCCGACCAGAACGCGAGGCGGAACCCCCGCCGGAGCGCGCGCCGCTGCGTCGCCAGGAGCCGCGCGACCTCGAGCATCGTCGCGTTCGCGGTGCCGTTGTCCATGGCGCCGTAGTGCCAGCCGTCGACGTGCCCGGAGAAGAGGATGAAGCGGTCCTCGGCAGTCCCGTCGAGGTGCGCCGTCAGGTGCGGGATCGGCGACCAGCCCGTGCGCACCCGGGTCACGAGGCGCACCCGGCCGCGGCCTTCCTGGATCAGCTTGCGGATGCGCTCGCCGTCCACCCGGCGGACCGACAGGCACGGCGTGCGCGGGATGCGCCAGGCGGTGCCGGGCTCCGGCGTCCCCCAGATCGTGGTCACGATCATGTTGTGGAGGTGGTCGCGGTTGACGAAGATCTGCCCGATCGTCCCCGCCTCCTGCGCGGCCCACGCCTTGCCCGGCGTCGCCAGGCTGTCCAGGAGCGCGATCTTGCCGGCCGCGCCCGCGCGCGCGAAGTCCGCCGGATTGCCGTCTCCGACGTCGACCACCTCGGCGTCGAGGCCGTCGGTCGAGGGCGAGAACGCGTGGGTGAGCCCCTCCACCACGGCGCCGTCCGGCAGGATGACGCGGCCCTCGAGCGGCAGGCTGATGAAGGCCTCGATCTCGCGGCGCTCGACGGCGTAGCCGTAGCCCTTGAGCGCCCGCTCGATGTGGTCGTAGGCCTGCGCCTCGCCCGGAGTCCCGGACTCCCGCTCCCACGCGGCGAACGCGCGCGCGTGCCCCATCAGGGTCTCCGCCGACACCGCCGGCAGGAGCTCCGCCTCGCGGGGATCCCGGTAGCGCCAGTGCGGGGTCAGGCTTTGACTTTGACTACTGGACATTGATCCGGCCCTCGCCGTGGAATTGTTCAGAGGTCAAAGTCTGACCCCGGCGAGATCGTCGAGGTTCGCCCACGCCATGGGGCGGCGGCCGGTCTCGATCTCCCCGATCAGCTCGAGGAGCCGGCGGGTGAGCGGGATCCGGAGACCGTGGCGCCCCGCCCGCTCGAGCGTCGCGCCCAGGTGCGCCTCGACCTCCGTCTTCCGCTTCCGGACGACGAGGTCTCGCCAGATGCCCGTCTTCGTCTTCGTGTGGCTCCGGTAGAACCTGGAAATGGCGGCCATCGCCCGCGCGACGGCTGCCGCGTCTCCCGCCCGGCCGGCCCGGTACCACGCGGGGTCGAACTCGTCGAAGGCCTCGAGGTGAATGCCCTCGGCCTCGGCGACCGACATGCCCTCGGCCACCAGCGCGACCAGCATCCGCTGGATCTCCGGAGAGCGCTCGACGACCTCGTAGACGTGCGCGTCGACCAGCGCCGTGGCCACCAGGAGGGCGCTGTAGACGTGCTTCCCCCACTTCAGGCCCCAGATGTTCGAGCTGACCTGGGTCGGCGTGACGGCGCCGAGCATGTCGGCCAGCTCCTTGGCGCGCGGCGAGAGCTCCCCGTCCAGCTCCCCGACCGCGAACGTCCCCACGCCGCCGTGCTGGATCCGCCCGGGCGCCACCCAGTCCGCCGCCCAGTTGACGAGGCACCCCACGGTCCGCCCCTGCCCCACCCGCGCCGCGATGGCGGACTCGTTCAGCCCGTTCTGGAGGGACACGACCGTGCCGCCCGGGTGGAGACGGGGCGCGATGCGGTCGAGCGCCGCGCCGGTGTGCTGCGCCTTGACGGCGAGCAGCACCAGGTCGAGCGTCGCCGGCAGGCCGTCGGGCGTGACGGCCCGGACCGGTGTCGACCAGACACCGTCCGGCGTCACGATCGCGAGGCCGCCTTCGTTCATGGCCAGGACGTGGTCGGCCGCCTGATCGACCAGCAGCACGTCGTGCCCGGCGCGCGTCAGCGACGCCCCCGTGACCCCGCCGATCGCGCCCGCCCCGACGATCGTGACAGCCATGCGCCCCTCTCTATCACAGGGCCCCGGGAGCGTCAACGCGACGGGCCCGTCGGCATATAATCGGAGCGTCGTTGGGGGCCGTCGGGGCCCGTTGGAGCGATCGGCCCGATCTGTCACTCGAGACCAGGAGAGTCCGATGAAGCTCGTTCGCTACTCCATGCGCGGCTCGTCCCCTCGCCTCGGCGCCCTCGTCGGCGACCGCATCCGCTGCCTGGGCGAGACCTACCACCGTTACCTCGCCGGCCGGGGGGTCGTGCGCGCGGGCGAGCTGGCCCACGCGCTGTTCCCGCCGAGCGCCCGCGAGTTCCTCCGGGCGGGGGCGGCCGCCGAGGATGCCCTCCGCACGATGGACGACGCGGTCCGGGCGGGGCGGCTCGAGTGGCACACGCATCCCGCCGCGGAGGCGCACCTCCACGCGCCGATCCACGATCCCGAGAAGTTCCTCTGCATCGGGCTCAACTACATCGATCACGCCGAGGAGACCAAGAGTCCCATCCCCAAGGAGCCGCCCCTCTTCGCCAAGTTCCCGAACGCGATCGTGGACGCCGCCGCCCCGATCGTCCGCCCCAAGGGGTGCGACAAGCTCGACTACGAGGTCGAGCTCGGCTTCGTGATGGGACGCGAGGCGCGGGACGTCCCCGCCGAGCGCGCGCTCGACTACATCTGGGGCTACGTGGTGGTCAACGACGTCAGCGCGCGGGACTTCCAGATGGTCACCTCGCAGTGGATGGCCGGCAAGGCCTGCGACAGCTTCGCGCCCATGGGTCCCTGGATCGCCGACCGGACCGAGGTCCCCGACCCCCACGCCCTCGAGCTCCGCACCTGGGTGAACGGGACCAAGCTCCAGGACGGGCACTCGAAGAACCTCATCTACAACATCAACTACCTCGTCGCGTTCCTGACCGCCAAGATGACCCTCCTCCCCGGCGACCTCGTCATCACGGGGACCCCCGCCGGCGTGGGCTTCACGCGGAAGCCGCCGATCCTCCTCAAGGGCGGCGACCGCGTGCGGATGGAGATCACCGGCCTGGGGACGCTGGACAATCCCGTCGTCGAGGCCTGAGCCAAGGACCCCGGGAGTCCACCCACCCTTCGTGCTGGCACGGCGGCTGCACCTCTCGGCCGCCCATGGGCGCGAGCATGCTCGCTGCCGTGGCCCGATCCTCGGGCGTGCCATCGCACGATGGCCGTAACAGCTTGTCACCGTTGACATTTATCAGCTCAATCGGGAGTCGCATCCCGCCAGGTCCTCGGCAGGCCCCTGCCCCGCCGCGCCAAACGTGGACGCCCCGGTGACGGCCGTGAGCAGATTTGGCGTGGGCCAGGGTGTTGCCGGGCACCCAGCTTCCCGTGAAGGCGTGGCGCGCGGCGGCCCTGATCCTGACCGTCTGGCTCGGCCTCCTTCTCCCCGGACCCGCCCTCGCCACGTCTCTCCGGTTCTTCGGGAACGGCGTCGACGACATCGACCGGGTGAAGATCCCGATCGACGCCCCCGGCACGACCAGGCGCGCCGACGTCGGAGCGGGCGACTTCACCCTCGAGTGGTGGATGCGAGCCCTCCCCGGGGAGAACCCGGCCGGTGGCGACGGCTGCGACACGAACGACGGGTGGATCACCGGCAACATCGTCTTCGACCGGGACGTCTACAACGCCGGCGACCACGGAGACTTCGGCGTGTCCTTGAAGGCCGGGCGCGTCGCCTTCGGAGCCGGAGTCGGCAGCAGCGGCAACACCGTCTGCGGAGTCACCGACGTGGCGGACGGCGCGTGGCACCACGTGGCGGTCACGCGGCGCGCCTCCGACGGCCTGCTGCGCGTGTACGTCGACGGAGTCCTCGACGCGGAAGGCCCCGGCAGCCCTGGCAACGCCAGCTACCGCGATGGCCGGCCGACGGCGTACCCCGGCTCCGACCCGTTCCTCGTCATCGGCGCCGAGAAGCACGACGCCGGATCGGCCTACCCGTCCTACAGCGGGTGGATCGACGAGGTCAGGCTGTCCACGGTCCTGCGGTACACGGGGAGCGGATTCACCCGGCCGTCGGGTCCCTTCACCCCGGACGCCAGCACTGCCGCCCTCTATCACCTCGACGAGGGGGCCGGCGACGTGGTCGGGGACGTCTCGGGCGGCAACAGCCACGGCACCCGGATGTACGGAGGCAGCCCCGCAGGGCCGGAGTGGTCGAGCGAGGCGGCTCCGCTGGACTCCGTCCGGCGCGCCGTCCTCGAGGAGGTCATCTCGGGCGCGGGGCGGGCGGTGGCGATCGCGCATGCGGGAAACCGGCTCTTCGTCGTGGACGCGAACGGCCGGATCCTCGCGTACCAGGTGACCCCGGCCGGTGACGTCAACCCCCTGAGCGGCGTCTACCTGGACATCCAGGACCGGGTCCTCGCCGGCGGCGAGCGCGGACTCCTCGGGCTCGCCTTCCATCCGAACCACAGCAGCAACGGCTACTTCTTCGTCTACTACACGGCGAAGGCGAACGACAGCCTCGGCCTCAAGAACGGCGACCTCGTGATCGCGCGCTACCGCGCCTCCCCGGCTGGCTCCAGCACCGTCGTCTCGAACACCGAGCGCATCCTCCTGACCATCGAGCACTGGAAAAATACCAACCACAACGGCGGCGGCATGGCCTTCGGGCCCGACGGCCACCTGTACGCGGCCGTCGGCGACGGGGGCGGCGGGGGCGATCCCCTGCAGAGCGGCCAGAACCGTGGGACGCTCCTGGGCAAGGTCCTCCGCCTGGCCGTCGACGTCACGGAAGGCCCAGCGCCCTACTACTCGGTCCCGCCGGACAACCCGTTCGTCGACACGCCGGGCATGCTGCCGGAGATCTGGGCCTGGGGCCTCCGGAATCCCTGGCGCATCTCGTTCGACCGCCTGACGGGCGACCTCTTCATCGCCGACGTCGGGCAGGGCAACCGCGAGGAGGTGAACCTCCAGCCCACCGGCAGCGCCGGCGGCGAGAACTACGGCTGGCCGCGCATGGAAGGGAAGGCCTGCTTCAGCCCGGGCTCGGGGTGCCAGACCGGAAGCCTCGTCCTCCCCATCCTCGACTACGGCCACAACGAGGGCTGCTCGGTCACCGGGGGGTATCGCTACCGCGGCTCACGCGTGCCCGCCCTCCACGGCGCGTACGTGTTCGGCGACTTCTGCAGCAAGAAGATCTGGATCGGAATCCAGGGGCCGGGCGGGACCTGGAGCAAGCAGGAGCTCCTCGCCACGAACCTGAGCATCACCACGTTCGGCGAGGACGCGGACGGGGAGATCTACGTCGCCCACATCGGCGGAACCGTCCATCGCCTCGCCCCGGTGCGGCCGCGGCTCACCGTCACGCGGTCGGGCGGCGGCGCCGGAACGGTCAACGGGCCCGACGGCATCAGCTGCGGAACGGCCTGCAGCGCCCTGTACGAGCCCGGCCAGACCGTCACCCTCACCGTCAGCCTCCCCGAGACCTCCTGGTTCGCCGGGTGGAGCGGCGCCTGCGGGGGCACCGGCGATTGCGTCGTCCCGATGTACGGCGACCGGTCCGTGACGGCGATCATCAACCCCCGCCCCACCTTCCAGTTCAGCGCCCCCGGCTACTCGGTCAGCGAAGGCAGCGGGAGCGCGACGATCACCGTGCAGCGCCTCGGAACCACGGCCGGGACCGCCACGGTCGACTACGCGATCGAGGCGGGCACCGCAACGTCGCCCGCCGCCGCGGGGGCCGACTTCGGCGGGCCGGGGCCGGGAGGCCTCCTGACCGGGACGCTGACGTTCACGCCGGGACAATCGTCCAGGACCGTCGTCATCCCCATCGTGAGGGACGCGCGCGACGAGGGCCCGGAGACGATCCTGCTCTCGCTCCACCAGCCCACCGCCGGGGGGGTGCTGGGCGCTCAGCGCACCGCCGTGCTGACGATCGTCGACGACGACAGTGTGGGAGCCCTCCAGTTCAGCCAGACGGCGTACTCCACCAGCGAGGCCAGCGGCAGCTTCAGCGTGCCCGTCCAGCGCTCGGGGGGCGGGGCGGAGGCCACCGTCGTCTGGACGATCACCGGGGGCAGCGCCCTGCCGGACGTCGACTTCGTCAAGCCGGGCGGCGTCCTGACGGGGACGCTGGCCTTCGGGGCCAGCCAGACCAGCGCGCCGATCGCGCTGGCCCTGCTCCGTCAGGACGACACGCTGGCCGATGGCCCGCGGACGATCCAGCTCACCCTCTCCAACCCGCAGCCGGCCGGATTCGCAACGCTGGGCTCGAAGACCGTCGCCACGCTCACGATTGCCGACGACGAGATCGTGCTCCAGTTCAGCCAGCCCAGCTACACGGCGAGCGAGGGGAGCGCCTCCGTCACGATCCCGGTGGTGCGGACAGGGCGCGCGGGCGCGGCGAGCGTCGCCTTCTCGGTCGGGCCGCCGGGAGTGGCGTGGCGGCGACGGCGTCAGCCTTGCCGAACGGCTGCACGCCCGGGGCCGACTACCAGCCGATGAGCGGCACGCTCAACTTCGCCGCCGGGGACACCACCAAGACGTTCACGGTCAAGCTCTGCAAGGACGGGCTGGTCGACACGGCGCCGAAGGTCGTCGGCCTCGTCCTCTCGGCTCCCCAGCCGGACGACGTGGCGCATCTCGGGCCGCGCGCCGCGGTCGATCTCACGATCAACAACGTGGACGCGGGCGGCGTGCTGAAGTGGAGCGCCGCGGGGTACTCGGTCAACGAGGGATCGGCCCAAGGTCGTCCTCACCGTCAATCGGTCTGGCGGGAGTGCCGGGAGCGTGCAGGTCGACTACGTGATCGCCGGCGGCTCGGCCACCGCGCCGCCGGCTGCCGGCGCCGACTTCGTCGACCCCGCGCCCGCGCCCCCCGGGCCGCTCAGGGGCACGCTCGTGTTCGGCGCGAACGTGATGTCCCGGACGGTCGAGATCTCCATGGTCAACGACGATGCGGTCGAGGCGAACGAGTCGTTCACGGTGACGCTCCAGAACGCCCAGGGCGGCGCCACCGTCGGCAGCCCCGGCGTCGCCACCGTGACGATCGTCGACAACGACCGCCTCGGCACGGTCCAGTTCAGCCAGCCGACGGCCAGCGTCCAGGAGGACCTGGCGTCGGCCACGCTGACCGTCACGCGCACCGGATCGACCGGCGGCGAGGCCAGCGTGGGCTATCAGATCACGGGGGACACGGCATCGATCGATCAGGCGGTGACCCCCCTGAGCGGGACCGTGACCTTCCCGCCCGGCCAGGGAAGCCGGTCGCTCTCCATCAAGCTGCTGCCCGATACGAATGTGGACGGAAACTCCACGCTCACGGTCCTCCTCAAGACCCCGCCGTTGACCGGCGGCCTCGCCCTGGGCACGCCCAATCCCGCCACCGTGACGCTCGTCGACGACGAGGGCACGGTCCAGTTCGCCGGGGCGACCTTCACGGCCAGCGAGGGAAGCGGATCCGCGACCATCACGCTCGCGCGGACCGGGGGCACGACGAAGCCCACGACCGTCCACTTCGCCACGGGGGCCGCGGGGGACACCGCGACCGCGGCGCTGACCCCGGGCGCCTGCTCGGCGGGAGCGGACTACCGGCCCATCCTGGACGGAACGCTCACCTTCAGCCCCGGCCAGACCAGCCGGACGTTCACCGTCCCGCTCTGCGGGGACAGCGTGGTCGAGACGCCGAGCCCCGAGACGCTCACCGTGCGGCTCGTCAGCGTGAGCGCGCCGGCGACACCCGGCGCCCAGAGCACCGCGGTCCTGCAGATCCAGGAGAACGACGCCGAGGGCTCGTTCCGCTTCAGCAGCCCGAGCTATGCCGTCACCGAGGGCGCCTCGCCGGCCACCCTGACCGTCCTCCGGACGAACGGCTCGGCGGGCGCCGTCACCGTGCCCTGGAGCATCACCGGAAGCGGGATCCAGGGAGTCGACTACAGCGGTCCGGCGAGCGGGTCACTCCCCTTCGCCCCGGGCCAGACGAGCGCGTCCCTGCCGATCACCATCCTCAACGACGCGCTCGTCGATGGCCTGAGGAGCGTGGTCGTCACGCTGGGAACGCCCTCGGGCATGGCGACGCTCGGCAGCCCCAGCGTCGCGACCCTCGGCATCGGCGACAACGAGCCGAGCGTCCGGTTCTCGACCTCGACGTACGTCGTGAACGAGGGCAGCACCGGGGTGGGCGTGACCGTCATCCGCGGCGGGTCGACCGGCAGCACCGTCACCGTGAACGTCAAGACCACGAGCGCGGGCAATGCCGAAGGGGGCTCGGGCCCCTGCGGCCCCGGCATGGACTTCACGTCGGCCACCCTGCCCGTCACGTTCAACCCAGGCCAGACGAGCAAGACCGTGACGCTTCCGCTGTGCACGGACACCATCGTCGATGGCACGGAGACGATCGGCCTCGCCCTCGAGCTCGACCCCGTCAACCCCGGCGCCACGCTCGGAACCCCGAACACCGCCACGGTCCAGCTCGTCGAGAACGACGTCGGCGGCACCGTCCAGTTCGCCGCCGCCGCGAGCAGCGTGAGCGAGTCTCAGGGGACGGCCAGTGTTCTCGTCACCCGGACGGGCGGAAGTGCGAGCGCGGTCACCGTCCACTGGAAGGTGAACGGCGGCACCGCCGTCCACGGTGTCGACCCGGTGCCCGGCGTCGACTACATGGGGGAGACGAGCGGCACGCTGACGTTCGGCGAGAAGCAGATGAGCCGGGAGATCGCCATCCCGGTCCGGACCCGCCCGAACGCCCAGGGCTCGAGGTCGGTCGAGCTCCTCCTCGATCTCGCCGGCGGAGGCGCCCAGCTCGGCGGCCTGACCGGCGCGACGCTCTGGATCCTCGACGCCGACTGAGCGGCGGACACATCCCTCGCCGTCCCGCGATCCCCGTCGCCCCCGCCCGCTGGCCGCGGATCCGTAGCCCGCTCTACTCCCCCAGCTCCAGGAGGAGCCGCGCCGTCGTGCTGACGCCCTGATAGAGGTGGTCCAGCCGCAGGTGCTCGTTCGGGCTGTGCTGCCGGTTGTTCGCGTTCGCGTAGGGAACGACGATCGTGGGAAGCCCGAGCAGATCCGTGAAGGCCCAGAGCGGCACGCTGCCGCCCGCGGTCGGCACGACGACCGCCGCCTGGCCGTCGTGAGCCCGCTCCACGATCTCCACGACGCGCCGGGAGATCGGCAGGTCGGCCGGCGTCTTCGCGGGGTCGTAGCCGTGGCGCTCGACGATCCGGACCGCCCGGCCCCTGAGGTCGTCCGGCATCGGCGCGTCCGCCGACTCGATGACCGTGAAGCCCTGCGCCCGGACGTGCTCCACGACCCGGCGGTACACGGCGTCCACCCGCTGGTTCTTCACGAGCCGGAGGTCCATGGCCACCGTCGCCCGATGGGGGATGATCGTGTTCGCCTCGGCGCCGACGAAGCCCGCCTGGAGACCCCGGATCGTGAGCGTCGGCCGGAACATCAGGCGCTCCAGGTAGTCCGGGGCGAGGCGCACCCCCAGCTCACGCTCGAGGGCGGGCCGATCCAGCGGGATTCGGCCGAGCAGCTCCCGCTCGGCGGCCGTCGGAGGGAGCGCGTCGGCGCTCAGCCCCTCGATGAGCGGCGTCCCGTCCGGCGCCGCCATCGACGCGAGCAGGCCGGTCAGGATCCATGCCGGGTTCGGCACGCTGAAGTTCCCGGAGTGGACGTCGCGGCGAGCCGCCTCGAGCTCCAGCGTGAGGGCGAGGATCCCCCGGGCTCCGAACACGACCGTGGGCCGCTCGCTCGCGTCCTTGGGCCCGTCCGTCACGAGCACGAGGTCGGCGGCGAGAAGGTCGCGGTGGGCGTCGACGAAGCCGCCGAAGCCCGGGCTGCCGACTTCCTCCTCTCCCTCGAGCACGATCTTCAGGTTGACCCGCGGGGAGATGCCGAGGGCGTCCATCAGCGAGAGGGCCTCGAGGTGCGCCCAGATCGGGCCCTTGTCGTCGGACGCCCCGCGCGCGTAGAGCCGGTGCGCCGGCAGCGCGTCGTCCGGAATCTCGCCGGCCGGCACGATGGGCGCGCCTTCCTCGGCAAGGCCGGCGCGGAGGACCGGCTCGAAGGGCGAGGGCTGGAGCCAGCCGGCGGGCGGAGCGGGCTTGGTGTCGAAGTGGCAGTAGATCAGGAGGGTCCGGGTGGCTCCGGGCGCCAGCCGGGTGCCGAGCACCACGGGGTTCCCCCCCGTCTCGAGCACGCGCGCCTCGAATCCCCGCGCGCGCATGGCGTCGGCCAGCCAGGCCGCGCCGGCCCGGACCCGCTCGGGCTGCTGGCTCACCGTGTCGACCCGGAGGCACTCGGTGAAGCGCTCCAGGATCGGGCGCCGCCGGGCCCGGAGCGCGCGGTCGAACGCGGGCCAGTCCACGGTGATGGCGGGAGAGGGCGGCTATCGCGGACGGCTGCGAACGACCTGGGCGATCAGGCGGATGTGCTCGGGCGTCGACCCGCAGCAGCCGCCCACCACCGTGGCGCCCGCGTCGAGCAGCGCCGGATACTCGCGAGCCATCGCCTCGGGGTCCAGCTCGTAGGTGACCTGATCGCCGGTCGTGATCGGGAGGCCCGCGTTCGGATACGCCACCAGCGGCGCGTCGGTCACGGCGCGCATCTCGCGGATGATGGCGATGGCCCGGTCGGGCCCGCGCCCGCAGTTCATCCCCACGACGTCGGCCCCGGCGGCCAGGAGGTTCTTCGCGACCTCGGCGGGGCTCTCGCCCCACATGGTCCGGTCCCGATCGTGGAGCTCCTCGTACTGGAAGAACATCGTGGCCATGACGGGCAGGCCGGTCGCCCGGCAGGCGCGCACGGCGGCGACGGCCTCCTGCGGGAACATCATGGTCTCCACGGCGAACAGGTCGACCCCGCCCTCCGCCAGGGCTTCCGCCTGCTCCCGGAACGTCTCGAGATACTCCTCGTCCGTCGTGTCGCCCAGGGGCTCGTACTCGGCCGGGAGGCGGCTGGTCGGACCGACCGACCCCGCCACGTAGCCGTGGGCGGGCGCGGCCGCGCGGACGAGCCGCGCGCCGCGCTCGTTGAGCTCGCGGGTCCGGTCGCCGAGCCCGTACTCGTTCAGCTTGAGGCGTGAGCCGCCGAACGTGTTGGTCTCGACGAGGTCCGAGCCGGCGTCGAAGTAGCCCTGGTGGATGGCTCGGACGACGTCGGCATGCGTGTCGTTCCAGAGCTCGGGACAGGCGCCGTTCGTGAGGCCGGCCGCGAACAGCATCGTGCCGTAGCCTCCGTCGAAGACGAGCCGCTCGCCGGCCCGCACACGCGCCAGCCACTCCCGCCCCCGGCTCGCGCTCATCGCCGCGTCTCCACCCTAGCCGGGCGCCGCCACCGGAGCGCTCGACAGCTCCTTCGCCCGCACCACCGCCAGCGTCGCGTCCCGGGCGTGCCCGTCGGCGCCGATCTCCTCGGCGAAGGCCGGGCTGACCGGCGCCCCGCCGACCATGACCTTCACGCGGTCCCGGAGCCCCGCGCGCGTCAGGGCGTCGAGCGTGCGCTTCATCCCGGGCATCGTGGTGGTCATGAGGGCGGAGATCCCCACGATGGTGGCGCCGTGCTCCTCGACGGCCGCGCAGAACTTCTCCGGGGAGACGTCGCGGCCGAGGTTCACCACCTTGAAGCCCGCGCCTTCCAGCATCATGGCGACCAGGTTCTTGCCGATGTCGTGGAGGTCGCCCTGGGCCGTGCCGATCACGACCGTGCCGAGATACTCGTTCGTCGCGGCTGCGGTCAGGAGCGGCTTGAGGAGGTCGAGGCCGGCGTACATCGCCCGCGCCGAGAGCAGCACCTGCGGCACGTAGTACTCGTTGCGGCGAAACTTCTCCCCGACCACGTCCATCCCGGGGATCAGGCCCTTGAAGATGATCTGCTTCGGATCGAGGCCGGCGTCCAGTCCCTCGCGCGTCATCCGGCCGACGGTGTCGCGGTCACCCAGGATGAGCGCGCGCGCGATTGTCGGGTAGTCGTAGCGAGTGTCGTCGGGAGCCGTCATCGCTCCGGTTTGTATCACGGGGCCTGGGCCGACACAAGCTTCGCGGCCCGATCTGTGCCCGGGATCGCGAGACGGATCGACCGCGCGCCGGGATTCCGGGCGAACGGCGTCGTCCGCCCTTCCCGCTAGCCTGGCGGGTCGTGGGCGAGAAGGTCCGCCCGCCGCGTCGAGAGGACGCAGCGGTCACCCTCCGAGCAGCCTGGGCTGACCGGCTCGGCGTGCACGACGACGTGCGCGCCGGGAATCGTGGCCGCGATCTCCTGCTCGATGTGGTCCACGAGGTCGTGCGCCTCGCCGAGCGGCAGGTGCCGGCACGCCACGATCGTGAAGTCCACGTGGCGCTGGGAGCCGGAGCGCCGCGTCCGCAGATCGCGGTGGTCGACGACGAACCGGTGGCGGTGGATCACTTCCTCGATCGCGCGCTGCTCGGCCTCCGGGAGGGCCGCGTCCATCAGATCGTTGATCGAGCGCACGAGAAGCCGGTACGCCGAGCCCAGGATGACGCAGGCCACCGCGATCCCGATCAGGGCGTCGAACAACCCCGAGCCCGTCACCCAGAGGAGCGCCAGGCCGACCAGCACCCCGGCGTTGGTCCAGACGTCCGTCTGGTAGTGAAGCGCGTCGGCCATCAGGACGACCGAGTCGGTCTCCCGGCCCACCCGGCGGAGGTGCCGGGTGACGAGCCAGCTGACCACGGTGGCCACGACCATCACCACGAGGCCCCACTCCGCATGCTCGGGCCGGGTGCCCCGGAGGAGCCGGCGGACCGCCTCCACCAGCAAGGCGCCGCCCACGACCGCGATGACCGCCGTCTGGACGAGCCCGGCCAGGTTCTCCGCCTTGCCGTGCCCGAAGGGGTGCCCCTCGTCGGCGGGAGAGTCGGCGATCCGGATCGACAGGAGGTTGAAGCTGGAGATCGCGACGTCGAAGAGGGAATCGGCGGCGGCCGAGAGAAGGCCGATCGAGTTCGTCGCGAGCCCGGCCCCGAGCTTTCCGGCCGCCAGCGCCGCGGCGGCGGCGATCGCCACTCGCTCCGCGCGAATCTTCGGCGACGCCGCCGTGCTCATGCACCGATCTTAGCAGCCCCGCGCGCGCCGGCGGGGGCCGGCCGGCGGGCGGCCGGTCAGAGGCGGGCGCCCCTCCAGGCCTCCAGCAGCTCCGCGAGGTCGCGGACGACCATGTCCGCCGGCGCGGGCTCGCGACGCTCGCCGGCCGGATCGACCCACACCGTGACCATGCCCGCGGCGCGGCCCCCGGCCACGTCGGTCGTGAGGCTGTCGCCCACCATCATCGCCTCCGGGGCCGGACAGCCGAGCCGCTCGAGGGCCATCTCGAAGATGGGAGCGTGGGGCTTCCCCACCACGACGGGGCGGGCGCCGCCCGCCACCGCGACGGCCTCCGTCAGCGCGCCGCAGCCAGGGTCGAACTCGCCCGGCGCCACCGGAAGCCGCGGGTCGAGGTTGACCGTGAAGAGCGCCGCGCCCGCAGCCACCGCGCGCGAGGCGGCCCTCAGGCGGCCGAAATCGAAGAGCGGATCGTTGCCGACGGCCACGACCCCGGCCCGGCGCCAGTCCTCGAAGCCCACCACCGTATGCCCGGCCGCCTCGAGGACCTCGCCCATCTCCCGGGTGCCGAGCGGGAGCACGGCCGCGGGGCCGACCCGTCGCCGGATCGCCTCCCCCAGGAGGTCGAGGGCCGCCAGCACGTCCGCCGCACTCGACGGGATTCCCAGGCGCGAGAGGCGCGCCGCGATCTGGCCCGCGCGCTCCCGGGAGCTGTTGGTGACGAAGACCACCCCGCGCCCGTCGGCGCGGAGCGCCTCGACCAGCTCGCGGGCCCCGGGCAGCA
The DNA here is from genome assembly GCA_963745015.1 of uncultured Candidatus Rokubacteria bacterium. Taxonomy (GTDB): domain Bacteria; phylum Methylomirabilota; class Methylomirabilia; order Rokubacteriales; family DASRDR01; genus DASRDR01. Next base: position 383,643 of record CAVUVU010000014.1, read on the forward strand.
AGGTCGAGCCGGCCCAGATGCAGCCGTCGAGATCGAACGCGAAGCCCCGGAGCGCGGAGAGCTTCACGCGGGGTCAGGCCTTGACGTCCATACCGGTTGCCGCCGCCCGCGTGAAGTCCATGGAAGTCAAGGCGTGACCCCCGGCGGCGGGAGGAAGCAGAGCCCCTGGCTCTGGACGCCGAGCGCCGTGTTGAACTTCGCGCGGAAGTGCTCGATGGCGATCGTGGCGGCCAGCTCCACGATCTGCGGGACGGTGAAGTGCCGGCGCAGGGGCTCGAACTCGGCGTCCGTCACGGCCGTGGGCGTCCGCGTCACCGCCTCGGCGAATCCCAGCGCCGCCCGCTCCGGATCGCTGAAGAGCGGGCTCTCCCGGAACCGGTCCACGGCCGAGAGCTTCTCGAAGGTCGCCCCGTGGCTCATCCCCCGGGATGAGTTGATGTCCATTCAGAAGGGGCAGCCGACGAGCTGGGCGACGCGCAGGCAGACGAGATCGCGAAGCTCGGCCGGGAGCTGCCCGGACTTCTCCAGGGCGACCGACAGCCCGGCCGCCGCCCGCACCAGCGGCGGGCAGTGCGCCATCACGAGCGTGGGGGCCAGCGGCGCCCCCCACAGCTCGGTCTGCCGCCCCAGGACCTCCCGGATCTCCGGCGGCGCCGCCTCGGGATCGATCGGCGGAATACGGCCGGTGATCCCGTCCTTCACCGGACTGCCCGGCCCGACGCCGGCGCCGACCGGCGGAGCGTCACGCGGGACTCCCGTCCCGCGTCGAGATCGGATGACCCGCGGGCGGCGGAGCCCCGAGGCCGGCAACTCACGGACGGATGTCCTGGCGGAAGCGCGCGACGACGTCCTGGCTTCCCTGCACCACGAACGACGTGTCCGAGGCGAGCGTCAGGAACTGGTAGCCCTTCCCGTACAGCTCGCGCGCCTGGTCCCAGCCGCGCGTGATGTTGCCGAGGGCGACGCCGGCCCCGCGCGCCGCTGCCTCGACCCGTGCGAAGACCGCCTGCACCTCGGGGTGGCCGGGATTGCCCATGTGCCCGAGGGCCGTCGAGAGATCCCCGGGCCCGATGAAGATCACGTCGACTCCGGGAATCTTGACGATCTGGTCGATCTCCTCGACCGCCTGCCGCGTCTCCACCTGGAGGACGACGAGGATCTCCTCGTTCGCGCGCTTCCAGTACTCCGCCGCGTGGCGCCCGTAGCCGCCGGCGCGGTGGCTGCCGGCGATGCCCCGGATGCCGTCGGGCGGGTACTTGGCGGCGCGCACGGCCGCCTCGGCCTCGGCGCGGCCGCCGATCCAGGGCACCATGACGCCGTAGGCGCCCATGTCGAGCACTCGCTTGATGATGGCCGGATCGTTCCACTGAACCCGGACCACCGGGATCGCCTCGCTCCCCTCGATCGCCTGCAACTGTGCCAGCAGCGTCTGGAGATCGCCGTGGCCATGCTCCATGTCGACGAGGAGCCAGTCGAAGCCGGCCCGGCTCATGATCTCGGCGCTGATTCCGTTGCACAAATGGAGCCACGCGCCGGACGTCGGGCGCCCCTCACGGAGCGCGCGCTTGACGTGATTGGTCTTCACCCAGCTCACTCGGTCCTCCATGCGAGCGCCGTGAAGACGCTCGTCGAACTTGACTTTTCGCGGTGCGCCGTGGGATATATCCCCGACACGGAACACATCTCTCGGCTTGCCTGGCGGCGAGCCATCCACGAGGGGGCGACCACGGCACCGGTCACTATACGGCAGGGCGCGAGGGCCTGACAACCGCCAGCCGTATGCTCCTCGAGATCCTCGGCTGCCATGGCGGCAGTGTGCCGAAGCGGCGCCTGCCCAGCTTCCTCATCAACGGCCATCTCCTCCTGGAGGCGGGCTCGGTGACGAGCGCCTTGCCTCTCGGCGCCCAGGCCGGGATCGAGCACGTCCTTCTCTCGCACGCTCACCTCGACCACACGGTGGGGCTGGCGTTCCTGGTCGACAACATCCAGTCGTCGGAGACCGCCGCCGTTGGCCAGGGCCACGCCGTCACGGCGGTGTCCATCGCGCCGGTGATCGACGACCTCCGGAGCTACTGCTTCAACAACCGGCTCTGGCCCGACTTCACGAAGCTGCCGACTCCCGAGAGCCCCGCGCTCAGGCTCCAGACACTCCGCGAGCGCGAGCCGATCGAGTTCGGATCGCTGACCGTCCTCCCGGTGCCCGTCCACCACGCGGTTCCCGGCACCGGTTTCATCATCCACGACGGCACCTCCGGCGTGGTCTTCTCGGGGGACACCGGCCCCACCGACGAGATCTGGAAGGTGGCGCGGGAGTTCAAGGGCATCCACGCGATCATCGTCGAGACCGCCTTCCCGAACCGCCTGGAGAACCTCGCGTCGCTGTCCGGCCACCTCACGCCGGCGCTCCTCCAGCGCGAGATGGACAAGATGCCGGATGCGCCCCCGCTGTGGATCTACCACATCAAGCCGGCTCACTTCGAGGAGACGTCGGAGGAGCTCGAGCGCCTGGGCGACCGGATTCACATCCTCGAGCAGGACCAGACCCACGCCTTCTGAGGCCGGCCCCGCCGCGGGGTCACGGCCTTCGGCCGCGCTTCACCGGCGAACGCCCACCGCCCCGTAGTAGTTGAGGCTCATGAAGAACTCGCCGCGGGCGGCGGCCGCCTCCGCGCTCCGGAGCCAGCGGCGCCCGTCGGCGGCCGCGACGAGGCGCCAGCGCGCCGCGAGCTCCACGCGCCGCTCCAGCACGGACCGGACGTAGTCGTCGTAGGTGCGATCCACCACGACGAAGGCCCGGCTCCGCACCCGGGCGAGCCCGGCCAGACGCAGGCGGCGGGCGAGCGTCCTCCCGCTCCACGGCTCGGCGTAGAAGCGCTCCGCGTGCCCGTCCACGATCCGGCGCGTCAGCGCGCGATCGGGCACGTCCAGCACGAAGGTCCCGTAGTCCTGGTCGAGGATCGCGACTCGGCCCCCGGGCCGGGTGACGCGCACCATCTCGCCGAGGATCCGGGCGCCGGCGGGCACGTGGAGGAGGACGGTGACCGCCAGCGCGACGTCAAAGGACACTGGCGGGAGCGGCAGCGCGAGACCGTCCCCGTGACGGAACGTCGGCCGCGCACCGGGGGCGCCCACAGCGCCGGAACGCCGCCGCGCGACGGCCAGGAGCGCCCGGCTCGGATCCACGCCCACGACGGCGCCCGCGGAGCCCACGCGCGCGGCGACGTCGCGCGTCACGACGCCCGTTCCGCAGCCGACGTCCAGCACGCGCATCCCGGTCCTGACGCCCGCCAGGGACAGGAACTCCCGGCGAAGACGGGTCTGGTTCGGCTTGCGCCCGCGGGCTTCGAGCATCCGCGCGAACCGCCGGGGGTCAGCCTCCCGGTCGATGGCGCGATAGGGATCGACGGCCCCGGGCACCGGCGAGCTCACCGGCCGGAGGCCGGCGTCACGGGCGCATGGCGTACTTGTCGGCGCAGTCCGCGCTGCAGAAGTACCGGAGCGCCGGCCCGCTCCCCCGGCTGATCGCCTTGCGGCGCGGGATGTACGTCTCGCAGACGGGATCCTTGACGAGCTCGTCGAGGCCACCCCGCCGCGTCGGCTTCGAGCGGGCGGCGCCGCGAAGCCCTCCGAGGAACGAATAGATGCTCGCCCGGATGATCAGGAAGAGCAGAAAGGCGAGAACCGCGAGCGCCAGGAAGCGGACCACCGGGGCCTCGGGCTCGCGGCGGACGGACCGCTAGCCGCTCTCCGGCTGGATGCGTACCGTGCGCAGGAAGTCGCGGTCGAGCTTGGTCAGCTCGTAGCGCAGATCGTGGGCCTCGTCGAGGTCGTCGCCCGACGCATCCCCGCCGTCGGAGCCGCGGTCCGCGTCGGCGGCCTCGGGCGCGTCCTCGGCGGTCTCTTCCCCGCTGCTCGAGCGGGCGGCCGCGTCCGCCAGGAGGATGAGCCGCGGCTCGAACCCGTTGCGGACGAGCTCGTCGAGCGCCTCCTGCACGGCGGGGGAACCGTCGAGCGAAGCCTCGACGGCCTCGATCAGCTTCGACACCAGATCGCGCACAACGTCCCGCTCGTCCATCACGACTCTGCGCACAGAATAGCCGTCGCTCGCGTCGGTGTCAAACTTGCGGACGTCGTCGGATCGCGTCTTCCAGGCGCGCGAAGCGGCGGCGCAGCGGCTCGAGCGCCTCGTCGTGCGTGATCACGTGAAGCGCGCCGGCCCGGACGGCGGCGAGCGTCTGGGACGCGACGTCGTCGGGATCGAGCGTGCGTCCGATCAGCGTCATCTCGCCCTGCTCCTGGGCGCTCGGAGCGTTCCGCAGGGCGTCGGGCCGGTTCCGGCCCGCCTGCCGGATGCGCGTCGCGACACCCATCGGGCACACCACCGTGACGCCGATGCCGTGGGGGCGGAGATCCTTCGCGAGCGTCTCGGAGAGCCCCACGACCGCGTACTTGGTGGTGTTGTACACGCCGAGCCCCTGCGATGCGATCAACCCCGCCATGGAAGCGGTGTTGACGACATGCCCGCCCTCCCCGCCCGCGATCATGCGCGGCACGAACGCCAGGAGACCGTGGACGACGCCCCACAGGTTGACCCCCACGACCCACTGCCAGTCCTCCCACGTCGCCGCCTCGAGCCCCCCATGAACCACGACGCCCGCGTTGTTGCACAGGACGTGGGTCGCGCCGTACCGGTCGAACACGCGGTCGGCCAGAGCGTCCACCTGGCGCCGGTCGGCGACGTCCGTGCGGATCGCCAGTCCGTCCGCGCCGGCGGCCGCGACCAGGCGCACGGTCTCGGCGGCATCGGCCTCGCTGATGTCGGCGACGACGACCCGGGCGCGCTCCCGCGCCAGGGCCAGCGCCAGGGCGCGGCCGATTCCGCTTCCCCCGCCCGTGACGACCGCGACCCTTCCTTCGAAGCTCGTCATCGGTCGCGTGGCCGCTCGGCGCGCGCATCGCGCAGCGCGCGGAGCTGCGGGGTCAGGATCTGCTCGTAGCACTGGGGACAGATCCCGTGGCTGAACTGGGCGTCCGTGTGGGCGCTCACGTACTGCTCCACCTGCTGCCAGTAGTTCTTGTCGTCCCTGATCTTCTTGCAGTAGGCGCAGATCGGCAGGAGGCCGTGCAGCTGCTTGACGCGGGAGATGGCCGTCTCGAGCTCGCTCACGCGCTCGGCCAGCTTGCGCCTGAGCTCCACCACGCGCATCGCCACGATCAGCCGCGCCCGGAGCTCGTCGTGGTCGAAGGGCTTCCCCATGAAGTCGTCGGCCCCCGCCTCCAGACCCTCGACGACCTTGGCCCGCTCGGCATTGGCCGTGAGCAGGATCAGGTACGGGGGGGTCGGGCTCCCCTGCGCCTGGAGACGACGGCAGATCTCGACGCCGGGTACGCCCGGCATCATCCAGTCGAGGATGGCGACGGACGGAGCGCCGGGCCGCTGGAGCGCCGCCCAGGCCTCGTCGCCGTCGACCGTGACCACCACCTCGTGGCCCCAGCGCCGGAGCGTGGCCTCCAGGAGGCGACGCGAGGCCGCCTCGTCCTCGGCGATGAGAACGGGGGCCAGCGTCGACGGTCCGGGCGTCGCGATATCGGGTGTCCTCACGGTGCGTACCTCACCATCCGGATGCCCGAGCGGCCCCGGGCGTCCAGGATCATCTCCCGTCTTGCTTACCACGGCTTGCCACGACCCGGCGAGCACCCGTCCCCAGGCCGCGGCTCCCCGGCCAGCGCACCGACCTCTCCGGCGGGCTACGCCTCCGGCGCCACGGCGCCCACCGGTCTCGAGCGACCGGTACGCCGCCAGCACCAGCGCCAGGTCCGCGCGGGCCGACTCCGGGGCAAGAACGGGCGGCCGGCCTTCCCGCACCGCCGCGACGAACTCGCCCAGCTGGGCCACCAGTCCCCGCCGGTCGCGCACGAACGCGCGGACCCGCGCGTCCGGAACGGCCCCGGAGCCAGAGGGCGCGACCCCGATGCTGCACACCCAGCGATCCCTCCGTGCCCGTCAGCCAGGCCCACTGCGAGCCGGGAAGGCCCGCGCGCGGCCGTGGAGATGGTCAGCGTCGCCACGGCCCGGCTCCGGAACCGGAGCAGCAGAAAGACGGTGTCCTCGCCCTCGACGGCGGGAAACGTGTTCGGCGGCGCCATGGCGACGATCTCGTCCACCGGCCCCGCCCAGTCGCGCAGCAGGTGGAGGTAGTGGATGCCGGCGTCGATCAGGAGCCCGCCCCCCATCTCCGCCCGCCGGCTCCGCCACCCGGCCGGCTGCCGGTAGCCTCGAGCGGTCACGACGATCTGACGGATCTCCCCGATCGCACCCGCCCGGAGGTAGGCGCGCGCCGCCACGAAGCCCGGCACGAAGTGCGCGTTCTCGGCCACCATGAGCACGATGCCGGCCGCGCGGGCGGCCGCGAGGATCGTGTCCGCCTCGGCCAGGGTCCGCGCGATCGGCTTCTCGAGGAGGACGCTCTTGCCGTGCTCGGCGGCCAGGCGGGCGTGCGCCTCGTGCAGGTGGTGGGGCGTGCAGACGACGAGCGCGTCGACGCGAGGGTCGGCGGCCGCGGCCTCGTAGGAGCCGAAGGCCGCGAATCCGCCGAAGCGCCGTCGGTACGCCTCCGCGCGCGCCGGATCGCGGCTCGCGAACGCGACCCGCACCGCGCCGCCGAGCTGCCGGGCGGCGCGGGCGTGAAAGGTCGCGAACCGGCCGCACCCGACGATGCCGAGCCCGAGCGGGCCCCGGCCCGGTGACGCTCGGAGCGGCCGGACCGAAGAGCCGCCCGCCGGTGGCGCCGCCATGTCGCGCATGCTACGCACCCTTCCGGGACCGCGCAACGTCGGCTACAATCGAGCGCATGCGAAGGGTCGCGGTCGTCGGCGTCGGGGTGACGAAGTTCGGCAAGCACGAGCGGACGTGCGCGGAGCTGTTCGCGGAGGCCGGGCTCGACGCCCTGATCGACTCGGGGATCCGCCCGCGCCAGGTCCAGGGCGTGTACGTCGGCAACGTCGTCGGCGAGGCCGCCGAGCGGCAGCTGCACCTCGGCCCGCAGGTCACCTCGGCGCTGGGCATTCCCGAGGTCGCGGCCACCCGGTTCGAGACGGCGTGCGCGTCGAGCCACGCGGCGCTTCCGCCATGCCCTCTTCGAGATCGCCTCGGGCGCGGCGGACGTCCTGCTGGTGGGCGGCGCCGAGCGGGTCCTGACCATGCCCACCGAGCGCTCGACCGAGGTGTTCGCCTACGCCTCGGACGCGGTCTTCGAGCAGCCGGCCGGGCTGACGTTCCCGGGGGTCTTCGCGCTGATCGCGCGCGCGCACATGGCCAAGCACGGCACGACCGAGGAGCAGATGGCGCACGTGGCCGTGAAGAACCATCGCCACGGGGCGCTCAATCCCAAGGCCCAGTTCCAGAAGGAGATCACGCTCGAGCAGGTGCTGCGCAGCGCCAAGGTGGCCGACCCGCTCAAGCTCTACGACTGCTGCCCGTTCTCGGACGGCGCGGCCGCGGTCGTCCTCGCCTCCGAGGAGGTCGCGCGAACGACCCGGAAGCCCGTGTGGGTGCTGGGCTCGGCCCAGGCGGGCGATTCCATGTGTCTCCACGACAAGCGAGACCTCGCGCGGGCGGTGGCCACGGAGCGCGCCGCCCTGGCGGCGTACCGGCAGGCGGGGGTCGGGCCCCGCGACGTGGACGTGGTCGAGCTCCACGACTGCTTCACGATCGCCGAGATCGTCGCCACCGAGGGCCTCGGCCTCTGCGAGCCGGGCACGGGGGGCATCGCGGCGGAGAAGGGCGAGACGAGCCTGGGCGGCCGCATCCCGGTCAACGTGTCCGGCGGGCTCAAGGCGAAGGGTCACCCGATCGGCGCGACGGGCGCGGCGCAGGTGGCCGAGATCGCCACCCAGCTTCGCGGCGAGGCGGAGCGGCGCCAGGTGGAGGGCGCTGCGGTCGGGCTCGCTCACACGCTGGGAGGGAACACCGCGACCGTGCTGGTGAGCGTGTTCGGCCGGGAGCCCCGGTGAGCGCGCCCGCCGCGGCGGCCGACGCGGCCCGCGGCATGACCGTGCGCGAGTTCTTCGACGGTGTGCGGGCGGGACGCCTCGTCGTCCAGCGCTGCGAGGCCTGCGGAGCGCTCGCCGTGCCCCCGAAGGCGGTCTGCCCGAGCTGCGAGGGCATTCGCTGGAGCCGGGCCGACGCTGGGCGGCGACGGCGAGATCACGTCCTACACGGTCATCCGCGTCCCGCCCGCCCAGTTCGCCGCCGAGGCGCCCTACGTGATCGCCGTCGCCCGGATGGCCGAGGGCGTGTCGCTCCTGGGCCGCCTGACCGGGACGCCGATCGACGGCGTGCAGGTGGGCATGCCCGTCCGGTTCGCCGGTTCGTCCGGGAACGCGGACCCGCCCGTCATCGCCTTCCGCCCCCGCTAGACCTCCGTCCTCCTGCGCGCGCCGCCATCCCGCCGGGACCGCCGAAACGCGCAGCCGGTCACGCTCGCGACAGGCTGCATAATGGAATGGAGAGGAGCGCCGCCGAGGTCGCCTGACCGCGACGCACCGCTCCAGGAGGCCCAGCGTGCAGACGCCCCGCATCGTGGCCATCGGTACCGCCGTGCCCGCCCGGCGCTTCAGCCAGGAGGAGCTCGCCGACCTCTTCGGATACGGCGACGGGCTCCAGCGCAGCTTCTTCCACAACAGCGGCATCGACGGACGCCACCTCTACATCACCGCCGCCGAACCCCGGCAGCGAGACGATCGACGAGCTGTCGGCCCGCTTCGCGGAGGGCAGCGTGCGCCTGGGCGTGGAGGCCGTCGAGACCTGTCTCGCCCGGGCCGGGCTGGGCGCGGCCGACGTCGACTTCCTCGTGACGACGACCTGCACCGGACGGCTCGTCCCGAGCCTCGACGCGCACCTGATCGGGGCGCTGGGTCTCCGGAGCGACGTGCAGCGCGTGCACGTCGGGGACACGGGCTGCGCCAGCGCGATGGTCGCCCTCCAGCAGGCGTGGAACTATCTCCGCGCCTTTCCGGAGCGCCGCGCGCTCGTCGTGTCGGTCGAGCTGTGCTCGACCACCTACTACCTGGACGACGAGGCGGAGACCGCGGTGGCGAACGCGATCTTCGCGGACGGCGCGGCCGCGGTCCTGCTCAGCACGACGGGCGACGGGCCGGAGATCCTCGGTCACCGGACGCTGATCCGTCCGGAGTACCTGGATCGCATGGGATTCACCTTCCCCGGCGGCTCCTACCGCATCCGCCTGTCGCCCGAAGTGCGGCGGATCGCGCCGGCGATGATGGACGAGCTGACCGGCACACTCCTGAAGGATCACGAGCTCACGAGGGAGGACGTGCGCTTCTGGGTGCTCCACTCCGCGGGCCGGCGGGTGATCGAGAACGCGCAGGCCCTGCTGGGGCTCGTCCGACGCCGACGTCGCCTACTCCCGGGACGTTCTGCGCCGGTACGGGAATCTCTCGTCCGCCACCGTGCTCTTCGTCCTCGAGGCGGTTCTCCGGAGCGGCCGTCCGAGGCCGGGCGACATCGGCCTCATGGTGGCGCTCGGACCCGGCTTCGCCGCCGAGGGCGCGCTGCTCCGCTTCTAGGCGCCCGTGCTGGCCCCGCTGCCCCGCGAGGTCTCGCGCAGCGAGCTGATGGACCGGCTCGACGCGTCTCCTGCCGAGCTGAGCCGGAACCTCGCCGACATCGCCCGCCTGAACCGGATCGGCGCCACGCAGACCATCCAGCGACACGTCGCGCCGTTCCTCGCGCGGCTCGCGGCCGGCGAGACCCTCCGGATCCTCGACGTCGGAACCGGGGCGGCGGACATCCCGCTGGCCCTCGCGCGGTGGGCGCGGCGCCACGGCCACCGCGTGCGGATCGTGGCCCTGGACGTCCACCCGGCGATCCTGCGACACGCGGCGCGAGCCGCGGACGGCACCCCGGAGGTGCACGTCGTCGCGGGCGACGCGCTCGAGCCGCCCATCCGGCCAGGCTCGGTCGACGTGGCGCTCTGCTCGCTCGTCCTCCATCATCTGCCCGAGGAAGCCGTCGTCGACGCTGCTCCGCCGGCTCGCCGAGCTGGTGCGGCTGGGCTTCGTCGTGAGCGACTTCCGCCGGGGCCGGCTCGCGTGGGCTGCCGTCTGGCTCGTCACGCACGCGGTCTCCCGTAGCCGGATGACCCGACACGACGGGCCCCTCTCGGTGCGACGGGCGTACACGCCGGAGGAGCTCGCGCGCCTGTCGCGGCAGCGCCGGGCTCCCGGACATCCGCTGGCACCGCGCTCCCGCGTTCCGCCAGGTCGGCGTCTGGACACGCCCGGACGCTGCGACCGCCCATGCAGACTGACGCGGTGGTCGTCGGCGCGGGGCCGGCCGGCGCCGCGACGGCGATCCTCCTCGCCGAGCAGGGGCTCTCCGTCGTCCTCCTCGACCGCGCGCGGTTTCCCCGCGACAAGATCTGCGGCGAGTACCTCTCGCCGGAGGGGAGCCGGATCCTGGATCGCCTCGGCGTCCTCGCCCGGGTGGAGGCGCGCGGAGCGCGGCCGCTCCGGGGCATGCGCATCCTCGCGCCCGACGGCACCCTGCTCGTCGGCGACTACCCGTCCGACGGGCCCGGGCACGGCCATCGACCGCACGCCCTCGCCGTGCGCCGCCGGGCGCTCGACCTGGCGCTCGTCGAGCGCGCCCGGGAGGCCGGCGTCTCGCGTCCGCGAGGGGATGCGCGTGGTCGACCTCCTCCGCGAGGGCCGGCGGGTGACCGGCGTCGTCGCCGAGCCCACGGAGCCGGGGGCGCGGGCCGGAGCGGTCGAGCGCCTCCCCGCGCGGCTGGTCGTCGCCGCCGACGGCCGGACCTCGGTCGTCGTCCGAGCGGCTCGGGCTCCGGCGCCCGCACCGCTGGCTCCACCGGCTCGCGCTCGTCGCCGACGTGGAGGGCGCGTGGGGCGATCCCGAGCGAGGCGAGATCGTCCTCGCCCCGCCCGCCTACTCGATCCTGAATCCGGTCGCTCGCCGGCGTGGGGAACCTGAGCCTCGTGATCCCGATGGAGGAGGCGCGGCGGCACAAGGCGGACCTCGCGGGCTACTTCGATCGCGTGACGCGCGCGCTGCCCGGGTTTCGCGAGCGGCTCCGCGGCGCGCGCCGCCTCGGGCCGGTCCGCGCCCTGGGGCCCCTCGCCTACCGCGTGGCCCCGCCGCGCGAGGACGGCGTCCTCCTGGTCGGGGACGCCGCCGGCTTCCTCGATCCCTTCACGGGCGAGGGCATCTACGCGGCCCTCCGCTCCGCCGAGGTCGCGGCGGAGGTCGGAGGCCGGGCCGTGAAGGCGGGCGACGTCTCCGCGGCCGCGCTCGGACCAGCCACGCCCGGCGCGCGAGCGGAGTTCGCCGGCGAAGACCCGGGTGACCGTCATCCTCCAGCGCGTCATCGCCCGCCGGGCCCTCTCGGTCGCTGCCGCGCGGCTCCTGGCCGCCCGGCCCGGCCATCTGGCGCGCCTGATGGGCGTCCTCGGCGACTTCGTGCCGCCGCGGGCGCTCCTCGAGCCGAGATTTCTCGCCGGCCTCCTTCCGCGCCCCCGTTCCGCCTGGTGCGGTCACCGGGGATCCGCTAAGCTTCAGGCCGTCGTGGATCCGCGCAGCCGGCTCGTGGCGCTGGCCGGGACGGCCGATGCTCGCTCGCTGGCCGAGGGAGCGTTCTGGATCGCCGCCGAGGCCCATCCCGGTCTCGACGTCCAGCACTGGCTCGCGCGACTGGACGCGCTCGGCTACCGCGCATCCGAGCGGCTCACGTCGGAGATGGACGTGGACCGGGCGGCCTCCGCGGTCGCGCGGTTCCTGTTCGAGGAGGAGGGATTCCGGGGCAACACCGAAGACTACTACGACCCCCGCAACAGCTTCCTCAACGACGTGCTCGACCGCCGGCTCGGCATCCCGATCACGCTCTCCGTCGTGTACGTGGCCGTCGCGGCCCGGGCCGGGCTCGAGGCCGCCGGCGTGGGGCTACCGGGCCACTTCGTCGTGCGGGCCGAGCGCCGGGGCCGCCACCGGCTTCTCGACCCGTTCCACGGCGGCACGCTCCTCGACCGCGCCGCCTGCGAGGCGCTGGTCGCGCGCGTGCGGCCCGGCGGCGGCCCGCTCGACCCGCGCTGGCTGGCGCCGGTCACCACGCAGCAGATCTTCGTCCGGATGCTCAGCAACCTGAAGGCGGTGTACTCGGCCCTCGGGGACTGGGCGCGCGCCCTGGCGGCCGTGGAGCGCATCCTGCTGCTCGTCCCGGACACGCTGGAGGAGATCCGCGACCGCGGCACGCTCCACGCACGTCTCGGCCAGGGGGCGGCGGCCGTGCGCGACTGGGAGACGTACCTCCAGCGCGCGCCCGCGGCACCCGACGCCGGGGTGATCCGAGATCGGCTGCGCGCGCTGCGCCAGGCCCTGGCCTCCCGGAACTAGGGAGCCGACCTGGCGTGATCAGGCGGCGGCCATCAGCCGCACGGTGACAGTACGTCTCAGCGGCTGGAAGGCGCCACGTCGACGCTGACCCCCCTCTCCCGGAGCGCCGCCCGCCCTCGCACGGCGCATCTTCTGCACCACCCCCACGCAGCGATCGCTCCCCTGCCGGCTCGTCATCCGGGCCGCCTCCTGCCTGGCGAGATACTCGTCCACCATCGTGGCGTCCACCCAGACCCCGGCGTCCCGAACGGCGAGCGCGGCCGGAACGGCGCCCGCGATCAGACCGCCCGCACGAGGGCTCGATCACGCTCGCGGTTGTGCCACGTGCCGTGACGTGCGGTCAGGAGCCCGGGGCGCCTTTGACAGTCACGCGGCCGACGATCGGCCGCGTGATGGCTGGGTAGGTTAGCGGGGCGGTCCGGGCGTCACCGCCGGAGAGGGCGATATCGTTGCCCGAGCGCGCGGGTGCCGAGATCGCCGGGAATCGGCGGCCCCGGTTCCACCACAGGAGGAAGCCCGTGACGGGCAAGCCGGCGACGATCACGCAAACCGCCAAGGCGAGGAGCTGCCCAGGCAGTCCGAGAGCCTGGTCCATCGTGAGCAGGACGACGCCGGCACGGTTCGTTTCCGCCTCCCGCGCCAGGGTCACGACGAGCAGCTCGCTCATCGGGGGCATCTCACGCGTCTCCCGGCTCGCCGCGAGGTGAGGGCGCCACGAAGTCCTCGGGCCACCCCCGATCCAGCCAGGCCGAGAAAGTATCACCGTCCGGGCTGGGGATGGGTCGGAGGGGATTGCGTCGTCTGGAGCAGGGCCTCCCCGGTCGCGTAGATGGGCGCCGCGGCCTGGACGGCGAGAGCGATCGCGTCCGCCGGGTGGCAGGGGATTTCCACCTCTCCGCTCCCGGTTCCGTGACGCGCCACCCGAACCCTGCCGCGATCCGCCACGGCGAGCGTCCAGGGCGGCGCCGGACATCCGGCCGCCCGGCTCTCCGCTAGGGCCCCGACCAGTCATGAGTTCGGCACCCGCCGGCAGCCGGCCAGGCCGAGAACGCGGGGCACGCGGGACGCCTCGCCGGAGGGATCCGGACCGCGAGCACCAAGCCGCCCGTTGAGCGTCTCGACGACCAGCACGCTTCCGCGCCCCGGGCCACTCCGTGCAGGCCACGCACTCGCACCGGCGTCATCGCTCCCCCTCCGGCTGGCTTTCTGTGGTTCGTCACCCAAATTCAATTGCTTAGGTATCCCTAATCACAAAGCATGTCAAGATCTTCTTCGGGGGGGTCGGGCGGGCGGGCGCGGCCGGCGTTGGCGAGTGGCGGACGAACCGGCGAAGGTTCTTCAGGTAGTACCCCATCGCGAGCGTGATCACGGCGGAGATGAGGGCGATGACGAGGTGGCTCACCTCGGTGCGTCTCGCGATAGGCGAGCGCTTCCCACGCCGTGTAGAAGACCCCGAAGCAGATCGCCGTTCCGATCAGGAGCCGGTGCGCGATGATGATGAGCATCGGTCTGCCGCCCTCCGTCATCCGATCACCCAGCCGCCGTCGACCCGCAGCACCTGGCCCGTCACGTAGTTCGAGGCGGGCGACGCCAGAAGAGGACGGCCTCGGCACGTCCTCGGGCTGCCCCATCCGCGGGATCGGGAGGTCGCCGGCCGCATAGGCGTATCCCGCGTCATCTCGGTGTCGACGCCGCCCGGCGCGACGCTGTTGACGTAGATCCCGTTCTGGCCCAGGTCTTTGGCCACCCAGCGGGTGAGCGCGATGACGCCCCCCTTGGCCGCCGCGTAGGCGGGGCCCGAGCGGCCTCGCCGGGCGTCCGGGTTTCCCCGGCCCGTGACACCACGCCCCCGATGATCCAGAGATCGACGAGATCGTCACGATCTTGCCGTAGCCCTGGGCGCGCATCACGGGGACAACCGCCTGGATCGCGTGGAACGTGCCCGTCAGCACCACGTCGACGACCCGGTGCCAGACGCCCTCCTGGTCTCCTCGAGCGGGTCCCGGTGAAGGATCCCCGCCGCGGTCACCAGGATGTCCAGGCGTCCCAGCGTCGCCACCACGCGTGCCCACCGCCGCACGGACCGCCTCGGCGTCGGTCACGTCCAGGCCCAAGCCCGGCCCGCGCGGCCCGGTCGCCGAGATCGCCGCCTCGGCGGCGCCCGTCGACAGGAGGTCCGCGACGGCGACGTCGGCGCCGCCCGAGCCAGCGTCACGGCGGACGCGCACCGATCCCCCGGGCACCCCCGGTCACGAGCGCCACCTGGCCTCGAAGGTCGCTCGGCCCGCTCGACTCGGGGACCGGCATGGGCTACCCGTGCTCCCCCGGCGTCACGAGCGCCCCGGGGGCGAATCCCAGGGCGGACATGAGCGGCGCCAGCGCCTCCCGATCGCCCGGTGATCCCTGGCGCCACAGGCGGGCGACGGCGTTCTGGGCCTCCCAGAGATCGAGGGGCGCGTCGAGCGCGGCGCCGAGGGCCAGAGCGCGAGCGCGTCGGTCACGGCCGTCGCCGTCGTCACTCGGTGCGAAGCGACTCGAGGGCGCGCCCGAGGGCCGATCCGGATCGCCGGGCACCGCCTGCTCCGCCGCCAGCCCGGGGAGATCCCCAGCGCCCGGGCTTCAGCGACGAGCTCGCGGAGCCGTGCGCGGCGGCCGTCACGGGCCCGCCGGCGGCGAGCGCGGCCAGCTCTTCCCTCGCCGCGCGAGCCGAGAAGGCGACCGGCCAGGTCGCGAGATGCCGGTGGAATCGGGCCCTCGCCAGACGGAGCTCCTCCAGGAGCCGACGGCTGCGGCGTCCTCGACCGGCGGTCGCCCGCCGGGATCGCCGAGCTCGCGCTCGGCGAGCCGGCCAGAGGCGGCGGCGCTCGTCGGGGAACAGATCATCGGCGCCGGTATGCGCGCCCGCCGAAGCGCGGTCGAGCGCGCGAGGCCACTCTGCGGCTCGCGGACGGAAACAGCCCGGAAGGGCGCCTCCCGGCGGCGCGCGAGGGCGTCCCGGCCGATCCCGTCCGCACGCGGCAGTGGATCTGGCCGTCGCCGGCATGCAGCACCGCGACGTCCGCCTCCTCGTGCTCGGTCCGTCACGCGCGCGGCCACCCGGACCCGGCCGATCGCGAGCGACGCCTCGCCCGCAGCCACCCGAGCCATGGAGCCGCTCGACCCGGAACGCATGGACGTCGGCCGGGTCGCCGTAGCCCTCGAGGCCCCCGCGATCGCGTAGTGGGCGGCCACGCGCGCCAAGTCGGTCCGCCGGGCGACGCTTGGTCGAAGACTGGGCCCGGTACGGAGCTCCGGCGGTTCGACGGCGCGGCCGCCGGGCCCGGAGGAGCTCCTCCTCGAGCCTCGCGTCCCCGCCGGCGCCCGAGCGAGGTCCAGCGCCCGGGCGGCGTAGGCGGAGCGCCTGGACGGCTCGATGCCGGAGATTCGTCGAAGAACCAGGCGCAGGACGTGAACATCAGGAGGCGGTACCGCTGGACCTCCAGGAGCTGGAGGGCTCGCACCCGGGCCCCGCCGTCCAGCGGGTGGAGGGCGTGGGCAGCCAGGATCCGTCGCGGGCGGCCGGCTGGAGGAGGACCCCCACGTAGTCGTCGCGGGCCGCCCAGGGGTCCTTCAGGAGCGCGCCACCCAGGGACTCGAAGCCGAGGTCCAGCTCGCCGGCCAGCCAGTCGAGCGCCTCGCGGAGCGGGGCCCGCCACCGCTGGTGGCGCTCCGGCCCGCCGACCCGGCAGCCGCAGTCGCTCCGCCACCGCTCCACGCCGTGGGCACAGCTCCAGGCCGAGGGCTCGACCAGCTCGGCCTCGGCCATGGGCCGGCCGGCCGGCCAGGCCGCCAGGAAGGCTCCGTAGCTCGAGAAGCCGAGTCCCCGCTGCTCCACGTGCCGGATGGCGGCGGCCAGGGCCATCTCGCCGAAGCGATGGTGGTGGCCGTAAGACTCGCCGTCGGTGGCCATGTGGGCCAGGCGGGGACGGCCGGGGCGGGCTCGCCGGCCGGCGGCTCGGGCCCCAGTCGGCCAGCAGCCGCGTGCCGAACGCCTCGCCGGACCGGAGGATCCCCCCGAAGGCCACCGCGTGAGCCAGAGCCCCGTCATAGACGAAGGCCACCATCGAGCGGCCCCCGCCGAGGTCCACCTGAACCGGGCGCCGCGGATCCAGGGCCTGGGCCCCCGGCCGCCAGGGGGCGCCGGGGCGAGGCCGCACCCGAGCCACCTGGCCGGGGGCCAGGACCGTGAAGCGGATGCCGGCCTCGGCCAGGTCGGCCAGGGTGGGGCGATCGACCGCCGTCTCCGGCAGCCACATCCCCTCCGGCTCGCGTCCGAAGCGGTGGCGGAACTCGGCCCGGCCCCACCGGACCTGGGTACCTGGTCGCGCCGGCTCTGGAGCGGGAGGATCGCGTGGACGTAGGGCTGGGCGATGGCGTTCCCGTGGCCGCGGGCCGCCGGGCGCTCCGATCGGCGTCCAGGATCCGCCGAGACCTCCGGGCGCTCGCGGCTCCAGCCAGCGACAACAGCGTGGGCCCGACGTCGAAGGAGAGCGGTCGAAATTGTTGACGACGTCGAGGATCCGGTCCTGCGCGTCCACGCGCCGCGCCGCGGTGTCCGGCCCGTAGCACTCCGCGGTGACACGGGCGTTCCAGTCGTGAGACGGGGCGGCGGAATCTGGGCGTCCACTACGCTCGAGCCAAGGATTCTCGCGGGGCGGCTGGTAGAAGTGGCCGTGGATCGCGACGAACCGAGGCCCGTCACGGAAGTGGGACCGTCAGTGCCCGCCCGGGCGCGAGGCGCGAGTCTCCGGCCGGCGAGGTGCCACGCGCCCGGCCGTGCCCTGCTGCCGGCCGGGACCCGAGCGGAGCCGGCCGGGCTTGAAGGCGTGACCGCGGACGCTACCAGCGGGGGGGTCGCGAGCCTCCGGTCCGCCACCCATGCCCGCCCCGCCTCCACCGCCGTCCCCTCCGCCACCACCACCACCCTGAGGGTTGGCGACCTCAACCTTGATCGTCCGACCGTCGAGTCGCTGGCCGTTGTGCATGCTGACGGCCTTCTGGGCCTCCTCGTTGGTCGCCATCTCGACGAAGCCGAATCCCCGCGACTGGCCCGAGTACCGGTCGGTGATGACCGTGGCCGATTCCACGGTCCCGCACTGGGCGAAGTGCTCGCGCAGAGCCTCGGAGGTGGTCGAGTACGAGAGACCGCCCACATACAGCTTCACCGCCATGGGACCTCCTTTGGTGAGAATCGGATTTCTTAGCCCCGCAGCATAGCATGGTCGCCGGGTCCCCCGGTCCGGGCCGGGACCCCCGGCCGGGCCCGCTCAAATGGCACTGCCGGTCGAGACCGCCGAGGCGCCCGGGATGGGCCGCCAAAGGCCCCTTCTCTTCCCCTCACCGGGCGGTCAAGGCGATGCCGGCGGCCGCAGTCCGGGTCTCCACCCCCAGCCGGCCATAGACGCGGGCGAGGTGGTTGCCGATCGTGCGGGGGCTGAGCCCGAGGATCGACCGGACCGGGTTGGTCGCCCTCAGCTACCCACGCCAGCACCGGCTTCCCGCGACTGAGTGGCGCGCCGAGCGGGGCCGGCGCACGGGCTGGAAGCTCCGGCTCGCCATCTGCTCCGGCAGTTCCGCGGCGGCCCGCCCTGCTAGGCGCACCGCCCGCGGGATCCGCCGAGTCCGCCCAAGCTGCCGAGCGATGGTCCCGCCACGGCCGCGGCGACTCGACCCGAGCCTCCGGCAAACGCGCGGGGCCCGCGCGGCGCCGGAGCGGGGCTAGCCGAAGGGGAGGAGGAGCTTCGTGAGGGTGGCCCGGACCTCGTCGGGGGTGGTGGTGCCGACGGCCTGGACGATGCCCTTCTTGTCGACGATCACGTTGTGGGGGACGCCCCGGATGCCCAGCCGGTCGATGTACTCCCCGGTGGCGTCCAGGAGGACGGTGCCCTGGATGTTGTGGATCTTGCAGAAGTGCAGGGCTTCCTTCCGGGCGTTCACGTGCTCCCAGACGTTGACCATGACGATGTCCAGACCGAATTTCTTGGCCCGTCTGCGAACTTCCTCTAGTAGCGGAGCCTCCGCATTGCATGGTCCTCACCAGCTGGCGAAGAGGTTCAGGATGTACTTCTTGCCCGCCCACTCGGCCGAGGTCCGGACCTTCCCGTCCACCATGTCCGGGAGGGCGAAGGCCGGCAGGGGCTTGCCCACCAGGGGGTGGCGCCGGTCCTCGGGGAGGGTGGCCGGCTGGCCGGCCAAGCGGTCCTGGAAGACACTGACCGTGCTGGTCCCGGCGTCGGAGACGTAGACGGTGCCGGTGGTGGGATCGACCGTCAGGTCGCCGGGGGCCTTCCCCACGGGCACCCGGGCCCACTCCCGCCCGCTCTCCCGGTCGATCACGCTGACGTGGCCGGTGCCCCGGTTGGCCGCGTAGATGCGGTCGCCCCCGGCCCCCAGGGCCATGCCGACCGGGGCCCGCTCCACCGGAATGGTGGCCACCACCTGGCGGGCGTCGAGGTCCACCACCGCCACCGTGCTGACCAGGGAGTTGGCCACGTAGGCCCGCCCCCGGGCGGCGTCCACGGCGATCTTGCAGGGGGCGTAATCGAGCTTGATCTTCTCCAGGGGCCGGTTGGTGTCCCCGTCGATGACGGTCATGGAGGCGTCGCCGAAGTTCACGCAGTACACGCGGTCCCGGACCGGGTCCACCCCCATGCTGCCCGGAGCCGCGTGCTCGTTGCCGGCCGGGGGTGATGGGGATGGTGGCGATCACCTCCATCCGGTCGGCGTCGATCACGCTCACGCTGTTGTCGGCGGTGTTGCCGACATACACCTTGCGCCGCTCAGGATAGATGCCGGCGCCGGCCGGGTAGTGCTGGACCGGCACCTGGGCCACCGTCCTCAGCGTCTTGGTGTCGACCACCGTGGCCACGTCGGAGCGGGCGTCGGTGGTGAAGACCCGGCCGCTGGGCCGGTCCAGCACCAGCCCGATGGGCTCCTGGCCGACCGGCACCTGGGCGATGACCCGGCCCTCGTCGAGGTCCAGCACGGCCAGCGTGTTGGCGCGGGCACGGCGACGTACCCCCGGCGAGCCTCGCCATCCACCGCGATCCCTTCCGGGCCGTAGCCGACCGGGATCGCGCCGAGTGCGGGGAAGCTCTCCGAGGTCCTCATGTGCTCTCCTCGCGAGATCTGGTCGCGGGTAGGGGCGACAGGAGCCGCGGCGTCCAGGCCGGCGGCCCGGCACACTATGCCCGATGAGCCCCCGCCTGGCAAGGATTCACCCCGAACCTCGCGCGGGCATCTCGGGCGCGGCGACCAGCGGTCACGGCCGCCCTGCCCCGCCCGCGGGATCCGCGAGCGGGGGCTCCGACGACGAGCCAGCCGCCGAAGGCGCGCGGTCGCCTCGACCAGCCCGCCGGGCAGGAGGAGCACGATCAGGATGAACAGGCCTCCGAAGATGAGCAGGTGGAGCGTCGACCCAGCGGACGGCCAGCTGCTCCTTGAGGAGGACGAAGAAGGCCGCGCCCAGCACCGGGCCGTGGACCGTCCCCACGCCGCCGATGAAGGTGATCGAGGACGGCGTCGAAGGTCCAGTAGGGCTGAACGCGTGCTGGGGGTAGTAGCTGATGTGGTAGAAGGCGAAGAGCCCGCCGGCCAGCCCGGCGAGGCCCGTGGACACGGCCACGGCGGGAGCTTGACGGCCGAAGGCGCCGACGCCGGAGGCCTAGGCGGCCGCCTCGTCCTCCCGGATGGCCTCCATCGCGAGGCCCGAGCCGCGAGCGAGGCCAGCCACGCCACGACCAGCGTCGAGCCCAGCGCCAGCGGCGGCCGCCACGTAGAAGCGGTGCGGAAGCCGATAGGCCGGCGATGGCGGCCGCCGGCAAGGTGGAGATCTCGGGCAGCACGTTGCCGACGGCGAGCCGGAGCACCTCGGCCAGAGCCAGGGTCCCGATGGCGAAGTAGGCGCCCCGCAGCCGGAAGGCCACGAGCCCGAGGGCCAGGCCCGCCGCGGAGGCGACGGCGACCCCCGCCGCCATCGCGAGGGGAACCGTCATGCCACCTGCCCACAGGTAGCGCGTCACCAGCGCGCCGAGTCCGAAGAAGGCGGCGTGCCCGAGGTTCACCTGGCCGGCCAGCCCGCCCATCACGTTCCAGCTCTGGGCGAGGGCGACGAGCAGGAAGAACACCACTCCCAGGTTGAGCAAGTCCTCCGCGGGTGACGGCCAGCGGGGCGAGCCCGAGGAGAGCCAGCGTGGCGGTCGTCCCCACGGCGCGGCCGATCCCGACACGGCGCACGCCGGCGCTCCACCGGCCCATCCGGGCTCCGCGAGGGTCAATGGGACGGTTCACTTGGACGGCCTTCGGCCTGTGGCGGCCTGTGGGGTCACGAGCGGCCGAAGAGACCCTGTGGGCGCGCCACCAGGACGCAGAAGAAGAGGAGCAGGCCCACCACCTCGCGGTATGCCCCCCCGAACACCACGGCGCTCGGCGCCTCGGCACACCCGAGCACGAGCCCGCCCACGAAGGTGCCGAACGCGGAGCCGAGGCCGGCGAGCACGATCACGATCAGGGCCTTCAGGGTCCACTCGAGGCCGATGGATGGGCTGATCGAGTAGCCGAGGCTCACGAGCGACCCGGCCGCACCGGCCAGCGCGGTGCCGATGGCAAAGGCGAGCCGGTACGCGCGGCGCACGTCGATCCCGACCAGGCTCGCCGCTTCCCAGTCCTCCGCCGTCGCGCGGATCGCCTGGCCCCAGCGGGCCCGCCGGAGGAAGGCGTGCAGGAGGCGCAATCAGGCGCAAGAGCGACGACGAGACTCAGGAGACGCCCCAGCGGCACCACGAGCCACCGAGCGCGAGGGCCCGACCGCGATAGGCGGTCGTGATCGAACGCTCGTCCGCCGTGAACAACCGGACCGCGACAGCCTGGAGAGTGAGCGCCAGCCCGAAGCCGACCAGGAGCGAGTTCTTGATCCGGGTCTCCTCCCCGTGGCGGACGATGAACCGGAACACGCCCCCGTAGAGGAGAGCGCCCAGCGCCCCGGCCAGCGGGATGATCAGGAGCAGCGCCACGAATGGATCCAGCCCGACGAGCGCGACCAGCGCGAAGGCGCCGTAGCCGCCCAGCATGATCAGCTCGCCGTGGGCCACGTTGAGGACTCGCAGGACGCCGAACACGAGCGAGAGCCCCGCGGCGGCCAGCCCGTAGAGCCCGCCCAGGAGGACGCCCAGGACCAGCTGCTGCGCGAGCGCCGTCACGTCGAGCGCACGTTCATGGCTCGACCGCGAGAGGGCCGAGATAGGCTCGCCTGACCCGGGATCGGACAGGACCTCCGCTGCCTCGGCCCTGCCCGCGACCACCCGACCGTGCTCGAGCAGGTAGGCGCGATGCGCGAGATCGAGCGCGGCCCTGACGTTCTGCTCGACGAGGAAGACCGCCACGCCCGCCCGGTTGATCTCCGCGAGCACGACGAGAAGATCGACTCCACCACGCGCGGGGCGAGCCCGAGCGAGGGCTCGTCCAGCATCAGGAGGCGCGGCCGGGTCATGAGCGCCCGCCCGATGGCGACCATCTGCTGCTCGCCACCCGACAGAGCGCCCGCCAGCTGGCGGCGCCGCTCGGCCAGCCGCGGGGAAGATCTGGTAGACGCGGTCGAGCGTTGCCTGGCGCTCGGGGCGCGCCCGCGCGACTGAAGGCCCCGAGCGAGAGGTTCTCCTCGACCGTCATGCGGCCGAAGAGCCGCCGGCCCTCGGGCACCATCGCCACGCCGCGCTCCACCACCCGGTGCGCCGGCGAGCCCGCCGAGGTCCTGGCCCTGCCACAGGACGCGGCCCGCGCGCGGCCGGATCAGGCCGGCGACGGCCGCGGAGGAGCGTGGTCTTGCCCGCGCCGTTGGACCCGACGAGCGCCACGATCTCGTCCGAGCCGACCTGGATTCCGACCCCGCGAGGGCGCGAAGCTCCCCGTAGGCGGCGTCGAGATCCCGCACCTCAAGCACCTCGACCGGCTCCCGTCACTTCTCGCGCTTCCGCCGCGTCCAAGATAGGCGTCGACGACGGCCGGATCGACGGCGACCGTGGCCGGCGCCCCGTCGGCGATCTTCTCGCCCGCGCTCAGGACGACGATCCGGTCGGAGAGGTCGAGAAGGGCCCACACGATGTGCTCCACGATCAGGAGGGTCGTCCCCTCGCCCCGGACCCGCCGGATCACCACCATCGCGTCGGCGGTCTCGGCAGGGGTCAGCCCGGCCATGAACTCGTCGAGCAGGAGAAGGCGGCCCCGGTGGCCAGCGCGCGGGCCAGCTCAGCCGGCGCCGCTCGATGAGGCTCAGGCCGGTCGCCAAGACGTGCGCCTTCGCTTCGAGCCCCACCAGGGCCAGGAAGCGTGCGGCCGCGCGCTCGGCTATCGCCCCCGGCGCCGCCGCAGACGGCCGTGGAGAAGACCGACGAGGACGTTGTCGATCACGCTGAGGCCGGCGAACGGCCGAACGTGCTGGAAGGTCCGCGCCGACCCCGTGGGCGCAGCGCTGGTGCGGCGGCAGCCGCGTGACGTCCCGCCCCCGCAGGCGGATCCGCCCGCCGTCGGGGCGGAACAGCCCCGCGATCAGGTTGAAGAGTGTCGTCTTGCCCGAGCCGTTCGGCCCCATGATGCCGACGACCGTCCGGCCGGGACGTCGAGCGTCACGCCCCGAACCGCCTGCACGCCCGCGAAGGCCTTCGAGACGCCTTCGAGGGCGAGCAGGGGCTCGGCGCGCGTCACCCGGGGCCCAGTCGTCGGAGGCGGCTAGCGCTTGGAATAGGGCGGGGCCGGAAAGGCCAGCGGCTGGGTGGCAAACTCCTTCGGCCAGACCAGCTCCTGCTGGCCGTTGAGCCACTGGAGGAACGCGCCCTGACGACGCCCGTGCCGTCGGCGCGGAACTTCACCGACCCGACCACGGTCATCATGTCGGTGGCGGCGATGGCGTCGCGCACCTTCTCCCGTCCGGCGGCGCCGGCCTTCGAGAGCGCCGCCGTCAGGATCTGCACGCACGCGTAGGAGGGCCCGGTGATCGGGTCGGCGGGCCGGCCGATTCTTCGCGTGCGCGGCGTTCAGCTCGGTCACGCCCGGATACTTGAACGCGTGGTGCCAGCCCGGCGCGAACACGACGTAGTCGCCGTCCTTGCCGAGGTTCTTCGACCAGACGGGCGGGTCGGGCGCCCGGATCAGAGGGCCAGCTTGGGGTTGAAGTCGAGCTCCTTCATCTGCTTCACGATGGCCATGCCGTCGGGCGGGGTGGGAGCGCGAACACCGTGTCGGCCTGGGCGGTCTTGGCCTTCAGGATCAGGTCCGAGTAGTCCTTGGCGCCCGGCGCATACTCGCCCTGGGCGACCACCTCGTAGCCGGCGCCCTTCCCGGCCTCGACCCAGCGCCGCCGCCATCTCGCGGCCCCAGTCGGTCTTCTCCTGGAAGATGGCGACCCGCTTCGGCCGCTCGGCGGCCGGCATCGAGGTCAGCAGCGGCACCAGCTGCTGGCCGATGTCGGGCGACTTCCAGAACGGGGAGAAGAGGTAGCGGAAGCCCTGCTGATGGATCTTGTGGAGGGCGAAGGCGACCCCCAGATACGGGATCTTGTTCTTCTCGGCCACCGAAGCGGCCGCCGCGTGGAGGTCGGAGCCGAACCTGCCCAGGTAGGCCACGACGCCCTGGGCGGCCAGGGTCTCCAGCCGGGCCACGGTCTTGGTCGGCGTCGGACTCGTCGTCCAGGATCATCAGCTCGAGCGGCCTTCGCGCCGCCCATCGTGACGCCGCCGGCCCGGTTCACGTCGTCGACGGCGATCTCGTAGCCGGCCCGGACCTGGGCGCCCGGGCCGCGTACCGCCCGGTCAGCGGCACGACCGCGCCGACCTTGATGGCCTGGGCCGCGGCCGCGCCTGGCCCGGTCGAGGAGCCCGGCTCCCAGAAGGAGCAGGAGCATGCCTCAGGAGCACCCCGCGCTGTCTTGCATCACACCCTTTCGTGAGAGCCCCTGGCCGGCCGCCGACGCCGAGCGGCGGGCGCATCGGCCGCTGGCCGCGGCCGGCTCTCGGTCGTGCGCCTCGTACAACGTGACGTTGAGGAAGCCCGGCGGCGTTCGCGCCACCAGGAGCCGGGCCGCCAGGGCCCCGTGGTTCTCGATGCGGTGCGGGAGGCTGCCGTCCCAGTGGAAGCTGTCGCCCTCCGACAGCTGGAAGCGGCTGCTCGCCCTGGATGGCCGTGATCGTCGCCGGCCAGCACCAGGTGGCACTCCTCGCCCTCGTGGGAGTGAGTCCGCCCGCCGGCGGTGTACCCGGCCGGGATCTCCACCAGCACCAGCTCCAGGTGGCGGTTCGGCGCCGAGAGGACCAACACCAGCTTGTCGGGGGCGCCGAAGGACACCTGGGGCCGCTCGGCCTTCCGGACCACCTGGCAGGCGAAGTCGTCGTCCATGAACAGAGTGGGTGAGCGGCACCTCCAGCGCCTGGGCCAGCTTGGCGGCCGTCCGCAGCGAAGGGGAGGCCTTTCCGGTCTCGATCTGGCTGATGTAAGCCTTGGAGAGGCCGGTCTTCCGGGCCACCTCTTCGATGACCAGGCCCCGCCGCTGCCCCGCCCGAACGCTTGCCGATGTCCCGGATCGCCGCTGACCCCGCCGCCCGGCTTGACAGCACCCGCGGGCCGTTCGGCCATACCGAACTGCGTTCGATCGATGTCAATCGGAAGCCGTCCCCGCCGCTTGGGCCCGGCGGCCCGGCCAGGAGAGCCCGCCATGACCCTCGCCGATGGCACCCCCCGGCTCCGCTCCCGTCCCGCAGATGCCCGATGCTGACCTGGCCGCCCGCCGCCGGCCCACGCGGAGCTGATCGGCTTCGTCCCGCCGCGAGCCAGCGCCGGCTCTCGCCGGGTGCCCGAGCTCCTGCGGCTCCGAGGGAGGAGATCCGCCTGCGGGCGATGTACCCGGCCTGCTTCGAACGTCAAGACCTCCCAGCTCATGCTGTTCGGCACTCCTGGCCCGAGGGCGACGCGGCCCGGCTCCACGCCATCGCCGCTCGCCGGGCCGGGGCCTCCTGGGAGGAGCTCCACGCCGTCACGGGCTGGCTAGCTGTTCCGGGGGATGCCGGCGGCCAACCGCCGAGCCTCATGAAGATGCCCGACGCCAGGAGGTCCCGCGATGACCGCGCCATACCGCGCCGATCAGGTCGGCAGCTTTCTCCGCCCGCCCGCACTCCTCGAGGCGCGCCACGACCCGGCGACCCGCCCCGAGCGCCTGCGAGAGCTGGAGGACCGGGCGATCCTCGAAGCCCTGGCCCGGCAGCAGGAGCTCGGGTTCGAGATCTTCACCGACGGCGAGCTCCGTCGCTCGAACTTCATGAGCGACTTCTGGGACGCGGTGTCGGGGCTCGATCACGGCGACGCCGTGGCCCGCATGTGGCAGGTCGGCGGCCCGGGCTCCGCTCACGTGAGCCGCGTCACCGGGATCGTGACGCAGAAGCTGCGGCAGCTCCGGCGGCTCACGGCGCACGAGCTGCCGTTCCTGAAGCGGCACAGTCCCGGCGCGATCAAGGTGACCCTGCCCAGCGCGACCCAGTTCCCGGCCATCGCCTACAAGCGCGGCGTGTCGGACCAGCGTCTACCCGAGCCCGTCCGAGTTCCTCTGGGACGTCGTCGGGATCTTGAAAGCGGAGGTGCGGGCGCTGGTCGACGACGGGGTGTCCTACGTCCAGATCGACGCGCCCCGGTACAGCTACTACATGGATCCGAAGTGGCGCGACTGGATCCGCACCGAGATGGGGCAGGACCCGGACGCGGCGCTCGACGAGGCGATCCGCGCGGACAACGCCTGCCTCGAGGGGGTGCGCCGGCCCGGCGTGACGCTGGCCATCCATCTCTGCCGGGGCAACAACCGGAGCCACTGGTACGCCGAGGGCGGCTACGACCCCATCGCCGAGAAGCTCTTCACGTCCCTCCAGGTGGACCGGTTCCTCCTCGAGTACGACGACGCGCGCTCCGGGACGTTCGAGCCGCTGCGATTCGTG
This sequence comes from uncultured Candidatus Rokubacteria bacterium, assembly GCA_963745015.1. Taxonomy (GTDB): domain Bacteria; phylum Methylomirabilota; class Methylomirabilia; order Rokubacteriales; family DASRDR01; genus DASRDR01. The sequence continues at coordinate 410,076 of CAVUVU010000014.1, forward strand.
CCCCGCGGCAAGACGGTCGTGCTCGGGCTCGTCTCGAGCAAGCTCCCCGAGCTCGAGGCGCCGGCCGACCTCCGCCGGCGCATCGAGGCCGCCGCGCGCCACGTCGCGCTCGACGATCTGGCGCTCTCGCCGCAGTGCGGCTTCGCCTCGACCATGGAAGGCAATCTCCTCACGGAAGCGGACCAGTGGGCCAAGCTCGGGATGGTGGCGAAGGTCGCCCGGGAGGTCTGGGGCTGAGTCGCCGCTCGCAGGATCCTGGCGGGGCGAAGGCGGAGGACCTTCGCGATCGGTCCTACGTGATCTTCACGTTCCAGAAGACGGGCGCGACGAACTTGGGGATATCAAGGACGTTCTTTCGGAACGCCGTTGGCAAGGACCACTCTCCCCAAGGCACATACACCCCCTCGTCCAGGGCGACCTTCTGGACCTCCTCGGCCAGCTGCTTCCGCCGCGCCTGGTCGGACGTCCGCAGCCAGTCCGCGGTGAGCTTCTCGAGCTGGGGAACATCGGGCCAGCCGAACCACGCGCTCTGACCCGCGCCCGACACGCCGGCGTTGACGGCCGGACTGATCACATCCGCCGCCACCCAGTACGTGTGAAGCAGGTTCCAGCCGCCCTTGTCCGGCGGGTCCTTGCGGGCACGGGCGGCGATGCTCGTCGACCAATCCATCCGCTGCATGGTGACGTTGAAGCCGATGGACTGGAGCCGCTGGCGGGTGACGATCGCGGCGGCGTTGAAGAGAGGCCGGTCGGTGACGTGGATCACCACGACAGGCTGGCCATCGTAGCCCGACTCCTTGACGAGCTGCCGTGCTTTGCCCAGGTCGTGCTTCACATCGGCTCGGCCCCTGCCTTCGTCGTGTACGGACTACCGCAGGGGTAAATCGAATAGCACGGCCGGTAGTATTTCGACTGCCCGATCGCCCAGGCCAGATACGTCACCTGGTCCATCATGTGAAGCAGCGCCTGGCGAGCTTTCCGGTTATTGAACGGCGGGTGAAGAAAGTTGGGTCTCAGCCAGCCCTGCGCCCCGAGCGGATCCAGGAGGACCGTCCGCAGCGCCGGATTCTGCTCGATCTTCGGGATGAAGTCGAGCGGCGGCTCCTGCCACCAGTCGACCTCACCCGCAGCGAGGGCCTCTGCCGCGACGGCGGGCTCGGGGATGTACCGCCAGATGACATTGTCGAGGTGCACCTTCTTGCCGCCGGTCGAACCGCTCGGCGGCTCCTGTCGCGGAACATAGTCGGGGTTCCGTGCATACACGACCTGGTAACCGGGCTGCCACTCGTCCTTGACGAACTTGAACGGTCCGGAGCCCACGACCTCCTTGATCGGCTCGTCCGGGGAGGTGGCCGCGACCCGTGCCGGCATCATGAAGGGGACGTTGCTCGATGGCTTGCCCAGCGCGTCGAGTACGGGGCCGAAGCGGTCGGCGAGCTCGAGCGTGAACGTCTTCTGGTCGATGGGGGTGATCTTCTCTGTGTGCGCCATGAGCAGCCGGCCGAAGCGATCCTTCTTGCCCCAGCGTTTGAGCGATTCCACGCAGTCTTCTGACCGAACGGGCTGCCCGTCGTGCCAACGAAGGCCATCGCGCAGCGTGAACGTGTACTTCATCCCGTCCGCGGACACTGTGAAACGATCGACCATCTGCGGCTTGACCCGAAGCTGCTCGTCCGTGCCGAACAGGGTGTCGTACACGAGGTAGCCATGGTTGCGCGTGATGTAGGCGGTGTTCCAGATGGGATCAAGGACCTTCAGGTCGGCCTCGGCCACGAACCGGAGGGTCTGACCGCGCTTCTGGGCGTGGACCGCCGGTGCGCCGAGCGTCACGGCGGCAGTCGTCGCAACCGCGCCTCCCAGGATCTGTCGGCGACTGAGAGCGTGGGTCATACGCTCCATCAGGTCCTCCGCGTCAGGGGCGCAGCACCGGGTCTCTTGCCCTCGGCAGTCCTCGAGCGCTCAGAACACGCGGACGATACCCGATCGGCAGGTAAGAAGCCAGGGGGGGTGGAGAGACAACGTCGGAAATCGTGGCCGAGGAAGCCTCCACGCTCGCCTCCAGGGCTTCTCTTCTTGAGGCTCTGGTGCAAGGATGGAGACACGTGAGGCGCCAGAAACGACCATGATCATCCACGTGAACCACATGGAGCCCGGGGGATCCGGGCCCGCGGCTGTCGACGTGCGGGCCGCCGAGGTCGTCCGCGCCCTCCTCGCGCTGGTCGCGGCCGGGCACGGGGATCCGCGCGTCCTGCCGAGCCTCCGGGTCCACCTCGACTGGATCCAGTACCGAGCCAACTTCCGCGAGCCGATCCTCGTCCGGCGGGCGGCCGACCGCTCCGGGGGAGCGCTGGCGCTGGCCGAGCTCGCCGTGGACCTCCGCCGGGTCGACACCGCCGCCCTGAGCGAGGCGCTGGCCCGGGCGCTCGGCGGGGTCGCCGACGCGCCCGAGAGCGGCCCGGACGACGCCGCCGCGCTCGAGACGTGGACGCCCGTCCGCGACAGCATGATCTGGCGGTTCAACCGGCTCTTCTGGCAGCGGGTCTCGGACTGGGAGGCCGCCTCGGGCCGCCGCTTCGAGCAGGCGCTCCCCAGCGGGCAGTCGGACGCCAGCCGCCCCGAGGCGATCGCGGACGCGGTCGCCGACTTCTGGACGCTGCTCCGCGACCTCGAGAAGAAGGGCCAGCTCCCGCCCGAGGTCTTCGCGCTCGAGATCGGCGTGGGCTCCGGCCAGCGCGCCGCGCTCTGGCTCGACCGGTTCCGCGCGCTCGACGAGGAGCGCGGGACGAGCTACTACCCTCGCCTCCGCTTCCTCCTGGGGGACTACTCTCTGCCCACCCTCGACCGCGCGATGGCGGCGGTCGCCGCGCACCGGGACCTCGTGAGCGTGATCGCGCTCGACGCGCTCAACCCGTTAAAGACGCTCTCGTTCCTGCGCTACAAGATCCTGTCGATCCACCTGACGAACGTCTACGACAACCTGCCCCACGACGAGGTGGTCCGCCGGGACGGCCGGCTCTACCTGGTGGAGACGCGCGCGTACCTTCCGCGCGACGCCGCGGCTCGCGTCGCCGCCATCGCCGGGTGCCCGGTCGGCGACGTCTCGCAGACCGTCGAGCAGCTGCTCCGGGTCGGGCCGGAGGCGCTCGGCGATCGGGCGCGGGGCGTGGAGTTCTGGCGGGCCGCGTGGGACGCGCTGCGCCTGGAGGAGCGGCTGGTCGGGCTCGAGGACGTCTCTCAGGTGCCGCTCCCCCCGGGGCTCGACCAGAGCCATCTCGAGGATCTCCTGGCCGACGCGCCCGACGACGTCCGCTTCCATCTCTCGCGCGGCGCGGCCGAGAGCTTCGTCCACACCGTCCCGCTCCTGCACCCGCGCGGGTACCTGCAGGTGCAGGACATCTTCGTCGCCGACATGCACGAGTATCGCCAGGGGTTCCGGGGACCGGGAAAGCTCGACGGCTCGGTGGTGAACTGGGTCAACGGCGCGCTGCTGCGCGCCATCGGCGCGCGGAACGGGTTCGACGTGCACTTCGCGCCGTTCCGCTATCGCCCGGGATCGCGGACATCGATCCTCTACACGACACCGCGTGAGTGAAAGGGGGTCAGGCCTTGACTTTGCCTTCGACGGCGGCACTCCGAGCCGGGGTCGCACGATGTCAAAGTCAAGGCCTGACCCCATCCTGCTCACCGCCGTGGTCGGGAGCTACTCCATGTCGGGCTGGCTCGAGCGGGCCAAGAACGACTACCTCCACCGGCGCCTCTCCCGGCACGACCTCGAGGAGATACACGACGCGGCGGTGAAGGCGGCGATCAAGGACCAGGAGGCGGCCGGGGTCGACGTCGTCTCGGACGGCGAGCTGCGCCGGGACAACATGATCGACCACTTCACGACCCGGCTCCCCGGCGTGCAGATCGACCAGACGTCGAAGAAGTTCTACTACGACTTCTACGACTGCGTGGTGCGGGGGCGGCTGCCGACCGGATCCCTCGGGCTCGTCGAGGAGTTCCGGTTCCTCCGGCGCTTCACCGAGCACCGCACCAAGGTGTCGGTGACGGGGCCGCTCTCGCTCGTCAAGCGGATCCGGAACGAGTACTACCCGAGCGAGGAGGCCCTCGCCCTCGACATCGCCCGGGTCATGAACGTCGAGCTCCGCGAGCTGGTCCGGGCGGGCGTCACGGACGTCCAGGTCGACGAGCCGTACTACTCGGGGTTCCCCGAGGACCTGCCCTGGGCGGTGCGGGCGCTCAACGCCCTCGTCGACGGGGTGGGGGCGCGGCTGTCCCTCCACGTCTGCTACGGGAACCGGTACGGGAAGCCGTCCTGGGAGGGCAGCTACCGCTACCTGTTCCCCGCGATCCTCGAGGCCCGCATCCACCAGCTGACGCTCGAGTTCGCCCGGCGCGGCGAGGACGACGTCCGCCTCTTCAAGGACTTCGATCCCCAGTTCACGCTCGGGCTCGGCGTCGTCGACGTCAAGAGCCACGACATCGAGACGCCGGCCGTCGTCGCCGAGCGCATCCGGGCCGCCCTCGAGCTCGTGCCCGCCAAGGCGCTCGCCGTCAATCCCGACTGCGGCCTGATGCACCTCCCGCGCGAGGTCGCCTTCGCGAAGCTCAACGCGATGGTGGAGGGCACTCGGCTCGTGCGGGCGGAGATCGGCGGCTGACCCCAGCGGCGGCGCTAGCCAGCGCGCGCGGACTTTGCCCGTGTCCGTGCAGAGCGTGGCCGCGAATGGTGCTCAGCATAGGCATCGAGCAGTCTCCGGATCATCCTTTGGTACTGGGTGTTGTGTCTCCGGGCCTCGGTCTTGAAGAAGTCGACGCTCCGCCTGCTCAATGCGATCGTGACCTTGACCCTTCATACGTTCATGTGGCTTGTGCCCGTCCGATAAGATAGCGCCGTGAGCCACGCACCGGAGCGGCCCGTGTCACCCCCGAACCCGCTCGCCGAGGCGCTCGGCGCCGGCCGCTTCTGCTACGTGGTCGAGCTGGTCGCCTCCGGGCTCCAGCGCGAGGCGAAGCTCCTCGAGGTGGCCTCGCGGCTGGCGCGGGTGCCGGATGTCGTCGCCGGCAGCATCACGAGCTATGCCGGCGGCGCGATGGGCCACGATCCGATGCGGGTGGGCACCGCGGCGCGGGCGCGGGGGCTCACGCCCAACGTCCACGTCACCTGCGTCGGGCAGGACCGCGCCGGGCCTCCGGAAGACGCTGGAGGAGCTCCAGGCCCTCGGCATCGAGAACGTCTTCGCGCTCACCGGCGACTGGCCGCGGGCGCGGCCGGGGGGGCCGGCGCCCGAGTCCCCGGTCTTCGACCTCGACTCGGTCCACCTGGTCCGGCTGATCGACGAGCTGCGGCGGGGCGGCCGGCCCCTTCACGTCGCCGTCGCCGTGTCCCCGTTCAAGTACGTGGAGGGGGACTGCGCCTGGCAGTACCTGAAGCTCGAGAAGAAGATCGCCGCCGGCGCCGACTGCGCGATCACGCAGGTGGGGTGGGACTCGGAGAAGTTCCGGGAGCTCAAGCGCTATCTCGACGAGCGCGGCCTCCGGACCCCGGTGCTCGGCAACGTCTACGTCCTCGGGCCGCGCGCCGCCGAGCGGATGGCGCGCGGCGAGCCGCCCGGGTGCTGGGTGTCCCCGGAGCTCCTCGAGGTCGTGCGGCAGGAGGCGCGCGGCAAGGACGGCGGGCTCCGGGCCCGGCTCGAGCGCGCCGCGCGCACGGTCGCGGTGCTGCGCGGGCTCGGGTACGCCGGCGCCTATCTCGGCGGCACGCACGACGCCGATCACGTGAGCTGGATCATCCGGCGAGCGCGGGAGCTCGCGCCCCGGTGGGAAGAGCTCGCCGAGGAGCTCCGCTACGGGGCCAAGGGCGGATTCTACCTCTACGGCCGGCCACCGGCTCGGACCGCGGTTCCCGTGGACGGCGCCCGGCCTGGCGGACCGGAGCCCGTTCCCGGCTCGAAGCGCCTGGCGGTCCCGGCGGACGCGGAGGCCTCGTGGCGCCGCGCCGTCGCCCGCCTGCTCGACGGCCTGGGCCGCCTGTTCCCGGTCACGCGCGATACCGCGCTCCGGCGGGCGCTCGCCCGGCTGGCCGCATGGGCGGACCGGCGCCCGGCGGTCGCGGGCGCCATCGAGAAGCTGGAGCTGGCCGTGAAGCAGCCGCTGTTCGGCTGCCAGGCGTGCGGCAACTGCGTGCTGGGCCACCTCGAATACGTGTGCCCGGAGACCTGTCCCAAGCATCTCCGGAACGGCCCGTGCGGCGGCACCTACCTCGGGCACTGCGAGGTGGTCGACCAGCCGTGCGTCTGGGTCGGCGTCCACGCGCGCGCCCACGCCGCGGGTCGCGAGCGCGATCTTGCCGATCTACATCCCGCCGCCCGACCGCACGCTCCAGGGCACCAGCTCCTGGATCAACTACCTCCTCGACCGCGACAGCCGGCCCCGACCGTAGCTTCTTTGACGCGAAGGCCCGTCACCTGGCGGGCATCCTTGGGTGGTGAGGGTGGCTGTTGATGACGTGTTCCTACCGGGCCAACAGTCTTGAAGCCGAAGCGCTTCTCCGGTCACTCCGATCATGGACACGTTGGCGCGAAGCATGCGGAGCGACGTTCGGCTTCTCCCGCGTCACTGGACAAGCGTGTCCGCCTGAGCGAGCACTGCCGGCGGGATAGTCAGACCGAGCGCCTTGGCAGCCCCGAGATTGATGACCAGCTCGAACTTGGTCGGCTGTTCCACGGGCAGGTCGGCGGGCTTTGCCCCTTTCAGAATCTTGTCCACGTAGGTTGCAGCGCGCCGAAGCAACTCGGCAAGGTTCGTTCCATAGGACATCAGGCCTCCGGCATCGACGTACACCCGCCCTGGGTACACGGCCGGCAGCCGGCTCTTGGCCGCCAGGTCCGCGAGGCGTCTTCGCTCATTGACGAACAGGGGGCTCCCCACCACCGCCAGAGCACCCGCGCGGGCTTTGGTCATGTCCGAGAAGGCCCTGTCGAGATCGGCGGGACCCCGCGCCTCGACGACTTGAAGTCGCATCCCCAGCGCCCGCGCCGCGACTTCTGCTTCCTTCAGCATGTCCTTTTCGGTGCGTTCCCCGGAGCCACCCGGCTGCCAGAGGACCGCGACCCGACTGACCCCCGGAACGGCCTGCTTGAGCAGTTCCAGCCACTTGCCGGGCAACCCCACGGCAAGGTTGGACAACCCCGTGACGTTGCCGCCCGGCCGCGCGAGGCTGGTGACCAGCCCGTCCGTCACCGGATCGACAGCACCGGCGAAGACGATGGGGAGGGTCCGGGTCGCCTGCCGGGCAGCCAGGGCCGAGACTGTAGCCGGGGCCAAGATGACGTCGACCTGGAGCGCAACCAGCTCGGCGGCAAGAGCCGGGAGCCGCTCGGGCTTCCCTTCGGCGTCTCGGTATTCGATCACGACGTTTCGGCCCTCGACGTAGCCGAGGTCACGCAGCCCTGGGACGAAGTGGGTCCCTAGCAGGTCGCCACTAGCGGCTCGGTTTTGCGCCAGGACGCCTATTCGGGGGATCTTGGCCGCCTGCTGGGCCTCGGCGGCAACTGGCGCCGCGAGGAGGCCGACACCCAGGGCGACCATGAAGATGAGCGAGGCCATCATCATTCCTCTCCCGCGCGATGCCGTGACGTCCCAGCTTAGCCCGGGTCCCAGGTGCCTGGCAGGCGCCATTTCGGTCGTGCGTCCCGGGGATGATTGATCCACACTTCGGAGAGACGTGACGGGACCGGGGGGACCCCCCGGCTCCGCGTGCTGAGCCAGGCCACGAGAACGGGTCGTCGCTGGAGACGTGAGGCCGGGCTCGGTTACATCGAGGTCGTTCAGGAGTCTGTGGCCTCCCGAGAGGCTCTTCCTACGTCGTCCTAGCGTCCTCTCCGACCTCCCGGGCGAACTCCTGCCGCTGGGCCTCCACCTCGGCCGGCACGTCGCCGTAGACGTTGTCGAACATGTCGAGGGGGCGCACCGCCTGCATTCTCGCCTCGGCGCGCTCGATCGCGGCGCGCACCTCGGCGTCCACCTCCGCCCCGATCCGGGCGTCGAGCGCGTCGTCGACGAGGCCCTTCGCCTCGAGATACCGGCGGAAGCGCGGGAGCGGCTCCCGCGCCTCCCACGCCTTCACCTCGGCCTCCTCGCGGTACTTCTTCGGGTCGTCGGCCGTGGAGTGCGGCGTCAGACGGTACGTGACGGCCTCGATGAGGGTGGGCCCGCCGCCTTCGCGAGCCCGCGCCACCGCCTCGCGCGTGACGGCCACCATCGCCAGGAGGTCGTTGCCGTCCGCCTGCACGCCCGGGAAGCCGTAAGCGATCGCGCGGTGCGCGAGCGTCTTCGCGCGGGTCTGCCGTGACCGCGGCATCGAGATCGCCCACTGGTTGTTGACGCACACGAAGACGATGGGCGCCTGGAAGGCGCCCGCGAAGTTCATGGCCTCCTGCGTGATCCCCTCGGAGCTGGCCCCGTCGCCGAAGTAGCAGAGCACGACGCTGTCCTCCCGCCGAGCCCGGACGGCGCACGCCAGCCCGACCGCGTGGGGGACGTGCGTGCCCATCGGCACGCAGACCGGGAGATCCCGGATGCCGGGGGGAACGGAGGTGCCCTCCGACAGGCCGGCGTAGAGCAGGATCAGGTTCTCGAGCGGCCAGCCTCGCCAGACGTAGGCCGCCCACTCGCGCCAGACCGGGACGAGCCAGTCGGTCGGGCGCAGGGGGTAGACGCTGCCGAGCACGGCCGCCTCGTGGCCGCGGGCCGGCAGATAGGTGCCGATCCGCCCCTGGCGCTGGAGGAAGAGCATGCGCTCGTCGAACCGGCGCGCGAGGAGGAAGGTTCGATAGAGCCGCTGGAGGTCCTCGGGCGGGATCTCTGGCTCGAGGTCCCGGTCCAGCCGTCCCTCCTCGTCGAGGATGGACACTGCGTCGATCGGGTCGAGGTCGATGCGCTGGCGCGGCATGCCTACGGCTCGACCGGCACGTCGGCGCGACCGCCCCACTCCGTCCAGGAGCCGTCGTAGACGGCGACGTCCGGGCGACCGACGAGATCGAGCCCGAGCGCCAGCACGCAGGCCGTCACCCCCGAGCCGCACGACGTCACGATGGGCCGGCCGAGATCGACGCGGGCCGCGTCGAAGGCCCGCCGCAGGTCGTCCCGCGGCAGCAGCGTGCCGTCCGGCCGGAACAGCCGATCGTAGGGCAGGCTCACGCTTCCGGGGATGTGCCCCCCGCGGAGGCCGGGACGCGGCTCGGGCTCGGTCGCCGCGAACCGGCCGGCCGATCGGGCGTCCACGACCTGCGCGAGCCGGGTGGTCAGGTTGCGGCGCACGCCGTCGAGGTCGGTCACCAGCTCCGGACGAAGGCGCGCGGTGAAGTGGCGACGCGCCGGGCTCGGCTCGCCCGACTCGACAGGCCGCCCCTCCTCGCGCCAGCGCGGGAAGCCGCCGTCCAGGACGGCCACCCGGTCGTGGCCGAAGACGCGAAAAGTCCACCACACTCGCGCCGAGGCCGACAGGTGCTTCCCCGCGTAGACGACGACCCGGTCGCCGTCCCCGACACCGAGAGCGCCGACCGCCTGGCTGAAGGTCGACGCGTCCGGGAGCATGTGGGGCAGCCCCTGCTGACGGTCGGCGATCGCGTCGATGTCGAAGTAGGCGGCGCCCGGAACGTGCGCCTGCCGGTATTCCGCTCGCGCGTCACGCTTGAGAGTGGGGAGATACCAGGTCGCGTCGAGGACGCGCAGCGCCGGGTCGCCCAGATGATCGGCGAGCCACGCCGTGGTCACGACCGGCCCGAAGCTCGAATCCGCCATGACACGACTCCTCTCGATCCGGCGAGTCACGTTCGATTATGACACGGCGGGTGCCGCGCTACGGTCGCGGCGCGGCTCGTCCCGCCGAGTCTCCCGGTCCGCCGGCGAGATCGAGGAGGCCTCCGAACATCCGGCGACCCAGCTCGAACGCCTCGGCAAGGACGAGACCCGCTCCGTCGCCGTCCGGCGTCTCGCGCCGCCACTCGGCGAGCTCCTCTTCCGACCGGAAGAAGTTGAGCCGGGTTCAGAGGAAGCCCGACAGCCGGTCGCCGCCCCATCGGCCCCGCTCGACCCACGCGAGGCTGCCGGAAGGCGCCCGCCGGGGTCCCGACACCGGATCGACGTCGAAGACGAGCGGCGCCCCGCTCCGGTGGCAGCGGGAGCGGACCGTCACCGGGCTCCCCACCATCGGCGCCACCCCGAGCGCGTCGATCGCGCAGCACGCATACCGAGCCTCGCCGCCGGGAAGCGACACCTCGAAGTCGTTCGGCTGGGCGGTGAACGGGTACGCGAGAGTGACGCGGCCGGCGTCCATCTGGATCAGGTCCGCCGCGTCGAGCGCCGCGGCTCGCGTCCGAACGCCCTCCGGCGTGAGCCCCGGAGCGCCCCGCCACGCGGCCTCGAGGCTCACCGGTCCGCCCCTCTCGACGAACTCCCGCCAGATGGCCCGGAGCAGCGGATCGTCCCGTTGGGCCCGCCGGACCGCCCACTCCCCCGCCCGCTCGGGGGTGAGGATCTCGGCCGCGGTCAGGATCTCGACACTCACGCCTCCGAGCTTCGCACGGCGCCCGCGGTCCGGGCGAGCCGCCCGCCAAGCGCGCCAACGCCGAGGCACGCCACGACGACCCAGATCGCGCCTCCCACGAGCGGCAGGGCCGTCGCGACCGTGACGAGGACCAGGCCGACCACCAGCGCGCGCAGCGCGTCGCGCCGCAGGTTGCCTCGCGGCCGGAGCAGCGCCCGCCCGAGGGCGATGGCGACCACGATCTTGGCCGCGTAGAGGCCCAGGAGGTAGAGCCCCAGGAGAACGAGCGCGAGCGGTAGGCCGACCAGCGTCACGGCGAGGAGCAGGATCAGGACCGGTCCCCCGACGAGGGCCGCCACACCCCACCCGAGGGAGCGCTTCCAGCTCCGCACCCCGTCGGCGCTCTCCACGACCAGCCCGGGCGCGAGCAGGAGCCCCGCCCAGCCGAGGAGCGCCGCGCCGAAGAAGCTGGTCGCCGCCCAGAACCACACGCGCGGCTCTCCGTACCACCCGGCGCCGCGGGATGCCACGCGCGTGAGCACCGGGCCGGTGACGGCCGCCCCGCTGTCGACGGTCACGGCGGAGGCGCGGACGACGTCGGCCCGGACCGTTCCCTGGAGACGCGCCGGCGCCCGCACCGCGAGCCGGTCCCCGCGAAAGCGGACGTCTCGCGCGACCTGGCCGCTCACCTCCGCTTCGTGGGCCAGGATCGTCGCGCTGCGCCCGACCTCGCCGCCGAGCGTCAGACTGCGGCCCACCAGCGTGAGGTCGCCGGCGACACGCGCCCCGGGCTCGATCACCGTCGTGCGATCGGCGGCGTAGACCCCCCGGCCGACGACGCCGCGGAGGATCAACGACCCGGCGGCGGCATACACGCTGCCCTCCACCCGGCCGGCCACCTCCACGCTTCGGGCCACGACCACGAGGTCGCCGCGCACCGTTCCTCGCACGTCGACGTGCGCCGCGGCGACGATCAGGTCGCCGTCGATCGTCCCGTCGACGCGCACGTTCTCGGCGGCGGCGACCAGGGTCGCGTCGAGCGTCTCGCCCGCCCCGATCGTCACCTCTCGCCCGCTTCGCGTCGCGAGCGCCTCGGCGGACGACGGGAGAAGCCCCGCGGCCCCGCCGAGGGCCAGCGCCAGGGCCGCGACCGCGCGCGAGGGCATCCGCCCCAGGTAGACGCCGCCGGCCAGCGCGAGCCCCAGCATCGTGCCGACCGCCAGCATCGTGAGCGCCCGCTCCAGCGTGGCGGCGTGCGTCACGACGAAGAGCGCGCTCTCCACGGCGAGACCGATCCAGTCACCCAGCGGCCGGCCCGGAAGCTCTCCCCCTCCGGCGAGGCCCGCGAGACTCCCGGCGCCCACCAGCGCGGCCACCGTGAGCCCCCACGCGCGGACCCGGCGCTCGCTCGTCGCCGCGCTCGAGCGCCCGGGGGCCCACACGGGCCCCGCCGCGCCCGCGGGCGACGGTGCGAGCGCCGGCTGGTCGCCGAGCGCCGCGCTGAGGGCGCGGTTCTCGTCCCGGAGGTCCCCGACCAGAGCGCGGCAGCGCGGGCACTCGGTCAGATGACGCTCGGCGGCCCGCGTCTCCTCGGGGGACAGCTCCCCATCCACGTACACCGCACAGGTGAGCTCGCTCAGGCAGGTCATCGTCACGCCCTCTCGTCCAGATCCGCGAGCAGCCGGCGGAGCGCCTGCTTGCCGCGGAAGATCAGGATCGCCACGTGGTTGCGCGTCACCCCGAGCTGGCTCGCGATCTCCTCGTAACCCAGATCGCCGTAGTAGCGGAGCGTCAGCGTGATCCGGTATCGCTCGGGCAGGCGCTCGAGCGCGACGCGGACCCGCTCCCGGCCTTCGTCGGTCAGCGCCGCCGCGAGAGGCGACGGGCCGGGCTCGCTCCCCGCCGCCGCGGCCTCGGTCTCCTCCAGCTCCGCGGCGAACAGCCGCGACTCGAGGCGGCGGCGCCGGATCACGTCGATGCAGTGGTGGCTCGTCACGCTGAGGAGCCAGCGGTCGAACGGGAGCGCGGGGTCGTACCGGTCGATCGAACGGGGGAGGCGGAGGAAGACGTCGCTCCGGGCATCCTCGGCCGCCTCCGGTGAGCCCAGGAGGTGGCGGCAGAGGCCGAGCACGCGTCGCCCGTATTCCCGGTAGAGCTCGGCGAAGCCCTCCCGCTCTCCGAGCCGGGCGCGCTCGACGGCCTCCGCCACCTCTGTTGCGTTCATGGCCTTCCGACGAGTCTACGAGCCACGGCCCCCGGAGTTACACGTAGCCCCGCGCCCCGGACCGGCTCCCGCCAGCTCCGGCGCCGCCGGCTGTAAGGGGGCGAGCGCCCGTCCGTATGGCTCCACGAACGCTCGACCCGGAGCGTGATCGCCGCCAAGCGGACCCTGGATCAGGAGAGAAGGAGACGCTCATGTCGCTCGAACGCATCCTGATGGATTACGGAGACCCTCTGCAATACGCGTTGTACTTCGGCCTCCTGGCCGCACTGGGCGCTGTGGAGGCCTTCGCGCCCCGTCGCGATGGCCCGGCGGGCCGCGGGCGGCGGTGGCCCTCGAACTTCGGGCTGACGGCGCTCAACGTCGTCGTGCTGGGCGCCCTGCCGGTGAGCGGCCTGGCGGTGGCCGTCGTCGCCCAGCAGCAGGGCTGGGGGCTCCTCCAGCGGTACCCCTTGCCGCTCGTCGCCACGCTCGGAGTGGCGCTCCTCGCGCGGAGCCTCGTCTCGTACGCGGTCCACGTGGCCATGCACAAGGTGCCTGTCCTGTGGCGCGTGCATCGCGTCCATCACACGGACGTCTTCCTGGACGTCTCGACGACCGTCCGGTTCCATCCGCTGGAATTCCTGATCCAGCTCGGGCCGACGGCCCTGGTCATCCTCGGACTGGGCCTGCCGCCGTGGACCATCATGCTCTACGAGCTGGTCGACACGGCGACCAACCTCTTCATCCACGCGAACGCGCGTGTGCCGGCCCGTCTCGACGCCTGGCTCCGCCTTCTCCTGGTCACCCCCGACATGCACCGCGTTCACCACTCGGCTCACTGGCCCGAGACCGACTCGAACTACGGGGCGGTCGTGCCGTGGTGGGACCGGCTGTTCGGCACCTACCGCACGGCTGTTGGGCGATCCCCGGGACACCCGGCTCGGGCTCGAGGAGTGCCAGGACCGACGGGCCTCGTCTCTCGGCTGGCTTCTCGCGCTCCCGTTCCGGGCGCGCCTGGAGCGCCTGCCGGAGCGTTCCTGACATGACCGTGCCCCCGAACCCCGCTCCGGGCGAGCAAGCTCGACGGGCCCCCGGGCTCGAGCACTCACTCGGCGGCGCCAACGCCGACAGCGGCTGGCTCGCGGCGCTCCTGCCCTACGTCGCGGTGCTCCGGATCGGGGTCATCGCGCGCGAGGAGCGTATCTCGAAGTTCGGCGCACCTACCGTGCCTACCGGGAGCGCGTCCGGCGATGGCTCTGAGCGGCCCGGGCAGGACTAGAATGAGAGGGCCATGCGCGAGTACCGCTACCGGGTCGACTCCGAGGGCCGGGTCTTCCACGACGGGAGCGAGGTCCTCGATCCCCTGACGCTCCGCTTCTTCCTGCGCGCCATGACCCGGACGCCGGAGGGGCGCTGGCTCGCGGTGTGCCAGGGCGAGCGGAACTGGTTCGAGGCGGAGGGCACGCCCTTCGTGGTGCAGCGGGTGCGGCCCATCTTCCGGGAAGGTCGCGAGGGCGCGCCGGACGGCCTCGAGCTCGTCCTGGCCGGCGACCACCGGGAGCCGCTCGACCCGGCCACGCTCGAGAGCCAGGACGGACGGCTCTCTTGCCGGGTCCGGCGCGGCGCGTTCCCGGCGCGGTTCGGCCGCCTGGCGCTCCAGCAGGTCGGGCCGCATCTCGGTGACGACGGCGGGCGGCCCGTCCTCGTCCTGGGCGGCCGGCGACATCCCATCCCCGCAGACGAAAGGACTCCCGAGCTCACATGACGGACGCATCGACGGACTCTGGCGATTCCGGCGTCTCCGGCACCCCGGGCATCCCCGAGCGCGGCAAGACGAAGCGGACGGTGGTGGAGCCCCCGCCCCCGGCGCGGGTCATGAGCATCCACGCCCACCCCGACGACCAGGAGTTCACGGTCGGCGGCACCCTGGCCAAGTGGGCACGGGCGGGCAGCACCATCGTCAGCGTCTGCATCACGCGCGGCACCGGGGGCTCGAACCGCTTCACGCCGGCCGACATGACCCGGGAGGCCCTCGGGCCGATCCGCGAGATCGAGCAGCGGAACGCCTGCCGGGTCCTCGGAATCGCGGAGGCCTGGTTCCTGGACTACGAGGACGGCATGCTGGAGGCCACCATCGCGCTCCGCCGGGACCTCACGCGCCTGATCCGGCGCTTCCGGCCCGACGCGGTCGTGTGCGGCGACCCGACCGTCCGCTACTACGGCTCCACGTACCTGAACCACCCCGACCACCGCGCGGCCGCCGACGCCGCCCTCGACGCGGTCTTTCCTTCGGCGGGCACGCGGCTGATCTTTCCGGAGCTGCTCGGCGAGGGGCTCGAGCCCCACGAGGTCCGCCAGGTCTACATCCACGGGGCCGACCGCTCGGACACCTACGTCGACATCGCCGGCACCCTCGACGTGAAGCTGGCCGCCCTCCGCGAGCACCGGAGCCAGATGGGCGAGTGGGATCCGAAGGAGTTCGTCGTGGAGTGGGCGCGGGAGCAGGGCGTCCGGGCCAGCCTCGAGGCGGCGGAGGCTTACCGGAGGATGGTGCTGGAGGGCCCCTAGCGAAGCCGGCCGGCGGACCCGCGCGAGGCCAGGCCCGGCGCCGGCCGTCCCTCACCCGGTGGCGGGTCCCTCCAGCACCAGGACCGCCTCGCGGGGAAAGCTCACCGTCACCGCCTGCCCGGGCTGGGGCGGCGCCGCGTTCGGGTTGTTGAACGTGTCGAGCGAGACCGCGTTGTCGCCGAAGCGCACGCGGATCCGCACGATCGAGCCCAGGAAGTTGACGTCCTCCACCGTGCCCTGCATCCGGTTCCCGTTGCCCGTGGGCTCGTGAAGGGACACGATCTCGGGCCGGAGCGCCACCGAGCGCGCCTCGCCGGCCCGCGCGCCCTCGAGGCCCTGCGTGGCGAGGATCTCCTGCCCGTCGATCGCGATCGCGCCGCGGCCCGGGTCCACCACCTGCCCCCGCAGGATGCTCAGGGTGCCGACGAACGACGCCACGAAGCCCGTTCGCGGGAAGTTGTAGATCTCGAACGGGGTGCCGATCTGCTCGACCCGCCCGTCCCGCATCACGACGATGCGGTCCGACAGGGACAGGGCCTCCTCCTGGTCGTGCGTCACGTAGATCGTGGTGATCCCCAGCTTCCGCTGGATGGCGCGGATCTCGTTCCGGAGGGACACGCGGATCTTGGCGTCCAGCGCCGACAGGGGCTCGTCGAGCAGCAGCACCTTCGGCTGGATCGCCAGGGCGCGCGCGAGCGCCACGCGCTGCTGCTGGCCGCCCGAGAGCTGGTACGGATAGCGGCTCCCGAGCGCCGGCAGCTTGATGAGCTCCAGCATCTCCTGGACCCGGGGCCCGATCTCCGCGCTCGGCCGCTTGGCCACCTTCAGGCCGAAGCCCACGTTGTCGGCGACGGTCATGTTCGGGAACAGCGCGTAGGACTGGAACACCATCCCGACGTTGCGCCGATTGGGGGGCCGCCGGGTGATGTCCACGCCGTCGATCCGGATCGCGCCCGCGGTGGGGGTCTCGAAGCCCGCGATCATCCTGAGCGTCGTCGTCTTCCCGCAGCCGCTGGGCCCCAGGAACGACACGAACTCGCCGCGCGCCACGTCCAGCTCGAAGTGCTCGACCGCCGTCGAGAGCGCGAACTTCTTCTGCAGCCCGTGGATCTCCAGCAAGCCCATGCGTGCCCTCAGTGCGCCCCGGCCGTCTTGCCGGGGGCCCGGCGACCCAGAACCTGGATGAGCGCCATGCACCCCCACGTGATCGCGAAGGTGATGACCGCCAGCGCCGCCGGCTCGTACGCCCGGTTGGCGCCGATGAGCTGCAGGTACGGGCCGAACGCGGGGCGGTCCAGCAGGCTGGCCATCGTGAACTCGCCGATGACGATGGCGAACGTCAGGAACGCGCCGCTCAGCACGGCTACCTGCACGTTGGGCAGGATCACCCGGAGGAGGATGGTCCCCCAGCTCGCCCCGAGGCTCTGCGCGGCCTCGGTCAGGGTCCGCACGTCGATCGCGCGCAGCCCGGCGTCCACCGCCCGGTACATGTACGGCATCGCCAGGGTCACGTAGCTGAACATGAGCAGCAGGTCGGTCGTCCGATCGTTGGCCGTCATGGGGATGAGCGACGAGCTGTTGTAGATGCGCAGGTAGCCGAAGACCAGGACGATCGCCGGGATCACCAGGGGCAGGAGCGTGACGAACTCCACCGTCGGCCTGAGCCGCGGCAGGCGCAGCTGGATCCAGTAGGCGGTCGGCACGACCAGCAGGACGCCGACGACGATGGTGGCGAGCGCGAGGAGGGTCGAGTACAGGAACGTGTCGTGGAACCGCGGGTCGCCGAGGACGATCCGGTACGCCTCGAAGCTGTAGACGCCCCGGCGGTACCGGAGCGAGAACTCGAAGGTCGCGAGGAGCGGCAGGAAGAAGTACAGGAACCCGAGCGCCATGACCGCCCACGACCCGAGCGTGCGCCGCGTCACTTCAGCCACCGCTCGCTGCGGGAGCGCAGCAGGATGTACGCGGTGTTCGACAGGCCGGTGATCAGGATCATCCCCAGCGCCAGCGCGTAGCCCAGGTTCGGGTTGTGGAGGACGTCGCCGCGGATCTGCGCGTACAGGAGAATCGTGATGATGTTGAGGGAGCTGCCGGTGAGCGCGTACGCCGTCGCGATCGCGCCGAAGGCGTTGGCGAACAGGAGCAGGGTCGTGCCGAGGAGGGTCGGCCACAGCACCGGCAGCGCGACGTATCGCCAGTAGTCGACGGCGCTCCCGCCCAGGTTCGACGCCGCCTCCCGCCACTCGCGCTTCAGCCCGTCGATCGCCGGCGCCATGATCAGGACCATGAGCGGGATCTGGAAGTACATGTACGTCAGCGCCAGGCCCCAGAAGCTCAGGAGGTTGAACCCCGTGCGGTAGATGTTGAAGTCGAACAGGCTGACCAGGAGCACGGTCACCAGGCCGGTTCGCCCGAGGGTGGCGAGGAACGCGAAGGCGAGCGGCACGCCGGCGAAGTTCGAGGCCACTCCGGAGAACGTCAGGAGCGTGGGGCGGACCCAGCGCGGCAGCCCGCCGGAGATCGCCGCGTACGCCAGGAAGAATCCGAGGACCGCGCCGCCGATCGCCGAGGCCGCGCTGACCTGGAGGCTGATCCAGTACGCCTTGAGGATGGTCGGGTGGAACAGGTCGCGGAGGTTGGCGAGGGTCAACCGGCCCTCGGCGTCCTGGAACGCGCCCACGATCAGGAAGCTCGTCGGCAGGATCAGGAAGAGGAAGGCGAAGAGGAAGAACGGGAGGACGCCGAGGAACTCCCACGAGAATCGGCGCGGGGGCGCTCCCGGGGCGACCGGGGCTGCGGCCGGCGTCGAGGCGGCCGGGCTCATGCGCCGGCGCTCGGCGGGCGGGCCCCCGCCGCACGGCCCGCCCCCGC
Organism: uncultured Candidatus Rokubacteria bacterium; assembly: GCA_963745015.1. Taxonomy (GTDB): domain Bacteria; phylum Methylomirabilota; class Methylomirabilia; order Rokubacteriales; family DASRDR01; genus DASRDR01. The sequence continues at coordinate 428,270 of CAVUVU010000014.1, forward strand.
CACGGAGCGTCATGCCCGGCCAGTGGCTCATGCGGGAGGGATCCGCGCCCGCTTCCTCTCGCCCCGGCGGCGGCGGCGAGAGGAAGCGGGTCACGGCAACGGTCACACCGGCCCCGGGCGGCTCCGCCACGCGCGCTCGGTGCGATCCACGGTCACGGAGTGGGCGCTACTTGACGTTCGCGCCGACGACGGTGTCCCACTGCTTGGTGATGATCTCCTTCGCCTTCGCCTGCTGCTCGAGCGTCGGGAAGACCGCCTTCTCGTAGGACTCGGCCGGAGGCAGCTTCGCCAGGAGGTCGGCCGGCACCTTCTTGTTCTTCACGAGGTCCTGGAAGCGGATCGGATGGCAGTAGCCCTTCAGCCAGGCCACCTGTCCCTCGTCCGAGTAGAGGTGCTCCATCCAGAGCTTCGCGGCGTTCGGGTGCGGCGCGAAGGCGCTGATGGCCTGCACGTACACGCCGGCCACGATCCCGTTCCGCGGCACGACCACCTCGACCTTGGGGTTGCCCTTCAGGGTGTCGCGATCGGAGAGCGCGTTGTAGTCCCAGCGGATGATGATCGGCGTGGCGCCCTGGGCGAGAGACGCCACCTTGCCGATGACCGGGACGAAATTGCCCGCCTTGTTGAGATCCGCGAAGAACTTCAGACCGGCCTCCGCCGCCTGGTCCATGTTGCCCTTGGACATCGCGAGGCCGGCCGCCAGAACGCCCTGGATGGCCTGGTTCGAGGTGCGCGGATCACCGGCCAGCGCGACCGAGTTCTTGTACTCCGGCTTGAGGAGGTCCGCCCAGTCGCGAGGGACGTTCTTGACGATGTCGGCGTTGATCTCGAACGCGAGCACGCCGTAGTAGTCGCCGTACCAGTAGCCCTCGCTGTCCTTCTGGTCGTTGGGGATCGAGGCCCACGTGGCGACCTTGTGCGGCATCAGCAGGCCGTCCTTCTTGGCCGAGGGGCCGAAGGAGAGGCCGACGTCGATCACGTCCGGGGCCTGCGGGCCCTTGTTGCCCTTGTTCGCCTTGATGGCCTCGATCTCGTCTCCGGAGCCGGCGTCGGGATTCAGCTCGTTGACCTTGATGCCGTACTTGGCCTTGTAGCTGCTGATGAGCTCCCCGTAGCCGCACCAGTCGTGCGGAAGGGCGATCGTGGTGAGCTGTCCCTCTTGCTTGGCGGCGGTGACCAGCTGGTCCATGCCGGTCTGACCGACCGCGACCCCGATGGCCGCCAGGACGACCAGGGTGGCGAGCGAGATGGTGCGGAATGATCGGAGCCTCATGTGTCCCTCCTCGGGTTTGGAACAGGGCCTCGTGGCGACGGCCTACGATGGGTCACCGGCGACGAGGTTGTCAAGGGCGCCGCCCGGCGCCGGGCGTCATGCCGCCGTCCCGTCGCCGGGTCGCGCGACCGCGTCCATCCAGCGAGCGAAATCGGCTGAGTCCATCGCGGTTTCGGCGCGCCGCCAGCGCGCGGCGCCGTAGGCCGAGAAGTCGAAGGCGATTCGCGAGATCGCCGTCTGGATCGCCGCCCAGAGCGTCCAGCCCACGTCGGAGACGATCATGTGGAGCCTGACCCGCGCGACGAGAGGCGCCGCCGCCCGGCCGAAGTACGCCTGGCAGAGCTCGCGCACCCGCCCGTCGTCGTAGTCGAGCTCGCGGCAGGTGTTCCCGAGCTCGAACGCCGGGTCGCCGTTGCCGCTGTACTCCCAGTCCACCAGGCGCAGCCGGTCCCCCTGCTCGATGTAGTTGTCGGCCAGCAGATCGTTGTGGCACGGCACGCTCGGAAGCGGGCGGGCCGCCAGCGCGGCGCCGATCTCCCGGATGAGCGGCTGCCGGGCCCGGTAGCCCGACGGCAGCGGGAACCCCCGGCGCTCGATCACGGCCCGGTACCCGTCGGCGAGACCGAGCATGTCGAAGTCCCGGAGGAACCGCGGCCCTCCGTGGAGCGCGCGCAGCGTCGCGGCGATCCGCCCGGGCATGCCCGGCTCCTGGAGCGTGGCATTGGTCATGGGCCGGCCGTGCAGGAACTCGATGACGGTCGCGCCGCTGTCCGGGAAGTGGTGGAGGACCGCCGGGCCGATCCCGAGGGCGGCCGCGCCACGGGCGCTGTGGAGCTCGTTCGCGCGGTCGATGGCCAGGAGCTCGGTGGACGCGCCCGGGATCCGCACGACGAACGCGCCGCCGTCCACGTCGACCCGGTAGTTGGCGTTGGTGAGCCCGTTCGTCAGGGGCCGAATGGAGACCGGCCGGCCGCGCCAGGCGTCGATCCGGTCGACGATCTCTTCGACGGTGACCGCTCCACCGTTGCCCATGGGATCCTGCGCCGGCTTCCTCGGCGAGATTCTAGCGCACGGTCTCGAGGGCCACCAGGCTCGCCGGGCTCGGAGTGTCGCCATTGCGGAAGCCAGCCCAACCCTAGCCGCCGCCGGGATTCCGGACCATCGCGCCCGGGCAACGCCCGCGTGACGGGACCGTCTCGGTCGGCAATCCGGGGCGTCGACCACTCCCGTCTCCACCCGGATCTCCACGCCGGAAGTCGCGGGGATGGAGAGGCGGTGTCGGGAAAACCACGCATCCATGGGGGCTTTCACCGCTTACGCCCGTTCCGTCCGGGCCGTACGCTCGCGCCAGGATGCGAGTCACCGTCGACACCCCGCCCCACCCCGGCGCTCTGACGGAGGCGCGCCCCGCGGTCCGCTGGTCGCTTGGGGGCGTCTGGATCGTCGCGGCGGGAGCCCTCCTTGCCGTCGTCTTCCTGGCGCTCCGGTATCGACTGGCGCTCACCCCTACCCTCGCCGAGACGTACTACGACGAGGCCCTGACCGGGCTCATGGCCCTGGCGATCCTTCATGGCGCCCCACAGGTCTTCTACTGGGGCGAGCCGTACGGGGGCGCGATCGGCGACGCCTATCCGGCGGCGCTGGCGTTCTGGCTCTTCGGCCCTTCCACCCTGGCCCTCCGGATGGCGTCGGCGGTCATTGCCGTCCTGTGGGCGTGGTCGGTCTGGTTCATCGCCCGCCGGGCGGGTGCGGGACCGTTCGCCATCCTCGCGGGGCTCCTGGTCGCGGTGCCGCCCGTGTTTCTGAGCCACGCCCAGCTGTCGACCCACGGGGAGAGCTCCGCGCTGGCCTTCGGCACGGTGGCCATGGCCAGCGCCGTGTACCTGGTCGACGCTCGGGCGACCGGGGCGCGCGCCGCGGCCTGGGCGGTCCTCGGCGTGGCGTCGGGCCTGAGCTGGTGGTCGAGCCAGATCGCCGCCATGGTGCTGCTCGCCGGCGTCGCGCTTCTCGTCGCTCGGCCGCGGCTCCTCCGCGGCGCCGGGCCCTACCTGGCCCTCGCGCTGTTCTTCCTCGCGAGCTGGCCCTTCTGGGAATGGAACGCGCGCCACGAGTGGGCCACGTTCCGGCATCTGGCGACGTGGGGCGGGCCCCTGCCGCCGTGGAGCATCCGGTTCAAGATCGTGGGAGAGACGCTCCTCGAAAGCCTGCGCGACTACTTCTGGGACGGGCGGGCGGTGAGACTGCCGTCCTGGGCGCGGGTCCTGAGCTGGATCGCGGTGCTGGGCGTGTACGTGCCGGGCGTCCTCGTCGCGGGGGGCCGGGCGATCGAGTGGGTCCGCCGGATCCGGCGGCGGGAACGGCCGTGGCGGGACGCCCTGGACCTCGTCGTGGTGGTGTTCTGGGCGACCACAGCGGCCCACCTGCTGACCTGGTTCGGCACCTCCACGGTCCTCCGCTACGCCATGACGTTCCAGGGAACCCTGCCCGTTCTCTGCGCGATGGCCCTCTGGCGCGTGGCCTCGGCCGGAGGCACCCCCGTCGCGGGCCTGCTCGCGGCCGCGCTCCTCGGCTTCAACCTGGTCACGCACGTCGCGTTCGTGCGGGACGGCAACGGCGCGCCCTGGCGCCCCGTCGACGCCGTCATCGCGCGCCTGGAGACGCTCGGCATCCATGCCTGCTACGCCGACGGGCGAATCGCTCAGGTCATCACGTTCGAGTCGAGCGAGCGAGTGCTCTGCAGCGACTACGTCGGGTTCCGGAACTACGCGCTCCTCCAGGCCGTCGACCGCGTGGAGGATCCCTCCGCCGTGGCGATCGTCACGCACCGCGCCCTGAGAATCCCTCATCCCGACGTCATGGCCGCGGCACTCGACCTCGCCGGCATCCGATACCGGCGGGAGGACGTCGGCGACTACGCCATCTTCCACGGCTTCGCGGCGCCGGGGCCGGTCAGGCCGATCGCCCCGGCGGGATGGGTCGCGCGGGCGGCATCCCGGACCGAAGCCGCGGGCCTGGCTCTCGATCGTCGCGTGTGGACCCGCTGGACCGCGCCCCAGCGGGCCGGCCAGTGGTTCGAGCTGGACCTCGGGCGGGCATACCCGGTCGCGCAGCTGACGCTGGGCGCCGGACCACAGCCGAGCGAAGCGCCGGCGGGGCTCCGCGTGGAGACCTCCCTGGACGGCTCGACGTGGCGGACGGTGGCGTCGGTCCGCGAGGTGGTGCCCGGGCTCCACTGGTGGAAGGGCCATCCCCGGGTCGACGAGAGCGGCGCGGTCCACGTGCGGATCGAGCCCCAGCCCACTCGCTACCTGCGTCTCGTCGAGACCGAGAAGGGGGAGCCCGGCGCGCTGTGGAGCATTGCCGAGCTGTTCGTCTACGAGGCGGCCACCACGCCGTCGGAGCCTTCGCCCGGCGCCATCGAGGCCGCGACCGCCGCGGAGCGCCACCTGAGCCACTGGATGGACGACCCCGCGGGGCCGAATCCGATCCGCGCCCCCGTCACGTACGAGCACCGGCGGGCGCAGGTCCCCTGGCGCGCGGTGTTCGCCGAGGCGAACCGGGCGCTCGCGCTCGCGCCGGAGTGGGAGGGGGCGCACCGCCTCTACGGTCTGGCCCTCGCGCGGTCCGGGTGGTCCGACTCCTTCGATCGCGACGTGGAACGGGCCGCCGCGGACCAGGCCTGGGAGGAGGTCGTCCGCTGGGCCGAGGAGGCGGACGCCGTCCCCGAGGGCCCGTGGCGCCGGGGCCGCCTGGAGCGGTGGGCCGAGGCGCTCGACAGGCTCGGCCAGGGCGACGCCGCCCGGGCCATCCGGCTGCGGTCAGCCCCGGCGCCTGTCCTCCCCACGAAGATCCGATTCGGAGAGGCTCTCGATCTGGTCGGCGTGGACCTCCCTCGCGAAGTCCGGCCCGGCGAGACCGTCACCGTGCGCTACCACTGGCGGCTCTCGCAACCACTCCGTCAGGACTACTGGGCCTTCCTCCACATCCGGGGCCTGAAGGGCGGCCCGCAACCAGGATCAGCAGATCGGGGCGTCGAACTTCGGCACCTCGAGATGGTCCCCCGGAGAGGAGGTCCGGCAGAGCGTGACGTTCCGCGTGCCGCCCGACACGCCGCCCGGCCGCTACCCCCTCCACGCGGGGGTGTGGCTGCCATGGACCGGCAAGCAGCTCCGGGCGAGCACGGCCGACGTCGCCCTCGTGCGCCGGGCCGTGGTGGTCGGGAGCCTGACGGTCATTCGCTGAGCCCGGGTCCTCCGGTCTACCGCGCCCTCAGAGATCGTTCCCCGAGTACGACTGGTTGAACGACTTGTTGCAGAGCGGGAAGTCGGGAACGATGTTCTTCAGGAGCGCGTAGGACAGCGGCCGCCAGTTCAGGAACGAGGGGTCGAAGATCTTGACGCGCTCCAGCCGGCCGCTCCCGTCGGTCGCCAGCCAGTGAATGATCCGTCCCCGCCATCCCTCGACCATGGCAAACGCGGGCTCGTAGTCGGGGTACGGACCCGGCGCCGACTCCAGGGGTCCGGCCGGCAGCCCTTCGACCGCCTGCTCGATCAGCCCCACCGACTCCCGCGCCTCCTGGACGCGGACCAGCGTGCGCGCCTTCACGTCACCCGAGTCGAACACGGGCACCCGGAACGACAGCTCCCCGTACGCCGCGAATGGATGGTCGCGCCGCGCGTCGACGTCCAGCCCCGACGCGCGGGCCACGAAGCCGAGCACCCCGTGATCGCGCGCGATCCGGGTCGTCAGCCGGCCGGTCCCCTCGAGCCGATCGGCCACCAGCGTGTTGCCGAGGCTGATCTCGACGATCTCGGCGAAATCCGCCAGGGCGCCGCGCACCTCGGAGAGCACGTCCAGCCCGCCCGGCAGGTCAGTCCGGACCCCTCCGGGGCGGAGGACGCCCCGCAAGAGCCGGTGGCCCGTCAGGCGCTTGTTCAGGCGCAGGAGCCGTTCGCGGATGCGGAAGCAGTGGGAGTGGGCCACGCCGAAACCCGTGTCGTTGGCGATCATCCCGAAGTCGCCGACGTGGTTGTAGAGGCGCTCGAGCTCGAGCAGGATCACGCGAAGGTACCGCGCCCGGGGCGGCACGACGGCGCCGCTCAGGGCTTCCACCGCCTGGCAGTAAGCCAGCGCGTGCCCGACGCTCGTGTCCCCGGACACGCGCTCGGCCAGCTCCACCCCGTCCTCGGGCGTCCGGCCCTCGAACAGCTTCTCGGTCCCCTTGTGGGTGAAATACAGCCGCGACTTCATGTCGATGATCGTTTCGCCCACGACGCTGAAGCGGAAGTGGCCGGGCTCGATGATGCCAGCGTGCACCGGGCCCACCGGGATCTCGTAGACGCCCTCGCCGCCGACCTGCGTGAACGGGAAGGCCCGGCCGTCGTCGTGGAACTCGCGGGGGGCGGCGTCCTTCCGGAGGGGAAAGAAGTCGTCGGGCCAGAACGCGTGGCGCACCAGCGGCCGGGGGTCGGGGTGCCCGCGGGCCACGATGCCGAACAGGTCGAACATCTCGCGTTCGAACCGTGACGCCGGATAGTGGAAGGTGGCCAGCGACGGGATCTCGGGTCTCTCGGCGGATATCGCCACCGTCGCGTGGACGAACCAGTTCTCGCGGCCGTGGCCGAACAGGTAGTGAACCTCGAACCCTCCGCCATCGCGGCGGCGGTCGGCTCCCACCATCAGGATCAGCTCGGCCCCGAAGCTCGCGCGCAGCCACCTCGCCAGCTCCGGCACCTCCCCCGCCCCCATCGTGCAGCGCAGCTCCCGCGCGCCGTGCAGCCGCACCCGGGCGACCCGGCCCGGGAACGTCTGGTTCAGAGCCGCGGGCAGGCCGTCGAAGGGCGTCACGGTCCCACGATCTCGGCGATCTGCCCGAGGAGGCTCGCCACCGGCGCGGGCACGAAGAGCCCCAGGGTGACCAGCGCCGCCACGCACACGGCCAGCGGGACGAGCGACCATCGGTCCTCCTCGCCGCCGGCCAGGCCGGCGGGCGGCGGCCCGTACAGCATCCGGTTCGTGTGACGCACGAGCCCGACGGAGGCCACGGTCAGGAGCGCCAGCACGATCCCCATCAACCAGGGCCGCCCGGCGGCGAAGCCGGCCCGCAGCATCGCGAACTCCGACACGAACAGGCCGAACGGCGGCATGCCCACCAGGGCCAGCGCGCCGGCCAGGAACAGCCAGCCCGTCGCGGGCATCGACCGGAGCAGCCCCGAGACGTGCGCGATGTCGGCCGTCTGGTATCGGCGGAGCACGCGTCCGGCGAGCAGGAACATCGTGGCCTTCGCCAGGGTGTGGTTGAGGAGATGCAGCATCGCCGCGACGGTCCCCAACGGCCCGAGCGTCAGGCCCACGCACACGAGGCCCATGTGCTCGATGCTCGAGTAGGCCAGCATCCGCTTGTAGTTCCGCTGCATCACCAGACTGAAGGCGGCGATCGCGAGCGACAGGACGCCCAGGACGACGAGGAGCCGGTTCGGGAACGCGCTGCCCACGGCGGCGCTCACCACCGCCTTCCAGCGCACGATGGCGTAGAGCGCGACCGCGAGGAGCACCCCCGACATCATCGCGGAGAGCGGCGCGGGCGCCTCGGCGTGGGCGTCGGGCAGCCACGTGTGCATCGGCGCCAGTCCCGCCTTCGTGCCGTAGCCCACCAGGATGAACACGAACGCCAGCGCCCATGACCTCGGGGTGAAGCGCGGGCGCGGCCGTTCTGAGCACGGTCCAGTTCAGGACCGCCTCCTGCGGATCGGCCAGCCGCACGAAATCGAAGTACGCGAGCACGGTGCCGGCGAAGGCGAGGGCGATGCCCACCGACCCCAGCAGCACGTACTTCCAGGAGGCCTCGACGGACGCCTTGGAGACGTCGAGGGCGACCAGCATGGCGGACGCGATCGTGGTGGCCTCGATCGCCACCCACATCAGGCCGACGTTGTTGGTCGTCACCGCCGAGAGCATCGTGAAGGCGAACAGGTTGGCGAAGATCTGGAAGCGGCGGGCCCGCCGGGGCTCGTCGCTCCGGTCGAGGCCCGGGCCGAGCCACGCCGCCAGCACCGTCACCACCGACACGCAGGCGGCGAGGAGCGCCGACAGGGCATCGGCTCGCAGGACGTCCTGCCAGCCGGCCACCACGGCCCCGTCGGCCAGGACCTGATGCCCGAGCGCGACGGCCGCGCCGAGGGAGACCAGGGACAGGGCGGCGTTCACCCAGCCGACGGTCTGCCGGAAGGGCACCGTGACCAGCGCGAGCAGCGCGGCCAGGAGCGGCGGCCCGAGCAGGAATCCGAAGGTGCGCACCCGCCCCTCAGTGCCGCAGCCGGCTCAGGCGCTCGACGTCCATGCTCTCGAACGTCTCGTGGATCCGGTAGACGAAGATCTGCATGACCAGGAACCCGAGGAGGGCGTCCAGGAAGACGCCGAGCTCGACGATCAAGGGGATGCCATAGGTGCCGAGGACGGCCAGGAGCGCCAGGCCGTTCTCCAGCATGAGGAACCCGATCACCTGCGTGATCGCCTTCTTGCGGCTGACCAGGACGAACAGGCTGACCAGGATGAGTCCCATGGCGAGCGGCATCCCTGCCCGGGTCGGCAGGCGGCTCAACGTCACCAGGGGCCGCGAGATCACGTAGCCCACCAGCACCAGCAGTCCGGCGACGACGAGCGACGTCGCCGTGTTCACGTACGGATCCAGCTCGCGCTCGCTCCGGAACCGCCGCTCCATGCGCCGGAGCAGCCACGGGATCGCAATCCCCTTGACGACCACCAGCAGCCCCGCCACCCAGTAGAGGTCGCGGCGTTGGCCGTAGTGCGCGACGACCGCCGTGACTCCGGCCAGCGCGATCGACTGGCCTGCGAAGGCGTTGACGTACGCCGGGACGCCGCGGCGCCACAGGACGACGAACACGAAGAGGAGCGTCAGGCTGGAGCCCAGAACAGTCAGCTGGGAGAAGGTCGCCGTCATCGGCTCACCGCAAGAGGAACGACGACGAGACCGCCAGGAGCGCCAGGACGAAGGAGACGCTCAGGAGCTCGGGGACCCGGAAGAGCCGGAGCTTCGCGACGCACGTCTCGAACCCGGCGACGGCGGCCGCGAGGACCAGGAGCTTGAGCAGGAAGCTCCCGAGCGCCATCAGGATCGCCTCCGGCGTCAGGGCCCGGGCCACGCCCCACGGGACGAAGAGGTTGCCCATCAGGGCGAAGAAGACGAGCAGCTTCGTCGCCGCCGCCCATTCGAGCAGGGCGAGGTAGCGCCCCGAGTACTCGAGCAGCATGGCCTCGTGGATCATCGTGAGCTCGAGGTGCGTGGCCGGGTTGTCCACCGGCAGCCGTCCCGTCTCCGCCAGGGTGACGATGAAGAGCGCGGCGAACGCCAGGAGGTGCCCCGGACTCACGGCCTGCGCGGGGTCGGCCAGCGTGGCCACGACGATCCGTCCCAGGTTCGTGGAGCCCGCGCTCAGCGCCAGGGCGAACACCGCCAGCGCGACCGTCGGCTCGGCGAGGGCCGCGACCGTCACCTCACGGCTCGCGCCCATCCCGCCGAACGCGGAGCCGGGATCGAGGCCGGCCAGCGCCAGGAAGAACGTGCCCAGCAGGAGCAGGTACACGAGGACGACCAGGTCGCCCATCGCGTCGAACGGCAGCGGCGCCGCGAGCACCGGCACCAGGGCGGTCATCGCGACCGTGCTCGCGAAGATGACGAACGGCGCGGCCCGGAAGAGCCAGGAGGCGTTCCGGGACACCACGACCTCCTTCCCGAAGAGCTTCCGCAGCTCGAGATAGGGCTGCCAGCACGGCGCCCCCCGCCGGTTCTGGAGGCGCGCCTTCATCCAGCGGATCAGCCCCACCAGTCCGGGAGCGAGGAGCAGGGCGACCGACGTCTGCCCGACGGCGACCGCCCAGCGCATCAGCTCGGCCACCGCGACATCAGCAGGAGCAGGACGAGGGCGAGGATCATGTAGAGCAGGTAGAGGTGGAGCGACCCGGCCTGGAGCCACCGCACGCGGAAGGCCGTCCGGCGAAGGAACGACACGACGGGCGCGTAGAGGAGCCGCTCGAGCCAGGGGTGCACCCTGCTCCGGTACGCGATCGACTGGACGAAGTATCTCGATTCCGGGTGGAAGTCGATCGAGAGATCCTCGGTCGGGCGGTAGAGCTCCGCGAACACGCGCCGGAGCGGCTCCGCGAACGCGGTCGCCGTGTACTCCATCCGGGGCGTCTGGCCGATGCGGCCGCAGCCCCAGGTGTCCCCCACGCGGAGGCGTCGGTCCGCGGCGCCGAGCCGGAAGGCCACCGCCACGGCCACCGACACCAGCACGAGCCCGGCCGCCAGGGCGGCCGGCGCGATCACGCCCGCGGTACCGGGCATCTCGAGCACGAGGCCGGGTGTCGCGACCGCCAGGCCGGCGGGCAGCCCGCCGAACCCGGCCACCGCCGCGCTCAGGATCGGCAAGACGAGCGATGGCAGGACGCCGAGGGCCACGCAGGCGCAGGCGAGCGCGCCCATCGCGAGCTGCATGGCCAGGGGTACCTCCCGCGCCTGGGACGCGCGGGCCGAGCGGGGCAGGGCGAGGAACGAGATGCCGAAGGCCTTCACGAAGCACGCCGCGGCCAGCCCGCTGGTGAGGGCGAGCATCCCCACCGCGAGCGGCATGAGCACCCCCAGCTCCCCTCGAGGCAGCTGGGGCCCGCCGAGGAGCGCCTGGAACACCAGCCACTCGGAGACGAAGCCGTTCAGGGGGGGCAGCCCGGAGATCGCCGCCGCGCCCACGAGAACGCACAGGGCCGTGCGGGGCATGCCCTTGATGAGGCCCCCCAGCTCCTCCATGTTGCGCGTGTGCGTCGCATGCAGCACCGCGCCGGCGCCGAGAAACAGGAGTCCCTTGAAGCAGGCGTGGTTGAGGGTGTGATAGAGGCCGGCGACGAGCCCCAGCATCGCGAGAGTCGTCAGCCCGTAGCTCAGGAACAGCATGCCCGCCCCGATGCCGAGGAAGATGATCCCGACGTTCTCGACGGAGGAATAGGCCAGGAGCCGCTTGAGGTCCTGCTCCATCAGCGCGTAGAGGACGCCGAGGAGCGCGGAGACCGCGCCCACCGTCAGGACGACGCCGCCCCACCAGGGCGGTCCCCCGCCGAGGAGGTCCAGGGCGACTCGCAAGAGCCCGTAGACGCCCATCTTGATCATGGCGCCCGACATGAGCGCCGACACGTGGCTCGGCGCGGCCGGATGCGCGAGCGGGAGCCACACGTGGAGCGGGACCAGGCCGGCCTTCGACCCGAACCCGAGGAGCGCGAGGAGGAACACGGCATTGCGCGCAGGGGACGGCAGCGCCGCCGCGGCGGCGCGGAGGTCCGCGAATCCGGTGGATGGCGCGCTCGCCGCCACGAGCAGGAGAGCCGCCATCAGCAGCACCAGTCCCCCGTGCGCCATGGCCAGATACCAGAGGCCGGCCTGGCGGGTCTCGCCGCCGCTCGGACTCGGTCAGCACCAGGAAGTAGGATGCGACCGACATCATTTCCCAGAGGAGCAGGAACGTGATCACGTTGTCGGCGAACGGGACGAGGCTCACGGCGAGCAGGAAGAGGTTCAGCATGGCCCCGAGCAGGCGCAGGGAGTGAGTCCCCTCGTAGACGCGGGAATAGGCCCCGCCGAAGAGCGCGCTGGGGATGGCCACGACCTCGACGACCACGAGGAAGAAGGCGCCCAGGCGGTCGAGGTGCAGACTGACGCCCCCCGCCATCGCGAGGAGCGCCGGGATCTCCAGCCGGAACGGGGCGCCCCAGATGAGCGTGTCGAGGCCTAGCGCGAGCCCGGCGGCGGCGCCGACGATCGCCCCCGCCGTGGTCAGGCCGCGGGCCCCCGCGCCCGTCCGGCCCAGGAGGGCGCCGCCGGCCCCCGCGACATGGCCGAGGACCATGGCCAGGAAGAGCGGCAGGGTGAGCGACATGCCTATCGCCGGGCCGGGCGGGTCGACAGGCGGTCGAGCGCCGCCAGGATGCCCCGCAGGATGTCCGCCGGCTCCGGAGGACACCCGGCCACGAAGGCGTCCACGGGAATGATCTGGTCGACGCTGCCGGCGACGGCATAGCTCCCCTGGAAGACGCCGCAGGTCCTGGCGCAATCGCCCACCGCGACCACGAGCTTCGGGTCGGGCGTCGCCTCGTACGTCTTCAGGAGCGGCACCTCCATGTTGCGCGTGACCGGGCCGGTGACCAGCAAGAGGTCCGCGTGCCGGGGCGAGGCGACGAAGTGGATGCCGAAGCGCTCGATGTCGTACACGGGGCTCGTGAGGCCGCTGATCTCGAGCTCGCAGCCGTTGCAGGATCCGGCGTCGACCTGCCGGATCGCCAGCGCCCGCCCCAGCAGCCGCCGCGTCCCCGCCTCCACCTGCCGCGCCAGCTCGACGGCGGCGTCATCGCCGGGCTGGAGCGGCTCGGTGGCGAGGCCGACCCGGAGGATCTTCCCGAGCAGCGACACTCAGCGCCGCCGGTGCTCGCGCACGAGCTCGCGGAGCATGTCCTGGGTTCCGGCGAGCTGGTTGCCGAAGATCCGGCGCGCGACCTGGAGGAGGTCGCCCACCAGCGGGTCGCGGAGCGCGTAGCGGACCGCGGTGCCCTGCTTGCGCGCCGTCACGACGTGGTTCGCGCGCAGCACCGCGAGGTGCTGGGAGACGCTCGACTGGTCGAGCGTCAGGACGGTCTGCAGCTCCTGCACGGTCCGGTCGCGCTCCACCAGGAGCTCCACGAGACGGATCCGGATCGGGTGAGCGAGCGCCTTGAAGAACCGGGCCTTGAACGCCTGCAGCTCGCCGGGAGGCGGCCTGGTCGCCACGGATCAGAATTGTAGTATGACAATAATCGAATATACAGCAATAAAGGCGGAGGGGGGGGTCAGGCCTTGACTTCGATGCGGTCCGGGCCGCCGGCCGGCGGCGAGGTGGGCAGGTGTACGGCTGTAGACCCGCGTCGGCTGGTCGCCCATGTTGACCGTGCTCTAGAGCGGTCCAGGCCCGACCGGGAGAGTAGACTTCTGACGCCGCGACGAGCCCGGCGCCGCCCGAGTGGACGGGACGAGAACGAGACGGCGAGCCTACGGGCTGACGCTCACCGGACGATCCCCGAGCGAGGGGTCGCCCGCGGTACCCGTCTCACCCCGTCGCGGAGCCGGTCAGGCGGCGCGCCGGACGACTCGACCCGCGCCAGCCCGGGCCGGGCGCCGGCCGCGGGCGGGGTAGCCTCGTGAAGCGGCTCTACCCCCGGCCGTTCCCCTGCCCCGCGACGAGAGCCATCGCGATCCGCTCCGGCGTGATGGGCAGCTCGGTGATCCGCGCGCCGGTGGCGTCGCGGACCGCGTTGGCGATGGCCGCCGGCGCGGGCACGATCGGGGGCTCGCCGACGCCGCGGGCCCCGAAAGGACCGGCCGGCGAGGGCACCTCCACGATGATCGTCTCGATCTTCGGGAGATCGGCCGCGGTGAGCTTCCGGTAGTCCAGCAGGCTCGGATTCGTGAGCCGCCCCTTCTCGTCGAAGAGGAGAGCCTCCGTGAGGGCGAACCCGAGGCTCTGGACGGCGCCGCCCTGCATCTGGCCCTCGACGCCGAGCGGATTGATCGCCTTGCCCGCGTCCTGGACCACCACGAACTCCTTGAGCTCGAGCTCGCCCGTTTCCGGATCCACCTCGACCCGGGCCAGCTGGGCGGCGAAGGCCGGCGCCTGCACCGCGAACGCGATGTGGCTGACGCCGAGCACCGGCGGCACCTTCGACATGTAGAGGTTGCCCTTCTTTCCGATCTGGGCGAGGGTCATCGACCGGCTGGGCACCCCGCGAACCGACACCTTGCCGTCCTCGATCTCGAGGTCCTGGACGGCCGCCTCCATCTCCGATGCGGCGATCTCGAGCGTCTGGCGGCGGGCATCCTCCGCCGCCTGCATCACCGCGGCGCCGACCGTGTAGATCGTCTTGCTGCCCGCGCTGAGCCCGGTGAGGGGCGCGCTGTCGGTGTCGCCGGTCGTGATGCGCACCTCGTCGATGTCCACCCCGAAGGCCGACGCGGCGATCTGCGCCAGCGCGATGTTCGTGCCGGCGATGTCGACCTGGCCGGTGAGGACCTGGAGCGACCCGTCCGGGTTGAGCCGGACCGTGGCGCCCGTCGGCTGGAGCCCCGGGATCCAGCCCCCGACCGCCAGCCCCGTGCCGCGCAGCCCGTGCCCGTTCTTCCCGCCGCTCTTCGCCCACTCCGCGCGGCCCTTCCAGAGCGGGTGCTCGGCGAGCCGGCGCAGCACCTCCTTCGCCCCGTTGCTCTGCCAGGGCTGGCCGTTGGCCATGGGATCGCCCTCTTGCATGAGGTGCCGGAGCCGGAACTCGACCGGATCGAGCCCGAGCCGGCGCGCGATCTCCTCCATGTGGGAGTCGATGGCGAAGACGGTCTGGGGCGCGGTGGGCGCCCGGTAGGCGGCGACGCTCGGCTTGTGCGTCAGCACCTCGAGGCCGCGGACGTCGAAGCTCGGCCACTTGTACAGGCTTCCGAGGAACACCAGGCTCATCGTCAGGACGGCGCCCGAGATCGAGCCGGAGTCCAGGATCGTCTCCGCCTCCAGCGCCATCAAGGTCCCGTCCCGCTTGACCCCGGTCTTGAGCCGGATGATGACCTGGGGCGCGGGCATGCCGGCCTCGAGCTCTTCCCGCCGCGTCATCACGTAGCGGACCGGGCGGCCGGTGGCGCGCGCCAGGATCGCCGTGATGGGCTCGCACAGCGCGCGGATCTTGCCGCCGAAGCCGCCGCCGCACTCCATCGGGATCACGCGGATCCGGTTCTCGGGAATGCCGAGGACGTCCGCCACCTCCGAGCGCGTGTTGAACGACCCCTGCGTGCTCGCCCAGATCGTCAGCAGCCCGTTGCTGTCCCACTGGGCCAGCACGGCATGCGCCTCCAGGTAGCCCTGGTGGACCATGGGCACCCGGTAGGTGTGCTCGAGCACGAGGTCGGACTCGGCGAAGCCCTTGGCCACGTCCCCCCGATGGAGGTGGGCCTGCTGGGCCACGTTGACGGCCTTGGCCGGCGCGGCATCGCTCTTGGTCGCCGCCACCCCGGAGTGCGCCAGCGCCTCGCTCGTGTCCGCCTCGGTCCCCGCGTCCGCCACCGGGGGCGCCCCGGGCTGCATCGACAGCAAGGGATCGATCGCGACCGGCAGCACCTCGTACGTCACCTCGATCAGGTCGAGGGCCTCCTCCGCGATGGCGAGCTCGTCCGCCGCCACGGCGGCCACGGGCTGGCCGGAGAACACCGCGCGGTCGATGGCGAGCACCGCGTGCGCGCGGGTCGGAGCCTTGCGCTTGAGCTCGGGGATGTCCGCCGCCGTCAGCACGGCGCGCACGCCGGGCAGCGCCCGGGCACGGCTCGTGTCGATGCGGAGGATGCGGGCGTGCGCGTGGGGGCTCCGCAGGAGCTTCGCGTGAAGAAGCCCGCGCGGCTTGAGATCGGCCACGTACTGGACCTGGCCCGTCACCTTCTCCGGGCCGTCCGGCCGCGGAATGGAGAGCCCGACCCCCTTCACCTCGCGCGTGGTCTTCATCGCCATGGCTCAGCTCCCCTCACTTCCGCGTCGCGTGGGCGGCCTCGTCGATCGCGGCCAGCATCTTCGTGTATCCGGTGCACCGGCAGAGGTTGCCGGCGATACCGTAGCGGATCTCGTCCTCCGTGGGATGGGGCGTCTCGGCCAGGAGGGCGGCCGCCGCCATCAGGACGCCCGGAATGCAGAACCCGCACTGAGGCACGCCGTGCCGGACGAAGGCATCCTGCAGCGGGTGGAGCGCCCCGTGCTTGCCGAGGCCCTCGATCGTCAGGACCGAGCGCCCGCGGACCTGCATGGCCAGGATCAGGCAGCTCGCCACCGGCTGGCCATCCAGGTGGACCGTGCACGCTCCGCAGTCGCCGGTCCCGCACCCTTCCTTGGGCCCGGTGAGGCCGAGCTCCTCGCGGAGCGCGTCCAGCAAGGTCTCGTAAGGCTGGACGAGCACCTCCACCGACTCTCCGTTCAGCGTGCAGCCGAGAACCTGCTTGGGCACGTGGCGGTTCCTCCCCGGAATCGTTAGGCGCCCGCGCGCGCGAGGGCCGTGGTGAGCGTGCGGCGGGTCAGGACCTGGACCAGGTGGCGGCGGAAATCGGCGGAGCCCCGCTGGTCGCTGATCGGCCGCGCCGCCTCGACCGCGAGCGCGGCGGCGCGCTCGATCGCCTCCGGGGTGACGGGCTTCCCCTCCAGCGCCTGCTCCGCCGCCGTGGCCCGGATGGGCGTTGGCGCCACCGCGGCGAGGGCGACGCGCGCCTTCGCGCAGACCCCATTCGACAGCGTGAGCTGGGACGCGACTCCGACGACGGCGATGTCCAGCTCCCGCCGGGGCGTGTGGCGCCGGTAGTTCCCGCCGCTGTGCGGCCCCGGAGCCGGAACCGCGACCTCGACCAGCATCTCGTCGGGCGCGAGCACCGTCCGGCGGACCCCGAGAAAGAACGAGGCGAAGGGAACCCGGCGGGTCCCCCGGGGCCCCGCGATCACGGCCTCGGCGTCCATGGCCAGGAGGGGCGGCGCCATGTCGGCCGACGGCGCGGCGTTGCAGAGATTGCCGCCGAGCGTGGCCAGGTTCCGGATCTGGACCGATCCGACCAGCGCGCCGCTCTCGGCAATCGCCGGGTAGGCCGCCCGGACTCCGGGGTCGCGCTCGAGCGTGCGCGCGGTCACCGCGGCCCCGATCCGCAGGCCGGCGCCGTCGGCGCGCGCGAGCTGCCGGAGCTGTCCCACCCCGGAGAGGTCGACCACGCAGCCGGCTCGCAGCATGGCGTTCTTCATCTGGGGCAGGAGGTCTGTCCCGCCGGCCACCAGCTTGGCGTCCGGTCCGCGCTCGGCCAGCGCCCGGACGCACTCATCCACGCTCTTCGGCATCACGAGGTCAAACCGTCGCACGCGTCTCCCCCTGGGGCATGTGGTCTGGGCGCAGCAGGTCGCCGACTGATCCTACCAGATACTTCGCGGGGCGAAACCGCCTCGTCCGGCGCGCGCGCGCCACGGGAGGCGCGGATCGCGCTGGACCTTCCGGCAGGTCAAAGGATCTCGTCCGCAGCGATGGCGCGCCCCATCCACCGTCTCAGGGCCGGGATCGTCGCCGCCGCGCCTGCTCGGTCACGGCCCGCTCGGGTACCAGCCGTGTCGGCAAGCGGGAGGGCGTTCGGAGGGTCTGAGGCATTCCGGTGCGTCGTCAGACGGCCGCAGAGGATCGGGCGTCCCGTCATAATATGCTCGCGAAAGCATACATAACCGCGTCGGCGCGGACAAGGCGGCGGAGGGCCGCGCTTGTCGCACCCGGCGTGGCGGCGGTAAGCTCGCCGGCGTGCCGACGCGCTACACGCTGATCAATCCCGCCACCGAGGCGCCGCTCCGCGAGGTCGCCTACACCACGCCGTCGGAGCTCGAGGCCATCGCCGCGCGGGCTCGCGCGGCCCAGCGGGACTGGCGCCGGACCCCGGTCGCCGAGCGCGTGCGCCTCGTGGGCCAGATGGTCCCCGCGTTCCGGGCCATGGCCGACCAGGTGGCGCTCGACATCACGCGCCAGATGGGCAAGCCCCTCCAGCAGGCCAAGAACGAGATCGCGACCATGATCGACCGCGCGGAGACCATGTGCCGGCTGGCGGAGTCCGCGCTGGCCGACGAGCCGCTCCCGCCGAAGGCGGGGTTCGAGCGGTTCATCCGCCACGAGCCGCTGGGGGTGGTGCTGGACGTCGCCGCCTGGAACTACCCGCTCCTGATCGCCGTCAACGTGATCGTGCCGGCGCTGCTGTCGGGGAACGCGGTGCTGGTCAAGCACGCCCGGCTGACGCCGCTCTGCGGCGGCCACTTCGCCGACGCGTTCGCCCGCACCGAGGTGCCCGCCGGCCTCGTCGCGGCGGTGACGCTCGACCACGAGACGACCGCGGCGCTCATCCGCTCGGGGCAGGTGGACTACGTCTCGTTCACCGGCTCGGTCGCGGGCGGCCGCGAGGTCTACGGCCAGGTCGCCCACCGCTTCATCGACGCGGGCCTGGAGCTCGGCGGGAAGGACCCCGCGTACGTCTGCGAGGACGCCGACTTCGACTTCGCGGTGGAGAACGTGGTCGACGGCGCCTTCTACAACGCGGGGCAGAGCTGCTGCGGCATCGAGCGCGTCTACGTGGCCCGGCCGCTCTACGACCGCTTCGTCGACGCCGCCGTGGCGCTCGTCCGGCAGTATCGGATGGGCGACCCGGAGGACCCCGCCACCACGCTCGGGCCCCTCGCCCACCGGAAGGGCGCCGCCCTGGTCGAGCAGCACGTGGCGGAAGCCCGCGCGGCCGGGGCCCGTGTCCTGACCGGGGGCGCTCCGTGGCGGGGCCGCGGCTACTTCTGCGAGCCGGCCGTCCTGACCGAGGTCGACCACGGGATGAAGGTGATGTGGGAAGAGACCTTCGGGCCCGCGGTCGGGATCATGCCGGTGCGCGACGACGCCGAGGCCGTGCGCCTCATGAACGACAGCCCCTACGGTCTGACCGCGTCGGTGTGGACCCAGGACATGGACCGGGCGACCCGCCTGATGTCGGAGCTCGACGCCGGCACCGTCTACGCCAACCGCTGCGACTACCTCGATCCCCTCCTGCCCTGGGTGGGGGTGAAGGACAGCGGCAAGGGCTGCTCGCTCTCCCACCTGGGCTTCGGCCACCTGACGCGCCCGAAGAGCTTCCACCTGCGCACCCGCACGCGGCCGGCCTGACCGCGGCCGGCGCCGCCCGGCCGGCGCGCGCTCGGAGCGCGCAGCGCTTGACCCGCCCCGGGCCCCGCGCCTAGACTCGCGGCAGATCGACCCACCGTCCAGCCGGCCCCCCGGGCCAGGGAGGCGAGCATGACCGACCCGCGACTTCGCAAAGCCGCCGAGGCGCTCGATGCGGGCCTGATCGCCCGGCGCGAGTTCCTGCGCCGCGCCGCCGTCGTCACCGGCGGGACCGCCGTCGGCCTCGACGTCCTCAAGTCGATGGCCAGCGCGCAGGCCAAGCCCAAGCTCCGCGTCTGGCTCTTCAAGAGCTTCGTCACGGCCGGCAACGACGTCCTCGCCAAGCACGTCGAGGCCTGGGCGAAGGAGCGGAACGTCGACGTCGAGATGGACTGGGCGACCTTCGGGGACCGGGAGCCGAAGGTGGTCGCGGCCATCGAGGCCGGCAACCCGCCCGACCTCGCGGAGATGCACATTCTGGGGCCGATGCGCTACAAGGCCGCGCTCCGCGACGTGTCGAAGGTCGCCACGGAGATCGCCGGGGCTCGGGGCGGGATGCTGCCGTTCGCCGAGAGCTCGATGAAGGTGGATGGGAAGTACCTGGGTGTGCCCCGTTACGCCATGATCTCGGTCTTCTACATCCGGAAGGACATCATGGAGGCCAAGGGGCTCAAGCCCCCGAAGGTCTACGACCCTGATGTCCTGGAGTTCGCCCGGAAGACGACCGACCCCGCCAAGGACCTCTGGGGCTTCGGCCAGACACTGAATCGCTCCGACGATGGCGACGGGTTCATGGACAACATCCTTCTCGACTACGGCGGTGGCACCTGGGACAAGGACGGCAAGCCCGCCCTGGGCACCGCGTTCCTGAAGCAGAACACGGCGGCGCTCCAGTTCGCGGTCGACACCATCCAGAAGCACAAGATCCAGCCGCCCGGCGTCATGGGGTGGACGGACGTGTCGAACAATGAGGCGTACATGGCCGGAAAGCTCGTTACGACCAACAACGGCGCGAGCCTCTACTTCGCCATGGTCAACCGGAAGCACGAGCTCGCGCCGAAGACCCTGCTCATCTTGACGCCCGGCGGTCCGGCCGGCAGCTTTGTCACGTCGAGCTGCTACAACTGGGAGATCTTTCAGAAGGGGAAGCACCCGGAGCTCGCCGAAGACCTGATTCGCTGGATGGAGGACGAGAAGCGCTTCGAGGAATATCTCCAGGTCTCGGTCGGCCAAGCCGGTCCGGTCTACCGGACGCGCGTCGACAATCCGTACTGGAAGTCGGATCCGAACTTCGAGGCCATGCTCCAGAACATCCTCAAGAGCGTGCCGCTCGGTCATCCGGGCCCCATCACGCCGGCGGCTGCCGAGGTGCGCGGCCAGAAAATGCTGACCGACATGGCGGGCCGGGTCGTCGTCGGCGGCCTCACGGCCGAGGCGGCGCTCAAGGAAGCCCACGCGCGGGTGGAGGAGATCCACAAGATCCGCAGCCGGGGCTAGGCGGCCGCGGCCACACGTCCCATGTCCACCACAGCGGCGCGGCTGCCCTCTAAGGACGCCGCGCTCGACCGGGCGGTGCAGCAGCCCCGGCGGGTCGGGCTCAAGCACTGGCTTGGGCCCGACTACCGCCTCGGGTTCCTGTTCGTCCTGCCGATCGTCGTCCTGGTCCTCGCGCTCGTCGCCTACCCCTTCTGCTACGCGGTGTACCTGAGCCTCACCCGGAAGTACGTGGGCATGCCCCCGGTGTTCGTCGGCCTGGAGAACTACGTCCGCCTGACCTTCGACGGCTTCTTCCGGCGGGCGGTGGCCAACAGCTTCATCTTCACCGGGGCGTCGGTCGCCGTGAAGCTCGTCCTCGGCATGGTGATGGCGCTGGTCCTGATGTCCCGCATCCGCTGGCGGGGCTTCTGGACGGGCGTGCTCCTCATCCCGTGGGTCGCGCCCACGGTGGTCTCCGCGCTGAACTTCCTGTGGATCTACGACTACAGCCTCGGGGTGCTCAACTACCTGCTGGTGCGGGTCTTCCGCATCCTGCCCCACGGCGTGGGCTGGCTGAGCGAGCCCGGGACGGCCATGGCGTCGGTCATCGCCGTGAACGTGTGGCGGGGCTTCCCCTTCTTCGGCATCAGCTTCCTCGCCGGCATGAAGGCGGTCCCGATGGAGCTCTACGAGGCGGCGGCGGTCGACGGCGCCACCGCCGTCCAGCGGTTCCGGCACGTCACCCTGCCGGGAATCCGGAACATCGTGATCATCGTCGTCCTCCTCTCGACCATCTGGACCTTCAACGACTTCGCGATCATCTACATCCTCACCAAGGGCGGGCCCGGCGGCGCCACCCAGGTCCTGCCCGTCTTGACCTACGAGATCGCGTTCGGGGCGCAGCGGCTGGGCGAGGCCATCGCGGTCGCGCTCTACCTCCTCCCGGCGCTCGCGTTCGTGATCGTCGTCCTGGCGCGCTACATGCGGCGAGGCCGGGAGCGGTGACCGGCGGGATGCCAGCGTGATGCCGGCATGATGCCAGCATGATGGCAGTCGCCGGGCCCCGGCGGGTCGCGCGCGACCGCCTCGAGTCCGCGGTCTCGTACGCGATCCTCCTGACGCTGCTGCTGGTCGTGCTCTTCCCCTTCTACTGGATGACGATCTCGTCCTTCAAGGGCGAGACGCAGATGCGAAGCCTCGCGTCGATGTTCTGGCCCAACCCGTTCGCCAGCGAGAACTACGCGCACCTCCTCGAGAAGACCGAGTTCATGGGCTGGTACCGGAACAGCATCGTGGTGTCCGTCAGCAGCACGCTCCTGGCCACCGCGATCGGCACCATCGGCGCGTACGCGCTCGCCCGTCTCCGCTTCCTCGGGCGGGCGTTCATGGCCAGCGCGGTGCTGATCACCTACCTGGTGCCGCCGTCGATCCTGTTCATCCCGCTCTACGCGCAGATCCGCAATCTCGGGCTGGCCGACAGCCTCCTGGGCCTGATCGTCGCGTACCCGAGCTTCACGGTTCCCTTCGTGACGTGGCTCCTGATGGGCTACTTCGAGTCGATCCCGGAGGAGCTCGAGGAGGCGGCGATGATCGACGGGGCGACGCGCTTCGGGGCGTTCCGGCGCATCGTGCTGCCGCTCGCCGCCCCCGGCCTCCTGGCCGCCGCGCTCTACGCCTTCACCCAGGCCTGGAACGAGTTCCTCTACGCGCTGGTCTTCATCACGAACGTCAAGCTCCGGACGCTCCCGGTGGGGCTCTCCACGTTCATCACCGGGGACGTCTACGGCTGGGGCTACCTGATGGCGGGCGCCGTCCTCACGACGCTCCCGGTGATCGGCGCCTACGTCTACCTCCAGCGCTACATGGTCGAGGGGCTCACGGCTGGCAGCGTCAAGGGCTGACGCTCAGGGCGCCGAGAGCCACCAGACCCTGACCCCGTCGCCCTGCGGGGCCGCCGCGCGGACCGATCCGGGCCGCGCGGAAAGCGGCCGTGGGGGCCACGGGGGTGCGATGCCAGCCGGCCGCCGACGTGTCGTCTCGATCCTGTCTCTCGCGACCCTGACGGTTCTTCCGTGGGCCGGCCCCGCCAGACCAGCCCGTCGCCGTCAAGGCCGCGGCGCTCGTCGGCACCTGGAACCTCGTGTCCGTCGAGGAGCGACACGCGAACGGCCGGATCACTCACTCGATGGGGCGCAATCCTCGAGGTCTCCTGATCTACGATCGGGCCGGGAACATGTCGGTTCAGATCATGCGGGATCCCTCGCTCACGCCGCCGCCGGCGAATCCCCAGGACGCCTACCTCGCCTACTTTGGCCGGTACGGGGTGAACGAGCGCCAGGCGACCGTCACGCACCACGTCCAGGGCAGCATGCGGCCGTCCGAGATCGGCACCGACTACACGCGATCGGTGCGACTGGACGGCGATCGCCTCGTCCTGGGTCTGGATCCCGCCCGAAGCCTGACGTGGCAGCGCAGCAAGTAGGCGAGCGGGGTCTCGCCAGTGGGCCACGGGGGCGGTAGCCGGCTGGCTGACGTGTTCCCGTGGGTCCTGCTGGACGACCTGACCATGGGCACCCGTCTGGTGGGCGGCCTCACGGCCTACCTCCGGAATCCCCTCACGCTGGTCGAGGCGCGGGCGATCCTCCGGCAACGGCTGGAGACGCGCGAGGCTGATTTCCTCGCACTGGCGCGGGGCGCGGTCTTCGCCGACCGGTCGAGCCCTTACCGAGCGCTGCTGCAATGGGCCGGTTGCGAGTACGGCGACCTGGAGCGCCTCGTGCGCCGGGACGGGGTCGAGGCCACCCTCCAGGCACTGCTCCGCCAGGGCGTGTACCTCACGGTAGACGAGTTCAAGGGGCGGCGCCCGGTGGTCCGGGGAACCCTGACCGTCGACGCCGGTCCGGTCCGCCTCCGGAACGCTCTGGCCACTCCGCACTTCTGGGGGTTGACCGGCGGCAGCCGTGGAGCGGCCACGCGTCTGCCCCTCGACCTGGCCTGCTTGCGCGATCGAGCGGTGAACCTCTACCTCTCCCTCGACGCGCAGGGGGGCGCCCGGTGGCGCAATGCGGTGTGGGGCACGCCCAGCATCACCCCCCTGCTCTGGTACTCCGCCTGCGGCCAGCGGGCAGCGGCGTGGTTCTCGCAGGTCGACCCCGCCCTTCGGGGGTTGCATCCCCGGTACCGGTGGAGCGTCCGCGCGGTGACCTGGGCCAGCCGACTGACCGGTGTGCCGTTGCCCAGACTGGAATACGTGCCCCTCGACGCCCCGCTCCGAGTCGCTCGCTGGATGAGGGAGACCCTGGCCGCGGGCGAGACCCCGCACCTGTGGGCGTTCCCCAGCTCGGCCGTCACCTTGTGCCGGGCCGCCGAGGCGGCCGGCATCGACATCGCGGGGGCGCGCTTCACCATCACCGGCGAGCCTGTCACGGAGGCGCGTCTCGCCGCCATCCGCCGTACGGGGGCCGTCGCCGTCCCCGACTACGGGAGCGCGGACTCCGGCGGGTCCCTCACCTACGGATGCCTCGCCCCCGAGGCCCCCGACGACGTGCACCTCTTCCAGGACCTCAACGCGCTCATCCAGGCCGACGCGGCGCCGTTCCCGTCCGGGGCTCTCCTCGTCTCCTCGCTGCGGCCGACGGTGCCCTTCGTGCTCCTCAACGTCTCCATGGGCGACCGTGCCACCGTCACGGACCGGCGGTGCGGGTGTCCCATGGAGGCGCTGGGCTGGAGCAGGCACCTGCACACCATCCGGAGCTTCGAGAAGCTGACCGCCGGTGGCATGACCTTCGTCGATACCGACGTCGTGCGCGTGCTGGAGGAGGTCCTTCCGCGCCGCTTCGGCGGAGGCCCGATCGACTACCAGCTCATCGAGGACGAGGGGGAGGACGGTCGGCCGAGACTCCGCCTGCTGGTCCACCCGCGCGTCGGGTCGCTGGACGGGGCGGTGGTGGCGGAGGCCTTCCTGGAGGGGATCGGCGTCGGCTCCGGGGCCGAGAGGATCATGGCCCTTCAGTGGCGCCAGGGACGCATGCTGCAGGTGGAGCGCAGGCCGCCTCGCACCGGAGACTTGGGAAAGGTCCTCCACGTCTGGGCGGCCCGAACGACGGCCGGGGACCCTGGCGCGTCCTGAGACCGCCGGGCGGGCCGGTCAGGACGCGGCCCGTCGACGCTCCATCTCGCTCGCCAGGCTCCGGGCCGTCGCCTCCGCGCCCCCCATGTCGAGGGGCGACCGGGACGACGGCGGGGCGGCCAGGGTTTCCGCCATCGCCTCCGCGAGCATGACCGGCGAGGCGGCCTCGGCGTCCACGATCCGGTCGACCGCCCCGGCCTTGTGGAACTTCCGGGCCTGCTCCATCTGCTCGGCGAAGTCGGGAGCGAACCGCGGGAGCACGATGCTCCGAGTGGACGCCTGGTAGAGCTCCGTGCACGCGTTGTAGCCGCCCATGGAGATGACGAGCTGGTAGTCGTTCAGCCAGCGCGAGACTCCGGGGACGATCCGGCTCAGACGGATGTCGGGCCGCCCGCCGACCCGGCGGGCGACCTCCCGGTACCCGCGGTCCGGAAGCTGACCGCCGGTCACCACGTGGAGCGCGAAACCCGGTCGCCGGGCCGAGAACTCGATGAAGGCGTCCACCACCAGCGCGATCTTCCGGAACGCGTCCACCCCGCCTCCGAACGTGGCGAGGATCTGTGCCCGAGGCTCGGCAGCGCGGGGCGGGGTCCCGACGACGTATCCGGTCACGCCAACCTTGGACGCGATCTTCTCGAGCCACGGGCAGCGATCGAACAGGTCCGCGAGCTCGGCGGGATCGACGTACACGTACAGGCGGTCCAGGCACTCCTCGAGCACGCGCTCGACCAGCGACGCGTGCTCATCCATCCACAGGCTGGTGGGCACCCCGTTGAAGCCGGCGCCGCGCACCGTGTCCGGTGACCGCTCGCTCAGATAGGCGAGGGTGGGACCGCACTCCTCGACGGCCTGAAGCGGGCGCACGAACGGGAACCCCTCGAGCAGGACCGCGCGTGGCCGGAGGCGGGCGACGAGCGCCTGCAGCAGGCGCCCGCGGTGGGCGGAGAGGGCGTCGGTGGGAACGTGGGGCAGCGAGCTGGCCCGGTCCGGGATCGGGAGGCGGTCCGGAAGGAGGTCCGGGGAGCCGAGGCGGAAGCCGGGCAACAGCACCTCGTGGATCGCCTCGTGCGGGTCCCCTGGGTCGTACTCCGGACATGAGGAGACGACGTAGGCGTCGAACGGGAACTCGTCGACCAGGCGCCGGGCGATCTTGTGGCAGCGGGAGATGTGCCCGTACGCGAAGCTCGCGTGTCCGAAGAACAGGACGGCGGGGCGCCGGGACGGAGGGAGCGTCGCCGCCTCGGACACCTCGTTCACGAGATACCGACGGCGTCGACCATCCATCGCCCATCGAATGATACGCAGCCTCGCTGCGATCGGCAATCGAGCAGCGATTCCGAGCGCCGCACGGATGCCGCGGGACCCAAGGGTCGGAGGCGTCAAGGCCAGCGGGGCGTCACTGACGCAGGGCCTCGCGGACCGGCAGCCGGGGCCGCCCGGTCAGCCCCGTGGACCCCGGCTCTTTACGCCCGCTTGACGTCTGGGTCCCGGGTCTTTGTCGTCTTTTGATGGGTTCGCGCCTATGCTGGTCGGCGGACGGGTACGACAAGTCTTCACCGCGAAGCGAGGTGGACCATGAGCCAGGGCGACCGAGGAGCGGTGTGGTTCGTCATCGGTGTCGGGGCGGCCGTCGCGCTCGGCGTGGTGCTGACGTCGCTCCGAGCCACCGTGTCGGCGTCGAACCTCGCGTTCGTCTTCGTCGCCTTGACCATCGTCGTGGCCGAGATGGGCGGCCGGGGACCCGGGCTGGCCACGGCCGTCGTGTCCGCCCTCAGCCTGAACTTCTTCCTGACCGAGCCCTACATGTCCCTCGAGATCCACAAGCCGGGCGACGTCGGCGCGTTTCTCGCGCTCGCGGCGTGCGGCCTCATCGCGGCGGCCTTCGGGAAGCGGCGGGTGCGCACGGCGGAGCAGGTCAGCCGGACCCGAGGTGACCTGGAGGTGCTCGGCCGGACCGCCAGGAGCCTCGCCGCGCGGGCGCCGATCGACCAGATCCTGGAGGACCTGCGCCGGTCCTTCGGTCTCGGCGGCCTGGTCCTGCGGCGCGCTGACGAGCGCCTGATCGCGGCCGCGCCGGCCAGCCAGGGCGAGCTGCCGCCTCCCTCGACCCAGCTCGATCCGTCGACGCTGGTCGCCGCCAACACGCGGGTGCACACGCTGGGCCGCACCGGATTCCGCTTCCCCCAGGGGGCGGGCGGCTCCCGCTCGAGAGCCGCGAGCCCCTGGTCCTCGACCTCTGGGAGGGCAATACGGAGGGGCTCACCCTGGACGAGCGCCGGGCCCTCGCCATTGCGGCGCTCATGATCGCGGTCGCCGACCCAGCCTCCCCCGCCTAGCCGTCGCCTTCGCCCCGGGCCGGGACCGACCCGGGGCCGCATCCAGCCCGCGCTCCGTCTCCGGCTTCCGGTGTCCCCTCTCCCTCCCCGCCTCGCCCGGTTCACCGCCTGTTCTATACGGATCCTTGACCGTTCTGGGGCCAGTCTCTAGCGCGCCTTGACGCCCGTTCCCGCTACGGTTCTCACCGTGGAACTCGGGGTGCTCGGCAGCCAGGGAAGTCCGCGCCGAAGCCACATCGACCACACGGGCGCGCTCGCTTACGTCGCCGACAGGATCGTGGGGTCGGAGGCGGTCACGCTGTCCGAGCCGGTGGGCCCAGCCGTGCGCTTCACGTCAGTGCCGAAGGGAGACAGGGCAATGCTGGACGTTCTGTACATCGGGCTCGTCCTCGGATTCCTGGCCCTGTCCTGGGGGCTGGTCGCGCTCTGCGACCGGCTGTAGCGGGAGGCTGACATGCCCATTCTCTACGTGATCGGCGGGCTCGTGTCCCTCGGGCTCCTCGTGTACCTCGTGGTGGCGCTCCTGAAGCCGGAGGTGTTCTCGTGACCACGAACGGGTACCTGCAGCTCGCGCTCTACCTGGTCGTCCTCGTCGGCCTGGCCAAGCCTCTCGGCGCGTACATGGCGCGCGTGTACGAGGGCAAGTCCATCGGGCTGGACCGGATCCTCGGGCTGGCTCGAGCGCCTCATCTACCGGCTCTCGGGCGTCCGCCCCGACCGGGAAATGGGCTGGAAGACGTACGCCCTCGCGATGCTGCTCTTCAACTTCGCGGGCCTGCTGGTCGTGTACCTGCTCCAGCGCCTCCAGGGCGTCCTGCCGCTGAACCCGCAGGGCCTCGGAGCGGTGACGCCCGACTCGTCCTTCAACACCGCCGTCAGCTTCGCCAGCAACACCAACTGGCAGGGGTACGGCGGCGAGACGACGATGAGCTACCTCACCCAGATGCTGGGCCTGACCGTCCAGAACTTCGTGTCGGCCGCGGCGGGCATGGCCACGCTGGCCGCGTTCGTCCGGGGCTTCTCCCGCCGCTCCGCCGAGACGATCGGCAACTTCTGGGTCGATCTCACGCGGACGACGCTCTACATCCTGCTGCCGCTGTCGTTCGTGCTCGCGCTCGATCCTGGTCTCCCAGGGCGTGGTCCAGACCTTCGGCGAGTACGCGAAGGTCACGGTCGTCCAGCCCATCCAGTACGACGTGCCGGAGACGGACAAGGACGGCAAGCCGGTCCTCGACGACAAGGGCCAGCCCAAGATGACGAAGGCGACCCTGACCGAGCAGGTCCTGGCCCTGGGCCCCGCGGCGTCCCAGATCGCCATCAAGCAGCTCGGCACCAACGGCGGCGGGTTCTTCAACGTCAACTCGGCCCACCCGTTCGAGAACGCGACGCCGCTGTCGAACTTCCTCGAGCTCCTGTCCATCCTCGTGATCTCCGCCGCGCTCTGCTACACGTTCGGGGCCATGGTCGAGGACACCCGCCAGGGCTGGGCCGTCCTGGCCGCGATGACCATCCTGTTCGTCGGCCTCCTCGCGGTCTGCGTGGTGGCCGAGCAGCGCGGCTGCACGCTCGGCTGGCTCGGCGTCGACCACCAGGCCAGCGACCTCCAGGCCGGCGGGAACATGGAGGGCAAGGAGGTGCGGTTCGGGATCGCGAACTCCGCCCTCTGGGCGACCGCGACGACCGCCGCCTCGAACGGCTCCGTGAACGCCATGCACGACTCCTTCACCCCGATCGGCGGCCTGGTGCCGATGTGGCTCATGCAGCTCGGCGAGGTGATCTACGGCGGCGTGGGCTCCGGCCTCTACGGGATGCTCGTCTTCGCCATCATCGCCGTCTTCGTGGCGGGCCTCATGGTCGGGCGGACGCCCGAGTACCTCGGCAAGAAGATCGAGGCCTACGAGATGAAGATGGCCTCGCTCGTGATCCTCATCCCGCCGGCGGTCGTCACCGATCGGGACCGCGATCGCGGTGGTGAGCGCCGGGGGCACCGCGACCATCTTCAACCCGGGCCCGCACGGCTTCAGCGAGGTGCTCTACGCGTTCTCGTCGGCCGGCAACAACAACGGCAGCGCCTTCGCCGGGCTCGGGGCCAACACGCCCTTCTACAACACGGCGCTCGGGCTCGCCATGCTCTTCGCGCCGCTACTGGCTGGCGATCCCGACCCTGGCGATCGCGGGCTCGCTCGCGCGCAAGAAGCACGATGCCGCCCGGGCTCGGCACGCTGCCCACGCACACCCCGCTCTTCGTCGGTGCTCCTGATCGGCGTGGTGCGTCCTCGTGGGGGCGCTCACGTTCATCCCCGCGCTGGCGCTGGGACCGATCGTCGAGCATCTCATGATCACGGCCGCGAAGCCGTAGCGACGGAGGTCGACTGACATGGCGACAGACGTCAAGGCGCGTTCCCTCTTCGACGGCCCCATCGTCCGGCGGGCCGTGGTCGATTCGTTCCGGAAGCTCGACCCCGGGCGTCCAGGTCCGCAACCCGGTCATGTTCGTCGTCTTCGTGGGCAGCATCCTGACGACCGGGCCTCTGGGTCCAGGCGCTGGTCGGCCAGGGCGAGGCGCCCGCCGGGTTCATCTTCTGGGTCTCGGTGTGGCTGTGGTTCACGGTGCTCTTCGCGAACTTCGCCGAGGCGATGGCGGAGGGGCGCGGGAAGGCCCAGGCGGAGGCCCTCCGGCGGACCCGCCAGGACGTCCAGGCCGAAACGACTGCTGAAGGCCGCGACCGCGACGGCGGCACGCGTGGCCGTGTCCGGCAGCTCGCTCCGGAAGGGCGACGTCGTGCTGGTCGAGGCCGGCGACGTCATTCCCGGCGACGGCGAGGTGATCGAGGGCGTGGCCTCGGTGGACGAGAGCGCCATCACCGGGGAGAGCGCGCCGGTCATCCGCGAGAGCGGCGGCGACCGGAGCGCGGTGACCGGCGGGACGCGGGTCCTGTCGGACTGGCTGATCGTCCGGATCAGCGCGAACCCCGGCGAGGCCTTCCTCGACCGCATGATCGCGATGGTCGAGGGCGCCAAGCGCCAGAAGACGCCGAACGAGATCGCGCTCAACATCCTGCTGGCGGGGTTCACCATCATCTTCCTGCTGGCCACCGCCACCCTCCTGCCGTACTCCATCTACAGCGTGGCCACGGCCGGCCAGGGGACGCCGGTGACGGTCACGGTCCTGGTGGCGCTCCTGGTCTGCCTGATCCCGACGACGATCGGCGGGCCTCCTCTCGGCGATCGGCATCGCCGGCATGGACCGGATGGCCCAGGCGAACGTCATCGCCATGTCGGGCCGGGCCGTCGAGGCGGCCGGCGACGTCGACGTCCTGCTGCTCGACAAGACCGGGCACGATCACCCTCGGGCAACCGGCAGGCCACCGCCTTCCTGCCGGCCGACGGCGTCGCCGAGCGAGACCTGGCCGACGCCGCCCAGCTCGCGTCGCTGGCCGACGAGACCCCGGAGGGCCGGAGCATCGTCGTCCTGGCCAAGCAGAAGTACGCAGATCCGGGAGCGGGACGTGCCGGGCCTGGGCGCCACCTTCGTGCCGTTCACGGCCCAGACGCGGATGAGCGGCGTGAACCTGAACGGGCGTCAGATCCGCAAGGGCGCCGCCGACGCCATCGAGGCCCACGTCCGGGGGCTGGGCGGGAGCTGCCCGGCCGCGGTCCGGGCCACGCGTGGACCAGGTGGCCAAGCAGGGCGCCACGCCGCTGGTCGTGGCCGACGGCGCCGCGGGTGCTGGGGGTGATCCAGCTCAAGGACATCGTGAAGGGCGGCATCCGGGAGCGGTTCGGGGAGCTCCGGAAGATGGGGATCAAGACGGTCATGATCACCGGCGACAACCCGCTCACCGCGGCGGCCATCGCCGCCGAGGCCGGGGTCGACGACTTCCTGGCCCAGGCGACCCCGGAGACGAAGCTCAAGCTGATCCGCGAGTACCAGGCCGGGGGGCGGCTCGTGGCCATGACCGGCGACGGCACCAACGATGCCCCGGCCCTCGCCCAGGCCGACGTGGCGGTGGCCATGAACTCGGGCACCCAGGCGGCCAAGGAAGCCGGGAACATGGTGGACCTCGACTCGAACCCGACGAAGCTCATCGAGGTCGTGGAGACGGGGAAGCAGATGCTGATGACCCGGGGCGCGCTGACGACCTTCAGCATCGCCAACGACGTGG
The DNA here is from genome assembly GCA_963745015.1 of uncultured Candidatus Rokubacteria bacterium. Lineage (GTDB taxonomy): Bacteria > Methylomirabilota > Methylomirabilia > Rokubacteriales > DASRDR01 > DASRDR01. The sequence continues at coordinate 459,413 of CAVUVU010000014.1, forward strand.
CGAAGTACTTCGCCATCATCCCGGCCGCCTTTGCCACCACCTACCCGGCGCTCGAACGCCCTCAACGTCATGGGGCTGGCCACGCCGCAGAGCGCGATCCTGTCGGCGGTGATCTTCAACGCGCTGATCATCATCGCCCTGGTCCCGCTGGCCCTGCGCGGCGTCCGCTACCGGCCCGATGGGCGCATCGGCGCTGCTGCGCGCGGTTCCTGCTGGGTCTACGGCGTCGGGGGCATCGTCGTGCCGTTCGTCGGGCATCAAGCTGATCGACATGATCCTGGCCGCCCTGGGCCTGGCCGTGACGGAGAGGAGACTCCACAGCCATGGACCAGCTCAGACCGGCCGTCATGCATCCTGGTGCTGCTGACCCTCGTCACCGGCGTCGCCTACCCGCTCGCTGGTGACCGGCATCGCCCAGGCTCGTCTTCCCGGCCCAGGCGAACGGGAGCCTGATCGTCCGGGACGGCAAGGCGGTCGGCTCCGAGCCTGATCGGGCAGCCGTTCGACGACCCGAAGTACTTCTGGGGGCGGCTGTCGGCCACCGCGCCGTTCCCCTACAACGCCGGCGCGTCGATCGGGCTCCAACTCGGGCCCGCTCAATCCCGCCCTTCGCGCGGCGGCCAAGGGCCGGATCGACGCCCTGCGCGACGGCCGATCCCGGCGAACCGGCGCCCGTCCCGTGGACCTCGTCACGGCCTCCGGCAGCGGGCTGGACCCCCACATCAGCCCGGCGGCGGCCCTCTACCAGGTGCGCCGGGTGGCCAAGGCGCGCGGGCTCGACGCGGCCCGCGTCCGGCGTCTCGTCGAGCAGCACGTCGAGGGCCGGCAGCTCGGCTTCCTCGGCGAGCCTCGCGTCAACGTGCTGCGGCTGAACCTCGCGCTCGACGGAGGCGCGAGCTGAATCGGGGAGGGACGACCTCGGTGACGCGGGCTGTCATCCAGGGGAGCCCAGTGGCCATGTTCGTCGGGGCGTGAGCTCGGCCCCCAGGCTCGAGCTTCCGTACGGCCGACGCCGAGACCCGCGGGATCGGCCGGATGCGTCGAACGCGCCTGGCCGGTTCCTTGCCGTTTGCAACGGGGCCAGAGTAGGTTAGGACGGCCGGGGGAACCGAGCGATGAGCGAGGACAGACCGGATCCCGATCGGCTGCTGGCGCGCGTGCGGGCCGACGAGGCGCGGCAGGCGCGCGGCAAGCTGAAGGTCTTCTTCGGCGCCGCCGCCGGCGTCGGGAAGACCTACGCGATGCTCGAGGCCGCCCGCGCCCGCCAGACCGCGGGCGTCGACGTCGTGATCGGCTGGGTCGAGACCCACGGCCGGGCGGAGACCGAGGCGCTCCTGCCAGGGCTCGAGCGGCTGCCGCCCCGCGACGGTCGAGTACCGCGGCACGACGCCTGCGCGAGTTCGACCTCGACGCCGCCCTCGCCCGGCGCCCGGCGCTCATCCTGGTCGACGAGCTGGCCCACACCAACGCCCCCGGCTCCCGCCACGCCAAGCGCTGGCAGGACGTCGACGGAGCTGCTCGACGCCGGGATCGACGTCTACACCACGCTGAACGTCCAGCACCTCGAGAGCCTGAACGACGTCGTCGCGCAGGTCACGGAGGTCGCCGACGCGCGAGACGGTCCCGGACTCGATCCTCGAGGAGGCGGACGAGGTCGAGCTGGTCGACCTTCCCCCCGACGACCTGATCCGGCGTCTGCAGGAGGGCAAGGTCTACGTCCCCGAGCAGGCCGGGCGAGGCGGTGCGCCGCTTCTTCCGCAAGGGCAACCTGATCGCGCTCCGGGAGCTCGCGCTGCGGACGACCGCGGCACGCGTCGACGCCCAGATGGAGGTCTATCGGCGCGACCACGCCGTGCCGGGAATCTGGCCGGTGGCCGAGCGCATCCTCGTCTGCGTCAGCCCGAGCCCCCTGGCGGCCCGGGTCGTTCGGGCCGCCCGCCGGATGGCCGCCGGGCTGCACGCCGAGTGGATCGTCGTCTCCGTCGAGACGCCCGGCCAGACGCAGCTTCCGGCGGCGGACCGGGACCGCCTCGTCCAGACGTTCCGTCTGGCCGAGCAGCTCGGCGCCGAGACCGTGACGCGTCACGGGCCACGACGTCGCCGCCGAAGTCCTCACGTATGCGCGCCTCCGGAACGTCACCCGCATCGTGCTCGGCAAGCCGACGCGTCCCCGCTGGCGGGAGGCCCTGTTCGGCTCGGTCGTCAACGAGCTGGTGCGGCAGAGCGGCGACATCGACGTCTACGTCATCACCGGGGACCGCGAGGGACCGCAGCCTCAGACGCGGCGCGGCGGCCGGCGCCGCCCGTCGACTGGAAGGGCTACCTCCAGGCGGTGGGGGTCGTGGCCGGCTGCACGGCGGTCGCCTGGGCGATGTTCCCCTTCTTCGCGCCCGCCAACCTCATCATGGTGTACCTCCTGGGCACCGTGCTGGCAGCGTGGTCCTCGGGCGCGGGCCCTCGATCCTCGCCTCTGTCCTCAGCGTGGCGGCCTTCGATTTCTTCTTCGTCCCGCCCTACCTGACCTTCGCGGTCTCCGACACCGAGTACTTGATCACGTTCGCCGTGATGCTGGTCGTCGCGCTGGTCATCAGCACGCTCACCAGCCGCGTCCGGGCCCAGGCCGAGGCCGCGCGCCAGCGCGAGCGCCGGACCGCGACCCTCTACGCGATGACCCGGGACCTGGTCAGCCAGCAGGGGCTGGACGAGCTGCTCCGCGCGGCGACGCGCCACGTCGCGGAAGTCTTCGGGAGCCGGGTGGCGGTGTTCCTCCCGGGCGCCGGACGGCCAGCTCGTCCGGCGGGCCGGTGAGCTGGCCCCGGACACGGCCGAGCCCAGCGAGCACGCCGTGGCGCAGTGGGTGCAGGAGCACGGCCAGATGGCGGGCCGCGGCAGCACCACCCTGCCGGGCGCCCGAGCGCTCTACCTGCCGCTGACCGCGGCTCGCGGCACGGTCGGGGTCCTCGGCGTGCGAGTCCGCCGCGGCCGAGACGCTGGCGACGCCCGAGCAGCTCCATCTGCTGGAGACGTTCGCCGCGCAGACGGCCCTCGCCATCGAGCGGGTGGCCCTGGTGGACGAGGCCCAGCAGGCGCGGCTCCGCTCCGAGACCGAGCGGCTCCGCAACTCGCTCCTCAGCGCCGTCTCTCACGACCTGCGCACGCCGCTCGCCACCATCACCGGATCGGCGAGCGCGCTCGTGGAGGGCGAGGGCACCCTCGATCCCGCGACGCGGCGCGAGCTGGCCCAGGCGATCGAGGACGAGGCGGACCGCCTGAACCGCCTGGTGCAGAATCTCCTCGAGATGACGCGGCTCGAGGCCGGCGGCATCCGCGTGCGCAAGGACTGGCAGCCCCTCGAGGAGGTCGTCGGGCAGCGCGCTGGCCCGCGTGGAGAAGCGCCTCGGCGAGCGCCGCGTCGACATCCGGCTGGCGCGCCGACCTGCCGCTGGTGCCGCTCGATCCCCTGCTCATCGAGCAGGTGCTGATCAACCTGCTCGACAACGCCATCAAGTACGCGCCCGGGGAGACGCCGATCGAGATCTCGGCCGCCGCCGACGAGCGACGCCGTGCGCGTGACCGTCGCGGACCGCGGCCCGGGGTTCGCGCCGGGCGAGGAAGCGCGCGTCTTCGAGAAGTTCTACCGCGGGCAGGACGCGGGCACGCGGAGCGGGGCGGGCCTCGGCCTCGCGATCGCGCGCGGCATCGTCGAGGTCCACGGCGGCGAGATCGCGCGCGGAGCCCCGCCCGGGCGGCGGCGCCCTGTTCCGCTTCACCCTGCCGCTGGCGGCGAAGCCCCCGGAGATCCGGCCGGACGATGGCTGAGAACGAGAGCGGCCGCGAGCCCGCGCGCCCGCCGACCGCCGGCCCGGTGGTGCTGGTCATCGAGGACGAGCCGCCGATCCGGCGCTTCCTCCGTCCGACGCTCACGAGCCAGGGCTATCGCCTCGTCGAGGCCGAGACCGGCGAGGACGGGCTCGTCCAGGCGGCGACCCGGCAGCCCGACCTCGTCATCCTCGACCTGGGGCTGCCCGACCTGGACGGTCTCGAGGTCATCCGACGGCTGCGCGAGTGGACGGCGGTGCCGATCATCGTCCTCTCCGCCCGCGGGGCGGAGGCGGACAAGGTCGCGGCCCTGGACGCCGGGCGCGGACGACTACGTGGCCAAGCCCTTCGCCGTGGGCGAGCTGCTCGCCCGGGTGCGCGTCGCCCTGCGGCACGCCGCGCTCGGGCGCGAGCCGGGCGAGTCCACCTTCGAGGCCGGCGACCTCCGCGTGGACCTGGCGCGGCGGAGGGTCTGGCTCGGCGAGGCCGAGGTGCGCCTCACGCCCATCGAGTACCGCCTGCTCGCCGTCCTCGTCCGCCACGCCGGGAAGGTGCTGACGCACCGGCAGCTCCTCCAGGAGGTCTGGGGCCCCGGCCAGGTCGAGCAGACGCACTACCTCCGCGTGTACATGGCGAACCTCCGCCGGAAGCTCGAGGCGGATCCGGCGCGGCCGCGGTTCCTCCGGACCGAGCCGGGCGTCGGCTACCGTCTGCTGGTCGAGTGGAGCGATGCCCGCCGTGCTTCAGCGCCGCCCCTCCGTCAACCCAGGCCGCCGAAAGCCGCGGCTCGAACTCTGAGGATGGCGTAGGCGACGTCGTAGGTGGGCGTGGGCACGCCCACTCGCCGGCCAAGCCGGACGACGGCGCCGGTGATCTCCGCCAGCTCGACCCGGCGGCCGCGCTCGAAATCGAGCTGCATCGAGGTCCGCATGTCGGCGGGGAGCGTCTGGATCAGCGCGACGGCGGTCTCGACGGCGTCGGCAGGAAGGGCCGCGCCGGCCTCCCGGCCGACGGCGACGGTCTCGGCGATGAGGGCGCGGTAGAGCGCGGCCCCTTCCGGGGTGCTCCGGACCTGGCCGATCGTCGCTCGGCACGCGGTCGCGAGGGTCGCGCCGGGCGCCAGGCGGATGAACTTCTCCCAGACCGCGCGGCGGACGTCGGTCGTCACGCGGACCTCGACACCGGCATCGCGCAGAGCGGCCGCGACCGACTCCAGGCGCGGGGTGACCTCGCCGGAGGGCTCGCCGAGCTCGATCCGCCGGATGGGGTTCGCCTGGTCGATCACCCCCGGCTCGGCGACGGTCGTCGCGATCACCGTCGTCCCGACCAGGACGCGATCCGGCCCCGAGCACGGCGGCCAGGCGGTCTCCGCTCTCGACCCCGTTCTGGAGCGTGAGAACGGTGGTGGTCGCGCCCACCGCCGGCCGGAGGCTGAGGACCGCCGGCTCCGTGTCGTATCCCTTGACGGTGAACAGCACGAGGTCGAAGGGGCCGTCCGCCTCGGTCGGATCGGCGACGGCATGGACCGGGTGGAGCACCGTCGAGCGGCCCCCGCTCCGGATCGTGAGGCCGCGCTCCCGGAGCGCGTCGAGGTGCGCGCCGCGGGCGACGAACGTGACCGCATGGCCGCGCTCGGCGAGCGCCGCGCCGTAGAAGCCCCCCACGGCGCCGGCGCCCATCACGAGCACTCTCACGGGAGTCGGTACCGGAGCGCGCCTACAGGCCGAACAGCCGCTGGGCGTTGCGGCCGCGCACGGCGTCCCGCTGGCCGGCCGGCAAGGCGTCCACCCGGGCCAGACAGCCTTTCATGTCCCCGATGTTGTGGGGATAGTCGGAGCCGTAGAGGACGCGATCGGCCCCGCCGACGTCGATGCACATGGCGAGGGCGTCCGACCGGTAGGTGACGGAGTCGTAGTAGAGCCGCCGCATGTACTCGCCCGGCGGCGTCGACGTCTTCGTCCGGGCGGCGTTCATCTTGTCGAAGCACTGGTCGAGCCGGCCGACGAGGTACGGAAGGGCTCCGCCTGCGTGGGAGACGATGAGCTTCACGTCGGGGTAGCGGTCCAGGAATCCGTCGAACATGAGGCGCGCGATCGCGAGGCTCGTGTCGAACATGAACCCGATGCTCGCGATCAGGTTGAACTCCCGGAGGGCCATGTCGGGCGTTCCGGGCGGCGCCGTCGGATGGACGAGGACCGGAAGCGCCCGCCGGTCGATCTCCGCCCACACCGGCCCGAACAGCGGGTCGGTGAGGGCCCGGCCGGCGATGTTCGCCAGCACCATGACGCCCACCGCGCCCCGGTCGGAGGCCCGCGCCAGCTCCTGCACCGCCGCCTCCGGGTACTCCCAGGGGAGCGAGCAGAGCCAGCGAATGCGCGACGGATAGGCGAGCTGGGCGGCCGCCATGTCGTCGTTGACCACCTGCGCGGCCTTGAGGCTCACGTCGCGGCCGCCCCAGTACACGTTCGGGCACGTGAGGGAGACGATCGCCAGGTCGACGCCCGCCTCGTCCATCTGGCGGATGCGATACGGATAGTCGAAGTGCCCCGGCTGAGGCGTCATGAACGGGGCGCCGTCGAGGAAGATGCCTTCGGGCGCGTCCAGGCTCTTCCGGAGCTCGTAGCGAGGCCGGCCGTGGGCGCGCAGGAGCTCCAGCCAGTCGCGGTTCAGCATGTGCGTGTGCACGTCGATCGCGGGCGTCATGAGCTCCCTCCATCATTCATCGGCTGGCATCGGCTGGCATCGGCTGGCGCGGGCCGGGCCCGGCCGGCACGGGCGAGCCCGGACCGAGCGCATCCGGCTCATCCGGCACCGCCCTGGCGTCACCGTCTCGGTCTCCGGGCCGCGCACGGCGGACGAGGGAAACGCGCATGAAGAGCCCTGTCAAGGGGCGGAAGGCGGGCGGCCGATCCCGAAAGACTTCCACGTCAGAGCAGCAGGTGCTGGTCGCCAGGATGCCCAAGGCGCTCCCCGCAGAGGACGCGACCATTGCGCTCGGCATCAGGCGTCGCCCCGGCGTACGAGCGGAGTTCGCCGAGCAGTTCCCCCCCGACGAGCGCAGTTCTGACGGACGCGGCCCCGCGGCTCGCAGGAGCCTCAAACGTCCTGCGAGCCGGGACGCGGCGGTCGGGCCCTAGCTCGCCTCGACGTCCAGATCCGTGCGGTCGATTTCGTCGATGGCGGCGCAGCTCACCGGAGGGACGAACGCGGTCGACGACGGCAGTCCCTGGCTGTTCGCCACCGTGTTCCCGAAGTCGAAGTTCGAGAACGCGGCCACGTCGAACTCGGCGGTGGACGTGGCGATCACCGTGCCGGAGTTCTTCGCCTGCCAGGTGATGCGGACGTGCGCCCGGCGGTTGCCCGATGTTGGTCGCGTTACCCTTCACGGCGCAGCGGTTTCCCGCGACGACCTCTTCCTCCTCGCGGGTGATGGTGACGCTCGAGAAGCCCCTCGAGCTCGAATCGCTGTCGCATCCGGCGAGAACGAGCACCGCTCCCGCCATCACCGCGCCGCCCAGCCAGTGCCGCATCGTAGGTCTCCTCCTGTCCGTCGGTCGTCCGTCGGCTCTCGAATCGCTCCGTCCAGGAAAGTCTTGCGGGACGCACGTCAGCGACATGGGGTCGCCGAGCCGTCATCCTGTCGTGAGCGGCCATCGAAGGACATCACTTCAGCCAGTGAGCAAGGCCCGGGCCAGTCGTCCGACGGGTCTGCCGTTCGAGGCCTGTTGTCTCCTTCGCTGGACTGGCGTGGACCGGTTCTCCTCGTTCGTTGCTCGCAAGACTCGAGGCATGCCGGCCAGCCGTCCGACACGGCGTCACTCTCACGCCACCGTGTCGCGGGGAGACGCGACGAGAGGTCGCCTTACGCGTCTTGAGCGCCAGGCGGAACCGGCACAGCCCTTGCTCGGTTCACAGCCATGACCCAGGCGGCCCGACCAGACCCGCCGAGGAGCGACGGCCGAGTATCACGACGAGTATTCGGAAACCCTCGGAACCGAGTTCCGCAAGCTTCAGGACGCCCTCCTCAGCGACACCGTGAGCCTGCTCGTCACACGCGAGCCGATCCGCCTCCCGGAGACGGCGCGCATCGAGGAGGCCCTGGAGGCCATGCTGGCGCAGGACCACGTGGCGGTGGCCGTGGTGGACGACGAGGGACGGCTCTCCGGCATCGCCACCGACCGCGACCTGCTGAAGCACGCGCGCGGAGCCGATCGCGATCTCCAGCACGCACGCCTCGGAGCGGTGATGACGCCGGATCCCGAGGCGCTCAACCCGGACGATCGCATCTGCTACGCCGTCAACCGGATGATGGCGATGCGCTGCCGCACCGTGCCCCTCATCGATGAGGAGCGGCGCCCCGTCGGGATCGTCACCGTCGAGGACATCGCCCGGTGGCTGGCCGCGCTCTTCCCGGAAGCCATCCTGAACCTTCGGCCGGGAGACCGGTTGAAGCGGCCGGCGGAGCGCGATGGAGGCTAGCGCGCACGCCGGAAGGCACGTAGCATGGTCCCTGCTGGCCCGGCACGCGGCATGGCTCGCGGCAAGGGTCGGAGGACCGCACACACACGTCGAACAGGAGGAAGACCATGACTCGAGCTCTCGCTCTCGGCCTGGCAGTGGCCGGAATGCTGGCAGCGGCCGCGGCAGGCCCGGCGGAGGCCGCCGGTCCCGTCATCGTGCAGCTGACTCCACAGAACGCCTCCGGTGAGTCGGGGACGGCAACGCTCACCGAGGACGGGACGAAGACCAAGGTGGTGGTCGGCATCAACGGGGCGCCGGCCGGCGTCGCCCAGCCGCTCCACGTCCACAAGGGCACCTGCGCTAACCTCACCCCTCAGCCGGCCTTTGGGCTCACGACCCTGACCGACGGCAAGTCCGAGACGACGATCGACATCTCGCTGGCCAACCTCCAGGCCGGCGGGTACGCGATCAACGGCCACAAGTCGGCCCAGGAAGCGAGCACTTACGTCTTCTGCGGGGCCATCCCCGGCTCGTCGTAGACACGCGAGGTACGAACATGGCTCAGAGGGCGAAGACCAAGGACCGGACGACCGGCGGGTGGGACCGGCACGAGGAAGGCCAGGCCCCGCCTCGCGAGGTCGAGAAGCGTCGAGGCCCGCCGGGTCCTCCGGCTGCCGATGCCGCGAAGACGGCCGACGTACGGCGATCGGAGCCCTCGGAGGACTTCGCTCAGCGCGACATCGAGAGCGCGAACGAAGCCCTGGAGCAGCACGATCGCAGCCGTCACGACCGCGGTGGCGGGCAGGACGCGGAATCCGGCCAGCCGGCATAGCAGCGCCGGCTGGCGGAAGTACCTAGCCGCGTTAGTCGCGCGGTTCCGGCGTGACCGGCGATGTCGGCCGGTCGCGCCGGACGCCTCGGCGGGTAGCCCGCCGGGGCGGCGGTCTCGCTCGGTCGGCGCCAGCAAGGCACTCGAGCCACCGACTCCATCCGTCGCGACGCCGGCTCCAGATCGATCCTGATCCTGTTCACTCGGCGCGGTCTGCCGCCCTCGAGAGTCTCCGACTATGCTATGCTGCTGCCGGACGCGAGCCGGCAATCCCGTGCGAGCCAGACCGGCGAGTCAGCATGGAACGACGCGCGAGTGGAAGAGGCAATGGAGGCGCGATGATCGAGCGACGACCGTTCGGACGGACGGGCCATGAGAGCACGGTGACGCTGTTCGGAGCCGCCGCCCTGGCCCGGGCCAGCCAGGCGGAGGCCGACCGGACGCTGGAGCTCCTGCTCCGCCACGGGATCAACCACATCGACACCGCAGCGCGCTACGGCGACTCGGAGCTTCGCATCGGACCGTGGATGGCCCGACACCGGCGAGACTTCTTCCTCGCCACCAAGACCGGCTACCGCACCGCGCGCGAGGCGCGGGAGGACATCCACCGGTCTCTCGAGCGCCTCCGGGTCGACCACGTCGACCTGATCCAGCTCCACTCCCTGAGTCACCCGGACGACTGGGAGCAGGCGATGGGACCGGGCGGGGCCCTCGAGGCGGTGATCGAGGCGCGAGACCAGGGGCTGGTGCGGTTCATCGGCGTCACCGGCCATGGCTGGACGATCCCCGCCATGCACCGGCGCAGCCTCGCTCGCTTCGACTTCGACTCCGTGCTGCTGCCGTACAACTACTTCATGGCCCAGGACGAGCGCTACCGGCTCGCCTTCGAGGAGATCCTGGCGACCTGCCGGGAGCGCCGCGCCGCCGTCCAGATCATCAAGTCCGTCGCCCGCGGGCCGTGGGCCACGACGGAGCGCTCCCACACCACGTGGTACCAGCCCCTCGAGGACCAGGGCGACATCGACCGGGCCGTGCACTGGGCGCTCGACGTGCCGGGCGCGTTCCTCAACACCCCGGGGGACCTCGCTCTGCTCCCGCGGGTCCTCGACGCGGCGAGCCGCTTCACAGCGCCGGCCGCCGGACGAGACGATGGGGACGATGCTCGCGTCCACCCGGATGACGTCGCTGTTCGGCCTCCCCAGCTGAGCGGCCCCCGATCCTGAGCGGCGAGCCGCCCGCCCCGGATGTCGGGCGCCGGCATCTACCGTCCGAGGACGGCGCCGGGCGGACTCACGCGGCGCCCTCGCTGGGCTCCGCGTCGGCGATCGGCGGCTCCGGTCCAAGCCCTCCACCGGTCCACGAGAACGATCGCGAGGCGAGCTCGGCCGGCAGGGGCGGCGTGTCCCCGTCCGCCACCTCCCGCGCGTAGGCGAGCAAGGCCTCGACCAGCTCGGGCGCGTTCATGCGCCGGAACCAGAGCGGCCGCCCTCTCCAGGTAGAGGAGCATGACGTTCGCCTCGCTGCACGGGCCGAGGCAGTCGGTGAACGCGACGCGGATCCGGTCCGCCGCACCGGAGGCCTTGTGGAGCCGCCGGGTCGTCGATTTCAGGACCCGGGGCGGTGCCAGCGCGCCGCCCCGGTCCGGATGCCCGCAGCAGCACCCGCTGCAGGCGAGGATGAGACCGGCGTCAGGCATGGCCGGGCCGGGCCAGCCGCGCGCCGGTTCCGATGCGGTCGCGGCCCAGGATGGCCAGGCTCGCGCAGAGCGCGGCCCAGAAGACCACCAGTCCGGCCAGCGACAGCGCGCGGAACGGCCCGACGATCGACTCGGACAGCTGCACCGGGTCCGGGTTCGGAGGCATCAGGACGTAGAGGCCGAGCGCCCACGCGGCATAGAAGAGCGGCGGGCGTGCGCCAGCCACCAGTCCGGCGCCGGAGCGCCGTGGCCAGCCCGAGTCCGAGCACGGCCAGCGCGATGAAGCCCACGTAGAGCGTCTGCCGGTAGCCGATCGACTCCGGCTCGCCCACGCCGGGCGGATTCGCCGGGTACTTGAGGAAGGGGAAGATCGCGACCGACCAGCCGAGCAAGCCGGCGAGGACGGCCCCGCGCTTCGCCAGGCTCCACGCGCGCGGCGCCCACTCCCGGGTGGCATGGACCGCCAGACCGACGAGGAGTCCCCACGTCGCGCCGTAGAGCAGAAGCCCGACCACCAGCCCGATCTTCTGCCCACGGCGGCTCACCACGGGCTCCTCGTGGTGGTGCCCGGGCTGCCCGGCCGCTCGAGCCTCCTCCGCGGCAATGGCTCGATCGATCACGGGCTCGGTGAAGAACCCATGAAACGCCGATGTGATCGCGCCCCCGATCAGCCCGGCCACGATCGCCGGGACGAGCGCGGTCCGGAGGGCGCGGCCGCGCATGGCGCTCAGTGGCAGGGGAAGCCGGCGACGTGCCGGGCGTCGTGAACGGCCTCGTGGATGAAGTTCAGATCGAAGGCGCGGTCGCCCTGGACGAGGGACAGGAGCCACCCCTGGTCGAGCGCGAGGACGTAGAAGCCCATGATGCCGAGCCCCAGGAGACCCGCCAGGGTCCAGGCGTGGGCATCGGTCGCCCGTGCAGAGGTCTCACTCATCTCGGAGTCCCTCCTCGAGTGGCAGCGACGGCGGTCGCCGCCTGGCCACGTGGCGGCGACGGCGAGCGCTCACATGGCGGACGAGGTGGTCCGCCAGGCCAGGGCTCGAGCCGAAGTGCAGGTGCAGGTAGCTCATGAGCGTCTCGTCGATCAAGTATCCCTCGGCGCGGGCTGCCTCCTCGTGGCTCATTCGAACCGAGTACGCCCGCGGCACCCACTCCGGCACCGGATCGATCCGCGAGGCGTGAAACTCGTGGCCGCGCGCGATGGTGCCGGCCGGGCCGATCGGCGTCCCGCGAGTCAGCTCGACCTCGGCGTAGCCGAGGGCGAGGCGCTTCGGAACCATCCGCCCGATCGTCGGAAGGAGCCCGACCATGGGATGGAGCCGACCCGACTCGTCCTCCAGCGCCTCCGCGAGATAGAGGAGCCCTCCGCACTCGGCATACACCGGGCCGCCCGCCGCGGCGAACGCCCGGACGGCCTCGCGCATCGGCCGGTTGGCCGCCAGCTCCCCCGCGTGGGCCTCGGGATAGCCGCCGCCCAGGTAGAGAGCGTCCACGTCCGGCAGCTCCGCGTCCCGGAGCGGGCTCCAGAAGACGAGCTCGGCGCCGGCGGCGCGCAGGAGGTCGAAGTTGGCGGGGTAGTAGAACTGGAAGGCGAGGTCGCGGGCGACTCCGATCCGGGCTCGGCGCCGAGCGGCGGGCGCCGGGATCGCGGGCGCCGGCGCGACGTCGCTCCGCGCCAGCGCCAGAAGTCGCCCGATGTCGAGTGACGCCGTCATCGCGTCCGACAGCCCGTCGAGGAACGAGCCGGGAAGGCCGCGCTCGGCGGCGGTCACGAGGCCCAGATGCCGTTCGGGCAGCGCGAGCGAGTCCCGGGACGGCAGGTACCCGAGCGGGACGGCGCGGCACCGCGCGGTCACCGAGTCGCGAAGCCAGCGCCAGTGGACGTCACCGGCCACCCGGTTGAAGACCACTCCGGCCAGCTCGAGGTCCGGATCGAACCGCTCGAAGCCCAGCACCACCGCGCCCGCGCTCCGCGCCATCGCCCCGGCGTCGACGACCAGGATCACCGGCGCGCCGAGCCACTTCGCGATCTCCGCGGTCGAGCCCTCGTCGCTCTCGGCGCCCCCGCCCCCTCGGCCATCGAAGCAGCCCATCACGCCCTCGATGAGCGCGAGGTCGGCGCCCGCCGCCTGGCGCGCCACCGTCGCCCGCACCTGCTCTCGCGAGCACATCCAGCCATCGAGGCTGTACGACGGGCGGCCGGCCACGAGCGCGTGGAAGCCGGGATCGATGAAGTCCGGGCCGACCTTGAACGGCTGCACCGAGAGCCCGCGTCGGCGCAGCGTCTCGAGCAGGCCGAGGGTGACCGTGGTCTTCCCGACGCCGCTCCCGACCCCCGCGACGACGAGCGCGGCGATCATCGGCCGTCGGCGGCTCCGGTCCGACACCCGCCGAAGGCCGAGGAGGCGCTCACGGGAACACGAGACCGGAGGCGTGGGCTCGACGAGACGGCTGAGACATCCAGACCTCCCTCCGGTCTCACCGCGGGTTCGTGCCGCCTCTTCGCTTCGCTCACGGTCGGAGCCACCTCGGACCCGGCAACTCGGCCGGACGATAACAAGCCCTTCAGGAACGCGTCAAGGCGGGTACCGGCCTCCACCGTCATCGCCTGGCGATGCGCCGATGGCGCGAAACTGGGGCCCCATGGATCTCGACAAGCCGGGGTAAACTGGGGCACACGGCGCACGCGGTCCCCCGGCGGGATCGTCGAGCGGACCGGGATTCGGGAGGACGGCGCGGCTCACGAGCGCCAACCAGCGGAGGATCGACGGCATGCTCACGAAGGAACAGATCCAGGCGTACAGGACCGACGGTTACCTGGTGATCGAGGACGTGCTGAGCGCGCGGGAGCTCGCGACGGTGCGCCAGGTCACGGACGACCTGGTGGCGGCCTCCCACGAGGTCACCGAGCACAACCAGATCTACGACCTGGAGCCGACCCACACCGCCGAAGAGCCGCGGGTGCGCCGGATCAAGGAGCCGCACAACGTCCATCCCGCCTATCGGGAGATCGCCTTCAGCAAGAAGATCGCGGAGATCCTGAGCCCGCTGATGGGTCCCTCCGGCGTCCGGTACCAGACGGGCAAGCTGAACATGAAGGCGGCCGGCTACGGGGCGGCGGTGGAGTGGCACCAGGACTGGGCGTTCTATCCGCACACCAACGACGACCTGCTGGCGATCGGGATCTATCTCGACGACTGCGGGCCGGACAACGGGCCGCTGATGGTGATCCCCGGCAGCCACCGGGGCCCGATCTCCGATCACCACAGCGAGGGCGTGTTCTGCGGCGCGATCGACCCCACCACCGCCGGCATCGACTTCTCGAAGGCCGTGATGCTGACCGGCAAGGCCGGCAGCATGACCATCCACCACGTCCGCATGGTCCACGGCTCGGCGCTGAACACCTCCGGCCGGCCCCGGCGCCTCCTGCTGTTCCAGTACACCGCGGTCGACGCCTTCCCGCTCATGGGCATCCCGGACTGGGAGAAGTTCAACGACTACATCGTCACCGGCGAGGCGACCATGGTGCCGCGGCTGACCCCGGTGCCCGTGCGGATCCCCCTCCCCGTCGCGCAGTTCGGGGGGTCGATCTACGAGAACCAGCGCACGCTGGGCAACCGGTACTTCGAGGTCTTCGAGGACAAGCAGAAAGTCACGTAGCCGCTGGCTCGCGGCGACGCGATCGGGCGATCGGCGGGCCGGCTCAGCGGCGCAGGGGTGCCGTGAGCCGGCCCACCGTCATGTCGTCTACTTCTCGGTCCACACGTTGTAGAAGCGGGCGAACTGCTGGCGGTCGTTCAGGCCCTTCAGGGACTTGGCGGCCGCCCGGAGCACGAAGATGTCCGCGTAGCGGATGCCCGCGACCTTCTCGTAGTAGAGGCGGGTCTGGCGCTCCCAGAGAGCCAGTCGCTTCTTCGGGTCCATCTCGCGCAGCATCTCGGCCTTGACCTTCTGGATCTCCTCGTCGCAGGTCCACCCCGGCCAGTTGCAGTTCAGGCTCGGCAGCATCGTGGGATCGAAGGCCGGGCCCTGGCCGGTCGTGAGCGCGTCCCAGGTCGCGGGATTGTTGCGGCGCTGGATCAGGGTGGCGTAGTCGACGACCACCAGCTCGACGTTCATGCCGATCTCCTCGAGCTGCTGCTTCGTCACGATCGCCGTGTCGTACATCCACTTGTACTCCTGGGACGTCAGCACGCGGATCGGCTCGCCCTTGTAGCCGGCCTCCTGCAGGAGCGCCTTGGCCTTCGCCTTGTCCTTGATGTTGTACGGCAGCCCGGGAAGGTTCGTGTGCCAGGCGACGACCTCGTTCGGGACGAGGCTGCTGCCGAGCCGATAGAACTCCGAGCGGCCGCCCGCCGCGACCTTCATGACCGACTCCATGTCCAGGGCCGCCTGCATGGCCTGGCGGAGCTTCTGGTTCGTCATGAGTCCTTCCTTCTTGTTCAGGACCATGATCACCCAGAGGTACAGCTTGCCGATGACGGGCCGGGCCGCCGCGCTCTTGAGGAGCCGGTCGTACGCATCGGGGCTCAGGTCGTCGGCATAGTCGAGCTCGCCCGTCTCCATCTGGGCCACCCGGCTGGCCACGTCCGGCACCGGCACCCAGCGGATCTCGTCGGCGTACGCCTGCTTCGCTCCGCCGTAGCCGCTGGTCTTGTCGGTCCGCGCCTTGTAGCCGTCGAAGCGGACGACCCGCACGAACTGGTCGGGCTTCCACTCGGCGAACTTGTACGGGCCGGTGCCGACGAACTCGGTGACCTTCGTGGCGGGCGGGAACTTCTCGGCGATCTCCTTCGGGTAGATCGCCGCAAAGCTGCTGGGCTGGGCCAGGTTGATCAGGACGACCGGCGTCCGGTCCTTGAGCGTCATCTCGACGGTGTACTTGTCGGTGGCCTTGAAGCGACGTGACCTGGCTGAAGAGGTCCTTGCCGTAGATCGACTGCTTCCCCCACCGGGTCAGGGAGGCGACGACGTCCTCCGCGCCGAGCTCCTTGCCGTTGTGGAACGGCACGCCCTGGCGGAGCTTGAAGGTGTAGACGAGCCCGTCACGGCTGACCGTGTGGCTCTCGGCCAGCATCGGGATCGGCTGGTTCGTGTCGTCCAGGGTGTAGAGGCCCTCGAAGATGTGGCCGCCGATGACCTCGGTGTTGACGGCCGTCGTCCAGTGCGGATCGAGCGTCGGGGGCTCGCCCTGCATGCCCACCCGGATGATCCCGCCCCGCTTCTGGGCCGCGACCTCCGTGACCCCCGCAGGACCAAGCGACACCACCGCCGCCACGGCGGCGGTGAAAAGAGTTGAGCGCAGCCATTGCCGGCCTGAAGTCATGTCGATCTCCTCGGTTCGAGTACGGTGTC
The DNA here is from genome assembly GCA_963745015.1 of uncultured Candidatus Rokubacteria bacterium. Lineage (GTDB taxonomy): Bacteria > Methylomirabilota > Methylomirabilia > Rokubacteriales > DASRDR01 > DASRDR01. The sequence continues at coordinate 475,573 of CAVUVU010000014.1, forward strand.
CCGCGGTGGTCCCCCCATGCGAACCCTCTCCGTGGTGGGGCCACCGTGCCATCCGGAAGAGACTGCTCCGCGCCGATGCGCGCGCCGTGGCCACCGTATGAAGAAGGGCCCGCGCGTGTCAAGACGCCGGGACGAATGCGGACGGCGGCTTGACAACGATTCACCGCGAATGAGATGAGATGTCTCGGCTCCGGATGCGCCTCCCGCACTCGCCGAGCACACCGGCGGGCGCTCGATGGATCGCGCCTCGTACCAGCCAACGGCCGACGACGGCCAGCCAACGAGGGAGAGGGACACACACATGATGCGAGACCCCGGGCCCTGGGGTGCAGTCCTGGCCACCGTACCGGAGACGCGAGCAGATCGACTATCTGCGGCAGGTCCTCGCGATCCCCAGCGCCTCGCGGCGAGGAGGGCGACCTTGCCCGCTTCATGGCGCGGTCGATGAAGGCCATGGGGATCGAGACCGTCCTGCAGGACTGCCTGCCCGGACGGCCGGGCGTCGTGGGCCGGATCAGGGCAGCGGGGCGAGGCCCCAGTCTCATGCTGCTCGCCCATCTGGACGTTCCCGCCCAGGCGTCCGGCTGGACGAGCGAATCCGTTCAGGGCCACGGTGAAGGACGGCCGGGTCTACGGGGCCGGCGTCCGGGACATGAAGGCGGGTCTGGCCGCGATGGCGATGGCCATGCGCGCCGTGCGCGAAGCCGCGGGTCGCCCTCGCAGGGCGACCTCCTCTTCGTCGCCGTCCCCGGCCACATGGAGCAAGGCGTCGGGGCCAAGCGGGTCTTCGACGCGGGCGTCACCGCCGACCTGATCGTGGTCGGCGAGCCCACCGGCCTCGACCTCCTCAGCACCCACCTCGGCTGGTCGGTCCTCGAGCTCACGGTGCACGGCCGGGAGACCTCGACCGTGACCGCCCGCGAGGGCGTGAACGCCGCGGAGCGAGCCGCCACCGTGATCCGGAGTCTCGAGCCGGATGCGCTTCCGGCCCGCCCCGGTGTCGAGGTACGTCCGCCGGTTCCTTCCCGCCACGCCCTGCTACCTGAGCACGGTCGGGATCCTCGGTGGCAATCCCCTCTACCCGAACATCGTCCCCGGACAGTGCACCTTGACGGTGGACGTGCGCTTCGTGCCCGGCAAGAGACCGCGTGCGATCCTCCGGGAGGTCCGGGCGCGCCTGGCGGCGCTGCGCCGGACGGATCCGTCCCTCCGCGCCACCGCCCGGCTCAAGTACGATTTCGCGCTCGAGCCGGTCTGACCCGGCCGGAGGATCCCCTGTTCCGCCTCACCCGCGACGCCGTCCGATGGGCTCGCGGCACCGAGCCGAAGCTGTCCGGGTTCTTCTACACGACGGACGGCGGGGTGTTCCAGGAAGGCAGCGGGAGCCCGACCGTGGTCTGCGGGCCGGGCCACGCGCCGCTGCGGGCTCCCGACGAGTGGGTATCGACGCGCGAGTACTTCCAGTCCACGGCGATCTACGTCAGGACGGCGCTGGAGACGTGTGGCCGGACCCGGAAGGAGGTGGCCGCCGCCTATCCGCCGCGCCCGATAGCCCGGAGCCGATCTTGACTTTGCTCGTCAAGCTCCGATGATGAACGGTGTGAACCATCCCCGTCGCCGCCCCAGTTGACCCGGGATCGCTGCCTGTCTCGACCCATGACCACGGAGGTGACCGCATGTCCCATCGACCGTCTCGCCGCACGTTCCTGAAGGGTCTCGCCGGCGCGGCCGGCGCCGCCGCGCCGCTCGCGACCCACCGCCGCGCCACCGCCCAGACCCCGGCCACCGTGAAGTACATGACGTGGTGGTGGGCGGAGAAGGGGCGGAACGACGCCTGGCGGGGGATCGTCAAGAAGTTCCACGACGCCCAGAAGGACATCCGCATCCAGGAGGTGGGCTTCCCCTACTCCGAGTTCTTCCAGCGCGTGACCACCCAGCTCGCGGGCGGCCGCCTCGACGCCGACGTGCTCTCCTTCTACGACGAGCTGGGCATCCGGCTCATCAAGACCGGCGCGCTGGCGCCCGTGGACGACATCGTCCAGAAGCTCGGGATCCACGACAAGCTGGACAAGACCGTCCACCAGTTCGTGACGGCGGGCGGCAAGCTCTACGGCCTCCTCGCCGTCAACGTCCCGTACGCGCTGATCTACAACCGCGACCTCTACCAGGCGGCGGGCATCGCCAAGGCGCCGACCAGCCAGGAGGAGTACATCCAGGTCGCCAAGCGGCTCACCAAGCGGCCGGACCAGTTCGGCCACGCCGCCCGCAGCACCATGCCGGAGCAGAACGGCTGGTGGTCGGACATCTCCCACTGGGTGATGGGCTACGGCGGCCAGTGGGTCAAGGACAAGAAGCCGCTCCTCACCGAGGCGCCGGTCATCAACGCCGTCAAGGCCTACAAGCGCCTCTACGACGAGTCGGTGCCGCAGGGCGCGGATGCCTCGACGTACCGGCGCATGGCCTGGGAAGGCAAGATCGCCCAGTACATCGACAACTCGGCCAACATCAACATCCTGAAGTCGGGCAACCCGGCCATCTATCCCAAGATCTTCACGGCCCCGCCGCCCTGGGAGAACCACCGCGCGATCAACATCCCGAACTACGTCGGGATCTACGCGGGCTCGACCCAGAAGCAGGCGGCGGCCGCGTTCCTCGAGTTCGTCTACCGGCCGGAGAACTTCCAGCAGCTCATGGAGGCGGCCCTCGACATCTACCCGCCCTACCAGGGAGCGGTCCGCGAGGCCTACCTGAAGGAGCTCCACTGGGTCTCGGGCTACCTCGCGTCCAAGGGGTCGCCCATCCCGGCCCTGGTGGAGGGGCTCGAGTCCAACATCGCCGAGGTGCGCCAGGCGGTGCTGAGCCAGGTGTCGCAGGTCCTCACCGCCGGCAAGGCGCCCGAGGCCGCGATGGCGGAAGCCCAGAAGGCGGTCGAGGCCCTCGCCGCGCGTGTCTGACGCGTATCGGAGGGGGTGGCCGCCGCGCGCTCGGCGAGTCGGCGGCCACCCCGTACCTCCTCGCCGCCCCCGTCTTCCTCTACATCGCGGTGCTGATCCTCTACCCGATCGGACAGGGCATCTACACGAGCTTCACGCGCACCGAGCTGCTGAGCGCGTCGCCGCCGACCTGGGTCGGCCTCGCCAACTACCGCCGGCTCGCCGCCGACCCGACCTTCTGGCGGGCGCTCGGTCGTCACCCTCACCTACACCGGCCTCGTCGTGACGGCGACGGTCGTCACCTCCGTCCTCACCGCCCTCCTCATGAACGCCCGCTTCCACGGGCGCGCCGTCGTCCGCACGGCCATCACGCTCCCCTACGCCGTCCCCGAGGTCGCGGCCGTCCTCGTGTGGACGTGGATGCTGAGCCAGCAGTTCGGCGTGTTCAACGTCTTCGCGCGCTGGCTCTTCCGCGCGCCGGAGAACCTCCCGTGGCTCACCAACCCGCGGATGGCGATGCTCAGCGTGCTGCTCCTCACCCTCTGGAAGATCTTCCCCTTCTACAGCCTGGTCGTCCTGACCGCCTTCCAGACGCTCCAGGCCGAGCTGTACGAGGCGGCCAGGATCGACGGCGCGGGGGCGCTCGCCTGCTTCCGGCACATCACGCTCCCGGGCATCGCCCCGACGCTCGGGCTCATGACGCTCCTGGCGACGATCTTCTCGTTCCGGCGCTTCACGGTGATCTACCTGCTCACGGGCGGCGGGCCGGCCGACGCGACGAAGACCCTGGTCGTGAGCGTCTACGAGCACGCCTTCCGGTTCTTCGATCTCTCCTACGGCAGCACGGTCGGGGTGGCCGGCCTCGGCGTCACGCTGGCCATCGCCGCCGCCTACTTCGCCGCCCAGCGCCGCCTGGGCTTCGGGGAGGTCTGACGTGATCGCGCGGCGCGGCCGCGGCGCGGCCGGGCCCTCGACGGCGGACGCTCGCTGTCGCGGCTCGCCGCTCGTACCTCTACGCCGTCGCCGGGGTCTGCGGCGCCGTGCTGTTCCCCGTCTACTGGATGGTCGATGACCGTCGCTCCGCCCGACGCGCGACACCATCACCTACCCGCCCGACATCCTGCCGCGGAACAGCTCCGGTGGACGGCCTATCGCGAGCTGTTCCAGACAGCGTTCCCATCGCGACCTGGATCGGCAACACCGTGGTCATCTCGACCGGGGTCATGCTGCTCTGCCTCGTCCTCTCCATCCTCGGCGCCTACGCGCTGTCGCACTTCCGCTGGCGCGGCCGCAACGCCTTCGGCTTCCTGCTCCTCGTGACGCAGATGCTGCCGGAGGCCCTCCTGGTCATCCCGATCTTCGTCATCTTCCGGCAGGCCGGCCTCATCGACACCCAGCCCGGGCTGATCCTCGCCGACGCCGCCTTCGTCGTCCCGGTCGGCGTCTGGATCCTGAAGAGCTTCATGGACACGATCCCCCGGGAGGTCCGGGAAGCCGCCCTCATCGACGGGTGCGGCGCCATGGGCAGTCCTCTGGCGGATCACGCTGCCGCTGTCCGTGCCCGCCCTCATCACGGTCGGCGTGATCGCGTTCTTCGACGGGTGGAACGAGTACCTCTTCGCCTCGACCTTCGTCACCACCTCCGAGCTCCGGCCGGCCGCCGTGGGGCTGGCCTCCTTCATCGGGGAGCTGGCGACGCCGGTCGAGCTGGTCTTCGCGGCGGCGGCGGTCTTCACGCTCCCGCCGATCGTGCTTCTACTTCCTGATGCAGCGCTACTTCGTCAGCGGCCTGACCAGCGGCGCCATCAAGGGCTGAACGTCCGCCAGGAGGAACCCGACCCGATGCGCATCACCGGCCTCGAGACCATCCAGCTCGGCGAGTTCCCCAACCTCTGCTTCGTCCGGCTCCACACGGACGCCGGCCTGGTCGGCCTCGGAGAGACCTTCTTCGGCGCTCACGAGGTCGCGGCGTATCTCCACGAGACCGCCGCGGTGCGGCTCCTGGGGAAGGACCCGTCGGCCATCGACGGCCTCCGGGTGGCCCTCCAGCAGTACGTCGGGACCCGGAGCACCGGCGTGGAGGCGCGCGGCAACTCGGCCGTCGACATCGCGCTGTGGGACCTGGCCGGGAAGGCGACGGGCCGGCCGGTCGTCCAGCTCCTCGGCGGGCAGACGCGCGAGGCGATCCGCGTCTACAACACCTGCGCCGGGCTACCGGTACGTGCGGGCCGACGACGGCGCCAGAGCTCCAGAACTGGGGCCTGCCGGCGGCCGAGCGCGCGGCGACGGTCCCTACGAGGACCTCGACGCCTTCCTCCACGGGCGCGCGGGCGAGCTGGCCGCAGAGCCTCCTCGCCCAGGGCGTGACCGGGATGAAGATGTGGCCGTTCGACGAGTACGCCTTCGCGTCGGGCGGGCTCAACATCACGGCGGCCGAGCTCGACAAGGGGCTCGAGCCCTTCCGCCAGGTGCGGCGGACGGTCGGCGACCGCATGGACATGATGGTCGAGCTCCACGGCCTCTGGAACCTCCCCACCGCCCTCAAGATCGCCCGGGCGTTCGAGTCGGAGGGGCTGAATCCCTACTGGATCGAGGACCCGCTGCGCCCCGACGACATCGCGAGCCTCGCCCGCTTCGCCCAGGGCACGAAGCTCCCGACCACCGCCAGCGAGATGCTCGGCGGCCGCCAGGCCTTCCGGGAGCTCTGCGAGGCCCGGGCGGCGAGCATCGTCATGCTGGACCTCGGCTGGTGCGGCGGGCTCTCCGAGGGCAAGGCCATCGCCTCGATGGCCGAGGCCTTCGGCCTCCCCGTCGCGCCGCACGACTGCACGGGCCCGGTGGTGTGGATGGCGAGCGTCCACCTCTCCCTCAACGCGCCGAACGCCCTCATCCAGGAGACGGTGCGGGCCTTCTTCACCGGCTGGTACACGGAGCTGGTCTCCGGGCTGCCGGTCGTGGAGAACGGGACGGTGCGGCTGGGAGCGAGCCGACCCGGGGCTGGGCGTCGAGCTCCTGCCCGGCCTGACGGAGCGCCCGGACGCCACCGTCCGCCGCTCCGCCCTCTAGCCCGGGTCGCGACAGGGCCGCTCCGCTCCCAACGCCCGCGAGGCAGTCGAGCGACGAAGGCTCCCCCTCCTGCCGTCGCCGGGTCGTCTTACACTCGTTTCTGGTACCCAAGGAGGACGCCAACAGGTGCGCATGCTCCGCGGTGGCGAGGGCTCGTGACGTACGACTGCGCGTTCTGCGGCGAGGAGAACGAGGTCCTCGTCGACCCGAGCGGCGGCCGCCGCCAGACGCTTCACCGAGGACTGCGCGGTCTGCTGCCGGCCCAACCTCATCGCGCTCGTCGTCGACGAGGATGGCGAGGTGGAGATCCAGGTCACCCAGGAGTACGAGGCGTGAGCGCGATCGTCGTGAGCGAGACCGTTCGAGTCCCGGCGAGCGCGATCACCGCTTCGCGCCACCCGCGCCTCCGGACCCGGGGGCCAGAACGTGAACAAGGTCTCGACGAAGGTCGATCTCCGGGTCGACCTCGACGCGATCGAGGGGCTGAGCGAGGGCGCGCGGCGCCGCCTCCACGCGCTCGCCGCCCACCGCCTCGACGCCGACGGCCGCCTCGTGGTGACCAGCCAGCTCACCCGCACCCAGTCCCTGAACGTCGAGGACGCGCGCGCCAAGGTGCGCGAGCTGGTCGCCGCGGCCCTGGTCCGGCCGACGCCGCGCCGCCCCACCCGGCCGACGCGCGGGTCCCGGCGAACAGCGGATCGCGGGCAAGAAGCAGCGCGGCGCCGTCAAGCGCCTGCGCGGGCGACCCGGGGACTGGTGACCCCGAGTGGAGCATGCTCGCGGGGGCGACGTCGCGGCTCACCCGTCGCCGCACGCCGACGGTGGCGATTGCGCACTCTCCGGATTGCGCTAGAGTGACAGCGTTGGAGACGATCCAGCCTCAGGCCGCCCGGTAACCCTCGCGTTCGGTGGAGGTCTCCGTGCCCGAGCCCCTCGACTACTGGAGTGCCGGACAGCTTCTCCGCGCCTTCCGCGCGAAGACCCTGTCACCGGTCGAGGCCGCCCGATCCGCGCTCGCCCGGATCGAGACGCTGAACGGCGCGGTCGAACGCGTATTGCCGCGTGGATCCCGAGGGCGCGCTCGAGGCCGCGCGGGCCAGCGAGGCCCGCTGGGCCCGCGGCGAGCCGAAGGGCCTCCTCGACGGGGTCCCGGTGTCCGTGAAGGACGTCCTCCTCACCCGGGGCATGGCGACGCTTCAGGGCTCGCGCACGGTGAGCGCCGATCAGCCGTGGCTCGACGACGCTCCGGCGGTCGCGCGCCTGCGCGAGCACGGCGCGGTGATCCTCGGGAAGACCACCACCCCGGAGCTCGGCCACAAGTTCGTCACGGACAGCCCGCTCACGGGCATCACGCGGAACCCGTGGAACCTCGAGCGCAGCCCCGGCGGGAGCAGCGGCGGCGCGGCGGCCGCGCTGGCCGCCGGACTGGGCCCGCTCGCCGTGGGGACCGACGGCGGCGGCTCGATCCGGATCCCGGCGACGTGGAGCGGCATCGTCGGCCACAAGCCGACCGCCGGCCGCGTCCCGACCTGGCCGCCGTCCCGGTGGGGCGCGCTCTCGCACGTGGGCCCCATGGCCCGGTCCGTGGACGACGCCGCGCTCCTCCTCACCGTGCTGGCCGCGCCCCGACCCGCGCGATCCGGCCGCCCTGCCGCGCCGACGGCCGGGACTACCGAGTCGGGCTCGAGGACGGCGTGGCCGGCCTTCGCATCGCCTACAGCCCCGACCTGGGGCTGGCCGAGGTGGAGCCGGACATCGCGGCCGCCGTGGAGGGCGCGGTCCGGACGCTCGAAGGGCTCGGGGCCCGCGTGACGACGATCGAGCCCCCGGGCATCGAGGCGATCGTGCCGGTGCACCGGACCTGCTACATGGCGATCTTCGCCCAGTTCCTGGAGGGGCTGTCCCCGGCGCAGCAGGATCTCCTCGATCCCTATCTCCGGGCGGGGGCCGAGGCGGGCCGGAGCATCACCGCGGCGGCGTATCACGCGGCCCTGCTGACGCGCCAGGCGATCGCCGCCCGGATGGAGGCCCTCTTCCAGGACCACGATCTCCTCGTGCTGCCGGGCTTCCACGTCCCCGCCCCGCCGGTGCCGGGCCTGCCCGACGGCCTCCGCGGCAAGGCGCCCGCGCTGACGTGCTGGGCGAACCACACCGGTCAGCCGGTGGCGAGCGTCCCCTGCGGGCTCACGCGCGACCGGCTGCCCATCGGGCTCCAGATCGCCGGGCCGCGCTTCGCCGACGCGCTGGTGCTGAGGGCCGCGCGAGCCTACGAGGCCGCCCGCGGCCCGTTCTCCCGTCCGCCCCTGGCATGACTCCCACGATCGGTCCGCTCGACGCGGGCCGCCCTCACGACATCGTTACAGGAGGAGCAAGCATGAGCGCTTCCGGTGGCACCTGGCGTCGGTCCTGGATGGTCCTGGTCGCGGCCCTGTCCCTGACCGTCTTCGCGACCCGCGCCCCGGCCCAGCCCGTCGCGGGCGGGGACTTCACCTTCGGCTACTCGTCGAGCTTCGTCGACATCCTCGACCCGCACGTGACGTCCCAGTCGATCAGCCACTTCATCATGCTGAACATCTTCGACCCGCTGGTGTCCCTGCGGGCCGACGGCCAGGTCTTCCCCGGGCTCGCCGAGTCCTGGACGTCCACGCCCGACGGGCTCGTCTGGACCTTCAAGCTCAAGCCCGGCGTCAAGTTCCACGACGGGACCCCGCTCAACGCCGAGGCCGTCAAGTTCAGCTTCGACCGGATGGTCGATCCGGAGACCAAGTCCCGCCAGGCCGGGGTCGCCCTCCGCGGCTTCTACGACAAGAGTGAAGTCGTCGACGCCACGACCGTCCGGATCGTGCTCAAGAAGCCGAAGGCCTCCTTCCTGACCGTGATCAGCCAGGCCTTCTTCGCGCCCGTCTCCCCCAAGGCCGTCAAGGAGCTCGGGGCGGAGTTCGGCCGCCAGCCGGTCGGCACCGGGCCCTTCAAGTTCGTCGAGTGGGTGCAGAACCAGCACGTGAAGCTCGCCCGCAACCCGGACTACAACTGGGGCCCGTCGTATCTCCACAAGGGGCCCGCGCACTTCGCCACGCTCACCTTCCGCCAGATTCCCGACGCGGGCGCCCGGCTGGCCGCGCTCGAGTCCGGGCAGGTGGACGCGATCGACCTGCCGCCGACGCACCAGATCCAGCGCCTGAAGGCCGACCCGCGCTTCCAGGTGAAGAGCGCGCCGCAGCCGGGCATGCCCTGGGGCTGGCCGATGAACACCAAGCGCGCGCCCACGACGGACCTCAAGGTGCGCCAGGCGATGATCTACGCGCTCGACCGCGAGGGACTGGTGCGGAGCGTGCACCAGGGCGTCTTCAAGCCCGCCTACGGCCCGCTCACGCCGGCGACGTTCGCCTACAACCCGGCGGTGGAGAAGATGTATCCGTACGACCCGAAGAAGGCGGAGGCGCTCCTGGACGAGGCGGGCTGGAAGAAGGGCGCGGACGGCATGCGCGCCAAGGACGGGACCCCGCTCGTCATCGAGCACTACGTCTTCTACACGACGTCCGAGGCCGAGTTCGTCCAGGCCGACTTCCGGAAGGTGGGGATCAAGACGAACATCTCCCTCCAGGAGGTCGGCACCGTCAACCAGGTGGCCACCGAGGGGGTCAAGAACAACCTGGCCCCGCTGCCCTTCGCCTCCCTGGACCCCGAGCTGATGTCGATCCTGTTCCACTCCCGGAACCAGGGAAAGGGCTTCTCCTGGACCTTCCAGAACATCAAGCCGATCGACGACCTCCTGGACCAGGGCGAGGTGGAGCTGGACCCAAGAAGCGGGCGGAGATCTACGGCCGCTTCCAGGTCCTGACGATGGAGAACGCGCTGTTCCTGCCGGCGTTCGTCCGGGAGACCATCCACGTCTACCGGAGCCAGGTGCAGGACGTCCAGTTCAACCGGCGGGGCTACGACGCGTACTTCGCCGAGATGTGGCTGAAGAAGTAGCCTCGAGGCCCGCCGGGGCCGGCAGCCGGGGAGCCGGGTGACGCGTCCGGCTCCCCGGCTCCCCCGCCGGCGGCCCGCCTAGGATCCCGTGGCCCGCTTTCTCGCCTGGCGACTGGCCGCCACCCTGTTCGTCCTCTTCGGGGTGGCGGCCGCCGTGTTCACGCTCATGAACACCCTGCCCGGCGATCCCGCCACCATGCTGGTGTCCCACTTCGGCGCCTCGGCCAAGGACATCGAGATCCTGCGCGAGCAGCTCGGCCTGAACGATCCGTTCCTGGTCCGGTTCGGGCGCTTCCTCGGGGGCGCGCTCCGGGGCGATCTCGGCAAGTCGTTCCAGCAGAACCGCCCGGTGACGCGCATCCTGCTGGAGAACACGTGGCCGACCGTCCAGCTGGCCCTGGTGTCGGTGGGGCTGGCCACCGTGATCGGCGTCCTCGCCGGCGTCGCCGCGGCCGTGCGCCGCGGCCGCTGGGCGGACTTCCTGACCATGCTGGTCTCGCTCGTCGGGATCTCGATGCCCGGGTTCTGGCTCGGCCTCATGCTGATGCTGGTGTTCGCCGTCCAGCTCCGCTGGCTCCCCGCCCTCGGCGGCCGGGCTGGTCGGGCATGGCGCTGCCCGGCCCTGACGCTGGCCCTGCCGGCCGCGGCGACGGTCGCGCGGCTCGCGCGCTCGAGCATGCTGGAGGTGCTGGGCGAGGACTACCTGCGCTCCGCGCGGGCGAAGGGGCTGCCCGAGCGCACGGTCATCTACCGCCACGCGCTCCGGAACGCGCTGATCGCGATCATCACGTTCGTGGGGCTCCAGTTCGGCCTGCTGCTGGGCGGCAGCGTCGTCGTGGAGTCGCTCTTCTCCCGCCAGGGGCTGGGGCAGCTCGTCGTGGCCGCCGTGTTCGCCCGCGACATCCCCATCGTCCAGGGCTGGTGCCTCCTCATCGCGGCCACCTACAGCCTGGTGAACCTCGCCGTCGATCTCTCCTACGCGCTGGTCAACCCGCGGATCCGCTACGATGCCCGGTAGCGACGGCCAGAGCTCTCCACCCGCCCGCGCCGCGGCGTACCCCGAGCTCCGGCGCTTCCTGCGCCACAAGGGCGCGGTGACGGGCAGCGTGCTGCTGCTCGCCCTGATCACCATGGCGGCGGCCGCCCCGTGGCTCGCGCCCTACGACCCGATCGCCCAGGATCAGCGGGCGTCCCTGCGCGCCCCCGGCCCCGGCCCACCTCCTGGGGACCGACGTCTTCGGCCGGGACATCCTGGCCCGCGTCATCTGGGGCGGACGTCAGTCGCTCCGCGTGGGACTGCTCGCGGTCGCCGTGGGCGGCGTGACCGGGACGCTCCTGGGGCTCCTGGCCGGCTTCTACCGCGGCTGGACCGGCACGGTGGTCCTCCGGCTCACCGACCTCCTGCTCGCGCTTCCCGGCATCCTGCTCGCCCTGACCATCGTGGCGGCCACCGGGCCCAGCCTCGAGAACCTCATCGTGGCGGTCGGCGTCTCCTCGATGCCGGCCTACGTCCGCGTCGTCAACGGCGCGGTGCTGGACGTCTCGACGCGGACGTTCATCGAGGCGAGCCGCGCCTCGGGCGCCGCGGATCTCAGGGTGCTGGGCCGCCACGTGGTGCCCAACATCCTGGCGCCGATCATCGTGCTCAGCACGCTCGGTCTCGGCAACGCCCTCCTCGTCGCGGCCACGCTGAGCTTCCTCGGCCTGGGGGCGCAGCCGCCGACGCCCGAGTGGGGGGCCATGCTCAGCCAGGGCCGGGAGTTCATCTTCGGCTACTGGTGGATCGCCACCTTCCCCGGCGTGGCGATCCTGCTGGCGGCGATCGGCGCCAACCTGCTCGGCGAGGGGATGCGCGACCTCCTGGATCCCCGGCTCCGGGTGTAGGCGCGCGCGGAGACCGAGTCGATGCGCATCGGCGTCCTCCTCCCGACGCGCGCCATCGTCATGCGCTCGGCCCGGCGGCCGGCCGTGGACGAGTGCTGGGAGATGGCGCGGCACTGCGACCGGGCCGGCTACGACGCCGTCTGGGTCGGCGACAGCGTCGTGGCCAAGCCGCGGCTCGAGCCGCTGACGACCCTCGCCTACGTCGCGGCCATGACGGAGCGCGTGCGCCTGGGCACCGCGGTCCTGCTGCCGGCGCTTCGCCAGCCCGTGGTCCTGGCCCACCAGATCAGCCAATCTGGACCAGATCTCGCGGGGGCGCGTCGTCCTGGGGCTCGGCGTCGGGTGGAGCCTGCCCGTCCGCCGAGCGCGAGTGGGCGGCCTGCGGCATGGACCACCGGCGCCGGGCGCGCCGGCTCGAGGAGCACGTCGAGGTCTGGCGGATGCTCTGGCGCGGCGAGCCGGTGAGCTGGCGCGGGCACGGCGTCGCGCTGGACGGGCACACGATCGGACCGCTCCCCTGGACCTCCGGCGGCCCGCCCGTTCTCATCACGGCCGGCAACCGAGGGGAGCTCCTGCCCGCCCAGTTCGATCGCTTCGCCCGCCTGGGCGACGGCATCATCACGACGTACGTCGACCCCGCCGAGTGCCGCGTCGTGCGCGAGCGCGCCGACGAGGCGCTGGCCCGCCACGGCCGCGCGCTGCCGGGCTTCCCCCTGTGCGTGTACACGACGGTGCGGCTGGACGACGACGCCGCGCGGGCCAGGCGGGAGACGATGGAGTTCCTGGCGGCCTACTACGGCGGCGGAGTCCACCAGCGGGGGACGATGGGGCTCGGGCCCGCGGAGGCCGTCATCTCGGCGCTCCTCGGCTATGCCGAGGCCGGCGTCACCGACCTCTGCGTCCGGTTCATCGGCGACGACCAGCGCGCGCAGCTCGAGCGATTCACGGAAGAGGTGCTTCCCGCGCTTCGGACCTGAAGGCCGGCCGGATCAGCTCACGAAGCTTGGCGCGCGACGTCCCGTCCCGGTCGGAGGGCGGGCGGCCCCGAGCGGCCGGCGAATCAGTGCGGGCCGACGATCTCCGTCAGCCGGATGCTGGTCTGGGCCGTGTCGCCGCTGACGACCGGCAGACCCGCCTCCTGCCACCCGGCGGTGCCGCCGGCCAGGCTGTAGGCCACGGGAAAGTCCGCCTGCTTGAGGAACTGGGCGGCGCGGTGCGAGCGCATGCCGCTGTGGCAGACCACCAGGGGCACGCTCCCGCCGGGAATCTCCGACAGCCGCGAGGCCAGCTGTGACTGCGGGATGTGGTGCGCCCCCGGGATGTGGACGCGCTGCCACTCCTCGTCCTCGCGCACGTCGAGCACCCACCACTCGCCGCTGTCCATCTTCGGCCGCGCCTGCTCGATCGTCACGTCCTGCACGTGGGGAAGCGGATGGCGGAGCATCGCCCAGCCCATCGGCGCCGCCCCGCGGTTGGTGGCGATGATGGCGTCCATGTTCAGCGGCTTCGGCGGCCGCGAGGAGATCAGCTCGCGGACGAAGTCGTCCTTCGTGGGCAGCTGGAGCATCGGGTTGAAGCGCCGCTCGAAGCCGATGGTCGAGCTCGGTCGCCCGCACATGCCGCGCCCGCACGAGCCCTCGAAGTGGGCGGGGAACACCTCCACGTAGTCCTCGAGCCCGAGCAGCCGGCGGCTGCTCTCGTACTGCTGTCCGGCCGCGTCCGGCCCGCCGAAGTCCGGCCGGCCGACGTCGCCCACGAAGAGGCAGTCGCCCGTCAGCACCATCGACGGCAGCGGGCTCCGCGGCGGGTTCGTGATGAGCAGCGACACGGACTCCGGGCGGTGCCCGGGCGTGTGCATCACCTCCAGGACCACCGGGCCGAGCCCGAGCTTCTGCCCGTCGCGCAGCGGCTCGAAGGGGAACAGGACGTCGGCCGACTGGTGGAGCGACACCGGCACCCCGGTCTCCCCCGAGAGGCGGCGGCTGCCCGAGACGTGATCGGCGTGGAGATGCGTGTCGACGATGTAGCGCAGCGTCAGCCCGCGGTCCTGCATGACGTCGAGGTACGGCTGGATCTCGAGCCCCGCGTCCACGATCGCGCACTCGCGCGAGGCGCGCGAGGCCACGACGTAGGACGAGCAGCCACAATCCTCGTTCAGGATCTGCTTGAAATACATGGCGTCAAGGTACGGCGGCCCGCGAGGGCCGTCAACGGGGATGTTCCTCGGCCAGAACCGAGTCCGCGGCGCCTCCCCGAGGGCCGTTGACGCGCGGGGCGAGACTCGCGCCTCATCCGCCGGAGACCTGCCCCCCGCAGAACGCGTACAGCGCGTCGTAGACGGGAAACTGCCGCGCCATGTTCTCGAAATCGTCCCGGCTGGACGACTGGAACCCGGTCGCCACCGCGTAGAGTCCCGCCGATTCCGGGGTGAGCGCACGATGCTCCGTGTCCGCGCCCCGGACGATCCGGGCCAGCGCCAGAAGCGCGGGATCGGCCAGGGCGTACTTGTCGAGAAAGGCGTCGAACGAGCACCGATCTCCGTGATGGCCCAGCTCCACGCCGGGCACGTCGAAGGGAATGGCGCCCTCGCGCTCGGCCACCCTCATCACGTCGGCCGGCGGCACGAACAGGAACCGGGCCTCCCGGTCGATGAAGCGCGAGATGAGCCATGGGCAGGCGATCCGATCCACCCGCGCGCGCTCACGTGTGACCCATACCATGCGTCTTTCCTCCAGATCTATGGCGTTTCGTCTCAGTTCCCGAGCTGGACCCGGCGTCCCCGTCCAGCCGCGACCGCGCGCTCGAAGGCCAGGGCCGCCGCGGCCACGTCCTGCATCCCCGTCCCCGTGCTGTCGAAGATCGTGGGCTGCTCGACGATCCCGACGGTCGGGCGCTCGTCCGGCCACCACGTCGCCCAGCTCGGCCCGGACGTCGGCGCGAGTCATCACGCCCGCATCGAGCGCGTGGTGGAGCTCCCCGATGGTCGCGCACTGCTCCAGCGCATCCACCACGACACAGCCGCCGGCCAGGACGGCGACGTCCAGCTCCTGCTTGTCCTCGCGATCGGCGCCGACCGCCGCGATGAACGCCCCCGCGCCGACGTGCTCGGCCCGGAGGAACGGCGAGCGGGCCGGCGTACACGTGACGACGATGTCGCTCGTCCGGACCACGTCGAAGATCTCGTCCCCCATCACCTCGATGTCCAGGCCCAGCTCCGGTCCCAGGGTTCGGGCGAGGCGCTCGGCGGCCAGGCGATCGCGATCGTGGACGGCGACGTGGCGGAGGGGCCGGACTCGGCTCAGCGCCTGGAGCTGAACGTGCCCCTGCGTGCCACAGCCGAAGAGCGCCACCCGGGACGCGTCGGGACGGCTCAGGTACTTCGCCGCCACCGCGGTGGTGGCCCCCGTGCGCAGCCGCGTGATCTCCATCGAGTCGAGGAGGGCCAGGAGCCGGCCGTCGTCGCCGTCGAACAGGCCCACCACCCCCTGGATCGTCGGCAGTCCATGCCGCCCCGGGTTCTCCGGGAAATTTGCGTTCAGCTTGGCGGCGAAGTAGGCGGCGGCCTCGGTCGAGGCACGCGGTCTTGACGTGGAATCCGCCCGACGGCACGCGGACGCCCAGCACGCCCGAGGGCGCCGTCGTCCCGTCCTTCTGGCCTCGCCACGCGTCCTCCATCGCGTCGATGCAGTCGTCGAGGGACACGAGCGCGCTGATGTCGGAGCGGCAGAGGATCAGCGTGTCGGCCATCGGGCGGCTCGCGGCAGCCATTGCCTACTCGGCCACGGCCGGCCGCATGGCCCGCGCGCCACCGGCCGCGTACCAGGCCGACACTCCGCCCCGGACGTACCGCGCATCGAGGCCGCGCTCGCGCAGCGCCCGCGTCACGTTGCAGCCGACGTGAAAGCCGTAGGCGCAGTAGACCGCGACCGGCTGGTCCGGTCGAGAGCTCGCCGATCCACTCCTCCACCCGATCGGGATCGCGCCAGATCGCTCCCTCCATCAAGTCCACGGTCCTCGAGATGTGGTGCCGGGGCCGGGCGTCCAGCACCTGCAGGTGATCCCCCCGAGCGAGCGCGGGCGGCGAGCTCCTCGACGGAGAGCGACGGCAGGCTCGCGTCGGAGGGGTCCTCTCGCGGCAGGGCGCGATCGGCGGAGACCGCGGCGATCCGCGCGGCGACAGCCCCCCAGTCGATGTTTCGCATGAAGGCGTCGACGTAGGCGGCGGTGTTCGCGCCGAAGTCCAGGTGGTACGCGTGCTCGTACATGTCGAGGGCCAGGACCGGGGCGGCATCGATGGCCGCCTGCGAGTGATCCGAGGCGATCTGGTTCCAGAGCCGCCTGTCGCGCCGCGAGTAGGTCAGCAGGACCCAGCCCGAGCCGCCGGCCAGCGATCTCGCGGCCGCCCGCGAATTCCCGCCGCCAGGCCTGGACGCTCCCGAAGTGCTCCTCGAGAACGCCTCCCACCTGGGCCGGGACCTTGTTGCCCTCACCACCCAGGTTCCCGAAGTACAGCTCGTGGAGCGTGACGGAGCCCATGGCGGTCAGCTCTTCGTGCTTCAGGGCGCGGAGCCGGTAGCCCGGTGTCCCCGGATCGAGCGTCTGCGAGCTCCGCGCGGACGGCGTTCAGGGCCCGGACGGCGGCGCCGTAGATGTTCTCGTAGTGGCTGACGATGAGCCGCTCGGACAGTCCGTTCAGCGTCCACGGTCTCACCGGGATCGGCGTGATCTCCTGGTTCATGGTCGGCGTCCTCCTCTCTCCTGTCATGTCGTGGATCGTCATGGGCGGACCGCCCGCGCCTCCAGCACGCTGTGGATGCCGTCGAAGAGCGCGAGCGCCCGAGCGAGGAGCTCCTGGTCGTCCTTGATGGCGGCGGCCAGCCCCCGCACCGCCAGGTCGATCCCGTCGGTCTCGGGCCGGTCGTACCGGCCGTCCCGCAGGTCCGCCTCGTGGACGATCTCGGCGAGGGCGCGGAGGGACGGCGTCCCGAGGCCGCCGCGCTTCAGCAGCGTCTCGAAGGTGACGTCCTCTCCCTGGTGGCCGAACTCCGCCCCCATGACGTCGAAGGGCACGGCCTCCGGAGGAAACTCGGCCGGCGGCGCGAACAGGAACCGCGCGTCCGGGTCGATGAACCGGCGGATGAGCCACGCCGAGGCCAGGCGGTCGATGTGGGGACGCGGCCGGGTGGCCCACAGCCGGCCCCGGAGGTCCGGGAGCGGAGCCGCCGCCCGCTCGGGGGCCGGGGGTCTCAGGTGCATGTCCGCCGTGGCGCGGAGCCGGTCCACCTCCTGGTAGCCGGGCGCCTCGAAGAAATCCAGCTCGCGCACCCGGTCGAGCTCCCGGGCGAGCCGCGCGAGCTCGTCGGCGGCCCGACCTGCGGCGGCGCCTTGCGCCCGGCGGCCGAGCCCCCGGAGGCTCGCACGATAGCGCGTGGCCAGCGTCCGGTAGTCGGCCTCCCGGGCCTCGTGGAACAGCCGGACCACGTCGGCCTCGGACATGTTCTCGAGCCGGTCGACCCGGACCAGCGTGGCCTCGCCCCGATCCTTCTGGATCTCCTGCGTGAGCCACTGGAGGCGCTCGAGCCGCTCCGGGCTGAACGGCAGCACCCAGACCGAGTTCTTGAGAGCCACCGCGCCCAGGGCTCGAAGCTTCCGCCAGGCGCGAACGCGCAGGCTGGAGGGATGCGTCGGCAGGGCCACGATGAGCATCAGCCACGTTGTCACAGTCGCTTCTCCTCTTGCATCGTACGTTGCACGTGTATATCATGCGATGCAACAGGAGGTCAAGTAGACATGCAACATACGATGCAGCGGCCGGCCACGAGAGCCCTGCTCCGCTATTTCCTGTACCTGGGAAGCCTGGGATTCGGAGGCCCGGTGGCGCTCGTGGGCTACATGCAGCGCGACCTGGTGGAGCGCCGGGGCTGGTTCACGCGCGAGGAGTACTTGAAGTCGCTGGCGCTCTCCCAGCTCGCGCCCGGGCCCCTCGCCGCCCAGCTCGCGATCTGCCTCGGGTACGTCCACTCCCGGGTGCGAGGCGCCACCCTCGTCGCCCTGGCCTTCATCCTTCCCTCCTTCGTGATGACGGTGGGCATCGGGTGGCTCTACGTACGGTACGGGGGGCTGTCCTGGATGCAGGCGGCCTTCTACGGCGTGGGCGCCGCCGTCATCGGGATCATCGTCCGCGCCGCGTGGAAGCTCGCGACCCTGACGCTGGCCCGGGACCGCGCGCAGTGGCTGATCTTCGCCGTGATGGGAGCCGTGACGGCGTGGACCGAGTCGGAGATCGCCGCCCTGTTCATTCTCTGCGGCGTGGCGTACTGGCTCCTCCACGCCCCGCCCGCCTGGCTCCGTCGCACCTCCACCGCCTGTCTCAGCGTCGCGCTGCCCGGCGTCTTGCTGCAGCTGGGGTGGTTCTTCACGAAGGCCGGCGCCTTCGTCTTCGGGAGCGGCCTGGCGATCGTCCCCTTCCTCTACGGCGGGGTGGTCCAGGAGCACGCCTGGCTGAACGATCGACAGTTCCTCGACGCCGTGGCCGTGGCGATGCTGACCCCGGGGCCCGTGGTGATCACGGTCGCGTTCATCGGCTACCTGGTCGCGCAGTTCCCGGGCGCGGTGGTCGCCGCGGTCGCGGTCTTCCTGCCGGTCTACCTGTTCGTGGTGGTTCCCTTCCGGTGGTTCGACCGGATCAGCGAGAATCCCCAGGTCAAGGCGTTCGTCACGGGGGTCACGGCGGCCGCGTCCGGGGCGATCGCCGGCGCCTGCGTCGTCCTGGCCCGCCGCGCGATCGTCGACGTCCCCACCCTCTGCATCGCCGGACTCGCGCTCGGGCTCAGCTGGCGTTACCGGGTGCCGGAACCCTTCCTGATCATCGGCGGCGCGCTGGCGGGGCTGGTCCTCGTGTCGCTGCGAGGTGGGTCGTGAGGCGGACCGACGCATCGAACTCCAAACCTTCCGGGAGACATGTCATGGCGACAAGCGCAAAGGTCGTGTTCGTCTGTCTGCACGGAGCCGCGAAGAGCGTGCTGGCCGCCGCGCTCTTCGGCCAGGAAGCCGCTCGTGCGGCGGGTTCCGGTCGAGGCCCTCGCGCGTGGCATCGAGCCGGACGCGGAGGTCTCGGCGGCCGCCGCGGCTGGCCTCCTGGCGGAGGGACTCGACGTCCGCGGGCACCGGCCACGCGCCCTCGAGCCCGGCGACCTGGCCGGAGCCTCGCGCGTGATCGCCTTCGGGTGTGACGTCGGCGAGATGGTCCCGCCCGGGGTCCCGGTGGAGCAGTGGGCCGAGGTCCCGGCCGTGAGCGACGGCTACGCCCCAGCCCGGGCGGCCGTCGTGTCTCACTTCCCGGACTTGCTGGAGAGGTGCCGACACGCCGCCGGCTCCCCTCCGGAGTGATGGCCGCCGACGGGAGGCGTTCGTAAGTGGTTGCGCCACATGAGAATCGTGGCCGCGACGAGGATTGGTGTCCGGGTCCGCCCCCTCCCGTACAATTCTAGGTCTCGGGACAGTCCTCGCCGGGGCCGGCCGTCCCGCGGTCAGGGGCCAGGACCGGCTCACGAGAACGCGATGGACACAGCAGAGCTGAACGCCGCCAGCAGAGCCCAGGCAGCCGTCCACGGCGCCCGTCCGCGCCGTCACCCCTTCCTCGGCGGGCTCCTGGTCAAGGACCGGCTGATCAACGAGACGCAGCTCGACCGGGTGCTGGCCCTCCAGCAGGAGACCGAGCCGCGCCCGCTGCTCGGGCAGCTGCTCGTCGACCAGAAGCTGATCACGCCCCACGAGCTCAACACGGTCCTCGGCAAGTACCGGCGGGAGCATCTGCTCGGGGACATCCTGGTCGAGACGAACCTCCTCACGCCGGCCCAGCTCGAGGCGGCGCTCGTCGGCCAGAGGCGCACCGGCGTCCCGCTCGGCGAGACCCTGATCCAGCTCGGGTACATCACGGAGCGGCAGCTCAAGAACGCGCTCAGCATCCAGCTCAGGATCGCGTTCGTCGATCTCGACCGGCGGTCGATCGATCCGGAGCTCGCCACGGTGATCAGCGAGCGCTATGCGCGCCGCCACCGGGCGATCCCGATCGCCAGGGACGACGACCGGATCGTCCTGGCCATGGACGATCCGACCGACGCCGACGTCGTCGCCGAGGTGCGCTCGTGCACCGGGTGCCGGATCGACGTGGCCACGGCCACCGCCGACACGCTGGAGCGGGCGCTCTCCCGCCTCTACGGGGACCGCGGAGAGCTCGGGACCGCGCATCCGCCGACGGCCGCGGCGCACAGCGAGAAGACCGCGAGGGCGCGGCGGCGGAGACCATCCCGCCGGCCCGCGCCGACGGTCACGGCGCGAGCGCTCCGAGCGGACGCGATGCCGGCCCGCGGAGCGACGGCGACCGGGCAAGCTCGGAAGTCGCGCTCGATGCTGTCTGGTCGCAGATGGAGGCCGTCGGGCAGCGGTTCCGGAACTGGGAGTCCCGGATCGACGCGGTCGACTCGCTGCTGCGCGAGCGCGTCGAGCAGCGATCCCGGATCGAGCGTCTCACCGGCGATCTCCGGGAGAATCGGGCCGCGCTCGCACAGACGCGGCAGGAGCTCGACGCGAGGATCCAGGCTCTGGCCAGGCTCGAGATGGAGCATCAAGCCCTGTTACGCGACCGGGAGGCCCTCGCGCGCGCCTTGAGGGACCTCCAGGAGCGGCACGATGCGCTCCTTCAGGACCGCGACTTCGCCATCGAGCGCGTCGCCGTGGCCCTCCGCCGGCTCAGACCCTGATCAGGCGGGCGGCGTCGACGCCGCCCGCCTCGCTACCTCAGCGGAAGTCGTAGGACTCCAGCTCGCCGGCCTTCTTCCCGTCGATCAGGACCTCCCAGCGGTTGTTGACCTGGAAGTGGGTGATCCGCGGGACGCCCCGCTGGAAGCGGAGCAGGTCGACGCCGTTCAGCGTTTCCATGTCGAAGCTGTTGAGCAGGAGCCGGAGCGCGTCGGCCGGGTTGAAGTCCTTGCACGAGAAGGCGTCGAAGGCCAGGTAGAGGTCCTCGTCCCACGTGTGGATGGCGCAGTGGCTCTCCGCCCACACGCCGATCCCGGTGACGCCCGACTCCTCCACCTGCCGCTTCTTGAGCGACTGACGCATGACGGCGATCGGACTGAGGTTCAGGTCCACGCCGGACGCCGCCTCGCCCAGCTCGCTCATCTTCTTCTTCAGCTCGTTCTCCACGTCGTCGCAGAACGTCTCCAGCTCGCTGTTCGCGAACGGATAGCGGCACACGATCGGAGGGATGACGAGGGTCATGTCCAGGTTCCGGGCCATGGCCTCGAACAGCGAGAAGACGGTGTCGGTCGACGTGAGGTTCCGGCGGTTGTACGTGGACGCGTCCACGATCAGATGCCGCCCCGCGAAGTCGTCAGGACGCGCAGCCATCATGCGGTCTCCCTCCTCGGTGGGGTGCTCTCGGGCGATCCAGAGCACCACAGGCCGAGATCTGGCGCAAGACACCATGCGACGGGGCCGGGACCAGCCGGCTCTCGGACCCCCCCACGTCCGGTCATGGCGAGAGGATCGGGCTGGACGCGTGCAGCCGACCCTCCGTTCGCTCACAGTGTCGCACGTCGCGGTCATCCGCATCTGACTTCTGACAGTCGAGAGAACCGAGAACGAGGCACGGACAGAGTCGACGGCCGATTCCAGGTCGCCGCTCAGGTCGGAGCCCAGCCATGGTCTGGCGCCTGGTCCCGGGATTCGCTATGGTCTCGCTGTAGGGCTTTCTCCTTCAACACGTCACCCGGCCGTTCCGGGACAGAGGAGGTCGTGACCATGGGAGCGAAGACCGGCATCCGATTGGCGAACCATGAGGGACCGAAGCCCGCGGGGCCGCTCTCGCGCCGCGAGGTGCTGAAGGGCGCCGCGACCCTGGGCCTGGCGCTGAGCAGCCGGACGGCGCCGGCCCAGACCGGCGGACCGGTCACGCTCAACGTGCTCCTGTGGGAGCACTGGAAGGTCGCGGAAGGGCTCCAGAAGAACGACCCATCGAGCGTGCCGAAGCGGCGCCTGTGGTTCTACGAGACCATCAAGCGCTTCGAGGCCGACCACAAGGACATCAAGCTCCAGTACCAGACGGCCAACTGGAACGTGGCCACCCAGACGTTCATCGCCGCGTCCCAGGCCGGCAACCCGCCCGACGTCGTCGGGGCGCAGAGCCAGGACAACCAGCCGCTCGCCAACGCCGGCTTCGTGGCCGACCTCGGGCAGTTCAAGTACGACGAGTGGGACGACTTCAACCAGGCCGTCCTGCGCGAGGCGTGCTCCGTGAACGGCAAGATCGTCGCCATGCCCGTGTACCTCACCTCGACGGGCCTCGGGTACAACAAGCCGCTCCTCAAGGAGGCGGGCGTCACCGAGCCGCCCAAGACGTGGGACGACGCGATCCGCGCGGGGAAGGCGCTCACGAAGGACACGCGCGGGACGGGCCGGCCCAACCAGTGGGGCTTCGGCATCGAGCTCAGCGCGGCGGCCACGCCCAATCCCGTGTCGTTCACGATGCCGATGATCCGCTCGCTGGGCGGCGCCATCGTCGACAAGGACGGCAAGGGCCTGATGGACACGCCGGAGCACCGGAAGATCGCGAAGCTGCTCGCCGACATGTACAACGACCACAAGATCCTCGCCCCGGAATCCCTCACCATGAAGGCGAACGACGAGGTCGACCTCTTCGGCGCGAAGTCGTGGGCGATGGGCATCGTCATCCACGCCCTGCTCCCGCCGATCATCGAGAAGATGGGGGCCGACAGCTTCGGGTTCGCCCCCTACCCCACCTTCCCCGGCAACGAGCCCCGCTCCTACAGCGAGGTGTACGGGTTCCTCATCTCGTCGAAGGCCGCGAAGGATCCCCGGAAGGCGGCCGCGGCCTGGGAGCTGCTCAAGGAGATCGGTTCGACGAAGACCCTGCTCCTGGCGGCCAAGTACCAGTTCGGCGCTCCGTCGAGGAAGTCGGCCCTGGCTGATCCCGTCTACAAGTCGGACCCCTTGCTCGGGTACCTGGCCAACTACACGTTCAAGACGGCCACCCCGTTCCCCTTCATCAAGGAGGTCGGCTTCTACTCGGAGACGTTCATCGAGGCGATGAACCTCATCGTGCTCCAGCGCCAGCCGGTGGACGAGACCCTGAAGCGCCAGCAAGCCCGGTACGAGGCCCGGCTCCGCTGATCCCGCGCGCCCCGACGGCGCCCGAAGAGACTGGCATGCCTCCATTGCCTCGAGGGCTGGACGCTCCGCGTCTGCCTGTGACCGTCACGCTCGCGCCGCCATCCCGGCCGGCGGGGCCGAGCCGGAGATCCGGCGCGATGCGGACATTGACCTCCGACCGCGTGCTGCCCTATCTGCTGGTCGCCCCCGCGGTCCTCCTGGTCTTCGCGCTCACCGTCTACCCGACGGTCTACGTGCTCGCGACGAGCTTCACCGACTGGAACCTCATGCGCACCGTCACCAAGTCGGTCGGCTTCCGGAACTACGTCGACCTCGCCGGCGACGAGCTGGCGATCCGCGCCCTGGTCAACACCGCGCTGTTCCTCGTGGGATCCCTCGC
Source organism: uncultured Candidatus Rokubacteria bacterium (assembly GCA_963745015.1). Taxonomy (GTDB): domain Bacteria; phylum Methylomirabilota; class Methylomirabilia; order Rokubacteriales; family DASRDR01; genus DASRDR01. The sequence goes on from CAVUVU010000014.1 coordinate 499,003, forward strand.
GCTCATCCTGGTTCTCGGCCTGGCGCTGGCGCTGGCCCTCAACGAGCCGGTGCGCTTCCGCACGTTCTATCGCTCGACCGTGGTGCTGCCGTGGGCCCTCACCGCGGTCGTGGTCGGGGTGATGTGGCGCTGGATGCTGATCCCCGACATCGGGATCGTCAACTACGCGCTGGCCGGGCTCGGCATCAACGTCTCGTTCTTCCTGAGCCCGGCGGCCGCCATGGCCACGATGATCCTCGTCGAGGTGTGGCGCAGCACCGGCTACGGGATGATCCTGGTGCTCGCGGGCCTCCAGGGCATCGAGCCCTCCCTCTACGAGGCCGCGCGCATCGACGGCGCCGGCTTCTGGCGCGCCCTGCGCCACATCACGCTGCCGCTCCTCGTGCCGACCCTGCTGGTCGCCACCATCCTGCTGAGCATCCGGTCGGTGAACCTGATCGACATCCCGCTCGTGGTGACCGGCGGCGGCCCCGCGCGCATGACCGAGACGCTCGGGCTCTACATGTGGAAGGAGTCGTTCTCGTTCCACCACATCGGCTACGGCTCGGCGGTGGCCATCGTCATGTTCGCCATCAACCTCGGGCTGACGGTCCTCTACATCCGCTCGCTTTCCCGGAGCCGGCGGTAGCGACACCCATGGCCGCCCCGTCCCGGTCGCCGCGCTCCCGGATGCTGGTGCATCTCCTCCTCGCGCTGTTCGCCGCGTACTCGCTCCTGCCGCTCCTCTGGACGCTGGCCACGTCGCTCAAGCGCCCGGCGGATACCGTCGCCTACCCGCCGCGGTGGATCCCGGACCCCTTGACCTTCCAGAACTACGTCGACGTGCTGACGCGGACCGCGGTGCCCTGGCAGATCCTGAACACCGTGATCGCGGCAAGCCTCGCGGCCCTCATCGTGGTGGCCGCGAGCAGCCTCGCCGGCTACGGGTTCTCGCGGTTCGACTTCCGGGGGAAGGATGCCCTGCTGATCGGCCTCCTCGGCTGCGTGATGGTGTCGGGCGCGACGAAGGTGGTGCCCCTCTACCTGATGCTCCACAAGCTCGGGCTCCTGAACAGCCTGGCCGGCCTCGGGCTCGTGTACTCGGTCGAGTTCCTGCCCATCAGCGTCTGGCTCATGAAGAGCTACGTCGACACGGTCCCGATCGAGCTGGACGAGGCGGCGTCGGTCGACGGGTGCTCGCGGCTCCGGACCTTCGTCCGCATCGTCTTTCCCCTCAGCATGCCGGGGGTGATCGCGGTGGCGCTGATCACGTTCGTCCGGTCGGCGCAGGAGTTCATCTACGCGGCGACCTTCCTGACCGAGACCGGCGTGAAGACCTCGCCGGTCGGGCTCTACATGTTCTTCACCGAGCTGGGGGTCGAGTGGGGTCAGCTGACCGCGGCCTCCCTGATCGTCGTCCTGCCGATCGTCCTGGTGTTCCTCATCTTGCAGAAGTGGTTCGTGTCGGGGCTGACCATGGGGGCGGTGCGGTGACCGCCGTCGACGTCCTCGGCACCCGCCGGCCCACGACGCGTGAACGGAGGCCGACCGAATGAGCGGAGCGAGCCAGGCATCCACGACGAAGCGCTACATCCGGGCCGCGCGCGTCGTCACCGCGAGCGACCGGGGCACCATCGAGGACGGCGCCGTCGCCGTCGAGGGCTCGCGTATCACCGCGGTCGGGTCGGCGGCCCAGGTGACGGCGAACGTCCCGGCCGGCGCCGTGGAGACCTACGCCGACGCGACGCTCATGCCGGGCCTCGTCGACGCGCACGCCCATCTCACCCTCGCCGGGGACCGCCGGACGTACGAGCAGATGGTGCTCGACCCGGACGAGATGATGGCCCTCGTCTCGGTCCGCAACCTCCAGCGCCACCTGGCGTGCGGCGTGACCACGCTCCGGGACAACGGCGGCCGGAACCGCGTGACGTTCATCGTCCGCGAGGCGATCAACCGCGGCTACTTCGTCGGACCGCGCCTCCTCCTGAGCGGCCGGCCCGTCACCCACCGCTACGGCCACTTCTACTGGTGCAACGGGGAGGCGGACGGCCTCGACGCCATCCGGGCCACCGTGCGGCAGCTCGTCGCGGAAGGCGCCGACCACATCAAGATCATGGCGTCGGGCGGCGCGACCGCCGGGAACATCCCCTACTACGCGTCCTACGGCGCGGAGGAGCTCCGGGCCGCCGTCGAGACGGCCCACGGCCTCGGCCGGCTCACGACCGCCCACTGCCGGGCGAAGCAGTCGATGATCAACGCCCTCGACGCCGGGCTCGACTGCATCGAGCACGCCGAGTTCCTGGTCCCGGGCCAGGTCGTCGAGTACGGCGCGGGCGTGTCCTCGAGCGGCGTCATGGAGTACGACCCGCGCGTCACGGAGCGGTTCCTCCGCCAGGACACGTTCATCAGCTACACCTTCCAGGCCGGCGGCTACGATTCCCTCGTCGAGCTCCGGGCGAAGGCGGGGCAGGAGCGCCTCACGCCGGCCGAGTCGACACGCAAGGGCTCCCTCGAGGCCTACTACGAGATGAAGCTCGGGATCTTCAACCGGCTGATGGGCGACGGCATGCGGCCGCTCCTCGTCGTGAGCAGCGACGCCGGTCCGTTCGACTGCGAGTTCGGCCGGATGCACTACGGCATGGAGCTCGCCGTCCAGGCGGGCATGAGCCCGCTCCAGGCGATCGAGTCCGCGACGTCGATCGCCGCGCGCGCCTGCGGGGTCGCCGCGCTGACCGGGACCGTGGAGCCCGGCAAGGAGGCCGACCTGCTGGTCGTCCACGGCAATCCCCTGACCGACATCCGCCGGATGGCCGAGGTGGCCGCGGTCTACAAGGGCGGGCTCAAGGTGGGTGTCCTGCCGCCCAACGCGCTTCTGCCTTCGCTGTCGCGGTAGGCGGCGTACAGAGGGATCGGCGGGAGTCCGGCCTCTCGGGCCAGCCCGGATCACCGGGTCCCCGAGCCGCCACGGATCGACGCCATCGGCGACGGGTCGAGGCACTCCCCCTGGCCACGGCGCTTCGACCAATGCCGTGGGGCTCAACCTGGCGATGCCACGGTCTTCTACTCTCCGCTTCTGTTGTTGCACATGCTCGCGGCGAGCCCCAAGCTAGTGCTGTGGCGCATCGACGTATGACCGACCCGATGCGCGCGCGGAGGGATGACACACCCATGCAAGCGCGAGTCAAGCTGAGACCCCTGGCAGTCCTGGTGATCACCCTGGGATGGATCTGCGGGGGTCTCCCCGCGGCGCCCACCCAGCGTGTCGCCACCGCTCAGACCCGCGCCGACTTCGAGGCGCCGCCGACGCTGGCGGCGCGCGACCTGGTGCCGGCCGAGCGCCTCCAGGGCCCCGGGTACCGGATCGACGACGCCGTGCCGACGGACGGGTTCCTCGCGACCTACACGGTGCGCTCCGACTACGGCGTGTTCACGGCGCGGGGACCCGGGATGCTCGAGATCCGCCTGAGCGAGGTGTCGGGGCTCCGGCAGCTCGAGGCCATCTCGAAGAGCGACGCGTTCGTCGAGGGGCTCAAGGCCTCCGCCACCGAGTTCGGCGGTCAGGTCAAGCAGCTGGTGACGAATCCGGTGGACACGGTGAAGGGCATCCCCGAGGGCGTGGGGCGCTTCTTCGAGCGCGTGAGCCGCGGGGCCAAGACGGGCGCGCAGAAGCTCGGCGACACGAAGGCCGCGCAGGACGCGCCCGGCCCCGCCGCCTCCCGGGCCCGGCGCGGGGCTGCCGGGCGCGAGCGCGCCGGGTTCGAGCACGCCGGCGACCCAGCCAGACGTCACGACGGAAGCGGCCAAGGCGGCGGGCGGCGTGACCCGAGATGCCTTCGGCTTCGACGACCGGCGGCGTCAGCTCGCCAAGGAGGTCGGCGTCGATCCATACACCACGAATCCGGTGCTCGCCAAGCAGCTCGACGACATCGCCTGGGCGGCGTTCGCCGGCGGGCTCGGCGTCACCGCGCTGAAGTCGATGGTGCCGGGCTCGATGGTGATCGGCACCTCGGCGATGCTGACCGACTGGGTCTACGACACGCCGCCGGGCGACCTGAAGGTCCGGAACGAGAAGGCGCTGCTGGCGATGGGGGTATCCCAGGAGGCCGTGGATCACCTCCTCCGGCATCCCCGGTACACGCTCACGCGCCAGACCAGGCTCGTGCTGGAGCTCGGGCGGCTCGGTGGCGTCGTCGGCCGCGCGGACATCATGCCGCTGGCGCTGAGCGTCGCCTCGGAGGCGCAGGCGCGCTTCGTCGTCGGGGCCGTGGAGATGCTGGCGCGCTATCACGAGAAGGTGGCCCCCCTGGCGACGGTGCAGGTCCTGGGAACCGTGGTCGGGCGGACCCAGACCGGCACGCTCGTGGTCCCGGGGTCGGTGGACCTCCTGGCGTGGACCCCCACCATCGACCGCTTCGTCCGGCGGCCGGACCTCCAGGCCACGACGAAGATCCTGTGGCTGTCCGGGCGGACGACGCCGCGCGCCCGGCAGGAGCTCGAGCAGCGGGGCTGGACGGTGGAAGCGCCGGCGCCCGGCGGGGCGTCGACACCGCCAAGCCACTGACCGACGGGCACGGACGGCGCGCGCGGCCCGAGTGCCTGCGCCACGCGTCGACGCCCGGAACATGTAGCTCGGCGCGGCCATGCTGGCGCGCATTCGCGAGTCTACGGGATGCAGGCCGTCGCGACCTCCCTGTCACTTCTGACGGTTTGGCATTCCCCGAGAACTCCGTGGTTGCGCGCCACTTCCCCGAGACGCCCTCGGCCAGCAAGGAGGGGCCGTGGCTCAGGCAATCGAGTCACCGCTCGGCCCACGGAGGATCGTCGCCAAGCGTGAACTGGCACATCTCCCGGATGGGCGATCCGTCGCCGCGTCTTGCCGTTCGCCTCCGAATAGGGTAGCAATGCCCGCATGGCCGGAACGGGTCTCCTCGCGCTGCTCGACGACATCGCCTCGGTGCTGGACGACGTGGCGATCCTCACCAAGCTCGCCGCGAAGAAGACCGCGGGCGTGCTGGGCGACGATCTTGCCCTGAACGCCGAGCAGGTGGCCGGCGTGAGAACCGACCGCGAGCTGCCGGTGGTCTGGGCGGTGGCCAAGGGCTCGCTGCGGAACAAGGTCATCCTCGTGCCCGCGGCCCTCGCCGTCAGCGCGGCGGCGCCGTGGGCGGTGATACCGCTGCTCATGGTGGGCGGCGCGTACCTCTGCTACGAAGGCTTCGAGAAGGTCGCGCACAAGGTCCTGCACGGCCCCGCGGAGGACACCGCGCACCTCGCCGAGCTGGCGCGCGCCGTGGCGGACCCCGCCGTCGATCTCGTGGCGCTGGAGCGTGACAGGATCAGGGGCGCCGTGCGCACGGACTTCATCCTGTCGGCCGAGATCATCGTCATCACGCTGGGCACCGTGGCCGCGGCGCCCTTCATGACCCGCGTGTCCGTGCTGACCGCCATCGCGCTCCTCATGACCGCCGGTGTCTACGGCCTCGTGGCCGGCATCGTCAAGCTCGACGACATCGGTCTCTACCTGAGCCGTGGCGCCGGCAACACGGGGTCCGCCCAGGCACGGAAAGTCCTCGGGAGGGGCATCGTGAGGGCCGCGCCGTGGCTCATGAAGGGCCTGGGGGTGGCCGGCACGGCCGCCATGTTCCTCGTGGGGGGCGGCATACTGGTCCACGGCATCCCCCCGGTCCATCACTGGATCGAGCACCTGGCCGAGGGCGTGGCCACGCTGCCTCGGGTCGGCAGCACGCTGCGAGCACTCCTGCCGATCCTGCTCGACGGCGTCGCGGGCATCGCGGCGGGCGGGGTGGCGTTCGCGGTCGTGAGCGGCGCGCGGCGCCTGCTGCGCGCGCGGGCGGCGTCCTAGCCGGCTCCCTCTACGGCCCCGGCTCCTCCGCTCGCAACAAGAAAGAAGCCCCGCGATCCCATGAGGAACCGCGGGGCCTCAGGATGGAGCGGGCGACCGGAATCGAACCGGCGACGTCCAGCTTGGGAAGCTGGCATTCTGCCGCTGAATTACGCCCGCATCTGCGTTGAATTCTAGGCCCTGGCCAGAGGGCCTGTCAAACTCGGCCTCCGGCCGGCCGGATCGAGGCTAGTCGAAGAGGATCGCGCGGAGCCGAGCGCCGGTCGCCGGATCGAGGGTGAAGAGATCGGCGACGAGGCGCTCGACCTCCTCCCCCGGCGTGGGGGCGACGTCCAGCCTGGCCTTCCTGGCGTCGGCGAGGAACTCGGGATCGCGGAGCGTGGCGAGGAACGCCCGGCGGAGGAGCTGGACGCGGTCCTTCGGCGTCCCCGGCGGCAGCGCGTACGGCCGCCCGAGCCCGCCGGCGCGGAGAATGGTCGCGTTGACGAGCCGTCGAGCGTCATCGGTCTTGACCAGCTCGGTCACGAGGGGCAGTCCCGGGAGGTCCGGGAAGGGCCGTGACGTCAGCTGGAGCACCACGATCACCTCGCCGGCGTCCAGGGCGTGCTGCCAGGCGGTCCGCATGGAAACCCAGTTGAAGCAGGCGCCGGCCAGCTCCCCCGACTCGACGGCCAGGCGGATGGCCGCCGTGCCCTTGTAGCCGCTGACGAGCTGGATGGGCAAGCCGAGCGCCGCCTTGAGGACACGCGTGGCGTTGTCGCCGTTCGAGCCGGGCGCGGTGCCGCCCATCTTGACCGGCGCCCCGGCGGACATCCATCGGTCGAGGCTCGTGATCCCGCTCGCCTTCGAGAACGCGCACGCGATCAGCTCGCTCGACCCCGCACCCAGGTACTCGAGCTTCCGCGCGTCGAACTCGATCCCCGGGCGCCCCAGAACTTCCCCGAGCAGCAAGTCTCCGCTGAAGTGCGCGATCGTGAGGCCGTCCGGCCTGGCGGCCTTGGAGAGGTAGTTGACCGCCACCAGGCCCCCCGCCCCATGCATGCTCTCCACCACCACCGCGGGGTGGCCGGGGATGTGCCGGCCCAGATGACGCGCGACGGTCCTCGCGTGCGCGTCGAAGCCGCCGCCGGTCGCGTTCACCACGATGCGGATCGTCTGGTTGCGGTAGAAGCCCGCGTGATCCTCCTGGGCCAGCGGCAATCCCCGCGCCGAGGCCGGCCGCCAGGACGAGGGCGCAGAGGCCCGACCACCCGACGCTGGTTCTCACTCTCGCCCCGCCTTCCGACGGAAGACCCGTGCCGCCGTCTCCATCCGGAGGGCTCGGCGCGCGCCCATGAGATGGGAGGCATACCACGAGAGCGCGGCCACCGGATCGTCGGCCAGCGCCCGGAAGTACCAGTCGAAGTGCTTCCGCGGGGCCCGGTACGTCTCGCGGTACTGCCGGAGGATCTCCCGGGGCGACGGCTGCCGCTCGAGCGTCCGCTCCTCTCGCCCGCGGCACGATCTGCCGCCGCGTCCAGTCCAGGAGGCGCGCGACGAGAGACACCGCGTCCTCGATGGGGTTGAGGAAGACGTCCGGGCCAGCGTGGGGCGGCATCGGGTCGACCGGAAGGCCCCGGTGGATCTGCACGCACAGCAGAGGGACGGGCTGGCCCACCGCGAGCTCGCACCAGATGCGGTAGCCGGGACGGCAATTGATCTCCATCAGCTTGGCCACGCCGTCCCGGGGGTCCACCTTGACCTGCACGCGGGCGTGGCCCACGTAGCCCAGGCCTTGCAGGAGGCGGATGGCGTCGCCCACCACGGGCATCTCCGTGCAGGACGCCTGGGCGCAGGGAAGCGAGACGAACGATCTCAGCACCGTCCGCAGATGCCGGCGCGCGTGCACCGTGATCGGGCGGCCCGTGCGATCCAGGGTGACGGCCACGCTGACGCGCTGGTCGAGCCCGCCCGGGGATCCACTCCTGGAGGATCGGCATCCCGAAGGTCGGCTGGACCCGCCGGACGGTCTCCTCGAGCTTGGCGGGGTCGGTGACCAGGCCCGATCCGCGGCCCCTCACGGAAAAGCGCGGCTTGACGACGACCGGGTAGCCGAGACGCTTGGCGAGATCGACGGCCTCCTCGGGCGAGCCGGGGAGATAGGTGCGCGGACAGGGAAATCCCATCGCGGTTGCCGCCCGGACCAGGGCGTGCTTGTCCATGGCCCGTTGCAGCACCGGCCACTCCGGAACCGGCACGGTGATGCCCCGCTCGGCGAGCCGGCTCTTGTTCCTCGAAAGAACGAGCACCTCGGGATCCCACGAGGGGAAGACCGTGTCGAGGCTCTCGCGCTCGCAGATGTCGAGAACCGCCCGGACGTACGCCTCCTCGGTGGCGCTGTTCTCCTCGTCGAGCGTTCCCCGTCGCCAGTCGTCGATGGCGAGCGGTACCGGGTACACGCGGTCCACGAATCTCGACACGGCGGCGGGAGCCAGACGTCCCGGGGCGCCGTGCTCGCGATACACGGTCCCGACCACGCGGCTGGCGTGTCCCCGCAGGCTGCGGACCACGCAGTAGGCCTGGCCATTCCAGGGGTTCGTGACGAGGACGCGGATCCGGCCGGCCGCCGAATCGGGTGTCGAACCCATGCCGGCCGACGCCGGCGACGCGGCCGCCATCACCGTGTGGTCCGGTTCCCTCATTCCCTCGTTCCGCACCCGCCGGGCGTCATCGGAACCTCCGACGCCGCGGTGAAAACCAGCGCCGTCGCGGATCATAGCATGTGCTCACCAGCCGGCACGCCGGAGTTCGGGGGAAACCGTCGACGCCGTCGCCAGCCGACCGGCAATCGATCCAGATGTCAGTCGTCACCCTCTGGAGACGGTAGGCGCGCGAGCCAGGCGAGGGCCTCGTCCCGCGTCCGGACCAGACCGAGCGCCTGGGCCTCGCGCACCCGGCGGAGCGCGCGGCCCACCGGCGGCCCGGGAGGAAGCCCGAGGAGAGCCATGACGTCGTCGCCCCGGACCAGGGCCGGCGCCGCCGCCTCCCGGGCCGCGGGCTCCTCCCCCGCCAGGAGCGAATCCAGGAGCGCGCGGGTCGCGCCACGGTAGACCAGGCCGGGAGGGCGCCCGTCCGTCCCCGCGGCGTCGGCGATGGTGAGGCAGACGAGCGCGGGCGTCTCCTCGGCGACGTCGCGGTGGAACCGGTAGCGCGCGCGCCGGGTCACCTCGTCCAGCATCCCGAGGTGCATCGGCCGGAGGTGGTGGCGGACGAGCCGTGCCAGCACGTCCGCGGCGCGGCCAGGCCAGCGAAGTCGCGCCGCGATGGCCGAGACCCGCTCGGCGCCGATCCGGTCGTGGCCGATGAACCGGGTGCGCCCGTCGGCGTCGACGCTCCGCGTCTCCGGCTTGGCCACGTCGTGGAGCAGCACGGCCAGCTTCCAGACCTCGCGGCGCGTGAGACCGCTTCCCATCGGCTCCTCGAACGACGCCGCCGCCCGAGCGGCGTGGGGCGCCAGGAGGGACAGGTCGGCGAGCAGGGCGTCGGCGGCCTCGAGGGCCCGGAGCGAGTGCTCGAGCACGGTGAAGCGATGCGGAGCGGACTGGGTCGCCGCCCGCATCGCCTCGACCTCGGGCAGGATCACGCGAAGGGCGGACCACGCGTCGGCCTGGCGGAGGGCGGCGGCGCTCCGGGGCAGGCGGAGGAGATGGGTCAGCTCCTCGCGGACGCGCTCGGCCGAGACCGAGGCGAGCGCCGGCGCCGCCGCCCGCGCGAGGGCCTCCGTCTCCGGCTCGATGGCGAAGTCGAGCTGGTGGCCGAGCCGCAGGGCGCGGAGGACGCGCACGGGGTCGTCGGCAAACGCCGTCGTCCCGCAGGCACGGAGCCTCCGGAGAGCCAGATCGCGGAGACCACCGGTGGGGTCGTGCACCGCCGCCGGCCCGCGAAGCAGCGTGTGGAGGTCGACGGCCAGCGCATCGACGGTGACGTCGCGTCCGGCGAGGTCCGCCTCGAGGCTCGGCCCCCGGAAGTCGGACAGGTCGACCTGGAGCGACGGCGGCCCGGCCAGGGCCACGCGGGCCATGCCGTGCGGCTCGCCGAGCGGCACGAACGCGCCTCCGAGACGGTCCGCGAGGCGTCGAGCCACCGCGCTGCTCCCGGCGGGAGGGCGAGGTCGACGTCGTGAATCGGCCGCCCGAGCAGGAGGTCCCGGATCGCGCCGCCGACCAGCCAGACAGGTCCGCCGACCGTCTCCGCGACGGCCGCGAGCAGCGGCCGCATCGGATCGAGAGGCCCGAGCGCCACGGACGTCATGAATGTCTGGGCGGTTGCGCTCGTCCGTCGCCGTCATTCTAGCAACCCGCCCACCAGGCGTGAAGGCGAACGGACGGTCGTCGCGCAACGATCCGATCGTCGCCGGCTTCAACAGGGGCCTTCAACGGCCGCGGCGTTGACCGGAGCCAACCCCGCTGCTACGGTGGCGCCCGTGTCCGCGCCCGCGAGTCCTCCTCGCCCGAGCGCCGCCCGGGCGAGGGGCGACGGATCGCACGCGCGCCGGCCCGCCGGCTACCTGCTGGCCGCCGGCGCGGCGACCTCGTGGGGCGCCCAGACCATCGTCGCCAAGCTCCTCCTGACGTCGGGCCTCCCCGCCACGTCGCTCGTGAGCACCCGGACCGCCATCGCCGCCCTCGTCCTGACCACGGCGCTCGCCCTCGTCCGGCCCGAGCTGCTCCGGGTCAGCCCGCGGGTCCTGTGGCGACTGGCGCTCCTCGGCATCGCCGGCATGTCCCTCTCGAACTACACGTACTACGTCACGCTGTCCCTGATCCCGGTCGCGATGGCCGCGATCCTCCTCTACATGACGCCCCTGTTCGTCCTGGCGGGCGGCGTGCTGTTCCTCAGAGAGCCGCTCCGCCGCCAGGACGTCCTCGCGGCGGCGGTGACGATCGTCGGCGCCGTGCTGCTCGTCCGCGCCTACGAGCCGTCCGGCCTCCGCGTGAGCCTGGTGGGCCTCGCGCTCGGGATCTTCAACGCGATCTCGTTCGCCTTCCTGAACCTGTGGACCAAGGCGCTCCCCGGGCGGCTGTCGCCGTGGACGGTCCTCGTCTACGCCTTCATCGCCGGCACGCTCTTCTGGCTCCCGATCGCCCCGCCCTGGTGGGTCGTGCTCGAGCCGCAGCCGGCGTCGGTCTGGCTCGGCATCGGCATCGTGACCGTCTTCGGGACGCTGCTCCCCTACGCGCTCTACTTCGCGGCGCTCGCGCGGATCAGCGCCACCCACGTGAGCGTCACGTCCACGCTCGAGCCGGTGGTCTCCGGGCTCGTCGCCTTCGCCGTGCTCGGGGAGACCCTCGCCCCGCCGCAGCTCGCCGGGGGCGCCCTGGTGCTCGCCGGCATCGGGCTCCTGCACCTTCGCCGGTGACCGCCGGCCGGCGGCTTGCCGGGCGCGGGGCCGACGCCCGATAATCGTCGCCGTGAGCGGCAAGCGAGCGGCGCGGGGATTCGCACTGCACGCCGGGGCGGCGCCGGCGGTGATCCGTGCGGCCGCCCGCGAGGCCGAGGCGGTGGGGTACGACTCCTTCTGGGTGAACTACCCGGGACCGGTCGACGGTCTGGCCGCGCTCGCCCTGGCGGCCGCCGAGACCGCGCGCATCGCGCTCGGGGTCGGCGTGGTGCCGCTTCACACCTGCGGCCCGGACGCACATCGCCGCGGCCGTCCGCGGCAACGCGCTCCCCGTCGCGCGCCTTCTGCTCGGGGTGGGCAGCCCGAACCCCGCGGCGCTCGCGCGCGTGCGCGACGGGATCGGGGCGCTCCGCGCCCGGGTCCCGGCGCAGCTCTACGTCGCGGCCCTCGGGCCGCGCATGTGCCGGCTGGCCGGCGAGATCGCCGACGGCGTGCTCCTGAACTGGCTGACGCCCGAGCACGCGCTCAGGTCGGCCGAGTGGGTCAGGGCCGGGGCCGAGGCCGCGGGGCGGCCGGCCCCACGCCTGGCCGCCTACGTGCGGGTCTCGCTCGGGCCAGGCAGCGCCGCGCGGACTGGAGGAGGAAGGGCGCCGCTACGCCGGGATTCCCGCCTACGCGGACCACTTCGCGCGGATGGGCGTCCCGCCGGCCGCCACGGGAGTGGCGGCGCCGGACCGAGGCTGCCGTGCCCGAGGCGCTCGCGCGCTGGGAGGGCGTCCTCGACGAGGTCGTGGTCCGGGCGCTCACCGCGCGCGACACCGTGGAGGAGACGCTGGAGTTAGTCCGCGCGGCCCGGCCCGGCTAGCCCGCGGGATCGTCAGCCCGAGACAGCCCGCAACGCCCCCTTTCCGTCGCCTCTCACCTGCGCGAAGATGCCTTCTCGGGAGGTGTCCTCATGACGGACGCGGGGAACCAACGGCTTCCGTTCGGCTCGGACGATCTGCGCCTGCCCGACGCGCTTCGCGGCCCGCTGCGGGCGCACCTCGACGCGCTCCGCGAGCGCTATCACCGCCGCGGCTGGGGCGGCCCCGTCGGGTTCGGCCAGCGGCCCGCCCTGGTCGTCATCGACCTGGCCCTGGTCTGGACGGACCCGCGGCGGGTGGAGATGGGGAGCGCCGTCGACTCCGTCGTGGAAGCGACCGCCCACGTCCTCGCCGCCGCCCGGGCGGCCGGGATCTTCACCGTCTTCACGACCTGGGCGTACGATCCGGCGGCCCCGGCCTCCCCGCACGACGCGAAGAACGCGCTTCACCTCGGTCCCGGCGACGAGAAGCTCCTCGAGCTCGATCCGCGCGTCGAGCGGCGGCCGACCGAGCTGCTGCTCCGGAAGCGCTACGCGTCCGCCTTCAAGGGCACGAACCTCCACGAGATGCTGACCGCTCAGGGCATCGACACGCTGATCGTCACGGGGCTGAGCACCAGCCACTGCGTCTACGCCACGTGCCGGGACGCCACCGACAGCTTCCGGGTCATCGTGCCGCAGGAGGCGGTCGGCGAGCGCTGCGAGATCTTCCACGAGGTCAACCTGCTCGACATCGAGCTGGACCTCGGCGACGTGGTCCCGCTCGATCAGGTGACCCGCTACCTCGCGGGGGTCAGGCTCTGACTTTCAAACAACCGACCTTCGAGTCTCGCTGGGGCTCGCCCTCGGCTTCCCGGCATTCGACCCGCGACGGACGCGGGGCGAATGGTCTGGACGTCACAGCCTGACCCCGAGAAGGAGGCACGCATGTCGCGCCGCATGATCGCCTTGGCTCTCCTCGCGCTGGTCTGGATCACCGCGTTCGGCCTCGCGCCGGCGGGCGCCCAGGGCCCGAAGGTGCTCCGGGTCGCCACCGACACGAACCTGCCGTGGCTTGATCCCCACATGGGCACCGCCTTCACCCTCCGCGAGCTCTCCTCGCACGTCTTCGAAGGACTGGTCACCATCGGCGAGGACTACGGGGTCATTCCGCAGCTGGCGGAGAGCTGGAGCGTGAGTGCCGACGGGACCGAGTACACCTTCAAGCTGCGCCAGGGCGTGAAGTTCCACAACGGGCGGACGGTGACCGCCGACGACGTGAAGGCGTCCGTCGACCGCTTCGTCCAGTTCGGCGCCCGGCGCGGGGATCTGGGAGCCGTGCGGGCCGTCACCATCGTCGATCCCTCGACCGTGCGAATCTCGCTCAAGGAGGCGCAAGGCTCGTTCCTCGGCGCCCTCGCCAACCCGGTGGCGCTCCTCGGGATCATGCCCAAGGAGCTCGTGACGGGCGCGAAGGACCCCCTCCAGCCGCCGCAGCTGGTCGGCACCGGCCCCTTCCGGCTGGCGGAGTGGGTGCGCGACCAGCAGATCACGCTGAAGCGCTTCGACGACTACACTCGGGATCGCCGGATGCCGGCGTCCGGGCTCGGCGGGGACCGGTCGGCACTCGTGGACGAGGTGCACATCATCTCCACCGGCGAGAGCGCGACCCGGTTCGCCGGGCTGGAGCGCGGCGACTTTGACTACGCCATGGCGCTCGCGCCGACGGCGTACGAGCGCCTGCGCGCCTCGACCGCCCTCGACGCCGTCGTGCTGAAGCCGTTCACCCAGGTGATCCTGCAGCTCAACGCCAACCGGGCGCCGTTCAGCCAGGTCAAGGCCCGGCAGGCGGTCTCCCGGGGCCTCGACATGGAGGCGGTCATGCGCGGGGTGACGGGAAACCAGGCGGCCTTCTACCGGCTCCAGCCGAGCCTCTTCTTCCCCGAGCAGCGAGTCTGGCACAACACGTCGGGCCAGGAAGTCTACAACCAGAAGAACCTCGACCTGGCCCGCCGGCTCCTCAAGGAGTCGGGCTACGACGGGAAGCCGATCGCGCTGGTCACGAACCGCGACATCGAGTGGCTGTACCGCGCCGCGGTGCCGGTCCAGCCCCAGCTCGAGGCGATCGGGTTCAAGGTGGAGCTGGTGGTGCGGGACTGGCCCGGCCAGATCGCGCAGCAGAAGGAAGGGAACTTCGACATGGCCACGAACGGGATCTCGACCCGTCCTGAGCCGACCGGGTTCGACTACCTCTTCCGCTGCGGGGCGTCCTACGAGACCTACGGCTACTGCGATCCGGAGATGGACAAGGCGCTCGCGGCCGGCGTGCGGGAGCGCGAGCCGGAGCGCCGCGCCCAGGCCTACGCCCAGGCGCAGAAGCAGTTCTACGAGACCGTGCCGCTCGTCAAGATCGGCGACATGTTCCAGCTCGACGGCGCCACCAAGGCGCTCAAGGGATACAAGGTCTTCTTCCTGCGCCGCTTCTGGAACGTCAGCAAGTGACCGGCTGAGCGCGCCCGGGGGCCCCCGCGGTGGCGCGCTACGTCGCGCGGCGGATCATGCTGCTGGTCCCCGCCTGGCTGATCATGGGCGCCGCGGCGTTCGCCCTCATCCGCCTCATCCCCGGAGACCCGGCGGCGGTGCTGCTCGGGATGGAAGCGACGCCGCAAGCCGTGGCGGAGCTGCGCGTCCGGCTGGGACTGGACCAGCCGCTCCCCGTGCAGTTCGTCCTGTGGCTCTCGCGCGTCGTCCAGGGAGAGCTGGGGCGGTCGTTCTTCCTGGGACAACCGGTCCTGGACGCGATCCTGGGCCGGCTGCCGGTGACCCTGAGCCTGACCGCCGCCGCCCTGGCCTGCGCCGTCCTCATCGGGGTGCCGATCGGAGTCCGGGCCGCCACGCGCCCCAACTCTCCGACGGACCTGGGGGCGATGGCCGCCGCCGTGGTCGGCCTCTCGGTTCCCGACTTCGCGCTCGGCCTCGGCCTGATCGTGCTGTTCGGCGTGGCCCTCCAGTGGCTGCCGGTCAGCGGGTACGTGCCGCTCTCGCGAAGCCCGGCGGGCTTCGTGCAGCACCTGATCCTCCCCGCGCTCGCCCTCGGCATGCCCCAGGGAGCGCTGATCGCCCGCATCACACGGAGCAGCATGCTCGAGGCGCTCGGCGCGGACTACGTGCGCACCGCGCGGGCCAAGGGCCTCGCCGAGCCCGCGGTGGTCGGATGGCACGCCTTCCGGAACACGCTGATCCACGTGCTGACCGTCGTGGGAAGCGTCGGCCGTCGTGCTCCTCGGGGGAGCGTTCGTGGTCGAGACCGTCTTCAACCTGCCGGGGCTGGGCAACCTGGTGGTCATGGCGGTGAAGCGGCGCGACTATCCGCTGGTCCAGGGCTGCCTCCTGCTGATCTCCACGATGGTCATCCTGGTCAACCTCGTCGTCGACGTGCTCTACGCCTATCTCGATCCCCAGATCCGGTATGGCTGAAGAGATCCAGCCGCGGTCGCGGCGTGGACGCGCCGGCCGGCCACGCGGTGTGGCGCCGGCTCGGGCGTCACCGGCTCGCCCTGGCCGGCGGGGCGATCGTCCTGGTGGTCGCGACGCTCGCCGTCGCGCTGCCCGTCGTCATCGCGACGGACCCTACGGCGCTGGATGTCCAGGCGACCCTGACGTCGCCATCGCGACGGCACTGGTTCGGGACGGACGACTTCGGGCGTGACCTCTTCGCCCGCGTGGTCCACGGCATCCGTCTCTCGCTCTTGGTGGGCTCCTCGGTGCTGGTGGTGACCGTGTTGCTGGGCGCCGTGCCGGGCCTGGTCGCGGGCTTCGTGCCGCGCGCGGACGCGGTCATCATGCGCGTGATGGACGCGCTCATGGCATTCCCCGCCATCCTGCTCGCGCTCTCCGTCATGGCGATCGCGGGACCGTCGACGGTCAACGTGGTGGGCGCCCTGGGCGTGGCCTACGCGCCGCGCATGGCGCGCCTGGCTCGCGCGAGCGTGCTCGCCGTACGGAGCCGGGAATTCGTCGACGCCGCCCGCGCGCTCGGGAACCGGCCGCTCCGGGTGCTGGCGCGGCACGTCACTCCGAACGCAGCGGCGCCGGTCATCGTCCAGGGCACGTTCACGGTCGGCTACGCGATCCTGGGAGAGGCCGCGCTCAGCTTCGTCGGGCTGGGGGCGGTCCCCCCGACGCCGAGCCTCGGCAACATCCTGGCCGACGCTCGCGTGTTCCTGCGCGACGCACCCTGGATGATCCTCTGTCCGGCGGCCACGCTCGCTCTGCTGATCCTCGGCCTGAACCTCCTCGGCGACGGGATACGCGACGCGCTCGACCCTCGGACACGGATCTGAGACGGGGTCAGAGCCTGAAGAACGCGCGGGCGTTCTCGTAGAAGATCCGCCGGTAGACCTCCATCGGGAGGCCGCGAGCCCAGAGCCCCGCCCGCTCCGCCTCGTACGGATACGGAAGGTTCGGGAAGTCGCTGCCGAAGAGGATGCGGTCCGCGTGGCGGACCAGGTCGGCGTCGCGCACGACCGCGTGATCGATGCCGGTGTACGGCAGCGACTCCGGGGCCATCGCCATCGTCGTGTCGAGGTGGAGCTGCGGGAAGCGATCGAGGAGCTGGAAGGCCAGCGCGGGTCTCGAACGCGCCCATGTGGCAGATCGACGCCCGGAGCGCCGGGACCCGCTCGAGCACCCGCTCGAGGCGCGACAGGCCCGTGAACTCGTTGGTGTGGGGGCCCGTCCCCACGTGGATCACGAGCACGCGGTCGAGCGCGACGAGGCGCTCGTAGACGGGCAGCATCCGCGGGTCGTCCGGATGGAACCGCTGGACCTGGGTGTGGACCTTCAGGCCCGCCAGCCCCCACGCCCCGCACGCCTCGTCGACGACGGCCACCGGATCGTCGTCCTCCGCGTGGACGGTGCCGAGCGGGATCCCGTCGGGGAACCGCGCCGCGGCGTCGCGGATCCAGCGGTTCAGCTCCCGGGACATTCCCGGGCGATGCGCGTACGAGAAGAACGCGAAGCGCTCGACGCCGGCGGCGCGGAGGGCCGCCACCACCTCGTCCGGCTCGGTGGGGCCGCTCAGGTTCCAGTGGGAATGCTCGTCGAACCACCGCCGGATCGCGGCGAAGAGCCGGGGCGGGTGGAGATGCGTGTGGGCGTCGATGTAGCGGAATCCGGCGGGAGGCTCCATCCGCGTCAGGCCGCGTCAGGCCGCGTCAGGGCCGCCGGGAGCGGCCGGTCCGGGAAACGATCCAGTCAGCCGGCAGCCCGGAGACGTTGGTCCGCACGTCTCCCGTCCGGGCCAGGGCGGCGACGGCGAGCCGCACCTCGTCCGCGGGCACGCTGAACAGGCGCGCGATCCCGCGCACCGAGCCCCACGCGGCGCCGCCGAGATAGCGGCCGACCAGGCGGCGAACCGCGGCCGGACGGCCCAGGCGCCGGCCCTCCCCCACCGCATCGGGAAGCCAGGCCTCGACCAGATCCCAGCGGTACGAGAACGAGGGGTCGTAGCGCTCCTCGGTCTTCACGGCGAAGAGGCCCTGCTGGAGCTCCGCCACCGCGCGCTCGAAGCCGCGCGTCGAGCCGGGCTCCAGCATGAGCGCCTCCGCGCGCCACTCCCGCGTGTAGAGGGGGTGCCGGCGGATCAGGATGTCCATCAGCCGCTTGGCCGCGTGGGACAGGCGCCCCGCCTCGTACTCGACGCGGTAGTCGCGGGCGCGCTGGCGGCCCCGGACCAGGGCGTAGAAGGCGGGGAAGAGGTCGAGGGCCACGAGCACGGGCCGCCCCTTGAGAAGCTTGCCGTAGTAGACGGCGCGGCGCGCGGGGAGGCTGTCCTTCAGCTCCCAGGTGAGCCCGACCCCGGCGTCATGGTGGGAGCGGCGCGGCCATCGCGGGTCGCGCCGGCCGACGACCGCCTCCCACAGACACGCGAGCCCCTCGGGGAAGCGGTAGAAGGTGGAGCAGATCCCGACCTCCTCCACGAAGGCGAGGGCGTCCCGCTCGCGCTTGACCCGGCGCGCGGGCACGCGGCGGAAGGCCACGTCCCGCGCGCGCTCGAGCTCGGCGCGGACGAGCGGACGGGGACCGGCGGCGCCGGGCGGTCATGCTCCCGCCGGGATCAGCCGAAGACGAGCCCCTGCTCGCCGACGCGGTACTCCACGATCTCGTCGCTCATCGCGCTGCCGCGATGCTTGGCGACGGAGACGAATCGCCCGACGCGGAGCCCGACCTTCTCGCGCCCGAGCAGGAGCACCGTGTTGGCCACCGCCCCGATGTCGCCCGCCGTCACCTTGCGCGAGATGAGGTCCTCGAGCCGGGTCTCCTCGGTCGTGACCAGGAGGAGCGTCGTGATCGACTCGTGGTCGTACCGGTGCCCGTCGATGAACGCGCGGTGCTGCCACACGGGCAGGCAGATCTCCATCCCGAGCGTCTCGGCGTCCCGGTGGATGATCTTCCGGTAGAGGTCGTCCACGATGTGCGCCTGGATCGAGTCGTCGCTCTCGCGCGGCTCGATCCCGTCCACGACGACCCGCCGCGAGCCGTTCGCGAAGTGGAAGTAGAAGAACGGGCGGGCCGTGTAGAGGGCCCGCGCGTACGCCGCCTTCCAGCCCCAGTCGAACTCGCGCCCCTCGGGCGTGGCGACCTCGTAGTCGCTCCGGCGCCCTACCCAGGGGAAGGCGTCGAGATACTGGGCCTCGAGCTCGCCCGCGGGCGGATACGGGTCGCCCATCGGCAGGACGGTGTGGGTCCAGCGCCGGAGCGGCCAGCCGTAGAGGCGCTCGGCGTACGGCCCGTGCTGCTGGGAGTCACCCCGGGCGTTCATGTCGACGACCAGCCCGGGAGCGCCTTCGGCGTCCCGCCCGTGATGGGCGAACGTGAGCCCGAGGTGCGTCTTCCCGATTCCCGTCGCCCCGTAGACGACGGTGAGCGTCCCCGGCAGGAGGCCGCCGCCGAGCATCGCATCCAGGCGAGGCAGACCGGTGGAGACGCGCGGGCGGGCCGGCGAGGTCACGAGGTCGAAGGATACGGACGCCTCCGGGAGTCGTCAACCTCGCGCGAGCCCGGCCGTCGCGCGCTCGCGCGGACTCCGCCCGGCTGTCCCTCGGCTACACGACGAGAAGCGACAGCGCGAGCGCCCACAGCGCGAACGCGCCCGCGCACGCCGCGGCCGCACTGACGTCCCGGTACGGAATCGCCCGCAACGCCCTTGTCACCTGTTGAGTCACGATGGGCCAAAAAAAAGACCGCGAGGCGTGTCTCGCGAGCGGCGGCGCGGAGTCGGACGCCCGCTCGCTACGGCGACGGCCCGCCCCCGACCTGGCCCGCGCCTGCGAGGCGGCGCGCCGCCGCGGCGGCGCGCGGACGAGCCGCGTGCCCGGATGTCCAGGCCTTCGTCGCCATCGCACTCGTGCCGCTGCCTCTCGACTGCCGCCGGCCGGCCGCGGCCCGCGACGGCACTTTCCGTCGGCGCGCGGCGCCGCGCCCGCTGCGGTGCGCACGCGCTCAGATGCCACGGACGAGCCCCACGACCTTGCCGAGGATCCTCAAGTCCTTCTCCCCTTCCCGGATGACGATGGGTCCCATGGTCGGATGCTCCGGACGCAGGAGGACGGCGTGCGCGTCCCGCGCGAACCTCTTCACCGTGGCCTCGCCGTCGACCAGCGCCACCACGATGTCGCCCGGCTGCGCGTGGTCCTGGCGCCGCACGAGCACGAGGTCCCCCTCGACGATGTGGGCGTTGATCATGCTCTCCCCGCGGACCCGAAGCCCGAAGACGTCGCCGCCCCGGCCCCCGACCCACGCGGGATCGAGCGGCAGCGTGCCCTCGCGATTCTCCTCGGCCAGCAGCGGGGCGCCGGCGGCGATCCGCCCGAGAATGGGCACCTCGTACGGCTTCGCGGCTGGCACGGCCAGCGTGAGCGCCCGGGACGTCCGCCCCGCCGTGGCGCGCCGGCGGAGGAAGCCCTTCCGCTCGAGGGCCCGCAGGTGGTCGAAGGCCGCCCCGGGCGTGACGTGGAAGCGCCCGCCGATCTCGCGCACCGTCGGTGGGACGCCATTCGCCTCGGTGAAGGTCTGGATGAACTCGAGCACCTCCCGCTGGCGATCGGTCAACCGTTGCTCCATGGGTGTTCCTCCCGCCAGGAGTGTAGTCAACACCCGTTGAGGCAGTCAACCAAAAAAAGAGACCGCCTACGAGGCGACGGCCACGTCCTTCGGGTCGCACACCGGGCAGGCCTTGAGGCCCTGTTCCCACCCGTCCGGGGCGGTCTTGAACGGGATCCGGTCGGACGCGGGGACCCGGGCCCGCCAGGCGCACTCGCGCCGGTGGAGGAGCTTCCCGCCGCGGCTGGTCCAGAACGGCTCGAGGAGGTCGTCGACCCCCTGCCCCGCTCCGGCCGTGGCGTCCGCGCCCAGGGGCTCCGCGGCCGGCGCCCCGGTCGCGCCCGCGTCGGCCGCGGCCGCGTGGCCGTCGGAGGCGTCACCGGCCGCGGCGCTCGCCGCCGCCGGCTCGATCGGCGACGGGG
Organism: uncultured Candidatus Rokubacteria bacterium; assembly: GCA_963745015.1. Lineage (GTDB taxonomy): Bacteria > Methylomirabilota > Methylomirabilia > Rokubacteriales > DASRDR01 > DASRDR01. The sequence goes on from CAVUVU010000014.1 coordinate 519,591, forward strand.
ACGAGAAGGTGTCGTCCACGTTGATCTGGAGGTTCTGCTCGACGGTCGAGCGGAACTCGTCGCTGGCCCGGCGGAACTCGCGCATGGCCCGGCCGAGCCGCTTGCCCGAGCTCGGGCAGCTTGTCCGGCCCGAAGATCAGCAGGGCCAGCACCATGACGACGAGGAGCTCCTGGATCCCGATATCGAGCATGGACTGGGCGAATCCTACACGATGGGGCGGGCCGGTGCACCCGCCTTTCGCCCCTCGGCGTCCATCGCCCGATGGAGAAGGATCAGCACGGCCAGCAGGAACATGTGGCTCCCGGACCACATGACGCCGCCGCCGAACGCCTGGTCGTCCACGGGATTCCAGTCTGCCAGGAGCCTCGGCGCCGCGGCGTAGGAGGGGTAGAACACGCGCTCCGCCAGCCCGAGCACGGCGCCCAGGAGGGTGTTCTGGGCCGTCGCCAGGATCAGATAGCCGATCCGGGCGCCGTACATCACCCCGCTGGTGAGGCGCCGGAACCGGGGCGCCGGGTTGACGATCGGCCACCAGAAGAGCACGGCCGTCCCGAAGAAGGTCAGGTGCTCGATGTCGTGCAGGATCGGGTACCGGAGGGCGGCCTCGTACAGGACGGGATGGTGCCAGCCCCAGAGCGTCACCGTGTAGAGCGCGCCGGCCACGGGCATCCAGGTGAGCGTGCCGAGGGCCCGCCGGACCGGGCCGGGGCGGCTCACCAGCGCGCCGACCCGGCGTCGGAGTCGGGGCGGCAGGCCCCAGAGCGAGATCGGGAATGGCGCTCCCAGGAGGAGCAGGGGCGGAGCCACCATGATCAGCAGCTGGTGCTGGATCATGTGGGCGGTGAACGACAGCTCGGCCATGAGCTCGAGGGGCGAGCAGAGGGCGAGGATCACGCTCGCCAGGCCGGCCAGGTAGACGGCGAGCCGCCAGCCCGGCGCGGCGCCGCGGGTCCGCGGGATCCGGTGGAGCCGCGACCAGCCCCGGACGTAGAGCACCGCGAGCGCGCCGACGACGAGGAGGACGGCCGGCCGCCAGCTCCAGGCCCCCGCCACCCGGACGAGGAGGTCGCCCAGCCCGCTCGCGGCGACCCCCGGCGGCGTCAACGGATCAGGCCGCCGGCCCGACGAGGAGCTGGCCCAGGTACGCGCGAGCGTCGGGGCCCACCCAGTCGCGGATCCCGAGCACCGTTCCCACGACCATGCCCTCGGCGGTCCACGAGAAACGTCACCGGAAGCGCGAAGACCTGGTAGCGCGCCGCCGCCTGCCCCGCGCTCGTCCAGCAGCATCGGGAAGGCGAGCTTGTGCTCCCGGACGAAGGCCTCGACCTCCTCCTTCTTCTCCTTGAAGTTCACCCCCACGACGGTCAGCCCTCGGGGACCGAGCTCCCGGGCGAGCGTCTCGAGCGCCGGCATCTCCTCCCGGCACGGCGCGCACCAGGTCGCCCAGAAGTTCAGCAGCACGACGCGACCGCGGAGATCGCGGAGGCGGACCGGCCGGCCCGACAGGTCCAGGAGCTCGAGGTCCGAGGCCGCGACCGGCTCGGCCGGGCGGCTCACCGGGAACGCGTCCGGTCGTCCGGCGGGAGCGGCGCGGCCCCAGTAGGCCGCGGCCCCGACGGCGCCGCCGAGCAGCATCACGGCGGCCGACAGCTCGAGCAGCTGGGTGCGGGTCATCGCGGGCAGGCGCGCCGGCGCGCATCCTCGGATGATAGACCCGCCCCCGGGGAGCCACAACGACGCGAGCCCTCGGGGTCGAGCGGGACGCGGACTCACGCGCGCGCCCCGACCACGTCGAAGGCCGGGAAGACCCGAGCGGAATGGTAGTCTCCGAGCAGCATGGGCCTTCCGCTCGCCCGGTCCGATCGGCCCGCCGACCGCCGTCCTCGACCCGAGGAAGGACCCCGCCGGGAGCGGCGCGGACCCGGGCTCCCCTCGCGGCCCTGGTCGGGCTCCTCCTGGCCGTCGTGCGGTGGCGCTCCCGCTAGGCGCCGCGGCGGGTCCGGCCGGCGCCACCGTCGGCCGCCCGGCGTGGCTGGTCCCGGTGGCGCTGGGGGCGCTCGGCGCGGCACTGCGGCTCTGGCAGTACGCGGCCGGCGCGTCGCTCTGGGCCGACGAGGCGAACATGGCCCTGAACATCGTCGAGCGCCCGCTCGCGCGCCTCCTGGGCCCGCTCGACTATCGCCAGGTCGCCCCGCCGGGCTGGCTCGTGCTCGAGAAGCTCGCCGTCCTCGTCTTCGGAGAGGGCGAGCACGCGCTTCGTCTGGTCCCGCTCCTCGGGAGCCTCGCGGCGCTGCCGCTCGGCTGGCAGGTCGCCCGGCGCGTGCTTCCTCCGGGCCTCGGCCCGCCGCTCGCCCTCGGACTCCTGGCGACGGGGATCCCACTCATCTTCTATGCCGCGCAGGCGAAGCCATACTCGACGGACGTGGCCGTGGCGCTCCTGCTGGTCGTCCTGGCTCTCGCGGTCGAGCAGCACGGCACGGGACAGGGGCGGGCGCTTCGCCTGGGCGTCGCCGGCGTCGTCGCGCCGTGGCTCTCGTACCCCGCGACGCTCGTCGCCGCCGGAGTCCTCACGGCGATGGCCGCGGCGGCGCTCCTGGACCGCGATCGCGCCCGCCTGCGGCCGCTCGTGGTGCCGGCACTGGCGTGCGCGGCGAGCGCGCTCGGAGCCGTGCTCTGGGCGCGGGGCACCGTGACGCCGGACGACGCGCTGTACATGCAGCGGTTCTGGGCCCGCGACTTCATGCCCCTCCCGCCCCGCGATCTCCGGGATCTCGGCTGGCCGGTCGCGCGCCTCACCACCGTCTACGGGGGCGGCGGCCTCCGGTACCCCGCGCCGGGGCTCTTCCTGGCCCTGGCGGCGGTGGGCGCCTGGAGGCTCTGGCGACGCGACCGTCGCGCCGCGGGGGTCGTCCTCATGCCCATCCTGGCCGCGTTCGGCGCGGCCGCGCTCCACGTCTATCCGTTCGAGCCGCGGGTGGTGCTCTTCCTCTTCCCGGCCTTCCTCCTGCTCACGGCGGCGGGGCCGGAGGCGATCGGCCGGCTCGCCGGGTCGCGAGGCTGGCGCGCCGCCGCGCTCGTCGCGGCCGGATGCGCCGCGCTCGCCGTGTTCGGTCTCGCTCGGAATCCGCCGCCCTACGCGCCCGAGCCGCTCGAGCCGGTCCTCCGGACGATGCGGCAGGCGTGGCAGCCCGGCGACCGCGCCTACGTCTACTACGGCGGGGAGAAGGCGTTCCTCTACTACGCGCGGCGGTTCGGATTCGCGCCGGGGGACTACGTCCTCGGGCGTTGCGCCCGGGAGGACCCGCGTGTCTACCTGCGCGAGCTCGACGCGTTCCGCGGCCGGCCACGAACGTGGCTGGTGGTGACCCACGCCGTCCCCGAGGAGACGACCGCCATCCGCAGCTACCTCGACCGCATCGGGACCCGGCGCGCGTCGTTCGAGGCCGGGAATGCGCCCGGCACGCGCCGGAGCGACCGCGCCCGCGTCGACCTCTACGACCTCTCGGACCCGGCGCGCCTGGCGACCGTCACGGCGGAGGCGTTCCCCATGCCGCCCCCGGCCGGAGGCGGCCAGGCGGCCGCGTGGTCCTGCCACCCGGGGGCGCCGCCGCCGACGAGACCGCCGGCCCCTCGTGACGCTTCTGGCCTGACGAGGCTTCCGAACCGAGACCGGGTCAGGCCGTGATATCCCATCCTGGCCCGGCGTGTACAAAACCTCACCCTGGCCGGACTACGCGACGCTCGGCGCCGTCCCGGGCGCGTCCGCGGCTACCAGATCCGCATCGAGCTCCGCACGATCGCGTCGAGGTCCCGCGCGGCCCACGGTCCGGGGCGCGTTCGCGAGGAGGCGGGGCTGCTGGAGGGTGCCCTCGACCAGCGCGGCCGCGTCACCCTCGCCGTAGCCGACGGCCGCGAGGCCGTTGGGGATGCCGATGTCCCGCATGAGCGCGACGAGCGCCCGCGGCAAGGCCTCGGGCCGCGCCGTCTCGTCGAGGTCCCGCACGGGCACGCCGAGGAGCTCGGCCGCCCGGAGATGCCGCTCGGGCGCGGTCGCGTAGGTGAACCGGAAGGCCGCCGGCGCGGTCAGGATCACCGACATGCCGTGGGGGACGAGGGCGTGTCCCTGCGGGTACCCGCTCGGCCGGTAGTCCCGCACGAGCCCGGCGATCGGGTACGCGACGGCGTGCGGCAGGTGGACGCCCGCGTTGCCGAACCCGATGCCCGCGTAGTTCGCCGCCAGCGCGAGGTGCGTCCGGGCCTCGAGGTCCATCCCGCTCAGGACCGCGCGCCGGAGATAGCGCCCGACCAGCTCGATGGCCTTCTCGCACCAGACGTCGCTCGCCGGGTTGGCGCCGATGTAGGCCGGCCGGTCCGGCGGATGGTGCTTGGGGCGCGCGTCGTAGGGTCGCGTCGTGTAGGACTCGATCGCGTGGGTCAGGATGTCGGCGCCCGCCGCCGCGGTCACCTCCGGCGGCGCCGTCAGCGTGCTCAGCGGGTCGACGACGCCGAGCGTCGGGCGCAGGAGCCGGCTCGCGACCCCGGCCTTGACGTGCTGGGCGAGCACGTGGGTCACGAGGACGGCCGTGGTCTCGCTGCCGGTGCCGGCCGTCGTGGGCATGGCGATGAGGGGCTTGAGGGGGCCCGGGACCGGCACGCCGCGGCCGACGGGCTTGTTCACGTAGTCCAGCAGCGGGGCCGGATAGCACGTCAGGAGGTTCACGGCCTTGCCGGTGTCGATCGCGCTGCCCCCGCCCACCGCGACGAAGCCGTCGACCTCCTTGGTGCGGGCGTAGTCGGCGGCCTCCTCCATCGAGCGGTCGGTCGGCTCGACGGCGACGCCGTCGAACACGTCCGCCTTGACGCCCTGCTCGTCGAGGAGCGCGCGCACGCGCTCGGGAAGGCCGAGCGCGGCGACCCCGGGGTCGGTGACGATCAGGACCTTCCGGAGGCCCAGACGGCGCGCGTCGAAGCCGATCTCCTCGGTCGCGCCCAGGCCGAACTTGATCGGCGACATCTCCATCACGAACACGGTCTCGGTCGGCAGCGTGACGCCCTTCATGGGACTCCCTCCGGTGCGATATCCTTCCGCAGGCGGATTTATGGCCGCAGGCGGATTATAGCGCCGCCGCGACGGGCGGCGCAGGGAGGGACGGATGGGCATCCGACCGGATTCGCACGAGGCGCTGCTCCGGATCGCGCGGCAGGGCCTGCCGAGGTGGGAAGGGCGGCCGAAGCGGGTCGTGATCGTCGGAGCGGGCATGGCCGGACTCGTCGCGGCCTGGGAGCTCGCCCGGGCCGGGCACGACCCGATCGTGCTGGAGGCCCGGGGGCGCGTGGGCGGCCGCGTGCACACGCTCCGCGAGCCCTTCACCGACGGGCTCTACGCCGAGGTGGGCGCGATGCGGATCCCGCGGACCCACGACCTCACGCTCGCCTACTGCGAGCGGTTCGGGCTCAGGCTCACGCCGTTCACGATGAGCAACCCGCAGGCGTACGTCCACCTGGGCGGCCGCCGGTGGCGGCTCGGGGAGGTGCAGGCGACGCCGGCGTGTCTCCCGTTCACGCTCGCCGACGCGGAGTGCGGGCGCCCGGTCGATGCGCTCTGGGCCGAGGCGATCGCCGGATTCGTGGACCGGGTCGCGCGCGAGGGGGATGCCGCCTGGGCCGCGATCGTGAAGGAGTGGGACCACTGCTCCACCCAGGAGTTCCTCGAGCACTGCCGCTGGTCCGAGGGCGCCATCGAGGCGTTCGGCCTGCTCCAGTTCCAGGAGGCCCTGATGAACTCGTCCTTCCTGGAGCTCCTCCGGGAAGAGGTCACGCAGTGCTACGTCGACCTGGCCGAGATCGAGGGCGGGATGGACCGGCTGCCGCGGGCGTTCGTCCCCGGGCTCGGCCCCCGCATCCGGTACGGCGCGCGGATGATCGCCCTCGACCAGGACGAGGGGTCCGCCACCGTGCACTACCAGACCGCGCGCCGGCCGGTTCCGGGAGACCGGCGACCACGTCCTCGTCACGGTGCCCTTCGCCGTCCTGAGACACGTCGAGACCGTGAAGCCCTTCTCCGCCGCGAAGCAGCGGGCCATCCGCCAGCTCCACTACGACGCCTCGGCGAAGATCCTCTTCCAGTGCCGCCGGCGGTTCTGGGAGGAGGACGACGGCATCCGGGGCGGCGGCACGGCGACCGATCTCCCGATCCGCGCCCTCTACTATCCGGACCACGGCCGCGAGACCGGCCGCGGGATCCTGCTGGCGAGCTACACGTGGTCGGAGGACGCCCAGCGCTGGGGGTCGCTCTCGCCGGGCGACCGGATCGCCCAGGCGCTCGAGAACGTCGCCCTCATCCACCCGCAGGTGACGCAGGAGTTCGAGGTGGGCGCCTCCTACATGTGGCACCACGACGAGTTCGCGGGCGGCGCGTTCGCCCTCTTCGACCCGGGCCAGCAGACGCGGCTCTACGAGGCGATCGTCGCGCCCGAGGGGCGGATCCACTTCGCGGGCGAGCACGCCTCCCTCGCCCACGCCTGGATCCAGGGCGCGATCGAGTCCGGCCTCCGCGCCGCCCAGGAGATCGGGGTCAGCCAAACTGGGGTCAGGCCCTGACTTTGGCTTCCGCAGACCGCCGGCGCCAGGAGCGAGCGGCGGACTGCGTGGAAGGCAAAGTAAAGGCCTGACCCCGACTTTGGCTTTCAGAACCAGCGGCGCTTGTCGACGACGGTGGCGAGGGGCTCGCCCCGCGCGAAGCGGGCGACGTTGTCCAGCAGGACGGCCAGGTGCCGCTCGGCGATCCGCGGCGAGGAGCCGGCGACGTGGGGCGTCAGGATGACGTTCGACATCGCCCAGAGCGGATGCTCCGGCGGCAAGGGCTCGGTCTCGTAGACGTCGAGGCCGGCGCCGCCGATCTCGGCCGCCCGCAGCGCGGCGACGAGGTCGGTCAGGTCGACGATCGCCCCCCGCCCGATGTTGATCAGGTAGGCGCTCGGCTTCATCTGCCGGAACTGCGCGCGCCGGAAGAGCTTCACCGTCTCGGGCGTGTGGGGCGCGGCGATCACCACGAAGTCGCTCTCCCCGAGGAGGTCGGGCAGCCGATCCATGCGCCAGAGCGCCGCCACCCCCGCCGGCGCCGCCGTCTGGACCGGGTCGACGGCCAGGACCCGCATCCCGAAGGCGAGCCCGCGCCGGGCGACCTCGGAGCCGATCTGCCCGAGCCCGACGACGCCGAGGGTCGTGTCGGCCAGGTGGAGATGCGAGCGGTCGACGGAGCTGACCTGGGCGGGGCCCGTGACGAACCCCGACGACTCCACCTTCGCGGCCTCGCCAGCCGACCGGCCGCCGCCGGCCTTCGACCCGGCCGGCCCGCCAGTCCCGTAGGACTCTCCGCCTTGCCGCCGACGGGCGCCCAGCGCGCCTCCAGCTGGTTCCGGATGTAGTGGTGAAAGTTCCGCGCGAAGCAGAGGACGTAGCCGAACACGTGGTCGGCGATCACGTCCGAGTAGAGGCCCGCGCATGTTGGTGAGCTGGCACGGGTGCTCCACGAGCTCCGGGAACATGTAGTGCTCGAGGCTCGCCGTGGGCGCCTGCACCCAGCGGAGCCGCCGCGCCTGGGCGAGCAGCCCGGGCGTGAGCTTGCCGAAGAAGGCGTCGGCGTCGGCGATGGCCGCGCGCGCCTCCGCCTCGTCCCCGGCGTTGACGACGACCATGGGGCGCGCCGCCTCGACGATCTTGGCGAGACGCTCCGGCTCGACGGCAGGATGGATGACGAGCTTCACGCGCAGGGCTCCTTCGTGGGCTCCGGCCCGGAGTCGGGGGGCGGGGAAATGCCGGCCGATGCCGCCGGGCCGGACGTGTCGACGTCGAACTCGAGCGCCCGGTGCGCCGCGCGGAGCGCGTCCTCGACGGCCTCGGGCGAATCCGCCCGCGCGAGGAGGAAGCCGAGATAGCGCGACCCCTCGGGGAGCGGGACCAGCTCCTGGCCGACGTGCGCGCTGATCGTCACCTCCTCGATCCCGGGGACGGCGAGCGCCGCCTCGCGGCCCCGCACGGCCCGGAGCACCCCGGCCCGCGGGATGGGGATCATCATGACGCCGGCCGGCTGCCGCTCCCGCTCGAGGGAGTCGAGGTCGATCCCGAGCGCGTGCCGGATGACCAGCTCCTCCAGGGACAGGCCGGCCCCGAAGCGCAGCGTGCGCGAGCAGAGGCCGCCGATCGTGCGGGCGGCCAGCTCGACCATCCACGGCCCCTCGTCGTTGACGCGGAGCTCGGCGTGGACCGGCCCCTCCGCGAGCCCGAGCGCCCGGGCCGCCCAGCGCGTCTCGGCCGCGATCGCGAGCTGGACGTCGGGCGGGAGTCGCGAGGGCGTCACGTAGATCGTCTCCTCGAAGTACGGCCCGTCGAGGGGGTCGGGCTTGTCGAAGAGCGCCAGGACGTGGAGCTCGCCCGCGACCAGGAGCCCCTCGAGCGCGACCTCGCGGCCCGGGAATGAAGTTCTCGACCAGGATCTCCTCCCGCCCCTCGCCGAGCTCCGCCGACTCCGGGGCCTGGAGGATCGCCGCGATCCGGCGGAACGCCGCGACGAACGAGGGCGGCGTCGTCGGCCCGGATCACGCCGCGGCTGCCGGCGAGGATCGTCGGCTTGAGGACGCACGGATAGGTCACGCGGTCGGCCGCGGCCTCGGGATCGTCGGAGACGTCGAGCAGCGTGAAGCGCGGCGACCGCACGCCGGCCCGTGCGAACGCCTCGCGCATCCGGTGCTTGTTGCGGGTCGTGGAGACGGCGTCGAGCGGAGCTCGACCGGAGACCGAGCCGCTCGGCGATGGCGGCCCCGACGACCGTGGTGCGGTCGTCGACGGGGACCACCGCGTCGACCGGGTGGCGCCGCGCGAACTCCGCCACCGCCTTCGCCGCCTTGGCGGGGTCGCCGAAGTCGAGCGTCAGGAGGTTGTCCGGCAGCGCGGACTCGAGGACGTTCGGCCGCTCCGAGGCCACCACGAGCTCGACGTCGAGCTTCGCCGCCGCGGCGACGAAGTCCTCCGTGCGGTACGTCGTCGTCGGGATCAGGAGGAGCAGGCGCAGCATGCGAGACCCTACGGCCGGCGCCCGGCCGCGGGCCGGGAGACCCGAGCCCGGGCGCGCACGCCGGGCGGTCAGCGGTGAGGCGGGTCAGGCCTTCGACGGGGCGTAGTAGGGATTCGTGCCCGAGCCGTGATCCGTCGTGTCCAGGACCTCGGTGACCTCGGGGATCTCCTCGAAGATCATCCGCTCGATGCCGGCCTTCAGCGTCACGTCCGCGGCGCCGCAGCCCTGGCAGCCGCCCGACATCCGGATGTAGACCGTCGAGTCCTTGACGTCGATCAGCTCGATGTAGCCCGCCGTGGCCCGCGACCGCCGGGTTGATGGCGGTGTCGAGCAGCTCCGTCACCTTGTCCTTGAGCGTCATCTCTTCCGCCATCGCCAGCCTCCCTCGTCGAGCGCGGTCCCGACTCCCCGGATCGCGTCGGCTCGCCTCGCGACCATTCTACCCCAGGTCGATCCCGATGCCCCGGTCAGAGCGCGCTCCCGACCGGCCGTCCGCGGAGGGCCAACTGGCCCTCGGTGGGCTCCGCTCAGCAGAACCAGGGCTCGGTCAGGCGCGGGGGACGCGCGCCGGTCCGGGCGCGCGCGCCCGGCCGGCAGGCTCCGGCCCGCGGCCCCGGCCATCCCGTCGACGGCCGCCCGCACCCGGTCGAACGTGACGGCCTCGTCGGCGTGCGCCTCGGCCGCCGCCTCCACCAGCCGGGCGACCTCGGCCTGGAGCGCGTCCATCCGCGGGTCGGGATGGGTCCAGCGCGTAGGAGAACGCCCGCTCGACCAGGGGGCCGAGGTGGGGGCGCATCGCCGGGTGGTCGACCAGGAGCGAGCCCGGCGGCACCAGGAGCCGGAGCGAGTACTGGACCGGGTCCACCGCGTCCACCAGGTCCTCGCGCGTCGACGAAGTCGAGCATCGCCCGGTAGTCGTCGAGCGTCGTCCAGGGCGTGAACGCCACCCAGGTGGGCCGGAGCGGGATGCCCGGCCTCGCGCATCAGCCGGACCAGCTCGACGACGTCGGCGCGCGTGTGGCCCTTGTCGAGGTGGAGGAGCACGGTGTCGCTGAGCGACTCCACGGCCGAGACCACGAAGGCGCAGCCGAGCGCGCGGAGCTCCGGCAGCATCGCGCGGTGGCGCAGGAGGTGCTCGACCTTCGCCGTGAAGTCGAAGGTCACCTGCGGGAACTCGGCGTGGAGGGCCCGCGCCACGGCGAGAGCGTGCCGCGGGCCGTTGAGGAAGTCCGGGTCGCCGATCGTCACGTGGGTCGCCCCGGCCTCGACGCACTGGCGGACGTCGGCCAGGACCACGTCCGGCGGCACGACGAAGAAGCGCCCGCCGTAGACCGGCGGGATCGGGCAGTGCCGGCAGAGGTGCTTGCAGCCGCGACTGGCCTCCACGTACCCCACCAGCTCGTGCCGCCCGTCGCGCTCGAGCCGCGCGTACTGCTTGAGGGAGGGGAGCGCCGCGCGGCTCGGAACCGGAAAGCTCAGCCGCTCGAGGTTCGGGCGCCGCGGGGCGCGCGGCCGTCCCCACCCCCGGCGCGAGCTGCGCCCGTCCCCGCCTCGAGCGCCTCGGCGAGCGCCACGAGCGGCGCCTCTGCCTCACCGCCGATCACGGAGTCGACGCCGTGGGCGAGCAGGTACTCGGCGTTCAGCTGCGCGTAGAGCCCGTAGGCCGCCACGTGGCACGCGGGGTTCACCGCGCGGACGCGCTCGATCAGCGCGATGCCGACCCGGAGCGCGGTATGCATGGGCACGGAGACGGCGACGAGCCGGGCGCGCGACACTTTGTCGGGGTCGAACGGCTCGACGGAGACGTCCATGACGGCCGGCGCGTAGCCGCGCGCCTCGAGGAACGCCGCCGCCCACGCGACGGCGAGCGGCTGGTGGCCCAGCTCGTAGCACGCCACCAGGAGGATCGCCCCGGGCTCCCGCATCCTGCTCCTACTCTACCCTCTCGCGGCGACGCTATCCTGGACGCGTTCCCCTCGCCACCGCCGCACCGCATCCCGGCGGTGCCGGAGCACGCACACCGCCGCCATCCGGACGTGTCAGGCGGGGCCGTGAGCCGGCCAGGTCGAACCTGACCAGCATGACGACACCTTGGCACGACGGGCGGCAGCCCCGGCCCGGAGGACGATCACGGCCGTCCGTCAGAGCGGATGGCCAGCCGACCTCTAGCCGAGGCGCCGCCGGAGGGGCTCACAACCGAGGACCACCCCGCCATTGAGATTGACACCCTGTGGCAGGCTCGATACATTCCCTGACACCAACCGCCAGGATGCCACGGAGAATCGTCGACTCGCAGAACTCCGGGAATCCGAGGAGGAAGCGTCGCTCATGCCTCTCTACCTGGACGTCCACAACAAGATCGAAGGCCTCACCACGGACATGGCGGCCGAGGCCCACAAGAAGGACCTCGCCGTACAAGGCAAGTACGGAGTCAACTACATCCGGTACTGGTACGACGAGGGCGCCGGCAAGGTGTTCTGCCTCTGCACGGCCCCCAGCAAGGAAGCGGCGGCGGCGGTGCACCGCGAGGCCCACGGTGCGATGGCCGACGAGATCATCGAGGTGAAGGAAGGCTCGTAGGAGCGCCGTCGCTTGCCGCGGGGGCGGCCGCCAGCCTCCCGGGAGCACGAGGGACCGACGTGAGTTGCCCTCAGTGCCGGCAGGACAACCCTCCGGGCGCCAAGTTCTGCAGCGGCTGCGGCGGGCGACTCGAGTCGACTTGCCCGGGGTGCGGGCACGCCTACCTGCCGGGCAGCCGCTTCTGCAACGAGTGCGGCAAGCCGCTCGCGACGCTCGTCCGTCGCTGCGCCGGGGCTCGCGTCTCCTCAGAGCTACACGCCTCGCTACCTGGCCGAGAAGATCCTCACCTCCCGCTCCGCTCTCGAAGGCGAGCGGAAGCAGGTGACCGTGCTGTTCGCCGACATGAAAGGCTCGCTCGAGCTGCTCGCCGACCGCGACCCGGAGGAGGCGCGCAAGCTCCTGGACCCGGTTCTCGAGCGCATGATGGAGGCGGTGCACCGCTACGAGGGCACCGTCAACCAGGTCATGGGGGATGGCATCATGGCGCTCTTCGGCGCCCCCCTGGCCCACGAGGACCATGCCGTGCGCGCCTGCTACGCCGCACTGGCCATGCAGCAGGCGATCCGCCGGTACACCGCCGAGATCCGGCGGGAGCACGGCATCGAGGTCCAGATTCGCGTGGGCCTCAACTCCGGGGAGGTGGTCGTGCGGGCGATCGGGAGCGATCTCCGCATGGACTACTCGGCGGTGGGCCAGACCACGCACCTCGCCGCGCGCATGGAGCAGCTCGCGACGCCGGGCTCGACGCGGCTGACCGGCCGAGACGCTCCGGCTCGCCGAGGGGTTCGTCGAGGTCGTCCCGATCGGTCCCGTCCCGGTCAAGGGAATGGCGAGTCCAGTCGAGGTGTTCGAGCTGGCCGGACCGTCGGCGACGCGCACGCGGCTCCAGGCGGCGGCGGCGCGGGGGCTCACCCGGTTCGTCGGGCGCACCCAGGAGCTCGACCATCTCCGCCAGGCTCTCGAAAAGGCGCGCGGGGCTCAGGGACAAGTCGTCGCCACGGTGGGCGAGCCCGGCGTGGGGAAATCGCGACTCCTCTGGGAGTTCATCCACTCGCACCGGACCCAGGGCTGGCTAGTGCTGGAGTCGAGCTCCGTCTCCTACGGCAAGGCCAGCGCGTATTTGCCCGTCATCGACCTCTGCAAGAGCTACTTCCGGGTCGAGCCGCGCGACGACGCGCGCAGCATCCGGGAGAAGGTGACGGGCAAGCTCCTGACGCTGGACGAGTCGCTGCGCGCCATGGTGCCGGGCTTCCTCTCCCTCCTGGACGTGCCGACCGACGACGCCTCGTGGGACGCCCTCGACGCCGGGCAGCGCAGGCGGCGGACCATCGACGGTCTGCGACGGATGCTCCTTCGCGAGAGCCAGGTCCAGCCGCTCTGCCTGGTCTTCGAGGATCTCCACTGGGTGGATGCCGAGACCCAGGGCCTCCTCGACTCGCTGGTCGAGAGCCTGCCGACGGCGCGGCTCCTCCTCCTCGTCAACTACCGGCCGGAGTACAGGCACGGCTGGGGGAGCAAGACCTATTACAGCCAGCTCCGGCTCGATCCGCTGGCGGCCGAGAGCGCGGACGAGCTGCTCCGCGCGCTGCTCGGGGAGGACGAGGCGCTCGATCCGCTCAAGCGCCTGCTGGTAGAGCGGACGGAGGGTGTGCCCTTGTTCCTCGAGGAGAGCGTGCGGACGCTCGTGGAGACAGGCGCGCTGGCCGGCGAACGCGGCGGTTATCGCCTGGCTCGCCCTTTCGACACCATCCAGGTGCCGGCTACGGTGCAGGCCATCCTCGCCGCCCGAATCGATCGCCTCCCGCCGGAGGACAAGACCCTGCTCCAGACCGCGGCCGTCATCGGCAAGGACGTGCCGTTCGCGCTCTGGCAGGCCATCGCCGAGACCCCCGAGGAGACGCTCCGCCAGTGTCTCGGACGCCTCCAGGCGGCCGAGTTCCTGTACGAGACCGCCCTCTTCCCCGAGCTGGAGTACACGTTCAAGCACGCGCTCACCCAGGAGGTGGCCTACGGCGGCCTGCTCCAGGAGCGGCGGCGCGACCTGCACGCCGCGGATCGTCCGGGCCTTCGAAACCTTGTACCCCGGGCGCGCGGGCGAGCGGTCGAGCTGGCTCACGCTTCATGCCTTCCGCGGCGAGGTCTGGGACCGCGCCGTGGCCTACCTGCAGGGGAGCGACCTGCCGAACCTGGACGGGTTCCTGAGCGGGCTCATCGGCGTCGACAACCCGGGCGCAGCCTGGTGGATGGGAGACCACGAGCATGCCGTCAGGGCGGCCCAGCGCGAGCTGGGCGCGGTCCCGCTCATCGGCCTCCGCGTGGCGCATGCCCTTGACCGTCGCGATGAACCTCCGGCTCGGCCAGGCGCACCATTCGCTCGGCCAGTACTCCCGGGCCATGGACGCGCTCCGCAAGAACGTCGAGCTGCTCGCGGGCGACCTCCTGCACGACCTCTGCTACATGGCCGGGTTGCCCTCCGTCTTCTCCCGGGCCTGGCTGGCGTACTGTCTCGCCGAGCGGGGGGAGTTCGGCGAGGGGCTGGCGATCGGCGAGGAGGCGCATCCGGATCGCCGAGACCGGGGACCCCGGCTTCAGCCTCGTCGTCGGGTGCGCCGGCCTCGGGAACGTGTGCGTGACCAAGGGGGACTTCGCGCGCGCCGTCGCCGTCCTGGAGCCCGGTCTGCCTCGCGAGCCGGGCGAGGTCATCGCCCGGGTGTGGCCTTTCGTCGCGTCCGCGCTGGGCGCCGCGTACACGCACCTCGGGCGCGCCGGCGAGGCGCTGCCGCTCCTCGAGGAGGCGATCGAACGGGCGGAGACCTTGAAGCTCAAGGCCAATCACTCGCTCCGGGTGGCTCGCCTCGCCGAGGCGTACCTCGGCGTCGGCCAGGCCGAGCGTGCGTTCTCGGTCGCCGCCCAGGCCCTCGACCTCGCCCAGGAGCACCGCGAGCGCGGCTACGAGGCGCATGTCCTCCGGCTCCTCGCCGCGATCGAGCTCGCGCGCGAGGCACCGGCCCTCGACCGGGCCGAGGAGGGCTACCGGAAGGCCCTCGCCCTCGCCGAGGCTCTCGGGATGCGGCCACTCCAGGCGCACTGCCACCGTGGCCTCGGTCGTCTCTATCGGCGACGGGGCGATCCCGAGGCCGGCTCCTCGGAGGTCGCGGTGGCGCGCGATCTCTTCCGCGCAATGGACATGACCTTCTGGCTCGACGAAACCGACTAGGAGGCGACGATCATGGCCCCACCTCCCGCGTCCGCGATCCTGCCCGAGGCGATGCTGCAGACGCTTCCGCGACCGCGCGCCCGGCTACGACCGGGAGAACCGGTTCTTCCAGGAAGACTTCGACGAGCTTGCGCGGGGCCGGGTATCTCGCGCTCCCGGTGCCACGCGAGCTGGGGGGGCGGGGCCTGAGCTTCGCGGAGTGCATGCGCGAGCAGCGCCGGCTCGCCTCATACGCGCACGCCACCGCCCTCGCCATGAACATGCACCTGTACTGGGTCGGGGTGGCCGCCGACCTCTGGCGCGCCGGGGACCAGCTCCCTGGAGTGGATGCTGCGCGGAGCCGTGGGGGGCGAGGTCTTCGCGGCGGGCCATGCAGAACGGGGCAATGACATGCCGCTGTTCCTCTCCACCACGAAGGCCGAGCGGGTCGCGGGCGGCTACCGCTTCACCGGCCACAAGTCCTTCGGGAGCCTCACGCCCGTCTGGACTTACCTGGGCCTGCACGCGATGGATTCGAGCGATCCCGCGGCGCCGAAGATCGTGCACGCCTTCCTGCCCCGGGCGACCGAGGGGTACTCGATCAAGCAAACGTGGGACGTCCTCGGAATGCGGGCCACCGCCAGCCAGGACACCCTGCTCCAGGGGGCATTCGTGCCCGACCGGTACATCGCCCGCGTGGTCCCCACCGGGTTCGCCGGCGCCGACCTCTTCATCCTGGCCATCTTCGCGTGGGCACTCACCGGCTTCGCGAACGTCTACTACGGGCTGGCCCGGCACGCGCTGGACCTGACGGTCGACAACCTCAAGACCAAGACGTCGATCGCCATCTCCCGCGGCTCGCTGATCCACCACCCCGAGGTGCAGCGCGCCGTCGCCGACATGGTGATCGAGCTCGAGGGAATCGAGCCCCAGCTCGACCGGCTCGCCGACGACTGGACCCAGGGGGTGAACCACGGCGGCGCGTGGCCGGTGAAGATCGTCGCCGCGAAGTACCGGACGGTGGAGGCGGCCTGGAAGGTGGTGGACACCGCCCTCGAGCTCGCCGGCGGATACGGCATCTTCGCCGCCTCCGGCATCGAGCGGCTGTTCCGGGACGCCCGGTTGAGCCGAATCCACCCGGCCAACGCCGCTCTGACCCACGAGGTGGTCGGCAAGCTGACGCTCGGGGTCGATCCCGACGCGCAGCCGCGCTGGGGCTGAGCGTCGACTCATGACGAAGGGCGGGAGTCCGATGCCAGCGGCGATCGAGGGCACCCAGCGCGGAGTCCTCCCGGACGGGCGCCTGCTCCGGATCGCGTCTTCACGAGCTGCCTAGCGACCTCCGCTGAGCGCCAACTCCGGGAGCTCGAGGTTCGCCGACAGCGCGGCCGGCCTCCGGGCGGCACCCTCGACAAGGTGGGCTGGTGGGCGGAGGCCATGTCGCGTTGCTGGCCGGAACGCGCCGGGCTACCCTGGGCGCCAGATGGCTCGCGACGAACTCACACCCGGGGGAGGCCGCATGCTCACGCCCAGCGCGCCCGGTCCGATCCTTCGCGACGAGATGCTCGAGGCCCGGGGCCGCACGGCCTTTCCCCTCGACCGCGGCCAGACCGTCCGCGTCGTCGACGTGGACGGCCAGCAGGTGGCGGACTTCGTCTGCTTCCGCCGTCCCGACACGAGCGAGAAGCTCTCGGTCCACAACACGGCCCTCATCCAGGGAACGATCCACATCAGCACCGGGCACCTCCTCCTGTCCGACCGGTGCGGCACCCTCATGACGATCACCGCCGACACGTGCGGGCGCCACGACCTCCTCGCCGGCTCCTGCAGCGAGGGCACGAACCGGTGGCGGTACGGCGTGGCGGACACCCCGAACTGCCGGTCCAACTTCGAGGCGGCCCTCCGGCCGTTCGGGATCCCTCTCAAGGAGGTCCCCTACAGCTTCAACATCTTCATGAACGTGCCGGTCGGCGACGGCAAGATCGGGATCGAGGAGCCCTTCTCCAAGGCGGGCGACCTGGTCGACCTCCGCGCGGAGACGGATCTGCTCGTGGCGATCTCGAACTGTCCGCAGGAGCGGAACCCGTGCAACGCGTACACGCCGACCCGGCTGCGGGTCGTCGTCTTCGGGTCGCCGCGCGCGTGACGGGCGGGAACGGGGCGGGCGGCGGGGCGCCCCGGAGGGTCGCGTGAGCTCGCCCCCGCCGCCCGCCGCCCCTCCGGTCCGGTTCGTCGACAGGGGCGACGGCGCCCGGCTCGCCTGCGTCACCCGGCCCGGCGCGGGCCCGACCGTGGTCTTCCTGGGCGGCTACGCGTCCGACATGACGGGCACCAAGGCGCAATACCTGGAGGGCTGGTGCGCCGCCCGCGGCCAGGCCTTCCTCCGGTTCGACTATCAGGGCCACGGGCAGTCCTCGGGGCGGCTGGTCGACGGCACGATCGGCGCGTGGCGGGACGACGCGCTCGCGGTCCTCCGGGAGTGCGTCAGGGGCCCGGCGCTCCTCGTCGGCTCCAGCATGGGCGCCTGGATCATGGTGCTGGCGGCGCTCGCGGCGCCGGAGCGCGTCCACGCGCTCGTCGGCGTCGCCGCGGCGCCCGACTTCACCGAGGACCTCCTCTGGTCGCGGCTCGACGAGGAGCGGCGCGCCGCCCTCCGGCGGGACGGCGTGATCCACCTCGCGTCGGGCTACGGCGAGCCTCTCCCCTTCACGTGGCGCATGGTGGAGGACGGCCGGCACCGCCTCGTCCTGCGCGCGCCGCTCTCCCTGCCCGGTCCGGTCCGGCTGCTCCACGGCACCCGGGATCCCGACGTGCCGTGGGAGACCTCCATGCGCCTGGCCGACGCCATCCAGAGCCGGGACGTCGCGCTGACGCTGGTCAAGGACGGCGGCCATCGCCTGTCGGAGCCTCACGAGCTCGCGCTCCTCGGCGCCGCCGTGGCGAGCCTCCTCTGACCGGTGACCGCGAACGATTCGCGGCAGAGATGGGTGCGAGCCGCCCCCTCCAGAATCGGGTCACGCCGTTCGGCGACCTGATCGCCACGCCCGCGCGCGGCACGCTCACCGGGAACCGCGGCCGCCTGCACGATCCCGGCCGGCGGGTCGTGCGGCGCGTCGCCGGGGGCTACCGGGCCTGGGTCACGTGCCTGCTCGAGTTTCGCGGCCGCCGCCGCCCCGTCATGGCGCCGAATCGCTACACCGAGCTGTTCTTCCTGGACGAGGCGACCGCGCTGGCCGCCGGCCACCGGCCGTGCGGCGAATGCCGCCACGCGGACTATCGCCGGTTCAAGGAGATCTGGCTCGCCGCGAACCAGGAGCGGGGCCTCGGCCCGGACACTCTCATCGGCGCGATCGACCGCGAGCTCCACCGGGACCGCCTGGAGCCCGACGGACGCCCGCGGACGCATCAGGCCGAGATTGGCTCGCTTCCGGATGGGACGTTCGTGGCGGTGCCGGGCGTCGCCGAGGCGCTTCTGGTCTGGCGCGGGGGCGTCGTCCCGTGGTCGCCGGCCGGATACGGGGCGGCCCGGAGGAGGCCCCGCGGGCAAGAAGTCACGGTGCTCACGCCTCGCTCCACGGTGGCGACGATCGCCGCCGGGTACGTGCCCGGCGTCCACGCCAGCCTCGGAGCCTGACTCCCGCCGCGCCCTCGCGGCGCGGCCCGGGCCGGGGAACCCAGCCCGGAAGCGGGCTCGCCGCTACGGCGGGTGGGCCTTCAGCTCGTGCGGAACGGCCGGAGCCCGGACGCCGTCTCCGTCCCCCGACGCGACGCCATTGGCGCCGGTGGGCCCGTTCAGCGGAGCGGCCCCGTGGCCGGCGGCCAGGGCGACGGGCGCCGGGTCGTCCGCGGCCCCGTGTATCGCGACCACCGGCTGCTCGGCGCGGGCCCGCGGCCGCCAGCCGAGGAGTCGCACGAGGTCGTCCAGCAACAGGTAGGCGACCGGGGTGACCAGGAGCGTCAGCAGGAGCGAGAGCGTCTGCCCGCCGATGACCACGACCGCGATGGCGCGCCGCTCCTCCGAGCCCGGTCCGGTGCCGACCCAGAGCGGCAGCATGCCCCCCACCAGCGCCAGCGTCGTCATCAGGATGGGCCGCAGCCGGTCCCGGTTGCCCTGCAGGATGGCCGTCCGGCGGTCGTACCCCTCGCGCCGGAGCGCGTTCATGTGGTCGACCTGCAGGATCGAGTTCTTCTTGACCACGCCGAACAGGACCAGGATGCCGAGGGCCGAGTAGAGGTTCAGGGTGTTCCCCGTGTACCAGAGCGAGAACAGGGCGAACGGGATCGCCAGCGGGAGCGACAGCAGGATGTTCAGGGGGTTCAGCAGGCTCTCGAACTGGGACGCCAGGATCATGTACATGAAGATCACGGCCAGCAGGAAGACCCAGAGGAACTCGACGAAGGTCCGCTCGAACTCGCGCGCCCGCCCGGACACGGCCGTGCTGTAGCCGGCGGGGAGGTTCATCTCCGCCGTCACCTGCCGGAGCGCGTCCATCCGGTCGGCCTGCCCGTACCCCGGCAAGATGACCCCGCGCAGCCGATTCTCGCGCTGGCGCTCGGACCGGTCGATCCGGGACGCCGTCTGGGCGGGCGCGATCTTGACGAGGCTGTCGAGCCGGACCAGCCCGCCGCCCGGCGCCATGCCCACCTGCGCCGGCGCGCCGAGCGAGGTCGCGGCGGCGGACGAGGACCGCGACACGTAGAGGCGCGAGATCGTCCGGGGGTCGCTCCGGTCCGCCTGGCTCAGGCGGAGCTGGACGTCGTAGTCCTGGTCGAGGAAGGGATCGTGGAAGCGGGAGACCTCCTGGTCGCCCCCGACCATGAGCCGGAGGGCGGTGGCGATCTGCTCGACGTCCACCCGGAGGTCGGCCGCCCGCTCCCGGTCCACCTGGACGCGGAGCTCCGGCCGGTCGAGCCGCAGCGTCGTGGTGAGGTCGGTCATGCCCCCCATCTGCTGGGCCCGGGTGCGCAGCTGCTCGCCCAGGGTCGCGAGCGTCGCGAGCTCGGGCCCGCGCAGGACGTAGTCGATGTCGAAGTTGCCGCCGCCGATGTTGAAGCCCGGGATGTTCCGGATGGTGATGCGCATGTCGCGGAACTTGCGCAGGCGCTGCCGGACCTCCTGCATCACCTCGCGCTGGGTGTAGTTGCCGCGGAAGGCCGCGCCCGGATCGCCGCGCCGGAGCCCCTCCCAGAGGCGACTCGCCGTCACCGTGCGCTCGGAGTGCGGCGCGATGCGCACGTAGCCCCCGCCCTGGTTCACCCGTCCCAGGAAGTTGCTCCCGGCGGTCAGCAGGACCAGCCGGATCCCGCGAACGGCCCGGATCTCGCGGTCCATCGCCTGGACCGCCTCGTCCATGGCGGCAAGGCTCATGCCCTCGGGCCCCTCGTAGTTCATCTCGAACTCGGCCTCGTCCACGTCGGTCGGCACGTACTCGCGCTTCACCCACCCGTAGAGCGGGATCGACGAGGCGATGACGGCCACCGCCACGAGCCCCACGACCACGCGGCCGGCGGGATGGATCGCGAGCCGGAGCAGCCACACGTAGAAGCCGTCGATGAAGCGGTAGAAGCCCCGCCGCGAGCGGGACGCGTCGTGCTCCCCGCCGGCGGCCTCCGGCCGGAGCATGCGGGCGCTCATCATGGGCGTGAGGGTGAACGACACGAGCAGGCTGACCAGCACCGAGACGGCCGCGGTGAGCCCGAACTGGTAGAGGAAGCGGCCGGAGACCGACGACATGAACGAGACGGGCACGAAGATGACCACCAGGGAGAGGGTCGTGGCCATGACCGCGAGCCCGATGTCGGCGGTGGCCGCGCGCGCGGCCTCGAACGGCGGCATCCGCTTCTCCTCGACGAAGCGGAAGATGTTCTCGAGCACCACGATGGCGTCGTCGATCACGATGCCGACCATCAGCACCAGGGCGAGCATCGTGACGCTGTTCAGCGTGAAGCCGAGCGCCGCACATCATGCCGAACGCCGAGATGACCGACGCCGGGATGGCCACGGCGGCGATGACCGTCGAGCGCCAGCTCCGCATGAACGCGAACACCACGAGCGAGGCCAGGATGCTGCCCAGCACGAGGTGGAGGTTGATCTCGTGGAGAGCCGCGTAGATGTGCCGCGACTGATCGCGGATGATGTCCACCTTGACGTCGGCGGGCAGGACCTGCGCGAGCCGGGCCAGGTTCTTCTTGACCGCCTCGATCACGGCCACCGTGTTCTCGCCCGACTGGCGCCGCACCTCCAGGATGACGGTGGGCGCCCCGTTCACGCGGACGGCGGAGCGCTGCTCCTTGGTGCCGTCCTCCGCCGTCCCGATGTCGCGCACGCGGATCGGCGCTCCGTTGATGGTGGCCACGACCAGGTCGTTGAACGACCGGGGGTCCACCACCCGCCCCATGGTCCGGAGCGACTGCTCCTGCCGGCCCGCCGTGACGTTGCCGCCGGGGAGATCGGCGTTCTGCCGGACGATGGCGTCGCGGACCGCGGTGATCGGGATCTGGTAGGCGGCCAGCCGGTCGGCCTCGATCCAGACGTTGACGGCGCGCTGCAGGCCGCCGATGAGCCGCACCTCGCCGACCCCCAGCGCCCGCTCGAGGTCCACCTTCACCGTCTTGTCGGCGATCTCCGTCAGCTCGCGGAGGCTGCGGTTGCCGGAGACGGCCAGGGTGAGGACCGGCGCCGTGTCGTTGTCGAGCTTGGAGACGGTCGGCGGCCGGATGTCGCGGGGCAGGAGGCGCGCGGCGTTCAGGACCTTGTCGCGGACGTCCTGGGCCGCCACGTCCACGGAGCGGCTGAGCGCGAAGGTGACGGTGACGTTGCTCGTGCCGGGGCCCGTGAGCGAGCGGAGCTCCGTGATGCCCTGGATGGTGTTGACCGCCTCCTCGATCTTCTGCGTGACCTGCGTCTCCATCTCCTCGACGGAGGCGCCGGGCAGCTCGGTGCGGACGCTCACCGTGGGCAGCTCGACGGACGGGAAGCGGTCGACCCCGAGCCGGAAGTAGCTCGCGCTGCCCACGACGACGAGCGCGAGCACGATCATCGTCGCGAACACCGGCCGGCGGATGCAGACCTCGGCGAGCTTCTGCACTGGCCTCTCCCCTACTTCTCGACCGTCACGGCCTGGCCGCCGGTGAGGTTGCCGGCGGGATCGACGACCGGCTGGCCCGCCTTCACGCCGGAGACGATCTCGATGCGGTCGCCGAGCCGGCGGCCGGTGGCGACGCGGAGCTCCTCGCGTCTTGCCGTCCCGGACCGTCAGGACCTTCTCCACGCCGGCGAAGGTGACGAGGGCCGTCGCGGGCACCGTCACGACGCGTCCGTCCGTCTGGACCACCACCTCGGCCCTGGCGAACGAGCCGGGCCGCAGGCGGCTCGCGCGCGTTGGGCACCTCCGCCTCGATGGCCAGCGTCCGGTTCTGCTCGGCGATCGCCGGCGACAGGCGCGCCACCGTCCCGGTGTGCACCGTCGGGTCGCCGTCGACCGTGACACGCACGGGCTGGCCCCGGCGCACGTCCGCGGCCTCGCGCTCCGGAACCGAGAGCCGGAGCCGCAAGGGGATGGAGGCGCACGAGGGTCACCACGGGCGCCCCGGCGGCGAGGTACTCGCCGACCGAGGCCTGCCGCTCGACCACCGCGCCGTCGATCGGCGAGAGGATCACCGTGTCGGTGAGCTGCTGGCGCACGAGCTCGACCTCCGAGCGGCGCTGGAGCAGGACGCCCTGGCGGTTCTGGACCTCCTCCAGCGCGTCCTGGTACCGGCCCTCGGCGACCTGGAAGGCCGACACCGCCGCGTCGAGCTCCGCGCGCGCCACGTACTGCTGCTCCCAGAGCTTCGCCAGCCGGTCGCGGTTGAGCTGGGCCTGGTCGAGCAGCGCCTTCGCCTGGCGCACCACGGCCGTCTGGGTCGCGTCCACGCGGTCGTCGTCGCCGTCGGCCGGAAGACCGAGCCGGACCCGAGCCTGCTTGAGGGCGGCGACCGCCTGGTCCAGGCGGTACTGGTAGTCCCGGGTGTCGATGCTCGCGATCGGCTGGCCCTTCTTGACCAGGCTGCCCAGGTCGACGGAGATCTCGGCAAGGCGCCCGACGACCTTCGTGCCCAGCACGACCTGCTCGTCGGCGGCCAGGGTGCCGGTGGCGGCGACGGTGCGGGCCACCGTCGTCTCCGCGGCCGGCACCACCCGGACCGCCCGCGCGGCGGGTCCGGCTCCGGGCGCCGGGGCGTCCGTCTTCTTCGGCGACGCCGTGGCCGGGACCTCCTGCTGGCAGCCGGCGGCTCCCAGGCCTGCGGCCACGACGAGGCACAGCACGCCCGAGAGGATCGGGCGGGCTCTGAGGGGCTCGGGACCGGCGCCGGCCCGCCGCGCTCGCTGGGAGAGGTAGACCACCTTGAACCGAAGGATAGGCCATCCGGCCCGCCTTCGCCAGCGTTTCGGCATTACAAAATCGATACTAGCGATCGCAGGACGGCGGCCGGCGCCGAGGAGCGTCGACCCGGCCCGTCCCCGTGCGGCATGGTCTCGGATCAGCCGCGACCGGCCCGGAGCCGACCGATGACCTCCTGCGCGGCGTTGTGGCCGGGCGCGCCCATGACGCAGCCGCCGGGCCAGGCCCCGGACCCGCAGAGGTAGAGCCCCCGGATCGGGCCCTCGTACGAGGACGAGCCGGGCACGGGGCGCAGGTCGAAGGCCTGCTCCGGGCACCAGCTCGCCGTGGAAGATGTGCCCGCCGGTGAGGCCGAATCGCGCCTCGAGGTCGGGCGGGGCGAGCACCTGCCGGGCGAGCACCGAGCCCGGGACGTTCGGCGCGTAGCGGCCGAGCTCCGCCAGCACCTGGTCGGCGATGGCGTCGCGCCGCTCGTCCCACGTCCCCTCCGCCAGCCGGTACGGGAAGTACTGGGTGAAGATCGAGAGCGTGTGGCGGCCGGGCGGCGCCACCGAGTCGTCCACGACCGACTGGAGGTGGACGTTCAGGAACGGGTGGGTCGGCCGGGCGGCCGGCGCGAGCCTCGTCGCACGCGCGCTGCATGTAGTCGATCGTGGGCGCGATGAAGAGGCCGCCCGAGTAGCCTTCGCGGACCCGCTCCGGCGGCAGCATGCGTGAACCGGGGCGGCTCCGAGATCGCCATGTTGATCTTCATCACGGGGCTCTCGATCTTGATCGCCTCCACGGCGCGCCGGTAGTCGTCCGGCAGCTCCCGCCGGGGCACGAGCCCGAGATAGGTGCGGACCGGGTCGGCATTCGAGAGCACGACGCGCCCGACGATCTCCTCGCCGTCCGCCAGGACGACGCCGGTCGCGCGCCCGTCGCGGACCAGGACCTCGCGCACCTCGGCGCCCGTGCGGATCACCGCTCCCCGGCCCGTGGCCACGCGGGCCAGCGCCTGGGTCACGGCGCCCATCGCCCCTTTGACGTACGTCCAGGCCCCGCGATTCCCGGTCGCCATGCCCATGGAGTGGTAGAGCTTCACGTACCCGGTGCCGGGGTCCCGCGGGCCCCGGAAGGTGCCGATGATGCCGGTCGCCGCCACGACCGCCTGGAGCTTCTCGCTCTCGAAGAAGTGCTCGGCGATGTCGGCGGCGGAGCCGAGGAAGCACTTCTGGAAGACCGCCTGGTCGGCCGGGCTGCGGAACTCCGCCGCGACCTCCGCCCACGAGGGCGGGTTCCGGAGGATGAACCGGTCCATCACCGTCGCCGCCCGCTCGATGAACGCCTCGTAGTCCGCGAACCGGTCGGCGTCACGCTTCGAGATCTTGGCGAGCTCGGCATGGAGCCGGGCGGGGTCGCCCCACCACGTGAGCGAGGTGCCGTCGGGAAACGGCACGAAGATCCGCGGGTCGCGGGCGAGGTACTGGAGGCCAGCCGACCAGAGGTCGAGCTCGTCCAGGATCCGCCGGGGCATGAGCGACAGCACGTAGGAGCCGGTCGAGACCCGGAAGCCCGGGATCAGCTCCTCGGTGACCGCCGCCCCGCCGACCACGCTCGCCCGCTCGAGGACGGCGACCGACAGACCCGCCCCCGCCAGGTAGCAGGCCGCCACCAGGCCGTTGTGGCCCCCGCCGATGATGACGGCGTCGTAGCGCTGTGCCGCGCCCGTCATGCCGAACCCCCTCGGCTGTCACCCACCGTCGGCAGCCGGCGCGTCACCTTCAGCTGGGGCATCTCCTGGAACGTCGTCTGGGGCATCGTCTCGGCTTCCTCCTGCGTCTCTCGGCTGTCTCCGTCACAGGATCTTCAGGAACTCGACCAGGTCCCGGAGGTCGTCGTCGGTCAGCTTCTCGGTCGTGCCCGCCTTCTGCATGTACTCCCACATGGCGGCCACCGCCTGGTCCAGCGTCCCGTAGCGCCCGTCGTGGAAGTAGGGCCCCGTCCGCGAGACCAGCCGGAGCGACGGCACCTTGAACTTGCCGCCCGACCCGATGTCCTCCACGTCCTTCTTCTCGTAGTGCGGGGGCTCGTGGCAGGTCTTGCACCCGGCCCTGACCATGAAGAGCTCGTAGCCGCGCTTGGCCGCCGGCGGCGCCGAGTCCGAGGGCGCCCCGTCGTCCTTCAGGCTCGGATTCGCCCCGTAGGGCAGCGATCGTACATAGGCGGCCAGCGCCGCGAGGGTCTCCGGCGACGGCTCGGCGCCCTTCATCCGGTTGACGATGATCCCCCGGATGTTCGCCTCGAGGCTCGGGGCGGTGCCCGCCCACGAGTACGCCCGCCGGAACCCGGCGCCCCAGAGGGTCGGGGTGCTGCGTCCCGCGGGGTCCCCATCGGCCACCACGGTGACTCCCACGTAGGTCTTGTTGTCCGTGTGGGCCTCGCTCGGGTGACACGAGGCGCACGACCACCGGCGATCCGCCGAGAGCCCGGGATCGGCGAAGAGCTCGCGGCCCCGCGCCACCAGCTCGGCGGGCGCGGGCCCGGCCGCCTGCGCGACCCGGAGCTCCTCCGCCGCGAGAGGGCACCCGGACGAGCAGGCCGGCGAGCAGCACCAGCAGGCCGACGAGGAGCAGGGCGGTCCGGGTCCCCATGGGTCACCCCTCCGGGCTCGAAGTGGGCGCTATCCTAGCATGGAGGCGCGGGAGGGCTGCCGAGCGGGACGCAGGGGCCGAGCGTACGCCGGAGCGCAGGAATGATGCCGCGGAGGCGATGCCCCCCGGGCTCCGGGGTCAGAACTTCAGCCGGATGTCGGCCCCGACCGACCAGCCCGAGAAGTGCTCACCCCAGAAGTACGTGGCCCCGAGCCCGAGCCACTCGACCTTCCAGATGACGCCGACGAGGTCGACCACGAACCGGCCGCCGATGTCGTAGAGGTAGTCTGTCTTGAGCGAGTTGGCGACACCGCCGAACAGCTCGGACCGGGCGAAGGTGACGCCCGTCCGGAGCTGCCGGCCGAAGGCGTAGAGGGGGAGCCGGAGGTCCACGTCCAGCTCGTTCCGCCACCACTGGGACGTGCTCTCGAAGCTGAGCGCATCGGTGGACCGGCGGAGCGGCCGGGTGTCGAAATACTTGTACAACGAGGTGAGCTCGAGGGTCACCGGGCCGATGGGCTGGCGATAGCGGCCCTCGATGGCGGGGACGAGCGTGATCAGGTCCGCGTCCCAGTTCACGAGGCGGCCATCGGCCGCGGCCAGCACCGCCCGGCCGACATCGGTCTTGGCGGTGAACTCGTTCTCGGTGTGCGAGTAGATGAGGCCGAAGGTCGGCGCGATGCTGAAGCGGTCCAGGAACGTGAACCGGACGCCTATGCCCGCGGCGACCGCGATGGTGTCGGTCTCGCTCTCGTTGCCCGCGAGCTGGTTCGTGTCGAACTGGTTGTTGAACGTCCCGTGGCCGATCCCCCCCTCGAACACGAGGCCCCACCCGACTCCGGAATCACCGATCGGGCGGGGGCTCATGATGTCGCCGCGCCCCGTGAGCTTGAATATGTCGAACTCGGAGTCGTTGACCTCGGACAGGTAGGTCCCGCCCGACGCTCCGGTCTGGCTGCCGAGGATGGACAGCGTCTCCACGCGATTGCCGACCACCGTGTCGAGCTGCTCGAGCGCGCCCGGCGGCACGGTCTGAGCCGCGGCCCCCGAAGCCAACGCCAGCACGGCGACCCCTGCCGCCAGCCGCGCGAGGTGAGTGCGCCAGGATCCCCGGGGTCTCACGCGCATCAGCCGTCTCCTCCGTCGACCGGAATCAAAGCACGCCAGCATGGCGGAGAGCACCTCGGAGACCTCCGAAGTGCTCCCGCGACTACCGCTCCGCGAGCGACGCTCGGAGCGTCAGCGCTTCGTCAGCTCGAAGGCGGTCCGCCCATCGAACCCCACCCAGGTACCCTCGCCCTTGAGGACGCGGCGGCCGCCGCCCTCGTAGAGCGTCGCGACTCCGCGCGTCACGGAGCCCTCGAAGACGACCTTGCCGTCCTCGATCCGGCCCTTGCCGACCCCGGGAAGCCCGTTGATGTTCGAGGTGAACGACCCGTCCGGCGCGACGGTGACGCGGACGAAATCGGCGCGCCGCCCCGTGGGCGGGCCGGCGCCGGCCGAGCCCTCGAGCCGGCCCTCCCATTCCCCGGCCAGGCTGGCGAGGTCGCCCGCCTGCAGCATCTTGGCCGGCGGCAAGGGCATGGCCGTCGACGCCCCCGTGCTCGCGCAGCCGCTCGCGACCATCACCATCAACGCGAGTACTCCTGCCCAACCCACGTTCTTGCTCCTCATGCCTCTCCCCCTTCCCGGTGGCCAGGATCCGCCAGGATCCGATGCTCCACCCGCCTCGGCGCCACCGTGGCTGCCTCGCTTCGGATCTGTGTCCAGCCTAGTCGCCCAGGGTCCGCGAGCGCAATGAGCCCTTGGGCCCAGGTCGGCGGCGACTGCCGTGCAACCGCGTCACCCTCCCGAAGTCCGGTCTCCCGGCGTGTCCACCGGCCCGAGCGTCAGCTGGTTCCTGCAGTGAACGCACTGCACCGGGCGCGGGAGCCTGAAGCGGCCGCCCGGCCGCACGTCCAGCGTGGCGCCGCATCGCGGGCACGTGGCCCGGAGCCGGTCCAGCGTCCGGTTCTCCCGCAGGCGGATTGCGGCCAGCACCACCCCGCCGATGACGAGGCCCGGCACGAGCACGAAGTGCGCGACCGGGAGGAAGATCGCGGGAAAGGCGAGGAGCCAGGCAGCTCCGAGCGCGAGCGCCGCCCGGCGCGCGCGGGAGGCGAGGCTCCGGCGCCGCACGACGGCGATGCCCGCCGAAGGGCTCGCGCCGAACACGCTCAGCGTCACCGGAACCTCGAAGGTGTCGCCGCCGGGGCCACCAGCCTCGCCCCCTCCTTCCAAGTCCACGTCGCGTCGATCCCGGAGCATGGCCAGGAATCCATTTCATCATGGGCACGGCGATCACGCACCAAGGGGCCCCGGTCGAGGCATCGACTCCAGTCGGCCACGAAACGGGGCTAGCGCCCTCCCAATCCCGCGAGGTAGTCTCTTCCAGGGGTTCGGGCTTCCGTCGCGCGTAGCCCCACGCCCCACGCCGATGAAGCAACAGACCGTTCAAGGCATCCTGCTGGGCGCGATCATCGGCATCGCCGTCGGCGTCGGCGCGTACACGTTCGCCTACGCCCGGGGCTGGTCCTACCTGACCGACGACCCGGCGGCCTGCGCCAACTGCCACGTGATGCGCGAGCAGTTCGACGGCTGGCTCAAGTCCTCCCACCGCGCGGTCGCGACCTGCAACCAGTGCCACACGCCGCCCGACCTCGTCGGAAAGTACGCCACGAAGGCGACCAACGGCTTCTGGCATTCGTTCTACTTCACCACGGGCGGGTACGAGGACAACATCCAGATCAGGCCGCACAGCCGGCAGATCACCGAGCAAGCGTGCCGCGAGTGTCATCGGGAGATCGTCGACGCCGTCGAGCCGCGGCACCCGGAAGCGGCCACCGGGCAGCTCGCCTGTCTCCGCTGTCACGCTTCGGTGGGGCACCTGCATTGACGAGGCCGGCCCGTGACAAGCACCGCGCGAGGAGGACCCATGGCTGAGGCCATCGACAGCGTTGCGCTCGCTCGCCGCCGCCGCCGTCGGCTCCTGATTCTCGCCGTGGGGGCCGCGCTAGCGACCGTGGTCGGCGTCGCGCTGCTGATGAACATCTTCGAGCGCAAGCAGGAAGCGCGCAATCCGTTCTATCGCGTGGTGGAGCTGACCGACGACACCGAGGACCCGGCGGTGTGGGGCAAGAACTTCCCGCTGCAGTACGACGACTACCGCCGCACGGTGGACCAGGTCCGCACCCGCTTCGGCGGCAGCGAAGCCCTGCCCCGCACGCCGACCAAGGCCGACCCGCGCGCCGTGGTCTCCCAGTCGAAGATCGAAGAGGATCCGCGCCTGAAGGCGATGTGGGCGGGCTATGCCTTCGCGAAGGACTTTCGCGAGGAGCGGGGCCACGCCTACATGCTCGACGACCAGATCTTCACCGAGCGTCAGCAGGCGGCCAAGCAGCCGGGCACCTGCCTCCAGTGCCACGCCTCGCTCTACGTGCCCTACCGGAAGGCGGGGAACGGCGATCTCATCAAGGGCTTCGAGAAGCTGAACCAGATGCCGTACGCCGAAGCGCGCAAGCTGGTTGCCCACCCGGTGGCCTGCATCGACTGCCACGACTCGAGCACCATGCAGCTGCGGGTCACCCGCCCCGGCTTCATCGAAGGCATCCGCGCGCTGAAGGCCACCCAGGGCGTGCAGGACTACGACGTGAACAAGCACGCGACGCGCCAGGAGATGCGCGCCTACGTCTGCGGCCAGTGTCACGTCGAGTACTACTTCAGGGGGCCGGAGAAGCGGCTGGTCTATCCCTGGGCCAAGGGGCTGAAGGTCGAGGAGATCCAGGCCTACTACGACGAGGCCCAGTTCAAGGACTGGACCCACGCCGACACCGGCGCCCCCGTGCTCAAGGCGCAGCACCCGGAGTTCGAGATGTGGAACCAGGGCATCCACGCCCGATCGGGCGTGACGTGCGCCGATTGCCACATGCCGTACAAGCGGGAGGGCGCGCTCAAGATCAGCGACCACCACGTGCGCAGCCCGATGCTCAACGTCAACCGCGCGTGCCAGACGTGTCACAAGTGGCCGGAGGAGGAGCTGAAGGCGCGGGTGGAGACGATCCAGCAGCGCACCTTCAAGCTGCGCAACGTGGCGATGGACGCGCTGATGGATCTGATCAAGGATCTCAAGGCGGCGAACGGGTCGGGCAAGGGCGGCAAGGACATCGCGACGGCGCAGGACTTCCAGCGCAAGGCGCAGTTCTATCTCGACTTCGTCGAGGCCGAGAACTCGACGGGCTTCCACGCGCCGCAGGAGGCCGCGCGGATTCTCGGCGAGTCGATCGACTTCTCGCGGCGCGGCCAGATCACGCTCCGCGATGGAGGCTCCCGGGCCAAACCCTGACCAGCCGCCACGTCATGGCGCGAGCGGGCGAGACGCGCCTCGACGAGGCGATCACCGCCAGGGCGAGCGGGCGAAGGCGGGGGGGGGTCAGCTCCGAGGGGCGGGATCGGGGCCCCGGCCCTCGGCCAGCGACAGCGCCACCAGCCGGGCGACCGTGATGGCGAGGTACAGCTGGCCGGTGATCGCCTCGATCCAGGCGAGGGTGCCGGCCAGGGGCGTGGCCGGGGTGACGTCGCCGTAGCCCACCGTGGCCAGGGTGATGAAGGACAGGTAGGTGTACCGCGGCATGCCGAGCGTCGCCCAGGCGGTGTCCGCAGGAAAGCGAAACGATCCCGGCGCGACCGTGTCCAGGGTCTCGTAGACCTTGGCCCACGCGAGACCGATCAGCAGGTAGACGCAGACGGCGCCGACGATGCGATCCCCGACCGGGCGATTCGGGCGCATCGCGCCCGCATACGCGCGCCAGACGATGAGCCCGGCGAGGAGAGCCACGCTCATGCTCGCCGCGACCGGCAGGTGCCGGATCCGCGCGCTCAGATCGAGAACGCTCATCAGGATCGCGCCGATGCCGACGACGGCCGCGATCCCGCGCCCCCGCCCGTGCTCGCCCAGGTCCCAGACCGCGGCGACGATCACGAGCGCCTGTAGCGTCATGTAGAGGGCAGGCTCGAACCCGGTCCCCGCGGCCGCGGCCGTGCCGACGAAGAACAGGAGCAGGGACGCCAGCAGGACGCGAAGACGGCCGCGCGCCAGGGCGGAGCCGCCGGAAACCCCGGTCAGGGAGACGACCCCAGCGTGGCGGCGGTCTCCGCCGGGATCAGGTAGAACATCGCGGCCAGGATGAGGTAGAAGGCGACGAGCTGGACCCCCTTGAACCAGTTCGAGCGGCCGTCCCCGACGACCAGCACGGCGACCAGCACCCC
>CAVUVU010000015.1:0-356692 GCA_963745015.1 uncultured Candidatus Rokubacteria bacterium
CGTAGGCGAGCGCCTGGCCCCCGCCTCCGCCGGCGCCGAGGAGCAGCCGGGCGCGCCCCCCTCCGCTCAGCTCGTCGAGCGTGGCGATCGCCACCGCGGTGAGCGCGGGGTGCTGCGTGTACGGGTCCTGGATGAACGTGCCCAGCTCGATGCGGCGGGTGTGGATGGCGGCGACGGCCAGGCCGATCCACGGGTCGCGGTAGTACTTCTCGTTGCCGTGCCAGAAGCTCTCGTAGCCGAGCGCCTCGGCGAGCTGGACGATCTCGACGAGGCGCTCGGGCGGGTGCCGCTGCCAGAACCCCAGGCCGAGCCGCATCAGGCCCCCCGGGGGAAAGCGGCGCCGCTCCTCCCCGGGACTCCCCCGCCGCATCGACCGGTGGCGCCGCGCCGAATCGACGGGCTCATGCGCGGTCAGGGCCTCCGGCGCCGAGGGCCGGCAGGACCGCCTCGGCAAAGTACTGCATGTCGTCGAGCCACTCGCCGACCGTGCTCCCCACGAAGTTCGTCGCCGCCAGCATGGTCACGCCGGCGGCGCGGAGGAGGCCGATGCGCTCGATCAGCTCGTCCGGCGCTCCGACCAGGTTGTACTCCTCCAGGCGCGCCAGGCTCTGGTCGCGGAGCGTCGAGGTCGTGAGCGAGCGCAGGTGCTGGTACATCCAGCTCGCGCGGAACTTGGCCACGGCCCCCTCGTGGGTGGGGGCGATCGCGCAGATGAGCTGCGGGGCGACCGCGATGCCGGCCGGGTCGCGCCCCGCCTCGACGGCCGCCTCGCGCAGACGCGCCACGCCGCGGGCGAGTGTGTCGCGGCCCACGGACGCGGGGAGCCAGCCGTCGCCGTGCCGCGCCGCGCGCTCCACGACCGCGGGGTGGTTGCCCCCGACGAAAATGGGGAGCGGGCGCTGGACCGGCGTCGGGGCCAGGTCGAGTCCGTCGAAGGCGTAGTAGCGCCCCTCGTGGCTGACCATGCGCTCGGTGAACAGGCGCCGGAGGATCGTCAGGCTCTCCTCGGCCATGTCGGCGCGCCGCGCGGCGCGCAGGCGCGGGAAGAGCCGCTCGAACTCCTCGCGGTACGCGCCCGTCCCGACGCCGAGGATCACGCGCCCCCCGCAGAAGCGGTCGAGCGTGGCGACCTGCTTGGCGAGGAAGACCGGCTCGCGCAGCGGGAGGACGATCGTCGCCGTGGCCAGCCGGATGCGGCGGGTGACCCCGGCGGCGGCCGCCAGCACGACCAGTGGCTCGTAGAAGCTCGGCGGGTCGGGGTAGCGCTCGCGGACGTACTGGGGCGCCGTGATGTGGTCGTTGCCCCAAACGGAGTGATAGCCGAGCGCCTCCGCCCGGACGATCACCTCGATCACCTGCTCGGGGCGGGCAAACCCCACCGGTGAGCTGAGGCCCTCCTTGCACGTGGGGATGGCGACGCCGACGTCCATCGGGCTACGCCGCGTCGAGCACGCGCTGGAGCGCGGCGAAGGTCGGCTCGATCAGGGGGATCTCGGGCAGCCGGGCGGCGGTGGCCTCCGGGTCCTTGAGACCGCTGGAGGTGACCACCGCGACCACGACCTCGTCCGGGCCGACGGCGCCGCGGGCGGCGAGCTTCCGGGTCACCGCCAGCGGGAGCGCGGCGGCGGGCTCCGCCCAGAGGCCCTCGGACTCGGCCAGCTCGATCTGGGCGGCCATGATCTCGTCGTCGCTGGCGGTGACCGCGAGGCCGTCGCTGTCGCGGACCATCCGCAGGCTCTGGTAGGTGCTGTTCGTGGCCGCCGCCGACGTGGCGACCGACCGCCCGCCGGGCATCGGCTCGGTGTGGTCGAGCCCGCGGGCCAGGGCGTTGGCGACCGGCCCGAAGACCTCGGCCGCCATCATGCGTGGCACGCGGTCGATCAGCCCGAGCGCGCGGAACTCGACGAACCCACGCCACGTCGCCACCGGCAGGTCTCCGTAGGACACCGGCGCCACCACGACGTCGGGGGCCCGCCAGCCGAGCTGCTCGCAGAGCTCGAAGCCCACGGTCTTGGCCCCGTCGAGCGCGTACGGGTTGGCCCCGATCGGGGGCGAGAGGAAATTCTGCACGGGGAACCAGCCGTGCCGCTCGACCCCCTCGCGGACCAGTGTCCAGCGGTCGGGGAGCGTGGGCACCGCGACCACGGTGGCGCCGTACGCCTGCATGAAGGGACGCATGGCCGGGGGCACGTTGGGGGTGGTCAGGATCACCGCGCGGAGCCCGGCGCGCGCCGCATAGGCGGCGGTCGCCGCGCCGGCGTTTCCGGTGGACCCGATGGTCAGGACGCCGCATCCGAGCTCCCGCGCCTTGGTAGCGGCGACGGCCGCCATCCGGTCCTTGAAGGACCAAGTGGGGTTCCGGCTCTCGTCCTTCACGAAGAGCCGGCGGAGTCCGTAGCGCGCGCCGAGCCGCGGGCAGTGGATCAGGGGGGTCATGCCCTCGTCGAGGGACACGACGGGGCCGGCGCCCACGGGCAGGAGCTCACGATACCGCCACATGGTCGCGGGCCGGCCCTGGAGTGTGCCGGGCCCGAAGGCGCCGGCGAGCCGACCGTAGTCGTAGACGCAGAACAGGTTCGACGGCCGGGCGTCGGCGCAGGCCGGACAGCCCTGGAAGAGGCGGCCCGGCGGGTACTGTCGCCCGCAGCGGAAGCATTCGAGGTGCGTGAGGTAGCTCACGCGGCCCCCCCTGGCTTCGGCGCGGCACGCGCGGAGCGGCTCCGGGCCGGCCGAGCGTGGGGACTCCGTCGCCGTCCGGACCGCCCCGGCGCCGTCGATCCCGGCGCCGCCGGCGGCTCGATCGCCGGCACGGGATAGGCGTACGCGCGCTTGACGATGCGGACGATGCCGAGCGTCGAGGTCCGCTGGATGCCGGCGATGCGGGCGAGCCGCTTAGTCATGAGCTCGTAGAGGTGCTCGTTGGACCGAAAGACCGCGGCGGCGACGACGTCGAACCCGCCGGTGGCGATGCCCAGGAAGAACACCTCCGGCAGCCGGGCGAGCACGTCGGCGACCTTCTCGAGCCGGGGCGGCGCGACCTGGATCTGGATGATCGCGTAGGTCTGGTAGCCGACCTTCAGGGGGTCCGTCCAGGCGCCGCACTGCACCACGCCGTCCCGGGTCAGCCGTGCGATGCGGTTCCGGACGGTGGTCTCCGCGACCCCCAGCCGCCGCGCGATGTCGGTATTGGGGCGGCGCGCGTCGGCCTGCAGCATTCTGATGATTTCGACATCCGTCTGGTCCAGTTTCGGCGAGATTCGTCGTGCCGGCATGTCCGAACGTCGATTCTGGCGGGCCCATGCCCACGGGTCAAGGGGCGGTCGGTGGCGTCCATCATCGCGTCGCCCGCCACCGCCCCGGTCTGGCGGCCGAGGGTCGCCCGGCGTCAGCCGTCGGCGTGCCCGAGCCGGGTCCACCCGCCTCGCGCCGCGCCTTCAGGTGCGCTATCGTGGGTTCCGGCCGGCCGGGGAGGCTCCCGGGCCGAAGGTACACCATGGTCAAGAGTGCGCTTGCGGCGCCCTACGGTCTGCCGAGGTCCGGCCCGTCGCGGCGAGACTGAGATTGCAGCCGGTGTGGCGGATGGCGTGCGCCCTCGCAGGGACAGCGATGCCGACGACGCGCGACGTCCTGGCGAGACCGACGAATCGAGCCGCCACGTCCTTCGAGATCGCCGTGACCCATTCCCGCGTGTGAGCCAGGGCAAACGCCCGCGCGTCCTCGCCGGATGAGCGCACAGCACCGCGGGGCGCAGCTCGACGCATGCGGCGCCGAAGCCTCGGGCAGGTCGCGCATCTGCGCCGCACATGGCTCGGCGTCTTGGGCGTGAGAGCGGGCCGTTCACATGACGATCGCACCCGGCCGGCCATCGGCCGGGCCGCCGGGGTGAGGCGCGAGGTCCAACCCACCATCGCAACGAGGAGCCCATGAACATGCCCGAGATTCTCGAATCGGTGCGACCCATTCTGATTGCGTTCGGCCTCAAGGTGTTGGGAGCGATTGTCGCCTTCATCGTCGGCCGCAAGCTGATCGGCCTTGCCGCCAGGCTCGTCCGGCGCGCGCTCGAGCGGCAAAAGGTCGAGCCGACGATCATCGGCTACATCGCAACGGTCGTCACGGTCACGCTCAACGTCATTCTCGTCGTCGCGCTCCTGGGCTACTTCGGGATCGAGACCACCTCGTTCGCCGCGTTGGTGGCCGGCCTCGGCGTCGCAATTGGCGCGGCCTGGGGCGGGCTTCTGTCCAATTTCGCTGCCGGGACGTTCATCCTCGTGCTCCGGCCATTCAAGGTCGGCGACTACGTCATGGCGGGCGAGGTCGAGGGAGACGTGCGGGCGATCGGCTTGTTCAGCACCACGATCGATACCCCGGATAACGTTCAGACGCTGGTCGGCAACGCGAAGATCATGGGCGGAACGATCAAGAACTTCACCAGCAATCCGTATCGACGAGTGGAGCTTCTGGCGCAGATCGACCACAGTGTGGATCCGCTCGACGCGATCCGCCGGCTGAAGGCAGCGTTGTCGAAGATCCCGAACGTGATCGCCGAGCCGAAGCCTGACGTGGAGATCCTGACGTTCACTGAGCGGGGGCCGGTCCTCGCCGTGCGACCCTACTGCAACAACCTGCACTACTGGCAAGTGTACTTCGACACCAACGCGTCGATTCGCGCGACGTTCGGCGCGGCGGGCTATCCTGCCGCCGAGGCGCACGTGCACGTGCGTCAGCAGGCGGCCTAGGGGGAGCGTGCCGCATCCGAGGGCAGACCACGACGCCGGCGCCGTCTGGCCAGGGAACGGCGCCGGCCGGCGTCGCGGGGCCCGCCGGTGACCGTACGGGCGGGGCCGCGCTCACTGCCGTGCGAGCGGCGCTCCACTCCACCCCTGGCCAGCGCGTCGAGCGTCCCGCCTCGCCGCGCCGGTGCGTGAGTCCCCCAGCCCCGGACGACATGGTTCGGCGGTGGTCGATTCATCGACACGTGACCGACCACCTTCGCATCGACCCAGCGCCGCCAGGTTAGCGGTGCCGGCTCGGCTCGCGTACCGAGGGGTACGGATGGTGATCGTGAGAGAATAAACGTGGGACCGTGAGCGTGATGACTTTCTGCCGTCTGCGTTGGTGGTCGTGCGGGCTCGCTCTCCTGCTGCTGTCGGGATGCATGTTCCACCGGCTGGGGCGCGACCTCGAGCAGGCGCGCGAGCACGCCGTGCTGAGGGGCTCGGTGCGCACCGAGCACCCGAGCGACCTGCCGATCGTGGTTCTCGTCTACACGGGTGAGCTTGGCCGCGAGCGGCTGGTCGACTACTTCGTCATGACGAGGCCCGGGTGGTACTACTTCGTGGTGCCAGCCGGGACCTATCGGCTCGCCGCGTTCGTGGACGTCAACCGCGACTTCACCTACCAGCCCGGCGTGGACCCCTCGGCACTGCTGCACGCCGGCGAGCCGGTGCGGGTGCTCGGCGCTGCGACTCGGGACGACCTCGATATCGAGGTCCGGGACGCCAGCCGGGAGCTCATCCCCCTCGCCTTCTCGTTCGCCGATGGTGAAGGCCTTGCCGAAGGCCCCCAGTCCGACCTCCGGTTCGTCGGCACGATGACGCGCATCGACGACCCGCGCTTCTCCGACGAGAACGCGCGCCGCGGCCTGTGGCAGCCGGTCGAGTTCGTCCGGCAGGTCGGTGCCGGCGTGTACTTCCTCGAGCCCTACGATCCGAACAAGATTCCCGTGCTCTTCGTCCACGGGGCGCTCGGGCATCCCGGGGACTGGGACGCCATCGTCTCGGCCCTCGACCGGGACCGCTTCCAGCCATGGCTCGCCTACTATCCGACGGCGACGGGCCTCGACGCGACCACGATGGCGCTCGACCGCTGGATGAAGCAGCTCTACGTCCGCCACCGCCATCGCCGCCTGGCGGTGGTCGCTCACAGCATGGGCGGTCTCATCGCGCGCGCCTTCATCAATCGCGTCGTTGCGGCGGGCGACGGCCGCGCCGTCGGGCTGCGCCTCTTCGTGAGCGTGTCGACCCCGTGGGACGGAAGTGAGCTCGCGCAGCTCGCCGTCGACCGGTCGCCCGTCGTGGCCCCGTCCTGGTACGACGTGGCGCCCCGAAGCCCGTTCCTCCGCTCCCTCCTCGATCCGGAGCTGCCATCGACGGTCGCCTACGACGTCCTCTACAGCCATGCGGGAAACTCGCGCCTCATGTACAGGGAGCCGAACGATGGCTCGGTGACCGTCGCGAGCCAGCTCCTTCCACGCGGCCTGGCGCGTGCCCGCATCGTGCGCGGCTTCGCCGAGTCGCACACTTCGATCCTGGACAACCACCGCGTGGCGCAGCTGGTCAACGAGCGGCTGGAGACCGTCGTCGCGGAGTAGGCGCTCCTCGATGAGCACGAGAGCCACGCGGACGTGCACCACCTCGAGTCTCTGCCGTAAGCTCGGTCGCGCGCGAGCCGGCTCCGCGAGGCCTTCGCCGACTACCGTGCCCTCGCGCTGACGCACGACGCGCTCCTCGCCTACGTGCCAGCACGCCTGCAGGAAGGCGCGGCGAGCGCGACACCCAACCGCGAGCCGGAGGTAGTCTCCCGCGCGTTCATGCTCACCGCCGAGGCGGGCAAGCTCGTGTGCACGCCGAAGGTGCCGCGCCTTCACGAAGACACCGCCCGGCCACGATTCTTCGAGCGCGCCGCCCTGCCAGCCGTCATGGCTCGGGGTCGGCTATGGTTGGCGCGGTTGATGCGCTATGCGGTGCGGACGAAGTCCCGCAAGAATAGCGTTAGAGCGTCTACGTTCCCGCCAAGGGGAGTCGCATGCCGAAGACAACGGAGAGGACGTCGTTCACGAAGGACATCCAGGGCCGCTATCTCTGCAACGACATCACCGAGGTGAACGCATGGAAAAATGGCGGGGGGCGTCCCTTCGACGTGATCGTTATCGGGGGCGGGACCTTCGGCGCGGCCATTGCCGAGCACCTCTGGTTTCGTCAGAAGCAGAGCGGCGGCGGGCTGCGGACCCTCGTGATCGAAGCAGGACTGTTCACCGTTCCCGAACACGTTCAGAACACTGGCATCCAGGGCTTCACAGACCCGAGCACTCCGTTTTCTCTCAACGAGAACGCGCCCCAGCCAGAACCACCACGCAACGAAGTCTGGGGTATTCCTTGGACATCAGCGATTCCCTTCAAGGGTCTGGCATACGCGATTGGGGGACGGTCGGTCTATTGGGGTGGATGGTCACCGCGACTCCTTGCGCAAGAGGTCACGACCTGGCCCGCCGCGACGGTAGCCGATTTGAACGCTTTGTACCTCGACGAGAGCGCTCGGCAGATCGGAGTCGAGGACTCGAATGATTTCATGTTCGGCGAGCTGCACAATGCCCTTCGGCAGCAACTCTTTGACAATCTGAGCACCGTAGGGACATGCCATCCCGCTGGACGAATTGCCCCCGTCGCCGCTGCTGAACTCTGGCGCGGACCCGGCCCAGTTGCTGGGCCTTGATTCGACAGCCGGCCTCTCGGAGAATGACCTGAAGAATCTCCTCAAACTCGAAGCGCCACTGGCAGTGCAGGCGCGAGCGCCACACGCTGGTTTCTTTCCCTTCAACAAGTTCAGCACGGTCCCCCTGCTGATGGCGGCCGCGCGTACAGCGTACGCCGACGCGAACGGCGACGATGCGAAGAAGGAGTTCATGGTGCTCCCGGACGCGCACGCCGTGTCGCTTCGCACAACGCAGATGGGGTCCGGCCCATGGCGAGTGATCGGCGTCGATACGAGTGTCGGTTTCATCGATCTCGCACCCGGCGGCGCTGCTATCATCGCGCTGGGCACGATCGAAAACGCGCGGCTCGCGCTTCTGTCGTTCTCCGGTACTGGCATTCCCACGCTCCCGCTGATGGGGAAGAACCTGATAGGGCATCTGCGGTCGAATCTCATCATCCGTGTGCCACGCGGGGCGATCGCCGGACTTGCGGCGACCGCGAACGAGCTCCAGACGTCGGCGCTGTTCGTGAAATGCCGACGCGAAACGGGCAAATGGGGATCTGCTCGGGCACTTTCATCTCCAGATCACTGCGACGGGCGGCGGCAACACAGTCGGCTCCGAGGACGAACTGTTCAGGAAGATTCCCGATGTCGACTTCTTCGACCAATTGCGCGCGTCGACCGACACGCATGTGGCGATCGCGATCCGGGGAATCGGCGAAATGGCCGCTGCGGATAGCAACGATCCGGCTGCACATCCGAGCCGAGTTGAGCTCGACATCCGGAACGACGAATACGGTGTTCGCCGCGCGCGCGTGACGCTCACGGCCAGTCAGCAAGATAAGGATCTCTGGACCGTGATGGATGCGACGATGGCACAGGTCGCCTCGATATTCGCCAACGGCCATCCATGCAGACGATCCAGAGCGGCCGGGATGGCTTGGGCAGCATTCACCATGAAAGCGGGGCGCTGTGGATGGGAACCGACGCGATGAAGAGCGTGACCGACGACGCTGGCCGCTTCCATCATACGGAGAACCTGTACGCGGTGGGGCCCTGCGTGTATCCGACCATCGGATCGCCCAATACGATGCTCACGGGCATCGCGCTGGCACGCCGAACTGGTGACCACATCATTACGCCGCCGGCCTTTATCCCCGATGAGGGTTTCGAGGCGCTCTTCGACGGCCGGACACTCGGTGACTGGAGGATGTCCACGATCCAAAATCAGCCGGGTCGGGACGATCCGGGTACGTTTCTCATTCGCCGCGGCGCGTTCGAGGCTCACCCCGGAACGGATCTCGGCCTCCTGTGGCTCGCGCGACCGACGCCGCCCCGGTTCGTACTCAAACTGCAGTGGATGATGACTGCGACGGACGACAACTCGGGCGTGTTCGTCGCGTTTCCTCACCCCGAGCAGCAGGGCTACGACAATACGGCCTACGTCGGCGTGCATCTCGGCTTCGAGATTCAGATCGACGAGCTGGGGCGGCCGGACGGCGCGCCGAGTCACCGCACGGGCGCGATCTATTCGTTCAAGGGACCAACCGACGGTCCAGTGACCGTTGAACCGGTCGGCGGGTGGAATCAGTTCGAGATCACGGTAGACGGGTCGGACTTGACGGTTGCGTTGAACGGGCACGTCGTCAATCGGTTCCACTTCACAGGGGATCCGCAGTCCCCCGAACGTGGTCTGCCGTCCACGCGTACGGACCCGCGCTTCATCGGCGTGCAAACGCACACGGGAACCGTTCTGTTCCGGCACATCCAGTGGAAGGCACTGTAGGCCGTCGTAGAGCCGCCACGCGTACGCCAGCTTCACGAGGAGCTGGTTGGAGTCGAGCCGCCAGCAGTCACGCTGCGACCGGTCGTC
The DNA here is from genome assembly GCA_963745015.1 of uncultured Candidatus Rokubacteria bacterium. Taxonomy (GTDB): domain Bacteria; phylum Methylomirabilota; class Methylomirabilia; order Rokubacteriales; family DASRDR01; genus DASRDR01. The sequence goes on from CAVUVU010000015.1 coordinate 9,347, forward strand.
CTGGTTGCGGACGACGATGAATTGGAGGAGTGCGCGTAGACTCCGAGCGCAGGGCCGGGTCGGTGGGTCGGGCTGCGCGAGCGCCGAAGACAGGCCAGCCTCCTGACCCCAACGGATCAGGAGGCTGGTTCGCCCACAATTGGTTGCGGGGGAGCGCTTTCGATGGTGGGCGAACCCTCCCCGTCCGGGTCGTCATGGTCCTCCCGTACCGGTGCTTGCTCCCTGGACGGTGCCGCGTTATGGTCGAGGGTGCGGCCCTGGGAGACGGAGCCCGCTGACGAGCGGTGGAAGGGGACCGAGAAACGTGCCTAGGATTGCCCACATTCGCCCATCAGCCCGCTCCGGAGTGTCCCGCGCGTCACCCACCCGCGACACCCCTTGCCGGGGCGCGGAGATCGAGTACGCCGCGCCTCGCCACGTCCGTGAGGCTGTCGCATCGATCAGGCGGACCGAGGATGTTCGGTTTTCGCCCGACAATCGGCGGTTGGCTATCGCCGACTTCGCGCGGGACCGAGTCGTGGTGTTCGATGTCGAGGTGACGGCCTCGGCGGCGGGAGCAAGCGTGGCGCTGAGCCACGTGGTCGAGGTCCGCTCGCCGGACCTGAAGGGCCCGCATGGGCTCGACTTCCTCGACGATGAAACGCTGATCGTCGTGAATCGTGGGGGCGACGCGTGCTTGTTCGCGCTACCGAAGGACGAGGCCAGCGATCGGGTCGTGGAGCTGACGCCGCTTCACGTGATGCGCGCCGGCGGCTCTCATCTGCTGGCATCGCCCGGCTCGGTCTGCGTCCTCGAGGGGAATCGATCCCACGCCGAGATCCTGATCTGCAACAATGCCGGGGACACCGTGACGCGGCACGTGCTGGACCGCAGCGCCCGGTACGCACCGGGCGACGCCAGGGTTCTGATACAGAAGTGGCTCGACATTCCCGATGGCGTCGGCATCACCCGCGATCGCCGCTGGATGGCGGTCAGCAACCACAATAGCAACAACGTCTTCCTGTATGAGAACCCGGATGCGCTGACCCCGGGGGCCGATCCCCACGGCGTCCTGCGGGGCCTGCAATGTCCGCACGGCGTGCGCTTCGATGCGGACGGCAGTCACATCTTCGTCGCCGACGCCGGCGCGCCCTACGTCCACGTCTATGCGCGGAAGGGCGGGTCCTGGTATGGCGTGCACAGTCCCGTCACGTCGTTCCAGGTCATGGACACCGCCACCTTCCTGCGAGGACGGTACAACCCCCAGGAAGGTGGTCCGAAGGGCATCGACATCGATGCCGGGGGCAAGGTCCTGGTGGTCACGTCGGAGTTTCAGGCGCTGGCGTTCTTCGATTCGTCGGCCGTGCTCGAAGGCGCTCGCGCCGGGGCGTATCGCCAAGCGCGCAGGGCGCATCCCACCGCCCGCGCGTCTCTGCACGTTCGCTACCAGCTCGAAGTCATCGGCCGGGTCAGATGGATCCGAAGATGGGTCCGCGACCGGCTGGTGGAACTGGGCGCGGTGTCGCCCCGACGGTGAGGAGCCTGATCGGCCGCGCTTGAGCACGCGTTGTTCGCCCACTTCCAGATCCCGCTGTAGATTTGGTGCTCGGCGAGCACCAACGCAGAGACGAGGATGAGGAGGTCGCCGACGAGCAGGTCTGCACTCGTGGTGAGCCCCTACACGAAGATGACCACGATGCCGGAGTAGGCGACCAGCGCAGCGAGCTGCTTCCGCCTCGTGAGCCGGTCTCCGGCGCACGAGCGGCAAGCCGCATCCATATCGCCAGGCTGGCACTCGCGCGCTTGCCCTGGGCACCGTCCCGTTCGCGGCGGCAAGCGCGCTTCTGGAACACGATCCATGGTCCTGGACGCCCGCCTGGGTGCGTCACTCTTCTACCAGGGAGTGGTGATCGCCGGGTGCGGCTTCATCGCCAACCTATGGCTGCTGAAGCACTACCTGCCTTCACAGATCGCCGTGCTCTCTGATCGGCCCCGTGGCGTCCATCCTGCTGGCGTGGGCGCTGCTGGGAGAAGTACCGTCGCCGCTGATCTGGGCGGGAACAGCGCTTGTTACAGCGGGCGCGTTCCTGATTCAGCGGCAAGAGGCGGGCCGGAGCTGAAGGCTACTCGTCGTACAGGGTGAGGCCCCAGAAGCCCAATTCAGGTGTCTTTCGCCTGCCCTCAGTACCCCTCTCTCGGGTCGACGACGTTGCGGAGCGGTCGCCCCTCGGCGTAGCGGACCAGATTGTCGCAGAGCACGTCCGTCATCCGCTCCATGTATCGCGCGGTATCGGAACCCATATGCGGGCTGATCAGGACGTTGGGAAGGTTCCACAGGGGACTCGCCGGCGCCAGGGGCTCCTGTTCGAAGACGTCGAGAGCAGCGGCGCCAATCCAACCCTCCCGCAGGGCGAGGACGAGCGCCGCCTCGTCCACGGTCCGTCCTCGGCCAATGTTCACGAAGATGGCTGATGGCTTCATGGCGCGGAACGCCCGATCGTCGAGCAGCCCGCGCGTCTTCGCCGTCAGCGGCAGGGAGGCAACGACATAATCACCGCGTCCCAGGATGTCGGGCATCGCGGCCACCGAAAGGAGCTCATCGAATTCAGGCGCCGGCTCGCCTTCATGCCGGCGGCGCACTCCAACCGTGTGGATCCCGAACGCCCTCGCCAGCCGAGCGACGCCGCGACCTATTTCGCCGACACCGAGAAGAACCATCGTCTTGCCGAGAAGCTCCTCGACGAGAAACTTCTCCCAGCGATGCTCTCGCTGCTGGCGGAGCATCCGCGGCACACCTTTGGCAAATGCGAGCACGCAGCTCATCACGAACTCTGCCATCGGATACGCGTGAATGCCTCGGGTCGTGGTAACGGCGATGTTGGCATCCCCGAGGGACGGCTGCCACAGCTGGTCCACACCGGCGCTCGTGAATTGAATCCATCGGAGCCGCGGAGCGCGTTTGACCACGTCTGGTGGGATCCGCGTGGCGAAGAGCACCTCCGCTCGGGCCAGCAACCCTTGATAATCGAGATCCGGCCGGAACTCAGGGTAGTCGAGCCCCGAGATCCCGATGTTGTGGGCCGCGGCCTCTTCGGCGGTCATGATGGCGACGCCGCCGGGACCCCCCCGGACGACGAGGCGCGGATGGAGAGTCCGCACCCGATCAAATTGCTCCTGCGTAACGCGCGCCGCCAACAGGACCTCGATTGGATCACGTATCCCGGTCACGCGGTCTCCTTGCGTGCGCGGTGGATTCAGCGATCTGAGATCTCTCTGACATCAAGATGGTTCTTCCACGGAGCGACTGTCAACAACTGCTGCCGAGCGGGCGCAGCGGCGAGCGTCGGGCGAGCGAGCTTCCGAACGCCTTTCGCCGTCATCAACGCGGCGCCCTTCTTCTCGCTTCCCACGGATGGCGAGACACCGTTCGTGCCCCAGGGGCCGTCCATTGCACCGCGCCGAACGACGTGTCGGGGCCGATGCCGAGCGACCCGCACTGGCGCCTCGGGTCGTCGGCCACAGATGCGCGCGCAGCCGGGTTGCAACCAGCCGGAGGGTTGCTCGCTCCTGGATGTCTCCTGGAGCGAACACGGCCCGGACCGCCGGCCGCCGTCGAAGCTAGGAGGTCTCGCTCGCCCAGTGTCCCCTGAGCGAATAGGACCGGACCGCCAGCCCCGAACGAACGCCCTGCTGGATCATCGAGACGGAATCCGCGACGGAGCCGGCCACCACCACTCGATCCGCGAATGCGTCCGTTCGGGACCAACGGGACGCCGACGGTTGGGGGGTGAGTGAGGTGAGGAATAACGGCTGGGCGCCTGGTGGACCTCCCGCCTCAGAGTCCGAGGACGCGGGCCGCCGTACCCCCCATGATCTTGGCCAGGCTCTCCCGGTCCAGGAAGGCGCAGTACTTCTCGATCCACACGCGGGATTGCCGGTAGGTGCAGAAGCGGTTCTGGAAGGGCATGTCGGTGCCCCACATGAGCTGGTCGGGCCCGACGCGCTCGACCATTGCCTCGAGGGTCGGCCATACCTCGCGATACGGGAAGTCGAAAAGATCGCCGATCCGGACGGGGAAGCAGACCTCGAGGTGACAGCGCGGATTCTCGAACGGACGCCAGATCTCCTCCGGCACGACGATGCGGTCCCCCTCCAGGAACGCGCGCCAGGGAAACCCGTGCGTGAGGCTGCAGACGGCCTGGGGATACCGCTCCATCCAGCGCATCAGGACGCGCTGCTCGTCGAGGTAACCCGACCGCAGCTCGGCCACGGACATTCGGCCGGACAGCTCGGCGGTGCCCGCCCCCAGGGTGAAGAAGATCGGCACGCCGAGGGCGACGGCAGCCTCCCAGAACGGCCGGTAGGGACCGTCGTCCCAGGGCTGGCTGCCGTCCAGGTAGGCGAGGCGGGCGTTGAACTTGATGGCGTGGAGCCGGTGGCCCGCAACGGCGGCCCTGAGCTCCTCGACGACCGCGTCCGGCTCGTCGATGATCCGCCACTCGTCGGCCGGCGCCATCGAGCGGAGGCGGTCGGGATACAGGCGCACGCACTCGGCCTGGTAGGCGGCGTCGCGGCTCAGGAAGGGGTTCGTGTGGAGGAGAGCCACGTCCACTCCGGCGTAGTCCATCTCGCCGATCAGGCCGTGAGGCGTCAGCTCCGTGTCGTGGAGGTTGGGGGGATAGAAGTGCTTCGTGTAGTCCTCGCCGTCGATGGTCCAGGCCACGCGGCCCTTCTGCCGGTCGACGCGGAAGCGTACGTCCGGCAGCTCGGACTTCACGTAGCGGGTACCCGGACAGAGGACCCGCGAGTCGGCGGGGGCACGGTCGCGGACCCGCCACGCGGGCTGATGGTGACCGGCGTGGGCGGCCTGCACCCATCGCAGGTGGGCCGCCCCGCTCGGGTGCCCCGCGGGGTGGTCCGCGGGTGGAAAGCAGTAGGCATGCGAGTCGACGATCATGGCATCCTGGGCTACGCCGGCTCGCCGATCCGCTTGTAGGTGGCAGCCATCTCCGCGTGCAGCCTGGCGACGGCATCCCCTGGGCTCACGTTGTCGACCAGCATGGTGTGAACCGCCTTGCCGAGCAGGCTCTGGGCCACCACCTCGCCGAACGCCGGGCTCATCCGGCCTTCCCAGCCGAGAGGCCACCCTTCCCGCGCCACCTCGCGAAGCGGGACGAACTGCGGGCGCGAGGACCAGAACGGGTCCTCCGTCAGTCTCGGATACGCGGGCAGGTAGCGCCCCTGGGTGGCGACGATGAACTCCTTGTGCCGGGCCGGCTCCATGAGGTAGCGGATCAGCCCCTTGGCGATGTCCGGGTAGGGGCTCGCCTTGAACACGGCGTAGTAGTCGGTGAGGATCATCTTCGGCCGTCCGCCGGATCCCCCGGGCGCGGGGAACAGGCCCGTCCGGTCGGCCAGCTCCTTGTCGTCGATGAGGAGTGACGAGAAGATGCTGAGGCTGTCGTGGGCGAAGGCCACCTGCTTGCCCTGGTAGACCTTGTTGTTCCCCGAGTTGTCCCAGCTCAGGGCGCCCCGGGGGATCATCTGGTGCTTCTGGTACATGTCCTGGATGAGCTGGAAGGCCTTGACCGCCCCGGGCGAGTTCACCGCCGGGCGGCTTCCCCGGTCGAGCAGCCGGGCCCCGTGCGCCCACAAGATCGCGATGATCTCGTGGGTGCTGTCGCTGTAGCCGAGCGTGGTGCCCAGCGCCATGCCGTAGGCGTAGAGCGGCGGCTTCTGGATCTTCAGGCCCGCTTCGACGAGCTTGTCCCAGGTGTCCGGGAAGGCGCCGTACCCGGCCTTCTCGAGCAGGTCCATCCGCCCGTAGAAGACGATGGGGCTGAGCCCCATGGGCACCGCGTAGTTGCGTCCGCTCTCCTCGGTCAGTGGGACGACGGCCGGGTTGATCCCGCCTGCCGCCTGGCGCATCTCGCCCATGATGTCCGTGATGTCCAGCAGGTGGCCCTGGGACTTCCAGCGGGGGAGCAGGAACTCGCTGGTCCGCGTGATGTCCGGGGGCGCGCCCACCTCGAGGGCGGCCGTCATGCGCGTCGAGATCTCGCCCCCGGGGACCTTCAGGATCTGGAGCTCCTCGTCCTTCACGCCCGCCTGCTTCGCGTACGCCCGGATCTGCTCCTCGAGGATGCGGTCGGCGGTCGCGTTGAAGTTGGGCTGCAGCCAGAACACGAGCTTGTGCTCGCGGGCGGCGAACGTCTTGCGAGGGTTCAGCCCGTGGGCCGTCGCCGCGAGGGTCGCTGCCACACCGCCCTTCAGGATGTCTCGCCGGGAAGGCCTCACTGGTCTCATGTCTTCGCTCCTCAGTCGAGGGGGTTGAGGGAGTGTGTGAGTCTCACGCGCGCGCGGCAGCGAGTATAGCAGAATGGTCTATCGTAACTTTCGCTCATGCCTCTCACGTGTTTTGCGTGTGTCGGCAATGTGCGTGGCGAACGATCAAGAGGCCGGCACCGCTCTGGTCCGGTGAGCCGGCGAATGCGCTCAGCCCTGGGACGCAAAGGCGCAAGCGGGTTGCGCGTCCTTCACGGTCTCTACCGCCGGACCCCACCTACCCCGCTCCGGACGCCTTCATCAGGCGATGGACCTCGCCAGTCAGTGCATGGACCTCCGTCGTCAGCTCCAGGAGCTTCTCCGAGGCCCTGAGGAGTTGCTCGTTCTGCCTCTCCTCGAGCTGGACCATCTCCCACTGATGATCCGCGAGCGCCTGTCGCTTCTCCTCCGCGCGGTTCTGGCTGATCATGACGAAGGTGCTCAAGAAGATCGCCTCGAGGGACACGATCATCGTCAGCAGCCCATATGGGAATACGTCTTTGAATGGCTCAGCCCTGAGCCACAACAGAAACCAGAGGACGTGGATATAGACGAACCACATGGATCCGGCGAAGTTGGTGATCGCGTCCGCGACCCGGTTCTGAATGCTGGCCGCCCGCTCCTCCGCGTACCGAAGCAGGCCCGGGTGTCTTGCCTCCGTGGTTGGCACGGACATGGGTGCCGGCTGGTTCATGCGCCTGTCCTATGCTCCCCGGGCTGTCACCGCGCTAGGTCCCATTTCGACAGCGTGTCACCTCGATGGCCTCGGCGAGTGACGGAGGGATCAGTCCAGATCCAGCGCCTCCGTCAGGAACCCCGTCTCCGGGACCACCAGCACCGGGCATGGGCTTCGGCGGAGGATGCGCTCGCTGTGACTGCCCCGGAGCGCGTCGAGGAAGCCATTCCGTCCGTCGGTGGTCATCACGATGAGGTGGGCTTTCGTCGTGCGAGCGGTGTCGAGGATGGTGTCGACGACGTCGCCACCCTTGGTGACGCTGTCCCATTGCCATCCACTCACGTCGGGACGATTCACCGCCGGCATATCCCCCGTCGCTCCGATGTGCAACAGGGTGAACATTCCCATCGGGCGGGAAAGACGACTGACCAGCCGGGCGGCGGCCACCAGTGCGGGCCGCGCCTTCGGCGTGTGGGCCACGGGAATCAGAATGCGCTCGAGTGACACGACACCGTCCCGCCGGGCGACGAACCCCTCGACGCCGTGCGGCACGAAGAGCGTCGCCTGACCGGACTTTCGCGCCACAGGCGTGGCCACCGACTTCCGAAACCAGTCCGCGGGATCGTTGTGCCGGTGGGAAGCGAGGACGATGAGATCGGTCGGCTCCGTTTCGAGGTAGCGGAGCAGCGAGGACACTGGGTTGCGTTCGTGCGCGATGATCTTGCGAACGTCGATTCCGAGGGCTGGCACGGCCGATCGCGGGCTGCCGGGTGGGAGCAGGCCCCAGCGCTCCAGCGTCTGGCGCACGGCCGGAAACTCGCTCCACTCGGCCGTCATGTCGGGAGACACGTGGAAGAGCGTGAGTCGAGCCCCGGCGACCAGCGCCGCCTTCAACGCATGGGCAAACGCCACCTCGCTAGCCTCCGAGAAGTCGGACGGATGCAAGATGCGATCAATGATCGGGGATTCGTAAGCCTCCGGCCGGCTCATGGCAGCGTCCTCCCTGGTGGACCTTTAGTCCGCGTCTCTGCAGTCGACCCGGTCTTGTGGACACCGTACCCCTGCGGGGAGGAGGGAGTCCACGATGCCGAAGACCCCACCACCGTATCCCTCGCAGCTCCGGGCAATCGGCCTCAAGGTCAACCTGGACCGGCGGATTCCGCCGGCATGGCGAAGCACGTCAGGTTCCTGAAGGCCGACGCCGAGCGCGACATGGTCCTCGACGCTCCGCCCCTCTGGCCGACTGATCCCGGTCCGCTCGGCCACGTCCCGCCGTGAGCCCGGTGTCGCCCGAGCGCCCGAAGCCGGGTGTGGCTCAGCAGCCGCCCACGCAGCGCGCAGTTCCGTCGAACTCCATCGTCCTACCACTGAGCGGCACGTGCACCGGCGCTTTCGCCGCCTTGATGAAGGCGTCGGTCTTCGTGCTGGGCCGAACCTTGCCGCCGTCGGTCGCCTGCTCGTTCACATGCGTGATGATGATGGAGTTCGGCTGCACCAGCTCGTTCATGACGTAAGCGGCCTCCAGTGGTCCGTTCATGTTGGGCGCGCCCCCGACACTCATCACGGCCAGGTTCGCGCGGTGAAACCTGCGCACCACCACGTCCTGCTCGGCCGTGATGCCGGTGTCACCGGAGAGATAGGCGGTGAGCCCGTTGCTGAAGCGCAGCACGAAGCCGCCCGCTGGCCCGACGTAAGCGGTGAGGCCGGCTGCCGCGAGCGCCTGCGCCTGCTCCTTCTCCAGGAACACCGGAGACAGCCCGTTGGTGTGCGAGGCGGGTACGCTGGTCACCACCACCTTGCCGAACGAGGTGGTGGCGCCGTAGCGCACCAGCCGCACCAGCTTCGCCGGGTCGCCGCCCAGTGCCTTCACCTTCGACTGCAAGAAGAAGTGCATCTCGCCGCCCGCCACGATCGGCGCCTGCTTGCCGAGCGCGATGTTGACGGTGTTGGAGTTCGGCGTGTCCTTCACCGCCATCTCCGGCCTGTCACAGGTGCCGGCGTTCGCCGTGGCCTGATGCTCGTCGCCCAAGTGGTCGGCATGGACATGGCTCAACAGGATGGCGTCGATCCGCCCCAGCCGGGGGTCGTTGCCGCCGCGCACCGTACGGCCGGCGTCGTACAGGAGCCGCGTGCCGTCAGGGTCCTCGAAGATCAGCGCTCGGTCGAACGGACAGAGCTCGCCGTCGTGGCTGCCGAGCGGTGTGATCTTCACGTTCTGCGCCAACGCCGGCGGGGCGGTAAGCCAGCCGATCAGGATGACTGTGGCGCACAGCGCCGATTTGGTGTTCATCGACCCTCCTCCCGTGGTGATCGCCGTCCGGTCCGGTGATCCACTGTTCCCTCTTCACGGCCGAGTCGCGGTCGACGGCGGCCATGATCGTCCCGACCAGCTCCCGGTAGGCATCTCCTCCTTTCGCCATACCTCACGCCGCGTTCGTTAGAAAAGCGCGGACGTGTTCGCCTCGACCGCCTCTGCCGCCGAACCAGAATTCGGCCAGCCAGGGCCCAGGGGCGCCGTGCCGTGGTATTCTCTCGACGTGAACCGCCCAGGCCTCGACGCCTATAAGATCGTGCTCTATCGTCAGGATGAAGGCGCCTGGGTCGCCGAAGTGCCCGCCATCTCCGGCTGTTACGCCCTGATGGCCACGCGCGAAGAGGCCCTGGCGGAGTTGAGTCACGTCTTCAAAATGATCGCCGAGGAGTATCAGGAGCGGGGCGCCCCGCTGCCCGAGGACACGACCGAAATCGTGAATGCCTAGCGCCACCGCGCGTGAGTTCCAGCGGGTGGCCCGTCAGATCGGCTTCGTGAGGCGTCGACAGACCGGAAGCCACGAGCGCTGGAACCACCCCGATGGCCGGGCCGTGACGATTCCCATCCATGGTGGCCGAGAGATCGGACCGCCACTCTTCCACAAGATCCTCCGCCAGCTCGGCCTCTCCCTGGAAGAATTCGAGCGCCTCCGTTAGAGGCCGGGCCCGCGGCAGATCCGCCGTCCCGCCAAGGTCGTGGCGAATACCTGCTCGTCGGAGGCCCCTATGGAGCGCGCCGCGCATTCACGGGGAGCTGCAGAAGCTGGGCGTCGAGACTTCGCAGGCGACGGTGTCCAGGTACCTGGTGCGCCATCGGAGGCCACCATCGCAGACTTGACGTACCTTTCTCCGGTATGGACCCCAGCCGGCAGTCCCCCTCGTGCGTAGGGAGACGGTTGGTACGGCACCGGAACCTTCTCGAAAGGGGGGATCGTGAGCTCCCAAGATCGCCGACCCGTCGCAGCGAAAGACGGTGTGTTGCGTTCGAGCTTGCCAATCCCCGTTGATCAGCCGCAACCCGTTCGGGGCGTGCCCCGCGCTTTCCTGGGCACCAGCGTGCACGCGAAGGTGGCGGGCTGCTGCCGGTGCTGGTCAAGGAGGGCCCGAAGCCGCGCCAGCGTTCGGTCCCGCTTGGAGAGGCCGATACCGTAGATCGCCAGATCGTTCACCAGCCGCGTGTAGAAGAAATGCTGGTGGTCGCCGGTGTCCCGCATGCAGGGCGTCGGCTTCTGCGCCACGCGCAGGAGGAGCCCGAACGTGCGGACGTACTCGCCGAGCACCGGCTCGTCACGGAGGTCCGGGGGAACCTCGGGGAAGCGCGCCAGGAACTCATCCACCGTCATCGGGGTGCGAACGGCCCGGGCGCATTCCTGTAGGTCCGGCGATAGGCGTATCTGCATGACAGCCCCTCCAGAGTCCAGTATAGTCCGGGAGCGCCCGGCTGGGCTTCTCGTACCCACACACCCATACGTCCTGACGGTCAGGCGAATCACGAGCCGGGCGAGCCCTTCCAAGGCCGTTGCCCATAGCGGTCGAGCGAGACCACATCGCCCACCGGCCGGCGCGTCGTCGGTCCGTAGCGGCCGCGCGGCCAGCCGAGCGGGATCACCGCACAGGGCTGCACGCTCCAGGGGCAGCCGAGGATGCGCCGCGCCGACCAGGTGCTCCACAGCGGCAGCGTGATCAGCGCCGCGCCGAGGTTCACGGCGCGCGCGGCGAGCAGCAGGTTCTGCACCGAGGGGAAGACCGAGCCGTAGTACGAGGCGGTCGCCAGCGGCGGGAACCAGAGTCGGAGCCCGCGCAGGCAGGCCACGACGATCACCGGGATCTCCTCGAAGTGGTCGGCCTGCCACTGCACCGCGTCGAGCACCCGTCGCATCTTCGGGTCATGGCGCGTGAGCCAGCGCCCGAGCCCACCGTACAGATGCCAGGCCTGGCGGTTGCGGCGCGCGAGCTTGGCCTTCACGTCGGGATCACGCACGACGATGAACTCCCAGTTCTGGGCGTTCGACCCGCTCGGTGCCTTCAGCGCGAGCTCGATGAGCCGCAGCACGAGCGCGTCGTCCACCGGATCAGGCTTGAGGCGCCTCACCGCGCGCTGCGTCGTCATGGCCTCGGCGAGCGGCATGGAGAAGTCCCACGTCTCTTTCATCGAGACATCCTCCCTCAGGTGCGAAAGGCCGAAAGCAAGGTCTCGGTGGAGAGGCGCAGCGTGGAGGCCCAAGCCGAACGAAGGCTCGCCGGCTGTGGAGCATCGCCGGGCAGGTTCCGGGCACCGTCCAGCGCGCATCTTGGGCGGAGGCGGAGACCCGCACCCACGAGAAAGTGAAGCAGGGCCTTGCGCACTGGAGCGCCTGGCGACCGTGACTACCCGCTCAATGCCCCGACGCGGACGCTCTTAGCGCGCGCTGCTGTTCATGCATGAGCAGGAACTTGCGGTATTGATCCGCGAAATGCGCACGCGTCGCGGGCGCCGGCGCGATGCGACGCCCCTCTCGCCTCATGGCACGCGCCGCCGCGACCAGCGATCCATGCAGGCCGGCCGCTGCGGCAGCGACCGCAGCGGTGCCCAGCAGCACGCTGTCTTCCTCGTCGGGCAGCTCGACCGTGCAGTCGGTTGCATCGGCATAACGACGAACCAGCAGCGGATTGGCGACATGGCCGCCGGTCAGGTGCAGATAGCGGATGTCGTAACGGTTGGCATTGAGTGCTTCGATAATGTGGCGCGTCCCGAGGGCGATCCCGACTACAGTGGCGTAATAGAGCCGTGCCAGGGAATCGAACGAGGCGTCGAGCGTGAGGCCGTGAATGGTGCCGCGCGACAGGGGATCGGCGAGCGGTGAGCGGTTGCCGTGAAAATCGGGCAGCACGAGCAGGTCCCGCGCCATCGTGGGACCTTCCGCAGCAAGCAGCTCGTCGATGCGCGCAAGCATGCGCTGGTGGCGCTGCGGCCCCAGCGTGCGTCCCTCCGCATGCCAATCGAGGATGTGATCGAGCAGTGCGCCCGTCGCCGACTGCCCGCCTTCGTTCAACCACAGTCCGGGGATCATCGCGCTGAAATACGGTCCCCACACCCCAGCGACATGCCGCGCTTCCGGCGACGCCGCCATGTGACAGGTGGAGGTTCCTGCGATCATCGCCATGCGTGAGTTCAGGTCTTCCGTCGCGAAGCCGCCGAGCAGCCCGAGCCCGCCCGCATGCGCATCGATGAGACCGACGCCGACCACGCACCGCTCCGTGAGACCGAGCTCGGCGACCGCGTCCGCGGTGAGATTCCCGGCCACACTGCCAATCGGAAACGGCCGCTGTGGCAGGTGCGCCCGCACGGGTAAATCCGAGAGACCGATGACATCGAGCAAGTCCGATTGCCACCCGGGCTCTTCATGGTTGAGATAAGTCCACTTGCACGTGATCGTGCAGGCAGATACCGCAATCCGTCCACTCGCGCGCCAGGTCAGAAAATCGGCAAGGTCCAGCGCGAGATCGTAGCGCGTCCACGCCTGTGGCAAATGGCGCTTCAGCCAGAGCAGCTTGGGCAGCTCCATTTCCGGCGACATCGTGCCGCCGACATAGGCGAGGGCGCGGTGCCCGGTCGCCGTGATCTCCTCCGCTTCCGCGATGGCGCGATGATCGGCCCACATCACGACGTTCCATTCGTCGCGGCCGGTGGTCGAGACGGTGACCGGGCGGCCCTCGGCGTCGAGTGCTACCAGCGAGCACGTGGCGTCGAAGGCGAGGCCGGCAACGCGTTCCGGACGAATGCCTGACGTGGCAAGCGCGCTGCGCGTGGCGGTGCACGCCGCGCGCCAAATCTCCTCCGAGCTGTGCTCCGCATGATCGGAATGCGGCCGCGCAACTGCGAAGCCATGCTCGGCGCGAGCGAGGCGCGTCCCGCGCGCATCGAACACCGCGGCACGCGCGCTCGTCGAGCCGACGTCGACGGCGATCACGACGGACGATTCGGCGCTCACGACGCGCGGCCGACCTGCTCCGTTCCGTTCAGGCGGTCATCAACGGCGTGATCCGCTCCACGATCGCGGCGACCGCTTCCTTCGGCGTCTTGCGGCCGAGCACCGCGAGCTGCATCTCCTCCAGGAACATCGCCTGCGCGCGCGCCGCGTTGGGAAACGCCGGCAATGGAACCCGCGCGTTCGCCAATGCCTTGGCTTCCACCGCGGCCATCGGCTGGGCCGCGGCGAAACTCGGATCGCTGAACGTCGACGTGCGCGCGGGTCCGTTGCCGTTGCGCGCAGCACCCAGCGTGACAGCCTTGCTCGACATGGTCTGGATGAAGCTCCAAGCAAGGTCCTTGTCGCGTGCATTGTTGGGAATGCACATGGCCCAGAATTCGACGCACGACGCCATCGGCACCTTCCCTTTGAGTGCCGACGAGATCGGAAACTCGACCGCCTTGATGCGTCCGGGATACTTCGATTGGTCCTGGCGATTGAGCTGTGCGTAGCGTGCGAACGGCAGCACCGTGAACGCCGCGCGGCCCTGCTGCAGCCACGTGACCTGATCGTCGTTCGACGTGGTGGCGAACGTCCGCGGCAGCGCACCCGCCTTGTAGAGGTCGGCGAGTGTCGCGAGAGCCTTCTCCATCGCGGCCGGATCGGGCACGAGCTTGAGCCCGGGGCCGATGAAATCGCCGCCGTAGGCGCGCGCGAACGAGACCGGGAATGTCGCCAGGTCGCTCGCGACAACCATTCCGACCACCGGCGTGCCGGCCTGCGAGCGGAACGTGAGCTGCTTCGCCTGGTCGACGAGCTCCTCGAGCGTGGCGGGTGGCGCCTTGATGCCCTTCTCCTCCAGCAGCGCCTCGTTGTAGAAGAGGCCGATGGTCGCGGTGCGGAAGGGAACGGCGATCAGCTTGCCGCCGATCGTCATCGCCGAGACGAGGCCCGGCGCGATGTCGCCGAACTCCTCGATCGGCGTCTTGGCGCGGTAGTCATCCAGCGGCTGCAGCAGAGGCGCCACGTTCGGCGTCGCGCGGCTGTTCACGAGGAAGCCGACGCCGAAATCGGTGCGGTCGAGGCTCGCCTCGCGGAAGAGGCGGTCCTGCAGCGGGTCCGTGTCGAACGTCGTCCAGACGATGTCGGCGTCGTGCGAATCGCGCCACGGCTTGGTGAGATCGCCGGCGACGCCGGTCGTGAGGCTGTTCTGGTGCACGCGATGCCCGAGCACGTTGAGCGTTTTCGCGGCTGCCCACGCCGGTACTCCGGCGGCGAGGCTCGCGGCGCCGGCGAGCGCCGAGCCAAGCACCTGACGCCTGCTCCAGTTCGTTGCCATGGATTCCTCCTTGAGTGGTGCGTTATGGTGAAGCGATTCAGCCCTTGATCGCGCCGCCGGTCAAGCCGGCGACCAGATGCTTCTGCGTCAACAGGACGAACAGCATTATGGGCAACAACTGCACGGTCGAGGCCGCGAACAGCACGCCCCAGTCGAAGGCATCCAATGATCCCATCATTTCGGCGATGAAGAGCGGCGCCGTTTTCGCCCGGGTCGACGTGAAGATGAAGGCAAAGAGGAATTCGTTCCAGGCGAAGACGATCACGAACACGGCCACCGCCAGCATGCCCTGGGCCGATAACGGCATGATCACCCGCCAGAGGATCGTCAGGCGGCTGGCGCCGTCGACCAGCGCCGCCTCGTCGAGCTCGCGCGGGATCTGGTCGATGAATGTGCGCATCAGCAGCGTTCCGAGCGACACGAAGAACGTCGCGTAGAGAACGATGAGCACGAGGTGCGTGTCGTTGAGCCGCAGCCAGTTGACCATCGGGAACAACGGCAGCGTGATCACGATCGGCGGCAGCAGGCGTACCGCAATGAGAAATGAGCGCGGTGCCGGCCATGTTGGGGGCTGCGAAAGCGCGAGTAGGCATATCCGGCCATGGTGCTCGCGACGACGGCGAGTAGCGTGGCGCCGGCGGTGACGATGGCGCTGTTGAGCAGGCCCGTGAAGAAGCCGCGCCACTGCGCCCAGAGATCGACGAAGTGCTTCACCGTCGGCGCAAACGTGAGCCGCGGCGGCACGGCGAAGATGTCGGCGCTCGGCTTGAACGACGACACGAGGATGAAGGCGATTGGCACGAGCGACCACGTGAGGATCAAGGCGACTGCGGCCACCTTGCCCATGCCCACCGCAACGCGCTTAGGCCGCATCGGTCATCATCTGCCGGCGCAGACCCCAGATATAGCCCGCACCCAGCAGCAGCGAGATCAGGACCATCAGCCATCCCGTCGCGGCGGCGGAGCCGAAGGCGCTGAAGCGGAACGCGTCGAGATAGAGATACACGGCCAGGACCTCGGTCGAGCGCGCCGGTCCGCCTTGCGTCATCAACCAGACCTCGGAAAAGAGGCGGAACGCGAAAATGTAGCGAAAGAGCATCGCCACCAGGATCGCCGGCATCAACAGCGGCAGCGTGATGTAGCGAAAGGTCTGCAGCGCGCTGACGGCATAGACCTTCGCGGCTTCGTAGAGCTGCGTCGGAATCGCGAGCCGCGCCGCGTACAGGATGATGAAGGTGAACGGCAGATGCAGCCAGATCGACAACATGGCGATGATGATGAGTCCGTGCGCCGGCACGATCGACCACTCGAGCGATGGCAGACCCATCGCGTTCAGCGCGACCGTCACGGGTCCGACATCGGCATCGAACAGGAAACGCCAGATCACCGCGGCCGAAACCTCGCTGACCGCATAGGGCGCCAGCACCGCGGCGAGCAGCCAGCGCCGCGCCGGGAGCCCGCTCGCGAAGAGCAGCGCCATGCCGAGGCCCACCACCAGCTCCACATGGACCACGATGAGGACGACGACAACCGTGTTGCGCAGCGCGCGCCAGAAGTAGGGATCGGAGAGCGCATGCGCATAGTTGGCGAGCCCGACGAAGGTCGGCGCCTTGCCGAATGTCGACGACGTCACGCTGAGCCAGATGACGTAGAACGCGGGGATGACGATCACGCCCAGCACCAGCAGATGCACGGGCGCCAGGAACGGCAGCGCTTTCGTGGGGATCCACCACCGGCTGGTGTGCTGCCCTGGAGATGCGGCCTGCGAGGCGGGCTCGCGGATCGGTTGCGTTGCTGCCATGCCGGCGGCGGCTCGTCGTCTTACGCGACCGGTCGCGCCACGAACCGTTACGCGGCTCGGATCGCCTTTGCGTCGTTCGATTCAGCCGGCGCTGCCATCGGCACGTGACCCTCCACCGTCGTGCGGTACGTCACGCGGCGATAGCCCGAATAGTCGTTGATAGCAGTGTGCAGCACGAAGGGATTGGCCCACATGGTCAGCGTCCCTTCCTCCCAACGCACGCGGCACGTGCGTTCGGGCCTGGTGGCGAGCCCCAGAATGTAATCGACGATGGGCTTGGTTTCGGCCTCGGTGAGACCCTTGAACCGCTGCAGCACGCTGCTCACGAAGACGTAACGCTTGCCGGTCGCCGGGTGCGCACAGATCACCGGATGCTCGGTCTCCAGCTCCTCGATCGCCTTGGCGTTGTCGGTGCGCAGACCCAGGCGCGTGGTCGCGGCATTGATGCCAAAGACGCCCTTGCCGCAGTGAATGCCGGTAAGGCCTTCGAGCAGCGTCTTCATTCCCGGCGACAGCGCGTGATACGCGTGCTCGAGGCTGGCAAAGCATGTGTCGCCGCCCACGGGTGGGATCACGTGACCATAGAGCATGGTGATACCGGGCGGCTTCTCCATCCAGGCGAGATCCATGTGCCAGTTCTCGCCGGCCACCATCCCGGTGTCCTCGGGTTCACGCACGAAGGTGACGACGTCTTCGAGGCCCTCCATGGGCTGGTGGACTGGATTGCCGCTGAACGGCCCGAAGCGCCGCGCAACCTCGTGGAACGTCTGCGGCGTCAGCTTCTGGCCACGAACGGCGATCACATGATAGTGGTCCAGGACCCGGCGAAGCTCTTTGAAGACTTCGTCGTCGGCATTGTCCGCAAGCTCGACACCACGAACGTCAGCGCCGAGCGCGCCGGTGAGGGGAACGACTTCGAATCGCTGGAAACGGTTGTCGCGCAACATGATCGTATCTCCCGAGAAATTTACGACCGCCGCGCCTGGGACAAAATGACAACGCGACGGTGGCTCGCGAGGTGCGAATCAGTCTGCCGGGCGCCCCGGGCGTTGTCAATTACCGAAGTCGGTGCCGACACGAAAACCCTTCCGGGGGCTGGCGTACGAAGGCGGCCCGGACCCACTCGACCTCGGTGGTGCGCGTCGGGCACGGGCGGTGTCAAGGACCGCGCCGGGCGGCCCCCGCCGCGCCCTGAAATCGCCGACCCGTCGCAGCGAAAGACGGTGTCTTGCGTTCGATCTTGCCAATCCCCGTCGATCAGGCGCAGCCCGTTCGGGGCGTGCCCCGCGCTTTCCTGGGCACCAGCGTGCACGCGAAGGTGGCGGGCTGCTGCCGGTACTGGTCAAGGCGGGCCCGAAGCCGCGCCAGCGTTCGGTCCCGCTTGGCGAGGCCGATGCCGTAGATCGCCAGATCGTTCACCAGCCGCGTGTAGAAGAAATGCTGGTGGTCGCCAGTGTTCCGCATGCAGGGCGTCGGCTTCTGCGCCACGCGCAGGAGGAGCCCGAACGCGCGGACGTACTCGCCGAGCACCGGCTCGTCACGGAGGTCCGGGGGAACCTCGGGGAAGCGTGCCAGGAACTCATCCACCGTCATCGGGGTGCGAACGGCCCGGGCGCATTCCTCCAGGTCCGGTGATAGGCGTATCTGCATGACAGCCCCTCCGGAGTCCAGTATAGCCCGGGGCGCCCGGCTGGTCTTCTCGTACCCACACACCCATACGCATCCTCGACTGAGGTCAGGCTCACCCGATCATCCGCCGATGCCTCCAGCGCCTCGCGGGATCGCACCCAGGAATCCCCCTCTCATCGCCGGCGCGCCTCTCGGATCACGAGCCGGGCGAGCCCTTCCAAGGCCGGTGCCCATAGCGGTCGAGCGAGACCACCTCGCCCACCGGCCGGCGCGTCGTCGGTCCGTAGCGGCCGCGCGGCCAGCCGAGCGGGATCACCGCGCAGGGCTGCACGCTCCAGGGGCAGCCGAGGATGCGCCGCGCCGACCAGGTGCTCCACAGCGGCAGCGTGATCAGCGCCGCGCCGAGGTTCACGGCGCGCGCGGCGAGCAGCAGGTTCTGCACCGAGGGGAAGACCGAGCCGTAGTACGAGGCGGTCGCCATCGGCGGGAACCAGAGTCGGAGCCCGCGCAGGCAGGCCACGACGATCACCGGGATCTCCTCGAAGTGGTCGGCCTGCCACTGCACCGCGTCGATCACCCGTGACATCGTCGGGTCATGGCGCGTGAGCCAGCGCCCGAGCCCGCCGTACAGACGCCAGGCCTGGCGGTTGCGGCGCGCGAGCTTGGCCTTCACGGCGGGATCGCGCACGACGATGAACTCCCAGTTCTGGGCGTTCGACCCGCTCGGTGCCTTCAGCGCGAGCTCGATGAGCCGCAGCACGAGCGCGTCGTCCACCGGATCAGGCTTGAGGCGCCTCACCGCGCGCTGCGTCGTCATGGCCTCCTCGAGCGGCATGGAGAAGTCCCACGTCTCTCTCATCGAGACATCCTCCCTCAGGGGCCTCTCCGTCTACCGCCAGCACGAGCCCCGATTCCGTGGATGCGGATAGACGATACCGTGATCAGAACCCGGGGACGAGGGAGAATCAACAACGGCTAAGAGGATCAAGCCCGACATGGTCTCCGACAGGAAGACGAACAGCGCCGACACGACCCGGTGGAGTCACAGCGACGGCCCGACGCCGAACGCATGCCCGGACACCAGAGGTTCATAGTGTCGACCCACGGCTCGAGCGGACCGTGCAGACGAAACGCGCGAACCAGCCCGTGTTGAGGACGGACTGAACCCAGTTGGCCTCCCTCCCCGCGGCCGCCTTGGGGCCGTTGTAGAGATCGACCGAGCCGCCGGGGTTAGCCGACCAGCCTGTCGCTTGTTGTCCCAGCATCATCAGGGCAACGGCACTCGCGCGCGCGACCGGCGAGCTGTCGCGTCGTTACGGCTGCGCCGTCACATACACCAAGGTGCTCCCCTGAAACGCCGCACGATAGAAGTCGCTGCCGCAGACGCGGTACTCCACGCCGCTGACCACTTTCGGGGTGCATCCGGCGGGCAGGGTGGAAACGACGGTGCCCACCGGCAAGGGTTTCCCGGCAGCTGGAGCTGCGGCCTGTTGCTGAGCTGCTGCAGCCTGTTGCTGAGCTGCCGCGGCCTGCTGCTGGGCCGCCGCGGCCTGCTGCTGGGCTGCCGCGGCCTTCTCCTTTTCGACGGCCGTCTGCTGCTGAGCCGCGGCCGCCTGTTGCTGGGACGCTGCGGCGCTGGCCTGGGCCGACGACGATCCGGCTGAACCGACCGCGGCTCCGACGACGAAGGCGGCCCCTCGGCCACGGAACGCCTGCGCGTCGGGCACCAGCTTCACTGACAGATACGGGATCTCGGCGGTGGACATCCCGAACACAACCATGACTCCTGCGGCAATCTGGTGCGCTCGCTTCATGTTGTCCTCCTGTCTGTCTTCAGCGGCCGGACACGCCGGCGGCTTCGCGTGGCAAGAACCGGATCGCGCTGGTCCCCTTGGGCGGCACGAAGTCGAACTGGGCATCGTCCACGGCCACGTCAGTCTTCCAGTCGCTCAGGGCTGTGCTGATGCTCAGCAGTGCGGGAGTGTCCGTCTCGGTGACGACATATCTGCGCGGGAATGGTCGCTTGCCCTCGGCAACCCAGATCTGGAAATCGACACCCGGCCGGCTGAACAGCAGGTGATCGCACTTGACCCCGCCTATCACCGTCTTGCCGACCACCACGGCCAGCGTGACATCCTGGATCAGCAGCGGAAAGACGTTGCGGTAAAGGAGATCGGCCGCCGGGAGCAGGACGCCGACCGTCTCGCGCGCGAAATCGATCATCCTCTCGATCGTGTCGGGCGCGGCCTCGGCCGCATAGACCTTCTCCGCCAGGTTGTACAGCGTGAGCGTCTTGCCGTCATAGAAGAAGCGTTGGTCCATCGACCCGCCCGCGCGCGCGGTTCTCATCTTGTTCGGCCGCTTGACGGTCACCGTGCTCGTCAGGAGCTTGTCGACCCGGTGCCCGGTCACGTGCAGATCCTCGAGCGTGCTCTCTGTCTGCACGCTGAATTGCCGCAAGCCATCGAGAAACTCGGTCATCTGCTTCAGAGTCTGAACGGCGGCCGGATCCACCGCCGGCGCCTGTGCGCGGACTTCGGTGGCGACGGTCGCCCACAGGGCGAGCACCCCGAGCGCGAACCGTACTGGCACCATCCTGATACTCATCTTTCCCATCTTGGTCTCCTTCACTGGTTGGTTCAGCCTGATCGGCGCGATCCGCCGCGATCGTCTCGGCAGCTGTCGAACACCTCGCGCAGCGCAGCTTCATCCACTCCCTCGTGTGCTCCGATGGCGACTAGTCCGGGTCCGTGGTTCCCGGCCCTTCCATTCATCCCCAACTGCGATATCCACTCGCTTGCCGACAACCTGAAGGATGACCCGTCGGCCCGGTTCTTCGGCGGTATGAACCACGCCTTTGCATCGGTAAACGCTAGCCGGGAGCTTGCGCGCCGTTTCCCGCAGCGCTTCCAGGGAAAGAGGCTCTTCCGTTTCGTAGCTCCACGTCCTGAAGACCTGCGCGTGATGCGCTCCGATGGTCATGAGGCGTGATGCCCACAATCGCGATCATCACAGTCGGCAGGATGACTGGGCTCCTCGTGCGGAGGTGCGCGCATCGAGTCGGGAGGGATCGAACCGGCCGACCGACAACAGGATTTCCAGCGGCACATTTCCGCCGGATGCCTCGACGAGCCGATAGCGGTGGAACCGGTCGTCGAGCCATGCTTTGATCCGCTCGATCTCCTCCCGGGTGACAAGATCGACCTTGTTGAGGATGAGCATGTCTGCGAATGCCACCTGGCGAAGCTTCAGTTCCATCATCTCCGGTGCAGCGAATATCTGCTCCGCATCCACGACGCACATGATGCTGTCCAGCCTGATGCGGTCCCGCATGCCTTCGTCCATGAACGTAAGCGCAATGCCGGACGGGTCGGCCACTCCGCTGGCCTCGAGCAGGATGTATTCGGGCTGCTCGGCACGCGTCATCACCTGCGTCACCGCGGCGACCAGATCGTCGCGGATGTTGCAGCAGACACAGCCGTTGGCGAGACTGATGACATCCCCCTCGCTTTCGACGCCGACAACGAGCTCGGCATCGATGTTGATCGAACCGAAGTCGTTCACCAGCACCGCGACCCGAAGGCCGTGATCGCCGGTAAGAATGCGGTTGAGCAGCGTCGTCTTGCCCGCGCCGAGAAAGCCGGTGAGCACCGTCAGGGGGATCGGCGCCGGTTTGTCCTTGAGGGAATGGTTAACGACTTGCATTCGAACTCTATTTCGCCGCGGCGTCCGGCTGCCCTTCAATGATGCTATCGCCGAGTTTGCTGAGTTGATACTTATAGGTGAAGATGGCGAAGAGGATCGCCACGAGAAGGAGGACTTTCCAAAGGACAAAGTCGAGCTCCGCGCCGCGATCGAACAGGATGACCACGGCCAGGGCACTGACAAAAAACAGACTTAGCTCACCTATGAACACCAGCACGTAGCCCAGGAAAACGTTGCGCCGAAACCGCAGTTGGGGCCGCAGTCGAAACGCAACCCAATGAGCGACCTGCATGACGATGACCACGATCGTGGTCAGAACAAAGTCCTTTGAGCCGGCGCCTTCCGTTCCCGGGGAGAGCAGCCGCCGGTAGATAGGAATTCCATTCCACAGGATGGCCTGCGATCCCGCCGCCTCTGCGGCAATCAAACACCAAAAGAGGATTTTGTCGCGTGAGGAGTTCATCGGAGAGATGTGTCGCTTGCGTGCGACCTGATAGGGCGCGGATTGATCGCGTCACGTTGCCATTTGGCGCCAGGAGCGGAGTCTGCTTCGAAAGCCGTGATGTCGTGATCCACGGCCTTATTGGCCCTCGAGCTTGTCGATGAGTTGCTGGACTTTCTCCTGCTCGGCCGTGAGTTTGGCCTGCATCGCGCGGAGCTTCGTCTGGACAACCTGGCGGACATCGATCTTGAAGCCGTTCGGGAAATTGCGCTGCGGCTCGCGATACATGTCGGGCGGGTAGTACTTCTTCGGGTCGATCTCCCGATCGCGGACGGCCGGCTCCTGCATGTCGGCGACCGTATGTCGGGGATTCGGGAATCTGACCTCCAGATTCGTCGGGCTCAGGTCGAACAGGCCGATGGCGTCTCTCGGGCTCGGGCGAGCCATGTTGCCGGCTTCGGGGATCGCCGCCTTGCGCGTCCAGACCGCATCCTTGGTGACGTTGACGACCACGACGTCGGGCGCGCCGAACTGGAACAGTCCGCTGTAATGGACGCGAATCCCGGCGACTGATCTCCGGGATCAATTCCTCGTCGTAACTCAGGTGCGTGACCATCGCGAGACGCGGCTGGATCTTGTTGAACATGTAGCCGACCGCGTAATGCGGGCTGTGAGCCTGGTCGATCGTCGTGTTGAGGATGATGGGCGGCATGCCGAATTTCAACGCCTGGAGGTTGGCCGTGTCCGGTTGCACTTCGGTCACGAACACGTCCACACCCTTGGCCAATTCCAGCGAGAGCTCGTCGGGCCGCCCGTCGCCAGTCCAGACGAACGACAGCCCGTTCCAGTCGAGCCGGTAGGCCGAGGCGCCGTCCTTGGTGTGCGATCGCCGCCAGTGGCGGACGACGACGCCGTCCTTGTCGTAGCAGACCCCGTTGTCATCGCGGAAATCGAACTCGTTGACCTCGACCTCGTAGCCGTCGCCGATCGGGCTGGCGTTGAACGAGTCCGTGTGCCACTGGGTCATCATCTTCATGCCGTCGATCATCGTCTTGATGCCGTCCTTCGGCGTCCGGCCCGATGGCCCATGGACGCGCAACGGCTTCCAGCGCCCCATCCACGGCGCGAAGGCGAAAAGGTAGGGAAGGTCCGCGTAGTGATCGACGTGGAGATGGGTGAAGAAAATATCGTTGACCGTCTGCAGCGGCACCGCCATCGCGATGATGTTGCGCATGCAGCCGGAGCCGAAATCGAAGAAGAACCGCTTGCCGTTGCCCAGCTCGACCATGATGCAGGTGCCGGCCTGCGCGCGCGTGACCGGGATCGGCGTGCTGCCGATGAAGGAGATCCGCATTTCATCGGGGCCGATCTGCTCCTGACCCGGGTAATAGATGTTATTGCTGACGAGATAGGGCGTCGGCCGGTAATACGCGCGGAAACGTGATCCCGCCGCTCGGCACGCCGCCGTAAGGGTTCTTTGCCTGGACTGCGCGCTGGCGTCTCGGCAGCCGTCTGCGCCGACGACACGGCGTACCCGTTGAGAGAGCCGCGGCTCCGACCAGTCCCGCTGTCTTGAGCGCATCGCGGCGACTCATCGGTCGCCCACCAGCGTCGGGTGTATCACCCATGGCGTGTCTCCCTTTGTTCATGTGTGCGCCTCGGAGTCATGCCGGGGTGACATCCTGGGTGAGAGATAGCGCTCCCCGCGAGCAGGGCGTCCACGGCGGGCATGAGATCGGTGACGAGGCTGCGCTTGAGCACGACGGCGTCGGCACCGGCGTCCAGGGCGCTCGTCGGCGACCGTCGGCTCGTCGTGCACCGACAGCAGCAGCACTTTCGAACCGGGCGCGCGCGCGCCGACGCGGCCGAGAAGGCCGCGCAGGTCGCCGGCCGAGAGCGACAGGTCGAGGACCACGACGGCCGGCATCAGCCGTCCGGCTCCCTTCGAGCAGCGATGCTTCGTCCGCAACCATGAAGACCGTCTCGAAAGCCGTCTCCAGCAGACCCCGAACGCTGTCGCGCAGACCATGGTGCCGGTCCGCCAGCAGCACGCAGCGGCTCTTCTGGGTCGTCACGCGGCCAGAGTAGGCCGCGGCGCGGCCGGCTCCGAAACCGGAAAACTACGGGTTCAGGCGGGGGAAATTACGGGACCAGGCCGTGCTTGATCGCGAACCGGATCAGCTCGGCGCTATTCTCGATGCCGAGCGATTCCATCAGCCGGTACTTGTGGTCCTCGACGGTGCGGGCCGACAGCCCGAGCGCCGAAGCGATCTCCTTGGCCGACTTGCCCTCGGCGAGCAGCTCCAGGATCTCGCGCTGCCGCGGCGTCATGCGCCGCGACCGGGTCCGCCGCTTGTCCTCGCCGTGCGTACCAGCTCGGCGGCCAGGTCGGGCGTGATGAACGTGCGCCCCTGCAGCGCCGCGCGCAACGCGAGCACCAGCTCGGCGGGCGCCGAATGCTTCAGCACGAACCCCGCCGCGCCCAAGGCGAGCGCGCGCCGTGCATAGGCAGTGTCCCGGTGCATCGTCAGGAACACCACGCGCACCGTCGGGTTGTCCTGCTTCAGCAGCGCCAGCGCCTCGATGCCGTTCAGGTGCGGCATGGAAATGTCGGCGACGATCGCGTCCGGGCGCAGCTCGCGCGCCGCTTTCACCAGCGCCCGGCCATCCTCGACCAGGCCGGCCAGCTCGAACTCCTCCGCCAGCAGGCTCTTGAGGCCTTCGGCGACGATGCGGTGATCGTCGGCCAGCAGGATGCGGGGCTTTCTCACGCGGGCACCCAGGCGACCACCGGTCGTGCCCCGTCCCGGCGTGCTCTCGATGTCGAGCTGGCCATGCACCAGGCGCACCCGCTCGCGCATGCTGGCCAGGCCAAGGCTCGGGCGGTCGCGTGACCTCGCCGGGTCGAAGCCGCTGCCGTTGTCGCTGACGGCGAGCCGCAGACCCCGGCCGCTCGGCGACAGGAGCACGGTCACGGCGCTCGCGCCGGCGTGGCGCGCGGCGTTGCTCAGCGCCTCCTGCGCCACGCGAAACAGGCAGAGCGAGGCGTCGACGGGCAGCGCCTTCGGCACGCCGCTCGCATCGACCTCGACGCGCAGCGTGCCACGGCGCGCCACGCGGTCGCATTCCGCCCTGAGGGCCTCGGCCAGGCCGAGGTCGTCGAGCACCGAGGGGTGCAGGCGATACGACAGCGCGTGCACATCCTCGCTCAGCTGCACCAGGTCGCTGCGCATGGTCGTCACGACACCGCGGTCCCCGCCGTCGCCTTGCTCCAGCCGACCGGCGTCGATGGCGAGGCGCGCGAGCCGCTGCGTGAGGTCGTCGTGCAGCTCGCGCGCGAGGTGCCGGCGCTCGTCCTCGTGCGCGGTCAGGAGCCGGCCGCTCAGGTCTACCGCGTCGGCCTCGGCGCGCCGCCGCCGCGTGTGCTGCAGGACAAGCGTCGCGATAAGGGCCGCCTGCACCAACACGATCGCGGTCCCCGCCAGGATCAGCACCCGGTGCTGCTCCCAGAGGGACGGCGGCCGGAAGCGCACCTCGGCGCCGGCCGGCAGCCGCGATTCGGGAATGCCCCACCGGTCGAGCTCCCGCCAGTCGAAGGCTGGGGCGCTCAGGTCGAGGAGCACGCGACTCTCGCCGGCCGCCGTGCCTCCCGCGAGCATGCGGCGCGCATGTTGCGCCGTGACGTCCGCCTGCGCCCCAACGGGGACGTGCGGTCCGCCCACGACGCCTTCGCCCAGCTGGTTTTCGAAGGTGCCGAAGAGCGGCGCCTTCGTCACAGCCCGCAGGGCCGACAAGGCCCGCTCATTCTCGTGGGGCACGCCGTCGGCACCCACGACGAACCAGCTGTAGAGCAGGGCCGAATGCGGCGGGAGCGCGGCGACGCGCTCCCGCAGCTGCTCCAGCGTGAGACCATCCAGCCAGAGCAGGGTGACGCGGCTCGCGAATGGCGCCAAATCGTCCTGCTGCTGCTTCAGCCAGAAACGCTCGAGCGGCGACGAGCCCATGATGATGCCGAGCGTCTTGGTATCGGGCAAGACATGGAGGATGTTCTCGACGATGCGCGGCATGTCGGTCTTCACGCCCACCAGAAAATCTCCGGCGGCGAGATCGAGACGGCGCGCGAGCCGCTGCTCGACGCCCGTGACGAGGAGCGGGACGTCCCGAAACAGTCGCTCCCGGTGGCGCAGGTAGAGATTCGTGGCGGGCGCGCCAATCGTGACGATCAATTCCGGCCGCGAGCTCCCGTAGCGGGCACGGAGAAACTCGACGAACGGCCCTTCGTCCTCGGGGGGTCCGGTCTGCTCGGCGTTGAGTGACACCTCCTGGAACACGACCCTCTCGGGCAGGAGACGGGCGAGCTCGGTGCGAAATGCCGATGTGAATCGGCTGAACGGCGGCAAGTCGGGCCCAAACGAGTGAAACAACAGCACCCGTCGGGGACTCTCGGCCTCCGCGCCGACCGCGAGCACGCGCCGAGCAGCAGCAGTCCACATCTGAACCGGCCGCGCCGCGCCGCGGCGGCATCGTTCGACCGCGAGACGAAGAAGCCCACGCCCCTCGTTGGCTCGTAGGTATTCAGCATCCAGCAGACCGAGTGCGGCGAGCCCGCTCGCCTCTACCCCCGCCGCCACCCGCGTGGCGGCCACGAACACGGTGCGGCCGACGCGCAGGATCCACTGCCGTCCTCTGCCGACCGGTGCCATCGCGGCGGCGTTGGCAAAGCCACACAGCCCATCCTAGTCCTGCGGCGACACGCCGACAACGCCAGGCTTCCTCCTCGGCGGCCAGGACACCAGGAATCGTCGTGCGCGCGATGACGGGCCATGAGGACGTCAGCGCGTTCGGCCGCACGAGGCCGAGGAACGACGGCCAGCCAGCCGAGCGGCAGGGCCGCGATCAGCCAGCGGTGATGACGCGGGCCTAGCCGGCAGCCAGTCGGCCTCGGGTCCGCCGGACGGGGTTTTGGCGAAGGACAGGGGAGATGGGAGCCTGACCTCGCGGTCAACCGTGGCCTTTCGATTGGACGTGCGGCCGAATCGTGCTCACGCTGCGCCGGGCATTTGCTCAAGCAAGCTCACTTCCGCCTTGAACTCGGAGCTCACCGCACCCTCGGCGATCGCCTTCGCAAGCGCCAGAAGGTCGGCTCTATCCGGGAACGCCTGAACCAGACCCAGGGCATGGAGCTTGATGGTCGGGTGCGGCGGTTCGGGCCGGTGTTGATCCCGCACGCCCGCGGTCCGATCATAGGCGCGTGACAAGCCGTCCACGCGTGCGAGACGCGTCGTCCCCCTCTCAGCCGTCGCTCGCCTGGCTCCTCGTGGCAACCGGGCACCCTTCCGCCGCGAAGGGTGCGCAAAGGAGATGATCATGAGCTTGGCGGGACAGGAGAAGGCCCGCAACAGCGATTCCACGCCGGCCAGGCAGGTCCCGCCGGCTCCCACGCGACCGGGAGCCGAGAAGGGGACCTGGGCTGCCGAAGATGCCGCCACGCCGGACCTGGCTGTGGTTCGTGCTCGTGTTGGCCGCGAACTTCTGGCTGGCGAGGCTGCTGATGCCGGGCCCGGAAGGACCGGTCACCGTGCCCTATACCCTGTTCAAGGAGGAGGTCGGGAAGGGGAACGTCCAGGCGATCTACAGCCGCGGCGACACCCTCACGGGCCGCTTCAAGGCCGCGGTCACCTACCCGCCGCCCGCTCAGACGACCGCGGCGCCCAAGGGCGAGCCCGCCGCAGGGAGCGGGGCGCCGCCGCCCGAAGTCCCGAAGGCGGTGACCTCCTTCGCGACCACGCTCCCCTCCTTCGTGGGACCCGGTCTGGAAGCATTTCTGATCGATCACGGGGTCGAGATCAGCGCCAAGCCGATCGAGGAAGGCGGTAGCCCCTGGGCCACGCTCCTCTTCTCGTTTGGCCCGGGCCTGCTCTTCATCGGCTTCTACGTCTGGATGTTCCGGCGGGCGGCGCAGCAGGCCGGGGGCATGGGCGGCGGGCTCATGGGCATCGGCAAGAGCAAGGCGCGCCGCTACGACCAGGAGACGGACACGAAGGTCACCTTCGACGATGTCGCCGGCATCGACGAGGCCGAGAACGAGCTGGTCGAGATCGTGGATTTCCTCAAGGACCCCCCGAAGTACACGCGCCTGGGCGGCACCGCTCCGAAGGGCGTGCTGCTGGTCGGCCCGCCGGGAACGGGAAAGACCTTGCTGGCGAGGGCCGTCGCGGGAGAGGCGGGGGTGCCGTTCTTCTCGATGAGCGGCTCGGAGTTCGTGGAGATGATCGTGGGGGTGGGGGCGGCGAGGGTGCGGGACCTCTTCAAGCAGGCGCGCGAGCACGCGCCCGCGATCATTTTCATCGACGAGCTGGACGCCATCGGTCGCGCGCGGGGGCAGCTGGCGATCGGGGGCTCGAGCGAGCAGGAGCAGACCTTGAACCAGATCCTGAGCGAGATGGACGGCTTCTCCAGCCGAGAGGGCATCATCGTGCTGGCGGCGACCAACCAGCCTGACGTGCTCGATCGCGGCGCTCCTGCGGCCCGGGCGCTTCGACCGGCGCGTGGTGGTCAACCTCCCCGACAAGACCGGGCGTGAGGCGATCCTCAAGGTCCACACCCGCCGGGTGCCGCTCGCGAGCGACGTCAGCCTCGGGGAGCTGGCCGCCATGACGCCGGGGCTGTCGGGCGCCGACCTGAAGAACCTGGTCAACGAGGCGGCGCTGCTGGCCGCCCGGCGCGAGCAGAACGAGGTCCGCCACCAGGACTTCCTGGACGCGCTGGAGAAGATCGTGCTCGGCCCCGAGCGCCCGCTCCTCTTGAGCCGCGCCGACAAGGAGCGCATCGCCTACCACGAGGGCGGACACACCATCCTGGGGCTGGTGGTGCCCGGCGCCGACCCGGTGAACCGGGTGACGATCGTGCCGCGCGGGCAGGCCCTCGGCGTGACCTATCAGCGTCCCGACAGCGACCGCTACAACTATCCGGAGGCCTATCTGCGCGCGAGGATCGTCGGGATGCTGGGAGGCCGCGCGGCCGAGGAGATCGTCTACGGCACCAAGACCACCGGGGCCGAAAACGATATCGAGCAGGCCACCGACCTGGCCCGCCGCATGGTGACGCGGTGGGGCATGAGCGAGCGGGTCGGGATGGTGCAGCTCGCGCCCCGGGAGAACCCCTACCTGGGCGGCTCGGGCGGGTACGGAGGCGCGAGGCCGTTCAGCGAGGCGACGGCGGAAGCCATCGATGCCGAGGTGCTCAAGATCATCGGCGAGAGCCACGAGGAGGCCCGGCGTCTCCTCAGCGCGCACCGCAAGGAGCTTGACGCGCTCGCCGAAGCCTTGTTGTCGCGAGAGACCCTCAACGAGCAGGAGATCCTCGAGGTCACGGGGCTCCCGCCGGCGCCGGCCCTGGAGACCGGGATCTTGCCCGCTCCCGGGGCAAGCCGAGACGGCCGGGGCTCTTCGACCCCCGGCCGAGCCGATGCCCCAGCGTCTCAACCCTGACTCATCGGTGGAGCGGTGGACGGGTGGCCTGGTCGAGCGCGTCGAGCGCCGGCTCGCCGCTGCTCCGGATCGGCCAGACGTTTGTGGCAGATAGCCCATGATCCACCGGCCAGCATCACGATCAGGAGGACGAGCGGTCGGGTCGAGCCCGAGCGCGATCATCAGCCCCTGTCCTTCGCCATAACCCGCCTGGCCAGACAGCGTGATCCTTCGGCTCGTCTGTCCAATGTTCAGGATCACCACGCTGCTCCACCTGCTCGACTCTGCCCGTTCCTCCGCGGCGGCCTGCCAGCGCCGCCCGCGCGGCGCGGGCCCTATCGGCGCCCCGGCGTGCAGGTGCTGAATCTTGCCGCCCGCCGTCATCCGCGGGGCTTCACGCCGGACCCGAAGCAGCCCGGCCTGGCGCAGGTGCAGGGCCATGATCTGTTCGGCGCCCTCGCCGCGCCCCATCGCGGCGTAGAACGCATCGATGGCCTTCGCTTCGTCGACCGGGCCGACTCGCGGGTGGATGATGAGCGTGAGCCGCGGCCAGCCGCCCTCGCCCTCGGTCTCGGCCAGCTGGTAGTCGCCCGGCGCGCCGCCGAGCCGGGCGGGAAGTGTCTCCTCCAGCGCGTGGATGACGTCGCTGTCGAGAAAGGTCATCCCGCCCGCCGTGAGCTTCTCGAAGCTTCGGATGTCGCGGAGGTGGGTGGTCCATCCCAGCGCCTCGAGCGGACAGCCGCATGAGGCTGATCCCAGGTCCGCCACGTCACCCAGCGAAACGTTGAGCAGCACGAGAGGCGTCGTTGGCCGAAGCGACGAGATCAGCAACGCGTCTCCGCCCGCGCCACAGGGGCCCGGGTCCAGGGCCACCTTGATGACCGCGTGCAAGTCCAGAAGCAGGTGGATGTCGTCGGGCGCGGCGGGCGCGATGCATCCGAAGCCGATCGGGCCGGCCTCCATGGTGCCGTAGCGGGGCATGCCGTGGCCGCCCGCCCGCCGGATCGTCTCCAGGCGGGCCCTGGTCGTGGGCTCGCCCGAGAGCAGGAAGCGGGCGCCACGCAGGTCGATCCCCGCCGCGTCTGCGGCCTGGCACAGCCGTACCACGAGGCTCGGCACCGTGAGCAGATGCGGCGTCCTACCGGCTCGCAGGGTATCCGCCGCCCAGCGCGCGACCGGGAGGAGGTCTTCGACATCGACGAGCTCGGGCCGAGGCAGGGGCCGGCCGAGGACGCGCCCGGACCAGTGCAGCAGCCCGGCGCTCCAGCGGTAGCGCGGATCGAGCGCACGGGACCGCAAGTCCACCGGCGTGAACCAGCGGTCCAGCGGGATTCCGAGACTCCCCATCTCCAGGTAGGCATTGGTGGTCATGCCGCCCGGCACGCTCAGTGAGGCGTGTCGCCAGCCGAGACCCCCGATCGCCTCGAACCAGAGGCAAATGTCGACCGATCGGTCCCGGAACCACGCCACATCGAGCGGGACCAGGGTGCGCTGGCCCCGGCTACCCCCCGTCTCCAGGGCCACGTGCCGCGCCGTGAAGGGATTGCGCAGCGCGGCCGGATCGAGCTCGAGGGCGGCGTGGCCGCGCCGGACGGGCCGGCGCCCCTTCATCTCGTCCACCGTGAGGTACACGCCGCGCCGATACAGCGCGCGAAGCGTGGCCTCCACCCCCTCCTGCGCGATCATCCGGGCGACGTCCGGGTAGGTGCAGCCAGCCTGGCGGAGCAGCCAGAGGTACGGGCTCGCCTCGTTACCGAAGACGGCGTGCTCCAGCAGCCGCAGGAAGTCGACGCCGCGCCGATCGAGCCGCTCCCGGAGGATCTGCCGTGCCCGCCGCGGCTGCATCGGCGATCGCAGCAGCCCCGGCAGCCCCGACAGCAGACCGGCACCGGCGACAAGCTGGCCGGCGGCGTCGCGCATGCGTTGAATGGACAACAGATCCCTCACGGGGCCGTCCGTCGCTCGCCGGGCACGC
Source organism: uncultured Candidatus Rokubacteria bacterium (assembly GCA_963745015.1). Classification (GTDB taxonomy): domain Bacteria; phylum Methylomirabilota; class Methylomirabilia; order Rokubacteriales; family DASRDR01; genus DASRDR01. Next base: position 40,946 of record CAVUVU010000015.1, read on the forward strand.
CCGATCATTACCGTGCGCCGTCCCGCCGTCAATTCGAGCGACGGCGTGCGCGGCCAAGCGCCGCGCGGCCCCGGATGGATCGGAGCCAGAAAGGTGAAGGCCCCGGAAGCACTTGTCTTCCGAGGCCTTCGTGTTTTCGGCGTTGATCCATCGCGACCCCGGATTGTGCTCGATTTGTGCTTGGTCTCACGGCCGGACTGCTGCGACGGGTGGAGCGGGATCACGCGCGGGGCCGCCGGCAGCGTCGAGACGTAGGCCGTTGTCTTGGCGACCACGTCCCGGAGATCCTGCTCACTGACGATGTTGTAGCGGTCGAACATGCTCCGGGTGCGGTGCCCCGTGGCGGGAGCGGCGCGCGCCACGGATTGGCTCGACAACGGCCGCGGCCGCCCCCGTGCGCCACGTCTCCGGTTACGCGGGCAGTCCTGTCTCGGCCGCCGAGTAGACCTTGGGGAAGGTCGGGTAGAGCGTCAGGTCGTGGACCGACGCTCGCGGATGCAGTGCCGCGACGAACCTCATCGCCTGGGCGAGGTCCTCGGGCTGGAGGATGCGGGCGAGGTCCTCGGGGGAGTACTTCACCGGCCGCTTGAGCATGATGTCGGTATTCGTCTCGTCCGGGAAGATGTTGCAGGTGCGGATCCCGAACTTCCACGCCTCCTTGTTGAGCGAGACGCCGAAGCCCATCATCCCGAACTTCGCCGACTGGTACGCCATGCCGGAGACGCCGGACGGGTTCTTCGCCGCCGTCGAGATGACGTTGATGATCAGGCCTTCCTTCTGGGCGCGCATCGGCTCGAACACGGCGCGGAACATGTTGTACTGCCCGGTCAGGTTCACGCGGAGCACCATGTCCCAGTCCTCGGGGGTGAGGTTCTCCATCCGCCGGCCCGTCCCCGCGACGTTGAGGCCCGCGTTGTTGACCAGGATATCAACGCGCCCGAGCTCGGCGACGAGGCGCTGGGCCGTCCGGTCGACCGCTCCGCGATCGCCCACGTCGAGCGGCGCCACGACGGCCTTCCCCCGCTTGGCGGCGATCGCGGCGGCGACCTCGTCCAGCTTCTCCCGCCGCCGTCCCATGAGCGCGACCGCGGCGCCTTCCTCGGCGAACATCAGAGCGCCTGCCCGCCCGATCCCGGTGCCCGCGCCCGTCATCCAGACGACCTTGCCTGCGAACAGAGCCATTGCCTCTCCTCTCGTACCGCGGTGATCGTTTTTCGCGCCGGCCGGCCGCCGGCCCGGGCCGGCGACGTCCCCTCCCCGTCAGCCCTTCAGGGCGCCGGCCCGTCGCCCCCGCATCCCTCGGCGAGCCGGCGCCGCGCTCAGATGAGATTCTCCGGGATCCGGAGGTTGCCTTCCGCGAATCGCGCGAAGCGGAGCGGTGTGACATCGAACGACGGCTGTCCCTGCACCAACCACTCGCCCACGAGGCGCCCGATCAGGGGTGCCATGGCGAACCCGTGCCCGCTGAACCCGGTGGCGACGAAGAACCCCGGCCGGTCGGCGACGGGGCCGAAGGCGGGCAGGAGGTCGGGCGTGCAGTCGATGACGCCGGCCCACGTGCGCTCGATCTTGACGTCACCGAGAGAGGGAAAGTGCCGGAGAAAGGTCTGCCGGCAGCGTTCCACCGTGTCCGGGTTGCTCGGGGGCTCGACATCGACGGTGTGGGCGAACGGCCGGCGCCGCGCCGGAGACCATGGCAGACGCCGTCCCAGGTCCTCCAGCAGCGGCCCCCCCACGCGCACGCGCAGAAGCGTGCGGTTACGGAGGAACACCGGCAGGAACAGCCGGAGGTGCCGCAAGGCGTCCAGCGTCAGGTCGTACTCGCCGGCCCGCGAGCTATGGAAGTTCAGCTGCACGCGGCTCGACGGCACCTGACGGATCACGAAGCCGTCGCCCCACACGTGGGCGCGCGTGATGGCCGGTAGCGGTCCGGTTTCGGCAACCGTCGAGCGCACCAGCCGGATCGGCAGGTCGAGCCCGATCGTGCGGGCCAGCCGGGCCGAGTGGGCTCCGGCCGCGCACACCACCTGGCCCGTGCGCACCGGACCCCGGTCGGTCAGCACGGTCGCCACCCGGCCCGCCGTCAGCTCGACGCCCTCCACGGCGCGATACTCCTCGAGCACGGCTCCATGCCGGCGCGCCGCGTCCGCGAAGGCCCGCGTCGTCTTGGGCGCGCTGGCGTGGCCGTCGGTCGGCGTGTAGAGGCCGCCCCGCCACGATGAGGCCATTCGCGGGATCGCCGCCTTCACCTCGTCGGCGCTGAGAAGCCGGCAGTCCAAACCGAGCGCCCGGCCGAGGCGCTCGGCCCGCACGAAGCGCTCGAGCTCCTCGGGGGTCCCCGCCAGACCCAGGTTCCCGCCCTGGACCCACTCGATGTCCGCATCGAGCTCGCGAGAGAGGCCCTCCCACAGGCGGACACACTCGATCATGAGCGGGGTCTCGACCGGATCCCGGGCCTGCTGGCGGACCGCCCCCATGTTCCGGCTGGACTGCTCGTGCCCGATCCGCCCCTTGTCGAGGAGGAGCACATGCACGCCGCGCCGGGCCAGATGGTAGGCGCTGGCGCAGCCGACGATGCCGCCGCCGATGACGACGACATCGGCACTCGATGCTCCCGGTCTCGCCGTGCTTGCCGCCTTCACGTGTCCAGGTCCTGACGCGCCTCGGCCTGACGCCGACCCTCGCGACCACCGCCGGGCGCCGAGCCCATCAGCGCGCCGGCACCTCGATCTCGCCGCTCGGGTAGCCCACCATGTAGGTGAAGGCGCCGGGCGCCACCATCCGCGGGCTGTTGTCCGCCAGGAGGAGCAGCGCCGGGGCCTCGATCGAGAACTCCTCGAAGCGCTCGCCGGTCGCCGCATCCTCGACCCAGCCGATGAGTCCGGGCTCGATGACCTGTCCGACCTGCTCCGGGCTGACCCGCCCTCGCAGCACCCCCGTCGCCGACGGCGTGAAGAACGTCAGCCGCTCGACCAGGGGCACGCGGCGGGGTCCGGTGGGCGGCCCGTCGAGCTGGCCACGAAACCGCAGAACGTTCAGGCACCCCTCGACGCCGATGGCGACGTCGCGGAACGGGCCCCCGCCGAACTCGGGCAGGCTCGATTTGCATCCGGCGCGGGTGGCGGCCACGCTCAGCTGCCCCTCGTGCGGATGTCCCACGATGACGGGCAAGTACCCGAAGGACGCCGTGAAGGTCGGGTCGCCGTAATCGTAGGTGTAGTGGAGCGCCATCGTCGGCGTCCCCGAATGCAGGTCGACCACGGCGTCGACCCGCTCGCGCAGCTCGGCCATCAGGTGGTGCGCGATCTGATCGGTGAGGGCGCCGGTCGGGAGCCCGGGGAAGCGGCGGTTCAGGAACAGGCCGTCCGGGCTGAGACGCGTCCCGGCCTCCAGCGCGGGCGGATTCGCGGCCGGCACGAGCACGACCGTGCCGCGGAGGTCGAGCCCCCTCAGACGTCGCTCCAGATCGAGCACCGCCAGGCATCCCAGAGGCTTGTCCCCGAAGATTCCGGCGACGATGGCGGTCGCGGGGCCCGGCTGCTCGCCGCGGAGCTCGACGAACCGGATCTTCCACGGCTCGGCGCCGACCCGATGCCCGACCGACACGTTCCAGCTTCGCACCGCTGGCTTCACGCTGACCTCCTCGCCGAGAGCACGATCCGTATCCCGGGTCTCAGCCCCGGCTCGGAGCGATGACCTCGCGGGCAAAGCTGACGATGAACTCCTCGAGCGTCTGCCCGGGGACGAGCCACGGCACCACGGCCAGGTGCGTCGCTCCCTGGCGGGCCAGGCGCGCCGCGCCCTCGAGGCAGCGACGGCCGTCCCCGGCCAGGCTGAAGTGGGCGAGCACGTCCTCGGGGAGCTGCGCCGCGATCCGCGCCGACCGCCTCCGGCCTGGCCGTAGTCGACCCCCACGAGGGCGTGGGCGAGCGCGTCGGGCAGCGCGACGCCCAGGTCCCCCAGCACCTCGCGCGAGGTGAGCAGCACGCCCACCACGATCTGCCGCACGGCGTCCCGGGCCCGCGCGGGCTCGGCGTCGAGCGCGGTGTGCGCCCACACGACCGTCTCGAATCGGTCGAGGCGCCGCCCGACGCGAGCCGCGCCGGCGCGGACGTGGCGCTGCGCGTACTCGAAGGTGGAGGGCGACAGGAGGGCCCCGATGATCGCGCCGTCGGCGACCTCCCCGGCCAGCTCCAGGATCCGCGGGCCACGGCCGGCGACCAGGATCGGGATGGTCGGGCGCGCCCGAAAGTCGAGGTGGCCCCCGTGGAACTGCACCACGCGGCCGGCCTGCGTCACCGTCTCGCCGGCCCACAGGCGCCGGATCAGGCTCACCGCCTCCCGGATGGCGGTGGCGGGGTGGTGACGCGCGATCCCGAGGGCGGCAAAACCGCTGGCGCCCGCCCCGAGGCCGAGGACGGCGCGCCCGCCGGCGAGCTCGTCGAGCGTCGCCATCGTCATCGCCGTCAGGGCCGGGTGGCGGGAATAGGGATCCGACACGAAGGGCCCGAGCCTGGCGCGCACCGTCTCCCGCGCGACGCTCCCGAGCGTCAGGTAGCAGTCCCGGTGGAAGCGCTCGTCCGGGACCCAGATCCCCTCGAAGCCCTGGGCCTCGGCGAAGGCAGCGAGCCGGGCCGCTTCCGCCGGCGGATGGTTCGGCCACAGGCCGAGGCCGAAGGACAGGCCCGCAGTCACCGGCATCGGCGTCCGGCCTGGGCGCTCACAGGAGCCAGCCACCCTCGACGTAGAAGACCTGGCCGGTGACCCACGCGGATGCGTCGCTCGCGAGGTAGAGGAACATGCCGGTCAGGTCGCGGGGCTCACCCAGCCGCGCCGCCCGCTGGTCGCCAGCGTGAACGCCTGCGCCGTCAGCTCCGCGACACGCTCCGGACGGTCCAGCCGAACCGCCCACTTGGTCACCGGACGGAAGAGCGCCAGGTGGTCGACCTCCTGGATCGGAGTCTTGCCGACGAGGGCGCTGTTGACGTCGTTGACGATCGCCACCACCGGCGTCGACGACGCCCACGCCTCCCCGATCCCGGTGATGAGGTTCGTGGCGCCCGGCCCGCGGATCGCCGTGCAGACCCCCGGCCGCCCGCTCACGCGGGCGTAGGCGTCGGCCATGATGGCGCCAGCGCGCTCGTCGCGAACGGTGATCGGGCGCATCTCCGCGCGGTCGAGCTCGGCGTAAAGCGGCTCGGGGAGTCCAGCCCGAACAGGTGGGTGACGCCGCAGGCGCGCAGCGTCTCGTAGAGACGCGCGGGCTCCGGTGGTCGTTTCGGCCGGATCGGCAGTGCTCACCTTGGCTTCCTCGGGGCGGCGTCGCTCAAGCGGTCCGGCCACCGGGCGCCCTGGCTAGGTCAGCGCCCGGCGAAGGGCCGCGTGCACGACTTCCCAGGCCGTGTGGACATCGGCGAGCTCGGGCCGGCGCGTCCGCGCCACCTCCTGGATAGCTTCGTAGAGCCTGTGCTTGGCGTAGTCGCGCACCGGAGTCGGAAGCGTGTTGGCGAGCCGCCCGCACTCGCCCGACACGGCTACCGGCCAGCGCTCGTCGAGGGCCCGCCGGAACGGGCCGAGGTCAAACGCGCCGTTCCGGTGTGGCCGGGTCGCGCGGATCTCCGCCTGGCGCACTCCCGTCGCCGCCCCATCGACGGCGCCGTCGCGAAGCACCACGCCGTAGGCCTCGCGGGCCGCGCCCGCGCTGACCAGTCCCGCCCGCACGTCCGTCGCCACCAGCTCCGGGTCACGGTCGAGGGGGTCTCCGTGCCCGCCGCCGGCCGGGGCGCGGATGCTGACGATGTCGCCCGGCCGAAGAGGCAGGTAGTCGATCTTGCCGATGTCACGCGGCTCGGGTCCGTCCGGATTCACGATGGTGGCGCCGGCGGTTCCGGAGGAGCCTCCGGCCACGCCCCACGGCTGGATCTTGAACCGCTCCTGCCCGCGGGCCGTGACGATGGCGTCGGGATGGAAGACCTGGAAGTCCATCCGGATCGCCATGCCCGCCCGGTGGCGGCCCGGACCGCCCGAATCCGGGATCAGGTCGTACCGGCGCATCACGATCGGCACGTCCGCCTCGATGCTCTCGATCGGCGTGTTCCGCAGGAAGCCGTGCGTCGGGTCACAGCCGTGGACGCCGTCCATCGACGGGCCCGCCCCCCCGCCGCCGATCATCGGCTCGACGACGGTGACGTGCCGCCGCCCCGTGGCCGGGTTCATCAGCGAGCACACCACGGGCGAGATTGCGCCCGCCGAGGCCGCCGGCACTCTTTCGGGCGCGGCCTGCACGAGACAGCCGAGCACCGCATCGGAGAGGCGGAGCGCGGTGCCGAAGCGGACCCCGCAGGCGCCCGGAAACTCTGGATTGACGACGGTGCCCTTGGGCAGCGTCATGGCGATCGGCCGGATGAGGGAGCCCGACTTCGGAATGTCCCGGTCGAGCGTCATGATGTAGCAGAAGAGCGTCTGACACATGAACGGGTGCGGGGCGCCGTCGCTCGGCACGTTCAGCGCCGCCGAGACCTGCGGGTCCGTCCCGGTGTAGTCGAGGTGCACGTGCCCGCTCTGCACTGTCATGGCAACCTCGATGCGGATGGGCACGTCGCTGACCATGTCGTCCTCGACGTAGTCCACGAAGCGATAGGTGCCGTCGCGGAGCGTCGCCAGGGCGGCCCGCGAGCGCTCGGCCACGTGGTCGAGCAGATCCGTCATCGCCCCCGTCACGATCGGCTGGCCGAACTTCTCGACCATGGCGTGCAGGCGCCGCTCGCAGGTGTTGAGCGCGGCGACCATCGCCTTGATGTCGCCCCAGTTCATGTCCGGGATGCGGCTGTTGTCGGCGAACACGTTCAGGATGTCCTGGTTCGGCACGCCGGCCCGAAAGAGCTTGGTCGGCCGCAGCCGGAGCCCCTCCTGGAAGATCTCGCGGGCCCGCGGCCACACGCTGGCCGGCACCGTCCCGCCGATGTCGGAGGAATGGATGAACGCGTACGCGTACGCGATGATCTCGCCCCCGATGAAAATTGGCTTCAGCAGGTGGATGTCGGGGAGGTGCGTGCACAGGCCGCCCGTGGTGTACGGATCGTTCGTGATGATGATGTCGCCCGGATCGTAGTGGGGCGTGTAGTCGATGGCCTTCTTCATGTTGATGCCGAGGAACGGCAGCGCCCCGAGCCGCCAGGGATAGGCGACGTACTCCCCGGTCGGGGCGATGAGCCCCGTCGAGAAGTCGGCCGTCTCCTTGACGAACGTCGTGAAGGCGGTACGTTCCACGACGCGCGCCATGTCCTCGACGATGGCCTGGAAGTAGTTGCGCAGGATCTCCAGCGTGACGTTGTCGACGGCCATGGCGGCTGCCCTCCCCGACCGTCAGGCCCCGGCCGAGGCCGTGATCGTGATGTTGCCGAAGGCGTCCACCGTCCCCACGAAGCCGCGCGGGATGAGGACGGTCGTGTCGTCCTGCTCGACGATGGCCGGGCCGGGCAGGGTGTGCCCGGCCAGCAGGCGCGTCCGGTCGTGGATCGCAGCCCGGTGCCGCTGCCCGCGCGAGAGGATCTCGCGGTGGCCGCTGGCCGGCGCCGTGCCCTGCCCGGCGCCCACCGGCGCGGCCTTGGGCTTGGGCGTCGTGCCCGCCACCTTCACGTGCACGCTGATCAACTCCACCGGCTCCTTGGCGTCGGCGTGCCCGTACAGCTGGTCGTGGTAGGCGTGGAAGGCCTCCAGGATCGGACCGAAGTCGCTGGCGGTCAGCCACTTGGGCTCGATGGACAGCTCGATCTCGAACGCCTGGTGCTGGTAGCGCATGTCCGCCGAGTAGAGGAACCGGCGGTCGAGCACGTTCGGCCCCTCCGTGAGCAGCCAGGCCTCGGCCCGCTCCCGCAGCTCGGCGTAGGCACCGCGGAGCACCTCGATCCGCGCCTGGCCCAGCCGCAGGTGGAGCGTCTTGACGTAGTCGTTGCGGACGTCGGCGCTCAGCGCTCCCAAGGCGCACAGGGTCCCCGGCGAGAGCGGGACCAGGACGCGCGGGATGTGGAACTCCGCGGCGAGGAAGCAGGCCACGACCGGCCCGGCACCGCCGAAGGCGACCAGCGTGAAGTCCCGCGGGTCCAGCCCGTGGCGCGCCATCGCCTGGCTGAACTCCGCGTACATGTTCGCCAGCGCCACCTCGATGATCGCCTCGGCCGCCGCCTCGACGGACCGGCCCAGCCGCTCGGCGATCGGCCGGATCGCCTCCCGAGCGCGGGCGGGGTCGAGTCGGATACGCCCGCCCACGAAGTTGTCGGGATTCACCAGCCCGCAGACCACGAACGCGTCCGTCAAGGCCGGCTCGGTCCCGCCCCGTCCGTAGCACGCCGGCCCGGGCTCAGCGCCGGCGCTCCGGGGGCCGACCTTCAGGAGCCCGGACCGGTCGAACCAGGCGATGGAGCCGCCGCCGGCCCCGATCGACGAGACGCCGACGGTCGGCATGATCACCGGGAAGTCGCCGACGTGCTCGTCGTGCGAGTAGGCGGCCTGGCCGGCGCGCACGACCGCAATGTCGGCGCTCGTGCCGCCGATGTCGAGCGTGAGCAGCTCCTGATAGCCCGACAGCTCCGCCGCGTAGATGGCCCCGATCACGCCGGACGCCGGCCCCGAGAGCAGCGTCTCCACCGGGATGTCCCGCGCGCTCCGCGCCGTCATGACGCCGCCGTTCGACTTGGTGATGTAGGGCTGGACGCGGAGACCGATCTGGCGCAGCCGGTCGGCGAGGCTGTCGAGGTAGGTCGCCAGCTTGGGCCGGATGTACGCGTTGAGGATCGTCACGATGGTCCGCTCGTACTCGCGGATCTGCGGCCAGATCTCGTGAGAGCAGCAGACGTAGAGGTCCGGCGCCACCCGGGCGGCGACGGCGCGCACCGCCCGCTCGTGCTCCGGGTTCCGGTAGCTGTTGATGAGACAGACCACGATCCCCTCGACGCCCTCGGCCACCGCCGCGCGGACGGCGGCCTCCGCACTCGCGGGGTCCAGCGGGACGTCGATCGACCCGTCGGTCAGCAGCCGCTCGACCACCTCGAAGACCCGCCATCGCGGGATGAGGGGGGCCGGACGGTTCGCCACGAAGTTCATGGGGTCCGAGAGGCGGAGGCGCTGGATCTCGAGGATGTCGCGGACGCCCCGGGTGGCGATGAGCGCGAGGTTCGCTCCCGCTCGCTGGATCACGGTGTTGAGCCCGATCGTCGTCCCGTGGACGAAGTACTCGATCTGCGCGAGATCGAGGCCCTCACGCCCGACGAGGTCCCGGAGCCCCGTGGCCACCCCCTCGGCGAGGTCGCGGGGCACCGTCGGTGACTTGTAGCCGATCAGGCGGCCGGTCGTCTGGTCGAGCAGGCTGAAGTCGGTGAACGTGCCGCCGATGTCGATTCCGAGCCGATACCTCATGGAGCCCCCTCGCGACTTTGTATACTAGGTATTCGAGGCGACGCTAGACGACGACGCGCGACCCTGTCAAGCCCTGATCGCCTCGTCGCCTGGAGTGGCTACTCGCTGCGCGCCGTCCGGGGATCCAGCACGTCGCGGGCCCAGTCACCCACCAGGTTGACGCCCAGGATCGTCACGGTGATCGCGACGCCGGGCAGCGTCGCCACCCACCACTCCGTGGTCAGGTAGTCGCGCCCGTCGCCCAGCATCGTGCCCCAGCTGACCTCGGGCGGCCCGATGCCCACACCGAGGAACGACAGCGCCGCTTCCAGGATGATCACGTTCGCCAGCTCGAGGGTGGCCACGACGACCACCAGCCCGGCGGCGTTGGGCAGGAGATGGCGGAAGATGACCCGGAGCCGGGAGGCCCCCAGGGCGCGCGCGCCCTGGACGAACTCCACCTCCCGCAGGTAGAGAAGCTCGGAGCGGAGCACGCGCGCGTAGATCACCCAGCCCGCGAGCACGAGGACCAGCACCATGCTGCCCATGGAGCCGCCGAGCAGGGCGAGCACCGTGATCGCCAGCAGGATGAACGGGATCGACAGCTGGATGTCGGCCACCCGCATCAGCACCTCGTCGACGCCGCCTCCCCACTCGGCGGCGAAGAGCGCGGCCAGCGCGCCGGCGGTCGCGGCGAGCACCACCGCGGACACGCCGATGACCATCGACGTGCGGGCACCGTAGACGATCCGCACGAGCATGTCGCGGCCGAGGTGATCCGTGCCGAGCGGCTGCTCGCGGACGCCGCCCTCCAGCCAGGCCGGTGGCCGGAGCGCATCGGCCAGCTCCTGCCCGTTGGGATCGCCGGGGAGCACGAACGGCCCGACCAGGCCCATGGCGAGCCACGCCACGACCAGCGCCAGCCCGAGGCTGGCGGCGCGGTCCCGGGCGAGGGAGCGGACGATCAGGCGGACCCCCGTGGACCTGCGGCCGGCGGCAATCTTCGCGCGGACCGCCGACGTCGTTCCGCTCTGCGCGACGCTACTCACGAGCCTTCCCCCGCCCGGCGCGCGAGGTGCTCAACCCAGGCGGATCCTCGGGTTCAGGTAGGCGTAGAGCAAGTCGGTCAGGAGATTGATGAGGATGAACAGCACCGAGACGACGGCCACGATGGCACGAACGAGCGGGAAATCGCGCGCCTGCACGGCCTGGACCGACAGCCACCCCAGTCCGGGCCAGGCGAAGATCGTCTCGGTGACGACGGCGCCACCCAGGAGAGCGCCGAACTGCAGGCCGATCACCGTGACCACCGGTAGCAGCGCGTTCGGCAGGGCGTGCCGAATGACGACGAGCCGCTCGGAAAGGCCTTTGCTCCGCGCCGTGAGGCAGTACTCGTGGGGCAGGACCTCGAACATGCTGGCCCGCAGGGTCCGCGCGATACGAGCCATCGGGTAGAGGCCGAGGGTGACCGCCGGCAGGACCAGGCTCGTCGCGTCGAGCTTGCCCGCCGAAGGCAGCCAGCGCAGCCGCACAGCGAACACCATCACGAGCATGATGCCGAGCCAGAACAGCGGGATCGACTGGCCGAAGAGCGTCAGCAGCCGGCCCGCGTAGTCGAGAAGCGAGCGCGGCCGCGCCGCCGACAGGATGCCGACCGGCACGGCGACGACGAGGGCGAAAACCATGGCCGCCGCCGCCAGCTGCAGCGTCGCGGGCAGCCGCTCGCGCACGATGGTCAGCGCCGGCTGGCGGAATCGCAGCGACAGCCCGAGGTCGCCCCGGACGGCGCCCCGCACGAAGTCGAAGTACTGGAGGATGAACGGCTTGTCAAAACCCAGCTCGTGCCGGAGCGCTTCCCGCTCGGCCTGGCTGGCGATCCCACTCTGGAGCATGACGGCGACGGGGTCCCCGGAGATGTGCAGCATCGCCGAGACCACCACCGTGACCCCGGCGAGGGCGATGAGGGAGAAGAGGATCCGGCGCTGGAGGTACGCCTTCACGAGAGCCGTTCGTCTCCCGGGACCGGGTGGCGCCGCCGTGCGGCGACCGCCGGCGGCGCCGCCCGCAATCCGGCGACGCCGCCGGGAGCCCGGAGGCCTACTTGAACGAGACCTCCTCGAACGTCATCAGCTCATCGGAGCGCGGCTTCCAGTTGACCTTGTTGCTAGCTCCGTAGATGTCCTGCTGGTGCCAGAGCCAGATCCAGGACACCTGCTCGTCGTAGACGTAGCGCTCGAAATCCTGGACCGCCTTCGCCCGCTTGGGCTCGTCCAACGTCTCGGTATACGACTTGATGAACTGCGCCGTCCGCTCGTCGGCGCCGTAGGCGAACGCCGCTCCCGGTTGATGGTGCACCAGTGAGCAGAAGATCGGGTTCATGTAGAGCGGCCCGCACGCGAAGAAGTTCATGCCCGGCACCTTCTCCTTCGACATCTTGGCGAAGTAGGCACCGGTCTCCATGCCCTCCAGCTTCGCCTTGACGCCGACCCGGGCCAGCTGGCCGGCGATGGCCTGGGAGGCCTCCTTGTCCAGCATGTAGCGCCCGATGGGATGCCAGAGCGTCGTCTCGAAGCCGTTCGCGTAGCCGGCCTCGGCGAGGAGCTTCTTGGCCAGCTCCGGATCGTACTTGAACGGCTGGAGACCGGCGCCCTGGTAGCCCTCGAAGCCCTCCAGGATCAGCCCCTTGTCACGGCCGTAGGCCCGGCCGCGGAACAGCGTCCGGATGATCGACTCGACGTCGACGGCGTGGTTGAGGGCCCGCCGCACGCGCGGATCCTTGGTCGGCCCCTCGTTGATGTTGAACTGGATGAAGACCTTGCGGATGCTCTTCACCGCCTCGACACGCGCGGTACCGGAGCGCTCGATCCGTTCGGCGAGCGCGGGCGGAATGTTCTGGGCCAGGTGTACCTCCCCCGTCTCCAGGAGGGCCACCCGGCTCGACCCCTCCGCCGCCCAGCGGAAGTGGATCTCACCGATCGCAGGCTTCTTGCCCCAGTAGTCGGGGTTGGGCTCGACCTTGAACTGGACGCCCGGCGTCCAGGACACGAAGCGCCAGGCTCCCGTGCCCACCGGCTTCTTCGCGAAGCCTTCCGAGCCGACCTGGGCGTGGTACTTGGGGGGGAAGACGTAGAGGAACGCGAGGCTCGACGGCACGATGGCCGTGGGCTGACTGGTCACAAGGTCGACGGTGTAGTCGTCCACCTTCTCGGCGCCTGCCAGGAACCCGAACCACCCGCGCGCGAGCCCCTTGGTCTCGCGGAACACCTTGACCGAGTAGATGACCGCGTCGGCGTCGAACGGCTCGCCGTTGTGGAACTTCGCTCCGTGCTTGAGCTTGAGGCGCCACTTCGTCGGCGCAACCAACTGCCACGACTCCGCCAGCCATGGCTTGAACGTCTGGGCTGGCGTGTTCATGGCGAGTGTCTCGAGCATGGTGTTCGTGATCACGAGCGAGGACTTCAGGGTGTCGACCGATGGGTCCATCGACGTCGGCTCGCCCCCAAGTACGACCTGGAGCGGGTCAGCGGCGCCCGCGGGCGGCGTCCACGCGCCGAGCGCCAGGGCAAGGCCGCCGGCCAGCGCAAAGCCCAGGCGCCAGCAACGCCGGGAGGAGAGATCCAGGCGAGAGTGTCGTCTCATCTCGTGTACCCCCTATGTATCTGAGGAGTGTCGTGGGGCGACCGGGTCGTCCCTCGCCGCGCTCCACCAGCGGAGGCGGGAGTCGAATCCGGCTCAGTACCGCGGAAGCGGCACTGCGTCTGGGTGCGCGAAGTCACGAGGGGCCTCGATCACGGTCAGGGGAATCTCGCGCAAGCTGGTGGCCCGGCCCGTCCACGCAGTCAGGAAGATCCCTGGGTGCTCGCGGATGTCGTGGAGGTCGCCACGCTCCTGGTCAATCAGCGGCCGGGTCAACGGCGCCGTGCCGAGCACAGACGACGAGTCGCTGTAGCAGGTACCAATCCCAGCAAGGACATTCGTCGCGCCCGGTCCCGTGATGGTGATCGCGACACCGGGCCGCCCGGTAGAGCGCGCGTACCCGTCGGCCCTGAACGACGCGCCCTTCTCGTGCCGTAGGCGGACGCTCCGGATCCGGCTTTCGACGAGCGCGTCGCACATGTCGAGGTTGTGGACGCCCGGGATTCCGAAGTCCGTGTCCACGCCGGATGTCTTCACCACCGCCACGACCGCTTGCCCTCCATCATCTGCGACGCGGAAGACGACGTCACGATGCGAACCACTGGCCGACGAAGAGGCTCGAACGGCGAGCGGCCCGCCTGATGATGATCACGTGGCGGAATCCCGTGAACGTCAGGCACCATGAGCCCTCGCTGTATACTACGTATGGGAAGCTACCCTAGCGTCGGCCGGTGGAACGTGTCAAGGGGACGCGCCGGCGCCGTGGCTTCCCAACAGGAGAGCGTGAGCATGGCTCGACAGCGCCGTCCCCGCCGAAGCTCCGCAGCCCTCATGCTACGCGCGGCCGGTCGATTCCTCTACGCGCAGGTGGCGGAGGAGTTGCGGCGGCGCATCGTGCAGGGCGCCTACGGGCCGGGATCGCGCATCCCCAGCGAGGCGGACCTCGTCCGCGAGTTCGGGGTCAGCGCCATCACCATCCGCCGGACGGTCCGCGATCTGCAGTTCGAGGGCCTGCTCGTTGGTCGTCAGGGGCTCGGCGTCTTCGTGAGCGACAACCGGCGCATCCGGCGCTCGCTTTCCGCCGACGCCACGACCCCCCTCCGCGACGAGATGCGCCGCGCCGGCGTCGAGCCGAGTGTGAAGGTCATTGCGCTGTCCGCCACGCCAGGCGACGAGGAGATCCGGCGGCGGCTCGGGCTCGAAGCTGGGCAGGATCCCCTCCTCTACCGGCTCGAGACACTGATCCTGGCGGACGGCGAGCCGGTTGGGCTCGACACGACGTATTTCCACCGGGAGCTGGGAGACGCGCTCCAGTCGGAGCTGTCCCGAGAATTCATCTACCCGCTATTCGTCTCGCGCGGCATCGCCGTCGACCATATGGATTTCGCCATCGAGGGGGATGCCGTGGTGCCGGCGCAAGCCCCGTTACTCGGCCTGCCGGCCGGGTTCCCGCTCCTGATCGTGCACTACACCGGGTTGTCTCCGCAGGGGGCGCCACTCTTCACCGGACGGACAGCCACCCGCGCCGACCGCTTCACGTATGAATTCTGCCGCCGCCCGGAGCTGCACCGACCGCCACCTCCGGCCTAGCTGACGCGGTCGCGCGAGGCGTGCTACTCAACTGTCTCGGTGGCCAAGCAGTCGTCCACGTCCGTTCTCGACCCGTCCCGGGCCGTGTACACCTTCGAGATGGGGCGCGGGGGCGAACTCTGCGCCGGTCTGTCGGCTCGGGGGGCGCGGACTCCCCCTGGGAAGAGGTTGCTGCAGGTCCGCGAGATGAGATCGTCTCGCTACGCCTCAAACGCCTGGTCGCCGTCGCCCCGATGCTGCTTCAACCGAGCTGCGAGGACTCGCAGTAAACCGGGACCGCAAGTACTGAATGATGCGGAAACTCGCGTCAGAACGATTGGCTCCAACGGGATTCGAACCCATGGCTTGAATCGCCGCAACCATCAACAAAAACGGGGTTACAGCGTGTGCTGTAACCCCGTGATCGTATTGGTTGCGGGGGCTGGATTTGAACCAGCGACCTTTGGGTTATGAGCCCAACGAGCTACCGGACTGCTCCACCCCGCGATGCCAACATGAACGTTACTGTAGCCTCCGGTGGCTGTCAAGCCGACGCGCCCGGGGCGGCCCATCGGGCTCCGCCTGGTTGGCAGGCTCAGCCGAGCCAGCGCGAGGACTCCTAGCCACGAGGGGGTCCGACGGGCCGACCGAACGCCGCGGACGAGGGCACCGGCACTGGCCGCGCGGCCGAGGCCGGCTCAGCCGCCGGCGCCCGGCTCCGGCGTCCCGGCCAGCTGGCGCGCGCGCTCCTCGTAGATCGGGGCGCCGAGGCCGGCGAGGCGCGCGAGCGCGTCTCGCGCCAGGCGGGCGCCGCCGGCGCCGTCCCGGCGGGCGAGCGCGCCGGCGGCCAGGTCGAGCTCGGTCCGGGCCGCCTCGAAGCGCGCGCCGATCTCGAGGAAGGCCGCGAGGCCGGCCCGGAGCTGGACGTCGGCCTCGTCGGCGTTCCCGTGGAGGCGCGCCATCCGGCCCAGCACGCGGCACGCCCAGCCGACCGCGTACTTGAATCCGACCGCCTCGGCGATCTCGCGGCCGCGCTCGGCCAGGTCGCGCGCCCGGGCGGCGTTGCCCGCCGCGAGACACGCCTCGCCCAGCACCGCCGTGAACCAGCCCAGCATCGGCCGGTGCTGGAAGCGGGTCCAGCGCTCCACGGCGTCCTCGAGGAGCGGGATCGCCTGGCGGGAGTCGCCGAGCTCGAGGTACGCCCCGCCGAGGAAGCTGAGCGCGTCCGTGGTGTTCACCGGATCCGGCGAGTGCTCGAGGCTGCGCCGGCACGCCTCGACGCCGATCTCCCCGTGGCCCCGGGCCGCCTCGAGCCAGCCGATGGTCCAGGCGGCGTAGGCCTGGAGCCGCGGGTCCGCGATGGCCTCGCCGACGCGCTGGGCCTCGCGCGCGGCCGCCAGCCCGCGCTCGAACTCGCCCACGAAGCCGTGGTTGAACGCGACGCCCCAGTGGGCCGCCCCGAGCCACCAGCGCGCCTCGGTCCGCTGGAGCAGCGCGACCGCCCGCCGCCCGTGCTCGACGCCCTCGGCGAACCGTCCCGCCCAGAACCCGCCGCGGGACAGGAGATAGTGCGCCTGGCCGAGGATGACGGCATCGTGCGCGCGCTCGGCCTGGGCGATCGCCTGGCGCGCCTCCTCGTCGGCGCCGACGTGGTCACCCAGGTGGCTCCGCATGTAGCCGATCCAGAAGTGCCAGGCCGCCGCCTGGGCCGGATCGGTGAGTCGCGCGGCCTGCTCGCGGCGCCGCAGGAGGAGCGCGAGCGCCTCCGGAAACTGGCCGAGGAAGTAGAGGGAATGGGCGAGGCGGAGCGAGAGCGGCGGTCAGCTGCCCCTCGCGCTCCGCCTCGGGCAGCTGCTCCGCCTGGTGCAGGGCCTCGCGCAGCACGGCGGCGGCCTCGACGTGCGCGTACGTCCTCGCCGCCCGCTCGGCCACGCGCACGAGATAGGCCACGGCCTTCGACGCCCGCGCGCGCCCGCGCGAAGTGGTGCGCGAGCCGGTCCGCGATCTCCTCGAGGCGCCCCGCGTACAGGCGCTCGAGCGCCTCCCCCGCCGCCGCGTGCAGCTCCCGCCGGCGGCTCGGCATCAGGCTCTCGTACGCCACCTCGCGGGTGAGGGCGTGCTTGAAGGAGTAGACGGGCTCCTCGAGGCCGCCGTGCCCGTGGAGGAACTCGAGCCGCGTGAGCTCGCGGAGCTGGGGCTCGAGCGGGCCCGGGCCGGTCCAGATCGCCCGCAGGAGATCGAGCGGCACCTCGCGGCCCAGCACGGCGGCCGTCTGGAGCGCCCACTTCGCCTCCTCCGACAGGCGGCTGATCCGCGCCAGGAGGACGTCCTGGACCGTCGCGGGCACCGCCGGCGTCGCGGCGTCCCCGCTGCGCTCGGCCACCACGAGCACGAGCTCCTCCAGGAAGAACGGGTTGCCCTCCGCCCGCGCGAGGATCGTCTCGACCAGCGGGTCCGAGACGGTCTCGGCCGGCACCACGGAGCGGACGAGGGCGAGGCTGTCCCGCGGCGCGAGCGGCTGGAGCGCGATCTGCGTGGCGTACGACTTGTCGCTCCACGGCGGCCGGTAGCCCGGCCGGTACGTGAAGAGCAGGAGCACGCCGGCGCCGGGCACGGCCTCGACCAGGGACGCGAGGAACTCCTCGGAGGCGCGGTCGATCCAGTGGAGGTTCTCGACCACGAGGGCCAGCGGCTTCCGCCGGCTGGCCCGGAGCGTCAGCTGCCGGAGCGTCTCGAAGGTGCGCGCCTGCACCGCCTCGGGGCTGAGCGCATCGAGGCGGTCGGCGTCGGTCTTCACGCCCAGGAGCTGGAGCAGGTACGCGGCGCCCTCGCCCGGCTCGAGCCCGAGCGCCCGGAGCCGCTCGCGCACCTTTCCGGCCAGGGCCTCGGGGGAATCGCCGTCGAGAAGCCCGCAGGCGGACCGCACGATGTCGAGGAGCGGCAGGTACGGGATCGCCGTGCCGTACGACAGGCAGTGGGCCTCGAGGCACACGGCCTCCGGCCCGAGCAGCTGCCGGAACTCCATCACGAGCCGGGTCTTGCCGATGCCGGCCTCGCCGACGATGCCCACCACCTGGCCGTGCCCGCGCCCGGCCGTGGCGAACTGGCTCTGGACCAGCTCGAGCTCACGGCCCCGGCCGACGAAGCGGGCCAGCCGCCGGCGCGGCTCGAGGGCGGACGGCTCGAGCCCGACGAGACGATACGTCCGCCCCGGCAGCGGCGGGCCCGCCTCGCCGGGAAGCAGGTCGAAGCGCGGCTCGAGGAACGGCACCGCGGCCTCGCTGACGACGATGCTGTTGGGCTCCGCCTGGGCCACGAGGGCGCCGAGGAGCGCCCAGCTCTCCTGCTTGCTCTCGAGCGCCATCTCGGCCGTCCCGCTCGCCTGCCCGACGACCACCTCGCCGACGTGGATGGCGAGCCGGATGTCGACCGCCTCGCCCTCGGCGCGGGCGCGCTGCGTCGCCCTCAGGATGGCCATCGCCGCGTGCGCAGCCCGGCGCGGCGCGTCCTCGACGGGGTCGAGCCCGAACGCCGCGACGATCCCCGTCGCGGCGAGCTCCTCGAGCCGCCCGCCGAACGCCGTGATCTTCCCCACGACGAGGTCGAGCCCGGCGTAGCGATCGGGCACGGGGGTCGGGGTCTGGCCCATCACGAGGGCGGCGCGGAGCAGCGTCACCCGTCGCTGCTCCCAGCGCACGGTCGGGATCCCGCGCAGCTCCGCCGGCGCGGGCGGCACGGCCGACGCCGCGTCCGGGGACCGCGGACGGCAGGCCGGCCGGCTCCACGGGCGCCGTCGGCATCGCGGCGGCCGCCGGCTGATCCGACGGGCGGCCGCGCCGAGGCGGGCTGGGTCGGGCCGGGGCGCAGCCCGTGCTTCTCGATGCGGTAGCGGATGGCGTTCCGGGAGATCCCGAGCCGGCGCGCGGCCAGGGAGACGTTCCAGCCCGTCTGCTCGAGGGCCTGGAGGAGCGGCTCGACGTCGTCCCCGTCCGCCGGTCACCGGTCCCGCCACGCTCGACGGCGCCGGGGATCGCGGCCGCTGGCCGGTGGGCAGCGCGAGCCCGAGCCGCTCCGCCCCCACGATCGCCTCCTCGCCGAGCAAGGCGACCCGCTCCATCACGTTCTCGAGCTCGCGCACGTTGCCGGGCCAGGGATACTGGAGCAGGAGCCGGCGCGCGTCGGTCGCCGAGGCGCTTGCCGCCGAGGCCATACTCCGCGCACGCCCGGGCCAGGAACCGCTCGGCCAGCAGGACGACGTCGTCCCCGCGCGTCCGGAGGGCCGGCAGCCGGAAGGTCAGGACCGACAGCCGGTGGTAGAGCGCCTCCTGGAACCGGCCGGCCTGGCGGGCCGTCGCGAGGTCCTCGCTGGTGGCGGCGATGATCCAGACGTCGAGGGGGATGCTGCGCGTCGCGCCGAGCCGCCGGACCTCGCGGTCCTCGATGGCCTTGAGGAGCTTCCCCTGGACCCCCTCGGGCAGGAGCCCGACCTCGTCGAGGAAGAACGTGCCCTGCTGCGCCGCCTCGAGGAGCCCCGACTTCGGCTGGCGCGCGTCCGTGAACGCGCCGCGCTCGTAGCCGAACATCTCGGACTCGAGCAGGGTCTCGGGGATCGCGGCGCAGTTGATCGCGACGAACGGCCCGGCCGCGCGGGGGCCGCCCCGGTGGAGGAGCCGGGCGAGGAGGCCCTTGCCGGTTCCCGTCTCCCCTTCGATGAGCACCGGCGGGAGCCGGCCCGTGCCCAGAGACCCGAGGAGGCGGCGCACTTCCTCGCGCAGGGCGACGATCGCCGGGCTGTCGCCCACCAGCTCGCCCATCGACGCCGACATCATGCTCATGGCCCGTGCGTCCGCTCGTGGCCAGCATGATACCCCCGTCGGCACACCGGATGCCCGGCGTCAGCGCCCAAGCCGGTCGACGACGAGTTCCTACCCGCCCGCCGCCCCGGTCACGCGATCCGAGGCGCTCCACCACCTAGGTCGACGGCGAGATGAGCCGGCCCAAGGCCCTCGCAGTCCGGCGGCCCGCGCCCCGGCCCTCCCGGCGGAAAGCTCAGGCAACAGTCTGGCGCGACACGCGTCGACCGTCCGAACCTGACGCCGAACAACCGGGACCGGGCCTACGGCGCGCTATTGGCCTCTGGACGTCGGATCGACGCCCGCGAAGGTGAGGAAGTCGACCATCCGGAAGTCCCTGGTGACGCGCCCGTTCCGGGTGGGCAGCGTCGGGCGCCAGCCGCGCTGCCAGAGGTAGGAGTCACAACACCGCGAAACTTCGTCGCCGGGCGTCCGGATGGCGCGTCGACGCTCTCAGCGGGGAGAAAGCGCTGCAGGAATGAGACTCCAACGGGCTGCCCCGACGCCGTGGCGCGTCGTGTCTCGGGCTGGCGCGAGGAGTCTCTCCTGTGCTTATCTCGCACGTGAGAACATCTTGCTGAGACTGGCGCGCCGCCTTCCGTGTCCCCTGGCTCCGATCGCGCTCGTCCTCGCATCGCTGCTCCTCGCCGGCCCCCCGTCCGCTCTGGCGCACGCGCGGCTGGTCCGTTCGAGCCCGGCCAGCCAGGCGGAGGTGACCGCGCCCCCGGAGCGTGTCGAGCTGTGGTTCAGCGAGCTGCTCGAAGACGGGTTCAACTCGGTCGAGGTCGTTCCGGTCGCCGAGCTGGCCGCCCGGCCGCGCACCAGCCTGGCGCAGGGCGCGCCCGCGGTCGACCGCGGCGACCGCACGCGGATGGTGGTCCCGGTCCAGCGCCTCGGCCCCGGACACTACGCGGTGGAGTGGCGCGTGCTGTCCCGCGATGGGCACACCGCGACGGGGCGCCTCACGTTCCGCGTCCGGCCGGCGCGGTGAGCCCGCCGCCGGGAGCGGACGGGGCGCGCGCGGGCTGAGACGATGGAGCAGTCCCTCCTCCACAGCCTCCAGCTGACGGGGCTGATCGTCGCGCTCGGCGGCCCCGTCTTCGTCCTCGGTCTGCTGGAGCCCGCGCGCCGGCGGCTCGGACGGGAGCCGGCCCGCGACGCCCTGGCCGACGCGCTGTCAGCCGGCGCGGCCCGGTGGGTGGCCGTCGGGGCGCTGACGCGGCGCTCGCGGCGTGCCTCGATCTCTTCGTGCGCGCGGCCGAGACCCAGGGGCAGACGCCGCTCGGCGGCGTCGATCCGCGCGCTGGTCGCCCGTTTTGCGACGGCGACCACCGTCGGGAAGCTGACCCTCGCGCGCATCGCCTTCCTCGTCCTGGCGGCGGCCGCGACCCGGATGCCGGGGCCGGCCCGGTGGCCCGGCGTGGCCGCGCTCGGCGTCGGCGCCATGTGGTGCGCGGCCCTCACCAGCCACGCGGCCGCCCTGCCCGCCGCGCGCATCCCGGCCCTCGCGACGCAGCTGGCGCATGTCGCCGCCGGGGGCGCGTGGATCGGCGTCCTCCTGCACCTCCTCGCGGCGCGCTCCGCCATGACGGCGCACGCGCGCCCGCCGTGCCTCGCCCTGATCGCCGAGATCGTCCGGCGGTTCTCGCCGGTCGCCCTGGCCGCCGCGTCGCTCCTGCTCGCCTCGGGCGTCTACGCGGCGGCGCGCAATCTCCCCACGCCCGTGAGCCTGGTCACCTCCGCCTACGGCCTCACCCTCCTGGTCAAGCTGGTGATGGTCGTCCCCGTGCTGGTGGCCGGCGGCGTCAACTACCGGATCGTGCGGCCACACCTCCTGCGGCTGGCGGCCGCCCCGGCGCTCGACGCCGCGCGAGGCGCTGGCGGGGATCCGGCGCTTCGGCCGCATGCTGGAGCTGGAGGCGACCGCCGGGGTGCTGGTGGTCGTCCTCGCCGCGCTGGTCGGATCGATCCCGCCGCCGGGCGACGACGGCTCGCTGCACGCTGACGCCGGCGCAGCTCGACGCCGTGCTGACGCCGGCCTTGCCGCGCACGACGCTGGTCGACCCGTCCGGCTTCGTCGGCGCGCCCACCCGCACGGTCGACGACCTGCGCTACTCCGAGCTCATGCACAACTGGTCCGGCGTCTTCGTCACCGCGATGGGGGCCCTGTGGCTCGCGCAAGGCCTCGGCTCGCGCGGCGGGGCGCTGGCGACCCGGGTGTGGCCGTTCCTGCTGGTGCCGCTGGCGCTGTTCATCTCCGTCTTCGCCGACCCCGAGGTCTGGGTGCTGCGCACGATGACCTTCCGCGAAGCGATCGTGGATCCCACGATCATCGAGCATCAGCTCGGCGCGGGGCTCGTGCTCGTGATGGCGTGGCTCGGCTGGCGCGACCGACGGCGCCCCGCGCGCGAGCGGCCGCTGGGGCCGGCCTTGCCGATCCTGATGATCGTGGGCGGCGTGCTGCTGCTCGGCCACGCCCATGCCGGCGTCCGCACGACGGAGGAGCTCGGCACCCTGATCAGCGTGCAGCACGGCGTGCTCGGCGCCCTCGGCCTCTTCGCCGGGACGGTGCGCTGGCTGGCGCTGCGCCGGCTGGTCCCGGACCGTCCCGCCCGGATCCTCTGGCCGCTCCTGGTCACCGCCCTCGGGCTCTTGCTGACCCTCTGCTACCGCGAGATCGCGTGAGCGTTCGCGCCGGCCGCCCGGCGGCGCGGCCCCTCGCCCGTGGCGTGCCGGGCCATCGATCTGCCCCGTGACGCCGCGACGACGAGGAGGTACCGGGTAGGCAGGCCGGGGTGGATCGGCGAACGCCCGCCGGTCGCGGCGGGGTCCGGCGGACTAGGAGGAGCCGCGCTCGGCGCGACGGGCGGGACGCGGACGCCCGGCGCCGGCCGGCGCGGTCGCCGTCCCGGCCACGCGGCCCAGCCGGTCGCCGCCGACGAGTCCGCTCCCACCACGGCCAGCGGGGCGGGCCCGCGGCGCTCCCGCGCGTCACGCGGTCCGTCTTGCTCGGCTCGTAGCGCCCGTCCCGGGCGGTTCGCCACAGGACGCGCCACGCCGCGCGCGTGGCCAGGAGCCAGTAGGTCTGGCAGCGGAACGTGGCGAGCAGCCACTGGCCCCAGCTCTCCCAGCCGAGCCGGATGGGCCGGGGCAGATACGGCTCCATGGCCTGCACCTCGCGCTGCGTCACCACGCCGCCGACCCAGATGGTCAGCCCGAGGGACAGCGTCGGCACCGCCACCGCGACGAAGAAGAGCAGCGGATGGTCCTGCCGATACGCGTAGGCGAAGTGCCAGCCGAGATATCCCATGGCCGGGTAGAGGAAGGCGGCGATGGGCCACTCCACGACCTTGTTGACGACGTGGCGGACGAGCTGGGCGAGGTTGAAGGCCGTCGGCGCCGCGCGCCGCGCCGACCGGAGGTAGGCGACGTCGTCGAGCACGCCCTGGTACCAGCGCGCGTTCTGGCGGATGATCTTGTCCTTCGTCTCCGGCAGGTCCGTCAGCTCGATCATCGGCATCGGGCGGATCAGGATGCGCCGCGCGCCGAGCATGTAGCCGAGCGTCGAGTCCTCCGTCGCCCCGCCGGTCGGGAATCCGCCGAGGCCCTGGAGCACGTCGAGCCGGACGAACTGATGGTGGCCGAGGCAGATCTGGGAGCGGCGGAAGACGAGCTCGAGCGCCGCCCGCGCCCAGCGCCCCGCCCGCCCGGGCAGCCCGGCCGTCGCGCGCTCGATGAGGCGGATGCGGTGGACCTCGTTGACGAGGCGCGCCAGCGACACGCGCGTGAAGATGGACGACTGCTGGATGGCGCAGATCCGGCCGCGGACCCCGAGCGCGTCCCAGTTGGCGAGCGACAGCGTCACGCCCTGGTAGGCCAGGGCGGACCGGCCCGCGACCTCCTCCCCGGCGATCCAGCGGAGCGTGTCGGGGTCGGGGACCGAATCGGCGTCGAACACGCCGACGAACACCTGCGACGGATCGGCGGCGTCGGCCTCGAGGACCTGGGCGAGCGCCTCGGGGCGGAGCGCCCAGTTGAGCTGCTCCGCCTTGCGGCCGGGCCCGGGCATGACGAGGTGCACGAGCCGCTTCGCGTCGTAGGGCGGCAGGTCTCCGAGGAACTGCTGGCAGAGCGTTCCGGTGCTCTCCGGCATCGCCGGGTGGGGCGCGGCGTCCTCCTCCGCCTTCGTGACGACGACGTACCGCGCCCGCTCGCCGGGGTACCGAAGGGCCAGGAGCCCGCGCAGCGTCGCGGCGATCCCGGGCTCCTGGTAGGCGGCCAGGAGCGTCAGGAACACGGGGGCGCCGGGGCGGGCGCCGGAGGGTCTCCTCCGACGGGAGCTCCCCGCGGCGCGCGTAGCCGGCCCGCACGAACCGGACGGTCGTCAGCATCCCGGCCCAGTCGATCGCGAGCTTCCAGGCCGCCCGGAGATTGAAGAGCAGGGTGGCGAGAAAGAGCCAGCCCGTGTACGGCGCGAGCCACGTCCAGCGCATCATGCCCTCGAGGATCCCCCGACGCCTACGGCGACCGTGGCGGAGGCGACGGCAGCGCCGGGGCCGGCTCACCGGGCCGGGCGCTCCGCGGGAAGCGCAGCACCCGCTCGCCGGGCCGGACCAGCCCGAGCTCCTCGCGGGCGATCCGCTCGATGACGGCCGGGTCGTCCTGAAGCGCGGAGATCGCCCGGGAGAGGCGCTCGTTCTCGGCCTCGAGCGTCCGCACCTCGCGCACGAGCGTGTCGACCTCGCCGCGAAGGCGTTTCAGCGCCAGCACGCCGTTGTCGCCGAAGACCGCCATCAGCGCGAGGATCAGGAGCGCCCCGACCACGATCCAGCCGGGACGCGTCAGGCGCGTCATGCGTCGTCCGTCGCCGGCCGGCGGGGGGCGCGGTGGCGGCACATCAGGGGCGCCCCGGGAGGGTGGTCGTGCCCGGCCAGCGGGCGGTCTCGCCGAGCCACTCCTCGATCCGCAGGAGCTGGTTGTACTTGGCGACGCGATCGCTCCGGGAGAGGGACCCGGTCTTGATCTGGCCCGCGTTGACGGCGACGGCGAGGTCCGCGATGAAGGTATCCTCGGTCTCCCCCGAGCGGTGGGAGACGACGACCCCGTAGCCCGCCGACTTCGCCAGCTCGACGGCGTCGAGCGTCTCCGTCAGGGTGCCGATCTGGTTCACCTTGATCAGGATCGCGTTGGCGGCCCCGCGCCGGATCCCCTCCGCGAGACGGTCCGCGCTCGTCACGAAGAGGTCGTCGCCGACGAGCTGGAGCCGGCCGCCGAGCCGCTCGGTCAGCTCCGTCCAGCCGTCCCAGTCGTCCTCGCGGAGGCCGTCCTCGATCGAGACCAGCGGGAACCGGTCGGCGAGCCGCTCGTAGAACGCGATGAGCTCGCCCGTCGCCCAGGTCGCGCCCTCGCCGGGCGCCTGGTAGCGGCCGTCGCGCCAGAGCTCGGTCGCGGCCACGTCGAGGGCCAGCCAGACGTCCTCGCCCGGGCGGTAGCCGGCCGCCTCGATGGCGCGGACCAGCACGCCGAGCGCGGCCTCGGCCCCCGGCAGGTCCGGCGCGAACCCGCCCTCGTCGCCGACGCCGGTCACGTGCTTCTGCTCCCGCAGGAGGCGCTTGAGCGCGTGGAAGATCTCGGACCCGGCCCGGAGCGCCTCCGCGAACGACGGCAGCCCGGCCGGGACGAGCATGAACTCCTGGATGTCGAGCCGGTTGTCGGCGTGGGCGCCGCCGTTGATCACGTTCATCAGGGGGAGCGGGAGCGTCCGGGCGTTCGGGCCGCCCAGGTAGCGGAAGAGCGGGATCCCGAGGTCGTCCGCGGCCGCGCGGGCGCACGCGAGCGACACGCCGAGGATCGCGTTGGCGCCCAGCGTCTCCTTCTGGGGCGTGCCGTCGAGCTGGCAGAGCGCGCGGTCGATCAGGGCCTGCTCGGCCGCGTCCATGCCCTTGACCTCGGGCGCGATCACGCGCTCCACGTTGCGGACGGCCTGCAGCACCCCCTTGCCGCCGAAGCGCCGCCGGTCGTCGTCGCGAAGCTCGAGGGCCTCGGCGCTCCCCGTCGAGGCGCCCGACGGCACCGCCGCGCGGCCCTCGGCGCCGCTGTCCAGGTGCACCTCCACCTCGAGGGTGGGGTTCCCGCGGGAATCGAGAATCTCGCGGGCGTGGACGTCGACGATCTCGGCCATGTCAGGCCTTCCGGTTCAGGATGAAATCGGCCAGGGCGCGAAGCGGCTCGGCCGCCGGCCCGAGGGGCCGCCAGGGCGGCGTGGGCCTCCCGCGTCAGGGCCGCGGCCCGCGCCTTCGATGCCGCGAGGCCGTGGAGCCCCGGGTAGGTGATCTTCTGCTGCCGCTCGTCCTTCCCCGCCGTCTTGCCGAGCGTCTCCAGCGAGCCCTCGACGTCGAGGATGTCGTCGACGATCTGGAAGGTGAGGCCGATCCGGTCCCCGTACGCCGTGAGCGCCGCCAGCGCGGGCTCCGAGGCGCCGGCCAGGAGGGCGCCCGACCGGAGGGCGCCCCGGATCAGGGCGGCGGTCTTCCGCGTGTGGATGTAGTCGAGCGTCTCGGCCGGGACCGCCTTCCCCTCCGACTGGACGTCCACCACCTGGCCCCCGACCATCCCGTCGGTGCCGGCCGCGCCGGTGATCTCGGCGAGGACCCGGGGAAACACCTCGGGCGCCGCCTTGCCCAGGCCGAAGTTGACGGCGACCAGGCCGAGCGCGTGAGTCAGGAGCGCGTCCCCGGCGAGCACCGCGATCGCCTCGCCGAAGACCTTGTGGTTCGTGAGGCGCCCGCGACGGTAGTCGTCGTCGTCCATGGCGGGCAGGTCGTCGTGGACCAGGGAGTACGTGTGGATCAGCTCGAAGCAGCAGGCGGTGGGCATGACGTCGGCCATCTGGCCCCCGACCGCCTCGGCCCCCGCGATCACCAGGATGGGGCGGAGACGCTTGCCGCCCGCGAAGACGCTGTACCGCATCGCCTCGTGGATGACCGGCGGGGGCGCGGTCGCCGAGGGCAGATAGCGCTCGAGCCCCTCGTCCACGGCGCGCCGGCGCGCCGCGAGGTAGCCCTCGAGATCGAACGCCCGCGCGGCGCTGGCCGCCGTCCGGGGGACCGCCGGCGCTCATCCCTGCCCCTCCTCCCAGCGGAACGGCTCGGCCCGCGTCCCTCCCTCGTCCTGCAGGAGGATCTCGATCCGCCGCTCGGCCGCCTCGAGGCGCCGGGTGCAGAGGCGCAGGAGCCCGGTCCCTTCCTCGAAGACGCGGAGCGAGTCGTCGAGCGACAGGTTTCCGGCCTCGAGCGCGTGGACGATCTCCTCCAGCCGCACCATCGCCGCCTCGAACTTCGGGCCGTCCTCGCGCGGCGCAGCCGGCTCAGGCGCGGTGGGCATCGCTCTCTCCTCGCTCCGGCCCCGACGCGGCGCCGGGGCCGTTCTGGTCCTCGACCCGGCACCCGAGGCTTCCCTCGTGGAGCCGCACGCGGATGCGCTCGCCGATCCGCACGCGGTCCGCGCGCGTCAGCACCTCGCCGGACGGCGAGACGGCGATGGCGTAGCCCCGGGCGAGGCAGGCCAGCGGGCTCAGGCCATCGAGCCGCGCGGCCAGCGCCTCCACGGCGCGCCGGCGGCGGGCGGTCTCGCCGCGGAGCGCGCGGGCGAGCCGCCCTCCGAGCTGGCCGGCGAGCGCCTGGCGGTGGCGCACCGGCGCCCCGAGGAGGGCGGGCCGGAGCGCCCGCGCGGCCCGGGCGAGCCGCTCCCGCGCGCGCGCATCGTGGCGCGCCATCGCGTGGCCGAGGCGAGCGCCGAGATCGTCCACGCGCCGCGCCCAGTCCCGGAGCGGCCGGCCGGGGTCGGTCAGGACCCGCCGGCGGCGGAAGTCGGCGAGCCGGTCGGCGAGGCGGCCGGTGCGCTGGTCCATCCCGCGGCTGAGCCGGGTGGCGAGCGTCGCGAGCTGACGGATCAGCTCGGCCTTCTCCCGCACGACCAGCTCGGCGGCGGCGGACGGCGTCGGCGCTCTCAGGTCGGCCACGAAGTCGGCGATCGTCACGTCGGTCTCGTGCCCGACCGCGGAGATCACCGGGATCTTCGACGCCGCGATCGCCCGCGCGACGGCCTCCTCGTTGAACGCCCAGAGGTCCTCGAGCGATCCGCCGCCGCGGGCCAGCACGATCACGTCGAGGTCGCCCAGCCGGTTGAGCGTCCCCAGCGCGTCGGCGATCTCGCCGGCCGCGGTGTCGCCCTGCACGCGGACGGGGCACACGAGGACCTGGAGGCCCGCGAACCGCCGGGTGACGACCCGCAGGAAGTCGCGGACGACCGCGCCCGTCGGCGACGTGATGAGCCCGACGCGCCGCGGAAGCGTCGGCAGCGCGCGCTTCCGGGCGGGGTCGAAGAGCCCTTCGGCGGCGAGGCGGGTCTTCAGCTGCTCGAAGGCGAGCTGGAGCGCGCCCAGGCCCTTCGGCTCCATCACCTCGCACACGAGCTGGTACTCGCCCCGCACCGCGTAGACGTCGAGCCGGCCGAAGGCGAGCACGTGGAGCCCGTCGGCCGGCTCGAAGCGGACCCGCCGCATGCGGCCCCGGAAGAGGACGGCCCGCATCTGCGCGTCCTCGTCCTTCAGCGTGAAGTAGACGTGTCCCGAGCTGTGCACGCCGGAGGTTCGAGATCTCGCCCTCGACCCAGAGCCCGCCGAAGCGGTCCTCCAGGGTGTCCTTGACCGCGCGGGTCAGCTCCGAGACCGTGAAGATCCGGCGGCCGGTGTCCGGCATCGGCAGGGGCAGGACGGCCATCGGCTCAGGCAAGCCCCGCCTGGCGGCGGGCGGCGTCGAGCGTGTTCCGCATCAGCATCGCGATGGTCATCGGGCCCACGCCGCCGGGCACCGGGGTGATCGCGCGCGCCCGCGGGCTCACGGTGGCGAAGTCCACGTCCCCGGCGAGCTTCCCGTTCGCGAGCCGGTTCACGCCGACGTCCACCACGACGGCGTCGGGCCGGACCATCTCTCCGGTCACCACCGCCGGGCCGGCCGGCCGCGACCGCGAGGATCTCGGCCCGCTGCGTGTGCGCGGCGAGGTCCCGGGTCCGCGTGTGGCACGTCGTGACCGTCGCGTGGCGGCCGAGGAGGAGCTGGGCCAGCGGCTTCCCCACGATGCGCGAGCGGCCCACCACCACGGCTTCGGCGCCCTTCAGGTCGACGCCGTAGTGGTCGAGGATCTCGATGATCCCGGCGGGCGTGCACGGAAGGACTCCCGGGGTCCCCGCGAGCAGGCGGCCCAGGTTCTCCGGGTGGAACCCGTCCACGTCCTTCGCCGGGTCGACCGCGGCGATCACCCGGTCCTCGTCGATCCCCGGCGGCAGCGGGAGCTGCACGAGGATGCCGTGAATGGTCCGGTCGTCGTTCAGCTCGCGGATCAGGGCGAGGAGATCGGCCTGGGCCAGCCCCTGCGGAAAGAGATGGTCGCGCGCGTCGATGCCGAGCGCCTGGCAGGCCCGCCGCTTGCCCCCGACGTAGACCTGGGACGCGGGGTCCTCCCCCACCAGCACGACCGCGAGCGCGGGACGCACGCCCCGCGCGTGCAGCGCGCCGACCCCCTCGGCCACGGCCGCCTGGACCTTCGCGGCCACGACCTTGCCGTCGAGGATCTGCGCCACGGCGGAGGCCCGGGTCAGGCGGGGAGGTCCCGCTGGACGCGCTCGATCGAGAGCGCGCGCCCCGATTCCGGATCGACCCGGATCACGGCCCCCTGGAACCGGGCCCGGCCCCGGGCCGGCTCGAAACGGTTCGGCATCCCGGTCCGGAACCGCTGGATCGCCATCTCGGGCTCGACCCCGATCACCGAGTCGATCGGACCGGTCAGGCCGAGGTCGGTGAGATAGGCGGTCCCCTGCGTCAGGATGCGCTCGTCGGCCGTCTGGACGTGCGAGTGGGTGCCGACCACGGCCGACACGCGGCCGTCGAGGTACCAGCCCATGGCCTGCTTCTCCGAGGTGGCCTCGGCGTGCATGTCGACCACGATCACGGAGGTCTCGGCCCGGAGCCGCAGGAGCTCCTCGTCGGCCTTCGCGAACGGACAGTCGATCGAGGCCATGAAGGTGCGGCCCTGGAGGTTCAGCACGCCCACCTGGTAGGCGCCCGCCTTCACCACGACCGACCCCACGCCGGGGGTCCCCGCCGGGTAGTTGGCGGGACGCAGGAGCAGGTTCTCCTTGACGATGTAGCCGAAGATCTCCTTCCGGTCCCAGATGTGGTTCCCGCTCGTCATCACGTCCACGCCGGCCTCGAGGAAGCCCCGCGCGAGCGCCGGCGTCACGCCGAACCCGGCGGCGGCGTTCTCCACGTTGGCCACCACCAGATCGACCTGGAACTCGCTCTTGACCTGCGGGAGGAACGTCACGAGGGCGCGGCGCCCGGGCTCTCCGAACACGTCCCCGATGCAGAGGATGGTCAGCCGCTTCACGGTCATCTCCCTCAGTGTACCCGAACAGCCGCGCGGACCGGGCTCAGCGCGCGAACTCGGTCGCGCGATGCTCCCGGATCACGGTCACCTTGACGTGACCGGGGTACTGCATCTCGGCCTCGATTCGCTTGGCGATGTCCTTGGCGAGCTGGTAGGTGTCGAGGTCCGAGATCTGGTCCGACTTGGTGATGATCCGGAGCTCGCGGCCCGCCTGGATGGCATAGGCCGCCTCCACCCCCTTGAACGAGCAGGCGATCTCCTCCATGGCCTTGACCCGCTTGATGTAGCTCTCGAGCACGTCGCGGCGGGCGCCCGGGCGCGCGGCGGAGACCCCGTCGGCGGCCTCGACCAGCACCGCCTCGACCGTCTCCGGCTCCTCCTGGTCGTGCCCCGAGAGGATCGTGTTCAGCACCGCCCGCGGCTCGTTGTACTTGGACAGGAGCTCCACGGACAGGTCGACGTGGCTGCCCTCCTGCTCGTGGGTCAGGGCCTTGCCGATGTCGTGGAGGAGCCCGCAGCGCTTGGCCAGCTTGACGTCGGCCCCGACCTCGGCCGCCATCATCCCGGCCAGCCACGCGACCTCCTTGGAGTGCTGGAGGCAGTTCTGGCCGTAGGAGGTGCGGTACCGGAGCCGACCCACCATCCGGACCAGCTCCGCGTGGAGGCCATGCACGCCGACCTCGAAGCACGCCCGCTCGCCCTCCTCCTTCAGGTGCTGCTCCATCTCCTTCTTGACCTTCTCGACGACCTCCTCGATCCGGGCCGGGTGGATCCGGCCGTCGGCGATGAGGCGCTGGAGCGCGATCTTGGCGATCTCCCGCCGGAGCGGATCGTAGCCGGAGATGATGACCGCCTCCGGCGTGTCGTCCACGATGAGGTCGACGCCGGTGGCCAGCTCGAGCGCCCGGATGTTGCGCCCCTCGCGGCCGATGATGCGGCCCTTCATGTCGTCCGACGGCAGGTCCACGATGGACACGGCGGTCTCCACCGTGTAGTCCGGGGCGAGCCGCTGGATGGTCGTCGCGAGCACCTCGCGCGCCTTGCGCTCGGCGCCCTCGCGCGCCTCCTCCTCCAGCCGCATCGCGACGAGGACGGCCTCGCGCCGGGCTTCCGTCTCCATCTGGGCGAGGAGCCGCTGCTTGGCCTCCTCGGCCGTCAGGCCCGCGATGCGCTCGAGCTGCCGGCGCTGCTCGTCGACCAGCGCCTGCTGCCGCGCCTCGATCTCCTTGAGACCCTGCTCCCGGGTGCGCAGGCCCCTCCTCGCGCGCGTGGTAGTCACGGTCCCGGCGGTCGAACTGGTCGAGCCGGCGCGAGACCTGCTCCTCCTTCTGACTCAGCCGGCGCTCGAGGCCCTGGATCTCCTTCTGGCGCTCGCGGATCTCCTGCTCGAGCTCGGTCCGAGCGCGATACACGACTTCCTTGGCCTCGATGGCGGCGTCCTTCAGGCGGGTCTCCGCGTTTCGCTCGGCCTCCTCCAGGACGCGCCGGCCGTGTTGCGCAACATCTCCCAGGCGGCGTGTGGTGATTTGCCGCTGGAGCACGACGCCGGCCAGGAGGGCAAGCGGCAGCAGGACGATCGCGGCGGCGACGATCAGGACGATGAGCGCGGTGGGTTCCAGGATCGTCACCTCCCTCAGGATCCCGGCCGCTTCCCGGGGTCCAAGACGGCGCGAAGCACCCTCTCAATCGTGAGGAATCCAGCCTAAATCCGCCCAACATTAGGCTGTTTGCCACTCGGTGTCAAGGCAAGCCGGTTCCCGGGCGACCCCTGGCCGAAACGACGCCGGGGCGAACCCATCGGGCTGGAGCTACTCGATGCGCAACAGGCCCGGGGCACCCGAGCCCGGCGCTAGGCGGGGACGGCGGAGGCGCGCCCACCCTCCTCTCGGCGCGATAGCCCGGGCGCCAGGCACCGGGCAGGACGCGATCCGTCGGCGGCGCGTCGGGAGCCCAGGGGCGCTGGGCGGAGACGACGACGGGCGGGACACTCGGGTCCCGCCCATCCGGAAAGTTCCCCGCCTCTGCCGTGTGCTTGACTGGTTCGAACCTGGTTTTACCAGGTGGGAGCCCAATGCGCGGGCTTCAGGCTTCCCCTCTCGCGAGAGGCATGCTCACCGCTCGCGCGGAAGGACTCCCGTTCACGATACTAGGCTCGCAACCGTTGTCGCACATCACGCACAGCGCAGGGAAGCCGTGTCCGGTCTCATTAAGCCCGCGGGCCCCGGAAACCGTCAAGCCCCGGCGCGGCCGTCCAGGACGGCGCCCAGCCGCTCCGTCAACCGGTCCACCCGCGCCAGCAGCTGGCCGTCCATGCCCGCGCGCGCCCACCGTCTCGCGACACCGGTAGAGCTCGTCCGCGACGTGAAGGCCGGCCAGGAGCGAGAGGCGCAGCGGGTCGAAGACCCGGGCCTGGTCCCGCATGGTCTGGATCCGCCCGCTCAGGTACTGCGGCCAGCTCCTGGATGTACTCGGGCGTGCCGCGCCCGCGAACCGACAACCGCTGACCCAGGATCTCGACGTCCGCTCGCCCCTCGGTCATCCGCCGCCTCCTTTGTCAGAGTCCCTCGATCCGGGCGAGGTCCTTCAGGATGCCCTCCACCTGGCCGAGCAGCTGCCGGCGCTCCTCGAGGAGTCGCCGCTGCTCCGCCTCGAGCCGGCCGATGACCTCGAGCCGGGTGCGGAGCCCCTCCGCCTCGGCCGTGAGACCGGCCACCCGCGCGTCGAGGTCCCGGCGCTCCCCGGCGAGCCGGGCGTTCTCCGCCCGGAGGGTGCCGATCAGCTCGATCGCCCGCTGGACGTGCTCCTCGAGGAGGGCCAGTCGCGCCTGGGCGTCCTCGGTCACCGGGTCGTCCTCGCTCGGCGGGAGTCTGTCCGAGGGCCTCGATCGGCCGGCCTCCGGCCTGTGGCCGCCCGTCGTGGCGTCATGCGCCCTCTCCGCCGGCCCCGTCCGCCCCTCGCACCTCGGCGCCAAGCTCGGCCCGGAGCCGCTCCACCACCTCGCCATGCGCCCGGTTGACCTCGGCGTCGGTGAGCGTCCGGTCGTCGGCCTGGTAGAGGAGGGCGTAGGCGAGGCTCTTCCGCCCGGGCCCGACCTGCGCGCCCTCGTACACGTCGAAGAGAGCGACCCGCCGGAGCCACGGCGGCCGGATCGCCTCGATCGCCCGGCCGACCTCGGCCGACGCCACCTCGGCGGGCAGGACGACCGCCAGGTCCCGCTGGATTCCCGGGTGCCGGGCCAGGGGCCGGTACTGGATCGCGCGCCCGGGCAGGGCCTCGATCGCGTCCAGCGACAGCTCCGCGACGAAGACCGGCATCGACAGGTCGAAGGCCTTCTGGACGTCCGGATGGAGCTCGCCCACGATCCCGACGGGCGCGCCCTGGACCACGACGGTGGCCGCGCGGCCGTCCTCGAGATAGGGCGCCGTCGCGGGCCCGACGCCGACCTCGCCCCGCCCCAGCGCTTCGACGAGGCCTTCCACGGCGCCCGTCACGTCGAAGACGTCGACGCGCGCGCGGGGCGTGTGCCAGGCGCGCGGCGCGCGGAGCCCCGTCAGCACGACACCGACCCGGGTATCCTCCCGGGGCAGGACCCCCGCCCCACGCCCCTCGAACACGCGCCCGATCTCGAAGAGCCGCACGTCAGGCATCTGGCGGCGGACGTTGGTCGCGAGCGCCTCCAGCAGGCCGAACAGCAGGGTCGGCCGCATCACGGACCGGTCCGTCGCGAGCGGGTTCTGGAGCCGGACGACGCGAGGATCGTCCGGGGCGAGCCCGAGATGGCGAAGGTGCGCGGGGTCGGTCAAGCGACAGCGAGACGGCCTCGTGGCATCCCGCGCCCGTGAGGACGCGGCGCACGGTGTCGCGGGCCACCATGTGGCGCGGCCGGCGCGTCAGCGCCAGGGCGCCGGAGGGCAGCGTCGAGGGGATCTTCTCGTAGCCCCAGACGCGGGCGATCTCCTCCACGAGGTCGTCCTCGATGGCGACGTCGCGCCGGAAGGCGGGGACCACGACCTCGAAGCCGTTCTCGCGCTCCGTCGCCGGGAACCCCAGGCCGCGCAGGATGTCGGCGACGGCCGCCCGGGGAGGGCACGCGCCGATGACCCGCTGCACGCGCTCCAGGCGAAGCGGCACCGCCAGCGGGCGGCGAGGCGCCGGGTAGGCGTCGAGCACGCCGGTCGCGACGCGGCCGTCGCCGAGCTCGGCGATCAGCCGCGCGGCCCGGTCCAGCGCGCCCCTGAGCCCCTCGATGTCGGCGCCCCGCTCGAAGCGATAGGACGCCTCGGTGGAGAGGCCGAGCGCCTTCGCGGTGCGGCGGATCGACCCGGGCGCGAAGTACGCGCTCTCGAGGAGCACGGTGCGGGTGGAGTCGCGCACCTCGGTGTTGGCGCCGCCCATGACCCCGGCCACCGCCACCGCGCGCGCCGCGTCGGCGATGACGAGCATCTGCTCGCCGAGCGCCCGGCTCTGCCCGTCCAGGGTCACGACGGTCTCGCCCGGGCGGGCCCGGCGAACCACGACGTGGCGGTCCGTCAGGAGGTCGCCGTCGAACGCATGGAGCGGGTGCCCCAGCTCCCAGAGCACGTAGTTCGTCACGTCGACGACGTTGTTGATCGGGCGAAGCCCGGCGGCGCGAAGGCGCTGGGCGAGCCAGGCCGGGGACGGGCCGACCGTGACGCCGGTGACGAGCCGCGCCGCGTAACGCGGACAGAGCTCCGGGTCCTCGATGGTGATCCGCCAGCCCGCCGTCGTCACCGCCGGATCCTCGCGGACGGCGCAGTCCGGAGGCCGGAGGCGGGCGCCCGTCAGGGCGGCGATCTCGCGGGCGACCCCGACGATGGCCAGGCAGTCGGGCCGGTTCGGCGTCACCTCGACCTCGAGGATCGCGTCGTCGAGGCCCAGGTGGCCGACGAGGTCGGCGCCCACGGGCGCGTCGGCGCCCAGGAGCAGGATGCCGCTCGCGTCCGTCCCCACGCCCAGCTCCGCCTCCGAGCAGAGCATCCCCTCGGACGCGACGCCCCGGATCGCGGCGACGGCGATCCGCCGGCCGCCCGGGAGCGTCGGCCCCCGGAGGGGCGAAGGCCGCGCGCACTCCCGCCCGCACGTTCGGCGCCCCGCAGACGACGCGGTAGCGCTCCGCCCCGGTCGATACCTCGCAGACCTGGAGCGCTCCGCCGGCGCCGTGCGGGGTCGCGTCCAGCACCTCGGCCACGACCAGGCCGCCGATCTCCGAGGCGCCCTCGGCCGCCAGGCTGGTCTCGATGCCGGCCATCGTCAGCCGCTCGGCGGCCGCGCGCGGCTCGGCCGCCGTGTCGACGAACTCCCGGAGCCAGCGGTAGGGGATCCTCACCGGCGCCGCTCCCTAGAACTGCGACAGGAATCGGAGATCATTCTCGTAGAACAGGCGGATGTCATCGATGCCGTAGCGGAGCATGGCGACCCGCTCGACGCCCATGCCGAACGCCCAGCCGGTCACTTCCTCCGTGTCGTAGCCCATCGCCTGGAGGATGCGCGGGTGGACCATGCCGGAGCCCAGGATCTCGAGCCACCCCGATGCCTTGCACACCCGGCAGCCACCGCCCTTGCAGAGGAAGCAGAGGACGTCCACCTCCGCCGACGGCTCGGTGAACGGGAAGAACGACGGCCGGAAGCGGATCCGGCTGTCCGGGCCGAACAGCTCCCGGGCGAACAGCTCGAGCGTGCCCTTGAGGTCGCCCATCGAGATGCCGCGGTCGACCGCCAGCCCCTCGACCTGGTGGAACACGGGCGAGTGGGTGATGTCGGCGTCCCGGCGGTACACGCGTCCCGGGCAGATGATCCGCACCGGCGGCTTCTGCCGCTCCATGGTCCGGATCTGGACCGGGGAGGTGTGGGTCCGGAGGAGGATCTCCCCGCCCACGTAGAACGTGTCCTGCATGTCGCGCGCGGGGTGGTCCTTGGGGATGTTGAGGGCCTCGAAGTTGTAGTGGTCGAGCTCGACCTCGGGCCCCTCGGCGACGGCGAAGCCCATGCCCGTGAACACGTCCACGATCTCGTCGTGCACCTGGGTGAGCGGGTGGCGCGCGCCCGGCGGGACGCGGCGGCCCGGGAGCGTCAGATCGGGCCGGTCGGCCGCCAGCCGGGCCCGCCGCTCGGCGCCCTCCAGGACAGCCTGCCGGGCGTCCAGCTCCGACTCGAGCCCCGCCTTCGCCTCGTTCGCCTCGCGCCCCACGATCGGCCGCTCGGCGGGCGGCAGGCCCGGCAGGGCGCGCAGGAGCTGGGTGAGCGTCCCGCGCTTGCCGAGGTACTTGACCCGGACCTCGTCGAGATCCCGGCGCGTGGCGGCCCGCTCGATCTCCTCGCGGGCGCCCTCGACGATCGTGCGGACGCGCTGGTCAGCCATGGCGGAACTCGCGGGTCATTCTACCGGATGGCCACACGGGACAGAAGTGGCGACCGAGCGGCGCCCCGTGCTGACGCGCGACCGCCGGCCCGTCCGGCGTGCAGATGCGCCGCGCCGCGTCGGCCGCCGCCGGGTGCATGGCCGGTCTCCGGCGGCCGCCCGCCGGTACGCGCGTCGCCCCGCCGCGCCGGCGCGGCGAGCGCGGGCGCGATCGTCGCGCTATCGAGGCGCGGCGGGCGGCCGGACCTGCTCGGCGTGCACCCGGGCCACGAGGTCGCCCATCCCCTCCAGGGCCCGGAGCGCGTCGGGGCCGATCTCGAGAGCGAGGAGCGGGATGCTCGCGTACTGCCGCGTGAGTCGATGCGACGTTCCGACCAGCCGGGTGAGGACCGCCTGGCGCGCCGCGGCGATCACGCGCTCGCGCGCCGACGCCGGATCAGGCGGAGACGCCGCGGGGCTCGGCAGGCTGAGCTCGACCAGGACGCGGGTCGAGCCCCGACCGACGGCGGCGCGGACCTCGGGATCGATCACCGGCGTCGTACCCCGGGCGGCGCGGGCCGCCCGGGCCGCCGAGCGTGCGAGAAGGAGGGTGGCGCCGCCAACGAGCAGCCCGCGGCGGCTCAGCACCCGGGCGCGGGCCGCCGGCGGCGGGCCCCGCTCACGGCGTGGTCACCGTCGCCGTCGCCGTCGTGTTGTCCGTGAACGTGACCGTCAGCTGCAAGGTCGTCCCGGGCTTGAACTTCGTGTTGAACCAGTCCGAGGCGAAGACCGCGAAGGTCGCGCCGTCCCCCACCGGGAAGTTCACCGAGGCGTTCGCCAGGTTGTTGTACAGCGTCCCGTCCAGGTCGGGCGCCGCCCCCAGGACCCACATCCCGTTCGCGTTCACCGTGTCCCACTGGCCCGTCGCCGCCCCGGTCGCCACCAGCACCAGCTGCTTGACCGTCCGCCCCGGCCCGGTCACCGTCGCCGTCAAGGTCCCGTCCAGCGCCGTGTCCGCCGTCAGCGCGACCTCGCCCTGCCCCACCCGGTCCCGCACCTTCCCGTTCCACCCCAGCGTCATCCCCGGCGGCGGCGGGGGCGGCGGCGGCGGCACGCCCGGCGCCGTCACCGCGAACCCGCCCGCCAGCGTCGCCACGCTCCCGCCCGGGTTCGTCACCGCCACGTCCCGCGCCCCCACCGGCGTCTCCGTCGCCACCCCCAGCGTCGCCAAGAGCTGCGTCGCCGACGCCACCGTCACGTTCGTCACCGTCACGCCCGGCCCCACGCCGAGCGTCGCTCCCGCCTGGAAGTTCGTCCCGCTCACCGTCACCGCCACCGTCGTGCCCTGCACCCCGCTCCCCGGCGTGATCCCCGTCACCGTCGGCACCACCGGCACCACGGCCGTCGCCGTCACCGTCGTGTCATCGGTGAACGTCGCCGTCAGCTGCAAGGTCGTCCCGGCCACGAACTTCGTGTTGAACCAGTCCGAGGCGAAGACCACGAAGGTCCCCCCGTTGCCCGCCGCGAAGTTCACCGCCGCCGTCGTCGCGTTGTTGTACAGCGTCCCGTCCAGGTCGGCGGCCGCCCCCAGGACCCACATCCCGTTCGCGTTCACCGTGTCCCACTGGCCCGTCGCCGCCCCGGTCGCCACCAGCACCAGCTGCTTGACCGTCCGCCCCGGCCCGGTCACCGTCGCCGTCAAGGTCCCGTCCAGCGCCGTGTCCGCCGTCAGCGCGACCTCGCCCTGCCCCACCCGGTCCCGCACCTTCCCGTTCCACCCGAGCGTCATCCCCGGCGGCGGCGGGGGCGGCGGCGGCGGCACGCCCGGCGCCGTCACCGCGAACCCGCCCGCCAGCGTCGCCACGCTCCCGCCCGGGTTCGTCACCGTCACGTCCCGCGCCCCCACCGGCGCGTCCACCGCCACCCCCAGCGTCGCCAGGAGCTGCGTCGCCGACGGCACCGTCACGTTCGTCACCGTCACGCCCGGCCCCACGCCGAGCGTCGCCCCCGCCTGGAAGTTCGTCCCGCTCACCGTCACCGACACCGTCGTGCCCTGCACCCCGCTCCCCGGCGTGATCCCCGTCACCGTCGGCACCACCGGCACCACGGCCGTCGCCGCCACCGTCGTGTCATCGGTGAACGTCGCCGTCAGCTGCAGGGTCGTCCCCGCCACGAACTTCGTGTTGAACCAGTCCGACGCGAAGATCGCGAAGGTCCCCCCGTTGCCCGACCGGGAAGTTCACCGAGGCGTTCGTCAGCGTTGTTGTAGAGCGTCCCGTCCAGGTCGGCGCGCCGCCCCCAGGACCCACATCCCGTTCGCGTTCACCGTGTCCCATTGGCCCGTCGCCGCCCCGGTCGCCACCAGCACCAGCTGCTTGACCGTCCGCTCCGGCCCCGTCACCGTCGCCGTCAACGTCCCGTCCAGCGCCGTGTCCGCCGTCAGCGCGACCTCGCCCTGCCCCACCCGGTCCCGCACCTTCCCGTTCCACCCCAGCGTCATCCCCGGCGGCGGCGGGGGCGGCGGCGGCGGCACGCCCGGCGCCGTCACCGCGAACCCGCCCGCCAGCGTCGCCACGCTCCCGCCCGGGTTCGTCACCGTCACGTCCCGCGCCCCCACCGGCGCGTCCACCGCCACCCCCAGCGTCGCCAGGAGCTGCGTCGCCGACGGCACCGTCACGTTCGTCACCGTCACGCCCGGCCCCACGCCGAGCGTCGCCCCCGCCTGGAAGTTCGTCCCGCTCACCGTCACCGCACCGTCGTGCCCTGCACCCCGCTCCCCGGCGTGATCCCCGTCACCGCCGGCACCACCGGCATCACGACCGTCGCCGTGGCCACCGTGTCGTCGGTGAAGGTCACCGTCAGCTGCAGGGTCGTCCCCGCCTTGAACTTCGTGTTGAACCAGTCCGACGCGAAGATCGCGAAGCTGCCCCCGCTCTCGACCGGGAAGTTCACCGAGGCGTTCGCCAGGTTGTTGTAGAGCGTCCCGTCCAGGCCGGCGGCCGCGCCCAGGGCCCACATCCCGTTGCCGGCCACCGTGTCCCACTGGCCCGTCGCCGCCCCGGTCGCCACCAGCACGAGCTCCTTGACCGTCCGCCCCGGCCCCGTCACCGTCGCCGTCAAGGTCCCGTCCAGCGCCGTGTCCGCCGTCAGCGCGACCTCGCCCTGCCCCACCCGGTCCCGCACCTTCCCGTTCCAGGCCAGCGCGACCTGGGACGGCGGCAGCGCGACGGCGAACGCGCCGGGTCGCGTCGCGGCGGTGCTGTCGGGATTCGTCACCGTGACGGTGCGCGTCCCGAGCGCAGCGTCCACCGCGATGCTGATCGTCGCGACGAGCTCGTCACTCGAGGGCACCGACACTTCCGTCACGGTGATCCCCGCGCCGAAGCTGGCGGTCGCCCCGCTCTGGAAGTTCGCGCCCGCGATGGTGACGTCCAGGGTGTCGCCTTGATACGCCTGCGACGGGGTGAGCGCCCCGATCAGCGGGGTCGTCGCGAGCGTGGCGAGCGCCTGGAACACCCGGATACGCGGCTTGGTCACGCCGCTGCCGCGCTCGTCCGTCACCGGGAGCCCGGTGGAGGTGATGGCCTCCAGGATCTCGTCGATCGTCGCGGTGGGGGCGGCCTGCTTCAGCACCGCCCAGGCGCCGGCCACGTGGGGCGCCGCCGCCGAGGTGCCATCCGCCGAGACGAACCCGCCGCTCGAGAGGGCCGACGTGACCGACTCCCCGGGCGCGAACATGGTCAGGTACGGCGAGACGTTCGAGAAGAACGAGACCTCGTCGGTGTCGCCCGTCGATCCCACGCTCACCGCCGAGGGCACGCAGGCCGGTGAGGCGAGGGCGTCGAGGTGCCCTTCGTTCCCCGACGCCACGATCGTGGCGATGCCGGCCGAGCGCAGGGTGTCGATGATCGGCTTCTGCACGTCGCCCGTGCAGGGCAGCGTGGACGCCGGACCGCCCAGGCTCAGGTTGGCGGCGACGATGTTGAACGACGTGCGGAGCTGGTACACGCGCTCGAGGCCGGCGATGATGTCCGACTCCCAGGCTCCGAGACACGGCGCGATGCCGCCGCAGAGAGCGGCGCTCGTGATCCGCGAGAACACCTGGATGGCGACGAGCTTGGCGCCCTTCGCGACACCCGAGAACGCCACCCCCGCGCCGGCGCCGTTCCCGGCCACCACGCCGGCGACGTGCGTGCCGTGAAAGCACGACGACAGGGTGCACGGCCGCGCGGAGTTCGTCCCCGTCTGCTCCTCCCGTCCATTCGGGCACACCGTCCGGCTCTGCCCCTGGATCGTGCTCGAGTAGCACGCCTCGGACACGACCTTGCCCGAGAGGAAGGGGTGCGTCCGCTGCACGCCGGTGTCGAGGACGGCCACCACGGTGCCGGTCCCGTCGAACCCGTTGGTCCAGGCGAGGTCGCCCTCGATGAGCGGCACGCTCTCGGCGAGCTGGGGCACGTGCAGGCGATCCTCGACGATGGCCTCGACCGAGAGCGCCGCCTCGAGCTCGGCCAGCGCGTCCGGGCCGACGTCGAGCGCGAGGATCGGGACCGTCTGGTAGCGGCGGAGCACGGAATGCTGCCGCCCGCGGAGCCGGGAGGTCACCTGAGACTGCACCGCCGCGACGTCCCTTCGCTGCCGGGAGACGCTCGCCGGGTCGGGCAGGCGGCCCTCCGGGACGTAGGCCACGCCAGGCAGGCTCATGCGCACGAGGACCCGGGCGCTCCCTTCGGTCTGGACCCGGTGCCGGACGCCGGGAGGGACCCGATCAGGCGGGGCGGCCTCGCCGATCGAGCTCGAGAGGCCCAGCAGGAGCAAGCCCAGAACGGCCCACGCGCGGTACCTCATCGGAGCCTCCCGTCCAGTCACCGACGGCCGCCCAGCCGAAACCGGGCACCCCGGTGGTCATCGGGTCGCTGCCTCGAGCCATTGCGTCGTGGATGGCGCCGGCGCGGAAGCCGGCGAGAGGAGGGCGAGCAAGCGATGTGCCACGGGGGGCGGGGGGCCCGAGCTTCGCTCGATGTGTCGCCTGCTGTCTGGATCCGACGGCTGTTGGAAGACGTCTCGGGGGCGAGAGTCTCAGCCGGAGCTACCGGCTGGCAGGCCGGAGATCCCCGGGCCGAGAAATTCCCGGGGTCGGCGAAACACCCCGCCGAGGGACGCCCAGAAAGCGGAGAGGCCGGCCCCATTTCGGCCGGCCCCTTCCGAAGCGCGGAGCCAGGGCGCCCGAGGCGCGCCCGGGCCGCGGCTTACGGGCAGTCGTTCAGCGTCGCCGTGAAGGTGATCTTGCCGTTGGCCGGCTCGTAGACCGGCAGCACGCTGCAGTTGTACACCGGCGCCGGCTGGACCAGCGCTTCCACCGAGGTCATGGACGCGGGGAACAGGCCATTGCTGCGGCCATAGTAGATGGCCACGGCCGACCGGAGGCTCGACACGATTCCCTGATCCGCCGCGAGCTTGGACTTCTTCACGATGTCCTGATAGACCGCGATGGCGACGGCCGCGATGATCGCGATGATCGTCACGACGATCATCAGCTCCACGAGCGTGAGGCCACGCTGGTCCCGCTTCCGGGACCGGCGCCGCCGCAGGATCTTCCCCCAGAGGCCTACGGACCCGGGGTCCACCGCCTCCGCTTTTTCCTCACCGCCGCGCTCGCTCATCTGCACCCTCCCTGTCAGTTCGAAACCATCAGGGGGCGTTTGAGCAATCCTCGTGCCGAGACCGGCCGCACGTGAAGCAGCAGCCATGTTAGCCCGTGGACACCGGCCAGAGCGAGGTTTCCGATGCGGCGCGGCCAGGGCCCCTCGGCATGGCGCGCCCTGACCCTCCTCCCGACTGACAATGGTCGGAGGGAGTCTGACAATTCCGGGTAGGAACCCCCTCCCCGGAGGCCTCGTCGGCCGTTTGAAAGGGCCGCCTGCCACCCGACCGGTCCCCTCGGGCGAGGGGATTTTCTCCCCCTACCCCGGGGAGGCAGCCGGGAGGAGGCTAGCGCGCGACCTGAGCTCGAGCGGTCTCGACGAGGCGGGCGAACGCCACGGGATCGTTGACGGCCAGGTCCGCCAGGACCTTCCGGTCGAGGGTGACCCCCGCCTTCTTGAGCCCGCTCACGAAGCTGGAGTAGGGCAGGCCCAGGGCCCGACAGGCGGCGTTGATGCGCAGGATCCAGAGCGACCGGAAGTCCCGCTTCTTCGCTCGGCGGTCTCGATGGGCAAACGCCAGGGCCCGGAGCACCGTCTCGGCGGCGGTGCGATACAGCCGGCGCCGACCGCCCCAGTACCCCTTGGCCTGCTTGAGGACCTTCTTCCGTCGCTGGCGGGTCTTCGGCCCGCCCTTGGCACGCGGCATGGCTTACGGCTCCTTCTCGCCTCACTTGAGCCCGGGGGGAGGCAACCCATCTGTCACCCGACCCAGGCTCGCCATGGAGGCGGCTGGGTCGCAGGACTCCGGCGGTCGGAACCGTCGGGGCAACCGGTGAGCATCAGCCTCCCTCGGCGGGCGGCTGGGCGGCGCGAAGGCCGCCAGGGACCGGGCACGGCTCGCGACGAGCCTCCCGGGCCGACAGAGTGTACCACGCAGGATGGCGGGATCGGCGCCCCTCGGCCCGATCGCGCGCGGGGCCTGCGGCCTACAGGTACGGAACGAGCCGCCGGGTGCGCTTCACGTCGGCCGGCGCGATCAACGCGGCCTTGCGGAGCTGCCGCCTGCGCTTCGAGGGCTTCCACTCGAGGAGGTGCTTCTTCCATCCCTTGGCGCGCACCAGCTTCCCGGTGCCCGTGGCCCGGATCCGCTTGGCGGCGCTCCGCTTCGTCTTCATCTTCGGCATGGCGTCCCCGTCTCTCCCCTGCAGCCGAGGCTAGCGCTGCTTCGGGGTCAGGATCATGACCATGTTCCGCCCCTCCAGCCGCGCATGGCTCTCGATCGTGGCGATGTCCAGCAGGTCCTGGGTCATGCGGTCCAGCAGCCGGCGACCGAGCTCGGTGTGGACCATCTCGCGGCCACGGAACCGGATCGTGACCTTGGCCTTGTTCCCGTCCTCGATGAACCGCCGGACGTGCCGCGCCTTGAACTGGAAGTCGTGCTCGTCCGTCTTCGGCCCCATCTTGACTTCCTTGACCTGGATGACCGTCTGCTTCTTGCGGGCATCCTTCGCGCGCCGGCTCTGCTGGTACTTGAACTTCCCGAAGTCCATGATCCGGCAGACCGGCGGCGCCGCCTCCGGCGCGACCTCGACCAGGTCGAGCTCCCGCTCCTGCGCGATCCGAATCGCCTCGCCGATCGGCAGGATGCCGAGCTGCTCGCCCTCCGCGGTCACGACCCTGACTTCCCGGGCTCGAATCCCCTCGTTGATCCTAAGGTCCCGCTGCAGTGTGGAGATGCGCCTTACCCCCGTTCCGGCCCGATGCGTGAAGTCGCGGCCCGGGTCCGGATCTCGGCCGTGACCTCGGCGAGGAACCGGTCGACGGGCATCGCCCCGACGTCCTCGCCGCCTCGCTTGCGAACGCTCGCGGTGCCCTCGCGGGCCTCGCGCTCCCCGACCACCAGCACGTACGGCAGCTTCTGGAGCTGCGCCTCGCGGACCTTGTACCCGAGCTTCTCCGAGCGGTCGTCGAGCTCGGCCCGCACGCCGGCGTCGAGCAGGCGCCGGTGAACCGCCCCCGCGTACTCCATGTGCTTGGCCGAGACCGGCAGCACCCGCGCCTGGACCGGCGCGAGCCACGCCGGGAAGGCGCCCGCGAAGTGCTCGATCAGGATCCCGATGAAGCGCTCGAACGAGCCGAGGATCGCGCGGTGGATCACCATCGGGCCGCTTC
Organism: uncultured Candidatus Rokubacteria bacterium; assembly: GCA_963745015.1. GTDB lineage: Bacteria > Methylomirabilota > Methylomirabilia > Rokubacteriales > DASRDR01 > DASRDR01. Next base: position 85,018 of record CAVUVU010000015.1, read on the forward strand.
GGCCGGCCGTCCGCGTCGACGTACTCGAGCTGGAAGCGATCGGGCAGCATGGTGAGGTCGGCCTGGATGGTGGCCATCTGCCAGTCGCGCCCGAGGACGTCCTCGATGTGGATGTCGATCTTGGGGCCGTAGAAGGCCCCGTCGCCCGGGCTTGAGGGTGAACGGGAGCCCGTTGCGCCCGGAGCGCCTCCTCCAGGGCCCGCTCGGCCTGGTCCCACTGCTCCGCGGTTCCCAGGTACTTCTCCGGGCGCGTGGCGAGCTTGAAGCATCGGCTCGAGCCCGAAGGTCCCGTAGAAGACCTCGCACGAGCTCGAGCACGCCGGTGATCTCCGCCTGGAGCTGATCCGGCCGGCAGTAGATGTGCGCGTCGTCCATCGTGATCTGGCGCACGCGGAACAGGCCGGTCAGCGTGCCCGAGCGCTCGTTCCGGTGGAGCCGCCCCATCTCCGAGAACCGCAGCGGGAGGTCCCGGTACGAGCGGAGCGCGTGCCGGTAGGCGTACGTCGACTCGGGGCAGTTCATGGGCTTGAGGCTGAAGACCTGCTCCTCGGCCTCCACCTTGAACATGTTCTCCGAGTAGTGCTCCCAGTGCCCCGACTGCTCCCAGAGCCGCTTGTTCACGAGGATCGGCGTGGAGATCTCCTGGTAGCCCCGCGCGTCCTGGAGCTCGCGCGCGTAGCGCTCGAGCTCGCGGAACACCACCATGCCCTTGGGCAGCCAGAAGGGCGCCCCCGGGGAGACGTCGTGGAACATGAACAGGTCGAGCTCGCGACCGAGCTTCCGGTGGTCGCGCCGCTTCGCCTCCTCGAGGCTCCAGACGTGACGGTCGAGCTCCTCCTGGGTGAACCAGGCCGTCCCGTAGATCCGCTGGAGCATGGGGCGGCGCTCGTCGCCGCGCCAGTACGCGCCCGAGGACGACAGGAGCTTGAACGCCTGGATGTGGCCGGTCGACGGGCACGTGGGGACCGCGGCAGAGGTCGACGAATTCCCCCTGGCGGTAGAAGGAGACCCGCGTCACGTCGGGCGGCAGCGCCTCGCAGGATCTCGACCTTGTACGGCTCGCCGCGCTCGCGGTAGTAGCGGATGGCGTCCGCTCGCGACCCTTCCTCGCGCACGATCGGGTAGTCCGCCTTCGCGAGATCGCGCATGCGCTCCTCGAGGCGGGCGAGATCCTCCTCGGTGAAGGGCACGTCGCGGTGGAAGTCGTAGTAGAAGCCGTTCTCGATGGGCGGCCCGATGGCGAGCTTGACCCCCGGGAACAGCTGCGTCACCGCCTGGGCCAGCAGGTGAGCCGTGGAGTGCCGGAGCGTGGGCAGCGGCTCGGGCGCGCAGTCGTACTCGCCCGCCCCTGTCAGATGCGCGTGTGTCTCGTCCGCCATCCCGTCCGCCGAATCTCCCCCTGGACCGCCCTGGTCCTCAAGACAAAAACATCACGAAGGTCACCCTTCGTGATGCTCTGCGGAGCCGCCTCACTCGGGTCACTCACACCGTACGTCAGGACACCCCTCGTGCGATGTCGTACGTGGTAGGGACGGGCGGTTTCGAACCGCCGACCTCCTGTGCGTCAGACAGGCGCTCTCCCACTGAGCTACGTCCCTGGCCTGGAGCGCAAAACAGCGTACCAACCGGGCCTTTGGACTGTCAAGCGCCATGCCGTCTCACGGGCTGCTCCGGGTGATCCGCCCCTCGGTGCCGGGGGCGATCACCCCGGCGCGCTCGATGGCCTCGAACAGGGTCTCCGCCAGCCCCGGCCCGTCCTGGGCGAACACCAGGGGCTTCGCCGTGGCCAGCATCGCGTAGCCGTCGCCGCCCTCGGCCGTGTAGCTGTTGGTCGCCAGCGTGTAGCGCCGCTCGGGGTCCAGCGGCAGGCCGCCCACGAGGACCCGCACGACACGCTGGCCGGCCGGCCGCGCGGGATCGAAGACGAAGCTGAGCCCCGAGACCTGGAGAAAGCCGCCGAACTCCCTGGGAAAGACGGCGACCGAGCGCTCGAGCACCTCGAGGAGGACCTTGCCCGGCACCTCCAGCATGACCAGGACGTTCAGGAAGGGCAGGAGCGCGTTGATGTCCCGCTTGGTCAGGGCGCCGGCCGGCAGCACCTGGTTCCCCCGGATCCCGCCCCCGTTCATGATCGCCACGTCGGCGCGCAGCCGCGCCCGCATGACGTCGGTCACGAGGTTGCCGACGTTGGTCTCGCTCGTCCGGAGCGCCGCGTTGCGCGCGTCCAGCGGCACCCGGGTCTCGCCGATCCGCACGTCGAGCGCCTGGCTGAGCTGGCCCTGGTAGCGGGCGACCAGCGCGGCCATCGCCGGGTCCTCCGGCAGGTCCGGCGTGATCGGGATGAAGCGGTGCTGGCGAGCCAGCACCTTGCCGTCCGGGGTGACCTGGAGGTCGATGCGCACGACGAAGACGCCGTCCGACCCGGCCTTCGTGATCAGCGTGTCCCCGACGACGTTCTCCAGCGGGTCGTGCTCGTGGCCGCCGATGACGAGGTGGATGCCGGGCACCGCCCGCGCCATCTGCTCGTCGGCCGGCATGTCCTGGTGCGTGACCGCCACCACGATGGGGCGGCGCCCCGTCCGGAGCTCGGCCACGGCCGCCCGGGCGGCCGCAATGGGATCACGGAACTCGACGCCCGGGCCCGGGCTGGACGTCTGCGGGGTGTCGGCCACGGTGAGACCGAAGAATCCCACCTGGACCCCGCCGCGCTCGACGACGTGCGTCGGGCGGGCGTCTCCGAACGGCCGGCCGGTCGCGCGGTCCCAGCACGTTCGCCGACAGCCAGGCGAAGCGGGACTCCCGCATCCGCGCGAGCAGCGTCGGCGCGCCGAAGTCGAACTCGTGGTTGCCGAAGGTGGCGACGTCGAGCCCGAGCTGGTTCCAGGCGGCGATCATCTGCTCGCCCCGGAGCACCGCCGACATGATGGACGGCGAGATCGTGTCGCCGGCCAGGGCGAGCATCGTGTGGGGCGACTCCGCCCGGGTCCGCGCGACCAGGGTCGCGATCCGCGCCATCCCGCCCTTCTGGCCCTCGCGATCGGCGGGCTCCAGGAGGTAGTGGTCGTTGAACTGGAGGAACGTGAGGCGGACCGGCGGGCGGTCGGGCTCCCGGGCGACGCATCCGGCCGAGGAGGGCGGCAACCGCCAGCGCGAGGCCGCCGCGGGAGCAGCCGGCTCACTGGAATCCGAAGACGCGGACCCCTTGATACAGGGTGTAGGTGAAGGCGAAGACGACCGGCAGCGTGGTCTCGCTGATCCGATCGGGGATGGGCGGCATGGGACTCGCCAGCCGGATCGCATTGACCAGATACCGGTCGAGGATCTCGACGCCGGACGACTGGACGATGTCCACCTCGCGGACGGAGCCGTTCTTTCGGAGCACGAAGCCGACGAGCCCCTGCCCGGACTGTCCCCGGCGCGAAGCCTCCTGGGGATAGGTCCAGTTGGCCTCGATCCGCCGCTTCAGCTCCGCGAAATAGTCGGCGTACCGCGGGTCGGGCGTGTTCAGCGGCACGCCGGCCTGGCCATCCCGCTCGTATCCGGAGCTCCCGGACCCGGCTCCCTCCGGGCGCGTCCCTCCACTGCCCGGATGGCGGCGGGCGCTCCACGGACGGCGCCGAGTCGAGGCGAGGCCCGAGGAGGGAGAACTGCCGCCCGACGAGCGGAGACTCGTACGGCTCCGAGGCCCGCGGCGCAGCCGGCGGCGCGGCTCCGGGTGCGGGCGCCGACGGGCGAGCCGCGGCCGCGGACGGCGCCGGCTCGACCGGGGCCGCCGGCGGGGCGGGGGACGCCACCGGCGGGGCGGTCGGGGCTGCCGGAGCCGGCTCGGGCGCGGCCGGCGGCTCCGGCGGCCGGGCGGCGACCACCGGTGGCGCGGGCGGGGGCGGTGCGGCCGGAGGCGGAGTCACGGGCGCCGGCGGCTCCGGCGTGGGCGGAGGCGGCTCCGGCAGCTTGGCCACGCTCGGCGGCGGGGGCGGGCGGCGGAGCCGGCCGCGCCGCCGGTGGAGGCGGCCGTGTGGCGCGGCGCGCGGGCGGCGTCTCGGGCCGAACGAGCGGCGGCCCCGGCTCTGCGGGGGGCAGCTCCACGATCAGGGGGGGCGGCGGGGGCGGCGGCGCGTGCGAGGCCTCCCGCGCGAGCCAGGCAAGGACTCCCACCCCCACGACGATGTGGAGGGCCACCGACGCCCAGAGCAGGCGCCCGAGGGTCGGGCGGCGGAGACGCCGCCAGTACCGGGTGATCGAACGCCGCGCGCTCATGAGACTACCGATCATTATGCCACTTGCCGGCGGGCCCCGATCGAACGTCCGTTGACCGTGATCGTGTCCCGTGGCCGTGTCCGCGCCCGGACAGCCTGCGTGCCGGGCTGCGACACTGACGATCCCCGCGCACCGGCTGACCTTTCTCGTCAACAGCCGAAGGGGCTCGAGGGCCAGCACGCCCCGCTCAAGCGCCACTGGCCCCTCAGGACGATCGCGACAGCGTGGCGTTTGCAGGTCGCTCGGCCAGGAATTCTCGACGCGGCCGATCCGGTATGGGGCTTGCTCTGTCCCTCCTGCCGGCCCGCATCGGTCGGGCCGAGCAAGGAGGAGACGATGAGAGAGCTACGCCCGTCGGCCCTTGCGGGACTCGCCCCCTCGGCAGCCGCCCTGGTGGTGGGGATGCTCTTCGGATCTGCGGCGCCGGCCAGCGCCCAGAATGGCGGTGTGCTCCATGCGTGCCGTGCGTTCGCGTGGACCGGCAGGGAGATCTCCACGGCCGGCTCCGGGTCGTCGAGCCGGGCCAGCGCTGCGGCGGCGGCGAGGCTCACATCACGCTGCCCCTCGCGGGAACGGGCGGCATTCCGGGCCCCCGGGCCCGCAAGGCAAGCAGGGCGTCCAGGGTCCCGCAGGGCCGCAGGGAGTGCGCGGGCCCGCAGGCCCTCCAGGGTCACAGGGTCCCCGGGGCCTCCAGGGGCTGACCGGGCTCACGGGCCCGAAGGGCGCGACCGGCCCCGCCGGCCCTCCCGGACCTGCGGGCGGCGGCACCGGCGGCGCCTACGCCGGGGGCGGGATCAAGGGCATCCTCACGGAATGCGGCGAGGTCTCGGCCTGGATCGATGGCGTACCTGAACGGCCACTCGTTCATCGCGTTCATCGGAGCCGACGCCGCGGAGAGAGTGACCGGGGCGTTCGAGCTGCACCACGTGCCGCCCGGCACGTACGACCTGGTCCTCGTGACGCCGAATCTGTCGGACATCCTCCCGGCCGTCCAGGTGGTCGCGGGACAGACCACCGACCTGGCCACGCGGAATATCTGCTTCGCGGACTGATGCCGTCGGGATCCTCCGCGGGAGTGCCGCCACGCGGCGGCACTCCCGCGATCGGTCCGTAGACGCGGTACTCGCGGCCGGCCGGCCCTGCGCCAGGGAGGCCGTGAGATCCGCGGGCGTCGTCACAGCGTCCGGCCGAGCACCTCGGCGAGCGCGCGAAGCTCGCGCATCAGCCTCGCGAACTTGTCGGGCTTGAGGGACTGGGGCCCGTCGGAGAGCGCCTCCTCCGGGCCGGTGGTGCACCTCGATGAGGAGCCCGTCGGCCCCGCACGCGATCCCGGCCTTGGCCATGGGCGCCACGTACTCCCAGTGCCCGGTCCCGTGGCTCGGATCGACGACGACCGGCAGGTGCGACAGCTTCTTGATCACCGGAACCGCGTTGAGGTCGAGCGTGTAGCGCGTGCTCGTCTCGAAGGTCCGGATCCCCCGCTCGCACAGGATCACGTTCGGGTTGCCCCCCGCGAGGACGTACTCGGCCGACAGGAGGAACTCCTTGATCGTCGTCGCCATGCCGCGCTTGAGGAGCACGGGCTTGCCGCACTGCCCGACCTCCTTGAGGAGGGAGAAGTTCTGGCAGTTGCGCGCCCCGATCTGGAGCACGTCCGCGTACTCCGCCACGACGCCCACCTTGTCCGGCTCGAGGACCTCGGTGATGACGGGCAGCCCGGTCTCCTTGCGCGCCTCGGCGAGGAGGCGGAGTCCCTCTTCCTCGAGCCCCTGGAAGGCGTAAGGCGAGGTCCGCGGCTTGAACGCCCCTCCCGCGCAGCAGGTGCGCGCCGGCCGCCTTGACGTCCTCCGGCCACCGCCCGCAGCTGCTCCCACGACTCCACCGAGCACGGGCCGGCCATCACGCCGATGTGCCCGCCGCCGATCGCGACGCCGTCGACGCGGACGACGGTGTCGGTCGCGCGCACTTCCCGGCTCGCGAGCTTGAACGGCTGGAGGATCGGCACCATGCTCTCCACGCACTCCAGCGCCTCGAGCGCCTGGAGCCGCGTCTTGAACCGGTCGTCGCCGATGGCCCCGATCACGGTGCGCTGCTCGCCGCGGCTCACGTGCGCCCGGAGCCCGAGCGCCTCGATGCGCCGACAGACGTCCTCGATCTCCGCGTCCCCGATCCCCGGCTTCAGTACGATGATCATCTCGATACCCTCCCGGCGGGCCGAACCCGGCGCGTGCCCGAAAAAACAAAAGGGGCCACGGGTGGCGGGTCCGTCCGCCCGTGGCCCCTGAGTTTGTCGGTTCGCGCTACGGCATGGGGCCGCCGGGCAGACGGTAGCTAAAGTAGTAGCCGAAGAAGCCCGTCTGGCCCGCGTCCCAAAGCCGCATGGTGCCTCGCACGATAGGGGCTGCCCGCGATCCTGTCAAGGCCCGGCGGTCCGGGGGCGGGAAGCGCGCGCCACCGCGTCAGGTCTCCTTGTCCTCCCAGTCGGCGGGCACCGGATCGGTCACGAGCCGCAGGGTCTCCGGGGTGACACGGAAGAGCAGGTGCCCGTGGGCGACGTGGCCGATCGGCTCGAAGTTCTCGCGCAGCCAGCGAAATCGCTCGACGAAGAACAGTCCCACGTAGAACTCGACGCGCACGAGGAGCGTGCCGGCCACCGGCCCCGCCGGCTCGACGATCACCTCCGGATGACGCCGCACGTACCGGCGCAGGTACCAGTGGTTCTCGTCCAGAACCAGACTCGAGTCCGCCAGGACCTTGTACGCCCGGGCCCGATCCCAGACGAGCTCGTTGAAGTACGGCACGAAGTGCGGATAGTACGAGAGCACGGACGCCAGCAGATAGACCACGAGCCCGCCCACGAGCGCTCGGGCACGCCACCCCGGGGCGACGGGACCGGACAGCAGGCTCCCGGTGAACACGAAGAGCACAGGGAGCATTATCAGGGCGAATCGATATCCCAGCTGGAAGTTGTACACGAACGTGAAGTACCAGACGAAGAACAGGGTGGGGCACGCGAGGAACCACTCGTTCCGGCGGAAGTCGAACCGGCGGAAGCGGACCAGGTAGACCGCGAGCGCCAGGAGCAGCAGCAGCTGAGTCGCGATGGGCTCCTTGTAGAGCCACGCGACCGCGTAGTACTCGGGGAATCGCCGGCCCGCCACGCCGCCTTTGCCCATCTCCCCCAGGAGGTAGACGTTAACCCCGCGGCGCTCGTTGGCGAACACCCAGTCCAGGCCCTCGATGTACGCCCCCGGCACCGGGATCCGCAGCCCCGGCACCGGCGCGAGGACCGCCTGAATGCTCCGGAACTGGCTCGATCGGAACTGGCTGCTCGCCAGCGGCCGGAACGTCCGCTGACCCCAGTAGCCGAGGTTCACGACGAGCAGGAACGCCGCGGCATAGAGGGCCGCGTAGCGCCCGGCCCGGCCGAATCGGCCAGCCAGCCCGCGCCAGTCCCCGCGCCGGACGAGCGACCAGAGCGCGGGCCCCGCGTGACCGAGCGCGAGCAGGAGCAGGATCGGCGCCAGGTACACCGCGGAATACTTCGCCAGCTGGGCGAGGGCGAAGATCAGCGCGCTCACGGTCGCCACGCGCCAGGTTCCCGGCCCCTCGTGATTGAGGAATCGCCAGAAGGCCCACACGGCCAGGGTGATCATCCACGCCGCGTACAGGTCACTGGTGACGAGCCCGCCGTGCGCCAGGATGTTCGGGTCGAAGACGAACAGCGTGAGGGCCAGGAGGCCGGCCGGGCCGCCGTACAGCGCGCGCGTCCACCGGAAGACCAGCCACCCGAGGAGAACGGCGCCGGCGACCGTGACGTACCGGGCGAACTCGATCGTCTCGAGATGGCGGCGTAGCGGGCCGGCAGCCAGGAGGCCGCGGGCGAGTTTCCGCGGGAGCGCGTTGAGCGCCGAGAACGGCATCTTGCTGTCGTCGAACCGCGTCGAGTCGAAGTTGAGGATCTGCCACCCGTACCGGTAGTGGTCGGCCTCGTTGATCATGATCGTCTTGTGTCGGTTGGTCGCGACCTGGAGGAGCACGAACAGCGACAAGAGCAGGAGGGCGGCCGCGGTCTCGCGGCCCGGCAGGAGCGAGACGAGCCGCCCGCTCATCGACGGACCCCGCGCTTGACGCTCGGCGACAGCGCGGTCTCCGCGTGGTAGAAGGCGCCGCGCCGAACCTGATAGATCGAGACCGCCGGACGCTCTAGGTCGCCGTTCGGATCGAAGGCGACGGGGCCGGATAGGGCATCCGGCAGCCGCGTCGCTTCGATCGCCTCGCGGACGCTCCTGCGCGTGACCGCCCGTCCGCCCTGCGCCGCGCGGGAGGCCGCGTCGGCGATAACCATGACCGCCGTGTAAGCCGTGAGCGAGCCGCTGGTCGGGGCGGCGCCGAACCGGTCCCGGAACCGCGCGACCCAGCCTGCCGCAGCCGGGTTCGCCGAGGGGTCGGGGCCCACGCTCGACACGTACCACCCCTCCGCCATGCTGGGCCCCGCCTGAAGCGGAAACGCCTGGTTGTAGACGGTCTCGGGAGCCAGCACGCGGACGTTCGGGAACACGTCAGGAACCTGCCGCGCGAGCTTGACGCCCACGCCGTATCGCACCCCGACGTAGACCGCGTCCGGACGCCGCTCAGCCAGCCGCCGGAGCCCCGCGCGGTAGTCCTGCGCGACCCAGTTGAGCTGCCATCGCTCCAGCACCGCGATGCCGAGGGCTGCGGCCCGCTCTCCGAAGATGTCCACCATCCGCACGCCGAAGCCCAGCCCGTCGTCGATCAGGACGACCCGGCGCACGCCCAGCTTCGCGTGGGCGAAGCGCGCCATCGCGTCGGCCTGGGTCAGGTCCGTGCCGATGGTGCGGAAGTACGTCGTCCCCCCGCCCGGACGGAAGGTGGCCCCCAGCGCGGGGTCCGTGATGTCGAAGGTCGTCGCGCTGGGGGTGACCGTGGCCAGGCCGCTCCGGCTGAGCTGGGCGGCGACGGCTCGCGCCCCCAGGCTCGTCTGCGGGCCGAGGACGGCGACCAGCGTCGGGTCGGCGATGAACTGCCGGTACTGCGCGGCGACCGCGTGCTGCCAGGCAACCGTGTCCAGCCCGGGCATCGCGCTGTCCAGGAGGACGATCTCGAGCGGGCGGCCTCCCGCCCCGCCTCGCCGGTTGACGTCCTCCATGGCCAGCTCGACGCCCCGGAGGAGCGGCACGCCGCGCCGGGCTTCCGGGCCGGTCACCGACAGCGACACGCCGACCCGGACGGTCGGGGGTGGCGCCGGCGCGCCCTCGGCCAGGCTCAGCCAGGCGACCACCGCCGTGAGGACCGCGACGAGACGCGCGGCCGGACGACGCCGTCGTCGCGCGGACCGCGCCGGGCGTCCTACCGGCAGGCCGTCGTCACGCACGGGGAAAGTCGGCTCGGCGAAGGTCTTGGGCCCCTGAGTTTGTCGGTTCGCGCTACGGCACGGGGCCGCCGGGCAGACGGTAGCTAAAGTAGTAGCCGAAAAAGCCCGTCTGGCCCGCGTCCCAAAGCCGCATGATGCTCCGGACGATAGGGGCTGCCCGGAATCTTGTCAAGGCCCGGCCGGCGGGTGCCGCCAGGCCCGGGCCCGCCGTCCAGGACGTGTCCGGGTCAGTTCTCTTTGTCCCTCGCGTCGGCGGGCACGGGATCGGTCACCCGGGCGAGCGCCTCGGGGGTGACGCGGAAGATCAGGTGCCCGTGGGCCACGTGCCCGACGGGCTCGAAGTTCTCCCGCAGCCAGCGATACCGCTCGCCGGACCAGAGCCCCACGTACTTGTTGACCGAGAGGACGATCGTGCCCGCCTGGGGCTCCGGCGGCTCGAAGAGGGCCTCGGGGTGACGGCGGAGGTACCGTCGGAGGTACCGGTGGTTCTGGCTCCAGCCGAGGTTCGAGTCGGCCAGGATCCGGTAGGCCTTCGACCGGTCCCAGACGAGCTCGTTGAAGTACGGAATGAAGTGCGGGAAGTAGGAGAGCACGGAGGCCACGAGGTACAGCACGAGGCCACCGACCAAGACCCGCCGGCCGCGCCCCATCGTCGCCGTATCCCGCAGGAGGCTTCCGGTGAAGACGAACACGAAGGGCAGAGCGACCAGCGCGAACCGGTACCCGAGCTGCGTCTGGAACACGAACGTCAGGTACCAGGCGAAGAACAGGACGGGCGCGGCCAGGAACCACTCGTTGCGGCGGAAGTCGAACCGCCGGAAGCGGAGCACGTAGGCCCCGAGCGCCAGGAGGAGCAGCACCTGGGTGGCGATCGGCTCCTTGTAGAGCCACGCGACGGCGTAGTACTCGGGGAACCGCCGGCCGGGCACCCCGTCCTTCCCCACCTGGCCCAGCAGGTAGACGTTGTTCGTCTCGGCGCGCTCCTTGGCCAGCACCCAGTCCAGGCCCTCGATGTACGCCCACGGCACCGGGATCCGGAGGCCCGGCACCGGCTGGAGCGCCGCCTGCACGCGCTGGAACTGGCTCGATCGGAACTGGCTGGTGGCCAGCGGCCGGAACGTGCTCTGGCCCCAGTACCCGACGTTCACGACGACGAGGAAGGCGGCGACGTAGAGCGCCGCATACTTCCCGGCCGCGACGAACCGGCCGGACAGCGCCCGCCATGCCCCGGCGCGCGCGAGCGCCCAGAGGCCGGGCGCCGCGTGACCCGCGGCGATCAGGATCAGGATCGGAACGAGATACGCCGAGGTGTACTTGGCGAGCTGAGCGAGGCCGAAGAGCCCCGCGGCGAGGGCCGCCGCCCGCCACGCTCCGGGCCCCGGGTGGTTGAGAAACCGCCAGAAGGACCACACGGCGAGAGCGATCATCCACGCCGCGTACAGGTCGGTGGTCACGAGCCCCGCGTGCGCCAGGATGTTCGGGTCGAAGACGAACAGCGTGAGCGCCAGGAGCCCCGCCGCCGGCCCGTAGAGGGCGCCCGCCCAGCGGAAGACGAGCCATCCCAGCCACACCGCGCAGGCCACTGTCGCGTAGCGGCCGAACTCGATGGTCTCCAGGCGGCGGCGGAGCGCCCCGGGGTCGAGCCCCGCGGCGAGCCGCCTCGGCAGCGCGTTGAGCGCCGAGAACGGCATCTTGCTCTCGTCGAATCGCTTCGAGTTGAAGTTCACGATCTGCCACCCGTAGGCGTAGTGGCCGCGCTCGTCCGTCGTGAGCGTCATGTGCCAGAGGCTGCCCACCTCGAGGACCACGAACGTGGCGAGCAGCAGGGCTGCCGCGATGCCGGGCCGAATCAGCCAGGTCGGTGTTCTCACCGAGGCGGGTCCGTCACCATGCCGGCCGGGATCAGTTCACCTTGTCCCCGTGATCGGGGGGAATCGGATCGATGACCCGCCGGAGGGCCTCCGGGGTGATCCGGAAGAGGAGGTGCGAGTACGCGACGTGGCCGGCCGGCTCGAAGTTCTCCCGGAGCCAGCGAAATCGCTCGCCGAGGAGCAAGCCCGAGAGCTGGTTGGCGGACACCAGGAGGGTGCCCGCCCGGGGACGCTCGGGCGCGCGGCGCACGTCGGGGTGGGCCCGGAGATAGCGCTCCAGGTACCGCTCGCTCTGCCCCCAGTCGAGGTTCGAATCGACGAGGATCCGGTACGCCTTCGTCCGGTCGCGGACGAGCTCGTTGAAGTACGGAATGAAATGCGGATAAGTACGATCGACTCGAGGTGCCGCCGGAGCGAGCCGAGAGGGAGGACCTCCGAGGCAATCTTCCGGGGAAGCGCGTTGAAGGCCGCGAACGGCATCTTGCTATTGTCGAATCGCTTCGCGTCGAAGTTGACCAGTCGCCAGCCATAGGCGTAGTGGCCGGACTCGTCGATCGTCAACGACCGGCGCCGCATGCTGGCGACGTGGAGGAGCACGAAGACCGCGAGCAGCCCCACGACGGCGGCGCCCTCCCCGCGCGGCCGGAGCCCGGCGAGTCCCCAACTCACCGTCGCGCGTCTGCCTTGGGACCGCCCCTGGACTTCGTCAGCAGGAGCGTCTCCACGTGATGGAACGCGCCGCTCCGGACCTGGTAGACCGAGACCGCGGGGCGCTCCAGGTCGCCGTCCGGATCGAAGGCGATGGGGCCCGACACGCCATCCGGCAGCCGGGTCGCCTGGATCGCGTCACGGACGCTCGATCGCGTGACGGGCCGTCCCCGCTTCACGACGCGGCCAACGGCGTCGGCGACGACCGTGACCGCGGCGTAGGCGGTCAGCGAATACGGGGTGGGATCGGCCCCGAAGCGCGCCCGGAACCGCTCGGCCCAGGCCGCGGCGGCCGGGCTCGCGGAAGGGTCGGGCGCCCCGTTCGACACATGCCAGCCCTCGCCCCCGGTGGGGCGGGCCTGGATCGGGAAGGCGCGGTTGTAGAGGGTCTCCGGCGCCAGCCGGTGCGCGGAGGGCAGGACCTCGGGAATCTGGCGGGCGAGCTTGACGCCCACTTCGTACTGCACGCCGACGTAGAGCGCGTCGGGCCCGAGCGCCGCGAGCCGGCGGAGCTCATGGCGATAATCGGGCTCGAGCCAGTTGAGGCGCGAGCGGGCGACCACGGTCATCCCCGCCACGGCCGCGTGCCGCGCGAAGGTCTCGACCGTGCGCTCCCCGAACTGCGAGAAATCGTCGATCAGCACGACCCGGCGGGCGTCGAGGCGCATCCGGGCAAAGCGCGCCATGGCCTCCGCCTGCGCCGGATCGGTCCCGATGGTCCGGAAGTAGACGGCCCGGCCGCCAGGCCGGAAGTGGCTCGCCAGCCCCGGATCGGTGAGGTCGAAGGTCGTCGAGCTCGGCGTGATCGTCGCCAGGTTGGCCCGGCTCAGCAAGGCCGCCACCGCACGCCCCTCGCTGCTGGTCTGGGGACCGATCACGGCGATCACCGCCGGATCGGCGACGAATCGCTCGTAGTGCTCGACCGTCAGGCGCTGGCGAGAGAGCGTGTCCTGGGCCGAGGTCCCGCTGTCCAGCCGGAACGGCTGGAGCGCATGGCCCCCCGCCCCACCGCCACGACTCACGTCCTCGAGCGCCAGCTCGACGCCCTGGAGCATCGGGACGCCCCCCCGGGATTCCGGCCCGCTGGCCGACAGGGACACCCCCAGCTTGAAAGGCGGGAGCGGGTCCGCGGCGGCCGCCGGCAAAGGCAGCTGAAGAAGCAGGACGCCGACCGCCGCCGCCACGAAGGCGACGGCCCGTGCCGCTCCGGTCGGCTTCAGCGCGGGGCCGTCAGCGGCGCATCGGCTCGGAATGCGCTCCCCTCTCGAACGCCGGGACTCGGACCACATCGGGCCAGGCTCGGCCTCGCTGCGGGGTCGGGCCCGACATCCGTCATGTAAAGCATCTCGGTACCGACGAGCCGGACCTGCGGCAGGATCTCGGGGGCCTGCCGCGCGAGCTTGACCGCCACGCCGTACCGCACACCGACGCAGAGGACGTCGGGCTCCAGTGCGGCAATCTCTCGAAGGTCCCCCCGGTAGTCCTTCTGGGTCCAGTTGAGCACGCGTCGAGCGAGACCCGCGAGGCCAAGCTGGGCGGATCGTCCGCTCGCCGAAGGCCGTCCTGTCGTGTATCAACACGACCCGGCGGACTCCCACGCTTGCCTGAGCAAAGCGCGCCATGGCGTCACCCTGTGCCACGTCGGTGCCGACGGTCCTAAAGTAGACGGTGAGGTCCCCGGGGCGAAACATCGCCCGGAGCGCCGGGTCCGTGACGTCGAAGGTCGTCGCGCTGGGGGTGATCGTCGCCAGGTTGGCGCGGTCAGCAGCGCTGCCACCGCCCGCCCCTCGCCGCGTCGAATGCGCCCGACGACGAGCGTCGGGATGCCGTGCCGGTCACTGCGTTCGAGGGCATCAGTTGACCTTGTCGCCATGATCGGGGGGAACCGGGTCGATCACCCGCCGGAGCGCCTCCGGTGTGACCTGGAAGAGCAGGTGCGAGTACGCGACGTGGCCGACGGGCTCGAAGTTCTCCCGGAGCCAGCGAAACCGCTCGCGAAGAAGCAGTCCCGAGAGCTTGTTGGCGGACACCAGCAGCGTGCCGGCCCGGGGGCGGTCGGGCTCGAAGGACGTGTCGGGGTGAGCCCGGAGATACCGCGCGAGGTACCGCTCGCTCTGGCCCCAGTCGAGGTTCGAGTCGACGAGGATCCGGTACGCCTGCTTTCGGTCCCGGAGAAGCTCGTTGAAGTAGGGAATGAAGTGAGGATAGTACGAGAGCGTGGAAGCCGCGAGATACGTCAGCAGAGCGCCGACCGACACGAGGGGCCGCCATCTCATCGTGGTCGCATCGCGTAGCAGGCTGCCGGTGAACACGAAGAGGAGCGGCAGCACGACCAAGGTGAACCGGACTCCCTTCTGCGTCTTGAACACGAACGTGAAGTACCACGCGAAGAACAGCACGGCGCCAGCGATGGGCCACTCGTTACGCCTGAAGTCGAACCGCCGGAAACGGAGCACGTAGGCCACGAGCGCGACGAGGAGGAGGATCTGGGTGGCAATGGGTTCCTTGTACAGCCACGCGACCGCGTAGTACTCGGGGAACCGCCGGCCGGGGATCCAGCCTTTCCCGACCTCGCCCAGCAGATACACGTTGTTGGTCCCGGAGCGCTCGGTCTCCATCACCCGATCCAGGCCTTCGAGGTAAGGCTCGCGGTACGGGCACCGGGAGGCCCGCCAGGGGGCCGAGCGCCGATCGTGCCGCCTGGAACTGAGCGGACCGGAGCCCGTAGTCGCGGAACGCGGTGAACGTGCCCTGGCCCCAGTACGCGGCATTCACGATCACCAGGAACCACGCGGCGTAGAGGGCTGCGTACTTCCCGGCGGTGACGAACCGCCCGGCCAGGTCCCGCCACTGCCCAGTGCGCGCGAGCCTCCAGAGCTCCGGCGCCGCGTGGCCCGCCGCGACAAGGATCAGGATGGGGACGAGATGTGCCGAGGTGTACTTCGCGAGCTGGGCGACCGCGAACGCGATCGCGCCGACATTCGCCACGCGCCACATGCCGGGTCCCTGGTGGTTGAGAAGCCTCCAGAACGACCAGATGACGAGCGCGGTCGCCCAGGCCGCATAGAGATCCGTCGTGACGAGCCCCGCATGCGCGAGGATGTTCGGCTCGAAGACGTACAGGGCCAGGGCCAGCAGGCCGCTCGCCGGGCCGTAGAGGGCTCTCGCCCAGCGGTAGATCAGCCATGCCAGGAGCAGCGCGCACACGACCGTGACGTACCGGCCGAACTCGACCGTCTCGAGACGACCTCCGAGGATCCCCGGAGCGAACAGCTCCACGATGCGTCGCGGCAGTGCATTGAGCATTGAGAAGGCCATCTTGCTGTTGTCGTCGCCCCGCGACGCGTCGAAGTGCAGGAGCTTCCAGCCGTAGCCGTAGTGGAGGTCCTCGTCGGCCGTGAGGGTCATCCGCTGAAGGCTGCCGATCGCCAGGATCGCGAAAACCAGCAGGAGCGCGCCGGCGCAGAGGCCTTCCTTCACGGATGTGGGCACGGATGTCACGGGCACGAATGTCGGCACCGATGTCGGCCGGCTGAAGGCCGAGGTCACGGCCGAGCGCCTCCGCTGGGAGCCCGCGGGGCGCCCGCGGCGGCGACGGCGCCCACATACTGGAACGCGCCGCTCCGGACCTGGTAGATCGAGACGACGGGACGCTCCAGGTCGCCGTTCGTGTCGAACGACACCAGCCCCTGCGGCGTGTCCGGCAGCCGGACGGCCTGGATCGCCTCCCGGAGCCGCGCGCGGGTGATGGGCCGGCCGCTCGCGCGCAGGTGTGCCACCGCATTCGCGACGACCGCGACGGCCGTGTACGCGGTGAGGGAGTAGCTGGTCGGGGCCTCGCCGAACCGCTGCCGAAATCGCTCGGCCCAGGCCTGGGCCGCGGGGTCCGCGGCGAGATCCGGCGCCACGTTCGACACGTACCATCCGTCGGCGGCGGGGCCCGCCTGGATCGGAAAGGCGCGGTCGTACAGGGTCTCCGCGCCGAGCCGGTGGACGGAGGGGAGAACCTCGGCGACCTGCCGCGCGACCTTCACACCCACCGGCTGATTGCCGGCGAAGTAGAGCGCCTCCGGGGCGAGCGCTCGCAGCTCACGGAGCCCGGGCCGGTAGTCACCCTTGGTCCAGGGGATCTGCCTTCGGGCGAGCACCGTCATGCCGAGATCGCCGGCCTGGCGCGCGAGCGTCAGGACCGTCCGCACGGCGAAATCGGTTCCGTCGTCGATCAGGACGATCCGCCGCACTCCGAGGCGGTCGTGCGCGAAGCGCGCCATGGCCCGGCCCTGCGCCAGGTCGGTGCCCACGGTCCGGAAGTAGACGGCCCGGCCGCCGGGGCGGAAGTGGTCCCGCATCCCGGGGTCGGTGATGTCGAAGGTCGTCGCGCTCGGGGTGATCGTGGTCAGGTGCGCTCGGCTCAAGAGCGCCGCGACCCCGCGTCCTTCGCCGCTCGTCTGGGGGCCGACGACGGCCAGCACCGTCGGGTCAGCGATGAGGCGCTCGTAGTTGTTCATCCCGCGCCAGCGCGAGATGCCCTCGAGCCCCGGGCCCGCGCTGTCCAGGACGACGGTCTCGAGCGGGTGGCCGCCGGCGCCCCCGCCGCGGTTCACCTCCTCGACGGCCAGCTCCACACCCCGGAGCATCGGGAGGCCCCACCGCGCGTCGGGCCCGGTCAGGGCCAGCGACACCCCGATCTTCAGCGCGGGTCGTCGAGGCGGGGCCGCCGCCGCCGGGGGCCACGTCATCGCCGCCGCGAGGGTTGCGACGATAGCGATCACGCCGCGCCGGGTCCACATGAGCCGAGGCCGCCGCCGCGCCGGCGCGCTCACCTGCCGGACGCCTCACCGCCTCCCAGCTCCCGCGGCGGGGACCCGGCAGCTCGGAGCGCGCCCCGCGGCCAGGGCGGCGTCACCGTCCCGCCCGGCGGCGAAGCGCCTCCCAGGCTTCCCAGGGAACGGACGGCAGGCCCAGCAGCGCCGCCCGGACGCGAGGCCCGTGGAAGTCGGAGCCGCCCGTGGGCGACCAGGTCCAGCTCCCGGCAGAGACCCAGGAACCGCGCCGTCTGCTCGGGGGAGTGCTCGGCGTAGTAGCACTCGACGCCGTCGAGGAGGCCCGTGCCGGCCAGCACCCGGATCATCCCCTCGGGGTCATCGTGAAACCCCGGATGCGCCACGACCGCCAGGCCGCCCGCCCGGCGGATGATCTCGCACGCCTCCCGGGGAGCGACCTTCCGGTGGGCCACGTACGCCGGCTTCCCCGCGGCCAGAAAGCGGTCGAAGGCCTCGCGGACGGTGCCGACGTAACCGCGCCGGACCATGACCTGCGCGACGTGCGGCCGGCCGGCCGAGCCCTCCTGGACCAGCGCCAGCACCTCCTCGGCGTCGATCGGGTGCCCGAGCGCCGCCAGCCGCTCCGCGATCCTGTGCACCCGCGTCGCCCGCTCGGCCCGGAACTCGCGCAGGAGGTCCAGCAGCCAGAGGGCTTCATGGTCGAGGAAGTAGCCGAGCACGTGGATCTCGCCGCCGGGGTCGTCCGTGTTGATCTCGATGCCGGGCACGATCTCGAGCGGCGGATGGTCCCGGGCGGCCAGCGAGGGCCGGCACCACCGCATCGACCGAGTCGTGGTCCGTGACCGCCAGGACTCGCACGCCGCGCCGGACGGCCTCGCGGACCAGGTCGGCGGGCGCGTACGTGCCATCCGAGGCGGTCGTGTGCGTGTGGAGGTCGACGCCGCTCACCGGACGGCCGTCTCACCCCCGCCCGGCGGCGGCGAGGACGTACTCGATGAGGGTGCGCGCGCCGAACCCGACGCCGCCCTTCGACGCGTACGGGAGATCCTTGTCGGTGAAGGCGACGCCGGCGATGTCGAGGTGCACCCACGGCGTGTCGCCGGCGAACTCGCGGATGAAGAGCCCGGCCGTGATCGCGCCGCCCGGCCGGGGCCCGGTGTTCCGGAGGTCCGCCACCTCGCTGCGCAGGCCCTCGCGATACTCGTCGATGAGCGGGAGGGGCCAGAGGCGCTCCCCGACCCGCGTCCCGGCCGCCAGCACCCGGGACTGGAGCGCGGTGTCGTTCGACATGGCGCCGGCGCAGAGGCTGCCCAGCGCGATGGAGCACGCGCCCGGTCAGCGTGGCGATGTCGACGATCTCGTGCGGCTTGATCTCCTTCCGGGCGTAGGCGATCGCGTCGGCCAGCGTCAGGCGCCCCTCGGCGTCGGTGTTGTTGACCTCGATCGTCTTCCCGTTCATCGCGCGCAGCACGTCGCCCGGCTTGGTGGCGGAGCCGGACGGCATGTTGTCGGTCGCCGCCACGAGGCCGTGCACCTCGATCGCGGGCTTGAGCCGCGGCAGCACCTTGAGGACGCCGAGGACCGCCGCCGCCCCCGACATGTCGCCCTTCATCCACGCCATGCCCTCGGCCGTCTTGAGATCGAGCCCCCCCGAGTCGAACGTGATGCCCTTGCCGATCAGGGCGAGCCGACGGCGGGCCGGCCGCCGCGGCACGTACGCGAGGTGGATGAACTGGGGCGGCTCCACGCTGCCGCGGTTCACGCCCAGGAACGCGCCCATGCCCATCTTCTCGCACGCCGCGCGGTCGAGCACGCGGAGGCGCAGCCCCGCCTCCCGCGCGATGACGCGCGCGGCCTCGGCCAGCGCCGAGGCCGTCACGCTGTTCGCCGGCTCGTTGATCAGGTCGCGGGCGAAGCAGGTGGCCTCGGCCGACAGCTCGGCGCGGCGGAGCCCTTCCCGCGCCGGCGCCCGGTCCCGCACCGCCGGCACGAGGAGCGTCAGCCCCGCGACCGTCCGGTCGCCGTTCCGCTTCTCCTTGTAGCGGTCGAAGCGGTAGAGGCCGAGCAGCGCCCCCTCGCCGGTCGCCTGGGCCCGCGGGCCCACCCCCAGGCCCGGCGCCCGGGTGCCGAGCACCGGGATCACGAGGCTCGCCGCCCCGAGATCGCGGGCCCGGCGCGCCCCGGCGGCGGCCGCCCGCCGCAGCACCTCGGCCGTGCACTCCGCGCGCGGCCCGAGCCCGACCACGACGACCCGCTTGGCGGGGATCCGGCCGCCGGTGTGGACGTCCGCGACCTCGGCGACGCGCCCCTCGAAGCGCTGGTCGCGGAGGGCCAGCGCGAGCAGGCCGCCCAGGGCGAGGTCGACGCGCCGCATCTCGGGCTCGAACCGGTCCGACCCGGCGTAGCACTCCAGGATCAGGGCGTCCCCGGAGGTTTCGGCCGCGGGCTTCGCGCTGACGTCGAGCTTCATCCTTCTTGCTCCTCCCGCCGGCGCTCCGCCTGGAGGGCGAAGGCGCGGCGCACCATGGATTCGACCCCGTCCGTCACGTCCAGCGCGCCGAGCGCGTCGGGCTCGCACCACTGGACCGCGAGCGCGTCCGAGCCCGCCTCGGCACGCCCGGCGGTCGGGGTGGCGAGATAGTCCAGCAGCACGTAGTGGTAGCGGACACGGCCGCCCGGATCCCGGATGATCCGGTCGACGACGCCCACCAGCCCATGAACGTCCACGGCGAGGCCGCACTCCTCGGCAACCTCGCGACGCACCGCCGCCTCGAGCGGCTCGCCCACGTCGACGAGACCGCCCGGAAGGCTCCAGCGCCCGAGCGCGGGCGGCCGCCCGCGCTGGACGAGCAGCACGCGGCCCCCGTCGACGACGACGGCGCCGACCCCCACCAGCGGCGCAGCCGGGTACTCTCGCACGCGATCGAGGCCGCGCCCCTCAGGAGACGGGCGCCCGCCGGCGCCCCGGCGGCCGTGACGCCGTCCGGCAGCCGCCCCTCCGCGGTCCAGGCCTCGGTGCGGTACTTGCTCGCGACGAGCGCGTCCATCAGCGCGCTCTCGTCCGGCGACAAGCCGCCCGGGACGAGCGGAGCGCCCAGCGCCTCGGCGAGTCCCGCGGCAAGGGCCTCCACGACCGCGTCGAAGCCCGGCGAGCGCCCCAGCGCCCCGGCGAGCGTGGTCATCCCGGTCGTGGGATCCGCCTCGCGCGGGAAGACCGCGCGGATCCGCGCCGGGTCCGCGCCGAGGAGGACGGACCCGTGCTGGAGGAACGAGCCACGCTGCCGGCGCTGGGCGCTGCCGACGAGCTTCCGGCCTCCGACGGCGATCTCGTAGGCCCCCGCACGGCGGAAGCAGAACGCCGGCGACCCGGCCGGCCGGCCCCGGACGAGCGGCACCAGGTCGGCCGCCACGCCCAGCCGCCCGAGCCCGGCGGCGAGCCCCTGCCCCGAGCACGCGGTAGGTCTCGAGCACGTCGTCCGCGCCGGGAAAGTCGCCGGCCGCCGCCACCACGCTGTACGTCACCTCGCGCTCCGGCGGCTCGTGGAGGATCGCGCTGCCCCCGGTGGGGCGTCGCACGACGCCGATGCCCATGGCGCGGCAGCGCGCCCGGTCCACCGTGTCGTCGAGCGGCTGCGCGTAGCCCAGGGAGACGGCGGCCGGGCGCCAGCCGTAGAAGCGCACCGTGGGCGCCCCCGACCCGCGGATCCGGCCGCGGAGGAGAGCCTCGTCCAGCGCCATGTTCGTCGCCCCGTCCAGGGGCTCCGTCACCAGGAGGCGCCAGCCGAGGGCTCCGGGCATCGCCTTCAGGCGCCGGCGGGCGGAGGCCGGAGCGCGTCGGGGCGACGCGCGGCCGCCCCGCTCAGGGAGCGGGCTCCCGCGGCGTCCACCGGAGGTTCGGCTGCCGCGCGGCCTGGGTCTGGTCGAGGCGCCGCACCGGCATCGTCACCGGCGCCTCGAGGAGGGTCTCCGGGCTCGACCCGGCCTCCCGCGGCGATCTGGATCATCGCGTCGCAGAACTGGTCGAGGGTCTCCTTGGACTCCGTCTCGGTGGGCTCGATCATCATCGCCTCGTCGACGATCAGCGGGAAGTAGATCGAGGGCGCGTAGAAGCCGAGATCGAGCAGCCGCTTGGCGATGTCCGTGGCCGAGATGCCCTGCGCCTTCTGGCGGCGGGCGGAGAAGACGACCTCGTGCATCGAGGCGCCCTCGTAGGGCAGGTCGTAGTGCGGCAGGAGCCGGGCCCGGATGTAGTTGGCGTTCAGGATCGCGTTCTCCGAGACGGCCCGGAGCCCGTCCGGCCCCATCGTGCGGATGTACGTGTAGGCCCGGACGTGCATCCCGAAGTTGCCCCAGAACGACTGCACCTTGCCGATGGACTTCGGCCGCTTCCAGTCCAGCCGCCACGCGTCGGCGTCGCGGGCCACCACGGGGGTCGGCATGAAGGGCGCCAGGTGCGACTTGAACGCGACCGGCCCGGCCCCGGGCCCCCCGCCGCCGTGCGGCGTGGTGAAGGTCTTGTGGAGGTTCATGTGGACCACGTCGAACCCGAGATCGCCCGACCGCGTGAGCCCGAGCAGCGCGTTCAGGTTCGCCCCGTCCATGTACACCTGGGCGCCCTTGGCGTGGCACAGCCCCGTCGCCTCGAGGATGCGGGACTCGAAGAGCCCGAGCGTGTTGGGCACGGTGATCATCAGCGCGGCCACGTCCTCGTCGAGGTGCCGCTCGAGGTCGAGGAGATCCACCTCGCCGTTCGCGTCGGACTTGATCTGGACCGTCTGGTAGCCGGCGATCGCGGTGGACGCCGGATTGGTGCCGTGCGCCGAGTCGGGAACGAGGACCTTCTTCCGCGGGGCGCCCTCCCGGTCCAGGTGAAAGGCCCGGATCATCAGGACGCCGGTCAGCTCGCCCTGCGCGCCGGCCGCCGGCTGGAGCGAGACGGCGTCCATCCCGACGATCTCGGCCAGGATCTCGCCGAGCTCGCCCATGAGCTGGAGCGCCCCCTGCGCGGCGTCCTCGGGCGTCAGGGGGTGGAGCCGCGCGAAGCCCGGCAGGCGGGCCATGTCCTCGTTGATCTTGGGGTTGTACTTCATGGTGCAGGAGCCGAGCGGGTAGAAGTGCGTGTCCACGCCGTAGTTCATGCGGCTCAGGCGCGTGTAGTGGCGCACGGCGTCGAACTCGCTCACCTCGGGCAGGGCGGCGGGCCGGCGCCGGAGGTGCGCCGCCGGCAGGAGGCGCGCGGGATCGGCTTCCGGAACGTCCGCCTCGGGCAGCGAGTAGCCGACGCGGCCCGGGGACCGACTGCTCGAAGACCAGCCCGTCGTATGCGCTCATCGTCGACCCCTTCACGCGACCGCCGAGGCGAGGGCCTCGGCGTACGCGTCGATCTCCGCGCGGGTCCGGCGCTCCGTCACCGCCACGAGGATGGAATCCTTCAGCTTCCGGTCGAACTGGGCGAGCGCGACGCCGCCCAGGATGCGGCGCCGCCGGAGGGCGCGCAGCACCGTCCCCGGGTTCTTCGGGAGCCGGAGCGCGAACTCCTTGAAGAAGGGCGCGGGGAACCGCGCGCTCACGCCGGGCACCCGCCCGAACGCCTCCGCGGCGTAGTGCGCCTTCGCGGTGGACAGGGTGGCCGCGCGCCGGAGCCCCTCCTTGCCGAGGAGCGCCATGTGGATCGTCGCGGCCAGGGCGATGAGCGCCACGTTCGTGCAGATGTTCGACGTCGCCTTCTCGCGGCGGATGTGCTGCTCCCGCGTCTGGAGCGTCAGGACGAACCCGCGCTTGCCGTCGCGGTCCACGGTGGCCCCGACCAGGCGGCCGGGCATCCGCCGGACGAGCTCCTTCCGGCAGGAGAACAGGCCGAGGTAGGGGCCCCCGAAGTTGAGGTGGTTCCCCAGCCCCTGCCCCTCGCCGACCACGATGTCGGCGCCGGCCTCGCCGGGCGGCCGCAGCAGCGCGAGGGCGACGGGATCCACGCTCACGACGAGCAGCGCGCCCCGCTCGTGGGCGATCGCCGCCGCCTGGTCGAGGTCCTCCAGGCACCCGAAGAAGTTCGGGTACTGGATCATGACGCACGCGGTCTTGCCCGTCACCGCCTTGCGGAGAGCGTCGAGGTCCGTCACGCCGTCCGTCCACGGCCACGGTCTTCACCGGCAGGCGCGGCCCCGCGCAGTACGTCTCCACGACGCGCCGGGCCAGGGGCGACAGCGCCCCGGAGACCACGATCTGGTCCCGCTCCGTCACGCTGTGCGCCATGAGCGCGGCCTCCGCCAGGGCGGACCCGCCGTCGTAGAGCGAGGCGTTGGTCACGTCCATGCCGGTCAGCTCGCAGATCATGGTCTGGTACTCGTAGATCGACCGCAGCGTCCCCTGGCTCGCCTCCGGCTGGTAGGGCGTGTACGCGGTGAAGAACTCGCCGCGGAGGAGCATGTGGTTGATCACGCTCGGGATGTAGTGGTCGTAGGCGCCGCCCCCGAGGAACGTCACGTAGCGATCGGCGTCGGCGTTCCGCTCGGCGAGACCCCGGAGGTGGGCGATCAGGTCGCCCTCGGCGAGGGCGGCGGGGATGGCCAGGTCACGGCCGAGCCGCGCCTTCGACGGGATCCGCTCGATCAGCGCCTCGACGTCGCCGACGCCGATGGTGCGCAGCATCTCCGCCCGCTGCGCGTCGGTCGTCGCCAGGTAGCGCATCGTCTCGCCGTGCTGCACGACTCAGTGCCCTCCCGCCGTCTTGAGAAACTCCTCGTACTGCGCCGCGGTCATCAGCTTCTCCGCCTCGGCGGGGTTCGACAGCTCGACGACCACGAGCCACCCGGCGCCGTAGGGGTCGCGGTTGACCCGCTCCGGCTCTCGCGTGAGCTCCTGGTTCACCTCGACCACGACCCCCGAAAGCGGCGCGAACAGGTCCGACACGGCCTTCACGGACTCGACCACCCCGAAGGTCTGGAGCTGCGCGACCTTGGCGCCGACCTTCGGCAGCTCGACGAAGACGACGTCTCCCAACTGGTCCTGCGCGTAGTGGGTGATGCCGACCCGGGCACGCTTCCCGTCGATCTTCGCCCACTCGTGCTCGCGCGTGTAACGCAGCTCGGCCGGATACGTCGCCATCAGTCTCTCCTAGCGCTTGACGCGCGGCGGATGGAACGGGGTCTTGACCACACGGGCCGTCTGGCCGCGGCCCCGGACCTCGACCGCGATCGCGGAGCCCACGGCGGCCAGCGCCGCCGGTACGTAGCCGATGCCGATGTACTTGTCCACCGAGGGTCCGTAGGAGCCCGAGGTCACCACGCCGACCGCCGCGCCCTCGTGGAGAATGGGGTAGCCGTGGCGGGCCACCGCCCGCTCGACCATCTCGAACCCGGCGAGGCGGCGCCGGAGCCCCGCCGCGCGAGCGCTCTCCACGGCCGCCCGGCCGACGAAGTCCCCCTTGGCGGGCTTCACCACCCAGCCGAGCCCCGCCTCGAGCGGATTCGTGGTCTCGTCGATGTCGTTGCCGTAGAGCGCGTACTTCATCTCGAGCCGGAGCGTGTCCCGGGCGCCGAGACCGATGGCCGCCGCGCCGTCCGTCTTGCCCTCGGCCAGGAGGCGCTCCCACACCGTCTCGGTGCCGGCCGCCGGCAGATACAGCTCGAACCCGTCCTCCCCGGTGTAGCCCGTGCGCGAGACGATGCCCGGCACGCCCGCCACCCGGCCACGGCGGAAGTGGTAGTAGCCGATCGCCGGGACGTCCACGTCGGACAGTCGCCCCACCAGCCGCTCGGCGTGCGGCCCCTGGACGGCGATCAGCCCCGTCTCCTCGCTCACGTTCTTCGCGTCCACCCGGACACCCCACTCGCCGAGGTGGCGCGTGACCCACGCCCAGTCCTTGTCGATGTTGGAGGCGTTCACCGTCATCATGTAGTGGTCGGCGGCAAGCCGGTACAGCGTCAGGTCGTCCACGATCCCGCCCGCCTCGTAGCAGAGGAGCGAGTACTGGACCTGACCCACCTCGAGCGTCGAGACGTCGTTCGTCGTGAGCCGCTGGAGCGCCGGCAGCGCATCCGGCCCGCGGAACTCGAACTCGCCCATGTGGCTCACGTCGAAGCAGCCCACGGCGCTCCGGACCGCGCGATGCTCCTCCACGATGCCCGCGTACTGGACGGGCATGTCCCAGCCGCCGAAGGGGATCATCCGGGCGCCCAGGCGCACGTGGGCGGCGTGGAGCGGAGTGCGTTTCAGCGCGGCCTCGGGCTGGGTCATCGGAGCTGGTCCTCTCGTCCGCGGGCGGTGCGCAAAGCGGTCGCTATTATCCCCTCGCCCTTCCCGATTTTCAACCGCGCCGGCCTCCGGCCGCGCTCAGGGGGCCACGTCGACTTCGATGCGCGCCGGATCGCTTTGCTCGCGTTCGTCGGTCCGGAGGGTGAACACCATCCGCTTCCGGCCCGGGCTCGCGAACACGAGCGTGAGGACGATGTCGCCCTCCTCGCGGCCGAACGCGGCGGCGACCACGCTGACCTCCCGCTCGGAGGTGACCCGGCGCGCGCCGTCCAGATCCTCGAGGACCTGGATCACCGTGACGACGTTGGCGCGGCGCGCCCGGAACGTGATGCGCGCCGTCCCCGCCTGGCCGGCGACCAGGCGGCCCGGCACCGCCACGTTCAGGATCTCGGGCCGGTCGGCCTCGACGGCGCCGAGCCGGAGGGCCGACCGCCAGGAGCACGGCGAGCCCGATCACCCAGCGCCTCATGGTCGGCGACGGCGCCGGACCCGGTGGCGTTCGGCTGCGACCGCCTGGAGCAGGGCGGCGCGCGGGGGGCACGTCATGCGTGTCCGGCTGGAGCCGTCGCCACGCCCGGCGTGACCCGGAGGACGAGGCTGGCCAGTTCGGGATGGAGCGTGGCGAGCGTCTCGTAGGCGGCGCGGGCGCGCCCCCGGTCGCCCATCCGGGCCGAGGCCAGGAGGAGACCCAGCCACGGGACCGGAGCCGCCGGCTGCGCCGCGGTCAGCCGCCCGAAATACTCCTGCAGGGCCGGGGTGGGGCTCGCGCGCGCGGCCTCGTCAAGGCGCGTCACCGCTTCGGGGAGACGGCCCGCGGCGACGAGCGCCGTCACGAGGTTCACGCGTGCCGATAGACGCTCGGGGTCCCGCGCCAGCACGCGCTCGTGGTGGGGAACGGCCTCGGCCGGGCGGCCGAGCCGGACCAGCGCCAGCCCGATGTTCGTGTGCAGCTCGATCAGTCCCGGGTCGAGTGCGAGCACCAGCCCGTAGCGGGCGATCGCCTCCTCTCCGCGTCCCGCTCCCGCGAGCCAGTTGGCGAAGTTCACTTGGCAGCGCACGCACGCCGGAGACACCGTGACGGCGTGCGTCCACAGCCGACCGGAGTCACGCCAGATCTGGACCTGGCGCCAGCTGAGCCCGCTCCAGCCCAGCAGGACCCCGATGATGAGGGCGGCCGTCAGCGCGGCGCGCCAGCGCGGCAGTCGACCACTGCTCCACCCTTCCCACGCGACGGCGACCGCCCCCCCGGCCGCGATGGCCCAGCCCATGCACGCGGCATAGCTGTAGCGGTCGACCACGCCGAGGAGGCGCCCGAAGGGAACCACGCCGGACACGGGCGCCAGCAGGACCGCGTATGCGATCCAGGCCGCCAGGGCCGCCGGCCAGCGTCGTCGGACGCCGAGCGCGGCGATGGTGATGCCGGCGACCGTCGCCGCGGCGAGCGCCATGGTGCTCCCGGGCAGGTCGCCCCGCGACGGCATCGCGTAGATGGGCCCCAGATCCCACGGCCACAGGGTCTTCCACACGTAGAAGGCGCCGCTGTAGAGGCTCCAGGCACTGGCCACGAGCGGGTCGTACTCGACCCGCCAGAAGTTCTCGGGCCGGTTGCTGCGCGCCAGGAAACCCATGGGTATCGCGAGCGCCCCGAGAACGGCCAGTCCGAGCTTCTCCGCCAACGCCCGCCGCGCCCCGGGACCGGGGATACGGCGCAAGGGATAGGCGTCGAGGAGCACCAGCAGGGCCGGGAAGACGAGACCGGTCGCCCGGGCGAGCACGGACGCGACGAAGAGGCTCGCCACCACGGCCAGCCACTTCGGCCGGACTCGTCCCTCGGCCCGGCCTCGCTCCCAGCCCGCCAGGTAGGCCAGCGTGGCCAGGACCAGGAGAAGCCCGCCGAGCACCGTGCCCCGCGCGCTCAACCACGCCACCGGCTCCGCCCGGAGCGGATGGATGCCGAACGCCAAGGCGGCGACCGCCGCCGAGAGCGCGCGGCCCCGCCGGCCGAGGCGCTGACCTCGAGCCAGCCCGAGGAGTCGCCAGGCCAGGGCGTACACCGCGAGCGTCGCCGCGACGTGCAAGCCCAGGCTGGTCAGGTGATACCCCCCGGCATCGAGGTCCCAGAGAGCCCGGTCGAGGGCGTAGCTCGTCCACGTCACAGGCATGTACTCGCCGAGCAGGTGGGACGTCCACGCGCCGCGCATCCTCATCGCCCACGAGCCACGATGGTGCGGGTTTTCCAGGAACATGCGGACGTCGTCCCAGTCGACGAACCCGTTCCACAAGGTCGGGAGGAAGGCGAGGATGGTCCACGCGGCCACCACGGCACCCAGCGCTCCGGGGAACGCCCAGCGACCCCAGCCGGCCCAGCCTCGCTGTCCTCGCCGCGCTTCCGGGCCGGCGGGCGCGCCCGCTCCCGAAGACTCGACGTCGGAGCGCCGCTCTGAGTCGTCAGCCATGGCCAGAACGGGCCCGCACCGAGAGGGTTGGCGCGCGCATCGCGGTCCATGATACTGCCGGCGGCGAGCACGTCCGCCAGACTGCGAGACGGACCGGGGCGTCAGCGCAGGTAGGAATGCGCGAAGGCGCCCCCGTCGTCGTGCGGCAGGGCCGCGAAGCGATCGAGGCGGAAGGCACGGAGGTCGGCGAGGTCCGAGTGCCCCCGGACGATCAGGTCCGCCATCATCCGGCCCACCGCCGGCGAGAGCTTGAAGCCGTGGCCGGACATGCCGGCCGCGACGTACAGGCCGCGGACCGAGGTCTGGTCGAGGACCGGCATCCAGTCCGGGGTGATGTCGAAGGCGCCCGCGTAGCCGCGCTGGTAGCGCGCCTCCCCCAGCGCCGGCATGCACCGGCTGGCGCGCTCCATGATCCGCGCCACCTCGTCGAAGCCCACGTCGCTCCCGAGCGCCTCGGGGTCCAGCGGATGGTTCGGCTCGTCCGCGTCGAGGAAACCGGTGAGGGTGAGCCCGCCGGTCTCGGGGCGGAGGAACGTCCCGCTCGCCAGGTCGAGGTAGACCGGATGGGGACGCCCGAACTCCGGCGCGCGCTGGACGACGAAGACCGGATGACGGCCCACGATGATGGGCAGGGTCACCCCGGCGAGCGATGCGACCGCCGGCGACCACAGGCCGGCGGCGTTCACGACGACGCGCGCCGCGACGCGCTCGCCGCTCGCGAGGCGCACCCCCTCGATCGCGCCGCCGCCGACCTCGACGGCCACGACCTCCGCCCCCTGCTCGATGACGACGCCGGCCCGCGCGGCCGCGCGCGCAAACCCGGCGGTCACGCCGGTCGGATCGCCGTAGCCCGACTCGGGCTCCCAGACCGCCGCCCCCACCGCGAAGGGGTCGATGCGCGGATCGAGCTCGCGGACGTCGTCGGGGCCGATCAGCCGCGTGTCGATGCCCAGCCCGCGCTGCGCCTCCACGGTTCGCGCGAGCGCGTCGCGCTGGCCGCCGCCCACCGCGAGGAGCGCACCGCACTGGACGTACCCCGCGTCGCCGCCCCCGGTGATCTCCCGGAAGTTCTGGAACACGCGGAGCGAGTGGAGCACCATGCGCGAGGTCGCGTCGGTGGGATAGAGCTGCCGCATGACTCCCACGGAGCGGCCCGTGCCGCCGGACGCCAGGAACCGGCGCTCGAGGACGAGGACGTCGCGCACGCCCTGCTGGGCGAGGTGGAACGCGATCGAGCAGCCGGTGACCCCGCCCCCGACGATCACCACGTCGGCGGCGCGCGCCGGGCGGGCGCCCGGCGGCATCAGGGGGCTCGCCGCTTGATCATCCGGGCGATCGTGGCCTCCATGACCGGCTCCCCCCGCTGGTTGGCGATCCGGTGGCGGAAGGTCACCACGCCGCGGTCGGGCTTCCGGGTCTCGCGCCGGTCGACCACCTCGATCTCCACCGAGATGGTGTCCCCGGCCAGCACGGGGGCGAGCACCCGGACGTCGTAGGACAGGAGCGCGAGGCCGGTGCCGTGGAGGATCCCGGTCTGGAGCGTCAGTCCCTCGGCCAGCCCGAAGGTGAGCACGCCCGGCGCCACCCGCGCGCCGAACACGCTCTCCCGGCGGATGTACTCCATGTCCATGAACAGCGGCTCCGTGAAGCCGGTCAGGGTGACGAACTGGAGGATCTCGAAGTCGGACACGGTCCGCCCGAGCGTGCGGTAGCGGGCGCCGACCTCGAACTCCTCGAAGTGGACGGCGGACACCGCCACGCGGGGCTACTTCTCTCCGAGGTAGGCCTTGCGCACGACGTCGGAGCGCAGCAGCTCCGCGCCCGTGTCCGAGAGGACGATCCGGCCCGTCTGGATCACGTAGCCGCGGTGCGCCACCCGGAGCGCCATCCGCGCGTTCTGCTCCACCAGGAGGATCGTCGTCCCCTGGGCGTTGATGTCCCGGATGATCCCGAAGATCGTCTCGACGAGGATCGGCGACAGCCCCATCGACGGCTCGTCGAGCAAGAGCACGCTCGGGCGCGCCATGAGCGCCCGCCCGATCGCCAGCATCTGCTGCTCGCCGCCGGACAGGGTCCCGCCCTTCTGCTCGAGGCGCTCCCGGAGGCGCGGGAACAGGCCGAACACCCGCTCCAGGTCGGCGGGGATCTGGGCGCGATCCTGGCGGGAGAAAGCGCCCAGCTCGAGGTTCTCGAAGACGGACATGCGCGGGAAGATCCGGCGGCCCTCGGGCGACTGCGCGATTCCGAGCCGCACGATCCGGTCCGTCGAGAGCCCGTCGATCCGCCGGCCGTCGAAGGTGACCGTGCCGCGGAGCGGGCGGACGTTGCCGATCACCGTCTTGAGCGTGGTGGTCTTCCCCGCCCCGTTGGATCCGATGAGGGTGACGATCTCCCCTCGGCTCACGCTCAGCGAGACGCCCTTCAGCGCACGGATGTTCCCGTAGTACGTGTGGATGCCGGCGACGTCGAGCAGGGGGTCCTGGCTCACCCGGGCTGCCTCGTCCCTAGCGTGGGCCCCGGCCCGGGCGCCGATCGGCCGGCCCGCGGCCAGCGAGGCTCATGCCGGCACCAGCTCCTGCTCGTAGCCCTTGCCCAGGTACGCCTCGATGACCTTGGTGTTGCGCTGGACCTCGGCGGGGGTCCCCTCCGCGATCCGCGTCCCGTAGTCGAGCACCGTGATGCGGTCGGAGATGCCCATCACGACCTCCATGTGATGCTCGATCAGCAGCACCGAGAGTCCCAGCTCGCGGCGCAGGAGGTCGATGAACTGGGTCAGGACCTCGGTCTCCCGCGGGTTCATCCCGGCCGTCGGCTCGTCGAGCAGCAGGAGCTTGGGCTCGGTGGCGAGCGCGCGGGCGATCTCGAGCCGCCGCTGGTCTCCGTACGGGAGATTCTTCGCCAGCTCCTGGTCTTTCCCACCGAGGCCGACGAACTCGAGCAGCTCGAGCGCCCGGGTCCGAGCGCGCTGCTCCTCCGCCCGCACTCGGGGCGGCCGGAAGATGGCGCCGGCCACCGAGGCCGAGAGCCGCGAGTGCTCGCCGACCAGGATGTTGTCGAGGATGGTCATGTTCTGGAAGAGCCGGATGGACTGGAACGTCCGGGCGATGCCGCGCCCCACGATGGCATTGGGGCGGAAACCGACGATGCTCCGGCCGTCGAAGACGATCTCGCCCCGGTCCGGCGTCAGCAATCCCGTGACCAGGTTGAAGAACGTCGTCTTCCCCGCCCCGTTGGGGCCGATCAGCCCCACGATCGAGCGCCGAGGGATGACGAGATCGACCTCGTTGACCGCCACCAGGCCCCCGAAGGCCCGGGTCACGCCGCGGGCCTCGAGCAGGGGCCGGCCGGCCGCATCGGGCGACGGCCCGGCGGACCGGAGCCACACGGGAATGCTCTCCGCCCGGGGGACCGCCGGGGCGGCGGCCAGGAGACCCGCCTCCTCCGTCTCGTCGACGTCCACCGCCACCGACCGGACGCGCCGCCCGACGAGCCCCTCGGGCTTGAAGAGCATGACGAGCGCCAGGCCCAGCCCGAAGAAGAACCAGCGCCACAGCGTCAGGTCCACGGTGGTCAGGACGGCGATGCCCGTCTGGGCGCCGACCCACCGGACGAGGTGCGTCATCTGCGCGAGCAGGAGGCGGTCGAACAGCGTGATGAGCATCCCGCCCACGATCACGCCCTTGAGGCTCCCCATGCCGCCGAGCACCACCATGCACAGGAGGATGATGGAGACGTTGAACTCGAAGGCGCCGGGCGTGATGGCCTGGAGCTTCGCGGCGTAGAAGGAGCCGGCGAAGCCGGAGAAGGAGGCGCCGAGCGCGAAGGCGAGGAGCTTCGTCTTGATGGGGTCGACCCCCATGCAGTCCGCCGCGGTCTCGTCCTCGCGGATGGCCATCCACGCCCGCCCGAGCCGCGAATCGCGCATCCGGTTCATCGCCCACAGCGACGCGGCCCCGATGATCAGGATCAGGAAGTACCAGGGGATCGCGCTGTTGTCGAAGTCCACGCCCGGCAGGTACGGGCGGCCGACCGGGTTGACCCCGTTCTCCCCGCCGGTCAGGTTCAGGCGCTGGACGGGCTTCCAGCTCCCGATCTCGACGTTCACGTCCCCCAGGTTCCGGATGAACACGGGGATGATCTCCCCGAAGCCGAGCGTGATGATCGCCAGGTAGTCGCCGCGGACCCGGAGGGTCGGCGCCCCGATGACGAGCCCCAGCATGGCGGAGACGAAGGCCGAGATCCAGATGATGACCCAGAAGCTCCACCGGTGCCCGTACAGGGGAGACCCGAGCAGCGGGGAATTGAGGAGGCCCATCGCGTAGGCGCCGATCGCGAAGAACGCGGCGTACCCGAGGTCGAGCAGCCCCGCGTACCCGACGACGATGTTCAGCCCGAGGGCGAGCAGGACGTAGATCATCCCGTCCGTGACCGCGTACACGGTCTGCGCCTGGAGGGCGTGATCCACGAAGGGATACGCGAGCAGGACCGCCACCAGCAGCGCGACCGAGGCGGTCTGTCGTCCGCTCATGAGCCCCCGCTCACACCTTGTCCAGGGTGCGCTCGCCGAGAAGGCCGTGGGGGCGGAACACCAGGACGAGGATGAGGATCGTGAAGACGACGGCGTTGGTCCAGCGCGCGGAGATGTACTGATCGCTCCACGCGGAGAGGAAGCCGATGAGAAGCCCGCCGAGCGCGGCGCCGGGCATGTTGCCGATCCCGCCGAGGACGGCGGCCGTGAAGGCGCGC
Source organism: uncultured Candidatus Rokubacteria bacterium (assembly GCA_963745015.1). GTDB lineage: Bacteria > Methylomirabilota > Methylomirabilia > Rokubacteriales > DASRDR01 > DASRDR01. The sequence goes on from CAVUVU010000015.1 coordinate 117,488, forward strand.
AGCCCGGCCTGGTAGCCGACGTACCACTGGCCGATGTTGTAGTACATCCCCTGGATGATGCCGGCCGCCCCGGCCAGCGCGCCGCCGATGAAGAAGGTCAGGATGATCGTCTTCTCGACGTTGATCCCCATCGCCTGGGCGGTCTCCCGGTCCTGGGCGGTCGCCCGCATCGCCTTGCCCCACGTCGTGCGCGTCACGAAGTACTGGAGCGCGAGCATCAGGGGGATCGTCGCCCCGACGACGAGCAGGTCCTTGGTCGTGAGGAAGACCTTCGAATCCCAGCCCAGCCAGTCGTAGAGGATGTCCACCGACGGGAAGATGTCCGGATACGAGAAGGGCGCGGGTCCCTTCCAGACGAGGGCGATGTTCTCCAGCATGAACGACACGCCGATGGCCGTGATCAGGGGGGCCAGGCGGGTGGACCGGCGCAGGGGGCGATAGGCGAGCCGGTCGATGGTCACGTTGATGGCGGCGGTCGTGATCATGGTGGCGAGGAACACGAGCGGCAGGACGGTGACCAGCTCCCAGCCGTGGAGCGTTCGCGCCATGCCCAGGAGCGTGAAGTAGCTCAGCGAGATGACGAGCCCCAGCATGAACACGTCGCCGTGGGCGAAGTTGATGAGCTCGATGATGCCGTACACCATCGTGTAGCCCATCGCGACCAGGGCGAAGACGGACCCGCGCGTCAGCCCGTTGATGCTCTGCTGGACGAGGACTTCCCACCAACTCATGCGTGCCGGGGGTCTGGCGGATCAGGACGGGAGGGCCGGCGTGGGCCGGCCCTCCCGCGCCAATCGCCTATTCGAGAATGGACTCGAACTGGAACGTGCAGCCGGGCTCCTTGTCGCTCTTCACGACCTTGAAGCCCGACATGGTCTCGCTCGTGGTGTCGCCGTTCTCGTCGAAGCTGAACTTGCCGTTCAGCCCGTCGTAGTTCTTGAGGCCGGCGATGGCCTTCCGGACGGCTTCCCGCTTCGCCATCGGGTTCGCGCCCTTCTCGATGTCGGCGGCAGCGCGCTTGATGCCGTCGATGGCGATCCGGGCCGATTCCACCGAATACAGCGCGTAGGCGGTCGGCTCCTTGCCGTACTTCTTCTTGTAGTTCTCGTAGGTCGTGCCGCCGATCCCCTTCATCTTCTCGAAGGGCAGGCTCGCGAACGTGATGCGCATCTCGGTGCCGAGGGCGGCGTCACAGGTCCCCGCCTTCAGCACCTCTTCCTCGTAGAGCCCGTCCGGGCCCATCAGCCGGACCCCGCGCGCGGCCACGAGTCCCAGGTCCTTCATCTGGCGCAGGATGATGGGGGCGCCCGTGTCGACGACGCCCGCCAGGTACACCATGTCCGCGCCCGAGGCGCGCACCTTCGTCAGGAGCGGCTTCTGGTCGGGCTGCTTGTAGTCCATGCCCTCGTTCGCCGCGACCTGGATCCCGATCTTCTTGGCCGCGGCCTCGAAGACGTCGGCGATGCCCTTGCCGTAGAGCTCCTGGTCGTTCAGGATGTAGATCTTCTTCGCGCCCAGCTGCTTGGCCCACTTGGCGCCCACGGTGCCCTGGACGTCATCCGGCGGCGGGACGCGGAAGTAGTTGACGATGCCCGCGGGCCGGTAGATCTCCGGCTCGCCGGGGGCGGCGCCGTTCTTCCGGGTGAGCCCCGGGTACGTGTTGGCCGGGGTGATCTGGGCCAGGTGGGCGCGGTTGTTGATCGGGATCGACACCTTCGCCGCGCCGGAGTTGTAGGTCCCGATGTACACGATCGCCAGCGGGTCGGCGACGGCCTTGTTCGCGTTCTCCGCCTCGACCGCCCCGTCCCACTTGCCGGTCTGGGGGGAGGCGTCGTCGAGGTTCACCACCTCGAGGCAGTACCCCGCGACCACCCCGCCGACCTCGGCCACGGCCATGTCCACGCCGTTCTTCATGCCGGTGCCCTCGGCGAGCATCGCACCCTGCATGGGCCATGAGGTGTAGATACGGAGCTTGCCCTTCGGGCACTGTTGCGCGTCAGCGGGGGCAGCGAGCGCCACGACGAGCGCCGCGATGCCGACCATTCCCATCCACTTCCAACCTCGCATAGTCGACCTCCTCTTACAGGACGTGGATCACAACTGAATTCTCGTGAGTCGGGCGAACGCGGCCCGGCTCGCCTCGGACCTCGGCGTCCCTACCTGTTCATGGACTGTCTGTACGCGGGCAACGCTGCCCGGACATCGAGTGGAACGGTACGCTACTATGGGCTTCCGGGGGGTGTCAAGGAGACGGGCGGCCCGCGCGCCGGCCGGGGCTCGTTCCGCGCGGCGGCCGGGCCCGGGAGCGCGGATCGCGTCGGGATCAGGGCCGGGGCGGGGCGAGCACCTGCTTGACCACCCGGTTCTGGCCCCACCGGTCGGGATCCTCGCCGGCGACCTGCCACACGAAGTAGAGCGCCTTCTTTCGATCCCCTCTGCCGTCGAACTCGATCTCGCCGGTGACGCCCTGCGCCTTCGTCCTGCGGACGGCCGCGGCGACGGCCTCGCGGCTGGGAACGGCGCTGCGGGCGGCGCCCTCGATCGCCTTGAGCGCGACCGCCGTGGCGTCGTAGGCCTCCGCGGCATGGGGGCCCGGGGCCCGCCCGAACCGCCGCTGGAAGTCCTCGAGGAACGGCCGGGCGCCGGGGAGGGCCGCCGGCGGCCCCACCGGGGACGTGTAGTAGACGCCGGCGGCGGCCCCGCCCGCCAGGCGCGCGAAGGCCGGCGAATCGAGGCTGTCGGGGCCCAGCAGGCGGGCCCTGACGCCCTGCTCCCGCGCCCGTCTCCAGAAGGGCGCCACCTGGTCGTAGCGACCGGCGAAGAAGACGAGGTCGGGGCTCCGGGCCTTGACCGGGGCGATGATCGGATCGAACTCCGTCCGCTCGGCCGTCCCCTCGAACCCGACGATCCGCAGTCCCCGTCGCTCGGCCTCCACCCGGAAGAGGTCGGCCACGTCCTGTGCGGCCGTGGTCCCGTCGTGGAGCACGTACGCGCTCTTCGCCATGAGCGTCCCGGCCGCGAACCCCGCCGCCACCGTGCCCTGCACGTCGTCGCGGCCGCAGATGCGGCTCACGGTCCCGAGGTTCCGGTCGGTGAGAAGCGTGCCCGTCCCGGCGGGCGCGATCATCGCCAGGGTCCGCTCCTTGTAGATCTCCGACGCGGGAACGGCGACCCGCGCGTCGAGATGGCCGATGACCGCCACGATCTCCCTGTCGGCGACGATGCTCCGCGCGTTGGCCACGCCGACATCGGGCTTCCCCTGGTCGTCGAAGGACAGCAGCTCCACCCGGAAACCCATCTGTCCCAGCGGCCGCCCGAGCTGCTCGATCGCGAGCTGCGCGCCGAGCCGGATCGCTTCGCCGCCCGGACCCGGCCCGGACAGCGGGCTCTGGGTGGCGATCCGGACGATGGCCGGGCCCTGGGCGGGCGCGATCCCCGGCGTCGAGCAGGCCAGGACGGCCAGGACAGCGGCGATCCGGACCAGCCGCGGCATCGCCGGCCGCTCCGTGCCTGTCAGAGTCCCGATTCGAGGAAGGTCGTCGAGTAGTCTCCGGCCGTGAACCGGGGGTCGGTGAGGAGGCGCGCGTGGAGGGGCAGGCTCGTCTTGATCCCTTCGACGATGCACTCGGCTACCGCCCGCCGCATGCGGGCCAGCGCCTCCGCGCGATCCGCGCCGTGGACGATGAGCTTCGCCACCAGCGAGTCGTAGTGCGGGGGGACGGTGTATCCCGTGAAGCAGTGACTGTCCACGCGCACGCCGGGACCGCCGGGGGCGACGTAGGCCGTGACGAGGCCCGGGCTCGGCGTGAAGCTCACCGGGTCCTCGGCCGTCACCCGGCACTCGATCGCATGGCCCTGGAAGCGCACGTCCTCTTGCCGGAGGCCGAGCGGCTCGCCGGCGGCGATCAGGATCTGTGCGCGGACCAGGTCGACGCCGGTCACCATCTCGGTCACGGGATGCTCGACCTGGATGCGCGTGTTGACCTCCAGGAAGTAGAAGCGTCCGCTCGGGTCGAGCAGGAACTCCACCGTGCCCGCGTTCTCGAAGCCGGCCGCCCGGCACAGCCGGAGCGCGGCGCCCGTGAGCTCCCCGCGCACCGCGGGCGTCATCACCGGGCACGGCGACTCCTCCAGGACCTTCTGGTGGCGACGCTGGATGGAGCAGTCCCGCTCGCCCAGGTGGATCACGTGGCCGCGGCCGTCGGCCAGGATCTGCACCTCGACGTGGCGGGCGCCCTCCACGTACTTCTCGAGATAGATCTCCGAGGACCCGAACGCCGCGGCCGCCTCGCTCTGGCAGGTCCGCACGGCCGCCGCCAGGCTGTCGCGATCCCACACGATGCGGATGCCGCGCCCGCCGCCCCCCAGCGAGGCCTTCAGGAGCACCGGATACCCGAGGGCCTCGGCGACGACCCCGGCGTCCGCGTCGTCGCGCACGGCCCCGTCGCTGCCGGGAAGCAGGGGCACGTCCGCCTTGCGCGCGAGCTCGCGCGCGCGGACCTTGTCCCCGAGGAGGCGGATCACCTCCGGGCTCGGGCCGATGAACCGGATGTTGCAGGCCCGGCAGATCTCGGCGAACGTCGCGTTCTCGGCAAGGAACCCGTAGCCGGGGTGGATCGCCTCGGCGTCGGTGACCTCGGCGGCCGCGATCAGGCGCGGGATGTTGAGGTAGCTCTGGGCGCTGTCCTCGGGTCCGATGCAGATGCTCTCGTCGGCGAGGCGGACGGGGAGCGTGCCGGCGTCGGCCGTCGAGTGCGCCACGACGGACAGGATCCCCATCTCCCGGCACGTGCGCAGGATCCGGAGCGCGATCTCCCCGCGGTTGGCGATCAGGATCTTGGTGAACATCAGCGCGTCAGCTCCGGCCGCCGGCGGCCAGGAGGCGCCCCTCGACGTCCTCGACGCTGACGCCGACGCCCTCCCGGAGGGCCTGGTCGATGGGCTCGCCCTGCCCCAGGCGACCGAGGAGCGTCCGGATGCCGGCCATGCCGCGCCGATCTACCAGGAACTCGCAAACCACGTGGGACAGCTGATACGCCGCGCCGACCGCGTTCGACCGGAACAGACGTTCCAGCCCGGCGAGCGTGTACTGCCGGCGGTCGAGCGCGACGTCCGTCTCGACGAACCGCGGCGCAGAACGGGGCTCGGTGACCTGGGCCAGGCCTTCGTGAAGCCAGCGGGGCGCGTGGCCGCTCGTGGCCTGGTGGATGAGGAGGTGCGCGTACTCGTGACGGATGAGCCGCTCGAGCCCGATCGACCCCGCCTGGGAGGCCGAGAGCCGCAGTCGCAGCTTCTGGAAGTCGTAGAACCCGAGGACGTGCTCGGCAAACTCCAGCGGGATCCCGCCCAGCTCCGCGAACGTCTTCGTCACGTAGATGCCCACCTGGACCCGCTCCTTGGGGTAGACCCCGTAATCCCGGCCGAGGGACTCGTAGGCTCGCTCCAGATTGTCGACCGCGGACCGGCCCACGTCGATGCCCCCGCCGCCCTCGTACCGCACGAGGAAGTGTGGGCTCTCCTGGCTCCAGTAGCCGCCCTCCACTCCCTGCTCGCGCTCCAGGCGGGCGAGAAGCGTCCGGGCGCGGGCGTGCCCGGACTCTCGGGCGATGAGCCGCTTCAGGGTCTCGACGGCCTCGCGCGTCCGGCCCTGGCGCTCCTGGACGTCGGCCAGCAGGTAGAGGAGCTCGGGGTCGTCCGGGAAGGCGCGGAGGCCCTGCTCGAGCGCCGCCTGTCCGCGCGCGAGATCGCCCGCGCCCCCGTGGGCGATCGCCAGGCCCGCCCAGTGCGCGCGGTCCGGCGAGGCATCGACCGCGTGCCGGTAGTGCTCGACCGCCTCGGCGTACCGGCCGGCCTGGTAGGCGTCCCGGCCGAGGCGCGCGTAGCAGCCGCCCAGCGAGCGCCGCACGTCGTCGCGCCCGCTCCGCCCCGCCAGGTCGCGGTACCGCTCGCACGCGGTCGCGATGTCGCCTCGCTGGTAGAGGGCGTACGCTTCCCGGGCCGCGCGGGCGGCGCTGTCGTCGCCGGCCGGCGCGGCAACGGGCTCGGCGGCGGTCGGCACGCTCGGCTCCGGCAGCGCGTCAGCCGACGCGCCGGCCGCGGACTCGCCGCCGGACGGCGGGCCGACCGCGCGGCGTGCCTCCCACCACTGCATCAGGATCGGGCCGGCGACGCCGAGCACGAGGACCGCGGCCAGCGTCGCATTCACCCGGGCCAGCTTCGTGGCGCGGGGAGGCCGCGGCGCCGGCGGGACCGACGAAGTCGGGGCGGGCAGCGCGGCAGCCCGCTGCGACGGCGGCGCGGGCTCGGGCGGCGAGACGGCGACTCGGGGGTCGTGCTGGCACTTCGGGCACCGCTCGGTGCCGTCAGGAAGGTTGGCCCAGCAGGATCGGCAGAACATCGGCCGCTGCGCCGGGCCGGGCTGCGCTAGGGCTCCAGGAGAAACAGCGGCTGGCCGTACTCGACCGCTTGCGCGTTCTCCACGAGCACCTTGACCACGCGCCCGGCGACCTTGGACTCGATCTCGTTCATGAGCTTCATCGCCTCGATGATGCAGACGACCTGCCCCTTCTTCACGCGGTCCCCATCCCGGACGAACGGCGGCGCGTCGGGGGACGGCGCCCGGTAGAGGGTGCCGACCATGGGCGCCTCGATCGTGAGGAGATGGGCCTCGCTCGCGGCGGGCGCGACGGGCGCGACGGAGACCGCCGCCGCGGCCGGCGCGGCGGCGGCCGGCGGGCGCGGCGAGGGCCGCGGGCTCCCGGCGCAACCGCACGCGAACGCCCTCGCGCTCCACCTCGACCTCGGTGAGACCGTAGTCGCGGAGGAGGTCGGCGAGCCGCCGGATCTCTCGCTGGTTCACCGCTCAGGCTCGCTCGATGTAGGCCCCGGTGCGCGTGTCGATCCGGAGGACCTCTCCCTCGTTGATGAAGAGCGGCACCTGGACCACCGCGCCCGTCTCGAGGGTGGCGGGCTTGGAGCCGCCCGACGCCGTGTCCCCCCGGAGTCCCGGGTCCGTCTTCACGACCTGGAGCTCGACGAAGTTCGGCACCTCGACGCCGGCGGGCACGCCGTTGATGATGAGGACGTCGACCTCCATGGTCTCCTTGAGCCAGTCCGCGGCGTCGCTGACCACGCCGGCGTCCAGCGCGATCTGCTCGTAGGTCTGGAGGTTCATGAAGTGGAAGTAGTCGTCCTTGTAGAGGTACTGCATCGACCGCTGCTCGTAGTCGACCAGGCCGACCTTCTCCCCCGCCCGGAAGGTGCGATCCACGACCTTCCCGTGCCGGAGGTGCTTCAGCTTGGTGCGGACGAACGCGCCGCCCTTGCCGGGTTTCACGTGCTGGAAGTCGACGATGTTGTAGGGCTGTCCGTCGAGATCGATCTTCAGGCCCTTCCGGAACTCCGCGGTCGACACCTGCATGACCTACCCTCGTGGCCGCCGCGCCGCGCTCTTCGGCCGTCCAAGGTCGCCGAGGCGCGCGCGGGCCGTCTCATGATCGGGCTGCCGGACGACGATCCGGCTGAACACTGCCGTGGCCTCGTCCCCGAGCCCCTGCGCGAGGCAGAGGTCGCCGAACGCGACCGTCGCGTACGTGTCGTCGACGAGGAGGGGCCAGAGCCCGCCCCCGTCAGGCGTCACCCGTCCGGTGACTCCCACGTCGAGGGCCCGGAGGAGCCCCTGCACCCCTCGATCGTGCGGATCCAGCACGGCCAGGCGCCGGACGTACTCCAGGGCCCCCGCGGGATCGCCTCCCCTGAGGGCGCATTCCACCGCGATCCGCAGCCCCGGCTCGTGGTCGGGCTCGCCCGCCAGGAACCGCTGGATCTCCTCCCGGGCCGCCGGGACATCCCCGCTCTCGAGCAGCGACTTGGCGAGCACGAGCCGGGTCGTGGCGTACCCGGGGTGGCGCGCGAGGCCCTCCCGGCAGAGCGTCACGGCCTCGTCAGCCCGACCGGCCCGGCGGTACGCCTCGGCGAGCGCCGCGTAGGCCTGGGAGGTGGGCTCCCGGGCCAGCCGCGCCTCGAACTGTCGGATCTCGTCGGTGGTCGGCAAGCGATGTCTCGACCCGGGCCCGAGCCGGCCCTCACTATACGGGCCCCCGTCTGCGCTTGTCAACGTCGGTGAGGCGCAAACACGCGTCGCGCCGTCGCTTCCGGACCGCTCGCCGTCGTTGGCGGGCGTGGCCGCCCCCGGTATAGTAGGCCATGCTCCGGGCCGGGCAGCGGCTGGTGGCGATCGGGACGGGCGTCGCGCTCGTCGCGACGCTTGGGGGCCCGGCCCTCGCCGCGCCGGCCACGCCGGCCGGGCGGGGGCGTCCGGCCGAGCCGCGCGCCTACCTCATCCATCTGATCGACGGCGGGGACCCCATCGTGGTTCAGAAGTACACCGAGGAGGCGGGCCAGATCCGGTTCGAGAAGTATGGCGGGTGGGTGGCGATCCCGAGCTACGAGGTCCTTCGCATCGTCCCGGACGACTCGGACGACCCGGTGGGAGCCTTGCCGCCGCCGGTTCCGGCCGACAGCGCGGGGCCGCCGCTCTACGTCGCGACCCGGAGCGGGGCGACTTTCCGGGCCACCAACGTCGGCGCGGCGGGCGCGGAGGTTCGCGTCAACACCCCCGAGGGCTCGCTGACCTTCCACCGGACGGACCTGGTCGGCGTGCTGCGCGTGCCCGCCGCCCCGGGATCGCCGGAGGCCTGGATCACCCTCTGGGGCGGCGGTGACGGCAGCGGCGGCGACGGTCGGGCCGCCGCCGGGCCGGGCGCCCCACCGCAGGCGCCGCCGCCCCCCCTCAGCGACCGCCCGCATCTCCTCCAGCTCGCCAGCGGCGTCGTGATCCAGGTGGACGGGTTCTGGCTCGAAGCCGGGGAGATTCGCTTCCGCCGCCTCGGCGGGGTCGTCGGATTCGCGCTGGGGGAGATCGCCCGGCTCCTTCCGCAGGAGGCCGAGCCGGTCCGCGGCCAGCTCGCGGTCCGGTTCGTTCGCCGCCTCGGGCCCGACCGCGTCGAGGTCCGGCTGCGACAGGAGCTCAGGCGGGTCCGGCTGATCGGCGTCGAGCCGGTCTCGCCCGCGCCTCCCGGGTCGCCCGCGTCAGACGACCGCGCGATCGAGGATCCCTGGGTCGGGCTCGACCGCTGGGCTCCTGGTCCGCCTCGAGTTCGACCGCGAGCGGTCTGGCCCCGAGGGAGACTGGCTGGCCTACCTCTACCTGCCGAGCGGGCGAATGCTGAACGCGGAGCTCATCCGGGTCGGCCTCGCCCGGCCGCGGACCGACAAGCAGAACCTACGGTACGCCGATCTCTTCGAAGACCTCTGGACCAGCGCCGGCCGGCCGAGTCCCGCGCGCTGACGTCCCCCGGAAAGCGTGACGGGGGGCCCGGGGCCCCCCGTCATTCGACCGCTCAGGCCTCGCCCAGAACTAGCAGGGCGTGTTCGGGCCAGCCGGAAGAATCGTGACCGTGGCGGCCGTGGTCGCCACGGCCCCCCCCGAGCTCGCGTTCACCGTGATGGACCCGAGGTCTTCGCAGCGAACCAGCATGGTGGTCGAGTAGATGCCGTTCGAATCGGTCGTTCCCGTGGGCCCGTCGACGACGCCTCCGCTGGCCAGGATGAACACCCGCTGGCCCGGCAGCGGCTGGCCGCTACCGCCGACCTCGCCGTTTCCATTCGTGACGATGACGATGATGCTGACGCGGCGACCGGGCTCCGTCGAGCCGGGGTTGGCCTGCACCGTGATGAGGAGATCCCCGATGTCGTTCACGACCCCCGAGACCGGCGCCGTGCAGGCGTTCAGGGAGCGCGCGTTCACCGATCCCGACTTGCCTTGCCCGGCCGCGGTCTCTTGACAGGCGAACGTCGGGCCCGTGCTTCCGTTGTTGTCGGAGCAGGCCTGGGCCAGCATCCCCACGACGAGGAGCGCCACGGCAAGGGTCCACCGGCGGCCGCTCCAGGAACCCCGGCGTCTCGAGCTACGAGGTGACAGTGTGGCGTCCATGATCCTGGCCCCCTAGAAGACCGTGATGAGCACGGAGTCGAAGGCATCCTCGACCGCGCCGGTGATGGTGGCGGTTCCCCGACCTTGCTTGCCGCAGAACGTCACATTCGCGGTGCCGCGATTCGTGGGAACGGCAATCCCGACGATGTTGACCTCGTCCTCGCCGGCGAAGCAGCACATGGTCGTGGTGAAGTGGACCAGGGCGCCGTCGACGAGCGCCCCCCTGGTGTCCGACACCTTCGCCTGGACCAGCGCGCAGCCGCCGGCCTCGTCGTCGCTGCCGAGCGGTCTGCCCGGGCACGACGTTCGGGCTCGCGACGAGGTCCAGGATGAACCCCGAGGCAGCGCTGGGCTGCGTGTTCGAGCCGCGGTTGGGCCCGTCGCAGCTTGCCACGGCCGCTCCCAGGATCAGAACGCACAGCACCAGTCCCCACGGCATCCTTCGCATCGGCTCGCTCTCCGTAGCCCGCATCCGGAAGCGGGTCATTCCTGGGTCCCCTGCAACACCTGGAGAACCGCGTCCATCGGGACGTCGTGGCACACCTCCGCCCGTCCCACGCTCCTCATCAGAACGAAGGGCACGCGGCCGTCCCGAGCCTTCTTGTCGTGGCGCAACGCATCGACGATCTCGCGAGGGGCGATCCCGCTGAATCGGGTCGGGAGTCCGACCCCCTCGAGCAACGCTTCCTGGCGCTCGGCCGCGCCCGCATCCGCCCAGCCGAGCCGCACCGCGAGGCGCCCGGCGGCGACCATCCCGATGGCCACCGCCTCGCCATGGAGCCAGCGGCGATAGCCGGACAGGGCCTCGAGGGCGTGTCCGACCGTGTGTCCGTAGTTCAGCACCATGCGGACGCCGGTCTCCTCGCGCTCGTCCTGCTCGACGATCCGGGCCTTGGCGGCACAGCACGTGGCCACCACCGCCTCGAGGAGGCCCGCATCCCGGCGCCGGAGCGCGTCCAGGCCCGTCTCGAGCGAGCGGAAGAGATCCGCGTCGAGCGCGGCGCCGGTCTTCACGACCTCGGCGAGGCCCGAGCGGTACTCGCGCTCCGGCAAGGTCCGCAGCGCCTCGGGGTCGATCAGGACCAGGCGCGGCTGGTGGAAGGCGCCGATCAGGTTCTTGCCTCGCGGATGGTTGACCGCCACCTTCCCGCCGATGGACGCGTCGACCTGCGCGAGCAGGGTCGTCGGCACCTGGATCACCGGCAGGCCGCGCATGAACGCGGCCCCCGCGAAGCCGGCCAGGTCGCCCACGACGCCGCCCCCGACCGCGACGACCGGTGAGGAGCGGTCGAGGCCGTGCGCGAGGAACCCGTCCCAGAGCCGCTCGGCTTCCCGGAGGCTCTTGCTCTCCTCGCCCTCCGTCACCACGAAGACCGCGGGCTCGAACCCGGCGCTCCGGAGGCTCTCCGTCACACGCTCGGCGTGCGACCTGACGGCGGGCTGCGTGACGACCGCCGCCCGGCGTCCGAGGCGAAGCTTGGCGCACGCGGGCCCCACCGTGTCGAGAAGACCCGGTCCGATCTGGACCGCGTAGCTCCGGGCCCCCAGCTGCACCATGACCTCTCGCACCGCCTCGCTAGTCTCTCTACCTGGTGAAGAAGAAGAACCGCTGCCGCTCGGACTTCGGGTACGTCTTGGACGCCTCGAGCAGCGTGCCGACGCGCGACTCCGTCAGTCGGATCTCGAACAGGGTGTCCTGGATCTGGTTCTGCAGGAAGGCCACGGCGTCGAGGTTCCGCCGCCGGGCCAGCTCCGCCTCCGCCCGCGCGTTCGGGTCGGCCGCGAACTCGCCGGTCGCCGCGAACGTGCCGATGACCGCCTGCGCGTAGGCCCGAGTCTGCTCGCGGAGCCGGGCGATCGAGTCGTCCAGGCGCTTGGCCTCGAGGTCCATGATCCCCAGGTACACGCGCGGCATCGTCGTGGGCAGCCGCTCCACGGGGCACGGAGCGGGCGGAATCGCCGCCCCGCCGCGCTCGACCCGCTGGACCCGGTCGCAGCCCACCGCGAACATGTACTGGCTGTCGTCGTCCCGGAAGAAGATCCAGGGCGGCTCCTCGGCGTAGAAGCTCGCCTTGAGCGGCATCGGTGTGGCCGTGAAGGTGGATCGTGTAGTCCTGGGCGCGGGCGGGCGACGCCAACGCGGCGAGCACGCCGAGGCCGACCGCCATCCCGAGCGCGACTCGCTGGAGCGCCCGCCCGTCCATCAGCGCCCTCCGGCCTGATCGACCGGCGCCGGCGCCGCGGGCCGGACGACCGTGTCGGAGACCGGCATCGGCGCCAGGGCGGCGGCCGACACCGTCTTCGGGATGGTCACCGGCGCCTGCCCTCGCGGCCCCGGGGGGGCTAGCGAGCTCGGGGGCGCCAGCACGCCGGGCGCGACCGGCAGCGCCGGCGGGGCGACGCCCGCCTGGCCGTTCGACAAGACCTTCGCCGTGAGGAAGATCACCAGCTCGCGCCGCTCCGTCTCGGTCAGGTCGTTCTTGAACAGCCAGCCGAGCACCGGAACCTTCGACAGCCAGGGAATCCCGCGCTCGTCGTTGTTGAACCGCTCCTGGCGGAGGCCCGCGATCACCACCGTGCCGCCATCGATTATCTCGGCCTGGGTGATCGTGTTGCGGGTGCTCACGACGGGAGCGACGAGTCCGGCGCCGGTCACCGGCTGCAGGAAGATGTCGTCCTTCACGGCGATCGTCATGAGGATCCGGCCGTCGCCGACCACGCGGGGCGTGACCTGGAGCCGGGTCGTAATGTCCGTGTAGGTGACCGACGCCTGCTGGGCCCCGCCCACCACCGTCACGCTGATGATCGGGAACTTCTGGCCGCTGGCCACCGTCGCCGGCTGGTTGTCGACCGTCATCAGGCTGGGCGAGGACAGGGTCCGCGCCCGCTTCTGCCCTTCCAGGGCCTGGAGCTGGATGTCGAGGGCGAAGTTCGACGCGAGCCAGCCGAGCCCCAGGCCGAAGGGCGTCGAGCCGGCCAGCAAGCCGCCGATCGTGCCCAGCGCCGCCGGGAAGTTGGCGGCGGTCGTGGGCGTCGCCGCCCCCCTCGACTCGGCGGAGATCGGTCCCTCGGGCGGAGCGCCCCGCACGTCGACGATGGGCCCGTTGGACGAGGTGCGCGGAGTCCACGCGCCGCCCCAGATGACGCCGAGCGAGCGCGCGTCCTGCCGGGACATCTCGACCAGCCGCGCCTCGATGTGGATCGAGGGCGCCGGGCGGTCGACCTTGTCGACGAAGTCCCTGATCTTGCCGAGGTTCTCGGGAATGTCGCGCACGATCAGGGAGTTGGTGCGCTGGTCGACGGTCAGGGAGCCCCGCGGGGAGAGCATGCCGGCCGACTTGCCCTCCTCCTTCTTGACTCCGCCCGTGATCGCGTCCTCGACCCCCTTCTCCTCCTGCGTGGAGACGACGTCCGTGAAGAAGTCGATGGTCTGGACGCGCTTGATGCCGACGTGCCCGTACTTGAGCTTGACCACTTCCTCGGCCAGCGGGGCGAGCAGGCCCTCCAGCTGGCTCCGCTTGACCTCGAACTCCTGCCGGGCCAGCGCGGACGCCCGCTCCTGCTCGGCGAGCCGGAGGTCGCCCTCCTTGCGCCGCTGCGAGATCTCGACCTCACGCTGCTCGGCCTTGAAGGCCGCTTCGGCCTCCTTCGTGAGGTTCTCGAGCTTGTCGACCCGGATGATGTTGCCTTCCTGCACGTAGGCGAGCTTCGACGCCCGCACGACCGAATCCAGAGCCTGCTGCCACGGAACGTTCTGGAGCTTGACCGTCACCTTGCCCTTGACGTCCTCGCTGGTGACGATGTTGAGCCCGCTGAACTCGGCAAGGATGCGGAGGATGTTGTTGATGTCCGCGTCCTTGAAGTCGAGCGAGATGAGGCGTGGCCGCTGCGGCCCGCCGGCCGCCTGGGCGACGATCGGCGCGCGAAGCTGGGCCAACAGTACGGGACTGCTCGCCAGCTCGCCTCCCCTCGCCGTCCCCGCGAGGGCCAATGTCCAGGCACAGCCCAGGAGGACCAGGACTCCTCGTCTAGCCACGCCGCTCCCCCCCATCCTCGACCGTCGCGATCGGGCCGCGATAGCCACAGGCTTTCCCTACTGTCCGTCCGGCTTCGGCAGCCGGAGCTCGACGGTCCGCTCCCGCGTGCCGGCCCCCGGGACTTCCTCCCGGATCACGAACCGGACGCGATCCCGCTCCAATGCCACGACCTTCCCGCCGAACTTCTCTTCGTTGAGGCGCAGGTAATAGCCCAGGCCATCGGGCGTCTCGACGAGCGCCCGGATCGCCTCCGCGTCCTTCGGGTCCCAGACGATGCCCACGAGCTTGAGGCTCGCGATCTCCTGAGTCTTTCGTTCCTCCCCCGGCTCGACCTTCCGCACCAGGGGCTCGAACGGGTCCCGGGGTCCCGTGGGCGCCGGAGCGCCGGCCGTCGGGTCCGCGGGCGCCGCCGGAGCCGCGGCCGGTGGTGCCGCGCTCGGCGCGGGCGCCTTCGGCACCGGCAAGGGCGTCGGAAACTTCGGCTGGGACTGCGCCCACGCCGCGGCCGTCAGGAGACTGGCGGCGACGACCGCGACCAGCCGGAGCCCGGTCGACCCCGACCGGGACAAGCCTGGAAGGTGCATCATCCCCTCCATCGTGGTCCGCTAGCGCTTGGCTGGCTGCTGGGCCGCTGCCGGCCCGGGCGTCGCCGCCGCAGCAGGAACGGGCATCGCCTGGAAGACCACCGCGACGAGATCGGCGCGCATGCTCCCCGGCGACAGATCGGTGCCGCGCCCGCCGGGGGCGGCGGCCGGCGCTCCCGCGCGCTGCCGGGCCTGGACCTTCACCTCGTTCAGCGTGACGAGGCGCGGCAGCTGCGCGAGCTGGTCCGCGAACTTCAGCAGCTCGTGATAGCCTCCGCCCACCCCGACTTCCATCGGGATCTCCACGTAGAGCTCCTGCGGGCGGTTCGGCCGGCGCTTGACCTGTCCGATCGTCAGCCCGGACTTGCCGGCGAGCGTCTCCACGCTCCGGAGCACCGCCGCCGACTCGTGCTCGGTCGGCAGCCGGCGGGACAGCTCGCGGAGCTGGACCTCGAGGGTTTCCCGCTCGCGCTTGATGCGCCCGAGATTGGCCACCATCTGCTGGGCGTTGCTGACTTCCCGCTGCAGGCCGTCCCGCTCCACCGCGAGCTTCGCGGTCTCGTCGCGCAGTCCCTTCACGCCGGGGAAGCCGGCGAGACCGGACCAGGCGAAGTAGCCGACGCCGAGGATGAGGAGGCCGATCAGGATGATCTGCTGGCGTTCCTGGCGGTCCATCGTCCTCTAATCCTCTCCGATCAGAGCTTGACCACGGCCGTGACCTCGAAGGACACGACGCGCGTCTGCTCGACCCGTTCAGCCTCGGTCACGACGAAGTCCACGTCCGCGAAAATGCCGACCTTGCGCAGGTTGTCCATGAAGTCGGCGATCTGGAAGTTGTTGAACGCCCCGCCCTTGATGACCACGGAGTACCCCGCGAGCTGCGACACCTCCCGCGTGGCCGGAGCCTGGCCCCGTTGCGGCGGGCGGGCGCCCTGCGCCTCGACCTCCGTGCGCTTGGCCTCGAGCCGCCCCAGGGTCTCGCTCATCGTGGCGGCGGTCTGCTCCTCGACGCGGACCTTGATCTCCTGGGGCTTCATGTCGACGCCGTAGAGCCAGACGCCCTGCGGTACCGCGCGCAGCACGCCGTTGAGCATCGCCAGGGGCACGCCCTGGCTCTTGGCGACCTTGCCGATGACCTCGATCCGCCGCTGGATCTCGACCTTCGCGCGCTCGGCCTGGTCGAGCTCGTTGAGCTGACCCTTCAGCTGCTCGTTCTGGGCCTTGAGGCTCGTGATCTGGGTCTGGTACTCGCCCTTCGTGGACCACGCCCGATACCCGAGCAGGCCCATCCCGAGCAGCATCAGCACGAAGACGCCGCCCAGGATCTTGGTGAGGAGCCCGGCGCTGACCCCGGCGCGGGGGGTAGGAGCCGCCGCGCGCCCGGTGCGGGCCGCGCGCGCTTCCCGTGGGAGCAGGTTGATTTTGATCGCCACGGTATCCCGTCCTTACTTCCGGTCGTCCGGATAGCGCATCGCCAGCCCGGTCGCGACACTCGCGAGCGGCGCCAGCTTCTCGACCATGCCCGCATCGGTCCCGGAGCCCACCTCCACCCGCTTGAAGGGGTTCGCCCGGATCACCTCGATCCCCCACTGTCCGGCCAGGAACTCCTGCAGACCCGGGATCAGGGCGCAGCCGCCCGAGAGGAAGATCCGCTGGATGCGCTCGTGCTCGGCGGTGGTGCCGAAGTAGTCGAGCGTTCGCTGGATCTCCTGGCCGATCTCCTGGGAGACCAGATCCAGGACGGGCTCCACCTCGACCCAGCTGATCGACCCCTGCTCGCCCCGCACGATGGCCTCGGCCTCGGCCGGGGCCAGGTCGAAGCGCTGGGCGATGGTCGAGGCGTACTGCCGGCCCCCCACGAAGATGTCGCGGGCGTAGACGTTCACGCCGCCCTGCAGGATGTTCGTGTTCGTGGTCTCGTGCCCGATGTTCACGAGCGCCACGACCTCGTTGCCCTGGCCAGGCTCGTTGTGCTGGTACTGCGTCTCGAGCGCGAAGACGTCGACGTCCACCACCACGACGTTGAGCCCGCACGCCTCGACGACGTCCGCGTAGCTCTGGACCTTGCCCTTCTTCACCGCCACCAGCATGACTTCCAGCTGGGGCCCGTCCTGCCGCAGGATCTGGAAGTCGATGTTGACGTCGTCGATGTCGAAGGGGATGTGCTGCTCGGCCTCCCAGCGGATCGACTCGCCGAGCTCGCTCTCCGACATCTTCGGGAGGTTGACGCGCTTGGCGATGACGGAGCCGCCCGACACGCCGATGACGGCCTCGGTGGCCTGGACCCCGCCCTGCACGAGGGCCTGCCGGATGGCCTGCTGCACGGCGTCCGGCTGCTTCACCTCGCCGCCCTGAATCGCGCCGGCGGGCACGTGGGCGATGCCGAATCCGCCCAGCTCGTACGCCGACCCCTTCGGCTTGAGCTCGACCACCTTGACCGCGCTCGTGCCGATGTCCAGGCCGACGACTTCCGGTCGCTTCTTCTTCTTCCAGAACGTCATGGGTTATTCCTCACTGCCCGCGAGTCTCGCGCAGCAGCCGCCAAACCCCAAAACTATTTCTTTAGCCTCTTCCATCGTTCTGTTTACAGATCTTTGTAGTAATTACTGCTTGGTGAGTATGGCTCGCGCGCAATGGGGAGTCAATATTTTAAAACGCCAATGATTACGAGGAGTTACGGAAGTGGCTAGCCGCGTTTGCGGCCGGCCAGAAGCCCGCGGACGGTGGTCAGGAACTCCTGAATGTCGAACGGCTTGGAAATGACGAGATCGACACCGAGCTCGCGCGCGCGGCGTGTCGCGCGCGCCCGATCGAACCCGGAGAGGATCACGACGGGCGTGGCCGCGTCGACCTGCTTCACCGCCTCGACCACTTCCCAGCCGGGAACGTCCGGCATGCCGAGATCGGTGATGACGAGGTCGTACGCGCCCTCGCGCTCGCGCACCTTCGCGATGCCCTCGAGGCCCGAGCCCGCCAGCGTGACGGCGTACGCGGCGCCGCGCAGCATGTCGCCCACGGCCGTCCGCACGGTCTCGTCGTCGTCCACCAGCAGCACCTGCGGGCGATCCGTCTCGGCGGGCGCGAGCGAAGCGGGCGCGCCCTCGCCGGCCGTCGGCAGGCGCAGCGTGACCGTCGTGCCGCGCCCTTCCTCGCTGTCGATCGTGGAATCGCCTCCGTGGCGGGCCATGACGCCGTAGACCATCGAGAGCCCGAGGCCCAGACCGGTCTCACCCTTGGTCGAGAAGAACGGCTCGAACGCCCGGCGCCGGACGGATTCGGACATGCCGATGCCCGTGTCCGACACCGAGACGGTGCTGCGGCCAGCGTCGAGCCCGGTCCGGATCGTGATCGTGCCGCCGCGCGGCATCGCGTCCACCGCGTTGTGGAGCAGCTGCACGGTGGCGTCGAGGAGCTCCGACTCGGCCCCGATGAGCTGCGCGTGCGGCCCGAAGTGCGTGATCAGCTCGATGGGCGCGCCGCGCGCCGTTGGCTCGTCCCGCCACCTCGCCCGCGTCTGCTCGACCGCGCGCTGGACGATGTCGTTCAGGTCGACGGGACCGAAGGGCTCGGCCGGCCGGGAGCGGCTGAACTCCTGGATGCGCGACAGGGCGTCGATCCCGGTGCGCGTCGCGGACTCGATCTCGTGCAGGCCCGAGGCGATGTCCCGGGACTTCTCCCGCGAAGCCCGCTTCACCAGGAGCTGGGTGCGCCCGAGAATGCCCGCCAGCACGTTGTTGAACACGTGCCCCACCCCGCCGGCCATGTTCAGGAGGGCCTGCATCTTCTCGTCGACGGGGATACGGCCGGCCCGCGCGGCCAGCTGGTCCTGCGTGTTCTCCAGCTCCTCGAGCCGCCGGCGCAGCCGCCGGAACTCCTCCTCGTCGATCTGCGTGGTGTCGCGGACCACCTCGCGCACCACTTCCCGGTCGACGGGCACCTCCCGGATGATCTCCACCGGAACGTCCCGGACGATCTCCTTGATCACCTCCACGGGGACTTCCCGCACGACCTCCCGGTCGACCGGCACCTCGCGGATGACCTCCACGGGCACCTCGCGGACGACCTCGCGCTCGACCTCTCGCACGACCTCCTTCAGGAACTCCACGGGCACCTGGACGGGAACTTCCCGGACGACCTCCACCTCGCGGACCACCTCGACCGGCACTTCCCGCACGACCTCCACCTCGCGGACCACCTCGACCGGCACCTCCCGCACGACCTCCTTCACGACCTCGACCGGGACCTCCCGGACGACTTCCCGGTCGACCGGCACCTCCCGGACGATCTCCTTCACGACCTCCACCGGCACTTCCCGGACGACCTCCCGGTCGACCGGCACCTCGCGCACGACCTCCCTCAGGAACTCCACGGGCACCTGAACCGGCACTTCCCGGACGACCTCCACCTCGCGGACCACCTCGACCGGGACTTCCCGCACCACCTCCCGGACGACCTCGCGGTCGACGGGCACTTCCCGGACAACCTCCTTCTCGACCAGCACTTCCCGGACGACCTCCCGGTCGACCGGCACCTCCCGGACGACTTCCTTCACGACCTCCACCGGCACTTCCCGGACGACCTCTACCTCGCGGACCACCTCGACCGGCACCTCGCGCACGACTTCCTTCACAACCTCGACCGGAGGGGCCGCGGCCGGCTGAGCGGTCCTGAGGGAGGAGGACACCACGCCCGCCGCGAGCTGGGAGGCCAGGAGCTCCGCCGGGGAGGCGGCGCTGTCCCCCGACCGGCCGACCAGCAGGAGGCCCACCAGATCGGCCCCGGCGCGCAGCGGAAGGACTCCGGCGGTCCCGATGCCCTTGCTCGGCCGCGTCAGCCAGAGGGGCTCACCTCGGCCGAGCACCTGGCGGACCTTGTCGGCCGGCAGCCGGGACAGCGCCATGCTCTCCGGAGCGGCGACGATCCACGAGAGGGCGCCTCCCGTGCCCGGCATGGCGAGCGCGGCGAATTCCATCCCCGTGGCGCGCGCGATTCCCGGGAGCATCGCCTTGGCCGCATCACCCGGAGCCCCCGTGTGGCGGAGAGCCTCCTCCAGCGCCGCGGTCAGGGGCTCGAGCGTGTGGATGCCGTCGGGGGCGGGGCCGGGAGCGGCAGGGGCGCCACCCTCCCCCGCACCCGGCGCGACCTCGGCCTTCTTCAGCAGATCCATGAGGAGGCGGGCGCCGCGGACGCTCATCACCTCGACGCCGGGCGGCTTGATCGACAGGAGGCGCTCGTACTGGCGCTCGTCGCCGGTGACCTCGAGGACGATGTTGGCCTCGGTCTTGAAGACCTCCATGGCGTTCTTGACGACCTGAAGCTGGAGGCTCTTCGCGAGCTTGCCCCCCTCGGAACGGTCGCTCGCGTCGGCGACGATGGCGATCGTGACGGCCGGGACGGCCCGGAGCGCCTCGATGGCGTGGACGAGGTGGATCCCCGTCCCGACCAGCCCTATCTTGTACGTGCTGCTCGGGGGCGGTGGCATGGCGCCATTATACGCAGGGGGCCGTAGACTCCGAGATGTTGTGAAATGTTGGCATCTGCCGCATCTGGGGTCTGGGAGCGCCTACCGGCAGGGGCTGCCGCCGCCCGTGTCGGCGGCATAGTCCACACAAACGAGGAACGACTTCCGGACGAGCACCACCGTATTGCCCGATCCCACCGGGAAGCCCGGCGGCGGGGCCGCGTTGCCATACGTGGGGTTGTAGCCGTAGCTCGAGGCGGTGGACTGGGTCTGGATCTCGAAGGCCACGACGCCCCCGTCCATGATGATGGGATTGAACTCCACGTGCCCGCCCGAGTAGACGAGCCCGTGGATCTCCGTCCCGGAAGCGCTGCCCATGTCCGCGCAGACCCCCTGCGGGTTCAACGGGATTGGCGGTCGGCTGCGGCGCCAGGTTCACGGCGTCAACCGGATCGAAGAGTAGATAGGCGAGAGGGTATCCGTAGACGTTCGTCGCGGTCCAGATCCTCGAGCCGTTCTTGTGCCAGAGATCCCGGCTCCCGCCACAGCCGGACGACCCGTTCCCCTCGACGACGACGGTGCCGTAGAGGTCGCGCGACTGGATCGTGAAATCCCCTGGGCGCATGACGTACGCGAGGATCCCGTTGCCGGCCGAACCGTAGTTGGCGGGCCAGGTGAGGCTTGACGTGAACACCATGCCCGTCGCACCGGCCGTTGCGCACACGCCGGGTGCTGTGGCTTTGACGTAGTTGGCGCCCGTGCGGGTGTCCGCCGGCTTCACGCAGGCGGCGCGGCCGCCGCCGCCGCAGATGGCACTCGGGCATGGGGTGCTCAGCGCGCAATCGAAGTACCCCTGGTACTGCATCCCCCCTGCCGTCGCAGTTGGCCTTGCTCCGGTCGCCCGCAATGACCAGTCGCTTGCCGCTCGGATAGGGGTAGCCGTAGTTCTGGCCAGGGGGGCAGTTGCCGACGGTTTCACCGTGCAGGGTCACGTCGATCGCCGAGCAGCCTAGCTGGGGCCGGGGTAACTCATCGTACGCAGCGGGGCCGCCTGGGTACTCGTTCGGGTCCGCCGGGACTATCGTTGGGTTCCCGTTCCGGTTCGCGGGCTCGTTGCAGTAGCCGGGCGGATTGTCCTGGCTCGAGTTCGAGCAGACGTGCTTCCAGGGGTTGTCGATCCCGAGGACCCCCCGCACCCGGGCCCGTCCCTGGCCGTTCGCCGCCGTCCCCCAGGCCGTGAGGACCGCCGTCTCGTTCGTGTCGCGGGCGGGCGACCCCCCGCTGCAACTGGGGTCCTGGATGGCCACGGGCACCAGGGGGCTGCAGTCGTTGTCGATGACCGCAGAGTAGGTCCCGGCGCCCAAGCCGGTTCCGTTGAAGAGCAGCTTGGCCAGCCCGGCGCCACACCCTGGGTAAGAGGACGAGTTGCCGGGATCGGTCCACTGCGTGAACCCGCATCCTTGGTCGGCCGCGGTGCGCACCTCGTCCCGCCCTCGTTCGAGCCCGGCCTCGGCCAGGGCTTCGGCCTGGGCCTGAAACTTGTAGTTGACTCCGGTCGTCATCTCGACCCTCGACAGAAGGGCGAACGAGAAGCTCAGGATGCCGAGGATGAGCATCGCGATGACCGCGATGATGAGGACCGATCCACGCTGGTCGAGCCTGGTCGAGTTCACGGTGGCCTCCGCTTAGGAGCGATTCCTGAGCATGATTTCCGTGACGAGCGTGCGACTCACCATCTGCCCACCGATCTGCTGCTGCGCCTGGACCGAGATGCGAATCCGCCCGATGTTGTCCGCCTGTGACTGGCTCGACAGCGGCAGCCCAAAGGCGATGTTGCATGGGTTGGTCTGGCCGGCGCAGGGGCCGAAGTTTGCCCGGGGGTAGTAGGTAAACGTGAGACCATTGATGTCCACCGCCACCATCGCGACGGGTCCCGTCCCATCGTCCCGCGTGATGCATTGGGGCACCCCCGGCGGGCAGTTCACGGTCGAGAGCGCGTAGAGCACGTCCTCCTCGCCGCGGTCAGCCGCTGACGCGGGTGAGGTGAGGGCATTGCCCAGCCCGGCGATCCGGCCGTTGTGGTTGCGGTCCGAGCGGATGCGCAGGGTGGTCGCCGTCGCCTGCGCGAAGGGGATCGCATACAACCCGGTGCACCCTGGGCCGCCGACGCCGTTGCCGGTCTCCCAGGTCGGGGTGCCCGTCCCGGCGAGCCTGGCAGTGCAGTTCGCCACCTTGACCCCATCACAATCCACGGTCGCGGACGTCGCGTAGTCGAACGCGCAGACCGTGGCGTCCCGGCCTCCAGATCGGATCTCGCGGGCCATGAAGTCCATGGCCGCGCGCACGTTCTGCTGCACCTCGGCCGTCTCCGACCCGATGAAGTAGGCTTCCTGCGCCTTGCCCCAGGTGCCAACGACACCGACCATCACCAGGGCGAAAAGCGCCAGGGTGACGATCAGCTCGGTCAGGCTGAGCCCGCGTCCATCGCGCAGCAAGGACATCGCGCCGCAAGACATGTTCGGGTCCCTCAGTTCGCGCGAATGGTCACGACCGTGGTCCTGTAGATCGGGTTCGGGACCGACCCGCTGAACTCCACGACCGCTGTGATCGTCGTCGTGGCCGTCGTCGGCGTGCCTGGCTGGACGGCCACGCAGCGACTGAACCCGGCGAACCCCGTCACGGGGCGCAAGCCGCCGCTGCAGTCGGCGGGAGGTTCCCGACGACCCGTCGAAGCTCAGGCTCGACATGCTTCCGTAGTCCGCCGCCTTGGCGCGCTCGATCGCCTCCTGAGCCAGCAGGGTGGCCGTGGTCTGGAATCCACTCGCCACCACGCCGTACAGGGCATAGGGGATCGACGCCGCAAGGGCGAGAAGCGCCACGGCCATGAGGACCATGGCCACCATGAGCTCCACCATGGTGACGCCGCGCTGATCCATTCTTCGCATCGACGTCTCCTGTCTCAACAGCCCGCCACCCGGACGCCTCCGTAGAGCGTCACGGTGATGGTACTGATGCAGGACGAGGGAGAGGTGTCGACGGTGAAGATCGTGCCGCTCACGCCGCCCGGAAGGATTCGATTCCCGATGGGATCGAAAGCAAGGATGGGCGCGGACGTCACGACCGTCCCGCTCTCGGACAGGTTCTGCCAGTCGTAGCCGGAGACAACGGCCCCGGTGCACGCCGGGGTCGTGTCCGCCTCTCGAATCCGATACTGGCCCGCTCCGAACTCGATGCAGTGGTTCGTGCCCTGGGTGATCGCGAGCTGCCGAGCCATTCGGATCCCGGCCGCCACGTTCTCGGCCGCACCCTTCACCATCAGGACCTCGCGCACGTTGGAAAGCCACGGGTACACCGCGAAGCCCAGAATCGCAATGATCGCCAAGACGACCATCAGCTCCACCGCGGTCAGCCCGGCCTGCGCTCTCGGGCGAGGCCACGTACCCCTGTGCAATGCACTCAAGTGGGACCTCGGCTACTTGACGCGGGCATGACGCACTTTCGTCTCTGGCTCATTCAGTGGTGTGCGCGTTAGCCGGCCGCGACCTCGTCGCTCTTGCGCGGGTAGGCCGTCACCCGGTTCCGGCCCGCGCGCTTCGACTCGTACAGCGCCTCGTCGGCCGCCCACACGATCTCGTCCGGGTTCCGGCCATCCTGGGGAAAGGCCGCCAGTCCGATGCTCACCGTGATCGGGTTCAGGCTGTCGGGCGCCATCACGCTCGACTCCACCCGCCGGCGGAACCGCTCGGCGAACACCAGTCCGTCAGGCTTGATCGTCTCGGGGAGGATGAACGCGAACTCCTCGCCGCCGACCCGGCAGGGCACGTCGCCCTCCCGAGACGCGGAGCGCATGAGCGCGCCGAGCGCGCGCAGCACCGCGTCCCCCTTGGGATGGCCGAACTCGTCGTTGAACTTCTTGAACCCGTCGATGTCGATCATCAGCAGGCTGAACGAGTGCCCGAACCGGGTGGACCGGCTGATTTCCTCCCTGATCCGCAGGTCGAAGCTCCGCCGGTTGCCGACCTCCGTGAGCTCGTCCGTGTGCGACATCTCCCGGAGACGGAAGTTGGCGAGGCGAAGCTCCTCCACGATCCCGTCCGCCTTCGCCGCGCTCGCCCGCAGCCGATCCAGCTCGTCGTCGAGCTTCTGCTGCATGTGGCCCAGGACGTCGCTGTAGATCATGTAGAAGCCCGCCACCACCAGGAACCCCAGGAACGCGAGGAGCGCGAAGAAGACGGGCGCGCCCTTCGGATAGAGGGGCGCCGTCACCGTGGTGGGGAGCAGGACCGGCAGTCCCAGGTACACGAGGAACAGCAGCGGCAGCAGCCCCGCCATGAGGAAGGCGAGCAGGAACTTCTTGCGGACGCCTCGCCCCGCGAGGAAGGCGGCCCGCCGCGCAGGCTTGGCCGGCTCAGCCAAGGTACCACTCCAGGATGGGGCGGCTCCAGACGGCCGCCACGATCCCGCCGACGGCCAGGAAGGGGCCGAATGGCAGGTACTCGCCGAATTGCCGGCGGCCCGAGAGGAGGAGACCGGCCGCCACCACGCCTCCGATCATGATCCCCACGAACGCCGCGACCATCCCGCCGCCCGCCCCGAGCGCGGCGCCGATGAGCCCGGCCAGCTTGATGTCCCCGCCACCGAGGCCCGTGCGCCCAAGCGCCGTGTGGCTCACCCAGGCCACGAGGAAGAACAGGCCGCCCGTGACGATGCACCCGGCTACCGGGAGATCGACCTGGCCCAGGACGCGGAACGTGAGCGGCATCATCGGCGACGTGAGCGCCGCGAGATCCACGACCGCGAGCTGCCGCCCGATCAGGGCGCCCCACGCCGCCGCCCAGTAGACGTCCAGCCGCCGCTGCTCCGCGGGATCGACCTCGTCCTCCCCCTCGACGGGAGGCGGGGCCGGCCGCCCGCGGGATGCCGCGCCCCGGGCCCGCGCCATCGAGATCACGGCGAGGACTCACGGCGCCGATCACCGCCCCGGCGCTGCCCCGGCCGAGTCCCTCGGGGGCGAGGATGCAGGCGGCGATCACGCCCGGCAGCGTGATCCGATCCGGGATCCGCCGCGTCTCGAAATCCGTGAACGCGGTCGCCACCATCGCCAGGCAGAGGAGGAACGCGCGGGCGGCCTCCCAGGTCGGGCCGAGCTGCCACAGGACCAGGGCCCCGAGCGCGACGGCGAGCGCCTCGACCAGCGGGTACCGCCAGGAGATGGCCACGCCGCAGGCCCGGCACCGCCCGCCCAGGACCAGGTAGGACACGAGCGGGATGTTGTCCACCGGCCGGATGGGATTCTGGCAGTTCGGGCAGTGCGAGGCGGGCAGGACGATGCTCTCCCCGCGGGGCAGCCGGGAGATGCAGACGTTGAGAAAGCTGCCGAGGAGCGCGGCCAGGATCACCCCGGCGGGCCAGGCGACGACGGGCGGGACCGCGGTGGTCATGCCCCGCCCTCCGCCCGGGCCGCCGCGTACCGCGTGACGGCGCGCGCCAGCACCTGGGGCCACCGGCTGCGCTCCCGGAGCGCCGCGAAGCCCTCCGGCGCGAGCAGCCGCTCGACGTCGCCGCGCGTCACCGTCACCTCCCCATCCGCCCCCGCCAGGACCACGTCGTCGAGCGCCTGGAAGCGCTCGAACACGCGGATGGCGGTCGCCACGGCCAGCGTGTCCCGCTCGGCTGGCAGCGGCCCGGGAGCCGTCACCCGGAGGATCGGGCCCGCGAGGCTCACGGCGTCGACCCAGGCCTTCATGCCGGCACCTGCGCGGGAACGCGATCCCGCATCAACCGCAGCGTCCGGTCCAGCACCTTGACCAGCCGCGGGTCGAAGGTGCGGCCCGCCTCGTCGCGCACGAACGTGCGCACCTGCTCCACCGGGATCGCCTTCTTGTAGGCGCGGCGCGACGTCATGGCGTCGAACACGTCGGCGAGACACGCCAGGCGGCTCACCGGGTGCTGGCGCCAGCCCTCCCGGACGAACGGGTAGCCCTTGCCGTCGTAGCGCATGTGATGCTCGAAGGCCACGATCAAGGGGAGCCGGTTCGACCCGGGGAGCCGCGCGAGGAGATCGGCCCCGAGGACGGGATGACGGCACATGATCCGCCACTCCTCCGCATCGAGCAGGCCCGGTTTCCGCAGCACCTCGAGCGGGATCGCGATCTTCCCCAGATCGTGGAGCATCCCGGCCATCCCCAGCTCTCGCAGGAGCTCGTGCGGAAGACCGAGCGCCAGGCCGATGCCCATCGAAATCACCGCGACGTTGACGGAATGATACAGCGTGTACTCGTCGTACGACTTGATGCTAGCCAGTCTTATCACGAGCCCAGGAGCCTGCAGCATCTGTTCCAACATCGTGGAGGTGTACACGCGGAGCGTTCCGACGTGCTCGAGGCTGAGGGGCCGGCGGTCCCGGATCGTCGATTCGACGTCACGCAGCACCTCGATCGACCCGTAGTAGGCGCGCCGGGCGACACCCTCGCCGCTCTGCCGGTCAGGCTGGCTCGGCGGCGCCAGGTGGAGGTGGGTGAGCCGACGGCTGGCGGTCCACTCGCCGATCGATGAGCCGACCCCCTCGGTCAGGGCCTCGAGGAGGACGTCGATCTCGCGGTCCTGGAGCCCCGGTGTGAACGCGATGGCGCCGAGGCCGCGCTCGTTCTGGCAGGTTTCCAGGAATCGCCGGTACAGGAGGCTCTCGCGCGGCAGGATACGGTCGTTGGCCACGAGGAGATCGCCCATGAAGCGATAGGTCAGCCGGCCCTGCCCGGCCAGATACGCGGTCAGCGCATCGAAGAGCGTCAGCTTGGCCCGGCGCGTCTGGGGATGGGTCGGCAGGTAGAGCCCGGCGGCCCGCAACATGCCGTGCAGATAGGTGAAGATGAGCTGAGGATCCGGTCGCGGCGCGTCACTCATCCGGCAGCACCCTCGTCGTCCGTTCGCGCCGCCAGCGCGGCCGCGGCGATCTCGCGGAGCCGGCGCTCGGTCCGCTTCCAGGGCCAGACGTGGCGCCGGGCCAGGCTCGCCAGCGCCTCGCAGGAGCCGGCGCTCCCGATCGCCGCCAGAGCGTCGACGGCCTCCTGGCGCAGGGCCACGTCGGCCATGCCCGCGGCCCCGGCCGCGACGTCCCGCAGGACCGGCACGGCCTCGTCGCGCCGGAGGGCGCCGAGGGCGCGCACGGCTTCGAGCCGCACCTCCGGATCGACGTCCCGCGAGAGCGGGAGGATCGGCGACGCGGCGCGGGCCGGAGCGATCAGGGCGAGCGCCCGCACCGCCTCGATCCGCACGCGGAGGTGGGAATGGCCGAGGAGCGTCACCACCGGGGCGAACGCGGCCTCGTCTCCGATCTTGCCCAGGACGTGGACAAGATTGCGCACCAGGAACCAGCGCGGGTCGCCGAGCCCCTCCACGAGCGTGGGCACGATGGACGGGCCCACCTTGGCGAGCACCTGGCACATCCGGGCCCGGACCTGGCGGTCGCGCTCATCGGCCAAGAGCGCGGTGAACTCCCGGATCGCCTCCCGCGCGACCAGGCCGAGATACCGGGCGACCAGGGTGAGCTGCTGCTCGTTGCCGCCGTGCTGCCGCAGCAGGCCGCCAAGCAGGGCGACCTGCGTGCGCCCGCCCAGGCGCTGCTGGAGAGCGCTGAGGTGCCGGACCTGCTCGCGGCTCCGCGCTCCGCCCGTCTGCACGGACTCGTCGAGGGTCGACAGCACCTGCGTCGCCAGCTCGAGGCGCCCCCGGGCCAGGGCCTCCCCCAGGATCTCCTCGAGGGCATCGGCCGCGGACGCGCCGGGCTCCTCGCCGTCGGCGTTCAGCACCAGGGCGAGCAGGATCTGGGCGCTGCGCTCGAGCAGGACGTCCGGCTGGCACGACGCCAGGATCTCCTCGCGGAGCTCCACGACCAGCGGGTCGTCGGCCTCCAGCACCACGCCCTCGTCCCCCAGGAGACTCGGCGAGTCGTCCCCCCGGGCGGCGGAGGTGATGGCCTCGATCAGGCGGCGGCGCTGGACCTCCTCCCAGGGAAACTCCAGGAGCTCGGAGCTCAGCGCCAGGAGGGACTCCTGCGACACGAGGCGCGCCGCCACGTGGCGGATCTCGTCCTCGGTCATCTGGCTGAGGAGGTTCAGGGCGAGGACGTCGCGCCCGGCCAGCGGGATGAGATGGTCGGCGAAGAAGGGCCGGAGGAGGTCCTCGGACAGGTCCAGCAGCGCCTCGACCAGCGTCCGGGTCCTCACCTCCCGGTCCGGCGCCTGCTCGACCAGACCGTGGATCATCCTCGTCGCCGCGAAGAGGCGGCCGGGGCCCGCCGTCCCCATGTCGTGGAGCCAGGCGACCAGCGCGGTCCGGTCATAGGTGAGGTCCGCGAACCGCGCGTCGACGAGCCCCACGACCGTCTCGACGAACAGGTCCACGGCGTCCCGGCCCGTCTGGAGGGCTCGCCGGGTGACCTCGCCCGTGTCGGCCTCGGCCTCCTCGCCGGCGCCCGGGGCGCCGATGCGCACCCGCAGGACCCCGCGCGCGGACAGGAAGCCGCTGGCGCCGCCGAGCTGCTGGAGCTCCCCGCCCGGCATGTTCAGGAGCTCGAGGAAGGCCTGGAGCTCCCACTCCTCGACGGCCGCGTCGATCTCGAGCTCGCGGATGCCGCGGCTCTCCAGGTCGAACCGGAAGGCCTCCAGCGCGGGCTCGACGGTGCGGATGTCCGGCCCTGCCCAGACGAAGCGGTCGGGCTCCACGCGAAGAGGGAAG
Source organism: uncultured Candidatus Rokubacteria bacterium (assembly GCA_963745015.1). Lineage (GTDB taxonomy): Bacteria > Methylomirabilota > Methylomirabilia > Rokubacteriales > DASRDR01 > DASRDR01. The sequence goes on from CAVUVU010000015.1 coordinate 146,300, forward strand.
CACAGGCCCTGCTGGAAGAAGTCCGCCAGCGACCGGTGGAGCCGCCGGACCCAGGTGGAGGCGATCTCGCTTCCGGGCGGATACAGGCTGAGCGACTTCCGGGTCGCCATCAGGGCGCGCAGAAAGAGGCCCAGCACGCGCTCGCCGCCGGCGCTGGCGCCGGCGGGCCCGGCCGGGAGGGCGTCGACCGCGCCGCGCGCGGTCATGGGATCGCCTCGGCACGAAGCGCCCGGGCCAGGCTTCCCGCATCCGGGACGGCGGACGCGGAGCCTCGGTCGAGGGCCGCCACGCGATCGTCGGAGACGTCCTCGCGGGACAGCCGGGCCAGACGCGCCAGGAGCGGCCGGTTCGCGTCGGTCTCACGGACGAAGACGGCGGCCTCGCGCTCGGTGAAGACCAGCCGCCAGCCGCCCTGGGCCAGGAGCGTCTCGCTGAGGGGCGAGGCGCGCAGCGCCAGGATCGTCTGCACCTGCCACTTGTCCAGGACGACCTGCCAGCGCGGGCTGACGTTGACGACGTCCAGGAACTCCCGGAGCACGTCGGGCCCGTACACGTGGGTGCGGCCGTCCATGAACATCCGGTACTCGGGATAGAGCCGCCAGAGCTCGTATCCGCCCCACGCGTAGACGCTGAAGAGCTGATGCGGCAGCCGGTTCTCCCGGATGAAGGCCATGGTCCGCTCCGGGTACCGGCTCTCCTCGAGGTCGAGGCGGAGGGGGTTCGTCGGCACCTGCACGATGCCGACCCAGTGCGCCGACACCGCCGTCAGCAGGAGCACGGCGCCGGCCACCACCGGCATGCCGGGCGCCGTCAGCGCGGGCGCCAGCGACGGCAGGCGTCGCCGCACCGCCTGACGGATCCGGGCCCAGTCGACCGGCCGCCACTCGGCGATGGCCGCCCCGAGCGCGGCCGCGAGCGGGGGCGCCGCCACCACGGCGAACAGGGGGACGTGCCGCACCGAGGTGAGCCCGAGGTTCGCGAAGACGAGCACCAGCCCCACGTCGGCGGCGCTCAGCCGGGCCCGGCCCCACGCGAACGCCGGGAACAGGAGGAGCAGCATGAGCTCGAGCGGCCGGAAGCTCGCGTGGTGGAAGTTCGGGGGAAACCACTCGATCGTCGAGGTCATGAACGGCACGCTGCGGACGACCTCGAGCGGGAACAGGATCGCGCGCGCCCCGAACGGGTTCAGCAGGCTGGCGGCGGCCGCCGTCACCCCGAGGACCGCCGTGAGCCCGACGACGCGCCATCCCGCGGACCGGCGCGCCGGGTCGACGAGGAGCGGCAGCGCGGTGCCCAGCCCGGCGATCCCGATCACCAGGAAGGCCATCACGAAGCCGGCGTGCAGGTTCACCCAGGGAACGACGAGCGCCGGCACGACGAGCAGCGTGACGGGGCGGCGCTCCCACCCCGGGCGCAGGAGCCAGATCAGGACCGCCACGAACAGGTACGTGAAGGTCTGGGGCCGCGCATGCCAGAACTCGGCGCCGGCCCACGCCGCCAGCAGCGTCACCCCCGACGCCAGGAGCGGGTGGACGCCGCGGGCGCGCATCGTGGCGAGGATCACGCCGAAGGTGGCCACGACGGTCACGGTCTTGAGGCCGATCAGCGCGAACCGGCCCCAGCGCTCCCAGAGGAGCGTGAACAGCACCTGCGTGGCCCACATGTGGTTGATCCACGGCCGGCCCTCGGCCGTGTAGGAGAAGGGGTCCGTCGCCGGCACCGCGCGCGTCTCGAGGATGCGCTGGCCGGAGGCCAGGTACCACCAGAAGTCGAAGACCGTCAGCGAGGACAGCGCGATCGTCGCCACGGCGAGGAGCGTCACGACGAGGAGCGCGCCGCGGGCGGTCCGGCCGGTGGTCTCATCCGGCCCGCCCCGGGGGGTCGAGCACGGTCGCGACCCGGTCCTCGTAGCGCACCACCCATCCGGCGGCGCGGAGGGCCGACACCAGGGGGGACCCGCTCCGCACGACCGCCGCGTTGACATCGAGCCGCGCCAGGACGTCCTGCCACCCGGGCTCCAGCTCGGACACCGTCAGGTGCTCCCGGAAGCGCAGCGGGCCGTAGACGGCCATCCGACCGTCGATCGACACCCGGAGCTCCGGATACAGGTGCCAGATGAGGTAGCCCCCCCAGACATACTCGTTCCAGAGGGTACCCCGGCGACCCTCCCGGCGAAGAAAGTCCACGGCGCCGGCCGGAAGGGTGTCGGCCACGCCGAAGGCCGGGCGGAACGCGCTCCACACCTGTGCGGGCTGGCGAGAGCCGGCCACCAGGCTGCACGACGAGAGGACCAGGCCGAGCGCCCCCGCCGCGAGCGCGCGCCGGCCCAGGCCCGGCAGGCGCGCCCAGTGGGCGCCGACGCAGGAGGCGGCCGCCCGGCCCAGGATCGGCGTCGCGACGATCACCAGGAGCGGCGTGTTGCGCGTCGCCTGGAAGGCGAGGTGGACGAGCGGCACCAGGACGACGAGATCGCGCCACGGGAGCGGACGCGCGGTCCCCAGGGACAGGACCAGCACGAGGCCCAGGATCAGCTCGAGCACGAGCACCTGCGGGTGCCCGAACGGCGGCGACCCCCACTCGATGATCCACGCCTGGGACAGCCGTTCCCCCATCACCTGGAAGGGGAACAGGACGGCGTGGTAGTGGAACGGGTTCGCCAGCGAGGCCGCGACGCTCGCCGCGGACCAGAACGCGATCACGCGCGCGCGGGCGAGGCCGCCGGCCCGCCCGGTGTCGTCTCCGAGCGCCCACCCGACGAGCTCACCGGCCGCGCACAGGGCGACGAGCAGCGGGCCCGCCAGGAACCCGGCGTGCAGGTTCGCCCACACGGCGGTCAGGACCGGGAGCCACCACAGGCGGTTGCGGCGGCCAGCCTGGTAGTCGGCGAGGACGCGCGCGAAGACGGCCAGGATGAGATAGGTGACCAGCTGCGGGCGCGGTGACCAGAAACCGTGGGTCGCCAGGGCGCCGAGGCTCAGGAGCCCGATGGACCATCCCCGCCCCACACCTTCCTGCCGGAGAAGGCCGTAGAGAACCCCGAAGGTCGCCGAGGCCGCCACCCCCTGGAGGAGGATGACGCCCGTCGTGCCGGCCAGGGTGTAGAGCCCGTAGATGAGGAGCTCGAAGCCCCAGGCATGGTTGAGCCACTCCGCGCCCCGCGCAGTCGCGGAGAACGGGTCCGTCGTGAGGAAGGTCCGGGTCTCGACCATGTAGCGGCCGGCCCGGAGCAGCCACCAGAAGTCGGCGTCGTCGATCGGCCGGAGCGCGGCCAGCCCCACCGCCGCCAGGAACGCCGCCGGCATCACGCGCGCGAGGGCGATCATGCCTGGCCGCCGGAGGGCAGCTGGTAGATCCGGATCGGCGGGCCCGGGTGCCGGCGCTCGCGGATCCGCGTGAGGGGCGAATAGATGTCGCCCACGGTCAGCCCCGCATCCTCGACGCCGGGCGAGGCGCTGAACACGAGCCGCGACCGCGCTTCGAGCTCCCCGTAGAAGCGGCACGGGGCCGGGTGACGATCGCAGGCCTGACGGTGGCGCTGGTACACGAAGCCCGACAGGATCACGTACTGGACGCCGTCCTGCAGCAACCGGTCGAGGTCGTAGATGTCCAGACGCACCAGCCAGTAGCCGTCCTCACGACCGGTGGACTCCGGAGCCGCGGCCTCCGCACGGGCCTGCGGCAAGTGCGTCAGGCTTCCCGGCCCCTCGCGGAGCTGCCCGCGAGCGACGGGCAGCATCAGGCTGTAGGGCTCCAGCGCGATCCGCGCCCCCGGCAGCACGTGGCGCTCGATCCAGCCGGCGCCGAGCTCTCGCGTGTCCGGCTGCGCGAGCAGCTGGTGATAGGCGATCACCCGCGCGAGCGAAGGCGCGACGAGCAGCATCGCGCCGGCCGCCAGCGCGATGGCGGGCCATCGTCCCGGGGCGAGCCGGGCCCGCGCCGCCACCCAGGCCACCGCCCCGACCAGCGCGACCGCGGCCAGGAGCGTGAGGCTCGGCAGGAGCGGGATCGCGTAGCGCTCGAAGCGGGAGCTCCAGCTGACGATCACGAGCAGATACGGCACGGCGAACGCGAGAAGAACCGCCTCGCGGGCAGCCCGCCGGGCGAGCGCCCACCCGAGGCCCGCCAGCGCCAGGAGGTACAGCGGCCAGCCCATGGCCTCCGGTAGCGAGTAGGCGAGGTGGAAGAGGTAGCCGGGCGCGGCCGCTTCGTTCCCGAACTGCACCGTGTGGACCTCGCGCAGCTCGTCGAGCACGCCCCGCACGAACGCGACCGGCGTCAGGAGGGCGTAGGGCGTCCCCAGGACGAAGCCGCCGGCGGCCAGGCCGGCCGCCGCGATGGTGTCTCGCCCCACGACGCGGCGCCAGGCCGGCCAGGCCGGCCGCCGGGCGGCATGGGCCGCCAGCAGCGCGAGGAAGGCCAGCCCGCCCGGATACTTCATGGACGTCGCCAGGCCGGCCACCAGCCCGGCGGCGCATGCGTCGAAGAGGCGTCCGTCCCGCCAGTAGCGGAGCGCGAGAAAGGTTCCGAGCGCGACGAGGAACGTGAGCGGCACGTCCGTGGTGACCCAGTGAGAATCGCGGACGTGCAGGAGATCGACCGCCAGGAATCCGGCCGCCAGGATCCCGACCGCGCGGCCATAGGCGAGCCGGCCGGTGAAATAGAGGACGGCGAGCGTGGCCGTGCCGAACAGCGCCGTGACCAGGCGCCCGACCACGTAGAAGAGCGCAGGGTCCCGGCCGAACGCGCCGGCCACGCCGCCGGGGAGGGCCCCGAACACCAGGCCATACACCCCCGCCATCGCGTACATGTACAGGCTGGGCCAGTTGAAGAACCGCGGGTTCAGGTCTCCCTGGTGGAAGCGCACCGCCCGCTCGACGATCCGCGGCTCGTCGGGATGGTAGAGGTCCGGCAGGCCGTACGCCGCGCTCCACGCCCGGAGCGCCAGACCGAGGAACAGGACGAGGAGAAGGCCGAGACGGAAGCCGCTCTCAGGGCGTCCCGTGGAGGACGAGCCTGGGGAGGGCGCCGGGGCGAATGCGGGCGGCGTGCTCGCGCTCCCGCTGGGGCGGCCGGGGATGGCGGGCGTCCTCCGGCATCGACGAACCCGGTGACGTTCCTGTCTCGCCGGAGGTGACCGAGCCGGACGGACCGCTCATGCGGCCCTCCGCGGCGGCATCCGGCGCCCGCGGTCCGGCGAGGCTTCCGGCTCGGGCGAGCCTGTGCGGGCAGATGCTCGGGGACCTGGGAACACACCACGGGATCGAAGCTCTGGCCCCCGAAGGGCTGCGCGCATGCGTCCCCTCTCACGAGCGTGACGCCGGGGCCGCGCGTGCGCGCTTCCTCCGGCGCCGCCTCATCGAGTCGAGCCCGTCGAGCTGCGCCCCGGGCAGGCGAGCCGCCCGGGGTGCCAACGCGAATGCCCTCGCCGCAGCCGACGTCCAGTATGCGGCGAGGGGGTTCTAGAATGCCCAATTCCGGCACTCGGCGAGGGCCGCGCCCCGCCCGGCGCCGGATGGCCGGATCCTCGGACCGGAACTCCCCCTCGGCGTCGCTCCGCTGGGCTGCCGCGATCAATCCAGCCGACGCCGGATGGACACGTCGTCGGTCCGCGTCTGGTAGCTGAGCACCAGCTCGCTGAGGAGACCGACGGCGAAGAACTGCACGCCCACGAGCATGCTGAGCACGCCGAAGGCGAGGAGGGGTCGGTGTCCGATCGGTTCCGCGCCCGACAGCCAGATCCCGGTGAGGTACGCGTTCACCCCGAACCCTACCGTCCACGCGATCAGCCCGAGCCCCCCGAAGAGGTGAAGCGGCCGTCGCGTGTACCGGGTCAGGAACAGGACCGTCAGCAGATCCAGGAAGCCCCGCCAGAGCCGGGCCGAGCCGAACTTGGTCCGGCCGTATCGCCGCGCCCGGTGGTTGACGGGAACCTCGGTCACCTGGAAGCCGCGCCATGCGGCGAGCGCCGGGATGAAGCGGTGAAGCTCCCCGTACAGGCGGATCTCCTGCACCACCTCCCGGCGGTAGACCTTGAAGCCCGAGTTGAAGTCGTGGAGCCGGACCCCGGTGAGGAAGCCCGTGACCCAGTTGAAGAGCCGGGACGGCCAGGTCTTGGAGCGCGGGTCCTGGCGGTCCTGCTTCCAGCCCGACACGAGGTCGAATCCGTCCTCGAGCCGGGCCAGGAGCTTCGGGATCTCGGCGGGGTCGTCTTGGAGGTCCGCGTCGAGGGTGGCGACCACATCCCCCCGGGCCTCGGCGAAGCCCGCGGCCAGCGCGGCGGCCTTGCCGAAGTTTCGGCGGAGCTGAAGACCACGGACGCGGGGATCTTCGAGTCGGAGCTTCTCGATCCGCTGGAAGGAGCCGTCGCGGCTCCCGTCGTCTACGAAGATGATCTCGTACGAACGACCGAGGCGCTGGAGCGCTTCGGTCAGCTCGCGGTGGAGGACGCCCAGGCTTTCGACCTCGTCGAGGACCGGCAGGATCACCGAGACCTCGATGCTGGTCACTCTGGGCGTCCTCCCCCGCTCGCGCTGCTGCAACGCTTACGGGCAGTCGTCGACGGTCGCGGTGAAGTCGACCTTGCCGTTGCCCGCGGTGTACGCGGGGGTCGTGCCGCACTGCCACGTCGGGGCCGGCGTCACGAGGGACGAAACGGCCGCCACGTCGGCCGGGAAGATGCCGTTGTTCTTGCCGTAGTAGATGGCGACGGCGGACCGCATCGCGGCCACGTTGCCCTGGTCTGCGGCGAGCTTGGCCTTCTTCTGGATGTCCTGGAACACGGTGATGGCGACGGCGGCGATGATGGCGATGATCGCCACGACCACCATGAGCTCGACGAGGGTCAAGCCCTTCTGGCTACGAAGCTGCCTGAACATCTTTTCAACCTCCCTGAGTTGGGGTGAACTGCACCGGATCGCTGTCCCGCTTGCCTCTGCCTACACCACACGGCGCCTACGTAGAGCAATTCCGGTGCCGACCCCAATGTGATGGTTTCTGGGCCTTTCCGAGGCCTTCCCGAGGCGCCGGGTATGGCTCGCGGGAGTGCATCAGCGCTGGTTTCAGACCTAAATACCGGCCGACATTGATCAATCGGCGTCCTGTCAAGATTGGCCGCGAGCCCCTCGCAAATTGTCACTGAGCCGAGTCCTCCGGGGCGCCGTCCGGACCGGTGCCACGCTCGATCATCCCGTACTTCTGGAGGCGGTAGCGGAACGATCGGAAGCCGGTGCCGAGGAGCTGGGCCGCCCGGCTCTGGACGCCGTCGACGCGGTCCAGAGCCCGCCGGATGAGGTCCCGCTCGATCTGCTCCATCAGCTTGTCGAGGTCGAGCCCGTCCGGCGGGAAGTCCACGTGGAAGGCGTCCGGTGGGCGGGGCCGGCGCAGGGACTCGGGCAGGCTCTCCGGGCGGATGATCGGGCCCGACTCGAGCGTGACCGCCCGCTCGATCACGTTCTCCAGCTCCCGGATGTTCCCGGGCCATGCGTAGGCCTCGAGGCACGTCAGCGCCTCGGGCGACAGGACCTTGGCGGGCGCGCCCGCCAGCTCGGTGAACTTCTGGAGGAAGTGGTTGACCAGGAGGGGGATGTCCTCCCGGCGCTCCCGCAGTGACGGGAGGGCCACCGAGATGACGTTGAGGCGGTAGAACAGATCCTCCCGGAAGGAGCCGCGCGCCATCGCCTGCGCCAGGTCGCGGTTCGTGGCCGCGACGATCCGGACCTCGACCCGCACGGGCTTCGTGCCCCCCACGGGCCGGATCTCGCGGTCCTCCAGCACGCGCAGGAGCTTGGCCTGCAGGTGCGTGGACATCTCGCTGATCTCGTCCAGGAGGAGCGTCCCGCCGTCGGCCGTCTCGAACAGGCCCTGCTTGTTGGCGATGGCCCCGGTGAAGGCGCCCCGCACGTGTCCGAAGAGCTCGGACTCCATCAGCTCGTTCGGGATGGCCGCGCAGTTCACCCCGACGAAGGGCCCGTTCTTCCGGCTCGAGTTGAAGTGGATGGTCTTCGCGAGCAGCGTCTTGCCGGTGCCGCTCTCCCCCGTCAGGAGGACCGTCGCCCGCGACTCGGCCAGGCGGCTGATGGTCGAGAAGAGCTCCTGCACCTTGCCGCTCTTGCCGACCATGTTGCCCAGGGTGTAGCGGAGCTCGACCTCGCGCCGGAGCCGCTGGTTCTCCCAGCGAAGCCGACGCTCCTCGAGCGCCTTCCGCACCACCAGCTTCAGCTCGTCGACCTTGAAGGGCTTGATCAGGTAGTCGTAGGCGCCTTCCTTCAGGGCCTGGATCGCGGTCTCGGTCGTGGCGAAGGCGGTGACGATCACCACCGCCACGGTCTCGCTGAGCTCCTTCAGGCGCCGCAGCGTCTCGAGCCCGTCCATGCCGGGCATCTTCAGGTCGACGAGGGCGAGGTCGGCGGGGGCCTCCGCCATGGCCCGGAGCGCTTCGGCCCCGGAGGACGCGGCCACGACCTCGAAGCCGTCCCGGCCGAGCGTGATCGTCAGGAACTCCCGGAGGCTCTGGTCGTCGTCGACGACGAGGATGCGCTCGATCACGGGCTCAGCCCTCGCTCACGGGGAGCGAGATGGTGAACCGGCTCCCCCGCCAGGGCTCGCTCTGCACCCGGATCTCGCCCCCGTGATCCTCGACGATCCGGTGCGCGATGGCGAGCCCGAGCCCGGTTCCCTGGGGCTTGGTTGTGAAGAAAGGCTCGAAGACCTGGGTCAGCTCCGCCGCCGTGATCCCCACGCCGGTGTCCTCGACCGTGATCTCCATGAGGGTCCGGCCCGCTTCCGAGGTGATCGTCCGCACGCCCACGCGTAGCTCCCCGCCCTGCGGCATCGCCTCCACCGCGTTGAGACACAGGTTCCAGAGCGCCTGGCGCATCTGCGCCGGGTCCACGTCCGCCTTCGCGGTCGACTCGCGCCACGTCCCGTCGGATCTGCACGCGCGGGGTGTCCGTCCCCTGCACGCCGCTGTGGTGCGCCAGCATGAGCAGGATCTCGTCGAGCATGGCCGGGACGTCGGTCGGCACCCGCACGAGGCGCGGGGGCCGGGAGAACTGCAGGAAGTCCCGGATGATGGCGTCCAGCCGGTCCGATTCGCGGAGGACGATGTCCATCAGGCGCCGGTCGTCTCCCTGGAGATCGAGGCTCCCGCCGAGAACCTCGACCGAGCCGCGGATGGACCCGATCGGGTTGCGGATCTCGTGAGCGAGCCCGGCCGCCAGGCGGCCGATGGCCGCGAGCCGGTCCGCCTGGCGGACCTGCTCCTCCATGCGCCTGATGTCGGTGAGGTCCTGGAACGAGCAGATCGCGCCGCGCCCGCGCCGCAGGAAGGACAGGCTCATCCCGACCGGGAGCCGGGCGCCGTCGGGCCGGACCAGCTCGGCCTCCGAGCGGGCCCGCCGCGTGGCGCCGCCCTCCAGGCCCTCCCAGACGGTGGGAAACGGCGGCGCGCCGGGGAACAGGGTCTCCCAGCGCACGCCTCGCAGCTCCGCCTCGCGCCGCGCGCACAGCGCCTCGGCCGTCCGGTTCACGGAGGTGACGGTGCCGCGGCGATCGAAGGTCAGGAGCCCGCTCGCGACGCTCTGGACGATGTCCTCGTGGAGGGCCCGCAGGGCGGCCAGGCTCGCCTCGCTCCGGTGCGCCTCGCCCCGCGCCTGCCGCAAGCGTCCCGACAGGTAGGTCCCGAGGTAGGCCATCAGGAAGCAGGCGCAGAAGTTCGCGCTGATGAGCAGGATCGTGAGGCTGCCTTCCATCCCGACGTTGCGCGCGAGAGGCAGGTCCACGGCGGGCGGCAGCCATCGGTAGAACTGGGCGCCGAGCGTGACGCCGTGGAGGAACACCGCCACGGTGGCCACGCCGAAGCTCTCCCGGGGCGCCACCAGGATGCTGGCGGTCAGGATCGACACGAGGTAGAGGAACGGGAAGACGCTGTACGGCCCGCCCGTGAGGTAGATCAGGATCGTCTCGAGGACGACGTCCCCGTAGATCTGGACCTCGGCCAGCCAGGTGGGGTTCCGGACTCGCCCGACCAGCGCGAGGTAGACGGCCGAGAGGAGGTAGGCCGCCGCCAGCAGCGTCAGGACGGGGGGCAGCGGGAACAGGGGCAGGCCGCTGAGATGCGACCCGACCAGCGCCGCGGCCAGCAACGAGACGAACCCGGTCCGGCCGTAGACCAGCCACCGGACCGTCCCCTGTCCCTCGGGCGACGTGGCCATCCCGCTCCCCACCGCGCCCTGGCGGTGCCTACTTGACCAGCGTCACCACCTTGAAGATCGGCAGGTAGATCGCGATGACGATGCCGCCGATCACGACGCCGAGGAAGACGATCAGGAGCGGCTCGAGCAGCGCCGTCAAGCCGGAGACGGCCACGTCGACCTCGTCCTCGTAGTAGTCCGCGACCTTCGCCAGCATGTTGTCGAGCGCGCCGGTCTGCTCGCCGACGATGACCATCTGGACCACCATGGGCGGAAAGACGCCGCTGTCCTTGAGGCGCTCGCCGAGGGTGTGCCCCGCCATGACCCGCTCGCGCGCCGCCATGACCGAGTTCTCCACGACGCGGTTCCCCGCGGTCTTGGCGGTGATGCGAAGCGCGTCGATGATGGGCACGCCGCCGCCCAGGAGCGCGGACAGCGTCCGCGTGAACCGCGCGATGGAGATCTTTCGGACCAGCGGGCCGAAGATGGGCGCGCGCAGAAAGAAGCGGTCGACCGCCAGCCGACCCGCCTCGGTCCGGTACCAGCCAGCGGAAGCCGAACATCGCGCCCACCCAGACGGCGAGGACGATGTACCAGTACCCCACCACCCCGTTGCTCACCGCGATCACGATGCGGGTGGGAAGCGGGAGTGGCACGCCGGCATTGTTGAAGAAGGCCGCGAAGATCGGAATGATGAAGATCATCAGGAACGCCACGACCAGCACGGCGATGGTCATGACCAGGATCGGGTAGACGATGGCCATCTGCACCCGGTGCTTCAGCGCCTGGGCCTTCTCCAGGTAGGTCGACAGCCGCGACAGCATGGAGTCGAGCACGCCGCCCGTCTCCCCGACGTGCACCAGGTTCACGTACAGCTCGTCGAAGACCCGGGGGAAGCGCCCGAGGGCGTCGGAGAGCGTGGAGCCGGACTCGACGTCGTACGCCACCTTCGCGATGATGTCCTGGAAGCGCTTCCGCTCCATCTGCATGCCCAGCGTCTGCAGGCACTGGACGAGCGGGAGCCCCGCCGCGATCATCGTGGCGAACTGGCGGCTGAAGACGGAGATGTCCTTGCCGCGCACTCCTCCGAGCAAGGTGCTCAGCCCGGGCAGGTCCCCGAGCTCGATCTTGGTCCCGGCGCGCGCGCTTGACCGCGATGTTCTGGACGACGATCCCCTGGGACCGCAGCTGGCGGGCGGCCGCCCGCTCGTCCGGCGCGGTGATCTCCGCCCGCACTTGCCCCCCGCCCGACGTGACGCCTCGATACGTGAAGTTCGGCATGGCTTCCCCCGTGTCGGTCCTAGCGGGTGGCCGCGGCCACCGGCTGGTCCATCATGCGGAGCAGCTCGTCCGGGTACGAGCTCCGGGACATGGCTTCCGGCCGCGAGATCTGTCCGCGGAGGTAGAGGTTCGCCAGCGACTGGTTCATGGTCTGCATCCCGAACTTCTGGCCGGCCTGCATCGCCGAGTAGATCTGGTGGACCTTTTCCTCGCGGATCATGTTCCGGATCGCCGGGGTCGCAATCAGGATCTCCATGGCGAGAGCGCGGCCGCGCCCGTCACGCTTCGGGATGAGGAGCTGGTTGAAGACGGCCTCGAGCACGAGCGCCAGCTGAGCCCGCACCTGGGACTGCTGGTGCGGCGGGAAGACGTCGATGATCCGGTCGATCGACTGCGCGCACGAGTTCGTGTGCAGGGTCGCAAAGGTCAGGTGCCCCGTCTCCGCGATCGTCAGCGCCGCCTGGATCGTCTCCAGGTCCCGCATCTCCCCGATGAGCACGACGTCCGGGTCCTGCCGAAGGACGTACTTCAGGGCGGCCGGGAAGGAGTGCGTGTCGCTCCCGACCTCGCGCTGGTTCACGAGCGCCTTCTGGTGCTGGTACAGGTACTCGAGGGGGTCCTCGACGGTGACGATGTGAACGTCACGCTCCCGGTTGATGCGGTCGAGCATGGCCGCCATGGAGGTCGTCTTCCCGTGTCCGGTCGGCCCGGTCATCAGGATGAGCCCCTTGTGCTTCTGGATCAGCTGGGTGCAGATCTCGGCCGGGAGGCCGAGCTCCTGGAAGCTCTTGGGCTGATGGGGGATGGACCGGATCGCCACCCCGACCGCGCCCCGCTGCCGGTAGACGTTGACGCGGTACCGGGAGAGGCCGACGACGCCGTACGAGAAGTCCAGCTCGTGGTTCGACTCGAACCGCTCGCGCTGCTCCGCGTTGATGAGGCTGTAGGCGAGGGCTTTCGTCTGCTCCCCGTCGAGCGGCGGGTAGTCCAGCCCCACGAGGTGTCCGTGGACACGCAGCGTGGGCGCCGCCCCGGCGGTGATGTGCAGATCCGACGCGCTCCTCTCCGCCATGGCGACGAGGAGATCTCGCATCGACACACTCTGGTTCACGTCGGTTTCCCCCCTGGCCCTCAGTCGGCGAACGTCACGCGGAGGACCTCATCGATCGTGGTCAGCCCGTTCGCCACCTTCCGGAGCCCGGTCTGGCGCAGGGTCCGCATCCCGGCCTTCACGGCGATGTCCTTGAGCTCGTTGGCGGGCCGCTGGCGTACGATGCCTTCCTGGAGCTCCGGAATCATCCACATGATCTCGTGGATCGAGATCCGGCCCTTGTACCCGGTGTTGGCGCAGGTCGCGCAACCCTTGCCCGCATAGATGCGCACGCTCTCGGCGTCCTCGGGACGGAACCCGATGTCGATCAAGGCGGACACCGGCACCTGGACGGGCTCGCGGCACTCGAGGCAGGTCCGGCGCACCAGGCGCTGCGCGATGACCAGGAGCAGCGACGAGGAGATCAGGAAGGGCGGGATGCCCATGTCCTGGAGCCGCGTGACCGTGCTGGGGGCGTCGTTGGTGTGCAGCGTGGAGAACACCAGATGCCCGGTGAGGGCGGCTCGGATCGCGATCTGCGCCGTCTCGAGGTCGCGCATCTCGCCGACCAGGATCACGTCCGGGTCCTGCCGCAGGAACGCCCGCAGGGCGGCGGAGAAGTTGTAGCCGATGTCCTCGCGCACGAGCACCTGATTGACCCCGGCGATGCTGAACTCGACCGGATCCTCCGCCGTGATGATGTTGATGTCGGGGTTGTTGATGGTCGCGATGGCGGCGTAGAGCGTCGTGCTCTTGCCGCTGCCGGTGGGCCCCGTGCAGAGGATCATGCCGTAGGGGGTCGTGATGGTCTTCTTGAACCGATTGAGGTCGTCCTCCTCGAACCCGAGGCGGGTGAGGTCGAGGACGACGCTCCCCTTGTCCAGGACCCGCATGACGATCTTCTCGCCGAAGGTCGTGGGGAGCGACGAGACGCGCAGGTCGATCTCGCGGTTCTGGAACTTCACCGAGAGCCGGCCGTCCTGGGGCAGTCGCCGCTCGGCGATGTCCAGGTTCGACATGATCTTGACCCGCGAGAGGATGGCCGGCTCCATCTGCTTCGGCGGGTTCATCATGTCGTGGAGCACGCCGTCGATCCGGTACCGGACGCGGAACACCTTCTCGTAGGGCTCCAGGTGGATGTCCGAGGCCCGCTTCCGGATGGCATCGGCGATGATCAGGTTGACGAAGCGGATCGTCGGGGCCTCTTCGGCCTCCCGCCCCAGCTCCGCGATGTCGACCTTCGAGCCCTTGTCCACCAGCTCGAGGTTGGTGTCGATGCCGGTGGACTCCTGGTCGATGAGCTTCTTGATGTCGTCGACACCGGAGCTGTAGTTGTGGTCGATCGCCCCCCGGATGGCGCTCTCGGCTGCCAGCACGGGGATGACGTGGAGTCCGGTGGCGAACTGGACGTCGTCGATCGCGAGCACGACGGTCGGGTCGGACAGGGCGAGGGTCAGGGTGTTCCCGACCTTCCGGACGGGGAACACCTGGTACTTCTGGACGATCTCCTTGCGGACGAGCCGCAGGATGTCGGGGTCGACCTCCACCCGGCCGAGGTTGATCACCGGGATGCCGTACTTCCGGCTGAGGAAGTCGAGCAACTCGTCCTCGGTGATGAACGCCAGCCGCGTCAGGGCCGTCGCCAGCCGCTCCCCCGACCGCCGTTGCTCGGTGATGGCCTTCTGGGCCTGCTCGGGGGTGAGCAGGTTCTCCTTGACCAGCAGATCGAGCAGCCGCGGGTTCACGACCGTGTGTCCTCTCGACCGAGCGCGCTCACGCTTCCGCCTTCCGGCCCAGCGTCTCGTTGACCAGCTCGACGAACCGATCGAGCCCCGAGCCCTTTTCGAAGAAGGAGACGGCCTTGTGGTGGGCGACCTTCTTGGCGAGCGATTCCCCCACGAGCCCCGTGATCAGAATCACGGGCAGGTCGCCGCTCGTGCGGCGGATCGCGTCCAGCACGACCAGACCGTCCATGTCGGGCATCATGATGTCGAGCACCGCGAGTTCCGGCGGGGACTCCTCGAACTTCCGGAGGGCCTCCTGACCGGACGTCGCCCGGAGCACTTGATGGCCCTCGAGTGTCAGGATGTCATCCAGGACATCCAGGACAGCCGGAGCGTCGTCGGCAACGAGAATGAGTGCCATCTCAGGTTTGGACGGGAGGATTCTGGCAGCCTCGAGGCCAAAACCAGCAAATATTTGTCATCGGCAACCAACAAAGAGCAAACGTCGTACCACGCTGCTGTTGCCGGTCGTAGGCGCGGTCAGCTCACCCGGCGGGCCTTGGCCAGCCCCAGCAGCGAGCCAAACGCCTGATAAGCGTCTTCCTGGTACAGGACGAGGTGAATCCGCCGGACGCTCGACTCCGCCACCTCCGCGAAGTGGGCCCGCAAGCGCCCCCACCATGGCTTCCGCCGACTCCTTGGGCTCGAGCCGCCCAGCCCCCGTCCCGAAGGCGGGAAATGCGAGGGTATGGAGCCGCAACTCCTCGGCGCGCCGGAGAGAATTGCGCGTCGCCTGCCGGACGAGGTCGGCGTTCGCCCGGTGGTCCGCGCCCAGAACCGCGGCGTGGATCACGTAGTTGGCGGCGAGGTTGCCGGCCGTGGTCACCACAGCATCGCCGCCCTCGACGGGACTCTGGCGGGTCGCCTCTTCCTCGACGATCGTCCCGCCCTTTCGCTTGATCGTCGAGGCAACGCCCGTGCCCATGGAGAGGTCGCTGCTGGCGGCGTTGACGATGGCATCGACCTCGTACTCGGTGATGTCACCGCGCTCGAGGTAGATGTCGGCTGGGCCCACCCGAACCCTCATCGCAGTCTCCCCTTGCTCCTTCTCAGGCCGGTCTTTCCAGCGACTTCGCCCGGGACCAGAGCTGTTCCAGCTCGTCGAGGGACAGGCCGGCCAGCTCCCGGCCCTCGCCCCGGGCGGTGTCCTCCATGGACGCAAAGCGTCGGCTGAAGCGATCGACGGTCCCCTGGAGCGCCCCCTCGGGATCCACTCCCGCCAGCCGCGCCACGTTGACGACGGAGAAGAGCAGGTCGCCCAGCTCCTCCCGGAGGGCCTCGCCCCCGCCCTGCTGCAGCGCCTCGGTCACCTCGCCGAGCTCCTCGCGGACCTTCTCCAGCGCTCCCGCGGCATCGGCCCAGTCGAAGCCGACGCGCGCGGCCTTGTGCTGGACGCGCTGGGCGCGATGGAGCGCGGGGAGCGCGCGCGGCACGCCCGCGAGCGCCGACCGCGGCGATCCCTGGCTCTCCGCGTCCTTGATGGCTTCCCACTGCGCCAGCGCCTCCCGGGCGGAACCCACCGGGCGGTCGCCGAAGACGTGCGGATGCCGGCGCGTCATCTTCGCGACGAGCGCTTCGAGGAGGTCGGCCATCGAGAACTCGCCGCGCTCCCGGGCGATCTCCGCGTGGAAGACGACCTGGAAGAGCAGGTCGCCCAGCTCCTCGCGGAGGTGACGCGGGTCGCGGGCGTCGAGGGCGTCCAGGACTTCGTAGGTCTCCTCGACCAGGAACGGGCGGAGGGACTCGCGGGTTTGCTCTCGGTCCCAGGGGCAGCCGCGGTCGCCACGCAGGCGCGTCATCATCGTCAGCAACTCGACGAAACGTTGGCCGGCGTCCGGGCTCGACATCGGGGGGCCTTCTGCAGACTCGCCAACACGCGATCCCCGCAGGGCGCGGCCAGTATAGCATGGCCGTCTTGACCGTCCCGGGCGGCTTGTCCCGTGCGGCCCGGTGTGCTAGCGTCACCCTACTTCCGCGGGCTCGGCCCCGAGCCCCGCCCCTCGAGCCCAGACGTCTGAGGAGGAGCATCCGTGTCCGAGCGCGAGCCCGAGCCCGGCTTCAGTGTGGTCGACCGGCGACGGCGCGGTGAGGAGGACGAGGCGCCTGCGCCGTCCCGGCCGGCCCCCCCGCCCGTCGTCGAGCCCCCGCGGTCCCCCGCCCCCCCCGGGCCGTCGCCCATCGTCGGGCTCGGTCCCGACGCAGGCGGACCGGCCGGCGCCCCCAAGGCTGACCTGACGGCCCTCCTGGTGATGCTCTACAGCGACGCCATGGCCAACCTCGGCCAGGCGCCCGATCCGGCGACCGGACGGCCGCACGTGGATCTCGACCAGGCGCGCTTCGCGATCGACCTCCTGGCGATGCTCCAGGAGAAGACCCGGAGCCACCGGACGCCCGACGAGAGCGCCGTCCTGGAGGAGATGCTGTCCACCCTCCGGATGGGCTACGTGCGAATCAGTCAGGCGCGCCGCGGGAACCGCTGAGCGGGGGCGTCTAGCCCGGAGAGGCTCGGCCCGCCCCGGGGCGCCGGGTATGGATGACTAGCCGCCCCGCCTCGACGTCCACCCGGTCGACGACCCGCGGCATCCGCCAGACCAGGGCCGGGGGGCGCCCACCGACGACCCACCACAGAAGGGTCAGCGGCACCGCCTGACGTCCGATCGTTCCCGCGTGGGCCCGGAACTCCGCGCGGCCCCCGGATGACACCGCGATCGTGCCCCGCGCGGCGATCCAGACGGGGTACCCGCCGACCGAGCCGGGCACGAGGCCGCCCAGCCCCGATCCCACGGCCGACGTGATCAGCTGCCCGAGGGTCGTCGCGCCACCGACCTCGACCCCATCCGGCTCGATCAGGACCCGGACCGGCCAGACCGGCGCGTCCCGGACCTGGACGTGCTGGATCAGGAACGCGGTGACCTCGGCGCCCGTCAGAACCAGGGGATCCTGACGGGCGCTCAGGCCCGCCTCCCTGAGCAGGAGTTGCGCCACGACACTCTGAACGCGAAGGCCGGCCTGCGGGTCGATCGAGGGGGGGCTCGGGATCCAGCCGGTCCGGACAGGGTCCGGATCAGGACCAGCCCCGCCCCGATCCCCGCGAGCAAGGCCAGCAGGACGGGAATCAGGACGCCCCTCCGGCCTCCCCACCGAGCCATGGGCGCCACCATACGGGCTCTATGGATCGGGGGCAAGCTTGACAGCGCTCATATCAGCTTGTATATGAACTAGCGACTCAATCATCGTCTGGGAGGACGGCATTCATGGATCGATGGCGGATTCAGCGGTTCGACCCCTTCCGTCAGCTGACGGACATCGAGACGGAGATCAACCGGGCCTTTGACGCCTACTTCGGGGTCCGGCCCGGGAATGGCTCGCCCGAGCGTACCTGGGCGCCGCCGATCGACGTCTACGAGACCCGCGACGACCTCGTCGTGGCGGTGGAGCTCCCCGGGGCGCGAGAGAAGGATATCCACCTCTCCATGACCGGCGACGTCCTGAGCCTCCGCGGACAGCGGGGCAGCGCCGCGGAGGCCCGCGAGGAGAACTACCACCGGATCGAGCGCTGGTCCGGGACGTTCGAGCGGCACGTCCAGCTGCCGATTCCCGTCCAGGCGGACCGGATCCGGGCCAGCTACCGCGATGGCGTCCTCGAGATCCGGCTCCCGAAGCTCCCCGAGGCCAAGCCGCGCGAGATCAAGATCGAGGTCGGCTAGAGGAACCAGGCGGGGGCCCGGCCGGGCGCGCCCGACATTTCAAGGAGAGAACAAGCAATGGCCAAGGTGATCGGCATCGATCTCGGAACCACCAACTCCGTCGTGGCCGTCGTGGAGGGGGGCGATCCGGTCGTCATCCCCAACACGGAGGGGCACCGCCTCACGCCGTCCGTCGTCGGCTTCGCCAAGGAAGGGGAGATCCTGGTCGGCCAGGTCGCCAAGCGCCAGGCCATCACGAACCCCGAGAACACCGTCTTCTCGATCAAGCGCTTCATGGGCCGCCGCTACGACGAGGTGCTCCACGAGATCAAGCTCGTGCCCTACAAGGTCGTGAAGACCCCGAACGGCGACGCGCGCGTCGAGATCCGCGGCAAGCAGCACGCGCCGCCCGAGATCTCCGCCATGATCCTGCGGAAGCTCAAGGAGGCCGCCGAGGCCTACCTGGGCGAGAAGGTCACGAAGGCGGTCATCACCGTCCCCGCGTACTTCAACGACAGCCAGCGGCAGGCGACCAAGGACGCGGGCACCGTCGCCGGCCTGGAAGTCCTCCGGATCGTGAACGAGCCGACGGCGGCCGCGCTCGCCTACGGCCTCGACAAGAAGAAGAAGGACGAGACGATCGCGGTCTACGACCTCGGCGGCGGCACCTTCGACGTCTCGATCCTCGAGATCGGGGATGGCGTCTTCGAGGTCAAGGCCACGAACGGCGACACCCATCTCGGCGGCGACGACTTCGACCAGAAGGTCATGGAGTGGATCGCCGAGGAGTTCCGCAAGGAGCACGGCATCGACCTGCGCAAGGACCGGATGGCCCTCCAGCGCCTCAAGGAGGCGGCCGAGAAGGCCAAGGTCGAGCTCTCGAGCACGCTCCAGACCGAGATCAACCTCCCGTTCATCACGGCGGACGCGAGCGGGCCGAAGCACCTGGTCATCACGCTGACGCGGGCCAAGCTCGAGTCCCTCGTGATGGATCTCATCGACCGGACGACCGAGCCCTGCCGGCAGGCGATGAAGGACGCCGGGGTCACCACGAAGCAGATCGACGAGGTGATCCTGGTCGGCGGTCAGACCCGGATGCCCAAGGTGCAGGAGCTCGTGCGGGACCTGTTCGGGCGGGAGCCCCACAAGGGCGTGAACCCGGACGAGGTCGTCGCGGTGGGCGCGGCCGTCCAGGCCGCCATCCTCGCCGGCGAGGTCAAGGATGTCGTCCTGCTGGACGTGACGCCGCTGTCCCTCGGCATCGAGACCCTGGGCGGCGTGATGACGCGCCTCATCGAGCGCAACACCACCATCCCGACGAAGAAGTCGGAGGTGTTCAGCACCGCCGCCGACAGCCAGACGTCCGTCGAGGTGCACGTCCTCCAGGGCGAGCGGCAGCTGGCGCGTGACAACCGCCCGCTCGGCAAGTTCCACCTGGTGGGGATCCCGCCGGCGCCGCGCGGCGTGCCGCAGATCGAGGTCACCTTCGACATCGACGCCAACGGCATCCTCAACGTGTCGGCCAAGGACCGCGCCACGGGCAAGGAGCAGGCCATCACGATCACGGCGTCCTCCGGCCTCACGAAGGACGACATCGAGAAGATGGTCCGGGACTCCGAGACCCACGCGGAGGAGGACAAGCAGCGCCGCGAGGAGATCGAGGTCACGAACCAGGCGGACTCGCTCGCGTACAGCATCGAGCGGCAGCTCGCCGAGCACGGGGACAAGGTGGCGGCGGCCGACAAGGCCGCGATCGAGGAGGCCATCAAGGAGGTCCGGCAGGCGCTCGAGGCCAAGGACGTGGCGCGGGTCAAGCAGGCCAGCGAGGCGCTGACCAAGGCGTCGCACAAGATGGCCGAGGCGCTCTACCGGGACGCGCAGGCGAAGGGCGCCGGCGCGACCGCCGACCCCGCCCCCGGTGGCGCTGGCAACGGGCGGACCAAGACGGCCGAGGGCGAGGTCGTGGACGCGGAGTTCGAGGACCTCGGGCCGAAGAACTAGCGAGAGCCGGCCGAGGACGCGGACGAGGAATCAGCGGTGAGGAAGCGCGACTACTACGAGGTGCTCGGGGTCTCGCGAGAGGCCCCGGTCTCGGAGATCCGCCGGGCGTACCGGCAGCTCGCCCGTCGCTATTCACCGGACGTGAATCTGTGGGACGGACGGGCCGAGGGGCTGTTCGAGGAGATCCGGGAGGCGTACCGCGTGGTCGGCGATCCGACGGCACGCCCCCTCTACGACCGGTTCGGGCATCAGGCCTTCGAACCGGTCCGGGAGGGAGCGGGGGTCGGACCCGCCCCGCGCGGCGAGGACATTCACTACGCGATGGACCTCGAGCTCGACCAGGCGCTCCGGGGCGTGCGCGTCGAGATCGAGGTCACCCGGCTGGAGCCGTGCGAGGCCTGCGGCGCGTCCGGGGGGAGCGGGGGCCAGGCGGCGGAGCCCTGTGCGGCGTGCCAGGGACGTCCGGTCCGCGTCGCCCTCCACCGGGATCGGCCGGTGGCGGCCCGATGCGGCGCCTGCGGGGGTACGGGTTGGCGCCTGCCGCCGCCCTGCCCCGGCTGCGGGGGCCGGGGTACTCGCGCGCGGTCACGCCGGATCCAGGTGACGGTTCCGCCGGGCGTCGACACGGGAGCGCAGGTGCGCGCCCCCGGGGAGGGCCACGCCGCACCGGCCCCGGGACACCCGGGCGACCTGATCGTCATCACCCGCGTGAGGCCGCATCCGCTCTTCAGCCGGAAGGGGGACCACCTCCACTGCGAGGTGCCGCTCACGGTGCCCGAGGCGGCCCTGGGAACGCGGATCCAGATCCCCACGCCCGACGGTCCGGTGGTCGTGCGGATCCCCGCCGGGACCCAGGCGGGCCAGACGCTCAGGGTCCGCGGGAAGGGCTGCCCCCGGCTGGACCGCGACGGGCGAGGCGATCTCCTCGTGGAGACGCGGGTCGTGATCCCGCGAAACCCCGACCGGGCGCTGGAAGAGGTGCTCCAGGCGCTGCGGCGGCTCCTTCCCGAGAATCCGCGGGCGGAGCTCTGGGGCGCACCCGGACGGGCGGGACATCCGCGCGGAGGGCGCCCGGTGAGCGAGCGCGGGCCGGCCCTTGTACCGCATCAGCGTGGTGGCCGAGATGCTGGCGCTCCACCCGCAGACGCTCCGGCTCTACGAGAAGAAGGGCCTCATCCGGCCCAGCCGGACGACGGGGCGGACGCGCGTGTACTCGGCGGAGGACGTCGAGGAGATCCGGCTGATCCTGCGTCTCGGGCGGGAGCTCGGCGTGAATCTTGCCGGGATCGAGATCATCTTAAAGATGCGTCGCCAGATGCACGCGATGCAGCAAGAGCTGGAGGCAGCGGCCTCCCCCCTGCGTCACGAGCCCAGCAGCCCCGTCCCTGACGGAGCCGCCGCGGCGCGCGGCGGCCTGGTCCGGGTCGCGGACCGGCAACTTCGCAAACTGGATGTCTGCTAGACGGGAGCGAGAATGGCACGTTCACGACCGACCAAGCGCCCCGCCGACGTGCAGGCGGAGCTGAAGGCGCTGCTCCTGCAGAAGCGCGCCGACCTCGTGGCCAAGCTCCGCGAGGAGCGCGAGGGTCGCATCGAGGCCACGGGACGCCGCGAGAAGGTCGAAGGCATGCCGTTCGGCGACCGCCCCGCCTTGTCGCCCGACGACGAGATGGGCTTTGCGGTGGCCGACCGGCGGGCCGGCATGCTCGCGCAGGTGGATCTGGCCCTGAAGAAGATGGACGAGGGAAGCTACGGGCGCTGCGAAGCGTGCGAGGAGGCGATCAACCCGGCTCGGCTGCGGGCCCATCCCTTCGCGGTTCGCTGCACGCGGTGCCAGGAGATATGGGAGCGCGACCAGTCGCGCGCGGAAGCGGGAGGAGCCCGCGGTCGGGCGATCCCCGAGGAGACCGTATGACCCAGCACAACCATCCGACCACTCCTGATGCGGAGCTCGGCGGCGCCATGGGCGACGCCGACATCCGGATCGAGACGAGCCCGGCCCGCCCGGGCCCGGCGAACGCCGGCCGCCCCGACGCCGAGAAGCCGGACGAGCTGGCCATCCTGCCGCTGCGGGAGTCCGTCCTCTTCCCGCAGGCGGTCATCCCGCTGGCCGTCGCGCGGCCGTCGTCCGTGCGCGCGGTGGACGAGGCCGTCCTCGGCCACCGGCTGATCGGCGTCCTGACCCAGCACGACGCCACGCAGGAGGCGCCCGCGCCCCACGAGCTGCACCGGACGGGGACGGTCGCGATGATCCACCGGATGCTCAAGCAGTCCGACGGGACGATCCGCCTGGTCGTCCAGGGGCTCGAGCGCTTCCGCGTGGTGGAGTTCACGCAGACGACCCCGCACCTCCGGGCCCGGATCGAGCGCGTGCCGGACATCATGCCGGCCGCCGACGACGTGGAAGCCCAGGCGCTCGGCCGGCAGGCCCACACGCTCTTCGAGCGCATCGTCGAGCTGTCCCCGGCGCTGTCGGACGATCTCGTGCCTCTCGTTTCCGGGGCCGGCGACGCGGGGCGCACGATCGACCTCATCGCCGCCACCCTGCCCTCCCTGACCACGGTGGAGCGCCAGACGCTCCTCGAGACGCCCGACGTCAAGGCGCGGCTCAAGACGCTGGTGGAGTCCCTCACGAAGGAAGCCGAGGTCCTCGAGCTGGGGTCGAAGATCCACTCGCAGATCCAGAGCGAGATGACCAAGACCCAGCGGGAGTACTACCTGCGGGAGCAGCTGAAGGCGATCCAGAAGGAGCTCGGCGAGGGCGACGAGCGGGGTCAGGAGCTGACCGAGCTTCGCGAGAAGATCGAGGCCGCCGGCATGTCCGAGGAGGCGCGCCGGGAGGCCATGCGCGAGCTCGACCGGCTCACGAAGATGCCGCCGGCCGCCGCCGAGTACTCGGTCGCCCGGACGTATCTCGAGTGGCTCACCGCGCTGCCGTGGCAGAAGGAAACGCCGGACGACATCGACCTGGCCCGGGCGCGCGCGGTGCTCGACGAGGACCACTGGGGGCTCGGCAAGATCAAGGAACGGCTCCTCGAGTACCTCGCGGTCCGGAAGATCCGGCCCGAGGGCAAGTCGCCGATCCTCTGCTTCGTGGGCCCCCCGGGCGTCGGCAAGACGTCGCTCGGCCGGTCCATCGCGCGCGCCCTCGGACGCAAGTTCCACCGGATCGCCCTCGGCGGGATGCGGGACGAGGCCGAGATCCGCGGTCACCGGCGGACGTACATCGGCGCCCTGCCCGGACAGATCGTGCAGGGGCTGCGGCGGGCCGAGTCCAAGAACCCGGTGTTCATGCTGGACGAGATCGACAAGCTCGGCTTCGATTTCCGCGGAGACCCGGCCTCGGCGCTCCTCGAGGTGCTCGACCCGGAGCAGAACTCGACGTTCCGGGACCACTACCTCGACGTGCCCTTCGATCTGTCGCGGGTCCTGTTCGTCACGACCGCGAACATGCTCGATCCGATTCCGGCGCCGCTCCGCGACCGGATGGAGATCATCGAGCTGCCCGGCTACACCGAGGACGAGAAGGTCGAGATCGCCCGGCGCCACCTCGCGCCGAAGCAGGCCGCCGAGCACGGGCTCCGGCTCGACCAGGACATCACGTTCACGGAGCCGGCGCTCCGGCTCATCGCCCGCAGCTACACGCGCGAGGCCGGCGTGCGGAGCCTCGAGCGGGAGATCGCCGCGCTCTGCCGGAAGATCGCGCGGAAGCGCGCCGAGGGCGACGTCCTGCCGGTGACCGTGGATCCCGAGCGCGTCATGGCGCTCCTCGGGTCGCCCCGCTTCCTCCTGGAGGAGGAGATCGCCGAGCGCACCCGCACCCCCGGCGTGGCCGTGGGGCTCGCGTGGACGCCGACCGGCGGAGACGTGCTCTTCGTCGAGGCCTCGACAATGGCCGGGGGCAAGTCGCTCACCCTGACGGGCCAGCTGGGCGACGTGATGAAGGAGTCCGCCCAGGCCGCCGTGTCGTGGGTGCGGGCGCACGCGGCGGAGCTCGGCATCGCGCCCGATTTCTGGATGCGCTCGGACCTCCATCTCCACGTCCCGGCCGGCGCCATCCCGAAGGACGGCCCGTCGGCGGGCGTGACGCTGGCCACCGCCCTGGTCTCCCTGCTCCGGGGCCGGCCGATCCGGCCGGGACTCGCGATGACGGGGGAGATCACCCTGTCCGGTCGGGTCCTCCCGGTCGGCGGGATCAAGGAGAAGGTCCTGGCCGCCCATCGGTGCGGGCTCACGACCGTGATCCTGCCGCGGCAGAACGAGCGCCAGCTCCTCGAGGACGTCCCGGCCGAGGTCCGGAGCCAGCTCGAGGTCCATCTGGTGAGAGACGTGGCCGAGGTCTTGCAAATTGCTCTGCCCGATGCGTCGCGCTGGAGTCCCCTGGACGGGGAGCTGGAGCTGGAGCTGGTCGGGGAAAGACTCGATCTGACGGGCAGATACCCGTCAGATTGACACCCCGGATGGGTCTCCGTAGACTGACTCCCGGTTCAGCGCCCATGACTCGCCTCGTGCCGTTCTGCGTCAGTCTACTGTCTCTGGGCGTGGTGGTCAGCCCCGCGGGCGCCGGGTCGACGTACCAGTACGAGGACGATCAGGGCGTCGTCCACTACACCAACGTGCCCGGGGACCCGCGGTACAGCTTCGTCCGGAAGGACCCGGAACCGGCCGACGTCAGGCCGACCGGGGCCAGGCCGGCCGCCGACGGGGGGACCCTGTCGCGGGGGCTCCGCGCGTTCGCCCACATCATCCGCGCGGCCGCCGAGCGGTACGGCGTCGACACGCGGCTCGTCGAGGCGATCGTCCAGGCGGAGTCGGCCGGCAACCCGACGGCCGTGTCCCCGAAGGGCGCGCGCGGGCTGATGCAGCTGATGCCGGAGCGCGCCGCCCTGCTGGGCGTGCGGGACTCCTTCGATCCGCATCAGAACGTGGACGGCGGCGTCCGGCACATCCGCGATCTGCTTGCAGAGCTTCGGGGGAGACGTCACCTTGGCCGTCGCGGCCTACAACGCCGGGGAGGGCGCGGTCCGGAATCACGGCGGCGTCCCGCCCTTCGCCGAGACGCGCGAGTACGTCCGGCGCGTACGCGCGATGTACGACGGCGGCGCGACCCTGACGCCGCGGGCCGTCGCCCTCGTGACGGCCCCCCAGCGCATCTACCGCGAGATCGCGGAGGACGGCACGCTCACCTTCACGAACCTGCCGCCCCGGACCGCCACGCCCGCCGCCGGGCGCCTCTAGCTCGACCGCCTCCGCGGACCGGCATCGCCGGCGCCGCGTCCCGTCGCGCTCCGACGGGTCACTCGAACGCCTGGCCGTATCGCTCCCGGTGCGCGACCGTCCCGAGCGGCTTCCGGTCCTTCTTGCCGCGCCCCACGGGTCCGACGGGATAGCCGAGCGGCAGGATCGCCAGGACGTCGAGCTTGGCCGGGACGCCGAGAAGCGCCTTGACCTCCTCCAGCCCTCCGAAGCCCACCCAGTTCGACCCCACTCCATCCGCCCACGCCGCGAGCAGCATGGACTGGATCGCCCGGCTCGCATCCGAGACGGCGAAGGGCGTCTTCTCGACCAGGACGACGACCGCCGCCGCCGCCTGGGCCACGTGCGCTCCGGTCCGCGCGAGCGCGCCGAGCCTCTGGAGGGTCTTCCGGTCCTCGACCACGACGAAGTGCCACGGCTGCAGGTTCTTGGCGCTGCCGGTCAGCCGCCCCGCCTCGACGACGCGCCGGAGGATCGCCTCCGGAACCGGCTTGTCCAGGTAGCGCCGGACCGCCAGCATCGTGCGGATCGTCTCGAAGACATCCATCCGGGCCCCCTGTCCGCGCCGCGCGCGGCGCCTTCCCGCCTCTTCAGTCGCCGACCTCGAGCCCGGGCACCTGCCCGACCCGGGATGTCCGGGCGCTCCCCCTTGCCGAGTCAGACGTGCCGGACCATCTCCAGCGTCGTCAGGGAGGGCGTGTGCTCGAGAGGAGTGCTCTGACCGGTCAGCTTGAACCCGCACCGATGGTAGAGCTTGAGCGCCGCGAGGTTCGTCGTCGTGACACCGAGGTGGACGCGCCCGATCCCGCGCTCGCGGGCCCAGGCGGCCACGGCCTCGACCAGCGCGGCCCCGACTCCCTGGCCCCGCGCCGCCGGTTCGACGAACATGGCAAAGAGATCGAGACGGGATCCATCCAGATCATGGACGATTCCGGTCGCCATGCCGATCCAGCGGTCGCCCTCCTCGGCAACGCAGGTCACTCCGTGCTCCCCCGCGGCGCCCCGCGCGGCCCGCTCCTGCCAGACCGCCTCGGCGAAGGCCTCTTCCCTCGCGAGCGTGGACCCGAACGCCCAGGGCGCATCCGCCAGCGCCCGCAGGCGGAGCGCGCGCAGGCGAAGACCTTCGTCAGGCCGGATCCGGCGGACGACGGGAGCGTCGCTCATGTCTCGCCGTATCGCCGGCCGGTCGAGACCCGGCCGCGCGAGCTAGCTCCGCAGGGCGCCCTCGACCTGTCCAAGGTGCTCCTCGGCGTGGCTGACGATGAACGATTCGATGACCTCGGCCACGCTCATCTCACCCTGCTCGGGATGGATCCCGCGCTTGTTCCGCTCGGCCGTCGAGAGCTGCCGGATCGCGGCGGCGGCGCGTCGCACCTCGTCCTGGAGCTGACGCCAGGATCTCTTCAGGTCGGGCGGCGGCGCCGCGCGCCACCCCGTCGAGCCGCTCGGGCGATCCGGGCGCGCGCCCGAACGTCGGGACCTCCCCCGTGGCCGCGATCAGTCCGCGACAGTGGTGCAACCAGAACGGAATCATCTCCGTCATGTGCCCCAAGGTTTGCATCGCCGACCACTCGCTCTCGCCCGGCGAGGCGCGGAGACGCGAGGCCATCGTGGGGTCTTGCATCAGCTTCGTCACCTCGTCCGAGACTCGCTCGAGTCTCTTGGCTTGCGCCTCTCCGGGACCGCGGTCGGATGTGCTGTCACGTTGTGTCCTCCCGATTGGGATTCACCGCAGGGTTCGTCGTTCGGGCACCCCGAGCGTCGCCGGAGCATCCGTGTGTGTGCCGCGCCGTCAGCGCTTCGCAAAGCCCGTCGAGCGCCAAGTCTGGACGATCATCCGGCCGGGCCGCGTGAGGAGCATCTTCCCCGAGAGCGCGCCGTTGAAGGCGCGGAAGGGAGACCCGGGCCGCGCGCCGATCCTCACGGGCGCACCGGTGATCGCGGCGTGGCGCTTGGGGTCGAGATACATGCGGTAGAGATCGGCCGCCGGCGCTGGCAGGGTCACGCTCTGCTGGATCGTCTTCGGCATGCCCGATTGCCTTCACAGTGGTGGTGGCTGGAACTGACCGCGACCCGCGAGATGCGCGACGGGCCCGGGGGACCAGCTCGGACGATGCACCTTAGATCGGTGGCCAGCGAGAAGCATGCCGCACCGGTAGGCCGCCTCGCATGGGTCAGTTCGGCTCGATCGTGACGATGCTCGCCCGCGGGTCGACCGTCACCGAGAACAGCGAGAGGAAATCCCGGCCGAGCAGACCGTCGGCCTGGGGAAGCTCGGCGTCGTGGGCCACGATGGTGAGGGGACCCGCCCGGGCCCCGTTCACGTCGAGCGAGTCGATCTGCACCACGTCCGCCCGGGTCACACCGGTCACGCCCCGGATCTCGGCCGAATAGGTGTTCGGCGTGGCGATGCCGAGGCGGGCCAGTGCCGCCGGGGCCACCATCGTCCGGTCGGCTCCCGTGTCCAGGATCAGCGTGACCGGGCCAGCCTCGTTGATCCGAGCGGCGACCAGGATCGGCGCGCCCGCCACGAAGGGGATGGTGGTCGCTCCGGCCCGCGCGGCGGCCGGCGCCCCGGCGGCGGCGGCTCGACCGAGGACACGGCCAGGGGGCGGGCGGCCGCCCGGTAGCGCTCCGGCACGCTCTCGATCCCGGTCGTGTAGTGAATCACCCCCTCGTCGTCGACCCAGTGGTACACCTGGGCGCCGGCGCTCGTGACGAGGGCGCCGCTCACGAGCATCGCGGCCAGGGTCGCGCGCCACGCGGGCCGGTGCGTCACGTGACGCCACGCAGAGCGACAGGATGGTGCCGGACTCATTTCGGCTCGCCTACCGATACGGTCACTATACCCCTCACGCCCGGCCGGCCGGTGTGGCTCCACCGAGTCCACGACGGCCCTGGCGTGCCGACGCGCCGCCCTCCCGGTGGAATCGAACCAATGCGTGGGGGCGACCGGACGTTACGGCGCCCAAGAGGTCCGCCGGCGCCTCCATGTCCGGACCGATCGCGCCGGGCGCCGGCATCTCGGTCGCCCGCTCAGCGGAAGAGGGCGCTGTAGGCATTCAGCGCCGGCTGGCCGCCCAGGTGGGCGTAGAGGACCGTCGCGCGCCGGTCGATCTCGCCCCGGGACACGAGGTCGACGAGCCCGGCCATCGACTTCCCCTCGTAGACGGGATCGGTCACCATGCCCTCGAGCCGCGCCGCCAGCCGCATGGCCTCCAGCGTCTGCTCGTCCGGAATCCCGTACGTCCCCGCGTGGTAGCGGTCGTCCAGGACGATCTCCTCGTCGCGCAGGTCCCGGCCCACGCCGATGAGGTCGGCCGTCCGGCGCGCGATGCGCGTCACCTGCTCGAGGGTCTCCTTGGCCTTGGCCGAGGCGTCGATCCCGATGACCCGGCGCGGCCGCTCCTGCGCCGCGAAGCCCGCGATCATCCCGGCCTGCGTGCTCCCCGTGACCGAGCACACGATGACGGTGTCGAAGAACACGCCGAGCTCGCGCTCCTGCTGCTCGACCTCCCCCGCCCACTGCGCGAAGCCAAGGCCGCCCAGGCGGTGGTCGGACGCGCCGGCCGGGATCGCGTACGGCCGCCCGCCGGCCGCCTCGATCTCCCTGATCGCCCGCTCCCAGCTCTCCTTGAAGCCGATCCCGAACCCGGCCTGCACCAGGCGGACGTCCGCGCCGAGAAGCCGGCTGAGCAGGATGTTGCCCACGCGATCGTAGACGGCGTCGGGCCAGTCCACCCAGCTCTCCTGGATCAGCACACAGCGCATCCCTGCCCGGGCCGCGGCCGCCGCCACCTGGCGGGTATGGTTCGACTGGACGCCGCCGATCGAGACGAGCGTGTCGCATCCCTGGGCGATCGCGTCCGCCACCAGGTACTCGAGCTTCCGGATCTTGTTGCCCCCGAAGGCGAGCCCGCTGTTGCAGTCGTCGCGCTTGGCCCAGAGGCGGGCGCCCCCGAGGTGGGCGCTCAGCCGCTCCAGCGGATGCACCGGCGACGGGCCGAACAGGAACGGATACCGGGCGAACGAGTCGAGCTTCATGCACGCTCCCCATCCACGGTCGTGGCACGTCTACGGGGTATTCTCCTCCGGATACTCGAAGGAGTAGAGGCGGATCTCGAACCGCTGCTCTCCCCCCCGGGGCCGGAGCGGGATCGTGAACGACTCCAGGTCCGCCTCGGAGGTCCAGCGGACGCGCGTCGGGGTCGTGAAGCTCACGACGCGGCCGGCCGCATCCAGGCCCAGCAACTGGAGCCAGGCGCCCGCGATGAGGTGGTTGCGCCGCTCGACGAGCCCGTCAGCCCGGACGGCGGTCGGGTCCTCGGTCAAGCGCCAGTGGAACGCGACCGGGGGCGCCTCGTTGTGGAGCGGGAAGTCGGCCGGGCGCCTGGCGGCCCCGGATGTCGCGCATCCCGCGACGAACAGGGTGGCCACCAGGAGCGCCAGGCCACCGGTCAGCTCGAAGACACTCCGGGACTCACGCTCTTCTCCGGCCTCGCGCGCGCAACCGCCCTCCGGCCCTTCCTACCGGGCTGGTCCCGTGGGGCGGGCCACCGCCTCGATCGCGGCGGCGTCGCGGTGACGCGCCTCCGGCAGGTGGATGTCCCAGCAGCGCACGCTGCAGAAGCTGAGCTTCAGCCTCCCGGAGTTGCAGGTCGACACGGAGCACTTGTAGTACTTCGACCCCATCGGGATCGGCTTCTTGCACACGGAGCACACTCCGAACTCTGCGGCCATGCTTCCCCTCACTCTCGACCTCGTTCGGCCTCTGCCCCGTTCCGGGCATCGCTCCGCACATCCGTCGCGGGCGCGTGCACATCCCGGAGCCCCTGCCCAGCTCGGCCGGCCGCGCACACGTGGGGCGTTCTCCCGGCCCCACCTCGCGCCGGCCGCCCCGGAGCAGGGAGGACTCGTGCGCGCCGCACGAAGGTCCCGAGCATATCCGAGCCCGGCGAGGGGAGGCGAGACCGCCGCCGGATTGGCCGGGCGGTGGGGACGGTCGGTATGCTTCCATCGCAGAACGGCACGCGGGATCCCGGACCCGCGATCGCCGGCGGGGCCGATTGACCGTCTCGGCCTCCGGGACCGGTGGCTCAGACGAGGCCGCGGTCGAGCGTGCGGTAGGCGAGCGCTTCCGCGAGGTGCTCGACGGCGATCGCGTCGGCCCCGGCCAGGTCCGCGATCGTCCGCGCCACCTTGAGCACGCGGTCGTGGGCGCGCGCCGAGAACCCGAGCCGCGCCGCCGCACGGGCGAGGAGGGCCTGCCCCGCGGGCGGCAGCGGGCAGTGACGCAGGAGCTGGCGCGGCGTCAGCCGCGCGTTCACGCGCACGGGTCCGCGCCCGAGGCGCGCCCGCTGGCGCTCGCGCGCGCGCGCGACCCGCTGCTGGACGGCCGCCGACTCCGGCGGCGCGCCGTCCCGCGGCGGGACCGCGCCGGGCGCCACGGGCCCCACGTCGACGTGCAGGTCGATCCGGTCCAGCAGCGGCGCCGAGAGCCGGCCGAGATACCGCGCCCGCTCCCCCGGCGTGCACGCGCACCCCTCCACGCTCCGGCAGCCGCGCCGGCACGGATTCATCGCCCCCACCAGCTGGACCTCCGCCGGCAGCCGCACCGCCCCCCCGACCCGCGCGACCGTCACCGCGCCGTCCTCGAGCGGCTGGCGGAGCGTGTCGAGCACGTGCGGGGCGAACTCCGGCAGCTCGTCCAGGAACAGCACCCCCAGATGGGCCAGGCTCACCTCGCCCGGATGCGGCACCCGACCCCCGCCCACCAGCCCGGCCGACGAGACGGTGTGATGCGGCGCGCGAAACGGCCGGCGCGTCACGAGGCCCTCCGGGGGGAGCAGGCCCGCCACGCTCCAGA
Source organism: uncultured Candidatus Rokubacteria bacterium (assembly GCA_963745015.1). GTDB lineage: Bacteria > Methylomirabilota > Methylomirabilia > Rokubacteriales > DASRDR01 > DASRDR01. The sequence continues at coordinate 177,454 of CAVUVU010000015.1, forward strand.
TCCGGCTCGCCTCGATCGCCTCTCCCAGCGTGAGGGGCGGCAGGATCGTCGGCAGCCGTCGCGCGAGGAGCGTCTTGCCCGTCCCCGGCGGGCCGATCAGGAGGACGTGGTGGCCGCCGGCGGCCGCGATCTCGAGCGCGCGCTTCGCGTGCGCCTGGCCTCGCACGTCGCCGAGGTCGACCTCGTCGGGCGGCGCGACCGCGAGGAGCTGCCCCGGATCCCCGCGCGTCCTGGCGATCGGGTGCTCCTCGTTGAGGAACGCCGCCGCCTCCGCGAGCGAGGTGACCGGGTACACGGCGAGGGCCTCGAGCACGGACGCCTCCGAGGTGTTGCCGGGGGCGAGGAGGCAGCCGTCGAGACCCGCGTGGCTCGCCCGGAGCGCCATCGGGAGCACCCCGCGCACGGGATGGATCGCCCCGTCGAGAGCCAGCTCCCCCACCACGAGAAGGCGCGCCAGCCGCTCCGGCTTGACCGCGCCCGTCGCCGCCAGGAGGCCGAGCGCGATCGGCAGGTCGAAGCTGACGCCCTCCTTCCGCACATCCGCCGGCGCGAGGTTGACGGTCACCCGCTCGAGCGGGAACGCGAAGCCGGAGTTCCGGATCGCCGTGCGGACGCGCTCCCGGCTTTCGCGGACGGCGGGGTCCGGCAGCCCCACCGTCGCGAATGTGGGCAGCCCCTGGCTCACGTCGACCTCGACGCGGACCAGCGCCGCGTCAACGCCGGCGAGGCAGGCGGAGAAGACCCGCGCCAGCATCACGCGCCTCGCCGGGACTGCGACACTCGACGTCCCGCGCTTCGCGATCGCTCGACCGGCTCGCCCACGCGCGGAGCCGTGCAAGCCGCGCTCCGGGAGCGCCGCGCGGCGAGCGCCGTGTTGCGGGCGGTTCGCGGAGCGGCGGCCGCGGCGACGGCGTCAACGTCATACAGGGCGTATCCGTCAGGATGTCCAGCCGTCGAAGTCGAAGGCGTGCCGGAGGTGCCGCACGCCGGTCACCCGGCCCGCCGCGTCGAGCGACACGCCGACCACGTCGAAGCGGCAGGACTGCTCGCCGCGCCGTCGCGCCGCGAGGTAGCCGAGCGCGAGCCGGACGAGCCGGGCGCGCTTCCGGGCATCCACCGAAGCCTCGGGCGGATCGCCGCGCGAGGCCCGCCGGGCCTTCACCTCGACGAAGACGAGCGTCGAGCCGTCGCGGGCCAGGAGGTCGATCTCGCCGCGCCGCGACCGGAGGTTCCGCGCGAGGATGACGAGACCGCGCCGCTCGAGGTAGCGCACGGCCGCGGCTTCCCCGCCTGGCCGAGGGCCCGCGTCGAGGCCCGGACCGGATCGCGCGCCCCATCGCATGTCGCTCGGGTCGTGCAAGACCCGACCAGCGCGATCCCGTCCCTTCAGTCGTCACGATCGGGACCCCGTCCTCGAGCTCGGTGTCCCGGCGGTCAGCGCCGGCCGGCCTCTCCAGGATCGCGACCATCTCCGCGTACCCGCGCGCCCGGGCGTGGTCGAGCGGCGTGACGCCCTGACGGTCGGCGAGATCGACGGCGGCGCCGGCCGCGACGAGCAGGCGGAGGACGGCCACGTGGCGCGGCCCGCCGTCGCCCAGGATCACGGCCTCGAGGAGGGCCGTCCATCCGAGGTTGTTGACGTGGTCGAGCGGCGCGCCGGCGTCGATCAGGATCCGGACCACGTCCACATGGCCGAGATGCGCCGAGGCGATGAGGGCGGTGCCGTCGTAGGGGCTCGTGACGTTGCCCGGGCGCGCGCCGAGCGCGAGGGCGAGCCGAGCGTCGCCACGTCGTCGCGCACCGCCGCGATGGTGACGACGTCGTAGCGCTGCGCCTCGAGCGCGTTGGGATCCGCGCCGCCCGCCACCAGCGCCCGCATCGCCTCGGCCTGCCGCCGAACGCGGCGACGTGGAGCGGGGTGCGCCCGCGGCGTCGCGCGCCTCCGGATCCGCGCCCGCCGCGAGCAGCCGGCGGATCTCGTCCGCATCCCCGCGGGCGGCGGCCCCGTGGAGTCCCGTGTACGCCCGCAGCTCGTCGGGGCCGGAGGAATCTGGGGAAAGCCGGACGCGGGCGCGAGGGCCACAGGCCGGCCAGGAGGAGCCCGCGAGGCGGCTCGCCGCCGCGACGGCCGGCCCGCGCCGCGCGTCACCGGGATTCCGGGGACGGCAGCTCCACGCCCTCGAGCGGGTCCGACTCCGGGTGGTAGTACATCCACTCGGCGGCGGCCTCGGCGACGGTGCGGTTGAGCGCGCGGGCGTGCCGCTCGCCGAGATCGCGCACGATCTCCCCCGCCGGCGCGCGGCGCGCCACGATCAGGGCGTGGCGGGCGTCGAGCGGGACCCGCACCTCATGGGCGGAGCCCAGCCCCACCTGGTAGAGCTTCGTGGCGGCCGACGGCGCCCACAGCACGACCGGCGTGTCGCTCGTCAGGAGCACCGGGGTCGGAAAGCGGACCATCTGCCAGGTGCGGGCCGCGAGCTGGCGCGCGAGCGGGGGCAGCGACGCCAGCGAGCGCCCGACGGGCGGCTGGCCCGGGAGGAGGACGTCCGGGGGTCCCGCGGCGCCGGCGCGCCCGGCTGCGCGGCGTCCGGGGCACGGGCCGCGGAGGCCCCGCTCGGTCGGCTTCCTCCTCCTCGGCCTCCTCCGCGTCGTCCTCCGCCTCTCCGGCCTCCTCCTCCTCCTCCTCGGCTCCTCGATGGTCGAGACGATGAGCTGGCCGACGAGCGTCGCGGCGCGCACGGCCTCGGCCCGGTGGTACCGGCCGAGCAGGAGCTGCACGGCCAGCACGAGGGCGAGGCTCGCCCGATCGGCCCCGAGCGGCGGGAAGGCGCCGGCCGTGATCCGCCGGACGGCCTCGGCCGCCCGCGCCTCCGCCTCGGCGAGGAGACGCGCGAGCGCCGGCGCCTCGGCCCGGGCCGCCGCGAGCGTGTACCGGCCGAGCTCCGCGACGGCAGCATCCACCAAAATCAGCCGCCGGCGGGTGCGGTCGCGCCGCTCGGCCATGAGCTGGCCGGTGGCATCGGCGAAACCCGCGAGGAGAAAGCGCGGAACGAGGGGGCGCTCGAGCGGCGCGGGCTCAGTCAGAAGAGCCGCAGCTCGAGGGAGGGGTCTCAGCGGCGTTCCGGCGCCGTCGCCGTCCCGCGCCGACTTCGAGGCCAACGCCGTGGAAGGACCGCCGGTGAAGCGGGCACGGGCCCAGCCGGGCCAGCGCCTCGCGATGCGCGGCGGTCGCATAGCCCTTGTGCTGCCGGAAGCCGTACTCGGGGTAGCGGCGGTCGGCGCGGAGCATGACGGCGTCGCGGACTACCTTCGCCAGGATCGAAGCGGCGGCCACCGAGGCCGAGCGGCGGTCACCGGCGACGATGGCGCGCTGGACGCAGGTCACGCCGGGGATCCGGAGGTGGCCGTCGACGAGGACGAGCCCGGGCGCGAGGCGAAGCCGCGCGAGCGCCGCGCGCATCGCTATCCACGTCGCCTGAAGCACGTTGACCGTGTCGATCCGCCGGGGACCGACGCGTCCGACCGCCCAGGCGAGCGCATGGACGCGGATCTCGCGCGCGAGCCGCCGCCGCTGCCGGCACGGTGAGGAGCTTGGAGTCACGGAGCCCGTCGACCGGCGTCGTCGGGTCGAGGATGACCGCCGCCGCGACGACCGGGCCGGCCAGCGGGCCGCGGCCCACCTCGTCCACGCCCGCCACCCAGAGACCCCGCGCCCACGCGCCGCGCTCCTGGGCGTAGAGATCCTCCTCGAGCTCGAACAGCCCTGTCTGGAGGGGACCGGGGCGGCGCCGGTGCACGCGGGGGATCGCCCACGCGACCGCCGGCGGGCGCCGGCGGGCCGGGGAGCTCGACGCACGGCTACTCGTCGCTCGCGGCGGGCGCCGCGCCGGCCGCGGCCGGCCGCACCTGGCGCTTCTCCCGCAGCCGGGCGGCCTTCCCGGTGCGCGCCCGGAGGTAGTAGAGCTTGGAGCGGCGGACGTGTCCGGACTTCACGACCTGGACACGCTCGACCCGCGGGGAGTGGAGCGGGAAGGTCCGCTCGACGCCGACGCCGTACGACACGCGCCGGACCGTGAAGGTCGCGCGGGCGCCCTCGCCGCGCTTCCGGATGACGATCCCTTCGAAGACCTGGACGCGCTCCTTCTCGCCCTCGATGACCTTCACGTGGACCCGCACGCTGTCCCCCGGGGCGAAAGCGCCCCGGTCCCGCTTGAGGGCACTGGCCTCCACGACCGCGATCGCATCCGTCGCCATGTTCGTCTCCTCGGTGCGTCACTCGCCCGGCTGGGCGTCATTCACCCGTTCGCGTCAGCTCGCCGCTGCGCGTCATCTCGTCCAGCCACTCGCGCTCCTCGCGCGTCACGGCACGGCGTCCAGCAGGTCCGGCCGGCGCGCCAGGGTACGCCGGAGCGCCTCGCGCCGCCGCCACCGGTCGATCCGGCCGTGGTCCCCGGACAGAAGGACCTCCGGCACCCGCCACCCCCGGAACTCGGCGGGCCGCGTGTACTGCGGGTAGTCGAGCCGGCCGGCGGCGAACGACTCGCGGCCGCGCCCCTCCGGGTCGCCGAGCACGCCCGGCAGGAGCCGCACCACCGCGTCCAGCACGACCAGCGCGGGCAGCTCGCCGCCGGTCAGCACGTAGTCGCCGATGGACAGCTCCTCGTCGACGAGCTGGGCCCGGACCCGCTCGTCGACCCCCTCGTAGTGCCCGCATAGGAGCACCAGGTGCGGTACCTGGGCGAGGCGCTCGGCGTCGGCCTGCGTGAACGTCGGGCCCCTGCGGGCAGAGCAGCACGACGCGGCTCTCCGGCCCGCGGAGGGCGTCCACCGCGGCGAACAGGGGCTCGGGCTTCAGCACCATGCCGCCGCCCCCGCCGAACGGGTAGTCGTCCGCCACGCGGTGCCGGCCTTCCGTGTAGTCGCGGAGGTCCACGACCCGGATGTCGACGGCGCCCCGCTCCCGGGCCACGCGGAGCATCGACTCCGTCGAGCACCCCGGGAACATCCCCGGGAAAAGCGTCACCACGTCGATCCGGGTCACGCGTCGAGCTCCACCAGCCCCTCGGGCGGCCGGGCCACGACGCGGCGCGCCGCCAGATCCACCCGCTCGACGATCGCCGCCACCGCGGGGAGCGACCAGGCCCGATCGCCCCGCTGCACCGTCCAGTAGTCGTGCTCGGGCCCGGCGAGGACCTCCGTGATCGTGCCGAGGCCGGCGCCCTCCGGCGTCTCCACGGCGCATCCAACCAGGTCGAACGCGTAGTAGTGGTCGGGCGGCAGCGGGCGCACCGCCGCGCGCGGGATCGTGACCAGCCGGCCGACGAGCGCCTGGGCCTCCGTCATGGTGGCGCTCCCGGCGAGCTTCAGGACCGGGACTCGGCCCTGGAACCAGACCGCCTCCACCTCGTGCCGCTCCCCGAGGGTCGGCGGCACGAGCCAGCACTCGCGCAGCTCGGCGAGCCGCTCCGGGGCGTCGGTCAGCGGCTCAAGCCGCACCTCGCCCCGGCGGCCCTGGGTCCGGACGATCCGCCCGACCGCCACCAGCGACGCGGCGTCCGCCGGCGCGCCGCGCCAGGCGCCGTGGCATCCGCCGTCTCGCTCATCCCCGCCTCTCCCGGGCGCCGCGCCCTCAGCTCGCGGCACGCCCGCGCGAGCCAGGAGGTGCCGCACGGTGTTCGAGGGCAGGGCGCCCTTCCGGATCCAGGCCGTCGCCTTCTCCGCGTCGATCCGGATCGTCGGAGGCTCCGTCAGGGGGTCGTAGAAGCCGATCTGGTCGATGAATCGGCCGTCCCGGGCCGTCCGCCTGTCCGCCACCACCACGCGGTAGGAAGGCTTCTTGGTCGTTCCCGTCCGCCGTAGCCGAATCCGTGCTGCCATGTGTCTCCCCTCTCCTCTTCGTCCTAGCCTCGAAAGAACGGCATCGCCCGGCGCAGGTCCTTGCGTCCCGAGGCGTCCGCTCATGCCCTTCATGTCCTTCATCATCTTCCTGAGCTGCGCGTACTGCTTGAGCAGCCGGTTCACGTCCTGCACCGACGTGCCGCTCCCGCGCGCGATCCGCGCCCGCCGCTCGCCGTTGATGATCGCCGGCGTCTGCCGCTCGCCCGGCGTCATGGAGCCGATGATCGCCTCGAACCGCTTGAGGTCCTTGGACTCGGCGTCGAGCTCGGGCCGGCCCAGCTTGGCGCCCTTCAGGAACGGCACCATGTCGAGGATCTGGTCGAGCGGGCCCATCTTCCGCAGCTGCCGCAGCTGCTCGGCGAAGTCCTCGAGCGTGAAGCTGTCCTCCCGGATCTTCTGCGCGAGCTCCTCGGCCTTCGACGCGTCCACCGTCGCCTGGGCCTTCTCGACCAGCGAGAGCACGTCGCCCATGCCGAGGATGCGCGAGGCCATCCGGTCGGGGTGGAAGGCCTCGAGCGCGTCGATCCTCTCGCCGACGCCGCAGAACACGATCGGCTTGCCGGTGACCGTGCGGATCGACAGCGCCGCGCCGCCGCGGGCGTCCCCGTCGAGCTTCGTCAGGACGATGCCGTCGTAGCCCACGTCCTGGTTGAAGCGCTGGGCCATCGTGACCGCGTCCTGCCCCGTCATCGCGTCCACGACCAGGAGGACTGATGCGGCTTGACCTCGCGCCGGAGGACCTCAGCTCCTCGATCATCTCCTCGTCGATGTGGAGGCGGCCGGCGGTGTCGAGCAGGACGGGTTCCACCCGTTGCGCCGCCGCCTTCTCCACGCCTCGCGCGCGATCTCGGCGGGCGGCTGCCCCTCGGCCCGTGGACGGGCAGCTCGAGCTGCTGGCCGAGGACGCGGAGCTGCTCGATGGCCGCCGGCCGGTAGACGTCGGCCGCGACCAGGAGCGGCCGGAAGCCCTCGCGCTGGAAGTGACGCGCGAGCTTCGCGACGCTCGTCGTCTTGCCGGAGCCCTGGAGGCCCAGGACCATGATGACGGTCGGCGGCCGGGGCGCCATCGTGAGCCGGTGCGCGCGCCGCCGAGCAGCTCGACCAGCTCGCCGTGGACGATCTTGACGACCTGCTGGCCGGGGGTGAGGCTCTGGAGGAGCTCGTGCCCGACGGCCTTCTCGCGGACGCGGTCGACGAAGGACCGGACGACCTTGAAGTTGACGTCGGCCTCGAGGAGGGCGATGCGGACCTCCCGGAGCGCCTCCTGGATGTTCTTCTCGGTCAGGCGGCCGGCGCCCCGGAGGCGGTCGAAGATCGCCTCGAGGCGCTGCGTCAGGGCTTCGAACATTGGATCCTCTCGGAATCTCGTGGGGAAATCGCGAAAAGCACTTAAGACTACAGGACATCCGAGGCGGCGTCAAGGAAGCCCGCCACGGTCGTGGCCGGAAATGCGCCGCTGAGAGCCCGGGCGGGCCTGTGGCGGCCGGCCCTAGGACGCGAGCGTCAGCGGCGACGACGAAGACCCGGTCGGGACAGCCGCCGGCGGGGCGGGCCCCGACCGTGAGGCGGCGCGCGCGCCTCCGCCATGAGCGGCCGGGCCAGGTCGCTGCCTCCGTCGAGGACCATCGCGCGGCCGGCGAAGCCCTCCGCCTCGGGCCCGCAGCCCGGCGGCGAGTCGCAGCCCGCGCCAGGAGGACCGCGGTGTCCGGGAACTCCGGCTCGGAGCGCGCGGATCCGCGCGAGAGCCGCCCCCGCCTTGTCGGGCTGGCCGAGCACGGTCGCCAGCTGGGCGACCCCGTACCAGGCGTCGAACGAGGTCGGCGCCTCGCGGGCGAGGCGCTCGTACAGCGCGAGGGCCTCCGGCGCCGGCCCTCGCTCTCGAGCCAGTGGGCCAGGCCCTGCTCGGCGTCGGATTCATCCGCGAGCGGCATCGGCCCTGGCCGACGTTCGCGAGCGGGTAGACGGCCGACCGCGGCCCGCCGCCGACGCGCGCCCGCGGGCTCGCCTCGACGACTGCCCACCGCACGCCCGGCGGCGGCGAACAGCGCGAGCAGCGGGACCAGAGGCGCGCGATAGCGCGCCGTGACGAAGAACGCGACGACGGTGAGCCCCAGCAGGACGACCGACGCGGCCAGGACCGGGGCGCGCCGGCCCGCGACGCCGAGGCCGACGACGGCGAGCGGGAGGAGAGACCGAACGGGAAGGCGAGTCCCGGCACCTTCCAGAGCAGCGCCCGGAGCACGGGAGACCACGTCCGCGTCGGATAGAACTCCTGGTTCCGGGGGATCTCATTGCCCTCGAGCAGTAGGCCGATCTTCCGGACCTGGAGCCGGACGAACCCGCCGGGGTCTGCCCCGCATACGCGCTCACCCGCTCGGTGAAGAAGCGCGAGCGGGGCCCGCGCCGGTCACGCCGTGGAGCGCGGCGCCCGGACGAGCGCCTGCCAGTCGCGGCCCGGGTCTGAGCCCCACCGTCTCGTCGTGGCGGGGATTGTTGCCGAGGTAGAGGTTGATCCCGCCGTTCGAGGAGATCAGGACGAGCTCCCGGCCCTGGATCCAGTTCCGCGCGGTCACCGGCGCGATGGCCAGGATCGCGCCGAGGAGCACCCAGCCCGCGCGCCGGCGCGCGGCGATCGCCAGGACCGGCAGGAGCACGAGGGCCGGGGCGTTCACCACCGCGGTCAGCCCGCCGAGAAGGCCCGTCGGCGAGCCAGCCGCGGCCGCCGCGCTCCGTCGGGCGCGCGCGCCGCCGACCAGAGCGTCGCCATCTGGAGGCAGATGGCGAGGGACGGCGCCAGGAGCTCCGCGTCGTAGTAGATGAGGAGGCCGTAGAGCGCCACGACGAGCCCCGCGCCGAGCCCGACGGCGCGGCCGAAGACGCGAGCGCCGAGGGCGCAGGTGAGGGCCGCGGTCAGCGCGCCCAGCACCGCCTGGACGAGGCGGGGCGCGAGGAACCCGGGCCCGCGACGCGCAGCACCACGGCCAGGAAGTACGGATAGCCGGGCGGCTGCCAGTAGACGCGCTCCGCCCGCCCTCTCCGGCCGCGAGGGCGCGGGCGGCCCAGTAGTAGGTCTCGGCGTCGAGGACGGGGCGCGCGAAGTACGGGCTCTCCCGCAGCGCGAGGACGTGCGAGAGCCGGACGGCGAGGGCGACGACGAAGACGACGGCGGCGGACGGCCAGACGCGGGACTTGCCCCGAGGGCTCACGCCTCCTCGGAGAGGGCGGTCACTTCCGGCCGCCCTGAGCCTTCTTCTCGGACGCGCTCGACCTTCGCCGGCGCCGCGGCCGCGGGGCGCTCGACCTTCGTCGGCGGCTTCTTGCCGGGCGCGGGCCGGCGGGCGAGGCTCTGCTTGAGCGCGTCCATCAGGTCGATCACCTGCGCGCGCTGGGCCTCGGGGCCGCGGCGGTGATCTCCTTGCCCTCGACCTTCTGCTCGACGACGGCGAGCACGCGCTCGCGGTACTCGTCGTGGTACTGCTCGGGCGGGAACTCCTCGTGCGACAGCTCGTCGATCAGCCGCACCGCGAGGTCCAGCTCGCCCGGCCTTGATCTTCGCGTCCTCGCCCTTGTCGATCTCGCCGAAGTCCCGCACCTCGTCCGCGAAGTACATGGTGTGGAGCATGAGCCCGCCCTGCGCGGCGCGGATCAGCACGAGGCTCTCCTTGCCGCGCATGACGAACTTGGCGAGCGCCACGCGGTCCGGTCTTGGTCATCGCGTCGGCCAGGAGCCGGTAGGCCTTCTCGCCGCCCTTGTCCGGTCCGAGGTAGTACGTCTTCTCGAAGTAGATCGGGTCGACCTTGCTCCAGCGGCACGAACTCGGCGATGTCGATCACCTTCGAGGCCTCGCCCTCGAGCGCCTTCAGCTCCTCCTCGGTGAACCGGACGTACTGGTCCTTGCGAACTCGTAGCCCTTGCACGAGCGACGTCCGCTCGCACGACCTCGCTTGCAGGCCGGGCAGATAGGTCTGCTGCTGATCCGGCTGCCGCACTTCGCGTGGAGCATGGTTGAAGGGACGCCGCCCGACGGAGGCGGCGGTGAACATCCTGACGGGATCGAGACCAGCCCGAAGGAGATCGTGCCCGAGCCGATGGAATGCGGCGGCATGAGCGATGTTCCTCCAGAGGCACTGCGAGCGAGGCTAGCACCGTCGTTTGCATATACTCAACGCCAGCCCCGTTATCGCTTCAAAGCGTCCGCCGCGGGATCGAGGCCTCCCATTCCGTGGGCCCCTCCCGGAAGCTCGCTCGAAGCCACTACCGGACGACGCGCGACCCGCACGCACCTCGGAGCACCTATCGGCGGCAGCGCGATCCCGCGCCGCACCCCCGAGCCCTTCACCGGCGCGCCGCCGCGCTGCGCCCGGCCGGCCGTGGCCCCCTGTTCGTGGTCCAGAAGCACTGCGGCGCGGAGCCTGCACTACGACCTCCGGCTGGAGCTGGACGGCACCCTCAAGAGCTGGGCGGTGCCCAAGGGACCCTCGACGCACGCCGAGGAGAAGCGGCTCGCGGTCCACGTCGAGGACCACCCGCTCGAGTACGCCGACTTCGAGGGCGTGATTCCCGCGGACAACTACGGCGCGGGCTCGGTGATCGTGTGGGACCGCGGCTGGTACCGCACGTTCAAGCCCGAGGATCTCGCTCGAGCAGTACGAGCGCGGGCAAGCTCGAGCTCGAGCTCTTCGGCTTCAAGCTCCGCGGGCGCTGGACGCTGGTGCGCATGGGCGGCAAGAAGCGACAAGGAGTGGCTGCTGCTCAAGAAGGTGGCGAGCGGCGCCACCGCGGACGAGGCTGATCGAGCGCTATCCCGAGTCGGTCGATCACCGGGCTCACGGTCGAGGAGATGCGCGACTGCCGGGCACGCTCGCCGCCCTGCGCGACGCGGCTCGCTGCGCTCGGCGCGCCGCCCGCGCGATCCGTCGCCGCGGATGTCACGCTGCATGCTCGCGACGCTCGGCGAAGCGCCCGCCCTCGGGGCCGGACTGGCTGCTTCGAGATCAAGTACGACGGCGTGCGCGTGCTCGCCGGCGCGCGCGGCGACGAGGTGACGCCTGTCGGCCGGAGCGGGCGAGGACGTCACCGGCGCGCTATCCGGAGATCGCGGCGGCGCTCCGCGCGCTTGCCGTGCGACCGCGTTCCTGCTCGACGGCGAGATCGTCGCCGATGGACGAGACGGGGCGGCCGAGCTTCCAGCGGCTCCAGGCGCGCATGGGGCTCACCAAGCCGCGCGACATCGCGCGCGCGATGGCGCGCGTGCCGGTGCGCGCCGTGTTCTTCGACTGCCTGCGCGCTCGAGGGCCACGACCTGCGCGCGCTGCCGCTCGTCGCAGCGGAAGGAGTGCCTCGCGCGCGTCGTGCCGCCGCTCGGCGTCGCTGCAGCGCGGCGACCACGTGCTCGAGCACGGGCCGAGGCGTTCTTCGACGGCCGCCGACGGAGCTGGGCTCGAGGGCATCGTGGCGAAGCGCTCGGCGAGCCGCTACGCCGGCGGCGCGTCGGCGCGACTGGATCAAGATCAAGTGCCAGCGGCGGCAGGAGTTCGTGATCGGCGGCTACACCGAGCCGCAGGGCTCGCGCGCCGCACTTCGGCGCGCTCCACGTCGGCGTCTACGACGGCGGCGAGGCTGCGTCTACGTGACCAAGGTCGGCACGCGGCTTCGACGGCGCGACGCTCGACCGGCTCTGGAAGAGCTCGAGCCGCTCCGCCGCGACACGTCGCCGTTCGAGGACGGCGCCCCACGGGGCGCGGACACCACTGGGTCGAGCCGCGGCTCGTGTGCGAGGTGCGCTTCACCGAGTGGACGCGGGACGGCGGCCTGCGCCACCCGATCTTCCTCGGGCTCCGCGACCGACAAGAAGCCGGAGGACTGCCGCCGCGAGGTGCGTCGAGCCGACGGACTGGGACGCCGGAGTTGCGAGCCGCCGCGCGGCGAGCCGGCGCCTCGACGAAGGCGCGGTCGCGGGCGCCGGCCGCCGGACCGCACGCGGCGAGGTGCGCGGCGCCGATCCGCGAGGTCACGCTCACCAATCTCGAAGAAGGTGTTCTGGCCGGACGGAGGGCTACACCAAGGGCGATCTGATCGCGCTACTACGAGGCGGTCGCGCCGCTGCTCCTGCCGTACCTGCGCGACCGGCCGATCGTGCTCACCCGCTATCCCGACGGCATCGACGGCAAGTCGTTCTTCCAGAAGGACGCGCCGGTGTTCGTGCCCGACTGGATGCGCACCGAGACGGTCTACTCGAGGGACACGGCGACCGCGACATCCGCTACTTCGTGGTCGACGACGTCGAGTCGCTGCGCTACGTCGCGAACATGGGCACGATCCCGATCCACGTCTGGAGCTCGCGGGTCGCCGACGCTGGAGCGCCCGGACTGGCTGGTGCTCGATCTCGATCCCAAGGGCGCGCCGTTCACGGACGTGGTCGAGGTCGCGCGACCGTTCACGGGATCCTCGACGAGCTGGAGCTGCCCGAGCTATCTGAAGACCTCGGGCGCGACCGGGCTCCACATCCTGATCCCGCTCGGCGCGCGCTACACGCACGAGCGAGGCGCGGACGCTTCGCGCGACTGCTCGCGCGCTCATGGTCGTGGAGCGCGTGCCCGAGATCTCGACCGTGGCGCGCCCGATCGGCGCGCGCGGCGGCAAGGTGTACGTCGACTTCGGCCAGAACGGCCACGGCAACACGATCGTCGGCGCCGTTCTCGGTGCGGCCGCTGCCCGGCGCGCCCGGCTCGTGCCCGCTCGCTGGGGCGAGGTGACGGCGCGGCTCGATCCCGCGCCGCTTCACGATCCGCACCGTGCCGCGAGCGCTTCGCGCGATGGCGGACCCGCTCGGGCCGGTGCTCGGCGCAGGGCATCGACATGGCCGCCGCGATCGCGCGGATCGAGGCGCGGCGGCCGCGCGCGCGCCGACGCCGCGCCCGGCCGCCCGCGCGCAGCCGCGGCGCCGGGCCGGCGGAGCCGTCGCGCCCGCGGCGGTCGCGCCGTGAAGTGGCGGCGCGCCGCGCCCTGTGAGCCGCGCCCCCGCGGGCCGGGTGGCGGCGCTGGCCGAGCCGCCGTCGCCCTCGACGACCGCCTTCGGAGCGCGGCCGAGCCCGGCGGGCCGTCGTGCACGACTCCCGCCGGGCCGGGCTGAGAAGGGCGAGCTGGTCGACGCGCTCCGCGTGTCCGGGCGGCTCCGGATCTCCGAGGTCGCGGAGTCCGGCCTGCGCGATCGTCGGGCACGTCGCGTTCAGCGCGGTGTCGGTGGCCGATGCGGCGGACGGCATGGTGGCTGGCGCGGCCGCTGGCGGTGCGGCCCGACTTCCAGCGCCGTCGGCGTGGGCGCCGCGCTCGTGCGCGCGGGGCTCGAGACGTGCCGTCGCGCCGGCGTGGGCTTCGTGGTGGCTGCTCGGCGAGCCCGCGTACTACGGCCGCTTCGGGTTCGCCGCGGCCGCGACGTGGGGACTCGCCGACGAGTACGGCGGGGGCGCCGCGTTCCAGTGATGGCGCTGGCGAGCGCGTGCGGGCGATCCCGCGCGGTGCGGGGCTGGTGCGCTACGCGCCCGAGTTCACCGCGCTCGCCGACGCGGCCGGCGGACCCGCCCCGCCTCAGCCGTTGTAGAACGCGCGGCCCGCGTCGCGGAGCCAGAGGCGGACGAGGTGGCGCTTGCGCTCGGGCTCGGGCCAGTCGCGGAACGCGGTGCGCCGGTGCGCCATCACGCGGTTGTTGACGATCTGGATCTGCCCATGACGGCTCGAACCGGAGACTCCGCGGCCAGGTCCGCCCCGTTCATCACCTGCTCGAGCGCGTCGAGCGCGGCCAGGCCCTCCGCGTCGAGCGGCTCGCCCGCGAGCGCGTGGCCGTTGACCACCTGGAAGCGCGAGAGCCGCGCGGTGAGCCGATCGCCCTCGCGCTCGAACAGCGGGTGGCGGATGGCCATCGCGTCGCCCGGCGCGTGCTCGACGCTGGCGGTCGAACCAGAACGGCCGGTACAGGCGGACAGGAGGTCGGGCCGGCGGCGCCGGACCTCGTTGGAGGAGAGCTCGAGGTCCGCACGGTGCCCGGGCCCCGCGCGCGGCGCGCCCGCTCCGGCGGCGCGGCATCGCCGGCCCCGGAGGCGCCGTAGCGATCAGGCCAGGACGCCCGCCGACCGATCGTCGCGATCGGCAACCTCCGTAGCCGTGTGGGTCAGGTCGCTGGGCCGCCGCGCGGGCGCGCCGAGCGGCGGCCGGCCGGAACGGCGACCGCGGTCGCGAACAGGCCCCGAGGCGCGCGCAGGAGGCCACGAGCGCCTGCGCCAGCGTCGGGCCGGTCCCCGACTCCTCGTGCTTGAAGTACACGAACGCGTCGCGCCACTCCTCGCGCGTGGCGGTCCTCGCCCACCGGGTCAGCTCCGCCGGCTTGTAGGCGCGATCGCGAAGGCGCAGGTAGCCGAAGTCCGCGGTCACGACGACGGGCGTGGTGCCTGCCTCGGTGTCGGCGACGCAGAGGGCCGCGTTCCGGTCGCGGAGGATCCCGTACACCTCGTCGTCGAACCACGAGGGGTGGCGGAACTCGACCGCCATGCGGACGGACGGAGGCACCCGCGCGAGGCAGGCGCGCAGACGGCCGGCATCCTTCCGGAAGTTCGGCGGCAGCTGGAGGAGGAGCGGACCGAGCTTGGCGCCGAGCCCGCCGGCCGTGCCGAGGAAGGCGCGGAGGGGCTTCGCGACGGCGCGCAGGCGGGCGAAGTGGGTGATGTGCTGCGGGACCTTCAGGGCAAAGACGAACCCCGCCGGGGTGTCCCGGTCCCAGCCGGCAATCGCCCTCGCGGTCGGCATCCGGTAGAAGGTGTTGTTGAGCTCGACCGTGTGGAAGCGCGCCGCGTACCAGGGCAGCATCCGCGCGGTCGGGCAACGCTTGGGATAGAAGGTGCCCCGCCACTCGGGGTAGCTGAAGCCCGACGTGCCGACGTGGACCATCAGATCCCTTGCCGATGGCGGGCCGATGCCCCGGGCGGTTCCTGGCCGGGCGCGGGACCCCGGCCCTGCCCGACCTGGCAGCCGGCCGCGCCGCGTCTCAGGTGGTGCCGGCGCTGAGCGCGGCGGCCCGGAAGCGGCGCACCTCGGCCGCGGGGTCGGTCGCGGAGAAGATCGCCGACCCGGCCACCAGCGTCGTGGCGCCCCGGAGCGCGAGCGGGCGGCAGTGCTCGAGCTTCACGCCGCCGTCCACCGACACGTCGAGCGGCCGCTCGCCGACACGGTTCTTCAGGTCCACCAGCTTCGCGTACGTCGCGGGGATGAAGGTCTGGCCGCCGAACCCCGGGTTGACCGACATGACCAGGACCAGATCGGCGACGTCGAGCACGTAGTCGAGCATGGTGGTCGGAGTGCCCGGGTTCAGCGCCACGCCGACGCGCACGCCCAGCTCCCGGATCCGCCCGAGCGTCCGGTGAAGATGGGGGCACGCCTCGACGTGCACGGTGAGCGAGCTGCCGCCCGCCTGGACGTACGTCTCGAGGTACGGGTCGGCGTTGTCCACCATGAGGTGGAGGTCGAGCGGCAGCCGCGTGTGCTTCCGGATCGCCTCGATGACCGGCGGGCCGATCGTGAGGTTCGGCACGAAGTGCCCGTCCATCACGTCGATGTGGATCTGGTCGGCGCCGCCCGCCTCGACCCGCGCGATCTCGTCGGCGAGGGCGGCGTAGTCGGCGGAGAGGATCGACGGGGCGATCTTGATCATGCGCGCCTCCTGAGGCGATGCGCGGTGAAGCCGTCGGAGCCGTGTTCGTGCGGCGTCATCCGGAGGACGGCGGGCGCGGCCCGGCACGCGGCGGGGACGGCGGGCGGGAGCGGGTCGGGTGCGAAATCCGGCCGGCGCGCCCGCAGGCTCGCCACGACCGCCTCGTTCTCCTCGGGCTCGAGCGAGCAGGTCGCGTAGACGAGGACCCCGCCGGGCCGGACCAGGCCGCCGCGGACTCGAGGATGCTCGTCTGGGTGGAGACCAGGCTCGCGAAGTCGCCGGGCTGCCGGCGCCACTTGCCGTCGGGGTTGCGCCGGAGGACGCCGAGGTTCGAGCACGGGGCGTCGACCAGGACGCGGTCGCACGTCGGCCCGAGATCCTCCGCGAGGGCGCGCGCGTCGGCCACCCGCGGCTCGACGATCGCGGCCCCGAGCCGGGCGCACGCCGCCCGGAGGAGCTCCATCCGGGCCGCGCTCGGGTCGGCGGCGACCAGCCGGCCCTGATTGGCCATGAGCGCGGCCAGGTGCGTCGTCTTGGTCCCCGGGGCCGCGCACACGTCGGCAACCGTCTCCCCGGGGAGCGGTCCCAGGGCATGCCCCACCAGGATGGCCGCCTCGTCCTGGACGGCGACGCTCCCGTCCTGGAGGGCGACGAGCTGCCGGAGGTCCCCCACCCGCTCGAGCGCGAAGCCCTCGGGCGCGAACCGCGTGGGCGCGGCGCCGACTCCCCCGGCCTCGAGCGCCGCGGCCACCGCGTCGATCGCCGAGCCGCAGCGTGTTGGCCCGGACCACCACCGCCGGCGCCTCGTTCATGGCCATCGCGAGCGCCTCCGTGCCCTCCGGCCCGTAACGGGCCCACCAGCGCTCGACGAGCCACGTCGGGTGGGACGCGCGGAGCGCCAGCGCCTCCACGGGATCCTCCGCCGTCGGGGTCGGCCAGGGGCGGGGCGTGGCCGCGATCGCCCGCAGCACGCCGTTCACGAAGGCGGTCGCCCCCGCGGACCGCCGCCGCTTCGCGAGCTCCACGGCTTCGTGGACCGCCGCCCACGCCGGGATCCGGTCGAGGAACGCGAGCTGGTAGGCCGTGAGCCTGAGGAGCGCGCGGACCCAGGGCGCGAGGTCCCCGAGCGGGCGCCGCGACGCCCGCGCGAGGGCCCAGTCCAGCCGCCGCTGCCAGCGGAGCGTCCCGAGGGCGAGCTCCGTGGCGAGGCCGCGATCCCGCGGATCGAGCCCGGCCCGGTCCGTGAGCGCTTCCAGCAGACGATCCGCATAGGCGTCCGTGGTCTCCGTCCGGACGAGGACCTCGAGCGCGACGCTGCGCGCCGAGTCCCGCCGCCGGGCCGCGCGCGGCCCGCGCGCGCCGGCCGGGACCGGCGCGACGGCGACGCGGGCCGCGTCAGGCGCGCGGGGCCGTCGCGCCAAGCGGCGCCCCCGGACCGAGCCGCGCGCCCCGGAGGTACGCGTCCCAGTCCATCGCGCGTCGGTTCTCGGGCTGCACCTCGAGAGGCTCGAGCAGACCCGCCCCCGTCCCGATCGCGAGCCGCCCCTCGGCGCGCGTGACCACCCCCGGCTCGCCCCGGCCCGCGATGGCCCGCGCGCGCCAGATCGCCAGGCGGCCGCCCGGCGCCGCGGTGGCGGCCCCGGGCCAGGGATTGAGTCCCCGGACGCGCGCCGCGAGGGTCGCGGCGGGCTCCGTCCAGTCCAGGACGCCGTCCTCCTTGCGGAGCCGCGGCGCCAGGGTCGCCGCATGGGAGTCCTGCGGGCGCGGGACGACCGTGTCCAGGCGGGCGAGGGTCTCGAGGAGCACGTCGGCCCCGAGCGCGGCCAGGCGCCCGGCGAGCTCCGCGGCGGTCTCCTCGGGCCCGATGGGGGTCGGCCGCTGGAGCAGGACGGGGCCCGTGTCCATCCCCGGATCCATCTGGAAGGTCGTGATCCCGGTCTCGCGCTCGCCGCGGATGATGGCCCACGCGATCGGGGCCGCGCCGCGATACCGCGGGAGGAGCGACGCGTGCACGTTGATCGACCCGCGCGCGGGCACGTCGAGGGCCGCCCGCGGAAGGATCTGGCCGAACGCCACGACGACCGCGACGTCGGCCGCGTGCTCGGCGAGGCGCTCGGGCCAGCCCGGGTCGCGGAGCCGGGCCGGCTGGAGCACCGGGATCCCGTGCTCCTGGGCCAGCGCCTTCACGGGCGAGGCCTGCTCCCGCTGCCCGCGGCCGGCCGGCCGGTCGGGCTGCGTCACGGCGGCCGTCACGCGATGGCGGGCGAGCAGCGCCTGGAAGGTGGGAACCGCAAACGCCGGAGTGCCGTAGAACAGCACGCGCATGGGGTCAGGCTTTGACTTCTAACCAATTCCCCCCGCGCGGTCCGGCGAAATGTTCAGAAGTCAAAGTCTGACCCCGCCCGCCAGGGCGGTCTCGGCCGGGAAGCCCTCGCGCTTGATCTGCCGCTTCAGACGGTCCCGCGCGACCTTGTCCAGACGGTCGATGAACAGGATGCCGTCGAGGTGATCGATCTCGTGCTGGAGCACGCGGGCCAGGAGTCCCGACGCGCGCCGCCGGAAGGAGGCGCCCGTCCGGTCCATCGCCTCCACCACGACCCACTCTGCGCGCCGCACGTCGGCGAAGACCCCGGGCAGCGACAGGCACCCTTCCTCGCCCACCTGCTCGCCCCCCTGCTCCACGATCACGGGGTTCAGGTAGGGCCGCCCGCCCACGCCCCGACCCTCGTCGATGACGAGCATCCGCAGCTCGATGCCGACCTGGGTCGCCGCAAGCCCGATGCCCACCTCGGTGTGCATCGTCTCGACCATGTCGCTGAGCCAGCTCTCGATCTCCGGCGTCACCTCGCGCACCGGCGCCGCGCGGCGCCGCAAGACCGGGTCTCCGTAGAGCCGCACTTCCAGGACCGCCATCGGCGTGCCCTCCTTCTCGTCAGCATTGTACCCCGCTCAGGTCCCCTGCCCGAGACGCGCGACGGAAATGGGCGTCCCGAACCCAGACGGCACGCGGCTGGGCGGCCGCCTCGCGGTAACCGGAGCCGGCCGGGCTTGCGCTCACGGAAGCTCGACCGGATCGATGTCGACCGTGAGCCGCGTGCCGCCCAGCCGGCGCCGGCCCCGGAGGGGCTCGAGGATGCCGGCCACGGTCGCCGGCAGCTCGGCGTCGCCCAGGAGCACCACCTGGGCCCGCCCCCCCGCGAGCGTCGCCGGCCCGAGCACCGTCGCGCCCGCCGCCAGGCCGCGCGCCGCCAGGTCCTCCGCGAGCCCGGCGCCGTCGCGGCCCTCGACCAGGAGCCGCGCCATCCGGCGGGCCGGCGGGTACCCGAGCTCCTGACGCTCGGCCCACTCCGGCTCGTAGAAGCGCTCGGGCTCGCCTCGCGCGATGGCGACGAGCGCGGGATGCTCCGGCAAGAGGGACTGGAGCCAGACGCTGCCGCCCGCCTCGACCGTCTCGGCCAGACGCCACCCGAGCTGGAAGGTCCGCTCCGCCGCGCGGAAGTCCGGCAGGTCGAGCGTCGCGTCGGCGAGCACGAGGGCAGCGACGGCGACCGGCGTCTCCTCCGCCAGACGGAGCGCCATGGTCGTGCCCACGAGGACCCGCGCCGCGCCCGACTGAAACGCCGCCCGCGTTGCCTCGGCGTCGGACGGGGCGACCGTCGAGTCGTATCGCACGACCTGCGCCTCGGGGAACGCCCGCCGGGCCTCCGCCTCGAGCCGCTCCGTGCCCCAGCCGACGAGCTGGAGCCGGCGGCCGCGGCAGCGCCCGCAGAGGCTCGCGGCCGGCACCCGGCGCCCGCAGAGCCGGCACGTGAGGGCCCGCGTCTCCCGGTGGTAGAGGAGCGCCAGGCGGCAGCGACCGCAGCGCCGCACGGTCCCGCAGTCCGCGCAGGTCAGGCTCCGGGCGAAGCCGAGCCGGTTGAGGACGAGGAGCACGGACCGCCCGCGGGCGAGCGCCGTGCGCGCGGCGTCGAGGAGACCGGGCGAGAGGCTCGCCGCCGCGGCTTCCTCGGCCCCGAGCGCCACGCGCTCGACGGCCGGCCACGCGCCTTTCGCGCCGGGATCCCATGCGAGCGTCCCGCGGCGGGCGGCCACCCAGCTCTCGAGGCTCGGCGCGGGGCTCGCAAGGAGGCTCGTTCCGCCCTCGCGCCGTCCGCGCTCGAGGACGAGATCGCGGGCATGCCAGCGCGGCGCATCGGGGGACTTGTGCGCGGGGTCCTCCTCGTCGACGACGACCGCCAGGCTCGAGCGGCGCCAGCGGGAGCCACGCCGCCGTCCGCGTCCCGACCGCCAGCCGAGCCTCCCCCTGACGGCAGGCCCACCACGCGGCCCAGCGCTCGCGGGGCGGGGCCGCGCTCGTGACGAGCCGCGCCGGCACGCCGAGGCGCGTCTCGAGCCGGGCGGCCCAGGCCCGCGCCAGGTCGATCTCCGGAGCGAGGACCAGGGCGCTCCCGCCCGTCGCGAGGGCCTCGCCGACGCGGCGCTCGACCCGGTCGCGGCGATCCGGGCCGGTGACGAGCGCCGCGGGCCCGCGCGGCGAGGCGAGCGGCGGCGGCGTCAGCGCGGGCGGCGCGCCCGAGCGGATGCCCGGCGGGAGCGCCCGGAAGGCGGCCTCGCCCCAGGCACTCGCCGTCTCCGCCGCCGCCCAGCGGGTGAGCTCGAGCAGCGCCGGGGTCAGCGCCGGCACGGGATCGAGCACGGCCGCCACCAGCCCGAGTGTCTCGTCCCCGGGGCCCGCGCCGGGCTCCACCCGGACCACCACGCCCGGACGCGGACGGCCGCGGAAGGGAACGCGCACGCGCTGTCCCGGGGCGACGCGCGCCTCCAGCTCGGGCGGGACGCGATACGTGAAGGTCCGCTGGAACGGGAAGGTCGGTGACGACGTGCGCGAGCAGGAGGTCCGGCCTCAGGCGCCGGCAGGCGCCCGGACCCGGTCGAGCTCCCGCCGGATGAGCTTGAGGTCGTCGAACGCCTGACGCCGGTAGGCGGGTCCGGGGTTCCGCAGGAGGAACGCCGGATGGAACATCGGCACCACGACGGCGCCGCCGAGCTGATGGAGCTGGCCGCGCAGGCGGCTGATCGGCTCCCGCGTCCGCAAGAGATGCTGGGACGCGAAGGTCCCCAGCGTGCAGATCACACCGGGCTGGATGGCGGCCAGCTGGCCCGCCAGGTACGGCGCGCACGCCGCGATCTCCTCCGGCTCGGGATTCCGGTTCCCCGGCGGCCGGCACTTCACGATGTTGCAGATGTAGACCTCCTCGCGCGTGATGCCGACCGAGTCGAGCATCTTCGTGAGGAGCTGGCCGGCGCGGCCGACGAAGGGCTTCCCCTGACGGTCTTCCTCCTCGCCGGGGCCCTCGCCGATGATCACGAGCCGCGCCGCCGGATCGCCGGCGCCGAAGACGATCGTGGTCCGCCCCTGCGACAGCTTGCACTTCGTGCACCCGGCGCTGGCCGCCTCCACCCGCTCGAGGCTGGAGGACGGCGCGCCGGGCGGGGCGCCGGCGAGCGGCCAGGTCACGGGTGCCGAGCGCCTGCTGGAACCGCAGGTGATCCGCGAGGGCGCGCGCGGCGTCCGCGAGCGAGCCGGGGTCGGGCGTCACGTCAGGTCGCCTGCGGCACGCGGGCCGTGCGGAGCTCCTGGACGCGGTCCAGGATGAGATCGGCCACCTCGGCCTTGCTCCGGCGCGGCAGGGCGACCACGCCGCCCCAGCGATCGAGCAGGACGACCTCGTTGTCGGCCACGTCGAAGCCGATGTCGCTCCGGCTCACGTCGTTCGCGACGATGAGGTCCACACCCTTGGCGACGAGCTTGGCCCGGGCGCGCTCGCGCAGCGCGTGCGTCTCCGCGGCGAACCCGACCAGGAAGCGCGTGCCCTTCCGGGCCCCGAGCTCCCGGAGGATGTCCGCCGTGGGGGCGAGGCCGAGCGTGAGCCCGTCCTGCTTCGAGGCGATCTTCTCGGTCGCGGGCCGCGCCGGCCGGTAGTCGGCGACCGCCGCGGCCTTGATCACGACCGTCGCGGCGTCGGCCGCGTGGAGGACGGCGTCGCGCATCTCGAGGGCGGTCAGGACCGGGATCACGCGGACGCCCGCCGGCGGCGCGAGGTGGGTCGGCCCCGTGACGAGCGTCACGGTGGCGCCCCGGCGGGCGGCCTGCGCGGCGATCGCGTATCCCATGCGGCCGGACGAGCGATTGCTGAGGAAGCGCACGGGATCGAGCGGCTCCCGCGTGGGCCCGGCGGTGACCAGGACGTGGTCGCCCGCCAGATCGCGCCGGGGCCACAGGAGGCGGACGGCGGCCTCCACGATGTCCGCGACCTCGGGAAACCGTCCCGGGCCGCGGAGGCCGGACGCGAGCTCGCCCTCCCCCGGCTCCAGCACGGTGGCGCCCCGGCTCCGGAGCGTCTCGACGTGGCCCCGCACCGCGGGGTGCTCCCACATGCCGCCGTCCATGGCCGGCGCGAAGAGCACCGGCCCGCGCATCGCGAGGAAGAGCGTCCCCAGGAAGTCGTCGGCGAGCCCGAGCGCCGCGCGGGCGAGCGCGTGCGCCGTCGCGGGGGCGACGACGAGCAGGTCGGCGCGCTCGGCCAGCGCCACGTGCTCCACCGCGGCGGGCTCCTGCGGGTCGAACAGGTCGGTCAGGACGGATCGGCCGGAGAGCGTCCGGAAGGTGAGCGGCGCGACGAACTCGCGCGCGTGCGCCGTCATCACGACGGTGACGCCCGCCTCCGCGCGCCGGAGCTCGCGCAGGAGGTAGGCCGCCTTGTAGGCGGCGATGCTGCCCGTGACGGCGAGGATCAGCTCGCGGCCGGCCAGCGCCATCGCACGCCTCCCGGAGTGCCCGCCGGGCTCAGGCCGTGGGGGCGGGCGTCTTGTCCGCTTCGTCCGGCTTCTTCAGCTGGATCTTGCCGGCAATGCACTCCTCCAGCGCCACCGACGTCCACTTCCGGCGCTTCGTGTCGACCTGGGGCTGCGCGCCCCGGTTGAGCTGCCGGCTGCGCTTCGCCGCCAGCACCACCAGGACGTAGCGGTTGGAGATCTGTTCGAGGCACTTCTCGAGCGATGGGAACGACATCACGCAGCGCCTCCTGGAAGGGTCGCCTGGACCCCTCCGCCCACCGGAAGGTCGGGCAGGCTCAGGGTGAGACGAGACGTCCGGCAGCGCTCGGCCTCGATGGTACAGGCGAGCTGCCGCAACGCCTCGTCGAGATGACGGTTGACGATCACGTAGTCGTACTCGCGCCACGCGGCGATCTCGTCCACGGCCCGCGCGAGGCGGCGCGCGATCTCCCGCGGCGCGTCGGACTTCCGCTCCTTGAGCCGCGCCTCGAGCTCCCGCATCGAGGGCGCCACCACGAAGACGTAGAGCCCCTGCGGGTAGCGGGCGCGGAGCTGCCGGGCGCCCTGCGTGTCGATGTCGAGGAGGATGTCCTCTCCGCGGTCGAGCACGGCCTCCAGCGTCCGGGCGGCGGTGCCGTAGAGGTGGCCGTGCACGCGGGCCCACTCGGCAAACTCACCGCGGTCGACCATCTGCTGGAAGACCGGCTCGGAGACGAAGTGATAGGCCTGCCCCTCGATCTCGCCCGGCCGCGGGCTGCGCGTCGTGTAGGACACGGAATAGGCGAGGTTCGCCACGGTCTTGCGGATGTCGCGGCAGAGCGTCGTCTTCCCGGCTCCCGAGGGAGCCGAGACCACGATGAGCATGCCCCGGCGCGACGCTGCGGCAGTCACTCGACGTTCTGCACCTGCTCCCGGATGCGCTCCACGAGCGTCCGCGCCTCCAGGACGCGAGCGACCAGCTCGGCATCGTCCGCCTTCGACGCGATCGTGTTGACCTCCCGGTGGAGCTCCTGGGTCAGGAAGTCGAGCTGCCGGCCCACGGCGCCGCCCTCGGAGAGAAGCGCCCGGAACTGCGCGAGGTGCGAGCCGAGCCGGGCCAGCTCTTCCGCGACGTCGCTCCGCGCGGCCCAGGTCGCCACTTCCTGGGCGAGCCGGCCGGGGTCGGCCGGCGTCTCGCCGAGGATGGCCTGGACGCGATCCCGCAGGCGGGCCTGGATCCGGGCCAGCGCCGCCGGCAGCAGCGCGTCGGCCGCGCGCATCCAGGCGCCGAGGGCGTCCACGTGAGACCCGAGATCCCGCGCGAGCGCGGCGCCTTCGGTCTGGCGCATGCGGCAGAGCTCGTCGAGCGCCTCGACGGCGGCGGTCTTGAGCAGGATCGCGCCCTCGCCGTCCTCCTCCTCCGTCTCCTCGACCGTCACCACGCCGGGAAGGCGCAGGAGGTCGGCGGCCGACACCTCGGACGAGACCCCGGCCGCCTCGCCCAGCGCCCGTGCGCCGCGCGCGTACGCGAGACCGAGCGCGACGTCGGTCCGGACGCTCGGCGCGGCCGCAGCCGTCCGCCGGAGGGTCACCGTCACATCCACCCGCCCCCGGGCAACGCGGCCCTGGACCAGACGGCGAATCTCCGGCTCGTTCGCCGTGAGCCCGCGCGGGAGCTTGACGCTGGTCTCGAAGAACCGGTGGTTGAGGGAGCGGGCCTCGGCGATGAGGGCGATGCGCGCACCACGGGCCTCGCCTCGCCCGTACCCCGTCATGCTCACGACCAGACCCATGGGAATTCCTTCGATGCTAGCCGATGCCGTCCGCGGGTGTCAACGCGCCCGGCGGGGCTTCGGCGACCGGATTCGGCACAAAACACCAATATCCGTCAATAGTTACGTGGAATCGTCGGCTCGTCGGTCGCTGGGGCGGGCCGACTGGTCGGCCGACCTCCTGCCGCGCTTCTTGCCAGACCGGCGCATTCTACGTTATTAGGAGATGTTCGTTGGCACTACGTGACGCGGGGTGAACCCGGCCCCGGGAGTGGGGATTGGGGAACGAGTCCGACCGCAAGCAGGCTCCGGAGAACCCGCGGCAGTACGTCTGCCCCTCCTGCCGGCTTCACCTTCTCTCGTGGACGAGCCACACGAACCAGATCGAGATGTTCCACAAGGTCGCCCTCTGGTCCGACTTCTGGACGGGGGACGTCCGGCTGATCTGCCAGTACTGCCTGGGCGCCACGGAGATCCTCCCGACGCCGCTGGTGGATCTCTTGCGCCAGCGGTACGGGTTTCACATCCCGCACGCGAGTCCGACGCCGCCCGGCCCGCGGCGCGACTGACGCGCCGGCGCCGAGCCGTGCGCGGCGGCGTCGACAGGCTCCGAACCACCGGCATAGTCCCGGCGGCCGATCCCGGCCATCCGAGGAGGTCTCCATGCGCGCGCACCGGCTCACACGGCGAGAATTCCTGTCCGCGGCGGGCGCCCTTCCGGTCGCCGCCGCGCTGCCGCGACTCGGCCACGCGGCGGCTCGTCCGATCACCGTCTCCCACAGCGTCTCGACGTTCGTCTACGCGCAGCACCTGGTGGCGCGGGAGAAGCGCTTCTTCGACGAGGAGGGGGTCTCGGCGGACCAGGGGTTCATCGTGCCGGGCGGGGGCGCCAAGGTGGTGCAGGCCGTGGCGGCGGGCCAGGCGATGTTCGCGCTCGGCGACTCGAACCATCCGCTGAAGATCAGCGAGAAGGGCAAGGAGGCCGTCATCCTCTTCGCCACCGACACACGGTGCTCCTACGCGAACATCGTGGCGCGCCGGGAGCTGTACGACGCCGGGCTCACCAGCATCGACCGGCTCGCGACCATGAAGCGCGCCGACGGGGGCAAGTGGGTGATCGCGGCCACGGCCATCGGCTCCGGCACGTGGGTGTACGGGAGCCACGTCCTGGCGCAGCAGAAGGCGCCGGGGGGCAAGTCCCTGAACGACTTCGTGGAGTGGGTCGGCGGCGGCGCCTCGACGACCATGCTCGGCGGGCCTCAAGGCCGGGAAGTTCGACGCGATCATGGCGGTGCCGGAATGGATGTGGGCCGCCGAGGACCAGGGGTTCGGCAAGGCGATCTACGACGTCCTCGACGAGCAGGCGTGGAACCGCGTCTTCGGCGGGCCGCTGCCCGTCACCGTCGGCTACTGCCTCCGGGAGACCATCGAGCGGCAGCCCGCCGCCGTGCAGGGCTACGTGAGCGCGTGCTACCGCGCGCAGAAGTGGATCGAGAAGGCGGCGGAGGGCGAGATCCTGGAGCTCCTCCACAAGCCGTACATGGACACGTTCTCCCGGGACGAGGTCCTGAAGTCCATCCGCTACTACAAGGGCATCCTCGACTGGGACTTCCTCGTGGACGAGCGGCAGTACCAGGAGGTCCAGAAGATCTTCCTCGCGACGAAGGTGCTCGACGGCCCCATCCCATTCCAGAAGGCCGTCGACATGTCCTTCGTCCGGAAGGCGTCGCAGCGATCCTGACCGCGCCCCCGCGCGTCCGGATCGAGATCCGCGACCTCGCCAAGACGTTCGCGGCCGGCGGCCGCGTGACCGACGCCGTCGCCGGCGTGTCGTTCGAGGTCCGGGACAAGGAGTTCGTCGCCCTCGTGGGGCCCTCCGGCTGCGGCAAGTCCACCGTGCTCAACATGATCGCGGGCCTCGTCGCCCCGACCGCGGGCGCCATCCGGCTGGACGGCCGGCTCCAGGCGGGCGTCCCGCGCGAAGTGGGATACGTCTTCCAGAAGGACACCGTCTTCCCCTGGCGCACCGTCGCCCAGAACGTGGAGCTCGGCCTCGTCTACCGTGGCGTCCCCCGCGCCGAGCGCGAGCGGCGGGTCCGGGAAGCCATCCGGCTGGCGGGGCTCGAGGGGTTCGAGGACGCCTTCCCGGCGACCCTGTCGGGCGGCATGCGCCAGCGCGTGGCGCTGATCCGCACGCTGGTGGTCGAGCCGGAGATCCTCCTGATGGACGAGCCGTTCGGCGCCCTCGACACGCACACCAAGATCCGCCTGCAGGCGCAGCTCCTGGATCTCTGGACCGACAGGCGGCAGACCATCGTCTTCGTGACGCACGACCTGGCGGAGGCCATCACGCTCGCCGACCGCGTCATCGTCCTGACGAGGCGGCCCGGCCGCATCAAGCACGTGCACGAGGTCCAGCTGCCGCGGCCGCGCGACGTCATCCGCGTCCGGGAGACGGACGAGTACGCCCGGGAGTTCAGCGCCCTCTGGCACGTGCTCGGCGAGGAGTTCGCGAGCGCGGAGCCGCTCGAGGCGCCCGGAGGGGCGGTGTGAGCGACCGCGCCCGCGTGAACGCCTGGCGGCTCCTGATCCTCGTCCTGCTGCTCGGTCTGTGGGAGGGGCTGACGCATCCCGCCGTCACGAAGTCGGTCTCGCGGGTCGTCTACTTCGTCGATCCGTTCTTCATCAGCCGCCCCTCGGCGATCTGGAGCCGGTTCTGGCACCTGAACTCCGGCGCCATGCGGATGCCCCTCTGGCGGCTCCTGATCTCCACGCTCGAGTCCACGCTGCTCGGGTTCGCGGTGGGCGTCGGGACCGGCTTCGTCGCCGGCCTCGTGCTCGGGCGGAACGCGCGCCTGGCGGCGGTGCTGCACCCCTACATCGTGGCCTTCAACTCGCTGCCCCGGATCGCGCTGGTGCCTCTGGTCACCATGATCTTCGGCTTCGGCCTCCTCGCGAAGGTGGTGCTCGCCTGGCTGATCGTCTTCTTCATCGTCTTCTTCAACACCTTCCAGGGCGCGCGCGGTGTCGATCCCGACCTCATCCACTCCGCGCGCTTCCTCGGCGCCTCCGAGCGCCAGGTGATGCGGACGGTGATCGTGCCGTCGGCGCTCGCCTGGACCTTCGCCTCCCTGACGCCCTCCGTGTCGTTCGCCCTGATCGGCGTCGTGATCGGGGAGTTCATCGGCGGGGAGTCCGGCGGGGGCATCGGCTACCTCATCATCGCGTCGCTCGGGAGCCTCAACGCCGCCGACATGATGGTCGCGCTCGTGGTCCTCGGCCTCACGGGCATCGTCCTGGCGCTCGGCATCCACCAGGTGGAGGCGCGCCTCCTCCGCTGGCGTCCCGAGTACCAGGCGCGTGGCTGAGGTCCGGGGGCCCGGGCCGCCGGGCCCCGCCCGGGCGACGCGGACGCCGCCCCGGGCCGGGGGCGACGCCCGGGCCAGAGCGCGCTCGTGTTCCTGCTGCTGACCGCGCTGGCCGTCATCCTGACGTGGCCGGCCGCAGCGCACCTCGGCTCGGTGGTCGTCAATCTGGGAGACCCCCTCCTGACGGTGTGGATCCTCGCGTGGGACGTCCACGCGCTGACGACGGCGCCGCTCCGGCTCCTGGACGCGAACATCTTTCACCCGCACCGCTGGACGCTGGTCTATACCGACCACCTCCTCGGGCTCGTGCCGCTCGTCGCCCTCCCGCGCCTCCTGGGGGCCAGCGTGCTCCTGGCCCACAACCTCGTCTGGCTCGCCACGTTCCCCCTGACCGGGCTGACCATGTTCTGGCTGGTGCGGCACCTGACGGGCCACGCGGGGGCGGCCGCGGTGGCCGCGGTGCTCTACGCCTTCTCGCACTTCCGGTTCGGTCAGCTGGACCACGTCCAGGTGCTGAGCCACCAGTGGCTGCCCCTCATGCTCCTCGGGCTCCATCGTGCCGCGCTGAGCGGCGGCCGCTGGCAGGATCTGGGTCTCGCGGCGGGCGCCTTCACGCTCCAGGCCCTGTCCTCGGGCTATCAGGCGTATCTCGCGGCCATCGCCGGCGCGGTCTTCCTGGCCTGGGTCGCGCTGCCCGCGGGCCGGCCGGCGCTCGGGCGTCTCGTCGCCCGCGGCGCGATCGTCGGGGGGCTGACCGTCCTCGTCCTCCTGCCCTTCTTCCTGCCGTACCGAGCGATCCGCGGCGAGGTCGGGCTCCGGCGAGACCACCGGGAGATCGCGCTGTACTCGGCGGAGCCCCGCTCGTACCTGGCGGTGCCGGCGGCGAATCGGTGGCTCGGAACCGCCACGACCCCGTTCCGCACCTTCGAGGGAGCCCTGTTCCCGGGCCTCGTGGCCCTGAGCCTCGGGCTCGTGGGCGCCATCCTCGCGTGGCGCCGGCCGGAGACCGCGGCCGCACCCGGGACCTCGGACCCGCGGCGCTGGTCCGGCGTCGTCGACCTGATCCTGGCCGCCGTCCTCCTGTGGACCGCGGCCAACTGGCTCCTCGTCGGGGGAGTCTTCGTCCGGCTCGGGTCGTTCCGCCTGTCACAGCGGCAGTTCGGCTGGCCGGTCCTCGGACTCGTCATCGCGCTGGCGCTCCGGCGGATCGCCGACGGAGGCCCGCGGCCCATCCGCGGGCTCGGCTGGCTTCGCCGCCTGGGCTGGCCGAATGCCGCGGGCTTCTATGTCGGCCTGACGGTCGTGGGCGTCCTCGCGTCCTTCGGACCGCGGCTCGCCCTCGGCCCGGAATGGACGTCTCCGGCCGCTCTACGCGCAGCTGTACCGGCTGGTCCCCGGCTTCGACGCGCTCCGGGTCCCGGCCCGCTCCGGCGTCCTCGTCACCACGGGCCTCGCGGTCCTGGCGGGGCTCGGCGCCGCCGCCATCGCGCGCCGGCTTCGCCCGCCCGGCTGGCGGGCCGTGACGCTGGCGACGCTCGGCGGCCTCGCCGTGCTCGAGACCTGGGTCGTGCCGTTCCCCTTCATGAGCGTCGCGCCCCCGCCGGGGCTCGCCGACCGGTGGCTGGCCGACCGGCCGGACCCCGGCGCGGTGGTCGTCCTGCCGATGTACGAGCCGCACGTGACGCACCTCGAGAGTCTTCGCCTCTTCGGATCGACCGCGCACTGGCGCCCGCTCGTCAACGGCTACGCCGGCGTCTTCCCGCGCGACTATGCCGCCGACATCGGCACGCTGAACACGTTCCCGGCTCCGGGCGCGGTCGCCCGGCTCCGGACGCTCCACGTCCGCTACGTCGTGGTGCACCTCGGCCAGTACCACCCGGAGCCCCGGGCGCGGCTCGAGGCGGCGCTCGAGGGCCTGCCCCCGGGCGTCACACGCGTCACGGCGTTCGAGCACGTCCAGATCTTCGAGGTCGGCCCGGACGGGCCGCGGGCGTCAGGCGAGCCGGGTGGTGTGGACGAAGGCCCGGGCGCGCTCGAGCACGGAGGCATCCACCAGGCCGGCCGACTCGAGCGCGTCGAAGCAGGCGGAGATCGTGAGCACGGCGTGGAGCCGGTAGCCTTTCGCCGCGAGCCGCTCGCGCCCGCCCTGCTCGCGGTCGATCAGGACCACCAGATCCTCCACCACGAGCCCGGCCGCCTCGAGCGGCTCGATCGCCTCGAGCTTCGACGCCCCGTCGGTGACGATGTCGTCGATCACCACGACGCGCTCGCCGGCGTGGAACGCGCCCTCGATCCGCTTGCGGGTGCCGTACGTCTTCTCCTCGCGCCGCGGATAGACGAGCGGGACGCCGCCCGCCAGGCTCGCGGCCACGGCGAGCGGCAGCCCGGCGTACGGGATGCCCGCGATCCGATCGGGCCGGCAGCGGGCGACCTCGGCGGCCATGAGCCGGCCCACCTCGGCCAGCACCTCCGGGTGCGAGATCACGACCCGGAGATCGACGTAGAAGGGCGACGTGATCCCCGACTTCAGGACGAACTCGCCGAAGCGCACGCCGCCGATCTCGTGGAGCCGCCGGACGAGCGCCGCCCGGCCAGGCTGGCTCACGCCGCCGCCTCGGCGAGGATCGCGGCCGCGACGGCGGCCGGGTCGGCGGCGCCCGTGATCGGCCGGCCCACCACCAGGTAGTCCGCGCCCGCGCGCAGGGCGACGGCGGGCGTCGCGGTCCGCGCCTGATCGTCCGCGCTGGCGCCGGCCAGGCGGATGCCCGGGGTGACGATCAGCGCCTCCGGTCCGAGGATCGCCCGCAGGCGCGCCGCCTCGCGGGGCGAGGCCACCACGCCGTCGCACCCCGCCTCGCGCGCGAGGACGGCCAGCTGGACTGCGTGCCCCAGGACCGCGCCGGGCACGCCCAGCTCGCGCTGGAGGGCCGCCCGGTCGAGGCTCGTCAGGACCGTCACCGCGACGACCCGCGGGCGGTCGCGCCCGGCCGCCCGGGCCGCCGTCACCGCGGCCCGCAGCATGGCCGAGCCGCCCGAGGCGTGCACGGTGAGGAGCCCGACGCCCAGCCGCGCGGCGGCCTCGACGGCGCCCGCCACCGTCGCCGGGATGTCGTGGTACTTGAGGTCGAGAAAGACGCGCCCCCCCGCCGCCGGACCATCTCCACCGCGGCGGGGCCGGCGGCGCTGAAGAGCACGCTTCCCACCTTGAAGTGCGCGACGACGCCCGCGAGCCGCTCCACGAGCGCCTCGGCGCCGGGCAGGTCCGGAGTGTCGAGGGCCACGATCAGGCGGTCGCGCGCCGAAGGCGACCCGGCGGCGTTGGCGCCCGCCGTCACGGCTTCAGGTCCTCGTAGTAGGCCTGGAGAGGCCGCACCTCGAGGACGCCGGTCCGCTGCGCCTCGATCGCCTCGAGGGCCGCCTGCGCCCCGTCCATCGTCGTGTAGTACGGGATGTTCTGCATGACCGCGGTCCGGCGGATGAGGTACGAATCCTTCCGGGCGCGCCCGTCCTCCGGGGTGTTGATGACCAGTGCGATCTCGCCCTGCTTCATGAAGTCGACGATGTTCGGCCGCCAGCCCTCCGCCACCTTGTGGACGGCGTCCACCGCGAGCCCGTGCCGCTCGAGCACCTTCGCGGTGCCCCGCGTCGCCACGAGCCGGAATCCCATCTCGGCGAGGTTCCGGCCGATGTTGACGATCGCCCGCTTGTCCCGGTTCCGCACCGAGAGAAACGCCTTGCCGCTCCGCGGCAGGGTCGACCCCGCGGCGAGCTGCGACTTCAGGTACGCCGTGCGAAACTCGCGCCCGATCCCCATCACCTCGCCCGTGGACCGCATCTCGGGCCCGAGGATCACGTCGACCCCGGGGAACTTCACGAACGGGAAGACCGCCTCCTTGACCGAGACGTAGGGCAGATCGGAGACCTCCCGCACACCGAGCTCCGCGATCCGGGTGCCGAGCACCACCCGGGTCGCCAGCTTGGCGAGCGGCAGCCCGATGGCCTTCGAGACGAACGGCACGGTGCGCGACGCGCGCGGGTTGACCTCGAGCACGTAGATCGTGTCGCTCTTGATCGCGAACTGGATGTTGAGCAGGCCCACCACCCCGAGCTCGAGGGCGAGGGCGCGGGTCTGCGCCCGGAGCCGCTCCACCTGGTCGTCCCCGATCGAGTACGGCGGGAGCGCGCACGCCGAGTCGCCGGAGTGGATCCCCGCCTTCTCGATGTGCTCCATCACGCCCCCGATCAGGACGTCGTGGCCGTCCGAGAGCGCGTCGACGTCGATCTCGAGCGCGTCCTCGAGAAACTTGTCGATGAGGATGGGATGATCGGGCGAGACGTGCGCCGACTCCCGCATCCAGTCGCGGAGCCGCGCCTCCTCGTAGACGACCTCCATCGCCCGGCCGCCCAGCACGTAGGAGGGGCGCACCAGCACCGGGTATCCCAGCGTGTCCGCGATCCCGGCGGCCTCGTCGGCGGAGCGCGCCGAGCCGTTGGGCGGCTGCTGGAGGCCGACCTTCCGGAGGAGGTCGGCGAAGCGCTCGCGGTCCTCCGCCCGGTCGATCGCGTCCGGCGAGGTCCCGAGGATCCGGACGCCCGCCCGCTCGAGCGGCACCGCGAGCTTCAGCGGCGTCTGCCCTCCGAACTGGACGATCACGCCGAGCGGCTGCTCCTTCTCGACGATGTTCAGGACGTCCTCGAGGGTCAGGGGCTCGAAGTAGAGCCGGTCCGAGGTGTCGTAGTCGGTCGACACCGTCTCCGGGTTGCAGTTGACCATGATCGCCTCGACGCCCGCCTCGCGGAGCGCGAAGGCCGCGTGCACGCACGCGTAGTCGAACTCGATGCCCTGCCCGATCCGGTTCGGCCCCGACCCCAGAATCACCACCTTCGGGCGCGCGGTCGGCGGCGCCTCGTCCTCGTCCTCGTAGGTCGAGTAGAGGTAGGGCGTGTGCGCCACGAACTCCGCCGCGCAGGTGTCCACCACCTTGAAGGTGGCGCGGATGCCGTGGGCCAGTCGCGCCTGCCGGAGCTCGGCCTCGGAGCGGCCCGCCAGCTGGGCCAGCCGCCGGTCGGAGAAGCCCAGGCGCTTCGCCCGGCGCAGCGTCTCGCGCGAGAGGTCGGGGGCCTGCCGGAAGGCCTCCTCGAACGCGATCAGCTCCTCCATCTGGGCGAGGAACCAGGGATCGATCCGCGTCAGGCCGGCGATCTCCTCGCGCTCGAGCCCGCGCCGCATCGCCTCCGCGAGGTAGAGGAGGCGGTCGGGGTTCGGGACCCGCAGCCGGTCCCGGAGGGTCTCGAGGTCCGGCGGGCGGCCGGTCGAGGCCGAGCCCGGCGCGATCCTGCTCGAGCGAGCGCACCGCCTTCTGGAGCGCCTCCTTGAAGGTGCGCCCGATGGCCATCACCTCGCCGACGGACTTCATCTGGGTCGTCAGCGTCTGATCGGCCTCGGGGAACTTCTCGAAGGCCCAGCGCGGGATCTTCACCACGCAGTAGTCGATCGTCGGCTCGAACGAGGCGGGCGTCTCGCGGGTGATGTCGTTCCGAGAGCTCGTCGAGCGTGTAGCCGGCCGCGAGCTTGGCCGCGATCTTCGCGATGGGAAAGCCCGTCGCCTTCGACGCGAGAGCCGACGAGCGGCTGACGCGGGGATTCATCTCGATGACGACGAGGCGCCCGTCCGCGGGATTGACGCCGAACTGGATGTTGGAGCCGCCGGTCTCGACGCCGATCTCGCGGATGATGGCGAGGGCGGCGTCGCGCATGACCTGGTATTCCCGGTCGGTGAGGGTCTGGGCGGGCGCGACGGTGATGGAGTCGCCGGTGTGGACGCCCATCGGATCGAAGTTCTCGATCGAGCAGACGATCACCACGTTGTCATGGACGTCCCGCATCACCTCCAGCTCGAATTCCTTCCACCCGATGACCGACTCCTCGACGAGCACCTGCCCGACGGGGCTCTGCTGGAGGCCCCAGCGGATCGCCCCGTCCAGCTCGTCGGGGTTCCAGGCGATGGAGCCGCCGGTGCCCCCGAGCGTGAACGACGGGCGGATGATGGCCGGGTAGCCGACCTCCCGGACGACCTCCCGGGCCTGCTCGATCGAGCGCGCGTAGCCCGAGCGCGGGAGCTCGAGGCCGATCCGCTGCATCGCCGCCTTGAAGAGCTCGCGGTCCTCCGCCTTCCGGATCGCCTCGAGCTTGGCCCCGATCAGCTCCACCCCGAAGCGCTCGAGGACCCCGCGCTCGGCCAGGGCGACGGCCAGGTTGAGCCCGGTCTGCCCGCCCAGGGTCGGGAGGAGCGCCTGCGGCCGCTCGGCGGCGATGATCTGCTCGAGCACCTCGGGCGTCAGGGGCTCGACGTAGGTCCGGTCCGCCATCTCCGGGTCGGTCATGATCGTGGCGGGGTTCGAGTTCACCAGCACGACCTCGAACCCCTCCTCGCGGAGGGCCTTGCAGGCCTGCGTGCCCGAGTAGTCGAACTCGCACGCCTGCCCGATCACGATCGGCCCCGAGCCGATCAGCAGGATCTTCCGGATGTCCGTCCGCTTCGGCACGGGGTCAGGCCTTGACTTCCATGCAGCTGACCCCCGACCGCTCGGGACCGCTGCGGGGCACGGAGGCGCGGCGTAGCGAAGTCACGGCCTGACCCCCTACTCCAGCAGCCCGTAGACGATGGAGACGCCGACGGGCGCCTCCTCCCGGCGCACGAGGAACTCGACGAGCGGGGCCGTGCCCAGGAACTGGACCTCGCCGGCGCCGGTCAGCCGCTCGCCGAACAGGCCGAGCCGCTTGTCCACCCGCTCGCGGACGGCGTGAGCCTCGAGCGCCGCGGGCGACTCGGTCGTGAAGGAGGCCCACTCGGGCTTCTGCCCGGCCTCCTCGGTCTTCCGATAGGCGATGAAATACCGGGGCATCCTCTCACCTGCCTCTCGACTGCGTGAGCAGCTCGACGAACCGCCGGAACAGGTAGTGCGAATCGTGCGGACCCGGAGCCGCCTCCGGGTGGTACTGGACCGAGAAGACCGGCAGACGCCGGTGGCGCAGGCCCTCGCAGGTGCCGTCGTTGAGGTTCACGTGCGTGACCTCGAACCCCGCGCGGGCGCCCGAGTCCGGATCCACGGTGAAGCCGTGGTTCTGCGAGGTCACCTCCACCCGGCCGGTGGCGAGGTCCTTCACCGGGTGGTTGGCGCCGTGGTGGCCGAAGGGCAGCTTGAACGTGCGCGCGCCGAGCGCCAGCGCCAGGATCTGCTGGCCGAGGCAGATGCCGAACGTCGGCAGCCCCCGATCGATCAGCCGGCGTACGGACTCGGTGAGATAGGGCACGCCCTCCGGGTCGCCCGGGCCGTTGGCCAGGAAGAGTCCGTCCGGGGCGAGCGCGAGCACCTCGTCCGCCGAGGTGACGGCCGGCACGACGGTGACGCGGCAGCTCTCCGCGGCCAGCTGGCGGAGGATGTTCCGCTTGATGCCCGAGTCGTAGGCGACCACGTGGAAGCGCGCGGGGGGCGGAGCCGTGAAGCCTTCGCCCAGGCGCCACGTCGACTCGCCCCACGCGTAGGGCGCCCGGCACGTGACCTCCTTCACCAGATCCCGCCCGAGGAGCCCCGGCGAGGCCTGGGCCTTGGCCACGGCCGTCCGCGGGTCGATGTCGCCGGTCGCGATCACGCCCTCCTGCGCCCCGTGGTCCCGGAGATGCCGCGTGAGGGCGCGCGTGTCGATGCCCTGGATCCCCACGATCCCGTGCTCCCGGAGGTAGGCGTCGAGGGTCGCCGTCGCCCGCCACGACGAGGCCACGGGCGACGCCTCGCGGACCACGAAGCCCTCCGCCCACGGCCGGCCGGACTCCGGGTCTTCCACGTTCACGCCCGTGTTGCCGATGTGGGGGTAGGTCATGCAGACGATCTGCCCCTTGTACGAGGGATCCGTGAGGACCTCCTGGTACCCGGTCATCGCGGTGTTGAACACGACCTCGCCCACCGTCTCCCCGCGGGCGCCGAACGGCTCGCCCTCGAAGACCCGGCCGTCGGCCAGGGCCAGGACCGCCCGCTCCCGCGCCATCACGGCCGGCTCTCCCCGACGACCACGCCGGCCTGCATCACCACGCGGCCGCCCACGACCGTGCCCCACGGCGCGCCGACGCACGCCCGGCCGCCGAACGGCGTGTTCCGGGCCTTCGAGCGGAAGCGCGCGGGCTCGATCACGTGCTCCTGCGCGAGATCCAGGATCGTCACGTCGCCGGGCGCGCCGGGGGCCAGGCTCCCGCCCGGCAGCCCCAGGACGCGCGCCGGGCCGGCCGTCAGGCGCGCGATGAGGGTGGGCAAGTCGACGACGCGCTCCCGGACCAGATGCGTCAGGCAGAGGGCGACCGCCGTCTCGAGCCCCACGATGCCGTTGGCCGCGTGGTCGAGCTCGACCTCCTTGTCGGTGAGGGCGTGGGGCGCGTGGTCGGTCGCGATCGCGTCGAGCGTCCCGTCGACGAGGGCCTCGCGGCAGGCCTCGACGTCCCGCTTCGACCGGAGCGGGGGCGCCATCTTCGCGTTGGGGTCGTAGGCCGCGGAGCGCCTCGTCCGTGAGGAGCAGGTGGTGGGGCGTCACCTCGCCGGTGACCGGAACGCCCCGCGCCTTCGCGTCCCGGAGGAGCCGCACGGCGGCGGCGGTCGACACGTGGGCGATGTGGACCGGGGTGCCGGTGAGATCGGCGAGGGCGATGTCGCGCGCGACCATGATCTCCTCGGCCGCCGCCGGGATCCCCCGGAGCCCGAGGTCCGTCGACACGAAGCCCTCGTGCATCACGCCGCCCTCGCTGAGCGCGGCGTCCTCGGCGTGCGAGATGATCGGGCGACCGAACGCCTGCGCGTACTCGAGCGCCCGGCGGAAGAGGGCCGAGTTCATCACCGGCCGCCCGTCGTCGGAGTACGCGACGCAGCCGGCCTCGGCCAGCTCCCCGAGCTCCGCCAGCTCCCGCCCCGCGAGCCCGCGCGTCACCGCGCCGATGGGGTACACGCGCACGACGCCCCGGGCCCGCGCCTCCGCGAGGACGTAGTCCGTCACGGCGCGGGTGTCGTTGACCGGCTGCGTGTTGGCCATGCACGCGACCGCGGTGAACCCGCCCGCCGCCGCCGCCCGGGTGCCGCTCGCGATCGTCTCCTTGTACTCCTGCCCCGGCTCCCGGAGGTGGACGTGGATGTCGATGAATCCGGGGGCGACCACCCGCCCCCCGGCGTCGATCGTCTCGGTGCCCGCCGGCGCGTCGAGCCGCGGCCCCACCCGGGCCACCAGGCCCGCCTGGATCAGGACGTCCCCGGGCGCGTCCAGCGCTGTTCGCCGGATCGACGACGCGGCCGTTCCGGATGAGCAGGTCCATCGCTCAGGCCTCCCCGCTCTTGGCCGCCCACCAGGAGGTAGAGGATCGCCATCCGCACCGCGACGCCGTTCGCCACCTGCTCGAGGATCACCGAGTACGGTCCGTCGGCGACCTCGGGCGCCATCTCGACGCCGCGGTTGACGGGACCGGGGTGCATGATCAGGACGTCGTCGCGCGCGCCGCGCAGCTTCTCCAGGGAGAGCCCGTACAGCGCGCGAGTACTCGCGGAGCGAGGGGATGT
Organism: uncultured Candidatus Rokubacteria bacterium; assembly: GCA_963745015.1. GTDB lineage: Bacteria > Methylomirabilota > Methylomirabilia > Rokubacteriales > DASRDR01 > DASRDR01. Next base: position 214,603 of record CAVUVU010000015.1, read on the forward strand.
AGTTCGCGGACATGCGCTCGTGCTGGAGGCGCAGCATCATGATCACGTCGACGTCCCGCAGGGCGTCCTCGAGGCGGCGTGCGACCTTGACCCCGAGCTCCTCCACCCCGGGCGGGATCAGGGTCGGGGGCCCGGCCACCGTCACGCTCATCCCCATCTTCCGCATCCCGGCGATGTTCGAGCGGGCGACGCGGCTGTGGGCGATGTCGCCCACGATCGCGACCGAGAGACCTTCCAGGTGCCCCCGCTTCTCGCGGATCGTCAGGAGGTCGAGCAGCGCCTGGGTCGGATGCTCGTGCATCCCGTCCCCGGCGTTCACGACCGGGCACCGGAGCGCCCGCGCCAGCATGTGCGCGGCGCCCGAAGACGCGTGGCGGATCACCACGCAGTCGGGGCTCATCGCCTCGAGGTTCCGGGCGGTGTCGATGAGCGTCTCGCCCTTGGCCACGCTCGAGGACGAGCCCGAGACGTTGACGACGTCGGCCGAGAGCCACTTGCCGGCGATCTCGAACGAGGTCCGGGTGCGGGTCGAGGGCTCGAGGAACAGGTTGATGACCGTCTTCCCGCGGAGCGCCGGAACCTTCTTGATCTCGCGGGAGGCGATCTCCTTCATGGAGGCGGCGGTGTCCAGGATCGTCCGGATCTCGCCGGGCTCGAGGCTCCGGATCTCCAGCAGGTCCTTCCGCGTGAGCCCCATGCGTCCTCCTAGGCCTCGGGTTCCTGGATCACGACGCGGTCCTGGCCATCGTGCTCGTGGAGCAGGACCTGGACGGCCTCGCGCCGCGCCGTCGGCAGGTTCTTGCCCACGTAGTCCGCCCGGATGGGAAACTCCCGGTGCCCGCGGTCCACCAGGACGGCCAGCTGGATCATGCGCGGGCGCCCGAGGTCGATGATCGCGTCGAGCGCCGCCCGGATGGTCCGCCCCGTGTAGAGGACGTCGTCGATCAGAACGATCGTCTTGTCGGCGACCGGGAAGGGAATGTCGGTCCCCCGCAGGATCGGGGCCTCCCCCTTGAGCCCGAGGTCGTCCCGGTAGAGCGTGATGTCGAGGGCGCCCACCGGGACCGGATGGCCGCCGATCGCCTGCAGGCGCACGGCGATCCGCCGGGCCAGCGTGACGCCCCGCGTCCGGATGCCGACGAGCGCGAGCCCGTCGGTCCCGCCCGCCCGCTCGACGATCTCGTGCGCGATCCGGGTGAGGGCGCGATCGATCCCGGGTTCGTCGAGCACCTGGGCCTTCTCGCGCCGGGTCATCGTCATCGCCCGGGGGCCGATCGGCCGGACCGGCCCCATGGAGCGCCGGGACCTCGCGCGCCGGCGAGCCGGCTGGAGCCGGAGACGAAAACGCCCCCCCTGGCTTCCAGGGAGGGCGGCACGGTCACGCGCGTCCGGATCGTCATTACCTCTCCTTGTGGGCCTCGCTGGGCTCACTTAAAGGAGTTACGGCTCGGACTTTACGTCGCGACCTTCTCCCTGTCAAGCGCACCGCCGTCGCCCGGCCCGCTCGTCGGCCACGGCGGGAGGGCGAGGTACCGGCACTGCTCCGGAAAGCGCCGCACGAACGACTCGACCAGCGACTGGAGCAGCGGCCGGCACTGGGCCACGTCCCGCGCGCGGTCGCCCGCCGGCGGCGGAAGCGCCGGGTGGATGACGATCACCTGGCGCGCCTCCTCCCGATGGCTCAACACCGGGAAGGTCGGCGCCTGCGTCAGCTGACGGAGCGCGAGCCAGCCGGCCCGCACGATCATGGGCCCGCCCGGGAGGTCGAAGCGGAACGCCTCGCGGCCAAAGGGGCCTTCGGCCGTGAGGTAGACGAGCCCGCCGCTCCGGAGGAGATCGCGAATCTGGTACAGGCCGCGCAGCCGGTTCGTCGCCGCCCCGTCCGGCAGATGGACGACCTCGCCGGCGTCCACCATGTCCCGCCAGCGCGGGTCCCAGATCGACGTGATGAGCCCGCCGCCGATCCGCACCGGATAGCCCAGGGTCCGCAGGTGCACCCACACACGCGGCGGGCCGAGGTGGAACCCCAGCAGGATCGCTCCCGCCGAGGCTCCGTCCAGATGGTGGGCCCCCTCCAGGACGACGTCGTGCGCGGCCTTCTCGAGACTCGAGACGCCGAGGAAGGCCTCGTCGGCGCAGAAGCGCCCGTGGTTCGCGAGCAGCGCGAGGGCCAGCCGCCACGAGGATCGATCGGCCCCGGGCTGGGCCGCCGCCCAGGCGCAGGCCCGGCGAAATCGCCCGGGACGGGCGAGGCCGTCGACCACGGCCGCGGCCGCCAGGAGCTCCCCGCTCAGCCCGCGCGGGAGCCGGCGCAGCAGGCGGACCAGGCCACGGAGCCGGCGGGACGTGTGGAACATGTCGGGCTCGACCCCCGCGGGCGCCGACGCCATCGCTCCGGCTCTCACGACCCGGAGGCCGCGCCGACGCGCTTCGAGCGGACCAGGTCGGTCAGCGAGCCGAGGGTCTCGAGCGCCGGCGCGGTGAGATCCCGCACCGCATCGAAGGTGATGCCGAACTCGGCCTCGCAGGCGACGACCACCTCCAGCAGCTCGATCGAGTCCAGCCAGAATCCCGCCCCGGCGAGCGGCGTCGCCCCGCCGCTGTCGGGCGGCGTCCGATCGGGACCGGCCACTCGCTCGACGAGCGCCTGGATCTCCGCCAGAAGCGGGTCGGAGGCGCTCACGATGCCGACCGGCTCTCGAGGAGCGCGATGCACGCCTGGCGGTCGGCCTTGCCGTTCGGCAGACGCGGCAGCGCGCGGACGAGCTCGAGGGTGCGGGGCCACGACCAGGGCGGCAGCGAGTCCGCGGCACGCGCCCGCACCGTCGCGACGGTCAGGTCCGGCTCGCACTGGAGCACGGCGCCGAACGACACGCCGGCCCGGCCGCCGAGCGGCACCACGAGCGCGTCCGCCACGCCCGGGATTCCGCGGAGCGCGGCCGCGATGGTGGCCAGGTTGACGAGACGGTTCTCCCGCGTCCGGATGCAGTCGTCCATGCGGCCGGCCAGGGTGAGCTGGCCGCCGGCGTCGACGAAACCGAGGTCTCGCGTGGGCCACCACCCGTCCACGTCCCCCGGGCGCTCCACCATCGGCGGGAAACCGTACCCGGCCATCTGCCAGCCGTTGCGGAGCCAGACGCGGCCGGGCTCTCCGCACGGCTCCGGCGCGCGAGGATGGTCCCCGATCCGGATCTCCACGCCTGCCAGCGGCCGCCCCACCGTCTCGGGCCGCACGGCCGGCGCCGGAGCGTCGTCCACCGTGACGGTCCCCGTCTCGGTGCACGAGTAGGCCTGGCGGAGCGGCACGCGAAACCGCTCGGCGAAGGCGTCGAACACCGTCCGCGCCATCGGGCTCGACAGGATGCAGACCGGAGGGACGACGGCGGGGCCGGTCAGGGCACAGCGCCCGAGCACGTCGGCGAAGTGGGGCGTGGCGCGCCAGCACTGAAACTCCGGCAAGGCCAGCGCGTCCAGCGCCGCCCGGTGGTCGATCGGATCGAGCAACCCGATCGGTCCGCCGAGAAGCATCGCCGCGATGAGAAAGGTGACGCCTTGCCCGCTGTTCAGCGAGACGCCGGTGAGGATCCCGTTGCCCGGCGCGAGCCCGAGCGCCTGGTTGCGGACGGCCACGCCCGTGATCAGACCGTCCATCGGACGGTAGATGGGCTTGGGCAGACCGGTCGAGCCCGACGTGAACAGAACGACGCCGGGCCCCCCGAGGGGCGCGAACGGCGCGGTCCCCGCCCCGCCGCCGACGGTGTCGGGCAGCACCTGCGGGACCAGGCCGAGCCGTTCCGCCTCGGGCGCGAGGCGGGCCAGCGACGGCGGCAGCACGAGCGGCGTGCCCGCGGGCAGGGCGGGCTCCGTCCGCCAGGCTCGCGGATCCGGCACGAGCAGGATCACGGGCGAGGGGAGCGACGTGAGCGCGCCGAACAGCGCCACGCCTTCCGGGGTGGCGGGGACGGCGGTCGCGACGAGTCGGCCCTCGTCCCCGAGCGTCTCGCGCGCGGCCGCGCGCCAGCGCCGGGCGATCGCGTCGAGCTCGTCGGCCGACCACCACCGGCCGCGTGCCAGGACGCGGGGCATCGTCGGAATGGGCGTCGTCGCGACGCCGGGGATGACGGCCGGATCCGCCACGGTCCCCGCCCCTCAGCCGCCCGCGCGCGCCAGGACGCGCCCGTCCTTGACGATCAGGGCTCGCGCCGGCATGCCGCCAACCGCCTCGGCGAGGGTCGATGCGTCCAGCACGATCAGATCGGCCCGACAGCCGACCGCGAGCCCGTGGTCCGGGCGGCCGAGGATCCGGGCCGGCGCGCCCGTCACCATGTCGAGCGCCGCCGCCATGTCGGTCCTGCCGCCCATGTGCGCGCCGACGACGAGGAGGTACGTGAGGAGGAGCGGGTCCGCGTTGCCGGCGGGCGTGAAGGCGTTCTGGACGTTGTTCGTCGCGGCGGCGACCGTCACGCCGGCGGCGCGAAGCCGCTTGACCGGCGTGAGCCCCCGGCGCACGTTCCGGGTGTCGCCCCGGCCCATGAGGTAGAGGTCGGTCGCCGGCAGCGTGATGACGGCGACCCCGGCCGCGTGGAGCCGCCGCGCGACGCGCAGCTGGTCCGCCTCGTCGCATGCGGCCAGCTCGGTGAGGTGGCCGACGGCGACGCGCCCCTGCCAGCCGTGGCGCTCCGTGCGGTCGGCGATCACGTCCACGTGGCGGTGCACCGGCTCGTCGGAGAAATCGGCGTGGAAGTCCACGTCGCAGTCGAACTCCCGCGCGAGCGCGAACACGCGGTCCACGTGGGCCGCGCCGTCGGTGTCGTTGTAGGGGCACCCGCCGACGAGGTCGGCGCCGGCCCGGAGCGCCTCGCGCAGGAGCGCCTCCGTCCCGGGCGCCTGCAGGATCCCCTCCTGGGCGAAGGCGCAGACCTGGAGGTCGAGGCGGTCGGCGTACTCCCGGCGCAGCGGGAGCACCGCCTCGATGCCCCGGAGGCCCACGATCGGATCGACCTCCACGTGACCGCGCATCGCCGTCGTGCCGAGCGCGGTGGCGCGGTCGAGGAGCCTCCGCGCGCGGGCCTGGATGTCCTCGACGGTGAAGGTCCGCTTGGCCGCGGCCGTGACGCGGATGGCTTCCGCGAGCGTTCCCTCCTCGCCCGGCGCGCGCTCGAGGAGATACGCCTTGTCCAGGTGGACGTGCGCATCGACGAAGGCCGGCACGGTGAAGCGTCCTTCCCCGTCGACGCGCAGTCGCGCGGGCTCCCCGGCGAGCTCGCCGACGGCGCCGATCCGCCCCGCGCGGATGCCGATGTCGGCGGGCCGGCCGTCGGGGGCCACCCGGCACCCCGAGACCACGAGGTCGAACGGCTCCGCCAGAGGCATCGACCGAGGATACGCGAGACTCGCGCCCGTTGCCGAGGCCGGGACCGGCCGCAGACCGGCTTGACAGACCCTGCCCTGCCGTCTAGCGTGCCCGCCACGAGGCTCCGATGGACGCGGTCGTCACGACGCTCCGGACCGTATCGCTCTTCGCCGAGCTCCCGCGCGAGGTCCTCGCCCGCCTCGTGAGCGAGTTCGACGATCTCGAGATCCCCGCCGGCCGCACGGTGTTCTCGCAGGGCGATCCCGGCGACGCCCTCTACGTCGTGGTGAGCGGCGCCGTCGAGGTCCGGGGCGAGCGTGACGGTCTGGGCGAGCGGGTGGCCGTCCTCGGACCCGGCGACTGCCTGGGGGAGATGGCGCTGGTCACGGGCGACCCGCGCTCGGCCACGGTCGTCGCCCTGTCCCCGACGCGGCTCCTCCGGCTCGACAAGGAGCGATTCCGGGCCCTCTCGGAGCGGCACCCGGTCTTCCTGCGCGAGCTCGCCCGCGTGCTCTGTCGCCGCATCGCGCGGACCTCCGTGGAGGTGACGCACGCGCGCCGCGCGTACACGACGGTCTTCGACGCCATCCTCGCCGGATGCGAACCGCCCGCGCAGCGCCTTCTCGAGCTCCTGGCGGTGGCGGATCGGGCCGACGCCGCGGTGCTGGCCGCCACGCTCGGCGAGGGCGGCCCGCGGCTCGCGGCCGAGCTGGCCGCGCGCCACCCGGCCCTGGTCGTCCGGGAGGCGACCGGGGCCTACCACCTCCACGACGAGTTCCGCGCGCACGTCCAGCGGCGCCTGGACGGCGACGGCGGGGACCAGGGCACGCGCGACCTCCACGTCGCGCTCGCCACGGCGCACGCCGCCGAGGGAGCCTGGACGGAGGGCGCGCGGCACTGGCTCGCCGCGCGGCGGTGGACCGAGGCCGCCCACGCGATCCGGCGGGCCCTGGCCGGCGGCGCGCCGCCGCCGGACGCCGAGCTCGGGGAGTGGCTCGAGCGGCTCCCGGAAGACGTCCTCCTCCAGGCCGATCTCGGCCCGGCGAAGGCGAGTCTCCTCGTGCGAACCGGGCAGCCGGGCGCCGCCGGGTCGCTCCTCGAGCGCGCCTTCTCGGGACACCGGCTCGACAGCGGCGCCCGGGACCGCCTCGTGCGGAGCCTCGGCGCGCTCTATGCGCAGCGGGGCCGGCCACCCGGGAAGCCGTCCCCGCGTGCCGGTCCGCGCGACGCCGTCAGCCCGGCGCGTGGCGGCACGGCGTCTCGCCTCGGAGGGGGCGGCGCCGGGTGGCGGTTGGCCGGCGCCCTGCTCGCGCTCGCGGCGGCCGCCCTCGTGCTGTGGCTCCCGCCGGAGGGCCTCGAGCCCCGCGCGCTCCGGTTCCTGGCCGTCCTGGCGGCCGGGACCGTCCTCTGGGCGTGGGGCAGCTTCCCCGACTACGTCGTGGCCCTCGGGATGGGCATCGCGTGGGTGCTCCTCGGCGTGGCCCCGACCGCGACGGCGTTCTCCGGGTTCGCGACGAGTACCTGGTTCCTCATGCTCGGGATCCTGGGGCTGGCCGCCGCCCTCGCCCGCTCGGGCCTGCTCTACCGGGTCACGCTCGTCGCGGTGCATCGCTTCCCCCCGACGTTCGTCGGGCAGACCGCCGCCCTCCTCACGGCGGGCATCGTGTCGACGGTGCTCATCCCGTCAGCCCAGGCGCGGGTGACCTTCATGGGCCCGGTGGTCCTCGGGCTGACGGACACGCTCAAGTATCCGCCCCGCAGCCGCGGCAGCGCCGGCCTGGCGCTGGCCGCGTTCACGGGCTTCTGCCTGGCGACCACGCTCTTCCTCACCGGCACGCCGACGTGTCTGCTCGCCTGGCGCGTGCTGCCGGAGGCGACCCGGGCCCAGGTGTCGTGGCTGGCGTGGCTCCAGGCCGTCCTCGTGCTCGAAGCGGTGAGCCTCGGGAGCGCGCTGGCGTGGATCGCCTGGCGCCATCGCCCGGCCGAGCCCACCCGCGTGCGGGCGACCCTCCTGCACGCCCAGCTCGAGATGCTCGGCCCGCCCTCGCGGGACGAGCGGATCACCGCGCTCGTCGCGCTGGCCGTCCTGGCGGGATGGATCACGCAGCCGTGGCACGGCGTCGATCCGGCCTGGCTCACGCTCGCCGGCCTCTGTCTCCTGCTCGTGACCCAGGTGCTGGACCGCGCCGCCCTCCAGGGACAGGTCGACTGGTCGTTCCTGCTGTTCATGGGGATGGCCTTCAGCCTGGCCGACCTGGCCGCCCACGTCGGCGCGGACGCCTGGTTCGCGGCCCGCGCCCGCGCCGGCCTCGGCGATGTCACGAGCCCGGCGGTCGCCATCACCGTCGCGGTCCTGGTGACCGTCGCCGTCCGGTTCGCCCTGCCCTGGCAGACGGCGGTGCCGCTCCTGACCGTCGCCCTGACACCGTTCGCGCAGGCGGCGGGCCTGAGCCCGCTGATCGTGGCGCTGGTGGCGCTCAAGGCGGGCAACATCTTCCTCCTGCCGCAGCAGAGCCCCTACTACCTGACGCTCTACTACGGCACCGAGGAGCGCGCCTTCGGCCATCGCGACGCCCGGCCGTTCGCCTGGATCTATGCGGCCGCGGTCCTGGCCGGGTTTCTCGTGAGCCTGCCCTACTGGCGGGCGCTCGGCCTGGTCTCGGGCTGACGCGCCGCCTCGTCGTCCGGCCGGGCGCCGTCAGTCCAGGATCGCGATGGCGCGGGCGGGGGCGCCGTCTCCGCCGTCGAGCCGGAGCGGCAGCGCGGCGAACCACACCCGGTCGCGGCCGAGGCGGTCGAGGTTCACCAGGTACTCGATGACGCCGATCCCGACGGGGAAGAACGTGTGGTGGGTCGCCCACTCCTCCGGCGCGATCGGGCGCTGCCGGCCGACGACGAGCTCGCGGATGGGGCGGTCCGGCGGGTAGTCGTATCCCACGGCCTTGACCCCCCGCGCGACCAGCCAGCGGCACGCGGCGGCGCTCGTCCACGGGGCCTCGCTCCAGAACTCGAGGGTCTCCCACGACCGCCGGCGCGGCCAGTCGGTCCGGAGGAGCGCGATGTCGCCCCGGCGCACGTGCCCGGCGCGTGATTCGAGGTCGGTCGCTTCGACCGCCGTGTTCGCGCCGACGTGGGTGAGGTCCACCACCGCCGCGTCGCCGACCCAGGTCTCGATCGGCATCCGGTCGACGGTCGTCCCCCCGCGGATGAAATGGCTGAACCCGTCGCAGTGCGTGAAGCCGTGCCCGGGCATCGCGACCCGGCTCGACCGGAACGGGTGCGAGGGATCCTCGAAATCCGAGACGACGGCCACGTCCGTCTTCCAGCGCACGTGCGGACGGATCGGCAGCGACAGGTCGACGATCGTCACCCTCGGCCTCCCGGCCCGACGGCCAGATGCCGCGCCACGTCGGCCGGCGTCAGGCGCGCGACCGGGTCGCCGGCCGCGATCTCCCCGGGAACGCGGACGCGCGCGTACACGCGGCTCCATCCCGGGTGCTGCTTCTGTGACACGCGCGAGTACGCGCCGTCGAGGAACGCCGGCCGGACGTTGAGACAGGGACTGGTGAAGCGGGTGACCTCCACCAGGACCTCCTCGCCGAGGCGGAAGACGTCGGCCGGCCGGACACTCGCCCATTCGAGTCCTGCGAGCGTCAGATTCTCCCCGAGCGTCCCCGGCTCGACCGGATGCCCCTCGGCCTGGAGGGCCTCGATCTGCTCGATCGAGAAGAGGCAGAGGGCGCGATCCGGCCCGCCGTGGAGCTGCGCGTTCCGGTGTCGGTCTCCCTCGATGCCCAGCCGCGTCACGCGGGCCCGGGGCACTGGGCGCTTCGGCACGCCCCCCGCCGAGACGTTGATCTGGACGATGCGCCCGGTCATCCCGGCTCAGTCGAAGAGGAAGACGCCCTTGCCGGTGGTCTGCGTGTCGAAGAGCCGGTAGGCGTCGGCCGCCTCGGCGAGCCGGAAGCGGTGCGTGAGGAGGCGCGCGAGCGGCAGCCGGCGCCGCACGATGAAGCGGGCGCACTCCTCCTGGATCAGCGTGCTGAAGGTCCACGAGGCGTGGAGCGTCAGCTGACGCCGCAGGAGGTCCGGGCTGACGTCGAAGGTCACCTGGTTGCCTTCCCCGACGAAGCCGATCCGCCCCCACGTGCGCGTGGCCCGGACGGCCGCGAGGCGGGCGTCCGGCTGCCCCGAGCAATCGAGGGCGGCGTCCACGCCCTCGCCGTCGGTGAGCGCCTTGAGCGCTGCCACGACGTCCGTGGCGCCGGGATCGACGACGGCGTCGGCGCCGAACTGCCGCCCGAGCTCGCGGCGCGGGCCGCTCACGTCGACGGCCACGACGCGCGCGCCCATCGCCACCCCGAGCATGGTCGCGGAGAGGCCGACCGGCCCCTGGCCGAAGACCGCGAGCGTGTCCCGGCCGGAGACGTCCAGGCGGCGGAGCGCCTGGTACGCCGTGCCGGTGCCGCACGAGATGGCGGCGCCCTCCTCGAAGGAGAGCTCGTCCGGCAGGGGCACCAGGGTCGAGGCCGGCACCGTCATGAACGGGGCGTGTCCGCCATGGCCGGTCATGCCGTAGACGACGATCCCGCGGGGGCAGAGCTGCGCCCAGCCGGCGCGGCAGTGCTTGCAGTGCCCGCACCCCTTGTAATGGTGGTTCATGACGCGGGCGCCCGTCGGCGCGTCGGCCTCCGGCACGCCCGGTCCCCGCTCGACCACCACGCCGCACGGCTCGTGACCGGCGATGCAGGGACCGCCCGCGCCGCCGAGTCCGAGGCTCTTGGCCGCACCGCCACTCCGCGAGGCCCGGTAGGGATGGAGGTCGCTCCCGCACATCCCCGACGCCTTCATGGCGAGGACGACGTCGCCTGGCCCCGGCCTCGGGTCGGGAAAGTCCCGCAGCTCGAGCTCGCGCTCACCGAGAAACACGACTCCGTGCATGGCGTTCGGTCTCCTTGCTCAGGGGCGGCGGCCGCGGGGCGGCGCGGCGCCCGGCGGCGGGGCGAGCACGCTCGCCTGGACGGCGATGCCGGCGACGGCGAGCGCGAGAAACGCCCAGGGCCGCACGCCGGGCGGAACGGGCAGGAGCGGCGTCAGCAGCGCGGCGCCGACGAGCGCGGAGAGGAGGATCAGGACCGGGTCCCACAGCCACAGGGCGAGGGCGGCCACGACGATCCCCGCCACGAACACCCCCGCCCAGAGCCACGGTCCGTCGAGCCCGAGGGCGCCGGCCGCGGCGAGGCCGCCGTGGGCCCCGACGACGAAGCCGCCCAGTCCGGCGGCCAGCCACTGCAGCAGGATCGCCAGCACCGCGCCGACGATCCCGAGCACCAGCGCGGCCAGGACGATGAGCCACTCCGGACTGTCGGGGAGCGCGGCCGGCGCGAGGTGGAGCCCGACCGCGAAGCCGGCCGCGCCGACGAAGAGCCAGAAGAGCCGCCGGCCGAAAAGGAGGACGGCGAGTCCGACGACGAGGGTCACCCACCACCCGGCCATCATCGCGAGCGTACTACGGCCGCGCGCGCCCCGTCACGCCGTCCCCGGGGCGGCGTCAGGGCACGACCCGGGTGCCGGCGCGGCCGTCGAGCGCCGCGCGGATGGCGGCGAGCGACGTGATGATCGCCTCCCGGCCGCCCGCTTCGACGAAGTCGACCGCCGCCTCGACCTTCGGGCCGATCGAGCCTGAAGGAAACTCGCGCGCCTTCAGGAGCGCGCGGGCCTCCGCGAGCGAGAGGCGCTCGATCCCGATCGCGCGCTCCGTGCGGTGCCCCACCTGGACCTGATCGACGCCGGTCAGGAAGACCAGGCGGTCGGCGGCGAGCGCCGTCGCGAGGAGCCCTGCGGTCGCATCCTCCTGGAGGATCGCCTCGACACCCCGATGGCCTTCCGCCGTCGCGACCACCGGCACGCCGCCGCCGCCGGCGGCGATCGTGACCGCGCCGGCGTCCGCCAGCCGGCGGATCACGTCGGCCTCGAGCACGCGCCGCGGGCGCGGCGAGGCCACCGCCCGGCGGCGCGCGGCGGCGCTCCCGAGAAAGGTCCAGCCTCGCTCGCGCTCGAGCCGCCTCGCCTGGGAGGCGGAATAGGGCGGCCCGACGGGCCGGGTCGGGCGGCGGAAGGCGGGGTCGTCCGGGTCCACCTCCACACGCGTCACGACCACGGCGATGGGTATCGCGATCCCCCGCGCGCGGCACAGGTTGCCGAGCGCTTGCTGGATCCCGTAGCCGGCCACGCCCTGGGTCTCCGCGGCGCGGAGATCCAGGGCGAGCGGTGGGACGAGGGCGCGGCCGGGTCCCGCGCGCCGGCCGGTCTCGCCGGGCGCCCCACCATGGGCCAGCACGACTCGAGATCCGGCGGCCAGCGACGTCGATGAGGGGCGGGAGGCTCCGCTCGAGCGCCCGGAGCCACGCGGCGTGCCCGGCGGGCCGGCCCGGTCCCTGGAGGGCCCGGCCGCCGAGCGCGACGACCAGGAGTCGCGGATCGCGCGGCGCGCTCACGCCGCCCCGCGCGATCGCGCCAGCGCCTCGAGGGCGCTCGTGAAGCAGCCGAGCGGCGCCCGGACCGTGCCGGCGCCGACCTGGCCGGTGCCGGCGCGGCGGCCCGCGATGCCGGTGTTGATGAGCGGCGTGATCCCCGTCTCCACGACGCGTCGCACGTCGATGCCGACGGGCACCCCGCGATCCCCGTCGGTCGCGATGCGGAAGTGCGGGTGCTCCCCGAGGGTGATCTCGCGCATGTCGGCGGTGACGGCGAGCGCCGCGTCGAGCCCGCCGGCGCCGACGAAGCGCGCGGCCGCCGGCGAGGCGGCCAGGGCCATGCCGCCGAGCCCGATCGTCTCCACGATGGCCGAATCGCCCAGATCGGGATTCGCGTCGTCGGGCCCGAATCCCGGGAAGAAGAGCCCGCGGGGCGTCTCCACGGGCGCCGTGAACCACCGAGCCCCGCATCCCGCGACGCGGATCCCGAACTCGGTGCCGTTCCTGGCCATCGCCGTCACGATCGTCGAGCCCGGCACGTCGGCGGCGGGATCCGTCGCCGCCTTCGCGGCGGCCATCGCGAGGTTCAGGAAGAACTGGTCGTTCCCGCAGACGAACGCCGCGAGGCGGCCAAGCCCCTGTGCGCCAGGCTCCGCGCAGAGCGCGGGCAGGAGCGCCCGGGCGAGCAGGGACGAGGCCGCCACGTTCCGCTGGTGCATCTCGTCCCCCATGAGGAGCGCCTGCGCCATGAGTGGCCGGAGGGGAATGCCGCCGCTCCGGCGGAGCGCCTGGCCGAGCAACGGACCCGCCTCGTCACGGAGCCAGGCGAGGCGCTCGAGCACCGCGGCGTCGTGGGCGCCGAAGCGGAGGACTCGCCCGAGGCCCTCGTTGATCGCCACGTGCGCGCGGTTCTGGAACACCCGGTTCTCGACCACGAAGACCGGCATCGATCGCGTCAGGAGGCCGGTCATCGGGCCCACCGCCCGGTGGCGATGGCAGGGCTCGAAGCGCACGTCGCCGGCCGCCCCGAGCTCCGCGGCGGCCTCGTCCGTCGACGCCCAGCCCTCGTACCGGAGCGCGCCCACGATGGCGCCCCGGAGCGGGGGGCACATCGCGGCCCACGCGATCGGCGGTCCCGCGTGGAGGACGAGGCGGTCCCCGAGACCGAGTGCCGTGGCGGCCGGGACGCAGTCGACGAGAACGGGATCGGCGGCGACCAGGCGGGCCAGGGTCTCGCGATTCGCGGCCGCGATGCCGGGCAGGGGCGAGCTCACGGGCGGCATGATCCCGCCCGGTCGTCTTGCGAGTCAATCTCGAAATCCGCGCGGACGCGACGGCCGGAGCGGCGGCGGGCACGTGACCCGGGGAGCCGGCCCCCGCCTTCTCGCCGCCAGCCGTCGGCCTGGTGTAGCCTTCGAGTAGCGGGCTCGACGGACCGATGCCCATCCCCGACTCTCTCGACGCGCTCGCCCAGGTGCTGGAGGCGCTCCGCGCGACGCGCGCGCGGCTCGAGAAGCGCCGGCTCCTGGTCGGCTATCTCCAGGCGCTTCCGGATGCGGCCCTGCCGCTCGCGGTGACCTACCTCGGCGGGCGGCCCTTCCCCCGCGGCGACGGGCGCACCCTCGCGGTGGGGGGCGCGACGCTCGAGGCCGCGCTCCGGGCGGCCCGACCGGAGCTGACCGACGCGATGGTCACGGCCGCCTGGCGCCGCCACGCCGACGCGGGCGATGCCGCCGCCGAGCTCTGGGCCGGCGCGGTCCCGTCCGACCCGGGCCCCGTCCCACTGGCAGACGTGGCGGCGCACTTCGAGGCGCTCCACGCCGCGCGAGGTCCCCGGGCCAAGGCCGCGCGGCTCGGGGACGCGTTTCGCCGGCTGGACGCGCGCGCGATCCGGGCGTTCGTCAAGGCGCTGCTCGGCGAGGCGCGGATCGGCGTGCAGGAGCAGACGCTCGAGGACGCCGTCGCCCACGCCACCGGCCAGCCGATCGCGGCGGTGCGCGCCGCGAACCGTCACCGGGCGGACCTCGGGGCGGTCGCGCTCGAGGCCCGCCGGGGACGCCTCGAGCCGGCGCAAGTCAGCTACTTCACGCCCGTCGATCCCATGCTCGCCCAGCCGGCCGCGGACGCGGCGGACGCGATCCGGCGTCTCGGCACCCCGCTATGGGTCGAGGACAAGTACGACGGCGTCCGGTGCCAGCTCCACAAGGTGCACGGGGAGATCCGGCTCTTCTCGCGCGATCGGCGCGAGCTCACCCCGCAGTTCCCCGAGGTCGTGGCCGCCTTCGCGGCCGCGCCGGGGCGGTACGTCCTCGACGGCGAGGTCCTCGCGATGGAGGCGGGGCGGGCCCTCCCCTTCCTTCGCCTCCAGCAGCGTCTGGGCCGGCTCGTGCCCACCCCGGACGTCGTGGCGGCGCACCCTGTCGCCTTCGTCGCCTTCGACTGCCTGGTCCACGAGGACCAGGGACTCCTCGACGAGCCGCTGCGGACCCGGCGCGCCACGCTCGAGACGCTCGCCCTCCCGCCGGGGCAGGCCCTGGCGCCCGTGTGGACCGCCAGCAGCGCCGAGGCGCTGGACGCCCTCTTCGGAGCGGCCCAGGCCCGAGGCAATGAAGGCCTGATGGTCAAGCAGCCGGAGGCGCCCTATGCGTCGGGCCGCCGCGGCGCCCAGTGGCTCAAGGTGAAGCGCCCGCTCGACACCCTCGACGTCGTCGTGGTGGGCGCCGAGTGGGGGCACGGGAAGCGCCGGGCCGTGCTCTCGGACCTCACCTTCGCCGTGCGCGACGAGGACACGGAGCGTCTCGTGACGATCGGCAAGGCCTACAACGGCCTCACCGACGCGGAGATCCGCGCGATGACCGAGCGCCTCACCGCGCTGACCGTCGAGGACCACGGGCACTACCGCACCGTGCGGCCCGAGATCGTGCTGGAGGTGGCCTTCAACCACCTCCAGCGCTCCACGCGGCACACGTCCGGCTATGCCCTCCGCTTCCCGCGCATCGTGCGAGTCCGCGACGACCGGCGGCCCGAGAGCGCGAGCACGCTCAGGGACGTGATGCGGCTGGCATCAGCGGTGGCGAGCCGGCGCCGGGCGCGACGCGGGCGAGCGCGCGTGAGGGCGGCCCGCGCGTGACGGGGGCTCAGGCGGACTCGCCGCCGGGCGGGCCGTAGAAGACCACCCAGGCCGCGAAATCCCCGGAGAAGTCCTCGAAGCGGTGCTCGACCTTGGCGCCCACGAAGAGGACGTCGCCCGGCCCGAAGGCCACGCGCTGGCCTCCGACGAAGAACGTGCCCCGCCCGCTCGCGACCACGTAGAGCTCGTCCTGGTCGTGGGGCGTCTGGAGGTCGGGGCCCCGCGGCGCGTAGTACCGGAGCTTCATGGTGCCGTGCTGCATGAGGAGCGACGACCGGAACCCGGGTGGGATGGGCGCCGTCTTGGCCTCCTCGATCGTGGCGCGAACCGGCTGGCTCATGCGTATCCTCCCCTCAAGAGTGCGTCGGGCTCCGCGCTCAGCAGCCGAGCGCCGGCCCGTCGGCGCGAGGGTCCCCGCCCCCGACCAGAAGGCCTCCCGGCTCGAGCTGGACTGCCTGGGCGTGGCCCGCCGTGTCGCTCCAGGACTCGAGCACCTGCACGGCATGGCCGCGCCCGGCGAGGTCCGCGGCGACCGCGTCGCCGAAGCGCCCCTCGATCGAGAGCGCCCGCGTGGGCGCTCCCCACGTCCGGCCGTACACCCAGCGCGGCGCCTCCACGGCCGACTGGACGTCGAGGCCGTGGTCCACGACGCGCGTCGTGACGGCGACGAGGGTCTGGGGCTGGCCCTCCCCACCCATCGTCCCCGCGAGCAGGAACGGCTTCCCGTCGCGAAGGTACATGAACGGCGTGAGCGTGTGGAAGGGGCGCTTGCCCGGCGCGAGCACGTTCGCGTGGGCGGCGTCGAGCGTGAAGCCCGCGCCGCGGTTCTGGAGCACGACGCCCGTCTCGCCCGCGACCACGCCCGAGCCCCACTCGTGGTAGACGCTCTGGATCAAGGACACGCAGTTCCCGGCCGCGTCGGCCGTGACGCAGGCGATCGTGTCTCCGCGGTCGATGCCGGAGGACAGCGGCGCGGGCGCGGCGCGGTCCATCGCGATCAGCCGGCCGCGCTCCCGGAGGTAGGCCGGATCGAGGAGACGCCCGAGCGGCACCGCCACGTGCTCCGGATCGGCCAGCCACCGGTCGCGGTCGCCGAAGGCCAGCTTCGTGGCCTCGACGGCGAGGTGGACGTAGTCGGCCGGAGTCCGGGCGAGCGCCCGGACGTCGGTACCGTCGAGCATCCCCAGGACCGCGAGCGCCACCAGACCCTGGCAGGGCGGCGGGACCGAGGCGGCGACGCCGCCTCGATACGGAACGGTGGCGGGCTCGGCCCAGCGCGACCGGTGCGCCGCGAGGTCCTCCCGGCGGAGCGGGCTCCCCAGCGCCTCGCACGCCCGTCCGATCTCGGCCGCGAGGTCCCCCTCGTAGAACGCGCGGCCGCCCTCGCGGGCGAGCCGCTCGAGCGTGCGCCCCAGGCGGGGCTGGGCCAGCCTCCGGCCCGGCGCGGGCGCGGCGCCTCCGTCCAGATAGGTCGCCCGGAACGGCGCGAAGGCGGGCTCCTCGGCCAGCAGCAGATCGGTGGCCCGCGCCGTGACACGCGACTGGCAGGGTGACACGGGCACGCCGTCGACGGCGTGCCGGATCGCGGCCTGGAGGAGATCGCCCCAGGGCATCGTCGAGCCGAGGCGCTCCCGGCTGTAGCGGTGCGCGGTCCAGAGGCCGTCGGGAGCCCCGGGCACCGTGAGCGCGGCCAGGGGCCCCCGAGCCGGGATCTGATCGAGCCCGTGCCGGCGGTAGAGATCGGGGGTGGCCCGCGCCGCCGCGGCGCCCGCGGCCTGGAGCGCGGTGAGACGGGCCGCGCGCGCGTCCCAGCAGAGCCAGAAGCTGTCGCCACCGAGTCCCGTCATGTGGGGATACACGACGGCGATCGTCGCGCCGACGGCCACCGCCGCGTCGACCGCCGTGCCGCCGCGGAGGAGCACCTCCAGCCCGGCGACGGTGGCGAGCGGATGGGGGGAGGCGACGATCCCGCGCCGCCCCAGGGCGGCGGGCCAGCGGGTCTCAGGCATCGGGCCGGGTGGGCTCCTCGCCCTTCCGGGGCACGGCGATGCCGTAGGCCTTGAGCTTCCGCCAGAGGTTGACCCGCCCGATGCCGAGCGCCTGCGCCGTCCGCGTGATGTTCCACTCGTGGGCGCGGAGCTCGCCCAGAATGTACGCGCGCTCGAACGTGTCCCGCGCCTCGCGCAGGCTCTGGAGCCCGGCCTCGGCGGGGACGGCCACGGCCTCCCGCAGCCGGAGCGGCGGCGGAAGATCCTCGGGGGCGATGACGTCACCGGGCGTCATGATGACGAGCCGCTCGACCATGTTGCGGAGCTCGCGCACGTTCCCCGGCCAGTCGTACACCATGAAGGACCCCATCACCTCGCCCGAGAGCGTCTTCGGGCGCTTCCCGTATTCCGCCGAGAACGTCTTCAGGAAGTTCTCGACGAGGAGCGGGATGTCCTCACGGCGCCGGCGGAGGGGCGGCACCTCCACCGGGATGACGTTCAACCGGTAGAAGAGATCCTCGCGAAAGCGGCCCTGGGTGATCAGCTCCGGGAGCGCCTGATTCGAGGCGGCGATCACCCGCACGTCGACCCGGATCGGCTCGTGCCCGCCGATCCGCTCCACCGTCTGCTCCTCGAGCGCCCGCAGCACCTTGGCCTGGGTCCGGAGCGACATGTCGCCGATCTCGTCGAGGAAGAGCGTCCCGCCGGTGGCCAGCTCGAACTTCCCGCGCCGGCGGGCCATGGCCCCGGTGAAGGCGCCCTTCTCGTGGCCGAAGAGCTCCGACTCGATGAGCTCGTCCGGGATGGCCGCGCAGTTCACCTCCACGAACGGCTGGTCGCGGCGCGCCGAGAGGGCGTGGACGGCCCGCGCGACCAGCTCCTTGCCGGCGCCGTTCTCGCCGAAGACCAGGACGCGGCCGTTGGTCGGGGCCGCGGTGGCGATCTGGCGGCGGAGCTCCACGATGACGGGGCTGGTGCCGATGATCTCGTGCGCCCGCTCGATGCGCTCGCGGAGCTGCCGGTTCTCCCGCTCGAGCCGCGCGTGCTCGAGCGCGCGCTCGACGACCAGGAGCGTCTTCTCGAGGGAGAGGGGCTTCTCGATGAAATCGTAGGCGCCGAGCTTGGTGGCCTTCACGGCCGTCTCGATCGTGCCGTGGCCGGACATCATCACCACCGGCAGCTCGGGCCACTGGCGCTTGACCTCGGCGAGCACCTCGATGCCGTCCATCTCCGGCAGCCAGATGTCCAGGATCACCAGGTCCGGCACCTCCTCGCCGATGCGGGCGAGGGCCTCGCGGCCGGTCCCCGCCGCGAGCGGCCGGTACGCCTCGTCGGCCAGGATGCCGGACAGCGTCGAGCGGATCCCCCGCTCGTCGTCGACGATCAGGATGCGGTCGCCCGCCATGGTGCGCCCCGTTCCCCTACGCCGAGCCCGACTGCCGCGCCACGTCCAGCACGGGCGGCGGGGCCGCCGGGGCGCTCCCGCGCAGCACGGGCAGCTCGATCGTGAAGCGCGTCCCCCGCGGCGGGTTGTCCTCGACCCGGATGCGCCCGCCGTGGTCGGACACGATCTGGTGCACGATGGGCAGGCCGAGCCCCATCCCCGTCGTCTTCGTCGAGAAGTACGGCAGGAACACCCGGTCGCGCAGGTCGGCGGCGATCCCGGGGCCGTTGTCGGCGATGGTGACCTCCACCTGCGCCTCCCCGCTCCAGCGGGTCCCGATCGCGACCTCCGTCGCGCCCGCCTCGACGGCGTTGTCGACCAGGTTCAGGACAGCGCGCTTGAGCTGGTCGACGTCGGTGTCGAGCAGCGGGCAGCTCCGGCGGCGAACTCCGCGCGGAGGAGGACCGTCGGGTGCGTCTCGCCGTAGAGTCCGAGCACGCTCTCGAGCAGGCGGTGGAGGTCCGTCGACTTCGGGGTGAAGCTCGGCATGCGCGCGAACCGCGAGAACTCGTCGACCAGGCGCCGGAGCCCCTCGACCTCCCCGATGATGGTCGCGGTGCATTCCTCCAGGAGGCCCCCGTCGTCGGGGAGCCGCCCCGCCAGCCGCCGCCGCAGCCGCTGCGCGGAGAGCTGGATCGGCGTGAGCGGGTTCTTGATCTCGTGGGCGATGCGCTGGGCGACCTCCCGCCAGGCGGCGAGCCGCTGGGCGTCGAGCAGCTGCGTCAGGTCGTCGAAGACCAGCACGATGCCGAGGTGCTCGCCCTGCCGGGCCCTCCGAGCGCGGTGAGGCTCGTGAGGAGGGTGAGGCTCTTCCCGTCCAGCAGGAGCTGGAGCTCGCGCTCGACGGTGCCGGCCCGGATCCGCTCCATGCGCTGCATGAGGGTCACGAGATCCAGGTACGCCGGGGCGCCGAAGGCGACCGCGTAGTGCCGGCCGACCGCGGCGGTCGGCGCCAGGCCGAGCATGCGGCTGGCGGCGCGGTTGACGGTCGTCACGATCCCCGCCGCGTCCGCCGAGACCACGCCCGTCGCCACCGCCTCGAGCACCGTCTCCGTGTACTGGCGCCGCTCGGTGAGCTCGGCGTGCTTGGCCTGGAGGTCGGCATAGGCCAGCTCGAGCTGGGCCTTCGAGGACTTGAGGTCCTGCGTCATCTGGTTGAAGGACTCCACCAGGGTGCCGACCTCGTCGTCCGCCTGGGTGGTGACGCGGTAGTCGAGGTTGCCGGCGGCCACCTCGCGCGTCCCCTGGGCGAGCAGCTGGATCGGCACCGTGATGCCGCGGGCCAGGTAGAGCCCGAACCAGGTGACGGAGAACACGATGACGAGCGTCATCAGAAGGAACAGCAGGATGTAGATGCCCTTGATCGGCTGCCGGAGGAGCTTGAGCTGCTTGTACTCCTGGAACGCCTGGGCGATCCCCCGCACCTGCGCTCTCGAGCCGCTGGGGCACGTGGATCGCGACGACGGCGGCCCCGACCACGCGCGGCGGGTCGCCCGGCCCCAGGATGGGGACCATCCCCTGGATCAAGTCTCCGCTCGAGATCTCGCGGCGCGTGGACAGCTCCCGTCCGGCGAGCGCCATGCGGACCTGCTCCGAGTTGACGACCGTCTCGAGGGAGGGCACCAGCACGGGGTCGTTCACGTGGACGATCTCGTGGCCGCCCGGGCCGTAGAGCGCGATGCCGGCCAGCCCGTACTGCTCGGCCTGCTCCTGGAGGAACTCGATCAGGTCCTCGCGCCGGTCGTCGGGCAGGAGCCCGTCGCGGGTCAGCGTCCGCGCGACGTACTGCCCGTGGCGGACCGTCTCGTCCTGGATGCGCTCGTAGAACGTCTGGGCCACGCGCATCGACTCGTCGAGGGGGCGCTCGACCTGGATCTTGAACCACCCCTCGATCGACGTGTTGATGAGGTTGGACGCGATCAGGAAGATGAGGATGGCGGGCGCCAGCGCCAGGGACAGGAAGGCCGCGACCAGCTTGGTCTTGAACCGCGAGCCCAGGACCTTGTTGCGGCGCTCGAGCCAGAGCTTGGCGAGGTTGCGGAACAGGAGGATCAGGAGTAGCAGGAAGACGATCAGGTTCAGGTTGAACAGCGCGATGACGACGACGTTGGAGGCGACCGGGATGTCCGGCAGCCGGACCCCGACCTCCACCGCCGTGGCCACCACGAGCACGATGAGCACGGCGACGATGATGATGAGGTTGCGCTTCCGCTTCGCCCGGTCGTCGGGCGGCCGAGGGGCGGGCAGCGGGCGGCGGGACGGGGGCCATCGGCTCTGC
This sequence comes from uncultured Candidatus Rokubacteria bacterium, assembly GCA_963745015.1. Classification (GTDB taxonomy): domain Bacteria; phylum Methylomirabilota; class Methylomirabilia; order Rokubacteriales; family DASRDR01; genus DASRDR01. The sequence continues at coordinate 235,272 of CAVUVU010000015.1, forward strand.
GCCCGGCGCCGACCCGATCGCGCTCATCGGGCCCGCCTCAGCGTGAGGAGCGGCGTCTGTTCCCACGGCGTCTCCGCCCGGGAGGACACGAACGGCAGGATCCGGGAGACGGAGGCGTCCGGCGCGCCGGATCGGACCTCGGCCCGCACCCGCACGTAGTAGAGCTCGTCCAGGTTGAGATGCGTCATCTGCGTCAGCTTGAAGCCTCGGAGCTCCGACAGCACCCGCTCGGCCTCCCAGACGTCACGCGTGACGTAGGGCTCTCGCTCCTCGCCCTGGAGGGCGGCGATGCGGAACTCCTTGGTCAGGACGTCGTAGACGACCTGCCGCTCCACGAGCTTGGCCACCACGCGCCGATCCACCCACCAGGAGTTGTACTGCCAGAGCTCGAGCTGGAAGCGCACGCCCGCCGGGATCCCCGTGCCCAGTCCCTCGACGATCCCCTCGGGCATGGCGCCCAGCAGGACGAGGTTGACCAGGAGGGTGTTGTCCGAATTCGTGACGACCAGGTTCGAGACCCGGAGGGGGACGACAGCTCCCGACGCCGCCCCCACCACCAGCAGGAGACCCAGCGCGACCGCCAGGATCCCGGTCGGCCAGTGCCGCCTGGACATAGCAGAGCATTATAGCCCCCTGGCTCCGGACGGGGCTCCGCCGCGGGCGCGGCGGCGAGGGGAGCAGGGGGGCGGGTGGCGCCCCGTCAGTGGGCGGCGACGCGGGGGCGTCGCCGGGTCGCCCCTTCCCGGGGCACCTCGACGAGGACCGAGGTACGGGACGGCGCCGCAGTCTCCCAGCGTCGCGCGGTCTTCACGAGCTCCCGCACGAGCTGGTGGTTCAGCCCATGCCCGGCATTCCGGGCCACCACGTGGCCCAGCACCGGACGGCCGACCAGCGTCAGGTCGCCGATGACGTCGAGGATCTTGTGGCGCACGAACTCGTCCTGGAACCGGAGGGCGCCGTTGAGGATCCGCTCCTGCCCCACCACGACGGCGTTGTCCAGTGAACCTCCGAGCGCGAGTCCCTGCTGCCGGAGCAGCTCGAGGTCCTTCAGGAAGCCGTACGTCCGCGCGGGCGCGAGCTCCTCGACGAACACCTGCTCGGTCGGCACGAACGACGCGACCTGCACGCCCACGGCGGGATGCTCGTGGTCGAGCGTGTAGCTGATGCGAAACTCGGCCGCCGGCAGGATCTGCATCCAGCGATGCTCGTCGCCGACCCGGATCGGCTCGAGCACTCGCAGCGGCGACCGGCGCACCGCGACCTGAGCCTCGCGCCCCGCCGTGTAGAGGAGCGACACGAACGGCGCCGAGCTTCCGTCCATCGCGGGCAGCTCGGGCCCGTCCAGCTGGATGAGGAGGTTGTCGATCCCGATCCCCCGAACCGCCGCCAGGAGATGCTCGACCGTCTGGATCTGGATCCCCTCGGCTCCGATGGTGGTCGCGTAGTGGCCGTTGATGAGGGACTCGGGGCAGACCGGGACGCGAATGCGCTCGGGCCCGACGACGAACACCACGCCGTGGTCAGGCGGCGCGGGCAAGAGCGTCATCGTCACCGGCACCCCGGTGTGCAACCCCACGCCCTCGCACGTCACCGGCTTCCGGATCGAGTGCTGAAGTTCCATCGGTCCGGGACCCTCCATGGTCCCGGGCGAGGGAGAAGAGCAAGGTGGATGCCAAGCGATCCATCTCGTCAGCCGATCCGTAACTACCTGTAAGTATCGAGCTATCCATGACTCAGACCTACCCGGTGCGCCTTACTCCGGACGGCGGAGGGAGTGCCGATCGTTGCAACGTGACAGCACGGCATGACGCCCGATGTTTCTCACCCGTAACATACCCGTCAGATGTCGAGCACGACCCGGGCGGTCACCCGTCCGGGCGTCTCGGTGACCTCGACGCGCGTGAAACGTGGCCGCCTTCACGACGGTCCCGCGGGGATGCCGCCCGGGATCGATGGGCTCGCCGCGGAGGAGCGCGTGCACCCCGGTCGCCGTGACCTCCGGCCTGGAGAGATCCGAGACGGCGAAGCCCTCCAGCTCGTGCACGTAGAGGCACTCGTTCAGCCAGTTCACCAGCAAGGCTTCGACCGACGGGCCGCGGGCCGCCACCTCGCGGCCCTCGAGCGGCTGGACTGCGCCGGTCGGCACGATCAGGTTGAAGACCCCGAGCGCGCACTGCCGGAGGCACCCCGGAAGATCCTCCCCCCAGGCCGCGACGCCGACGTCCGCCGCCACGTCGAAGTACTCGTAGCCCTCGAGCGTCACGGGCGGCCCGCCCCGTCCGGCGCCGGCCCGAGCCCGCGTCCGGCCAGGTCCCCGAACAGGAACTGACAGAGGGCGACGACCGTGAGCCCCGCCGACTCGGCGCGGAGGATCCGCGGGCCGAGACTCACGAGGCGCGCCCCCGACGCTTCGGCCGCGCCCACCTCCTCGGACGTGAAGCCCCCTTCCGGGCCGACGAGGAGCAGGAGACGGCCCGGCGCGCCCGCATCCGCCGCCGCCGCGGCGAGCGCCTGGCCGCCCCCCTCCCAGCAGACCCACGCGGCGTCATGCCCGCCGATCTCACCCGTCACGTCCGCGAACGCGCGCGTCCGGTCGATCTCCGGCACGACGACCCGCCCGCACTGCTTGACGGCCTCGCGCGCGATCCGCTCCCAGCGGGCGTGACGACGCCTCCCCCGGCGCGGGCCGGGCCACGACGCGGGCGGTCTCCATCGGTACGATCCGCGACACGCCGAGCTCCGTCGCCTTCTGCACGAGCCAGCTCATCCGGTCCCCCTTCAGCACCGCCTGCGCCAGGGTGATGGCGCACGGCGACTCCCGGGCCGGCCGGGCGCAGGCCTCGATGGTCCCCCACCCGCCCTCGACCTCGAGGGCCGCGAGCCGGATGGTGTAGAGACGGCCGGTCCCGTCGGTCGCCTCGACGATGGCCCCGGGCCGGAGCCTCAGCACGCGGCGGAGATGGTGGGCCTCGTCGGCATCGAACCGGACGCGGTCCGCGTCGACGGCCTCAGGACGGACGAAGACCCGGGGCACTCTCGCTCACCCGGCGTGGACGAGGTACGGCACGCGCCCTCATCCCCCTCGGCGCAGGAGGAGCGCGGCCCAGCCGTCGTCCTCGGCGAGCTCGACGAGCCAGCCGCCCTCCGCCGCGAACACGCCCGTCACCGCCGGCACCTCGTGAGCCAGGAGCCCACCCGCGATCAGGCTGCCGCCCGGCGCGACCCGCGCCAGAAGCGCGGGCGCGAGCGTGGCATGCGCGGCCGCGAGGAGATTCGCGAGGACGAGCGGCGCCGGCGGGCCGGCCCAGCCGTCGACGTCCGCCACCGCCGGGCGCACGCGGTCTCCGACGGCGTTGCGGCGGGCGTTGTCCTCCGTCGCGGCCACCGCGTCGGGATCCAGGTCGATCGCATCCACGCGCCGGACGCCGAGGGCGGCCGCGGCGATCGCGAGGATGCCCGACCCGCACCCGACGTCGAGGGCGTGGGCCACGGCCCGCGCCAGCCAGCGCCCGCTCGAGGAGCTCGAGGCAGCTCCGGGTCGACCCATGGCCGCCGGTGCCGAAGGCGCGCCCCGGCTCGATCAGCACGACCAGCCGGCCCTCCGCGAGCGCCGGCGACGGCGTCTCCCACGGCGGGCACACGAGCAGCCGCCGCCCCACCGGGACCGGCCGGAAGTGGGCGCGCCAGGCATCGGCCCACGGCTCGTCGGGGAGGGACGCGACCCGCACGCTCGCCACCGCGCCCGGCAGCGCCAGCGCCGCCAGATCGGCGAGGTAGCGGCGGACGTCCTCCGCGAGCGACTCCGCGTCGGCGCCAGGCGGGAAGAAGGCGCGAAGCGTGGCCCCGGGCGGGGTGACCTCCTCGACGACGCCGACCGCACCCAGCTCCCACAGATGGTTCGTGACGGCCTCGGCCGTCTCGGCGGCGTCGGTCCCGAGAGTCACGGTCAGATCCCAGTAGGCGGCCGCCGGGGCGGCGGGCTTCGGCAGCACGCCCGTAGCCTACCGCCCGCCCGTGGGACTTGTCCCGTGGAATCGTCACTGGATCACCTGGTCGGCCCGCGCCAGCACTGGCGGCGGGATCGTCAGCCCGAGCGCCTTCGCCGTCTTCAGGTTGATGACGAACTCGAACTTGGTGGGTTGCTCCATGGGCAGGTCGCCGGGCTTGGCGCCTTTCAGGATCTTGTCCACGTAGGTGGCGGCCCGGCGATACATGTCGGGAAAGCTCGGGCCGTAGGACATCAGCCCGCCCGCGTCCACGAAGTCCCTGGTCTCGTAGACCGCGGGCAGTCGGTGGCGCGCGGCCAGCTCGGCAAGCCGCCGGCGCTCGGCAAAGAACATCGGCGACGGCAGGACGAGGAGTACCTCCGCACGTCTCCGCTGCATGGCTTCGAAGACGCCCGCGATGTCTGCGGGCGCCCCGATGTCGGTCATGTGGACCTGGACCCCGAGCGATCGGGCCGCGGGCTCGAGGGCGCTTCGCGCCGCCGGATTCGCGGCATGCCCGATCGCCGCGACCTGCGTCGCCCGGGGCACCGTCTCCTGCAAGAGCTGGAGCTGTTTCGTCACGAGGTCGCTGGTCTGCCAGGCGAGTCCCGTCAGGTTGCCGCCGGGCTTGGCGAGGCTCCTCACGAGGCCGTCGGCGACCGGATCGCCGACGAGGGCGACGACGATCGGGATCGTCCGCGTCGCTTGCATGGCCGCGCGGGCGGCCGCCGTGCCCGCCACCACCATGACGTCCACCTTCAGCGCCGCCAGCTCGGCCGCCAGCCGGGGGTGGCGCCCGAGGTCGCCCTCCGCCCACCGGTACTCGATCTGGATGGTCTGTCGCTCGATCCAGCCGAGGTCGGCGAGGCCCTGGCGGAACGCGTTCACGAAGGTCGTTGCCGGCCGTCGGACTCGAGTTGCTGATGAAGCCGATCCGGGGAACCTTGCCCGGCGGCGCGGCTGGCTGGGCCTCGGCGGCGGGCGGATCCGAGGGACAGGCCCAGGCCAGAGCCAGGGTCAAGACCGAGCAGGAGCACTCGGCATCTCATGGGCGGGCTCCCTTCGTCGGCGGCCGAGGGCCGCCCGCCCGACCGTACCAAGGCCCGCGCCGTGACGCCATGGGGCTCGAGGCAGGGGCTCCGGGGATGCCGCGCGGCCGGCGATCCCGGAAGGAGCCGACTCCCGGCGCAGGCTCTCCCGGGGTCAAGACGCGGGGATGGCCTGACCCATCCTGTAGAATCTCCCGGAGCCTGGCCCATGAGACCACCGAGATGGCGCGCCCAGATCGATCGCATCCTGACCCCGGCCGAGAGCCCACCGTGGTCGAACCGGCTCGCCAACTGGACCCTGATGGTGCTCGTCCTCGTGAGCGTCCTGGCGGCGGTGGTCGAGACGCTGGAGGAGGTGCCGGCGCGGATCGGCTGGTTCCTCCGCCTGGTCGAGGCGCTCGCCGTGGCGGTGATGGCGGTCGAGTACCTGCTCCGCCTCTGGGCTGCGCCCGAGCGCGAAGCCATCGGGACGCGGGAGCCCTGGCGCTCCCGCCTCCGCTACGCGACGTCGTTCGTCGGGCTGGTCGACCTCTTCGCCGTCCTCCCCGCCCTGGTGGCGGCGGTCGTCCCCATTCCCGCGGACGCGCTCCGCCTCCTGCGCGTGCTGCGGCTCCTCAAGCTCGCCCGGTACACGCCGGCGCTGCCCCTCTTCGCGGCGGTGATCCGGAACGAAAGCCGCGCGCTCCTGGCGACGCTCCTGGTCGTGGTGGTCCTGCTGGTGCTCGAGGCGTCCATCATGTACGTCCTCGAGCGCGAGGCGCAGCCCAAGATCTTCGCCAGCATCCCGCACGCCATGTGGTGGGCGATCGTGACCATCGCCACGGTCGGCTACGGCGACATGTTCCCGATCACGCCGGTCGGGAAGGTCTTCGGCGGGCTGGTGATGGTGATCGGCATCGCGGTCTTCGCGGTGCCGGCGGGTATCCTCGCCACGGGCTTCGCGAGCGAGATCCGGAAGCGGGACTTCGTCGTCACCTGGCAGACGGTCGCCAACGTTCCGCTGTTCGCCGGACTGGATGCCGCCCGGATCGCCGAGATCGCCCGGCTGCTCAAGCGCCAGGTGGTGCCCGCCCAGTTCGCCGTCGTCCGGCGCGGCGATCCCGCGGACGCGATGTTCTTCATCATGGGCGGGGAAGTCCAGGTGGACATCTCTCCGAGGCCCGTCCGGCTCGGCCGCGGCCAGTACTTCGGCGAGATCGCCCTCATTCGCGACACGGTGCGCACGGCGACGGTCACCACGCTCGCCGAGTGCCAGCTCCTGTCCCTCGACGTCGCCGACTTCCGGCGCCTCCTCGAGAGCAACCCCAGTCTCAATGCGGCGATCACCCGGACCGCCGAGGCGCGGCTGGGAGAGCTGCAGGGCCGGCCGGCCTCGGAAGGATCCTCGACGGGCGCCCGGCCCGACGCCGGGCCGCCGGCGTGAGGCCGGGCGGGCTCGCTCGGATCCGGACGCCCCTGATCTCGCTGGGGGTGACCACGGCCGGCCCCGGGGTGGCAGGCCGGCCAGACAGGCCGGGGCGTGCGACCGCGAGCCGGTGGGCGGGGCGCCTGGGGCTGGCGCTCGCCGTCCTCCTGGCCGGCCACCTGGCGCCACCGCCGGCTCACGCCCAGCGCGTGGACCGGGACCGGGAGCTGCGTCCGCTCTACGACCCGAATCTCGGCATGGACGAAAGCGGCCGGATCCCCAAGGTCCCGCTCCCCCAGGACCTGCCGGCGCCTACGCGGTGGCGCTACATCCCCGAGGGGCGGATCATGCCGGGAAACGCCTTCGAGCGCCTGTTCGTGTCGAGCTTCATCTCGCCGCAGATCTTCTTCCGGGAGGACGTGGGCCTCGGCGGCGGCATCGCCCTCACCGACCTCGACTTCCGGGAGCAGCGGCGCCGCGAGTTCCTCGGCGCCTTCGTCACGTACACGACGGAGGGCCAGGAGCGGTATCGCCTGGTCTGGCGGCGCTGGCTCTATCACCGGGAGATTCCGGACGGCGGCGTCGCCGTGGAGGAGCGCAGCTTTCTGGCGGGCGCGGGCGGCTACCAGCGGACCCTCACGCGGCGCTTCTTCGGGCTCGGCCCCGACACCGGGACGAGCGACGAGTCGAGCTTCACGGACGAGGTCTCGGACGCGGCCTTCCGCGCGGAGCTTGCCCTGCCCGGCCCCGGGGGCGACTGGATCGGGACCGCCGGTCTCCGCGCGGAGCATCACAACCTCGCCCCCGGCCGGGTCTCGGGCGTGCCCAGCACCGACAGCGCGTACCCGGCCCTGTTCGACGACGCCGACGGCGTGACCGCGACCTACCTGACGCTGGGAGTCCGCTACGACACCCGCGACAGTCAGCACCAGCCGTACGGCGGGTGGCGCGTGGGCGTGGTCGCCGACGTGACGCCCTGGCAGAGCGACGGGAGCGTGGGCGCGGTCCTGACGGCCTACGGCAGCGTCGCCTTCCGGGTGCCGCCGCTCTTTCACTCGGGCGGCGACGCCCAGGAGGAGAACCCGCCCACCGACACGATCGCGCTCGGGTTCCAGGTGGACACGACGGTCGGCGACCTGCCCTTCTACGACCTGCCGAGTCTCGGCGGCGCCTCGACGCTCCGCGGGTACATCGCGAATCGCTTCACGGACAACTCGGCATGGCACGCGGTGGCCGAGTACCGCTTCTGGGTGATCCCGCGCGGGGTCCGGCTGACCCGCACGATCCGGATCGAGCGGATCGGCCTGGCGGTCTTCGGGGAGCTCGGCACCGTGGCCGCGAGCCTCGGCGACCTGCCGGACGCCCGCGTCCACGCCAGCTACGGTGTCGGGCTCCGGATCTCACTGGAGCGGCTGGCGGTCTTCCGAGTGGACCTCGGCTTCTCGGACGAGGGCACGAACCTGTCCGTGGCATTCGGCCTGCCCTTCTAGCGGATCGCCCCGGGCGCCCCTTACCCCTCCCGAGGCCTTCTGCTACCCTAGGCCGCACCGGCGAACCGCGATGCCTCCGTCTGCCGACCCAGCCATGGAACTCTCGAGCGCCCGCCACGGCGAGACCGTCGTCCTGAGCCCGCGGGGACGCATCGATCACGCCAGCGCCGAGGCGTTCAAGACGGCGCTCGGGCCCCATCTGGCCCAGGCGGGCCCCGGGCACCCCTTGGTGCTCGACCTCGCGGGCGTGGACTACATCGCCAGCGTCGGGCTTCGCGTCCTCATGCTCGCCTCCCGGCAGGCCCGGGCGCAGGGCGGGACGATCGCGGTCGCCGCGCTCCAGCCGCTCGTGCGGGAGATCTTCGAGATCAGCAAGTTCACCCTGGTGTTCCCGTGCTTCGCGAGCGTGGCCGACGCGCTGGCCAGTCCCGCAGCGCGGCCGCAGCCGGGCGCCGCGGGCCGGTGAGACCCGCGGCCGGGGCCCGGGCGCCGGGGCTGATCCCGTGCTGATCCGCTTCTGGGGCACCCGGGGCTCGTTGCCCGCGCCGCTCGGCACGGCCGGCCTCCGGCGGAAGCTGCTCCGAGCCCTGCGCCAGGCGGGGGGGCGGGCCTTCGACGGCGACGCGGCCCTCGAGCGGTTCGTCGCCGAGGAGCTCGACTTCGCCACGTCCCACACGTTCGGGGGCAACACGGCCTGCGTCCAGATCGACGTGGGCGGCCCCGAGCACGTGCTGTGCGACCTCGGCTCCGGCGCCCGCGAGCTCGGGCTCGCCGCGATGGCCCGCTATCGGCCCGGCGTGCCCCAGGTCTTCCACGTCTTCCTGTCGCATCTGCACTGGGATCACATCCAGGGCTTCCCCTTCTTCGTCCCGGCCTACATCCCGGGCAACCGCATCGTCATCCACGGCTGCCACGAGGAGCTCGAGGCGGGGCTCCGCCGCCAGCACGGCGACCCGAGCTTCCCGGTGAACTTCTCGCAGCTCCCGTCCACCATCGAGTTCGTCCGCCTGATCCCCGGCGAGACCTACGAGATCGCGGGCCTCCGGGTCACCGGGAAGCGCCAGTTCCACTCCGGCGACTCCTACGCGTACCGGTTCGAGCGGGACGGCAAGACCGTCGTCTACTCGACGGACTCCGAGCACAAGCTCGACGACCCCGCCAGCGCGCGCGCGTTCGCCGACTTCTTCCGCGACGCCGACCTGGTGATCTTCGACGCCATGTACTCCCTGGCCGACGCCTTCTCCATCAAGGAGGACTGGGGCCACTCGAGCAACATCGTGGGGGTCGAGCTGTGCCAGATGGCGGGCGTCCGGCACCTGTGCCTGTTCCACCACGAGCCGGCGCACGACGACGAGAAGCTGACGGCGATCTGGCGGGAGACCGAGCGCCTCGAGGAGCTGACCCGGGGCGAGCGCCCCCTCCGCATCACGGCCGCGTACGACGGCCTCGAGCTCCGCGTCTGACGGCCGGAGCTCGCGTGGCGGCTGACTCCGCGCCGGGTGGAGCCAGACGCGGGTCCGCCGAGACGCCCGACGGGCCGGCCGGCCTCTGGCCGCGCGTCGCGCGCCTGGGGAGCGCGGGCCGATCGGTCGGCGGGCTCACGCTCGCCGCCCTCATCGTGCTCCTGCTCGTGTGGGGACCCGACGCCCGCCTGCGGGGGCTCTGGTTCGACTTCTGCCAGCGGGTCGCGCCGCGCGTCCGGATCTCGGGCCCCGCCGTCATCGTGGCCGTGGACGAGCCGAGCCTCGCCCGGTACGGCCAGTGGCCCTGGCCGCGCCAGCTCCTGGCGCAGCTCGTCGACCGCGTCCGGGCGGCCGGCCCCGCCGCCGTCGGGCTCAATCTCCTGTTCCCGGAAGCGGACGGCTTTTCCGGAACGAGCCTCGCCACCCGTCTCCCCGGACTGTCCGCGCGCACCGCCGCCTGGGTCCAGTCGGTGCCCGATGGCGACCGCGCGCTCGGCGAGGCCCTCGCCGCCGCGCCGAGCGTGATCGGCGTGGTCGGGCTCGACACCCCGGCCGCCAAGGCGCCGCCAGGCCAGTTCACGCCCGCGGTCGTTCGCGGCGCGGATCCGTCAGGGCAGGTCCGGCGCTACCGGGCGGTCCTCCGCAGCGTGGCCGACATCGACGGCGGCGCCGCCGGCCACGCCCTCCTGAGCGCCGACGTCGCGACTGGCGTCGTGCGCCGGCTGCCGCTCGTCGCGGCGGTGGGGGACACGCTGGTCCCCGGACTCGCCCTCGAGGTGCTGCGGGTCGCCGCGGGGGCGCCGGCGTTCTCCGTCCGGAGCGATGGGGGCGGCGTGCGGGCGGTGGGCGTCGGCAACGTGTGGGTTCCCGCGGAGGCCGACGGGACGATGTGGATCCACTTCGGGCCGCACGACGCGGCCCGGTTCGTCTCGGCCGCCTCGGTGCTCGGCGGCGAGGTCCCCCCCGAGCGCCTCGAGCGCAAGCTGGTCCTCGTGGGCGTGACGGCGTTCGGCGTCGGGGACCAGCACGTGACCCCGCTCGGAGAGCGCCTGCCCGGGATCGAGGTGCACGCCCAGATGCTCGAGAACATCTTCGACGGCCGGGTCCTCGTCCGCCCGCGCTGGGCGGAGTGGGCCGAGGCGGGGGCGCTCCTCGCCGCGGGCGGCCTGGTCGTCCTCCTCACTCCGGCAGTGGGGATGCTCCGCGCCGCGCTCCTGGCTCTCGGCCTCGGCGCCGGGCTCCTCGGCGGGAGCTTCCTCGCGCTACCGGCAGCTCGCGCACGTGCTCGACGGCCTCACGCCGGCGCTCGGGCTGGGGATGGTCTACACCGCCACGCTCGGCGGCGCGCTGGCGGAGGCCGATCGTCAGCGCCGGGCGCTCCGCCAGCGGCTCCAGGAGGAGCGCGAGGCCGCCGCGCGGCTCGCGGGCGAGCTCGAGGCGGCCCGCCGCATCCAGCTCGGTCTCCTGCCCCGACCGGAGAGCGCGTTCCCGGGCGAGGGCCGCTTCCGCATTGCGGCCGTGATGGAACCGGCGCGCGTCGTGGGCGGCGACCTCTTCGACTTCTTCCTCCTCGACGGCGACCGGCTCCTGTTCCTGGTCGGCGACGTCTCGGGAAAGGGCCTCCCCGCCAGCCTGTTCATGGCGGCCACGAAGGCCTTCTACCGGAGCATCTCGACCCGCCACGCCGCCGAGCTGGCCGGGACGATGCGCGACGCCAACACGGAGATGGGCCGCGACAACCCGGAGGCGTTCTTCGTGACGCTGGTGGCGGCCGTCCTCGACGTCAACACGGGGCGGCTCTGGTACTGCAGCGCCGGCCACGAGATGCCGTGGGTGGTGCGCCTCGAGAGCGGGACGGTCGAGCGGCTGGAGGGCGGCGCCGGCCCGCCGCTCTGCGTGCTCGACAGCTTCCCCTACGAGACCGCCGCGGCGCACCTCCGGCCCGGAGACACCGTGCTCATGGTGACCGACGGCGTGACCGAGGCGCTGGACCCCGGGGGCAACCTGTTCGGCACCGCGCGCGTGACCGGCCTCGTGACCGAGGCCGCGCAGGAGCCACCCCGCAGCGAGCCCGCTCGACTGGTCGCCGATCTGGTGGGGGCCGTCCGGACGTTCCGGGAGCCCTTCGAGCCCGCCGACGACGTGACGCTCCTCGCCGTCCAGTGGCTCGGCCCGCCGGAGATCGAGCCCGCGGAACCCGGGCTCAGCGAACCGTGATCTCGACTCGCCGGTTGCGCGGTTCGGCCACGCCGTCGGGTGTCTGGACTCGCGGCTCGCGCTTGCCGCGCCCGATGGCCCGGACGCTGTCCGGCGCGATGCCGCGGGCGATCAGCAGGACCCGCACGCGCTCGGCGCGGCGGAGGGAGAGGGTATCGTTGTACTGGTCCGTGCCGACGGCGTCGGTGTGGCCGGCCACCGTGAGCTCGGGCGCGGGCCGCGACGCGATCGTCATCAGGATCTGGGCCACGAGGGCCTGTGATTCCGGCGTGAACTGGTCCGTCGCCTCGACGAAGTACAGGATGAACGTGACCGGGCGCGGCGGCTCGGCCGCGAGCGCGTCGGCGAAGAGCGCGCGAACCTCGTCGGGGGACGCCTGGCCGGGCTGGAGCTGGCCGCCTGGCCCCGTCTGGGCGCTGGCGTACGCCGTGCTCAGCACGACCTCGCGCCCCCCCTCCTGGACGACGACCGCTCCCACCCCGGCGGGGCCGCGGCCCGGGAGCAGCACCACGAGGTCGGCCCGCGGCGGCGGCGTGGGCGCCGCCGCCGGCGCCACGGGGGAGGTGCCGGCGCTGGCGGAGCGGCACACGCCCCCGCCAGCATGCCCGCCAGGACGAGGCCCGGGAGGAGGCGCCGCCCGCCGCTACGGCGAGCCGTCGCTCGCACGAACGACGAACTCCGTACCGCGCACGCCGAGGATCGCGGCGGGCGTCCTGACGCGCATGGCATCAGGCGCTTGCTTGGCGATGCGGCCGGAGACGACCGCGAGCGTGCCCTTGGTGAGCGCCGCCTCCAGCGAGCCCGGCTGGTTCGCCTCGTACACGAAGCGCTCGATCGCGAGGACGCTGTTGGGCCCCGCGGACAGCAGCGTGTCGTCGGCCAGCGTCACCCCCACGGCCCCGTCCGGCCCCGTCACGAGCGTATCCGCCTGGCGCAGGCCCGCGCCGACCAGGGCCAGCTCGCGCCGCCCCTCTCGCTCGACGTAGACCGTGCCCTTCACCGTCTTGACCCGGCCGACGTCCTGGGCGCTCGCCTCGCCGGCCATCAGCATCGCCAACGCCATCCCGAGGATGGCGATCAGCCCGGCGCCCGCGCGGGGCTTCACCGCAACCGTCCGCATCACGCTGGTCCTCCTCCGGGCCCTGTGGCCCAGGCCCAGGTAGCCCGTGCCCATCCGGTCCCGCTCCGTTTCCCGACCCGTGTTGGCCCGTGCTCGCCAGTGCTCGTCGATCCGCCCTGGCCGCTCCGGGCGACGGCCAGGCCTTGGATCATACCCCGTGCGCGTACCGGACGGCCACGGGGCCCCCGCTACCCGGTGACGGCCTGACGGTGCGGGCCGAAGGAACCTTCCGGGGCCGGCTCCCCAGCTTCGCGGACGTCCGCGCGCTGGCCGAGGCATTCGGGACGGCGGCCGGGGCGGATCACGGCACGACGCTCAGGGTCGTCCTCCTGCTGGAGGAGCTCTTCACGAACACGGTCACCCACGGCTACGCCGACGCCGGCGAGGGCCTCGTGTGGGTCACGCTCGCCCTGGGGACCGGCGTCATCGAGATCACCTACGAGGACGCGGGGCCGGCCTTCGATCCCCTCACCGGCGCCCCGGCGCCCTCGCTCGGACCGCACGGGGAAGAACCGGGGGGGCTCGGCCTGGCCCTGGTCCGGGGCCTCAGCACGTCGGCCGCCTACGCGCGGGTCGGCGCACCGGAACCGCATCACCCTCACGGTGTCGACCGGGAGCGCGCCGGCCACCCCGCCCGGAGCCTGACGCGCGGCGCGGCCCGTCATCGCCGCTCGCGGAGGGATGGCCCCGCGAGACGGCGCAGCGGTTCCCGGCCTCAGGGGCTCAGGATCTCGTGGGCGGCGCTGTACGACCCGCCGGGCTGAGGGCCGCCCGAGAGCACGTGGATCCGCCCCTCGAACAGGATGGCCGTCAGGCCGTGGCGCGGCGTCGGCATGGGCGTCAGGGCGCTCCATCGGCTCGCGGCGGCGTCGAAGACCTCGACCTGACCGAAGGTCCCGGCCGGCGCCTCGCCGCCGAACACGAACAGGCGCGACCCGAGGACGGCGGCGGCGATCCCGCTCCGGGGAGTGGGCAGGGGCGGCCGGGCCGCCCAGCCGTTCGTCGCGGGGTCGTACACGTGGTGCGCGTCGAGATTCCGCGCATAGCTCCCGTCGAGGCGCCCCCCGACGACGTGGAGCTTCCCGCCGACGGCGCCCGCGGCGTGGTGGTCGCGCGGCACCGGCATCGGCGCCCGAGGCTCCCAGCGGTCCGCGGCGGGGTCGTAGACCTCGAAGGCGTCCGTGTTGCGGCCAGCCGCGCCGACGCCCCCGGCCGCGTAGACGCGCCCGTCGATGACCGCGGCGGCCAGGGCGCCGCGCGGCGTGGGGAGGGGCGCCCGCGGACGCCACCGGTCCGCCCCCGGGTCGTACTCGAGCACGGTGTCGAGCACGGCCCACTGGCCGCCCGCGTAGCCGCCGACGACGTAGAGCCGGCCGCCCACCGCGACGGCCGCGGCGTGGTGGAGGGGCGCGGGGAGCGGGGCGCGCCGCTCCCAGCGGTCCGCCCGCGGGTCGTACACCTCGACCTGCTCGCCTCCCGTCCCGAATCCGCCGATGACGTAGAGGCGCCCGCCGAGCTCCGCGCCCGTGACCTCCGTGCGGCTCGACGGGAGCGGGGCCCCGCGGGTCCAGGTGCCGGGCCCCTGGCCGCGCCCCGGCGTGCCGAGGGCGAGAACGAGGAGAGCGGCGGCGCCGATCAGACCGAGACGCCTCATGCGACCCCTCCCTGGGCGTGGCCGGGCGCGACGGACCGCGCAGCGCGCCGGCCGGCCCGGCTCGTGGAACCTCTCGACGATTGTAGTATGGCCACGACGGCGCGGCTCCGGCGGCGCCCCGGGCGACAACATCCCGTCTGCGCGATGGAGGCGGCCCTGCGGCACGCGCGCACGATCGTCGTGCTCCTGGCGGCGGCCACGCATCTCCTGGGATGCGCGTCCGCGGGGGCCACGCGCCCGCTGCGCGGCCAGTCGGGCTCCGTCTCCTGGGAGATCTCCGGCGTCCGGCAGGAGCTCGAGGAGCCCCCATTCCAGATGCGCTGGACGTTCTCGATCGCGGTCCGGAACCTCGGCGACACCGGGATCGCCTTCGAGGAGGTGGAGATCGGCAGCCAGCCCGGCGGGACGGTCGATCACTTCTGGGGCGGCATCGGCACCGAGCCCTTCACGCGGCGCCTGGAGCCCGGGGGCGAGCTGCAGCTCCGCCGGAGCCACGTGTCGAGCTGCCCTCTGTGCGGCCCGGCCGAGCTCCACCGGGCCTTCGCCGATGGCGTCATCGTCTACTTCACCCTGACCGGCCGCGACGACCGGGGAGGCGGGGTGCGGGTCCCCATCGCGATCCGGCTCGACCGGAGCGTGGGCGACCGCCAGTAGCGGGTCGGCGGCTGGGCGCGGATGCGCGGCCGCCCGCGGACTCCGCCCCGGCTAGAACAGCGTGTAGATGAACGGCGCGATCGCGGAGCTCTGCGCGAACACGATCAGCCCTCCGACCAGGAGCAGGAGGAGCAGCATCGGCGTCAGCCACCACCACTTCCGCTCCCAGAAGAACTGCAGGAGCTCGCCGACGATCCCCGTCCGGCTCTGGATGTGCTCGCGCAGCTTCACGGCTCCGACCCTCCCGGTGTCCGCTTCTCGACGACGCAGTCGCCGAGGACGAGCAGGTCCATGCCGCTCCGGGCGAACGTGGCGAGCGCCTCGGCGGGCGTGTTGACGATCGGCTCGCCCTTGAGATTGAAGGACGTGTTCATGAGCACCGGCACGCCGGTCGCCTTGCCGAAGCGCTCGATCAGCCGATGGTAGCGGGGGGCGGTCTCCTCGCGGACGGTCTGGAGCCGCGCGGTGCCGTCCACGTGGGTCACCGCCGGGATGACGTCGCGCTTGGTGTCGTGAACGTCCACGACGTAGAGCATGAAGCGGGCCGGGTAGTGGCGGGCGGCGTCCGGAAGGGCGAAGTACTCCTCGGCCCGGCCGACCGGGACCGAAGGGGCGAACGGCCGGAACGGCTCCCGGTACTTGATCTTCACGTTCACCAGGTCCTTCATCTCGGGGCGCCGGGGGTCGGCGAGGATGCTCCGGTGGCCCAGCGCCCGGGGCCCCCACTCGAAGCGGCCCTGGAACCATCCGACGACGCGGCCCTGCTCGAGCCGCTCCACGACGTGGTCCAGGAGACGGTCCTCGTCGTCGAACGGCGTGTAGGCGACCCCGTTGGCCTCGAGGGACGCCTGGACCTCCGGCCGCCCGTACTCCTGGCCCCAGGCGGCGTGCTCCATCACGAACCCGCGCGGCCGGCCGAGCACCGCGTGGTACCCCCAGAGCGCCGCGCCCAGCGCCCCGCCCGAGTCCCCCGCCGCCGGCTGGACGTACAGCTCCTCGAAGGGTCCCTCGCGCAGGATGCGCCCGTTGGCCACGCTGTTGAGCGCCACGCCGCCGGCCATGCAGAGCCGCGGCAGGCCCGTCCGGCGGTGCGCGTACCGCGCCATCCCGAGGACGACCTCCTCGACCACGACCTGGATGCTCGCGGCCAGGTCGGCGTAGTACTGGTTCCGCTCTGCCTGCGCCGCGTGGTCCTCGGCGCGCGGGCCGAAGTAGGACGGGTAGCCGCTCGCGGCGGTGAAGAAGGGCGCGCCGGGATCCCGGGGCGCGCCGAACAGCTCCACGAAGCGGTCGCTGTACGTCCGCTCCGTCGAGCGGTGGAACTCGAAGTAGCTCATGTCGAGCTCGAACCCGCCCTCGTCCGACACCCGGATGAGCTGCCATACCCGGTCCACGTGCCGGGGCGCGCCGAAGGGCGCCATGCCCATCACCTTGTACTCGCCCTCGTTGACCTCGAACCCGAGGAACGCGGTGAAGGCGCTGTAGAGGAGTCCGAGGGAGTGCGGGAACCGGATCTCCTCCAGGAGCGTGAGCTCGGTGCCGCGCCCGACGCCCACCGCGGCGGTGGTCCACTCCCCGACGCCGTCGAGGGTCAGGATCGCCGACTCGGCGAAGGGCGAGCAGTAGAACGCGCTGGCCGCGTGGGAGAGGTGGTGCTCGCTGAACAGGATCCGCGAGGGCGGCAGCCCGAGCTGCTTCTGCAGGAGGTGCCGGATCCACATCTTGTCGCCGAGCCAGGGGATCATCGCCTCCTGGAACAGCCGGCGGGAGCGCGGGAACGTCTGCATGCACGTGAGGAGGAGGCGCTCGAACTTGAGGAACGGCTTCTCGAAGAACACGACGTAGTCGAGGGCGGAGGCGGAGATGCCGCCGGCCCGGAGGCAGAAGTCGATGGCGTTCGACGGGAACCCGTAGTCGTGCTTCTTCCGGCTGAAGCGCTCCTCCTCCACGGCGGCCACGAGCTGCCCGTCGCGCAGGAGCGCGGCCGCGGAGTCGTGGAAGTAGCAGGACACCCCCAGAATGTCCATCAGGATTGCCGGCGGGCCTGCTCCGCGATCGGAAGGGCGGCGGCCTCGCGACGGCGCCAGCCGCGGGCGGCGGCGGCGCCGATTCCCGAGGGGGTCGCCCCGGCGGAGGACGAGCGCGAACGGGCCGAGGATCACGTAGTAGAACACGGTCAGCAGCACCCGCGCCTGGAAGTCGCCGATCCGGTGGGCCACGCGGGTCCACCAGCGCCAGGCGGCGCGGGCGGCGGCTTTCACCCCGCGCTCAGGTTCGGTTCCGCTTCCGGCCGCCACGTTCGGAGTCTAGCACGGGCCCCCGGAGGACACCGCGCGGCGGCGCCGCGCGAGCCCCGGCGGCGCCGCCCGTGACCCGCTCACGAACGCGGCCGGAGGGGGGCCGCCGGGAGCTCCAGGATCCACGCGACGACCAGCTCGGCCACGCGCCGCGCGCCCGCCTCGGACAGATGCATGTCGTCGTAGAAGTACTCGGCGCGCGGCGGGAGCGCGGCCGCCAGGTCCCGGCAGGCCACGCCGGGGGCCCGGCACACGTCCCGCAGCACGTCGTTGAACGCGCGCATGCCCTCGGCCAGCGCCCGCGGCGAGAAGTAGCGCTGGTGCGTGCACCAGGTCTTGATCGGGCCCAGCCCGCCGGCGAGGAGCCGCTCCCGCTCCGCCGGCCCCATCGTCGGCGCCCAGAGCGTGGGCTGGGTCAGGAACAGGAGGGGCGCGCCGTACGCGCGGGCGCGCTCGCCGAGCGCCACCAGGTTCCGGCGGTACTCGGCCAGGGCCGGCCCGAGGTCGGGCAGGGCGTCGACGAGGTTCTCCGGCGGCGCGGTCTGCCGGCACTGCCGGAGGCGCCGGTACCCCTCCGCGTCGCGGGTCTGGACCAGGCCGAGGCGGGTCTGCCGCCACGTCCGCCACGCGAAGCGCGCGGCGCGCACGGTGGCCAGCCGGCTCCCCGGGTCGTCCCCCGGCGGGCGGAGCGCGAAGGCCCACGCGAGGTGCGTCTCGGGCGTGGGCGCGTCGAGGTAGCTCGACTTGAGCGCGAGCTGGAGATCGTTGACCCCGACGAGGTCGACGAGGAGGTCCGCCGGCGGGAGCTCCGGCAGCAGCCGGTCGAGGTGGATCAGGTTGTGGACGCTCGCCAGCGACGGGCGCGCCAGGTTGCCCACCCACGTCCGGGGCTGACCCGGGGCGCGGTTGAGCCCGTCCTGCACGAGGGCGACCCACGACTCGTCCTGGTCGAGGTACAGGTCGGCGGCCGTGCTCCCCCCGAGGACGTACACGACCCGGCGGGCGTCGGCGAAGGGCTCGTCGGACCGGAGGCCGAGGCTGTTGGTCCGGAACCGGCCGCGCCCGGTCACGCCCGGGGTCGCCTCGTCGGTGGGCGCGAAGTCCACCCGGAGGTTGGGCGGCCACACGTAGTGGCGCGTCGGGGCCGGATACCAGGCGCGCACGAGGCCCTCCGCCGCCGCGAGCGTCAGGCCGCACAGGACGAGCACGTAGAGGACCCGCCGACGCCGCCCGCTCATCGGGGGGCGCAGGCGAGCGGCGCGAGGAATGCGGTCAGGAACCGGGCCGCCACGCGGTTGCCGCGCGGGGTCCAGTGGTTGTCGCTCCGCTTGTAGAGCGCCTCGGAGCTGGCGACGCTCTCGGCGGCGAATGCCGGCGTGAGGTCGACGAGGGGAATGCCGCGGGCCCGCGCGTACTCCCGGAGGAGCGTGTTGGGAAGCTCGGGATCGATCTCGGCGCCGGACAGTCCCCGGTACCGCGACGAGGCGCTCAGCCGCGCCACCGTCGCGGCGCGGAGGGCGGGGTCCACCTGGAGGACCGACGGCATGAGCGTCAGGGCCAGCCGGCTCCCCGCCCGCGTCGCGACGCCCTGCATCGCGTCGAGGTCGGAGAGGAACGGCTGCCAGGCGGCCGCGACGGCCTGCTCGTCTCCCGGGCGGTAGAAGCGGCCGAGGTCCGAGGCGAGCACCTGCCGGTAGGCCGACTCCGAGAGGAGCGGGCCCACCAGGGCCGGGTCGTTCGGGTCGAGCTCGCGGACTCCCTCCACCAAGGCGCCCCCGCGTCCGACCGGCGCTCCCGGCGGGGCCGCGCCCACCCGCTCCGGGAGCCGGGCCTCGCGGAGCCCGCCCCGCGCCCGCAGGAGGTTCTTCGCGAGCGTCCACGCGTGCGAGCGCCGGAGCGCCCGTTCCAGCGGCGAGCGGTCGTGCACGTACCGGTGGAGATCGGGCGCGTCGTTGCCGAGAAAGACGTTGACCACGACGAGGTCGGGCGTGAACCGTGGCACGCCGAGCTCGGCCAGGATGCGGTACTCGGGCGGCCCCGCCCCCATCAGGCCCATGTTGAGGACGTCCAGGTCCCGCCCGCCGCAGGCCGCGCGCAGCGCGGTCTCCGTGAGGGTCATCACCCCCTGGGGATACGGGACGGGCGCGAACGTGAAGGAGTCGCCCACCGCGAGGATCCGGATCCGGCCCGCCGGCTTCGGCTCGACGAACTCCTCGTCGTGGAATCCGAACGCGTTGCTCCAGTGGTTGTACCAGGGCTGGCGCGGCGTGATGTGCGCCGCCTGCGCCGCGATGAACTGGTCCAGCGTGGCGTAGGCCACGGCGGGCCGCGTCGCACGACCCGTGGCGAGGACCCGCACCCGCGGGTCGAGCGCGGCGGCGATGCGGAGCACTCCCTCCGCGAGGCCCAGCGCGGCGAGGATCCCGAGCGCGACGAGGCCGAGCCGCGCCGTCACCGGCAGCGCCCCGCTCCCTCGGGGAGACGGACGAAGAACGCGCGATACTCGCGGGCGGGGGTGTGGCGGTACGGGGCGGTCAGGCGCCCGACCGGGGCCGCGGCCGGGCCCTCGAGACCCAGGCGCGCCCGGAGCCAGGCGCCGAGATCGTGCGGGATCGCGTCGCCGGTTTCGTAGTCCCAGACCAGGAGACACTCGCCCGCGGCGCCGTCACCCGCGGGCGGCGGCAGGTACCCGGGCGTCTCCAGGCTCGCGACGCGCGAATCCGGGAACGCCAGGCGCAGGTTGCCGCCCAGCGGGCCGGGGCCCGCGACGATCGTGCCCCGGCGGAACCCGTTGGCGGCGATCGCCCCCGCGACCGCGTCGTACGGCGTGTTGAGCCGGGCCGGCAGGCCGGCATGCGCGCCGACGTGGATGTGGAGCACGATCCCGGCGACGATGAGCGCCTCGGCGAGCGCCAGGACCCCCGCGTACACGCGGAGGCGCCGGCGCCGCGCGTCGTCGATCCCCAGCCGATCGAGGCGCCAGCACGCGTAGAGCGGCAGGAGGAAGAAGAGCGGGATGGCCCAGCGGAACTTCAGCTGGCCGAGGAGGTTCAGGCCGGCGCCGCCGACGAGCAGCGCCAGCCCGGCCAGGAGCGTGCGCTCGACGAGCCGCCCCGCGGGACTCTCGCGCCCGGCGGCGCGCGGCCGGCCGCGATAGATCTCCGGGAAGAGGGCGAGGAACACGAGGCCGAGCGGCGCTGCGTAGTAGGCGAGCGCCCGCAGCACGGCGCCCAGGCCGTCGAGAACGCCCAGCGCGAAGGAGCGCGCCCCGCCGGGGCCGGCCTGCCGGGCGAAGCGCGCGAGGTCGTCCTGGTAGCCGGCGAGCCAGAACGCGTACGGCAGGAGCAGGGCGACCGCCACCAGGAGGGTCACGATCGCCCGCGGATCCAGGAGGCGCCGCCGGTAAGGGGCGATGGTCAGCGCCGCCAGCCCGAGGGCGCCGGCGAAGACGAGGTAGGTGAGCTTCGACAGGGTCCCGAGCCCCAGCGCGAGCCCGAGCCACGCGTAGCCCCCCGCGGTGGGAGCGGCCTCGAGCCGGATCAGCAGGTACACCGTCGCGACGGCCGCCGCGAGGACCGCCACGCTCTGCGTGAGGTCGTCGTGGACGAACCACCCGACGGGCAGGAGGAGGAGCAGCGAGAACGCCGCGAGCGGGGCGAGCGCGGGCTCGACCAGGACCCGCCGCGCCGTCAGGTAGGCGAAGGCGTACGCGACGGCAAGGACCGCGTACTTGAGCGCGGTGAGGCTGGCGACGCTCGCCCCGGCGAGGCGGACGGCGGCCCACGCGAGCCACGTGTAGAGCGGCGGCTGACGCGGCTGGTAGCCCCACGCGAGGCTCTGGCTGAAGATCGCCTCGCGCGCGTCGTCGATGTTGAGGATCGGCGAGACCCACACCCGGAGCGCAGCATGCCCGATCGCGTAGGCGGCGAGGAGGACGGCGAAGGTCTGCGGGCCGGGTCCGAGCGGCCAGCCGCGTCGCTCCGGCCCTTCCCGCCCTGACTGAGGGATCGACCCGTTCCTCCCGGCGGACCGCGACACGCCCGAGCACGCCCCCGGAGCCGGGCACGAGCGCGCTCGCCACTCGCCTGTCGAGCCGTTGCGGGATCGGGGCGGCGGCAGTAGCGTAGCATGGCCGGGGCGGCGGACCGGCGCGCCGCCTCCCGCATGAGCGATCACGACCCCGATAGGTGGCGATCCGTGAGACCGACCCGGGCGGAGTGGTCGCTCCTCGCGCTCGCGCTCCTGCTTCGCCTCTGGCTCGTCGGACACGCCACGTGGCTTCCCGTGAGCGACACGCGGGACTATCACGATCTCGCGCGGAGCCTGGCCAGCGGACAGGGCTACGTCCAGGTGTACGCGGGCGAGCGCGCCGAGTACCGCGGGCTCGCGTTCCACGCCTTCCGGATGCCGGGCTACCCGGCGTTCCTGGCCGGCCTCTACTCGCTGTTCGGCTGGGACCCGATGGTGGGCTACCTCGCCAACGTCGCCTGCGAGCTCCTGACCCAGCTGCTCCTGCTGGCGCTGGGCCGCCAGCTGCTCGGCCCCGCCGGGACCCTGGCGGCCCAGGCCCTGTTCGCGACGCACGTGGTCTGGACCGCGAGCCTGATGACCGAGTCCCTCTTCACGCTGCTCTTCACGGCGCTGGTCCTGCTGCTCGTCCGCGGCCGGGCCACCGCCGCCCCCGCGGGCGCCGCCGGGTTCGGGCTCCTCCTGGCCGCCGCTCTCTTCGTCCGTCCCATCGCGGTCGCCGTCCTGCCGGTCGCCCTGGCCCGCGCGCTTCGCGCGCGGCCGCTCCGGCGGGGGGTCCTCCTCGCCGCCCTCGTCCTGGCGCCGCTCGTGCTGGGCCTGGGCGCCTGGGCCGCCCGGAACCACGAGCGCCTCGGCTCCGTCGTGGTCTTCACGACGAACCTCGGCACGCACAACGCGCCGTTCTTCGGGATCGATCGGGCCCGCATCGTCGAGAGCGGCCGCCGGCAAGGCCTGAACGAGGCGGAGATCAACGACGCGCTGGTGGCCGAGATCGGCCGGGCGGCGGCCGCCGCCCCGGCATGGGCAGCGGCGCTCTACGTCCAGCGTGCCCTCGATCTGTTCTCGCTCGGGCGGCCGTGGGAGGTCCGCGCCCTCCTGGCGACCCGCACGTTCGCGTCCCCCGACGGGTCGCCGGGGGCCCACCGCGTGTACGGCGCCCTCCTCTTCCAGTACTACCTCACCTATCCCCTGGCGCTCGCCGGAGCGATCCTCCTCGCGCGCGAGCGGCGGCCCCTTCGCGGCGTGTGGGCCATCCTGCTGAGCTACGTCCTGGCCCACGCCGTGGTGTCCGACGGAAACTTCCGGCTGGCCGCGCCGCTCTATCCGCTCTTCTCCCTCTTCGCCGGACACGCCATCGCCCGGATCGGCGCGCGAGGCGGATGGTGGACCGATTGACAGCCCCGAGCCCGCATGCCTGAATCGGCTCGTCTCCCGTCACCGGCGGCGCCCGTCTCCGCCGCGAGCCCGGGAGCAGGGAGCGTGACGGACGATGGCGTCGGAGTGCGGAGCGCGCGAGACCGGGCGGCGCCGGGCGGGCGCAGCCTCCGTGCTCCTGCCCTGCCTCGGGCTCGTGGGATTCGCGCTCGCCGTGGCGTTCCTTCCACCGGCGGCGATCCACTGGGCCTTCGTGTCGGAGTTCGGCCTCGCGGAGCTGGGCACCGCGGCGGCGTTCGGCACGGCGGCCCTCCTGGCCTTCGGCCTCGCGGCGCGAAGCCGGGGGGTCGCGCCCGCGGGCGTTCGCGCCCTCTACCTCCTCTTCGCGCTCGGCGCCCTGTTCGCCGCGCTCGAGGAGATCAGCTACGGGCAGCACTTCGTCGGCTGGCAGAGTCCCGCGCTGGTTCGCCGAGCAGAACGCGCAGCACGAGACGAACCTCCACAACCTCTTCGGCGACCGGCCCGGAAAGACGCTCCGCAACGTCGCCCTGGTGGCGGTCACCGCCGGGGGCCTGGTGCTGCCGGCCGCGGCCATGTGGGTCGGCGGGCAGTTCGCGCCGGGACGGTGGCCGTACTATCTCCTGCCCCGCGGCGAGCTGATCGGCCTCGTCGCCATGACGCTCCTGATGCGCCTCGTCCGGGCCCTGCCCCGCCAGGCGCGGTCGGGGTGGGATCTCGGGCTCTACGAGGTGATGGAGCTCTACCTGGCCATCACGGCGCTCGTGTACATCGTCGTCCTGCGACGGCGGCTCCTGTCGGCCGGCGCCACCGGAGACCGCGGTGCCTGAGCGGGCCAGGCCGGCCGGGCCCGCTGGCGCGCGCGCGATCCGGGCAAGGCGAGTCGACGCGCGGCCCGCGCGCGCGGGAAGAAAGGCAGGCACATGAAATCCGGACTCCTCGTCCTCGGCGTCATCGCGCTGATCGTGATCGCCGGCCTCGGCTGGGCGGTCTCCGTCAACAACGGCCTCGTGGCCCGGGACCAGGCCGTGCAGGAGAGCTGGGCCCAGGTGCAGACCGTCTACCAGCAGCGAGCCGATCTGGTCCCGAACCTGGTCGAGACCGTGAAGGGCTTCGCCGCCCAGGAGCGGACCGTGCTCGAGGAGGTCACCCGCGCCCGCGCCAGCGTGGCCGGGATGAAGGTCACCCCCGAGGTCCTGAACGACCCGGCGCTGCTCCGGAAGTTCCAGGAGGCGCAGAGCCAGCTGAGCGGCGCCCTGAGCCGCCTCCTGGTGACCGTGGAGCGCTACCCGGAGCTGAAGTCGAACCAGAACTTCCTGGCCCTCCAGAATCAGCTGGAGAGCATCGAGAACCGGGTGGCGGGCGAGCGGCGCCGCTTCAACGAGTCCGTCCGCGCCTACAACACCGCGGTCCGGAGCTTCCCCGGCAGCGTCGTGGCCTCGTTCCGGGGCTTCCGGGAAAAGCCGTTCTTCGAAGCCGCGCCGGGCAGCGAAGCGGCGCCGCAGATCAAGTTCTAGGCGTGCCCACCGGAGGCGAGGCGGCGCCACGCTGTCGTGACGCCGCCACCCTGACGCCGGGCGCGAGGCTACCGGTTCGGCGGGGCGGCGCTGATGCCGCCGAGCGTGGACTCCGGATTCCGTTCGACCGCCAGGTCGCCCAGCGACACGATGCCGACGGGCCGGCCTTCCTCGACGACGGGAAGGCGGCGGATGGCCTTGTCGCGCATGATCTTCTCGGCGTCTCCGATCGCATCCGTCGGCGACAGTGTGGTCAGCTCGCGGCTGCAGATCTCTCCCACGGTCGTCCGGGCCGGATCCCGCCCCTCCGCCAGGGCCCGGACCACGATGTCCCGATCGGTCAGGATTCCTTGGATCCGGCCCTCTTCGAGGACCACGACGTCGCCGATGTTCCCGTCGCGCATGGAGCGGGCCGCGGCGGTGACGGTGTCGGTCGACTGGAGGGTCACCGGTCTCTGAGTCATGACGTCGCGCAGATATCGAGCCATCAGATCCTCCTTAGGTGGTGTGGATCGGTCCCCCGGGGGCGTGTACGCTCCAGGGAGGGGCCATCACCGAGTCGTGCAAGCGGGCTGCCGGCTTTCCCCCGGCTCCCGATGCGGTGCCAGCCCGCTCTCGGGTACGACCGGCACTGGCGCTGGCGGCGCTGGCCGGACCACGCTACGTTTCCAGGGAGGCGTCGATGCGGGGCACTCGGGGACTGACGGCAGCCGGCTCGCTGCTGGTGGCAATCGCACTCACCGGCGGCTGCGCCTCCGGGCAGCCGGCGAGCGCGCCCTCGCGCATGGCATGGGCCGAGCTGAAGAACGCGCAGGGGGAATCCGTGGGCTCGGCGGTGCTCCGTCAAGAAGACGGGCGGGTCCGGATCGTGGTGCAGGCCGGCGGGCTCCCCCCGGTCGCCATGGCGTCCACGTGCACGCGGTCGGCCAGTGCGAGGCCCCCTCGTTCCAGAGCGCGGGCGACCACTTCAACCCCCTGGGAAAGAAGCACGGCCTCGAGAATTCCGAGGGCGCCCATGGCGGCGACCTGCCCGACCTCGAGGCGGACGCCAGCGGCCGGACGGAATACGTGGCCGTCACCGACCGGATGACCCTCGCCACCGGCCCCACCTCCATCTTCGACACCGACGGGAGCACCGTCGTGATCCACGAGAAGCCGGACGATCAGCGAACGGATCCGTCCGGAAACTCGGGGGAGCGGTTGCTGTGCGGCCTGCTGGTGTCGGGTCCGACCAGCGGCTTCGTCCCCCGGCCGTAGGCGCGCGGTCCCCCGGCGGGTCGAGCGCCGGCGCCTGTGCTCCGGCCGGCCCTTCGCCGACCGTGGTGACGCCCGCGGCGGCGAGGGCGACGCCTGCTCGTCCCGGCTCGTGAAAGCGGGCGGGGCATGACCGCGAAACGGCCGCGCCGCGACTGTCCGCAGCCTGATCCAGCCCGTCCGCGCCGCGGCGCGTCTTCCGCTGGGCTGGCTCGCGCGCCAAGAGGCCATCGTCCTGCTGACGGCCTTCGCGGTCGTCCTCGCCATCTACGGCTTCATCGAGCTTGCGGACGAGATCCGCGAGGGCGAGATGCGCCTCTTCGACGAGTGGGTGCTCCGGGCCGTCCGCCGCGCCGACGATCCCGCGCTGCTGATCGGTCCCCGGTGGCTCGCGGAGGCGGTCACGGACTTCACGGCCCTCGGCGGGACCGCCATCCTGACGACCGTCCTGGTCTGCTCCGTTGGCTACCTCGTGCTGCTCCACCGGTACGGCGCGGCGGCGTTCGTGCTCGTCGCCGCCACCGGGGGCGGGCTCCTGAGCCTGGCCCTGAAGCAGCTCTTCGCGCGGGTCCGCCCCGACGTCGTGCCTCACCTGGTCAAGGTCGAGGGCCTGAGCTTCCCCAGCGGGCACTCCATGGCGGCCGCCGTCATCTACCTCACCCTCGGCGCCCTGATGGCGCGGTTCGCCGCCCGCCGGCGCATCCGTATCTACGTAATCGCGATCTCGCTCGGCTTGACGGGCTTCATCGGCATCACGCGAGTCTGCCTGGGCGTTCACTACCCGAGCGACGTGCTCGCGGGCTGGGCCGCCGGGCTGGGATGGGCGCTCGTGTGCTGGATCGTCGCCCGATACCTCCAGTATCGCGGCGCCGTGGAATCGCCGGGGCCGCCGGGCGCCCGCTGAGCGCGAGGCGCCCCGAGGGCGGCGCCTCAGCCGTGCGAGTGGCCGGGCAGGCGCTCCTCGCCGAGCCCGATGCGCATGGCCTCGATGTCGAGCTCCTGCTCCAGCCGGTGGAGCACGTCGTCGCTGATCACGCCCTCGTCCCGGAGCGCGATGAGCGCGCGCCGCTCCGCGGAGAGTGCCTCGTGGCGGAGCCGCCGGAGCGTGGCCTGGGCGCGGGCCGACTCGGCGCCCGCCCCCGGGTCGATCGACGACGCGCGCTCGACCCGCTGCCTGTAGAGCGTGCGCATCCGCTCGATGGCCTCCAGCGGCACCGCCTGCCCCTTCGCCAGGTCGTCGAGCCGGGCCAGGGCCGCGCGGCCCGCCTCCTGGCGCGCGTGGGCCTCCTCCAGCTCCAGCGTGGCGTCGTCGGCGATCCGGAGCCGGCGGATGAGGGGCGGGAGGGTCAGTCCCTGGAGGACGAGCGTCACGACGATCACCTGGAAGGTGATGACGATGATCTGGTCCCGGAACGGGAACGGCGCGCCGCTCGCCGTGGCCAGCGGGAGCCCGAGGGCCGCGGCGAGGGAGACGATGCCTCGCATGCCGGTCCACGCCAGCAGGAAGATCGCGGGCCACGGCGGAATCGGATCGCGTCGCCTGAGCCCCGGACTCAGGAGCCGCGGGATCACCGCGGCGAGCGGCACCCAGAGGAGGCGAATCCCGATCGCGACGGCGCTGATCACGGCACCGTACAGGACGAGGCGCCCCGGGCTCTCCCCGAGACCGACGTCGCGGATCGCCCGGAGCTGGAGCCCGATCAGGACGAAGATGACGCCGTTCAGGACGAAGACGAGGAGGTCCCAGACCGCCCGCGCCTGGAGCCGTGTCGCGGGCGGCACCGCCACGCTGAAGCCCTGGCGCACGAAGATGCCGCCGGCGACGCACGCCAGCACCGCCGACGTGTGCGCGCGCTCGGCCAGGATCCAGGCCGCGTAGGGCACCAGGAGCGTGATCGCGGTCTCCACCAGGCTGTCCTCGGCGTGATGCAGGGCTTCGCGCGTCACGTAGCCGACCGCCAGGCCGATGGCCACGCCGCCCACGGCCGCGAGCACGAACTGCCAGAGGGTCTCCCCCACGACGAAGGCGCCGGTCACGGTGGCCATGACGGCCGCGCGATACAGCACCAGCGCGGCGGCGTCGTTCACCAGGCTCTCCCCCTCGAGGATGGTGACGATCCGGTGCGGGATGCGGAGCCGCCGGGCGATGGCCGTCGCCGCGACCGCGTCCGGCGGCGACACGATGGCCCCGAGGACGAACGCCGCCGGCCAGCCGAGGCCCGGCACGATCGCGTGCGCCGCGGCGGCGACGCCCGCCGTGGTCACGAGGACCAGCCCGACCGCGAGCAGCGAGATGGGCCGGAGGTTCGCCTGGAAGTCCCGGAGCGACGTGAAGTAGGCCGCCGCCCACAGGATGGGCGGCAGGAAGATCAGGAAGACGACCTCGGGGTCGAGCCGCACGGCGGGAACGCCGGGGACGAAGCCCAGGACGAGGCCGCCGAGCACCAGGAAGATCGGATAGGGAATCACGATGCGCCGGGCGACCGCCATGAGCACCAGCACGGCGCCCAGCAGGAGGACCACCGCCTCGAGCCGATACAGGGACTCCACGAGTCCCCATTATGGATGGGCGCCCCGCAGCCAGCCACGCGAGTTGAGGCCCGCCGGCGCGCCTGCTACCGTGGACGAAGGGGCATCGCGGGAGGGCAACATGGCCGACGAGGCGCGGGGAGCGACACGCACCTACGAGAATGGCGAGATCCGCGTCATCTGGCGCCCGGACCTCTGCGCGCACTCCGGGGTGTGCGTCCGGGGGCTCGCCGAGGTGTTCCGGCCCGGAGAGCGCCCCTGGATCGATCTCAGCGGCGCGGCGAGCGACCGGATCGTCGCGCAGGTGGACCGGTGCCCCTCGGGCGCCCTGTCGTGGGAGCGGGTCTGATCCTCGACGGGCATTCGGTGGCGTGCCGATGGACGTGACCCGGAACGACGCCCGGCGCCGCTTCGAGGCGGCCGTCGACGGCCACACGGGAGTGCTCACCTACCGCGAGGCCGCCGGCCGGGTCACGCTCATCCACACCGAGGTCCCGGCCGAGCTGAGGGGCCGGGGGATCGCGGGCGAGCTGGCCCGCGCGGCGCTCGAGGACGCCCGCCGGCGGCGGGTCCTCGTGCGCCCTCTCTGCCCGTTCGTTCAAGCGTTCATGAAGCGGCACCCGGAGTACGCGGACCTCGTGGCTCCGCCGGCGCCGCCGGGAGGATCGTGATGGCGACACGGACCGCGGAAGCCGTCTGGGAAGGCACCCTCCGCGAGGGCGCCGGCCGGGTCAAGCTGGGCAGCGGAGCCTTCGAGGGACCCTATTCCTTCCGCTCGCGCTTCGAGGAGGGCACGGGCACCAATCCGGAGGAGCTGATCGGCGCCGCCCACGCGGGCTGCTTCTCCATGGCCCTGTCGGCCGGGCTCAGCCGGGCGAAGCTCACGCCGCGGCGCATCCGGACGACCGCGCGCGTGCACCTCGAGAGCGTGGACGGCGGCTTCCGCCTGACGCGGATCGAGCTCGACACCGAGGCCGAGGTGCCGGGCCTCGACGCCAAGGCGTTCGCGGAGCACGCCGAGACGGCCAAGAAGACCTGCCCCGTCTCGGTGGCGCTGGCCGCCGTCCCCATCAGCCTCAGCGCGCGGCTCCTGTAGGGTCGGCCCGCGGCCCCGACCGGACGCTTCGACATGACGAAGCCTGCGCTGCCCGTGCGCGTGCTGATCGCGTCGTTCCTCGAGCCGCATCTCGTGGATCGCATCCGATCGGTCGATCCCCGGATCGCCGTGACCTACCGGGCGGACCTCGTCGGCCAGCCGCGCTACCCGGGCGACCACACCGCCCCGATGAAGCGGACGCCGGACCAGGACGCCGAGTGGGACCGCCTGGTCGCCGAGGCCGAGGTCATGTTCGACGCCTACCGGCCCCGCAGCGACGACCTCCCACGACGCGCGCCCCACCTGCGCTGGATCCAGTTCTCCAGCTCCGGCGTCGCGGGATTCGTGCACGCCATGAATCTCGCCCGCGCGGACGTCGTCGTCACGAACGCCGCCGGCATCCACGCGCGAGCACTGGCCGAGTTCGTCGTCTTCGCCATGCTGTACTTCGCCAAGCGCCTGCCCCGGGTCCTCGCCGACCAGCGCGCCCACCGATGGGAGCGGTTCGCCCTGGACACCTTGCCCGGCAAGACGCTCGGCATCGTGGGGCTCGGTCGCGTGGGCGACGAGGTGAAACGCCTGGCGCAGGCGCTCGGCGTGCGAGTGGTGTCCACGCGGCGCACGGCGGGGCCGGCGAGCTCGGGACCCGGCGAGGCGTATCAGCCGGGCGGGCTTCCGAAGCTGCTCGCGGAGAGCGACTACGTCGCCCTGACGGTCCCCCTCACGCCGGAGACGACCGGACTGATCGGCGAGGCGGAGCTGGCCATGATGAAACCCGGGGCCGTGCTGATCAACGTGGCCCGCGGCCAGGTCGTCGATGAGCCCGCGCTGGCGCGGGCGCTTCGCGCGGGCCGCCTGGGGGGCGCCGCCCTGGACGTCTTCACCGTCGAGCCGCTGCCGCCCGACAGCCCCCTCTGGGACCTGCCCAAAGTGCTCGTCACGCCCCACAGCATGAGCACGGCCCTCGACGAGAACGAGCGGGTGGTCGACCTCTTCTGCGACAACCTCACGCGCTACCTGGCCGGCGCCCCGCTGCGCAACGTCTTCGACCACGCCCGCGGGTACTGACGCCCGCGCGCTGTCACCGCGGCCTGCGCTCGATCGTGCGCAGGAGCTCCGCGTGCTCGGTGGCGCGCCACCGGCGGAGCTCCTCCGAGCCGTCGTCGGGGGTCTCCAGGGTGAGCACGAGCCGCGCCGCGCTCTTCACCGCGATGACGATGCCCTGACCCGGCCGCACGCGGAACGCGTCGGGGTCGAACCCCTGCCGGCCGCAGCTCGCATAGATCGGCGCGGGGCGTGGCGCGTCACGGCGGTTCTGCCGGGGATCGGGATAGCTCACGACCAGGGACGTCGCGGCCGGAGCGCCACGGACGGTGTTGGTGAGCCGATAGGCGCCCGGCCGGATCGGGATCATCGACACGATGTCCCCCTTGCCCAGGGACCGGCTGTCCCAGGCCGCGGCGGTGCCCACGCCCTTGAGCACGACGTGATAGCCCCCCTCGCCATCCCGCACGTGAAGGACGAGATGGCCGCCCGCCTTCACGCGATAGCGCCGGACCGCCTCGTTGGGCGCGGTCCCCCCGGCGTGGCGATGCACCGCGCCCAGATCGACCGGCGCGTGCAGGCCGAATGCGTCGTCCGGCGCGACGTCGACGACGAAGCCGCCGACGAAGCGCTCGCCCCGCATCACGGTGCCGTGATAGGTCCCGGCCTCCGCCAGCACGTGGGCCACGACGCACAGCATCGTCAGGGCGCCGCTGTCGAGGTCGTGCCGGGCCACCAGCGCGTGCGGGAACAGCGGTGTCATCCTAGACCTCCAGATCGAAGGTCACGATCATCTCGTCGCCGGTGAACCGCGCGTCGGGCTTCTTGATGGGGAGCTCGACCTCCGGCAGCGTGCACGCTCGCCGGCGGCGCCGCGCCGCCGGCCCACGGCCCCAGCTCGTGCGCGGCCTTGGTCGTCTTCCCGACGATCTCGTAGCGCTTCGGCACGTGGAGGATCGGCTCGCTGTCGAGCACCGCGTCGGCGATCACCTCCGTCAGCAGGTTGTCGATGCCGATGCTGAATTCCAGCTCCTTCATCAGCCATTCCTGGATGTCGTCGTGGATGTCGAGCATGTCCAGCACGAGCGTGGTCAGCGACGGCACGCCGACGAGGCCCAGGAACACGTCGACCAGCCACGGCGCCGGGAAGGTCATCTTGAGATTCAGGACGACGACGGCGACGGCGGCGGACAGGATGCCCGGCAGCTGGCCCAGCGTGTCCTGGATGTCGACCAGGTCGGCGTCGACCGCCACCGGATCCGCGTGGATGTCCCACTCGGTTCCGCCGTCCTTGACCTCGATCGAGCAGATCGCGCTGACTTCCGTGACGATCGAACCCAAGAGCGGGCTGAGATCGAGCGGCACCTGGATGTCCGGACTCTTGGTGAAGAGCTCGAACGGGGGCACCGGCACCGCGCACTTGCCGCCGATGAGCGGCCAGTCCTTCGGAAGGCGAAAGAGGCAGAAGCCGCCGAACTTCATCGACGGAACGTCGATGCCGACCGTGAAGATGAACTTGTCCCAGGCGATGTCGACCTCGTTGACGGTGAAGGTATTGCTGTCGTTGAACTCGATGCCGCCGGCGCCGACGAGACGGATCACCGCGTCGACGCCGAAGACCGGCACGACGGGATGAAGCACCGTCGTCGCTGCTCCATCCCTCACCCGAGTCCGACCCCCACGGGATGTCGACCTCGTCGGCGCCCGGCGACTGGCCCTTGACGGGCTCGGGCGGCAAGCTGCCGATCAGCCGGTGGAAGAGCTCGCCGAACTTGTGCTCCGAGATCTTGACCGTGACGTCCGCCATCGCCGATCCTCAGCTGGTGAGCGCGAGGTCGAGCCACACGCGCAGCTCGTCCTGCTCGATCGCGGGATTGTGCGGCCGGCTCGGCGCCAGTGTCGGGACCACCGACTTGACGCCGAGGGCGTTGACCAGGATCGGCTCGAGCGCCACCAGCAGGTCCGGCAGCACCCAGCCGCGGATGGCCGCCCGCACGTAGCACTCGGCCGCGTCCTCGAGCCCGGCGGGCGACAGGTCCTTCACCTCGACGCCATCGAGCGCGACGCGGACCCGGGTGATCGGCGGGGTGCTGCCGGGCTCGACGTCGGTGTACAGGTGTCCCGTCGCGAAGAGCTCGAGCGAGAAGCAGGTCAGCGCGAGGACGTCGAACGTCATGTCGTCCGCCGGCCGGTGGGCCCTGTTGCCGAAGGTGTAGCGCGGCACCCGGAGGAGCGCGTCGATCAGCGTGTCCGGCGGGCAGCCGACGCCCGCCTGCACTTTCCCCCAGAGCGCGAACTGCTGGTCGGCGAGCGGCGGCTCGAGCTCGGCCGGGAGGCCGACGGCGTTCGACGGCTGGAAGTCGATGGCCAGGTCGGTGATCTGGACGCAGTACGGGATGCCGGGGAATCCCTTGATCTTGAGCGGCGGGACCCGCGTGTACCGAAAGTGCGGCGGCAGGCTGGCCGGGAGCGTGAAGTGCCTGGCAGACGAGCCACCGCTCGCCGAAGACCGGCACCTGGCTGCCGGGCTGGACCTCGAAGTATTGCGACGGGGCGACGTAGTTGAACAGCGACGGCCGCCACGCCATCAGGAAGCGTATGGCGCGATTGATCGCCGAATCCGTGATCGCGGCGTAGACGTCACTCATGCACACCCCCCGACCGGCCTCACGTAGGGGCGGCGCCGGTCCAGCGGACGCGTCTGATGCGCCCCTTTACTGTGCGCCTCCGGGCGGCCGATGCCAAGACGGTCTCGGCCGGCCGCGCGGCGGAAGCCGTTGACGCCCCGGACCGACCAAGCGCAGCGGAGGTGGCGTCGGCGACGAGCCGCGCCGGACGGCTGGCGGCCCTCGCCCCGCGCCGTCCAGCGCGCTATCGTCGGGGGGCGCGCTCGGGTTGCCCGCCGGGGAGTCGTCCCGGAGGGACGAGGACCGAGGGGGTGGCCCCTCGAGACGCCGGGGCCCGGGCGGCCATGCGACACTCCGGGATGCCCGGAACGCGGCTCCACGTCGTGAGCCCGAACGGGCTGGAGGCGAGAACGGCACGTCGATGACCATCAAGGGCAAGGCCTACATCGTCGGCGCGTTCGAGCACCCCACGCGCAAGGCGGACGACAAGTCGGTCGCCCAGCTCCACGCCGAGGTCGCCCAGGGCGCGCTCGCGGACGCCGGGCTCACGAAGAACGACGTCGACGGCTACTTCTGCGCGGGCGACGCGCCCGGCCTCGGGCCGCTGTCGATGGCCGACTACCTGGGCCTCCGGCTCCGGCACGTGGACTCCACGGACACCGGGGGCTCGTCCTACGTGCTCCACGTCGGGCACGCCGCCGAGGCGATCGCGCTGGGCAAGTGCTCGGTGGCGCTGATCACGCTGGCGGGGCGGCCCCGCTCGGAGGGCATGGCCACCGGCACCGTGCCGCGCGTGCCGGCCGCCGCCGTGCCCGACGCGCCGTTCGAGGTCCCCGTTCGCGCCGACCACGGTCAACATGTACGCCATGGCCGCCATGCGCCACATGCACCAGTTCGGCACCACGAGCGCCCAGCTCGCCTGGGTCAAGGTCGCCGCGTCGCATCACGCGCAGCACAATCCCCACGCGATGCTGCGCGATGTCGTCACCGTCGAGGACGTGCTCGGCTCGCCGATGATCGCGGACCCGCTGCATCGCCTCGATTGCTGCGTGATCAGCGACGGCGGCGGCGCCCTCGTCGTCGTCGCCCCCGAGGTCGCCCGGCGCCTGCGCCGTCCGCGCGTGCGCGTGCTCGGCGCCGGCGAGGCGCCCGAAGCTCCAGATGGGCGGCGCCGTCGACCTCACGTACACGGGCGCGGCGTGGTCCGGTCCCGCCGCGTTCGCCGAGGCCGGGGTCACCCCGGGCGACATCAAGTACGCGTCCATCTACGACAGCTTCACGAGCACCGTGGTCATGACCCTGGAGGACCTGGGCTTCTGCGAGAAGGGGCGGGGCGGCCCGTTCGTGGCCGACGGCAACCTGATCTCGGGCGTCGGCCGGCTGCCCTTCAACACCGACGGCGGCGGGCTCTGCAACAACCACCCCGCCAACCGTGGCGGGATGACGAAGGTCATCGAGGCCGTCCGGCAGCTGCGCGGCGAGGCGCATCCCAGGGTGCAGGTGAGGAACTGCGACGTCGCGCTGGCGCACGGCACCGGCGGGTCGGTCGGGACCCGGCACATGAGCGCGACCCTCATCATGGAAAGGGAGTGAGACCGTGGCGCTCGACGCGGACGATCCCGACGCCGCCGGTGACGCCGGAGACGAAGCCCTTCTGGGACGCCGCGGCCGAAGGGCGGCTGGTGATCAAGCAGTGCACGGCGTGCGGCCAGCCCCACCACTATCCGCGCGCCATCTGCCCGTTCTGCGGCAGCGACGCCACGGAGTGGCGGCCGGCGTCGGGGCGCGGCACGATCTACACCTACAGCATCATGCGGCGCGTGCCGGAGCCCTACGCCATCGCCTACGTGACGCTCGAGGAGGGGCCGACGATGCTGACGAACCTCGTCGACTGCGACCTCGAGGCGATCCGCATCGGCCAGGCGGTGCGGGCGGTCTTCAAGCCGAGCGAGGGCGGTCCGCCGGTCCCCATGTTCACCCTGGCCTGACGCTCGGGCCCCCGGCGTACGGGGCGCGGCGGCCCGCCGCCCGATGGCGCCGGCGCGCGCCGGGCTCGCCGACACCGTACGGCCACCGGCATTACCACGCTGCGGGCCGATCTGCTGCGTGCGGCGGGCGGACGGCTGGGCCGAGCCGGTCACGTCACCGGTGCACAGTCCACAGTGCAGGCTGCACAGTCCGGTGTGCAGTGCCATCGAACCTCTCGATTCTCTGATCGTTTCGACCGCCTGCACGGCTTCGATCGAACCGCGCTGCCCTGTCTACTGTGCACCTCGCCGAGTCGGCGCGTGCCGGGCGGCGAGCCGGCGCGGACGCGCCATCGAAGTTCCCGCAGCGCACCAGCCGAAACCGAGTCCCCTTCGAACGCGCGATGCCGTGGCACGGATCTCGCTCTCCCCGGCAGGGGCGCCAATGCTCCGGGCCCGGCAGGAGGGACGATGAACATCCCCGCGCACCTTGCAAGGCTTCAGCACCTGACCGGCCGGTTGACGCCTTCCTCGAGCGCGCCCGCCGACGAGCTTGCCCGTTTCGAGCGCACCCTCGCCCGTCACCTTCGCGACCACCCGGATCTCACGATCAGTGGGAACCGGCTGCCGCACGAGGGCGCGGACGCCCTCGAGGACGAGTCGGACGCCTTCATCCGGCGTATCCGCAATCTGGAGGCGGAGCTCACTGGCCAGCCCATGCGGGCCCGGCGGCGGCGGCGCCGCTCGTGTTCCGGCGCGAGACCGCGTTTCGCTCGACCCTCCTCGGCAACTCGGTGCCCGAGTGGGGAGCCGGGATGGCGCCGGCGGCGAGCTACGGACCCTTCCTGGACGACAACGGCCTCCACGTATGGTTCGACCTGTTCCAGCCGACCCGGCTGATCAGCGTGCTCTTCGCCGGCAGCGCCGCCCCCGTGCTGCGGGTGCCGATCTGGGGCACGATCACCGGCCGGCAGTCCTATCGCATCGAAGCCGGCAGCGCCTGGATCGCGTCGCACGTCATCGCGCGGGTGGCGGCGCTCGAGGGCCACTACACCGGCCTCAAGATCACGGGCGGGTCGCTCGATCTCTCGCAGGTCGCCACGGCGTCCGGGGACAGCATCGTCATCCCGGCGTCGGCCACCGCCGCGCTCCATCTGGACCTGGATCAGACCGTCGCGCCGCACCCCGCCCAGGCGGCGGGCATCGACGCGGCGGAGGCGGCCGTCCACCTGCCGGAGCGCTTCGATCTCGAGCTTCAGCTTCATGCCAGCCGCGTCCGCGGCGGGGACGCCTCGTGCACGGTGTTCGGCTGCCAGGTCGACTTCCGGCAGTCCGGGCAGGCGCCGATCTGGCTTCCGCTCATCAGTCAGGTCCTGGTGCCCTACGCGGCCGCCACGCGCACGAACGCGCCGGATCACTTCGAGATCGTCACGTCGAAGTCGGCGCTCTGCACGGTGGAAGGCCGGGCGCCGATCGATCCCGCCACGACGGGATGGCTCTTGCCCGCCGCGAAGGTCGACCCGCTGGCGCTCGGCGCCGCCGCGGGTGTCGGCGCCCTCTGCGTGACCGTGCAGAAGGGGCTCTCCACGACGTGGCGGGATCTCGCGCGCGCCCGGACCACGCTCCTTCACCCGGGCGTGATCGTGGAGCCCGGCCTGGTGACGCTGATCGACTTCACGGCCTCGAACGTGCACGGCCGGCAGCGATGGACACTCTGGCGCAACAAGGACGACACGCGGCATCGATCGGCCGTCCTGCTCACGTTCGGCAAGCTGTTCCCGTTCGTGTTCGTCTCCGCGGCCGCCAACAGCGAGGGCGTGTTCTTCTTCTGCGGCGTCAAGGCGGAGATCGATCGCCCGGTCGACGCCAACGGCAAGCCCTTCCCCATCCGGTCGGCGGTGGCCTTCGGGGCCACGCTCCAGATCGGGAAGACGTTTCACGCGGTGCTCCTCGACAGCGATCTCCTCGACGCTCAGCTCGGCAATCCCACTGGCGGCCCGGCCGTACTCCCTCGCGCTCAGGAACGCCCTGTTCACCGTGACCGGGCCCCGCAGCCTCGTCCTCTTCGGGGTCCTCGAGAACGGCCGGCTCACCAGCGGTCTTCTCGCCCTGACGCACGACATCCATCGCTATCTGCCGACGCTCCCGGATCCCTACGTCGCCTCGTACACGAGCTTCCAGCGCGAGGCGGCGGCGGTCGGGTTCGCGGGCGCCCGGCAGGCGCTCACCGGCTTCGTCAAGTGGCCCGACCGGTCTCCGCGCCCCCACGAGGCGCCCGATCCCGAGGACCCGCGCGGTTTCGTCTACTTCAAGCTCACGCCGGCCGCGACCCAGATCCGCCGCACCGAGCCGCCGGGACACCGAAGCTTTCGCGACCGGCGTCGCCACGTTCGAGCAGGACCTGCCCGCGCGCGCCCTCGCCGAGACGACGCTCCTGCACCCGGGCAGGCCGCTCGCCGTCGACCGCGCCCGGGCGACGCCGGCCGCGCCGGGGGCCCCAGCGGCTGACATCTCGGACCGGGTCGCGCAGGCCGTTCGCTCGGGCAGTCTGAGCGCGGCCGTGGCGGATCTCGCGCGGAGCCCGACGCTCGGCCACATCAGCGAGCCGACCGCACACGTCAACCGGGCGCTCGACGCCGTCCTGCGCTCACCCGACCTGGCCGGGACGCCCACGCCGGCGGCGGTCTCGAGTCGAACGGAGAACCTCCTGCCGTCCCTCTTCGGCAAGCGAGGGGGCCTCGGTCCGGATCTCCTGATGCTGCTGGACGTGTCGAGCCGCGCCGATCAGATGGGCGTCACGCTCGGCCCGGCCATCGCGGTCGAGCGCGACGAGCGCGGCGACGTCGCCCTGCGGGCGACCGCGCCCGCGCTGTTCGGCGTCGCGGCCGGCCACGGCGGGATGCCGCTCCAGATCATGAACATGGACGTCGTGACCACCGCCCGGCACGTGCGGGCCGCGACGCTGCCCCAGATCTCGTGGGAGCCCGTCTGGAACATCCCCCTGCCGATCGAAGGGTCGCCCGACCCGGACGACACCATCACCGTGATCCCCGGCCTCGTCGTGTACGACAACGACGGCATTCCCGACCCGCATCTTCTCGGAGAGCCCGTACCCGGTCCCGATCGCGCCGCTGCCGGTGACCCGGCACGTCATCAAGGAGTTCAACGAC
This sequence comes from uncultured Candidatus Rokubacteria bacterium, assembly GCA_963745015.1. Lineage (GTDB taxonomy): Bacteria > Methylomirabilota > Methylomirabilia > Rokubacteriales > DASRDR01 > DASRDR01. Next base: position 273,232 of record CAVUVU010000015.1, read on the forward strand.
CCCCACACGCCGCGCCAGGTGCACTCGGTGTTCACCCTGCCGTTCGGGCTCGTGGCCCAGGCCGACTTCACCCGGCTCGTCGCGAACCCGCCGGCCAAGAACGCGCACCTCGACCTGAACATGCCCCACTTCGACCAGCTGCGCGGGGGGCTCCAGATCAAGGCCCTCCCGCCGGCGTCGAGCAAGCCGGACAAGTTCAGCGCCTCGTTCAAGGGCTGGACGTTCCAGCTCGACAACATCCGCTGGGCGATTCTCGGGCTGCGCCTGTACGGCTCGACGCTCGGCAAGACCGTGCGGCGACGTCTTCAACAAGAAGTTCCAGCCGAGCGACGTCGCGCCGCGCGGCACCGACCCGATGGTCCCGCTCGAGCGCATGGAGCTCTCCGGATACGGCGCGTCGATCTTCAGCAACTACCTCGACTCGACCGCGACGATCGCCGACGTCAGCCAGGTGCAGTTCGACGTCATCGTCGGCCGGACGGGGCACGAGGTGGTGCAGATCCGCAGCATCCTCTATCCGTTCGGCGTCCACGTCGTCAGGACGATCACGCTGACGCGCTCGAACAACGGCTACGTCTTCCGGTCCGACTCGGGCTGGAAGGCCGAGAGCGACGGCTTCTACGACTTCGACTACACGCTCGACCTGAAGGCGATGGGGGAGAAGCCGGTCTCCAACCCCTACGAATTTCACGCGCAGCCGGTCAAGGGCGTCTCGAACGTGCGCGAGATCCGCGACTTTCCGGCCGCCGGCCCCTTCACGTCGTCGTTCACGCTGGCCGATCCCGACCTGCCGCCGGAGCTCCAGGCGCTGTCGCTGGCCGCAGTGGCAGCAGGTCTTCGCCAATGCCGCCAGCAAGAACCACACGCTCGACGTGCACCTGCAGGCCGTCGTCTTCGACGCGGACGTGCACCTCGACAACGTCGTCAGCGGCGGCACCGGCGCGGGGCCCGACGTCGTGGTCCAGTCGCGCAAGATGCTCGGCTACGTCCAGCTCGAGCCGTCGTCGATCCTGATTCCCCCGCGCGTCTTCGCCGATCTGCTGCGCTCCCAGAACGGATCGCTCGGCGGTCCGGTGGACTGCACGGTCGACATCGCCAAGTCGAAGCAGCGCATGCGGCTGTCCCGGGTCGACGTCAACCCCGCCCTGAACGCGGCCGGGAAGAGCGTGTTCGTGAGCGCCGCCCGCGGCTCCCTGATTCTCCCGCAGGACGGCTCGTGGTCGGTCGTGCAGCAGCGCACGGACACCGGGGACGTGAAGCCCGTGCCGCCGCAGGAGACCGTGCCGCTCATCAAGCCGAACGGCAGCGCGAACTACCTGATCGCGCACCCCGCGGACGTCCACGTGCCCGCCTCGAACGCCCACTACGGCGTCGTGCAGTCCACGGGCACGCAGAAGCTGCTCTTCGACGTTCCGCAGTTCACGCCGGGCGACCCCAAGCTGAAGAGCGCGCAGACCTACTTTGCGGACGCGTACAAGCTGCTCAACTCGAAGGGGCCGTTCCCGAACGTCGCGAACGCGCTCGGCGCTCACGAGCGCCGAGCGCCAGGTCGAGATCCTCGGCGAAGGCCTGATGAAGATGGCCGATCGGACGCTCAAGCTCGACACCCTGCTGCCCGCCGAGCTACATCTACCCCTTCATCGACGAGCCCGGGGTGCTGCGGATCTACGCGCAGTACAAGAGCACCGACAACACGAGCGGCCAGCTCGCGCTGGGCATCGACTCGGCCGCCGCGCTCGACAAGCGCTGGAAGGCCGCGCTCTCGAACATGCGCGTCGTCGTCGACCTCGGCCCGTTCCCGACGCTGATGTGGGTGGACGGCGACTTCAACGCCTCGAGCGGCATCAGCACCAAGTACGACAAGCCGCACCTCCAGTTCGGGCCCGTCCTCGATCCCGTCGTCGAGATCCTGCAGATCCTGGCGACCCTGTCGGGCGACGATTTCGACCGCGGGATGAGCGTGGGCATGAGCAACTCGCCCGACAACTGGGAGTACAAGTTCAACTGCTCGAAGGAGATTCCGGTCATCCGGTTCCCGTCGCCCTTCCAGCTCACCCTGAACCCGAACCCGCCGCTGAAGCTCGAGGCCGGCCTGAAGGTGGGCTTCTACTTCAACGAGGTGCTCTCGATCCCGACCGACCTCAAGCAGCTCGTGCCCGCCTGCGGCGCCTACGTCGAGTTCTACGGCCGCCTGCAGGTGCAGTGCTTCACGCTGGCGGTGGCGAGCGTGTACGCCGTCGGCCAGGTCACGCTGGGGATCGCCGCCGACAGCAAGGCCGGCATCTCGCTGCGCATGAAGTTCGGCTTCGGGGCGGAGGTCGTCGTCGGCCTCCCGGTCGTCGCGAACGTCGCCGTCCTCTACATGGTCGAGGTCGAGGTCACCATCGCCGACAACGCGCTCCACGTCGCCGGCCTCCTCCTGTTCCGGGGCTCCGCCGAGATCTGCGGCGGGCTGATCGCGATCTGCATCCAGATCGAGGCCGGCGGCGGGGTCGATCGCGTGGGCGACGTGACGACCCTCACCGCCCAGGTGACCTTCTCCATCGACGTCTGCGTGCTCTGGGTGATCGACATCAACGTGACCGAGCACTGGGAAGAGCAGCGCCAGATCGCCTGACCGCGAACGCGGGGAGTGCAACCATGCCGCTCTCGATCGAAAAGCTCCGGATCCTGACGTTTCCGCAGCGCATCGCCGGCCGGACGCTCGGCCTGCGCGTGCTGCTGCTGCCGACCCAGCGGCTGCTCAACGTGCTGGACGTGTTTCCGAGCCAGCTGAGCCCGGGGTCGACCGTGGAGCTGCCGAGGTTCATCGGCGCGGATCCGGCCCTCGCCGTGGACGCCATCCGCGGCCTGGGGAGCTACCCCTTCTCCAGCCCCGCGCTCCTGGCCGCCGACGGCGCCACGCTCCAGACCCTGCCGACCGGCGCGGCGTTCCCGCCGAACCTGCCGGCGGTGTACGAAGGGCTCGCCGCCCAGTTCAAGCTGGTGGCCAAGGCGTCGGTGAAGAACACGGAGGGCGCGCCGGCGCCGCTGGCCGACGCGGATGGCATCCGCAAGTACCTGCCGCGGTCGTACCGGACGGCGTTCAACTTCACCACGCCGCGGACGGAGTTCGCGAAGACCGACGACAGCTATCACTGCGCGATCAAGGCGCTCGTCGGAGAAGAACGGCGCCTTCAAGCAGTCGAAGGACGAGATCACCTGGGGCCGCGTGGTGGCGTTCTGCCTCCGCCAGCCGCTCCTGGCCGAGCGGATCGGGCTGCTCCACCGGCTGTCGGTGACGCTCCCGTCCGCCGACTACTTCGCGGAGGGCGGCTGGGTGTCCTGCCGCCTCACGTCCGCCCTCGCCGACTTCGACATCGTCAACGGCGACACCGAGCTCCGATCGTACGCGGCGCGCATCCCGCCGATCGACGCGCCGCGCCAGCTGTTCGCCGCGCTCCAGTTCCCGGTCGTCGCCGGTCCCGCGCAGCCCAACGGCGACTTCGACACGCTGAAGATCGAGGCGGCCGACTACGACGACGGGTTCGCGAAGGTCGTGCACGTGACCCAGCCCGTCAGCTCGAACCTGCTCAGCGAGGAGCCCGACGGCGCCCACCCCCAGAAGGACGTCGGGGTCCGCCTGGCCTGGGACGACGAGCAGCTGCTGATCTGGCAGAACCGGCAGCTGCTCGCCGACCCGGCGACGCCGGGGAAGCGCGTCGACGCCCCCCTGGGGGTGTTCTTCTACCGGGTCGACGTTCGCGAGACCGGCGATCCCGACTGGCACTCGCTCGTCCGCATCCGGAGCAAGGCGGCCCTGACGCTGGCGGGAGAGTCGATCGCCCCCGCGCTGACCGAGCTCGAGACCGGGGTCCAGGTCTTCCCCGCGAAGGTCAACGGCGCCATCGACACGGCGTACTGGCTGCCCAGCTACTACACGCAGTGGTACGGCGCGTCGCTCGTCCTCCCCGACGGCCGCGCCGCGGCGCTCGACGCCTCCGGCGCCCTCGCCAAGCCCGGCGCCTACGGGGACGCCCACATCCCCGCGAACCCGTCGCAGAAGGGCGATCTCTACGAGCCGCGTGCTCCCCGAGGACTGCGAGCTCAAGTACGGCCACCAGTACGAGTTCCGCGTCCGGCTGGGCGATCTGACGGGCGGCGGGCCCGTCGAGGGCGACGACGAGCTGAACGACGCGCCGGCGACGAGCGCGTCCCTGGTCTTCCAGCGATACGTCGCGCCGAAGCGCCTGACCGTCACGCCCGACGATCCGCAGGACGAGGCCGACGCGGGCTCGGTCCAGTTCCTCCAGGGCCACGCCTTCACCGTCGCCCGGCCGCGCCTCGGGTATCCCGCGCTGCTCTTCACCGAGCTCGACACCGACGACGCGTTCCAGAAGCTGCTGGACGACGCGGCGTTCCTCCACACCGCCAAGCCCGCGGGCCAGACGATCAAGGAGTACCGGGACGTCAGCTTCTTCGATCCCGACGTCGATCGCATGCTGGTGGTCGTGGACGTGAAGACGCTGCTCCTCGACAACCAGGCGTCCGCCTCCGAGCGCGAGCCCTTCATCCGGCTGTACTCGACCCTGCGGGCGTTCGACGCCGATCTCGAGGCGCCGTTCACCCTGCAGCTCGAGTACCGGAACGCGAACGTCATCGCCTTCGGAAACCAGATCGACCTCGGAGACCTCCAGCTCTCGCAGGGCGACATCGACGGCGGCGACGCCATCGTGCTGCCGAGGTCGCGCGACGTCCGCATCACGCTCTACCCGGTGTGCTCCGACAAGCCGGGGACGCCCGCGTACTTCGGCTTCGACAAGACGCGGATCGACGAGACGCTCTACCGCGTCGGCGAGCCGCTCGAGTTCTTCGTGCGCGAGGACGCGGAGGACGAGGAGCACTTCTTCAAGGCCGGGGCTCGAGTCCCACCAGCTGCAGGGCCTCTACCTCCAGCCCGATCCGCCGCAGGTGAACAACCCCCTCACCCTCGTCGCGAGCATCGTCGCCGGCAGCGAGCGGCCGCAGGCCACGCTGATGGGGCGGGTCGCCTCCCAGCTGCGCGTCGACCACAAGGGCCACACGCTCATCGGCAAGCCCGGCGAGCGCATCCAGTTCGGGTGCAGCAACCGGATCCGGCACACCCTGGCGCCCGACAATTCGTCGCTCACGTTCGCGACGCCCGACGAGCTCCTCGGCCACTGGCTCTGCGTGCTGTCGTTCGAGGTGGAGCGCGACTGGACCTGGGACGGCCTGGCCGACCAGGGGATCGAGGTTCGCCGCGTGCGGCAGTTCACCGGCGAGGCGGCGACCGTCGAGGACGAGGTGGTGGGGCACCTGCAGTGGCAGAAGAGCGCGAGTCGAGTGGCCACGACCGGCCCCGACCGGAGCTACACGCGCGTGGTCTTCGTGGACGCCGTGGAGCCGAAGAAGGACCTGCTGAAGCCCGCGACCGGCGCCAACCCGTTCCCGAACACGATCGACGTCTCCTACACGCTCACGCCGCGGTTCGGGAAGAGCGTGACGCCGGCGGCGGCGCCGCGCGAAGCCGAGACGCGCGACGTGCGGCTGCCCGTGACCTCCGTGCCGGCCCAGGTCCCGAAGATCGTCGGCGCCGGATACGCCCTCTCGCCGTACCAGCGCAACCACGAGTACTCGGCGACGGCGGTCCGCCAGCGCTATCTGTGGCTCGAGTTCGCGGAGCCGATCCGCGATCCGAACGACACCTACTTCGCCCGCGTGCTGGCCTACGCCCCCGATCCGCTCCTCGCGTTTCCCAACCCGGATCAGGGCCTCGTGCGCCAGGACGATCCGCCGCTCGCGATCGACCCGGAGCTGATCCGCGTGATCACGCACGGCCACGGCAACGACAATGCCGGCCTCGACGCGATGCAGGCGATGACCGAGGAGACGGCCGACCCCTCGACGCCCCTGGTCAAGGTGACGCCGGTGCACTACCTCCTGCCCCTGCCGCCGGGGCTCCACTCGGAGTCCCCCGAGCTGTTCGGCTTCTTCACCTACGAGCTCCGCGTGGGGCACACGAACCGGATCTGGTGCACGGCGCAGGGCCGCTTCGGGCACCCCCGGCGGATGAGCGGCGTCCAGCACCCCGCCCCGCCGCTGACGGTGCTGACCGAGCGGACGCCGGGCGGCATGTCGGTGACGGCGCCCTTCGCGGTCGCGGTGTTCGACGGGCGGAACGTGACCAGCCGGCCGCCGAAGACGGAGATCTGGTGCATGCTCTACGCCCAGGTGCTGCAGGCGGACGGCCTCCAGCGTCGCAACGTCCTGCTGGCCGAGGCACGGCTCGATCTCGTCAAGGTGCGGGATCTCGACGTCCGCGCGTTCCTGGCGAGGCGGCTCGACATGGACGCGCGCACCGCCAACAGCCTGACGGTCAACGTCGACGCGCCCGCCGTCGGCGCGTTCACGTGGACGGAGACGGACATCCGCCATCTGCTCGAGCTGTTCCACCTGGCGGTCGACACGCCGGTCAGCGTGCTGGCGGTCGAGATGATGCCGCGCTACGACCGGTACATCATCCTCGGGGAGGGTGTGAGCGACGGGGTCCGGCCCCTGTCGAGGGACCTGGGCCAGTACCGGATCCTCCGCACGTCGCCGCTCGTGGCGGCGCCGGAGGTGTGCTGCGTGAACTGCTGATGCATCGACCAGATGCGCCGGGGCTTCGTCGCTCGTGAACGAACGGAAGCGGCGCTCCGGTTCGGCTTTCCGGGCCATCCGGGCGATCGACTATACGGTGATCTTCGTGCGCGACATGGCCGCGATGCGTCACTTCTATGAACGCATCCTCGGTTTTCCACTGTTGCGAGAGCTTTCGCCCGGCTGGATCGAATATCGGGTGGGCGACAACACCCTGGCCCTGGCCACGCCGAGCCGCACTGCAGCAGATGCCCCAACGCCCAGCGGCAGCGCCTCGCTTCAGCTGGCGTTCAAGGTGTCCGCTCCCGAAGTTGACCAGTGCGCGGACGAGCTCGTGCGGCAGGGCGTCACTCTCTTCTCACCGCCCGCTGACCAGGCCTTTGGGCATCGCACGCTGTTCTTCCGCGATCCGGATGGAAATCTGCTGGAGGTCTTTGCCGACATCTAGCGGAGCGGTCGGGCTTGCCACCGCCGCGCTCCCGGGCCCGGTCACGACGCCGAGTCGCCCGCCGCCCGAGTCAGCCCCCGAACACGATCCCGGCGATCTTCGAGGTCTTGAACTTCTTGCGCAAACCGAGCGTGTGCATGACGACGGGGTCAGTCAGGACCGTCCCGGTGAGGTCTCCCCCGTCCGCCAGGAAGATTCGGTCGCCGGACGGCTGGGCCGGGTTCTTGAAGATGATGTCGTCGATGAGGGACGTCCGGATCGGCGTGATCTCCCCGTCCCCGAGGTCCACCTCGAAGGGACTGGTCTTGATCGTCCCGATGAACTGGTTCAGCGAACCCTTGAGGACCAGGACGTCGTTGCCGGCCAGCCGCAGCATCCGGCTGAGCGCCCGGGTTCCCTTGGACCTCTTGAGAATGTGGCTGATCTTGACGGCCTTGATGGGGTGCTTCGCCCGTCGCTTCGCCATGACCAATCCTCCTTGAGCGTGACCTTGAGCTGGGCGCGCACGGCCAGGAGGCCGCCGCGGCTCCGGCGGGGATTCTACCAAGAACGGATCGAGCTGCGGACCGCCGCCGAAGCACCGATTCCAAGCGTGCGCTCGGCGGGCGGGAGGGCGCCGAGCCAGCCTGTGGCGCTCCCCCCCGGATCGCTCCATCCGGCGCCGAGGACGAACGCGGCCAGGACGCCGAGGGCGCCGTTCCGGGCGAGCGTCCGCCAGCCGACCGGCGCGGCGTCGAGCTGGCCGAAGCAGCGGCACGGAGGCCGCTCGCCCCGCGCGAGACTGCGGGCGATCACGGCCGTGAACGCGAGGAGCAGGCCGAGCGCTCCGAGCCCGCCCCACCACGCGGACGCGCGCGGCACCAGGGCGGCCGCGACCGACAGCTCGGCGACCGGGAGAGCCACGGCGAGCGGCGCCGCCAGTCGCGCGGGCAGGCCGAAGCCGGCGAGGGCCTCGCGGGCGCCGGGCCGGTCCAGGAGCTTGGCGACGCCGGCAACGGCGAAGACAGCCGCCAGCACGAGGCGGGCGCCGAGCAGGGCCGCGTCCACGTCCGCGAGTCTACCTCACGCGGGCGAACGCAGGACAGCCCGCCCCTTCGTCGCCTGGCGATCCCTGGTCGGTGAACCGGTCGTGGACCGCGGCCAAGCTCAGGCGCGCCTCGGCGGCGTCGCCCCTGCGCCGCCCGAGGCGGCCGAGACCTGACGCCGCGCGCCGCCGAGAGGGCATTCGTGTCAGCGCGGAGGCTCCGCTACATGCTCCTCGCGCAGGCGGCCATCTCAGCAGGCTCCGCCAGGCCGGGCGCCCGCCAGGTAGTGCCGTCGAGGGCGGCGCGGAGGACACGAGCGGCGAGGCGCATTCCCGCGTGGAGCGTTTCGGGCTAGAGTACGGGCTCGGCGCCCCGACAGGAGGCCCATGAGCGAAGACCGGCCGCGGCATCCGCTCGATCCGCTCACCGCCGACGAGGTCGCGCGCGCGTGGAGCCTCGTCCGCGCGCAGGATGGGCTCGGCCCGCGCGTCCGCGTGATCTCGATCGCCCTGGCCGAGCCGCCGCGGGGGGCCCTGCGCGAGCCCGCGGCCGCCAGCCACCCCGCCGAGCGGGCGGCGCTCGTCGTGCTGATCGACCGCGACGCGCGCAAGACCTACGAGGCGGTGGTCTCGTTGACCCAGGGGCGGGTGTCCTCCTGGGCGCACGTGCCCGGGGTTCAGCCGGCCATCGTGCTGGACGAGTTCGTCGAGTGCGAGGCCGCGGTGCGCGCCGACCCGGGCTGGCAGGCGGCCATGCGCCGGCGAGGGGTCACGGACTTCAGCCTGGCCATGGTCGACGCCTGGTCGGCCGGCAACTTCGGGATCGAGGACGAGAAGGGCCGGCGGCTGTCCCGGACGCTGACCTGGGTCCGCCGGAGCCCGACCGACAATGGCTACGCGCGTCCGGTGGCCAACCTGGTCGCGATCGTGGACCTGGACGAGATGAAGGTGATCGCGATCGAGGACCACGGCGTCGTGCCGCTGCCGCCGGAGGACGCCAACTACTCGCCGGACGTCGCCGGGAGCCGGCCGGACCTCCGGCCGCTCGAGATCCGTCAGCCGGAGGGGCCGAGCTTCGCGCTGGAAGGCCACGAGCTGTCCTGGCAGAAGTGGCGGATGCGGCTCGGCTTCACCCCGCGCGAGGGGCTGGTGCTCCACAGGTCAGCTACCGGGACCAGGGGCGCGACCGGCCGATCCTCCACCGGGCGGCGGTGGTCGACATGGTGGTGCCGTACGGCGACCCCCGCCACACCTACTTCCACCGCAACGCCTTCGACGTCGGCGAGTTCGGCATCGGCACCCTGGCGAACTCCCTGGTGAACGGCTGCGACTGCCTCGGGGAGATCCGCTATCTGGACGCCGTGGTCAACGACAGCCGGGGGGGCGCGGTGACGCTCCAGAACGCGATCTGCATCCACGAGGAGGACTACGGCATCCTGTGGAAGCACTTCGACTGGCGGACCGGCTACGCGGAGGTGCGGCGCTCCCGCCGGCTGGTGGTGTCGTTCATCGCCACCGTGGGCAACTACGAGTACGGCTTCTACTGGTACTTCTACCAGGACGGGACCATCCAGCTCGAGGTCAAGCTGACCGGCATCGTCTCGAACGGGGCGGTGATGCCGGGCGAGACGCCGCCCTGGGGCGAGCTGGTCGCGCCCCAGGTGTACGCGCCGATCCACCAGCACTTCTTCAACGTCCGGCTGGACATGACGGTCGACGGCCCGCTCAACGCGGTGTACGAGGTCAACACGGTGGCCGATCCTCCGGGCCCGGAGAACCCGCACCACAACGCCTTCCGCGCCGAGGCCACCCTGCTGCGCTCGGAGGCCGCCGCGCAGCGGACCGTGGACCCGCTCCGCGGGCGCTTCTGGACGATCGTCAACCCGTCCGTGCGAAACCGCCTCGGCCAGCCGGTCGGCTACAAGCTGGCGCCCGGCGAGAACGTCCTGCCCTTCGCGGGCCCCGAGGCGGCGGTGACGAAGCGCGCGACCTTCATGACGAAGCATCTGTGGGTGACCCGGTACGACCCCGGGGAGCGCTACGCGGCCGGAGACTACCCGAACCAGCACCCCGGCGGCGCCGGGCTGCCCGCGTACGTCGAGGACGACGCCCCCCTCGACAACGCCGAGCTGGTGGTCTGGTACACCTTCGGCGCCCACCACGTGGTGCGGCCGGAGGACTGGCCGGTGATGCCGGTGACGTACATCGGCTTCGCGCTCAAGCCGGTCGGCTTCTTCGACCGCAACCCGGCGCTGGACGTGCCGCGGCCGGAGGGCGGATCCTGCGGGCACCACGCACCGGGACGCTGCGAGTAGTCTCGCGGCGCGGGCGGCGCAGCTGGTGAAGAGCGAACCTAGTAGGGTAGGAGCATGGCGGCCCTGGATGGCGGCGCCCCCCACCTATCCTAAGGTCGGGTCGCGGGTTCAAATCGCGGGGCGCAATGGATGGCGGGCGAACCGCTCGCCTTTCGAGTCGTGGTCACGCTGCCACCAGTGCAGCGCCGTCGCTGACGGACCCCCTTGGGTCCCAAGAATAGCCAGCCAGACCGGGGTCGCCAGCCACCAGCGAGCATCGCGGTGGATCCTCGAGTTTTTGGGCAGCGCTATAACACTCGGAACCTGACGCGGCAGCTTCGAGTTGCCATTCGTTCTTGCCAAGCATGTCGTCTCCCCTCGACCGTCGAGCATCGCGGGTTCTGACAGTCGGGTATCGACGCCTCAGGAGTTCAGGGAACAGGTTCGTCACCCTCAGATTCACGTGTCTTTCTTGGGAGGGCCACCCCAGGGCGAGCAACTAGCGGATCCAGCCCTGCTCCTGAAATCTCAGCCGTAGTCGATCGGCGATGGTTTTGGCGGTGTTCTTGGCCATTCCCTCGATCGTATCCTTCCCACCCATCTCCCCTTGCGCCTTCGTCGCGCCCCCCGCGATGAGGCCGATCGGATTTGCCGTCGCGACCATCACCACAGCCGGCACAATCAGCCCCGGTGTCTTGCCACCGCTCGCCGTACCCCTGCCCGATCCGAGTTGGCGCGGGCCGTCTTTCGTCATCTGGTAGGCTTCGACCGCCGTCCTCAACTCGGCCGCGCCGGATCCGAAACCGAGCGTGACGCGGTCGCTCGCGCTGCCCTTCTCGATCGATTCGAAATAGCCCAAGAACATCAGATCGTTGACCTGCAGAGGCGTCTGGAGCCCAGCCACCGCCCCTGGTAGTCCCATTCCCTGAATCTCCGAGACCAACTCCTTCGCCACGAGAGCGCCCAGCCTGCGACCTGCCTCGAGCTCCTCCGGCGTGCGGGGTTGAGCCTGACGGCCGGCTGCAGCGGACCAGGCCGGAATGTCGTCGGGGGTCGCGGCAAAGGGATACACGTGGATGTGATCGGGCCGAGCGAGCTCGGCTGTCCCCGCGTAATACTGCTGCTCCGTTACGGTCGTGGAGGCGCATCCGGCTGCAACCACGAGAGCGGACAAGTACGATGCGACACGCTGAAGTGACCTCACAGGAACGACCTCCTCGAGTGAGTTCGGATGGCCTGACGAGAACGGCCCGCGCCACTTGATAGGCCTCCTGGAACGGGGTCGAGCATCCTCCCGCTACCAACTCAGGAAGACTGCACCGCCAACTCCTGTTGGCGATCATCCGCCGTAACGGCGCCGTTGTGCCGCCTCAACCGAAGAACTCGACCAGTCCTGTGTCGATGTTGTACATGGCGCCGACGATCTTGATCGCGCCCGAGGCTCCGAGGCCGGCCAGGACTGCACTGCGCTTACGGACGTCCGCCATCGTCAGCTCGACATTCTTCCGCGCCACCGCGTCCACGAAGTCGTAGTTCGTCGCCGAACGCTCGCCCTGATACCGGGTCGCCTCCACGGCGGGGCGGATCTTGGCGAGCAGCCCGGTGAGCTTGCCGAGCTGCACCTTGTCGATCGCGCCCTTGATCGCGCCGCATGCGGTGTGCCCCATCACCAGCACGACCTTCGCCCCGGCGACCTTGCAGGCGAACTCCATGCTCCCGACGATATCGTCGTTGGCGATGTTGCCGGCCACGCGCGCGTTGAAGCAGTCGCCGATGCCCAGATCCATGATCGTCTCGGCCGGCGCACGGGAATCGATGCAGCTCAGGATCACCGCGGCAGGGTATTGCCCCTTGGCGCTGGCCTTCTGCTGCGCGAGGTAGTCGTGCGGGGACTCCTGTCCGAGGCGGAAGCGCTCATTGCCCTTCTTCATCAACGCGATGATGTCGTCCGGTGTCAGCCCGTCGCGCTGCGACTTGGTCAGCGCGGCAGCGTACGCGAGGGGGCCGGCAGGGAGCATGCCCAGAATCGCGGTGGCAGACGCGATGCCGGTGGCCCTGAGGAAGGCGCGGCGGTTCGCCCAACTGTCTAGGGGCGTCGGCGCGTTCTTACGCATGGTTACAGTCCTCCCTGAACATCGTAGTGTCTTTCGTCCTCGTGCAACCGCATGCGAGGCTCCGTCGTGAGCCTCCACTTTTATCCCTCGAACCCACGCAAGCGAGCGCCAACGCATCGGGCCGTTTGCCGGTCCGGAGGTCGGGGGCGCGGGCTCTCCCGCCAGGCCGGCGCGCCGGCCGGAACACGTCGACCGCGTCGTCAAGGCTTCTTCTCGCCCGAGGTGTATGCATGCATGCCGTCGGCGAGCTGCGAGGACCAGGCCTTGATCGCGTTCTCGGCGTCTCCCCACCGCCACTGCGCAGCGGTCTGGATCGCCCCACCCCCGGCTCGGCGATCCACGGCGAGTCCGAGGGTCTGCTCAGTCACGGAGTCCGAGATCTTGGCGGCGGCCTGGCCTCCCCCCGCGAACGGGTACGTTCCCGCCACCAGGGCATAGCCGGCACTGAGTACGCGAAGCTGGGGGACCACTATCGTGACCGAGCGCACCCCCGGCGTCGCCGCCTCGGCGTCGAGGAGCACAACCTCGACCTTCAGCACCCCGGGGCCGGCCTCGTCCACCACCCGGTACCGCTTGGCCAGCGCGTCGTGGAGATTTTTGTAGAAGAGGTCCGTGAGCCGCTGCTCGTCCTGGGGCTTTACCTTGCCGGGATCGCTCCCGAAGAAGCTCACCATGACGATCGTCACCTTGTCGTACTGCGTGAACGTCCCCTTCGGGTTCACGTAGCGCAGGCCCGCTTCCCCCTTCGCGCCCGGCTGGAGCTCCGCACACAGATCCGCCCCCAGGAAGCCACAGATGACCGGCGACTGCTCGGCGGTTCGCTGCACCGTGGTGGTGCAGCCCGCTCCGAGCAAAACCGTTACCGCCCCCAGTGCGAGAAAGGCCTTCATCGGACTTCTCCTTTTGGGTTTACTACTGCCTCGCACACCTGCTCGGGCTGGCGCCACAGCCGCCACTCTCATCCTCCGGAGGGATGGCGGGGACGGTACAGCCGACGACGTCGACCCTGCACTCGGCACGCTGGCGGCCTGCGGCCAATGGCCCCTGTTGCCCAGGCTAGACGACCTGCGTCGACAGGATGGCTCCACCGCAGCCGGACCCATCCACATCCTCGAGACAGGCTCGTCGCGCTCTTCGGTTCACGCGGCCCAACGGCGCCATCGCGTCAGACAAGCATCCCTTCTGCCATTCCGCTCAGACTCCAGGCCAGAACGAGAACAGTCGCTCGACGAACCAGAAGGCTGCCATCGTTCCGATGGCGAAGGTCGCAGCCGGACGCATCAGCGCGCTCCAGTGGGCGGGAATCGGGAGACGCCGCACCAACCCACGGAGCGTCAACACGGCCGCGATGAACCCAAGCTGCCCGGCCTCGATGCCCACATTGAAGGCGAAGAGCGCGGGTGGAACATCGCCCTGGGGCAAGCCGATATCGGCGAGTGCGCTCGCAAAGCCGAAGCCGTGCAGGAGTCCGAACGCGAACGCCACGAGCCAGGGCCACTGCGCGGTGAGGCTGCGCTCGCCTCTGCGCTGCCGCGTCATCTCGCACGCGAGCAGGAGGATGCTCAGCGCGATGCTCGCTTCCACCGGTGGGCCCGGTACGTGCACGACACCCAGCGCCGACAAGCCCAGCGTGATCGAGTGCGCCAGCGTGAATGCGGTCACCGTCGTCACCAGCTTCCGCACGTTCCGCACGATCAGGAGGAGCGCGAACACGAACAGCAGATGGTCATATCCGAGCAGGATGTGCTCAACGCCGTGCATGAAATACGCACCCGCCACGGCGATGGTTCCGCGCGCGGTTGGAATCGCGATCCACGGCTGCGACGGATGGACGAGCGTCGTGGAATGCGCGCCATCGCGTGTTTCGACTCGCACCAGCACGTCAGTGATGGTGCCTTGCAAGCCGACGAACTCCATGCGCTTGCCGCCCAGGCCGCCGGGCACGGCGATCAACCGGCGTTCGACGACCGAATCGGACAGCTCGTGCACAGCTCGGCGTGGTGACGTTGGTGGCGCCATCAGGGAGCTGCAGCACGACGGGCAGCCGCATGCCGGAGATCACCGGCGTTCGCCACACGAGGTCGAAGCGATCGGGCGCCGTCTCGGTCAGCGCGAGATAGGCCGGACGCGCTTCGTGAGCGTTCGCATGACGGGCGTCAGCCGAGCAGCGCAGGAGCCCAGCACCACCAGCGATCAGCATCGCTTCGAATGCGCGAACGAGGCTCGATCGAGCGTTCATGGCGTCGCGGTAGCCGCCGGTGCGGAGGTCTCGTTGTGCGCGCGGGACAGCGCCGGCAATCGCACCTCGTAGCGCGCCTTCATCACGTCGAAGGCGCGACGCCGCGCTTCCGACCGTTGGTCCTCCATCCACGCCGCCTGGATCTCGGCCTCGATCTCGTCGAAGGCCGGAACGCGACCGGGCGTCGCGGACGTGACGAGCACCAGATGCCAACCGAGGCCCGACTCGATCGGCCCCTGCCACGTGCCGACCGGCAGCTGGCGCACGGCCTCGGCGAAGTGGCTGCCGAAGATGGCGGCCACCTGCTCCGGCGTGCGATCGGCGTAGTACTCCTGGAACATGAACGCGTCGCCGATGGCCGAGAGCGCGGTTGCATCGGCGGGCGTACGGCCGAGCTTGGCCAGCGCACGCGCGGCGTCCTGCGGCGCACGATCGCCACGGCGGTCCGCGGAAAAGTACAGGTGTCGGAAGGAACGGCGGCCAGGATCCGCGAACCGCGCGGAATTGCGCGAATACCAGGCGCGGAGCTCTTCGACCGAAGGAGTGCGCACGGCCGAAAGGTCGTCGGCCAGGAACTCCATCTTCTGCGCCAACCGGCGCTTGATGATCGTGTCGCCGCGCTCGCAGGCCGAGCGCGAGCGCCTCGCGGTAGAGGATCTCCTCGCGGACCCGGCTCTCCACGAGTCCCTGCAGCTCATCCGGCGTCGGTGCCCGATGCCATTGCGCCGTCCACACGATCTCGAGTTGCCGCACGTCGGCGGCGGTCAGCTCGATGCGATGGTCCTCGACCTTGGCCGGCCGCTCGGGATGAACGAGCCGGTAGCCCGCGAACAGCAACGCGCCCATCACGATGAATTGCAACAGCGGCTCGCCCAGCACACGCCTGAGCCCGGACATCGCGCGCATCTATTCAACCTCGTAGTTGGCGTACCCGAACTCGTTACTGCGGGCCGCGACGTACTTGTCGCCGACCTTGTAGACACTCACCTCGAACGGTGCACCCGCGATCGTCGTCACGATCTTGCCATCGCGGATCTCGTACTGCGCCGGCGACCCGAGCTCGCCGCTGTGCAGCACGTCGCCCACCTGACCGGCGGGCGGCTGCTTGCCGTCGACACTGAGGATGAGGCGCCGCCCGTCGGGTCCGTAGAGGATCTCGAAGCGCTGCCCCGTCACCGTGTTGCGGATCTTGAGCGTCTTTCCGACGATCAATTGCTTCAACTGCGCGTCATCGAGCGCGACGGCGCCCTTTTGCTTCAACTCGGCAACCGTCGTCCCAGGCTTCGCCGCTTTGCGCGCTTCGTCGCTCGGCGAATACCAGATCGGAGACGTCCACGCACGATCCTGAACCGTCGCCGGAACGTTGGCCGGCGGCGGGACACCGAGCTTCTTCGCGTCGTACGTCGTCCAGCGCGGCGTCGGAATCTGCAGCACCCGGGCATAGTAGAACGCGAACTGGCTCGGATCGAAGTCCGGGTCGGTCCAGACTGTTTTCAACTCCACCGCGCCGCTCGTGTTCGTATACGTCGCGTTCTTGACATCCACCGTGTTGCGCACCGGCGGCAACTCGGCCTCGCCGCGCCGAACGAGGGCATCGGAGATTCGGGCGCCGCCCTTGACCGCGCGATTGCCGGACCAGGCGACGTTGTAGATCTTCTCGAAGATCTGGCCGTTGCGCGTCCATCCCTTGACGATCTGAATCCGATCGAGAGTGGCGTCGTCGGGATCCTTGACGGCCCACACGATGAACGTCGGCGCCTTGGATCTCGCCGCCGGCAGATCGCCGCCCATCGGAACGCCGTTCGCGTACCCGGTCCTGACCCAATCCTTGCTTTGCAGGACGCCGGGCGCGAAGTCCCAGCCGCCGAAGAAGCGCACTCTGATGCGCACGCCACTGGTCGCGAACGTCTCCTTGCGCTGCATGGCGGCGAAGATCGCCTCGCGGGTATTTTCCTCGGCCCAGACACCGCCCAATCCGGACGTCGCAAACCTGTCCGACGTCATCCCGGAATGCTTCTCGCCGCTGAGTCGGCCTTGCGGCGTGGCATCGAGCAAGCCATGGCCACCGAAGAAGTTCGATTGCGTATACGACATCGCGGTGCCATGCGTGTCGCTCGCGCCCACGAGGCCGAACCTGTACGGGTTGTAGCCGCGCGTGTCCTGCATCGCGAGCCCGTTCTGGTACGCCTCGCGGATGTAGCTGCCATGCAGCCGGGGCGCCCGGTCGACGCCGCCCAGCAGATATTCCAGGATCTCGTGCCGGGCGAACTCGTCGTTGGGCGACAGCGCCGGATGCGTTTCCGATGCGCCCTTGAGCTGCTGCATCTCGGACAGCGGCTCGTTGTTCACCCGGGATTGCGCCCACGCGGCATCGATCGGCCGGCCCTTGCCGTCGACTTCCAGCGGAAACATCACGCCATCGGAGAGGTTCGCGTTGTGCGAAATGGCGAGCAGCTCGTTCCCGGCCTTGCGCTGGCCATCCATCCAGGTCCACAGATCCTCCGGATGGGTGGAGTCGATCGAGGTAAACGGCACTGTCGGAATCTTCTTCGAATCCTTGAAGATCACATTGCGGTGCAGGTTGCGATTGTCGGGCGTCGAACTCCATTCGTACGCGGCGAAGGTGGTGAACGTGCCCGGTTTGTAGAACTTGTCGGCAATGTCGGCGACCCGTCTCCAGACAGAGCCTGCGACCTCGGGGCTGACGAGCTCCTTGATCGGCTCGTTCTTGAGGATCGTCGTGGCGAGGAAGAGATAGATCCTCTGGATATCGTCCTTGCTCTTGACGGTCAGCTGTCGTGCGATCGGCAGCTTGCTCAAGTCCGACTGTGGATCGTTGGCGAGAGGGATCGTGCCCATGTATTCCGAGTGATCCGTGACGGCCGCGAAATCGAGCGGACGCTTGATCTGCACCATGTAGCCCGCGGGATGCCGGATCGGCTTGCCCAAGGCGAACTGGTACGCGTCCTCGGGACCGGTCAGCGTGTTCCCGAAGACGTACGCATCGAACGACCAGCTCGTATGGATGTGTGTTTCGCCGAAGAACACGTCCCGTAGCGGGTTCGGCTTGGCCGGCGCGGCGGCCGGAGACTGGGCCGGGGCGGAAGCCGCGGGCTTGGCGGGAGCTGCCGGCGCAGGCTTGGTCGGTACGGAGGTCTGTCCCCGCAGAGTCGCCGGGAACACGGCAAGCCCGACCGCAAGCGCTGCGGCGAGGATCCCCGCTGCCCTGTGAATCCGAGAGCTCACCCTGCTCATGGCCTCTCCCTTTCGTCGAGGTCTCGCGGCCCCAACTCGTCTCGCTCTTGCCCTGCGCGACACACGGCTAACAGCTCGAGTGCGGGAACCGTCCGCTGCACGTGGTTGTTGGCCTCAATGGCATCGGCCGGCTGCGCACGGCTCACCGGGGGCTCCTATCGAATCGGGCGCCCGGCCGGCAGGACGCGCGAAGCAAGGACCATCGTCCTCGGCCGCGCTCCCTCTCGGCCGTCGCCGGCCTGCCCTCGTGGCCCATGGCCCTCAGAAATAGAAGTTGAAGCCGAGGAACGGTCCGTTGAACGACACCTCCACGTCGAACGTGCTCTTCTCGATGTCGACGTGCATGTAGCGCCATCCGGCAAAGACGGACGCGACCTGCGTGAAGCGCCAGTTCAGCCCCGCGATCAGGTTGTACGTGAGCTCGCTCTGGCTGTCCGAGATCCCGAAGCCGGCCACGTCCCCCCGGAACCAGAGCCCGACGGTGTCGGTGATGTGGTACGCGATGCGGCCTCCGAACATCGGGTCGATCAGCGTCCCGGTTCGCGAGCGCGACTGGCCGCCAACGGTGAGCTCGGCGTCGATGTGCATCAGCCGGCCGCCGGCCAGCGCCTCGAGCGTGATCCGGCCCGTACGGCCGACCGGCAGGGTCGCGAGCCGATAGGTCCCGCCGAACTCGAAGAACAGCTGCTCGTAGTCCAGATCCGTCTGAATGCCGGCGCGCCGTCGTCTCGTCCTTCCCGAGCTTGACGTACAGGAGGTCCGCCAGGACTGGTCCACTCGCGCCAGTTGGCCTCGAAGTGCGCCGCGAAGCCGAGGTTAAAGTGGTCGGTAACGTCCGAGAAGAAGTCGATCGTGGTGGACCGGGTAAAGGGGCCCACCGTGAGGTCGATCTCGGTGCGCGGCGTCCAGAGATACGGGGCGATGATGAACTGCCAGCCGCCGGGGGCCGCGTCCGTGGCGGAAGCGCCGGCCTGGGCGAGGAGCACGGACCCCGGCGTGAGCGCCGCGACGACGCCCTGGCTGGCCGGCGGTCCGGCGGCACTGCCGGCGGGCGGCTCCAGCAGCCGGAGTCGCTCACCGCCCGTCCACGGTTCATCCGCGCGGACCGGCGAGGGGAGCAACGCCAGGACCATGGTTACCAGTCCCAGGCCGGCCCAGCGCCACATGTCGCTCCCGGAGTCCTTTGCATGGTCACATCGATCCATCACTGTCCTCCTCGCTCTTGGGGTTTCCGGCCGCTTCCGCCGTCGCCGACGCCACCACGACGACCCACACGCGCCGACCTGCACCGTGTGGATCGCCTGGTCTCTCTGCAGTCCCCTGGCCTCACGACCGGGAACGGTGGCTAGCGCACCGTGTAGCCCCGGGCGGTCAGGCAGGCGTTCAGCGCTCGCATGTACCCGTCCTGCTGGGAAACGGCCGCGCCCTGCCCGGCCAACTGCTGCCGCCGCAGGTCCCGCCGCTCCTCCCGCCGCTGGATCCCTCCGAATACCCCCGCAGGGGACGACGCGCCGGCAGCGCCCGCCTGGGAAGAGGAGCCAACCGGCGCCTTCGGGTCGAATCCCGTCTGCTGGGACGCCCACGCCCCACACTCGCTCTGGTCGGTCGCGGCCTGCTGCGGGTTCTGCCCACGCTGGGGATAGGCATAGGGCGGCTGGTAGGCCGGCGGCGGAGCGCTCAGGGCGGGATCCCCGGATGGCGCGTAGCTCGCCGCTGGCGGATAGCCCGGTGCCGGACCGGCGGGTGCCGGGTAGCCGCCGGACGGTGGGGCGTACGCGCCCGGCGCCGCATAGCCGCCCGGCGGGGGCGCGGATAGGCCGGTGCGGGGTATCCGTACGGCGCCGGCGGCGCGCCTCCTTGCTGCGGCCAGGCAGGCGGCCCCCCCGGACTGACCGGCTGAGCCGTCCCTACTCGCGGCGAGAGCGCGCCGGCCACCAGCAGGACTACGATCGCCGTCACCGCTGCTCGAATCTTCATCGCTCTCCTCGTTTCTCGGGTCGCCTCGCGGGCGGAGTCGGAGCACGGTCCGCTCCTCGCCGCGCCCACCGGTGGGCCTGGCGCTGCTCGTAGAGGGCTCCAGCACGGCTGCTGACTCCCCAGGTCTCGGCTATGGCAGCGTGCAGACGCCAGCGATGAGGAAGCCGCCATCGTGGTCGGCGACCGCGGCCGTCATCTCGCCCGTTTTCTGGTCGATCACAAGGCTCCAGGCCCGCCCGTTCTCGCCGCCCTGGAGGATCAGCCGCGCCTTCTCCGTCACCAGCGCTGACGAGTGGATCGCCGTCGTGCGGCCCGATCCATCCATCGCCTCGAGGGCCTTCGCGGCCACGTTGACCCGGACGAAGGGCGGAAGCTCCAGAACGTCCCGTCCGACCCGCTCGCACGCGCCCCAGCGATCGCACTCGGTGAGACCCATGACGACGCAGATGAACGGGGCCGAGCCGTCGAGCTCCGCCGCCCCTGCCATGCCTGGCGCCGTGGCGCACAGGCCGATCACCAGCCACCCACGTCCGGCCCATCGGATCCACTGGCTCATGCGTTCTCTCCTCTAGCGCACGGTGTAGCCTTGCCCCGTCAGACATGCCTCCAGGGCGCGGCTATAGGCGACGCTTTGCTGGCTCTGCTGCTGCAGCGCCTGGTTCTGTTGCTGCATGTCGGCGGTCCGCTGGTCTCGCCGCTTGATCCCGCCCATCACCCCGCCCGCGGCGGCGCCCGCCGCCGCGCCCGTCGCGGGGTCGCCGGCGACGGCGCCGCCGACGGCCCCGACCGCGGCGCCTCGCCCCCCGCCCCGGACCACCGACCCAGCGCCAGCCATGGCAGCCTGGCCGCTCGTCTCGCCCGCGACGCCCGCCTGCGGTGCGTTCGGGTTGAACCCTGACTGCGCGCTCGCCCACGACTGGCACTGCATCTGGGCGGCCGTCGCTTGCTGAGGGTTCTGCCCCGGAGGGGGATAGGCATAGGGCGGCTGATAGGCCGGCGGTGCGTACCCTTGTGGCGGGGAGCCGGGAGGTCCATATCCGCCAGGCGCGTATTGCGGTGCCGGTGCGCCGTAGCCGGCCGGGGGGTAGCCCGGGGGCGCCGGCGCCGGACCGCCCTGATAGCCGTACCCGCCTCCCGGCGCGCCATAGCCGCCCGCGGGGGGCGCCGTACGCTCCGGGACTGACCGGAGGACCACGACGGCCCACCTGGGTCCATCCCACTCGCGGCAGGAGCATCCCGGCCAGCATGAGGATCACGATGCCCGCGAGGAACACCAGCGTTGGCGTGTTACTCCGCGCGCCCGCACAGGCCTGCTTGGATCCCATGAGACGTTTCCCCCCATCGCGCGTTGATCGGCGACCAGCCACGTGTGTCTTCCCGTCCTGCCACTCTGCGCGACGCACACCGTCACGGGTCTCGCACGCGCCGGACACCGAGGCGTCCAGGTCGCGCAGCTGCCGACATCGTTTCTCGCATCGCGGGATGAGACCGATCAACTGGACCTTGGTCCAGTACCGGGCTGGACTTTGGTCCAGTAGCGAGATTCTCGGGCGTGCCTCACCATCGCTGCCATCGCCGTCGGGATCACCGGTCGCCACCGACGGTCGATCGGCGGTGCGGTGCACGTGTTGGGGACGCTGACGGCTTCCGGGACGTCGGCAACCTCAGAAGCCTGTCCCGGGCGGAGGCTCTCGCGTGATTCGCGTGTGGGGAACGACCCGGTTGACCGAAGAGGCCCGACGCCTCAGCGGCCCGGGCGCCGCGCTTGGCGTCGACCGCGCGCCGAGCCAGGCCGCCGGTCGCCGCCGGCCAACCGGCGGGTTCGAGGCATGCGGCCATGGCGGGCGCGGAGCGAACCGGAGGGGACAGCCGGCGTGACCCTGCACACGGTCGCGCTCATCGAGGATGACGCGCCAGTCCGGAAGGCGCTCGCGCGCGTTCTGCGCTCCGCAGGGTTCTCGGTGATGACGTTCGAGTGCGCGGAGGAGTTCCTTGCCCGCTCGCCTGGGGACACGCCGGACTGCCTGGTTCTCGACGTCAATTTGACGGGGATGAGCGGGGTGGAGCTGAGCCGGATGCTGGTCGAGCGCGGCGCGGCGATCGCGACCGTGTTCATCACGGCGGGGGACGACGCACGGACCCGGGAGATATTGACGGGCGCCGGCGTCGGCACCTGGCTCCGCAAGCCAATCGACCGGTCCGCGTTGATCGAGGCCGTCGGACAGGCGATCCGACGCTCCGTGAACGGGTAGCCCCGCGGCAGACTCGAGAGCGATCAGGGCACGCGCCGAGCCGATGCTCGTGTAGCGGTCCTAGCTCCGTTGCTCGACTCGCCGAGCGTGGCTCGGAGCGCGCGCGAGGGTCAGCCGAGGCCGGCCCGGTCGACGAGGCGGACGAGCTCGGCGACCGAGCCCACCCCGAGCTTCTCCATGACGTGGGCGCGGTGGAGCTTGATGTTCTTCTCGCCGGTGCCCAGCTCGGCGGCGATCTGCTTGTTCAGCAGGCCGGTGGCGACGAGCGCGCACACCTGGCGCTCCCGCGGAGTCAGGCGTGCCATGCGCGCCCGGGCCGCGTCCCGCTCGGCCCGGGCGGCCCGCGCCGCGCGGTCGCGGGCCAGGGCCCGCTCGACGGCCTGGAGCAGGTCGCGGTTCTGCACCGGCTTCGTGAGGAAATCGATCGCCCCGGCCTTCATGGCCTTCACGCTCGCCGGGATATCCCCGTGGCCGCTGACGAAGACGATGGGGATGGCATAGCCAGCGCGCTCCAGGGCGTCCTGCAGCTCGAGCCCGGTCATCTCCGGCATCCGAAGGTCGAGCACCAGGCAGCCGGGCCCATCGTCCCGCTCACGGGCAAGGAACTCGCGGGCCGAGGCGAACGCCTCGACCGTGTGCCCGGCCGCACGGAGCAGCCGCACGAGCGCCTTGCGGACGCCCGCGTCGTCGTCAACCAGGAAGATCAGCGGGGTGGTCCAGTCGTTCCGCGGCGGTCGAGCCGGCCGGCAGGCGAATCCGGAAGATCGCGCCGCCATCGGGGTCGTTCTCGGCCCAGATCCGGCCGCCATACGTCTCGACGATCGAGCGGCTGATGGACAGCCCCACCCCGAGCCCCTCGCCCTTCGTGCTGTAGAACGGTGCGAAGACCTGCTGCAGGTCGCTCTCGGCGATGCCCTTGCCCCTGTCCTGCACGGACACCTCGACGCCGCCGTCCCGGCTGGCCGTGCGCACGATCACCCGGCGCCGGGGTGAGGGTTGCTCGGCCACCGCGTGGAGGCCGTTGACGAGCAGGTTCAGCAGGACCTGCTGGAACTGGACCACATCGCCCCGGACCGTCGGCAGGGCCGGCGACAGGTCACACTCGATCGAGGCACCCCGGAGCAGGGCGTCGTTGGCGGCCAGCCGGGTGACGTCGCGGGCGAGCTCATTGAGGTCGACGGCGTCCGATCGGAGCTCCCCCTTCCGGATCAGCCCGCGCATCCGCCGGATCACCTCGCTCGCCCGGATGTCCTCGGCGATGATGTCGTCCACCGTCTCCCGGATCTCCGCGAGGTCGGGGGAGGCGCGGGAAAGCCACTCCTGGGCGGTCTGCGCGTTCGCCAGGATCGCCGTGAGCGGCTGGTTCAGCTCGTGGGCCAGCGACGTCGCGAGCTGGCCCATGGTGGAGATGCGCTCGACGTGGGCGAGCTCCGCGCGATGCCGCTCCGCCTCCAGCTCGGCGGCCTTTCGCGCGGTGATGTCAATGACGGATGCCAGCACGAACAGCCCTTCCGGCGTCTGGATGGGGGTGAGCCCGATCTCGACCGGCACCGCGCTCCCGTCCTTGCGACGACCGTAGAGCTCGCGCCCGGCGCCCATCATCCGCACACTGGGATCGGCGAAGTAGTGGGCGCGATCGCCCGGGTGGTGAGGCCGCACACGCTCGGGGACCAGGATCTCGATGGCGGACCCGATGAGCTCCTCGCGGGCGTAGCCGAAGACCGTCTCCACGGCGGCGTTCACCAGGGTGATCCGGCCATCCTGATTGGCCATGATCATCGCGTTCGGCGCCGCTTCGAGCACCTGCCGCGGCAGCTCCTCGCCTCGCTTGCGCTCGGTGATGTCGTCGGCGCACCCGATGTACCCGACAAGCGTCCCGTCCGGCGCGAACCGCGGCACGCCTCTATCCACGATGGTGCGGTACTGCCCATCGTGCCGGCGCAGGCGGTATTCCATCGAGAACGGTTGTCGAAGGTCGAAGGCGCTCACGTAGGTTTCGAGACAGCGGTCGACATCATCGGGGTGCACGCCGTCGACCCATCCACTGCCCAGTTCCTTCGCCATGGGGCGTCCCGTGAAGTCCAGCCAGCCCTTGTTGAAGAACGTGCAGCCCTTGTCGAGACCGGACATCCAGATGAGGACGGGCGCGTTGTTGGCCATGGAGCGAAATCGCGCCTCGCTCTCGCTCAGCGCGGCTTCCGCTTGGGCCCGGGCGAGCGCGCCCGCGAACACCTCTCCGACCGTCCGGAGCCGCTGAACGACGTCGTCCGGCCAGGTTCTCCCGTTCCGCAGCGTCAGGCAGGAGATCGTCCGGCGATCCGGGTCGGCGACTTCCAGTGGGACCGCGACCAACGACCGGACCTCGTATCGCGCGAAACTCTGCCGATCGACGCTGGCCTCGGATGGCAGCTCGTCCAGGCTCAGGAACCGCAGGGTCTCGCCCTGCATCACCCTCGTCCGCAGGAAAGGAAAGTCATCGAGCGAGATCTCCGCGGGCGGGGCGCTGAGCCCCTGTTGCGACCAGGAGACGGTCAACGAC
This sequence comes from uncultured Candidatus Rokubacteria bacterium, assembly GCA_963745015.1. Classification (GTDB taxonomy): domain Bacteria; phylum Methylomirabilota; class Methylomirabilia; order Rokubacteriales; family DASRDR01; genus DASRDR01. Next base: position 298,013 of record CAVUVU010000015.1, read on the forward strand.
GCCCCTGAGGTCGAGAACCGCCACAGGCTCGCGCCCTCCGCGCCGAGCCCCTGGGCGATACGGCGGAGACCTTCGCGGACCAAGTCGTCGACGCTGTCCGCTGGACGGGCTGTTCGGTCAGGCTCCCGCAGCACGCCGCCCGGCGGGTCGGCGAAGCCGGCGGAGATCTCGGTCAGCAGCGTCTCGAAGCGCAGGCGGTCCTCGAGCGCCGCCTGCGCACGCTGCCGACGGCGCCGCTCGAAGAGCAGCGCCGCGACGACGAGCGTCTGGCCAGCGAGGACACTCAGGACCACGATGATCGCCCAACGGTGTCGCTCCCACAGGGAGGGCTCTCGGAACCGGACGACCGTGCCGGCGGGCAGCCGTCGTGCATCGAGGTGCCAGCGCGCGAGCTGGCGTGCGTCGACCATGGAGACGGTGGTGCCCGCCTCCGTCGGTGGCGGCCGCTCGCCCGCCAGGACGCGGAGCGCCAGGTCCGCCGCGGTGCGGCCATGAGCCTCGAAGCTCACCACATGCCCCCCAACGGCGCCGGCTCCCACGGCACTGTCCATGACGCCGTAGGTGGGCACGCTGGACGACGCGGCGATCCGTCCGATCGCCTCCGGCATGACAAAGTCGCGCCCGGTCACGTCGCGCAGGAAGGGACCGACCAGGACAACCGTCCGCGTCGGGAGGGCGGCGACCGCCTTCAGGACGTCCTCCAGGCTGGGACCGGCGAGATACTCGACCTCGACCGATCCAGACCGCATGGCGAGCTGCTGGCGCGCCTGATCCAGCCAGACCCGATCGGCGGGCGTCACCCCCCCGATCACGACCGCTCGTCGGATATCGGGCTGGAGGCGGCGCGCCAGGTCGAGCGTCTCCGTCCAGCCAATGCGGAGCCATGTGCCCGTGACGTCGGCATCGAGCCGAAGGTCGGCGGCGGCCTTCGGGTCCACGCTCACGAAGACGACGGGCGCGTTCGAGAAGAGGTCCTTCCGGTTGCGCAGGGCGACGCGGAGCGGACGGCTGGCGAGCGCCACGATCAGGTCGATGGGGCGGGTGGCGTACTTCCGCTCGAGCAACGCGCGCAGCTCGGGCTGGGGTTCGTCGCCGCCGAAGAGGGTGAAGTCCAGATACTCGGTGTAGAAGGTGACCGGGACCGGCGATCGAGACTCGATCGTCGATCGAAGCACCGTGTCGACAGCCTCGATGGCCGGGGTCAATCGCGGCGCGCCGAAGAGGAGGAGCACCCGGCGGGCCTTCCCCGGGCCGTCCGGCACCGGGCGGGGGTCCGAGGGCGGTGGACCTCCCGTCGAGGGGACTGGTTGACCCACGGCCAGCCCGGACCCGGCCAAGAGCATCCAGAGCGCCAGCGCCGCCACGGAGAGGCGGCTCTTGAGACACCCCTGGCGAATGTTCTCCGGCCGCTCAGGCATCCGGGCCAGTCCTCGTGGCGAGCCTCCAAAAGCCAGACTGCCGCTCGAGGTGTGCCACGCCTTCCCGTTGGCCACGTGGCCTCCGTCGGTGGCACATAGTGGGCCTCCACGTCCACCGACCTGCTCATCTTGCCACGGTCTCGCCTCAGGGTGGCCACCGTCCTCGTTAGCCGCCCGCGTTTGACGCGATGCGACGGTTACGATTTGGTTACTGGAACGGACGAAGGGCTACGGGCTGTCCGGTACCCCGTCAGATTGGATCGGGTGACCCGAATCGAACCGGCGACCTCCAGCTTGGGAATCTCCTTGTGCCGGCGGTTTCCCGGTCGACACGGTCATCATGGTGCAAGCCTCAGGGTGCTCGGACGACCACCCCCGACCACGCGCCTTCCTATGACCCGAGACCGGCGGTCACGCGATCACGGGCCCATCAGGCCCGCGTGGAAGCGGAGGATGCGGCGCACCTCCTCGATGGTCCGGGGATTGCCTAGAGTGGAGTGGCCCGACGGCTGCACCACGAACTCGGACTCGACTCCGTCGATGTGGGCGCTCGCGTACGCAACGACCCCGTCGTTGCCCTGCTGGATCGGTCCCTCCCCCTGGACGGCAATGATCGAGTGGGCCGTGATGGATGGCGCGACAGGGATCTCCTGCAAGGCACGGATGAAGTGGTGCCGCGGCGACATGTTGTCCACGGCCGAGGGGATGACAACGCCCGGCAGCAGGGCATCGCGGTTCCGGGCAATACCCGCGCGCAACCCGGTGGAGGCGGCCGGGAGCGTCACGAGCCACCGGACGAGGTTCGTGATGATCTGGCGCGCCGCTACGAAGCTCCCGCGATGCGGCGTGGCGATGAACACGACGCGAGAGACCTCCGGGAGCGGCTCGACGAACAGTCCCCGGCGGAGTAGGTCGCGGGTCTCGTCGGACAGATCCAGCGCCTCGAGCGGCTTGCGGGAGACCGCGCTCCAGAGCCGATCCCCGGTGTGGATGGCCTGCATCTTGACCAGCAGGCCCCCCTGGCTGTGCCCGATCAACACCATCCGGCGGAGGGCCGAGTCCGTGCCATCGGGGTCGAGCCGCGCCACCGCGGCGGTCAGGGCCTCACGTAGCTGGAGCGAGGACAGCGCCACGGGCTGGCCGGAATCGTACTGGAAGAACCAGAACTGGAAGCGTCGCCGGATCTCGGGATCGCCCTGGAGGCGATTGTACATCTCCGCCCAGCGGACCACGCTCGACTGCGTGCCGTGCACGAAGACGACGGGGACGAGCCCGGGCCGATACGGCGTGACCGAGACGAGCGGCGGCCGCGTGACACCGGCGAGCCGGCCCAGGAACCCGAGGAGCTCGAGCTGCAGGATGGGCACGTCGGTGAAGGTCAGCGCGAGCGCCGCCGAGGGATCCATCTCGAGCGGGACCGGCTCGCCGGCGATCGAGACCGCCTCCGCGTCCCAGGCCAGGTGGAGCTCGAGCGTGGCGGCGAGCGGGCGTCCCTCGACGAGGGCCCGCCGGATCCCGGGGATCCGCAGGAAGGCCGTCGCCGGCACCTGGAGGCGCGGCGCCACCAGGTCCCGGCCGGGTCTCGCGGGATCGATGGGTCGAGTGGCGGCGGCGAGCGGGAGGCCGAGGCCCGGCCACCGGTAGCGCATCGCCAGACCGTGCACCTCCAGCTCCTCCGTTGGCGCGAACCGGTACAGCTCACGGTCCCCGGCCCGCAGGCTGGCCGGATCGAAGGCCACCTCGATGCGTCCGAAGGGCACGCTGAACGTGCCGCCCCGGAGGACGACCTCCGAACGGTCCTTGGACACGAAGGCGCCGGCGAGCGCCAAGTTGTAGAGGTCCGCCGCGATCCTGAGACGCGGGTCGAAACGCCCGACGGTCACCCCGGATTCCTCGGGGAACAGAAAGGCGTACGCATAGACGGCCGCAGCTAGGTAAAAGGCCGGGTTCTTGGCGGCCTGTCCGTAGAGGAAGGAGAGCTCGGCCAGGGCGAACAGGAGGCCAGGGTCCCCCCCGGACGCGACCATGGCGCGGTGGAGCTCCGCAATGGCGGCTTCCGGCTGGGTGTCGAAGGCTTCGAGCAGGTCGTGCTCGGCGAGATGGTTGCGGGTGGGCCAGCTCGGCTCGCCCGTGGTGGTGGCACTCCGCGCCAGCTGGCGGTGGGCGACCGCGGGGTCGACGCGAACCGCGCCCACCGGGCTGGCGCAAGCCCCCGCGGCCAGCCAGAGGGCGCCGAGGAGAGCGAGTCGGCGGCGGGGCATCGCGCTCGAGCGAAGAGTCCTCACCGAGTTCAGCGGGGTCCGGAGCGGCCGGTCTGGCGTTTCCACCATGTCGACGCTCATGCTCCAGGCCTCGATCGGTCGGCGCTCATCGTGCCGCCCCGGCCGCCGTCAAGCGACATCCGGGGGAGCCCCTCGCGGATCCGGATCAGCGCGTTTGTACCACTGCGGGTGCTCGCGCAGCTCGTTGACGGCCTCCAGCCGGCACGAGGGTGCCGAGTCCCGCGCGAACCCAGGGGTTCGAGCGTCGAGAAGTAGAGGGCGAGCGCCATCCATCCCACCACGGCGATGCCTCGAGTCCCGCCACGCGGCTCAGCTCGCGTGGCATGCCTCCACTCGGCCGGGCCGAGCGCGGCCGCGCCGTCGGGTCTCCCGCACCTACTGGTTGAGCTGCGCCAGCGCGTAACGCAGCGGCTCCGCCGACACCTTGAGCACGCCGTCGAATGGCCCATCCATCTCCAGCAAGAGAAACATGGCGCTACCGACGGACAGCCCACACACGAAGAGGACCGCGAGCACCGTGGCATTCCGCGGGGCAAACAGCCCGAAGCTCCAGAATGTGATCGTGAGCCAACACACGAGAATCAGAAGGAAGGGCACTGGAACTGATGGCTCGGCGGCGGCGACTGACAGCCATCGCACCCGCAGCATCGTCTCGGCGAGCTCCAGCGCACGCGACCGGAGCTCTCGTTGGGAGTCATCCCGCGGCCTCAAGCCGCGGATCGCCCCCGCGATTCCCTCGGGGCCCCGCCCTGCCACCGCGCGCAGCGGATCCAGATCGATGGGTTTGGACGAGTCCTGCGGCCAGATCGTGTCGATCCGGGCCCGAAGCGCGTGCTGCAAGGCTCTTCGAATGTCGTTGGTCTCGGACCCATAGCGAGCAAGGGTGCGATCGAGCGCGAGAATGTTGGTGGCACTCTGTTCCACCGCTGCGTCCGCAGCCTCAAAGGTGCTCTTGGCGGAGGCAGTGACGAGACCAAGAACGAGTGCAGTGATAGTGGAGATGAGTCCGATGCCAACCCTGATCGTGTCTTTCGAACTCGTGTCGAGATGATGCGCTGGCAGGACCCTCTGCAGCCACATCCCGAGCATCGCACCGCCGAACGTACACGTGAATGCGATGATGGCGACAGTCACGGGATTCATAGTCGAGTGCACTGCTGGAGTACCAACCGGTCACGCTGGATCGGCTCGGACTCGTGGTCGGGGCCGAGCGCCGGTCGGTCCATGGCGCAGGCCGTTCTGGGCCACCCGCGGGCCTGCTGCTCGGGATCGCCTCTCTTCACGTCGGACTGATCCTCAAGTGCCAATACGGCGTGCCCTCACCTCCAGCCGGATCGTCGGAAGACGCGGCATCAGGGGCGCGTTAGTCTACGGGGAGGCTCACCGTCGCGTCGACACTAGCATGGGATTCTCGGTCGTGCGAGGAGACGGACTACAGTCTGAAACCCCACGTAAGAGGGCGCGCTGCACGGGGCTGGGATGCACCGCGAGCTGCCGAGCTACTCCGCACAACGAGATCCCCGCGGCGAGGAGCTCCCTGTGCCGCGATCGGCTCCACCCGGTACGTCGCCGGACGACCAACATGCCGGCCCTGCGCTTCTGCGCGCCGGATCTCGGCAATCACCGATCCCGGATCAGGTCCCGCTCGAACTCCGCGAGCGCGCTCAGGAGGTGGAACATCCGCCGGCCGGCAGGCGTGGTCGCAAGACGGTAGCAGCCGGAAACGACGCGCCGGACGTGCGCAGACTTACAGGGTGGTGTCGGCTCAGCCGCCGAAGAGCTTCTTGAGCGACTCGAGGAAGCCGCCGACGAGGGGGCCCTGCTCCTCGCCGGAGGACACGCGCTGGTACTCCTCGAGGAGCTCGCGCTGTCTCCCGGTGAGCTTCCGCGGGACCTCGACCACCACGCTGTAGCACGCGTCCCCGCGGCCGCGCGCGTGGAGACCGGGCATCCCCTTCCCGCGCAGCCGGAGGACGTCGCCGTTCTGGCTGCCGGACGGCACCTTGAGCTGCGCGACGCCGTTCAGGATCGGCACGTCCACCTCGGCCCCGAGCGCCGCCTGGGCGAAGGTGAGCGGGAGCGCGCAGTAGAGGTCGTTGCCCTGGCGCGTGAAGAAGGCGTGCTCGCGGACGTGGAGGACGACGTAGAGATCGCCCGCCGGGCCGCCGGCCACGCCCCCTTCCCCCTCGCCGGCGATGCGCATCTGCGCGCCCTCGTCGACGCCGGCCGGGATGCGCACCTTGAGCGTCCGCTCCTGCGCGACCCGGCCCTCGCCCGAGCAGGTCTTGCACGGGCTCTTGACGATCTGGCCCTCGCCGCCGCACTGGGCGCACGTCCGGGCCACCGTGAGGAAGCCCTGCTGGTAGCGCAGCTGGCCGCGCCCCTTGCAGGTCGGGCACTGGGTCCGCCCCGATCCCGGCTCGGCCCCGCTCCCGCGGCAGGTCTCGCAGGCCTCGAGGCGCGGGATCTGGAGCCGCGTCTCGAGCCCCTGCGCCGCGTCCTCCAGCGTGATCTCGAGGTCGTAGCGCAGGTCGTCGCCCGACCGCGCCCGGCCGCGCCGCCCGCCGCGCTGGCCGCCGAAGAACCCCTCGAAGAGGTCGCCGAACAGGTCCTCCATCCCGCCGAAGCCGCCCGGCGGCAGGTCGACCCGCCCGTAGCGGTCGTACTGGGCGCGACGGTCCCCGTCCGAGAGGATCGCGTAGGCCTCGTTGATGATCTTGAAGCGCTCCTCGGCCTGGGCGTCGCCCGGGTTCCGGTCGGGATGGTGCTTGAGCGCGAGCTGCCGGAACGCCTTCTTGATGTCGGTGTCGCTCGCGTCCCGCTGGACGCCCAGGATCTCGTAGTAGTCGCGCTGGGCCATGGCTATCGGGGAGGCGTCGTGGCGGTGGCCGGGCGGTGCCGGCCGTGACCGGTCAGGCCGCGCCCTCGCCGCCGGCGCGGCGGCGGCCGGGTGCACGGCCACGACGACCTGGGCGGGCCGGAGCACCCGCTCCTGGAAGAGGTAGCCGCGGAGCGGCTCCGCGACGACCGTGTGGTCGTCCACGTCGGCGCGCTCCACGCGGCCCACCGCCTCGTGGCGCGTCGGGTCGAACGGCTGGCCGACGGCGACGAACGGTTTCGCGCCCAGCCGCTCGAGCGCGGCCAGGAAGTCCCGGTGGATCAGCTCGACACCGGTCCGGAACGCCGGGTCCGTCCCCGGCGCCGGCGGGGCGGCCAGCGCCCGCTCGAAGTTGTCGACGGCCGGCAGGATCTCCCGGAGCAGCGCCTCCTGAGCCTGGCGCCGCCAGTCCTCGCGCTCCCGGCCGGTCCGCCGGCGGAAGTTCTCGAAGTCGGCGAGGGTGCGGAGATAGCGCTCCTGCGCCTCGGCCGCCTCGCGCGCCCGCGTGTCCCGCTCGGTCCGGAGCGCCTCGAGGCTCTCGTCTCCGGGAGCCGGCGCCTCGGCCTCGGCATCCCACTCGCCCCGGGCGGCATCGCCCGGCCCCGGCCACCGGTCGTTCGCCATGGCCTAGCCGCGCGGCGACACGCCGCCGAGCCGCGTGAGGCGCCGGGAGACCAGGCGCGCCGTGTACTCGACGAGCGGCACGATCTTGGCGTAGGGCATGCGCCGCGGGCCCACGATGCCGAGCACGCCCAGCACGCGGTCGTGGAACCGGTAGGACGCCGCCACCAGGCTGGTCTCCTGCATCTCCTGGAAGGGCATCTCCGATCCGATCACGACCTGGACGTCGCCCGACGCCTGCGCGCGCGTCGTGAGGAGCTCGATCAGCTGGCGCTTCTCCTCGAACGTCTTGAGGAGCGCCCGCATCGTGCCGATGCCGAACTCCGGCTGGTCCAGCATGTTCATCGCGCCGCCGACGTAGAGGTTCCGGTCCCAGAGGGACTGGAACACCTTGCGCGCCACGTAGGCGGCGACGCGAAGCAAGCGCTCGGCGTCCGGCGGGGCCGCCGCCGTCGCCTCCGCCACCCGGCTCCGGATCTCCTGGAACGTGAGCCCCGCGTACCGCTCGGTGAGGAGCCGCGCGACCTCGCGCACCTCGCTCCGCGGCACCGGCTCCTCGAACGCGAGGATCCGGCTCATGCCCCACCCCGTCTCGGTCGCCAGCACGACGATGGCGCGGTCCCCCTCGACCGGGATGAGGTCCACCCGCTCGAGCCGGGTGTGCTGGAGGGGCGGCGCCAGGATCACGGCCGCGTAGTGGGAGAGCTCCGAGAGCTGGGCCGACGTCGCCTCCATGAGGTCGTCGATCTCGCTCCGCGTGCCCGAGACCTGGCGCTGGAGCCGGTGCGCGTCCGGGCGGGCGATCTCGGTCCGCCCCATCAGGCTGTCGACGTAGTACCGGTAGGCCTTGTCCGTCGGCACGCGCCCCGCCGAGGTGTGCGGCTGGGCGAGGTAGCCCATCTCCTCGAGGTCGGCCATCGTGTTGCGGATCGTGGCCGGGGAGAGGCCGAGCGCGTGCTTCTTCGCGACCTGCGCGAGACCCGACGGGCTCCGCCGTCACGGTGTACTCGAACAGCAGGGCCTGGAGGACCTGCCGCGCGCGCTCGCTCAGCTCACCGGTGCTCATGGACTCCTGTGTGTGTGTCAGCGGATGGACGGTCGCTTCGGGTCCGAAGCGCCCCGCCATGCAAATATCCAGGCACGACGCGGGGTTGTCAAGGCTGAGCGGCTCACCCGGGCCACCGGGGCCGGCGATTGACAGCGTCACACGGGTCCCCCACAACGTCGGAGCGGAGGCTCACACGGAGATGACCATCGGGTTCGGGTTCTCGCTGACGGGGCGCGGAGCCCTGGCGGACCGCGGGGCGATCACCGCTGCTCGCGCAGCGCGCCGAGGCGCTCGGCTACGACTCGGTCTTCGTCACCGACCGCATGCTCATCCCGGTCGCCAGCACGGCGGCCTACCCCTACTCGGCGACGGGCGCCTTCCCGCTGGGGCCCGACGAGCCGTGGCTCGAGGCCCTCACGGCCGTGACCTACCTCGCGACCGTGACCCGGCGCATCCGGGTCGGCCCGAGCGTCCTCGTGATCCCGTACCGGAACCCCGTGTTCACGGCCCGCGCGCTGGCCACGGCGGACTATCTCTCGGGCGGGCGCGTGATCCTGGGGGCGGGCATCGGCTGGTGGCGGGAGGAGTTCGAGGCGCTCGGCGTGCCCTTCGAGGATCGCGCCGCCCGCACGGTCGAGGCGCTCCGGCTCATGCGGCAGATCTGGACCCAGCCGCGTGTCACGTTCGAGGGGCGGTTCTGGCAGGTTCGCGAGGCCGGGGGCGTGCGGCCGCATCCGGTCCAGCAGCCGCGCATCCCCATCTGGATCGGCGGCCACAGCGACGCCGCGCTCCGGCGCGTCGTGGAGGTCGCCGACGGCTGGCACCCGCTCGGGCTCCGGCCGCCCGTCATGCTCCACCCCGACGAGCTGGCGTCGCGCGTCGAGCGGCTCCGCGAGCTCGCGTCCGAGGCCGGGCGCGATCCGGCGGAGATCGTCATCGCGTTCAAGGCTCCGTTCGCCTTCCGGGACACCCCGGGGCGTGACCGCGCGCTCCTCACCGGCTCCCCCGCCCAGCTCGTCGAGGACCTCCAGGCCTACGTGGCGGCCGGCGCGCGGCACTTCGTCCTGGACTTCTCCGTGCCCACGCCCTCGCAGATGATGGAGGCCATGGAGCGCTTCGCCGCGGACGTCCGCCCGCACGTCGGCGGGGCCTGACACCGCTCCGCCCGCCGACCCGACTGCATTGCGCCGAGGCAGTTGCGCGCGGCGCCAGAGCCCATAGCCCGAGCCCGCCTCTACCCTCCCCGCCTGCCGGACTCCGGGGGTACAGGCATGGGGGCGGGCAGCCGAGCGAAGCGCGGCGATCAGACCAGCTCGGCGAAGATCGTGTCCGACAGGAGGACGCCGCGGTCGGTGAGCGCGATCCGGCCCTCCCGGACCGCCATCACGCCCGCCGACAGGTAGCGCCCGAGGTCGGGCCCGCCCGGCCCCGGCGCCGGCGGCGAGGTGCTGATCGAGCCACTCGCGCGGCACGCCGTCCGCCAGGCGCAGCCCGAGGACGAGGCGCTCCGCCATCACCTGGCGCGGGGACAACCGCTCCCAGCCCTCGATGCCCCACTCGCCCGCGAGCGCCGCGGCCCGCCAGCGGGGCTCGGAGCGCTGCGTCCAGTACCGGAGCGCGCCGAAGGCGCCGTGGGCGCCGGGGCCGAGCCCGACGTAGTCCGCCCGGTGCCAGTAGCCGAGGTTGTGGCGGGAGCGCCGGCCGGGCCTCGCGAAGTTCGAGATCTCGTACCGCGCGAGGCCCGCCGCCGCGGCGCGCTCGACCAGCGCGTCGAACTGGGCGACCTGGAGATCCTCGTCGGGAATCCCCGCGGGCGGGCGCCGGCCGAAGGGGGTGGCGGCCTCGAGCGTGAGGGCGTACGCGGAGAGGTGATCCGGCGCCCAGGCGAGCGCCTCGTCGAGCGTCCGCGCCCAGGTGGCCAGGTCCTGGCCGGGGCACGCGTAGAGGAGGTCGACGCTGACGTCCTCGAACCCCGCCGCGCGCGCCGCCCGGTAGGCGTCGGCCGCGTCGGCCGCGGAGTGCGTGCGCCCGAGGCGCCGGAGGAGCGCGTCGTCGAGCGACTGGACGCCGAGCGACAGGCGCGTCACCCCGGCGGCGCGGAACGCGCGCAGACGGTCCCGATCGAGCCCCTCGGGGTTGGCCTCGAGCGTGACCTCGGCGTCCGGCGCGAGCCCGAGCCCGGCGCGGGCGTCGGCCACCACCGCCGCGACGGCCGCGGGCGGCAGGAGAGACGGGGTGCCGCCGCCGAGGAACAGGGTCGCCGCCGGCACCCGGCCCGCCCAGGGCAGCGCCGCGTAGCGCTGCGATCTCGGCGCGGAGCCCGGCCACGAACGGGGCGAGGCGGTCCTCGCGGTGGATCGCGACGTTGAAGTCGCAGTACGGGCACTTCGTCCGGCAGTAGGGGCAGTGGACGTAGATGCCGAGCCGATCGCCGGAGGGGCCCGCCTGGAGCTCGGGCTCCGGGAAGCGGCCGCGCTCCGGAGCCGCTAGTAGATGAGCTTGCCCAGCCGGCTCCACCGGACGCGCTCCGGAACGGAGTCCTTCTCCGAGTCCCAGGACCAGTAGATGAGGAAGGCCCGCCCCTTGATCTTGTCGCGCTTGACGAACCCCCAGTAGCGGCTGTCCTGGCTGTTGTTCCGGTTGTCGCCCATCACGAAGTAGGAGTCCGGGGGCACCTGCACCGACGTGCTCTCGCTGATGCCGAAGCGGTCCTCCCACTTCCCCCACGGGTCGTCGATCGGGCGGCAGCTCGGCTCCGGGGGCTTGCAGCCCACGTAGATCTTCTGGTCCTTGATGTGGAGGTCCTCGCCCCCGACCGCGATGATCCGCTTGATGAAGTCCCGCGACTCGTCCACCGGATACTTGAAGACGATCACGTCGCCCCGCTTCGGCGCCGTGAACCGGTAGACGAACTTGTTGACCAGGATGTGGTCGCCCACCAGGAGCGTCGGGATCATCGAGCCGGAGGGGATCTTGAACGCCTGGACGACGAACGTCCGGATGAGCAGCGCGAGCAGCACCGCGACGAGGATCGCCTCGGTGTACTCCCGGAGGACGGACTTCTTCCGCACGCTGACGGCCTCGCGCGGGACATCGTCCGGCGACGTGTGGTTGACCGGCTCGCGCCATCGCGTCGCCCCTCAGGACCGGAGGACCGAGAGGAAGGCCTCCTGGGGGATCTCCACCCGACCGATCTGCTTCATCCGCTTCTTGCCTTCCTTCTGGCGCTCGAGCAGCTTGCGCTTCCGGGTGATGTCGCCGCCGTAGCACTTGGCCGTGACGTTCTTCCGGAGCGGCCGGACCGTCTCGCGGGAGATGACGCGGCTGCCGATCGCCGCCTGGATCACGACCTCGAACATCTGGCGCGGGATGACGGCCTTGAGCTTCTCCGCCAGCGCCTTCCCCCGCTCGTGGGCCTTGTCCCGGTGGACGATGAGGGACAGCGCGTCCACCGGATCGCCGTTGAGGAGGATGTCCAGCTTGACGAGCTCGGAGGGCCGGAACTCGAGGAAGTCGTAGTCGAACGACGCGTAGCCGCGCGAGAGGGACTTCAGCCGGTCGTAGAAGTCCACGATGATCTCGGCGAGGGGGAAGTCGAAGGTCAGGTGGACGCGCTTGCCGATGTGCTCGACCGAGCGGTGCTCGCCGCGCGCCTCCTGGGCCAGCTTGTAGATGCCGCCCATGAACTCCGTGGGGACGAAGATCGAGCCCCGGACGTACGGCTCCGACATCGTGGCGATGTCGCCCACCGGCGGGAGCTTCGAGGGGTTCTCGATCTCGAGCGTCTCCCCCTGGACCGTCTCGATGCGGTAGCGGACCGACGGGGCGGTGGCGATCAGCGCGAGGCCGAACTCCCGCTCGAGGCGCTCCTGGATGATCTCCATGTGGAGGAGCCCCAGGAACCCGCACCGGAAGCCGAAGCCGAGCGCGATGGAGGATTCCGGCTCGAAGTTGAACGCCGAGTCGTTGAGCCGGAGCTTCTCCAGCGCGTCCCGGAGGGCCTGGTACTCGGTGTCCTCCACGGGGTAGAGCCCGGAGAAGACCATGGGCTTCGCCTCGCGGAACCCGGGGAGCGGCGCGGCCGTGGGATTCGCCGCCTCGGTGATCGTCTCCCCGATGCGCGAGTCGGCGACCCGCTTGATCCCCGCCGTGAGGAAGCCGACCTGGCCGGTGGCGAGCTCGTCCACCTGCACCATCTGCGGCGAGAAGACGCCCACCTGCTGGACCTCGAAGACCCTCCCGTTCGACATGAGCAGGATCTTCATGCCCGGGGCGACGCGGCCGTCGATCACGCGCACGTAGGTGACGACCCCCTGGTAGGGGTCGTAGAAGGAGTCGAACACGAGCGCCTTCAGCGGCGCCTCGGGGTCCCCCGTCGGCCGGGGGATGCGCTGGACGACCGCCTCCAGGACGTCGGCGACGCCGACGCCCGACTTGGCGCTGATCGGGATGGGCTCGTCCGGCCCGAACCCGAGGAGGTCGACCAGCTGCTGCGTCGCGCCCTCGACGTCGGCCTGCGGGAGGTCGATCTTGTTGAGCACGGGCACGAGCGTGAGGTTCGAGTCGAAGGCCAGGTAGAAGTTCGCGAGGGTCTGCGCCTCGACCCCCTGCGCGGCGTCGACGACGAGGATGGCGCCCTCGCACGCGGCGAGGCTCCGCGACACCTCGTACGAGAAATCGACGTGGCCCGGCGTGTCGATGAGGTTCAGCGTGTACGTCTGGCCGTCGCGCGCCTGGTAGAGCAGGCGCACCGTGTGGGCCTTGATCGTGATCCCGCGCTCGCGCTCGAGGTCCATCGAGTCCAGCACCTGGTCGACGGCCTTCCGCGGGTCCATCGTCCCGGTCAGCTCGAGGAGCCGGTCGGCGAGCGTGGATTTCCCGTGGTCGATGTGCGCGATGATCGAGAAGTTGCGGATCCGATCGAGGTCGCTCACGGCCGGCTCGTCGGGATCATCACGAGGTGTGCCGGCTCACCAGCGTCTCGGCGGCCGCGTGCAACTGGTCGACCTCCTCCGCCGTTTCGGCCTCCACGTAGACGCGGAGCACCGGCTCCGTCCCCGAGGCCCGGATCAGCACCCACGCCCCGTCCCCGAGCCAGTACTTCCGCCCGTCCAGGGTCTCGCGCCGCGTGACCGGCCGCACGCCGATCCGCTCCGGCGGCGCGGCGTCCAGCGCCGCGACGAGGGCGCGCCCCCGGTCCGGGGAGACGGTGTAGTCGCGCCGCCGATAGAATGCCACGCCGGCCTCGGCTTCCAGATCCTCGAGGAGCGCATCGAGAGTGCCGCCGGAGGCCACGACCGCTTCCAGCACGAGCAGAGCCGACAGGAGACCATCACGCTCGGGCAGGTGGTCCCGGAAGCCCATTCCGCCCGATTCCTCGCCACCCACGAGAATATCACGGGTCCGCATGAGGCTCGCGATGTGCTTGAACCCGATGGCCGTGACGTGGAGCGTGAGCCCGAGCCGCGCGCACAGGCGATCGACCTGCACGCCCATGGCGAAGCCCTTCGCGACCTCGCCGCGCCACCCGCGGACCCGGACGAGGTGACGGACGAGGAGCGAGAGGACCTCGTGGGGCGTGACGTAGCGCCCCTGCCCCGTCACGGCGCCGAGCCGGTCGCCGTCCCCGTCCATCGCGACCCCGATGTCGGCCCCGCTCGCCCGCACCTCGGCGGCGAGCTGATCGAGGTGCGGCGGGATGGGCTCGGGATGGAGCCCGCCGAAGAGCGGGTCCGGCGCCCCGTGGAGGATCCGGACCTCGCCCCACGCGGGCGGCACCAGCTCCTTCATGAGCCCGTTCGCCGCGCCGTGGAGCGCGTCGGCCACGATCCGGAGGGGTCGCGCCGGCGGGCGGTCGACGGCGACGCGGCTCCGCAGCCGCTCGAGGTAGTCGGGGAGGAGATCCACCGTCTCGACGCGGCCGCCGGCGGCGCCCGGGGTCCGGCGGGGCGGGACGCGGTCGAGCGCCGCCTCCACGCGCGCCGTGAACTCCGGCGTGGCGGACCCGCCGAACGAGCCCTTGAGCTTGATCCCGTTGAAGCGGGCCGGGTTGTGGCTCGCCGTCACCACGAGGCCGCCGGCCGCGCCGCGGGCGATCACGCTGTAGGACACGACGGGCGTCGGCACGGGCCGGTCGGCCAGGAGGACCCGCCAGCCGTTCGCCGCGAGAATGTCCGCGGCGAGATGCGCGACCGGACGGGAGTTGAAGCGGGTGTCGTAGCCCACCACGAGGGGGGCCGCGAGGCCGCCGGCCTCCTCGATCCAGGTGGTGGCGGCGGCCTGGACGACCGTCGCGGCGTTCGCCTCGGTGAAGTCGTCCGCGATGACGCCCCGCCACCCGTCGGTCCCGAACCGGATCGAGGTCAAGGGTCCGTGGCGAGGCGGGAGTAGTCGCCGAGGCGCGTGCCGTCGCCCAGGACCGCGCCGGGCGTGACGTGGGCGTGCGCGCCGATCGACACGCCCCGCCCGACGAGACACCCCGTGAGCCGGGCCGCCACCCCGACCTCGACCTCCTCCCACAGCACCGCCGTGTCGAGCTGGGCCCCTTCGCCGATCCGGCACCCGGCGCCGAGGACGACGCTCGGCCCCACCACCGCGCCCGCCTCGACCCGGCAGCCGGCGCCGATCACCACGGGCCCCCGGACCCGCGCCGACGACGCGACGGTCGCGGTCGGATGGATCCACCCCTCGGGCCCCTCGACCCCGTCCGGCGCCACGTGGGACCGGAAGCGGCCCGCCAGGAGGTCCTGCTGCGCCTGGAAGTACTTCGCCGGCGTGCCGATGTCGACCCAGTAGCCCGGCGAGACGAAGCCGTAGAACGGCACGCGCCGCTCGAGGAGCAGCGGGAAGAACTCGCGCTCCATCGAGTAGGCCTCCCCCTCGGGATCCAGTCGAGGAGCTCGCGCTCGAGCACGTAGACGCCCGCGTTGACCGTGTTCGTGGTGACCTCTTCCCAGCCGGGCTTCTCCAGGAAGCGCCGCACGCGATCGTCGGACTCGAGCTCGACGAGGCCGTAGGCCGTGGGGTTCTCGACGGGCATGAGGTAGATCGTCGCCGCCGCGCCGCGGGCCTCGTGCGCCCGGAGCATCGCCGTGAGGTCCAGCTCCGTCAGCACGTCCCCGTTCATGACCACCACGCGCCCGTCGACGAGGTCGGCGGCGTTCCGCACCCCGCCCGCCGTGCCGAGCGGATCCCGCTCGACCACGTCCCGGAGCCGTACCTGGCCGAGGCGCTCCCGGGCCATGATCTCCCGGATCGCCTCGGACCGGTGCGAGATGGACAGGATCACGTCCCGCACGCCGTGCGCGCCCAGGAGCCCGAGCTGGTACGAGAGGAACGGGACGTTCAGCAGCGGGACGACCGGCTTCGGCCGATCGAGGGTCAACGGCCGGAGCCGGGTCCCCTGACCCCCGGCGAGGATGACGGCCTGGACGGTCACGGGCGGCTCCCGGCCGTCACGGGCGAGCCGGGGCCGGCGGCGTCCAGTCGACCGCCTCGCTGACCAGCATCACCGGGATGTCGTCGCGGATGGGATAGGCCTTCCGGCACGCGGGGCAGACGATGCGGGTCTCCTCGAACAGGAGGTCGCCCTTGCACGCCGGGCAGACCAGGATGGCCTTGAGCTCGTCGTCGATCATCGCGGATGCCTCCCCGGAGGGCTCGCCGGCTACCGGTCGAGCGCCTTGCGAAACCACTCGATCGTCTGACGAAGGCCCTCGTCGACGTCCACTCGCGGCTCCCAGCCGAGGAGCGTGCGCGCCCGGGTGATGTCGGGCTGCCGGATCTTGGGATCGTCGACCGGCAGCGGGTGGAACACGATGGTGCTCGCGCTCCCGGACAGGCGGATGACCCGCTTCGCGAGCTCGAGGAGCGTCATCTCCTGCGGGTTGCCGATGTTGACGGGGTCGTGGACGTCGGACTCCATCAGGCGCCAGATACCCTCGACGAGGTCCGTCACGTACTGGAAGGACCGGGTCTGCGAGCCGTCGCCGTAGACCGTGATCGGCTGCCCGCGGAGCGCCTGGTCGATGAAGTTCGGGATCGCCCGCCCGTCGTCTCGCCGCATGCGAGGCCCGAAGGTGTTGAAGATCCGGACGATGCGGGTGTCGAGGCCGTGGTAGCGGTGGTAGGCCATCGTCATCGCCTCGGCGAAGCGCTTGGCCTCGTCGTAGACGCCGCGCGGCCCCACCGGGTTGACGTTCCCCCAGTAGTCCTCGCGCTGCGGGTGGACGAGCGGGTCGCCGTACACCTCCGAGGTCGAGGCGAGGAGGAACCGGGCCCGCTTGGCCTTGGCGAGACCGAGCGCCTTGTGGGTGCCGAGCGCCCCCACCTTGAGGGTCGGGATCGGCAGCAGCTGGTAGTCCACCGGGCTGGCCGGGCTCGCGAAGTGGAGCACGTAGTCGACGGGGCCGGCCACGTAGATGTAGTTGGTGACGTCGAGCTTGATGAACTGGAACCGCTCGGAGCGCAGCCGGTCGATGTTGTCGCTGGCGCCGGTCGAGAGGTTGTCGAGGCAGAGCACGTCCGCGCCCTTGTCGAGAAGGAACTCGCACAGGTGGGAGCCGATGAATCCCGCCCCCCCGGTCACCAGCACGCGCATGGGCTAGGGCTGCGGTCCTTCGTAGCCTTCGATGACGAGGAGGTCGATGGTCGAGACGTCCCGGCGCAGCGTGATGGCCCGCTGGTATTCGGGTGACTTCCAGCAGTCGATCGCCGCCTGGTAGGACGGGAACTCGACCACGGCGTTGCGGGAGCGGCTGCCGCCCTCGACGCCCTCGAACCGGCCGCCGCGCACGAGGAACCGGCCGCCGTACTTCCGGAGCGGCTCGGCGTTGGCCGCGACGTAGGCCTTGTACTGCTCCGGGTCGGAGATGTCGACGCCCACGATCCAGTATCCCTTGGACATGGACCGCGCCCTCTAGGCCGGAAAGACCGGCTTCCGGCCGATCGAGTGGTACTCGAATCCGAGCCGGCGCATCCGCTCGGGTTCGTAGATGTTCCGACCGTCGAAGACGAGCGGGCGCCGCATCACCTGGCGCAGGCGCTCCAGGTTCAGCAGCTTGAACTCGTTCCACTCCGTCACGACGGCGACGGCGTCCGCCCCCTCCGCCGCCTCGTAGGAGGACTGGCAGTACTCGACGGCCGCCGGCAGCGTGCGGCGGGCGTTGTCCATGGCGACCGGGTCGTAGACGCGGACCTGGGCCCCCGCCTCGACCAGACGCGTGACCAGCTCGACGCTCCGCGCCTCGCGCATGTCGTCGGTCTTGGGCTTGAAGGCCAGCCCGAGCACCCCGATGACGCGGCCGTCCAGGGGGTCCAGCACCTTCCGGATGAGCGCGACGAGCCGCTGGATCCGCTCCCGGTTCACGTCCACCACGGCGCGGAGCGTGCGCAGCTCGTAGCCGAGCGCGGCGGCGGTCTGGATGAGGGCGTCGGTGTCCTTCGGGAAGCACGAGCCGCCGTACCCGAGGCCGGCGTTCAGGAACGCGGCGCCGATCCGCGGGTCGAGCCCCATCCCCTTCATCACCTGGGTGACGTCGCCGCCGGCCAGCTCGCACAGGTTGGCGATCTCGTTGATGAAGGAGATCTTCGTGGCCAGGAAGGCGTTCGAGGCGTACTTGATGATCTCGGCCGAGTAGACGTCGGTGATGATCATCGGCCGCTCGAGCGGCGCGTAGAGCTCGAGGAGCGTCATCGCCACCTGCTGGCTGGGGGCGCCGACGACGATCCGGTCGGGCCGGAGCGTGTCCTCGATCGCCGAGCCCTCGCGCAGGAACTCGGGGTTCGAGACGACGTCGAAGTTGACCGGCCGGGGGCGGGTCCGCTCGATGATCGTGCGCACCAGGTCGCCCGTGCCCACCGGCACCGTGGACTTGTTCACGATGACCTTGTAGCGGTCGAGCGCCTGCGCGATCCCGTGGGCGACCTCCTCGACGGCGGTGAGGTCGGACTCGCCGGTCGCCTTGGGCGGGGTGCCGACGGCGATGAAGACGATGTCCGAGCGGCGCACCGCGCCGGGCAGGTCGGTGGTGAACTCGAGCCGCCCGTCGGCGACGTTGCGGGCGACGAGCTCCTCCAGGCCGGGCTCGTAGATCGGCATGCGCCCGGCGCGGAGCCCCTCGATCTTGGCGGCGTCCTTGTCGACGCAGACGACGTCGTTCCCGAGGTCGGCGAAGACCGCCCCCGTCACGAGCCCCACGTACCCGGTCCCGACCACCGCGACGTTCATGTCGACCGCCTCACGCCGGGCATGGCACCCGGGATCTCCTGCAACCCGGCCATGTTACCGGACCCCCCTCAGCGCGGCAAGCAAACGGCCTCCGCGTCGGGGCCCAGAACCCCAGCACGCCGAACTCAAAGTTGGGGTCAGGCACCGAAGTTCGGCATGCCCAGAGCCGAAGTTGGGGTCTGGACCCCGACCTGCGAGTTGCGGGTTTGACCGGGCTGCGCTAGGCGGCCAGGCGGAGGAGCGTCCCGAGGAGGAGGTTGGCGCCGCGCTCGATGGCCGGCCAGTCGGTCCACTCGTCGGGACGGTGGCTCCGGCCGCCCTGGCTCGGGACGAAGATCATGCCGGCGTCGGTCACCGCCGCCAGGACCTGCGCGTCGTGCCCGGCGCCGGAGGGCATGCGCCGCGTCGGGAGCCCGAGCTCCGCGGCCGTCGCCTCGATCGCCGCCTGGATCCGCGGGGACATCCGGACGGGCTCGGCCTGCATGAGGGGCTCCACCTCGAGGGCGAGCCCGCGCCGGCGCGCCACCCGCCGGGCCGCCTGGAGGGTGCGGCGCGCCAGGCGCTCGAGGAGGGCCGGGTCGGGGTCGCGCAGCTCCTGCAGGAGGATGGCGCGCTCCGGCACGATGTTCGCCACGCCCGGGCGCACGTCCACGACGCCGATCGTCGTGACGGCGCGGCCCAGGCCGTCCCGCACCACGAGCTCCCGGCTCTTCGCCGCGTACTCGGCGGCGGTGAGAAAGGCGTCCTTCCGCCGATCCATGGGCGTGGTCCCGGCATGATCGGGCTGGCCGACGAAGGTCAGGCGGACGCGGCGGATCCCGACGATGCCCTCGACGACGCCGATCGGCACGTCCTCGGCCTCGAGCCACGGCCCCTGCTCGATGTGCAGCTCGACGTACGCGGCGATCTCCCCGGGATCGCGGCGCGCCTCGGGCGCCCGCGCGAGGTCGAAGCCGGCGCGCCGCATCGCCTCGGGCAGCGCGAGCCCGGCCGGATCGGTGAGGCGCGCGGCGAGGCTCGGGTCGAGGCTGCCCGTCATCGCGCGCGAGCCGAAGAACCCGTAGAAGCGCCCCTCCTCGTCGGTGAACGCGGCCACCTCGAGCGCCCGCGCCGGCCGGGCGCCCGACGCCGCCACCGTGCGGAGACACTCGAGGCCGGCCAGCACGCCGAGCGCGCCGTCGAGCGGTCCCCCGCGCGGCACCGTGTCGATGTGCGAGCCCGTCAGGACCACCGGGGTGCCCTCGCCGAGCCGGCCGAACACGTTGCCCGCCGGATCCACGCGCGCGGCCAGTCCCGACGCCCGGAGCCGGCCGAGGAGCCACGCGCGCGCCTCCTCGTGGGCGGGACTCCACGCCGGCCGCGAGATCCCGCCCGTGGGATCCTGGCCGATCGCCGCGAGCGCCTCGATGTCCTGGCGCAGGCGGCCGAGGTCGATGCGGAGCGGCTCCGCGCTCACGGGCTATCCTCGCTCCGCGCCGGGCTCAGTTCGAGACGGCCTTCGGCCGCGGTCTCATCCGAGCGCCTCCCCGGGCGCCGGGGCCGTGGCGGCCCGCGGGGTCCCGTCCGGCAGGAAGCAGGTCGCGATCAGCGTCAGCACCGTCGCGCCGACCCCGAGCCAGAAGACGAAGCCGATCGCCTCCAGGAGGGCGGGCACCAGGTCCGGCGGCAGGTGTCGCGCGCCCTCCTCGAGGCCGGCCAGCCGGACGCCGAGGCGTCCGGTGAGACTCGCCCCCATCACGGCGACGCCGAGGGTCGCGCCGATGTTGCGAAAGAAGAGGACGCCCGAGGTCGCCACGCCCCGCCGCGCGGGCTCGATGGCGGTCTGGATGCCGACGACCAGGGTGATGGAGAGGAGCCCCATGCCCACCCCGATCGCCCCGCCCACGACCAGGAGGCCCGTCCAGCCGACGTCCGGCCGGAGCGCCAGGGCGGCGTAGCCGAGCGTCATCAGCGCGGCGCCCGCGAGCGCGAGGGCGCGAAACCCGAGCCGGTTCAGGCCCTGCCCCGCGACGAGCCCGCCGACCGACCAGCCCGTGCTCATCGTCATCAGCGCCAGCCCGGCCGTGGTCGCGTCGGTCCCGCGCCCCCACTGGACGAGCAGCGGCACGTGCACGAGCGCCCCGAACATCGCGGCCCCCGAGAAGAACGCCGCCGCGGAGCCCGCGGCGAACGGCATCTCCCGGAAGAGGCTGAACGGCAGGAGCGGATCCGCCGAGCGCCGCTCGGCCCACACGAACCCCGCGAGACCGAGGGCGGCGACGGTGAGCGCGCCGAGCGGGCCGGCGCCGAACCCGCCCTGCCCGGGCGTGCGCGGCTCGAGCACGGCGAGCATGAGACCCGTCACGCCCGCGAGGAACGTGACCGCCCCCGCGAGATCGAGCGTCCGGCCGTGGACGTGCTCCCCGGTCTCCGCGAGACCTCCGACGGCCAGGCCGATGACGAGCGCGCCCAGCGGAAGGTTCAGGAGGAAGACCCAGCGCCAGCTCCAGCCGTCGACGATGACGCCGCCGAGGAGCGGGCCCCCGATGCTCGCGACGCCCCACACCGCCGTGATCAGTCCCTGCATCTGACCCCGGCGCGGCCCGTGGAACAGGTCCCCGAAGATGATGAGCGAGAGCGCCAGGATGCCCCCCGCGCCGACGCCCTGGACGCCGCGCCCCGCCACCAGGACCGGCATGCTGGTGGCGGCCCCGGCCATGAGCGAGCCCGCGCAGAAGATGACGATCGCGGCCACGAAGGGGCTGCGGCGCCCGAGCCGGTCCGAGAGGCCGCCGAAGACCGGCATCACCACGGTGGACGCGAGCATGTAGATGGAGAAGACCCAGGGGTAGAGGTGGGCGCCGCCGAGGGCGGCGATCACCGTGGGCATCGCCGTGCCGACGATCGTCGCGTCGAGCGCCGCCAGGAGCACGCCGAGCTGCACGGCGAGGACGACCGGCCAGACCCGGCGGCGCGGCCTCACGGTCAGACGATCGGCCAGCGCGAGCGCGGCAGCGTGACGCCGGTCCGGGCCAGGAGCTGCTCGCCGATCTCCTGGACGCGCGCGTAGAGCCGCTCCTCGTCCACGAAGGACTGGCGGTAGGCGTCCACGACGACGCGGCCGTCCACGATCACGGTGTGGACGCTCCGGCCGTCGGCGTTGTAGACGAGGTTGTTGACCGGGTTGAACAGGGCCTGCCACTCGGGGCGCCGGGTGTCGAACAGGACGAGGTCCGCGCGCTTGCCCGGCGTGATCGAGCCCAGCTCGTGGCCCAGCCCGAGCGCCTGCGCGCCGACGAGCGTGGCCATCTCGAGCGCCTGCTCGGCCGGGATCTGGCGCATGTCCCGGCGGGCGTCCTTGTACTGGATGGCCGCCATGTTCATGGTCCGCACCATGTCGAGATGGTTCGAGTTGTTGGGCGAGTCCGAGCCCAGCGCGACCCGGACGCCCCGCTGGAGCAGCTCCGGCATCCGGCCCTCGGCGGCGATCCCCTTCGCCCCCTTGGCGGCGGTGACCGGGCACATCGCCACCGCGGTGCCGGTCCGGGCCAGGCACTCGATCTCGGCGTCGTCGAGGCCCAGCACGTGGGACAGGAGCACGTTCGGGCCGAGCACCCCGTTCGATTCGAGATACTCGGTGGGGCGAAGCCCGTACCGCGCGAGGGACTCCCGCCGCGCGTCGGCGCCGCTTCCGTGGTGGAGCGTGAGCCCGGTCCCGTGCTCGTCCGCCAGCGCGCTTGAGCCCGCCCAGGAGGTCGGCGCTGCAGGTCTCCGGCGAGAACGGCATCGCCCACGCCCGCATCCGCCCGTCGAGGCGGCCGTCCCACTTCCGGATGAAGGACGCCGTGCGGGCGAGCGCCTCGTCGGTGCCGTACCGGGGCAGCGGGAACGGGGCCTCCCGGTCCGCCACGCACTCGCCGAGGATCACGCGGATGCCCGCGTCCTCGTACGCCTGGAGGCACGCGTCGGGGAACTTGGTGCTCCCGGGATCGACGAAGCCGACGGTGCCGCCCTTGAGGAGCTCGACCAGGCCGAGCAAGCGTCGTGTGGTACTCCTCCTCCTCCGTCATCGCCATCTGGAGCCGGAAGACGTAGGGCAGCGGGCTGCCCATGTCGTCCAGGAAGATGCCGCGCACGGCGTGGGCGTAGCTGATGTGCATGTGGCCGTTCACGAACCCGGGGGTCACGAGCAGGGCGGCGGGCGTCGATCGTCCGGTCGGCGGGAGCGTCCGCCAGCTCGGCCGCCTTCCCGACCCGGCTGATCCGGGCGCCCTCGATCAGGATCGAGCCGTCCTGGATGATCCGCCGCTCGCCGTCCAGGGTGACGACGTAGCGGGCGTGCTCGATCTTGAGCGTCCGGGATCGCATGGGTCGGCCGGCTCCCTCCGAGTGAGCGACCCGCCGGCATCGTGAGGATGGCATCCGCCCTGCGCGGGCGCAAGCCGCCGGGCCGCCCGACGCGGGCTCGGACGGGCCCGGAGCCCTCCGCGCGTTCGTCGCGGCCGGCGGACCGGGTACTATATACTGGCGGCGCTCGATTCGAGGCCGCGGAGGATCGATGGACTTCAGACTCACCCCCGAGCAGGAGACGTTTCGCACCGAGGTGCGAGCCTGGCTCTCGGCCAACCTGCCGCCGGACTGGGCGACGCGCCCGGTCGTGAGCGACGTGCCGCGGGCCGAGCTCTACGAGTTCGGCCGCCACTGGCAGCGGCGGCTTCACGAGGCGGGCCTCCTGGGCCTCACGTGGCCCAAGGAGTTCGGGGGGCGCGGGCTCACGTGGATGGAGGAGCTCCTCCTCCACGAGGAGCTGGTCCAGCACCGGGCGCCGCCGCCCCTGAACGTCCTCGGCCTCGGCATGGCCGGCCCGACGATCATCGCCTACGGGACCGACGCCCAGAAGCAGCGCCACCTGCAGAAGATCCTCACCTGCGAGGAGATCTGGTGCCAGGGCTACTCCGAGCCCAACGCGGGCTCGGACCTCGCGTCCCTCCAGACCCGGGCCGTGCGGGACGGCGACCACTACGTCGTCAACGGCCAGAAGGTCTGGACGAGCCTCGCGCAGATCTCCGACTGGATGATGCTGCTCGCCCGCACCGACCCGAGCGTCCCGAAGCACAAGGGGCTGACCTACTTCCTCGTCGACATGCACTCGCCGGGGATCACCGTCCGCCCGCTCCGCCAGATCACCGGCGACGCGGAGTTCAACGAGGTGTTCTTCGAGAACGTCCGGGTGCCCGCGGAGAACATCCTCGGCATCGAGGGCCAGGGCTGGCAGGTGGGGATCACCACCCTCATGTACGAGCGGCTGGCGCTCGGGTTCGGGCTCCAGGCCCGGTTCGAGATCGCCACCGGGGCGACCCTCGAGCTGGCGCGCCGGATGTCGCGCGAGGGCCGGCCCGCCGCGAAGGACCCGGTGCTCCGCCAGCGGCTCGCGCAGCTGGTCATCGACAACGCGGTGTTCAAGTACACGGCCAAGCGCGCGATCACCAAGCTCCTCCGCGGCGAGATGCCGGGCTCCGAGGCCTCGGCCGGCAAGATCTGGTGGTGCGACCGGCATCAGGCGCTCCAGGATCTCGCGCAGGAGCTCCTCGGCGTCCTACGGGCAGCTCGGCCCCGGGTCGCCGTGGGCGGTCGACCGGGGCAACTGGCACTACACGTTCCTCCGGTCCCGCGCCAACTCGATCGAGGGTGGCACCACGGAGATCCAGCGGAACATCCTGGCCGAGCGCGTCCTCGGCCTGCCGAAGGACTAGACAATGACTCATGGACTTTGGGTTCAGCCAGGAACAGGAGCTCCTCCGCCAGACGGCGCGGAGCTTCCTCGAGAAGGAGTGCCCCTCCGGCTTCGTCCGGCGGATGATGGACGACCCCGCGGGCACGACCGACGAGTTCTGGGGCAAGCTCGCCGAGCTCGGCTGGCTCGGCCTGATCTACCCCGAGGCGCACGGCGGCGTGGGACTCGGGCTGGTCGACCTCACCGTCGTCCTCGAGGAGATGGGGCGGGCCGTCATGCCCGGGCCGTTCTTCTCGACCGTGCTCCTGGGCGGGCTCGCGGTCCTTGAGGCGGGCTCGGACGCCCAGCGGCGGCGTGGCTCCCCCGCATCGCCTCCGGCGAGGCGCGCGCGACGCTCGCGCTCCTCGAGGAGAGCGCCCGCTGGGACGCCGCGGGCGTCGAGGTCGCCGCCAAGCCCGGCAAGGCGGCGGCTTCGTCCTGTCGGGCACCAAGCTCTTCGTGCCCGACGGCCACCGGCGGACCTCCTCGTCGTGGCCGCGCGGACCGCGCGCGCGACGAAGGAGGACCCGTCGCACGGCGTGAGCCTGTTCCTCGTGCCGGCGGACCGGAAGGGCGTCGCCACGACTCCTCCTGCCGACGATGGACCAGACGCGGAAGCTCGCCGAGGTCTCGCTCCGGCGCGTCGAGGTCGGGCCGACGCGCTCCTCGGGCCGCTCCACCAGGGCTGGCCCGTCGTGGCCCGCGTGCTCGACCGGGCCACCGTCGCCCTCTGCGCCGAGATGTGCGGCGGCGCGCAGAAGGTCCTGGACCTCTGCACCGAGTACGCCAAGGTGCGCGTCGCCTTCGGGCGGCCGATCGGCAGCCTACCAGGCGGTCAAGCACAAGTGCGCGGACATGCTGGTGGCGGTCGAGAACGCGAAGTCCATCACCTACTACGCCGCGTGGGCGGCCGGACCAGGACGCGCCCGACGCGCCGCTGGCCGCCGCGATGGCCAAGGCCTACGTGTCCGACGCCTACCGGAAGGTGGCCGGCGACGGGCATCCAGGTCCACGGGGGCATCGGCTTCACGTGGGAGCACGACATGCACCTCTACTTCAAGCGCGCCAAGGGCTCGGAGGTCGCGTTCGGTGACGCGACGCTCCACCGCGAGCGCGTGGCACAGCTGCTGGAGCTCTAGCCGCCCGGCCGATGGTGCCGCCCGACCGGCTCAAGCGACGGGTCCTCCGGGGGGCCGTCCGGGAGAACGTCGACACGATCCGCGGGCTGCCCGCCGCGCCGTTCCGCGTCGGCCCCCGGCTCCGGCGAGGGGCCATCCAGGCGACGCTCCTCGTGGCCCTCCCGACGCTCGGCCTCCTCGCCTACAACCCCCTGTCCGGCAGCGCGCCCGACCGGGCGGCCGTGCTGGCGACGGCGCCCGCCTCCCTGACCTTCCGGGCGCCGAAGGCGCTCGGTCCCGTGACCGCGTCCCTCCGCGTCAAGAAGCTCGTGCTGGACCCGGGGCACGGCGGCAACGACTCCGGGGCCCGGGCCCAGGGCGTCTGGGAGAAGGAGATCACGCTCGAGATCGCCCGGGACCTCCGGGCCTTCCTGAAGCGCGCGAAGTACGACGTCGCACTGACCCGGGACACCGACAGCCTTCGTGTCGCTCCGGCAGCGGGCGGAGATCGCCAACGTCGAGCGGGCCGACCTGTTCGTGTCGATCCACGTGAACTCGGTCCCGTCGCGCGAGTGCCACGCCGTGGAGACGTACTACCTCGGCCCGGCCGACGACCCGCGCGCCGAGCAGCTGGCGGGCAAGGAAAACCACGAATCGGGCTATCATCTGGCCGACTTCCGCCGGCTCCTCGAGGGCGTGTACGCCCACGTCCGCCAGGCGGAGTCGCGGAAGCTGGCCCAGGTCGTCCAGCACGAGCTGGTGACCGTCCTGGGCAACACGAACCCCGCGATCCGGGACAAGGGGGTGCGCAGTGCGCCGTTCCTGGTCCTCGTCGCCACGGAGAGCCCCGGCATCCTCGCCGAGGTCTCGTGCCTGTCGAACGACGAGGAGGCCGGGCGGCTCGCCGACCCGGCCTACCGCCAGAACATCGCGCGCGCGCTCTTCCACGGCATCCACGCGTACGCGGAGGCCCGCAACCGCGTCGCCACGCTGGGCCAGGCCCCAGGGAGCCAGTAGATGACCAAGAAGACCGATGTCCTCCACGTCGGCATCGATCTGGGCACCTCCCGCAGCTCGATCTCCGCCTCGAACGGCGGCCGCCACGTGGTCGAGAGCTACGTCGGGTGGCCGGTCGACATGGTGGCCCGGCGCCTCGTGAAGAAGCCCATCCTCTTCGGCCGGGAGGCCCTCGACAGCCGGCCGATGCTCGACCTCCGCCGCCCCCTCGAGCGGGGCCTGATCAAGGAGGGGTCGGAGCAGGACGAGCTGGCGGTGCGCGAGCTGCTGCGCCACCTGATCTCGCTCGGCGGGCGGGCGCGAGGGCCAGCCGATCCGCGCCGTCGTGGGCGTGCCGGCCGAGGCGCTCCGGGTGAGCCGGCAGAACCTCCGGAACGCCGTCAAGGGGGTCGCCGACGCCCTGATGATCGTGTCCGAGCCGTTCGCCGTGTCCTACGGGATGGACGCGCTCCTCCACACGATGATCGTCGACATCGGCGCCGGGCACGACCGACTTCTGCGTCATGCGGGGCCGGTACCCGACCGAGGAGGACCAGCGGACGCTGACGAACGCCGGCGACTCGGTCGACGAGCAGCTCATGACGCTCGTCCGGGCCAAGCACCCCGACGCCCAGTTCTCCGTCTACATGGTCCGGGAGTGGAAGGAGAAGTGGAGCTTCGTCGGCGAGCCGCCGAGCCCGGTCGTCGTCACCGTGCAGAAGGCCGCCAAGGCCACCCAGATCGACATCACGAGCGAGATGCGCCGCGCGTGCGAGAGCCTGGTGGCGCCCGTCACGGAGACGATGGCCGACCTCCTGGCGCGCGTGGAGCCCGAGTACCAGGAGCGCGTCCGCCACAACATCATCCTGGCCGGGGGCGGCTCCCAGGTGCCGGGCCTGGCCGCCGCCATGGAGCGGGTCCTCGGCGACTACGGCGGCGGCGCCGTGCGCGTGGTGGAGGACCCCGTCTTCGCCGGCTCCAACGGCAGCCTCGCGATCGCCCTCGACGCCTCCGAGGGCGACTGGGAGTCCCTCGCCGGCTGAGCCTCCTCCCTCACCTTCGCCCTGGGCGGTGCGCCACGCGGCCGGGTGGAGGCCGAGACGGATCGAGGACGGGCCGGAGAAGATACTTGCGCGAAGAGGCGCGACCGCGAGAACGCGAGCGACCCGCCCAAGGATCGATCCGGGCTCAGCCTGCTCGAACCACCGGCTCGGGAAGCCCGCGCAACGAGCCGGCGGCTCGATGGAGGTCAAGCGCCTTCTGGGCGTTCAGCCAGAACTCCGGCGTGGTCCGAAACGTGGCCCCGAGCTTCAGCGCCATCGCGGCCGTCACCGAGGTGCGACCATTGACGATTCGGTTGACCACCTTCACGTCGCAGTGCAGGTGATCGGCCAGCTCCTTCTGGGTCAGCCCCAGCGGAACCAAGAACTCCTCACGCAGGATCTCCCCGGGCTTGTTGGCAGCCGCCGACGTCTCATCGCGCTCATCGCACCCCTCAGTGGTAGTCGCGGATGTCAACTTCGGCCGGCCCGGCCTGTCTCCATCGGAAGACGACCCGCCATTGGTCGTTGATGCGGATGCTGTGGAGACCCGCCAGGTCGCCTCGCAGCGCTTCGAGCCGGTTGCCCGGCGGCGACGCAAGATCGCCCAATGCTCCAGCGTAGTCGAGCATGTCCAGTTTTCTGGCGGCGACGCTCGCGATCTTCGCCCACCCGACGCCCTTCGGCATTCGACCCTCCCTGAAGAAGCGCCCAACGCCGAGGTTGGCAAAGCTCTGGATCGCCACCGGCGCGCAACATACCTCGAGACAGTATACCGCGTCAAGGTATGCCCCGCCCCCAGGCATCGGGTCCTGCTGCGGCTTCGCACTCGGTGGCCAGCGGACCAGCCGGTGCCTGACTCCGGCGGATTCCGACTGGCGGCCGAGTCCGAGTTCCTATGTCCACGCGTAGCGTGCCCCGTCGAGTGCGCGGCGGCGGCGGGCGAGCCGAGCGGTGCGAACGCGCGTGCTACACTCGCCGTCGTGCCCGTCGAGCCTCGGCCCGCGGCCTCCGTTCTGCTGATCCGGCCCGGGCGCGCCGCGGCGATCGAGGTGTTCCTGATCCGGCGCGCCCGCGACATGCGCTTCCTCGGCGGCTACTACGCCTTCCCGGGCGGCAAGGTC
Source organism: uncultured Candidatus Rokubacteria bacterium (assembly GCA_963745015.1). Taxonomy (GTDB): domain Bacteria; phylum Methylomirabilota; class Methylomirabilia; order Rokubacteriales; family DASRDR01; genus DASRDR01. The sequence continues at coordinate 326,518 of CAVUVU010000015.1, forward strand.
GACCTGGCCGACCGGAGCCGCGAGGCCCTCGCCCGGGCGCGCGGGCTCTCGCCGGACGCCGCCACCCGGGCGATCGGTGATCCGGCGGACGAGGTGCCCGCCCTCGCCTACTGGGTCGCGAGCGTGCGCGAGGTCTTCGAGGAGACGGGCGTGCTGCTGGCCCGGGACGCCGAGGGGCGGCCCGTCGCGGCGGGCGCCCCGGACGTCGCGCCGCACCTCGAGAGCCACCGGCGGGCCCTCGTCCGCGGGGAGCGCTCGTTCACCGCGGTCCTGACCGCCGAGGAGTGGTTCGCGGACCTCGGGCCCCTCGCCTACCTCTCGCACTTCGTGACGCCGCCGGCGAGCCCCATCCGCTTCTCCGCCCGCTTCTTCCTCTGCGCCGTCCCGGCGGGCCAGGCGCCGCGGCTGATCGCCGAGGAAGCGTCGGAGGGCTTCTGGGTGGAGCCCGCCGAGGCGCACCGCCGCTTCCGCGCCGGCGACTGGCCGATGGCGGAGCCGGCCGAGTACGGAACGCAGTACCTCGCCCAGTTCGAGTCGTACGAGGCGGTGTGGCGGCATCACGCCGACGGGCGGCCGAAGTTCCACGGGATCATCGACCGGCTGGACGCCGCGCGCTACTACCTCTTCGACTGGTCGACCGTGGTGCGGCCCGCGTGAGCGCGCCCCGCCCGGCGGCGGTCCCGGAGACGGCGCGCCTCACGCCCTTGGTCGGGCGCGTCCTCGGGCTGAACCCCGGGCTCATGACGGGGCCCGGCACCAACACCTACCTCGTCGGGGCGCGCCGGCCGATCCTGCTCGACACGGGCGCGGGCGTGCCGGGCTACATCCGGCTCCTGACGGCGTTCCTCGGCGCGGAGGGTCCGGAGGAGGTGTCCCGGGTCATCCTGACGCACCGGCACGTCGACCACATCGGCGGCGTGCCCGGACGTGCGGCGCGCGTTCCCGCGGGTGCCCGTCGCGAAGCTCGTGAAGAACGACGCCTCGCTCCCGGTCTCCATGGAGTCCCTCGCCGACGGCGCGGTGATCCGGGGCGACGGCGTCACCCTCCACGCGGTCTACACGCCGGGGCACGCGTCGGACCACCTCTGCTACTACCTCGAGGAGGAGCGGGCGCTCTTCACCGGCGACCTCATCCTCGGCGGCTCGACGACGGTGATCCCGCCCGACGACGGCGACCTCGGCGACTACCTCGCGTCCCTCCGGCGGGTCCTCCAGCTGGACGTCCAGCGCATCTACCCCGCGCACGGCCCCGTCCTCGAGCCCGCGCGGCCGGTCATCGAGGGCTACATCGCCCACCGGCTCGAGCGCGACGCGCAGATCCTCGCCGCCGTCGGCGCCGGCGCCGAGACCGTGGCCGACATCGTCGCCCGCGTGTATCGCGAGGTCTCCCCGGCGCTCCACCCGGTCGCGCGCCTGTCCGTCCTCTCGCACCTCCAGAAGCTCGAGCGCGACGGGCGGGTCGTCCGCGCGGCCGCCGACCCGCCCCGCTTCCGCTCCGCCTGACCGGCCTCACCCCGGCGCTCCGCGCATCCATTTCGATCCGCCTCGTCCACACGGGCCGACGCTCACGCCGCGCGTCGAGGACACCGCTCGGGCGTCCACGCGACAGAACCTCGCGCGAGACGAAGGCATCCGGGCTTCGCGGATCGCCCGACGCGCGGTGGCACCGCCCTTGCTCCGTGAGTCGGGCGGAGGTCGCCATGTGGGGCGGGCAGCGCGGGGTCACGCTGGTCGAGGTCGTCGTCGTCCTGCTGGTGCTGGGCATCCTGATGGGCAGCGCCGCCCCCACGGTCGGCGCGGCGCTCGAGGGATACCGGGCGGGCGGGGCGACCGCCGATCTCTACGCGGCGGTCCATCTCACCAAGGCGCGCGCCCGCGCCCAGGGGGTGACCCACGCGCTCGTCCTCGAGCCCGACGGGCGCGGCTTCCGCATCGTCGCCGATCCCGGCGGCGACGCGCAGACGGTCGAGGGCCCGCACCGCCTCGTGGACGGGGCGGTCGCCACCAGCAACGTCACGATCCAGTTCTCGTCGAAGGGCTTCGCGGTGCCCGCCGGAACGATCACGATCCGGAGCGGCGGGGAGACCCGCCGCATCGTGGTCCATCTCCTGGGCCGGGCGCGCGTCGCGGCCGGCGAGGACCCCACCTGAGGAGGTCAACCATGGCCACGACGGACATTCGGCGTGGACGGAACGGACGGCAGGACGTCGGAGCGGCCTGGCAGAAGACGGGCTCGAGCGGGCCGTTCCTCGCGATCGAGATCGACGCCGGCGCGGTGATCGCGGACGCGATCGCGGCCCTCGTGCGCGGGGACGAGCGGCTGAGCTACCTCGCCTTCACCAACGAGAAGAAGCCGGACGGGCGGGACGGCCAGCCGGATCTCCGCCTCGTGCGGCCGCTCCGGCGCGGGGGTGACGACGCGGCCTGAGGCGCCCGCGCTCGCCGCGCGGCCGCGGCCGCGGCCGGACGGCGCGGGCCCGCCCGCGCGATCCGGCTCGACTCGGGCTGGGCGGTGCGACGCCGCCGAGTCGCGGTCGGTCCGCCCAGGCCCGGTGCCGGAGCCCTATGCCGGGGTCGCGCTCCCGTGTCAGACTGGGTCGACCGCCCGGAGCCCCCCTCGGGGAAAGGAGCGTCGCCGATGGCCACGTGCAGTGCGGGACGATGCAAGATCGTGTGCCCTCCCGGAGGCTGCAGCTGCGTCTACGTGTACGAGTCGGACACCTGCGACTGCGAGTGCTTCGGGGACGAGCCCAGCGGCTCGGGGGGCGTGCTGAGCCTCGGCAACAAGATCGACGTCTCGGTCTCGGGCTTGCCGCTCGGACAGGTCGCCGCGAAGTTCGACCGGCTCCTGGCCCGGGACGTGCTGGTCCCGGCCTCACGCGTGAAGAAGACGGTGCGCCTGCGCCTCAAGGGCGTGAGCGTCTCGGCCGCCATCCGGGCCCTGGGCCTGCGCACCCAGAAGCGGGTGAAGCCGGGGCCGCCCAAGCGGCGCGCGGCACGCTAGCCGCTCGGCCCGGCCCGCCCCGCCACGCTCGCGCCGATGACGGTCCGCCCGAGCCCCCGCCGGCCCGCGCACCGGTCTCGGTGACGCCGGGGCGTCGGCGGCGCGCTCCCTCGGAGCGGGAGTCGTCCTTGGAGATCTCCGTGATCCGGCCGTGAGCCGCCTCCCGCCGAGCGACGTTCGGATCCTGATCTGGATGTGCGTCCTGATCGGGATCAACCAGCTGGGGTTCGGCAGCGTCGTGCCCGTGCTCCCCCTCTACGCGCGGTCGTTCGGGGTGTCCCAGACGGCGATCGGGCTCGCCATCGCCGTCTACGGCCTGGCGCGGTTCCTGGTGGCCGTCCCGGTGGGCCAGCTCTCCGACCGGTTCGGCCGACGCGCGGCCCTCGCCCTCGGCGGGCTCGTGACGGCCGCCGGCAATCTCCTCTGCGCGTACGCCCCGGACTACCCCACCTTCGTGGGCGCCCGGTTCGTGGCCGGCGTCGGGGCGGCGTTCGTCCTCACCGCCGGCCAGATCGTGCTGGCCGACATCACCACGCCGGCGGTGCGCGGGCGCGCGATGGCGGTCTACCAGGGGAGCTTCCTGTTCGCGGTCGGCCTCGGACCCTTCCCGGGCGGGGTGCTGGCCGAGCGCTTCGGCCTGTCGGCCCCGTTCGTCGCGTATGCGGTCACCGGCCTGCTCGCGGGCGTGGTCGCCTGGCTCCGGGTCCCCGAGACGATGGCGCGCCAGAGCCCGGGCGCCGCGGAGTCGCCCGCGCCCGCGCCGCCGTTCGCGGCGCAGATCCGGATCCTGGCCGGCCGGGTCGGGTTCCTCCTGGTCAGCCTGGTGAGCTTCGCGAGCGCGTTCACCCGAACGGGCGCGCTGTTCAGCGTGATCCCGGTCCTCGGGCAGGATCGTCTGCGCCTGAGTCCGGACCGGATCGGATTCGCCATGGCGCTCGGCAGCCTCGCCGGCTTCGGGTTCGCCTACCCCGCCGGCATGCTGGTGGACCGCTTCGGCCGGAAGGCCGTGATCGTGCCGGCGACCCTCCTGACCAGCGTCTCGCTGCTGCTGTTCCTGCTGGCCCCGTCCTATGCGTGGTTCGTGACGGCGTCGCTCGTCTGGAGCCTCGCACAGGGCGTGGGCGGGGTGGCCCCGTCGGCCTATGCCGCCGACGTGGCGCCGCCCCGGATGAACGCCGCGGCGATGAGCCTCTACCGGATGCTCGCCGACTCCGGCTACGTCATCGGGCCGATCGTGCTCGGCCTCGTCACCGACGCCTTCGGCATCGAGGCCGCCCTCGCGACCGGCGCCGGGCTCCTGGCCGGCGTCGGCGTCCTCTTCGCGTGGCGGGCCCCCGAGACCTACGGGCGCATCCGCGTGGCGCCGTGACCGGATCCGCGAGCCCCGACGTCTCGGTGGTCAACAGCACGCCCGGCATGGCCGCGGAGCTCGAGGCCATTCAGCGGGCGTCGTTCCCCACCCTGGCCGAGGGCGAGCTGATCACCGCCGCACACTACCGGGCTCACATCGAGCGCTTCCCGGCGGGCCAGCTCGCGGCGGTCACCGGCGCCGGCCGGCCGGTCGCCTGCTCGACGGACTTCCGGACGACGGCGGACCTCGAGCACATCGAGCACCGCTACATCGACGCGGTCGATCACAACTGGCTCGGCCGCCACGACCCGGACGGCGACTGGCTCTATGGCGCGGACATCGGCGTCCTGCCCGAGTACCGCCGGCGGGGGATCGCCCGGCTCCTCTATCGGGCCCGCCACGATCTCGTCCGGCGCCTGAATCTCCGGGGACACATCGCGGGAGGCCTGCTCAGGGGCTACGGCCTGTGGAAGGACCGGATGCCGGTGGAGGAGTACGTGGCCCGGGTGATCGCCGGGCAGATGGTCGATCCGACGCTCACCGTCCAACTCCGGTGCGGCTTTCGCGTGCACGGGATCATCCAGAGCTACGTCACCGACCCCTCGTGCGACAACAAGGCGGCGTTCATCGTCTGGGACAATCCCGACTACCGCGCCACGCCGAGACGAGGGGCGCCGTAGCACCCGGACGGCGCCCGGCCGGGGCCGGCCCCGTCAGGCGGGCTTCTTGGCGGGGTGCTCCGCCACCGGCAATCCGGCGGCCTTCCACGCGGTGAAACCGCCCTCCAGCTCCGTGACGCGCGGAAGGCCCATCGTCTGGGCCGTGTCGGCGGCGAGGGCGGAGCGCCAGGCCGCGCTGCAGTAGAAGACGAACTCCTTGCCCGAGCCGAAGACGCTCTTGAAGTAGGGGCTCTCGGGATCGATCCAGAACTCGAGCATGCCGCGAGGGCAGTGGAACGCGCCCGGGATCTGACCCTCCCGCTCGAGCTCCCGCACGTCGCGGAGGTCGACGAAGACGACGTCGGCCCCGCCGTGCCGCGCGCGGGCCTCCTCCAGCGTGAGCGTCCGGATGCGCGACTTGGCCTCGTCGACCAGCTGGCGGAACCCCTTCTCGAGCTTCACGCGGCCCTCCTCCCGGTTGTGTGCCTCGCGCGCCGCCGGCGTCGGCGGACACCGCGTTCCTGAGGGTACCGCAGACAAGGCCGCCCGTCGCGGCGGCCCGCGCACGGGCGAGCCAGGAGGCCGGCGCCGCGGCCCGCCCGCCCCGTCCGTCCCTTGCCGCCCGGCCGACGCTTCGGGTAACGTGACCTCCATGGCCAAGCCCCGCCTGCTCCTGATGAACGGCCGGATCATTCCGTACGAGGACGCGCAGGTCCACGTCCTGTCGACCGCGATGAAGTACGCCGCCAGCGTGTACGAGGCGATGCGCGCGTACTGGAGCGACACCGACCAGCAGCTCTACGTCTTCCGGCTGCGGGATCACCTCCGGCGGCTCCAGCGCTCGGCCAAGATCGCCCGCCTGCCCCTGCCGGCCGACCTCGATCGCCTCGAGCAGGAGACGTGCGAGGTGATCCGCGCCAACGGCCTCCGCGAGGACCTCCACGTGCGCCTGATCGTCTTCGTCGACACCGACGACGGCGGGCTCGCCTCCCGCGAGCCGGTGAGCTACGTGCTGGCGCCCATCCCCACGGGCCGCTACTTCGGCGCCGGCGGCCTCCACGTGGCGGTGAGCTCCTGGGACCGCACGTCGGACAACGCGATCCCGCCGCGGGTCAAGGCAGCGGCGAACTACCAGAACAGCCGCCTCGCCCTGCTCCAGGCGAAGATCGACGGCTACGACGACGCGATCCTGCTCAACAGCGACGGCAGCGTCGCGGAAGGGCCCGGCTACACGCTCTTCCTCGTCCGCGACGATCGGCCCATCACCCCGCCGGTCACCAGCAACATCCTGGAAGGCGTGACGCGCGCCACGCTCCTCACGCTGTTCCACGAGGCGCTGTCCGTCGAGCCCTGGGAGCGCGAGGTGGACCGGACCGAGCTCTACATCGCCGACGAGGCCTTCTTCGCCGGGACCGCCGCCGAGGTCACGCCGATCCTGTCGATCGACCGGCACCCGATCGGGGACGGCGCCGTCGGGCCCCTGACCGCCAAGGTGCGCGACGCCTACTTCCAGGCGGTGCGCGGCGGCGCGGGCCACCCCGAGTGGCGCACGCCCGTCTACCCCTGATCGCCGCCCTGGACGCCGGCCGCTCCCACGCGGCCGGCCATGACCACGCTGAGCGCCCGGACCGGCGGTCCGGCGCGGAGGAGGACCAGCCGATGCGACGCTCCATCCGATCCCGGCCACGCCAGGCGCTCCGGACCGTCCTGGCCAGCGTCGGCCTCGCGCTCCTGGCCGCGACCCCGGCCCCGGCCCAGGGGCCGACCCTCGTGATCGCCCAGGGCGCGGACATCACCACGCTCGACCCGACCCAGGCGACGCAGATCCACAACCTCAATCTCTTCTACAACATCTACGACGCGCTGGTGACGTGGGACTCGAAGGACATCGGCAAGGTGGTTCCCGAGCTCGCCGTCTCCTGGCGGAGCGTCAACCCGACGACGTGGCAGTTCAAGCTCCGGCAGGGCGTGAAGTTCCACAACGGGGAGCCCTTCAACGCCGAGGCCGCCAAGTTCACGATCGACCGGCTCATCACCAAGGGCGTCCATCAGGTCTACGGCGGCTTCGCCACGATCGAGCGGGCGGAGGTCGTGGACCCGTACACGATCAACGTGGTCACCAGCAAGCCCGACCCGATCCTCGTGAAGCGCTTCGCCGGCTACGGCGGGCAGATGCTGCCGCCCCAGTACCTGAAGCAGGTGGACTGGAAGGACTTCGCCCTCAAGCCGGTCGGCACCGGCCCGTACAAGTTCGTGGAGTGGGTGAAGGACGACCGGGTCGTCCTCGAGGCGAACGACGCGTACTGGCGGGGCGCGCCGAAGATCAAGAAGGTCGTGTGGCGGCCCATCCCGGACAACTTCGCCCGCGTGGCCGCGCTGACGCGCGGCGAGGCCCAGCTGATCACCAAGGTGCTCCCGGACCACGTGCCGCAGGTCGAGAAGGCCGGGTGCTGCCGGGTGGAGCACACGCTGACGAACCTCGTCACCGTGTACCTGATCAACGCGCAGAAGGGCCCGCTCGCCAACACGAAGGTGCGCCAGGCCCTGAACTACGCGGTCAACAAGGACAAGATCATCAAGGAGCTGTACCACGGCTACGCGATCCCGATCGGCAGCGGCATCCCCAACACCGACTTCGGGTTCAACCCCGGCATCAAGCCCTACCCCTACGACCCCGCGATGGCGAAGAAGCTCCTCGCGGAGGCCGGCTACGCGGGCGGCGTCGAGATCGAGCTCCAGACCGGCAACGGCATCCACCTGAACGACCGGCAGCTCACGGAGGCGGTGGCCGCCATGCTCGGCGAGGTGGGCGTGCGCGCCAAGGTGGGCGTGCTCGAGCCCTCCACGCGGATCCAGCTCCTCCGGGCCAACACCTTCCCGGGGCTCCTGCTCGCCGACCCCGCCAGCACGACCTACGACACCGACGGCGTCCTGTGGCGCCTCCACGGCCCCGGCGGCATCGTCCACAAGATCTGGCCCGGGAACTACGAGGGGACCCGCTTCTACCAGCTCATGGAGGAGGCGCGCTTCAGCCTGGACACCGAGAAGCGGCTCAAGAACTACCACGAGGCCGCGCAGATCTGGCACGACGAGGCGGTGGAGCTCTTCCTCTTCCAGGGCGAGCTGATCGACGCCGCCCGGAACGAGATCGTCTACAAGGCGCGCGCCGACCAGCGCATCATCGTGTACGACATCGGCCTCCGCTAGACGCGGCTCCGGCGTCGGGCGGCCCGCGCGCCCGACGCCGGCCGGCAGTGCCGCCGCCCGCCATGCGTGACTACCTCCTCGCCAAGCTCGCCCACACGGCGATCGTCGCCGCCTGCGTCCTCACGCTCGTCTTCGTGGTCCTCCACCTGACCGGGGATCCGGTCATGATGCTGCTGCCTCCGGACCCGTCCCGCGAGGAGATCGAGGCGCTCACCCGGAACCTCGGCCTCGACCAGCCGCTCCACGTCCAGTACGGGCGGTTCGTGAAGAAGCTCCTGCGCGGCGATTTCGGGACGTCCCTCCAGCACCAGCAGCCGGCCATGGGCCTGGTGATGGAGCGGCTGCCCGCGTCCATCCTCCTCGCGGTGACGGCGCTCGTGCTCGCGGTCGCGCTGTCGGTGCCGCTGGGCATCGCGGCCGCGGCCCGGCGCGGCACCGCGCTCGACCACCTCGCCGTCGGCCTCGCCGCCTTCGGCCAGTCCGCCCCGATCTTCTGGACGGGTCTCATGCTCATGCTCGTCCTCTCGGTGACCCTCCAGCTGCTCCCCACCACCGGGTACGGCACGTGGCAGCACCTGGTCATGCCGGCGCTCACGCTGGCCAGCTACCCGATGGCCGCGATGGCGCGTCTCGTGCGGTCGGGGATGCTGGAGGTGCTCGACACCGACTACGTCCGCACCGCGCGGGCCAAGGGGCTCGGCGAGCGCCTGGTCGTGCTCAAGCATGCGCTCAAGAACGCGGCGATGCCCATCGTCACGGTCATCGGCCTCCAGTTCGGCCTCCTGCTCGGCGGGGCGCTGGTCTGCGAGATGATCTTCGCCTGGCCCGGGGTGGGGCGGCTGATGATCTTCGCCATCTACAACCGCGACTTCCCGCTGGTCGAGGCGGCGGTCTTCGTGATGGCCATGGTCTTCGTCCTCGGCAACCTGCTCGTGGACCTCTGCTACGCATGGCTCGATCCCCGGGTGAGGCTCAGCGCGTGAGGGGGATCGCCCCCCGGACGACGGCGGGCCGGTGAGCCGGCGCGGGCGTCTGCGCCTCCCGCTGCTCATCGCCGCCTTGCCCCTGGCCGTCGCCGCCGTGTGCGCGGTCCTCGCGCCGCACCTCGCGCCCCACGACCCGGCGAAGAGCGATCTGTCCGCGCGGCTCCGCCCGCCGGTGTGGATGGCCCGCGGCAGCGCCGCTCACCTCCTCGGCACCGATCAGCTCGGCCGGGACATCCTGAGCCGCCTGATCTACGGCGCCCGGGTGTCGCTCCTCGTCGGCGTGGTCTCGTCGCTGATCGGAGGCACGATCGGGCTCACGCTGGGCCTCCTGAGCGGCTACCTCCGGGGCCGCACCGACTCGGTGGTGGCGAAGCTCATCGACGTCCAGCTCGCCTTCCCGTTCCTGCTCTTCGCCATCACGGTGATCGCCGTCCTCGGGCCGAGCCTCAGGAACCTCCTGATCATCCTCGCGCTGAGCGGCTGGGTGACGTACGCGCGCGTGGTGCGCGGTCAGACCCTGAGCCTCCGGGAGTCCGACTTCGTCCAGTCGGCCCGGAGCCTGGGCTGCCCCGCCTGGTGGATCCTCGGGCGCCATCTCCTCCCGAACGTGCTCTCGTACGCGCTGGTCATCATGAGCGCCGAGATCGGGCGGCTGATCGTGCTGGAGTCCACGTTGTCCTTCCTGGGCCTCGGGGTCCCTCCGCCGACGCCCAGCTGGGGCATGTCCCTCGCCGACGGCAAGGAGTACCTGATCGCCGGCTGGTGGCTGGCGACCCTCCCCGGACTCGCCATCATGCTCGTCGTATTATCGATGAACGTGCTGGGCGACGGCGTGCGCGACCTCCTCGAGCCGCGACTCCGCGGGCGGGGACGCGGCGATGCCGGCACCTGACCGAAGAGCGGAAAGGAAGACCATCATGGGCGGACATCTGGTCGGACTCGAGTGCAGCCGCTGCAAGGCCTACTACCCGGGCGACACCCCGCGCGCGCTCTGCGACTGCGGCGGGCCGCTGCTCGCCCGCTACGACCTCGCGGCGATCCGCAAGGCCGTGACGCCCGACGAGATCGCCCGGCGCGCGCCCACGATGTGGCGGTACCGCGAGCTGCTGCCGGTCCGTGACGACGCGTCGATCGTGTCCATGGGCGAGGGCTTCACGCCGATGATCCCGGTGCCCAGGGCCGCCCGCGAGGTGGGCGTGGGCGAGCTGTGGGTCAAGGACGAGGGGATGAACCCCACGGGCACGTTCAAGGCGCGGGGCGCGTCCGCCGCCGTCTCACGCTGGAAGGAGCTCGGCGTCACCCGGTTCGCCCAGCCCACCGTCGGGAGCGGCGGCCACGCCTGGGCCGCCTACGGCGCGCGCGCCGGCTGCGAGGTCCACACCGCGCTCCCCGTGGAGTGCCCCGAGCTCGGCTGGAAAGGGAGCCTCGCGAACGGCGCGCGCGTGTATCGCATCGACGGCACGGTGGGCGACGTCTTCCGGATCATGACGGAGGCGGCCAAGCGCTACGGGTGGCTCCATGCCGGGGCCGGCCGCGAGCCGTACCGCGTCGAGGGCAAGAAGACCATGGGCCTCGAGGTGGTCGAGCAGCTCGGCTGGGAGGTGCCCGACGCGATCCTGTACCCGACCGGCGGCGGCGTCGGCATCATCGGGATGTGGAAGGTCTTCGACGAGCTGGAGGAGCTCGGCTGGATCGGGAGCCGGCGGCCGCGGCTCGTCTCCGTCCAGGTCCCCGGCGGCGCCGTCGTCAAGGCCTTCCACGAGGGGCTCGACGAGTGCCTCGGCGCGGAGCACGTCGAGACGATCGCGCCCGGCATCATGGTGGTGAAGCCGTTCGCCGACTTCCTGATCCTGCGCGCGCTCCGGGCCACCCGGGGCTGGGCGGTGGGCGTCCCCGACGCCGAGACGCTCCACTTCATGGGCTGGGCCAACCGCCACGAGGGGCTGTTCCTCTCGCCGGAGGGCGCGGCGACGATCGCCGCCGTGCGGCGGATGGTCCGCGAGGGGCAGCTCGGCGCGACCTCGCGGGTCGTGGTGTTCAACACCGCCACCGGGCTCCGCTACCCGCACCTCATGGGCGGGCCGGTGCCGGTGGTGCCGGGCTCGGGCGCCATCGACGACCGCGCGGTCGCCCAGGCCGCCGCGGCCGCGGCGGCGGAGGTCGGCGCCGTGTAGACAGATTCGGCCGCAGGATCTCCCTCCGGGACCAGGGCTACGCCGGGCCCGATGGAGCCTGCCAGAGCCCTTCCCGGAGCAGCTCGTCCGACACGGACCGGATGGCCTGGGCTAGAACCGTGACGGCCTGATCGACCTCCGCCCGGGTGATACAGAGCGGCGGGGACAGCGCGATGACGTTTCCCACCGGCAGCGCACGGACGATGAGCCCGTCCTCGAGGCAGCGCGCGGCGACGCGCTGCGCAACCCGCGTCCCCGGGTCGAAGCTGCCCCGGGTGACCCGGTCGGCGACCACCTCGACGCCGGCGGCCAGGCCCACGCCCCGGACGTCGCCCACCAGGGGCAGCGCGCCGACGGTGTCGCGGAGCCGGGCCTGCAGGTAGGCCCCCGTCCGCGCCGCGTTCCCCACCATGTCCTCGCCGAGGAGGACATCGAGGTTCGCCATCGCGGCCGCCGCCCCCACCGGGTGACCGCTGTATGTGTACCCGTGGGCGAAGGCCCCCACCTCGGGCGACCCATCCCGCAGCACCGCCCACACCTTCTCGGAGATCACCACGGCCGACAGCGGGAAGTAGGCGCTGGTCAAGCCCTTGGCGCAGGTCATCAGGTCGGGCTCGATGCCGTAGACGTCGGAGCCGAACATGCGCCCGAGGCGACCGAATCCGCAGATCACCTCGTCGACGATCATCAGGACGTCGTGCTTCCGGAGTACCGCCTGCACCTTCTCGAAGTACGTTCGGGGCGGCACCAGCACGCCTCCCCCGCCCATGATGGGCTCCGCGATGAACGCGCCCACCGTGTCCGGCCCCTCGCGCTGGATCAGGTCCTCCAGCGCCTCGGCCAGCGCCGTCGCGTACTGCTCCTCCGACTGGCCGGGCGCCCCGTGGCGATAGTAGTGCGGCGCGGCCGCGTGGAGCACATTGGGGATGGGCAGGTCGAAGTGCCGGTGGAACGCGGGCAGCCCGGAAAGGCTCGCGGTCGCCACCGTGGAACCGTGGTAGCCGTGGATGCGGCCGATGATCTTCTTCTTCCGCGTCTTGCCCCGCAGGTTGTTGTAGTACCACACCAGCTTGATCTGCGTATCGTTGGCGTCGGAGCCGGAATTGCCGAAGAAGACCTTGCTCATCCGCCCGGGCATCAGCGCGAGCAGCCGGTCGGCGAGGCGGATCTGCGGCTCGTTCGAGAAGGACGAGAACGTGTGGTAGTAGCCGAGCCGCCGCGCCATGCTCCCCATGGCGTCGGCCACCTCGGGCCGACCGTAGCCGATGTTCACGCACCAGAGGCCAGCCACCGCGTCGAGGTAGCGCTTTCCGGTCGAGTCGATCAGGGTGACGCCCGAGCCTTCCACGATGATGCGCGGACCCTGCTGGAGGTGATCCGCGATCGACGTCGCCGGGTGGAACACGCTCTGCCGGTCCAGGGTCTCGAGGGGAGGACCGGACGTCGTCTGTCTGCTCATCGCGCTCTCCTTCGCTCAGGGGACCGGCGCCTGGCCGAGCGCCCCTCCAGGCGGTCGAGGATCCGCCGGGCGGCGAGGGGCCCCTTGTCCGTTCCGATGTTGAGGACTGGCAGGTCCGGCCGGTCGGCGTCGAGGCTTCGCTGCTGGCTCTCCAGCATCGCCTGATCCTCCACCATGGCGACCCGCACGTCCTGGACGAAGCGGGCCCGCACCGCGCCCGCCGAAAAGTTTCTGCAGTGGGTCAGGAACTGGTGGTGCGCCGTCTCGGTTTCCGGCGTCACGGGGGTCAGCACCTGGAAGACGTGCTGCCGCGCCGCGTCCGTGTTGGCGGGCGGCTCGTAGATGGTGTAGATGCGGATGTCGCCCGGGGGCCGGAAGATCGTGCCGCGGTAGTTGTCCACGCGCGCGAGTCCCATCAGCGCGGCGAACGTCGCCGAATTCTCGACGTCGCGCAGGCGCCGCCGCACCTCGACGGAGTCGTGGGTGACCAGCGTCTCGGGGGTGTTCTCGACCAGGGCGGGGCTCCCCACGTTGCTCCGGTGCAGGAACGTGGCGTGGGAGAGATCGAGGAGGTTATCGATGGCCAGCCGGTAGTCGGCGCGGGGGTTGACGTAGAAGTAGTCGACCTCCCACCCCGGCTCGGTGTGCCAGTGGTAGTCGGGGATCGCCGCTGGGTCCCCGGGAGCCTCGTCCATCCAGATCCAGATGAAGCCGTGGCGCTCCACCACGAGGTAGCTGCGCACACATGCCGGACCGGGCCGGCCGTCAGGGCCGGCGACCCTCGGGACCCGGTCCTGGCCCGGAATCAGCGTGCACTCTCCCGACGGGGCATAGCGGAGCCCGTGGTACCCGCACTCGACCTCGTCGCCGAGCACCCGCCCGAGCGACAGGGGCGCCCGGCGGTGCAGGCACCGGTCCTCGAGAGCGACCACCCGGCCCGCGGTCGTCCGGTAGAGGACGACGGGCTCGCCCAGCAGCCGGCGCGCCAAGAGCTCCCGCGTCACCTCGTGCGCCCACGCCGCGACGTACCAGTGCCTCTTCAGCATGCCCGGCGCCTCCGCGTCAGCTCCCCACGGCGGTGATCTCGATGGCCTTGACCCCCTCCCGGCGCATGCGGCGGCACGCGTCGTAGAAGGCCGAGGGGTCGCCGACGATCCGTCCGAAGACGTTGGAGATAGCCGGCGTCCACTGGCCGGGGGTCGTCGGCCGCACGTAACGATCGTAGGCCCAGTGCACGCCGCTGCCCGCGTCGGGATGGCCGTGGCGGACCCCCGGCTTGTAGTGCGTGTACATCACGTCACCGGTCTGGATGCACTCCGTGGCGTTCTCTTCGGCGATGTCGATCGCCGGGTCGATCAGCATGGCGATCTCGGTGCCCGAGTACGCCGCGTGCAGACCTTCGCCCGAGAACGGCAGGGCCTGCCAGAGGGCCGCGCACGTCCGCGGCGCCTCGCGTTCGAGCAAGGCGACCCGGACCGCGATGTTCTCGGCGACGAACCGGATGCGCATCTCCTTGGCCATCGAATCCTCCGGGGGACGACGCCGGCCGTCGTCCGCTCAAGCGAGTAGGCGCACCGTCTCGGCGAGGCGATCGACGGTGAGCCCGTACTTGTCCTGCAGACTGGCGACCGAGCCGCACTCGAGCCACTGGTCGGGCAGGCCGAGCCGCGTCAGGGGCCGCGAGACTCGCTGCTCGACCAGCGTCTCGGCGACGGCGCTCCCGAGACCGCCCGTGGTCACGTGGTTCTCGATGGTTACCAGCCTATCCACGCCGTGGGCCAGCTGGACCACCGCTTCCGCGTCGAAGGGCTTCAGCGTCGGCACGTGCAGCACCGCGGCGTCGACGGACTGGCCGGCGAGCCGCTCGGCCACCTGCAGGGCGCGGTCGGTCATGAAGCCCGTGCTGACGAGCCCGACGTCGCGGCCGCGGCGGAGCAGCCGGGCCTTTCCCACCTCGAAGCGGTACCGGGAGGGATCGAGGACGACCGGCACCGTCCCGCGCACCAGCCGGACGTAGACGGGTCCCTCGACGTCGACGATGGCCGGCACGATCTGCTGCATCTCGGTGGCGTCGCAGGGGTCGATCACCGTCAGCCCGGGGACCGCCCGCATCAGCGCCAGGTCCTCGATGGCCTGGTGGGTGCCGCCATAGCTGGTGGTCAGCCCAGGCAGGCCGGCGAAGATGCGCACCTTCAGCCGGCTGTGGGCGCACGCGATCGCGACGAAGTCGTACGCCCGGCGGGTCGCGAACACTCCATAGGTCGTGCAGTACGGAACCAGCCCCGTCTTCGCCAGCCCCGCCGCCATGGCGATCATGTTCTGCTCGGCCATGCCCACGTTGAAGAACCGCTCCGGGAAGGCCTCGGCGAACGGCAGGATGTCCGTGTACTTCGCCAGGTCCGCGGTGAGGCCGACGACGTCGGGGCGCGCCTGGCCGAGCGCCCGGAGAGCGACGCCGAGCGGGGCGTGGACGGACGGGCGGCCCGTCACGGATTCCGAGGCGGCCATGGACTCAGAGACACCGGGCCTAGCCGTCATTGCCGTCCTCCAGCTCGCGGTGGAACCGCGCCCACTCATCCGCCTCGACCCGCATGAAGTGCGCCTTCTCGCGGCGCTCCAGCGTCGCAACCCCCTTGCCAGGGAGCGTCCGCAGCACGACCGCCTTGGGCCGGCCGTTTCGCGCGCGGCTCGCAGCCAGCGCCCCGGTGATCTGCTCCATGTCGTTTCCGTCGATCTCGATCGTATCCCACCCAAACGCGCGCCACTTGTCGGCCACCGGCTCCATCCGAAGGACAATGCGGCCGTCGGCCTGGATGCCGTTGCAGTCGTTGAGAGCGACCACGTTGTCGAGGCCGAAGTGCGAGCCGGCCATCGCCGCCTCCCAGGTCGCGCCCTCCTGCAGCTCGCCGTCGGAGAGCTCGACGAAGACGCGCGACGCGCGGCCGGCCAGCCGGACGCCCAGCGCGATCCCCAGACCGACGCCGAGGCCGTGCGCGAGCGAGCCTCCCGTGACCTCCACGCCCGGCGTCGTGTCCAGCGTGCTCATCGGCAGGCGGCTCCCGTCCGCGCCGTAGCTGTCCAGCTCCGACTCGGGGATCACGCCCGCCTCGGCGAGGGCGGCCCAGAGGGCGATCGAGTAGTGGCCGGTCGAGAGCACGAAGCGGTCCCGGTCGGGCCACGCCGGATCGTCGGGATCGTAGCGCAGCTCGGCGAAGTACAGCGCGGCCAGCAGGTCCGCGATCCCCAGCCCCTGGCCGATGTAGCCTTCCCCGAGCCGGCTGGCCATGCGCAGCATGTGCCGCCGGAGGCTCTTCGCCCGGGTCCGGAGGAGCGCGGGGGACGCCGCCGCCGTCGGGTGGTCACGGTATGCCATCGGAGAGGCCCTCATGGCTCGAGCGTCGCCCGCTCGCCCGTGAGCGCGCGACGCGGATTGTCGACCAGCATGAGCTGCACCTGCTCGCGGCTCAGGCCGGCGGCCAGCAGCCGGGGGACGAACTCGGTCAGGACGTAGCCGTAGCCGGTGCCGCCGTAGGCGGTCAGCAGCGGTTTCATGTACACGTCCTGGGAGAGCAGCACTTGGCGGCCGTGCCCGGACGCCACCAGGCGCCGGACCCACTCGACCTTGTTCCGCGTGTCCCACTCGGCGTCGCCGCGGAGGTTGTCGAACTGCACGTAGGCTCCGCGCCGTGCGACCGCCGCGTGGAACTCAGGGTCGGGATAGGTGTCGCAGTGACCGACGATCACCCGCCGCAGATCCACACCCTCCTCCTCGAGGAGCGCGAGCTGGTCGAGCCCCACGGGGCAGCGGGCGGTGTGCGTCGTGATGCTGAGCCCGGTGCGCCGCTGGACCCGGGCCACCGCCCGGAAGACCCGCTCCTCGGCCGGAGAGATGTAGTGCAGGTCGGTCCCTATCTCCCCGATGATCCCCGGCCGGACGCCGGTGCCGTCGACGCCGTCGAGGATCTCGCGCTCGATGGCCTCGGCGATGCCGGCCACCGATCCCTCGTAGATGGAACGGTCGTAGAACGGCTCCCGGTACCAGCCGCAGCCCATGACGACGTGGACGCCGGTGGCGCGGGCGATGGCGCAGAGCGCGGCCGGATCCCGGCCGAACTGCCGGGTCGTGCAGTCGACGATCGCGCCGCCCCCGGCGGTCTTGAAGCGCCCGACCTCCTCGACGGCCAAGGGGGCGTCGATCATGAAGTGCCGGGGGTCGCGCGTCACCCGCCAGAGGTCGCACAGGATGTGCTCGTGCGGAAGGGTGACGCCGAGGACGCCCGCCTCGACGGGGCCGAGGACCGTCATGACCGCCGGTGTCATCGCCGCCGCGGCTGGCCTTCCAGGGCGAGGGCCTCGGTCAGGTTCGGGCCCGTCGTCAGCTCCCGGATGAACGCCTCGTAGAGTCGCCGGGTCATCGGCCCCCGGCGCCCCGAGCCGATCCGGCGCCCGTCCACCTCCGTCACCGCCATCACCGTCACCATGGTGCTGCAGAAGAATACCTCGTCGGCCGCGTACACATCGTACAGGGAGAGGTCTCGCTCGTGGGCCGGGATGCCCTCCCGCGCGCAGATCTCCAGCAGGGTCTGCCGGGTGATCCCTTCGAGGATGTTGTCGCGCGGGGTGCTCATCTCCCCCTTGTGCACGACGGCCACGTTGTATCCGGAGCCCTCGCACACGCGCCCGTGGGTGTCGAGCATGAGACCCTCGTCGGCGCCCGACGCGGTGGCCTCCATCCGCGCGAGGATGAGGTTGAGGTAGTTCAGGCTCTTGATCCGTGGATCGAGGCACTCCGAGGGGGTGCGCCGCACGGCCGTCGTCTTGACCCGGAGGCCCCGCTCGAGCCGCTCGAGCGCCCCCTGCGGGCTGGGCGCCGTGGCCTGGGGGGACCACGGGTCCGCCGGGTGGAGCAGCGGGTGGAGCTGTATCACCACCGTGGGGGTGCACCCGCGGGGGTCCATGCCCATGGCGGGCCGCACTCCGCGGCTGACCACGATCTTGATCAATGCCATGGGGAGACCGTTCCGGCGGACGAGCTCGATGACCGCGTCGCGGAGCGCGTCCCGGTCCAGCGGCACGGGCAGGGCGAGGGCCAGGGCCCCGCGGTAGAGCCGGTCGAGGTGGGCGTCGATCTTGTGGAGCTTCCCTTCCCAGCACGGAAAGGCGTCGAACAGCCCGTCGCCCCAGTTGAAGGCGTGGTCGGTCACGGAGATCTTCGCCTCCGACTCCGGAACGTACTCGCCGTTGACGTAGAAGATCCGCTCGGCGTGGATGCTCACGGTCCCCTCCCTAGTACCCGCCGAGCAGGCTCGGCAGCCACAGACTGATGAACGGCACGTAGGTCAGCGCGAGCACGATGAGCAACATGACCAGCGTGAACGGCGTGATCTCCCGGAACACGGTCGCCAGCGGGACCCGCGCCAGCGTCGCCGTGATGAAGACCATGCTGCCGACCGGCGGCGTGATGGACCCGATCATGAGGTTGGCGATGACCACGATCCCGAAGTGCACCGGGTCGACCCCGAGCTTCTCGATGACCGGCAAGAAGAGCGGCACCAGGATGAGCATCGCCGGCGCCGGCTCGATGGGCAGGCCGACGACGAGCAGGATCAGGTTGATGAGCAGCAGGAGCACGATCGGGTTCCCGCTCAGGCCGAGCATCCACGCGGTGAAGTGCTGGGGGATCTGCTCGGCGATCAGGACCCAGGCGAAGGGCGCCGAGGCGATCAGGATCAGGCATACGGTGGCGGTGTCCAGCGCCGACTCGGTGACCGCGGTCCACAGCTTGCGCAGCGTCAGGCCCCGATAGACCAGGGCGCCGACGAGGAGCGCGTAGAGCGCGCCGAGTCCGCCCGCCTCGGTCGCCGTGACCGCCCCCGCTCGGATGCCGCCGAGGATCAGGACCGGCAGGCCGAGCGCCGGGAGCGCCCGGCCGAAGGCGGCCCAGACCTGCGGCACCCGGGCCCGCGGGCCGGGCGGGCCGTAGCCGCGACGCCGGCAGATCACGTAGGCCGTGACCATGAGGGACAGCCCCAGGAGGGCGCCCGGCACGTAGCCGGCCAGGAACAGCTTGCCCACCGAGACGTTGGCCAGATAGGCAAAGATGAGCATCGAGATGGCCGGCGGGACCGTGTTCGCGGCGACGGCGGAGGCCGCGCTCAGCGCGGTCGAGAAGCCGGCCCCGTATCCCTGCGCCTTCATGGCGGGGACCAGCGTCCGGGTGACGGCCGCCGCGTCAGCGCTGGAGGAGCCCGAGAGCCCGCTCAGCAGCAGGGTCGCCAGGACGTTCACGTGGGCCAGGCCGCCGCGGAGGTGGCCGACCAGCGCGATGGCCAGGCGCACGAGGCTCTCGGTCACTCCGCCGTGGTCCATGAGAGTCCCCGCGAAAATGAACAGCGGGATCGCGACGTAGATGAAGGAGTCGGAGGCGGCGGCGATGTAGAGGGCCACCGCGGCCGGCGGCAACAGGTCGTGGACCCAGGCGGCCAGGAAGGCTCCCGCGATCATCGCGAAGGCGGCGGGGACGCCCCCGAGCAGCAGGACCCCGAAGGCCGCCATCATGATCACGCTCGGGCTGGCCGCCTCGGCCACCAGGGTGAAGAGCCCGGTCGTGAGGATCCCCTGGTACAGCCCCGCGCCCGCGAGGACGGCCAGCACTCCCAGCCCGGTGCGGCCGAAGTGCGAGCGCACCGCAAGGGACAGCAGGATGAGGCCCGCGCCCACGGGAATCGCCGCGAAGCGCACCGCATCCGGCCATCCGAGGACCGGGTTGGATCCCCGCGACTGGACAGTGAGCTCGCTCCCGCTGAACAGGAGCATCACGCAGGTCGCGGCCACCACCACGTCGATGGCGAACTCGAAGGCGGCCCGCGCCCGCGGCGGCAGCATCATCACCAGCGAGTCCACGCTGGCGTGCGCTCCGCGGCTCATTCCTGCCGCGGCTCCGATGACGATCAGCCACAGGAAGACGAAGAGCACGAACTCCTCGGTCCACGGAACCGAGAGGTTGAGCACATACCGCGAGACCACTCCCAGCAGGACGCCGGCCACGACGACGAGGAGCAGGACGCCGGCGACGCTTTCGAGCGCGCGGTCCGCCAAGCCGGAGATCTGCCGGACGAGGGTCCCGAGCGGCGTCAGTCCGGGGCTCGGCGGCGAGCCGGACAGGACCGCCACTCCGGTGCGGCCCGGGTCGAGACTCATCGAGCCGACGGGGCCGCCGCGGGGCAGCGCGGATCCCCATGCCGGCTCAGGCGGGTCCTGGGGCGCAAGCGACCCTAGCTCCGGTAGCTCACGATCCTCTGGATCGCCGACATTCCGCCCACCTTGGGGCCGAACTGGTTCCAGACCGGGGTCATCGCCTCCTGCCAGGGTTTCCGGTCCGGCACGATCACCTTGGTCCCCTTTTCGACGGCCTTCTTCAGGGCGATGACGTCGTCCTCGAGGACGAGCTTGGAGTGCCGGGCGCTCGTTTCGCGCGCGGCCTCGCGCACGATCTTTTGCTGGTCGGGCGTCAGCCCCTGCCAGAACCGCTCGGCGATGGTGAACGCCGAGAACGTGTAGATGTGGCCGAGCTCCGTCAGGTTCGGCGCAACCTCGTACCACTTCATGTCCCAGTAGGAGCTCTTGGCGTTGTCGAAGAAGTCGATCAGGCCCGTCTGCATGGCGTTGTAGATCTCGCCCGGCGGCAGCGGGGTCGGGATCGCCCCCAGCGTCTGCCACAGCGTGATGTGCAGCGGGCTCTGGATCGTGCGCATCTTCTTGCCCTTGATGTCCGCGGGCACGTTGATCGGGAACTTGGCCATCAGGTGCCGGATGCCTCCGAGCGGGAACCCGAGCACCCGGAACCCCTTCGGGGTGAACTTCTCGGCCATCTCGTCAGCCAAGGGACTCGTCATGACCGCGAGGGCGTGCTGGTCGTCGCGGAACACGAACGGCAGCTCGAACAGCTGGCCTTCGGGAACCCAGTTGCCCAGGACGGCGAGCGTCAGGGACTGCCCCTGGACCGAGCCGATCAGCATGCCCTCGGCAACCTCCCGCTCGCCGCCGAGCTGCGCGTTGGGGAACACCTGGACGTCGATCGCGCCGGCCGTCCCCTTGTTCACCGCCTCCGCAAAGGCGCGCGCGGAGATCGTGGCCGGGTGGATGTCGGTGCCCAGGGAGCTGAACTTGAGGATCTTGGCTCGCCCCTGGGCCTGCGCCGGGCGCCGGGCACCCGCGAGCCCCAGCCCGAGTCCCAGCCCAGCGGCGGCGGCGGATCCCATGAACGCGCGTCGCGTCGGCGGCGCCGGCTCCGGCGCATGCGAACCTTTTCTGGCGTCAGTCATCGTCCTCTCCTCGGTTGGCCCGCCAGGGGCAGGCCGGGCGCAATGCAGTCGGTGCCGACGATCATGTCCGGAATTGGCATGGACGCAAGGACCATTTCTGGCTAAAGTGACGGGACCACGCGGGGAGCACACTGTCTAAGAGGTCAATGGACTTGGTCTTTTCTCTCTCCGCCGTCGATCGCAGGTCCGCCGTCCCGCTGCACCGCCAGATCTATCACGACGTCCGGGAGGCCATCCTGGCCCGGCGCTTCACGCCCGGGATGCGGCTGCCGTCCTCACGCGAGCTGGCGGCGGAGCTCGGCGTCTCTCGCAACACGATCGTCAGCGCCTTCGAGCAGCTCCTGGCCGAGGGGTACGTCGAGGCCAGGACCGGTGCCGGCACGCACGTCGCTTTCGCGCTCCCCGCGGAACTGCTGGGCGGCAAGCCGCCGCCGCTCGAGCCTCCCAGCAACGGGATTCCCCGGGTCGCCGCCCTGTCGCGACGAGGCACGCTGCTGGCGCGGACTCCCATGAGCTGCACGCCTGGCGAGGACAGGCCCCGAGCCTTTCAGGTAGGGATGCCGGCGGTCGACGCGTTCCCGTTCCGCACCTGGCGGCAGCTCATGTCGCGACGCTGGCGCCAACTGCCGCGGAGCCTCCTCTGCTACGGAGACCCGGCAGGCTACGCGCCGCTGCGGGAGGCCGTGGCCGACTACCTGCGGGCCTCGCGCGCCGTGAGGTGCCGGACGGAGCAGGTCATCATCGTGGCCGGATCGCAGCAGGCGCTCGAGCTGTGCGCGACGGTTCTGCTGGACCCCGGGGATGCGGCCTGGATCGAGAACCCCGGCTACCCGGGGGCGCGGGGAGCGCTGCTCGGCGGCGGCGCGCGGCTGGTGCCGGTCCCGGTCGACGAGGAGGGGATCGACGTGGCGGCCGGAACGGCCGCCTGCCCGGAAGCCCGGCTCGCGTACGTCTCGCCGTCCCACCAGTATCCGCTCGGCGTCGTCATGAGCCTGTCGCGCCGCTTGGCCCTCCTGAAGTGGGCGGAGCAGGCCGACGCCTGGGTGGTCGAGGACGACTACGACAGCGAGTTCCGGTACCGCGCGCGGCCCCTCTCCGCTCTGCAGGGGCTCGACCGCCACGGCCGGGTCATCTACGTCGGGACCTTCAGCAAGGTGCTCTTCCCGTCGCTCCGGCTGGGTTACCTGGTCGTGCCTCCGGATCTTGTCGAACCTTTCGTCGCCGCGAGCGTGCACGCGGCGCACCACGCGCCGACGTTCAGCCAGTGCGTGCTGGCGGATTTCATCGTGGCCGGGCACTTCACGCGGCACATCCGCCGCATGCGCGCACTCTATGCGGAGCGTCAGACCGCCTTGCTGGATGCCGCATCGCGCAGTCTGCGCGGCCTGCTCGACGTCCGCCCCGCCGAGGGAGGCATGCACGTGCTGGGCTGGCTACCCCGGGGCGTGGACGACCGGCTCGCCTTCCGCGCGGCGGCGGCGGCCGGTGTGACCGCGCCTCCGCTGTCGTTCTACTGCCTCGACACACCCTCGCGCGGCGGGCTGCTGCTCGGGTACACGGGGATCGAGGTCAAAGAGATCCGCGAGGGCGTGCGCCGACTCACCGGAGCCCTGCGCGGGATCTCTCGGTCAAATGGTCATGGGCGGGACGGCTCCTGAGGGGTCGGGCCCCGGGTGATGCCGCCCAACGCACCGGGGGTCGCCGGACGGCCCCGAGACCGACCAGCCCTCGGGCTGTGGGTTCGCGAGGCGCCCTCCGAGGACGCAGTCCGCGACGTCACCCGGCGGGGTCGAGATACCGACGGAACCAGTCCAGCTGCCGGCGCATCAGCTCGACACGGTTGGACGGCCGGCCCATCAGGGAGAAGAAGTGCGAGTCGTGCGGGTACCGGGCGAGCACGGCCTCGCGCCCCAGGTGCCGAAGCGCCGTGAACATCTGCTCCGCCTGGTCGATGGTGACCCGCCCGTCGCCCTCGGCGTGCTGGATCAGGACCGGCGTGCGGATTCGGGCCACGTGGTGGATGGGTGAGCGGGCCAGGAACTCCAGGGGCTCGTTCCAGGGCGTCGCGCCGCCCTGGGCCAGCAGGTTGGCTCCGTTGTCGCTGGTGAGCGCCTGCGTGTAGAGATTGCTCACGCCGTTCTCCACGATCGCGCAGCGGAAGCGCTCGGTGCGGCTCAGCATCGTGTAGGTCATGAACCCGCCGTAGCTCGTCCCGGTCACCGCGAGACGGTCGGCCCGGATCCAGCCCCGCTCCGCGCAGTGGTCGAGCGCGGCCATCTGGTACGGGTAGTCGATGCCGCCCCAGTCGCCGCGCAGCGCCGCGGCGAAGGCGTGGCCGTACCCGCTGCTCCCCGGCGGGTTGATGAAGACGACCGCCCAGCCGGCGTGGAGCCAGAGGGCGTGGCGAAGGTCCGCGGTGTAGCCGAACTGCAGATGCGGCCCGCCATGGATGTGCAGCACCGCCGGGACGGGCCCGGGCCGGCCCGGGGGGCCGGCAGATCCAGCCCTCGGCCTCGAGGCCGTCGCGCCCCGGCAGGGTGAAGCGCTCCATGGGCGCCGGCGGGACACGGCGCCAGAAGGCCTGGCCGACCTCGGTGAGGCGGCGCGGGGCGCCGCCGGGGTCCAGGCAGAACACCTGGTCCGGCGTGCACGTCGTCCATCGCGGTGTAGGCGAGGCGTTCACCGGGGCCCAGGCTGAACTCGGCGACGCAGAGTCGGCCGGGCGGCGTGACCGGCTCGACGGCCCCGCCGCCGAGCGGCACGCGGAAGATCGGCATGGCCCCGCCGTCGCCGGCGCAGAAGTAGGCGAAGCGCTCGCTCGCCGCCACGGGCACCGGACCGCTGCCGAAGCGGAGGTCCGTGTGGCTCCCGGGACCGTGGCCGACGAACCGGTCGAAGCCCTCGGTGAGCGAGACGGGGGCCGTCCCGTCGATGGGCGCGAGCATCAGCCGGGGCGTCCGGCCGGTCATCATCATGTGGGAGCTCACGTAGAGGAGCCGACGGCTGTCCGGGCACCAGGCGAGCGCCAGGCCCTGGTGGAAGCCGACCCCGCCGGCGATGCGCCGGCCCTCGCTCCCGCCGGCCGGGAACAGCCACACCTCGCCCCCGCCCTGGCGGAACGTGCTGTAGTGCTCCACCCGCGCGCACGCGAGCCAGCGCCCGTCGGGCGAGTAGGCGGGCGCGGCGTGCGTGTAAGGGCCGCCGGCCACCCGCCGCGGCGCCCCGCCCTCGGCGGGCACGACGTGGAGGGCCGGGCCCTCGTCCTCGAGCAGCCCGAGCGTGTCGTAGCGGATGGGGATGCGGGCGTACGACCGGATCCGGGCGGCCGCGCCGTCGGCGCCGGCCGGATCCGCGCAGTAGGCCAGGTGGCGGCCGTCGGGCGACCAGGCCAGCGCCGTGACCCGGCCCCCCTTCGTGACCTGTCGCGTCCGCAGGGTGTCGACGTCCAGCACCGTCACCTGGGGGCCGTCGCCGAGGTCCGCGACGAGCGCCACCCGGCGCCCGTCCGGGTCCCAGCGGGGCCGACCGAGTCGCGTATCGGTGGCGAGGAGGCGGCGCGGCGGCGCGTCCCCCGCCGCCGGCACCAGCCAGAGCTCGCCCGCGTAGCCGTCGGGGCTCAGGCGGGGCCGCGTGACGACGTAGAGCACGTGCGCGCCGTCGGGCGACAGCTGCGGCTCGCCCGCGACCTCGACGTCCAGGAGGGACTCCGGCCTCACGGCCCGCCCTCCGACAATCGCTCGCGCGGGTCCAGGGCGTCTCGGAGCGCGTCGCCGAAGAGGCTGAGCGCCATCACGGTCACGCTGATGACGATGCCCGGGAAGATCACGAGGTGCGGCGCGCTGCGGAGGTACGTCTTCCCGGTGGCGACCAGGGCGCCCCACTCCGGCGCGGGGGCCTGGGCGCCGAGCCCCAGGAAGCTCAGCCCGGCCGCCCAGAGGATCGACGTGGCGAACTGGAGCGTGGACTGGACGATGATCGGCGACAGCGTGTTCGGCAGCACGTGGAGCAGGAGGATCAGGAGCTGGCTCTGGCCGAGCGCCCGGGCCGCCTCGACGAAGGGCAACGACCGGAGCGCGAGCACCTGGCCTCGCACGAGCCGCGTGTACGTGGGGATCGACACGACGCCCACCGCGATCATGACGTTCTCCAGGCCGGTCCCCATGATGGCGACGATCATGATGGCCAGGAGCACGCCCGGAAACGCCAGGAGCACGTCGACCAGGCGCTGCGCGAGGAGGTCGAACGTTCCCCCGACGTAGCCGGAGACCAGCCCGAGCGGCACCCCGACGAGCGAGCCGATGGCGACCGCGATCAGACCGACCCGCAGCGTGAGCCGCGCCCCCCAGATGATCCGCGACAGCACGTCCCGTCCCAGCTCGTCCGTGCCGAGCCAGTGCTCCCGCGACGGGTCCTCCCGCGTGCGCGCGAGGTCGCCCTTCAGCGGGTCGTGGGGCGCGAGCCACGGGGCCAGCACGCCGACCAGGACGAACACGAGGACGAGCACGCCGCCCGCCAGCCCGCTGCGGTGGCGTGCCACGCGCCTCAGGACCTCCAGCACCGGCAGCACCGGTCCCCGCCCTACCCGTGCCGGATCCGCGGGTCCACGAGGCTGTAGACCAGGTCCACCACCAGGTTCGTGAGGACGAACCCGCACGCCGCCACCAGGACCACGCCCTGGATGACCGGGTAGTCCCGCCCCAGCACCCGATCCACGAGGAGCTTCCCCAGCCCGGGCAGCCCGAAGACGCTCTCCACGACGACGGCGCCGCCCATGAGCTGGCCGAACTGGAGCCCCGAGATCGTGATCACCGGGATGAGGGCGTTCCGGAGCGCGTGGCGCGCGACGACCGCGCGCCCCGGGAGACCCTTGGCCCACGCGGTGCGGACGAAATCCTGGCGCAGCACCTCGAGGAGACTGCTGCGAGCCATCCGCGCCACGACCGCCGCCGCCGGCAGCCCGAGGGTCACGGCGGGCAGGATGTAGTGCCACCACGATGCCGCGCCCGTGGCCGGCAGGAGCCGCCACTGCACGGAAAGGACGAGGATCAGCAGGAGCCCCAGCACGAACGTCGGGGTGGACAGCCCCGCGACGCTGACGGACATGGCCAGGTAGTCCACCCAGGTTCGCCGCCGGAGCGCGGCCACCACGCCCAGGAGCACGCCCACCACGACCGCGATTCCCATGCTGGCGAGGGCCAGCGTCAGCGAGACGGGCAGGCGCGGCCGGAGCTCCTGGACGACCGGCGCCCGCGACATGGTCGACCGGCCGAGGTCAAGGCGGGTCAGCCCTTCCAGGAAGCGCCAGTACTGGACCGCGACGGACCGGTCGAGGCCGAGCTCCTCCCGCAGCCCCGCCACGACCTCCGGGGTGGCCTGCAGCCCGGCGATCGTCTCCGCCGGGTCGCCGGGCAGCAGGCGCACCATCGAGAACACGACGAGCGTGACCAGCCACAACGTGGGCAGCGTGACGAGCAGCCGCCGCCCCAGGTACAGGATCACCGATCAAGCCACGCCTTCTGCAGGAGCACGCGCTCGTTCGGCGTGATCTCCACGCCCTTGAGCCGGCTCCCGGTGCCGACGATGAAGTGCTGGGAGTAGAGCGGCACCACCGGAAGGTCGGCCCAGAGCTGTTTCATCGCCTGGGCGAACAGGCCCTGGCGCTTCTCGACGTCCGTCTCCACCCGCGTCGCGTCGAGGAGGCGGTCGACGTCGAGGTTCTTGTAGAAGACGTGGTTGCCGCCCTTGGGCCGCCAGTTGGTCGAGTGGAAGTCCGGGTAGAGCGGGAAGTCCGCGTCGAGATACTGGGAGATGCGGGTCACGATGGACATCTGGGCCTCGTTCTCCCCGGCGGGCATCATGATGTACTTCAGGAACGTGCCCCACTCGAGCGTCTGGAGCTTGGCGTTGATGCCCACCGCCGCCAGGTCCTGCACGACGGCCTGGCAGATCAGCTCGTCGCTCGGCGCGCACGTCATCGTGGTGCTGAATCCGCCCGGCAGGCCCGCCTGGGCCAGGAGCTCCTTGGCCTTCGCCGGATCGTACGGGATCGGCTCCATCTCCGTGTAGCCCACCACCCCCGGGCCCACGATGTTCCGGGCGCGCGTCGCGTGGCCCTGCATCACGCCCTTGATGTAGGCGTCGCGGTTGGTGGCCAGCGCGGCGGCCCGGCGCACCTGCGGCTTCTCGAACGGCGGCTTGAGCTCGTTGAAGCGCAGCCACTGGTTGCGGCTGGTGACCGCGGAGAGGACCTGGACCCGGTTGCTCTTCGACAGGCGCGCCACCTCGCTGGGCGGGACCTCGACGATGACGTCGGCGTCGCCCGCCTCGAGCGCCGACACGCGCCCGTTGAGGTCCGGGATCGCGGTGACGACGATCCGGTCCAGGAGGGCCTTGTCGCCCCAGTAGGCGTCGTTCCGCACGAGCGTCAGCTCCCCGCCGCGCTGCCAGGACTGGAACCGGAACGGCCCGGTGCCGACCGGGTTGCTCCCCGAGTCCTCGCCGTGCTTCCGGAGCGCCGTCGGGCTCTGCATTCCGAAGTAGATGAAGCCGAGGAGGGCGCGGAACGGTCCGTACGGCGCCTTCATGGTGATCTGCACGGTCTGGTCGTCGGCGGCCTTGATGTCGGCCAGCGGCGCCAGGAGGCCCGGAGTACGCGAAGCCCTTGCCGTCGCGGATGCGCTCGAGGTTGAACTTCACCGCCTCGGCGTTGAACGGGGTGCCGTCGTGGAAGACGACGCCGGGGCGGAGCTTGAGCGTCCAGCTCTTGCCGTCCGGCGACACCCGCACGTCCTGCGCGAGCCAGGGCACCAGCCCCGTGGGCGTCCACCGGAAGAGGCCCTCGAAGATCTGCTCGCCGACGATGAAGCTGTAGTTGGCGAGCGTCCGGGCCATGTCGAGGCTGTCCGGCTCGCCCGGCTCCACCATGCGCAGGGTGCCGCCGCGCTTGGGCGCCGCGGTCTGCCCCTCGGCGGCGGCCAGCGGCAGGACGACCAGGATCGCGAGACAGAGGAGCCCGGAGAAGCGGTGGCGCACTGACGTCATCGGCATTGTCCTCCACGCGTGAGAGCGGAGTCTCGAGCAGAACGAGAGCCCGGACAACATCCCGGGGCGGCGCAGACGCGGTCGGGCTGCACGAGACGCTCCGTATTGTCGGGAAGCCCCACTGTTTCCGGAAGCAGCCCGACTAGAACACCTGCATCCGGACGCGTCAAGAGTGCCCGGCACCCCCGGGCGACGGATGTGCTCGCCTCGGACGCGCCAGGCTTCGGCCTCGGCGAACGCGGCGATGCCGTCACCGCGGAGCGCCACGCCGGCCGCGTGCTACGCTGGGGGGCGTTTTTCACGTCGACCCTGGAGGCAGGCATGACCACGCGGCCCAACATCATCGTCATCGTGATCGACGACCTCAGATGGGACGAGCTCGGCGTGACCGGGCACCCCTACATGAAGACCCCGCACATCGACCGCCTCGCCCGCGAGGGCGCGCGGTTCACCCACGCGTTCCACACGACGCCGCTCTGCTCACCCAACCGCGCCTCGATCCTGACCGGGCAGTATGCGAGCCGCCACGGGATCATCGACAACGTGGGCCGCGACGTCGCCAGCCACCGGCTGCCGACCTACCCGCGTGGCGCTCCAGAAGGCCGGCTACGAGACCGGGCACGTCGGCAAGTGGCACATGGGGAACGACGCCTCGCCCCGGCCCGGCAACGACTACTGGGTCAGCTTTCGCGGCCAGGGCAAGCTGGTCGATCCCGAGCTCCAGGAGAACGACCAGCGCCACGTCGTGCGCGGCTACGTCACCGACCTCCTGAACGAGCGGGCCCTCGCGTTCGTGGAGCGCCCGCGCCAGCGGCCGTTCGCCCTGTACCTGGCGCACAAGGCCGTGCACCCGGACGTGTTCCAGCGCCAGGACGGCACCATCGACCCCGACTCGCTCGGCGGCTACGTGCCGGCGGAGCGGCACCGCGACCTCTATCGCGGCCAGGTGTTCCCGCCGCAGCCGAGCGTCCTGCCGCCGGAGGTCGTCGGCCGCGTCCAAGCCGGCGCTGGCCGAGGCGTTCGCCCGGAAGGAGCGGGAGCCCGCGGGGCGCGCGCTGCTCGCCTCGATTCATGCGGGAAGCCAGGAGGAGATCCGCCTCCGCGCGGCGATGATGGCCTCGGTGGACGAGGGCGTCGGCATGCTGCTGGGCTCGCTCGAGCGGAGCGGGACCCTCGACCGCACCCTGATCGTGTTCGTCAGCGACAACGGCTACTTCTTCGGCGAGCACGGGCTGGGCCCGGAGCGGCGGTTCGCCTACGAGGACGGGATCCGGTCGCCGCTCCTCGTGCGCTACCCGCCCCTCGTCACGCCCGGCACCGTCGATCGACGCGCTCGATCCTCGCGCTCGACATCGCGCCGACCGTGCTCGAGGTCGCCGGGGCGACGCCCGGCCCGCACATCCAGGGCCGGTCGCTGGTGCCGCTCCTCCGGGGTGAGCGGCCCGCCTGGCGCACGTCGTTCCTGGCGGAGTACTACGGCGAAGCGGCGATCCCGTGGCTGGTCGCCATGTCGTACAAGGCGGTGCGGACCGACCGCCACAAGTACATCGACTGGACCCAGTACCCGGACTGCGACGAGCTCTACGACCTCACATCCGATCCGTACGAGCTGACGAACCTGGCCCGGGACCCCGGGCGCGCCCGGCTGCGCGCGGAGCTGCGGGGCGAGCTCGGGCGGCTGGTGGCGGAGTCGTTCGGCCTGTAGCGGTCACGTCAGCCGCGGGTCGTTGGGGACGCTCAGCGATCCGCGCCGTTGCCGCGAGGCCGGCTCCGCGCGACCAGACAGATGCCCGAACCCGCAAGCACCGCCGCCACGACGGCGCCGGCGGCGCGGGGCACTCCGCCGAGCGGGAGGAACCACCACCACACGGTCACGATGCGCATCGCGCGCGAGGTCAAGGGCGTCTTCGCGGCGCCTTCGTCGGCGATCAGAGTCGGCACGTCGACGGCGAGCGCCGCGTCGAGCTGCC
>CAVUVU010000016.1:0-111869 GCA_963745015.1 uncultured Candidatus Rokubacteria bacterium
ATGAGGAGGCGCTTGTCCAAGCTATGGGCTCTCCCGTCGTGGTAAAACAGATCGAGGTCGTGGTGCGGCACCTGGCGTGAGCGGTCGAGGCGTACAAGGCGAGCGCGAGCAGCATGGAAGTCTCCTTCGGGAGGCGCACGTTATCCTGGAAACCCGGAGCACTATCATGTCATCCCTCACCGAAGCCCCGCGCCCCAAGGCCGTGCTCGTCGGCGTGCAACTTCCAGGCGTCACCGACGTGGAGCATGGGGCGTCGCTGATGGAGCTCAAGCGCCTGTGCAAGACGCTCGGCTTCGAGGTCGTCGGCGACGTGACGCAGAAGCGCAAGGGCCTCGGGGCCGCCACGCTGCTCGGCGAGGGCAAGCTGGTGGAGCTGGCCGCCTGGACCGGTGGCACGGGCATCGTCCCCACGGGACCCCCCGGCAAGAAGAAGGCGACCGAAGAGGACGAAGACGAGGACGAGACGGAGCCACTCCACCTGGAGGCGCCGCCGGCGCCGACCGGGGAGCCGCGGGCCACCGTCGTCGTCGTCGACCACGAGCTGTCGCCTCGCCAGCTCCGTAACATCGAGCGCGCGACCTCGGCCGCGGCGGTCCTCGATCGCACGGGCGTGATCATCGAGATCTTCCACCGGCACGCGTCGAGCCGGCCGGCGCGCCTCCAGGTCGAGATTGCGCGGCTCAGATATGTGGCCCCCCGGTTGCGCGAGACCGGCGGCGCCGAGCGCCAGCGCGGCGGCATCGGGATGAGGGGCGCGGGGGAGTCCTCCGTGGAGCTCGATCGCCGCAAGATTCGCGACCGCATCTCGGAGCTCAAGACGGAGCTGGCCGCCATCGAAGACGAGTCGAAGACGCGACGGGCGAGGCGTCAGGAAGTGCCGCGCGTCGCGCTGGTCGGGTACACCAACTCGGGCAAGTCGTCGTTGATGCGCGCCCTCACCGGCTCGCACGTGCTCGTCGCCGACAAGCTGTTCGCGACCCTCGACACCACCGTCCGTGCGCTGTGGCCCGAGACTCGGCCGCGCATCCTGGTGTCGGACACCGTGGGTTTCATCAAGAAGCTCCCGCACGACCTCGTCGCCAGCTTCCGCTCGACGCTCGACGAGGCGCTCGAAGCGTCACTGCTGCTGCAGATCGTCGATGCGGCCGACCCGGTCTTCCGCGCTCAGATGCACGTCACCCGCGAGGTGCTGGACGAGATCGGCGCCGGCGACGTGCCGTGGATCCTCGTCCTCAACAAGATCGACAAGGTCGCCCAGACCGATCGGGAGGAGCTGTCGAGGGAATTCCCGGACGCGCTCCTCGTCTCGGCCAAGGACCCGGCGGACGTCGGGCGCGTGCGGGACGCGATCATCGGGGCCTTCGAGGCGAGCATGGCCGAGGTCGAGCTCGTCGTCCCGTACGCCGCGGGCAGCGCGATCGGCGAGATCCACAAGGTCCACGTGATCTCGGAGTCCTACGAAGGGGACGGCGTGCACTATCGAGTGAAGGCCCCCGAGGCCGCGATCGAGCGGATACGGGCGATGCTGCGCCAAAGCGCGCGGCCGCCGTTCGAGTCCCAAGGGTAACGGCTGTCGGATCATCGGGCTGCGGACCGGGCTAGCCTGCTGCGATGGGCGTGATCGACTGGCTGCTCGAGGGCGACCCCGCCATCCGCTGGCAGGTGCTGCGCGATCTCACCGAAGCCTCACCCGACGAGGTCGCCGCCGAGCGAGCGCGCGTGGAGCACGAGGGCTGGGGCGCCCGCCTCCTGGCGCTCGAGGGCGCCGACGGGTTGTGGGAGGGCGGCGCCTGCTTCCCGGCGGCCTACACCGGCGGCGAACCCGGGCAGCCCTGGACGGCGACGATGCACACCCTGCAGACCCTGCAGATCTTCGGGCTGGACCCGGCGTGCGAGGCGGCCCGTCGGGCGATCACGCTCGTCGCCGAGCACGGGCGCTGGGAGCACGCCGGGCAGCGGTACTTCGACGGCGAGGTCGAGCCGTGCATCAACGGCCGGACGATCGAGGCCGGCGCCTACTTCGGGGTGGACGTCACCGCGGTCGTCGAGCGGATCCTCGGCGAGCGGCTCGCCGACGGCGGCTGGAACTGCGAGGCCGAGAACGGGTCGGTGCGCTCCTCGTTCGACACGACGATCAACGTGCTCGACGGGCTGCTCGAGTTCGAGCGCGCGACCGGAGGTTCCGCCGCAGCGCGCGAGGCCCGCCGCAGCGGGGAGGAGTATCTGCTCGAGCGCGGCCTGTTCCGCCGCAAGAGCACGGGCGAGGTCGCCAATCCGGCGTATCTCGACCTTGCGTTCCCGTACTACTGGCGCTACGACGTGCTGCGCGCGCTCGATTACTTCCGCCGCTCAGGCGGGGACTCGGATCCCCGGATGGCGGAGGCCGTCGAGGTCGTGCGGTCCAAGCGGCAGCCCGATGGCCGGTGGCTGCTCGGCCGCATCCATCCGGGTCGCGTCCACTTCGACCTCGAGGGCGGCGTTGGCGCGCCCAGTCGCTGGAACACGCTCCGCGCGCTCCGGGTGCTCGACTGGTGGGACCGACGCGCTCGGGCGGCGACGTGACGCCTCAGCCGAGGCGGGCGAGCGCGTCGGTCACCCAGCGCGCCTGGGGTCCCACGGATCCGGCCCGGTCCTGCTGGGCGCACCCACGCTCGCCCCGCGGGACCTCCCGGTGCCTACCCCTGGGGAACGGGGGAGCGAGGTCGAGAGGGTGTCGCAGACGAGGCGTCACAGATGGAGGGCGCTGTACCGGAGGCGGAATACCTGAGACGCAGAATCCGCGACGCATCGGCTAGTCGGGGATCTCGGGATCCACCAGGTTCGCGAGCTGCGCAAGCGACTCCTGCCAGCCGAGGTAGCACGCCTCGGCGGGAATGACGTCTGGCACGCCTTCCTGCACGATCGCCACTTCGGTCCCGCAGGACACTTTCTTCAGGGTCACGGTCACCTGCATTTCCCCCGGCAGGTTCGGATCGTCGAACTTGTCCGTGTAACGGATGAGCTCGTTCGGCTTCATCTCGAGGTACCGGCCGCCGAAGGAGTGGCCCTTGCCGCTGGTGAAGTTGGTGAACGACATCTTGTGCGTGCCGCCGACCTTGGCGTCGAGGTGATGAACCTTGCACGTGAAGCCGTACGGTGGAAGCCACTTGGCCATGGCGTCGGCATCGAGAAACGCCCGATAGACCCGCTCGGGCTTGGCACGAAGAACGCGGTGAAGACGGATGGTGCTTGGCATGACGCCTCCTTGTGTCGGTTGCTTCATCCCATAGTCGACTGGGACCTGGCCGGATCGACAGGCGGGCGGACGAAAGGAAGCCGGCGGCAGCCAGACCTCTCGGAGGCGTGTTCGGGCGCCCGAAGGGGGGTTCCGGGCGCCAAATTGGCGCCGACGTGCGGGCTTCCCGCCGCGATCCGCCGCTCACGACGATGCCGGGCCGTCGGCGCGGTGGAGCACGCCGCGGGCGAGGAAGATCTGGGTCACCTCGTCGACCGCCTCGAGGAAGCGCGGGTGCTTGCGCCCGGCGAGCCCGCGCGGGCGGGGGATCCCGACCTCGAGGATGCGCTCGATCCGCCCCGGGCGCGGGCTCATCACCGCCACGCGGTCGGCGAGCAGCACCGCCTCGTCGATCGAGTGAGTGATGAACAGCACGGTCTTGCGCGCCTCCATCCAGATGCGCTCGAGGTCGAGGCGCATCTGCTCGCGCGTCAGCGCGTCGAGCGCGCCAAAGGGCTCGTCCATCATCAGCAGCGGCGGGTCGTGCAGCAGCGCGCGCGCGATCGCGGTGCGCTGGCGCATGCCGCCCGACAGCTCGTGCGGATAGCGGTCGGCGAACTCGGCGAGCCCGACCTGCGCGAGCAGCACCCGCGCGCGGTCGCGGTACTCGGCGGCGCGCAGCCCGCGGATCTCGACCTGGAACAGCACGTTGGCGAGCACGTCGCGCCAGTCGAGCAGGATCGGGCTCTGGAAGACGATGCCGAGATCGGTGACCGGCCCGGCGACGCGTCGCCCGAACACCGCGAGCTCGCCCTTCGATGGCAGGATCAGCCCGGCGACCAGGCGCATCAGGGTCGACTTGCCGCAGCCCGACGGCCCGACGATGGCCACGAACTCGCCGCGCGCGACCTCGAGGGAGACATCGTCGAGCGCCAGCGTCTCGAGCGGGCCGCGGCGGAAGAGCTTCGAGACGCCGCGGACCGCGATGCCGGGTTCGCCCGGCGAAGCGGCGGCGGGCGCGGCGGTCACGTCCTCGCCTCTCGCCAGCCGACGGTGCGCGCCGGCGCCGGGCGTGTCATCACCGGCCCATCACCGGCCTGGCAACGCTACGCTGCCGACCGAGCGCGGGCCGGCAGCTCGATCACACGGATCGCGCGATCGAGGTTGGAGCGGATCGTCGCCATTGACGGCATGGTGTGCCACCCGCTACGATCCCGTCAACTGGAAAAGACATTTGCGCGGGGGGATCGGGGAGTGAGCGCACGCACCGAACGCTGGCGGCAGGCCGGGCTGATCGTGGCCGGGCTGGGCTGGCTTCTTGCTGCTCTGGGAATTCCTCGTCCGCTGGCTCGGGATCAAGCCCTACATCCTGCCCGCTCCCTCGACGATCCCGGCGGAGATGGCCAAGCGCTGGGCCACCGTGGTCAGCGGCACGCTCTACACCGGCGAGGCGATGCTGATCGGCTTCGCGGTCGCGGTGGTGATCGGGGTCGCGCTCGCGGTGGTGGTCGCGTTCTCGCCCCGGCTCGAGGCGCTGGTCTACCCGGTGGTGCTGTTCCTGCAGATCGTGCCCAAGATCGCGGTGGCGCCGCTGTTCCTGATCTGGATCGGCTACGGGCTGACGCCCAAGGTGCTGCTGGTCTTCCTGCTCTCGTTCTTCCCCGTGCTGCTCAACTCGATCCAGGCCCTCAAGTCCGTCGACCCCGAGATCATGGACCTCGCGCGCTCGACCGGCGCCTCGGGCTGGCGGGTCTTCCGCATGGTCCAGCTGCCGCACGCGCTGCCGCTGATCTTCACCGGAATCAAGGTCGCGGCGGCGCTGTCGGCCACCGCGGCGGTGGTCGCCGAGTTCGTGGCGTCGGACCGCGGGCTCGGCTACCAGCTGATCGAGCACTCCAACAACATGAACACGCCGATGACCTTCGGCGTCATCCTCGTGCTCTGCGCCATGGGGCTGCTGCTCTACGGCGCGGTCGAGCTGATCGAGCGGATCGCGATCCCGTGGCATGTGTCCCGCCGCGTCGCCGACGCCGGTGGGGCGACGATCTGATCAACGCTTCGATGAAGGAGAAGACCATGCGCATCCTGAGAGTCGTGACCGCGAGCGCCGTGTTCGCAGCGGCGTTGCTCGCCGCCGCTGGCGGCGCGTCCGCGCAGGACAAGGTGACGTTCCGCCTCAACTGGATCATGTACGGCTTCCACACGCCTTTCTATCTCGGGCTCGACCGCGGCTACTACCGCGAGGAGGGCATCGCGCTCGAGATCGGCGAGGGTCAGGGCTCGGTGCGCTCGGCGCAGACCGTCGGCGCCAAGGGCGACATGTTCGGCCTGTCCGACGGCCCCAGCGTGATCAACGTCGCGACCAAGGGCGGGGCGATCCGCGCCGTCATGTCGGTGACCAGCTCCTCGCCCTACTCGGTCGCGGTGCGCAACGACGCCGGCGTCAAGACGCTCAAGGATCTCGAGGGCAAGACGATCGCCAGCGCGCCCGGAGAGGCGGGGCTGCAGCTGCTGCCCGCGCTGTGGAAGGCCAACGGCGTGGACGGCGACAAGGTCAAGATCCTGCGCGTCGAGGGCGCGGGCAAGATGGTGGCGATCGCCGAGAAGCGCGTCGAGGCGATCATGGCCGGGCTCGACAACCAGTCGATCACGCTGCCGCGGCAAGGCGTGCCGATCACCGATTTCGGCTACGCAAAGTACGGCGTCAACACCACCGGGCTCCAGATCCACACCCACGAGGACACGATCAAGACGAACCCCGACCTCGTGCGCCGCTTCGTCAAGGCGACGGTGCGCAGCTTCGAGGCGGCGATCGCCGAGCCGGCGGCGGCGATCAAGGCCGGGCAGAAGGTGAAGGCGGATCTCGAGACCGAGCTCAGCCTCGAGCAGCTCAAGGTCGGGATCTCGCTGATGCCGTCGAAGGCCACCGCCGGCAAGCCGACCGGCTACCTCGCGCCCGAGGACTGGACCCAGACACTGTCGCTGATGAAGCAGTACATGGGGCTGGAGACGACCATGAACGCCGACGCGTTCTACACCAACCAGTTCGTCCCCAACGCGCCGAAGATGTGAGCGGCGGTGGCGGCCGCCCCGCCGCGCGCCAGCTCGCGGGTGATTCAGGCGCGACTCGGCCATCGCAGCGTGCGCCCGACGCGAGCCATACCAATGTGGCCGGCACGTACCAGCGCGGCGCCGTCGGAGTCGACAAGGACAGCTTGGGAGTCCGCGCGGCCGGGGGCCTGAACCGTCCTCGCGCCGTCGCACAGAGCGGGCAGCCGCGCCGAGACGTGCGCACGGTCGCGCGCGTTCACCGGTGGAGCCTTCGGAGGCGCTAGCGCCGCACGAGCTGGGCGTCGACTGACCGCATAGCCAGAGGCTCGCCGCGCGGCCCCGCGATCGAGGTCCATGGGCGAATGCTCGTCGACGGTGGCCGCTACAGGCGCGGGGTGCCCGCTTCGGCGGCCCGCGGCGCCGAGGTTGGGCGATCGCCCGGGGCTCTCGCCACCCTCCTCGCGATCCGCAGGGCGGTATGCGACACTACGCTCTGCTCGCCTCTGCGAGCGCCGAGAATACCTCATGGACGAAGAGCCCTCGATTCAGCGTCGGCTCGCGGCCATTCTTGCCGCCGATATCGCTGGCTACAGCCGGCTCATGCACGCGGATGAGCCGGCCACCGTGCGGGACCTCAAGGCCCATCAGAGCGTGGTCCTGCCGCTGATCGGCCGGCACGGTGGGCGGATCATCGACGTCGCCGGCGACGGCATCATGGCCGAGTTTCCCAGCGTCGTCGGCGCCACCGAGTGCGCGGTCGAGATCCAGGCCGTGATGGCCCAGCGCAACGAGGGGGTGCCCGAGAGTCGCCGCATGCGGTTTCGCATCGGTATCAATCTGGGAGACGTGATCCACGACGAGAGCCGGATCTACGGGGACGGCATCAACATCGCGGCCCGGCTGGAAGCTCTGGCCGAGCCGGGCGGCGTGCTCGTGTCCGGTAGCGTCTACGATCAGGTCCGCGGCAAGCTGCCGTTCAGCTTCGAAGATCTGGGCGAGCGCCAGGTCAAGAACATCGAGCGGCCCGTGCGAACGTATCGGGTCGACATGTCAGGAGCGTCCTCCGGGGCCGGGGCCACGCTCCATGGACGCCCCGCCACCACGGACCGCAGGCGCTGGCTCGTGTGGGGCGCCGCGGCGCTCCTGGTTCTCGGGGGGGCGGCAGGAGCGTGGTGGATGGGCGCGCGCGCGTTTCAAGGTCCGCGAGCAGACAGCCCGGAGGCGCCGCGTCTCTCGATCGTCGTGCTGCCCTTCAGGAACCTGAGTGGCGATCCGAGCGAGGACTACTTCGCCGATGGCATCACCGAGGATCTGACGAGTGATCTGTCGCGAATCGCCGGGAGCTTCGTCATCTCCAGGAACACGGCGTTCACGTTCAAGGACAAGGCGGTTGATGCCCGCCAGGTTGGCCGCGAGCTGGGTGTCCGGTACGTGCTCGAGGGCAGCGTGCGCCGGATGGGAGGCACGGCCCGCGTCAACGCGCAGCTGATCGACGCGGGCACCGGCGCGCATCTGTGGGCCGAGAACATGGACGCGGATCAGAGCACGCTGGCGAGCCTCCAGGGCAACTCCGGCATCGCGAACCGCCTGGCGCGGATGCTCAGTGTCGAGCTCGTGAACGTCGAGGGACGCCGGGCGCAGCCCGCCAACCCGGATGCGACGGATCTCACCATGCGTGGGTGGTTCGTCTTGAATGGAGCGCCGACGAACAAGGACGCCGTGCAGAGATCCGTCGCGCTGTTCGAGGACGCTCTTCGAATCGATCCCGCCAACGGCCAGGCCAGCGTCGGGCTCGCCCAGGCCCTCATCTCACACCTACCGCAACCGCTGGGATCCCGACCCGGCCCGGGTGCTCGCGCGGGCCGACGAGGCGGCCACGCAGGCCATCTCGACCTCGCCTGACTCCGCGCATGCCCATTCCGTGAAGGCCGAGGTTCTCGGGCTGTCCAATCGCTTCGATGCGGCGCTGGCGACGTACGACCGCGCCATCGCACTGGATCGCAACCATGCGGTTGCATACGTCGGACGGGCGCGGAACTTGATCGTGATGGGTCGCGCCGCGGAGGCGTTGGCGCCCGTCGAGATGGCGATACGTCTGAGTCCGCGCGATCCTGACCTGTATGTCTGGTACTTCGTCCTCTGCCACGCGAACACGCATCTGGCCCGCGACGCCTCGGCGATAGAATGGTGCAACAAGTCGATTGCGACCGGTAAGACCTTCTACTTCGCCTACGTCGATCTCGCCTCCGCATACGCGCGGCGCGGGCAGAAGGCCGAGGCGGCGGCCGCGGTGGCGGAGCTCCTGAAGCTGAGGCCTGGGTTCACGGTGCAAAGCACTGGAGCAGGAAGGATCAGTAGCCTCCGACAACCCAGCGTTTCGCAGGGAATTCCAGCGGATTGTCGACGGAGCACGTGAGGCTGGGCTGCCAGAAAAGTGACGCGAATCCGAAGGTAGCCACGGCATGTCCCGGGCCCGACGGGCCCGCCCGACTGCACGTTCCGTGATCCTCGGGTGGCCGCGCGGTGCCGGCCCGCGTCGGATCGCGGGCGCCGTGACGGAGTCTCACGCGGTGTGGCGGCGGCTGACGGCGCTCGGCCTCGGCCCGGCCGCCGAGCCGCCCGCCGTATCCAATCCCCTCGAAAGCCCTCAGCTGCGCGTCGGCGCCACGTCGGTCGGCTTGCCCGTGACCTCGTAGCGGCGGAGCGCCGCCTCGTCGAGGACGATGCCGTGGCCCGGGCGGGCGGGGGGCGCGAGCTCGCCCCGCTCGACCCGGATCGGCTCCGACAGGAGCCCGAGGTCGCTGAACGACCCGCCCTGCAGGTCCTCGAGGATCAGCCCGTTCGACACGGCGCACAGCGCGTGGATCGAGAGCTCCATGGCGAAGTGGGGCGCCACCGGCAGGTTGAAGCTCTCGGCCAGCTTCGCGATCTTCAGCCACTCGGTGAAGCCGCCGACCCGCACGATGTCGGCCTGGACGACGTCGAGGGCGCCGCTCCGCATGAAGTCGGCGAACTCGTAGCGCGTGTACATGCTCTCGCCGGCCGCGAGCGGGATGCCCGCGCCCTCGCGGACCCGGCAGTGCGCGACCCGGTCGTCCGCCAGCACCGGCTCCTCCAGCCAGAACGGGGCGAAGCGGGTGAGCATCTTCGCCCGCCGGACGGCCTCGCCCGCCGTCCACTTCTGGTTGGCGTCCAGCATGAGCAGGACCTCCGGGCCCACCAGCTGCCGGACGGCGCCCACACGCTCCACGTCCTCCTCGGGATTGTCCCGCCCGACCTTCATCTTCACGGCGCGGTAGCCGCGGTCGAGGAATCCGCGCATCTGATCGAGGAGGGGCTCGCCGTCCAGGTGCATGTTGATGCCGCTGCCGTAGGCGCGGATGCGGTCGCGCGCCCCGCCGAGGAGGCGGTAGAGGGGAACGCCGGCGTGCTTCGCCAGGATGTCCCACAGCGCGATGTCGACGGTGGCGATGGCGTAGCGGGTGAGGCCGCCCGAGCCGAGGGAGTGGAGCTCCCACCAGCATCGGGTCCAGATCCGCTCCACATCCCGCGCGTCCTGGCCGCGCACCAGAGGAGCGACGTAGGAGTCCACCAGCTCCCGGATCGCGCTGCCGCCCAGCCCGCCGGTGTAGGCGAAGCCGGTGCCCGTCAGTCCAGCGTCGGTGGTGACCGTGGTGACGATCCATTCCCAGTGGGCGACCCGCTGGATCGAGTCCTGGATGCGGATGGGCGGGGGAATGCGGTACAGCCGCACCGAGAGATCCTTCACACGCACGCGTGGGCTCCTTGTCGGTCGGGGCCGGGCGGCCCTGCCGGAAGTTCGCTCATGACAGGCCGAGACGCCGTGAACGGCCGACGCGCCGGTGGCACACGGCTACCGCAGGCCGGCGGTACCGGTGGGCCGCCAGGGCGAAAGACGTCGGAGGCGGGCTGCGCGTCCGGGCCCTGCCACGCACCGCGTCCCGCCACGCCTGTGCTGATACCACGGCGACGAAGACGGTGTCAAAGAGACCGGGTCTCCGGTCGGGATCGCCCGCGCGCGTGGGCCGCTCGAGACGCAGGGGCGGCCACCGAGTCCCTGAGCCCTCTTGACGGCGCGTCGCGCAGAGTGCTCTAGTCCCTCCGAGTCGACCGTGGCGGCCCCGCTCACCTTCGTCCAGATGGCCGATCCGCAATTCGGCCAGTTCGCCCACTTCTCCGGCCGTACGCCCGGGGAGCTCGTCCGCTACCGCTGGCACCGCCTCAACGTGCGGGCGGCCCCGAAGGTGACGCACTTTCACGAGGAGACGCGCCGCTTCGAGGCGGCCGTCACGATGGCCGGCGCCGCGCGGCCGCGCTTCGTCGTCGTCTGCGGCGACATGGTCAACACCGCGGGCGACCCCGCACAGGTGGCGGAGGTGAAGCGGATCGCGGCGGCGCTGCCCGCGGACGTGCCGATCCACTACGTCCCCGGAAACCACGACGCCTGCGCGGACAACGAGGTGCCCGACCCCGAGAGCCTGGCGCGCTACCGGGCGGACTTCGGCCCCGACTTCTACACGTTCCGCGTGGACGACGCGCACTTCGTGGTGGTGAACGCCTGTCTCCTCCAGCACCCCGAGCGGGCTCCGGAGGACTCCGACCGCCAGATGTCGTGGCTCGAGGGCGCGCTGAGGGACGCGATGCGAGCGGGCGCCTCCCACATCGTCGCCTTCACTCACCAGCCGCTCTTCATGGCGCACCCCGAGGAGCCGGACGAGGACTACCCGTGGGCGCCGAGCCCGCCGGGGCGCCCGCCTGGCTACTGGACCGTGCCTCGCGCGCGCCGCATGCCGGTCGTCGAGCTGTTCCGCCGGTATGGCGTTCAGGCGACGTTCTGCGGCCACTGGCACCGGAACCACGAGGCGCGCGACGGGGACATGGTGCAGGTGCTGACGGGCTCCGTCGGGTACCCGCTGGGCGACGATCCCTCGGGACTCCGCGTCGTTCGCCTGACCGGAGCGGGAGTGGAGCACGAGTATCGGGCGCTTCCGCTGGCGGGGGCGCCGTTCTGACCGGCCCGACCGGTTTGCCAGCGGGCTGGAGCCCCGTCGTGGCGATCACGTGGCCCGCGGTCCTTCCGATGAGCCGCGAGCGGCCGTCTGAGTGTAGAGTGGACGTGCCGGGGGACGACCCGCGGCCCTGAGGAGGTTCCGATGGCGATCTTCTCGTTCCGGAAGAAGGCTGGGATTCCCACGATCGAGGAAGCGCTCCCCGGGCGGACCGAGCCGATCGAGGTGCCCGACCGTCACTTCGTGACGCGCCACCCGATCAAGCCGCCCTTCGCCGAGGGTCTCGAGCAGGCGGTGTTCGGCATGGGCTGCTTCTGGGGCGCGGAGCGGAAGTTCTGGCAGACCGGCGGCGTGTGGACGACGGCGGCCGGCTATGCGGGCGGGGTGACGCCGAATCCGACCTACGAGGAAGTGTGCTCGGGGCTCACCGGCCACACCGAGGCGGTCCTCGTCGTGTTCGATCCCAAGGTGGTCTCCTACGAGACGCTCCTCCGGGTCTTCTGGGAGGCGCACGATCCCACGCAGGGGATGCGGCAGGGGAACGACGTGGGCACGCAGTACCGCTCCGCGATCTACACTTACGGCGACGCCCAGCACGCGGCGGCGGTCGCCTCCCGCGACGCCTACCAGCCCGCGCTCGACCGGGCCGGCTACGGACCGATCACGTCCGAGATCCGCCCGGCCCCGGCGTTCTACTACGCCGAGGGGTATCACCAGCAGTATCTCGCCAAGAACCCCGGAGGCTACTGCGGGATCGGGGGGACCGGCGTCTCCTGCTCCGTGGGAGTGGCCGCGGCCCGCTGACGGCAGCGGCCGGACACGGCGCCGCCGCGTCGGCGGCGGCGCGAGGGATCACGCGTCGCGGCCTTCGCGCCCCGCGACCCTTGACTTGACCGGGCCGGGAGTCCACTGTGGCTCCGGAGTCGAACGTGACCAGCCGCAGACGATTTGCCTGCCTCTTCCCCGTCGTCATCTTCATCGCGCTGCGGGCCCTGTCGCACGCGCATCCCGCGCCGCTGCCCTGGACGTCCGGCGTCTTCGACGGCGAAGGTCTCGACGACATCCTGCAGACGATTCGAGTCGCGTACGCGAAGTCCGACGACGCTCGTCACGTGCGATCGCGGAGGCTGCTGTCGATCCCGACCGGCCGCGTGTCGGTGTCGGAGCCTTCGCTCGCCGAGCGGGCCTATCCTCGGCGGCACGCCATTCTCGCGCGCCGCCGACCTGCTGAGCCCGTCAGCCTGATCCTCGCCGTCGCCCGTGCCTGGCGCGCCGTAGCGGTGCCGCCGGCCCGACACCGAACGAGACACGTATCGGCGCGCGCCCGCGCGCGACCGCAGGAGGAGTTCCATGCTCAAGCGAAGCTCGCATCGTTGCCCTGTTGCTGGTTTTCGCCGGAACGCCACTGTGGGCTGAGGAGGTCTCCGGGCAAGATCCAGAAGGTGGACACGAGCGACCGCAGCATCGTCCTCGAGGACGGGACGCAGCTCTGGCTGGCGGAATCGGTCTCCGCGGACGCCTTGAAGGAGGGCGCCACCGTCAAGGCGTCGTACGAGGAGAAGGACGGGAAGAAGGTCGTTACCGAGATCCAGGTCTCGCAGTAGCGGCGGGACGGGCATCGGGCACGCCGGCGACCGGCGTGCCCGAACGCTCACCGGGGGGCGAAGGCTTCCGAGCTCGGCGCCGGCCAGAAACCGCCGGATCGCCTGCACGGAGATCACGAGGGTCTCGCCGGGCACGGGAATCTCCATGATGCGATCCGGCGCATCGCGGCCGCGATCTGCGCCGTCCGATAGCCCTCGACCACGCCGATCAGCTCACCGGTGTCGGCGTCGAAGACGCCCGCGCCGCTGGCGCCGTAGCTCACCGAGGTGTCCACGAGGCGCACCGGGCCCTCGGTCGCATCCGTCTCGCTGTCCGCGTCGACCTGGCTGACCGTTCCGCTCGCCAGCGTCATCTGGCGGCCTCGCGGGAACGCGACGACCCACACGTCGTCGCCGAGGTGCGCGATCTCGCGCTGCCTGGCGGGCGGTAGGACCAGATCCGGGACGAGGAGGAGCGCCAGGTCGGACTCGCTGTCCGACCGCACGACCGTGGCGCGGAACCGCTCGCGGCGCGCCCGTCGTGCGGACGAAGATCGTCTCGGGAACCGGAGGCGCGAGGAAGTGTCCGGCGGTCACGACCCAGCTGCGGCGCAGGCCAGGATCCGATGCCACGACGACGCCCGATGCCGCTCGACGTCCGCCGCCCGGACGCTCGGCGAGGAGCTGCACCGAGGACGGCAGGAGCCGCGGAGGAGCTCCGAGCGGGCAGGCTGCTCGGGGTGGCGTCGCGCATCCCGTGGCGAGCGCCACGGTCCCGGCGCAGAGGAGCGCTGTTGTCCGCTCGACCCGTCGCCTCACCTGGCCCTCCACGCAAGGCCTCGTCAGGCCTCCCTCGGCTCGTATCCGGCTGGACAGATGCTAGCAGAGCGTCCAGCCGTGGACCCAGGAAACAGCGCGCGCGGCTCTGCCTCAGGGGGAGGCGGCGGCCCGCTGGCGGATCAGCTCGTCGAAGGGGCCGGAGATCCGGACGATCTCGTTGACGGTCCACGCACCCTGGTTGATCGTCGCGACGA
This sequence comes from uncultured Candidatus Rokubacteria bacterium, assembly GCA_963745015.1. Taxonomy (GTDB): domain Bacteria; phylum Methylomirabilota; class Methylomirabilia; order Rokubacteriales; family DASRDR01; genus DASRDR01. The sequence continues at coordinate 13,913 of CAVUVU010000016.1, forward strand.
ACAGGTCCCCGGCGATGCCAGCCTTCCGCGTCTCGGGCGTGTCCGGGGCGAATGCGAGGCCCCGCGGCGCGTCTCCCTGGGTGTAGGTCACGAAGGGCACCCGCTGACCTTCCGCCGTGAGGGCGAAGAGCTCGCTTCCCTGGCGGTCGGCGACGAGGAGGTGGCTGCCCGCGCTTGCCGCGATCGCCGCCGGGATCGGTCCCCGGTGGAGGAGAGCCGGGGCGCCGTCGCGCGGGACGCGCCAGATCTCGCCCGGGCCCTGCTGCCACGGCGCCTCCGCGTTCCCATCGGCGCCGATCCAGAGCGTGTCGGCCGCATCCGTGGCGAGGACGCGAGGCCGCTGCACCGCGACGTAGCGCTGGTCGAGCACGCGCCCCGCGGGGTCCAGGAGCACCACACGCCCCGACTCGCGATCGGCGACGTAGAGGCGCCCGGCCGAGTCGACGGCCACGCCTTCGGGCTGGCGGAGGAGGGGCGGCGATTCCCGGGGCGGTGTGCCGCCGGCGAAGAGCTCGGCGCGCCCGTCGACCACCCGGTAGACGACGCCGAGCCGGCGGTCCCGGTCGAAGGTGGTCAGGAAGAGCTCGAGCCCTGCCCGGACGACGCCGGCCTGGGCGTTCCGCAGCGGGGGACCGTAGAGGTAGCGCGATTCCGTCTCGGGCGTGAAGCGTCCGCCGCCCAGGGGTATCCGGTACACGGGGGCGAGGTCGTCCGACTCCGTGCTCTGGTACCGGGCGCCGGTACGCGCGAGGAAGAGGCTCCCCGAGCGGTCGAAGACCAGGGTGGACGTGGCCGGGATGCCTCGCGAGCCGCGCCCGGTGGCGAACCCCTGGCCCGTGACGTAGACCTCCTTCACGAACCCCGGGGGCAATCGAATCTCGGCGCGCGCCGGGGGTGTGGCGAGCACGAGGATTCCGAGCGCCCCGAGCGCTCCCAGCGCAAGGTGGGCGATCCGGCGTTCGCGCCGGACGCGCCCCACGATCATCGCTCCCGCTCCTCGCGTGCCACGATCTCCGACTCCTCCCACCGAGCACGGTAATCGAGGCCCCTGACGCTGACAAGCCATGGCCCTGGGCAGCCTTGGCCCGGTCCACTGCCGCGATGGGGACGTGGCAGCCGGGGAGTGAGCAGGGTCACCCCCGCCGGCGCGGGCCAGGGCGAGGATCTCCGGCCTCCGCGAAGCCGCCGTCCTCGTCGAGCGTGGTTGCGGGCGCGTGGGACGAGCGGGCGCGAAGCGACTGGGGCCGCGCTCGTTGACGTGCCCCCGTTCTCCTGACACGATTCAGCGCGCAGGTCTCGAGGCCCGGGTGTGTCGACGGACACCGGCTGAAGCCAACTGACGACGGAGGGACGATGTCGCTCGAGGGGAAGCGGGCGCTGGTGACCGGCGCGGGGTCGCGGGGAATCGGAGGGGCGATCGCCGAGGCCCTCGGGGCCGCAGGCGCCGACGTGGCCGTGCACTACTACGGGGACGGGGCGGTCGCCCTCGAGCGGGTCGAGCGGCTGCGGGCCTCCGGCCGGCGCGCCGTCGCCCTGCCGGCCGATCTCGCCGACCCGGCGGCGGCGCGGGCGCTGGTGCGGCGCGCGGCGGACGACCTCGGCGCGCTGGACGTCGTCGTCTGCTGCGCGGCCGTCCTGTCCCGCGTGCCGTTTCTCGACCTGACCGACACCGAGTGGGACCGGGTTCACGCCGTCAACCTCCGCGGGTACTTCGCGATCGGCCAGGAAGCGGCACGTCACATGGTCCAGCGCGGCGGCGGCGGGCGGATCATCATGGTCAGCTCGGTGAACCAGGCCACGGTGAACCGCGGCATCGCCCACTACGCGGCGACGAAGGGCGGCGTGATGCAGCTGGCGAAGGCGATGGCGCTCGAGCTGGCGCCGACGGGCGTCACGGTCAACCTGATCGCGCCGGGGACCATCGAGACGGACCTGAACCGGGCCTTCCTCGCCCAGCCCGAGAACCGGCGGGCGAAGCAGGGCCTCATCCCCATGGACCGGATTGGCCGGCCCGAGGACGTCGCGGGCGCCGCGGTGTTCCTCGCCAGCGAGGCGGCCGCCTACGTGACCGGCGCCACCATCGTCGTCGACGGGGGCCTGACCCTGGAGTGACGGGATATTCCTCGATGGTATGGTCTCCTGGCGAGCTGGCTGGGCCCTTCGGTGGCGACTTCCTGTCCCGGGTTTTGGCCGAGTTCGGACGGAGTAGTCGAGGCCAGGCGTGGGTGCGGCCTCCTAATCTGACCAACGAGTTGGGGACTGATCATATATGGCGAAATAGATTAGCTATTTGTAAGTCACTTCTAAATGTCTAGATGAAGTTGTCTTGACAACATGCCAGTGATCTCGGATCATCGGTTTCCGGATGGGACCCGCACGGTTTCAATACCTCCGCATCGCCGACGCCCTCCGGCTTCAGGTGGAGGGGTTGCCTCCGAACTCACTCCTTCCCACCGAGCACCAGCTGGCCAAGGAGTTCCGGGTGAGCCGGCTGACGATTCGCCAGGCCCTGCATCTGCTCGAGGGGGCAGGGCTCGTGTCGCGGCAGCGCGGGCGGGGGACCATCGTGAGCCCTGCCAAGGTCGTTCGCCACTGGAGTCCGATCGCGACCTTCGAGGAGGACATCCAGCAGCAAGGGGTCCGCCTGGAGACGCGCGTGCTGGAGTACAAGCGCGAGACGACCCCGTCGCCCAGCCTCCGCCAGCGCCTCCAGCTGGCCCCCGACGGACTGGTCGACGTGCTGTCGCTCCTGCGCCTCGGCGACGCGCGCATTCTGTGCTACGACCGCCGGTCCTTCGCCTCGACCGTCGGCCCCATCGATCCCGTGCTCGTGGAGCATCGCCCGCTGCTCGAGGTTCTCCGGGAGCGTACCGGCACGCCGGCCTCTACCGTGTCGTGGGAGGCGGAGATCGTCCCGGCGTCCGCGGAGGTGGCCGACGCGCTGGGGATCAAGCCGGGCGTCCTGGTCGTGCAGACCCTCGGCACCGCGCACCTCCAGGACGGCTCCGCGATCGGGTGCGTCGACTCCTACTATCGGGTCGACCACGTGAAGTTCCAGTTCGTCGGCCAGTACGCCCAAGGGTCCCCGGCGAAGCCGCCTGTCCCGTGACGGCCCGGGCCACTGCAGGCACGCGAGGGGGTGGGCGGGCCGTGACGACGAGGGGCGACAGCGAGCTGTGCTTCACGTCTGCCCGCGAACTGGCGGCGCTGATCCGGGCGGGGAAGCTCTCGCCGATCGAGCTGTGCGATGCGGTCCTCGCCCGCATCGAGCGGCTGAACCCGAAGCTGAACGCGTTCCTCACGGTCACGGCCGACCTCGCCCGCGCCCAGGCTCGCGCTGCCGAGGAGCGTGCCCGGCGGGGGACGCTGCTCGGCCCGCTCGACGGCATCCCGTACTCGCTGAAGGACCTCGAGCCGACCGCCGGCATCCGGACGACCTTCGGCTCGAAGTGGTTCGAGCGCCACGTGCCGGTCGAGGACGGTGTCGTCGCGGCCCGGCTCAGGCCGACGGGCGCGGTCCTTCTCGGCAAGACGAACACGCCGCACCTCGGCCACAAGGACTCCTGCGACAACCTCCTCGGGCCGGCGTGCCGGAATCCCTGGAAGCTCGACCGGACGTCGGGCGGCTCGTCGGGCGGCGCCGGCTCCGCGGTCGCCGCCGGGCTCGGCCCCCTGGCGCACGGCTCCGACGGTGGCGGCTCGATCCGCATCCCGGCCGCGCTCTGCGGCGTGTTCGGGCTCAAGCCCTCCTTCGGGCGCGTGCCCGGCTACCCCTCCGCCGACTACTGGTCGGCGCGCTCGCACCCCGGCCCCTTGGCCCGGGACGTGCGCGACGCCGCGCTGATGCTCCAGGCGATGGCCGGCCCCGACCCGCGCGACCCTCTCAGCATCGATGCGCCGCCCGAAGACTACCTGGCGGCTTGCGACGGCGACCTCAGCGGCCTGAGGGTCGCGTGGAGCGCCGACCTCGGGTACGCGCCGGTGGAACCCGAGGTCCGCCGGATCGCCGAGTCCGCCGCGCTCGGCTTCACCGACCTCGGCGCGACCGTGGACGCGCGCGATCCGGGCTGGCCGGATCCCGGCGCCTTCCACAAGGTCATCTGCGACGTGGCTAGCGCGAATCGGCACCTGGCCCGCGCGACCGAGCGACCGGAATGGATCGAGCCGAGCCTGATGCAGATGATCGAAGAGGGGCGGTGCGTCTCGGGGGTCGAGCACGCCCGAGCCCTGTCCCAGCGCAGCGCCTTCTACGATCAGGCCCGGCGGTTCTTCGAGGGCTGGGACCTCCTGCTGACGCCGCAGCAGCCCGTGGCCGCTTGGTCCGCGGAGCCGGGGTCCGGGCCGCACCAGGGGCCGACCTCGATCGGCGGCCGGGCCACCCCGAGCCTCTTCGACCGGCTGGGCTTCACGTTTCCCTTCAACCTGACCGGCCAGCCGGCGGCCAGCGTCCCGTGCGGCTTCACCGCCGACGGCTTGCCGGTTGGGCTCCAGATCGTCGGGCGATGGCATGCGGACGCGCTGGTGCTGCGGGCGGCCGCGGCCTTCGAGGCCCTCCGGCCCTGGGCTGCGCACCGGCCGGAGATCGACTGAGCCAATGGACTCGGGCGCGGGCTCGCCATCCCGCCATGTTCGGAAGGGGCCGGGGAGCCGCACCGGCTGCCGGCGCATGCTTCGAGATCGGCCACGCCACCACCACGGGAACGTCGAGGAGGGCATCACCATGCGAAGGTTTCTCTTGCACACGTGGGTCGTCGCGTTCGCGCTCGCCGGCGCGCTGGCGGTTGCGGTCTCGGAGGCTGAGGCCCAGAAGGCGGGCGGTGTCCTGCGCGTCGGCCTCACGGGCGAGCCTCCGACGCTGGATGCCCACTGGACGACAGCGGACCTGACGGAGGTTCTGGCCGATCACATGTTCGAGGGTCTGTACGCTCTGGACGACGCCAACCGGCCCGTCCCGCTCCTCGCCGAGAGCTTGCCAGTGGTGAGCCGAGACGGCCTGACCCACGCCATCAAGCTTCGCCAGGGCGTGACGTTCCACAACGGCAAGGAGATGACCTCGGAGGACGTGGTGGCCTCGCTCGGACGCTGGGGCCAGCAGTCGGTCTACGGTAAAGCCCTGTTCGCGCAGGTGGCGGAGGTCCGGGCAGCCGACCGGTACACGGTCGAGCTGAAGATGAAGCGGCCGTCTCCCATCGTCCTCATGGCGCTGGCGGTGCCGAACAACTTCGCCGCCATCTATCCCAAGGAGATCGCGGACAAGTTCGCGCCGAACGCCAAGATCACGGAGTTCGTCGGGACGGGTCCCTTCAAGTTCGTCGAGTGGAAGCCTGACCAGCACATCCGCATGACGCGGTTCGCCGAGCACAAGCCGCGCCGCGAGCAGGCCACCGGGTATGGCGGGGCCCGGGTCGCATACGTCGACGAGATCCGCTGGATCCCGACGCCCGACGCGTCGACCCGCCTGGCCGCTCTGGAGTCCGGGGAGCTCGATTTCGTGGACGACCTGGCGGCGGATTCCTTCGACCGGATGAAGACCAGCGCGACGGTGCGGCCGTTGATCGTCAAGCCGTACGTGTGGCCGATGGTGGTGTTCAACAAGAAGGAAGGCCTCATGACGAGCCAGAAGCTGCGCCAGGCGTGGCAGGCCGCGCTCGACATCGAGCCGATCATGAAGAGCGTGGCCGGCGGGCGTTCCGAGTTCTACCGCCTCGACAGCAGCCTCGTGCCGCAGGAGATCCAGGAATGGCACACGAAGATCCCCGGCTTGCCCTGGAACGAGCGCAACCAGGCCAAGGCCAAGCGGCTGCTCCAGGAGGCGGGCTACAAGGGCGAGCCGATCCGGTTCATGACGACGCAGGAATACAAGTACATGTACGACTTCGCGCTCGTCAGCAAGCAGCAGCTGGAGGACGTGGGCTTCAACATCGACCTGCAGGTGCTGGACTGGGCCACCGTCGTGAAGCGGCGGGCCAGCCCCAAGGAGTACGACGCCTTCACCAGCTCCATCGGGCCCTTCTACGAGCCCACGCTGGCCCTGTTCCTGAGCTGCGCATGGCCGGGCTGGACCTGCGACGAAGACATCCAGCGCGTGCAGACGCAACTGGCCCAGGAAACGGACCCGAAGGCGCGCTACGCGCTCTGGGTCCAGCAGACGAAGCAGTTCTACGAGAAGGTCCCGGTCATCCGGTACGGCGACCTGTTCGGGCTCCGGGGCATCCGCAAGTCCGTGCAGGGCTTCAACGACCGGACCGTGCGGCCCCGGTTCTTCAACGCGTGGCTCGACAGGTGACAGGCTCGCGGCGAGGCGGAATCCGCCGGATCGTTCCGGGGACCGAGGACGCGTGATGGCAAGTGCGCCGGAGGACGTGGTCGTCGGGGCCGTGTATCCGCTGTCCGGCCCCGACGGGGCGCTGGGGCGCAACGCGGTCGAGGGCCTCCGGCTCGGCGTCGAGGAGGTCAACGCGGCGGGGGGGATCCCCAGCCTGGGCGGGGCTCGCCTCCGTCTCGAGTTCGGCGACCACGAGTCGTCGCCGGAGCGCGGCGCCGCCGAGACCCACCGGGTGGTGAGGCGGGGCGCCATGGTGGTCCTGGGCGCCTGGCACAGCGCGGTGACCATGGCCGCGAGCCTCGAGGCGGACCGCCTGCGGACCCCGTTCCTCAACGCCGAGTCGCTGGGGGACGAGATCACGGAGCGGGGGCTCCGGTACGTATTCCGGCTGGTTGCGTCGAACCGCGCGTATGCGTGGGCGACCTGCGAGTTCCTCGATGACGTGGTCGCTCGCACGGGCCAGCGGCTCAGGACCGCCGGCATCCTTTTCGAGGACTCGTGGTTCGGTCGGACGCGTGCCGACGCACTCCGGCGCGAGGCGGAGGCGCGGGGCCTCCAGGTCGTGGCGTTCGTCGACTATCCGAAGCCGTCGACGGACCTCGACGCTGCCGTGGCGCGGCTGATCGATGCGGCGCCCGAGGTCGTGATGCAGGCGTCCTTCGTCAAGGACGCCGTGCGGATCCACGAGGCGCTGACCCGCCAGCCCCATGCAGTGAAGGCGCTGATTGGCCACATCACGCTGTTCGGGCCTCGGGGCGAGGACTTCGTGGGAGGTCTCCGGGACACCGGGGAGAACAGCCTGTGGACGCTTGGGTGGTGGAACGACATCCGGCTGCCCGGTGTCGACGTCCGGGGCGTGTGCGACCGGTTCGAGCGCCGCAGCGGGTTTCCGATGGATGGAAACGGCGCGCTGAACTACACGGCTGCCTGGGTCGTCCGGGACGTGCTGGAGCGCGCCGGCAGCGCCGAGCGGGAGCGGATCCGGCAGGCTTTCACGGAGGTGGAGATCCCGTTCGGCGACCCGCACAACCTCCGCCCGCACCCGATCCGCTTCGGGGCGGACGGCCAGAACGTGCACGCGATTCCCGTGGTGACCCAGGTCATCGGGGGCCATGTGCACACGGTCTGGCCCTTCGCGGTCGCGGCACGGGCTCCGGTGTTTCCGGCTCCCGCTGGCGACGTCTCGGCCGTTTGCGACGAGTCGGAGGGAAAGCACCATCCGTCCGACAGGAGGCAGGATGCGACGGGGTGAGCGCAGCGACGGGACGAAGGGCCGGTCGGAGCGAACGGGGAAGGGGCATGGGACCCGTGGCCCCGCACGCCCGGGCACGGCCCAGACGGTGCTCGGGCCCGTGAGTCCCGATCAGCTCGGTATCGTGATGATGCACGAGCACCTGCTCATCGACACGACACCGATGCTGGTGGAGCCGCGCGAGGCGAGCCGCCGGGCGGCTTTCCATGCCCCGCTGACGGTCGATCTCCTCGGCAAGATCCGGTACGGGGGTCTCACCAACGTCGACAACTCCACTCTCGGCGACATCCGCGTGGCCATCGAGGAGGCCATGCTGTACAAGCAGGCGGGCGGCGCCACCCTCGTCGATGCGACGTCCATCGGGATCGGGCGCGACCCCAAGGGGCTGGCGGCGATCGCGCGGACGACCGGGCTGAACGTCGTCATGGGGTGCTCGTACTACGTGACGCCGGGTGGCTCGTCCGAGCTGGAGGCGAAGACCGAGGCCGACCTCGTCGAGGAGATCCGGAAAGACCTTTTCGAGGGGGCCGCCGGCACGACCATTCGCGCCGGCATCATCGGCGAGGTGGGCTGCTCTTGGCCTCTGTCGCCGACCGAGCGCAAGGTGCTCCGCGCGTCGGGACGGGCGCAGCGGCTGACAGGCGCGTCCTTGCTGGTGCATCCCGGCCGCGACGAGCGGGCGCCGGAGGAGCTCATCGAGATCCTGAGCGACGTGGACACCGATCTCCGCCGGACCGTCATGTGCCACCTGGACCGGACAGTCGCGAAGCGGGCCACGCTCAAGCGCCTGGCCGCGACCGGCTGCATGCTCGAGTACGATCTCTTCGGCAACGAGTTCTCCTATTACCGGCCGAACCCTGCCTTCGACATGCCGAGCGATGCCCAGCGCCTGGACTGGATCGCCTGGCTCATCGCCGAGGGCTACGGCGACCAGGTCACCGTCGCGCACGACATCGCGCTGAAGCACAGTCTCGTGCGCTACGGGGGCTACGGCTACGCACACATCGTTGAGAACATCGTCCCGCGGATGCGGCGCCGGGGCTTCCGGGAGGAACGCATCCAGGCCATCCTCGTCGAGAACCCGAAACGCCTGCTCACCTTCGCCTAGGAAAGCGTGATGGAAGCTCGCGGCTGGGACACCGGCGCGCTCCTGGCGAAGGCGGAGCGGTACCTGGCGGGCGGCGTCCTGCACCACCTGACGGCGCTTCCCCCCGAGGTGCGCACGGTGCTGGTCCGGGGAAGGGAAGCCACGTCTGGGATTCCGACGGCCGGGAGTACGTCGACTACTACCTCGGCAGCGCATCCCTCGTCCTGGGGCACGCGCATCCCCAGGTCCTGGCGGCGGTCCGCGCCCAGCAGGAGCTGGGCACCCAGTTCTACGAGCTGACACCCGCCGCCGTGCTCCTGGCGGAGCAGCTGGTCGAGATCGTGCCCTGCGCCGAGCGCGTCAAGTTCGCGAACTCCGGGTCGGAGGCGACCGCGGCCGCGGTGAAGTTCGCGAGGGCCCACACCGGCCGGGACCGGATCCTGAAGTTCGAGGGCGCCTACCACGGGACCCACGACTGGGCGGTCTGGGGCGCCATGCACCGGGCTCCCATCCCGTATCCGGTGGCCGAGCCGGACTCGCTCGGGGTGCCCCGCGCGCTGGGCGCCTATGTGCTGGTGGCGCCCTACAACGACCTGGCCGTCGCCACCGCCATGATCCGAAAACACCGAGACGAGCTGGGTGCCGTGGTCGTCGAGCCGCTCCTGGGCAACGTACCGCCGAAACCGGGGTTCCTGGCCGGTGTCCGGGCGGTCACGTCGGAGTGCGACGTTCCCCTGATCTTCGACGAGGTGGTATCCGGGTTTCGGCTGGCCCTGGGGGGCGCCCAGGAGCACTACGGCGTCGTGCCGGATCTGGCCGCGCTGGGAAAGTCGCTCGGGGGAGGGTATCCGATCGGCGCGATCGTCGGGCGCGCCGAGCTGTTCGAGTGCGTCACACCCGCCGCTGCGGAGCGCGGGCGGTTCGCCATGTACACGGGGACCTTCAGCGGCAATCCGGTCTCCTGCGCGGCGGCGCTGGCGACCCTCGAGGTGCTCAGGGGCCCCGGGACGTTCGAGCGGCTGCACGCCCTGGGACAGCGGCTGGCCGATGGCCTCCGGGAGATTAGCGGGCGGCTCGGGATCGCCACCTTCGTGGTGAACGAGGGGCCGATGGTGGACCTGTGGTTCACGGACCGGACCGTGGACTCGTACCCGATGATCTGGTCCGCGGACGCCGAGCGGGGCCGGAGGTTCAAGCTCGAGCTCATGCGGCGCGGCATCTGGTCGCCGCCGGGCCTCAAGATGTTCCTCTCGCTCGCCCACTCCGACCAGGACGTGGACCGGACGCTGGACGCGGCGGCCGCCGCCATGCGAACGCTCTGACTGACATCGCGACCCGGCCCGCCTGGTCCTTCCGCCTGCGCCCCGGGTTGACGGGCCGCGACTCTGGGACTCACAGTGGAGGATCGAGTCGTCGCGCCGCGGAAGGGCGACACGTTCTGTCTCCGCTGGAAACGGGAAGATCACGGTGCTCTGGGTCATCACACCCCTCGTGCCGAGGGTTCGTTTGCGCGGTGGGCATCGCGGCTGCGCATCAAAGGGAGGACGTGCCGATGAGGTCGTGGACACGACGCATGGTGTGGATGGGGCTCCTCGGGTGGGGCGCCGTCCTGATGTCGGTCGCACCCGTGGGGGCGCAGGCCCCCCTGTCGGTGACCGTGTGTCACACGCAGGACATCGCGCTGATCGATCCCGCGCGCGGAGTGCTGCTCAACGAGCTGAACAATCTCTGGGTGAACATGTACGAGACGCTGGTGGCCCGCGATCCGGGCGGCCGGCTCGTCCCGAGCGTGGCCGAGTCCTGGGAAGTGAAGTCGCCCACCGAGTGGGTGTTCAAGATCCGGCAGGGGATCACGTTCCACAACGGGGAGCCGCTCAACGCGGCGGCGGTCAAGGCCACCCTCGACCGGTATCACGAGAAGGACAAGCCCCGCTACGGCGCGGTGGCCCAGGGCGTCAAGGACGTGACCGTGGTGGACGCCAATACCGTCCGGATCACCACGCCGACACCGGACGCGGCGTTCCTCGAGCGGCTCTTCGAGGTGCCCATCCTGCCGCCGGGATACCTCCAGCAGGTCGGGGAGCAGGGTTTTCTCCAGAAGCCGGTCGGCAGCGGGCCGTACCGGTGGGTCGAGTGGGTGAAGGGCAGCCACTTCACGCTGGAGGCAAACCCGAAGTACTGGCGCGGCGAGCCGACCGTGAAGCGCGCGACCTTCAAGCTGATCCCCGAGATCGCCACTCGCATGAGTGCGCTCAAGGCGGGGGAATGTGACATCGCGCTGCAGGTGCCGCCGGACCTGATGGAAGACGTGGAGAAGAGCGGCTCGGTGCGGATCGCGCCGGCGGAGTCGCCCCGGATCATCTACTTCATCCTGTACCCGCAGAGCACGCTCGGCGGCGGAGCGCCGCTGAACGACCTGCGCGTCCGCCAGGCGATCAACCACGCGGTGGACGTCGACAAGATCATCAAGTTCATCCTGAACGGCCAGGCGGTGCGGGCCGCCACGCTCTACGGGCGGCAGACGGCCGGATTCGACCCGGAGGTCAAGCCCTACGAGTACAACCCGCAACGGGCCAAGGAGCTCCTCGCCCAGGCCGGGTTCGCCAACGGCCTGTCGATCGGCATGGACGCGCCCATCGGCGGCAACCCCATCAAGCCGGTCGAGGTGGCCCAGGCAGTCGCGGCGGACCTGGAGAAGGTGGGGATCAAGCCCCAGCTTCGCACGCTCGACACCGCGACCTACGCGCAGATGAAGTTCGGCTACAAGCTGGCCCCCATCCTCATGTGGAACTGGATGGCGTTCGAGGCCGACTACATCCTCTACGCGCAGGCGCACTCCAAGGCGCAGTTCTTCCACTATCCGGGCCACAGCCCGGAGGTGGACCGGCTGATGGAGCAGCAGCGCACGGAGCTGAACCCGCAGCGGCGCCTGGCGGTGCTGAAGGCAATCCAGCAGAAGGTGCGGGACGACGCGCCGTTCCTGGTGCTCTATCAGCAGAAGGACATCTTCGGCGTGAACAAGCGCCTGGACTGGAACTCGGTGCCGGGCGGGTACCTCTACCTGACGACCATTCGGTCTCGATAGGCGCCACTAGCCATGGACGGCCGTCCCGGCCGCAGGCCGGGCCGGGGCGGCTGCCCGGCGCGCTGGCTTTTGCCGGCCAAGGGCTCCTCGTGAAACGCTATCTTGTCGGACGGCTGGTCTGGTCCGTCGTTGCGGTCTGGGGCGTGGTGACCCTCGTCTTCATCATCCTCCGGATGTCCGGCGATCCCGCGGCGGTCCTCCTGAGTCCGCAGGGCACGAAGGAGGAGTATGCGGCCCTCCAGCGCGCGCTCGGGCTGGACCAGCCGTTGGCCGGTCCAGTACGGGCTGTTCGTGGGCCGCAGTGCGGCGGGCAACTTCGGCACCTCGTTCCAGTTCGGGGTGCCGGCGCTCGGCGTGGTGCTCGAGCGGATTCCCGCCACGCTGCTCCTGACCGGGACCGCGTCCGCCCTGATCGTACTCGTGGCGATCCCGCTGGGCGTGCTCTCCGCCGTGTTCCGGGACAAGTGGGTGGACTACGTCAGCAGCGGGCTCGCCCTGATCGGCCAGGCCGCGCCGAACTTCTGGCTGGGGTTCATGCTCATCCTGCTCTTTGCGGTGCACCTTCGGTGGCTGCCGACCTCCGGGAGGGGGACGCCGTGGCACCTGGTGCTGCCGGCACTGACCCTTGCGCTCCAGCCCATCGCCAAGATCGCCCGCCTCACGCGCTCGGAGATGCTGGAGGTGCTGGCCGCCCACTACGTGCGCACCGCCCATGCCAAGGGCGTGGCGCCCGCGCGGGTGACGCTCGGCCACGCGCTGAAGAACGCCTCTCTGTCGATCGTGACCGTGCTCGGGCTCGATATCGGCTATCTGCTCGGCGGCGCGATCATCGTGGAGACGGTGTTCAGCTGGCCGGGGCTCGGCCGCCTGGTCATCGAGGCCATCAACAACCGTGACTTCCCGGTCGTCCAGGCGGCGGTGACGGTGATCGCGATATTCGTGGTCGCGGTCAACGTGCTGGTCGACCTGCTGTACGCGGTGCTCGATCCCCGCATCAGGCTCCAGGGCGCGGCCTGAGCCTCCGGGCGGTGACACCGGGATGGGGAGGAAGGTCGGGCGGTCGGTTCGGCTGGTCACGGGGGTCGTCCTCGTCGCCCTGGTGTGCGTCGCCGCCATGCTGGCGCCGTGGCTCGCGCCCGTCGACCCCCGCGAGTCGGACATCGCCGCCCGTCTCAAGGGGCCCGGGTATCCCGGTCATCCGCTCGGCACCGACCAGCTCGGTCGCGACCTCCTGAGCCGCATCCTGTTCGGCACCCGGCTCTCTCTCCTGACGAGCGTGGCGACGGTGGCGATCACGATCGTGCTGGGGACGTGGTCGGGTGTGGTGGCCGGCTACTACGGCGGGCTGGTCGACCGGGTGGTGAGCGGCGTCGTCGACATCCAGATGGCGTTCCCATTTCTGCTCATGGCGGTTGCCATCGTGTCGGCACTCGGCCCGGGCCTGGTCAACGTGGTGGTGGCGCTGGCCCTCTGGGGGTGGGTGATCTACTGCCGGCTGGTCCGGGCGCGCGTGCTTTCGCTGAAGGAGCAGGAGTTCGTGCAGGCCGTGCGAGCCATGGGGGCCGGCGACGCGCGCATCATCGGTCGCCACATGCTGCCCAACGTGGTGCCGGCCCTGCTCGTGATCTCGAGCTTCCAGGTCGCCCAGATGGTCGTAGCCGAGTCGGCGATGAGCTTCCTCGGCCTCGGGGTCCAGCCGCCCACGCCGACGCTGGGCGGCATCATCAGCGACGGACGGGCCTACGTGTCCACGGCGTGGTGGGTGACCACATGCCCCGGCGTCGTCCTGATGGGATTCGTCCTGGGAATCGGCTTCATCGGGGACTGGCTGCGCGAGCGCCTGGATCCCCGCCTGCGGCTGTGACGGCGCCCGGACCGCCCGAGCGTCAGCAATCAACCGGTCGAGAAAGGAGTCGGCGTGCATCCTGAGCTGGGCTGGGAGTGTCACACCTTCACGATCATCGGGCATTGCGCTCGCACCGGGGTCGTCGGCGTCGCGCTGGCGTCGAGCCCCCTTGCGGTGGCGGCCCGCTGTGTATTCATCCGTGCCAACGCGGGCGCCGTCTCGACGCAGGCGTACGCGCACCCCGGGCTCGGGCCGCTGGCGATCCGCCTCCTCGAGATGGACTACGCGCCGGCCAAGGTACTGGAGGAGCTCCGGGCGACGGATCCCTATTTCGAGCACCGCCAGATCGGCGTCCTCGACCGCCACGGGAACCCGGGCGTCTTCACCGGCACCAAGAACCTGGACTGGAAGGGCCACATCGCCCGGAAGCACTTCGTGGCGATGGGGAACTACCTCACCGGCGAGCGCGTGGTGACGGACATGGCGGCGGCGTTCGAGGCGTCGGCCGACGAGGTCCTGGAGGAGCGCCTCATGCGGGCCCTCGAGGCCGGCAAGGCGGCGGGCGGCGAGAAGGGCGGGCAGCTGTCGTCCGGACTCACCGCCTACGGGCGGGACACCTACGCGAGGACCGACCTTCGGGTGGACATGTACGACCGACCGACCGGGCCGGGGGACGACGCGGTGAGCGAGCTGCGCCGTGTCTTCAACGTGTACCGTCCGCTGATCCCGTACTACGAGGAGCGTCCCACGAACCCGCTGATCGCGGGATGGCGGGACTGGCTCAAGAATCAGGGGCACCAGATCGGAGGCGCGCGATGAGCGAGACCAAGGGCCATGCCGGGCCGGTGGTGCGGTCCCACCGGCCAGTCGTGGTGCACGGCAAGTGGCTGATCGACGGTACGGGGCGCCGCCCGATCCGGGAGGGCTCGGTGGTGGTGGTCAACGGGCGGATCGAGGCGGTAGGGCCGCGGCGGGAGGTGACGGTCCCGGCGGGCGCCCGCGTCATCGAGCGTCCCGACGACACCCTGGTCCCCGGCATGGTGGATGCCCACAACCACGTGTCGCTGCACACCCACTACGAGGAGCTCGCTCAGACGAGCAAGCCAGAGGCCGAGGTGGCCCTGTGGGGCGTCCACTGGCTCCGGAAGGACCTGGAGTCGGGGGTGACGACGACGCGCACCCTCGGGGAGCGCAAGCTCCTCGACGTCACCTTCAAGCGCCTGCAGGAGTACGGCGTCATCGAGGTCCCGCGGATGCGGATCGCCGTGCACCTCATCGTGTCCTCGCTCGTCCGCGTGTCGGTCAGCGAGGTGGTGGCCAACGGGCCCGACGCGATCCGCCACTGGGTGCGGGACGCCGCCCGCTCCGGCGCGGACTGGATCAAGTACTACGCGACGCCGAACAGCCGCTCCCAGGACCCCGAGATGCCGCTGTACTCGAAAGCCGAGGTCCAGGTGCTGTTCGAGGAGGCGCGGATGGTCCAGCGTCCGGTGGCCGCCCACTGCCACGGCGGCCAGCCGGCCGACTGGGCGATCGAGCTGGGAGTCAAGAGCATCGAGCACGGCCTGTTCCTCGACGAGCGCCACTTCGCGGCCATGGGCAAGAAGGGCGTCGTCCTGGTGCCGACCGCCGGCATCATCCTGCTGCTGCCCGACGAGGGGGCGAGCCCCTCGCTCGTCAAGGCCAAGGCCCGGGCCCGGGCCTTCCTGCGCGAGGCGCGGCGGCATGGCGTCCGCTGCGTGCCGGGAACGGACGCCGTCCACGGCAACCTGTCGTTCGAGCAGCAGCTCCTGGTCGAGTGCGGCTGGAGCCCGCAGGAAGCGCTCGAATGCTCGACGCGCGAGGCGGCGGCGCTCCTCGGCATGTCCGACCAGATCGGCACCCTGGAGAAGGGGAAGCTCGGAGACGTCGTCGCCATGGCCGGAGACCTGGCCGAGGACCCGACGGCCTTCGGCCGCGTGCGTGTGGTCATCCAGGAAGGCCGGATCGTGCGGGAGGACGAGCCGTGACGGCCGATCGATCGTTCGAGCGCGGCATCGAGTTCAGCACCTTCTCCATCATCGGCCGCTGCGAGCGGACGGGAATGTTCGGGGTGGCCATCGCGACCAGTGAGATGGCGGTCGGGTCCCGGTGCATCCACGTCGCACCGGGCGTTGGCGCGGTGATCTGTCAGGCGAGCACCAACCCCCGGCTCGGCTTTCTCGGCTTGAATCTCCTCCGGGCCGGCTGGTCGGCGCCCCGCGTGGTCGACGAGATGGCCACCAACGACCAGTGGGTCGAACGGCGGCAGCTCGGCTGCGTCGACATCCGCGGCCTGTCGGCGGGGCGCACTGGTTCTGGAAACCGGGACTGGGCTGGGCACCGCGCCGAGCCGGAACGTCGTGGCCGCCGCCAACGCCGTCGTGGGCGCCGCCGTGGCCGAGGCGATGCACGAGACGTTCGAGCGCGCCCCCGAGCGGCCGCTGTGGGAGCGGCTGCTCGACGCTCTCGAGGCGGGCAAGCGCGCCGGCGGCGAGCCGAACGGGGAGAAGTCGAGCGGGCTCTACGTGGTCGACCGCGAGCCGTACGCGATGGTGGACCTCCGGGTCGACCTTCATCCCGAGCCCGTGCGCTGAGCTCCGGCGGATGGCGGACGAGTACTTCCCGCTGGTGCCCTACTACAACCTGCGGCCGTCGGACCCGAACATGCCGCGGGCGCCAGAGTGGTTGGCGGAACAGAGGGCTCGGTTGGGCTGATCGATAGTCCACCCGCTGTCGGAGGTGGTGGTTCCGGAGGCGGCTCCGCGTGGGACCGCCTCCGGGTAGAATGGGCTCGGCGCCGACGTGGCCGCGGTTCGCGGCCGTGCCGGCGGGAGGAGGCGCGATGGAGAGGGAGACGCGGCTGGTCCATGCCGGCCGGGACCCGGAGCGGCAGGAGGGGATCGTCAACCCGCCGCTCTACCGGGCCTCCACGATTCTCTACCCGACGATCGCCGCCTACGAGGGCCGCCACGAGCGCCGGTACACGGCCTTCGCCTACGGCATCCACGGCACGCCCACCACCGTGGCGCTGGCGGAAGCGCTGGCGGAGCTCTCGGGCGGCGCGCGGACCCTCCTCCTGTCGTCGGGGCTCTCCGCGGTGACTCAGGCGCTGGCCGCCTTCCTCCGGAGGGACGATCACCTGCTGATCGCGGACACGGTCTACGGGCCGACCCGCGTGTTCTGCACCCAGGTGCTGGCCCGCTACGGCGTCGACGTCACCTTCTACGATCCGCGGGCGGGGGCGGGCGTCGCCGGTCTGATCCGCCCGAGCACCCGAGTCGTGTACCTCGAGTCCCCGGGGTCGCAGACGTTCGAGGTCCAGGACGTTCCCGCGATCGCCGCGGCCGCGCGCGCTCGCGGCGCCGTCGTCGTGCTCGACAACACGTGGGCCACGCCGCTCAACTTCCGGGCGTTCGAGCACGGCGTGGACGTGGAGGTCCAGGCGCTGACCAAGTTCGTCGCCGGCCACTCCGACCTCCTGCTGGGCGCGGTCACGACGCGGAGCGAGGACCTCTACCGGGTCGTCCGCGACGGCGCGTCGACGTTCGGCGACTGCCCGGCCCCCGACGTCTGCTACGAGGCGCTCCGAGGGCTCCGGACGCTTGCCGTGCGCCTGCGCCACCACGAGGCGTCCGCCCTGCGCGTGGCCGAGTGGCTCACGCGCCGCCCCGAGGTCGCGCGCGTCCTGCATCCGGCGCTGCCGGAGGACCCGGGGCACGCGCTCTGGAAGCGCGACTTCGCCGGCGCGTCGAGCCTGTTCGGCGTCCTCCTCCGCACGGGCTCGGAGAAGGCGGTGGCGGCGATGGTCGACGGGCTCCGGCTCTTCAAGATCGGCGCGAGCTTCGGGGGCTTCGAGAGCCTGGTCGTGCCGGTGCGGCCCGAGCGAACCGTGCGTCCGTGGCGGGAGCCCGGCTTCCTGCTGCGCCTCCACGTGGGGCTCGAGGCCGTCGAGGACCTGATTGCCGATCTGGAGGCAGGCTTCGCCCGGCTGGGCGCGGCACTCCGGGACGAAGGGGAGGTCGCGCGATGACAGCTGACGCCGGGCAGCCGGCCGTGATGTCCGGGAGCGGCATGGCTCCGGCGCGCGCCGAGGCCTCGAGGGGCGCGAGCCGTGACGCGGCGCTCCGGGACCGGGCGCGCCGCGTGATTCCCGGCGGGATGTACGGGCACCAGAACGCGGCGACCCTGCCCCCGCCGTTTCCGCAGTTCCTCGAGCGCGCACAGGGGTGCCGGATCTGGGACGTCGACGGGCGCGAGTACGTGGACTTCGTGTGCAGCTTCGGCCCGATCGTCCTCGGCCACGCGCATCCGGCCGTGGAGGCGGCGGTCGAGCGCCAGCGGGCGCTCGCCGACTGCCAGAACGGCCCGTCGCCGCGGATGGTGGAGCTGGCGGAGCGGCTGGTCGATCTGGTGCCGCACGCCGACTGGGCCATGTTCGCGAAGAACGGCACCGACGCCACGACGCTCGCCGTCTCGATCGCCCGCGCGGCGACGGGCCGCCGGAAGATGCTGGTCGCGCGGGGCGCCTACCACGGCTCGGCCCCGTGGTGCACGCCGCGGCCGGCCGGGACCACGCCCGAGGACCGGGCGCACCTCATCCCGTTCGTCTACAACGACCTGGCCAGCGTCGAGGCGGCCGCCGATCAGGCCGGGCGGCGACCTGGCCGGGGTCCTGGTGTCGGCGTTCCGCCACGACGCCCGGTTCGATCAGGAGGAATGCGACCCGGCGTTCGCCCGGGGCGTGCGGGCCCTCTGCGACCGCCGGGGCGCGGTCCTGGCTCTCGACGACGTGCGCGCCGGCTTCCGGCTCCACCTCGGCGGGAGCTGGGAGCTCTTCGGCGTCCGGCCCGACCTCTCCGCCTACAGCAAGGCGATCGCGAACGGCTATCCGCTGGCGGCGGTCCTCGGGCGGGACTCCCTGCGCGAGGCGGCCCAGCAGGTCTTCGTCACCGGCTCCTTCTGGTTCGCGGCCGTCCCGATGGCGGCCGCCCTCGCGACGATCGAGGCCCTCGAGACCGAGGGCGGGATCGAGCGGATGACCCGCGCCGGCACCCTCCTGCGCGAGGGGCTCGCCCGCCAGGCGCGCGCCCACGGGCTCCGGGTGAGCCAGAGCGGGCCCGGTGCAGCTGCCGTTCATGACGTTCGCGGCCGACGTGGCCGCGGGAACCTTCGACCGGGCCAACGTCTTCACGGCCGAGGCCGCCCGGCGCGGCGTGTGGCTTCATCCATGGCACAACTGGTTCCTGTCGGCGGCGCACACGGACGCCGACGTGCGACTTGGCCCTCGAGCGGACGGACGCGGCCTTCGAGGCCGTCCGCGACCGCTTCGGCCCGGACGCGGCCCTCCCGGCGGGTGGAAGGTGACCGACGTGAAGGTCTACGACGGCCTCACCGAGTACGTGGCCTCCGCCGAGGAGGCCGAGCGGATCCGGCGGACGCTCTACCGGACCGACGCGTCGGCGCGGGCCACCGTCCTGCCGGCGTACCGCGGACGTCTCGAGGCGGCCGATCTCGAGCGATTCCGCGATCAGGGCTACCTGGCGATGGAGGGCGTGCTCACGCCCGACGAGGTCGCCCGGTGCGCGGCGGCGCTCGACGATCTCGCGCGCCGCCGCCCGGAGGGGGTCGGCGCGCAGGACGAGCCCTACTATCAGCAGGACGGCGTGGAGCGGGTCGCGCCGGAGCTCCGCGTGCGCAAGCTGTGGAAGTTCGCCGGCGCCGACGAGACCCTCGGCGCCGCGGTGGCCGCGCCGAGGATCGTGGCCGTGCTGGATCAGCTCATCGGCCCGGGCGCCCGCCTCATCCAGGACATGGCGCTCATGAAGCCGCCTCACCGGGGCGCCGAGAAGCCGTGGCACCAGGACAACGCCTACTTCGACTGGACGCCGCTCGACGGGGTGCTGGGCGTCTGGATCGCGCTCGACCCGGCGACGGTGGAGAACGGCTGCATGCAGATCGCCCCGGGCTCCCACCGCGCGGGCCCGGCGCCCCACTACCACGTGCGCGACTGCCAGCTGGTCGACCAGGCGTCCCGCGCCGACCGCGCGGAGGTGGTGCCGCTCGGACCGGGCGGCGCCCTCTTCTTCTCGGCGCTCCTCCATCACGGAACGCCGCCCAACCGGAGCGCGGACCGCCGGCGCGCGCTCCAGTTCCACTACGCCGCGGCGCGCTGCCGGCGCATGACGTTCCGGGAGCACATGACGCATTTCGACCCGGAGGGCGCCTACGTCGGCTGCCGGGACTGGGACATGGACGCGGGCGTGTCGCGGGCTCGGCTGTCGCCGTGACGGCGGCGCCGGAGGTGACACGATGAGCGGACAGGCGCGGCCGACGCTCCAGGTCGACAACGATCGGGTCCGGGTGACCGAGTGGCGGTTCGCGCCGGGCGAGGCGACCGGGTGGCACCGTCACGAGCTCGACTACGTGGTCGTCCCGATGACGCGGGGCCCGCTCCGCATCCGGACCGCGCAGGAGGAGATGGCGAACGACATCGTGCCGGGTCAGTCCTACTTCCGGGCGGCCGGGGCCGAGCACGACGTGTGGAATCCGAACGACCGCGAGGTCGTCTTCGTGGAGATCGAGATCAGGTCAGCGATGAAGCTCACCGGCATTCCGCGCGCCTCGACGTTTCCCGCGGATGATCCGGGTGAAGCAGACGTTCCACGGGCCCACGGTCGAGAACGTGCCCGTCGCGGTGCGGACGGCGCTCGGCCGGCTCGCGCTGCCGGTGAAGGCGGGCCAGTCCGTCGCCCTCACCGTCGGGAGCCGCGGCGTCGTCAACATCGACGCGATCGTCCGCGCGACCGTGGAGCACCTGAAGGCGCTGGGGGCGCACCCCTTCATCATCCCCGCGATGGGGAGCCACGGCGGCGGGACGGCCGAGGGCCAGCGCTCCGTCCTCGAGCACTACGGCGTGACCGAGGCGACCATGGGCTGCCCGGTGCGCGCCACGATGGACGTGGTCCAGGTCGGGCGAGGCGCTCGGCCTGCCCATCTGGCTCGACCGGTACGCGGCGGAGGCCGACTGGGTGGGCGTCATCAACCGGGTCAAGCCCCACACCGGCTTCACGGGGGACATCGGCTCCGGCCTCCTGAAGATGATGACGATCGGCACGGGCAAGCACCGGGGCGCCGTGCAGGCCCACCGGGCGAACATCCGGCTCGGCTACGAGCGGATGATCACCGGGCTCGGCGCCGGGATGCTCCGGAGCGGCCGCATCGCCTTCGGGCTCGGCGTCGTGGAGAACGGGTACGACGAGACGGCGCTGATCGAGGCGTTCCTGCCCGGCGAGCTCGAGGCCGGCGAGCGGGAGCTCCTGCGGAAGGCGCGCGCCTGGATGGCGAAGCTGCCCTTCGAGGAGGTCGATCTCCTGATCGTCGACGAGATCGGGAAGGAGATTTCCGGGACGGGCATGGACACGAACGTCATCGGCCGCCACACCACCTGGTTCGAGCGGCCGTTCACGACGCCCGAGGATCACGTTCATCCTTGCGTGCGACACGACGGCCAACACCTACGGCAACGCCAACGGGATCGGCCTCGCCGACTTCACGACGCGCCGGCTCGCCGACAAGATCGACTGGGAGCCGACCTACGTCAACGCGTTGACGGCGTGCTCGCCGGGCGGGCCCAAGCTGCCGCCGGTCCTCGACACCGCGCAGGAGGCGGTCGCCGTGGCCCTCTCCTGCCTCGGCCTCGACCGGCCGGAGGACGCGCGGGTCGTGCGGATCCAGAACACGCTCCGCCTGACCGAGGTCGAGGTGTCGGAGGCGTTCGCCGCCGACCTCCCCGGCCGCGCCGACCTCACCCCCCTCGGCGACCCCGCCCCCCTGACCTTCACCCCCGACGGCGCCCTCCCGCCGTTCTGACGGGGTCAGGCCTTGACTTCCATACAGTGGTCCACCGCTGCGCCGGGAATGTATCGAAGCAAGGCCTGACCCCATGACGCTTCAGGTGGGGCAGCGGGCGCGACGGAGCCAGACGGTCACCGCGCGGGACGTCGAGCTCTACGCGGAGATCACCGGAGACCGGAACCCGCTCCACTTCGACGCCGACTTCGCCGGGCGCACGCGGTTCGGCCGCCTGGTGGCCCAGGGGGGCATCACGTCCGGCATGCTCAACGCGCTCGTGGCCATGGACCTTCCCGGCCCGGGCACGGTCTTCATGAGCCAGTCCCTTCGCTACCTCGCCCCCACGTATCTCGGCGACACGCTCACCGCCGAGGTCGAGGTCCTCGCCGTGAAGCCGGACAAGCCCGTCTGCCAGCTCAAGGCGACCATCACCAACCAGGACGGGACGGTCGTCCTGGAGGGGGAGTGCTGGACCTACACGCTCGCCCCCCGGTGAGCCGGTGGACCCTGCCCCGGGAAGCTCGGCCGTGATCCACCGCCTCGACCACCTGGTCCTGACGACGCGCCATCGCGACCGCTGCATCGACTTCTACACGCGCGTGCTCGGGATGCGTCTCGAGACGTTCGGCGAGGGCCGCGTCGCCTTCCGGTTCGGCGACCAGAAGATCAACCTCCACGAGGCGGGCCGGGAGTTCGAGCCGAAGGCCGAGCGGCCGACGCCCGGCGCGCTCGATCTCTGCTTCCTCGCGCGGGAGCCGCTCGACGCCGTGATCCGGCGCCTCGAGGCGGCGGGGATCCCGATCGAGCTCGGCCCGGTGCCGCGCACGGGCGCGACCGGGCCGATCCGGTCCGTCTACGTGCGCGATCCCGACGCGAACCTCATCGAGATCGCCGAGCCCGCGTGAGAGGCCGTTCCGCATGAGGCGGCGACGCAGGGCTCCGGGAAGACTGCCGGCCTCCACGGAGCCGGCCGAGATCGGGGTGGCTCAGCATCGCCCAGGACTCGGCCCGAGGGCCTGGGCCGCGGCGCTCCGATGGGCGATCGTGTCCGTCGCCCTGACGCTCGCCGGGTGCGCGGGCCCGCTTCCGTACCGGCCCGAGCGCCAGCCGTTCGGCGCGACGATCTCCGCAGACGTCCGCGTGACGGAGGACCGGCTCCGCGTCGAGATCGGATCCGAAGGGTACCGGGTGGAGCGGGCGACGATCGTGCGGGACGGGGACGCCGAGATCGCGCCCGAGGCCCTCGCGCCGCCCGCCGGCACTGCTTCCGGAGGGCTCTCGATCGGGCTCGGAGTCGGCGGCGGGGGCTCGAGCGGGAGCGGCGGCTACTCCGTCGGGACGGGGGTGGGCGTCGGCCTCGGGGGCCCGCGGACGTCGGCGACCACGCTGGCCGTGTTCCGGCTCGCCGACGCCGGCCCGCCGCCCTGGCGCCTCCGGGTCAAGGTGGTGGGCGTCGACGCCGTGGACATCGTGCTGGACCCGACGGCCCCGCCGAGCCGCCCGTAGCGACCCGACACGCCGACCCGTCGCGAGCCGGGGGCGGCCCGGGTATTCTGGATCGGACCGGCTCGAAACCCCCGATCTCAGCGAAACCCACAGGAGGCAGCGTGCACACCGTCGGATTGATCGGCCTCGGCAACATGGGCGGCGGCATGGCGGGAAACCTGTTGAAGGCGGGCTACCCCCTGGTGGTCCACGACCTCAGGCCCGAGGTCGTCCGGGACTTCGCCGCGCGGGGCGCCCGGGCGGCCGGGTCCGTGGCCGAGGCCGCGCGCCTCGCCGACGTCGTGCTCACGTCCTTGCCCGGCCCCGCCGAGGTCGAGGCGGTGGCGACCGGATCGGGCGGGCTGCTGGAGAGCATGCGGGCGGGGTGCGTCTGGGTGGACACCACGACCAGCCGGCCCACGCTGATCCGCCGGCTGGAGCCGCGCTTCCGCGACAAGGGGCTCCACGTGCTCGATGCGCCGGTGAGCGGCGGCAAGACCGGTGCCGCGACGCGGAACCTCGCGGTCATGGTGGGCGGCGATCGCCCCGTCTACGAGCGCGTCAAGCCGGTCCTCGACGCGATCGGGGACAAGGTCTTCTACGCCGGCGCGATCGGCGCGGGCTCGGTCTGCAAGCTCGTCCACAACATGGTGGGCCACAGCGTCCGCCAGGCCGTGGCCGAGGCGCTGACGCTCGGCGTCAAGGCGGGCGTGGAGGCCGAGGCGGTCTGGGAAGGGCTCCGGCGCGGCGCGCTCGGGCGGATGCACTACCTCCACGAGGGGATGCCGAAGACGGTGTTCCGCGGCGACTACGACCCGCCGATGTTCAGCCTGGCTCTCGCGCGGAAGGACATCGGGCTCGCCACCGAGCTGGCCCGGGAGTTCGACGTCCCGTTGCCGATGACGAACCTCGCCGAGCAGATCGCCATCGAGGCCATGAACCGCGGGTGGGGCGGGCTCGACAACAACGTCGTGTTCCGGCTGCAGGAAGAGGCGGCCAGGGTCGAGGTGCGCGCGCCCGGCATCGACCCCGTGCGCGCGGCGCGGTTCATCACGACGCACCCCGACGCCTGAGCGCGCGGCTCTCCGCGAGTGCTATCCTGGCTGGACGCTCGATGCCGAGCGAAAGGAGCGACACGATGGCGGAGCAGGAGCAGACGGGGCGACACCAGCCGGCCGTGGCCGTGCACGAGACCGACCGGCCGTGGGAGCTTCTCCGGTGGCCGGGGCAGTGGAGCAAGATGCTCGTGCATCCGACGCCCGACGAGCCGACGAAGCCCAACGCGGGGCTCGTCCGCTACGAGCCGGGGTCGCACCACCCGTTCCACAAGCACGAGTTCGCCCAGGTCTGGTACATCGTCGAGGGGGAGTTCCGCATCGGGGAGCGGACGTACGGGCCCGGCACCATGCTCTTCTACCCGGACCCCCACTTCGAGGATCCGCTCCAGACCGACACCGGCGGGGTCATGCTCTTCGTCCAGTACCAGGGTCCGACGACGGGGGGCCGGCCGATCTACGAGGGGCGCTTCAACATGACGGCCCGGAAGCGGATCGAGGAGGAGAACGTCGAGGTCTAGGCCTCGGCGCCCCGGCTCATGGGCAACACCTTCGGGCAGCTCTTCCGGGTGACGACGTGGGGCGAGTCCCACGGCGCCGCCACCGGCGCGGTGATCGACGGCTGCCCGCCGCGCCTGGCGCTGAGCGAGGCCGACATCCAGCCGGACCTCGACCGGCGGCGCCCCGGGCAGAGCCTCCTCACCAGCCAGCGGAAGGAATCCGACACCGTCCGGATCCTGAGCGGCGTGTTCGACGGTCTGACGCTCGGCACGCCGATCGCGCTCGAGATCCAGAACGAGGACATGCGTCCCGGGGACTACCGCGAGATGCAGGAGAAGTACCGGCCGAGCCACGCCGACTACACCTACGACGCGAAGTACGGGGTCCGGGACTGGCGGGGCGGGGGACGGACGAGCGCGCGGGAGACTGCGGCGCGCGTCGCGGCGGGCGCCGTCGCGCGGAAGCTCCTCCACGTCCGCTGGGGGGTCGAGGTCGTCGCCTGGGTGGCCAGGGTGGGCCGGATCGCGGCCGAGTGCGACGTCGAGCGCGTGACGCAAGAGGACGTCGAGCGCACGCCGATCCGCTGTCCGGATCCCGCTGTCGCGGAGCGGATGATCGCGGCCGTCGAGGCCGCGCGCCGGGACGGGAACTCCCTCGGCGGCCTGGTGGCCTGTGCCGTGCGGCGATGCCCGCCGGGCTGGGGTGAGCCCGTCTTCGACCGGCTGGAGGCCGACCTCGCCAAGGCGGTCCTGAGCCTCCCGGCGAGCAAGGGCTTCGAGATCGGCTCGGGCTTCGCCGGGACCGAGCTCACCGGGCGGGAGCACAACGACGAGTTCTACATGGACGGCGACCGCGTCCGCACCCGGACGAACCGGAGCGGCGGCGTCCAGGGCGGCATCTCGAACGGCGAGACGATCCACTTCCGCGTCGCCTTCAAGCCGACCGCGACGATCATGTCTCCGCAGAACACCGTGGACGTCCGCCACGAGGACACGGTGCTCCAGGCGCGCGGTCGCCACGACCCGTGCGTCCTTCCCCGCGCCGTGCCCATGGTGGAGGCGATGGCCACGCTCGTCCTCGCCGACCACGCGCTCCGGCAGGAAGCTATCCGCGCCGGGGCCTCCCTCTCGCGGGACTGACGGGGCGACGCGGCTTGCGCGCGATCCTCGCCCCGCTGCGGGGCCTGGGACGGGAGCGCCTCGTCTTCCTGTCCCTCGTGACGGGCGGCCACACCATCATCCACTGGTTCCAGCAGATGTACGCGGTCGTCCTCCCGTCCGTCGCCCAGGGCCTCGGTCTGACCGAGATCCAGGTCGGCTACCTCCAGTCCGCCCGCCAGCTGGCCTCGGGCACCATGAACCTGCCCGTGGGACTCCTGGCCGATTCCTTCGCGCGCTGGCAGGCTGCCATCCTCGCCTCCGCGCTCCTGTTCATGGGTGTCGGGTATTTCTGCATGGGGGTGGCCGGCGGCCTCGGCGGCGCGCTCCTCGGGTCGGCCCTGGTCGGCCTCGGCACCGCCGCGTGGCATCCGCCCGCCATGGGCGCGCTCTCGCTGCGCTTCCCGGAGCGCCGGGCCACGGCCCTCTCGATCCACGGCATGGGGGCGACGATCTCGGACACGCTCACGCCGCTGGCCGTCGGCGCCCTGCTGGTGGCCGTGGCCTGGCGCGATTTTCTCCATGCGCACCTGCTGGCGGGGATCGCCGCGGCCCTCCTGGTGTGGCTCGGCCTCGCCCGCCAGTTCAAGACGGCGGCAGCGCGCCCGTCGAGGAAGGCGCTCGCTGGGCGACGTGCGGGCCATCCTCGCCAACCCGGCGTTCCTGGCGGTCGCCTTCGCCGAAGGCCTCATGAACATGGCCCGCCAGGTCATCGTCACGTTCTTCCCGCTCTACATACAGATCGGCCTCGGGCGGGACACCTTCGAGCTCGGCGTCTACTGGGCCCTGCTGCACGGGATGGGCACGGCGTCCCAGCCCGTCCTCGGCGTGCTGTCCGATCGGATGGGGCGGAAGGCGGTGCTGGTCCCGGCGTTCCTGCTCCTGACCGTGTTCTACCTGCTGCTCGGCTGGGCCGCGCCCGGCTGGCCGCTCGGCCTGCTCGTCCTCGCGATCGGCATGTTCTTCTACACCCTCGTGAACATCACGACGGCGGCGGAGCTGGACCTGGCAGGGCCGCGGCTACAGTCGTCGGCCACGGGCCTGGCCACGCTCATCACGCAGGTGATCGTCCTTCCCGCGCCGATCCTGGCAGGGTGGCTCGTCCAGCACTACGGCTACGCCGCGGCCTTCTCCCTGGCCGCTGGCTTCACGGCCCTGGGCGCCCTCATCCTGCTGCCGGTGCGGCTCTACCGCGGGGTGGGCCGCACGTAGGTCTGGGCAGCTTTCCGGCCGGCTCTCGTCGGCCCCGGTACCGCATTCCCTGATGCTTCCCGCTACGAGGCGTGAATGCTCGCCGCGGCCGAGACCTCGAACCCGCTGCCAGAGAGCCCGGTGTGCTGTCCACCCGCTGGCGGGTGAGCCGTGGGCTGGCCGGAGAGCGCGCGTCGTGTCAGTACGGTAATACCGTATATGGTAGTATTGTCGACATGATCAAGGTCACGTTCACCCTCGACGAGGCGACGGTCGACCAGCTCCGCCGGACTGCGACCAAGGTCAGGAAGCCGCAGAGCCGCGTCGTGCGCGAAGCGATCGGAGAGTACGCCGCCCGGGCGGACAGGCTCAGCGAAGGCGAACGGCAGCGCATGCTTGCCGTACTCGATCGCGCGATGCGCCGGCGGCCGTCCCGGACGGCGGCGGAGGTAGACGTCGAGCTGCGGGCAATCCGCGCGGCGCGCCGGCGGTGGGGAGGTCGTCGCGGGATGGCCAGGACCCCGTGATACACCTCGACACGTCAGTGCTCGTGGACGCGCTGGCCGGTACCAGGCGCTCCGCGCGCGCGCTTCGTCGTGCCATCGAGCAGGGCGAGCGGGTCGCGATCTCGACGCTGGTCCTGTACGAGTGGCTTCGCGGCCCCCGCGTTCCGGCCGAGCTCGCCGATCAGGAGGAGCTGTTCCCCGCCGAGGAGGCCGCTCTCTTCGGACATCGCGAGGCGGTTCAAGCAGCTCGGCTCTACCGGGCCGTGCCCCGTGCCCGTGGGCGCGAGTTTGACCTGGGCGTGGCCGCGTGCGCGCTCGCCCACGACGCGTCTCTCTGGACGCTGAACCCCGGAGACTTCCGAGACGTTCCGGGCCTCATGCTCTACGGTGGCGGAGGTCGCTGACCCGACCCTCTTTGCGGCCCGGCCTGAGAAATGTCCGTCAACGACTCATGAGCGATTGCCCGGGAGCCGAGCCGGAGCGGATTCCTGAGCCCCAGTGGACCGGCGTGCCTCCCGGGTCCGCCGGCAGAATCCAGGATCCGGCGAACCCGGCACACGGTTGGAGGTCCTGATCGCCATGTCCGGCGGCCTCCTCGGCGCCACGTGCTCCTGCTGTGGGCGGACGCGGTCATCGCGGTGCGGTGCGACCGGGTGGACGCCGGACGTGTGCTCACGGGGCAACCCCCCGGCGTCGCTTGACGCTGTACATCCGGGGCGATTCGAATACCATCGAGGCATGGACGTCTCACCGGGGCGTCTGGGGTCGGGCCCTGTCATCGCGGGGTCTTCGGCGCACGGGGCGCAGCTCGGCTCCATCGCTCGGGTGCCGCTCCGCCGGGTATCCCGCTCGTGACGCCGAGTCCGGAGAAGGGCGGGGCCGGAGCCCGGCGCACCCTCGAGCAGGAGCTCCGCGAGCTGCGCGCCGTGGTCGAGCTGACCCGGACGCTCACGTCGACGCTCGAGCTCCCCGAGATCCTGCGGATCGTTCTCGACCGGCTGAAGACCCTCACGCAGGCCGAGGCGCTCTCGCTCATGCTCTACGACCCCGAGCGCGACGAGCTGGTCTTCGCCGCCACCGAGACGCTCCGCGAGAACGCCATCGTCGGGCTCCGGCTCCCGCCGTCGAGGAGCCTCGCCAGCTGGGTGGCGCGCAGCGGCGAGAGCGCCGTGGTCAACGACGTGCAGGGCGACCCGAGCTTCTACCCGGAGATCGACCGCGTCACGCACTTCACGACGCGCAACCTGCTCTCGGTGCCGCTCGTCCGGCTCGGCCGCGTCGTCGGCGTGCTGGAGGTCGCCAACCGGCACGGAGGCGGGGACTACGAGGACCGCGATCGGGTGCGGCTCGAATCGCTGGCGGCCGAGACCGCGGCGGACTGCGACCCGGACACGCTCTGCCTCGACGCCGAGGCCATGCGCGGTCTGCTGGCGCGCGCGGTGAGGACGGCGCCGAGCGAGGCGGCCGCTCTGCTGCTCGTCGACCCCGCCGGCCGCGAGCTCGTGTTCCGCGCCTCGCGCACCATCGAGTCGGGGGTCATCGACGGCATGCGGCTGCCCGCCAGCCGCGGCATCGCCGGGTGGGTCGCCCGGAACCGGCAGGCCGTGCGGCTCGACGACGTGGCGAGCGACCCTCGCCACTTTGCGGGCGTCGGCGAGCAGACCGGCCTCGCGCCGCGGACCATGATCTGCGTGCCGATGGTCAGCAAGGACACGCTGCGCGGGGTCATCCAGATCCTCAACAAGGTCGACGACTCGACGTTCACCGAGGCGGAGCTGTCGCTGGCCCAGACGCTCGCCGACCACGCCGCGATCGCGATCGAGAACGCGTCGCTCTATCGCCAGGCCTACGTCGCGTCGATCACCGACGACCTCACCGGCCTCGGCAACACGCGGCAGTTCCACCGGAGCCTCGCGGACGCCATGGCGCGAGGCCGCCCGGTGTCGCTGGTGATCCTCGACCTCGACAACTTCAAGGCCGTCGTCGACCGGTACGGCCATCTTGCGGGCTCGCGCTCCATCGCGCAGATCGGGCACGTGATCGGGCGCCTCGCGCGCCCGGGGGACGTCGCCGCGCGCTTCGGAGGCGACGAGTTCGTGATCGTGCTGCCGGACACGGGGACCGAGGAGGCGCACCGGCTCGCGGAGTCCGTGCGGAAGGCGATCGAGGCCTGCGAGCGGCTCGAGAACGAGAACGTCGACCTCTCGCGGGTCACGGCGAGCGTCGGCGTGGCGACGTTCCCGGTTCACGCCGCCGACGCGGAGAGCCTGTTCCGCCAGGCCGACGCGGCCATGTACTCGGCCAAGCGCACGGGCAAGAACAGGGTGTCGGTGGCCCCGGAACCGGCGTCCGCCGTCGGCGCGTAGCCCTCCAAGCCAGGTCACCCCGCTACCGGATTCGATTCGGCCTGTGGCCGGCCGCAGGCCACCACGGCTCGCCGAGACGCTCTCCCCGGTCGTCGTGGAGCGCCGGCGTCACGCTGGCGCGATCTCGACAGGATGTCCGCTCGAGGAGCCTCCGGGTCGATGTCTGAGCCACGCGCTGCCTCGACGACAGCGGTGCCGGTCCACAGAGTCTCGCGGCCGTGCCTCTCGCAGCCCAAGCGCTCACGCACTGTCGGGGGCCGGTGATCTTCGCGTGGGCGTGCGGCCTTGCTTAACGAGCGCAGCAGGTCTGGCACAGATCTTGCCCATTCTTCCCGAGGTCGAGGGCGCGCTGCAGGTGTCAGCCGCCCTGCTCGTAACCCCGAAGGAGGGACGTCATGACCCAGACCGGGACGATGGGAGCTCGGAAGACGACGGGAGTTCCGAAGGGATACCACAGCCGTGACGCCGTACATCACCGTGAAGGACATCGCCCAGTCGATCGACTTCTACCGGCGGGCCCTCGGGGCCGAGGAGCGGATGCGCCTGTCGACGCCGGACGGCAAGCGTGTCATGCACGCCGAGATCGGGATCGGCGACTCGGTCGTGATGCTGGGCGACGAGAGCCCCGAGAGCGGGTGCCTGGTTCCGTCGAGCCTCAAGGGCCGCAGCGGCGGCCTGTATCTGTACATGGCCGACGTGGACGCGGCCTTCGCCCGCGCCACGAGCGCCGGCGCCAAGGTCACCATGCCCCTGACCGACATGTTCTGGGGGGACCGCGTCGGGGAGATAGAGGACCCTTCCGGGCACCGCTGGAACCTGGCGGCGCGCAAGGAGGACCTCTCGCCCGACGAGATCAGGGATCGGGCCGGGAAGTGGTTCGCGTCAAAGGGCAAGGCGTAGACCGACGGGGAGTATGGAGCCCCGCGGAGGATCGCCTCCGGTCGAGATGGCTCGACGACGGCCTCGAAGCTCGGGCCTCGGCGGGCGCGGGAGGTCCCGCTTCATGAGCAAGGACGCACTTCCGACCTACCTCCGGGATCACCTGGCCGGGGCGGCGGCGGCCATCGAGATCCTGGAGGCGCTTCGGGATGGACACGCCGCCGAGCCGCTGGGTCGCTTCGCGGAGGGGCTGCTGGTCGACATTGACGTCGACCGGAAGACCCTCGAGGCTCTGGCCGAGCGAATGGGCTCGGGCTCCAGCGTGCTGAAGGAGACGACCGCGTGGCTGGGGGCGAAGCTCGCCCGCTTCAAGCTGGGGCCCGGCTCGTCGGATGGCCTCGGGACGCTCGAGTCCCTCGAGACGCTGGCTCTCGGCATTCTCGGGAAGCTGGCTCTCTGGGATGCTCTCAAGACGATCGCCCCGATGGATGCTCGTCTGCGCGGAGTCGACCTGGATCTCTTGATCGACCGCGCGCGGGCGCAGCACGACCGGGTGGAGGAGCGGCGCCTCGAGGCGGCGCGCCGGGCGCTCGCATGAAAGCGGCGACTCGTGCCTTCATCCCCATGGACCGCGGGTACGAGCGAATCGAAGCGGCAGAGACGACTGGAGGCCGGACAGGAGCCGCATCCTGACGGCCGGCGAGGAGAGACCATGTCCCGGAACTCGAGAAACAGGAGCGTGCCACGTCGGCCGGAGGACGTGGCGACGAAGCCCGTGGAGCCGGTTGCGGCCTCCCCGAAAGGCCGGAGCGGCGCGGACTCGCTCGAGGACGAGATCCGATTGAGAGCGTACTACCGCTACCTCGAGCGTGAGACGGAGCCCCGGGCTGAAGCCGAGCCGGAGCCGGGCGATGAGGTCACCGATTGGCTCGAAGCCGAGTCCGACGTCCTCGGCCGTCGGGCGACCGGGGTCGAGGCCGACGAGAGGGCCCGAGACAACGGCGCATGAGCGGGGGGCCCGATCGCGGCGGATCGGGCGGAGTGGTCGAGACCGCTCAGGGGGCGAACACGACGCCCTTGACCACGAGAATGTTGCCGTAGGGTCGGGGTTCACCGGTGGCGACCACCGCGAACGCTGCCCGTGCCCGCTCGTAGAAGGCGAAGCGCTCCAGGACCTCCATCCGCACCGGCCGGCCGGAGGCCGCGTCGACGACGGCCTGGAACTCCCGGACCGGAGGGGGGACCACACCGGGGTCGCCCACGACGGCCATCACGGCGGCCGGGGTCGGTGTGAAGGTATCGACCGGCAGGACCGACAGGACGGCGCGGAGAGCTCGGGGAGCGTCGACGCCGTCCAGCCGGACGAGGCGCCGGGCGATGCTCGCCGCGGGGAAGTTGGCGTCGGCGATGACCAGCTCGTCTCCGTGGCCCATGGCCGCGAGGACGTGGAGCAAGTCGGGGCCGAGCAGGGGATCGAGACCCTTCAGCATGGAGCCATGCTACTCCGGGTTGCGGCCTCCGCTGGTCAGGCTAGGCGTCACGCCAGGCGCTCGCCTGATCGAGCGCCGCGATCGCGTCCGGATCCAGCCGGAGCTCGATGCCGCCCACGAGCTCCTCGAGCTGCGCCACCGTCGTCGCGCTCGCGATCGGCGCGGTGATCCCCGGCCGGTGCGCGAGCCACGAGAGCGAGACCTGCGCAGGGGTGGCGTTGGCGGCCGCCGCCACCTTCTCGACCGCGGCCAGCACCCGGAACCCTCGCTCGTTCATGTACGTCTTTTCGACGCCGCCGGCCCGGGCCGTCTTGGGCAGCGTCTCGCCCGCGCGGTACTTGCCCGACAGGAAGCCGCTCGCGAGGGACGAGTACGGGATCACGCCCAGCCCCTGCTCGAGGCAGAGAGGCTCGAGCTCGCGCTCGTACTCGTCGCGGATCACCAGGTTGTACTTGGGCTGCAGGCACTCGTAGCGCGCGTACCCGTGGCGCTGGCTCTCCCAGAGCGCGCGGGTGAGGCGCCACGCGGGATAGTTCGACGCCCCGATGTACCGCACCTTGCCCTGTCCCACCAGGTCGTCGAAGGCGCGCAGCGTCTCATCGAGCGGCGTCTCCTTGTCGTCCCAGTGGGCCTGATAGACGTCGATGTAGTCGGTCTGAAGCCGCCGGAGCGACGCCTCCACACCCTCCATGACGTGGGTGCGCGAGAGGCCGGCGTCGTTCGGGCCCGACCCCATCGGGCCGCAGACCTTGGTGGCGATCAGCACGCTCGCGCGGTGCTTGCGCGCGGCCAGCCAGAGCCCGAGCGCCATCTCCGACTCCCCGCCCTTGTTGCCGGGCGCCCACCGTGAATAGACGTCGGCGGTGTCGATGAAGTTGCCCCCCGCCCCGACGTAGGCGTCCAGCACCGCCTCGGACGCCTTCTGGTCGGTGGTCCAGCCGAACGTGTTGCCGCCCAGGCACAGGGCGGACACCTTGAGCCCGGTGCGACCCAGCCTGCGCACCAGCATGGCGAGTCTCCTATCTCCAGAGTTGTCGGGACGCCTGCCGCGCGCCCTCGATCATGAACTCGAGCGTGGCCCAGAGATCTCCGGCTCGGCGAGGCGTCGCTCTGAAGCCACTTCCGCTCGTTCAGGGGTGGCCGGAGAACGAAGGCAGCACCGACCGACTCGACCTCGATGGTGCGCGGCCGGATCGGGCCGTGTCAAGGAGAGCACTCGAGAACCGTTGACGGGCTTGTGGCGACGGCAAACGACCGCGTCATCGCCATTCCGGATACGTCTGCGGCGAGAGCTCGTCGGCGTCGCGGTGGGCCCAGTCGAACTCCCGCATTCGCGGCCACATGCGCTCGCCGCCGGCCTGGAGAGCGTCCAGGATCGCCCGCTCGTCGGCGGCCAGGACCCGGCCGCCGTCCACCACCACGCGCCCGTTGACGAAGACGCGGTCGACGTCCTCCGCGGTGGCGTTGTAGACGAGGTTCTTCACCGGGTCCCGGAGCGGCGTCATGCCCCAGGACCGGCCCCTCCAGAGGACGAGGTCGGCCCGGGCGCCGGGCGCGATGCGCCCGAGGTCGTCGCGCCCCAGCGCGCGGGCGCCGCCGAGGGTCGCCGCGTCGAAGACGTGGGCCGCGGTCGTCGCCTGGGTGTTGCGCTCCATCGTCTTGGACAGGACGGCCGCCCAGCGCATGGCCTCGAGGACGCTCTGCGGGTTCGTGTCGGTCCCGAGCGACATGTTCACCCCGGCGTCTCGGTAGCGGGCGAACGACTCCATGGGGACGCCGCGGCGGGCGAAGACCCAGACCGCGTGAGCGACGGAGCAGCCGGCCTCGCCCATGATCCGGACGTCGCCCGCCGGGTGATTGGTCCAGGACGACCCGCCGACGATGATCGCGTGCCCGAGGATCGTGCTCGGCCCGAGGAACCCGAGCCCGGCGAGCCACGCGATCGGCGTCTTTCCGTGGCGCGCCAGCATCTCGTTGAACTCGATCACGGACTGGGAGGCGTGGAGCGTGATCGGGCAGCCGCGCTCGTCGGCGGCCCGCTTGGCGGCCTGGAGGAGCTCGGGGGTGCAGGTGTCGACCTGGGCCGGGGCGAGGCAGGAGCGGACCAGCCCGCCGTGGGCGCCGTCGAAGCGGTCGTGGAAGGCCAGGGCCCGCGCGAGCCCCTGGCGGCCCCGCTCCTCGTCCCACTCCCACTGGACGCGCCGGCCGTCCTTCGTGAGCCAGCGCCCCGATCGGAAGGACAGCGCGCAGTAGACGCGGAGGCCGAAGTGCGCGGCGCGCTCGGCCACGTGCTCGCCGAGCTGTCCGATCTCGAGCACCGTGGTCACGCCGCCCCGGAGCAGCTCGGCCATCGAGAAGTCGACGCAGGCGCGGCTGGCCGCCTCGTCCTGCGCGCCGTCTCTGACCGGCAAGCGTCTCGAAGAGACCCGAGTAGTAGAACTGGGGCCGCCCGGTGTCCTCGATGAACGACCGGTCGAGCGGGGAGCCCGCGATGTGCGCGTGGGTGGAGATGAGGCCGGGGGTGAGCACACGGTCGCGCGCGTCGACGGTCTCGTCGGCCTGGCCCCGGAATGCCGACCGCGGGCCGACGTGCACGATCCGGTCCCCCTCGAGGACGACGGCGCCGTCCCGGAGAAGACGATGACCGCCGCCCTCGAAGGCGATCACGTGGCCGGCGTGGATCAGGGTGCGGCGCGGGCGTGGCCATGAGAGGTCTTCCTCCCCGAAGAGCGCGAGCTGTCGGCCCTCCGGCCGGTGAATCCCGGCGATCGTGTCGAAGTCGGGGGCGCCCAGGAAGCGGAGCAGGGCGTCGGCGATCGGCCGGAGCTGCTGCGTGACGTAGTGGTCGTAGTCGGGCGGCGCGGTCGTCTCGCCGACCGCCTCGGGGCCCGCCGTGGTGACGACGTAGGTGACGATGCGGCCCGGCCCGCCCGCCTGCTTCCGCGCCGCCTTGACGTGGGGCGGCGTGGTCTTCGTGTACGACGTCGAGCGGCTTCCGGATCGCCTTCCGGTAGGCCAGCTCGTCGTCGAAGCGGCCGGCCCGGAGCTCGGCCACGAAGCTCGCGGATGAACTGCTCCACGGGCTGGTCGTGGAAGACGAGCTGCGAGGAGCTCCCGCTGGAAGCGGCGGGCGACGGCGCTCCAGTCGCGCCGCACCGCCTCGAGCCCCACCAGCTCGAGCGTCTCGCCGCCGGGGCCGGCGACCAGCCCCGCGTAGCGCTTCTTGCTGCCCGTCGCGCCGCCCCGCACCTCGGGCATCAAGAAGCGCGCGATAGACCTTCTCGAACTCGAGCTCGAGCTGGCTCCGGCACGCCGAACTCGGCCCGGAGGGCCTCGGCGACGTGGGCGCCGATGGTCTCCCGCAGGCTCTCGGCCCGCTTGGCGGCCGCCGCCGGGGTCGGGCTCGCCCGGCGTCGACGAAGAGGGAGTCGGTGTCGCCGTAGATGACGCGGTGGCCGGCCGCCTCGACGGCCGCGGCGGCGAGCCGGATCACGTGCTGGCCGGCGAGGGTGATCGCGTTGGCGACCGCCGGCGAGAAGAGCCGGCAGGCCGAGGCCCCGAGGACCCCGAAGAGGGAGTTCATGAGGATCTTCGTGGCCTGGGCGCCCACCGCGTCGCCCTGCTTCCTGGCCTGGGCGCGCTCCTCCCAGAGCCGCGCGACCAGCTCGGGCAGGATGCCCGGCTCGTCGGCGCGGAACGCGGCGCCGCTCGGCGTGCGGACGAGCGGCAGCCCGGCGTCTCGGCGCGCCGGGAGGACGTGGGTCAGGGGATCGATGTTGAACGTGCGGATCAGGCTCGGGTAGAGGCTCTTGAAGTCGAAGACGAGGATGTTCCGGTAGAGGCCGGGGACGCGAGTCGAGGACGAGGCCGCCGGAGATCGACCGTCCCCTGCGCGTCCTCGATGTGGACCGACGGCGCCACGCGGCCGCGCGCCCGGAGCTCGGCGAGGTAGAGGGAGTCGACGGCGGCGATCTGGGCGCCCACCCGGTCGAGCTGCATCCCGGTGAGGAGGCTCCGGCGCACGGTCAGCTCGACCAGGCCCGTCCGCTCGAGGATCTCGACGACGAGGCGCGCGTCGTTGAGGTTGTAGGCGGCGAGGCGGCGCGGGGTCGTCCCGCCAGGCGGCCTCGATCTCCTGGCCCCGGTGCTCGGCGTGCGAAGAGCTTGCCCTTGCCGAGGATGGCCTGGGCCGCGGTGTCCAGCCGGTAGTCGTCGAGCTGGACGAAGGCGCTCCGGAGGAGCGCGAGGCCGTCCAGCACCTGGCGGCCGGAGAGGATCACTCGCGGGTCGCGGGTGAAGCCCGAGGTCCCGCCGCACCTCGGCCTCCTCGTCGGTCCGCCCGAGCGTCAGGCGCAGCTGGGCGCGCCGCGCGACCCGCTGGAGGACCGGCACGTCGAAGTCGCCGATGTTCCAGCCCGTCGAGCACGTCCGGGTCCGCCGCGCGGAGGTGGGCGAGGAAGCCCTCGACGCACGCGCGCTCGCTCGGCACCAGCGCTCCGATCGCGCCCTCAGGGAGGCCGGGCAGGGCCCCGGTCTCTCCGGGGCGGACCATCCAGACGCGGTCGCCGCCGTGGCCCGCCGCTGCGATCGAGTAGAGCAGCCGCCCGTCGAGGCTCGTCTCGATGTCGAAGCGAGAGCACCCGCAGCTTCGGCGCGAAGTCGGCGGGCTCGAGGCGCGGGTTCCGGTAGACGCGGCCCGACGCCCGGGCGGCGCTCGAACGGCCCGTCGACGAGGAACGCGCCGCGGATGCCGTGGTCGATGAGGTAGCGGTACGCGAATCGCACGTCGGCCTCGAAGCACTCGACCCCGGCCTCCGCGAGCCGTGCCCGCATCGGAGGGACGTCGCCCGGAAGGTCGACCTCGACCCGGAGCACGGGCTCGCCCGCGAACGTCAGGAGCGTGGACCCCGCCGCGCGCGCCGCGGGAGCCACCCGGTGGAGCGCGTCCCGGTCGGCGGCACGGACGAAGAAGTACGGGCGGGAAGCGGTCGTCGACGATCAGCGCGGCCTCGCCGCTCTCGAGGACGGCGTGGAGGTGCACCTCCGCCCGGCCGTCGGCCACGCGGTAGGTCGGGGTCAGCAGGAACGCTCGGGTCAGACCTGGACTTCCCGGCAGCTCAGCGCGAGCCGGGCTCCGGCATCAGCTCGGCGACGGCCCGGGCCAGCGGGTCCTCGTCCGACGCGAGGGCGGCGCGCACCCGGGCCTGGTCGCCGGCGGGCCGGTTCTGGCTGAGCTTGGCCTTCCCCTCGAGGCGGTCGATCGGGATCTCGAAGGCGACGATCCCGCGCATCATGCCGCTCAGGTAGGTGTCGGACAGGCTGTCCAGGCGCCACGGCTCCGCCCGCCCGTCCTCGAAGGTCCGGACCAGGCGGTCGAGGAGCGCCCGGACGCGCTCCGGCTCCTCGATCAGACGCGGGACGCCGTACGCGTGAACGGCGACGTAGTTCCAGGTCGGCACGCTCGGGTGCTGGGCGTACCACGACGGGGAGACGTAGGCGTGCGCTCCCGGGAAGACGACGAGCACCGGCCGGTCCGGGGCGAAGAGCTGCCACTGGGGATTCGGCCGGGCGACGTGTGCCAGGAGGGTGCCGAGAGGCTCGGGCGCCTGGTCGAGCAGGACAGGCAGGTGGGTGGCGAAGGGCGCGCCGCCCTGGTCGACGCCGACGAGGATGGCGAAGGGCTCCCGGCGGATGAGGTCGTGGCACCAGGCCACCTCGGAGGCGTCGAACGGCTTCGGAATGTACACGGGCCTATCCTACCGGCAGGGACGGGCGCCTGTCAGGGGCCGCCGACCGGGCGGCCGGGAGGGCCAATCCGGGCGGGTCACCAGAAGCGGACGCGGCCGACGTCGACGTGCACGAAGTTGGACGCGGCGTAGTAGCCGACGCCGCCGAGCCTGAGCGCGAGCGCGGCGTCGCGGAGGGCCGTGAGAGGGCGGTCCGGCACCCGCACGTCGATCGCCCTCGCCTGCATGTGAAGGCTCCCGCGCGAGACGCCGCGGCCTTCGCGGCGGAGCATGGCGTTGGTCGTGGGCGAGCGGTACCCCGAGATCACCTCGTAGGGCTCGGTCGTGTCGAGCGCGGACCGGAGGCGCCACAGGAGGTCGAGGAGCCGCCGGTCGACCTGGCGCGCCTCGCCGGTCCGGAAATCGCGCAGCACCCAGTCGATCTCGCGAAGCGCCCCCTGATCCAGCTGGCCGTCCGCCCGGTAGATCACGTCCACCGCCTCGCCCGTGTGGAGGTTCCGGAACGCCAGCGCGCGAGGCTCTGTCTCCGGGGCGTCCTGAGCCGCCAGGCGACGCGCCCAGGGCAGCCCCGCCGCCAGGGCGGCGAGCCGCAGCACGGCTCGCCGGTCCGGCCATCGGGGATCGCTCATCGACGGATTCCGGCTCCAGCTCCCGGGCCGGGGGCGGAGGCGCGGGCGGGGCCCCCGGGGCGCGCGGCGGCCATCGGGGATCGCGCCAGCGCGGCGGCCACGCGTGGGTCCCGG
The DNA here is from genome assembly GCA_963745015.1 of uncultured Candidatus Rokubacteria bacterium. Lineage (GTDB taxonomy): Bacteria > Methylomirabilota > Methylomirabilia > Rokubacteriales > DASRDR01 > DASRDR01. The sequence continues at coordinate 52,500 of CAVUVU010000016.1, forward strand.
TCGTACGGGTCGTCTCGCAGCTGGAGCCGGCCCTCGTCGTCGACGAAGGCGGTCCAGTAGAGGATGTACACGGGCAGGGGGCGCGCGACGGTCACGACGCTCGTGGCGCCGGCCGACATGGCGCGCGCGATGGCCTCGGGCCGGCCGGCGGGCTGACCGGCCAGGACGAGGGCGGCCAGCTCGCGGGCCTGCTCCACTCGCACGCAGCCGTGGCTCAGCGCCCGGTCCGCGCGCTGGAAGAGCTCCGGCAGGGGCGTGTCGTGGAGGTACACGTCGAAGCGGTTCGGCGTCGCGAAGCGGATCCGGCCCAGCGGGTTCCATCCGCCCGGACGCTGCTGGAACCGGAAGGGGAATCGCTCCGCGGGGACGGCCGTCCAGTCGACCGCGAGTCCGTGCGGATCCTCGCGCCGGTCGAGGATGACCATGTCGTTGTCGGCGAGGAACCGGGGGTTCGCGCGGATCTTGGGCAGGAACTCGTCGACGACGATGCTGGTGGGGACCGTCCAGGGAGGGTTGAACACGATCGCGCCCAGATCGGAGCGCACCACCGGGGTGGGGTGGAGCTCGTCGCCGACGACCACGCGCGACGTGAGTCGCACCCGCCCGTCGTCGATGACGGCGAGGGTGGCGTCCGCCGCGTTGACGGCGAGGTAGCGGGACTCGAGGCGCCGCGGAAGCCACCGCCAGCGCTCCAGGTTGACCGCGACCTGTCGGATGCGCGGGTCGGCTGGCCGGGGGCCGGCGCGGACGCCCGGCCGATCGGCCGCCGCGTGAAGCTCGCGGAGCGCGGTCACGAGCCGGGCGTACCCCTCGTGAGGCGGGGGCAGGGCCTCGAGCCAGGAGGCCAGCGTGCCGGCCTCGACCGCCTCGGCGAGCTCGCGGACAGGGTCCTCGCGGTCGGGCGCGGGGATCCCCCAGTCCGGCTGGGCCGCGGCCGGCCGGAGCCGTCCGGTCCGGAGATCCACCGCGTAGCGCAAGAGGGCGTCGGTCAGCAGGAGCTCGCGCTGGACGGCGGCTTCCGGCGTCGCCGGCTCGGCGCGGCGCCGGAGCGCGGCCGAGCCCGTAGTGCGCCGGCACGAGGCCGTGGTCTCGGGCTCCGAGGAGGGCCTCGAGCGCGAGCGCGGCGCGGGCGACGCCGCCCGGATCAGGGCCCCAGACGGGCTCGAAGCGGATCGACGCGTAGAACTCCCGCAGGACCCCGGCCCGGAGCGGCTGGCCGTCGACGCGGAGGGCGGGACCGGACTCGAGCGCCGTGCGGAGCTCGTCCGCCGTCGGTCCGTCGGCGGCGTGGGCGGCGAGGCCGAGCGCCGAGAAGCCGGCGAGCGCGACGCCGGCCGCCGCGCGCAGGAGGGCGTGAGCGCGGGGGGCCGTGATCAGCTCTCGGCTCCTCGGCTTCGGTGGAGCTCGATGGGCTTGCCGTGAGGCGTGGCCCGCGCGGCCGCGTCCCACTCGGTCTTCCGCCGGTGGAGCTCGTCGGGCGCGACCAGGCCCTTCTCGGCGACCAGGCGCTCGAGCGTGGCGAGCCAGTGGTGGTAGTAGGTGTCGCCCCGGTCGGGATCCCCGGCGGCCTGGGCGCGCTTGATCTCCCCCGCCAGCCGCTCGGCCCACTCGGTCCACGTGAAGTGGCCGGCCTCGTGGAGCCGGACGGCCATCGCGAAGGCCTGGGCTTCCCAGGGCGCCCCGAACACCGGCGCGCCGGCCTCGTCACGCGGGAGGGCAGGGACGTCAGGCGCGCGATCTCTGCGCCATCGCTCGGATCGTATCGTGAGTCGCCGGGGGGACCAAGCTCCAGGCGAGACCAGGGGGCGGAGCTTCTCGAGCGCTACCTGGGGGCCTTGATCCAGTCGGTGATCCTGATGACCACGCGCGACTCGATGCCCGGGATACCCGTGGTAGCCCCACGGGTCGCACGGGTCACCCCTGGGCGGGCCCCCGTCCCGGAAGGTGATCAGCTCCTTGCGCGGCGCTCTCGTGATGGCGGCGACGACCGGCGGGACGTCCTTGAACAGGGTGTGCTTGCACTCGTCCTTCTCGTGGTGGACGAGGAGCGTCGGGATCCTGATCTCCCCGAGGCGCTGCGAGGGGAGGCCACCCTGGAAGGAGGGCTCCACGATGCTGGAGGTCAGGACGATCCCGTCCGGCGCTCCTCCTTGATGCGGATGGCGGCCGCCGCCACGGAGGCGGTCCCCAGGCTCGTGCCGACGAGCCACACCGGCACGGGCGCCTGCTGCCGCAGGTAGCGCATCACGGCGGCGATGTCCTGCATGTGCGCGGGGCTCTGGCGGAAGCCGATCAGGCCCCTGCCATCCTGCCGGTCCGACGGCGCGTCCATCACCGCCACCGTGCTCCCTGGCTCAGGAACACGGATCGCGACCGCACCAGGAAGTTTCCCCGAGGACCGGGTTGCCGTTCGGCTGGAAGCCACCGAGCTTGCCGTCCCCGCCCGCGAAGAGCACGACGCTCGCGGCCGGGTTGTCCGCCCGCAGGACGAGCACTGGAGGGAGACTCCGGGCCGCGGCGTCAGGGTCTCGACCTTGATCTCCTCTGCGGGTGCGGCGCGCGGTCCGAGCGCGAAGGCGGCGGCGACCGCGCCCGCCAGCGCCCGACGGCGCCTCAGAGCGCTGCGCTGGCCGTGGGCCTTCCGGCCGCCGGACGTCGCCGCGCTGCCGACGGGGCACGCGGGCGGGTCAGACAGGGTCGAGGTAGTCGTCCCAGAGGTCGACGTAGACGGCGTCGCTGCGCGTGGCGCGTCCGGCCCCCAGAGCTCGCGCGCGGCGAAGCGCACGCTGTAGACGTGCTGGGGCTTCCGGCCGAGCCCCGCCGCATGGGTGTCCGGGAAGATGAAGACGCCGTGGTCGCGGTCGACGACGCCTCGCCGCCCGCGCACGTAGCGAGGGATGCGCGTGTGGCCCACCGGGTTCACGTTCCGCGCCACGACCGTGTCGCCGGCCTTGAACTGGGGCGGCACGGGGTCGTCGAGGCGCGCCGCGCGGCGATTCTGGAGGAGCCGCGGGACGTCGTCTGGCCGGATGGCGCCCGGCTGCGGCTCGGCGGGACGCCGTGTTCCGGGACCGTCGCCCTCGCGGACCCGCCGGGCCAGGTCGGCTCCCGCGAGGAACCCGTGGCGCTCGAGGAGCCATTCGAGCCCCCAGAGCCAGTGCTCGTAGTAGGTCGTCGCGAGGTACTCGGCCGGCGGCATCTGCTCCCGCGCGTGCCGCGACATGTCGAGGTTCCATCGCCGCCAGCCGCCCATCGCGACGGTCAGCGCGAACGCCCGGCGCTCCCACTCCGCGTGAAACACCGGCTCGCCGGGCTCGAGGACGACCGGGCCGAAGCCGTGCATGCCGCCGAGGTCGTGGGCGCCGTTCACCGGGTCGTCCCGGGCGCCTTGACCTGCGCCACGCCGATCATCGCGTCGCGGGTGACGAGGTCGGCCAGCTGCTCCTCGCTGAGACCGTCGGTGCCCCGGGGACGCTCGGGCAGGACGAGGTACCGGAGCTCGGCGGTCGAGTCCCACACGCGCACCTCGACGTCGTCGGCCAGCTCGACGCCCACCTCGCGAAGGACGCCGCGAGGATCGAGGACGGCACGGGCGCGGTAGGGCGCCGACTTGTACCAGACAGGCGGGAGGCCCAGCACCGGCCAGGGGTAGCACGAGCAGAGAGTGCACACGACGATGTTGTGGACCTTCGGCGTGTTCTCGATCACCACGATGTCCTCGCCCTGGCGGCCGATGTAGCCCAGGTCCGCGAGGGTCGCCGTCGCGTCGGCCAGGAGCCGGCGCTTGAACTCCGGGTCCACCCACGCCTTCGCGACCACGCGCGCGCCGTTCCGGGGGCCGACCTTCGTCTCGTAGGTGTCGATCAGCACGTCGAGGGCGGCCGGATCGACCAGGCCCTTCTCCGTGAGGAGGGACTCCAGCGCCTTGACGCGGAGCTGGACGTCGGACAGCGGGGCGTTGTGGGGATGGGCCGGGTCGTCCGTCCCGTGGCCGTGCCCGTGGGTGTGGCCGTGTTCCTCGCCATGCTCGTGCTCGTGATCGTGTGCGCCGCTCATGCCGCCTCCGTGCGTCCGATGGTATCGCGAGCCCGGCGGTGTCTACCAGTAGAGACGCATCGGAAACGCGTCGAGGGGGTCCGCGCCGGTCTCGGCCAGGTGGACGATCCGCTCGGTCCGGAGCCCGCCCACCTCGGGCACGGTGATCGTCGCCTTGAGGGTGAAGACCATCCCCGACACGAGGCGCGTCCGGTTGCCGGGGCCGATCCACGGGCTCTCCTCCTCGGGGTCCATGCCGGTGCCGTGGCCGGTCCCGTGTCCTCGCGCCTCTCCCGAGTAGCGCTCGTATCCCGACTCGACGAGCGCCTGCTGGATCACGGCGTTCAGCTCGGTGGCCAGCATCCCGGGCCGCACGGCGGCCAGCCCCGCTTCCACGGCAGCCGCGGCGGCCTCGACGATCGCGCGCTTCTCGGGGCTCGCCGGCCCGTAGGTGAATCCCCGGCCGCCATCGGCGACATAGCCGCGGAAGCGGGCGCCGATGTCGGTCATGACGAGATCGCCGGACCGGAGCACCCGGTCGGTCGGGCGGGCGAGGTTGTACGCCGAGCGCGGGCCGGCCTGGACCATCGAGTCGTAGGCCGTGCGGTCGGCGCCGGCGGCGATCATCGCCGCGTCGGCGAGCCGGGCGAGCTCCCGCTCCGTGTGCGGCCGCCCGTCCGCCAGCGTGTCGCGGATCGTCGCCATCGCCAGGTCGGTGAGCTCCGCGGCCTTCCGGAGAAGCCGGATCTCCGCCGGGCTCTTCACCGCCTTGAGGTCCGCCAGCGCCGTCGTGGGCTCGAGGGCGGCGCCGCCGAGCGCCCCGAGCAGGCGGTCCCGCAGGCTGGCCGGGATGTACGCCGCTCCCGCGAGGCCGACCCGGCGGCCGGGATCTCGGGCGAGGGGAGCGAGGACCGGGTCCAGGTCGCGGAACGGACGGACCGGGAACCCGGTGACGCTCGCGCCATAGCCGAGGCATTGCTCGGAGACCACGAGCGTCGCCTCGCCGTCGACCGGGAGGACGACCAGCGCGCTGGCGATGTCGGAGACGCCGTCGAGCGGCCGGAACTCCGTGAAGTACCCGACGTTGGCGCCGCGCCAGCAGTCGCCGAACGCGATCAACCCGACGAGGCCGGCCGCCCTGGCCGCCTCGCGGGCGCCGTCGACCCGGGCCCGGTATTCCGCCGCGCCGATTCCTTCGGGCTCGCTGCTCATGCGCTCATCGGCATCAGCGACCAGGCGGGACGACCACGTCCCGAGGCTGGCCCGCCAGGAAGTGCTCGATGTTCTCGACCGCCCGCAGGAGCCCGGCGTCGATCACCTCGCGCGTGTTTCCCCCGTTGTGCGGGGTCAGCACGACGTTGGCGAGCCCCATGATGGGATCCCCCGCGGGGATGGGCTCCTCGTGGAAGACGTCGAGCGCGGCCCCGGCGATCCGGCCATCCCGGAGCGCGTCCACCAGCGCGGCCTTGTCGACGAGCCCGCCCCGGGCGGTGTTGACCAGGAACGCGGTGGGCTTCATGAGCGCGAGGCGGTCGCGACCGAGATACTTCTCCGTGTCCGCGCTGAGGCGCAGATGGAGGCTGACGATGTCGGATTCCCGGAGGAGCGTCTCGACGGGGACGTGCCGGGCGCCGGCCGCGGCGGCGCGCCCGGCGTCCGGGCCGTAGGTCGCGGCCAGGAGGCGGACGCCGAACGGCGTGAGGAGCGCCGCGACCCGGGCGCCGATCGCGCCGAGCCCGATCAGGCCCACGGTCCGCCCCTCGAGCTGGACGAGCTGCCCGCGCGGCCACTGGCCCGCGCGCGTGTCGCGGTCCATCGCGGGGATGCGGCGCGTGACGGCCAGCATGAGCGCGAGCGTGTGCTCGGCGACGGCGTGGGCGTTCACGCCCGGCGTGTTGGTCACCGCCACGCCCCGCGCCCGGCACGCCGCCAGGTCGACGTTGTCGGTGCCGGTGCCCCAGATCGAGATGAGCCGGAGGCGCGGGCATCCGGCCAGCACGCGGTCGGTGAAGCGCGCGTGGGCGCGGATGTTGACGACGACCTCCGCGTCGCCGATCCGGCGGATCAGCTCCGCTTCCTGGTCCGCGCCGCGCTCGGTGTGCACGGCGACGGTCGCCCAGCCCGCGCAGCCTCGGCTCGGCGGCGGAGCCGGTGAAGGCGGCCGGGAAGTCGTCGGGGACCACGATCTTGAGGCTCATCGGAGCAAGCTCCCTCTGGTGGTGGTGGTCGGAGAGGCGGCGGCCGCGGAGCCCTGCCACGCGGCTCACTCCGCGTCGGGATGCCCCGGGTCGGGCCCTTCGCCGGGAAGCGGAGGCGTCCGGCCGCCGAAGCGGGCAGGGTCGAAGAGCGAGAGATCCATGGACGGGCCGGCCGTCGGCGATCCACTCGGCGACGAGGCGGCCGGTGGCGGGCGAGTGCTGGAAGCCGTGCCCGCCCCAGCCGACGGCCAGGAAGAAGCCCTCGACGCCCGGCGCCCAGCCGAGGATCGCGTGGTCGTCGGGGGTGAGCGGGCGGAGACCGGCCCAGCCGCCGGCGATCCGCGCGCGCTCGATCACCGGGACCCGGTGGATCGCCTTGGCCACGGCCTCCTCCATCATGCTCGAGTCCACCGGCGCGACCTGGTCGTCGCCGATGTCCTTGACGTCGCCGGGGCTGAGAAGCAGCTGCGCCATCTCCTTGCGGAAATAGAACCCGCTCCCGGTGTCCGTCGTGATCGGCACGGGGCCCGGGGATCTCCGGGAACGGCTCCGTGTAGAAGATGTGCCGGCGCCGCGGGTAGACGGGGAGCGCCAGGCCGGCGAGGCGGCCGACCCGCGCCGCCGCGGGACCGGCGGCGTTGACGACGACGGGGGCGGCGATGTCCCCGCCGGTGGTCCGGACGCCCCGGACGCGGCCGGACTCGAGCGTGAGGCCCGTGGTCTCGACGCCCTCGAGGATGCGCGCGCCGAGCTCGCGCGCGCGCCGGGCGAAGCCGGCGGTCACCTCGGCGGGCCCCGCGACGCCGTCGCGGGGGCCCCACACCGCGGCGACCAGATCGTCGACGTGGAGCGCCGGCACGATCGCCTGCGCTTCCTTGGGCGAGATCACGCGGACGTCGACCCCCAGGCGGCGCTGGAGCGCGATGCGCGTCTCGAAGCCCCGGAGGACGGCGAGGTCCGAGATCAGGAACAGGTAGCCGATGCGCTGGAAGCCGGGATCGCCGCCGAACTCCTCCTTGAAGGACTCGAGGACGCGCTGCCCTTCCAGCGAGAAGCGGATCTCGGCCTCGGTGCCGAACTGGGCCCGGATTCCGCCGGCCGCCTTGCTCGTGGTGCCGCTGCCGACCGTTTCCCGCTCCAGCACGACCACGTCGCGGACGCCCCGGCGGGCGAGATGATAGCCGATGCTGCAGCCGACGGCGCCGCCGCCGATCACGACGACACTCGCGGATCGCGGGAGGCTCATAGGGCCCGGGCGACGCGGGTGCCGTCGAGCATGGCGTCGTGGATGCGGCGGGGCGAGACGGCGTCGCCGATCAGCCTGAGCTCCGGCACCCGCCCGTCGAGCTCGTGGAACAGGGTGTCGTTCGCCTTGCCCCCGAAGGAGAGGACGACGGTGTCGGCCTCGAGCGTCGCCTCGGCGCCCGAGAACGTGTGCCGCGTGCGGAGACCGCCCGGCACGATCGCCTTTGCCGCCGTCAGGGGCTGGAGCACGACGCCCTGGCCGAAGAGCCGTGCGTAGAGGTCCGAGCGGATGCCCTCGTCGATGTCCTCGCCCACCATGAAGTACTTCGAGATCAGCGTCACCTGGCAGCCGCGCCCGGCCAGGAGGTCCGCGGTCGTCGGCGCCGCGTAGTGGCCGTCCTCGTCGACGACGACGACGCGCCGGCCAGGCTTCGCGCGGCCCAGCAGGATGTCGACCGTGGTGGCGACGTGCGGCAGGTCCACGCCCGGGAGATCGGGCACGCGGGCCGTCGCCCCGGTGGCGACGACGACCGCGTCGGGGCGGAGGGCCAGCACGTCGGCCGCCGTGGCGCGCGCGCCCAGGCGCACGTCGACCCCGGCCTTGTCGACCTGACGGGCCAGCCAGTCGGCGATCATCGCGTAGTCCTCGCGCTTCGGGGCCTTGGCGGCCGCGATGATCTGGCCGCCCAGCGCCGGGGTCGCCTCGAGGAGGGTGACGCGGTGGCCCCGGATCGCCGCCACCCGTGCGGCCTCGAGCCCGGCCGCCCCGCCGCCGACCACCACGACCCGCTTCGGCCGCTCGGCGGGGCGGATCACGCCGAGCTCCGCCTCCCGCCCGATCAGGGGGTTCTGGACGCAGCCGATCGCCTTGCCCTGCCGGAGCCGGCCGATGCAGCCCTCGCTGGCGCCGACGCAGACCCGGATGTCGTCGAGCCGCCCCTCCAGCGTCTTCCGCGGGAGCTCGGGATCGGCGATGAGCGCCCGGGTCATCCCGACCAGGTCGCACACGCCGGAGGCGAGCGCGGCCTCCGCCTGCTCCACCGTCGACATGCGGCCCGCCACGATCACGGGCACCTTGACGACCGACCGCGTGAGCGCCGCCAGGTCGTTGAAGAGGCCGTGGGGATGGTAGAGGGACGGCGTGACCATCGCCTCGTACTTGAGCGTCTCGGGGTTGGATCCGCTCACCATCCAGTAGTCGGCGATCCCCAGGCCGTCGACCAGGCGCGCGACCTCGAGGAGGTCCTCCCGGCTCAGGCCGCCCGGCACGAAGTGGTCGCCGCTGTGGCGCACGCCGACGATGAACTCGGGCCCGACGGCGTCGCGGACGGCCCGGAGCACCTCGGCGATGAGACGGCAGCGGTTCTCGACCGAGCCCCCGTACTGGTCGGTGCGCTTGTTGGTCAGGGGGGACAGGAAGTTCTCGAGCAGGTGGCCTCCGTAGAAGGGGATGTCGCAGCCGTCGTACCCGCCCTTCTGGAGGCGCACGGCGGCGGCGGCCCACGCGTCGATGACCTCGCGGATCTCGCGCACGGTCATCACGTGCGGCCACTCGCGGTGCCGCTCCTCGCGGGTGTCCGAGGGCGCCCAGAGGGGCACCCCCGAGTACCAGGAGTGGCCGCGCCGGCCGCGGTGCGAGATCTGCGAGAGGCAGAGCGCGCCGTGTCGGTGGATGGCGTCGCTCATCTGCCGGAACTGGGGGATGATGGTGTCGTCCCAGTTGTTCACCTCGCCCCAGTCGTTGACCGAGGTGGGGTGGATGCTGGACGAGCCGAACATCATCACGACGCCGCAGCCGCCCTTCGCCTTCTCCTCGTGGTAGCGGATGTAGCGGTCGCCGATGCCGCCCTTCTCGCCGAACGCGGCGCCGTGGGGCGTGGACACGATGCGGTTCTTGGCCTCGCGGCGGCCGAGCTTCACCGGACTGAACAGCCGTCTGAACTGCGTGGTCATCGGGTCTCCCGTGATGGCGCCCGGGACACCGCGCGGGCGGCCGGCGGTGTCCCGGGCGGGTCGGTGGCTACTTCAGCTTGGCGTCGTAGAGGAACAGCATGTTGTCGATCCACGGATTCCAGTCGAGGCGGTTGCTGATGCCGAAGATGTGGGCCTGCTGGTACGCCGTGATGATCGGCGCGTCCTCGTAGATGATCTCCTGAGCCTTGAAGTAGAGCGCCTTCCGCTTCTCGGGATCGTTCGATCCCTGCGCGTCCTCCAGGACCTTGTCGAGCGCCTCGTTCTTGTGGATGGCCAGCGCCGACTTCGAGTGGAGCGAGTTCACCAGGAGATCGCCGTCGAAGATGCCGGCGCCGCCCCAGGCGACCATGTAGACGGGCAGGAGCTGGCGCTGCCGCCACTTGGTCGTGTAGACGCTCTGCTCCCCGACCTCCACCTTCGCCTTGATGCCCACCTTGCCGAGCATCTGGGCCATCGCCTGGACCACCTCGATGTCGTTCATGTACCGCCGGTTCGGCACGTGCAGCGTCATCTCGAAGCCGTTCGGGTGACCGGCCTCGCGGAGCAGCGTCTTGGCGCGCTCCGGATCGTAGGCGTACCACTTGATGTTGGGGTTGAACCCGAAGGCCTCCTTCTCCAGCGGGACGCCCAGCACGTCGCCGTAGCCCTCGAGCACGGTCTTGATGATCGTGGGCATGTCGATGGCGTGGTTCATGGCCTTCCGGACGCGCACGTCCTGCCACGGCCCCGGCATCAGGTAGTTGGTGATCTTCATCATGATCACGAAGCCGCCGAGGGTCGAGACCTCCGTCCGGGCGACCCCGCTCGCCTTGACCTTGGCGACCTGGTCGGGCGGGATGTCGCTCACGAGGTCCGCCTGGCCGGAGAGAAGCGCGGCCACGCGCGTGGTGAGCTCCGGCACGGGGCGGAACACCAGGCGGTCGATCGCCGGGGCGCCGCGGTGATAGTCCTTGTTGGCCTCCAGCACGAGGCGCTCGTCCTTGACCCACTCGACGAGCTTGTAGGGGCCGGTCCCGACCGGCTTGACGGCGAACCCGGCGTCCCCGACCTGGGCCAGATACTTCGGAGGCACGATGCCGACCGTCCCGCAGTGGCCCGGGCTCATGCGGACCGGCAGCAAGGGGAACGGCGCCTTGGTGATGACGTTCACCGTGAGCGGATCGACGACCTCGACCCGGTCGATCGTGGCGATGCTGGTGCGGCCGGGCGCGGCCTGCTTGGGGTCGAGCATCCGGTCGATGCTGAACTTGACGGCGGCGGCGTCGAACGGCTCGCCGTTGTGGAACTTCACGTTCCGGCGGAGCTTGAACTGCCACGTGGTGTCGTTGACCAGGCGCCAGGACTCGGCCAGGTTGCCCTCGAGCTGGAGGGTCTTGAGGTTCCGCCGGAGCAGCGTGTCGAAGATCTGGCGGTCCGGCTCGTGCGCGTTCTTGTCGCAGTGCATGTGCCAGTCGAGCGTCGCGGCTTCGCCCGACTGGATCACGACGACGGGCCTCTGCTGGGCGGCGGCCTCGCGTCCGGCCGGCGCCAGGAGCGCAGCCAGGGCAACGAGCGCGAGGATCGAGGCGAGCCGCGCGGCCAGGCGGCCCGGGCGTGGGGTGGTCTCCGGTCGCATCATCGGAAGCCTCCTCTGTTCGGGGTCTACAGGCGGTCCACGGAGCTTCGGGCCTGACGGGTCTGGAGGTAGGGGTCGAGGGCGTCGCGAAACGCGTCGCCCAGGAGATTGATCCCCATGACGGTCACGAACAGGGCCGCGCCGGGGAAGAGCGCGAGCCAGTAGCGCGTGTCGACGAACTGCCGGCCCTCGGCCAGCATGCCCCCCCAGGAGGGGATGGCGAGCGGCACGCCGAGCCCGAGGAAGGAGAGGCCGGCCTCGGTGAGGATGGCGCCCGCCACGCCGAACGTCGCCACGACGATGAGCGACGCGCTGACGTTCGGCAGCACGTGGCGCCAGACGATCGATCCGAGCGGGACGCCGAGGGCGCGGGCGGCGTCGACGAACGCCTTCTCGCGGACGGCCAGCGTCTCGGCGCGCACGACCCGCGCGTAGGCCACCCAGTTGCTGAGACCGACGACGAGAATGATGTTGCGGACGCTCGCCCCCAGCACGCCGATCACCGTGATGGCGAGGAGGATGAACGGGAAGGCGAACTGCATGTCGGCCAGGCGCATGATCAGGTGGTCCCAGAGGCCTCCCCGCATCCCGGCCAGGAGACCGAGCCCGGTGCCCACGGCGCCGGCGATGACCACGGCCGACAGGCCGATCAGGACGGAGGTCTTCGCGCCGTGGACCACGCGGCTCAGGATATCGCGGCCCAGCTGGTCCGTGCCGAGGACCGCCAGCGTGCCGTCGGCCGCGCGCGTGGCCGGGCGGGTGAAGCGCGCCAGGAGGTTCTGCTCGTTCGGGTCGGCGGGAGCGAGCAGGCCGGGGGCGGCGGCGCACGTCCCGATCACGAGAAGGATCACCGCCCCGATGCGCGCGCCGCCGGATCCGAGGAGGATCCGCGTGCGGCGCCACCCGTCGCCGCGGCGCCCGCAGGGAGGGGCCGGCGAGCCGGGCGGGGAGGGCGCCCGCGTCAGGCTGCACGGTAGTGCCCGAGGCGCACGCGCGGATCGAGCGCCGTGTACGCGAGGTCGATGACGACGTTCAGGAGCAGCAGCACGCCCGCGACGGTGAGGACGACGGCCTGGATCAGCGGCACGTCCTTGTTGACGACCGCCTCCACGGCCAGCCGGCCGACGCCGGGATAGGCGAACACCGCCTCCGTGATCACCGCGCCGCCCAGGAGGTTCCCCAGTTCGAGCCCGATCGCGGTCACGATCGGGATCGCCCCGTTGCGGAGCGCGTGCCGCAGGATCACCGACCACTCGCCCATGCCCTTCGCCCGCGCCGTCCGGAGAAAGTCCTGGTTCAGGACCTCGAGCATGCTGGACCGCGTGATGCGCGCGGTCCGGGCCATGGCCCAGATGCCGAGGGTCACGGCGGGCAGGACGATGGCGAGCGCGCTCTCGGCGCCGTAGACCGGCACCCAGCGGAGGTTCACGGCGAAGACGAGGATGAGGAGGATGCCGAGCCAGAACGTGGGCATGCACTGGCCCGCGAGCGCGAGCGCCATCGCGCCGGAGTCCAGGAGGGAGCCCCGCCGCACCGCGGCCAGGATGCCGAGCGGCAGCGAGATGAGCACTGCCAGCACCATGGCGGCGACCGCAAGGGTGGCCGTCGCCGGAAAGCGCTCGAGGACCAGCGGCAGCGTGGGCTGGCGGTGCCGGAGGGAGCGTCCGAAATCGCCCTGGACGGCCCGCGCCAGGAAGTGCCCGTACTGCTCGGGCAACGGCCGGTCGAATCCGAGGGCCGCTGCGCATGATCTCGTAGTCCGCCTTCGTGCCTTCCGGCCCCATGTAGAGCGCGGTCGGATCGCCCGAGAGATGGACGACGAGGAAGACGACGAGGGAGATGCCGATCAGGACCGCGACCGCCCAGGCGAGTCGCTGGCCGAGATACGCGATCACGCGGCGAGGATGGGCAGGGTACGGGGATGTGGCTGCTGCCGACTCAGCCCCTGCTCTGTTCTGGATGGGTCTGGCACGCGCTCCTCCGCTACATCACAACTCTAGCCGGAGGAGCGGTGTCAACGCCAGTGACCGGGGCAAAGTCGGCGTCAGCGTAGGTAGACGTCGGAATCGGAGTGATCGCCCGGTCAGGGCCCCCGCAGCCACCAACCGAGCATCAGCAAGCCGATGGCCGCGGCCCAGCTCCCCGCCACGCGCACCGCGATGCGGACCCACGACGTTCGCAGCGACACGACGAAAGCTGCCACGATGGCGACCAGCACGAAGATGGCGCCGGCGATGCCCAGCAGGGCCAGGCCCTCGCGCTGGCTATCGGCGAGCCCGGTCCCGTTGAGCCAGCCGTGGAGAAGGCCGACCCCGACGCCGAGCGCCGAGACCACGGACGGGGACAGGTGGCGATCCGCCGCCGTGAGCACGCCCAGTACGAGAAAGGACGCCGCCGCGGCCGCGGTGCCGGGAGGTCCGGGCGCGCCGGTCAAATACCCTCCGATTCCGCCCACGAGCCAGGCTCCCGTCAGCGCGAACAGCGTCCGTCGTCCCGCCGTCGGGCCGTTCAAGCCGGCGAGCAGCGCCATGGCCAGCACCGGCACGAGGTCGTCGGGACTGAGCAGGACGTGCGAGATCCCGTCGTAGACGGGACCGAGCCCGGTCGTGACGAGATGCGCATCCGTCGGAGCCGGGCGCAGCGCGCCGGCGAGCGTGAGGGCGCCCGTCGCCTCCAGCGTCCAGCGGATCCGGGCCCGGATGGTCACGCGAAGGCCCGCCACAGGAACACCGTTCCCGCGATCGCCACCACTGCCCCGGCCGCGCGGAGTGCCACTCTCCCGATCGGCCATCGATGCACCACGCCGATCGCGATGCCGAGCCCGTGGAGAGCGCCGGTCGCGACGACGAACCCGAGGCTGTACATCAGGCCGCTCTGGCCGGGCGGAAGCTCCGTCCCGTGAGCGTGACCGTGGAAGATCGCGAACAGCCCCCACGAGCATTGCGGCGGCCACGAGCGCCGGCTTCCCTTCGAGGGCCACCATGAGCCCCAGCAGGAGCACCGAGAGCGCGATGCCGATCTCGACGCCGGGCACGTGGACGCCGATCAGGCCCAGGAACCCGCCGACGGCCATCACCATCGGGAAGGTCACCGGAAGCAGCCAGACCGCGGGCGGGCCAAGTTGCGCGCCCCAGAGGCCGACCGAGACCATCGCCAGCACATGGTCCAGGCCCGAGATGGGATGGAGCAGCCCGTTCAGGAGCCCCTGGGCCTGGCCGTCCTGGACGTGCGCGAGGGCCGGCGTCGCGCTCGTCGAGGAGCGCCAGGCCGGCCGCGAGCGCGGCCCGCTCTGGCCCCGCAGGCTCCGCCGGCGCCCGCGTCGCCCGCTCATCGCAGCCCAGTGAGCAGGATCAACGTCCGCTGAATCGTCCAGTAGGCGCCCAGCGATCCCACGGCGTAGCCCGGCAGGGCCTCGACGGCTCTCGGCCACGTGATCGCGAGGACCCGGAACGCGCGCTCGAGCAGGATGACCAGCGCGACGAAGAAGATCTGACCGACCTCGACCCCGACGTTGAACAGAAGGAGCGCCAGGGGGATCTCCGCCCGCGGCAGCCCCATGGCGGTCAGGCCGCTGGCGAAGCCGAAGCCGTGGAGCAGGCCGAACGCGAACGCGACGACCCAGGGGTGCCGGATCGTGAAGGTCGTCTCGCCTCGCCACCGACGGACGACCTCGACGCCGAGGAAGAGGATGCTCAGGGCGATGGCCGCGTTGAGCGGCGCGACGGGCGCGGCGGCGTACCGAGGGTTGCCACGGCGAGGGTGATGCTGTGGGCGATCGTGAAGGCCGTGATCGTCTTCACCAGCATCCAGCGGTCGGTCGACCAGGAGCAGCAGGCCGAGGACGAAGAGCAGGTGGTCGACGCCGAGCAGGATGTGCTCGACGCCGAGGCGCAGATACGCGCCCGACCGCTGCCACACCGTCGTGTGGGCGCCGAGCGTCACGGACGGGCTCATCGGCTTCAGCAGGTGGCTCTCGAGCCGGCCGTCGGCGTGATGGAACGCGGACGAGGACGTCGGTGACCGTCGACTCGAGCCCGTCGATGGCCAGCGACTTGCCCGCGACCCCGCCCTCGCAGCGGAGCGTGCCCCGGACGACGATGGCGCTCGGGGTGAGCTGCTGCTGGCCCGGCGCGGTCAGGCGGCACTCCGGCGGGATCACCGGCGCGATCGCGATCTCGACCTCGCCACCCGCCGGCTTCTTCCACAGGAACCCGTAGACGCCCGGCCCGTTCTCGCGGAGCTCCAGGAATCCGGGACGCATCTCGTGGGCGCCGGCGGGAGCCGCGGTGGCCACGAGCGCGGCGGCCAGCATCCAGCGGGAGGCTCGCATCAGCGCGGCGCCCCTTTGGGGGGCGGAGCGACGTCGCTGGCGCTCGGCGCCTTGGGCACGCCCGGAGGTCCCGGGGCTTCGGGGCGCTTCTCGATCACCACCCGGTAGCGGGCCAGCAGCCGCGCGTACATCGCGTCGATCTCCCGCCGGCGCCGGTCGGCCGTGAATTCGCGCTCGACCTGCGGTCGCACCTCGGCGAGCGCCGGCAGGCGGCCGCCCTCGCGCTCCTGGACGAGGACGATGTGGAGCCCGTAGCCCGAGCGGACCGGACCCGCCCAGCGACCCGGCTCGATCTTGAGGATTTCGTCGGCGAAGTCCTCGCCGAAGACGCGGGCGACGTCGCTCCGCGTCGCGCGTCGCATCTCGTCTTCGAGCATGAGCGAATCGCCCATCGAATCGATTGCGGCGTTCGGTCCCGCTCGCGACAGCTCTTCACGGAGCTTGCGAGCGTCCGCCTCCACCGTGCCCTTGCGTCGGTCCGGGCTCAGGTACACCTGTCGGAACGTGAGCCGGGGATCCTGGCGGAACAGGTCGGGATGGGCGGCCAGCCACGCCTCGAGCTCGGCGTCGGTGGGCGGGGTGGCGTCGATCGTGTCTTCCGCGAGGAACTCGAGCTTCTGGCGGAGCCGCCGTCGAACGACCGTGTCGTCACGATCGAGGCCCAAGGCCATGGCCTCGCGCGTCGCGACCTCCTCGCGGAGAAGCTCGTTCGTCAGCGCCTCCAGCTCTTTCTCGCTCGGTGGGCGATGCCAGGTTCGGGCGAAGCCTGCGACGAGTGTGTCCACCTGACCCGGCGTAATGACGATGCGGTTGGACCCCGAGCCCCGCACGTCCCACCAGTGAAAGGCGGCGAAGAGTAGAGCGCCGATCGCGAGAAACTGGACGAGTGGCTCACGCCACGCGCGGCCCAGGGCAGTCCGCCACAGGCTCATGGACGAAGAGGGTGGCCGGCGCGCCAAGGGCCCGTCCGTCGGTCACGGAAGGGCCCTGGCGGGTACTCGTCCGCCGTCCGTGGAGGGCTGGGGGCCTCCACGTCACGGTTGGCGCGACGTCGTCACGGCGTGTACCAGATGGGCGAGGTGTACGCACGCTCGGTGATCGTCATCCGGGTGCCCGGCAGCGGCGTCACGCCGAAGCGCTTCGCGTCGTAGGCGGTCCAGCGCGGGGTCGGGATCTCGATGACCCGGGCGTAGTAGAACGCCCGCTCCTTGGCGTCGAAGCTCGGATCGGTCCACACCGCGATCAGCTCGGGCGCGCCGATGGTGTTCGTCCAGGTCGCGTTCGCCACGTCCACCGTGCTGCCGACGGACGGCAGCTTGCCATCCGAACCGGGCTTCCTGTCACCGCCCCAGGCGACGTCGTACACCTTCTCCTGCAGCTCGCCCTTGGCGTCCATCCAGCCCTTGACGATCTGGATGCGGTCCAGGTTGGCGCCGATCGGATCGCGCAGGGCGGCGACGAGGAAGCTCGGCGCCTTGCCGGCCGGGCGCCTGGCGCAGCTCGCCGCCCATGGGCACGCCCTTGGTGTACCCCGCGACGGCAGGGCTCCGGCGTGAGGGCGTCCGCCTTCGTCGAACTCCCAGCCGCCGAAGAAGCGCACGACCATGCGCGGGCCGGTGGTGGAGTAGGTCTCGCGGCGCTGCATGGCATCCCAGAGCGCCTCCCGCGTGTTATCGGTGGCCCACACCGCGGCCCAGCCGGAGGAGCCGACCTCCCAGTCCATGACGGTGACGCCGGTCTGGGGATTCTTGATGAACGCGGCGCGCATGCGCTCGGGGCTGGGCTCCTGGGGCGTGGTCTTGCCGAAGAAGTTTTCCTCCTCCATGGCGGTGAGGCCGGTGTGCGCGTCGCTGCCGCTGACGAGGCCGAACTTGTAGGGGTTGACGCCCAGCTGCTGCTCGAGCTTCAGGCCGTTCTTGTAGGCCGAGCGGAGGTACTCGAACTCCAGCATCGCCTTCGTCTTGGCGACGCTGCCGTCGAGGTTGCCCTTGTCCCAGCGCTCGAAGTCGGCGAACTCGTCGTTGGGCGAGAGGAAGGGATGCGTCTCGCCGTCCCCCTTGGTCTGGGTAGCCTCGTAGAGGCGCTCCCACTTCATCCGCTCCTCGGCGTACGCGCGGTCGAGCTTCTTCCCGAAATCCTCGACGACCGGGAACATGAGGCCGTTGCTCAGGTTGCCGTTGTGCGCGATCGCGAGCACGCTGCCGCCCGTCTTCTTCTCGTAGGCGTCCATCCACTTCCAGAGGTTGACCGGATTGTCGCTGCCGTACGGGGGGTACACGGTGAACGGCTCGACCTGCCGGGCCTTGTCGCCGTTGTCACGGAAGATGACGTTGCGGTGGAGGTTGTTCCCGCCGGTGTTCGACGTCCACTCGTAACCGATGAAGGCGGTGAAGCGGCCGGGCTCGTTGTAATGCTCGGCGGCCGCGATGTTCTCCTGCCAGGCGCCCCGGTACCCGCGGCTGCCGGGGAAGTACATCAGATCCTTCGGAAAGGTGCCGTGGGAGAAGGCGACGATGATCTCGATCGCCGCATCCGCGCCCTTGCCGGACTGGATCATCTCGTACCACTTCCGGCCCGTCGGATCGGCCAGCATTTCGGGCTTTCCCGCGAAGAGATCGGGGAAGAAGCCCATGTTGTCCGAGTGGTCGCTGACCACGAGGAAATCGAGCGGGCGGGAAAGCTTCACCGGCTGGCCGCTGGAGGCCGTCACCTGCTCCCCGCGGGCGAAGCGATAGGCATCGCGCGGGCCGAGCCGGGCGCCGAAGGCGCCCGCGTCCATGGAGGCCGACGTGTGGAGGTGCGTGTCACCGAAGTACGGACGCGTGGGATAGTTCCGGCCCGCATAGGGAGAGTACAGCGGCTTGCTCGGGTACACCTTCGCGGCCTTCTCCTTGTCGAACTCGCCGGTGTCGTCGCCCCGGACGTCCGAGCGCCCGGCGATCAGCCCGACGATGGTGAGCAGGCCTGCGAGGATGGGGAGGAGCCTCGTGGCGGTTGTGATGGATCGGCCTGTGCGTCGTGGTTTCACGGGCTGCCTCCTTCCGAACCGGGGCGGACCAATGCGTGATGTCGCCGGGCGAGGGCACCGTCTACCGCGCATCTTCGACGGCCCAAGGATACTCGGAGGCTCGTCGGACCGGCAATCCACTCCTTCGGGCGGTGCCGCCCCGTCGCCGCCATCGCGAAGCGTGTCTCTCGTCGCGGCTGCCTAGCCGACGTGCTGGCGGAAGAAGGCGAGCGTCCGCTCGCGCGCCAGGCGCGCGCTCGGCTCGTGATAGCTTCCGCGCGCGTCGCAGCTGAAGCCGTGCCCCGCGGGATAGACGTGGACGGGGACGGTCGGGTGAATGCGCCGCACCTTCTCGTAGTGCTCCTTCGGGATCCCGGTGTCGGTCTCCCCGAAGTGGAGCATCACCGGGCACCGGGGTGATTCCTCGGCGGTGTCGGCGATCCCGCCGCCGTAGTAGCCCACGGTGGCCGAGAGCCCCTCGATGCGTGTCGCGGCGAGCCAGGCCATGGTCCCGCCCCAGCAGTACCCGACGACGCCGACCCGGAGATGGGTCCGCGCGAGCTCGCGCACGGCGGCGCGCACGTCCTTCACGCTGTCGTCGGTCGAGATCTTGCCGCGCAGCTCGCGGCCCTGCTGGATGTCCTCCGGGCCGTAGCCCATGTCCACGCCGCGCTCGACCCGGTCGAACAGGGCGGGAGCGAGCGCCACGTAGCCGTCGGCGGCCCATCCGTCGGAGACCTTCTTGATGTGAGAATTCACGCCGAAGATCTCCTGGATCACCACCAGGGCGCCCCGCGGTGTCCCGGCGGGGGTCGCCCGGTAGGCGGCGAGCTGGTGTCCGTCCTCGGCACTGAGCGTCAGCGTCTGAGTCATCCTGGATCCTCCTTGTCGACGGTCGAGCGGCGCGCACGATCGCGATGAAACGGGCCGCCCTCGCGGGCCGGGCGGCGCGGCGCCGGTCAGGCGGCCAGTCTAGCAGGGTGGCGGATGCTGCCAAGGCCCGCACCCCGAGCGCCGGCGCCTGAGCGTGGCCGGTTACGCGTCGGCCCGCGCGCCGTCAGGCGGGTAGGGGATCGGTCCGGCGTAGTCCGCGCGGAGGGGCGCCCAGCGGTCCGCCCACTCCCGCGTCAGCGTCCCCGCCAGCTGGCGCAGGTGGAGCCCATCGTGCGCGACCCAGGCGGCGAGGAGATCGAGTCCCGAGAGCCGGAGGCCCGACGGGCTCTCGCCGGACCCCGCGAGGCGCTCCGGGCGTTGCGCCGGCCAGGACGGCGAGGCTCGCCGCCCGGTGAGCCCGGAAGGCGGCCAGCGCGGCGGCCGGGTCCGCCTCGTGGTAGCGTCTCGCCGTCGCCCAGCCCTCCGGATCGATCGGCGCGAACCGCGTGCCTCCCTCGAGGATCACGCGGACCCGGGCTCCGAAGTCCTCGGCCTCCTCGTCGCGGAGGTGGCACACGATCTCGACGGCTGCCCACTCGTCCGGCGCCGGCCGCGCGCGCCAGCGCCCGGGCGCGAGCCCGTCCACCACCGCGTCCAGGATCGCCGGGAAGCGCGCGAGCTCGCGCCGCGCCTCGCCGAGAAGCGTTGCCGCGTCCGTCATGATCCGCTCCTTCTCACCGGGGCGCGCGCCCGGCGACGAGCCGCACCTTCCGGGGCGCGGCCATCCACATGGCGAGGACCGACGCTGCGCTGCATCCGATCGCGAGCCAGAACGCCGGGGCGTAGCTGGCGGTGCGGTCGTAGACCAGGCCGGTGACCCAGGGCCCCATCCCCGCGCCGGCGTTGGAGGCGATGTTGAGCACGGCGAAGATCGAGCTGTAGCGGGCGCCCTGGAACAGCTCCATCGGGATCGCCCCGAAGACGGATGCGGCCCCGTAGCCGAGGAGGCCCTGCGCGGCGACCATGACGTAGACGAGCCACTGCGCCGGGTGCGCCGGGAGCGCGAAGCAGCGCGAGGTAGCAGATCGACGAACCCCGCTGCCGCTCGCCGTCCACGCCCACTCGCGGCCGACCCGGTCGGAGACGTGGCCCCACAGCGATCTGGCCGGCGATTCCCGTGAGCCCGACGATACCGAGTGCCTACGCGGCAAAGTCGGCCGAGAAGCCCAGCTCCAGGAGGTACTTCGTCTGGTGGATCTGGACCGCATACCAGGCGAAGAGGCCCGAGAAGTATCCGAGGAAGACCCACCAGAACCGGCTCGTCCGGATGGCCCGCGCGAGCGTCCACTCGACGGCGGCCCAGGCGGGGTCGACGACGTGGACGGAGGCGGGACGGGAGCCGTCGCTGGGCGCGGCGTCCCCGTCGGGACGGAGGTCCAGCTCCTCGGGTCGCCGCCGGGGCAGGATCGCGTTCAGCGGCAGCACCACCAGCAGGATGAGCGCGGCGAGGATCCAGCACGCGCCCCGCCAGCCCACGCGGCCCATGAACGCCTGGATCAGCGGCATGAGCAGGAACGAGCCGACCCCGACGCCCGAGAACGCCACGCCGAGGGCCAGGCCGCGCTGGCGCACGAACCAGTTGGGCAGGAGCAGCGAGTGGCCCATGTAGCTCACGAGCACGCTGGCGCCCGCCACCAGCACGCCCAGCGTGAGGTGGAGGTGCCAGGGCTCCCGGGCGGCCGTCGCGAGCATGAGGCCGAGGCTCATGAGGCCGAGGCCGAGCGGGAACAGCACGCGCGGCCCCAGGCGATCCATCAGGACGCCGAGGAACGGCGTGAAGGCGTTCGACGCGAGGAGCCCGGTGGTGAACGTCGCCGCGGTGAGCGCCCGGGACCAGCCGAACTCGTCCAGGATCGACGGGAAGAACAGCGAGAACGCCGTGCGCGCGTTCACCACGACGCCCATCGTGACGAAGGCCGTGCGCGACCAGCACCCAGCCGTAGAAGACCGGCAGACGCCGGAGGGACGGAGGCCCGGTCGTCACGCGGACCGGACCCTCGCCGGGGCCGCCATCGACCGCGTGCCGTTCGGAGTGCCCGCTGGGGCGGAGCTAGAGGCCGAGCGCGACGCCGCCCGGGCGCGGGTCGCTTCCCCCGCGCAGGACGCCGCGCGCGGAGTCGACCTGGATCAGCTGGACGGCCCCGCCGCCGGCCCAGGGGCCGAGCGTCTCGACGACGTGTCCGCGAGCCGCGAGCTCGCGCCGGGCCGCCTCGGGGACGCGCTCCTCGACCCGCACGACCGCCGGGAGCCCGAGGTTCACGGGATCGGTCCCGGGGAAGCTGAACCAGCGCGGCGCCTCCACGGCCTCCTGCGGCGAGAGCCCGTGGTCGATCATGCTGGTGATCACCTGCGTGCTCCACTGGGTCTGCTGGTCGCCGCCCGGCGTCCCGCCGACCAGCCACGGCTGCCCGCCCTGGCAGACGAGATAGGCGTTCAGCGTGTGCATCGTCCGCTTGCCCGGAGCGATGACGTTCGGGTGCCCCTCGTCCAGCGAGAACCCGCGGCCGGCCCGGTTGTTCAGCGTGATCCCGGTGTCGCCGGCGACGACGCCCGAGCCGAACGCCGCCGACAGGCTGTGGATGAAGGACACCGCGTTGCCGTCCCCGTCGACGACGGCGAAGTAGCTGGTGTCGGCCGCGTGCTCCGGGACGAGGGCGCCCTCGGGCAGGCGCGCGCGGGCCGGGTCGATCTCGGCCCGGCGCCGGGCCGCGTGGTCCTTCCCGATCAGCTGGGCGAGCGGCCAGCTGGACGAACGCGGGATCGCCCGCGTGGCGATTCCGGTCCTCGAAGGCGAGCTTCTTCGCCTCCACCGAGAGGTGGATGCGGTCCGTGCCGACCAGCGGCAGGCCGCGGAGATCGAACCCTTCCAGGATGTTCAGCTGCGAGAGGATCAGGAATCCCTGGGAGACCGGAGCGGTCTCGTACACCTGGAAGCCCCGGTAGTCCGTGGCGATCGCCGGCTGGACGAAGGTCTCGCCGAGCTGACGCGCGAAGTCGGCCGGATCGAAGAGCGCGCCCTCCCGCCGGAGGAAGGCGAGGAGCCGCTCGGCGAGCTCCCCCCGGTAGAAGGTCTCGGCGCCGTCGGTGGCCACGGCGCGAAGGCTTCGCGCCAGATCGGGCGCCGCCCAGCGCTCGCCCGGGGCGGGCGGCCGCCCGTCCGGCAGGAACTGCCGCGCCGAGTCGGGGAAGCGGCGGAGGACCTCGGCCCGCTCGCCGATCCACCGGCTCACCCACGCGGTGATGGCGACGCCGTCCTGCGCGAGCTTGATCGCCGGAGCCCAGAGCTCCGCCCACGGAAGGGTGCCCCAGCGCTTCCAGATCGCCTCGTAGAAGGCGACGGCGCCCGGGACGCCGACCGAGTGGACGCCCTCGAGCGGCATGAGCCGGCGGCCCTCGGACGCGTAGTGCTCCCTGGTCGCGCCCGATGCGGCGACGCCGCTTCCGTTGAGCCCGAGGACCTCGCGCCGGCGAGCGTCGTAGACGACGGCAAACCCGTCGCCTCCGAGGCCGCACATCATCGGGAGCAGCACCCCCTCCGCCGCGGCGACGGCGATCGCCGCGTCGAAGGCGTTGCCGCCCCGCTCGAGGATCGCGGTCCCGATCACGGCCGCCCGGGGGTGGGCGGAGGCCACCATGCCGCGGACTCCGAACGCCTCGGGATAGCGCGTCAGCGAGGAGGTGGAACGCCAGGCGCCGTCGTGAGCTGGGCTCGATTGGCTCATGGCGCGCCATCTTACCCGAGCCCGGGGGTCTCGGCGAGGTGGCCGATCTCGCAGAGCGGCTCTCCGGCGGTGACCGGGGGCGTCGCCACGACGTAGACGACCTCGCCCGGCGAAGGGCGCGCGCACCTCGTGGAGGACGGCGCCGAACGGGTCCGTCAGCCTTCCGAGCAGGCGGCCCGTCGAGACCGACTGCATCTTCTCGACGACCGGATGCCAGACGCCGGTCACGGGCGCGCGGAGGACCTCCGCGCGGTCGATCCAGACGGGGTGCGCCACGCGCGCCGACGGACCGTCCAGGATGTGGAGATGCGCGAGCAGCGAGCGCGCTCCGGCCTCGTGGGCCGCCACCGACGGCTCGTCGGTGGCGCCGAGCCCGCCCGACTCGGCCGTGATCGCGGGCTTGCCCCGGGTGATCGCCGTGTTGGCGAGGAAGAGGCTCGCGGCCGGATCGCGGGGGCGGCCCTGATCGACGAGGATGTGATCGAGACCGTAGGCGAGGGCGAGATCCCGTGACTGGGCGTCGACGGCGGCGTCGCCGCCGACGATCCAGTACGTGTACGGCCGGAGCGACTCGTTGCCGTCACCGCAATGCATGTCGGCGAGGTGCGTGCACCGGTCGACCACCTCCCGCGTGATCGCGTGCGCCATCCGGTCGCTCACCGTGCCGTCGGGCTTGCCCGGGTAGACGCGGTTCAGGTTCTTCCCGTCGGGGCTGTAGTAGATCCGCCGCCCGTAGAACGCGGGAGGGTTCGCCATGTGGACGAGGATGGCGGCGCCCCGCATCCGCGCCGGCTCGAGCTTCGGCCGGAGGCGCTGGAGCGCGAGGATCGACGTGTACTCCGAGCCGTGCGTGCCGGCGACCAGCGCGAGCACGGGACCCGCGGCGGCGCCGTTGGCGACCGTGACCGGGATGCGGGTCCCGGGGTCGACCCGTCCGGCACCTCGATCCAGCCGGAGGCCAGCTGGCCGGGTGCCGCGGTCACGCTTCCGACGGTGAGGGCGCTGGGCATCGGTCGCTCTCCTTCATTCTTCGTTGGCATTCCGTTTCGCTGGCATTCCGCGGGCGTTCCGCTGGCCATCGGCTGGCGAGCCGTCGCACGATCTGTTGGCTCGGCTGTCGACCGGGTGTTGCTCCAGCCGCGTGCCCGGCCTGCAGGGTCTTGCCGGCGCGACGCGCGCCGGACCGCCCCCTATCGTGCCTCGGTCACCCGGCGGCTGCCAGTGCGAAAGGCGGTGACCCTCGACTTGACGCCAAGGCCCCCTCGACGACACTGGTGCGGATGCACCGGCAAGGGCCCGCTCGGTGAGCTTGCAGGCCTCGACAGGTCGAAGGTCGTCGTCGACCACGGACAGCACGTCGTCGGCCATGGCTCCCACGGGCCGAAGGCCGTCGGCCAGCCCTCGCCCGATCGAGCCGCGCCGGGCCGGGGCCCCGCGGTGAGCACCGACGGCGCCGCGGGCCGCTCTCCGCTCTGGCGGCTGGGGCAGGGCTGGCGCCGCGGGCGCCGTCAGGTCTCGCCGTGGACGCTGGGCGGGCTGTCGGTGCGCGGGCTCGCGACACTCGTCTGGGCCGAGATCCTGAAGGACGAGCTGCTCGACCGGGCGGCCGCCCTCTCCTACTACTTCGTGTTCGCCCTGTTCCCGACCTTGCTGTTCCTGACGACGCTCATCGGGATGCTTCCCGGGCCGGACCTGATGGAGCGGTTCATGGCTCCGGCGCATGACCTGCTCCCGCCCGACGTGGCCTCGCTGCTGTCGCGGACCCTTGCGGAGATTCAGCAGGGCGCCGGAAGCGGTCTCCTCTCGATCGGGGCCGCGGTGGCCCTCTGGGGCGCCTCCCGCGGCATGGTGTCGATCATCACGACGCTCAACGTCGTGTACGGCGTGACCAACCCCCGGCCGTGGTGGCGGCGGCAGCTGGCCGCTCTGGCGCTGACGGTGGGGTTCTCGGTGCTGGCGCTGGGCGCCCTGCTGTCCGTCGTCTTCGGGGAGCGCATCGGCCAGGCGGCCGCGGCGTGGGCGGGGCTGGGTGGCGTCCTCACGGGCGTGTGGAGTCTCCTCCAGTGGCCGCTCGGCGTCCTGTTCATCCTCACGGGGATCGATCTCGTCTACCACCTCGCGCCGGCCGTCCGCCAGCGCTGGTACTGGCTCACGCCCGGATCCGCCCTCGCGGGCGTCGCCTGGGCGGCGGTCTCGCTCGGCCTCCGCGCCTACGTCAACCAGTTCGCGAACTACAACGCGACGTACGGCTCGATCGGCGGCGTGATCCTCCTCCTCCTGTGGCTGTACCTCACCGGCCTGGCGCTCCTGATCGGCGGCGAGGTCAACTCCGTGATCGCGCGGGCCGCCGCCGAGCGCGGCGAGGAGATCGCGGCTCCCCTCGACGACCCGCCGATCCCGCGAGCCCGCCCGGCTCCGCCGATCCCGCTACTTGACGATCTCGAGGAGCTCGACCTCGAAGGTCAGCGTGGCGCCGGGCTTGATCCGGGGCGGCGCCCCGCGATCGCCGTAGGCGAGGGCGGCGGGGCAGACGAGCCGGCTCTTCCCGCCGACCTTCATCAGCTGGAGCCCCTCCGTCCAGCAGGGGACCACCCCGTTCAGCGGGAACGTCGCGGGCTCGCCGCGCTGCACGGAGCTGTCGAACACGGTGCCGTCGGCGAGGGTGCCGTGGTAGTGGACCTTGACCCGGTCGGTCGCCTTCGGCGAGGCGCCGGTGCCGGGCTTCATCGGCACGATCACGAGGCCCGATGCCGTCTTCGTGGCGCCCTTCTCGGCGGCCGCCTTGTCGAGGATCGCCTGGCCGGCCTTCTGCTCGGCCGCCGCGACCACCGACGCCCGCGAGCGCTGAAGCTCCTGGATCTTGGCGTTGTAGCCCTGCAGGTCGACCTGGCGCTGGCGGTTCAGCACGCCGTCCGTCACCCCCGTCTTGACCAGCTCCAGCTCCGCCGGCGACAGCGCGAACGAGGAGAGGCTGCCGGCGATGGCGAGTCCGAGGGCGTAGAGGGTCTTCTGCTCTTCCGTCTTGAGCTCCGGAGCCGACTGGGCGCGGGCGGCGGGAGCGACGGCGCCCCCGGCCAGCGTGCCCGCGAGGGCAACGACCGCCGCCATGCGAGAGCGGGATCTCATCGTGACCATCTCCTTGTCCTTGCCTTTCTGGACCTGTATTCGGCGCCCGGGCGCCGGTCAGGCGCGCGGGAAGGCGCCGAGGAAATCCTTCGTGCCGGGCGCGAGGACGGAGGCGAGCCCCACGTACAGGAAGAGCGCGCCGAGGTCCAGGTAGCGCCGGACGGTGCCGGGAGTGGAGAGCACGCCCGGCGCCCGGCCGGCCGCGCGGATCCGCTTGACGGCGTCGTCGATCGCCGCCTGGACCGCGGGGTGGTCCATCTGGCCCGGGTGGCCCATCGACTGGGCGAGATCGCCCGGGGCGACGAAGAAGACGTCGATGTGCTGCACCTTCAGGATGTCGTCCAGGTTGTGGAGGGCTTCCAGCTCCTCCAGCATGACGACGACCATGGTCTCCTCGTTCGCGCGCCGGGTGTAGTCGTGCATGTTCTCGCCGAAGGCGGAGCGGCCGCCGGCGAAGCCCCGGTGCCCGATCGGCGCGAACTTCGAGTGGCGCACCACCGCCTCGGCCTCGGCCCGGGTGTTGACGTGGGGGACCTGGACGCCGCCGGCGCCGCGGTCGAGCGCGCGCGTGATCGTGGACGGGTCGTGGCTCTGGACCCGGACGATGGGCGTGGCGTCGCAGAGCTCGGCCGCGCGGACCATGTCCTCGACGGCGTCCCAGCTCGCGGGGCCGTGCTCGCAGTCGATGAAGATCATGTCGTAGCCCTGCCGCCCGAGCAGCTCGACGAGCCCCGCGGCGCTGTACGTGGGGGCCACGACGCTCACCGGCTTGCCGGCGGCCAGTTTCCGCTTCGCGCTGTTGTTCCTCACCGTCGCTCCTTTGTGGGTGGACGAGCCCTGAGAGTCGAGGACCATTGTACCGGCGCGGCGGGTTGCGGTCAGCCGAAGTTGATCGGCCGCCCGGCGCGACCGGCGTGCGAAGATGTCGCGCGAGGGACCGTCGGGCCGCGGCGATCGGGTCGACCCGCCCGCATGTCCACTGGGAGGCGTCCATGCATCCGATCGAGGTGAAGCAGGTCAAGGAGATCATCCTCGTGAGCGACGACGTGCAGGCGAGCCGTCGCCTCTACCGCGACGTGCTCGGGCTCGCGATGCCGGCGGCGGCGGATCGGCTGAACCTGGCCCGCGTCGGGTCGCAGTACCTGGGCGCGTCGCAGGCCGGGGTGATGACGCACCCCGGGTTCACCGGTCGTGTTCACCTGGGTCTGGAGATCGCGCCGGCCGACTTCGAGCGCGCCGTCGACCACCTGCGGCGGCAGGGCATCGACGTCACGATTCGCGCCCAGCAGCCGGGGTACATGGACACGCCCGAGGGCGTCGGCGCCTACTTCCTCGATCCCGACGCGAACCTGGTCGAGCTCTGGGCGCCGCGCTCCGCCCCCGCGCCCTGACCGGGCGGCGGTGACGCGCGTGGCCGACGGCCCGCTCCGGCCGACGCGGGCCGGCCGTCCGGCGTGCCATGATGTCGCGCGGAGGGCCTGTTGAGCAGCGACGAGCGGACCGACGTGCTCGTGATCGGCGCCGGCGCGTCCGGCGCCGCCGTCGCCTGGATGCTCGCGCGCGCCGGCGTCGGGGTCGTGTGCCTCGAGCAGGGCGACTGGGTCGACCCGCGCGCGCTCCCGCACTGGCAGGCCGACTGGGAGCTCCACCGCCACACCGACTGGAGCGCCGAGCCCAACGTGCGGCGGCTCCCGCAGGACTATCCGGTCAACGACGCGGGCTCGCCGATCTCGCCGCTGATGTACAACGCCGTGGGCGGCAGCACGATCCACTGGAGCGCTCACTTCCCGCGGTTCCGCCCTTCGGACTTCCGGGTGCGCAGCCTCGACGGAGTGGCCGACGACTGGCCCATCGACTACGCCACGCTGGAGCCGTTCTTCGATCTGAACGACCGCATGATGGGCGTGGCCGGCACGACCGGGGATCCCGCCTATCCGCCGAAGTCGCCACGGCAGACGCCGCCGGTCCCGCTCGACACGCTGGGGGCCACCATGGCCCGGGGCTTCGATCGTCTCGGCTGGCACTGGTGGCCGTCGGACAGCGCCATCCTCACGCGCGACTACGACGGCCGCCGGGCCTGCATCAACTGCGGCCCCTGCGACCTCGGCTGCCCGACCGGGGCGAAGGCCAGCACCGACATCACCTACTGGCCCAAGGCGCTGGCGTCCGGGGCGCGCCTCGAGACGCGCGCCCGCGTGCGGGAGATCACGGTCGGCCCGGACGGGCGGGTCGACGGGGCGCTCTACCACGATCGCGAGGGACGGCTGCGCGAGCAGAAGGCGCGCGCGGTCGTCCTGGCCGCCAACGGGATCGGCACGCCGCGGCTCCTGCTGAACTCGCGCTCGGCGCGGTTCCCCGACGGGCTGGCCAATCGGAGCGGCCTGGTCGGCCGGAACCTCATGTTCCATCCGTACGCGTTCGTGCGCGGGGTCTTCGATCGGCCGCTCGGCGGCTACCGCGGGCCCATCGGCTGCAGCATCATCAGCCAGGAGTTCTACGAGACCGATCCCTCGCGCGACTTCGTGCGCGGATACTCGTTCCAGGTGGCCCGCGGGCTCTCGCCGATCGCCTCGGCGCTCGGGGGATCCATCGGCGGCCCCGTGCCATGGGGTCGCGGGCACCGCCGCGCCTACGACGACGAGTTCGACCGGACGATCACCATCGCGATCATCGGCGAGGACCTGCCGGAGCCGGGGAACCGTGTCGACCTC
Source organism: uncultured Candidatus Rokubacteria bacterium (assembly GCA_963745015.1). Lineage (GTDB taxonomy): Bacteria > Methylomirabilota > Methylomirabilia > Rokubacteriales > DASRDR01 > DASRDR01. The sequence continues at coordinate 81,396 of CAVUVU010000016.1, forward strand.
GACCCCTCGCTCACCGACGGCCACGGCATCCCGGCGCCGCGCGTGTCCTACACGCTCAGCGAGAACAGCCGGCGCATGCTCGACCACGGTATCGCCCGCGCGGGCGAGGCCCTGGCCGCGGCCGGCGCCCACCGGGTTTCCGTCAATCCCCTCCTGCGGCCCGGAGGCTGGCACCTGATGGGAACGGCGCGCATGGGCCGGGATCCGGCCACCTCGGTGGTCGACGCCGAGGGCCGCTGCCACGACGTGCCCAATCTCTACATCGTGGACGGCAGCGTGATGGTGACCTGCGCCGGCGTGAACCCCACCTCGACGATCCAGGCGGTGGCCCTCCACATCGCCGACGGGATCATCCGGAGGCGCTCGTGACGCCGGAGACCCTCGCCGCGCGACGCGATCTGCTCGTCCCGGTGCTCGATGCGCTGGTGCCGGCGGGCGCCGGGTTTCCCGGAGCGGGGCAGGTGGCCGTCGACCACGTCCTGGCCGTGGCCGCGTCATCGGCCGACGTCGAGCGGCTCCTGCTGGACGGGATTCGAGCTGTCGAGACGGCGGCGCGAGCCGCCGGCGCCGCAGGCTTCGCCTCGCTGGGCCCCGACGACCGTGAGCGCGTGCTCCGGCGCGTCGAGGAGTCGCACCCGGAGTCCTTCTCGGCGCTCGTCCGGCACACGTACGGCGGGTACTACAGCCATCCCTCGGTTGTCGCGCGACTCGGCCTCGAAGCCGGCCCTCTGCATCCCCGCGGTCACCGGGTCGAGGCGATGGACCTGCCCGACCTCGCGCGCGTCACCGCGCGCGGCCCGATCTACCGTCCCGTCTAGCGCCCTGCCGTCGCGCGCCGCCTGCGCACCTGGGGCCATGCCAGGGCGCGGCGTGCCAGTGACCCCCGAGACCGGACCGTGACTGCCGGACGCTATCTCGGGTCGCCGAGGTCCGCCGGGCCGGGGTTGCCCGGGAGTCACGGTCGGCCTTCGGGCCAGCGACGTGACGATCGCCGACCCGACGACGACGAGGGCGGCCAGGAGGAAGATCGGCCGGTAGCTGCCCGTCGCGTCGAAGACGGCCCCGCCGGCGTACGATCCGAGCGCCCCCGCGCTGTGGTGGAAGAGATGCGCCGCGCCGAAGATCGCGCCTTGGTGGGCCGGCCCGAAGAGCTGGCCGACCATCGTCGACGACAGCGGGGCCGTCGTGAAGAACGTCGCCCCGAACAGCCCCGCGAAGAGGTAGAGCTCCCAGGGCTCGCCAACCAGCGGGAGGTAGAAGAGCGCGGCCGCCCGGAGCCCGTAGGTGAGCACGAGCGCCGCGCGGGTGCCCATCCAGCCCGCCACGCTGCCGGCGGCGAGAATCCCGGCGACGTTGGCCGCCGCCCAGAGGCTCACCGCGTTGGCGGCCACCGCGGGCGTCATGTCGAGGTCCGTGGCGTAGGGCGCCAGGTGCGTGGTCATCAGGAAGTCCGTGAAGCCGCATCCCATGAGTCCGCCGGTCAAGGCCCAGAATGCGGGCGTCCGGACGGCGGCCCGCCGGTCCATCGACCGGGCGCCGGCCGGGATCTCGGGGGAGGGGCCGCGCCGGGCCGTCTCGGCCGGCGCGTCGCGGAGCGCGACGGCGAAGATGGCGAGCGCCGCGGCCAGCACCGCGGCCATCAGCACGTAGGTCTGGCGCCAGCCGACGATCGCGGCGGCGCGCCCGGCCGCCTGCGTGAACGCGAGGTGCCCGAGGGAGAAGCCGCAGGCCGCCAGCGCCGAGACGAACCCGCGCTCCTCCGGAAACCAGCGGCTCACGTGGATCGAGACCGGAAGGATCCCGCAGCCGCTGTACCCGACGGCCACCACGACGCCGTAGAGGGCGATGAACTGCCAGGGCGCGTCCGCCCGGCTCACGAGCGCGGTCCCGGCGGTCATGAGGGCCATCGACGCGAGGATGACGCGCCGCGGCCCGAACCGGTCGACCAGCGCGCCGAATGCCGGCTGGCCGGCGGCGTTCACCAGAAGGCTCGCGGTGGCCGCGAGCGCGAGCGTCGAGCGGTCGCCTCCGAGCTCTCCCAGGATCGGCTTGAAGAGGATCCCGAAGGCGAAGTTGACGCCCGTCCCGACGAACAGGACGGCGAACCCGGCGGCGAGCGCTCCCGTCCGCCGCGCGCCGAGCGCGGTCACCGGGCGCCGAGGACGAGGCAGGTGCCGACGGCGTGCGCGTAGAGCTTGCCGGCGGCGTCCGTCAGCCGGGCCTCGGCGGTCGCGAGCCGGCTGCCGGCGTGGATGACCCGGCCCTCCGCGCGAAGCCGTCCGGTGCCGACGACGACCGGCCGCACGAAGTTCACCTTGATCTCGGCCGTCGTGTAGCCGGCGCCGGCGGGCAGCGTCGTGTGGACCGCGCACGAGAGGGCCGAGTCGAGCAGCGTGCTGATGACGCCGCCGTGGACCGTGCCGATCGGGTTGTACTGGGACTCCGAGGGCTCGCACTCGAACACCGCGCGCCCCGGCTCGACCTCGGTGAGCGTGAACCCCACGGTCTGGCTCACGGGCGCCGGCGGAAGGCGCCCGTCCCGGATCGCTTCGAGGAAGGCCAGTCCGGCGAGCCGGCCCGCCGCCTCCGCGCTCGCGGCGGGGTCGTCCCAGCGAACGGCCCGGTGGCGCGGGCTCTCCCCGCCTTCGGCCACGGCGCCGCTCAGGGGAGGCGGTACTTCCGCTCGGCGCCCGGGGCGAGCGTCATGCCGTGCCCCGGCCGCTCGGGGATCCGGATCAGGCCGTCGGCGGGATCGGGCCGCGGCACGTCCTCGAAGAGGTCGGGCGGCATCCAGTCCATGTACTCGACCAGGAAGCCGTTCGAGAGGGCGCCCGCCACGTGAACCGACAGCTCGTGGACGACGTGCGGCGAGACCAGCAGCTGGTGCGCCGCCGCGAGGTGGCCGATCTTGAGGGTCTCGCTGAAGCCGTTCGCCCGGCAGACGTCGGGCATGAGGTACCGGGCGGCCCGACGCTCGCACAGCTCCCGGAACTCGTAGCGCGTGTAGTGGTTCTCGCCGGTCGCGACCGGGATGCGGATGGCGTGGGCCACTTCGGCGCAGGCGGCGATGTCGTCGGCGAGCACGGGCTCCTCGTACCAGACGAGGTCGAGGTCCTCCAGCGCCGCGGCCAGGCGGAGGTTCCCCAGCACGTCGAGCTTCTGGTTGACGTCGACCATGAGCCGGACGCCGTCGCCGAGGGCCCGGCGCACCGCCTCGGCGCGCCGGCGGTTCTCCCGCGGGTCGGGATGATGGACCTTGAGCTTGTAGTAGCGGAGGCCCGCCGCGGCGTAGCGCTGCGCCTCCTCGATCATGTCCTCCACGCCGGTACGAGGGCCAGCCGCCGCTCCCGTAGGCCTCGACGCGGTCCGTGACCCCGCCCCAGAGACGGTAGAGCGGCTGGCCCGCCACCTTGCCCACGAGATCCCAGAGCGCGATGTCGAGTGCGGAGATCGCGTAGGCGGCCACGCCCAGCCGGCGGATCCCCCGGTCGGCGCGATACATGCGCTCCCACAGCCGCTCGACGAGCCGCGGGTCCTCGCCGACGAGGAGCGGCGCCAGCCGGGTGTCGAGGTACACCCGGATCGCCTCGGCGCCGCCCCCGCCGAAGGCGAGGCTGTAGCCGAGTCCGGAGACGCCCTCGTCCGTGTGGACGTGCGCCACCACGAGCCGGTGCTCCCGGAACTCGAGCGCCATGGGCTTCGGGGTCGGGACGGCGAGGATCACGCTGTCGACGGAAACGATCTTCATGGATTCCAGTCCGGGACTATCGCAGGGGGCGCCAGGGGCGTCAAGGCCGCCGGCCGCCCGGCGACGCGCTCGTGGCTGTCCCTCGCGCCGTTCGAGCGGATCCTCCTGCACGAAGGACCGCCGTACAATGGCCCCACCATGCCGGGGCGGACGATGCTCGACAAGGTCTGGGCGCGACACGTCGTCGTGTCCGGGCCGGGTGGCCGCGCTCTCCTCTACGTCGACCGCCACCTGGTTCACGAGGGCTCCTTCCACGCTTTCGAGATGCTGCGCCAAGCGGGCCGTCGGGTCCGGCGCCCCGACCTCACCGTCGCCGTCGCCGACCACTACGTGCCGACCGCACCCGGCGCGAGCGGACCCGCCGCGCTCGAGATTCGGGGCAAGGTCGACGAGCTGTCGCGAAACGCGCGGGAGTGGGGGATCCTGCTCCTCGGGCCCGGCGATCCGCGCCAGGGCATCGTCCACGTGGTCGGGCCGGAGCAGGGCTTGACGCTGCCGGGGCTCACGATCGTGTGCGGCGACTCGCACACGGCGACTCACGGGGCGCTCGGGGCGCTGGCCTTCGGCATCGGCGCCTCCGAGGTCGAGCACGTCCTGGCGACCCAGACCGTCTGGCAGCGGCGACCGGCGGTCATGCGGGTCTGGGTCGACGGCCGGCTCGGGCACGGCGTGTCCGCCAAGGACCTCGCCCTCCACCTGATCGCCGGCATCGGCGCCGGCGGCGGCACCGGGTACGCGCTCGAGTACGCGGGCCCCGCGGTCCGCGCGCTCTCGATGGAAGGGCGGATGACCCTCTGCAACATGGCGATCGAGGCGGGCTCCCGCGCAGGGATGGTCGCACCGGACGAGACGACCTACGCCTACCTCGAAGGCCGGCCGCTCGCGCCGCGGGGCGACGACTGGGGACGCGCGCTCGCGGAATGGCGGGCGCTCCCGTCCGACGCGGATGCGGGGTTCGACCGGGAGGTCACGGTCGACGCCTCCCAGGTCGCGCCGATCGTCACCTGGGGCACGAGCCCCGAGGACGGCGGGCCCATCTCCGGCTCCGTGCCCGACCCCGCGGCGGTGGGGGATCCGGTCCGGCGCGACAGCCTGGCGCGCGCGCTCGCGTACATGGGGCTCGTGCCCGGTGCCCCTCTCGAATCGATCCGGGTCGATCGGGTCTTCATCGGGTCGTGCACGAACAGCCGGCTCGAGGACCTGCGCGCGGCGGCGGCGGTCGTCCGCGGGCGCCGGGCCCTGGTGCCCGCGATGGTCGTCCCGGGGTCGGGGCTCATCCGGCGCGCGGCGGAGGCCGAAGGGCTCGACCGCATCTTTCGGGATGCCGGCTTCGAGTGGCGCGAGCCCGGATGCTCGATGTGCGTCGCGATGAACGGCGACGCGGCGCGGCCCGGCGAGCGCGTGGCGTCGACCTCCAACCGGAACTTCGAGGGTCGGCAAGGGCCCGGGGCCCGCACCCACCTCATGAGCCCCGCGATGGCGGCCGCGGCCGCGGTCACCGGGCGGCTCACCGACGTGCGGCGGCTCGGCCCTTCGGGGAATCCGATGACGCTGGCGGCGACGGGCTCGCACGACGCAGGTGCCTCCGGCTATGCAGGAGCCTCCCGGATCGGCGTGCGCGAGGAGGTCCGGCGAGGCATGTCGTCATTTCAGTCCGGCGGTCGCCTGGTCCTCGAGGCCGAGGCCTACATCGGACGAGGTGTGCGGTCCGAGCCGCGCGAGGTCAGCTGACGTGGAGCCTTTCGTTCGCCTCGACGGTGTCGCGGCTCCGCTCGATCTGCCCAACGTGGACACCGACCGCATCATCCCGGCGCGCTTTCTCCGGAAGCCGCGGAGCGCCGGCTACGGGCAGTTCTGCTTCCACGATCTCGGGGTCCGGCCGGACGGAACGGAGGACCCCGAGTTCGTTCTGAATCAGCCCGCGTACCGAGGGGCGCGAGTCCTGGTGGCGGCGGAGAACTTCGGCTGCGGCTCGTCGCGCGAGGGCGCGGTGTGGGCGCTGGCGGGCCGGGGCATCCGCGCCGTGATCGCTCCGAGCTTCGGCGACATCTTCCACGAGAACTGTCTCCGGAACGGACTCCTGCCCGTGCGCCTGCCCGCGCCCACCGTAACCGGGCTTCGCCAGGCGCTCCACGCGGCGCCGGGAGCGACGGTGACGATCGACTTGGCCGCCCAGACGGTCACGGGGCCGGACGGCGACGCCGCACCGCTTCGAGATCGACCCCTTCCGGAAGCAGGCGCTCCTCGAGGGGCTCGACGACATCGGCCTCACCCTCCGCCACGAGGCGGCGATCGCAGCCTTCGAGGCGCGGCACGCCGTGGAGTCGCCCTGGGCGGGGCCGGCCCGCCTCGATGCCGGGTCGACAGGGTAGCCGGTGAATCCGGAGACCGCTGCCGGTTGCGAGGGGCTGAAGCCACCCGTGGAGGTTGTCCGATCAGATCGAATGGAGGAGGTAGACCGGTGAAGCCGGATCGTGTTGGCCGCTGGCAGCCAGTCCAGTCCGAGTGGGCGTTCCGCTCGGGGTTTGTCTCCATCCGGCGTGACCGCTGCCGGCTGCCGGACGGCCGCCTCTCGCCCGACATGTACTTCATGGAGCTCAGGGACTTCGCGATGACCGTCGCGGTCACACCGGGTGGGGAGGTTCTCCTCTCCCGAGAGTACAAGCACGGCACCGGGGACGTCGCGTACACGCTGCCGGCCGGCTTCATCGAGCCGGGCGAGGAGCCGGCGGCGGCCGCGCGCCGAGAGCTCCGCGAGGAGACCGGGTACGACGGCGAGGCGTTCGAGCCGCTGGGAGCGTACCTCGTGTTCCCGAGCTTCTCGGGCGCGCGGGGGTCCTTCTTCCTGGCCAGGGGCGTTCGACACGTGACCGCGCCTCACCCCGACGAGTTCGAGGAGATCGAGGTGGTGGCGGTGCCCCTCGACCAGCTGCGGCAGGACCTCGGGCAGGCCGCGCCTCGCTACCTGACGGACATCAGCTCGGCGCTGGCGCTCGAGCTCGCCCTCGCGCGGCTCGGAACGGAAGGGGTCAGACGCCGGAGTTGAGTGCGCGCACCCCGGCTGGGCGGCGCTCGGGGTCTCGGACGGCGGCGGGTCAGACCCCGGAGCGGCGTTACTCTACGCCGGCCGGGGCGCGACGGGGCTGACCCCCAAAACGCGGGAAGGAGAGTCATGACGTCACGCGTGCGACTGGCGGCGGGCATTCCTCAGGCCTGGACGACCGGGGGCATCGATCGGCCCCGGATCCGGCGCTTTCTCGAGCGGGCGGACGCGCTGGGATTCGAGAGCGCCTGGGTCGTGGAGCAGGTGCTGGGCGCGCTGCCGAGCCTCGAGCCGGTGGAGCTCCTCGCGTGGGCGGCCGCGGTGACCGACCGGATCCGCCTCGGGACGGCCGTCCTGCTGACACCGCTCCGGAGCCCGGTGCATCTGGCCAAGAGCCTGGCGACCGTCGATCAGCTCTCGGGCGGCCGTCTCGACGTCGGGATCGGACTCGGCGGGGACCCGAAGGTCTACCCCGCCTTCGGCATCACGGCGGCGCGCCGGGTGGCCCGCTTCAACGAGGGGCTCCGGCTCATGCGCGCCCTCTGGACCGAGCCGCGCGTGACCTTCGCCGGCGAGTTCTGGCAGCTCGAGGACGCCGCGCTCGAGCCGAAGCCGCTCCAGCGCCCCCATCCGCCGCTCTGGGTCGGAGCGCACCACCCCGACGCGTTTCGCCGGTCCATCGACTGGGCGTCGGGCTTCATGGGGGCGGGGTCCGCGACGACCGCGACGTTCGCGCAGGAGGTCCGGCTGCTCCGCGGGTTCCTCGGCGAGGCCGGGCGGGATCCCGACTCGATCGACGTGGGGAAGCGGGTCTACGTCGCGGTGGACCGGGATCGCGAGCGGGCCGGGCGCCGGCTCGCCGAGTACTTCGGCGGGTTCTACGGCCGGTCCGAGCTCGCCGCGGACGGTGTCGGTCTGGGGCTCGGTCGACCAGTGCGTGGCGGGCCTCCGCGAGATCATCGCGGCCGGCGCCCGGCTCGTCATGCTGAACCCCGTCTTCGACGAGGTCGAGCAGCTCGAGATCCTGGCCGCCGAGGTCGCCCCGCGGCTCCAATGATCCTCGCGCAATTGAGTAATAGGCTCGAGGCCTTACCTGCCTCCGGGTCAGGCGTTACCGCAACGTGCGAGTCTCACTCGACGCGTCCTCAGGCGGCGGGCGTGTGCCGGGTGACGAAGGCCTGCACCTTCCGCCACGCGTCGGCGGAGGCGTCGGCGAACTCGGTCTGCTTCCGGTCGAAGAAGCTGTGCGGCGCGCCGTCGTACGTGACGCGATCTCGTGCGGGACGCCCGCCCGCGCCAGGGCCTGGTCGAACTCCGCGACGGCGCTCGGCGGGATGCCGGGATCCGCGCCTCCGTAGATCGCCAGCACCGGCGCCCGGAATCGCGCGACCGCGTCGATCGGCTTCGGGCGGTCGGGCCAGCGCGGCAGACCGAGGGGCCACCCGTAGAAGCCGATCACCCCCGCGTAGCCGAGGCCGCTGGCGGCCTGGTGGAAGGACAGCGCCCCGCCGAAGCAGAACCCGACCGAGAAGAGCCCGCGAACGTGACCGCCCTCCTTGGAGCGCAGGTACGCGACCCCGGCGGCGACGTCGGCCTGGAGGGTCGCCGGCGTCGTCTGGCCCACGTGCGGGAGGTACTCGAAGGCGTCGCTCCGGTCCCCGCTCTTGTCGGTGCGGCCGAAGAAGTCGATGGCGACCGCGTCGACGCCGACCTCCGCGAAGCGGAGCGCCAGCTCCTTGTAGTAGGTGTGGAGGCCGCGCACGTCGGGGAGCACCAGCATGCCGGCGCCCGTCGGCCGCGTCGCGCGCGCGCCGTAGGCGGCGAAGCGCGTGCCGTCCGCGGACTGGAGCGTGAAGTCACGGGCGTCCGTCGCGCCGCCCGCGATCGGGGTGATGGGCGGTCTGCGAATCCTGGTCGAAGCACATGCGCGCCTCCTTGGGGTCAGGCCTGCCTTCCAGATGATTTGGCCGGACGACACACCCGATCGTCAATGGGTCGGACTGTGACGTCCACACACCCTTGCCGGACGGCACCGGAGCTGCCTCGAAGTCAACGCCTGACCCCCGGCTCGCCGCGCGACCCGCTCGCGTTCCGCATGCCGGGATGCACGTCAGGCGAGCCGGAGGGCGGCCTCGGTCGCCAGCTTGTCCGCGCGGGCGTTGTAGGCGGCGTAGTCGTTGCGGCCGGCGAAGGTCGACTCGTGGCCGCGCTGGTGGCGGAAGCGCACGCGGAGGCCCCGCGCCTCGATGAGGGCCCGGCTGGCCGCGACCACCTCGGCCACCATCGGGTTCTTCGTCTTCCACCGGCCCTCGAGCCACGCGCCCACGCCCTCGTAGTCGTGGACGACGGTCAGCGCCGAGCCCGGCGGGGCCTCCTGGAGAGCGGCGTGGAGGGCGCCGAGCTCCGCCAGGATGTTCTGGAGGCTGTTCGTCGCCGCCGTGATCTTCGCTCGCGTGTCGAGGCTCGGGACCCCGGCCCCCTTGAAGACGTCGTAGACCGTGGTGGCGATCTCGCGGACGGACGCCGGGCCCGACGCTCCCTGCTCCACCAGGACCACGCCGATGCCGCCCATGGCGTTGCCGTCGACGAACGCGTGGACCCCCGGGTCGAGCTGGAGGCCGTCGCCGCTGAGCATCGCCTCGGCGACGGCCCGGCTCGAGACCCCCTGGTAGCGGGCGCCGGCCATGCCGGACACGGCCGCCCGGCACGCGTCCCAGGTCTCGTAGATTCCGCGGATCGACGCGGGGGCGGTGACGACGTAGACCTTGCGCGGCCGGCTGCTCGATCTCACCGGGGCCGCTCCGTCACGAGGCCGGCCGGGCGGCCGGACGCGGCGCCGCCGCGCCGATCCCGGAGCCGTCGAGGCCGTCCAGGAATCCCCGGAGCTCCCGGGCGAACGCGTCGGGCCGGTCCAGCACGAGATGGTGGTGGGCGTCGGGTATCTCGACCAGCCGGGCGCGGGGCAGCTCCGCGCGAAGGCGCTCGGCCATCGGGCGCGGGAGGATCGGGCTCCGCTCTCCGCGGACCACGAGCGTCGGTGCGGTGATTCGCGGGAGGAGCGACCAGCCGTCGACCGGCACGCGCGCCGCGTAGCACGCCGGATCGAACCTGAGGCTGACGGCGCCGTCCCGCCACGCGACGCTCTCGCGGGCCAGGTGGGCCAGCAGGGCCGGATCCGCGTCCGTCTCGGGCGGGAGGAGCCGGAAGGTGGCCACGGCCGCCTCGACGGTCGGATGCCGGCGGGGCGGACGCACGCCGCGCTCCTTCATCTGGGCGAGCCGCTCGGGAGGAATCGCCGGGCGCGAGTCCACGATGACCAGCCCCCGGATCCGATCGGGGTGCCACGCGGCGCAGGCGATCGCGTTGTGGCCGCCCATCGAGTGTCCGACGAGGACCGCCGAGCTCCCACCCCAGGCGGTCGATGCACCCCGACGATGTCGCCCGCGAAGTCCTCGGTCGCGTACGCCGGCGGGTGTGCCCACGCGCTCTCCCCGTGGCCGCGCTGGTCGAGCGCCGCGACGTGGTGGCGCTCCGCGGGCGCAGTGGCGACCGCGTCGAACCAGTGAGCGTGGGCGGCCCCCCCGTGGAGCAGGAGGACGCCGGACGGGGCCGCGGGGCCCCACTCGAGCAGGTGGAGGTCCAGGCCGCGGATCTCGACCCGCCGGCTCCGCGCGGTCTCGCAGGCGAAGGCGCCGCTCACGGCCGCCCATGTTAGACCGGCGGGCTCAGGCACCGTGAGCTTCTCCGTACACTTAGCGCCCGCGCTGCCGTGGCCAGGGCGCGACGTCGGAGTCAGACCCCGCTCGGTGGCCTTGACGATGTGGTGGTCTCGACCCCTACGATGGAGCCATTATCCGCGCGTCCACCTATTCGCAGTGTCGCGGACGGGCGTGACGGAAGGGAAGACCGGATGCCGAAGCGCCGCGCCGTCGTGACGATCGGGACGCTCGGGCTCGACCGCGCGCTCGAGCGTGCCGCTCCACCGCCAGCTCTACGACGGGCTGCGCGAGGCGATCCTGACGGGCCGGCTCCGGCCCGGGGCGCGCCTGCCGTCGACGCGGACGCTGGCGGCGGACCTCGGCGCCTCGCGGAACACGGTGCTCGCCGCGTTCGGCCAGCTGCTCGCCGAGGGCTATCTCGAGGGCCGCGTCGGCGCGGGGACCACGGTCGCGTCCACGCTGCCCGAGACGCTGCTCCGGGCGCACCCGCAGGCCGCGCGGGCGGAGCGCCCGGGCCGGCGGCCGCGGCTGTCCCGCCGCGGCGCTCTCCTCGTCGGCACGCGCGCGGCCCTGGCCCGCGGCGCCTCGGCGGCGCGTCCGTTCCGGCCCGGGCTGCCGGGGCTCGACGTCTTCCCGTTCGATCTCTGGACTCGGCTCCTCGCCCGTCGCTGGCGACGGGTCCCGCGCCAGCTCCTCGACTACGGCGATCCGGCCGGCTACGCGCCGCTCCGCGAGGCGATCGCCGCGTATCTCCGCGAGGCGCGGGCCGTGCGCTGCGAGGCCGAGCAGGTGATCGTGGTCACCGGCGCCCAGCAGGCCGTGGATCTCGCGGCGCGCGTGCTGCTCGATCCCGGCGACACCGCCTGGATCGAGGACCCGGGCTACCCCGGCGCGCGCGGCGCCCTGATCGCGGCCGGGAATCCGGCTCGTGCCCGTGCCCGTCGACGCGGAGGGGCTCGACGTCCGGCAGGGCGCGCGCCGGGCGCCCGGGCGCGCGCCTGGTCTACGTCACGCCGTCGCACCAGTACCCGCTCGGCGTGACGATGAGCCTCGCACCGCCGGCTGGCGCTGCTCGAGTGGGCGAGCGCGGAGCGGCGCGTGGATCCTCGAGGACGACTACGACAGCGAGTACCGCTACGCGGGGCGCCCGCTCGCCGCGCTCCAGGGGCTCGACACGGCCGGCCGCGTGATCTACGTGGGCACGTTCAGCAAGGTGCTGTTCCCGTCGCTGCGGCTCGGCTACCTGGTCGTGCCGCCCGAGCTCGCCGAAGCCTTCATGGCCGCCCGCGCCCTGGCCGACCGTCAGTCGCCGTCGGTGACCCAGGCGGCGCTCGCCGATTTCATCGACGAGGGCCACTTCGCCCGCCACATCCGGCGGATCCGCGCGCTCTACGCCGAGCGCCAGGACGTGCTCGTGCGAGCCGTTCGGCGGAGCCTCGGCGGTCTCCTCGAGGTCGCGCCGGCCGAGGCCGGCATGCATCTGGTGGGCTGGCTGCCGGACGGCGTCGACGATCGCGACGCCGCTCGGGCTGCGCTCGGCCAGGAGGTCGACGTGCCGCCGCTGTCGGGCTTCCGAGCCGGGCCCGCCCGTCGGGGTGAGCGCGGCGGGCTGGTTCTCGGCTACGCCGCCTATACGCCTCGCGAGATCGACGAGGCCTGCGTACGGCTGGGCGCGGCGCTGGCGAGCGTCCGACGCGCAGGAAGAGGAGACCGCCAGCGTAGGAAAGGGTCGGGAGCCGAGTGACTCCCGACCCGGGGGAGGCGCCGCTCGGTCAGCGACGCTCGATCTCTTGCACGAAGATGTGGTCCGCGATCACCCGATGCGCCTTGATCGTGTCGGCGTACAGGATGGAGGCGACCACGTTCGGGGCTTTGAGATCGGAGACCGTGCGGTCGAGCCGCACCTGGGCCGTGGGATGGATGGCGCCTTGGATCTCAGGCGCTTGGATCTTGTTGGCATAGATGGTGTGGGCCCGCACCTCGTTGGCCTCGAGGTCCTCGGCCTGGACCATCTGGGGCGCCGGCTGGACCACGTCGCGGGCGCCGGCGGCTGCCCGGGCTGCTGCACGATGATGGGCTGCCCCGGCTGGAGACCACCGGGGAAGGCAGTCGCCGGAGCGGGCTGAACGACCACGGTGCCGGTCGACCTCGTGCCCGCGGTGGGTTGTTGATGTGGTCGGTTCGCGCCGGACGTGATGACTGGCGTCAGGGCGAGCAGGGCCGCCCATGCGCTGCGAGCTCTCATCACTGACCTCCTTTTTGTCATGTCGGTACGGCGGTGGCCGCGCGACATGGACGGCGGTCTGCGCTCCGCGATCCGGACCGCGTGCCTTTCTCTGGAGCAAGGCGGATGCCAGAGCGTGGTTCCTGCCGTGGTGGGTAGGGCTTGCGATGCGGCGTCAGCCATGTGTCGCCGACATCCGCGCCATCGTGGCGTGCGGACGACATTCCGCCAGGGAGCTCGTCGCGCGGTGATGCGGAACGCGGACGGGACGTGCGTGTGCTGGTGCCGTTCGTGACCGCTATTCGTCGGCCGCCCAGCGGCGGAGGGCATCGTCCCAGGCCGGAGGCAGGACCGATCCAGGAAGATCCAGCGCACGAAGCGCGTGGGCCCCATCCGTGGCTGCATCCCGGTCATGGCGCGGGCGTGGGACCCGGCGTGGATGAAGGCGGCGAGCGCCGCATCGTCCTCCCACGCCGAGAGCGTCCAGAAGCGCTTGATCCAGGGCCGGCCGAGCTTGGAGTAGCCGACCAGGCCGCGCGCGTCGGCGAGCTGACGGGTCACGCGGACGTCGTGGACCGCGAAGGCCGGAAAGTCCCGGAACCGGCGGAGTGGCAGGTACGAGAGGAGCACGAGGTACTCGCGGTCCGGTTCGGCGGGGCGAAGGAGCTTCCACGGCGTCGCGGGCATGCGGGATCTCGGGCGGCCGGCGCTTACCCGCCGCGCCGGAGGCCAGGGTCCCATGAGGAGTGATGAAGAGGACAGGGGGACGATCTCCCGGCTCGAGGCCTACTGGGCCGTCCAGCCTCCGTCGATCACGAGCTCGCTGCCGGTCACGAAGGCCGCCTCGTCCGACGCGAGGTAGAGGACGCCGTAGGCGACCTCGTCGGACTCGCCGAACCGGCCGAGCGGGATCCGCGACAGCATGCGCTGGTAGTGCTCCGGGTCGGCGCGCCGCCGCTCGGTCATCGCGGTCACGATGGGCCCGGGGTGGACCGAGTTGGCGCGGATGCCCTCCCGCGCGTACTGGATCGCGGTCGCCTTCGTCAGGAGGCGCACGGCGCCCTTGGAGGCCTGGTACTGCGGGCTGCTGTTGTCGGTCCCGACGAGACCGAGCTGGGACGAGATGTTGACGATCGAGCCGCCGCCGGCCCGGCGCATGGCGGGGATGACCGCCTTGGTGCCGAGGAACACGCCCTTGGCGTTGACGTCCATGACGTGATCCCAGTCCTTGACCGTCGTGTCCTCGATGCGGCCGACGGCGCCCACGCCCGCGTTGTTCACGAGCACGTCAGCCGCTCGAAGCGCTCGACCGTCCGGCTGACGGCGCGCTCCCAGTCGGCCTCGTCGGTGACGTCGAGCCGGACGAAGAGGGCGTCGCCGCCTGTCGCCCGGATGTCGGCCTCGACCGCCCGGCCCTCGGCCTCGAGGATGTCGCCGATGACGACGCGCGCGCCTTCCCGGGCGAACAGCCGCGCCTCGCTCTCGCCCATGCCGCGCGCGCCGCCGCTGATCAGGGCGACCTTTCCCGCGAGCCGCATGGCCACCTCACTCCCGCCTCAGAGTCCAGTCCGACCCGCTACCGCTGCGCACGACGGTCACGAGCCGCGTGAGCAGGATCGCGCCGCTGGTGAGGCCGAGCACCAGTCCGAGGAGAGCGCACCGCTCGCGTCAGTGCGCGGGTACCGCTCAGGCGCGCGAGCGCGAGGGCCGCGACGAGGAAGCCCAGGCCCGTCACGAGCGCGGCGATCATGTACACGTCGAAGGCAAGGAGCCGTCGCGTCGCAAAGAACGGGGGGTAGGTGCCGGTGGGCCACCACGGCGCTCCTTCGACGAAGATCGCGATGAGCGCGGCGCCCACGCCGTAGAGAGAGCCGAGGGTCCCGCCGATCGCGCCCCAGCGCCGCTCGCGGGCCGGGCTCGTGCCTGCCTCTGGACCAAGCTCCAGGTCTGGTTCTCTCATGGCCTCGTCTCCGGTGCGGACAGCTCCTGGCAGCCCTTCCAGGCGGAAGTCAGCGGGGGCCGGCCGCGGCCCAGGCGAGGTCGGGCTGGCGCCGGTGCCACTCCGTCGCCCGCTCGTAGGCGCGGGCGACCCGGAGCGCCATGTCCTCCTGGAACGGCTTCGCGTAGACCATCAGGCCGATCGGGAGCCCCTCCCGCGTGAAGCCGCACGGCACGGACACGCCGCAGAGGTTCAGGATGTTCCCGACCGCGGTGTTCCGGAGGTAGCGGCCGTTGTGCTGGGCGTACGACTCGATCGTCCGGTCGACCTCCGCCAGGGGCTTCGCAGGGCAGGGGAGTGGTCGGCACCAGCAGCGCGTCCACGTCGGCCAGGCGGGCGCCCAGCCGCCGCCGGAGCTCCGCCCACTGGCGATGGAGGGCGAAGTAGTCGGGGGCGGAGAGCTGGCGTCCGCCGATCATCCGGTGGGCCACGACCGGATCGAGCTCATCGAAGTGCTCGTCGAGGAGCCGGGCGTTGTAGACGCACGCCTCGGCCGCGATGGCGAAGGCCCGCTTCTGCTCCGACATCGCCTCCGCCGCCTCCGGGACCTTGATGCTCTCGACCTGGGCGCCGAGCGAGCGGAACACCCCGGCGCTCTCGCGCACCGCCCGCTCGACCTCGGGGTCGACGTCGTCGAAGAAGAGCGTCTCGGCGAAGGCGAGCCGGAGCCCGCGGACGCCGTCCTCGAGCCGGGCGAGCACGTCGTGCGGCTGGACGCCGGCGGTCGTCTCGTCGCGGGCGTCCTGGCCCTGGAGCGCCTGGTAGACGAGGGCGGCGTCCTCCACCGTCCGGGTCAGGGGCCCGACCGAGTCCAGGGTGAAGCTGAGCGGGTAGACGCCCGCGCGGCTCACGCGCCCGACGGTGGTCTTGAGGCCGACGGTGCCGCAGAGGGCGGCCGGCAGGCGGACCGAGCCGCCGGTGTCGCTCCCGAGCGCCATCGGGACGAGCCCCGCCGCGACGGCCACCGCCGAGCCGCTGGACGAGCCGCCCGGGACGTGGTGCGTCGCGTGCCACGGGTTGTGCGGCGTGCCCTGGTCGTGGTTCACGCCGACGCCGCCGAAGGCGAACTGGACCGTGTAGGTCTTGCCGACGAGGACCATGCCGGCGCCGGCCAGGCGCCGGACGACGGCCGCGTCCTCCTTCGCCACGTTGCCGGCGAGGAGCCGGGTGCCCGCGGTCGTCGGCACGCCCCGGACGTCGAAGAGGTCCTTCGCGGCGTAGGGGATGCCGTGGAGCGGTCCCGAGGTCCTGGCCCGCCCCGGAGGGCGAGCTCGGCGGCGCGCGCCTCGGCCAGCGCCCGCTCGCGGGTCACCGCGATGAACGCGTGGAGGCGGCCGTCGAGCGCCGCGATCCGCTCGAGCAGCGCCTCGGTCAGCGCGACCGGGCTGAGCGCCCCGGCGCGGATCTTCGCGGCGAGCCCGGTGATGGATTCGAAGGCCAGGGCGGGGTCGGACATGCGTGGGTCCTCCGGTGCGGGGAAGGCGACGCGGTGAGGCGGCTCCCCGGGATCCAGCGGTGAGAGTCCGTCATCGGCGTCAGCAATGGTACATCCCGGCGGTATTGCGGGGGAGCTGGGTGACGGCGGCGATCTCCCGGCTGCTCGGATGATTCCGTCCGGCGCGGTCCAAGCGCGGGGCTCACCCGGATCGCTCCTGCGTCCGGAGCGGCAGGCTCGGCCGGTTGGCGCCGGCCTTCTCATGCGGCGGTCTGCTTGCGGAGTCTGGACTGGTGCCGAACGGCAGGCCGGGCGCATCGCGCCGGCCGCGGGATTCGATCCCGAGCCCCGGCCGCGCGCAAGCCGGCCAGGGCTCGGAACACCTAGACGGCGTCCACGGACGGTGCCGCGTCGCCCTCACGCCTTCAGCTGATCGCGGATGGGAAGGTTCCGGATGCGCTTGCCGGTCGCCGCGAAGATGGCGTTGCAGAGGGCGGGCGGGATCGGGGGCACCCCGGGCTCGCCCACGCCGCCGAGCGGCAGGTCGAAGTCGCCCGGCAGGATGTGCACGCGGATCTCCCGCGGCGCCCCGGTGATCCGGGTCACCTCGTAGGTGTTGAAGTTGCCTTGCTCGGCCCGGCCGGCCTTGAAGCTCATCTCTCCCAGCGTCGCGACGCCGATGCCCATCACACACGCCCCTCCATCTGGGCGCGGACGCGGTCCGGGTTGACGCTCGCGCCGCAGTCGACCGCGATATCCACTCGGGGGATCGTCAGGGCACCCTTGTCGTCGACGGCGACCTCCACCACGGCCGCCACGTAGGTCACGAAGCTGTAGTGCGCGGCGATGCCCAGGCCGCGGCCCTTCGGCATCGCCCGTCCCCATTTCGCCTCGCGCGCCGCCGTCTCCACCACGCGCCGCAGCCGGCCGGTGTCGACGGGGTAGCGCTCGGGGTTCTCGCCGTGGTTCCACGTGTCCTTCAGGGTCTGCGGGCTGATCCACCGCGCCGGGCCGATCACGTCCAGCAGGTAGTCCTTCTGGTCCCGGCCCGCCGCCGCCGCCAGCTCGGCGACGAACGACTGGACCGCGAACGCGTGGGGGATGTTCGAGACGGAGCGGAACCATCCGATGCGGGTGTGGGCGGTGGCTTCCGGGTTCTCGATGCGGACGTTCGGGATCGCGAACGGGACGTTGATCACGCCCATCCCGAGCTCCCAGTTCGCCTCCTGCTTCGCGCTGGCGTCGAAGGTCGACATGATCGTCGGGGCGACGCTCCGGTGGAGCCAGGCGACCGGCCGGCCCCGGGCGTCGACGCCTGCCTCGAGGTGCTCCACCGAGACCGTGTGGAAGTACGAGTGGTGCAGGTCGTCCTCGCGCGTCCAGGTGACCTTGACCGGCTTGCCGTCCATCGCCTGCGACAGCACCGCCGCCTCGATCGCCGTAGTCGGGCTTCGACTTGCGCCCGAATCCGCCGCCCAGCAGCGTGACGTGCACGGTCACGTCCGCGACCGGGATGCCCAGGCGCTTCGCGACCAGGTCGCGGGTCGCCTGGGGTGACTGGAAGCAGCCCCACACCTCGCACTTGCCCTGGGTGATGCGCGCGGCGGCCGCCGGCGGCTCCATGGTCGCGTGCGCCAGATGGGGAAGGTAGTACTCCGCGCTCAGCCGCTTCGCGGCGGCGGCGATGCCCGCGTCGAAGTTGCCGTCGTTGCGCACCACCGGTCCCGGCTTGCGCGCGGCTTCCTCGAGCGTCGCCTTGTACGCCACGGAGTCGTAGTCCGCGTTCGGGCCTCCGTCCCACCCGATCTTGAGCGCCTTCCGGCCCTGGATGGCGGCCCAGGTGTTGCGCCCGATGACGGCGACGCCGCCCAGGGGATTGAACACGGGCGGGGCCGCGCTTCCCTCGATCTGCGACCACGCGCACGACGCCCGGGACCTTGAGCGCGTCGCTGTCGTCGTAGCTCGCGACGGTGCCCCCGTACACCGGCGGCCGCGCGATGACGGCGTAGAGCATCCCGGGGAGCCGGGTGTCGATGCCGTACTGCGCCTTGCCGGTCGCGATGTCGCGGGCGTCGACCAGCTTCAGCTGGCCCTTGCCGATGTAGCGGAACTGCGAGGGATGCTTCAGGCGCAGGGTCTCCCGGGCGGGGACGGGCTGCTGGGCCGCCGCCTTGGCGAGCGCCCCGTAGCCCAGGCGCCGTCCGGTCGCGCCGTGGACGACCTCGTGGTTCTTCGCCTGTACCTCGCTCACGGGAACCTTCCACTGCGCGGCGGCCGCCGCCTCCAGCATGGCGCGGGCGGCGGCGCCGCAGCGCCGCATCGGGTCGAAGAAGTGGCGGGTGCTGCGCGAGCCGTCGGTGTCCTGGTTCCCGTAGCGCTCCTCGTCCCCCGGAGCCTGCACGACCCGCACGCGCTTCCAGTCGGCCTCGAGCTCGTCGGCGACGATCATCGGCATCCCCGTCCGCACGCCCTGTCCCATCTCGGAGCGGTGGCAGACGATGGATACGGTGCCGTCGTCCGCGATGGCGACGAAGGCAAGGGGGTTGTCGACCCAGCCGTGGGGCATGCCGTCCGCGCCGTACTTGGGCGGATCGTCCGCGCGCGAGACGCGCGGGTATCCCACCGCCAGCACCAGCCCGCCCAGGGCGGACACGCCCTGGAGGAATCCGCGCCGGCTCACGTTGGCGATCACGACCGGCCTGTCGACCCTCGCCTCGCGCTCGGTGCCCGTCAGCGGACCGCCTGGGGCCGTCATGACTTCGCTCCCTGCAGGCCCGCGGCCTGCTTGATCGCGGTACGGACGCGGGTGTAGGTGCCGCAGCGGCAGATGTTCCCCGCCATGGCGCTGTCGATGTCGGCGTCGCTCGGCTTCGGGTTGCGCTTGAGCAGCGCCGTCGCCGACATGATCTGGCCGGCCTGGCAATAGCCGCACTGAGGCACGCTCACCTCGATCCAGGCCGTCTGCACCGCCTTGCCGATCTGGTCCCCCTCGATGGCCTCGATGGTGACGACCTTCTTGTTCGCCACCGCCGACAGGGGCGTCATGCACGACCGCACGGCCTGGCCCTCGAGGTGCACGGTGCAGGCGCCGCAGAGCGCCATGCCGCAGCCGAACTTGGTGCCGGTGAGCCCGATCTCGTCACGGAGCGCCCACAGCAGGGGAGTGTCTCCGGGCAAGTCGATGTCGTGTCGTTTGCCGTTGATCGTGACGGGTGTCATCGCGGTCCTCCTCTCAACCGTGCGTGGCCAGTGATTCTCCCGGGTCCAGCCGGGCGACGGGAAAAAATCCCGACCTCGACGAGGGACTCTGACAGCCGGCTAACATGCTCCGTCGTCGGGTGTCAGAGAGGCGGGGACTGGCGATTCCGTCCCTCGGCGATGGTGCCGGCGCCGCACGAGTACGGCCGTCACGATCGCCAGCCGGAGTCGGTTCGAAGATTGTCCGTGAGCGGAATCGCGTGGTCAGCTCAGCGGAACGGCTCGGTAGCTCGCGCCGTTCGCTGTCCAGACGGCGATCGGTCCGCCTGGCGCAGCCTGGCATAGCGCCCCGGTGTCAGCCCGAAGGCCGAGCGAAACATGCGCGTGAAGTGCGCCTGGTCGGCAAAGCCCGCCGCCAGCGCCAACTCGGCCAGCGACGTGCCGTCGCCGAGCCGGCTCCGGGCATAGTCGAGCCGCCGCATCAGCGAGTAGCGGTAGGGGCTCGTGCCATACGAGGCGCGGAACTGCCGCGCGAGCTCGTAGCGGCCCAGTCCCGCGAGCGTCTCGAGCTCGGTCGACCGGACGACGGCGCGCCGAGCGCCCAGCAATGCCCGGGCTCGCTCGAGCGCGGCGCGATCGAAGCGGCGTGGCGTCCGGAGCGCGCGGTCGCGCGTGCTCCCCTCGAGCAACCCTTCGGCGAGTCGGAGCACCAGGGCGTCGAGCGCCAATGGCTCGGGGGAACAGCGAAACGCCGCCGTGACCGCGCGCGCCAGGGTCGGGTTGTGGGAGACGGGCTCGGGCACGAACGGGAGCGGCGTCGGGCGGCCCGTGATCGCGCGAACGGCGGCGGCGATGCGCGCCGGATCGACGTAGACGATCCGATACCCGAACCCCAGATCGGTTCCAGCGCGGCCGTCGTGCATCTCGTCGGGATGGAGCACGACCACCTGGCCGGGGACGCTGCGTTCGATCCGGCCGCGATAGTCGAACGTCTGGACCCCGGCCTCGGTGACCCCGATGGCGTAGGTGTCGTGGCGATGCCGGGTGAAGGCCTGTCCGCCGAACCAGGCGCGGAGCAGCTCGACGCCCTCGCCGGGGCGGGACGTCGTCACCCAGTCGTCGCCGCACGATTGTTCAAGACCCTCCCGGGACGATCCCCCTACCATGGGCGCCATGCGGCAAGTCTATCCGACTGCGGAGGAACGGTCGTCGTGACGCGGGAGCAGGCCATCGCCTTCTTCATCTTCTCGGTCGCGGCGGCGGGCACGCCGGGGCCGAGCAACGTGCTGCTGACGGCCACCGGGGCGCAGGTCGGCGTTCGGCGCGGTCTGCCCTGCCTCCTGGGGGTCGGCCTCGGCATGGGGATCATGATGTTCCTCGTGGCGTTCGGCCTCGGGAGCGTGATCCTCCGCAATCCCCAGGTCCTGAGGGGCATCAGGTGGTGCGGCGCCGCGTTTCTCTTCTGGCTCGCGTGGAAGGTTGCGACCGCCCGCCGGGCGAGCGCGGCGGCGGACGCCAGGCCGGTGGGCTTCGTGGGCGCGGCGGCCTTTCAGTGGGTCAACCCGAAGTCGTGGCTCGTGTGCGCCAGCGCCGCCGCGACGTTTCTCGACGAGGGGGCCGGCAGCGCGCTGGGACAGTCCGCGGCTCTCGGGCTCGTGTTCGTGCTCGCGTCGCTTCCGAGCTGCCTGCCCTGGCTCGCCTTCGGCGCGGCGCTCCAGCACCTCCTCTGGTCCGACCGCGCCTTCCGGATCTTCAACGGCGCGATGGCCGCGCTCCTCGCCGCGTCCGTGATCCTGTTCCTCTGGTAGCGCCCCCGCGAGAGAGGGACGCGCCCGCGCGCCGCCGGGGGAAGGCGGCCCTCAGACGCGCAGCTTCGGGATCGAGCGCGTCGCGCACGGCGTCGCCGAGGAAGTTCAGGCCGAGCACCGTCACGAACAGCGCGGCGCCCGGCCCGAACACGACCCACGGCGCCTGGCGGAGGTAGCCGCGCCCCGTGTTGATCATGCTGCCCCAGGAGGCGTCCGGCGGCTGGACTCCGAGCCCGAGGAAGGACAGGGAGGCCTCCGCGAGAATCGCGAAGGCCACGCTGAGGGACGCCTGGACCACGATCGGCGTGGCGGCGTTCGGCAGGACGTGGCGCCAGGCGATCGACACGGCGGACGCGCCGAGGGCCCGGGCCGCCTCGATGTACTCCCGGCTCCGGATCGTCAGCACCTGGCCGCGCATCAGGCGGGCGAAGGTGGGCGTGTAGACGACGCCGAGCGCGATCAGCACCCCGGTGAGGTCCGCTCCCAGCACCGCGCCGAGCGCCAGCGCCAGGACCAGGGGCGGGAAGGACAGCACGGCGTCCATCAGCCGCATCGCCAGGCCGTCGACCCGGCCGCCCCGGTATCCGGCGAAGAGCCCGATGAGGCTGCCCGCCAGCGCCGCGATCGCGACCGAGACGAAGCCCGCGATCAGCGAGATCCGCGTGCCCCAGATGACCCGCGAGAGCACGTCGCGGCCCACGTTGTCGGTTCCGAGAAGGTGAGTCCGGCTGGGGCTCGCGAGCGTGCTGCCGAGGTTCTGCTTGAGGGGGTTGTGGGGCGCCAGCGCCGGCGCCGCCAGCGCCACCACCACCGCGACCAGGGTCACCGCCGCGCCGGCGAGGGCGAGCCGGCCGCTGAGCAGCCGGCGCAGCGCCGCCCGGCGTCGCGCCGGGGCCGGCCGCGCGGCGGGAGCCCAGACCGCCGCGCTCGCGGGAGCCTGCTCAGCGATATCGAATCCTCGGGTCGAGCCACGCGTAGACGAGGTCCACGGCCAGGCTGCTGAGGATGAAGCCGACCGCGATCAGGAGGACGACCCCCTGCACCAGGGGATAGTCGCGCGCGAAGACCGCGTCGACGACGAGCCGGCCGACGCCGGGAAGCGCGAACACGTACTCCGTGATCACCGCGCCCCCGATGAGCCCGCCGAGCTGGAGCCCCAGCACGGTGGCGACCGGGATGAGGCCGTTCTTGAGCGCGTGACGGCCGAGGATCACGCGCTCGGAGAGCCCCTTGGCCCGGGCGGTGCGCACGTAGTCCTCGGAGAGCGCCTCGATGAGGCTCGAGCGCAGCGTTCTGCGTGAGCACGGCCGCCAGCGCGAGCCCGAGCGTGATCGCGGGCAGCGCCAGCGAGCGGAGCCCGTTGACCGGGTCCTCGAGGGGATCGGTGTAGCCGGAGACGGGCAGCCATCGGAGCGTCACGCCGAACAGGAAGATCAGGAGCAGGGCGACGAGGAAGTTCGGCATGCAGATCCCGAGGAGGGCGAACGCCGTGCCCGCGCCGTCCGCCGCGGTGTTCCGTCGCGCCGCCGAGAGCATGCCGAGCGGGAAGGCCACCAGGAGCGCGATCAGCATCGCCAGGAGCGCCAGCTCCAGGCTGGGCCGGAGGCGGCGCGCCACGTCCTCCACGACCGGCTGCCCGTTCCGGATCGAGCGCCCGAGGTCGCCCTGAAGGAGCCGGCCCATCCATCTGACGTACTGCACGTGGATCGGCTGATCGAGGCCGAGCTGCCGGCTGAGCTCCGCCTTCACGCCGGCGTCCACGGACTCGGCCATCATCGCGTCGATCGGATCGCCGGGCGTGAGGTGGATCAGGAGGAACACGCCGGCCGTGACGAGCACGAGGACCGGGATCATGGCGATCAGGCGGCCCAGCAGAAACCGGCCCATGGGCGTGGATCGTCAGGCGCCCGGCATGCCCGGGCTCACCCGGTGACTGTCACCGATCCGGTCTACTTCAGCCAGACGCTCTTGAACCGCATCATCCCGTCGGGGATGGGCTCGTAGCCCTGGACCCGCGGGCTGAAGGCCTTCGGCTCGATCGGGTGCACGATGAACACCATCGGGAGCTCCTCGTGGAGGAGCCGCGTCAGCTCGCTGAAGATCTTCTTCCGCTCGGCCCGGTCCGACACCTCGCGGCTCCGGTCGAGCAGCGCGTCGATCTTCGGATTCGAGATCCCTGACCAGTTGAGCGAGATGCCCTGCGCCGTCTTGAAGAACTGGAACGTGTTGCCGTCGGGATCCGGCCGGCCGCTCCACTGATAGTTGATCATCTCGAAGTTCTTGTTGTTGCCGTCCGACAGGAGCGCGGCGGAATCGACGAGCTTGATCTTCATGGCGATGCCGGCCTCGGAGAGCTGCGCCTGCATCACCTCGGCTTCCTGCACGTTGATCGGGATGTTGTTCGTGGTGAGGCTGAACCCGAACCCGCCCGGCTGGCCGCCCTCGGCGAGCTTGGCCTTCGCCTTCGCCAGGTCGCGCTTGGTCGCGGGAATGCTGCTGTCGTACGCCCAGCTCGAGGGAGGGATCGGGCCGTTCGACGGCACGCCGACGCCGAGCCAGACCGCCTTGACGATCTGGTCGATGTCCAGCGCGTAGGCCACGGCCTGGCGCAGGGCCTTGTTGTTGAACGGCGGCTTCGTGTGGTTCACCTGGTAGCCGAACGACGCCAGCGACGGCACGTCCACGACCGCCACGTTCTTGTCGGCCTTGACCGCCGCCACGTCGCGCGGCTGGACGTAGTCCATCACCTCGATCTCGCCCGACTGGAGGCTCGCCAGCTTGACGGTGTCGTCCGGGATGGGGCGGTAGCGGATCTGGTCGAGGTACGGGCCCGCTTGCTTGTTCCAGTAGGCGTCGTTGCGCTTCAGGGTGATGTGATCGTCCTTCACCCACTCCACGAACTCGAACGGCCCCGTGCCGGCGCCCCGCGCGTTCCGCTCGAGGTCCGGGCCCCGCTCCTGGACGACCTTCGGGGAGACCATCATGCCCGCGCGGTCCGTGAGCGCGGCGAGGAGCGCGGCGTCGGGCCGCCGCAGGTTCAGACGGATGGTGTGGGAGTCCACCACGTCCACCGTGTCGATGTTCGCCGTCTCGCCCTTCCGGACCGACTTCGGGTCCGTCTTCATGCGGTTGAAGTTGAACTTGGCGGCCTCGGCGTTGAAATCCGTGCCGTCGTGGAACTTCACCCCGCGCTGGAGCTTGAAGACGAGGGTCTTCGGGTCGGGCTGGGTCCAGGACTCGGCCAGGCCGGGCTGGAGGCCGAGCTTGACGTCGAGGACCAGGAGCGGCTCGTAGAGGTTGTGGTAGACCTGCCGGTCGATCTTGCTGCCCGAGAGGTGCGGGTCCATGGTGGCCGCCTCGATGTAGAAGCCGACCCGGAGCGTGCCGCCGCGCTTGGGGGCGGTCTGGGCCAGCGCCTCGGGGCCGCCGCGGAGGCCGCGCACCGCGACGGGCGTCAGCGCCCCGGAGGCGGCGGCGCACAGCCGCAGGAAGCTGCGGCGGGACGTGCCTGGAACGTTCGGGCCGACGCCAGACCTTTTCCCAGCGCTCATGGCTCGTCTCCTCGGGTGGACGTCTCGTCCGTGACCCTGCCCGCACGACCGCTGCCGCGCGTGGACTGGTGACTCAATCGTTTTCCGGCGCCGGCCCGGGTGTCAATGGGCCCTTGCCGACGTGTGGCGTCAATGGCTGATACCCGGGCGGCCGGAATGGTCGGCCGGCTCTCCCGGCCTCCGGGCAGGGTGGCCTCGGGTCGGCATGCGCTAGATTGAATCCTCCCGGAGCCTCCGGGCGCACACATGTTCGGAACGATGGCTGGCCACGGGCTGTTCCTCGGCGCCGCGGCGTTCGGCGCCGCGCTGACCCTGATCACCGAAGCTCTGAGCCTCGGCCATCGACTCCGGCCGGTCTGGCTCGCCGTGAGCTGGGCCCTGGCGGCGGGGCTGGGCGCGTGGGCCCTCCGCGGACGCGGCGCCCGCGAGCCGGCCGCGCGGGCGACGCCGATCCCTCGAGGGACGACGTGGGCGCTCGGAGCGATCCTCGCGGTGACCGGAGCCATCGCGATCCTCGCGCCGCCGAACAACTGGGACTCGATGACCTACCACATGCCCCGGGTCGCCCACTGGAGTCAGGCCGGATCCGTCGCCCACTATCCGACGCACATCCAGCGTCAGCTCTGGCTCGGGCCCTGGGCCGAGTTCGCGATCATGCACGGGTACCTCCTGACCGGCGGTGACCGCCTGGCGAACCTCGTGCAGTGGCTGGCGTTCGCCGGCTGCGTCGCCGGGTCCGCCATCGTGACCGGCGAGCTCGGCGGCGGCCGGCTGGCGCGCGGGCTGGCGGCGGTGGCGTTCGCCACTCTCCCGATGGCCATCGCCCAGGCGAGCAGCACCCAGAACGACCTCGTCGCGAGCTTCTGGCTCCTCTCGCTCGGCTACTGGGTGCTACGGTTCCGCGCGGCGCCGGAGCTGGGCACGGCGCTCCTGGTCGGGACCAGCGCCGGGCTGGCCGCGCTGACCAAGCTTCCGGTGTCGTTCCTGGCGGTCCCGTGGCTCATCGCGTTCGTGGCCGGCGCCCGCCCGCTCGGCCGCCGGCGCGCCGTCCACTGTGTCCTGGCCGCGGCCCTGAGCGTCGCGGCGCTGAACGCCGGGCACGTCAGCCGGACGCTGTCGCTGCTGAGCGGCGCGCCCGCGGTGCCGCCCGGTGCGGCAGGCAGCTCCGACGAGCTGCCGCCCGCCTGGACCGCGTACGTGAACACGACGCTCGACCCGCGGGCGGTCGTCTCGAACGTCCTGCGCAATGCGACGCTTCACCTGGCGGTGCCCTCGGCGCGTGTGAACGCCTGGGTCGAGCGCGCCGTCGTCGGCGTCCATCGGGTGATGGGCCTCGACCCGAACGACGGCCGGACCACCCTCGGCGGCGTGTTCCCGAGGTACCGCGTCGGGCCCGCCCTCCTCCACGAGGACTTCGTCGGCAATCCGCTCCAGCTCCTGGCCGCTCTCGCGGCCGTCGTGATCATCTGGAGGCGGCGCGCGGCGTTCCCGGCGCGGGTGCGGGGCTGGGCCTGGCTGAGCGTGGCGACCGCGCTCGCGTTCGCGGTCGTTCTGAAGTGGCAGCCGTGGAACAGCCGGCTGCACCTCCCCCTGTTCGTTCTGGCGTGCCCTCTGATCGGCATGGCGTTCGAGGGCCGCCGCCGTCTCGCCGCGGCGTGGGCCACCGTCTTCTGCCTGGCCGCCCTGCCAAGTCTCGCGATGACGTGGCCACGCACGCTCGTCGGACCCGACAACGTGCTCACCCTGCCGAGAGAGGCTCAGCGGTTCCGGAACCACCCCAAGCTTCAGCCGGTCTACGGCGCCGCGGCGGACGTCGTGCGCGACATGCGCTGCGCGCGCGTGGGCCTGGTCCTCGGCTGGGACGGCTTCGAGTACCCGCTCTGGCCGCTGCTCCGGGCGCGGATCGGCGAGGCGGTGCGGCTCGAGCACGCGCTGGTGGAGAACGCCTCCGGGCGGCTCGCGGCCCGCGCCTGGAGCCCGTGCGCGCTGCTCGTCGTCGGGCGTGAGCCTGACGGGCCCCTCTTCTGGCGGGGCTGGACGTTCGTCGAGCGCTGGCGATGGACGCCCGTCCGCGTCTACCGGCCTGAACCATGACTGTTCGTTCGTGAATACCAGAGCGTTGCCGTGAATGTGCTGTGTGCAGTTGGTCTTTGACCGGGTCACTTACCCATCTGCGCGCACGGTTCGGACCCATTGCCGGGACCTGTCGTTCGGACCTTGAAGTCCCCTTTCGGCGCCGCGGCTCGCCACCCTCGGCCGCTTGCGACGTAGGCTCCCACCAGCCCCATGGCCAGGTAGCCCGCCACGATATGCCGCGGGTAGTAGTTCAGCGTGTGGTAGAAGAGGTGGACCCCGAGGAAGACGGCGGGCCAGAGCAACAGGAGGCGCGCCGTCAGGTCGACGCGGCGCCAGTGGGCTGCCGCAACCAGCCACACGCCCAGGAGGCCGTGCAGAGCGAATGGCAGCGCAGCAGGGGCGAGCGGCTCGAAAGCAAGCAGGGCCCGCAGCTGAGCCCAGACCTTCGCGCGGACCGCCGGATCATGGCCGATGGCGACGATCTGCGCCGGCCAGAGCATGACCGTGGCCCAGTCGTTG
Organism: uncultured Candidatus Rokubacteria bacterium; assembly: GCA_963745015.1. Taxonomy (GTDB): domain Bacteria; phylum Methylomirabilota; class Methylomirabilia; order Rokubacteriales; family DASRDR01; genus DASRDR01. Next base: position 108,716 of record CAVUVU010000016.1, read on the forward strand.
CCCGAGGTCGTCAGCGGAACGAACCGCCCACCATAGTAGAGATTGTGCGCCAGCGGGAGAGCGGTGATGGCGAGGAACACGCCCATCGCTGCCAACGCTGTCCGCCGGCGGAGGCTCGGCGTCGCGGCCACAAACGTGGCGGCGAGATAGCCGATTGCCGGAGCCTGGTTCGGCCGATGCCGGCCGTGAGGCCGGCCAGGGCGGCTCCTCCTCGCCAAGCTCGGCTCGTCCGCGCGGCGAAGAGCATCGGGAACAGGAGGAGGAGGGCAGTCCAGGTCGGCGCCTCGGATAGCGGTGCCAGAACAGCATTCGTGATGGGCGTCGACGTGATCAACGCGATGATCAGGACACTGGTGATCGCCATTCCGCCACCGCCGCGGATCGTGGTGCGGGGGGTGCGAAGCCGGGCCCCCACCCATACCGCGCCGAAGTAGAGCGCGGTGAGCCCCACGGTGAAGAGGAGAAGGTCGCCGTCCCCGAGAAGGAGGTGCTGGCCGAACCGGAGGTACCGGTAGAGCGGCGAGTTGTAGAAGACGTTCTCGCCGCCGCGAAGTGTCCACGTCTCGAGTACGGTGCGCGCGTGCGACTCGTAGGTGAGCCAGTCGTCGCCGGCGCTCCGGTAGAGCACCGTCCCCAGCGCGTCTAGGCGACGGCCGGCCGCGAAAGTGCTGATGGCCACCACCGCGAAGTAGCTGGCGAGGAGGAGGCGCCCGCGCGGCCAGCGAATCAGGACCACGGTGATGACCGCAAGGAGCATGAGGTCGAGCTGTTCGCGCGAGACCCCTCCCACACCGCTCGCCATGGTGCCTGCCCCAAGGACGGCACCGAGTGCAACGAGCCAGCCGGCCGGTATCAGCAGGCGCGCGTGGAAGCCGGCGAGCATCACGAGGGTGAGCCCGATAAGGCTGTCGCATACGGCGGCCACGAGGCGCCACGCGCGCGCGGGCCGCGCGGCCTCCGCAGGAACCTCGCCTCCGTGCGCGCGCTGGCGGCCAAAGCGAATCCGGGCATACGAAAACGGCGGGTCGGGCTGTCCGGTACGGGCGCCGTCATCGAAACGGTACTGCACGACGATGGCGTTCTGTCCGGCGGGAACCCGGAACTCCACGGTGTTCGGGGGACCGTATCGGGCCGGTAAAACGTGCGTGGTCCCGGCAAGCGTGACCGTGCCTTCCCCGATATACGTCATCGTCGCCACCCAGGGCTCGGGTCGCGCGACCACACCCCGCCAGGTCGCGGTCAGTGGCAACCGGTCGCGCCGCGGGAGGCCCGACAGCCACGGATAGAAGTTGAATCGCAGTGAGTTGACGAAGCTCAGTTCCACGTCTTCGGTCCGAAGTCGACATGACGATCGATCCGTGTCGCGTCGAACCGGGCGAAGGGATTCTCGTACGAGCGCTCGCAGGCTGCCCCGGGGGCTGGGTGGAGAGGTGTCTCGTAGCAGGCGAGGAAGCCAGCGTGGACGCCGGATAACAGGAGGACCACCTTAAGTGCAATGGCGACGCCGCGGCGATGGACAGCGCGTGAGCAAACCGGGAGCCACCTCGCTGGAGAAACTGCGCGTGGAGCCGGCGGAGCGCTCTGCTCAGGAGGAGGGGTACGAGGAGGACCAGCGCCGCGAACTCGAGAGGAGTGCTGAGCGGTATCCCGTCGAATCGCTGAAGGTTGGCCGAGGGTAAGAGTAGCGCGATGCCCAGGAGCGGGACGACCCAGCGGGCCATCGGCGCGCCTATCCTAGCATGATCTCGGCGACTCGCACGCCCGGAGCACCATGCGCGCTGCTCGTCATCGAGCACGCCGACGGAAGGATTATTGTCTGGCGGGCTGGACGTTCGTCGAGCGCTGGCATTGGCAGTCGGCCACGTCTACGCCGCCGAGCGCTGACCCGCTTCCTTGCAGCGTTGATCTCTTGAGTGTTACATCCCAGGGCGGGCGTGAGGCGGGTTCTGCTTCGTCGCCGGACACGGCTGCTAGAGTCGGTAGAGCCGCACGGCGTTGTCGTGGAAGAGACGGCGCCGGTCAGCCAGCGGAAAGTCGCGCACGATCGCCTTGAATCCCGTGTAGATCGTGTCGAAGCTCGCGACGAGGCCGTCGACCGGGAAGTTCGACGCGAACATCGCGCGGTCGACCCGAAGAGATCGATGGCTCGCAGGACCACGTCACGATTCGACTCGGTGGTCCAGAGCCGCCCTGGCACGCCGAGCCCGGAGATCTTGACGGCGACGTTCGGCTCAGCGGCGAGTGTCGCCATCGCGTCTCGCCAGCCGCGGAGGCCCTCCGGGCTGCGGTCGGCCGGCAGGCCTGTGTGGTTGAGGATCATCAGGGTGTCGGGGAACGCCCTCGCGAGAGCCGCAGCCTCACGCAGGTGCCACCAGGGAGTCTGGAGATCGAAGGACAGCCCGTGGCGCCCCAGCCGTGCGTACCCCGCGTGCCAGCGTGGGTCGCCCATCGAGCCCGCGGCACTCCGGACGACCGCGTCGGGAGATGGCGCGGCCTGAGGCTTGTCACGGATGCCGCGAACGAGCGGGCAGGCGGCCAGGCGGGCGAGGACTCCTCGACGTCGTCCCCGTCTAGCCGCGCCTGTGCGACCACAGCGCTCGGGAGCCCCTCCTTGGCCGCCAACCTCTCCACCCATCGCGTCTCGCCGGTGGCGTCCGCCGGATCCCACTCGGTTTCCACGTAGACCGTGCCGACGACCCGGTGGTCTCGCACGTCCGCCCTGTAGTCCGCGGGTAGGTAGTCGCGCCGCAGCGGCCGCGTGTCGCCATAGCGGAAGGGCGGGGGCGGCTCCTCCTGGAGCCAGGGGTGCTTCCGGAGGGACAGGTTCCAGAAGTGCTGATGAGCGTCGACGATGGGCAGGTCGTCCGATCCCGTCACCACCTTCTAGCGCCGTCCGATTACCTTGAGGGCAAGTGATTATCAGGATTCACTTTATGATGCGATCTGCTCGTGCCAGGAGGCCGGGCGGAATGGTCAGACCGATCTGGCCATCCGCTTTCAGGTTGAATCCGATAGCCAGGAACATGGCGCCCACCACGACGGCAAGGTTTTCGATAGCGGATTCCCGGCTTTCGACCGTACTGGAGGTTTTCCAACACGACGCTCCTGCTCTTGGTGTTCCTGACTGACCCGACGGTCTGTCTCTGTCCGATTC
>CAVUVU010000017.1:0-98083 GCA_963745015.1 uncultured Candidatus Rokubacteria bacterium
TGGCGCCGCGCGGGAAGCCCTCGAGGGTCCACGCATAGGCCGTGGTGGGCCGGAGCGTCCAGAACGGCCGGAAGGGCGACTCGGCTCCGGAGTGGTACTGCGGGTACTTCTCCCTCGACGCGGCCATGCACGGCGCGGCGAGGGGATGGGCAGGGTCCGTGACGAGCTCGGCCGTGCCTTCGAGGATGATCGCCTCGGCCTCGCTCGAGAGATGGACGGAGATCGAGGGGTTGGCCATCAGGTTGCGCACCCAGCGCGTCTCCGGCGATCCGCCGAAGCAGAGCGCGCCGTCGACCCAGACGCCGTCGACGGGCCGCGCGTGGGGCCGCGCGTGCGGACCGACGGTCGTGATCCAGTAGTTCGACGCGGCCCGGAGACGCTCCTCGACGTCGCTCCAGGGGCGAAGGCTGTCCGGCCCGCCCGGCGCGCCGTATTCGACGGGAAAGCGGACGGCGCGAACGGAGAAGGGTGCTCCAGTCACTACTCGCGCTCGTTGCTCGCCGGGACCGGCCGCCCCATTCCCGGTTCCGCAGCTCGATGCGGCGGATCTTGCCGCTGACCGTCTTGGGCAGAGAGGTCACGAAGTCGATCTTCCTCGGGTACTTGTACGCGGCGGTCACCTTCTTGCAGTGCTCCTGGAGCTCGGCGGCGAGCGCGTCCGAGGCGATGACGCCGGCCTTGAGGACGACGAAGGCCTTCACGATCTCCCCGCGGATGTCGTCGGGCTCGAGACGACGGCGGACTCGGCGACCGCCGCGTGCTCGAGGAGCGCGCTCTCCACCTCGAACGGGCCGATCCGGTAGCCGGCGCTGAGGATGACGTCGTCGGCCCGCCCGACGAACCAGACGTAGCCGTCCTCGTCCATCACGCCGCGGTCGCCGGTGAGGTAGTAGTCGCCGCGCACGGAGCTCAGGTTCGCCGGGTCGTTCTTCCAGTACTCGCGGAAGAGGCCGACCGGCCGCGCGGGCCTGATCCGCACGCCGATGTCGCCCTCCTTGCCCGTCGCGACCGGGCTCCCGTCGTCGCCGACGATGGCGATGTCGTAGCCCGGCGTGGGCTTCCCCATCGACCCGGGCTTGATCTCGAGCCCCTTGTAGTTGCCGACCAGGCAGCACGTCTCGGTCTGCCCGTAGCCGTCGCGGATCTCGAGCCCGGTGGCGGCCTTCCAGGTCGCGATCACCTCGGGGTTGAGCGGCTCCCCGGCCGCGACGCAGCTCCGGAGGCGCGGGAAGGTCCACTTCCGGAGGTCCTCCAGCACGACGGCCCGGAAGATCGTGGGCGCGCCGCACATGCTCGTGATCGGGTACTGCGCGAGGATGTCGAGCACCCGCTTGCCGCTGAAGCGCGCCGGTCGGGTTGTGGACGAGCTGCGCCGCGCCCGCGAGGAACGGGGAGAAGAAGGAGCTCCACGCCGCTTTCGCCCAGCCGGTGTCGGAGATGTTCCAGTGCAGGTCCTCCGGCGCGAGGTCGAGCCAGTACCGGGCGGTCGCGACGTGACCGATCCCGTAGGATGCCTGCGTGTGGAGCACCATCTTCGCGAAGCCGGTGGTGCCCGAGGTGAAGTAGAGGAGCGCCGGGTCGGTGGCGAGCGTCGGCTCCGCCGGCGCGTCCGCCGCCGCCCGGTCGCGCTCGGCGCGGAAGTCCAGCCACCCGTCGGGCCGGCCGCCGACCGCGAGATAGGCCTTCACCGAGCCCGCCTTGGCGCGCGCCTCGGCGAACCGCGGCGCGATCGACGCCTCGGTCACCACCGCCGCCGGCTCCGACAGCTCCATGCGGTAGCCGATGTCCTTCGGCGTGAGCATGACCGTGCCCGGCATGGCGACCGCGCCCATCTTGAGGCAGGCGAGCATGGTCTCCCACCATTCCGGGAGGCGGCCCACCTGGATGAAGACGCGGTCCCCCTTCTTCACGCCGTTCGAGCGCAGGACGTTGACCACGCGGCTGGCGGCGTCCGCCATCTCCTTCCAGGAGATCGCCCGGTCGCTGCCGGAGTCGTCGATCCAGCGCATGCACAGGCGGTCCGAGGACCACTTCTCGAACGTGTCGGCCACGAAGTTGAACCGCGACGGCACCGTCAGCATGGCGGAGATCCTCGAGCGGAGCTCCGCGTATCGTGCGGCCTCGGCGGCCGTGGTCGTCACTCGGTGCCCTCCTCCTGGATGCGGTGGTCCGGTTCGCGGGCCATGTCGGGGGCTCTCCTGGACGAGAGCTGACCGGCCCGCTCCGGGGCGTCTCCTCGCGATGGTGCGCAGCCGGTGTGGTGCCTGTCAAGAGCGCGCGCGCCGCCGCCGCGCGGGGCACGGCGTCCCGCGGCCATCGGCCATCGGTGCGCGGAGGGCGCCGATGGCCTGCGCCGGGCCCGTCAGCTCGCGGCGTCGATCTCCCCGCGGCGTTGCGCCGCCTCCCTCGTCGGCCGTCGGGGGACGTTCCGGCGGCGCGGCGGCGCTCAGTCGCCGCCCAGCACGGTGGTCTGGTCAGGGTAGGGAAGGCCGGGCACCAGCCCGGTGAAGGCACGCGCGCGCAGGCCCGACGCGGCGATGGCGCCCCGGTAGCGCCGGCGGAAGGTGTTGTCGAACACGACGACGCCGCCCGGGGCGAGGCGTGGCACCGCGGCCTCGAGACACGACGCCCGGCAGCGGCCGTCCACGACGATCAGGTCGAACTGCCCCGGCACGGCGTCGATCGCCCGGACGTATCGCTCGAAGGACACGTGTCGCCAGCCTTCCTTCTGCGACCGGTAGCGGGGCGGCGCGGGTCCGGGCTCCGGAGGCACGACCGCCAGCGTGACGTTCGGCGTGCGGGGAGACCAGGCGGGACACCGTCTCGGCCCACCGCTGGTCGTGCTCCACGGAGTGCACGCGGGCGCAGCGGCGGGCCAGCCACACCGTGCTGGCGCCGGCGCCGTACTCGAAGGTCACGGCGGCGGGACGCGAGCGCAGGAATCCCGCGACCCAGTCCGTCGCGGCGAAGGTCCACCACGGGACGTCGAGGCGCATCATGTCCTCGGCGTCGTGGATGGAGAAGAGGCTGCGCAGGTAGAGGAAGCTCCGCGCGTCGCGACGCGCCTCGAGCCACGTCAGGACCCCGGCCCCGTCCGCGGCGCCGCGCAGGGCCCGCATGGCCGAGACGTAGCCGGCCTTCAGCGCGCCCACGATCGGGTCCTTGGACGGTGGCCGGCACCACGCCGGGTCACGGGTGGACCCGCTCGCGGGCGCCGAGCGCCTGCCCCAGGATCGCCAGGATGATGAGTCCGCCGCCCGCGAGCGTCGCGGCGCCCGGGGCTTCGCCCACGCCGATCCAGACCCAGAGGGGGGCGAGGACCAGCTCGGCCGTGGAGACGAGCTGGAGCTCCGCCGCCGGCAGGTGGCGCGACGCGCGCGTGTAGAGCACCAGGCCCCCGCCGAGCTGGACCACGCCCATCGCCAGCGCGAGCCCGAGATCCCGGGGAAGGAGGCGAGGCGACACGCCCGCGGCGCCCAGCGCCAGGAGACCGAAGAGCATGCCGAACAGCCCGGCGTAGAGGACGGCCGGCAGCATGTCGCTCTGCCGGTTGAATCGCAGGAAGAGGGCGTGGCCCGCGAAGGTCACGGCGGAGCCCAGCGCGAGCAGGTTTCCGGAGAGACGGCCCAGAGCGAGGCCGCCTCCCAGCATCAGGGCGACTCCGAGCGTCGCCAGGCCCATCGCGCCCCAGGCGCGGCGGGGAACGCGCTCGCCCAGGAACGCCTGGGCGCCGATCGCGGTGAGGAAGGGAGTGATGCCGCCCATGAAGGTCGCGTTCGCCACCGTGACACGGCCGAGCGCCAGGATGAACAGGACCGAGGACGCGCTCGAGCAGACGCCCGCCAGGAGCGCCGGCCAGCCGGCGTGCCGGATCGCCTGCGCGATGCGCCCGCGGTGGACGATGGCGATCATGCTGCCCACCATGACCGTCGCTCCGAGCGAGCGGTAGAGGATGATGTGCCAGCTCGTCGCTTCCCCGATGAGGCGGATCATGAGGCCGGCCAGGCTCCAGAAGACCGTGGCGCTGAGCGCGAGGGCGAAGCCGCGGCCTCGACTGGTTCGAGGCATGTCGGCGTGGCGGGCGGCGGCGGTCGCCTCGGCCGGCTCAGCCATCGCGATGCCGGCGCGCGGCAGGACCACGGAGGCAGCGTCGGCCCGACGAAGTCACACGCACCGGGGCAGAGTGTAGCGCAAAGCTCTCCGCGGACCATGATGAAGGCCGCGCCGGCCGTCGCCTGCCGCCCATCGCCTGCCGCGGTCGGCCGGGGGCGAGCGGGCCCGCGCCTCAGGCCGCCGGCCCGTGGCAACCGTTCAGCGGGGGCGGTAGCATCGCGGGGTGAGGCCGCCCAAGGACCGCGACTTCGTCGAGACGACCGACGGGCTCTTCTTCTGCGTGGTGGGCTACGTCCACCCGCCCGGCCGCTATGCCGCGTACCTCAAGTACACGCCCGCCAGCGCCGGGAAGTGGGCGCGCGGCGACGTCGCCTACCGCCGGGAGCTGCCCTACTACCACGTCCGGCACGTCCGCCGGACGCTCGCGTGGCTGGAGGCCGAGCACCCGCGATACGTCTGGACCGACCCGGCCACGGGGCTCCGGTTCTCGCACGTCCCCGAGGACGCCGTGGCCCGCTACTACGTCCCCGAGCGCCGGCTGGCGGACATCGTGGCCGCTCCGGCGGACGCGCTCGAGCGGGAGACCCGGGACCTGGCGACGCTCCTGGCCGGGGCGGCCGGCCTCCCCCTCACGGCCTTCGGGGTCTCGGGGTCCATCCTGCTGGGCCTCCACAACCCGGCGTTCTCGGACATCGATCTCCTGGTGTACGGCGCCGAGAGCGTCCGGCGGCTCCGGGCCGTCATCGACAGCCTCGGTGACGAGGGGCTGGTGCGCCTGCCCGAGGAGCGGCGGGCGCAGTGGCGCGCCGACACGACCGCCCGCTTCGGGCTCGATGCGGCGTGGGTCGCGGAGCTCGACGCGCGGCGCTGGCACTACCGGCTCTTCCGCGGCCGCTACGTCTCCCTCCATCCGACGCGCGCGGACCACGAGATCCGTGAAGCGTACGGCGACCGCCGCTACGCGCCGCTCGGGCGCGCGGTGGTGGAGGCTCGCGTCACCGATCCGGCCGAGGCCATGTTCCTCCCGGCCGTGTACCGGGTCGGGGACGTGCGCTGGCTCGAGGGGGGATCGGGGCCGCTCGACGAGGTCGTGGCCTTCGAGGGCCTCTACTCGAGCGCCGCCGAGGCAGGCGAACGGATCCTCGTCACGGGCCACCTGGAAGGTGAGCGCGCGGGCGGACGGCGTCTCGTGGTCGGCTCGGGCTTCCTGCCTGACGGCGGGTCGCTTCGCGTCACCGGCTCCTAGGGCGCGCCGTCACCCGCGGTAGCGAATCAGCGACCTGGCGGTCGGCCGCAGATGGAGGGTCTCCACCTCCCTGGCCAGAAACGGCTGCATGGCTCCCGGCAGAACCGGGCTCCCGCGGTGCCAGTCGTGTCGCAAAGCGGCGCACCGCTCGTGATCGCGATAGGCGGAGAGGACGACGAGGAGGGCGGGGTCCTGGACGACCGGAAGCCTCGGATAGTCGTTGGGCCGGAGCTCCGCGACGAAGTGGCCGAGGACGTGGTGCCCTTGCTGGAGGAGAGCCGGCCGAACGCGCTGCTCGAAGAGCTCGACGAGGCCCCCTAGCTTCTCGGGTTCGGTGCGGTAGAAGTCCACGACCACCAGCCCTGTCTCCGGCCGGACGGCGCCGGGCGGCTCCGGCGCCCGGTCCTCGAGCGTCGCGCCGCCGGTCATGGCCGCGATGGACCCGAGCGGCCGGAGCAGGTGCACGTTGTGATGCTCGAGCATCATCGCGTTGGCCTCGTCGCGGCGGGCGTGCCAGAAGGGGCCGCTGTAGAAGGCGCTCAGCCCGCGCAGGCGCGTCGCCATGTCGTCGAAGCCTCGGATCCAGACGAAGCGGTCCGGCTCGCCGACGACCTCGAACTGCCCCAGCGGGTGCATGCCCTCCGCACGCTGGGAGAGGAGGAAGTGCTCCTCGAAGTAGCGGATGAAGGGCGCGCCCGGCCGGAGAAGGTAGTTCCGCAGCTCGATGACCTGCATGGGCTCTTGCCTCACCTCGCCCTCCTGGACGTAGAAGAGATGCGCGTCGCGGATCGACCGGAAATCGTGAATGCTCAGGCCGCCCGGCTCCTCGCGCGTGGGCGCGAGGGCGTCGCGCAGCGCGTCGGCCACGGCGTCCGCGTTGCCGGGACGCGCGTGAAAGCGCGCAAAGACGAACAGCTCCACGTCACTCTTCCTCCGCTGCCATCCGGGTCATGGTCATGATCCAGTTCTTCTCCCAGGTTCGCCCCCCGTCCGGGGAGAAGGCCTGCTCCCAGCGCGCTCCCGTCGGCGTGATGTCGGACCACGTGAAGCGGACGACGATGGGCCGCCCGTCGAGCTCGTCGTGCCCCTCGAAGACGCCGACGCCGTCGGAGAACGACCCGACGACGGGCGGGTCGAGCACGCCCTTCTGGTTGCTGGCCCAGTAGATGCTCCACAGCCTCGTGTGCGGGTCGTAGAGGCGCAGCGACATGCCGACGAATCCGGGCCAGTGGTCGGTGTGGAATTCGTCCATGTTGCCGAGGCCGCCGGGCAGGAGCCGGGCGCGATTGGTGGCCTCGAACGTCTCCCACTCCGTGCATCCTTGCAGCCGCTTCACCAGGCGCTCGTTGTGGACGTGCCACCGACCGGTCTGGAAGTCGAAGTCATGGGCGCCATCGCGGCCGGGCAGTGTCGCGCCTCCCGGGCGACCTTCGCTGCGCCGGAGCGGATCGGGCGACTGCGATCGGGCGGCCTTCGAGCTGTGGTGGCCCTGCGGGCTCATGGGGGATTCCTCCTTTGAGCTGGAAGCCATGACGCCATTGTCGGCAGCGTCCGCGCGGATCACCGAGAGCCAGTTGTGCAGGGCCGGATGAAGCCACTTCTCGGCCGGGGCTGGTATCATCGGGGAGCCGGACAGGCGGTCGTCGACATGGCCACTTCACCGTCCCCCGCGAGCTTCTTCGTCCGCCTCGACCCCCGTCTCGGGGAAGGCCTCCAGCAGCAGATCTACGGGAGCGTCCGGCGGGCGATCCTCGAGGGGGTCCTCACCCCGGGGACGCGGATCCCGTCGTCGCGCGCCCTGGCCACCGACCTCGGCGTCTCCCGCACGACGACGCTCTTGGCCGTGCAGCAGCTCCAGGCGGAGGGATATCTCACCGCGCGGCGAGGCTCCGGCACGTCCGTGGCCGCCGAGCTGCCGGACGACCTCGTGGAGCGGAGCGCCGCCCGCCCGGCGGCCAGACCGAAGCATCCCGCCCTGTCGCGCCGGGGCGCGGCGGTGGCCGCGGTCCAGGAGGGCGCGCGGCGCCTCGACGGCCCGCCCCGGGCGTTTCGTCTCGGCACGCCCGGCGTGGACCTGTTCCCGGTCGGCCTGTGGTCGCGGCTCGCCAGCCGCCGCCTGCGCTCGGTGACGTCGGCCCAGCTCGACTACGGCGATCCGGCGGGTCTCCGGGCTCTGCGCGAGGCCATCGCGAGCCACGTCCAGACGGCCCGGGGCACGCGCTGCGAGGCCGACCAGGTGGTCATGGTGGCCGGCGCCCAGCAGGGGTTCGAGCTCGTCTGCCGCCTCTTGCTGGATCCGGGCGACCGCGTGTGGATGGAGGAGCCGGGCTATCCCGGAGCGCGGAGCGCCCTCCGGGCGGCGGGCGCGCGGATCGTTCCCGTGCCCGTGGATGCCGAGGGCCTGGACGTCGCCCGGGGCGCCCGGCGGGCCGGTGACGCCCGTCTTGCCTACGTGACGCCGTCGCACCAGTACCCGCTCGGCGTGCCGATGAGCCTGCCGAGGCGCCTCGCGCTCCTGCGCTGGGCGCGCGCGGCGCGAGCCTGGGTGATCGAGGACGACTACGACAGCGAGTTCCGCTACGGCGCGCGCCCGATCCCGTGCCTGCACGGTCTCGACGTCGACGGACGCGTGATCTACGTCGGGAGCTTCAGCAAGACGCTCTTCCCGGCCCTGCGCCTGGGCTTCCTGATCGTGCCGCCCGATCTCAGGGAGAGGCTGGTGGCGGCCCGTGCGGCCGCCGATCAGCACCCGCCGACGCTCGACCAGGCCGTCCTCGCCGACTTCATTCTCGAGGGCCACTTCGCGCGCCACCTGCGGCGGATGCGCATGGCCTACCGGGAGCGCCTGGAGGCCCTGATCGCGGCGGCGGAGCGGTTCTGTGCGGGCGCGCTCAGGGTGCGGCCGGTGCAGACCGGCCTCCACGCGCTCGCCGACGTCACCGGCGTCGACGCGGCGCGCGTGTCACGGGAGGCGGCCCTGCGCGGGGTCGAGGCGGCGCCCTTGTCCGCCTACTTCGCGGGGACCGGGGGTGGCGCCAACGGCCTCGTCCTCGGCTTCGGCGTCGTCCGCCCGGACGCGTCGAGGCGCGGCATGGAGCGCCTGGCGGCCGCGATCGAGGCGGCTCGGCGGCGCTGACGTGGCGCTCGTAGGCGACGCTGCCTGGGCAGGGCGGTCCGCGGTGAACCGCGCGCAGCGACGGCGTGACTCGCCGTGTGGAGCGCGGGATGGTGGGCCGGGTTCAGCGGCCGCCGCGCGGCGTCCCGAAAACGCCCCTTCAGCGGCTCGGCATGACGCGAAGGATGCGCCCGTTGCTGCTGTCGGTCAGGAGATAGGGGAGTCCGTCCGGCCCCTGGCGCACGTCGCGGATGCGCTCCCCCAGGTCGCCGAGAACCCGCTCTTCCCGCGCGACGCGCCCGTTCTCCAGCGTCAGCCGCACGAGAAGTCCCGGCTTCAGGGAGCCGACGAGGATGCTGCCTTTCCAGGCCGGGAAGGCATTGCCCGTGTAGAACGTCATGCCGGAAGGCGCGATCACCGGATCCCAGTAGTACACGGGCTGCTCCATGCCGGGCTTGGCCGTGCCCTCGCCGATCTTCGCTCCCGAGTAGTCCACTCCGTAGGTGATCACGGGCCACCCGTAGTTCTTGCCGGCCTCCGGCCGGTTCAACTCGTCACCGCCGCGCGCCCCGTGCTCCACGGTCCAGAGCTGTCCGGTCTCCGGATGAAGCGCGGCGCTCTGGATGTTGCGGTGCCCGTACGACCAGATCTCGGGCCGTGCGTCGGCCCGGTTCACGAAGGGGTTGTCGCGCGGCACCGATCCGTCCGGGTTGATCCGCACGATCTTGCCGAAACCGACCGAGAGATCTTGGGCCCGGTCGCGGTACGCGAAGCGGTCGCCCTGCGTCACGAAGAGGGTGCCGTCACGAGCGAAGACGAGACGGGAGCCAAAGTGGTTCCCGCCATCCACCTTGGGCTGCTGCTGGTAGATCACCTTGACGTCCTCGAGGCGTCCGTCACCGAGCCGCGCCCGCGCCACCGCCGTTCCGGCCTTTCCGTCCGGTCCGGGCTCTGCGTAGGAGAGGTAGAGGAGACGGTTCTCGCCGAAGCGCGGGTCGAGCACGACATCGAGCAGGCCGCCCTGTCCCCGCGCCGCCACTTTCGGCACGTTGGCGATCGGGTCGGACACGCGGCCGTCCCGGTCGACGCTGCGGAGCCGCCCGGAGCGTTCGGTGACGAGCATGCGCCCGTCCGGAAGAAAGGCCAGGGCCCATGGGTGGTCGAACCCTCGGGCGACGGCCTCCGCCCGGGCGCCGCCGTCAACCGCCGGAGGTGTCGGCGATCGGGGAGCCTGAGCCTCGCTTCCGGGGATGAATGTGACCGTCACGAGGCAGGCGACGATCAAGGACCGCAGTGTCGCTGTTAGCATGTCCACCTCCTCCTCCAAAGTACCGTGAAGCAGCTCGCGACGGCCTTTACGACCTGCATGCAGCGGCCAAGGAAGCGTCACGGCGACGCACTGCCGCCGTCTTGTCTCCCGAATCTTCGGGACGGCCGCGTGTTTCACTTTACCCTAGGCGGAGCGGGCGCAGAGCTCAGCCATCCGACTCGCTCACAGCCCCGAGCTCGCGGTCGCCGTTCGCGCGACGCGCTCGATTCGGGAGCACCTCCGGCTCCTGCCTGCGGCATGTCAAGCCGCCCGGCCTGTCCTCGAGCGATCGGCGGGCGTCTGGCGGCGCCATTGCGGGCCCGCCCGGCGCAGGCTACTCTCGACCTCCGATGAGGATCGTCCGTTACGGCCGCCCCGGCGTCGAGAAGCCGGGGCTGATCGATGCCGAGGGCACGCTGCGCGATCTCTCGAGGCTCGTGCCCGACATCACGCCCGCGCTGCTCTCGCCGGCCGGTCTGGCGCGGCTGCGCAGGGCCAGGGTCGAGCGGCTGCCGGCGGTGAGGGGGCGCCCGCGCCTCGGCTGCCCGCTGGCGGGCATCGGCAAGATGGTGTGCATCGGACTGAACTACACCGACCACGCCGAGGAGGTCGGGCTCCCGCTTCCGGCGGAGCCGACCGTCTTCATCAAGGCGCCGAGCGCCATTTGCGGGCCGAGCGACCCCATCGTGCGACCGCGGGACGCCGCCAAGCTCGACTACGAGGTCGAGCTGGCCGTGGTGATCGGCCGCGAGGCGCGATACGTCGAGGAGGCCCAGGCACTCCGGCACGTGGCCGCCTATTGCATCGTCAACGACGTCTCCGAGCGCGCGTTCCAGATGGAGCACGGCGGCACCACGACGAAGGGCAAGAGCGCCGACACCTTCGGGCCGGTCGGCCCGTGGCTCGTGACGGCCGACGAGATCCCCGATCCGCAGGCCCTCAGGCTCTGGACCACCGTCAACGGCGAGCGCCGTCAGGACGGCAACACGCGCCGCATGGTCTTCCCGGTGCGCCAGCTCGTGGCCTACGTGAGCCGCTTCATGTCGCTCCGGCCCGGCGACCTGATCTCCACGGGTACCCCCGCCGGGGTCGGCCACGGAGCCAGGCCGCCGCGGTACCTCCAGCCCGGCGACGTCGTCGAGATGGGCATCGATCGCCTGGGGGTCCAGCGGCACGTCGTCACGGAATCGAGGTCCTCGCGCGGCCACCGCCGCCGCTGAGGCCGGACCGGTCGCGCCGCCGCGGCGCGGTCTCGAGCCCCTCGTCGTCAGCCGGATCCTGATTCCGGGCCAGCCCCGCCACGTCGCGCCCGCGCCACCGGCGCGAGCGCCGACAGGGTCGCTAGTCGTCGGCCTCCGGGTCGCTCGGCCGGATCCGAGTCGTCGATCGGGGCGCACGAGGCCAGGATCCGCGCGGCCTCGGATCGAAGGCCGGCCTCGCACGCGGGCCGCGTCGAGCCGCGGGCGATGACCGTGCAGATGGGGTGGCCCGCCCGGATCACCTCGCCCGGATGCGGGACGTCCCGGACACCCTGGTCGATCCACGCGGTCGAGTCCGGGACTGCCACGGCCCGCGCGGCGTAGACGATCGCCTTTCCCCAGACCCCCGTTCCCCTCGGCGAGCGCTCCGGGAGGCCGCCCAGGCAGGCCGCCCGGTGGAGCGCGAACACCGAGTCTCCCGAGGCGCGCTCCACCAGCTCCATGGACGCGCAGTAGCGCGGGTTCACCTCCAGCACCACCGGGCGGTCCCGGTGCAGGATGAAGTCGAAGCCATTGAGGCCCCGTAGCCCGTACTCCCCGGTCAGCGCGTCGGCGATCGCCGCGACTTCCTCGCGCGCCGCCGCGCCGGCGTCGAGCGGCATGATGTTGCCGGCGTAGCGGAAGCTCCGCGGGGCGTGGAGCTGTTCGGTCCAGCCCAGGACCACGCTCCGACGCCCGTCGGCCAGGAACGCGGCGGAGGCGCTCACCCCCTCGACCCTCTCCTGGAGGAGCTCCGTCGGGCCGGGCCGACTGGCCCCTCCACGGGCGCACGCCCTGTCCGCCGCCCCCGCGCGCCGGCTTGACGAGCCAGGCGCCCGCCGGCGGGCAGGGGATCCGTCTCGAGGCGCGTGTCGGGCACGGCGAAGCCGCGGCGGGCGAGGAAAGGGAAGAGCATGCCCGGATCCCGTACCCGGCGGAGCGTGCCGGGGTCGTTGCCGAGCAGCGCTCGGTCGCGGGCCAGCTCGGCGACCACATCGGGATGATTCTCGAGGCCTCCGCAGTAGACGACGGCCTCGTACGACAGCTCGCGCGCGGCCTCCAGGATCGCGGCGGCCGAGTACCCGCGCCCGCGCTCCCGCAACGGATGCGTCTCGCACAGGCGCTCCTGGTCGAGGTCCCCGAAGTAGTCGACGGTGACGATCTCCGATCCGGCGCGCACCGCCGACTCGGCGAGGGCGCGCGTCGTGAGCCCCGCGATCAGGATCCGCACGTGAGCCCGAAGTGGCGTCGCAGCTCGTCGGCGCCGGCCATGTGGAGATGGTCCAGCACGGAGCCCCGGCTCTCGCGAAGGCGCATCGCGTCGACCACGTCGCGGTGCTGCCCGCCGGCGAGGCCGTCGGCGATCAGCGCCGCGCCCTGGGCGGCTTCCTTCACGCGCGAGGAGAAGCCGGCGATCGGCCGGACGGGCAACGCGTCGCCGAGCCGCTGGCCGAGGGCCTCGGCGACCTCCCGCAGGCGTCCGACACGTCCCGAGAGCAGCACCTCGCGGGCCGCCGGCGCGGCGACCCGCAGCGCGGCCACCAGCTTCGCGGCGGCCTCGATCAGGGCCTCCCAGGCGATTCGCGCCCGCGGATCGTGCCCGGCGCGGGCGGCCAGCTCCTCCGGCGGGAGGTCCGGCGCGCCCGCGACGAAGGCGGCCCCGCCGGTGAACAGGGTCGACTTCTTCACCCGGCCGAGGGCATATGCCACCTCGCCATCGAGCAAGCCGAGCGCCCGGTAGCCGAGGCCCCCGGCGCTGCCGCCGATCCCGTCCACGATCCGCCCGCGGTCGACCGCCAGCGCCGCCGTGAAGAAGCCGCCGAGCTCGACGAGCACGAACGCGGTGTGCTCCGGGGAGAGCCCGAGGCGACGTCCCTGGTCCCGGATCCCCAGGGCGGCGACGCACACCTTGTCGGCGGTGCCCATGTCCACGCGATTCACCTTCCGGTGAGCCGGGACCGTATCGAGGTGGACGACGCCTGGCAGGAGGATCGCCGGAAGCCCGCGGGCCCGCATCAGCTCGACCATCGCCCGAAGGCCGCCGACGCGCTCGGGCTGGTCCCGGTCCTCGGGCCGGACGAGGACGGCCAGGTCGAGCTGGCGTCCGGTCGAGCGCGGCGACGGGGACCAGGGGCAGCCCGTACCCGGAGGGCGCCGCGATCAGGTCGAGGGGGAGCGCCGCCTCCAGCCGGTCGACCAGCGCGGCCGGGGCCCGGCGCGCGTCGTCCGCGCCGATCGACGCCTCCAGGAACACCTCGCCGTCGGCGAGGCCGCAGAGATCGAAGCTCTGCGTCCCGGGGTCGATGCCGACGACTCGGGGCATCGGGAGGCCGCTCCGGGCGCGGTCAGCTGGCGCGCGCGACCCGGTAGATGGTGTCGAGGTCGACGACGGCGTCGTTCCGCGCGAAGAGCTGCGCCACGCACGCCCGGTGGACCTTCATCTTCAGCCCGCCGATCCCGAGCGCGCCGAACACCCGCTTTCCGTCGCGCTCGGTGCCCTTGTCGGACGCCTCGATGCCCTCGATCCCGAGCGGCGGCACCGCGTTGACGTCGGCCATCGCCTTCAGGCGTGGGATGCTTGGCCCACACCGCCCGGGGCACGAACGTGACACCGGCAGCCCCGGCCGTCAGGCAGACCTCGGCGCCCTCGAGCGCCTGCGTCACCCCGGCCTCGTCCCACGCCTGGCAGGGGGTGACGTCGACGTCGAAGGTCGCCTTCAGCCGCTCGCACGCGCCCTGCGCCCGGGCCAGCGCTCGCGAGCAGAGCACGACGGACGCCCCTTCGCGCGCGAGGAGCGCGGCCGCCCGGATTCCGACCGGCCCGGTTCCGCCCAGGATCACCGCCCGGGCGCCGGACAGGGTGACGACGCCGGCCAGGCGCGCCACCGCGGCGGCGGCGGTCGTGTTGCAGCCGTTCGCGTCCATCATCGCGCTCACTCGAAACGGCCCGAAGAAGGCCTTCTGAACCGCCGCGAACAGCGCCTCCGCCGCGCCGACGTCCGTGCCACCCACCCACACGGCGGTGTTCTGGAGGTCCCTGGGCCCGCGCGTGAAGATCGCGCCGTGCACCAGCGACGGAACGTCGGTGGACGTCACGCCGCCGTAGCTCAGCACCTCGTCCGCGCCTGCGTCGTAGGCGACGATCCGGTCGAAGGCGCTCGGGTAGCCGGTCGGGGTCGAGCTGCAGGAGCAGCTTCTTCATGCCCACCTCCTGGTGGGGAGCTCGGTGGCGGAGCGGATGGCGCAGTCGGCAAGAGCGATGCCGCGGCCGGCGCTCGCCTTGACACGCCTTCCAATCCTACCCCACAAATTCGCGTACAGAGTGTCGGACACGCCTCACGCTGATCCTTCTGCTCGGCGCGCTGATCACCGCGATCCTTGCGACGCACCCGGCGTCCGGCGTCGCGCAGACCCACGACCCTCGTCCTCAGCCTGGCGCGCCCTGGCGCGTCGGCGTCGCCCCGCGACCACTCTGGTGCGGCCGGGCGGGGGCGTGACGACGCACAAGGGAATGCAGCATGGGGCCGAGTCGCAGGCCGACCTGATGTGCTCGATGTACACGGATTTCGGGCAACCGCGCCTACCAGCACGGCCAGTACGGCGAAGCGGAGAGGACGTTCACGTCCGCCCTCGAGGAAGGCGGCGACGTTCGCCGACCGTCCCCTACCAGCGTCCGCGCCGCCAGCCGTATCCGTATCCGCCCCACCGGTACACCGGCCCCGGCACCACGTAGACGGGAGCCGGCGCCACGTAGACGGGTCCGGGCGGCGGGGCATACGCCACCGGCGGGGGCTGGACCACGTAGCACCCTCCGAGCGCGAGCATCCCGCCCAGGAGGAGCAGCCCCGCTCGGAGGCGCCGTACCGTGCGCCGCGGGTGGCGTCGATGGCTCGGCGTTCTGCCTGGCTGTCCGGTGCATGGCGTCCTCCTGCTCGGTTCGACGCCGAGGCGAGGGCGGCGCATTCCGCCGGGATCCGAGGCCGTGGGCGCCCGACGGCGAGGTGAATAGGCGGAGGCGTCGCGGCGTCGTGCTCGCCACTCCGCGTCAGCGTGGCCGGCTCGAGCGCGGGGCGGCGGGGGCTACGGCGGCGCGGCGTCTTGGCGAAGGTCGGCGCCCTTCGATCCGCACGCGGCGGTGGGGCGTGTCCTCGCGCTCCGGCGTCAGGTATCCCCAGCGGAGCGGCTGCTCCTGCACGTAGGTCTTCCCGAGGAGGAGCGCCAGGCGCGCCTTCATGAGCTCCTTGCCGAGGTAGAAGGCGTGGGCGGGATCCTCGACGCCGAGCTGCTCGAAGAGGGCCTGGATGTCCGTTCCGCATGACGAACAGGCGGTTGTTGAACACGCAGATGGCGTCGCGGGTGGTGGCGATGCGGAAGTTCGGGTCCGTGATCGCCCGGTGGAGCTCGCGGAGCTCCGCCTCCGTGTAGTACTTCGGGCGCGGCGTCCTTGACCGTGAGCAGCCGGTCGTCGATGTGCTTCGGGAGCGACGCCGCGCCGGCGCGCCGCGTGCATGAGGCGGCGCGCCACGTCGACCTCGCGCACCGCGCCCCGCGCCCACGGGATCACCTCGGTCGTGAGGACGTGGCGGATGCCGAGCTCCTGGCAGAACCCGATCAGGAGCGCGTTCATCCCGGTCGTGTCCGCGTCGGTCAGCTCCGTGATGTTGCCGATCCCCATCAGCATCTCGGCGGCGGGGTGGCGCGCCCGGACCTGGACGTAGCGGTCGAGCGCCGCCGCGAAACCGAAGCCGACGGGCTCGATCACCGGGTCGAGGATGTAGGGGCGCCCGAGCGTCTCGAGCGTGCGCCATGCTCCGGTCGAGCGTGTCGAGCTCCGCCGGCGAGTCCGGGATGAGGACCGGCGTGGCCCGGATCCGTGCGGCCACGTCCAGGTTCTGGCCGTTGAGGCTCAGCACGTAGTCGATGCCCGGCCCGGTCGCCGGCGACGATCTCGACCGGATCGAGCGTGTCGATGCTGAGGGTGAAGCCCTGCGCTCTTCAGGAGGCCCACGACCTGCGCCCACGTCGTCGAACTTCCGGTCGAGGGAGCAGCCGAGGTCGATCACGTCGGCGCCGCTCTGCCGGTAGTACTCCGCCTGGCGCACCACCTCCTCGCGCGAGAGGTACGGCACGTTGTTGATCTCGGCGAAGATCCGGATGTCGTGCGCGCCGTACTCCTCGCGGAGCGCCGCCTGTCCGAAGTGCTCGGGGAGGTCGCGGAGGTCGGCGGGCCCCTTCTCGGTCCGGACGCCCCAGCGGTCCTCGATGACCCGGACGTCGCCCTCGCAGAGGCCCGGGATCACGATGCGCTCGCACGCCGGCGACCTCCGAGAGGTGCCGGGCGATCCACGAGGTGGTCATGAGGGCGGCGACCGTGATGCGCAGCACCGCCACCTCGTACGGGAAGTCCGGCGCCATGCGCTCGAGCGTGGACCGGAGCGCCGGCTCGGCGAGCTTGCCGGTGACGAACAGGGTCTTGGGCACGGGAGCCGGTGTCCTCCAGCGTGGCAGCGTGGCGGCGGCGGGCGCGCCGGACCGGTCCGCTCAGGCGGGCCGGTCGGGACTCCCGCCCTTCACCCACTTGTTGGGCGTGCCCTCCATGTGGGAGTCCGCGCCCGGCTCGCCACAGCACCGCGTCCTCGAGACGCCTGGCGAGCGCGAAGTCGCGCTCGGTGACGCCGTTGCTCGAGTGGGTGCGAAGCTTCACCCACACCTTGCCCCAGGTCACCTCGAGGTCGGGGTGATGCTAGGCGGCCTCGGCCAGGAAGCCGATCGTGTTGACCAGCGCGAGCGTCGTCAGCCAGCCGTCCGTGTTGTACTTCCGGCGAATCCAGCGGCCCTCGTACCACCAGCCCGGCAGCTCGCTCGCGAGCCGCCGCTCGATCTCGTCGTCCGGAAGGACGGGGAGCTTCTTCTCCTCAGCCATCGTGTGCCTCCTGCGGAGTCCGCTGCTCCGCCGATCGTCGATCGACCGCGGTGACGCCGCGCCCGCGACGGGTGTCGCCGGGAGCGGCTCAGCCCATCACCACTCCGCCGTTCACCAGGAGCGTCTCGCCCGGTGATGAACGACGCCTCGGGGGAGGCCAGGAACGCGACCGCCCCCGCGACGTCGTCGGGTGTGCCGGGCCGCGCGAGCGGGGTCGCGTCCGTGACGCGCTGCTGGATCTCGGCGCCGGCGCCGTCGAGCCACTGGGTCCGGATCCACCCGGGCGCCACGACGTTGACCCGCACCGCCGGCGCGAACTCCCGCGCCAGGCAGCGGCTCATCGCCGCCACGCCGCCCTTCGCGGCGGCATAGATGGCGGCCGTCGCGTTGCCCATGCCGTGGCTCACGTGGTCCCACGAGAGATTCACGATGACCCCGCCGCCGTCGCGGCGCATCGCCTCCGCCGCCGCCCGGGAGCAGATCCAGGCGCCCTTGAGGTCGACGCCCATCACCTCGTCCCACTGGCGCTCGGCCGGCCACGACCGCGCGTCGCCCGTCAGGATGTCCGCGCCCGCGTTGTTGACCCAGGCGTGGCAGCGTCCGAACTGCTCGAGCGTCGATCCGAGGAGCCGGATCGACCTCGTCCGCCCGCGAGACGTCGGCGCGGACCGCCAGCGCGTCTCCGCCGCCTGCCACGATCTCGGCCACGACGGCCTCGGCGCGCTCGCGCGAGCGCGCGTAGTTGACGACGACGCGCGCCCCCTCCCGCGCGAGGGTGAGGGCGATCGCGCGGCCGATCCCCGGCTCGCGCCGGTGACGACCGCCACCTGGCCCCGGAGCCGCTCCACGGCAACGGGCGCCTTCGGTTGTCGCGGCTCCACCCGACTACTATAATGCGGCTCCGATGCGCCTTCTGGTCAGCGTTGTGGACGCCGCGGAAGCCCGGATCGCGTCGGCGGCGGGCGCCGACGTCATCGACGTCAAGGATCCCTCGAGGGGCGCCCTCGGCGAGGCCGCCCCGCACGTCGTCCGCGCGGTGCGGGAAGCGACTCCGGCGCATCTGCCGGTGAGCGCCGCGCTCGGGGACGGGCCGTTCACGCCGGTGGCAGCCGCGGCGCTGGCCGGCGCGGCCGCGGCGAGCGGCGCCGCTTTCGTGAAGCTCGGGCTTCGCGAGACCTCGCTGACCGCGGCGGCGGCGAGCTTCCGCGCGGCTCGCGCGGGTGTTCCCGCCGGCGTCCACGTCGTGGTGGCCGGCTTCGCCGACTTCGCCCGCGCCGGCGCGCCCCACCCCCTCGACCTGCCCGCGCTCGCGGCCGCCGCGGGTGCTCAGGGGTGTCTCCTCGACACGGCGGTGAAGGACGGCCGAGGACTGTTCCACTGGCTCGGTGACGCCGAGCTGACGGCGTTCGTCTCGGCGTGCCGCGCCCGCGGCCTCCTGTCGGTGTTGGCGGGGTCGCTCCGTGCCGAAGACCTCGCGCGCCTGGCGCCGATCGGTCCCGACCTCGTGGGCGTGCGGGGCGCCGCGTGCGTCGGGGACCGGGTCGGCGGGTGCGTCGACGCCGAGCGCGTCCGCGCGCTCCTGCGCTCGCGCGACGCCGCCGTGTCGGCGGCGATCGCAGGCTAGCCGACCGCAGGCAACGCACGCTCCGCCACGCACTCGCCTGATCGGGTTAGGAGATGCGCGGGCGGCGCGTCGCCTCCTCTGCGGATCAGCCCTGCGCCGGCCGGCTTGGCGCTCGCGGATGACCTCGGTCCCGTAGGTCCGGCCGGTCTCCAACAGCCGCACGATCCGCTCGGGCCGCGTCCCGCGCACGACCCAGCATGCGGTTGCCGGATCCAGGACCCGGGAGAAGTAAGGATCCACCACGCCGGAGAGCGCGTCCCTCGCCACACGCGCATCAGCCCGCGCCCGTGCTTCGCCCCGCGCCGGGGTGCCAGGAAGCCGTCCACGTCCTTCACGAGCATGAGCCGGCGCACGCGCAGGGCTCGCGCGACCCAGGCCGCGATCGAGTCCGAGGTGACGTCCCAGGAGTGGGGGAGGGGATCGGCGCCGAGGAGCCAGGCCGACGGCGCCAGCACGTTGAGCCGGCCGGGGGCGAGCTCGCGCGCGGCTCCGGACGAGAGCCGCCCCGGGCGCGAGGCGCGCGAGCAGGTACCCGTACTGGTCCATCGCGAGGATGGCCATCCAGTGGGCGGCCGAGTCGCCGAGCCCGAAGCGGCGATCGGCGCGGCGCACCTCGTCGGCGAAGGCGCCGCCGCCGGGCACCACGACGAGCCAGCGCCGCCGGCCCGCCGCCGCCAGAGCGTCTCCATCAGGCGCCGGAGCGAAGCGGGCCGCTCCCCGAGGCTCCCGCCGACCTTGATCACCCACTCCGGGGTCAGGCCTTGACTTCTATACATTCGGGCGGCGTGCTGGCTCGAACTGTATGGAAGTCAAGGTCTGACCCCGTCGAGGAGCGAGCCAGGCGACGGCGACGGCGGGGGCGACGGCGCCGACGTCGACCTCGAGGACGTCGGCGAGGTCCTTGACCGGCAGCCCGGCGCGCTCGGCCGCCCGGCGCGCGAGGAAGGCTGCCGAGGCCCGTCGTGATCACGGGCGCCGGCCGCGGCGAGCCGGCGCGAGACGCGGCCGAGGGCGGCGGCGATCTCCTCGACCTGGGCCTCCGCGACCGCCGCCGCGATGGCGCGGATCTCGCCGGCGCCGAGCATCTCCCCGTCGGCGCACACCACGCGCGCGAGCCGCTCGCCGGCGAACTCCGGCGTGGGCGGCCGGCCGTCGGGCGTCGGGCACGTGTAGTCCTCCGGCGCGAGCGACCCGAGCAGCACGTGCGCGTCGCCGCTCTGCGCGAACAGCTCGGAGGCGACGGGGCACTCGCCGCCGCGGAGCGGCACGCGGCGGACGATGGCGGCGACGTTGGTGCGGAGCGCCCCCGTGTAGACGAGCTCCCCGGCCAGCAGCCGCTCGGGATCGGTCCGGCCGAGCGCCGCCACGCGGCCCCCCGTCACCGGGATCACGTCGGTGGTCGTGGATCCGACGTCGACCAGCAGGGCGTCGGGGAGGAACCGCCCGACCAGCATGGCGGTGGCGACCCAGTTGGAGGCGGCCGCGTCGAGCGGGGCGCGCGCGGGCGGCGGCGGGATCCACGAACTCGCCGGCGGTCGTGAAGACGCGGACCGGCGCCCGCGACACCGCCTCCACGGCGTCCAGCACGAAGCCCACGCCCTCGCGCTTGGTCCGGAAGACGTCCGACAGCTCCGCGGTCATCGTCACCGCGACCGACGCCGGGGAGGGGAGCTCGGCGGCGATCGCCCGCAGGACGTCGGGCAGCGCGAGCTTGTCGCGCCAGATCTCGAACGGGCGGCTCGCCGTCCGGACGGTGCGGCCGCCGGCGCCGTCCTCGACGACGGCCGCCTTGACGTAGGCCCCGCCCACGTCCCACCCGAGCACCCGGGCCGGGCGGTTCACCGCGTGCTATCCTCCCCCGCGATGCGGGTGGTGCCGGTGCTGGATCTCAAGGGCGGCGTCGCGGTCCACGCGGTGCGGGGCGAGCGTCATGCCTACGCGCCGGTCAAGAGCGTGCTGTCGGACTCGGCGGACCCGGTCGCGCTCGCTCGCGGCTTCCGCGAGCGCCTCGGCTCGGACGCCTGCTACGTGGCGGACCTCGACGCCATTGCCGGCACCGGAGATCACGGCGCCGTCGTCCAGGCGATCGCCGGCCCTCGGACTGTCGGTGTGGCTCGACGCCGGCGTGGCGACGGCCGACGCCGCCCGGCGCGCCGTCTCCCACGGGGCGGCGCGGGTGATCGTCGGGACCGAGACGCTGCGGGACGTGCGCGACCTGGCCGAGATCGGAGCGGCGGCGCGCGCCGCCAGCCGGGGCGGCGCGGACTGCATCCTCAGCCTGGACCATCGCGAAGGCCGGCTCCTCGGCGGATCGCCCGCGGTGGCCGGGGCCGAGGCGACCGAGCTGGCGGCCGACGCCTGGTCGGCGGGCATCCGGGCGTTCATCGTGCTCGATCTCGCCCGTGTCGGCGCGCGGACCGGCCCGGAGACGGAGCCGGCCCGGCACGCTGCGCGCGGGCCTGCCGGACGCCGAGATCGTGGTGGGCGGCGGGGTGCGGGGCAAGGACGACCTCGCCGCGCTCGCGCGCGCGGGCTACCAGGCGGCCTTGGTCGGGACGGTGCTCCACACCGGTGTCCTCGGGGCCGCCGACCTGATCGTCCCCGGCGCCTAGCTCGCGAGCCGGGCCGCCAGCCAGGCCTGGAGCGCGGTGCTGCCGCGGGGCTGGCCGTCCGCGAGCTCGCCGCGGATCTCGCCGAGCTGCCCGCCGCGCTGGGCGAACACGTCGTGCTTGTGGATCGTCTCCATGTTCACCTGCCGGGCGTGGACGTAGGCGTCGTCCGGCAGCTCGGGATAGGCGCTCACGAAGCTCCGGAGCATCTCGCGCACGGTGTCCTCGACGAAGCGGGGATGCCGGTGCGCCTTCTCCACGACGAAGAGCTCGTCCGGCCGCTTCAGGAGGTCGTAGTTCTCGGAGCTCATCGCGCCCTCGACGATCTCGACCAGGTCCTCGGCGCGGAGCGGCGCGGTCGGCGCCGACCATGAGCCGGCCGCGCCCGCGCTGGTTGTGCGTGGCGACCGGGACCAGCGACAGGACCTGCTCGGCGAGCTCCGGCGTCAGGCCGTGCTCGCGCAGCCGCGCTCTCGCGCCTGCGCGCGGACCATCTCCTGCGCGCAGGGGCACGCCATCATGCCCTCGGCCTCCACGCCGACCAGCTGCACGGCGCGCCGGGGGGTGGCCGCGGCGATGCCGATCAGCGTGTAGAGCTCCTGCGAGGGCTTGCCCGAGATGGGCGCGCGCCGCTCGAGCGGGAACTGGGCGCGGATCTCCACGTCCGCGCGCTCGCGCCCGGTGCCCGACGGTGAGGGCCCGCGCGATGCGCTCGGCGAGCGTCTCGATCATCGGGGCCTCGAACGCGCCGAGGTCCTCCAGCACCTCCTCCACCGTGTCGCTGAAGCGCGACATGTGGGCGCCCTTCCGGTCGGGCGGCAGCTCGACGAAGAGGTCGAGCGTCGCGTAGAAGAGGCCGCCGCCGTCGGCGAGACGGATGATGCGGTGGAGCCCGGTCACGCCCGTCTGGTCGAGCCGGAGGCGCGCCGACGGCGACTCCTCCTGCACGTCGCGCTCGAGGCTGCGCCGTCAGGCCCCGCTCGACCCGGACGACGCCGCGCGTCTCGCCCGAGGGAGGCGAGGAGCTGGGCGACGGTGCGTCCGAGCTCCGGGTGCCGGAGGTCCGGCGCGATGTCGTGAAGCGGGACCAGGACGAAGCCGCGCTCGGCGATCGCGCGGGTGCGGCACCTGGAGCGCTGTCGGTGCGGACCACGCGGTCACCGTAGAAGAGGATGTCGATGTCGATCGGCCGCGGACCGTATCGCTCGCCCGGCCGCCGCCCCATCCGCGGACTCGATCCGCTTCACGACGGCGAGGAGGTCGGCCGGCTCGAGCGTCGGTGGCTGCCCTTCACCGCGAGGTTCAGGAAGCGGGGCTGGTCGGTCACGTGGACCGGCTCGGTCTCGTAGACCGGCGAGATCCGCTCGATCCGGACGTGCGCGCGGAGGCTCTGGAGCGCCTCGGCCAGGCTGGCCCTGGCGGTCTCCCAGGTTCGAGCCGAGCCCCAGGTAGACGGTCGACGGCGACGTCACGGGCGCCCCGTCCCCCCGTCGGCGCCCTTCCCGAGCGTCTCCCGGTAGAAGGCGCGCTGGCCGGAGGACTCGTCCACCTCGACCTCGAGCGCGGTGACCCCGGGCGGGGAGCGCTCCCAGGCCCTGCTCTGAGCTCCTGCGCGATCCACCACGCCAGCATCTCCGCGGTGGTGTTGGAGATGGGCAGGAGCACCACGTCGCTGGCGGGAAACACGTAGCGCTTGTCGCGGTAGGCCGCCTGAACCTCGGCGCCCGATCTGGGTGACGTGGATCAGCGCGCTCTTCGTCGGAAGCAGCATCCGGTGGTCGAGGCGGTCGACGATGGCCCTGAGCGCGCGCTTGAGCCGGGTGAAGTCGAACACGTACGCGTTCTCGTCGAGCGGGCCCTCGAGCGCCGCCGCCGCCCGGTAGTTGTGGCCATGCAGCGGCTCGCACTCGTGCCCGTCGTACGTGATGAAGTGGCCGGCGCAGAAGACCGTGTAGTCCTTCTCGATCCGCACCCGGAACTCGCTCATGACTTGCCTCGCCGCGCCGTCTCGGACGTTCGGTCCAGGGGGCGGCGTCGGCCCAGCCGGCTGGGCCGGTTGGCCTTCCGCCTGCGGCTGTCCGCGCGAGCCCGTCGTCGGCCCGCGGCCGTCCGTGGCGGCCCGAGACCCGTGCCGCGTCGCTCCGGCGAGTCGCCGCCGGGCGGGAGTCTCCAGGAGCCAGACGAACAGGGCGGCGGCGATGAGATCCGCCGAGGTCCCCGGGTTCAGGCGGTTGCCGTGGCGCCGGAGGTCTCGGTCGAGGCGCCGGGCGGCGGCCAGCCCCCTCGGCGTGACGACCCCGCCCGCCCGCACCACGGCGCCCGCCCGCGCGGCCACCGCGGCCGCCGCGGCGGCGCCGGCCTTCCGTGCGATCAGGGTGTCCGGCACCCGGGCCATCAGCTCGAGATGGGCCTGCGCGATGGCGTCGAGCAGGGACAGGCCGCGACCGAGCGCCCGGCGAAGCCTGGCGAGCCCAAGGTCGAACGTGACCGCGAAGCCGCGGACGTACTCCGCGGCCACCGTGTCGCGGCGCGCGGCGAGCCCCATGGCTTCGAGGAGCGTGATCGGCGGGAGGGCGGGCGACGGGAGCCTCGTCGCTCCGCCCGAGCCCGCCCGGCCGGGCGAGGCGGATCGCCCGATAGGCCCAGCGCGCGTCGTCGACGCTCAGCCCGCGCAGCACCCGGGCGAGCCGGCGCCGGAGCCCCGGCCCTCCCGGCGCCCGCGCGGCCGCCGCGAGCGGCGCGAACAGGAGCGCCATGCCGAGGTTGGTGTTGGACGGGGCCACGCCCGCGGTGGCGGCCACCGCCCGGTACACGGTCCGACCCACCCGCCCCGGCGTGGCCACGGCGACCGCGGCGCCCAGCGCCTGCGCGCTCAGCGCGAAGTCGTCGAAGCGCGCGTCGGCGAAGCCGCGCGTCGGGGTGACGTTGCCGACCTTCTCGGCGCAGGCCTCGAG
The DNA here is from genome assembly GCA_963745015.1 of uncultured Candidatus Rokubacteria bacterium. Taxonomy (GTDB): domain Bacteria; phylum Methylomirabilota; class Methylomirabilia; order Rokubacteriales; family DASRDR01; genus DASRDR01. The sequence continues at coordinate 24,132 of CAVUVU010000017.1, forward strand.
CGTGCAGGCGAGCGTCGCGGCCGCCGCGATGCGGGCCGCCGTGGAGGATCCGGCCCGGGCCGCGGCGGGGCTCACGGCGCGGCGCCGACCGGGACGACCGCGCTCCACGGTCGCGATCGCGTGCTCGGCGATCGCGCCCGCGACGTCCACGTCGGTCGTCTGCTGGAGCCCGCGCCATCCCGGTATCCCGTTGACCTCGATCACGAGCACCCGCCCGTCTTCCGCGCGCAGGAGGTCCACGCCCGCGTAGTCCGCCTCGAGCAGGCCCGCCGCCCGGACGCTCAGGCGCTCGAGCTCGCCGGACAGGGCGATCGGGCTCCGTCCGCGCGCCCTGCGACACGTTGGTCTTCCAGCCGGCGGCCCAGCGGGTCATGGCGGCCACGAGCCGGCCCCCGACGACGAACGCCCGGATGTCGCGACCACCGTGTGGCACGAACTCCTGGAGATAGAACACCGAGCGCGTCAGCTCCAGGGCGCGGCACGTGCGGTAGGCGAGATCGGGGTCGGACACCCGCACGATGCCCCGTCCCTCGGAGCCGAAGAGGGGCTTGATCACCACGTCCCCGCCCAGCGCGTCGAAGGCCGCCAGCGCGTCGTCGAGCCGCTCGCACACGCGCGTCCGGGGGGTCGGCAGCCCCGCGTCCTCGAGGAGGGTCGAGGTGAAGTACTTGTCGACGGTGCGCTCGACGCACCGGGGCGAGTTGATGACCGAGACGCCGAGCCGGGTCAGGCGGTGGAGGGCATCGAGCCGGAAGATGACCTGCTCGAGCGACCCCGCTGGGATCGCGCGCACGATCACCGCGCCACAGTCGTCGAGCCGGACGCCCCCGGCGGCGAGCGCGTCTCCGCTGGCCCCGATGGCCACGGCCGCCGCGAGGCCGGTGATGGGCGCCACCGCCGGCTCCACGCCCCGCTCGCGGAGCGCGCGTCCCAGCCGGACCTCGTGCCAGCCGGACCGCGAGCCCAGGATGGCGACCTTCACGCCGCGCCTCCAGCGCTGCCGGCGCTCCCCTCGGGCCACCGCTGAACGATCTCCTGAGCACCTCGGGGTCGAGGCGGCCGGCACGGAAGACGCGTCCGGAGGCCAGGTTGTTGACGACGACCTCCGCCGGGCTGAAGAGCATCCGGTCGATCTTGTAGAACTGGTTGCCGGCGCGCTTGAAGATCTCGTAGAACGGGGTGCCGTGGTCCGGCGATGTCGAGGCCGGCAGGCGCTCGACCATCGCGGCGACCTCGGCGTCGTCGGCGTGGACGGCGAAGTAGGCGCGGGTGCCATAGAGAATGCAGTCGTTCGTCCACCCGATGGCGCGAAGGTCGTTCTTCGCCACCGGGGCGAGCGGGACACAGGCCCGCGCCGCTCCGCACGCTTCGGACGTCGAACCCGAGCTCCAGCATCTTGTGGAGCCCGGTCTCGACCGAGCGCGCGGCGACCTGGACGCACCCGGCGATGCTGGCGGTCGGGGCGATGAGGAGCCGGAGGCCCTCGGGCGCCACGCGGCACTTGTCGGCGACGAGCTCCACCACCCTCTCGTCGGGAAGCGCCCGACCCTCCAGCACCAGCACCGCGGTGTCTCCGGCCTCCGCGTAGCCGATTCGCTCGTAGAGCTCGCGCTCGACCCGAGCCATGCTGCGGGCCGGTCCCGAGCCCATGGCGAAGTACCCCGGCGGGTCGATGGCCCAGCCGGCATACTGGCTGGCCATGCACGCCGACACCGGGTGGTCGGTGGCGACTTCCACCGCGGGGAGCCAGAGGCCACCCAGGTCGACGCTCGTGAAGGATACCGTGGCCAGACCGGCGAGACAGATCTCGGCCAGCCGCCGGCCCGCCTCGAGCCCTCCTGGCGCCAGGACGCCGCAGTCGAGCACCCGGGCGCCGCCCGACCTCCGTGACCGCGACACCGAGGAGGGCCGCGTCGGCCGCGAGCGCGTCGGCGAGTCGCGCGGCGCGGCGGTTCAGGCCGAGGTCCAGGCTCACGGGGCCTCCCGGCACGACGCGCCCCGGTTTCGCGCGGGGCTGACGTCGACCCACGCGAGCCGGTCGCCGAACGCGCTGCGGAGCGCATCGGCGAGATCGCGCGCGGCGGGCTCGCCTCGCACCAGCGCGAAGACCGTCGGCCCCCAGGAGCTCTGCCCGACGCCGTGAGCGCCGCGCGCCAGGGCGAGCTCGGTCGCCAGGCAGCCGGTCTCGGTGGCGAAGCGGCCGCCCTGATAGGGAGCGAAGTACTCCCCGACCACCGTCTGGATCTCGGTGATCGCCGCTCCGAAGGTCCGGATGTCGCCGGTGAGCGCGGCCGGCGCGACCTGCATCAGCGTGAGGCGGCAGATCCGGCCGACCTGCGCCGCGTCCATCGGCGGGAGGCTCTCGAACGCTCGCGCCTCGCTCGGGCCGGAGAGGCCGGGCGCGGCGCGCGGGGTCGCGAGGACGAACCGCCAGTCGTCGGGCAGGGGGTGCTGGAAGATGACCGGCGGGGGCTCCGGCCCCTCGGTCTCTCCGGCCTCCGCCCGGCGACCCTCCTGCGACGGATGCCCGGCGTCGATGACGAGCCCGCCCCGCTCGAAGGCCGCGACGCCGATCCCGGAGCGCTGCCCTCGGCCGAGCTGCCGCGCCAGGTCGCGGATGGGCGCCGGGCGGCCCGCGGCCCGCGACGCGGCCAGCGCGACCGCCAGCGCGACCTGGGTGCCGGCGCCGAACCCCGCGTGGGCCGGGATCGTCTCGACGAGCCGCACGGCGATCGGCGCGTCCGCGAGGTCGAGCCGGTCGAGGATGCCTGCGCACGGGTTCCGCGGGCCGCGAGGGGCGCACCGTCCGGCCCGGGGGCGGCCTCCACCGTGCAGCGTCGGCCGCTCCAGCGTGACGCCGATCGATCCGTATCGACGCCCGCAGCCGCCGTTCAGGTCCAGGAACCCCAGATGGAGCCGCGCTCCCGCCTGGACGACCGTGCGCATGCCTGGGCCGGGCGTGTCAGGCGCCCACGAGCCGCGTGACGTGGGCGCGGACGTACGCCATGGCCTCACGCTCGGCCGGGCCCCCGGTCCTGTCCACCAGCGGGTCGAGGCGGTCCAGCTCCCGGAGCACCTCGTCGCCGCGGCAATCGCTTCGCGCGCGAGGCGAGGATGCTCGCCTCCACCACGGCGTGCTTGGCGCGGCACAGCCCGGCGAACGGCCGGCCCACCGCGCTGGCCACGACGCGCGTGGCGACGTCGGCCCGCCCCCCGCCCGGCGGCCGGGGCTCGGGCAACGACACGTCCTCGACGGCGACCTCGCGCCAGTGGCACGCATCGGCCAGGATGACCCCCGAACGCGCGCGGCGGGCCGAGCGGGAAACCGCTCGCCCGAGAGCGCGCTCTTCGCGAACGTCAGGACGTCGTCGGTGACGTTGACGACGGCCTCGCGGGTGCGAACGAGGTTCCGGAACGTCCGCGTGGCGACGTACGGCCGGATGACCAGGCGGTCCTCGCCCCAGACCACCCCCATGGCGGCGAAGTTCGCCTCGCCATCCTCGTCGAGCGTCGTCACGACCGTCTCGATGATCATGACGGTCACGAGTCGAGAATCTTGTGGAGGTGCAGGTGGTACTGGCCGAGCTTGCCGCCGTAGTTGCCCGCGCTGATCTGCACGACCCCCGGCCCGCACGCGGCCCGGACGCCCGACGCGCATCGCCGCCTCCACCGCGGCCACATCCAGGCCGTCGATGACGATCTCGTAGACCGCGTGGACGCTCATCGGCAGGCGAGTCCGACCCAGCCCGCGGAGCGTGGGGCAGTACGCGTCGTTGGTCGACGCCCGCAGCTTCTTGTAGCGCGATCCGACCTTGCTGCCGCTCCGGACGATGCCGCCCGGGAAGGGGAGGATGACGCCCGGCACCGCGCGGATCGCCTGGACGGCGGCCTCCGCGGCGCGGAGCGCGGCGGCCTGGTCCGTGGCGAGGATCAGGAAATTGCCGCCCGCGACCGCGCCCTGGACGCCGAAGATGTCCTCGCACAGGAACTCGCCGTCCATCACCGGGACCCGCCAGTAGCGCCGCCCGTCGAGCTTCTTGCTGGCCTGGTGACCGTCGCCGAAGAAGCGGAGGAGCCCGCCCACCTTGACCGTCTCCTCGCCGGGCAGGAGCCCGTTGAAGCACGCGGTGGTGGGGCAGGTCATCACGCACTGGCCGACGCGGTTGACGAGCGCCTTGCCGAGCGCCGCCGGTTGAAGCCGAAGACCAGCAGGCTGACGCCGGGCCGGCCGTCGGGCGTCTCGCTCGCCGGCAGAGTCCGCCTCGATGCCGGCCTCGGCGTCGCAGCCGATCACCGACGTCGCGTAGCCGGTGGCCAGCGGCGGCGGCGGTCCGGGCCCAGCCGGCCGTCTCCGCGGTCACGATCACCCGGGCCGCGCGCATCTTGAACGCCTCGGCGAAGGTGTCCTCGATCTCCACGCCGTTGACGCGGAGCATGACGGTGGGTCAGCCCGCCGCCGTGGCCCGGGCCACGCGCTCGGCCTGGGCGAGGCACTCCAGGCCAGCACTGGTCGCCCGCCCGGGGATGGGCCCAGCGGATCGGGATCAAGGATGAGCGTCTCCGGCCGCATCGGATCTGCCTCGGCGAGGGCGGGCCGGGGCCCGCGCGATCCCGGCGGAGCGGGACCGCGGGGCGTCCGGCCGCGCGGCGACGCGACGGCGCGTCTACGCGAAGGGGTGCTTGGCCGTGTCCTTCTGGGCGACGACGGCGTCGACGGTGGGCTGGCCCTTCATCGCCCGCGTGATCGACTCCTTGGTCGCTCGGTAGTTGTAGTCGTAGATCTTCTTGTTGTCCTGCGCCTGCCAGTGGATGAACACGCCCACGATCACGCACAGGTCGTTGGCGCTCGCCTTGGGGATGGTCCCGTCGGCGACGCTGTCCACGACCGCCTTGGCCACGGCGGCCTGGGCGGGGCCGAACATCTGGACCGCCTGGCCGGCGCCCTTGATCGTGACCTTGTTGAACATGACCGTGTCCGGCTTGGCCGGGACGTTCGGCGCCAGCACGGCGAGGAGGCCGTTGTGGCCTGCCGTCTGCGCGGCCAGGCGCTGCGCGAAGGCGGCGCCGGCCGGGCCGGTCTTCGACCCGATGATCAGATCGATGTGAGCGATCTCGTTGCCGTCGCCGACCAGTGACTCACCGACCATGAAGCTGTGGCTGTCCATAGTGATGCGATCCCTCCCGTAGCTAGAGCGCACTCATCGTGTGGGACGTCGATTCCGGCGCGCCGGCCCGCTGCCTGCGCACGCACCCCCTTCCAGAGGCCAGGGCCTGGGAAGGACGACTCGCCGGCGTCGTGCTTCCGCGGCGACCGAGCATGTTGCCAGCTTTGCCTTCAGTGACCGTGTCGATCCCCGGGGACATCGTCGAACCGCTGGGTGGCGCCAATACTAGGGAGGGGTCCCGCGGCTGTCAAGGCAAGGGGGACGGTCCCCGTCACAGGACCCCGAGGAGGCGCCAGTAGGGCACGGCGAGCGCGAGCCCCACGAGGGTCAGCCCCGCGTAGGCGAGGGCGAAGCGCCGGGCCTGCTCGTGGGAGAAGAGGCGATCCTCCGAGGCGGAGCGCGCCACCATGTAGCTCGACGTCTGGAACGGGAGGAACCAGACGACGGAGGTCGCGAGGAGCGCGATCGTCACGGACCACGGCTCGATGCCGGCGGCGGTGGCCACCGGGACCAGCGCGAGGCTGACCAGCAGGACCGTCAGGTCCTGCTCCAGCACGAGGCGAACGGCGAAGCTCACGAGCGCGACGGCCAGCACCATGCCGAGCGGCCCGGGCCGGCTGTCTCCGAGGAACTGCTGGATGAGCGCGCCGGCCTGAGCGTCGAGCCCGAGCGCGGCGGCGAGCCGGCCGAGACCCAGCACGACGCCGAAGAACAGCAGCATGCCCCAGTCGAGCGCCTGGAGCGCCGCGCGGTCGAAGCTGCCCGCCACTGCCGCCGCCAGGAGGCCGAGGAGGGCCACGGAGGCGAGGTCGAGGCGGAGCCAGGGCGCGACGATCCAGCCGGTGACGGTCAGCGCCAGGATGAGCGCCACCGCGACCTCGCGGCTCGAGGGCGGCCCGAGGAGGGCCACCTGGAGCCCGATGCGCTCGCGAGGCGGCGCGGCCACGGCCGGGGGCCGGAGCAGCACGAAGAGGAGGGCGAGCGCCCCCGCCGCGAGGAACGCCCCCAGCGGCAGCGCGGCAACGAGCCACTGGACCCAGCCCACGCGGGTGCGGCTCGCCTCGGGCAAGAGGCCCCATGCGAGCAGGCACGTCCCCGAGCCGCTCAGCGACACGAACATGAGCGGGCCCGCGCCCGTCCAGGCCGCGAGGCCGAGCACGGCCGAGGCGCCCGACCGGTCCGGGATCCGGAGAGCCTCGGCCAGCGCCCGGGCGAGCGGGAGGACCAGGGACGCCCGGCCGGTCGCCGAGGGGATCAGGGGCGTGAGGGCCATCCCGGTCAGGAGCAGCGTCGCCGCCTGCTGAAGCGTGCCGTGCGGCACCCGCCGGACGAGCAGGAGCCCGGTCCGGTAGAGGAGGCCCGAGCGGGCCGTCGCGGCGGCCAGCCCGTACACGGCGACCACGAACAGCCACTCCTTCGAGGCGAACCCGGCCAGCGCCTCGGGAGGGCGGGCCACGCCGAGCAGGATCCACGCGGCGACCAGGCCCAGGCCCACGACGAAGTCGGGGAGGCGGCGGCTCAGCATCGCCGCGATGGCCGCCAGGAGCAGCGCCACGAAGGCGCGCTGAGGGCTCGTTCCGGGCCAGGCGGCGGCGACGGTGAGCGCGGCCCCCGCGGCGAGGCACGCGCGGCTCGCCCACCCCGCGCGATGCGGGATCGACGCCTCGCCCGTGACGCGCGGGCGGATCTCCGCGCCGCGGGCCGGATGCTCCCCGACGGCGAGGGCGAGTCGCGAGATCTCGGCGGCGAGGCGAGCCCCGTCGTCGCGATCCGTGGCGCGGAGCGCTCCGCCGAGCGCCCGCCGGAGCACGTCCAGGGCGCGGGCCGGATCGCCGCGGGCGCTGTGGAAGGCCGCCCGGCCCAGCGCGAGATCGGCGTCGTCGAGCGTCGCCTCGTCGCCGAGGCGCTCGATCCACCGTCGAGCGCGATCGGGCGCGAGGGGCGGCACCGCGCGAAGCGCGCGCGCCAGCGTCTTGCCGAGCGCGCGGGCGTCGGCATGGGCGGCCAGGACGCCGAGCGCCGCGTCCCATTCCCCGGCCGCGGCCAGCCGCGCGGCGAGCGCCTCGGCCCGGCCCCGCACTCGCGCGGGGTCCTCGTCTCGCCGGAGCCGCTCGCGGAGGACGTCGCGCACGACCGTGCCGCTCCCGCGCCCGACGCCGAGGGCCGCGAGATCGGCGGCGATGGGGCCCGCGCGATCGCCGAACAGGGCGCCGAGCGCGGCCGGCTCTTCCAGCAGGCTCGCTTCCAGGACCGCCTCGCGGCGCTCGGGAGACAGCCGCTCGAGCGCGGCCTCGACACCCGCCGCCAGCGCCTGCTCCTCGACGAGCCGGATCCGGTTGGCGGTGGCCAGGCGGCGGCTCAGCACGCGCGCGATCGCCAGGAAGCTGGAGGGCTCCGCGTGCACGAGCGCCTCGAAGCGCTCGCGGTCGAGGCGGAACACGTGGCTCGGCGCTTCCGCGCGGACCGTGGCCGAGCGCGGCTCGCCCGTCAGCAGCGCCATCTCGCCGAAGAAGTCTCCGGGGCCGAGCCCGTCGATCCGTCGGGAGGCGCCGCCGGTCGGATCGTGCACGTGGACGCCCAGCTGTCCGGAGGTGAGGACGAAGAGGCAGTCGCCGGGCTCGCCCTGGCGGCAGACCGTGTCGCCCTCCTGGAGGACGAGGGGATCGAGGTGGGCGGCGAGCTGGGCGAGGGCCACTCGATCGATCTCCGCGAAGAGCGGGATCCGGGTGAGGGAGTCCTCCAGGCTGGGCCGGCCCGGCTCGCCCGGAACGTCGGCCGTCATCGTCCCGTCCCGGGACCAGGCCACGCGAAGCGGTCGATGAGAACGGGCGGTCCGGGGCCGAGCGGGTCGTCCTTGCCGATCACCCAGGCCTCGAGCCCGCCGCCGGGGTCGACCCGGATCCGGACGAAGTGCCGGAACCCGGGATGTCCGAGCGCGGCGGACCCGTCCTCGTGCTCGAGGCCGGTGAGGGCCAGCGTCATCAGGAACGCCCCGAAGAGGAGCGCGCCGAGCGCGGCGTGCACGAGCACGACCAGGACGTCGTGGTACGTGCCGTGCGCGAGCAGGAGCACGAGCGCGCGGAGCAGCAGCGGAGAGAGCGCCAGGGCCAGGCCGAACGACAGGGCGACCGCGAGGGTCAGGACCGGGCGCGTCCGGCGGCTCCGAACCGCGAGCGCGAACCCGACGATGTACGTGAGGGCGACCAGCGCCGTGGTCACCGTCCCGGCCACGGGGCCGTGCCCGAGGGCCCGGAGCTGGATCGCGCCGAGCAGCCCGAAGAGCATGTGCGGGAGGAAGCCGGCCGTGCCGGCCATCAGCTTCCACGGGAGCCCGAGCGCGAGCCTCCGGCTGGTGGCGGCGTCCGGGTAGACGCGTTCGGCCGGGCCGCGCGGGGACGGGGGAATGCGGGTGCCGTGGAGGAAGGCGCCGCCGCCGCCGGCGATCACGTGGAGGGACTCCCCGACCGCGCGCCGCTCGTAGTGGTGAAGGTCGCCGCTCAGATAGAGCACGCGGTCCGACTCGAGGGTGAGGTGGCAGGCGGCGAGCATCCCTTGCCCGACCGGGTTCGGCTCCCCGAAGGACAGGGCCGGGTCCGGGGCCAGGAACACCAGCCGATCCCCGGGCTGCTCCGCCCGCCGCTCGATGAAGAACGTGCGCTGGCGGAAGTCGAGCCGCCGGAGCTGCCGGTCCACGCCCCAGAGGTCGAGGCCCGGGGCGAGCGGCAGCGCCCAGTGCGAGGCTTCCTGCACGGGCGTGTAGCCGCGCAGCGTGAGCCGCGCAACCCGGTGCAGCGTTCCCCCGCGGACGATCGCGCGGAGCGACTGGTACGCCGACCGGATGAGGTCGACGGACCCGGCCAGCTCGTCGAGGTGGAGCTGCCGGACCAGGGCGGCGCGGCTCCGGTCCCCGGGCGGGCGCTTCCGCGCGGGATGCGCGCGATCCGCCTCCCAGTGCGCGAGCATCCCGACCACCGCATCCCGCCGGAAGAGCCGGGCGAACCCGTCCAGCCCGTCGTACCAGTCGTGGTTTCCCGGGATGCCCAGGAGAACCCGCCGGCGGCCGCCGGTTCCGACGTCCTGGAGCACCTCGTTCCAGGGCTGGACCACCCGACGCAGGATCTCCCGGCCCGTGGCCACGGGATAGGCGGTGTCGCCACCGAAGAGGAGGATGTCGCCGCGCGGCAGGATCGTGGCGTCGCCGCCGTCCGCCGGCGCGTACTCGGCGAACACGAGGCGGGCGACCGCGCCGCTCACGTCGCGGTCGTCGCCGGTGTCGGAGACGAAGTCGATCCAGAGCGGCCGGCCGAGGCGCTCCACGAGCGTGGCGGCGTCCGCGACCGGAGCCCGCAGGACGCGCGCGGCATGGGCCAGGAGCTCGTGCGGGCGCTCCGGGCGCATCCAGTCCCGGGTGTCCACGGCCTGGCTGGCGACGATCGAGGCCGCCACGCGGCGGAGGTGCCCGAGGAGCGCCGTGCTGCCGAACCAGCGGATGCCGTAGGGCGGGTGCGCGCCCCGATGGAACCGGCTCGGCGGATCGCCGTCGCCCCTCCAGGCGAGGGGCACGGCGGCGCGGCCCGTGGACGGGTTCCGCGCGGCGTCGACCGCCGGCGGCTCGCTCATGATGGCCCTGGTCTGCTCGGGTCGGCCCGGTCGGCGCGCAGACCGCGCGGGTCAGGGGCCCGAGTAGCGGATCGCGAGGCCCACCACCACGCGCCCGACGATCGGGGCGGCCGAGGGCGCCCACCAAGGCCCGGACACCATGGATCCGACGACCTGCAGCCGGTCATAGACGACCACGACGGCGTGGGCGCCCATCCTGGCGCCCCCTTCGCGAAGGGCCTGCTCGTACTGGGCCGCGGTCGGATCGCCCGACGGCTCCGCGAACACCTCGCCGAGCCGCTCGTGCGGGCGGTCTGGCTCGGCCCGGAGGATCGCGACCTGGGCCGGGTCGGTGGGCGGGAAGGTCGGGCCGCCGAGGTAGGGGTGCAGACGCGTCGACACGAAGCTGCAGCCGGCGAGCAGGAGGGTCAGGGCCAGGGCGCGGAAGAGGGCCGGGCGCAACCCGCTCGCCGGGCGCCCGGGCCAGGCCGGCCGCCAGCCGGTTCCGGGGACGGCGCCGCGCGCGTTCCGCACGGGTCAGGAGAGGCCGATCGCCTTGTGGATGGCGTCGATCAGCGAGTCGTCGTCGAAGGGCTTCCGCAGGTACTCGACCGCGCCGGCCCGCCGCGCCCGCTCGCGCGTGGACACCTCGTCGTGGGCCGTGATGATCACGACCGGCGTGCTCACCCCCGACCTGGCCAGCCGCTCCTGCAGCTCGAGCCCGCTCAGACCGCTCAGGTGAACGTCCAGCACGAGGCAGTCCGCCCGCCCGCGATGATCCGACTCCAGGAACTGCTCCGCCGACGAGAAGGTCTCCACGCGGAAGCCGGTCGCATCCAGGAGGCGGCGCAGCGCGCGCAGGAGCGAGTCGTCGTCGTCGATGACGCAGACCATCGGCGCTCGTTGGATCGGGAGGTGCGCCGCCTCCTTGCTGACCATGCTGTAGTTCACTCTGCCCGGACCTCCCGATCCGCCGCTATTGGCCTTTGGTCCCACGGCCGGGCGACCATCAATGCCCTGGACGTCTCGCGGCCGAGCTTGTGAAGCATCCGAACGAGCTCGGCCACGGAGGCCGCCGCCATCTTGTGCATCACGCGGCCCCGGTGGACCTTGATCGTCTTCTCGGCCACCCCGAGCCGCTCGGCTATCTGCTTGTTGAGCATTCCGGTGGCCACGAGGTCCAGCACCTCGCGCTCGCGCGGGGTCAGGGCGGCGAGCCGGAGCTCCAGCTCGGCCTGCTCGGCCAGGGAGGCGCGCGCCTCGCGGCTCCGGTCGAGCGCCCTCTGGATCCCGCCCAGCAGCTCGTGCTCGTCGACCGGCTTCTGGAGGAAGTCGACGGCGCCCTCCTTCATCGCGCGGACGCCCCCCGAGACGGTTCCGTGGCCGGTGACGAAGATGATCGGGAGGAACCGCCGGGCGTCCCCCAGCGCGGCCTGGAGCTCGAGACCGCTCTCGCCCGGCAGGCGGACGTCGAGCACCAGGCAGGCGGGGCGGTTCGTGGCCGGATGGTGCAGGAAGGCCTCGGCGGAGGGGAACGTCTCGACGTCGAAGCCCGCCGCCGCGATGAGACGGGCCAGAGCCCGGCGCACCGACGCATCGTCGTCGATCACGTAGACGAGGCCCTCGGGGATCACGCCCGGTCGTGCTCCGGCTCGTCCGGGAGCTCGAGGTGGAGCGTGAGCCCCCGGTCGTCGTTGGCGGTCGCCCAGATTCGGCCGCCGTGCGCCTGGACGATCGAGCGGCTGATGGCGAGGCCCATCCCCAGCCCGTCCGGCTTGGTGGTGACGAAGTGCTCGAAGATCCGCTCGAGATCCGCCTCCTTGACGCCGATCCCGGTGTCCCGGATCTCGACGGCGACGCCTCCCTTCGCCCGCGCGGCCGTCGCGATCCTGATCTCCCGCGGGCCATCCTCGGCGCTCGCGATCGCTTCGCGCGCGTTGAGGATCAGGTTGAGCAGGACCTGCTGGAGCTGGACGGAATCGCCGGGGATGCGCGCCAGACCCGGCTCGAGAGCGCGGTGGACCGTGATGCGCTGGCGCTCCGTGTCGTGGTGAAGCAGGCCCACCACGTCTCCGACGAGCTCGTTCACGTCGACGGGGCCCCGGTGGACCGTCTCCTTGCGGAACAGGGCGCGGAGCCGCCGGATGACCTGGGAGGCGCGCTTGGCGTCGTCCACGATGTCGGACAGGGTCTCGACCACGCCCGGGCGGGAGGCCCGGCCCGCGTCCACCAGGCGGCGCGTCGCCTGCGCGTTCGCGACGATCGCGGCCAGCGGCTGGTTGATCTCGTGGGCGAGCGACGCCGCGAGCTCGCCGAGCGTCGTCGTCCGCAGCACGTGAGCCAGCTCCTCGCGCTGACGCTCCGCCTCCTCTTCCGCCTGACGCCGGCGGGTGATGTCGACGTGGGTCACGAGCGCTCCGCCCTCCGGGCGCCGGAGAGGCTCCGCCGTCATCTCGAACCAGCGCTCGCCGGCGGGGGTGCGGCACGCGTACTCGATCTGGAGCGGCGTGCCCCCGGCGAGCACGGTGCGCAGGGCTTCCAGGATCCGGCCCGCGTCGCGATCCCCCGCGCGGGCCGCGTCCTGGCAGACGTCCAGGTAGCTGGCGCCGATCGAGACCCGGATCGGGTTGCCCCCGTTCTCGACGGCGAACCGGCTCCAGGCGTGGTTCACCGCGATGATGCGCCCCCTCTTGTCGAGCGCCGCCACGTGACCGTGCAGCGCCCCGAAGATGGCGCTCCGGAGGAGGTCGGTCTCGAGCAGCGCCCGCTGGGCGGCCCGGAGCTGGGTGACGTCGACGGCCGAGCCCACGTAGCCCAGGAGGTCGCCGTCGTCGGACCGCCGGGGCACGCCGTGGTCCAGGACCCACCGGTACTCCCGATCCTGGCGCCGCAGCCGGTACTCGACGGTGAACGGGCGCCCCTCCGCGAGCGCGCCGGCCAGGGTCCGGGCCAGCTCCGCCCGGTCGTCCTCGTGGACGTCGGCCATCCAGTTCTCGCCAAGCTCGTGGTTCAGCCCACGGCCCGTGAAGTCGAGCCACCGCTGGTTCACGTACGTGCGTCCCCCGTCACGCCCCGAGAGCCACACCATCATGGGCGCGCTGTCCGCCATCCGGTGAAAGCGCTCCTCGCTCTCACGCACCGCCCGATCGGCCTGCTGCCGGGCCAGCGCGCCGGCGAACACGGCCGCCAGGAGCCGGAGTCGCGGAACCAGCTCGTCGGGCCAGTGGCGCTCCCCGCGAAGGGTACCCACCACGAGGGTGCCGGCCACCGAGCCGTCCACGACCAGCGGCACCAGGACGGCCGAGCGCGTGCCGAGGCGCTCGAGGGTCTGCCGATCGACGGCTGCCTCGTCGGGAAGGTCCGCGAGGCGCGAGAGGCGGACGACGTGTCCCTGGCGGAGCTGGCCCACGATCCAGGGCGTCGCGTTGCCGCGGATCACCTTGCGGAGGGGCGCCACGCCTTCCCGGGTCCAGGAATGCGTGGCCCGGACCTGGTCGGAGGCGGCGGACAGGGCGCCCACGGTGGCCCGGTCGGCGCCAAAATCCTCCACCAGACGCCGGAGGCCGGTCTCGATCTGGCGGTCCACCTCCGCCACCGGGCCGGTGGCGGAGGTGGCGGACAGGTCGGAGAGGAGCGTCTCGAAGCGCAGGCGTTCGGCGATGCCACGCTGGACCCGTCGGCGCAGCGCACGGTGCACGAGGAGGGCGGCGATCAGCGCGCTCTGCAGCAAGAGGAGCGCGACGGCGGCCAGGATCGGCCACCGGTGCCGCTCCCACACGGACGGCTCACGGAACAGGACGACGCTCCCGGCCGGGAGGCGCCGCTCGTCGAGCCCCCAGCGCTCGAGCTCACGCCAGTCCACCATCGTCATGGTGGTCCCGGCGTCGGTCGGCTCGGGCCGCTCGCCCGAGAGGACACGGAGCGCCAGCCGGGCGCCGGTCCGCCCGTGGGCCTCGAAGCTCACCACGTGGCCGCCCACGCTCCCGCCGCCCACCGCGTGGTCCTGGAGCACGTAGACGGGCACGCGGGAGGCGCGGGCGATCCGCGCGACCGCGTCACGGGTGTTGAAGCTCTGTCCCGCCGCGTCACGCAGAAAGGCGCCGACCAGGACGACCGTGTTCGCCGGCAGCGACGCGACCTGCTCCGTGATCTGCTGGATCGAGCCGCCCGCCAGGTAGCCGATCTCGAGCGGGTGGCGGTGGACCGCGAGCTGCTGACGCGCAGCGGCCAGCCAGAGGAGATCGTTGGGCCCCGATCCCGCCACCACGATGGCCTTGCGGACGTCGGGCTGGAGGCGGAGCGCGAGGTCCAGCGTCTCGACCCAGTCCTGCCGGAGCCAGGTGCCGGTGACGTCGGTGCCCAGGCGGAGGTCGGCGGCGCTGGGCCGGTCCACGCTGAGAAAGACGACGGGCGCGCCCGAGAAGAGCTCCGCGCGGTTGTGGAGCGCCGCGCGGAGCGCGCGGCTCCCGGCCGCCACGATCAGGTCGATGTTGCGGGACTCGTACTTCCGGCGCAGGAGCGCCCGCAGCTCGCTCTGCGGCGCGTCGCCGTCGAACAGGCTGAGGTCCAGGTACTCGGTGTAGAAGTAGACCGGGAAGGGGGACTCCGCCTCGAGAGTCGCCCGGAACGCCTCGTCGACGCCGACGACCGGAGGGGAGAGCCGCGGATAGGCGTGGAGCAGGAGGACGTTCCGGGGTGGCCCGCGGCGATCATGCTCGGACTCGCCGAGGCCCACCGCGAGGGTCGGTGTCACCAAGACCAGAAGGAGGATCAGCCCTCCCACGGCCCCCGCGGCGAGAACGCCGTGCCCCCGACGGCCGCCGAAGCTCGGTTGCGACACTCCATCCTCCTCGCGGCTTCCCTCCGAAAGTACACTTCCGGTCCGCACGCTCACAAGAGGCCCCCGGGACAAGGTGGGGTCCGGCGGGCGGACCGCGTGCCGGATGTCACCACCGTCGAGGACGCGAAGGAGTCGCGCCGGGGAGCCGCGTGTGCGGGCTATGGGCGAGCCGCTCCTTCCCGGTGTCGACTCGGCCGCCGACGCGGGGATCCGGCGGAGACGGAGGCCCTTTCACCCTCGTCCGGCGGCCAGCGCTGCGGACCGTCGGATGCAACGGCCACCCGTCGCCCGTGGTGGGACAATACCGCCGGCCAGTGTGTCGTCCGAGCCGTGTCGCGTGAACTCGCGCGGGCTTCCGCGCGGGGCCGCCCGGTGGAACGCTTCTTGCCTCGCACCACGGGGACGAGACCGCCGGCGCCACACGCCGCGGCTTCGGATCTTCGCGATGGCGCACAAGAGGCCCCTGGACCAAAGGCCAATAGCTTCCTGGGGCGGACCCCGGCTACCCTCGCGCTGGATTCCCGTGCCATCATGCCGGTGACGGGCGGTAAAACGCGAAGAGAGGGCGTGACTTGCAATGGTGTGGAACACCTGCCGGCGCCGGCCCGGCCGACCGGCGCATCGTCTCCCCGATGGTCGATGCGACCTTGCGCGTAACGTGATCGCGGTCCTGGCTGTCGGCGCGGGACTGCTCCTCGGGGCGTGCTCCATCCCGCTCGGAAACGGGTCAGGGTCCTCGGGGCAACCCTCTCAGGAGACCTCCCGAGACCGGAACCGGCTCTATTTGCAAGAGCAAGAGCAACTGGAGCGGCAGTATCAGTTCGATCGGATTGGGCCCTCGGATCGGTGATGGACCGCCGCCGAGCGTCTTCGCAAGCTCCCGCGGCCCCGGGAGCCGCTCGCCCAGGAGGTGCCACGATGACCCCTCGTTCAGGGAGATCTGTATCGCATCGATACCGCCGCCGGATCCGGCGCAGCCGGTTCACGGATGCCGCGCCCCGAGCCCTGATCGCGGTCGCCTTCGTCGCTCTCATGCCGATCGTGACGACCTGTGATCGGATGAAGGCCAAGGAGGCCGCGCCCGCCGGGCCGCCCCCCCTGCGGTCGTCGTGGCGGAGGTGATACGGAAGACGGTCCCGATCTGGGCCGAGTTCGTGGCGCAGACCGACTCCGTCCAGACCGTGGAGCTTCGCGCCCGGATCCAGGGGGTTCTCGAGCATGTCCGGTTCGAGGAAGGCGCGGACGTCAAGAAAGGCCAGGTCCTGTTCGAGATCCAGCGGACCCAGTACGAGGCGTCCCTCCAGAGCGCCCGCGCGCAGCTCGCCAAGGCGCAGGCCGAGCTGGCGAGGGCCCAGGAGCAGGTCGAGGTGCAGCGCTCGAAGGCGGAGCTCGAGCAGCGCAAGGCCGCGCTCGCGAAGGCCAAGCTCGACGTCGCGCGGCTCAAGCCGCTCGCCCAGGCGAAGGCGGTGCCACAGGTGGACCTGGACAACGCGCTCGCGGCGGAACAGGTGACCGTCGCCGGCGTGTCGGCGGCGGAGGCCGCCCTCAAGGACACCGAGCTGAACCAGCGGATCGGCATCCAGCAGGCCCAGGCCGCCGTCGAAGCGGGTCGCGCCGCCGTGACCCAGGCCCAGCTGGACGTCGCCTACACGACCATCACCGCCCCGGTGAGCGGGATCATCGGGCGGCTCGACGTGGACGAGGGCAACCTCGTCGGCCGGGGCGAGCCAACGTTGCTCGCCACGATGTCCACCGTTGATCCGATCAAGGTCTCCGCGACCGTGAGCGAGGTGGACTACCTCCGGTTCGCCCGGCGGGGGGCGGGGGGCCGCACGGCCCCCGACCAGGCATTGCAGCTCGAGCTGATCCTGGCCGACGGTACGGTCCACCCGCACAAGGGTCGGGTGACCACGCTCGACCGGACCGTGGACCCCAAGACCGGGACGATCGTCGTCGAGGCCCTGTTCCCCAATCCCGAGAAGCTCTTGCGACCGGGACAGTTCGGGCGAGTGCGCACCGTGGTCGAGGAGCGCCAGGACGCCATCCTCGTTCCGCAGCGCGCCATCCAGGAGACCCAGGGCCAGAAGGCGGTCCTGGCAGTGGACCAGGAAAACAAGGTCGTCCAGCGGAGCGTGACCCTGAGCGATCGGGTCGGAGACCTCATCATCGTGACGCGCGGGCTCGAGCCCGGGGAGCGCGTGATCGTCGAGGGCCTCCAGAAAGTCAGGCCCGGGATGCAGGTGAAGCCCGAGGCGGCCCCGCCGCCGGGGACGCCGCCCGCCGCAGGCGCGGCCGCACCGGGGCCGGCTCCGTCGACAGCGCCGGCCGCGGGCGCTGCGCGCGCCGTCGGCCACGCCGCCGAAGGCGCCCCGCGGCCAAGCCGCAGGGCGGCGGCTAGGCCCGATGGCGCAGTTCTTCATCGGCCGTCCGATCGTCGCGATCGTCATCGCGATCCTCACCGTGTTGCTGGGGACCTCCTCGCTCCTCAAGCTCGCCTTCGAGCAGTACCCCTTCCTGGCCCCGCCGTCGATCCGCGTCACGGCGACCTACCCGGGCGCCTCGGCGGTCGCGGTGGAGCAATCGGTCGCCACCCCGATCGAGCAGGAAGTCAACGGGGTGGACAACATGATCTACATGCAGTCGTCGAACACGAGCGACGGCCGCATGCTGCTCGACGTCAGCTTCCGGGTCGGGGTCGACCAGGACACCGCGAACGTCCTCACGCAGAACCGGGTCACGGTGTCCCAGGCGCGGCTCCCGGCGGAGGTGACCCAGCAGGGCGTCACCGTCAAGAAGCAGAGCCCGAGCATCCTGATGGTGATCTCGGTCTACTCTCCAGGGGAGAGCTACGACGCGAACTTCCTGATCAACTACTCCGGCATCAACCTGCGCGACCAGCTCCTCCGCATCCCCGGCATCGCCCAGGTCGATCTCTTCGGCGGCGCCGACTACGGCATGCGCATCTGGCTCGAGCCCGCCAAGCTGGCCAAGCTCGGGCTGACCCCGGCCGACGTGATCTCTTCGATCAAGGAGCAGAACCTCCAGTCTCCGGCCGGGCGGATCGGCGGCGCGCCCTCGCCCAAGGACCAGCAGTTCACCTACACGGTGGCCGCGCCCGGCCGGCTGGTCACGATCGAGGAGTTCGAGAACATCATCATCCGGGGCACCGCGACCGCCGCCCAGGTCCGGATCAGGGACGTGGGCCGGGCGGAGCTCGGCTCCCAGGACTACAACTCGTTCGGCCGGCTGGACGGCAAGCCGGCCGGGTCGCTGGCCATCTACCTCCTGCCGGGTGCGAACCAGCTCCAGGCGTCGCACGAGATCTACGAGACGATGGCGCGCCAGAAGGCCATCTTCCCGCCCGACATGGACTACAAGATCGTCTACGACACGACGCCGGCCGTCGAGGCCTCGATCGAGTCGATCCTGCACACCTTCGTCGAGGCGCTGATCCTCGTCACGCTCGTGGTTTTCATCTTTCTCCAGAACGTGCGAGCCACGATCATCCCGCTCCTGACGGTGCCCGTCTCGATCATCGGGACCTTCATCTTCTTCCCGATGCTCGGCTTCTCGGTCAACACGCTCTCGATGTTCGGGCTCGTGCTGGCCATCGGGATCGTCGTGGACGACGCCATCGTCGTGGTCGAGGCGGTGATCCATCACATGGAGCATGGGCTGGACCCACGGGCGGCGACGGTCCAGGCCATGAAGGAGGTGTCCGGCCCGGTCATCGGGATCGCCCTCATCCTGTCGGCCGTGTTCGTGCCGGTCGCCTTCCTCGGCGGCCTCATCGGGCAGATGTACCAGCAGTTCGCGCTGACGATCGCCATCTCGGTGCTGCTCTCGGCCTTCAGCGCGCTGTCGCTGTCGCCCGCCCTCTCCGTGCTGTTGCTCAAGCCCCACAAGCCCGCTCGCGGGCCGCTCGGCGCGTTCTTCCGGGGGTTCAACTGGGTGTTCGACCGGACGACCAACGGCTACATCGGGGTGACCCGGCTGCTCGTCCGGCGCGCGGTGCTCACGATCCTGATCGTCATCGTGGTGGCCGTCGGCGCCGGGCTCTTCGGCCGTGCGATCCCGGCCGGATTCATTCCCGAGGAGGACCAGGGCATCATCGGGGTCAACGTGCAGCTTCCCCCCGGGGCGTCGCTCGAGCGGACGGCCACCGTCCTGACGCGGGTCGAGCAGATCGTCGCCAAGGCCGCCGGGGTCGACTCGTACGCGACGATCGGCGGGTACGGGGTCGTGACGAACACCTACCAGCCGAACTTCGGCACGACCTTCATCCGTCTCAAGCCCTGGGAGGAGCGCCACGGTCCCGACCTGCACGCCAGGGGGGTCATGGCGGCTCTCCAGCGGGAATTCGTGAACATCGCGGAGGCGGTCGTCTTCCCGTTCAACATCCCCACGCTCTCGGGCTTCGGCGCCTCGGCCGGCTTCAACTTCCTGCTCCAGGACCGGAGCGGCACGCTGAGCGTCGACGAGCTCGGCGCCCAGTCGCGCGCCTTCCTGACCGAGGCCCGCCAGCGCCCGCAGCTCGCCAACGTGTTCACCTCGTTCGATCCGAACTATCCCCAGGTGAAGGTGGAGCTCGACCGGGAGAAGGCGCGCACCCTCGGGATCCCCGTCAACGACGTGTTCCAGGGCATGTCGGCGGTGCTGGGCGGCGCCTACGTGAACGACTTCAACCGGTTCGGACGGCTGTTCCGGGTCTATGTCCAGGCGGACGCCGACTATCGCCGGAAGCCCGAGGACATCGGGCAGATCTACGTCCGGAGCCAGACCACCAACACCATGATTCCGCTCTCGACGCTCATGACGGTCACGGAGGTCCCGAGCAGCGAGATCACCACCCGGTTCAACCTGTTCCGTGCGGTGGAGTTCAGCGGGATCCCCGGGCGCGGCTACACGTCCGGTCAGGCCCTGGCGACCCTCGAGGACGTCTTCGCGAAGACGATGCCGAAGGAGATGGGCTTCGCCTACTCGAAGCTCTCCTACCAGGAGAAGGTGGCGCCGCCCGCGGGCCCGACCTTCGTCATGGCCATCGTCTTCGTGTTCCTCCTGCTGGCCGCGATGTACGAGAGCTGGCGCCTGCCGTGGGCGGTCCTGCTCGGGTCGCCCCTCGTGGCGCTCGGCGCCTTCTTCGGCGTCTGGCTCATGGGCTACGACAACAACGTCTACGTGCAGGTCGGGCTCGTCATGCTCATCGGTCTCGCGGCCAAGAACGCGATCCTCATCGTCGAGGTGGCGAAGGTGAGGCACGAGAAGGAGGGCAAGACGGCGCAGGAGGCCGCGCTGGAGGCGGCGCGGCTGCGCTTCCGGCCCATTCTGATGACGGCGTTCGCCTTCATCCTGGGCGTGGTGCCGCTGATGCTGGCGAGCGGGGCCGGCGCCGGGCGCGCAGAACGTCATGGGCACGGCGGTCTTCTGGGGCATGCTGGTCGCCACGTTCCTCGGCGTGTTCATCATTCCCGGCAACTTCGCCTTCGTGGAGCAGCTGGGGCGGCGCCACCGCCGCGCCAAGGGCCCGGTCAAGGACGCCGCGCACGAGCCGGCCCCGCCCGCGCTCCGGGAGGAGCACCCGTGAGACGGCATGTCCTGCTCGCGCTGACCCTGGCGCTCCTGGCGGCGTGCACTCTCGGGCCTGACTACCGTCGGCCGGAGGTGCCGCTGCCGACGGTGTTCCGCGGGCTGGATCCCGCGGCGCCGGGCGGCCCGGGGTCGCTCAGCGATCTCGCATGGTGGACGATCTTCGAGGACGAGGTCCTCCAGGGGCTGATCCGAACGGCCCTGGCCGAGAGCTACGACCTCCGGCTCGCCGTGGCCCGCATCCTGGACGCCCAGGCCCAGGTCGTGATCACCCGCTCGAACCAGTTCCCCGTCATCGACGGCACCGCCCAGGCGCCCTTCCAGGCCACGGAGGGCAACCTACCGCCGCTCTTCACCCTGGAGAACTCGTTCCTCCCGCAGGGCGCCATCAACCTCTCGTTCGAGCTCGACTTCTGGGGCCGGTGGCGACGGGCGACGGAGGCGGCCCGCGCCGATCTGCTGGCGAGCGAGGAAGCCCGCCACGTCGTTCTGAGCGACCTCGTCTCCAGCGTGGCCATCGCCTATTTCCAGCTCCGCACGCTCGATCTCGACCTCGAGATCGCCCAGCGGACCGTCGGCCTCCGTCGCGACTCCCTCAGGCTCGTGCGACTCCGCGAGGAAGGCGGCGTGGTGTCGCTGATGGACACGTACCAGGCCCAGACCCTGTTGCAGGGCGCCTTGCGGGAAATCCCCGACTTCGAGCGGCAGATCGAGCAGACGGAGAACCTCATCAGCGTGCTCCTCGGGCGGAGCCCCGGGCCGATTCCGCGCGGCCGGGCGCTGGAGGGCCAGATCACCCTGCCGGTCCTCCCCGCAGGGCTGCCGGCCGCCTTGCTCGAGCGGCGACCGGATGTCCGCCTCGCCGAGGTGCAGCTGGTCGCCGCGAACGCGCGAATCGGGGTGGCGAAGTCCGAGTTCTTCCCGAGGATCTTCCTGGTCGGAAGCATCGGCGTGTCGGGCGGCGTCCAGAACAGCGTGTCCTTCGGCCCCATGGGCTTCTTCGGGATCGGTCCGACCCTCTCGGTGCCGATCTTCAACATGGGCCGCGTCCAGGCCGGGGTCGACTCCGCGGAGGCCCGCGCCCAGGAGGCGGTCACCCGGTACCAGCAGACCGTTCAGCAGGCCCTGCGCGACGTGTCCGACGCCCTGGTCGAGCATCGCAAGCGACGGGAGGCCCGTCGCGAGCAGGAGACTCTCGTCCAGGTCCTCCGGAACGCCACGGGTCTCTCGAACGTCCGCTACGACGGCGGCGTGACGAGCTATCTCGAGGTGCTGGACAACGAGCGGCAGCTCTTCGAGGCGGAGCTGGACCTGGCGCGGACCCAGCGGGACGAGCTCCTGGCGGTGGTCCGGCTCTACCGCGCCCTCGGCGGCGGGTGGATGCAGTGACCCACGGGGGCGACGGCCGCCTCGGCAACCGAGTGGCGCCTCGCCGGTTCGGCCTCCACGCGTGACGCGGAAGTCGGCCAAGAGGCAGCCCCCGCCGCCTGGCGCCGAGGGGCTCCGGCGCCTCGTGGCGGGGAACCGGCGGTTCGTCGCACGGGAGCGGCTCCGGGCGGGGACGGGACGTTCGACGCTGGCGCAGATGGCCGAGGGCCAGCAGCCGTTCGCGACGATCCTCGGGTGCAGCGATTCTCGCGTTCCGCCGGAGCTCCTGTTCGACCAGGGGTTCGGCGACCTCTTCATCATCCGCGTGGCCGGCAATGTCGTGTCGGCCGAGGTGCTGGGGAGCATCCAGTATGCCGGCGCCCACCTGCGGACGCCCCTCTTCATCGTGCTGGGGCACGAGGGCTGCGGAGCCGTCGGAGCGGCGCTGGCGGCCAAGTTCTACGGGGCGTCGACGACACGCAAGGGCATCCGCGCGCTCCTGCGGAGCATCCTTCCGGGCCTCGACGGCATCGATCCCGCGCTGCCTTCCCATGAGCAGCTCCGGGTGGCCGTGGAGGCCAACGTGCGATGGTCGATGCACCAGCTCAGGGAGACCCCCGAGGCGCGCCAGGCGCTGGCCGAGCGGCGCGCCTCGCTCGTCGGGGCCATCTACGAGCTGCGCACGGGCCGAGTGCGGTTTCTGGACGCGGGTCTGGACGGCTTGGGGACCAAGGAACGCGCGCGACTCGGCGGACGGGCTGGCGCTCGCCGCCCGGGTGCGGGCGCCGTGGCCCTGCCGCACCGCAAGCCGGTCGAGGGCCGACGCGGACGCGCTTCGCGACGCGGGTCGGTGCCGCTCTCCTCATGGCCGTGGGCGTCTACGGCCTGGGCGGGGCGGGGGCATCAAGATCGACGACACCGGTCTCCACCTCGAACGACGCGATAGCGACGGAGCGATCAGCCGGATCCAGCGGGCATCGGGGCCAGCATTCTCCGGGGTCCGCTGGGCCGCCCGCGTCCCTGTGCCCCCGCTCGCCGCCTCTTCGCCCGTCGAATGCGGCGGGCGCCGTTACCTGTGGTGGCCGGCTCCACGAGGTCCGCGCGATCAACCGCTTGGGCGCTGATTCCACGGGCACTTCCGCAGTGGCACGCGCCTTGCTCAGGCTGATGATGCCGTTACCTTGTCTCCATGTCCAAGCGAAGGAGGATTACTCATGCGAGGAGTTCGGCTGGCGCACCTGACAATCCTGATGTTCGGTCTCGGCCTCGTCCTCATCGGGGCCCGCTCCGCGTCCGCGGAGTGGTTCGTGGATGTCTACGGCGGCGTCTCGATGACCTCCGATGCGGATGTCACGATCCCCGGTGGCGGGACGGCCGAAGACAAGGTCAAGTTCGACACCGAGGGCATGGGCGGCGGGCGTCTAGGCTTGTGGCTCGAAGGGGTCCCGTGGCTGGGCTTCGCGGGAGATGTCTCCTACTTCGCGCCGGCCGGGGACGGGACGGCGGTCGAGACGCGCCTGGAGGTCATCCCGCTCTCGGCGCTGGTGATGTTCCGGCTGCCCCTGCTCGAAAATCCGCAGTTCCCGAAGGGTCGCCTCCAGCCCTATCTCGCGGTGGGGCCGGGCTTCTTCATGAACAGCGTGAAGGTCGACGGTCCGGGGGGCGAGGAGAGCACGGACTGGCAGTTCGAGGTCGGGGTGGATGCCCGGGCCGGCATCGTGTTCATGATCACCCCGGCCATCGGGACGTTCGTGGAGGGCCGCTACACGTGGTTCAGCACGAACCCGGGCGGCCAGAGCACGGAGTTCGACATCGAGACGATCCACGTGGCCGGCGGGCTCACCTTCCGCTGGCCGTAGGCTCTGCGCTCCTGCAGCGCACGGAGGTGGTCCCCGGGGATCCTCGCTCCTCTGCACCGGGCTTGCCGGGCGCGGTCCGGAGGTCCGTGATGCGCACGCGCTGGGTCCTGCTTCTCGTGTGTGGGGGCGTCGTCCTGGCGGCGGGTCCCCGGGTCGCCCGAGCCCAGCCGCTCGACATGGAGCGGTCGCTGGTCGAGCGGTTCGGATTCTCGGCGGCCGAGATCGGCCAGCTGCGCGGGGGCGAGGTCGTGGTGAAGACCCTCCCTGCCCAGGGGCGCGATATCGCCGTCGCCGGCGCGGTCCGGATTGCCGACGACAAAGAGCGGCTCGTGGGCTGGGTCCGGGACGTGGAGGGGTTTCGCAAGGCTGCGGATCTGGGCGTGTCCCGCAAGCTGAGCTCGCCCCCGACCATCAACGACTTCGGCGACCTCGCCCTCGACGCGGCCGAGCTCGCGGCGCTGCAACGGTGCCAACCGGGTGACTGCGCCCTGCGTCTGGGGGATCGGGCCATCGCACGGTTCCGGGCCGACGTGGACTGGGCCGCGCCCGACGCGGGGCGGAGGGCGAACCTGCTGACGCGCCAGCTCATGCTGGGCTATGCGGAGGCGTACCTCAAGGGCGGGGACGGCGCGCTCGGCGCCGCCCACAACGAGCGGCAGCCTCGCGCGGTCGCCGACGAGTTCCGGGCGCTGATCCGAAGCGCGACGAACCTGTACGCGCTTGCCAATCCCTTGGCCACGTATCTCGAGCGGTTCCCGGAGGCTCAGGGCCTTCCCGTCGAGCAGTTCCTCTACTGGGCCAAGGGTGGTGCGGGCGCCGAGCCGTCGATCACGCTGCACCACCTCGTGATCCACCGGGATCCGGGCGGGAGCATCTACATCGTCAACAAGCAGCTCTACGCCAGCCGGTACGTCGACGCCGGCCTGGTCGTGTTGTGGCTGGGGACTCCGCCCGACGGCCAGGGATACTATCTGCTGGCGGGCATGCGCGCGCGGTCGAGCCAGCTGGAGGGTCTCACGGCGCGAATGCTCCGGGGACGCATCGAGAAGGAGTCGCACGAGTACGTGCAGATATACCTGGACTGGCTCCGCAAGAGCCTCGCGCCGAGATGACCGTGTCCTCGACGGATCGACGGGATCGGCGGCCATCTGGAGCCGGAGCCTGGCATGTCCCGGCTGGCGATGGGGGGAGCGATGACACTCATGATGACGCGGACGACCAGGTGGACGGCGATCCCGACGCTTCTCTCTCCTCGGGGCTCACCTGTCTGTCCCCGCCGTCTGGGCGCAGGCCCCATCGATGCGGTCCGGCGCCTGCGTCCGGGGCGCCGACCCCCGGCGCGCCGGCCGCGCCCGCCTCGCCGTCCGCTCGGCCAGCCGCTCCGGCCGCCGGCGCGCCGGCCGCGCCGGCCGCGCCCGCCCCCGTCCGCTCGGCCGGCCGCTCCGGCCGCCGCCGGCGCCCCGGCGGCCTCCCGGGAGGGGACCGGGAACACCCCCTGGCCGCGTGAGGCCACCGAGGGGGGCCGCACGTTCACCGTCTATCAGCCGCAGATCGAGAAATGGGACGGGGTGCGCCTCCACGCGCGCGCGGCCGTCGTCGGTCGAGAGCACGGCGTCGCCGCTTCAGCACTTCGGCGTGGTGTGGTTCTCCGCACGGGCGGACGTGGACAAGGTCAATCGGCTGATCGCCCTCGCCGACTTCCGGGTGGACAAGGTCACGTTCCCGTCGGAGCCCGACCGGGCCGCCGACTACCAGAAGGTGCTCGAGCAGCGTCTGCCCCGAGAGATGTCGAGGATCTCGCTCGACCGGATTCAGGCGGCGCTCGCAATCACCGAGGCCCAGCGCAGCGGCGGGGCGACGACCCAGCCGGTCAAGAACGACCCGCCGCGCGTCATCTTCAGCACGACGCCGGCGCTGCTGGTCCTCGTGGACGGGAAGCCCGTCCTCCGTCAGGTCGAAGGCTCGAGCATGAGCCTTCATCGGATCGTCAACTCCTGGGCGCTCATCCTCGTCGACCAGAAGGGCGGCAAGCACTACCTGCGGGCGCTGGGACGGTGGTTCGAGGCCGTCACCCTCGACGGGCCCTGGTCCGTGGCCGTGCGGCCGAACGCCGCGCTCGACGCTGCCATGCAGAGCGTGCAGAAAAGCCAGCGGGTGAACCTCCTCGACGACGCCGGCGCCGAGGTGAAGGACGCGGTGGCGCAGGGCGTGGTTCCCGCCATCTACGTCAGCATGGTGCCCGCCGAGCTGATCCAGACGCGAGGCCGGCCCGACTACGAGCCCATCGAAGGCACCGACCTCCTGCACGTCGGGAACTCGTCCGCGAACATCGTGCTCGACCCGGCGGACCAGCGCCACTACGTCCTCCTGTCCGGGCGGTGGTTCCGGAGCGCGTCCCTGGCCGACGGCCCCTGGGAGTACGTCGCGCACGACAAGCTCCCCGCCGCGTTCGCCCGCATCCCGGACAGTCACCCCCGGGGCGCGGTTCTGGCCTCGGTCCCGGGCACGCCGCAGGCGAAGGAAGCCCTCATCGACAACAGCATCCCCCAGACCGCCGCGGTGAACCGGACGACGACGACCTACCAGGCGACGTACGACGGAACGCCGAAGTTCCAGCCGATCGAGGGCACGCCGCTTCACCACGCGGTGAACTCGCCGGTCCCGGTCATCCAGGTCGCCCCGAACCTCTATTACTCGCTGAAGGACGGGGTCTGGTTCACGGCGACCGCGGCCACGGGGCCGTGGACCGTGGCCATGTCGGTGCCGGCCGCGATCTACACGATCCCGTCCAGCTCCCCCTTGCACTACGTGACCTACGTCCACGTGTACGGCGGCACGCCCCAGACGGTGTACGTCGGCTACACGCCCGGCTACTACGGGACGGTGGTCGCTCCGACCAGCGTCGTCGTCTACGGCACCGGCTACGTCTATCCGCCGGTCTACGTGGGCGCCTACTGGTACCCGCCGCCCCCGACCTACGGGTACGGGGCCGGCTTCGGATGGGGTGCGGTGACGGGCTTCGCCTTCGGGGCGGCGACGGCCGCCGTCTGGGGCGGTGCGTGGGGCTGCTGCCACCACCACGACGACATCGACATCGACCGGACGGTGAACATCAACCGCAACGACGCCTACAACCGCTGGAACCAGGGCCAGGTGCGGTCGAATCTCGAGAGCCGGGCGCAGTCTCTGACCCCGCAGCAGCGCCAGCAGGCCCAGCAACGGGCCCAGTCGCGCGCCCAGGGCGCGACGCCGCGCTCCAACGACGTCTACGCGGGCCGTGACGGGAACACCTACCGGCGCGGCGCCGATGGCTGGCAGCAGAACACGGGGCAGGGCTGGGACCGTGCCGACTTCGGCCAGGGCAGGGAATCGTCGGCCGGGCTGAATCGCGAGCAGGCTGCAAGAAGCGCGGGCGCGGCCCGCGAGTCCTCTTACCAGCGCGGTGGGGAGGCGGCAGCAGCGGCGTCAGCGCCGGATCCAGCGGGGCTGGCGGCGCGCGTCCGTCCGGGGGCGGGGCGCGGAGCGGCGGCGGAGGTCGTGGTGGCGGCGGGGGCGGGCGCCGGCGCTGAGTCCACGGGCCGAAGGGCCCCGATCAGCTACCGTAGAGCCAGGGTACCGGAGTGAGCACGGTGTTCTCCAAAGGAGACAGGCGAATGCGATTGGACCCGACCGAAGACTCCCTTCCACGATGGCGGCGGCCGCTCGGCGTCGCGATAGTCGTCCTCGCCGTGCTCACGCTGGGCGGCGGCCGCGGCTGGGCGCAGGACTCGGTCATCCCGCTTGCCCTGCCGGAAGGGAACGCCGTTGCCATCGGAGTGGGCGGGTATCCCGACTACATCGGCTCGGACGACTACAGCATCGGGGCGATTCCGCTCGGGCGGTACGTGTACTGGGGGAAGCGGGACATCACCTTGATCGGCAACACGCTGAACGTGGCCCTGCTCGCCGAGTCGGGCTGGCGTCTCGGGCTGTCGGGCATGCTACGGTTCGGCCGATCGGATGTGTCGGACGACGTCGTGGACCGCGTGCACGAGATCGACCCGTCCATCGATCTCGGCGCCTTCGTCGGCTACACCTGGGTCTTCGACAGTCCGCGGAAGTTCGTGGGCACCTCGGCCTGGGGGCTGGCGGACGTGACCGACAGCCACGGGGGCTGGACTGCGGGCGCAAACGTTTACGGAGCCTATCCGGTACTTGAGCCCCTGACGCTGGCGGGAGGCGTGGCTTTCACCTACGGCAGCGGATCGTACATGAACACCTACTTCGGGGTGACACCGGCGGACGCCCAGGCGAGCGGTCTCGGCGTGTTCCAGGCGGACGCTGGAATCCGTGACGTGCGAAGCTGGCTGGTGGCGCTTCTGCACCTGAGCACGCGCTGGACGATCGGAGGCGGCGTCGGCTACTCCTGGCTCGCGGATGAAGCGGGGGAGAGCCCGATCGTCGCGGACCGGGGCTCCCGCCACCAGTGGCTCTTTGGAGCCGGCGCCATGTTCATCTGGTGAGCGATGGGAGGCGTCGCACCGATCGAACCCCCTGGCGGGCGGGGCTCGAGGACACGTACTGTAGCTGATTGAGGTGCGCTTCGGCATAATGTCCCGTCATAATGTCCCGTAGAGACCGCGCAGCGGCACTCGGGGCACTCCGTGTGCTTCGGCCGGGCCGGCTTCGCGGCGCACACGGAGGCATGATGGTCACGAGGGTCTCCGCAACATGTTCCGGGAACGGGATTCCCTGGCAGCTGCTCGGGGCGGTCAGCTTTCTGCTGTGCTTCGTGGCAACCGGCGCCCTCGCCCAGCAGCCCGACCAGTCGCGCGGGATCGCTACCCGGCTGGAGGAGGGGTCCGTCAAGCTGGACTTCGACGGACTGCTCGAGCGCCGCGTCGTCCGTGTGGTCGTCCCGCATAGCCGCACGCTGTACTTCAACGACAAGGGCCGCGAGCGCGGCATCAGCGCGGACTTCGTGCGGGATTTCGAGCGGTACATCAACGAGAAGTACCGGAAGCAGCTCGGCAAGCGCCCGATCACCGTCGTCATCAGGCCCACGACGCGCGACGTGCTGCTGACGAGCGTCGCCGAGGGGTTCGCGGACATCGCGGTCGGCAACATCACCGTCACCGACGAGCGCCTGAAGCTCGTGGACCTCGTGGCCCCGGGGAGCGTGCAGCCGGTCTCGGAGCTGGCGCTCAGCGGGCCCAAGTCACCGCCAATCACCACCGCCGAAGAGCTGTCGGGCCTGACGGTCCACGTGCGCAAGTCGTCGAGCTACTACGAGAGTCTCCTCGCGCTCAACGACCGCCTCGCACAGATGGGGAAGCCGCCGGCGAACCTGGTCTTCGTCCCCGATGCGCTGGAGGACGAGGACATGATGGAGATGCTCAACGCGGGGATACTCGAGGCGATCGTCGTCGACGACTGGAAGGCGCGCATGTGGGCGCAGGTGCTGCCCCGGATGAAGGTCAACGATGCCGCGGTCGTGCGTACGGGCGGGCAGATCGGCTGGGCCATTCGCAAGGACAGCCCGCAGCTCGCGGCGATCCTGAACGAGTTCTATACGAACTTCGTCAAGAAGCAGGGCATGCTCGAAGCGCGGATGAGGCACTACCACCGCCGGATCAGGTGGCTGAAGGACCCGACCGGCTCCTCCGAGCGCAAGCGCTTCGAGGATACGCTGGCGCTGTTCAGAAAGTACGGCGAGCAGTATCGCTTCGACCCGCTCATGCTCGCGGCTCAGGGTTTCCAGGAGTCACAGCTCGATCAGAACGCCAGGAGCCACGTGGGCGCCATCGGCATCATGCAGATCATGCCCGCCACCGGGGCGGAGCTGAAGGTGGGTGACATCCGGATCGCCGAACCCAACGTGCACGCCGGCGCGAAGTACATGGACTGGCTCATGACGAAGTACCTGCCGGACTCGCACTTCGACGAGACGGACCGGACACTCTTCGCCTTCGCGTGCTACAACGCCGGGCCGGGCAACATCGCCCGCATGCGCAAGGAAGCCGTGAAGCGCAGGCTCGACCCCGATCGGTGGTTCAACAACGTCGAGCTGGTGACCGCGGAGAAGATCGGCACCGAGACGACGACGTACGTGCGAAACATCTACAAGTACTACGTCGCCTACAGGCTGCTGGTCGACGTGCAGGCAGCGCAGGAGAAGGCGCGCGGCACCGTGAAGCCGGGATCGTAGCGACACCCGTCATCGCCGGCGCCTCCCGTGACGGGCGCGAGGGCGGGCGGCGCCCTCGTGCGCTCCGACCGACTCCGCGTCATCCTGCTTCAGCCGACCGGCTGCGAGTCGGGCTCTGCCTGGCCCGCGTATACCCAGCCCATGAAGATCTGGTAGCCCAGCGCCAGCAGGATGGCGCCCAGGAACAGGCCGACCATGCCCCTGGCCGCCATGCCGCCCAGTGCGCCGAGCAGGATGACCGGCATCGGCGCATCGACGCCACGGCCCAGCATCAGCGGCTTCAGGATGTTGTCCAGCAGGCCGGCGGCGAACAGCAGCGCCGAATAGAGGATCGCCGACCCAGTGCCGTAAACGCCGCTCATCCAGATGTAGACGAGCACCGGCAAGAGGACGAGCAGGGCGGGCAGCTGTGCAATGCCCAGCACCAGGACGATGATCGCGAGCAGGCCCGCCAGCGGGATTCCGGCCACGAGCAGGATCAGGCCGACCACGAGGGCCTGGATCAGGGCCACGCCGATGACCCCCTGCGCGACCGCGCGGATGGTGGCCGTGGACAGCGCAACGAACTTGGGAGCGCGCTCCGGGCTGATGATCCTCGCGAAGATCGCCTCGCTGTTGCGGGCGCCGGCCTCGCCATATGCCATGATGACGCCGGCAACCACGAACGCCGCCAGGAACTGGAGCATGCCGCCGCCGATGCCGGCCACCGCGCCCAGCACCCAAATCGCGAGCTCACCGACCTTCGGCTGCATGCTCTTCACGAGTGCTGGCAGGTCCGAGTGTGCCCGCGACCAGAACGCATGGATCTCCTTGCCGACGATCGGCCATCCCTCCACACCCGGGCTCGGAGGCGGAATCTGCAGGGTGTTGGCCTGGACGCCTGCTATGAATTCCTGCGCCGCGTCGCCCAGCGAACCCACCAGCAGGCCGGTCGGCACCACGAAGAGCACCACACCAACCAGAACGATCAGCGTGGACGCCAATCCCTGCTTGCCGCCCAGCCGGGACGCGAACCGTTGGTGGAGCGGGTACATCGCGACGGCGAGGATCACCGCCCAGACCGTCAGGGTCAGGAATGGCGCGAAGATCCGGTAACAGAGGGTTGCCAGTCCGAAGATGAGACCGGCGCGGATCAGCACGTCCAGCAGCGGCGTTGTCCTCTGTCCTTCCAGGCCTGAGTCTGGATTCAAGGTCGCATTCATCGTCCTTCTCCTCGTGCGTCCCGGGAGGTCGGCCGGGCGCGTGGGGATGGCGTGGTCCGCGTTCGTGGAGCAGCATTCGCCATTGATGCTGAGCCTCGCGGGCGATTAGCCCGACGTCGTTGCCGATCGTTCCCGTTCGCGGCGCGCATAGTGAAGATATGCGCCCACCGCAAAAGCATTTGTCACCACGGCAATCATGTTCCAGAGCACCACGGGTCTCGAAACGATGACCAGTCCGTACCAGATCCACAGGATCTGGAAGGCGCCCATGATGGCCGCCATCTTCGGGTTCATGCCCGCACTCGACCGCCGCCTCAGCATCGCGATCAGGTCCGGCACGGCGGCAAAGGTCGTTCCGAATCCCGCTATCAAGCCGAGGACCTCTGAGCGCGTGAACCTGGGCGCGAGCAGACTCTGCGTGTCGGTGAGCAATACTCCTTCGCAGCCATACAGCATGATCGTGCCCAGGACAAGAAGCAGCACCCGCCGGTTGGAGATGGTCATGGTTACCTCCCGCTTCCGAGAGAAGATATGGCCCCGATCGAGCACTCCGGGGACTCCCGCGAGCGGGCCGGCCGGCGCCGTCCCGGGACGGCGCCCCGGGTCCGAACGCCTCGCGGGGGCGGCCTTCGGGGTCACCGTGGCCCCCCGGCGCCGCCCAGGGGGTCCGGAACCCGCGCGCCCTCGTCGACGAGGCGGCGGATGACGCTGCGCGCCCTCGTCTCGACGAGCCATTCGCCGAGTCGCCGACGGGCGGCGTCGTCCTCGAGCCGCGCGCGGACCGCCTCCCGCGCCGCCTCCCCGTGCGCGCCGGGCTCCATCGCCGCCGTCACCTCGGCCTCGGAGACGAAGGCGAGGTCGCGGAAGCGGAGCTCGACGAAGCGGCGTCTCACGAGATCCTCATCGACCAGCCGTCGCGCCCAGGCGGGATCGACGTCGGCGATCCGGAGCCACGCGTCGAGGGCGGCCTGACCACCCGCCCGGTCGGCGATGGCCGCCCACGCCTCGGTCCGCTCGTCGGCCGTCGTCGCGAGGCCGAGCCGCGTCGCCTCCCGGGTGAGAAGCCGTCCATCCACGTAGCGCTCCACATCCGTCGCCTCGATGGCGCGCGGCGCCGGATTCAGCTCGAAGAGCCCGAGCGCTCGCGCGATCGCGACGTCGCTCGCCGTCACGGGGGTGCCATCGATCTCGGCCACGACCTGATCGAGGAAGCGGACGTCGGCGTGGCTGATCACGGCGGCGCCGAGCGCGCCCAGGACGGCGAGGAGGCGCCAGTGCCGCTCCAGCGAGCTTCGGCAAAGCCCCGGAGTCCGCCCGGCGCTCCCGCGTGCCAGTCGCCGGGAGGCTCTTCGCCGCGGCCATCCGTCGTCTCCACATCAGAAGGGGAACCCCACCGTCAGGTAGAGCTGGAGCCGATCCTCGCCCGGGATCGGCTGGAGGGCATAGCCGGCGTCGAACCGGATGGGCCCGACCGGCGTCGCGACCCGCAGCCCCGCCCCGGCCCCCGACTTGAATGCCGAGAAGCTCAGGTCGCCGATCTTCCGGCGTCACCGTGCCGGCATCGACGAACACCGCCCCGCTGACCCAGCGCCAGAGCGGAAAGCGCCACTCCACGCTCAGGACCGCCAGCGCCTCGCCGCCGAGCGGGTTCCCGGCCGCATCCCGCGGGCCCAGCTGGTTCTCGGGAAAGCCGCGCACGCTCGTGCTGCCACCCGTGAAGAAGCGGTCCTGGATCGGCAGGCTCTGCGTCCCGCCGAACGGTCCGGCCAGTCCCAGCCGTCCCGAGATCGCGAAGACGGTGGGCGGAAGCCACGAGAAGAACCAGCTCGTCGAGAGCTCGGCCTTCGCGAACTCGACGTTCCCGCCGAGGGCCGCGAGCGCCGATTCCAGAGATACCCTGTGGACGCTGCCCCGGCGGGGGTCGAAGCGGTCGTCACGGAAGTCCCACACGACGACCGGCGTCAGGCTCCCGACCCGATCGGTCCCGGGCTCGATGCCCTGAGCCTGGAGATCCGGGCTCACGTCGGAGACTCGTGCCCCCTCCAGGCGGTAGCGGAGCTGGGATCGGAAGATCTGCGGCCCGCGCGGGTTGAGGAGGTCGTCGCCGATCCAGGCCAGGAACCCGACGCGCAGGAGGTCGTAGCCGAGGTTCTCGGTGCGCTCGCCATAGAGCTCGATCTGACCCTGCCAGGGCGTCCCGGGAATCCAGGGCTCCCGGTAGATGAGGTCGACGTGGTCGAGGCGCCGGATGGCCTCGCCGCCGATGGCCTCCTTGACGCGGATGCCGGCGCTCCGGGCGGTCCCGAAGAGGTTGTCGTGCGACAGCTCGAGATACCCGCTGACGCCAACGGCGGTATCGTAGCCGACGCCCAGCTCGAACCGCCAGGGCTTCTGCTCGGCGAGAAGGACCTCGACGTCGGCGAACGGCACGGGCGGAGGGCGCGGCGGGCCCACGTCGACCGTCGCGAACGCCGGCGCGCGTTCGAGGCGTCGCCGGGTCGCGGCAAGCCGCTCCGGGTCGAACACGTCGCCGGGCTCGAAACCGAGCTGGCGGCGCACCGTTTCCTCCTTCGTCACCGCGAGCCCCCGCAGGAGGATCCGCCCGATTCGCGTCTGGACGCCCTCGGCAACGCGATAGACCACCGAGACCTCGCGGTCGCGGCGAGTGACGTCGGCGTCTGCCGTCGCGCCGTGATATCCCCGGCGGGCGTAGAGCCGCTCGATCCCGCGCCGCCCCTCCTCGATCCGGGCGGGATTCCATGGATCTCCCGGCACGATCGGAATCACGGCGAGGAGCTCCGCGGTCGCGAAAAGGGTCTGCCCTTCCACGTCGACGTGCCCGACCGTCACCCGGGGTCCCTCCACGACCGGGATCACGATGTGCGCGCGCGTCCGGCCGTCCTCGAACCGGACCTCGGCGGGACCGACGGTCGCGTCGGCGAATCCCTGGGCCCGAGCGAAGGCCTGGAGCGCCGCCACGTCCCGGTCGAGGACGTCCTGGCGGAACAGCCCCTTCTCCAGGACGCCCGCGGGGCGCGTCGCGATCACCGCCCGCAGCCGCTCGGTCGCGAGGGCGACGTTGCCGCCGAACGTCACCGACGCGACGCGCACCTCCGGCCCCTCGGTCACCACGAAGCCGATCGCCGGCGGGTCGGCGGCGCCGTCGAGGGTTCCCGTGACGCGGGCGAAGGCGTATCCTCGCTCGCGGTAGAGGGCCTCGATCTGCCGCGCGCTCGCCTCGATCTCGAACTCGTCCACCGCGCCGCTGTCGAGCAAGGTCAGGCGGTCCCGGAGCACCGACTCCGCCAGGGCGTGCCGTCCGGCGAAGGTCACCGCGTATCGCCGGCCCGCCGCGACGTCGACGGTCAGGTCGACCCGCTGTGTGCCGGGGACCCGGGTGGGCGGGCGGCCCGTGACGCGAGCCTCGAAGAATCCCTCGCGTCGCAGCCGCTCCTCGAGCGCGCGCACCCGTTCGCGCACCGCCGCCTCCCGGTATCGGTCGCCGGGGCTGAGGCCGAGCGTCTCGGTCACGGTCTTCTCGGGCAGCCCGAGGGAGCCTTCGACACGGACCTGCGTCGATCCGGACCGGTGTCCCGGCGGAAAGGAAGACGGTGACGTCCTGCCCCGCCTCTCCGGGGACGGGCACGGCCTCGACCTCGACCCGAGCGTCGAGGTAGCCCTCGCGGCGGTAGAGCGCGAGCAGGTCGTCACGGGCGCGGGCGAGCCGCTCCGGGGATGCCTCCTCGCCGAGCGCGAGGGATGCCGCCGTGACGAGCTGGGCAAGGTCGAGCCCGGCGTCGCCCTGCCAGGCGATCCGGCGCACGAGCGGCCGCAGCGTCAGGTGGTAGCGCAGACGGAGGCCTTCCGGGGCATCGACCTCCTCGACGAGGACGTCCGTGAAGAGCCCGAGCGCCCACAGGCGCTCGAGGCTCTCCCGCACGGCCTCCCGCGAGCGCGGGTCGGCCGACCATCTCGCCGATCGCGCTCCGGACGAGCGACTCGGGGACGCCGGGGGAGGCGATGAGGTCGACCGCAGTGACCACCGCGCGCTCGCCGTCCTGAGCGCGGACGGCGTCCGGCCCGGCCGTGGCCGCGAGCCAGAGCGTCGCCGCGAGGACGACGGCCGCACCTCCGCGCGCCCTCATCGGAATCGGAGCCGCAGGACCACCCCGGCGGTGTAGCCGCCGCTCATCCCTCGCTCCCCGACCAGGCTCAGCGGGCCGAGGAGCTGGTATTCGACCCGAACCCGTTGCTCCCCGCCGCTCTCCGTCCCGGGGGCGCCGCCCGGGGTCGTCCGCTCGGGCGCCGTCCGGGTTCCCACCTGGAGCCGCTCGCCGCCGCCGCCGCCCAGTCCCGGGAGGCCTTCGAGCCCCAGGAGGTCGCGGACGATGGTCCGGGCCGCCTCTTCGGCGAGGACGCCGCCGGGCGACCGCTCGAGGTCGGCGCGCGTGGCGCCGAAGGCGACCAGGGCCAGGAGATCCTCCTGCGGGAGCGGAGGAGTCGAAGAGAGGCGCACGTCCAGCCGGTCCGTGCGTCCCGTGACCCGGGCGGTCACGTCGTACTCGCGGATGCGCGCGGTGGCGGCGGCATCGATGAAGGGGTCCACGCGCCGGGGATCGACGAACCGGGCGGTTGCCGTGAGGATCGTGAAGCGGCGATCCCGGAACGTCACGCGGCCCTCTCGGGTCTCGACCACCCCGAGCACGGCCGGCGCCGCCGTGGAGCCCTCGATCGGAGAGGGTGCCGCCGACCCGCAGGGAGGCGGTGCGGTTTCGCACCACGAGGTTGTCGTCGAGCTTGACGGCGATCCGCAAGGGGAGCCCGGCCTCGGCCGGACGCCTGCCCAGCCGACCCCGGCGGCGCGCCGGCGGCGGGGGCGAGCTCGCGCGTGTAGAGCCCCCGGATCAGGCGGAGCTCCCCTTGGAGCAGCCCGCGCGCGGCGCGGCCCGCGAGCTCCACGTCGCCGTCCCAGAGGGTCGAGAGGCCGTCGAGCGGCGTCACGGCGACGCGCCGAGCCGTGAGGGCCACGCGATAGGCTCCGAGCCCCCCGTCCGCCAGCGCCGCCTCCCCGCTCGCGGTCAGGGTCCCCCCGCCGAGGACGCCCCGAGCCTCGACCAGACGCAGGCCGGCCGGAGACGCGGTGAGCCGAGCCTCGATCTCGCGTACGGGCGTCCGCGTAGCCGCGGACCTTCACGCTGGCGCCGTGGAGGGCTCCGGTGCCGCCGATCTCGGGCGCCGACGTCGTGCCTCGCGCGGTCACGCTCACGTCCAGCGTTCCGCTGGCCGCCTCCACCTCGGGCCGGAGCGCCGCCAGCACGCCCAGCGGGATCCGGCCCCGGAGCTCGGCATCGAGGGCGCCTCCCGCGTGAAGCGTCCCGCGGCCCGTGATCGTCCCCGCACGCCCCTCGAGCAACAGGCGCTCGACACGCAGCGCGCCCGCGTCGAAGCTCACGACGATCGGCTCGCGGCTCGCGAGCGCCTCGCCCCCGACCACGAGTCGGAGCGGGTCGAGGCGGAGCGTCCCTCGCCCCGCCCTCGGGCGGTCCAGTGGGACGTCGGCCAGGAGCCGCGCCGACACCGACCCGTCGATCATCGCTCGCTCGCCCAGGCCGAGCCGCCGCCCCAGCTCCCCGAGGGGCAGATCGTCGACCGCCGCGCGGACCCTCATCGTGGCGCCCGTCTCGGCACGCCCCTCGACCGTCGCGCTGAGCCGACGCTCGGGAAAACCGAGCTCGGCGTGAACCGCGCGCCCGCGGAGCTCGGCCGCCAGGGTTCCGGCGCCGAGCGCCTCCCCCGCGGCGCGGACCCCGTCGAACCGGAGCGCCAGCGAGGCGGTGACGTCCTCGAGAGACCGGAGCACGGCCTCGAGGCGCCCCGACGCCGAGCCGGCAAGGCCGAGGGCCGGGGGAACATCGCTGGAGCTCCGCCAGCCCGACCGGTCCGAGCCGGGCCTCCAGGCGACCGCCTCCGCTCCACTGCCACGACCCCGTCCCCCGCACGGCCACGCCGCGAATGCGGGTGGACACGGCGGTCGCCTCGAGCCGCTCGGCGTCCATCCGGAAGGCGGCGTGGAGCGCCTCGATCGGCCAGCCGCCCACCGTCAGGACCGGGGCCGTCAGCGTTCCCCGTCCGCGCAACCCTCCCTTCGCCCACGACGC
Source organism: uncultured Candidatus Rokubacteria bacterium (assembly GCA_963745015.1). GTDB lineage: Bacteria > Methylomirabilota > Methylomirabilia > Rokubacteriales > DASRDR01 > DASRDR01. The sequence goes on from CAVUVU010000017.1 coordinate 61,096, forward strand.
CTCGCCCTCGAGCGCGAGTGGATCCTTCCCGAGGACGGCGCGGGCGTCGGCAATCCGGATGGCCGAGGGCGTGAGCCGGAAGGGCACCGTCACCCCCGTGAGGGTGATCGTCCGCGCTCGTGAGGGTGGCCGCCTCGAGCCGCCCGCTGGCGACAGGCTCCCGCCACGATCCGCTCACGTCGGCGGAGACGATCGCCTGGCCGGCAACGCGATCCTGGCCGAGGGTACGCGCCAGCTCGCGCCCCGTCGGCCACGAGCCGGCTGCGGAGCGCGATCGGCCCTTCGAACGGCACGCGGCCGTCCAGGGACAGCGTTCCCACCGGCCAGCGGCCTCGGATCGAGACAGCCTCCAGCGCGGTCCCGGTGAGCCGCGCCTCCGCCCGCACTTCGCCCGGGGTGGCCCGGTCCAGCGGCGGCGGCAGCCTCGCCTGTTCCAGCCCGAGCGCGATGCGGGCGTCGCTCCCGCCGGCGTCCATGCCGGCGGATGCCGTGAGCGTCCCCAGCGGGCCCTCGGCACGGAACTGGTCCACCGTGAGCCGCCCGCGGTCCCACCGAACGAGTGCCGGCGAGCGAGTCGTCCAGCGCCCGCCCGCGACGACGAGCTCGTTCGGAGTGATCGATGCCGTCATCCGGAGCTCTTCCGGCCGCCAGAAGGGAACCTCGGCCTCCGCGCGGGCCGAGACGCTCCCGAGCACTTGCCCGCGCGCCGCGGGGGCCAGCCGGGCCACGATGGGATCGAGGTTGGCCCGCTCGAGTCGGGCCTGTGCCGTGACGGTCCGGCCTTCCTCGAGACGGCCGCGGCCGGTGGCCGAGAGTCCCATCGCGGGGAACTCGAGCGCCGCCGTCAGGTCGCGGCCCGTGACGCCGACGTCGAGGCGGCCCGACCCGAGGAGGACGCCGCCGAGCGAGACGTCACGGAGGCCGATCGCCGCTGTGGCGGACACCATCCCCCGTTGTGTGGTGGCCCGGAAGCGCGCCTCACCGGATCCCTCCAGCGAGGCGCCGGCGGGAAGTCCGGGCAACCCGCCGAGCGCGACGGGCCCGAGGCCCCCCTCCGCCCGTCCGTCGCCCCCCCAGTCCCAGGTCCCTTGGAGCGTCAGCGGGATTCCACGCACGCGGGCGGTCAAGGGCTGGACCTCGACCCGCTCGGCGTCGAGCACGACGGCCGCGCGGAGGGCCTCGATCGGGACCCCGGGGAGGACGACGCGCGGCGTCTCGAGCGTCCCTGTCCACCGCGAGAAGCCTGCGCTGCTCGCCAGCCGGTAGCGCAGCTGCGCGCGATCGATCGTCCGCGTGGCCAGGGTGAGCGGGCCCACATCGGCCTGCCCGGCAACGACCGGCCGATCCCACGTTCCCGTCGCCTCCACGGTGACGTGTGCCGGGCCTGCGATGTCCGTCGCGCCCAGGGCACGCGCGAGCGGCCCGAGATCGGCGGCGAGGTCCGCCCGGAGCCCCAGGGGGCCCCCTGGCTCCACGCGGCCCGCGACGTCGAGCCGCGCGGCGGCCCACCGTGCGGTCGCCGGCCCGAGCCCGATCCCACCGCCCTCGTCGAGCCGGCCCTCAGCCTCGACGTCAGCGGGACCGAGGGACGCGAGGGCCCCAGGGAGACGGAGGCCGTTCAGCGAGAGGTGGACCCGTCGCGTCCCGGCTCGGTCGGGGCTCAGGGTGAAGGCGCCCCGGACGGGTCCGCCAGGGAGGTCTCCGTGAATGTCCCGAAGGTGCAAGGTCCCGTCGCCGAAGCTGCCCTCGAGGAGGACAGCTCGCGCGCGAAACGATCCCGCGGCGAGCTCGGGCACGGTGATGCGACCCTCGACCCGCGGCGCGGCGACCGGTCCCTCGACCGTCGCGTCGAACCGGGCGATACCCGTCAGCGGCCAGGTCATCCCGGCGCGGCTGGCGATCGGGACCAGGCTGGCCTCCCCGCGAGCCCTGCCGAGCACTGCGAGCCCCGCCGGGGTCGGTCGCAGCTGGCCGGACAGCTCGGCCTCGTGACCCTCCCACCGGAACCGCACGCTCCGGGCGGCCACCTCCCCCGCGCGGAGCGTGCCCTCGGCACGGACCCGCTCGACGTGCTCGCGCGCGGCGGGCGACTCGAAGCGGAGGCTCTCGGCTGCCACGGAAAGGGCGAGCGCGTCCGGCTCCGGCCGGCCATCGACGTCGAGCCCGTGGACCTCGACCGTCCACGGGGCATCGGGATCCCGGTAGAGGACATGGCCCTGCCGGATCTTCACCACGCCGAGCCGCGCCGTCACCGGGCCGATGGCGACGGTGTCGGGTGGGATCGGGATCGCCAGTCCGCCGCCGCCCCCCGCGGCCGTGGCGGTCACCTCGATGCCCGTCAGGGTCACGCCGATCACGAGTCGCCGATGCCAGAGGCTTTCGAGCCGGACGCTGACGTCGCCGTGGTCGAGCTCGAGCAAGGTCCCGTGCTCCCAGGAAGCCCCGCTCGCGATGGCCACCCCCGAGACTCGGAGGGCGACCGGCCAGGGGCGGAAGGTCACGGCGCCGACGCGGGCCGGGCGGCCCAGCGCCGTGACCAGCGCGCCCTCGAGCTCGGCGCGGATCAGCTCTGGCCCGCGAAGCCGGAACAGAACCCACGCCGTCGCGACGCACGCTCCGAGGAGCAGGACGAGCGCCGCAAGCCCGACGAGACTCCACCGGACGAGACGACGCCTCGGAAGGCGCAGCCGGGGTCCGCGGGGTTCGTTCACCGTGCGCGATCTTCCGGGATCCATGACCGCAAGTCTTGAGGAATCAACAGGGATGCCGGCCCATCAGGCTGCACGACACTCACGTGCTCCAGAGGAGACCGGGCGGGGCCTGTGTCTCCGCTTCGTTCCGGTGGTCGTTTCGTTGAGGTCCATGCGAAGTCGCACGAACGCGGGCGCGCTGCTACCGCCGCATCCGGCGAGTACGGGCGGTCGGAGAACCGTGCAGACTATCGACCGATCAGGCCACCCAGGACGTTCCCTCCGACGGGGTGCGATCAGGCTCTCCGGGCCCCATCAGGACGGGCGGCGGCCCCGATCCAGGCCTTCTCGACTGCGAAGGACCAAGGATCGGGGCCCGTTCGCCCACGTTCCGTAGCTAGGAGACGTTCCCGGGCAAGTATCCGAGCATCGCGGCATCGCCCCGGTCCGGGGGGCTTGTTGCTCGTGACGTTACTCGATCTCGTTCTTCTTGAAACGCGAGCCCGAGAACGACACATCCCCCATCAAGCCCTTGTCTCCGAAGATGAAGGACACGATGTCCTTCTTCAGATTGGTCGTATCGAGCGCGCCGCTAGCGCCGACCTTGGCGACGGCCACCGACGCATCCACGCCCATCTCCCATTCGCGCTCGCCCTTGGTGAACTTGGCCAGCGCTTCGTCCGTGTTCAGCGCCAGGATCATCGAGTACGATGCGAGGCCCGCGAGCAGCCCCGCCTTGACCGCGCTCGTCCCGTAGTAGATCGGCTTCGGGGCACCCTTGGTCAGCACGCAGTTGCCTGACTCGATGCCGACGATGAAGCCACCCTTGGTGATCTTCGGGCACACCAGGACACCCTTGGCGTTGGCGAACACCTCCTGGGCGCCCTTCGTGTCTGTCTGGAACTTCGCCAGCGTGGCCTTCGCCTCGGCCTCCAGCTTGGCCGCGTCCTGGGCCTTGATAGCCGCCGCGGTCTGCGCCGACAGCACCAGACCAACACCCACGACAGCACTCAGCAGGACGGCGATGATCCTTCGATTGAACATGCTCTCTCTCCTCTCAGCTAATGAGCCTAGGCGCTGCAACGCTCTGTGGTCATCGCGCGCCCCGGGGCGCCTCTGCCCGGGGCGCGATCGCGGTCCGCCGCAGATGGCGGCTCCTCGAGCCAGTTCAAGCTTACACGCTTCCCGGCCTCGGCCCCGTGATGGTGCCCTCTCCGATGGCGCGCGCGACGGCGCGACCCGCCGCCTCGCGAGAGCCCAGGCCGAAGGCGAGGGCCAGGGCCAGGCAGACAGCTCCGAAGAGCAGGACGAAGGCCCACACCACTATGGTCTCACCGAAACCGATCTGCTGGAGCGCCATCGCGAAGGCGAAGACCACCACGGCATATTTCGAGAATGCGGCGATCGTCTCGGAATGACGGGCTCCTGACCGCGCGAGCGGTCCCCGGACGAGCCCCTGCACGAGGTTCCCCGCCCAGAGTCCGATAGCGACAATGGCCGTCGCAATCACGACGTTGATCATGAAGGCCACCAGACGGTCCCCGAAGCCGGCGAGCCGGTGGAGTCCGATCACCTCGAAGGTCTCGACGGTCGCAAAAACCATGACGAGCGTCCTGACTACCACCCCGACGAGATCGGAGGGCGTTCTTCCTCCCGGCGGCTGGAGCGCCACCAGACCAAGCCGCGCCGGCAGTGCGTCGAAGCCGACGCCGCGGAGCAGCTGGGTCACGAGGTCCCCCACCAGCCGGCTGACGATCCAGGCGAGGACCAGGAGCACGGCCGCCCCGAGCCCTCTCGGCACCCAGGCGAGGAGGGTATCGAGGGCGTGGATGGCGGGACGTGAGATCGCCTCGATCTTGAGCGCGTCGAGCCCTGCAATGATGAATGGGATCCAGACCACGAAGTAGACGACCGTCGCCACCAGGGCCGACGGGCGCACCCCGCCCGGGGCGGGTACGATGCCGGCGCGCTCGGCCGCCCGGTCGAGGCCGACCCCGACCAGAAGATTGCGGACCACCTGGCGCAGGATTCGCGCCACCACCCAGCCCAGGCCGACGCTGACGAGCGCCGCCGCCACATTGGGGAGGTAGGAGAACAGGACGCGCAGCATCTCGGAGAGCGGGGCCACGAGGGCGCTCTGTCCCAGGGCGGCGAGGAAGGGGGGGATGGCCAGGAGGAGCACGAGGGAGAAGGTCAGGGTGCCCATCGTCTGCGCGAGTCCGCGCGGGTCCGTCCCCTCGGGCACGAGGAAGTGGCCGAATCGCCGCTCGACGTCGAGTCGGGTGAGGGCTTTCACGACCAGCCAGCGGAGGAATCCGGCGAGGATCCAGGCCACGGCGAAGATGAGGCAGGCGTGGAGCAAGCTGGGCGCGACGCGGGCGATCGTGTCCGCGACGTCCCGGAGCGGCTCGGCCACCATCGTGAGACCGATCTGATTGAAGAAGCCGATCAAGACGAAGAGCATGATGAGCCAGAAAGCGATCCGAGCCACCACCGAGCGAACCGTGGCGGGCGCGTCGGAGCCCGTGAGCCCGAGGGCCTCGGCCGCCCGCGCGTCGAGGTGGGTGCGGCCCAAGGCGCGGCCCACGAGTCCGGCGGCGATCTTGGCGATCACGTACCCCACAACGAGGATGCCGAGCGCGAACAGGAAAGAGGGAAAGGTTGTCGAGATTCGCTGCACGGATGGCGCGACGATCTCTATGCCCGTCATGTGGTACCTCCCATGGTGTGACAAAGGGTCGACATTACAGCGCGTGCTGGCCGTCTCCCGGTTCGCCAAGGAAGAGGGCGTGCCGCAGTCACCGTCGTTCTTCCTCGCTTCGTTTCCAAGAGGCCGGTCCAGCTGCCTCGGCGCCGTCTGAGCCGGTACCGGGCAGGCCCACGTTGGTCGTGGCGACCTGCCCGGCGACGGCGTCCGGCCTCGGTGCCAGTCCTACTGGTAGGCTGCCAGAATCCGGTCGATCTCCCGAGGCCCCCACGCGATCGGGCCGGACTCGAACACGGGCTTCCCATCAACCACGCGCGCGTACGTGGGGGGGCACTTCCCGGCGTCGGCCAGCTTCACCCCGTAGGCGGAGAGGATCTGGTCCATCTCCACCGGCGTGTACGTCCGTGGCGCCATCTCCCAGACGACCTTGTCGCCGTCCTTGCGGGCATAGTTGGCTGGCGCCTTGGTGACATCGACCAGCGTCAGGCCGTACGCGGACAGGACCTGATCGAAGTACTGGGGCGGAATGGCCGTCGGAGCGCTCATCTCCCACCAGCCCACCGGTGCCTTGGCGCGGTCCTTGACCTCGAGCGCCCCTGCGCCGGAGCTCCAGGTGAGCAAGACAGTGAAACTGACTGCCAGGAACCCCACGTGTTTCATCTCAACCTCCCTTGGTCGCCCAGACTGGTGACCGCCGCCTTGCAACGAGCCACGGCGGGAAGGCGGCGCCCTGAGGTCGCACCGCCTTCGTGACTCCGTCTCGCCCCCGCGAGGCCCTCAGTCGCGGCAATTCCCCGGGATCCTAGGCCCGTGCCGGGCGCGTGATGTCGAGCTTCCGCATCCGATTCCGCAAGGTGCTCGGGTTCAGGCCGAGGCGCGCGGCTGCCTGTCCACGTCCCTCGATCGTCCACCGGCACCGCTCGAGCACCTGGAGGATGTGGGCTCGCGCGATGTCCTGGAGGGATTCGGTGGGAAAGCGCGGGGCGGCCTCATCCCCGGCGGCGGCCCCGGTCCGAGCACCTCGTCGACGTGGAGGACCGACCCGTGCGACAGGATCAGCGCCCGCTCGATCACGTTCTGGAGCTCCCGGACGTTCCCCGGCCAGTCATAGGTCTGGAGGGCGGCCATCGTGCCCTTGGGAATCCTCGTGATCGCGCGCCGGAGCGCCCGCTGGCGCGATTCGACGAAATGCCAGACGAGGAGGGGGATGTCCTCGCGTCGGTCCCGGAGGGGCGGCACCTCGATGGGGAAGACGGCCAACCGATAGTAGAGGTCCGAGCGGAAGCGGCCCTCGCACATGTCCCGGCGCAGGTCGCGGTTCGTGGCGGCGATGACCCGCACGTCGACCTTCCGCGTCACGGTCGCGCCGAGTCGCTCGATCATCCCGTCCTCGAGGACACGGAGGAGTTTCGCCTGAAGGGGGAGGTCGAGCTCGCCGATCTCGTCGAAGAGGAGCGTGCCGCCGTCGGCGAGCTCGAAGCGGCCGGGCTTGACGTGGCTCGCGCCGGTGAAGGCGCCCTTCTCGTGTCCGAAGAGCTCGCTCTCGATGAGCGCGGCGGGCAGGGCCGCGCAGTTCACCGCGATGAAAGGGCCCTCGCGCCGCGGGCCGTGCGTGTGAAGGGCGCGGGCGAGCAGCTCCTTGCCGGTGCCGGTCTCTCCGAGGAGGAGCACGGGCGCGCTGGTGTCGGCGACCCGGCGAACCTTCTCCAGGGTCGCGCGGAGGGCGGCGCTCTGCCCGACGATCTCGTTGAAGTCCCGGACCTCGCCGAGCTCCGCCTTGAGGTACGCGCACTCGGTCTCCAGGCGCTCGCGTATACGGTCGTTCTCCGCCAACACCGCGCGAAGGGAGGTGGCGCTATCGTTCATTTCTGAAGCCTCCTTCTCGGAGACCACCGGATATCCCGATGGCGCCGGCTCCCGGCGACCACCTGGGTCATGCGCGGGTGCGGCGTGCTCGGTGGCGCACCGCAGTCGATGCCGCGGCCGAGATGGCTCGCTATTGCCGGGCCCCCGGGGGGCGCACCCATCTGCGCGGCCAGTACCGGCCATTTGGAGTCGATGACCGATCGCGCTCGGGAGGTGACAGGCTGAAGTGCTATCACCTCGTCCTGCCGAGCGTCTATGAGACCTTAGTCCTATATCGGTCCCTGGCACGTGGTAGCCTCTTCCGGTCTCTGGCGCGTGGTATCCTCGCGAAGTGAAATCGCTATCTCTGGCAGACGTTTGGCGTAGCCGGAGCGTTCGGAAGCCTCCTGCCGTCCTCGCTTGGGTCGAGTCTCTCGCCATGTCTTGCCCGCGGGGATCATGAGGGGATTGCGCTCGGGAAGTCCCGAGAGAATCCGCAAATTTCTCCAAAACGGCTCGCCGCCCCGGCCGGCGCCGTGATCGAGTTTCCGCCCTACCGGCTGGATGAGCGTGCGGGACGCCTGTGGCATGAGGACCGCGCCGTGGAATTGCGGCCCAAGGCCTGGGCTCTGCTGCGTTATCTGGCCGACCGCCCCGGCGCGCTCGTGACGAAGGAAGAGCTGCACGCGGCCGTCTGGGGCGACACCGTGGTGTCGGACGATACGCTCACGCAGACGCTCGGCGAGCTGCGGCGGGCACTTCAAGACGATCCGCGAGCACCGCGTGTCATCGAGACCGTTCACCGCCGTGGGGTTCGCTTCATCGCCCGAGTGCGTACGACCCCGCCCGGTGACCAGGGACTCACGTCGGCGGTCACACTGCCGTCCGTTCCGCACGTGGGGCCCCCCGCGACCCTGGTGGGCCGCGACACCGAGCTCGCAACGCTCCGGGCCATCTTCCAGACCGCGTCCGCCGGCGAGCGCCAGGTGGTGTTCATGCAGGGCGAACCCGGCATCGGCAAGACCTCGATCGTCGAGGCCTTCCTGCACTCGCTCCGGGCGTCGGCCGACGGCGTCCTGATCGGATATGGCCAGTGCGTGGAGCAGCACGGCGAGCGGGAGCCCTACATGCCGGCCCTGGAGGCCCTGGAGCGGCTGAGCCACGGACCGGCCCGCGACCGGCTGCTCTCCACGCTGCGCGCCGTCGCCCCGAGCTGGCTGGCGCGGATGCCCTCGCTTCACTCGCCCGCGGACGCGGGGCGGCCCGGGCGCGGGGACACCGACACGACGCCCCACCGCATGCTGCGGGAGTTCGCGAGCCTGGCGGAGGCGATCTCGGTCGATCGCCCGCTGGTGCTGGTCCTGGAGGACCTGCACTGGAGCGACCAGGGCACGGTGGATCTCGTATCGGTGCTCGCGCAACGGCCCGAGCGGGCGCGAGTCATGCTCCTGGGCACCTATCGGCCGGCGGAGGCCACGGTGCTGGACCACCCTTTCGCCCAGGTCGTGGGGACGCTGCGCACGCACCGTCAGTGCCGGGAGATCGCGCTCGAGTACCTGAACCGGAGCCACGTGACGGCATATCTGCAGGATCGTTTCCGCGCCTCGACGGTGGACGACGACGTCGCCGCCGTCGTCCACGCGCACACGGACGGGAATCCCCTCTTCATGGTGAGGCTGGTGGAGCATCTCCTGGACCGCGGCTGGCTGGCCGAAGACGGGGGCGTCTGGCGGCTGTCCGCTGACCGCGCGGCGATCGAGCAGGAGGTACCGGAGGACATCCAGCAGCTCATCCAGGGGCAGCTCAGGCTCGCGTCGCGCGCCGAGCGAGACGTGCTCGAGGTCGCGAGTGTCGTCGGGGTGGTGTTCGACGCGCCGGCGGTGGCCGCGGGACTCGGCCGTGCGCTCGGACGAGGTCGAGTCGCTCTGCGATGAGCTGTGCCGTCCCCGTCGCTGGCTTCACCACCGACGGAGCGTCGAGTGGCCGGACGGCACTCTGGCGGTCCGCTACACCTTCGGGCACGCTCTTTATCAGCGCGTGCTCTACGCCCGCCTCTCGCCGAGCCGGCGGGCCATCCTGCACCAGCAGATCGGCGAGCGCATCGAGGCCGGGTACGCGGCCCGAACCGCCGATGTGTCGGGCGAGCTGGCCATCCATTTCCAGCACAGCCGCGATCGACGCCGGGCCGTCGCGTACCTCGAGCAAGCCGCGAAGCGGGCGTACGGCCGGCTCGCCTACCGCGACACCGTCGCGTGCCTGGAACCGGCCCTCCGGCTCCTCGGCGAGCTGCCGGACACGCCGGACCGAGCCCGGGACGAGCTGCGACTGCGCCAGCTGTACACCGTCGTGCTGACCCAGACGGCCGGGTACGTGGCCGAGGGATTGCTCGACAACCTGACACGCGCACGACGCCTCAGCGAGCAGCTCGCGGACCCTGCCGGGCTCTTCGACGTCCTCTGTGCTCTCTGTCTGCTGCACAGCAACGGCGGTGACTTGCGCGAGGCGGAACGGGTCGGCGAAGAACTGTCGCCGCTTTCAGGGCAGCTGAACCCGTCCGCCGTGGTGGAGGCCTCCTTCCTCCGAGGGGGGGTTGCCTTGTGGGGCGGCGACCTGGATGCCGCGGAACCCTTCCTGGCCGAGGCGCTATCGTCGTCGGTGAGTCCCGAGGAGGCGGATCGACTCTACGGGGTCAATCCTCTCGTTGCGGCGCGGTCCTTCGAAAGCCTCCGCCGATGGATGCGCGCCGAACCGGATCGTGCGCGGGCCGCGCAAGGGGAGGCCATGGCGCTGGCCGAGCGGCTCGGCCGCCCCTTCACGGTCGCCCACGCCGCCGCATATGCCGCGTTTCTACACGTGCTCAACGGCGAGTGGAGGGAGGCTGCGAGGATGGCCACCCGGGCGGCCGATCTCTCGGACGAGTACGGCTTCCCGCTCTGGTCCGGGACCGCGCTCGTCATTCGTGGCCGGGCGCTCGTCGAGCAGGGCGAGGGTGAGCGGGGCCTTGCCGAGATCCGCGAGGGCCTCGACGTGCTGCGGCGGGCCAAGATACGCCTCGCCGCTTCGCTGTGGTTCTCTTTGCTTGCCGAGGCATGTCTGCGACTGGACCGTGTGGATGAGGGACTTGCCGCCACCGACGCCGGACTGGTCCACTGTCGCGACACTGCCGCCCGCCTCTTCGAGGCGGAGCTCTGGCGCCTCAGAGGAGAGTTGATCCTCCGGGGAGCCCGCTCCAGGACGCGTCCGCGGCCGGGCGCGATCCGTGAATCGGAGGAGTGCTTCGCGAAAGCTCGCGAGGTGGCGCGTGCCCAGGGGGCGCACATGCTCGAGCGGCGCGCCGGCCAGCGGGACGCCGGAGCCGCCGCGCCGCGCAAGCCGTCACGCTGACGCGATCATCATCGGGCATCGTCGGAGCGATCCGTGCCGGCGAGGATCGCCCTGATCCACCCGAGCAGCTCGTCGGCCGACGCGAACCGCGAGCGGCGCCCCGTCTGAAGGTGCTCGACCCGCCCGGTGGTGGTGGTTCCGAGCCGGGGGTCGGTCTCCGCACTGAACTGCACGACGAACGCCTTCGCATACGGGAGCGCCGACGGGGCGTGGGCCCGGCCCGGGTCGGGGCTCTCCGCCCCCTGGTGTGCAGCCTGGTGCGCCATGCTTCGTCCGCGGACATCATGCCCCCCCGGCGCCGCGGAAGTCCCAAGGGAACCCCCAAATTTGTCCAAAATCTAGCGCTCGATCCACACGCTGGCGTACCGGACCAGGGTGGCCGGGAGCTGCTCCCGGTTCCGCACGTTCGCGCGCGAGGCCGAGACGTAGTTGGCGTGCACCGTGTAGATGTAGGTCGCCTCCGGGATGATGTGGTCGAACAGCTGCCGGTAGAGCTGGTCCCGCTTGTCGCTCGACGGCTCGGCCCGGGCCTCGTCCAGTATCCTGTCGATCGGAGCGCTCTCGAGACCCAGCCAGCCGGTTGTCCCCTTGCGGTGGAACCAGTAGACCGTCGAGTCGGGATCGGGGCTCACGATGGCGATGTCCCGGAGGGCCCCCCGGAAGTTCTACCTCTCCCCGATGACGTGGGCCCCGACACTACTCGACAGGTCGTTTCATGTCAGAACAGTGTGCCCAGCAGCATCTTCAGCAGCTCTTCCAGCGACATCATCGTGAGTGCGAGCGGCACGACCGGAGCGAGCATCGCGGCAACGAGAAAGAAGACCGCGTCCTTCGTCACGGGCATCAGGCGCATCGTCCGCACGACCTCGACGCTATTCGCCAGATCGGCGAGAGACTGGATATCGCCGCTCCCCAGCAGGCGCTCGTCGGCGGCGGCCCCGCCGCGCAGCCACTTGGCATCGAACTCGCGGACATACCGCTCCGCGAGCGTGCCGTACTCGCGGCTTCCGGTTCGCTTCGCCTGAGCGAGCTGGGACGCGAACACCACGAGTGGGCCGAATACCAGGCACAGCATGAACGCCAGGACGACCCCCACCTCGATCTTGAAGTCGAGCAGCCTGGCCCCGAGGTAGAAGATGCGGTTGGCGATCAGCGCCGGCCAGCAGCGCACCGTGGGCCAACGCCAGGGGGACGAATGCGTAGACCGTGTTGGCCAGGAATCCCAGGCCGCCGACGCGGTCAGGATGCGTGGGAATCAGGCTCAACTCGATGCGTGACACCTGCCAGAGGAATCGCGCCCAGATGAAGATCCGGAAGTACCAGCGCATGAGCAGGAACTGGAAGAGCGCCTAGGCTCACGTAGGCATACCACAGCCCCGTGAGCGAGAGGGTCATGCCGGCGGCCGTCGGTGCCGCGTACCACGTGGCCGTGGTGAGCACGCCGTACTGCCGCCAGAAGACGGAGACACCGACGAGGTACACGAAGGCGACCAGCAGCACCTCGGCCAGCACCGAGTTGCGCAGGCGAAACGCCGATGTGATGGCGCCCTCGAACCGGCTCAAGGCGCTCGCGGGAATCAAGTTACGCTCCAGGAATTGCTTCACCACGAAGCGCATTCGCTGGTGAACCACCAGCTCCGCCACGATGAGCAGCGGCAGCGCCACCAGAAAGCGAACGTGAGTGTCCCAGTCCCGCAGGAATGGCACGCCCACGCCCCCTCCCAGCGCGCGTCCTTCGAGAGCCGAGAGCACCAGCAGGGGCACCCAGGCGAACAGCGAGATGACGACCACGCGCCGGCGCATCAGCTCCAGCGCATTGCCGGACACGTGCGCTCGCCGTAGAAGCTGGTAGAGAGGGCCGCCCAGGACCAGTGAAAAGTCGGGCGAATCCCGGCGCAGAGCTTCGACGAACGGAGACGTGCGCGATGCCATGAGTGGCCTCCGGATCACTGGTCCATGTTCGCCGATTGAATGCGCTTCACGACGATGCGTTGCCTCCGCTCGGCCATCCGCGTCTCACGGGCCGCGCCGGGTCGGACGAGTGGCGGCTGGCGCACCGTGGACGCTAGGACGTCCCGGCGCCGTGCTGTGCCGAGCGCCTGATGCCTAGCTTGCGCATGCGGTTCCGCAGGGTACTGGGGTTCAGGCCGAGGCGTTCGGCCGCCTGCCCGCGGCCCTCGATCGTCCACCCGCAGCTGTTGAGCACCCGGACGATGTGTGCCCGCTCGACGTCCTGCAGGGACTCTGCGGAGGATCTCCGGCCGGCCTCGCCCCGCGCCTCGGCTCCGAGTCCGAAGGCATCTTCGATTCTGAGGACCGATCCGCGCGAGAGGATCATGGCCCGCTCGATGACGTTCTGCAGCTCGCGGACGTTCCCGGGCCACTCGTAGGCCTGGAGTGCCGCCATCGCGGGTCCGGGGACCTTCGTGATCGTTCGGTTGAGCGCCCGGTTGCGCGATTCGATGAAGTGCCAGACGAGCAGGGGAATGTCTTCCAGACGCTGCCGGAGTGGCGGAACCTCGATGGGGAAGACGGCCAACCGGTAGTAGAGGTCCGCCCGGAACCGACCTTCGCGCAGGTCCTCCTGCAGGTTGCGGTTCGTGGCGGCGATGACCCGGACGTGGACCTTGCGCGTCGCCGTCGCGCCGAGACGCTGGATCTCACCGTTCTCGATGACGCGGAGGAGCTTCGTCTGGAGGGAGGGGTCGAGGTCGCCGATCTCGTCGAGGAGGAGCGTCCCGCGGTCGGCGAGCTCGAACCGGCCCGGCTTCGCCTGGGTCGCGCCGGTGAACGCTCCCTTCTCGTAGCCGAACAGCTCGCTCTCGATGAGCGTGGCGGGGAGGGCGGCGCAGTTCACCGCGATGAAGGGACGGTCACGCCGGGGGCCGTGCGTGTGAAGGCCGCGGGCGAGCAGCTCCTTGCCGGTGCCGGTCTCACCGAGAAGGAGGACCGGCGCGTCGGTGTCGGCCACTTGACGGACTCTCTCCAGCGTCTCGCGGAGGGCGGCGCTCCGCCCGACGATCTCGCCGAAGTCCCGAGCCTCGCTGAGCTCGGCCTTCAGATAGACGTTCTCGGTCTCGAGGCGCTCACGGAGACGCTCGTTCTCCGCCAGGGCGGACCGGAGGGCGCCCTCGGCGTCCCGGCGGGCAAGGGCGCCGGCGATGATCTCGCCGACCAGCCGGAGGCGGGCCATCAAGTCCGGCGACCAGCGCCGCTCGCCCGTGACCGTCGCGAAGAAGATGATGCCGACGACACGATCCTGGACCACCATCGGTGCGAGCGCGCACGACGTGGCGCCGTAGAGCGTGAGGGACGCTCGATCGTGGGCGGCCTCGGGCGGCAGGTCGTCAACCCTCGTGAGAGCGATGAGCTCCCGCGCATCGAGTAGCCGGGCGCAGCATCCAGGGGAACGCGTCCCGCGGGTCGGCCACCGGTGGGTCAGGCGTCCCCGTCCGCACCCACAGATGGGTCCGGGTCATCATCTGCTCGGCCGGAAGGTACTGGATGACGGTCGCCCGGTCGGCCTCGAGCAACTCGGCTACCGTGCCGAGGGTCTGCACGATCTGCGCATCGATGGTGTCGAGGGGGACGTGAATCAGGCTCGCCGCGAGCCCGCCCACTTCCTGATCGAACTCCGTCGCGCGTCCGAGCATTTGCTCGGTTTGCTCGCGCACGAGCGCGCCCCCGAGCCCCGCCGCCACCCGACCGAGCTCCCTGGTCACCGGGGAGACCCGGGCTGGCGCCCGCGGACCGTGCCGAACGCGAGCGACCCGATCGTTGTCCCGCCGGCGAACAGTGGAAGGCCGATGAGCGACGCGATTTCCGCCTGTTCGGGGAACGCTCGGTCCGACGCCGCCTCCGGGGGCAGCCTGTCGCGGCTCGCCAGACTCACGGGGTCCCGTCTCTCAGGTGGGCCGAGGCCCAGGACAGGTCGCCTCGGGCTCGAAGGGCGTCAGCGGAGGGCTCCCCGCCCGGGCCCACTCGAGTGTCGAGAGATCCGCCAGCACGCTGTCGAGTCCTGGTGGCTCGACCGCCAACGCGGTACCCGGTGGTACGGTTCGTCCTTTCCTCCTCATCCGGCGGCAGCGCCCCCGACCGTCGGATGCAACGGCCACCCGTCGCCCATGGTGGGGAACCGCTAACGACGCGATCCGTCGGGCCGGTCAGTATCGCATGAACTCGCGCGGACTTCCACTCGGGAGCGCCCCGTGGAACGCTTCTTGCGACACTCCCGCCGGCAACAACGCCGACACCGCGCGCTGCGGCTACGGCGTCGTAGGACTGGCGCTTTCGACCGGCGAGGAGTGGGAGGGATTACGTTCCGGCTGACCGTGTCGGAGATGCCCGATCTCACGACCATGCGCCTGGCTGGACGCCTGGGGGATGCCGCGGTGGCCTCTCTCAATGACGCGTGCGCCGGCGCGCGGCGCCCCCTGGTCCTGGACCTGTCTCAGGTGACGGGCGCCAGCGACGCCGCGGTGCTGCTGCTCCGCCGGCTGACCGGCGCCGGTGTTCACCTCCTGGGCGTCTCCCAGTACGTGGCGCTCCTGCTCGCCGCCGAGAAACCGCCCGTGACCGCCCGGCCGCGGCCACTCCGGCGTCAGCCTCAGGACCCGTCGAGGAAGGTCGGCCCGCGCGGAAAGGCGAGCCACTCGTGAGAGGGGCCCTTGGTGTCGGCGTGCGGTAGGACCAAGGTCCAATGGCATCGAGTGCACCGATCGGGTAGCTTCGATCGGTCCCACCGCCCCAGACGTCACGCCGCTTCACGGCTGTCATGGAGTTCGTCACGATTGCTAGGCTTCACGGCGCGCGAGCGTGCCCAGGAGGGCGGCCGATGAACCGATGGAAGTTGACGGGTGAGCGATCCCATTCCCGGTCGGGTCGAGCCCGAGCGGCCCTCTTCGCAGGCGTGGCGCTCCTGGCGCTCCTGGTCGGCCCCCGCGGGAGCTGGGGCGACGAGGACCAGCCGAAACCGACGGCCATGGAGCGGCTCTTCCCTTCGCTCAAGGAGGACATGAAGGACCTCCCGGCCTTCCTGCGTGACACCGAGTTCACGATCTACCTCCGCAGTTACTACCTGAACCGCGAGAACCCGGACGGCACGGAGAACGAAGCCTGGGCGTTCGGCGGCTGGGCCGCCTACCGCTCCGGATGGCTCTTCGACGTGTTCCAGATCGGGGCCACCGTCTACGGCTCCGCCCCCCTCTACGCGCCCGATGACAAGGACGGCACGACACTGCTGAAGTCGGGGCAGGAGGGCTACGGGGTCCTCGGTGAGGCGTTCGCCGCGCTCCGGTACAAGGACTACGCGGTCGCGAAGGGCTATCGGCAGGAAGTCTCCCAGGGCTACATCAACCGCCAGGACAACCGGATGACGCCCAACACCTTCGAGGGTCTGACCCTCGGCGGGAAGCTGGGCCCGGTGGAGTACCTCGGCGGCTACCTCTGGGAGATCAAGCCCCGGAACGCCGACGAATTCCAGTCCATGGCGGAGAAAGCGGGGGCGGCGGATAGCGACGATGGGGTCGCCCTCTTCGGCGTGAAGTTCTCGCCCCTTCCCGGCTTGAAGCTCGATCTCAGCGAGCAGTACGGGATCAACACCTTCAACACGGTCTTCCTCCAGGCCGACTACATCCACCCCCTCGCGAACGACCTGAAGCTCATCTTCGGCGGCCAGTTCACCGATCAGCGGGCGGTGGGCGACCAGCTACTCACGAACGCGTCGTCCAAGGACTGGAGCACCTACAACGTGAGCGCGAAGGCGGCGGTCGCCTATCGGGAGCTGACCGTCACCCTCGGGGGCTCGGTGACCGGTGACGGAAACACGATCCAGGCGCCGTGGGGGAGCTTCCCTGGCTATCTCTCGCTGATCCAGGAGGACTTCGACCGGGCCAACGAGAAGGCCATCCTCGTCGGCGTGGCGTACGACTTCTCGAAGGTGCTCACCCCGGGGCTCGGCGCGTTCGTCAACATCGCGTACGGCTGGGACGCGATCGATCCGAAGACCCGCGCCGACGCGCCGGACCAGACGGAGTACGACCTCACGATCGACTACCGGCCGCCCAGCGGGTTCCTCCTGCTTCCCACGACGCGGAACCTCTGGTTCCGGCTGCGCGGCGTGATCCTCGACCGGCAGGACGCCGACCAGCTCGGCTGGCAGGTCCGGTTCATCGTCAACTGGGAGATTCCGATTCTGTAGGACACGACGGGCCGGTCCCACACCTGACAGCGACCAGAATGGCATAGGGCGACGCCGACGCAGCGGGCCGCGCACCGGTCCGCAGCAGGACGCGTGGAAGGAGCACTCGGATGACGACGGCATCGAACGATCGGGTCCTCGGACTCAACGAGTTCTTCGCGGCCTCGGAGGCGCGAGTCGACCGCTGGCGGACGCTGAACCGCGTCGCCAAGGCGCTGGCGGCCGGCGGGGGCCGGCCGAGCGCCGGCGCCGGCCAGGACCCGAAGGCGTTGCTCGCCGAGCTTCAGCCGCTGGAGGAGCTCTGCGGCTACCCGGGGCCCGCGCCTGATGGCGCAGGTGCACGAGCGCCTTCAGACCGGGGACTGGACGGGCTTCGCGCGCCTGGTGCAGCGGATCAGCGGCGCGCTCCTCTCCAACAGCTACCGGGACGACCCGGAGCCCTGGAAGGCCGACGAGGAGGGCGAGACCCACGCTGCCCGACATCCTCCCGCCGTCGATCGGGCGCGGCCAGGCGCGACGGCCGTACTTCGAGATCCTGTTCGTCTCGCCGGCCGAGCGGGCCATGTGGCCGGAGATCCGCGAGACGTTCCGGCGGCTGCGGCGCGCCGAGGACGAGTTCGTCTACGAGCCGGTCGTCGTCGGCAGCTTCGAGGACGCGGTGCTGGCCGTCGTCTTCAACCCGAACCTGCAGGCGGTCGTGATCAGCGACGGCTTCCGGTACCCCTCGCAGTACACGGTGCCGGTCCTGCGCGAGATCCTCACCCGCCAGGTGCAGGTCGCCGAGTCGGCGCGGCACGGGCGATCTCGGGACCCTGCTGGCCCGGATGGTGCGCCGGTGGCGGCCGGAGCTCGACGTCTACCTGACGACCGACCGCGACGTCGCCCGGCTGGCGGGCTCCGCCGAGGCGGCGCCGATCCGGCGGATCTTCTACGGGGTCGAGGAGCCGATGGAGATCCACCTGGCGATCCTCGACGGCGTGAAGGACCGCTACGAGACGCCGTACTTCGACAATCTCAAGAACTACGCCCAGCGCCCGATCGGCACGTTCCACGCGCTGCCGGTCGCCCGCGGGAAGTCGATCTTCAAGTCCAACTGGATCCGCGACATGGGCGAGTTCTACGGCGCCAACCTGTTCCTCGCCGAGTCGTCGGCGACGACCGGCGGCCTCGACAGCCTGCTCGAGCCGACCGGCAACATCAAGGTCGCGCAGGACAAGGCGGCCCGCGCCCTCGGCGGCGACCGCAGCTTCTTCGTCACCAACGGCACGTCGACGTCGAACAAGATCGTCCACCAGGCGCTGCTCAAGCCGGGCGACATCGTCCTGATCGACCGCGACTGCCACAAGTCCCACCACTACGGGCTCGTGCTGGCGGGCGCCCAGCCGCTCTACATCGACGCCTTCCCGCTCACGCAGTACTCGATGTACGGGAGCCTCGCCATCAAGCCGATCAAGAAGGCGCTGCTCCAGCTCAAGGCCGAGGGCAAGCTCGACCGCGCGAAGATGCTGGTGCTGACCAACTGCACGTTCGACGGCCACGTCGCGAACGTGAAGCGGACCATGCTGGAGTGCCTCGCGATCAAGCCGGACCTCATCTTCCTGTGGGACGAGGCCTGGTTCGGGTTCGCCCGCTTCTCGCCGTTCCTGCGGCGGCGCACCGCGATGGGCGCGGCGGCGGCGATCCGCGACCTGATGCGCGACCCCGAGTACCGGAAGCGCTACGAGGCGTTCAAGGCCAGCGCCGGCAAGCTGGACCCGAAGGACCCGAAGCTCGTGGACATGGAGCTCCTGCCGGACCCGGACAAGGTGCGCGTGCGCGTCTACGAGACCGACTCGGTGCACAAGTCGATGTCGTCGCTCCGCCAGGGCTCGATCATCGTCGTCGCCGACCAGGACTTCCACACGGTCGAGGCCTCCTTCAAGGAGGCGTTCTTCACCCACACCTCGACCTCGCCCAACCTCCAGATCATCGCCTCGCTCGACGTGGCGCGGCGGCAGATGGAGCTGGAGGGCTACGAGCTCGTCGGGCGGGCGCATCCAGCTGGCGATCGAGATCCGGCGCGAGATCAACGCGCACCCGCTGATCTCGAAGTACTTCCGCGTCGCCACGCCGGCCGAGATGATCCCCGCCGAGTACCGGAAGTCGGGCTTCACCGACTGGGGCGCGCCGGGCTGGACGATGACCGACACGATCGGCGCGCTGGACAACGACGAGTTCTACCTCGACCCGACCCGGATCACGCTGCTCTGCGGCGCCGCGGGCTACGACGGGACGCCAGTTCAAGGCGCTCCTGGCCAGCGAGCACGACATCCAGATCAACAAGACCTCGCGCAACAGCGTGCTCGTCCAGATCAACATCAACAACACGCGGAGCGACCTGGCGCACCTGATCAAGGCGCTGGCCGACATGGCGCGGGCGATCGACAAGCGGCTCGCCGAGGGCGGCGAGGACGAGCGCGCCGCGTTCAAGGCGCGGGTGAAGTCGCTGGTCGAGGACGTGCCGGACCTGCCCGACTTCCAGCGCTTCCACGACGCCTTCCGCGACGACCCGAAGAGCGCCACCCAGGAAGGGCACATGCGCGAGGCGTACTACATGGCCTACGACGCCGCCAACCTCGAGTACGTCAAGCTGAACAGCAAGGAGATCGACGAGCGGCTCGCCAAGGGCCCGGAGCTGGTCTCGGCGAAGTTCGTGATCCCGTACCCGCCCGGGCTTCCCGATCATGGTGCCGGGCCAGGTCGTCACCAAGGAGATCATCACGTTCATGCGCAAGCTCGACGTGAAGGAGATCCACGGCTACAACGCGGGGAAGGGCCTCGAGCTCCTGAAGCCCGACGCGCTGGCGAAGCACCGGACGAAGGGGAAGTAGAAGATGGCGTGCATGGCCGTCGAGCTCGATATCCGCGCTGGTGAGCCTGGCGCCCCCGCTGGTGCCGACCGAGGAGCCCACGCGAGAAGGCCCGTGACTCAAACCGGAGCACGCCAACGGAGGTCGACATGATCGACTGGTTCTTCGCGACGCTGCGTCAGTACCCGGAGATCGCGATCTTCCTCTCGCTCGGGATCGGGTACTACTTCGGCAAGTTCACCTTCAAGGGCATCGGCCTGGGGTCGGTCACCGCGACCCTGCTGGCCGCCGTCGTGATCGGCCAGCTCGGGATCACGATCAACCAGCCCCTGAAGGCGTTCGCCTTCCTGATGTTCCTGTTCGCGGTCGGCTACGGCGTCGGGCCGCAGTTCGTCCGCGGCGTGGCCAAGGATGGCTTGCCGCAGGCGCTGTTCGCGGTGGTCGTGTGCGTGCTGTGCCTGGGTTCCGGCGTCGTGGTCGCCAAGCTGGCCGGCTACGACCTCGGCTACGCGGCCGGGCTGTACGCGGGATCGCAGACCATCTCGGCCTCGATGGGCCTCGCCACCGACGCCATCAACCGGCTGGGTCTGGCCGCCGACCAGGCCAAGGCCCTGCTCGACGGGATGCCGATCGCCTACGCCGTGACCTACATGTTCGGCACGGTCGGCTCGGCGATCGTGATCGCGATGGTCGGCCCGGCGCTGCTCCGCATCGATCTCGCCGCCGCCGCCAAGGACTACGAGGCGAAGCACGGCGGCAGCAAGGAGCTCGGCGGGGCGGGCTCGGCCTGGCACCGCTGGGAGCTGCGCGCCTTCCGGGTGAGACAGGGCGGGAAGGCCGTGGGCCTCCGGGCCGTCGAGGCCGAGGCGCCTGGTGCCCAACGCGCGCGTCTTCGTCGAGCGCATCCGACGCAGCAACGGGACGATCGAGGACGCCACCGCCGACAGCGTGATCCGTGAGGGGGACGTGCTGGCGGTCGTCGGGCCGCGCGAGGTCCTCGTCAAGGTGATCGGGGAGAACGCCCAGGAGGTCGATGACCCCGAGCTGCTGAACGTCCCGGTCGAGGGCGTCGACGTGTACGTGACCGAGAAGGCCGTCGACGGCAAGACGCTCGCGGAGCTGGCCCGGCTGCCCGAGGCGCGCGGCGTCTTCCTGCGCAGGATCACGCGGGGGGCGACCGCCACCGAGATCCCCATCCTGCCCAGCACCACGATCCAGCGCGGCGACATCCTCACCATCGTCGGCCGCACGCAGGACACCACCGCCGTCACCAAGCGGCTGGGCGTCCCCGACCGGCCGACCGACGTCGCCGACGTCGCGTTCATCGGGTTCGCGGTCACGATCGGCGCGCTGATCGGCGCGCTGGTCTTGAAGGTCGGCGGGGTGCCGCTGACGCTGTCCACCGCCGGCGGCGCCCTCATCTCGGGGCTCGTGTTCGGCTGGCTGCGCTCGACGCGCCCGTTCTTCGGGCGCATCCCGTCGTCCACCGTGTGGTTCATGAACTCGGTCGGCCTCAACATCTTCATCGCCATCGTCGGGATCTCGGCCGGCCCGGGGTTCGTCAACGGCCTCAAGACGCAGGGCATCAGCCTGTTCCTGTGGGGCATCGTGGCGACGACGGTGCCGCTGATCCTCGGCATGTACATCGGCAAGTACGTGTTCCGCTTCCACGACGCCATCCTGCTCGGGGCCGTCTCCGGGGCGCGGACGACGACGGCGTCGCTCGGCATGGTCTGCGATCTGGCCCACAGCCAGGTGCCCGCGCTCGGGTACACCGTCACCTACGCCATCGGCAACACGCTGCTCACGATCTGGGGCATGGTCATCATCATGCTGCTGTCGTGAGCGCCATGAACCTCGTGACGCTCCGCCAGCAGTGCGCGCTTCTGAACGCTGAGCCCCTTCGATCGGGGGATAAGCTCATCGCGCCGGCCGCTAACAACGCCAAGCTCACAAGGAACAATCAATGGACGACATGAAGCTCAAGCAGTACGAGAAGCTGGGTCCGTTCGAGATCAAGGACTTCCTCGCCAAGGTCGCGTCGAAGGCCGCGCAGGAGGCGTCCATCTCGTATCTGAACGCCGGTCGCGGCAACCCGAACTGGGTCGCCACCGAGCCGCGCGAAGCGTTCTTCCTGCTCGGGCAGTTCGCGGTCACCGAGAGCAAGCGCGTGCTCGACCTGCCGCCGGGCGTGGGTGGCATGCCCAAGGCACCGGGTATTGCCGGCCGGCTCGAAGCCTGGCTGAAGAAGCACGACGACATGCCGGGCGCCCCCTTCCTGCAGGCGATGGTGCCGTGGGCGGTGAAGAAGTTCGGTTTCGACCCCGACAAGTTCGTGCACGAGCTGGTGGATTCCATCATCGGCGACCACTATCCGGTGCCGGACCGCATGCTGGTGCACAACGAACAGGTCGTCCACGAGTACCTGCAGTGGGCGATGTGCGGGACCCCGCGGCCGAAGGGCACGTTCAAGCTGTACGCGGTCGAGGGCGGCACCGCCGCCATGTGCTACATCTTCAAGTCGCTGAAAAGCAACCGGATCCTCAACCCCGGCGACACGATTGCGCTCGGCGTGCCGATCTTCACTCCGTACCTCGAGATGGCGCACCTGGAGGACTACGACCTCAAGTTCGTCGAGGTGCACGCCAAGCAGGAGGAGCGATTCCAGTACCCGGATGACGAGATCAAGAAGCTCCTCGACCCGAAGATCAAGGCGTTCTTCATCGTCAACCCCGGCAACCCGTTCGCCGTGGCGCTTTCCTCCGAGACGATCAAGAAGATCGGGGCCGTTCTCAAGAAGCGGCCGGATCTCATCCTGCTGACGGACGACGTCTACGGCACCTTCGTGCCGGGCTTCCGTTCGCTGATGGGGGAGTTCCCGAAGAACACCATCGGCGTCTACTCGTACAGCAAGTACTTCGGCTGCACCGGCTGGCGCCTGGGCACGATCGCGGTCCACGAGGACAACATCTTCGACGAGATGATCGCCCGGCATCCCGAGCCCATCAAGAAGCTGCTGGACAAGCGTTACGGCACGCTCACGCTCGAGCCCCGCAAGCTCGCGTTCATCGACCGCATCGTGGCGGACAGCCGCGACGTCGCGCTGAATCATACGGCCGGCCTGTCGCTTCCCCAGCAGGTGATGATGACGCTGTTCTCGCTGAGCGAGCTGATGGACGAAAAGAAGGACTATCAGAAGGCCTGCATCGGCATCGTCAAGAAGCGGGTCGAGGCGACGATCGAGGGGCTGGGCATCGAAGTCAGCCCGAACGAGCTGTTCGACTACTACTATGGCCTGATCGACTTCGAGTTCTGGGCCCGCAAGTACCTGGACGAGGACATGGTCAAGTGGATGAAGGCGAACGTGCATCCGCTCGACATCGTGTTCCGGCTGGCCGAGGACCACGGCATCGTCCTGCTGAACGGCAGCGGCTTTGCCGCTCCGGACTGGTCAGTGCGCATATCGTTCGCGAACCTGGAGGATCACGTCTACGACGACATCGGCCGGGCGGTGCGCGCCATCGCGCGCGGCTACAATCAGGCCTATCAGGCCGCCACGGGCAAGGGCGGCAAGTCGGCGGGGCCCACGGCTCGTAAGCGGGACGTTCGATAAGAGAGGGCATGTCATGTCCGCCCCGCTACCACCCGTTCATGTTGCCTGTCATCTGACTCGGAGGAGGAGCTGGAAGATGGCCTTTGGACTGACCGCATCGGAGGCGCCCGATCTCACGACGATCCGGGTTGCCGGATACCTCGGAGACGCCATGGCGGTGTACAGGAAGGGGAAAGCGGTGAAGACACTCGTTGTCGGAGTTGCTGGTGAGTGCGCTTGTCTCCGGGGGTCGCGTTTGGCGCGAGCCCCGCAACGGCTCCTGTCGTGCGCGCAGGCCACGGCGCCGGCCGCCAAGCCGAAGGCCCCGGAGGCGGCCAAGCCGAAGGTGCAAGAGGCCGCCGTCGTCACGTTGCGGGGCACCGTGGAGGCGATCGACAAGGAGAAGCAGACGGTCACCCTCAAGGGGCCGAAGCGGACTCTGACCGTACAGGTCCAGGACCCCAAGAAGCTCGATGCGATCAAGGTGGGTGACCCCGTGGTGGGCAAGTACTACGAGGCGCTGGCCTCGAGGTGAAGAAGGCGGGCACGGCGACCCCGGGCGTGACCACCCAGCAGGGCCAGGCCACCTCCAAGGCGGGCGAGACGCCGGCGGGCGCCGTCGGGCAGCAGGTCACCCTGACCGTGACCATCGTCGCGATCGACAAGGCGGCGAAGCACGGTGACGATCAAGGGCCCGGAGGGGAACACCGAGACCGTGAAGGCGCGGGACCCGAAGAACCTGGACGCGGTGAAGGTGGGCGATCTCGTCGAGATCACCTACACGCGCGCGCTGGCCATCGCCCTCGACAAGTCCGCCACGAAGTGACCGCGCTCTCCCGTGTCCGGGCGTTCGTGCTCGCTCTCGGGGGCCATCATGCCCGGGGGCGTCGGCGATCGTTGAGGAAGGCGAGACCTTGCGGGGAGCCGGCAATGGGGCTGCGGGAGAGCGTCCCGCCCCGTGAGGATCCCCCCGTCGAGTGAGCCGGACGGGTGGTCGCGTCCCTGAGGGGATCGTGACCGAAGGAGCAAGCGTGGTAGGACGCAGGTCAATCGGCCCGGATTCTCGTGGCAATCGCGGCTCCTCTGGCGATCTTGATCGGGGGAGGCTGCGGGACGACGATCAACCACACCCACGACCCCGCGACGAACTTCGGACCGCTCAAGAGCTATGCGTGGGCGCCAGGATCGCCGGCCTACTCCCAGAACAGTCTCGTCGAGGCGAACGTCCAGTTCCTCGCGGATCCGCTCTTGGAAAAGAAGGGATTCAGGAAAGCGACGGCCAACCCCGATCTCGTCATCTCCGTCAGGCTCGACAACTATCCCTACGGGAGCGCCGAGAGCTACGAGCTCCGGATGGCTGGGCCTGAACGTTTACCGGGCCGACGGCCAGACGCTGATCTGGCGGGGGACGGCGTCAGGCTCAATCAGCACCGACGCGGCGTCCGGTGACCTGAACAAGGCGGTCCAGGCCATTCTCGCCGGCTTTCCCCCCGAAGTAGCGGGCGTGCCGGCGGGACGGTGGCGACCCGGCGCCACCGTCCGGAGCCCGTCCGGTGGATCTGCCGGCGCTGGCGGTTGTGACGCGATGGCATCCGTTGCAAAACGTCGGACAGAGGGCTAACTGGAGGGTGAAGCGATGACTTGGTTCGTCGATGGCCTCCGGCAGAATCCGGAGCTGGCGATCTTCCTCACGCTGGCCCTGGGCTTCCTCATCGGCAAGCTCAAGATCGGGGGCTTCAGCTTCGGGACGGTGGTGGGCACGCTGCTGGCGGGCGTGCTCGTCGGGCAGCTCAACATCCAGGTCCCCGGCATCGTCAAGACCGTGTTCTTCGACCTGTTCCTCTTCACGACCGGCTACAAGGTCGGGCCCCAGTTCTTCCGCGGCTTGAAGAAGGACGCCCTCTCACAGGTCGCGGTCACGGTCGTGCTGTGCGTCACGTGTCTCGTCGCCGCCTTCGTCGCCGCGAAGGTCCTCGGCGTACGACATGGGGACCGCGGCGGGGCTCCTGGCCGGGGCGTTCTCCGAGTCCACGGTGATCGGGACGGCCGGCGACGCCATCAATCGCCTGGCGCTCCCGGCCGAGGAGAAGGCGCGGCTCGTCAACAACATCCCGATCGCCTATGCGGTCACCTACCTGGTGGGGACGGCCGTCCTCGTCTGGTTCCTTCCCACGATCGGGCCCAAGCTCATGGGGGTCAACCTCCGGGACGAGGCCAAGAAGATGCAGGGCCAGGGCGCGGGCGCCGCGGACGCGGAGCCCGGGGTGTTCTCGGCGGCCCGGCGATTCGACGTCCGGGCCTATCGCGTGACCAATGACGCCCTCGTGAACAAGACGGTCGGCGATCTCGAGAGCGCTGCCCAGGGAGTTCCGGGTCTTCATCCTGCGGGTCCGTCGGCAGGGCGCCCTCCTCGAGGCCGAGCCGAGCACGGTGATCCGCCGGGACGACGTCGTGGCGGTGGCCACACGCCTCGACGTCCACGTGGAGCGCGGCAGGCGCGATCGGCCCGGAGGTCCAGGATCGGGAGCTGCTCGACATCCCGATCGAGATGCTGGACGTGGTGGTCACGAACAAGGCGCTGGACGGGAAGAGCCTGGCCGAGCTGGCGAGAGGCGAGTTCGCCCGCGGCGTCTTCCTGAGGAGGCTCACGCGGGCCGGCGAGGAGATGCCCGTGGCTCCCGAGACGCGCGTCGACCGGGGTGATGTGATGAGCCTGATCGGCTCGAAGCCCGAGGTCGAGCGTGCGGCCAAGGCAGCTCGGCTACCCCGACCGCCCCACGAACGCCACGGACATGATCTTCGTCGGCACCGGCATCGTCCTCGGCGGCTTCGTCGGCCTCCTGTCGGTGACCCTCGCGGGGGTGCCGCTCACCCTCACGGCCAGCGGCGGGGCCCTGATCATGGGTCTCGTGTTCGGATGGCTCCGATCGGTGCGGCCGTTCTTCGGCCGGATCCCGGAGGCGGCGATCTGGATCTTCGACACCGTCGGCCTGTGCGTCTTCATCGGCGTGGTGGGGATCACGGCCGGCCCGGGCTTCGTGACGGGGCTCCAGAAGACCGGCGTCAGCCTCGTGATCGTGGGCCTGATCTGCTCCTTGACCCCCCACATCGTGACGATCCTCTTCGGCCGGTACGTGCTGCGCATGAACCCGCTCATCCTGCTGGGCGCCTGCGCGGGCGCCGGGACGATCACGGCCGCCCTCCGCGCCCTCCAGGACGAGGCGCAGAGCAAGGTGCCCGCCATCGGCTACACGGTGCCGTATGCGATCGGGAACATTCTCCTGACCGCCTGGGGACCCGTCCTCGTGGCCCTGATGTCGCGGGGCGGATAGACATGGGCTCCGAGGGGACGACTCGACCGATGCCTGGAACCGGAGCGGTACGAGCTCGCCGCGCTCCGGCGCCACGGCAGTGCGCTGACGCCAGTGTCACCATCGGGCGAGAGGGGCCATGCGAACCGTAGAGTTCGACCTCAGCCGCACGCCGCTGGCGGGCCCCAGCGCACCCGGCGCGCCGCCGAAGGCACCGGCAGCCCCGGGCGCTCACGCCGAAGGGTTAGCGCCGGCTGCGTGAATCTCGAGTGGTCCGACGCTGGCCTCGCTGGCCTCGCGCCTGCGCCGTGCTCCCGCTGGTCGCTGCCCGAGGGCCCTCCGCGACGCCTTCGCCCCGGGGCGGGATCTACCTGTTCTCGCCGGCGTTCCTGGACGACCTGCCGAAGCGCCTGACGGGACCCGGACGCTTCCGGTTCGTCCTCAGCCGCTGATCGGAGCGGTCGCCAAGCTCGCCGGTGGCCGCTGATCCCGGGTCGTTCGGTCCGTCACTGGTGCCCGGAGAACGGGCGACCACGGTTCGGGCTACCCGCACACCAGCAACCCGGGGCTGGGCAAGCATCCAGCTCCGCTGGGAAGGGAGGGGGACATCACATGAACAGGAGAATCCCGTGGTGGGAGTGGCTCTGGCTCTCGCAATGATCCTCGTGAGCGGATGCGCAGGGACGAGCACGCCGGAGGCGCCGTTGCCTCCCGCCAAGATGCTGGAGCCGTCGGACCTCGCGAGCCTCGCGGGCGAGTGGCGTGGAACCCTGAGGGCGCCCCCGGAGCGGTGGTTTCCCAGGGCGGTCCGCGAACGGCCGCGTGACTATCGCGCCGGACGGTCGTATACCACGAACGTCAGTGGGGCCCTGGGGTCGGGAAGGCGCGGATCGTGGGCGGCCAGATCGTCTTCGAGGGGTCGAACACGCGCGGAACGGCGACGCTGTACGAGGGCGGTGGGCGGCGAGTTCTGAAGGGCGAGGGCACGTGGGTCGGGTTCGACGCACGAAGCGAGTTCGAGCTGACCAAGCACTGACGCTGGCCGCGGACGCTTGGCCATCGGCCCTCGCCGGCACGTCGGTTCGACCGGCAGGAGTCGGCATACGACCTGGCAGGCGCTCTTACCGAGGTTGACGTTCCGGACGCCCTGACCGGTGCGAGGCGCGGGCGTCCTCGCGTGTAGGGCTCGCGCGTCGGCCATGGTCTTCACGGGTGGGAACGCCGAGGGCACCAGAGGGCAATGAGGAAGGGAGAACGACCGTGAGCAGCCAAGCGAAGTCGAGGACGGACGCGGAGCAGCGATCGCCTGAAGGAGGCGCGCGCGCAGGGGAGTGCCCTGGCGGAAGTGGGGTCCCTATCTCTCCGAGCGCCAGTGGGGGACGGTCCGCGAGGACTACAGCGACAACGGCGACGCCTGGGGCTACTTCAGCCACGACCAGGCGCGCTCGCGCGCCTACCGGTGGGGCGAGGATGGGCTGGCCGGCATCTCCGACGACCGGCAGCTCCTCTGCTTCGCGCTCGCGCTCTGGAACGGGAGGGACCCGATCCTCAAGGAGCGCCTGTTCGGGCTGACCAACAGCGAGGGCAATCACGGCGAGGACGTCAAGGAGTACTACTTCTACCTCGACTCGACGCCGACCCACTCGTACATGAAGTACCTCTACAAGTACCCTCAGGCGGAGTATCCCTACGGCGGGCTCATGCGAGCAGAACCGCCGCCGGGGCCGCCAGGACTTCGAGTACGAGCTGCTGGACACGGGCGTGTTCGACGACGATCGCTACTTCGACGTGTTCGTCGAGTACGCCAAGGCGTCGCCCGGAGGACCTCCTCGTCGAGATCACCGTCGCCAACCGCGGCCCGGAGGCGGCGACGCTGCACGTGCTGCCGACCCTCTGGTTCCGCAACACCTGGTCGTGGGGCGGCGACGCGCCCCGCCCGGGGCTCCGGCAGGCGGCCACGGCGCCACGCGTGATCGCCGCCTCGCACCCGGACCTCGGGGAGCGGTTTCTCTCGCGCGAGGGCTCGGCCGCGCTGCTCTTCACCGAGAACGAGACCAACACGCGAGCGGCTCTTCCAGGCGCCCAACCGCACCCCGTACGTCAAGGACGGCATCAACGACTATCTCGTCCACGGGCGGCCGGGAGGCGACGAATCCCGAGCAGACGGGAACCAAGGCGGCGGCGCACTATCCGCTCACGGTGGGGGCGGGCGAGTCCCGAACCGTGCGGCTGCGGCTCAGCGACGTGGCGCCGGCGGGCACGGCGTCGACGGGCGACGGGCGCGGCGGGCCGTTCGGCCGGGACTTCGAGGACACGATGAAGGCGCGCCGGACGGAGGCGGACGAGTTCTACGCCTCCGTGATCCCGTCGTCGCTCGAAGGGCGACGCGGCCAACGTGATGCGCCAGGCGCTGGCCGGCATGCTGTGGTCCAAGCAGTTCTACTACTACGACGTCGACCGGTGGCTCGAGGAGCACGGCGTCGATCGCTTCAAGCCGGCGCGGCGCGCCGCCCCCCGCAACGACCAGCTGGCACCACATGCACAACGCCGACGTGATCTCCATGCCGGACAAGTGGGAGTATCCCTGGTACGCGGCGTGGGACCTGGCCTTCCACATCCTCGCCCTGACACTGGTCGACGAGGACTTCGGCAAGCAGCAGCTGGACCTCATGCTCCGGGATCACTACCTCCACCCGAGCGGGCAGCTGCCCGCGTACGAGTGGAACTTCGGGGACGTCAACCCGCCGGTGCACGCCTGGGCCACGATCTTCACGTACCGGCTCGAGAAGGCCGCAGGGCCGGGGCGACATCGACTGGCTCGAGCGCGCTCTTCCAGAAGCTGGTGATGAACTTCACCTGGTGGGTGAACCGGAAAGACCGGACCGGCAGCAACCTCTTCGAGGGCGGCTTCCTGGGGCTCGACAACATCGGGGTCTTCGACCGCAGCGCGCCGCTCCCGACCGGCGGCTACCTGGAGCAGGCCGACGGCACCGCCTGGATGGCGCTCTTCTGCCAGAACATGTGCGAGATCGCCGGCCAGCTGGCGCTCGAGCGACCGGCCTACGCGGAGATGGCGCATGAAGTTCGTCGAGCACTTTCTGTGGATCGGGACCTCGATGATGCACGCCGGCGCCGACACCGGCATGTGGGACGAGGCGGACGGGTTCTTCTACGATGTCCTCCGGCTTCCGGACGGCCGGGCCGAGCGGCTGCAAGGTGCGCTCGATGGTCGGGCTGCTGCCGCTGTGCGCCGTCACGGTGTTCGACGGCGAGGCTGCTGGAAAAGTACCCGGAGCTCCGCCAGCGCTTGCGCCAGTTCCTCGAGGCGCGCCCGGAGCTCCGGGCCTTCATCCACGACCCGGCGAAGATCGGGCAGGGAGGGCGGCGGCTCGGCGCCATCCTGGACGAGACCAAGCTCCGCCGGGTCCTGACGAAGATGCTCGACGAAGCCGGAGTTCTTCAGCCCCTACGGCATCCGGGCCCTGTCCCGCATCCACGCCGATCATCCGTACGTGTTCCACGTGGGGAACCAGGAGTACCAGGTGTCGTACCTGCCGGCCGAGTCCGACACCGGCATGTTCGGCGGCAACTCCAACTGGCGGGGGCCGATCTGGATGCCCGTCAACGGGCTGATCATCCGGGCGCTTCTCCAGTACTACACCTACTATGGCGACGCGTTCACGATCGAATGCCCCACGGGCTCGGGGCGCCAGATGACGCTGTACCAGGTCGCCGAGGAGCTCACCCGCCGGCTGGCCAGCATCTTCCTGCGGGACGGGCAGGGCCGGCGGCCCGTGTACGGGGGAGCGCGAGAAGTTCCAGGAGGACCCGCACTGGCGCGACTACCTCCTGTTCTACGAGTACTTCCACGGCGACAACGGGGCCGGCCTCGGCGCGAGCCACCAGACGGGGTGGACCGGCATCATCGCCCGCGCCATGCATCTGTTCGCGACGAGCACCCCCAAGCAGTTTCTCGAGCGCGGCACGGCTGCGCGGCGGATGGACGTGGCATCGGCGCCGAGCGGCCAGGCCGAGGGCGCGCCGCCCGGCCGGAAGCGCTGACATGAGCGTGCCCGAGGCCGGACTCCTCCGTCCGGCAGGGCCATGAACCGGATCCTTCCGCTCCTCGCTGCGCTCGGCATGGCAGGATGCGCGAGCATCGGCCCGTCGACGGTGACGCGCGACCGATTCGACTACACGGGGGCGGTCGCCGAGTCGTGGAAGAGCCAGATGCTCTTGAACCTCGTCAAGCTCCGGTACGGCGACACCCCGGTATTCCTGGACGTCGGGCAGATCGTCAGCGGCTACACGGTGCAGAGCACGTTCTCGGCGGGCGGGAGCATCTTCAGCACCAGCGGCGTGGTGCCGGGGGTCCCGAACAGCAGCGTGACGCTGGGCGCTCAGGGCCAGTACACCGATCGGCCGACCATCACCTACACCCCGCTCGCGGGCGAGCGCTTCGCGCGCTCGCTGATGACGCCGGTCCCTCCGGCAGCCCTCCTGAGCCTGATTCAGGCGGGGAATCCCGTGGACCTGGTGCTGCGGCTCGCGGTGCACGTCGTGAACGGGATCTACAACCGGTACGGAGGCGACGTGCGGGCGCGCGCCCGCGGACCCGGAGTTCTACGTCCTCCTGGAGCGGCTTCGCCGGATCCAGCTCTCGGGGGCGATCGGCCTGCGGGTGCGCCGGATCGATCGCGACGAGGCCGTGATGATGATCTTCCGGGGCAAGGTGGACCCGAGCCTCGAGGCGGACGTGCTGGCCGCCCGGCAGCTGCTGGGCCTCGATCCCGCCGGCGCGGGAATTCCAGGTCGTGTACGGGTCCGTGGCCGCCAACGACACGCAGATCGCGATCCTCAGCCGGTCCATCCTGGAGATCCTGATCGACCTGTCGTCCTTCATCGCGGTGCCCGAGGCCCACGTGGCCGATCGCCGCGTATCGCCGACGGCGGAGCCGGAGACGGGGCCGAACGGTCCGATGCGACCCCTGATCCGCATCGGGAGCTCTCCCGAGCGCCCGGCCGACGCCTTTCTCGCGGTGCCCTATCGAGGCCACTGGTTCTGGATCGACGACCGCGACATGGGATCGAAGCGCCTCTTCAGCTTCCTGATGTTCATGTTCACGCTCGTGGAGACCGGCGGGAAGGAAGGGGCCCCCGTCCTGACGATCCCGACGCAGTGATGGAGGCGCGAATCATGCAGCCCGCACCGACGTACCCTTCGCTGTATCAGGTGAACACCCGCGTCTGGCTGACGGAGCGGTCGCGGGCGCTGGGCCGGCCCGCGACGCTGGACGACGTTCCCGACACCGACCTGGATCGCATCGCCGGCTTGGGGTTCGACTGGATCTGGCTCCTCAGCGTCTGGCGAACGGGACAGGCCGGGCAGCAGGCCTCCCGGGAGGGCGCCGAGTGGCGGAAGGAGTTCCAGGAGACGCTGCCGGACCTCTCCGAGGACGACATCGCCGGCTCCGGGTTCGCCATCACCGGCTACACCGTGCACCCGAGCCTCGGCGGGGATCCGGCGCTGGCCCGGCTGCGCGACCGACTCCGGAAGCGCGGCCTTCGGCTCATGCTCGACTTCGTCCCGAATCACACCGCGCTGGACCACCCGTGGGTCGAGAGTCACCCCGAGTACTACGTTTCTGGAACCGAGCTCGACCTGGCGCGGGCGCCGCAGAACTACACCTGGGTGAAGCGGAGGCAGGGTCCCCGGATCCTGGCCTACGGCCGTGACCCCTACTTCTCGGGATGGCCGGACACGCTCCAGCTGGACTACGGCAACACGGCCACGCAGGAGGCGATGCAGGACGAGCTGGTGAAGATCAGCGGGCAGTGCGACGGCGTGCGGTGCGACATGGCGATGCTCGTCCTGCCCGACGTCTTCGAGCGGACCTGGGGCCGCCGGGCGCCGCTGTTCTGGCCGCGGGTGACCAAGCGCGTTCGGGAGCGCGCGCGGGGCTTTTGCTTCATGGCCGAGGTCTACTGGGACCTCGAGTGGACGATGATCCAGCAGGGCTTCGACTACGCGTACGACAAGCGGCTCTACGACCGCCTGCACGAGGGAGCGGGCGCGGCCGGTGCGCGAGCACTTCCTGGCGGGGCTCGACTACCAGACCCGGCTCGCCCGCTTCCTGGAGAACCACGACGAGCCTCGCGCCGCGACGACGTTTCCGCCCGGCAAGCACGAGGCCGCCGCGGTTCTCACGTACCTGTCGCCGGGCTTGCGGTTCTTTCATCAAGGACAGCTCGAGGGCCGGCGGAAGCGCATCTCGCCGCACCTCGTCCGGGCGCCGGTGGAGCCCGTCGACACCCGGGTCGCTCGGTTCTACGACGCGCTCCTGCCGGTGCTCCGGCAGCCCACGTTCCGGGACGGCCAGTGGAGGCTCCTCGAGTGCGTGCCGGCGTGGGAGGGCAACGGGACGTGGGACGGATTCATCTGCTTCGCCTGGCAGGGAGGAGCGGGCCAGCGCGCCCTCGTCGCCGTGAACTACGCGCCGAACCAGGGGCAGTGCTACGTCCGCTGGCCGTTCGAGGACCTGCGCGGATCGTCCGTGCGGCTGCGAGACCAGACGAGCGACGCCGTCTACGACCGGAACGGCGACGATCTGCTGGCTCGCGGTCTCTATCTCGACGTGCCCGCGTGGGGCTGTCACGTCTTCGACGTGACGCGGTCATCGTGACGGGCGTCGCGCCGAGGCCCGGCGGAGGGAACGCGACGAGTCGATGGCTCGGGTCCGGAGTTGCTGCGGTCACGCTGCTGCTCCTGCTGGCTGGCTGCGGCAGCAGCAGCAAGCCCGCGCCGGTGTTCGGGGGGCGGTCGATCCAGGAGGACCAGGAGTGGCCGCAGGAGCTGATGGGCGGCGATGGCTCGACGGTCCTCCTCTACCAGCCCCAGGTCGAGAGCTGGAAGGACTACAAGCTGCTCCGGGCGCGGATGGCGGTGGCGTTCCGGCGGATGGGGAGCGCCAGCCCCGTCCTGGGCGCCGTGGTGCTCGAAGGCGACACCTCGACCAGCAACGAGAACGGGCAGGTCCGGATCTCCAACATCCGGATCGTCGAGGGACGCTTCCCCGGCCTCACCTCCGCCGAATCGGATCGACTCCTCAACGCGCTGCGGGAGCGCATGAGCAAGGAAGACGTGATCGTCGCGGTGGAGCGGATCACGGCGTATCTCGAGCGGGCGGAGACCGCCCTCACGCCCGCGCCGCTGAAGTCGGATCCTCCGAAGATCTTCGTGAGCATGCGCCCGGCGGTTCTGGTGAACCTCGACGGTCCGCCGGTGATGGCGCCGGTTCCCGGCACCGACCTCACGTACGCGCTCAACACGAACTGGGACCTGCTTCGCGATGGGACGACGCTCTACCTGCGGCACGAGCAGAGCTGGCTCACCGCGCCCGCGCTCGCGGGACCGTGGACGCCTGCGGCGACCCTGCCGCCGGGCTTCCAGCGAATCCCGGCGAGCGATCCGAACTGGGCCGACGTGCGCAAGGCGGTGCCCGGGCAGCCGCTGGCGCCGGCGGCGGCGCCGAGGGTCTTCGTGAGCGAGACGCCGGCGGAGCTGATCCTGCTCGATGGGGAGCCGAAGCTGGAGGCCATCAAGGGCACCAAGCTCTCCTGGGTCACGAACACGGAGAGCGACCTGTTCCGCTCGGCGACCGACCAGCGCTACTACTACCTCGTGGCCGGGCGCTGGTTCCGGGCGGAGCAGCTGGACGGGCCCTGGCGCTTCGCGACGACCGACCTGCCGGCCGACTTCGCGAAGATCCCGCCCGACCATCCGAGCGGCGACGTCCTCCCGCTCGTGCCGGGCACGCGACAGGCGCAGGAGGCGGTGATCCAGGGACACATCCCCCAGACCGCCCGCGTCGACCGGCGGAAGATCCAGGCGCCGACCGTGAGCTACAAGGGATCACCCGAGTGGAAGCCGATCGAGGGAACGCCGCTCGCGTACGCAGCCAACAGCCCGTACGACGTCCTGAAGGTCGGCGATCTCTACTACCTGTGCTTCCAGGCGGTGTGGTTCGTC
This sequence comes from uncultured Candidatus Rokubacteria bacterium, assembly GCA_963745015.1. Taxonomy (GTDB): domain Bacteria; phylum Methylomirabilota; class Methylomirabilia; order Rokubacteriales; family DASRDR01; genus DASRDR01. The sequence continues at coordinate 95,702 of CAVUVU010000017.1, forward strand.
TCCAAGAGTCCGCAGGGTCCATGGGAGGCCGCCGACAAGGTGCCGGGCGAGATCTACCAGATCCCGCCGAGCGCCCCCGTGTACCAGACGACCTACGTCTACGTCTATGACACGGACCCGGACTGGGTGACCTACGGGTATCTGCCGGGCTACTACGGAACGTACTACGCCTGGGGCGTGATGGCCTACGGCACCGGGTGGTACTACTCGCCCTACCTCTACGACGACGGCTACTGGCCGTACGCGAATACCTACGGCTCGGGCTCCTGGTACAACTCGAACACCGGGACGTACGGCCGGAGCGCCGTCGCCTATGGCCCCTACGGCGGCGCCGGGCGAGCCGCGGCCTACAACCCGACGACCGGCACCTACGCGCGCGGCGCCGCGGCCTACGGCGAGTACCAGTCTCGGGCCTGGGCCGAAGCGTACAACCCCCGAACGGGGACCTCCGCGCGCACCGTGCAAGGCAGCAACGTCTACGGGCGCTGGGGGACGACGGCGGTGGTGCGGGGGGACGACTGGGTCAACACGGCGCGGGTCAGCGGCGGGGCGGGGAGCGCCGCGGCTGTTCGCACGTCGAGCGGCGAGAGCGCCGCGGTCGTGCGGGGCGACAACAACGTGTACGTCGGCAAGGACGGCCAGGTCTACCGTCGGACCGACGCAGGCTGGGACCGGTACGACGGTGGGCAGTGGAGCGGCGCGCATCGGGTGTCGATCCCGGCACCGTCCAGGACCTCAACCGCGAGGCTGACGTCCGGGCCTCGGGCGCCAGCCGGGCGAGCCAGTCCCAGGCCTGGCGAGGCAGCGGCGGTGGGTCAGGGTATGGCGGGGGCGCCGGTGGCGGGGGCGGCGGAATGCGTGGAGGCGGCGGTGGCCGCCGGCGCTGAGCGAGGGATCCCGATGATCCCCACACCCGTGGTGCGCGCCGCGCGGCGAGCGGTCCTGCTCGGGTCACTCGCGGCGTGGCTGGCAACCGGCTGTATCGGTCTCTTGCGCGGAGACTACTACGCCGGGGTCAGCACCGGCAGCATCGATGCGTGCGTGCCGTTCAACTTCGACGTCTCCATCGTGGAGGGCGGGCGCATTCAGGGCCTGGCCGCCACCACGCACTCGTTCGGCACGGTGAGCTGGGACGTCTCGGGTACGATGACGGGGAGCGACATCCAGCTGGAGACCCGGACGGAGGACCCGCGGGTCGCCGAGCGCCGTCTCCGGTGGCGCGGGCGCTGGAACGCAATCTCCCTCGCGGTGACCCAGGAGGGAGACGGGGTGTGCTCTCCGCCGCGGACCGCGACGCTGAACCGGAAGTAGCTCGGGCGGCGGACGCTCGAGGGCCGTGTCGTCGCCGTAGCCACATCTGGGTGCTGCGTCAGCGGGTTCGGTGTCGGGGCGGCGTGGCGGCCTCTCCGACCACATGAGGAGGTCGCGCGCGTGACCCTCAGGCCGTCGGTCAACTGGCTGCTGGTCGCAATGCCCGTCGCCGCCGCGCTGGACGCCTGGGGCGTGGCCGCCCCGCTCGTGTTCCTGTGCGCCGCCCTCGCCATCGTGCCCCTGGCCAGCCTGATCGTGCACAGCACGGAGCACCTGGCGACACATACCGGCCCGGCCCTCGGCGGGCTTCTCAACGCGACGTTCGGCAACCTGCCGGAGCTCATCATCGCGATGGTGGCGCTGCGCGCCGGCCTGCTCGAGATGGTCAGGGCCTCGCTGATCGGCGCGCTGCTGGCCAACCTGCTGCTCGCCCTCGGCGTCGCCTTCCTCCTGGGTGGCCTGCGCTATCACGCGCAGGACTACAATCCCGCCGCCGCGCGCGTCTACGCGTCGATGATGCTCCTGGCGGCCGTCAGCATGGCGGTCCCGAGCACGTTCCACCGCTTCCTGGGGGACGCCTCGCCCCGGCATGCCGGCGCGCTCGATACGGGGGTCGCGGTCGTGCTCCTGGTCGCCTACGTCCTCTACCTGGTCTTCATGCTCCGTACCCACGGGGAGGTCTTCGCGGCGATCCGGGCGGAATCGGCCCACGCCGCCGGGGCGTGGAGCGCCGCGCGCGCGACGAGCATGCTCGTTGCGGCTTCGGTGGGGGCCGCGTGGATGAGCGAGGTCCTGGTGGGCGCGGCAGAGGCGACCGGACACGCCCTCGGGATGACGCCCCTGTTCATCGGGATCGTGCTGCTGGCCGTCGTGGGCGGCGCGGCCGAGAGCGGGGCGGCGATCGCCATGGCCCGGAAGAACCAGATGGACCTCTCGGTGGGCATCGCGCTGGGGAGCTCCATCCAGATCGCGCTGTTCGTCACCCCGGTGCTCGTGCTGTCGAGCCGGTGGATCGCGCCCGAGCGCCTGACCCTGTCGTTCTCCCGCGTGGAGGTCGGCGCGCTGTTCCTC
>CAVUVU010000018.1:0-86909 GCA_963745015.1 uncultured Candidatus Rokubacteria bacterium
CCTCCAGGAGCACGCAGTGCCGGGGGTCGGCGCTCACGAACACCTCGTCGCCCTCGGCCATCGGCTCCGGCGCCGCCGAGCGCACGATGAGCTGCCGGCCGTCCCAGTCCACGTGGTACTGGGTGAAGTCGCCCTGGAACACGCGCTGCCGGATCCGGCCCGGCCACACGTTGACCTCCGCCGGCGAGGGCGCGCGCGCGAGCCGCAGGCGGACCGTCCGGACCGCCATCAGCGCGTCGGCGCCGGCCGCCCGGTCGAGGGCGGTGCCGTGGACCAGCGCGCCGCCCGGGTCTCGATGACGACGAGCCCGTCGCGGTCCAGGTCGGGCCGCCGGCGGCCGCGGATCAGGTTCGCCGACCCCACGAAGTCGGCGACGAACGTGTTGCGCGGCCGGTCGTAGATCTCGCCCGGCGTGCCGACCTGCTCGATCGCGCCGTCGCGCATGACCACCACCCGGTCGGAGATGGCCAGCGCCTCCTCGAGGTCGTGGGTGACGTAGACCGAGGTGATGTCGAGGCGCCGCTGCAGCTCCTTCAGCTCCACGCGCATCTCCGCGCGCAGCTTGGCGTCGAGGTTCGAGAGCGGCTCGTCGAAGAGGAGCACCGCGGGCGAGAACACGAAGGCCCGGGCGAGGGCGACCCGCTGCTGCTGGCCGCCCGACAGCTTGGCCGCGCTGCGGGCGCCGAGATCGGCGAGCTGGACCAGGTCGAGCGCCTCGCGGACGCGCGCCGTCACCTCGGCGGCCGGCCGCCGCCGCACCCTGAGGCCGTAGGCCACGTTGTCGAACACGCTCATGTGCGGCCAGATGGCGTACGACTGGAAGACCATCGAGAGCCCCCGGCGCTCGGCCGGGACGTTCACGCCGCGCCGAGGACGAGAAGACCGGGCCGCCGCCGATCCGGATCTCGCCCGACTGCCGGCCGCTCCAGCCCGGCGATCGCTCTGAGCGTGGTGGTCTTGCCGCATCCCGACGGGCCGAGGAGCGTCAGGTGCTCGCCGGCGCCGACGTCGAAGCTCACCCCGCGGACCGCGACGACCTCGCCGTAGCGGACCACCAGGTCGCGCACCTCGATCGACGCCTGGCGCGCGCTCACTCGCCCCCCTGCGGGGCGGCCCGGCGCGCCACCCCGAAGAGCACGGCCAGCGCGGCCGCCACCGCCAGCGTCTGCAGGACCGCCATGGCCGCGGTCAGCTCCGAGCTGGTCGAGAACCAGGACTCGACGATGGCGGGCGTGATGACCTTGGCCTTCGGCCCCATCAGCAGGATGGACGCGCCCAGCTCGCGCACGCTCGCGATGAAGAGCAGGAGCCACGCCGCGATCAGGCCGGGCCGGAGGAGCGGCATGGTGACGGTGCGCAGCCGGTAGCCCCACGTGGCGCCGCACATCTGGGCGCACTCCTCGAGGGACCGGTCGATCTGGAGGATGACGCCCGAGATCGTCCGGAGCCCGAGCGGCAGGAAGACGGTCAGATACGCGATCAGGAGGAGCCAGAGCGTCCCGTAGATGGGGATGGGAAACACCAGCCACGCCCACAGCATCCCGAAGGCGAAGACGAGGCGCGGCACCGCCTGCGGGAACATCAGGAGGTACTCGATGGCGCCGGCGCCGGGCAGGCGCGAGCGGTAGATCAGCCACGAGAGGAACCCCATCAGGAGGACCCCGAGGCTCGCGGTGGCGAAGCCGAGGAGGAGGCTGTTCCAGAGCGCGGACCGCACCGCGTCGAGCGACAGCGCGGTCGCGTAGTTCGCCAGCGTGAAGTTGTCCACGCGGGGCCAGAGCGCCGTCAGCCGCTGGAACGAGGCGTACACGATCGTCAGCACGGGCAGGACCATGGCCACGCCGAGGTACGCGAGGCAGAGCCCGAGCAGCGGCCACCGCAGTCCGCCGACGTCCATGACGCGCGGGCGGAAGGCCTTGCCCGTGATGGTGGCGTAGCTGCCCCTGCTCACGATGCGGCGGTAGATCCACACCATGGCGAACATGAGCGCGAACAGCGACACGCCCATGGCGGCGGCCGTCGGGAAGCGCGGCGGGTACTGCGACACCAGCTGGTACATCGCCGTGGTGACGACGTAGAAGCGGCTGGGGAGGCCGAGGACCAGCGCCGCCGAGAACGAGCCCAGCATCTCGGCGAAGACGAAGACGGCGGCGCCCAGCACACCGGGCAGCACCAGCGGCAGGGTGATCCTGAGCATCGTCCGCACGCGGCCGGCGCCGAGGACCTGCGAGGCCTCCTCGAGCGCGGGGTCCATCGACTTCATCACGGCGCCGATCATCACGAAGGCAACCGAGCCCTCGAAGAGGGCCATCACCCACGCGATCCCCCAGGGCGTGTTGATGTCGATCAGGTGGCCCCGGCCGCCGAGGGCGCGCCAGAGCTGGTTGACGAAGCCGCTGTTGGCCGAGCCGATGAGCGCCCACGCGAGCGCGCCCATGAGCGGCGTCACGTAGTAGGGCATGGCCATGAGGTGCTCGAGGGCGGCCCGGCCGGGGACGTTGGTGCGCGACAGGATCCACGCCATCGTGAATCCCACCACGACGGCCAGGACGGTCGCCACGCCCGCCACCAGGAGCGTGTTGCCGAAGATGTGCGCGTAGCGGCCGAGGCCGGTGAAGTTCTCGAGCCCGTACGCCTCGGGCGGGCGCGCCTGGGGGTCGCCCACGCTGAGCGAGGCCTGGATCAGGTAGGCGATCGGATAGAGGACGAGGAGGGCGGCGCCGCCCCCGACGACCAGGCTGACGAGGCGCGGGCCCGGCCGCCAGGACCGGGCCCGCGCGACGAGGGTCACGACGCGGGGCTCAGAGCCCCATGATCGCGTTCCACTCCTTCACGAAGACGGGGTGGCTCGCCACGTAGTCGTTCCAGTCCGTCGGGAACAGGAGCTTGAAGTCCGCCAGCCGCTTGCCCGTCGGCATCGGCTCCGCGTCGGTCCGGAGCGACCCGTAGAGGAGGATCTTCTGGTTCTGATAGACGGCCTGGCCGCGCTTGGACAGCGCCCAGTCCACGAAGAGCTTGGCCGCCTCCGGATGGGGCGCGCGATTGACCACCCCGATGAAGAACGACGTGGCGGGCAGCCCGTCGGCCGGCGCCACGAACTCGATGTCCGCGCCCTTCTCCGAGAAGAGCGTGTACCCGGCGTACTCGGCGAGCACGCACATGCGGTCCTCGCCCTTGGAGAGCCGGTCGAAGAGCTGGGCGCGCGCGTCGAACCCCTTGGGCCGCTGCTTGGCGAACTCCTGCCAGAACTCGTTGCCGTAGAGCTTCCGCAGCATGTACCACTGGGCGTGCTGCATGCCCGAGGTGGCGAGCTTGGCGCTGACGCCGTCCCGGAAGGCCGGGTTCAGGACGTCCTTCCACGCCTTCGGCGCCTGGTCCGCCGACACCCGGGAGCGGTTGTAGGAGATGCCGGCGAAGGTGACGCCGCCCCAGCCGTAGTACCCGGCGGGATTCGACTGGTGCTCCGGCCGGTACCCGGCGTACTCCGGCGACTGGTACTGCTCGTACCCGCCCTTCTTCTGGAAGTCGATGGCCGGGGAGATGTCGGAGACCTGCAGCACGTCGACGCCGAAGCGCCCGGCCGACCGCTCCCCCGTGATCTTCGCGTAGAGGGCGCCGGTCTGGAGCCGCACGTAGCTGGTCTTGATCTTCGGGAAGTCCTTCTTGAACGCGTCGAGCAGGACGCCGATCCCGGCCTCGCCGTCGTGGCCGTAGTAGACGACCTCGCCTTCCTGCTCGGCCTTGGCGACGTCGGCGCCGGTCTGGAAGTCGAGCACCTTGGTGCCGCGCGCCTGGGCATGCCCGAGCGACGCGCGAGCCAGGAGGGGCGCCGCCGCGGCGGCCGCGCCGGTCTTGAGGAAGCCGCGACGGGTGACGGAGGGCTTGGCGGACTCGGTCATGTGGTGTCCTCCTCGTTGGGATGTCGGGACGGCGTGTCTCTCCCGCCGTAGCTGAGGCTACCACCCGGCGGCAGCCGAGTGCCAGGACCCTCGGGGCCCGCGCCGATCGGGCCCTCGACCCGCACCGGGGCGGCAAGATCTCCGTCTCCACCAGCGGTCGCGCCAGCGGCCAGCCGGGCCCACCGCCCGGTGAGGGTGCGGATAAACGCGGCCTCCCGGCCCCGCGTCTGATATCAAGGAAGCAATGCCGACCGCACAGGCGCTCGCCCAGGCCCCGACGACGCCGCCGCCGTCCCCGAAGCCCGGCGTCTCCGCCGTCGAGATGGGCGCCCGCCAGCGCGAGATCTCCGTCTCCGAGTTCTTCACCAAGAACCGCCACCTCCTCGGCTTCGACAGCCCGCGGAAGGCCCTCCTCACCTGCGTCAAGGAGGCGGTGGACAACGCCCTCGACGCGGCCGAGGAGGCGGGCATCCTGCCCGACGTCACCGTGAAGATCGAGGTCGTGCCCGAGCAACGGGTCGCCGCCGCCGCCCGCCAGCCAGGCGACGCGGTTCCGCGTCACCGTCATCGACAACGGCCCGGGCATCGTCCGGCAGCAGATCCCCCCGATCTTCGCCAAGCTCCTCTACGGCTCGAAGTTCCACCGGCTGCGGATGAGCCGCGGCCAGCAGGGCATCGGCATCTCCGCGGCCGGCATGTACGCCCAGCTCACGACCGGCAAGCCGGTGCAGATCACCTCGCGGACCGGCGCCCGCTCCCCCGCCCACTACTTCGAGGTGCAGATCGACACCAAGAAGAACGAGCCGCGGATCTTCGAGAGCAAGAAGATCCAGTGGGAGATCCCGCGCGGCACCCAGGTCTCGCTCGAGATCGAGGGGCGCTACCAGAAGGGCCGCTCCTCGGTGGACGAGTACCTGGCGGAGACCGCGATCGCCAATCCCCACGTGAAGCTCGTCTACCAGACGCCGGAGGGGGAGACGCGGGAGTACCCGCGGACGATCCACGAGCTGCCGCCGCCGCCGAAGGAGATCAAGCCGCATCCCTACGGGATCGAGTTCGGCGTCCTCCTGCGGATGCTCCAGGACACGAAGAGCCACTCGCTGGCCGGCTTCCTCGCGAGCGACTTCAGCCGCGTGTCCGCCGCCCTCGCCCAGGAGATCTGCGGGACGGCCAAGCTCTCGCCGAACGCCAAGCCGCGCAACGTCCACGGCGAGGACGCCGAGGCCCTCTACAAGGCGATCCAGACGACCAAGATCATGGCGCCGCCGTCGAACTGCCTGTCGCCGATCGGCGAGAAGGCGATCCTCCACGGCCTCTACAAGCAGATCAAGGGCGAGTTCTACACCGCGGTCACCCGCCCGACCGCCGTGTACCGCGGCAATCCCTTCGTGATCGAGGCCGGGCTCGCGTTCGGGAAGGGGCCGGACCAGGCGGCGCCGGCGGCCGAGGCGCCCGCGGAGCCGCTGGCCGAGGGCGAGGACCGGGAGGACGACAGCGAGCTCGCCCGCGTCATCCGCTACGCGAATCGCGTGCCGCTCCTCTACCAGCAGTCGGCCTGCGCGACGTTCAAGGCGGTGCTGGAGACGGCCTGGCGGAACTACGGCATCGCCCAGTCGCGCGGCGCGCTCCCCGCCGGCCCGATGGTGGTCTTCGTCCACATGGCCTCGGTCTGGGTGCCGTTCACCAGCGAGTCCAAGGAAGCGATCGCCGACTACGACGAGATCCGGAAGGAGATCAAGCTCGCGCTCCAGGAGTGCGGGCGCCGGCTCGGCGTGTTCCTCCGCCGCCGCGAGCGGGCCAAGAGCGAGTTCCGGCGCCGCAACATCTTCGAGCTCTACATCGAGGAGGTCGTCGAGGCGTGCGCCCGCCTGAAGGGCGCGCGCCTGCCGAAGCAGCGGCTCAAGGACCAGCTCCTGAAGATCGCCGTGAAGCGGACGGGCGGCACGCGGACCGACGAGATCCTGGGCCGCGACAGCGGGCCCGAGGGCCTCCCCCACTCCATCATCGTCACCGCCGAGGGCCCGGAGGGCGAGGCGCCGGAGCTGCCGCCGGGCGGATCCGCTGACGCCGAGCCCGGCTCGAGCCCGTCACGTCCGACGGGACCGGCCCGCACGCCAACGGCGGGCCGCCGCGCCGGAGGAGCAAGACGCGCCGCCGCGCCGCGCCAAGGCCACTCGGCCCGCGCCGCCCCCAGCGGAAGGCGAGGTAGACGAACCGCATGGCGGCGAAGGCGAAGCCCTCGGGCGTCGTGGAGAAGAAGCTCATCGGCGTGGCCGACATCGTGATCCAGGCCGCCGAGCGGAGCAAGGACCCGACCCTCGCCATCCCCGTCCGGAGCCTCGCCAACGTGAGCTTCAACGAGAAGCGCGGCATCATCGAGATGGGAAAGGCCAAGCAGGAGCGCACCTTCTTCAACGTCGGCATGGCCAAGAAGTTCATGCAGACGGTGCTGGTGGCCGACGCCCTGGTCGAGCTGCAGCGGTCGGATCTGACCACGTCGCTCCGCGAGATCTACTACCGCAGCAAGCACACGATGAAGGACTCGCACGAAAACACGTTCGACGCCCAGAATGAATCGGACCCGCTGATCGAGGACCTCGAGGTGACGCTCTCGGCGCTCCGCGAGGAGCTCCACGTCCGGGCCGAGAACCGCGGCAGCATCGTGGGGCCGCTCGTGCTCACGGACGACGGCGACCGCGTGGACTGCGCCCGCCTCGGCAAGGGCGGCTATTCGGTGCCCTCCATAGTCGAGCCCGAGTTCATCCAGATCCGGCGCTGCACGGCCGACTTCGTCCTCCTCGTCGAGAAGGGCACCCAGTGGAACCGCATGTCGGAGGACAAGTTCTGGCGCCGGTACAACTGCGTGCTGCTGACCGGCAACGGCCAGCCCCCCCGGGGCGTCCGCCGCCTCGCGCGGCGCCTCCACGAGGAGTACAGCATTCCGGTGTACGTCCTGGTCGACAACGACCCGTGGGGCTACTACACCTACTCGGTCGTCAAGCAGGGGTCGATCAACCTCGCCTTCGAGAGCGAGCGGATGGCCATCCCGAAGGCGAAGTTCATCGGCCTCTCCAGCGCCGATCCCGACCGCTACGGCCTGCCCCGCAACGTCGGCATCAAGCTGAACGACAAGGACATCGGGCGCGCGAAGGAGCTCCTGAAGTACCGCTGGTTCCAGAAGAAGCCCTGGCAGGAGGAGATCAAGCGGATGCTGGCGAGCGGGCTCAAGTACGAGCTCGACGCCCTCGCCAACAAGGACTTCCGCTACCTCACCAAGACGTACCTGCCCCGGAAGCTGAAGGAGCGCGACTGGCTGGACTAGGGCGCCGACGGTCGGGCCCGGGGTACGAGCCCGATCGCCGGGATCGGGGGACCGCGGAGTCCGGCCTGTCCCACCCCGTGGAACGGTCTCAGGCCACCCGCGCCGCTGGCGAGCACGCGCGGCGCACGGTACCCTGGGCTGGTGATGAGGCGGTTCGCCTTCCTGCCCGGTTTGCTCGTCCTGGCTGCGTGCGCGGCCGGCACTCCCCCGCCGCGCCCGGAGGACTTTCCCCTCCACGCGCACGACCAGATCTTCGTGCTGGACTACCGGATCGACCGGCACCCGGACCGGGTCGAGGCGGTCGGGCTGATCACCGCCCGGACGACGACCGTCTTCAGGTTCGCCGTCCTGAACTTCTTCGGCGTCGACGCGAACGGCCGGGTCGTGAGCCGCAAGACGGACACGGTCGACGGCACGTTCGGCGGGCCCCAGTCCTTCTCGCTCGTGCTCAAGCCGGCCGGGACCGAGGCGCGCTACCAGCTCCAGGTCGGCAACTACTCGCTGGGGCGCGACCCGTAGCCGCGCCCCGCGGCCCGGCAGCCGGGCGGCTTTGCCGCGGACCCGCCGCCCGCTCCCACGATCGAGCGCGGCGCAAGAGTCACGGCCGCGTGCGGAGCCCCATGAACAGTGGTCCGATCCAGGCGCGGCCGCGCGGCTGCGGCGCCCTCACCCCGGGGAAAGCGCTGACGACGCTCTCGTAGCCCAGCTTCCGGTAGCTCTCGAACTGGGCCTCGTCGTACCACTGGTCGAGCGTCGTCTGCTGCGGGAACTCCGGGTTCTGCCGGCCATACTGGCGGACGTCGGCGGCATCTCCCGCGACCACCATCGGCTTCACCCACACGATGCGGCCGGTGCGCGCCGCGGCATCGGGCGCCTTCCATCCGAGGCTCCGCCAGTGCTCCGGGTGATAGACGATGTCTCCCACCACGACGTGACGCGCCGCCAGGCGATCCGGGCCCCGCCGGCGGAACTGCCCGACATCCAGGCGGATCTCCGCACCGAAGTCGATGCGGCACATGCGCACGGCCTGGCCGATGTCCTCGCACGTCAGCCGGGGATCGGCTCCGCTGTCGAGGACCACCACGTAGCGGCACCCGCGCTCCACCAGAGCGTAGAGGCCCGTGTTGTCGAAGTGTCCGCCGTCGGTGAGATAGCAGTAGGTGCTCGTGTCCGTGGCGTGGGCCAGGAACTCGTGGGCCAGGTAGAAGGGCCAGAGATGCGCCTGGCCTTCCCGCCAGTGAGCCCGCGCCGGGTTCGGCATCCACGAGCCGAGCCGAACGTTCAAGAGGGCCATGAGCATCACCAGGGCCAGGCTCGGCGTCCGCGTGCCCATGGTCGGGGCGGCGGCAGCCCCGGAGATGGCCATCGCGGTCCCGAGCGACAGCCGGCCCCCCATGTACTCGGTGGTCCAGCGATACGCGGTGCGCCCCGAGCCGCAGAAGTACCGCGAGAAGATGAAGTTCGCGGCCGGGCGCTGGCCCGCGGCGAGGTCCCGGGCCCCGGCGAGGTTGAGCGTCGTGTTGACGAGGTGATACGGCCCTCCGAGCGCGTGGCCCGCCAGCTTCATCAACGCTACGTCGTCGCCGGCGGACTCCTCGGTGATCGCGAGCGGCCGGTCCGGGTTCGAGGCGCCCAGGTACGCGCGCGTGAGGCGCGCCCGGTAGAAGGCGTGCATCGAGAGGAGGTTCGGGTCCACCATCCAGCCGAGGCCCACGACCCACAAAACGAGCAGCAGCATGATCTGCCAGGCGAGGTGGCCGGGCTCGTCGGCCGCGCTGAAAGCCTCCGTGACGAGGCCGACACTCGCGAGCGCCGCCAGGAGGAGCGCCCGGCCGTTCCACCGCTCGCGCCAGCGGATCACCTCGCCGCCGGCGAAGCCCAGGGCGAAGATGCCGCCGAAGCGGGCGCACGCTCTCGTAAGCTCTCCCGGCTCGACCAGTCTCTCGCCGCGCCACCACTGCCACGACCCCTCCAGCGCGAGCACCGCGGCGACCAGGAGCGCGCCCGAGAGGACGGCGTTGTCGACCGGTGACCAGCGCCACCATGGGTTCGCCGGAGCGCCCGCGCGCGGAAGCCGCTCCCGGACCCACTCCAGAAGCCCGAAGCCGAGCACGAACAGGCTCGCCCACGTGAGCAGCACGCCGGCCGCCGGGAGGCGCGCGTCCCGTTCGGCCCAGAAAGCGGGTAGCGCCCATCCCAGCCAAGAGAACCCGGCGAGGAGCACTCCCAGCACGATGTACGGCGCGAGTCGGAGCAGGAAGGTGGTCACCGGCCCGTACGTCTCCGCCGAGTCCTTCACCCGGCCCGACGGCACGGTCTTGTAGGCCGCGAACGCCGCGCTGGCCACGGCCGCGAGCACGGCGCCCCAGCCGCCGCTCCTGCGAACCCCCTGCCAGACGGCGCCCGTGTCGGGCGCCACCAGGAACCACACCAGCTCGTGGCCGAATCCGCCGACCGCCAGGAGGGCCGCGAGGGCGACCATCGTGGACAGCGTCCACGACTGCCCCTGCGCTTCCGAGCCGGGCGGGCGCGGGCCCGAGGCTGGAGCATGAGCGACGTGAAGAGGAGCGCTCCGCAGGTAGAACGTGATCCCTCGCCAGGTGTCCGCGCTGTACAACCCCCGGCGCGGGGTGAGGTAGTTGGCGAAGAGCCGGAGATGATGGAGCGGGTCGATGGCCGCGGTAGGCGGGGGCGAGGGCAACGGAGCCGCCGTCGGGCCGAGGCCGTGCCCGCCGGCGCGTCCTGCGGCACCCGACAGGAGGACAGCCGGAAAGCGGTCCGGCTCGAGCTTCTCGGGCGGCGGAAACGGCGAGCCGCCGGTCACCCAAGGCGGGCGCGAGAGCCACGCGCTCCACCACGCCCCGGCGAAGCCGCCGCCCGATACCGTCGACAGGTAGTCGAACGCCTTGAGGATGTCCAGGTCTCGCAGGGCCTGCAGCGCTCCCAGAGCGAACGTGGCGGCAGCGCAGCGCCTCCGCCGGACAGGGCGAGCCCGGCGAGGTCCTCGGTGCCCGGCGGAAATCCGTCGATCCGCGGCTCGCCAGGACCCTCCGGAAGGGGATCGCGGTGAGCGTCGCTCATCCCGTCACCCGGCCCGGGGCCGGGGCACGCCACCCCCCTTGCGGCCGGACCGCGACGTCAGGCCTCCGAACAGGCGGAGGAGCCACTCGACCAAGAGCGACGGAGGCGAGGGCGGGATCTCGCGGAACTGCGCCAACGTCGCCCGGTCGGGCTCCAGCACGGGCTCCTCGGTCAGGCCCGCCTCGACGCGTCTCAGGGCGATCGCCCAGCGCTCCACGGCGAGCACGTCGCGGTCGATGGGCAGCCGGCGGCCCGGGGCCGCCTCCGCGGTCTCTACGATCTCTGCGAAGCCCTCCGGCGTCGAGGCCGGTGTCCGTCGCAGGCGTCGAGGCTCGGGCTCGTCGCCGGGGGACGTCTGGTCGCCGGGATCGGGCGGGTCCACGCTCCGATCCATCAGCAGGCTCGGGAGGCGGTGGGATGCACGACGATGGGCGCGCGGTGAACGATCAGCGCCGGATCACGGCTTGTCGCGCAGCGCCCGGGACAGCTCCTTGATGTCGAACCGATCGGCGGCCAGCTCGCTGCCGAACGCGATCACCCGGATGGTCGCCTGGCCCGGGGCGGTATCCAGCAGGAGGACGCACACGCGAAGCTCGCCGAGCTTCGTGTTGTCCGTGATCGGCCAGACGAAGTAGCCCACGTTGAACGGCCCGACCCGGCCGGCCGCGGCGAACTTGGAGTCGATGACCGCCCGGATCGACTCCTTCTCGACGCTCTCGATGGTCACCGTCGCGAGCAGCTCCGGGACCTCGATCACGTCCCCGCTCTTGACGGTGCGCGGCCCGGAGTTGTATCCGCCGCCCACGGTCAGCCGGAAGGCCTGCCGGGCCGCGACCTCCTGGGCGACGTCGCGGAGCCGCTTCTTGTCCTCCGGCCCGGTCAGCTGCCGGTCGAGGTCCTCGAACAGCGGGCGCAGCTGGATCGGGACGTCCTGGAAGTTCAGGGCCACCAGGCTCAGCAGCAGGATCTGCCGGGTGATCTGCTGGCGGTCCAGGGTGGCGACGTCCCTCGAGAAGTAGTTGCTGGTCAGCGTGCTGAACATCTGCACCGCCAGCTGGACGTCCAGGTCCTTCTGCTTGGTCGTCAGGTCGACGATCGCCTGGATTCGCCTCGACTGCTCCGCTTCCTTCTGCCGCTGATCGTTGAGCATGTAGCCGTAGAAGGTCGCCAGCACCGTCAGCACGATCCCCAGCCCGCCCTTGACGCCGATGTCCAGCAGCTTGATCGTCGTGTCGCTGAAGGCCACGGGAACCCCCTTGCCCCGCTACCACTTCACCTTGAGGGTCAGGGTGCTGGTGCTGGCCGACACGGTCTGCTGCTGGCTCTCGATGTTGTCCCCCTTGCGGATGCGCACCACGTAGTTACCGGGCATCAGCTTCGTGATCGTGAAGCGGCCCTCCGCGTCGGCCATCGCGGCGTAGCGCGTCGCCCCTTCCATCTCGACGAGCGTGAAGGGCCGGGGTTTGCCGTCGGGGCCGACGACGGTCCCGTTGATCGTCACCTGAGCGCCGGCGGGCGAGGCCCAGGACAGCTGAGCTGCCAGCGCGAGGACCAGTACACGGATCAGCAGTCGCATGGCCGACCTCCTGTCACCGCTCCACGATTCCCTCGACCCCGTGATCGCCCGGCGCGGCGGGCTCGCACGCGCCGCCGGCACGGAGAACGTCGCGTCCAGCCCGGCGGCGCCGAGGCGGCGGCGGTCGGCGCCCGCCGTCCACACGCCCGTCGAGGCCTCTCGCCTGGCGCACGCCCCATCATAGCGTGTCACGGTCACGACGTGGCGGCCTCGACCAGGAGCCACACGGTCCCGACGACCAAGGCCGCCACCGACACCAGCGACAGCGCGAAGTACGCCACGTAGATCCCCTCGCGCCGGGTGAGGCTCTCCAGGTTCCGGAGGCGCGCCCAGAGCGGTCCCCGGACGAAGCGGACGGCGTCGTCGCTGAGGGTCGGGATGCCGAGCCACTCCACCAGGACGTGATAGCCGTCCATCTCGAGGAAGCAGAACGGGTACAGGCTGATGAAGAAGGACTGGAGCTGGAGGATGGCGGAGGCGACCAGGAAGCCCTGGAAGAGGCCCGGCGCCAGCAAGGCCGCGATCCAGAAGCAGACGGCGCCCAGGAACAGGTGGAACAGCGGCCCCGCCACCGCGTTGACGATGCGGGCCCGGCGGGTCGCCATGAAGATGTCGGTGACGTCGGCGTAGAACGTCGGGATGAAGCCGTGGAGGATCGTGAAGCCGAACTCGCGCACCCGCCGCCCGTGGTGCACGCAGGCGAGGGCATGGATGACCTGATGGTTGATGACCGTGAGCCAGAAGACGACCTTCACGAGGAGGATGGCGATCAGCGGGTGCCGGGCGAGCCCGTGGGTCACCTCGCCGAGATCCTTCCAGATCACGACGGCGCCCCACGCCCCGAGGCCGACCGCGAGGGCCAGCGCCAGCACGGTCCACGGCGAGAAGAGGAGGAAGCCGCCATAGCGGTACACGCGCGCGAAGACCTCGTGCGCCCGCCGGCTCGCGACGGTGAGCCGCTCGAGCGCGTGGAGGGTCCCCTCCATGGCGCGCGCGGCCGCGTTGCGGCGGTTGCGGGCGAGCACCGCCCGGAGGCGCGAGACCGGGCGCATGGTCAGGAGGTCCGCCCGCAGGAGCTTCACGATCAGGGTCGGGATGATCTCGAAGTCGAAGGAGCCGTAGCGGAGGAGGTACGCGGTGGCGATCTCCTGGAGCGACGCGCGGCCCTCCATCTGCTCCCAGAGGAACTTCTCCGCCTCGGTGATCTGGAGGATCTGCTCGGTGCGGTTGTTCTTGAGGGCGTAGGTGACCACGCCGCGCGTCGCGAAGGGCAGGCGGGCCATCTCCCAGTGCGCGGCGGGGATGCGCTGGGGACGGCTCTGCAGGTACGCGACCGCGCTCGGGACCTCGCGGACCTCGAACCCGTCGCCGTCCGCCTGGCGCACGAGCAGCTCGAGACGAGCGCGCTTCGCGCCGGCTGTCCACCGTCTTCCTCCCGGCCTCGTTCACGGGGACGGCGGGACTACTTGTGCTCGACGTCCAGGCCCGTGGCCTCGAGCCCCCAGCGGGTGACCTCGGCGACCAGGTCGGAGGAGTCGCGGAGCCGCCGGAAGGCCACCTGCGCCATGTGCTGGAAGAACTTGGCGGCGGTGGCCGGGCTGCTGGCGACCAGGCGGGCCAGGCTGTCCCGATCGAGGCTGTAGAGCACGGAATCCGCGTCGGCCTGGCACGTGGCCGACCGGTGGCGCTCGTCGCCGAAGACGCTCATCTCCCCGAACGCCTCGCCCGGCTCGAGCCGGGCGAGCACCTGCTCGACCCGCCCCGTGACCGGCTTGGAGACGACGATGCTGCCCTCCTTGAGGATGAAGAGCTCCTCGCCCGGGTCCCCGGTGCGGAAGAGCACGTCGCCCTTCCGGAGACGCCGCTCGCGGAAGGCGTACCAGAGCTCGCGCAGGACGGACTCCTCGGCGCCGTGGAAGAGCGGGACCTGGCGGAGGAACTCGATCTCCGGGAGGCGCTCCATCAGGGCCGACCCGCGCGCGGGCGCCGGCGCCGCCAATCAGGCCGCCCGGGCCCGGGCGCGTCACGTGGCCCATCGCTTCAGCACGGCGCTCTGGAGCGCGTGCGCGCGCTCGTCCTCCGAGACGTGCGCCCCGCGTCCGAGGGCCTCCATGATGACCGTCCGCTCCTCGGCGCTGAGCTCGTAGCCCGCGAGGATGACGTCGGGGTCCCGGGCGAGCTGGACAAGGAACTCCCTGTCGATCATCACCCGGCCGACGAGGTCCTGAATCGCTTTGCCCGTCATGACACGTCACACAACTCCGCGGCATTCCTGCCTGTCCGGATCGATCCGCAGAAGAGAAATTTAACAGGAAAGTCGGCTCCCGTGAAGCCTGGAGCCTCCCGGCCAGGGAACGCCGCGCTCCGCGGGGTCAGCGCACGCAGGGGCGGGCAAGAGGCCGCCTCGCCGCCGCATCCAGCCGTCGTCGTGCTGGCACGACCGGCACCGCCGCTCCCGGCACTCGTGGAATGGGGGAGGGCTCGTCGGATTGGGGCCTCGGCCCCGGCGTCCCTCGGAACCGGCCGGGAGCTCGGCTCGGATCGCCGAGGGCCGCGAGGTCGGCTACTATCGGGTGGCGACCCGGCGCCGCCCCCGGCCCGGGAAGGAGGATGAGCCGCCATGGCGTACTGGCTGCTGAAGTCCGAGCCCGACGACTGGCCGTGGGCGCAGCAGGCCGCGAAGGGCCGCGAGGGCGCGGAGTGGACCGGCATCCGCAACCACTCCGCCCAGGGCCACCTGCGCGCCATGAAGAAGGGCGAGCAGGCGTTCTTCTACCACACGGGCAAGGAGCGCGCGATCGTCGGCATCGTCAAGGTGATCGCGGAGGCGCACCCCGATTCGACCGACCCCGCGTGGCAGGCCATCGACGTCGCCGCGGTCGAGCCGCTCCCGACGCCGGTCAGCCTCGACCGGATCAAGGCGGAGAAGCGCCTCGCCGGCATGCCCCTCGTCCGGCTGCCCCGGCTGTCGGTCCAGCCAGTGACCGACGCCGAGTGGCGCCTCATCAGGAAGATGGGGGGTCGGAGCTAGACGACCCCGGCCGGGGCGCGCGTCTACGTCAGCAGCGACTGCAGCGAGCTCGAGGCTCTCACCTCCCGACGTTCCCTCGGGTCCCAGGAGCCGCGGCGGCGTGCGCCGTCAGGCCCGCACCCAGAGCTCCCGGCCCCGGCACGACGGTGATCAGGCAACGGGCCGCCTCCTAAGGGCCGGGATCCGTCCGCTACCCCCAGCGGAAGATGCTGAGCGCGGCCGCCAGCGAGACCGCCGTGGCGCCCCAGAGCGGCGGCCCCATCAGCGCGAGCCAGATCAGGTGGATGTACGCCGCCAGGAGGAGCGAGATGAACAGGCGGTCCCCGCGCGTCGTGCTGAACCTCAGCATGCCGCGCCGGGGCGCGCCGCCCGGCGAGACCCGCTCCCAGACGCTCATCCCGACGAGGAGCAGCCCGATGAACGCGAAGAACACCGCGGTCTGCCACGTCCACGCCATCCAGCTCATCGCCGGCTGCCCCGTCGGCCGCCCGCCCGCCGATCCGCCCCGTGCTCATCGCGCCCGATCCGGCTCGCCGGTCACACCCGGCCGAGCGAGAATCCCTTCGCGATGTAGTTCCGCACGAAGTAGATCACGAACGCCCCCGGCACGATCGTCAGGGCGCCCGCCGCCGCCAGGAGGCCCAGCTCGTAGCCGGACGTGCTCGCCGTGCGCGTCATCGTCGCCGCGATGGGCTTCGCGTCGACCGAGGTCAGGGTCTTCGCGAGGAGCAGCTCGACCCACGAGAACATGAAGCAGAAGAACGCCGCCACGCCGATGCCGGAGGCGATCCCCGGCAGGAGGAACTTCCGGAAGAACTGCGGTGAACGAGTAGCCGTCGATGAAGGCCAGCTCGTCGAGCTCCCTCGGCACGCCCGACATGAACCCCTCGAGGATCCACACGGCGAGCGGGACGTTGAACAGGCAGTGCGCCAGCGCCACCGCGATGTGCGTGTCGAAGAGCCCCACCGCCGAGTACAGCTGGAAGAAGGGCAGCGCGAACACCGCCGCCGGCGCCATCCGGTTGCTCAGGAGCCAGAAGAAGAGGTGCTTGTCGCCGAGGAACCGGTAGCGGGAGAACGCGTAGGCGGCCGGGAGCGCGACCGCGATCGAGAGCGCCGTGTTGATCACGACGTAGATCAGCGAGTTGACGTAGCCCATGTACCACGTCGGGTCGGTGAAGATCTTCCGGTAGTTCTCGAGCGTGAAGTTCCGCGGCCAGAGCGTGAGGCCGCCCAGGATCTCGTTGGTGTTCTTGAAGGACATCGAGAGGAGCCAGTAGATGGGGAGCATCAGGAACACGATGTAGAGCGCGGGCACCAGCCACTTGACGCGTCTCATCCCTGCTCCTCGTCCCGCGTCATCACCCGGTAGAAGATCCACGACAGGAGCAGGATGATCAGGAAGTAGATCAGCGACATGGCCGCCGCCGGGCCGAGGTCGAACTGCCCCAGCGCGACCTTGACCAGGTCGATCGACAGGAAGGTCGTCGCGTTGCCCGGTCCCCCGCCCGTCAGCACGATCGCCTCGGTGTAGATCATGAAGCTGTCCATGAACCGGAGCAGGATCGCGATCGTGAGCACGTGCTTCATCTTCGGCAGCTGCACGTGGCGGAAGACCGCCCAGGCCGACGCCCCGTCGATCTTCGCCGCCCGGTAGTAGGCGTCGGGGATGGCGCTCAGGCCGGCGTAGGCGAGGAGCGCCACCAGGGACGTCCAGTGCCAGACGTCCATGGCGACCAGGGTCGCCCACGCGGCGATCGGCTGCCGGGTGAAGTTGTAGTCGAGCCCCATCGCGTTCAGGGACCAGCCGAGGAGCCCGATGTCCGGGAGCGCGAAGATGTTCCAGATCGCGCCGACCACGTTCCACGGGATCAGGAGCGGCATCGACATCAGGACGAGGCACAGGGAGGCCCAGGCGCCCCGGCGCGGCATCGCGAGGGCGATCGCCATGCCGAGCGGCACCTCGATCAGGAGGACGATGGCGGTGAAGAGCAGCTGGCGCCGGAGCGCCCCGTAGAAGCGGGGCGAGTGGACCACCTCGTCGAACCACTTGACGCCCTCGAAGAAGAACCGGTTGTTGCCGAACGTCTCCTGCACCGAGTAGTTGACGACCGCCATGAGCGGCACGATGGCGTTGAACCCGACCAGGATCACGACCGGCAGCACGAGCCACCAGGCCTTCTGGTTGACCGTCTTCGGGCTCACGCGTCCCTCACGCCGCGAGCCACCCGTCGACGTAGAGCCGGGTGAACTCGGCGTCGAAGCTCACGTGGGCGGCCCCCGGCGGCACCTGATCGCGCTCGTCGATCAGGAGCCGGATCACGGCGTCGTCGTGCCGGGCCTCCACGATCTGGTGGCGTCCCGCGTCGCTGACCCGGACGACCCGCACGGGGATCCCGCTCGGGGCGAACCGCACGAACTCCGGCCGGACGCCGATCTCCGTCCGGGCGCCCGCCGGCGGCCGGGCCCCGGCGTTCGCGGTCCGGACCGGCTGGCCGGCGAAGCGGGCGACGCCGTCCGCCACCTCGCACGGCAGGATGTTCATGCCCGGCGAGCCGATGAAGTGCCCGACGAAGGTGTGACGCGGGCGCTCGAAGAGCTCCACCGGCGTCCCGGTCTGCACGACGGTGCCCTCGTGCATCACGACGACCTGGTCGGCGAAGGTCATCGCCTCCGTCTGGTCGTGGGTCACGTAGACCATGGTGAGGCCGACCCGCTGGTGAAGCTCCTTCAGCTTCGAGCGGAGCCGCCACTTGAGGTGGGGGTCGATCACCGTCAGCGGCTCGTCGAGCATGATCACGTTCACGTCCGGGCGCACCAGGCCCCGGCCGAGCGAGATCTTCTGCTTGCCGTCGGCGGTCAGGCCCGAGGCGCGCGACCGGAGCATCGGTCCCAGGTCGAGCAGCTCCGCGATCTCGCGCACGCGGGCGTCGACGCTCCGCTCGCCCACCCCGCGGTTCCGCAGCGGGAACGCGAGGTTGTCGTACACGGTCATCGTGTCGTAGACGACCGGGAACTGGAACACCTGCGCGATGTTGCGCTGGTCCGGCGGCCTGTCCGTCACGTCCGCGTCGCCGAAGAGGACCCGCCCCGCCGTCGGCCTGAGGAGGCCCGACACGATGTTCAGGAGCGTCGTCTTGCCGCAGCCGGAGGGGCCCAGGAGGGCGTACGCGCCGCCGTCCGCCAGCTGGAGGTCGATGCGCTTCAGCGCCCAGTCGGCGTCGCCGGCCGCGCTCGCCGCGTAGCTGTGCCGCAGGTCCTCGAGGCCGATGCGGGCCATCTACCGCGCCGCCGGTGGAGCGGTCACGCCGCGGCCCGGGTCCCGTCCGGGCGGAAGTAGAGGCACCGCCCGACGTCCAGCTCGAACCGCGCCGTCTCGCCCACCTTGAAGGCGCGCACGCCATGCGACAGGGACACCCACGTGAGCCCGCCGAGGTCGAAGTGGATCACGCTCTCCGACCCGCTGATCTCCGCGATCAGCACGCGGCACTCGACCTCGACGCCCTGGCCCCGGCCCGGCGCGGGCAGCACGTGATGCGGCCGGAGGCCGATCGTGTAGGGGCCGTCGGGCAGCCGCCGGAGGCTCTCGCCGGCGGTCCAGCTCACCCGTTCCGGCAGGCTGATCCGGTCCCCCTGCTTGACGACGTCGGCCGTGTTGATCGGCGGATCGGAGAAGACCCGCGCCGTCGTGAGGTCGACCGGGCTCCGGTAGACGGCGCCGTTCGGCCCGTACTGCGTGACGCGGCCCTGGTGGACGGTCGCCGTGTGCCCGCCGAGCAGGAGCGCCTCCGAGGGCTCGCCCGTCGCGTACACGACGGTGGAGGCGCGGCCCGCGAACAGCCGGGGCAGCTCGTCCCGCAGGCCCTCGCGGAGCTTGTAGTCCAGGTTCGCGAGCGGCTCGTCGAGCAGCACCAGATCGGCGTCCTTGACCAGCGCCCGCGCGAGGGCCGTGCGCTGCTGCTGCCCGCCGGAGAGCTCGAGCGGCCGGCGCTCGAGGAAGGGCCCGAGCTGGAGGAGCTCGGCCACCCCCCCGACCCGCTTGCGGACCGTCGGCTCGTCGACCCGCGCGACCCGCAGCGGCGACGCGATGTTCTCGTAGACCGAGAGGTTCGGGTAGTTGATGAACTGCTGGAAGACCATCGCCACGTTGCGCTTCTGGACCGGCACGCCCGTGACGTTCTTGCCGCCGAACCAGACCTCGCCGGAGGTCGGCTGGACCAGGCCCGCCATCAGCTGCATGAGCGTGGTCTTGCCCGCCAGCGTGGTGCCGAGGAGCGTGTTGAACCCGCCGGGCGCGAGCTCGAGGCTCGTCTCGTGGATGTGCGTCTCCGCGCCGACGCGGCGGACGACGCTCTTCAGGGCGAGCGTCACGACTCGGGGCCCTCGGGGTAATCGTTCGCGGCAACCGATGGTGCTGGAGGCCGGCGTCACGGTCCAGGGCCCACGAAGAGGACGGACTGCCGAGGCCGACGGGCTGGAGGCCGGCGTCACGGCCCGAACCCCGCGGAGAGGGCCGGGTCCCGGCCGCCGCCGGGGATGCGGACGGGGAGCCCGGGGCTCCCCGTCCGATCGCTCGTGATCGACTCCCTCAGCGCTTCGCCCAGCGCTTGATCAGCTCGTCGTAGTCGACCGTGACTCCCTTGGGCTTCTCGTTGGCGAGCTTGGCCTTGGGCCCGTTCGGCTTGCCCAGCCACTCGTTCGGGTCCTTCTCGGCGCTGAGCCGCGGGCCGCAGCCCCCGTAGACCTTGTCCTTCTTGTCGGCTTCCTCCATCCGCACCATCACCTGGTCCATCTCCTTGGCCAGGCGGTCCATCGCCTGCTGCGGCGTGAAGGTGCCCGAGTTGACGTCGCCGATGTTCTGCCACCAGAGCTGCGCCAGCTTCGGGTAGTCCGGCACGTTGACGCCGGTCGGCGTCCACCGGACCCGGTCGGGCGACCGGTAGAACTCGACGAGCCCGCCGAGCTTCGGCGCGCGGTCGGTGAACGACTTGTGGTTGATGTCGGAGTCGCGGATGATCGTCAGCCCCACGTGGCTCTTCTTGAGCGACGACCGTCTTCGACACGGTGAACTGCGCGTAGAGCCAGGCGGCCTTCCGGCGCGCGATCGGCGTCGACTTGAACAGGGTCCACGAGCCCGCGTCCTGGTAGCCGAGCTTCATGCCCTCTTCCCAGTACGGCCCGTGCGGGGACGGCGCCATCCGCCAGAGCGGCACGCCCTTGTCGTCGACCGTGTTGTTGCCGGCGCTCTTGGGCGCGACCATGGACGCGGTGAACGCCGTGTACCAGAAGACCTGCTGGGCCACGTTGCCCTGGGCCAGGGCCGGCAGCGACTGGTAGAAGTCGTAGTCGGCGGCGCCGGGCGGCGCGTACTTCCGGAGCCACTCGTCCCACTTCCGGACGGCGTAGACGGCCGCGGGGCCGTTCGTCTCGCCGCCGCGCGACACCGACGCGCCGGCCGGGTTGCACGAGCCCGGCTCCATGCGGATACCCCACTCGTCGATCGGCCGGCCGTTCGGCAGGCCCTTCGAGCCCGCGCCGGCCATCGAGAGCCACGCGTCCGTCATGCGCCAGCCGAGGTCGGGCGCGCGCTTGCCGTAGTCCATGTGCCCGTAGATGCGCACGCCGTCGATGGTCTTCACGTCCACGGAGAAGAACTCGGCGATGTCCTCGTAGGCGGACCAGTCGACCGGCACGCCCAGCTCGTAGCCGTACTTCTCCTTGAACTTCGCCTTCAGGTCCGGCCGCTTGAACCAGTCGTAGCGGAACCAGTACAGGTTGGCGAACTGCTGGTCGGGCAGCTGCCAGAGCTTGCCGTCCGGGCCCGTGGTGAACGACTTGCCGATGAAGTCGTTGACGTCCAGCGTCGGCAGCGTGACGTCCTTGCCCTCGCCCGCCATCCAGTCGGTGAGGTTGACCGCCGACTGCAGCCGCGAGTGCGTGCCGATCAGGTCCGAGTCGTTGATGTAGGCGTCGTAGAGGTTCCGGTTCGTCTGCATCTGGGTCTGGACGGCCTGCACGACCTCGCCTTCCCCGAGCAGCTGGTGATTCACCTTGATGCCGGTGATCTCCTGGAAGGCCTTCGTCAGCACCTTCGCCTCGTACTCGTGGGTCGGGATCGTCTCCGAGAGGACGTTGATCTCCATCCCCTTGAAGGGCTTCGCCGCGTTGACGAAGAACTCCATCTCCTTCATCTGCTGCTCTTTCGTCAGCGTGGAGGGCTGGAACTCCTTCTCGACCCACTTCTTGGCCTCGTCGATGCCGGCGCCGGCGGGAATGAACAGCGCCGCGACTGCGAGGGCGAGGATGACGGCGAGCGCCGTCCCCGACGTTCTGGTTTTCGCCATGTGCGCTCCTCCTCTTTGGGGAACGTGGAACGGCAGCGGAACGGCACGGCCATCCTATGAGCGAAAAGAAACGAATGTCAATACGGATAAACCGCTTGCTTCATCGAGGCAGAAACGAAATAATACGAAACCGATCGCCCAGGGCCGGTGGCGCCGTCCGGTTGTGAAGGGATGGCGGCCGGGCGGCGGACCGATACGGGTGATCGGGGGACGGACGCCATGCCGCTACTCACCCCGCGCCAGGCGGACATCATCGCGCTGGCCCGCGACACGGGCCGGCTCGACGTGGACTCCCTCGCCGCGCACTTCGGCGTGACGCCGCAGACCATCCGGAAGGACCTGAACCAGCTCTGCGAGCAGGGGCTCCTCCAGCGCTACCACGGCGGCGCCATGCTGCCCTCCGGGGTCGCCAACCTCGCCTACGAGGCGCGCCGGCAGCTCGCGACCGACGCCAAGCGCCGGATCGGCCTCCGGGCCGCCCGCCTGATCCCGAACGACTGCTCGCTCCTGATCAACATCGGCACGACCACGGAGCAGGTTGCCACGGCGCTCCGCGCCCACACCGGGCTGATGGTGATCACGAACAACATCAACGTGGTCAACATCCTGCAGGGCTACACCGGCATCGAGGTGATCGTGGTGGGCGGCGTGGTCCGCCATGCCGACGGCGGCATCGTGGGCGAGGCCGCCGTCGACTTCATCCGCCAGTTCAAGGTCGACTACGCGGTCGTCGGCGCCTCCGCGATCGACGAGGACGGCACCCTGCTGGACTACGACTACCGCGAGGTCAAGGTCTCGCGCATGATCGTCGAGGAGAGCCGCCGCGTCATCCTGGTCGCCGACAGCTCGAAGTACGGCCGCTCCGCCCCGGTCCGCATCGGGCACATCTCGGAGATCCACCACTTCGTGACGGACGCGCCGCCGCCGCCGCGCCTCCGGCGCCTCTGCGAGGAGCACGGCGTCGTGCTGGACATCGCGGGGGAGGACGGCGCGGAGGGGCGGTCCTCCAAGGCCTCGGGCTGACGGGAAGCAGATCCAGGGGCGCCCATCGCGCGGTGGAGGCGCCCGGCCCGCCGGTGAGCCGGGCGCCTCGGTCGACCAAGCCCCTTCACGCGTCAGTCACCCGGCATCCCGTGCCCGTGAAGGGCTCGCCGCCGCCGCCTGCCGTCAGTGGCCGAGCATGCTGGCGGGCCCGTCGCTGTGGAAGACCGCCGGGTTGGCGTCGCCCTCGACGACGAGAAAGCCGGCGAGCCCGCGCTCGAGCCGCGACAGCGAGTGGTCGACCAGGATGTAGCGGCCCGGCACGTCGAGCTTGAACTCGACGATCGCGGCGCCCCCCGCCGGGACCATCGTCGTCTGCACGTTCGTGGCCGGCGGCGACCCCACGGCCGCCTCCTTGTACACGCGGTCGAAGATCTCGCCGATCACGTGGAAGGACGAGGTCGCGTTGGGCCCGCCCACCCCGAAGAAGATGCGGACGGTCTCCCCGACCTTGGCCTTCATCGGGTGCTCGGTGGTGAGCGCGCCGACGGCGCCGTTGAAGACGAAGTACTCGGCCCGCTCGCGAGGAGCTTCTCCACGCTGAACTCGTCGTGGCCCCGCTGCCCGAAGGGCCGGTCCGTGTACAGCTCCCCCTGCATCACGTAGTACTCGCGGTCGACCTTCGGCAGCCCGCCCGGCGGCTCGACCAGGATGAGCCCGTACATCCCGCTCGTGATGTGGTTGGCCACCATCGGCGTCGCGCAGTGGTAGACGTACAGCCCGGGGTTGAGCGCCTTGAAGCGCAGCGTCTTCGTCTCGCCCGGGGGGGTCTGGGTCGCCACCGCGCCGCCGCCGGGCCCCGTCGTCGCGTGGAAGTCCACCGAGTGGATCATCCGGCTGTCCTTCCGGTTCTTGAAGGTCAGCTCGACCGTGTCCCCCACCCGCACGCGCAGGAACGGCCCCGGCACCTTGCTGTTGAAGGTCCAGTAGTTGTACGTCGTCTCGTTGGCCAGCCGGCCGACGAGCTCCACGGCCTCGAGCTCGACCTGGAACGTGCGCGGCGGGCCGGCCGCCAGCGGCCCCGGCAGGTCGACCGGGTCGCGCGCGATGCTCACCGACGGCGGCAGGGCCGCCACCGGCCCCTTGCCGGTCCCCACGATGAGCTTGCCTTCCATCCCCGCCGGCCGGTGGCCGGGCAGCGAGCAGAAGTACGCGAACTCGCCGCTCTTGTCGGCGCGGAACACGGTGACGCTGCTGGCGCCCTTCCGCGCGACCTTGTCGGTGCCGGCGCCGAAGTCGGGGAACACGACGTCGTGCTCGACGCCGTCGTTGTTGATGAGGGTGATCTGCACGACGTCGCCCTCGGCGACGCGGAGCGGCGGATTGACGATGCCCTCGATGGAGCCGCCCACGCCGACGAAGGCCATCTTGCCGTCCGCCAGCTCCGTGCGGAGACGGAAGCGCACGGTCGGCGTGTACTCGGCGGCCGGGCTCTTCTTCGCCACCTTGGGCGCGCTGGGCGCGGCGCCTTGGGGGCTGGCGCCGCCGGCTTCGTCTGCGCCATGTGCCGGTGGCCCGCGACTGCCCGGATCGGCGGCCTCGCCGGGCCCGTGCATCGCCGCCGTCACGACGAACGCCAGCCACGCAAGGACTACCAGGACCCGATCGCCTCGTCTCATTGATCTTCCCTCCTCGATGCCAGTGTGAGCCCGTGTGTCCCAGGTCGGGTATGACGCCGATCACACACGACGAGTGGCGGTCGCCGGGGCGGGCCACCCGATCGGCCCCTCGTGGAACGCTGGATCCACCCGCAGGCAGCTCAGCGGTGGTGAGGCATGCGGTGTCGCATCGCTCAGCCGAGGAAGAGCTCCGCCAGGGCGCCGGGTTCCGCCTGGCCTCGCACCGTCTCGAGCACATCCCGTTCGGTCAACAGGCCGACGACGCGACCCTCCTCCGTGACGGGCAAGCTCCCGATGCGACGCTCGAACATGAGGAACGCCGAGCGCTCGACCTCCGCGTCCGGGCCGACCGTCACGACCGACGAGGTCATGATGTCCCGCACGCGGGGTGGCCGGAGTCGCCGTGCGTCCGATGGAAGATGCTGGGCCATCATCGGCAGGAACGCCGCGTGCCGCACGTCTCGGTCCGTGAGCACCCCGAGCAGATGCTCCTCCTCGTCCGTGACCAGAACATGGCGGACCGCGCGGAGCCGCATCGTCTCCGCCGCCGCTTGAATCGAGGCGTCGGGAACGATCGTCACCAGCGCACGATGCATGATGTCCCGCACCTTCATCGTCCGCGCTCCTTCCAGAACTCGGTCGGCCCACCCTCCGGCGGGTGAATCTCCCCCGGCGTCGCGGGCAGGGACCAATCGCCCTCGCGCGGGAGCGTAGCAAGGGCAACGCCAACGTGGTTCGGGGCCTTACCGCGGCCACCGGTCGACCAACCGGCCGGGCAGCTGAGGCGCGCCCTCCCCAAGTGGGGTGGCGACGGGACAGGCACCGCCCGCGAACTGAAGGCAGGCCGACTGGCGTGGTAGCCGTCTGGCCCGCGAGCCTCCGCAGCTTGACGCCGGGCCGGGGCGACGATCTCGGCGGCCGGGCCGCCTGCGACGTCACCGCGAGTCGACACAAGCGTACCGGTCGGTTCCGGCATGCCGAATTCGCTTCAGGCGGGAGACCACTTCCACTCTCGCACCTCCGGGCGGTCGTCCCCGTGCTCGACGATGTACGCCTTGTGCTCGCTCCGCCGGTCGCGCATGAGCTGCCGGATGTGCCCGGCCCGCGCGGCGAGCCCTGGCACCCGGTCGATCACGTCCATCACCAGGTGATAGCGATCCAGGTCGTTCAGGACGACCATGTCGAACGGCGTCGTGGTGGTCCCCTCCTCCTTGTACCCGCGCACGTGGAGGTTCTCGTGGTTGGTCCGCCGATAGGTCAGCCGGTGGATCAGCCAGGGATAGCCGTGGTAGGCGAAGATGATCGGCCGGTCCGTGGTGAACAGCGTGTCGAACTCGGCGTGCGACAGGCCGTGCGGGTGCTCCTCGCGTGGCTGGAGCCGCATGAGGTCGACGACGTTGACGACCCGGACCTTGACCTCCGGAAGATGCTCGCGGAGCAGCGCGACTGCCGCGAGGATCTCGAGCGTCGGCACGTCGCCGGCGCAGGCCATGACCACGTCGGGCTCCGCCCCCCGATCGTTACTCGCCCACCCCCAGATGCCGATCCCCGCGGCGCAGTGCGCGGCCGCCGCGTCGATGTCGAGGTACTGGAGGGCCGGCTGCTTGCCGGCCACGATCACGTTGACGTAGTTCCGGCTGCGGAGGCAGTGGTCCGCCACCGAGAGCAGCGTGTTGGCGTCCGGCGGCAGGTAGACGCGGATCACCTCCGCCTTCTTGTTGACCACGTGGTCGATGAATCCGGGATCCTGGTGCGAGAACCCGTTGTGATCCTGGCGCCAGACGTGGGAGGTCAGGAGGTAGTTCAGGGACGCGATCGGCACGCGCCACGGGATCTCCCGCGTCACCTTCAGCCACTTGGCGTGCTGGTTGAACATCGAGTCGACGATGTGGATGAAGGCCTCGTAGCTCGAGAAGAGGCCGTGGCGGCCCGTGAGCAGGTAGCCCTCGAGCCAGCCCTGGCAGGTGTGCTCGCTCAGGATCTCCATGACGCGCCCGTCGGGGCCGAGGTGCTCGTCCTCCGGGCGCCGCTCGGCCATCCAGGCGCGCTCGGTCGTCTCGAACAAGGCGCCGAGCCTGTTCGAGGCCGTCTCGTCGGGTCCGAACACGCGGAAGTTGCGCTGCTCCTGGTTGAGCTTCATGACGTCCCGCAGGAAGCCGCCCAGGACGCGCGTCGCCTCCGCGATGACCGTCCCGGGCGCCGGTACGTCCACCCCGTAGTGTCGAAAGTCGGGCAGGCGCAGATCCTCGAGCAGGAGTCCCCCGTTGGCGCGCGGGTTGGCCCCCATGCGACGGGCGCCGGCCGGCGCCAGCGCCGCCAGCTCGTCGCGGAGCCGACCCGCGTCGTCGAACAGCTCCTCCGGGCGGTAGCTCCGCAGCCAGCTTTCCAGCTGCCGGCGGTGCTGGGGGTTGGTCGCCGTGCTGGCGAGCGGCACCTGGTGAGAGCGCCAGGACCCCTCGGTCTTCTTGCCGTCCACTGTCTCGGGGCCGGTCCAGCCCTTCGGAGTCACGAGCACGAGCATGGGCCACCGGGGCCGCGTCGGCCGCTGGCTCTCGCGGGCTTCGCGCTGGATCGCCCGGATCTCCTCGACGATCGTGTCCAGGGTCGCCGCCATCGCCTGGTGCATGGGCGCGGGGTCGTCGCCCTCCACCACATAGGGACGATACCCGTAGCCGGTCAGGAGACTCTCGAGCTCGGCGCGGCCGATCCGGGCCAGGATGGTCGGGTTCGCGATCTTGTAGCCATTCAGATGGAGGATCGGCAGCACCGCCCCGTCCGTCACCGGATTGAGGAACTTGTTCGAGTGCCACGCCGCCGCGAGCGGCCCCGTCTCGGCTTCGCCGTCCCCGATCACGCACGCGACAACCAGGTCCGGGTTGTCGAACGCGGCGCCGTAGGCGTGGGCCAGGGCATACCCAAGCTCCCCCCCCTCGTGGATGGAGCCGGGCGTCTCGGGAGCCGCGTGGCTCGGAATCCCGCCGGGGAACGAGAACTGCCGGAAGAGGCGGCGAAGACCGGCGGTGTCCCGGGAGACGTGCGGGTAGCGCTCGCTGTACGTGCCTTCGAGGTAGGTGTTCGCGACCATGGCCGGACCGCCGTGGCCGGGCCCGCAGACGTAGATCATGTCGAGGTCGAACTTCCGAATGACCCGGTTCAGGTGCGCGTAGACGAAGTTCAGCCCGGGACTCGTGCCCCAGTGGCCGAGCAAGCGCGTCTTGATGTGCTCCGCCTCCAGCGGCTCGTGCAGGAGGGGGTTCTCGCGGAGGTAGATCTGGCCCACGGAAAGGTAGTTGGCCGCCCGCCAATAGGCGTCGACGAACACCAGCTCCTTCTCGGACAACACGCTCACCATCCCGCCTCCCATTCGGACTCGGTCAGACGAGCCCGGACGCCATTCCCCGGCTCTTCATGCATCATCCACGCGGCCCCGCCAGCCGTCGAGGTCGCGACCCCGCCTCGCCCGAGGGCGGCTCCGACATTCGCCGGCGGGCTAAACGCGAGAAGGCCGTCGAGCAAAGTCTCTGCCAGCCGGCCGTGGCGCCGCCGTGGATACCTCGAGTCGCGCGCATCCCGGAATCGGTGGACGGTGAGGCGATCTTGCCTCAAGTGTCCCACACTTGGGGCAGTGCAGCTCCGATGACACGTGCCGCGCCATTCCAGATCTGGCCGATCGAAGTGGGAACCTCGCGCCTGCCGAAACGGCGAGCCACACGCGCCGGCCTCATCCGACCCGGGCCGCCTGCGGCACCATCGTTGCAGAACCACCGGGTGCCTGAGCGGGTAGACCGAGGGTTCCGGATGAGGGCCACGGCACGGCCGGCGTGAGGAGCGCAATGACGACGATCCATCGGCTTCTGTACGCCACAGACCTTTCGCCCGCCTCGGAGCCCGCCTGGGACGAGGTCCGGCTGCTCGGGCGGTTGTTCGGCGCCGAGATCGTGCTCCTCCACGTGCTCGCACCGCCGCCGGTCGTCCCCGTCGACGCGTACCTTCCGCCGCAGGTGTACGAGGACCTTGTCGAGGGCGCGCGTCGGGACGCTCAGGAGCGGCTCGATCACGTGCTCGGCAGCGTGGCGGGCTCGGGCCTCAAGATCCGCCTCCGCCTCGAGCACGGGCGGCCGGCCCATCGAATCCTCGAGGTCGCGAGCCAGGAAGCGCCGGACCTTCTGGTCGTCGGCACCCACGGCCGCGTCGGGATCGAGCGCCTCGTCCTCGGCAGCGTCGCCGACCGGATGGTGCGCCAGGCGACCTGTCCGGTCCTGACGGTCCGGTCCACGCCCGGGAGCGGGTCCCCGCGTGAGATCCGCCGGATCTGCTACGCCACCGACTTCTCGCCCACCGCCCGCGCCGCCTGGCCCTGGGTCGTCGCCATCGCCAATGCGGCGGCGGCCGAGGTGGACCTCCTCCACGTGACGTTCGAGCCAGTGCCCGACCGCCACCTGTCCGCGGAGGCGATGGGACGGATGGCGCACACGTTTCACGACCAGGGTCGCGTCGAAGCCGAGCGATTCCTCGAGAGATCCACCTTGCCTCGTGAGCGAGTTCGGGTGCGCCTGGACCAGGGTGCCCCGGGAGAACAGATCGTGCGGCAGGCCCAGGACTCCGACCTCGTCGTCATGGGCACTCATGGGTGGTCGGGCGTCGTCCGGTGGATGCTCGGGTCCGTCGCGCACCACGTCATCCAGACGGCCCCCTGCCCGGTGCTCACGATTGGCCCGGCCAGCGTGCCGGAGGCAGGTCGCTCTGGGGCGCCGTCGGACGGACCTCGGGCGTGAGGCCCCTGCCTCACCGGCATGCGGTCCGGCCCGCCGGGGAGCCGGGCGCCACGCGTCGGTGCAGGCTGACGGCTTGCCCGCTTCTCGCACCGCATCGCTCAGACCCCAATGGCGCTGCCCACCGGATGTGGACCCGGAAGATCGGCGCTCTCATCGTCGTCAATCGCCGCGGGGCGCCCATCGGGGTCGTGACGGATCGGGACATCGCGGTGAAGGTCGTCGCCCAGGGTGCCGACCCCGCCTCCGTTCGCCTGGGGACCCCGCTCCGGTCGTCTGGGCGCTCGAGGCTCGGGGATTCACGGTTCGGGAGGCTGGCGACGGTGATGGGGGCGCCTCATGGTCGCAGGCCTCGCCGTGGTCTCGCTGAAAGCCCTGGAGCTCGCGGAGGTCTCCGACGCACTCCGCTCCTGTTGCGGGCGGCCGAGGCCAGGACGCTGCACGGCGCCGATCCCACCGAGGCCCAGGTCACGGTGGTGAGCAAAGCAAAGACCTACCTTGCCCCAATCCGGAAGCGGCTGACCCGTCGGGACCGCGTCACGGTCGACACGGCGGTCTGGTACGGGCCCGCCGCTCATGCGATCGTGGAGGCGGTGCGGATCCGGAAGGTCGACCAGATCGTGATGACCACCCATGGCCGGAGCGGCTTGCGGCGACTCCTCCTCGGAAGCGTGGCGGAGTCCGTCCGGCGCGGCACCACCACGCCCCTCCTGCTCCTCCGCACGGAAGGTGCCGCTGGCCAAACGCCGAGCGGTGCAGCCAAGCCCTGGGAGGCGCCATGAAAGTGTTCCGACGCATCCTCCACGCAACCGACTTCTCCAGCGCGTCGCGCCCGGCGCTCGCCCGGGCGATTGCGCTCGCCCGGCAGAACCGGGCCCCGCTGTCGATCGCTCACGCGCTGCCGCCGCCGACCATGATCGTCGGGGATGGCTTCGTCCCCCCGGGGACCTACGAGATGATCGACCGCACCACCCGCCAGCACGCCCGGAAGCAGCTCACCGCGCTCGTCGGACGCGTGAGAAAGGCCGGCGTGCGCGCGACGGGCCTCCTGCTCCACGGCGCACCGCACGACCAGATCCTCCGTGCCGTCCGGCGCGCGCGCGCGGACCTGATCGTGATCGGGACTCACGGCCGGAGCGGCCTTTCCAAGGTTCTGCTCGGGAGCGTCGCCGAGCGTGTCGTCCGCCTCGCCCCCTGTCCGGTCCTGACCGTCCGGGGTCGCTGAAGGGAGGCGAGCGATGCCACGCCAAGGACCCCCCATCCGGCCGTCCCGCTCGAAGAAGGCTGGCCAGCCACCCCAGCCGGTCGCCGTCGCGCCGCGGGTGCGGCGCCGCCAGAAGACGGCGCAGGCCGCGGTCCGGAAGGACACGACCCTGTTCCAGTCGCCCGCCGACCCGCGCGCGCGCTGGCCGGCCTCGAAGCCCAAGTTTCCGAAGCGGTAGGCGAGACTCCGTTCGGGCCGTGGTCGTCCTGGCGCTCAACTGCGGGAGCTCATCCCTCAAGTTCCAGCTGTTCGCCAGCGACGATCCTGGCGGCGCTCGCGCCCGGCGAGTGGCTCGGGGCCTGGTCGAGCGTATCGGGAGCCAGGCGACCCTCGCGTTCCGGACCGAGGACGGAGCGGCACTCCGGCGGCACGAGTCCGTCCCGGACCACGAAGCGGCGGTGGGTCGGGTGCTCGCGTGGCTGGCCGAGACCTGCGCGATCGGGCGGGACGCGGGCCGGCGGATCGACGGGGTCGGACACCGCGTGGTCCACGGCGGCGAGCGGTTCACGCAGCCCGTCCTGATCGACACCGAGGTCGTGGGCGCGATCGAGGAGCTCGAGACGCTCGCGCCTCTCCACAATGCGCCGAGCCTCGCGGGCATCCGGGCGGCCAGGGCGACGCTTGGCTCCGAGGTCCCCATGGTCGGCATGTTCGACACCGCGTTCCACGCGGAGATGCCCGAGCACGCGTACCGCTACGCCATCCCTCACGAGCTCGCCGTGAAGCACGGCATCCGACGCTACGGCTTCCACGGGCTCGCCTACCGCTCCGTCCTCGCCCGGTATGCCGAGCTGGTGGGGACACCGATCGACCGCGCGACCCTCGTCGCGCTTCACCTCGGGAATGGCTGTTCGGCGGCGGCCATCAAGGGCGGCCGATCGGTCGACACGTCGATGGGGCTCACGCCGCTCGAGGGCCTGGTGATGGGCACCCGGTCAGGCGACGTCGATCCCGCCCTCGTCGGCCACCTCACGCGCACGGAGCACGTGCCCGTTCAGCAGGTCGAGCGGTGGCTCAACGAGCGCGCCGGGCTGCTCGGGCTCTCCGGCCGGAGCCAGGACATGCGGGACCTGCTCGCGCACGAGCGGGAGGACCCCCGAGCGCGGCTGGCAGTGGACGTCTTCTGCTACCGGGCTCGCAAGTACCTCGGCGCCTACCTGGCCGTCCTGGGGGGAGCCGACGCGGTCGTGTTCAGCGGCGGCATCGGCGAGCACGCTCCCGAAGTGCGGGCGCGCATCTGCGCCGGCATGGAATGGATCGGCCTCGTGCTGGACCCCGCGCGCAACGCCGCGGCCCGGGGCGGCGAAGGCCGGCTCAGCCCCGATGGCGCCCGCCTGTCCGTCTTCGTGATCCCGGCCGACGAGGAGCGGGTGATCGCGCAGGACACGATGGACTGGCTCACGCGGACCGGCCGTGCCCGCTGACATCCCCGTCGACCCAAGTAGCGGAAGCGACCCTCGCCCTGCGGACGGCGGTGGACCAGTCCGCCCGCCGGCATGACGCTTGCCCTGTCCAGGTGAGGCTCGGCCGCGCAACGGCAGGCCGGCCTGAACCAGGGGGACCGTTGAGCACTCTGAGGGCCGGCGTTCGCTATTTCGCGGTCGTCTTCGGGGCCGGCTTCATCCTGGGGCCCATCCGTCTGCTGTGGGCCGCCCCGCGGTTCGGCCCGAGAGTGGCGGAGCTGGGAGAGATGCCGATCATGCTCGCGGTGATCGTCGTCGCGGCGCGATGGGTGGTCCGGGGCTTGGCCGTGCCCCCGACGCCGACTCGCCGGCTCGGCATCGGTAGCGTCGCGCTCGCCCTCTTGCTTATCGGGGAGCTCACGCTGGTGCTGGGCCTCCGAGGCCTCTCCATTCGCGACTACCTGGCCAACCGGGACCCCGTGGCGGGCACGGTTTACCTCGCGATGCTGGGAGCGTTTGCCGTGATGCCGTGGCTCGTGGCGGGACAGCGAGCCCGCCCCTCAGTTTCCCCCGTCTTGGAGAGAGCACTCGGGCGAGGCAACGCTGGAACGACCGCACCCCGCTCGATGCCCGGTGATCACTCGTGACCACAACGCTGGGCTTGGGCCTGTCCGTGACCGAGGTCGACGTGACCTTCCTGATCGCGGACCTCGCGGGCTTCACGGCGCTCACGGAAATCCACGGCAGCGTCCACGCCGCCTGGGTCGTCACACGGTACGTGGACATCGCCCGGGCCGCCCTTCACCCGGGCGCCCGGCTCGCGGAGAGAGTCGGGGACGCCGTCCTCATCGTCGCCCCGGGCGCGCCGAGCGCCGTGAGGACGGCCATCGACCTGCGTGAGGCGACTGAGCGTGAGCCGCTGTTTCCGCTGCTGCGGCTCGGGGTCCACGGCGGTCGGGTCGTCGAGCTCAATGGGAGCTACTTCGGGACGCCGCTCAACCTGACGGCACGGCTCGCCGCCCACGCGATGCCCCGCCAGATCCTCTGCACCGAGACGGTCGCCGTGGCTTGCTCGGGCCTCGAGGGCGTGGAGTTCCGGAGCCTCGGGCCGGTGTCACTCAAGAACCTCCTCGCGCCGGTCTCGGTCTTCGAGGTTCTCGCCGCGAACCGGAAGGAGGAGACGCAATCGATCGACCCCGTCTGCCAGATGCGGGTCGACCCGGCAACCGCCGTGTCACAGCTGACCCACGCGGGCCGGATCTTCCACTTCTGCTCGCTCGTGTGCGCCCGCACGTTCGCGACCGAGGCCCAGCGACCGGGCGGCTCGACGTGGACGTAGCCACGCCACCGCCGGTCCCGGAGCGGGACCGGCCCCGGCCCCGGCGCTGCGGCGGACGCTCCGGCTCTGGCAGGTCTCTCTGTCCGGGATCGGCGTCATCCTCGGGGCGGGGGTCTACGCCCTGATCGGCCCGGCCGCGGGGCTCGCAGGCAACGCGCTCTGGCTCGCCTTTCTCCTGGCCGGCATCGCCGGCGGCTTGACCGCCTATTCGTACGCCCGCCTCGGCACGATGCGGCCGAAGGACTCGCCGGAGTTCCAGTACACCGCGCTGGCCTTCGGGCCGCGGATCGGCTTCCTGGCGGGGTGGCTGATGCTGGCCGCCGACCTGCTCGCCGTGGCCGCCGTCGCCCTCGGGTTCGGCGGCTACCTCGCTCACCTCGCGGGAACGCCCGCCGTGGGGAACGCGCTCGCGCTCCTGGCGGTGACGCTCGTCGTCCTCCTGGTCGGCATCGGTGAGTCCGTCGGGCTGGCAGTCCTGCTCACCGGGGTCGAGGCGGCCGGCTTGCTGTTCGTGATCGCGATCGGCCTGCCCGATTGGGGCCGCGTCAGCTACCTGGAGGCGCCCCACGGCGTCGCGGGCCTGTCCGGGGCCGCCGCGCTGATCTTCTTCGCGTACCTGGGATTCGACGAGATCGGGAACTTCGCCGAGGAGATGCATCAGCCGGAGAGGAACCTTCCGCGCGCGTTGTTCTTCTCGATGGCCGGCGCCACTCTGATCTACCTGCTGGTGGCCCTGTCGGTGACGGCAGCGGTCAGCTGGCAGGATCTCAGCGCGTCGACGGCCCCCCTGGCGCTGGTGGCCCGGCGGGCGCTGGGGCCAACGGCGGAGACCGCGATCAGCGTGATCGCCCTGGCCGCCACTGCGAACACGGTGTTGCTGCTCCTGGTGGCGGCCGCGCGCTCGGTGTACGGGATGGCCGCGGGCGGTGTGCTGCCCCGTCGGCTCGGCGCCGTCGGGGGCCGGGGCATTCCCGTCCGCGCGACCCTTCTCGTGACCGGCGTCACGGGGTCCCTGGTCCTCCTGGGTGACCTCGCGCAGGTGGCGGCCCTGACCGACGCGGCGGTGCTCCTGAGCTTCATGCTCGTCAACCTCAGCTTGCCGTGGCTGGCGCGCCGTGGAGCGACGGGCCCCGGATTCATCCGCCGGACACTCGACGTCGGCCTGCCCGTCCTGGCGCTGCTCATGTGCGGGTGGCTGCTCGTGCACACCGGGTGGGTCAGCCTCGCAGCGGCCGCCGGCCTGGCGGTCCTCGGACTGGCGGTGGGGCGCCGGCGCCCGGAGCGGGGCACGGACGCCCCACCGCCGGTCACGGATCGAGATGCCCGGCCGATCGCCTGAGCCCACGAAATCGGCCGTTTCCACGCGGCCAGCTCGGGGCACCGGGGTTGCACGATCACGCGACGGTATCACGCGGTGCAGAAGCGGACGTCGCCAAGGGGCTCGGCATCCCGCTCAGCGACCTCGATCGCTGAGCTCGACGGAGAAGCATGAAGATCGACATCGGCATCGAGGCAGCCAAACGAAAGGAGATCGCGAACGGTCTCGCGCACGCGCTGGCCGATACGTACACGCTCTATCTCAAGACCCACAACTTCCACTGGAACGTGACGGGTCCCATGTTCCAGACGCTCCACTTGATGTTCGAAGCGCACTACAACGAGCTCGCGCTCGCGGTAGACCTCCTTGCCGAGCGGATCCGCGCGCTCGGCTTCCCTGCTCCGGGCACGTACAAGCACTTCGGCGAGCTCTCGGCCATCAAAGAAGAGGACGGCGTGCCAAAAGCGCAGGACTTGATCAGGAAGCTCGTCCAGGGCCACGAGACCGTCGCGCGTACCGCGCGCCTGGTCTTCAAGACCGCCGAGAGCGTGAGCGATCAGCCGACGTGCGACCTGCTGACGCAGCGGATGCAGGTCCACGAAAAGACAGCCTGGATGCTCCGGAGCTTGCTGGAGTAGCGAGGGGCTCCGTGTACAAGCGCCTGCTGGTTCCCCTCGATGGCTCCGAGCTGGCCGAGGCCATCCTGCCCTTCGCCGAGCAGGTGGCTGGACCGCTCGATGCGGAGCTCGTCCTTCTTCAGGTGGTCGAGCTGATGTCCCCGATCGAGGCGATAGCCTCGGCCGGCGTCGTCACGCCGGACACCCTCGCCCTCCGCGAGATGGACGCGAAGCGGTACCTCGTCGCGATCGAGCAGCGGCTGTCGAAGAAGGGCCTTCGCGTTCACACACGGGTGGCGCTCGGCCCGCCGGCGGAGGCGATCCTCGCCGGCGTCCGGGCCACCGGCGCCGATCTCGTCGCCATGGCGACGCATGGCCGGTCCGGCCTCGGCCGCGTACTGCTCGGGTCCGTGGCCGACGCCGTCCTCCGAGCCTCACCGGTCCCCGTGCTCCTGATCCGGATGACGGCCAAGAGCGTCGCGGCGACCGGGCACAGGGTCTAACGCATGCGAGTCAGCGAGCTCATGAGCCGGGACGTCGTGACGATCGGTGACACCGACACGTGCCACGAGGCGGTTGAGCAGATGTGCCGCCGGAAGGTCCGCACCTGCCGGTGCTGGATCGCGCGGGCACGCTCGTCGGTATCGTCACCGATCGCGATGTCCGGCACCGCTTGTTCGCTCCCGACGTCTACCGGCAGATCGGAACGGTTCCGCAGAAGGCCGGCGGGGGCCGCCGCCACGATCGCGCGCGAGATCGCCGTGCGCGAGCGGCTCGGGCGCGGGGCGCGCCGACTCCGGTGCCGGCTGACCCCCTACGGGCAGCGGCGAAAGCAGTGCCTCGCCCGGTCCCACTTGTCGCTGAAGCGTGCGCCGGATGGCGTGTTCCGGGTTCGAGTGCCACGGCTCTGACGGAGTTGCGCGCATGAACACGCCACCGGCGAGCGGGACCGAGCCGAACAAGCGCGATGTCGAACTGTTCAACGACAGTCTGGAGCGATGCACCAGCGGCCACCGCTTTCTCGATCGCTTCTACGAGCTATTCGTCACCTCCTCGGCGGAGGTGGCCGCCAAGTTTGCGCACACGGACTTCCGTATCCAGAAGGCCGCCGTGAAAGCCTCCCTCTACATGATCATGTCGAGCGTCGAACAGAAACCGGAGGGGAACGCTCATCTGGAACGCATCGCCGCCCGGCACAGCCGGAACGCGCTGGATATCGGGCCCCACCTCTACGATCAGTGGCTCGAATGTCTCGTCCAGGCCGTTCGAGAGTGCGACCCCCTGTTCGGCAAGGAGGTCGAACAGGCCTGGCGCAGGGTCATGCGAGTGGGCATCGAGTTCCTGAAATCAAAGTACTCGAGCGACGGTCGCCCGCATCCAACGGGTCGGTCGGAAGGAGCGGGATCCTCGGATCCGGCGGCCGGCGGTGGCGCCGGCTCGCCCCCGGCCTACCGGGGCGGCTGAGGTGGCGAGACGCCTCCGGGCATGCGGACGCGCGTCCACATGTTGACGACGAAGGCCAGGGCGGCCGCCAGCTGCCCCAGTCCGCCGAGGGCGGCGAGCCAGGAGCCGCGGGTGCCCGCGGCGGCCGCGACCAGCTCACCAAGCACGCGCACGACCGTCGACGCGGTGAGCAGCCAGTAGACGAGCCAGGCGAGCGCGGGCCGATAGCGTGCATCATCCCGCGCTGGCCTGGGGAACATCCAGGTCGCCACCCCGAAGACCAGCGTGAGCATGAACCCGACCAGCACCAGGTGCACATGCGCGGTGATGAGTGGCCAGGGCACCGCGCGGCCGGCCAGGTTCACCACGACGGTGATGTACCCGCCGAGGACCAGCCCGAGGAGCAGGAACACGAAGCTCGTCTTGATGTACAGGCGGACCAGCGGCGTCATGGCGACCTCGCGGTCAGGGCTCCCGATGGTGGCGGGGAATCGGACTCGAGCCGAGACATCAGCTCATGACGGCTCCGACCGCGGCCAGCATAGCACGCCGCCGGCGGGGGCGACGGCCGCCGGCGGGCTCAGGAGACGGCGATGCGCGCCGGCGTCCAGGGCGGGTCGAACGTGAGGGACACGTCGACGTGCTCGACGCCGGGAATCCCGAGCACCGCGCGCCGCACCCAGTCGAGCATCACCTCGTGAAGCGGGCAGCCCGCCGCCGTGAGCGTCATGGTGATGCGGACGGTGCCTCCCGCGATCCCGACGTCGTAGATCAGGCCCAGGTCGACGACCGAAAGCGAGAGCTCCGGGTCGAGGACTGATCGCAGGGCGTCGGTGACCTGCTCCGGGGTCACCGGGACATCGGAGCCGCCCGCCATCGCGACCAGCCCCGTGGGCGCCGTAGGTCCCGGGCCCGGTTGATAGACGCATCCCGGGTCCTCGGCCAGTGGGTCTCCCGTCGCTGCGTAGGCCCGAGCTCGGCTGCCGCCGCAGTGGGTGCGGTACTCGCAGCGGCCGCAGCGGCCGCCGAGCCGCGCCGGGTCGCGGAGCGCGCGGAAGAGCGGATCCTCCCGGTAGACGGTGACGAGGTCCTGGTCCCGCACGTTCCCCACCATGAGCGGCAGGAACCCGCTCGGGCAGATCCGGCCGAGGTGGTCGATGAAGACGAAGCCGTTGCCGTCGGTCACGGCGCGCCGGGGACGCCCGATGGCATCGGGCCGTGGGCGGGCCGCCGTGACGGCACCATCCGCCGCCGGCGACGCCAGCCGCGCGGCGCGGCGGCGCGTCGCGACGACGCGGAGGTAGTGCGGGGCCTCCGTGGTCTTCACCCCGAACGGGGCGTGCTCGGCGAGTGCCGCCGCCCAGTGGAGCACGCCCTCGATCTCCTCCGCCCGGAGCGTCTGACTCATCTGTCCGCGCCCCACCGGGATCAGGAAGAAGAGCGCCCAGAGCGTCGGCTGGATGGCCTCGAGCTCGGGGACGAGGCCGGGGAGCTCGTCCACCGTCTGCCGGCACACCGTGGTGTTGACCTGAAGCGGGATGCCCAGCTTCTTCGCGCGATCGAGGATGCGCATCGTGAAGCGATGCGAGCCCCGCACGCCCCGGAAGGCGTCGTGGGTCTCGGGCGTGGCCCCGTCGAGACTCACCGCCAGTCGCGCGAGTCCGGCGTCCCGCAGGGCCCGCAACCGCTCCTCGGTCACCGCCCCGGTCCCGCTCGGCGTCACGGAGACCGACACACCCCGCCGCGATCCGTAGGCCACGAGGTGCGCGAGGTCGGGGCGCCGGAAGGGATCGCCACCCGTGAGGACCAGGATGGGCGGGGGGCTACCGAATCCGGCCACGCGGTCGATCAGGCGACGTCCCTCCTCGGTCGTCAGCTCGCCAGAATCGCGATGGGGCGCCGCCTCGGCGCGGCAGTGGACGCAGGCGAGCGCACAGGCCCGGGTCGTCTCCCAGATGACGATGAAGGGAGCCTGCTCGAACGGACTGGTCATGGCCGCGCCGGGAGCGCAGGGGCGTCCCGGCCCGCGACGCAGGGGCGCAGGTGCCACAGCGTGCGCCCAAGGGCCGCGGCGAACGCCAGCGCGCCAATGCCCACGATCGTCCCGGCCACCGCGATGGCCGCAGGCGCGCCAGCAGCCACGGTGGCGGCGAGGCCAAGGGTCCCGGCGGTGAGCAGCCCGTAGGCGAGCCGCTCGCCGGCCGGCCACGAGAGCTGGGCGACCGTGGGGACCGGCTCACGCCCGGCCCGCGGCGCGTAGACGCGGTACCAGACCAGGAACGGCACGATCTTGAGCATCATGCCGACGATGGTCAGCGAGGCCCAGCCGCCGAGCGCCAGGACGGCATACGCCAGCGCCATGCGCGGCCCGGACCCGACGCCGAGCGCGAACACCAGTCCCAGGATTCCCAGCGGCGCGAGGCACGCCGTGCCGGTGAGGACGAATCGTAGTCCCCAGTCGAGGGTCGGCCGCTTCCGCCGCCGGGCAAAGCCCACGACCCACCACACGTGAACCCCGAGCACCACCGCGACCAGGACGGCGCCCGGCACCACGAGCGCGGGCCGACCCAGCGCGAGCCCCAGGGCAACGGCGGGCACGCCGAGGCCCAGGCCCCCGAGCTGGACGGAGGCGCCCCAGCCGCCTGGCTCCGGCGCGAGGAGAAACATCGGATACACGCGCGCCGCGACGGCCACGATCATGGGGGCGATCCAGCCCAGGAGCGCCAGGTGGAAGTGGGCGTGCACGGCCCCGAGCGGCCCGCCCGGGAACACGTGCGCTCCGTGGGTCATCGCCAGCGTGAGCCCGAACGCGACCGTGAGCGTAAGCCCCCCGAGCGCGAGCGCGATCCCGCGGGCCGTGAAGGACCAGCGGGCCAGCCCGCGCAGGCTCAGGGCCACGTTGATCACGTGGGCGAGGATCCCGCCTCCCACCAGCGCGGCCGCCCACGAGAGGCCATCCCAGCTACCGATCCAGAAGTGGCTGACCATCCCGAGGATCCCGGCCGCGAGCCCCGGGAGCTGCCAGAGCGCGAGGCGCTCGCTGTAGAGCGGCCGCTCGATCACGACGGGGATCAGCTGGTAGCTCGCGCCCATGATGGCCAGCGTGATCCAGCCCAGCGTGACGACGTGCGTGAGGGCCAGGAGGCGCGGATGGTAGTAGTGCCCGGCCAGCGCCGGGGCCAGCCCGGGGAGCGCGAGGGCAGCCAGGACGAAGGCGGCCGCGGCCGTCACCAGGTAGGCGAGCGGCAGCGTCACCGACGGGGCGCGCCCCGAACGCCCGCCCTGCGGGATCATGCCGCGGGGCCGCCCCGCCAGATCGCGATCCGGACGAGCCCCGGCTCGGGCTCGTCGGTTGCGTGCCGGCAGCCGCGCTCCTCGAGCTGCGGGTACAGGAAGAGGGGCCGCCGGTGATGGAGGACCTCGAGGCGCTGGCCAGGCGCCAGGGCCTCGACCGCCTCGAGGACGCGCACCATCGGCAGCGGCGGCTCGAGTCCCCGCACGTCCAGCCGGACCGGGACCTCGGGCGCCCGCGGGGCGGCCTCGGCCACGCCCCCCGCCGTCACGTGAGACGGGGACACCCCCGGCGGGTCGGTCGTCGCGTCGTCGCGAAAGAACCACACCCGCCAGTCCGTGGCCTCATCCGATTCCGTCCAGTGCGCGAAGCCGCGGCGAGCGAGGACGCGGTAGAGCGGGACCGGCTCGAATGGCGCCCGCAGGACCAGCACGCCGTCGGGCTGCAACGCATCGACCGCCGCCATGATTCGGGCGAACGGCTCGCGACCCTCGCGAAGGTCCTCGCGGACGTCGAGGTAGACGCGTGCCGCCTCGGGGAAACGGACGAGGGCCGCGGGCCTCATGTCGCGGAGGGCACCACGAGGGGCTCCAGCGCGCACAGCAGCGTCTTGACTGGAATGCCGGCCGAGGCCGCGGCCTGCGCGAGCGTCAGGTGCCCGCCGCAACAGGCGTCGATCCCGAAGCGCTGCAGGATCATGAGCCCGTACGCCGACCGGAGCACGGCTTCCGCCACCGTGTCCTCGGGCACCAGGGCGGGCGAGCGCGCCGTGGTCCCCGCGGCCGGGGGGTTCGACGACGTTCCGTGACGCCATCCACATCCGCAGGACTGACTCATGGACTGGTCCTCCTCGATTCCAGCCTAGGGCAGGCGTGCACCCGCACGTATGATCCGCGTCATACAGCCGCCCGGTGGCACATGACGCCAAGGACATTCGCCGCGAGGCACGCCAGTGCGACCCACACCAGCAGCCCTGACAGCGGCACAAGCGGCAGGACGGCCTCCGGACCGTAGTCGGCCAGAACCTCCGCCGTCCGAATGAGAACGCCCCCCAGGAGCATCCAGAACGCCACCCCGCGGAGCCGCGGCCAGGGCAACGGAGAGCCCTCGATGGCCGGAACCAGCCGGAATCCCATGCTCACCACCATCGTGGTGAGCACCCCCACCGTGACCAGATGTCGCAGCGCGTCAGCAATAAGGCTCAAGGGAGTCCCGGTCCACGCCACGGCAGCCGCGCCGATCGACCCCGCCGCGGCGACGCTCGCCGCCAGCATCGCCATCCGAAAGAGCCAGGTCTCCGGCCCGCCGCGGGCGGCCATCGGCAGGGCGCCCGGGGCGCCTCGGAAGGCGCCGCCGCGCAACGCGACCACCCCCACCGTCGCGAGAACGACCGCCTCCCCGGCCCGCTCGAGCGCCACCCGCGTCCCGCCGGACCACGGCCCGGCGAAGCCCACTCCCGCGAGGACGACACCCAGGCCAAGTGCCCCCGGAGCCATCCGGGCCAGGGCATCGGGCACTCGCCATCGGGGAACGTGCATCGGCCCGGCCCGGACGACGACGCCCACGATCCATCCGAGCACGCCCCCGTAGATCGCCATCACGTGCGCCGCCCCCATCCCGCCGGGGTCGGGGCCGCCGCCGAAATCGCCGCTCGCGAGCGCCCGCGCGCGGAGGCCCGCCTCGACGACGAGGGCGAGGACGAGCCAGGCCGTGGCCGCGGTCAGGTACGTCCGCGTGAGCCGGAGGTGCGGCGCACCGAGGGCTCGCATCACCCAGACAGCGAAGAGCCCGAAGGCGAGCGCCTGGAGAAGCGCGGCCGCCACGGCGAGCACGGCGACGCCGGCGATGGCGCCGGTGATGCGCAGCCCGAGCGCGGTGCCGAGCGCGCCCGCGAGCCACGGAGTCAAGGGCGTCGCGGCCACCGGCCGTCCGGCGAACCGCGGGACGAGGTGATGGGCCACGCCGACGATCAGCGTCCCGAAGAAGCCGAAGGCCTGGAGATGGGCGTGGAGCCAGACGGACTCGGCCGACACCGGGCCGCCGCCCCAGTGGAGCCGCACGAGCATCCAGGTCCCGAGCGGCGTCCCGACCACGAGCGTGGCCGCCAGGGCGATCAGCCCGAACGGCCGATAGACGGGCGGCTCTCGCACAGACAGGGCCGGGCCGGACAGCATCGATGCCAGGACGGGCAACCAGGCGGGGGCGCCCTGGCCTACCGCGCCTCGTCGAGCCGGTACAGGGCATGGCAGGCCACACAGCTCCCCGTCACCCCGGCCAGCCCCCGGATGGCGTCGTCACGCGTGCCCCCGGCCTTGATCCGGTCTGCCAGGTCGTCGAATGCCCGGTGGGCCTGCAACCCGAGCTCGCGAAAGGCGGGCAAGAGCTGCCGCATCATCGCCGGGTCCATCTCCCGGCCATCGCGGTCCCGGCGGCCCGCGCGGCCTTCTCGACGGCAACCAGGTCGTTCGCCGCAACGCCGCGGAGAATGCC
Organism: uncultured Candidatus Rokubacteria bacterium; assembly: GCA_963745015.1. Lineage (GTDB taxonomy): Bacteria > Methylomirabilota > Methylomirabilia > Rokubacteriales > DASRDR01 > DASRDR01. The sequence continues at coordinate 41,852 of CAVUVU010000018.1, forward strand.
GTTGACGGACTCGAGCATGTGCCGCATCTCGGCGAGGACCTTGTCGCGAGCCTGCGGCGGCAACGTGAGTCGCTGTCGCGGGTCTCCCGGGGCCTGGCTGTTGCCGGGGCCCGCCAGCTCAGCATGATGCCGAGGACCACGAGAATCGCCGAGATTGTGCGCGGAGCGACTGCGCCACGTCGCATCGCATCCTCCTTGGTCACGCGCTGTGTTACCCACCCGCCTTGACGGCCACCTGGAACGGATACATCCGCGGGATGGCGAGCGCGAGCGCCGTCGCCGCGACGATTCCCAGGATAGTCCCACCAGGAAGAGTGCCCAGGTGCTCGGCCGCATGGCGCCGAGGGCCACGATGGTGAAGAAGATCGGCAAGTCGAGGAAGTGGGTGAAGGTCGGCAGGTGCTCCCCGCGGGCGCTCTCGAGCTCCGGGGTGGTGGACCCCTGCGCCAGCGCGGCCCGGGTCAGCCGGCGAAGCCGCATGAAGTAGAGCCGCGTGATCGTGTTCCCTTCGACGAACTCGAACGTGAACAGGGCCACCATCCCGGCCAGCCACGGCATGCCGAGGAACGCCCAACCGCCGTAGACCGTGACGATCAGCCAGGTGCCGGAGCCCAGCAGGAGGAGGGCCCCGGGCACGACAAGGCCGTCGTAGAACACGGCGATCTGGCGGATGCTCTCGGCGAAGAGCGGGAGCTCGCGGACCTGCCGGGAGCGCAGGTCGGCGTACCAGACGCCGATGAGCCCCGCGCCCATCAGTACGAGGCCGAGCAGATGGAGGAATCTCAGGATGGGATAGGTGATCGGCAACGTTCAGCCTCCCTGAGCCGTCGCTGAACGATTCCCACGGTGCAGCAGCTAACGCACGCCTTCCCACAGCGCCCGCTCCGCGGATCGAGGATCGTCCACGACCTCCGACGTGGTATCGAAGCGCATGGTCGCCCTGCGGCTGAGATCGTACTTCGGCCAACCGCAGTCTCCCTTGGTGGCAAACGCCACCCAGGCGGCGTGCATGGTGTCGGCGAGCTGTTGCGGCGGGTCCGCGTCCCCAGAGCGGCTCGGTCCCGTTGCCGAGCGTGTCGAAGACGAAGGGGATCTCGAGCGCATGGCACGCGCCGAGGCGTCCGTCGAACTGCGGTGAGCGCCAGGCAAACTCGTACATGTAGGTGGCCGCGGCGCTCTTCGCGTGGGCGTCGGCCAGGCGGATGGCGGGGATGCGCCAGTACCAGTCGGTCTGGATGGCCGCGAGCAGGTCGCCGGCGCTGGCGCCCGGATGTGCCGCGCGATAGGCGGCCAGCGTCGCTTCGACCGGGAGCCCGTAGGCCGCCACGGCTCCGGCCAGGGCCTCGGCGGTGACCTGGTCGATCGCGCCGCCGGGCACCAGGAACAGTCGATGCTCGTCGGTGTTCGTGCCGACCAGGAGGTCGATGCCCGCGCCGGCCCCGGCAGCGATGCGATCGATCGGACGGCGCGGGGATGACGTCCCCGTCGACCACCGGCTGCCAGGGCAGCATGCTGGCCACCACCTCCATCGCCCCAGCGCTCCGGGTCGGGATGCGCGGCGAGATCGGCCCTCAGCTCCGCCTGGGCCTGAAGCAGGCGATCGACGGGGACCGCCGCGATCGCCTCTCGGGTGGCCTCGACGCCAAGCTTCTCGGCGAGGCGCTGGCCGACCCGCCGCGCGGTCGCGGCCGAGATCACGTGATGCGCCGCCCCACTCTGGGCGATGGCGCGCCGGAACAGCCCCTCGGCGCGGGGCATGGCCAGCAGCGTGCCGACGCTCATCGCGCCGGCCGACTCGCCGAAGATGGTGACGTTGCCGGGATCGCCGCCGAAGGCGGCGATGTTCTCCTGCACCCACTCGAGGGCGGCGACCTGGTCGAGCAAGCCGACGGTTGGCGTTTCCGTCGCCGAGATAGAGGAAGCCCTCGGCACCGACCCGGTAGTTGATGGTCACGCAGACGATGCCGTCGCGGGCGAAACGACTGCCGTCATACCAGGGCGACGCACCCGTTCCGTGATACTCGAACATGCCGCCGGGGATCCAGACCATCACCGGTTGCCCGGCCGACCCGAGATCGGGGGACCAGACGTTGAGGTTCAGGCAGTCCTCACCGGGGACGGCAAGCTCCGGGAGGAGCAGGTCGATCTGGCGGGGGATAGGGCGGCTGGGGCGACTTCGGGCCATAGGTGAGGGCGTCGCGCACGCCGCTCCAGGGCTCAACCGGCTGTGGGGGCCGGAGCCGATTGGCGCCGAACGGTGGCGCCGCATAGGGAATGCCCTTGAACGTGTTCACGCCATCGGCAACGCTGCCACGCACCTCACCATGCCGGGTCTTGACAACGGCATTCATGCGCCTGTCTCCCTCGGTGCTCGTTGGGCGGCAGCCGCCCGTCCCGTCAGCGGTGCCCCGCCGGGCGCGACGGCCCGCCTCCACGCAAGGCCAGCTCCTGCTGGCTCGAGAGCTCGAGCAGGAGGACCTGACCCCGGGCTGACCTCCACCTCCGCCACGAGCCGCCGCTCGGGCGGCGACGTCGCGTCGCTCCGCGCGGGCCCGCCGGCCTCTTCCAGCGTCGCTTCGAGGCGGTGGCGTCCCGGGGGCAGGTCGAGCTCCTCGTACACGAAGGTCGGGCCATCGCCCCGAAGCCCACTTGGCCGGTACGTCTTGTCGAGGACGGGCCGGCCGTCCAGCGTCACACGGACCGTCGTGTCACGGCGGCCCCGGCTCTCCCCCTGCTGGCCACCTTCGGGCCGCATGTGCCGCGGAAGCTTCTCCAGCTCCTCCCGCGAGATCATGGCGAAGAGCACGAGGCACCACGCCAGCGCGATGCTCAGCCACAGCTTCTCGCTCCGGTCGACCTTCTTCCACCACACGCCCTTGAGCGCCTGGATGCTCATCGCGGCCTCCTACTTGGGGAGATCGAAGGGAGGCGCCACCGGGATGCTCGCGATCTCGAGCAGCCCCCAGATCGTGTAGAACACGACCGGGACCACGAGCCCCAGGACGAGCAGGAGGAAGATGTTGTCGAAGAAGACCTGGGCCAGTGGCACCCTCTCGGCGGTCGCTCCCGTGTCGGGCGGGGTCCCCGATCCCTCCTGATTGCCGTCGGCCATGACGCACCCTCCTGTTGACCGGTCAGGCGACGCTCGTCGATGCTCGGGCGCGAGCGTACGCGGGCCCGGCCGGGGCGGTTATGATCCTAGTCATACGGCGCCAGGACCGGACCGCCCACCATGCCCCGTGGACGCGGCGGCATCGAGGTGGAGGACCGGGCGGAGCGTGGGAGGGAACGTGGCCGAGGAGCGTCCGGTGCCCGGCGAGACCCGAGCCGACCACGCGCCGCGGCGGAACGGGGGGTTCTGGAGCGCCCGCACGGTCGCCTGGTACCAACGTGCGCTGGCCCGAAGCGACTACGCGACGCGGATCCTCGGGGCGATCGATCTCCAGCTCGCGGGGATCACCAGCGTCCTCGACGTGGGGGCCGGCTGCGGCGCGCTGGCCCTACCCCTCGCGGAGCGGATCCCGCGCGGGACGGCCCTCGAGCCCGCGCAGCCCATGGCCGCCGCCCTCCGCGCCGAGGCCGAGCGGCGGGGGCTCCGGCGGCTGACCGTCGTGCAGGCGGCGTGGGTGAGGTGGTCCTGCCACCCCACGACCTGGTCCTGTGCGCCCATGTGGGCGAGCTGACCCGACCGGGAGCGCGCTTCCTGGCGGACGCCGCCCGGTGGGCCCGGCGCTGGGTCGTGGTCGTGCGGGACCGTGAGGCCGAATCGGACAAGCTCTTCTTCCGCGAGCTCTACCCGCTGCTCCTCGGCCGGCCGTACGGCGGAGGCTCCGACTACGGGGACATGCTGGCGGGGCTGGCCGACCTTGGTGTGCGTCCCGAGGTCGTCGCCGTCGACTACCGGTCCGACCAGCCCTTCGCCGACCTGGACGAGGCCTGCGACTTCTACGAGGCGTACCTCGGCGTGTCGGGCCCGGAGGCGCGCGGCTTCCTCCGGGCCTTCCTGGCCGCCCGGCTGGTGCGAGAGCCGGATGGCTGGGTGGCGCCGTATGCGAAGCGGGCCGTGGTGCTCCGCTGGCCAGGCGCGGCCGGTGGAGGCTGACAGGCGCGAGTCGCTCGCGCCGGCGACGCCAACGACGCCAACGACGGAGGGACGCGATGGACCTGGACGCGCTCCTGAGCAACACGGCGGACGGCGTATGCGCCATCGGCGGCGATGGGCGGATCGTGTTCTGGAACCGGTCGGCCGAGCGTCTGCTCGGCTACGCGGCCCGCGAGGTCGTCGGGAAGCCCTGCTGCGACGTCTTCGTCGGCCGAGACCCGGCCGGCAACCGCCTCTGCTATCAGGGGTGCCACGTGCAGACGCTGGTGAAGCGGGGAGAGGCCGTCGAGCACTTCCAGATGGCCACGCGCACGAAGGCCGGCCGGCCGGTGTGGCTCGACATCAGCATCCTCGCCGTCCCCGGGGCGCGCCGGGACGCCGCGACGACGGTCCACCTTTTCCGGGACGTCACGACCGCCCACGAGGTGGAGACGCTCGTGCGGGAGCGCCTCGCCCAGGCTCAGCCGGCCGCTTCGCCGGACGGGGCGCCGCCGCCGGAGCTGACCCGGCGGGAGATCGAGATCCTGCGGCTGCTGGCCGCGGGCGCCAGCACCCGGGCCATGGCGGAGCGCCTGCACGTGAGCCCCGCCACCGTCCGGAACCATGTCCAGCACATCCTGGAGAAGCTCGGCGTCCACAGCCGGCTCGAGGCGGCGGCCTACGCGACCCGCCGCGGGCTAGTCTGACTCAACAGCCGGCCACGCAGCGCGCGGTTCCGTCGAACTCCACCGTCCTACCACTGAGCGGCACGTGCACCGGCGCTTTCACCGCCTTGATGAAGACGTCGGTCTTGGTGCTGGGCCGAACCTTGCCGCCGTCGATCGCCTGCTCGTTCACATGCGTGATGAGAACGGAGTTCGGCTGCACCAACTCGTTCATGAGTAAGCGGCTTCCAGTGGACCGTTCATGTTGGGCGCCCCCGACATCATCACGGCCAGGTTCGCGCGGTGAAACCTGCGCACCACCACATCCTGCTCGGCCGTGATGCCGGTGTCGCCGGAGAGATAGGCGATGAGTCCGTTGCTGAAGCGCAGCACGAAGCCACCCGCCGGCCCGACGTAAGCGGTGAGCCCGGCCGCCACGAGCGCCTGCGCCTGCTCCGTCTCCAGGAACGCCGGGACAGCCCGTTGGTGTGCGAGGCGGGCACGCTGGCGACCACCACCTTGCCGAACGAGGTGGTGGCGCCGTAGCGCACCAGCCGTACCAGCTTCGCCGGGTCGCCGCCCAGTGCCTTCACCTTCGACTGCAAGAAGAAGTGCATCTCGCCTCCCGCCACGATCGGCGCCTCACGGCGATGCCCGACCTCCTGACGCTCCTGGCTTCACGGACTGCGAGCTTGCTGAATCTCGCCGACGTCGGCCGGGGCATCGGGCTCCCATATGCCACGCTCCAGCGCTATATGACCCTGCTCCAGACGACGTTTCTCGTCCGGCTGATGCCGGCCTGGGCCACGAATCTCGGCGGCCGGGTCACGAAGGCCCCGAAGGTCGCCTTCGTCGACACGGGACTCGCGGCGGTGCTCCTCAGGCTGACCGAGGCCCGCCTGCTCACCGAGCGGGTCCTGTGGGGAGGGCTGCTCGAGAACTTCATCGGGCTCGAGCTGCTCAAGCAGGCGTCCTGGCACCGGATCCTCCGCAGATCTTCCATCTTCGGACACCCAAGGGAGCCGAGGTCGACCGTCCTCGAGCGGAACGGCCACGTGGTGGGTGTCGAGGTGCGATCCACCCAGACCGCAACGGCCGAGGACTTCAAGGGACTCAAGGCACTGGCAGCCCTCGCTGGACGCCGGTTCGATCGCGGAATCGTCCTCTATCTCGGGCGGCAGGCGGTAGCTTTCGGTCCGAACCTCCACGCGGTGCCGCTCACAGGGCTGTGGGAGTGGTAACCGGGTTGGCTGAAGGCAGACAAGGCGCCGCCGGACTGACGAGAGCGCCCATCGCGGGCCTCGGTGCGCCCCCGACGCCCCATCGAGGAGGCTCTGGCGGAGGCGTGATGGAGAGCATGGACGGCACAGAGCCTTTCTCGTCATGCTCGAGGACCGCGTCGCGTGCCCGGTGTCCATGTACATCCACTTGACGGGCGGCCGCCCGCGGACCTGACCCGGCGCGAGCTCGACGTCCTGCGGCTGCTGGCCGCGGGCGCCAGCACCCGGGCCATGGCGGAGCGCCTGCACGTGAGCCCGCTGGGGCTCCGCCGCCCCAGCGGGACCGTGCCGCCCCCCGGACCAGGTCGCATCGCAAGAACTCGCGGATCCGCAAGATGCGGAGTCCATTGCACGAATCGACGGAGGCCTACCTCGAGCCACGGAGGGCCGCTCCAGGGAACGTCACTTGCAAACAATGGACACGGGCCGCACCGCCGCGGCGATGGCAGGGCGACGGCACAGGGAGGCCGCACGTGCGGGAGTGAGGCGGCCGGCGACGTGACGTTCGCGACCGGAGGAGGGTCAGTCAAGTGAACATCGCGAATGTCTTGGCCAGCAAGGGCGGTCGCGTGGTCACCATCCGTCCCGACCAGACCGTGAGAGAGGCCCTGGAGCGCTTCGCCGAGCGCAATATCGGCGCGCTCGTGGTGCTAGACGACGCCCAGAGGGCGGTAGGCATGATCACCGAGCGCGGCATCCTCCGTGCGGCGTTGACGAACGAACACGTCCTCAGCGAGACCGTCGGAGCGGTCATGACCAGGGAGGTCGTCGTCGGACGCCCCAGTGACGACCTGATGTCCGTGGCTCACACCATGACCGAGAAGCGGATCCGCCACCTGCCCGTCATGGATCAGGACAGGCTGGTCGGGATCGTATCGCTCGGTGACTTGGTCAGAACGCAGCGGGACCACTACGAGGGGCAGGTCGTGACCCTGGAAACCCTGCTGTCGGGCTGAAGACCCGGGCACGGTCTCGCCACTAGGCCGAGTGCCCTGGTGGATGGTGAAGCGGGCGCTGCGACGGGAGCTTCGGGAAGGCTGGACCCACAAGGAGCCGGGGTGACGGTGCGCCGTCCCGAGGTCTTCGAGCTCTACGGCGGGGATCCTCGGCGAGGGTTCAGACTTCCCGTCAACGCGGGCTTGCACACCCCCTCGACACTCGGTCCCCTCTTGGCGGCTATTCCCTCGTCGCCACACCGCCACCCGCAGTCATGCTACCCCCCCACGCGCCAGGGTGTATCCGCCGCTTGCTTCATTTCGATGGGGCGTTGAGCTCATCAGGCCGCCACCGACACACTGCACCACGATCACGCACCCGGGCGGGGGGCCGGCGCCGACGGCACCCCGGACGCGAACGCCTGATCCGATGGTCCCTCGACAGGCTCACGAGCTCGCTCCGCTCCTCCAGACCCTCATCATGACGGCGACGCCGATATGAATCCGCCGTCGGGGAGGAGGCGCCTACGGCACACGCCCATGGCCAAGCCGATGGGCTGATGCAACTGCATCATTGACCGTGCTCCGCCGCTTGCGCTAAGAAGGGCCGACGAAGTTGCCGTATCAGCAGACGCATTCGATGTTGTGCCGCTGCCCCGCAGAAGGGGAGGGCGCCGTATGGCGGGTTCGGCTCTGCGGATACGGGGTGCCGGGTCGGCACTCGGTGCCATCGTGCTGGCCGGCCTCTTCCTGGGCCTCGCCTCCTGCGGAACATCACCCCGGGCCGCGCGGCCGGCGCAACCGATTCCCGCCCCGCCCGAGGCCTACGCCGGGAGTGAAGCCTGCCAGCAATGCCACAAGGCGGAATTCGCCAAGTTCGGCACCACGAAGATGGGCCGGCGCTTCCTCCACCAGCCTCAGGATCAGCGGGAGGCCCTCGCCTGCGAGAATTGCCACGGCCCGGCCGCGGCGCACGTCGATTCGGGCGGCAAGAAGAACACCCCCGGCCTCATCTCCTTCATGAAGGGGGACCGGACACCGGTCGAGCAACGCACGGCCATGTGTCTCTCGTGTCACGAGAAGAACGCGCGGTTCTTCTGGGAGGGCAGCTCGCACGAGGCGCGCGATGTGACGTGCACGAACTGTCATCACGTGCATGAGAACCTGTCTCCCCGCAACCAGCTCGCCAAGCAGGATGAGATCCAGACGTGCGGCCAGTGCCACGCGGAGAAGCGCGCCCAGCAGCTGCGGCTCTCGCGCCATCCCCTCCTCGAGGGCAAGATGAGCTGCACCTCGTGCCACAATCCGCATGGCACGGTCACGCCCCAGCTCCTCAAGGAGAACTCGGTCAACGAGACCTGCTACACCTGCCACGCCGAGAAGCGGGGTCCCTTCCTCTGGGAGCACGCGCCGGTCACCGAGAGCTGCACGAACTGCCACCAGCCGCACGGCTCCAACCACGAGGCGATGCTGAAGGTGAGGAAGCCGCGTCTCTGTCAGCAGTGCCACATCGAGACCCGCCACCCGACACGCCCCTACGGCAATGACCCCGCATCGAAGAAGTTCGTGCTGGGTCGGGCCTGCAACAGCTGCCACGTGAACATTCACGGCTCGAACCATCCGTCCGGTTTCGCCTTCACGCGATAGGGGACCCATGACGCCGGTAGGCGGGAGGTGGTGGGCAGCGGCGGCTGTGGCATCCCTCACGCTGGCGCTGGCATATCCCGCCGGAGCGCAGACCCCGCTGTTCGGCTTCAACGTGGAGGGTGAGCTCACTCTCGGCGGGCGGATCTACATCGATCGACCGCCACCCGAGGAACGCTCGATCTTCGAGCAATACCGGGATCTGCCGGAGGCACCGTTCGGCGCCTTTAGGTTCCGGCTCTTCCGTCCCGACGAGAGCTACTCGCTCGATGTCGGAGGCTACAACATCGGGCAAGAGGATCAATCGTACTTCCTGTCGACGGGTCGTCTCGGTCGCTGGAGCTTGGACTTCGAATGGGATCAGATCCCCCACACCCTATCGACCGACGCCCGGTCGCTCTACACGGAGCCGTCCACGGGCGTGCTCTCCCTGCCCTCCCCGCGTCCGCCCCTCTCCGCGTACAATCTCGCTCCGTTCCAGGACGTCCGGACGGAGTGGGACGTGGCTCGCTTCTCCGTCACGGTGACGCCCACACTCGATCTCGACCTGAAGGCCGAGTACACGCTGATTCTCAAGGACGGCAACCGTCCCCTGAGCATGGCGTTCGGAAGCCCCGGAGGCAACTTCGCCGAGTTCATCCAGCCCATCGACCAGACGGTCCACGACTTCCGCCTCCGCGCGAGCTATGCCGGTGAGGGCTGGCAGCTTCAGGGCAGCTACGCGCTCTCGATCTTCCAGAACGGGCTGGACTCGCTGACGGCGGCCAACCCGTGCTTCGGGCTCCGCGCGCCCGCCCCGCCGGCCGGATGCGGCGCCGACGCCAACGGCGCCCCCGCCACGGGCCGGCTGTCCGTGGCGCCGAACAACATGGCGCACACCATCGCGCTCGCGGGGGCAGTGATCCTCCCCCTGCGCACGCGGCTGTCAGCGAACGTCTCGTACAGCCTGCGCCTGCAGGACGACGATTTCTTGCCGCATACGAACAATCCGGCGCTGGCCTCGGACCCGTCGCTGGCGCTGCCCAGCTCGAACCTGGACGGGATCGTCCAGACCGTGCTCTTCAACCTCAACGCGGTGAGCCGGCCGCTGCCGCCCCTGACCCTCACGGCCAAGTACCGGCTCTTCGATCTCATCGACGATTCCAAGGAACTGGTTTCCCGGGCCACGTGATCAACGATCGCTCGATCGTCGATGAGCCGCGAGTCAACGGGCAATGGGGCTATCTCAAGCAGAACGCCGAGCTGGACGGCCGCTGGCGGTTCGGCGAGCCCGTCGCCCTCACCGTGGGCGGCGCCTGGGAGCGCTGGGACAGGGACGAGCATCGCGAGGTGCCCACGAGCAACGAGTACTTCGGCAAGGTGGCGCTCGACGTGACGCCGGTCGACTGGTTCCTGGGTCGCCTCACGTACATCCCGTCGTTCCGGCGGATTTCGGAGTACAACACCCAGGCTCACCTTCAGCACTCGGTCGTGGAGGACGATCCGAGCTCTCTGGCCGGCCAGGGCCAGTCGGTCCTCCTGCGCAAGTTCGACGAGAGCGACCGGGACCGCCAGCGCGTCGATCTGATGCTGCAGTTCACGCCGGTCGACACGCTCACCATCAGCCCGATCGGCGGGTATCGCTACGACGACTACCTCAACTCCTCGCTCGGCCTGCAGAGCGTGGAGACGTGGACGGTGGGGGTCGACATCGGCTGGAGCCCGCGCGAGTGGCTCTCGTTCTCCATTGGCTACGAGTACGAGTTCATGGAGTCGCGCCAGCAGTCGCAGAGCCGGGAGCAGTCGGGCACCACAATCTTCGACTTCCCCGACTTCACCTGGACGTCGAAGAACGTCGACCGGATCCAGACCGTGTACGCCGGCATCCGCGCCACGCTGATGCCCAAGGTTCTCGAGTGGACGGTGGACCTGGCCTACTCGACCGCGAACGGCCAGGTGAACACCAGCAACCCCACCACGCCGACGAGCGGGACCCTGGCCCAGCGGACCAACGCGACCGCCAAGCCCTTCCCGGCCGCCGACGACTCGCTGATCCGGCTCGGGACCGCGATCCGGTATGCGTTCGCGAAGAGATGGACCGCGACGGTCGCCTATGCCTTCGAGAAGTTCGATGGCACGGACTTCAAGACCGATGGGCTCAACCCGTTCGTACCCGGCGTCACCTCGATCTGGCTGGGCAGTGACGCACGCGACTACACGGCGCAGTACGTCACTCTCAGCCTCAGCTACCGGTTCGACTAGCCTCCCGGAGGGTCGGCCTTCCAACGGTGGACGCGGGAGCCGAGGCCGAACTCCCCCGTCGTCCCCTGGAGACGAGGACCAGCGCAGGACACTACCGGCTGGGCTCAAGCGAGGCCGTGGTTAAGCACGCGGGCCCCTCGCCTAGGTCAGAGGAGGCGATGGCGGGTCGCGTACGCCACGACCTCGAGGCGGCTGTGGACACCCAGCTTCCCCAAGATGTGCTGGACGTGATTGCGCACCGTGGTCGGGCTCACATGGAGCCGCTGGGCCATCGCCCGGGTGTTCGCTCCGCTCGCGATCAGGCGCAGGATCTCGAACTCACGCGGGGTCAGCGGCAGCGGAGGGGCCGCTTCCGACGGTGCGGCCGGCGGAGTCTGGGCGAGGCGCTCGCGCACCAGGGCTTCGATCTCCTTCACCGCCGTGACGTCGTGAAACAGATGCAGGATGCTCGACGCGTCCGGCCGAGCACCAGGAACCTCGAGGATGCTGATCTGGAGCCAGACCGACTTTCCTGCCTTGGTGCGCGTCGCCATGGCGACGTGCTGGACCGGCTGGCGCAGCGTGACGAGCGTCAGAACGTGACATCCCCGATAGCAGAGCCGGTTTCCCGGGGCGTCGCGCTCTACGAAGATTTCGCAGCTCAGGCGGCCCATGACCTCTCGGGCGGAGTAGCCCAGAATGTCCTCCGCGGACTGTGTCCAGAGCGCAATCTTGCCGCTCCCGTTGACGCCACAGACCCCGTCGGCCGTCAGCCCGAGCAGTCTGTCCAAGTCCATCCCGGCCTCCCGACTTCCAGTGGCTTCGGCGATCGGCCACCCTCTCGGGAACCCGCTACGTGGCAACGCCCAACGGTCGTGCATCACCCCTGCCACGTGGGCCGGGCCTCGCCCTGAGCCGTTTTCGGGACCGCGATGGAGTGTCGTCTCGTCTCGACTGTCCCGAGGCTGCCTCACCTGGGGCGCCACGGTCTGACTTGCCGGATCTATTGAGGGAAGGAGCCGCCGGCGGTCCCGAGTCAGTGGGACTCCGATACCCCAGCGAGGCTGCGGCGCCCCAGCGTCGGACCGTGCCCCTGGGAGCGCTGTGTGCAAGGATGCGGAACCATTGTGCGAATCGACGGCGGTCCACCACGGGGCATCGGAACGTGGATTGCACCGCACTGGGCCCGAGCGCCTCATGCGCACGGTTCAACAGCCCAGAGTTGGGCGAGCATTGTCGAAGGGAGGCAGTGGATGCGAAGCGCGGTAGTGGTCACCGCCTGGCGGAGTGCCGTGGTGGTCCTGGCTCTCGTCCTGTGGGCGATGCCGGCCCTGGCCCAGAAGGCGCTGGTGAGCATCAAGACGGATCAGGCGCCGACGATCGACGGGACGGTCGACGCCGCGTGGAGAAAGCTCCCGCGTACAAGGTCGCCCTCGACGAGACCCCCTACAAGCCGGAGGGCTTCAAGGGGCTCACCAAGACCAACGTCACCATGAAGTCCATGTACGACAAGGACAGCATCTATCTCCTGCTCCAGTGGGCCGACCCGACCCGGAGCGTCGAGCGGAACCCGTGGGTCAAGCAGCCCGACGGCACGTGGAAGCAGCTCAAGGCGGCCGACAGCACGGGGCACGACAACACCTACTACGAGGACAAGCTCGGGATCCTCTGGAACATCAACGCCGCGGGCTTCGACAAGAAGGGGTGCGACGTCGCCTGCCACAAGGCGCGGGGCGGCAAGATCGCGGGCATCGAGGACAAGTCTCCCGGCCGCAAGTACCTGGAGCCGGGCCAGACGGTCGACATGTGGCACTGGAAGGCCGTCCGCACCGGCCCCGTGGGTCAGGTCGACGACCAGTACATCGACGACACCAAGGACCCGACGAAGAATGCCGACTGGGGTCGCAAGGGCGACGCGAAGACGGGCGGCGGCTACGCCAACAACGTCAACAAGGACAAGACCGGGCCCGCCTGGATGAACAAGACGCCCAGCGAAGAGAACAAGTACTGGGTCCTCGACGACCAGAAGACGGAGTTCGTCGACACCTTCAAGCCCGGTGACGTGGTCGGCGGGATCGTCGTCGCGCCCTTCACCGGCTCGCGCGGGGACCTCGACGCCCGGGCCGTGTGGAAGAGCGGCACGTGGACGCTCGAGGTGAAGCGCAAGCTCGTCACCACCGGTGAGAACGCCAAGGAGCAGGACGTCCAGTTCGACGATCTCAAGAAACCTACCACTTCGGGCTCTCCGTGTTCGACAACACCCAGATCAATCACATGTATCACAACGGCGCCCATCGGCTGACCTTCAAGTAACCGGCAACGCTCGGGCGCTCCCGCAAGGTCTGCGGGAGTGCCCGATTCATCCACGTAGCTTGACAGCCACAGACCCGCCGAGGAGGCGGAGGGATCAAGGGCGGGGGCTCGCAGCAGTGGCGGTCGACGATGCGATGGCTGGGCGTGGCCGCGGTGTCGGCCCTCGGGGTTGCCGGCTCGCAGGCCTCGCTGCCTCCGGAGTTCCAGACGGCGGATGCCCAGGCGCAGACGACCCCGGCGGCCAAGCCCGAGGTCAAACCGGACGCCCCGCCCGGTGAGGCGAAGCCGGAAGTTCCGAAAAGCGCCAAGCCACGGCCCCAGACCGCCACGGAGGCCGACGAGGCCCTCGCGAAGCTGATGGCCTCGCGGAAACCCGTCCGCGCCGCGACCGCACGAGGCCAGACGGCCGCCGAGGCGCCCGAGTTCAAGGTCACGCCGCGCATGGACCGGATCCGCAACTACCCCTGCACCAAGTGTCACGACAACAAGTTCGTGGACCGCCGCGTGCGGGAGCTCCAGGACGAGCACACGAAGCTCGTGTTCGAGCACGGCGGCGGGCGGTTCTGGTGCTACGACGCCTGCCACAAGGGCACGGACATGGACAGCCTCATCTCCCTTCGCGGCCGGACGGTCAGCTACGACGAATCCTACAAGCTCTGCGGGCAGTGTCACTACCAGCGCCTGGACTGGTGCTTCGGCGGTCATGGCAAGCGGCAGGGGGCCTGGGAGAACCAGCGCGAGATCCCGATGGTCGCCGACGAGCTGAAGGTCGAAGACCGCAATCAGATGGATCGTGGGCAGGCGAGCGCGCGATCCTCAATTGCACCGAATGCCACGATGCCCATTCACCGTCGATCAAGCCGTTCGAGCCGAGCCCGCCGCCGAAGGTCCGCGCCGGGCTCCGCCCGCCGGCTACGAAGCCCGAGCCCGAGCGAAAGATCTGGGAGCGACTGGCCGAACCGAAAGGGAAGCGCTGATGCCCGAGTCGCGAAGGGATCCCGGTCACGACCCGAACCTCAGCCGTCGCGACTTCCTGGCGAGGCGACTTCCCGGCTGGACTGCCGGGCTGTTCGGCGGTGGGGCGGCGGCCGCCCCGTCGCCGACGACCGCGGAGGCCGCCCCATCCGGCGGCGCCGGCTCCTTCGCCCCGCGAGACCTCACGCGGATCAGCCGTGACGGGGTGAAAGCCGCGCTTGCCCGCATCCGGGCGCAGCGAAGGGGACCCTGATGGCGCCGAGCCCTTCGACGGCACCCGGAGGTCCGACGCTCACGCGTCGTGCCCTGTTCAGGCTCGCCGGCTTCCTGGCGAGCGTCGCCGCGCTCCTCGGCGGCCGCCGGGCCATCGCCCAGGCCGCGCGGGCGGCGGAAGCGGGCGCCGAATCGCTCGCCGACGCCTGGGGCGCGCTCCTCCAGCAGCAATACACGAGGATGACCCCCGAGGAAGTCCAGGCCGCCATCGGCCGCATCGAGCGACGGGCGAAACAGCGGCACGGGGCCGACATCAGCGTCGGGACGGAGCCCCCCTGGAGGGTGTGGTCTTCGGCTACGCCCTGAACATCTCCAAGTGCAAGGGTGTCCGGAAGTGCGTGGAGGCCTGCGTCGCCGAGAACAACCTGAGCCGCGATCCCCAGATCCAGTACATCCGGGTCCTGGAGATGGACCACGGGGACATGAACCTCCACCAGGCCGATCACTACTACGAGGCAGAGGCCGTGCCTCGGCCCGGCAAGTTCTACCTCCCCGTCCAGTGCATCAGTGCGACAACCCACCGTGCGTCAAGGCGTGTCCGGTCGAGGCCACGTGGCAGGAGCGGGACGGCATCACCGTGGTGGACTACGACTGGTGCATCGGCTGCCGGTACTGCATGGCGGCCTGCCCCTACTGGGCCCGCCACTTCAACTGGAGCGAGCCGACGATCCCCCCGGGTTCGCTCAACACCGACACGCACTACCTCGGCAACCGTCCCGCCCGAGGGGCGTCGTCGAGAAGTGCACCTTCTGCATCCAGCGCACGCGGAAGGGGCGCCAGCCGGCCTGCCTGGAAGCGTGCCCGACGGGCGCGCGCACGTTCGGCAACCTGCTGGACCCCGAGAGCGACATCCGCTACGTGCTCGAGAACAAGACGGTCTTCCGGCTGAAGGAAGAGCTCGGCACCGAACCCAAGTTCTGGTACTTCACGGACTGACGGACCATGCGCGCGCTCGCTGCCTTCTTCGCGGACAGGCTGCGACAGGTGTTCCGGGGCGGCCGCCTCTACTGGACCTGGGTCGCCGGGCTCGGCCTGGTAGTGCTGGTGGGGATCTTCTTCTACTGGCGCCAGCTGGAGCAGGGCCTGATCGTCACGGGCATGAGCGACCAGGTGTCGTGGGGCGCGTACATCGCCAACTTCACCTACCTGGTGGGTATCGCCGCTGCCGCGGTCATGCTCGTGATCCCCGCCTACGTGTTCCACCGGGAGGACGTCAAGCACGTCGTCCTGATCGGCGAAGGCATCGCCGTGGCCGCGGTGATCATGTCCATCCTCTTCGTCGTGGTGGATCTCGGCCGCCCGGACCGCATCTGGCACATGATCCCCTGGGTCGGGCGCCTCCACTTTCCGGCCTCGCTGCTGGCGTGGGACATCGTCGTCCTGACCGGCTACCTCGTGCTCAACCTCACGATCCCCTTCTACATGCTCTTCAGCCGGTATCGGGGGCGGGAGCCGAGCGTGCGCCTGTACTTTCCGGCCGTGCTGGTCTCGATCGCCTGGGCCATCTCGATTCACACGGTCACGGCCTTTCTCTTCTCCTCGAACGTGGCCCGGCCCTTCTGGCACACCGCGGTGCTCGGACCGCGCTTCCTGGCCTCGGCGTTCACGGCGGGGCCGGCGTTGATCGTGCTCGCATTGCAGATCATCGACCGGAACACGCCGTTCAAGGTCCACTCCTCCGTGATCGACCTCATGGCGCTGATCACCACGGTGGCGCTCCAGATCAACCTCTTTCTCGTCGGGGCCGAGATCTTCACGGACTTCTACTTCCGCACGGAGGACGTCGCCGCCGCCACGTATCTGTACCTGGGCCTCGACGGCGCGAACAAGCTCGTACCGTGGATCTGGAGCGCCATCCTCCTGGACCTGGTGGCCGCGATCATGCTGACCGTCCATCCGCTGCGACGACGCCGGGTGTTCCTCAGCATTGCCTGCGTGCTCGCGATCGTGGGGGTGTGGATCGAGAAGGGGATGGGCCTCGTCGTACCGGGATTCGTGCCGACACCGCTCGGCGAGGTGTTCGAGTACTCGCCCCAGTGGGGCGAGGTCTTCGTCTCCGCCGGAATTTGGGCGCTGGGCATGCTGATCTTCACCACCCTGGCGAAGGCGGCGATCCCGATCGAGCTCGGCCAGATCCGGCGCCCCACGGCGTCGCCTCCGCCGGCCACACTCTAACCGCGCCAGCGATCGAATCGGGAGCGGCCATGCCGAATCGCCTCCAGCTCAAGCGCATCCTGGTCCCCCTCGACGGCTCGGATCTAGCCGAGGCCATCCTGCCCGTCGTCGCGCGGCTGGCGCGCGACCACGAGGCCGAAGTCGTCTTGCTCGAGGTCCTGGCGGGCCAGCGGACGCGGGAGGCCGAGCACGAGGTGGAGCGGCAGGCCGGCGGCTACCTCGAGAAGGCCGGCGCCTCACTCCGGGGCCAGGGCCTCCGGCGGGTCCAGTGGCGCGTCTGGTACGGCGAGGCGGATCAGGCCATCGCGAACGCGACCGCGCGCGAGCAGGCGGATCTGGTCGCGATGTCGACCCACGGCCGGAGCGGCCTTGACCGGCTGCGCTTCGGGAGCGTCGCGGAGAGCGTGGTCCGCCGGGCGCCCGCCCCGGTGCTGCTCGTCCGCGGCGTCGCCGCCTGGGATCGGGGCGGAATCGGACGCATCCTGGTCCCGCTCGACGGGTCCGAGGCCTCGGAGGAGGTGCTCCCGATCGTCTCGTGCCTGGCTGGCCCCTTCGACATCGAGGTCCTCCTCCTGCACGTCGTCGAGGCCACCCAGTCGCTCCCGGGCTCCCCGGCCGGGGCGAAGGGTGGCCGCGATTCGGAGACCGAGGCCGGGTACCTCGCGCGGGTGGCCGCGCCTCTCCAGGCCCGCGGCCTGCGCGTCAGCACGACCGTGCGGGCGGGGCTTCCCGCCGAGGTGATCCCGGCCGTCACCGCCGAGACGAAGTGTGGCCTGGTCGCGATGTCAACCCACGGCCGATCGGGCCTGGGCCGGCTATTCCTGGGGAGCGTCGCCGAGCGCGTGCTGAGATCGGTGTCGGTGCCCATGCTGCTGTGGAAGCCGCCCGCGGGCACTCGCGAACTCGGCCCGACCGGCCCCTGAGCCCGAGACCGCCGTGGCCCGAGCGCCGCACGCGCGAGACGTGCCGGCCGCAACGGAGGAGCCCCCGATGACCCGGAACAGCCTGAGCGTCACCGACAACCGCACCGGCAAGGCCTACGAGATCCCGATCGAGCACGGCGCGATCCGGGCCGTCGATCTCCGCCAGATGAGGACGGACCCCGGCGACTTCGGCCTGCTCTCGTACGACCCGGCGTTCATGAACACGGCGTCCTGCCGCAGCACGATCACGTACATCGACGGCGACCGCGGGGTCCTCGAGTACCGGGGCTACCCGATCGAGCAACTCGCCGAGCAGTCGTCGTACCTCGAGGTCGCGTACCTCCTCGTCCACGGCCAGCTGCCGACCGGGAGCCAGCTCGCGGAGTGGCGCTGGGAGATCACGCACCACACGTGGATCCACGAGAACCTGAAGAAATTCCTCGACACGTTCCATCACGACGCCCACCCGATGGGGATGCTGGTCTCGGCGGTCGCCGCGCTGTCGACCTTCTATCCCGAGGCGAAGACCGACGGCGGCGCAGACGGCCGCCACCTCCAGATCGTCCGCCTCATCGCCAAGATACCGACCCTCGCCGCCTTCGCCTACCGCCACGGCCTCGGCATGCCGTACGCGTACCCGGACAACGACCTCTCGTACGCCGGTAACTTCCTCAACATGCTGTTCAAGGCCACCGAGGTGACGTACCAGCCGAACGCCGCCGTGGAGCGCGCCCTCGACGTGCTCTTCATCCTCCACGCAGACCATGAGCAGAACTGCTCCACGAACGCCGTGCGGGCCGTCGGCTCGTCCCAGGCCGACCCCTACTGCTCGGTCACCGCCGGTGTCGCCGCGCTCTACGGGCCCCTCCACGGGGGCGCGAACGAGGCGGTCATCCGGATGCTCCAGGGCATCGGCTCCGTCCAGCGAGTGCCCGAGTTCATTCGCCACGTCAAGGGCGGCGAGGGTCGGCTCATGGGGTTCGGGCATCGCGTCTACAAGAACTACGACCCGCGGGCGAAGATCATCAAGCGGCTCACAGAAGAAGTCCTCGCCGTCACCAGGCCCAACCCGCTTCTGCCCGTCGCGCTCGAGCTGGAGCGAATCGCGCTCCAGGACGACTACTTCGTCCAGCGCAAGCTCTATCCCAACGTGGACTTCTACTCGGGCCTCATCTACCAGGCCCTCGGGTTCCCCGTCGACATGTTCCCGGTCCTCTTCGCGATCCCCCGGACGGCGGGCTGGCTCGCCCAGTGGCTGGAGATGACGACCGACGCCGAGCAGAAGATCGCGCGGCCGCGGCAGCTCTATCTGGGCTCGCCCCGGCGAGAGTTCGTCCCGCTCGACCGACGCGATGCGATCTGATCCGATCGGCCAGCTGGCGGCCGAAGCGCTCGACGAGGCCGGGTTCCTCGGGAGCCGGAAGCCGTAGGGAGGTTCCGATGCCCGCCACACCGTCCGCGAGCTACAGCCTGACCGTTCGCGTCGAGATCCGGAACCGCCCCGGGATGCTGGGGAAGGTCACCTCGGCCATCAGCCGGGCCGGAGGGGATATCGGGGCCATCGACCTGATCCAGCCCGGTGGCAAGGTCCGGACCCGAGACATCACCTTCAACGCCCGGGACGATCGTCACGGGCAGGCGATCGTCGCGGGCCTTGGCAGGATCCGCGGCGTCGGCGTCCTCCACGTCTCCGACCGGACCTTCCTCATGCACCTCGGCGGCAAGATCGAGGTCCGCGGCAAGGTGCCGGTGAAGACGCGCGACGACCTCTCGATGGCCTACACGCCCGGCGTCGCCCGCGTCTGCATGGCGATCCACGACGATGCCGAGAAGGCGTACACCCTGACGATCAAGCAGAACTCGGTCGCCGTCGTCACGGACGGCACGGCGGTGCTCGGGCTGGGCGACATCGGTCCCAAGGCCGCGATGCCGGTGATGGAAGGCAAGGCCCTTCTCTTCAAGGCCTTCGCCGACGTGGACGCGTTCCCTCTCTGCCTCGACACCAAGGACGCGGACGAGATCGTGAGGATCGTCCGCGCGATCGCGCCGGGGTTCGGCGGCATCAACCTGGAGGACATCGCCGCTCCCCGCTGCTTCGACATCGAGGAGCGACTGCGGAAAGAGCTCGACATCCCGGTCTTCCACGACGACCAGCACGGGACGGCGGTGGTCGTGCTCGCCGCCCTGCTGAATGCCCTCAAGGTCGTGAAGAAGAAGATGAGCGATGTCCGCGTCGTCTTCGCGGGCGCCGGCGCCTCGGGCATTGCCACCGCCAGGCTCCTGATGGCGGTCGGCTGCCGCCACGTCGTCGGGTGCGACCGGGCGGGGATGCTCTACCGCGGCCGGGCCGACCACATGAATCCGGTCAAGGCGTGGTTCGCCGAGCACACGAACCCCCGGCGCCTCCGCGGCAGCCTGGCCGACGCGCTCCGGGGCGCCGATGTCTTCATCGGCCTGTCAGGGCCGGGGGTCGCCACCCGGCGGGACATCCGCCGGATGGCTCGGGAGTCCATCGTGTTCGCCATGGCGAACCCGACGCCGGAAGTCATGCCCGAGGAAGTCCGGGGCATCGTCCGCGTCATGGCGACCGGGCGCTCCGACTATCCGAATCAGATCAACAACGTGCTCTGCTTCCCGGGGTTCTTCCGCGGGCTCCTCGATGTCCGCGCTCGTGGAGTCAACGACGAGATGAAGATCGCGGCCGCCCGGGCGATCGCCGCGATCATCCGGCCGAGCGAGATCACGGAGGACTACGTGATTCCCTCCGTGTTCGATCGCCGGGTGGTGGAGGCGGTCGCCGCCGGTGTCGCGGAGGCGGCGGGGCGGACCGGTGTCGCCCGCCGCCGTCGTCGCCGCGCGGTCCCGGCCGCCGCGCCCGAGGCGTGAGGCTGGACGGCGCGCCGCGGCCGCTCCGGGGAGCCGGTCTCCCCCCTCCCGCCGCGCTGGCCGCCGCCCGCCCGTGGACGTCCACGCCCATGCTGAACTCGCGCGGCGGACATGCCCGTCGAGGCTCCGGAGTATCCCGGCGCTCCCCTGGACCGCCCCGTCCCTCCTCCCAGAGCCTGCCCGTCCCCACCGGTCTGATTCGTACCCGCGCCCGGCACGGGCGGGCGTGAAGAACGTGGGCGCCATCGCGGAACGGAGTCTCATGCGGGAACTGCCGATCCGGAACTGCCGGAGCGCATGACGCTCCGAGCGCAGGAGAGGTGAGCCATGAAGACGGTCCTGACGATCCTCTTGACCATCACGGTCGGAGCATTCCTGGTCGCGCACGCGCAGCAGGCACCATCACCCGGTGCGGGACCGATGGGGCCCGGCATGATGGGCGGCATGCACCAGCAGATGATGGGCCTCATGGAGATGGGCGGGATGATGCAGCAGATGGGCGAGATGATGGCCAGCGGCCAGATGTCGCCCGAGCGGATGAAGCAGATGGGAGACGCGATGAAGCAGATGGGCCAGATGCTGGGCGGCATGGGCGCGCGGGGCGGCTCGATGGGCCCGATGGCCATGCCCGAGATGTCGAAGATGATGGAGCACATGGCCGAGATGCAGAAGCGCATGTCGGACATGTTGGGCGCGCCGAAGTGACGCAGATCCACAACGTCGTGCCCCGCGGGAGTCAATGACGGGTCGGCGGCCGGCGCTAGTCGCGCCCGGGCATCCACGCGAGGCCCCGCACCAGGCGGCCGAGTAGGGCCGCCCCCCCGAGCCGCGCGCTCGGCGCGCGGCTCGGGGGCAGCGGTGCCGCGACCATGGCAAGGAGATGGCGCTGTGCCTCCGGTCGAGCCACGGGCCCTCATGAAGCGACCGGACGGGTCCAGGGCCGCTCTGACTGCGTCGCCCATCCGAGCACGCGTGCCATCGCCTGGACGATCCCCCCCGGGCAGGCGAAGACCACCACGATCATCAGGACGCCAAGGACGAGGCCGTGGGACAGCGCGAATCGGTTCGCGACGTGCTGGAGGCCGACGAAGACGGCGCCCCCGACGACCGGCCCGAGGAACCATCGCGTCCCCCCGATGAGGGTGGCGACGACGAGCTTGGTCGAGAAGAGCCAGTGGAGCTGCTCGGGTGTGACCTGGCGGTCGAGCTGGCCGTAGAGCGCGCCGGCCAGGCCGGTGATCGCTCCGGAGAGGACGAAGGCGCGCCAGCGATAGCGGCGGACAGGGATCCCGACGAACGCGGCGCGGACGTCGTTGTCCCGGATCGCCCGCAACGCCATCCCGAAGGGCGAGCGGCTGACGCGCCAGAGGGCGCCGAGCGTTAGGAAGAAGGCGAGCAGGATGACGTAGTAGAAGGTCGGGATGAACCGCTCGGCCGCGGGGTCGCTGCCGAGGATGGTGAACCGGCGGATGTAGAGGCCGCCGTAGCCCACGAAGAAGAGACCCCGGCCATACTTCCCGAGCGGCCGGTAGATGGCGCCGCTGACGAAGACCGCGTGGACCAGCTGGGCGAACGCGAGCGTCAGGATCGTGAAATGGATGCGGGTCGCGCGGACGCACCAGGCGCCGGCCACCGCAGCGGCCGCGGTCGCCGTAAGGACGCCGAGGACGAGGTACGCCTCCAGGGATTCGAGGTCGGCGACGTTGAAGAGGAAGGCTCCGGCGTACGCACCGAGGCCGAAGTACGCGGCGTGGCCGAGGGAGAGGAGCCCCGTCGTGCCGAGCACGAGGTTGAGTCCGAGGCACGCGATGCCGAGGACCAAGGCGTAACACAGCTCGATGAGAGGGTACGGCGGGAGCACGGTCGGCATGGCGAGCAACGCGAGGGCGACCAGGCCCGTGGCGAGGGCGCGTCGAGACGGGCCACGGGACGCCCGAGGCCCGGCCCCGGGCCGGGCCTCGGGAGCCGGAGCGGTCCCCTGGCCGGCCATCCCTATCCGCCGGCCCCCGTCGCGAGGACGATCTTGCCTACTACGCCTCCCTTCCCGAGCAACTCGTGCGCGCGTCTTGCCTCGACAAGAAGAAATCGCTGCGCGATCAGCGGCTTGATCTTCTGCTGCTTTAGGAGGTCGAGCAGGACGATCAAATCCTGTCGAAACCATGCCGGTCTCAGCCGTTTGAGCCACTGGATGCTGTAGGGGACCACCCGTTTCCGGCCCGGGAGAAGCCAGCCGCCAGCAATGTACAACCCGAAGATGGCAAGTCCACGATGGCGATGACGACGACCTGGAGCCAATCGTCCCCCGCGTAGCGAGGACGTCAGGCCATAGGCCACGACCCTCCCGCCAGGACGGAGAGCCTTGCGGGAACGCCAGATATGGGTGCCACCGATGCCGTCAAAGACGACGTCCACGCCCTCGCCCGTCAGGCGGCGAACTTCTTCCACGAAGTCGAGATGCTGGTAGTCAATCGGGATCGCGCCCAGGTTGGAGACGGCCGACGCCCCTCGCGACGAGCACGTACCGTAGATCTCCAGCCCGGCGAGGCGCCCGAGCTGCAAGAGCGCCGAGCCGACCCCGCCGGCCGCGCCGTGAATCAGCGCGCGCTGGCCCAGCCTGACCTTGGCGGAGCGATGCAGCATCTGATACGCCGTGACGTAGTTCAGCACGAGGCTGACCGCCTCGGCGGCGTCCAGCCCAGGTGGCACCGGAACCAGTTCACGTTGCGGCAGGCAGACGAACTCCGCGTACGCGCCGCTGATCGGCAGGGCGGCAACCATCTGGCCCGGTTCGATTCCAGAGGTGCCGGCGCCGAGCCGATCCGCCACGCCGACCAGATCCCACCCCGGCGTGAACGGCACCGGGCGCGTCTCGGGATGAACACCCTCCCGCATCAGCAGGTCGGGGAGGGAAACGCCTGCGGCCAGCACTCGCACGCGTGCTTCACCGTTCTTCGGCTCGGGGCACTCTTCTTCAACCACCCGAAGTGCGTCCGGCCCGCCGTAGTGAGTGACGATGACACGCGTGTGTCTCATGGACCTCTGCTTCCCCTGACGGACACGCGCTCGGGGCGCGCCTGATAGGCGGCGCGCAGAATCTCGGCGCGCCGTTGCCACTTGCCCGCGATCAGGCGCCCGCTGACCCCGCCCGCGCGCCTCCTACAGCTTGAACAGCACGACGGCGTTGTCGTGCAGGAGCTTCCGCTTGGCCTCGGGCTTGAGGCCGAGCTGCCCCACCTGGTCGAGGCTCTCCCTCCAGGGAAGGCCGTTCGTTCCCCAGAGGCAGCGGTCCTGGCCCATCCGGCTCCCGATGAACTGGATGACCTCGGGCTTCAGGTACTTCGGCGTCCAGGCGTCGACCCGAGCCAGACGTTCTCCCACTTGTAGCAGACGGAGATCAGCTCCTCGACCCATGGCCAGCCCGACGAAGCGGTCGGGTAGGCCCGCGTGTACTGGGCCACTTCCTCCACCGTGGTGTCCATGTACATCCACTTGTTCCAGTGCGACCACATCTTGGTCTGCGTGATGAACACCCGCTCGACGTTGGCCTCGTCCATCCTCCGGACCATGGCGCCGATCGAGTCGAACGAGGGCAGGCCCCCGATCGCGCTCACGTCCCGCGCCATGGTCCTCTCCTTTGGGTGGCCCGGAGGGCGGCGCCCGCGATGAGGAGCGCGGCACCGACCGCGACCGGCGTCCAGTAGCGGGGCAGCTCGAAGGTGCGGACCGCGACGACGGCGAGGCCGACCAGGATCACCAGAAGCCCGGCCAGCATCAATCCGGCGGCGATGCCGTCAGTCCTCATCGGTCCGTCTCCGGCATCCTCAGCACATCGTCAAGCCACCGCTCACCGACAGCGTCTGGCCGGTCATGAAGTCCGCCTCCGGGGAAGCGAAGAAGGCGACCGCGCCCGCGATCTCCTCGGGCGTCGCGACCCGGCCGAGCGGGGTCGCGCGGGTCACGGCCTCCAGGATCCTCTAGGCCGGTCCGGGGCAACGCTCGGCGGCTCGCCTACCGGACCGCAGTCGGCCGAAGAGGCTTGCCCTCCACCGCGAACTTCGGCAGATCACAGCAGCGCTGGGCGCAGCCGGCTCCCCGAGACCACAGGGTGCAGCCCTGCACGCGCAGCAGCGGCCGCCGCCGGAACGCCGCGGTCCACGCCGCGTAGAAGGCGTCGAGACGGACGACGGCCTGCATGTAGGTCTGGGGGCAGGTGAGCAGCCACAGGCCCCGCAGGCCTCGCAGGCGCAGGTAGGCGCCGCCGGCGACAAGAAGCAGCACGAACAGGACCGCTCCCAGCGCGAGCCCGAGCAGCAGAGTCCAAGGGTGGGTCATCCTGTAGTCCTCCATCGCGTCAGTCGCGTTCCGGAGCCGGCATCGAGCCGGACCATGGCGCCGGCCCGTCCCTCTTGCATTCGAACCCGGCCAGTCGCCGAAGTCCATGAGCCGGCCGCCTCAATTCTCTGATGCACCCGGCCCAGCGCCGGCTCGCGGACCGGCACCGCCTGGCGGCTCTGGTGCAGTCGCTCCACCACGAAATGAGGCGCCTGCCGGATTCCACGGCCGCGGTGAACGGCGTCCTCGGCCACCGTGACACTGGCCTATCCGCGCGCCGCGATTCGCCATCCCCTGGACGCCTGGGGCTTCGTCGTCGCGCCGGCGGGACGGTGCGCGGCGCGCGCCTGCACGTTCTCGAGCGTGAAGTATGCCGGACGGGCCCCCGGCGGGCTTCGCGCTCCTCCGTGTCTACCTGGCCAGCGATGACAAGGGGGCGCTCCTCGAGCAGGACGACACCACGCTCGCCTGCGTCGCTCACGAGGACGTGGCCGCACTCCTCGGTATCACCGCCGCTCCCGTCCTGGCCCGGGTCGCCCGGCACCGCCAGGTCCTCCCGCAGTACGAGGTCGGCCATGTGGACCGGGTCGCCGTCATCGAAACGAGAGTCGCGCGGCTTCCCGGCCTCGCACTGTGGGGGCGGCCTACCGCGGCGTGGGCATCACGGACAGCGTTCGCTCGGCAGATGAGGCGGCCGAGCGTGTGCTCGGCACCCGCGCGGCGCCCTGACCTCAGCCGCGGAGACCGAGACCGAGCAGGACGACCGCGAGCGCGACGACGACGTTGATGCGGGCGATCCAGGACGCCCGGATTCGGACGGACGGATCGGCCCCGGGACTGCCCGCGCGCGGCCCGAGCACCCAGTCATGGCACGCGCTCAAGATCAGGGCGAGGACGACAAGGCCGAGCTTCCAGTGGAACCGCGGGTCGTGGAGCAGGAATGGCTGGAGCCACAGGTTCAGAAGTCCGGTGACGGCCAGGAGCGCCAGCGCGATCCAGCCAATTGTCCGGAAGCGGTAGCCGCTCTCCTGCATGAGGCGAGTCCGAAGTCGGTCATCGCCGAGCGCGCGGGCCGTGGGGACGAGGACCAGCGCGATGAACAGCATGCCGCCCACCCAGGTGATCGCCGAGAGGACGTGGATCCAGCGAATGAGCAGAGTCACTACCCGGCCGTCTCCCTCGGCGAGGCCGCGCAGGGCGTCCCCGTCCCGCACAACCAGCCGGCCACCTCGGTCCTCCACGACCTCGTCCCGCAGCCAGCGGCTCACGACGCGGATCGCGGTCTCGACGGTCGTCCCGCACATGTCCGCCAGGCTCTGCCGCGTCAGATGGAAGGGCAGCTCGACCCCGTCCTTGGTGCGGAGCCCCTCCCGGTCGGCCAGCCGCATGAGCGTCGCGGCCAGGCGCGTCTCGACGGGGTCGACCGATCGGGTGACCGAGTCGTGGGCCGCCCGGAGGCGGCGCCCGATCAAGAGCGCCATCTCGCGCACGACCGGCGGATGCCGCTCCGAGAGCTCCACGACGACGGCCGCCGGGATCTTCACCACGACGCTCGGCTCCGTGGCCTGGGCCGCGGCGGGGTATGGCCGCCGCTCGATCACCGCGACGCCGCCGAAGATCTCGCCGGGACCGAGGAGCTCCAGGACCACGTCCTTGCCCGCGCGGGAGTGCCGGACGATGCGAATGCGCCCGGTCTTGACGAGACACAGCCAGAGCGCCGGGTCGCCCTCGTGGAAGACGTACTCGCGGGCTCGACACGATTCCTCACGGGCCGTCGCCGCCAGCGACTCGATCTCTCGCGCCGGAAGGCCGGCGAAGACGGGGCTGGTCTGCAGGAACTCGATGACCTCCCTCGGGCCGGGGCGCGACATCGGCGGCCAGGATAGCACGCGGTGATGCGGAGGGCCGCCGCCGGGCCGGCACCTCCCCTGCGCCTGGGTCCTCTTCGTCCGCGTCGTCAGTGCGGCCGTGCGTCGTCGGGCCGGGCGGCGCATGGGTCGCCCGGCCCGAGGATCGGCGGATTGCCTCGCGTGCCTACTTGGCCATTGCCCCCCGGGCGGCCTCGATCCTCGCCTTCACGGCGTCGAGGTTGAAGCTCGCGCCCTTCTGCATCGGCGGGAACTCGATCGCGGTCGTGGCCAGCTTCAGCACCTCCTGCTGGACGAACACGAAGCGCCAGAACTCGTACTTGAACCAGTCGAAGTACTGCTGCGCTCCCTCCCGGGTTCCGCTGTTCGGCCACCCGGTGCGCTCGAAGGGGTCCAGGCGCAGGTTCGTGATGTACGGGACGTCAGGCCTGGTCTTCTCACCCAGCCAGCCACCGGGCTGGTCGATGAACCGAAACTTGTAGTCACCGATGCGCACGGCGCCCAGCTCGCTCTCGCCGAAGTACCAGATCTCGTTCCGGTTCGAGGGTCCCTTGCCGGTGATCATGGCCGTCTGGTCGTAGCCGTCCAGATGCACCTTGTAGGTCGTGCCACCGAGCTGCTTGCCGGCTTTCAGCTCGGCCGCGATGTTCGGGTTGCCGGCCGCGGCCACCAGGGTCGGGAACCAGTCGAGTCCGGAGATGAGCCCGTTCTCGACCTTGCCGGCCGGCACCTTGCCCGGCCAGCGGATCATCGCCGGGGCGCGGAAGCCGCCCTCCATGACCGTTCCCTTGCTCTGCGCGAACGGCGTCTGCCCGCCGTCCGGCCAGGTGAAGACCTCGGTGCCGTTGTCGGTGGTGAAGATGACGATGGTGTTGTCGTCCACGCCCATGTCCTTGAGCTTCTTCATCACGAGGCCGATGTCGTCGTCCATCTGCGCCATGCCGGCTTCATGGATGGACCAGCCGTTCTTGGAATTGCGCGTCGCCTGGTACTTCGGCGACAGGTGCGTGACGATGTGCATGCGCGTGGGGTTCAGCCAGAGGAAGAACGGCTTGCCGTCGGCCTTGGCCTTGTCGAGAAAGCTCAGGGCCTTGTCGCGGATCTCGTCATCCACCGTCTCCATGCGTTTCGGGCACAGCTCGCCCGCGTCCTCGATCTTCTGCTTGCCGACCTTGCCCCAGCGCGGGTCCTCGGTGGCATCGTCCGCGCTGGTCGCCCACGAGTGGACCATGTTGCGCGGGCCCACCTGCGGCCGGAGGTCCTGCGGGTAGTTCGGGTGGCAGGGGTCCTCCATCGCATCGAGGTGGTAGAGATACCCGAAGAACTCGTCGAATCCGTGCACCGTGGGCAGGAACTCGTTGCGATCACCGAGATGGTTCTTGCCGAACTGGCCGGTGGCGTAGCCCATGGACTTCAGCACCGTGGCGATCGTGACCGCCTCCGCCGGCAGGCCGGTCGGCGCCCCCGCCTGGCCGACGGTGGTCATGCCGGTGCGGATCGGCAGCTCGCCGGTGATGAAGTTCGCCCGCCCGGCCGTGCAGCTCGCCTCGGCGTAGTAGTCGGTGAACAGCATCCCCTCGGCCGCGATCTTGTCGAGGTTCGGCGTCCGGCCCGCCATCATGCCGCGGTGATAGGCGCCGATGTTCCAGATACCGATGTCGTCGCCCATGATGACGACGATGTTGGGCTTCGCCTGCGCGGCCGCCGGGCCGGCCGCCCAGGCCAGCAGGGCCACGAGTACACCGAGCGTCCCTAGGATCCTCCGCATGCTGTCCCCCGTTCCTGGATCACTCCCGCCGAGCGTCCATCCTGTGCCGCCACGCGACTCGAACAATGGTTTGACACTCGACGGATTGTGCCAGCCGGGAAGACCAAAAAGCCATACGACCAAGGTCCCATACCGAGTCGGGTTCCGGGCGACCGTAAACCCGCGGAAACACACGCCTCGATCAGTCGCTCGCCCTGGCGAGAGTGCGTGACCGGCCGCTAGCCTCGCTTCGGCCGGCGGACGGCCCTCACCTTCCCGCTCTCTCCGCCTCCGCAGAAGAACCGATCGCCGCCATCGGACTCGAGCCCCGACACAGCCACTCCGGCCGGCATCTCGAGCCTCTCGAGGACCTTGCCCGTCCGAGGATCGACCCGCCTCAGCTCGCTCTCGTCGTCTTCCCAGGTGCCGTGCCAGAGCTCTCCGTCGACCCAGGTGACCCCGGTGACGAAGCGGTTGGACTCGATGGTGCGGAGGATCGCCCCGGTGTCGGGATCGATCTGGTGGATCTTCCGGTCCCGATACTGCCCCACCCAGAGCGTCCCCTCGGCCCACGTGAGCCCCGAGTCGCCGCCGCCGCCGGGCGCCGGGATCGTGGCGAGCACACGGCCGGTCTTCGGATCGATCTTCTGGATGCGATCCTCGGCGAGCTGGAACAGGTGCCGGCCGTCGAAGGCCGTGCCGGCATCCGCGGCGACGTCGATCGAGCGCAGCGCCTTCCCGCTCGCCGGATCGAAGGCGTTCAGCTTGTCCCCAGCGGCGATCCAGACGTTCTGGCCGTCATACGTGACTCCATGCACCTGGTCGACACCCGGAAAGGGCCCGTACTCCCGGACGATCTCGGCCGTTATCTTCTTCATGCCTCCATCCTAGCCACCCGGCAGAGGGCCGGGGAGTAACAAGATCGTCGTGAACCCGGGCACCGGCGTGGTCATCCAGCGGCGCGCGCGCCCCCGGCCGAACGACTGCACCCGGCCCGAGGCCGCCAGCCCGTCGAGAGCCCGCTGCACGGTGCGCTGGCTCGTCCCGAGCGCCAGCGCGAGGGCCGAGCTCGACCACGACTCGCCGTCGGCGAGGAAGGCGAGCACCGCCGCATGCTCCTCCTCGACGGGCCACGCCAGCACGACCACCTCGCGGGCGCGGCGCGGCGCCAGCGCAAACCCCCGCCTCGTCGCGCTCACGGCGGCCAGCGTCCGCAGCACCGCGCGCAACCGTCCCGACCTCGACTCGCAATCGCACGCGATACGATTCATCGGCGACCTTCGATCCGAATGCGCGCGCGATGAGCGTGTCCCGCGCGCACGTCCCCCGGCCACGCTTCGCCCAGCGCGCGCGCGAGCGCGAACAGCACCGGACGCCTCGCGAGGGAGACCGCCGCGCCTCCTTCACGCACGACGTGACGGCACGCGTCCACGACGAAGGCTCTTGACGCCAGCAGCGCTTCGACCTCCTCGAGCAGCAGGGCTCGCTCCTCGCCCCTCGCAATCCGGCGCGCGGCGGGCGTGTTCAGGACGAGGACTGCGCTTTCGACCTCCGCCGTCAGCGCGGGGATGCGTGCCTGGCGCGCGGCGCCCTCGGCCCGAGCGAGCGCCGCGCGCGCCGCCTTCGTCCGGAGGCGCCGCATCGCGATCCCCGCAACGACCAGCTCGTGAGTGGTCTTCAATGCCGGAGGCAAGGGCGCGGGGTCGAGCTCGGCAAGCGTACGCTCCGCCTCGTCGATGCGCCCGATCAGGAGGAGGCGCCGGACCTCGAGATACCGCGCGTACGCGGCGTTGACCCGGTCGCCGTGCTCCTCGAGCGTCGCCCGCGCCGCGGCGAGCGCCTTTGCCGCCCAGCCCAGGTCGCGCGAGACGAGCGCGACCTCGGCCTCGGCGACGACGCACCTCGCGCGGGCCACGGCCTCTTTCGGACCGAAGGCACGCGCGGCCCGTCGCAGGAGGGCCCTCGCCCGAGCGAGATCGCCGAGCTGCGCCATCGCGATGCCCCGAAGCGCGAGAGCCGGCGCGTCGTCGCGCAGGGCGACCCGCTTCAAGGCGCCGAGGGGGTCGCCCGCCGCCAGGGCACGCGCCGCGGCCGTGATCAGCGAGTCCATCGGAATCCCGTCACACTTGTCACTCCCACCGCCCGGATACCCGGCGGTAAATCTATCCCATGATCAACGACCGCCCAAGCGCGCTGGCGGGGCCGGAAGGAGGCCGGGAGGTTGAGCGAACACGTTACCGACGGGAGCGAACGATGAAGGACACGCGCAGGACGAAGACGGACACCCGAAGGAACATGAAAGACACCCCACAGAAGGAGAGAAGAGCGATGACGAAGCACGCGACCGGGACACGCAAGGAATGGCTCGCAGCGCGGCTCGAGCTGCTCGAGGCCGAGAAGGAGCTCACACGGCGCAGCGACGAGCTGGCGCAGCGGCGGCAGGAGCTGCCGTGGGTGCGGGTCGACAAGGACTATCGCTTCGAGACCGACGAGGGGAGCGTCTCGCTGCCAGACCTCTTCCGGGGGCGCTCCCAGCTCCTCGTCTATCACTTCATGTTCGGGCCCGACTACACGGCAGGGTGCCCGTCCTGCTCGGCGATCGCGGACGGGTTCAACGGCTTCGTCGTCCACCTGGCCAACCACGACGTCACGCTGTCGGCGGTGTCGCGGGCGCCGCTCGCGAAGCTGCAGGCGTACAAGCGGCGGATGGGGTGGACGTTCCCCTGGGCGTCCTCGGTCAGCAGTGACTTCAACGCCGACTTCAACGTCCGGTTCACGGAGGAGCAACAGCGCGAGGGGCGCGTCGAATACAACTATCGGCGCGAGGGACGCTGGCAGCTGCGCGGCGCCGAGGGTCCGGTCGCCGAGATCGCGGCCATGACCGGAACCGACGCGGCCACCTACACGCGCGAGAGACCCGGCGTGAGCGCGTTCGTGCTCGAGGACGGCGTCGTCTACCACACCTATTCCACCTACGCGCGCGGACTGGACGGCCTCTGGGGCATGTACCAGTGGCTCGACCGCGCGCCCAGGGGGCGCAACGAGACGGGCGTCTGGTGGCGCCGCCACGACGAGTACGGGAAGGGCTGAGCGATGTCGTCAATGTCATGGCGCAGCTGCGGGGCCGGGGATCTCGCGATGGCTTCCGAGCGAGCTCCCCGGCACGCATTCCTTGGCGTCTCGGCGGCGCTCTTCGCCGCCAGCTCGGCGGGCACGATCGCCTGGTGCGCGTCCATGTCGGCGATGGGCGGGATGCCGATGCCGGGCGGCTGGACGATGTCGATGGCGTGGATGCGGATGCCCGGACAGACGTGGCCCGGCGCCGCCGCGTCGTTCCTCGGCATGTGGGTCGTGATGACGGTGGCGATGATGCTGCCGTCCCTGGTCCCCATGCTGGGGCGCTACCGCCAGGCCGCTGGCCGGACGGGCGAGACGCGCCTCGGTCGGCTGACCGCGCTCGTGGGCCTGGGGTACTTCGTCGTCTGGGCCGTGCTCGGACTGGCCGTCTTTCCGCTGGGCGTCGCGCTGGCGGCGCTCGAGATGCAGCAGCCGGCGCTGGCCAGCGCCGTACCGCTCGCGGTCGGGGTGGTCGTGCTGATCGCCGGCGCCCTCCAGCTCACCGCGTGGAAGGCGCGGCGCCTTGCCTGCTGCCGGGAGGCCCCCGGCGCAGCCGTCCGCTACCGGCCGACGCCGGCACGGCCTGGCGGCATGGCCTGCGCCTCGGCCTCCACTGTAGCTACTGCTGTGCCAACCTGATGGCGATCCTCCTGGTCACCGGGGTCATGGATCTTCGCGCGATGGCCGTCGTGACGGCGGCCATCACCGTCGAACGCCTCGCACCGGCCGGTGAGCGCGTCGCGCGAGCCGTCGGGGTCCTCGTCGTCGGGGCCGGGTACTTTCTGATCGCGCGGGCAGTCGGGCTCGGATGACGCATCCGCATCGCGCACCCGAGCTTCACCCACCGTGCACGCCCGGGACCTCGGCGAGGCCCGCTCGCGCGGGTCGCGCCCGATCGGGAACGGGCGGGGCTGGTCGGGCGCCGCCCCGACGAGATGCCCGCAAGGCGCGAGCCGGCGCCGACACCGCCGAGGAAGCGGTAGCCAGGCTGCTCACGCCTTGGTTCCGCCGCTCCTCGCGTCGATCGCCTGGGAACGTGAAGGGTCGGAGTTCCCGGCCAGATGGGCAGCTCCTCTTGACGATTTCCAGGCTTCGCGTGCGTCACTGCGCCAACTCGAGGTTCGGCAGCTACGCGTCCGGATCAACTGTCGCGTCACGGCCCTCCCCGGCTTGACGGCGACTTTGACCCTACCATTGCCCCGGGCGGCGGGAAAGCGCCGCCCGGCGGTCAGCGGTTCGGTGGCCGGGCTCGCGTATCCCTACTTCACCTCGAGGATGACCTTGTTGATCTTGCCGGTGAATCGCGTCTCCGGGCCGATGCCGATCCCCTCGGCGACCGGCGTCTGGTTGTCGATGCCGACGTCGGCCGTCTCGTCCGCCGAGAAGACGTTGGGCTGGGTCTTCTCGACACGCCCCTCGGCGACGGGTTTGCCGTTCACGGAGAGGGTCGCCTTGCCGCCCTTGCCGACTCCGCCGCCGTCATAGGCGAAGTCGAGGGTGACCGTGGCCGGGCCGGCCGGCAGCGCTTCCGGGGCGGCCACGGTGTAGCGCGCCAGCCCGAGGAAGTTGTACGTGTAGATCGGCTTGCCGTCCTTCATGTACAGGGACCAGCCGCCAAAGCGCCCGCCCTGCGACAGGATCGCGCCGTTGGCGCCGCCGGCCGGAATGTCGAGCTCGGCGGTGATCTTGCTCGACCGGTTCTTCACGTTCATGAAGGTGTTTTCGAGCATGCCCTGCATCCCCTCGTAGAGCGTGAGGGACGTGCGAGTCGCCCAGGACGTCCGGCCGGCCCGCGAGGGCCGGGTTCATGCGCTCGATGGTCCGGTCGTCGATCGGCAGCACGTGGTACTTCTGGGCTTCCTTCATGAACAGGGCCTGCATCTCCTTCAGCTTCGCGGGCTGCTGGGCGGCCAGGTTCCGGGTGAGGCTGAAATCGCTCCGCACGTCGTAGAGGTCCCAGACATCGGACGTCAGCGGCGGCAGGTTGCTCGTCTGCCAGGGCGCGCGGTGGATGGTCCGGGCGAACCAGCCCTCGTGGTAGATGGCGCGATTGCCGAACATCTCGAAGTACTGGGTCTTGTGGCGATCCGCCGCCTTCGCGTCGTTGAAGGCGTAGAGCATGCTGGTGCCCTCGATGGGCGTCTGCACCGTGCCGTTGACGCTCTTGGGCTGCGGCAGGCCGGCGGCCTCCAGGATCGTGGGGGCGACGTCGATGACGTGCGAGAACTGGCTGCGCAGGCCGCCCTTTTCCTTGATGCCCTTCGGCCAGTGGATGACCGTGCCGTTGCGGGTGCCGCCGAAGTCGGACGCCACCTGCTTGGTCCACGAGAAGGGCGTGTCGAAGGCCACCGCCCAGCCCGCCGACATGTGCGGGAAGGTCGTCGGGCCGCCCCACTGGTCGATCAAGCGGGATGAGGTCCTCCACCTTCTCGGTCACGCCGTTGAAGTAGGTCATCTCGTTGTACATGCCGACGAAGCCGCCCTCGGCGCTCGTGCCGTTGTCGCCGGCGATGTAGATGAACAGGGTGTTGTCCAGCTCGCCGATGTCTTCCAGCGCCTTCCGGAATCGTCCGATCTCGTTGTCGGTGTGCTCCAGGAAGCCCGCGAAGACCTCGGCCTGGCGGGCGAAGAGGCGCCGCTGGTCCGCCGGCAGCGTGTCCCACGCCACGATGTCCTTGGGCCGGTCGCCGAGCCGGGCGTTCGCGGGGACCACGCCCAGCTTCTTCTGTCGATCGAGCGTCTCGGTCCGGACCTGGTCCCAGCCCTTGTCGAACTGGCCCTTGTACTTGTCCGCCCACTCCTTCGGCACGTGGTGCGGCGCGTGGACCGCGCCGGTCGCGTAGTAGACGAAGAACGGCTTGTCCGGTGTCATCGACTGCTGGGCCTTCACCCAGTTGATGGCCTGGTTCGTCATGTCGACGGTGAAGTGGTAGTCCTTCGTGTGCGGGGGGTCGACCTTGATCACGCCGTCGTAGACGAGCGGGTACCACTGGTCGGTCTCGCCGCCGATGAAGCCGTAGAACTTGTCGAACCCCTGGTGGGTGGGCCACCGGTCGAAGGGACCCGACACGCTGGTCTCCCAGGCGGCGGTCTCGTGCCACTTGCCGAAGGCGCCGGTGCTGTAGCCGTTCAGCCGGAGCATCTCCGCCAGGGGCGCCACGCTGTTCGGGACCTGCCCGGTGTTGCCGGGAAAGGCCGTCGAGCTCTCCATGATCGAGCCGGTGTTGGTGGTGTGGTGGTTCCGTCCGGTCTTGAGCGCGTTGCGCGTCGGCGAGCACAGCGCGGTGGTGTGGAAGTTGTTGAAGCGCAGGCCGGACTGGGCCAGCTGGTCCATCGTCGGCGTGCGGATGGGGCCGCCGAACGTGCTGGGCCCGCCAAAGCCGATGTCGTCGATCAGCACGATCACGACGTTGGGGGCGCCCGGGGGCGCCTTGACCTCGAACCGCGCCGGCGGCTTGGCCTTGCGCGCGTCGAGCTCGGTGTAGGTCGGCGGCTTGGGCTCCGCGATCGGCAGGGTCGTGCGATCGAGCTTCCCCTGCGCCGACGCCGCCGTGGCGGCGATGGTCAGCGCGAGGCCCAGAACGGCGGACACGGTGACTCTGCTTCAAGTGCGCCTCCTCTTTCGGATGAGAAGAACGAGCGCCGATCGCTCACTCACTTCGCCAGCTCGACATCGTCCGACTTCACAGGTTGTCTCGTACCGGAGCATGGGCGGCGCGCAGAGCCGGGGACTCGTGCTCGATCCCCTGCCCGGAAATGGTCCCGGACCCAGTTCCATTCCTGCCGGGCGTCCCGCGCGGGCATGGGCTTCGTGGTCACGCCCTCGGTCCGGACGGCTACTTGGGGAACAGGAGCTGGATCTGGACCCGCAGCTGCCACTCGGCCGCGTTGTCCGGCCGCACCACGTTGTAGTAGGCGCTGGCCTGCGCGTTCACGGGCAGCTTGCCGATCCGGACGATCTTGCCCACGCCGGCGCCGATGGGCACGGTCCACCGGTTGTCGCTCTCCGCTTCCCAGTCGGCCGTGATGATCGGCGCCGTGACCACGTACCACGCGTCGGGCAGGTTGTAGTTCACGAACGGCTGGATCAGCATCTGGTTCACGTCCCGGCGATCGCTGTCCCCGGCGAACGACCAGACGTTGTTGATCAGGGCGCCGAGCACCCACGGCCCGTGCACCGTCAGCGCGACGGCCGTCGGTCCCGCGCCCCACTTGCCCTGGCCCAGCGAGTCGTCCGTGGCCGTCGGGAACTGGAGGATCGGCCCCACGCCCCAGATCAGCTTCCCCGGCTTCGCCGGCGAGAAGAACAGCGACTGCTGGATGTCGCCGAGGCCGAACACCTCGCCGACCCCCGGCGCCAGCTCCGGCTGGTAGATCAGCGGCACGATCGTCCGCGAGATCAGGTTCCAGTCCTCGGTCAGCCGGAACGGGATGACCGGCTGGATGTTCAGGATGTACTGCACGTCGTCGTTCGGGCCCACGCCGAAGTTGACGTTGTTCTGGAACGGCACGGAGATCAGGTCCGCCACCGGGTTCTGCGTCTTCTTGGCGAGCTCCGCGTCGTCCTGGGCCCAGCCGAGCGCCGGGAGGCTCGCCGCCAGAAGCAGCAGCGCGCCACCAGCATCCTGCACGTCCACGGTCGCCGCAGTCGAATCATGTCGTCAGCTCTTCCTTGTCACGCGGTGATGAGGTTCGGATCCCGTCCCCGACACCGGGGCGGAGAGGAGGGACGGCGCGGACGGCCTCCAGCCAGCCCTCGTCCGAGCCGGAGGTCACGAGCCGCCAGACGTGGGCGCCGACGAGCGCGGTGCCGGCACCAGCGTCACCGGCTCGGCGCCGTCACGCGTCCCGGCGCGCGGACGCGGTGCGCGACGCCCACGCGACGTGGTCGCGGAGGCCGGCGGCCAGGTCGAAGCGCGGCTCGTATCCGAGCTCCCGCCGGGCCCGGGTCCCGTCCATCGGCGCCCGCATGTCCTGGAGCACCGGGTGCGCCGACGGCTCGGCCATGACCTCGACCCGCGCGCCCGGGACGATCGCCCGCATCGTCTCCGCGACCGCGTCCGCGGTGTAGAGGCGCCCCATGCCCACCTGGAACACGCGGCTCTGGAGACGCTCCGCCCGCAGGGCCAGGCACGCCGCGGCCGCGGCGTCCTTCGAGTAGACCCACTCCAGCGCGGTGGCCGGGAGCATCGCCAGCGTCCCGCGCAGCGCCGCCTCGACCATCGCGCCCAGCGCCTGGCTGGCTCCGCCGCCGCCCCGGCCCGACCAGGGGCCGAACACCGCCGCGAAGCGCAGGAGCACGACGTCGACCCCGAACCAGCGCGCGTAGGCGAGCCCGAAGCTCTCGCACGCCTGCTTGCTGGCGGCGTAGATCGTCACCGGGCGCGGGAACGCTTCCTCCCGCCGGGGGTCGCCGCCGTCCTCGCCGCCGGCCAGGTGATAGGTCAGCGAGCTGGTGCTCGACAGGACGACGCGCCCGAGCCCCAGCACCCGCGCCACCTCCAGCACGTTCACCGTCCCCATCACGTTCACCTGGATCGCGGGGTACGGCCGCTCCTGGGCACCGACGCCGAGCACGGGATTGACGGCCGTGTGGACCAGCCGCCCGACCGCGTGCGCGCGGATGGCCTCGACCAGCGCGAGCGGGTCCAGGACATCCCCCCGCACGACCGTGACCCGCTCGAGGTCCACGATCTCGCCGAGCGCGTGGAGCTGCGGCGCCACGTCGAACAGCACCGGCTCCTCGCCCTCCTCGACCAGCTGCCGGAGGACCTGCGAGCCGACGAGGCCGCCGCCGATCACCGCGGTGCGCACGGGTCGCGGCCCTACGCGACGCGGGCGCCGGCCCGGAACGTCATCACTGGCCGGAACTGCCGGGCGAGCGGGACCGGCCGACCGGCGCCGTCGGGGAAGGTCACCGGCCGCTCCTCGAGGTCCAGCACCGCGATGTCCGCGGGCCGGCCGACGGCGAGGGCGCCGCAGACCTCCTCGCGGCGGATCGCCCGCGCCGGGGCCGCCGTGGCGCCTTCGACCACCCGCTCGAGCGGCATGCCCAGCTCCAGGAATGTCGCCATCGACCACAGCAGGGTCGGATGGCGATTGCCGCCCACCTGGTCCGCGCTGATGCAGTCGCTGCCGAGCGTGTCCGGGAAGAATCCCTGCCCTGCCGCCGTGCGCGCGACCTCCAGGTCGAAGGCGGCCTGGGCGTGACCGGCGTCGAAGAGAACGCCGCGGGCGCGCGCCTCCAGCACCTCCGGCCGGATCCGGCCTCGGGCGTCCAGGATGTTGTGGGTCGTGGGATTGAACGTGTGGGTCACGACGTCGCCGGCCCGGAGGTGCTCGAGCACCTGCGCGAGCGGGATCGGTGTCCCGTAGACGTGGACCATCACCCGCTTTCCCGTCTGGTCGGCCGCCGCGCGGGCCTTCCGGAGCGAGGGAACGGCGTTGGCCGCGCCGGTCCCGCCGGGGGCCATCACCCGCACCTTGATCCCGACCAGCCAGTCGGCGTCCTCGGTCAGGCAGCGGAGCGTCTCCCGCGCCTGGACCTCGGCGGGCTCCTCGAGGTCCGGCAGCTCCGGGGCCACCATGCCGGGGCCGGCCACGTTCAGGAAGGCGTAGAGCCGGGTCCGGCTGCGCGCCATCACCAGGTCGCGGAGGCCCGCCCAGGTGCGCCAGCCGCTGCTGCCGGCGTCGACCGCGGTGGTCACCCCGACCGGCAGGAACGTCGAGTCCGGGTCGGCGCCGAGCGGGCTGACCTTGTGATAGAAGTGCGTGTGGAGGTCCACCAGTCCCGGCACGACCAGCCGCCCGCTCACGTCCACGGTGGCGACGCCCGGCTCCGGAGGGATCGCCTCGGCGATCGCCGCGATGCGGCCGTCGACCACCGACACGTCGCGCCGACCCCGGAGGCCCTGCGCCGGATCGATCACCTCGCCCCCGCGGAGAATCATCGCCTTACGCTGCGCCATCGCCCCTCCCCGGGCCGCGGCCTCGCGCGGTCACTCGCCGAGCTCCGCGGCCGGTAGCGCGTCCACCGCGGCCAGGACCGCGTCGAGCTCCATCACGTCGCCGTACTTCGCGTCCATGTCGAACAGGTTCACCACGTGGCTCAGCGGCACGCGGTCGGCCACGCACTGCCGCGGCACGATCACCCGGAATCCGCCCGAGACCGCGTCGATCACGGTCGCCCGGACGCAGCCGCTGGTCGAGTTTCCGGTGACGATCACGGTGTCCACGCCGCAGCGCGTGAGGTAGGACTGGAGGACGGTGCCGTAGAAGGCGCTCGGGAAGCGCTTCTCCAGCACGACCTCGCCCGGGAGCGGCGCCACCTCCGGGAGGAACTCGATCAGCTTGCTCCCCGGCCGCATGGTCGCCATCGCCGGGACCTTCGCCACGAACCAGCCCGCATCGCGGAGCGCGTCCTCCTGGACCACCACCTTCGTGTGCACGACGGGGAAACGCTTGGCACGCATGCGGTCCAGCAGACGGCGGATGCTCCGGAGCTCCTCCTCCATGGCAATGCCGATCGGCGAGAGGGCGGGATTCGCGCACGCGTGGATGCAGTCGATCACGACCACGGCGGGGTGCCGTCCGAAGCCCACGCGCCCCGCGAAGCCGATCCGCGCGTAGTAGGCGCCCGCCCCCGACAGCTCGGCGCCCGGCCCCGGCTCCGGTCCGGCGGCGCTCATGCCCGGACGCTCGCGGACGCCAGCTGGGCGCCCTCGACGAGGGAGCGGAGCTTGGCCCAGACGATGCTCGCCGGCACCTTGCGCCCCCACGCCGAGGTTCCGAACCCGCAGTCGGTGCCCGCGATCACGCGCGCCCGCCCGACGACCTCGGCGTAGCGCTCGATCCGCTCGGCGACCAGCTCCGGATGCTCGACGAAGGTCGTCGTGGTGTCGATCACCCCCGGGATCAGCACCTTGCCGTCCGGGAGCTTGACGTCGCGCCAGACCTTCCACTCGTGCGCGTGCCGGGGGTTGGCGCCCTCGAAGGACAGGCCGGCCGGACGGGCGCGGAGCACCTCGTCCAGGATCTCCCGGATCGGCACGTCGTGGTGATGGGGCCCCTCGTAGTTGCCCCAGCAGAGGTGCAGCCGCATCCGCTCGGGCGGGAGCCCGGCGAGGGCGTGGTTGAGCACGTCGACGTGGAGGGCCACCACGCGCTTGAACTCCGCCAGCGACAGGTGCGCGAACTCCGAGACCCGCGTCATCGCCAGATCCGGACTGTCCACCTGGAGCACGATGCCCGCATCGAGGATCGCCCGGTACTCCTGACGCATGGCGTCCGCCAGCGCCTCCAGGTACGCCTCGCGCGTCGGGTAGTGCTCGTTCGGGAGGAAGTGGGCCACCACCCCGGGGGAGGCGGAGGTCATGAAGAGCGTGGTCCCCGGCCGGGCCGCGGCCCGGAGCCGGGCGATGTCCCGGTGAATGGACTCCGGGTCCTTCCAGGCGACCGGGCCCGTGCACGCGGGCTGGGGGATCATGGCCGAGGTCTGGTGCGGGACGACGAAGTCCGGGAAGTCGCCGTCGCCGAGGTTCCGCCGCTCCTGGCGGAGCCGGCGCTCGCCGTCGAACCCCGTCAGCCGCTCCTTGACGTAGGCGGCGTACATCGCCCGCCCCTGCTCGCCGTCGCTGACGATGTCCAGTCCGCAGTCGACCTGCCGCCGCACGACGTCCGCGACGGCATCCCGGAGGGCGGCCTCGAGCGGGCCCGGGTCACCGAGCCGTCGCTCGTCCTGCTCCCGGAGCAGCGTCTGGAGGGTTGCGGGCCGCGGGAGGCTCCCGGTGTGCGTCGTGAGGATCCGCTCGGTGCTCGCCTGCATCGCCTTCGCCCCTTTCCGTCGGCGTCCCCGTCAGCCCGCGACCACGAGCTCCGTCGGCGTCCCGCCCCGCCGCACGCGGTGGATGTTCACCAGCACGGCCTGCGCGTCCCGCACGAGCTCGGCCCCGCTTCCCGCGGCGACGTGCGGGGTGGCCACAACCGTCGGGATCGCGGCCAGGCCCGCCGCCGCGGGCGGCTCCTCGGCGCGAACGTCGATCCCAGCGCCGGCCAGGTGGCCGGCCCTGAGCGCTACTCGGAGGGCGGCCTCGTCGACCAGGCCCCCACGTGCCGTGTTGACCAGGATAGCCCCACGGCGCATCCGCGCGATCGCGGCCCGATCGATCAGGCTCCGGGTCCCATCCGTGAGCGGGACGTGGAGGCTAACCACGTCGCTCTCGGCCAGGAGGGCGGGCAGCGGGCGGAACTCGGCGCCGAGCGCCCGTGCCAGTGCCGGGGAGAGCCGCCGGCGCTGCGTGTAGAGGACGCGCATCCCGAGCGCCGCCGCCCGGCGCGCGACCGCGCGTCCGACCTCTCCCAGGCCGATCAGGCCGAGGGTCCGGCCGCCGAGCGACGCCACGCCGGCCAGGCGCGCCCAGTTGTAGTGGCTCGACTGCCGCTGCGCGCGCACGACCCGCGCCCGCGCAGCGGCCTGCGCGGCCGATAGCCGGCGCGCGACGGCCAGCATGAGCAGGAGCGTGTGCTCGGCGACGGCGGCATTGGCCTCCCGGCGAAGGATGGCCACCGGGACTCCTCGCCGCCGCGCCGCCGCCAGGTCGATGTTCCGGCAGTCCTCGCCGTGTTTCTGGATCAGCCGCAGGACCGGCGCGAGAGCCAGGGCCTCGGCGGTCACCGCCGCCCCTTCCACGAGGAGATAAGCGACGTCACCGAGCTGCCCAACCAGGGGACCGGACCGGGCCAGGTGCGCCTCCACGCGACCCGCCAGGCCGAGCTCCGCGGCCGCGCGGCATAGCGTGGCCACCGCCCGGCGGGCATGACCCGCGAGCAGCCGGTCCAGGGCGATGGCCAGAGCGCGGTTCCCAGGATGACCGAGCGCGAGGGCCACCAGACCCATCGGCGCGTCGTCCTCGGCGACCAGGAGCCGCTCCGGCCGCCCGCGGCCGGCCGTGCCGGCGCGGCCGGGACGCCGCCCGGTGACGGGGCCGCGCGCCCGGCCGCGGGAACCGGCTCCGGCCCTCCCAACCGACTGCGCCACGGGGTCAGCTGGCCAGCCGCCGTTCGAGCCCCGCCGCGTGGTCCGCGACCGTGACCCGCCGCATGTCGCGGCGCTCGCTCCGCCTGGTCGTAGGGGCGGACCCGGTGCATCGTGCAGCGGTTGTCCCACATCACCAGGTCCCCGACCCGCCAGCGGTGCTGGTACACGAACTCCCGCTGGGTGGCGACCTCGATCAGCTCGCGCAGCAGCACCCGGCCCTCCGGCACCGGCCAGCCGACCACGTGCGAGGCGTGGGACCCATGTAGAGGCTCTTCCGGCCGGTGCCGGGAGCGTGCGCACGAGCGGCTGCGGGGAGGATGGGAGCGTGGCCCGCTCCTCGTCCGTCAAGTCCGTGAACCCCAGGCACCGTGGGAGTAGAGCAGCGAGTGCTCCACCACCAGGCCCTCCAGCGGGCCTGCGGCTCGGGGCCAGCGAATCCTAGACGGCCCGGAGATCGATGTACTCGGTCTCGCCGCCCCGGGACGGGATGGCGTGGGCGTGGAGGAACGAGTACTTGCCCGGGACCCGCTTGAACGAGCTGTCGGTGTGCCACATCCGGTTCCCGAGGGAGAAGAGCTGTCGCCGCTCACCGGCGATCAACGGCTGTCCCTACTCGTCGAGGTTCGACACGTCGACCAGGGCGTCGTGCTCCAAACGGCTGGGCCCCGTACGGATGTCCGGAGGGTCGAGCTCTCCGGGGGCCCGAAGCCCTCGGCGAAGGCGATCTGCTGGGGGTCGTCGAGGGACTGGCCGGGAAACACCAGCACCGCGTAACGGTCGATCGCCGCCTGGATGTCGGCAAGGGTGACCTCATCAAGGGGCTGCCGGAGGTCGACTCCGTTGACCTCCCCGAAGAAGCGCCGGTGAAGTTGCCGGACCTGGATGCCCATCGCTCTCACCTCCCGGGCCGCCGCCTCCCGCCTCGAGGGCCCATTTCCACCAACCCGAAGGCGGCAGCATTGGACGATCGACGAGCCGCGAGCCCCACCGAACCCTCTCCGAGCCGCGGCGTCCAACGAGCTCGTGCGGTCCGGGTCGGCGCCGGGAGGATGGCGGAACCGCGTCCGGCCGCCCCTCGCCTCACCGGACCACACCGGCTCGTGCGCGCGCATTCGCAAGATCCCGCCTGGCCGGCCCAGCTAGGCCTTCAGGGCGCCCATTCCCCACCGCTGACGAGGTATCGCTGGACGTCAGGAAGAAGCCCGGGGCGGGCAGGGTCACCACCACCGCCCCGGACATGAGCAGGCCCCAGTCGACCACGGTGGCCTCGTAGATGTCCTGGAGCCCGACCGGCATGGTCATGAGGCTCCGCTCGTTGAGCAGCACCCGGGCGAACAGGTAGTCGTTCCACACCACCACGAAGGCGAAGACCGAGGTGGCGATGATCCCCGGCAGGGCCTGGGGCAGGACCACGTAGACCAACGTCTGGAAGCGGTTGGCCCCGTCGATGAAGGCGGCCTCCTCCAGCTCGATGGGCAGGGAGGCGAAGAAGGCCCGGAGGAGCCACAGGGTGAAGGGCAGGGAGATGGAGGTGTAGGCGACCACCAGGCCCAGGTGCGAGTTCGTCAGGCCCAGGGCGTTCAGGAGCACGTAGACCGGGATGATGATCATGATGGGGCGAACATGTAGGTGAACAGGGTCAGGTTGGCCAGGAGCTGCTTGCCAGGGTAGCGGAAGCGGGTGAGGCTGTAGGCCCCCACCGTGGCCACCACGATGTCGATGGCCACCGTGACCCCGGCCACCACCAGGCTGTTCTTGAGGTAGATCATGAACCCGGTGTCCGAGGAGCCGCCGGAAGTTGTCAAGGTGTACCGGCCCAGTACCCGGGGGGGATAGGCCAGGATCTCCCCGGGGGCTTGAGCGCGGTCACACATCCACAGGAGCGGCACCCCGCAGAACACCACCACCACCGCCGCGCCCAGGTAGAGCAGGGCCGCGGTGTAGGGTCGGCGCCGCCGCCCCTCAGCAGGCCTCGGCCTCCCGCCGGTAGGTCCGGAAGTACACCACCGACAGGATCAGGAGGGCGAACAGCCTGACCGAGATCGCCGCCCCCTCCCCCGCCTGGAAAAAGCCGAAGGCTTGCGGAAGGCGTGATGGGGAGGGTCTGGATAGCTCCCCCAGCCCGCCCCCGGCGGCCATCAGCCAGGGGAGGTCGAACTTGGTGAACATGAAGAAGCTCCGCAGGAGGATGACCACGAACAGCACGTGGCGGAGCTCGGGCAGCGTCACGTGGAGAAAGCGCCGCCAGGGGCCGGCCCCGTCGATGCCGGCCGCCTCGTAGAGCTGGAGGTCGATGGTCTGGAGGCGGGCCAGGAGGCTGATGACCACGAAGGGGAAGAACTGCCAGACGCCGACGACGATGAGGGTGGGCATGAGGAGGCGGGCTCAGCCACACCACCGGGGCCCGGATGAGCCCCAGGGCCTGGAGGACGAAGTTGACCGGGCCATAGGTGGCATAGCAGCCACTTCCACAGCAGGATGACCACGATGGTAGGCAGCATGTAGGGGAACAGGGCCATCCCCCGCACGAACCCCCGGCCCCGGAACGGCTGGTTCAGGAGCAGGGCCACCAGGAGGCCCAGGACACCTGGAGGCCGTAATGCTCACGGAGAAGACAAGCCCCCGGCTGATCCCGCCCCAGAAGTAGTCGACGTCCTCCATCAGCCAGCCGTAGTTCTCCAGCCCGACGAACTCGTAGGTCGGCTGGATGAGGTGCTTGTCGGTCAGGCTCAGACAGAAGGAGTATCCGATCGGGAAGAAGATGAAGCCGAAGATGACCAGGAGGGTCGGCAGGACGAGAAGAAATCCATGGACGCCCTTCCTCACGCCATCAGTCCTCCCCGAGTCGCCCGACCAACCGACGCTCCTCCCCCGAGCGGCCGATCGCGACTCTGCTGTCGTGCGGCATGCCTTCCCTCCTACCACGCTGTGGACACGCGCGAGCGGCCGCTCGGCCGGAGACGGAGGGGGATGACCTAGCCTGCAGTGCCAGCCACGTCGTACCGCCTCGGGCGCCGGCCCTGCTCTTCCTGCGG
The DNA here is from genome assembly GCA_963745015.1 of uncultured Candidatus Rokubacteria bacterium. Classification (GTDB taxonomy): domain Bacteria; phylum Methylomirabilota; class Methylomirabilia; order Rokubacteriales; family DASRDR01; genus DASRDR01. Next base: position 86,357 of record CAVUVU010000018.1, read on the forward strand.
GCAGCGGATCTGCCACGCTCCTGCGCGGCGGATTCCCTCCGCCGCGCCCCGGAGGACATTGACGCCCTCCGGGGGCCGCGGTGGCGGGACCAACCTTCTATTGCTCAGAGCACCTGGGCGCCTGGACGGGGTCCGCGCACAGCCCCCCTCCTCAGAATCACCGGTCCCACGCCCCGGGGGCCGGGCCACGGTGAGCTCTCGTGGACGCGCCCCGGCGCGAGACACGCCCGGTCAGACCTTCTTGTCCCCTCGGATCGGCCGGAACCGGATATCGCAGTCTGTCGATGATGTCGTTGGGCCGGTTGCTGATCCGCTGAGCCGCCTCCTTCACCTTTCTGCGATTCTGAATGATCGCCATGAGCTCGTCCATGATGATTCCCAAATCGAAGATCTCCATCTGGAACGGAATCTGCGATTCGTGCGCGCCATAGACCCCGACAGGCGCGGCTTCCTTCCGCGAGATGTACTCGATCTGATACTGCACCCAGTTCTTCCACCGATTCAGATCCGGCAGGGCGCGGTATTCGGGGTCCTTGAGGAGCGATTTGGTCGT
>CAVUVU010000019.1:0-761547 GCA_963745015.1 uncultured Candidatus Rokubacteria bacterium
CGGGCGCTCGGGCTCGGCAACGCCTCGTCGCTGGTCGGCGGCGCGCTGTCCTGGGGCGCGCTGGTGCTGCTGTCGCCGCCGCTGGCCCGCCTCGCCGTGGCGTTCGGCCCGTTCGAGAACTTCGCCGTGATCGTGATGGCGCTGATCCTGATCTCGTCGCTGTCGCGAGGGCTCCTTCCTCAAGGGGCTCTCGGCCGGCCTGCTCGGCATGCTCGTGTCCTATCCCGGCATCGACGAGACCTCGGGCATGGTCGCGGCTGACCTTCGGCGTCACGCGCTCGAGGGCGGGTTCAACAGCCTGCCGGTCATCCTCGGCATGTTCGCGGTCAGCCAGGTCGTCGCCGACGCCCTCAACATCGAGGCAGAACGCCGAGCGCCATCCGAGGCCTCGATGCGCGGCATGTTCATGTCGCTGCGCGACTACGTCGACGCACGGCTGGAACATGGTGCGCTCGTCGCTGATCGGCATCTGGATCGGCATCCTGCCCGGGGTCGGCGCCACCGTCGCGTCGATCGTCGCCTACACGACGGCGAAGAACCTCTCGAAGCACGCCCGAAGAGTTCGGCAAGCGGCAGCGAGGAGGCGATCGTCGCCGCCGAGAGCGCCAACAACGCCACCACCGGCGGCACGCTGATGCCGATCCTGACGCTCGGCATCCCGGGCGGCCTGACCGACTCGGTCCTGCTCGGCGCGCTCGTCATCCACAACCTCCAGCCGGGGCCGCTGCTCTTCAAGAACAACCCCGAGATCGTGAACACGATCTTCGCCACGCACCTCGTCGCGCACGTCGTGATGTTCGCGCTGATGACGTTCGGCATCGCCCTGTTCGCGCGCCTCATGCTGGTGCCGCGGGCCTTCGTCCTGCCGATGGTGATCGTGTTCTCCGTCATCGGCGCCTTCGCGCTCAACAACCGCCCGTTCGACATCTGGGTGATGCTCGGCTTCGGGCTGCTCGGCATCCTGCTGGAGCTGGCAGGGTGCCGCTCGCGCCCTTCGTGGTCGGGCTCGTGCTGGCGCCGGCCGCCGAGGCCGAGCTGCGGGCGGGCCTGATGGCCTCGGCGGGCAGCTTCCTGCCGCTCGATCGCAGCGCCCGATCGCCGCACGATGCTGGCCGTCGCGGCCGCGCTGTTCGTCTGGCCGTTCGTGCGCGAGTGGCGCCGGGCGGCGCGCGGGCCGGCCAGACCAGACCGCAGGCAGAACCCCACACCCCGGGAGGATGACCATGCACACGCTCACTCGACGGGAGGCCCTGCAACTCCTGGCTGCTGCCGGCGCGGTGCCGCTCGGCCTGGCCGGCACGGCCGCCGCCGCGTATCCCGACAAGCCGGTGCGGATGATCATCCCGATCGCGCCGGGCGGCCAGACCGACGTCGTCGGCCGCCTCCTGCAGCAGACGATCGACAGGCGGAAGCTGCTGCCGCAGCCGATCGTGGTCGTCAACAACGCGGCGGCCGGGGGCACCGTCGGCACCCGGCTGGTCAAGGATGCCGATCCCGACGGCTACACCATCGGGATGTTCCACATGGGCCTGCTGACGGCGCCGGCGGTGGGGGTGGTCGACTACGACCACACGCGCCTTCGAGCTGATCGGCCAGGTCGGGCGCACGCAGGTCGGCCTGGGGTGCCTCGAGACAGCCGCTTCAAGACCATCCAGGACGTGCTGGCCGAGGCGCGGGCCAAGCCGGAGACGATCACGGTGGCGATGAACATCGGGCTGCTGCCGCACTTCGTGCCGCTGATGTTCCAGCAGGAGGCCGGCGTCAGGTTCCGGTACGTCCAGGCCGGCGGCGGGGCCGTCCGCCTCAAGTCCATCCTCGGCAAGCACACGGAGCTGTCGCTCTTCTCGGGCCCGGAGTTCCTGCTGTACAAGTCGCAGGGCATCCGCCCGCTGGTGATGTTCTCGGAGGCGCGCGTGCCCGAGCTGCCCGACGTGCCGACCGCGAAGGAGGCCGGCGTGCCGACGGTGTTCGAGGAGCGCATCATCGTCTTCGCGCCGAAGGGGGTGCCGCGGCCAACCTCGACGTGGTGGGCCGGGCCCTGCGCGCGGCCATGGAGGACTCCGAGGTCGCCGCCCGCTACAAGGGGCTCGGCATCGACGGCGTCTTCATCGAGGGGCCCCGGCTCCGGACGATCCTCGACGGGCTCAAGGGGCCGATCGCGAAGGTGGGCGACGTGGTCAAGCAGGCCCAGGCCGAGCAGGCGCAAAAGAAGAAGTGAGCTCGGTCTCCGTCGGCGAGGCGCCCTGAGTCGACAGTCTCGAGCGTAATCCGCAGTCTTTCCACTTGTGAGGTTGACGACGGCAGGGGCCATCGCGGTGGACCGATCAGACGCGAGGAGCTTGCTAACGTCCACTGTGACGCCGGCTCCTGGGCGGCCGGCGAACGCGCGAGCGTAATGCCAATCCGACGCCAAAGGCCCTGGTCACACACGAGAGCAGGGAGAAGCAGCATGACCGCCACGTGCCGTCTGGCCGTCTGACGACGACGCGGCTCGGGCACGGCCTGGGCGGCCACGGGACTCCGGATCGCCTGGCGACGACCCGGACGAGATAGTGGGCTGTTCTAATCGCGCGCGCGTTGGGATCCACGCCACGACCTGGCTCCCCAGGCCGTCAGGAGGGCGAGCCTCGCCACCAGGACGATCGCCGGCCCAGACGGCCAGTCCAGCCGGTACGCGAGGGCGAGCCCCACGAGGACGCTCAGGGCGCCGACGAGGGGCGCGAGCCAGAACATCTGGGGGCGCGCGCGCCAGGGGCTTCGCCGTGGCGGCCGGGATCACGAGCAGCGCGTTGGCGAGCACGATGCCGACGGGCGGCACCTGGCCACGAGCGCGCCGCCTCAGGAGAGCTTCCGATGGCTGATCTAGGCCTCATGGACCGGATGTTCCAGCACATGATGCGGGGGCTGGTCAATCGCGGCGCGGCGCCCCACTACGCGGAGCTCGCGCGGGCCCTCGGGCTCTCCGTGGAGGAGGGGCGGCGGCTGCTGCTCGACGTGATGCAGGCCTACCCCATCGGGTGGCTCCACCCCGAGACTCACTACGTCGCGTCGTTCCCGCCGCTGAACAGCCTACCCACCCAGTACCGCATCACCGTGCGCGGGGAGCAGCGCTGGTTCGCCCAGTGCGGCTTCGAGGCCACCTCGGTGACGTGGCTGTTCCCGGGTGAGGTGGTTCGCGTGGATGTGCCGTGCCTGGATTGCGGGGATCCGGTGACCCTCGAGATGCGCGATGGCCGGATCCTCCGGGTGGATCCACCCGGCGTGGTCGGCCACCTGAACTACGGGTTTGGTCACTCGCGCGGCCGGCCGGCGTTCCTCTGAACGGGGATGAACCTCTTCCGGTCGGAAGAGCATGCCCGCCGCTGGCACGCGTTCCAGGCGCGCGCGGAGGAGGGCTTCATCACCCTGGCGGCCCTCGCGGGCCTCTTCGGCACCGAGAGCCGTCACCACATGCTGGACCCCGACTACCTGTCGACATGGTATCCGCGCCGGGCCGCGGAGCGGCGCACTTATCTCGAGAGCATCGGGAAGGCCAGCCCCTTCTGGCTGGGGACGCCCGACGCTGAGGGGTAAACCCCGCGTACGGCGCATGCCACACATCGCCTGCGGTGCCCACCTATCTTGCCAGACCGGCACCGCTCTTCATCAACGACGCCATGCCATGTCAAGCCCGACCGATGGGTACTCCCGGTTCCCCATCACGTCGTGCGGCGTTGCTTTTTCCGCCATGGTCGCCGGTGCCGGAACGGGGCAGTGCGGGGAGGGCAGAGGCATCTCGGCTCGAGGCTCGGGTGCGAGGGGAGAGCGGGTGAGGAAGCAAGGCAGACGTATCCGTCCAGGCCGGCGGGCCCGCGGCACCGTCCGCCCTGTGAGGGATGAAGGAGAGGTCCGTGTCCGCGGAGGGGGGCGGGCGAAGAGGGTGTGTATGGCGGAGAGCCCCTTCCGGAGTCTCACGCTACTTTCAGAGGAATCGAACCTGTGAAGGTTCGATTCCCGTGGGTGTCTCGAGTTTCCTTGCGTCCTAACCACCTAAATTGATGGGCTCAGAGGCGATCGTGACTGAAACACGGGTTCGAATCCCGTTGGAGCCACCACCGACCTCGCGCGTGTGCCGATGAATCCTGGGTTTTAGCGAGCCTCAAACACGACGCGGATCGAGCACGTGTCACGGCCCTGATTGGCCCAGGAGCAGCGGCATTCAGAGGCATTCCGAGGCATTCAGGGGCGTTCTCCGGTGTCCGCGAGCCCCGAAGCCCGCCGCAGGTGCGCTCACGAATGGCAACCAAATGGCAACCGCCTTTGCGCCGACCAGAGTGACCCCAGGGTGTTCCGGAACGGCGTGTGGAGGATCAGATGGGCTCGATCGTCGTGCGGGGCCTTGATCAGAAGACCATCGAGCGTCTGAAGGAACGCGCCCGCCTCAATGGGCGCTCGCTGCAGCAGGAGGTCAAGACGCTCCTCGAGCGCGCGGCGGAGACCCTCACCATGCGCGAGGCGCGACGGGTGTCGGAGCGGTGGAGGCAACGACTCGGTGGACGGTCGTTCTCCGACAGCGCGCGATTGATCCGCGAGGATCGCGATTCACGATAACTCTGGCTCGGTACGTTCCGGCGGGCGCGCATCACGAGCCGAGGAGTCAAGGACCTCACTGCAATCACCCGAGGGATGCCGGCAAGCCTCAGGGTCGCTTGGAGTCTCCCTGGCCAGCTATCGGCCACGGGCAGGGGAGGAAGGTGCCGCGGGATCGCGGGCGTCGATGTCCGGGGCTTGCCCCGGCTCGAGCGCGCGGCACGGCCCGAGGATCGCCATCAGGACGACGCCGCGCCGCGCGTCGTGTGGACCCAGGCGCGCCGAGACCTTGAGGCGCGCGGCGCGCGGCGGAGCCTCGGCGAGCACCCGGCGAGTCTCTCGACGCGGGCGATCGCCGCTCATGCTGACCTGGGCGGCCTGGACGGAGCGTGGTCGGGTTTCTTGAGCGGGGGTCTGCGGCGCGACGGGCTCGAAATGGCCCGTCCGGGTGCTTTCCCTCCGCCGACGCCGCCAGAGCGTGAGTAGGAAATTGAGCAGGGGCACGAGCAGGAACACCGCCAACAGAAGAAGCTGTCCCGGCGACCACGTCCGCATCGGTGTCCTCCGGCGGCTACTTCTTCTCGCGGGGCGGTGACGGGACGCCTCCCCGGGGGCCGCGATCGCCTCGCGCATGGTCGTGTCCGCCTGGACGTTCTTCATGCGGTAGTAGTCCATGATCCCGAGGTTGCCCTGGCGGAAGGCCTCGGCCATGGCCCGCGGCACCTCGGCCTCCGCGGCGACGACCTTCGCCCGGTTCTCCTGCTCTTCCGCCACCGCCATCGCGCGCCGCTCTTCCGCCTTCGCCTGCGCGATCTGCTTGTCCGCGTTGGCCTGGTCGATCTGGAGCTTCGCGCCGATGTTCTCGCCCACGTCCACATCCGCGATGTCGATCGACAGGATCTCGTAGGCCGTCCCGGCGTCGAGCCCCTTGGAGAGGACGTGCTTCGAGATGTGATCGGGGTTCTCGAGCACGTCCTTGTGGGATGCGGCCGAGCCAATCGTGCTGACCATGCCCTCGCCAACCCGTGCGATGACCGTCTCCTCTCCGGCGCCTCCCACCAGCCGGTCGATGTTGGTCCGGACGGTCACCCGCGAGACGGCGATGAGCTGGATCCCATCCTTCGCCACGGCCGCGATGCGGGGCGTCTCGATCACCTTGGGGATCACCGACATCTTCACCGCCGCCAGCACGTCCCGCCCGGCCAGATCGATGGCCGCGGCCCGCTTGAAGGGCATCGGCGATGTTCGCCTTGTCCGCCGAGATCATGGCGTTCACGACGTTGACGACGTTGCCGCCGGCCAGGTAGTGGGCCTCCAGATCGTTGACGGAGATGTCGAGCCCCGCCTTCACCGCGCTGATGCGGGCGGTGACGATCGTGCCGGGGGGCACGCGTCGCAAGCGCATCCCGACGAGCGTGAAGAGGCCGACATACGCCCCCGAGGCGAACGCGGCGACCCAGAGCCCGACGGGAATCAGGTAGAGAAGGACGACGAGCGCCGCCACGACCAGAATGAGGAGCGCGACGACTCCGAAGGCTCCGGTCTCAATGCCGATCATGGCTCAGTCCTTTCCGCGCAGGCGGCGCACGACGATCCGGTTGCCGTCCACCCGGACGACGGTGAGCGGCTCGCCCGCGTCGATGAACTCTCCTTCGGAGACGACATCGACCCGCTCACCCTCGATGTCGGCGATCCCGGCCGGCCGCAACATCGACGCCGCCGTCCCGCGCTTGCCGAGCCAGGCGCGATCCGTCTCCGGCGCGGACGCGAAGCCCTCGTTTGCCGTCAACTCGGTCTCGAGGACCAGCCGGCGGCCGAACGGGAGGCGCGGGAGCAAGCGCAACAAGGCCAGGGACACCGCGATGGCCAGCAGGAGCGACGCCGCGACCTGCCCGACAGCGGTGACCACAACGGCCCACGTCGCCCCCGCGCCCACGAGGCTCAGTCCCAGGCCGCCGATCAGGGCGGCGAGCCCGAGGACTCCGGTGAGCCCGAAGCCCGGCGTGACGAAGACCTCGATCGCCAGGAGGATGAGGCCGATGCCGACGAGCAGCAGCTCCTCCCACCCCGCCAGCCGCACCAGCCAGTGACCCCAGAAGAAGAGGGCGAGGCTGGCGACGCCGAGCGAGCCGGGCACGCCGAAGCCGGGCGTCCGGATCTCCACGATGATCCCGAGGATGCCGATCGTCATCAGGAGCGAGCTGACGACCGGGTGGGTCAGGAAGCGCACGAGCGTCTCGGCCCACGTCTGCGTCGCGCGGCGCACCTCGGCGCCGGCGAGGTCGAGGGACGCCAGAACCGCGTCGAGGGTGTCCGCGCGGGCGTCCGCGAGGCCGTGCTTCAGGGCCTCCTGGGTCGTGAGGGTCAGGAGCTTCCCCTTGGCGATGACGCCGGGAATCGTCCACATCGGCGTCCACCATGGCCTCGGCGAGCAAGGGCGGCCGCTTCCGGCTCTCGGCGGTCGCGCGGAACTCCTTGCGCATGTAGGACACGGTCTTCTCCGCCACGGGCTGCGCCGGCGCGCCGGGCGCGCCGAGCTCCACGGGGGTGGCCGCCCCGATCGTCCCGCCGTCGGCCATGATGATCCGCTCGGCCGCGAGGCTGATCAGGGCACCGGCCGAGATGGCGCGCTTGTTCACGAAGGCCACCGTCCGGATGCGGCTCCCGAGCAGCGCGTCACGGATCAGGACCGCCGCGTCCACACGTCCCCCGAACGTGTTGATCTCCAGGATCACGGCGGCGGCCCCGGCCGCGGCGGCCTCGTCCAGGACGCGCCGGACGAAGGGGGCCAGCCCAAGGTCGATCATCCCCTCGATCGGCGCCACGTAGACGACCGGGCGGGTTGCCGGCGCCACGTGGGTGGGCCAGAGCGCGAGCATGGTCAGGAGCCCGACGATGAGCGCGCCCGAGTACGCCGGCATGGTCTCGGCGCCGCCGCTGGCTGGCTGCGGCGACTGCGTGCATGATCGGTTGATACCCCTTCGACGATCCAGCGCGTCGCTGGATTCGAGATCCCGGAGCTTCCGGCTGGGTCTTCCGTCTATGGCTCATATCGAGAGTTGTGCGTGCGGGTACTCGGGATCAGTAGCCACTCAGTATACTCGCGTGTGTCGACGTCGGCGGCAGGAGGTCGTGGTCGTACGTCAGGCGCATCTGCGCCTTTCGACACCCACGACGAACGGTCATGGCCATCCGGGCCCGTCGACGTCTTCAAAACCCTGACATAGTGGGGCTGCCATGCAGTCTCCGCGGTCGACCAACTGGGACAGGCGAGGGTCTGATAGCTTGGACAGGTCGTGACGCAGCACCAGCAGGCCCGGTCGCTCCTCGAGGATCTCCGGCGTCCGGAGGCGTATCCGGCTCCTCGGCCCTCGCGCGTCACGCAGCTCACCACGCACATCTCATGGGTGTTTCTCACGGACCGGGACGTCTGGAAGCTCAAGCGTCCCGTCGACTACGGGTTCGTCAACTACACGACGCTCGAGCGGCGCCAGCGCAGCTGTGAGGACGAGGTCCGCCTAAACCGGCGACTCGCCCCGGACGTCTACCTCGGCGTGGTTCCCGTCCGACTCGGTCCGCGCGGCCACTGGTTTTGTCTGGATGGCGACGTGGTGGACTATGCCGTCCACATGCGACGGCTCCCGGATGAGCGAAGTGCCGAGGCGCTCTTTCGTCGAGGTGAGCTGACGGCGGATCACCTGGCCCGCCTGGCGGAACGACTGGCCCGGTTTTTCGCGGATGCTCCGCCCGCCCCGGAGGCGGGGGCCCTCGAGATCATCCGTGAGAACGTGCTCGAGAACTTCACGCAGGCGGAGTCTTCGTGAGTCGACTCCTCTCCCGTGACACGTTCGACACCGTGCGGGCGTGGCAGCTCGGAATCCTGGAGCGCCACTCCGACCGCTTCCGAGACCGGGCCGCGCACGGGCGGGTCCGAGACGGGCACGGCGACCTCCGGCTCGAGCACGTCTATTTCGAGTCGGCGGAGCCGATTGTCATCGACTGCGTCGAGTTCAACTCGCGACTCCGGAGCGGAGATGCGGCCAGCGACGTGGCCTTCCTGGCGATGGAGCTGACCGCGCGATCACGGGTCGACCTCGCCGAGCTCTTCCTGGCGGCGTTTGCCCTGGAGTCCGACGACCACGACCTGTACGGGGTCGTCGACTTCTATTCCGGCTACCGGGCGTGGGTCCGGGCCAAGGTGGCCGCCTTCCTGGCGGCCGATTCGTCCACGCCGCCCGAGAAGGCCACGCGCAAGGCCGAGGAGGCGCGGTCACTCTTTGCGCTTGCGCACTCCTACACGGAAGCGAGGTCCGATGCCCCGCCGGTGATTGCGGTCGGAGGCTTGATTGGGAGCGGCAAGAGCACGCTAGCCGCCGCCATCGGCCGGGCCCGTGGTATCCCCGTCATCGCGTCGGACCGGGTCCGGAAGGCGCTCGCCGGGGTTCGCCCCACCGAGCCCGCTCCGGCGGGCGCCTACTCCACCGCCTTTTCGGCCCGGACGTTCGAGGAGATGTTCCGCCGGGCGGGTGTGGTTGTGGATTCCGGGCGAGGCGTTGTGCTGGACGCGACGTTTCGGGAGCGGGCGCTGCGGCCTCGCCGCGCGGGACCTGGCTCGCGCGTTTCGGTCGGCGGTTTCTCTTTGTCGAAACGATGTGCGACGAGGCGACGCTGCGGGCACGATTGCGTCGCCGCGCACTCGGGCCGTCCGTCTCCGACGCCGACGAATCGCTTCTCGCGCGCGTCCGCGCGGAGTTCGAACCGGTCACCGAGCTCGAAGCCGTCGAGTACATCCGGGTCGACACGGCGGGACCGCCGGACGCGGCTGCGCGTGCCGCGCTGGATGCCCTCGCCGCATGACGCCGTGTCGCCCGTGCGGCGTCGGCGCGTCGGATGGGAGCTCCCGATGACGAAGCACGACGCCGAGGCGTCGCCACGTGTCCCTGCGAGAGCGGGTGTCTTGCTGTTCCTGTTCGAACGCATCATGACGATCGCTGGGCACGAGGGGGCCACGCCGAAGTGTCCGAGCTGCAACGACGACGGCTTCACGGCGCAGACATCGAAGAAGGGAGCCGAGGGAGGATCCAAATGCGATCGGAGCGTCTCGGACGAGCCTATCGTCGGCCCGCGTCGGCCGGATCACGATCTCAGACGTGAGGGGCCGGTGCACAGGCACTGCGCTGCGATCTCCAGGAGCCGAGCGAGCTGCTCGTGGCTGAGCACCCTGCGAGCGAGATCGACGTGCCGATCTGGATCCTTCGTCTCGCAGTCGGCGCAGTCCTCAGCGTATATGCGCGCGTGCCGGAGTTCTACCGTCACGCCGCCCTCGAGGGGCCACCGCTTGCGTCGCGCGTACAGCGCGAGCGTCATCGACGTTCCCGCCTGCGGAAGGTTCCGGCGGACTGAGGACGATCTCCTGCAACGCTCCGGATGCTTCCGCGCGCACCGTGATGCTCGTCATCGCGTTCGCCTCTCCGGTGTTTCCCGGGCGTCCGCGTGCCGACGCGTGAGCGGGATGATTCCCCCGGCGAGCACCTGCTCGATCTGGCGCCGACTGAGGTCGTGGCGGAGGAGGAGCTCGTGACTGCGCCTCAGATCGCGCGCTCGCAGCGGCCCGCCCGCCTCGAGCGCGTCGCGCACGAGCGGGAGCTCGATCTCGGCCCCCGGTTCGATGCGGTCGTAATCGGCGGGATCGTCGAAGACCAGCGGCAGGATCCCGAAGTTGGCGAGGTTCTGGCCGTGGATTCGCGCGAAGCCCTTGGCCAGGACGGCCTTCACGCCGAGGAAGCGCGGCGCCAGGGCGGCGTGCTCGCGGCTCGACCCCTGGCCGTAGTTCTTGCCCGCGACGATAAGGTGGCCTGTGTCCCGCAGCGGGAGCGCTCGCTCATAGTAGCCGGGGTCGAGCGGGGCGAAGGTGAACCGGGGAGATCTCGGGGATGTTGCTGCGGTATGGCAGTGCCTGGGCGCCCGCCGGGAGGATCTCGTCCGTCGAGATGTCGTTCCCCACCTTGATGAGCACTGGGCCGCGGACGGTTGGCGGCAGCGGATCGAACGAGCCCAGATCCTTGATGTTCGGGCCCTTCTCAAGTGCCACGCGCTCGCCAGGGGAGGCCGGCGGCTCGAGCATGTCGATGTGGACGCTGATCGTCGCGGGCTCGCGAAAGGCCGGATAGGGGACGCTGAGGGCCCGTGGGTCGGTGATCCGACCGGTGAGCGCTGAGGCGGTGGCCGTTTCGGGGCTGCAGAGATAGACCTGGTCGTCGGCGGTCCCCGAGCGACCGGGAAAGTTTCGCGGGACGGTGCGCAGGCTGACGCGGCCGGTGGCCGGCGCCTGGCCCATGCCGATGCAGCCGTTGCACCCGGCCTGGTGGAGCCGGGCGCCGGCGCGCACGAGGTGGGCCAGATAGCCCTCGTCGATGAGCGTGCCCAGGATCTGCCGGGACGTCGGGTTGACGTCGAACGACACGCCGGGCGCGGCCTGGCGCGTCTGCACCATCAGCGCCGGCACCGCGAAGTCGCGCAGGCCGGGATTGGCCGAGGAGCCCAGGTACGCCTGGTAGATCGGGCGCCCCGCGACCTCGCGCACCGGCACCACATTCCCCGGGCTCGAGGGCGTGGCGATCAGCGGCTCGAGCCGGGAGAGATCGACCTCGTCCTCCTCGTCGTACTGCGCGTCGCGATCGGCCAGGATTTCCGCGAACGCGTCCCCGCGGCCCTGCGCCTCGAGGAAGCGTCGGACGGCCGCGTCGGCGGGAAAGACCGTGGTGGTGGCGCCCAGCTCCGCCCCCATGTTGGCGATGACGTGACGGTCCATCGCGGACAAGCCCTCCAGCCCGGGGCCGTGGTACTCGACGATCCGGCCGATGCCCCCGTCCACGTCGCGGCGGCGAAGCATCTCCAGGATTACGTCCTTCGCGCTCACCCAGTCCGGGAGCTCGCCCACCAGCCGGATCCCGAGGACCCGCGGCATCTTCAGGTAGAAGGGCTCCCCCGCCATCGCCAGGGCAACCTCGAGCCCGCCGGCGCCGATGGCCAGCATCCCGAGGGACCCGGCCGCCGGAGTATGGCTGTCCGCGCCGAGCAGCGTCTTGCCGGGGACCCCGAAGCGCTCCATGTGGACGGGATGGCTCACCCCGTTCCCTGCTCTTGAATACCAGACGCCGAACCGCCGGCACGCGCTGCGCAGGAAGACATGGTCGTCCGGATTGCGGAAGTCCGTTTGGATCAGGTTGTGGTCCACGTATTGCGCCGACAGCTCGGTCCGCACGCGGTCGAGGCCCATGGCCTCGAGCTCCAGCATCACGAGGGTCCCGGTCGCGTCTTGGGTCAGCGTCTGGTCGATCCGGATCGCGATCTCGCTCCCCGGGACCAGGTCGCCTTCGACCAGGTGCGATTCCAGGAGCTTCCGTGCGACGCTGCGCCCCATCGCCTACCGACGGCCACCCGCGTAGCTATGCGTCGCCTGCCCGAGGACGGCCTCCGCGGTCTCGGCAAGAGTCTCGGCCAGGGTCGGGTGGGCGTGAATCGTCTCGGCCACGTCGCGGGCCGTCAGCGACAGCTCCACGGCCAGCGCGCCTTCCGCGATGAGCTCTCCCGCTCCTGGGCCGACCACGCCCACGCCGAGCACCCGTTCCGTCTCCCATCGACGATGAGCTTGGTGAGACCCTCCGTCCGCCCGAGCGTGTGCGCCCGGCCGGACGCGGACCATCGGAAGCGCCGCACCTCGACCTTGCGATTCTCCGCTTCGGCCTGGGTCTCGGTGAGTCCGCACCAGGCGACCTCGGGGTCGGTGAAGACCACCGCAGGGATCGCGCGGCTGTCGAACTCGGCCGGCTCGCCGGCGACGACCTCGGCCGCCACCTTGCCCTCCCGGGCGGCCTTGTGGGCCAGCATGGGCTCGCCGGCCACGTCGCCGATGGCGAGGATCCGGGGCTCCGTGGTGCGCCGCCGGCGGTCGACGCGGACGAAGCCCTTCTCGTCGAGCTCGACGCCGGCCGTCTCGAGGCCCAGCCCTTCGGTCCGGGGTTTGCGGCCGACCGCTACCAGCACTCGGTCGAAGAGCTGCGGTGAATCGACGCCAGCTCCTTCGAGATGGGCGCGCACGCCGGCGTCTTCCGCCTCGAGCCGGGTGACCCGCGTGCTCTTGTCGTTGGTCGCGAACAGCCGCTCGAGGCGCGCCTCGAGTGGCTGCACGAGGTCGGGATCCACGCCGGGCAGGAGGTTGCCGGTCATCTCCACGACGGTGATCTTGGCGCCGAGCTCCGCGTAGACGGTGCCCAGCTCGAGGCCGACGTAGCCGCCGCCCACGACCAGAAGGCGGCGCGGGACGACCGGCAGGTCGAGGGCCGTGGTCGAATCCATCACGCGCTCGTCGTCCGACCGGAGGGCAGGGGGAATGATGGGGACCGAGCCGGTGGCGAGGATCGCGTGGTCGAAGCCGAGGCGGCGGGGCGCGTCGTCTCCCTCCAGCTCGAGGGTGCCACCGTCGCGGAACGTCGCGAACGCCCGCAGCACGCGGACGCCCCGGCGCTTCGCGAGCTGCGCCACGCCCTGGGCGAGGCGGTCCACGACCTCGCTCTTCCAGGCGCGCAGCCGCTCGAGGTCGATCTCGGGCGCGGCGAAGCGCACACCGAACCGCGCGGCCTCCCGCGCGTCGCTGATGACGCGCGCGGCGTGGAGCAACGCCTTGGATGGGATGCAGCCGCGGAGGAGGCAGACGCCCCCGAGCTGCGCTTCGGCGTCAACGAGGGTGACCTCGACGCCGAGGTCCGCGGCCCGGAAGGCGGCCGCGTAACCGCCTGGCCCCCCGCCGATGACGACCAGCTTCGCGCGCTCCATGCCTCAGCTCTCCAGGAGGAGATGCAAGGGATCCTCGAGCAGCTCCGCGACGTACCGGACGAAGCGAGCCGCGTCCGCGCCATTGATCACGCGGTGATCGTACGACAGGGAGAGTGGAAGCACGATCCGCTGGGTGACTTGCCCGGCCCGCAGCGCCAGCTCCTCCCGGGTTCGGGCCACGCCGAGGATGGCCACCTCGGGGCGGCTGACGATGGGCGTGAAGGCAACGCCGCCGATGCCGCCGACGTTGGTCACGGTGAAGCTGGCCCCCTGCATGTCCTGGAGAGCGAGCTTCCGCGCCCGGGCACGCTCGGCGAGCGTGGCGATCTCGGCCGCGATCTCGCGCGTGGTCTTCCGATCCGCGTCGCGGAGGACCGGCACCAGGAGCCCGTGCTCGGTGTCGACGGCCACGCCCACGTGGACGTAGCGCTTGGTCACCAACTCCTCCCGCTCGAGGTCGAGGCTGCTGTTCACCCGTGGGTAGGCTCGGAGCCCCACGACCACGGCTTTGACTACGAGAGCCGTCCAGGTCAGCTTGGGCTCGGCCTTGTCCTTCCCGGCCTCGTACCGTCGCCGCGCTTCCTCGAGCTCGGTGACGTCCGCCAGGTCGTGGTGGGTCACATGGGGGATCTCGCTCCACGAGGCCGACAGATGCCGTGCGGCGGCCTTCTCGATGCCGGTGAGCGCCCGACGCTCCACCGGCCCCCATCGCTCGTCCTCCGCGGCTGGGGCGGGGGGCCGGGCGGCGGTCCGCGCGGCGGGCGCGCGGTCCCCCACGAACGCCTGCACGTCCTCGGGCGTGATCCGGCCACCCGACCCCGTCCCGCGGATGCGGACGAGATCCACCTTCAGCTCGCGGGCGAGACGGCGCGCCGCCGGCCCTGCCGCCACCTCCCCGTCCGAGGTCGCGGTTTCCTTCGGCCGGGGCTCGGTCACGCCCTCCGGCTTGGCTGCCTTCGCCGCTCGGTCTTCGGTCCGGTCCTCGGGCTCGTCCTTTCCTTCTCCTTCTGCTTCTCTCTGCCTCTTCCTTTACGGAGACCGAGGCCCTCACCTTCTCCGGGCGCCGCGGCCCGGGCGCGCCGCTGTCCTCATCGCCGCGCTCGGGCTGCTCGTCCGCCGCCCGCTGTCCGGACGCCCGCCCGGCGTCTGCACGATGCCGGGCCAGTACTGGCGCCCGCTCGGCCTGCTCCCTGCCCGCATCGTCGGACTCCTCTCCCCGTGCCGGGGGAGGAGGCGCCGCCGCGTCGTCCTTGGCCTTCTTCTTGGGTTCGCGGCGGTCACTCGCCGCGCGGCCGGCCTCGATCGTCAGCACCTTCTGGCCCACCCGGACCGTGTCGCCCTTCTTGACGTGGACGCGGCTCACCGTCCCCGCCTGCGGAGAGGGCAGCTCGAACGCGGCCTTGTCGGTCTCCAGCTCGAGCAACGGCTGGTCCGCGGCCACGGCGTCGCCCTCGCGGACGAGCACCTTCAGCACCTCGGCCTCTCTGATGCTCTCGCCCAGATCCGGGAGCGTGACGTCCATGGCTTCTCCTCACTGGGTGACGGGGTCGGGCTGGTCCGGATCGATGCCGAGCTCCTCGGCGGCACGCGGTAGGCGCTTCGGCTCGAACTGGCTGCTGTGTGCCAGCGCGTGAAGCGCGGCGTACGCGACGTGCTCGGCGTCGACTTCGAAGTGCCGGCGCAGGGCCGGCCGGGTATCGCTGCGTCCGAACCCGTCGGTGCCGAGCACGGTGAGGGGACCGGGCAGGAAGCGGGCGATCTGCTCGGGGACCAGCTTCATGTAGTCGCTGACCGCGACAAACGGCCCCTCGACGCCGTCAAGCGCCTCGTCGAGATAGCTGCGTCGCGGCGTGGCCCCGGGGTGGCGCAAGTTCCACCGCTCGACGGCAAGGGCGTCGCGCCGGAGCTCCTTGTAGCTCGTCACGCTCCACACGTCAGCCGCCACCTCGAAGCGGTCGGCGAGAAGGTCCCGGGCGCGGAGCGCCTCGCGGAGCAGGGGGCCGCTCCCGAAGAGCTGGACCCGTCCGGGGCCCCCGCCGTCGGGCGGTCCTTCGAGGGACCCCACACGGTACATGCCCTTGAGGATCCCTTCCTCGGACCCTTCCGGCATGGCGGGCATGGGGTAGACCTCGTTGTACAGGGTCAGGTAGTAGAGGACCACCTCCTGCCGCTCGAACATCCGCGCGAGCCCTTCGCGGACGATGACCGCGACCTCGTAGGCGTAGGCCGGGTCGTACGCGAGAAGGTTCGGGACCGTGGTGGCCATCAAATGGCTATGGCCGTCCTGGTGCTGGAGCCCCTCGCCGGCCAGGGTGGTGCGCCCGGCGGTGCCGCCCAGCAGGAAGCCCTTGGCGCGCGAGTCGGCCGCCGCCCAGATGAGGTCGCCGACGCGCTGGAACCCGAACATCGAGTAGAAGGTGTAGAACGGCACCATCTCGATGCCGTGCTGGGCGTAGGCCGTCCCGGCCGCGATGAAGGAGGACATCGAGCCGGCCTCGGTGATGCCTTCTTCGAGGATCTGGCCGTCCTTGGCTTCCCGGTACGAGAGGAGCGACTCCTGGTCGACCGGCTCGTAGAGCTGCCCGGCGTGCGAGTAGATCCCGAAGCGCCGGAAGAGCGCGTCCATGCCGAACGTCCGCGCCTCGTCCGGGATGATCGGCACGACGCGCGTGCCCATCCCCTCGTGACGCATGAGCCGCCGCAGGAGACGCACGAAGGCCATCGTCGTGGCGACCTCCCGATCGTCGCTGCCCTCGAGGAACTCCGAGAAGAAGTCGAGCGGGGGCATCTCGAGGGGTGGAGTGGCGGCCCGGCGGCTCGGCACGTATCCGCCGAGGGCTTCGCGTCGCGCCCGGAGATAGACCATCTCGGGACGGTCCGCGGCCGGGCGATAGAAGGGCGCCTCGTTGACGTGGTCGTCCGGCACGGGGATGCCGAACCGCGAGCGAAACTCGCGCAGCTCCTCCTCGTTGAGCTTCTTCTGCTGGTGGGTCACGTTGCGACCCTCGCCCGCTTCGCCGAGCCCGTAGCCCTTCAGGGTCTTGGCGAGGACCACGGTGGGCGCGCCGCGATGCTGCGTGGCCGCCTTGTACGCCGCGTACACCTTCCGCGAATCGTGCCCGCCCCGGGCCAGGCGGTGGAGCTGGTCGTCGGAGAGATGCTCGACGAGCGCCCGGAGGCGGGGATCCCGTCCGAAGAACCGCTCGCGAAAGTATGCGCCGTCCTCGACGCTGTATTTCTGGTACTCGCCGTCCAGGGTCTCGGTCATAACCTCGACGAGGCGTCCCTCGGCATCTTGCTCGAGCAACGCATCCCAGTCCCCGCCCCAGACGACCTTGATCACGTTCCAGCCCGAGCCCCGGAAGACCGACTCCAATTCCTGAATGATCTTCCCGTTGCCGCGAACGGGCCCGTCGAGGCGCTGGAGGTTGCAGTTGACGACGAAGATCAGGTTGTCCAGCTGCTCCCGGGCGGCGAGCGAGATCGAGCCGAGACTCTCCGGCTCGTCGCACTCCCCGTCGCCGATGAAGCACCAGACCCGGTTGTCCTCCGTGTCCTTGAGGCCGCGGTCGCGGAGGTAGCGCTGGAAGCGCGCCTGATAGATGGCCATGATGGGCGCGAGGCCCATGGAGACCGAGGGGTATTCCCAGAACTCAGGCATGAGCCAGGGGTGCGGATAGGACGACAGCCCGTTGCGAGGCGGACACTCGCGCCGGAAGTTCTGAAGCTGCTCCTCAGTGAGCCGGCCCTCCAGGAAGGCGCGGGCATACACACCCGGTGAGGCGTGTCCCTGGTAGAAGACCGTGTCGCCGCGCCCGTCCCCGTCGCGGGCACGAAGGAAATGGTTGAAGGCGACCTCGAAGAGCGTCGCGCAGGACGCGTACGTCGAGATGTGCCCGCCCAGTCCCGCGTTCTCGCGGTTGGCCCGGACGACCATCGCCATGGCGTTCCAGCGGACGAGGCTCTTGATCTGGCGCTCGAGGGGCCAGTCGCCCGGGTACCGAGGCTCCGCGGAGCGGGGGATCGTGTTGACGTAGGGGGTCGTGACCGCGAGACCCGACTGCACGCCCGTCCGGTACGCATGATCCCGGAGCAGCTCGAGGAGCCGCCGGGTCTCGCCCGCGCCGTGCCGGCGATGCACGTCGTCGAGCGACTCGAGCCACTCGCGAATCTCCGCTCGCTCGAGGCGGGCTCCGGTGTCTCGCGGCGTCCCCTTCGGGGTCATGTCACACCTCGAACAGCATGCGCACGGGGTCCTCGAGCCGTGTCTTGACGCGCACCAGGAAGGTCACCGCCTGCTCGCCGTCGACGAGCCGGTGGTCGTACGAGAGCGCGACGTACATCATGGGCCGGATCACGACCTGGCCGTCCACCGCGACGGGCCGCTCCTCGATCTTGTGCATGCCGAGGATCCCCGACTGCGGCGGATTCAGGATCGGCGTCGAGAGGAGCGACCCGAAGACGCCGCCGTTCGTGATCGTGAAGGTTCCGCCCGACGAGCTGATCCGGCGTCAGCTTCGCATCCCGCGCCAGGCGCGCCAGGTCCTCGATCGCCCGCTGGAGCTCGGCGAAGCGCAGGCGGTTCGCGTCACGCACCACCGGCACGACCAGGCCGCGGGGCGTGCTCACGGCGATACCGAGATGGACATGCCGGTGGTAGACGACGTCGTCGCCCTCGATCCGCGCGTTCAGGATCGGGACCTCGGCCAGGGCCTGCAGGCAGGCGCGGCCGAAGAGCGAGACGAGCCCGAGGTCAACGCCGTGGCGCTCGCGGAACCGCGAGCGGAGGCGCTCGCGGGCGGCGAGAAGGCGCGAGAGGTCGATCTCGTTGAACGTGGTGAGAATGGCGGCGGTGCGCTGGGCCTCGACCAGCCGTTCGGCGATCCGTCGGCGGAGCCGGCTCATCGGCTTCCGCTCGATGGCATCGGTCTTCTCGGAGACCGAGGGCGGCACCGTGCGCGGCCCCCGCGTGGGGGCAGTGGGTTGCTCTTCCTCGGCGGGGGTCTCCGGTTCCTCTGGCGGCGATTCCACCCGCTCGGACGCCATTTCGGCGACCTGACGCTCCACGTCGTCCCTGGCTTCGGCCGCTTCTGGCTCCGGCGGCGCTTCGCCGTCCCCTGCCGCCCGCTCGCGCATTCCGGCCCGGTCGTCGTGGCGCTCGGGCTCAGCGTCTTCCGAGTCGGGCTCGACGGGCCGCTTGCTGCGGGTGCCGCTGTCTGGCGGGCTCGCGGGCGCGGGAGCCGACGGCTTGGCACGGGCCGGCGCGGTCTTGGGCTTTGCGCTCGCCGTCGGCCTGTCGGCGCCTTCGGCGATCCGGGCCACCACCGCCCCCACGCGCACGGTGGCACCTTTGCGCTCGACGATCTCCAAGCGCCCCGAGGCCGTGGCGGGGATCTCCAGCGTGGCCTTGTCGGTCTCCAGCTCGAGCACGGACTGGTCGGCCTGGACGAGCTCACCGTCTTGCTTGAGCCAGCGGACGATCACACCCTCGGTGACCGATTCGCCGAGCTCGGGGATCCTGACCTCGACGGCCATGGCGTCTAGCCCCTCCGGTCGCCCGACGGGGGCCGCCGCGCCTCGCGTGGACGCTTCAAGGCGGCGCCGACGATCGCCGCTTCCTCGGCCTGGTGGATCTTGTAGCTGCCGGTCGCCGGGCTGGCGGCTTCTTTGCGGCCCACGTATCGTAGGCGGCCGCCCGCCACGAGCAGGTCCTCGATGCGCCACCGGACGAAGCTCCAGGGTCCCTGGTTGGACGGCTCCTCCTGCACCCAGCGGAACTGGGTGGCGGCCGGGTAGCGGCGGAACGCCGCTTCCAGCTCCGCGGCCGGAAAGGGGTAGAGCTGCTCCAGTCTCAGGAGAGCGACCGTGCGGGCGTCACGTTCCTTTCGCCCCTCGTCGAGCGCATAGAAGATCTTGCCGGAGCAGAGGAGGACCCGCCGGACCTCCGCCGGATCGATGTCTGCGGGATCGGGGAGGAGCGGCTGGAACGTGCCGTCGGCCAGTTCCGCCAGCGTCGAGACCGCGGCCGGATGGCGCAGCAGGCTCTTGGGGTGCATGACGATCAGCGGCTTGCGGAACGTCCGGTGCATCTGCCGGCGCAGCACGTGAAAGAACTGAGCCGGGGTCGTGCAGTTGACCACCTGCATGTTGTCGTCCGCGCACAGCGAGAGGAAGCGCTCGACGCGGGCGCTCGAGTGCTCCGGGCCCTGGCCCTCGTAACCGTGAGGGAGCAGCAGCGTGAGGCCGTTCATGCGCTGCCACTTCGACTCGCCGCTCACGATGAACTGGTCGACGATGACCTGGGCACCGTTGGCGAAGTCCCCGAACTGCGCTTCCCACACGACGAGCCGGCTCGGGTCGGCACTGGCCATGCCGTACTCGAACCCGACCACCCCGACCTCGCTCAGCGGGCTGTTCACGAGCTCGATCGGAGCCTGCTCGGCACCGAGATGGTTGAGCGGGACGTACGGGGTCCCGGTCTTCGCGTCGAACAGCACGCCGTGACGGTGGCTGAAGGTGCCGCGCACGCTGTCCTGACCGCTGAGCCGCACCGGGGACCCCTCGAGCAGGAGGCTGCCGTACGCCAACTGCTCGGCACAGCCCCAGTCGATCCCCTCGCCCCGGTCCACCGTCGCGCGCCGTCCCTCCACGAGCTTGGCGATGCGCGGGTGAGGGGAAAAGTCGGCGGGAAGCCGGCTGGTCGCCTCGGCGATGGTCCGCAGGGTCTCGGCCTTCACGCGGGTATCCGCGCTCCAATCCTCTCCGGCCCAGCTGAGCCCCGTCCACACGCCGCCGAACGCCTGGACCTTCTGCCTCGGCACGTGCGCGCGCGCCGCGGCCTGCGCCTTGTCCAGATTGGCTCGGATGGCCGCCTGCATGGCCTCGACCGTCGCGTCGTCGACCACGCCCGCCTGGACGAGGCGCCGGCCATAGAGCTCGGCGACCGAGGGATGTTCGCGGATCTTCTGGTAGAGCGTGGGATGCGTGAAGGTCGGGTCGTCCAGCTCGTTGTGGCCGTACCGCCGGTAGCACACGAGGTCGATGAGGACGTCGCGCCCGAACGCCTGCCGGAAACCGGCGGCGAGCCGGGCGGCCTGGACGACCGCCTCGGGGTCGTCGCCGTTGACGTGGAAGATCGGGACGTCGAACGCCTTGCCCAGATCCGAGGGATACCGCGAGGACCGGAAGTCCTCCGGCGACGTAGTGAAGCCGAGCTGGTTGTTGACGATGATGTGGACGGTCCCGCCCGTCGTGAAGCCGGCCAGGGGGGCCAGGATGAGCGTCTCGTAGACCGAGCCCTGGCCCATGAAGGCGGCGTCACCGTGCAGGAGCACCGGGACGACGCGCTGGCGCTCGACATCGTTCCGATAGCTCTGCTTGGCGCGAACGACGCCCTCGACGACGGAGTTCACCGCCTCCAGATGACTCGGATTCGAGGCCAGCGACAGGTGCACCGCCCGGCGGCTCCGGGTGACGTGGTCGTGCGAGTAGCCGAGGTGGTACTTCACGTCCCCGTCGCCCTGGACGTCCGACGGCAGGAGGGTGCCTTCGAACTCCGCCAGCATCAGCTCGTACGGCTTCTGCAGAACGTGCGCCAGGACATTCAGTCGGCCTCGGTGGGCCATTCCGAGCACCAGTTCGTCGGCCTCGAGCGCCGCGGCTTCCTCCACGAGCGCGTCGAGCAGCGGAATGAGGGCCTCGCCTCCTTCGAGCGAGAACCGCTTCTGACCCACGTACTTGGTGTGGAGGAACTGTTCGAACGTCTCGGCCCGGACGAGCCGTGCAAGGATGTCGGCGCGCTGGTCGTCGGTCATGGCCGGTCGGTTGCGCGCCGGCTCCATCCGCTCCTGAAGCCACTCCCGCGGCGACTTGTCAGCGATGTGCATGTACTCGACCCCGAGCGTGCCGCAGTACGTTTCCTGGAGGGCGGTCACGAGCTCGCGCAGCGGCGCCCGCTCGAGACCCTTGAACGGCGTGGCGTCCACCGTGCGGCCGAGGTCAGCCTCCGTGAAGCCGAACTCGCCGAGGGCGAGGAGGGGATGCGAGTGCGGGGCGCGCTCGAGCGGATCGAGATCGGCCGCGAGGTGCCCGAGTTCGCGGTAGGAGTGGACCAGGTCCGCGGTCTCCGGCGGGGCGCCTCCCGGGTCTCCGGCCCGCGTCGTTGCCGGCCCACTCCATTCGTAGCCCGCGAACACGAGCGCCCAGGACTCCGGCACCGAGCCCGGATCCCGCCGGTATTGCTGGTACAGGGATTCGAGGTAGTCGGGGTTCGCCCGGGCGATCGCGTCGAGTGGAGTCCGCGCGTTGTCACGAGCCGCCTTGCCCACGGGTCAACGGTATCCTTGGCGAACAGAATCATCAAGAAGCGACGCATTGGGACACGGGCGCCCTCGTGTGGCAGTGAGTCAGGAAGCGCGTTCAGCACGGCAGTCAGGGGGTTCGTGGGCCACGCTCCCGTACGTTCGCGCGCGATAGCCGCGTACGGTCTCGCCGGCACCCCCTGGACCCGTTCCACCCTCTTCGCGAGCGACTCCGGATCCCGGTCGAAGCGGTGGCACAACTCCTCCCAGTCCCTTGGCCTGGCACATCGCGTGCTCGACGACCAGCGAGCTGTCTATGGGTGCAGCCAGGACCGGAACTCTGCTGAGCTAACGTCCGTGAGAATCGCACGCTCCGCGATTGAAATGGGCCCTCCGTCCAGGTAGCGTGCTCCCAGGAGGGACCCACATGACCAGAGCCCGACAACAGTTCCAGGAATACTACCAAGCCATTCACGCCACCGAACTCTTGACGCCACGCGAGAAGATGTTCATCGGGCTGGCCGTCACGCTGACGCGTACCTGCGAACCCTGAAGCTATTCACGCCTCGCCGGGGCGAGGCAGGCGGGAGTGTCGCAGGAGACTCTCGACGCGGTCGTGGCGATCGCCGGGGCCGTCAATGCCGGAGTCTGCCAGGCGGTCGCGGGTCGGGGTTACAAGCAGCCCGACTACCCGAAAGAACCGGAGAGTGCGGTTCACGAGACTCGATAGCCGATGACCGAGCGTAGTGGCGACGCTCGTAGCGCTCGTGCGCCGCCTTGTGGATCGTCCGTCGCTCTGTTCGCCGACCGCTCGAATGGTGTGCCGCTGGCCAATTCGTGACCAGCCAGGCTCAAGGGTGCGTCAGGCCTTCCTCTCGGCGGGCAACACACGACCGATGAGGGGACGCTCCTGCACTGGCAGGGCGAAGTGAGTGGATGATGCAGGCAAGGTGCTCGAATCGCGGCATGCCTGGTAGTTGACGCTGACCTGTACGACCTGGTCACCCTGGCCAGGCGGGGCCGTGAAGGTCAACGGCAGCGAACCTCGGATTGTTCCCGCATGCACCGAGACCTCCTCGGGCATTCCCTGCACGCGACGCCGCGGGGGCGGCCAGGTCGTCGGACCGACTTCCAATCCCTCGATGGGTGCGACTGAGACTGTGAGGGGCACGACCCCGGGAGGTGCGGGATGGCCGTACACCCCGACTCCCGGGGCGGTAACGACCTCGATGGTCAACCGGAGGCGCTGAAACCAGGCGAAGGTCGGTGAGTCGAGCCAGGCGCGGATCCGCACCGGATGGGTCGTGTTTAGCTCGTCCACCACCGGAGTGACCCCGAGCCCTTCCAACGTATCCGCGATCAGCCCGGATCCAGTGTCCCGTTCACGATAGCTCTCGTAGAACCGCTTCCGGACGACGATCCCTCGCTCGTCGAGGACGAACGCGCCAGGATACGGCACTCCCAGGTGCCGGGGATTGGGCTGAACCCCGTAGGCGGCGTGGTCTTCTTGGACCCGCTCGTTGAGCAGGCCGAGGCGTCGGATCACATGGCTGCCCTCGTCCGACAGGAGCGGGAACGAGATGCCGTGCTCCATCGCGAAGGCGCGAAGGATCGCGACCGCATCGTAGCTGATGGCGAAGAGCGCCACGCCCTGGGTGGCGACCATCGGGAGCACGCGCTGCAGCTCGACGAGCTGCGTCTTGCAGAACGGTCACCACTCCGCGCTGCGGTAGAAGACGACGAGGGCCGGGCGGCCGCGGCGGGCGTAGTGGAGGTCAATCACCGCACCCGTCTGATCCGGAAGACTGACGTCCGGAAAGTACTCACCTTCGATGGGACCGATTCGCTGGAAGTCCCTAGGCGGTCGCGTCATTGTTCGACCCGCTCGGTTCGGGCAGGAGGTGGTTGCACAGGGGCTGTGGCGCTTTGATCACTCTGATGCCCCATGCTCAGGAGATCGTCTTGTTCTATCGGGAACATGAACACTAGGAGGTGCCGGGAAGCACGCGGGTCTCCAGCCCTCGCCGTCACACTACGCCTTTCCGTCGATTCTTCTCGGCAATGCCGGCCAGGATGACAACGAAGGCCGCGAGTCGGACGAGATAGATGGCAAGCGCGTCCACGGCTCGAGCGAGCTCTGGCGAGGTCGGCTCGTAGCGAAAGGCGTCGGACGAGACGGCGGCCAGAAAGCCGTGCCAGTAGTGCCAGTAGAATGTGGCGAGCAGGTCCCGCGCATCCTCCCGGCTGATCGACTGCACGCCGCCTGCCAGCTCAGGGGGAGTCCAGAGGCGGTCTAGTGGGCATGCATGTACAGCAGCGCCTCCAAGCGCTGCACCGACGGGCAGAATCGGACCATGAACTCGGTGAGCGCTGGGGCCAATGTGCGACTCACGGCCTGGACAGTAGCACGCCATGCCAGGACGGACTACGAGTGTCGTGACCATGGCGCCTCGTGCTGGGACGCGTGCTAGCATGGGCCGGAGATGACCCTCAGCGGCTGGCGCGTCCTCCTGATCCTGTACGTCGCGGCGGACTTCGCGAACCCGTTGATGCCCGGGGCGGTGACGTTCCTGGATGGGTCCGTCCAGGCTGTGCACGTCGAGCGCGCGCGGCTCGCAGACGTTCCGTCCGCTTCGGCAATCGTACCCTCTCCCGGGGGTATCGAGGTCGGGCGGTTGACGCGCGACCTGCCGCTCCCGATGCCCAGCGCTCCCAACGCGCGGGTCTGGCTGACGTCGGTCCGGCGCGCGCCGCTGGCAGGGTCCGATCCGTCCCCGTCCTCGCCGTCCGAAGACCACTAGCCCGCACTCGCGCCGTAGCCAGTCACGCCCGCCGTCCATCGGACGGTGCGGGCGAGCGTCCACCACAGGCGGAGGAGACGCGACATGCGGGGGACAGCGGGGTGGGACGGCATCGTGATGGGCCTCATCATGGGCGCGTTCGCGATCATGGTGATTGTCGGGGCCACGCTCCTCTGGTGGTAGGAGCGCGATCATGGCCAAGGTGGGTCGTGTGGTGAGCGATCCGACGGCCGCCTCCTACTGTCGGGTCACGCTGGACAGTGGTGAGCGGATCAAGGTTCGTCACGACGTGCGGAGGGGTGCGGGCGGCTCGCTGACCATCGAGGAGATGCGCTGGTGGGGGTTCGTCACCGGCGCGACGGTGTTCGAATGCGACTTGGAAAGCGCCCAGGGTCGGCGTCTGTGGGCGCGCCTCGTCGAGGGCGCCCCCCGGGTAGTGCTCGGGCAACGGCCCTGGGGGCCCTGATCGAGTATGTCAAGCGATGCCGGTCGCTGAGTCACGTGAAAGCGGCATGCGAGGGTCTGGTTTCTCCGGGACCCCCCTCGGCCGCGTAGCGCGTGCAATGCCGCACGACCGTCGGTTCTGGCGGGTAGCCGGGGGGATTCTCCTCGTCGCGATCCCGCTCGCCGCGTGGGCGGGGACGGCCGACCCCCCGTCCCGGGCCGGCCCGGTCCTGTTCGCGCTGGCCCTCCTCGTGCTGGCCGCGAAGGGCGGCGGCGTCCTGGCGGAACGATGGGGCCAGCCTTCGGTCCTCGGCGAGCTGCTCGTGGGGATCGGCGCGGGGAACCTCCTCCCCGCCCTCTTCGGCGAGCGTGGGATCGCCTTCGTGCGCGGCGACCCCACCCTCCACGTGCTGGCCGAGATCGGGGTGCTGGTTCTTCTGTTCGGTGTCGGCCTGGAGGCCGACTTGCGGGCCCTCGTCGGGGTCGGCTCCTCGGCCGCGCTCGTCGCCACCATCGGCGTGGCCGTCCCGTTCGTGCTCGGGTGGGGGACCGCGTGGTGGCTGCTGCCCGAGATCCCGATGCTCGCCCACCTGTTCGTCGGTGCGACGCTGACGGCCACGAGCATCGGGATCTCCGCCCGGGTCCTGAAGGACTTGGGCGCTCTCCAGAGTCGTGAGGGGCAGGTGATCCTCGGCGCGGCGGTCCTGGACGATATCTTGGGACTCGTGGTGCTGGCGGTGATGACCGGGCTGGTGACCGCGACCGCGACGGGCGCGCCCGAGCTTTCGGTGCTCGCGGTCGTGGGGATCGTCCTGAAGGCCATCGTGTTCCTCGCCATCACCGTCGGGCTCGGGCACCGCCTCGCGGGACCCATCGTCCGGCTGGCGGGACGCACGGGCCAGCGCGACATGCTGTTGGTGCTGGGGTTGGCGCTCTGCTTCGCGCTGGCGTTCATCGCGGAGCGGATCGGTCTGGCCGGCATCGTCGGCGCCTTCGCCGCAGGATTGCTGTTGGACCCCTACGGAGAGGGCGTCCGCACCCCGGGGGAGAAGGCGACGCTCTCGGAGCTCCTGCATCCCCTGTCGAGCCTGTTCGTGCCGCTCTTCTTCGTCCTGATGGGCATCCAGGTGGACGTGGGGAGCCTTGTCACGCGCGAAAGCCTCGCGTTCGGCGTGGTGCTGGTGCTCGTGGCGGTCGGGGGCAAGCTGGCCTGCGCCGCGGGGGTGGTCACGCCCAGGATCAATCGACTCGTGGTTGGCATCGGGATGGTGCCACGGGGCGAGGTGGGCCTCATCTTCGCGGGGATCGGCGCCGCGCTCGTGGTCGAGGGCCGACCTCTTCTTTCCCAGACGGCGTACTCCGCGCTCGTCCTGATGGTGGTCGTCACGACGCTCGTGACGCCCATCGGACTTCGCTGGGTGTTGCGGCGTACGAAACCGGCGAGCCGGTCCTGACCGTGTGGTCGCGCCCGGAGTCCTGTCCTGTGTTCCCAACTGCGTCATTTCCTCTGCCCGATCTCTGCGGGCGCCTGGTAGACCACGGATCGAGGATTGAGCTTCCCGGGAGCTCCTATCGGCGGCGAGGCGTGCGGAGGGCAGGGGAGATCGCCGCGGCAAGCCGCCGAGGCGGTCTTGACGTTCGGATATCGGCGCGGCGAGGCTTGGCGTGACCATGACCGGGCCGGCTTCGTAGTAGTCCGGCGCGACGGTCCTTACCCAAACGGCTCGACAAGGCGCGTGCAGAGGTGGCTCATGAGAAGAGCGATGCCATGGTGTCTTGGCGTTCTGATGATCCTCTGTCTGTATGGTGCGGTGAGGTGGTACGAGCCCCGCGCGCGAAGGTCAGAGATCGACGTCTACGCCCTGTATCAGCGCGCGAAGCCGGGCATGTCCGTGCAGGCGCTGGATGCGCTCGCCGAGCACGCGACGAGGCTGACGACGAATCCACCCGTCACGACCTGGTTACTCTGGCGGCAGTCGGACACCGGCCGTGGCACCCGAGGTCCTCCGCGCGACGTTCCGGGACGGCCGTCTCGCCCGGATCGAATACGAGTCGTTCGGGGACGAGTACCAGCGCCTCATCAAGGGCGATCAGTCGATCCTGATGGATACGGACGAGATCACGCGGCTGTGGCGGCGGGCGGCGAGGATCGACCAGGCGGCAGAAAACTGCCATGAGGCCTGGATGCCTTCCACCAGCTGGTGCTCCGTGCCCAGGAGCGGCTGACGACGAACGAGCAAGGCGAGTGGGTCCGGGCCCTTCAGCTGCGGCGTGCCGCGGAAGCGCCACTTCCGTAGAGCGCCTGATCTGACGGAGGTGCGTGCGTGATCCTCGTCACAGCGTCGCCATTCGACCTCTAGCAGCCGCCGATGGCTATGGAAGCTCGGAACCGGGCGCCGTGGCCAGCGTAGGCGCGGAAGACCATCACGTGGAAGCGCGGCTGGGGCGAACTCCTCGATCGCGTTGACAAAACCTTGGACAGGTCCACCGCGGCGCCGGTCAGGTGCGCTGACGCGAGAGGGGCCCGCGCCGGCGCGGCGTTGCCGTTCCAGTCTGCCAGCGCGTCCTGGACCGCCTCGGTCCGAGTCAGGTCCGTGACGCGCAGGCGGCCCCGGAACAGCGTGCGTCAACCAGAACATCCACCCGGCCGCCTGACATCGGCCGCGCCGGAGCGGCGACCTGCGGGTGGCGAACCGAGGCCGGATCACGTGCGAGGGCCGCATGGAGGCGCCCTGGCTCGTGGGGGATCCGCTCGGGGTCGTCGCCGGCGTCGAGCGGTCTCCCGGCCTTTCCGGCGAGACGACCACGGCGGACCTACCAGGTCGGCGTCACCGGAGAGGCTGTGCTGGGACGCCGCGTCTTGAGACACGCCCCGGCGGAGTTCCAGCGCGTGTCGGAAGAGCGTCGAGCGTCAGCTGGTCATTCCTGGGCGCCGCACACCGTGGCGACCTCCGAATCTCAGAAGCTCGCGCGCAGTCCGCCGAAGACCTGCCGCGGGGCGCCGAGGGACTGACCGAAGCCGTCCGCGATGTAGTTCTCGTCGAACAGGTTGGTGACGCCGACGAACAGCTGGACGTGCTTCCACACCTGATAGGACACGAACAGGTCGAAGAGCCAGTTGGCATCCTGCACGGCCTCGTTGCTGATGTCCTGGAAGCTCTCCCCCACGTAGCGCGCCCGGCCGTTCACCGTGAGGCCGAAGGGCGCGGTGTAGGTCAAGGAGAGCTCGAGGACGTTCTTGGGCGCGCCCTCGACCCGGTTCCCCGTGAGAGGGCCCTCGATCACCGTCGCCTCCATCAGCGTGTAGTTCAGCGTGAACACCAGCTCGCGGGTGAGCTGTGCGTTGGCGATCAGCTCCATGCCGTAGGCGCGGGTCTTGGCGACGTTGGCCCGTCTCGAAGCTCCGGTAGCGCTCGGCCAGCGTGGGGGCCCGGAACCCATGGTATACGCAGCACGGGGCGATGCCGCGCACCGGGACGGTCAGGGCCCGTGCCACCACCTGACGTGTCCCGTCGGGGACACGACCGTACCATCGTGCTATCGCCGTGGCTCGAGCTTGGGCGACGCACCACCACGTCGGCGGGCAGTGGTCGCTCAGTCCTTCATGACGGCTCCGCTGGATCGTCCTCGTATGGCTCCAGATCGTCGAAGCTTTCCGGCGGCCGGGTTCTCGGGCGTTGGCTACCACTTGGCGACCAAGCCACCCGAAACAGGGCGGACTAGGACCCTCCAGCATCCTCGGGTGGCGGCTCCGAAGTGGGCGTCACCACGTCGTTCTGGTTCGGCTAAGGTGGTCCTGGTGAGTCCTCGCCGGGGCTTCGTAATCGACAGGTCATCGGTTCAAGTCCGATCGTCGGCTCCAGTGTTTCAATCACTTCCACCACGCTCGCATCAAGTCCTGTTGAATGGGCTACCAATTGGCTACCACGCGCCTGCGATTCCGCCCGGTCCAGCGCGTCGACGCAGTGCTTGTCCCCGCGCGGGAGCCAGTGCGCGTACCACTGGAGCGTGGTCGTCGGCTTTGTGTGCCCGAGTTGGGCCGCGACGTAGGTGATGGGCGCACCTTGAGCGAGTAGCTCGTCGCGAACGTGTGCCGGAGGTCGTAGAGCCGGAACGCCGGCAGCGTCGGTGCTTCAGGACGCGCCGCCAGCCCTTGGTCACGTTGGAGAGATCGGGGGGAGTGCCGGCCGCGGAAGAGAAGAACCCACGGGGGTTGATCGCCCCCGCCCCCGCTTGAGGGCCTCGGCGCTCCGCTCGGCGCGCCGGCGCTGGAGCCCGACGGCGAGCCCGACACTCATGTCGACGACCCCGTGCTCGGCCCATCTTCGTCGTGACGACATGCCCGCTCGCGTCGAGCGAACGTTCGATGCGCAGTTCCCGAATCTTGAAGGTGAGGTCGTTCCACTGGAGGGCGAGGCCCTCCGATGGGCGGAGCCCAGCGCGCGCCAGCGTGAGCAGATAGGGATGGAGTCGCCGCTCGATCTTCGCGGCGGCCTCGAGCAGCGCCGCCACTTGGGTTGCCGCGAGCGGCCGGATGGTCCGCTGGCGGTCCACGCTGACGGCGGTGGCGTGGCCGCGGCGCCGCCGGGCCAGCTGGGCCGCCGGATTCAGCGAGAGAAGACCTAGCGTCCCCGGATCGTCAGTACCGGGCAGGGGGAGACGCGGACCAGCCGCTCGGCCACGCTGCCGAGGAGGAGCTTCGACACGCCAGTCCGGCCGTGCGTCCCGATGACGAGTAGATCGACGCGGGCCCGCCGGGCCACGCGTGGCACCTGCTCGTGAGGCGAGCCTTCCACCAGGGCTGCGGTTGCGCGCACCCCCGCCTTCCGGGCACGGGCTACGAGGCCGGCGAGCTGCTTCTGCGCGTGCTGACGCGCCTGCTGCTGGATGCTCTCGTAGGTCGAGGCCGGCATGTAGGCGAAGTCGCCGCCCGCCGGCAGCACCAGTGTCGCCAGCACGTGGACGATCTGTAGCGGGGCCCGGTTCTGGCTGGCCAGCGCGATCGCCTTAGCCAGAGATGGGCGTGACGCGCTCGAGAAGTCGGTTGCGTGCAGGATCCGACGGAAGACCTTCATAGCACCTCCCGCGCAATGGCGATCGCCGCCCCGGGTCGGCCCGGAGGGTGCGTCTACCTCTACGGTCGCACGGCCCGCAGGGTCGTGCCAGCCAGATCGCTGGCTCCCTCTGGGTGTGCTGCCGACTCGGAAGCGCCTGGCCGCTGTCCGACGCCGACAGATCAGACGACGTGGGCCTGGCGCAGGGAGGCAATCTCCGCGGGCGGTCGACCTCCCGCACCTGCTCGAAGCGGTGGAACAGATGCGCTGGGCGACCTGCCCGAGCTCGAGCGCCTCGCTACTACGAGCACACGGCGCGGGCCCGCGATCCCGGGCGCCAGCCCGCGCGAGCCCGGCGCGACGCCGACCTGGCCGAGCATATCGGCCGCGTGTGGCGGGAGCACCGGGAGGTTTACGGGGTCCGCAAAATGTGGAAGCAGCTGCAGCGGGAAGGCGTGGCCGTGGCCCGCTGTACGGTGGCGCGGCTGATGCGGCGCCTCGGGCTGGCCGGGGCGGTGCGGGGCCGGGCGTTCCGGCGGACGACCATCCCGGACACCCGGCCACGCGGCCGCCGGACCTGGTCACGCGCCAGTTCACGGCGACGCGGCCGAACCAGCTGTGGGTCGCGGACCTGACCTACGTGGCGACCTGGCGGGGTTCGTGTACGTGGCCTTCGTCATCGACGTGTTCTCGCGGCGGATCGTCGGCTGGCGGGCGTCGAGCTCGCTGCGCAGCGATCTGGCCCTCGATGCGCTGGAGCAGGCGCTCTACGATCGCCCGATCGGCCAGGCGGAGCGGCTGGTGCATCACAGCGATCGGGGCGTGCAATATCTGTCGATTCGGTACACGGAGCGGCTGGCCGAGGCCGGGATCGAGCTGTCGGTCGGGCAGCACCGGCGACTCGTACGACAACGCGCTGGCCGAGACCGTGATCGGGTTGTTCAAGACGGAGGAGATCTATCGGCGCGGGCCCTGGAAGGGCCTGGAGGACGTCGAGTTCGCGACCCTCGAGTGGGTCGCGTGGTACAACGGGCGCCGCCTGCTCGAACCGCTCGGCTACGTCCCGCCGGCCG
Source organism: uncultured Candidatus Rokubacteria bacterium (assembly GCA_963745015.1). Classification (GTDB taxonomy): domain Bacteria; phylum Methylomirabilota; class Methylomirabilia; order Rokubacteriales; family DASRDR01; genus DASRDR01. The sequence continues at coordinate 31,077 of CAVUVU010000019.1, forward strand.
AGTTCGAGCAGGCCTATCATGACCGTCAGGCGGCTCCGGCCGGGCTGGCGGTTCTCACGTAACGAGCTCTCCGGGAAACCCGGGGCGGTTCACTTTCCCCCGAGCGTTCAGCCCGCCCCGGACGAGGGTCCATCGAAGTGGACGAAAAGGCACCGCGGCCAAGTGCATCACCACCGCTTGTTGCTCGGTAGCCCCACGGCCAATGGTGCCGGGCATCCACGAAAAGAAGCGCATGAGGAGGGTCGCAGACTTGCCTGGTGACGAAGTCAGCAGCGTGTTGGTCACGACGATACGGTCAACACCCGCAGTTAACATCGCCTGCTCTACCGTCTTCATATTCTCAGAGAGTAAGGCCGAATGGTCCCGGCTCGTGGATGTGACATCAAGAGCGGTAAGGACCGCGTCTGCTCCGGCAAGAGCCCCCGTGAGGGCGGTACGGTCGGCGAGAGAGCTGACCATTGCCACGCGCGATCCTGGCGGTACATCAGTGACGCGTTCTGGGCGCGAGCGGACGATGGCTGTGAGGATGACTTGACCGAGGCCACCGGCAGCGCCGATGACAGCCACGTGACGAGGGAGTGGGCGAGACTGGCTTTCCGTTGGCGTTGTCATGGGTAAATGCGGGATTCCTGACCGCCTCTTCTATCGCGGCCTAACTAGTCGATGAATGCTGGGTCTTGCGAGCGTGTGGCGCGAAGCGAATCGCGCGTGCATCAGCGGAAGCCGAATACGAGCGGGAAGACGACAACCACCAGCGCCGCCCATGTCGCATACACAGGCAAGTAGGCGATCTGCCATCGCTCCATGTCGGCAAACGAACCCCGGTGACGGAGGAAGCGCGCATAGAGCCACGCGGACACCGCGAGGTTGACGAGCAGAAGCAGATTCTCACCAAGAGCGGCCACTCGGTTGGGCGTGAGGCCAAACTCGTTGATGCGCGCGGCGATTGCCGCGAGCGCCACACCATCGACCACGAGCGTGCTGACGACGAGCAGCAGTTGCAGCCCGTCGAAGAAGTCGGGCGATGCCTGCGGGTCGCGCGCGGAGGCCGCATAGAGCACCAGGCCAACGACGACCACCAGCAGGAGATCGAACCCGATTAGCACCTCGCGTTTCACGTTGATGGGGCTGCCCGTCCAGACCATCGTGGCGAGAAACGCCAGGAGTAACACTGTGAACAGCGGGGTAAACAGCCTGGTCAGCACCGGCGCCATGTTTTCGATGACGCTTTGCTTCGCCTCCACCAACCAGGATGCGATGATGACGGCTCCCGCCGCCCCGCACGGGATCAGCCAGGGCCCTACGAACCACTCCGCGTTCTTGTCTATGGCGGCGAACATCATGAACGTGACGGCGGTGAGGACGCCCCCGCCGAATGCGATGAGCACGTAGTAGATGAACAGCTCGCCCGAGAACCGCACGAAGTTCATGCGCCCACCGTCGTCGAACCAGCGGCCTCGCACGTACGCGAGGCCGACGACCAACCATAGAGCGATGGGCAAATGCAGAGCGGTCAGTCTCTCGGTGTGGCTATTCGTGGCGAACGGGTAGACGTTGGCAAACACAGCCGCCGCCGCGAAGGGCAGCGCCAGCCATAAGGCGCGTGCGACATCCATCTTGCGCTTCCACACGAAGTAGATAGTGAGCAGCGGGAAGACGAACAGGCTGGCGTTCCGGAAATAGAACGAGGGCACTTCTTCATGAGGGCTGAGCCGAAGACCGAACAGGTCCGGGATCTTGACGGCCAACGCCGCGGCGACGGCCAGAATCAGAACGACGAACGTGTGAGCGCGTGCGGTGTTGGGCGACTCGTCGGCAGCGTCCGGCGTCGGGGACATGACCAACTGCTTCCACAGCCGCTCGGAATGCTCCCGTGCGAACTCGCGCGACAGCGCATCGAGGGTGCCCATGCGCTTGATCGCGACCAGGAAGGCTTCATCCCCTACCAGGCCAGTCTCGGTAAGCGCCACTAATTGGTCGCGCAGATGTCCCTCGAGCGCTTCCACGTCGGGACCGTGAAGGGTGTGCCGGCGACGTACGAACGCGCGCCACTGCGCGATTTGCTCTTCGAGCGGTCGATCGGTGAACGAAGTCATACGGTGCACGCCTTCATCCAGATGCCGCGCAGGGCATTGTCTACAGCCTGCCATTGCTGCCGCTGCGCGACGAGCTGCGCCCGGCCTTCTTTCGTGATCCGGTAGTACTTCCGTCTCCGACCGCTCGCGGCCGCCGCCCACTTTGCCGCGACAAAACCCTGCCGCTCGAGCCGGTGCAGCACGGGATAGAGCATGCCGTCGCTCCACTGCAGGTGCCCGCCTGACAACTCGGCCACTCGCTTGATGATGACGTAGCCGTAACTGTCGCCTTCGGCAAGGATGGCAAGCACGAGCGGCGTGGCGGATGCAGCAACCAGGTCCTTATTCATTCCCACACGTAGAAGTCGTGTACATTGCAGTTCTATGGGTGTCAACCCGTGTCATCAGCAGTTCCCACCGCTTCGTGGGCCCGTGGGGCTGAAGCCCTTGGAGAGGCTGTATCCTGGGCCGGTGACCGTGACCGAAGCCCCACGGACCCGCCGTTCCGCTCTGTGGGCACCCGACCGCCGCGCCACCACCACCGGGCTGCTGATTCTCGTCACCATCGCAGCGTTCGAGGCGCTGGCCGTGAACACGGCGCTGCCGACGATCGCGCGGGACCTGCACGGCGGCGCGTTCTACTCATGGGTGTTCACCTCGATGCTCGCGGCGAGCGTGGTCGGCACAGTGCTGTCCGGCACGCTGTCGGATCGGTACGGTCCGGCGCCGGGGCTGCTCGCCGGGCCGGTGTTCTTCCTCGCCGGCCTGCTCGTCGCCGGGTTCGCGCCGACCATGCCGGTGCTGCTCGCCGGCCGGGTGCTGCAGGGGTTCGGCGCCGGCGCTCAGATCGTGGCCCTGTACGTGCTGATCGCCGCCGTCTATCCGGTCGGCGACCGGCCCGCGGCTTTCGGTGCGCTCTCCGCCGCCTGGGTAGTCCCCGGGTTGGTCGGGCCGGCCCTCGCCGGGTTCGTCACCCAGCAGTTCGGCTGGCGCTGGATTTTCCTCGGGCTCGCGCCGCTCCCGCTGCTCGCGATGCTGCTGCTGATCGGCGTGGCCGTGCGGGCGCACGGCGGCCGCCGGGGCGACGACGACCCGCAGCGTCCTGGGCTGCCGCTCGCCGCGCTCGGGGCCGCCGCCGGTCTGTCCGCGGTCACCTGGGGGGCGCAACACCCCTCCTCCGGCTGGCTCGCGCTCGGGTTAGCCATCGGCGGGTTGGTCGCCCTGGCCCCGGCGCTGCGACGGCTGCTACCCGTCGGCACCCTCGCCGCCCGCCCCGGCATCCCGGTCAGCGTGCTGGCCCGGGGGCTGTTGGCCGGCGCGTTCTTCGGGGTCCAGGCGTACCTACCGCTGACCCTCACCGCGGTACACGGGTACTCGCCGACCGAGGCCGGGCTGCCGCTTACCCTCGCGGCCGTCGGCTGGGCGGTTGCCTCGAACACGCAGAAGCGGCTGGCCGGCATCCCGAAGGGAGTGATCGTGCGGTGGGCCTTCCTCGGCCTGGCGCCGGCCCTCGCCGCCCTCTCCCTGATCGCCACGCCCTGGGGTCCGGCCTGGCTCGCGGCGCCGCTGTGGGGCCTGGCCGGTGTCGCGATGGGTCTCGGCTACCCGGCCGTGAACCTGTTGGTGCTCGAGCTGTCCCCGGCCAACGAGCGCGGCTTCAACGCCGCCGCCCTGCAGATCGCCGACATGCTCGGCTCGGCCACACTCGTCGGGTTCGGTGGGGTGCTGTTCGCCGCATTCGCCTCCACCGAGCGGCCGACCTCCGCGGTCGTACCGTTCAACCTGCTGATGGGCGCGGTGGCCCTGATGGGCGCGGTGCTCTTCGCCCGGCGCCGCTAGCCGCTCGCGGCGCCGAATCCGGCACCCTGTTACCCGTGCTGCCTTCCCATTCCTGAACGCGCGGCCCTGCTCACGCTGTGGCTCAGGTGATTCAGAGCGGAGACGGCGTCGCCAGTCGTCTGCTCCGGTTGCCGAAGTCATGTACGACGTGCCGGGAAGCTTTCGGAACCCGGCCGTCTACACCTTGGCGTACGGAGGCAAGGACGGGCATCCATATCCTGGTCGACCGCGAGACGTACGACCGCGGTCCGGCATGCACGCCTCGGCTAGCGCAAGCTAGGTGATCAGGGCCCAATGATTCCATCGTCCGGTCACCACGGCTGCTACTGACGGAGACCTTTGGCTCGGCACTTGACGAGCGGGTCGCCATCATGGCGTGACGATGACGACCCGTCGCCATGCGCATGTGCCCGGACTCTCCGGCGATCGCCCCGCGACGCTGCTCGAGCCTCTGCCGATTGCCGCGGCAGCGTGCCTCCTTGGTAGCTGCCGAGGGCGATGAGCGCCAGCAATGCTGGTCGAGAGGTGACCCCCGCATGACAAAAAGGACGACGATCCCGAAGAGAGCTTGTCGAGTAGGAACATTCGCCTCCCTACGTTTCCTAGAGGGTCTGGACGATCAGACCCCTCGTGCCGTCGACACCAGCCCACGTGGCGTGGGTGGAAGTTGGAGCGGAACGACTCCCCGCAGGGACGACTGAGGCGCTCGCGTCTGTACTAGGCGGAGTAGTGGCCGGCGGGTGGCGTCTTCACATCGCCGGGGACGTTGGTGCAACTCCGTGCTGGCATAGCCCTCGCACTATGAGACGTGGCATGGAATCGGACCGAACCCGAAAGCCTGGCCAGCGGCCAGGGGCGGCGAAAGTTGGCGCGCCGTCTCGTCGCGCGGGCCCCACGCGCGGCGCGACGTCGGGGGCTGTCGTGCGTTCCGACCCTCCGAGGCCCGACAAGCGCAACGACGAACTGTGGACGCTCGCTGCGGACATTGGCGGGACGGGCATCAAGGCCTCGGTGCTCGACGAGCGGGGCGCGCTGCTGGCCCCGAGTGCTCGGGTGAATACGCCGGTCGGCGAGCATCCCCGCACCGCGCTTCGGGCGCTCGCGCGTCTGGCCCGAAGTCTTCCACGCTTTGACCGGATTTCGTTGGGGTTTCCGGGTGCCGTCGCCGACGGCCGTGTCCTGACTGCGGCGAACCTCTATCATCGCGGCTGGATCGGGTTCAACCTCGCGAGGGCGCTGGAGACGTTATTCCGCAAGCCAGCGCGCGTCGCGAACGACGTCGCCCTGCAAGGCGTGGCCGCCATCGAAGGTCAGGGATTCGAACTCGTCATCACGCTTGGAACCGGCCTCGGGAGCGCGCTGTACCTGAACGGCCTGTTGGTGCCGCAGTTCTCCCTCAGTCGGTACGACGCGCGGCCGCATATGACATACGACATCCTTCTGAACAACGCCGCGCTCAAGGAACGCGGGGCGGAGCAGTGGAACCAGCGCTTGAAGGAGGCCATCACCACCCTGCGACGGACCGTGCACCACGACCACCTCTTCATCGGCGGTGGCAATGCCAAGGCCATTCGGTTTAAGCCCGCCGCCCACGTCACCATCATCTCGAACGAGGCGGGCATTCGAGGCGGCATCGCCCTGTGGCGGCCTCCGCCCTAGCGCGGAAAGGCCGTGGCCAGGAAGGCGGTGGCCACGAAGGGGTCGGTCGGACGGAAGACCGCGGCGCGGAAGGCGACCGCCACGAGACAACGGAGGGCGGCGGGTCCGATCCGCTCGAGGCCGCGCGCGAGCGTGGCCTAGGAGCGTCTCCCGAGCCGCAAGCCGAGGTGCCGGGCGAGCGACAAGGCGCCCGGGTCTCGAGCCTCCGTCAGCTCGCGCAGGAGGCGAAGCGCCGCGGGAGTGTCGAGGTCCTCGTCGAGCATTCGAAGACCGGCGCGCGGAACGGGAGCGGTCCAGGCTTCCGTCCCGCTGCGCCGCGCGGCCCGTCGAAGCGCGCCGGCCAGCGCGTCAGCCTGCGCCATGCGTCGGGCATCGTGGTCGAACGGGCGCCGGTAGTGCTCGGCAAGCAGGTAGAGGCGAAGACCATCCGGATGCGTCCGGCGCAGCGCATCGCGCACGAAGATCATGTTGCCGGTGGACTTGGACATCTTGTCGCCGCCGAGCTGCATGGGTGCCGACGTGGACCCAGAACCGGACGAACGGCCGATTCCACGCCGCCTCGCTCTGGGCCAGCTCCGCCTCGTGATGCGGAAAGACGAGATCCGCGCCGCCGCCGTGAATGTCGATCGGCAGCCCCAGATGGCGCTGGGACATCGCCGAGCACTCGAGATGCCATCCCGGTCGGCCCCGGCCGAAGCGGCTCGCAAACGTCGGCCCGTCCTGCACGCGCCGCCAGAGAGCGAAATCCAGTGGATGGCGCTTGCGCGCATCGTCGAGCCGGGTGTCATCCTGGGCGGCGAGGATCTTGCGCATCCGCGCTGGAGCGAGTCGTGAGAGCGCTCCGTAGCGGGGAAAGCTGCGCACGTCGTAGTAGAGACCGCCTCCGGGAAGCCGGTAGGCGTGCCGCGCCCGGAGGAGGCGCCCGGCCAGCGCGCGCATCGCCGGGATCTCGCGCGTGGCGTGCGGCATGACATCCGGCGGCCGCCAGCCGAGCGTCCGCATGTCCGCGAGGAAACTGCGCTCCTGGCGACTGAGCCAGGCCGCGCCACGACTCTCCGATCGCGGGCCGCCCGCTGGAGGATCGATTCGTCGATGTCGGTGACGTTCTGGACGTAGCGGACCTGCTGGCCGGCGGCCTCCAGGTGACGGACGAGTACGTCGAACACCAGGAACGTCCGAGCGTGCCCAAGGTGTGTCGTGTCGTAGGGAGTGACACCGCACACGTAGAGGCTCACGGTTCGTCGGCGAGAGCCTACGATGTGACGGCGTCTCCGCCGCGTATCGTAGAGACTCAGCATCGTTTGCGCGAATGGCGGGGAGCGGCTGATCGAGGCACCGGCCCGATCCGCGCCATTACCGAGAGGCCTCCGACGCGGACCCGCGCCGCGGCCCCGCCGGCGTCACCGTCACATGCCATGAGCCTATATTAACGGAACACTAGCCGCGCTCGAAGAGAGGACCGCGCCCGCTCGCGATCTAGCGGGCACCGAGCTGGGGGAAGAGAGACACAGCGCCACGGGGCCCACCGCCCCCGCCGCAACGCGACCCCTGTCCGGTCTGGGGGGGCGGGCCACGCTGACCGCCTGGCGGCCCCACTTCCACTGAACCGCTGTCGAGGATTGCCTCGTCAGGACACCGCTGACCATGTATGCCAACACCCAACTGGCAGCCGAGGTCCTCCGCTCAGGCGCTTCCGGGTTCATCGTGAAGGATGCGGCCGGACCAGAGCTCATCGCGGCCGTCCACGTGGTGCTTCGCGGCCGGACGTATGATCTGGCAGAACACGTCCTCGCGAGGCTGCCGAGGTCAGGGCTCACGATAGCCGAGCGCTCGCAAGCTGAGGTGGCCCTGACGGGGATTGCCGGCGAAAACCAGCCCCCCCTTCGGAAGGAGCCCGCGAGGACGTTGGGTTCCACCGGTTCTGCAAACCGTTTCTCCGCGGCTTCTGCGCGCCCGTAGTCGAGCCTTGGCCGCCTCGGCGGGGCCTGCCTTCGCCATGGGTCCCACTCCAGCATTGCCGTCCCCGGCACGCCAAGGGCTTGGGCGAGGCGCCTCGTCACCCTTGCGCGACGTTGGTCCCATGCTCGTCATTCCTCTACCACCGAGTTAGCGTAGCGATTCATCGTCGACCGGAACGCGCACGTTCACCGCGCTCGGTCTGACGTGTCGAAAGTTCGGTCGGCGGCGGCATGGAAGGTTTCCCGGCCCCTGGACTTTTGCCTGTCGGATAGCGTCAATCTCGCCGTTTGGCTCAAGTTCTCGCGAATATTCCACAAGGTTGCGCATGCGTCCGCAGGCATGGGGTTTGCGACATTCGCTCGGAGACAACGATCATGCCTGGCGCCAAGGTGACAGCCAAGGCAACCTACTGCGGTCATACGCTCCAAGCGGAGACCGATCGGAATCACCTTGGGCAGTGGACGGGACGGTGCGTCGTGGAGGGCCCCTCCTTCCAAGGGACGGTGGTGCTGCACAGCCCATTTCCGGCGCCGGCCGCCGCGCTCGAGGCCCTGTTGAGGGCGGCTCGGCGCTGGGTGGACGAGGGGCGAAGCGTCGCTTCATGACGCGCCCGCACGCACTCGGCGCCTGAGCACCAGGCGAAGGAGGCTCGCATGACGACCGATGCGCTGATCACGGCCATTCAACGCCGGCTGACCGACATCTCCGAACAGCAGCATGCCTTAGCGGTAGAGAAGGCCCGTCTCGTGGAGCAGCTCACGCCGTTACGGCTGGGCATTCTGACGCCTGACATGGCCGTGGCCCAGCTCAAGGCGAAGGGCGTCAAGCTGCGTAGATGGCCGCCGGCCCCATCGGCCGCCCGGCGTCCGCGCCCCGCAACGCTGAAGGCGGTCGCATCGATACGCCCCACCCTTTTACCGTTGGCGCTGGCCGGCCCTCAGTCGCCCGGAAAGACGAAGGCGGCACGGTAAGCCACTGAACGCTCGTACCCGGATACCGCCTTGTGACACAGCCACAATGGGGCGCCATGGTTGGCACGTACCCACCTCGCGTCCTGATCATCGAGGATGATCCGGTTGTCCGTGGTGCCGTGCAGGCCCTCGTTGACTACTTTGGCTATGAGAGCGGCCTCGCGGCGGATGGCCCAAGCGGTCTGCGACGCTTTGAGGGGGAGCCGTGGGATCTCGTGCTTACCGACTTGACTCTGCCCGGCATGTCTGGCTGGGAGGTCGTGGATGCCATCCGCGGCCGCGCGCCCACCCTGCCCGTGATCTTGATCACAGGCGTCGACGAGCCGATGGTCCGGACGCGGGCCCGTGCAAGCCACGTTCTGCTGCTCCTCAAACCGTTTGGCCTTGACGCGCTCCGGGCCGCATTGGTCGACGCCTTGTATCGCCGCGCGCCATAACCGCCGACGGCACGCATCGTAGACTCGGTCGGCCACGGCTCACGCAAACGAAGCCGCCCCGCAGCTAGCTTGTCTTGCGCGCGGCTTTCTTCTGTCTGGGATGCATCGTTTCCTGCGGCGGACGCCACTTGGAGTTTTCTTGTCCCGGGCGACCGCCGTACCGCGGATCGGGGACCGTCTCTCCACCCTGCTTCCGCTTGCGCGCGCGGCTCGTGACGCCGGTCTCGGGATCTTGGCGGGCGACCTTCTGCGCGCCTCTCTGCGCCCGCTTCGTCGGCGTCTTAGCGCGCCCCCGCGCTCGTTCGGCTCGAGACTTCCGCATCCCGTTCCCTCCCTGACTGAGTTCGACGCGCCCGCACGCTGGCGGGCGGACGAAAGTAGCCCTGACCTACTCGACCTCGATGGTGCTCGGCCGGCGTGGGAGGGGTCAAGGACGGCACCCCGGCCTTTGGCGCCCTCAGACGAGGGGGCAGGGAGGCGCGAGGGCTAGCCCCGCTGCGCCGGCTCGGATCGAAGGCCGGGTTTCGCCGGTAGAGCTCAGTCGGGAGAGTCAGATGCCATGGCGACGGCACCGCTCGACGGACCGGCCGGAGCGGCTACCGCTAACCGTTGGGCGAGAGAGATATGGTGCACCGCGCGCGGATTCTCGACCGTGGCGATCCCGCGCAGCCGCCATGTTGTCCTGCGAACCTCGGCGCGCATGAGCAGGGCATCGACCATGATGCGGCCGTGCGCGCGGCTCGCACACATGACCACTTAGGCGGCCGGTGTGGACTGATGGTGACCGCGTCTCGGCTACCCCGCGCCCGGTCCCCCGAGCCAGAGATAGCTGCCCCAATCGGTGCCGCTGCGGAAATGATCCTCGACCGTGTATTTCGCGGTGTCGGTCGCCCACGCTGTACCGTTAAACTCCGCAAGCCCGCCTTCGCGCGTCGTCTGCACCATCATGTTCCGCATGTAGGCGGCGAACGGCCAGCGCCGGTTCGCGAAGTGCCCGCTGCCCATGTCGGTACGCGTGGGGCGCGCGTCGCCCGGCTGGTCGGTGATCTCGCCGTAGAACGCGATGCGGTTCGCGTGGTCGCCTAGGCTCGAGAAGGTGCTGCCGCCGCCCTGGTAGAGCGCCTCCGGGTAGTAGCCGATCCAACGGTTCTGGACGCGAATCCACCAGTTCGCTCGCCACAGTTGCACGCGGATGTTGACCATGTGCTGCGCGCCGCCGGGCGTGCTCAAGGGCGAAAAGGTCGTCTTCGGAAAGATCTGATTGTCGACCTGTACCCAGCCCCGCACGTCGGTGTTGTAGCCCCCCTTGTTGTCGCCGTTCTCGCGATAGCCGTTAGTCGTATAGAAGACGAAGAGATGTGGTATCCAGTCGCCGTACAGATTCGTGTAGACCTGAAGGCCCGTTTCGCAGGTCTGCTTGATGCCGCTTTCGTCGTTCGAGAGCGAGGTCTGCATCAGCCCGAATTCATTCGACCATTCGACCCAGGTCGGGTTGGCGCTCAGCCACGCCTCGCCGCCGAAGCAGATGGCACGTTGCGCACTCGCGGCATACAAGTGCGGCGAGGGCGCGTCCTCGGGCAGCTCGATGCTGAGACCATTCGAGAGCTGCGCCGTGATCACGTCGTGGCCGTGCTTCGAGAGGAACTGCGCCAGGCTGACCGCCGGCAATCGGCGCAAATTGGGTCGCGCGATCGGCACCGTGCCCGGCGGCCCGAGCTTCGCGTCGCGGAGCGCGAGGACCGGCGTCGCGAGCTTCGCGCGGCGCGTGCGGCCCAGCTCGCGTCGCGGCCGATCGGGAGGCGGCGCGGCGATCACGCCACCGGGTATCTGGGACTCGACGGGGACCCAGTCGAGCACGTGACCGTGGACGGTGCGCGTTGTCGCGACGACCTCGAGGCGTCGCTGCCGGCGCTCGAAGTGTGCGAGGAGCGCTTCGCGACGTGTCTTGATCTCGCGCGCCGTTAGTCGCTCGATCGATGAACGCGCGTGGCGGATCCTGGGCGGCGGGGACGGATTGCGTGTGAGCATGCTGCTCCTCTCATGGGATCGATCCGCTCACGACGTCACGGTCTGCTGCGCTTGTTAGCGTGGTTTGAGATCGATCACCTTTTCAGGTCGCCGTGCTGTATGGGAAATGTACGGCTCCCCTTCTGAGCGGACCATTATCGGAGAATTGTCGAGTTGTCAACCGGATGTCGATGGACCGATGTCCGTCGCAGTGCCGACGTCCACCGATCAAGATCTGTGGCGCGGATGGCGATTTCGTGGAGGCCACTGAAGTGTGCCACGGTGTTTCCGCGACCACACGGCCTCGCCCACAAGGGCTCGGCACCCATCCGGCTATCCGGCAAAGCCCGGACTTGACCTCGGGCCGGGGTGTGCGGGAGAGCGACCTCAGAGTTCACTGGCGCGCGGTAGCAAGAGTGGCTCACCACGTCTCGCTGAAGAGGCGAAGCCAGTTCCGGCCCAGGATCTTCAGGACGTCCTCGTCCGAGTAGCCGCGCTTCACCAGCCCGCGCGTGAGGTTCCTCATCTTGGAGTGGGACTCCAGCCCGACCGGCCAGGGATCGTACCGGTCCACCGGCCCCACGCCGAAGACATCGGGCCTGAGTCGGCCGGTAGCTGCGGATGCTCGAGAAGGGGGGCAGCTCGAGGGTTCTCGCGTAGTAGTTGCTGAGGTCGGAACCGATCCCGACATGGTCGACTCCCACCAGCTTGACCACGTGATCGATGTGGTCGATGACGTCGTCCACGTCGGCCAGAAGGACCTCGTGGGTCTCGACGTTGCGCTTGACCAGAGGGGCGAAGAAGGCGATCCCGATGACCCCGCCGGTGTCCGCCACGGCCTTGATGATCTCGTCTGGCTTGTTTCGGCCCGTCGCAGGGCACAGGGCGTACGCGCCCACGTGGGTGAGGGCAAGGGGCTTGCGGGTGTGCCGGATGGCATCCCAGCAGGTGGCGTACCCGCAGTGGGACAGATCGATCAGCAGACCCAGCCGGTTGCACTCCTTCACCACCTCTCGGCCGAAGCTGCTCAGCCCTGCGTCGTGCAGCTCGCAACACCCGCTGCCCACGTAGTTCTGGGTGTTGTAGGTCAGCTGCAGCACCCGCAGGCCGAGCTGTGTGGAAGACCTTGAGATAGTCGAGATCGGTCTCGATGGGCCGGGTGTCCTGGAAGTGCAGGACGAAGCCCACCTTCCCCTCGGCCTTGCACTGCTCCAGCTCCCCGACGGAGCTGCAGACGCCGATCTTGTCGGCGTGCCGATTGAAGAGCTTGATGTGCTTGTTGATGCTGTCCACGGCCTTGACGAAGTTGTGCTCCTCCTCGGCGACGGTCGCGAGTCCGCCGCCGATGCCACCGTCCACGAACGCGCGGATCTCCGGTCTCCTCCTCCTTGAAGAAGCCAGGCGTGGAGAAGCAGGCATCGAAGATGAAGGCCTGGTGGTGCAGAGACCGCGCCCGCTCTTCCATCTCCGCTGACAGCTCGAGAACAGCCATCCGATTCCTCCTCGCTCCGTCGTCGCCGAGGCACGGACCCTCGACCTCGCGTGTATGTGCTCCGCCACCAGGCACTTGTGGTCGCATCGCCACAGCCAACGCAGGAGCACTCCGGCGTCGATGGATGCGGCCCCGTACCGTTCGTAAAATGCTAGCATGTCGTGGACCATGGGATGGTTGCTGGGAAGCGGCCGAAGAGGAGTCAGGCGACCTGTGAGGTCAATCGTCTTCCGTCGACCGTCCTCCGGGACGAGCCCACAGGGTCTTATGCGCGAACGCGCATGCCTGCGGTCCGTGACCTGGGTACGCCCGCCCGGATGGCGAACGGAGAGCAGAGTAGAGAGGGTAGTGACAGACGTCACGAGGCCACGAGGTGATACTCGGTTGACCGTATCGTTTCTCCAGCCCTGGAAGTCTCAGGCTCTCCGCTGCGGCGTCCGCCACAGCGCCTAGAGGAGGAGAACAGATGACCCCGCGGGTACGAAATCTGGCTGCGCGGTTTGGGCTGCCTGCCGTCGGTCTCCTGCTTGTCTCGAGCCTGGTCCTCCCGCTCGGCCGGACGACGGCAAGCGCTCAAGCTCGCTCGGGTGGCACCGTCGTCATGCTGAGCGGGCAGAACATCCAGTCGATCAACGTGCTCTTCACGGCGGCGGGCCTGGCCCTGTCCGCCGCGAAGCAGGTCCAGCGCGGCCTGCTCTTCTACGACGAGAAGGACGAGTTCACGGGGGAGCTGGCCGAGGAAGTCCCGTCGCTGAAGAACGGCGGCATCTCCCAGGACCGGAAGTCGATCACCTACAAGCTGCGGAAGAACGTGAAGTGGCACGACGGCAAGCCGGTCACCTCGGCCGACGTGAAGTTCACCTGGCAGGCCATCATGAATCCGGCCAGCAAGGTCGTGAGCCGCTATGGCTACGACCAGATCGACGCGGTGGACACGCCCGACGACTACACCGTCGTGGTGCGCTTCAAGAAGCCCTTCGCGCCGTGGGCGATCCTGTTCGACGCGATCATCCCGAAGCACCTCCTGGAGAGCGAGACGAACCTCTCCGAATCAACCTTCAACCGCAAGCCGATCGGCTTCGGGCCGATGAAGTTCGTGGAATGGGTGTCCGGCGACCACATCACCTGGGAAGCGAACCCCGACTACTTCCGGGGGGCCCCCAAGATCGACCGGTTCATCCTGCGGTTCGTCCCGAGCACCGAGGCGGTCCTGAACGCGATCCGGGCCGGAGAGGTGGAGATCGGATGGGGGCTCAACGAGCCGTCCATCCCGCAGCTCCGTCAGCTCGAGCCGCGGGGCATCCGCACGATCGTGGACGTGATCCCGAACTCCCACCGGTATGTCTTCAACATGGATCAGGCCAAGGTGCCCCTGTTCGCGGACGTCCGGGTGCGGAAGGCGATCGCGCTGGCGATCAACAAGCAGGACATGATCGACAAGCTCCTCTACGGCATCACGAAGCCCGGCCGGAGCGAGTGGGACAACACCTACTGGGAGAACAAGAACCTGCGGCCGTATCCCTACGACCCCGAGCAGGCGAAGAAGCTGCTCGAGGAGGCCGGCTGGAAGGCCGGATCCGACGGCATTCGGGCGAAGGGGGGACAGCGCCTCAGCTTCACGCACTCCACCTACACCGGCGATCAGCTCCTCGAGAACGTGCAGCTGTTCGTCCAGCGCAACCTCAAGGACGTCGGCGTGGAGATGAAGATCAAGAACGTGGCCCTGGCCACGGCCTTCGCCTCCTACCAGGCGGGGGGCACGTGGTCCACCGGCCAGTACGAGATGGGGGGATGGTTCCACGGGCTCCGGAACCCGGACCCCGACCTCTCGTTCCGCTTCCATTCCGGCCAGATCCCGTCACAGAGCAACCCGGCCGGGTCCCAGTGGTACCTCTACGCGAATCCCCAGGTCGACAAGCTGTTCGACCAGCAGGCGAACATCTTCGATCCCGCGGAGCGGAAGAAGGTGATCGACGAGATCCAGCGCCTGATCTACGAGGACTATCCGGTGATCTATCTGTACGACTTCACCTCCATCTACGCGGTGAAGAGCACGCTGAAGAACTTCCAGCCTCACGCGTGGGGCAACTTCTACTGGAACATCTGGCAGTGGGAGCTGCAGCGCTAGCTGGTTAGCCCGACGACCGGGTGGGGAGGGCTTCTCCCTCCCCACCGCCCATGAGAGGTCTCGTTGGTCAAGTTCCTGGTGGCGCGGCTGGCGCAGAGCGTGCTGCTGCTCCTGCTGGTCTCGATGATCGGATACGCGCTGATCCTGAGCACCGGCGATCCCATGGCGGCGTACAGCGCGAGCCCGTCCATATCGGCCGAGGACGTGCTGAGGCTCCGGAAAGACTACGGCCTCGACCGGCCGGTCTACGTGCAGTACGGGTACTGGCTGCGGAATCTGCTCTCCGGGAACTGGGGGCGTTCCTACGTGGCCCAGCAGCCCGTGATCGAGATGCTCGTGCAGAGGCTTCCGAACACGATCATCCTGGTCGGCGCGGCGTACACGCTGACCCTCCTGGTCGGGCTCCCTCTCGGCGTCATCTCTGCGGTCCGGCAGTACTCGATCCTGGACTACGTGGCCACGGGCCTTGCGTTCGTCGGCCTGTCCATGCCGGTCTTCTGGCTGGGTCTCATGCTGATGGGCATCTTCGCCGTTCAGTTCAAGCTGGCCGGCCTGCCCTACCTCCCGACGGGAGGCATGTACGACCTGACGACCGGTCCGTCTCTGCCGGGACTCCTGCGCCATCTCGTGCTGCCGTCGGTGACGCTGGCCGCCGCTTTGACTGCCCGGTACGTCCGCTATGCCCGGGCCAGCATGCTGGAGGTCATCCACCAGGACTACATGCGGACCGCGCGCGCAAAGGGCCTCCGCGAAGCCGTGCTCCTCAGGCGACACGGGTTCAAGAACGCCGCGATCCCCATCGTGTCGCTGATCGGCGTCGACCTGCCGCTGCTGCTCTCCGGGACGGTGGTCACGGAGTCCATATTCGGCTGGCCGGGAATGGGACGACTCTTCTTCGAGCACAGCCTCCAGGTCGACGTCCCGGTCCTCATGGGCGTGCTGATGGTCTCCAGTGCCCTGGTGATCCTGGGCAGCCTCGCGGCAGACATCGCGTATGCCTGGATCGACCCCCGGATCCGGTATCGGTAGGAGCGTGATGGCACCGGTGGACGGGGCGGTTGCCGCCGAGGAGCGGGGTCTCGGGATGGGAGTCCGGGCGTCCCGGGGTTCCTACGGGCTCGCCTGGCGCCGCTTCAAGCGTCATCGCCTGGCGATCGTGGCGGGGGCCGTCCTGGCGGCGCTGGTGCTGATCATCGCGATCGCCCCGCTGTTCATCCCGGAGGAGCGGGCCAACCAGGCGGAGCCGGAGCTCATCCTGCGGTCGCCATCCGCGCAGTTTCCCTTCGGCACCGACGACGTGGGGCGGGACATCCTGGCCCGGTCGCTCTACGGAGGACGGATCTCGCTGACCATCGGGGCGACCGCCGCCTTCCTCGGCATCGGCCTCGGGCTGGTGATCGGGGCGCTCGCCGGCTACTACGGAGGCGTGCGCGACGCGGTCCTGATGCGGCTCGCGGACGCCATGCTGAGCATGCCCAGCCTGCTGCTCCTCATCGTGCTGGGCCGGATCTTCGGGTCCTCGGTGCCGGTGCTGATCGCCGTGATCGGCGGTCTGAGCTGGATGACGGTGGCGCGCATCGTGCGCGGCAACGTGCTGTCGCTGCGCGAGCAGGATTTCGTGGTGGCGGCCCGGGCCATGGGCGCCGACAGTCGCGTGGTGCTGGTGCGCCACGTCGTGCCGAACACGCTCGCGCCGGTGATCGTCGCCGCCACGCTCGGCGTGGGGAACGCGATCCTGCTGGAGGCTGGCGCCAGCTTCCTCGGTCTTGGAGTCCGGCCCCCCACGGCCAGCTGGGGGAGCATGCTGTATCGGGCCCAGAATGTCCTCGACTTCGCACCCTGGGTGGCCATCTTCCCGGGTCTGCTCATCCTGATCACCGTGCTGTGCATCAACTTCCTGGGCGATGGGCTGCGGGACGCCCTCGACCCTCGCATACGAATGGAGTAGGGCGAATGCGCTCGTTGATAACGGCACCGCGTCTCTTCACCGGCCTCGCCAGCGCGCCGATAGACCGAGGCGCCGTTCTGGTGGAGCGAGAGCGGATCGTGGCGGCCGGGCGGGAAAGCGACATCGGCTCGCTGGAAGGCCCTGTCCAGCGCTTCCACGTCCCCGACGGCACCATCGTGCCCGGCCTGATCGACGGCCACACCCACCTGACCTGCAGCGCCGGCGACCGCATGGTGGCGGATGCGTTCGACGACGATGACCTCACCGCCACCATCCGCGCCACGGACCACGCTCACGCGGCGCTGCGGGCGGGCATCACCACGCTCCGCGACTGCGGGTCCCGCCATCGCGTGGTCAGCCGGGTCCGGGACGCCATCCGGCTCGGGATCACGAGCGGACCGCGCCTCCTCCTGAGTGGAAGCGTCATCACGACCACGGGCGGCCACATGCACTTCGTCGGCCGAGAGGTCGACGACCCGCTCGAGCTGCCCCGCGCGGTGCGGGAGCAGGTGAGGGCAGGGGCCGACTTCATCAAGGTCACGAACACCGGGGGCGGACTGGTTCCCGGCAACGGCACGGCCTACCTCCAGTTCGATCGCGAGGCCCTCCGCCTGATCATCGACGAAGCCGGGAGGCTGGGGGTCCACGTGGCGGTCCACAGCCTGAGCACGGCCGGCATCGCGGAGGTCGTCGAGGCGCGACCGCGCACGGTCGAGCATCTCACCTTCCACAAGAGCTCCGATGGGGACATCGAGTACGACGGCGCCATGGTCGACCGGCTGGTGGAGCGGGGCATCCCGGGATGTCAGGTCATCGTGGGATGGCACCGCCGCGCGCACGGGGCGATGGGCCGCCTTCGAGACGACCTGGAGCCGGCCACGCTGCAGCAGCTCGAGGACCGGATCAAGGTCCTCCAGGACATGCGAGGCCGTGGCCTGCGCTTCATCGCCGGGTCGGATGCCGGGATGCCCCGCACCTGGTTCGACAACTTCGGCCTCATCCTCGACCTGTCGGTGCGGCACATTGGGATGAGCCCCGCGGAGTCCATTCTCTCCGCCACCCGAGATGCCGCCCACACCTTCGGGCTGGAGGATCGTGGAGTGCTGGCGCCCGGGCGTCTCGCGGACGTGTGTGTGCTCCGCGGAAATCCGTTCGTCGACACCGGCGCGTTCTACGGATCGGTGCTGACGATGGTGGGAGGCAAGGTGCTGTGGAAGGCCCGGGAGGCGGAAGCATGACGACGAGGCATCGACCAGCAGAGACTGTCCACGTGGGGCTGCGGCACTGGTCGCGGGACTACGACGCAATGCTTCCGGCTGCGGCCCGCGTCCGGCCGGGCGGCGATGTCGCGGTGGATCTCCACTGTTGCTCGCATGGCGCCGTCACGAGAGACGTCAGCACGGCACCCGAGCGATTCTACGAGGACGCTCGAATACACGCCCGGAATGCCGGTGACGGGCCCCATCGACGTCGTCGGAGCGGAGCCGGGTGACATCCTGCTGATCGAGGTGCGGGAGATCACGGTGGCGCCACAGGCGTGGACCATGGCCCTCAAGGATCGCGGGGTGCTGGGGAGCCGGATCCAGACGGGGGAGAGCCGCGTCCTGCCGATCGAAGGGAACACGATCGCGTTCGGCCGCTCGGTGCGGCTCCCGATTCGTCCGATGATCGGGAGCATCGGCACGGCGCCGGGCGGCGAGGCGATTCGAGCCGGCAAGCCCGGCCCCCACGGCGGGAACATGGACTGTCGGCTCATCGAAGCGGGGTCGTCCGTCCTGCTGCCCGTCCTGGTCCCCGGAGCTCATCTGGCCCTGGGCGATCTCCACGCCGTGATGGGGGACGGTGAGGTGGGCTGTGCGGGCGCGGAGGTCGCGGGAGCCGTCGTCTTGGGGCTGCGGCTGCTCCGGTCTCTCGACATGCCCCTGCCGTTCGTGCTGACGGTGGACAAGGCCGTCACGGTCTTCTCGGCGGACACGCTGGATCAGGCGGCGACCGGGGCTGTCGAGCGAATGGCGAGCTTCCTCACGACCCATGCGGGGCTCTCTCTGCCCGATGCCGCCATGCTGCTCAGCCTCGCCGGCGACCTCCGCGTGTGCCAGGTCGTGAACGCCTTGAAGACGTGCCGGATGGAGCTCGATCGAGTGGTGCTCGACCAACTGGGTCTGGATCTGGCCGCCTTGCTTCAATCGTTCGAGGTCACGACTCCAGGCGTTGTGTAGCTCGCATGGATTCCGTGCAGGCCTTGGACGACGGGTCAGGGTCACGCGCCCAGTATGGGACCGCGGTTCTCAGCGACATGGAGGGTGTGGCGTTACATCGGGTTGCCAGATCGGCACACGGCCCCACCAGCCGTCGACCGATTGGCATGAGCACGATACTCAGGAGCGCGCGCTGCTGGTGTTCCTTCCGTGGAAGGGGCCCGCTAGCTTGGCCCGCGCGGTTCTTCCACCCGCGTACGTTCGTTTGCCAGTGCTCGCGCCAGCTGGTCGGCGAATACGGGCTTCACGAGGTAGGCATCGAAGCCCGCCGCGGCCGCGCGGCGCCGATCCTCGGGCTGGCCATAGCCCGTCAGCGCAATCAGCCGGATCGCGCCGCCGAGGTCTCGTCGGATACGCCGCGCCACCTCATAGCCGTCCATTCCGGGGAGCCCGATGTCGACCACCGCGACGTCGGGCTGCATCGCCTTGGCGCCTTCCACGCCACCGACGCCATCCTCGGCCACCTCGACCTGGTGACCGGACAGCTCCAGGAGATCTCGGAGCATTTTTCGATTGTCCGGGTCGTCCTCGACGATGAGGACCCGCAGCCGTTCGGTCGCAAGCTCCGCCGGTCGGCCCCTGTCCGGCACCGGGGTGGTGTCTCGGGCCACGGAAGACAGGGGCAAGCGCACCGTGAACTCACTGCCGGAACCCGGCCCCTCACTGTGCACGCTCACTCGGCCGCCATGCAGGGTCACGAGATTCTGGACGATGGTCAGCCCGATGCCGAGGCCGCCGGCCGGCCGGGACAGTGGACGCTCGCCTTGCCGGAAGAGCTCGAAGACATGCGGCAGCAGATCACTCGGGATACCGACCCCGTCATCTCGGACGCGGATGACCGCGTCCGGCGGTTCGTGCGCGACACTCACCGCCAGATGACCCCGTCGCGGCGTGTACTTCACCGCATTCGTCACCAGGTTGACGACGATCTGCTCGAGCCGAACGGGATCGGCGTCCACCACCAGAGGGGCTTCCGGCAAGGACACCGCCAGGGCGTGCTCGTGCTCTTCGAGGAGCGCACGCGTGGTGTCCAGGGCGTTGGCAACCGCCGTGGTGACGTTCACCGGTTCCTTGCGCAGGGTGATCCGGCCCCGCGTGATTCGCGAGAC
The DNA here is from genome assembly GCA_963745015.1 of uncultured Candidatus Rokubacteria bacterium. Taxonomy (GTDB): domain Bacteria; phylum Methylomirabilota; class Methylomirabilia; order Rokubacteriales; family DASRDR01; genus DASRDR01. The sequence continues at coordinate 50,959 of CAVUVU010000019.1, forward strand.
GTCGAGCAGATCGTCCAGGAGCCGAACGAGATGCTTCACCTGGCGATCCACGATCTTCCGGGCCTCTTCCATTGCCGCGGCATCGGCCCGCCCACTGCCCATCAAATGCATCGCAATCTGGATGGGCCCCAGCGGATTCCGCATTTCATGGGCCAGCATCGCCAGAAACTCATCCTTGGCCCGGTTCGTGTCGGCGAGACGCGCGGCGGCCTGCTCGAACGCGCGCAGCCGGACGCTCTCATTGAGAAGACTGTCCGTCAGGACGTGAAGCAACTCGCTGCAGATTCTGAAGCGCTCCCTGGTCAGCGGCATCGTCTGGCGCACCGCATGCCACATCGGCACGAGGGGCACATCCCCCTCGCGGGCAAAGCGTTGCACGGCCGTTTCCACGGGAAAGGCGGTCGCGGCATACGCGGCCACCACGACCCCCACCAGGTCCCGGTTCACCGTCAGGCGGCAGCCCATCACCCCCATGCCGGACCGCTCGATCGTCCTCACGGGACGCGCGTCGTCTTCCACGCAGCGCCGCGCACATTCCACAAACAGCGGATGGTTGGCGCCGGCGGCCGCGTCGAAGAGGGCCGTGGCGTGCACGGGCCCGAGCACCCGTTCCAGAGCGGGGTTATAGATGACGGTGGTCAGGCGCGTCACGGCCCCATACTTGTCGAGCGCGTCGGTCCACGTATCCGTCTGGAGGAGCTGCGCCAGCGGCAGCATCGGCCTTCCCTACGGGAGCTCCGGCGTCTCGCCGGCCGCCCGGCGTTCGGGCGCGCGCGACAGGAGACCACGGTAGGAGGCGAAGGGGATGCTCGGGACCGCGACCCGCACGGCGCGGGGCAGGACGACCATGCCCCGCCCATCGACGATCTCACACTCGTGCGTCGTCCGGTTGGTGGGCATGGCGCGGGCCTTGGCAATGGTCAAGGCGTGGCGAAAGGTGTCCCCGAGCTCCACCCAGTTCATGAGGATGATGTTGTCGACGAGCGAGCTCGCCCGCACCTCGCCCATCATCGATGAGAGACCGAGCATCTCGGGGCTCTCGAAATTGTAGACGGCGGTCGCGCCGGCCTCTCGCATGAGCGACGTCAAGGCGTGGAAGAAGTCGCGGAAGGACTCGTCGGGGGACATGGTGGACGCGTAACTGGACAAGCTGTCGATGACGACACGCTGCGGCCGGAAGGTTTCGATCAGTTGCTCGAGCAGGTGGAAATGGCGGTCGAGCTCGATCTCCTGCGGCGGCTCGTACCACACACGGAGACGGTCTCCCTCGATGGCCTGCTCCAGGTCGATGCCGACCGACCTGGCGTTGCGCATCACTTGCGCGGCAGGCTCGTCCAGGGTCAGCAGCAGGCCGCGCTCGCCGCGGCGCACTCCCTCTGACAGGAACTGCATCCCCATGATGCTCTTGCCGGTTCCAGAGATGCCGATCACCACGGTCGTGCTGCTGCGGAAGAAACCTCCCTGAAGGAGCGGATCCAGCCCGTCGATGCCGGTCGGGACGCGAATCGCCAGGTCGGTCGACGCGGCGCTCTCTCGCGCGACGCTGCGGGGCATCTGCACGCGCCGGTAGACCTCGAGCCCGTGACCGTTGACGATCCGAAACGAATGCCGGCCGGCCAGGTACTCGTGGCCACGCGACTTCACGACCTCGAGCGACCGCACGGTGTTCCGACCCCGCCGCTCTTGCCCGAGTCGGATGATCGTGTCCGCGATGAATTCTTCGGACACGTCGCCAATGCCGGCGCGGTCCGCCGCCGCGTCGAGCGCGAAGACCGCGGTGAGGTTCTCGCGATGGAGTCCCTCAATCAGCGCTTGGAAGACATCACGGGGATGCGCGTTGCCGTTCCCGTTGCCGTTCAGCGCCATGCCGGCCAGGCCATCGACGAAGATGCGCCGGGCGCCGAATCCCCATCGCCTCGGTCAGCAAGAGACTGTCGTCCTGTTGGACCTCTTGCCGGAACACGGACCGGGTGGTCGAGACAATCCGGAGGCGCCCCGCCTGTTCGAGCGCGCGGAGATCCCAGCCGAGGGTCGCCGCATCGGCGATGATCCGCTCGGTCGAGACCTCGAACGACACGATCAATCCGGGCTCACCGTAGTCGTGCGCGCCTCGGTACACGAACTCCGTGCCCAAGGTGCTCTTGCCGGTTCCCGGACCTCCGGTGAGGACGGCGATGTTGCCGCGCGGGAGACCGCCGAGGAGAATGGTATCCAGCCCGGTGATTCCGGTCTTCACGAAGTCCCGCGGCATCTACTGTCCCCTCCGCCGTTGGAGCGACACCTCTTGCGAGTTCGAGTCTGAGTTCGAGTGTGTCCTTAGAAAAAGTGTACCCCAAGTCCGTGAGATGATGGGTGCGGTCGTCCTGAGAGGATAAGATGAACCGCCAGGTCGATCACCCGCTTCCCGGGAACGCCCTTGGTTTCCCAGGAACGCCCTTGAAGGTACAGACCGTAGGTAAATTGCCACCGATGGCGAGATCAAGATTCCGTTCGCCGAGAGCGCCGCGTTCCACCCTGCCGGGGACACGGGAGGCGGACCGTGGACGGGGACTCGGAGCCGAAAGGATCGGTGGGAAACGGCTGGCGTGTCGAACGTCCAGGGCCTGCCGGAGCCGGCCGGTGGCTGGTCTGTCGAGCGATGCGCTACTATCGCCAACAGAATGAACCCAGATCCACAGGCCCGGTCGGCGCGATGCGACGGCCGGCACGCCTGACCCCGAGCCCGTGAAGCGCCTCCCGCTCATCCTCTGGACGGTCGTTCTCGTCGGCGTCGGGTCCGGCGGGGTCTACCTGGCTGATCGCCTCGTCCTCGCTCCGGGCCGGGAGCACCGGCGGAGCCTGGCGGAACGCGACGCCCAGATCCGCACCCTCACCGAAAGAAATCAGGCGCTCGAGGCGGCCGTCCGGCTGCTTCGGCACACGGAGCGGCGCGCGCGGATCGTGGTGCTGGACCAGGGTCCCGGCGCGGAGGGGCACACGGTGACGCGCCTCCGATTCAGTGAGCTGGACTCGCAGGGCGACCTCGTGGGCGAGCCCCGGGAGCTCAGGCTGGAAGGAGACGAGGTGTACGTCGACGCCCTGGTGATCAAGTTCGACGACACCTTCGTCACCGCCGGGGACGCCCTGAAAGGCAAGGCACTCCTCCTGTTCCGGCGAATCTTCAGCGACCGCGGCCGTCCCGCCGACGGTCACGTCCTTGACCGGGAGGGCCAGATGCCGCAGACCTACGCCGCAGAGCGGGCACCGACCGCGTTCGAGCGTGAGCTGTGGGCGAGGTTCTGGGAGCTGGCCAATGATCCGGAGGAGGCGAAACGGCGCGGAGTGCGGGCGCTACACGGCGAGGCGGTCTCCACCCGGCTCCGGAAGGACCGCATCTACACCATCACGCTGCGCTCGACGGGCGAGCTGACCATCCAGCCGACGCCGTAGGTGTAGCGGGCGCGGGTGTGCGAGTGGGCCCGCACGACGCGTATCACCGAACGATCAAGGGGATGAGGTGGACCAGGCCGAGAGCCAGGACGCCCTGCGCGACGGTGTAGTGCCAGAGCAGCATCGTGTTGTCGAGCGTGACCCGACGGGTCCCATCGAGGCGGCCGCGCCACGATCGAGCCAACGCATACATGGCCATGATCAGAACCGTGGCCGCGGTCACGGCCTGGACCCCAATGAACGTCGTCACCGTGGCGTCGTAGGCGTGGCGATCGGGCGTGAGCCCCGCTCGCCACTGGGAGGCGCCGTCGAGCGCCACCGCGAGCACCATCAGCATCATTCCGAGCACGAGCCACACCCGAAAGCGGCCCGTCCTGCCAGCGGCGAGCGCCCCGCTCGCCTTCCTGGCGAGCCCGCTGCTGCCCAGCCACGCGACCGCCGCCATCACCGGCCAATGGCCCGAGGGGCGTGCGGACGCTGCTGGCGGCCAGTCCTCCGGCCCGACGAGCCAGAGATACGCATAGGAGAACACGAGCGACACGAACGTTGTGCTCAGGACGGCGATCACTACCAGCATCGCCCACCAGGAGTGCGCCCGGTGCCCCGTCATGTACGTGGGGAGCCACACGCCGCGCGCGACTTCGACGGGTCCCTCGCCGGGCCCGGGGTCGCTGCCCCAGGCCCATACCAGGAGGCAAGTGAGAGCCAGCAAGCCGCCGACCAGGGCGGCGGCCGTCAGCTGGACGGTCAGCAGCAGGAAGAAGGCGGCGGTCCCGATCGCAGCCAGGAGGGGAGACCAGCCCGGCCCTGGCAGGATCGCCACGTATTCCGGGCGCGCCGTGGCCCAGCTCGTCACGAGTGTTTCCCGCCGCCCCGTGGCGGTGCCTGGCAGGTAGTGCTCGCCGCGATCAACCTCGGCGCGGAGACTCGGACGATCCCATAGCGGCTCGCGGCTTTCCACCAGCGGAATGCTGCGCGTGCCGTAGTTGCCCAGGGGGAGCCACTCCAGCGTGGTCGCGTTCCACGGGTTCACGTCGACCTTGCCGGCCACCCGCAGGTGCCGGCAGACATCCACCAGGAACAACGCCACGCCGGCGGCGATCAGCACCGATCCCACGCTCGACACGAGATTCGGCCACTCCAGCCCGAGTCCCGCCGGATAGGTGTAAGCGCGGCGCGGCATGCCGAGCAGGCCGGTGAGGTGCATCGGCAGGAAGGTGACGTGGACGCCCGTGAACAGCAGCCCGAAGACCCATCGACCGAGCCGATCCGACAGCGTCCGGCCGCTCGCCGTGGGCGCCCAGTAGTAGAAGCCGGCGAAGAGAGGGAAGAGCATGCCGCCGATCAGCACGTAGTGCAGGTGCGCCACGACGAAGTGGGTGTCGTGCGCCTGCCAGTCGAACGGCAGGACCGCCAGCATGACGCCCGTGAGCCCACCGATCGTGAAGATGACGAAGAACCCAAGGAGGAACAGCATCGGAGTGGCAAGCCTCACCCGTCCGCGCCTGAGCGTCGCGAGCCACGCGAACACCTGGATCCCGCTCGGGATGACGATCAACATGCTCGCCGCGGAGAAGAAGTGCATCGCATGCACGGACAGCCCGGCCGCGAACATGTGGTGGACCCACAGGGCAAAGCTGAGTCCGGCCATGCCGAGGATCCCGCCCACGACCCAGCGATACCCCACGAGCGGCGTCTGGGCCATGGTGGCCACGATCATCGACACCATGCCAGCCGCGGGCAAGAAGATGATGTACACGTCCGGGTGGCCGAAGAACCAGAAGAGATGCTGCCAGAGCAGCGGATCCCCGCCATGCTGAGCGATGAAGAACGGCCACGCGAACGCGCGCTCCAGCTCGAGCAGGAGGGTGCCAAGGATCAGCGGCGGGAAGGCGAAGATGACCATGCCGCCCATGGCCAGCATGGCCCACGCGAAGACCGGCATGCGTCCGAGCGACATGCCCGGCGCCCGCGTGCGCAGAATCCCCACGATGAGCTCGATCGCTCCGGCAATCGCCGAGATCTCGATGAAGCCGATCCCCAGGAGCCAGAAGTCAGCACCCACCCCGGGGGAGAAGCGGCCGCTCGTGAGCGGCGGGTACATGAACCACCCGCCATCAGGCGCCCGGCCAGCGAACAGAGACGCGAAGAAGGCCAGGCCGCCGATGGCATAGGCCCAGAAGGCGTAGGCGTTCAAGCGCGGGAACGGCAAATCTCGGGCGCCGAGCATTCCCGGCAACAGGTAGACGCCCATGGCCTCCACCACCGGCACCGCGAACAGGAACATCATCACGCTGCCATGCATGGTGAACACCTGGTTGTAGGTGCCGGGGCCCACCACCGTATTCCCCGGTACCGCAAGCTGCGCGCGCATGACCAGCCCGAGGAGGCCGCCGAGCACCAGGAACACGAGCGCCGTCCCGAGGTAGAGCAGCCCGATGCGCGTGTTGTTCACGTCGGTGATCGCTCGCCAACCCTGGGGCGACTCCCACACTGCCTCCAGGCGGCGAAGCTCGTCGGGGGGGCGCGGCAGCGCATTGGGGAGGCTCATTGGAGGCTCGCGAGATAGGCGGTGAGGGCATCGAGCGTCGCGCCGTCCAGATGGCGATAGGACGGCATCAGGTTGCCGGGCTTGACGGCATGACCGTGCGCGATCCACTCGCGCAGCGTCGCGGCATCGTTGGCGAGGGTGCCGGCTGCCAGGGTGCGGCGGCTCGCCAGGTGGGTGAGGTCGGGGCCCAGGCGTCCGAGGGCTCCTGTGCCGCGGATGGTGTGACAACCGCCGCAGCCGTGCACGTGGAATGCGTCGAGCCCCTGCGTCCGCTCCGGCGTGTCCGGCGCCCTGGCCGTCGCCGCCTCGGCGAGGAGCCACGCGGCGAACGCCTCGGGCGTTTCCACGACGACGAGCAGCGCCATCTGCGCATGCTGAGTGCCGCAGTACTCGGCGCACTGCCCCCGGTACACGCCCGCTCGGTCGGCGCGGAGAGTCAGTCGATTGACGCGACCGGGGACCATGTCGACCTTGCCGCCCAGGTTCGGAACCCAGAAGCTGTGGATGACGTCGGGCGAGGTCAGGGCGAGGTCGACGGCGGTCCCGATCGGCAGGTGGATTTCATTCGCCGCGACCACTGGGCCTCCCGCGGCGTCCGGGTAGCGAACCTCCCACCACCACTGTCGGCCTTCGACTTCTATCCGTGTCGCCCCCGGAGGAGCGGTTCGGGTCAGTGCATTCGTCATCCGCGCGCTCTGGAAGAGAAGCGCGGACAACACGACGACCGGGAACACGACTCCTCCGCCCACGACCCAGAGCTCGGTCCATACCGGACCAGGCCGGTGCGCCATCGCATAGACGAGCAGGGCGATGATGACGATGAGGATCACGACCGCGCCGATCGTGAGGACATAGGTGAGCGTCACGACGCCCTGGGCGACCGGCCCGGCGGCGATCAGCGTCGATTGCACGGGCTTGCCGGCGCGACCCGACGTGGCTCGCGCGCCCGGGTCTTGGCGGCCAGGGTCACGGGGTGAGGGAAGGCGGAAAGGCGTTGGATCGCATCGCCCCCCAGGCTATCAAGACTCCAATTGACGTACCAGACGGGGCGCATCCCACCAATCCCCCTGGCATGTTCATCGATAGTGCAGTCGTCCGTCGTGTCGTTCCACATTCGGTAAGCCTCGGGCACGCGCGAGCGGCAGCCGGCGGCCCACGATGAAGGGATGCTCGAGCCGGCACGGAATGCCACGCGATGAGCTTGCCCGGCTGGTCTGCCGTGAGCTCGGCCTCCCAGCTCGCGGAAGGCCACCGGGGCCTGCCACCCTCCACCGTGTCCGGCCGCCTTCAGACGGTGTCACGGAGACGAGATGGCCTGGAAGCAGGCGGGAGAGCGATTCGAGATCTCGCCAGGCCCGGTAGACCTCCTCCGGCGACCGCTGCACTGTGACGTGGCGGTACGCTCGACGTGCAGGCCTCGCCCGACAGCGAGCGTCGGCATGTCGGGCCGGCGCTTCGCTTCGTGATCCGACCGGCGCCGGCACCAGGCCCACAGCGCGCCTACGCCAGGAGGGCGACGAGCACAGTGGCGGGTCGAATCGGGACTGACGGGACGATCTGACCGGGCCCACGCTCAGGCGCCGCGGCCGGGATCTTCCACTCGCGGCGGTCCGGGACGTTTAGGGTCCAGTCCGAGGTTGTGTTCGGAGTCATACCCGGTACTCGCCTCGCGTGAATCGACGGGCAGAGCGCTGTCGAGCGACCTGACCACGTCGCGGATGTCGGTCGGCGTGGCGAGCTCGCTGTCGCTGGACTCGGCGGGAAGCGGGACGCCGAGCTGCTTGGCGATCCGCTCGAGCAGCGCCACCGTCTTCGTGGATTCCTGCTCCGCCAGCAGGTTGATCTGGAGATCGAGATGCGCTCGCCGTTCGCTGAGCCGGGTGAGGTTGTTCTGGCTGATCAGGACGAAGATCGACAGGAAGATCGCCTCGAGGGAGACGACCAGGGTGAGGAAGCTGAAGGGGAACGGATCGATGGGGTGCCAGCCGGGCACGAACCCGGCGTTCCAGACGACCCACGCCGCGAACCAGGCGACGTGTACCCACGCGAACCACGGCGTGCCGGCCACCCTCGCGATGGTGTCGGAGAAGCGCTCGGCCGAGCTTTGCCGGGCGCGATCGGCCGCCTCGAGCTGCGCGACGGCCGCCACGTTCCGCTTGAGGATAGGCGACGGGGCGACGTCTCCGGTGTGAGATGACTCTGCCGATCGCATCGAAAATGTGTGGCAGGCGCAGGCTAACTCGGGGAGCGGCCTGCGCCTGAGCCTCGTTCTACCTAATCCATGGGTGCAAATGCAGCGCCGCCGCGCCGCACAGGTTGCAATGGAGTAAATGTGGGCCTTTTGAAGCTGTTCTGGCGACACAAAGTCGAATCGACGTCAAAGTGACGGCTTCTCCGCACCTACGCAGTGTCCGTAGAACGCAGGCCTTGCGCGGCGGGTCGGACTCGGAGCATCGCCACCGTCACGGGGCTCGGGGCGCCGACGGCCGCGAATGCACACGACGGGAACGCCTGCTGGGACATAGGGGAACGAGAGATCAGGTCTCGGCCTGGACGAGCCGGCGGCCCTGCCCGTCTTTGCACCGAGCGCGCTTCTCCTCCCGGTTGCTCTGGCTTGTAAGCGGCTGATGCCCGGCGCCGCCCGCGATGGCACCACGCTTGCTCATTGATGACGGCTCAGGGGTTTCGGACTCCACCGGCCTGCCGGTGACCGGACGCCCCCAGTACTCCGATCTGATCCACGAAGGAGATCCTCATGAAGGACGAAGAGACCCGCGAGCTCCTGTACCAGGCGCTGGAGACCGAGCTGGGCGGGGTCCAGGTCTACAAGACCGCCCTTCGGTGCGTCGTGAACGAGGACCTCAAGAAGGAATGGGAGGAGTACCTCGAGCAGACCCAGAACCACGTGCGCATCGTGCGAGAACGTCTTCGCGCAGCTCGGCCTCGATCCCGAGCCGGAGACGCCCGGCCGCGGGGTCGTGCGGCACATCGGCGAGTCGCTCGTCAAGGCGATGCAGATGGCGCTCGAGGCGGGGAAGCCGGAGGCGGCCCAGCTCGTGGCCTCCGAGTGCGTCGTGCTCGCCGAGACCAAGGACCACCTGAACTGGGAGCTGATCGGCGAGGTCGCCGAGAAGCTGAAGGGCGAGCGGGCGCAAGCGCTCAAGGAGGCGCACGAAGAGGTCGAGGAGCAGGAGGACGAGCACCTCTACCACACGAGCGGCTGGGCCCGGGAGCTGTGGATCGAGTCGCTCGGCATGCCCGCCGTCCTCCCGCCGCCCGAAGAGGAGAAGGACGTGAAGACGGCGATCGGCGCCGCGCGCGCCAAGCAGTCGCGCGCAAGGAGATGCTGTAGGGTCCTGGCGACGCGACGTCGTGCGCAGCACGTCTCGGCGACATCCTCGAGGAGCACCTTGATAGGTAAGCAGCACCGGGGTCGGGTCAGAAGCACGTTCGTCATACCGTCGCTGGAGGAAGCTGCGGGAACGAGTGAGCGAGTGGCGGGGACGAAGCCCGGGTCTGGCAGCAAGAGCTCAAGGTCCGGTCAGGCCCGGAAGTCCGCCAAGTGCGTCCGCGCCGGTCTTAGTCCTGTGCCAGGGGCTCTCCCCGACCCCGGCGCCGGGCTTCCGACGACCGGCCGATGGGTGACCCCATCGATCTACTACACACCCTACCTACACACCGTGACGCTCGCTGAGCGGGCGTCACAGTACTTAGGAGACACCAGGATGGAACGTTCACGTTGGAGATCCCTTGCTGCGGTGACGCTCGGGCTCGTCGCCCTCGCGGCCACCGGATGTGCGAGCACCGGGTACGACCGATCGGCCAACATCGCCGACACGATGGCCAAGCAGGTGACCGGACTTCAGGAGGCTAAGCCGCAGGTCGACGCGATGCTCGCGTCACTGGAAGGACTGACACGCGCCGAGGGGGATATGCGGCCGGCCTTCAAGAAGTTCTCGGAGACCTTGGGCGACACTGAGAAGGCTGCTGCCCGCGCCCGGAAGAGCAGTCAGACGCTCCGAGAGAAGGAAGCGGAGTACTTCGCGGAGTGGCAGCGGCAGGCCGCCGAGATCACGAACCCGCAGATCAAGGCCGCAACGCAGGCCCGGCAGGCCGAGGTGAAGCGCAACCTCGAGACCCTCAGCCAGACCGGTAGGACCGCCGGCGAGGCCTACGAACCTTTCATCAGCAACATGAAGGACATCCGGACGTATCTCTCGAACGACCTCACCGCCCCCGGGGTCAAGCGCCTGGAGCCGACCATCGAGAAGGCACGCCGCGACGGCGCCGCTCTCCAGAAGGCGCTGGACGACTTCAATCAGGCGAGCCAGCGAGTCCAGGCGACGTTGAGGCCCACGGGCACCCAGTAGGGGCCTGACGGAAGTCCACGGGTTCGGCGGACGGCGAGGCTCGGTCGCGGGCAGTTCTCGGGTGAACGCCTGCGGGCGGGGTCGTCGTCCGCCGCGTCCGCGCCAGTTGCACGGAGGGTTATCGAAGCCGCACTCAAGGGGGGCGGGGCGAAGAGCACGCGGTCAGGAGAGCAGGGAGAGGACTTTGGATCTAAGAAGCCGCAGTAAGACGCTGTGCGGGCCATGGCGCGTGCCGCTCGGATCGCTCCCACGGTTCGCACCACTCCAGCTGACCTACGCCTCACCGGAATACCCCGTGGACAGAAGCACCGACGAGAGGACTGACGCTCAAGGTCGCAACTCTCCATGGTGGCCTGAGCGGGCCGATCCGTCCCGGTTCTTGCCAATAGGAGAGGAGACAGGGCCGTGCTCGTGCACATCGTGGCCGACTACGGACATGGAGATCTCGCGTTCTCCGAAGTTGTGCAGCGCATTCGCATCCACCTCCCGGATGCGGAACTCGTGCTCACACCAGTGCCCGCCTTCTCGACGCTGGCGGCGGGTTTTTGTATCGCGCAGCTCGGCCTTAACGAGGCGCCACCCGGAACGCTGATCTACCACAACGTGGCGCCCCGAGAGGATGACGCCGACGCGCGCCCGGGGAATGCCGGTGAGCGCCTGAGCTACGCACGGCTGCCGACGGGAGTACGCGTCATTGGCGTTCACGCGGGTCACACCCTCGCGTTCATCCGAGACGAGGCGGAGAAGCTTCGATGGGCGGCTACTCCGGCCGAGGGCTCGCAATTTCGGTCACGCGACCTTTTCCCGCAAGCCGCGGCGGCCATTGCGCTAGGTGTGGCTGGGACACTCGGCGAGGACATCGAGCGAGAGGGCGTCCCAGATATTCCAGCGAACAGAATTGCGTACATCGATGGGTATGGAAACCTGAAAACGACGACACGGTTTGATCCGGCACGAGTGCGCCCAGGCACCGCGTATCGTGTCGACGTCGGTAGTATCAGTCGGGACGCCATCGCCAGCGATGGAACCTTCGCGGTGCCGCATGGACAACTGGCGTTTGCACCGGGCAGTAGCGGATGGCGCACGCGACGAACCGGGACGGTGCGCTGGATGGAGTTGTTCCTGCGGGGTGGGAATGCGTGGGAAGCCTTTGGACGTCCGCCGGTCGGTACCGGGATCAGCTTCGAGCAATAGCGTCAGTGCTCACGAGCGACTCGCGATGTGATCCCCATCGTTGGGGTCAACAGGAAGGGCGCGATGGTCATTGGCTAGGCGGCGGTTGACTCACCCGGTCGAAGATCGACAGGAAGATGGCCTCGAGAGACACGACCGGCGTGGGGAAGCTGAACGGGAACAGGTCGACCGGAGCCAGTGGGAAATGAGCCCCATATTCAGGCGCCCCACCCGACGCCAGCGCGCTCCCGGTGCCGATGCTGCCCCCGCTGCTCTGTGCGAGCCGGCGCCTCGCGGCGACGATCGCTGCCTGGCCAGGACGCTGACTTCCACGACAGAAAGGCGAGTAGGCGTCAAGGTGACGCTAACGGCGGCGCGTTGGGCAGTCTGCACGGAAAGGCAGGGGCAGACGTTGAGCGCTTGACGCGACGGTGTCACGAAGCTCTCGGCCCGGCGGGCCCCGCGTATGCAGCTTCGGGATGTCGCCTGGGCACAGGCGCTGAAGCAAGGCACGCCTGACGCACCTCGGCTGCCGGCCCTATACCCAGGCGCTTCAATGGCCTCCCTCCATCTGTGCCTTGAATTCGGTTGAACCCGAGGATGCCGCAATGGCACAACGCTTGCTCGTAAGTCACGGATGGCATTCGGGGGGGTCCGACCTCGTCGACCTGCTAGGTCCGGATGACGATACTTCAACACTCCGATAAGCGGCTGGGCCCGGGAGCTCGGGATGCCCGCCGTCCTCTCGCCGCCCTAATAGGAGAAGGCCATGGCGCAGAAGCGCACCACACTCAGAAGCCGGGCCGGCGCCAAGCTCTACGCGAAGCGGTCGAAGACGGGCCAGTTCACCGACATCCAGACGTACAAGCGAGCCCACGGCAGCGACGTCAAGCGCCGCGCCAAGACCGAGGGTGCGCCGCCGAAGGCGAAGCCAGCGCGCGCACGCCGCCGCTCCTCCGCCAAGGGGAGTAGCTAGCGCATGCGCAACCGTCCCTGGCTCGTCGCCGTGCTACTCGTCCCAGGAGTGTTGATCGGGATCTGGATCGGCACGGGGAGCGGGCAAGGGACGGCTCCCGCACGGCCCGCGGGTCCCGCCGACGCGGTCCAGCAGGCTCAGACGTCGCAGGCGGTGCCGATCACTCGACCGGAGCAGCGGAAGACCCCACACGACCAGCAGGACCCCGGAAAGACCGCGCCCTCGGCCGCCGCGTCGGAGACACAGCCCGACAAGGGGGAGGGCCAGGGCTTCGACTTCGCGCGCGACCCCTTCAACGCGAAGCGGCCCATGCAGACCGCCGAGGAGATCATGCAGGCCGACATCGCCGAGAAGCCGGCGGTGGCGGCCGCCCAGCGGCGGCTTCTCGAGTCACGCTACGATCTCACGCCGCGCCTGGATCCCCGGGAGACGATGTCCCGGGGGAAGCCGCTCGCCGTGGGTCCGACCGCGCGACTGGCGTCGGGCGTGACCTGGGAACGGCTGGCGGCGCTCAGCCCGGAGGAGATCCGGACGCGCAAGCTCTTCCCGTACCCGGGCCTCCCGCATCCCAAGCAGGCCACCGGCGGGCAGGTCTTCCCGCAGCTCCAGATCGCGATGTTCCCGCGGCTCGAGCGGTTCGACGTGGAGTTCGATCTCCCGGAGGCCTTCCTGCCGGAGTTCCCGCCGGCGATCTTCCTCCAGAGCCGGCCGGAGCTCGGGGACGTGTCGCGCGGCGAGGTGGTGTCCATCAATAACTTCCACCGACTGTTCAAGGACATCGTCACGCCGGCCCAGCTCGATGGGCTCCGCCTCCTGGTCACGCCGTTCCCCCAGGAGGAGTTCAATCCGACCGACGACCGAAAGACGGCACAGCCCAGCCTGGGGGTCACCTGCTTCGACTGCCACGTGAACGGGCACACGACCGGGCAGTTCCATCTCACGCCGGACGTCCGGCCTCAGCAGCGGCGCTTCCGGCTCGACACGACCAGCCTGCGCGGCGTGTTCCACCAGCAGATCCACGGGTCGAAGCGGAGCCTCCGGTCGGTGGAGGACTTCACCGAGTTCGAGCAGCGGACCGCGTACTTCAACGGCGATCCAATCCGGGCGACGAAGAAGGGCATGAACATCCTGGACCGCATCCCGGTGAGCCACATGGCGCAGTTCCAGAACATGCTCGACTTTCCGCCGGCGCCCAAGCTCGACACCGAGGGCCGGCTGATCGCCGCGGCGGCCACGGAAAGCGAGCGCCGCGGGCAGGCCGTCTTCTTCGGCAAGGGGCGGTGCGGCGAGTGCCACGCGGCGCCGCTCTACCTCGATCAGCAGATGCACGATCTGCGCGTCGAACGGTTCGTGGACGAGCCGCCTCGGGGCCCGATCAAGACGTTCACCCTCCGCGGGATCAAGGACAGCCCGCCCTATCTCCACGACGGCCGGCTGCTCACGCTCGAGGACACGGTGGAGTTCTTCAACCTGGTCCTCGGCCTGAAGCTCGACCGCCCAGGAGAAGGCCGATCTCGTGGCGTTCATGCGTCAGCTCTAGGGCCGGCGCGATGCCCCGCACGGTCGTGGCCAGGAAGTGCGGTTCGGGGGCGGTGGCCGGTCTCGTGGTGGCGGGTGGTCACGGGCGAGTGCCCTCGGGGTCAAGCTAAGGTGCTGTGGTTCGGCTTCGCAGGGCTGCCTCTCTCTTGGCGCGAGCTCCTCACGCGGACCGGCAAGGAGTTCGTGGCGGACAACGGCCTCGGACTCGCCGCGCAGCTCGCCTACTACTTCTTCTTCTCGCTCTTTCCGGCGGTCCTGGTCGGGATCGCCTTCGCGAGCTTCTTCCCGCTCGAACACTTCGTCGACCGGATCGTCGGCGCGCTCGGCGGCCTCGTCCCCGGTGACATCATCACGATCCTCCAGGATCAGATCCGGAAGATCTCGGAGGGCAAGAACGGGGGCATTCTGACCTTCGGCCTGGTCGTCGCGCTCTGGAGCAGCTCGGCGGCGCTCATGGGGCTGATAGACGCCCTCAACCGTGCCTACGACATCGAGGAAGGGCGTCCCTGGTGGAAGGTGCGGGTTCAGGCCCTCGGTCTGACGCTCGCGCTCGCGACCTTCATCCTGGTGGCCTTCGCACTCGTCCTGGCAGGTCCGACGGTGGCCGACTACATCGCGAGATCGACCGGTCTCGGTCCGGTCTTTGCCTGGACCTGGAAGATCCTCCAATGGCCCCTCGTGCTGGCCCTCGTGGCCGTAGCTGCGGGCTTTGTCTACTACTTCGCCCCGGACGCGGAGCAGGAATGGGTCTGGGTGACGCCGGGCGCCGTCCTCGCCTCGGTCATCTGGCTCGCGGCCTCGCTCGGGTTCAAGTACTACGTGACGAACTTCGGGACCTATTCCGAGACCTACGGCGCGCTCGGCGGGGTCATGGTGCTACTCCTGTGGTTCTACCTCTCCGGGGTGGTGTTCCTGCTGGGGGCCGAGCTGAACGCGGAGATCGAGCATGCCTCGCCGTACGGCAAGGCCGTCGGCGAGAAGGTGCCCGGCGCGAAGCGGGCGATCGGGGCGCTGGGGTACCGGCGATACCTCGAACGTCCAGCCCCAGTGTCCCGCGCGCAGCCCTTGCCCAACCGCGTCGCAGCGACGGCCACCCCGCCAGGGCGCCTCCGGCGCGTGCTCATGGCGATGGTCGCCGCGGTCATTGTCTTCCGCGGGCGCGAGGGATGAAGGCTGCAGCCCGTAGGAGGCTCCCACACGACCAGGCAACGTGATCCGTACCACCTGACCCACCCGCTCTGTATGCCGACGACGCCAGCATGCTGGCTCGCCGGTTTGGGTGGAGCCGTCCAAGTCAGACAAGAGGGAGGTTATCAGCATGAACCAGCACGAAACGCTGCCAGGCTCACGGCCCGACGCCGAACGTCCGGAGTCGTATGGCGAGACGGCTGAGACGCTTGAGGGCCGAGACCGGAGTCACAGTGCCCCGGCGTTGGAGGGTGTCAGGGCGGATCAGCGGGAGGCCACGAAGGTCATGGCAAACTCCCGGAGCCGGCCGGGGCATGACATCAGCCAATACGTACGGGACCAACCGTTGCCCGCTCTCGTGATAGCGGCGGCGCTTGGATATTTCATAGGGCGCTGGGCGATGCCTCGCCGCTCCGTCGCCACCATGTCCCATGTGGCGGGGGCGCGATGGCCGCCGCGCTTCCAGTCGGGGGTACAGCTCCCGCCGTGACAATCCCGCCGTGACAACCGTAACGCTCCGGGCAGCGGGCCTGGGACGGGGCGTCGGGATCATGAACCGGGAAGCCGACGGGCAATCCAACGGGTCCGCTAACGACAGACAAGGAGGAACGTGATGGGTGTCATCGGATGGATCATCTTCGGGTTGATCGTTGGGATCGTGGCGAAGTTCCTGATGCCGGGACGCGATCCGGGCGGGTTTGTGGTCACCGCCGTCCTCGGCATCGTCGGGGCGCTGCTTGGCGGATATCTTGGGCGCGCCATGGGGTGGTATCGGGAGGGTGAACCCGCCGGGTTCATCGTGGCCGTGATCGGAGCGATTCTCGTCCTCGTGCTCTACCGGCTGCTGGTCGGCCGCCGCGCGTTGCGCGCGTAGTCAGGGGACTCACAGAATGGCGCCTTCATCCGACCCACCGTGAAACGTCGGGCCGGAGAGTGGCGCCGACCGAAGGTAAACGTGTACGTGAGGCGTTCGAACGCTGAATGCCACGATCAGGAGGAGGAAAAGAATGCCAGCCAAGACAGCCCGTAAGAAGCCCGCTACAAAGTCAGGCAGGTCGAGCAGGGCCGCCAAGCGATCCGGCGGCGCGAGGGCCAAGAAGGGCGGTTCCAAGAGAACGAGTAGCGCGACCAAGACGCTGAAGAAGACAGCCGTCAAGGTGATGGCGGGCGCTGCCGCGGGCGCGGTCCGGGCGATCATACCGCCCCTCGAGGAGGCCGCAGGGACGAGTGAGCGAGCGGCGGGGATCAAGCAAGGCACGGGCGCACAGTCCGGAAAGGGCCGAAAGTCCCGCAAGTGAAATGTGGCTTGTCTGACAGCGCTCATTGAGCCCTAGCGGTGACGATGGTGTGCCGGAGACAGTGGCGATCAGATAATTCGTCTGACTGCCCACTGTCTCCCGCACACTGCCTGTCGCTGCCCAGCCATGACCCGAGCGCGGATATGCCCGGCAACAAGAACGATGTAGCAATGTCGGCGGGCTACTATGGCTCGAGGTGAGCAGGAGGCAGAAGCGATGGCCAGCTCGGAGAACAAGCCCTCGATCGCCGGCCGGGAATCGGGCGAAAGCTTGCCCGGCCTGCTCAGTCGCGTTGGCGAAGACCTGGCGACGCTTCTGGATGCCAAGCTCGGCCTTCTGAAGATCGAGATCGAGGAAGACATGCGCGCGTACGCGCGCGGCGGCGCGGCCATCGGCGTGGGCAGCGTGGTTGCAGCGGTTGGGTTTGCGCTCCTCAACGTGGGAATCGCGTTTCTCGCCGCGGCGTTATTGTCGGACGCCCAGCTCAGTCAACCGATGAAGTATTCGCTCGGGTTTCTCATGACGGGCGCGATGTATCTGCTACTCGGTGGCGCAGTCATCATCGTGAACAAGAAGCGCCTGGCCGGGCGAGCAATTGTGCCGGAAACGAGCATCAAGGAACTGAAGAAAGACAAACAATGGCTGAAGAGCGGGACATGAAGAGGGGCGCCTCCGGACAGCCGGTCGAGAGAAGGCGAGCCAAAGCGGATCTCCAGCGCCAGATGGATGAGGCCCGCGACTCTATTTCGCACACCGTTGAGGAGATCAAGGAGACCGTCGAGGGCCAATACGAGGCGGTGAAGAGGACGGTCGACGGGGTATTCGCCTGGCGCGCCCAATTCCAAAAGGACCCCGTTGTCTTGAGTCTCGGCGCGTTGGCGGCAGGGTTCGCCCTCGGCTACACGCTGGGGCATACGCACAAGACCGTGGGCCGGCCGAGGGGGAGCCGCTCGGAAGTGGGGGCCTTCACCGACAGCCTGATCGATGAGCTGTCTGCCGTCGGCAACAGCCTTGTGATGCCTACGCTGAACAGCAAGATCAAGGACCTCTTTGGTTTTGACTTTTCAGACATGCTGAACGAGATCGGCAGTGCGAAAGGGCGCAGCGGCAGGAAGACGACCAATAAGGGCGCGAAGGGCGACGACCAAGCGCCTCACTCAGGGTCGCGAAGCAAGAGAAGGCGCGGCGAGAGGGGAGCCGGACAGGCACCGCCCGTCCAAGAGACGTGAAGTATGAAGACTACTGGCGGTGTCGGCCTCGATCTGAGTGCCAGCGAGGATCCCGCTGATCAGCAGCCTCCTCGTTCTGGACCGATAGGCGGTTCAAGTCTTCGGGAGCGGACGATGTCCGGCCGTCTGCACGGCGGACCCTATGTCGCGGACCGACTGCACTAGCCACTTCGCCGACGCCGGCGCGTAGGGGTTCGGCGACGCGAAGGGGGTTTTGCCGCGCGTCGCCGACGCCACAGGAGCACGCCTCCTCCAATCACGGAGACGCCCACCCCGACCGCGACGAAGGCCAGTCCTCCATAGCCCTTCATCAGAGTGAGGGCGGGCCGGCCGAAGGCATAGCCGCCGAGGACGAACGCGCCCGCCCAGAGCGCGGCCGCCCCGAGATCCCAGGCGAGGAAGCGGCCGTACCCAATGCCATGGGCACTCGCGATGGGCCAGACGAGCACCCGCACGGTGGCGATGAAGCGACCGATCAGAATGACGAGGCCGCCGTAACGCCGTAAATACTCCGCGGGGTCCGTTGGCGGGTGGACCCGGCGTCGAGCCAGCCATCGATGGAGCGCGTGGAGGCGTCCGCGCGCCAGCCGCCCTCCAAAATACCAGAGATGGTCACCAACCACTGCGCCCCCGACTCCGGCCGCAATGGTGCCGAAGAGGTCCACGCGGCCGGCGGCGGCAACTATCCCCGCGGCCAACAGGACGAGACGACCCGGAAACGGCAGGGCCAGGGCGTCCACAAGGGCGGCGATCAGTACGCAGCCATACGAGTACTCGGCCAGCCAGCCAAAGACGCGATCCACCGTTGCAGCTTACCGCCGCACGACCGCAGGAGTGGCAGGGGCCGGTGCGTTCCGTGCGTGACCACGGAACGCCAGTCGTGATGTCGTAGAGCCAGACTCGCGATCGGTGCTCGATCGTCGCGGCCGGCGGGCTGCGATCCCGACCACACAGCCCTGCTGAGGCGGCGACCCGGCGTCACGGCTTCGGACACTCACTCTCGGGCTGCCGAGGCCGCAATGGCAATGCATGTGGGGGAGGACAAGCTTCCAGCTAGGCGGCGACGTCGGAAACGTGCGATCCGTTCACGGATCGCTGGGCCGGGCCGGCCGTCTGAAGAGACGCCCTGAGAGCTTGCAGCACGGGCGAAGGTGCGAGCTCCTCGGGGATCACGAAGAGGCGGCGGCGGCGAGCGCGCAGACCCCAGTCGACGCGACTCGTGACGGCGGACAGCGGAATCGCGATCCAGAGCCCGACGAGGCTCGGCAGGAGCCAGATTGAGACGAGGGAATCGGTCGCGAACATGAGGCCCGCTGCCGCGAGCCCGACGATGGTCTGAAGCCCATGAGCGTGGAACACCGCGCCAGCGGACAGGGCGGCCTCCCCCCGCGACTGCACGCTCCACCCCGCGTTGCCGCCGGATAGGACCGCGAAGACGAAGGCGGCTTGAAATGTGAGGAGTATCGGCGTGACCAGCAATGCGAAGAGACTTTCCAGGGCGAGGCTGGCGACGACGGGGCCCCACCCTCCGCGGAGGGCGACTGCCCCGGGTGTCATACTCAGCCGGAGCAGGGCGAAGACCTTTGGGAGCACCAGGAAGCTGAGCGTCAGGGCGATCAGGGCTGCGCCCAAGACGCGTGCTACCGAACTCTCGGCGGGGGGCACATTCCCCGTGAAGCCCACCAGCGCCGGAATACTGGGACTCAGAGAGATCGCCGCCACAAACAAGACCCACGCCGGGCCGCACAGATACGACAGCGCGCCGACGGCCAGCGTCAGACGGCTTGCCACGGCAAAGGTCGGCGCGAATAACAGGCGCAAGTGTTGCAGGTTCCCCTGACACCACCGTCGTTCGCGCGCCGCGTGGGCGACGAGATTCGGTGGCACCTCCTCGTAGCTGCCACCCAGATCAGACGCCACGCGGACATCCCAACCCGCCCCCCTCATCAGCGCGGCTTCCACGAAGTCGTGACTCAGGATCTCTCCCCCGAGCGGCTCACGGCCCGGTAGCCGCGGTAACCGACAGTGCTTCATGAAGGGTGCGACACGGATGATCGCGTTGTGCCCCCAGTAGGGCGCCGCGTTCCCCAGCCAAAAGGCGATGCCGTCGGTGGTGAGCGGAGCGTATAGGCTGGCGGCGAATTGCTGGATCCGCGCATAGAGCGAGCGTCCGTTCACGGGTCGGATCGGTAGCTGCAGGATTCCCGTGTGGGGCTGCCGGTCCATGCGATGGACCAACTCGCGAATCGTTGCGCCGTCCAGCACGCTGTCGGCGTCCAGCACGATCATGTAGTCGAAGGCCGTTCCCCAGCGGGTGCAGAAGTCGGCGAGGTTGCCGCTTTTCCGACCATGATTCTCCGTGCGACGGCGGTAGCGGACGCGCCCGGTTGCGCCCAGCTCCTTGCTCAGGGCTTGCACGGCGCGCTCCTCCGCCGCGCCCACGGCCGGGTCGGTGGAATCGCTCAGCAGGAAGAACGTGTACGGTTCCAGGGAGCCTGTCGAGGCGAGCGACCCGTAGATGGCGCGCAGGCCGGCCTGCACACGAGTCACGACCTCATGACGAACCACCATGACCAGCGCGACTCGAGACGGAGTGGCTGGTGGCATGTTCCACTGAGCCAGCGTGGAACGGGTCGACGTGCGAGTCGCGATGCCGTGAAGAAATCCGGCGGCGGTCACGAGGAACGTGTACGTCAAGCTTCCGAACAGTGGCATGAAGAGGACGAGGGCGAGTCGCTCCGCCGGGGTGACGCCTTCGGTCCGGATGACCCCCCAGAAGAGAACCGTGGCCGCAAGGGACAGCGATAAGACGAGGCCGGCCAGGGTGAGTGCCCGATCGTTCCGACCCGGCAATGGCCGTTTCCGGACCCGGCCGAGGGCACGAAAATCTGCTCGATCTGCGACCGAGTCCATTGATCCAGCCTTGCCCGGGTGTGCAACGGCGATGCCACGACCGGCTCGCTCGTGATTTTGCTATCGTAATTCGCGTGCGCTGGGTCGATGTGAGGGCACTTTCGGGCCCGGTGCGCATTAACTCTACGCCGCCTCGGCGCGTGCGTGGCGATCGGCACGTTATGCCGGCGTGCTTGATTGCGGCATTGCGGGAAGTTGTTGGCTGCGGCCCCGACCGGGAGCAACGTCCTGGTCCTTTATGGCCTGCTGGACAGTCCGAGCCTGACTGCCGCCTTCGAGTTCGACCTCCGGCCAGGGTCACCGACACGCATCACGGTGACGGGCGAACTGTTCGCTCGCCGTGAGGTCAGGAAGCTGGCTCTCGCACCCGTGTCCAGCATGTTCTGGTTCGGCAAGACGCGCAGGCGGGCGTTCTACGATTTTCGCCCGGAAGTGCATGACTCGGACGGTCTGCTGGTCGCCTCCGCCACGGAGGCGTCTATCATCGCCGACGTAACCTGTGGAACCCCTAGTCAATATGTCGCTCTGGCGACTCTGTGTCAGGGTTTCTACTGATTTTCAGCAGAGATGTTGAAAGTTCGGCGAGGCAGCGTCCTTGCACCCTGACCGGGTTCGTGAGAGCAGACATTGCTCCAATCTACCGGGGGAGGGTGCTGCGCTGGCCAATAGGGACAGGGATCGATACGGAGGAGAGATGGGCACCTCCGCGCTCTCGCGGTCCGTCCTGACGGTCCGGGGAGATCGCGCGGCATCTCCTCGCCACAACCAAATGCCCGGACTCCCGTAATCGGACCAGCCACCCGATCGAGCACGGAGCCGGCCATGCCCCAGAAGACGTCGCCCAAGCGAGCCCTTCGCCCCCCTCAGCGCCAGCGGCGGCAGCCCGGTCTGGAGACCCGCATGACTCCGCGTCCACAAGCCGACCGCCCGCTCACGCGCGGCACGGGCAAATTGCGGGGCAAGGTCGCGCTGATCACGGGCGGCGACAGCGGCATCGGACGGGCCGTGGCCATCGCCTTTGCCAAGGAAGGCGCCGACGTGGGGCTCGTCTATCTGAACGAGCACGGTGACGCACGGGAGACGGTGCGCCTCGTGGAGCAGTGCGGCGTGCGCGCACTTCGGATCGCCGGAGACGTGGGCCGACGAGCCCTTCTGTCGCGAGGCGGTGCGCGGGACGATCCGGCAGCTCGGTCGCTTGAACATCCTGGTCAACAATGCCGCCGAGCAGCACCCGAAGCCGAGTCTGCACGACATCACGGCGGCGCAGCTCGAGCGCACCTTCCGGACGAACATCTTCTCATTCTTCTACATGACCAAAGCGGCGCTCCGACATCTTCGACGAGGCGACGCGATCATCAACACCAGTTCGGTCACGGCATACCGCGGGAGCCCGCATTTGATCGACTACGCGGCGACGAAGGGGGCGATCGTCGCGTTCACGCGTTCCCTCTCGCAGGCGCTCGCCGCGCGCGGCATTCGCGTCAACGCCGTGGCGCCCGGCCCGATCTGGACGCCCTCTGATCCCCGCGTCGTTTTCTCCGCGCAAGGTCGCCACGTTCGGATCGGAGGTACCGCTCGGTCGGGCCGGTGAGCCGGCGGAGGTTGCGCCATGCTACGTGCTGCTCGCATCCGCGGACGGCTCGTACATGACCGGCCAGGTCTTGCATCCCAATGGCGGGGAGATCGTCAATGGCTAAGTCGCCAGGTTTCGCAAGAGGCTCGCTCGTCAAGACGTCCACGCCGAGGGCGAACTCCCGACTCTCCTGCTCGGGCGCCGCCCCTGGCTGGAAGACTATCGGGTGACCCGCGGGCAAATTGCAGTCGCTAGGTCTCGTGAGGCCCCGGGTTGTCGCGACGGATGGCGGAGACATGACCGGTTTCTTCAAGCACTGCTAGCTTGACCTCTTCCGGCGAGGCGTACCCCTGTTTGCGCAGGCCTGCCAAGAGATCGTCGCGACTCATCCGTTCGCTGTCGAGCGCGTCTTGCAGGATCTGGCCGTCACGCACGAGGACGCTGGGCTCGCCGCGCAGAATCCGTCGGACGACCCGGGAAGCTGCCGACAGCCGCGCCAGTCCGAGATGACACGCCAGGACCGTCGCCAGGAACGTGAAGCCTTCGGCCGGGCTGTCGCCGAGTGCCATCCGTTGGAGGACGGTCGCCAACTGGATGAGGACCACCAAATCGAATGTCCCGGTCTGTCCTGCCAGCCGCTTGCCGGCAATTCTCACGACTACCACCACGCCGAGGTAGTACACCGCAGCCCAGCCGGCCTGGAGGACCAATGTGCGGCTCACGCCCTGCTCACGTGTTGCCCCGCCGGGAGGAGCCCGCAGGCCACCCAGAAACGGAGTTGGGCAACGTCAGCGAAGACAATCCGCCCTCGTTGCGATGGTTCGCGATGCCATTGTGTCGCCTGGGCGTATGTGGTGAGACTCACGATTCGAGTTAGCCTGTGATAGCAGATGCAATGAATGGACCAGTGAACACAACGCGATCCCGCGGCCTACTCGTTCGCGCACGGGGGGCAGGACGGCCACCCGTATCCAGTCGACCGCCAGACCTACGACGGCAACATCGCGTTCCTGGAAGCCGCCGTGCGCACGCGCGCCTCGGTGAGCGATCGGCTCGACGCCCTCCGCCGGCTGGCCTCTCTGGAGCTCTGACTGAACCGCCCGCGCAGTATGCTGGAATCAGGCTATGAAGAAGCGGGCGGCGGGGAGCTCGGCCGGACCAGGGCATGGGAAGGGGGCGGGGCGCTCGGCCTCGCGGGCCGCCCGGCTGCCCGACATGAGTGCGTACGGCCGGCTCGCCGAGTACAACCGGAAGCGCCATTTCGGCGTCACGCCCGAGCCTGCCGGAACTGCGCGGGCGCGAAAAGCGGGGCAGCCGCTCGAGTTCGTCGTCCAGAAGCACCGCGCGACCGCGCTCCACTACGACTTCCGCCTGGAGCACCGCGGGGTGATGCTCTCCTGGGCGGTCCCCAAGGGGCCGTCGCTCGATCCCGCCGTCAAGCGGCTCGCCATGGAAACCGAGCCGCATCCGATGGACTACAACCAGTTCGAGGGTGTGATCCCCGAGGGCGCGTACGGCGGCGGGACGGTGATGATCTGGGACAAGGGCGTCTGGGCGCCGATCGCCGAGGGACGGCTCGGGGATGAGGCCGATGCCGACCGCCAGCTTGCGAAGGGCGATCTCAAGTTCGTGCTGCTGGGGACGAAGCTCCAGGGTTCGTGGGTGCTCGTCCGGACGCGCGGTGGCCGGCAGTGGCTGCTGATCAAGCACCGGGACGACTATGCCGGCGGAGAGGACCTCACCATCGCGAAGCCCCGCTCGGTCGTGTCCGGTCGGACGATGGCCGAGATCGGCCGCGCCGCCGGCGCAAGCCCGCGCCAGCTCCAGCTGGCCGCCGCCGCCGACCCCGCCGCGCCGGCCCGGCGTGAGCTGGCGCGCCGGACGGCTGCGACAACGCATCCGGTGTCGCGCACGCCATCCCGACCGCGACGCCGCCGGAGCGGCACGGCTGCCTCCGGGGCGCCTTCAGGGAGCTGAGCGCGTCCCCGCGAGGCTCCACCCACCGCCACAAGCCGGCTCAGCACGCCCCGGCTTCCGGCGCGAGCGGCGTCGGCCGTCGGAAGACACCCGGTCGGATCCGCGTCCCGTCCATTGCGCTGCCCACCGAGGCGGACACCGTGGAGATCCGCGCGGGAGACCGCGCCGTCCGGCTCACCAATCTCCGGAAGGTCTTCTGGCCGACGCTCGGGCTCACGAAGCGCCACCTGCTCCAGTACTACGCCGACGTGGCGCCCGTCCTGCTGCCGCATCTCCGGGACCGCGCGATGGTGATGAAGCGCTACCCGAACGGAGCGTCCCGGCCGTTCTTCTTCATGAAGCGGGTCCCCGAGCCCCATCCGCCGTGGCTCGACCTCTGCCCGATCGAGCACAGCTCGGGCCGCGTCATCGACTTTCCCGTCGTCCAGGATCTGCTCTCGCTCCTCTGGGTGGTCAACCTCGGGTGCATCGATCTGAACCAGTGGTACGCTCGGTGCGACGACGTGGACCGGCCCGACTACATCCACTTCGACCTGGATCCCGTGACCGGGGCGACCGAGGTGCCGTTCGAGCGCCTGCGCGAGGCCGCGCTCACGGTGCGGGACGCCCTGGCGGGGCTGGGCATGCCGGCCTACGTCAAGACCACTGGCTCTCGTGGGTTCCACGTGTACGTCCCGATCCGGCGCGGGCCGACCCAGAAGGACGTCTGGGACGTCGCGAAGCGAGTCGCGCTGGCGCTAGCCGCGGCCCGCCCGGCGCTCCTGACCGCGGAGTATCGGATCGCGAAGCGGCCGGCGGGGCGCGTCTTGGTCGACTACAACCAGAACGCCTGGGGGCGGACGCTGGCGTCCGTCTACTCGGTGCGGCCTCATCCGCGCGCGCTGGTGTCGACGCCCGTCACCTGGGCCGAGGTCGCGCGGGGGGTCGGGCTCGAGGACTTCCACATCGGGAACGTTCCCGCGCGGGTGCGGGCGCGTGGCGACCTGTGGGCGCCGCTCCTCGCCGACAAGAAGCGAGTGCGCCTTCCGTCCGTATCCTGAGCCGCGAGGGCGCAAGGTGGGATGATCCGCGTCGGGATCTCCGGCAGACGGGCAGCACGAACTCGCGAGAGGGCAGCGCGCCAGCCACGGCCTCGCGTTAGGGCGGGTGGCGCCCGCGCCACCTTCGGACAAGTTTATCCGCGAGCTCAGTCTATTGCAGGCCGCCTTGCGTTGGCTGGTCTCGGCATCACCGTGCGCTGACACGCCAGATCACGTTGCCGACATCGTCGGCCACGAGGAGCGCCCCGCGCCGGTCTATCACGACCCCCACCGGCCTCCCTCGGGCCTGGCCATTCTCGTCGAGAAAGCCCGTGAGGACGTCGGCCGGCATGCCGCTTGGCCGGTCGCCCTCGAAGGGCACGAAAACGACCTTGTACCCGCTTGGTGGCTTGCGGTTCCACGACCCATGCTGCCCAACGAACATTCCATGTCTGAAGCGCTCGGGCAGCGCCGCGCCTTGAGCCGAGGTCAGCCCGAGGGACGCGGTGTGCGAGCCGAGGGCGTAATCCGGCTTGATCGCCATGGCCACCAGCTCGGGCCGCGGCGGCTTGACCCGATCGTCCACATGCGGCCCGTAGTAGCTGTACGGCCAGCCGTAGAAGCCGTTCTCGTGGACCGAGGTCATGTAGTCCGGGACGAGATCGTTCCCGATCTCGTCGCGCTCGTTGACCGCGGTCCATAGCGTGCCGTTCTGCCACGCCATCCCGACGGGGTTGCGCAGCCCGGTCGCGAACAGCCGGCCCTTCCCGCTCGCGCGGTCGAACTCCCAGATCGCCGCTCGTCCTTCTTCGTGCGCCATGCCATGCTCGGCCGCATTGCTGTTCGACCCGACCGAGACGTAGAGCTTGCTTCCGTCCGCACTCGCGATCAGGCCCTTTGTCCAGTGGTGATTCAACGGTCCGGCCGGTAACGGGGCGACTCGGGACCCTGGGCCGTCCACCCGGGTGTCCCCCGGCCGGTAAGGGAAGCGCACCAGAGCGTCGGTGTTCGCGACGTACAGGTCCCCATCAACGAGCGCCATCCCGAAGGGGGAGGTGAGGTTCTCGAGGAACACGAAGCGCGTCTCCGCGACGCCGTCGCCGTCCGCGTCTCGCAGGAGCGTGATGCGGTTGGCGCTCGGCACCGCGCCCCCCGCACGCTTCATCATCCTGCCCATGATCCAGCCCTTCACGCCGAGCAACTCCTTGCGTAGCGGGCGCTCGGGCGCGTTCGTCTCGGCAACAAGTACGTCCCCGTTGGGAAGCACGTGCAGCCAGCGAGGATGGTCGAGTCCGGTTGCGAAGGGGGCCACGGAGAGCCCCTCTGCGCCGACGGGCCGAGCCCCGTCGGGCCAGCCGCGGGCCTTCGCAACCTTGACGACCGGCACCAGGGAGCTCTTCGGAGCGGGTAGCGCGGGGTCTGGGCCGGTCCCGGCTGACTCCGGCAGGTCACTCGAACCCGAGCAGCCGGCAGCCACGAGTGCCGCGGCGGCCACACAGCCAACGAGGCTCACAGTTAGCAAGAGGGGGAATCTCCGGGAACGCACCAGAAGGCTGGACTCACCTCTGGACAACATGCCGCCTCCTCCGTACGCCGGGGCGCCTTGCGCTTTACGCCGCGATGTCGCGCGCACGACAGATCGTCCTCGAACGCAGGCGACCGACGCTCACGTCTTCGGAGCCATTCCAGGTCGGGCCACTCAGCGTGGCCGACGGGCGGTGAGCGGGCCCGTCGAGCACCGCTTCACCGCCCGCCTCTATCGATCAACGAATCAGGTCGAGTGAACAGGCCACCCGCCTGGTACGTGCTGCTGTTGACTGAGCAAGCCGCATGCCTAGGCGGCGGTGGCGGGGATCCAGCGTATGAGGACGACGCCCGCCGACAGCCTCCGGCGCTTGTTCGCGGAGACCGAGAGGCTCTTCAGGTACTCGGCGGCGACGGAGGGGTGACCTCGCTCACCCCTGACGGCGATCGCAAAAGACGACCGGCAACTCGACGAGCTTCAATGGCTCGGCTCGGGCGACTAAGGTTGCAATGCCACGCCGGCGTGCCATGCGTCGGCGCGGTACGACTGCGGGAGGCGATACACGCCGACGACCGTCGGGGCCACACCCAGGCGCAGTCGAGTCGTGTCGAAGTAGTACTGCGACGTGGCCACCCAGAGCACGCGCTCATGATGGCAGCGCGCGATGGCTTGTCGAATCATCGGGGCACTGTCTGGGTTGCCGATCAGCCAGGGGATTTCACAGGGATCGCGACCCTCGCCATGGTGGGAGTAGTTCGCATCGATCACATCCGCTGGCGACTCTATCAGCCCTGGCGGATACAGATACAGAATGTAGTTCCAGGACGCTTCGGCGACGACCCGGTCCCCGCGCTTCATGTTCAGCGCGAGATAGTGTGCCAGGGTGCGAGTATCACTCCAGGAACGATCCTGCCAGTAGCATTGCAGACCGCCCCAGATCATCAGTGCCGCGAGTACACTGACCGCCGTCATCCGAGAGCGTGACTCCCAGAGGCGCTCGAGCGCCACTCCGGCCAGCAGATAGGCGAACAGGAAGCCGGCCACGACGTGTTTCTGAGCGCTCACGAAATTCGACGTCCACAGATGAAAGGCCGGGTATATCAGTAGGGCGAGCAGGCACGTCACCGCCAGCAATCGCTGGCGTCGTCGCCATGCCAGGAGCGCCCCTGCACTCGCCAGCGCGAAGGGCGCCAGCCCGAAGACAATCTGAAGCGCTGTGATGTGGCCGCGGCTTCGCCCGAACGTCTGGTCGAGGTACGCCGCCGAGGACGGGGGAAAGAGTGATTCGAAGATCAGCCCGAAGTAGGCTGTGAGGATCACGCCGACCACGGACAGAAACATCCCCAGCGCACGCCAGGACCGCTTCACGCCACGGACGGCCACAAGAAGCCCCAGGAGAGGGAGGACATTGGCCGCGTACCCGTACTTGACGATAACCGCGCTGGCGAAGGCGATGGCCGCTCCGATGACCCAGAGTGAGCCATTGGACCTTGACGGGTGCGTGACGCACCACATCGACACGGCCAGCGCGGTCAGCGCGGCGACGTCGTAGACCGCAAAGTGGGCGAGGGCCATGAACAGCCCGTTGACGCTGAAGGCCAGTACGCCCCACAGCGACGCCGACCGGCCAAAGACGTTCTCCGCCGTTTTGGCGAACGCCACCAGCGTGACCGCCGACAGGATCGCGGCTATGAGCCGAGCGCCGGGTAGGCCTCCGCGGTAATGGCCTATGGCCGCAAGGACGGGCCAAACGAACGGACTGCCGTTGAACCACGTGACGTAGCCATCCGACAGGCCCTTGCCCTCGAGAACGCGCACGCCAGCCACGGCGTAGAGGGCCTCGTCGACGAAGGGGCCGTTGGCGGCGAAGCAGATGGTATAGACCTGCACGGCAAAGAAGACGGCGACGATCCAACACAATCGCCATGAACTCGTCCGCAAGTACTCAACCGGAGTGGCCCGTACGACCGTTCCGGCGGAGGCGAGCACTGAGCACACTGTCCCGTCAGTCAACTCGGTCACCTTCTCCGACACGCTGATGGCGCGCTGTGTCTTGCATGCGCTGGACGAGGATACTTCGAACGCGGGTCCGCGCATGATTCAGGACGGTGGCGGCACCGGACCACTGCTCGTTTCCCCAGGAGGCGGATGGCCGACAGCGCTCGCAGACCGTCCGGAGCCAGAAGCGGGCTAGGCTTTCGTCAGGGGTGTCGCGGGTAGCCGAGGGCGTCGGCCGATGCGTCCTGCAGGCCGTCGCGATCCTCGTGCGCGCGCCCCAGCGCTTCCTTGAGCCGCATCAGGTCCTCCTCGATGCGGACGCCCGGGTCCTCACCGATCAGGGCGGTGATCATGTGCGCGAGCTCGCCACCCGGGGGGCTGTACTGCAGTGATACGCGCACCATGGTGCTGCCACCGGGCATGGGCTCGAAGCGCACCGAGCCCGCGGACTTGACGCTCGAGCCACTGGTCTGCCATGCGATCAGCTCGTCCGCCTTGTCGTTGATGATCTCCGCGTCCCACTCGAACTTGGCGCCCATGGGTCCCTTGACCACCCAGTGCGACCGCGTATCCGATTGCACCGTCACGGATTCGAGGTTGGGCATGATCGTCGGGAGGTTCCGGAAGTCCCGCCAGAAGCGATAGATCTTCTTGGCCGGCTCTTCCATCGAGACCGCCCGCTCGACCTTGACACCGAGATTTCCGCGACGGCCTTGCTCGTCCTTGGTGCGATCGATGCCGAGGAGACCGTAGACGGCGCAGGACCCCCGAAGACCTCGGTACAGCAGCGAGGCGCCGGCCGCGGCCAGGCCCCATCGGGCGCGAGATCGACGCAGGAGCCCGACCGCCACGAGCCCGGATCCCAGGGCAATGGAGACGATTCGCTCGCCGTGCCCCACGTTCACCGATTGGGGCGCGTACTGCTGCTCAGCTTGCGAAGGAGTTTGCATGGGGGCTCCTTGGGGCGCCGAGGCCCCGCGTTCTGGGTCGCCATGTTCGCGCGGCGCCGCGTGGCGGTATTCCTGCTGGCCCTCCGCCCGGCGACGATGTGGCATGCCGGCGCCGCGCCCGGTCCCCGTCCACGGTCCTGCCGGTCATGTCTTTGGTCCGCCCCCCTTTGGGAGCCGATGAGGCTCCTCTACCCCACGGGGCGTTTCGTGACCTCGCCCTTCTCGATCTCGCCGCGCCACGCGCCAGTCTCCCGGCCGCGCACCTCGACGAACTCCTTGAAGCGTTGCAAGTCACCCTTGACGCGCGCCGAGACCACTCCCACGGCGGCGCCGACGTTCTCGACAACCCCTTGGGGGTCATAATCCAGTTGCAGCATGACCTTCGACCGCCTGTCGGACAGGCGATGGAAGGTGACGACGCCTGCATTGTGTGCGCCCCCTCGGCTCGTCCACGCAATGCGCTCGTCCGGACGCTGCTCCGTGATCTCGGCATCCCACTCCATGGTCTTGCCCGCGACCGTGGCACGCCAGCGCAAGCGCTTGTCGTCAAGTTGGCGAACGGACTCCACGCCCTCCATGAACTTCGGGAACTCTTCAAACTGTGTCCACTGGTTGTATGCGGTCCGCACTGGGACGTCCACTTCGACCGATTGCTCGATGTTTGCCATGACGCGACCTCCTCTTACCGTGGTTCACCACAGGCTTGAGTCATGGAGGTGATCTGTTCGAGC
Source organism: uncultured Candidatus Rokubacteria bacterium (assembly GCA_963745015.1). Classification (GTDB taxonomy): domain Bacteria; phylum Methylomirabilota; class Methylomirabilia; order Rokubacteriales; family DASRDR01; genus DASRDR01. Next base: position 81,398 of record CAVUVU010000019.1, read on the forward strand.
TTCACTCGCCTCGGGATCCCGGGATGGGCGCGGCCACGAAAGTGGCATGTCCGTCCAGGGTCACGTGGCGTTCTCGGAATACGTCCGCTCATCGGGCCGGACGTGGCGGAGGTTCTCGGCGAGGAGGTTGGTCCGGCTGACCTCGAGCGGGGAGAAGCCCCTCGTCGACGGAAGGTCACGCGGCCGTCCATCACGCGGACCTCGTCTGAGTGTCCAAGGGGATGACTGGCGTCGGATCCTTGGCCTTCGCTCGCAGCTGCTGGAGACACGGGAGACTGCACGAGGGCGAAGTTGGCGACCGGCCGCCGCGGAGGGGTGCCTTCCAAGCGCGGCGCGTGGCAGACCCCTTGGGCCTCGCATCCAAGCCTCCCAAACCGACCTTCAGTGCCAGCCTTTGCCATGACGCTCGCTCTAGAGCGTGCAAACGGAGAGCCGCCGCATCTCGCGGCTTTGGTCTGCGTAACGTTGGCCTTTTCCAGGCCTTCCCACGACAGAAGGTCGAGTAGGCGTCAAGGTGACGCGGCTTGCATCTCCGGACTGCATCCCGGCAGTCAGGTGCAGGGCCGCGGCCGATCCAGTCGCCGGTAGGACGCGGAAGGTTCGCACAGGAGCACCGCCGGCGAGCGGCACGACGCCCATGTCCTCGTCCGCCCGGAGAACTCGGGCAGGCCGTGCTGGCCCTCGAACTCTTCGCAGTGCCCTTGGAGCGCGACTACCAGGCCGACGTGCACCGGCAAACAGGCCGATACCTCACTCGAAGGAAGAGCGCGGTAGACTGGATCCTTGGCGGGATGCGTGGACGCTCAGGTCGGCGGCTTACGCGCTCCGGCCCCCGCGCGGCTCCATCGGTCCCGCACCCTGCCCGATAGAGATTCGGGAACACAGAATGTGCTGCCCTTCACGGATCGAGGGAGAAGCATGGCCGGCGTCCACCGAATCGCGCAAAGCGCCACCACAGTGAAGGGATTGGCCGCAGGACTGTTCACGAGCCCGTGACAGTCCGGGACGAGTAACGCTCCAGGAAGGGCCAGAGAGGTGGGGAAGGGCGGGCGGAGCTACTGAGGCTCCAGCGGGGCTGGCGCGGCGCTTGTGGTCTCGTGGCCGTCGCCGGCCGCCGGCGACAAAGGGACATGGCTGCAGGAGGATGGAGCCCGCTACTCGAGAGATACGGGATGGAGCTTGGTCCGATCCTTTTCGCTCGGCTACGGGCTATCCATCTCGGGCAAGGCCAGCACCGGGATGAGATCCGCGTAGCTGACGGGCTTGACGAGATGCGCGTCGAAACCCGCGGCCTTGGTGCGGTTCCGATCCGCTTCCTGGCCGTAGCCGCTCAACGCGGCGAGCCTCGCCTGTCTGAGATCCGGATGTTTCCGCAATCGTCGGGCGAGCTCGTACCCATCGATCCCGGGCAGCCCAAGGTCGAGAAACACGACCTCCGGCCGAAACGCCGCCGCGGTTTCGATGGCAGAGAGAGCGTCCTGGGCCGCGCGCACGTCGTGTCCGTGCACGCGGAGGAGCAGGGAGAGAGTCTCGGTCAAGTCTCGGTTGTCGTCCACCACCAGGATCCGTCGGGCCGAGGGAGCCGTGAGGGTGCGAGATCCGGTGGCTTCCTGCTTCCAACGGGCTCTGTTGACTTCACTGTCCGTCAGCAGCGGAAGTCGGACCTCGAACTCACTGCCGTGTCCGAGCCCCTCACTCTTGCCCTCGACGCTCCCGCCATGAAGCGCCACCAGTTGGCGCACGAGCGTGAGGCCAACCCCCAGGCCGCCGCGCTCGCGGCTCACCGAGGTGTCGACCTGTCTGAAGAGCTCGAAGATCGCGGTCAGCAGTTCGGGAGCGATCCCAATGCCCGTGTCCTTCACTCGCAGGACAGCCTCCGGCCCCTCGGGAGCCAGAGTCAACGCAATCCGGCCACCGGGGTTCGTGTACTTCGCCGCGTTGTTCAGGAGATTGGTCACGATCTGTACCAGGCGCTTCGGGTCCCCTTCCACGTACAGAGGATCGACGGGGAGGGACACCGATAGATCGTGGCGATGGCCGTCGATCAAGTGCCGAACCGCCTCGACCACATGGGGTACAAGGGCCGTCAGATCCACCGGCCCCTTCCGAAGCTCAATCGCTCCCCGAGAGACGCGTGATATGTCGATCAGGTCGTCCACGAGATCGGTAAGGGTTCGGAGCTGCCGCTCCGCAATGTCCCAGCACTTCTCCGTGTCGGCAGGGTCCAACGGCATGCTGCGCAGCACCGCCACGGCGCTGCTCAGGGGGGCCAGCGGGTTCCGCAGCTCGTGGGCCAGCATCGCCAGGAATTCGTCCTTGCGCCGATCGGCCTCGCGCAGCGCTTCGTACCCACTGAGCACGCTGCTCGTCCCTTCGGGGTCGCTGAGCACGCAACGAGCGAGCGCTTCGTGCGTCCTCAGAAGCAGACTGATGTCCTCCTCCATCCTCAAGTCGTCATGGGTCTTGGTCCAGTAGTGCGCGGTGCGAACAAATGCGAGAAAGATCGTGAGGTATTGCAACCGCGTCTCGCCAAGCACGCGCTGCAGGGCGGCGAGGCACCGAGCGGCGTCGGCCGACTGAAGGAACGCATGGGTCGCGCACGCGAAGATCGCCTGCTCCATCGGGGAATCCGGGGCGGGCAACTCGACCAGCGGCGACTCTTGGGTTTCGCAGAGTGTGAGGGCCGGCTTCAGACCGTCTCCGCGCGGCAGCGGGCGTCGGATCAAGGCGACGACGTCCTCGATACTCTGCACGGCGCAACTGGCATCCCCGGCTGGTCGCCCCAGACCCAGAAGGAACCCTGCGTGACGCGCGATGCAATACCGTACGTCGCAGAAGCGCGAGAGGTAGACGAACAGGCGCTCCTTGAACAGCGATGGCAGCGGGTTATCCAGATAGGCGAAGCGAGCGAAGCTCCACAGGTGCTTGATGATCTGCGGGTCTCGCGCGAGCCGGAAGAAGTTCGGCAATAGACCGAACCGGTTGATGACCTCTTCCGTCAACTCCATGACTGAGTCCCCGGCGGGGCGTGGCATGGCCGCCAGCATAGAGGAGATCAGCAGCGAAAGGAAGGCTCTTGCGGGGATGAAGCTGACGCCGGCACGCAGCGTCAAGCTCAGTTTGTACATTCGCGGCGACTCCGCTTCGAGGAGACCTATTCGAAAGAGGCGTCTCATAGATCTCGACACGCACCGCCCCAGACGCAAGTATCTCTGCAAGTCCCGGTAGAGGTCCTCGTGGACCCCCGCCGTCGAGCATTTCGGTCACGTGCGGCCAGGTGGGAAACGGAGGCAGGAGATTTCTTGGCCGTAATGCGATCTCGGAGTGTCCTGCCAGCGTTCAAGTTAGCCGGTCGATGGGATTGTCCTCAGCGGCATCTGATAACATCAGGCGTGATGGCGCAGCTCAGCGAGAAGGTTCGGAAGCATCTACCGAAGACCGCGTTTGCCTACGTGGACTCGAAAGGTCGACGGCGCCTGCCGATCCATGACGAGCCGCACGTTCGCAACGCGCTGGCCCGCTTCAATCAGGTCAAGTTCGAGGACGACGCGGCGCGAGAGCGCGCTCGCAAGCGACTGCTGACCGCCGCCAAGAGGCACGGGATCGTGCCGATCGGGTTCATCACCGGTCAGCTCGTGACCGAGCGACAGGAAGGTGAGTCGCAGGCGCGCGCGGCCGTCGCGCGTAACCTGCCGACTGGCCAGGTAACGTTTCTCCTGACCGACATCGAGGATTCCACCGGCCTTCTCCGCCGGCTGGGAGACGGCTACGCCGGCCTGCTCAGCGAGGTCCGCCGCCTCCTCCGTCGCGCTGTGCAGCGGTCCGGCGGGCGTGAGGTCGATGTCCGTGCTGACGAGCTGTTCGCGGTCTTCAAGCGGCCAGCTCGAGCGTTGGACGCGGCGCTGGCGATGCAGCGGCGCATCGGGTCACGGACCTGGCCGGAGGGGACCCGCGTGCGAGTGAGGATCGGCATCCACACTGGCCGGCCCACACTGACCGATAGCGGCTACGTAGGTTTGTCGGTGCATACGGCAGCCCGCATTTGCGCCGCCGCTCACGGCGGCCAGACGCTTCTCTCGGACGCCGCGGTGCGAGCCGTCGAGGCGTCGGCCCCCGGCGATGTCCGGTTCCGCACCTTGGGCCATCATCGGCTCCATGGGCTCCCGGAGCCGGAGGCTCTCTTCCAACTGGAGACACCGGACCTGGAGACGAGGTTCCCGCCACCGAGAGCTGGCGCCGGGGTTGCCGGCAAGCGACGGCGGCGCGGAGTGGAGCGTCGCGGCTGATGAGGGATCGGCTGCATCATAGGCCGCCAACCGGTCAGCCAAGGCGGGCGAACTGGGACGATCTTGCGGGTCGTCGCCTTTGGACGAACGTTCGAAAACGGGGCAGGTTACATCGTCTGAGGTCGGCAGAGTAGCGCTGGGTTCGGGGTCTTTCTCAGTTCGTAATCGACAAGTCATCGGTTCAGGTCCGATCGTCGGCTCCAGTCTTTCAACCACTTCCACGACACCGCTCCTCAGGTGGTGTCCCGATTGCGGTGGAAATAGCGGCGCGGCTTCCGGTCATTCAATGACGTGATCCGCCCGCAGCAGCACCGACTGCGGGATGGTGAGACCTAGGGCCTTCGCGGTCTTCATGTTGATCACGAGTTCGAACTCGGTCGGCTGCTCGACGGGCAGTTCGGCGGGCTTGGCCCCCTTGAGGATCTTATCCACGTAGGTGGCGGCCCGCCGGTGGAGATCGAGAAAGCTCGGCCCGTAAGACATGAGACCCCCGGCCTCCACACTCTCCCTGATGCCGTATGCTGCCGGCAGGCGGCTCCTGGCTGCGAGGTCTGCGAGCCGTGTTCGGTGGGAGTTGAGCATCGACATCTGACAGTACGAGGAGGGCTCCCACGCGCTCTTTGGCCATCGCCGCGAATGCGCCGTCGAACTCGTTCGGACCTCGAGCCTCCAGGAGTTGAAGCTGCACTCCCAACGACCGGGCCGCGACGTTCACTTCTCTTATCGCGAGCTGGTGGTACGCATTGGCCGGGTTCGAGAGGATGGCCACACGGCGGATCTTGGGGACGGTCTCCTTGAGCAGCTCCAGTTGTTTGGCGACCATTCCAGGCCGGCGCTGCCGGACACCCCTGTGACGTTCCCGCCCGGGCGCGCGAGGCTCGCGATGAGCCCGGTGCCAACAGGATCGCGAACGGCAATCATGACGATGGGGATCGTCTCGGTGGCGTTCTTGGCTGCCGTCACTCCTTGCGTCCCCACCGATACGATGAGGTCCACCTTGAGCCGGACCAGCTCGGCCGCCAAGTCGGGCAGCCGGTCGACCCGATCCTCCGCATATCGATAGTCGATGACAATATTCTGGCCCTCAACCCACCCGAGCTCGCGCAGCCTTTGCCGGAACGCGTCGAGCAGGGGCGGCCTATCGGAAGGGGACGTCACACCAAGAAAACCTATCCGAGGCACCTTTCCCGCCTGCTGCGCGTCGGCGGCGAGCGGCGCGGCGAGGAGACTCACGGCGAGGACAGCGACGAGTGCGCACACCCCTGATCATCATGCCGCCACCGCTGTGTGCTGGTTCAACACCGCGCCGATCTTCTGCCAGCCGTCGATCTTGCGCAACTTGATCGGCCCGCTCGCCACGAGGCTGAAGAGCAGGACGAGTGCCGCGTCCTCGGTGGGCAGCGAGCCTTGCGTCTTCACGCGTCGTCGGAACTCCTCGTGGAGCCGCTCAATCGTGTTCGTGGTTCGTAGCGTTTTCCACTGCGTTTTGGGGAAGCGAAAGAACGTGAGGAGCTCGTCGCCGCCTTCTCGCAGACTCGTTACGACGCCCGGACAGCGCTTGTTCCATGTGCGCTCGAAGGCCGCGTAGGCGGTGCGGGCGGTGTCGGCATTCGCCGCGTAGACGATGCGATGGAAGTCGTCACGGATCTCTGCCAGCGCGTGCTTCGGCGCCTTGCGCTCAAGATTGCGCAGCTTGTGCACGCAGCACCGTTGGACCGCAGCCTTGGGCCAGACGAGCTCGACGGCGCGCCGCAGCCCGGCATTGCCGTCGATGATCGCCAGCACCGGCGCCTGCAACCCGCGCGCGACGAGATCGTCGAGGCACCCCTTCCACGCCGCGAACGACTCGCCGGCGCACAGCTCCAGGGCGAGGAGCTGTTTGCCCCCGTCGACAAGGACCCCGACGACGCCCAACACCGGGACGCTGACGACCTTCCCGCCACTGCGCACGCGCAGGGCAAAGCCATCGAGGTAGACGTAGATCACGTCGAGGTCGGTGAGCGAGCGTGTCCGCCACGCCTCCAGGTCGCCCTTCAGCGTGGCGATGACGCGCGACACTGCGCTCTTCGAGAGCGGTGCGGCCTTCAACAACGGTTGGAGTGCGCCGCGAATCCGACGGGTGTTGCCTCCCGCCAGATACGTGGCGATCACCGCTTCGTTAACTTCCGGGATTCGCCGCTGATAGCGCGGGACGATTCTCGACGTCCATTCTTTCATGTCGCCGGCACCGCGGAAGAGAGTAGCACGAGGCAACGTGAGCGCGACCGGGCCGGTCGGTCCCGTGAGCGTCCGCTCTCTCACGCCATTGCGGTAGCCCCGTCGGACGTCACGGCGCTCGTAGGGACTCGTCCCGAGCGCGGCCCGCAGCTCCTCGTGGACGGCCGTCTCGATCGCAGCGCGGACGTGCTGGTGGATCAGTTCGCTGAGCGAGACGGGCTCAAGCTCCTGCGCCCGCGCTTCTTCCTTGATACCCTTGCCCATGGCGTGTTCCTCCGGTGGCCGCCCTGCAAGGCGGCGCGTTGGTCGTGTACTTCACCAAGCGGAAGAATGCGCCACTTCTCTTTTCCACCAGACTCGGGACACGACCGCTCCTCACAGTCGGTGAAACTGTGCGGGACTTGTGCCCGTGTCCCTGACCGAGCCGTGTCGGCGGCATTTCGGAGTGGCCTGATCGGTTCCGCCGGTCGAGCCGCCAGGCTGGCCTGGGTCTTGGCCCGTGCCTCGCGAAGATCGTCCTCAGCCACGATCCGACAACGGCGGTAGTACCAGCCGTACGTCCCGGCTTCCGTCAGGCGGCGGGAACCGGCTGGTCCAAACCTAGGATGAGCTGGCGGCTCCAGGACGTCCGTGACGACGTCAAGGGCGAGTCGGCAAGTTTCCGGAGGGTTTCGACCGGCTACGCCGCGGCGGCCGGCTCTTCCCGCTTCCTGGCACCTCGCGCCGCCTCTCTACAGAGGTGATCCGGCCGGTCCTGACTGGGTGACTCGGGCCAGGCCAGCAGAGTAGGATGGCCGCGTGATTCGCCGGGTCATCGCTGCGCGTGGGCCTGTTCGTACTGGGCTGGCGTGGTTGGCCCCGGTGGCCGCCATGGGGGCCAATGGCCCGGCGTCGCCGCCCTATCCCTCCCGCGAGGTGGTCCGGAGCGCCCTGTCGGACCTGAGCGACGCCGAGGTCGGAGCCCTGGTGCGCGGGCGGCTCGACACGGCGCCGACGATCGACCGCGGCCGGGATCTCGCCACGGCCGCGAGCGCCCTCGACGAGTTCCGGAGCCGCTTCAACGACCTCGTGACCGCGGCGCGCAATCTGCCCGACGTTCCGGCGATCGTGTCCGCGAAGCTCGTGGAGGGGGACCCGGACGGCCTCTCCGGATGCTCGGCCTGCTCCTCGTCATGGTCGGCGTCGGATGCGGCCTCGAGCTGCTGGGCCTGTGGGCCCTCCGCGACGTGAATCGCCGGCTTCAGCAGAGCCTGGTCACCGGGCCCCTGGCCGCGGCTCTGCGGACGCTGCTCCTCGTCGTCCTGGGCTTGCTCCGTGTGGCGCTGTTCGGCCTCGGCGCCCTGGCTGTGTTCCTCGCGCGGTATCCGACGCACCTGCCCACCCGCCACGTGCTCCTGGCCGCGCTCGGCGCGGTGGTCCTGGTGCGCCTCGCGGCGGTCGGCGCGCGGGTCGTGCTCGCACCGAGGCACGCAGCGCTCCGGCTCGTGCCGTTCGAGGACCGCGCGGCGTGGCGGCTCTACGCCGCCCTCATGGGCCTCGCCACCCTCGCGGTGGTGGGCACGATCGGCGCGCGGGTCCTCGGGCTTCTCGGCGTGCCCGAGCCCGACGTGGTCGTTCTCCTGACGGGCGTGCGGATCCTGTTCGCGACGGTCCTCCTCTTCGTCATCTGGACGATGCGTCGGGAGATGGCCGCGGCGATCGATCTGGGGGGCGACGACCAGCGCCTCTCGCACGCGGTGCGGGAGCTGGGGCCGTACCTGGCGACCGCCTACGTCCTGGCCATCCTGATGGTCGGCATCGTCGAGATCGTCCAGGCCGGCGGTCTGACGCCGGGCGCGGTCACCGGGAGCCTGCTGCTCGTCGTCGTGGCGCCGCTCCTGGACATGGCCCTCTGCCGCGTCTTGACGCCGCGCTCGACCGGGAGCGGAGAGGCCGCCGCCCCGCCCGGGACGCCGTCGACCGATCCGTACGGGGCAGTCGTGCGGCGCGTGGTCCACATCCTGGTCGCCGTCGGCTCGCTCGAAGCGCTGGCCTGGCTCTGGGAGCTCGACATCGCGGCCTTCACGGAGCGGAGCCTCGGCGGACGCCTCGCCCGGGCGGTGGTCGACATCGCGGTCACGGCGCTCGCCGCATACCTCGCGTGGACCCTGATCAGGACGTTCATCGATCACCGCCTCGCGCAGGAGACGGGCCGCGCGGGGCCGCCCGAGCCAGGCGAGGAAGGGGGAACTGGGGCCACGCGGGTGCGCACCCTCCTGCCGCTCCTGCGGACGTTCGTCCAGATCGTGATCGCGGTCATGGCGGTGATGATCGGCCTTGCCGGGCTGGGCGTGAACATCGGTCCGCTGCTGGCGGGAGCTGGCATTGCCGGCATCGCCATCGGGTTCGGCACGCAGACGCTCGTGCGCGACATCGTCTCGGGCGTCTTCTTCCTGGTCGACGACTCCTTCCGGCTGGGCGAGTACGTCGACGTCGGACCGGTGAAGGGGACCGTGGAGCGCATCTCCCTCCGCTCGATGCAGATCCGCCATCACCGCGGCGCCCTTCACACGATCCCGTTCGGCGAGGTCAAGCGCCTGACGAATCACAGCCGCGAGTGGGTCATCCACAAGGTGGAGCTGCCGCTCCCGCCGGAGACCGATCTGGACGTCATCCGCAAGATGCTGAAGCGGATCGGGGAGGAGCTCGTCGCCGATCCCGAGCTCGGGCCGCACATCCTCCAGCCGCTGAAATCGCAGGGCCTGATGGAGGTCGAGGATGGCGCCCTCATCCTGCGCGCGAAGTTCATGGTGCGTCCCGACGACCAGCAGTTCGTCATTCGCCGGGAGGTGCTGAGCCGGATCAAGCGCGCCCTGGAGGAGAAGGGTATCCGCTTCGCCCCTCGCCAGGTCCTGGTGCACGTCGCGCAGCCGTCGCGCCCTCCGGACGCGCCCGCCGGGGTCCCGGCGGACGGGAATTCCGTGCCCGCCGATGCGGTGGCCGGCGCCGCGGCCGCGGGCCTCGTGTCCCGGGCTCCGATCTCCGACCCTGCCACGGTTCCCGCCAAGCGGGGATCCTAGATCCGTCGTCAGATCGATCCTGATCCCCACTGGCGCCGCTGACCACTGAGCTTCGGGACTGGTCAGCGGGCACCCTTCGTAAGACCAACGTCCCATATCGGTTAGACCGTGATGGGGCGTAGGGTGTGAAGCGACCGACAATCATGGACGGCGGGCACTTCACGGCTGGGGAACCGCCCGCGCTCTTCGCAGCGGAGCCGCGCGAGGCGGTCAATCCTGCGGTAGCCGGCAACCAGTAGACAACGAGGAGAGTGGCGATGAGGAGCAGCAGGATCTCCAGGGTTGGGATCGTCGTGGTCGTGCTCGCTGTCTCAGGTGCTCGCCGTCTTGGGCGGCAGGGCCATTTCCGCGCAGGACGCTGGCCAGGCCAAGTACACCGTGCGAGTGCCGAATGGGCTCGCGTTCTCCGAGTTCAGAGGATACGAAGGCTGGCAGACCGTCTCCCTCAGCCAGAACGAAAAGCTGGTCGCCGTGATCCTCGCCAATCCCGTGATGATCAAGGCCTACCAGGCCGGCATTCCCGGCAACGGCAAGCCTTTCCCCGACGGCTCCAAGATGGCGAAGATCCATTGGACCCCGAAAAAGCACGAGACGTTCCCCAATACGATGGTGCCGGCAAGCCTGCATGACGTCGACTTCATGGTGAAGGATAGTAAGAGGTTCGCGGACAGCGGCGGATGGGGATGGGCCGCGTTCAAGTATGCCGCCGCGTCCGATACGTTCACGCCCTTCACCACGGCCGACGAGCCGCCGCAGGGGAACGATGCCAAGTGTGGGCTCGGGTGCCACACGATCGTGAAGGCAAGAGATTACGTTTTCACGGACTACGGAAAGCGGTGAACGAGAAGGGGAAGCTGCAGGAGGAGAACCGCGTTGGATTGCCGATGGGTACGCTTGTGCCGACGGCCCCGATCGCGGTGAGCCCGCACCGGCTCCTGGGCTCGCGCAGGGCAGCCCGCCGGTAACCAGGCCGGCGCAGGAGCCCGTGCGCGGCCCCTGAGCGCCGACGACCCTCACGGGGGTACGTGAGGCGGTGCCCTCGAGCCGCGAGGTGACAGGCGAGGCCCGTTCACCCGCACGTGTTGCCGCTCTTGTTCCCCGGCCGGACCACCATCTTGGGCTAGGCTAGACGGCATGTTCTTACCGCGCGGCACCCAGCTGCCCAACGCCTGGCTGCTGCTGGCCCTGGTGCTGCAGGTGCTGACCTACCCGTTCCTGGACGACCATCGCGGCGGGCGCGCCGCGAACGCCATGTTCGACCTGGTCATCCTCGCGCTGGCCTTGCGCGCCTCGCGTGCCGGCGGCCATGAAACGTGGCTGGGCTACGTGCTGGTCGTCCCGGCGATGGTCCTCCATGCGGCGGCCGCCCTCGGGGAGGGCGGGACTGTATACTCCGCCTCCCTGGTCGCCCAGGCGCTGTTTCACGCGTTCGTCGTGGTCTGCCTGCTGCGCTACATGTTGCGCGACGAGATCATGACGCGGGACGAGGTGTTCGCCGCCGCCGGGCTGTACGTGCTGATGGCCTTCGTGTTCGCCTACCTCTACGCCCTGATCGAGCACTGGCAGCCCGGCGCCTTCGTGATCAACACGGCGAACAATCCCGACGGCGTGACCCGCTGGTGGGACCTTCTCTACTTCAGCTTCACCTGCCTGACCAGCGTCGGATTCGGCGAGATCACGCCGGCGAACGATCATGCCCGGTCGCTGGTGATGCTGCAGCAGATGGCCGGCGTGCTGTACTTTGCCCTGGTGATCTCGCGACTGGTCACGCTGCAGGCGCGCCGCGCGGCGGGAGAGCGCGACCCGTAGCCGGGAGGTTCCCCTGGTGTCGGTTGCCCCGCGCCCGGGCGCGGGCCATCGCCGCGTACGGGAGACGGCCCTCTGGAGGCGCCGCCGGTCACGCGAGACCTGATCGCGGAGGTTCCAGCTGAAGCCTCCGCGTCTCCCTCCTGGTCCGGCGGACAGCTCGTTGATCACCGACGGGTCACCAAGAGGGTAGAGCTAGACGCGCTGAGTGGATCTTCATCTCCCGGCGCTTCGTTCAACCCCGGCGGAGTGGCGTCGTCCGCGGTCCTCCAAGGTCGGCTGAGTACCGCTGGGTTCGCCTCGCCCTCCGTTCGCGAAGCCTGAGTGCTCCGCGGGAGCGCCAACGCCAGGGCAGACCGGCTCCACCATCGGGCGCCGTTGCGCTCCGGTCCGGTAGGGCTATACTCAGGCCACCTCGGGCGAGCTGGTCGGGTACGACTGACCCAGGGGAGGTGCCGCAAGACGGGTGCCGAGACGTGGCGCGAGTGCTCGGCGCCCGGTCGTCTCCGGAATCCCTGCCATCCCTCCACGACAGGACGCTGGCGGTAGAGGTGCTGTGTGACAGATCACGTGCTCCCTCGACTGGTGGTTCTCGATGACCCGCAGTCGCTGGCCGCCGAGGCCTATCGAGTGCTGCGGGTCCACTACGCGATGTCGGGAGCGAAGCCCCGAAGCGTGCTGATCACCAGCGCCGACGTGGGCGCGGGCAAGTCCACCGTCACGGCGAACCTCGGGATCCTCCTGGCCCAGATCGACCGCTCGGTGTTGCTGGTGGACGCCGATCTCCGTCGCCCGGTTCTTCACACGCTGCTGCGGGTGCCCGGCTCTCCGGGACTGACGTCCTACCTGTCGCACCAGGCGACGCTCGAGGCGGTCGTGACGAGGACGGCCGTCCCGAAGCTGGCGCTCATGCCCAGCGGCCCGATCCCGCCGAACCCCTCCGACCTCCTGTCGTCCCGGCGCATGCGCGATCTGCTGCGGACACTGGCCGAGCAGTACGACGTGGTGCTCGTGGACTCGCCCCCGGTACTCGCGGCCAGCGATGCCACGACGCTGGCGCCCATCGTGGACGGCGTCCTTCTGGTGGTGGGCAGCGGAGTTCCGGAGATGTCACTCCGCCGGGCCAAGGAGCAGCTCAAGGCCGTTCACGGGCGAATTCTCGGGGCCGTGGTCAACCAGCGCCACGAGCGTGACCTGCGGCGCCCCGAGCGGGACGGGTTGACCCGTGTTCCCCAGGCGGCGACCGTTCGCCTTGGCGGGACTGGCCGCGCCGCGGCCGCGGTTGGAGTTGAGGTGGCCGAGGCGAGCCTGCGCAGGGTGCGACATGCGGGGCGCCGGGCGCTGGACGGGTTGACCGGCGTTCCGCGAGCGGCGATGGCTCGCCTCGGCGGGGCGGGCCGCGCTGTGGCCGCGCTGGGAGCCGGAGCGGCGGAGGCCAGCTTGCGGCCAGTGAGGAGTGTGGGGCACCACGCGCTGGCTGGGTTGTCTCGAGTTCCCCGTGCCGCGATTCGCGTGGGCGACGCGGGCCGGGACACGGCCACGGCGTGGGCATCTCGCCTGAGAGCCGCGGGCCAGGCCGTGACCGCCTTGAGCGTCCGGGTCGGGGAGACGAGCCAGCGTCAGCTAGGCCACGCGGGGCGCCGTGCGCTGAGTGGGTGGTCCGGCGTGTCCCGGAGGTGGGCGTCCGGTGTGAGCGGCGGGGCCCGTGCCATGGCGGCGCTGGCTACCCGAGTCGGCGAGATGAGTCAGCGCCAGCTCCGCCACGCGGGGCAGGGCGCACTGAGCGAGCTGTCCCGCGTGCCCCGGGCGGCGGTTCGCCTCGGCGTCGCCGGCCGTGCGCTCGCGGCTCTGGGAGTCGGAGTCGTCGAGGCGAGTCAACGGCAGCTGCGTCACGCCGGGCACCGTGCGCTGAGCGGGCTGTCCGGCGTGTCCCAGGGGTGGGCGTCTCGTCTGAGCGGCGGGGGTCGTGCCATGGCGGCTTGGGGTTTCCGAGCCGGCGAGACGGGTCAACGGCAGCTGCGTCACGCCGGGCACCGTGCGCTGAGCGGGCTGTCCGGCGTGTCCCAGGGGTGGGCGTCTCGTCTGAGCGGCGGGGGTCGTGCCATGGCGGCTTGGGGTTTCCGAGCCGGCGAGACAGGTCAACGGCAGCTGCGTCACGCCGGGCACCGTGCGCTGAGCGGGCTGTCCGGCGTGTCCCGGGCGGCGGTTCGTGCGGGCAGCGGGGGCCGTGCCGCGGCCACGCGATCCGCCGGGGTTGCCGAGGCGAGGCTCCGCCAGCTAGGTCATGCGGGGTTCCGCGGGCTGGAGGGGCTGGGCGGCGCTTCCGAGGCGTGGGCGGTTCGTCTTGGCGGCACGGGCCGGAAGATGGCCAGCCTCGGTATCGCGCTTGCCGAGACGGGCCAACGCCAGCTCGGCCACCTGCGAGATCAAGCGCTGCGGACCTCGATGACGACGGCTCTGAGCGGATTCGCCACAGGGCTGGCCCTGGTGCTCGTCGCGATCGGTCTCGTCGGCCGGCCCGCGGCGTCCCCCGACCGGCCCCTTCCGGTCGTCGGCAGAGTCTCCGGTCAACCGCAGATCGCGCCGTCTGCGCGGGCGGCGTCCCCGCATCGCGCGGACCGTCGACGGCGCCGGTCGCGGAGGCTCGACGTCCGTCCGTTGAGCCTTCGACCGGCCCCCTCGAAGTCGTGGCCATCCGGTACGGGGTCATCGATCGGCAGCGCCCGGACTGGACGTGGTCGTGGCGAGTCACCGTTCACAAGCCGAACGATGCCGCTCGCGTGAACGCCCGGATCGAGTACCTCGAGTTTCAGGGCTCGGTCCGGCGTCTGGTCGGGTACGAGGAGCTCTGCGGCGTTCGGCTTGCCAGCGGTCCGCTCGAGTCGATCGAGGGGACCCGCATCATCAGCGCCGCGGATTCGCGGCGGATCTCGGCGATGACCGCCACCGTCTCGGCCGCGAACGACGGGGCGGAGGCGACAGCCTGCCGGCCCAGCCCGCTCACCGGCGGCTCACAGCTGCGCGCCTAGTCCTCGCCCGGACCGGCTGGAAATCCGTCCCCGGACCCCGCGCCGGCCCTGGCCGTCAGTCCACGCCGGCCATCTCGATGCGCCACACGGGGCCGTTCAGGAACATCGCGCCTTCGAACCGGACGAACGCGGGGATCTCCCCGCGCGCGAGCCAGTACCGCAGGTCGGGCGGGTTCTTTCCGATGATGGACGCGACCAGTCCGGTGACCCCGCCGATCTCCAGGTTGACGAGGTAGCGGAGCGCCTGCTTCGGGTCGCCGGCGAACACGATCCGGTCCTCGCCCTCCTGGTGGAGGTCCACGCGGAGCAGCCGGGGCTTCGGCATGAACGCCGCCAGCTGGGCCGTCGCCTTCTCGCCGGGAGCCAGGTTTTTCAGCATCAGGAGCGCCATCCCATTGGCGAGATCGGCGGGCATGTCGAACTCCCCGCTGGCCGTCTCTTCCGGCGCGTCGGCCTTCTCGCGGGTCTTCGCCTGGTAGCGCCCGCTCTTCCGGTCGAACGAGATCTCCGCCCCCGGAAAGGACGGGCCTCGCTGCGTCAGCCGATACGCCTCCAGCCGGAAGACGCCGCGCTGCGAGTACGTCGTCGTCTCGTCGTGGACGGACCCGTCCTTGAACTGGAGGCGCAGGCGGCTGTCGACCTCATCGCCCCGGGGCTTCTGGGTGAGCTCCCCGTGTCCGATGCGCTCGCCCTGAGGCGTGCGGATCGCCAGGAACCCGCGGGTGATCCCTTCGGGGAACCGCACGCGGACGGGTGCGGCATCGAGCGCGGTCACCCACAGCACCGGGATGATGAGGACGAGCAGGCTTCGTCGACCGAGACTCAAGAGGTTCCTCCCCCTGCGGTTGCCCTCCGGCCGGACTCACCGAGGACCGACCGCGTCGTGTCACGTGCCCGGGCGCCAGCCCCGGCCGATCCATCTCTCCACCGCATGACTGCATGGTGCCATGACGAGGGAGGCCCGCATGCCAGTGAGGCAACATCCGTGCCGGCGCGGTTGCGCGGCGTCCTGGTCTCGGGTCTGGAGGTCTTCCGGCCGAATGGACCTTGGTGTCGGGCCGCGGGGCGCGGCGGCTCGGCCCGACCTGTCACGATGTCCCCTGCGCGACACCCTGACGTCCGGGAGTCTCATCGGTCGAGGCGGTGTCCTCAGCCGGCCCACCACCCACGCGAGATAGCCGCCGCGTAGAGCAGCTGCAATGCGAGGAGCGCAACCACAAGGGCGCCGGTCGCGCGCGGCCGCGCGCGCAGCCACCACGCCACGAGGAAGAAGCACGGCAGCGCCGCCGTCTCGTAGCGCGCGATCGACAGAAGCCGCACCTGGTGAACCCCCGCTCCCCATTGCGGCACATAGGCGATCAGGAAGATGAGGAGCGGCACCCCGAACAGGAGCCGCGGGAGCGGACCGGGCGCGACGAGTCCCATCCCCGTCACCAGGAGGCAGAGGAGGGTCCAGCCCTTGTTCCAGACCGACAGCGACGTCACCCGCCGCTCGATGAAGGGCCAGGGAGCCAGCGCGTCCCGGATCGCGCCAGGACCCCAGCTGATCGGGTCTCCCTCGCCCGCGCCCGCCGGCAGAGGTGGCCGTGACAGGGGCGGCCCGTTCCAGTAGCTCTGGATTCCCAGGTACACGAGCGGATCGCCGTACCGTATCCACATGAAGATCTCGTAGGCGATGAGCCCGCTGACCGCGAGGAGGCCGAGGCCGACCAGTTTCAGGAGGGTTTTGAACTCGAACCGCTGGCGCCAGTGGCTCGCCGCCGCGCCGAGCCACACGACGACGGCCAGGGCCAGGCCGGTCGGGCGACAGGCCGTCGCGAGCCCGCACGCCAGGGCCGCGCCGAGCCAGGCCTGTCGCGCCATGGCGAAGAAGGTCACGGCCACCAGGAGGAGGAACGGGCCGTCGGTGTAAGCGGCGGAGAGGAACGCTGCAGGCGGATAGACCGCCGTCAGGAGAGTTCCCGCGAGCGCCACGTCCGGGGACACGAACGCCCGCGCCCAGACGTACGCCATCGCGAGACCCGCGAGGGTGCAGGCGTTGGCCACCGCCAGCAGGGCCACCTCGGGCGTCAGCGCAGGCGTCAGTAGTCTTGCAGCCAGCGGATACACCGGGAAGAAGGCCAGGAGGGGGCTCGGGGCAGGCGGATAGCCGTCGATGAGAATCTCTCGGTAGTAGAGGGAATCCCAGGCCACCAGCGGAAACCCGGAGGCGTAGAGGGGGTCGATGACCCCTTCGTGTGCGAGCCACACCGAGACGACGCCGGCCGCGAACACGAGGGCCCGGACCGCCAGCACGAGCGGCAGAACCCGCAACAGGAGCTCACGTCCGACCTCGCTCCGAATCGGCGCCCTCCCTCCGGAAGCCCGCCCGGTTCTCGCTCCCGATCGGGGTACTATACATGGCATCCTGTGGCCCGGCGTCGGAACGGGTCGGCCGGCGCGGGTAACTTTTCCCTGGAAGCCGGGCGCCTGACGGCCCGCCGGGGTCCTTGGACCGGGTCAGCGCTCGCGCTAGACTGCGGACCGTGTCAGGCGAGGTTCACACAGGGCGTGTCCGCCTGTCGGTGATCCTGCCGACGTACAACGAGGCCCAGAACCTTCCCCACCTGGTGCCGAAGCTCGTCGAGTTCCTGCGGGAGATCCGTCACGAGGTCATCGTGGTGGACGATGACTCTCCCGACGGGACCTGGCGGGTGGCCGAGGAGCTGGGGGAGCGGTTCGACGAGGTCCGGGTCATCCGGCGCGTCGGGCGGCGAGGCCTGGCCTCGGCGGTCATCGAGGGATTTCTCGCGGCGAAGGGCGCGGTGCTCGTCGCGGCGGACGCCGACGGTCAGCATGACTTCCACCTCCTCACCGAGCTGCTCGCCGCGGTCGAGGGCGGCGCGGGGCTGGCGCTCGCGTCCCGCTACGTGCCCGGCGGCAGCGTGGGCGCGTGGGACGAGCGGCGTCACGCGCTGAGCCGTCTCGCGACCCGGCTGGCGCAGCGTCTCTGTCGGGTGCCGGTGGCCGATCCCATGAGCGGCTTCTTCGCCGTGAAGCGCTCCACGTTCGCGGGCGCGCTGCCGAACCTGAACCCGATCGGCTTCAAGATCCTGCTGGACCTCCTGGTGCATCTCCCCCCGGGTACGGTCGTCCGCGAGGTGCCGCTCCGGTTCGGCAGCCGGCTGCACGGGGAGAGCAAGCTGTCGCGCCTGGTCCAGCTGGAGTTCCTCGAGTACATCTACGACGTCACCCTGGGTCGCCGGGTGCCGCTCACGTTCCTCAAGTACTGCATCGTCGGCGGACTGGGCGTCCTCGTCAACGCCATCGCCTTCCTGCTGGCCTCGGCGGTCATGGGGCCGGCGGCGCAGGAGACGCTGCGGGGCTTCTCCATCGCGGTCCTCGTGGCCACCGAGATGGCGATCATCTTCAACTTCGTCCTGAACAACGTGTGGACCTTCTCGCTCGCCCGGCTGTCCGGCGCCCGCCTCGTCCGCGGATTCCTCCTCTACAACGCAGCGTGCGCGCTCGGAGCCCTGGCGAACTATGCGGTCAGCGGGTTTCTGTTCTCTCGCGGTCGCTGGCCCGGCGTCGCCGCAGCGGTCGCCGGGGCGCTGGTCGGGGCGGCCTGGAACTACACGATGAGCCGCCTCGCCACCTGGAAGCAGTGACCGCGCCCCAACGAGCGCCGCTGGGGTGGGCCGACGCCGCGACCCTCTTTGCTGGTGGTCCTCGCCGGCCTCGTCAACCTTCCCGTCCCGTTCGACACGGACCAGGGCTTCTTCACGACGGGAGCCCGGCAGCTCCTGGCCGGGGACGTCCTCTACCGGGACTTCTGGGACCTCAAGCAGCCCGGGATCTTCTGGTTCTACCTGGCGGCGGGCCGGACCGCCGGCTTTCACGAGATCGGGATCCACGCCGTCGAGCTGGGCTACATGGGCGTCCTGGCCGCCGTGCTCCTCGTCACGCTTCGCGGCCCGGCCGGCTCCCCCCGGATCGCCCGGCTCGCCCTGCTCCTGACGGTCGGCGTGTACTACGCGGTGGTCAGCGCCAATCAGCTGACCCAGGTCGAGGGGCTGGCCGGGCTCCCGATCTTCCTCTGCCTCTGGTGGGCCCTCCGATCGACTGAGCGCGCGGGAGGCGCGGCCGGGTGGCTCTTCCTCTCCGGAATGGCCGGGGGGGCGGTGCTGGCGTTCAAGCTCGTGCTGCTCCCGATCCTGCTGGGCATCTGGCTCGTCGCCCTGCTGGCCACCGGGTGGCCCGGGCCGCGCCCGAGCCTGGCCCGGCTGGCGCGATGGAGCGGCGCGGTGGGCCTCGGGCTCGCGGTGCCGCTCGGCGCGGTTGCCGTGGCGCTGAGCGCGCAGGGCGTCCTGGCCGACGCGCTGCAGACCTTCTTCGTGTACCCGGCCCGGATCGCTGCGGGGACGCGGGGCGTGGGCGTGCCGGGATTCGTGGCGGCCGGGCTTCTGTGGTTCGGGGAGCACTTCGGACCGGTCCTCGCCCTGGCGCTGGTCGGCGCCTGGGCTGGGCTGTCGACGGCGACGGAGCCGGCGACTGGGCGGGCCCGACTCCTCGTACGGGCGCTCGTCACCTGGGTCGTGTCCGGCGCGCTGGTCATCGTCCTCCAGCGGAAATGGTGGCCGTATCAGCACCTGCTGCTCCTCGTGCCGCTCGGAATCCTGGCCGCGATCGGGATCGACGCCGTTCGGCGCCGGGCAATGGCGGGAACGCAAAGGGGCGCGCGGCGGATCGCCGGGCTCGCGGCTGGCCCTGGTCTTCCTCGGGTTCGCGACCGCCCTCGTGCAGAAGGCCATCCTCTTCCGACACGGCCTGCCGTCAGGGACGCAGGAGGAACGCCTGCGCTACGCCGAACGCTTCAACCCGAACTACCCGACCGTGTTCCTCGACACGGCGTTCCTGCGTGACCCCTCCAGCCTGCCGGGCGCCATCTACGTGATCGGGGACCCCTTCTATTACTATCTCGCCGGCCGACCACAGGCGGTGCCGATCCCGGGCGCGTGGTTCGAGAACTATGACCCCGGCTCGTGGGACGTGATCTCCGAGCACCTCGCGCGGCGGCTGCCTCCCTACGTCTTCGTGTCGTACGACTTTCGCGGGGCGGTTGTCCAGTCCGCCCCACAGATTCTTCGCCTGCTCGGGGAGCGATACCACCTGCTTCGCGAGAGCCCCAAGGGGACGTGGTACGTGCGTGCGGCCGGTCGGGCGGCGCCCGTCGGCGGAGCTCCCTGAGCGCAGATCAGCCGCCGAGCGCCGGCCTGCGTCCGCGCGCCCGGCGCCACAATGGCGGGCGCAGGACATCATGGCCGCTGGCCTACGTCGAGCGCTCTCACATGCGGCCGCGCGCCGTTGCCCGCATGGCTGTCTTTGGCAAGCAGTCCCCGTGGCACAGACGTTGCTCCTCCGCGGAGTGATCGAATCACACTCCAGGAGGAGCCACACCATGCAACGAAAGCTACTCTCGAGCCTGGCGATGGCGGGGGTCGGCCTGATCGTCGCCGGAGCTGCGTTCGCGCAGACGACCAGTCCCGGGCCGAGCACGGGGACGCCCGGCGCCGGCAGCGGCCCGACCAACCCGGCGCCGGCGCCCTCGCCGGTTCCAGGTATCAAGACCCAGCCGGGCTCAGCCGCACGCCGGGCGCGTCGGGAACGACTCGCCCCAGCGTAGGCCAGTCCAGTCCCGGCACGACGACGCCCGGGACGACCACGCCGGGTACAGCCACGCCGGGAACGGCCATGCCCGGAACGGCCATGCCCGGAGCGACGTCCGGGACGCCGGGGTCGGGAACGTCCTCAATGCCGTCGGCAACGCCCGGTCAGGGCCCCCAGGAGCAGGTGAGGAGCGTCCAGCAGGCTCTCCAGGGCAAGGGCATGCATCCGGGGCCTGTGGACGGGGTCATGGGGCCCAGGACGGAGCAGGCTGTGCGCGACTTCCAGAAGAGGGAGAACCTGCCCCAGACGGGCCGAATCGACCCGCAGACCCTCCAGAAGCTCGGGGTCTCGTCGATGTAGGCGAAGTTCGAGACGGCCTCGCCGGATCACGACGTAAGAGGGATCAGGCGACGCCGAGCGAAGGCCGGGTGACGAGCCCGGCCTTCGTGTTTTCCAGTTGCGGTTCAGTCCTGCCGGAATTGAGCCTGCTCCGCCAGCTGGACGACCACGGCACTGAGCTCGGCCGGCTCGACGGGCTTGGCGATGTACGTGTTGAAGCCGGCCATGAGGGCCTGCACCCGCATCTTGGCGCCGGCATGAGCGGTCAGGGCGACCACAGGCGTGCGGAGACCCCGGGCGCGGATGGCGCGCACCAGGGCCAGGCCGTCCTCGCCCGGCATGGCGAGATCGCTCACGATCACCTGGAACGTCTCACGATCGACCGTGGCCAAGGCTTCCGCCGCGGACGCGGCGGTCTGTACCGTGGCGCCCGCCGATTTCAGGAACCGCGCGACCAGCTCACGACCGTCGGCCTCGTCGTCCACGACGAGGACCCGGATGCCGTCACAGCGGGGACCTTCGTGGTGGCGTGGCTCGTCGACCATCTCGGGCCTGGCGATGCGCACCGGCACGAGCGGCAGCATGACCCTGAACGTGGCGCCCTGCCCGGCGCCCGGACTCTCGGCCGAGACGGTACCGCCCTGGAGCTCGACGAGATGCCGGACGATGGCGAGGCCCAGGCCGAGGCCCCCGTGCAGGCGGCTCGTGGTCGCGTCAGCCTGCCGGAACCGGTCGAAGATCACGCGAATCAGCTCGGGTGGGATCCCCGCTCCGTTGTCGATGACCTGGATCTGGACGCGCGAGTCCAGGCGGTCCAGCCTGACCTCGATCCGTCCCTGCCGGGGGGTGAACTTGACGGCGTTCGAGAGGAGGTTCCAGAGGATCTGCTGGAGCCGGTCGGGATCCCCCATGACGACGCTGGTGCCCGACTCGAGATGGCTCGTGATCTGGATCTCCTTGGCCTGAGCCGCCGGCCGGACCGTCTCGAGGGCCGCCAGCAGCACCGGCCCCAGATCGACGACGCGCATGTCCAGTCGAAGCTTCCCGGCGATGATCCGCGAGAGGTCGAGCAGGTCGTCGATGAGCTGGACCTGCTGGCGCGCGTTCCGCTCGATGCTCTCGAGCGCGCGGTGCAGCGTCGCCTCGTCCCGCTGCACCGTCGTGAGGACCTGGGCCCAGCCGAGAACGGCGGAGATCGGCGTCCGGAGCTCGTGCGACAGCGTGGCGAGAAAATCATCCTTCGCTCGATTGGCCGACTCCGCGTCCCGCCGCGCGCTCTGCTCGCGGGCCAGCAGGCTCTGATAGTCCTTCTCCGCGCGCTTGCGCTCGGTGATGTCGGTGGCAATGGTGCAGACGGCGTACGGCCGGCCTGCTCCGTCGTAGACGGGAAACCGCACCTGGTGGTAGACGCGGTCAGGCTCGCCCAGGCCGAGCGGCGCCTCGAACTCGATGGACTGCCGCGCGGCCAGAGCCTCGGCCTCGTGCGCGCCCAGGAGCTCGGCCACCGCGCGATCGAAGAGGTCGTGGTCCCCCCGGCCCTTCAGGTCCGCCAGGGGCCGGCCGGCGAGACGCTCGAACTCCCGGTTCGCGAGGAGGTAGCGGCCGTCGCTTGCCTTCATGAAGAGGACCACGGGCGTGTGCTCGAGGATGGCCTGGAGCAGTCGGTCTCGCTCGCGGAGGGCGGTCTCCGCTTCGCGCAGCCGCAGCAGCGCGCGTACGGTGGCGATCAGCTCCTCCGTCTCGACCGGCTCGATCAGGTACGTGTCCGCGCCGTGCTCCAGCGCTTGCAGGCGATCCGACCCGCTCGTTGCGGTAGCCGAGACGTGCAGGACGAGGAGCGCGGCAGTGTCCGGATCCGTCTTGAGGCGGCGGCACACCTCGAGACCGCTCATGTCCGGCATGTTGACGTCGAGCAGGACGAGCGCGGGTTTGTGGATCGTCGCGAGGCGCAGGGCTTCCGTGCCGTTCGTGGCCTCCAGCACGGTGAAGCCCGCCTGCCGGAGGGCTCGCGACCGCGCATACAGCCCGGGCGCGTAGTCGTCGACGTTCAGGAGCGTGATCGGTGCGGGCTCACCCATGGGAGACCTCTACGCCAGCCCTAGCCGCGCCAATGCGTGGGTCAGGGCGCTGTCCTGGTCGCTGCTGGCGAGGGCGTCCTTGGACACGATCGCGGCCGTGCGATCGACCAGAGCCGCTCCGGTCGAGCTCGTCCAGATGCGTCGCCGTGAGCAACGACCACCGGAATCTCGCGCGTGCTCTCGTCCGACGCGAGGCGCTCGAGCACTTCGGTGCCCTTCAGATCGGGCATGACGAGGTCCAGGAGGATGACGTCGGGGCGCATCCGCCGAGCCTCGGCCAGGCCTTGCTCGCCATCGACCGCCTCGACGATCTCGTGCCGGTGCAGCTTCTGGCGGAGAAGGTATCGCACGATCTCGTCGTCGTCGATGACCAGGATCCGGCGGCGGTGCGCGCTCGTCAGCTGGCGCAAGCCCTCGCAGTAGCCAGGCCTGCTCGACTGGCTTGACGGCGTAGGCGTCGGCCCCGAGGGCCAGCCCCTTCGCTCGATCCTCGATCGCGGTCACGACGATGACGGGAATCGCCTGGAGGACCGGATCCGCCTTGGCCGCGGCGAGGAAGCCCCAGCTGTCCTGGCCGCCGAGGAGGATGTCCAGGATGATCGCCCGCGGCCGGATCCGAACGAGCAGCTGCCGGGCCTCCTCGAGGGAGCGAGCCGGGATGGCCTGAAATTCAGTACCCCGCAGATACTCTTCGTAGAGCAACTGATCCTCGGGAGCGTCCTCCACGACCAGGACCGGCATGCGCTCCGGGTCGGGGGCCGGCAGCTCGGGCGCCGCGAGACTCGTCCGTAGTCACGTATGCCCGCGGCACCACGAGCCGGAAGGTCGACCCCAGCCCCGGCGCGCTGGTGACCGACACCTGACCGCCGAGCAGGTGGGCGAGCTTTCGACAGAGCGGAAGGCCCAGCCCGGTGCCCTTGACGCGCGCCTGGAGCGGGCTCTCGATCTGCGTGAAATCCTCGAAGATCCGTTCGTGGTCCTCGGGCGCAATCCCGATCCCCGTATCGGTGACTTCGAACGTGACGTGCCCTCGGGCGTCGTCCTCGACCGCCGAGACCCTGATCTCACCCCGCTCGGTGAACTTCAAGGCGTTGGAGATGAAGTTCCGCAGGATCTGGGAGATCTTGGCCTCGTCGGTGTGGAGCGCCAGCACGCCGTCTGGCTCGTCGAACACGAGCTGCACGGCGTCCCCGACCAGCAGGGGCCGGAGCATGCCGCGGAGCGCCCCGAAGAGCCCGGTGACGTCGAAGTCCGCTCGGCCGGACGACGATCTTGCCGGCTTCGACCTTGGCGAGGTCCAGCAGATCGCCGACCAGCTCCGACAGATCCTGCGCCGCCTTGCGGATGAACTCCACCTGCCGCACCTGCTCCGACGTCAGCTCCCCGTCAAGCGCGACGAAGGAGCAGCCGACTCAGCGCGAGGATCGAGTTGAGGGGGGTGCGGAACTCGTGGCTCATGTTCGAAAGAAAGCGCGACTTCATCTCGTCCGCCCGCCGCAGGTGGTCGGCGCGCTCGTCGAGCTCGGCGTACAGGGCGACGACGCCCCGGTTGGTGTCGTCCAGCTCGCCGTTGACACGGACGAGCTCGTCCTGCCGCGATCGAAGGTCGGCCAGTGCGCCGAGGAGCTCGCGATTCTGCCGCTGCAGCTCCGCGAGCGGATCATCCGGCCGCTCGCGGGCCAGGTCCAGACTCAGGCGCTCGAGGTCGGCCGACCTGAGCGCAGGGGTCCCCGGCGGGAGGAGCTTGCGAAGCCAGACCGTCGTGCCGCGCGGTGACGTGTCGACATGAAAGCGGTCAACGAGTCGGCGGGCGCCGACCAGGCCGAGACCCATGCCGGTGGGCGACTGGTATGCGCCCTGGAGTGATCCGGTCCACCTCCCGGATGCCGGGGCCGTGATCGCTCACGCGCACCAGGAGGATCTGGGGCGCCGATTGGCCCTCCAGCACGAAGTCGACCTGTCCACCTCGCGCGTACTCGTAGGCGTTCCGGGCGATCTCGGACGTCGCCGTCGCCAGCCGAGTCTGGTCCTGGACGTCGAAGCCCAGCAGGCGCGCGATGGAGCGGGCGCGCTGGCGGGCCAGGACCACGTCGCCCTCGAGCCGGATCGTGACGGAGAGGAAAGGAAGGCTCACGCGGTCCACGGTCGCGCCACGACCACGGTGATGTCGTCGTGGGGGCGCTTGAAGTCTCGATACAGGATGCCGGCGATCACGGCTGGGTGATGGCGCATCAGTCCACGATAGGATTCGAGATCCCAACGCGACGTCAGCCCGTCGCTCTGCAGCACCAGGGTGGCCCCCTCCGGCCACGGGTAGGTGAACTCCTGTATTTTCCGCGCCTCGTGGCCGAGGATCCCGTGATGGGACACGAGCGCCCGCGGCCGGTCTCCGCCCAAGACCTGGCCCGCGATGTTTCCCACCCCTGCGTAGACGAGGTTCGCGCGGCCGGGGTCGATCGCGGCCACCGCCGCCGCGGCTCCCCGTGTGGGTCTGAGTCCGCGATGGAGACGCTCCATCATCTCGGCAGGGCCGAGCACGGGATCCTCCCGGAAGAGGCGGCATGCCTCCCGGGCCACGTCGAACGCTCCAGGGCCGTGCCCGAGGCCGTCGACGACCAGAATGAGGCGAAGACCTTCCGGATCCTCACGCACTGCCCACGCGTCTCCACAGACCTCTTCGCCCGTTTTCGCGATGGAAATGCCTGTGACCCGGAGCGCGGGCTGCCCCGAGCTGCTGGCTCGAGATCGCGCCCGGAGCACGGCGACGAGGGCGGTGCCGGTAGCGCGCCCGGAGTAGACGTCGAACTCGGATGACGCGCGACGGATCGCGCCGAGGCCGGTGCCGGGGGAGCCTGAAGACGAGTACCCATCACGGAAGGCCGCTTCCAGATCGGAAATGCCTGGCCCGCGATCGAGTGCCAGGATCTCGACGCCGGCTGCATCACCGGTCCCGTCACCATTCCCGAGAGAGCGAACAAGGATCTCGCCTCCGCCGGCGTGCTTGAGGAGGTTCGTGGCGAGCTCCGTGACCACCAGCGCCACGCGGCCGACGTCGGGCTCGTCGAAACCGAGCTTGACGGCCAGCGAGGTGGCGCGGCGGCGGGCCTCCGCCGTAGCGCTGGGGTCGTTCACGCCGGTGGCGAAGGATTCGGTCATTTCCAACGCGTGATGATCACGCGGGTGCCCTCGCCGACGCGCGACTCGATCGAGAAGTCGTTCGACAGCCGTCGGGCGCCCCCCAGGCCCAGGCCCAGGCCACCCCCGCTCGTGAAGCCATCCTCGAGCGCTCGCGTGACGTCGGCAATGCCAGGGCCCTTGTCCTCGAAGATCACGCGCAATCCACGGCGGCCGCCGTCGAGCAAGGACTCCAACCGGGCGGTCCCGCCCCCGCCGTAGACCACTGTGTTCCGGGCCAGCTCACTGGCCGCTGTCACAACCTTCGTCTGATCAATCAGGCTGAAGCCAAGATCGACGGCATACATGCGTACGTTCTGACGCACACGCACCACGTCGTCCGACGCGCGGAGCGGAAGGGTCTCAGTCTGCTGAACGACCATGCGGACTCTCAGCCGCGACGAGCTCCCGCAGCAGTGTCATCCCGCGTTCGATGGAGAGCGCGGTGCGCACGCCGGGCAGGGACAGGCCGAGCTCGACGAGGGTGATGGCGACGGCCGGCTGCATCCCCACGACGACGGTCTGCGCATCGAGCACGCGGGCCATCGCCGCGATGTTGCCGATCATGCGACCGATGAAGGAATCGACGATCTCGAGCGCCGAGATGTCGATCAGGACGCCGTGGGCGCCGTGCTGGACGATGCGCTCGGTCAGATCGTCCTGAAGCGCCAGGGCGAGCCGGTCGTGCATGTCGACCTGGATCGAGACCAGGAGGTAGTCCCCCATCTTGAGGATCGGGATCCGTTCCATTCGTCGGTCAGGCCTCGTGCGGGCGATCGGACGACGGCCAGCCCCAGCCGGCTGAGCGCGACGGCGAGCGCGTCAGCCAGAGAGGCCTTGGTGGTCACGTCGCCGAGAGCGACGCCGAGGTGGACGATCGTCTGGGCAATCTGGGGACGGATGCCACTGATGATGCAGTCGGCGCCCATCAGCCGCGCGGCCGCCACCGTCTTCAAGAGATGCTGGGCGACCAGCGTGTCGACGGTGGGCACCCCGGTGATGTCGATGATCGCGATCCCCGCGCCGGTCTCGACGATCCTCTGGAGGAGACTCTCCATGACCACCTGGGTCCGTGCGCTGTCGAGCGTGCCGATGAGCGGCAGGGCGAGAACCCCGTCCCACAGCCGCACGACGGGTGTCGACAGCTCGAGCAGCTCCTGCTGCTGCCTGCCGATGACCTCCTCGCGGCACCTTCTGATGGATCTCCGTCGTGTGGAGGCCCAGGCGGTCGAGGAGCCGGGTGGCCGCCCACACCTCGGCGGCAAGGGCCTCGGCGTCCTTGCCGACCTCCTGGCGCAGCCGGTCGAACAGGGGCTGCTTCAGCGAGAAGACGAAGGTCGCGGTCTCCGACGGACTGAAGCCCTGTCGGGTGCGGGCCCGTGAAAGCTCGGTAAGCAGGTCCAGCGCCGCTGACCACTCGGGCCGGTCGATGTCCGGGACGTTCCCCGTGAGCGCTCCCTCCCCGAGCGCCTTGAGGAACCGCTCAGCCGAGTCGCGCTCTTCACGCTGGTCACCCGCCCGGTGACCGAGCGCCTCTCGCTGCTGCCTGGAGCCAGTCGCTGACGATGGCCGCATGGTGGTTCTTGAGGATGTCCGGCAGGCGAGATTTGGCACTCATGGCGTCAATACCTCAGCGGTGAGAGGGTTGAGAAGGCTGCGGGCGAGACCGGCACATCATACCCTTCCGCCGTCGATCGGGCTGACCAGTGGGGCGAGGGGACAGGAACCCATCTTCGGAGCTGCGGTCTCGGGGCCGCTCGTTCGCCATGTCGCGAGGGCGACATATTGTCGTGCAGAGAAGGGTCCGAGCGCCGTTCCGGCGGAGCATTCCCACGCCAGGGCGCATCTTCTCCCACTGCTCCGGCACGTCACACCCAGTGCACAGCAAGGTCCGGACCCATCCGACCTGGCGACCTGGCGTCCCGGCCCGCTTGATTTCGACCTCGCACTCCACGATCATCGCGGGGGGCACCCCGCCCGGGGCCGCCCTGGCTGCACACCACGGACGACCCGGGAGGCCTCGATGGAGACCGCGGATGTCGTCGTCATCGGCGGCGGCGTCATGGGGACCAGCATTGCCTTCAATCTCGCCCGCCGCCGCGCGGGGCGGGTGGTGCTGCTCGAGAAGGCCACGGTCTGCTCGGGCACGTCGGCGAAGTCCTCGGCCATCGTCCGCACCCACTACACGACGCGCCCGACTGCCCAGATGGCCCTCCTGGCCCGCGGGATCTTCGAGCGCTGGGCGGACGAGGTGGGCGGGGAGTCCGGCTTCGTGCGCACCGGCATGCTCTTCGTGGGGCCGCCGGAGAGCCGGGACCGGGTCGAGCGCACGCTCCGGATGAACCAGGAAGTAGGTATCGAGGCGAGCCTGATCGGGCCCGACGAGGTGCGCCACATCAGCCCGCACCTCCGGATCCCCGAGGGCGCGGCGGTCGTGTGGGAGCCCCGCTCGGGCTACGGCAGCCCCCACGAGGTGGCGTCGAGCTTCGCGCGACGGTTCACGGAGCTCGGCGGCGAGCTGCGCCAGTCGACGCCGGTCACGGGCATCGACACGCACGGCGGGCGGGTCCGGGCGGTGCGCACCCCTCGCGGAGACATCGCCGCCGGCCACGTCGTGATCGCGGCCGGCCCCTGGGCGGCGCCGGTGGGGCGGCTGGCGGGGCTGGATCTCCCGGTCACGCCGAGCCGGGAGTCGATCGTCACGCTGCGCCCGACCTTCGACTGGAGCCCGTTTCATCCGGTCACGGGAGACCTGGCCAACGAGGTGTACCTCCGCCCGGAGACCGGCGGGCTGATCCTGGTCGGCAGCACGCGGGACACCATCGTCCCCGGGGACCCCGACGCGCTACGAGGACCGCCCGGGCGCCGAGCACACGACCGAGGTGGTGACCCGACTCGCCCGCCTCATGCCGGGCGCCGCCAGCGCGGCCATCACGGGCGGCTGGTCGGGGATGTACGAGGTCAGCCCGGACTGGAACCCGATCATGGGGACCGCCGCCGGCGTCGCCGGCCTCCACTACGCGGTCGGCTTCTCGGGCCACGGTTTCAAGCTCTCCCCGGTGGTGGGGATCCTGATGGCCGAGCAGGTCCTGGACGGCCGCGCCCGGACCGTCGACATCACGCCCTACCGCCTCGAGCGGTTCCGGGAAGGTCAGGAGCTGCGCGTCGCCTACCAGGGCGCCGGCGTCATGGGATAGCCCGACCCTGGCGTAGTCCCCTCCGCACCGACCGAGAGACGGAGACGACGTGGACAAGGGCTGGATCCTGATCGAGCTGTTGCCCCAGCAGCTGATCAACGGCCTCACGATCGGCTCGGTCTATGCGCTGATCGCCCTCGGCTACACGATGGTCTACGGCGTCCTCCAGCTGATCAACTTCGCCCACGGGGACCTGTTCATGCTGGGGGCGATGGTCGCGGTGTTCGTGCTGGCCGGGATGGCGGTCACCGAGCCGCTCTCGCTGGCGCTCGCCATCCCCGTGCTCGTCGGCCGTCTTCCTCGTGGCGATGACGCTCGTGGCGGCGCTGGGCGTCACGATCGAGCGCGTCGCCTACCGGCCGCTCCGCCACGCCGGGCGGCTGTCGCCGCTCATCAGCGCGCTCGGCGTGTCGGTCTTCCTCGAGAACGCGACGATGAACGTGGTGGGCCCCGGCCCCCGGTTCTTCCCGGACTTCCTGCCGACGGCCGAGATCCAGTTCCTCGGCGTCACGATCCAGGACAAGCAGATCCTCATCCTGGTGGTCGCGACGGCGCTGATGGTGTGGCTCCACTACCTGGTCAACCACACCACGTTCGGGCTGGCGGTGCGCGCGACGGCCGAGGACAAGGACGCGGCCAGCCTCATGGGCATCGAGATCGACCGGGTGATCGCGATGGTGTTCGTCCTCGGCCCGGCGCTGGGGGCCGCGGGCGGCGTTCTCTTCGCGATGCAGTACGGCGTCGTCCTCTGGAACGCCGGCTTCCTGGCCGGGATCAAGGCCTTCACGGCCGCGGTGCTGGGCGGGATCGGCAACATTCCGGGCGCCATGCTCGGCGGGCTCCTGCTCGGGCTGGTCGAGACCTTCGGCGCCGGCTATCTGCCGATCCTGACGCACGACGTGATCGGCCCCGAGTACAAGGACATCTTCGCGTTCGTCATCCTGATCCTCGTGCTCGTCTTCCGGCCCATGGGGATCCTGGGCGAGCGGGTCGCGCGATGACGGGGCCGGCGGGGCGGCGGCGATGACCGCGTTCAACCGGGCGATGAGCGTGCCGCTCCGCGCCGTCGCGGGGTGGAGCCTGGCGAAGAAGATCGTCCTTCTCCTGGTGCTCGCCACGCTGCCGCTCTACCTGGGCCAGATCATGGCCGCGATCGGCTCGGTGGTGCCGCTCGCCTTCTTCCAGTCGGGCGAGCGGTACATGTTCCGGGTGCTCGACCAGGCCGGCATCTACATCCTGCTGGCCCTCGGGCTGAACATCGTCGTCGGCTACGCGGGGCTCCTCGACCTGGGGTACGTGGCGTTCTACGCCATCGGCGCCTACTCCTACGCGCTCCTGGCCTCGCCGCAGCTCGGGCTCCACGTCCCCTTCTGGCTGGTCCTGCCGCTGGCGCCGCTCCTGGCCGCCCTCTTCGGGGTGCTCCTCGGGGCGCCCACCCTCAGGCTGCGCGGCGACTACCTCGCGATCGTGACGCTCGGGTTCGGGGAGGTGATCCGCATCCTCCTCAACAACCTCGATGCGATCACGAACGGTCCCCGCGGGGTCATCAACATCGATCCGGCGACGCTCGACCCGGCGCACCTCGACCCCAAGTCGGTCGCGACCGCCAAGCTCCTGCTCTACCCGAAGCTGCCCGATCTGCTCCACAACCTGCCGCTGACCCTGTCGTCCCCCGTCCAGTACTACTACCTGGTCCTCATCCTGTGCATCGGCGCCGTCTTCTTCTCGTACCGGCTCGAGGGCTCGCGGATCGGGCGCGCCTGGGCCGCCATCCGCGAGGACGAGGACGCCGCCCAGACCATGGGGATCAACAAGACGACGACGAAGCTCCTGGCTTTCGCGATGGGCGCGAGCACGGCAGGGTTCTCCGGGGTGATCTTCTCGGGCCTCCAGGGGTTCGTCAGCCCGGAGAGCTTCATCCTGCTCGAGTCGATCACGATCCTGGCGATGGTCGTGCTGGGCGGCATGGGCAGCATTCCGGGGGTCGTGCTGGGCGCGATCATCCTCGTCGTGGTGCCGGAGGTCCTCCGGGAGTACGCGCAGTACCGGCTGACGATCTTCGGACTCGGGCTGACCATGATGATGCTCGTTCGCCCGGAGGGCCTGTGGCCGGTGCGGGTGCGCCCGTCGGTGGTGCCGACCGCCGCGGGCACCGGCCCGGAGCCGACGCCGGAGCGGCCGGCTCCGCGCGTGGAGCTCCTGCCGGGTGCGATCGTCGAGCGCGGCGGGGCCGCCGCGCGAGGGATTCCTGGCGATCGACGGCGTCAGCAAGAGCTTCGGCGGGCTGCGGGCCGTGAGCAACGTGTCGTTCTCGGTGGCGCGCGGCCAGCTGGTCGCCGTCATCGGTCCGAACGGCGCGGGGAAGACCACCCTGTTCAACCTGATCACGGGCGTCTATCCGGTGACGGCGGGGGTGATCCGCTTCGCGGGGCGGGAGCTCCAAGGCCTCCCTCCCCACGAGGTGACCGCGCTCGGCGTCGCCCGGACCTACCAGAACATCCGGCTCTTCCGCGGGATGTCGGTCCTGGACAACGTCCTGGTCGGGGCGCACTGCCGCACGGCCGCCGGCGTGTTCGACGCCATGCTCCACACCCGCCGGGCCGGGCGCGAGGAGCGGGAGAGCCGGGACCGCGCGCGGGCGCTGCTCGACTTCTTCGGGATCCGCAAGTACGAGGACCAGCTCGCGATGAACCTGCCCTACGGGGATCAGCGCCGCCTCGAGATCGCGCGCGCCCTCGCCACGCGTCCGGCGCTCCTCCTGCTGGACGAGCCGGCCGCCGGCATGAACCCCGCCGAGACCCTCGAGCTGATCGCGCTGATCCGGCGCATCCGGGACCTCGGCGTCACCGTCGTGCTCGTCGAGCACGACATGAAGGTCGTCATGCAGGTCTCGGAGAACATCGTGGTCCTCGACCACGGCGAGAAGATCGCCGAGGGGTCCCCGGCCCAGATCCAGCGCGATCCGCGCGTGATCGAGGCCTATCTCGGGAAGGCCAGTTGACGGCGGCGCCCTCCACCCGCGGCGCGCCGGCGCCGGCCGGCACCGGGCCGATCCTCGAGGCGCGGGATCTGGTGGCCGGATACGGCCAGATTCGCGCGCTCAAGGGCATCTCCTTCCAGGTCGGCGACGGGCAGGTGGTGGCGCTCATCGGCGCCAACGGGGCGGGCAAGTCGACCACGCTCCGGGTGCTGTCCGGGCTCATCCGCGCCCAGGAGGGTCAGGTCCGGCTGCGCGGCGAGGACATCGCCCGGGCGACGCCCGCCGAGATCGTTCGCCGGGGCGTCGTGCACTGCCCGGAAGGCCGCCGGATCTTCACGCGGCTGTCCGTCCTCGAGAACCTCCGCCTCGGCCACTACACGCGGCGGAAAACGGACGACGAGGCGGCGGCGCTCGAGCGCGTGTTCACCCTCTTCCCGATCCTCCGGGAGCGGCGCACGCAGTTCGGCGGGACGCTGTCGGGCGGGGAGCAGCAGATGCTGGCCATCGCCCGCGCGCTGATGACGACGCCGAAGATCCTGCTGCTGGACGAGCCGTCGCTGGGGCTCGCGCCGCTCCTGGTGCAGCAGATCTTCCAGACGATCCAGGAGATCAACCGGCAGGGCACGGTCGTGCTGCTCGTCGAGCAAAACGCCAACCTCGCGCTCCGGATGGCGGACCGCGCCTACGTCCTCGAGGCCGGGCGGATCGTGCTCGAGGGGAGCGGCGCGGAGCTCCTGGCGAACGACGCGGTCCGCCGGGCGTATCTCGGCGAGACCTAGCCGCCCTCCCGCCCGGTGCGAGGCCCGGAAAGACATCGGCCCGCCGGACGCCCCTCGCGAGCGATCCGGCGGGCCGGCTGTGCAGGCTCGAGAATCGGTGTCAGGCGGCGCGAAGGCCGCCCGGCCGCTCGATCAGTCCTTCCACTGCTCGACCAGCTTGAACTGTCCCTTCTCGACCGTGTAGATGTACAGGGGCCCGTTGACGACGTCCCCGAACTCGTCGAACTTGTACTCGGGGATCAGCAGACCGGGCACCGACGACTTGTGCATGACGTCGATGATCTTGTCCTTGTCGGTGCTGTTCGCCTTCACGATCGCGTTCGCGACGATGTTGGCGAAGTCGTAGCCGTAGATGTCGTAGCCGGCCGGGTCCTTCTTGTACTTCGCCTTGAACTTCTCGGCGAACGCCTTCACCTTGTCGGGCGCGCCGGGGCCGGAGTACGGCGGCGTCTGGAACGTGAGGTACACGGCCTCGGCGTCCGACTTCTTGTCACCGGCCGCCCCGGCGGCCTTGGGCATGCCGGGGTCGTAGTAGCCGTCGCAGCCGATGACGGGCTTCTTGTAGCCGAGCGCGCGGACCTGCTTCACGAGCAGCCCGGCCGACGTGTTGAAGTTCGTGCAGTAGACGATCGCGTCCGGGTTCTCGGTCTTGATGATCTTGGTCAGGACCGCCGAGTAGTCGACGTCCTTGGGCTCGACGCCGCCGGATGACGTCACCGACCCGCCGCCCTTCTCGATCGTGGCCTTCGCGACCTCGGTCACGCCCTGGCCGAACGCCTGCTTGTCGTTGAGGAGCGCGAACTTCTTGGCCTTGAACTTCCGCATCACGAAGGCCACGCCCGCCTTGCCCTGGATGTTGTCGTTCGCGATCGGCCGGAAGAGGTTCTTCCAGCCCTGCTGCGTGATCTTCGGGTTGGAGGAGAGGGTCACCTGCGGCAGGTTGACCTTGTTGATGATCGGCGAGCCGGCGAGCGTCGTGCCCGAGCACATGTGGCCGATGAACACGACGTTCTTGGGATCGTCGGCGATCTTGGTCGCCGTGGTGCCGGCCTGCTTCGGATCGCAGGCGTCATCCTCCGCCACGACGGTGAACTTCCGTCCCCCGAGCACGCCGCCCTTGGCGTTCCATTCGTCGAAGGCGAGCTTGACGCCGTTGAGGTACCCTTGTCCGAGTTCGGCCACGTCGCCCGTCAGCGGTCCCGACCAGGCGATCTGGATCGGGGCGGGCGCTTGCTGCGCCGGAGCGGTCAGCGCCACTCCCAGCACGAGGACGAGAGCCGCGAGACTCCAGACGACTCGCGAGGTGAGACACGTTCGCATCATCAGGTCCCCCTTTGTTGGGAGTGAGAGGTGTGAGCTCCTACGCCGCTCGTGGGACACACCCCGGACTTCGGGCGTGGGTGACTCGTGAGGATAGCGCCTCCCTACCGTCCCGCATGGGCCAAATTGCCGGGATTTTACGGCAGGCCTTCGGGCACGGTCAAGCGGGGGGGGGCGGCGGCAGATGTGACCCAGCCGACAGAGTACGCACGGGAGGAGACCTGTGACCGAGGGACGCTACGAGGCCGTGATCGTGGGCGGAGGCATCGCCGGGCTGACTGCCGGGTGGACGCTCCGGGACCGCAAGATTCTCGTGCTCGAGGCCACCGACCGCGTCGGCGGCCGGATGCGCTCCGAGCCCCGCGGGCCCTACTGGCTGAACCTCGGGGCCCACCTCTTCGGCGGCCCGGGCACCCTCATGGACCGGCTGGTCGGGGAGATGGGCCTCGAGACGCGGCGCATCCCCGGCAACCGGATGGGCCTCGTGTTCCGGGGCCGGGTGGTGGCCAGCGGGCGCCCGGAGACCTATCCCTTCCGGCTCCCGCTCTCCTGGGGGGCGCGGCTGTCCTTCGTGCGGGCCGGGCTCCGGCTCCGGGCGGCGGCCCAGGAGCACATCCGCGCGATCCGCCCCCGTCCCGGTGAGACGGCGTCCGCCCGGCGGGCCCGCGTGCTCGCGCACCGGGACGACCAGACGTTCGCCGCCTACCTGGGCGAGCTCCATCCTGACGTGGCGGCGATCTTCCGGGCCATCGCCGAGCGGGTCACGGCCGAGCCGGAGAAGATCTCGGCCGGCTGCGGCGCCGCGCTCTTCGCGCTCGTGTGGGGCGACGACAAGACCGGGTCGGCCCGCAACCTGATCGGCGGGTCGGAGCTCCTGCCGCAGGCGCTCGCGCACCGGCTGGGCGACCGCGTCCTGACGGGCGCGGCCGTCGAGGAGGTCGAGCCCCGCGCGGACGGGGTCCGGGTGCGGTTCGTCCGCCAGGGCGTGTCCACGGAGATCTCGGCCGACTACGCGATCGTCGCCACGCCGTCCTACGTGACGCACCGGATCGTCAGGGGCCTGCCGGGTGACACCGCGGAGGCCCTCGCCGCGATCCCGTACGGCCCGTTCGTCTGCGGCGCCTTCCTCACCGAGGAGGAGGGGCCCATGCCGTGGGACCACATCTACGCCGTCGCGGTGGTCGACAAGTCGTTCAACATGCTGTTCAACCACGCGAACCCGCTCCGGTCGCCGGCCAAGCGGGAGCCCGGCGGGAGCCTCATGGTCTACGCGGGCGGGGACCGGGGCCGGCGCCTCCTGGCCCTGTCGAACGACGAGATCCGCGCGCTCTTCCTGCGCGACCTCCACGACGTGCTGCCGGCCACGCGCGGCATCGTTCGCGAGGTGCTGATCCAGCGCTGGGAGCACGCGATCCCGTACGCGCCGCCCGGGCGCGCGCGGATCCAGGCGGCGCTCAGCCGCCCGCTCGGCCGCGTGTTTCTGGCCGGGGACTACCTGGAGTTTCCCGAGATGGAAGCGGCCGCGGCGACCGGCCTCGAGGCGGCTCACGAGGTTCGCCGGCGACTCGGCGCGCCCTGACCGCGAACGACCCGCGCGCGCGAGCCGTCTGGCTCGCCTCCTCTCGGATTCGTCCGGGACGTCGCCGCGTCTCACGGCCGCGCTGCCGGCGGCGATGGCCCGGCGGGGCAGGGGCCGGCGCGCTCCAGGTAGTCGATCACGTCCCGCCGGTCCTCGGCGACCGACAGACTCGGGATCCACATCGTCGTTCCGGGGACGACGCTCTGCGGATCGACGAGGAACGCGTCCAGGGACGCGCGGGTCCAGACGAGGCGCGCGCGCGGCGCCGGCCTCCGCCATCGCCGGGGAGAACTCGGAACCCCGCCAGCGTGCCGGCTCGCCGCCCGAGCACGCAGCGCAGGCTGGGGCCCGGCAGGACGCTCCTCGCCCGCCGCGACGGAGTGGCACGCGTAGCAGCGCTGGAACACGCGCTCGCCGCGGGCGGGATCGGCGGCGGCGCGGGTGACAGCGAGCGCGAACGGGAGGAGCGCGAGGAGGCCGAGGCCTCCCGCCGCGGCCCGGATCACTTCCGCCGGAAGACGATGAGGCGGTCGACGCCGGACTCGGGCAGCCCAGACCTCGCCCGGGCGGCCGAGGATCTGGCGGACGTTCGCCCCCCGGCGGTCGCTCGGGAACACCTCGAACCGCTCCGTGTCGGGGTCGAAGCGCACCATCGCGTTGGCGCTCCACTCGCTCAGCCAGACCTTGTCCTGGTCGTCGACGTAGACCGCGTAGGCTTGCGGCCGGTCGCCCGGCAGCTTCCACGTCTTCCAGGCGCCAGTCCGCGGGTCGTAGCGGCTGACCTGTCCCGCGTTCCACTCGCTGACCCAGATCTGGCCGCGTGAGTCGGACCAGACGCGCCGCGCGCCCTGGCCCTTGGTCGGCGGCTCGATGACCGTCGCCGCGCCCGGTCTCGACGTCGACCCGCGCGATGTGGCTGCCGGCGAGCGAGGCGTAGTAGACGGCGCCGTCCGGCGTGGTCGTGATGCCGTAGGGCCCGCGGCCGCGCGGCGCGTCCCAGACCTGCATCGCGCCGCTCTTCGGGTCGAGCCGGCCGTAGATCCCGTTCTGGCCGGTGAACCAGATGCGGCCCTGCTTGTCGAACGTCGGCGGTGTTGAGGTTGACGTAGCCGCGCGCCTCGGGCAGCGGCCAGCGCGTCACCTCGCGCGTCTTCGGGTCGACGCGGACGATCGCGTTCGTCCCGCCCTCGGTGACCCACGGCGCCCCGTCCGGGCCGATGATCACGCCGTGGGGCGCCGCCCCGGCGCCGAGCGGGACGAGGTCGACCTTGCCCGTCGCGGGGTCGAGGCGGCCGAGCGCGCCGTTGCGCTGCGCCGTGTACCAGACGATGCCGTCGGCGCCGACGGCGACGT
This sequence comes from uncultured Candidatus Rokubacteria bacterium, assembly GCA_963745015.1. Classification (GTDB taxonomy): domain Bacteria; phylum Methylomirabilota; class Methylomirabilia; order Rokubacteriales; family DASRDR01; genus DASRDR01. The sequence continues at coordinate 118,243 of CAVUVU010000019.1, forward strand.
CGTGCGGGCTCCCGCCGTCCGGCGGGCAGGGCGTACGACTGGCTGACGATCTCCGCGGACGCGGTGGCTCGGAGGAGCGCGAGGGCGATGACGAGCGCGAGCAGCGCGCGTGGCACGAGGCGCATGGGGACCCTCCTCTGGGCGCGATGGACGCTCTCACTATGCCATCCCGGTCGCGCGCGGGCAAGCGTGGCCGGCCCTGGATGCCCCGAGCCTCCGTCAGTCGTCGGCGTCCGGCGAGACGAGATCCGCCGGCGGGAGCGGCTGCCCATCCAGGACGCGCTGAATGTTCCGGAAGGCGTGGCGGGCGACGTTCGCCACGTTGTCGAAGGCGGCGCCGGCGACGTGGGGCGCCAGCACGAGACCCGGGGCGCGGACGCGCAGGAGCGGATGGTCGGGCGGCGGCGGCTCCCCGCCGAAGACGTCGATGCCCGCGCCGCCCAGCGCCCCCGACTCCAGCGCCTCGGCCAGGGCGACCTCGTCCACGATCTCGCCCCGCGCCGTGTTGATGACGATCGCCCCGGGCCGGAGCCGGGCGATGCGCTCTCGCGACGAGCATGGCCCGGGTGGCGCGGGTGTAGGGGACGTGCAGGCTGACGATGTCGGCCTCCGCGAGGAGCGGGTCGAGCTCCTGGAAGCGCACGCCGAGCGCCTGCTCCTCCGCCGGCGTCGGGCGCCGGATGTCGAAGTAGCGGACCTCGGTGTCGAACGCGCTGGAGCCGCTTCGCCACCTGCCGGCCGATGGCGCCCAGCCCCACCAGCGCGACGCGCCGGCCCCGGAGCTGCCGGGCCTGGAGCCGCGTGTCGCCGCGGGCCCGGTGCCACTCGCCGCCGCGGAGCTGCGCCTCCCGCTCGGGGCAGCCGGCGGAGCACGGCCAGCATCAGGAGCAGCGTGAACTCGGCCACGGGCACGGCGTTGGCGCCGGCGGTGATGGCCACCGGGATCCCCCGCGCCCGCGCCGCCGCCAGGTCGATCTTGTCGACGCCGATGCCCCACTTCTGGATGAGCCGGAGCCCGGGCGCCGCGTCCATGAGGCTCGCCGGGATCGCCGAGATGCCGCCGACGAAGAACGTCGCGCCCCGCGCCAGCGCCGGCCGGTCGGCGGGATCGGTCGACGTGGCCATGCGGAGCTCCACCGTCGGCGGACACTCGGCCGCGATGACGGCGCGCACCTCGGGCTCGTGCGCGTCCAGGAAGACCACGACCGGCCGCGGCACGGCTAGCCGTCCCGGCGCCGGGCCGTCGTGGCGGGCACGGGGAGCTCGTCGGGGTCGATGGGGATCTCGACGACCGCCGGCTGGCCGCAGGCGAGCGCCTCGCGGACCGGCGTCGCCGATCGCGTCCGGGCGCTCGACGTAGTAGCCCCGGGCGCCGAACAGCTCCGCGAGCCGGTCGAACCGCGGGATTCCCGAGGTCGGTGCCCACGTACCGCGCCTGGTAGAAGTGCCGCTGGTACGCCTTCTCCGAGCCCCAGCCGTTGTTGTTGAGCACGAGCGCGACGGCGGCGATCCCGTGGCGCACCGCCGTCTCGAGCTCCTGCGCGTTCATCAGGAAGCCGCCGTCGCCGTGGATGGCGAGCGCCGGGGCCTCGGGGCGGCCGAGCTTCGCCCCGAGCGCCGCCGGGAAGGCGAAGCCGAGGCCGCCCAGGTCGAGCGGGGTGAGGAGGGTCCGAGGCCGGGCGAAGTGGAGCCGGTCGTAGCCGTAGGCCGGCGCCGCGCCGGCGTCCAGCGTGACGATCGTGTCGGGCGGGAGCGCCCGCCGGAGCTCGGCGTACACCCGCTGCGGCTTCACGGGCAGGGCGTCGAGCGCGGCCTCGCCGAGAAGCCGCGCCTGGCGCCGGGCCCGGAGCTCCCGGGTCTCGCCTTGCCAGGCCTCGGAGGTCGCGCCGGACCGCGGTCCTGGCGCGAGCGCCTCCAGGAGGGCGGCCGAGCGTCTCGCCGCGCGTCGGCCTGGATCCCGACCGCCACCGGATAGACGCGGCCGATGTCCCGGCTGTCGACGTCGACCTGGACGATCGCCGTCCCCGGCTGGATGTAGCGCCCGTCGTAGAAGCTGGTGAACTGCCCGAGGCGCGAGCCCACGACCAGCAGGAGGTCGGCCCGGCGGCACGCCTGGGCGGCCTCGGGGGAGCCCGCCCGGCCGAGCGGGCCCACGTAGAGCGGCGTCGTCGTTGCGGACGGCGTCGTTCCGGCCATAGGCGGTGATGACGGGGAGCCCCTGGGCGGCCGAGAGGCGGGTGACGAGATCCGCCGCTCCCGCCCAGGTCACGCCGCCGCCGGCGATCAGGAGCGGGCGCTGGGCCCGCGCCAGGAGGCGCGCGGCCTCGCGGACCGCCTCCGGATGGGGCGGCGCGGGGTGGACCGGTCGGTACGCCTCGGGGGCGAGGGGCTCCATCCGCACGAGCTGGTCGTTCAGCACGTCCCGCGGGATGTCGACGAACACCGGGCCCCTGACGCCCCGTCATCGCGGTGCGAAGCGCGAGCCGGAGCACGTCGGGGATCCGCGCCGGCTGGGTCACCTGGATCGACAGCTTCGTCACCGGCCGGAAGAGCGCCACCAGGTCGAGCTCCTGGAACGCGTCGCGCCCCTGCAGGCCGAGCGGCGATCCGCCCGCGATCGCCACCACGGGCGAGTGGGCCACGTGGGCGCCCGGCGATGCCGGTCACGAGGTTCGTCGCGCCCGGGTCCGCTCGTCACCAGGCACACGGCCGGCATGCCGGTGACCCGCGCGAGGCCGTCGGCCATGAAGGCGCCGCCCTGCTCGTGACGGACGTTCACGTACTCCACGCTCTTGTCGTCGTGGAGGACGTCCAGCACGTCGAGGAAGGTCGAGCCGACGATCCCGAAGACGTGCCGCACGCCCTCGGCCTTCAGGAGCTCGACGACGGCCCGGCCGGCGCTCATCTCGGTCACGGCGCGCTCTCCTGAACGCTGGCGCCGTCGGGACCGGATGCGAAGCCGAGCCCGTCGGGCCAGCGGTCTCGTGGCTCGTAGCCGAGCAGTCTCCGGGCCGGCTCGGGATCGAAGCGGGTCACGCTGACCGGCCGGCTGGTGACGTGCACGACCGTGTAGGGCGGCAGTCCGTCGGCTTCGACGGCGGCGGCGAAGCCGCGCCCGGCGTCACCGGGACTCAGATAGCTGTCCTTCCCGTGAGCGCTTGCCGCCAGCTCGGCGGCGTGCGCGGGGTCGCGGGGCACCCAGCCGGGGCGAATCACGACCACGTTCAGGCCGTGGGCGTGCGCGTAGACTTGGCCGGCCGCTTCGGCCAGGACCTTCGTGAGCGCGTACCAGTTTCGCGGCGACGTGGGCGTGGCCGGCGTGATCGGGAGCGGCCCGGCGTGGCCGCGGAAGAGCTGCCCGCTACTCACCAGGATGAGACGCGCCAGACGGGCGTGGCGCGCCGCCTCGAGCACGTGGTAGAGGCCGACCACATTGTTCGGCAAGAGATGCGTCAGGAAGTCGGCCTCGTCTGGCGTAGCGGCGAGGTGCACCGCGGTGTCCATACCTTCGAGCGCCCGAGCCAAATCGTCCGGGTTCGCCGCGTTGCCCACGACGCCGTCCGCGAGGGCGGGCGAGGGGACGCGATCGAAGCCGCGCACACGATGGCCGCGAGCGATCAGCTCGGCGCACACGGCCCGGCCGATCCGGCCAGAGGACCCCGTTACCAGGACCGCTCGCGTGCTCGACATCTACGAGGCGGCCGGAGCGCGGGCCGATCCCGGTCGCGGGGCCACGCTGGATTCGACGAAGACCGTCGCCATCTCGTGCGGCGGCAGCGCGGGCGCGTCCTGGTAGAGGAAGCAGGCGGCCGCGCGATGAGTTCCGGTCCGGTAGAGAGGCGGCGCGGACGCCCGGCACGCCGGCATCGCCGAGGGGCAGCGGTCCTCGAAGAGACAGCCCGGAGCGCCCGCCTCGGGCGCGCGCGCTCGCCGGGGCCGGGCGCGCTGGCGGCCGTCCACGTCCGCTCGGTGCCCGGCAGGGGGATGGAGCCGACGAGGAGCCGCGTGTACGGGTGCCGGGGATCCTTGACGACCAGCTCCACGTCGCCGGCTTCCACCACCGCGCCACGGTACAGCACGACGATGTTCTCCGCGATCTGGTACGCGGTCGCCAGGTCGTGCGTGATGTAGATCACCGGGATCTGGAGGTCGAGCGTCATCTGGCGGAGCGCCCCGAGGATCGTGGCCCGGAGCGAGGCGTCCACCATCGACACGGGCTCGTCGGCCAGGATCACGCGCGGCCGGAGGAGGAGCGCCCGCGCCACCATGACGCGCTGGCGCTGGCCGCCCGAGAGCTGGTGCGGGAATCGCCCGAGCGTCTCGTCGGGGCGGAGCCCCACCGCGCGGAGCGCGTTCTCGATCAGCGCTCGGGCCCCGGCGCGGGACGTGGCCAGCCTGAACTTGGCGACCGGCACCGTCAGGACGTGGTCCACCCGGTAGAACGGGTTGTAGACCTCGTACGGGTCCTGGAAGACCGCCTGGACCTCGCGCCGGAAGATCCGCCACTCCGCCCGCGACATGGCGGCGAGATCCCGCCCGCGGTAGGCGACCTGGCCCTCCGTCGGCGTCAGGAGGCCGAGCAGGAGGCGCGCGAGCGTCGTCTTGCCGCTGCCGCTCTCGCCGACGACGGCGGTGACGGACGGGCGGCCCTCGGCCAGGGCGAGCGAGAAGTGGCGGAGGGCGACGGTGTGCCGCCGGTCGAGCAGCCCGCCGCCGAAGGTCTTGGTCACCTCGCGCGCCTCGAGGAGCGGCTGTCATGGCGGCCCTACGCGAGGTGACAGGCGGCCCAGCCGCCGGGCCGCGCCTCGCGGAGCGCGGGAGTCTCGCTCCGGCAGCGGTCCACGGCGAGCGGGCAGCGGGGATGGAACGCGCAGCCGGCCGGGAGGTCGCGGAGCGGCGGCGGGAGCCCCGGGATGCCCTGGAAGACGCCCTTCCGCTCGAGCGACGGCAGGCTCGCGATCAGCATCCGCGTGTACGGATGGAGCGGCGCCGTGAAGACGTCGCGGACCGGCGAGATCTCGACCAGCCGGCCGGCGTACATGACGCCGAGGCGGTCGACGAACTGGGCCATCAGCCCCATGTCGTGGCCGACCAGGATGACCGCGGCGCCCAGCTCGGTCTGGGCCCGGGCCAGCGTGTCCATGACCTGCCGCTGCACGACCACGTCCAGCGCGCTGGTGGGCTCGTCGGCCACGATCACCCGGGGGGAGAGGCTCACGGCGATCGCGATGCAGGCCCGCTGCTTCATGCCGCCGCTCAGCTGGTGCGGGAACATGCCGCGCGACCTCCGGGTCGAGGCCGACCCGGGGCAGGAGATCGCGCAGCCGGTCGCCGAGCTGCCGCTCCGTGACCGTCCACGCCGTGGTCGCGGAGGGCGTCGGCGATCTGGTCGCGGATCCGGAGCACGGGGTTGAGCGAGTTCATCGAGCCCTGCGGGACCAGGGCGATCCGGGCCAGCCGGAGGCGCCGCATCTCCTCCTCGGAGAGGGTCAGGAGGTCTCGCCCGTCGAGCCACACCGAGCCGGCCTCGATGCGGCCGGGCGGCTTGATGAGGCGCAGGAGCGCCAGCGCCATCGTCGACTTGCCGGAGCCCGACTCCCCGGCGATGCCCGAGGCGCTCGCCCGCCCGCAGGCCGAACGTGATGCCGTCGGCCGCCCGCACCGCGCCCCCGGGCGTGTGGTACCGCACCGAGAGGCCCTCGACCCGGAGGACGTCGGCGCTCACGAGCCCACGCCTCGCGGCGCCGGGACGTTGTGCTGACGGCCCGCGGCCGCCAGGGTCACTGCGACACCCGCTGCCGGGCCGCGGGGTCGCGACCTCGAGCTGTACGGGCGTACACCTGGCGCCACGTGGTCACACCGCCCTCCGGAGGCGGGGGTTCGCGACCTCGTCGAGGCCCACCGTGACGAAGAAGAGGCCGAGGAACACGACGAGGATGACGACGATCGGCGCGGCCCACCACCACCACCAGCCGTTGATGAGCGCGGCGTTGAAGTTCACCCAGTAGAGGGTCATGCCGAGGGTGGGGGAGTCGATGGGCCCGAGCCCCAGGACCTCGAGGAAGACGGAGGCGAGGATGGCGCTCGAGACCGCGTTCACGAGCGTCGCGGCCAGGTACGGCAGGAGGTTCGGCACGAGCTCCCGCACGATGATCTCGGGCCCGCTCATGCCGGAGAGGCGGGCCACGTCGACGTAGCCGCGCTCGCGGAGGCTCAGGACCTGGGCCCGGATGGCGCGGGTCGGGCTGAGCCACGCCAGCGAGGCCACGACGACGGCCATCTGGTCGACCGTCAGACCCTCCTTGATCGAGACCGCGATGATGATCAGCACCAGGAGGCCGGGGACGGTGAGGCCGACGTCGACGACGCCCCGGATGACCGCGTCGACCTTGCCCCGGTAGTACGCCGCCGTGAACCCGAGGATGGATCCGAGCCCGACGCCGATCAGCCCGGCGATGAAGCCGATGCGGAGGGTGAGCGGGGTGCCGGCGACCATCACGGCCAGGAGATCCCGCCCCTGGCGGTCCGTGCCGAGCGGGTACTGCGCGGAGGGCGGCCGGAGGGTCGGGGCCGACAGCGGCCGCGCCTTCGCCGTGTCGACGACGAGATGTCCGATGCCCACGAAGGCGGCCAGCCCGCCGAGCAGGACGAGCCCGAGGACCAGCGGCGAGGTTGCGGCGCAGGTACCGCAGCGACGGCCGGGAGCGCGCCCGCCCGCGAGGCGGCGACCGGCGCGAGGGTCGGACCGGTCACGGCAGGGCTTACGCCTTGCGGTAGGTGATGCGCGGATCGAGGAGGGGATAGATCGCGTCGAGGATCAGCGTGGCGAGCCCGAGCGCGATGATCACGGTGAACACGATGCCCTGGATCAGGAAGTGGTCGTTCTCCCGGATCGCCTGGAACAGGACGGTGCCGATACCCGGATACCCGAAGATCACCTCGACGAGGACCGCGCCCGACACGATCTGGCCGAGGGCCAGGGCGAGGCCGGTGGCCTGGGGGAGGAGCGCGTTCCGGACGCAGTAGCGGAGGAAGATCGTGAGGCTCCGGAGCCCCTTCGCCTCGGCGAAGATCACGTAGTCCTCGCCCTGCGTCGTGACCATCATGCCGCGCATCGACAGGGCCCACCCGCCCGTGGCCACCAGGACGATCGACAGCGCCGGCAGGATCGCGTGCCGGAGCAGGTCCAGGACGAACGGTCCCGTGAAGGCCGGGAAGGCGCCGGCGCTGTACCCGCCGAACATCGGGAGCACCGGGAACCGGAACGCGAAGAGGTAGATCAGGATCAGCCCGAGCAGGAAGAAGGGAATGGCGTGGAGCGCCCAGAGCGGCGGCATGAGCCACCGCATCCAGCGGGGCGCCCGCGGCCAGCCCAGCAGCGCGCCGAGGAACGTGCCGAGGGCGAACGACACGATCGTCGTGGTGCCGAGGAGCGCGACGGTCCACGGGAGCGCCTCCGCGATCATCGCGTTCACCGTCCGGGGGTAGTTGGCGATGGAGTAGTTGAAGTCGAGCCGGGCGGCGCTCCGCAGGAAGCTGAGGTACTGGGCCCAGAGCGGCCGGTCCAGGCCGAACCGCCGGTCGTACTCCTTGACCATCTCGTCGATCCCGGCCTGGACGTACCCGCCGAGCTGCGCCTGCTGGAGCAGCTTGACCCGGACGGGGTCCTGACCGGTGAGCCGCGGCAGGAAGAAGTTGAGCGTGGCGGCGAGCCACGCGATCAGGAGGAACACGCCCGTCCGCCGGAGGAGGTAGCTAGCCGACACGGCTCAGGATCTCCCCGGCACGCGGCGCGGATCGCCGCCGGCGGAGCGAGCGGCTCCCGGCTCCCGGCCCCGCCCGGCGGATGGTCCGCCGGGCGGGATGGCGCGGGCGGGCGCTACTGCGTCGGCTGGAGATTCCAGAGCACCATCGCGTAGGTGAGGTGCCAGAAGGCGCCGTTGACGTAGGGCGTCTCCGCCGTGGGCCAGTTCTGCCAGTACGTCGTGTTCATGGGGATGCGGTGGATGTTGTGGACGAGCGGGATGTCGGGAAGGTCGGGGATCCAGATCTCCATCGCCTTGTGGAAGAGCTCCAGGAGGCGCGTCTTGTTCCGCATGTCCGTGACGAACACGTCGTCGACGATCTTGTTGTAGGCCTCGTTCTTCCACCGCGCGAAGTTGACGAGGTGCGCGCCCGGGACGGCGACCGTGCTGCTCTGGTAGAGCCGGAGCGTGTAGTACGGGTCGTTCACGCCTCCGCCGTGGCCGTAGAGGGCTCCCGTGTACTGGCCCTTCTGGAACCGGTCGTCGAAGTCGGGCGGCAGGCTCATGCTCGCGTCGACGCCCTGCCGCTTGAGGAGCTCCACGAGCACGGGGCCGATCGCGGGCCCGCTCGACCCGAAGCCGATGATGTCGAGCTTGAGCCGCTGCCCCTGGGCGTCCACCCAGGATCCCTGGGCGTCCTTCTTCCAGCCCTTCTTCGTCAGCAGGTCCTCGCCCTTCTTGGGGTTGTACTCGAGCGTGTTGTGCTTGGCGAGGAGGTCCTTCACCCCGTCGATGTACGGCTTGAGCGCCGGGTACTCGGGCAGCGGCAGGGGCGACACGATGCGACGCCCCCAGGTAGCCGACGTCCACGATCTGCTGCCGGTCGATGAAGTAGCTGATCGCCCAGCGCACGTCCTTGTCGTCGAACGGCGGGCGCTCGTTGTTGACGTAGAGCGAGATCGGCCACCAGTCCATGTAGCCGTAGGGCGGCTTCTGCCCGGAGTGCGTGGTGATCTTCGGGTTCTGGCGGAAGATCGTCTGGAAGGTCGCCGGCTGCAGAGAGCCCGAAAAGTCGATCTGGTTCGAGATGAGGAGCTGGGCGTTCTGCTGCTCGGTCGCGTTGGGGAGCCAGATGTTGCGCTCGACCTTGGGCATCGGCGCCAGGCCCGCCTTGGCCGCCCACCACTCGTCGCGGCGGTCGATGACCTTCTGCTGGGGCGAGGAGAACGCCACCTTCCACGGCCCGGTGGTGACCGGCCAGCCCTTGGCGACGTCGAAGTGCTTGAACGTGGTCCAGTCCTGCCCCTGGAAGATGTGCTTCGGCACGATGTAGACGCCGATGTCGTACTTGTAGGTCAGGAAGAAGAAGAACCGGGGCGCCGGGACCTTGAACTTGATCACGACCGTGTTGGCGTCGGTCGCGCGCGCCTCCTGCATGAACTGCTGGACGTCGACTCCCCAGCGGACCTTCGGGCCCAGGTCGCGGAGGCTGGTGAGCGTGTAGGCGACGTCCTCCGCCGAGAAGGGCGCGCCGTCGCTCCACTTGATCCCGGAGCGCGTCTTGATCGTCAGCTCCTTGAAGTCCGGGCTGTACCGGTAGCTCTCGGCGAGCCAGAGATGCTCCTTGTCGGCGAAGGCGCTGTAGAACGCCAGGGGCTCGTAGAGGATGCCCGGGCCGTTCTGGTGGTTCGATCCGATCGAGTAGGGGTTCCAGAGCTCGAAGTCGACCCACCGGCCTTCGCGGCTTCCGATCCACACCAGGCTCAGCGTGCGGTTCCGGGCGACGGTCTTGAGCTGGGCGCCGGCGGGGCGGGTGGGGAGGACGGCGGCGGCGCCGGCGGCGAGGGCCCCGGTCTTGAGGAGGTCGCGGCGGGAGAGTCCGTTCGAGGCTCCGTCGTGAGACACCCCATGTCTCCTTTCGTCTCGGCCGCCGCGCCTCGCGCCTGCGGCGCTCGGGACGCTGCGGCCTCTGGTCACCTCGGCCGGCGATGCCCGCCGAGTCCCGAGCCCGCTGGTGCGGTGGAGGCCCTTGCGCTCGCGATGAAGGAAGTATAAAAACCATCACGAACACGCGGGGCTGTCAAGCAGACGTCGAGGGCGCACGCGCGCGAGAGCGAGGAGGCGGGGGTGGCACGGTTCAAGGTGGTGACGCCGGAGGGCGTGAGCTTCGGCCCGCCGGGGGTGGGCTACGAGGGAGAGATGGAGGCGCTCGGCCCCATCGGGGCGGAGATCGTCGACATCCCGGCGGGCAGCGAGGACGAGTTCATCCGGGCCGCGCGCGACGCCGACGCGCTCTACGCAAAGGTCCGGCGCATCACGAAGCGCATGGTCGACGGGATGGAGCGATGCCGGGTCATCTCGCTGGGGATGGTCGGCGTGGACTCCGTCGACGTGGCGGCGGCGACCGCGCGCGGCATCCCGGTGACCAACGTGCCCGACACGTTCATCGAGGAGGTCGCCGACCACGCGCTCATGCTCATCCTCGCCGCGTACCGCCGGCTGACCCTCATGGACCGGTACGTCCGCGCGGGCCGCTGGGCCGAGGGCCGGCCGCATCTCTCGCAGTTCCCGCGGCTGTGGGGCCAGACCCTCGGGCTGATCTCCTTCGGGCACGTGGCGCGGGCGGTGGCGAGCCGGGCGCGGCCGTTCGGCTTCCGGATCCTCGCCTACGATCCCTACGTCGACGAGACCGTCATCACCCGGCACGAGGTCGAGCCGGTGGGGCTGACGGACCTCCTGCGCCGCTCGGACGTCGTCTCCATGCACGCGCCGGCGACGGCGGACGCCTTCCACCTCCTGACCGAGGAGCACTTCCGGCTGATGAAGCGGGAGGCGCTGTTCGTCAACACCGGCCGCGGGCCGACGGTCGACGAGGCGGCGCTCGTCAAGGCGCTCGAGGAGGGCTGGATCGCCGGGGCCGGGCTGGACGTGTTCGAGCAGGAGCCGGCGCTCACGACCAACCCGCTGCTCCACATGGACAACGTCATCCTCACGCCGCACGTCGCCTCGGCGTCCGCCCGGATGGACCCCGAGCGGCGCCGGCGCGTGGGCCGCGAGATCGCGCTCGTGCTGACGGGGCGCTGGCCGATGGCCTGCGTGAACCCGGCGGTCCTGGAGAAGACGTCGCTCCGGCGCTGGCAGCCGTACTCGATGGAGCGCGGACCGGGCAACTAGGGCCGGGCGGCCGCGCCGCCGGCCGGGCGCGCCGGGCGGGCTAGGGCGTCGAGCTCGCCTCGCCGCCGAAGAGCCCGCTGTCCAGCGCGTACCGGACCAGCTCGGCGCGGCTCTGGAGCCCGAGCTTCTCCACGAGGCGCGCCCGGTAGGTCTCGACGGTCTTGACCGAGAGCCCCAGGTGGTCCGCGATCTGCTGGTTCGTGTAGCCCTGGGCCACCAGCTCCAGAACCTCGCGCTCGCGCTGGCTGAGGGGCGTCGCGGGGCTGGTGGTCGCGCCTCGCCGGCGTAGCCCGCTCTGCACGACGCTCGCCGCCAGCGCGGGATCCAGCACCGTCCGGCCGCGGTGCACGTCGCGAATGGCGGCCAGGAGCGCCGAGTCCGCGGCGCGCTTGACGACGTATCCCGACGCCCCGGCGGCGAGCGCCGCGCGAAGGTAGGCCGGCATGTCGTGCATCGTGAGGACGACCACGCGCGTCGCCGGCGCGGCCTCGCGGATGCGCTCGATCGCCTTGATGCCGCCCGATCCGGGCATGCTGATGTCCACGAGCGCCACGTCGGGCCGGAGGGCGGCGGCCTTCCGGACGGCCTCGTCGCCGTCGCTCGCCTCGCCGACCACGTCCAGGTCCCGCTGGCTGCCGATGAGCATGCGCAGCCCGGTCCGGAGGACGGCGTGGTCATCCGCGATGAGGATCCGGATCCTTGCCATCAGGGCCTCCAAGGAGCGGCACCCGGGCGTAGATCGTGGTGCCCTCCCCGGGAGTGGACTCGATCGTGACCGTTCCGTCAAGGAGCGCCGCGCGCTCCCGCATCCCGTGGAGACCCAGGTGCGCCCGGGCGGCGGGCGTGCGGAGCGTCCCCTCGACGTCGAATCCGCAGCCGTCGTCCGACACGATGGCCTGGACCATCTCCCGGCGCCGCTGGAGCACCACGTTTGCGGTCCGGGCCCCCGAGTGCTTCGCCGCGTTCGTCAGGGCCTCCTGGATGATGCGGTAGAGGGCGGTCTCGACGGCGGGCGGCAGCCGCTCGAGGCCGAAGCCCACCGCGCTCACGTCGACGGCGATGCCGTGCATCTGCGTGTGGTCGGTCGCCAGCTGATCGACGGCCGGCACCAGGCCGAGCTCGTCGAGAACGCCCGGCCGCAGGCCGCGGGCGAGGCGGCGGACCTCGTCGAGGGTCCGCGCCGTCACCCGGCGCAGCTCGGCCACCTGCTCGCGCGCGGCGTCGAGACTCGGCGCTTCCGCGAGGGTGCGGAGGCCCACCAGGAGGGAGGTCAGCGACTGCCCCGTCTCGTCGTGGAGCTCCCGCGCGAGGCGGCGCTGCTCCTCCTCCTGGGCGGCGGTCACCTGCTCGAGGAGCCGGGCGCGGACCTCGGCGTGCCGGCGGCGCTCGGTGACGTCGTGCGTGACGACGGAGTAGCCCACGAACCGGCCCTCGGGATCGCGCACGGCCGTGGTGAGACCCTCCGCCCAGAACTGGCTCCCGTCCTTGCGCAGCCGCCAGCCCTCTTCGACCGCGCGGCCCTCCGTCGCCGCCCGCTCGAGGGTGCGGGCGGGGCCGCCCTGCCGGGCTTCCTCCGGGAGATAGAAGCGCGACACGTGCTGGCCGATGATCTCGTCGGCGGAGTAGCCCTCGAGGCGCTCGGCGCCGGCATTCCAGCTCTCGACCCGCCCGGCGCGGTCGAGCATGTAGAAGGCGTAGTCGCGCACGCCATCGACGAGCAGGCGGAACCGTCCCTCGGCGGTCTCCGCGTCGTGACGCGCCCGCTGCTCGGCGCCGAAGAGCCGCGCCCGGCCGATGGCGGTCGCGATCCGGTCCGCCACGAGCTCGAGGAGGCGGGCATCCTCCGGGGTGAAGCGGCGCGGGGACAGGCTGCCGACGTGGACGACACCGATCCCGCGGCCGTCGAGCACGAGCGGGGTTCCGAGGAGGGTGTGGAGCCCCTTGGCCCGGAGAATCGGGCTCACCACCTCCGCCTGGCTGACGTCCTCGATGACCATCGTGGCGCCGCGGGCCGCGATGCTGCCCGCGATCCCGCGCCCGAACGGGATCCGCATGTCGAGCGTCACTTCCTCCTCGAGACCGTGCGCCGCGCGCACGGCCAGCTCCGTCCCCTCGTCGTTGAGCAGGAGGATCACCACCGTGTCGGCCGCCATGGCCTCCCGCACCCGTCCGAGGAGCTCCGGGAGGAGGTCGTCCAGCCTGAGGTGGGTGAGGGCCGTGTCCGTCACGCGCTGCACGGCCCGGATCTGGTGCGCGGCCGCCTCGAGCGCCCGGCGCGCCCCCTGCTCGCTGGCGGCCAGGGTCTGCGCGCGCGACTCCGTGCGCCGGAGGATGCCGCACACGACGCAGATGACCAGCGCCTCCAGCGTGAAGACGCCGAGACGGGTGATGACCGCCGCGCTCAGCGGGGCGCTGTCGGCCCCCGCTCCCACGAGCGCCTTGACCCCGACGAACGCCCCCACGAGGGTGGTCAGGAGTCCGGGCCCGAGCCCTCCGTACCAGGCGCTGAGCATGACCGCGCCGAGAAAGAGCGGGAAATCGCCCCGGTCGACGTAGGGCTCGAGAGGGTAGGACAGGAGCCAGGCGACGGCGGAGGCCGCCGCGGCGAGCAGGTACGTCTGGGCGGTGTGCCAGGGACTGCGCGCCGCCGGCCCCCCGCCGGAAGCCGGGGCCGCGTCTACCGGGGCACGAAGAGGTCTGGCCACTGATCGTTCCCGGGGTGATGAGTCAGGCGGACGGCCTCGCTCACCGGACGGCCTATCTGCCAGACGAAGATCTCGTAGTCGGCGCGATCGTGCTCGTGCCCGCTGGCGGCCGCGCCCCAGACGAGCCAGCGTCCATCGTTCGAGACCCGCGGGAAGTACTCGTGGCTGTACGCGCCCGGCAGGTCCATGAACACGCCGCGGGGCTGGCCGGGCCCTCCGGCCACGATCTGGGTGCCGCCGTTCCCCCGGGTCTCCATCCACAGGAGCGCGCCCGAGCCCGGCACCCACGTGATCTGGCAGGCCTGGCCCGGGGACAGCCGGGTGACGGCCCGCGTGGCGAGGTCGACGACCGCCACGCCGCCGTACTGGCGGCTGCGGACGGTCACGGCCAGCCGCGCGCCGTCGGGCGAGAGCTCCGGGGTTTCCATGCCGCCCTCGATGCCCGCGGTCCTCGGGCCGTCCAGGAGGACGGACTCGCGGCCCGCGCCCGCGCCGTCGAGCTCGACCCGGATCACCTGGTCGCCGCGCAGGAAGATGATCGCGTCCCCGCCCGGGGCCCACTGGGGCGAGTATCCGTTCCGGGCGAGGAGCCGCTCGCCGCTGCCGTCCACGTTCATGACGTACACGTCCCAGGCGGTGGGATCACGCGGGCTCACGTAGTCCCGCTGGCTCCGCGTGAAGAGGATCCGCCGTCCGTCCGGCGAGAACCGCGAGAAGAACTCCACCTGCGGCGTGTTCGTGAGCCGGCGCACGGCCCGGGTCCGGAGGTCCAGGAGGTAGAGCTCGTGGTTGCCGGTCCGGTTCGAGGACCACACCAGCAGCCCGCGGAGCTGGCCCGCGAGCGCGGCGACCGCGCCGCGCTCCGGGGCGGTCAGATCCGCCAGCCGGACGTTTCGCGGCACGCGAGGCGGGAACACGCTGGCCAGCAGCCGCTCCGGCAGGTTGGCCACCGTGGCCAGCGAGTGCGGGAGGTGCGGGCTCACGCGGGGCAGGGCCAGCGCGACACCGACGAGTGCGGCGATGGCGAGGCCGGCGCCGATCAGCCGACGACGCATCCTGCCGCCAGTATCGCACGGGCGCGGGACGGCGCTCCGCCGCGGCGTGGGCAGCGCGGCCGCCGGACGTCGTGCGGCGCCGGCCCGTACGAGGGGGCCGGCCGCGCCGGGCAGGGGAGGACGGGAGGCGCTCAGGTAGCCGGCCGGCGGTAGTGTCGGCCGAGCTTGCCTTCGTCGGCGACGGCGACGGGCTGCCACTCCACCCATCGCGCGAGGTACTCCTCCACCGTCCGCGCCTCGGCCCAGAGCCGATACTCCGCGTCCGCGATGACCGACTCGGCCAGGCACGCGTACTCCACGTACCCGTCGGATCGAGCGAGGTCGAGCTCGGTGAAGTCGGCCGGCCGGAACGCGCGGACGTGGAGCACGGTCTCGCTCTCCGGCCCGAAGCGGAACGCCTTCGCGATGTGGGGGAACGCGCAGACGAACCCGACGCCCTCGACGCCGGCTCGCTTGAGCCCGGCCAGGACGGAGTCCCGCTCGCGGCCGCACCGGTCCCACTCGTAGCGCTCGGGATGCTGCCGGCCCGTGATGTCGATCAGGTAGACCTTGAAGGCGTGCGGCCCGTTCTCGTACACGGCGCGGCCCGCGGGCCGCGCGGCGTAGCTCTGGCACGACTCGACGGGGTGCATCGCCTACACCCGGTCCAGGGCCTGATCGAGGTCGGCGACGAGATCGTCGGCGTCCTCGACCCCCACCGCGTAGCGCACCAGCGAGTCCCGGATCCCGATCTGGAGCCGCTCCTCGGTGGTCAGCTCGTAGAAGCTCATCAGGGCGGGCTGCTCGATCAGGCTCTCGACGCCGCCGAGCGACGGGGCGATCCGCGGGATCCGGCAGGCGTCCACCAGGCGGGACGCGGCGGCGAGGTCGCCCCGCACCTCGAAGGAGACGACGCCCCCGAAGCCCTTCATCTGGCGCCGCGCGAGGTCGTGCTCGGGGTGGCTCTTGAGCCCGGGGTAGTGCACGCGCTCGATCTTCGGGTGGGCCTCGAGGAAGTCGGCCACCCGCTGCGCGTTCTCGTTCTGGCGCGCCACGCGGAGCGCCAGGGTCTTGATCCCCCGGATGAGCAGGTAGGTCCCGAGGGGATCGGGGACGGCGCCGGTCACCGAGTGGAGGTCGCGGATGGCCCCGACGAGGCTGCGGCTTCCGAGCACGACGCCGGCCATCAGATCGTTGTGGCCGCCGAGGTACTTGGTCGCGGAGTGAATGACGAGGTCGACCCCGAAGTCGAGCGGCCGCTGGTTGATCGGCGTCGCGAAGGTGGCGTCGATGACCGTCTTCACCCGGTGGCGGCGCCCGATCTCGGTGAGCCGCTCGAGGTCCACGATGCGGTTGTAGGGGTTCGTCGGCGACTCGCTGAAGACGAGGCGAGTCGTCCGCCGGATCGCCTCCTCCAGCCGCTCGTAGTCGCCGGCGGGCACCGTGGTGACCTCGACGCCGTACCGGCGCAGGACCTGGTTGAGGAACTGCCGGGTGCGCCGGTACGCGTCGTCCGTCACGACGACGTGGGCGCCCTTGGAGAGCATCGCGAAGAGCGTCGTGGTGATGGCGGCCATGCCGCTGGCGAACAGGAGGCCTTCCTGCGCGCCCTCCAGGGCCGCGAGCTTCCGCTCCGCCACGCGCTGGGTGGGGTTGCCGTACCGGCCGTACTCGTCACGCTCGACGCGGCCCTCGAAGTGGTCCGCGATCTCCTGGCTGTCGCGGAACGCGTACGTCGCGGTCTGGACGATCGGCGCCGTCAGCGCGCTGGCGAGCTTCTGGCGCGGCTCGCCGCCGTGGACCGCCTGGGTGCTCGGGCCCGGCTCCCGGGCGGGCGCGGCGGCAGCCGGGGGCACCGGGGCCGGCGCAGGGGCCAACGCTGGTGAAGGTGGCGGAGCGGGATCCCGACGCTGTCGCGAGCTGGCCAAATCAGGCCTCCATGAGCCGCATCTTGTCCGCGTGCCGGCGGATCGCGTCGTGCACGAGCCCCGCGTCGGGGCCGATCTCGAGCGGCCGGTTCGCCCGCGTGGACGGGATCCCGGGGATCATCCCCAGGTGGTACGCCGTCTTCTGCTCCGCGAACTTCAGCCCGTGGGCGGTGGAGATCACGACGACCCGCTCGTTCGAGCGGATCACCTTCCGCTCCACCAGCTTCCGGAGGGCGGCGAGCGCGACGCCGGTGTGCGGGCAGTTGAACATCCCGGTGCGGTCGGCGCGGGCCGCCTCGTCGGCGAGCTCGGACTCGCTGGCCTGCTCGACGACCCCGTTGAACTGCCGCAGCACCTTGACGGCGCGCTTGTAGCTGACGGGGTTGCCGATCTGGATCGCGCTGGCGAGCGTCTTCTCCGCCTGCACCGGGCGGAACGTCTCGAAGCCCGTCAGCGACGCCAGGTAGAGGGGATTCGCGTTCTCGGCCTGGGCCACCGCGATGCGCGGCAGCTTCTGGATGAGCCCGAGCGCCTGCATCATGAGGAAGCCCTTGCCGAGCGCGCTCGTGTTCCCGAGATTGCCGCCCGGGATGACGATCCAGTCCGGCACCTCCCAATCGAACTGCTGGACCAGCTCGATGGACACCGTCTTCTGGCCCTCGATGCGGAGGCTGTTCATCGAGTTGGCGAGATAGACGTTGCGCTCCTGGGTGATCTCCTGGACCAGCGCCATGCACCCGTCGAAGTCCGTGTCCAGGGCGAGCACGAGCGCCCCGTTCGCCAGCGGCTGCACGAGCTGCGCGGGCGAGACCTTGTTGCGGGGCAGCAGGACCACGGCGGGGATCCCGGCGGCGGCGCAGTAGTTCGCCAGCGCGGCCGAGGTGTCCCCGGTGGACGCGCAGGCGATGGCCGTGATCGAGTCCCCCTCCTTGATCATCTGCTTGACCACCGAGACCAGCACGGTCATCCCGAGGTCCTTGAAGGACCCCGTGTGGGAGTTGCCGCACTGCTTGACCCAGAGGTCCTCGACCCCGAGCATCTTGCCGTAGCGGTCCGCCCACAGGAGGTTCGTCCCGCCCTCGTAGGTCGAGACGATGTTCTCGTTGTCGATGAAGGGGACGACCCACTCCTTCTTGCCCCACACGCCCGACCCGTAGGGGAAGAGGTTCCGCCGGTAGCGGTCGTCGAAGAGCTGCATCCAGGCCGCGGCCGACCGGCGCCGGAGCGGCTCGAGATCGTGGACGACGTCGAGGAGGTCGTTGCAGGTGGGGCAGCGGTAGATGATCTCCAGCAGGCTGTACCGGCCGGGGCAGCCGTTGACGCACTCGAACCACGCGCTGTATTCGCTCATGACACACCCTCTCGGGGAGTCGTCGAACCGCCCTATCGTCCCACGGGGGGGTGGGCCGGCTCAACTGTCGGCGGGTGACCGCCCTCGTCCGCGGAGGGCGCTTGTTGCCCCTCCCGGGGAGGCGGTAGACTCCACCTGCCGGCTGGGGCGGGCCGAATAGAGCCCGGCCTGTCCGGGTCTAACGAACCGACCATGGCTCCATCTTGCTGGCTGATCCGCCGCCGACTGGGTGCCTACCAGGACGGCGAGCTCCCGCCCGGCGCCCGGCGCCGGGTCGAGGCGCACCTCCGGGGGTGCCAGCCGTGCAGCCAGCAGGTCCAGGCGCTGGCCGAGCTCCGGACCGCTCTGGCCCTCGATGTCGCTGACCCCTCCGAGGCCGTCTGGACGGCCTTCTGGCCCCAGGTGCGGGCCCGCATCGCCGCGCCCGCCCCGGCTCCCGCGTCCGGCTGGGAACGGGCCTGGGCCGCCGTGCGGGTCCGACCCCGGCTGGCGCTGGCTCCGGCGCTGGCGGCCGGCGCCCTCGCCGTCCTGGCGGTGGTGGCACCCTGGCAGCGGGCGCCCCAGCAAGCGCCGGCCCCGACCTCGGTCGCCGGCGGGCTCGAGACGACGGGGGGCCAGCCGGCGGGCCTGGACCAGGTGGTCATCCAGTCGATCGAGACCGAGGACCCCGACCTGCCGGTGATGGTCTTCAAGAGCCCGGAGTCCGACGTCACCGTGCTCTGGGTCTTCGGACTCCCGCAGACCGATACCTAGCGGGGGCTGAGGCCCCGCCCGGCCGGGCTCAGCGCTTCCGGATCCGGGCCAGCTCGTCCTTCGCCTGGGCCGCCTCTTCCGTGGACGGGAACTGGTCCGCCAGGAACTGGAGGCGGGCCTCGGCGAGCTGGATCTGACCGAGCTCGCTGAGCGCCAGGGCCTCCTTGTAGATCGCGGCGGGAACCCGGTCGCCCCGGGGATAGACGATCACCACGCGACGGAACTCCTGGACCGCGCGCTCGAGCTCCTGGACCGCCCGCTCCGCTTCGCCCTTGGCCTGGTGGGCGCGCGCCAGGCTGAAGTGGGACTCGCCGATCCAGTACTGGGCCTTCTCGGTGAGGGCCGTGCCCGGATAGAGCCGCACGTATTCCCGGAACGCGGCGATCGCGAGGTTGTAGTGCCCCCGCGTGAAGTCGATGTAGGCGGTCTGGTAGAGGTCGCTCGCCTGGGTACCGGGCGTGGCCGGCCGCTGGGCGACCCCGCCCGGGGCGGGACCGGGACCCGGCGCCGGCGGGGCGGTACTCCCGCCGGCCGGAGGCCCGACCGTCTCGAACTGCAGCGCGAGCGTGTCGATGCGGCGGCGGAGCTCGTCGACCCGGCCCTGAAGCTGTCCCGCCTCGCGCCCGAGGTCGTCGAGGCGCGAGCCCAGGCGCGCCACGCTCCGCTGGACCTCGGTCAGGGTCTGGGTCGTCCGGCGATCGGTCGTCTGGATCTCGGTCAGGAGGGCGGACCGGCTTCCCTGAACCTCTTTCTCCACTCGCAGGAGATCGGCCCGGAGCCGGTCAATGTCCTCATGGAGGAGGGGGGCGCGCCTCCGGGGCGCACCCTGCGAGCAGGGCGATCACCCCGGCGACGACGGTGAGCCGGCCCCCCGGCCTCCACGACGTCACGCGGAGACTACTGCTTGACGAGGAAGTGGGCCCGGCGGTTCTTGTTCCAGCAGGCGTCGGCCTTCTCCGTGCAGGTCGGCCGCTCCTCGCCGTAGCTGATGACCGTGATCCGGCCGGCATCGATGCCGACCGACACGAGGTAGTCGCGGGTCGCCTTCGCCCGGCGCTCGCCGAGCGCCAGGTTGTACTCGTTGGTCCCACGCTCGTCGGCGTGTCCCTCGATCAGGAGCAGCGCGGTCTGGTTGCTCTTCAGCCACTTGGCGTTCTCGTCGAGGGTGCCCTTGTCGCCTGCCCGGACGTCGTACCGATCGAACTCGAAGAAGACGTCCCGGAGCGCGGCGCTCTCGACGAACTCCTTCGGGGACGGCAGGGACGGGATCGTCGTGCCGGTCGCGGCCGCGCCGCCCGCACCCGCGGCCCCGCCGGCGCCCGCGCCGCCCGCTCCGGCTGCCCCGGTGCCCGCGCCCGCCGCGCCCCCGGCACCCATCGCGCCGGCCGAGCCCGGCCCGCTGCCCATCGCGCCGCCGGCGCCCGTGCCGCCGGCCCCGGTGCCGGCGCCGGTCCCGCCTGCGCCGCTGCCCGCGCCGCCCGCCACCGTCGGGCCCGCCCCGCCGCCGGGGCCGGTCCCGGCCTGCGGCGCCGGCTTCTTCGGACACCCCGTCAGGACCACGGACGCGGCGAACAGCGCAAGCACGGTGAATGTCGTCTGCCAGGGTTTCCGAGTCATACGACGCTCCTTTCGCTAGTGGGGCTCCGTCGAGGCCTCATTGTGGGCGCGGCGACCATGTTGGGCTGGACGCCTCACCCCGGTCTCGGGTGAGAGGCTGCTGCTCGGTGCCGTCGGCCAACATCGTGTAGAGCTGGGTCCGGCCGCCGCCGCGGGAGGACGAGAACACGATGTGGCGGCCGTTGGGCGCCCAGGAGGCCGCCTCGTTGCTGCCGTTGCCCTGGGTGAGGGCGCGGGCGTTCGAACCGTCGGGGCTGATGGCCCAGAGATCGAACCCGCCGGACGTCCGGCGGGTGAAGACGATGGTGTCCCCGCGGGGCGACCACCGCGGCTGCGTGTCGTACGAGCCCTCCGAACGTGAGCCGCCGCGCGTTCGTGCCCTCGGCGCTCATCACCCAGATCTGGGGCGACCCGGAGCGATCCGAGGTGAAGGCGATCTCGCGGCCGGTGGGGGACCAGGTCGGGTCCGTCTCGATTCCGCGGCTGTTGGTGAGCTGCCGGAAGTCCGAAGTGCCGACCCGCAGCGCGTAGATGTCCGGGTTCCCGCCCTTGGAGAGGGTGAGCGCGATGGCCCGGCCGTCCGGCGCCCACGCGGGGGCGCGTGTTGATGCCCCGGCCAGGCGGACAGGAGCTCGGGCTCCTGGCCCCGGCGCCGCGGGTTGAACGGGTAGAGCCGGAAGAGGTACGGGTAGCCCTTGAAGAACGAGGTGAAGGCCACCGACGAGTCGGTGGGGCTCCACGCCGGCGACAGGGACGTGCTGCGCAGGTTCGTGAGCGGGGCCTGGTTGAACCCGTCGTAGTCGATCATGACGAGCTCTTTGTTCGGCCCGACCTGCGACACGTAGGCGATCTTCGTCTCGGCGATGCCCCGCTCGCCGGTGAACTGGTGCACGACCTCGTCGGCGATCCGGTGCGCGAGCCGCCGGTGATCGGCGAGCGGCTCCACCCAGAACATCTTGGAGGCGATCAGCCGGAACTCGGGGTTCGTGAGGTCGTAGAGACGGAACTCGATCGTGAGCCGCTGGCCGTCGACCCGCATGAGCCCGTGCATCGCGGCGTGCGCCCCGGCCTGCTGGAGGCGTCCGAACTCCTGCTTGATGGCGTCCGGCGCGGCGGGCAGGGCCGGCGTGTTGGCGACCGCGAAGAGCGCCGAGAAGCGGAGGTCGTTGCCGATGATCTCCGGCACGCCCCGCGCGAAGTTCCCCTCGTCCGGCGCCGACGTGAGCCGGGTGAACTCGGGGATCGCGATGCCGAGCTTCTTCGACCCGCCCTGGGTGACGTTGAGGAAGACCTCGACCCCCTGGGATCCGAGACGCGCGGGCGCCGCCAGCAGGGCGAGCCCGAAGGCCGCCAGCAGGAGCAGCAGCAGCGCGCCGCCTGGCCTTCTCATGTCAGCCACGGTTGAGCCCGGGGTCGAACCCAAAGTTCACCTTCAGGTACTGTCCCGGGAATTCCCGGGGCAGGGGCGGAAAGGGCAGGGACTCGGCGACCGCTCGGAGCGCGGACTGGTCGTAGAGCTCGTTGCCCGAGCTCTGCTTGATCTTCGGCTCGCCGCGAAGCTGGCCCTCCCGGTCGATCTCGAAGTAGACCACTGCCGAGGCCTGCTCGGACTGGACGAGGGTCGGCCGACGCCACCGCTCGGATACCTTCGCGTGCAGCTGGCGGAGGTAGTACGTGAACGGGAAGTCGCTGGCGTCCACCGAGAGATTGCTCCCGGAGACGGACGGAGCGTTGGGCCGGCCGGGCCGCTGCGGCTCCACCGCCGCCCGGCTCGGGGCGGGGGTCGTGGGCGGCGCGACCGGGGCGGCCGGGGCCGTCGGCGCCGCCGGCGCGGTGGGCGGCGCCGCGATCCGCGGGGGGTCGGGCAGCCGCGGTGGGGCGGCCGGGGTGGCGGGCGCCGCGACCGGCGGGGTCACGGGGGGCGGCGGCGGCAGGCTCCGCTCGATCGTCCGGGTGGGGGGCGCCAGAGTCGGGTTCTCCTTCTCGGCCCGCCGGGGCAGGGCGAGCTCCGAGGGCTCGAGCGTCTTCGGCCGGGCCGCCGCGACTTCCGGGTCGCGCGGCGGTGGCGGCTCGACGACCCGCTGCTCGGGGGGCGCTCCGGCCGGGGCGGCTCGGGGCGCGCCGCCTTCGGCGGCGCCTTCTCCTCGGCCTTGGGCGCGGGCGGGGTGGGTCGCGGCGCCTCGGGCGCCCGCACGGTCGGCGCCGGCGGAGCGGCCGTCGGGCTCCCGAGCGCGGGCGTGGCCGGGACGAGGTTGACGACGTACACCTTCGACTGGTCCATGCGGGACGCCGACGAAGGCGGAAAGGGTCAGCGCGGCGCCGAAGCAGGCCATGTGGGCGAGGAAGGAGACGGCCAGGAACCCGTAGGGCGGCGGGTCTTCGGGGAAGGTGACGAAGCGGCGCGGAACCCGGTAGACGACCGGCGGGGCCATCGCCTACTCCCGCCTCGGCAGGGGCTCGGTGACCATCCCGACCCGCTCGACCCCGGCCCGGCGGACCCGGTCCATCGTCTCCACGACGTGCCCGTAGGCGAGGTCCTTGTCGGCCTTGATGAAGAGCGTCCGGTCCGTCCGGTCCCGCAGGAGATCCCGCAGGCGGGCCTCCAGGTTCGGGAGGGGGAGCGGGCGCTCGTTGAGATAGAGGAGGCGGTCCTTGGTGATCGTCAGCACCAGGCGCTCCTCCACCGCCGTGGGCTTTCCCCCGCTGCGCGGCAGGTTGACGTCGATGCCCCGGTACATCATGGGCGCCGTCAGCATGAAGATGAGCAGCAGCACGAGGACGACGTCGACGAGAGGAATGACGTTGATCTCGGCCAGGGTGCTGCGGGTGCCGGCACCCTCCGCGCCGGCGTCGGCCTTGATCGCCATCCTAGAAGGGCTTCGCGCTCCGTACGAGCCGGCGCTCGATCAGGTTGGTCAGCTCGAGGGCGAAGTTGTCCATCTCGGTTGTCCAGTGGCGCACCCGCCCGACGAAGTAGTTGTATCCGACGACGGCCGGGATCGCCGCCGCCAGACCGGCCGCGGTGGCGACCAGCGCGCCCGAGATGCCCGGCGCGACCACGGCCAGGCTCGCCGATCCCTGCGACCCGATGGCCTGGAACGAGTTCATGATCCCGATGACCGTTCCGAGGAGGCCGATGAAGGGGCCGGCGCTGGCGGTCGTCGCCAGGAACGCGAGGTAGCGCTCCAGCCGCTCGATCTCGCTCGCGTGCACGCGCCGCGTCGCCCGCTGGACCGAGTCGAGCCGATCCGGCGAGATGCCCTCCTCGCCCGGCTCCGGGGGACCGTCCATCACGTCCGGCGGCGCCGCGCCGCTCGCCGAGAGCTCCTGGTACGCCGCGAGGTAGACGCGTCCCGAGGGGACTCTGGCGAAGCCGCTTGGCGCCGGACGCCACGAGCGAGAACCGGCGCGACTCGCGATACGTCTTGAGGAAGCGCGCGCTCTCGCTGCCGATCATCCGGAACTGGAGCGCCTTGTGGAGGATGATCGCCCACGAGATCACCGACATCACGAGGAGGACCGCCAGGACGACCTTCTCGAGTGCACCGACATCGGCGATGATCTCGCCGAAACCACCAAGACTGGAAAGCCCGGGCACGACGCTCAGACCCTCGAATCCGTCCAGCGCGCTCTGAGCAATCAGACCTCCTGCAACGTTTCCGCCATCATACCCAGCGGCTCAGAAGGGTGTCAAACAATTTTGCAATTTTTCGAGCGCTTCCGATGCGCGTGTCGGCTTTTCGTTTGACACCCCGGAGCGCCGTGGGGTAATAGGGGAGCCGTGTTTCGGTCCCCCGGCCCCATTGCCCTCGCGTTTCAGGTTCCGGCCGATCTCCCGCTGGTCGGTGGACTGTCCGTGTCGATCCGGTGGTACGGGGTCCTCATCGCATCGTCGATGGCGCTCGGGCTCTGGCTCTCGGCCCGCGAAGCGGCGCGCCGCGGCGAATCCCCCGACGACCTGCTGAAGGCGGCGGAGATCGCCCTCATCGGCGGCCTGATCGGCGCCCGGCTCTACTACGTCCTCTTCAACCTCGACTACTACCAGACGCAGCCGTGGTGGCGGATATTCGCGGTCTGGGAGGGCGGCCTGGCCATCCACGGGGGTCTCATCGCGGGGGTGCTCGCGGGCGGCGCCTACGTCTGGGCCAAGGGGCTGCCGCTCCTCGTCTACCTGGACATCGTGGCGCCCGGGCTCATGCTCGCGCAGGCGATCGGCCGGTGGGGCAACTTCTTCAACGAGGAGGCCTTCGGGCGGCCGACCGATCTCCCGTGGAAGCTGTACATCTCGGAGCCGCGCCGGCCGCCCGCCTTCGTGGACCACCAGTTCTTCCACCCCACCTTCCTCTACGAGTCGCTCTGGAACGTCGGGACCTTTCTCATCCTCTACTTCGTGCTCCGGCGGCGATTCGAGCGGGCGCCGGGCGCCCTGTTCCTCGCCTACCTCGGGCTCTACTCGCTCGGACGCTTCTGGGTCGAGGGGCTCCGGACCGACAGCCTCATGTTCGGCTCGCTCCGGGTCGCGCAGCTCGTGAGCGTCGCGGCGGTCGGCGTGGCCGCCGTCGGCATCCCGATCCTGCTCCGCCGCCGTCGGACCTGAGGGGCCGGCCGGGGGAGCCACGCGCCATGGGACCGAGCCGACCGGCCCAGGCTTCCCGCGGGAGGCGTGCAGGCGCGCGGCGCGGCTCCCGCCCCAGTGGCCCCGCGTCCCTCGCGACGGATGCGCGCGGCTCGCGCGCGGGGGGCCTGTCGTTCGCCTGCCTGGGCAGCTCGGGCGCCGTCCCCTCGGCGGCCCGGGACACGACTGCCCTCGTGGTCCGCGCGGGGCGCACCACGTGCCTGGTGGACGTGGGGGGCAGCCCCGTGCAGAAGCTCCGCCGGGTCGGGATCGACCCGGTGGGGCTCTCGGCCGTGGTGGTGACGCACACGCATCCGGACCACGTGTACGGCCTCCCGGCGCTGGTCCAGTGTCTGCTGATCCTCGGGCGCACGGCCGCGCTGCCGGTCTATTGCCGGGTCGAGCACGTCGGTCTGGTCGAGCGGCTCCTCGGCCTGTTCGGGCTCCGGGACGAGGGGCTGGAGGTGCCCGTCGTGCCCGTCGAGCCGCGGGAGCGCGTTCGGGTGCTCGCCACCCCGGACCTGGTGGTGACGGCGTCGCCGAACCTGCACGGGAGCATGCCCAATCTGGCGGTCCGTCTCGACGCGGGGGCGCGGAGCCTCGTCTACTCGTCCGACACCCGGCCGTGCCCCGAGGTCGAGGCGCTGTCCCGGGGCGCCACGGCGCTGGTCCACGAGGCGACGTTCGCGCGGCCCAATCCCGCCGAGTGGCACTCGACTGCGCGGGAGGCGGGCGCGGTCGCCCGCGCCGCCGGGGTCGGCCGGCTGTACCTGGCCCACGTCGGCTACACGGTCCACCGGGCGCTCCGCGGCCACGTGGCCGCCGCCCGCTCGGGCTTCGGGGGGACGGTGACGATGGCGGAGGAGCTCCGCTGGTATCGGGTCTAGGGCTTCTCGGGCGGCTCGGACGGCTGAGCCGGCTGGGCCGGTTCCGGGGGCGGCCGGCGCCCGAGGCGATCCCGGCGCGGCGCGGACCCGTCGACGCCAGCGCGGCGCGCCTGTCGACACTCGTCGGCCGGCTGGGCATCGGCTTCCTGATCGCCGCGGGCTGCATGATCCTCACGCTCGACCGCCGCGCGGGCGCCGACGTCGCGCTGGCGCTCGTCCACATGACGATCGTCGCCGTCGCCAGCTGGCGCTTCCGCCCGCCCGGCCGCTGGGCGACCGTCGCGCTCGCCACCGCGGGCTGGAGCGCCGGCGCAGCTGATGGCGACGGGCACGGCGGTCGCCGAGGCGCCGGCGGAGGCGCTGGCCTGGCACGTGGGGCTCCGGCTGGCGGCGCTCGCGAGCGTGGCCGCGACCGTGGGCGCCGGGCGCGCCGCCGTCCGCCGGCTTCTCCGGACCGAGGACGCCCTCGCGCTGTCCCTCCTCCGCGAGCGGGACTCGGCGCGCCGCGACCGGCTGACCCGGCTCTGGAACTCCCGCTACCTCCACGAGACGCTCGAGCGCGAGATCTACCGCTGCCGGCGCTACGGCCGCCCGTTCGGGCTGCTGGTGCTCGACCTCGACGGGTTCAAGGCCGTGAACGACACGGCGGGCCACGAGGCCGGCGATCGCGTGCTGCAGGCGGTGGGGCGGGTCATCCGCGAGAACTGCCGGACGACCGACATACCCGCGCGCCTGGGAGGGGACGAGTTCGCCGTCGTCCTGCCCGAGGCCTCGCGCCTCACGGTGCCGCACTACGCGCTGAAGCTCGTGGACCTCATCGCCCGCCTGCCGTCCCCGCCGGGTCTCCCGCGGGTCACGGCGAGCGTCGGGGCGATCGCGTTCGAGCGCGCTCCGGAGTCGGTGGAGACCGCGCTCGGCGCGGCCGACGAGGCGATGTACGCGGCGAAACGTGAGGGGAAGAACCGCGTGGTGGTTCACGAGGCGGGGGGGCCATGAACTTCGTCCTGGACATCGAGACGATTCCCCGGGACCTGCGGGCGGAGCCCCGCAAGATCCAGGAGTACGTCTGGGAGCGGGTCGTCCGGCGGGCGGACCCCGAGGGCGCCGGGCCCGCTCTCGACGAGTACCTGGCCGGCGTGGACGCCGAGGCGTTCGCCGGCCTCCGGCGCGACGTGGAGCGCTACATGGCGCTCCGTCCGGAGTTCGGCCACGTCATCTGCATCGGCATGGGCCACGACGGGCGGGAGCGCGGCGAGCTCGAGACGAAGGCGCTGACGGCGCGGGTGGTCGAGGACGAGCGGCGCATCCTCGAGGGGTTCTGGGAGGTGGTGCGGAGCGCCCGCGACTGGCGGTTCGTCACCTACAACGGCCTGGCCTTCGATCTGCCCTATCTCATCCGCCGCTCGATCTACGTGGGCGTGCCGTCCAGCTCGGGCCTGCCCCTCCGCCCCTTCGCCCCGGACCGACACTTCGACGTGATGCGCATCCTCTCGAACTGGGAGCGGGCGGACGCCGTGCGGCTCGACGTCGTCGCCGAGCTGCTGGGGCTCCAGAAGTGGCCGCCCGGCATGGAGGGCTCCCAGGTGCTCGGGCTGTGGCGGGCGGGGCGGGTCGACGACATCGAGGCCTACTGCCTGGGCGACGTCCGGCTCGCCTACGACATCTTTCTCCGGGTCGAGCCCTACTTCCGGTAGCGGCGGGCCGCGCCGCTGCGGCCGCGGTCAGGATGCGGCGAGGCGCTCCCGGACGATCGCGACGAGGCGGTCGTACGTCAGGGCCTCGCCTGCCCGCGATTCGACCCGGGCCTCGCTCTTGAGCCCGGTCTCGGTGATCACGCAGCAGATCGTGCCGGCCGGGTCGAGGGCCCCCTCGGCCAGGAGCCGGCGCGCGGCGGCGAGCGTCGCGACCCCGGTCGGCCCCGCGTAGAGCCCCTCCGTGCGCGCCAGGAGGCGCTGCGCGTCCAGGACGGCCTCGTCCCCGACATCGGTGGCGAGGCCCTGTCCCTCCCGCAGGAGGCGCAGCACCCACGCGCCCTTCGCGCCGGGGTCTCCGACCGCGAGCCCCTCGGCGACGGTGTAGGTGAGGGGGACGGGCCGGAGATCCGCGCCTTCCCGCCACGCCGTGGCGATGGGATTCGCCCGGGCCGATTGCGCGGCCACCAGGCGCGGAAGGTCCCGGATCCAGCCGAGCGCGCGCATCTCGTTGAACGCGCGCCAGCCGGAGATGAACGCCTCCCCGACGGCCACCGGGTAGACGACGACGTCCGGCAGCCGGTAGCCGCAGTCCTCCGCGATCTCCCAGGCGAGCGTCTTCTTCCCTTCCTGCTTGTAGACGTTCCGCGAGGCGCCGCCGTCGAAGACCGGCTGCTCCGCGAGCATGCGATCCCAGAGGCGGATGAGGTCGTCGTAGAAGCCCCGATAGAGGATCAGGTCGGAGGCCACCAGGCCCAGGTTGGCGAGCTTCGGGGCGGCGGCCTGCTCGTAGCAGAAGATGAGCGCCTTGAGGCCGGCCCGGGTCGCGTAGGCGGCCAGCGAGGACCCCGCGTTCCCGGTCGAGACCACGGAGATGGCGCGGTACCCGAACTGGAGGGCGGCGGCGACGGCCGTGGCCGACGAGCGGTCCTTGATGGTGCCCGTCGGGTTCGTCCCCTCGAACTTGAGCAGGAGGCGCCGCACGCCGAGGGCGCGGGCCAGGGCCGGGGCGTCGAGGAGCGGCGTGCCGCCCTCGCCGAGCGAGACGAAGTGCGCCCGATCCCGGATGGGCAGGACCGGGTGGTATCGCCACACGCCGCGCCCGGTGAAGGCCCCGCCCGGGCCGGCGCGGCGCAGCGGCTCGAGGTCGTAGACCGGCTCGAGGAGGCCCCCGCACCCCGGGCACGCGAGGCGGTACGCGAGCGGCTCCTCGCGCCGGCAGTCGATGCACCGGAGACCCAGCGCGCAGGAGACCGGTCCGGTCACGCGAAGAACCTATGGCGCGCGCCGAGGCGTGTCAACGTCCGGGCCGTCAGGCCCGGTGCGCGAGCGCCACGCCGCCCAGGACGGCGGCCGCGCCGAGGGCGAGCGACAGCGTGAGCGTCTCCTGGCCGGCCAGGACGGCGATCGTCGTGGCGATCAGGGGGATGAGAAACGAGAACGGCACGACGCGAGCGGTGGCGGTGCGGGCCAGGGCCACGTACCAGAGGAGGTTCGCCAGGGCGATCGTCCCGGCGGAAAGGTACGCGAGGAGCAGCCACTGACCGGCGCCGAGGGCGGCCCAGTGCACCTCGCGGAGGCCGGGCGCGCCGAACGGGAGGAGCGGGAGCACGCCGACGAGCGTGGCCCAGGCCGTGACGGCGAGCGGCGTCGCCCGCGCCAGGAGCCGCTTCCCGACCACGGTGTAGAGCGCCCACGACAGGCTCGCGCCGAGGCTCAGCAGGTCGCCCACGAGGGAGGCGGTCCCGTGGCTCCCGCGCATCACGATCAGCGCGACGCCGAGGAAGCCGAGCGCGATGCCGCCCATGCGGCGCGCTCCGATCGGCTCGCCGTAGAGGAGGCGGGCCAGGAGCGCCGCCAGCACCGGGCTCATCGCCACCAGGATGGCCGCATGACCGGGCGACGTGCGGTGGACCCCCGCCACCAGGAGACTGTGGAAGAGCGTGTTGCCGAACAGGCCCAGCAGCACGATCACGCCCCAGTCGCGGGGCCGGAAGGTGGCGCGGAGGGCGCCGGTGGCCAGACCCACCAGGACGAGGAGGACGGCCGCCACCCCGCAGCGGAAGGTGGCGAACGCGACTGGCGGGAAGAACGCCTGCGTCGCCTTGATCCCGGGATAGCTCCCGCCCCAGATCAGGACGGCGAAGAGGAGGATCGGGACGACGGCGGCGTCGGCCGGCCGTCGTCCCACGCCCCGGTCCGGCTTCAGCGGGTCTTCATGTCCTCCGGAAAGTTGGAGGAGAAGGAATAGGACTTGACCATGCTCTGGGGATTGAACGTGACCTCGAGCTGCTTCGAGAGGTCACCCTCCTTGCCCGAGCCCTTCTTCCAGAAGTAATAGGTCCAGGTCGGGTCGCCGTCCTTCATGCCCACCTGGGTCGGCTCGCCGTACATCTTCAGGAGATCGGCCTTCGTCGTGACGCCGTTCTTGATCTCCGCGCCCGGCTTCGGCGACGGGAAGTCGCGGCCCGTCGTCAGCGCCGCGCACGCAGCGAGTGAGACGGCGAACGCGAGGACAGTGGTGAGCGCGGCCAGACGGTATCGCATCGCGGGCCCTCCTCTTCCGAGTTTGAACGGCGCTCACTGTAGCCGAGCAGCGTGAGGAGTGTCAACGCGTCGGCGCCCGAGCCGCCCACGCCGCCTTGACACCCCTCGGGGGCCCCAACTAGCGTGGTTTCCTCCCCGGTCCCGCCGCGGATCCTCCCGACAGGGCGCGAAGACTCGGCGGCCGTCGGGCGGCTTCCGGCCGGATCGGGGATGAGAGGTCCGCGTGTGCGGACCGGGCGCTCCGAGGGTGTGAGACCGGGTGCGGGGCGAGGCTCCGAGGCCGCTCCCCGCGCCCGTCAGATCGAGAGATCGAGAGGAGACGACCATGCAGGGTGGCTGGCTGGAGCAGTTCTATCGTCGCGTTGTCCCCGCGCCTCCCGCGTCCAAGGCGGAGGCCGAGGCCGCCGCGGCCCCGGAGGCGCCGGGCGAGGTGTCCCGGCGAGCGTTCATCCAGAGCGGTCTGGCCACGGGCGTCACGGCCGGCATGGCCGCCGGCACCATCCTGGCCCAGACCCAGGTCGCGCAGGCGCAGGCGACGGGCGACACGCCCATCGGGCCCAAGTGGTGGCCGTCGCGATGGGGCCCGCAGGACGAGGCCGGCGCGTCGAACTGGATCACGCCCGCCAAGGTGCTCGAGGCGGCGAAGCTCATCAAGACCGGGAAGATCTACGAGCTGGGGCGCATGTACGAATCCGCCATGCCCCTCTTCGGCTCGCGCGTGTTCGCGCTCCGCATCCCGGGCACCCCGACGGGCGGGCCGTTCGGGAAGAACAAGCTCGTCTTCCACGACGAGTTCGTCTCCAGCGAGATCGGCCAGGTCGGGACCCAGTTCGACGGGCTCGGCCACATCGGCTGCATCACGGGCAAGGACGGCGACATGACCGAGATGCGCTTCTACAACGGCTTCACCGAGGCGGAGATGGCCAACGCCTACGGGCTCCAGAAGCTCGGCATCGAGAAGTGCAAGCCGTTCTTCACCCGGGGTGTCCTCGTCGACGTGGCCGGGCTCAAGGGCCGCATGCTGAACATGGGCGAGGAGATCTCGGTCGCCGACGTCCAGGCGGCGCTCCAGAAGCAGGGCATCGCCGAGTCCAGCATCCAGCCAGGCGACGGGGTGTTCTTCAACACCGGCTGGAGCAGCCTCTGGATGAAGGACAACGCCAAGTTCAACGAGGGCGAGCCCGGGATCGGCCTGGACGTCGCCCGCTGGTGCGTGGCGAAACAGGTGGCCCTGGTGGGCGCGGATACGTGGGCGACCGAGGTCGTGCCGAATCCGAATGCGGATCTCGCGTTCATCGTGCACAACGAGCTGATCACGAAGAACGGGATCTTCAACCACGAGAACCTGGACTTCGCCGAGCTGATCAAGGACAAGGTGTCCGAGTTCGTGTACGTCTTCGCCCCGCTTCGCATCAAGGGCGGGACGGGCTCTCCGGGCCGCCCGATCGCGATCGTATAGGGAACGACCAAGCGAGGCTCCGGGGCCGGTCGCCGGCCCCGGAGCTCCGGTTTCACGGCGCCCGGCTCCATCGCCGGACCGGATCCCGTGTCCCGCCCATCGAAGCGCCGGCCGGCAGCGGCGTTGCGGGGCGGTGCGGATCGCGGCGTATCATCCGGTGTGACCATTCGCCCGTCGAGTCCTCCGGGAGACGTCCGCTGAGCTCCGGCGGACCCGGAACGGCCGGCCCGGCCGCGGCCCGCGCCGAGGCCTGGGCGGGCGTGCGGGACGCGCTGACCACGGTCGTCCCGAGCATCGTGGCCTACGGGGTCGTGTGGGGCGGCCTCGCCCGTCAGGCGGGCCTGTCGCTGGGGGAGCTGGTGGCGATGTGCCTCCTCGTCACCGCGGGGACCGCGCAGTTCGTCGCGCTGCCCATGCTCCAGGCCGGCGCCCCGGCGTGGCTCCTGGTCGTGACGACCTACATCGTCAACCTGCGCCACTACCTGATGGCCGCGAGCCTCGCGCCCCACTTCGCGCACCTCTCGCGAGGGCGCCTGGCGCTGCTCGCCCACGGCGTCACCGACGAGTCGTACGCCCTGACCATGGCGCGCTTTTCCGAGCACGCGCCGCATCCCGCCTACTATGCGGGCTCGGCCGCCACCACGTACCTGGCCTGGTACGTCGGGGCAACCGTGGGCGGCATCCTGGGCGGCCGGATCCCGGACCCGCATCGCTACGGACTCGACTTCGTCTTTCCGGCGGTGTTCATCGCGATCCTCGCGCGGACGATCCGCGCGCCCTGGCAGTGGGCCGTGGCCGGAGTCGCGGCGGCCGTCGCGATCGCGGTCAAGGTCGCGATCGGAGGCACGTGGCACATCGCGCTCGCGGGTCTCGGGGCGTCGGCGCTCGGGATCTGGCTGGCGCCGCCCGAGCCTGCCGGGCCCGCGTCCGCGCCCGCGGCCGGCGGGACCGATCGTCCGGGGGAGCCGCCGCGATGAGGCCCGCCCTCCTCCTGACCTTCGCGGCCATGGGTGCCGCCACGTACCTCACGCGGGCGCCGCTGCTCTTCGCTGCTGGCGCGCCGCCGGCTGCCTGGCTGGGTCGAGCGGTACTTCGCGGCGCTCCCGATCGCCTTGCTGACGGCGCTCGCGCTGCCCCTGGTCGTGCTCGGCTCGGAGGCCGGCGCGCCGGCGTGGGTCACCGATCTCCCGGCGGCCGTGGCCGTCGCCGTCCTCGCCCGCCGCACGGGGCACCTCCTGGTGGCCGTCGCCGGCGGCGTGGTCCTCGCCGCGGCGCTGCGCGCCCTGCTAGGATAGGCGCGTGGGCCCGACAGGCGTCACCGGCCGGTCAGGTCGATATCCGCTCGATGGGGCGCGCTCGATGCCCCGTCCGTTCCGCCGGAGCGGCCCCGTGAACCGGGCGTGAGGGCGGCGTGCTGAGCGTGGGCGCGACCGAGTCGTTCACGGCCGAGGAGCGGGCCCGGCTCGCGCCCTACTTCACCAACGTGGACGCCCCGGTCTTCGCGCTCGTCAACCTGCCCGAGGTCGTCAAGGGCGCGCTCTTCGCGCGCTACTCGCGCTCGCCCAAGTCTCTCCGCCGGCTGTTCCTCGACGAGTTCGCCGACGCGGCCGTGGAGGGCGCGGCGCCCGCGGGGAGCGTCGGCACGGCCCGGGCGGAGCGGCTCTTCGAGCGCGTCTTCGTCGAGTACGGGGACGACTCGGTCGCGCAGCTGGGCGGCGTCCACCTCGCGTGCGAGGGCGTCTCCAACGTCCTCACGAAGCTCCTCGAGTGGGGCCGCCTCATGGCCTACCTCGAGCAGTCGACCCGCTACGTGCCCTACGCGGACCGGCCCGGCGGACGCTGGCGCTACCACGTCCCGGCGGAGGTCCGCGGGACGCCGCTCGAGCGCGAGTTCGAGGCGGCGCTCGATCTCATGTTCGAGACGTACGCCCGGTGGCTCGAGCCGATGCAGGAGCACTTTCGCCGGCGCCACCCGCGTCAGCCGTCGGACTGCCGAGGCCGTCTACCGGAACACCATCCGGGCAAAGGCGCTCGACACCCTCCGCGGGCTCCTTCCGGCCGCGACGCGGTCGAACGTGGGACTCTACGGCACGGGCCAGGCGTACGAGGCCCTCCTGCTCCGACTCCGGGCGTCCCCGCTCGCCGAGGCGCGCGCCTGCGCGGACCTCATGCTGACGGAGCTGCGCAAGGTGATCCCGGCGTTTCTCCGTCGGGTCGACACGGCCGATCGCGGCGGCGCCTGGTCGGACTACCTCGCCGCCACCGGCGCGGCCGCGGCGTCGGCGGCCGCACGGGCGCTCGGCCCGCTCGCTCCGGAGCCGCGCCCGGAGGTGGTCCTCGCGGACTTCGATCCCGAGGGCGAGACGAAGGTCGTGGCCGCCGCGCTCTACGCCGCCTCCGGCCATCCCGACGACCAGCTCCTCGCGCTCGCCCGGCGGATGACCGTCGAGGAGCGGGCGGCGGTCCTGCGCGCGTACGTGGGCGAGCGCGCGGAACCGGCGGCACAAGCCGGGACGCGCCTTCGAGCGGACCAGCTACCGGTTCGACGTCCTGACCGACTACGGCGCCTTCCGCGATCTGCAGCGGCACCGGCTCCTGTCGCTCGAGTGGCAGCCGCTCGGGCCCCGGCACGGGTATGCCGTGCCCGAGGCGGTGGAGGAGGGCGGCGCCGGCGCCGACTGGCGACGGGTGATGGAGGCCTCGGCCGCGCTCCACGACGCGGTGTCCGCCGCGGGGCTCTCACCGGCCGCGCCCTACGCCGTCTGCATGGCCTACCGGATCCGCTTCTACATGGAGATGAACGCCCGCGAGGCGATGCACGTGCTGGAGCTCCGGACCGCGCCCCAGGGCCATCCCGCGTACCGGCGTGTCTGCCAGGCGATGCATCGCCTCATCGACGAGCAGGCCGGCCACCACGGTCTCGCCGCAGGCCATGCGCTTCGTCGACCACTCGGCCGTCGAGCTCGAGCGGCTCGAGGCGGAGCGGCGCACCGACGCCCGTCTGCGCGCGCTATCGGAGGCGGGGCCGCCCGACCGCAGCTGACCCGCGCCGGGTGAGCCGGGGCGGGACGGAGGACGTCCGCTCCGGCTCCGGGTGTCGTGGCTCCAGGGGATTCCCCCTCCTCGGGAAGCGGGCAGAGGCGACCCGCGGGGGTCAGTCCGTGCGCTGGAACTCTTCCTTGGCCGCCCGGAGCGCGGCCGGCTCGGCCAGGAGGTCGAGGGCGGTCAGGGCCAGCGCCTTGGCGCCCGCCACCATGCCCGCGCGCGCCAGGGGCGTGGCGTTGTGCTCCGCGAACTCGCGCGAGTGGCCCGGGACGCCGTCCGGCGCCGTGCGGATGTAGGGATGGATCGTGGGGATCGCGTGGCTCACGTTGCCGGCGTCGGTCGAGCCGTAGCCGGCCTGCCCGTCGTCGGGGTCCTCGGGGAAGTCGATCCGCGCGAGATTCTGCTCGAACAGCGCCGCCATCCGGGCGTTCGGCTTGAGCGGATCGTGGATCCGCGGATCGACGGTCACCTGGACGCGGCACCCCGTGGCGGTGGCGGCGCCCTCCGCGGCGGCCTCGAAGCGGCGCCGCACCTCCTGGAGGTAGACCTTGTCGAGCGAGCGCAGGTAGAAGTCCGCGGCGGTGTACTCGGGAATGATGTTGGGCTGCTGGCCGCCGACCGTGATCACGCCGTGGATCCGGGCGTCCGGGCGGAGCTGCTGGCGCATCGCGTCGAGCGCGTTGAAGAGCCCGATGACGGCGTTCAGGGCGTTGACGCCCCGCCACGGCCAGGACGACGCGTGGGCGGCCGTGCCGAAGTACTCGACCTTGGCCTTCATGAGCCCGAGCGTGGGCCGCCAGACCTGCGTTCCGCAGCGGGGGTGGATCATCATCGCGGCGTCGACGTCCTGGAACACGCCGGCGTCCAGGAGCTTGACCTTGCCCGCGCCGCCTTCCTCCGCCGGCGTCCCCACGACCGTGATCCGGCCCTTGAACGGGAGGCGCGCCCCGGCGAGGCTCGCCGCGACGGCGGCGAGCGCGGCGCCGGCCCCCGCGCCCGCGGTCGCGATCACGTTGTGGCCGCACGCGTGGCCGATGCCGGGAAGCGCGTCGTACTCGGCCATCACCGCGATCGTCGGGCCGTCCCCGGATCCGGGCACCTCGGCCCGAAACGCGGTCGGCAGCCCGCCCACGCCGCGCTCGACCCGGCATCCCTGGCGCTCGAGGAAGTCGGTCAGCCAGGCGGCCGCCTGCTCCTCCTTGTAGGCCAGCTCCGGATGGGCGTGGATCTGGAGCGCGAGGCTCCAGAGGTCGGCGGCCATCCGATCGACGGCCTCGGTCACGTGCGTCTTGAGGCGGTCCAGGTCACTCATCGAGAGCCTCCAGGGCGCGACGGTCGAGCGGGCGGCACGCTCCGCGCACCGCGGGGGGCAGCCTCCCACCCCCTCGCCGAGGTGTCAAGGCAGCCGGCGTCGAGACGCCCATCAGGGCGCCGCGCCGAGCCGCGCCCCCGCCGCGCGCCCGGCGGCGATCCGCGCCTCGATGGAGGGATGCGTGGCGAAGAGGAGCTCCCGCACCCGGCCGGGCCGCCGTTCGGCGAGGTTGAGCCGGCCGAGCCGCTCCATCGCGGCGACGAAGGCGTCCGGCGCGCCGCTGATGTCGAGCGCGACGCGATCGGCCTCGCGCTCGAGCCGGCGCGACCACGCGGCGACCAGCGGCGTGGTGAGAAGCCCCGCGGCGGTGAGGACCACGGCGAGCAGGGGAAGGCCGGCGGGATCCGCGGGCCCGGAGAGGCCGAGCATGCCCGCTCCCGCCCGGAGCGCCCGATCGGCGGCCCACAGGGCCCCCAGGACGAGGACGCTCTGGAGCAGGAGCCCCTTGGCCACGTGGCTCCGGGCGTGGTGCCCGAGCTCGTGCGCCAGGACCACCTCGACCTCCTCGACGGGAAACGCCCGCAGGAGCGTGTCGCTCACCAGGATGCGGCGGGTGCGGCCGAGGCCGACCACGGCCGCGTTCGCGACGGGTCCCTTGCGCGAGAAGTCCGCGACGGCGACCTCCGCCGCGGGCACCCCCATCCGGGCCGCGAGGGCGAGGATCCGGGCGCGGAGGGCCGGGTCCTCGAGCGGCGTCAGCCGGTAGAAGAGCGGGACGAGCCAGATGGGGACGACGGCGGCCAGGAGCACGATCCCCGCCGCCAGGACGCCGCTCGCCCAGAGCCACCACCGGTCCGGGCTCCACCGGAGGAGCCCGTAGACGATCTCGACCGCGAGCAGCCCGAGGACCCCGCCGATGGCGAGGCCCTTCAGACGATCGCCGAGCCAGCTCCCGAGACCCTGGGTGAGCAAGCCCGCCCGGCGGGGCATGACGAAGCCGGCCACGACGTCCAGCGGAGCGGTCAGGAGGGTCTGCGAGGCGCCGATCGCGAGGGTGACGACCGCGACGACCGCCGCGGGGGAGTGAAGCCGCGCGTCGAGGAACGAGGCCAGGCCCGCCGCGGCCCCGCTCCAGCTCCACCACGCCAGGAGAACGACGCCGAGCGCCAGGTCGACGAGCGTCAGCGCGAACTGGCGCCGGTGGTATCGCCGAGCCCGATCCTCTTCCGCGTCGACGACCCGCATCGCCTCCAGCGTATCGCGGGCGATCGAGCGCGACCACTCGGGCCGACCGAGCGCCCGCGCGTGGATGAGGCCGCCGATCCGCCCGGGTGTCCGGGGCTCGGGTGTACGATGGCTCGCGTGACTCGCCCGCCGCCCGCCGAGCCCCGGGCGCCCGACGTGACCGACGCGCTCCCGGCCAGCGGCGCGGCCCGGGCGCGGGTGCTCCCGAACACCCGCGTCCTGAGCCTGCTGGCGCTGGGGCACCTCGTCGTCGACATGAATCAGGGAGCGCTGGCGCCGCTCCTTCCGTTCCTGAAGGGTGTCTTCGGGCTGTCGTACGCCGCGTCCGCGGCGGTCCTGCTCGTGTCCAGCCTGACCTCGTCGCTGGTCCAGCCGGTCTTCGGCTTCCTCGCGGACCGCACCCCGCGGCGCTGGCTCCTGCCGTGGTCGGTGGGGCTGGCGTCCCTCGGCGTGGCGCTGGCGGGCCTGGCGCCCTCCTACTGGGCGCTGCTCGCGGTGGTGTTCGTGTCGGGCCTCGGCGTCGCGGCGTACCACCCGGAAGGCTACCGGACGGCGAACCAGGTCGCCGGAGACCGGAAGGCCACCGGCCTGTCGCTCTTCTCCATCGGCGGGAACATCGGCATCGCGCTCGGTCCGCCGGCGGTCACGTTCCTGGTGCCGCGCTTCGGCCTGCCGGGCACGCTCGGCTTCCTGGGCCCCGGCCTGCTCGTGGCGGCCCTGCTCGCGACCGTGCTGCCGGCGCTCATGGCGCCGCCGGCCAAGGGCGCGACAGCCCGCATGGCGCGCGACGGCAGCCGCGACATGCGCGGGGCGATGGCCCTCCTGATCGGCGTCGTGACCGTGCGGTCGTGGACGCAGCTCGGCCTGGTGACCTACGTGCCGTTCCTGTACGTCGACCTTCTGGGCAAGGACCCGCGCCTCGTCGGGCCGCTCCTGTTCCTCTTTCTGGGGGCCGGCGCCGTGGGCACGCTCGCCGGCGGCCCGATCGCCGACCGCTGGGGATCGCGCCGCTACATCGTCGCGAGCTTCCTCATCTCCATGCCGCTCATCGCGCTCTTTCTCTGGCAGCCGGGAGGCTGGCTCGCCGCGGCGGCGCTGGCCGCGACCGGGTTCGTCCTGGTCTCGTCGTTCTCGATCACCGTGGCGCTCGGCCAGGCGTACCTCCCCCGCAGCCTGGGCATGGCGGCCGGGCTGATCGTGGGTCTGGCCATCGGCACCGGCGGCATCGGCGTGACGATCCTCGGCTGCGTGGCGGATCACTGGGGCCTGTACGCCGCGCTCCACCTGATCGCGGTCCTGCCCGTCGTCGGGCTCGCGGTCGCGCTCTGCCTGCCCGAGCCGCGCCCCTGAGGTATCATGTGGCCTCGTGCCGGAGGCCGCGGGGCGCGCATCGGGCGACCCTGTCGGGGAACCCGCCGGCTGGGCGGGTCCCGGGGCCACGGCCCCCATAGCTGAGGAGAAGGGCATGTTCGCGTCCGTCGAGGAGGTCCAGGAGCGGTTCCGCGCGAGCCGGTACATCGCGAGCCGCCGCATCGCCACCGTCGTCTATCTCGCGAGCCGCATGAACCGGCCGGTCCTCGTGGAAGGGCCGGCGGGGGTCGGGAAGACCGAGCTCGCCAAGGTGCTGGCCGAGACCACGGGCCGCCCGCTGGTGCGCCTCCAGTGCTACGAGGGGCTGGACGAGGCCAAGGCGCTCTACGAGTGGAAGTACGCGAAACAGCTCCTCTACACGCAGATGCTCCGGGAGCGGATCGGCGAGCTGATCTCCGACGCGCCGACCTTGCCCGAGGCCGTCGACCGCATCGCCCGCCAGGAGGACGCCTTCTTCTCGCGCCGGTTCCTCTCGCCGCGCCCCCTCCTCGGCGCGATCCTGGCCGACGAGCCCGTCGTGCTCCTGATCGACGAGATCGACAAGGCGGAGGTCGAGTTCGAGGCGTTCCTGCTGGAGGTGCTCTCCGACTGGCAGGTCTCGGTGCCGGAGCTCGGCACGATCAAGGCGCGGCACCTGCCGCTCGTCGTGCTGACCTCCAACAACGCGCGCGAGCTGACCGACGGGCTGAAGCGGCGGTGCCTGCACCTGTTCATCGACTTTCCGGGCGTGGGCGAGGAGCTGGCGATCATCCGGCTCAAGGTGCCGGAGGCGTCGGAGCAGCTCGCCCGGCAGGTCGTCAGCGCGGTCCAGAAGATCCGGGCGCTCGAGCTCCGGAAGGCGCCGTCGGTCTCGGAGAGCCTCGACTGGGCCCGGGCGCTCGTGATCCTGAACGCCGATCGGCTCGACGCGGCCCTCGTCGAGTCGACGCTCACGCTCGTCGTCAAGCACGAGCGCGACCTCGAGCGCGTCAAGGCGAGCCTCGACAAGGTCCTGGCCGACTCGTAGCGCCCGTCAGGGCTTTCAGTCGTGGACGACCGGATCCTCGAGTTCATCGGCGACCTGAGGCGCGCGGAGCTCCGCGTCTCGACCACCGAGGCGCTCGACGCGCTCCAGGCCGCCCAGGCGGTCGGGCTCCACGACCGCGAGGACTTCCGCCACGCGCTCGCCGCGACCCTCGTCAAGGAGACGCGCGACCTCGCCACGTTCGAGCGGATCTTCGACCTCTACTTCTTCGACCTGAAGGGGCTCGGGGCCGAGGCCGCCAAGGCCCTCGGCCGCGAGGATCCGTGGGCGCGGACCATGCTGGAGCAGCTGCTCGAGCAGGACGGCGACCTCGACGTGGACCCGCTGGCGGAGATGCTGCTGCTCTCGGACGCCTCCTCGCTCGAGCTGGCGGTGCGGCAGGGCGGGCGGGGGATCGGGCTCGAGCGCCTCTTCTACTTCCTCCAGGTCGGCTACTTCACCCGCAAGATCTGGGATCAGTTCCCGTGGCAGGAGATCGAGGCGGATCTCGAGGCCCTGCTGCGCGCCGCGGAGGAGCAGGGGATGGACCCGGGCGCCCTCGCCCGGCTCCGCACCTACATGGAGCTCCGGCTCGAGGCGTTCCGGCGGCTCGTCCGGCAGCACGTCGAGCGGGAGCTGGCGCGCCGGGGGCACGGCCAGGCCGACCGCCTGCGGCGGGACCTCCTGGCCGAGAAGCCGCTCTTCACGCTGTCGGCGGACGAGGTCGCCCAGATGCAGGCGGTGGTCGCGCGGCTCGCGCGGCGGATCAAGGACGCCCTCGCGCTCCGGCAGCGGCGCGAGCAGAAGGGCAAGCTCCACATGCACCGGACGCTGCGCGCGAGCCTCCCGTACGGCGGGGTCCCGATCGAGCTCCGGTGGCGCCACCGGCGCCGCGAGAAGCCGCGCCTGGTCACGCTCTGCGACGTGTCCGACTCCGTGCGGAACGCCTCGCGCTTCATGCTCCAGCTCGTGTGGAACCTGCAGGAGTGCTTCTCCAAGGTGCAGAGCTTCGCCTTCGTCTCGGAGATCGCCGAGGTGTCCGAGTCGTTCCGGACGCTTCCCGTGGAGCGCGCGGTCGAGTACGCGCTCGGGCACGCGCCGGTCGACTACCACAGCCGCTCGGACTTCGGCTACGCGTTCGCGCGGTTCTGCCGGGAGTCGCTCGATCGGCTGGACCGGAAGACGACGCTCCTGATCCTGGGCGACGCGCGGAACAACTACAACGACCCGCAGGCCTGGGCGCTCCGGCTCATGCGCGAGCGCGTGAAGGGGATCATCTGGCTGAACCCCGAGGGGCAGTGGGGATGGGGCGTGGGCGACTCCGTGATGCCGCTCTACGCGCCCCACTGCGATCTCGTCCGCGAGTGCCGCACGCTCACCCAGCTGGCCGAGGTCGTCGACGGCCTCATCCAGGGGTGGTGGCGCCGCCGCGGCGCCGTGCGGTAGCCGCGGCGGCGGGTCCGGGCGCCTCCGCTCATCCCGCACCGCGGCGAGGTGCGGGGCTTCGTCAATGACGTCCGGACCGGCCGCCTCCGCGTGGTGAACTGAGCGCGACCGCGCGAGGGTCAGAGGGGCGCCCTCCACAATATGCCCTCGGACGTCTCACGTTACGCGAACCGGATCGTCGCCATGCTCTACTGTGTGCCCGAAACACCAGGACGGATCGAGGAGGATCGCCATGACGGTCTATGAAATGCGGACCTACACGCTTCACGTCGGCAAGATGGGCGAGGCCGTCAAGCTCTACACCGAGTTCGGCTACCCGGCGCTCGAGAAGGGCGGCCAGGCCAGGAAGCTGATCGGCTACTTCCAGGCCGACACGGGCATGATCAACCAGCTCGTCCATCTGTGGAAGTTCGACGACGATGCCGACCGCCGCGCGCACTGGGCGTCGGTGTTCGCCAACAAGGATTTCGTCGAGGGCTTCGCCGTGAAGTTCCGCCCGCTGGTCGCGTCGCAGGAGGTCAAGCTGCTGACCGCGGCCCCGTGGGGCCCGCATCCCTGAGCACGAGTGGCCGGCGGCCGGCGCGCCGGGCCCTCAGGATCCACTGGCCGCGGGCGCGCGGGAGGGCGGCGTCGCCTCCTCGCGGCGCTGGGCGCGGCCATCGCGGCCCTCGGGATCGGGGGGTGCACGTCCATGAGCCCCGAGCGCTGTGGGGCGAAGGCGGCGGCGGCGAGCCCGCCTCCCGTCTCCGTCCGATGCTCCTATCAGTTCTGATCGGCTCGGTCAGCGCAGGACGGCGACCTTCCGGCGCTCGATCAGCTCGAAGTCGATTCGGGCCCCGAGCCCCGGGCCCTTCGGAGCGTGGACGAGGCCCTGGCCGTCCACCTCGACGTCCTCGATCAGCCCGTACTTCTGGGCGCCGGCGGGCAGCAGCACCTCGAAGAACTCGCAGTTCCGGATCGCCATGATGACGTGGAGGTTCGCCACGTTGTTGAGCGAGTTGCCGCCGTGGTGCACCTCGTAGTTCATGTGGAAGGCCTCGGCGAGGTGGGCGGCCTTGACGCACGCCGTGATCCCGCCCTTGACCG
Source organism: uncultured Candidatus Rokubacteria bacterium (assembly GCA_963745015.1). Lineage (GTDB taxonomy): Bacteria > Methylomirabilota > Methylomirabilia > Rokubacteriales > DASRDR01 > DASRDR01. The sequence goes on from CAVUVU010000019.1 coordinate 160,257, forward strand.
CCACGTCGCCCCGGAGGAAGTCCGTCGCCCGCGCCAGGAGCCACGGGGCGTAGGCGGTGAAGCCGCCCGGGGAGTACTCGGTGGCCAGGATGGGGATGCGCAGGTGCTGCTTGAGCTTGACGTAGCTGTAGAGGTCGTCGTCGGCGAGCGGATCCTCGTACCAGTGGTACCCGAGCGCCTCGATCGCCTCGCCGACCCTCAGCGCGGTCGGGTAGTCGTAGGCCCAGCTCCCGTCGAGCATCACCGTGAAGCCGTCCCCGACCGCGCGGCGCACGGCGCGGCAGACCTGGATGTCGGTCGCCGGCTCGGTCGGCGGGTGGATCTTGTACCCGGTCCAGCCCTCGGCCTTGAAGCGCGCGGCCTCCTCGCCGTAGGCCTCCGGTGAGCCGAGCACGGCGGAGCTGGCGTACGCGCGGACGCGGTCTCTGTACGAGCCGAGCAGGCGGTGGACCGGCAGCCCGGCGATCTTGCCGGCGAGGTCCCAGAGCGCCACGTCCACCGCCCCGATGGCGCGCGCCGTGGTCTGCCGGCTCCGTTGCCACAGGGCGTGGTAGAGCCGCTCGCGGTCGAGCGGATCCTGGCCCAGGACGACGGGCTTCAGCACCTCGATCAGCGAGACCGCGTCGAGGTGCGCGCCGCGCAGGGCGGAGCCCAGGAACGCGTGCCCCACGACCCCCTCGTCCGTCGTGAGCGTGAGCAGCCCGAGCTGGCTCTCGCCGCCGAACCGGCCGGTGTGGCGGCCATAGGTCGTCGGCGGGATGCCCGGCCAGGCGAACAGCGTGAGCGTGACGTCGGAGATCTTCATGGGTCGCCTCGGGCTCGCGGTCTCGGCGAGCCGGGCACGCGACGCACCGCGAGGCGCCCGGCGGCGCCCGGGGAGATCCTACACCGCTCCCGCCCCGCTCGCCGGTCCGCTACAATGACGGCGGTGCCGGGACGACCCTCCGGCTCCCGGTCACCGACGACCTCGCGGTGGTGCCCAGTTCGGAGACTGACCCGGCGCGGGTCTACACGCCGCCCTGAGGCGTCCGGAGCACCGACAGCGCGGTGAGGGGGGCCAGCGCTTCCAGGTCGCTCCGGATCGCGCTCCAGTCGGTCCCCTCGCGGGCGCGGAACGTGTAGTTCAGCGTCGTCAGGCCGTCCCGGCCGTTGAGGTGCTCGAACCGGATCCGGCCGAGCCGCCCCGCCAGGATCGTCTCGATCGCCCGGGCGTGCTGCCGGTACGCGGCGTCGGCGAGGGTCAGCATGAGCAGGCCGCCGCTGCGGCGGAGCGCGGGGATCCGGCGGCCGAGGACGTGCTGCAGGAGGAGGGCGACGACGACGAGCCCGAGCAGGAGGGCCAGGACGAGGTAGCTGTAGGTCGCGCACGCGATGGCGGAGGCGATGACGACCATGAGGAAGCCGACCTCTTCCGGCTCGCGGATGGGGACGCGGAAGCGGACGATGGACAGCGCGCCGAGGAGGCCCAGGGACAGGGGCAGCGAGAACTGGATCGTGATGAAGAGCGTCGTGATGGCGGGGCTGATCAGGAGAAAGGAGCGGTCGATCTGGGAGCCGGTCTCGCTGTCCTCGTAGAACAGGCGGTAGAGGAGGCGGACGAGGACCGCCACCCCGGTGGACACGACGAGCGCCAGCAGGATCCCGGTGAAGGGATCGTGCCCGCTGTCCGGCCGGGCCTGCCCGAGGAGCCGTTCGAGGATCTGGGGCATCAGGTCGCGCCTCCTCGCGCGTACTCGAGGCAGAGGGCGTACTTGGAGACCGGACGCTTCCGCGCATGCCGCACGATGAGCGTCGACAGGGCCGGGGGCACCGCGGCGGTCGGGCCCTTGACCTCCACGACGAACACCGGCGGGCCGGCGCCGGCACGGGCGCGTCGGCACCCAGCTGGCGACCCACTCCACGCGGAGGTCGCGGTCGACCGAGACCCGGGTCAGGCCGTCCGGCCCGCGCAGGCGGGACCGTGCGTACGACAGCCAGCAGGTGGGGCGGCGCGCGCTGCCGAGATGCTGCTGGACGATCCGGCCGAGCGCCTCCGGGTCGAGGCCCTCGAGAGGGGACGGCCCGGGCAAGTGGAGCGCCCGGCGGCGCTTCATGCCGCGTGAGCCCTGCCGCTGCTTGACCTCGAGCCAGGCCGTCCACGCGCCGCCGTCCGCGTGCCGCCGGGCGGCCGATCGCGCGTACCAGCGGAGCCGGAGCTTCGTCTTGAGGTAGTCGCCGTTGGCCTTCTCCGCGTAGGAGGCGAGATCCGGGGTGTCGAAGTAGACGCTGTGCACGATGTTGCCCGGGAACTCGTCGTCCGGCGCGCAGACGGCCTCGAGCGACGCGGCGGCGAAGGGGGCCGCGCGCGCGGGCCCGACGAACTTGATCTCATGGCGAGGGCGGGAGACCTGCCACGCGTCGGCCGGGTCGGACGACGGCTCGATCGGCGCGAGTCCTGGCATCACGTCTCTCGCGGGGTACCACGCGGTTGGCCGGCGGGCTGGTCCATGCGGTCGGCCATCGAGACTCTAGAGTATCGAGCGAGGGCTGTCAAACCACGGCGGCCCTGTCGGCGCGTCTGCCCGGGAGCGAGCGCCGGGCACGGCCGGCTCAGACCGCCAGCAGCGTCCCGGTCACGTCGGCGGCGGCGTCGCCGGCCAGGAACAGGATCGCCCGCGCCACCGATTCCGGCGCGACCCAGCCGCCGCCGGTCCGAGGCCGGCATCGCGCGCCGGTTCGCCTCGGTGTCCATCGTGCTGGGCAGGACGGCGTTGACCGTGACGCCGCGTCCCCGGACCTCCTGGGCGAGCGCCTGCGTCAGCGCGATCACCCCGGTCTTCGCCACGGTGTAGGCGAGAAAGCCGCCGGCGGGCGGGACGACGGACCGGGACGCGACGTTCACGATGCGGCCGCGGCCGGCTGTCAGCATCGCGGGGAGCGCCGCGCGGCAGCAGAGGTAGGCGCTGCGGAGGTTCACGGTGAGCATGGCGTCCCAGGCACGCTCGTCCGTGGCCAGGAGATCGCCGGCGGCGAACGCGCCGGCGGCGTTCACGAGGGCGTCGAGCCCCCGGTGGCGGGCCGTCACCTCGTCCACGAGCCGCCGCACGCTCTCCCCGTCGGTCACGTCGGCCTGGACTCCGTGGAGGCGCTCGCGAGCCGGCAGGGGCGCGCGCTGGGTCAGCGCGTCGAGGTCGCGCGCGTCGCGGTACGTCACGACGGCGGTCGCGCCGGCCTCGAGGGCCCCCAGCGCGACGGCGGTGCCGAGCGCCCCCGTCCCCCCCGTCACCAGCACCACGCGGTCTCGCATGGACGTGCCTCCTGGGCGGCGCTCAGGCCGGGAGACGCCAGAGCGGGGTCGCCGCGGGCTCCCCCGTGAGCCGGAACTGCGGAAGGGCCCCGTCGGGGCCGAGGCGCTGGAAGCAGACCTCGACCCTGGCGCCGATCGCCACGCGCTCCTCCTGCTCGGGCTGGAAGTCGGGGGTCACGAGGTTCGTGACGAGCCGGACGCCGTCGTCGGGCCCCGGCTCTCCGCGCTGCTCGTCGAGCTCGACCAGCACGACCGGATAGGGGGCCCAGTCCCGGAACCCGGCTGGATCGCCTGCACGACGATCACGTACGAGTGGATCGCGCCGCGCCCGCTCACCGCGGCCCACGTCCAGGCCAGCGAGGCGCACCACGGGCAGCCCGCACCGGGCGGATAGCGGAGTCGCCGGCAGTCCGCGCATCGGCGGATCACGAGCCGCCCCTCCCGCGCGGCCTGGAAGTAGCCGTGCCATTCCGAGTCGGTCTCCGGCACGTTCAGCGCCATGCCGCGGTAGACCACGGGCTCAGGCACGGTGGGACCCGAGGATGACGGCGCTTCCGGTGGCGGGCGAGGCCCAGCCCATGTTCATGGCGATCCGGGCGTCGCGCACCTGGCGGCAGCCGCCGGGCCGGTACTCGTACGTGTGGACGCCCTCGCTGCCGCGCGGGCAGTAGTCGTCGACCGTCCCCCGGAGCTGGCGCACGTTCTCGATCACCATGCTCATGCCGTGGGTATAGCCCTCGCACAGGTGCCCGCCGCTGGTGTTGTTCGGCCGCCGGCCGCCGAGCTCGATGGCGCCGCTCGACACGTAGTGGCCGCCCGCCCCGGGCTCGCAGAAGCCGAACGCCTCGAGCTGGAGCATCGCGGTGAACGTGAAGGCGTCGTACGCGCCGGTCACGTCGACGTCCTCGGGCCCGATCCCGGCGGCCGGGAAGACGAGCTCCCGCACGTGCACCCCCGCGACGGTCGTGTAGCGCCCCTGGTAGAAGTAGTCCGGGCGCTCCCGGCTCACGCGTCCGGCGGCGGCCAGGATGCGGACCGGAGGATGGCGGCCGTCCCGGGCCCGGTCGGCCGAGGTGACGACGAGCGCCGTCGCGTTGTCCGTCTCGAGGCAGCAGTCGAGGAGGTGGAGGGGCTTCACGATCCAGCGCGACGCCAGGACCTCCTCCACGCTCACGGGCGTCCTGACGAGGGCCTTCGGATTGGCCGCCGCATGGCGCGAGTGCGCGGCCTTGACGTGGGCCACCTGGGCCGAGGTCGTCCCGTACTCGAACATGTGGCGCATGAACACCGGGGCGAAGCGCTGCCCGGCGCTCAGCATGCCGTAGGGCCGGTCGGCCAGCTCGAGGCCGCGCACCGGCGTCGCCGCGCGGGCGCCGGTGCCGCCGATCCGGAACTCGCTGTACCCGTTCATCGCCCGGAAGATCACGACGGCGCGGCAGAGCCCGATCTCGAGGAGGCCCATGGCGTAGGCCACGAGCCCCTCCGTGCTGCTCCCGCCGCCGATGACGTCGGCGTACGTGTTGAGGCGGATCCCGAGATCGGCCGCGACGGCCAGAGACGGCGTGGAGTCGTTCGAGTGATAGGAGAGCATGCCGTCGACGTCGCGGGGGGCGAGCCCGGCGTCCATGATGGCGAGCCGCACCGCCTCGACGCCCAGCGCCCGGGTCGACCGGCCGGACGCGCGGCTGTACTCCGTCTCGCCGACGCCCACGATCGCGTGACGTCCGCGGAGGTCGCGCACGTCAGTCCTCGCGGGCGGTCCGCTCGCGCACGGTCAGCGCCGGAACAGGTCGAACGCCTGGACCCGCCGGGCGCGGGCCAGGGCGTTGGGCGACTGGTCGGCCAGGATGCTCGCCAGGTGCTCGGCGCGTCAGGACCGACGGCACCATCACGTAGTCGGCGCCGGCGACGTAGAGCTCCTGCGCGCCCTCGGCGGTGTCGCCGGTCACGATGACGCGGGCGCTCGGCGCGAGCGCGCGCACCAGGCGCAGGATCTGCAGGTTGCTGGTGCCCTTGAGGAACCAGTCGGAGATCCCGGAGATCACGATGGCGGCCCGCCCGATGCCCGCGTGCTCGAGCGTCGCCATGTTGGCGATGTCGCCGTAGTGGCGATGGACGCCCTCGGTCTCGAGGCGCTCCAGCATCTCCGGATTGAAGTCGACGGCCACCAGCCGGTTCTTCAGCGCCGGGGACGTCCGGGCGACGTGCTGCACGAACGCGAGCCCTTCGCGCGACACGCCCAGCAGGAAGACGTCGCGGCCCGCGTCCTCGTCATCCTCCGCGCCCGCCGTCAGGCGCTCCGCCGCCTGCGGCGGCCGGCGCGCCGCCCGAACCACCGGCGGAGGCCCAGTCGCGCTCAGCAGGCCCGCGAGCCAGGTCGCGATCGCGTGGTTGTAGAGGATGCCGTAGGTCGAGATGACCGCGGTGAGGAGCACCGTGTACAGGATCATCGAGTTCGCGGCCGGGCTGATGTGCTTGTAGGTCACGCCGAGCGAGAAGATGACGAGCGCGAACTCGCTGATCTGCGCCAGGTTGATCGCCACCACGCCGGCCGTCCGGGTGTCGAGCCGCAGGAAGGCGAAGAGCGGGTACAGGGCGAGGAACCGGCTCAGGATGACGAACACGACGCCGCCGAGCGCCGCGAGCACCGCGGGCGTGGACGGCTCCGGGATCTTGAGCCCGAGCGCCACGAAGAAGAGGGTGAGGAAGAAGTCCCGGACGCCGCCCACCCGCGAGATGACCTCGGTGCCGTAGGGGTAGGACGCGATGACGACCCCGGCGATCAGGGCGCCCATCTCCTTCGAGAGCCCCGCCCATCCCGCGACCCCGGCCACCAGGAAGCACCACGCCATCGCGCTGACCACCACGAGCTCGGAGGACTTCGCGATGACGCGAAAGTAGGCGGGCAGGACGAACCGCGCCATGACCCAGGCCCCGCCCACGAGGCCCACGCCGGCGACCAGCGAGCGCAGGAGGAGCATCGCCTGCAGGTTCTGCAGGTTGGGCTGGATGGCCAGGAAGGCGATGGCGTAGAGGTCCTGGAAGATCAGCACGCCCAGCGTGACCCGCCCGCCGAAGGTGCCCAGCTCGAACTTGTCGGACAGAAGCTTGACGACGATGAGCGTCGACGACAGTGCGCCCGCGAAGGCGAGGTAGAGGCGGTCGAACTGGCCGCCGGTCGACGCCACGACGGGGCCGAGCGCCAGCCAGGCCAGCCCCGCGCAGATCGGGACCTGGAGGAGGCCGGTGGCGGTGATCGCGCGCCCCGCCTGCAGGAGGCGGGGGAGGCTGATCTCGAGGCCGATGAGGAACAGGAGCAGGATCAGCCCGATCTCGGCGATCAGCTCGATGCTCGCCTCGTCCGTGACCACGTGGAAGCCGACATGGGGGCCGAGGACGGCGCCCGCGAGGATGTAGCCGAGGATCAGCGGCTGGTTCAGGCGGCGGGCGATGAAGGCGAGGACAGCGGCGACGATGATGCTGAAGCCGATGGAGGTCAGCAGGTCCATGAGGCTCCGCCAGTATAGCATCGCGACTTTCGCGCGATTCGGCGGCGCGATGGCGCGCATCACACGTGTGAAAGCGGCTGATCCTGTCGGTGCGTCGCGCAGAGGGGGGGCGAAGGACACCGACATCTACGGCTCCATGCCGAACACGCGATCCACGTCGATGACGAAGCCGATGCCGGTCTTCGCCGTGAGCGGATCGCCCAGGACCGTCCGCGTCGCCGCGGCGAGGGCATCGACCAGGGGGTCGTCCACGACCGAGAACAGCATCTGTGTCGTGTCGTCGACCTGCTTGAGGAGGGTCGACAGGTTCACGAAGTGCGGCAGCTCGAGCTTCCGCGTGCGCTCCTTCAGCGTGCGGAACCCGTGGCTTGGCACCAGCGTCACGCCGGGGGCGCCGGCCTTCTGCCACGCCTCGGCGAGCGCCAGCGTCTTCTCGATGTGGGTCGTGACGAGCACGACGAGCTTCGCCATGTGATCCTCTCCTGCGGCTACCGGCCGCCCGCGGCCGGTTCGGGCGCCGCGGGCGGCTCGGCCGCGCCTTCCTCCGGGATGACGCCCCGGAAGACCAGCCGGACGAGCGGAGGTGTGACCAGGGTCGACACCAAGATTGCCAGAAGTAGCGATGGGAAGAGCTGGTCGTCGAAGATGCCCCGGGCCAGGCCGATGGACGCCATGATGAGGCCGACCTCGCCGCGCGAGATCATGCACACGCCGAGACGCAGGGACTCGAGCCGGTTGAAGCCGCCGAGCAGGGCCCCCGCCCCCGTCCCGACGACCTTGGTGAGGACGCTCGCAACGATGAGGAGGCCCGCATAGGGGAGCGACGCGAGCGCCAGCTGCGCGAAGTCGGTGACCAGCCCGATGCTCACGAAGAAGATCGGCACCAGGAACGCGTACGACACGTAGGCCGACGCTTGCTCGACCTCGTGCTTCGCCCGCGCGTTGATCCGGCTGAGGCCAAAGCCGGCCAGGAAGGTGCCGCTGATGGCCGCCACCCCACCCAGCGTCTCGGCGCTCCATCCGAGGAACAGGGCGAACATCAGCGCGAACACGGGCACTCCGTAGAGCTGCCCGAACTCGGGCGTGATGTGGATCCAGTTCATCAGACGCGGGAGGATCGACCAGGCGACGAACCCGGCCGCGGCGAAGAAGAGGATCATCCGGAGCACGACCCAGACGATGTCGACCCAGGTCACCTCGGCCGCGCTTCCCGTCAAGGCGACGGAGATGGACACGAGCGTGATGGCCAGGATGTCGTCCACGAGCGCCGTGGCCAGCATGGCGTTGCCCTCCTTGGTGCGGAGGACGCCGAGCTCGAGGAGCGTCTGGGCCGAGATGCTGGTCGAGTTCGCGGCCAGGACGACCCCGGTGAGCACGGCCACGTGGACCGGGAACCCGAACCCCCAGGTGAGGAGCGCGATGACGCCGAGCGGGACGGCGGCCCCGAGGACGCCGGCGTAGAGCGCGGTCCGGCCCACCGCCATGAGCTCGCGCGGCTGGATCTCCAGCGCGATGTTGAACATCAGGATGAGCACGCCCAGCTCGGCCAGCTCCTTGATGGTGCCGTCGAGGTGACCGCCGGCCAGGGGCGGCCAGTGGAGGAGGTTCACCAGCGTGGGGCCGAGGGCCACGCCGACGAGCAGCTCCCCGAGCACTCGGGGTTGCCCGAGCTTGCGGGCGGCCGCACCGGCGAGGCGGGCCGCGCAGAGGATCAGGCTGATCGCGAGGAGGAGCGGCACGACCGGGTTGGCGTGCATGGTCGAGTCTCGAGTCCTGTCGGTCGGACCGGTTAGAGGATCAGCCAGGTGGCGAGGCCGAGGAACAGGCCCATGCTCGCCACGTCCGTCGCGGTGGTCAGGAAGATACTCGACGCCGTCGCCGGGTCGGCGCCGAGCCGCTTCAGCCCGAGCGGCACGAGCGCCCCGGACACCCCGCTGGCGACGCAGCTGCCCACCATCGCCAGGAAGGTGACGAGCGCGAGGGTCCACGCGGCCGGGTTTCCCTGGGATCTCGCCACGACGAGCATGCCGATCCCGGCGGACATGCCCACGAGGACCCCGTTCAGGAAGCCCAGCCACGCCTCCTTGAAAACGAGTGCCCGCGCCCCGCCGGCGTCGAGCTCGCCGAGCGTCATCCCGCGCAGCGTCACCGCCAGGGCCTGGCATCCCGTGTTCCCGGACTGCCCGGCGAGGACGGGCAGGAACACGGCCAGCACGACGATCTTGTCGATCGTGTTCTGGAAGTAGCCCACGACGGCGGCGGCCACGAAGGCCGTCAGGAGGTTGAGCTGGAGCCAGGGATGCCGGGAGCGAAGACTGCGCTGCCAGGGCGTCGACAGGCGCTCCTCCTTCTCGACGCCGACCATCGTTCCTGCCTGCGCGCTGATCTCGAACGCCTGCTGCTCGAAGAGCGTCTGGCCCCGGACGATGCCCCGCAGGCGCCCGTGCTCGTCGCATACCGGGTAGACGGGGTAGTGCCGGCGGAGCACCTGGCGAAGCGCCTCGATCACGGGGGTCTCGGGGCGGAGGGCGAACGGGTCGCGGACCATGATCTCCGCCAGCGGCTGGTCGGGATTGGCGAAGAGAAGGTCGCGGAAGACCAGGACGCCGATCAGCCGCCCGCCCGGGTCCGTCACGTACGCATAGGTGATGAAGGCTCGCCGGACGAGGTCGCTCAACCGGGCGATCGCCTGCCGCACGGTCATGTCGGGCGCGAGGATCGCCATCGGATGGTCCATGAGGCGGCCGATGGACCCCTCGGGGTAGGTGTGGTTGAGCATCCACTGCTGTCGACGCTCTTCCCCGGCGGCCCGCATGATGGCTTCGCGCCGTCCTTCCGGCAGCTCCCAGAGAATCTGGACGGCAGTCGCGGGGTTCGCCCGGAGCAGCACGCGAACGACGACGTCGTCGGGCTGGTTGCCCAGAAGCTGCATCGCCTCGTACGGCCCGCGTCGCATGAGCGCCGCATGAAGCTCCGCGATCGGATCCGGCTGGGGGGGGACGCCCCGTCCGTCCGTGGTCCGCGTGTCCGCCGCCATCGCCGCTCCCGGGTCAGAGGTGATCGGAGGGTTCGGTTCAGCCACGGGGGGGCGTCGCGCCGGGGTCCTTGGGGCCGCCGCGCCGACGTGCGAGCGTGCGCTTGAACGGGGGCCACCGGGCCAGGGCCCAGACCGCCGCGCCCACGATGGCGACCCAGCCCGACGCCACCAGATACGTCGCTCCCAGGCCCGGCGCGAGGAAGTAGAGGAGCGCCGCCGCCGCCATCCACACGGCCACGAGTCCCAGGAGGAACGACCGGCTCATCGGACCGCTCCGCGCGCGGCGGCCGTCGCGATCAGGACGGGGTCGCGAGGGATTCGAGGAAGCGCGCGATGCGGCGCAGGAGATCCGGCGCGATGAGCGCGCACACGACCAGGGCCGTCGCCACCATCGGAATGATGAAGAAAACCCCGTCGACCACGGCGAGGGCGACGAGCGCCCAGAACCTCCAGCTTGCGAGTCGCTGCCAGAGCATCGTGAGACCTGCCTCCGTTCATCGAGGATCGTCCTCCGCGGCGCCGCTGGCCGTGACCAGCGCGTCGATCTGGGCGGGGAGCCCGAACACCCGCAGGCGGTCGCCCGCTCGCAGGATGGTGTGAGCCGGCGGGTTGACGACGAGGGCCCCGTCGAGGCGCGTGGTCGCCACGACGGTCACGCCGAAGCGCTCCCGGATGTGGGTGTCCCGCAGCGCGACTCCATCGAAGAGTCCGGCGGGAAGCTGCACCTCGCGCACCTCCGGAAGGCCGGGCTCGGATGCCTCGTGCGGCGGGTTGCCGGCACTCATCGCCTCGCGGAATCGCTCGAGGTACACGGTGAGCCGCGCGTCCGGCAGCGCGAGATGGTGGAGGGCGTGCCGGATGAAGGTGGCCGCCGCCTCCAGCTCGGGCTCGACGACGACCGTGGCGCCCGCGGTGCGGAGCGCTTCTCCGATCTCGCGCCGATGCGCGCGGGCGAGGATCGGCACACGCGGGTTGATGGCCCGGATGCGCGCCACGGCCAGCAGGGCGTGGCGCGCATCCGGGACGGTCATCACGATCAGCGTCGCATGGGCGGTCCCGGCCGCCTCCAGGAGGTGCGGGTGGGCGGCGTCGCCGTAGAGGCACGGCACCCCGCGGGCCCGAAGCGCGCGCACGACGTCAGGGTCGGTCTCCACGGCCACGTAGCGAACGCCGAACGTCTCCAGGGCCTCGCCGACCGCGCTGCCGATCCGCCCGAACCCGCACAGGATGGCGGAGGCCCTCCCCTCGTCCCGAGGCCCGTCGGCGCGCCCGAGGCTGCGATCCGTGGCCACGCGACCCAGCCACCGTGGCACGAAGCGCACCAGCGCGGCGTTGGCGAGAATCGTCAGAAGGGACGTCGCCAGGGTGGCGTTGTAGACGTCGGCGCCGGCTAGACCGGCGTCACGGGCCGCCTGGACGAGGATGAACGAGAACTCGCCGATCTGAGTGAGGCCGATGCCTACGAGCAGGGCCGTCCGGAGAGGGTAGCCGAAGAGTCTGACGACGGCGATCCATATCGCCAGGTTACCAACGAGGACGAGTCCGATCATCACTCCCAGGAGTGACAGGTTCGCGAGCGCGAGTCTCGGGTCCACAAGGGCGCCGATCGTCGCGAAGAATAGCGCCACGAAGGCATCCCGGAGCGGCAGCACCCGGGCGAACGTCTCGTGCGCGTAGTCCGACTCGCTCACGAGCAGCCCGGCCAGGAATGCGCCCAGCGCAAGCGACAGACCGGCGGCTTGGCTGAGCGCGGCGGTTCCGAGGGCCATCGCCAGGGCGACGAGGAGGAACAACTCGGTGCTCCGCGTGCGCGCCACCCAGGTGAGCACGCGCGGCATCACCCGGGACGCGAGCAGCCAGAACGGGACGAGGATGGCGCCGGCCTGGAGGAGCGCGAGCCCGACGGCGCCCAGGCCCGCGGCATCCCGCTTCCCCAGGGCGGGTATCAGCACGATGAGCACGACGACCGCCAGGTCCTCGACGAGCGTGATCCCGATCATGACGCGACCGTGGCGCGTGTGCAGTTCGCCGCGGTCGGTCAAGAGCCGGACCATGACCATCGTGCTCGCGATGGAGATCACGATGCCGACGACGAGCCCCTGGATCGGCGGCCATCCCAGGGCCACCCAGATGCCCAGACTCAGGCTGATCGAAAGGAGAATGCCGAGCGGCGCGCCCAGCAGCGCGATACGCCGGACCTGGAGGAGGTCGCGAAGGGAGAACTCGAGCCCGATCGAGAACATCAGGAGGACGACCCCGATGTCGGCGAACAGCTCGAACGTGTGAAGGTCGGACACCGAGGGGCCGGGCGTGAGGGGGCTGACCAGGATGCCCCCGAGGACGTAGCCGAGGATCAGGGGCTGGCGCGTGAGCCAGGCCAGACCGCCGCCGAGGACAGCGGCGGCGAGCACGTAGGCCAGGTCACGGAATACCAGCGGCTCGGTCACCACGTTCGAGCTCCCTCATCGGAGGATGCCGGCCCCGGGCCGGAGTCCTTCCCCGTCGGATGCCGATGCGAAACGTGACGGACGCGCGGCCCGAGGGTCGCGCGGAGGGGACGCGGGCTAGTGGTCCTCGGCGGCGCCCGTCGCGCCGTCCCGGAGCGTGTCGATGGAGCCGCGCGGGCGCCCCGCCGCCGGCTGCGGGGACGGGCGGACGAAGCCCTCCGCCGTCGGACGCGGCGGCGTCATGGCGACGTCGACGAAGCCCGTCGGCTCCGGCGGGCGCGGCAGGGGGCGGCTGGGCCGCTCGTCGGTCCGGGACCGCTCGGCCCTCAGCGCGTGAACGGACTCGTCCTCACCGAAGCGGACGACGCCCGGCAGAAGGGGATTGGAGAAGTCGATGCCGAGGCACGTCAGGAGCACCAGGGTGAGCGCCCACACGGTCGTACTCTATCCCGGGCCGTCGTCGGCGGGAAGGACCTTCGACCTTGGCGACCTTGGCGACCCCGTGGCGATCCATCGGGCGACCCTTCGGCATCCGCCCGCGGTCCTGCGGACGGTCTCGACGCACCGCGCGGTTCCGGACCCCGGCCTCCTCAGCCGGGGCGGGCCGCCGGAGGACGGGCCAGCACCGCGAAGACCAGCGCCAGGAGATTCAGGCCGGCCCCGAGCCCGAACGCGGCCACGTAGGATCCGGTCGTGTCGAAGAGCCAGCCGGCGAGGACCGGGCCGAGACCCCCGGCCGGGCCTGCGAGGCCGAAGATCAGCCCCACCAGGCTGCCGGCGTGCGCGGGACCGTAGAAGTCCGTGACGACCGCCGGCATGAGGGCCGAGATCGCGCCATAGGCGAAGCCAAACGCGGCCGCCGCCGCGAAGAGGGTCGCCGTGCCGGAGGCCCCGGCCAGGCCGACGAAGGAGAGCGTCTGGAGACCCAGCGCGATCACCAGGGTGGGCCGGCGGCCAATCGCGTCCGAGATCGCGCCCATGCCGAGCCGGCCCACGAGTGATCCGGCGCCGAGCGCCGAGAGCGCCGTCGCGCCCACCACGGGGGAGAGACCCAGGTCGCGGGCGAGCGGCACCAGGTGCACGGGCGGCATGAAGACGGGGATCCACGTGGTCATGTAGACGGCAACCAGGAGCGCGAACGAGGGATGGCGGACGACACGCCGGATCGGCCATCCCTCCGCGGGCGCCGCGGCCGACACGGGGTGTGACGGGGCGCCGTACGGGCGGAGCCCGCGGTCCCGGGGATCGCGCACGAAGAAGCCGGCGAGAAGGCCGAGCGAGAGGGCGAGGCCCGCGCCCAGGAGCGCGTACGCGCGCCGCCAGCCGACCTCGGCGATGAGCAGGGCGACCAGGGGCGGCCCCGCGAACGTGCCGGCACTCGCGCCGCTGAGCCCGAGGCCGACGGCGAGCCCGCGGCGCGCCTCGAACCAGCGGGCCACGGTGGCGTTGCACGGCACGTACGCCGAGCTCATGCCGACGGCCGCCAGCAGATACGTCGCGTAGAGGGGCGCGAGCGCCTGGACGCCGCCCGACAGCGCGAGCCCGAGGCCGAGCAGCACGCCGCCGAGCGTGATGACCACACGCGGTCCCCACCGGTCGGTGAGCCGGCCGGCCACGAGACCGAGGAAGGAGTAGGCCGCGGCGTAGAGGGAGAAGACGCCGGACAGGCTGGCCCGGCTCCAGCCGAACTCCTCCGTCAGCGCAGTGAAGAACAGGCCGAAGGAGTACTGGACCCCGTAGGCGAGGAAGAGGACGGTGAAGGCCGCCCCGACCACGATCCAGCCGTAGTGCACAGGCGAGCCTGGCGGTCTCGGCGGCGGCGGCGCGAGGCTCGGATTGCCGCGGCGGGTGGCGGCGCGTCAGCCCCGGGCCCGGCGCGGGGCGCGTCGCTCGCTCGCGCGACCGTCCTCGAGGAATCCCTGGAGGTACTTGCCGGTGTACGAGGCGGCGACCTGCGCGACGGCCTCGGGCGGTCCCTCGGCCACGAGCTCCCCGCCCGCGTCTCCGCCCTCGGGCCCGAGGTCCAGGATCCAGTCCGCGCACTTGATCACGTCGAGGTGGTGCTCGACCACCAGCACGGTGTTGCCGGCGTCGACCAGGCGCTGGAGCACGCCGAGGAGCCGCCGCACGTCGTCCAGATGGAGCCCGGTGGTGGGCTCGTCGAGGATGTAGAGGATGTCGTGGCCCAGCCGGGTGCCCAGCTCCGCGGCGATCTTGAGGCGCTGGGCCTCGCCGCCCGAGAGCGTGGTCGCGGGCTGGCCGAGGCGGAGGTAGCCGAGGCCGACGTCCTGGAGGACCTGGAGCCGGCGCGCCAGCCCCGCCGTGGCCGCGAAGAACGGGATGGCCTCGTCGACCGTCATCTGGAGCACCTGGCTGATGTCCCGCCCCTGGTAGGCGACCTGCCGGACGTCCGGGCGATAGCGGCGCCCCTCGCACTCGCGGCACGTGACGTACACGTCCTCGAAGAAGTACATCTCGAGCTTCTCGAAGCCGTCACCCTGGCAGGTCTCGCAGCGCCCCCCGGGGACGTTGAACGAGAAGTGACCCGGCCCGAGCCCGAGGGCCTTGGCCTTCGGCAATCCCGCGAACAGCCGCCGGACGTCGTCGAACGCCTTGATGTACGTGACCGGGTTCGACCGCGGCGTCCGGCCGATCGGCTCCTGGTCGATGAGGCGGACCCCCCGGAGGTGCTCGAGCCCCAGGAGCGCATCGTGGGCGCCCGGCGCCTCGAAGGAGGTCTTGAACGCGCGCGCCACCGCCCGGTAGAGCGTGTCGTGCACCAGCGTCGACTTCCCCGAGCCGGAGACGCCGGTGACGCAGGTGAGCGTGCCGAGCGGAATGCGCGCCCTGACGTGGCGGAGGTTGTGCTCGCGCGCCCCGACCACGGTGAGCCACCGCCCGTCGCCCTCGCGCCGCCCGGCCGGCAGCGGGATGCTCTCGCGGCCCGAGAGGTAGCGCGCGGTGAGCGTGCGCATGTCGCGGAGGAACTCGTCGCGCGGCGCCGCGAGCACGATCTCGCCCCCGCGCTCGCCCGAGCCGGGCCCGAGCTCCACGCAGTAGTCGGCGGCCTCGATGAAGGTCCGATCGTGCTCCACCACCACGACCGTGTTGCCCGCGTGGGCCAGCTCGCGGCACAGCTCGGCCAGCCGCGTGACGTCGCGCGCGTGGAGCCCGATCGACGGCTCGTCCAGGACGTAGAGGGTGCCGACCAGCTGCGCGCCGAGCTGGGTCGCGAGCGCGATGCGCTGGGCCTCGCCGCCGGAGAGCGTCCGCATCTGGCGCTCGACCGTGAGGTAGCCGAGGCCCACCCGGCGGAGGAACGAGACCTTCGCGGCGAGACGGTCCAGGACCTCGCGCCCCACCTCGGCCTCCCACGCCGTCAGCGGAAGCTCCGCGAGCCAGCCGGCGAGGTCCTCGATGGCCAGGTGGGCGACCTCCGCGATGCTCCGCCCGGCCACCGTGACGGCGAGCGCGTCCGGCTTCAGGCGCGCGCCGCGGCAGGCGGGGCAGGGGACCTGGCTTCGGTAGCGCGAGAGGAAGACCCGGACGTGGAGCTTGTAGCGGTACCCCTCGACCTCCTCGAAGAAGCCGCGGATGCCGCAGAAATCCTTGTCGCCGTCGTACACCCAGCGCCGGACGGTCTCGGGCAGCTCCGCGTAGGGCCGGTGCACGTCGATCTTGCGGCGCCGGGCGACCCGGAGCAGCTCCTTCTGGTACCACTCACCGGACGGGTGCCGCCAGGGCTCGACGGCGCCGCCGGCGAGCGAGGTGGCGGGGTCCGGGATCACGCGCCCCTCGTCGTAGCGCAGGAGGTTTCCGAACCCCTTGCACTCGGAGCACGCGCCGAGCGGATGGTTGAAGGAGAAGAGCAGGGGCTGGGGCCGCTCGAGCGTCGTCCCGCAGGCCTGACAGCCGAACTGCTCGCCGTAGCGGCGCACCTCGGCCGGGCGGCCATCCCGCTGGATCTCCACCACGGCCCGGCCGCCGCCCTCGCGAAAGGCCTGCTCGAAGGAGCCGGCCAGGCGCGTCTGGGCGTCCGGGCGGAGGACGAGGCGGTCGAGGATCACGTGGATCGTCTCGCGGCCGGCCAGATCCAGGTCCGGGAGCGGGGACAGCGGAACCACGTCGTCCCCCACCTTGATCCGCGCGAAGCCGCGGGCGACCAGCCGGGCCAGCAGGTCGCCGACCCGGTCGGCGGGCGGCACCGGCAGGGGGAAGCCGACCAGCACGCGGGCGCCGGCCGCCTCGGCGAGCAGGGCGTCGGCCACGCGGTCGGGCGCCGCCGAGCCGGCCGGGCGGCCGCAGCGCGGGCAATGGACGCGGCCGATCTTGGCGAAGAGCAGCCGCAGGTAGTCGGCCAGCTCGGTGGCGGTGCCGACCGTCGAGCGGGCCGTCCGCACGTGGTTCTTCTGCTCGAGCGCGATCGCGGGCCGGATGTGCTCGACGAGATCGACGTCGGGCCGGTCGATGCGCTCCAGGAACATCCGCGCGTAGCTCGACAGCGACTCGATGAAGCGCCACTGCCCCTCGGCGAAGATCGTGTCGAAGGCGAGGGAGGACTTGCCGGAGCCCGACACGCCCGTGACGACCGTGACGCGGTCGTGGGGGATGGCGACCGAGACGTTCTTGAGATTGTTCTGCCGGGCGCCGTGGATGCGGAGCCAGTCAGGGCGCGGCGCGGGAAGAGGCTTCACGATCGACCATTCTACCGCGGGGATTGCGGGTCGCGCTTGACAGCCTCCCGGCCGTCGGGAACGATGGCCGCGTCACCGCACGCTGCCGCGTGCCGCGCTGGCGCCCGCGGAATCGCGGGCCCGCGGCGCCCGGTCGGGAGGCCCATGCTGGACCGCCGCGCTCTGGCCGTATTCGCGCTCGCCGCCGCCGTGGGCGGCTGCTCCGGCCAGGGGAGCGCCTTGAGTCCCGAGGCCGAGCGGGGCCGGCAGGTGTACGTCGCCCAGTGCACGTCCTGCCACTCGAGCGACCCGGCGCAGAACGGCCCCCTCGGCCCGGCGGTGAAGGGCTCGTCCCGGGAGCTCCTCGAGGCCCGGCTGCTCCGGGGCGCCTATCCCTCCGGCTACACGCCCAAGCGCCCGAGCGCGGTCATGCAGCCGATGCCGCACCTCGCGGGGAGTCTGGACGACCTCGCGGCCTACCTCCGGTAGGGGGCGCCGGAGGCTGGTCGCGGCGCGCTCCGGTGATGGGGCCCCGAGCCGATTCGGCTCGACGCATGTCGGGCCCGGGAAGGCCCGGGCCCGACGGCGAGCGGTGCAGGATCGGACTCCGGTCGGCTAGCGCATCGCCTCGAACCACGCGTAGTAGACGACGGTGAGGATGAAGCCCGCCCAGATGCGTGCCCTTCACCGTCGCGAGCGGCTTCGCCGCGCCCTGGCCAGGGGTGCCCTTGAGGGCGTTGATCTCGACGACCAGCAGGATGGCGAGTGCGACGACCCAGAACGCGAGTCCATTGCGCGGTACCGGCAGTGTGAGGTGGCTCGCGGCGCCCATGAAGAACAGCATCGGGATCGAGAGCAGCGTGTTCGTCCGTGACGCGAGTCCGGCCCGCGCGCCGGCGCCGGCGGCGGCCGGGTTCGCGGGGCGTCCCGCGGCCGTATCGATGGCGTTCTGGATGACCACCTTCTGGTTGGGCCAGATCACCCCCCAGACGTTCAGGAACATCAGCGTGCCGAGCAGGCCGCCCAGCAGGATCGCCCAGCCGTACGAGCCGGCGAAGAACCCGCCCTGACCCCATCGGTGGAGGATGATCAGGAGCCCCGGAGAGGAAGGTGAAGAGCGCGCCGTAGCGGAACCACCAGAGGGCGCGAGGGACGAGCTTCTGGATTGCGCCGCCTCGCACCGGGGCCTCGGTCTCGGCGAAGAACGGCGTCTGGACGAAGTTGAAGTAATAGAGCAGGCCGATCCAGATGACTCCCGCGAAGAGGTGAATCCACCGCAAGAGGAACAGCCAGCCTTCACTACTCGCCAGCGCCATACCGTGCCTCCCTGTACGTGTGGGTCAACGACGTCGATCGACGAGACTCGACGAGCCGTCGGGGAAGGAGTGAGCGTACGTCCAGACACGGCACGATTACAGCCGGGGCTCCGCGGAGTGTCAACCCCGGTCCAGCGGCCCGCAGCGGCGAGATGGTGGCGGTGCGAGGGAACTGAACCTCCGACACGGGGCTCTGGAGACCCGCCGCCGGCCTGTTGCCGCGGGGACTTGGCTGATCGTCGCGACGATCTTCATGCGAAACGGCCTCTTGGGGAACGGGGTTTCTCCGGGCACGACATTGGGATGAGCGCCGCGGCCGCAGCGACCGCCTCTCGAAGGAGCTCGAACAATGGCGCCTCGAACACGCCTCGGCAAGAGGGACGCCATGGGTTGCGCGCGGACGCCCGAGGTCGCCCGATCCCGGTCTCTCGCCTGGCGCCATCCTGCGCAACATGCTTAGCTCGAGAGAGGAGGAATCGCCATGGCCACCAGGATCAGAACACGAACCGGCCAGAGGGCCACCGTGGGGATTGCGACGCCCGGTGCCGCCTGTTGCACCGGAGGGGTATGCGATCCGCAGCGTCTCCACAAGCTGCTGGCACCCGCGCGCGTCGGAACGCACCAGCTCGTCAACACCGCGGGCCCGGGAGTGTTCGTCGCGGGTCACGTGACCAAGACCGGAGGCGCGACCGGCCTGACATTTGTCCGGCTCGTGATCGACAGCCGCGTCATCGTCGACGTCACGTTTGCCGCGGCGCGCACGTTCGTGTTCCCGATCGAGAACCCCTACGGCGTGCTCCGGTCCAGCTCGGCCGGGATTCACCACCTCGGCTTCGGCTGGCCCGTCCCCCTCGTCTTCCGGCGAAGTCTCACGCTAACGGTGATCGTGAACGAGCGCGGGGTCGCCCAGCTCCTCGGCGAGGCCATCGTCGGCAGCGTCCGCTGCTAGCGGCTGCGGCCTCGCGCGCCGCGCCGCCGCTGCCGAGCCTTTGGTTGACCTACCCGTGTGCCGCCATGCGGCATGAGTGCTCGGGCCGCGCAAATGAGCGGCCCCGCGCCGGGCGCGACGATGCGGGCGGTGGAGGTGGTGGCGGTGGGAGGAATTGAACCTCCGACACGGGGCTTATGAGACCCCTGCTCTGCCGCTGAGCTACACCGCCCGAGCATCCGCCATGGTAGGGTCTGCCCCTACGAGCGTCAAGCAACGGGCGGGCCCGCCCTGCCCCGCCAGGCCGGCGCGCCCCGCCTCGGCGACAAGGGGGGCGTGGCCCGGTCTTGCGCGTCGGACCCCTCTGATATAATCGCCACCGTTCGAGCACCATCCGTCAGGGAGGTCGTATGGATCTGGACGCCCGCGCGAAGATCGACGACGAAGAGAATCCCCACTACGCCGCCGACGACGAAGAGGACGAGGACGAGCTCGAGGACGACGCCGTCGCCGAGGAAAGCGAGGACGAGATCGTCGAGGCCGACGTCGAGGATGACGACCTCGACGAGAGAGGACGACGACGATGATCTCGACGAGGACGATCTCGACGAGGACGACGACGACGACTGAGCCCTCGCCCTTGACGGTGACCGCGCTCAGCCCGTCTGCGGACGCTGGCTGTCCCCGGGCCCGGGATCGGGCGGCGGGCGGCGGCGTGCTCGCCGGACCGGACTCGGCCTCCGGGCGGGGCGCGGTCGGGCCGCGGGCTGGCGGTCGTCGACTGGACAGGAAGGAAGCCCGGTGAGCGACGAGATCCTGGTCGAGCGGCACGGTCCCATCGCGACGGTCGTCTTCAACCGCCCGCAGGTGCGCAACGCCTTCAACCTCGCGATGTGGAGTGCTCTGCCCGGGGTGGTGGAGGGGTTGGTCCGCGACCCGGGAGTCCGCGCCATCGTGTTCCGCGGGGCGGGCGAAGAGGCGTTCGCCTCGGGGGCCGACATCTCCGAGTTCCGGGAGAACCGGAAGGACCGGGCCTCGGCGGAGGCCTACAACGCCCGCACGGCCGCCGCGGCCCACGCGATGGAGACCTGTCCCAAGCCGACGGTCGCGATGATCTACGGCTACTGCATGGGCGGCGCGGTCGCGACCGCGCTGGCGTGTGACCTCCGGTTCTCGGCGGACACCGGGAAGTTCGGGATCCCGGCGGGGCGGCTCGGCATCATCTACGGTCTCCACGCCGTGAAGCGGCTGGTGAGCCTGGTGGGCCCGGCGACCGCCAAGGACATCCTCTTCTCCGCGCGCCTCCTGGACGCCCAGGAGGCCCTGCGCGTCGGGATTCGTCCAGCGGGTGGTGCCGGCCGCCGAGCTGTCGGCCTACACCTACGACTACCTCGGCCGTGTCGCCGACAACGCGCCGCTCACCGTTCAGGGCGCGAAGGTGATCGTCGAGGCCATCGTCGAGGACGGGGGCGTCGCGAAGCAGGACGACATCGCGCACCTTCAGCTGCGGGCCTTCGAGAGCGAGGACTACAAGGAAGGTACTGCCGCGTTTCTGGAGAAGCGCCGGCCCCGGTTCGTCGGCCGGTAGCCTCTCGCGTGGGCGCGGGGCTCGTTCTCCCCGCCGCGCTCTTCCTCCTGCCGGCGCTCTGGCGTCTCGGGCGCGTGGCGGCGGTCCTTCGCGGGCGTGCCCGCCTTCCCCGTGCGAGCGACGCGCCGCCCTTCCGCGGGGCGGCCCTCGTCACCGTGCTCGTTCCCGCCCGCAACGAGGAGCGCAACGTCGGCGCCTGCCTCGCCTCCCTGTCGGCCCAGGCGTGGCCCAACCTCGAGATCATCGCCGTCGACGATGGCTCGACGGACGGGACGCCCGCGATCCTCGCCGACGCCGCCCGGCGCGACCCGCGCGTGCGGGTCCTCCGCGTGGACGGCCCGCCGGCAGGGTGGACCGGCAAGAGCTTCGCGCTCGACGCCGGCGTGTCCATCGCGCGCGGAGCCTGGCTCTGCTTCACGGACGCCGACACGGTGCACGCCCCGGAGTCGATCGCGCGCGCGGTGGGGTTCGCCGAGCGGCACGGCGTCGCGCTGCTGTCGCTGACGAGCCGGCAGCTCACGCGCTCGTTCTGGGAGCGCGTGGTCCAGCCGGTCGTCTTCGGACTGCTCGATCAGTGGTTCCCGCTGACGGCGGTGAACGATCCGGCGTCCCCCGTCGCGGCCGCCAACGGGATCTTCATCCTGGCCGCGCGTGACGCCTATCGGGACGCGGGCGGACACCGCGCGGTGGCCGGCGAGATTCTCGAGGACGTCGCCCTCGCGCGCCGCGTGAAGGCCGGGGGCGGGCGGATCGCGTTCGTGGACGGCGCCGACCTCGTCGCGGCCCGGATGTACACGGACCTGGCGGCGATCCGGCGCGGCTGGACGAAGAACCTGTACCGGCTGCGCGGCCGGCGGCCGCTGCCCGCGCTGGCCTCGCTCCGTCGAGCTCGGGGTCACCCTGGTCTGGCCGGCGGTGGGCTGCGTCGTGGCGCAGCTCGCGGGCCCGGCCGGGTCCGGCTGGCTCGCCGCCCTGGGCCTCGGGCTGGTCCTCGGGGCGGAGGTCCCGTTCCGGGCCTGGCGCGGGGACGATCCCCGCTGGAGCCCCACCGTGCCGCTCGGCGCCGCGCTGGTGGCCCTTTTCCTTTTGGAATCGGCCGTTCGCGACTGGCTGGGGCTGGGCGTCCGCTGGAAGGACCGCCGGTATACTTGAGGTTGCGACCCTGCCGGGCCGCGACCCCTCTAAAGATGAGATGCCGGAAGCCATGAAGACGCCCCGTCCCCCTTCCGTTGCCGTCACGCGGCGGTTCACGTTCTCGGCGGCGCACCGCTACGGGCGCCCCGAGTGGTCCGACGCCGAGAACCGCGCGCACTTCGGCCCGCTCGCGGCGATCCACGGGCACACGTACACCCTGGAGGTGACCGTCCGCGGCCCGGTCGACCCCCGAACGGGCATGGTCGTCGACCTGGAGGAGCTCAAGCAGGTCGTCGCCGAGACCGTGCTCGCACGCTTCGACCACGCCTTCGTCAACGACGATCCCGCGTTCCCGCCCGGCGTCCTGCCGACCACGGAGAACCTCGTGCGCGTCGCCTGGGAGCTTCTCGTCGCGAAGCTCGGCCCCGAGCGCCTCGCGAGCCTCCGCCTCTGGGAGGACCCGACGCTCTACGTCGACTACCGGGGCGAGGCCTGAGCGCCGGCATGGCGACCATGGAGCTGACCAAGGTGCTCCACTTTTCGGCGGCCCACCGCCTGACGAGCCCCGCGCTCTCCCGGACGGAGAATCGCCGGCTCTACGGCGCGTGCGGCCGCCGCCACGGCCACAACTACCTGCTGGAAGCCACCGTGCGGGGGGTCGTGGACGCGGACGGGATGGTGATGGATGCCGCCGTTCTCGAGCAGGCGATGCGGACGGTCGTCGATCTCGTGGACCACCGGGACCTCAGCCGGGACGTCCCCGCGCTCGCCGGCGCGGTCACGACGGGGGAGAACCTGGCGGCGACGTTCTACCGGATGATCGATGACGCGCTGCCCCCGGGGCGGCTCGTCCGCGTGGCCGTCGTCGAGACGGAGAACAACCGCTTCGAGTGCGAAGCGACGGGGGAGGCGCCATGAAGGAGCTGATCGAGGGCATCCTGCGCGAGCTCGGGGAGGATCCGAAACGCGAGGGGCTCGAGAAGACGCCGGCGCGCGTGGAGTCGATGCTGCAGTTCCTCACGTCCGGCTACCAGCAGGACGTCGAGGAGGTCCTGAACGGCGCGGTCTTCGCCGAGGACCACTACGACCAGATGGTGCTGGTGAAGGACATCGACTTCTACTCGCTGTGCGAGCACCACCTGCTGCCGTTCTTCGGCAAGGCCCACGTCGCGTACGTCCCGGATCGGAAGATCCTGGGGCTCTCGAAGCTCGCGCGCCTGGTCGAGATGTTCAGCCGCCGGCTCCAGGTCCAGGAGCGGCTCACGACCCAGGTCGCGCAGGCGCTGCAGGACGCGCTGATGCCGAAGGGCGTCGGCGTGGTGATGGAGGCGACCCACCTCTGCATGCTGATGCGGGGCGTCGAGAAGCAGAACTCGAGGGCCGTGACCTCCGCGATGCTCGGAAGCTTCCGGGACTGTCCGATGACACGCAGCGAGTTCGTCGAGCTGGTCAAGGGCCGGAGCGCACTCATTTGAGGCTCGCCGGCCAGGCCGCGCTCGTCAGCGGGGCGAGCCGCGGCATCGGGCGGGCGGTCGCGCTCGCCTTCGCCCGGGAGGGCGCCCGGGTCGTCCTGCTGGCGCGCGGGCGCGGCGATCTCGAGCAGGTGGCCCGGCTGATCGAGACGGAGGGAGGCTCGGCCCTCGTGGTGCCGGGCGATGCCGCCGAGGAGGACACGGCCCGCCGGGCGGTGGAGGCCACCCTCGCGCGGTTCGGACGCCTCGACTGCCTGGTCACCGCGCAGGGCGGGGGCGCGTTCGGGCCCCTCGAGGCGTCTCGCGTCCAGGACTGGGACACGATGCTGCGGGCGAACCTGACGGCCACGTATCTCCTGTGCCGGGCCGCGCTCCCGCCGATGCTGGCCGCTGGCCGGGGGACGATCGTCGCCGTGGTGTCGCTGGCGGCGGTGCGGGCGATCCCCGGGTGCGCGGCGTACACTGCGTCCAAGGCGGGGGTCCTCGGGCTGGTCCGCGCCCTGGCCGCCGAGGTGCGCGGGCGAGGGCGTGCGCGTGGCCGCGCTGTCCCCGGGAGCCGTGGACACCCCCTTCTGGGACGCGATCCCGAGCCCGCCGGACCGGAGCCGGATGCTCACGGCCCGAGGCCGTCGCCGAGGCCGCCCTCCTGATCGCCGCCCAGCCGCCCGGGGCCTTCGTCGAGGAGATCGTCCTCGCCCCCACGCCGGGGGTGCTGTGACTGGGGGAGCCGGGGCCGGCACGGGTCCGCCCGTTTGCTATAATGCAGACTGATCGGCGCGATCCCGTGTGCCGCGGGTACGCCGTAACGACTAGAGGAGGCCTGGAATGGTCACGTTGACGGAAACAGCCGCCAAGAAGGTCGAGACGCTCCGACTCGAGGAGGGCAAGCCCGAGTGGGGCCTGCGGCTCCGCGTGGTGGGGGGCGGCTGCTCGGGCTTCTCGTACGAGCTCGGATGGGAGGATGCCGCGCAGGACGGCGACCAGGTCGTCGAGGCCAGCGGCGTCAAGGTCTACGTCGATCCCAACAGCGTGCAGTACGTGGGCGGGGCCCAGATCGACTACGTCGACAGCCTGTACGGCTCCGGCTTCTCGATCAACAACCCGAACTCGAAGGGCAGCTGCGGCTGCGGCCACTCCTTCCAGGCCTGATCGGCCGTCCTTCCGGCCGTTGACGGGAGGCGGCATGCGGGTCCCGGTCGCGCTCTTCGCGCGATACCGTGAGGCGGTCGGCCGCGGGCGGATCGAGGTGGACGTGGCCGATGGCGCGACCGTCGAGGACGTCTGGGCCGCCCTCGCGGCCGCCCATCCCGCGCTGACCCGATACCGGCCGCACACCCTGTTCGCGGTCGGCACCGACTACGTCGAGGCGCACCGACCCGTGCACGCCGGGGAAGAGGTGGCGTGCTTTCCCCCCGTCAGCGGCGGGGCGGCCTGATGTACCGGATCGTCGAGGAGCCGCTGTCGGCCGACGCGGTCGCCCGGGCGGTGACCGTTCCCGAGTCGGGCGGCGTCGCGGTCTTCCTCGGGGTCGTGCGGAACGAGACGGCGGGCCGCCGGGTGGTGGCGCTCGAGTACGAGGCGCACGTCCCGATGGCCGAGGCGAAGCTCAAGGAGATCGGCGAGGCGGTCTACGCGCGCTGGCCCGGGGTGCGGCAGGTGGTGATCCTGCACCGGATCGGCCGCCTCCTCGTCGGCGAGGCGAGCGTGGCGATCGGCGTCTCGGCCGCCCACCGCCAGGACGCCTTCGAGGCGTGCCAGTACGCGATCGACACGGTCAAGCAGATCGTCCCCGTCTGGAAGCGGGAGCTGTTCGAGGACGGATCCGCGTGGGTGGGCCTCCAGGGCGAATCGCCGCCGCCCGGGTGGAACCCCGGCGATGGTCGATGACGGCCGAGAGCCGCCACTTCCACCGTCGCCCCTGGTCGCCGCCGTGCGGGAGGCGGTGGCCGGCCGGCGGCCGCTCCTCGACCCGGGAGACCACCTCCTCGTAGGCGTCTCGGGCGGCCCCGACTCGGTCGCCCTCCTGCACGCGCTCGCCCTCCTTCGCGCCGAGTACACGCTCCGGCTCACGGTCTGCCACGTCCACCACGGGCTCCGCCCGGAAGCGGACCGCGATGCCGCCTTCGTCGAGGCGCTGGCCGCCCGGCTGGGGTGTCCCGCGCACGTCGTCCGGGTCGAGGTGCCGCGCGGCGGAGGACGGTCTCCCGAGGAGGCCGCGCGCCTGGTCCGCCACGCGGCGCTGGCGCGCGTCGCGCGGGCGACCGGGGCGAGCCGCATCGCGCTCGGCCACACCGCGGACGATCAGGTCGAGACCGTCCTCATGCGGATCCTCGAGGGCGCCGGGCCTCGCGGCCTCGCCGGCATCCCGGCGCGACGGGGCCGGATCGTGCGACCGCTGCTCGACGTCGGCCGCGCGACGGTCCAGGCTCACCTCGTGGCCCACGGGCTCGAGGCCGTCGAGGACGCGACGAACCGTGATACCGCGTTCCTCCGGAACCGGGTGCGCCACGAGCTCCTGCCTCTCCTGACCGCGCAGGCGGGCTCGCACGTGCCCGCCGCGCTCCGCCGCGTGGCCCGGGCCTCGCGCGAAGCCGTGGAGGCGCTCGATGCGCTCGTGCGGCCCCGCCTGGCCGGGCACCTCACCCGGACGCCCGTGGGCTGGCGGCTCGCCCTGGCCGCCTTCGCCGGCCTTCCCGACGGCGCGGTGAAGGCCGCCGTGCGCCTCGCCCTCGTGGAGGTGGCGTCGGCCGACCGGCTCGCGAGCGGCTTGCGCGCGGCGCACCTCGACGCGCTGGCCGCGCTGGCGGGGGCGCGCACCGGGGCGCGGGTGCGGCTGCCGCGGGGGGTCGTCGTCGAGCGCGGCCGCGATGCCCTCTGGGTGCTCCGGCCGGAGGCGCCCCTCGAGCTCGGCGTGCTCCCCGTCCCGGGGCACCTTCAGGTGGGGGAGATGGTGGGCGTGACGGCCGTGGTGGAAGCGCCTCGGCCGGGTCGGCCGGACGATCCGGCCTGGGAGGTCTGGTTCGACGCCGATGCGCTCGGCCTCGACCCGGGCATGCCCGGGTCGCCCTCGGCGGCTCTCCGGATCCGGCCGCGCCGGCCCGGGGAGCGCATGGTGCCGTTCGGCGGAGCCGACCCCGTGCGGCTCACGAAGCTCCTGGGGGTGGCCGGCGTCCCCCGGCAGGCGCGCGCCCGGTGGCCGGTCGTGGCCCGGGAGAACGAGGTGCTCTGGCTCCTCGGCGTCCGGCGAGGGGCAACCGCGCCGCTCACGGCGACGACCCGGACGATCCTCCGCCTCCATGCGGCGCCGCCGCGGCCCCCTGGCCTTCCGGACGGTGACACCGTATGATCTGGTCCCGCTCCCCCGGGGAGCTCCAGGCGTTCGAGTCCACCCACTCGCCGCAGGAGGGGCCTGGCGTGCACGCTTCCGTCGTGCTCGGCACCCGCTAGCACGCCCCGGCCGTCCGCGTCCTTTGCCCCCCCGTTCCGACCCTCGCCCCGTCGTGCTCGTCGTCGACGACGAGCCGGGGGTCCGCGCGTCCGTGAAGATGGTGCTCGACGGCGTCTGTGACGTCGTGGAGGCCGCCGACGGCCTGGCCGCGATCGAGAGCGTCAGGAGCGGCGACGTCGACGTGTGCCTTCTCGACGTGCGGCTCCCGGGCATGGAGGGGATCGAGGTGCTGGAGCGGATCAAGCGCCTCGACGCCGGCCTCGAGGTGGTGCTGGTCACCGCGGTCCGCACCGTCCGGACGGCCGTGGAGGCGATGAAGCTCGGCGCCTACGACTACCTGACCAAGCCCTTCGCGGCGGACGAGCTGCGCGGAGTGGTGAACCGGGCGCTGGAGCGCCGCGCGCTCCAGCGGGAGGTCCGGTATCTCCGGGACGAGCTCGCGCGGCGGGAGGGCTTCGATCAGCTGATCGGCCGGTCGTCCGCGATGCGCCGCGTCTACGAGCTCGTGCGACAGATCGCCGACACCACGGCCACGGTGCTCATCACGGGGGAGTCGGGCACCGGCAAGGAGCTGATCGCGCGCGCGATCCACCGGCAGGGCGCCCGGCGCGACCGGCCCTTCGTGGCGGTGAACTGCGCCGCGCTCCCGGCCGAGCTCCTGGAGTCGGAGCTGTTCGGGCACGAGCGGGGCGCCTTCACGGGGGCGCACGCGCGGAAGCTCGGGAAGTTCGAGGTGGCGCACACCGGCACGCTCCTCCTGGACGAGGTCGGGACGCTGCGGCTCGACCTCCAGCCCAAGCTCCTCCGGGCCCTCCAGGAGCGCGAGATCGAGCGAGTCGGGGGCGGGCGTGCGATCCGGATCGACGTCCGCATCGTCGCCGCCAGCAACACGGACCTGCGGCAGGCGGTGGCGGCGGGCCGGTTCCGGGAAGACCTCTTCTACCGGCTCCACGTGGTGCCGATCGCCGTGCCGCCACTCCGCGAGCGGCGCGAGGATGTGGCGCCGCTCGCGCGGCACTTCCTGGCGAAGTACGCGGGTCAGTTCGGGAAGCCGGTGACGGACCTCTCGCCGGGCGCGCTCGCCGCGCTCGAGCGGTACCACTGGCCCGGCAACGTGCGCGAGCTCGAGAACATCATGGCGCGCTCCGTCGCGCTCACGAGCGAGCCGGTGGTCCAGCTCGACCAGATCCCCCTCGACGTGGCGCTGGCCCCGGTCGAGGCCACGGGGGAGGACCAGCTCAACCTCCGGGAGGCCCGCCACGAGGTCGAGCGGCTCCTCATCCTGCGCGCCCTCGACCGGGCCGGCGGCAACCAGACGGTCGCCGCGCGGCTGCTGGGGATGCACCGGAACACGCTGCTCGTGAAGCTCGCCCAGCTCGGGCTCCGCGCTCCCGAGGCGGGCGGCGCTCAGCCGGCCAGCAGCTCGTAGCAGGCGCTCCAGAGCCGCATCAGGTCGACCAGCCGATGCCAGGCCGGCGCCTGGCCCTCGACGTGGCCGATCAGGCTCACGAGCACCACCCGGGATCGTTCCGGGGCGGCGGCGGCCAGCCGCAGGCTCTCCGTGAACGGGATCGCGGGGTCCTCCCGGCCGTGGACGAGGAGAAGCCGGGCCCGCGTGCGCCCGAGATGCCGGGCGGGCGAGAGCGTCTCCAGGAACGCACGTGTCTCGGGGGGGAGGGCGTCGAGCAGGGCGTCCACGCGCCCCGGGTCGCGGTTCTGGAGGAGCGCCAGCACCGCGCGGGCCCCGGGGCCGGCGTCGGGTCCGGCGGGCCGGCCCTCGAGCAGGCTCCCGAGGGCGGCGCGGTCCCGCGGGTCGGGCAGAAGGTCGAGGTTCCGGGCGAGAAAGGCTCCGGCGAGGGCCGGATCCACGGCCACGCGTCCCTCGGTCTCGCCGAAGGCGTACGCGCCGGTCGTGAAGTAACGGACCAGCTCGCGCGCCTCCGCGTAGCCGCCCAGCGCCAGCACGACGCGGACCCGGTCGGCCAGCGCGGGATCGTCGAGCGCCAGGGCGACCGGACCGAGCCCCACGCTCACCGCGATGATGGCGACCGGCCCCGGGAGGACGGACGGATGGGCGGCGAGGCGCGCGAGCGTGTCGCGGACGACGAGGGCGTCGTCCGGGCGGAGGTGCTGAGCGCGGAGGGCCGGAAGCTCCGGGACGGCCACCGCGAAGCCGGCGCGGGCGAGGCGGTCCGCGGTCCAGGCGAGCCGGGCGTCGCGCTTCCCGTCGGGCGTGAGGCCGTGGATGAGGAGGAGCCCGGGCCAGGGTGGGTGGTCCCTGCCGCCGGGGTGCCAGAGGTCCGGCGGCACGGCGTCCGGGGCGCCGGGGCCGGGGAAGGGCTCGACGACGGGCGGGGGCGTCGCGGACGACAGCCAGGGGTGCCGGCCCTCGGTCAGGAACTCGACGAGGAACGCGAGCCCGGTCACGCCGGCCAGGGCGCGGATCGCCACCGGGGCGGCCAGGACAATGACGAGCGCCGCCAGCGCCCAGGCGGTGAGCAGCCGGCGGACCGGCCGGCCGGAGCGTCATCAGGCCACCGCGCGGGCCGGATGCACGCCCGCGCCGCGCGTCAGGTGGGACTGCCTCGTCGGGGGAAGTCGGCGCTCAGCGTCGCCGGGTTGACGCACTTGACGAGGTGCCATCCGCGCAGCAGGTTGACGCGGCGAATCACCTCGGGCGTGAGGCCGACGGTCTTCAGGAGCGGGGCCAGGGCGAGGTTGGTCTTCCAGCCCAGGTGCGCGCAGACCGGCGCGAGCGCGTCCTCGATCCGGCGCATCACGGGGTTCTGGCTCCGGAAGTGGTTCAGGATGACGATCGTGCCCCCGGGCTTGGTCACGCGCCGCATCTCCCGGAGCACGGCCACGGGGTCGGGCACGGCGCTGATGGTGTACGTGGCGAGCGTTGCGTCGAACTCCCCGTCCCCGAAGTCCAGCGCCGAGGCATCCATCACCTTCAAGATGACGCTGCCCATCCGGAGCTCCTGGACCTTGTCCTGCGCCTTGCGGAGCATCCCCTCCGACAGGTCGATCCCGACGAGGTTGATGTCGCGCGGATAGAGCGGCAGGTTGAGCCCCGTGCCGATCCCGACCTCGAGCACCCGTCCCCGGAGCTCGGGCCCGATCATCCGCATTCCAGCGATGCGGCCCGGCTCGAAGATCTTCTTGAAGAGGAAGTCGTAGACGGGAGAGTAGAAGTCGTACGCCCGCCGGACCTGTCCCTCCTCGAGCGAAATGTCCACGCTCCCCCCTTCTGCGCCGCTCCGGACGCAAGACACGGCATTTTTATCACGCCTGTCCCGACCTGCCAAGGGTGCAATTTCGTGCGTGAACACGGGTACATCCACGATGTCGCCGGCCGGTCCGGCTAGGACGGCTTGAGAAAGCGCAGGAACAGGGTGGCGAGACCGAGGAAGGAAAGGAAGCCCGAGCAGTCCGTGAAGGTGGTGACCACGACTCCGGTGGCGACCGCGGGGTCGACCCGCAGCATCTTCAGCGCGACCGGGACGAGGGTGCCGGCCAGCGCGGCCACCAGCATGTTGGTGATCATCGCCACGCCCAGGATGAGCCCGAGCCAGGGATCGCCCTTCCAGAAGTAGGCGATCAGGCCGGCGACGGTCCCGGCGCCCACGCCGTTCGCGAGGCCGATCAGGGTCTCCCGGAGCAGGATCTTGCGAGTGTTGGCCAACGTGAGGTCGCCGAGCGCCATGGCCCGGACGATCACCGTGAACGTCTGGATTCCGGCGTTCCCCCCCATGCCCGCCACGATGGGCATGAACACGGCCAGGGCGGCCAGCGCCTGGATCGACGGCTCGAAGAGCCCGACGACGGTGGCCGCCAGCACGGCCGTCGGCAGGTTCACGAGGAGCCAGAACAGCCTTCGTCGGACGACCTTGCCCGCCGGGTCGAAGATCGTCTCGTCGGCCGAGACGCCGCCCAGGCGGTGGATGTCCTCGGTCGCCTCCTCGTGGATGACCTCGATCACGTCGTCGATGGTGACCGTGCCCAGGAGACGCTGGTTCCGGTCCACGACCGGCACCGCGAGGAGCCGGTGCTTGGTCGCCAGGCGGGCGACCTCCTCCTGGTCGGTGTCGGCGGTGACGCTCACGACGTCCGTCCGCCGGATGGCGTGCACCGAGGTCGACGGGTCGGCGGTGATGAGCCGTCGCAGCGGGACGAGGCCGACCAGGTGGTCGTGGCTGTCGACGACGTAGACGTAGAAGACGCCCTCGCGGGTCACCGACTTCCGGAGGTGGTCGAGCGCCTGGCCGACCGTCATCTCCTCGTGGACGGCGATGAACTCCGGCGTCATGATGCCGCCCGCCGTCGACTCGCCGTACTGGAGGAGGTCCTGGATCTCCTCCGCCTCGGCCGGCGGCATCTCGTGGAGGATGCGGGAGGCTTGCTCCTCGGGCAGGGTCTCGACCACGTCCGCCGCTTCGTCGGGCGGCATCTGGTCGAGGATGCGGGAGACCTCGCCCTGGTCGAGCGCCGCCATCAGCGTGAGACGGCTGCCGTCGTCCATCTCGTAGAGGACGGTGCCGGCCGCTTCGCGCGGGAGCTGGCGAAGCACGGTGACCTGCTCGGGGAGGTCCAGGTCCCGGAGCGCTCCCGCGAGGTCCTCGGGGTGCGTCTCGGCCAGGAGGCCCGCGAGCGCGTCCCGGTCGGCGTCCCGGAGTCGCCGGCGGATCTCCTCGAGGAGATGGCCGGAGTCCCGGGTTTCCACCAGACGGGCCTACGGGCGGATCGGGGGAGGGGAGCTCGGCGGCGGGGCGACCGGGGGGCCGGTCCGCGTCGACGGGCTTGGTGCGGCCGCCGGCTCCACTTCACGAAGCGCGCGGCCAGGCTGGCCAGGGCCGCGGCGAGCCCGCCGGTGGCCGCCGAGGCGATCGTGACGACGGCGACCGACGCCGAGAGCTCCCAGTGGAGGAAGCGAACCGTGACCGCATCGGGATTCTGGAACGCGAAGACCGCCACCGCGAACAGGAGGACCGCGACGACGGCGAGGAGAGCCTGCATCGACTACGAGCGGAGCAGATCCTGCACGCCGCCCGTGCCCCTCTTGACCAGTTCGAGCTGACCGTCCGGGAAGGCCCCCTTCACGACGCCGAGCGCCGGCACCTGATCGGACACCCACACGGTGCCGTTCCGGTGGGGCCCCTTGACGGCGGTGAAGCGCCCGGCCGGCACGGTGACCTCCTCCGGCGCGCCCTGGACGCCCGCCTGGCGAAGCGGCCGGAGCCCGCTCTCCGGGGTGGGGATCACGCCCTTCTTGTCCCGGATGACGCTCTTCAGGGTCTTGCCCGACGCGCGGTCCACCGTGACCTGGGTGACCGAGAGGGGGCTGCCATCCGCGGTCGGTCGCGTGACGATCTGGAGCACGTAGCTCTTGGCGTCGCCCCGGACGACCGAGTAGGTGACGAAGATCGGGCGGGGCGAAGAGGATTCGCGGTCGACCGTCCAGCCGGCCGCGCCGCTGGCGCCGGGCTCGCGCACGAGCACCGGGACATCGACCTTGGCCGCGGATCGCCATTCGTACGTCGCCCAGCCGCCGACGGCCGGGCCTTGCGCGGCCGCCTCGACGGCCACGCCGAGCGCGAGGAGGACCACGAGCGCCAGACCGCGCGGACCGATCCCTGTTCGTCGCATCAGCGTCCCCTCACGAGGAAGTGAGCGCGCCGGTTGATGGCCCACGCCAGCTCGTCGTGCCCGGCGTCGACTGGCCGCTGCTCACCGTAGGAAATGGTGTCCACGCGGCTCGCGTCCACGCCGAGCGCCACCAGGTACGCCTTGGCGGCCTGCGCCCGTTGCTCGGCGAGCGCGAGGTTGTACTCGACGGTCCCGCGCTCGTCGGCGTGGCCCTCGATCGTGACGGCGAACTGCGGGTTCGCCTTGAGCGCCTGACCCAGCTCGTCGAGGGTCGCCTTCGCGTCGTCGGTGAGGCTGTACTGGTCGAACTCGAAGTTCACGTCCCGCAGCGCCGAGCGCATGGAGGGCGGCAGCGCCGCCGGCGGGATGCCCGCAACCGCGCCCGGCGCGCCCGGTCCACCGCCCGCGCCGGGTCCGCCGGCTCCCGGGGTCCCCGCGCCCGCGCCCGGGGCCACCCGCGCCGGGCGCGGCCGGCTCCGGGGCCGCCTGCGCCGGGTCCACCCGCGCCCGGAGCCCCCGCGCCGGGCGCGGCGGTTCCGGGGCCGCCTGCGCCGGGTCCACCCGGCACCCGGAGCCCCCGCGCCGGGCGCGGCGGCTCCGGGGCCGCCTGCGCCGGGTCCACCCGCTCCCGGGGCCCCCGCCCCGCCGGCTCCGGCGCCGGCCGCGGCCTTCGCGACGAACGGCGACCCGACGTTCATCTCATAGGTGGCGAGGGCGAAGACGCCCCAGTCCGGCGCGTCGTTGGTGAAGCCCTTGCGGCCCGCCAGGCTGACGAGGAAGCCGCCGAACCGGAGGCGCACGCCCGCATCCATCCCGGCGATCCAGTCGGAGTGCCGATCGTCTGTCTGGCGCCAGTTGGTGTTGGCCGTGCCTTCGGCGACGACCGAGATGGTCGGCGTGATGGCGTATGCGAGCCCGAGTCCCGAGACGAACTGGTCCTCGACCTGAGCGGCCCCGCGGCCGTTGTACTGGTAGCCCGCGCTGGCGAATGCGCTGAGCGGTCCGTTGATGGTCTTGCTGGCGCCGAGGGCGAGGCCGGCGCTCCACTCGTTGGTCCCGAGCCCTTCCTTGCGCTCGGCCGTCGGCGCCACCCCGTATCCGATCACCGAGAGGGCCGGCCGCCACCCGGGGGCCTCGTCGAGGAAGCGATAGCCCACGCCGAAGCTCAGGTCGTCGACGCCGCTTCCGTTGAAGTCCGACTTGTCCGCCTCGTACCACGTGTACGGAACCTGGAACGAGAGCTGGAGCCGTTCCGTCAGCCCGTATCCGAGGGCGAGGAACAGCGTGTTCTGGTCGAAGATGCCCTCTTCCTGCTGACACACGGACCGCTGGCCGAGGTACCCGAGCCCGATCGACAGTTCCCCTCCGGGGAGGGTGTTGGCGCCGGGCACGACGAACCCGGCGGTGCCGTTGATCGGGATGTGCGGGATGGGGTCGGCCAGGGGTTGGCCCCCGGGGAGCTGGGCGAGCCCGCCCTTGGGCGCGCTCGGCCCGCACGGGGAGAACGCCAGGGCCGGCGTCGCGAGAGGGATCAGGGCCAGGGCCGCGACCCCGAGGAGAGCCACCCGCCTGCGGTGCGTTGTCACGCTCATCGTCCTCCGCTCGTGGACCACGGACGGTCTGCCTCGCACGCCGGCCCGAGCCCCCGAGGCCGCCGGAGGCCCCGCTGCCACGCCTGGAACCAGCATATCACCGGACGCGCGGCGCAAGGATAGCCGTTCGCGCGGCTCAGGACGTCGCGGCGCTCCCGTCGAGGGCGCGGACGAAGCGGTTGACGATGGCCCGCCGCATCGCGGCGGCCTCGAGCGGTCCGACCCGTGCGGCCCAGGCGCTCGCCGGGATCACCGCCTTCGCGGCCGAGCGGTGGCCGCCGGCCGAGCCGAGCTCGGCGAACGCGGCCTGCACGACGTCTCCGGCGGCCCGGACGTAGCCGACGTTGCGGACCGAGACGTGCACCTCGTCACCCGTGAGCCCGGACACGACCGACCACTCCATGCCCTTGACCTGGAGGCACAGGTCCGCGAACTGCGGGATGAGATCGGGCCGGCTGACCCGGCCCAGGTGGGCGAACAGCACGCTCTTGAGGATCGTGCGGTGGACCAGGGCGTCGCCGAGCGCGTCGAGGGCGTCGAGCGGGAGCTCGGGACGCTCGATCCGGCGCAGGATGTTGTGGTTGGCCAGCCCGTAGAGGTAGGCGAAGGCCCCCATGTCCGCGCGGGTGCCGCTCCGCTCGAGATGGAGCGTGTCGGTCTTGATGCCGTAGAAGAGCGCCGTCGCGACCCGCTCCGTGATCTTCACGTCGGCCGCGCGCAGGTACTCGGTCATGATCGTCGACGTGGCGCCGTAGGTCGGCCGCACGTCCCGGAACGGCGCGCGCCAGCCCTTCGCCTCCGGATGGTGGTCGATGACGACCGCGATCTGCGGGAGCGCCTCCTCGCAGAAGGCGGGCTGGACGTCCACCATCGCCAGCGCGTCGTAGGCGCGGAGCCCCTCCGGGGTGACCTGGTCGACCTCGAGCTCGAGCGCTTCCACCATCGCCAGGTTCTCCGGCCGCGTCACGCGGCCGAACGACAGGAGCGGGGCCGTCGCCCGCGTGCGCCCGAGGAGGGCTCGGAGCGCGAGCCCCGAGGCCATGGCGTCCGGATCGGGATCGTCCTGCAGGAGGATGCCGACGCGGTCCTTCCCGGCGAGGAGGTGCCGCATCCGCTCGATGCGAACGCGCAGCAGGGCGCGATCCATCTCGGGACGCAGCACGTCGCGCATCATGCGCCCGAGTATCACGGTGCTCACGTTCGGATGGTGCGGGAGGGACGGCGGCCGGGCCCCCTGGTGGACGACGAGGACGGGCGCGTCCGGCGCCACCTCGAGGATCGTCTCCAGGATCCGGGCCAGGCTCGGGCCTCGCCGGGCCCGCTCCGGGGCCATCGAGCATCACGAGATCGTTCGGCGAGAGGTGCGCGCGGCGGTAGAGACCCGGGTCGTCGAGCGGGCCGGCCAGGGCGTTCGCGTCCTGGCGGGCCAGGCCCGTCCGCGTCTTCCCGTCGCTCACGAGGAAGACCCAGGAGTCCGAATTGCCCGGAGTTCCCTGGAAGAGGCGGAACAGGAAGTCGGTCGGACACACCACGACACGCCGCATGGGCGGACCTTAGTCTACACCTCTCCCGCAGGCTGACCGATCAGGCGCCGTACTTGGTCAGGCGGAGGGCGTGGGCGAGGATGAGCGGCATGAGGTCGTGGGCCGGCAGGACCCCGAGGCTGCCCGCCCCGCAGGCCCGCTCGGAGAAGCGCTCCACGGCATCGGGCAAGGCGTACTGACCGGCCAGCGCGACGGGCACCGGGTGCCAGGAATGAGCCCGGAGGACTGCGGGGGTGGCGTGATCCCCGCTGACGACGAGGACGTCCGGCCGGAGGGCCTCGATCGCGGGGAGCGCGGCGTCGAGTCGCTCGAGCGCAGCCACCTTGCCCGGGAAATCGCCGTCCTCCCCGGCCTTGTCGGTGTCCTTGTAGTGGAGGAACACGAAATCGTAGGCGTCCCAGTGGTCCTTGAGCGTCTGCACCTCGTCCGTGAAGGTGCTCCCGGTCTTGAGGACGTCCATGCCGACCAGGCGCGCGAGCCCGCGGTACATCGGATACGCGGCGATCGCCGCCGCGCGCAGGTTGTACACCTCCGGGAAGCGGGGGAGGGCCGGGCGCTGATCGAAGCCGCGCAGGAGCACCATGTTCGCCGGCGCGGCGTCGGCCAGGAGGGGCCGGGCCTCCGCCACGAACCGGTTGACGAGGTCCGCCGTGTCCCGGGCCTCCGGGGCCTGGGCGTGCACGGGCAGGGGCGGCTGGCCGGTGGCCTGGGGGTCCGTCTCGGACAGGTGGCCCGACAGCCCGGGCCCGCGCAGCACCAGCACGAAGCGGTGCTCCTTGACGGGCTCGACGAGGAGCTCGACCCCGGGGATGCGGATGCGTCGGAGACGATCCACGAGCGCGGCGCACCGCTCGGTCGAGATCCGGCCGGCCCGCCGGTCGGTGATGCGGCCGGCCGCATCGAGCGTGCAGAAGTTCCCGCGCGCGGCGACGTCGCCCGGCCGGAGGTCGAAGTCGATCCCCAGGGCCTCGAGAACGCCCGCGCCCGACGGGGTAGCGGAGCGGCTCGTAGCCGAAGAGGCCGAGGTGCCCGGGGCCGCTCCCGGGCGTGATGCCGGGCGCCACGTGGCGGAGCAGGCCGCAAGCGCTCCGCCGCGCCAGCGCGTCCAGATGGGGGATCCGGGCCGTCTCCAGCTCGGACCGGCCCGTGGCCGGGTCCGGGAAGCCGCCCAGCCCGTCCGCCGAGAGGAGGACGATCTTGGTGGCGCCGGGAACGGCCAAGCTCCGAATCAGATCCAGGTCCATCGACGGGCCTCCTG
The DNA here is from genome assembly GCA_963745015.1 of uncultured Candidatus Rokubacteria bacterium. Lineage (GTDB taxonomy): Bacteria > Methylomirabilota > Methylomirabilia > Rokubacteriales > DASRDR01 > DASRDR01. The sequence goes on from CAVUVU010000019.1 coordinate 197,135, forward strand.
CGGCTGCAGAGTCTAGCACGGCGGCCGGAGGCCGGCGCGCCGGGCTCGCCGGGGGCCCTCTCGGCCGCGCGATCCGGCGGCCCGCGGCGCGCGGATCGGGTAGAATCCTCCGGGACCGGGCGGCCTGGAGCACTGGCCCCCCGGTGTTCCAACCTCTCGACGACGCGAGGAGCGCCATGCCGAAAGCCACGCAAGGCAGCGAGCCCATCGAGGCCCTCCTGAAGGAGGGGCGAAAGTTCCCGCCGCCGAAGACCTTCGCCAAGGCGGCGCGGGTCAAGAGCGCCGGCGATCTACCGGGAGGCGCGCCGGAATCCGGTCCGGTTCTGGGAGCGCCAGGCGCAAGGAGCTCCGGTGGCTCAAGCCGTGGCGGAAGGCGCTCGAGTGGAAGCTCCCCTACGCGAAGTGGTTCATCGGCGGGAAGCTCAACGTCTCCGACAACTGCCTGGATCGGCACGTCGAGGGCCCGCGACGGAACAAGGCCGCGATCATCTGGGAGGGCGAGCCCGGCGACAGCCGCGTGCTGACCTACCGGGACCTCTGGCGCGAGGTCAACCGCTTCGCCGCCGCGCTCCGGCGCCACGGGGTCAAGAAGGGCGACACCGTCACCATCTACATGCCGATGATCCCGGAGCTGCCGATCGCGATGCTCGCCTGCGCGCGCATCGGCGCGCCGCACAACGTGGTGTTCGGAGGGTTCGCGCCCGAGTCGCTCCGCGACCGGATCAACGACTGCAAGGCGAAGGTCGTGATCACGGCCGACGGCAGCTACCGGCGCGGCGGGCTGGTCCCGCTGAAGAAGAACACGGACGCGGCCCTCAAGGAGTGCCCGCAGGTCCACACCGTCATCGTCTACAAGCGCACCGGCCAGGAGATCGGCTGGGAGCCGGGCCGCGACGTCTGGTGGGACGACTTCGTGAAGGGCGCCGACGCCCACGCCGAAGCCCGAGCCGATGGACTCCGAGGACATGCTCTATCTCCTCTACACCTCCGGGTCGACGGGCAAGCCCAAGGGGATCATCCACACCACGGGCGGGTACCTCACCGGCGTGTCGCGCCACCCACCGCCTGATCTTCGACCTCCGCGAGGAGGACGTGTACTGGTGCACGGCCGACATCGGCTGGGTCACCGGGCACTCCTACATCGTCTACGGGCCGCTCGCCAACGGCGCGACCACGGTCATGTACGAGGGCACGCCGGACTGGCCCGACAAGGACCGCTTCTGGCGGATCATCGAGAAGTACGGCGTCACCATCCTCTACACGGCGCCGACGGCCATCCGCACCTTCGTCCGGTGGGGGGATGAGTACCCGAACCGGTGCGACCTCTCCTCCCTGCGCCTCCTCGGCAGCGTGGGCGAGCCGATCAACCCCGAGGCGTGGGTCTGGTACTGGAAGACCATCGGCGGCGGCCGCTGCCCGGTGGTGGACACCTGGTGGCAGACGGAGACCGGCCACATCCTCATCTCGCCCTTGCCCGGGCGTGACGGTGTGCAAGCCGGGCTCGGCGACCCTGCCCTTCCCGGGGATCGAGGCCGAGGTCGTCAACGACAAGGGCGAGCCCGCCCAGGCCGGGTACCTCGTCATCCGCCGGCCGTGGCCGGGCATGCTCCGCGGCATCTACGGCGATCCCGAGCGCTACCAGCGCCAGTACTGGAGCCAGATCCCGGGCGTGTACTTCACGGGAGACGGCTGCAAGCGCGACAAGGACGGCTACTTCTGGCTCCTGGGGCGCATCGACGACGTCATGAACGTCTCCGGCCACCGCGTCTCCACCATGGAGGTGGAGTCGGCGCTCGTCGACCACCCGGCCGTCGCCGAGGCCGCGGTGATCGGGCGGCCGCACGACATCAAGGGGCAGGCGATCGCCGCGTTCGTCACGATCAAGCACGGCATCCCGCAGACCGACGCGCTCCGGGACGAGGTCAAGCAGCACGTCGCGAAGAAGATCGGGGCGCTCGCGCGGCCCGGACGACGTGATCTACGCGGCGGAGCTCCCCAAGACGCGGAGCGGCAAGATCATGCGGCGTCTCCTCCGCGACGTGGCCGAGGGGCGCGCCCTGGGCGACACGACCACGCTCGCCGACCCGGCCGTGGTCGCCACCCTCAAGACGCAGTACGAGGACCGCGAAGTAGGGGTCTACCGCGCGGCCCTGGGCAGCCGGGCGCTCTCGGGAAGCGGCGGAGGCCGGCCATCGCGAGCGTGCCCAGGACGGGCCCGGGAGCGAGGAACGCGAAGGCCCACGGCCAGCCCCAGGCCTCGACCGCCCGCGGCACCAGCCAGGTCGAGGCCAGCGTGAGCAGGAACCCCAGGCTCGTCTGGAGCGACAGCGCCGTTCCCACGTAGGCCGGCGGGGCGAGCTCGGTGATCGACGCCGAGAACTGGGCCGAGTCGGCGACGACGGTGAAGCCCCAGATCAGGGCGACCAGGACGAGCCACCCGGGGCGGTCGAACGTGAACCCGATCACCGCGGCGCACGCGCCGCTCCCGGCCATCGCGAGCATGGTCACGGCCGTGCGGCCGATGCGGTCGGCCGCGTAGCCGGCCAGGACGCAGCTCACCGCGCCGGCGCCGATCACGATCGCGGTCGCCATGCTCCCGACGCCGCGGCGCCGGGCAGGCCGGCCCGCGTGAACGCCTCGAGGAGGTAGAGCCCGATCCAGGTCCACATGGCGTAGAGCTCCCACATGTGGCCGAAGTAGCCGAGGCTCGCCAGCACGACGGCGCGGGAGCGGACGAGCTCCTGGATGCAGCGGGGGTTGAAGGGCGCCCGGGCCTGGACGTGGGGCCCGTCGCGGACGAGCGTCGCCATCACGACGGCGGCCGCGAGCGCCGCAGCCGGACGTCCCGGCGATCGCCGGCCACCACACGAGCCCGCCCGCGACGTTGATCAGGTGCGGGACGGCCCCGCCGAGCGTGAGCGCGCCCACCAGGCTCCCGACGGCCAGGCCGCGGTCCGTCACGAACCAGCTCGCGGCGAGCTTCATGGCCGGCGGGTAGGTGCCCGCCATCGCGAGGCCGGTGAGGAACCGGCAGGCGAGGACGAGGGGCAGGGACTCGATGACGCCCAGGAGAGCCAGGTTGACCAGGGCCCCGCCGACGGCGGTGAGGACGAAGAGCCGTCGGGCCCCCACGAAGTCGGTGAGGGTGAGGACCGCGCTGGCGACCGTCCCCACGACGAAGCCGAGCGTCACGGCCATCGAGAGCCAGGCCTGCGCCGCGGTCGACATCCAGGCCGTGTGGAGCGCGGGCACGACGGCGGTGGCGGAGAACCAGAGCGAGAGCGCGCCCAGCTCGGCGAGGCAGATCCACCCGAGCATCCGCCAGCGCATGCGCGGACTCTAGGGAGGTCGCCGGCGGCTGTCAAGGCGCAGCGCGGGCCGGGACCGGATAGAATCGGGGCGCGGCCGCCGGCGCCGGGCCGACCCCCGGGGCCGCCGACCGGAGAGGTGACGATGGCCACGATCTCCTCGACCTTCCTCCCGCCCCGCGCCCTCTGGCCCGGGCGGGCCCATGCCTTGCCCTGGGACGCGGCGTTCGTGCCGCAGCGGCCCCGGGCGCGCGGGCCGGCCGGGCCGGGGACCGCCAGGCTCCGGCGCCGGGTCCTCCGCGAGCAGGCCGGGCGCGGCTGAGGGACCGGCGCGTGGACCGTTTCGCCGGCCGCGTGGCTCTGGTCACCGGCGCCTCGTCCGGCATCGGGGCGGCCGTCGCCCGGGAGTTCGCCCGCCAGGGCGCCGACCTCGTCCTGGCCGCGCGACGTCTCCCTCGGCTCGCGGACCTGGCCGCCGAGGTCCGAGCGGCCGGGCGCCGGGCGCTCGCCGTCTCGTGCGACGTGAGGCAGGACGGAGCGGTCGAGGAAGCCGTGCGTCAGGCGCTCGAGGCGTTCGGCCGCCTCGACGTCGTGGTGGCGAACGCCGGGTTCGGAGTGGTCGGCCCGTTCGAGCGCCTGACGCTCGACGACTACCGCCGGCAGTTCGAGACCAATGTGTTCGGCGTGCTGCGAACGGCGTCCGCCGCGCTGCCCGCGCTCCGGCGCAGCCGGGGCACGCTCGTGCTCGTCGGCAGCGTGAGCGGCCACGTCCCGACGGCCGGCGCGTCGGCCTACGCCATGAGCAAGGCGGCGGTCCACGCCTTCGCCGCGTCGCTCCGAGGCGAGGTCCTCGCCGCCGGCGTCGGGGTGGTCCTGGTCAGCCCCGGCTTCGTCGAGAGCGAGATCCGGGCCGTCGACAACCGGGGCGTGCATCATCCCGACGCCCGCGACGCCGTCCCGCCCTGGCTCGTCGTTCCGGCGGCCCGGGCCGCTCGCGCGATCGTGCGCGCCGCCGCCCGCCGCCGGCGCGAAGCGGTCGTCACGGGGCATGGCAAGGCGATCGTGTGGCTGGCGCGGCACCTGCCCGCGGTGCTGGCTTTCGCCCTGGAGCGCGGGGCGTACCGATCCCGGAGCGAGCCCACCGGGCCTCGCTCCGCCCGGGAGCCGGGGGAGCCCGCGTGACCGGTTGTCATGCGGCCGCCGGTGACAATTTCTGGCAGCGGCGGAGGTCTTTTCGCTCCGGCCAGGGCGGCCGGATCCGTCTCCAGTTCGACGATGTGAAGAATGACGCAACTTTAGACGACGCGATCCCGGCTGGGCCCCCGTGGCACTGGCCTTGCTATTCCCTTCGACCAGAGCCATGCAACAGCACGAGATCCGATCGAGTGGAGGGGCGGTAAGCGGCGTGGAGGAAGCTCCTCCGCCGGCGGTTCCCGAGGCGCGCCGCGGCCTGCTCGGCGAGATCCTGATCCGCGAGGGTCTGATCAACGAGGGCCAGCTGTCGACCGCCCTGATGGTGCAGCGGGAGACCGAGCCCACGACTCCGCTGGGCCAGATCCTGGTGCGCCAGGGGGCGATCACCCAGCGCCAGCTCAACAACGTCCTCGACCGGTACCGCAAGAAGTACCGGCTGGGGGACATCCTCGTCGAGACCGAGGCCATCACCGAGCACCAGCTCCAGATCGCGCTGGATCACCAGAAGAAGACCGGGCTCCGGCTCGGCGACTCCCTCCTCCAGCTCAACTTCGTGACCGAGGAGGAAGTCAACCAGGCGCTCTGCAAGCAGTTCGGGGTGACGTTCGTCGACCTGGACCGGCTGGTGCTCGACAACAGCCTCGCGCTGGTCATCAACCGGGAGTATGCCGAGCGCCACCGGGTGATCCCGATCTCGAAGACCGATCGCGTGCTGGTGGTCGCGATGGACGACCCGTCGGATCTGGGTGTCGTCGCGGAGCTGGCGAGCGCCACCGGTTCGCGCGTCAACGTGGTGACGTCGACGCACGCCGCGTTCCGGCGCGCGTTCGCCCGCACCTACGGGGAGAGCGCCGAGGTCGGCCTCGTCCGGCGCGCCGAGCAGCTCGGGCGCGAGTACGAGATCCTCCGCTCCGAGCACGACGCGACCAAGGAGAAGTTCGCGGAGCTCCGGCGGGCGCACGAGGCCCTCCTGGCGGACCGCGAGGCGTCGACGCGGACGCTGGCCGAGCAGCGCACGCGGAACGAGTGGAACGACCAGGCCTTGACCGGCCTCCGAGAGGCCCACGCGGCGCTCCGCACGGACTACGAGTCGGTCCGGGCGACCCTCGAGAAGCTGCGGATCGAGCACGCGGAGAGCATGCGGATGCTCGGGGAGCTGCGGGACGCCCACGAGGCGCTGACCGTCGAGCAGGGGCTGACCGCCGACCGGATGATCGAGCGGCAGGCCCGGAACGAGTGGAACCTGCGGACCCTCGAGGATCTGCGCGCCGTCCAGGACACGCTGCGAGCCGGGCACGAGAGTCTTCGGAGCGAGCTCGAGCTCGCCCAGGGCTGCGGCGCCGAGGCGGAGGCGCGCCTGGCGGAGCTGCGAGCGTCGCACGAGACGCTCCTGAGGGATCACGCGACGATCGTGCGGGAGATCGAGGCGGTCACGGACCGCCTGAAAGGCTGAGGAGGCAGGACATGGCGACGGCGCACCTCAACGGAAGTTCACGGCAATGGCCACGAGACGGTCGCGCTCCCGCCGCCGGTCCCGCCGCGCCGCGTCCCGTCGTCACCGCCCCGGACCCGTCTCCTGGGCGAGCTCCTGCTCCGGGAGGGGCTGGTGACCGAGGCGCAGCTGAGCCGGGCGCTCCATGCGCAGGAGGCGATCTCCGACGGGACGCCGATCGGGCGGATTCTCGTGGAGCAGGGGGCTCTCTCCCCGGCCGATCTGGAGGGAGTGCTGCACCGCTACCACAAGAAGTACCGGCTGGGGGACATCCTCGTCGAGACCAACGTGATCAGCGAGACCCAGCTCCAGCTGGGCGTCGACCATCACCGGCGCACGGGGCTCCGGCTCGGCGACGCGCTGCTCCAGCTGGGCTTCGTCAACGAGGAGATGCTGAAGCTGGCGCTGTGCACCCAGCTCGACGTCGCGTTCGTCGACCTCGACCGGTTCTCCATCGACCGCACCCTCGCGGCGCTCGTCCCGAAGACGTTCGCGCAGCAGCACCGGATTCTCCCGGTCGCCCGGGTCGACGACGTCCTGACGGTGGCCCTGGCCGATCCCACGGACGGCTGGGTCGCGGAGAACCTCGAGGCGATGACGGCGTGCGAGGTGCGGCTGATCATGTCGACCGACGCCGCCTTCCAGCGCGCCTTCACCCGCGTGTACGGCGAGGAGCCCGGAGTCGGCCTCGCCCGGCAGCACGAGCGGCTGGAGCAGGCGCACTCGGTGCTCACGCGCGAGTACGAGAACGCGGCCCGGGCCCTGGGCGAGCTGCGCCAGTCGCACGAGGAATTCCTCCGGGAGCAGGGGGACCTGCTCCGGACGGCCGCCGAGCAGGCCGGCCAGCAGACCGAGCAGGAGCGCCGGCTCGCCGAGCTCCAGGCCGCGCACGCCGCGCTTCGCGAGGAGCACGAGGCCCGGGGTCGGGCGCACGCGGACCTGTCGCGGGCGCAGGCGGAGACGCTCGACAGCCTCACCATGGTCCGGCACGAGCATGGACGGCTGCTGGGCGAGCACCAGGATCTGGGGCGCCAGCTCGTCGAGGAGCGGGAGCGAGGCGGCGAGCTGGCTCGGCGGCTGGTCGAGCTGGAGTCCGCGCACATCGTCGGCCGCCGGGAGCTCGACGAGCGCCTGGCGACGCTCACGGCGCTGGACGCGGCGTACGCGGAAACCACCCACGCCCTGGCCGGCCTCCGCGCGGAACACGAGACCCTGCGCGCCGAGTACGAGCGGGTCTCCGGCGAGCTCCGCGAGCGGTGCCACACCGCCGAGGGGCGCCAGCAGCTGGCGGTCCAGCAGCTCGAGACGCTGCTCACGCGGCTCCGCCAGTAACGGCCTCGGCCGGCGCCGCCCTCCGGCTGTCCCTCAGCCCGCGCGGCGATCGAGCCGGCGGCCCAGGGCATAGACCCACCGCCCGGGGCTGACCTCGAGCGCCGCCAGCTCCGTGAAGCCGTGGCGCAGGTAGAAGGGGCGGGGCCGCGCGCCGCAGAAGAGGTGGATGCCCGCCACACCGGCCGCGCCGAGGTCCCGCGCATACCGCTCGATCAGCCCGACGCCGATGCCTCGCTGCCGGCACTCCGCCTCGACGTTCATGTGCAGGTGAGCCGGGTGGGTCTCCGTGAGCCCCGCGGGCAGCCCGGGCGCGAGCCGCGATTCCACGCCGCGGTGGAGCCGCAAGGCCAGGCGCACCATCCGCCGGGCGTCGCTGTTCCACGCGTAGCGCCCGGCGGCGATCCGGCACAGCAGCGGGAGCGTGACCCGGAACCGCCGGGCGCGCCGGAACGCCACGGTGTCCGGGCAGCCGGTGAGGTAGCCGATGACCCGCCCGTCCGCCTCCGCGACGTACGTCCACTCGGGCACCAGGCGCTGGTAGGGGCCGATCCAGAGGTCCGCGAACAGGGGCCAGCGGGCGGGGTCGATCGGGTCCCCGGCGTTGCCGGTGCGGCAGCAGAGGCTCCGGACGGCCTCCCAGTCCGCCGGCGTCCGCGCCACGCGGACGAGTGCCGGCGCACCGGGCTCCGTCATCCCCCCGCGTCCTGGTAGGCGCGCTCCGCCCAGGTCACCTCCTCCATGCTGCCGATGTAGATCGGCGTGCGCTGGTGATAGTCGGTCGCGACCGCGTCGAGGATCCGCGCGCGGCCCGTGCTCGCGCGCCCGCCCGCCGCCTCCGCCACGAATGCGAGCGAGGCGGCCTCGTACAGGAGCCGGATGCGTCCTTCGGGCCGCTTCGCGTCCTCCGGGTAGAGGTAGATGCCACCCTCGACGAGAGTCCGGTGGAAGTCCGCGACCAGGGCGCCCGAGTACCGGAGGGCGTAGGCGAGGCCCCTGGTCCGGGAAACCCGCAGCCGCTCGACGAGCGCGCGGGCCGCCGGCCCCCAGGACGCCCAGTTCGCGTCGTTGACCGCGTAGGTCCGCCCGGCGGGCGGCATGCGCACGTCGGCCTGGGTGAGCCGGAATTGCCCGTCGACCGGATCGAGGACGAACGCGTGCACCCGTCCCCCCGCCGCGTAGACGAAGACGGTGGCGGGGCCGTAGAGGATGTAGCCGGCCGCGATCTGCCGCGTTCCGGCGCCCAGGATGAACCGGGCGGGATCGGGCTCGCGCGGCCCGGGTCCGGGACGAACGCCGAAGATCGTCCCGACGACCCCGGCCACGTCGGTGTTGAGGGAGCCGTCGAGCGGGTCGATGCACACCGCGAGCGGCGCGGCCTCGGCGGGGCGGGGCCACAGGACCGGCGTCTCCAGCTCCTCGGAGGCGGCGACCGTCACGACGTTCGTGGTCTCCAGCGCCTTCAGCAGGAGGTCGTTCGTCCAGACGTCGAGCCGGCGCACCCGGTCGCCGGCGGCGTTGACCTCGCCCGTCTCGCCCAGGAGACCGCTGAGCGCCGCCCGCGCGATCTCGCGCGCGAGCGTGGCCCCGGCGCCCGCGAGCGCCTGGAGGACGGTGACGAGGTTGGGCGGGAGCGGCGAGCTTCCGGCCGCCTCGGCGCGGAGGTGCTCGGCGAGCGTCGGCGGGGCGGGCGACCGGCCGGCGGCGGTCATTCCCGTGCCCTGACGGCGTGGCCGCCGAACTGGTTGCGCAGCGCCGCGAGCATGCGGTCCGCGAACGAGTCCTCCTCGCGGGAGCGGAACCGGGTGAAGAGGGCGGCGGTGATCGTCCAGGCGGGCACGGACTGGTCGATCGCGTCCTGCACGGTCCAGCGGCCCTCGCCCGAGTCCTCCACCCAGCCGCGGATCTTGGCGAGCTTCGGATCTTCCTGGAGCGCCCGGCCGGCCAGCTCGACGAGCCACGAGCGCACGACGCTGCCCTGCATCCAGAGGTCGGCGATCCGCGGGAGGTCCAGGCCGTACGGGCTCTTGTGCATCAGCGCGAAGCCCTCCGCGATGGCCTGCATCATGCCGTACTCGATCCCGTTGTGGACCATCTTCACGTAGTGGCCGGCGCCGTGGGCGCCCATGTGCCCGTAGCCGTTCTCCGGCGCGAGCGTGCGGAAGAGGGGCTCGAGGTGGCGGAAGGTGGCCGGCTCGCCGCCCACCATGAGGCAGTAGCCGACCTGGAGCCCCCAGATCCCCCCGCTGGTCCCGACGTCCATGTACTGGAGCCCCAGCGGCTTGAGCGCCTCGGCGCGCCGGACGTCGTCGTGGAAGTTCGTGTTGCCGCCGTCGATGACGATGTCGCCCCGATCCAGGTGGCGCACCACCGTGTCGATCATCTCCTGCGTGACGGCGCCGGCCGGCACCATGACCCAGACCGCCCGCGGGGGCTTCAGGCGGGCGACCAGGTCCGCGATCGACGTGGTCCCGACCGCGCCGTGCCCCTCCGCCTCCCGCACCTTCTCGGGGCTCCGGTTGTACACGACGACGCGGTGGCCGCCCTGCACCAGGCGGACGACCATGTTCATGCCCATGCGGCCGAGGCCGATGAATCCGAGCTCCATGTCGAGGCGCCCTCCGTGGAACGAGTCGTGATGGTGAAACCGCTGGTGAACGCTGCCGGCCGTCAGCGGCCGGCCGGACCTCCGGTGCGCCGGAGGACCCGGACGGCCCCGTCCTCCGCCACGAGGACGCGCTCCGCGGTGCCGAGGAAGAAGCCCGTGTCGACGACGCCCGGGACCCCGCGGATGTCGCGGTCGAGCGCGGCCGCGTCGTCCGGCGCCGCGATCCCGCAATCGAGGATCCAGTTGCCGTTGTCGGTCACGAACGGGCCGGCGCCCGCCTCCCGCAGCACGGGCTCGCAGCCGAGCGCACGGAGCCGGCGGTCGCAGAGATGCCGCGCGAACGGCACGATCTCCACCGGCAGGCGGCCCCGGGAGCCGAGGCGCGGCACGAGCTTCTCGGGGGTGACGAGGATGACCTGGCGCCGCGAGGCGGCGGCCACGATCCGCTCCCGCGTGAGCGCGCCGCCGTAGCCCTTGATGAGGTCGAGCCGCGGGTCGACCTCGTCGGCGCCGTCGACCGTGATGTCGAGGGGGTCCGCCGTCAGCTCGGCGATGGGCAGGCCGAGCGACCGCGCGAGCGTGGCGATCGCCCGCGAGGTGGGGACCCCCTGGACGACCAGCCCCTGGGCCGCCTCGGCGGCCAGCGCCCGCACGAACGCCTCCGCGGCGCGGCCGGAGCCGAGCCCCACGCGGACGGTCCGGCCCGCCTCGCGAACCAGCGCGACCGCCTGGACCGCCAGGCGGGCGAGGTCGTCCGGATGTGGCGGACGCGGGGCGGGCAGTGGGCTCGGGGACGCGCCGACCAGACCTGGCCTCCTCGGAGTCGGGGGAGGCCCTAGTCAGGCCTCACTCGCGGGCCTAGCATAGCAGGGAGAGTCGACATGCCGAACCCGCGGACCTGGACCCTGCCGGCGGATCTCGAGGCCGCGGTCTCGGCGACGCTCCGCGAGTGGAGCGAAGAGGGCAAGGTGGAGCGGCTCTGGGCGCGCGACGCCACCCTGTGGACGGGCGCCGACGAGGCGAGCTGGCTCGGGTGGCTCGGGATCGCCGACGCGCAGGCCGGGCGGGTGGGCGAGCTCCGGCGCATCGCCGAGGACGTCCGGCAGGCGGGCTTCACGCACGTCCTGCTGCTCGGGATGGGCGGCTCGAGCCTCTGCCCCGAGGTCCTGCGCATGACCTTCGGCGTGCTCCCCGGCTGGCCCGCGCTCTCCGTGCTGGACTCGACGGACCCGGCCCAGGTCCGGGCGGCCGAGGCGCAGGTCGATCTCGAGCGGACGCTGTTCGTCGTGTCCTCCAAGTCGGGCACGACCCTCGAGCCGAACATCTTCAAGCAGCACTTCTTCGAGCGGGTGAAGCAGGCCATCGGCCCCGGCCGGGCGGGCGATCGGTTCATCGCGATCACGGATCCCGGCTCGAAGCTCGAGCAGGCCGCCCGGGCGGACGGCTTCCGTCACGTGTGCTTCGGGCTGCCGTCGATCGGCGGGCGCTACTCGGCCCTGTCCGACTTCGGCATGGTTCCGGCGGCCCTCATGGGCCTCGACGTCGTGCGGCTGCTCGGCGCGGCCCAGGCGATGGCGCGCGCCTGCGCGGCCCGGGGGCGCGCCGAGGAGAATCCCGGCGCCGCGCTGGGCGCCGTCCTGGGCGTGCTCGGGCGCCGGGGGCGCGACAAGGTCACGCTGGTCGCGTCCCCGGGGATCCACGATCTCGGCGCCTGGCTCGAACAGCTCCTGGCCGAGTCGACCGGGAAGAGGGGCAAGGGCCTGATCCCGGTCGATCGCGAGCCCCTCGGGCCCCCCGAGCTCTATGGACGGGACCGCCTGTTCGTGTACCTGCGCCTGCACTCCGCGCCGGACGCGGCCCAGGATCGCGTCGTGGCGGGCCTCGAAGCGGCCGGCCAGCCCGTGGTCCGGATCGCGATCCCGGATCGCGACCAGATCGCCGCGGAGTTCTTCCGCTGGGAGTTCGCGACGGCCGTCGCCGGCGCGATCCTGGAGATCAATCCGTTCGACCAGCCGGACGTCGAGGCCAGCAAGATCGCGACGCGGCGGCTCACGGACGCGTTCGAGCAGGCCGGACGCCTGCCGTCCGAGACGCCGATCCTCGAGAGCCGAGGGGATCCGGGTCCACGCCGACCCGCGGAACGCGGCCGAGCTGGCGGCGGGCGGCCGGACGCTCGCGGGCGTGCTGCGGGCGCACCTCGGGCGGATCGGGCCGGGCGACTACGCGGCGCTCCTCGCCTATGTCGAGATGACGGCGGCGAACGAGGCCGCGCTCCAGGGCATCCGGGCGCGGCTCCGGGACCGGTACCGCGTCGCCACCTGCCTCGGCTTCGGTCCCCGGTTTCTCCACTCGACCGGCCAGGCCTACAAGGGTGGGCCCGGCACCGGGGTGTTCCTCCAGATCACGGCCGACGACGCCCAGGACCTGCCCGTGCCCGGCCAGCGCTACACGTTCGGCGTCGTGAAGGCCGCGCAGGCCCGGGGGGATCTGGAGGTCCTGGCGGAGCGGGGCCGGCGCGCGCTGCGCGTGCATCTCGGCGCGGACGTCCCGGCGGGGCTTCGGACCCTCGGCACGGGCCGTCGCGGAGGCCATCGGCTGACGGAACGGTCGCCTCGCGCCGGATCGTCCGGGCCGGGGCGCAGGGAGAGGGGACGACACGTGCAGATCGGCATGATCGGGCTCGGCCGCATGGGGGGCAACATGGCGCGCCGGCTCATGCGGGGCGGCCACGAGGTCGTCGCGTACGCGACGGATCCCGGGGCCGTCCGCCAGCTCGCGGACGAGGGCGCCCTCGGCGCGGCGTCGCTGGACGAGCTCGTGGATCGACTCGCGCCGCCCCGCGCCGTCTGGGTGATGGTCCCGGCCGGCGCGGCGACCGAGCAGGTCGTGGCCGACGTCGGGGGGCGGATGGCGGCCGGCGACGTGATCATCGACGGCGGGAACTCGTTCTACAAGGACGACGTCCGCCGCGCGGCGACCCTCCGGACCCGGGGCATCCACTACGTGGATGCGGGCACGAGCGGCGGCATCTGGGGCCTCGAGCGCGGGTACTGCCTCATGATCGGCGGCGAGCCGGACGTGGTGGCGCGCCTCGACCCGCTGTTCCACGCGCTCGCCCCCGGCCACGGCACCACGCCGCGGACGCCCGGCCGGGAGGCGATCGGCGGGACGGCCGAGCTCGGGTACCTCCACTGCGGGCCGGTGGGGGCGGGGCACTTCGTGAAGATGATCCACAACGGGATCGAGTACGGGCTCATGCAGGCCTACGCCGAGGGCTTCGACATCCTGCTGAACGCGCGGTCGCGGGACCTGCCGGAGGCCCACCGCTACGATCTCCCGCTCCGCGACATCGCCGAGGTCTGGCGGCGGGGGAGCGTCGTCAGCTCCTGGCTCCTGGACCTCACGGCGGAGGCCCTCGCCGAGAGCCCGACGCTGGCCGGGTACACGGGCACCGTCCAGGATTCGGGCGAGGGGCGATGGACCGTCATGGCCGCGATCGAGGAGAGCGTCCCCGCGGACGTGCTCTCGGCCTCGCTCTTCGTCCGCTTCCGCTCGCGCCAGGATCACACGTTCGCCGAGCGGGTCCTGTCCGCGATGCGGCACAAGTTCGGCGGCCACGTCGAGCGGCCGTCGGGAGGGTAAGGCTCGATGGAGGCGTCTCTCGATCAGGGATCCCACGCGCTGTCGGAGCCCGGCCGTCCCGCGCCCCCGTGCGCGGTCGTCATCTTCGGCGCCGCCGGGGACCTGACGAAGCGGAAGCTCGTGCCGGCCCTCTACAACCTCAAGGCGCTCGGGCTCCTGCCCCGGGAGTTCGCGATCGTCGGCGTCGCCCGGCGGGAGAAGACCCACGAGCAGTTCCGCGAGGAGCAGACGCGGGACATCGCCGAGTTCGCGACGACCCGCGTGGACGGCGCGCTGTGGGCGGAGCTCCGGGAGGCGATGTACTTCCAGGCGGGCGAGCTGTCCGACCCCGCCGTCTACACGCAGCTCGCGGACCTCTTGGCCCAGGTCGCCAAGCGTCACGGCACCGGGGGGAACACGCTCTTCTACCTCGCCATCCCGCCGAGCCTGTTCGGGGAGGTCGTGCGCCGCCTGGGCGAGGCCGGGCTCGTCCGGAGCGAGGGGGATTCCTGGCGGCGCGTCATCGTCGAGAAGCCGTTCGGCCACGACCTCGAGTCCGCCCGGACGCTCAGCGCCGAGCTGGCCGCGGTGCTGCGCGAGGACCAGATCTACCGGATCGACCACTACCTCGGGAAGGAGACGGTTCAGAACATCCTGGTCTTCCGCTTCGTGAACAGCCTGCTCGAGCCGATCTGGAACCGGACCTACGTCGACCATGTCCAGCTGACGGTGGCGGAAGCGGTGGGCGTCGAGGACCGCGGCAACTACTACGAGACGGCGGGCGTGTTGCGGGACATGATCCAGAACCACATGTTCCAGCTCCTCTCGCTCGTCGCGATGGAGCCGCCGATCTCGTTCGCGGCCGATGCCGTCCGGGACGAGAAGGTGAAGGTGCTCCAGGCCATCCGGCCCATGAGCCCGGAGGAGATCCTCGACCGGACGGTCCGCGGCCAGTACGGCGACGGCGCGATCGAGGACCAGGCCGTCCGGGCGTACCGGCGCGAGCCGAAGGTCTCGCCGACCTCGACGACCGAGACGTACGCCGCGCTGAAGCTGTTCGTGGAGAACTGGCGCTGGGCGGGCGTGCCGTTCTACCTGCGGTCCGGGAAGCGGCTCGCCCGGCGCGACACCGAGATCGTGTTCGAGTTCCGGCGCCCGCCGCTGCTCCTCCTCGAGCGGGCGGCGATGCGCCACATCGATCCGAATCGACTCGTCCTCCACATCCAGCCCGACGAGGGCATCGAGCTCCAGGTCCAGGCGAAGCGGCCGGGCCCGACGGCGCGCATCGAGACGGTGAAGCTCGATTTCAGCTACAAGGACTTCGGCGACACGACCGCGGCGACCGGGTACGAGCGGCTCCTGTACGACTGCATGGCGGGCGACAGCACCCTGTTTCACCGGACCGACATGGTCGAGGCCGCGTGGCACATCGCGACGCCGATCCTGGACGTGTGGCGCGCCCTCCCGGCGCCCGAATTCCCCAACTACGCGGCGGGGTCGTGGGGGCCCCAGGCGGCGGACGAGCTCATCGGCCAGGAGGGACGGCGCTGGTACACGGCCGAGTGACCGCGCCCGGATGCGCGCGTCGGTGAGCCCGGTCGCCACCGGCGTCCCCCCGGCGGCGGGCCCCGGCGGTGGACCGTGATCCTCGCGGGCGACGTCGGCGGCACGAACACCCGCCTGGCGTGGTTCGAGGTCTCCGGGGGCCGCCTGGTGCCGGGCGTCACCCGTACCTATCCCAGCCAGCGGCACGCGAGCCTCGACGAGATCGTGGCGACGTTCCTGCGCGAGGCGCCGGGGACGCTCGCGCACGCGTGCATCGGGATCGCCGGACCCGTGCGGGAAGGTCGCGTGGCGGCGACGAATCTCCCGTGGGGCGTCGACGCCGGCCCGCTCGCCGCGGGGCTGGGCCTGGACCGCGTGATCCTGATCAACGACCTCGAGGCGAACGCGTGGGGACTCGCGGCGCTGCCGGACAGCGACTTCGCCGTTCTCCAGTCCGGTCGGCCGGCGCCGACGGGAAATGCGGCCGTCATCTCCGCAGGGACGGGCCTCGGCGAGGCCGGACTCGTGTGGGACGGCCGATACCATCGCCCGGTCGCCTCGGAGGCCGGACACGCGGACTGGGCGCCCCAGGACGACCTGCAGGGCGCGCTGTGGCGCTTCCTCGCGGCCGAGGTGGGGCACGTGAGCGTGGAGCGCGTACTCTCGGGCCCCGGCCTCCACAACATCTACCGATTTCTCCGCGACGCGCAGGGCCTGCCCGAGCCGGCCTGGCTCGCCGACCTCCTGCGGACCGAGGCGCCGGCGCCGGTGATCAGCCGGGTAGGACTGGAGGGGCGCGCCGAGATCTGCGTCCGGGCCCTCGGGCTCCTGGTGGCCATCTACGGCGCCGAAGCGGGCAACCTCGGGCTCCGCGCGCTGGCGACCGCGGGGGTGTACCTCGGCGGCGGGATCGCGCCCCGGCTGCTCTCGGCGCTCCGGGGCCGGACCTTCCTCGACGCCTTCGCCGCCAAGGGCCGGCTGCGCCCGCTCCTCGAGGCGATCCCGGTGCGCGTGGTCCTGAACGATCAGGCGGCGCTCGTGGGCGCGGCGCGGCGGGCCGCGCTCGAGGCGGGGCTGCTCGAGTGAGCCGCCCCGCCGTCCGCCGATGACCGTGACGCCGACGATCCGTGCGCCCGCCGGGTCGGGCCGATACGTGACGGCGACGCTCGTGGGCCGTTTCGCTCGCCAGGCCCTGGTCGCCGACCGGGAGTGGCGCGTCCTCGCGGCCTTCCGCCGGAGCTTCTACTGTCGGAGCGCCCGCGGGGCCTTGATCCTGGCCGGTCCCGCGACGCTCGGGGCCGGTCCGCTCCAGGTGCTCTGGCCGGGCTCGTCCCCGCTCGAGGGCCGGGCCCCGGCGGTTGGAATGACTGTCGGCGTCGACCTCGACGGCGCCGGGCCGGTGCCAGGCGCGGCGCTGACGCTCGGCCTGGGCCAGGCGCGGGAGTGGCGGCGTCCGGCGCCGCCGCGGTGGGAGCCGTCGAGCCTCCGGCGAGGCCTCGCCGGGCTCGCCGACCTGGCCGAGCGGGCGCCCGTCGACGGAATGGGCTCGCTGATCTCGCCGCTCCTCGCCGGGGCGGCGCCACCCGACCGATCGGTCGGCGGCCCAGGAGTGGCGCCACGTGCGTGGCCCATGCTCGCCGCGCTGTCCGGCTGGGTCCGCGCCGCCCTCGGGCCGGGCCGCGCGGCCGGCGCGCCGCCCGCCTCGGTGGAGGGTCTGGTGGGCCTCGGACCGGGCCTGACGCCGTCGGGTGACGACGTGCTGGCGGGCGCGTTGCTCGCGCTCCACGCATTCGGCCGCGCGGATCTGGCCGATCGCCTCGCCGCGTGGCTCCGGCCGCGGGCCGAGGGGCGGACGGGCGTCATCAGTCTCGCCCATCTGGAGTGTGCCGCCCGCGGCGAGGGCGCAGCGATCCTGCACGACGCCCTGGCGGCCCTGTCCTCCGGGGACCCGGCGACCCTGGCCGGGAGCGTGGCGGCCGTCGGGACCCTCGGGCACAGCTCGGGGTGGGACGGGCTGACCGGGATCGTGGCGGTGGCCGCGGCCTGGCTCGCCGCCGCGGCCGACGACGGGAGGCTCTCGGCGCCATGGCGGTGAGGGCGTGCGTGCTGAGGTCCTTCTACCGGGACTCGGTCGTGCTGATGCGCGTCGCGGATGACGTGCGGCGCCGCCCCGGCGTGCGCGAAGCGGCCCTGTTCATGGGAACGCCCGCGAATCTCGGCCTCCTGGAGCAGGCGGGATTGCTCGAGGCCGATGGCCGGAGCGCTCGGCCCGAGGACCTGGTGGTCGCGGTCGACGCCGACAGCGAGGACATCGCGGCCACGGCGCTCGCCGCCGGGCAGGCGCTGCTCCTCGCCCGGCGCCCTGCCGGAGACGGCCCCCGCCGGGCGCGGCCGCGGACGCTCGAGTCGGCGGTGCGCCTCTTGCCGGGCGCCAACCTGGCCGCGATCTCCGTGCCCGGGGCGTTCGCGGGGCGCGAGGCGATGCGCGCGCTGCGCCACGGCCTCCACGTCTTCCTCTTCAGCGACAACGTCCCGCTGGCCGACGAGGTCCTGCTGAAGCGGGAGGCGCGGCGGCGGGGGCTGCTCTGCATGGGGCCGGATTGCGGTACGGCCTACGTCGGGGGCGTGGGGCTCGGGTTCGCGAACGTGGTCGATCGCGGGCGGATCGGTTGCGTGGCGGCGTCGGGAACCGGGCTCCAGGCGGTGGCCTGCCATCTCGCGGCTCGCGGGGAGGGGATCTCGCAGGGGATCGGCGTCGGCGGCCGCGACCTCTCGGCCGATGTGGGCGCCGAGATGACCTGCTTCGGCCTCGAGGTCCTGGGCGCGGATCCGGAGACGGACGTGATCGTGCTCGTGTCCAAGCCGCCCCACCCCGGCGTTCTCGCGCGGCTCGACGCCGCGCTCGGGGCGCAGCCGAAGCCCGTGGTGGTGTGCGCTCTGGGATTGCCGGCGCGCGCGGGGGGCCATTCCGTGCGCTGGGTCTCGACGCTCGGCGACGCGGCCGAGGCCGCGGCGGCGCTGGCCCGGGGCCAGACGTGGACGAGCCGGCCCTTCGCGGACCCCCGTCGCGCCCGGCAGCAGCTCGATCGCGGGACCGGCGGGTCGCGCGTCGGTCCCGCGATCCTGGGTCTCTACACGGGCGGCACGCTCGCCCACGAAGCGCGGCTCGTGCTGGAGCCGCTGGTGGGGCCCGTCTCGCTGGGTGACGGTGCGGGCCCGGGTCCGTCCGCGCACCGTGTCCTCGACCTCGGCGACGACGCGCACACCGTCGCGCGGCCGCATCCCATGATCGACGCGGCCGGCCGCGCCGATCGGATCGTCGCCGCGGGCGACGCCCCGGAGGTGGGCGTGGTGCTCCTCGACGTCGTCCTCGGCCGGGGCGCGCACCCGGATCCGGCGGGCCCGGTCGCGGCGGCCGTGGAGGCGGCCCGTCAGCGCGCGGCCGCGCGCGGCCGTCGCCTCACCGCGGTCGCCTCGGTCGTCGGGGCGCCGCGCGACCCGCAGGGGCTCTCCGGTCAGATCGCCCGGCTCGAGGCCGCGGGCGTGACGGTGCTGCCGAGCAACGCCGAGGCGGCCCGCTTCGCGGCGCTCCTTCTCCGGCCGGAGCTGGCCGCCACCCTCCTCGGGCCGGCGGCATGACGGGTCCGGGCGCGCGCGCCGGCGCGCTCGCCGACGTGCTCGAAGGACCGCTCCGGGTCGTCAACCTGGGACTCGAGCTGTTCGCCGAGACGCTCGAGGCGGACGGCGTGGAGGTGGTCCACGTCGACTGGCGGCCGCCTGCCGGAGGCGACCTGAGGCTCGCGGCGCTGCTCGCCCTGCTCGACGACGAGACGGACGCGCCCGAGCCGCCCGTCTCGCCGGCCTGACGCGCCGCTTGCCCGGCCGGGGGCGGGCCTCCGTCGAGCCGGGCCGGAGTCGCGGGAGACCCGCCGGTCCGAACCCCGGGCCGGGAGCGGTCAGCGCTGGCTCGAGCGCGCGGGGCCCGCGCGATCCCCTCGGTGCGGGCGCCGGCCGCGAGACGCCGCGAGGTGGCGCCCGGGCGCAGGAGCGCCCGCGCCGCGGCGCCGGCGCCTAGCCCTTCAGGCCCGTGAGGGCGACCGACTCCATGATGCGGCGGCGCAGGATGATGAAGGCGATCAGCATGGGCACGGTGTTCAGCACCGAGGCGGCGCTCAGCAGGTGGTACTCCGTCGTGAACCGGAACTGGAACGTCGAGAGCCCGATCTCCATCAAGAACATGTCCCTCTTCGATGCCATGAGGAGCGGCCAGATGAACGCCGACCAGGCCTGGATGAACGCCAGGATGCCGATCGCGCCGATGGCCGGGACGAGCAGAGCGGCACGATGATCCGCAGGAAGATGCGGAGCTCCGAGGCACCGTCGACGCGCGCGGCGTCCAGCAGCTCGTTGGGGATGCCGTGGGCGATGTGCTGGCGCATCAGGAAGATGCCGAAGCTCATGATGAGATAGGGCGCCGCGATCCCCTGATAGGTATTGATCCAGCCGAACGATTTCATCGTGAGGTAGAGCGGGATCATGTACGTCTCGAACGGGAACATCGCGGAGGCAAGGATCACGAGGAAGAGGAGCTTCTTGCCCGGGAACTGATACTTCCCGAAGATGAACCCGGCGAGCAGCGACGTACCGATGACCATCAGAGTGGCGCCCACCGAGACCAGGAGGCTGTTGAGGAAGAAGCGGACGAAAGGCGCCGCCTCCATGGCCGCCGGGTAGTTGGCCCAGGTCCAGTGGATCGGGAAGATGCGGGGCGGCCAGAGCATCGTCTCGTCCGCCGGCTTGAACGACGTCCCCACCATCCAGAGGTACGGGAAGAGCATCACGACGCAGCCGGTGATGAGCACGGCGTGCGTCAGGAGCGGCGCGCCGACCCGCCGCCACCACGTCTCCCGGGCGCGTCGCACGGCCATCGCGCTCACCCTCCCTCGTCGACGCGGATGAAGCGGAACTGGACCAGCGTCAGCACGAGGATGATCAGCGTCAGCACCACGGCCTCCGCCGAGGCGTAGCCCATCTTGAAGAACTGGAAGCCGTTCTGGTAGATGTCGGAGACCAGCACGCGCAGCTGGGCGCCCGGCGCCGCCTGCGAGCCCTGCGTCATCACGTACACCTGGGTGAAGACGTTGTAGGCGTTGATGGTGGACACCACGATCACGAAGAGGAGGATCGGCCGGAGGAGCGGCAGCGTGATCCGCCGGAACATCCGCCAGCCGAAGGCGCCGTCGATGGACGCCGCCTCGTAGAGCGACGCCGGGATGTTCTTGAGCCCCACGAGGAGCAGCACCATGTTGTACCCGAGCACCTTCCAGACGCTCATGATGATGATCGACCAGATGGCGACCTCGGGCGACGTCAGCCATCCGATCGGCGGGATCCCCGACCCAGGACAGGACGTAGTTCAGGATCCCGATGCGGGCGTCGAAGATCCACTTCCACGCGATGGCCATCGGCACCATCGGCGTGATCACGGGCAGGAAGTAGATCGCCTGGTACGCGGCCGTGAAGCGGAGCTTGCCGGCCAGCAGGACCGCGAGCGCGAGGCCCACGACCACCGACAGCACCACCACGGCCACCGCGAACAGCGTGGTGTTCCAGAGCGCCATCAGGAAGTTCGGGTCGTGGAGGAGCTCCCGGTAGTTCGCCAGCCCCACCCACGGGCTTGAGCGGCCGGATGAGGTGCCAGTCGTGGAAGGAGAGGTAGAACGTCTTGCCGATCGGCTCGAGCCGGAGGATCCAGTAGATGACGAAGATCGGCAGCGAGGCCGAGGTAGCAGAAGCGGTACTTCGCGAGCGTCAGACGGTTCAGGCGGAGCGTGGCCGTGGCCTCGACGCGGGCCCCGCCGCCCGGTTCGCAGGCGGCGGGGCGGTCCGCGTCACGAGGGAGAGACGGTCCTAGATCCTAGTCGGTGCCGTAGAGGCCGGCCTTCTTCAGGAGCTCGTCGCTCTGCGCGGCCATGTCCTTCATGACCTTGGCGATGCCCGCCGGGTTGTCGAGGAGCGACTTGTCGGCGTAGGCGGTGACCAGGCGGTCCGCCATCCGGCTCTCGATCTCGTCCCAGAGCGGGAGGGCGGGCTCGGCGTAGATCTGGCGGGCCTTGTCCCACACGACGAAGGCCTTGTACTGCGGCGTCTCCTTGAGAAGCGGCGCCCAGTCGACGTCCTGGCGCAGGGAGAGCCAGCCGACCTCCCTGGTCAGCTTGAACGCCATGGGCGGGCTCACCAGGAACTGGGCGAAGTCCCAGGCGGCCTCCATGTTCTTGCCCTTGGAGACGTAGATGCTCCACGGCTGGGTCATGCTGCCCCAGCGCTTGGGCCCTCGCGGGATGGGCGCCGTCATGTACTCGACCTTCGGCCCCTTCTCCTTGAGGGTGCCGATGACGTCCGACTCGCGCATGTGCATCGCCGCCTGCTCGCTGACGAAGGCGTTGGTGTCGCGGGGCAGCTTCTGGTCGTCGACCTTGTGCTTGTGGACGGCGTCGATGTAGAACTTCATGGCCGCGCGCCCGGCGTCGTTGTCGTAGTTGTTGTGCCACTTGCCCGACTTGGTCTGGATGAGCGGATCGCCGCCCATGGCGTAGAGCACGTACCAGAACTTCTCGGCGACGCCCGAGCCCTGGCCCACCAGCCGCAGCGTGATGCCGGCGCGCGTCGGGTTGCCGGCGGCGTCCCGCTTCGTGAGCTTCTGCGCGTAGGTCATGAGCTCGTCGAAGGTCGCCGGCGGCTTGTTGGGATCGAGCCCGGCCTCCTTGAACATCTTCGTGTTGTAGAAGAGCGCCGGCTTCGAGCCCTCCAGGAACGGGACGCCGTAGACCTGTCCCTTCCAGGTGTTGTACTCGACGGTCACCGGGTGGAAGGCGTTGCTCTTCAGGAGCGACATGCACCTTCGGGGGGTCCGGCGGCAGGAGGTTCGCGTCGATCAGGTGAGCGCGATGTTGCGCGAGACGTCGAAGAGGTCGGGGCCCGTGTCCGTGGGGACCGACGGCGGCGATCTTCTGCTCCATCCCGCGGAGCTCGCTCGAGAGCGTCTCGAGCTTGAAGCCGGGATTCTTCTTCGCGTACTCCTCCGCCGGCCTTCTTGTAGAACTGCTCGATCTCGGGGAAGCCGGTCCAGATGCTGAGGGTCACCGGCGCGGCGACGCTGATGCGCGGGCGCAGCGCCGCAACCCCGGCGGCTCCGGCCAGCCCGGCGCCGGTGCTCTTCAGGAAGGTTCGTCGGGAGATGCCCGAGGGACTCCGCTTGGGTTTCGTCGACCGGGTGCGCTGTTTCACGGCTGGCTCCTCCCGACTCGTCGCGTTGTGGACACGCGTCCCGTCCGCCCGTCCGGGCGACGTCGGTGTCCGCGACCCGAGTCTCGCTCCGGAGGGAGGAGGACGCATCGCGAACTCTAGACGCCGCCGGACAGAGGTGTCAACGTGCCCACGCCGTCGCTCGTGCGCGAAGCCGGCCCGCGAAGCGGCGGCGAGCCGGTGCTAGAATGACGCCCGCCGTCATTCCATCACTGCCACCGGCTCCACGCCGGTCGACCGCGGGAGGAGCCCGGCATGCTGTTGCGCAGCAAGGTCGCGGTCGTCACCGGCTCCGGCCGGGGCATCGGCCGGGGCATCGCCACGCGCTTCGCCCTCGAGGGGGCCCGGGTCGTCGTCAACGACCGCGACGACGACGTCGTCGCGCGGACGGCGAAGGAGATCCGGGAGGCGGGAGGGACCTGCCTCGAGGTGGCCGCCGACGTCAGCGTGGAAGCGGAGGTGACGCGGCTGTTCGACGAGACGCTCCGCGGCCTTCGGCACGCTCGACATCCTCGTCAACAACGCCCAGATGTTCGTCGACAAGGGCGAGAGCGGCGCGTTCCTCACGATGACGAGCGCGGGGTGGGACGCCTACGTGCGCGCCAACATGGGCATCCTCTTCTACTGCACGCACCAGGCGGCGCGCATCATGGCGCGGCGAGGCGTGCGCGGCAGCATCATCAACATCAGCAGCAACGGCGCCAACCGCGTGCACCGGAACCTGATCGCGTACGACTCGGTGAAGGGCGCCATCGACACGTTCACGCGCGCGGTCGCCGTCGACCTCGCCCCGTGGGGCATTCGCTGCAACGCCCTCCGTCCCGGGATGATCGCCGTCGACTACTGGGAGGGCCTCTCGCCCGACGAGAAGGCGCGGCGCATCGAGGCCATCCCGATCGGCCGGGAGGGCCGGCCGGCCGACATCGCCTGGGCCGCCGTCTTCCTGGCGGCCGACGACGCCGGGTTCGTCACCGGTCAGAACTTCGAGGTCGACGGCGGCATGCTGACGCCGGGACGCTCGGCGCAGGCGGAGCTGGGCCCGGTCAACACCCCGGGGAACATCGGCGACTTCTGAGGATCGGTGCCCGCCGACGTGCCGGGCGCGAGCGGGTGGGCGGGGAGGAGCGGCGGTTGTTGACGCGCGCCGACCTGGAAGCGGTGATGCCCCTGGCGGCGAAGCTGGCCGATCCGGTCATCGGCGCCCTCGCCACCGCGATGCGCCGCTTCGAGATCGACACGCCGCCGCGGATGGCCGCCTTCACCGCCCAGCTCGCTCACGAGTCCGGGCAGCTCCAGCGGTGGACCGAGAACCTCAACTACCGCTGGGAGCGCCTGCGCCAGGTCTTTCCGAAGTACTTCACGACGGACGCGGAGGCCCGGGCGTTCGACCGGAAGCCCGAGCGCATCGCGAATCGCGTGTACGCCGGCCGCATGGGGAACGGGCCGGAACCGAGCGGCGACGGCTGGCGCTACCGCGGCCGCGGGCCGATCCAGCTCACGGGGAAGGACAACTACCGCGCGTGCGGGTCGGCCATCGGCGTGGACCTCGTCGGTGACCCCGATCTCCTGGCGACGCCGGGACCGGGCTGCCTGGCGGCCGCGTGGTTCTGGGCCCGGAACGGTCTCAACACGCTGGCGGATGCCGGGGACTTCGTGACGATCACCCGGCGGATCAACGGCGGCCTGAACGGCCTCGCCGACCGGCGGGAGTTCTGGGAACACGCGAAGGCGGTCTTCGGGGTTCCGGTGGCCGCCGCGGCCGAGGTCGGGGCGGGGCGGACGGCGAAAGCCGCCCGAAGCCGACGCCCGGCGCCCAAGCGGCGGCGCGCCGCGCCGCCGAAGCGCGGCGGACCCGCCGGACGCGGCCGGACGAGCGGCAGCCCCGACCGCCGCGCGGCACGCCGTCGGCGCCGGCGGCGAAGCGCGCCCGGCGTCCGAGCAAGCCGCGAGCCGTCGCAAGCGGCGGCCGATCAGCCCGCCGCGCGCCGCCGCCCGGCGGCGACCGCGATCCGACTCCTGCCGCGTGCGTCCTGACGGGCCGGGTCCCGGAGCCGCTAGAAGCCTCTCAGCGACTGGATTCGCACGGGCAGCGTGCGCGGGCGACGACAGGCCGAGGATGCGCGCGAGCGTTCCCTCGATGCCCTCGATCCAGTTGTCGAAGCAGCCGTGCACCGAGCGGACGGTGAACGCCGGGAGCTCCTCGATCACGCGCTCCTCCTCCAGCACCGCGGGCGCTCGCCCGAGAGCTTCAGCCAGGACTTCCGCCAGAAGGCGACGTCCGGGTTCGGCCGGCCGGGGGCCGGCGCCACGAAGATGCCTTCCTTGTCGAGCTTGGGCTCCCAGGTCGCTTCCATGCCGAGGATCGGCGTCTTGTGGGCCGGCTCGAGCGCCCGCGAGACGAGGTAGAGGAGCGACTTGCCGTACGGCCCCACGCTGTCGTCCAGCTCGTTCGAGTTCGACAGGACGTCGAACGCGACGCGCCGGGGATCGATGACCTTGTTCTCGGCCGCCGGCAGGTAGGTGCTGTTCGCGAAGGCCACGGTACACGCGGGGGCGTAGAGGGACACCGTGCGGGCCGTGAGCCGCTCGCTGGCCAGCTGACCGAGGAAGGCGCCGAGCACGATGGCCCCGGCGGAATGCCCGACCAGGTGGATCTCGAGGTTCGGGTAGTCCGCTGCCGAGCCGGGCCAGGCACCGGGCCAGCGTCACCATCCCGCCGTCGCCGGATGAGGCGGCCACGGCGTTCTGCTTCATCTGGCTCCAGACGGGCGCGCGCCGGCACGATCGCGGCCGCCTCGATCAGGTAGTCGCGGGCTTCCGAGACCGTGTCGACCAGCGATCGCGACTTCCGGTCCTGCGCCTCGCTGACCAGGCTCGCCGATGAAGTCGCGCGATGATGCCCTCGATCGTGTCCGCCACGCCCGATTGCCACGCGACGAACACGGGGTAGATGCCGTTCTGCTCGAACCACGGTCCCATCACCTGGGCGCGGTCGAGGCTGGCGGTGAGATCGTTCAACCCGCCGTGCGCGTAGATCGACGATGCGGCGTCCGCCGTGCTTGGGGCGTCTTCAACCACGCCTTCGGGAGGTCGTAGCAGACGCGCTCGACGGCGGCGGCGGCGTCCGCGTCCTCGAGCGTGACGTGATCCGGGAGCCCGTCGTTGCCGAGGATCACGGTGTGGTTGACGGCGGTCTCCGTATTCCACGCGTTCGGCCGGGGCGGCTCGGCGACCACGGCCGCGGTCGCGCCGTTGGCCAGCCCCGCGCTGAGATGGGCTCCGCGGGCGAGACGGTCCGGAGGCTCGCCAGCATGATCGCGGGCGCGCGCGCCGCGATGGGCGCGCCCATGACCGCGACCCAGGCGTCGTCGCCGTTCGTCAGCCAGTCGTCGTAGGTGACCCGGGCGAAGCCGTGAAAGCCCCAGTCCTCCCCCCACGAGTTCTGCAGAGCGAAGCCGTTCGCGTCGTAGCCGACGAGGGCGAAGGCGTGGCCGCCGACCGGGGCCGTCCCGGCTTTCCACGGGATCGTCGGTATCGCCGACTTCGTGCTCACGATGGAATCCCAGCCCTTGTGCACGTCGGACGACACGTAGACGGCGCCGACCTCGTTGATCGCCGCCTGCAGATCGGTGATCGAGTCCTTCATGATCCGGTAGTAGGCGCCGAGCGGCCGCTGCGCGGCGTCGGCGGTCCACTTGGGGTCGGGCGGGATGAACTCGGACGTCGCCGTCCTTGTCGCGGTAGGGCCAGAGCGCGTCGGAGCACACGCCGTGGTGGAACCAGCCCTTCATGGCGCCGCGGCAGCTCGAGCCGTCGTAGTCCTCGCCCGGCCACTCGTCGTACTTGCGGGCGAGATGGTAGATCATCCGCGTGCTGACCGTCGGCGACGGCGGCGTCTTGGCGTGGACGAACTGCCGGAAGAGCAGGTAGTTGATGACGGCGGCCAGCCCGAACCCGGTGCAGGCGCCCTCCTCGCCCTGGTCGAGGATCAGGCCGGCCTTCGAGTACCTCGGCAGATAGGTCTTGATCCACTCCGGCGGCGGGTACTGATGGCGGCAGGGAGACGAGCGGCGGCTGATAGATGCGATCGCGGAGGTCCGGCCGGTCCGGCCGGGCATCGAGGGTGACCGTTCGCTTCGCTGTCTTGAGCATCTTGGTCGCCATGGCTGCCTCCTCTTCCCGGTCGTCTTGCCTGCGTGGCCGGCCCGGGTGGCCCGCCGGCGCGGTCGACCGCGTGGATGGGCGGGCCCGTTCGCGCGCGGCGCGTCGTGAGGAACCCTCGCTACGGTGCGCCCGGGGACGTCCTCCTCGGCCCGGCCCGCCGGGCGTCCTGGCGAGTGTAGTCCGCCGGGCGCTTCGTGTCCCGACGAGCGCCAGCCCATCGGGTCGAAGCAGCCGGAGTGCCCGCGCTTCCTCCGGGACCAAGCCTGCCGGCCCGCGGCGGGCCGCGTCGGCGCGAACTGGGTAGCGGCTTCCTGCCGGCCTCGGGCGGGCGGCCTGCTAGCATCGACCCATGGCGAGCCGCGCGGGCGTGGTCGGCTGGGCGGCGGGCGTCCTGTCGGCGCTCCTCGGCGCGCTCGCCTTCGGGGCCGTGCTCTGCCTGTGGTTTCCGGCCGTCCTCACGACTCCCGCGCTGCGCGACGTCTATCCCATGGACCTGGTGCGCGCCACGATCAAGTGGACGCTCGGCGTGGCCTTCGTGCTGGGCGTCCTGAGCGTGCTGCTGAAGCGGCGGAAGGCGCTCGGCCTCATGGGGGCGGGCCTGGCCACGCTCGCCACCGTGATGGGCGGCTCCCAGGTCGCGGTGACCGGCCCGGTGGCGCGGTCGAATCACGTCGGCCTCGACTGGTTCCTCCTCGACCTGTTTCTGCTCTCCGCCATCTTCGTGCCGCTCGAGCTCCTGTTCGGCCGTCTGCGGGCCCAGCCCATCTTCCGCCCCGGCTGGCGGACCGATCTCTGGCACTTCGGGGTGAGCCACCTGCTCGTCCAGGTGACGGTGCTGCTCACCATGGCGCCGGCCGCGCTCTTCTTCCGCTGGGCGACGGCTCCCGAGATCCAGGACGCCGTCGCGCGCCTGCCATTCGTGCTCCAGTTCGCCGGGATCCTTCTGGTCGCCGACCTGACGCAGTACACGGTGCACCGCCTCTTCCACCAGGTCCCCTGGCTCTGGCGTTTCCACCAGATCCACCACTCGAGCCGCGAGCTCGACTGGCTGGCCGGGTCGCGTCTCCACCTGGTCGACATCGTCGTCACCCGGGGCCTGACCTTCGTGCCCATCTACGTGCTGGGCTTCGCGGCCGGCCCCACCTACGCCTACCTGCTCTTCGTGTCGTTCCAGGCCGTGCTGATCCACGCGAACGTGGGCTGGCGCTTCGGGGTGCTGCGCTTCGTGCTGGCCACGCCCCAGTACCACCACTGGCATCACAGCGCGGATCGGGTGGACGTGAACTTCGCCGTGCACCTGCCGTTCATCGACAGGCTGTTCGGGACGTTCTATCTCCCCGGGTCGCGCTGGCCCGCGGTGTACGGGATCCGCGACAACCCGGTGCCCGAGGGCTACTGGGCGCAGCTCGCCCTGCCGTTCCGCCGCTCCGCCTGACGCGCCTCGCGCATGGCAGAGGCCTGAACCGCGTCCGGGGCATGGTATAGATGCGCGGGGAGGATCCGCCCGTGCCGACGGTGCCGCTCACGCTCGCGACCCGCGACTACGACTTCGTGGCGCCCCTCGCGACCGGCGACGTGGCCGCCGACGGGGTGGACCTGACGCTGATCCGCGCGTTCGACGCGCTCGAGCGGGTGGCGGCCGATCCGGCCGTGCACGGCGGGGAGGCGTCGTTCAGCCGCTACGTCCAGCGGCTCGCCGCGGGCGACCGGTCGGTGGTGGGGCTGCCGATCTTCGTGATGCGCGAGTTCCGCCACCGGAACTTCTACGTGCGCCGGGACAGCACGCTCCGGACCATCGCGGACCTCGCCGGCCGCCGCGTCGCGATGGACGGCTGGCCCCACAGCGGGAACACGTGGAGCCGCGCGCTCATGCGCGAGGAGGGGGTCGCCCTCGACCAGGTCCGGTGGGTCGTGGGGCGAGTCCACGCGGAGGACGCGCCGCCCCCGGGCGACACCCTGCCGCCCGGGGTGGCGCTCGCCCGGCGACCTCTCCGTGACCTCCTGCTGGACGGCGAGATCGACGCGCTCATCTGGGCATGGACCCCGAAGGGCCTCTACGACCCCGCGGGCCCGTTCCGGCGCCTCTTCGAGGACTACCGTGTCGCCGAGCAGGCCTACTACCGCCGGACGCGGCTGTTCCCCGCGCACCACCTGGTGGTGCTGAGGCGTGACGTCGTGGACCGACACCCCGGGGTGGTGCGCGCCGTGCAGTCGGCCTTCGAGGCCGCCCGCGCGCGGACGGCCGCCAACCGCTGGAAGCTCCACGAGTCGAGCCCGTGGCTCCTCGACGACCTGGAAGCGCAGGCGCGCCTGATGGGACCCGGATTCGAGCCGTACGGCCTCGGAGCCGAGAACCGCCGGATGGTCGCCCGGTTCTGCGAGGAGCAGCACGCGCAAGGGCTGATCCCGCGCCCCCTCGACCCCGTCGCGGTCTTCGCCGACTTCGAGGCCCTGACCGGCTGAACGGGTCGGTCCCCGCGACCGGACGTCCTTGACCCCTCTCGCCGTGCGGGCTAGCCTTGGCGCATCCGAACGCCGCCGCCCGCCGAGCCTTTGCGGGCGAGGCGGCCTCCGGGCGTGGCCCGGGACACCACCGTCGGAAGGAGATCGCTCATGAGCATCGCCACGGTCGCCTCGGCTCTGCCCCGCCTCTCGGCGGAGGAGCAGGCGGCGTACGCGCGGGACGGGATCGTGATTCCCCGGGCCCGGCTGTCCGCGGACGCGGTCGGCCGGCTTCGCGAGGCGCTGGACCGGCTGATCGCCGACAACCCCGATCGGCGCCCCGAGCAGCTGGTGAACGCCCATCTCCGGGAGGGACCGGAGGGGATCCGCGGGAACGACGTCTTCCTGGACATGGCCCGGGACCCGGCGATCGTGGATCTCGTGGCCGGTCTCGTCGGCCCGGACGTGATCCTGTGGGGATGCCAGGTGTTCTGCAAGCCGGGCGGCGACGGCATGGAGGTGCCCTGGCACCAGGACGGCCACTACTGGCCCATCCGCCCCCTGGCGACGACGACCGCCTGGATCGCCATCGACGACTCCACGACCGAGAACGGCTGCATGCGCGTGATCCCCGGCTCGCACGCCCGCGGACTCCTTCCCCACGTCAAGGCCCCGCGCGACCGCATCGTGCTGGACCTGGAGGTGGATGCCGCCGCCTACGACGAGTCGACCGCTCGCGACGTCGTCCTGGAGGCCGGTGAGCTGTCGCTCCACGACGTCCACCTGATTCACGGCTCCCGACCGAATCGCTCCCCGCGGCGGCGGGCCGGGCTGGCCATCCGCTACATGCCGGCCACGTCACACTTCGACCGCACGATTCCGCCGATGACCAGCTACGGGACGGCCGTCATCGACTTCTCGCGACGCCCTCTCTGGCTCGTCCGCGGCACCGACCGCGCCGGAAACGACTTCGCCGCCGGGCACTCTCGCTGACGATTCCACCCGGCCGCAGGCGCTCCGGTCCGCCCGCGGGCCGCGGGCCGTCCCGGCCCCGGTCTGGCGCCGGCGGGCGCGGCCGGCCCCTGTCCGGCCCTCGCTCGACCGTGGTAGGCTGGGTCACCCTGCATCGACACCTCGTCGCCCTCGCGGGGATCACCGCATCAAGGAGGTCACAGATGGCGAAAAGCGCCCGATTCGTTCTCGCCCTCACCCTGATCGCCGCCGTCGCGCTCGGGCTCGCGGCGACCCGATCCGCGGACGCGCAGGGTCAGACGATCAAGATCGGTCTTCTCTACGACCACACCGGCCCCTTCTCCGCCGCCGGCTCGCTCAACTGCTGGCGCGGCGCGAAGATGATGATCGACCTGATCAACGAGAAGGGCGGCGTCCTCGGCAAGTTCAAGATCGTCCAGGTCGACGGCGACAGCCAGTCGAAGACCGAGGCGGCGATCAACGAGACGGAGCGGCTGCTCAACGTCGAGAAGGTCGACATCCTCGCGGGGGTCTACTCGAGCGCGCACGCGGTGCCGCTCGCCGAGAAGGTGGACAAGCAGAAGAAGTTCCTCTGGATCACCACGGCGATCTCCGACGCCGTGCTGAAGGACCGGAACCTCGAGTACACCTTCCGGCCCCAGACGAACAGCGGCCTGTTCGGCGTCGCCTCGGTGCAGTACATCGCCGGCAACGCCCAGGAGAAGTTCAAGAAGGCCGCCAAGGATCTGCGGATCGCCATCATCTACGAGGACGGGCCGTACGGGGTCGGCGTGTCCAGCGCCAACGAGGGCGAGGCCAAGCGCCAGGGCATGCAGATCGTGCTCAAGGAGGGGTACTCCGCGAGCGCGCCCGATCTGTCCTCCCTGGTGACGAAGCTCCGCGCCGCCCGGCCGGACGTGCTCTATCACACGGGGTACAACCCGGACATCAATCTCCTCCTCCGGCAGAGCAAGGAGCAGGGCTTCCGGGTGCGCGCCTACATCGGGCACGGCGCCGGCCACAGCCAGCTGGACAAGCTCAAGGAGGCGTTCGGGAACGAGGTCGAGGGCTTCCACTCCGTCGACCCGCCGGCCGCCCAGCTGATCGACGCCAAGAATCTCGCGCCCGGCGTCGGCGACCTGACCCAGGAGATGGTGAAGCGCTACAAGACCTTCGAGCCGAACATCCCGATCGGCGGGATCGCGCCGCACGTGTCGATGGGCTTCAACAACATGTGGATCCTGCTGAACGACGTCCTCCCGCGGGCGATCCAGAAGCACGGCGGCTTCACCCCCGACGCCCTCGCCAAGGCCGCCCGCGAGACCGACATCGCCGAGGGCGGCACCATGCAGGGCTACGGAGTGAAGTTCCTCGGCGAGGGGAACCCGATGCGGGGGCAGAACGAGCGGGCCATCGCGGCCGTGTACCAGATCGTCGAGGGCCGGTTCCAGCACGTCTGGCCCAAGGTGATCGCGATGAACAACCCGCCGGTGATCCTGCCGGCATCCTCGCCGTTTGCCGCGCGCTGACCGATCCGGCGGGGGCCCCGGGGCCCCCGCCGCCGTCCCTTCGCGGGCCCGGGGGCGGGGCCTGCCCGGCCCCCCTCCGGCGGCCCCGCGCCTCTCGTGACACCCATGCTCCGGGTGTCCGGCGTCGTCAAGCGCTTCGGCGGCTTCACCGCGCTCAGCAACATCTCCTTCGAGGTCGTCGAGGGGGAGATCCTGGGGCTCATCGGCCCCAACGGCTCGGGCAAGACGACGATGTTCAACTGCATCTCCGGCGCCCTCGAGCCGACCGCGGGATCCATCCGCTTCCAGGGCGAGGAGATCGCCGGGCTCACGCCGGATGCGATCTGCCACCGGGGCGTGGCGCGCACGTTCCAGATCCCGCGGCCGTTCCGGAAGCTCTCGATCATGGAGAACGTGGCGGTCGCGGCCCACTTCGGCGCCCGGCCAGCGCAACACCGAGGCCGAGGCCCGGGCGCGGGCTCGCGAGGTCCTCGGGCTCGTCGGCCTGCCCGCCGACGAGGACGCGTCCACGGCCCTCCTGGGCGCGGGCGGGCTCAAGAAGCTCGAGCTCGCGCGGGCGCTCGCGACGGGACCGAAGCTCCTCCTCGCCGACGAGAGCCTCGGCGGGCTCGACCCGTCGGAGATGGCGAGCGCGGCGGAAATGCTCAAGCGGGTCCGCGGCGAGCTCGGCGTGACCATCGTGTGGGTCGAGCACATCATGGCGACGCTGATGCGGGTGGTCGACCGGGTCGTCATGCTCGATCACGGCGAGAAGATCGCCGAAGGGCGTCCCCTCGAGGTGGCCGAGGATCCCCGGGTCATCGAGGCCTACCTCGGCGAAAAGCTGGTCGTGAGCTAGGCATGGACGCTCCGCGACCGACCGAGCGGGAGCCCGGGATCGCCCGCCGGCGGCGGGCGCCGCGGCCGGGCGGCGGAGCCTGAGCATGCTGGAGCTGCGGAACGTCACGGCCGGTTACGGCGCCTTCACGGCCTTGTGGGACGTGAGCCTCTCGATCGCCGCCGGGGAGGCGGTCGCCGTCGTCGGCCCCAACGGGGCCGGCAAGACGACGCTCTTGCGAGTGATTTCCGGCCTCCTGCCGCTCCGGTCGGGCGAGCTCGAGCTGGAGGGGGCGCGCCTCACCGGCCGGCCGGCGCACGAGATCGTGGCGCAGGGGATCGCCCACGTGCCCGAGGGACGGCGCATCTTCCCGGCGCTGACGGTGGCCGACAACCTCAAGATGGGCGCGTACCTGCCGGCGGCGCGCCGCCGCTTCGCCGAGAGCCTGGCGCGCGTCTACGACCTGTTCCCCGTCCTGGCGGAGCGGGCGGGCCAGCGGGCGGGGAGCCTCTCGGGCGGCGAGCAGCAGATGCTGGCCATCGGCCGGGCGCTCATGTCCCGGCCCAAGCTGATCCTGCTGGACGAGCCGTCCATGGGGCTCGCCCCCGTGCTGGTCCTGCGCCTCTTCGACCTGATCCGGCGGGTGCGGGAGGAGGGCTACACGATCCTGGTCGTCGAGCAGAACGTGCGTCAGGTGCTCAAGATCGTGGACCGCGCCTACCTCCTCGAGGTCGGGCGGATCAAGATGGAAGGGCGGGCGGCGGAGCTGTCCGAGGAGGCCTTCGTGCGGAAGGCGTACGTCGGCCTGTGATCGACCCGATCTTCCTCGCCGAGGCCGCCATCAACGGCATCCTGCTGGGCGGGATCCTCGCGCTCCTGGCGCTCGGTCTGAACCTGATCTTCGGCGTCATCGACGTCGTCTGGATCGTCTACGTCGACCTGGTCATGCTGTGCATGTACGCCATGTACTTCCTCTGCCAGATCCACGGCTGGCCGTTCTGGGCCGCCGCGCTCGTGACGCTCGGCCTCGGCGCGCTGCTCGGGATCGCGGTCCACCTGCTCGTGATCTCGCCGATCCTGTCGAGCCCGCCGATCAACCAGCTCCTCGCGACCGGCGGTCTCCTCTTCTTCATCCAGTCGTTCGCCACCTTCCTGTGGACCACCGATCACCGCAGCGTCCGGTT
Source organism: uncultured Candidatus Rokubacteria bacterium (assembly GCA_963745015.1). Classification (GTDB taxonomy): domain Bacteria; phylum Methylomirabilota; class Methylomirabilia; order Rokubacteriales; family DASRDR01; genus DASRDR01. The sequence goes on from CAVUVU010000019.1 coordinate 230,645, forward strand.
CTCGCTGCCGAGCTTCGAGGTGGCCGGGATCTTCCTGCCCGCCACGCGGCTCATCCCGTTCGGGATCTCGATCCTGGCCATGCTCGCCCTCTACGTGTTCCTCACGCGGACCTACATGGGCACCGCCATCCGCGCCGTCGCCCAGGACCGGGACGCGATGTCGCTCATGGGCGCGAACCCGCAGCGCGTCTACGTGGTGACGTCCGCCGTCGGCGGGATGATGGCCGGGCTGGCGGGCGCGCTCCTCGTGTTCCAGTACTCGGTCCACCCGTTCTTCGGCGGGCAGTTCGGTCCGCTCACCTTCATGATCTGCGTCCTGGGCGGCCTGGGGAACATGGTGGGGGCGTTCGTGGCGTCGTTCATCATGAGCGAGATCATCTCGATCGCCGGGGTCATCTGGTCGACGGAGATGGGCTACGTCATCGCGTTCGTCGTCTTCATCGTCATGATGTTCCTGCGCCCCGGCGGCATCCTGGCCCGGCGCGCATGAGGACGGGGGCGTCCCGCGGGGGCCGCGCGGCCGCGGTGGCGGTCGGCGCCGCGCTCCTGGCGGCCCCGCTCTTCCTGACCGGGGGAGTGGGGCAGTACGTCCTCCACGTCCTGATCCAGATCTTCATCTGGTCGTTCATCGGCCAGGCCTGGTCGCTCATGGGACGGTTCGGCCTGGTGTCGCTCGGACACGGCGCGTTCCTCGGGCTGGGCGCGTACACGGTCGCGCTCCTCTGGAACTTCTTCCACCTGACGCCGTGGATCGGCGCGGTGGTCGCGGTGGCCGCCACCGCGGTGTTCGCCGCGGTCGTCGCGTACCCGTGCTCCCGGTTCCGCGTGGTCGGCCACTACTTCGGCCTGGTGACGCTGGCGGTGGGCGAGGTGGTGCGCCTCCTGATCATCGCGGAGCGCGACTGGACGGGCGGCTCGCTCGGGCTGACGCTCAAGACGGCCGGCGCGAACAGCCTCCTGGCGATCCAGTTCGCCGACCGCCGGGTCTTCTACTACGGCACCCTGGTCGTCTGGGTGGCCGGGCTCTGGGTGTGGCGCCGGCTCGATCGCTCGATGGCGCGGTCGGCGATGGAGGCGATCGGGGAGGACGAGACCGCGGCGGCGTCGGTCGGCATCCACGTGACGCGGTTCAAGATCGGGATCACGGTGCTCTCCGCCGCCATGACCGCCCTCGGGGGCGTCGCGTACGCCCAGTACATCACGTACGTGAACCCGGAGACCCTGTCGGGGATCGGCGTGTCGCTCCGGATCGTCTTTGCCGTCGTGCTGGGCGGGATGTACGTGCTCCTCGGGCCGACCGTCGGCACCGCGCTGACGATCGCGCTGAGCGAGTCGCTCCGCATCGTCTTCGGGCTGAAGTTCATCGGCATGGCCGAGACGATCTACGGTCTCCTGCTCGTGCTCTTCATCATCTTCCTGCCGGCCGGCATCTACGGGTCCCTCGCGCGGCTCGGCGCGCGGCGCCCCGCCGGGGCGGGGGCGTGAGCGCCGCGCGGGAGGGACGGCCGGCGTGACGCGGCGGCAGCGGCTCCGCGCGCTGGTGGCCGAGCGGCGGGGGCTGGTCGTCCCCGGCGTGTACGACGCCGTGTCGGCCCGGCTCGTCGAGCAGGCGGGGTTTCCCGCGGCGTACATGACGGGCTTCGGCGTCTCGGCGGCGCGCCTCGGGCTGCCCGACCTCGGGTTCGCGGGACTCGCCGAGATGGTGGACCAGGCGCGGAACCTGGCGAGCGCGGTGTCGATCCCGCTCATCGCGGACGCGGACACCGGCTACGGCAACGCGCTGCAGGTTCGCCGCACGGTCCAGCAGTACGAGCTGGCCGGCGTCGCCGCGCTCCACCTCGAGGATCAGGCCGCGCCGAAGCGCTGCGGGCACCTGGCGGGCAAGCAGGTGGTGCCGGTGGCGGAGTTCGCCGGGCGCATCCGGGCGGCGGTCGAGGCGCGGACGGATCCGGACCTTCTGATCATCGCGCGCACGGATGCGATCGCGGTCGGCGGCTTCGACGACGCGGTCGAGCGGGCGGCGGCGGCGGCCCGCGCGGGCGCGGACATCCTCTTCGTGGAGGCGCCCACCTCCGAGGCCGAGATCGAGGCCCTGCCGCGCCGGCTCGACCGGCCCCTCCTCTTCAACTACGCGCCGAGCGGCCGGTCGCCGCTTCCCCCGTTCGCCCGCCTGCGCGCGCTCGGCTACGCGATCGTCATCGTCCCGGTGGATCTCCTGTTCGTCGCGACCCGCGCGATGCAGCAGGCCCTCGCCGAGCTCCGCGACCGGGACGCGACGCTGGCGGACCCCGGGCGCCGGGCGTCGTTTCAGGAGTTCTGCGACCTGATCGGCCTCCCGGAGCAGCTGGGGCTCGGGCAGCGGTACTGAGGGGCGGGCGGCGGCCGAGGCCATGCGATGACGTCCTACCTGGTCCGTCACGGGACGGCGGCCGCCGGATCCGACGACCGGACGCGCCCGCTCACGCCGGCGGGGCGCGCCGAGGTCGAGGCGACGGCGCGGGCCCTCGCGGCCCGCGGGGCGGAGGTGGCCGAGATCCGCCACTCGGGCCTGGCGCGCGCCCGCGAGACCGCGGAGATCCTGGGCGGCGTCCTGACGCCCGCCGCGAGGCATCCGGGGGACGCCCGGGCTCGCGCCCGAGGACGCGCCCGACGTCGCCGCGGCCGAGCTCGCCGGGGCCGAGGCGCCCCTCATGCTGGTGGGCCATCTGCCCCACCTGGGCCGCCTGGCCGCCGCGCTCGTCGGCGGCGCGGCGCTCGAGCGGATCCACTTCGCCCCGGCCACGGCCGTGGGGCTCCGGCGCGGGCCGGCGGGCGGCTGGGAGCTGGAGCTGATCGTCCCGCCGCGCGGCGGAGCGGCGCCCTGATGCCCCATCTGGTCTGCGTCCGGTGCGGCGCCACGACGCCGCTCGGCCCCGCCTTCGAGGGCTGCGTGACCTGCGCCGGGGAGCCGCGGCCCGCGCTCGAGGTGGCCTACGACTACGCGGCCCTCGCGGCGGCCGGGACCCTCAAGGCCTGGGCGTCGCGCGCCGGGCGGGCTCTGGCGGTTCCGGGAGGTCCTGCCGCCGCCGGCCGACGCGTCGATCCTGAGCCTGGCGGAAGGCGCGACCCCCCTGGTCCGGCTGCAGGGACCCGGCGACCACCGGATCTGGCTGAAGGACGAGACGCGGAACCCGACCGGGTCGTTCAAGGACCGGCTCCACTCCGTGTCGCTCACGATGGCCCGGGTGCTCGGCTTCCGGAAGGCCGTCGCGTCCACGACGGGAAACCACGGCACGGCGCTCGCGGCGTACGCCGCGCGCGCCGGCATCGAGGCGCTCGTGTTCTGCGATCCCCGGGCCCCGCTCGTCCAGCGGCGGCTCATGCAGCTCTTCGGGGCTCGCGTCGTCGTCCTCGCCGACCGCGCGGCCCACGTCGGTTGGCTCGTCCGCGAGCGGGGCTGGTACCCGTCCACGGGCATGACGCCCGAGCCGGTCTCGACGCCCTACGGCGTCGAGGGCTACAAGACGATCGCCCACGAGGTCTACTTCCAGCTCGGCGGCCGCTTCCCGGCGCGGGTGCTCGTGCCGACGTCGGGCGGCGACGCGATCTACGGTCCCTGGAAGGGATTCCGGGAGCTCCGGGCGCTGGGGGCGCCGGGCGCGCTGCCACGGATGGTCGCGGTGCAGGCGGCGGGCTGCGACCCGATCGTGCGCGGATGGCGCGCGGGCGCCGCGGAGGTGCCGGTGCATCCGGATCCGAAGACGATCGCGGTGTCGATCGCGGACGAGACGGGGGGCCCCGCGTCGCTCCGGGCGGTCGCCGAGTCCGGCGGCGCGGCCGAGGCGGTGTCGGAGGAGGCGATCCTCGACGCGATGCGGCGGCTCGCGGCGCAGGGGATCGCGGTGGAGCCGTCCTCGGCGGCGTCGGTGGCGGCCGCGCTCGGGCTGGCGGCGCGGGGTGAGCTCGGGGCCGACGAGGACGTCGTCTGCGTCCTGACCGGCGCGGGGGCGAAGTGGCCGGACGCCCTCGTCGACGCGCTGACTCCGCGGGAGCTCATCGACGCGAGCCCGAGCGGGGTGCGCGCGTGGATCGACGCGGCGCCGCCCCGGTGATGCCCGCTTCGACCTTGACAGCGTGGGGTGGCTCGGTCAGAGTTCCTCCGGGTAGCCGTGACCGACCCCGGACTTGATCCGAACCGATTCAGGGATGCGCCTGGCCGCGCGTCGCCGAGGGAGACACCGATGAGCGAAGCGCCCACGTCCCCGATCTCACGCCGTCGCTTCCTCCGCACCACCGCCGCCCTCGGCGGCGGGAGCCTGCTGGCCACCGGAGGGCTTCGCCCCGGGCCCGCCCGCGCCCAGGGCTCGCTGAAGGGCACGAAGCTCACCATCATCGCCGGCGACTGGTACGTGCCCGAGACGAACAAGATGCTCGACGACCTCGTCGCGTCCCTGGCGAAGGACACCGGGATGGACGTGCGGGTGGAGCGCTTCGCCGGCGAGCAGCAGGTGGCCAAGGTGGCCGCCATCGTGGGCAGCGGCCAGGGCGGCGACATCGCGGTCGTCCGGGACTTCGACGCCTACCTCTACGCCGACAAGCTGATCGACGTGACCGACCTGGCGGGCGAGATCGGCAAGACGTACGGCGGCTGGTTCGACGTCGCCCAGCAGGCGTGCGTGGTGAAGGGCCGCTGGAAGGCGCTCATGATCGGCCAGGCGCCGGCCGCCTGGAACTACCGGACGGACATGTTCCGCGCCGCCGGTGTCGAGAAGTTCCCCGACACCTTCGACGAGCTGCTGGTCGCCGCCCGGAAGCTCCACGCCAAGGGCACGCCGATCGGCATGACGCTCGGCCACGCCTCGGGCGACGGGCGCTCCACCAACTACCCGGTGCTCTGGGCGTTCGGCGGCAAGGAGTTCGAGGCCGACGGCAAGACCGTGGCCATCAACTCGCCGCAGACGCTCAAGGCGGTCGAGTGGTACACGGAGATCTACAAGGTCATGGACCCGGGCGTCACCGCCTGGCTCGACCCGGACAACAACCAGGCGTTCCTCGCCGGCAAGGTGTCGGCCACCGTGAACGTCAACACCGTGTACCTGGCGGCGCGCGCCGCCGCGCCGACCGATCCCGCCAAGAAGATGCTCATCGAGAACATGGACCACGCCAACTGGCCGTCGGGGCCGGCCGGGCGCTTCGGGCACTACAACATCAACCTGTGGGCGGGATTCGCGTCCAGCAAGAACCGCGAGGGCCAGCTGGCGTTCCTGCGGGCCTGGCACGACCGCAGCTTCCTCCCGAAGTGGACGAAGGCGGGGCAGTCCTACTTCATCCCGCCGTTCGTCGGGCTTCGACAAGGAGGACGTCTGGCCCGACGACCCCAAGCTCCGGATCTTCCGCGAGCTGAACAAGGTGAACCGCCTCGCCGGGTACGCGGGACCGCCGACCCCGGCGGCGGCCGAGGCCGTCAACAAGTTCGTCCTGGTCGACATGTTCGCCAAGGCGGCGACCGGGCAGCTCAAGCCGGCCGACGCGATCAAGTGGGCGGAGAAGGAATACCAGCAGATCGCGCAGAAGCGCCTGGGATAGGCTGAATCCGCCGGCCGGCGCCGCGGGCCCGCACCGCCGCGGCGCGGCTGGCTTCCCGGCATGGCGCGTCTCGCGGTCCGACGCTGGCTCGACCAGGAGCAGACGCTCGCGTGGCTCCTGGTCGGGCCCCTCGTGCTCCTGCTCCTCGGGCTCGTCGCCTATCCGTTCGGCGTCGCCGTGCAGTACGCCCTGTCCGACCGGACGCTGGCCGAGCCGGGCCGCTTCGTCGGGCTGGCCAACTTCTGGAATCTCTGGGACAACCAGATCTACCGCCAGACGCTCTGGAACACGATCGTCTACACGATCGGGGCCACCATCCTCAAGCTGGGCGCGGGCCTCGGCCTCGCGCTGCTGCTCAACGAGCAGCTCCCGCTGAAGCGCCTCATCCGGTCGGCCGTGCTGCTGCCCTGGATCGTGCCGACCGTCCTGAGCGCCATGGCCTGGCTGTGGCTCCTGACGCCGAACTTCAGCGTCCTCAACTGGATCCTCGTGCACAGCGGGCTCAGCCAGCGCGGGCTGCCCTGGCTGACCAGCCCCTCGCTCGCGATGTTCTCGGTGATCCTCGTCAACACCTGGCGCGGGATCCCGTTCTTCGCGATCACGCTCCTGGCCGGGCTCCAGACCATCCCGGCGGAGCTCTACGAGGCCTCGGCCATCGACGGCGCGGGGACCTGGCACCGCTTCCGCCACGTCACCCTGCCGCTCCTTCAGCCGATCCTGCTCATCACCCTCGTCCTGTCGATCATCTGGACCTTCTCCGACTTCCAGGTCGTGTACGGCCTGACCCAGGGCGGGCCGATGAACTCGACGCACGTCCTGGCGACGCTGAGCTACCAGGTGGGGCTCGCCTCGGGCAACATCGGCGAGGGCGCGGCGATCTCGCTCACCATGCTGCCGCTCCTCCTCGTCCTGATCGTCTGGCAGATCCGCCACCTGCGTCGGGGAGCCGGGGCGTGACCCGCCGCCCCGGGCATCGAGCGCGCGCTGTTCGTCTACGCGCCCGCTCGGGTTCGCCCTCCTGTTCCTGCTGGGGCCCTTCTACTGGATGGTCATCACCGCGCTCAAGCCGAACTCCGAGCTGTACAACGCGGAGCGGAGCCCCCTCTACGTCGCGACGCCGACCCTCGAGCACTTCGTGTTCCTCTTCACGAAGACCGCGTTCCTCGAGCTGGACCAAGAACACGATGATCGTGGCGACGGGCGCGACGGCGGTCGCGCTCCTCCTCGGAGTGCCGGCCGGCTACGCGCTGGCGCGGTTCCGCTTCCGCGGGGCCGGCCTGGTGGGCACGGGCGTCGTGGTCACCTATCTCGTGCCGACCAGCCTGCTGTTCATCCCGATGGTCCAGGTCATGAGCACGATCGGCCTGGTCGACAGCTACTGGGCCCTCGTCGTCGTCTACCCGACCTTCCTGGCGCCCTTCGTCGCCTGGCTGATGGCGGGCTACTTCCGGACCATCCCCGGCGAGCTGGAGGAGTGCGCGCGCATCGACGGGGCCAGCCGGCTCGGGGCGCTCTGGCGGATCGCCATTCCGCTCGCCCGGCCGGGGATCGTGTCCGCGGGGATCTTCGCCTTCACGCTCTCCTGGAACGAGTTCATCTACGCGCTCACGCTGGTGACGGCCTCGAGCGAGCGGACCATCCCGGTGGGGGTCCTCGTCCAGCTCACGCGGGCGGACTTCTACTTCTGGGGGCCGCTCATGGCGGGCGCGCTGGCCGGGTCGATCCCGGTCGCGCTCATCTACTCGTTCTTCGTGGACCAGTACGCCGCCGGTCTCACCGCGGGGGCCGTGAAGGGCTGATCCGATCGGGGATCCGCCGGTCCGGCCCGCCCGGATCCGCGCGCCGCGACTAGGTCTCCCGCATGAAGGTGTCGAGATCGGCGACGACCTGCTCGGGGCGCTCCCAGTTCGGGCAGTGCCCCGTGTCCGGATAGATCCGGAGCCGCGCGTCGGGGATCGCCGTCGCGAGGCGGTCCTGGTCCTCCCGGGGGAACAGCTGGTCCCGGTCACCCCAGATGACGAGGGTCGGCGCCCCGATCCGCCCGAGCTGCGCCGTGTCGTCGAAGGCGAGCAGACCGTCGAAGACCCCGCGCCAGACGCGAGCCGGCGCCTTCTGGCTCTCCGCCACGATCCCCTCGAAGAACGGACGGGCAGGGGAACGTGGGCGGTGCTGGCCTGGAACTCGCGGACGAACGTCGTCGGCACCGGCTCGGCCAGGTCCCGCAGGCTCGCCTGCACCTCGCGCGTCACCGGGTTGAGGGGCGACGCGCCGCTGCCGATCAGCACCAGGCGCTCGACCCGCTCCGGGTACGCGACGGCGACTCGCCGGGCGATGAAGCTGCCCAGGGAGTGCCCCACGACGGTCGCGCGGTCGACGGCGACCGCGTCCAGGAAGGCCGCGGCGTCGGCGGCGAGGTCGTCGATCGCGTAGCCCCCGTCAGGGCGCTCGGAATCGCCGAACCCGCGGTGGTCGATGGCGAAGGCGTGGTAGGCCGCGGGCAGGAGCGGCAGCACTCGGCTGAACGAGAACCAGGAGTCCGGCCACCCATGAAGGAAGAGGATCGCCGGCCCATCGGCATCGCCCCGCTCGGCGTAGTGGAGCGTCGGGCCCGTCGCGAGGCGAGCGGTCCCGAATCGCACCCCGGAAGCGGCTTGTCCCATGACGCCCTCCCGTCGCCAGACCTCCTGTCACCCCAGATGGCCGCGTCGCGACGAAGCGGACACCCGTGATCCTACCGCCTTCGCGGGGGAAGCGTGAGCGGCTGACCGAGCCCGGAGCCGACCCGCTCGCCGGACTCGCGCGGACGGCCGAGTGGCCTGACCGGCTCCCAGGATGGGGGGACCTCTCCACCAAGATAGGGAGTCCTCCCGATGTGGCTCGCCGCCCGCTGTCCTAGCCTGGCAGCGTCGCCGAGGTCGGCGCGGTCGACCTCCATCTCCCACCGCTGAGGAACAATGAGGCCCTTGTGAGGAACACGCATCGTGTGTTGATGGGACTGTCCGCCATGGCTCTCGCGTCGTGCTCGTCCGCGCACATGGCCACCCCCGGCGCCTCGACCGCGCCACTCGCCCAGGAGGTGCGCCGCGCCACGGAGCGCTACCAGGACGTCGCGGCGGCGAGCGCCGGGAGCACCGGGCGAGCATGACGCCGGTGGTCCATCGCGGCGTGAACTACGCCAACGGCAAGATCCTCTTCAGCACGCTCGACGGCCAGGTCATCGCGCTGGAGCGCCGAGACAGGCCAGGAGATCTGGAAGGTCAAGAACGCCGACCCCATCAGGGGCGAGACCATGACCATGGCAGGGCTGGTGGTCAAGGACAAGTACATCGTCGGCGTCTCCGGCGGTGAGTTCGGCGTGCGTGGCTGGGTCGCTGCCTACGGCATCAACGATGGCCGGCTCGCGTGGAAGGCCTTCAGCACGGGCCCCGATGCAGGACATCAGCCTGGCCGTCGACTTCAACGCCACCAACCCGCTGTACGGCCAGGTGGGGCAGGGCATCAGCACCTGGCCGGGCGACCAGTGGAAGATAGGCGGCGGGACCACGTGGGGCTGGTACTCGTACGACCCTAGACCTGAATCTCCTCTACTACTCGACCGGCAATCCCGGCAGCTGGAACCCGCGTCGTACGCCAGGGTGACAACAAGTGGTCGGCGACCATCTTCGCCCGCAATCCGGACAGCGGCGAGGCGAAGTGGGCCCTCCAGATGACCCCCTTCGACAACCATGGGACTTCGATGGCGTGAACGAGCACATCCTGGTCAACCTGACCATCAAGAACAAGGAGATCCAGGCGCTGGTCCACTTCGACCGGAACGGCTTTGCCTATACGCTGGACCGCAAGAATGGAACGATTCTGGTCGTCGAGCCGTTTGTTTATCAGAACTGGGCGAGGGGTATCGACAAGACCACGGGCCGACCGGACGTGGTCCCCGAGAAGCAGACCAGGCAGGATTTTCTTGTCTCTAGGACATCTGTCCCACGTGCGATGGGTGGAAAAGAGCCAGCAACCCGCCGCATTCTCCCCGAAGACGGGGCTGTTCTACGTCCGCGACCAGCAACATGTGCATGGACTTCACGGGCATCGCGGTCCAGTACACCGCCGGCCAGCCCTACGTCGGGGCGAGCGTCCAGGTCATTCCGAACGAGCACACGGGGAGCCACCTGGGCGAGTTCATCGCCTGGGACGCTTCGACCGGCACGAGGAAGTGCGTCAAGGAGGAGAAGTACCCCGTCTGGAGTGGCGTCCTGGCCACCGCTGGCCGCGTGGTCTTCTACGGGACCTTGGACGGCTGGTTCAGGGCGATTGACGCCGAGCAATTCGACGGCAAGGGCGACAAGGAGTGCCGCGTCCTATGGGAGCACAAGCTTTCCTCGGGGACGGTCGGCAACCCTATCACCTACCTCGGGCCGGACGGGAAGCAGTACGTCGCGATCTACGCGGGGGTCGGCGGTCGATTCGGTCTCCCACTCGCAGCGGACCTTCCCCAGATGATCCCACCGGAGGGCTGGGCGCGGTAGGCATCATGTACGGGTCTGGAACTGGACAAGCATACGACCCTGGGCGGCGTGCTCCACGTCTTCGTGCTCGATTGATGCAGGCCTGAGCTGGCGCCGGGCCCCCCCCCCGGCGCCGGTCTCGCGGGCCGATCGGGGGCGTGCGCGGACCAGGGGTTGGGGTGAACGGATGACGGTCAGCCGGCCTGACGGCCGGTCCGGGCCGCCGGAAGATGTCGCCGTCAGGAGCCCCCGAGGACGCGGGCGCGCCGGACCCAGCGCCCGTCCTTCATGATGCCCGGGAGCCGGTCGCGGTCCCCGAGGATCCGCATGTCCGCGAGCGGGTCGCCGTCGACGACCAGGAGATCCGCCGCCTTGCCGGGCTCGACGGTTCCCGTGGCATCCAGGAGATCGAGCAGCTCCGCGGCGTTCCGGGTCGCGGCGACGATCGTGTCGATCGGGGAGAGGCCGCCCTCCACCATCAGGGCCAGCTCCTGGGCGTTGGCCCCGTGCCGGTTGAAGGGCGTCCCGGCGTCGGTGCCCATGGCGATGCGCACGCCGGCGCGCACGGCCCGGCGGAAGCTCTCCCGATGGATCTCCAGGACGCCGGAGGCCTTCGTGACCACGTAGTCGGGAATGCCCGCGGCCGTGCCGTGCCGGGCGATCATGGCCGGCGCGACGAGCGTCGGCACCAGGAACGTGCCCCGCTGGCGCATCTCCTCGACGACTTCGTCGTCGAGATAGACTCCGTGCTCGACGGAGTCGACCCCGGCCCGCACGGCGTTCCGGATGCCGGCATTGCCCTGGGCGTGGGCGATGGCCCGCCGGAAAGCCTTGTGCGCTTCCTCGACGCCGGCGGCCAGCTCCGCCTCGGTGAAGGAGGAGGCGCGCGGGTCGACGCCGGGAGTCATCCCGCCGCCGGTGGCCGTGAACTTGAGGCAGTCGGCGCCGGCCTTGAGCTGCTCGCGCACCGCGCGCCGCACCTCGTCGGGCCCATCGGCCTCCCGGCCGATGAACCAGCCATGGCCTCCCGTCATGCAGATGATCGCGCCGGCCGCCCGCATTCGCGGCCCGGGCAGCCGGCCCGCCGGCGATCGCCTCGCGAAGCCGGATCGCGACGCCGTCCCGGGCGCCCACGTCGCGCACGGCGGTCACGCCCCCGTCGAGGGTGTCCCGGGCGCTCGCGGCGGCAGTCCAGGCGAGGTCCGGCACCGGCACCGTCGCGGCCCGCTCGACCTCCTGGGGCTCGCCGGAGAAGGTCAGGTGGACGTGGCAGTCGATGAGCCCGGGCATGAGCGTCCGGCCTTGGAGATCGACGACCTCGGCCTCGCCGGCGGGATGCGGTCGACCACGGTGGCACCGGTGGCGACGGTGGCGATGGTGCCGCCTTCCAGCACCACGTCGACGCCGGCGCGCGGGGGCGCGCCGGTCCCGTCGAGGAGGCGGGCGTTCCGGAGGACCGTCCAGCGGGGGGACGTGGGCACCGCGCCCTCCGGAGTCAGCTCGCCTGGTGGCCGGGATCGAGGCCGCGCAGGAAGTCGCGGACGAGACGGAGGCGCGGCACGGCCACGCCGGCGCGCTCGCCGCGCTCGACCAGGTCGGCGAAGACGTCGTCGACCTCGATCGCCCGGCCCGCCCGGAGATCCTGGGTCATCGACGCGAAGCTCTCGACGCCCCCGGTCGCCGCAGGCGCCAGGAAGGCCCGCTGGCTCAGCGCGGCGACGGTCTCCTCGTCCGGCCGCGTCACGTAGGTCCGGATCGGGAAGTTCGTGTAGTCGTCGACCGGGACGCCGTGCGCCGCGGCGATCGCGGCGGTCTCCCGGACGAGCCCCAGATAGGCGCGGATGAGGTGGGGGTCCCGGAAGAGCCGGGGCGTGCTGATCCGCAGCACCGAGGTGACGCCGAAGACCCCGGCCGCGTTGCAGGCCTTCGACCAGAGCACGGGCCGGATGTCGGGCGGCGCCTCGGTGGGGATCCCGGCCGCGCGGAGCCGCGCCACGGCGTCCGCCACCCGCGCGCTGGGCTCGGCCGATGCAGGGGCGATCTCGCCGAGGTACGTGCAGCCCAGGCTCGCGACCGCGATCTCGCCCTCGGGTCGCCGCTCGCCGCCCAGGATGGTCACCGCTCCCACGACCCGCTCGCCCCCGAAGATCTCGGCGAGGATGTCGTCCTTGGCCATCCCGTTCTGGAGCCCGCCGACCCAGCCGGCGTCATCGCCGGCCGCCGGCCAGGCGCGCCGCACGTGGGCCGCCGCCGCCCGGAGCTGGTGACCCTTCGTCGCGAACAGGAGTCCCGCGCCCCGCGGCAGCGCGGCGGGATCGTCGGTCACGCCGACCGTGCCCGCCGGCGCCGGGCGCGGCCGCGACCGGCACGTCGAGCGTCACGACGCCGCGGAGGCGAATGCCTCCCGACTCCCGCAGCCGGCCGAGGGTGGCCGGCGTGGCGAGGAGCGTGACGGGCTGGCCGTTCCGGGCGAGCAGGGCCGCGAACGCCTGACCGAGGGAGCCGGCCCCGACGAGGGCGAGCGCGCCGGCCGCCCGCGCGCTACTCGGCACGGAGGTCACGAATGGCGCGGACGACGGCGTCCACGTCCGGCACCACCGCCTTCTCGAGCGGCGGGCTGTAGGGGATGGGGGCGTGGAGCCCGTTGAGCCGGCGGATCGGCGCGTCGAGGTCGTCGAAGCCCCGGTCCGCCACCTGGGCGGCGATCTCGGCGCCGATGCCGCACGGGCCGTAGGACTCGTCGGCGATCAGGAGGCGGCCGGTCTTGCGGACGGACTCGAGGATGGTGTCGAGGTCGAGCGGCGCCAGGGTCCGCGGGTCGATGACCTCGACGGAGACCCCCTCCCGCGCGAGCACGTCGGCGGCGGCCAGCGCGCGCTGCACCATGACCGTGATGCCGACCACCGTCACGTCCGACCCCGCGCGGGCGATGGCGGCCTGGCCGAACGGCACCAGGTGCTCGCCGTCCGGCACCGGCCCTCGCGTCTGGAGGAGGGATCGGTGCTCCATGAACACCACCGGGTCGTCCGACCGGATGGCCGTCTTCAGGAGGCCCTTGGCGTCGGCGGGCGTGGTCGGGACCACGACGCGGAAGCCCGGGATGTTGGTGAAGATCGGATAGTAGCTGCCGGAGTGGTGGGTGGCCGCCGAGTGCCCCACGCCCGACGCAGCCCCGGAGGACGATCGGCATCCGGAGCCGGCCGTCGGACATGTACTGGATCTTCGACGTCTGGTTGAAGAGCTCGCCGAGGGCGTCCAGCGCGAAGTCGAAGAACATGTAGTCGACGACCGGCCGCGCGCCGGTCATGGCCGCCCCGGTGCAGAGGCCGGTGAAGCCGCGCTCGGTGATCGGCGTGTCGCGGAGCCGCTCCGGGCCGTGGCGCTCGAAGAGCCCGACGGTGGTGTTGAAGTTGCCGCCCCGGGCGCCGATTCCCTCGCCGACGACGAAGACGCTCGGATCGCGCGCCATCTCCTCGCTGAGGCCCTCGCGGGCCGCCTCGGTGAACGTCAGCTCGCGCATCAGCGGGCCTCTCCCGGCTCCGCGTACACGTGCCGGGTCGCGCTCGCGGGGTCCGGCCACGGGCTCGCCTCGGCGAACTCGGCCGCCTCCTTCACCAGCGCCGCCACCTCCTGGTCGATGCGGTCCAGGTCCGACGGCCGCGGCTCGGCCCGCCTCGAGCAGCCGGTCCCGCCAGCGCGCGATCGGGCAGCGCTCCCTCCACGCGTCGACCTCCTCGCGCGTGCGGTAGCCCGCGTCGCGCATCCCCTCGGAGTGCGCTCGGGTGCGGTAGGTGAGGCATTCGAGCAGCGTCGGCCCGTCGCCGCGCCGCGCCCGCCGCACCGCCTCGCCGGCGGCTTCGTGGACGGCGAGGACGTCGTTGCCGTCCAGCCGGACGCTCGGCAGCCCGTAGGCCGCGCCCCGGGCCGCGACGTCCGGATTGCCCGCCACCGTCTCGAAGGGCACCTCGGTCGCGTAGAGGTTGTTCTCGCAGACGAACAGGACCGGCAGGCGCCAGATGGCGGCCAGGTTGAGGCCCTCGTGGAACGCGCCGTTGTTGACGGCGCCGTCGCCGAAGAACGCGACGCTCACGCGGTCGGTCCCGAGGAGGCGGTAGCTGTAGCCGGCCCCGGTGGCCATCAGGATGCTGGGCCCGACGATCCCGCTCGTCCCCAGGAGGCCGACCTCGGGCGCGAAGAGGTGCATGCTGCCGCCCCGGCCGCGCGAGCAGCCGGTGGCGCGCCCGAACAGCTCGGCCATGAGCTCGCGCGGCGGGACGCCCTTCGCCAGCGCGTGGCCGTGACCGCGGTGGGTGCTGAGCACCGTGTCGTCCGTCCGGAGGTGGGCGGAGACGCCGGTCGCGACCGCCTCCTCGCCGACGTAGGTGTGGCAGGCGCCCTGGACCAGGCCGCCGGCGTGGGCGCGCGCCAGCGCCTCCTCGGTCCGCCGGATCACGACCATCCCCCGGTAGAGCGACAGGGCCCGCTCGCGCGTGAGATCCGGAATCGTCTCGCTCACTGTGGCCATCGAGGTCCTTTCGGCCGTCGCCGCGTCACGGCTCCGTGGGCCAGAGCTTGCTGCCGCCCGCGTTGAGCGCGAGGTTGCCGCCGTCGACCGGCAGGCTGTGGCCGGTGATGAAGGCCGCCGCGTCGGAGACGAGGAAGACGGCCGCCTTCGCGATGTCCTCCGGCTCGCCGATCCGGTCGAGCGGGATGCCTTGCAGGAAGCGCTCCTTCAGCGTCGCGGGGTCGAGCCGGGGATCGGCGAGCATCCGGTCCATCGCCTTCGTCATGACCTGCGCCGGCTGGATGGCGTTCACCCGGATCCGGTGGGGCGCCCACTCGACGGCCAGCTCGCGCGTGAGCTGGATGATCCCGGCCTTGGTGACGCTGTAGACGAAGTTCCCGCGGCCGAGGGCCGAGCTGCCGGCGATCGAGCTGATGCTCACGATGCTTCCGCCCGCCCCGCGCGCGATCATGCGGCGGCCGGCCTCGCGGGTCACCAGGAACGTCCCGTCCAGGTTGACGCCGACCACCTTCCGCCAGTCGTCGAGCGAGAGCGCCTCCGGCCGGGACCGGTGGCCGATGCCGACGTTGTTCACCAGGATGTCCACGCGGCCGAACTCCCGGTCCACCGCGGCCATCATGGCGAGGACGTCGTCCGGCTGGCCGAGGTCCGCGCGGGCCGCGACCGCGCGCCGGCCGATCCCCACGACCTCTCGCGCCGTCTCCGCCGCGCCCTCGGCGTCGACGTCGCTGACGAACACGTCGGCGCCGGCATGCGCCAGCGCGAGCGCCACGGCGTGGCCGATGCCGCCGTTGGCTCCGGCGCCCGTGACCACGGCGACGCGGTCGTCGAGACCGAACCACTCCGAGATCTTCGACCGGCTCATCGGGACACCCCGCCAGTGCCCCACCGCGCTCCCGACACCGGGAGGGCCCCGACCGGATGGCCGTCGGCGCGGGGCGGTCTGCGGCCGGAGGGCGGGGAACCGGAAGCGCGCCCGGCGAGCGTGGACATGGCGGCTCTCACCGGTCCATCCAGAGCGCGGGCTGCTCGACGAGCTGCTTGACCCGCTGGAGGAAGCGGGCGGCCGGCGCCCCGTCGACGACGCGGTGGTCGAAGGTCAGGCTGAGCGCGACCATCTTGCGGGCGGCGATCAGGCCGGCCGCCTCGTCGACGACCACGGCGCGCGCCACGATCCGGCCGACGCCGAGGATCGCGCACTCCGGCAGGTTGACGATCGGCGTGAAGGCGTCGATCTCGTAGGCGCCGAGGTTCGAGACCGTGAAGGTGCCTCCGCGGAGCGCGTCGGGGGACAGGGTGCCCGCGCGCGCCTGGCCGACGAGCCTTGCGGACTCGACCGCCAGCGACCGGAGCGGCTTGTCCGGCACGTCGCGCAGCACGCAGGCCAGGAGCCCGCGCGGGGTGTCCACCGCGACGCCGACGTGGACGGCCCGGTGCCGGACGAGGCGCTCGCCGTCCAGCGAGGCGTTCAGGGAGGGATGCTCCAGGAGCGCGACGGCGACGAGCTTGACGAGGCAGTCGGTGTAGGACGGGGGCGGCGTCCCCGCGGCGAGGGCCTCGGCTCGGAGGCCGGCGCGGACCCGCACCAGCTCGGTGGCGTCGGCGTCGGTGGTCAGCGTCACCGGGGCCGTCGCCCGCGCGCTCGCGCTCATCCGCTCGGCGATCAGCCGCCGCACCGGACTCGCGCGGTCACCGCTCGCCGCGCGGACGTCGCGCTCGACGATGCGCCCCGTCCGGCCGCTTCCCGTGAGGACCGTCCAGTCCACGCGGAGCTCCGCGGCGACCCGCCGCGCCCGGGGGCTCACGGTCGGTCCGCCGCCGCGCCGGGGCGCGGGCATCGCCCCGGGCGCGGCGGGGACGCTCGCCCCGACGGCGCCGGCGCTGGCCGCCGCCGGGCCGCCTCGAGGGGCGTGACCGTCGCGCGATCCTCCGGAGGGCAGCGTCTCCCCCGGAGCCAGGACGTAGCCGAGCAGCGTGCCGACCGGGACCTTGGCGCCGGGCGCGGGGGAGTCGGCAGGGATCCGCAGCACCCCCGCGTCGAAGGACTCCACCTCCACCTGGGCCTTGTCGCTCTCGATGACGCAGACGACGTCACCGGTCCGGACGGCGTCACCGTCCTTCTTCAGCCACTCGATGAGGGTGCCTTCCTCGGTCGACCAGCCAAGGCGGGGCATGACGATCTCGTGGGCCATCTCGGCGCTGGATGATACCACGCGGCTCCGGGCCATCCGCCGCTCGGCTCGCGGTCGCGGGTCGGGTCCTGACGGGTTGCGGCGCGCGCCGCTCGGAATTGCGCCGTCCATGCCCCCAGGCTAGGATATGCGGGTCCCGAGACCCGATGGAGGACCAGACCGAACGGGTCGCGGCGTTTCTCGAGAGGCGGAAGCCACTGTTCGACGGGCCGGTAGGCGATCGGCGCCGGACCCTCAGCGCCTGAAGCGGCAGTCGACCCGGCAGCGGGGGATGATCTACTGGCCGCGGCCGACGGCCCGGCCTACTGACGGAAGGGGACGAGGGCCATGCTGACCAGGGAAGAAGTCGCCAAGATGCCGCGCCCGGAACGGCTCGAGCGCCTCGGCCGCACCGGTCACGAGCTGGCCGCGGTCATCGCGGACCGGCCCGAGCGAGCGCTCTGCCGCCGGCCGGACGAGAAGAACTGGGCGCCCAAGGAGGTGGTCTGCCACCTCCGCGACACCGAGGAGTTCTTCATGCTCCGCTTCCAGACCCTGGCGGCGGCCGAGGAGCCGCTCCTCGTGCCGGCCGACCCCGAGCGATGGGCCGAGGACCGCCAGTACATCCGCAGCGACGCCGCGGAGGCCGGGCGGGCGTTCCGCCGGCGCCGCGAGGAGTCCCTCGCCCACCTGCGCGGGCTGTCGGATGCCCAGTGGGTGCGCGCGGGCCTGCATCCGACCTACGGGCGGATGACCGTCGAGGACATCGTGAACCTGATGGTCTGGCACGACGCCAACCACCTGGATCAGCTCCATCGCGCGCTCCGAGGGGAGGCCTAGGATCGCCTAGACGAGGCCGACGGGACCATTGTCCTGTTCCTGCGAGCCTCCGACGCCGGTGGCGGGCCCGGCCGGCTCGAGTATCCGCCGTCCCATCCGAACTACCAGAAGGTGCTCAGGCGCCTCGGTGGGATGAAGTCGGGCGAGATCGAGAACGTGGCGCCGTGGCCTGACTAGACGGGACACGGTCTTACTCGCGAAAAGCACCACTACCCACGCGAGGGAATCCAATGAACCGTCTGGCGCTCGTGCTCGGCTTCATCCTGCTCACCATTCCTCACACCGCACTCGCTCAGTCCAACGTCCAAGACCAGCTGAACCGCGCCAAGGCCGCGCTGCACGGCGGGCGTTACACCGACGCCAAGGCCGGCTTCGAGCGGCTGGCCCAGGCCGGCAACCCGGACGCCCAGTTCTACCTCGGTCGGATGGCGGCGGGCGGGATGGGCGGTCCGAGGGACCTCGCCGCGGCCATCTCGTGGTTCCGGCTGGCGGCCCAGCAGGGCCACGTCGAGTCGCAGGCGCGGATGGGCGCGCACTACTTCCAGGGCAACGGCGTCCCCCAGAGCTACCGGGAGGCCGCGCGCTGGTCGCGGCTGGCTGCCGACCAGGGCCACGGCGGCGCCGCCTACAACCTCGCCAAGCTGTACCACAAGGGCGGGGAGGGCCTCATGGCCGACCCGGCCGAGGCAGAGAAGTGGGGCAAGATCGCCATGGCCAAGGGGTTTCCCGACCCCTTCAAGGACGCGCCTGCCGGGCCGAAGCACACCGCGACGGCGCTGGCCGTCTTCGGCGAAGGCCAGAAGTACTACAAGGCCGGCGACATGCCGCGGGCTGCCGAGGCCTTCCGGCGCTGCGCCGACATGGGGGACGCCGCCTGCCAGTTGCAGCTCGGCTGGCACTACGACGTGGGCAAGGGCGTGTCTCGCAACGACGCCGAGGCCGTCCGCTGGTACCGCGCCGCTGCCGAGCAGAATCACCGTGTCGCCCAGTACAACCTCGGCAACATGCATCAGCTCGGGCGCGGCGTGCCGAAGAGCTGCCGCACCGCCGTCGAGTGGTACGCGCGTTCGTCCATGAACAACTACCCGCCCGGGCTCTACGGGTTGGGGCGCATGTACCAGTTCGGCTTCGCGGTGAAGGAGGACCGGCCCAAGGCGCACGCGCTCTATCGCCAGGCGGCCGCCCTCGGCGACCACAAGGCCCGCGAGGCGCTGGCCACCTTCAACAACTTCGTCTGGCCCGACCAGCGCTCACGCGACATCTACCTGAGCCGCGTCGAGCATTATGTCGGTACCGTCAACGGGTGTCAGGCCACGGCCGACGTGACCCGGACGACCGTGACCTGCCTGGTGCCCCTCATCGACTGGAACCCGAAGACCTGGGAAGGTTGCTGATGCGCGCCGGCCGGTTGCTCATCGCCGTGCTGGGTTTACTCTCGGCTCCGCACCTCGTCTCGGCAGCGACCCGGGCCGATGGGCGTCCGTGGTGGGACGAGAAGCGGCGCGCCTATCCGCAGTGCAACGCCATGACGGACGAGCACGAGCGGCTCACCGACGAGCTCGAGCGCCTGTGGGACGTGGCCAAGCAGTCCATCGAGCCGCAGCGCGCGGCCTATGTGCGCCAGATCAACGCGACGGCCAAGAAGCGCAACGCCGAGCAGGACAAGCTGTTCGCCTGCATCCGGGCCAGCGGCGGCGGGCCAGCCACGGCTGAGAGCGGCCAGAAGCGGCCGCCCTTGCACGGCAAGGCCGAGGAGACCGAGACTCCGCAGAGACCGCCCGCCGGACCCCCGCCCGGCGGAGCGTACAACCCCGGTCCGGACAACCCCGGCGTCGTCGTGCCAACGCCGGAGCGACCTGGCGTCCCACCCGCCGGCGGTCCTCCGGGTACTCCGGGCGCCGGTCCAAGTCCGAGTGGTCCGGGCGGATCGCCACCCGCCGGCGGTCCTCCAGGCGGATCGCCACCAGAACGTCCTGCGCCGGGCGTCCCGCCGCGACGCCCCTCCCCGACCATCCCCGGGTACGTCGCCGATGGACCAGTGCCGAACCGCGACGGCCCTTCCCTCGAGCGGGGGCTCCGACGGGGATTCGTGGAGTGCGGGCAGGTGTTCCGCAATCTCGGGCTGGCGGCGCTCTCGCTCGTCCATCCGCAGTTCATCCTCGAGAACCGCAACTATGTCGAGGCCGCGAAGTATCTCGGCGTGCAGTCGAGCGACCAGGGCCTGCGCTTCCTCTTCCACGAAGCCACCGCCCCGACCCTACGGGGCGGGCTCGACTGGGCGGAATCCTGCGACCGGAAGGTGGGGGACGAGGAGGCCGGCCTCCGCATCGCGCGGCGGCTCTGCTTCTGGGCCCTGCCGAATCCCACCTACAAGGCGCTCAAGGGGACTCGGCCCAAGGCCCGGCCGCAGCAGGGCCTGCCGGGATCGCCCACGAATCCCCTCAGTGAAGCCGAGGTAATGGAGGGGCTGGGACAGTTCAATCGTCCGGACCTGAGCGGCCAAACCATCGCGCTTCCGCGCCCGGATCGTGGCTGGCACCTCCGGAACGTCACGCTCGGCGAGCGGCTCGGCGAGGGCAAGCTCAAGGACGTCTATGCCATCGACGGCCGGCCCGAGCTCACCATGCAGCTCGTGCACCACCTGAAGGACGCGGCACAGTCCGTGCGGCGCGAGATGCATGGCTACGACCTGATCAAGAACGACATCCCGACGCCGACCATCCACGCTCATCGCGGGGCTGCGGGCGGCCTGTCGTACATGATCAAGGTTCGACTCCCGAGCGAGGCGTTCTTCAGCGAGCCGACCGCCGAGCTGCTGGCCGGCATGGGGGAGACGCAGGGCAAGCTTGCCCAGGGTAAGCGGGTCTGGATCGACGGACACGTGCAGAATCACTACCTCACCCGCGACGCCCAGGGGCGCCCCGTCATCGGCATCCACGACACGGACATGATCACGCGCGCCAGCGATCCCGCGATCGCGGCGGAGATGTCACGACTCGTTCCGCTGTTCCAGAGAAAGGGCCCTGCCGGGTTCAAGCAACTGTGCGAGTTCAACAAGGCCGCGCAGGCCGGCGCGCTCGATGGGGCCGCCCTCATGCGGGAGGTCTGGCGCCTGCGCAATGAGACGGAACCGCCGTTCTGACCTCGGCGCCGCGTTTACATCGCGCGCTGCGCGGGGAAGTCTAGGACCGCCTAGACCAGCCCCGCGTACGACCCGCCGTCGACGAGGACGCTCTCCCCGGTGATGAACCGGGCCTGCTGGGAGCAGAGGAACGCGACGACGGCCCCGAAGTCTCCGGGATCGCCGATGGTCCGCATCGGGTTGCCGGCCCGGTGCGCGTCCATGGCCGCCTCGAAGCTGATCCCCTCGCTCGCCGCGCGGCTCCGCGCGGTCTGCTCCACGCGATCCGTGGCGTGGGAGCCGGGCAGGACGGCGTTGATGGTCACGCCCGTCTGGGCGATCTCCCGCGCCACCGTCTTCATGAACCCCGTCAGCCCCGCCCGGGCGGTGTTGGAGAGGAGGATGTGGGGGATCGGCTGCTTCACCGACACCGAGGTGATGTAGACGATCCGGCCCCACTTCTTCTTGACCATGGCCGGCACCGCCGCGTAGGTGAGCCGGATCGAGCTCATCATGGAGAGCTCGACCGCCGGGATGAACTGCTCGAGCTTCGTGCTGGCGAAGGTCCCCGCCGGGCGGCCCGCCGGCGTTGCCCGACGACGATGTCGGGGTCGCCGAGCCGCGCGCGCACCTCGGCGAGCAGGGCGTCGATGTCCCCGGCCTTCGTCATGTCGGCCACGAACGGCACCACCTCGTGGCCCGACCGGGCCGCGATCTCCCGGGCCACCCGCTCCACGTCCGCGCGCGTCCGCGCGCAGATGGCCACCCGGCAGCCCTCGGCCGAGAGCGCCTCCGCGGAGCCGCGCCCGAGTCCCTTCGACGCGGCGGTGACGAGGGCGACCTTTCCCTTGAGTCCCGAGGTCCATCGATCGATCCTCCGTGACGGTGTGCGAGGCTCAGACGGGCCAGGTCTCGCGGGACCAGGCCATCTCCCAGAACAGGTACTCGTAGCGGCTCGAGGTGAGGAAGCTCGTCCTCCATCCGGTCGCGCGTGAGGCCGTTGGCCCCGGCGGCCAGGCGGTCCACCAGCTCCGCGCACCAGCCTGCCAGGGCCGCGAACTCGGGATCGGCGTACATCCGGACCCACTTCGCGTACCTCGGGTCGGCCGGCAGGCCCCGGCCGGCGAGGGCCTGCCCGATCTCCGCGAAGCCCCACATGCAGGGCAGGAGCGCCGCCGCCAGCTCCGCGAAGTCCCCGGTGGCCGCGACCCGGACGAGGAAGTCGGTGTAGGCGCGGGTCGTGGGCGCCATGGGCTCCCGCTCGAGCTCGGCGGGAGCGATGCCGAGCTCCGCGGCGTACGCGCGGTGGAGGTCCATCTCGGTGCGGGCCGTGGTCTGGAGGAGGTCGGCGAAGCGCACGAGGGTGTCGAGATCGGGCGCCCGCGCCGCCGCGAGCGCGAACATCCGGCAGTACTCGACGAGGAACCGGTAGTCCTGCCGCACCCAGTGCCGGAAGCGCTCGAGATCGAGCGATCCGTCCCCGATGCCCCGGACGAAGGGGTGCTCGTGCTGGGCCCGCCACACGGGGTCCGCCAGGCGGCGAAGGCGGGCCGAGAAGGGCTCGCGGTCGGGATCGCCCGTCGGCCCGGTCACGGTGCCAGGGGTCGAGCTCAGGAGGAGGGTGGGTCCGAGTCCGGCTGGCCCGTGCCCGCCCACTCCGTCACCAGCCCGTGCGCGATGCCGATGCGGTCGAGGACGCGCCCGACCGTGTGGTCGACCAGGTCGCGAATCGTCTTGGGGCGGTGATAGAAGGCGGGAACCGGCGGCAGGACGACGGCGCCCATCTCGGCGAGGGCGAGCATCTGGCGCAGGTGGCCGACGTGCAGCGGGGTCTCGCGCACCACGACGACCAGCGGGCGCCCTTCCTTGAGGGTGACGTCGCCCGCCCGCGCGATCAGGGTGTCAGCGTAGGAGTTGGCCAGCGCGGAGAGCGTCTTGATGCTGCACGGGGCGACCACCATGCCCGCCGTGTGGAAGGAGCCGCTCGCCAGGGCGGCTCCGATGTCCCGGTCGTCGTAGACCCGGGTGGCCAGCGCCTCGACGTCGCGCACGGTGTAGTCGGTCTCGTCCACGAGCGTGCGCTTGGCAGCCCGGCTGACGACCAGGTGAGTCTCGAGCCCGGCGACGTCCCGCAGCACCTCGAGGAGCCGGATCCCGTAGATCGACCCGCTCGCTCCCGACATGCCGACCACGAGGCGCACCGGGGCCCGGCGCTCGGCCGGGCCGGCCGGGACGACCCGCCGGGGCGTCTGGCTCATGCCGCTCGGCGCCCGTTTCCTGGCGCCCGGCCACGGGGCTTGGGATCGGGCGCGAGCAGACCGGGCACCCGCGCCGGCCTGCCGGCCGGGACGCGGCCGTCGGTCAGCCGGAACCCGGTCAGGGCCAACAGGCCTCCCGTCATGAAGCGGGTGCGCATCGGTGGGGACCCTCCGGGGCATCGGACCGGGGGCGAGCCCGGCCGTGCGGTGATTCGACGAGCGGACCCAGACTACCATGGGCCCCGGTCGTCGGGTACGATCGGGCCATGCGGCGCGTCGCCGTCCTGCTGCTCGTGGCGCTCGGAATCGCGGCGTGTGCGACCGGTGCCCGCTGGGAGCGGCCCGGGGCCAGCGAGGCGGAGCGGCGGCGGGACGAGGCCGAGTGCGCCGCGCAGGCGAACCGGGACCGCTCCGTTCCCGCCCAGCGCATCACGACCCGGCCCGGCGGCCGCACCACGGAGAGCATGGAGCTCGTCACCGTCCGCGACTTCGACTCGGGCGTCTTCGACGAGTGCATGCGGACCCGGGGCTACGAGCTGGTGCCGGCCCGTCCGCCGGCTTCCTGACCCCCCGCCGGCCGCCTCGCCTTGCTGGTCCGGCCGAGACGCGGTCAGCGGGGGCCGGGCGGGCGCCCTCGGGGCCGGCGTCCGCCCCGGGCGTGGGATGCAGCAGGCCCTTCCAATCCGGGACCGCTTCGTGCTAGCGTCGTCCCATGAAGCGGATCATGGTCTTGGGGTTCGTGGTCCTCACGGTCGCGGCGTGCTCGTCGGCGGTCCGCTGGGAGAAGCCCGGCGGAGCTGCGAGCGACCGGCAGCGCGACGAGACCGAGTGCACGTCGCTGGCGAGCGTGGAGCGGAGCGTCACGGCAGCCCAGACCACCGGGACGACGATCGGGACCCCGAACGACCCCCAGCGGACCCGGATCCAGACGTACGACGCCGTTGTGTTCGAGGAGTGCATGAAGACCCGCGGGTATCAGCGGGTCCCGGCACGTCCTCCCGCCTAGCCTCCGCTCGCCGCGCTCATCCGATCCGCCGCCTCTGACGGCGGAGGCTCGTCCCGATGTCCCAGGTCGCGGGGAGCGCGCGGCAAGGTTCTCACGTACTGGATGACCGCTTCGATCTCCGCGTCGGTGAGGACGAAGCCGTAGGACGGCATCCCCGGCTTTCCGAAGGCCGACCCGCCGTGGCGGATCAGCTCGGCCAGATACTGATCGGGCAGGGACGCCAGCGCCGGGCTCGCGAGGTCGCCGGGCCGCAGGAAGAGCAGCCGCGCCCGCCACGAGTCTCCGCGCCCGGCGGCGCCGTGGCAGCTCGCGCAGTGCGTCTGGAACAGCGCGCGGCCCGGCTCCGGCCCGCGGGGCGAGGGCGGCAGCGGCGCGCGAACCAGGACCACCCCGGTCGCCACGAGCGCCAGCAGCGCGACTCCCGCCACCCCGCCGGCGAGGGCCCGACGGCCCGTCACGCCGACGCCTCCCGGACGACAACGGCGGGGAGCCGTGAGGCTCCCCGCCGCCGGATGAGCGAGAGCGGGCGCGTACGCGCTCCGCCGCTACTCGATCGACTGCTCGGTCTTCGCGTCGAAGAAGTGCAGGCGCTCGGGGTCCAGCGACAGCCGCACGCGCTCGTGCATGCGGAGCCGCGAGGTCGGCGGGACGCGCGCCACCATCGGGTTCGTCCCGATCTTGACGTCGATCAGGATCTCGTTGCCGAGCGGCTCGACCACCTCGACGATGGCCTCGACCTGGGAATCCTTCGGGTCGCCGGGCGCCGCCTCCCGGATGTCCTCGGGCCTGATCCCGAGCGTCACGGGCTGCCCGCGATAGCGCTCCAGCGCCACCCGGCTCGACGGCGGGACCGAGATGAGGAACCCTCCGGGGGCGTCGACGGACAGGGATCCGTCGGAACCGGTCACGGTGCAGTCGATGAAGTTCATCGCCGGGGACCCGATGAAGCCGGCCACGAACCGGTTCCGCGGCTTCGCGTACACGGTGAGCGGCTCGCCCACCTGCTGGACCAGGCCGTCCTTCATGACGACGACGCGGTCGCCGAGCGTCATCGCCTCGACCTGGTCGTGGGTCACGTAGATCGCGGTCGTCTCGAGCCGGTCGTGCAGCCGCTTGAGCTCCACGCGCATCTGGACCCGGAGCTTGGCGTCCAGGTTCGACAGGGGCTCGTCGAAGAGGAACACCTGCGGGTGCCGGACGATCGCGCGGCCCACCGCGACGCGCTGCCGCTGGCCGCCCGAGAGCTGGCGGGGCTTGCGGCTCAGGAGCTCCTGGATGCCGAGCATCTGCGCCGCTTCCCGGACGCGCTGGTCGATCTCGGGCTTGGGAAACTTCCGCATCTTCAACCCGAACGCCATGTTGTCGTAGACGGTCATGTGGGGGTACAGCGCGTAGTTCTGGAACACCATCGCGATGTCGCGGTCCTTGGGGGGCAGGTCGTTGACCAGCCGATCCCCGATGTAGATCTCGCCCGAGCTGATCTCCTCGAGTCCGGCGATCATCCGGAGCGTCGTCGACTTGCCGCAGCCGGACGGCCCGACGAGGACCATGAACTCCTTGTCCTTGATCTGGAGGTTGACGTCCCGGACCGCGACGACCTCGTCGAACTTCTTGGCGAGATCCTTGAGGGTGACCTGTGCCATGCGATGCTCCCTTGGTATGGGGTTCCGTGGTTAGGGCAGCCCGGGGGGAGACCCGGCTGTCAACCGCTGCGCCGACGGCCACGCCCCGGAGGGGTCCGGGGCGGGCTCGCGGTGGCATGAGAATCGGATGAGGAGCCCGCCGGTGTCAAGGGGCCTCTGGGCGGGATTCTTCCTTGACAGGGGATCGAGTGAACGGATAGCGTAGCGCGGGCTGCGTCGGTCCAGGCTAGCGGTGCGGTGGTCCCACAGCGACGGAGGGACCCGATGGCACGACTCGTCTCCGACAGCGAGACCGCGACGCGGTGAACGCGCTGCTGCGGCTGTCCGACAGCCTGCGGCGGATGCTCGAGGGGGTCGCCCGGGCGTCCGCCTGGCTGCTCATCGTCATGGCCGCCGTGACCTGCTTCGACGTCCTGGCGCGGAAGCTGGGCATTCCCGCCCCCCTGACGAAGCTCCAGGAGCTGGAGTGGCACTTCCACGCCGTGCTCTTCTCCCTGTGGATGGGCTACAACTACACCATCAACGCGCACCCGCGAGTCGATTCCTATACCGAGAACCTGACGCTGCGGCGTAAGGCCTGGTTCGAGCTCTTCGGCTGTCTGCTCTTCGCCTTGCCGTACATGGCGCTGGTCGCCTACCACACCCTGGACTTCGTCTCGGAGTCCTACCTGCTTGGTGAGAAGTCCGACAGCACGGTCGGGCTCAGCTACCGCTGGCTCATCAAGGGCATCTACGCTGCCGGGATCTGGCTGGTCGTGCTGGGGATCTTCAGCGTCCTGCTGCGTGTCATCGTCTTCCTGTTCGGTGGCCCGTCGAAGGCGAAGATCGATCTGCCCCTCGGCCACGTGGAAGCCGACGTCTAGGTCGCGATAGGGAGCCCCGTGCTCGACTTGCTGGCCAACAACCTCGCCCTGATCATGTTCGTGTCGATGTTCTTCGTCATCTTCACTGGCTATCCCGTGGCCTTCATCATGGGCGGGATGGCGTTCCTCTTCGCGATCGTGGGCTGGTGGCTCGGCGTATTCAACCTGATCGGGCTCTACGACATCGTCCTCCGCATGTGGGGCGGCGCGGCCGCCGATCCGGTGCTGGCCTCCATTCCGATGTTCATCTTCATGGGCTCGATCCTGGAGCGCTCCGGCTCGGCCGCCGACATGCTGAAGGCGACCGAGGTCCTCCTGCGGCGCGTTCCGGGCGCCCTGGCGGTGGCCGTCATGGTGATGGGCACGATCCTGTCCGCGCCGATCGGAACGGTCGGCGCGGCGGTGGTCACCCTCTCAGTGATCGCGCTTCCCCAGATGCTGGCCGCCGGTTACGACAAGCGACTGTCCATCGGCACCATCGCCTCCGCCGGCACGCTCGGCATCCTCATCCCGCCAGCCATCATGCTGGTGGTCATGGCGGAGATGCTGGTGACGTCGGCGGGCACGCTGTTCCTGGCGGCCACGATGCCGGGCTTCCTGCTCTCGGGCCTCTTCCTCATCTACATCATCGCGGTCGCGATCATCAAGCCGAGCAAGGCGCCCAAGCTCCCGCCCGATCACGGCCCCCAGACCCGAAGCGAGTTCTGGTGGGCGGTGTGGCGGGGCCTGTTCCCGATGACGGCGCTGATGGTGATCGTGATCGGCTCGATCTTCGCCGGGTGGGCCACTCCAACGGAGAGCGGCGCCGTCGGCGTGTTCGGCTCGTTCCTGATCGCCGCCCTGAACCGGAAAATGACGATGCAGATGACGACCGAGGCCATGTGGTCGGCCTGCCGGGCGAACGGGCTCGTGTTCCTGATCATCCTGGGCGCGACCGGATTCTCCTACGTGTTCCGGGTGCTGGGCGGTGACGACCTGATGATCGGGATGCTGCTGAGCCTGGGGGTCGACACCGGCTGGGAGATGCTGGCCTTCATCATGGTTCTGATCTTCCTGCTCGGCTTTCCGTTCGAGTGGATCGAGATCTGCCTGATCGTCCTGCCGGTCTTCGGGCCGATCCTGTCCAAGTACGACTTCTCGGGCCACCTCGGCCAGCAGAGCTATCTCATGCCGTGGTTCGGCGCGCTGGTGGCGGTCAACTTACAAACCGCGTTCATGACGCCGCCGTTCGGCGCCACGCTCTTCTACATGAAGGGGACGGCGCCGCCCGGCGTGACCATGGCCGACGTCTACCGGGGCATGTACCCGTTCGTGGCCCTCCAGGTCGTCGGACTGCTGCTCTGCATCTGGTTCCCCGAGATCGTGCTCTGGCTGCCGCGGCTGGCGGGGTTCCTCGACTAGCGGCGCCGACCGGCCCGGCCTCGCCCCGCTGTCCCGCTACCAGATCCATCCGACGCGACCCGGTCGTCGCGCCCGGGTACCCCATCTCGGCCGCCGCCTGAGCTGGCGCCGAAAGTTGTGCTCTCCGACGGATGTCTCGTGAGCGGTCTGGCGAGTGTTCCTCGCGGAAGCGGGCTAGGTGACGTCGGACGGGTGTGCCGAACGGCCCGGCAAGCTCGCGGAGGCCACCACTGGCCCCCGCGAGCCGCCGGTCGGGGCTACTTCTGGTAGGTCGCCTTCAACTCCTGCGCCTCACCCCAAATCTGATACGTCTTCCGCCAGGCGATGTAGTGGTCCGCGATCTTCTTGAAGAGCGGGTCCTTGGCGCTCTCCGCCTCCAGGACCTCGAGCCACGCCTTCTCGAACGTCTTGAGGTCCTCATCGGACCAGCGGCGGGCGTTGACGCCGTGCTTCGCCTTCATCTCCATCATGACCGGGGGGTTCTTCGCCTCGGTCTCGACGTAGGTGTGGACCACGGCGTCGTTGAGCGCGACCTGGATGATCCGCTTGTGCTGGTCGGAGAGCTTGTCCCACTCCGCCTTGTTCATCAGCAGCTCGCTCACCGACGTCTGCTGGTGCCAGCCGGGGAAGTAGTTGTTCTTGGCGATCTGGTGGAAGCCGAGCGCCAGGTCCATCGTCGGCATCGAGAACTCGGTGGCGTCGATGACGCCCCGCTCGAGGGCGGGATAGATGTCGGCCGCCGCCAGGAGCTGCGTGTTCACGCCCAGCCGCTGCATGACCTGGGCGCCGAGGCCGAAGAAGCGCATCTTGATGCCCTTCAGCTCGGCCACGCTCTTGACTTCCTTCCGGAACCACCCGGAGGTCTCCGGCCCGATCGCGAAGCAGTCGAGCGCGAACAGGTTGTGCTTCGCGTAGATCTCGTTCCGGAGCTCGTTGCCGCCGGCGAACCACTTCCAGGCGAGGAACTCGCCGACACTGGGCCCGAACGGCACCGAGGTGAAGAACGCCAGCGCCGGGTACTTGCCCGTGTGGTAGCCCGGCGTCGTCCAGCACGATTCGACCGACCCCTTGGACACGGCGTCGAAGCACTCGAGGGCCGGCACGAGGGCGCCGGGCTCGAAGAACTTCAGCTCGAGCGACCCGCCCGAGATGGTCTTGACGTTGTCCGCGAAGCGGATGGCCGAGGTCCCGAGGTGCGGCTGCTTGCTGGGGAAGGCGCTCGCCATCTTCCACGTGACCTTCTTCTGAGCCTCGGCGGCGGGGCTCAGCTGGAGGGCCAGCGCGGTGACGGCGGCCACTGAGGCCAGGACGGCGAGGATCGTGACGGGTCTGGGCATTCTCATGCGGAGACTCCTCCCCTCTTGGTCTGGCGGTGGACTGATCCAGTGCTGCCTGGCGCTGGATCGGTGGTCGGGCCCCGTCAGGGACGGGTCCGTTGCAGCCCTCTTTGCCACACAATGGCGGCCAGCGTCAAGCGTCTCGGCCCTCCGCGGGCAGGGGGGCCTCAGGATGGCCCGGCCGCCTTTCGACCCCAGACCTGGGCGGTCAGGAAGCTCGTGGACACCGTGTCCGGGTCGGCCAGGTGATGGCGGCAGGCCGCCAGGGCGGCGTCGAGGTCGGCGGCGGCCAGGATCCCCCGGTCGATCAGGGTCGATCGGATCGATTCGATCGTGGCCGGCAGGTAGTCGGCCATCGGCTCCCCGCTCGTGACCCCCACCAGGAAGGGCCGGTACCGGACGTCCTCGAGCCCGGCCGCCCGGAAGAGCCGGTAGAGCCGCTTGGCGAGGCGCGTATCCGCACCGACGCCGGCGAACCCGTCCTGCAGGGCGGCCTTCAGACGGTCCCACGCCGGATGGGGCGGATGGCAGCTGAGCGTGTCCGTGTCGGGCTCCTCGAACGCCACCACGCCGCCCGGCCGGGCCAGGCGGATCGCCTCACGGAGCAGGTCGCCGGGCTGTCCGGCCGTCCCGGCAAGGTAGCGGACGTGAACCAGATCGAAGGTGTCGGGAGCCAGGCCCGACCGGTAGGCATCGCCCTCTACCAGTTCCACGTTCGACAGCCCCTGGGCTCCCATGCACTCCCGGGCGGCGGCCAGCAGGACCGTGTCGGCGTCCAGCCCGACGGCGCGCCCCGCGGCGCCCACCCGGGCGCTCAGCAGCGGAAGGATCCCTCCCGGGCCGCAGCCGAGATCCAGGCAGCGCCAGCCGGGACCGACACCGATCCGATCGAGCAGCACCCCGGCGTCGAACTCCATCGCGGACGCCTGGACCCGCAGACGCTCGATCTCCCCGGCGCGCCGTGCGATCGGGTACTGGCCCGACCGGGTCGGCATCGGCGATCAGGAGCCCCAGAGCCAGGGCGGGATGCGGCCGAGGTTGTCCTTCACCGCCAGCACGCCCGGGGTGTTCTCGGCGGCGATCCGGATGGCGCGCCGCGACTGGTCGGAGTCCACCAGCCCCCAGAGCTCCGCCACGCCGTTCTTCACGATCACGTTCAGGCGCCCGTGCGCCGTCCAGCCGTCGCGTTCGAGCGCTCGCAAGACCGCCTCCCGGATGGAGCGGTCGTCCATCGGCCGTGCGGGCGGGGTCGGGTCGTGCTGCGCCGCGAGTCCGTGAAGGAGGTTCGCGCGACTGACGATCCCGACCACCTGTCCGTCGCGGACCACCGGCACCCGCTTGATGTGGTGCTCCTCGAGGAGACGCGCGATCTCCCCGACGGACGTCTCGTCGCCCACGGTGACCACGTTCCGGGTCATGACCTGCTCGGCCCGCGATCCGTGCGCCCGCGAGTACTCCTCGGCCCGCGCCCGCTCGTCGCCGAAGAACCGGAGCCACCATCCACGGTGGCGCTCGGTCCCGATCTCGGGCCGGCGCATCAGATCGCCCTCGGTGACCATTCCGACGAGTCGTCCGTCGGCGTCGACGACCGGGACCCCGCTGATGCGGCGCGCCAGCAGGAGCTGGGCGATCTCCTCCACGCGCGTGTCCGGGCGGACGGTGACGACGGGCGCGGTCATCACGTCTCTCGCCTGCATGGCTCGGTCCCCCTCTTGCTGGGTCTCGGGGCCTTCGAGTGCGGGTCCCTGTCAGCTGTTCGCGGGGTTCGGCAACGCCCCTGGCGCGGGCGATTCCGGGGGCCCGCCCGCGAGGCGGTACTCCATCCTGCGGTCCTCCGTGCGTTGGAATCGCGAGGTCGGGAGCAGCGGCAGCCTAGCACGGAAGCGCGAAGGGTGCCGGAGTGCGGGGTGGATCTGGCCGAGCTGGTTCGCCCAGGTGCCCGGGGTGCCCGGGCGGAGGACGGCGGTCTAGAGGCGGGTCAGCCCTTGACGGCGCCGGTCAGGCCGGCGACGTAGTGCTCGACGAAGAAGGAGTACATCAGGGCCACGGGGACGGATCCGAGCAGCGCGCCCGCCATGAGCGGCCCCCAGTAGAAGACGTCGCCCCGGATCAGCTCCGACACCACGCCCACCGGCACCGTCTTCTGCTGGGGCGAGGAGAGGAACACGAGCGCGTAGATGAACTCGTTCCAGGACAGCGTGAACGCGAAGATGCCGGCCGACAGGATGCCGGGCGTGGCGATCGGGAAGACGATCTGGACCATGGCCCGGATGCGGCTGGCGCCGTCGATGCGGGCGCACTCCTCCAGCTCCTTCGGGATCGTCTTGAAGTAGCCCATCATGAGCCAGGTGCAGAACGGGATCAGGAACGTCGGGTAGGTCAGGATCAGGGACCAGGGCGTGTCCCCGAGCCGGAAGTTCCGGATGATGTCCGCCAGCGGGATGAACAGGAGCGTCGGCGGCACGAGGTACGTCACGAAGATCCCGGTGCCCAGCGCGCCGGCCAGCGGAAAGCGGAGCCGGGCGAGCGCGTAGCCGGCGAGGATCCCGCAGAAGATCGAGATCAGCGTCGAGACGATCGCGATGAGCATCGTGTTGTAGAGCCACGTGCCGAACATGGTCTCCCGGAAGAGATAGGTCATGTGCTCCCAGGTCGGGCTCGTGGTCCAGAACGGCTGGTTGTTGACGGCGCGCCACGGCCGGTAGAGCTCGGCGTCCGGCCGGAAGGCGGTGATCAGCATCCAGTAGAAGGGGAAGAGCGTCCCGACGAGGAACGCGGTCAGCGGGATGTAGAAGTAGACCCACTTCTTCCACCGGGGCCCCTCGACCATCCCCGCGCCCGAACCGGCTCGCCCGGCCATCAGGCGCCCTCCACCCGGCGGATGTACCAGAGCTGGATCACCACGACGATGAAGAGCAGCGGGAACATCGCCAGGGACGCCGCCGCCCCCTCGCCCAGGAGGCCTGTGTTGATCCCGATCTGGTAGGCGTAGGTGGCGAACAGGTGCGTGGCGTTCGCGGGCCCCCCGCCGGTGAGGACGTAGACGAGCTGGAAGTCGGCGAAGGTCTGGATGACGGAAAAGAGCGTGACCACCATCGTCACCGGGATGAGGAGCGGCCAGGTGATCCGCCAGAAGCGCTGCCAGGGGGTGGCGCCGTCGATGGCGGCCGCCTCGTGGAGCTCGGGGCTCACCGTCTGGAGCCCGGCCAGGAGCGTGATGGCGTAGAAGGGCATTCCGCGCCAGACGTTCACGATGATGATCGACCCCATCGCCAGCGTGGGGTCGGTCAGCCAGCCGATCCGCGTCTGGATGATCCCGGCGTGATAGAGGGTCCAGTTCAGCACGCTGAAGGTCGGGTCGAACATCCACTTCCACGCGAAGGTCGAGAGCACGGTGGGGATGATGAACGGCAGGAGCATCGACGCCCGGACCAGGCGCTTCCCCCTGAAGTGACGGTTGAGGAGCAGGGCGAGCCACATGCCCAGCGCCAGCTTCAGGACGGTGGCGACGCCCGTGTACACGAAGGTGTTGTAGGCCGCGTGCTGGAAGATCGAGTCGTTCCAGATCTTGACGAAGTTCTTCAGGCCCACGAAGGAGCCCTTGACCCCGACGGTGGCGCTGGTCAGGGAGATCCAGACGCCGTTGACGAACGGGTAGGCGATGAAGAGCGAGAGCAGGATGATCGTCGGGGTGAGGAGCAGCCACCCCAGGACCCGCTCGTCCTCGACGAGCCGGGTGATCACGCCCATCCGCGGCGCCGCCGTGCGGGCGACGGCGAGGCGGGCCGCCACTTGGCCCGCCTCGCCCCGCCCGCCCGCGATCGGACGGATACGGCGGCCCTTGCTCACAGCCGGGCCGCCTTCGAGCGCATGTCTAGCCGTAGACCTTCTTGAGCTCGCCCTCGGCCCACTTCACCGACTCCTCGGCGGGCATGCCCTGGAGGGCCTTGGCGTACATGTCGATGATGATGTACTTCGAGTAGGCCTCGGAGGCCTTCGCGTTCGCGCGGACCCGCATGGCCGAAGAGCCGGAGCTTGCTGGCCGCGTCCCGGTAGGGGAGCATGACCGGGTCCTGCTGCCACATCGGGTGGGACTCCCACACCTTGGTGAGCCCCTGGGCGAAGCCCTTCTGCGCGGTGAACCAGGCCTCCATCTGCGGCTTCGCGTACCACCACTTCAGGAAGTCCTTGGCGAGCTTCTGGTTCTTCGAGTAGCTCATGATCCCGTGGTTGAACGCCGTGTGGATCGCATAGGCGCCGGCCGGGCCGGCCGGGGTCGCCGCGTGCTGGATGTCGGTGTGCATCAGCGCGCCGGTGTCGGTCTTGTACTTCTCCTTGTTCCGGAGCGACTCGATGTAGATCGACGCGCCGTTGATGGTGGCCGCGATGGTGCCCGAGAGGAAGGCCCGGTTGTTGTTGGAGTCGTCCCAGGCCAGCCCGCCCTCGTCGCAGGCGTCCTTCCAGAAGCCCGTGAAGAACTTCACGGACTCGACGGTCTCCTTCGAGTTGATGGCGACCTTGCCGTCGGTCCCGACTTCCTGCCCGCCCCACGCCCACATGGCGGGGTACCAGAAGGTCGGGGCGTCCCCGAAGGTGTGGCCGGCCGTCTGGCCGACCGGGTAGCCCTTGGCCTTGAGCTTCTTGCCCACCTCGCGGTACGGCATCCCAGGTCTTCGGGAACTCGTTGGCGCCGACCTCCGCGAAGAGGGACTTGCGGTAGGCGATCATTCCGCCGACGACGACGTGCGGCGCGGCGCGCCAGACGCCGTTGACCTTGGCCAGGCCCTCGGCGGCCGGATAGTAGCCGCCCTGCTCCTTCCCGACGATGTCCACGATGTCGCCGACGTCGATCAGGCTCTTCTCGTAGAGATGGGCGAGGTTGTGCTGGAGCAGGAAGATGTCGGCGCCGCTGCCCGACGAGATCGCCGCCGTGATGCGCGGCTGGATGTCGTTCGCGTTGATCGTCTCGACCGTGATCTCCGCGCCGAGCGCCTTCCCGGCCTCCACCGCCTGCTTCTTGAGCGCCTCGTCGGCCGCCGGGACGAAGTCCACCCAGCGGACCATGTGGAGCTTCTGGCCCTGCGCGTGGGCAGGCGCCCGGCCGGAGGCGAGGATACCCGCCAGCCCGGCCGTGGTGGTGCCCGTGACCTTCAGGAACGACCGGCGATCCATGATACCCGCCATCAGCGCCTCCTTGCGCACGAGCGCGGGAGTCCGACCCGCACCCGTCAGCTGTAAAGCTCCTCGAGCTCTCCGTCGGTCATTGAGCCACTCCACCACAGCAGGCTACGTCGTCTACCCGGTGCTCAGGTCGGCGCTCTCCCGGGTGCTGCGTTTCCCCGACGCTCACGCGCTTCTCTCGAGAGAGGGGGGCTCGTCGTCGCCGCCTCGCCAAATGCACCAATCGGCACCCGCAGGACGGGTCCCTGCGAACCGTGAGGGGCGGCTTCCCTGAGGCTTGTTCACTGAGGGTTCGAGGTCCGCTTGCCGACCTAGGTGCCGAGACTCTATCACAACCCGGCGGGAGGCTGTCAACGGGCGCATCCGGTTCCGGCGGGCCGCGGGCCCTCGCCGCGGGATCGGCGGCGCCCGGGCGGCGGACCGGGAGGCCCGCCGCCCAGGCCTGTCCGGGAGCTCAGACCCCCGGGACGAGGGCGGCCGCTCGGGCGGGCGCCCGGAGCGTCAGGGCCATGGCCACCGCGACCGCCCCGACCAGCGTGCTGGAGACATGGAGGCTCCAGTAGGTGCCCAGGTGGTCGAACAGGAATCCGCCGCCGTAGGCGCCGAGGCCCATCCCGAT
Source organism: uncultured Candidatus Rokubacteria bacterium (assembly GCA_963745015.1). Classification (GTDB taxonomy): domain Bacteria; phylum Methylomirabilota; class Methylomirabilia; order Rokubacteriales; family DASRDR01; genus DASRDR01. The sequence goes on from CAVUVU010000019.1 coordinate 265,674, forward strand.
GCAGGACAGGAAGAAGATCCCCCCGAAGGTCGTGCCGACCACGCGCTCGCCGAAGAACTCGCGGGCGACCAGGGCATAGAGCGGCATGGCGCCACCGTAGGAGACGCCGAAGGCCACGGCGACGACGAAGAGGGACACGGCCCCGCCCGCGTACAGGTACGTCGAGAGGGCCACGGCCTGGAGCGCGAGCATGCCGACGAGCGCGGGCTTCGCGCCCAGCCGGTCGGCGAGGACGCCGCTCGACAGCCGGCCGATGATGCTGGTCGCGCCGGAGAGACCGAGCATCGAGGCCGCGGCCATCTTGGCGACGCCCAGGTCCATGGCGTGGGCCACCATGTGAAAGATCGGCCCCGAGTGGGCCGCGCAGCACCCGAAGTGAACGAGGGCGACTCCCCAGAAGGCCGGGTGCCGGACCACGTCGGCCGCGCTCATGCCCCCGCCCGGCGGCGCGCGGCGGGCGTCGCCCGGCGCGGGGGCCACGCCGTAGCTCCGGAGCCCTCGATCCTCGGGCTGGTCCACGAGGTACCGGAGCGCCACACCGGCGACGACCCAGGTGAGCGCGCCGAACGCGGCGAAGGTCACCCGCCATCCGAAGGCCGTGATGAGGGCGCGCGCGGTGGGCGGGACGACGAAGATCCCGAGCCCCATGCCGCTCGAGATGATGCCCATGGCGAGGCCGCGGCGCGCGGCGAACCACCGCGTGGCGGTGGCCGAAAGCGGCACGTAGAAGGCGCTCGCGCCGAGCGCGCCGAGGACGCCGAACGCGACGTAGAGCTGCCCGGCCGTGCGGATCTGGCTGGAGACGACCAGGGCGGCGCCGAGCAGGCCGGCGCCGGCCCCCACCACGCGCCGGGCCCCGATCCGATCCGAGAGAATGCCCGCCGCGAGCGAGCCGGCGCCGAAGATGACCCAGTTGACGAAGGCGATGCCGGAGATCAGCGAGCGGGTCCAGCCGAACTCTTCCTCGAGGGGTCGGAGGAACACCGCCAGCGAGAAGATGATGCCGGTCCCGACGGCGATGATGGCGACGGACGCCGCGAGGACCACCCAGCCGTAGAAGACGCGGGACCCGGTCACGCCCGGAGCCGGTAGGGCCACGACTCCGGATTATACGCGCCCGGGGTGCGCCGGGTTCAGCGCCACGGCTGTGCGGCCGGCTCTCGGACCCCGAGGAGGAGGAGCACCGCGACCGCCATGGCGCCGGCGAGCGCGATCCACCCCGGCCCGTAGCTGCCGAGGCGGTCGGCGAGCGCTCCGACGAGCGGCGCGCCGGCGATCACGCCCAGCGACGAGACGGCCAGACAGAGCCCGACGGCGGTTGCCGCGGACTCGCGGCCCGCGAGCTCGGCGACGAGCGTGTGGTGCACGCCGTTCCATCCGATCCCGGCGACGCCGAAGGCGAGCGCGACCAGGGCGAGCCACGCCGCGGGTGAGCCGGACTCGAGCCCGCCGGTCGCCAGGCAGAGGAGCCCGCTCGCGATCCCGGCCGCCAGGAGCACGATCAGCCGCCGGCCGCCGAGCGCGCGGTCCGAGAGGACGCCGAAGCCCACGCGGCCGAGAATCCCGCCGCCCTGGGCGAGCCCGAGCACCGCGCCGGCGCCGATGGCCGAGAGCCCCACGACCTCGGCGAGATAGAGCGGCGCGTAGCTGATCCACGACACCTGGACCGCCGCATACAGAAAGGTCGCCCACGACACGAGCCAGATGGGCCGGCTCGCGAGCACGGCGCGCGGGCGCGGACCCCGCGGGCCGCCGGCGGCGTGGGCGGGTTCCCCCGGCGGCTCCCGATACCCGATGCCCACCGCCGCGGCCGACAGGGCGATGAGCCCGGCCGCGACCCCGAGGGCGCCGCGCCAGCCGAGGCTCGCCCGGATGGCCAGCGCGGGGAGCACGAGCGCCCCCAGCGCGCCGCCCAGGGGGAACCCTGCCTGCTTCACGCCGACGACCGTGGCGCGGCTCCGCGCCGGAAACCACACGAGGACGCCCTTGGTCGAGGTGGGGTTGACGGCGCCGAAGCCGACGCCGGCCAGGGTGACCAGCGCCAGCAGGCTCGGGTACCCGGGCGCGAGGACCATCAGGGCGAAGCAGACGCCGACGAGCGCCTGGCCTGACAGGAGCGTCCAGCGCACGCCGATGCGATCCGCGAGCCAGCCCGCGGGAAACGACGTCAGCGCCCCACCGACGTAGAAGGCCGACAGGAACGAGCCGGCCTGCTGCCGCGTGAGGCCGAGGTCGTCCCGGAGCAGGGGGGCCAGCGCGGGCAGACCGAGCGCCCCGAAGTTGCTCGCGGTCTGCACGCTCATGATCAGCGCGAGGGCGACGAAGCGATACGGCAGGGGCGCGGGCGAGACTCCGGGCACGGGGCCGATCGTAGCATCCGCGTGGGCCGGGATCCGGCGGCGCGCGCGGGCGCGATGCCCCCGCTTTGACGGGCGCGGGCTCGCGTGACACGATCACGCGACGAGGTGGCGCGCGGGTGAGGCCATGAGAGCCGGTGCGGCCACGCCGATCGGAGGGAGGGCGCGATGGTCACGGTCATCCACGGGGATCGGGAAACGGAGATCGCCGCGGCGCGCGTCGCCGGCGATGCGCTCTGGCTGTCGAGCGCCGACGTGCACCGGGCGACGGGCTGGACGCTCCGGCCCGAGGGCCTCTGCCGCGCGGACGTCTGCGTCCCGGCGCCGCGCGGACGCGAGGCCGACGTCCTCCGGGGCGACGCGATCGACGTCGCCGCCTTCTGGCGGCACGCCGGCCATCCGGTGGTGCGCGATGCCGCGGGAGAGGTCTGGGTCCTGGGCACCGGGGCCGCCGAGCGCGTCCGCGCGCTGCGGTCGCTGGAGGCGCCGGACTTCGCGCTTCCCGATCTCGACGGGCGCCTGCACGCCCTGTCGGATCATCGCGGGAAGAAGGTACTGCTGGTGACGTGGGCCTCCTGGTGAGGCTGCCGCGCTGACCTGCCGGTCTGGCAGGTCCTCCACGAGGAGCTGACGACCCGTTCGTTCACGGTCGTGGCCGTGGCCATGGATCGGACGCCCGAGGCGGCCCGGCCCTGGATCGAGGCCGCGAAGCCGAGCTACCCGTGCGTCATCGATCGCGATCACCGGGTGGCCGAGCTCTACCACATGGTCAACGTGCCCCAGGCGGTCTGGATCGACGAGACCGGGCACATCGTGCGCCCGACCGAGAGCGCCGGCGCCTACGAGGGATTCCGGTCCATGGATCGCACGACCCGGAAGGTCCCCGACGAGGTGGCCGCGATCACCAGCCGGGCGAAGCGCACCTACGTCGACGCCGTCCGGGACTGGGTGATCCGGGGGCGCTCGAGCGTGCACGCGTTCGACCCCGAGCAAGCGGCCGCCCACCTGACCCTGCCGGACGACGGTGTGGCCCGGGCCCATGCGCACTTTCGCCTGGGGCAGCACCTGCTGAGGCGGGGACAGGAATCGGCGGCGCAGGCGGAGTTCGAGGCGGCCCGCCGGCTGCACCCGGACTCGTGGAACATCTGGCGTCAGACGGCGGCGGTCGATGCCCGCGGGCTGGCGTCGGGCCCGGAGTTCTGGTCGCGTGTCGACGCGCTCGGCAGCCGCCGGTACTACGCGCCCGTCGACATGGAGGGCATGCCCGACTGATGCGGGTGCGTCCCGCGCCCGGAGCGGACTGACGCGGGCGCGTCTGCGGCCGCCGTCCCGGGGGGGCCCTAGTCGAGCGTCGCGCGCAGGCCGACGCCGGGGGGCGGGCCCAGCAGGAGCCTGCCGCCTAGCTGTGATTCCGGGCCAGTCCCGGAGCTTCCGTCGCGCCGAGTCGCTCCCAGCTGGACGAGCGCGCGCATGGCGAAGATGGGAGCGAGGAACGTGGACGCCCGATCGAGCCCCAGCATTGGCCGCACGAGTCCCGGGGGCAGCAGCGACCGCTCGCCGAATCCCAGGCTCAACAGGTAGGCGAACGTATTCAGCCGCCGGCACGTTGGGCGGCGAGAGCCCCAGTTCCATCCAACGGTCCCGGGGCGTGCGCCGCAAGAGGACCAAGGGGATGGCGGCGTTCCCGTCCCACGCGCTCTTCGTTTGAGCTGAGCCGAACGGGCACCAGGGATCGATTCGGAGATCGCAGTCCTCATGGTGCAGCCAGCGATAGATCGGGAACGAGAACGGCGTGACCCAAGGTTCGATGAGCCGGAGGCTGCCGCCGAGCTCAAGCACCCGGGCCGCTTCGGCGAGGAATGCGGCCGGCTGCGGCAGATGATGGAGCACGTCGAGACCGACCACCATCGTGAAGCGGGTCCCGCGAAACGGCAGCTGGCCGGCATCGGCGGCAACGTCGTTCAGGGCGCGGGAAGCAGGTCCGAGGCGATCCACCTCAGATCGGGGCGGCGGCGGCGCGCGTGCCGGGCGAAGAAGCCGGGTCTGGCGCCGACTTCCAGGACATGCCCTCCCGTCGGCGTCCCGGACAGGAGCTGATCGAACCACTCTTCGTACACCGCCTCCAACACGGGCTTGGCGGCCCAGACACGGCGATGCTCGTGGAGCCGCTCCAGGAGCGGCTCGCCGTTCCTCGGACTGCCTAACGGGCCCACCCCGACCGTCGAATCGTTCACACGGGCCTCTCGATCGCTCGCGGTTGGCAATCGATGCGGGCCCGCATGTCAGATGAACTTGAGCTTGCGGGCCGCGAAGGCGCTCATCCGCAAGAGGAGCCAACCGTGCCGGAACCGGGAGATGTTCGTCGAGCCGTACTCGCGCTCGTGGTAGCGCACCGCCAGGTCGACGATCCGCAGGTTGAGGCGCGAGGCCCCGAACAGGAGGTCGAAGTCGCCGAACGGGTCGAAGTCGCCGAAGTAGGAACGGTTGGCGGCGATGCGCTCGTAGTCGGCGCGGTATAGCGCCTTCGTCCCGCAGAGTGTGTCCCGCACCTGCTGGCCGAGGATCCAGGAGAAGAGCCACGCGAACAGCTTGTTTCCGAGGAGGTTCAGGAAGCGCATGGCGCGGGTCTCCATCGGATAGACCATGCGGGAGCCGTTCACGAGCTCCCCCTTGCCTCGCACCAGTGCCTCGACGAATTTGGGCACGTCCTCGGGGGCCACGCCCATATCTGAATCGAGGATGAGAACGACCTCACCACGGGCGCTTCGCGAAGCCGAGCCGCACCGCGTCGCCCTTGCCGCGTGCCCGTTCTGCTTGAGGAGGCGAAACGATCGGTCTGGGCTCGCGGCGATGACCTGCTTTGATGACCGCCTCGGTGTCGTCTGTGCGAGTGGCCCTCGACGAAGAGGAACTCGCTGCTCGGGTGCGAGCGCGGGCAAACGCGCCGACGAGCTTTCGGATGTGCCCCGCTTCGTTGCGGCACGGAACAATCACGCTCGTGCTCGGGTGGGGCGAGCGGGCGTCGGGGGATGTGTGCGGCGCGGGGCGGGCGACGATGCCGTACATGAGGGAGAGCCACTCGAGACCGGGCAAGTGCCCCACGAACCGGTTGAGGAAGTTGGAGAGGAGGGGGACGTGGCCGGGGCAGATGATCTGCGCTGTCGCCGCGCAGCACCTCGTAGTCCGCGAGCCAGAGCATGCTGCGCACCTCCTCGGGCGGCAGCCAGGATTCGGGTGGCTGCCTGGTACTTGAGGCCGAGCATCTCGGCCGCGCGCAGCACGGGGTGCCACAGCGCGGCTGTAGCTGTAGATGAAGAGTCGCGATGCGGGAGTGGCAGACTGCGCGGAGCCGCTCGAGGGTTCGCTGGACGTCGCTCAGGTGGGTCACCACGTTCACGAGGATGACGGCGTCGAACGGCCCGCCGGCCCGCGCGAGGAGCTGCGGGTCGCCGCCGTCCCCCTCGAGGAAGTGTAGCGGGCGCCCGCGCGCCCGCGCCGCCTCGATCGCAGGCGTCGAGAGATCGATGCCCACGCCGTACGACGGCTCGAGCGCCTCGAGGAGGTCGGCCCCAGCCGCACCTGATGTCCAGCACCTGCTGGCCCGGTGTGATCCGGGCCCGCAGCACCCGCGTCAGGTACGCGTAGTAGTAGCGGCGCGCGCGTCGGGCGCGCTCGATCCCGTTGCGGTTCTCGTCGTAGGAGCGGCGGACGGCATCGGCGATGGGGTCGGCAGCATCTGTGGCGGGTGCCGGCGATACCATTCGATCGCCTTCCAGAGACCCTCCCCGCACCGCCCCCTACGCCGTCGGCCAGACTCACGCCCATGCGGTCCGGCTGACGCGCCGGGGCCAGGTCCGCGGTAGGCGCCTCGGCACGTTCGCGCTCTCGGAGCGCGGCTGGGGATCCCGGCTGGCTCAGATCAGAACGACCGGATCAGGCGCTCCACCCGCTCGTCGTGAGCCTGGAACGGGTCCTTGCAGAGGATGGTCTCGCGCTCGGGGTCGTTCAGCTTGAGGTAGACCCAGTCCACCCGGTAGTCCTTGCCCTTGAGGTTGGCCCGGCGGATGAACTCGCCCCGGAGCCGGGCGCGCGTCGTCTGGGGAGGCGTGTGCTTGGCCACCTCCACCTGCTCGTCGCGGACCAGCCGGTCGACGCGGTCGTTGCGCGCCAGCAGGTAGTAGACGCCCTTGAAGGGCCGGATGTCGTGGTACTGGAGGTCGATGAGGGACACGCGGGGGTCCCGCCACGACAGCCGGTGCCGGGTCATGTAGTCCTCGATCACCTGACGCTTGATGACCCAGTCGACCTCGCGGTCGCACTGGTTGGGGTCCGTCTCGAGCCGGGTGAGCATGTCGGTCCAGCGATCCAGGATGTCCCGCGTCACGGGGTCGGCGTCGACGTGCTGCGCGTAGGCGAGGCAGGCCTCCAGGTACTCCTTCTGGATCTCGAGCGCGCTCATGGCGCGGCCGTCCTTGAGCTTCACCGTCTCCCGGAGCCCGGGGTCGTGCGAGATGTCCCGGATGGCCTGGACCGGCGACTGGAGGCTGTAGTCCCGGTCGAAGTAGCCGTCCTCGATCATGTCGAGGACCACGGCGGTGGTGCCGACCTTGAGGTAGGTCGCGACCTCCGACATGTTCGAGTCGCCGACGATCACGTGGAGCCGCCGGTACTTCTCGGCGTCGGCGTGGGGCTCGTCGCGCGTGTTGATGATGGAGCGGGACGAGGTGGTGGCCCCGGAGATCTCCTGGCAGATGTGCTGGGCGCGCTGGGACAGGCAGTAGTGGAAGCCCCGCGGCGTCTGGAGGACCTTGCCGGCGCCCGCGAAGATCTGGCGGGTCACGAAGAAGGGGATCAGGGCCTCGGCGAGCCGCTGGAACGAGACGTCGCGCGACACCAGGTAGTTCTCGTGGCAGCCGTACGAGTTCCCGGCCGAGTCGGTGTTGTTCTTGAAGAGGAGGATGTTCCCCGAGATCCCGTCCTCGCGGAGCCGCTTCTCCGCCTGGTGCAGGAGGTCCTCGACGATCCGCTCGCCGGCCTTGTCGTAGACGACCAGGTCCATCACGTCGTCGCACTCCGGCGTGGCGTACTCCGGGTGGAAGCCGGTGTCGAGATAGAGCCGCGCCCCGTTCTCCAGGAAGACGTTGGCGTTCCGGGCGCCCGGGATGACCTTCTCGAAGAGGTAGCGGGCGACATTGTCCGGGGAGAGCCGGCGCTGGCCGTTCAGCGTGCAGGTCAGGCCGTACTCGTTCTCGAGCCCGAAGATGCGTCGCTTCATGAGGTCCCCATGGGCCGGCCGCCCTCTGGCGGGTCGGGACGCCCGAGGATCGCGCGGAGCTCGCCGTTGGCGACCCGCCGGAACTTCCGGCGCTCCCGCTTCTGGTCGAGCACCGCGACCTCGAGGTCGCGGTCCGTCAGCGTCTTGTTCTGCGTGACCGTCAGCGCACGGATCCCCAGCCGCACCGCGTCGGCGAGGGGCATCCCCTCTCGGTAGTGGTCCTTGAGGAAGCGGCGGATCTCCTCCGCCTGGCCGCCCATTGCCGCGTAGTTGCGCTCATCCTCGATCGAGCCGTCGTAGAGGACATGGTACATCTCGTTCTTCCCGTTGGTGCCGTCGGCCACCTCGACGACCAGCACCTCGACCTCGAACGGCTTGATGCCCTCGGTGAAGATGTTCCCGAGCGCCTGGGAATAGGCGTTGGCGAGCGCCTTCGCGGTCACGTCCTCGCGGTGGTAGGAGTAGCCGCGAAGATCGGCGTGCCGCACCCCCGCGATCCTGAGATTCTCGAACTCGTTGTACTTGCCGACCCCGGCGAAGGCGATCCGGTCGTAGATCTCCGAGATCTTGTGGAGCAGGGTGGACGGGTTCTCGGCGACCAGGAGCACGCCGTCCTGGTACTCGAGGGCGACGATGGACCGGCCGCGCGCGATGCCCTTGCGGGCATACTCGGCCTTGTCCTTCATCATCTGCTCGGGCGAGACGTAGTAGGGAAGGGGCATCGGTCAGCGTCCCTGGCGGCGCGTCGGCCACCACGGCCTCGCACTGGGCGCGCACCTCGGCCTCGGCGACCTCCTCGAACCCGGCGCGGGTGATCACCTTCACGGTCGGGAAGATCCCGTAGATGAAGTCGGGCCCGCCCGTCCCCACGTCCTCCTCCGCCGCGTCGACGAGCGCCTCGGCCGCCCAGCGGAGCCCGTCGGCGCGTGACGCGCCCGGTCCGGTAGAGCTTCTTGAGCGTGGTGCGGGCGTCCTTGCCGCCCGAGCCGGTCGCCGCGTAGTCGGTCTCCTCGTACCGGCCCCCCGTGACGTCGTAGTTGAAGATCCGCCCCTCGGCGCGGCGCAGGTCGTAGCCGGCGAAGATGGGCACGACCACGAGGCCCTGCATCGCCATCGGGAGGTTCATCCGGATCATCTGGCCGAGCTTGTTCGCCTTGCCCTCGAGCGAGAGGCCGTCGCCCTCCACCTTCTCGTAGTGCTCGAGCTCCGTCTGGAACAGGCGGGCCATCTCGATGGCCGGCCCGGCCGCGCCGGCGATCGCGACCGCGGAGTGCTCGTCCGTCTTGTAGACCTTCTCGATCCGCCGGTGGGCGACCTGGTAGCCCTCGGTGGCCTGCCGGTCGCCGGCGACGATGACGCCGTCGGCGTACCGCAGCGCGAGGATCGTCGTCCCGGTCGGGACGCCCGGCAGGCCGTGGGGATCCGCGGATGGTGAGCCGCGCTCGCGCCGGCGCGCGAGACGAGCAGATCGGGCGCCTCCTGGCGCAGGAGGTCCACGAAGCTCCGGTTCACGGAGCGCCCGAAGAGGCCTTGCCAGGACTCGTGCATGGGGGCCATCTGTAGGAGGGATTATACAGCCGAGCTCCGCCGGGAGTCGCGCCTTCCGGCGCCCGGGGGTCCCGGCTCTAGACGATGGTGGGCTTGGCGAGGTTCTTGAGGAGGTCTCGCGCCGTCGGCGACTCGTCGAAGAGCCGGCGCACGAGGGCCTCGGTGCCCCGGAGCGGCTCGAGCATGAAGATCTTCTTCAGCGGCCCCTCCTTGAGGTCGAAGAGGACCGAGTCCCACGAGGCGGAGACGATGTCCTCGGAGTAGCGCTGGAGGCACATCCCCCGGAAGTAGGCCCGCGTGTCGCGCGGGGGGTCGTGGACCGCGTCGCGCGATCTCCTCGTCGCTCGCGATGCGCTCGACCGCGTCGGACTGCTCGAGCTTGTAGTAGAGGCCCTTGCTCGGCCGGATGTCGTGGTACTGGAGGTCGATCATCGCGACCCGGGAGTCCGTCCAGCCCACGCCGTGCTTGGCCCGGTAGCTCTCGAGGAGATCGAGCTTGATCACCCAGTCGAGCTCGCGGTTGAGCGACATCGGATCCTGGGCGAGCCGGTCCAGCACGTGCTCCCACCGCGCGAGGACGTCCTTCGTCACGGGATCGAGCTCCCGGTCCCGGTAGTAGCGGTGGGCCAGCTCCAGGAACTCCCGCTGGAGGTCGATGGCCGTCACGGTCCGCCCGTCGCGGAGGCGAAGCGTCGACCGGCAGGCGAGGTCGCGGGAGACCTGGCGGAAGGCCTGGACCGGGCTGTCCAGCGCGAGGTCCCGGTCGATGAAGTCGTCCTCGATCATGGACAGGACGATCGCCGTGGTCCCGGTCTTGAGGTAGGTCGACACCTCCGACATGTTGGCGTCGCCCACGATCACGTGCAGCCGGCGGTACTTCTCGGGATCGGCGTGCGGCTCGTCCCGGGTGTTGATGATGGGGCGGGAATGCATCGTCTCGAGACCGACCTCGGTCTCGAGGAAGTCCGCGCGCTGGGACACCTGGTACTCGGTGTACTCGAGGTTGTTCTCCGAGCCGACCTTCCCCGCGCCCGTGAAGACCTGGCGCGTGGCCAGGAAGGGCATCATGTACTGGACGATCCGCGTGAAGGGGCAGCGCCGGTCCATGAGGTAGTTCTCGTGGGTGCCGTAGCTGTTGCCCTTGGAGTCGGTGTTGTTCTTGTAGATGAGGATGCGCTGCTCGGGCGGCGAGGCCGCCTCCGCGCGCCGGCGCGCCAAGTCGAGGATCCGCTCGCCCGCCCGGTCCCAGACCACGAGGTCCCGCGGGTTCGTGCACTCCGGCGTGGAGTACTCGGGGTGGGCGTGGTCGACGTAGAACCGGGCCCCGTTGGGGAGGATCAGGTTGATGAGGCGCGACTCCTCCTTGGAGGGGAGCTCCTTCTCCTCGGCGTAGTCGAACCCCCGGGCGTCCCGGAGCGGGCTCTCGGCCTCGTAGTCCCAGCGGATGCGGGCGGTCCGGTAGGTCTCGTAGGAGTTGATGAGGAGAAGCGAGGACAGGATCGGGTTGAAGTCCGCCTGGTTGCGGACGGTGATCCCGTACTCGGTCTCGATCCCCATCACCTTCGGGATGGCCATACCGCCCTCGCGCCGGTCCGCGTCACCCGAGCCGGCCGGCGCTCTCCGGCGCCTCGGCGGGGACGCTGCCGACAGAAAAGGGGTGAGGGGGCGCGGAGCGCTCCCTCACCCCCGCCTCCTACAGGTACTGGCCGGTAGTCTGACGCTCCACGGGCCGGTGCTTGTCCTTGCTCTCGCCCGTGAGCGGCTTGACGTAGACGATCCGCTCGCCCTTCTTCCCTGCGATCTTCGCCCAGTCGTCGGGGTTGGTCGTGTTGGGCAGGTCCTCGTTCTCCTTGAACTCCTCGCGCACGGCGGCCAGGAGGTCGTCGAGCTTGATGCCCTTCTCGCCGCTTCCGATGTACCGCTTGAGCGCGAGCTTCTTCGCGCGCCGCACGACCGACTCCATCATCGCGCCGGAGGCGAAGTCCTTGAAGTACAGGACCTCCTTGTCCCCGTTCGCGTAGGTGACCTCGAGGAAGCGGTTCTCGTCCCCGGTGGTGTACATGGCGTCCACCGCCATCTCGATGAGCCGCACGATCGCCGCCGAGATGTCGTCGCCGTGAGGACCGAGCTCCTGCTCGTGCATCGGGATGTCCGGCGTCAGGTACTTCGCCATGATGTCGCCCGCCGCCTGACGGTCCGGCCGGTCGATCTTGATCTTCACGTCGAGCCGCCCGGGCCGGAGGATGGCGGGATCGATCAGGTCCTGCCGGTTGGAGGCGCCGATCACGATGACGTTCTTGAGCCCCTCGACCCCGTCGATCTCGGCCAGGAGCTGCGGCACGATGGTCGTCTCGACGTCGGAGGAGATCCCCGAGCCGCGCGTGCGGAAGAGCGCGTCCATCTCGTCGAAGAACACGACGACGGGCACGTCTTCCGCGGCCTTCTCCTTGGCCTTGACGAAGATCTCCCGGATCTTCCGCTCGGTCTCGCCCACGTACTTGTTGAGGAGCTCGGGGCCCTTGATGTTCATGAAGAAGCCCTTGATCTTCTCGCCGCGCTTCTCCGAGACCTTCTCCGCCAGGTTGTTCGCGACCGCCTTGGCGATCATCGTCTTGCCGCACCCGGGCGGGCCGTAGAGGAGGACGCCCTTGGGCGGGGCGAGCTTGTGCTCGCGGTAGTAGTCGGCGTAGAGGTACGGCAGCTCCACCGCGTCCCGGATCGCCTCGATCTGGGACGTGAGCCCGCCGATGTCCTCGTACTGGATGTCCGGGACCTCCTCGAGAGCCAGGTCCTCGACCTCGCTCTTCGGCAGCTTCTCCAGGAGGTAGCCCGACTTCGAGTCCATGAGGAGGTGATCGCCGACCTTGAGCTTCGCCGGACGGAGCGGCTCCGCGATGACCGCGACCTTCTCCTCGTCCGCCCGCACCGTCACGACCGCGCGCGCCTCGTCCAGGGCCTCCTTCATGATGACGACCTCGCCCTGGATCTCGTAGCCCGCCGTCTCGATGACGTTCAGCCCCTCGTTGAGGACGAGCTCCTGGCCCGGCTTGATCGACTCCTTCCCGATCGACGGGTGGAGGTTCACCTTGACCTTGCGCCCGCTCGACAGGATGTTCACGGTGCCGTCGTCGTTCAGCGAGAGGAACACGCCGTAGCTGGAAGGCGGCGCGCAGAGCTTGTCGACCTCCTCCTTCAGGGAGGAGATCTGCTCGCGCGCCTCGTAGAGCGTGTTCACCAGCTTCTCGTTCTGGTTGAAGGCCTGGACCAGCTGGCGGTTCGCCTCCCGCAGCTTGTTCTCCAGGACGACGAAATCCTTGGGGATCTCCTCGAGCTTCTTCCGGAGATGCACGACCTCCGTCTCCATGGCCCGGGCGTGGGCCTGGAGATCCTGGATCTGGATCTCGTACTCCGTCAGGCGGCGGCGGTAGGCGGATTCCGTCATTGGCAGGAATTTTGACAGACCCTTGACACCCTCGGAGTCACGGGGAGGATTCGCCTTCTTCTCGAACTCTTTCATGGCCTCCCGTCCCTCTCGGCGAGCACCGCGACCGCGCCGCGTCGGCCGGGTCTGGCGCGGGCAACTCTACCCCCGCCAGCTTGAGCAACTATAGGCGGCGCTGGAAAAAAAAGTCAAGTTGTGGCGCGCCTTCCGACGCCGGTTGCGCCGTGCGGGCGCCATCCCGATCTCCTCCGTACGCCGAAAATGTGCAACGTCAGTGCCAGGGCCGCGCCGGGTTCGGCCCGGCGAGGCGGCCGCCGCGTCGAGATGGGGGGTGGAGGTCCTCGTCCGTGTCTCTATAATGGTCGCCTATGCGCTCCGAGGCGGTTCGACGGCCGCCCCAGCTCCGGAGACCGCGCCTCTCCGCGGCGTGTGCCGCGCTCGTGACGCTCGCCGCGCTGTGCGCCGTCGCCCCCGCGACGCTCGCGGCGCCGACCGGAGAGCTCCACGTCGGCGTGCGGCGCGTTCCCGCGAGTCTCGACCCGGCGGACGCGACGGCTCCGTCCCAGCTCCTGGCGATGCGCCTTCTCTACCAGGGGCTGGTCGCCTTCGGGGAGCGCGGCGACATCGAGCCTGCGCTCGCGACGGCGTGGACCGTCTCCCGCGACGGGCTGGTCTGGACCTTCCGGCTCCGCCAGGACGTCCAGCTTCACGACGGCACCCCGCTCGGCCCCGACGAGGTCGTCGCCACCCTCGCCGAGCGCATCTCCACCGACGAGCCTCCGGCCGGCGCCCCCGCCTGGGTCCGTCCCTTTCGTGGCGCGGAGCGGATCGTCCGGGAGGTGCGGCGCGGTGAGGGCGCGTCGGTCCAGATCGTCGTGGCTCAGCCGTACGCGCCGCTCCTGGCGCTCCTGGCTCATCCCGGTCTCGCGCTCGCGGTCCCGCGGTCGGGCGCCCCGCGGGTCGGGAGCGGACCCTACCGGGCCGTCGAGCTCACGCCCGAGCGGCTCGTGCTGGAAGCCGCGCAGGCCTGGCGAGGGGATCCGCCGCGGAGCGCCCGCGTGGTCCTGGACGCGGTCCTGGACGACGCCGCCGCTCTGGCCGGGCTCGCGCCCGGCGGACCCCTCCATGCCGCGCTCCTCGCCGCGCCCCCGGCCTGGGCCGCGGTGGGCCTTCAGGTCGCGTCCGGGCCGACCCGGCGGATCGGGCTCCTCGCGCTCCGGACCGACCGGGGCCTCACCAGCCGCAAGACGGTGCGCCAGGCCGTGGCGCTCGCGCTCGATCCCGCGCTCCTCCGCCCGGCGCTCGGGCAGTGGGCGGCGCCGCACGCCGCCTGGCTGCCGCCCGGCGCGTGGGCCGCGCGTGACGCCGACCACCCTGCTCTTCGACCCGACGCGGGCGCGGCGCCTCCTGGCCCAGGTCGCCCCGGTCGATCCGACGCTGACGCTCCTCGCGTCCGAGCAGGCCTCGGGACCCGAGACGGCGGGCATCGCCGACGCGATACGACTCTCGCTGGGCGCTGCGGGTTTCCGGGTACAGGTGCGGCTCGAGCCGCCGGACGCGGCCGAGGCCGCCGCGCGGCAGGGTGCGGCCGAGCTCACGCTCCACGAGGAGACGCTCGAGGTGAACGACCCCGACATCTTCCTCCGGCGGCTCCTGGCCACCGACGGCGCCACGCCCGGGAGCGCGACCAACGTCGCGTTCCTCCGGAGCCCGCTGGTCGACGGCATGCTCTCGCGCGCGGGCCAGCTCGGGTTCCGGCCCGAGCGCTTCCGGCTCTACCAGCGTCTCCAGGCGCTCCTCGGCGAGGAGCTGCCGTACGTGCCGCTCTACGTCCGGCTGCAGTGGATGGCGGCTCGCCCGGAGGTGCGGGGCATGGAGCTGGATTCCGGCGGCTTGCATCGCCTCGAGCGCATGGGGCTCGAGCCGCCGCCCGCGCCCGCGCCGCTGCCGCCGCCGCGGACGCCCATGAACCCGCTCTCGGGGATGCCGCCGCCCGCCCGTCCGTGAGGCCGGCCCCGGGTTGACGGGCGTCTGCCGGTCCGCCGCCCGTCTCCGAGCGTCCCGTTCCGGACACGTTTCGCGCGCGTGGGCCTCCGCGGCGGCCGTTCCGCGGCGTGGTTTGCCGGGGGCCGGAGCCGCGGCTACAATGGGTCGGCCTCCCCACACGACGGGCCACGACGGGCCAGACCACGGAGGACTCGCTGGTGCCCACGGTTCGTGAGACCGTCGCCGAGATGGTCCAGTACGTCTTCCCTCAGTACGCGGGCGCACCGGGCCAGATCTACGGCGGGCGGATGATGGACTGGATCGCCACCGCGGGCACCCTGGCCGCGTCCCGCGTGGCGCGCGGGCCGGTGACGGTGGGCGCGATGGACGAGATCGACTTCCTGCACCCCGTCCGGGTGGGGGAGATCGCGATCCTCCGGGCCCGCGTGGAGTACGTGGGGCGCACGTCGCTCGAGGTCGGAGTCCGGGTCTTCTCGGAGAACGCGGCCACCGGGGAGCGCCACGTGACGCTCTCGTCGCACATGGTGTTCGTGGCGATCGACGAGGCGGTCCAGCCGCGGCCGGTCGGGGCGCGCATCGTCGCCGCCGACCCCGGGGAGGCCGAGGTCGTCGAGGCGGCGCGGGCCCGGCGCGAGGTGCGCCGGGCGCGGCTTGCCTCGCGGGCCGAGCGCGCGCGCGAGGTGAAGGACGAGACGGAGGGCTTCCACTGGCGGTTCGAGCAGCATCGGTTCGTGTTCCCCGAGGATGCCCTCCACGGGACCCTGATGTTCGCGGGCCGGCTTCTCCTCACGATGGACGAGGTCGCCGCGATCCTCGCGGTGCGGTATGCGCGGGCTCCCCTCGCGACGGCGTCGATGGACGCGCTGGAGTTCTACGCACCGATCCGGGTGGGCGACATGCTCACCCTCCGGGGCGCCCTCACGCGCGTGGGGACGCGGTCGATGGAGGTGGAGATCCAGGTGCTCGCGGAGGCGCCGTTCACGGGCGAGATCCGGCACACCTGCACGGCATACCTGACGTTCGTCAAGCTGCGCGGCGCGGGCGGGCCGCTTCCGCCGCTGGCGGCGGCGACCGCGGTCGAGCAGCGGGAGCGGGATGCGGCGGACAAGCGCCAGGCGGCGCGCGTGGCGCGCGTGCACGCGCTCCGGGAGGGCCTCGAGCGCGAGCCCGCCTGGTAACGGGAAGCCAGCGACCCGATCGGCTGGCGGCATGGACACGGGGGACGCGTTTCCCCCCGGGGAACGGAGAGGGGTGAGAGGATGTCCGGTCATTCGAAGTGGTCCCAGATCAAGCGCAAGAAGGCCAAGACGGACCAGGCGCGGGGCAAGGTGTTCTCCAAGCTCGTCCGCGAGATCACGACCGCCGCCCGGACGGGCGGCGACCCGAAGATGAACATGCGCCTGAAGACCGCGATCGAGGAGGCGAAGGCGGTGAACATGCCCGCCGACACCCTCAAGCGCGCCATCCAGAAGGGGACGGGCGAGCTGCCGGGCGAGACCTACGACGAGATCACCTACGAGGGGTACGGGCCGGGCGGGGTCGCCGTCATGGTCAAGGTGCTGACCGACAACAAGAACCGCACCGCGCCGGAGATCCGGCACACGTTCACGAAGTTCAGCGGCAACCTCGGCGAGGTGGGCTCGGTCGGCTGGATGTTCGACCGCAAGGGGATCATCCAGGTCGAGGCGGCCCGCGTGGACGAGGACGAGCTCCTGGGGCTGGCGCTGGACGCCGGCGCGGCCGATCTCCGGCGCGCGGACTCGGTCTTCGAGATCACGGCGACGCCGCACGATCTCGAGGAGGTCCGGCGGGCGCTGGAAGGGCGCGGCGTGCCGATCCAGTCCGCGGAGGTCACCTACGTGCCGCAGTCGACGGTCCGCCTCGAGGGCAAGGACGCGCAGCAGGTGCTGCGGCTCGTCGAGGGGCTGGAGGAGCTCGACGACGTGCAGCACGTCTACGCGAACTTCGACATCCCCGACGAGGTGCTGGAGGCGCAGGGAGCCGCTTGACGGGGATGGGCGACGCCTCCATCCCGGCCCGCCCGGCGCCGCGCGCCGTCGGGTTCGATCCGGGACTCGCCGATACGGGCTACGCGGCGCTCGAGGGCGGGCGGCGGGTGCCCACCGTGCTCGGGACCGGGGTCATCCGGACGAGCGCCCGGGACCCGCTGGAGGTGCGGCTCGAGGCGCTGTTCGACGGGGCCCGGGACGTGCTCGAGCGGTTCGCCCCCGATCTCGTGATCATCGAGGACATCTTCAGCGCGCCGGCGATTCCGCGCACCGCCATCCTGATGGGTCACGCGCGGGCCGCCGTGTGCCTCGCCGGCCGGCGGCAGCGGATCCTGCTGGTCTCGGTGGCGCCGGCGGAGGTCAAGCGCGCGGTGACGGCCTCGGGGGCCGCGCCCAAGGCGCAGGTCGCGCGGGCGGTGCAGGCCCTCCTGGCCCTGGCCGCCCCGCCCCGGCCGAGCCACGTCGCCGACGCGCTCGCGCTCGCCTACACCGGGCTCTCGCGGGCTCGCGGGCTCGGCGGGCGATGATCGCCTCGCTCCGCGGGCGTCTGCGCCGCCGACTGGAGGGCCGCGTGATCCTCGAGTCGGCCGGCGGCGTGGGGTACGAGGTCGTGGTGCCGCCCGTCGTCGCCCGCGGACTGGAGAGCCTGACGGCGGGGGACGGCGCCGATGCCGCCGAGCTCGAGCTCGTCATCTACTACCACGCCACGCGCGACCAGCCCCGGCCCGTCCTGATCGGGTTCGCCAAGGACCTGGAGCGCGAGTTCTTCGAGCGGCTCATCACCGTCAAGGACGTGGGCCCGCTGGTCGCCGCGCGGGCGCTGGTCCTGCCGATCGCCGAGATCGCGGACGCGATCGTCCGGAAGGACGAGCGCTTCCTCCGCCGGCTGCCCGGGATCGGGCCTCAGAAGTGCCGCAACATCGTCGCGCAGCTGGAGGGCAAGGTGGCCAAGTACGCGCTCCTCCCGCGGGAGGAGGCGCCCAAGCCGCCGCCCGGCGAGGAGGGGGACGAGGTGCGCGTCCTGGTGCGCGACATCCTGGTCCGGCAGATGGGCCTCAGGCCCGGCGAGGCGGACCAGGCGATCCGCGAGGCGCTCGCGCGGCGGCCGGACATCGACGCGCCGGAAGCGCTCTTCGAGGAGATCTACCGTGCGCGCCGGGGAGCGCCGTGACCCCGGCCAGGGCGCCGCGCGGGCGGGCCTCGGCCGCGACCCGCGTGGGCCCGATGGCGAGGGGGCGGCGGGATCCGCGAGAGCCGGCGCGCGGTGCCCGGGGGCGGCGATGAGCGAGAACCTGCTGAGCGGGACCCCCCTGGCCGACGAGGCGCCGTTCGAGCGCGCGCTGCGCCCGCAGCGCCTGGACGAGTACATCGGCCAGCGCGAGGCGGTGGAGAGCCTGCGCATCTCGGTGGAGGCGGCGCGGCAGCGCGAGGAGTGCCTGGACCACGTGCTCCTCTACGGGCCCCCGGGTCTCGGCAAGACGACGCTCGCCATCATCCTGGCCAACGAGATGGGGAGCGGCCTCAAGAGCACGTCGGGGCCGGCGCTCGAGCGCGGCGACGATCTGATGGGGGTCCTGACGAGCCTCGATCCTCGCGACGTGCTCTTCGTGGACGAGATCCACCGGCTGCCCCGGGTGGTCGAGGAGCTCTTCTACCCGGCCATGGAGGATTTCGAGGTCAACTTCGTCATGGAGCGCGGGATGCACGCCCGGACCATGCGCATCCCGCTCAAGCCGTTCACCCTGGTGGGCGCCACGACGCGGCCCGGCATGCTGAGCGCGCCGCTGCGCGAGCGCTTCGGGATCTTCCACCACCTGGACTTCTACGACGACGAGGAGCTGGCCCGGATCGTCGTTCGGTCGGCGGGCATCCTCGGCCTTCCCGTGGAGCAGGGCGGCGCCGCCGAGATCGCGCGGCGAGCTCGCGGCACCCCGCGCATCGCCAACCGCCTCCTGCGGCGCGTCCGGGACTACGCGCAGGTCAAGGGCGACGGCCGCATCACGCCCGGCGTCGCCGACGCGTCCCTCACCATGGAAGGCGTCGACACGCGCGGCCTGGACCGGCTGGACCGGCGCTTCCTCCAGGCCATCGTCGAGCAGTACGGCGGGGGCCCGGTGGGCCTCGAGGCCATCGCCGCGACGATCAACGACGACGCGGAGACGCTGGCGGAGCTCGTCGAGCCCTATCTCCTGAAGATCGGACTCGTGGTGCGGACTCCGAGCGGCCGTCGCGCGACGCCGGCGGCCTACCGCCACCTCGGCCACCGGGGGGGCGAAGGCCCCCTCCAGCTGTCTCTCGAGTAGCTGGCGAGTAGGCGGACGATGGCGGACGTCGGCCGGATGCTGGTGCTGCTCGGGGTCGTGCTGGTCGTCGTCGGGGGCCTGTTCTGGCTGGGCGGCGCCAGGCTTCCCTTCCTCGGCCGGCTACCGGGCGACATGCACGTCACGCGGGGCAACTGGTCCTTCTACTTCCCGCTGACCACCTCGATCCTCCTGAGCGTCGTGCTCACGCTGGTCCTCGCGCTCCTCTCGCGCCGATGAGCGGGCGCGGGCGCGCGAGAGCTCGCCGCCCGGCGGCCGGGCGGGCGCTGGCGGCGGCCGTCGCCTGGGTCGCGTGCGCGGCCGGCCTGGCGAGCCCCGCGAGGGCGCTCGAGCCGATGCGCATCGCGCTCGCGGACGGCGTTCGTCACGTGGAGATCGGCGTCGCCGACACGGTGACGGTGTCCGACCCGGTCGCGGGGCGCGTCCTCTTCAGCCTGCCCGGCCCCGCGCATCCTGCGCGTGGTGCCCTCGGGGCCGGGTCTCGACGTGGTCGGGGCCCGGCGGGTGGATCTGCCTCGCCTCCGGATCGAGGCGCGCCGCGGTCCGCTCCGGGTCGGCACGCGAGACTACATCGGCACGCTCGAGGTATGGCGCCAGGGGGACGGCCTGCTCGTGGTGAACGAGCTGCCCATGGAGGAGTACGTCGCCGGGACGGTGCGCGGCGAGGCCTCCGAGCGGTGGCCCGGGGAGGCCCTGCGGGCGCAGGCGGTGGTGGCGCGCAGCTATGCCGTCTTCCAGCAGAGCCGGGCCGCGGGGAAGGCGTTTCACGTGGTCGCGACCCACCAGGACCAGAACTTCGTCGGCTGGGCGATGGAGGGGACGCCCGCGCGGGAGGCGGCCCGGATGACCGCCGGGCAGGTGCTGACCTGGCAGGGCCGGGTGTTCCCGACCTTCTACCACTCGGATTCCGGGGGCTTCACCGAGGCGGCGCAGAGCGTCTTCTCGGGCGACGGCGTCCCCCCGCTCGACGGCGTTCGCGACGAGTTCTCCATGGAGTCGCCGAACTACACCTGGACCATGAGCCTGCCGCTCACCGTGATCGGGGAGCGGCTCCGCCGGGGCGGGCTCGACGTGGGGCAGGTGACCCGGCTGACCGTGCTCGAGCGCAGCCCCTCGTTCCGCGTGGCGCGGCTCGCCGTCGAGCACTCGCGCGGGACGGCCACCCTCCGGGGGGCCGACTTCCGGCGGCTGATCGGGTACGATGCGTTGAAGAGCACGCTCTTCGTCCCGGTCGCCCAGGATGGTGTGGTGCGGTTCGAGGGGCGCGGATGGGGGCATGGCGTGGGCCTGTCCCAGTTCGGCGCCAAGGGCATGGCCGACCGCGGATACGCGTATCCTCAGATCCTCGAGCACTACTATCCGGGCACCGCCCTGGCGACCCTGCGGTGACAGGGGCCGGGCGGGCGCCCGACGAGCCCGACATCCCATGAGCGAGATCACCTGGAGCGACTTTGAGCGTGTGGACATGCGGGTCGGCACCGTCGTGCGGGCCGAGCCATTCCCGGAGGCCCGGAAGCCGGCGTACAGGCTCTGGATCGATCTCGGTCCGCTCGGGGAGCGGCGGTCGAGCGCTCAGATCACCGATCGGTACCGGGCCGAAGACCTGGTGGGCCGCCAGGTCGTGTGCGTCGTCAACTTCCCGCCGAAGCGGATCGGGCCCTTCGTCTCCGAGGTGCTCGTGCTCGGCGCCTACGTCGACGGCCACACGGTCGTCCTTCTCCGTCCCGACCAGGACGTCGAGCGGGGAAGCCGCATTGGCTAGCGCCGTTCCCCCGGCCGGCGACCTCGTCCACTTCGACTACGCGCTGCCGCCGGACCTGATCGCCCAGGAGCCGGCGGAGCCGCGCGACGCGGCGCGGCTCCTCGTGCTCGGCCGGCGGCCCGCGGGCGCGCTGGAAGACGCCCGGGTGCGGGACCTCCCGCGCTTCCTGCGGGCGGGGGACTGCCTGGTGGTGAACGACACGCGCGTCCTGCCCGCGCGGCTGTTCGGGCGGATCGCGGGGACGGAGCGGGACGCCGAGGTGCTGCTGCTCCACCCGGTCGGCCCGCGCGAGGAGGACTGGGCCGCCCTTCTGCGGCCGGCCCGGCGCTGTCCGGTCGGCACGACGGTCGTGCTGGCCGACGGCGCGGCCCGGGCGACCGTGACCGCCCGGGAGGCGCTGGGGCGGGCGCGCGTCCGGCTCGACGGAGCCGGTCCGGTCGAGGCGTTCCTCGAGGCTCACGGGGTGCCGCCGCTGCCGCCGTACATCCGCCGGTACCGGAAGCCCGGCGGCGAGGACTGGGCGCGCTACCAGACCGTCTACGCCGACCGGCCCGGCGCCGTCGCCGCGCCGACGGCGGGCCTTCATTTCACCGCGGCGCTGCTGGCGACCCTCGCGGGCGGGGGCGTCGAGGTCCACCGGGTGACGCTCCACGTCGGGCCGGGGACCTTCCGGCCCGTTCGTGCCGAGCGGGTTGCCGATCACCGGGTGGAGGCGGAGCGCTTCGAGGTCTCCGAGGCCACGGCGGCGGCCGTCACCCGCGCCCGCCGCGAGGGTCGCCGCGTGGTGGCGGTGGGGACGACGACCGTCCGGGTGCTCGAGACCGCGGCCGCGCCGGATGGCGCGGTGGCCCCGGGCGCCGGCTGGACCGACCTCACCATCGTGCCCGGACACCGGTTCCGCGCGGTGGACGCGCTCCTGACGAACTTCCACCTGCCGCGCTCGTCGCTGCTCCTCCTGGTGTCGGCCTTCGCCGGGCGCGAGCGGGTGCTCGACGCCTACGCGCACGCCGTCGCCGCCGGCTACCGCTTCTACAGCTACGGCGACGCCATGCTGGTCACCGACGGGGTCAGGCCTTGACTTTGATGAAGGACGACGGCCGGCCTCCGCGCGACGGCGGTGGAGGGGTCGGAAGTCAAAGTTCGGGCCTGACCCCGTTGTTTGAGCTTTTGACGGAGGACGGCCGGGCGCGGCGCGGCCGGCTGCGCACGCGGCACGGCACGGTGGAGACGCCCGCCTTCATGCCGGTCGGCACGCTGGGCACGGTCAAGAGCCTCACCCCGGCGGACCTCCGGGAGATCGGGGCCGAGATCGTCCTCGCCAACACGTACCACCTGTTCCTCCGGCCCGGTCACGCCCTGATCGCCGAGCTCGGCGGTCTCCACCGCTTCATGGCGTGGGACGGGCCCATCCTCACCGACTCCGGCGGCTTCCAGGTGTGGAGCCTGGCCGCCCTCCGGACCATTCGCGAGGAAGGGGTGCGCTTCCGCTCCCACCTCGACGGCGGCACGGAGCATCTGCTCACACCCGAGCTGGTCGTCGAGATCCAGCAGGCGCTCGGGGTCGACGTCCTGCACCCCCTGGACGAGTGCCTGCCTCACCCCGCGTCGCGGGACGCGGCCGAGGCCTCCCTCTGGCGGACGGTGCGCTGGGCCCGGCGGTCGCACGCGGCGCACGTGGCCGGGCGGCAGGCCGGCCAGGCCTGCTTCGGCATCGTCCAGGGCGGCATGTACGCGGACCTCCGGCAGGCGGCCGTGGCCGAGACCTGCGCGCTCGGCTTCGACGGCTACGCGCTCGGGGGATTCGCGGTCGGCGAGCCCCGGGGGCTCATGCGCGACCTGGTCGGGCTCACGGCGGCCGCGCTGCCCGCCGACCGGCCCCGCTACCTGATGGGAGTCGGCCGCCCCGCGGACCTGGTGGACGCGGTGGCCGCCGGGGTGGACATGTTCGACTGCGTGCTACCGACCCGGCACGCGCGGACCGGCCAGGCGTTCACCAGCGGGGGCCTGGTGGTCATCCGCCACGCCGCGCATGCCCGGGCCGCCGGGCCGCTCGACCCCTCGTGCCCGTGCTACGCGTGCCGGCACTTCTCGCGCGCCTACCTCCGGCACCTCTTCCTGGCGCGGGAGCTCACCGTGTATCGGCTCCTCACCTTGCACAACCTGACATACTATCTCGGCTTGATGGCCGGCCTGCGCGCCGCCATCTCGGCCGGCACCTTCGCCGCGTTCCGGCGGGCCGTGCTCGAGGCTTATGGCTCGGACGACGCCGAGCCGGTGACCGCGCCGGGTGGCGAACCACCCGGGCAAGAGGAGGCATCGTGATCGATCTCGCCTACGCCATGGGGCCGTCGCCGCAGCCGGGCGGCGGCGCCGCGTCCACGCTGATCCAGCTCGTGCCGATCGCGCTGGTGCTGGGCATCTTCTTCTTCCTCGTGATTCGCCCCCAGCAGCGGGAGCGCCGGCGGCGCGAGCAGATGCTCGCCAGCCTGAAGAAGGGCGACCGGGTGGTGACCTCCGGAGGCCTGATCGGGACGGTCGTCGGCGTCACGGACCGGCGAGTCAGCCTGAAGCTGGGAGACTCGGTCCGCGTGGAGTGCCTCCGGAGCGCGGTCACGGGGCTCGAGTCGGACGGCAAGGCCGACGCGGACTCGGCCTGACGGGAGCGGACCATGCCTCGCTATCTCTGGCTCCGCATCGGCGTCGTGGTGGCGGTGATCCTGGGGTCCGCCCTCCTGCTGGCCCCCCGCGACTGGCGAGGCCAGCCCCGCCAGCCGATCAACCTCGGGCTGGACCTCCAGGGCGGGATCCACCTGGTCCTCGGCGTGGATCTCGAGAAGGGGATCCAGAACGTGCTCGACCGCATGGCGGGAGACGTCCGGTCGGCGCTCCAGCAGAAGGGCATCGGCGCCCAGCTCACGCGCCAGGGGCCGGCGGGGATCGTGGTCCAGCTCGGGTCCCCGCAGGCGTTCCCGCAGGCCCAGCAGGCGCTCGCCAACTTCGTCGAGTTCGACGTGCGGGCGCAGGACGCCGCGGCGGGCCGGATCGAGCTCGTGTTGAAGGAGAAGGTGCTCGCCGAGCGCCGCGCCTCCTTCGTGGAGCAGGGGCTCAAGGTGATCCGGAACCGCGTCGACCAGTTCGGCGTGTCGGAGCCGACGATCCAGAAGCAGGGCGACAACCGCATCCTCGTCCAGCTGCCCGGCGTCCAGGACCCGGCCCGGGCGAAGTCCCTCATCGGGAAGACCGCGGTGCTGCAGTTCAAGCTGGTGGACGACCAGGTGGTGGACGTGCCCCGGGCGATCCAGGAGGGGCCGCCCGCCGGCGACGAGGTCCTGTACGGGCGGCGCGTGGACCGCACGACGAAGACCGAGACGCGGGTGCCCTACGTGGTCCGGAAGGAGACGCTCCTGACCGGGGACCTCATCTCCGACGCGAAGGTCTCGGTCTCCGACGTGGGCGAGCCCTACGTCTCCGTGACCTTCGACAGCGTCGGCGCCCGCGTGTTCGGCGAGGCGACCGAGAAGAACGTCGGCAAGGGGCTCGCGATCGTCCTCGACGGGAACGTCCACTCCGCGCCGGTGATCCGCGAGCGCATTCCCTCGGGGCAGGCGCAGATCTCCGGGGGCTTCACCTTCGAGGAGGCGAGCGACCTGGCCATCGTGCTCCGCACGGGCGCGCTCCAGGCGCCCGTGCAGGTTCTCGAGGAGCGCACCGTCGGCCCCTCGCTGGGGGCGGACTCGATCCGCAAGGGGATCGTCTCGACCCTCGCCGGCGCCGCTCGCGGTGTTCCTGTTCATGCTGATCTACTACCGCCTGTCCGGCGCGATCGCCGACCTCGCCCTCGTGCTCAACCTCCTGATCCTCCTGGCGGCGATGGCGTGGCTCCAGGCGACGCTGACGTTGCCCGGCATCGCGGGCATCGTGCTCACGATCGGCATGGCCGTCGACACGAACATCCTCATCTTCGAGCGCATCCGGGAGGAATTCCGGCTGGGGAAGACCGTCCGGGCGGCCATCGACGCGGGATTCCGCCGGGCGTTCACGACGGTCATCGACACCCACGTCACCGTCGTCGTGTCCGGCATGATTCTGTACCAGTTCGGCACGGGACCGATAAAGGGGTTCGCCGTCTCGCTGATGATCGGCATCGTGGCGAGCCTCTTCACCGCGGTGTTCTTCACTCGCGTCGTCTTCGACCTGATCTACATGGGCCGCCGGCGGCTGCAGACGCTCTCGATCTGAGAGCTGCCGGGGCGGGGGGGTCATGCTCCAGATTCTCGTGAACACGCGTTACGACTTCGTTCGGTGGCGCCGCCGGGCCTATCTGATCTCGGCGGTGGCCATCGCCATCAGCCTGGGGCACATCGCGTACAGCGGCGGGCTCCGCTACGGCATCGATTTCTCCGGGGGGACGCTGCTGCAGGTCCGGTTCGAGCGGCCGATCACGGTCGATGCGGTCCGGACCGCGCTCGCGCGGGTGCAGGCCGGCGAGAGCGTGATCCAGGAGTTCGGGGACGCCCAGGAGTACCTGATCCGCGTGCCGGTCGGCGGCGGGACGCTCGACGAGGTCTCCAAGCGCATCGACGGCGGCCTCCGGCAGGCCGGCCTCCCGGGTTTCGAGGTGCGGCGTCTCGAGTTCGTGGGCCCCCAGGTGGGCGAGGACCTGCAGTGGGACGCGGTCCAGGCGGTGCTGTGGGGCATGGTGGGCATCCTCGTCTACACGGCGTTCCGGTTCGACTTCAAGGGGGGCGTGGCGGCCATCCTGGCCCTCATGCACGACGTGCTCATCTCGGTCGGGGCGATGTCCCTCACGCACCGCGAGATGTCGTTGCCGGTGCTGGCGGCGCTCCTGACCATCGTCGGCTTCTCGATCAACGACACGATCGTGACGTTCGACCGGATCCGGGAGAACCGGGGGCGGGGGATCCGGAAGGGGGAATCCCTGGCCGACGTGATCAACGCCGCCATCAACCAGACCCTCTCGCGGACCATCCTGACCTCGCTGACGGTGTTCCTGGTGGTGGCGGTGCTCTTCGTGTTCGGCGGCGAGGTGCTGCGCGACTTCGCCTTCGTCCTCCTGGTCGGGGTGGTGGTCGGGACCTACTCCACGGTCTTCGTGGCGGCCCCGATCGTCCTGGACTGGGAGACGTGGAGCCAGCGGCGCCAGCCCGGCGGCTCCAAAAAGGCCGTGGTGAAGGCCGCGGCCGGGCGGTAAACTGCTAGGCTACCCGGCGGTGACGGGCCGCTTTCCGGGCCGGGGCGCGTAGCGCGCCTCGGCCAGCGCCCCGAGGGCGAGCCGGGACGCGCACATGCGGACGCTGAGCGACCTCCTGATCGAGATTCCCCGCTATCAGTCGGGCGGGGACATCGAGGTCGTCCGCCGGGCCTACGAGTTCACCCAGGAGGTCCACCGGGGCCAGCTGAGGGTCTCCGGCGAGCCCTACGACATCCACCCGCTCGCGGTCGCCGGCCTGCTCGTCGAGTTCAAGATGGACGCGACGACGGTGGCGGCCGGGCTCCTCCACGACGTCCTCGAGGACACGGCCACCAGCAAGGCCGTTCTCGTCGAGCGGTTCGGGGGCGACATCGCCGAGCTGGTCGACGGGGTCACCAAGATCGGGAAGCTCGCGTTCGCGAGCCGCGAAGAGCGGCAGGCCGAGAACTTCCGCAAGATGCTGGTCGCCATGGCCCGGGACATCCGGGTCCTGATGATCAAGCTGGCCGACCGGCTCCACAACATGCGCACGCTGCACTACCTGCCGCCGGAGAAGCAGCGAGCGATCGGCCGGGAGACCCTGGACATCTACGCGCCGCTCGCGCACCGGCTGGGCATGGCGAAGGTCAAGGGCGAGCTGGAGGACCTGGCGCTCAAGGCCCTCCATCCCGAGGCGTACGACGACCTCCAGCGCCGGGTGGCCAAGCGGCGCCTCGAGCGCGAGGCGGAGATCAACCAGGTCATCACGATCATCACGACGAAGCTGTCGGAGGTCGGGATCTCGGGGCAGATCACCGGGCGGCCGAAGCACTTCTACTCGATCTACAAGAAGATGCAGGGGGGGCGGGAGTTCGACGAGATCTACGACCTGACCGCCGTCCGCATCCTCACCCCGACCGTCCGCGAGTGCTACGGCGCGCTGGGCATGGTCCATTCGCTCTGGAAGCCCGTGCCCGGCCGCTTCAAGGACTTCATCGCGATCCCGAAGTCGAACATGTACCAGTCCCTCCACACGACGGTCATCGGGCCGAAGGGCGATCCCGTGGAGATCCAGATCCGGACGCCCGACATGCACCGGATCGCCGAGGAGGGGATCGCCGCGCACTGGCTCTACAAGGAGAAGAAGGACCGCACGGGGCTCGACCAGGCGTTCGTCTGGCTGCGGCAGCTGCTCGAGTGGCAGAAGGAGATGAAGGACCCCCGGGAGTTCATGGAGACCGTCAAGGTCGACCTGTTCCCGGACGAGGTCTACGTGTTCACGCCGAAGGGCGACGTGAAGGCCCTCCCCGAGGGCTCGACGCCGATCGACTTCGCGTACGCGGTCCATACGCAGGTCGGCAACCACTGCGTCGGCGCCCGCGTCAACGGGAAGCTCGTGCCCCTTCGCCAGGTGCTCCGCCAGGGCGACATCGTCGAGGTCGTCACGTCGCCCACGCAGAAGCCGTCGCGCGACTGGCTCAAGACCGTCAAGTCGACGCGCGCCCGGTCCAGGGTCAAGCAGTGGCTCCGGACCGAGGAGCGGGCCCGCTCGCTCACCGTCGGCCGCGAGCTCCTCGACCGCGAGGCGCGGAAGCACCGCCTCTCGCTCACCACGATCCTCGAGTCGGAGGAGCTCCGGAAGCTCGCCGTCGAGCACGGGCACCCCACGGTGGACGACCTGCTGGCCGGGCTCAGCTACGGCAAGCTGGCGGCCTCGACCGTGCGTCACGCGGTTCCTCCCGCCCGAGCCGCCCGAGGACCCCCGGACGGAGGCGAAGCCCGCGAAGCCCGCGCGCCCGCGGACGGAGACCGGCGGCGTCTCGGTCAAGGGCGTGGACGACGTGCTCGTGCGCTTCGCGAAGTGCTGCGGGCCGGTGCCGGGCGACCCGATCGTGGGCTTCATCACCCGGGGCCGCGGGATCACCGTGCACGCGCAGGATTGCCCGAACCTCGCCGGCGGCGCCATCGACAGCGAGCGGACGGTGACCGTGGAGTGGGCGGTGGCCGACCAGCACGGCGCTGCCCGTGAAGATCGCCGTGCACATCGGGCGGGACCGGCCCGGTCTCCTCGCCGACATCTCGACGGCGATCTCCTCGCGCCAGGCCAACATCGTGAAGGCCGAGGTCACGGTCACCGAGGACCGCAAGGGGCTGAACCACTTCACCGTGGAGGTCAAGGACCTCGCCCAGCTCAAGGGCGTCATGGCGGCGATCTCGGCCATCAAGGACGTCATCGACGTCGAGCGGGTCCGCGGGCTCTAGGCGGGCCGGCCGCCCGGCCGTCACGGTCATGGTGGAGATCCAGCGCAGGGAGTTCGAGCAGCTCGTGGCGCGCGCCCTGCGGCGGCTGCCTCGCCGCTTCCGCGACCGCCTCGAGAACATCGCGGTCGTCGTCGAGGACTGGGCCGACGACGACACCCTCGCCGAGATGGACATCGAGCCGCCCGACACGCTCTACGGCCTCTATCGCGGCACCGATCTCACGCGCCGCGACACGAACTACGGGAACGTCCTGCCGGACGTGATCGCGATCTACCAGGGGCCGATCCAGGAGGACTGCGAGACGGTCGAGGAGATGGAGGAGCTGGTGCGGGACACGGTCGTCCACGAGGTCGGACACTACTTCGGCCTGGACGACGACCGGCTGGCCGAGCTCGAGGACGACTCCGCGCCGTGAGGGCTTCCGGGGCGTCCCGGGTGGGCATGCCCGCGTGAGGGCGCCGGGTCTCCGGTCCGCGGCCGGGGATGCGCGGGGCGCGGCCCCGCGCCGGGGCCGTCGGCGGGAGCCCGACGCCTGGTCCCGACAGGTGTCCGGCTCCGCCGGGCACTGACGAGCCGGCCGGGTGACCCGGTATCCGGTCGCGGTCCGCCAGCGGGCCCTGCTGGCGTTCGTCGGGCTGAACTTCCTCGCCGCCGGCCTGCACGCGCAGCGTTTCATCTTCGCGGACGACGGGCTGCCGTCCGGCCTGGGGCTCGCGTTCGCCGCGCTGGCGCTCTTGGCCCAGGTCGGCCTGGCGACGCTGGCCCTCCACGCGGTGCTCGCGGCCGTCGCGCTCGTCGATCCCTGGGCGCTCGCCACCCGCGGCATGGCGGCGCTCGCCTTCACGCTGCTCCAGGCGTTCATCTACGTGGACGCCCGGATCTACGGCTTCTTCCGGTTCCACTTCAACGCCCTCGCGCTCAACGTGCTCCTGACACCCGGCGGCTTCGAATCGATGGAGCTCCCGACCCGGGACGTCGCGATGGCGAGCGCCGGCATCGCGGTCCTGCTCGTCCTCGAGCTTCTCGGCTACACGGCGCTCCTCGGGTGGACCCGCGCGGCCACGTGGCCGGTCCGGCGGCGCTGGCTCGCGCTCGTGGCCACGGTCCTGGGGCTCGTCCTCGCCGAGCGGCTGACGTACGCCGCCGGCGACCTCCTCGACGTGCCCGGAGTCGCGCGCCAGGCGCGCCTGATTCCGTTCTACGAGCCCCTCCGGCTCCGGGAGGTCCGCCAGCGGCTGCGGATCCCGAGCGATGCCGCCGCCCTGGCCTACGACCCCCGCCGGAGCGCGCTCAACTACCCGCGGGCGCCCGTCGCCGGGACGGTCAGGGCCGACCGCCGCTGGAACGTCGTGTGGATCCTGGTCGAATCGTGGCGCGCGGACACCTTCACCCCCGACAACACGCCGAACATGTGGCGCTTCTCGCGGCAGGCGCAGGTGTTCCGCCAGCACCTGAGCGGGGGCAACTCCACGCGCTTCGGGATCTTCTCCATGATCTACGGCCTGCACGGCACCTACTGGTGGCCGTTCCTCGCCGAGGGCCGGGAGCCCGTCCTCGTCCAGAAGCTCGCCGAGGCCGGGTACCGCTTCCGGATCCTGGCCAGCACCTCCCTGGGATACCCGGAGTTCCGCCGCACCGCGTTCGTCTCCGTGCGGCCGTTCCTCACCGACCGCCTGCCCGGCGCGACCGTCGCCGAGCGGGACGTCCTCCAGGCGCGGGCCTTCGAGGCGTTCCTGGAGGAGACCCCCCGGGAGGATGCCTTCTTCAGCTTCCTTTTCTTCGGCGCGCCCCACTTCCCGTTCCTGTTCCCGCCGGAGCACGCGAAGTTCCTCCCGGTCATGGCGAAGCCGACGATCGCCGAGGCCCAGACGCCGGAGGGGAGCCGCCGGATGTACAACCGCTACCGGAACTCCGTCCACTCCGTCGACTCGGTGGTCGGGACGGTCCTGGCCGCCCTGGAGCGCCGCGGCGTGCTCGACCGCACGATCGTCGTCCTCACCGGGGACCACGGCCAGGAGTTCTACGAGCACGGCTTCTTCGGCCACGGCAGCGCGTTCACCCCCGAGCAGACCCACGTGCCCCTCGTCATGCACGTTCCCGGGCTGCCCTTCCGCGAGCACGACCACCTGACCCAGCACCAGGACCTGCCGGCCACGATGCTGGCCCTCCTGGGTGTCGACGACCCCCCGGAGGGCTACAGTCTCGGCCGGAGCATGCTGGAGGGCCGCGGCCGGCCGTACGCGGTCGTGTGCGGCTTCCGGGAGTGCGCGCTCCAGGACTCCGAGGGCTGGGTGGTCTTCGGCGTCGAGGGCAAGACCTCGCTCTCGCTCGAAGCGCGCAACCGGGACTATGCCGAGATCGAGGATGCGGGCCCCGCCGTGTCGCGGCGCCTCGGCCCGCTGACCGCGATCATGCGGGAAATGGGGCTCTTCGCGCGCTAGGCCCCTCCGACGAAGTCCGGGTTCTCCCGGCCCCCTCGAGACACGTCCCCGACGAGGCTTTGACCCTGGCGACGCAGCGTTCCAAGCCTGTCATCTGGCTGACACCACGCTCATGTTTCCGCTTGACAGGCGCTTTCACCCAGATATAGGCTTTCAGCGCACGCTGAAAATGTTCGGACAAGTGAAACTATGGTTCGGATCGTCGAATTCAAGAAGGACGCCGCGGAGCGGCTTCGCGCGCTCTTTCCGCAAGTGGCGGAATGGCAAGAGTCTCTAGATGCAACCGTCGGGGACCAGACGGTGGATGTGCTGGTCAGGTTCCAGATGGGGCAGGGGCAGGAGACCAAGACCCTGATCTGTGAGATCCGCTCCCGGGGCGAGCCCCGGTATCTCCGAGAAGCCATCACCCGACTCCGCGAGCTCCGGCCACATCTGCCAGGGGCGTATCCGATCGTGGCGGCGCCCTACGTGACCCCCCAGTCGGCCGCCCTGGTCAGACGTAATAACTGTGGCTATCTAGATCTTGCTGGCAACTGCTACCTTGCCTTCGACAACGTCCTGATCCAGAAGGAGGGGCGGCCCAACGCAGGGCTCATTCGCCGCCCGCTCAGGACGCTGTTCGCCCCTCGCGCGACGCGGGTGGTGCGGGCCCTCCTGGTCGAGCGGGACCGGACCTGGCGTCTCGACGAGCTCGGCCGGGCCGTGGGCGTGAGCCTGGGTCATGCCCACAACGTGATCAAGCGGCTCGAGGAGCTCGACTGGGTGGAGCGGGGCCGGGACGGGCTCTACCGCCTGCCGCGCCCGGGCGAGCTGCTCGACGCCTGGCGCGACGCGTACACCTACCGCGTCAACGGGCTGAGCGCCTTCGTGTCCCCGGCGGGAGACAAGCGCCGGGTGATGGAGGCCCTCAGCCGGCACGCGACCGAGCTGGGGATGAGCTACGCGTTCACCCTTCACGCCGGGACGTCCCTGATCGGGCCGCACACGCGCGTGTCGGCCGTCCACTGCTACGTGAGCGGGGACATCGAGGCGCTGGCCCGGGTGCTGGGACTCCAGCCGGTGGAGGGCGAAGGATCGGTCTGTCTCATGACCCCGTACGACCCGGGCGTCTTCTACGCGCCGGTGATCAAGGGGGGATTCCGGGTGGTCAGTCTCCCGCAGCTCTACGTGGATCTCCATGGCCACGAGCGGCGCGGGCGCGAGCAGGCGGAGAAGCTCCGTCGCGACGCGATGGGGTTCTAGCCCGGCTCACGACGACGGAAGGAGGTGAACACGATGGCGAAGAAGAAGGCGGCGAAGAAGAAGAAGTAGCGTTCCAGGGGCCGTGCGAAGGGGGTGCAGCCCCTTCGCGGGACCGAAGATGAACATGGAGGGAGGTGATCATAAATGGCGAAGAAGAAGGCGGCGAAGAAGAAGAAGTAACGCCCGTGACGGGGTCAGGGGACGATGCCAGCCCTGACCCAGTGTGACTCAGCGCAGGCCGCCGGGGGCGACTGGCACCCCCGGCGGCCGGTCCTCAGACGGCCTTGACGACCTTGCCACCTCGCAGGCAGCGCGTGCAGACGCGGACCCGCTTGGCGCGGCCCTTCACGACCGCCCGCATCGATACCAGGTTCGGCAACCACCGCTTCGCGGAGACATTGTGCGCGTGGCTGATCTGGTTGCCCACGACCGGACCCTTTCCACAGACATCACAGCGCTGGGCCATGCTTCTGGACTCCTCGGGAGAGATGGGGCTACGCGGCGACCCCGGTCCCGGAACGGGGCCGGCTTGCCGACGAGCAACGCACTTCTATACCATGGGGTCCGAGGTGAGACAAGCCTGGCGCCTGGAACCCGCGCGGCTGTCCCTCCCGTGAATCCGGCCCCCAAGGCGGCCCCCGGCCTCGACGCCCCCCTCCAGTACGTCAAGGGTGTGGGGCCCCAGCGGGCCCGCCAGTTCGAGCGCCTTGGGCTCATGACGGTCCGGGACGCCCTGAACCACTTCCCCCGGGACTACCAGGACCGCCGGGAGTTCGTGCCCTTCCACAAGCTCCCCCTCGGAGAGACCGCCGTGGTGCAGGGGACCGTCTTCGGCGTGGCCACGCCCCGCCGCGGCTCCCGGGCGCCGGTCCAGGTCACCTTCCGCGACCAGACGGGCTACTTCACCGCGCTCTGGTTCGGGCGGCCCTTCCTCGGGCAGCTCTTCAAGCGGGACCAGCGGGTCGTCCTCTACGGCCGGAAGGTCCTCGGCAAGGACCGCCGCGTCGTCCTGGAGGGCCCCGAGTTCGAGATCGTGGAAGAGGACGACCCGGCGTCGATCCACATGGGGCGGGTCGTGCCCGTGTATCCGCTGACGGAGGGGTTGTTCCAGCGCCCCCTGCGGTCGTTTCTCCACCGGCTCGTCGAGGCCCACGCCGGGGAGGCCCCCGACATCCTGCCGGACGAGCTGCGCCGCCGGCGGAATCTCCTGACGGCGCCCGCGGCGTACCGAGGCGTGCACTTCCCCGCGCAACAGGAGGACGTGGAGGCGGCCCGCCGGCGCTTTGCCTTCGAGGACTTCTTCGTGCTGCAGGTGGGCCTGACCCTCCGGCGCCGGCGGCAGGCCCGCGAGCAGGGGCGCGCGCTCGCGCCCCCGGGCGCGCTGGTGGCACGGCTTCTTCGCGAGCTGCCCTTCGCGCTCACGCCGGCCCAGGAGCGCGTCTGGTCCGAGATCCGGTCGGACCTCGCGCGCCCGGTGCCGATGAACCGGCTGCTCCAAGGGGACGTGGGGTCCGGCAAGACGATCGTCGCCGTCATGGCCCTCCTGACGGCGGTGGAGGCGGGATGCCAGGCGGTGCTCATGGCCCCGACCGAGATCCTCGCCGAGCAGCACGTCCGGACGCTGCGGGGGCTCGTCGAGCCCCTCGGGCTGTCGATCGCCTGGCTGTCCGCCGGCCAGCGCGCCCGGGAGCGCCAGGCCGCCCTGGACGCCCTCCGGAGCGGCGCCGCCGCCATCGGCGTGGGAACGCACGCGCTGATCCAGGACGCGGTCGAGCTCCAGCGCCTCGGTCTGGCCGTCGTCGACGAGCAGCACCGCTTCGGCGTCATGCAGCGCGCGTCGCTTCGCGGGAAGGGGGAGCACCCGCACGTGCTGGTCATGACCGCGACGCCGATTCCCCGGACGCTCGCCCTGACGCTCTACGGCGACCTCGACGTCTCCGTTCTCGACCAGCTGCCGCCCGGGCGCACGCCGATCCGGACCGACTGGCGCGGAGAGGCCGCCCGGGAGAAGATCTACGAGTTCGTCCGGAGCGAGCTCCGGTCCGGGCGCCAGGCGTACGTCGTGTGCCCGCTGGTCGAGGAGACGGAGGCGAGCGATCTCAAGGCGGCGACGGAAATGGCCGAGCGCCTCCAGGCGGGCCCCTTCCGGGACTTCCGGGTCGGCCTGATCCACGGCCGGCTCGCGTTCGATGCGAAGGACGCGGTGATGCGCGCGTTCAAGGCGGGGGAGCTCGACGTCCTGGTGGCGACGACGGTGATCGAGGTCGGGATCGACGTGCCCAACGCCTCCGTGATGCTCGTCGAGCACGCCGAGCGCTTCGGCCTGGCGCAGCTCCACCAGCTGCGCGGCCGCGTCGGCCGCGGGGCGGCCCGGTCCTACTGCATTCTTCTGGCGAACGAGCCCATGTCCGAGGACGCCCGGCAACGGCTCGCCGCGATGGAGAGCCACCCAGGACGGGTTCCGCCTCGCCGAGGTCGATCTCGAGATCCGGGGGCCCGGGGAGTTCTTCGGGACGCGCCAGTCGGGGCTCCCGGAGTTCCGGACCGCCGGCCTCGTGACTCACGCCCGGCTCCTCGAGGAGGCGCGGCAGGACGCCCAGGAGCTGGTGGCGCGCGATCCCGGGCTTCGCCTTCCGGAGCACCGGGTCCTGCGGGACGCGCTCGTCGCCCGATGGCGGGAGCGTCTCGAGCTGGCATCGATCGGGTAGGAGCGGGGATGCGCGTCATCGGCGGCCACGACCGCGGGCGGCGCCTCCGGGCGCCGCGGGGTCTCGGGACGCGCCCGACGTCCGACCGGGTGCGGGTGACCCTGTTCGACGTGCTCGGGCCGGCCGTCGCCGGCGCCCGCGTCCTCGACCTCTACGCCGGCACCGGGGCCGTGGGCATCGAAGCGCTGTCCCGCGGCGCGGCGCGCGTCGTCCTGGTGGAGCGCGACCAGTCGGCGCTGCGCGCGCTGCGCGCCAACCTGGCGGCCCTCGGGGCGTCGCGCGCCGCCGCGCGCGTGATGGCCGGCGACGTCCTCCACGTGCTGCCGGTGCTCGCGTGCGCAGGAGCCGCCGTTCGACTTCGTGTTCGTGGATCCGCCGTACGCGACGACGCTCGCCGGGCGCACGCTCGAGGCGCTGGCGGCGACGAGGGTGTGCCGCGACGGGGCGGAGGTGATCGTGCAGCACTCCACGCGCACGGTGCTGCCGGCCGTGCCGGGCCTCACCGCGCATCGCCGCGCGCGTCAATTTGGCGACACTGCCTTGACTTTCCTTCGAGCGGGGGAGTACACTCCCGACGGTTCGAGGCCCTGAGTGCGCCACTTCGTCGTCGCCGCGTGGTCCCATCGTTTCTTCTCGACGTGAGCCGCCGCGGCCGCCAGCTCACCTAACGCCGAAGAGAGCAGGAGCGATTCGTGGCCGTTCGCGCCGTCTACCCGGGATCGTTCGACCCCCTGACCAACGGGCACCTCGACCTCATCGAGCGGAGCCTCCGGCTCTTCGACGAGCTGGTGGTGGCGGTGGTGACGAATCCCGCCAAGACCGCCCTGTTCACGGACGACGAGCGCGTCGAGATGATCCGGGAGGCGACGCGGCACCTGCGCGAGATCGAGATCGTCGTGTTCGACGGGCTCCTCGTCGATCTGACCACCCGGCTCGGCGCGCGCGCGATCATCCGCGGGCTCCGGGCCGTGTCCGACTTCGAGTACGAGTTCCAGATGGCCCTGATGAACCGGAAACTGCGGGAGGAGGTCGAGACCGTCTTCCTCATGCCTCACGAGGCGTACTCGTACATCTCCTCGCGCCTGATCAAGGAAGTCGCCGGCCACGGGGGCTCGGTCAAGGGACTGGTCCCCGCCGGCGTCGAGCAGCGGCTCCGGGACAAGCTGCGCCGCGGCTGACCCCGACCCGCGTGAGACCCCAGAAGGAGTGAACCGACCCATGCTGGCCGAACGCGCCCGCCGTCTCACCCCGTCCCCGACCCTGGCCCTGTCCGCGCGGGCTCGCGCCCTGCGGGCCCAGGGGATCGACGTCCTCACCTTCACCGCGGGAGAGCCCGACTTCGACACTCCCGAGCGAGTGAAGGACGCCGCGATCCGCGCCCTTCGCGAGGGGAAGACCAAGTACACCGACGCGGGGGGGATCCCGGAGCTCAAGTCCGCGATCTGCGCCAAGCTCCGGCGCGACAACGGGCTCGCCTACGAATCCGCCGAGGTCATCGCCTCGGTGGGGGCGAAGCACACGCTCTACAACATCTGCGCGGTCCTCGTCGACCCCGGGGACGAGGTGCTGGTGCCCTCGCCGTACTGGGTGAGCTACACGGAGCAGGTGCGTCTCTGCGACGGCGTCCCCGTCGTGGTGCCGACCGACGAGGCGCGGGGCTTCCAGCTCGATCTGGCCGCGCTTCGCGACGCGGTGACGCCCCGGACCAAGCTCCTGATCCTCAACAGCCCCAACAACCCCACCGGCGCCGTCTATCCGCGGGCCGACCTCGAGCGCGTCGCCGCTCTCGCGCTGGAGCGCGGGTTCTACGTCGTCTCCGACGAGTGCTACGACGCGCTGGCCTACGAGGGGCGCGTGCCGAGCATCGCGGAGCTGGGGCCGGAGATCAAGGCGCGGACGATCCTCGTCAACACGTGCTCGAAGGCGTACGCGATGACGGGGTGGCGACTCGGCTTCGCGGCGGGCCCGCGGGAGATCGTCAAGGCGATGGGCGATCTTCAGGGGCAGTGCACGTCGAACCCGACCTCGATCGCACAGTGGGCGGCCGTCGAGGCGCTCGCCGGCTCGCAGGACGAGGTCGCGAAGATGGCCGGGCGAGTTCGACCAGCGCCGGCGCGTGATCGTCGACGGCCTGAACCGCATCCCCGGCTGGCGGTGCCCGATGCCGCCGGGCGCCTTCTACGCCTTCCCGGACGTCTCCGGGCTGTTCGGCCGCCGCTTCAACGGCCAGGCGCTCCGGGGCTCGACGGACGTGACGACGTTCCTGCTGGACGCCGCGCGCGTCGCGGTCGTGCCCGGCGTGGACTTCGGGTCCGACCGGCACCTCCGGATCTCGTACGCGTGCGGCCTCGAGCAGATCCGCGAGGGCCTCGCGCGGATCGCGGCGGCCTGCGCCGCGCTCGAGGGCTGAGCCGCCGAGGCGGACGCCGGGCGTGAGCTCGCGCCCGCGGGTCCCGGCGGTCGCCGCCCGGGCGATCGCGCACCCCAGCGCCCGGGCGGCTCGAGTCAGGCTCGTCGTCGAACCGGCTGCCGCCGGGCACGGTACCTTCGGCCGCCGCCTCGGGCAGCGGCCCCGATCCGCTGACCACCGGACAGCCCTCGTGAGCAAGGTTCTCCCGCTCGCGGAGGCCCTCCGGCGCCACGTGCCCGACGGGGCGTCGGTGGCGCTGGGCACCGCGCTGGAGTGCCTCATCCCGTTCGCGGCGGCGCACGAGCTGATCCGCCAGGAGCGGCGGGACCTGACGCTGGTGGGGCCGATCTCGGACATCTGCTTCGAGCAGCTGATCGCCGCCGGCTGCGTGCAACGCGTCGTCGCCGCATGGGTCGGCAACGTCCAGCACGGGGCGGCCTACGCCTTCCGGCGCGCGCTCGAGCAGGGCGTCCCGCGCCCGCTCGAGATCGAAGACCACTCGAACTTCTCGATCGCGCTGGCCCTGGAGGCGGCCGCGCAGGGCGTGCCGTACCTGCCGACCCGGAGCCTGCTCGGCTCGGACCTCCTCGCGCGCAACCCGCGCCTGCGCGTGGCGCCGTGCCCCTTCACGGGGGTGCCCGCTGGTCCTGGTGCCGGCGCTGGCGCCGGACGTCGCCATCCTCCACGTCCAGCGGGCGGACGCGGACGGGAACTGCCACGCGTGGGGGCCGACGGGTGTCAGCGCGGCGGCCGGGAAGGCGAGCCGGACCGTGATCGTCGTGGCGGAGGAGCTGGTCGAGCCGAGACGTCATCCGGAGCGATCCCAACCGGACCCTCGTGCCCGGCTTCCTGGTGACGGCCGTCGTCCACCTGCCGGGAGGCGCCCATCCCGTCGCCCGTCCAGGGCCACTACAACCGCGACCACGCCGTCTATGCGGACTGGCACGCGCGCTCGGTCGACCGCGGAGGGCGCGGGGGCCTGGCTCGACGAGTGGGTCCGAGACCCTGGCGACCACGCCGGCTACCTCGCGAAGGTCGGCCCGGCCCGTCTCGACCGGCTCCGGCCTCGCGCGGCCCGGCTGGCGGCGCCCGTCGACTACGGGTGCTGACGATGAGGGCCGCCGCGTGACGCCCGAGCTACACGCCGGCCGAGCTCATGGTGGCCGCCGCCGCCCGCGAGATCCGGGACGGGGAGGTCGTGTTCGTCGGCATGCGGCTCCCGCTGCTCGCGTTCTGCCTGGCCCGGTCGACCCACGCGCCGGCCGCGGTGGGTCTCTTCGAGAACGGCGTCGTCCGCGACTCGCCCGCGCTGGCGTTCCTGGTGACGATGTCGGACGGCCCCAACGTGACCGGCGCCGTCTGGTGCACCGAGATGCGCGAGGTGATGGGCCTCATGCAGGCGGGACGGGTGACGCTCGGCTTCATCGGCGGCGCCCAGGTGGATCGCTTCGGCAACCTCAACACCACGTACGTCGGCCCGCGGGAGCGGGCCCTGCGCCTCCCCGGGTCCGGGGGCGCGCCCGACATCGCCTCGCCTCGCGCGCCGTCACGTCGTGATCATGGCGCACGAGCGTCGGCGGTTCGTGGAGCGGGTCGACTACGTGACGTCCCCGGGCCACGGTGAGGGCGGGCGACTGGCGGGCGCGGACCGGGCTGCCCGGCGGCGGCCCGGCGGCCGTCATCACCACGCTCGGGCTGTTCCGCTTCGACCCGGTGACCCGGGAGATGGTGCTCGCGAGCGTGCACCCGGGAGTGACCGAGGAGGAGGTCCAGGCCGAGACGGGCTGGCGGCTCCGGTCCGCCGCCCCGGTGGTCGAGACGCCGCCGCCGAGCGCGGACGAGCTGGCGATGATCCGGCGATTCGACCCCGAGGGCTTCTGGACGGGCGCGCGCCGCTGAGCCGTGCGGTTCCTCGGCGTCGACCTCGCCTGGAAGGAGCAGAACCCTTCGGGCGTGGTTGCGCTCGAGGGGCGGCGGTTTCCGCTGCGCCTGGTCGACGGGCCCCGGACGCTGCCGGGCCACGCGGCGGTGCTCGACTGGCTCGCCGGATGGGTCGATCGCCCGGGGCCCCGGCTGGCCACGGCCGTCGGCATTGACGCGCCGCTCCTCGGCCTCGCCATCGCCCGCGCGGCGGCGGCCGTGCGACGACGAGGTCTCTCGGTGCTTCGGCCGGTTCGCATGCCTCGACCCACAGCCCACCGGCGTTCCCGACCTCGCAGCGCTTCACGGCCAGGCTCGCCGGCGCTACGGCGCCGCGAGTCTCGCCCCGGACGTGCCGCCGACGCGCGGCCGGCCGGCCATCCGCGAGGTGTACCCGAACGCGCTCCAGGTGCTCCTGTTCGACCTGGAGCGCAGCGGTGCGAAGAAGTCACGTTACAAGCTCCGCCGCTTCGGCGGGAAACGGGCGTGGGTGACGCGGGGCCTCCGGCCCTTCATCAGGGGTTGCCAGCGCGTCGTGGAAGCCTCGTACGTCGAGCGCGGCGACCCGGGCTGGCGGGCCCTCGTCGGCATCGCCCCGCGGGTGACGATGACCGTCGCGGAGCTCAAGACGGTCGAGGACCGCTGGGATGCGGTGCTCTGCGCGGCTCGCCGTGGCGCTCGAGCATCTTGCGCCGCGGGACGATGCACGCGTACGCGGGAGGCCGGGCTGGATGGCGCGGCGGCTACATCCTGGCGCCCACGCTCGCCCCTCACCGTCGCCGCCTGGTGAGGCTCGCGTCCGTTCGGGGCCGGCCTCGACGCCGGACAGCCGGCGGGGGACCGACTGGGACCCCGCCGCGAGAATCGCGAAGGCCACGCTGAGGACGGCTGCACCATGGGGCACCCCTGGCGGCTCCAGGCCTCTCGGACCATGATGAGGCGGTGATCCCAGGCGGACGTCGTCGTGATCGGGTCGGGCGGCTTCGGCGCCGCCACC
Organism: uncultured Candidatus Rokubacteria bacterium; assembly: GCA_963745015.1. Taxonomy (GTDB): domain Bacteria; phylum Methylomirabilota; class Methylomirabilia; order Rokubacteriales; family DASRDR01; genus DASRDR01. The sequence goes on from CAVUVU010000019.1 coordinate 305,566, forward strand.
GCCTACTTCCTGATGCGCCGGGGCGGCCGGCGGGTCGTCCTGCTCGACCGGCACGCGCTCGCCTCGCAGACCTCGCCCCGGGCGGCCGGCAACGCCGCCGTGCTGCGCTCGACCGACCTGATGACCCGCCTGGCGGGCCGCGCCGTGGACTGGCTCCTGCGGCTCACCGCCGACACGGGCGAGCCCCTCGAGATCGTCCGGTCGGGGAGCCTGAAGGCCGCGCGGACCGCCGAGGACGCGGCGACGCTCGCGCGCGAGGCCAGCCGGGGCGAGCAGCTGGGCCTCGAGACCCGGCTCGTCTCGCCGGAGGCGGCGCATCGCATGCACCCCTTCTTCCAGCCCCGCGGGGTCCGGTCGGTCCTTCATACCCCGGGCGACGTCTACTTCGAGCCCTCCCACGTCGCCAGCGGCTACGCGGCCGCCGCGGGCAAGCTGGGCGCGACGCTGCTGCCGGACACGACGGTCACCGGGGTCGACGTCCGCGACGAGGCGGTGCGGGGCGTCGTGACGGATCGGGGGCGGATCGACAGCCCGGTCGTGGTCGACGCCGCCGGGGCCTGGGCGCGTCAGGTCGCCGCTCTCGCCGGGGTCCACGTCCCGATGGTGCCGACGCGCCACCAGGTGCTCATCACGGAGCCGATCGAAGGCGTCAGACCGGAGCTGCCCATCGTGCGGATCATGGACGCCGCGGTCTACGTGCGCCCCTGCTGGGGCGGCTTCCTGGCCGGCGGCTACGAGACCGAGCCCACCCAGTTCGAGATGGAGCGGCTCCCGGCGGGCTTCTCGATCGGGGACACGCCCCTCGACCTCGGGGTGCTGCGCCGGCTGATGGACGGGGTGCGCGACCAGCTGCCCGTGCTGTCGACGGCCCCGCTCCGGCTTCACCGGGGCGGCATCCCCACGATGACGCCGGACGGGCAGCACATCGTGGGGCCGGTGCCGGGCGCGGCCGGCCTCTTCGTCGCGAGCGGCTGCAACGTCGCCGGCCTGTCGATCGCCCCGGCGATCGGCGAGGAGCTGGCGCGCTGGATCGTGGACGGCCGGCCCTCCGAGGATCTCGGCGCCATGTCGATCGCGCGCTTCGGGCCGGAATGGCGCGACGAGGAGCGCCTCCGTCGAGCGGCGGCCTGGGAGTACTGGCACTTCTACTCGTACGACGCCCCGGGCGGCTGAGGGTCCCATGCGCACCCAGGCGGAGAGAGCGGCCGCGTTCCGGGCCCTCCACCAGCGCCCGGGCGCCTTCATCATCCCGAATCCGTGGGACGCGGGCACGGCGCGGCTCCTCGCGGCGCTCGGCTTCGAGGCCCTCGCCACGACGAGCCTGGGGCTGGCGAACAGCCTCGGCCGCCCCGATGGCGCCGGCGCCGTGAGCCGCGGCGAGGTCCTCGAGAACTGCCGGGCGATTGCCGGCGCGACCGACCTTCCCGTCAACGCCGACCTGGAGAACGGGTACGCGCACGAGCCGCGCGCCGCCGCCGAGATGATCCGGCTCGCGGCGGAGGCGGGCATCGTGGGCGGCTCGATCGAGGACACCACCGGGGATCCGGCGGCGCCGATCTACGAGTTCTCCCTGGCGGTGGAGCGCGTCCACGCCGCGGCCGAGGTGGCGCGGTCCCTGCCGGCGCCGTTCCTGCTGACGGCGAGGGCGGAGAACCTGCTCCACGGCCGCCTGGACCTCGACGACACCATCCGGCGGTTGCAGGCCTTCGAGCGGGCCGGCGCGGACGTCCTCTATGCGCCGGGGCTCCGCGACGTGGCGACGATCCGCACCGTCGTCACCTCGGTGACGCGCCCCGTCAACGTCGTGGTGAGCTTCATCGATCCGTCGATCACGCTGGCGCAGCTGGCCGAGGCGGGGGTCAAGCGCGTCAGCGTCGGCGGCTCGCTGTCGCGGCTGGCTCTCGCGGCGTTCCTCGCGGGCGCCCGCGAGATGAAGGATGCGGGCGGGTTCACCTGGGTGCGCGACATGGTCCCGATCGGGGAGCTGCGGGCGATCTTCAGCCGCGAGGGGACAGGGGAGATGCGGCGATGAGCGCGCAACGGCCCCCTCGCAAAGGGTGCCGGGGTGGTCTCCGGAGGCGGAAACCTCGCGCGTGGAGCACAGACAAGGCGAATCGGGACGTGACAGTCCGACGCGTGGTGAGCGAGTGATATCGACCGCGCGGGGGTCGGATCATGGCCCTCGCCAAGCCGATGGGTCCGCGGCGGTCGGGGCTCGCCTCGCGTGGTGGCCCCGGCGCGGATGAATCTCTCGCAGATCCCGCGCGAGCGAAGCTCCGCCATTCTCGTACTCGGGTGGGTGTGTACCGGGCTTGCCGGCACCCTGGCCGCGTGGCTCACAGTTCGATCACTGGACTGGCCGCTATTCCACGACTCCGCGCCGATGCACTACATCGCCGCGAGGAGCCTGGAGGGCGGGGTGCCGTACCGGGACCTGTTCGACTTCAACTTCCCGGGCATCTACGCGATTCACATGCTCGGTCTGGCGCTCCTGGGACCCAGCGACGGCGCCTACCGCGCGCTCGACCTCACGGTGCTCGTGGCCATCACTGTTGGTCTCGCCGTGGCGACTCGTCCGTACGGACGGCTGGCGATGGTCTGCGGGATGGTGATGTTCTGGCTGTTCCACGTATCCGGAGGTGCCGAGCGCACCATGCAGCGGGACTTCGTGGTGTGCCTGCCCCTGGCATGGACGAGCGTCGCGATCCTGGGCTACGTGCGAGCGCCACGCACGTGGCCCATCGTGGGCGCAGGGCTCGGTCTGGGCGCGGCCATCTGGGTGAAGCCCTTGGCTGCGCTCTTCGTTCCCCTGGCGCTGGCCGTGGCCTGGCCCGGAATGCGCGGCCAGCGGGTCCGGCACCTCCTCGCGTTCGCGGGAGGCCTCATCGTCCCCGCGCTTCCGATCCTGGCCTGGCTGGGCTGGGCCGGCGGGCTCAGCGCGTTCTTCGACATCGTTCAGAACTACGTGCCGATCTACGGGCGCAGCGGACGTCGCCCCCTCCATTCGCTCGTGCTCCTGAATCCGCGGCGCTATGCGGCCCTGCGGCTCTGGGCGGCGGGGGGCGCCCTCGTCCTCTGGCTGGTCTCGCGAGACTATCCGAGGCTGGCGTGGCTGGGAGGAGGCGCCTTGCTAGGTACCCTGGCCATCGTCCTTCAGGGGAAGGGATTCTACTACCACATCTATCCGATGGCGTTGTTCGCAGTCATGCTCGGAGCGGCCGGCACCGCCGCCGCCATCGCCCAACGCCGGAGAGGCGCGGCCTTGGCGTTGCTCGCCCTTCTGTTCCTTTCGGGCGCCACGCTCGGGATCATCGGCCTGCGGAATCCTGACGCCGAATCGATCGAGCGCACCCTGAGCCGCATCGAGGCGCTGACCCGGGCTCTCTCCCCGGTGGTCGCCGCAAATGGCACCGTCCAGCTGTTCGAGCGGGCGGATGTGGGAACCACCGCACTTTATCGGCTCAGGGGTCGGCTGGCGACCCGATTCCTGTACGACGTGTTTTATGACGAGCCGGAGAGTGATTACACTCGGGGGTTGCGGCGCGAGCTGATGACGGCGCTTACCGCTTCTCCTCCGGCGTGCGATCGTCGTCGTGGAGATTCCCGCGTCCGGCGTCTGGCCCGCGGTCGAATACGCGAGAATTGACTCCTTTCCGGAGCTGGCCGGCTGGTTGTCTGCCCACTACCGTCTTGCGGAGGAGGGTGACCGCTTTCGCGTCTACCTGCCTCGATCCCCGACCTGACGACGGCCCGGGTCCGGATTGCGCGCGTCCTTCGCGGAGCGTGTGGGCCACCTCCCCCGCGTGCGCCCCGCCTGGGCGTGGTCGCCGGCCGGCCCTGTCGTGGCATACTCAGGCCGGTTCCGACGCAATCCCCGACGGAGGTGTCACGATGTCCTCGCTGCGGATCGCCCTCGCGCAGTGCCGCCAGACCGCCGACTTCGACGCCAACGCCGCGACCATCTTCCGCATGGTCGACGAGGCCGCCCGCCAGCGTGTCCAGATCCTGTGCTTTCCGGAGACGCAGACGGTCGGGTACCGCGTCGACATCTCCACGCCTGACCGGCCGGTCCCGGTCGACGCGCTCGCGGCCCTCCGGGATCGACTGGCGGACCGCTGCGCGACGCTGGGCATGGCGTGCATTCTGGGAACGGAGACGCCGCTCGAGTCGGATCCCCACCATGGGAAGCCGTACAACTCGGCCCTGGTGATCTCCGAGACGGGCCGGGTGCTCGGGGTGCACCACAAGACCCGGCTCACGCCCCTCGACGCGCTCGCCTACACCCCCGGCCACGGCTTCGAGACGTTCGAGCTGTTCGGGGTTCGCGTCGGCGTGGTGATCTGCTTCGAGGGTCTCCGGTTTCCGGAGTCGACGCGCGAGTGCGTCCGCCAGGGCGCCCAGGTCATCTTCCATCCCCAGAGCAACACCACGCGGGCGAACGACTGGAAGGTGCCCGTGCACCACGCCATGATCGTGACGCGGGCGGCGGAGAACACCGTGTGGTTCGCCTCCTGCAACGCCTGTCTCGAGCCCCACCAGAACTCCCGCTCGCTGATCGTGGCGCCGGACGGCCAGATCTGGGCCCAGACCGAGCTCCGGCGGGAGGAGCTCCTCGTGGCCGATCTGGACGTGGCGCGCGCCACCCGCGCCATGTTCGAGTTCGAGCGGGGCGGGATGGCGGACGTGCTGTTCGGGACTGCGGTCCGACCGGAAGAGTTCGCGGCCGCGGGCCCCATGAAGTCCTGACCGCCCTGTCCCCGCTCTCTTCCGACATCAAGGGTGATGAGCGACGGAGCGCCGAGAAAGGGGCCCGCCAGCGATGGACACCGAGGATCCCAAGCTCACCGAGGCCCTGGAACAGGTCAGACTGGCTCTGGCCGCGATGGGGTCCGGAGATCCGGAGCCGTACATCAACTGCTGGGCGCAATCGACGGACGTCACGCTCTTCGGGGCGTGGGGTCCGATCGACAAGGGCTTCCGACGCCTGGCCAAGACGTTTCGCTGGGTGGGCGGTCGCTTCAGGAGCGGCCGACTGGTCCCGGAGCACACGGTGGTCTCCTCGAGCGGAGATCTCGCCTACACCGTCGGCTTCGAGCGCGGCGAGGTGGTCGTCGATGACGGCCCCCCGCGGCTGATGGCGATTCGCGTCACGCACATCTATCGGCGACTCGACGGCACCTGGCGGCTCGTGCATCGCCATGCCGACTTTCCGCCGCCGGACCAGCGGGGCGGGACGGTTTAGGCGTCGGGCGCCGTCTGACCCTTCGCCGGAACTTCCTCACCGGCGTGGCGCCGGACTGATGAGACGACCGACGGTTTGACCTGCCGGCATCGCGCGCGGTCGGCCGAGTGCGGAGCGGTAGACTGTGGCGTGATGGCGGATCCCGGACTCGGCCGGATGGCGGGGGCGGCGCTCACGCGAGCGACGTCGTCACGCCGATGAGCGACGCTTACGAGGTGTTCGGGGAGCGGATCACGCTCGAGTCCCCGAGCGATGCCTTCCGGAGTCTGGTGGCCGAGCGCTGGGCGCTGTTTCGCACGGCCGTCGGTCAGCCCACCGCCGCCTCGGCCCGCTTCGAGGTGACCCTCGACGATGCGCCGAGCCGGCTCACCGCGTGGCAGTTCTTCAACAACGGCCGCCTCCTGGTCATCGGGGACGACCGGCGCCTGGTGACGGGGTACTTCCATCGCGAGCCTTGGCGCCTCCATGTCATGGCCTACAGGCAGTCTCCGGACGGCGTCTACTACTATCTCTGGGAGCCGCTCGCGCTCATGGTGCTGATGCGACGCGGCCTGGTGGCCTGGCACGGCGGCGCGGTGGCACGCGACGGTCGGGCGGTGCTCATCGCCGGCCGGTCGGGCAGCGGCAAGTCCACCACGGTGCTGCACCTCCTGACCGCGGGGTTCGGCTTCCTGGCCGATGACGAGGTATATCTCCGGCGCCGGGACAACGCCGTCCTGGTCGGCGCCCCGCCCGGCGATCTCTACGCCACCGATGCCACCCTGGCCATGTTCCCGGGTCTCCGAGCGTTCTTCGCCGCCCCTGCCGTCCGGCGGGGCTCGGCGGTCAAGCGTCGCGTCGCGGTGGCCGAGGCCTTCCCGCCCGCGACAGCCGCCCGTGCTCCGACACCCATCGCCGTCCTCCTGTTCCCTTGCGTCGCGCCCGGTGAGCCCACCGCGCTCCGGCCGTTGGCTCCTCGGGAGGTGCTCAGCCGGTGCCTCGAACAGCGGCCCAAGGAATACCCGACGCTCGTCACCGATCCCGTGGCGCTCGGCAACCAGCTTGACCTCTATGCGACCCTCGCCCGGTCCGCCCGCGCCTTCGATCTCCGATTGGGCCGCGACGCGGAGAGCCTCTCGGCCGAGATCGACGTCCTCCTCCGATGACGACCCCGCGGGTTCCCTGCGTGGCGATCGAGGTCCACCCTCACGTCGCCGGAGGCACCGAGCACTTCCTGGCCCGTCTCCTCCGGCACCTCGACCGAGAGCGCTTTACGCCACTGGCCGTCGTCGCCGAGCCGGGTCCCACGCTGGCCCTGTTCGAGGCCGCCGGCGTCCGGACCGCGGTGATCGAGACGCCCGAAGTCTTCTTGCGTCGGTCCGGGGTGGGGCTCGTGCAGTCGTCCTATTATTCCCCGGCTCTGGCCTTGGCGGCGGCGCAGGCCGGTGTCCCGCACGTGTGGCGGGTGGGGGGGCGCGTGGAGGTCGTCCAGCACGATCGCTCCCCGCGCGAGCGGTCGGTATTCCTTGGAGTCATGGCGTGCCTCTCGCGGGCGCTGATCTGCGGATCGCGATTTCTCGGCGCCCAGTTCGAGGGCGTCGGAGCGACGAATCTGAGAGTGGTCCCGAACGGCGTCGACCTCGAGGAGTTTTCGCCGGCGCCGGAACGCGCGGACCACCGGCCGCCCACGGTCGGCATGGTGGGCCACTTGCTTCCGCAGAAGCGCCACGAGGACTTCCTGCATGCCGCCGCCCTGGTGCACCGGGTGCTCCCGGACGTCCGGTTCCGGGTGTTCGGCGCGCCCGACCGGACGACCGCGTCGCACGTCTACGCGGAGCGCATGCGGGGCCTGGCGGTCGAGCTCGGCGTGGATGGGCGGCTCGCCTTCGAGCACCTCCAGGAGAACCGGCCCGGCGTACTGGGCGCGGTCGACGTGTTCGCGATGCCGTCGCTCGACGAGGGCGCCAGCAACGCCGTCCTCGAGGCCATGGCACTGGGGCGGCCCGTGGTCGCCGCCCGCTCGGGCAGCCACCCGGAGCTGGTCGAGGACGGTGTCACCGGCCTTCTCGTTCCGCCGGAGTCTCCCCGAGATCTGGCGGACGCGCTGCTCGGTCTCTTGCGGAGCTCGGCCATCGCGCGGGGCCTCGGGGCCGCCGGCCGCCGGCGCGCTGAAGAGCGTTTCGACGTCCGGCGGAGCGCGCGGGACTACGCGCATGTCTACGCCGAGGCGATCGGCCCGGGTCCGTGAGCCGCTGGACGGCTCGATGGCTCGATCGCCTCCGCGCGCGGCGACGCTATCGCCGGATGCGGCTGCCCGACGGCACGCGCATGCGCTACGCGGTCAGCTTGCCGGAGCGCAATGCACGTCGGGCGCCCCCGCTCGTCCTCGCCCTCCACTACGGCTGGGACCGCCGGGCCAGGCCGCGCGGGATCGGCGGTCGGTTCCTCGCCGAGCTCGTGGAGCCCGGAGTCAGCGACCTCGGCGCGATCCTCGTGGCGCCGGACTGCCCCGGGGAGACGTGGGTGGAGCTGGGGAGCGAGCGCGCCTTGGTAGCTCTTGTGTCCGAAGCTGGCCGCCGGTTCGGCGCCGCGTCGGGCCGGACCGTCGTGGTCGGTTACAGCCTCGGCGGGGCGGGCGCCTGGTTCCTGATGGCCCGCCATCCCGAGCTGTTCGCCGGCGCCATCGCGATCGCGGGGAATCCCGAGCCGGCGTCGGTGACCGCGATGACGCGCGGGATGGTGTGCGCCATCCAGAGCGATGCCGACGAGCGCATGCCACCCGACCCGACCCGCGAGGCCATCGCGGTCCTGTTGGCACGGGGACTTCGTGCGGACCTGCGGGTCGTCGGGGGACTCTCGCATTTCGAGCCCGCGCGCTTTGTCGAAGCGCTTCGTAGCGCCACCGCATGGCTGGCGGCGGGCTGGTAGGAGCTAGGGTGAGAGCCGAAACGCCTGCGCCAAGTGGAGCAGGTCGGTCATCAGCACGAAGGCCGCCAGGAGGATCCACCCGGTCAGCGCCGGGCCCGAACCGGAGGGCCGCGTCTCGGCCCGGAGGGTCCAGAGCGCGAGGAGAAAGCCGCTCGGGACGAGGAGGAGGACGTCCATGTAGTAGGGATGGATCGACGTTGCCTGCGGGAACAGGATGGCCATGGACAGGTAGGGGATGGCGAGAAACCCCGCCTCCCCGCGGATGCGGCGGCCGATCGCCGTCCGCCGGGCCGGGTCCGCCAGCCGCGGCAGCGCGAACAGCGCCACGGCCACGGCGGCGAGGTGCACGGCCAGGCTGATCCGCTGGTAAGGGGCGTAGGCGTCGGCGGGTGGCCAGAGGATCGCCTGGGGAAGGTCGCGGAGCCAGTCCCGGGCCCCGTCCAGGCCCGAGCGATAGGCGTAGCTCGACCGCACGGGCCGGATCTCCCCGAGGCGCGCGACCCACGTGGGCAGCTGGGCGCTCAGCAGACTCAGCGCGCCCACGCCGAGAGCGTCCCGCACGAGGGGCCGCCCCGCGGGTTCCCCGCGTTCGCCGGTGAGACGGGCCAGCAGCCAGGCGGGGCCATAGAGCGGTGCGTACAGGGCGAGGAGCATGCCCGCCCCGAAGAAATAGGCGCGCCACCTCACCCCGTCGGCCCGCGCCATCGACAGCGCGCAGAAGACAAGGGCCACCCCCACGTGTACGTTGTCGCCGCCGAAGAGAAGCGTCGCGCTCCACGCCGCGGGCGTGGTCGCGACGAACCCGGCCGCGAGAATCAGGCAGATGATCCGCGCCGGGCTCAGCGTCTCGAGCAGCGCGCCGATGTGCACGCGCGCGACGACACCCACCAGAACGAGGAACAGCCCCACATAGACGTAGGGCAGGACGTTCTGCGCCATACCGAATGGCACGCGGAGGACGAAGTGGATCGGGGCGACGATGGCGTAGGCGGTGAGGAGATACGGGTAGGGATAGCTGGCGTACCCGATGCCGCGCGCGAAGTCGGTCGGCTGGTACTGGCCAAGGAAGAGATGAGCGGTCGCGGGCCACTGATGCCACCCGTCGAACGTGTATGCGAACACGCCCGTACCGGGGGTGCGGCTGATCCGCCAGGCCCCGAGCCGGAGGACCAGGACGATCCAGGGGAGCGCCGCCAGCGTCAGTGCGGCGACGGCGACGGTCGCCGACACCGCGGTTCCGGATCGTGAGCCGGGCGGGTCCGTCGGATGCGCTCGCTCCGCGAGCGGCCGGTCGTCCTCCGGGGGTGTCGGAAGCGCGCCGGGAGTCATGCGGGGTCGAGGATGCCACGTGCAGGCGGCGCGCAGAAGAGCGGTCGTCAGGTCGAGCGGCGCCGGCGAACTCTCCTGGCGAGCAAGGGGACGAGTTGCGTGAGGTGGTCCAACTCGTAGGCGCGCTTCAGGTAGCGTGGGAATCCGGCGAGCGTACGTGCAAGACTCCGGTCGCGACTCAGGCGGACGTGATGGCAGGCCGTCAACACGGCGGTGGCCCAGACGGCGGGGACCCGTCGCCGCGCGGCATGCTCCAGGCGGTAGAGGGGTGAGACGGGCTCGCGGGCCAGGGCTCGGAGCACGTCGGGCGGCACCGGCGCGTCGAGCCGCGCGGCGAGGCGGGCCAGGGTGTCTCGAAGCGGCAGGGTGAGCGCGTGGCGACGGGCCAGAGCGAGCAGCCGGTCCCAGTCAATGGGGCCGGCGCGGAGCACGAGCATGGCGTCGGCCGCCCAGCGGAGGGGTGCCGCGCGATTGTCACGAGCCCCGTGGACACAGACGTGCAATAGCTGATCCGTCGCCCCGAGGGTCCGGGTCTCGGCGCCGGCAACCGTCATCGGAACCGAGGCATCCCAGAAGGCCTCGTCGGCCCTCGCGTCGCAGCACTCCCAGAGGACGTGCCAGTGGAGGTCGAGCTGCTCTCCGCGCCGGTCCTCGAACGCGTGGGCGTGCCGCACGGCAAGCGCTCGCTCCGGGGCCCGCGCGGTCGTGCGGAGCCCCACCGCGGTCCAGCCCGTCGCGATCAGGAAGCGCATGACCTCGACGGCGCGGGTGGCCGGCACGAGGAGGTCGGTGTCGTACATGGCGCGGAGCCCCGCATCCGGGTAGTACCGGAGGACGAGCGCGGCGCCCTTGAGGGCCAGGGTGTCGACCCCCCGCTCGCGCAGGGCATGGAGCAGTCCGGACAGGGCGTGCAGGCGCTGAGCATTGCGCAGCCAGCACGCGTGCTCGGCGTCACGGGCGGTGTCCAACAAAGGGTCGCGGAGGCCGTGAGCCCGCATGACGTATCCGGCCAGGGGCAGCAGATCGCGTGAGCCGGGGTCGAGCGCGTCGCCGGCGATCCCCGCGCGCCACTCGCGCCAGGCCTCCACCGCCTCCGCACCGGGCAGCAGCGCGGCGCGAAGGAGGAGCCAGGGGTCGGGCCGCGAGTCGTGTGCTACCATCCTCGTCGTGACCGAGGATACTGCGTCAGCGCCCGCGCCGCTTCCCGGCGACGTAACGGAGGATCCAGCGGGCCTGACCCCGCCGGGGACGGAGAATCCAGAGCCCGCCGCGCCGTCGGTCAAGCCCTACGCCAGACCCTCGATCACGCGGCATGGGAATCTCCGCATGATGACGCAGCTCGACTGAATCGCCGGCCGGCGCATGTGCGGCATCGCCGGCCGGGTCGGGACCGGCCCCGCGCCGATCGACCGAGCCGTCGTCGTCCGGATGACCCGTGCCCTCGCTCACCGCGGGCCGGACGGCGAGGGCTTTCATTTCACTCCCCGTTGCGGGCTGGGCCACCGACGGCTCGCCATCATCGACCTCGTCACCGGCGCCCAGCCGCTCGCGAACGAGGACGGCACCCTCTGGCTGTCCGCCAACGGGGAGGTCTACAACTACGTCGAGCTGCGTAGGGAGCTCCTCGCCCGTGGGCACCGGTTTCGGACCGCGGGTGACCTCGAGGTCATCCTGCACCTCTACGAGGAACGCGGTGAATCCTGCGTGGACCCTCTCGTCGGAATGTTCGCCTTCGCCCTCTGGGACGAGCCTCGCCAGCGGCTCCTGCTCGGCCGGGACCGCCTGGGCGTCAAGCCGCTGTACTACGCGACGCTGCCGGACGGAGGTCTGGCATTCGCTTCCGAGCTGAAGGCCTTGCTCCTTGACCCGGCGCTCGAGCGCGCGCTCGACTGGTCCGCCCTGCGCGAGTACTTCGTCCACCTCGCGCTGCCGGAGCCGGACACGGCCTTTCGCGCCGTGCGCAAGCTCCCGGCGGGCCACGTCCTGACTTGGGCCGACGGTCGGGTGGCCGAGCGCCGGTACTGGGACCTCACGCGGGTGGACCCGGCGCGCCCGAGCGACGCGCCGGAGGCGGCGCTGATCGAGGGGCTAGCGGAGGAGCTGGCGGCCAGCGTGGCGGCGACCCTACGGAGCGACGTGCCGGTCGGGCTCTTCCTGAGCGGCGGCCTGGACTCGAGCCTCTTGGCCTGCCTGGCCAGCGCGGATAGGGTCGATCCGCTGCCCACCTTCTCCGTCGCGTTCGAGGAGCGAGAGTTCGACGAGGGTCCGTACAGCCGGCGAGTGGCCGAGGCCTTCGGGACGCGACACGAGGAAATCGTGGTGACCCTCAAGGACGCCGCCGACACCTACCAGTGGCTCGCCCCTCGGCTCGACGAGCCATTCGCCGACGCGTCGTGCATTCCGACCTATCTACTGGCCCGCCACGCGCGTGGCAGAGTGAAGTCCGTCCTGAGCGGCGAGGGCGCCGACGAGCTGTTCGGCGGAAACCCGTGGCACGTGAGCGACGACGAATCGAGCATCGCGCGCATCCTGGCCCCTCCGGCGAAGGTCGTCTTCACGGAGTCCGAGCTCGACGCCGTCCTGTCGGCCGACCTCCGGCACGCGATGGCCGATCGGCCGCGGGAGGCCACGGCCGATGCCACCGGCGCCTTCGCGCGATGCGCGCCGGGCCTGTCGCGGCGCCTCTGGGCCGACCTCCACGTATACCTGCCGTCAGACCTTCTCACGAAGGCCGACCGGGCGCCGATGCTGGCCTCCCTGGAAGTCCGGGTGCCCTTCCTCAACCACCCACTCGTCGAGCGCGCGTGGCGCCTTCCCGACACCCTCCGGGTGCGGGCCGGGATTCGGAAGTACGCGCTCCGTCGCGTGGGCGAGGGCCGGCTGCCCCGCGAGGTGCTGGCGCGCTCGAAGAAGGGCTTCAGCATCCCGCTGGACGTGTGGCTCTGGCAGCCCGGCCCCTTCCGCGACATGGTCCGGGACGTTCTCCTCGATCCGCAGACTCGGGCGCGGGGCCAGTTCGCCCCGGGGGCGGTCACGCGCATGTGGGACGAGCACGACCGCCTCCGAGCGCTCCATGGCTACCGGCTGTGGACACTCTTCGTCTTCGAGCTGTGGCAGCGGCACTTCGTGGACGCGGCGCGGACCGCGGCATGAGCGGAACGGTGAAGGTGAGCGTGATCATGCCGGTCTACAACGCCGCGCCCTACGTCGAGGAGGCGATCGAGAGCGTCCTCGGCCAGCACTTCGACGCCTTCGAGCTCGTCGTGGGCGACGACGGCTCTACGGACGGCACCGCCGCGGTGCTCCGGCGGTACGCTCGCCATCCGCGCGTCCGCGTGCTCACGCATCCGATGAACCGAGGCGCGGCCGCGACCCGCAACGCCTTGCTCCGGGAGGCACGCGGCGTCTACGCCACGCCGTGCGACGCCGACGACCTCATGCTCCCCGGGAACCTCCGCCGCCTCAGCGGCTTCCTGGACGCCCACCCGGAGATCGGCGTCGTGTACGGGGACCTGTTGGTGCTCGAGCTGGGGCTCGACGACGAGCTCCTCGGATCGCCGTCGATCATCGGGGCGGATTGCAACCGAACGTGGGACCTCGTGGAGAACGTGGTGAACCACGGCGGATCGATGAGCCGGCGGGAGCTCTTGCTCAGGGCCGGCGGCTACGATGAAGGCGTGTACTCGGTGGACGACTGGAGCCTGTGGCTGAAGGTGGCCGAGCTGACTCGCATCCACTACCTGGCGGGCGAAGTCTACTACGTCTGGCGCCGCCACCCGCGCAGCATGACGCGGATGGAGACGCGGTACGATCGCGACGTCGCGCGCATCCGCCGCGCGGCCGCGCAGCGCCGCGGGTTCGAGTAGCCGATGGCCGCCCCTCTGCTGAGCCTGTGCCTGGTCGTCCGGGACGAGGCCCAGCTCCTGGCGGGGGCCCTGGCCGCGCGCGACGTCGCTGACGAGTGCGTCGTGGTCGACACCGGATCCACCGACGGCACGCCGGAGATCGCGCGGGGCCTCGGCGCGCGAGTCGTTCACCATCCCTGGACGGGGAGCCTCGGTCAGGCGCGAAACCGGTACCTGGCGGAGGCGCGGGGGCGCTGGGTCCTGGTGCTCGACGGCGACGAGCGCCTGGCGCCGCTGGATCTACCGAAGATCCGACCGCTCCTGGCGGCATCGGACACGGTGGCCTATCGCTTCACCGTCCACGACTACACGCGCACGATGGACCTCCTGCGTGATTGGCACCCGAACTCGGGCGTCTACGCGGCGGAGGAGGCCGCCTCCGGCTGCCCCGGCCACACGCGCTTCCCGGTGGTCCGTCTCTTCCGGCGGGCGCCGGGAGTGCGCTACGAGGAAGGCTTCTCGGTCCACACGAATCCCGTCGACGCGTTGCGGCGCCTTGGCGGGGCGATCCGGGATGCCGACGTGGTCGTGCACCACTTCCAGATCCTCAAAGGGGGCGAGCCATTCGTCAGGGCCAAGCAGGCGGCGCGGTTGTCAGGGGAGCTGCGGCACTTGGAAGGCGCGCCCGACCATTTTCTGGCCAACCTGAACGTGGGGCGGACCCTCTTCGCGCTGGGCCGCGACGAGGAGGCGCTCGGCTACCTCGATCGAGCGCTCGCCGTCGACCCCAAGGCGGAGCAGGTCTATCTGGTCCGAGGCCTGGTGCGGTTCGAACGGCGGGAGCTAGACCGGGCGGTGCGGGACCTCGAGGAAGCCGTGACCGTCCGCCCGGTCTTCGCCGACGCCTGGGCGGTGCTGGGGATGGCCTACCACGGGCTGGGCCGGGTCGCCGAGGCCGAGCGTGCCTTGCGGATCGCCCTCGGCCAGCGCCCGCACCACCCGCTGGCGGTCAACAGCCTGGGCGTCCTCTACATGGATCTCGGGCGGCTCGACGAAGCGGAAGAACAGTTCGCACGCGCTCTGCGGCTCCTACCCGATCATCCGGCGGCCGGCGCCAACCTGGCCGACCTCCGAGCGCAGCGCGCCCTCAAGGACTGACGACGACCACCAGGTTGCGGTCGAGGAGCTCGGCGACGAAGGCGAGCACGTCTCGCTCGGCGACCTCGGCCGTGACATCGTGGGTGCGGGTGATCTCCTCGGCGCAGTCTGCGAGCGTGGCGTCCCCGTCCAGGCGGCGCCAGATCGTGAACCCGATCTCGTCCAGGTCGAAGTAGTCGCCCGTGTCGAGGTCGAGTACGATGCCGATGTCATCGAGCGCCTTCCACGGCAGATTGGGTTTCCGGGCCACCCGGCTCTCGAGACGCAGCACGTCGGTAGTCTAGTCACGGCTCTGGACGCGGGCAATCCGAATCATTCTGCGAGCGCGCGCGGCCTGCCAACGCGTTCTGGCGACGACGGCCACGTACGAGCTCCCAGGCGCGGCCGCTACGCCGTCGACACGATGTGCATCGGCGGCGGCCGTCCTGCGGGAGCGCGTCTGAAGAGGATCTCGTTCGACTGGACTGAGCGTCGAGCCCCTGAAGTTCGCGAGCTCAGTTCTTGAGCTCGCAGCTGACGGTGGCCTGGGCGACAACACTCGCTCCGGCCAGGATCTGCCCGGTGACGGTGCCCGGCGTCCCTTGAATGAAGCCCGGCGCGATCCGCGTCGCGCCCGCCTCCGTATTGCTGTCGAAGTCGAACTCCAGCTCATCCCCGCCGGTCGCTTGCGAGCCGGAGCTGGCCTGATTCGCCCCAGATATCACCCTGGCGGTATACGTGCCGGCGGCGAGGTCATTCCCATCCACCGAGATCTTGGATCTGAGATCTCTGGGTGGGACCCCTGGCTCTAAGTTCACAGGTACCGTGCCCGGGGGTTGACACCCGCCCGCGCGATTCAGTATGTATTAATATAGGTTTCATCCAGCCTGAATCATCCGATCCCGAGGGCGAGCGATGCGGAGCCTCATGACCCTGACCGTCAACGGGGAGCGCCGCGAGGTCGCCGTCCCGGTGCACCGGACGCTCCTCGAGGTGCTGCGCGAGGACCTCGGGCTCCCCGGGACCAAGCACGGCTGCGAGCTGGGGGAGTGCGGGACCTGCACCGTGCTGGTCGACGGCCAGCCGGTCCTCTCCTGCCTGGCCCTCCCGGTCGAGTGCCAGGACGCGGCGATCCTGACCGTGGAGGGCCTCGCCGGACGGGAGCCGGCTCCACCCGCTCCAGCAGGCCTTCGCGGAGCTGGGCGCCGCGCAGTGCGGGTACTGCACGCCCGGGATCCTGCTCACCGCCCGGGCCCTGCTGGACGCCACCCCGCGGCCCGACCGCGACGGCGATCCGGGCCGCCCTGGCCGGGAACCTCTGCCGCTGCACCGGGTACACGAAGATCCTCGACGCGGTGGAGCTCGCCGCCGACCGGACTGGCCGCGGCGCCGGGAGCCGCGCCGGTGAGCTAGCCGCCGCGAGCGACCGCTCTCGGTCGTCGGCCAGCGGCTGCCCAAGGTCGACGCCTGGGCGAAGGTGACCGGCGAGACGCGCTTCGCCGACGACCTGGCGCTCCCGCGCATGGCGTACGCGAAGATCCTGCGGGCCCAGCACCCGCACGCCCTCATCCGGCGGATCGACACGACGCGCGCGGCGGCGCTGCCCGGCGTCTACGCGGTCATCACGGGGCGGGACTTTCCGCCGGTCCGGTTCGGCATCATGCCCGTGAGCCAGGACGAGGAGCCGCTCTGCGTCGAGAAGGTGCGCTTCGTGGGCGACCCGGTGGCGGCGGTCGCCGCCGTGGACGAGGAGACGGCGGAGGCCGCCGCGCGGATGATCGAGGTCGAGTACGAGCCGCTCGACTCGCTCATGTCGATCGAGGCCGCGCTCCGCGAGGGCACGCACCGGATCCACGAGTACGGGGACGGGCACAACGTCCACAAGCTGGTCTCCCTCGAGTTCGGCGACGTCGAGGAGGGGTTCCGCGAGGCCGACCTCGTGCGCGAGGACGTGTTCTTCTTCGAGGGGAACACGCACCTGCCGATGGAGCAGCACGCGGCGGTCGCCCAGTGGACGCCGGACGGCAAGCTCACGCTCTGGTCCTCGACCCAGACGCCGCACTACGTCCACCGGGCGCTCGGCAAGGTCCTCGAGATGCCGATGAGCCACATCCGGGTCATCGCGACCCCGAACGGCGGCGGGCTTCGGCGGGAAGTCCGACCCCTTCAGCCACGAGATGGCGGTGGCCCGGCTGGCCCAGCTCACGGGGCGGCCGGTGAAGACGACGCTCACGCGCGAGGAGGTCTTCTACACCCACCGGGGCCGCCATCCGGTGCTCATGTGGGTGCGGTCGGGCGTGCGGAAGGACGGCGAGATCCTGGCCCTCCACTTCCGGACCTGGCTCGACGGCGGGGCCTACGGCTCCTACGGCGTCGCGTCGACGTTCTACACGGGCGCGCTCCAGACCGTCACCTACCGGATCGCCCGGTACAAGTTCGAGGGGTGCCGCGTCTTCACGAACAAGCCGCCCTGCGGCCCGAAGCGCGGCCACGGCACGCCCCAGCCCCGGTTCGCCCTCGAGGTCCACCTCGACAAGATCGCCGAGGAGCTCGGCCTCGACCCGGCCGACATGCGGCGGCGCACCGTCGTGCCCGAGCACGGGAAGACGGTGAACCACCTCACCGTGACCACCTGCGGCCTCCCCGAGTGCATCGACCGCGTGGTGGAGGCGTCGGGGTGGCGGGAGAAGTTCCGGAAGCTCCCCGCCGGGCCGCGGCATCGGGTTCGCGGCCTCCGCCTACCTGTCCGGGGCCGGGCCTCCCCATCTACTGGAACGACATGCCGCACTCGGGCGTGATGGTGAAGATCGACCGCGGCGGCGGGGTGGCGGCGTTCTGCGGCTCGATCGACATCGGCCAGGGATCGGACTCCGTCCTGGCGTACGTCGTCGCCGAGGTGCTCGGCGTCCGGCCCGAGGACGTGCGGGTCGTCACCGCCGATACCGATCTCACCCCGGTGGACCTCGGCTCCTACTCCTCGCGGGTGACGCTGATGACGGGCAACGCCGCCCGCGAGGCGGCGGAGAAGCTCCGCGAGCAGCTCCTCGCCGCGGCGGCGAAGAAGCTCGAGGCGTCGCCCGAGGATCTCGAGGCCCGGGACCGGCGCATCTTCGTGCGCGACGATCCGGCCGCGGGGCTCGCCTTCGACGAGGCGGCGCGGCTGGCCGAGGCGGCCCACGGGACGCTCGTCGCCGCCGGCTCGTACACGCCGCCCCGGCGCGCCGCCAAGTTCAAGGGGTCGGGAGTCGGCCCGACGCCCGCGTACTCCTATTCGGCCTGTGCCGTGGAGCTCGAGGTCGATCCGGAGACCGGCGACATCCGGATCGACCACGTGTGGGTCGCCCACGACGGCGGGACCGCGATCAACCCGCTCCTCGTGGAGGGCCAGGTCGAGGGCTCGATCTACATGGGGCTCGGGGAAGCCCTCATGGAGGAGTCGGCCTTCCGCGTCCACGGGCTCCACAAGATCCCGTCGCATGCTCGAGTACAAGAGCCCGACGACGCTCGAGACGCCGGAGATCACGACCCTCCTCGTCGAGACCCGGGACCCCGAGGGACCGTTCGGCGCCAAGGAGGCGGGCCAGGGCCCGCTCCTTCCGGTGATCCCGGCGGTCGCCAACGCGGTGTACGACGCGATCGGCGTGCGGATCGACGAGGTGCCGATCACGCCCGAGAAGATCCTGAAGGCGCTCGACCGGAAGGCGCAGGGCAAGGCCCCGCGCGTCGGACCGGAGCGCCTCCCGCACGTCGAGTTCCCCGAGCCGACGCGCGTGCCGCCGCCCTGGGTCGACCCCGAAGGGCGCGCGGCCGGCGCGGTCCACGGGAAGGAGCGCGCCCGCCCGTGAAGCGCGCTCGCGCGCGGCGTCTCCCATGCCCCCGGGCCACGGGCCGGAGGCCGTCCCGTCGATGGGCGCGGCCGCCGGAGACCGGGCGCCGTGTCTCGCGGGGGGACGCGCCCATGATGCGGCTGCCGCCCTTCCGGTACTTCGCGCCGCGGAGCGTGGCCGAGGCGGTCGGGCTTCTCGGCGAGCACGGCCGCGAGGCCGCGGTGGTCGCCGGCGGCACCGACCTCTATCCGAACATGAAGCGCCTCCAGATGGAGCCGCGGGTGCTGGTCGGCCTCCGCGGGATCCGGGAGCTGGCGGGAATCCAGGGCAGCGCGCGGGAGGGCATGGTGGTGGGCGCCGGCGCGACGCTGACCCGCGTCGCGCAGCATCCCGAGGTCGCCACCCGCTACCCGGCCCTCGCGCGGGCGGCCGGCGTGGTCTCGACGCCCCAGCTCCGCAACATGGGGACGCTCGGGCGGCAACGTCTGCGTCGACACGCGCTGCAACTACTACAACCAGTCCTACGAGTGGCGCCGGTCGATCGGCTTCTGCATGAAGAAGGACGGCGACATCTGCCTGGTGGCGCCCGGCAGCGCGCGCTGCTGGGCCGTGTCCTCCTCCGACACGGCGCCGGTCCTGTGGGCGCTCGGCGCCGAGGTCACCCTGGTGGGCCCGCGGCGGCGAGCGCCGGATTCCGGTCTCGGGGCTCTTCCGGGACGACGGCATCGAGTACCTCGGCAAGGCGCCCGACGAGATCGTGACCGAGCTCCGCCTGCCTCCGGTCGACGGCTGGCGCGCCACCTACTGGAAGCTCCGCCGGCGGGGAGCGTTCGACTTCCCCGTGCTGGGCGTGGCGGCGGCGGTGCGCGTGGAGCAGGGCGTGTGCCGGGACGCCCGGATCGTCCTGGGGGCCGTGGCCTCGACGCCGCGCGAGGTGCCCGAGGCCGCGCGCGTGCTCGTCGGCCAGCCGTTCGACGCGGAGACCATCGGCCGGGCCGCCGAGGCCGCGGCCCGGCCGGCGAAGCCGCTCGACAACACCGATCTCGTCTATCACTATCGGAAGCGCATGACGCGGGTGTACGTCACCCGCGCCCTCCGGGAGCTGGCCGGGCTGCCCCTCGAGGGTCTCTGGCCCTCCGGGATGTCGGCGCGGGCCGTGGAAGAGGGATAGCGGGCTCATGGGGTCGGTGTCGGTCGTCGGGACGTGGCGCCTCGTGTCCTCGGAGGGCCGCAGCTCGGCCGGAGACGTCTCCCGCCCCTACGGGGATGCCCCGGTGGGGTTCCTGATCTACGGGGCCGACGGGTACATGTCGGCCACGCTCATGCGCCCCGGCCGCCCGCACTTCGCGAGCGGCGACCGGCGTCCGCGGGACTCCCGAGGAGGTGCGCCTCGCGAACGAGGGTTTCCTCGCCTATTGCGGGACCTACGAGGTGGACGAGCCGCGCGGGATCATCGTCCACCACGTGGTGGCTGCGGACTTCCCCAACAACGTGGGCACGGACCTGGTCCGGCGCTTCGTGATGGAGAACGGCACGCTCGTGCTCGAGACCCAGCCCGTTGTCAGGGCCGGGAAGACCTGGGTGTTCCGCCTCGTCTGGGCGCCGGCGGGGCCCGTCGGCGCGCCGGGCCACGCCGGCCGGGCGGGCGGGGCCTCGTGACCGAGGGGGGCGGCATGACGGAGCAGGCGGCGGCCCCGGTGGATTTCCGGACGGATCCCTCACGCTACCGGCACTGGAAGCTGACCGTCGAGGGCCGCGTGGCGACCCTCGCCATGGACGTCCAGCGAGGACGGCGGGCTCCGGCCCGGCTACGAGCTGAAGCTCAACTCCTACGACCTCGGCGTCGACATCGAGCTCGCCGACGCCATCCAGCGTCTCCGGTTCGAGCACCCCGAGGTCGGCGCCGTGCTCCTCACCTCGCTCAAGGAGCGGGTGTTCTGCGCCGGCGCCAACATCCGCATGCTGAGCCAGTCCGGCCACGGCTGGAAGGTGAACTTCTGCAAGTTCACGAACGAGACCCGGAACGCGATGGAGGAGGCGAGCGCGTCCTCCGGCCAGCGCTACCTCACCGTCGTGAACGGGCCCTGCGCCGGCGGCGGCTTCGAGCTGGCCCTGGCGACCGACTGGATCATCATGGCGGACGACGGCAACACCGCCGTGTCGCTGCCCGAGGTGCCGCTCCTCGCGGTCTTGCCCGGCACCGGCGGGCTCACGCGCCTGATCGACAAGCGTCACGTCAGGCGGGACCGGGCGGACGTCTTCTGCACGCTCGAGGAGGGGATCAAGGGCCAACGGGCGGTGGAGTGGGGCCTGGTCGACGAGGTCGTCTCGCGGTCCCAGCTCGCCGAAACGGCCCGGGCCCGCGCGGCCGAGCTCGCGGCGCGGAGCGACCGGCCCGGATCGGCGCGGGGAATCGCGCTGTCGCCGCTCGCCCGGACGATCGAGGGAGACCGGATCACGTACAGCCATCTCACCTGCTCGATCGATCGGGCCCGGGGCGTGGCGGAGCTCGTCGTGGCGGCGCCGGCCGCCGCCCCGCCGGATGACCTGGCCGGGCTTCGCGCCCAGGGCGCCGACTTCTGGCCGCTCGCGCTCGCGCGGGAGCTGGACGACCTGATCCTCCACCTCCGCGCCAACGAGGAGGCGGTCGGGGTCTGGGTGTTCCGGACGACGGGGAGCGCGGACCTCGTGACGGCGTACGATCGGATCCTGGCCGAGCACCAGGCCGACTGGCTCGTGCGCGAGATCCGGCTCTTCTGGAAGCGGGTGCTGAAGCGCCTCGACGTGTCCTCCCGGTCCCTCTTCGCGCTGGTCGAGCCCGGCTCGTGCTTCGCGGGCAGCCTCCTCGAGCTGCTCCTGGCGGCCGACCGCTCGTACATGCTGGACGGCACGCGGGAGGGCGACCGGGGCGAGGCCGGCGACGATCCGGCTGGGGGAGCCGAGCTTCGGAGCCTACCCGATGGTCAACGGGCTCACGCGCCTTCAGGGCCGGTTCCTGGGAGAGCCCGCGCGGATCGACGAGCTGAAGCGGCGGATCGGCGAGGACCTCGACGCGCGCGCCGCGGCTGGACGCGGGGCTGGTCACCTTCGCGCCCGACGACATCGACTGGGACGACGAGGTCCGGATCGCGATCGAGGAGCGCGCGGCGTTCTCGCCGGACGCCCTGACCGGCATGGAGGCCTCGCTCAGGTTCGGAGGGCCGGAGACCGTCGAGAGCAAGATCTTCGCGCGCCTCTCGGCGTGGCAGAACTGGATCTTCCAGCGGGCGAACGCGGTGGGCGAGCGGGGGGCGCTCCGCGTGTACGGGACGGGCCAGCGCCCGGAGTTCGATCGGAGGAGAGCCTGATGGCGATCGACTACCAGGAGCGCATTCCCAACAACGTCAGCCTCCACGAGAACCGGCGCCTCCTGCGGGCCCTGGAGGAGTGGCAGCCGCGGTTCCTCCAGTGGTGGAGCGACATGGGCCCCGAGGGCTTCCAGGCGCGCGACGTCTACCTCCGCACGGCGACGAGCGTGGACGCGCAGGGGTGGGCGCACTTCGACTACGTGCGGATGCCCGACTACCGCTGGGGGATCTTCCTGGCCGAGCCCGAGCCCGGGCCGCACGATCGGCTTCGGCGCCCACCGCGGGCAGCCGGCGTGGCAGGACGTGCCGGGCGAGTACCGGGGCACGCTCCGGCGGCTGATCGTCACGCAGGGCGACACGGAGCCCGCGTCGGTGGAGCAGCAGCGCCAGCTCGGCCGGACGTGCCCGTCCCTCTACGACCTCCGCAACCTGTTCCAGGTCAACGTGGAGGAGGGCCGGCATCTCTGGGCGATGGTCTACCTCCTCCAGGCGCACTTCGGCCGCGACGGCCGGGAGGAGGCCGAGGCGCTGCTCCAGCGGCGCTCGGGGGATCGCGACAAGCCGCGCATCCTCGGCGCGTTCAACGAGCGCACGCCCGACTGGCTCTCGTTCTTCATGTTCACGTACTTCACCGACCGGGACGGCAAGTACCAGCTCGCGAGCCTCGCCGAGAGCGGCTTCGACCCGCTCTCCCGCACCTGCCGGTTCATGCTGACCGAGGAAGCGCACCACATGTTCGTCGGCGAGACGGGTCTGGGGCGCGTCGTCCAGCGCACGTGCGAGCTGATGCGGGACCATCGCACCGACGACGTCCGCCGGCACGGCGCCATCGACCTGGCGACGATCCAGCGGTACCTCAACTTCCACTACTCGGTGTCGCTCGACCTGTTCGGCGGGGAGATCTCGACGAACGCCGCCAACTTCTACACCGCCGGGCTCAAGGGACGGTTCGACGAGGGGAAGAAGACCGACGACCACCTGCTCGGCGAGGCGACATACCCCGTCACGCAGGTCGACGGCGGCCGCATCGTGACGCGCGAGGAGGCGGCCTTGCCGGCGCTCAACGAGCGGCTGCGGGACGACTACATCGCGGATTGCCAGCGCGGGGTCGACCGCTGGAACCAGATCATCAGGAAGCACGGGATCGACGCCGAGCTCCGGCTGCCCCACCGGGGCTTTCACCGGGCCATCGGGACGTTCGGCCAGACGCCGCGTGTCCCCGGACGGGAGGGTCGTCGGCCAGGCGGAGTGGGACGCCCGGCGCGCGGAGTGGCTCCCGACGCCGGAGGACCAGGCGTTCGTCGAGAGCCTGATGGTCCCGGTCGTCGAGCGCGGGAAGTTCGCCAGCTGGATCGCGCCCCCCGCGCGCGGCATCAACGGGAATCCCGTCGACTTCGAGTACGTCCGGAGCTGACCGGTGTCCCTCGGAGCGCGGATCCGGGGGCTACGGACGGACCGCGGCATCCGTCAGAAGACCCTGGCGGAGACGGCCGGGCTCACGCCCAGCCTGGTGTCCCAGATCGAGTCCGACAAGCTGACGCCCTCTCTGCACACGCTGGGGCGCCTGGCGGGCGCCCTCGGGGTCCCGATCGGCGCGTTCTTCGAGCAGCCCCCGAACGGGCAGCTCCACGTGGGGCGCCGGAAGGACTACGCGGTCGTCAGCTTCGACGGCTCCACCGAGCGCTGGGAGGTCCTGGCCGCCGGCCTGTTCCGCGGCAAGGTGCGTGCCGTGGTCTCGACGCTCGGGCGGCGGGGCGCGAGCGTGCCCCCGGAGCGCGTCCTGATCGGCCGGGGCAGATGAAGCTCATGTACGTCCTGGCCGGGAAGGTCGCCCTCCGGTACAACGGCGAGCGCCACCTCCTCGAGGCCGGCGATTCGGCCTACCTCGACGGGGGCGTTGCGCACACGTGGGAGAACGTGGGGTCGGGCATCGCGCGGACGCTCTGGGTCATCACGGGCAAGGACGCGTGAGGCCGGAGCCGCGCCGGCCGCTGCGGCCCACCACGGCCGAAGGCCGTCGGGCCAACTCCACGAAGCCAGGGTGGCCCGGTGAGCGCTGTCGAGGTCGTCCTCGTCGACGCCTTCACGTCGACGCCCTTCACGGGGAACCCCGCCGCCGTCGTGCCCGATGCGACGGGCCTCGACGAGGCCACGATGCGCGCCGTCGCGGTGGAGCTCGGGCGGCCGGCGACCGCGTTCCTCCGCCCGGGCGTCAACGGCGGCGATCGCGCGCTGCGCTGGTACTCGCCGGCCGGGATCGAGCTGACGCTCTGCGGCCACGGCACGGTGGCGGCCGCGCACGTCCTGGCGGCGCGCGGCGCGGCGCCCCGCGGCCGGCTGGTCTTCGAGGCCCCGCGCCACCGGCTCGCGATCACGCTGGAGGGGGCAGCGCCCTCCGCCACCGCGTGGTTCGAGCCGGACTGCCCGAGCTGGCAGCCGGAGAGCGGAGACCTCTCGCCGTTTCTCGCGATGCTGGGGCTGCCGGCGGGCGCCGTCGGCGGGTGGGCGCCGCCCGCGCGGACGTCGGAGGGGGACCTCCTGATCCCGGTGGCGACGCTCGACGCGCTCCGGGCGCTGGCGCCCGACCTCGGCCGGCTCGGACAGCTCGCCAAGGACCGCGCGGTCCGCGGGATCGTCCTGACGGCGCGCGAGACCCGCGAGCCGGGCGCCCTCACCCACAGCCGCGTCTTCATCCCGCACTTCGGGATCCCGGAGGACTTCGCGACGGGCTCCTCGCATGCGGCCATCGGCGTGTGGCTCTGGGAGACCGGCGGCCTCGCCGCCGCCGACGGCGTGGCGCGGTTCCGGGGAGAGCAGGGAGACTTCCAGGGCCGGCCGGGGCGGATCTCCGTCGAGGTCCACGGCACCCCCGGCCGCGCGACCCGTGTCCGCGTCGGCGGGCAGGGGGTCATCGTGATGACGGGCCAGCTCTCGTTGCCGTGAGGCGCGCCGCGCGGGGAAGTGCCGGGTGGTGAGCGGTCTCGACGTGGGAGCCGACGTCCCGTTCCTCGATCGCGCCCGGGAGACGGCGCCCGCCGACACGCCTTCGGCGGTGGCAGTGGGAGCGCCTCGCCGCGGGGCTGGGCGAGATCTGGGGCTCGAACGCCTTCTGGCGTGGACGTCTCCAGGCCGCCGGTGTGCAGGATCCGCGCGACGTCGCCTCCTGGGCGGACTTCGCCAGGCTTCCCCGCCTCACGAAGGCCGAGCTCGCCGCCGACCAGGCGGCGCACCCGCCGTTCGGCACGAACCGCACGCACCCGCTCGAGCGCTACGTGCGCGTGTTCCAGACGTCGGGGACCACGGGCCCGCCGATCCGCTGGCTCGAGACCGAGGCGTCGTGGACGTGGTGGGCCCGCTGCTGGGCCTTCGTGTTCCGGGGCGCGGGGCTGGGGCCGAGCGACCGGCTCTTCTTCCCGTTCTCGTTCGGGCTCTTCGTCGGGTTCTGGGCCGGGCTCGAGGGCGCGCGGGTCCTCGGCGCGATGAGCATCCCGGGAGGCGGCCAGGATTCCGCGACGCGCCTCCACGCGATCCGGGATCTCGGCGCCACCGCCCTCGTCTGCACGCCGTCCTACGGGCTTCACCTCGCGGAGGTCGCGCGCGCCCAGGGCGCCGATCCCGCCGCGCTCGGCGTCCGGGCCACGGTCCACGCGGGCGAGCCGGGCGCGGGCATCCCCGCCGTGCGCCGCCGCCTGGAATCGCTCTGGGGCGCGCGCGCGTACGATCATGCGGGCATGACCGAGGTGGGCGCCTACGCGTTCGAGTGCGTCGCACAGTCGGGCCTGCACGTGAACGAGCTCGAGTTCGTGGCCGAGGTGCTGGACCCGGAGAGCGGCCGGCCGGTGGCGCCGGGAGAGATCGGCGAGCTGACCCTCACGAACCTCGGCCGGTGGGGGGCGCCCGTCCTCCGCTACCGATCGGGCGACCGGGTGCGGCTCGCCACCGGCGCGTGCCCGTGCGGCCGCACGTTCGCCCGCCTCGACGGAGGCATCCTCGGCCGGGTCGACGACATGCTGGTCGTGCGGGGCATCAACGTCTTCCCCTCGGCCCTCGAGGGGATCGTGCGCCGCTACGCGCTGGTGGACGAGTTCCAGATCGAGGTGTTCCGCCGCGGCGTGCTGGACGAGGTCCGGCTTCTCCTCGAGATCGACGGCGACGGCCGGTCCGCGGAGTGCGTGCGGGAGACCGTCGACGAGATCGCCGGGGCGCTCCGCCGCGACCTCGGGATCCGCATCGAGGTGACGGCGGTGCCGGCCCGGAGTCTGCCGCGCTACGAGCTGAAGGCCCGCCGCGTCGTCCGGCGCGAGGCGCCGGGCGCATGACCCACGGGCTCGCCATGACACCGGCCGCGCAGTCACCCCGGGCCTGTCGGCCCGCTTCCCAAGGAGACCCCGGATGCCCGCACCGCTCAAGGTCCTCGTCGTGCCGTCGCTCCTGGCGAACCGGCCGTCGGCGTACCTCACCCAGCTCGAGGCCGCGGGCCTGGAGGTGCTCCGCAGTCCGCTCGGGCGTCCGTACGGCGAGGCGGAGCTGATCGAGGGGCTCCGCGGCGTCTTCGCGACGGTGGCCGGGATCGAGCCGTACACCGAGCGCGTGCTCCGCGAGGCGCACGACCTCGAGGTGATCGCCCGGTTCGGGGTCGGCTACGACCAGGTGGACGTGCCGGCGGCGACGCGCCAGGGCGTGTACGTCGCGATGGCGTTCGGCGGGAACCACGAGACGGTCGCGGACCTCGCGCTCGCGCTGATGGGCGCCGTCGCCCGGAACATCGTCACCTACCATCAGCGGGTCACGGCCGGGAGCTGGGGGTGGGAGTTCCGGCAGGGTCTCTGGCGGGCCACCGTCGGGATCGTGGGACTGGGCCGGATCGGGCGGGCGGTGGCGCGGCGCTGCCGCGCCTACGAGATGCGGGTGCTGGCCCACGACGCGGTGCCCGACCCCGCGTACGCGCAGAGCCACGGCATCGAGCTGACGTCGCTCGAGCGGCTGCTCGCCGAGTCCGACTTCGTCACGCTCCACGCGCCCCATCTTCCCGAGACCGACGGGCTCATCAACGCCGCGCGGCTGCGTCTCATGAAGCCGAGCGCCTACCTGATCAACACCGCGCGCGGCGGGCTGGTGGACGAGGCTGCCCTCTACGAGGCGCTCGCGGCCCGGCGCATCGCCGGCGCCGGGCTGGACGTCTTCCGCCGCGAGCCGCCGGCCGGCTCGCCCCTCCTGACCCTCGACAACGTGGTGCTCACGCCGCACGCGGCGGGATCGGATCTCGCGTCCGAGGCGGCGACGGGCCAGTGCTGCGTGGAGTCGATCCTGGCCGTGGCGCGCGGCAGCGCGCCGCCACCGGCCCTGCTGCTGAATCCCGGGGCGTCGGCCGTGGCCCGCACGCGCCGGCGCGCCTCCGCCTGAGGGGCGAGGCGGGCCGACGCGTGCTGCAAGCAGCCGCGGACCTCCGCGTCGGCACGCGGATTCTCACGCGTCTGCCCCGCTTCCTCCGCCGTCCGGTGACGGCGGACGCGGCTCGGCGAGAGCTCGGGCGTCGACTCGAGCACCGCGGGCCGGCGTTTCTCGATCTGGTGCGCCGTGCGGTGTACGGGCGCCCGCAGAGCCCGTACGCCGCCCTGCTCCGCCACGCCGGCTGCGGATTCGGGGACCTCGAGCGGCTGGTCCGGGCGGACGGGGTGGAAGGCGCGCTGCGGACGCTTCTGACCGCGGGCGTGTATCTCACCGTCGACGAGCTCAAGGGTCGCCAGCTCGTGCGCCGCGGCGGCCTGACGATCGAGGCCGATCTGGCTCGCCTGCGGAACCCGCTGGCGGGCTGCGATCTCCCGGTGCACTCGGGAGGCAGCCGGACCGGAGGCACGCCCGTCGGCTGGGACCTCGCCTTCGTGTGGGATCGGGCGATCGATCTCCGGCTCGCTCAGGAGGCACGGGGCCCGGGCCGGCGACGCTTTGGCGTCTGGGGGGTCCCTGGCAGCGGCGCGATCGCGCACATGCTGGACGTCGCGGCTCGCGGCGCCGCGCCGGAGCGCTGGTTCTCCCAGGTGGACCCTCGGGCCGCGGCCGTTGCCCCTCGCTATCGGCGCAGCGTGGAGCTGGTGCGCCTGTCCGCGCGGCTGGCGGGTGCGCGGTTCCCGAGGCCGGCGCACGCGCCGCTGGACGCGCCGCACCCGATTCTCGCCTGGTTCGACGCGGTGCTGCGAGCCGGCCACACGCCCGAGCTCCTCGGATACCCGAGCGCCATCCTCCGCCTCGCGGAAACGGCGCTCCAGACCGGAATGCGCCTCGACGGGGCGGAGGTGATCACGGGCGGGGAGCCCATCACCACGACGCGACTAGCCGTGATGCGGCGAGCGGGGCTCCGCGTGTTTCCCCGGTACGCGGTGATCGAGGCGGGACTGGTGGGGGAAGGATGCCTCGCGCCCGAAGGACCCGACGACGTCCACGTCGTGAGCGATCTCGTCGCGCTCTCCGCGTCGAAGGGGAGACCGCGCTCCCGGCGCTTCCTCCGGGAGCCCTGCTGGTCTCCTCGCTGCGCCCGGCGGCGCCCCTCGTGCTCCTGAACGCGTCGCTCGGCGACGCCGGGACCCTGGACGCGCGCCCCTGCGGATGCGCGCTCGCCGCCCTGGGCTGGCCCACACGCCTCCGGCTGATCCGGAGCTTCGAGAAGCTGACCGTGCACGGCATGACCATACTCGACGCGGACGCGGCGCGGGTTCTCGAGGAGACGCTTCCCGGCCGTTTCGGCGGCGGGGCGGGGGACTACCAGCTGGTCGAGGACGAGGACACCGCCGGGCGCCCGCGGCTCCGGCTCCTGATTCACCCGCGGGTGGGCCCTCTCGATCCGGCCGGGGTCGCCGAGGCGTTTCTCTCGGCCCTCGGCTCACCGGGAACACCGGGCGCCGTCATGACGCAGGTATGGCGCGACGCCGGAATCCTGAGAGTCGAGCGCTGCCCGCCCGAGTCGACCATATCGGGCAAGGTGCTCCACTTGCACCGATCTCCTCCCGCCCGCGCGGCGACCGTCAGCTGACCCGGGCGGCGTCGCTGCGCCGGGCCGGGCCGATGCCGATGCGGTCGGTGTCGCCGGGCCGGCCGCGAGGGCGGGGTGTATAGTGAGTCACCGTCATGAAAGTGGTCCTTCGCAATCAGGGCCGGGAAGTCGAAGTCAGCGGTCGCCGGCGCGTGCGGGAGCTCCTCGCCGAGCTGGGCGTGCTGCCCGAGACCGTGCTGGTGATCCGCGGGCGCGATCTGCTCACCATCGACGAGGTCGTGGCCGACGACGACGTGGTGGAGCTCCGCCCGGTGATCTCCGGGGGCCGGCCGTGAAGTGCCGGAAGTGCGGGGGCCGCGCCGTGCTCGAGCTCCGGCGTCACAACACCGCCTTCTGCGCGTCCGACTTCGTGGATTTCTTCCGGCACCACGTGCTGGAGACCGTCCGGCGGTGGCGCATGTTCACGCGCGACGAGCAGGTCCTGGTCGCGGTGTCCGGCGGGAAGGACTCCCTGGCCCTCTGGGACGTGCTCCACGACGCCGGGTACCGGACCGCGGGCCTCTACATCGACCTCGGGATCTTCGACTACTCGCACGCCTCGAAGGCTCGGTGCGAGGCGTTCGCCGCCGAGCGGGGGCTCGACCTGCACGTGGTGGCCGTGGCCGACGAGGTGGGCGCGCCGATCCCCGCCGTGCGGGACGCCACCCGACGGCCGACCTGCTCCGCGTGCGGCCTCTCGAAGCGCTACATCATGAACCGCACCGCGATGGCGGGCGGGTTCCCGGTGGTCGCCACCGGGCACAACCTCGACGACGAGGCCGCGACCCTGTTCGGCTCGACGCTGCGCTGGGACGAGTCGGCGCTGGCGCGGCAGACGCCGGTGCTCGCGGCGACGCACGCCAAGCTCGCCCGCCGGGTGAAGCCGCTCTTCCGGATGAGCGAGCGCGAGACCGCCGCCTACGCGTTCCTCCGCGGCATCGACTACATCGTGGAGGAGTGCCCGTTCTCGCGCGGCGCGACGTCGATCACCCACAAGGAGCTGCTGAATCGCCTCGAGGACACGTCGCCGGGCTCGAAGGCGATGTTCCTCCAGGGCTTCCTCGACAAGGCGCGCGGGCTCTTCCAGGAGCGCGAGACCGTCACGCTCCTCGAGTGCGTCCGGTGCGGCCAGACCACGACGGGCGAGGTGTGCGCCTTCTGCAAGCTCCGTGACCAGGTGAAGCGGAGCGCGCGGGCGCCGGAGCGCCCGCCGGACGCCGACACCCCGGATGCCCAAGACCCTCCGGCCGCGCGCGGGCTGATCTCGGACCTCCACGCGGCCTCAGAGATCCACGCGCCCTGAGGGGCGCCCCCGCCGTGCCGCCGCAGCCGCGTCTCGACGGCGACCAGGTCGTGTTCGTCGGCACCGGCGGCGGGCGCATGACCACCGCGTTCCAGGCCCGCTCGACGGGAGGTCTCTGGGTGTGCCTCGACGGGATCTGGGTGTGCGTGGACCCCGGTCCCGGCGCACTGGCGCACGCGCGCGGCCGCGCGCTCGGCCTCGACCCGGGCGTCCTCGACGCCATCGTCCTCACGCACAAGCACCTCGACCATTCGGGCGACATGAACGCCATGATCGAGGCGATGACGCAGGGCGGAACCAAGAAGCGGGGCCGCGTGCTGGCGCCGCGGGACGCCTACGACGTGGATCCGGTGATCCTCCACTACGTCCGGAGCTATCCGGCCTCCACGGAGTTCCTCGTTCCGGGCGGCCGCTACACGATCGGCGGCGAGCACGGCCCCGTCCTCGAGACCCCGCTCCAGCTCAAGCATCCGGTCGAGACCTACGGGCTCCGCTTCGTGGGCCGCCACTTCACGGTGGGGCTCGTCGCGTGCACGGGCTACCTGCCGGAGATCGAGACGGCGCTGCGCGCGGATCTCCTGATCCTCAACGTGGTCTACCGCGAGCCGCGCGACGAGATTCACCTGGCCATTCCCGACGCCCGGCAGCTCATCACCGCGATGCGGCCGCGCCTGGCCATCCTCACGCACTTCGGGCTGACCATGCTGCGGGCGCGCCCCTGGGAGCTGGCCGAGGCGCTTTCGCAGGAGACGGGGGTGCGCGTCATGGCCGCCCGCGACCGCTGGCGGCTCGATCTCGAGGCCGAGCTGGGAACCTAGCCGACTTCTGGCCGCCGGGGTCAGGGCCGAGGGCGGGGGAGAACGCCGAGGTCCGCCAGCAGCTGCGCCAGGTCCTGGCCCCGGTCCACGCGGTAGACGATCCCCCGCATGCCGAGCGCCTCGGCCGCGCGGACGTTCGCCTCGTAGTCGTCCACGAAGACGCAGGACTGCCGGCGGGAGCCCGAGCCGCTCCGCCGCGCGCCGGTAGATCTCGAGGTCCGGCTTGGCCACACCCTCCTCGGCCGACGAGATCACCGTGTCGAAGAGGTCGTGAATCCCCAGCTCCCGGAGGCGCCCCCGCAGGCTCTGGTCGGCGTTCGAGAGGATGGCCGTGCGATAGGCGGGCCGGAGCCGCCCGGCCAGAGAGATGTTGGCGCGAATCAGGTGCCGCGCGGCCACCCAGGCGTCATGGAGCCTCGGCAGGGAGTGGCCGGCCCGCTCCTCGAGCAACCGGTGCGCGTCGTCACGCCACGCGGCGAGGTCGCCTTGGCCCCGCTCGATCTCCCGCCAGGTTGGCGTCCGGTACAGGGTCTCGATCAGGGCGTGGCGCGGGAGGCCGTGGGCGTCCTCGAGGCCGGCGGAGACGTCCCACCGCATGTCGATCAGGACGCCGCCGAAGTCGAAAATGACTCCGCGGATGCCCGGCACTTCCGTCAGGGAAGGTTTGGTCGGCGCGTGCACGACGCGGTACGCTAGCTCGCGGCGTGGTCGGGGTCAAGCAGAGCCCCATGCCACCAGCGAGCCGCGCGACAGGAGCCATGCCGCCAAAGCCGCCGGACCCGTCCAGCCACGACCAGCTGACCGCCCTCCGCGCCAGGGTCACGGAGCTCGAGCAGGAGGTCGTTCGGCGTCAGCGTGAGGCCGCCGCGATGGCCGAGGCGGGTCGCCTGGCCGGGGCGGGCCTCACCGTCGAGGCGCTCGCGGAGCGCGTGGCCGCGAGCATCGTCCAGCTCTTCGAGGCCTCCTCGGCCATCGTCCGGCATCTCGAGCCGGACGGCACGCTCGTGGCGCTGGCCACGGCCGGGCGCTCAGGGCCGCCGGCCTTCGAGCTCCGGCGCGCCTACCCGGCCGGCGTCGGGGTGGTGGCGAGAGCGGTGGCGCTCCGCCGGGTCGTGTGGAGCCCGGACGTTCTCGGCGATCCGGAAGTCACGCTGACGCGGGAGCTGCGGGACGCACTACCAGACCACGCCAGACCGCGCGGTCCTCGCCGTGCCGCTCCGGGCCCGCGGCGACGTGATCGGAGTCCTCAGCAGCACCTACCCGGTGGGACGCGTGCTCCGGGAGGACGAGATCCGGCTGGCCGAGGCCTTCGCGGATCAGGTCGCGCTGGCGCTCGAGAACACCCGGCTGCTCGCCGAGACGCGGGGGCGCCTGGCCGATAGCGAGACGCTCCTGGCGGTCGCCGGCGTGCTGTCCCAGCCGGTGCCCGGCACGGAGACCATGCGACGCGTGGCGCGTGAGGCGGCGCGCGCGTTCGGGGCCGACATGGCCGGCATCTATGCCCTGGATGCCGCCCGCCAGGCGTTCCGGCCGATCGCGGGGTACCACGTGCCGCCGGATCTCCGGTCCGCATTCGCGGCGTCCCCGATTCCCGTGGAGCTGCTCGATGAGGCCCTCAGCGAGCGCCGGCCGATCTGGACGTCGGACTATCAGGCCGACCGGCGCGACGACTTCCCGTTCATGACGGCGGTCGGGCCGGGCGCGGTCCTGTTCGCGCCGACGCTCGTGCGCGGCGAGGTGGCGGGGGGCATCTTCCTCGTGTGGCGGACCAGCGGCCGGGCCATCACTCCCGCCGAGGTCCGTCTCATCGAGGCCGTGGCGTCGCAGGTGGCCCTCGCAATGGAGAACGCCGAGCTGGTCCGGCAGACGGCGGAGAAGCTCGACGAGATGGAACGGCTGCTCAGCGTCAGCCGGGCCCTGTCCTCGACGATCGAGCTCGGCCCGCTCCTCCGGACTCTGCTCCAGCAGGTCACCCGGACCGCCGGTGCCGATTCCGCGGGCGTGTGGCTCGCCGACCCGGCGACCGGCGAGCTCGAGCCCTTCGCCGGGTACCACGTCACGCCCGCCCTCGTCGAGCAGCTGCGCGGGTTCCGCATCGCTCCGGAGCGGAGCCCGCTCTACGGGGACGCGATCGCCCGCCGCGTCGCGGTGACCTCGAAGGACGCCCCGCGCGACCCGGGGCTCCCGCCGGGGCTGGTGGCGCTCGCGCCGCACCAGGCCCAGCTCTTCGCCCCCATCGTCGCGAACGAGCGGCTCGTCGGCGCGATCATCGCCGTCTGGTGGGAGCGCGAGCTGACGTGCGGCGACCGGGAGCTCGCGCTGGTGGACGCGATGGCGAGCCAGGCCGGGCTCGCGCTCGAGCACGCGCGCCTGTTCGAGGACGACCGCCGGAAGCTCGCGGAGCTGTCCGCGCTGTACGAGCTGTCGCGGGCCGTGACGGGCCAGCTGGAGACGGCGCAGCTCGTCGAGGCCGTCCACCGCGAGGTCGCGCGGGTGCTGGACGTCCGCAACCTGGCCATCTTCCTCTACGACGCCGGCCGTCGGGAGCTGGAGGTGGTGCTGCGCGAATGGGGCGGGACGCGGGAAGTGGACCTCCCGCGGCGCCGCGCGCTGGGCGTCGGCCTCGCGACCGCCGTCGTGACCCGGCGGGCCCCCCTGCGCACCGCCGACTACGCCGCCGCCTGCGCGCGCGAGGGCGTCGTTCCGGTGCCCGAGGCCCTGGCGCTGCGACACTGGCTTGGCGTGCCGATCGTCGCCGGCGAGGACGTGCTGGGAGCGTTGACCCTGGCGGACGCCGCTCGCCCGTTCACGGAGGCGGACGAGCGCCTGCTGAGCAACATCGCCAGTCTCACGGCCCTCGCGCTCCGGAGCGCGCAGCTCTACGAGGAGCGCTCGGCGACGTACCGGGAGCTCACCCTGGCTCAGGACCATCTGGTGCGGACCGAGAAGCTGCGGGCGCTCGGCGAGATGGCGGCCGGAGTGGCGCACGACTTCAACAACCTCCTGGCCGTCATCGTCGGCCGCGCCGAGCTGCTCCTGCGCCGCAAGCCGGCGCCGGAGCTCGTGCGCGGGCTCGAGACGATTCATCAGGCGGCGCTCGACGGCGCCCAGACGGTCCGGCGGATCCAGGAGTTCACGAGGACGCGCCGGACGCGACCGTTCCGCCGGGTGGACCTCCTGGAGATCGTGCGGGAGGTCGTCGAGATGACCCGCCCGCGCTGGAAGGACGAGGCGCAGAGCCGAGGGGTCTCCTACGATGTGGAGATCGCCGACGGGTCCGTACCGTGGATCGCCGGGCGGCCCGAGGAGCTGCGCGAGGTCTTCACCAACCTCCTCACCAACGCGCTCGAGGCGATGCCCGGGGGCGGGCGTCTTACGTTCGCGCTGCGCACGGACGGCACCGGCGCCGTGGTGACGGTGCGCGACACCGGGACCGGCATGTCACCCGAGACCGCGCGCCGGATCTTCGAGCCCTTCTTCACGACGAAGGGACCCCAGGGCAGCGGTCTCGGGCTTGCCGTCGTCTGGGGCATCGTGACGCGGCACGGCGGGACGGTGGAGGTGGCCAGCCAGCCCGGGGGCGGGAGCACCTTCACGGTGCGGCTCCCCGGAGCCGGGTCGGCGCCGGAGCCGCCGGCTGGCTCCGCGCCCGCCCGCCCGGTCCGGCCCGCGCGCATCCTCGTCGTGGACGACGAGGCGGGCGTGCGCGCGGTTCTGCGCGAGCTGCTGGGCGGCGAGGGCTACACGGTCGTCGACGCGCCGGATGGCCCCTCGGGGCTCGTGCTCTGCGAGGCGGAGCCGGTCGACGTCGTGCTGAGCGACGTGTCGATGCCGGGCATGTCCGGCTGGGAGGTGGCCGAAGCCTGCCATGCCCGGTTCCCGGACGTCCCGGTCGGGCTCATCACGGGCTGGGGGGACCGCCTCGACCCCGCCCAGCTCACCCGTCACGGCGTGCGCTTCGTCGTCGCCAAGCCGTTCCAGGCCGCCGAGGTCCTGCATCGCGTGGGCGACGCTCTCGCCGCCAGCGACCCGACCTGACGGGCCCGCCGGCGGGCGGGGCGCGCGGCCGTTGCGGCCCCGGAGGGGCGCCGGTATGATGGCTCCGCGAATTGCGACGCTCGTCGAGCGTCCCTGAGGAGCGGCGATGCCGGGATTCTACTGTGCGAAGTGCCTCAAGGCGGCTCCCGTGCAGAAGGTGTGCTGCGGGCGTCCGATGAAGCGCGGCTAGCGCCGTTCCGGTTGCTCCGCACCCCGTCCACCGCTTGAGGCCGTTCTCCGGATGACCTCCACCGCGCCGGCCGCGCCGCTCGTCGTCGTCTGCGGCCTCGACCACGCGAACGTGGCGGAGGAGCAGGACGTCCTCGGGAAGGCGGGCGTGCGGCTGCAGGCGGTGCTGGCGCGCACGGAGGCCGAGTACCTCGAGCGGTGCGGTGAGGCCGACGCGCTCCTGATCCAGTACGGCGCCATCACGCGCCGCGTGCTGGAGGGGCTTCCGCGCGTCCGGGTGCTGGTCCGGTACGGCGTGGGCGTGGACGGCATCGACCTGGCCGCGGCGACCGACCACGGGGTGCCGGTCGTGAACGTGCCGGACTACGGGACGGACGAGGTCGCGAACCATGCGGTGGCGCTGCTCCTGTCGCTGGCCCGCAAGATCGCCCGGCTCGACCGCCAGACACGAAGCGGCGTGTGGGACGTGTTCCGGATCGGTCCCGTGACGCGCCTCGCCGGGCAGACCGTGGGCATCGTGGGGTGCGGCCGCATCGGATCGGCCGTCGCCCGGAAGCTCGGCGGCTTCGACGTGCGGCTGCTCGGGTGCGACCCGAACATCGAGACCTTCCCGCCGGGCGTGCAGCCCGTCGCCTTCGAGCGGCTCCTCGCCGAGTCGGACTACGTCACCATCCACTGCCCCCTGACCGACGAGACCCGGCACGCCTTCGACGCCGAATCCCTGTCGTGGATGCGGCCGACCGCCGTGCTGATCAACACGGCGCGTGGCGGCATCGTCGACACGGCCGCGCTCGTCGAGGCCCTCCAGCAGGGCTTCCTGGCGGGCGCCGGGCTCGACGTGCTCGAGCAGGAGCCGCTCGACCCGGCCAGCCCGCTGCTCCGGATGGAGCAGGTGATCGTGACGCCCCACGCCGCCTGGTACTCGGAGGAGGGGCGGTCCGACCTCAAGCGGCGCGCGGCCGAGGAGGCGGTCAGGGTGCTGCGCGGCGAGCGACCGCGGCACTGCGTCAACCCCGAGGTGCTGGGGCGAATGCGCCAGCGGCCCGCCGCCGCGGGCTGAGAGCGAGGCCGTTTGTCTCGCCGCCGGCGGATGGATCGATCGCGTGAGGGGCGGAGCGCCGCGCCTCCCGCCCGCCAGGAGTGACCGCCGTGTCGGGGCCGCTCTTCGACGTGGTCGCGCCCGGCGAGGTCATGCTCCGCCTGGCCTCGCGGCCGCCCACGCGGCTCGAGCAGGCGACGGCGCTCGACGTCTCGTACGGCGGGACCGAGGCCAACGTCCTGTGCGCGCTGGCGCGCCTCGGGCACCCCACGGCCTGGATCTCGGCGCTCCCCGCGAACGTCTGGGGCGAGCGCCTGGCCCGGGAGCTCCGGGGCCACGGCGTGGACGTCGGGCACGTCGCCTGGCGCGAGGGCGGGCGGATCGGGACGTACTTCATCGAGTACGGCGTGGCGCCGCGCCCCATCCGGGTGGTCTACGACCGGAAGGATTCCGCCTTCGCGTCGCTGGACGAGGCGGAGGTGGACTGGGCCGCGGTCTCGCGGACCCGGGTCGTCCACGTCACGGGCATCACGGCGGCGCTCGGCCCCCGGCCGCGCCGGGTCTTCGAGCGCGCGATCGAGTCGGCCCAGGGGAGCGGGGCGCTCCTGTCGCTCGACGTCAACCACCGCACGGCTCTCTGGACGTACGAGGCGGCCCGGGCGTATCTCGAGCCGCTGCTGTCGCGCGTCGGGCTCCTGTTCGTCGGGATCGAGGACGCGCGGCGCGTCTTCGGGCTCGCGGGCGATCCCGAGGCCGTGGCGGCGGGGCTGCGCGGGCTGGCGCCCCGGGCGATGATCGCCCTGACCCTCGGCGACCAGGGCTCGCTGGTCCTGGCGGACCGGGCGCACCGCCCGACGCGCCTCTACAGCCTGGACGCCGTGGCCGACCGGGTCGGCGCCGGCGACGCGTTCGCGGCGGGATTCCTGCACGGGTGGCTGACGACGCGTGACGTGCAGCGGGCGCAGGACCTCGGCACGGCGCTCGCTGCGTTGAAGTGCACGATGTGGGGTGACATCGCGGTCATCCGGCCCGGAGAGCTCGAGGAGTTGCTCGCCCAGCCGGATCCGCGCATCCGGCGGTGAGGCCCGCCCCCAGGCGGGCGAGGAAGGGAGGACTCCGGTGACGACGAATCGGCATGTCTATCTCGACGGCAAGCTGGTCCCCTACGCGGACGCCCGGATCCACGTCCAGTCGACCGCGGTCAAGTACGGGGGGTCGGTCTTCGAGGGGCTCCGGGCCTACTGGAACCCGGCCCACGAGGAGCTCTACGTCTTCCGGCTGAAGGAGCACGTCGACCGCCTCCTCGGCTCGATGCGGCTCATGCGGATGCAGCACTGCCCTGACGCGCGAGGAGATCGAGCGGTCGATCCTGGACGTCCTGCGGAAGAACCAGCCGCGCGAGGACGTGCACATCCGGCAGACCGCCTATCTCGCCGGCGACGGGGACATGGACGACACCGGCCCCGTCGCGCTCGCGGTCGACGCCCGCCCGCGGAAGGCGACGCAGAAGCCCGGCATCACCGTCGGCGTGTCGTCGTGG
Source organism: uncultured Candidatus Rokubacteria bacterium (assembly GCA_963745015.1). Classification (GTDB taxonomy): domain Bacteria; phylum Methylomirabilota; class Methylomirabilia; order Rokubacteriales; family DASRDR01; genus DASRDR01. The sequence continues at coordinate 343,154 of CAVUVU010000019.1, forward strand.
ACGCGCATCGCCGACGGGGCCATGCCGCCCCGCATCAAGTGCTCCGCGAACTACCAGAACGGGCGCCTGGCCACGCTGGAGGCGAAGGCCAACGGCTACGACGGCGCGCTCCTGCTGAACACCCGCGGGAAGCTCTCGGAGGCGCCCGGCGCCTGCTGCTTCCTCGTGCGCGGCGGCGCGCCGATCACCCCGCCGGTGACCGCCGACATCCTGGAGTCGGTGACGCGGACCACGCTGCTCGAGCTGTTCCGGACCGAGCTCGGCCAGGCGGCGCTCGAGCGCGACGTCGACCGCACCGAGCTCTATCTCGCGGACGAGGTCTTCCTCTGCGGGAGCGGCTGGGAGATCACGCCCGTGGTCTCGATCGACCGGCTGCCGCTCGGGGACGGGGTCCAGCCAGGCCCGATGACCCGGGCGATCCAGGCCTGCTACTTCGCGGTGGTCCGGGGCGAGAAGCCGGCCTACCGCCACTGGCTGACGCCGGTCTACGGCCGCTGAGCTGGGCCGGCGCCGCGTTGACGCCAGTGTGCTACATGTAGCACACTGGCGTCATGCGCACGGCCGGAGTCCGCGAAGCTCGTCAGAACCTGTCAGCGCTCCTCGACGAGGTCAAGAAAGGCCGCGAGGTGGTGATCACCGAGCGCGGCCGTCCCGTGGCGAAGCTGGTGGCCCCGGACCGCCCGCCGGGCCAGGGCGTGCCGAACCTCTCGGCGTTCCGCCGCACGATGCCAGCCCTCGATCCGCCGCTCTCCGCGACCGTCCAGGAGGATCGCGAGGATCGCCTCTAGCAGACGCCCGTCGGCCGCGCTTCGAGAGCGGCGCGCCGCGTACCGGGCGGCGCTGCCCGGCCCGCTCTATTGCGACACGAGCGCCTTGCTCAAGCTGTACGTGCCCGAACCCGGCAGCGACGAGTTCAACCGGGCGGTGCAGGGACGGGTCGACCTCCTCGTGTCCGATCTGGCCGTGACGGAGGTTGTCTCCGCCCTGGCGCGCCGACTCCACCAAGGGGCTCTGACGAGAGACGCGGCCCGCCGGGTGCAGCGTGCCATTGTCGGGCGCCTCGACGACGGGGCGTTCCGGCGGGTCGAGCTGACCCGAGACGTGCACCGTCGGGCGGAGCACTTCCTCGTGACGCTGGGGGAGACTCCGCTCCGGGCGGCCGACGCGCTTCACCTCGCGCTGGCGACATCCGGCCGCGCAGCCTCGATGGCATCGTTCGATGCGCGGCTGGGCGCCGCGGCCCGCGCGATCGGCCTGGCCACCTACCCGGCATGAGCGCTCCATCGGATCCCGCCGCCCAGGGGATCCTGGTCGACCTGAATCAGGCCCAGCGGGAGGCCGTCGTCCACGACCAGGGGCCGCTCCTGATCGTCGCGGGGGCCGGGACCGGCAAGACCACCGTCCTCACGCGCCGCATCGCCTACCTCATCGCCACGCGGCGAGCGCGGCCGGAGGAGATCCTCGCGCTCACGTTCACCGACAAGGCCGCGCTCGAGATGGAGGAGCGCGTCGACGTGCTCGTCCCGTACGGCTACGCCGACGTCCGCATCTCGACCTTCCACGCGTTCGGCGACTGGCTCCTGCGGGAGCACGCCCTCGAGCTCGGACTGACGCCGGCCTTCCGGGTCCTGAACCGGGCCGAGCAGGTGCTGTTCCTCCGCACGCGCCTGTTCGAGCTGCCGCTCGACCACTTCCGGCCGCTCGGCGACCCGACGCGGCACCTCCAGGCGCTGACGGGCCTCTTCGGGCGCGCCAAGGACGAGGACGTGACGCCGGAGGCCTACCTGGCCCACGCGGCGGCGCTCGGGGCCGAGGCCGCCGCCCATCCGGACGACGCGGAGCGGCGCGATCTCGCGGCCCGCACGCTCGAGCTGGCGCGCACCTACGCCGCGTACCGGGACCTGATGGTGCGCGAGGGCTTCGTCGACTTCGGCGACCAGATCTTCCTCGCGCTGCGTCTCTTCCGGGAGCGGCCGTACGTCCTCGCCCACTACCAGCGGCGCTTCCGGTACGTCCTGGTCGACGAGTTCCAGGACACGAACTACGCCCAGTTCGAGCTCGTGAAGCTTCTCGCCGGCCGGCACCGGAACGTGACCGTCGTGGGGGACGACGACCAGGCGATCTTCCGGTTTCGCGGCGCCTCCATGAGCAACATCCTCGGGTTCGACGCGGCCTACCCCGACGCCCGGCGCGTGGTGCTCATCGAGAACTACCGTTCGGGGCAGAGCCTGCTCGACGCGGCCCACCGGCTGATCCGCCACAACGACCCGGATCGCCTCGAGGCCGCGCGCGGGATCGACAAGCGGCTCGTCGCGGCCGGGGGGGCCGGATCGGAGCCCGTGCACACCGTCTACGAGACCATCACGCAGGAGGCGGACGCCGTGGCGGCGGCGATCGAGGAGGACGTGAGGAGCCGGCGGCGGGCATACCGGGACTTCGCGATCCTCGTCCGCGCCAACGCCGACGCCGATCCGTTTCTCCGGGCGCTCAACCTCCGCGGGGTCCCGTGGACCTTCTCGGGGAACCAGGGCCTGTACGCCCGCCAGGAGGTGCGGCTCTGCATCGCGTTCCTCCGGACCCTCGCGCGCCCGGACGATTCCGTGAGCGTCTACGCGCTGGCGGCCTCGCGGCTCTTCGGGGTGCCGGCCGTGGACCTCGCCCGCTGCGGGGCGCACGCCGACCGCCGGAACCGGTGGCTCTTCGACGTCCTGCGAGGTCTCGACGAGACCCCCGAGCTCCGCGCGGCGCTGTCCGCCGAGGGCGCCCAGGCGATCGCGCGCCTGGTGAAGGAGCTGGAGCGGTACTTCGGGCTCGCGGCGGAGCTCGGGACCGGGGAGCTGCTCTACCAGTTCCTCGCCGACAGCGGCTGGCTGGGGCGCATGTCGCGGGCGAGCACGGCGCGCGAGGAGGTCGAGGTCCAGAACGTCGCGCGGTTCTTTCGCCGGATCCAGGACGCGACCCAGGTTCTCCCGCGGGACCACGTGCGCGAGTTCGTGAAGCACCTCGACGCGTTGATCGACGCCGGGGAGGATCCGGCGGTGGCCGAGGCGGACGTCGACGTGCCCGCGGTCCGCGTGCTCACGGTGCACAAGGCCAAGGGGCTCGAGTTTCCGGTGGTGTTCGTGGTGGGGCTGGTCCAGGGCCGGTTTCCCTGGCCGAGCCGCGGAGAGGTCCTCGAGCTGCCCGACGACCTCCTCCGGGACCGGCCGTCGTCGCCGGATTTCCGCCTCCAGGAGGAGCGGCGCCTCTTCTACGTCGCGATGACGCGGGCGAAGGAAGCGCTCCATCTGACGTCGGCGCGCGACTACGGGGGCCGGAGCACGCGAAAGGTGAGCCAGTTCGTCCTGGAGGCCCTCAATCTCTCGCGCGACGCTGCCCGGCCCGTGAAGGCGACGGCGCTGGAGGACCTGCGGGCGTTCGCGGCCCCCGCCGAGGCCGGGGCCGAGCCGGAGGCGCCCCTCGGCCCCGACGTGGTCCTCGATCTCAGCCACCGTCAGGTCGACGACTACCAGACCTGCCCGCTTGAAGTACCGCTACGTGCACGTCCTGCGCGTGCCGATCCGCCGCCATCACACGGTGGTGTACGGGGAGACGCTCCACCGCGTCGTCGAGCACTACCTGCGCCGGCGGGCGGCCAGCCTCTACACGCCGCTCGAGGACCTCCTCGAGACGTACGACCGCGAGTGGCGGAACGAGGGGTTCCTCACGTGGGGGCACGAGGCCGCGCGGCGGGACGCGGGCCGGGCGGCCATCGAGCGCTTCTGGCACGAGGAGGAGGCCTCGGGCACGCGGCCCACCTTCGTCGAGCGCGAGTTCGGCGTGAGCCTGCCCGATCCCGGCGGGACTCACCCGGGTTCGCGGCCGGTGGGACCGCGTCGACGAGACCGAGGACGGCCCCGTGATCGTGGACTACAAGTCCTCCAACGTCCGGGAGCCCGCGCGCGCCGAGGACCGGGCCACGGAGAGCCTGCAGCTCCAGATCTACGCGCTGGTGTGGCGGGAGATGTTCGGCCGGCTCCCGGCGCGGGTCGAGCTGCGGTTCCTCGAGTCCGGCGTGGTCGGCCGCCACGTGCCGACGGACGAGGACGCCGAGACGGCCCTCTCGGCCGTGCGGGCGGCGGCGGCGGGCATCCGCGCGCGACGCTTCGCGGCGACGCCCTCGTACCAGGCCTGCCGGTACTGCGCCTACAACCAGATCTGCCCGTACACGGCGAGCCGGGGCGTCTGACCCGGCGCGTTCGGAGACACCCGGGGGAGGGTGTTCTCCCCCGGGCGTCAGATCATTGTCAGCCGGCGAGCGGCGCCCGCCGGTGGAGTCGCATGGGCCGGAGCTCGCGGAGCTTCTCCCGCTGCTCCGGGGTGAGGATGCGAGCCACCTCCTGGAGCGTCCGGGCGCGCGCCTCGAGGACCTGGCCCGAGAGCTCCCGGACTTCCGCGGCCTTCGCGGTGAAGGTCGCGTCGTCCGCATCCGCGAGGGCGATCTCGCGAAGCGCGCGGCGCGCCTCGCGGAGCGCCCGCACCGTCTCGCGCATCGACTGCCAGTTGCGGGCGCGGATCTCCTTGATCGCCGTGACCTGGTCGTCCGTCAGGCCCAGCTGCTCCCGGAGCGCCGAGCGCTCGATGGGCGCCACCCGGCGGGTCATGTGAGCCTCGACCGGCATCGCGCCGCTGGCCAGGATGACCAGACCGCTCAGGACTCCCGCCAGCGGCCACTTCGTGTGGAGCTTCGTCATGTCTTTGGCCTCCCCGAGCGGGCCGCGCCCGCTCCGTCGGTTTCGATCGCAGCCGGTTGGACGGAGGGACACGGCCGACCGTTCAACCTCGCGAGAGGGGCCGGCTGGGCGGGGTGCGCGCGGGGATGGCTCGAGGCGCCGGAGTCGAGCCGCCGGAGGGCGGAGAGCCTCGGGAAGGAAAGGTTTACCCGTGGCACACTTGTCGGCCACGGAGCCCATCGCGGGAACCCTCGTGGGCCGACCTGGACGACGCGGACCGGCGACAGGTCTACGAGGAGACCCTGCTGATGCGTCTCGTCGAGTCGGCGCTCGATCCGGACGGCCTGTCGACCACCACCCGGGCGGTCCTGGCGCGGATCCGCCGTCAGGGTCGCGGCTGACGGCACCTCGACTGGACTAGAGCGGCAGACGCGAGCCGGCCGGCACCCAGACGGGAGCCTGGCCGCGGCGGAACAGCTTGACCCGGGCGGTCCCGCGCACCGCGGCCGTGCCAGCCTCCACCCGGACCATCGCGCCTTCCTCGATCCCGACGACCGGGTTGTCCCGGATGACGTGGTACTCGGCGATCCGCATGTCCCGCGTCTCGCTGCCCGGGGCCATCGCGGGGTCCGTCTCGAGGTAGTGGGGATTCACGTTGAAGGGGACGAGGCCCAGGGCGTCGAAGGCCGTCAATCCCACCACGTTCCAGTCGTTCGTCGTCAGGATGTTGGGCCCGGCCACGTTGGACCCCGCGCTCGTGCCGAAGTAGGGCATCCCGGCCCGCACGCGCTCCCGGATGGGTTCCAGGAGCGTCGCCTGGCGGAGGCGCCGGAGGAGCGCGTACGTGTTCCCGCCGCCGATGAACACGGCGTCGACGCGGCCGAGGACCGGGAACGGGTCCCGGTCCCAGCGCAGGTGCTCGACGACGAACTCCGGCGCGAGCCCCTGGCGCGCGGTCTCGCAGTACGCCTCCTCGTCCCCGAGCGACGCGGCCGTGACGAAGCCGATCCGCCGCGCCGGGCCGAGGAAGTCCAGGAGCTCGGCCCGGGCGTGAGCGAGGTAGGGACGCCCGGAGTTGCTCAGCAGGAGCACGCGCACGCGCGTGAGCGTAGCATGGGTGCGAGCCGATGCCTTCGCGCCTTGACGACGCGGCGAAGGGTCGCGTAGGGTGTCGGCGCGATTGCGCCGAACGAGGGCGAGCACGATGACGTCGCGTCGCGCGACGAGGAGGTGTGAGATGGCGCAGAGGATCCGGCGGGTCCAGTACTTCTACGTGATGGCGCCCGACAAGCCCGGGGAAGGGGCCCGAGCCCTCGAGGCGCTCCGGGACGCGGGGGTCAACCTCCTGGCCTTCACCGGGTTCCCCGCGGGCAAGCGCGCGCAGCTCGACTTCGTCCCCGAGGATCCGGCCGCATTCCGGGCCGTGGCTCGAAAGGCCAAGTGGAAGGTGACCGGACCCAAGGTCGCCTTCCTGATCGAGGGCGACGACCGGACCGGCGCGATGGCGGACATCTACGAGCGCCTCGCCGCCGCCAAGATCAACATCGTCGCCAGCGATGCGGTCGTGGCCGGGGCCGGTCGGTTCGGCGCCATCCTGTGGGTCGAGCCGCGGGACGTCGCCCGCACCGCCAAGGTCCTGGGCGCCGCCTGACCGTCAACCAGCGGACAGCCCCGCGCCAGTCCCGAATAGCCGTGTCCAGGCCCCCGTCGAAAGCGGCAGAACGGTAGGCATGGCACGAGAGTGCCGAGGAGGGCCGAGATGAAGCGCACGAACAAGGCGGTCGCGGGGGTACTGATCGCGGGGCTCCTGGCGACGCTCGTCCTGGTGCCCCAGGCCGCCGAGGCCGGCGGCCGCTACCGGGGTCACGGCGGCGGACACGGGCATCACCACGGGCACCACGGCGGTTACTACGCTCCCTTCTGGGGCGGACTCGCGGTGGGCGCGGTGACCGGGGTCGTCGTGGGCAGCATCCTGGCGCCGCCTGTCTATGCCGCGCCGCCGCCGGTCGTGTATCAGCCGGCGCCGGTCGTCTACCAGCCGGTGTGCTCGAACTACTGGGTCAACCCGCAGTGGAACGGCTACCAGTGGGTGCCGGGATACTGGACGCAGGCCTGCCGGTAGCGCCCTCCGGCCGCTGAACGACCCGGGCCCGGGGGCACACCCCGGGCCCGACTTTTTTTGGGGTGATCGCGCCCCGCCCTGCCGGTAGGCTGAAATCGATGAGCGCGAAGCTGCCGGCCCGGCTGTGTCTCGCCGCGTCTCCGACGCCCATCCAGCCGCTGCCCCGTCTCGGCGCCGCGCTCGGGCTCGAGCTCTCCGTGAAGCGGGACGATCTCACGGGGTTCGCCGAGAGCGGCAACAAGGCGCGCAAGCTCGAGTTCCTGGCGCACGACGCGCTCGAGCAGGGCGCGGACACCCTGATCACGGTGGGGGCGCTCCAGTCCAACTGCGCGCGGGCCACGGCGGTCGTTGCGGCGCGCCTGGGGCTCCGCTGCGTGCTCGGGCTTCGCGGGACCGCCCCGGAGGTGCCCGACGGGAATCTCTTCCTCGCCGAGCTCTTCGGCGCCCGCGCGGTCTTCGTGCCGCCCGAGGCGGTGGACAGCCCGGAGGCGCTCTTCGCGCGGCTGGCCGAGGAGGTGCGGCGGGCGGGCGGCCGCCCCTACATCATCCCCGAGTCAGGCTCGAACGACCTTGGTGCGCTCGGCTACGCGGCGGCGGTGGAGGAGCTCCAGGGACAGATCGCCGCCGGTCTGCTCGCCCCTCCGGATGCGATCGTGGTGGCCGCCTGGAGCGGCGGCACCCTGGCCGGCCTCCACCTCGGGAAGGCGCTCTTCGGGCTCCGGGCCGAGATCTGGGGCGTGCCCGTCCAGTTCGACGCCGAGACGATCCGCGCCTCGGTCTGGGCGACCGTGCGGAAGTCGGCGGCCCGCATCGGGGCAGACGTCCACGTCGAGCGCGACGCCATCCATCTGCTCGACGGGTACCAGGGCGACGGCCGCGCGGGCGTGCGGCCCGAGGAGCTCGCCGTCGTCGCCCGGGCTGCCCGCGAGGGGCTCCTGCTCGATCCGGTGTACACGGCCAAGGCGTTCCTCGCGCTCGAGGACACCGCGCGCCGGACGCCCGGCCTCCTGGGACGCCGGGTTCTCTTCCTCCACACGGGCGGCGGTTTCGGCGTCTTCCCGTTCCGGGCGCCGCTCGCGCGGCTCCTCGATCCGGGCGCCGCGACGGCCTGAGGCGCGGCGGACCATGACGGACGAGACCCGAGTCCCGGCGGCGGAGCTCCAGGAGTTCACCAAGGGCGTGTTCATCGCCGCCGGGCTGCCCTCGGAGGACGCGGCGCTCGAGGCCGAGGTCCTCGTGTGGGCGAACCTCCGCGGCGTCGACTCCCACGGAGTGCTCCGGATTCCCTGGTACGTGGACCTGATCGCCAAGGGTGACATGAACCCCCGGCCGACGATTCGCGTGGAGAAGGAGACGGCCGCCACGGTGCTGATCGACGGCGACCGCGCCCTCGGCCCCGTCGTCACGACGATGGCGATGCGGCGCGCGATCGACAAGGCGCGCGCGGCCGGCATCGGCTGGGCGGTCATCCGCAACACGACGCACCAGGGGGCGATGGCGTACTACGCGCTGATGGCCGTCGAGGCCGGCATGGCCGGCATCGCCATCGTGTGCAGCCCTCCCAACATGGCGCCGTTCGGCGCCCGCGTCGCGGGCGTCCACAACAGCCCGATCTCGATCGCCGTCCCGGCCGGGCGGCACCGGCCCCTCTGCCTCGACATGGCGACGAGCGTGGCGGCCGGCGGGAAGCTCAGCCTGGCCCGCGACAAGGGCGTCCCGCTGCCGCCCGGGTGGGCCCTCGACGAGGCCGGCCAGCCGACGACCGACGCGAACCAGGCGAAGATCCTCCTGCCGTTCGGCGGCCCCAAGGGCTCGGGCCTCGCCATGATGTTCGAGACGCTCACGAGCCTGATGGTGGGCAACCCGCTCCTCGGGCCGGCCTTCGCCGGCGAGGCCGGCGCCGGCCGCCACCGCCAGAACAGCGTGGTCGCGGCCATCGACATCGGGGCCTTCACCGACCTCGCCGCGTATCGCGCCGAGGTGGACCGGCTGATCGACGGGCTGAGAGGCCTCCCGCGGGCCGAGGGAGTCGCGGAGGTGCTCGCGCCGGGCGAGCCGGAAGACCGCTCGACGGAGGAGCGGACCCGGCGGGGCATCCCGCTGCCGATCGGCACCGTGGAGAACCTCCGCAGCGTCGCCGCGCGCTTCCGGGTCCCGTTGCCCGCGGGCCTCTGAGGAGCGCGGCCCGCGGGGGCCCGCTTGGCGCTCGCCGGGTCGCGCGGTACACTCCGCCCTCGTGGAGCCCTACGCCGAGATCCCGCCAGCCGAGCTCAAGCGCCGGCTCGACGCCGGCGAGCCCACCGCGATCCTGGACGTGCGCGAGCCCTGGGAGCACGAGCTGTGCGCGATCCCGGGGGCGCGGCTGATCCCCATGGACCAGCTGGTCGCCCGCGTCGGCGAGCTGGATGCGGGCCGCGAGGTGATCGTGCACTGCCACCACGGGCAGCGTTCCGCCGCCGTCGTCCAGTGGCTTCGCCGCCAGGGCATCCCGGCCGTGAACCTCGCCGGCGGGATCGACGGCTGGGCTGTCGAGGTGGACCCGGCGGTGGGCCGCTACTAGCGCGCCTGCGTGGCTGAGTTTCGCCTCGCGCGTGAGGGTGGAGTCGCCCGCCTCACGCTCGACCGCCCGCCGCTCAACATCCTCACGCCGGCCCTCATCGCCGAGCTCGGCGCGGCCTTTCGCGAGCTCGGCGCCGATCCCGCCCTCCGCGTGGTGGTCCTGGCCGGATCGGGTCGCGCGTTCTCGGCGGGCGTCGACGTGGCGGCGATGCGGGATCTCGACGCCGCCGGGGCGCGGGCGCTGATCGACGCGCTCCGCGCCACGATCCGGGCCCTCGAGGACGTCCCGGTTCCCACGATCGCGCGGCTCCACGGCCACGTGCTCGGCGGCGCCCTGGAGCTGGTGCTGGCCTGCGACCTGCGGATCGCCGCCGCCTCGTGCCGGCTCGGCATGCCCGAGATCACCGTGGGCATCCCGTCGGTGATCCAGGCGGCGCTCCTGCCCGGCCTGATCGGGTGGGGCCGCACCGCGGAGCTCCTGCTCGGCGGCCGGCCCGTCGAGGCCACGGAGGCGGAGCGCTGGGGCCTGGTCAACCGCGCCGTCGAGGCGGACGCCCTCGACCGGGAGGTGGAGGGCTGGGTCGACCGGCTCCTCGCGCTTCCGGCCGATGCGCTCCGGCTCCAGAAGACCTTGCTGGCGCGCTGGCGTCGCGTGGATCTGGACACGGCCGTCGCGCTCTCGATGGACGTGTTCGCCCGCGCGTATGCGACCGGCGAGCCGCGTCGCGCGATGCAGGCCTTCCTCGAGCGCTGATCCATGGACGCGCGGCCGCCGCTCTCCGTGCTCGCGGGCGTGCGGGTGCTGAGCTTCACCCAGTTCCTGCTGGGGCCCTCGGGCGTCCAGTTCATCGCGGACCTGGGGGCCGACGTGATCAAGATCGAGCCCCCGGGCGGCACCCTCTGGGAGCGCAACTGGGCCGGCAGCGACCTCTACCTGAACGGCGTCAGCGCCTTCTTCCTGTCCACGCACCGCAACCAGCGGAGCCTGACGCTCGATCTGAAGCACCCGGACGGCCTCGCCATCGCGCGGCGCCTCGTGGAGGGCGCGGACGTCCTGGTCCAGAACTTCCGGCCCGGCGTGATGGAGCGTCTCGGTCTCGGCTGGGAGGCGGCCCGGGCCTGGAACCCGCGGCTCGTCTACGTCTCGGCCTCCGGCTACGGCGAGTCCAGCCCCTACCGCGACCGCCCCGGGCAGGATCTTCTGCTCCAGGCGCTCTCGGGCCTGGCGAGCATCTCGGGCCGCGCGGGACAGCCGCCCACGCCCGTGGGCACCGCCGTCGTCGACCAGCACGGGGCGACCCTCCTGGCGATGGGCGTGCTGGCCGCGCTCCTCGAGCGCGGGCGGACGGGCCAGGGGGGCCACGTCGAGGTGAGCATGCTGCGGGCGGCCTTCGACCTTCAGCTGGAGATCGTCACCTACTTCCTGAACGGCGCGCGCCTCGCGAAGAGCCCGACCAGCCTCGCGAGCATGTTCCACCCCGGGCCCTACGGGTGCTACGAGACCCGGGACGGCTGGCTCGTCCTGTCGATGTCACCGCTCAAGGCGCTCAGGGATGCGCTCGACCTTCCGGCGCTCGCGCCCTACGCGGCGGTCGCGCACAACTTCCAGGCTCGCGAGGAGATCGCCCGCATCGTCGAGCCGGTGATGCGAGGCCGCACCACGCAGGAGTGGATCGACTTCCTGGTGCCCCGGGGGGTCTGGGTGGCGCCGATCCGGACGCACGAGGAGGCCTTCGCCGATCCCGCGGTCCAGGCCGCGGATGCGGTCGAGGAGATCGAGCATCCCGTCGCCGGGCGAGTGCGGCTCCTCCGCTTCCCGCTCGAGCTGTCCTCGGGCCGGGCCACCGTGAGCCGCCCGCCCCCGATGCCCGGGGAACAGGCCGACGAGATCCTGCGGGAGCTCGGATACCCGGACGCCGAGGTGCGGCGTCTCCGCGACCAGCGCGTCATCTAGCGCCAGCGAGAGGGCGGACATGGACGCGACCGTGAGCACCGCGGCACCGTCGCCCGCGCCACGGGTGGCGCTGATCACGGGGGCCGGCACCGGCATCGGCCGGGCGATCGCGCTCCGGCTGGCCCGTGACGGGTGGGCCGTCGCGGTCAACGACGTCGAGCCGGCCCGGGCGGCTCGGGCCGCACGGGAGGCCGCGGAGGCAGGCGCGCGCGCCGCCGCCGCCGTCGTCGCCGACGTCGGCGATCGCGAGGCCGTCCACCGCATGGTGGCGGAGACGCTCGAGGCGCTCGGCGCCGTCGACCTCCTGGTCAACAACGCCGGCCTCTGCCGGCTCGGCGCGATCGCCGAGTTTCCCGAGGCCGACTGGCGCGCGACGTTCCGGGTCAACGTGGACGGCGTCTTCTTTTGCTGCCAGGCCGTGCTGCCGCACATGCTCGCGCGGGGACGCGGCGGCATCGTCAATCTCGCCTCCTGGAGCGGCAAGGCCGGCGCCCCGTACTTCGGCGCCTACTGCGCCTCCAAGTTCGCCGTGATCGGCCTGACGCAGTCCCTGGCCAAGGAGGTCGCGCCCAGGGGGATCCGGGTCAACGCCGTCTGCCCGGGTATCGTGGCGGGCACCGAGATGCGGGCGCGGGTGGACGCGGAGTCCCGCGCGCTCGGGCGCCCGACCTCCGCCGACCGCGTGGACTGGATCCCGATGGGCCGGCTCGCGGAGCCGGAGGACGTCGCCGGCGTGGTCGCCTTCCTCGCCTCCGACGACGCGCGCTACATGACCGGCCAGGCCGTCAACGTCACCGGCGGCCTCTGGATGCACTGACGCGCGCCGGGGCGGGCGACCGGTGCCCGTGGCCGGTGCGCCGGCCGGGCGGCGGTCACCCCATTGACAGGGCTCCAAGCCGTCCCCTAGAGTCCGCCCAGACGCTCCCGCGAGGCTCCAGCCCGGCCGGACCCGGTGCCCGTGGCGCGTACGGCCCGTCGCTTCGACGTCGAGCCGAGCCCGCGGGACGATGGGTAGCGTCGCCGAACAGCCGAATGTCGCCGTACGGCCGCCAACGGTTAGCAACGGTCGAAGGAGGGTGCCGCATGACGAGGCTCCGAGCGAATGCGTTCCGGACGCTCACCGCACTGGCCGCGGGGGCGTGGCTCCTGCTGCTCGCCGGGCCGGCGCTGGCCGCGGGCAAGCTCTCGATCGCCTACATGCCTCACCCGATCCACGAGCAGCAGCTCAAGTGGATGAAGAAGTGGGGAGAGCTGAAGGGCGTGGAGATCAAGCCCACCCCGATCTCCTACGAGGTGTACGTCGAGAAGCTGACCGCGAGCTTCCTCGCCAAGTCCCAGGAGTACGACATCATCTGGCACAACGACGACTGGGGCCAGCTGTGGGGCTCGTTCCTGGAGCCGGTCGAGGACCTCAAGATCCTGAGCGCGATGGACCGGAAGATCCTCGTCGACCAGGCCATGCTGTGGAAGCAGCCGGACGGGAAGCGCGCCGCCACGGCGGTGCCGTTCAACGAGACGCTCGGGGTGTTCTTCTACCGGAAGGACCTCATCAACGAGGCGGAGTATCCCAAGACGTGGGCGGACCTCGTCCGCGTGTCCCAGAAGCTGCAGAAGGAGGGGAAGGTCAAGTGGGGCTTCGTGGGCGGGCTCAAGTACCCGCACACGTGGTTCACCCTCCTCTGGTCGATGTGGACCAACGACTGCGACCTCTTCTCGCCGTACAACGAGCGGGACAACGACGTGCTCGCCAAGAACGACTGGAAGAGCATGCTCGGCGAGAAGTGCGCCCGCGAGGCGATGGAGTTCTGGTGGGACAACATCAACACGCACAAGATCTCGCCCCCCGCGCTCGTCAGCTACACGCGGACGGAGTCGGACGGGATCTTCATGGCCGGCGAGTCGTTCATGACGATGAACGACACCCCGCTGTACGGGAAGTACAACGATCCCGCCGCGTCCAAGGTCGCCGGGAAGGTCGCGATGGGCAAGTTCCCGCTCGGCCCCAGCTCGACCCGGAAGGGGCTCGCCTGGCGGGCGGCGTGGTTCTGGGCCATCCCGAAGGCGAACGCGCCGGAGCAGAAGAAGCTCGCCAAGGAGCTCCTGAGCTGGATGGGGGAGACCGAGGAGGTCCAGCGCGACATCTTCAAGGCCACCGCGGGCGTCCCGCCGATCACCAAGGTGCAGCAGGCGCTCGCGAAGGAGGAGCCGCTGTTCGCCCAGATTAAGGCGACGCTGATCGACGCGCCGTACCACGTCGTGCCGGCGTACTACTTCAAGCAGTGGCCCGAGGTGCACGCGACCTTCTCCGACATCGCGTCGAAGGCGCTCATCGGCAAGCGCGAGGACATCCCGAAGGTCCTGTCCGAGGGCGCCCAGAAGCTCTCCGAGATCATGAGGAAGTAGGCGGGAGTGAGCCCGTTCCCGCGTCCGGTCGGAGGCCGGGAGGAAACGACGGCGGAGCGCCGGCCGCTCCCGCACTGACCGACGCGTGACCGAGGTCCAGGACGGTACCCTGAGACGCGGCGGCTCGCCGAGCGGCGAGTCCGCCGCGTCGCTGTTCCGGGAGCGGCGTCGCTTCGCGCTGACGCTCATCGCGCCGGCCGCCCTCGTGCTCCTCGTGTTCCAGGTCCTGCCCATCCTGATGGGCGTGGACGCGAGCCTCCGGCGGTTCTCCCTGACCGACGAGGAGCACCCCTTCATCGGTCTTCGCAACTACCGGCGGATCCTCGCCGACGCCCAGTTCCTGGGGGTCGTCCTTCCCAACACCTTCTTCTTCATGTTCGCGTCGGTGGCGGGCGGCGTGGTGCTCGGCCTGGCCATCGCCATGCTGCTGAAGCAGCCGTTCCCGGGCCGCACCGTGGTGCGGACCCTGATCGTGTTCCCGCTCATGGTGGCGCCGGTGGTGGCGTCGATCATGATCGCGTGGATCTTCAACGACCAGTTCGGGATCGCGAACGTGATCGTCACGGCGCTCGGCTTCCCGCCGGTGGCGTGGCTCGTCAAGCCGTGGCTCAGCCTCTGCATCGTCGTCCTCACGGACGTCTGGCTCCAGACCCCGTTCTACGTGATCATCCTCCTGGCCGCCCTCGAGAGCTTGCCGCGCGAGCCGTTCGAGGCGGCGCGGGTCGACGGGGCCAACGCCTGGCAGATCTTCCGCAACGTCACGCTGCCGCTCCTCCGGCCGGTCCTGCTGGTCGCGATCGTGATTCGCTCGATCGATGCCTTCCGGGTCTTCGACACCGTGTGGACCATCACGAAGGGCGAGCCGGGCCGGATGACCGAGGTGTTCAGCATCTACGCGTACAAGGAAGCGTTCGTCTTCCTGAACCTCGATCGGGGGGCGGCCGCCTCGCTGATCGGGGCGGTCATCATCATGGTGGTGGGGGTCGTGCTGTACTGGATCCTCCGGCGAGTCACCGAGGTCTCGCGGTGACCGCCCGGCCGCGGGCCGGCGGGGCCCTTGAGGAAGGGATGGCGACAGGCCTTCGTCGGCCTCGCCTTGCTCGGGGTGCTCGGTCTGTTCCTCTTCCCGGTCTTCTGGCTGACGCTCACCGCCCTCCGGCCGGAGTCCGAGGTGTTCTACGTCCACCGGGGGACCCACCTCACGCTGGTCAACTTCTGGAAGGCCTGGCAATCCCCGAAGATCCAGGAGTCGTTCGTCAACAGCGCGGTGCTCGCCGTGCTGGCGACGTTCTTCTCGCTCCAGGTGACCGTCATGAGCGGCTACATGCTCTCCCGCTTCAAGGGCGCGACGAACAAGGTGTGGTTCACGGCGATCTATCTCTTCCGGACGGTGCCGTACATCACCTGGGTGATGCCGCTCTATCTCCTGACGCACTCCCTCGGGCTCTACGACACGTACCTGGGGCTCCTCCTCCCCCACGTGGCCGTGCACGTCTGCTTCTTCAGCTGGGTGATGAAGGGGTTCTTCGACGGCGTGGAGCCGGAGCTCGAGCAGGCGGCGTATCTCGACGGGTGCTCCCACTGGGGGGCCTTCCTCCGCATCATCCTTCCGCAAGCCCTGCCGGGGATCACGGCGCTCGGGATCCTGTGCTGGCTGTTCACGTGGAACGAGTTCCTGTTCGCGCTGATCCTGACGGGGAGCCAGACGCCGCTCCTGACCGTGACCATGGCGCAGTTCGTGCACGAGCTCGGGGTCGAGTGGCACCTCATGAGCGCGACCGCGGTGATGGCGATGATCCCGGCGCTGGTGGTCACGCTCTTCGCGCAGCGCTACGTGGTGTCGGGGCTCCGGCTGTGACCGCCGGCCCGGTCGCAGCATGACGCTGGAAGGCCGGATCGCGCTCGTGACCGGCGCGTCGCGCGGGCTCGGCCGGGCGATCGCGCTCCGGCTGGCCCGGGACGGCGCCGCGGTCGGCGTGAACTACCGCGAGCAGGCGGAGGCGGCCGACGCGGTGGTGCAGGAGATCCGCGCGCGCGGCGGCCGGGCGGTGGCGGTGCGGGCGGACGTCGCGGACGGGGCACAGGTCGGCGACATGGTCCAGCGCGTCGCGTCGGAGCTCGGGCCCGTGGACATCCTGATCAACAACGCGGGCGTGTCCCGCCCCGGCGACCTCGGGGACTTCGACCTCGCGCAGCTCCCGGGGATGACCCGGATCAACGTCGACGGCCTGGTGGCGGTGACGCGCGCCGTGGTGGACGGCATGAAGGAGCGGAAGTTCGGGCGCATCGTGAACGTGGCGTCGGTGGCCGCGCTGGGGACGGCGATGGCCGGCACCACCTTCTACGCCGCCACCAAGGCGGCGGTGGTCGTGCTCACGCGCCGCTTCGCGCTGGAGCTGGGGCCGCACGGCGTCACGGTGAACGCCATCGCGCCGGGCTTCGTCCTCACGGACATGGCCGCCGCCGGCCGCACCGAGGCCGACTTCGCGGCCATCGCGGCGAAGGCGATGGTGCGGCGCGTGGGCCAGCCCGAGGATATCGCCCACGCGGTCGCGTTTCTCGTGTCGCCCGAGTCCGGATTCGTCACCGCCCAGGTGCTCACCGTGGACGGCGGCCGCATGGACTACATCGGGCATCCTTGAGGAGACGGGCGGTAGCCAAGGAATCGAAGGGAGCCAGAGCATGACGACGCGCACCGGGACCGATACGGCCATGGCGGCCCTGACCATCGGGAAGTCCGTCACCGTCCGCAAGACGGTCGGCGAGACGGACGTGTACCTCTTCGCCGGCATCTCCGGCGACTTCAGTCCGAATCACGTCGACGAGGAGTACATGAAGGCGACGCGGTACGGCCGCCGGATCGCCCACGGCGCCCTGATGGTCGCCTACATGTCACAGGCGTCGACGAAGATGTGCGCGAGCCTCCCGGGGACGATCGTGTCGTACGGGTACGACCGCATCCGGTTCCCGGGCGCCGTGTTCATCGGCGACACGGTCACGGTGACCTACGAGATCGCCGAGCGGGACGAGGCGGCCCGGAAGTCGTTCGCCAAGGTGACCGTGACGAACCAGCGCGGGGAGGTGGTCGCGGTCGCGACGCACATCCTGAAGGTCGTCGAGGCGTAGGCCGCGCCCGAGCCTCCCATGACGAGCGGCCTGGCCGACGCGGGCGGGGTTGGCTTGCCGTCCGCCGCGCGAGCACGGCCGATGATCGGGCTGGTCACGCTCGACTTCTGGCGAACGCTGTTCGCCGACACGCAGGACAGCCTGCGCCGCGCGCACGTGCTCCGTCTCGAGGGCGTCCGGGACGGCCCTGGCCGCCGCCGGGCGACTCTACGCGCCCGCCGAGATGGCGGCGGCCGACGCGCGGGCCGGCGAGGCCTTCGCCGCCGTGTGGCGGGAGGACCGCGACATGGCCCCCGACGAGCAGCTCCGGCGGTTTCTCGACGCGCTCGACCCGGCGCTGCCCGCGGCGCTCGACGCCGGGACGCTCGGCCGGGTGATCCGCGCATACCAGGAGCCGGCCCTCACGTACCGCCCGGAGATCACTCCCGGCGCCGCCGAGGCCGTGCGCGCGCTCCACGCCGGGGGCCTTCTCCTGGGCGTGATCTCGAACACGGGACGGACCCCGGGACTCGTGCTCCGGCAGCTCCTGGCGGACGCGGGCCTCCTGCGGCACTTCGCCGTGCTGGCCTTCTCCGACGAGACGGGGATGCGCAAGCCGGCGCCCTCGATCTTCCGTCGGGTCCTCGCCCAGGCGGGGATGGACCCCGCCGGAGCCGTTCACGTCGGCGACGATGCGGTGACGGACGTGGCCGGCGCGCGGGGCGTCGGGATGCGGGCCATCCACTTCGTCCCCGATCGCGCCGTCGAGGCGGCGCCGGCCGACGCCGTGCTACGCGATTTCGCCGATCTGCCTGACCTCGTCGCCCGGCTCGAAGCGCGCTGACTCCGGCGAGGCGGAGCCAGGGGCAGCCGGCCCGTCCGGGTGCGCCGGCCGGTCGCGAGGGGGATCATCCCTCTGTGGCCGTCTGTGGCCGCCGCCGGCCACAGCCGGGTGGCGAGAGGCTGAGGCTGCCCCCGCCACCGGGGACCAGGGAGCCGTCCCGCGGCATGCCGAGGGTCGCCCCTTCGGCTGGTCACCTCGACCGCCCCGGCCGCGAGCGGCTCGGCCCCGGTCCCTCCGGGACGGGCATCCGGGACCAATCCACGGCCGCCGGGCGTTACGTAGTCAAGAATGGGGAGACGGGCGGGCTTGTCGCCATCGTCCGTCGTCCACTAGGATGACGCCAGATCCACCCACCGGGAGGTGCTCATGAGCCGAGCCATCCACGCCGTCGCGGCCGCTGCCCTGGTCACCGTCACGCTGTTCGCCACCGGCGGGAGCGCCGGGCCGGACAAGATCGCGTTCCCCGCCGGATGGGAGAAGTTCGTCCTCTACAACGTCGTCGATCGGTACGACAACAAGCAGTACCGGGAGCTCTACGCCTCGACCCAGGAAGCCGTGGACGCGGCGAAGGCCGGGAAGCCGTTGCCCGACGGGACGGTGCTGGTGCTGGCCCAGTACAAGGCCCAGGTGGACGCGCAGGGGAACCCGATCAAGGACCCCAAGGGCCGGTTCGTCAAGGGCGAGCCGGTCGCCCTCACCGTCATGGAGAAGCGCACCGGGTGGGGGACCGAGTACCCGGACGACCTCCGCAACGGCGAGTGGGAGTACGCGGCGTTCTCGCTGGACGGCAAGCTCAACACCCAGGCCAACTACAAGGCCTGCTTCCAGTGTCACAAGCCGCACGAGAAGCTCGACTTCGTGATCTCCTACTCGAGCATCGCCGGCCAGATCGCCGCGGCCATGCCCGCCGCCCCGCCGGCGACGGACGTGACCATCCAGGGGTTCGTCTTCGGCCCGACCAAGCTCAGCGTGGCCCCGGGCAAGGCGGTCACCTGGGTGAACGGCGACGACTCCCCGCACCAGGTGACGGTCGCCGGGCTTCCACGGTCACCCCTCCTGATGAAGGGGCAGAGCCATACCCAGACCTTCGCGACCGCCGGCGTCTACGAGTACGTCTGCGGCCTGCACCCGGCGATGAAGGGGACCGTCGAGGTCAAGTAGGCTCCGCCCACCCGCTCTGTCGCGCGACGCCCGGGCCCGCTGCCCGGGCGTCCTTCGGTTGCGCTGCCTCGCGCCCGGGGGCTATCATGAATCCCCGCGCGGCTTCGAGGCGCGCCGCGGTGTGTCCACCGTCGTCGCGACAGGGAGAGAGAACCGCCATGGACGTGTCCGAGCTGAGGGCCAAGATCCGGGACATCAAGGATTTTCCGACGGAGGGCATCCTCTTCAAGGACATCACGACCCTCCTGAAGGATGCGAAGGCCTTCAAGGGCGTCCTCGACGAGCTGGCCACCCGCTACATCCAGTCGGGCGTCGAGATCGTCGTCGGGGTCGAGTCCCGCGGGTTCATCTTCGGAGGCGCCCTGGCTCACGAGCTCGGCGCGGGGTTCGTCCCCGTCCGGAAGCTCGGCAAGCTCCCGGCCAAGACCATCGAGGTGGAGTACGAGCTCGAGTACGGGCGGGACGCCCTGGCCATGCACGAGGACGCGATCGCTCCCGGCCAGCGGGTCCTGGTCGTCGACGACCTGCTGGCCACGGGGGGCACGATGGCGGCGACCCTCCGGCTCGTCGAACAGTGCGGCGGGGTCGTGGTGGGGCTGGCCTTCCTGATCGAGCTGGCCTTCCTCAACGGCCGCGCGAAGCTGAAGGACTACCCGGTGACGTCCCTGATCACCTACGAGTGACGGGCGGCGGGGGTGAACGCAAGGAGGCTCGCATGAGAGCGATGACGCTCGCAGCTCTCGTGACCGTGATGACGGCCGTCGCCGTCCTGCCCGCCGGGGCGGGCGCGCCCCCCGGCCACCTTCGAGGAGGCGGGCCGGCTGGTCGACCAGCTGGCGACTCGCCTGGGGAGCTTCGGCGCCGAGCTGGCCCAGCAGATCCAGGGGCTCGGCGCACCGGGCTCGATGGGCGGCCGGACGGCTCCCACGGCGGAGCCCGCCGACCGGCCCCTGATCACGATCATGCTGCACCACCGAGCCGAGCTCGGGCTGAATCCGGAGCAGGTCGGGCGCCTGGAGACGCTGCGCGCCGACTTCGCCCGGGAGGCCATTCGCCGGGACGCCGACATCAGGATCGCCGAGCTCGATCTCACCGGGCTGCTCGAGCGGGAGCCCCTCGACTTCTCGAAGGTGGAGGCCAAGGTCCGCGAGGTGGCGCAGCTCCGGGGCGAGCTCCGGATCGCCCGGCTCCGCGCCATCGAGCAGGGCAAGGCCGTTCTGACCGCCGAGCAGCGGACTCGCCTCCAGACCGTGCTGAGCTCGGGATGCACCACGGACCGGGTGGGGGCCCGGGTGGGGGACCGCGCGGAGGCCCCGGCAGCCCGCCCGCGGCGCGACCCGCCCCCGGCACCGGCGCGCGCCTGTAGGGCGGTCCCGGCAACGGCGGCACGGAGGGCGGATGACGATTTCCAAGGTCGGGGTGGTCGGATGCGGGCTGATGGGGGGCGGTATCGCCCAGGTCGTGGCCCAGGCCGGATACGCGACGACCGTGGTCGAGGCGGACCAGGGCCTGCTCGAGCGGGGGCTTCACAGGATCCAGGAGAGCCTGGACGGCCTGGTCGGAAAGGGGCGGCTCGAACCGGCGCAGCGCGACGCGACCCGCGGCCGCCTCACGGGGACCGTGCGCCTGGAGGACCTCGGAGGGATGGACCTCGTCATCGAGGCGATCACCGAGAACCCGGCGATCAAGAAGGAGACGTTCGCCCGTCTCGACCGGGTCTGCGCCCCGCACGCCCTCCTGGCGTCGAACACCTCGTCGTGCACGATCACCGAGCTGGCCGCCGCGACCAAGCGGCCCGCGCAGGTGCTCGGGCTCCACTTCTTCAATCCGGCTCCCGTGATGAAGCTGGTCGAGGTCATCCGGACCATCCTCACCGGGGACCCGGCCTTCAAGGCCGCCTGGGCGTTCGTGCAGTCGCTCGGCAAGACCCCGGTGGCCGCGCAGGACACCACGGGATTCGTCGTCAACCGGCTTCTGGTGCCGTACCTCCTGGAGGCGATCCGCCTGCTCGAGTCCGGCGTGGCCTCGAAGGAAGACATCGATCAGGCGATGAAGCTCGGGTGCGGCTACCCCATGGGCCCCTTCACGCTCCTCGACCTGGTGGGCCTGGACACGACGATGTACGTGGCGGAGGTGATGTTCCAGGAGTTCCGGGAGGCGCGCTTCGCCCCGCCGCCGCTCCTCCGGCGCATGGTGATGGCCGGCCACCTCGGCCGGAAGAGCGGGAAGGGCTTCTACGACCATCCGGCGCGATAGCCGCGACCCGATGGCGCCCCGGCGTTCGGTGTCCACCGCCGCCTCCTCCTGGGCGCGACGCCGCGTGATCCGGCCGCGGCGCTCCGGCCGATGCCTCGGGGCGCTCGCGCTCCTGCTCGCCGGCGCCGCCGCGGGCACCGCGGCGGCGCAGGACCGGGTCGAGGGCGATCGTTACCAGAACCCCCGCTACGGCGTCCAGATCGAGAAGCCCCCGCGGTGGCACTTCATCACCGCGTCGACGGTCATCGAGGTCGCCCGCAAGGCTGCCGGGATGCCGTCGACGGGCGGCGAAAGCGACCCCGTGAAGGCGGCGGGATTCGCCGTGATCGTGTCGAAGACGCCCGTCCTCGGCCGCGAGGTGGCGCCGCAGGTCGTGTTGATGGTGCAGGATCTGCCGAAGCCTCCCGGAGAGGTGGTCGAGGCGTGCGAGCGGCTTCGGAGCGGGATGAACGACCCGGAGACCGTCCTGCCGACCCGTCCCGTCCGCCTCGACGGCCGGCCGGCGGCGCGACTCGACTTCAAGGGGTACGTGGACGGAGCGCTCGTGCGCGCGACCGCGCTCTGCACCTTCCAGGACCGCCGCGCGTTCGTGGTCGTGGGCCAGGCGCTCGCGGCCGAGTTCGACGCCGAGGCGTTGACGTTCGACACCATCCTGCGGAGCTTCCGGCTTCGATGACGGCGCGGGAGCGAGGGGCGGACCGGCGCCCCCGCACCGCGGAGCGGGGGTAGCCCATGCACCTCTATTACCTCTCCGACGAGCAGCGGATGGTGCAGGAGCTCGCGCGGTCGGTCGCCCGGGAGAAGATCGCTCCCGTCGCCGCTCATCACGACGAGACCGAGACGTATCCCGAGGAGCCCATGCGGCTCCTCGCGCAGCAGGGGCTGATGGGGATCTGGCTCCCGGAGGCCTACGGCGGCAGCGACATGGGGGCCCTGGCCGTCGCCCTGGTCGCGGAGGAGATCGCGTGGGCGTGCGCGGCGACCGCGACCAACTGGGGGGCGACGGCCCTGGGCGGGTACCCGATCCTCCTGTCGGGCACCGAGGCGCAGAAGCGCCGCTACCTGCCCCGGATCGCCGCGGGCGAGCTGCTCGCCGCGTACTCGCTCTCGGAGCCTGACGCGGGGTCCGACGCGGCGTCGCTCCGGACCACGGCCGTCAGGAAAGGGGACCGGTACGTCCTGAACGGCACCAAGCTCTGGTGCTCCAACGGCTCGCACGCGGGGGTCATCACGCTGTTCGCCACCGTGGACCCGCGCCAGGGGCCGCGGGGGATCACCGCGTTCCTGGTCGAGCCCGGGTTCCGCGGGCTTCGCCGTCGGCAAGAAGGAGCGGAAGATGGGGATCCGCGCCTCCCCGACGGTCGCGCTCCATCTCGAGGAGTGCGAGGTTCCCGCGGAGAACCGCATCGGCGAAGAGGGCGAGGGCTTCCGGGTCGCCATGAAGACCCTGGACTACACGCGGCCCATGATCGGCGCGATGGCGGTGGGGATCGCGCAGGCGGCTCTCGACGCGGCCACGGGGTACGCGAAGGAGCGCCGCCAGTTCGGCCAGCCCATCGCCGCCCTCCAGGCCATCCAGTTCATGCTTGCCGACATGGCGATGCAGGTCCACGGGGCGCGGCTCATGGTCCATCACGTCGCGAGCCTGGTCGACCGGGGCGTCGCGGGCACGATGATGGAGGCCTCGATGGCGAAGTGCTTCGCCGCGGACGCCGCGATGAAGGTCACGACGGACGCGGTCCAGGTCTTCGGAGGGGTCGGCTACACGCGGGAGTTCCCGGTGGAGCGCTTCATGCGGGACGCGAAGATCATGCAGATCTACGAGGGCACCAATCAGATCCAGCGGATCGTCATCGCGCGCGAGCTGCTGGGGCTTCGATAGGGGCCAGAGGGCACGACGATGAGCGAGGCGAACGTGATCGGCCGGCGGTCGTTCGTGGCGGGGGCCGGCGCTGCGGCCGGCCTGTCCGCCCTCGGGTTCCCGGCGGTCCTGCGAGCGCAGGCGCCGACGGTCAAGCTCGGCGTGCTCCACACGGTGACGGGCCCGCTCGCCGAGCCCGGGCAAGCGTGCCGGACCGGGAGCCCAGCTCGCGGCCGAGTCCATCAATCAGGCGGGGGGCATCAAGGCGCTCGGCGGGGCCAGGCTCGAGCTCCTGCTCGGTGACACGCAGTCGAAGCCCGAGGTCGCGCGGCAGGAAGCGGAGCGGCTCGTCAACGGCGGGGCGCAGCTCTTCATGGGCACGTTCAGCTCCGGCGACACGAATGCGGTGGTCCCGGTCGCCCAGCAGCGCCGCGTTCCCTTCATCGTCGACATCTCGGCGGCCGACCCCATCACGGCCAACGTCGCCAAGTCGGTGAAGGAGGGGCAGCAGAAGGTCCAGTACGTCTACCGCAACTTCCCGACGGGGGCGATGTTCGGCCAGCGGGCGGTGCAGTTCATGGGGGAGATCTTCAAGGAGGTCGGGATCGCGCCGAAGCGGATCGTCCTCCTCTACGCCAACGACCTGTTCGGCCAGGTCCAGGCGCGGTCGTTCCAGGCGGCTCACAAGGCGGCGAGCCCGGCCTGGGACATCGTCGAGGTCATTCCCTGGCCCGAGCCGCCCGCCGACCTGTCGACGGAGGTCTCCAGGCTCAAGGCGGCGAAGCCCGACATCATCGCGCCGATCACGCGGCCGGCCAGCGCGCTCCTGCTGCTGCCGGAGATCGAGAAGCAGCGCGTGGAGGCCATGGGGATCGTCAGCCCGGGCAGCCCCGGTCTCTACGAGGCGGGGCAGATCGCCAAGCTCAAGGAGCAGCTCGAGTTCGTCATGGACAACGTGCCCTGGCCGAACTTCAAGAACGCCAGGACCCGCCAGGTGGCCGAGGAGTACGCGAAGCGGACGGTCGACGCCGCCAATCCCCGCGGCAAGACGTTCGACACCAACTCCGTGTTCTCGTACGACGGCATGATGCTGATCGCCGACGTGCTCGAGCGGGCGGGGCGCGCCGGGCTCCGGCTGGACAAGTGGGACCCGGACGCCGTCGTGGACGCGATCAGGAAGAGCCAGTTCACGGGCGGCCTGGCCGTGTCGACCGGGCCCGTCGTGTTCAACGAGACCGGCGACAATCCCAACGCGTCCACGGCCATGATCCAGATCCTCGGCCAGAAGCCCGTGGTGGTCTGGCCGCAGGAGGCCGCCGAGCAGAAGCTCGTGCTCCCCCGGCCGAAGCGGTGAATCGGTCGGACTGATTCGTCACCCGGGGCCGAGCCCCATCGCCCCCGGGTGAGCTCCTCTCTCGTGCCGACTGCGATGGATCCGACGCTGATCGTCCAGAGCCTCGTCAGCGGCGTCCTGTTCGGGGGCGTCTACAGCCTGATGGCGATCGGGCTCACCCTGATCTTCGGCGTGATGCGGGTCGTCAACTTCGCGCACGGGGACATGATGGTCTGGGGCATGTACCTCGCCTGGATCCTGGCGACGCGCCTGGGCGTCGACCCCACGCTCGGCTTCGTCGTCTGCGCCGCCGCGCTGTTCGTCCTCGGGGCGCTCGTCCAGCGGGGGCTCGTGGACCGGATCCGGGATTCGCCCCACGAGATGCAGATCCTGCTGCTCCTCGGCGTGGCCCTGATCCTCGAGAACGCGGCGCTGGTGGCGTTCGGCCCGGATCCCCAGCGCGTCCGGTCGTCGCTGAGCGGCGCCACGCTCTGGATCGGGCCGGTGTTCGTCGACCTGGCGCGTCTGGCCGCGTTCGCCGTCGCGCTCGCGCTCACGTGCGCGCTGTGGCTCTTCCTCCGCCGGACGGACCTCGGCCGCACGATGCGGGCGACGGCCGACAACCCCTACGGGGCCCTCGTGGTCGGCACCGACGTTCGGCGCGTCTACGCCACGGCGTTCGGGATCGGCGCGGCGTGCGTCGGGGCCGCCGGGGCGCTGGTCTCGCCGATCCTCCCGTTCTCGCCCTCGGTGGGGCTGTCGGCGTCCGTGACGTCGTTCAACATCGTCATCATCGGGGGCATGGGGAGCCTGCCGGGCGCGTTCGCGGGAGGCCTCCTCGTCTCGGTGGCGGAGTCGCTCGGCGCGGTGTTCCTGTCGCCGTCGATGAAGGAGCTCGCGAGCTTCGGCATGCTGATCGTCATCCTCCTGTTCCGGCCCGCCGGCCTCTTCGGGCGCCGCGCATGACGCCGCGCCGGCCGTCGCCCCGGGTCCTGGGCACGACGCGCGCGGCGGCGGGGCGCCGCCGGCGATCATCGCGGGGGGTCAGGCCCGTCCGGCGGGCGAGGGGGCCGGCCGTGAGCCGGAACGCGCTGTGCCTCGGCGGCCTGGCCATCGCGCTCTTGCTGGCCTTGCCGGCCGTGCTGAGCTCCTACGCCGTCACGGTGTTCATCTTCATCTTCTTCTACGGCTACCTCGGGCAGGCCTGGAACATCCTGGGCGGTTACGGCGGCCAGCTGTCGGCCGGCCACGCCGCCTTCGTCGGCGTGGGCGGGTACGCGACGACGCTGCTCTCGATCCACTGGGGCGTCTCGCCCTGGATCGGGATGCTGGCCGGGGGGGTGCTGGCGGCGGGGCTGGGGGCGATCATCGGCGGCCTGGGCTTCCGCTTCGGTCTGCGCGGCTTCTACTTCGTCCTGCTGACGGTCGCGTTCGCCGAGGTGTGCCGGATCCTCACGCTCAACACCGAGGTGACGGGCGGCGCCCTCGGCCTCTACATCACCTTCACCGGCAATCCCTGGCACCTCCAGTTCCAGGACAACCGCGCCTACTACTACCTCGCGCTCGCCCTGATGCTGCTGGCGACGGGCGTCGTCGCCCTCCTCGAGCGCAGCCGTCTCGGGGCGTATCTCGTGGCGATCCGGGAGGACGAGGACGCCGCGGAGGCGCTGGGGGTCGACACCTTCCGATACAAGCTCTACGCGATCGTCCTCTCGGCGTTCCTGACCGGCCTCGGCGGCGCCTTCTACGCGAACTATCTGTTCTCGCTCCAGCCGAATGCCGTGTTCGGGATCCCGCTCTCGGTGGACATCATCATCCGCCCCGTCGTCGGGGGGGCGGGGACGCTGCTCGGGCCTCTCCTGGGCTCCTTGATCCTCTCGCCGCTGGCCGAGGTCGCCCGCATCTACTTCACCCGGCCCGGCTGGACCGGGCTCCACCTCGTCGTCTACGGCGTGCTGCTGGTCGGGATCGTGCTGTTCCTTCCCCAGGGCGCGTACCCCCATCTCCGGCGCGCCTGGGCGCGTCGCCGCGCCGGGTGGCGCCTGACGTGGCGCTCCTCGAGGTGACCGAGGTCCGGAAGCGGTTCGGCGGGCTTCAGGCCGTGTCCGGGGTGAGCCTCGAGGTCGGGCCGGGCGAGATCGTGGGGCTCATCGGGCCGAACGGCGCGGGCAAGACCACCCTGTTTCACCTGATCTCCGGCTTCCTCGCGCCCGACGAGGGCGACGTGCGGTTCGATGGCGCGTCCACGCGGGGACTCCGGCCCCACGACGTCTGCCGGCGGGGCCTCGCCCGCACCTTCCAGATCGTCAAGCCGTTCCAGGGGCTCACCGTGCTGGAGAACGTGCGCGTGGGAGCGCTGGCCCGGACGCGGCCGTTCGGGGACGCCACCCGCAAGGCCCGGGAGGTCCTCGCCCTCGTGGGTCTCGCCGATCGTGCGGACCGGCCCGCCCGTGGCCTCACGCTCGCGGATCGCAAGCGGCTCGAGCTCGCGCGCGCCCTGGCCACCGAGCCCCGGCTCCTGCTGCTCGACGAGGTGATGGCCGGCCTGACGCCCACCGAGACCGAGTGGATCATCGAGCTCTGCCGCGCGATCAACGCCCGCGGCATCGCGATCCTCCTGATCGAGCACGTGATGCGGGCGGTCATGGCGCTCTCCGCGCGGATCGTCGTGCTGAACCAGGGCCAGGTGATCGCCTCGGGGGCGCCGGGCGTGATCGCGCGCGACGCGCGGGTCGTGGAGGCCTATCTGGGCGAGGCGTACGGCGGCGCCACGGAGGGCGGACATGCTGGCGCTTGAAGGAGTCGCGGCGGGCTACGGAGACGTGCTCGCGGTCCGCTCGGTGTCGCTCGAGGTGCGGACCGGCGAGTGCGTCGCCCTGATCGGGGCGAACGGGGCGGGGAAGACGACGACCCTCCGGGCCATCACCGGACTCCTCCCCCTCCGCGGAGGCCGGATCCTGTTCGAGGGCCGCTCGCTGGCCGGCCTCGATCCCCGCCGAGATCGTCGCCCTGGGGCTCGCGCACGTTCCGGAGGGCCGCCAGGTATTCCCGTCCCTGACGGTCCTCGAGAACCTGGAGATGGGCGCCCGGACGCCGGCCGCCCGGGCGGCGCGGCGCGGGAGCCTGGACGAGGTGTTCGCCCTCTTCCCTCGGCTGGAGGAGCGCGAGCGCCAGATGGCCGGGACGCTCTCCGGCGGCGAGCAGCAGATGCTGGCCATCGGGCGCGGCCTCATGGCGCGGCCGCGCCTGCTCCTGCTGGACGAGCCGTCGCTCGGCCTGGCCCCGCTCGCCGTCCGGAGCATCATGGAAATCGTCGAGACGGTCAATCGACGGGGGACTACAATTCTCCTCGTGGAGCAGAACGTGCGGCGCGCGCTCGGGCTGTGTCATCGCGGCTACGTCGTCGAGAACGGCGCCGTGACGCTGGTCGGCTCACGCGAGGAGCTCCTTCGCTCGGACCACGTCCGGCGGGCATACCTCGGGATGTGACGGTGAGTCCGAGCGTGTCCGGCGAGCAGCCGGGCCCGCCGGTCAGCACGACGCTGGCCCAGCGGGCCCTCATCGAGCTGGCGGAAGCGGCCGGCGCGGGGGCGAATCTCGCCGAGGTGCTCGAGCGCGTGGCGCGCGCCGCGGCCACGCTCGTCCCCGGCTCGCTGGTCCACGTCTGGCTCGCCAGCGAGGATCAGCGCGAGCTCAGGCTCGCCACCGAGGTCGGCGCGCGCCCGGACCGCGGCGGCGCCGAGCTGCGCCGGGCCATGCCCATGGGCGAAGGTCTCCTCGGGGCGGTCGTGGGCAGCGTGGACCCGTTGGTCGTCGCGTCGTTCTCCGACGACGAGCGGGTCTTCAATCGGGCCTGGGCGCGGGACCAGGGCATCTGCTCCCTGGCCGGCGTCCGGCTCGCCCGCGGCGACCGGATGCTCGGCGCGCTCTGCCTCCTCACGTGGGAGCCGCACCGGTTCACGCCGCTCGAGGTGGACTTCCTCCGCTCGTTCGGCGCGCACGCGGCGGTCGCCATCGAAGGCGCCGCGCTCCTCGAGGTCGCCTCGAGCCGCCTGCGGCGGCTGGAAACGCTCCGCGAGATCGAAGGGGAGATCTCCGGCCAGCGGGACCGGGACGCCTTGGTGGCGATGATCAGCCGCCGCGCCGCCGAGCTGCTCGACGCCGATACCGGGGGCGTCTATCTGCTGGACGAGGCGGGAAAGGTCCTGCACCCGCACGCGGCGTTCAACTGGCCGGACTGGATGCGGAGCGTGCCCATCGCGGTGGGCGAGGGCGTCATCGGCGTGACGGCGGCGCGCGGCCAGGGGATGATCGTCAACGACTTCCCGCACTCGCCGCTGGCGCTGCCGCGATTCCGCGACGCTCACCGCGCCGTGGTCACCCAGCCGCTCGTGGCCGGGCGGACGCTCCGGGGCGTGATCGTCGTCTCCCGGGACGTCTCCGCGCGAGCGTTCACCGAGGCCGATCTCGGCATCCTGGCCGACTTCGCGGTTCAGGCGTCGATTGCCCTGGAGAACGCGCGCCTGCTGCGCCTGGCGTCGGCGCGCGCCGAGCGGGTGAAGGCCGCCGCCCAGGTGGGCCAGCTGCTGGCGTCGACACGGGACGCCGACCGGATCCTCGACCTCATCGCCGAGAAGTCCCGCGAGATCCTGGGCGCGGAAGCGTTCGGGGTGTTCCGGCTCGACCGGGGTGGCCTCGACTTCGTCCGGGGCTTCGGCCTCGGCGAGCGGTTCCACCACATCGCGCTGGGCGAGGGCGTGGTCGGAAGGGCGGCGCGGGATCGGCGAACGGTGGAGACCCGGGACATCCTGCTCGATCCCGAGGTCGAGCTCTCGCCGGAAACGCGCGCCCGGGTCGAATCCTTGAGCCTCCGCGCGGTCGCCGCGGTGCCGCTGCTGGCGACCGACCGGGTGCTCGGCGTGCTCGCGATCTACCACGCGGTCGACTTTCGCCTGCCCGCCGAGGACCGGGAGTTCCTGGAGACCCTCGCCGCCCACGCGGCGCTCGCGCTGGAGAATGCCCGACTCTTCGGCGAGATCCGCCGGCGCCAGGAGACGGCCGAGGCGCTCGCCGCCATCACCCAGACGCTGACCGCCTCGCTCGACCTCCGGACCGTGCTCGCGGGCGTGGCGGACGGTGTGCGCGAGCTCTTCGGGGCGGACGGAGGCGCGATCGGCCTCATCACCCGGCGCGGCACGATGCGGGTCGCCGCCCGGGTGGGCCTGGGCGCGGACGCCCTTCGCCACCTGGTCGTGGGTCCGGGCCAGGGGGGCACCGGCTGGGTGCTCAAGCACGGCCAGCCGTTCCACACGACCGACTACGGGCGCGATCCCCGGATCACCCAGACGCTCATTCCCGAGATCGGGCAGGCCGGCATCCGCGGGATGCTCGCGGTCCCCGTCCGGCTGCAGGACGAGATCGTCGGGATTCTCTACGGGTTCTGGAGCGCGCCCGTCGACCTCCCGGACGAGCACATGAGCCTGGCGACCGACCTCGCGCGGGTGGTGGCGGTCGCGGTGGCGAACGCGCGGCTCTACCAGGAAGCGCGGGACCGGGAGGCCGAGGCCCGGGCCCTGTTCGAGGTCGGCCGCCTGATCAGCTCCACCCTGGATCCGGACCGGGTCTTCGATCGGATCGTCGAGCGGGTGCTCGAGCTCATGCGGGTCCGGGCGTGCGGGATCTTCCGGCTCGATCCCGACGGCCTGCTCCGCTATGCGCGCGGGGCGGGCCTGTCGCAGGAGTTCGTGCGGGAAATGGTCGTACCGCCCGGCGACGGGACATCGGGGCGGTCCGTGGCGGAGCGCCGACCGGTCTGGACCACCGAGATCCTCGGCGGCGGGATGGTGGGGAGCGACGTGGTCCGGCGGCTGGTCGAGCACGAGGGGTACCGGGCCGCCCTGTCCGTGCCGATCCTCACGCAGGGCGCGCCCTTTGGCTGCCTGGCGACCTACTGGTGGGAACCCCACGAGCCCACCGCGGCGGAGGTGCAGACGCTGACGTCCCTGGCCACCCTGGCCGCGGTCGCGATCGAGAACGCACGGCTCTACGACGCGACGCGCCACCAGGTCGAGCGGCTCGAGCGGCTCAGTCACGTGAATCGCGCGGTGTCCGCCTCGCTGCGGCTGGACGACGTTCTCGACGAGATCACCCGGGCGGCCGGGACCCTGTGCGACGCGCCGCTCGCGACCACCTGGCTCGCCGACGAGACCGAACGCGTCCTCGTGCGCCGCGCGTTCCACGGAGCCCAGGAGCTCCGCGATCAGCTTCCCGAGCGCCTGGCGTTCGGGCAAGGCGGCGTGGGGATCATCGCGGAGCGACGCGAGGCCCTGCTCAACGTGCGCGTGGAGGGCAATCCCGAGATCGTCGGGCGGGAAGCGCTCCTGGCCCAGGGCGTCCGCACGTTCAGCGGCCTGCCGGTGATGCTCGGCGACCGCCTGCTGGGGGTGCTGGCCGTCAGCGACCGCGAGGGCCGGCCCCTCGGCGAGGCGGACGAGGCGCTTCTCCGAGCCCTGGTCGGTCAGGCGGCGGTGGCGATCCAGAACGCGCAGCTCTACGAGGACGCGCGGGCCCACGAGATCGAGGCCAGGCGGGCGCTCGACGAGCTGCGGCGGACCCAGGAGCAGCTCGTGCGCATGGAGAAGCTGCGGGCCCTCGGCGAGATGGCCTCGGGCGTGGCGCACGACTTCAACAACGTCCTGGCGGTGATTCTGGGCCGGGTGCAGCTCCTCCAGCGCAAGCTGGAGGACCCGACGTTCCAGCGCTGGCTGGCGATCGTGGAGCAGGCGGCGCTCGATGGGGCCCAGACGGTCCGCCAGATCCAGGAGTTCACCCGCGTCCGGCGCGACCAGCCGACCCAGACCGTCGACGTGAACCAGGCGATTCGTGACGCCGTCGAGATGACGCGGACCCGATGGCGGGACGAGTCCCAGTCCCGGGGCGTGCCGATCCAGCTCGCGCTGGACCTCGGCGCCGTGCCGCCGGTCGACGGGCAGCCCTCCGAGCTCCGCGAGGTTCTCACGAACCTGATCCTCAACGCGGTGGACGCGCTGCCGCGCGGCGGACAGATCCGCATCGCGACCCGGGAGCGGGGCGAACGGGTGGAGGTGACCGTCGCCGACACCGGCGTGGGCATGTCCGAGTCGGTGCGGAGGCGGATCTTCGAGCCCTTCTTCTCGACCAAGGGGCCCAGCGGAACCGGGCTCGGGCTCGCCATGGTGTACGGCATCGTGTCGCGGCACGGCGGGGAGATCCTGGTGGACACGGTGGAAGGCGCCGGCTCGACGTTCACGATCCGGCTCCCGGTGGGCCGGCCGCGGGCGGCGCTGGCGAAGCGGGCGCCGACGGTGGACGTCGAGTCGGTGCGCGTCCTCGTCATCGACGACGAGCCGTTCGTCCGGGACACGCTGGGGGACATTCTCCGCCAGCAGCACCACGACGTCGTCGTGGCCGACGACGGCGTCTCGGGACTGGCCCGCTTCCGGGAGGGGGCCTTCGACCTGGTGATGACCGACCTGGCGATGCCCGGGATGTCCGGCTGGCAGGTGGCGCAGGCCGTGAAGGCGGCCCGACCCACGGTGCCGGTGGTCCTCGTGACCGGCTGGGGAGTCGAGGTCGAGGCCGACGAGCTGCAGACGCACGGGGTCGACCGCGTGATGACCAAGCCCTTCCGGTACGAGGACGTCCAGGAAGTCCTCGCGAGCTTCCGTGGGGCTGGCGGATCCGAATAGGGGGAGAGGCCCATGACCAGTCCCGTCATCGTGGAAGCCATCCGGACGCTGGTGGAGCGCCGCGACCTCACGCGGCTCGAAGCGGCGGCCGCCATGGAGGCCCTCATGTCCGGGGCCGCCACCTCCGTCCAGGTCGCGGCCTTCCTCACCGCGCTTCGGATGAAGGGGGAGACCGTCGAGGAGCTGATCGGGCTGGCGGAGGTCATGCGGCTCAAGGCGGTCCGGATCCGGACCCGCGGCGACGTCGGGACGGCCCTCGCGGGAACGGACCGCGAGATGCTCATCGACACGGCCGGGACCGGCGGCGACGCGTCCGGCACCTTCAACGTGTCCACGGCGACCGCGTTCGTCGTGGCCGGCGCGGGGCTCAAGGTGGCCAAGCACGGCAATCGGTCGGTCTCGAGCCTGTGCGGATCCGCGGACGTCGTGGAGACCCTCGGGGTGAGCCTCGACCTCACGCCGGCCCGGGTCGCCCAGTGCATCGACCAGGTGGGCATCGGGTTCCTCTACGCTCCGCTCCTGCACACCGCGATGAAGCACGTCATGCCCGCGCGCCGGGAAATGGGGATCCGCACGGTCTTCAACATCCTCGGCCCCCTGACCAACCCCGCCGGCGCCAACGCCCAGGTGATCGGCGTCTACAGCCGGGCGCTCGTCGAGCCCCTGGCGCGCGTCCTGGCCGAGCTCGGCACGATCCGCGCCTTCGTGGTGCACGGCGCCGACGGGCTCGACGAGATCTCGACGACCGGCGACAGCTGGGCGGCCGAGGTGCGCGAGGGCGTCGTCCGGACGAGCGCGATCCGTCCCGAGGACTTCGGGGTCCCCCGGGCGGCGATCGCGGATCTCCGGGGCGGCGACCGGGAGGAGAACGCGGAGATCATCCGCCGCATCCTGGCGGGGGAGCCCGGCGCCCGCCGCGACATCGTGCTGGTGAACGCGAGCGCCGCGCTCGTGGCGGGCTCGCGGGCCCGCGACTTCAAGGAGGGGTCCCAGCTCGCCGCCCACGCGATCGACAGCGGCGCGGCCCGCGGCAAGCTCGAGGCCCTCGTCCGTCTGTCTCGCGAGCTGGCCCAGGACAAGGGGTAGGCCGCTGACCGAGATCGCCGGACCCGTCGGCGCCGCGCTCGGGCTCGCGATCGCCTCGGGGCTCTCGCTCCCGCCTAGGGCGGCAGGTGCCGGATCTCGATGGTGTCGACGTAGGCGAGGCGCACGGGATCCTGCCGGGACACCGGTCCGAGCTCGAGCCGGATCGGCAGCCGGCCGCCGGCCCACCGGATCTCGACCGGGTACGCGCTCTCGCGCCAGCCGGGCGGCGCGGCGCGCTCCAGGACCACGGGCTGCGGGGGATCCGTCCCGACCTGGATGGCGAGCGCGGGCCCCGAATCCGCCGCCTGGGCGCCGGCGCGAACGACGATCCGGTAGTGCCCCGGACGCAGGCGCGGCGCGAGCTCCAGGGCTCCGGGGCGCTGACTCGCCCAGACGAGGCGTTCGCGCGGACCCGCGTCGCGCCCGCCACCGAGGGTGAGAATTCCCCAGAACTCTGCTCCGCTCGTCCCGGTTCCCAGGACGGCGGGATAGAGACCGGTCGGGTGAGCCCACGCCATCCCCAGCAGTAGGGCCGCGGCGACCAGCGCCGCCGGCGCCGCCCGTGAGCCAGGTGCCGGCGGGGGCGTCTTGCCCGGGTGCCCGGGCCAGGGCATATCCCGCGAGCAGGATCAGGACGAGCGCCCCCAGCGCCGGCCACTCCCACCCGGCGCCGGGCGTGATGAAGGTCGGGAGGAAGCGTCCCGGGTCCAGGCCGGTGCGGCGGAAGACGGCGAGCAGGGGCGCCAACCGGCCGGTGGCGCCCTGGAAGCGCCAGGCCGGCCAGGCCGACATGACAGCCGTGCAGGCGAGGGTGATCGCGAAGAGTGCCGCGGTGAGGGCCCACCCCAGCCGTCCACGGAGACGGTCGAGCGCCAGCGCCGCGAGAACCGCGAGGAGCGGCAGGCTCGCCGCGAGGAACCGGGCCGGCGGGCTGAAGCCTCCATACCACTGCGAGAGGCCGCGCGAGGCGATGCCGCCGAGCGCGGCCGCCCCGAGGTAGTACCAGGTGCAGACGAAGGGCCCGGCCGTGAGGAGCAGGAGGCGCCACCGCCGCTCGGCGACCGCGACGACGATCCCGGCGAGCGCGAGGGCGAACACGGGCGCCGTCACGAGGAGACCGAACTCCTGATCGAAGAGCAGCCCGAGATGTCCCCGATACTCGAGAGGAGCCCAGAACGTCCAGCGCAGGAACCAGCCGAGCGCTCTGAGCACCCCCCCGTCCCTCGACACCCAGACGACGTACCCGCTGAGAAAGAGGGTGTCGTAGGCCGAGGCGAGGGCGACCATGGCCCCCAGTGCCCCGGCAGCCAGCGCCAAGCTCTTCCCGCTGGCCCGGCGCGGGAATCCCAGCACGATGGGCGGCGCGAGCAGGAACAGCCGGGTCTTGGCGGCCACCATCACGGCGAGGCAGAGCGCCGCGCTGACGGCGGCGGCCCGAGTCAGGCGAGGGTGCCACAGGAGAAAGGCAGCCGCCGTGGCGAAGAGCGCGCCCGAGACCTCCGGGAAGGGCGACGCTCCGTAGGTCACGAGCGGGAGGCTGAACGCCGCCCCGAGCCACGCGAGAAAGGCGGCGCGAAGGCTGGCCCCGCTGGCCAGCGCGAACCGGAACGTCAGCAGGAGCGCGGCCGCCCCGAAGAGGTTCAACGTGATCACGGCGCCCGCCCGGCCGGCCGCGGCGTAGCCCGGGAGCAGAAGGATCGGCTGGAGCCCCTGATAGAGACGGGCGAACATCTTCCCGTCCGCGCCGGGCCGGATCGCCCGCGGGTCCCGGGGGAGCGCTCCCCAGTAGAACGGCAGGTAGTCCCGCGCCGCGAAGTTGTTCGCGAGGTCCAGGTCGCCATCGTGGAGGAGGCTGTGAGACACGAGGAGGTAGTAAGGCTCGTCGCTGGTGCTCGACATGGCGGTGACGACGTGGGCGCCCAGGAAGAGGTAGGGCAGGAAGGCGCCCAGGAAGATCCCGACGCTCGCGCGCGCCGCCGGGACCGCATGGCTCGTCAGCCAGCGCCACAGGCCGCCGACGAGGATCGCCGTCTTGACGCCGATGAAGAGCGTGAACCAGATCCCCACCCCGACCCGCCAATGGCCGTCACGGCCGGCGACCAGGAGCCCGGCGAGCAGGGGGAGGATCAGGACCAGGCTCCACTGATCGGCGACGAAATGCCGCCGGAGCGTGCGCGCCGGATCCCAGCGCGCCAGGAGCGCGTAGGCGCCCGCGAACAGCGCGTGGGCGGCCGGCGCCCAGAGCGCGAGCAGCCGAGGCCACGCGTACGGGTCCGGTCCGTGCCCGTCGAGGCCGGCCTGGAAGACTCCCGGCTCGTGGCCGGCGAGCCACCAGACGTTCCAGAGGGTCAGGCCGGCGGCCGAGGCTGTCGAGCCGCTGAGCAGGAGCGCACGCCACCCGACCCCGCCCGGACGTGCCGAGCCGGGGTCCCCGGGCTCGCTCAAGGCCTGGCTCGACGGGAGCCGGTCAGACGTGAGGCGCTTCGAGCGCGGCTCATGGGAGTCCGCTGGACCGGCCGGCGGCGGGCGATGACCCTGCTCTCGACCGCTGCCTTCAGGAGGCCGCGGCGCAGGGGCAGCGTGTCGTGCGCCGGTGTTCGGATCCCATGGGCGTGAATGTCGGCTCAGGATACAGTGCGCGCTCGAGCGCGCCAACCGCCGCGCGCTCCGGGATCGAGCGGGGCGCGCCGATTCCTCGAGGCGCGTGTGGCACCCCGCCGTTCGACGCGCCGACGGGGGCCGCCGGTCGGGCGGGCAGACGGTCGAGGACACAATAAGCTTGGAGCACGTGGCGCCGGGTTGTTAGCGTCGGCCCATGAAGACACACACGGTCGTTCGAGTCGCGGTCCCGTTTCTGCTGTTGCTGTCCGCCTGCTCGTCCACCAAGGTGATCCCGCCGATCCGGAGCGAGTTCATGGACATCCCGCTCCCCGGCGGGCTCGAGTACGTCCAGGACCAGTCGGCGGTGATCGAGTCCGAGACCGTTCGCGCCGCCCGGCTCGTGTATACGAGCAAGTTCGAGCCGGGGAGCCTCGTGCTGTCGATCCAGGAGGGCCTGCTCGGGAACGGGTGGCGGATCATCCGGACGAGCTCGTTCGGGAACCAGGGGACGATGCAGCTCTACGAGAAGGGGGACGCGTCGCTTCAGGTTCGGATCTGGGAGGGCGGGGCGTTCAACGCCGCCACCTACATCGAGCTGAGCGGCGCCCGGTCGCTCCCGCGGAGCCGGACCACGGCGGCGTCCACGCAGTAGGCCGGTTCCGGGTCGGACCGGCATTCCGGCCCGGCCGTGCGGGGCGCCGCGGCACTGCACCATGCCGGCGACGCCCTGGACGGGCTGTGGCTCCGATCCGGGTCGAGCGTCAGGTCGGAAGCGCCCCCCCGGCCGCCAGGGCGTCCAGCAGGCGGCCGAGGGGCACAAGCGCCGCCGCGGCCCCCGCGGCCCGGTCGCGCTGAGCGGCCGCCTCCAGCTCCGTCTCCTGTCGTCGTCACGGGACTCGCCGCCAACCAGGCGACGGCCGCGTCCCGGACCGCGGGGCCGATCAGTCCGAGGACCTCGCGCACCAGCTGCTGGGCCAGGGGGCGGCGTGCGCCCGTCGCGGCGCTGGCCCACGCGGATCGGTAGACCTCCGCGAGCTTCGGTGACAGTCGAAGCCCGGCCCCGTGCGCCTCCACGAGATCGCCGGTGACCGGCCCCCATGCCAGATGGACCCCGGGCCACACCGCCTCGATCGCCCCCGTCAGGAGCGGCGTTGCCTCGAGGGGCAGGAGCGCGCCCAGCGCGTCGCGCCACGGCGTGGCGAGCGGCGCCTCGACGAGCGGGTCCGGAACGGGGACGTGACGCTCCAGCAGGCTTCCCTGCTCGTCGAGCGTGAGGTGGTCCTCCAGCACCGCGCCGAGGGCCACGAGGGAGGCCACGTAGCGCGCGGCGTCCCCGGCCTCGACCCTCCGCACGACCCGGTGCTCCCGCCGGCGGAGGCCCTGACACTCGAGCCGGTGGTAGCTGCGGCCCTGCCAGGCGACCCGCTCGACGCCGTCTCGAAGCTGGACGACAAGGCCGTCGGCGTGGAGCCGTCGCTCGTGTGGCGCAGGGATCCAGTCGACGGGGGCCTCCTCGGACTGGCCCCGCGCGAACGTCATCTCGGCGCCCGTGAGGAACTCCGCGCGAGGATCGACGCCCGGGCCGCCGGGGCTGTAGCGAAACGACTCCGTGAGGCTCCAGAAGAGCTGCTCCGTCGGGTACGGGCCGCGGTACCGGAGCGAGGGCCGGCCCTGGTCCCACGCCAGCGCCGCGAGGACGTTCAGCAGCGCGGCGCCCGCGCCCGGGGGAAGGCGGCCGGGCTCGGCGACGGGCGGAATCAGGTCCACGGCGTTCCAGGCGACGGCCGCGGCGAGCGTGAGCGGCGTCGACGCGCCGTCCGGGGCCGCGTGAACGAGGCGGTCGGACGGTCCCCAGAGCGGGTGATGTGCGCCCCCGGTCAGCACGCCCACCGCGCTGCCGTCCGCGAGGCTGACCCACGCCTCGCGGAGCTCGCCCCGCGGGCCGCGGTTGAGCGCGACCGTCACCCGGCCGCTCGGGTCGGCCTCGAGCAGGCGATGCCGAAGGGGCGCCGCCGGATCGGGCCGGTAGAGCGCCACGGACCCGTGGCCGAGGACGCGTCCCACCGGCAGGCCATCCGTGACGATGAGGTCGTCGCGCCTGGTCGCGCGGCCAAGGGCCGTGCGGAGCGCGTGCCTCCCGCCCTCGTCGAGACGTCGCGCGAGGGGCGCCTCCAGACAGGACCCCAGCGCTCGTGGGTCGAGCCAGGCGGTCAGGGCCGGGTGTAGGGGGGCCATCGCATTGTGGGGCCCCCGGTGGGACCTTCGTGTCCGGGCCGGGCTTCGATCGAGGATTGTACGCGCTCGAGAAGCGGCGACGCGCGAGTTCGAGTCCCGTGTCATTGACTTCGACGGTGTGGCGTGAATAAAATCAACGCGTTACCGGACGGACCCCCCAGTCGCAGCGCTCAAAGGAGCCGGACGCATGAAGATGCTCGTCCTGGTGAAGCAGGTGCCGGACACCGCCACGCAGGTCAAGGTCGGGAGCGACCCCCGAACGATCGACCAGACCGGCATCACCTGGATCGTGTCCCCGTACGACGAGTTCGCGCTCGAGGAGGCCCTCCGGATCAAGGAGAAGCGCGGCCAGGCGACCGACGAGGTCGTGGCGGTCACCCTCGGCCCCGAGCGCGCGAAGGAAGCCCTCCGCTCCTGCCTGGCGATGGGCGCCGACCGTGCCATCCACGTGAACGATCCGGTGTTCGAGGGCGCGGACACGCTGACCGCGGCCCGGGCGCTGGCGGCGGTGGCGAGGCTGGAGAGCCCGCAGCTCGTCCTGTCCGGACGCCAGGCGATCGACGACGACATGGGCGCCACGGGCGCGCAGGTGGCGGAGATCCTCGGCTGGCCGTGCCTGTCCTGGATCATGGAGGAGACCATCGCGGAGGACGCCAGCCGCATCCGGGCGGGCCGCCAGGTCGAGGGAGGCCTCGAGGTCTTCGACGTGCCGCTGCCGTGCGTGGTGACGGCCCAGAAGGGCATGAACGAGCCCCGCTACCCCACGCTCAAGGGGATCATGGGAGCCAAGAAGAAGGAGGTCAAGGAGCTGAAGGCCGCCGACCTCCAGCCGGCGGGGCTCGGCGCCGTCGCGCCCGCGCTCGAGATCGTGGCGCTCGAGGCCCTGCCTCCGCGCCCGCCGGGCCGCATCCTCACCGGCGATCCGAAGGACATGGCGCGGGAGCTCGTGCGAACGCTCCGCGAAGACATCAAGGCAATCTGAGGCACGGGAGACCCCGATGGCAGGCGCGTTCTGGTGCGTGGTCGAGGACGATCGGCAGGGACAACCCAAGAAGGTCACCGCGGAGCTGATCGGAGAGGCGCGCCGTCACGCCGCCGAGCTCGGGGGCGGGGTCGAGGCCGTCTGGCTCACCGACCGCGCGGCTCCCGAAGGTCTCGATCAGCTCGCGGCCTGGGGCGCCTCGCGGATCTGGCTGTGGGAGGATGCCGCGCTGGCCCCGTACCGCGGCGAGACGTGGGTGCCGGCGCTCGCCGACCTCGCCGGGCGGGAGTCGCCGCGGGCGATCTGGGGCGCCGTCACGAGCCGCCACCGGGAGCTGATGGCGCGGCTGGCGGCGCGCCTCGGCGCGGGGATCGCGGCGGACTGCGTCGCGTTCGGCCTGGCCGACGGACAGCTCGTCGCGACGCGTCCCGTGTACGCCGGCAAGCTCCTGTCGCGGGTCCGCTGGAAGACCGGGCCCTCCCTGGCCACCCTGCGCCCGAACGTCTTCAAGGCCGCGGAGGCCGAGACGGGGCGCGCGCCGGTGGTCGAGCGGCAGAGCCTCGCGGCGGCGGCCCCGGCCATGCACTTCGTCGAGCGGCGCGAAGAGGCGCAGACCGGTCTCCCCGAGCTCACCGAGGCCGAGATCGTCGTGTCGGGCGGCCGGGGGCTCAAGGGCCCCGAGAACTTCGTGCTCCTCGAGGAGCTGGCCGGGGTCATCGGCGCCGCGGTGGGCGCCTCCCGCGCGGCCGTCGATGCCGGGTGGAAGCCGCACCGGTTCCAGATCGGGCAGACGGGCCGGACCATCTCCCCGAAGCTCTACATCGGCTGCGGGATCTCCGGGGCGATCCAGCACCTGGCGGGGATGCGGACCTCCAAGGTCATCTGCGCCGTGAACAAGGACGCCGACGCGCCGATCTTCAAGATCGCCGATTTCGGGCTCGTGGGGGACCTGTTCGAGGTCGTCCCGCTCCTCACGGAGGAGTTCCGCAAGCTGAAGCGTTGATGGGGCCAGACGGTCACGTCCCGACACTGATGCGCCGTGTGGCCGATCGGGCGCGTGCCGGGGCGTCGACGTCCGGCCCCGCAGGGTCGAGACGGCGGGTTCGGCGCGCGCGATGAGGCTGGGGGCGGGAAGCCGCGGCGCGCCCCCGAGGTGGGCATGAGGCTCGAGCTGACGGACGAGCAGCAGATGGTCCAGGGCCTCGCTCGGGAGTTCGCCGAGCAGGAGGTCAAGCCCGTCGCCGCCGAGTGCGATCGGGAGGCGCGCTTCCCTCACGCGACGGTGAAGCGGATGGGCGAGCTCGGCCTGCTCGGCATCGCCGTCCCGGAAGCGCTCGGCGGGGGCGGCGCCGACTTCCTGTCCTACGTGCTGGCCCTCGAGGAGGTCGCGGTCGCCTGTGCGTCGCACGCCGTCGTCATGTCCGTGAACAACTCCCTGGTGTGCGCTCCGATCGTGACCGCCGGCACCCCGGCGCAGCACGAGCGGTTTCTCGCGCCCCTGGCCTCGGGCCGCGCGCTCGGCTGCTTCGCCCTGACCGAGCCGCAGGCCGGCTCGGATGCGCGGAACCTGACGACGCTGGCGCGGCGTGAGGGCGACGACTACGTGCTGGATGGCCGCAAGGTGTTCGTCACCAGCGGCCGGGAGTCGACGGTCGCGCTGGTCTTCGCGCAGACGGATCCCGCCAAGGCGCACCGCGGGATCTCCGCGTTCCTCGTCGACAAGGGCACGCCGGGCTTCCTCATCCCCAAGGTCGAGGACAAGCTCGGTCTCCGCGCGTCGGACACGGCCGAGTTCGTCTTCGAGGGGTGCCGGGTGCCCGTGGCGAACCGTCTGGGCGCCGAGGGCGGGGGATTCAAGCTCGCCATGGCGGCGCTCGACGGTGGACGGATCGGCATCGCCGCCCAGGCCGTCGGCATCGGGCGCGCGGCGCTCGAGGCCTCCGTCCGCTACGCGAGGGAGCGCCAGTCGTTCGGGGTCCCCATCGGACAGCATCAGATGATCCAGTGGATGCTCGCCGACATGGCGACGGGCGTCGACGCGGCGCGCCTCCTGACGTGGCGCGCGGCCGTGCTGAAGGACCGGGGCAAGCCGTACGGCACCGCCGCGTCGATGGCCAAGCTCTTCGCCTCCGAGACCGCCATGCGGGTGGCGACGGATGCGATCCAGATCCACGGGGGCTACGGGTACATCAAGGACTATCCGGTCGAGCGGTTCTTCCGGGACGCGAAGATCACCCAGATCTACGAGGGAACGTCCCAGATCCAGCGGCTGGTCGTCGCGCGGTCCTTGATGGAGAGCGCGTGATCGCCGGCGCGGACGGCGGGAGGCTGACCCGGTGACCCAGGAGCGCAGCCAGGACCGCGAGCCGACCGAGCGGAAGCCGGCGTTCGAGACCATGTCCGGGCTGCCCGTCGAGCGCGTGTACACGCCGGCGGACCTGCCGGGCTGGCGCTACCCGGAGCGGCTCGGGCTCCCCGGCGAGTACCCGTTCACCCGGGGCGTCTATCCCACCATGTACCGGGGTCGCCTCTGGACCATGCGGATGTTCGCCGGGTTCGGGCGTCCCGAGGACACGAACCGGCGCTTCAAGTTCCTCCTCGAGCAGGGCCAGACCGGGTTGTCGACCGCCTTCGACATGCCGTCCCTGATGGGGTACGACGCCGACCACCCGAAGGCGCGCGGCGAGGTCGGCCGCGAGGGCGTGTCGGTCTCGACGCTCGCCGACATGGAGCGGCTCTTCGAGGGCATCCCGCTCGGCCGGGTCACGACGTCGATGACCATCAACTGCACCGCCTCCGTCATCCTCGCGATGTACCTGGCGGTGGCGGAGCGGCAGAGGGTGCCCTGGACCGAGGTGGACGGGACCATCCAGAACGACATGCTGAAGGAGTTCAGCGCCCAGAAGGAATGGATCTGCCCGCCGACGCCGGCCGTCCGGATCGTCGTCGACATGATCGAGTTCTGCATGCACTCGGTCCCCAAGTTCCACCCGGTGTCGATCTCGGGCTACCACATCCGGGAGGCGGGCGCGACGGCGATCCAGGAGCTGGCCTTCACGCTGGCCGACGGCATCGCGTACGTCGAGGCGTGCGTCCAGCGCGGGCTGCCGGTCGACCGCTTCGCGCCGCAGCTCTCGTTCTTCTTCGACATCCACTCGGACTTCTTCGAGGAGATCGCGAAGCTTCGCGCGGCCCGCCGCATCTGGGCCACGATCATGAAGGAGCGGTTCGGCGCGACGGATCCCCGGGCCATGCGGCTCCGGATGCACACGCAGACCGCCGGCGTGTCCCTGACCGCGCAGCAGCCGCTGAACAACGTCGCGCGCGTCGCGATCCAGGCGCTGGCCGCGGTGCTGGGCGGCGCCCAGTCGCTCCACACGAACTCCTACGACGAGACGTGGGCGCTCCCGACCGAGGAGGCCGTGACGCTCGCGCTCCGGACCCAGCAGATCGTCGCCGAGGAGACGGGGGTCACCCAGACGGTGGACCCCCTCGGCGGCGCCTACTTCGTCGAGGCGCTCACGGACCGGATGGAGGCCGAGGCCTGGCGCCTCATCCGGAAGATCGACGACCTGGGCGGGATGATCCGGGCCCTCGACGTCGGGTTCCCCCAGCAGGAGATCGCGGACTCCGGCTACCGGACGCAGCTCCAGGAGGACGCCGGAGAGCGCGTGGTGGTCGGCGTGAACCGCCACGTCCAGGCGGACGAGCGGCCGATCCCGTACCTCCGGCTCGACGAGGCGGTCGAGCGCGAGCAGGTCGAGCGTCTCCGCGCGGTGAAGGCGGCGCGGAGCCCGGCGGAGGTCGCGCGCCAGCTGCGCCGCGTCGCGGACGCCTGCCGGAGCGGGCAGAACCTGATGCCGATCCTCGTGGACGCGGTCAAGGCGGAGGCCTCCCTCGGGGAGATCGCGGACGTGTACCGCGAGACGTTCGGGCGCTACCGGGAGCCCATCATCTTCTGAGAGCCGGCGCGGGCACGAGCCGGAGGAGGGCGGAGCGATGAGGGGTAGAGGCCTGGCAGCGGGTATCGGGCTGGCGGCGGCGCTGGCCGCCGTGCCCGCCGCGCGCGCGGACGTCATCTTCCTGACGAACGGCAACACGATCCAGGTCGACGCCTGGCGGGATACGGGCGACGCGGTGGAGTTCGCCCGCGGCGGCGGCATCATCCGGATCCTGAAGAGCGACATCAGCCGCATCGAAGGGACGAATCAGTCGCGCGACCTCCGGATGTACTCGGCGCCCGCCAGCGCCACCGTCGTCCCCACCGCGACGCAGCGCCGTCTCGGCGGCTCGCGAGATGTCGCAGGTCCTCAAGGAAGGGGAGGCGCTGTTCACGCAGACGGTGCTCGATGCCCAGGCCAAGGCGACGGCGTTC
The DNA here is from genome assembly GCA_963745015.1 of uncultured Candidatus Rokubacteria bacterium. Classification (GTDB taxonomy): domain Bacteria; phylum Methylomirabilota; class Methylomirabilia; order Rokubacteriales; family DASRDR01; genus DASRDR01. The sequence continues at coordinate 386,470 of CAVUVU010000019.1, forward strand.
CGGCGGCTCGGCGACAAGTGGCGGGCGCTCCAGGTCCCGTCGGACCTCCAGGATCTTCACGGGCGGGCGGGCCGGGCCCTCCAGATGTCCCTGGAGGCCTTCGAGGCGGAATCCGAAGGGTCGGCCCCGGACGCCAAGGAGCGGATCGAGGCCGCGAAGAAGGCCTTCACGGAGGTCCAGGCCGAGGTGGACCAGCAGTCCAAGGAAGGGTAGGCCCCGCGCGTGGACTGCGTGTTCTGCCGGATCCGGGACGGCCAGATCCCCTCGACGCGGGTGTACGAGGACGAGCGCACGATCGCCTTCATGGACATCAACCCGCTGAACGAGGGCCACACCCTGGTCATCCCGCGCGCCCACGCGGCGACGCTCTTCGACGCCGACGAGGCGGACCTCCGGGCGGCGATCGCGACGGCCAAGCGCGTGGGCCGGGCCATCCGGGAGGCCTTGCGCGCGGAAGGGCTCAGCGTGATGCAGGCGAACGGGGCGGCCGCGTTCCAGTCGGTGCCGCACTTTCACTTCCATCTGATTCCGCGCTTCACCGGGGACGGGAAGGGCTTCGACTGGCCCGTCGTCGCCGGGGACCGGGGGCGCATCCAGGCGGCGGCCGAGAAGATCCGCGGGGCGCTCGCGTGAGGGCGCGCGGATGAGAGACCGGGCGACCGCCCTCTCCACGGCCGCCAGGCCCCGGCGCCCATGACCGAGCGCAAGCTGCGGATCCTGGTGGGGAAGCCGGGCCTCGACGGCCACGACCGGGGCGCGAAGATCGTGGCGCGGGCACTCCGCGACGCGGGCATGGAGGTCGTCTACACCGGTCTCCACCAGAGTCCCGAGGAGATCGTCGCGACCGCGATCCAGGAGGACGTCGACGCGATCGGGCTCTCGGTCCTGTCCGGCGCCCACAACTATCTCTTCGGGCGGGTTCTCGAGCTCCTCCGCGAGCAGGGGCGCCGACGACGTGCTGGTCTTCGGCGGCGGCATCGTGCCCCCCGACGACATCGCGCGGCTGAAGGCCGAGGGGGTGCGCGAGATCTTCACGCCCGGCACGTCGACCCGCGACATCGTCGCCTTCGTGACGGCGAACGTCCGCCCCGCCCGGACCTGACGGCTCCCCGCTGCTCCCGGACGCTCCGCGCCGGCTCCGGCGGTGGAACGCCCGTCGTCGCCAGCGGCGCGCTCGGCGAGCCTGGGCGGCCGGCGGCCGCGTGGTGGGCCTGCACGATCCGGTGTACCGTGAGAGAGGGTGGGGGCACGCCTCTCGGCGTGGCCCGGGGTTCGGCTCGCGATCGGGCCCGCACGGGGCCGCGATCGCGGGCGGCGAGGCGCCGGCCGTGGTGGCGGGCCTCGATGTGTTTCCGCGCAATCCGAACGGGAAGGTGATGACGGCGCTCCTGGGGTCCTCCGCATGATCTGGCGCCTGACGCTCGGCGTCCTGTGCCTCCTCTTCGCCGCCGAGGAGTTCGTGCGCACGGGTCCGGCCGCGGCCGAGGTGGTGCGTCATCCCTCCGGACTCGTGGACGCCCTCCTGGCCGGCGACGGCAGCGCCGGGCCCTGGCTCCTCGCCGCCTACGGGCTCCTCATGATCGTCCGGGCCTTCTCGGTCGGAAGGGACGGCTGAAGCCGCCATCTGACCGGCGACGGCGCGGCAGGCGATGGACTTCGAGCTGACGGCCGAGCAGGAGCTGGCGCGGCGCACCGCCCGCGAGTTCGCGGAGGCCGAGATCGCGCCGGTCATCGCCCGCTACGACGAGAGCGAGGAGTTCCCCGCGGAGCTGATCGCCAAGCTGGGGGCGCTCGGGTTCCTGGGGGCGCTGTTCCCGCCGGAGTACGGGGGGGCCGGGCTCGACTACGTCGCGTACGCGCTCGTGGTGGAGGAGCTGTCCCGGGTGGACGGCTCCGTGGGCATCACGATGTGGGCCCACAACTCCCTCTGCACGAACCACATCTACAGCGTCGGGACGGCGGCCCAGCGCGAGCGCTACGTGCCGCCCCTCGCGCGCGGTGAGGTTCTCGGCGCCTGGGGCCTGACGGAGCCGGGAGCGGGCTCGGACGCGGCGGCGATCCAAACCCGCGCGGTGGAGGCGGGCGACGCCTTCGTGCTCGACGGGACGAAGGCCTTCATCACCAACGGCAGCGTCGCGGGGACGGCGGTCGTCATGGCCAGGACCGATCCGGCCGCGGGCGGCCGCGGCGTGTCCGCGTTCATCCTGGAGCGGGGGATGCCGGGCTTCCGTCCCGGCCAGCGCTACCGGAAGCTCGGCCTTCACGCCTCCGACACGGCCGAGCTCGTGCTCGAGGGCGTCCGCGTCCCGAAGGCGAACCTCCTGGGCGAGCGCAACCGGGGCTTCCAGGACACCAAGAAGGTGCTGGAGGGCGGCCGGATCGCCATGGCGGCGATGGCGGTGGGGCTCGGCCAGGGCGCGCTCGACCAGGCGGTGCGGTACGCGAAGGAGCGCCACGCGTTCGGCCGGCCGATCGGCCGCTTCCAGGGCATCCAGGGGATCCTCGCGGATCTCGCCACCGAGGTCGAGGCCGCGCGACTCCTCACCCTTCGCGCGGCGTACGGGAAGGACCGCGGGCGCCCGGTCATGCTCGAGGCGTCGATGGCGAAGGTCTTCGCCTCGGAGGTCGCGGTGCGGTGCGCGACCAAGGCGGTCCAGGTGCACGGCGGGTACGGCTACACGCGCGAGTTCCCGGTGGAGCGCTTCTACCGGGACGCCAAGCTCTGCGAGATCGGCGAGGGGACGTCGGAGGTGCAGCGCATGGTCATCGCGCGGCACCTCCTCGAGTCACGCTAGGATCCGGAGGCCCGATGGATCGGACGAAGACCGTGGTCACGCCGGAGCGCTACGCGTCGGGCATGACCTTCGAGCAGTATCTCGAGTACGTGGCGAGCCCCGAGAACCTTCGCCGGGAGGGCTCCGCCAGCGGCGAGGCGCGCCGGGACTGGAGCGGGTGGATGCGGAGCTGGTACGACTCGCTCCGGCTGTCCGACGCGCAGACGGAGGCCGTCCGGTGGCTGGCGGCCCAGCCGGACGGGCCGCGGCGGATCCTCGCCATCTCCGAGGAGTGGTCGTCCGACTGCCGGCGCGACATCCCCATGCTGAAGCGTCTCGCCGAGGCCGGCGGGCTGGATCTGCGGATCTTCCGCCGGGACGGGCAGCGGTTCGGTCAAAGCCAGCGCCCGACCCTGGCCGAGGCGCCGGACAGCAACGCCGATCTCATGGCCGAGTTCCTGAACGAGAAGAAGGGACAGACCTGGCAGTCGGTCCCGGTGGCCGCGTTCTACACGGGAGATCTCCGGTACCTCTACCACTACATCGAGTACCCCAAGATCTACGACAAGGACCGGCTGGTCTACGGCCACATCCGCGTGCCGCGGCCGGGCGAGACGCCGGAAGCGACCGACGCGCGCGTGGGGCGGGAGTTCGCGGCGCTCCAGGCGTCGCCGTTCTTCCGCATCTGGGCCTCGGCCGCGATCGACGAGATCCTCTCCGCGCTCCACGAGCGCCTCGTCCTCGGCCCGCGCGTGTAGGCGGTCGGCCTCGCGCGACTACGGGGTGGGCCCCCGTCGCAGGGTGCCCGGGTATTCCGGGTAGAGCCAGGCCGAGGGTCGCTGGCCGTCGGTGGCCCCCGAACGGACGCGCCCGCCGGCCGTGCTAGGGTAGATTCCCGGTGAAGCTCGTCGGCGCGCACGTGCGATACGAGGCCGTGGACGGCGTGGGATGGATCACGCTCACGCGGCCCGAGGTGCTGAACGCCCTCGACGCTCAGCTCGCGACGGACCTGGTGGCGGCCGTCGCGGCCGCCGAGGCCGACCCCGACGCCTGGGTGGTCGTGGTGACCGGCGAGGGACGGGCCTTCTCCTCCGGGATGGACCGCCGGGCGCTGTCGACCGGCGCCATCGGGGAGCCGTTCTACCGCGACTGGATCCGCGCCCTGAACGGCCTCGAGGACATGGGCAAGCTCGTCGTGGCGGCGATCCGGGGCTACTGCATCGGCGGCGGGCTCCAGCTGGCCCTCGCCTGCGACCTCCGGCTGTGCGCGGCCGATGCCGTGCTGGGGCTGGGCGCGACGCGCCACGGACTCGATCCCGGACGGCGCCGTCCTCCGTCTCGGCCGCGTCGTCGGGCTCGGGCGCGCCAAGGAGCTCGCCCTCCTGAACGACCATCTGACGCCGGCGCAGGGCCTGGCGATGGGCCTGGTCAACTGGGTCGTCCCGGCGGAGGGGCTCGACGCCGAGCTCCGCGGCGTGATCGACAAGTGCCTGGCCGCCGCCCCCACGGCGACCCGCCACACCAAGCGCCTGCTCCTGGCCTCGTTCCACCAGGACCCGCGCGAGCTGATCGACGAGGTTCTCGCCGCGCAGATGGAGTGCATGCGCGGTTGGGAGCTCCTCGAGGCCAACCAGGCGTGGGACGAGCGGCGCGACGCGCGCTTCTTCCCGCCACCCCCGGGCGTCTGACCGCAAGCCATTCGCCGTCGGCGATTGGGCAAGCGGCGAGCCAACGTCGGCGGGAACAACTTACACAGCGCAGATACGCGGGCACCCACCCGCGATGGCGGTCAGGGCGTGTCGCAGGGCGCTAGCCCGCGACAGTACGGCGCGTAACGTCACGCTGACGCGCTCCCACGTCGTGCCGAGACGGCATGACCGAAGAATCTCCAGCAGATCGCAACAAAATCGACAGTCCCCTGGCGCGCGCCCTTCGGAGGCGACCGCTGGCATGGGCGCTGCACATCGCATCGCATATGACCCCGCTTGAAGCGCCCACCGCTGTGGCAGCGCGGCCTTCAGGCGAGGCCGTCACGGTTCTCCACCGCGCCCCGTGAAGACTCCTGACGCCCGACGAGGATGACTGGGGACTCGCCGTCGTCGCCACCCCTCCGCCGTCCGGAGGTCCGTGGCAAGTACCTGTACGTCGGTAACGAGAAGTTCTGGGTCCGGGGCGTTACCTACGGCACCTTCCGGCCCGATTCTCACGGAAGCGAATACGGGGACCACGCTCAGGCGGAGCGCGACCTCGTGGCGATCGCGGCGAACGGCTTCAACGCGATTCGCACGTATACGGTGCCGCCGCGATGGTTTCTGGACCTGGCCGGGCAGCATGGGTTACGCGTGATGATCGGGCTGCCCTGGGAGCAGCACGTCGCCTTCCTGGACGACCGCGCCTTGCGCGACTCCATCGAGCAGCGCGTCCGAGCCGGCGTTCGGAGCTGCGCGGGGCACCCGGCGGTTCTCTGGTACGCGATCGGTAACGAGATTCCAGCCCCGATGGTCCGCTGGCACGGTCGACGCCGTGTGGAGCGGTTCCTCGAGCGGCTGTGTGACGCGGTCAGGGCCGAGGATCCCTCCGCCCTGGTCACGTACGTGAACTACCCGACGACCGAGTACCTGGAGCTGCCCTTTCTGGACTTGGCCTGCTTCAATGTGTACCTCGAGTCGCAGGAGCGTCTCGAGGCCTATCTCGCGCGCCTCCAAAACCTGGTTGGCGACCGGCCGCTCGTCATGTCGGAGATCGGTCTGGATAGTCGACGGCACGGCCCGGTCACGCAGGCCCGTTCGCTGTACTGGCAGGTACGGACCACCTTCGCTGCCGGTGGCGCCGGGGCCTTCGTGTTCGCCTGGACGGACGAGTGGCACCGGGGCGGCTTCGACGTCGAGGACTGGGACTTCGGCCTGACTCGTCGCGACCGGCGGCCGAAGCGAGCGCTTGCCGCAGTGCGCCGGGCGATGATCGAGGCGCCATTTCCGAGGCACATGCGCCTGCCGCGGATCTCCGTCATCGTGTGCACCTACAACGGCGCCCGCACCATCCGCGACTGCCTGCGAGGGCCTCCGGCGGCTCGACTATCCAGACTTCGAGGTGATCGTCGTCAACGACGGGTCCACTGACGCGACCCTCGCCATTGCCCAGGAGTACGGGTTTCGGATCATCAGCGGCCGTAACCACGGTCTGAGTCACGCGCGGAACGTAGGGCTGCGTGCCGCGTCGGGCGAGATCGTCGCCTACATCGACGACGATGCGTACCCTGATCCGGATTGGCTGCGATACCTCGCGGCCGGCTTCCTCGGGTCCACACACGTGGGCATCGGCGGCCCGAATCTCCCACCGCCCGGTGACGGCCCGGTGGCCGAGAGCGTGGCCAACGCGCCCGGCGGCCCTATCCACGTCCTTCTCTCCGACCAGGAAGCCGAGCACATCCCGGGTTGCAACATGGCGTTCCGGCGAAAGTCGCTTCTGGCCATCGGCGGGTTCGATACCCAGTTCCGAACCGCCGGTGACGACGTGGACATCTGCTGGCGGTTCCGGGAGCGAGGCTGGACGCTGGGATTCCACCCTGGGGCCGTGGTGTGGCATCACCGGCGAAACTCGGTGCGCACCTACTGGAAACAGCAGATGGGGTACGGCCGGGCGGAGGCGCTGCTCGAGCAGAAGTGGCCGGAAAAGTACAATAGTGCCGGCCACGTCAGCTGGGCGGGACGCCTGTATGGGCTGGGTCTCACGGAGGCGATCCGGTTGCGTCGCCCCCGGCTATACCAGGGCTCCTGGGGCGCGGCTCTCTTCCAGTCGCTCTACCGGCCGGCGCCGGGTGTCCTCGCCGCACTTCCCCTGATGCCCGAATGGTATCTTGCGATCCTGACCCTCGCGCTGCTCACGGCGCTGGGGAGCGCATGGTCCCCACTACTGTTCGCGCTGCCGCTTCTGGGCCTGGCGGTGGGCGCGGTCGTCACCCAAGCCGTGCTGAGCGCGGCACGCGCGCGCTTCAGCCGCGCTGGCCGATCGCGACGCGCGACGTTCAAGCTCTATGGCTTGACCGCGCTCCTGTACCTCGTGCAGCCGCTCGCGCGGCTCCGGGGCCGCCTCGCTCACGGGCTGACGCCCTGGCGACGTCGGGGCACTTCCGGCGCCGTCGGACCGTGGCGGCGCACGTTCACTCTGTGGCGAGAGCGCGGACGAACTGCGGCCGAGCACCTGGCTGACATCAGCGAGGCGCTCCGACAGGCCGGGGCGGTCGTCCGGGCCGGCGGCGACTTCGACCGGTGGGATCTCGAGGTGCGGCTGGGCGCACTGGCCGCGATTCGCGTGCTCATGGCGACGGAAGAGCATGGAGCGGGCCGCCAGCTCCTGCGCTTCCGCATCCACCCCCGGGTGTCATCCGTCTGGGTGGTCCTCGTCGCGCTTGCCATCTCGGGCGGGGTTGGCGCGGCGGTGAGCCAGGCCTGGCCGGCGGCGCTGGTCCTGGGCATCGCGGCCGCCCTGGCCGCCACCCGGGCCCTGTCCGACAGCGGCCGCGCCATCGAGGCGGTCCGGAGCGCGCTGGACACGGCCGTGGCCGAGACGCTCGAGCAGGAGCAGCCCGAACCTTGGCAGGAGGCCATCGAGCGGGTGGCCTGACCGTGACCGCCCAGTTCCGTCTCCTGAAGTACCTGTGGCCCCACTGGCGGGCCTTGAGCGTCGTGGTGATCACCACGGCCGTGGCGGTCGGACTCGAGGTATTGCGCCCCTGGCCCACGAAGATCCTGGTCGATCAGGTTCTGGGGCAGCAGCCTGTGCCGGAGCTCGTGACCCGGGCCCTGCTCTGGCTCCCCGGTCCGGACGGCGTGCGAGGGCTGCTGTTCTGGGTGTGCGCCGCCACGGTGCTGATCTTCTTCGCGGGGACGCTGACGGCGATGGCGACGATGTCCACCTCGGTGCGCCTGGGCCAGCGCATGGTCTTTGACCTGGGCGCTGACCTGTTCGCACACCTGCAGCGGCTGTCGCTCGTCTTCCACAGCCGCCGGGCGGTTGGCGATACGATCGCCCGGGTCACCGGGGATCCCTATGGCCTCCAAGTCCTCGTCAACAGCGCGCTGCTACCGCTGTTCCAATCGGGCATCACCCTCGTTGCCATGTTCGCGGTCATGTGGAGTCTCGACCCCACGATGACCTTCCTGGCGATGGCCGTGGTGCCATTCCTCGCGGTCGCCATCCGGGTCTTCGGGCAGCCGATGCAGGCTCGCAGCCGAGCGCGCCGGGATCTCGAGGGCCAGATGATGTCGCTCGTCCAGCAGACGCTCAGCGCGCTGCCCGCCGTGCAGGCGTTTACCCGGGAAGAGATCGAGCAATCGCGCTTCCGGCGGTACGCGGACGACACCGTCAATGCGTACCGCCGATCCATGTCTGCCGACATGTGGTTCAAGCTCGTGGTCGGCATGGTGACGTCCGTAGGCGCGGCTTTGGTGATGTGGCTCGGGGCAACGTACGCCCTCGAAGGTCGCATGAGCGTCGGGACGGTGCTGGTCTTCATCTCGTACCTCGCCTCGCTGTACACGCCGATCAACTCCATCACGTACACGGCCTCCATCCTGCGCCAGACGGCCGCAAACGCGGATCGGGTGCTCGAGATCCTGGATACGCCACCGGACCTCCAGGACGCGCCGGACGCGCGAGAAGTGCGGCTTGAGGGGCACGTCCGATACGAGGGGGTGACGTTCGGCTACGAGCGCGGACGGCCCGTCCTGAAGGGGGTGTCCCTGGAGGCGCGGCCCGGCGAGGTCCTGGCGATCGTCGGGCCGACCGGCGCCGGCAAGACGACAGTCGTGAACCTCCTTGTCCGGTTCTTCGATCCCTCGAGCGGTCGTGTCACCGTCGACGGCCACGATCTCCGGACGGCTTCGGATCCGCTCGCTGCGGCAGCAGGTGGCGATGGTGCTCCAGGAGCCCTTCATCTTCCCGCTGTCGGTGGCGGACAACATCGCCTATGGCCGACCGGACGCGACCCGCGCCGAGATCGAAGCCGCGGCCGTCGCGGCGAACGCCGAGGCTTTCATCCGGGCGCTGCCCGGCGGATTCGACGCGGTCGTGGGGGAGCGCGGCGCGACGCTCTCGGGAGGCGAGAAGCAGCGTTTGTCGATCGCGCGGGCCCTTCTCAAAGACGCCCCGATCCTGATCCTCGACGAGCCGACGTCCGCGCTCGACGCCCGCACGGAGACGCTCCTGCTGGACGCCCTGCGCCGCCTGATGCGCGGGCGCACGACCTTCGTCATCGCCCACCGTCTCTCGACGATCCGAGACGCCGACCGCATCCTCGTTCTCGATCACGGCGTGATCGTAGAGCAGGGGCGGCACGCGGAGCTCATGACGCTGGGTGGCCTCTACGCCGGCTTCTACCACCAACAGATGGAGCATTCGCGCTCCGGTCCGGTGGCCTCCGTCCTCCGGATCGACGACGCCGAAGTCGGGAACTGAGCGATGCCTGCATGTTGGCGGTGTGTTGGAGGAGGCGCGGGGACACCGGCCCCCGAGTTCTGACGTGGGCAGGCCGCTCAGGATCGTGGTCACGGGCCTGGCTGCGACGTACCCGTTGGGTGGGGTGTTCTGGGACTACCTTCAGTATCCCGTTGGGCTTCGCCGGATGGGCCACGACGTCCTGTACCTCGAGGACACCGGGAAGTGGTGCTATGACCCCGAGACCAGCACGTTCGTGGCGTCCGGCCGGCGAAATGCCGAACGGCTGGCGTCGGCCCTTGCCACGCTGTCCGTCGAGCAGTCTCGCCGCTGGTTCTTCCGCGACGGCCCGGGGCAGACCTACGGGCTGGACTGGGCTGCCGTCGTCCAGTTCTGCCGGTCCGCGGACCTGTTTCTCCACGTCTCGGCCTCGTGCTGGATGCGGGAGGAGTACTTCGCGGCCGCGCGAGTCGCATTCATAGATAGCGATCCCATGTACACCCAGGCATCGGTACCCGACTACCTGACGGGGACGATCGGGGCAGACGCCCGGGCACGCGTGGACATGCTGCGCCGCCACGATGTCTTCTTCACCTTCGGAGAGAACGTCGGCGCGCCGGACTGCCGCATCCCGACCGGTCTGTTCGATTGGATCCCGACTCGGCAGCCGATCGTGGTCGACTGCTTCCTCGACGCGGCGGTGCCGGTAGCTGCGCGACGCCGCGTGCTCACCACGGTGGCGTCGTGGGAGCCGACGGAGCGGGGACCGGTGATCGACCGCGTCCGTACGCCGGGAAGAGTGTTGAGTTCGAGCGTGTCATCGGGCTGCCGGCCCGGAGCGAGATCCCGCTCGAGCTCGCCCTGAGCGGCCCGGCACCCGTCGACCGGCTACGTGCCCACGGTTGGCAGGTGGTCGATGGACAGCAGCTCTCCCGTGATCCCTGGACCTACCGCGACTATCTCGCCAGCTCGCTGGGGGAGTTCAGCGTGGCCAAGCACGCGTACGTGGCCGGCCGGACCGGCTGGTTCTCGTGTCGAACCGCCTGTTACCTGGCGCTCGGCGTGCCGGCCGTCGTGCAGGCCACGGGCTTCGAGCACGTCATCCCGACCGGCGAGGGCCTGCTCGCGTTCACGACCACCGACGAGGCCGCGACGGCGATCGAGCGTCTCCTGAGCGATCCCGACCGGCATGCAAAGGCGGCGCGTGCGCTGGCCGAGGAGTACTTCGAGTCCGGCAAAGTGCTCGGCCGCCTCCTGGAGACCGCCCTTGCGTGAAGGCCTCTGGATCTGCAGGGTGCGCGGGCCCTTCGACGCCCAAGAGGTCGTCGGCGACATGCGGTCGACGGCGGGCCTCTAGTGTTCCGCCGGGCCTGAGATTGCGTGTGGGCCTGCGTCTGGTCGTTCTCGGCATGATGGGCCGGTGCCCCTTCGGCGGCCAGACGTGGTTGTACCTCAACTGGCTGCGAGGCCTGTCTCGCTTGGGCCACGACGTCTGGTACGTCGAAGACGACTCGGTGTGGCCGTACGACCCGTCACGGAATACGGTGAGCGACGACTGCGCCTATGCGGTGCGCCACATCGCCGAGTGCACCAGGGCCATCGGGCTGCCCGATCGCTGGGCCTTCCGATTGGCCGGCATGGAGGGCGCCTGCTGGGGTCTCGGCTCGCGCGACATCGACGAGCTCTATCGGTCATGTGACGCACTCCTCAACATCGTGGGTGCCACCGATCTGCGCGAGGAGCAGCTCCGCGCCCCTCTGCGCGTGTACGTGCAGACCGATCCCGTCACGGCCGAGCTCGCGCTCGCCGGCGGTGACGAGCACACGCGGGCCGCGTTTGCGGCGCATCACAAGATCGCCACTTACGGTGAGAACTATGGGCGCGCGGACTGCGGTGTGCCGTTGAATGGCATCGCGTACGTCGCCACCCGGCAACCGATCGATCTGGAACTCTGGCCGATGGCGTTCGAGCCAGACGCCGCGGCGTTCACGACGATCGGCCACTATCGCCAGGAGGGGAGCGATGCGACCTATCGAGGCGAGGCGTACTACTGGAGCAAACATCGGGAATGGGAGAAGCTCGTGTCCCTGCCGTCGCTGACCTCTCAGCGGTTCGAACTGGCGCTGGTCGGTCTTGCGCCGGGCGATCAGGCGTATCTGGAGCGGCACGGTTGGCACGTGAGCTCGGCCGCTACGAGATGTCTCTGGATGTCTTCGGCCGCTATCCGGACTTCATCCGTCGGTCCCGCGCTGAGTTGACCGTCGCGAAGGATCAGAACGTGCGGCTCCGCAGCGGCTGGTTCAGCGAGCGAGATGCCTGCTACTTGGCCACGGGGAAGCCGGTGGTGGCTCAGAACACAGGCTTCCGCAATGTCATTCCAACGGGTCAGGGTTTGTTCGCCTTCACCACGGCGGACGAGGCGCGAGAGGCGGTGGAGGCGATCAACCTCGACTATCGCCGTCACTGTCTCGCCGCGCGGGCAATCGCCGAAGAATACTTCGAGGCGAAAGCCGTGGCGGCGCGGCTGTTGGCCGGCATCGGTCTGGCGTAGCCCCCGGGTAGATCCAGGAGCTATCGAGGAGGTATGGATCCATGGACATGCTGCTTCCCGACCGGGTGAAGGCACTCTGGGCTCGTGTCGAGACCGGAGAGATGACTGCCGCGTCAGCTCAGGAGGGTCAAGAGTCGCTCGTGGACGAATACCGCGCCGCCTGGACAGACGCTCTGGTCATGGGGAAACAGTCGTCCCTGCGGGAGAGTCTGATGGGCGAGCTCGCTGCGTACCTCGGCCGGCCCGATGTCGCCGCCCTGGAAGCGCGGTGTCGCGCAATAAGCGACGAGCTCAAGAGCGCGTGGAGCCGGACCGGTGCCCTGGGGGACCGCGCCTCGATCGAACGTTTCTATGCAGAGCCGGAATCACATCTCCTCGAGCTAATGTGGTGGCATACCGTCGAGGACGACGCGTCCCCGCTCGCCTACGTGCTCGCCTGGGACTTCGCTCGCCGAGTGGCGACCCGCCGCTACCTCGACTTTGGCTCCGGAGTTGGCTCGGGTTCGATCCTGTTCGCCCGCCACGGCTACGAGATCGCCCTGGCGGACATCAGTTCGCCGCTCCCAGTTCGCGCGCTGGCGGCTCGATCAGCGTGGCCTGGAGGCCGAGATCATCGATCTGAAGGCCAACGGGCTTCCAGCCGACGCGTTCGACGTGATCACGACGATGGATGTCTTCGAGCATCTCGCCGATCCGGAGGGTGCCGTCGATGACTTGGCGCAAGCGCTGAAACCCGGTGGATACATTTCGGCCGGTTCGCGGCGGAGCCCGATCTTCAGCGCCCGCAGCACATCGTCTTCGACTTCGAGCCAACCTTTCGACGTCTCGTCTCGCTGGGTTTTGCCGAGGTGTGGAAGGACGAGTGGCTCTGGGGCCACCGGGTCTTCCGGAAGCGCGTCTAGGGACGGATCCGCCGCGGCGCAGCAGGCGGGCGCCGCCGTTCCGAAGGCAGCGGGCCGCGCTACCCGTGAGCGATCCGCTCGGCCAAGCCGGAGCGTGGCTGGCGGGGCGTCGCGGGAGGAGCAAGGTGTACGCTAGTGAGGACATCATTGCGTCCGTTCGGGCTTTCAAGCACCCTGTGCGGTGGGGCAGCCAAGGGTAACATCCGATAAAGTCTGCGAATCGATGATCCGGCCACGATTGCGCGGCCTGTCGCGCATGCGGCCGGCACGATCGTCGCGGCGCGGAAGTAGGAGCCGCGGCTCGTCGTGACCAGGCCATGCGCTTCACGTCCGCTCCCGACATCATCATCAGCAGCTTCAATTACGAGCAGTATGTCGGCGAGGCGATCGACAGCGCCTGGCGCAAACGTCGCGAGGTGTCGAAGTCATCGTGGTGGATGACGGATCGACCGACGGATCCCGCGAGGTCATCGATCGATATGGTCAGCGCGTGCTCGCGATCTTCAAGTCCAATGGCGGCCAAGGATCGGCCCTCAACGAGGGCTTCGCGCAGAGCCGGGGCGAGGTGGTGCTGTTCGTCGACTCGGACGACGTCCTGAGTCCCCAAGCCGTCGAGCGCGTTCTCCCGATCATGGCTGATCCTGGCGTGGCCAAGGTACACTGGCCCGCCATCGAGGCGGACGAGGCCGGACGCCCAACGGGACGGATCGTGCCGCACCTCCCACTATCCCGAGGAGACCTGCGGGAGCAGGTGCTCACGCACGGCCCCTACGGCTACTCCGGCCGCCCACCAGCGCCAACGCGTGGTCCCGGCGTCTGCTCGCGCGCATCCTGCCGATGCCCGAGCGGAGCTGCCGGACGTGCCCGGACCTCTACCTGGGGACTCTCGCCCCTCTGTACGGTCGCGTCGAATGCGTCGAGCCGTCGAGCCGGTGGCGGAAGCACGCGATCAACCACTCTTCACGCGAGGATTTCGCCACGCGGGTTCAGGAGGGCATCGAACGCGACGACGTTACCATGCGCGCGCTGATCGAGCACGCGCAGCGCAAGGGCTTGGCCGTGGATCCAGCGAACTGGCGGGCATCCGCGTGGTGGGGACAAATCGGCGCCGCGATGCACAGGACATCGGTGGTACCCGAGGGAGAGCCCTTCATCCTGGCGGATTCTGACGACTGGGCCAGCGGTCCCCGGATCGCCGGCCGTTTTCGCGTGCCCTTCTGCGATCGTGAAGGTGTCTACTGGGGGTTGCCGGCGGACGACGCGGCGGCAAATGCGGAGCTAAGAGTCAGCGCGACCGTGGGCGGCGCTTCTTCGTGGTGCCCTTCCCGCACCTGTGGTGTCTGGACCACTACCAGGGCATGGTCGAGTGGTTGGGTACGCACGCGCGCGAGCACCTGCACAATGATCGGGTCGCGATCTTCGAGATTCACGAATGACGGACCGACCGGTTGCCGTCTGTAGCCGCGCGCTGCCGACCGTGAGCGTCATAGTGCCCTGCTATAACCACGGCCATTTCATCGCTCAGACGCTGGAGAGTCTTCAGCGGCAGACGGAGCGGTCATGGGAAGCGATCGTTGTCGACGATGACTCGACGGATGACACGGCCGGGATAGTGGCGGCGCTGGCTGCAGTGGACCCGAGAATCCGCTACGTTTACAGGCCGCACCGCGGCCTATCGGCCGCAAGGAAATTCGGCCTCGGTCTCGCGCGCGGCCAGTATATGCAGTTCTTAGATGCAGATGATCTGATAGAACACGAGAAGTTGGCGCACCAGGTGGCGGTGCTCGCGCAGCACCGACGTTGGAATCGTGTACGGCGCTGCTCGATATTTCGACGCCAGCCAGCCGACGACTTTGCGCCTTATCGGTACTGTGACGAGCCGTGGATGCCGTGTGTGTCCGGGACGCACGAGGTTCTGGTGGCGCTGTTGGAAGGCAACATCATGGTTGTCCAGGCGCCGCTAACCAGGCGGCAAGTCCTGGAGAAGCAGGGCGGGTTCGACGAGAGCTTGCCGGCGCTTGAGGACTGGGACCTGTGGCTCCGCTGTGCGATCGCTGGTACGGCGTTTCTGTACACCGAACAGCCCGGTACGCGATCTCTCGTTCGAGTCAATACAGCGAGCCTGAGTCACAACAATGCGGCGATGACAGCCGGCGCGGCGAAGATACGGAACAAGCTAGCGGCGATTGCTCCCGGGTCAGTGCCACTCGTGCGAGCAAAGGACGACTGTCGGCGACGATGGCACGACCGAGTGTGCCAAGCAGCGCGAGAGATCTCCGGAGTGTTACGCGATAGGGGCAAGCTCATCTTGGTTGACGACTACGTCGTTTCCGGTCTACTTCAGGCGTCCTCCGACGTTTATCCTATGATGGAGCGCGAGGGTGGCTACTTGGGCCCACCGGTCGACGGTGACGAAGCGCTACAACAGCTTGACCGCCTTCGGACACGCAGCACGATACGGCTTGCGTTCGTGTTTAACGTGTTTTGGTGGCTGGATCACTATCATGCGCTGCGCACGTATGTACTGCGCGAGGGCCGCATCATCCACGCGTCGCCCGTCCTCAAGGTGTACGAGTCCGGATCCTCGGGGTAGCCGCTGGCCATCGTCGCCGAGCATCAAATGTGGTGATTGGGTCGATGTTCCAGGAGCAGCACGACCGAACCGGTCAAATGGGCGACGCCCGGCCCTCTGGTACTGCCGGACCCACACGCTCGCATGGCCGCTCTGAGCAGCAAGCCGGGCCGAGCCGGGCGGAGAAGACAATGATCGGCAAGTTGGGGATGTCGCCGCTCCTGGTCGAGGACGTCTACAATCGGCATTGCAGGCCACATCCATCCGGGGTCCCGAAACCGTCACGTAGCCTTTTGCTGGACCTCCTTCGGTCCGGCTCCAATCTGCCTGTTCTCGAGGGTGTCGGTTAGGAACGGGCGCGATGCCACCGCGAGACGGTGTGTGGACAGCCTGCGTCGGCTGAGGTAGGGCGATCTCGCGACTCAGGATCATCCTAGCTGACGGCTCTCTGGCCGGCTATCCGCGTGGCGGTGGGCACTGGAGCGCCTTGCTTCAGTACTTCGTTGGTCTTCTCGACCTCGGTCACGATGTCGTCTGGCTCGAGTTGCTCAAATCCACCGACGATCCTGCCGTCGATCGGCAGCGGATCGATGGGTTCCTGCGTCGTTTCCACAGCTATGGCTTTCGCGATCGTTGCGCGGTTCTGTACTACGACGGAGAGCCGTCGCTGGAGTCGGCGCGAGCCCATGGCCTGGACACTGCGCAGATCCGGGAGCTCGTGCGAAGCGCGGATCTCATGTGGAATCTGGCGTGCGGTGTTCGCGAGCCGCTGTTGTCGGCGTTCCGGCATCCCGTGCTCGTGGATCTGGATCCTGGTCACCTGCAGGTTTCAGCCCTCACGTGGGATCTCGATATCGCTTCCCATCGCGCGTTTTTGACCGTCGGGACCAAGATGCACGATGCCGACTGCGGCGTCCCGACGCTCGGGGTCTCCTGGACACCGTTTCTTCCGTTCGTGTATCTGCCGTGGTGGCCGATGGCACCCGACCCGGGTCCACAGGCACCGGTCACCTCGGTGACGCAGTGGACGTGGGAGCAACTGTGGTGGGGCGATCGCGTACTGAGCGTGTCCAAGCGGGATGCCTACCTGCACTACATCACGCTGCCGCACCGCGTCGCACGACCCTTCGAGCTGGCCGTGAATCTTCACCCGGCGGATCAGACCGGCGATCGTGAGCTCCTGCGCGATCACGGGTGGCGCCTAGCCGACCCGTCCGTGGTGGCCGGGTCGCTCGCCGCGTACCGTCGCTACATCCGGCGCTCGCGCGCGGAGTTGTCTTGCCCGAAGCCTATTCACCGCGACCTGAGGACCGGCTGGTTCAGTGATCGCAGCGCGGCCTACCTAGCCAGCGGGCGCCCGGTCCTCACCGAGGATACGGGCTTCACGCAGGTCCTGCCCACGGGCGAAGGGCTGCTGGCGTTTCAGACGATTGAGGAAGCGGCGACGGCCGTCGAGGAGATCGACGCGCATTATCCGCGCCACGCTCGCGCCGCCCGAGAAGTCGCGATGGCCCACCTCGATTCCCGACGGTGGCTGCCGGTGATGCTGGACGCCTCCCAGCGATAGGCAGCGGCGTTCGGCCCGGCAAACCGAGCCGCGGATCGTTCGACGCCGCTGCGACCACGCTCCTGGCTGGCATTGGCGCCCCCAGTGGGCACTGGGCTCGGTCAGCGGATGGCGTGGCCGTGGCCCGCTGTCAGCTGCTGATACCGGCCTCCGCCAGCAAGCGATGGAGCACGCGAGCGGCCTGGAAATGCTCGACGGCAATGCGGCGGGCCGCCTTGGAGTGACGGCGTCCTGCCTTGCCCAGTGTGCAGGGTGGAGGGATGCGTTGGGAAGCATGAATGTCTGGCCGGTCGACACAACCCCGATGCGGCACGACCTGAAGGCGAGGCGATCTTGTCTGCCGGCCGCGAAGGCGCTATAGGAGGGGTGTGCCTGCTTGGCCGGCGCGCACGCCCATCGACGAGCCATCCGAGGGCAAACCCTTCGAGGAGGGGCTCGCCCGCAGCGCGGCTAATCACGCGGCCCTGACGCCGGCCGGCTTCCTCGAGCGGGCCGCGGCGGTGTACCCGAACAAGCCCGCGATCATCCACGACGCCCGCGTCTACAGCTACGCGGAGTTCGCGGGTCGGGCGCGACGCCTCGCCTCCGCGCTCGCCCGCCGCGGGATCGGGATCGGCGACACGGTCGCCATCATGGCGCCGAACGTGCCGGCCATGCTCGAGGCCCACTACGGGATCCCCATGGCGGGGGCGGTGCTGAATGCGCTCAACTACCGACTGGACGCCGGGACCATCGCCTTCATCCTCCAGCACGCCGACGCCAAGCTCCTGATCACGGACACCGAGTTCTCCGACACGATGGGAGCGGCCCTCCAGCGCCTGCCTCGGCCGATTCCGGTCGTCGACATCGTCGATCCTCTCGCCGACCCCGGGCGGGGGGCGCGCGCCTCGGCGCGACCGATTACGAGACGCTGCTCGCCGAGGGCGATCCCGGGCACGAGTGGCCGCGCCCGGCCGACGAGTGGCAGGCGCTGGCGCTCCTCTACACCTCGGGGACCACCGGGAATCCGAAGGGCGTCGTGTACTCCCACCGGGGCGCGTACCTGAACGCCCTCGGCAACGCGCTGGCCTTCGGCCTGACGCCGCGCTCCGTCTACCTCTGGACCCTCCCGATGTTCCACTGCAACGGCTGGACGTATCCGTGGGCGGTGACGGCGGTCGGCGGGACGCACGTGTGTCTCCGCAAGGTCGATCCAGCGCTGATCTTTCGCCTCATCCGTCGTCACGGCGTCACGCATCTCTGCGGGGCCCCGGTGGTGCTCACCGCGCTGATCCACGCGCCGGAGGGGGTGAAGGTCCGGCCCGACCACGTGGTCGAGGTCGCGACCGGCGGAGCGGCCCCGCCATCCGCCGTCATCGCCGCGATGGAGTCGATGGGTTTCCGCGTGACGCACCTCTACGGGTTGACCGAGTCCTACGGCCCGGCGACCCTCTGCGCCTGGCAGCCCGAGTGGGACGGGCTTCCGCTCCAGGAACGCGCCGTCCACGCGGCGCGGCAGGGCGTGGCGTACCCGACGCTCGACGGGCTCATGGTCGCGCGACCCGGAGGCGCTCACGCCGGTGCCTCGGGACGGGGCCACGCTGGGCGAGGTGATGCTGCGCGGCAACACCGTGATGAAGGGGTACCTCCGCAATCCGGCGGCCACCGAGGAGGCGTTCCGCGGCGGCTGGTTCCACACCGGGGACCTGGCGGTGTGGCACCCGGACGGCTACATCGAGATCAAGGACCGGTCGAAGGACGTCATCATCTCGGGCGGCGAGAACGTCTCGTCGCTCGAGGTCGAGGAGGTCCTCTACCGGCACCCCGCCGTCATGGAGGCGGCCGTCGTGGCCAAGCCCGATCCGAAGTGGGGCGAGACGCCCTGCGCGTTCATCACGCTCAGGCCGGCGGCGCACCGCTCACGACCGCGGACGTCATCGCGTGGTGCCGCGAGCATCTCGCGCACTTCAAGGTCCCGCGCGCGGTCGTGTTCGGGCCGCTCCCGAAGACCTCGACCGGGAAGATCCAGAAATACGTCCTGCGCGAGCAGGCGAAGGCGGTGGATTGACATGAACATCGCGAGCATCCTGGCGCGGAAGGGTGGCAAGGTCGCCACGTGTCGTCCGGAGCAGTCGATCCGGCAGGCCCTGGCGCTGCTGGCGGAGCACAACATCGGCGCCCTCGTGGTCGTGGACGAGGCCGGGGTGCCGGCGGGCATGCTGTCGGAGCGGGACATCGTCCGCGAGGCCGCCCGGGACGAGCGGCTCTTCGCGCGCAGCGTCGGCGAGATCATGACCCGCGACGTGATCGTCGGCGTGCCCGAGGACGACCTCCGGGCGGTCCGGCGCACGATGACGGAGCGGCGGATCCGGCACGTCCCCGTCGTCGCGGAGGGGCGGCTGATCGGCATCGTGTCGATCGGCGACGTCGTCAAGGCCGAGCTCGACCAGTACCTCGGCGAGGTGGACACCCTCCAGATGCAGGTCGGGGTCAGGCCTTGACGTCCAGACACTTCCGGCCGGCGCCGGGCGCCGGGGCCAACAGCAAGGCAATCAAGGCCTGAGCCCGATGGCGCTGCGGGTCGCGGTGATCGGGGCGGGGCCGGCCGGCTTCTACACCGCGGAGCACCTCTTCCGGCAGCCAGGGCTGTCGGCCGAGGTGGACCTCTACGACCGCCTGCCGACGCCGTACGGCCTGGTCCGGTTCGGCGTGGCGCCGGACCACCAGAAGATCAAGAACGTCACCGCCGCCTTCGACAAGACGGCCGCGCACCCCGGGTTCCGGTTCTTCGGCAACGTCGAGCTCGGGAAGGACGTGACGATCGAGGACCTCCGCGCGCACTACCACCAGATCGTCTACACGACGGGCGCCCAGACCGACCGCCGCATGGGCATCCCGGGCGAGGACCTCCGCGGGAGCCACCCGGCGACCGATTTCGTGGCCTGGTACAACGGACATCCGGACTACCGCGAGCAGCGGTTCGACCTCTCGCAGGAGCGGGTGGCGGTGGTCGGCGTCGGCAACGTCGCGGTGGACGTGGTGCGCATCCTGTGCCGGACCCCCGACGAGCTGGCGGCGACCGACATCAGCGACGACGCGCTCGCCGCGCTGCGCGAGAGCCGCGTGCGCGAGGTCTATCTCCTCGGCCGGCGAGGCCCCGCGCAGGCCGCCTTCACCAACCCCGAGATCCGGGAGCTCGGCGAGCTGCCCGGCGCCGACATCGTCGCGAGGCCCGACGAGGTCGAGCTCGATCCGCTCACGCGCGCGGAGCTCGAGAAGACCGCGGACCGGGGGACCCTCAAGAAGGTGGAGATCCTGCGCGAGTACGCGCAGCGGGTGCCGAGCGGCAAGCCGCGGACCCTGGTCGTCCGCTTCCTGGTCTCGCCGGTGGCCCTCCACGGCGGCGAGGGCGGCGAGGTGGTCGGCCTCCGCGCCGTCCGCAACGAGCTCCACGCGACGGCGGCCGGCACGCTCCAGGCCCGCCCCACCGACCGGTTCGAGGAGCTTCCGGTCGGCCTGGTCTTTCGCTCGGTGGGGTACCGGGGGGTGCCGATCCCCGGCGTGCCCTTCCACGACGCCTGGGGGGTCATCCTGAACGACAAGGGGCGCGTGCTCGAACCGGACAGCCGCGAGCCCAGGACCGGGGAGTACGCGGCGGGGTGGATCAAGCGCGGGCCCACCGGCGTCATCGGCACCAACAAGCCCGATGCCGCGGAGACGGTCGCGTGCATGGCGGAGGACGCCGGCCGGGGCCGCCAGCTGGCGCCCGCCGAGCCCGAGGCCGGGGCCGTCCTGGCGCTCGTCCAGCAGCGCCAGCCTCAGTTCGTCTCGTGGCCCGACTGGCAGCGGCTCGACGCGCTCGAGGTCGCCCGCGGCCGCGCGTCGGGACGCCCGCGCGTGAAGTTCACGCGGGTCGAGGAGATGCTGGCCGCGCTGGGGCGATAAGACCGGCCCGCCGGCCGGGCCCGCGGCGTCGCCTCGCCTCCCCGACTCCGTGCGGCTGCGCGGGACTCCGGCGTCGCGGCCCGGGCGCGGCCGCCGGGGGGACGGAGCCGCCTCGCGACGCGCCGGGTCTAGGGACGCAGCCGGTAGAAGCGGAAGATATCGTTCGCGATCGGCAGGACCTCGGTCGCCCGGAAGCCCGCCTCGGCGGCGTAGCGGCGGAGCGTGGCCGTCCGCATCACCGTGCCGGTGCCGGCCGAGGGCTGGTCGGCCATCCCGGCGGGAAGGCAGCACAGGACGCTGAAGCCGTACATGAGGCGCTCGACCTGGTCGCCGGGGGCGCTGAAGGCGTCGGCCACCCGCTCGTCGACGACCAGGACCGAGCCGCCTGGCGCCAGAAGCTGGCGGCAGGCGCGCAGGACCTCGACCGGCCGCGACATGTCGTGGAGCGACTCGAAGATCGTGGCGAGATCGTACCGGCCCGCCAGGGCGGGGTCGGCGGCGTCGCGGACGGTCATCGTGATGCGGTCCGCCAGCCCGGCCGTCGCCACGTTGGCCCGCGCCAGGTCGATCGACGGGCCGTCGAGATCGAGCCCGTCCACGCGCACCTTCGGATAGGCGCGCGCGATCCCGATGGCCGACCACCCGGCGCCGCAGGCCACGTCGGCCACGCGCGCGGGGGGATCGGCCTGGAGGCGGCCGTGGAGATCGGGCACGGCCGGCAGCCATTCCGCGCCGAGGAGCTGGAGGAACGCCGGCCGGTTCTGCGCCGCCTGGGCCTCGCGCACATCCGCGCCGAACTCGGCCCACGACACGCCGCCGCCGGCCCGGAACGCTTCCAGGAGCGCGGGCATCGCCCGGATGACCCCGACTCCGAACTGGGCCAGCGGCGTCATGGTGGCGAGGCTGTCCGGATCCGCGAGCACGGCGTCGTGGCCGGCCGGGAGGAGGTAGCGGCGCGCCTCGGCCGGGCGGGCGGCGTCCTCCACCTCGAGGAGCCCGCTCACGGCCTGCTGCTCCAGCCACTCGCGGACGTAGCGCTCCTGCGTCCCGGTCTCGACCGCCAGCTCCGCCGCCGTCGCGCGCCCCAGGCGCCCGAGACCCCGGTAGAGGCCGAGCCGGTCGCCGATGTGGATGGCTCCGAGGTCCATGAGGCCGAGCGTCGCCTCCATCAGGCGGCTGGCGAGCGCGTCCCGCCGCGCGGCCTGGTCCGGCGCTTCCGTGGGTGGCATGGGCTGACCTCCCCGAGGGTGTGATGGCTGCGGCTATCGAGTATAGGCGAGCCGAGGCCTTCCCGGATCCGCCGACCGGTCCGTCCAGAGCGGGGCTGCATGCCTCGTAAGTCCGCGTCCTTCTTGACAGCCGACCGACCGCTCCGCTACACTCCGCCTGCCTTTCCGGGGTACCGGGCACACCGTCGGGTGCTTCCGCCCGGGGCCCCGGCCAATGACCGGCCCCGAGGCGGGTGAATGCCAGACAGAGAGCTGCTCGCCACCGGCGAGGGGGACGATCGCTTCCACGCCCCGGACACCCTCCGGGCCTGGATGCGTGACCGGACGTGGCGCGACCTCGTCGACAAGACGACGACTGCCGCCGAGGCGGTGGGCCGTCTCGTCGCCGGCCGCGATTCCGTCTCGTTCATCGGCAGGACCGCGAAGCGCTGATGGCCATGCCGGATCGGCCCCGCGGGACCAACGGGCGCGCCCCCCTGGACCCGGCGCTCGACACCTTTCCCAAGCTCCTCGGCCAGAACGTCGAGCGCTTCCCCGACAAGATCGCCATTCGCGAGAAGGACTACGGCATCTGGCAGGCGTACACCTGGCGGCAGTACCTCGAGCAGGCGCGGCTCATCGCGCTGGGCCTGGCCGCGCTCGGGTTCCAGCGGGGCGACAAGACGGCCATCGTCGGCGACAACCGCCCGCAGCTCTACTGGGCGATGCTCGCCACCCAGGCGCTCGGCGGCGTGCCCGTTCCGCTGTACCAGGACTCCATCGAGAAGGAGATGGAGTTCATCGTCGACCACGCCGAGGCGCGCTTCGCCGTCGTCGAGGACCAGGAGCAGGTCGACAAGCTCCTCCAGCTGCGGGCGCGGTGCCCCCGCCTCGAGCACATCGTCTACGACGACGCCCGCGGGCTCCGGCACTACGAGGACGCCGGGCTCATCAGCCTGGCGGCGGTCCAGGAGCTCGGCCGCCGCTTCGATCGCGATCACCCCGGCTACTACGAGCAGGAGGTGGCGAAGGGCACGGCGGACGACGTCGCCATCATCTGCTACACCTCGGGCACGACCGGCCAGCCGAAGGGGACGATGCTGTCCGCCCGGAACCTGATCGTCACGGGCCGGAACGCCATCGAGTACGAGGGTCTGCGCGCGACCGACGAGGTCGTCGCCTACCTCCCGATGGCGTGGATCGGCGACCACATGTTCTCGTTCGCGCAGTCGATCCTCACCGGCTTCACGACCAACTGCCCGGAGAGCCCGACCACCGTGCTGCACGACCTCCGGGAGATCGGGCCGACGTACTTCTTCGCGCCGCCGGGCATCTACCAGCGCATCCTGACGACGGCGATGATCCGGATCGAGGACTCGGCCGCGCCCAAGCGGCGCCTGATCCGGTTCTTCCTCGACGTGGCGCGCCGGGTCGAGCGGCGGCGCCTGGCCGGGCAGCCGGTGCCGGCGGGCGACCGGCTGCTGCACGCCCTCGGCCGGGTGCTCGTCTACGGTCCGCTTCGGGACAACCTCGGGATGAGCCGGGTCCGCCTCGCCTACACCGCCGGGGAGGCGATCGGGCCGGAGCTGTTCGAGTTCTACCGCGCGCTCGGCGTCAACATGAAGCAGCTCTACGGCATGACCGAATCGAGCGCCCTGATCTGCATCCAGCGGGACGGGGAGGTCCGGCTCGACACCGTGGGCACCCCGCTGACCGATGTCGAGGTCCGGATCGGCGAGTCCGGCGAGGTGCTCTACCGGAGCCCCGGGGTCTTCGTCGGGTACTACAAGAACGAGGACGCCACCCGGCAGGCCATCGAGGACGGGTGGGTCCACTCCGGGGACGCCGGGATCATCGACCGGGACGGGCACCTCCGGATCATCGACCGCGCCCGTGACGTGGGGCATCTGGCGGACGGGACGCTCTTCGCGCCGAAGTACCTCGAGAACAAGCTGAAGTTCTCGCCCTACATCCGGGAGGCGGTCTGCATCGGCCAGCAGCGGCCGTACGTCGCCGCGCTCCTCAACATCGACGTGACGGCGGTCGGGAGCTGGGCGGAGCGCCGGGGCCTCGCCTACACGAGCTACACGGATCTTTCCCAGAAGCCCGAGGTCTACGAGCTCGTCCGCGAGGAGATCGCCCGCACGAACCGGAGCCTCCTCGAGGAGCCCCAGCTCCGCGGCGCGCAGATCCGGCGCTTCCTGATGCTTCACAAGGAGCTCGACCCCGACGACCAGGAGATCACCCGGACCCGCAAGGTGCGCCGCGGCTTCATCGCGGAGAAGTACGCCGCGCTGGTGGAGGCCCTCTACTCGGAGCAGGACCACGTGTCGGTGGAGGCCAAGGTCACCTACGAGGATGGCCGGACCGGGACCGTGCGGGCCGACCTGCGGATCCGCGAGGCGGAGGTGTTCGCGGGCGGGGCGCCGGCGTGAGCGCGCCATCCGGCACGGGCGTCCTGGGGGCGCCGCGCCAGGCGGCGGCGGACCGGGCGGGCGCCGGGGCCGACGAGCCGCCCCTCCTGCAGGTGGAGGGGCATCGGCATCCGCTTCGGCGCCGTGCACGCCCTCACGGACGTGAGCCTCGACGTGCGGCGCGGCGAGATCCTGGCCATCATCGGGCCGAACGGGGCGGGGAAGACCACGCTCCTCAACGTGATCAGCGGCTTCTATCCGCCCCAGGAGGGGCGGATCCTGTTCGAGGGCCGCGACCGGACCCGGCTCCGGGCGCCCGACGTGGCCGCGCTCGGCCTCGCCCGGACCTTCCAGAACGTCGCGCTGTTCCGGGGCATGACGGTGCTCGACAACATCATGACCGGGCGGCTCCTCCGGATGCGCGGGAGCTTCCTGTGGGAGGCCCTCTACTGGGGGCCCGCCCGGCGGCAGGAGCTCGAGCACCGGGCCTTCGTCGAGCGGATCATCGACTTCCTGGAGATCCAGGCGATCCGGAAGACGCCGGCGGGGCGGCTCCCGTACGGGCTGCAGAAGCGCGTGGAGCTGGCCCGCGCGCTCGCGGCCGAGCCGACGCTCCTGCTCCTGGACGAGCCGATGGCCGGCATGAACGTCGAGGAGAAGGAAGACATGTGCCGCTTCATCCTCGACGTCAACGACGAGTTCGGCACGACCATCGCGCTCATCGAGCACGACATGAGCGTCGTCATGGACATCTCCGACCGGGTGGCCGTGCTCGACTACGGGCGCAAGATCGCCGAGGGCCCGCCGGCGGCGGTCCGGGCCGATCCCGCCGTGATCCACGCCTACCTCGGGGTCGCCCACGAGTGATCCGCCGTCCGCGGACGGGCGCGCCGTGACGGGCCGCGGAGCCATCGCCGGGGACGCGGATCCCCGGGCTCTGGGTGAGGGCTGACCTCCGTGGACATCGTCCGCGCGGCGCTGGTCGCGCCGTTCGCCGACATGGCGGCCCACCCGGCTTTCCTGGCCGAGGTGCTCCTCGGCGGGATCGCGGCCGGTCTCATGTACTCGCTGGTGGCCCTCGGGTTCGTGCTGATCTTCAAGGCCTCGGGGGTCTTCAACTTCGCCCAGGGCGCCCTCGTGCTCTTCTCGGCGCTCACCCTGGTCGGGCTCATGGAGCGCGGGGTGCCCGTCTGGCTCGCGCTGGGGCTCACCGTCGCGATCATGGTGGCCCTCGCCTTCGCGATCGAGCGCATGGTGCTGCGCCCGCTGGTCAACCAGGAGCACATCATCCTGTTCATGGCGACCATCGGGCTGAACTTCTTCCTCGAGGGATTCGGCGAGATGGTGTGGGGCGCCAACGTCAAGAGGCTCGACATCGGCATCCCGGACACCTCGTTCGTGGTCCGGGGGGTGCTCGTGAACCGGTTGGAGATGACGGCGGCGATCACGGCCGGCGTGCTGGTGACGATCCTGGCCGTCTTCTTCCAGCGGACCCGCATCGGCCGCGCTCTCCGGGCGGTGGCCGACGACCACGAGGCGGCGCTGTCGATCGGCATCCCGCTGAAGACGATCTGGGTGATCGTGTGGTCGGTCTCGGGCCTCGTCGCGCTCGTGGCCGGCGTGATGTGGGGCGCCAAGAGCGGCGTGCAGTTCTCCCTGTCGCTCATCGCCCTGAAGGCCCTCCCGGTCCTGATCCTCGGCGGGTTCACCTCGGTGCCGGGCGCGATCGTCGGCGGCCTCATCATCGGCGTGGGGGAGAAGCTCGGCGAGGTCTACTGGGGGCCGCTCGTCGGCGGCGCCATCGAGAACTGGTTCGCGTACGTGGTGGCCCTGGCGTTCCTCGTCTTCCGGCCCCAGGGGCTGTTCGGCGAGAAGATCATCGAGCGGGTGTGAGCCACAGGCCGCAGGCCGTCAGATCAGCTACCGCGGAGCCAGGAGCCGCTCGGTGAGCACGTGATCTATCGCGAGGCCGGGCAGTTCAAGACCAGCTACGCCAGCGACCAGGCGATCTTCCCCATCGTCCAGGACCGGTGGGTGGCGGGCCTGTTCCTGGTGGCCGCGGCCCTGGTGCCGCCGCTCGTGGCCAACGACTACTGGCTCCAGGCGATCCTCATCCCGTTTCTCGTCTACGCCCTGGCCGCCATCGGCCTGAATCTCCTCACCGGCTACGCCGGCCAGCTGTCCCTCGGCACCGGCGGGTTCATGGCGGTGGGGGCGTATTCCGCCTTCAAGCTGACGACGGCGTTCCCCCGGGTCAGCATCCTCCTCGTTTTCCTGGTCTCCGGCTTGATCGCGGCGGGGGTGGGCCTCCTGTTCGGACTCCCGAGCCTCCGGATCAAGGGTTTCTACCTCGCCGTCGCCACGCTGGCCGCGCAGTTCTTCCTGATCTGGCTCTTCAACAAGGTCGGATGGTTCGTGAACTACGCGCCGTCGGGCACGATCACGGCGCCGAACCGGACGGTGCTCGGCGTGCTGGTGACCGGGCCCAACGCCGGCGCCCCCGCGCGGTACCTGATGGCGCTGGGCCTCGTGGCCGTGTTCGCGCTCGTCGCCAAGAACCTCGTGCGGGGCCGGATCGGCCGGTCCTGGATGGCCATTCGGGACCGGGACATCGCGGCCGAGATCATCGGCGTGCGGCCGCTCAGGACGAAGCTCCTCGCCTTCGGGATCAGCTCCTTCTACTGCGGGGTGGCGGGGGCCGAGCTGGTGTTCCTGTTCCTCGGGAGCGCGGAGACGCTGGCCTTCGACATCAACCAGTCGTTCCTGGTCCTCTTCATGATCATCATCGGCGGCCTGGGCTCGATCCTCGGATCCTTCCTCGGCGCCGGGTTCATCATCCTGGTGCCGATCCTGCTCACGAACATGCCCCACTGGGTGGGCATCAAGATGTCGGTGGCGCTCCAGAAAGAGATCGAGCTCATGGCCTTCGGAGGGCTCATCATCTTCTTCCTGATCGTCGAGCCCCACGGCTTGGCGCGACTCTGGCAGATCGGCAAGGAGAAGCTGCGCCGGTGGCCCTTCCCGTACTGAGAACGTGCTCACGCCTCCGCCCGAGACTGGGTTACGGTGGAAGTGGAGGCGAGGCTCCGGCGCGCTCGGGCGGCGGGCGGTCGCCGGCGGGGCCTTCCATGCGGGGTGACGCGTGAGCGAGAACGGCCGGCCGCTCTTGACCATCAACAACATCGAGGTCATCTACGACCACGTGATCCTCGTGCTCAAGGGGGTGTCGCTCAGCGTGCCCGAGGGCGGGATCGTCGCGCTCCTCGGCGCCAACGGGGCGGGCAAGAGCACGACGCTCA
This sequence comes from uncultured Candidatus Rokubacteria bacterium, assembly GCA_963745015.1. Taxonomy (GTDB): domain Bacteria; phylum Methylomirabilota; class Methylomirabilia; order Rokubacteriales; family DASRDR01; genus DASRDR01. Next base: position 414,116 of record CAVUVU010000019.1, read on the forward strand.
AGGCCGTCTCCGGGCTGCTCCGCACGGAGCGGGGTGAGGTGACCAAGGGCGCGGTCGAGTTCCTCGGGCGGCCGCTGCACCGGCTGGACCCCTCGGTCATCGTCCGGTCGGGGATCGTCCAGGTGATGGAGGGGCGCCGCGTCTTCGAGCACCTCACGGCCGAGGAGAACCTCCTGGCCGGGGCCTACACGCGGCGGAACGGCCGGGAGGTGGCCGACGACCTCGAGCGCGTCTACCGGTACTTCCCGCGCTTGAAGGAGCGGCGGGGGGTGCGGGCGGGCTACGTGTCGGGCGGCGAGCAGCAGATGCTCGCGATCGGCCGGGCGCTCATGGCGCGCCCCAAGCTCATGCTGCTCGACGAGCCGTCCATGGGCCTGGCCCCCATGCTGGTACAGGAGATCTTCGAGATCGTCAGCCGCCTGAACCGGGAGGAGAAGGTGGCCGTGCTGCTCGCCGAGCAGAACGCCTCGATGGCGCTCAGCTTCGCCCAGTACGCGTACGTGATGGAGAGCGGGCGCATCGTGCTGGACGGCGACGCCCGCGCCATCAGCGAGAACGAGGACGTCAAGGAGTTCTACCTGGGGCTCTCCGGGGTCGGCAGCCGGAAGAGCTACCGCGACGTCAAGCACTACCGGCGACGGAAGCGCTGGCTCTCGTGACCGGCGAGCCCGTCTTCCCGGCCCGAGACTCCGCACCCCAACACCGCACACAGGAGGCAGCAGTCATGAACTGGAAGGCTTTCCGGATCGGCATGCTGGCCCTCGCCATGGCGGCCGGGCCGATGGCGACATCCGCCCCGGCGCAGGACAAGACGCTCTTCATGCCGTTGCTCGTCTACCGGACCGGCCCCTACGCGCCGAGCGGGATCCCGCTCGCCAATGCCGGGACCGACTACTTCAACCTCATCAACGAGCGCGACGGCGGGATCAACGGCGTCAAGATCACGTTCGAGGAGTGCGAGACGCAGTACGACACCAAGCAGGGCGTCGAGTGCTACGAGCGCATGAAGGGGAAGGACCCGCTGATCATCAACCCGTACAGCACGGGCATCACGTACCAGCTCATCCCCAAGGCGGCGGTCGACAAGGTCGTCGTCCACTCGATGGGCTACGGCATGACGGCGTCCGCGGACGGGCGCTGGTTCCCGTGGGTGTTCAACTTCCCGATGACCTACTGGAGCCAGGCCTCCGTCTTCGTGAAGTACGTCGGGCCAGCAGGAAGGCGGCCTGGACAAGCTGAAGGGGAAGAAGATCGTTCACATCTTCCACAACAGCCCGTACGGCAAGGAAGCGAACCCGACCCTCGAGACGCTGTCCAAGCAGCTGGCCTTCGATCTGACGCTGCTCCCCGTCGACCATCCGGGGCAGGAGCAGAAGGCCACCTGGCTCCAGGTCCGCCGGATCAACCCGGACTGGATCTACATCTCGGGCTGGGGCGTGATGAACCAGGTGGCGGTGAAGGAAGCGGCGGCCCACGGCATGAAGATGGACCACGTCGTCGGCAACTGGTGGACGGGGACCGAGGCCGACGTGATCCCGGCGGGCGACGGCGCCAAGGGGTACAAGTCGCTGACGTTCACCGCCCCCGGCGCCAACTTCAAGATTCACCAGGACATCAACCAGCTCCTCTACGACAAGGGGAAGGGTGCCGGGAAGCGTGAAGGCGTCGGCGAGGTGCTGTACAACCGCATGCTCGTCAACTTGATGCTGAACGTCGAGGCCGTCCGCACGGCGATGGCCAAGTACGGCAACAAGGTGCCGACCGCCGAGCAGGTGCGCTGGGGCTTCGAGAACCTGAACCTGACCGAGCAGCGGCTCGAGCAGATCGGGATGAAGGGCCTGCTGCGGCCGCTCAAGGTCACGTGCGACAACCACGAGGGCAACGGCCTGGCGATGGTCCAGCAGTGGGACGGCAAGAAGTGGATCATCGTGTCCGACTGGATCGAGCCGATGCGCGAGATCGTCCGGCCGAAGCTGGAGGAGGCCGCGATCGAGGAAGGCGGCAAGCTCGGCTACACGAAGCGCGACTGCTCGAAGGAAAGCTAGGAACGCGCAGATCCCGCGGGGACCGACGCCGGCCGTCCCGGCGACCTGAGGGATCGAGGCCCACGGGCGTCGGATCGCGACGATGACGTCGCGGTCCGACGGTCCGTGGCGCTCGTGACTCCTCCGGTGCGCCCGGGTACGGGCCGGCGCCGCCCGCGGGCCCACGCTCCCACCACGAGATCGAGACCGACATGACGCGAGCGGATCGCCTCCGCGGCTACTACGACCGGAAGCGCGAGACCATGGGAGTGCGGGCGCGGCGCGCCTACCAGGACGGGTGGGTGCGCGGGCTGCTGGCCCATGCCTGGCGGCGCGCGCCCGGCGTGCGGCGGCGCATGGAGGCGGCGGGGCTCCGGCCGGCTGCCGTGCGGACGCTCGCCGACCTCGGCCGCCTGCCGGTGATGAAGAAGGCGGCCATGCCGGAGCTGCAGCGGGCGGATCCGCCGTTCGGCGGCTTCGCGGCCGTGCCACGGACCGACCTGAGCTGGGTGTTCGTGTCGCCGGGGCCCATCTACGAGCCGTTCGCGCGGCGAGACTGGAGTCCCTGGCGCGCGGAGACCGCCGCCTACGCCGGCGGGTTCCGGCCTGGAGACGTCGTCGTCAACACGTTTCTCTACCACCTGACGCCGGCGGCCCACCTCTTCGACCGCGGCCTGGCGCTGCTCGGCTGCACCGTCGTCCCGACCGGTCCCGGGAACGTCGAGGTGCAGGTCAGGACGATCCTCGATCTCGGCGTCACGGGCTACGTCGGCACGCCGTCGTTCCTGCTGGCCATCCTCAAGCATGCCGACGAGAAGGGGCTCGGGCGGCTGCCCCTCCAGGTCGCCCAGGTCGGCGCCGAGGCCCTGCCTCCCTCGCTCCGGCGGGCCATCGAGACCGACCACGGGATCCTGACGCGCCAGGGCTTCGGCACGGCGGATCTCGGGATCGTCGCCTACGAGTGCCGGGAGGCCGACGGGATGCACGTCATGGAGGACGTCGTCCTCGAGATCTGCGACCCCGAGACCGGCGCGGCGCTGTCCGCGGGCGAGACGGGCGAGATCGTCTGCACCGTCAACCACCGCGCCTATCCGATGATCCGCTTCGGCACCGGCGACCTCTCGGTCGTCACCGAGGCTCCGTGCCCCTGCGGGCGCACCTCGCCGCGCATGCTGGGCTGGCGCGGGCGCGTGGACGAGGTGACGAAGGTCCGCGGGATGTTCGTCCACCCGCGCCAGGCGGACGAGATCGCGGCCCGCTTCCCGGCGGTGGCGCGCTGGCAGGTGGTGGTGACCCGTGACGGCCATCAGGACGGGCTCGAGTTCCAGATCGAGCTCGCGCCCGGGGCCAGCGCGGAGCAGGTGAGCGGCAGCATGGTGGAGGCCATCCGGGACGTGATGAAGCTCCGAGGGGAGATCCGGATCCTCGCGCCCGGGACGATTCCCGCGAACGCGAAGAAGATCGACGACCGGCGCCGGTGGGACTGAACGGCCGCGTCCAGGCGCGTGCCGGGGCCGTGACGCGGCGCGCGGCGCTCCTGGCGGGGCTGGGGCTGGCGGTGAGCTTCCGTCGGCCGGCCCGCGCGGCGGCGCCCGAGGTCGACATGGCCGAGGTCCGGCGGCTCGCGCGGGAACCGGTCGAGACCATCTTCGCGGGGGCGCCGGTCGGCCACGTCTCCGACGCCGACTACCGGAAGACGGTCGAGGGCAGCCCGAGGCCAGTCGTGGTGGTCTTCTACGCCAATCAGGACGAGCGATCGCGCAACCTCGCGACCCTGGCCCGCTACCTGGCCTTCGAGTTCAGCGAGGTCGTGGCGTTCTACGGCTACCGCGTCACGGCAGGCGCGAGGGTGGAGAGCCAGGCCATCGCGGCGCTTCAGAAGCAGTACCGGATCAACCGGGTCCCGGCGTCCCTCTTCTACGACAACGACCGGGGCAAGATGGAGCTCGAGCGGACCGACTACTCCGTCCCGGCGCTCGTCGAGTACCGGACCCCGAGCCTGTTCTTCTGGCGGACGTACCATCAGGCCATTCGCGAGTACATCCAGAAGAGCATCCTGGACTGAGCTCCGGCCCCATCTCGATGAGCGACAGATCGGACACCTTCGAGCGCGTCCTCCGGCTGGAGCCCGGCCGGACGGCTCTGCTCGTGGTCGACATGCAGCGGGGCTTCCTCGAGCCCGGGGCCGCGATGGAGGTGCCGGAGGCGCGGGCGATCGTGCCGACGGTGGCCGACCTCGTCGCGCTGTTCCGGCGCCGGCGCCTGCCGGTGGTCTTCAGCCAGTTCGTCTACTCGCCCGCCGCGCCGCTCCTGGTCGGCGACCTCCATCCGGAGCACCGGCCGGCGGCGGCCGGCGTCCCGCCGGGGTTCGGCCGGCCGTCGTCCGCGTGCCTGGCGGGCGACGCGAGCGTCGACGTGGTGCCGGAGCTCGCCCCGGCCGCCGGGGAGCTGGCGGTCCAGAAGCGCTGGTACGACGCCTTCGCGGGCACGCCGCTCGACGGGGCGCTCCGGGCGCAGGGCGTCCGCTCGCTCGTCGTGACCGGCACCATGACCGACATCTGCGTCCTGGCGACCGTCGTGGGCGCGTTCAACCGGGAGTACCGGGTGACCGTGGTGGAGGACGGGGTGGCGACCCTCTGGCCGGAGATCCAGCGGGCGACCCTCGACATCGTCCGCCGCGCCTACGGGCGAGTGGTGCCCGCGAAGACCGTCGCCTCCGAGATCGCGGCGTGGTGACCGGGGAGCCGCGCCCGGCCGCAAGACTTGCGTGGGGCCCCTGCGGTGGAGTATAGAGGGGGCCACCCGGGCCGAACGCCTTCACGGCGGACACTCCGACACGTAGCAGGGCGACACCCGACAAGGAGGAGCTGACGATGGCGGAACGCTGGCAGGACGACGCGTGGACCCGCAACCTGTGGTGGAGCGGCAAGACGACCCGGCGGCAGTTCCTCGGCCTGTCGGCCGGCGCGGCGGGAGCCCTCGGCGCGACGCTGCTCGTCCCGGCCCCGTGGCGGGAGGCGTTCGGGCAGGCCAAGCCCTTCAAGATCGGCACGCTCCAGCCCCTGTCCGGCGCGGGGGCGGCCGGCGGCAAGACGGCCCTCGTCGGCACGCAGATGGCGGTCGACCGCATCAACAAGTCGGGCGGGATCGCCGGGCGCCCCATCGAGCTCGTGATCGCCGACTACGAGTCGAAGCCCGACGTCGGGCGCCGGAAGGCGGAGAAGCTCGTCCTCGAGGACAAGGTGGACGCCCACCAGGGCGGATTCCTCTCGAACGTCTGCCTGGCCTGCATGCCGGTGTTCGACGAGCACAAGGTCGTCAACATGATCGGCGTGTGCCTCGACACCACGATCACGACGAGCAAGTGCAGCCGGTACACCTTCCGGCCGTTCGACTACGCCCCGGCCCAGGCCGTCGCGTTCGCGCCCTACCTCGTCTCGAAGCTCGGCAAGCGATGGCACATCGCGTACGCGGACTACGCCTGGGGTCAGTCGACCCGGGACGCCTACGCGGACGAGATCAAGAAGGCGGGCGGCGAGGTCGTCGGCACCACCGGGATCCCGCTCGGCACGGCCGACATGACCTCGTTCCTGTCGAAGATCACCGGGAGCTTCGACGGCCTCTTCGGGATCTTCTTCGGCAAGGACGGCGTGACGATCGGGAATCAGGCCTTCGACCTCGGTCTCACCAAGAAGTACAAGTGGGCGGGGGACGGCGCGATCGCCGAGTCGACGAACCTCCCGGCGCTGGGGAACAAGATCGAGGGCTTCGTCGGCATCAACCGGTACCTGCCGGTGCTGGAGGGGCCCCTCAACACGCCGGCCCACAAGAAGTTCTTCGACGACGCGGTGGTGCGGCTCAAGCAGATCGACCCGAGCGGCCCCCTGCCGGACCGCTACGTCCAGGCCAACTACGAGGCGATGAACACCCTCAAGCTCGGGATCCAGAAGTCCGGCTTCCAGGGCCGCCAGGACACGATGAAGCTGATCGAGGCGCTGGAGGGGCTGGAGATGAAGGAAGGGGACGACTTCCCGCAGGGGGACAAGACCCTCCGGCGGGAGGACCACCAGGCCTTCCTGCGGGAGTTCATCTTCGACATGCGGGGTGGCAAGCACAACATCCTCGAGGTCGTCCCGAAGGAAAAGACGATCTTCCCTCCGGCCTGCAAGTTCGCGTAGCGCGGTCCGCGTGACCGACGCGCGCGTCGGCGGGGCGGTTCGCCGGGTTGAACCGGGAGCCGCCTCGCCGGCGATCCTCCGCACCGAGGACCTGACCGTGCAGTTCGGGGGCCTCACGGCCCTCAACCGGGTCTCGCTCGCCGTGGCGCCCGGAGAGATCCGCGCGGTCATCGGGCCGAACGGAGCGGGGAAGTCGACCCTGTTCAACTGCCTGACCGGCGTCCTGCGGCCCACCGAGGGCCGCATCCTGCTCGCCGGGGAAGACATCACCGGGCTGCCTCCCCACGCCATCTCGCACCGGGGGATCGCCCGCAGCTACCAGATCACGAACATCCTGCCGGGCGCCACGGTGCTGGAGAACGTGCGGATCGCGGCCCAGTCGCGCCGCCACGCCTGGAGCCTCTGGCGCCACCACCTCGCGTACGCCGACCTCGTGGAGCGGAGCCGGCGAGTGCTGACGGCGGTCGGTCTCGACGACAAGGAGGAGGAGCTGGCCGCGAACCTCTCGCACGGGGAGCAGCGCACCCTCGAGATCGGGATCGCGCTCGCCACGGAGCCGCGGGTCCTGTGCCTCGACGAGCCGACCGCCGGCATGAGCGCGGCGGAGACCCGCGCGACCGTGGAGCTCGTCCGCCGGATCGCCGCCGACTACACGATCCTCATCGTCGAGCACGACATGGAGGTCGTGATGGGGCTCGCCCGCACCATCACGGTGCTCCACTACGGGGAAGTCCTGGCCGAGGGCACGCCGGAGGAGATCCAGGCCAATGCCCGCGTCCAGGACGTGTACCTGAAGACGTGATGCTGCTCCTGGAGGGCGTCCACGCGCACTACGGGAAGTCGCACGTGCTCCACGGCGTCTCGCTGCGGGTCGAGCGGGGCGAGGTCGTGGGCCTGCTGGGGCGGAACGGCGTGGGCAAGAGCACGACGCTCAAGGCGGTGATGGGCCTGGTGCGCCCGTCGAGCGGGCGCGTGATCTTCGATGGCCGCGACGTCACGGGGCTTCCGCCCCACCAGCTCGCGCGGCTGGGCATCGCGTGGGTGCCCGAGGATCGGCGCATCTTCCGGCTCCTGACGGTCTTCGAGAACCTCCGGACGGGCCTGGACCGGCGCGGCGTGTCGGAGGCGCGGCGGGCCGAGCTCCTGGAGAAGGTCTACGCGAGCTTCCCCGTGCTGGCCGAGCGGCGGCGGCAGGCCGGGGGCACCCTGTCCGGCGGCGAGCAGCAGATGCTCGCGATCGGCCGGGCGATGATGCTGGAGCCCAAGATCATCCTGCTCGACGAGCCGACCGAGGGGCTCATGCCGCGGATGGTGGGGCAGATCCGGGAGATCGTCGAGGTCCTCCACCGGGAAGGCGTGGCGATCCTCCTGGTGGAGCAGAACCTGCCGCTGACGCTCGAGGTGGCGGAGCGCGTCTACGTCATGGAGAAGGGCACCGTGCGCCATCAAGCGCCGGCCGCCGAGCTGCGGGCGGACCCCCGCGTCATCCACCAGTACCTGGGAGTCTGACCCCATGGACCAGATCCTGATCCAGACCGTCAACGGGCTCGTCAACGGCATGATCCTGGCGCTCGTGGCGTCGGGCCTGACCCTGATCTTCGGCATCATGGACGTCGTCAACTTCACGCACGGCGACCTCGTGATGCTGGGCGGGTTCGTGGGCGCCATGACCATCGCGGCCACGGGCAGCTTCTGGCTGGCGCTCCTGGTGGCGGCGATCGTGATCGGAGCCTTCGGGGCGATCCTCCAGTCGACGACGCTCCGCCCCCTGGTCGGCCGCGACCCGCTCACGACGATCCTGGCCACCTTCGGCATGTCGCTCGTGCTCCAGAAGTACGCGCTGTGGCAGTGGGGCCCGTCGGCCCGGCAGATCCAGGAGCCCGTGACGGGCCGGTTCGCGCTCTTCTACCTCGAGTACCCCTGGTACCGGATCCTGACGGCGGTGCTCTCCGCCGCGATCATCTTCGCGCTCTGGCTCTTCCTCAAGCACGGGAAGTACGGCGTCTGGATCCGCGCCACCACCCAGGACCGGGTGATGGCCGCCGCCATGGGCATCCCGGTGCCGCTCGTGCACACGGGCGTCTTCGCCATCGGCGCCGCGATGGCCGCCGCCAGCGGGGTCCTGTTCGGCCCCCTCGGCGGCGTGACCCAGACGATGGGCCTGGACTTCACCTTGCGGGCCTTCATCGTGGTGGTCGTCGGCGGCATGGGCAACCTCGCGGGGTCGATCCTGGCGTCGATCTTCATCAGCCTGCTGGAGGCGTACGCATCGCTCGTCGTGAGCCCGGCCCAGGCGGTGATCGTGTCGTTCGCGGCGCTGATCCTCACTCTCCTGTTCCGGCCGACCGGCCTGTTCGTGCCCACTCCCAAGTGAGCGCGCCCGCCGCCGCCGCGGGAGGCGCGTCCCGGCGCCCGCCCACCGCCTACTGGGTGTGGTTCGGCGTCGTCGTCGGGCTCCTGGCGCTGGCCCCCCTGGTCCTCCCCGAGTTCTGGCGCCGCTTCGTCACCGAGATCCTGATCTGGGGCCTCCTCGCGATGTCGTCGGACATCCTGATCGGGTACACCGGCATGGTGTCGTTCGGCCACTCGGCGTTCTTCGGGCTCGGCATGTACGGGGCGGCGGCCGCGCTGCTCGCCGTCCGGCCGCCGAGTCTCTGGCTGGCGCTCCTGGCGGGCCTCGTGGGCGCCGGGGGCGATCGCGGTCTGCGTCGCCTTCTTCGCGACGCGGCTGCGCGACATCTACTTCTCGATCACGACGCTCGTGTTCTCGCAGATCTTCTACGTGATCGTGTTCACCTGGACCGCCGTGACGGGAGGCGAGAACGGGCTCACGTTCCGGCAGCCCCCGCTCGGACTCCCGGGCGTGGGGACGGTCGCCTTCACGCCGGTCACGCTCCACTGGTTCGTGCTCGCCGTCGTCACGCTCTCCTATCTCGCGCTCCGGCGCGTCGTCCGGTCGCCCTTCGGCATGGTGCTCCAGGCCATCCGGGAGAACGAGCCGCGGGCGCGCGCGATCGGATACCACGTGGAGCGGTACAAGATCGTGGCGGTGCTGCTGTCGGGCCTGTGCGCCGGTCTCTCGGGCGCGCTCTACGCGATCCAGAACAAGTTCGCGGCGCCCGACTTCATCCACTTCGTCCTCTCCGGCGAGGCGGTGATCTTCAACGTCATGGGCGGCATGGGCACGCTGGTGGGCCCCGTGGCCGGGGCGGCGTTCTTCCAGCTCCTGCGCGAGGGCGTCTCCCGGTTCTTCACGGAGTACTACCTGATTCCGGTGGGCGTCGTCTTCACGGCGATGGTCATCTTCCTGCCGCAGGGACTCCTCGGCTTCCTCCGCCGGACGCTCAACCGCTGAGCGCGGGGCGGCGCCGGAAGGCCTCCGGCCGGCGCCGCCGCCGTTGACGAACCCCGGCCGCGCCGCCCACAATGCAAGTTCAATGACGCCCCCATGCCGCGGGGATGGGCGCAATCGATCGGGCCGGGCGGCAATCCGGCGTCGGCGCCCGGCGACCGCGCTGGGGCTGGTGGCGGCCCTCGGGCTTCTCGCGACGGCTTGTGCGGGTGCGCCGGCTGCCACCGCGCCGCCCGTGTCGCGGGGCCGTTTCGATCTCGAGCACGATGCCTTCGCCTTCGCGAACCTCGTGCGGGCCGAGCGCCCGGGCTGGAACGACGCCTTCGCCAACTACTGCCTGGTGATCGCGCGTGCCGCCAGCCAGTTCTACCGCTTCGCCCGGTTCGCGCCCGATCGGCCTCCGGCGTCCCCGGAGGAGTACGAGCGGCTCGTGCGCGCGGTCCTGTCGCGCCCGCCGTGGGCCCCGCCGGCGCCCGAGGCCGACCGGGCCGTCATCCCGGGCTACGCGGATCTCCACAGCTTCTCGGCGGCGCACGAGGGGGTCATCAAGACGGCCCTCGGCTCGAACGTGCTCAGCATGATGCACTGGCGTACGTGGCGCGTCGGCGTGGACTTTCCGCCGGAGCACCAGGAACGTCTCGCGCGAGAGATGATCGACGAAGTGGATGCCGGCCGTCCGGTTCCGCTCATGATCACCAACTTTCCGCACGAGGACCTGCTCAATCACTCGGTCCTCGTCTACGATCGCCGACCGGCCCAGCAGGGGACGGACTTCCTGGCCTACGATCCGAACGACCCGGGCTCGCCGCTCACGCTCTACTACGACGACACGGCCCGGGCCTTCTGGGTCGGCCCGCTCACCTACAGTCCCCCGGGACGGGTGCGGGCCTTCCGGGTCTACACTTCGCCGCTCTTCTGACGCGTGCTGGAGCTCCCGCCGCGCGCGCGTGCCCGCCCTCCCGTCGATCGGAGCCCGTCGTTTGGGGTGACCGATGCCGTCGGGGTGGGCGCGCCTGGCGCGCGCTGGCACGCTCACCCCTACAACCGCTCGCGCTACTACCGGCTCGCGGCCGCCGCCGCGCCACGGCTCCCGCGGCCGGTGCGGACGTGGCTCGCCGAGCGCCTGGCGGGTCTGCTCGTGAAGCGATTTCCCGCCGAGCGTGCGGCGGTGCGGCGGAACCTGACGCACGTCCTCCCGGGTCGGGACGATGCCTGGCTGGACGCGGCCGTCGATCGGGTGTTCGCGCGCTTCGCCGTGTGCTTCGCCGACCTCCTCTCGCTGAACCGTGAGGAGTCCGGACTCTGGCGCCACGTCGCGACGCGCGCCGGCCAGGAGCCCACGCTCGACGCGCTGGCCGGGGGACGGGGCTGCGTGTCACTCACCGCGCATCTGGGGAACTGGGAGCTGGGAGGACGGCTGCTCGCGACGCTGGGCCGGCCGGTCCACGTCGTGATGGCGCCGGAGGAGGACCCCGCCGTCGGCGCGTTGCTCGCTCGCGGCAGCCGGCCGGGGCTCAGGTTCGTTCGCCTGACGAGCCCGACGGTTGGTGTCGAGCTGGTCGCCGCGCTGCGCCGGGGGGAGATCGTCGCGTTCCAGTTCGACCGCGCGCGGGGGGGGCGAGGGGACGCGGCGGTGCCGTTCTTCGGCGCGCCCGTGGCCTTCCCGCTGGGGCCGTTCATGATGGCGGCCGCCGCCGGTGCACCCGTGGTCCCGGCCTTCTGCGTGCTCCAGGCGGACGGGAGCTATCGTCTCCACGTCGAGCCTGCGCTCGCGGTGGCGCGCGGGGGCGAGGTGGACGCGCTCGAGGCCGCGGTGGCGACCCTGGAGCGCTACGTCCGCATGCACTGGGACCAGTGGTTCAACTTCTACGACGTCTGGGAGCGCGTGTCGTGAGCGGGACTCTGGCTCCGCGGGTCTCGCCCGTTGCCATCACGGGGGCCGGCGTGGTGACCGCGATCGGCCAGGACCTGGACGGCTTCTGGGCGGGCCTCGTCACGGGGGTGTCCGGCATCAGCGAGATCGAGGGCTTTCCGGCGGGCGACCTGCGCGTCACGCGGGCCGGAGAGGTGAAGAAGCTCCGGCGGGAGCTTCCAGCCCCGCCCCGCGGAGGCGACGGGCGGCCGCGCCGCGCGGCCCACTGCCGCACCTCGCAGTTCCTCATCCACGCCGCTCGGGAGGCTCTGGAGACGGCCGACCTCCGGGACGCGCTGCCCGATGCCGGCCGGATCGGGGTCGTTGTGGGCACCGCGCTGGGCGGGATCGACGAGGCGAGTCGCGCGCTCGCCGCGCCGGGCGCGCTGCGGGCGCTGACCGGCTCCATGTACGACGGGCCGACCCGCAACCTCGCCCGATGGCTGGGCGCCGGGGGACCGGCCGTGACCGTGACGACGGCCTGCGCGTCGGGGGCCACCAGCCTCGGTCTCGCCGCCGACCTCCTGCGCTCGGGCCAGGCCGACGTCGTTCTGGCGGGCGGCGCCGACGGGCTGTGCCGGTTCGTCCAGCGCGGCTTCAACGTCCTCCGCTCGCTGACGCGCGACGCCGTGCGCCCGTTCGACCGGCGGCGCAGCGGCCTCCTCCTCGGCGAGGGCGCGGGTCTGGTCGTTCTGGAGCGCGCCGAGACGGCCGCGCGTCGAGGGCACCCGCCGCTCGGCTATCTCCTCGGCCATGCGAGCACCGCGGACGGCGCGCACATCACGGCGCCGGATCCGGAGGGACGGGGGCTCGAGCTCGCCGTGCGCGCCGCCCTCGCGGAGGCCGGCCTCGCGCCGGACGCGCTGGACCTGGTGAGCGCGCACGGAACGGGGACGCCGGCGAACGACCGCGTCGAGACCGACGTGCTGAAGCGGGTCCTCGGCCCGCGCGCGCGCGCCATCCCGGTGAACTCCATCAAGGCGCACCTCGGACACACCATGGGCGCGGCGGCGACGCTCGAGGCCATCATGTGCCTCCTCGCCGGCCGCCATGGCCAGGTGCCGCCGACCCTCAACTACGGCGAGGCGGACCCCGCGTGCGATCTGGACTGCGTGCCGAACACGGCACGGACCTGGCGGCCGCGCGTCAGCCTGTCGACCTCGCTCGGCTTCGGCGGGTGCAACGCCGCCCTGGTGCTCGCGACGGGAGAGGGGCCGTGAGGACGGCGGCGGTGCAATCCGAGCTGGTGAACCCGCCAGCGCCCCGGATCCGCGGGATCGGTGCTATCACCGGTTGGGGGGACGGTGTCCGGGCTCTGCCGCGGGATGCCGCGCCGCCCGGCGAGCGCGGCGCCGGGCTGGTGACCGCGCCGACGCCCGTCCTGGGCGGCGACCGGTTTCGCCGCGCGACGCGGGAGTGCCTCCTCGCCGTCGCCGCCGCGAAGGCGGCGGTCGCCGATGCCGGGCTCGGGGAGACGGAGCTTGCGGGCCCGCGAACGGGTATCCTGTACGTCAGCGCCACCGGGTATGCTGCCGCGAACCGGGCGTTCCTCGAGGACGAGGGGTCCACGACGCTTCACTTTCCGTACACCTCGCCCAGCGCGGTGCCCGGGGAGGTGACCATCGAGCTCGGCATCCGGGGGCCCTACGTCAACTTCATGGGCGGCGGCCCCGCGACGCTGCAGGCACTCTGGTGGGCGGCGCGCTGGCTGGCCGAGGGCCGGGCCGACCGGCTTCTCGTGCTGGCGGTCGAGGCGTTTCACGAGGTGCGGGACCTGTTCGGCCGCGCCCGACGGCTCTACGCGGGTCCCCTCGTCGAAGGGGCTGCGTGCCTGCTCCTCGAGCCCGGCGAGGGGAGCGTCCTTCGCTGGGCGTCGGCGGCCACCGGAGGGGCGGGGACGCGGAGCACCGTGGCGGCGGTGCTCGGGCGAGTGCTGGACGGCGACCGACCCGGCCTCGTCTGGAGCGGGTCGACGGGGGCGGGCCGGGAACCCGTCGAGCGCAGGATCCTGGCAGACCGGGGAGCTCCGGCTCCGACGCCCCGCCTGGGGGAAGCGCTGGCCGTGGGACCGCTTCTCGCGCTGGCCCGGGCCCATCGCGAGCGCGAGCCTGGGCCCTGGCTCTTGACCGCCACCTGGCGAAGCGACTACGCCGCGCTGCTGTGGGCGCGATAGGCACGACACGGGAGGACGGATGGACGACGGAGCGATCATCGGCGAGCTGCGCGACATCGTCGTCAAGCGACTCCGGTTCGACCCCGCGCGTCTGAGCGCGCTGGCCTCCGAGACGCCGCTCCCGAAGGGTGTCGAGGGCGCGCTCGGGCTCGACTCCCTCGATTTCATCGAGCTCTCGATTGCGCTGGAGGAGCGATTCGGCATCGTGATCCAGGAGGGCGAGGACGTGGCGGCTCACTTCGGCACGTTCGGCGCCCTCGTGCGCTTCGTCGGCGCGCGAGCCCAGGGCGCGTGAGAGCCCGGTCCGAATGACCGGCTTGCCGGACCCGGGGCGCCGGGTGCCCCGTCCTCTTCGGAACGGTACGGGGTCGGGGGAGGAGGGGCGGCCCGCGCTCCGAGGGACGCGGCGCTCCCGGGGCCGCAAGACTGGACGCCTTCGGGCGAGTCGAGTGACGCGCGTCCTCGTCACGGGCCTCGGGGTCGTCAGCCCGTACGGGGCGGGCCGCGGCTCCTTCTGGGAGGGCTTGGCGGCGGGCCGGTGCGCGATCCGGCCCATCGGGCTCTTCGACACGGAGGGGTTTCGCGCCCGTGTCGGCGCCGAGGTCCCGGCCGGCACTCCGCTTCCCGGCGTGTCGTCGCGCCGCTCGCGGGCCGACCGGTTTGCCGTGGTGGCGGCCGACGAGGCCGTCCGGGACGCGGGCCTGTCGCGGGCGGAGCTCCGCCCGGCGGCGGTGATCGTCGGTGGCATCGGCGGCGGCATGCTCGAAGCGGAGGACTGGTTCTGGCGGCGCGAGCGCGACCGGGTCGATGACCCGCTGCTCCGGACGGCGCTTCGGACGGTCCTGCCGTTCGCCCACGCGGACGTCGTCGCGCGCCGCTACGGGACGACCGGCCCCAAGGAGACGGTGGTCCTGGCCTGCAGCTCCGGCGGCGCGGCCCTCGGGCTGGCGGCGGAGCTGATCGCCTCCGGCGAGGTGCCCCTGGCGCTTGCGGGGGGCGTCGACGCCATGACCCGGATCTGCTTCATGGGCTTCAACGCGCTGAAGCTGCTCGATCCCGCGCCGTGCCGGCCGTTCGCGCGGGATCGCCGGGGCATGTCGCTCGGGGAGGGCGCGGGATTCGTCGTGCTCGAAGGCGAGGCGCATGCCCGGGCGCGCGGTGCGCGCGGGTATGCGGAGCTCGCCGGCTACGGGCTGACCACGGACGCCTGGCATCTCACCTCGCCCCACCCCGACGGCGAGGGGAGCGTTCGGGCCATGGCGGAGGCGCTGGATCGGGCGGGGGTCCCGGCGAGCGCGGTGGGATACGTCAACGCGCACGGGACCGGCACGCCTCAGAACGACCGCGTCGAGGCCGCCGCCCTGCGCAAGCTGTTCGACCCCGACGCGGTCCTCGTGAGCGCCAACAAGTCTCTCGTGGGGCACGCGATGGCGGCGGCCGGCGCGCTGGAGGCGATCGCCACCGTGTTGACGCTCGTCCACGGGCTGGTTCCGCCCACCGCGAACCTCGACGACCCGGACCCCGAGGTGGTGTTCGACTGCGTGCCCGGCGTGGCGCGTCCCGCCCCGGTCGAGTGCGCCCTGTCGAATTCCTTCGGGTTCGGCGGGCAGAACCTGAGCCTCCTCTTCCGGCGCGTCGCCGCTCCGCGGAGCGTGGATGGCGCCTGAGCGAGCGGCGGAGGTCCGGCCCCGCGTCGTCGTCACCGGGGTGGGCAGCGTGAGCGCGCTCGGCGTCGGCTCCGGCGCCGCCCTGGGCGAGACGCTCGCGCGGGCGTTGCCCGCCATCGGACCGGTCCGGGCGTTTCCCACCGACGGCTGCTCGAGCCAGCTCGGCGGCGAGGTCGGGCGACGTCGCGACGCACCTGGAGGACGGGGAAGCGCGCCGGCTGTCGCGGGCCAGCCAGCTCGCGGTCGTCGCGGCCCGGCTCGCCCTGTCCGACGGGAGACTCCAGCCGGGCCAGCTGGCGGCGATGGGGCTCGTGCTCGGATCGCACTGGGGGGACTTTCGCTCCTCGGAGGCCTTCGCGCTCGGGTTCCTCGAGCGAGGGGTCCTCGGGCTCTCCCCGCTCGTCTTCCCGAGCACGGTGATGAACGCCATGGTCGCCCACGTGTCGATCGCCGTAGGCGTGCGCGGGCCGATGCTCACGCTGAACGAGGTCGACGTGGCGGGTGAGCTCGCCGTGGCCCGGGGCGCCGCCCTGATCGCCTCGGGGCGGGCCCGCATCGTCCTGGCGGGCGGGGCCGACGAGCTCTCCCCGATCCTCTATGGCGAGCTCAGCCGGCTCGGGACCATGTCCCGGACGGCGCCCGGCCCCGAGGGCTGCCGGCCATTCGACCGCCGGGCGAACGGTACGGTGCTGGGCGAGGGGGCGACGTTCCTGGTCCTGGAGTCGGCGGAATCCGCCCTGACCCGAGGCGTGCACGTCTACGGCGAGCTGGCGGGCGCCGCCTGGGGCAATCTCCCGACGCCCGCCCACGGCTTCCCGTCCCCCCGGCGCCGCGATCCGCAGACGGTCCGCCGCGCGCTCGCCTCGGCCGGCGTGACCCCGGAGGGGGTGGAGGTCGCGTACCTCACCGGATCGGGCCATCCGGAGCACGACGCGTGCGAGCTCGATCTCGTGGCCCGGGCTCTCGGCGAGGGGCGGGCCCGCCTGACCGCGCTGACGCCGCTGGTCGGTGAGCACGCGGGCCTCGGTGCCCTGCGTGCGGCCGCCGCCGCGCTCGCCGTGGCGGGCGCCGGGGTGCCGGCGCTCCACGACCTGTCGAAGCCGGTCCGCGCGGACCTTCGGTTCGTGCATCCCGAGAGCCGGCCGGAGGGGACGCCCGAGACGGCGCTGGTCCACGGTCTCGCCCGCGGTGGCACGCACGTCGCGCTGGTGCTCCGGGCCCCTGGCCAGGATCTCAGGGCTGCCGCATGACGGACCGGTTGTGGGCGGTCGTCCCGGTGTTCGACGAGGCGCGCACGCTCGGCAGCGTCGTCGAGGGGCTGCGGGCGCACTGCCCCGTGATCGTGGTGGACGACGCCTCCACGGACGGGAGCGCCGCGGTCGCGGCGCGGGCCGGCGCCGTCGAGGTGCTCCGCCACGCGCGCCGCGCGGGCAAGGGCGCCGCGCTCCGGACGGGGTTCAGCGCCGCGGTCCGCCACGGGGCCACGGCCGTCGCCACCCTGGACGGAGACGGCCAGCACGATCCCGGAGATCTGCCCCGTCTTCTGACCGCGCACGCCGAGGCGCCGCACGCGCTCGTCCTGGGCCATCGGTTCGGCCCCGCGGCGGGCGATCGCATCCCGCCGCTCCGGCGGGTGGCGATCCGCGCCGCCGACCGAACCCTCGGATCCCTCCTTCCGGCTCCGGTGTCCGACAGCCAGTGCGGGTTCCGGATCTATCCGGGAGCGTTCCTGCGCGAGGTCGCTCTCCGCGAGGGCGGATTCGTGCTCGAGACGGAGGCGCTGATCCGGGCGTCGTGGGCGGGATACCCGGTCATGTCGGTGCCGATCCGCTCCGTGTACCCGCGCGGCCGCCGGAGCCGCTTCCACGCCGTGACGGACGTCGCGCGCATCGCGTGGTACCTCGACGCGCGTCTGGTGCGGAGGCGGGGGTCCGCCTGACGTCGGCCGGCCCGCCGCCGTCGCCTCGGGAGCGGGCCTTGCGCGCGAGCTCTGACCGGGTGCGCACGCCTCGCCCGATCGAGCTCGCCGCGCCGGTCCGCGTGACGTTGCGGTGACGGACGGGGAGCCGGTGGGGTCGACCGCCCGCGGGAGCGCCGGGCTCCGTGTCGTCCATCTCGGGGCCGGGCCGCGCGCCCTCCAGCGCCCCTGGCACGGGCTCTCGGTGGAATCGCCGCGCCCGTGGTGAGCGGCCGGGGGGGCCCGCGTCGGCGGCGCGTGCTGCCCCGAGGCTACGGCTTCGCGGTCGCGGGCATCGCCGTCGGGATGACCGGCCTCGTGGCGCTCGGCGCCCTGGCCGACCGGATCAGCCGGTTCATCGACGGCGGGCACCGCTTCGTCCTCGGGCAGATCTCGGTGGCGGGCGCCGGCATCGGCACGGGCGCCGGCTTCACCGCCGGAGGCCTCCTGCGCCGCCAGACGATCGAGGCGATTCGCCGGGTGCCGGGAGTCGCCGCCATCCAGGCGCAGGTGATGCTGCCACTGAACCCGGGCACCTCGGAGCTCTTCTCCGTGAACCAGGAGCTGGTCCTGGGAGTCGACCTCGGCGTTCCGTCGCCGAACCGCAACTATCCGGCTTCCCCGGTCGCCGAGGGGCGGGCGCTGGTTCCCACCGACCGCGGGCGGGTCATGATCGGCGCCGAGCTGGCGGCGGGCCGGGCGCTGCGCTCCGGCTCCCGCATCCGGATCGGCGAGCGGGACTTCGAGGTCGTGGGCGTCCTCGAGCGTCTTCTGACCGCCCCCGACCGTTTCGCCGTCCTGCCGATCGAGGACGCCCGCGATCTCTGGCTCGCCCTGGACCCCACGCTTCGGACGCTGTTCGGGGCGGGCGGCCTCCTGGCCCGGGAGGACCTCAACACCGGCGCGGCCGTGGGCTGGGCCGAGGGCGTCGAGCCCGACGCCCTCGCGGCGCGGATTCGCCGGGAGGTGGCCGGCGTCAACGTCGCCGCGCCCGGCGAGGTGGCGCGCCAGCTTGCCTCGGCGACGGCGTTCTTTTCCTGGCTCATGGCGGGCGTTGCGGGGATCGGGCTCCTCATCGGCGGGCTCTCCCTCTCGAACACCGTCGCGGCGTCCACCTTCGAGCGGATCCGAGATTTCGGGATCAAGCAGGCGCTCGGCGCGACCGACCTTCAACTGCTGGGCGAGGTCCTCCGGGAGAGCCTGGCGGTCAGTCTCGGGGGTGGCGTCCTGGGAACGGCCCTCGCGGTCGTGCTGGGCACTGCGGTCGACGCGCGGGCGGCCAGGGCGGGGCAGGAGCTGTTCCTGTTCTCGGGTGAGCTGATCGCGTTCGCTCTCGGGTTCGCGGTCGTCCTCGGGGCCGTCGCCGGCGCCTACGCGACCGTCCGGATCCTGCGGGTGCCGCCGGCCGAGGCGATCCGTCGCGGAGCGTGAGGCGGTGAACACCGGCGCGGCGCTCCTGCGGGCCTCCGGTCTCGCGAAGCGCTTCCGCACCCCGGACGGACGGGTCCTCGAGGTCCTCCGCGGGGTGGACCTCGCGCTCGCCCCGGGGGAGATGGTGGCCGTCATCGGGCGGTCCGGATCCGGAAAGTCCACGCTCCTGAACCTTCTGGGCGGTCTCGATCGGCCCGACGGCGGGGAGCTCTGGTTCCGGGATCAGCGCCTGACCGGGGCGAGCCGGCGGGCCATGGCCGGCTTTCGCGGCCGGCACCTCGGCTTCGTCTTCCAGACCTACAACCTGATCCCCGAGCTCACCGCGCGGGAGAACGTCCTGCTCGCGGCGCGCTACGTGGGGCGCGCGCGGACGGAGGCCGAGGCCGCGACGCGGCGTCTCCTCGAGAGGCTGGGGGTCTGGGAGCGGGCCGAGCAGTACCCGCCCGCGCTCTCCGGGGGCGAGCAGCAGCGGGTCGCGTTCTGCCGCGCCGTCCTGAACGACCCGGCCGTGATCCTGGCCGACGAGCCGACGGGAAACCTGGATGCGGAGAACGCCGACGTGCTGCTCGGGGAGCTCCGGGAGCGGGCCCGGGTCGGCCATGCGGCGGTGCTGCTGGTGACGCACAGCGCGGAGCTTGCCCGGGCCGCGGACCGCACCCTGACCCTGATCGACGGCCAGCTGGGCGCGGAAGAACGGACGTGAGGACAGCGGAGCGCTCCGGGACGGCCACGGATCCGTGCCGCTTCGTTGCCGGCCGGCCCCGACTTCGGCCCGAGCACGGGGAAGGCATCAAGGTGCTCTCCGGGGCGCGTCAGGGGGGCCAAGGGCGCTCTGGGGACGACACCTTCCCCTCGGTCCCGGAAGGAGGTGGTAGGTTGTCCCCTGCCTGAGCGCCCGTCGCCTGAACCGTTGACGCCCAGCCTAGAGGAGTGCTGCTCCTGACAAAGATGTGCCCCCATCGCGTTGAGGAAGCGTAGAGGCCGCGCACGCCGCCGAAGCTGAGACTGGTGCAGCTGGCGGGACCTTGTCCGTCACCGCGCGGCGCGGGAGGGCTACGCACGCTGGCCTCAGCCGATCGGGCAGCGCACGAGCCGCGCGGGCGACCCGATCCCGCCGCCAGGATGACGCGTTGATGACGCAATTTGGGAAAGATTCCCGCCGGGCCCGGAATTCCTCGACTTCAACCGGTCCCTAAATGGCTGTTTTCCCGATTGTCCGGGCCATCCCGTTTCTTGGCGCTGTTCTTGCTCTCATTGCAGCCATCGGGGTGCGGGATGTGATGATCCGGTCGCTCCAAGGACTCGATGAAGAGTGCGAGGTAGGGGATGGCGTTGTCACACTGGATTGAGGTTCGCACTGAGGATCCTGCTGACTACTGGTTGATGATAGGTCCAGTAGCCAAGTATGGCTCAGTCGGAACTGCAGGATGTGATCAAGAAGCAGCAGGTGCCGGCGCGGGTGTTCGTTTCCCCGTCAGGCACTCCCATCGACCTCTCGAAGCTGACCAAACGCTGGCGGCGGCTCCTTACGCAGGCGAAGCTCCCCGGCTTTCGTCTCTACGATCTCCGGCACACCTTCGCAACGGAGCTTCTGGCCCAGGAGTGAACCGAGGACCTGTCGATTTCGAATTGTCAGTTGATCGCACGGACGTGCCGTTCCTCGGCGGAAATGTCCGTAGATCGTCTGATTTGCCGAGCAGGTCGCCCGGTCCGATTTCCCGCCGCGGGTCCCCGGGGCCTGCTGGCTTGCGGCCGGCGAGGGATTGAGATTGCTCGATGGTTCGAAAGCCTTTACAGTAACGACCAGGATCGGATTTACGCACCCTCGTGCCGGCCCGCCCTCGGGGCGTTGGGAGCGACGAAATACGATGGTTGCCTGGGCGCGGTGCGTTGTCCGCATGATTGTCTTCCTCGGTGTGGCGCTGGTCTGTGCTCCCGGAGTGTCACGTGGCGCCCCGGCTGCCGGAACCGGCGCGACGGCGCTCGAGGGCTTCGTGCGCGCCGTCCAGGGCGACACGCTCGACGCTCGCCTGTCCAAGCGGCGCATCGGGATCGGCATCGTCGGGATCCGGGCGCCTCAAGGCAACACCCCGTGCGGCAAGGAAGCCACTGCCTACCTGCAAGGGCTCGTCGAGGACGGTGCGATGGTCGAGGAGGCAGGTGGCGGCGATCGGTACCGCCAGATGTACCGCGTCACCACCCTCGATGGCCGGTCGGTCGCTGATGAGATGGTCGCCGCGGGCTTCGCGCGGGCCCATGGTCAGGGAGCCGATCAGGAACGACTCGCCGCGCTGGAAGAGGAGGCGCGTGCGGTTCAGCGCGGGTGTCTCTGGCGCAGTGGAGGTACCCGGTGAGGCGAGCCGTGCGGTCCGCGGGCTTCGGAGGCTTTCTCGCTCTCTTCCTGGGACTCGTATCCGTCGCGGGGGCCGTCTCGCTCCCGCCGGGCTTCAGCCAGGATGTCATCGCTACCGGGCTCACTGAACCGACTGCGATTGCGTTCTTTCCCGACGGCCGCATCGCGATCGCGGAGAAGTCTGGCATCGTCCGGCTCGTCAAGAACGGCGCGCTGCTGCCGCTTCCTTTGATCGACCTGAGTGCGCGGGTCAACGACTTCTGGGATCGCGGTCTTCTCGGTATCGCGGTCGACCCGGACTTCCCTTCCAATCCCCACGTGTATCTGCTGTACGTCTTCGAGAACAATGCGGCCGACTACTTCGGGACGAAGACGGCCCGGCTCACGCGGGTGACGGTCACCGGCGATACCGCTAGTCCGGCCAGTGAAGTCGTCATCCTGGGCAAGACGACCCTCGCCACGCCGCCCGGCGATTCGTGCAAGGATCACCCGGCCGGCGCCGACTGCCTCCCCGCGGACGGCCCCTCGCACTCGGTCGGGAACGTCAAGTTCGCCTCCGACGGGACGCTGTTCCTCACTATGGGTGACGCGGCGAGCTTCGCCACGGTGGATCCTGACGCTCTGCGGACCCAGGATCTCGACTCCATGGCCGGGAAGGTGCTCCGGATCACCCGGGCGGGGCAGGGGCTGCCGACGAACCCGTTCTGGACCGGGGACGCCAACGCCAACCGGTCGAAGGTATGGGCCTACGGCGTCCGTAACGCCTACCGCTTCGGCTTGCGTCCAGGCTCGGACATGCCGTACGTCGGCGATGTCGGCTGGGACGACTACGAAGAGATCAACGTCGCGCGGCGCGGGCGTGAACCTCGGATGGCCGTGTTACGAGGGAACACCGCCGCAACCCGGCTACTCGGGGTATGCCACCTGCCAGGCCCTGTATGGCAGCGGGGGCACGGTCGGGGCGCTGACCCCCCTCGGGACCCCCTTCGCGCGGATCCCGGCGTCGCAGGGCCTCGGAGGTGCGCTCAGCGTGATCCGGGACGGGGACAAGCCCCCGGTCGGCAGCGGGGAGGCGGAGGCCGCCCGGCAGTATGACAGCTATGCCCCGGCCACCTTCGCCTCGCAGGACTGGGTCGGCTACACCTTCCCGACCTCTCACACGTTCGACCGCGTGGTGTTCCAGGAGGGGCTCCACTTCTGGGACGGCGGATGGTTCGCGTCACTGGCGGTGCAGGTGCGGCAGAACGGGCAGTGGGTGAACGTGTCGGGTCTGGCCATCGTGCCGGCGTACGCCGGGAACGACGGCATGAGCTTCGAAACGTACACCCTGACCTTTACGCCGATCCAGGGCGACGGGATCCGGCTCTTCGGTGCGCCCGGGGGCGCGTCGAAGTTCATCTCCGTCGGGGAGCTCGAGGTATTTGGGACGACCGGTAGCGAGGGTGGCGGCGGTGGTGGTCAAACGATCGAGACCGCGGTGACCGCCCAGGCGCAAAGCATCATTGCGCGGATCCCGGCGTCGCAAGGCCTCGGAGGTGCGCTCAGCGTGATCCGGGACGGGGACAAGCCCCCGGTAGGCAGCGGGGAGGCGGAGGCCGCCCGGCAGTATGACAGCTTTGCCTTCGACACCTTCGCCTCGCAGGACTGGGTCGGCTACACCTTCCCGACCTCACACATGTTCAGCCGCGTGGTGTTCCAGGAGGGGCTCCACTTCTGGGACGGCGGATGGTTCGCGTCCCTGGCGGTGCAGGTGCGGCAGAACGGGCAGTGGGTGAACGTGTCGGGTCTGGCCATCGCGCCGGCGTACGCCGGGAACGACGGCGTGAGCTTCGAAACGTACACCCTGACCTTTACGCCGATCCAGGGCGACGGGATCCGGCTCTTCGGTGCGCCCGGGGGCGCGTCGCAGTTCATCTCCGTCGGCGAGCTCGAGGTGTACGCGCAGACGACGGAGCCTCCGCCTCCGCCCGACCCACCCTCCGGGGTGCCGCCCGCCCTCGTGGAGTGGTATCACAACTTCATGACCGCGTCCGTGACCGCGGGGGTCTTCTACACGGGCACCTCCTACCCCGCCGTGTACCAGGGAGCGTTCTTCTACGGCGACTTCTCCCAGGGGTGGATCCGGACGCTCAAGGTGGACGGTGCCGACGCGCTGGTGCCCGGGAGCATGGCGGACTTTGCCGAGGACACCGACGGACCCGTCAACATCGAGATGGGCCCCGATGGGCTCCTCTACTACGTGGCGATCAGCGCCAACGAGGTGCGCCGGATCCGGTACACGGCCGGGAACACCCCGCCGGTGGCGGTGGCGTCGGGGACCCCGACCTCCGGACTGGCGCCGCTGACCGTCCAGTTCTCGAGCACGGGTTCCAACGATCCTGACGGCGACCCGATCACCTTCGAGTGGGACTTCGGTGACGGCAGCGCGGGCACGGGCCCGGCGCCGCAGCACACCTATCAGCTTCCCAACGGCCCGCGGGTCGCGACGCTGACCGTCCGCGACAACCACGCTGGGGTGGGGACCGCGACGGTGACGATCTCCGTCGGCAATCAGGCCCCCACCGCGACCATTGCCGCGCCATCGGCATCGCTGAAGTACAAGGTGGGCGACGTCATCGCGTACTCCGGCTCGGCGACGGATCCGGAGCAGGGCGCTCTTCCGGGGTCGGCGCTGTCGTGGCAGATCGTGATCCACCACTGCCCGGGCGGGACGTGCCACACTCACGTGACCTCGTCGAGTACCGGAGCCAGTGGCAGCTTCACCGTGGAGAATCACGGTGACGATAGCTCTTACGAGATCGTTCTCACCGCCACGGATGCCGGGGGGCTGACGAACACCGTCTCGCGGACGATTCAGCCTCAGACGGTCCAGATGACGGTGACGACCTCTCCGGCCGGGCTGCAGGTCCTGTATGACGGCACGCAGGGCCCCGGCCCGCTGACGAAGACGACGATCGTCGGGTCCACCCACACGCTGAACACCCTGTCCCCGCAGGGGACGCGTACCTTCGTCTCGTGGTCGGACGGAGGGGCCATGCAGCATACGGTGGTCGTGGGCGCGACGGGCGGGACCTACACGGCCAATTTCTCCTGCGCGGTGGGCGAGTACCGAGCGGAGTACTTCGCGAACCGAACGCTCACCGGCACCCCGCTCTTCACGCGCTGCGAGACGGCGATCAACAACAACTGGGGGACTGGCGGCCCCGGGAACGGCATTCCCAACGACAACTTCTCGGTCAGGTGGACCGGCCGGTTCAACTTCACCGCGGGATCGCGGACCTTCACGACCGTCAGCGATGACGGCGTCCGGCTCTGGGTGGACAACGTGCTCGTGATCAACCGGTGGACCGATCACGGCCCCACCACCGACCGGGCGACGCGGACCATGACGGCGGGAACTCACGACATCAAGGTGGAATACTACGAGCGCACCGGCGGCGCGGTCATGCAGGTGAGCTGGTAGCGGCACGAGGGCGGGGCCGGGGCGCTTGCCGGCCGCCCTCCCTTCGATCGATCTCGGGCTGTCCTCGCGTTCTGATACCCTTCTCGCGTTGATCGCATCGGCGCCGAAGCTCGTCCAGGACTCGCCCACGCTCGCCGACAGGGGGAGGGGGGGGATCCGCTGCGCGCTCGTGCTCGCGAGTGGACCCGGGCCGGCTGTCCCCGTCGCTGGGCTCCCGCTCGCCGTGCGGGCGGTCCTGGCCCTCCGGGATGCCGGGTTTTCCGACGTGGGACTTGCGGCCCCGGATCGGCCTCCGTGGGCGGCGGAGCCGCTCGCCCGCCGCGGAGTCTTGCTCCGGTGGGTGGCGCCCCCGCCCGTCGAGGCCGCCGAGCTTCCCGGCATCGGGACCGCCCGCACCCTCCTGCTCGCGGGAGACGTCCTCCTGGACAGCGTCGCCGTCGCCGTCCTCCGGGACGCCCCGCTGGGCCCTGTCTGGACGACGGCCGGCCGGCTCGTCGGAGTCGTGTGTGACCCCGCCGACGCACTGACGTGCCTTCGCCGCCCGGACCTCTGGACGCAGTCGCCGGGACCGGGGACCCGGATCGAGACTGGCCTCGCGGTGCCGCTCGGGGTCGCCGGGTCTGGTGTGCGCCTGGAGCAGACGCTGCTCGAGTACCTGGCAGGCCGGGCGATCGGGGACAGCTACCTGGCGACCCTGCTCGACCGTCCGCTGTCCAGGCCGCTCACGCGCCTGCTGCTCCGGACGTCGCTCGCTCCGTCGCACGTGACGCTCCTCGGCGTGGCCACCGGGCTTCTCGGAGCGGCGGGACTGGCGACGGTGTCCTACTGGGGGCGCCTGGTCGGTGTGCTCCTCCTGGTCGTCTCCATCGTGCTCGATTGCGTCGACGGGGACATCGCCCGGGCGCGACTCGCGCAGAATCCGGCAGGCGCGCGGCTGGACGTGATGGGCGACTACCTGGTGCACCTGGCGGTCTTCACCGGACTGGCCGTCGGCCTCTGGCGCGGCGGATTGCCCGCCGGCGGCCTCTGGGCCGCCGTGGTCCTGATCGCCGGCGTCGGGGCGGCGATGGCGGCGGTTCACGTCCTGTTCATCCGTCCGGCTCTCCGGCGGGGCGGCGACCTCCACTGGGCCGGTGACGCGGAGAGCCTTCGCGGCAAGCAGGGGGCCGCGATCGCCGAGAAGCTGGCGAGCCGGGACTACACCTATCTGCTCCTGGTGCTGGCGGCGGTCGGCCGCCTCGAATGGTTCCTCTACGCCGCCGCCGGCGGCGCGTGGGTCTTCACCCTGGCCCTGATCGCGTATCGGGTCCGGGCGGTGCCAACCCGCCCGGAGGCGAGGTCCCGCTGATGGCGTTTCGCCGCCGCGGCCTCGAGCTGGCGTGCCTCGGCCTCGGCCTGGCAGTGCTGGCCGGTACCGTCTGGGCGATCGGGGCCGAGACGCTGATCCGGGATCTCCGGACACTCGGGTCGGGTCTCGCGGTCATCCTCCTGGTCGAGAGCCTGAGCGTCGCCGTGAACACCGTCGGCTGGGCGCTCGCCTTTCCGCGCGGCGAGCGGCCGCGGAGTGGCTGGTGGCTGTTCGGCGCCCGCCTTGCCGGCGACGGCGTCAACTACCTCACCCCATCGGCCACGGTTGGGGGAGAGCTGCTGCGGGTGCGGCTGCTGGGGCCCCACGCGCCCTCGAGCCTCCGCTGGGCCTCGGTGAGCGCTGCGAAGGTCGCCCAGTCACTGGGTCAGGCCGTCTTCATCCTGCTGGGGCTCGCCATCGTCCTCCCGGGGGTGGCCGTGGCGCGCGGATGGCTCGGGGTGGGGGGCGCGACCGCCGTCGCCGCCCTGGCTGGCGCGGCCGCCCTCGCCCCCTGGGTCGCGTTCGTCTGGGCGGTCGACCGGGGCTTCTGGGCGACGGCCCAGGGTGCGCTCCGGCGCCTCCGGCTCGGCCGGCTGCTGCCCGCGTCGTGGGCCGGTCCCGGCCGCGACCTCGATGCGACGCTCGCACGACTGGGCCCGGGGCGCGCGGCCGCGTTGCTCGGGTGCTTCGTTGCGGGGTGGGCGGTGGGCGCGGTGGAGATCTACCTCATCCTCTTCTGGGTCGGCGCCCCGGTGGACTGGCGGACGGCGCTGTCCATCGAGACGGGGGCCGTGCTCATCGATGGTATTCTCTTTTTCATGCCCGCCAAGGTCGGGACGCAGGAGGGCGGCAAGGTGGCGCTCTTCGCGGCCCTCGGGCTCGATCCGGCCCGCGGCCTCACGGTGGGTGTCGTGCGTCGCATCCGCGAGCTGGTCTATGCGGGACTGGGTCTGGTCGCCCTGGGCTGGATGAGCGCTCGCCCGGACGCCGCTCCGGCCGGGCTCCAGGCTTCCATCTCGGCGGGGCCGCGCGGGTCCTCGCCCACCTGAGGCTGGGGTGACGCTCCGGACGCTGTTCCTCCATCCTCCGTCGTTCGAGGGCTTCGACGGCGGCGCGGGCTCCCGCTACCAGGCACGGCGGGAGATCCGCTCGTTCTGGTACCCGACCTGGCTCGCCCAGCCCGCCGCGCTCGTGCCCGGTAGCCGCCTGGTGGACGCGCCGCCCGACGGCCTGACGGTGGACCAGGTGGCGCCGCTCGCCCGCGAGTACGACCACGTGGTGATGCACACGAGCACGCCCTCGTTCGGGAGCGACGTCCGGGTTGCGGAGCGCTTGAAGGACGAGAACCCCGGGCGTCCTGGTGGGCATGGTAGGCGCCCATGTGGCCGTGCTCCCGGCGGCGTCGCTCGGCGCCGCGCGCGCCGTGGACTGGGTGGGTGTGGGGGAGTTCGACCACGCGTGCGCCGAGGTCTCGGAGGGGCGGCGGCTCGCCGACGTGAAGGGCATCGCCTACCGCGACGGGGACCGGGTCCGGTTCACGCCGCCCCGGCCGCCCATCGAGGACATGGACGCCCTGCCCTTCGTGGTCGACGTGTACCGACGGGATCTGACGATCGAGAACTACTTCATCGGCTATCTCCTGCACCCCTACGTCTCGCTCTACACGCGGGCGGGGCTGCCGATCCAAGTGCACCTTCTGCCTGTGGCCGCAGACGGTCGGCGGCCATCGCTACCGGGTGCGAAGCCCGGAGAGCGTCGAGGCCGAGATGGCCCGGGCCAAGGGCCACTTCCCCCAGGTGCGCGAGTTCTTCTTCGACGATGACACGTTCACCGACGACCTTCCGCGGGCCGAGGCAGATCGCTCGCCGCCTGGGCCGCCTGGGGGTGACCTGGTCGTGCAACGCGAAGGCGAACGTGCCGCGGAGGACGCTCGAGATCCTGCGGGACAACGGCCTTCGCCTCCTGCTGGTCGGCTACGAGTCCGGGGATCAGGGGATCCTGAACAACATCAAGAAGGGCGTGCGCCTCGACGTCGCCCGGGAGTTCACGCGGAACGCGAAGGCTCTCGGGATCACGATTCATGGGACCTTCATCCTCGGCCTTCCGGGGGAGACGCCCGCGACGATCCAGGAGACGATCCGCTACGCGTGCGAGATCGAGCCGGACACGATCCAGGTCTCTCTCGCCGCGCCCTACCCGGGCACGGCGCTCTACCGTCAGGCCGAGGAGCAAGGGTGGCTCCCGCGGACTCGCGGACGACCTGGTGAACCGGGACGGGGTCCAGGTGGCCGTCCTGGACTACCCCGGTCTCGCGCAATCCGAGATCTTCGACTCGGTGGAGGCGTTCTATCGCCGGTTCTACTTCCGCCCCCGGAAGATCGTCGGGATGGTCGGGCGGGATGCTGCGAGATCCGGCGGTCATGCGGCGCCGATTCCGGGAGGGCGTCGAGTTCTTCAGGTTCCTGCGGGAGCGGCGGGGGAGCTCGATCCCGGCCCGGCCCCGGCCCGCAGCGTCGAGCGCGGGCGGCTGATCGGCGGGGGCATGCGCGTTCTGTTCGTCTGTCGCGGCAACGTGTGCCGGAGTCGGGTCGGAGAGCAGATTTTCCAGGTGCTGTCCTGGAGTGTCGGTGGCCGGGCCGAGCACGAGGCGCGCTCGGCCGGGATCGACCCGGACACCGGTGGCCGTCCGGTCACGCGGCGGGACGTCGAGTGGGCCGACGTGATCTGCGTGATGGAAGCGGAGCACGAGGCCTACATCCGGAAGCACTGGCCGCGCCAGGCGCGGAAGGTGCGCGTCCTCGGGATCCCCGACGTCTACGAGCCCGACGACGCGGAGCTGCGAGACCGGATGACGGAGGTGGTGCGGGGGCTCCTGGCGGAGGGCTCGGGCGCCCCGAGCCCCCCGGCCCTCGAAGCGCTCCGGGTGAGGACGCGGCCAGCGCCGCCTGCTCAGGGGCGCCGGCGGCTGCTCGTCGCGAAACCGGACGGCCGCGCGGATGGCCTGGACCAGCTCCGTCCAGGTTGAACGGCTTGACCAGGTAGTAGAAGATTCCCGCCGCCCGAGCGGCCTGCTCGACCTCGTACGAGGCGTGGCCCGTCATCACGATGATCGGCAGCGACTCGTCGAAGCGCTTCACCACGGCGATGGCGTCGAGCCCGCCCAGCCCCGGAAGCTTGAGATCCAGGATCAGGGCGCGGTAGCTCGTGTGCATGATGCGCTGGATCGCGTCCACCGCGCGATCGGCCGTGTCGACGTCGAACC
The DNA here is from genome assembly GCA_963745015.1 of uncultured Candidatus Rokubacteria bacterium. Lineage (GTDB taxonomy): Bacteria > Methylomirabilota > Methylomirabilia > Rokubacteriales > DASRDR01 > DASRDR01. Next base: position 443,236 of record CAVUVU010000019.1, read on the forward strand.
CCTCCGCCGCCAGCGCCTCCACGATGGTTTCGCGCATGCGGGGCTCGTCGTCACAGACGAGGATGCGCTCGCGTTCCGCGGCTGCGGCCGCGGGTGCGGCATCCTGGCTCATGGTCGCCTCCGTACGCTCGGGCTAGGAGCGGGGGAACGGCCGACATCGCCTTCGCCCCGCATGCCGATGGGGACGCCGTAGCGACGCAGCTTGTTGTAAAGCGTCTTCGTGTCGATACCGAGGATGCCGGCCACGCGCTTCTTGTTCCAGCGGTGCCGCTCCAGCGTCCGCAGGATGTGGTGGCGCTCCACGTCGTCGAGCGTGAGGTCGGAGACGCCATCGCCCGGAGGGCCGCCCGGCGCCCGGGCGGGGCCTTCCCGTTCGGAGGGCTCCTGAGCCGATTTCGCGATCGCGGGGGGAAGGGTGTCGACCGTCAGGACCTGGCTGTCGGCGAGCACCGAGAGGCGCTCGATGACGTTCCGCAGCTCCCGGATGTTTCCCGGCCAGCGGTACTTCGTCAGACACACCATGGCCTCCGGCGTGACCTGGAGCCGTTCCCGACCGCCATACGCGTTGACCCGGAGGAAGTGCTCGACCAGGAACGGGATGTCGTCCGTCCGCTCACGCAGGGGTGGCATGTGGATCTCGATCACCGCGATGCGGTAGTAGAGATCCTCGCGGAACCGGGCTCGCTGGACCTCCTCGCGCAGGTCCTTGTTCGTGGCTGCGATCACCCGGATGTCGGCCTTGATGTGCCGGTTGGAGCCGATCCGGCGGAACTCCCCGGACTGGAGCGCGCGCAGCACCTTGACCTGGGTCGCCGGGGTCATCTCTCCGATCTCGTCCAGGAACAGGGTGCCCTGGTTCGCCGTTTCGAGGAGCCCGTGCTTGAGCCCGTGCGCACCCGTGAAGGCGCCCCGCTCGTGGCCGAAGAGCTCGCTCTCGAGGAGGGTGTCCTGGAGCGCGCCGCAGTCGACGATGGTCAGGGGCGTGGCGGCCCGCGGGCTGTTGGCATGGAGGGCCCGGGCCACCAGCTCCTTGCCCGTCCCGCTCTCGCCCTGGATGAGCACCGGGGAGAGCGTCCGCGCGGCCTTGTTGACCAGGGCGAGCACGCGCTTGATCCCAGGGCTCCGGCCGACGATCTCGGGAAACGGGTCGTGGGCCCTGAGCGCCGCCTCGAGGTGCAAGCCCTGGCGCCGCCGGCCGGCCTGTTCGTGGGCCGCGCGCAGGATCTCGCTGAGGTCCTTGAAGTCGAACGGCTGGGGGACGAAGTCGAACGCGCCGTGCCGGGCCGCCTCCGCGGCCGCGGTCACCGTGCCGCGGGCGGAGGTGACGACGACTTCCGGTGCGGGAGACATGGCGCGAATCGCCCGCAGCGTGTCCGCGCCCGACATGCCGGAAAGGTCGAGGTCCAGCAGGGCCACACTGACATCCCCGCGGGCGACCTCGTCGATCCCCTCCTCGCCGGAGGCGACAGCCCGAACCGCGTACCCGAAGGAAGGGAGCATCCGTCCGAGAAGGGCTCGGACGGCGGCGTCCTCATGGATTATTAGGACGGCGGATTGATCCATTAGGGAAAATGTCTACGGAATTTCTCCCGAAGTCAACTACCTTGAGCAGACGGTGGGTGTCAACGGAAAGGTTCGCGGCCTGCCGGCCGCCCGAGAAAACGGGGCGCGGGGCTTAGAACTGGAAGCGATTCGGCCGTTTGACGCGGGTGGGCGTCAGGCGCGCTCGGAGATCCTGGGCTGCCTGAAGTTGTGATTGCCCTGGCATTCGGATTGCTGTATGTTGGCGAGGCTCCAAAGATAACCATCATCGTTGCAGGCGGGCCGACCGGCCCGAGGATTGGGGGAAGCGAATCATGACGCGTAGGGCACTCGTGGTCCTGCTCGGCGCACTCATCGTCGCCATCGGTACATCGGCCTGGGCCGCAGAGGACGAGAAGCGAATCATCAACGGTCCCAGCAAGACCTCGTTCGGCGGGCTCGAGCTCGTCCTGGGCCAGGGGGCGTCGGCCGAGACGGCCTTCCAGCCCGACGCCAGCAAGCTGGCCGTGAAGACCCTCGTCGGCGAGGCGCGCATCGTCACGTCAGCGAAGAACCTGATCCTGGTCGAGAGCGGTGAGGGTCGCGTCGAGATTCTCCTGCCCAACGGCCGGCTGATCGTGGTCGAGCCGGGCAAGGCCGAGATCGTCGGCCGCGCCCTCGTGGACGACCCCGGGAACATCACGATCCGGCTCTCCGGCACCGGGCCCATCGCGCAGGCGGGAACGCCGACGACGCCGTTCACGACGACCAGCGTCGCGGTTCAGCTGGTCCTGTCGGCTCAGCCCTCGATCATCGACCCTCTGGACCCGCTTCAGAACTCGACTCGGATCACCTGCTGCGGTTCGCCCCTATCGCCATAGGATCTCCCGACCTGAGTCCTAGCTTGTCGGAACAGGTCCCACTGGTTCACGTCGCCGCCGTTCGGAGACATCCGACGGCGGCGGCTTTTCTTCGCTGAGGGGGAGTGCATGCGCATCCTGCGGGTTCCGGTGCTAGCGGCCGGACTGATGCTCCTCGTGATCATGGGCTTCGCCGACTTCGCGGAGGCCCAGGGTCTCGAGCTCGGGCCTTTCCGGATCCTTCCCTCGCTCGAGTTGGCACATGGAGTACGACGACAACATCCTGCTGACGCCTGAAGACGAGATCGACGACTTCATCTTCCACATCATGCCCGGCATCCTGATCGAGCTCCCGTCGCGGAAGTACGCCATCCGGCTCGGGTACCAGGCGGACGTCCTTCGCTACGCGGAAAACACCGACCTGGACACCATCCATCACGCCATGCTGGCCGACGCGCGCGTGAACTTCAATTTCGGGCTGGGTCTTCGTCTCACCGATCGCTTCCTCATCACCGACGACTTCTCGGGATTCCCGGTGCCGGAGCTGACGCAGCGGGCGGAGCGGTGGGAGAACACCCTCGACGCCGGAATGGACTACACCGTGCGCGAGCGCTACACGCTCGACGTCGGCTATCGCTGGTTCATGGTGGACTACAAGGACGATCCGGAGCTCAATCAGTTCGACCGTGATGATCACACCATCGCGGGCACCCTCTTCTACCGGCTGTTTCCGAAGACGTCGATCCTCGGGGAAGTCGACTACAACATGGTCCGGTACGACATTCCGGCGGTTGCGTTGGATCGCGATTCCGACGCCTGGCGGTTCAAGCTGGGCATCAAGGGCGACATCACCGCCAAGACGTCGCTCCTCGTCAAGGTCGGCTGGGAATGGCGGGACTACGAGAATCGGTTCCGGGAGGACTGGGACGGGCTGATCGCCGAGGGGAATGTCATCTGGAAGTACCGCGAGCCTTCCGAGGTCCGGCTATTCGGTGGCCGCGCGAACGTCGAATCGCTGTACGAGGGCCCGAACTACTACGTGAGCACGTACGGCGGCGCCGAGGTCCGGCACTTCCTCAGCGAGCGGCTGGTCCTGCGGGTCCGCGGGCTGGGTGGCGTCAACGAATACGCCGAGCGCGTGTTGGAGGGCGCCTCGTCCGCCGACCGGACCGACTGGTTCATCGAGGCGGGCGCCGCTCTCAAGTACCAGATGCGCCGCTGGGTGGCGTTCGAGCTCGCGTACACGTTCCTCGACCTCAACTCCAACTTCAACGAGTTCGACTACACGGACAACCGGATCAGGGCGAGCGTGCTGTTCTCCTACTGAGCCGGGCAACGCCCGCGGCAACGCGAACCTAGGACGACATCCATGCGTTGTGTTCTGCGGGGGAGTTTCAGGGCCTCCTCCTCCTCCTCCTGTTCCTCGCGACGCTGGCTCTCCCGAGCCTCACGACGCTCGCGACGGGCCAGACGGCGTCCAGGCCACCGGCCCCCCAGGAGTATCGGGTCGGGCCCAAGGACGTGCTCAAGGTCACGATCTGGGGACACGAGGACCTCTCGCGCCAGGTCGTCGTCTCGGCGGACGGAACGTTCCAGTTCCCCTTGATCGGCGACGTTCGCGTGTCCGGGTTGACTCCAGGAGATGTCGAGACGCTCCTCCGGGATCTGCTGGGCAAAGACTATCTCGTCAACCCGCAGGTCTCGGTCAGCGTGCAGGAGTTCCGCTCGCAGCGCGTCTTCATCCTCGGCGAGGTGGAAAAGCCCGGGACTTATGCCATGACCGGGCAGATGACGCTGCTCGATGCGCTCTCGCAGGCGGGCGGTCCCGGAAAGAGCTCCGGGCGTCAGGTCGTCGTCGTGCGATTCCCCCGGTCCGAGGGTCCCGTCGCCCCCGGGGCCGCCGACAGCGTCACCATGCGAGCGAACCTGAAGCGGCTGCTGGACGGAGACGCCGCCGAGAACATTCCGCTCCAGAACGGGGACACCGTTTTCGTTCCCAAGCTCACGTCCTTCTTCGTGCTGGGGGAAGTCGTGAAGCAGGGTGCGTACACGATGGAGAAGGAGACGAGCGCGCTCGAAGCCGTCTCGCTCGCCGGGGGCTTCACGGATCGGGCCGCCCCGAGCGGGGCCCGGATCCTGCGCAAGCGGGCGGACGGCGTCCAGGACACGATCGAGATCGACCTGGCCGACGCGAAGGCGCGGGAAGTCAACCTGATCGAGGGCGACACGCTCATGGTCCCGCGCGGCAACACCTTCTTCGTCTCGGGCGAGGTGCGGAAGCCGGGCGCCTATCAGCTCGAGAAAACCACGACCGCCTTCGGCGCCGTGACGCTCGCCGGCGGCTTCACCGAGAAGGCCGGCCAGAGCCAGGCCAAGCTGATCCGGCGCACCGCCTCGGGGCAGGAGCAGACGGTGGTCCTGGACCTCTCAGGCTCGGATCCGGCGGCGCGGGATTTCGCCCTCCGGGACGGTGACACCCTCCTGGTGCCCTCGGGGAACACCTTCTACGTGCTGGGTGAAGTCCGGAGGCCGGGCGCCTATCAGCTCGATCCGGCGACGACCGCCGTGGGGGCGATGACGCTCGCGGGGGGCTTCACCGAGAAGGCGTCCCAGACCCAGGTCAAGCTCACCCGCCGGCTGCCCTCGGGGGTGGAGCAAACGACCATCCTGGACCTCTCGGGGGGTGATCCGAGGGCCAGGGAATTATTACTCAAAGATGGAGATATTCTACTCGTCCCGACCGGGAACACCTTCTACGTCTTGGGGGAGGTGAGGAAACCCGGGGCCTACCAGCTCGACCAGCTGACAACCGCCATCCAGGCTGTGGCCATGGCGGGGGGCTTTACCGAAAGAGCCGCGCCAAACAGGACGAAAGTCATCAGAACCCACATTGACGGCCGCCAGGAAACGCATCATAGTGGACCTGAACGACATCATAAAGAGGGGGCGGAAGGAGAAAGATCTCCCTCTCTTTGCGAATGATGTCATCGTGGTCCCGGAGAGCTTCTTCTAGGCAACGCTGTCGGACTGCGCGGTCGGCACGGATGTTGCTCCTATCCTCCCCATCCAATGAGAACAATGGGTCGTGCGCGGGGGGAGTCACCAATGAGTTCGACGCCAGGAGCCCCTTCAGGGGCTCGCAGGTTCCCGGTCTATCTTGCGGCCGCCCTTCTGCTGGTCGCGCTCTGCGCCGGGTTTGGTGGGCGCACAGGGGCGCGACTACCGGATCGGCGCGGGCGATGTTCTGAAGATCACGGTCTGGGGCCATGAGGATCTGACGCGGACCTCGGTCGTGGCCGCTGACGGGCGGATGCCCTTTCCGCTGATCGGTGATGTTCCGGTGGCCAGTCTCAACCCCACGCAGCTCGAGGTGCGACTCCGGGAGCTGCTGGGGGTGTACGTCGTCGATCCCCAGGTGACCGTGGTGGTCCAGGAGTACCGCTCCCAGAAGGTCTTCGTTCTCGGCGAGGCCGAGAAACCGGGCACCTACGCCGCTCACCGGGCAGGCCACGCTACTCGACATCCTCTCCCAGGCGGGCGGCCCCTCCAAGACGGCGGGCCGTCAGGTCATCATCGTGCGCTTCCCGAGGTCGGAGGAGCCGGTGGCCCCGGGGGCCGCGGGCAGCACGCATGCTGCGCTCGAACCTCAAGGCGCTGCTCGACGGGGATGCCCGGGAGAACGTGGCCCTGGAGAGCGGGGACACGATCTACATCCCCAAGATGACCAGCTTCTTCGTGCTGGGCGAGGTCAAGAAGCCCGGGCGCCTTCACGCTGGAGAAGGACACGACGGTGCTGGAGGCCATCACGCTCGCCGGCGGCTTCACCGAGCGGTCGGCGCCGTCGGTGGCGAGAGTCCTCCGCAAGCGCCCGGACGGCACTCAGGAGAGCGTGAGCCTCGACCTGTCGGGCGCAGACCCCCGGGCGCGGGACTTTCTCCTGTCCGAGGCCGATACCGTGCTCGTTCCCGCCGGCAACAGCTTCTACGTCCTGGGCGAAGTCCGGAAGCCCGGTGCGTACCAGCTCGAGCAGGCGGCCACCGCCATCGAGGGCATCGCCATGGCGGGGGGGTTCACCGAGAGGGCCGCGCCGAACCGGACCAAGATCATCCGGACGCACAAGGATGGCCGTCAGGAGACGCTCATCGTCGACCTGAACGAGGTGCTGAAGCGGGGCCGCAAGGACAAGGACGTCACGCTCACGGCCAACGACGTCATCGTGGTGCCCGAGAGCTTCTTTTGATCCCGATTCTGGAGGCACGAGCATGCTGAGTGACCGCACGATCGAGAGCGCTCACCTTCGCGAGTACCTGCGGATGGTGCGCAAGTACGGGTGGCTCATTGCCGCCTGTTTCCTGGTGATCACCGGTGGCGGCGGCCGTTGGCACGTACGCGCAGCGACCGGTCTACAGCGCCGCCACGCGCGCCCTGATCGAGCGCGAGGGGCCCAGGGTGGTGAACATCCAGGAGGTCTCGCCGAGCGGCGGCGAGTCCGCCGAGTTCTTCCAGACCCAGATCCAGATCATCCGGAGCCGGCCGGTGATCCAGCGGGTGATCGAGACCATGGGGCTGTTGGAGCGTCGGCCCGATCTGGCCCAGTCGCAGGATGCGGTCAACCAGTTCCTGAAGACGGTCTCGGTAGAGCCCGTGCGCAACACGCGCCTCGTCGAGATCCGGGTCGAGGACACCGACCCCAAAATGGCCGCGGAGATCGCCAACGCCATCGCCAGCGGCTACGTGCGGCAGACCCTCGAGCTGAAGCTCGGCGCCGCGCGTGACGCCCTGACGTGGTTGACGACCCAGGTATCCGACCTGAAGTCCAAGGTCAACGAGTCGGAGCTCAACCTGCAGCGTTACCGCGAGCAGGCGGGCCTCACCTCCGCCGAGGAGAGGCAGAACTTGTCGGCGAAGAAGCTCGGGGAGTTCAACAGCGCCTACATCGACGCCAAGTCGAAGCGTCTCGAGCTGGAAACCCGGCTCAACGAGGTCCGGAAGGGAGCTCAGTCGCAGGAGGCGCTCGAGGCGTCCCCCATCATCATCAACAATCCGCTCATCCAGCGGTTGAAGGGCCAGCTTGTCGAGCTGGAGGTCCAGCGGTCGAAGCTGCTCAAGACGTACCGGGACAAGCATCCCGAGGTGCTCAAGATCCAGTCGCAGATCGACGAGATCGCCCAGAAGATCCGGGAGGAGACGACCCGGCTCGTCCAGAGCATGGAGAGCGAGTACAGCGCCCTCAAGGCTCGCGAGAGCGCGATGATCATCGCTGTGAACCAGTACCGCGACGAGGTCCAGGGTCTCGCCAAGAAGGAGATCCAGTTCGGCATCCTCAAGCGTGAGGCGGATTCCAACCAGCAGCTCTACGATCTGCTGCTCAAGCGGCTCAAGGAAACCGGACTGAGCCAGGGGTTGGATTCCAACAACGTTCGGATCGTGGAGCCGGCCATCGCGCCGGTGCGGTCCCATCAAGCCTCGCCCGGTGCTGAACATGGCGCTGGGCGCCGTGATCGGGCTGGTGGTCGGCCTGTCGTGCGCCTTCTTCCTCGAGTACATGGACGACACCGTCCGCACCCCGGACCAGGTCGAGAGCGCCCTGGGCGTGCCGGTGTTCGCACTCATTCCCGTCATTTCCACGCGACCCCGCGCGTAAGCGCCGGGGCTGGAGGCTAGCCGTGAAGCGATCTCCTTCCGAGCGGCTCGTGATGCTGGACGACCCGCGGTCCTTCCAGGCGGAAGCGTACCGCGTCCTGCGCACGAACCTGCACTACGCGAACCCCGATGCGCCGCTGCGCCGGTTCCTCATCACCAGCGCAGGGCCCGGCGAGGGCAAGTCGACGACCGTGGCAAACCTGGGCATCGCCCTGGCTCAGAGTGAGCGGGCGGTGCTTCTCGTGGACACGGACCTTCGCCGGCCGATGCTCCACACGCTGTTCCGGCAGCCGAACAGCCCCGGGCTGTCGTCCTACCTGGCCGGGCGACGCGCTGCTCGATGCGGTCATCCAGAAGACGGCGGTCCCGAACCTCTCCATCGTCGGGAGCGGGCCGACGCCGCCCAATCCGGCCGAGCTGCTCGGCTCGCGCCGCATGCGCGACTTCGTCAACAGCGTGAGCGAGCGCTACGACACCGTGGTGTTCGACTCCCCGCCGGTCCTGGCGGTGAGCGATGCGTGCACCTTGGCCAGCCTGGTGGACGGCGTGCTCCTGGTGGTCGGGAGCGGCAACGCCCCGCAGGCGGCCCTTCGCCGCGCGAAGGAACAGATCCTGGCCGTGCGCGGACGGATCATCGGCGCCGTGGTGAATCGATTCGACGCCGGCGCGGCGGGCTACTCCAAGCGGTACTACGACACGTACGACGGCTACTACACGCGGGGCGCGAAGGGGAAGTGAACCGGCTGACGCGCACCCTCGACGCGCTCATCGAGGCGGGCGTCGTGGGTGTCTTGGTCTTCGCGCCGCTGCCGTTCGGGGGCGTGCGACCCTGGGCCCAGGCCGCCATCGAGGCCGCCGTGGCAGTCGTGGCGGCGCTCTGGCTGTGGCGCATGCTGGCGTCCGGCGAGCTCGTCCTTCGCCGGCATCCGGCGTTCTGGCCGGGCATCCTCATGGCAGGACTCGTGGTCGTGCAGGCGCTGATGCCCGGGCGGTCGGTGAGCCCGTATGCGACCGCCGAGAGCGCGCGGCTCTATCTCGCCTATCTGGCGCTGCTCATCGTGCTGACCGGACACCTGTCGACCCGGGCGCGGATCAACCGCCTGGCGTGGACGATCGTCGCCTGCGGCGGAGCCATGGCGGTCCTGGGGTTCGTGAACCACGTGCTGGGCGCCACGCGCATCCTCTGGCTTCCCAAGTGGCCCGAGCTCGACCGGCTCACGGCGACGTTCCTCAATCCGAATCACCAGGGCCTCTACTTCGCGATCTGCCTGTTCCTGGCGCTTGGCCTCGTCCTCCAGCCGGGGCGGAACGATGGCCCGCGGGGGCGGACAGCCTCTCGCGGATCGGCCCGCGAGCGCCCCGGGCGCCTGTCGGTGACGGTCGTCCTGATCGGCCTCCTGCTGATCATGGCCGCAGCTCTGGCGCTGACGCTGTCTCGGGGGGCCATGGTGAGCACCCTGACGGGGCTGACGGTGCTGCTTCTCATGCTGGCCGTCAGCCGGAGCCGGAACCGTCTGCCCCTGCTCATCGTCGGGGGCGTGGTGGCGTTCGCGGTCTATGCGGTCTGGGCGGGCATGGAGGCCGTGGCCGCGCGCCTGGTCGGCGTAGCCCGGGAGCCGTTCGGTGACCTCCGGTGGGCCGTGTGGGACGCGACGCTCCGGATGACGATGGAGACGCCGGTGCTCGGGGTCGGCCTGGGCGCGTACCAGGACGCATTCACACGATTCCGGCCAACCGCGGTCCCACTGGACAAGTTCGTGGACTTCGCCCACAACGACTACCTCCAGCTGCTCGCGGAGACGGGGGTGATCGGCCTGGGCATTCTCCTGTGGGCGATGGCGGCACTCGGGGCGTTCGTGATCGGCCGTCTCCTCTCGCGCCGGGATCCCGCCGTGAGAGGTCTCACCGTCGGCGCCCTCTCCGCGCTCGTCGTCGCGGCGGTCCACAGCCTGCTGGACTTCGGGTTGCACCGGCCGGGCAACGCTGTCTTGCTCGTGGCCGTCGCGGCCCTCGCCCCCGCGGTCGTGACCTGGCACGTGCACAGGACGGGCGAGTCGGTGGATCTTCCGGCGTGGCGCTGGTCGCTCGCTCGAGGGACTCGGGTGGGGGGGGCCGTAGTGGTGGCGGCGGCGCTGGCCCTGGTGTCGCTCTGGATCGTGCCGCCGGGGGTGGCGGACTGGGAGTTCCAGTCGGCGGTCGCCCATGCGGGACAGTTCGAGCGCGCCCGCGGGGCCGTGAGCTTGCAGGAACTCACCGCGGCCCGTCGCGACCTCGAGCGGGCCGTGCGGCTGGATCCCACGAATCCCCGCGCCCAGGCCGCCCTGGCCGAGGTGCTCGACGAGATGGCCACGCGGATGTGGATGGCGGGGGTCGACGAGAACGGGCGCCGGCTGACGAACGAGTCCGTCGAGGCGCGCTTCCGCGCGACCGAGGCGCTGTTCGCCCAGGCCTACAACGCGTACCGGCAGAGCCTCGCGCACCGCCCGATGGCTGCCGAGGTGCATCAGAGCCTCGGCTGGTTCCTGGGGCGGGTGGACGGGCTGCGCCGAGCCATCCGAGGAACCGCCGTCGTATCCGAGGATGCGACTTTCGATGCCCTGCTGCGAGGTGACGAGAGTCTCGTCGAGCGGGGCCTGGCGGAGGTCACGCTCGGTGCGCAGCTGGATCCCAACAGCGCGGTATGCCAGCGGCTCCTGGCGCAGTACGCCCTGACGTTCCCGCTGGGCGCGCAGTTGAGCCGGCGGGTGGCGGCGGACGCGTTTCGCCGCACGCTGACCATCAATCCGCGGCTTCTCCCCACGGTGGTCGAGGATCTGGTCGCCCGCCGCGCTGACCAGGAGCTCTTCCTCGAGTCGGTCCCGCGCAACCACGTCCTCCGGCTCGAGCTGGCCCGGCAGCTCGAGCAGCGCGGACGGTGGCCGGCCGCGTGGGCCGCCTTCGAGGACGCGATCAGTCTCGCCGCGATGCCGAGCCAGGAGGTCGAGTCCCGGATCGCGTACGGACACGCCCTTCTTCGGCGCACCGAGCGCGAGCGGGCGCTGAGCCAGGCGCGCCAGGCCCTCGTGGTCGCGCCCGCCCGGCCCGAGGTGTTCCTGCTGCTCGGAGACGTCTACGAGAGTCTCGGGCACCTGGCGGAGGCGGAGGGCGCGTTCACCTCGGCGGTCACGGTCGTCGGCCTGGACACGTCACGGCAGGCCACTCGGTATCGCGCCCGGCTGGCCTCGTTCCTCGCCCAGCGTGGTCAGGGTGATCGCGCCGTCGCGCTGTGGCGGCAGGTCCTCAAGGCGCTGCCGAACGATCCCTGGCCGCGCCTCGAGCTCGGGTACACGCTGCAGGCGCGAGGCGACACGAACGGGGCGCTCATCGAGTATCAAACGGCTGCCACGCTCGCCCCCGCCGACTTCGGCCTCCAGTGGGAGGTCGGGCGGGCCCTGGCGCGCGCGGGCCACGTGCGCGAGGCGATCGGGGCGTACGAGACGGCGGATCGCCTGTGGCCGCAGTCGCCGGAGCTTCAGGTGGAGCTGGCGGAGCTGCTCACCCGTGGCGGGTGGCGCGATCGAGCCGCCGAGCAGTACCGGCGGATCCTCGCGCACCGGCCCGAGCACGACGGGGCCCGACGCGGACTCGCCAGCCTCACGGTGTCCGGCGAGATCGTTCGATAGGGAGAGACGGAGCATGAGCGGCGGGCGGGTGGTCTGGACGGGGGCGGTCGAGGACTTCGTCCAGGAGCTCGCCCGGTCGCTGCCGGCGACGGTCGCCAGCGTGTCGCTCCTGGATCATCCGAGCTTTGCCCTCACCTTGAGAGCCGTTGGGACGGCGCGCCCCTTGGCGGCGTCGCCACGGGTTGGCTCGCGAATCCGGTTGGCTCGGGCTCCGGGGCATCGAGCGGTCCTCGAGCGGCACGAGCCGGTCTTCCTCGACGCCAACGGCCGACCGGCCGTCAGCCTCGAGGTGAACGGCGGCGGCGAGCTGCCCCTGCAGTCGGTCTATCTCGTGCCGATCCGCGTCGGTGAGGAGACGATCGGGGTCCTCGGGGTCGGGGAGATGCGGTCGTCGGGCCGCGAGGCGTTCACCGAGGAGAAGCGGGAGCGCTGCCGTGCGATCCTGGACGAGTTCGTCACCAACTCGCCCCAGGTGTGGGAGGCCGGGCGGCTCCGCCGGCAGGCGCGAGTCATGTCATCCCTCCTGCGTCTGGCCCAAGAGGTCATGGAGGCCCGGAGCGCCGATGAGGTTCTCGGCTCCTGCGTGGCGGAGGTGTCTGACTGGCTCGGCGTTCCGGCGAGCGGGGTCCTCTTCCTGGCCGGCCCCGACGGCAGCATGGAGCCGGTCGCGCGGCGAGACCTTCCGCGGCCGTTCAGCGATCAGGATGCGGCCCAGCTGCTCTTGGCGCTCGTCCGGACCGGGGTCGGCGCCCGCTCGCCGGTGGGCGTGATCAGCGTGGCCGAGGACCCGCTGGACCCGCTTCACCCGCTCGTGCGGCCGGGCGAGACCTGGAGTCGCGTCACCCTGCCCTTGATGCGCGTGAACCGCCTGCAGGGTATCTGCTGCCTGTACGTGGCCGATGACCTCCGGCCCAGCAACTGGGAGCTGGACGCATTCCGCCGGCGGGGCGAGCTGGTCAGTCTCGCGCTCGGTGTCGTGGGCCGGCTCGAGAACCAGCGAAGCGAGCAGCGCTCGCTCGGTCAGGCCGCGTACCAGCTTCTCACCGAGCACCAGCGCACCGCCCTGTCGGAGACGGTCGCGGGCATCCTCGACCTGGTGTCCACGCACCTGCCGCCGCGGCTCGCCCAGCTCGTCCCCGGGGACGAGGCCGTCGAGGAGGGCGCGGTCACCCGGTCGGTCGTCCAGCGCGTGACCGACGAGGTCATGGCCATGCTCGGGCCCATTCGGGAGCGAGCCGGCGGCCTCGAGCCGCTGTCGGTGGAGCCGCTGGACGTCAACGGGATCGTCCAGCGCGCGGTTGCCATCGCGCACGCCCGTTGGGATCAGCAGGGGGCCGGGACGCCGCCGGCGGTCGAGTACCAGGTGGAGACCGCGGGCGGCCCGCTCCTGGCCTACACGTCGGCCTCGCTCGTGGGCGCGATCGTGCACGCCATCGAGAACGCGGTGGAGGCGATGCCGGAAGGCGGACGAGTGCGGCTCCGAACGGCCCGCGACAACGGGAACGTCTCGATCACCGTCGAGGACTCCGGAGACGGAGCGGCCAACGGAGCTGCCGCAGGACGCGTTCGCACCGCTGGTGTCCACGAAGGACCGCCCGCACCTCGGGCTCGGTCTGCCGGTGATCCGCTCGCTGGTGAGCCGGCACGGTGGCTCCGTGTCTCTCACCCGCGGAGGCGGTGGCACCGTCCTCGAGATCAAGCTGCCCGCCGTGAAGGCGAGCACCCAGTGAGCGTGCCCATGAATCCCAAGAAATCGGACTGGCGGTCCAGACTGCGGACGATCCTGACGACGCCCATCGACGATCGACTGCTGGGTGGTTCACGCGCCTACGCCATCTGGCAGCAGGGCGGCCGACTGGCCATCGATCTCACCGCGGTCGTCGCGGCCAACGTCCTGGCCTTCCTCATCCGCTTCGACGGCGTCCTGCCGGTCGAGCAGGCGTGGCTGCTGGCGCACGGAGTCTACGTGACGGCGGCCGCGTATCTGGTGGCGTTTGCCGTGATGCGAACGTACCGGAGCATCTGGCGCTATGCGAGCGTGGAGGATCTGCTCCGGGTCACCAAGGCCGCGGCGGTGGGAGGATGCATCCACGCGGTCCTCGTCTTCATCCTCGGCTGGCGGCCCTATCCGCGATCGATTCTCTTGCTGACGTTCGTGTTCACCGTCGCCATCGCGAGTGCGGTCCGCGCTCTCGTGCGAGTGGCCGCCCGGACCCGAAGCGCGTCGGGGACCGAGATTCGGCGCGTGGTCATCGTCGGCGTCGGCGAGACGGGAGAGTCGATTGCCCGCGAGATGAGCGCCAACCCGGGGATGGGCTTTTACGTCGTGGGCTTCATCGACGACGATGCCAAGCGGATGGGTCAGACCATCCGGAACATGCCCGTGCTCGGCACCATCTCGGATCTGGCGCAGGTGGCCTCGGAGCACCGGGTGGACGAGGCGATCATCGCCTTGCCCGCGCTGAGCGGGGCCGCGCTGCGCTGGATCGGGGCCAAATGCGTGGCGGCCGGCTTGACCTTCAAGATCCTGCCGTCGGTGACCCAGCTGGTGCGAGGCGAGGGCAGGCTCCGGTATCTCCGCCCCGTCGAGGTGGACGACCTGCTCGGGCGAGAGCCGGCCCAGCCGGACGAGACGAAGCTCCGGGGCCTTCTCGATGGCAAGCGCGTCATGGTGACCGGCGCCGGCGGCTCGATCGGTTCGGAGGTCTGCCGCCAGGTGCTGCGGTACGGAGTCACCTCCCTGATCATGGTGGAGAGGTCGGAGAACGCGCTCCACGACATCAGCCTCGAGATCGGCCGCCGTTTCCCCGCTGTCTCGGTGACGCCGGCGCTCGCGGACGTCAAGCACGTCCCCCGGATGACCGAGCTCTTCCAGCGGTACCGCCCGCAGATCGTCTTCCATGCGGCGGCCTACAAGCACGTGCCCATCCTCGAGGACCATCCCGGGGAGGCCGTGCTCAACAACGTCGTGGGGACCCGGCGTCTGGCGGACGTTGCGGAGATGTACGGCGTCGAGACGTTCGTCTTCATCTCGACCGACAAGGCGGCGAAGCCGAGCAACCTCATGGGGGCGACGAAGCGAATCTGCGAGATGTATCTCGCGGCCCTCAACGACAGCCGGGGAGGGCGGCGCGGCGTGCAGCCGGCGACCCGGTTCGTCGTCGTCCGATTCGGCAACGTCCTGGGCAGCGCCGGGAGCGTCGTGCCCCTGTTCACGCGCCAGATCGAGAACGGGGCTCCGCTGACGATCACCGATCCTGACGTGTCGCGGTTCTTCATGACGATTCCGGAGGCGGTGAGCCTGGTCCTGCAGAGCCCCACCGTGGGCCTCCAGGGGGATGTGTTCGTGCTCGACATGGGGGAACCCGTGAAGATCACGCAACTGGCCGACGACCTGATCGCATCGCTGGGGCTGGCCCCCGACGACGTCTCTCGCGAGTTCGTGGGCCTGCGGCCCGGGGAGAAGCTGCACGAGGTCCTCTGGCAGGACGATGAGGAGGTCGTGCGGTCGCCCGGGAGCCGGATCTTCTCCATCCGCCAGACCCGCCTGCCGGTTCGGGCGGTCCGGGAGCTGGTCGGTGAGCTGGAGCGACGCGCCATCCGGGGCGACGTGGCCGAGCTGCTGAGGCTCGTCCACGAGGTCGTGCCGAGCTACACTCCCTCGGTCGACGCGCGGCGATTCGCCGTGTCGGAGGCGGGGGAGAAGTACCGCATCCTCGTCGTGGACGACGAGACTCAGAGCCGCCATCTGCTGCGGGAGATCCTCGAGGAGCGCTACGACGTCGAGACCGCGGAGACTGCGGCCGAAGGGCTCGATCTGGCGCGGCTCCGCCCGCCCCACCTGGCCCTGCTCGACGTGAACCTGCCGGACGCCAGCGGTCTCGAGCTGTGCCGGACGCTGCGGACCGATCCGGAGACGGCCTCGATCCGGATCATCCTCATCACCGGCTACAGCGCCGACGGTTCGGCGGTCGTCGGTCTCCAGGCGGGGGCGGACGACTACGTGACCAAGCCGTTCGGTGTCGATGAGCTTCTCGCTCGCGTCCAGGCCGTCCTGCGGCGGGCGGCCCCGCTGGATGCGGCGGACGCGACGGGAACGCAGTCTTTCGAGAATCGGTAAGGAGAGCACACAAGTATGGGATGGCAGGTGCCCGTTGCGCGTCCGGACCTCGGTGAAGCCGAGGCGGAGGCCGTTGCCGCAGTCGTGCGAAGTGGCTGGATCAGTCAGGGACCCCGCGTGCGGGACCTGGAAGACGCGTTCCGGCGGTTGACGGGCGCCCCGCATGCCGTCGCCACGTCCAGCGGCACCGGGGCTCTCCACACCGTGTTGCTGGCCCTGGGCCTCGGGCGCGGTGATCAGGTGATCACGTCGCCCCTGTCCTGCATCGCCTCGGTCAACCCGATCCTGTTTCAGGGCGCGGAGCCCGTGTTCGTGGACGTCGAGCCGCGGACGTACAACCTGGACGTCGCTCGGGTCGAGGCGCGCATCACGCCCCGAACGAGGGTGATCCTGCCCGTGCATCTCTTCGGTCACCCGGTCGACATGGATCCGCTCCTGGAGATCGGCGCCCGCCATGGGATCCCGGTGGTCGAGGATGCCTGCCAGGCGATGGGCGCGCAGTACCGCGGCCGGCCGGTGGGGAACCTGGGGCACGCGGGATACTTCTCCCTCTACACGAACAAGACCGCGACGGCGGGTGAAGGCGGAATGGTTGTGACCGGTGACGCCGACCTTTATCATCGGATGCAGGCCGTGCGCAACCTCGGTCAGCTGCCGGGCGAGCACTTCGTGCACGCTTTGCTCGGCGCGAACTACAAGCTGACCGATCTGCAGGCGGCGATCGGAGTCATCCAGATGGGCAAGCTGTCCCAGGCGCTCAGCCGGCGCCGCCACAACGTCGCCATGCTGAACCGCGCTCTGGCTGGTCTCACGGACTGCATCGAGCAGCTTCCGCAGGCAGAGGCGTACGCGACGGTGGCGCCATTTTCGTACCACATGCTCTTCCGCACCGTCGCGATCAAACAGCGTGCCGAGCAGGCGCTCCATGCCGCGGGCGTCGAGACGCGGCCCTTCTTCTCACTTGCCAGCGCCGAGGCACCCTATCGCGCGCTCGGCTACCAGCCCGAGGACACGCCAGTCGCCGCCGACGCGCTGCGGCGCGGGCTGTATGTGTCGTGCTCGCCGGATCTCGATGAGCGTGACCGAGAGATCATCGTCGAGGCGCTCCGCGGCGTGGAGAGTAAGTGATGCGAGTCTGTTCTCCCCATTGCGGGCTGTACGAGGGTTCAGGGCTAGGCGGCGAGGTGTACGAATGTGGCCTGCTTCGCGGTCTGGGCAACCTCGGGGTGAAGCTGGAGATCCTGCTGGCCGGGGGACAGCCCCACGAGCAGGGAGTTCCTGGCTGGGATGTGCGGCGCGTCGTGCCGTCCCGCGGCCTTCGCTGGTGGGTCACCCCCTTCGTGTTCCCGTCCTACATCAAGCGGACGTACGACCGGGTGGGCTTCGACCTCATCCGGGCGCACGCCGCCCGGCACACCGGCCCGGCGGCCCTCCTGGCGCGCCGCCTGTACCGGCTGCCGGTCCCCATCGTGACCCACCACCACCACCTGGACCCCGACCCGCTGAACGGGGTGATCGAGCGGCGCGTCCTCCGGGCTTCGGACCGGGTCATCACGGACAGCCGGTTTTCCCGGCAACAGATCGTCGATGAGCTCCAGCTCGATGCGGAGAACGTTCGGGTCGTGTACTGCGGCGTCGACCACAAGTTCGAGCCAATGGCGAAGGATCCGGCCTTGCTCGAACGCTGGGGTTTGACTGGCAAGCGGGTGCTCTTGTCCACGGGCGTCCTCACACCCCGGAAGAACCAGGTGATGCTGGTCGAAGTTCTCGCACGCGTGCGCCAGCTCGCGGGGAACGACGTCGTGCTCATGCTGATCGGTGAGGGACCGCTAAGGCAGGAGATCGAGAGCAAGGCCTCGGCCGCGGGGCTTCGGGATTCGGTGATCCTCACCGGCCACCTTCCCGAAGCCGACAAGGTCGCCACGATCAATCTGGCCGACGTCTTCGTGTTCTCGTCGCGGCTGGAAGGGTTCGCCTTGGCTCCCCAGGAGGCGATGGCCTGCGCCAAGCCCGTCGTGGCGCAGGCCGTGGCATCCCTCCCCGAGACGATCGATGACGGACAGTCCGGTTTCCTGGTCAAGCTGGGCGACGTCGAGGCCTTCTCGACCCGCGTCGCGGGACTGCTCAGGGACGACGATCTGCGGACCCGCGTGGGCTGGGCGGGGGCGGAGCGGGTGAAGCGGTTGTTCTCGTGGGATCAGACAGTGCAGAATGTCTTCAACATCTATCGCGAGACCATCGACGAATTCTCCGCCCGCCGGCTAGCTGCCGAGCCCCGGGCGTGGACGCCAGGCATGCGAGGAGGGACTCGATGAACGCAGGTGAGCGGAAGCGCGAGTTCGAGGCTCAGGGTTTCACCGTCGCCCGGGGCTTCTTTCTCGCCGGGAGAGATCAAGGAACTGCTGGAGGGGATTCACCTGGCCCAGCCGATGGAGAAGGTGCCCAGCGAGCTGGACAAGGGCGGGCTCACCTTCAAGCACAACATCCTCCGGCAGAGCCCGTTCCTCCAGAAGTTCGTCTCGCAGCAGCGGGTGATCGATTTCATGAAGCCCGTCATCGGGCCGGACATCTGGGTCCGCTGGGACCAGGCGATCGCGAAGGTTCCCGGCGCTCCCGAGTTCCCCTGGCATCAAGACAACGGGTACAACCGGCTGCGGCAGGGTCATTTCCAGTTGTGGGTCGCCATGACGGAGATCAACAAGGAGACGGGCCTCCTGTGGCTCCAGCCGGGCAGCCACAAGCGGGGCGTGATGAACCACAGCCTCGATGGCACCCATCAGGTGTGCGAGGGGGACCCGGCCGGCGCGGTCGCCGTCGAGGCGGAACCCGGCGACGTGATCCTGTTCTCCTCGCTGATGCTGCATCGGACTTCGCCGAACGTCGGGCAGAAGCCGCGCTGGGCCTACGTGGTCGAGTACATGTCGCTCGACCAGTTCGATCCGTACATCAGGAAGCCGTACTTCGTCGCGGCCCGGGATGGCCGATCGGCGCCCGAGTTCGTCCACTCGTTCCGGGGGAGCCGGAGCGCGCGAAACCAGCTTCTCTATCTGGTTCCTCGACTGGGCCGAATGTTTCCGCAAGCCCGCGAGCCCATCCGGAAAGTCTTGGCGGGAGTCCAGCGGCTGACTGGCCGTTGATCGGCCGCGGCCAACGAGGCCGCCCGCGACGCCTGACTGGGCGCGGCGGTATGTCCCGCACACGATGGGGTCGTGGAGTGTCATGAGATTGCTGTCTCGGTGGAGGCCTGCCGCGCCGCTCGTGGGCCACCACATGCGCGCGGCCACCTGGCTGGGCAGCCGCCAGCTCGCCGCGGCCCTGGTGCCGCTGGCCACGGTTCCCGTGGTGGTGGCGCACGTGGACCCTGCCGACTACGGACGGTTTCTCGTCGTTCTCACGGTGGTCACCTGGGCCAGCTACCTCACGGCCCCCGTGTCGGCAGAAGTGGCGGCGGCGGCCATTGCCCGGGGACAGGATGGGACGTTCCTGTTCGTGCTCTTCCGTCGCCTCCGCCTGGCGCTACTGCTCGCGCCCGTGTTCGCCATCGCATCCTACGTGCTGGTCCGTGGACCCGACCCCGTGGCGGGAAAGCTCCTGGCGCTGGGCGGCGGCTACATCGTCCTCGGGTTCGTGTTCCAGATGTACCGGCACTTCCTGGTGGCCAAGCGCGCCTTCGCCGTGCTGGCTCCATGGGACGTCGCGGTCACGGTGGCGCCTCCGATCGCGATGGCCGCGGTGGCGGTGCTGACCGATGACATCGTGATGGTGGTGGCCGCCTCCTTTGCCGTCCAGTCGCTGGTGCCGCTCGCCGCCACCGTCTGGGTGATCCGGCGGTGGCGCCTGGTCGAGGCCTATCGCGCCGGGACAATCGATGCGGCCGCGCATGCGTACGGGATCCGCTCCGTGCCGGTGACGCTGGCGGTGGGCGGCTTCGAGGAGGCGTCCACCTTCATCACGATGGCGCTGGTGGGTTACGAGGGCGTCGCCGTCTTCGGTCTCGCGTATCGCCTCTTCGACCGCTTGGCGCGCATGGTCATGGAGCTGGCGCGAGACCTCCTGCGCGCCGCGTTCGCGACGGGTGACGAGGTTGCTGTCGCCGGCAGGATCCGCCAGGGGCTGGTCTGGCTGGTGCCCGTCGTCGTGGGGCTCGGCGCGGTCCTGGGCCTCATCGGGGTCACGTATCTCTGGTACGCCATGCCGCCGGCATACCAGCCGGCCGCTCTCTACTACGCGATCCTGACCCTCGCCTTCCCGGCTCGGGTGCTGTGGGAAGTGTTCACCCTCTTGCCTCAGGTCAATCTTCGCTTCCGCGTGACGACGACGATGCACCTCGTGGCGGCGGCAGTGGAAGTGATCACGGCATCGGCGGGCGGGTATGTGGCGGGGGTCGCCGGCGTGTGCGCGGCTGTCGTCGCGAGCCGCTGGTTAGGCGCCGGACTCGCCTACATGCTGGCCGTCGATCGACGGCTGCGAATGGTCCGGGCCCCGGCTCGCAGCTGAGGCACTGGGGCCCATGATGGACCTGCTCGATCCGGCCCGGGTTCCGGTTGTCCTCGTCTACGTGTTGGCCGCGCTACTGCTCGTGCTCACCCGGGTGTCGCGCCACCAGCCTCTCCACGTGGGTCACGGGATGGCGGCGCTCATGCTGTTCGTGGCTTTCAGCCGGATCTTCTTCTTCGACTACGCCTACGAGGTCTTCGGAGAAGGATCCTTCTACATCGGGCACATGGCGGCCAGGCGACATACCGGGGCTCGCACCGATCTACGACATCGGCATCAATCCGCCAGCGATCTTCGCCCTCTTCTACTTCTCCCACCACGTCATTGGCCTCGACCCCGTGGTGATCCTGAAGGCGTTCCGGCTGGTCCTCGGAGCACTGGATGTCATGCTCGTGTTTCTGATCGGGCGGCGCCTGTTCGAGGAGCGGCGTCTCGCTTTTGCCTCGGCGCTGGTCTTCGCCTGGGCCGAGGTCCAGTTGAGTCTGTTCGAGGGCGACCAGTTCAAGAACCTGCTGGGGCACACGTTCTTTCTCGCGTTCGTCATGGTGGGGATGGACTGGATCGATGGCCTGGGCAGCCAGCGACCCGGTCAGTGGCGCCGCGTGGTAGCCGGGGTTGCCCTCGCACTTGGGATGATCCTGTCCCACAAGGTCTACCCGCACGTCCTCATAGGGATCGTTGGCCTTGGCGTCCTGGGCCTGGTGATGACCGCTGTGTCGCAGCGGGTCCTGGGCCATCGTCCGGGGATGGGTCAGGCCGTGGTGCTGATCGCTGTCGCCGGGTTCGGGTACGCATTCTGGTTTCGGGAGCTTCTGCCGCACATGGGTGAGGAGGGGCTCATCGCGCTGACCGAGAATGACTACGGGTTCCTGACCCTCGCGGACGAGATCAGGCGGCCGGGCATCATGCTCTACAACGTCTGGATCGTGCTCGCGACCGTCGGTGCGCTGCTGTGCGCTCGCCGCGACGGAGCGCGGAAGAGCGTGGCGTTCCTCCTGACCCTGTTCGGGTTTTTCACCGTTCTTTCCAAGCAGTACCTGGTCGGCCTTCTGTTTCAACCGATACGCTTCCTGATGATCGACGGCCCGTTTCTGTGCCTGTTCTCCGTGTACGCGTTGTCGAGGCTGTCCGGACGTCTGGCCGGCCTCGGCGAGCGTCTCCTCTGGGTGGGAGTCAGCCTGCTCGTGCTCGGGAACTTGGCAGTGATGGAATCCGGCTCGGCGCGGTTGAACCTCACCAGGAACGCGCTGCGGGTGCCCTTGAACGACGTGGAGAACTACCTGTTCGGGGGCTCAATACCGCTGGGGCAGCTGTGGCTGCTGCTTCTCCTGTCCGCCGTCATGGTGGCGGCCGTCGCCCGCGTGGCGTCGGAACCGGAAGGAACGCTGCAAGCGCAGAAGTTCGGCGGAGTGCCCAGCTTGGTATTTGGGGCCAGTGCTACGGTGGGCGTCGCCCTCGGCGTGATCTGGCTCGTCGAGCCAGTGGTCGTGCGTGGCATGCTCCTGCAGTTCATCGTCCTGCTGTTCCCTGTCTGGGTGATGGGGTGGGCGCCCTGGCGGGCGATCGGCTTGTCGGAGGGACCCGACAGCGGCCTGATGCAGCTGACCATGGTGTCGGTCGCCAGCCTGCTCGTCTTCGTCGTCCTGTGGTACGTCGTCATGACCTCGGGTGCGGGGGGTTCATCGACGGCGCTCGCTGGAGCACCACGCTGACGTTTCTCGCTCCGGTTGGCTTGCTCGTAGGGTTGGCGGGCACGACCGCTCTGGGGGCCCGATGGCGCGCGTGAGCGTCGTCATGAGCGTGTTCAATGGCGAGCGGTATCTTGGCGAAGCCATGGACGGCATTCTCGAGCAGACGTATCGAGACCTCGAGCTTGTCGTGATCGACGACGGGTCCACCGACGGGTCGCCGGAGATCCTGGAGGAGCGGCGACGGTCTGACGCGCGCCTCCGCGTGTTCCGCCAAGAAAACAGGGGGCTGACACGCTCTCTGAATCGCGGCGTCGAGTTGAGCCAGGGAGAATACATCGCGCGGATGGACGCCGACGATGTCGCGGACCGGAACCGGATCGAGCGGCAGGTCGCCTTCATGGACGCGCACCCCGACGTCGGGCTGCTCGGCACGGGCTATCACGAGATCGACGAGGAGGGGCGGACGCTCGGTGTCAAGGCGTTTCCGACGGATGACCGGACGCTTCGAGCGAGTCTGATCCGCTACAATCCCTTCTTCCACGCTTCGGTGATGTTGCGGAGAGAGGTATTCGGCGCCGTCGGGCTCTACGACCCTGCGTGGCCGTCGGTGGAAGACTACGAGCTCTGGTTCCGGGTCGCGCGACGCTTCCGGCTGGCGAATCTGAAGGAGCCCCTCGGGATGCGGCGGTACGACGGGGTGAACATTTCGATCCGCCGAGACAACGAGCAGCTGCTCTGGGGTATCCGCCTTCGATGGCGTGAGATCCGCCTGGGTCAGTATCCAGCATCCAGCGTGGTCCATCTTGCGAGACCGCTGGCCGCGTGGCTGACGCCGATGGCGGCTCGGAACTGGGCTCGGCGGCGGTTCCTCGGACGTTCGTTTTGAAGAGTCCCGAGGGGGCGCTTCCGATCCCCGTGATGGAGCTGAACGTGACCTCGGCCCTCGGCGGCGGACCGAAGGCGATGCTGGACCTCGTTGGCGGCCTGGGGCGCGACCGCTTCGCTCCACTCGTCGTGACGCCGGACGACGGCCCCTACTTTGCCACCTACCGGACCCTGGGTGTGCCCGTGCTTGACTTGCCGATGCGGGCGTTCCGGCCGGCTACCCTGAGCGGGATCGTCGCGGGGATCCGTCGATACCAGGTGCGGCTCATTCACTCGCACGGCAAGGGCGCGGGGCTCTATGGACGACTGGCCGCAGCCTTCACGCGAGTCCCCGCGGTGCACACGTTCCACGGTCTCCATCACCGCCGACATGGACGGGCGGGGCGGAGCACTTACCTGGCCCTGGAGCGCATGCTCGCGCGGCTGACCGCACGCTTCGTCCACGTGTCGCACTCGGAGATGGAGGAGGCCGTTGCGCTCGGCGTGAGCGACCCGACTCGGGCGGTCGTGATTCCCAACGGGACGGATGTCGGAGAGATCGATCGCATTTCGGTCGACCCGGTACGTAGCCGTGCTGCCCTTGGGCTGGCCGGGGCCACCGCGGTAGTCGGGTACGTCGCGCGGATCAGCCCGCAGAAGGGTCTGGAGGACTTTGCCCGGGCGATGCGGATCGTAGCTGACGCCGTGCCCGGGGCACAGTTCGTCTTGGTAGGCGACGCGCCTGCGGGCGAAGAGGCCCTGAAGCGACGACTCAATGACCTGGTCGGCTCACTGGGGCTCGGCGGCCGCCTCCACATGCTGGGATATCGGAGCGATGCCGTGGCGATCATGAAGACTTTCGACGTGTACGTCTCGACGGCTCTCTGGGAAGGCTTGCCGATCACGCTGCTGGAGGCGATGGC
Organism: uncultured Candidatus Rokubacteria bacterium; assembly: GCA_963745015.1. Taxonomy (GTDB): domain Bacteria; phylum Methylomirabilota; class Methylomirabilia; order Rokubacteriales; family DASRDR01; genus DASRDR01. Next base: position 467,017 of record CAVUVU010000019.1, read on the forward strand.
CTGCGGCAGACCCATCGTTGCCACCGATGTTGGCGGCAACCGGGACATCGTGGTGGACGGTGAAACGGGGATCCTGGTACCTGTGGGGGATCCCGCCGCCCTCGCCCGGCGAGTGTGCGAGCTCCTGAACGATCCGTGCCTTCGCCGTCGCCTGGGCGACGCCGGCCGGCGGCGGGTCGAGGACGACTTCTCGATCGGCCGCTCGGTGGCCCGGACGGGCGACCTGTACGAGCAGGTGGTGGGCGGTCGGCTGAAGGGCGGGATGAGGCCGCGATGACGTTGGCGGCGGAGCGGGCTCGCCCGGACGAGGCACACGAACCCTCGGCCGACCGGCCGGCCGTTCCACGGCTGCCTCAGGATCTTGACGAGGGTCGGGATCTGCGTGTTGTGACGGGATCGTCTGAACCCCGGCTGCGCGTCCTCCAAGTGAACAAGCTCTACGCGCCGGAGATCGGCGGCGTCGAGCGGACCGTCCAGGTCATCGCCGAGGGCCTCCGGGACCAGGTCGCCACGGAGGTGCTGGCGTGCCGGGTCTGGGGGCGCGGGCGCGTCGACCGGGTGAACGGGGTCCGCGTCCATCGCGTCGGGAGCCTGGGGCGGCTGCTCTCGATGCCGTTGGCGCCCACGCTGCCGTGGCACGTTCGGAAGCAGAGCCGGAAGGCGGATCTGGTTCACTTTCATTCGCCATTCCCCCTCGGGGAGATCTCGCTCTTTTCCCTGAGCCCTGACATGCCGACGGTGGTGACCTGGCACAGTGACATCGTTCGCCAGCGCCTGCTGGCGCGCGCGTATCAGGGCATCCTCCAGCGATTCCTGCGCCGCGTCGGACGGGTCATGGTGACGTCGCCAATGGCGGTGCAGAACTCGCCGTCCCTGCGTGCGGTGGCGGACAAGTGCCGGGTGGTTCCATTGGGAGTCGATGTTCGGCGCTTCGAGCTCGACGAGGCTACGCGGGCACGTGTCCGCGAGATTCGCGGGCATTTCGGGGAGCCGCTCGTCTTGTTCGTCGGGCGCCTCGTCTACTACAAGGGTCTGGAGTACCTGATCGCCGCGATGCCGGACGTGCGGGCCACCCTCCTGGTGGTGGGCTCCGGAGAGCTCCGGGGGGAGCTGGAGCGGCAGGCCACCCAGGCCGGAGTCTCAAACCGCGTCCACTTCGTGGACTCGGCGTCCGACGCAGACGTGATCGCGTACCTGCACGCCTGCGACGTGTTCGTGCTGCCCTCGGTCCACCGGAGTGAGGCGTTCGGCATCGTTCAGGTCGAGGCCATGGCGTGCGGGAAGCCGGTGGTGAACACGGCGCTGCCCAGCGGGGTTCCGTACGTCAGCGTCGACCGGGTCACCGGGTTGACCGTTCCGCCTCGAGACGCCGGGGCGCTCGCCACAGCCTTGGGCCGTTTGCTCGAGGACCGGGCCTTCCGGGAGCGGCTCGGGCTGCAGGGGCGCGCCCGGGTGGCGGCGGAGTTCACGCAGGAGCTGATGGTCAAGCGCGTCCTGGACGTCTACCGCGAGACCATCGGCGCGAACCCCAAGCCGATGACAGGACAGCGCGTGTGGTCGTGGGACGGGACGGATTCGACGACCCCTCGAGGGGCGACGAGTGACCGTGGCGCTCTGCCGGGAACCGCTCGTGTGACGTCCGGGGTGGCGGCGCGATGACGCGCCCCGTCGAGCCACTGGTCTGTACGGGGGCGACCGGGTTCATCGGCTCGGAGCTCGTCCGGCAGGCGGCGGCGCAGGGCCTGGCCGTCCGGGGGCTGGCCCGGGCTGCGGTGGCGCCCGTCGCGGGCGTGACGTTCCACCGGGGTGATGTCCGGGACCCTTCGAGCCTCCGCGCCGCGTTCGAGGGCGCCTGCACGGTCGTCCACGCGGCGGCACTTGCGCACGTCTTCGACCACCGGCGGAACGATGCGGATCTGTTCACGGCGGTGAACGAGGTGGGCACCGCGAACGTCGTTCGCGCGGCCGTCGAGGCGCGCGTGACTCGCGTCGTCCTGGTCAGCTCGGTCTCGGTCTATGGCCGCGGGGATGGTGTGGACGAGAGCGTGCCCTGCCGGCCGGCTGGCCCGTACGCGACGAGCAAGTGGCGGGCCGAGGAGCGGGCCGGCGAGGCTGCCTCGGCGGCCGGAGTGCCGTTGACCGTGCTTCGGCTCGCGACCGTCTACGGTGAGGGAGATCGCGGGAACGTCGCTCGGCTGATGCGGGCGCTCGATCGCGGCCGCTTCGTATGGGTTGGGGACGGAGCCAACCGGAAGAGCCTGATCCATCGGCAGGACGCCGCGGCGGCGTTGCTCCTGGCGGCCAGCCGCTCCACGGCGATCGCGGGGACCTTCAACGTGACCGCCGCGCCGTGCTCGATGCGCGAGATCGTTGACATCCTGTCCGACGCCCTCGGGCGTCGATCTCCGGTCCGCGCCGTACCCGGGTGGGTGGCGCGCGCCGGCGCTCGAGGAGCACTCGGGATCACGAATGGCCGAGGCCCGATCGGCGCCCTAGGCGTCGCGCTGAGCAAGTGGCTGGCGGACGACGCCTACGACGGCTCACGGTTCGCCGCCACGTTCGGTTTCCGCCCGCGTGTGAGCCTGCCGGAGGGGCTGGCCCGCCAAGTCGCGTGGTATCGCCGCGCGAGCAGCCCGGTGCCGGAGCCGGCGGCATACGCGTGAGCCAGATCCTCCTGGTGGTGTCCGTTACAGCCCTGGCGTATGTGGCGGTGGACGCCTGTCGATGGTGGGCTCAACGCCGCCGGATGATCGACGTCCCGAACGAGCGCAGCTCGCACACGCAACCTACGCCGCGCGGAGGCGGCCTTGCGATCGTCGTCGTCACCCTCGCGGGGATGGTGACGAGCCATGTCGCGATGGGGCAGACGGTGCTCGACCCGCGGATGCTGGGCTACCTCGTCGGCGCCTCGGTCGTGGCCCTCGTCAGCTGGATGGACGACATCCGCTCACTGCCGAGTCTGGTCCGCCTGGCCGCCCATGTGATCGGCGCGGGCGTGTCGATCCTGGCCCTCGGCTACTGGACCGACGTCACGATTCCAGGCGTCGGATCGGTGGGGCTGGGATGGCTCGGGCTGCCGCTCACGGCGATGTGGGTGATCGGACTGACGAACGCGTACAACTTCATGGACGGCATCGACGGGATCGCCGCGGGGCAGGGGGTCGTCGCGGGGCTGGCCTGGGCGGTCATCGGATTGACGGCCAGGCAGGGTCTCGTTTCGACGCTGGGACTCCTGCTGGCCGCGACCTGCCTGGGGTTCCTCGCTCACAACTGGCCGCCGGCTCGCATCTTCATGGGAGACGTCGGGAGCGCGTTTCTCGGATACAGCTTCGCGGTCCTGCCGCTGCTGCTGGATCAGCCCGCAGCCGGGTCACGGCTCCGGGGGATCGCCCCGGTCCTGGGTGTCCTGGTCGTGTGGCCCTTCGTCCTCGACGCGGCATACACGTTTGCTGCGTCGGCTCGCTCGACGTGAGAACGTCCTGGCCGCCCACCGATCGCACGTCTACCAGCGGCTCGTGATAGGCGGGCACAGCCATCGGCGTGTCACGACGCTGTACATCGCTCTGGCGGGCGCGGGCGCGGTGGCCGCCGTGCTCCTCGTGTGGCGTCTCGAGGCGCTCCACGCGTGGGCGGCCGTGCCGGTCTTTGCGGTCGGCGCCGTGGGGCATGTTCTGCTCGGGCGTCAGCCGCGCGGTGGGGCGAAGCCGGGCGGGCGACGGATCTGCGGGTCGGCGCCCAGCGTGGCACCTGTGACGCCGGACGCCGAGCCCCGCGGGGAGCTCGGGCCACGGGCCGACATTGGCGGGCGTCATCGTCGGGCGCCGCCGCCAGTGCGCTCGCGGAAGGCGGTCTTCGGCGGGGATCCGCCGCCGCGCCGCCGGAGCGCGCGAAGCTGTCGCTCGGGACGCTCTGGCACGAGCTGCCGGCGCGCCTGCGGCGGGTGACGACGTCTGGCCGATTCATTCCAGAGGTCGACGGCCTTCGCTTTCTTGCGATCGCGCCCGTCGTTCTCTTGCATCTCGGCACGAATCTCAAGCGAACGCAGGCCGTCGTGTACTCGCCGCCGGCGGACCAGGACCCGATCGGCGTACTCGCCTCGCACGGCGGCGTCGGCGTCGCGATCTTCTTCGCCATCAGCGGGTTCATCCTGGCGGTCCCCTTCGCGGCGGCCTTCATGAAGGGGGCGGAGCCTGTCCGGCTCCGGGTCATTCTACCTTCGGCGGTTGACACGGCTCGAGCCGCCGTATCTCGTGACGTTGATCGCGTTCTACCTTCTGCGCGTCGCCACCCAACGGAGCGACGCCGTGGAATTGCTCCCGCATCTCGGCGCCAGCGTCCTCTACATCCACAACCTGGTATACGGCGTCTGGAGCACGGTGAACCCGGTGGCGTGGTCCCTGGAGATCGAGGTGCAGTTCTACCTGATGGCGCCGCTCCTGTGCCGCGTGTTCCTGATCGAGTCCGCCCTCGTTCGGCGGGCGGTTCTCGTCGCCGGCGCCGCCGGTTGTTTCGCAATGGGGCAGTGGGTCCCGCTGGCGCGGTGAACCTCGACAAGTCGCTCCTGAGCCACGGCCAGTACTTCGTGCCCGGCCTCCTGTTCGCGGATGTCTTCGTGTCCGGGGCGGGCGCTGCGGCCCGGCGGGACAGCGTGCTCTGGGACCTGGCGGGCCTGGGGGCGCTCGCGTTCCTCGCCTTGGTCGGCGACGACTTCACGCTGGCCGCTGGCACGCCGGTGGCCAGCCTGATCCTGTTCTTCGTGGCGTTCAGGTCACGCCTCTTGGCGCGCGCCCTCAAGCACCCCTGGACGAGCGCCATTGGCGGGATGTGTTACACGATCTACCTGATCCACTACCCGGTCATCGCGGCGATCATGATGCTCACGGCTCGCGTGAGCGCCACGACGCTGTTCTCCGTGAACTACCTGCTCCAGGCGATCCTGGTCCTGCCGGGGGTGCTGGCCGTGTCCGCCGTGGTGTTTCTCCTGCTGGAGAAGCCGTGCATGCGCAGGGACTGGCCGCAGCGGTTCGCGGCGCGGGTGCTCGCGTGGCGATGACGGTGCTGGAGGCGCCCGTCGGCCGGACGCCTGAAGGACCCCGGCCTGTCCGATCCGCCGCCAGCTCGTCCGGGCCAGCTCCGGAGGCGAGGCCAGTTGCTCTGCGCGACACTTCTCACGGTCGGCGTTTCGACCGGGGCGCACTGAGGCCGGCATGAGAACCGTGACCCGAGGCGGCCAGAAGCCCGCCGGCCGACCCATCAGACTCGCCGCGTGGCTGCTGGCCGTGATCGCCCTCGCCGTGACCGCCGGGGGGTGGCTGCCGGTGCGCGCCGACGTGACGGTCACACCGAGAGGGATTCGTGTCGGCGAACATCCCTTCTTCCCGGTCGGCATCTATTACGCACCGACGGAGAAGTTCGGCCAGCTCCGCCGGATGGGCTTCACGGTCACGCACGTCTGGGCATCTGGAGGCGAGGGGACCCGGCGCGTGCTCGACGAGTCCCATCGATTCGGGCTGCGCGCAGTCGTCGAGTTGACGGAGGCCCATCTCCGCTCGAATCCGTTTCTCCCGACGATTCGGCAGTTCGTGCTGGCGTCGCGCGCGCATCCCGCGCTTCTTGCGTGGTACCTCTACGATGAGCCCGATCGCGAGGCCCTCGGCCGGATCCAGCAAGGGTTTCAGCTGATTCGGGAGCTGGATCCGGCTCATCCTGTGCTCATCGTTCACAACTTCCCCGAACGGGGCGGCCCGTTCGTACCCTATCTCGACGTGTTCGGCGTCGATCCCTATCCGGTTCCCAACATGCCATTGTCGTTCGTTTCGAATCAGGTGATTCGCGCCCGGAGCGTCGCGGGCGCCGGACGGCCTGTGTGGGCGGTCATCCAGGCGTTCTCCAAGGAGGTGCAGGGCCGCCCGTCCCGGTATCCGACGCCGCGCGAGCTGCGCAACATGGTCTACCAGGCGATCGTGGCCGGCGCATCCGGAATCCTCTACTTCAGCTACGACTGGCAAGGCAACCTCGAGGAGCGCGCTCCGGCCCTGTGGGCGTCCCTCGGCCCGATCAACCACGAGCTCGCCAGCCTCGCTCCGGCGCTGCTGGCCGCCGGCCGCGACGACAGCCAGGCGCGCGTCTCTTCCAACGCCGATGTCCGGTCCTTGACCCGCGAGTCGTCCGGCCAGACGTACGTGATCCTGGTGAACGTGGACCCTATGGAGGCACGCGTGCAGGTCCACCCCCCGAAGGGTGGAAATGCGACGGTGGAGGTCCTCTTCGAGGACCGCCAGCTGAAAGTCGTGGACGGGGCCTTTACCGATACCCTCGAGCCACACGGCGTGCGCGTCTACCGACAGTGACGGGGAACCACGAGGCGGTGCGTCGGCACCTGGCCGCTCCGGTGCTCGGAGGGGCCAGGTGTGTGCGTCAGCGCTCGGCTGTGGCAGGACGTCTGGCGACCACGGCGTAGCTCTGGCACAGCGGAGCGAGAAGCTTCTCACACACGGCGTCGAGGGCATCCCACGCGCGCGCCGTCCCCGGCTTGTTTCGGAGCTGGGCCGGGGCGCCATGCCAGATGTTGCGCGGAAGGAATCCGTAGCGACGCGCCTCGACGAGCTCGAGCCCCGCTTCCTCGAGGAGGCGGCGAATGCGGTCCCGGGTGAAGCGGTACGCGTGATGATGTCGGTGTGTCAGGACCCAGCGGTTCATGGCCTCGATGGCGCTGTACTGGTTCGGCAAGTGATAGCAGAGGAAGAGGCCGCCCGGCTGGACGACGCGCCGGATCTCCGCGAGGCTCTTGAGCTCGTCCCCCCCGTCTCCCGCACGTGCTCGAGGACCCCGATCGAGGCGACCACGTCGAACGACTGGTCCGGAAAGGGGAGGTGCACCGGGTCGTCGAAGCTTCCCTGTACTAACCGGTATCCGTCCTGGGGCAGCCAGGCGGGGAGGGTGCACGGCTCCAGCGAGAACCCGGCGGCCCGGTAGCCGCTCTGCACGAGGAAATAGGAAAAGTGCGCGTTTCCGACTCCCCAGTCCAGCACCTTGGCCCCGACGGGGACGTAGCGCCGGAACATGTCATAGAGGCCCCGGTATTGATGCGCGCTCACCAGACTCTGAAACGCAGGCATGGCATCGGGGCCCTGCTGCTGCGCGATGGACACCAAGGTCCTGAGGATCGTTGTCTCGGATTGCACCATGGGTAGGTCCAAGGAGAGTATATCGCAACCGCTTCGACCTCGCGGCTGGGGTGGGTCCGTGCCTCGCCGCGTAGGACGGGCACCCATGCCTGGACAGGGCCGGGTCGGCCGATCAGGCGGCGAGGGCCTCGCGATACGCCGCGAGAGTCTCCCGGGCCGCACGGGCCCAGCTGAACCTGGCCGCATGGGCAAGCCCCCGCTCGGCGAGCCGGGCCCGGGCTCCGTCGTCCTCGACCACGCCCACGGTCGCCGACGCGATCGCCTCCGGGTCCTCCGGATCGAAGTAGACTGCCGCGTCGCCGCCGGTCTCGGGCAGCGCCGCCGCCCGGCTCGAGACGACCGGCGTCCCGCACGCCATGGCTTCGAGGACGGGAAGACCGAATCCCTCGTAGAGCGACGCGAACACCAGCGCGGTCCCCGCGGCGTAGAGGAGCGGCATCTCCCCTCTCGGAAGGGACACGAGGCGGAGCCGGTCGCCCAGACGGTCGGCCTCCCGGCGGAGGGGCCCGCCGGGCGGCCAGCCCTGATTGCCGCAGAGAACCAGCTGGTCGACCGCGCTCGTCCGCTCGAGCACGATCCGGGCCGCCCGCAACAGATTGACGAGGTTCTTGTTGAGGTTGGCGTTGGCGACGGCGAGGAGGAAGCGCCGTGACAGCCCGTGGGCGGCCCGAAACGCTTCCAGTCTCGTCCGATCCCCGGCCCCTTGCACCGGACGGAACTCCGCGCTGACGGCATTGGGAATGACCCGGATTCGCTCGCTCGGCAACCCGACGAGCCTGGTCATCTCTCGCCGCGTGAACTCGGAGACCGAGATGAAGAACGAGCCTGGGCGCTGCCAGGCCGGCAGCTGGGCCTCGACGTATCGCCGATGAAAGTCGGAGGTGAGGTCCGGCCGGCTGATGGCGATGAGATCGTGCGACGTGTAGATGCGCTTCGGGCAACGGTGCGGCGGGAGGAAGTGGTCGGTCCCGTGCAGGAGATCGCACGGGCCTATCACGGATTCGAGGGGGGGCCACGCCAGTTTCTCCCAGAGCGTGACGAGCACGTGTCCGGGGAGTGACGATGTCGCCACCTTCGTGCGACCGCCGCCGAAGCCGCGCAGGGTCTCGGCGGCCCGCGAGCCCAGCCGGAATCCCGCGAACGGAACCACGCGGATGGCCGGGCCGGCGGCATCGGTCTCCTCGAGAATCCGCCCCACCACCTCGCGGGTGTAGATCCCCACGCCGCCGATCTGATCGAGGCCGGTGCGCAGACTGCGGACGTCCACGCCGATGACCTTGCCGTTGCCGTTCCCCGCGTGTCGCACCCTGGCCGCCGATTATAGCAGCCGCCGGCAGGCGCCGCGGGAGGCTGCCCGCTACTGATCGCCGGCTACTGCTCGAGCTCGATCCGCTCGGCCAGGGTCTCGCGCGCCTCCTGGATGGTGGCAGCGCTGCGGCTCCACGAGGAGAACGTGGTCCCGACCGTCCGGGCGATGGTGTCCGCCGTGCCGGCGCCGGCCGCGCTCGCGAGCAGCTTGAGGTACTCGTAGTCTTCCATGCCATCCCTGAGCGCCTTGAGCCGGGCGCTCACGACCGGGCCGCTGTAGCCGACGGCGTTGCCGGGGTAGAAGAGCGACCCCTCGCCGTTGAAGGCGTGACCGCCCCACCGCATCGTGCGCGCGTCGGTCCACACATCGGCGACCTCGCTCCAGTGCGTCATCTGCCAGTAGAGCAGTCCGTCGATCCGGTTCACCCAGTTGATCCACAGGGGGACACGGTAGTTCAGGATCGGAAAGTCGATCAGCCAGGAAGGTGGCGAGTTGACGCCCCCGTAGCCGCCGGTCGTGTAGCTCCACACCTTGTCACCCGCCGCCTGCCGTGCCTGGGCGGCGCTCGCGTTGTACGCGTACATCGTGGGCACCCAGATGTCCGCGCTGCCGGCGAGCGTCCCCCAGGAAGGATTCTCGGGTGTGGGTTGCTCGGTGACGAGGACCTGGATGTTCGGGTTCGCCTCGTGGACCATGGCAGCGAAATCGCGGACCTCTTGGTAGTCCTGCGCACTTCCGGGCTCGTCGGTCACCGGCGGATAGATGAAGGCGCGGTCGGCCCACCCGCGGGCGGCCAGGTAATCGTACATGGTCCGCAGGTACCGAATCATCTTCGGCCGGTCGACCCCGAGCGGGTCGGCGAAGAAGTCGTGGGGGATCTGCCAGCTGGAGGCGCCGAGCGTCCCCAGCCACTCCTGCAGCTGGGAAGTCGCGGGCCAGGCGGCGCCGTCGCTCTGGTACCACCCGAGGGTCTTGGCGGGGCGGCCCGGCGCGATGCGATGCTGCACCGCGGCCTTGGAGATGCGCCAGTCGATCTCCACCCTCGCGCTCGAGCTCACGGGCACCCCGAACTTGTCCCAGAAGTTCCACAGCTCGCCGAAGGCCGACGCCGCCGAGGCGCGGGTTGGCAGCGTGAAGTTCCAGACGGTCAGCGTGACCGGGATCACGGTCGGGCTCAGCCCTCCCGCGGTGAGCGTCACGGCTCCGGTATAGGTGCCGGCCGGTGTGCCGGGCGGCACGTACACCTCGACCCAGACCGGCTGGTTCTGGCCCGCGCTCACCGGAAACGGGGCCGCCGGGAACCGCCCGCCGAGGGGCTGGCCGGTCTCGGGGTGCTTGAACGGGATGAGCGCGTCCGGCCACCAGCCCGGCGGGTAGGGCGACCCGGGGCTCGACTGAACGACCTGGATGTAGTGGGCCCGGAACAGGGTGACGTTGCTGCGCCCGATGACCCCGGGCCCCACGAGATCCGAGGCCTCGGCGTTGACGTTGGACAGGGCGGCGTCGTCCGGCGCGCGCACCACGATCTGGAACGCCTCGTACTCGTTCCGGGCGGCCTTGATCGAGGCGGCCCGGGCCGTCCCCGGTGGGTCGGTCCGCTGCACGCGCGTGAGGGTATCCGCGACCCACACCGTCAGCTCGCCCGAGGTGTCCAGGACCTCGAGCGTCCGGGCCAGCCGGTTGTTGGTCTCGTTGGACTCCGCGACGGTCGCGCCGGGATCCGCCGCCACGACGATGTAGTGCGGCCCGGGCGCAAGAGAGGGAACCGAGACCGCGGTCGTCAGCCTGATCGAGGCTCCCGGGGCCAAGGCGGCGATGGGCTGAGTCGCCAGCCGGGTCGCCTGCGAGAGGCTGGTGTTCGGTTGCGCGGCGACGTACACGCCGGCCTCGGCGGCTCCGGTCGGCGTCGAGCCGCCGTTCCGCACGGTGTAGCCCACGGTGACGCTGTCTCCCGGGCGAGCCAGGGCCGCGCTCAGCGTCAGCGCCTCGCTGATGAGGTCGGGCTGGTTCACGCGGAGCTTCAGGGACAGGCGGGGGCGATCGGGTGACGGGCTCGCCGCACTCGCGCTGGCGACCATGGTCGCCAGCCCCCCGACCGCCGTCGACGCGTCCACCTGTGCGATCACGTAGTAGCCGCCGGGGTCGACCGCCGGGACGCCGAGAGGCACGGGAAGCGTGACCGAGGCGCCGGGCGGCAGGCGATCGACCGCGAGGGTCCTGACGTGAATACCCTCGGAGAGGTCGGCGGCCGCGCTCGTGGCCAGGAAGACGTCCGCCGTCGTCGGTCGCGACGAGACGCGGCCGCGGTTGGCGATCCGCACGCTGGCGGTGGCGGTCTGGCCCGCCTGGACGACGGACGGCGAGAGATCGAGCGCCTCGACGGTGATGGCCGGCACCGAAACCTCGAACCCCGCCGAGCGCCGGTTGTTGGCCTCCGTGCTCTCGGTCTGAGAGGCGGCGCTGTCGGCCACCGCGATGAGGTGGTACGGCCCCGGCGAGAGCATGGGCAGGCCGACCGCGAAGGTCAGCGGCGCTTCCTTGCCCGGCCCCAGCGCGGGCACGTCGATGGTCGTCAGGGGCGCGACGCCACCGAGCGCGGCGCTGGAGGTCGTCATCACGTGGAGGCTTGCGCGGGTGGCATTGGCGGCCACGGACCCACGATTGCGGACCCGGAGCGCGACGGTGACCGCGTCCCCGCCCGCTGCCGGGTTGGGAGCCACGGACAGCGTCTCGACCGAGAGATCCGGGACCGCGACCTGGACCCAGGCCCCGCCGCGGTTGTTCCCCTCGTTGGTCTCGAGGAGGCCGCCGTCGGGGTCTGCCTGCGCCCACACGTAGTACGAGCGGCCGTGGGGCACGGCCGGGACCGTGAACGGGACCGACAGCTCGCGCGCCTGCCCGGGATTCAGGGCCCCGACCGCGACCGTCCCCAGGAGGGTCGGGGCGCTGGGAGGGGTGCCGGTGGCGGTCTCGAAGTAGAGGCGCAGCGAGCTGGCGTTGGCGGGGACCTGGCCGCCGTTCCGGACGACGATGGCCGCCGCGACCGGGTCGCCGGCGCGGGCGGGCGCGGGCCGCACCGCGAGGCTGGCGATCGAGAGGTCCGGGATGGTCACGCTGAGCCAAGTGCCGCGGCGGTTGTTGCCCTCGTTGGTCTCGAGGAGGCCGCTGTCGGGGTCCACCTCTGCCCACACGTGGTACGAGCGGCCGTGGGGCACCGCCGGGACCGTGAACGGGACCGACAGCTCGTGCGCCTGCCCGGGATTCAGAGCCCCGACCGCGACCGTCCCCAGGAGGATCGGGGGGCTGGGAGGCGTGGTGGCGGCACGCTCGAAGTAGAGGCGCAGCGAGCTGGCGTTGGCGGGGACCTGGCCGCCGTTCCGGACGACGATGGCCGCCGCGACCGGGTCGCCGGCGCGGGCGGGCGCGGGCCGCACCGCAAGGCTGGCGACCGTGAGGTCCGGGATGGTCACCTTGAGCCAGGTGCCGCGGCGGTTGTTGCCCTCGTTGGTCTCGAGGAGGCCGCCCTCGGCGTCCACCTGCGCCCACACGTAGTACGAGCGGCCGTGCGGCACGGCCGGGACCGTGAACGGGACGGACAGCTCGTGCGCCTGCCCGGGACTCAGGGTCCCGACCGCGACCGTCCCCAGCAGGGTCGGGGGTGTGCCGGCGGCGGTCTCGAAGTAGAGGCGCAGCGAGCTGGCGTTGGCGGGGACCTGGCCGCTGTTCCGGACGACGATGGCCGCCGCGACCGGGTCACCGGCGCGGGCGGGCGCGGGCCGCAGCGACAGACCGCGATCGTGAGGTCCGGGATGGTCACCTTGAGCCAGGTGCCGCGGCGGTTGTTGCCCTCGTTGGTCTCGAGGAGGCCGCCCTCGGCGTCCACCTGCGCCCACACGTGGTACGAGCGGCCGTGCGGCACGGCCGGGACCGTGAACGGGAGCGACATCTCGCGCGACTCTCCGGGATTCAGCCAGTCGACCGTCGCCGTTCCCAGCAGGGTCGGAGGGCTGGCGGGCGCGCCGGCGGCGGTCTCGAAGTAGAGGCGCAGGGTGGTCCCGCCGGCCGGGACCGGGCTGCTGTTCCGGACGACCACGATCGCACTGACCGGGTCACCGGCGCGGGCAGGGGCGGGCCGGAGCGACAGGCCGCTGATCGTGAGGTCCGGGATCGTCACGTCGAGCCAGGCGCCGTTGCGGTTGTTGCCCTCGTTGGTCTCGAGGAGGCCCCCATCGGCGTCCACCTGTGCCCACACGTAATAGGCGCGGCGGGCGGGGACGGACGGGACCGTGAACGTGAACGACAGTTCCCGCGACTCGCCGGCGGCCAGCGGTTCGGTCGACCTCGACCCGACGACGGCCGGAGGTGCACCGGCCCCGGCCTCGAAGAGGAGGCGCACGGCGCTGGCCTGGGCCGGAACCTGGCCGCCGTTCCGGATCACCGCGGTGGCCGTGACGGTGTCGCCGGTCCGGGCGTGCGAGGGAGCCAGGGTGACGCGGGCGACGGTCAGATCGGCGAGCGTGACCCGAAGGCTGGCGGTGCGCCGATTGTTGGTCTCGCTGCTCTCGAGGAGCGTGGTGGCCCCGTCGACGACGGCGATGACCGTGAACGTCCCCGGAGCGACCCCGGGGACGGTGAACGACCTCGACACCGCCTGCGAGGCTCCGGGCGCGAGGGCGCCGACGGCGATCGCCCCCAGCGGGATGGCGCTCGTCAGGGGGCTTCCGCTGGAGGTGCCCAGGTACAGCCCCACCAGCGAAGGACCGGCCGGGCCTGTGCCCTGGTTCCGCACGGTGACGACGGCGGTCACGGGATCGCCGGCTCGTGCCGACGCCGGCGTCAGGGTGAGACCGGTGCTGACGACATCAGGCCGCGGTTCTCCCCCGGCGGTGCGGGGCGACCAGGCTGCGATGCCAAGCAGAGCGACCAGGACTGCCGCGCTCCAAGGTAGACCTCGGCGGCGAAAGGGCAGGATCCGGGCACGCATGGGCTGCTCCCTCCGGAAGCCCTTCCCGGGAGGGAGCAATCCCTCCTCTTCTTCGGTAACCCGGCTATCAGGCCCATCCCAGCACCTGACCCGTGGCTTTGCGTCCCCGCCTCACGACGGGTTTGCCTTTGTCGGAAAGAGGCGTCCCTGTTCGATTTCGATGCGCTTCGCTAAAAATCCCCCGCTGTGGTATTCAAGCGAAGTGCCAAGGCGCGCGTCGCGCGAGCAGACTCGCGTCCCGTGGCCAGAAACGGCAAGTGAGGCCGGCGGTTGAGCGGCGGCGGCCTCCATTCCCGAGGGTAAGGGTGGAGGGAGACGGGCGTGGCCGAGCTGTCAATCTGGCCTGAATGTGTGCCATCCATGGCAGCGGACCGCCGGTGAGCGATTCGTCGGGCGGGCCCGTGCTGGTGACGGGCGCCGCCGGGTTCATCGGCTTCCATGTCGCCGGGCGGCTCCTTGCCGACGGCCACCCGGTGATCGGCCTGGACAACCTGAACGACTACTACGACCCGGCGCTCAAGGAGGCGCGCCTCGCGCAGCTCACGCCGCATCCGGCCTTCACCTTCGCGCGCGTGGACCTCCGCGATCGGGACGCGATGGCGGAGCACTTCCAGCGCCACCGTCCGGCGCGGGTCGTGCACCTCGCCGCTCAGGCCGGGGTGCGGTACTCCACCGTCAACCCGCATGCCTACCTCGACTCGAACCTGGTCGGGTTCCTCCACCTGCTGGAGGAATGCCGGCGCCATCGGATCGAGCACCTCGTGTTCGCCTCCTCGAGCTCGGTGTACGGGGCGAACACCCGGCTCCCGTTCTCGGTCCACGACAACGTCGACCACCCGCTGAGCCTCTACGCGGCGACCAAGAAGGCCAACGAGCTGATCGCGCATTCCTACGCGCACCTGTACCAGCTGCCGTGCACGGGCCTTCGATTCTTCACGGTCTACGGACCGTGGGGTCGTCCCGACATGGCGCTGTTCCTCTTCACTCGCGCGATTCTCGAGGACCGGCCGATCGAGGTGTTCAACGAGGGCCGCATGCAGCGGGACTTCACCTACGTGGACGACGTCGTCGAGGGCGTCGTGCGGGTGCTGGCCCGGCCGGCCTCGCCCGATCCCGCGTGGTCCGGCGACCAGCCCGACCCGGGGACGAGCCGGGCGCCCTACCGCGTCTACAACATCGGCAACAACCGGCCCGTGGAGCTCACGCGCTACATCGACGTGCTCGAGACGCGCCTCGGACGGAAGGCGCGGAAGATCCTGCTCCCGCTGCAGCCCGGGGACGTGCCCGTCACGCAGGCGGACATCCGCGACATTGCGCGCGAGTTCGGCTACCAGCCCCGGACGACCCTGGAAGAAGGCGTGGCGCGCTTCGTGGACTGGTACCGGACCTACTACCGGGTTCCATGAGCCGGCCCGCCGGCTCGCCCGTGACCTACCGGCTGCTCGTCGTCGACCTGGACGGGACGGCCCGCTCGCGCGCGCATGGCATCACGCCGGGCGTGCGGGCGGCCGTGGCCGCCGCGCAGGGCCGTGGCGTGCGCGTCTGCGTGGCCACGGGCCGGATGTGGCGGTCCGCCGAGCCGTGGGTGCGCGCCCTCGGCGCCGACTCTCCGGCGATCCTCTACAACGGGGGCCAGGTGCTCGATTTCGCATCCGGCCGAACGCTGTACGAGCGGCTCCTTCCGCGCGCCGCGGGGCGCGTGGCCCTCGCCCTCGCCCGGCGCGATCCCGACGTGCAGCCGCACCTCTATCTCGACGACCGCGTCTACGTCGAGCGGCCGCACCCGCTGACGGACGCCTACGCGGCGGACGACGGCCTGTCGTATGACCTCGTGCCGTCTCTCGACGCGATGCTGACCCGCGATCCGCACAAGCTCCTGATGATCGGAGCGCCCGAGCGCGTCGAGGCGCTGCAGGACGCGGTCCGGGCGGCGCAGCTGCCGGTGCACGCCGTCCAGTCGGAGCCCGTCTACCTGGAGATCCTGCCGCCCGGGGTGTCGAAGGGGGCCGCGCTCGCGTCGATGCTGGACACCCTGGGGCTTTCCGCGGCGGAAACGATCGCCGTCGGCGACAACTGGAACGACGTCGAGATGATCGAAGCCGCCGGGCTCGGCGTCGCCATGGGCCAGGCCCCCCCGGCGTCCGAGCCCGGGCGGACTACGTGTGCCGCACGGCGGACGAGGGAGGCGTTCAGGAGGTCATCGAGCGGTTCCTGCTGGGCTAGGCGGGAAGCGGCCGGGGAGCCGAGGGCCGGCCGATCCGGTGGACTCGCGTCAGGAGTGGGTGAGGGCTCTCCGGATCGCGACAGCGAGGCTCCGAAAGTCGTCGAACATCGAGGCATACGCGTAGGCGAGCAGGAACAGCAGGGAGGCGGTGAGGACCGGCCAGCGATTTTTCCCGAGGTCGATCAGGGCGCCGATGCGGTCCACCAGCCTCGGCCACAGGCGCTCCGTCGCGCCGACGGTGAGGACGCCTATCAAGAGGCCGACGACGACGTCTGCGGGATAGTGAATCCCCAGATGCAGGCGCGCCAGGAGGGCGGCGCCGACCAGCGCGGTCATGGCGGCGCCGAGCCACGGCTGGAGCCGGCCCGCGTACCACACGAGAGGCAGCAGGAAGGCCGCGTGGTCGCTCGGGAACGAATGGAAGTCCGACTCGATTATCCTGGTGAACGACGGGGAGAAGGCCCCGCTCAGGAGCGGGTCGTGGACGGGTCTCGGCGTCTGCCACAGGTTCTGGACGACTCGCGAGAAGGCGCCGGCCAGGAAGCTGGCCAGGAACGCAGCGATGACCGTTCTGCGTGTCTGACGGGATCTCCCGGCGGCCCAGTAGCCGGCCAGCGCAATGACGCAGGGGAGGCTTCGGAACACGTAGTTCGTGGCCATCTGGGTCGCGATGCCGTCCAGGACCCAGGATCGCCCCCCCAGCGAGGCGAACCAGCGCACGATCGCCATCTCGAGATCCGAGTGGAAGATCGCATCCTCCTTCGGGCGAAATCGGGGCGAATCGTCTGCACTCTAGCAGCAGTGTCGGAGGGCTGGCAACGCGATCGGGCTGGCGATGCGGCCTGGCCGGAGTCCCGAAGCGTTCCGGCGCGGGCTCCGGCCGTCGGCCTTTCGTGACGCCGCGAGGGCCTGGCCGGCCGGCCGTCAGGCGTGCGCGTCCATCGGTCAGGTGACGACAGTGCCCATGGGTCGACGCTGGCGAGGCGGTCGGCGAGGTCATCGCGGTCTCGACTGGACGCCAGCCGGCTCCGACCGAGACCCCGCCGCGGACCGGCGGCGACTCCGGGGCGCGGAGCCCGGAAGCCGCCGCCGGCGAGGAGGTGCGGCTGCTGGCTGGAGCGCGCGACCTACTTCAGGATCTCGTCCACCCGCTTCTGCGCCTCGGCCAGGATCGGCGCGATGGGCTGGTTCGTGGTCAGGACGGTCTGGAGCGCGGTGGTGATCGCGCGCTTGACCTCGATGATGTTCTTCACCGGCAGCTCGGCGTGCGCGTACTGGAGCTGGTCACGCGCGGTGATGGCCTGGGGGTACTTGCCGACGTAGTCCTTCATCAGCGGCGTCTCCCAGGACGACTTCCGCGGAGCGACGTAGCCCGAGTCGATCGACCACCGGGCGAGCATCTCCGTCGACGTGATCCACTTCGTGAACTCCCAGGCCGCCTTCCGACGGTCGGGCGGGGTGGCCTTGAAGAGATAGACGTTCCCGCCGCCCGTCGGGCTGCCGAAGCGCTGGTCCTTCGGGAGGAACGCCGTCCCGAACTCGAACTTCGCGTTGTTGCGGATGAAACCGAGGCCGCCCGTCGTGTAGTAGATCATCGCCACGTTGCCGGCGGCGAAGTCGTTCGCGGTCGTGCCCCAGTTGATCGGCCCCGGGGGGCTGACCTTCTCCTTTTCCCCGAGGTCGCGGAGGAACTGGGCGGCCGTCTCGGCCGGCTTGCTCGAGAGCAGCACCTTGCAGCACGAGTTGTTCACGTCGTAGAGGAGGCCTCCCGCCGCGATCGT
This sequence comes from uncultured Candidatus Rokubacteria bacterium, assembly GCA_963745015.1. GTDB lineage: Bacteria > Methylomirabilota > Methylomirabilia > Rokubacteriales > DASRDR01 > DASRDR01. Next base: position 484,502 of record CAVUVU010000019.1, read on the forward strand.
GAGGGCCTCATAGAGCCAGGTGTCGACGCCGCCGCTCGACGGGATGGCGAGGCCCCAGCGCGTCGTCCGGCCGCCCTCCTGCTTGGTGAGCTTCTTGGCGGCCGCCACGAGCTCCGCCTGCGTCTGGGGCGGCTTGTTCGGGTCGAGCCCGACTTCCTTGAACGCGTCCTTGTTGTAGTACATGACCGGCGTCGACCGCTGGAACGGGATGGACCACACCTTGCCGCCCTGCGTCGAGTTCAGCATGAAGGCGGGGAAGAAGTCGTCCATCTTCATCTGGGCGGCATCCGCCGCGATCAGCTCGTCAAGCGGGATGACGATGTCCTGACCGAGGATGTCGTTCAGGTTCTGGGAGAGCATGATCGCCACGTCCGGCGGGGTGCCCCCGCGGATGGCGGCCAGCGTCTTCGCGTAGGACTCCGTGTAGTTGCCGGCGAACACCGGCTCGACCTGGATCTGCGGATTCTTCTGATTCCACTCCTTGACGTACCCCTCGATGATCCGGGCGAGCGGCCCGGCCACCCCCACCGGGTAGTAGAACTGGAGCTTCATCTGGGCCTGCGCCATCGGGGCGAATCCACCAATGAGCGCGAGGACGACGGTGCCGACGAGCGCGCGGAGCTTCATGGACGCCTCCCTTTCGCGGGCCCGGGCATCAGCCCTTCAGGCCCGACTGCGTGAACGACTGGATGAACAGCCTCTGGAACAGGACGAACATGAGCATCAAGGGTGCGATGACGATCAAGGTGCCGGCGCAGATCAGTCCCCACTCCGCGCCGGACTCGGACGCGCGGGTGAAGGACTGAAGGCCGACGGCCAGGACGCGGTTGGAATTGCTGGACGTCGCCACCAGGGGCCAGAGGAACTCGTTCCAGTGGTAGATCAGGCTCACCACGGAGAACGCCGCGAGATGCGGCCGGACCATCGGCACGAGCACGTGCCAGAGGGTCCGCAGCCGCCCCGCGCCATCGAGCATGGCCGCCTCGTCGTACTCCGGCGGGATGCTGCGGAAGCCCTGGCGGACGAGGAAGATCCCGTAGGCGCTGGCGACGTAGGGCATGGCGAGACCCACCAGGGTGTCGCCGAGACCGATGGCTCGAAGCGTCAGGAAGTTCGGGAGTATCAGCACCACCGGCGGGAGGAATAGCTGCAGGAGCACGATGTAGAAGACTCCCTGCCGCCCAGGGAAGGGGACCCGCGCGAGGGCGTAGCCCGCGAGCGTGACGGTCACGAGCTGGACCGCGAGGAGGCCCACCGTGTAGAGGAGCGTATTTCGGTAGTAGAGGACGAACGTCGCCGACTCCCAGGCCAGCGAGAAGTTCTCGAGCGTCGGCGGGAAGCTCCAGTAGCGACCCTGGCCGAACTCCCGCGACGGCGTGAAGGACGCCAGGAACAGGAACGCGATCGGCCCGAGGAACGGCAGGGACAGCAGGAGCGCGGGCCAGTCACGCCTCATAGTGAACCCCCCGCTCGAGGCGCGGCATGACGAGGAGGGCGAGCGTCAGGAGCAGCGCCACCATCAGGACGGTGAGCGCGGAGGCCCGGCCGGTGTCGAAGAACTCGAAGGCCTTGAGGTAGGTCTCGTAGAGGAGCACGTTGGTCGCGTTCGCCGGGCCTCCGTGCGTCAGGACGAAGATGTGGTCCACGTTCCGGAGCGCGTCGAGGGCGGCCGTCACCCCGACGTAGAAGGTGATGGGGCCCAGGAGCGGCCACGTCACGTGGCGGAAGACCCGCCACTCCGACGCGCCCTCGACGCGGGCGCCGTCCTGCAGGTCGCGGGGGATGGCCTGGAGCCCGGCCAGGAAGAACAGCATGTACAGGCCGCAGTTCTTGTAGATCGCGACGAGGGCGACCGTGATGAGCGCGGTGCGGGGATCCTCGAGCAATCCCTGCTCGCGCCCGGTCAGCCGGCCGATCAACGTGGCGACGGGACCCGAGACGGGATTCAGGAGGAACAGCCAGGTGGCGGCGATGGCCACCGTCGGCAGCAGCACGGGGTGGAAGATGAGGGTGCGGGCGGCGAGCCGGAGCCGGCGGTGCCCGTCCACGGCGAGCGCCGCGCCGAGGCCGAACAGCACGGCGAGCGGACCGACGACGAGGGCGTACAGGGCGGTGTTGACCAGCACCTGGCGGAAGAGCGCGTCGCCCCAGAGGTCACGGTAGTTCTGGAGGCCGACCCACCGGGAGACGGCTCCGGCCTGGGTGAAGCGCTGGAAGGAGCCGAGGACGGCGACCACGAGGGGCCAGTAGGTGAACACCAGCAGGAACACGAGCGTCGGGGCGAGCAGTGCCGCCGCCACGCCGACCGTGGACCGGTTGACCCTCGGGCGCGTCTGGACGCGGGGCGCCACCAGTGTCCCCACCTCCGCGCCGAGTGTGGTCACGAGCATCCTCCGGGGCGTCCAGCGTGGCCTGCTGAGATCCGGGGGGCCACGCCGGCCCCGGTCACCGTGGCGTGTGGCTGCCCCCGAGACCGACGGTCGGGACACTAGCACCCGCGCCTGGACCCGTCAATCGAGTCGCCCACGCTTGACTCGGATGTCACCGGGTCGTTACGATCGGGCAACATGGCGTGGACGCCCGCCCGGGCTCGGGTCTGCTCGGCGACCGCCCAGGACCCCACATCCTCGACGAGGAGGACAGCAGGCATGCGATCACCCCTCCGGACTCTCGTGGCGCTCCTTGCCGGGCTCGCCGCGTGCCTCGTGCCCGGCATGGCCCGGGCTCAGGGCCAGCTCGTGGTCTACTGCACCCCCCAGGAGGAATGGTGCCGGGCGATGGTGACCGCGTTCGAGCGCGCCACCGGCATCAAGGTCAGCATGACCCGCAAGAGCTCGGGCGAGAACTACGCGCAGATCAAGGCCGAGGCCGCGAACCCGAAGGGCGACATCTGGTGGGGCGGCACCGGGGACCCTCATCTCCAGGCCGCGGAGGAGGGGCTCACCCTCGAGTACAAGTCGCCCAAGCTCGGCGAGCTCCACGAGTGGGCCGTGCGCCAGGCGGAGCAGTCGAAGTTCCGGACGGTCGGCGTCTACGCGGGCGCGCTTGGTTTCGGCTACAACACGGAGCTCCTGGCGAAGAAGGGGCTGCCGGAGCCGAAGTGCTGGGCGGACCTCCTCGATCCCAAGTTCAAGGACGAGGTGCAGGTGGCCGACCCCAACTCCTCGGGGACGTCCTACACGATGCTCGCGACCATGGTGCAGATCATGGGCGAGGACAAGGGCTTCGATTACCTCAAGAAGCTCCACAAGAACGTGAACCAGTACACGAAGTCGGGAGCGGCCCCGGCCCAGGCCATGAGCCAGGGCGAGACGCTCGTCGGCATCACGTTCATGCACGACATCGTGACCTTCGCGGTCCAGGGCCGCCCGGTCAAGGTCGTGGCGCCGTGCGAGGGCACGGGCTACGAGATCGGGTCCCAGAGCATCATCAAGGGCGGGCCGAACCTCGCGAACGCCAAGAAGTGGTACGACTGGGCGCTCACCCCCGAGGCGCAGGCGCTCGGCGCCCCGGCCAAGGCGTACCAGGTGCCCTCGAACAAGAGCGCGCCGGTTCCGCCCCAGGCCCCCAAGTTCACGCAGATCAAGCTGATCAACTACGACTTCGCCAAGTACGGCTCCTCCGCCGAGCGCAAGCGCCTGCTCCAGAAGTGGGACACGGAGGTCAAGGCGCTCCCGAAGTGACGATCGCGGGACCCTCGCTCGCCGACCTGCCGGAGGCTCGGCGGGCGAGGGTCTCGACCCTGACGATCGACCTCGATCCCGATCCCGCATGACCCGCGCGGCGACTGGCTGGCTGGGGCTCGCCTGGCTGGCCTTCGCCCTGCTCCCCTGGTACGGGCTGCCCGGGGAAGGGTGGCTCGATCCCGGCTGGCTTCGGCGCTATCCCGACGAGGCCACCGCGCCGGCCCTGCTTCAGGGTATCCGTCACGGCCGGCCTTGGCTCCTGCTCTCCGCGTTGCCGCTCCTCCTGCCATTCCTCGCGTGGCGGCGCCCGAAGGAGGATCCACGGGCCGCGACGGTCCTCGTGGCGGCGGGCGCGGGCGCTCTCGCGTGGGCGGCGCTCCAGGGTCTGGCCATCGGCCACCGGGGCTGGTCGGCGGCCTGGCTCGCGAATCTTCTCGGGGCCCCCGGGCCCAGCCAGTCGGCCTTCGGCATGGGAGCGGGCCTCCTCGGCCTGGCGAGCCTCATCCTCCTCTGCCACGGCCTGGCGGCACGGGGCTTCATGAAGGGCGATGCCTTCCTGACCAGCGCGATCGGCCTGGTCGTCGGCCTCGTGGTGGTCTTCGTGTTCTGGCCGGTGGCGACGGTGCTCTCGAGCGCGGTGCGCGACGAGGGCGGCGCATTCGCGCCCGCGATCTTCCTCAGCAAGCTTGCGAACCGGTCGATCTGGGGCCTCGACTGCCTCTACGGCCCGCTCCGATGCGGCGTGGCCTGGAACACGCTGTTTCTCGCGGTCCTCGTGGGCGCCGGCACGACGGTCCTCGGCCTGGCCTTCGCCCTCATCGCGACGCGGACGGCGTTTCCGGCCAAGCCCTTGCTGCGCGCCCTGTCCGTGCTCCCGATCATCACGCCGCCGTTCGTGATCGGGCTCGCGCTGATCCTTCTCTTCGGGCGCTCGGGGGCCGTCACGGCCGTGCTCGCGGACTGGTTCGGGGTCCCGCGGACGCGCTGGATCTACGGGCTGCCGGGCGTGCTGATCGCCCAGCTCCTCGCGTTCGCGCCGATCGCGTTCCTCGTCCTGATCGGCGTCGTGCAGGGGATCAGCCCGTCGCTCGAGGAGGCGGCGCAGACGCTCCGCGCGAGCCGCTGGACGACCTTCCGGACGGTGACGTGGCCGCTCCTCCGGCCCGGGGTCGCCAACGCGTTCCTGCTGGGCTTCGTGGAGAGCATGGCCGACTTCGGCAATCCCCTGGTGCTGTCCGGCAACTACGAGCTCCTGTCCATCCAGATCTTCTTCGCCGTGGTGGGGGCGGCGCACGATCAGGGCCGCGCGGCGGTGCTGGCCATCGTGCTCCTCGCGTTCACGCTGGGGGCGTTCTACGCGCAGCAGCGATGGCTCGGCCGGGTAGGTTACACCACCGTCACCGGGAAAGGGGACTCCGGCTTGCCGGTCCCGCTCCCCGCGCCCCTCCGCTGGGGCTGCTACGCGCTCGCCCTGCCGTGGGGGATCCTGGCGCTCGTGATCTACGCCGTCATCCTCGTCGGAGGGTTCGTGCGGGCCATCGGGCGGGATTACACGCCGACCCTCGAGTACCTCCGTGACGGGCTTCGGCGTGGAGCGCGCCGTCTCGGGGGGCCTCCACTTCACGGGGTCGGCCTGGGACTCCTTCTGGACCACGATCCAGATCGCCGCCATCGCGGCCCCCATCACCGCCGCGATCGGCGTGCTGACGGCCTACCTGCTCGCGCGCCAGCGGTTCGCGGGCCGGGGCCTGTTCGAGTTCGGCACGATGCTCTCCTTCGCCATCCCGGGGACGGTCATCGGCGTGGCGTACATCCTCGCGTTCAACGTGCCGCCCGTCGAGCTCACGGGCACCGGCGTGATCCTGGTCCTCTGCTTCGTCTTCCGCAACATGCCGGTCGGCGTGCGAGCGGGAATCGCCTCGCTCGCGCAGATCGACCGGAGCCTCGACGAGGCCTCGCTCACGCTCGGGGCGCGGACGGGGACCACGATGCGCCGGGTCGTGCTGCCGCTCCTCCGGCCGGCGATCGTGGCCGCGCTCGTGTACAGCTTCGTCCGGGCGATGACCGCGGTCAGCGCGGTGATCTTCCTGGTCAGCGCCCGCTACAACCTCGCCACCGCCTACATCGTCGGCCGGGTCGAGGCGGGCGAGTTCGGCCTGGCCATCGTCTACTCGTCGGTCCTGATCGTCGTCATGCTGGCGGCGATCCTCCTCATCCAGTGGCTCGTCGGCGAGCGCCGGCTCGGGCGGCGGGCGCCCGCCGACCTTGCGATCCAGACGGCGGGCGGATAGGCGGGGCATGATGGCCAGAGAGGACAGCGGGCGGATCACGGCGGTCGAGTTCAACCGGGTGACCAAGCGCTACGGGGACGTCGTCGCCGTGAACCAGGTGTCGTTCACGATCGAGCGGGCGACGCTCGTCACGCTGCTCGGTCCCTCGGGCTGCGGCAAGACGACCACGCTTCGCCTCATCGCCGGGCTCGAGCTGGCGAGCGAGGGCGAGGTCCGGATCGGCGGGCGGGACGTCACCCGCCGGCCGGCCACCGAGCGGAACGTCAGCATGGTGTTCCAGTCCTACGCGCTCTTCCCGCACATGACGGTGCTCGAGAACGTCGCCTACGGCCCGCTCGTCACGGGCGCGCCGCGGAGCCGGGCCCACGAGCAGGCGCGGGAGAAGCTGGCCCTGGTCGGCCTCCAGGGGCTCGACGCGCGGCTGCCCTCCGAGCTCTCGGGCGGGCAGCAGCAGCGGGTCGCGGTCGCGCGGGCGCTCGTGCTCGAGCCCGAGGTGCTCTGCTTCGACGAGCCGCTCTCGAATCTCGACGCCAAGCTCCGGCGCCGGGTCCGCGAGGACATCCGCGAGCTCCAGCAGCGCCTCGGGCTCACGGTGGCCTACGTGACGCACGACCAGCAGGAGGCTCTCGCGGTCTCCGACCGCATCATCGTCATGGACCACGCCGCCATCGCCCAGAGCGGAACGCCGCGGGAGCTCTACGAGGCGCCGGTGAGCCTCTTCGTGGCGGACTTCGTCGGCGACTCGAACCTCGTCGATGGGGAGCTCACGGCGCGGAACGGGGTCACGGGCCGGGTGCGGGTCGGCGGCGTCGAGCTCGACCTGCCGCACCGGGGCGCCGCGCCGGGGCGGGTGAAGGTGGCCGTGCGTCCGGAGTCCATCCGGCTCTCGGCCGCGCCGCCCGCGGGGCCGGCGCTCGAGGGCCGGATCGCCAAGGCCGCCTACCTCGGCACGCACATGGAATACACGGTGTCCACGCCGGTCGGGGAGCTCTTCGTGGTCGACCGCATGGTCACGCGCCCCACGCCGGCGGGCGACGACGGTGTGGGTGGCCTTCGAGGACCACGGCATCACCGTCGTGCCCTGAGCGGGGTCAGGCCGTGACTTCCCAACGATTCCGGGGCGGGGTATCGTCGAAACAGCCGGAAGTCAAAGCCTGACCCCCTAGGAGGGGAGCATGCCGCTGTCGCACATCCGCGTGGTCGATCTGTGCCGGGCCCGGACCGGCCCCACGTGCATCCGGCAGCTCTCGGAGTTCGGCGCCCAGGTGGTGAAGGTCGAGCTGCCCGAGGAGCAGGACGACGACGTCGGCGGCCGGCACGGCTTCGACTTCCAGAACCTCCACCCGAACAAGCGGGGGCTCACGCTCAACCTGAAGTCCGAGGCCGGGCGCGAGGTGCTCTACCGGCTCGTGCGCCAGGCGGACGTCTTCGCCGAGAACTTCCGCCCGGGCGTGAAGCACCGCCTGGGGATCGACTACGAGACCTTGTCGGCCATGAACCCCCGGCTCGTCTACGTGAGCATCTCCGGGTTCGGGCAGGTGGGTCCCTACGCCGACCGGGCGGGGCTCGACCAGATCGCCCAGGGGCTCTCCGGCTTCATGACCGTCAACGGCTTCGCGGGCCAGGGCCCGCTCAGGGCGGGGCTTCCGATCGCCGACCTCACGGGCGGGCTGATGGCGGCCCACGGCGTCATGGTCGCCCTCCTCGAGCGCGAGCGCTCGGGCCGGGGCCAGTGGGTCCACACCTCCCTGCTCCAGGCGATGATCCGCCTGATGGATCTCCAGGCCGCGCGCTGGCTGATCGGAGGCGAGGTGCCGGGCCAGGCCGGCAACTACCATCCCGTGGGGGTGCCGACCGGCGTGTTCCGCTGCCGGGACGGGAGCCTGATCATCCAGGCGGCCAACAACCGCCTCTATCAACGGCTTGTGCCGGGCCATCGACGCGCCGGAGCTGATCGACGACCCACGGTTCGCGACGAGCGAGCTGCGCCGTGGGCACCGCGAGGAGATGACGGAGGCGCTGGAGCGCCGGCTCGCGGCCCGCGACCGGGCGGAGTGGCAGACGCGGTTCGACGAGGCGGGGGTGCCAGCGGGCGCCATCCTCGACGTGAAGCAAGCCTTCGAGGACCCGCAGGTGCGGACGCTGCCGGTCGAGCGGCCCGTGGTGAGCAAGGCTCTCGGGCCGATCCGGCTGGTCGGGCACGGCGTGAACCTCGAGCGCACGCCGCCCGCCATGCGATCCGCCGCGCCCGAGCGCGGCGAGCACACCGACGAGATCCTCCGCGAGCTCGGCTACCGGGACGACGAGATCGCGACGCTCCGCCGCACCGGTGCCGTCTGAGTGTAGCCGGATCGGCTCAATCTCGGCGTGGTGTCGCATGCTCGCCGTGTCGTGCAGGCGCGCGGACAGTAACGTAGATTTGCGCACGATGTCCTGAGGTGGTTTCATCAGCCCTAGAGGCTGACGCGAGACCCAAGAGGAGAACACCGCGATGTGGATGTCGATCACCCTGGTCCTGAGTCTTGGCTTGATGCTGGCGCCACTGGCGGCGACGCCCGTGGCTGCCCAGGGGGCCGCGCCCGCGCAGGTGATGCTGCCGACCGACCGCACGGTGCTGCCGATCCCGGAGCCTCAGCCCCCGCCTAGCACGGTGCTCGATGCTCGCAATGCCACACCGCCGCCACGATTCGAGGTCAAGGCGCCGGCCAGCGCGCCCAACGTCCTCATCGTGCTGATCGACGACATGGGGTTCGGCCAGTCGAGCGCCTTCGGCGGGCCCATCCACATGCCGACGGTGGAGCGCCTGGCCAACGCCGGCCTGCGCTACAACGAGTTCCACACTACGGCGCTTTGCTCGCCGACGCGGGCCGCGCTGCTCAGCGGTCGAAACCATCATACGAACAACATGGGCTCGATCACGGAGACCGCCACCGCCTTCCCCGGGCAAACCGGCCAGCGCCCGAACAGCGTGGCGCCGCTGGCGGAGATGCTGCGGCTGAACGGCTATAGCACCGCAGCCTTCGGCAAGTCGCATGAGACCGCGGCCTGGGAGGTCAGCCCGTCCGGTCCGACCGACCGCTGGCCGACTCGCTCGGGCTTCGACAAGTTCTACGGCTTCATCGGCGGCGAGACCAACCAGTGGGCGCCACTACTCTACGACGGGATGAACCAGGTCGAGCTGCCGAAGGATCCCGAACTACCACTTCATGACCGACATGACCAACCAGGCCATTCGGTGGATGCAGTACCAGAAGTCGCTGACGCCGGAGAAGCCGTTCTTCATGTACTTCGCGCCGGGCGCCACGCATGCGCCGCATCAGGTGCCGAAGGCGTGGATCGCCAAGTACAAGGGCAAGTTCGACCAGGGTTGGGACACGCTGCGCGAGGAGACGCTGGCGCGGCAGAAGCGCCTGGGAGTGGTGCCGCCCGAGACGAAGCTCGCTCCAAAGCCAGCGGCCATCAAGGACTGGGCCGCGCTGACCCCGGATGAGAAGAAGCTCTTCGCGCGCCAGATGGAGGTGTTCGCCGGGTTCGGTGAGTACGCCGACACGGAGATCGGCCGGCTGATCCAGGCCGTCGAGGCGACCGGCCAGCTCGACAACACGCTCGTCTTCTACATCGTTGGCGACAACGGGGCGAGCGCCGAGGGCGGCATGGTCGGTCTCTTCAACGAGTACACGTACTTCAACGGCGTGCACGAGACCGTGCAGGACATCCTCAAGCACTATGATGAGCTCGGCGGCCCGACGACGTACCCGCACTACGCTGCCGGCTGGGCGGTTGCGGGGGACACGCCCTTCACCTGGACGAAGCAGATCGCCTCGAGCTATGGCGGCACCCGCAACGGCATGGTGGTCCACTGGCCCAAGGGCATCGCGGTGAAAGGCCAGGTGCGCTCGCAGTGGCATCACGTCATCGACATCGCGCCGACGATCCTCGAGGCGGCCGGCCTGCCCGAGCCGAAGAGCGTGAACGGCACGCCCCAGACCCCCATCGAGGGGTGAGCCTCGCCTACACGTTCGCGGATGCAAAGGCGCCTAGCCGGCGCAAGACCCAGTACTTCGAGATCTTCGGCAACCGCTCCATCTATCACGACGGCTGGCTCGCCGGCACCGTCCACCGCGCGGGCTGGGAATTCAAGGTCCGCAGACCGCTCGAAGACGACATCTGGGAGCTGTACGACACCCGGACGGACTTCAGCCTGGCGAACGACTTGGCCGCGAAGAACCCCGGGAAGCTCAAGGAACTGCAAGATATCTTCGTGCAGGAAGCGGTGAAGTACTCCGTGCTGCCCCTCGATGACCGGCTTCAGGAGCGCTTCGTTGCCGCAATGGTCGGTCGGCCTGACTTGATGGCCGGCCGCACCTCCTTGACGGTCTACCCGGGGATGATCGGGATGTCGGAGAACGTCTTTATCGACCTGAAGAACAAGTCGCACACGATTACCGCCGAGGTGGAGATCCCGAAGCAGGGCGCCAATGGCGCGATCCTCGCCCAGGCTGGTCGCTTCGGCGGTTGGAGTTTCTACTTGAAGGACGGCAAGCCGACCTACACCTACAACTGGCTGGGCCTGCAGCGCTACACGGTGACCGCCCCACAGGCGGTGGCGCTCGGGAAGGCGACGATCCGCTTTGAGTTCGCCTATGACGGCGGCGGCCTCGGCAAGGGTGGTACGGGCACGCTCTTCGTGAACGGGAAGAAGGTTGCCACGGGTCGGATCGGCAGAACGCAATTTGCCGTTTTTTCGGCGGACGAAGGCGCCGATGTGGGCGCGGATGAGGGCACGCCGGTCACGGAGGCCTACAAGGTGCCGTTCAAGTTCACCGGCAAGATCGGCAAGGTGACGATCGAGCTGAAGGAAGTGAAGGCCGCCGATCTCGAGGAGGCGGAGCAGGCTCGCAGGGTTGCGGTTGTGAAGAGAGGGCTGTCCAACTAACGCACGCCTCGGAGCCACACGTGTCCGCCCCGCCTTCAACGGGGGCGGGCCCAGTCGGGCCGGCGCCACCGCAAGGCGTCTTGCCGCGCCGGCGCTACATCCGGAGGTCGGCGAGCAACCGGCTCAGGTGGGCGAATCCCATCCGCGCGTAGGTGAGCGGGTGGGCCTTGGCCGGGTCCTGCTCCGCCTCGACGACCAGCCAGCCCGCATAGCCGGCGTCGCGCAGGATCTCGAGGAGCGCCCGGTAGTCGACGCAGCCGTCGCCCGGCACCGTGAACACGCCTCCGACCACCGCATCGAGGAAGCTCAGGTCCCGGCGCCGCGCCTCCACCAGTACGGCGGGCCGGACGTCCTTGCAGTGGACGTGGACGATGCGGGCCGCATGGCGCCGCGCCACGGCGAGCACGTCGCCACCGGCATAGGTGAGGTGCCCGGTGTCGAGGAGCAGGCCCACGGCGGGCCCCGTCGCACCCATCAGCCGGTCGATCTCGGCCTCCGTCTCCACCACCGTCCCCATGTGGTGGTGGTACGCGAGACGCTCCCCGCGCCCGGCCAGGTGCTCGGCGACCTCGGTCAGCGCCTCGCCGAACTTGGGCCAGTCCCCGTCGGCCAGGCGCGGCCGCGTGGAGAGGGGGACGCCGAGCCGCCCGTGGACGCTGCCCGTCTCCTCGGCGAACACGAGCGCCGTCGAGCCGAGCGCCGTGAGGAGGCCTGCGTGCTCCTGCATCGCGGAGATCTCCTCCTTCGGGCTGCGTCGCAGGAGGTGCGAGCCGTACCAGCCCGACACGAGGTCGAGCCCGTGCTGCTGGAGAACGGCCCGGAGCTCGGCCGCGCGCCGGGGGAACTTCCGCCCGAGCTCGATGCCGGCGTAGCCCGCCCGCCGTGCCTCCTCGAGGCACGTCTCGAGCGAGATGTCGTCGCCGAGCGTCTCCAGGTCGTCGTTGGTCCAGCCGATGGGATTGACGCCGATTCGCACGGGCACGCTAGCCTCCGGCTCGCTGGCGCCGGCGCGCCGCGTCGTACGCCTCGCGCGCGGCCTGGACCTCGGGCCGGGGCGAGACTTCGGGGACGGGAACGTCCCACCAGGCGCCGCCGCCGGTGAAGGGCCGCCCCGGGTCGGTCTCGATGACCACGACGGCCGTCCGGTCCGCCCGGCGCGCCCGCTCGAGGGCGCCTTCCAGATCGGCCACCGTCTTGACCTGCTCGGCCTGGGCCCCGAGGCTCCGCGCGTGCGCCGCGAAGTCGATCGCCGGCGCCTCGGGCCCGAGGAGGTTGTTGAAGGACGCGCCGCCGCTCGCCACCTGGAGGCGGTTGATGCAGCCGAAGCCGCGGTTGTCGAGCAGCACGACGACCAGCTTCCGGTGCATCGCGACCGACGTGGCGATCTCCGAGTTCATCATGAGGTAGCTGCCGTCGCCCACCATGACGAAGACCTCGCGGTCGGGCAGCGCCAGCTTCACGCCGAGCCCGCCGGCGATCTCGTATCCCATGCAGGAGTACCCGTACTCGAGGTGATAGCCGCGCGGGTCCCGGGTGCGCCAGAGCCGGCTCAGCTCTCCCGGCAGGCCGCCCGCGGCGCACACGACCACGTCGCGCGGTCCGGCGGCGCGGTTCACCGCGCCGATCACCTGCGCCTCGGTCGCCGGGACGTCCGGGCCGCTCGCGGTGGCGGCGTCGACCAGGCGGGTCCACTCCGCCGTGAGGCGTCGCGCCGTCTCGGCCCGCGCGGCGGGCGCCCGCCAGGCGCCGAGGGCGGCCGAGAGCTCCTCGAGACCGCGTCGCGCGTCCGCCACCAGGGGCAGGGCGCCGTGCTTGCCGGCGTCGTGCGGGGCGACGTTCAGCGCCACCAGGGTCAGGTTCGGTCCCTGGAAGAGGGCGCGGGAGCCGGTGGGGAAGTCCGCCAGGCGGGTCCCGACGGCGAGGACCAGATCGGCGTCGGCGGCCAGCGCGTTGGCGGCGCTCGAGCCGCACACGCCGATCGCGCCCACGCACGCGGGATGGTCCCAGGGCAGGGCGCCCTTCCCGGCCTGGGTCTCGGCGACCGGGATGCCGTGGCGCTCGGCGAAGGCGCGGAGCGCCGACTCTGCCAGGGAGTAGTGCACGCCGCCTCCGGCGACGAGGAGGGGCCGCTCGGCCCGGCGGAGCCGGTCGGCCACGGTGGCCAGCTCGGCCGGATCGGCGCCCGGGCGGCGGAGCCGGTGGATGCGGGGCTCGAAGAAATGCTCGGGGTAGTCGAAGGCCTCCGTCTGGACGTCCTGCGGCAGGGCCAGCGTTGCGGGGCCGCAGGCGGCCGGGTCCGTGAGGACGGCGAGGGCCGCCGGGAGGCTCTGGAGGAGCTGCTCGGGGCGCGTGATCCGATCCCAGTACCGCGAGACGGGCCGGAAGCAATCGTTGGCGGAGATCGTGGGATCGCCGAAGTCCTCCACCTGCTGGAGGACCGGGTCCGGGAGCCGGTTGGCGAAGACGTCGCCCGGGAGGAGCAGGAGGGGGAGGCGGTTGACGTGTGCGACCGCGGCCGCCGTGACCATGTTCGTCGCGCCGGGACCGATCGACGTCGTGCAGGCCATCATGCGTTGCCGCGCGTGCGCCTTGGCGAACGCGATGGCCGCGTGCGCCATCGCCTGCTCGTTGTGAGCGCGGAGCGTGGGGAGCTCCGCCTGGACGGCGTGGAGCGCCTCGCCGAGCCCCGCCACGTTGCCGTGGCCGAAGATCGCCCACACCCCTCCGAAGAGCGGCGCCTCGCCTGCGTCCGTCTCCACGCGCTGGGCGCAGAGGTACCTGACCAGCGCCTGGGCCATCGTCAGCCGAACGGTGCGCATCTCCGACCTCCTCGGGCGGGTCTCCTGGTACTCGATGCTGCCCCGAGTCTCGTCTTGACGGCTCTCGGGCGCAAATGCTAACGTCCGGCGCATGCTAAATGGTTTTTGCAGCATCCGTCAAGCGCTGGGCGTCACAGCGATCCGGCGTGCGCTGAATCGATTTGGCATGGCGCGATGGTGACGATCCGGGACGTGGCCCGCCTCGCCGGCGTCTCGACAGCCACCGTGTCCCAGGCCCTCAACGGTCGGGGCCGGGTGGACGTGCGCACGCGCGAGCGAGTCGCCCAGGCCGCGAGCAAGCTGCGGTATGTCCCGAACGTCAACGGGCGCCGCCTGGCCCGGCGGCGCGCCGAGTGCGTGGCCGTGCTGCAGGGCCGCAACATGACCACCGCCTTCAACGACTCGTTCTACCGGGTCGTGGTGGGCGGGATGGCCGAGGTGACGCAGGCCCGCGGCTACAGTCTCGTGTTCACGCCGCCGGCCGACGCGGCCGCGGACGTCGATCTCAATCGCATCCTGGGCCATGGCACGGTCGACGGGGCGCTCGTCCTCGGCGCCGTCGACGCCGGGCTCCTGCTGGCGTTCCGGCATCGCGGGTTGCCCGTCGTGCTCGTGGACAACTACCTGCCCGGCGTGGACCTGCCGGCGGTGATCCCCGACTACCAGGCGGGCGCCCGGCTCGCCACCGAGCATCTTCTTCGCCTGGGCCATCGCCGCGTCGCGTTCCTCGGCGCGGCCGTGAGCTATCCCTTCGGCTGGCAGACCCTCGAGGGGTACGGCGAGGCGCTGGCAGCCGGGGCGATCATGCAGGACCCGGCGCTCATCCGGAGGACCGAGATCGGCGTCGAGCCGGCGACGGCGGCTACGCGGATCCTCCTCGCCCTGCCCGAGCCTCCGACGGCGCTGTTCGCGGTCACCGACGCCATGGCGATCGGCGCGCTCCGGGCCGCCCGGGAGCGCGGAGTCGGAGTGCCGGACGGACTGGCCGTGGTCGGGATGGACGACATCGAGATGAGCGCGTACACGGATCCGCCGCTCACGACCGTGCGGGTCGCGAAGGAGGCGATGGGACGGCTCGCCGCCGACTGGCTGATCAGCCTGATCGAGGGTGCCGCGACGGGTGGGCCCGCTCCGTCGGTGCCCGCGGAGCTCGTGGTCCGCGGGACGTGCGGGGGACTGGCCGGGACGCGCCCCTCGGCGACGGCGTTTCCGGCGGAAGCCCGATCCACAATCTCCACCACGGAGGGCGCATGACCGGCAGAGGCGCGAAGCTGGCCCTGGATGGCGGGACCCCGGTACGGAAGGAGCCCATCCTGCCGGGCTGGCCGGGAGGGCTCCTGATCGGGGCCGAGGAGAAGGCCCAGGTGCTGGAGGTCCTCGAGAGCCAGAGCCTCTACCGGCACTACGGCCCGCATCCCCGGCACAAGGCCGCGGAGCTGGAGCAGAAGTTCGCCGCGGCCATCGGGGCGAGCCACGCGCTGGCCGTCACGTCGGGCACCGCGCGCCCTCCTCGTCGGCCTCGCCGCCCTCGGCGTCGGCCCGGGGGACGAGGTGATCGTCCCGACCTACACGTGGGTCGCCACGATCAACGCCGTGGTGACGCTCGGGGCCGTGCCCGTGTTCGTCGACATCGACGAGAGCCTGACGATGGACCCCCGGGCCGCAGAGGCGGCCATCACCGAGGCGACGGTGGCGATCGTGCCGGTTCACATGCGCGGGGCGGCCGCCGACATCGGGCCCATCGTCGCCATCGCCGAGCGGCACGGCCTCGCCGTCCTCGAGGACGCCGCCCAGGCGGTCGGCGGACTGTACCGGGGACGCCGGCTCGGGACGTTCGGCAAGATCGGCGCCTTCAGCCTCCAGTACCACAAGACGATCACCACCGGCGAGGGCGGCATGCTCGTGAGCGACGACACCGCGCTCTTCGAGCGGGCGGTGCGCTACCACGACCAGGGATCGGTGCGGGTCGAGGAGCTGGACCAGATGATCCCCGAGAACAGCCCGCTCATCATCGGGGTCAACTACCGGATGAGCGAGCTGACGGCGGCGGTGGGCGTCGCCCAGCTCGGCAAGATGGACTGGATCATCGGCCAGATGCGCGCCCACAAGGCCCGGGCCGTCCGCGGCATCGACGGCATCCCGGGGGTGCGCCTCCGCCCCCTGCCGGATCCCGCGGGGGAGACCGGCGCGACCCTGATCTTCTCGGTCCCGTCGGCCGACGACGCGACGCGCGTCGCCCGGGCGCTGACGGCGGAGAACGTGCGGGCGTCGGTTCCCTGGACGAGCGGGCAGCACGTCTACTACCACTTCGATCAGCTCATCGAGCGGCGGTTCCTGTCCAAGCGCCACTGCGCGTGGGAGTGCCCGCACTACCAGGGCAAGGCGACGCTCCGGAAGGGCCAGTTCCCGCGGACCGACGAGATCCTCCGGCAGGCGGTCCACATCGACCTGCACCCGCTGCTCGCCGAGTCGGACGTCGACGACATCGTGACCGCGGTCGACAAGGTCGCCGCCGCGCTCCTGTGACCACGCCGGCGATCGGGGTGGGGCTCCTTGGCCCGGCCGGGATCGGGCAGGCGCACGCCCATGCCTACACGCTGATCCGGCAGGTCCTGTGGCCGCCGGCCGTGGTGCCCCGGCTCGTACGGGTGTGCGGGCGGCAGACGGCCAGGGCGGAGATCACGCGCGCCCGGTACGGGTTCGAGCAGGCGGGCGAGCGCTGGCAGGACCTGGTGAGCGACCCCGCGGTCCAGGCCCTCGACAACTGTGCGCCCAACCACCTCCATCTCGAGCCCTGCCTGGCGGCGATCCGGGCGGGCAAGCACGTCTTCTGCGAGAAGCCCCTCGGTCGGTCGGCGGCGGAGGCGCGGGCTCTCCGGGACGCGGCCGTTCAGGCGGGGATCGTCCACATGGTGGGCTTCAATTACCGTTTCGTGCCCGCCGTGGCGCTCGCGCGCCGCCTGGTCGACGAGGGACGGGTCGGGCGGATCCATCACTTCCGCGCCCGCTTCGCGGACGCCTCGTTCCTGGACCCCGACGCGCCGTTCACCTGGCACCAGGACGCGGAGGCCGCCGGCTCGAACGCGCTCCTCGACCTCGGCAGCCACCTGATCGACCTGGCGCGCTACCTGGTGGGCGAGCCGTCGGCGGTCGGGGGCGCCGTCGCCACGTTCATCGCCGACCGCCCGGATCCCGACGACGGGCCGGCGCCGCCCGGTCGAGACGGAGGACGCCTTCGAGGCGACCGTCGAGTTCGCGAACGGCGCGCTCGGGAGCCTTTCCGGCACGAACATGGCGGCCGGCCGGCGGGCGCACATGACCTTCGAGCTCAACGGCGGCGGGCGGCACCATCGCCTTCGACCTCGAGCGGCTCAACAGTCTGTGGGTCGCCTTCCCCGGGGAGAGCCCCGCGGGCGGAGGCCTCCGCGAGATCCACGTGACGGACGCGGACCATCCGTACGGGGGCCGGTGGTGGCCCCCGGGGCACTCGCTCGGCTGGGACGCCTCGCTCGTCCACGAGCTGGGGCACTTCCTGACGGCGATCCAGGGCGGCACGCCGGCGGCGCCGGTCGGTGCCACCTTCGAAGACGGCTACCGCTGTGCGGTCGTGTGCGATGCGATCCTGGAAGCGGCCCGGTCCGGCCGGCGGGTCGCGATCGGAGACTGATGCGGCCGGAGTCGCCCGACCGAGGGCGGCCCGCATGGGAGACAGGGGGGCGATGCGCATCACCGGGATCCGCACCCGGCAGGTCGACGTCGAGCTGCCGGCGCCGTTCCATCCGGCCTGGGCGCCCGGGGCGACCGAGACGCGAATCCGTCTCTGCTACGTCCGGATCGAGACCGACGCGGGCGTCTACGGCGTGGCCGGCCACGAGTTCTTCGGCACCGAGGAGCAGGCGGTGCAGCGCATCGCCACGCACCTCGTCGGCGAGGACCCGCTGCGGATCGAGAAGCACGCCGGCACCCTCCGGTACCTCTGGCCCTACTTCGGCACCGCTGTCTGGTTCGTGGAGCTGGCGCTCTGGGACATCCTCGGCAAGGTGGCCGGCCTGCCGGTCTACAAGCTTCTCGGGAACGCCCGCGACGAGGTGGTGGCCTACGCGTCGACCGGCCAGAACCGGACGCCGGCCCAGCGCGCCGACGATTGCCGGCGGCTGCAGGACGAAGGGTACCGGGCCGTGAAGCTCCGGATCCACAGCGACACCCTCGCCGAGGACCTGGCTCAGGTGAAGGCGGTCCGGAAGGCGGTCGGCGACGGGATGGCCATCATGGTCGACGCCAACCAGGCCGACGTCGCCGACGCGCCCCTGGCCGGTCCGCACTGGAGCTACCACCGGGCGCTCCAGACCGCGCAGGCCCTGGCCGAGTACCAGGTGGCCTGGCTCG
This sequence comes from uncultured Candidatus Rokubacteria bacterium, assembly GCA_963745015.1. GTDB lineage: Bacteria > Methylomirabilota > Methylomirabilia > Rokubacteriales > DASRDR01 > DASRDR01. The sequence goes on from CAVUVU010000019.1 coordinate 502,620, forward strand.
AGGAGCCGCTGCCCCGTCACGACTACGAGAGTCTCCGGCGGCTCGCCGCGGTCTCGCCGACGCCGATCGCCGGCGGCGAGAACAACCAGCAGCTCCACGACCTGCGGCGTCTCCTGGACGACGGCTGCTACCACATCCTTCAGCCCGACGTGACGCTCTGCGAGGGGCTCCTCGGACTGCGGGCCCTGGCCACGCTCGCCCAGCGAGCGTCGGTCCCGGTGAATCCGCACTCCTGGGGAGACCCCCTCGGCACCGTCGCCAACCTGCATCTGGCCGCCGCGATCGCGAACACCTCGTACTTCGAGTTCCCGCACGATCCGCCCGCCTTCCCCGCGAGCGCGTACCAGTCGACCCTGAAGACGCCGCTCGTGGTGAAGGACGGGATGGTGCAACTCCCCCAGGAGCCGGGGCTCGGCGTCGAGCTCCAGGAATGGATCTTCGGATGACCAGCGTGACACCCGCGAAGGGCCGCGTGCGCGCCGCGACCCTCGTCGCGCCCGGGCGCTACGAGATCCGCGACTACCCCGTGCCCGATCCGGCCCCGGGCTGCGTCGTCGTCCGGATGGCGCTCTCCGGCATCTGCGGGACGGACAAGCACACGTACCAGGGCTACACGACGCAGTACGCCGGCACGGAGGCCGCGAAGGAGATCCCGTTCCCGATCATCCAGGGCCACGAGAACGTCGGCACGGTGGCGGCGATCGGCCCGATGCCCGCCGGGCGGCCGTACACGGACTTCGACGGCCAGCCGCTCGAGGTCGGGGACCGCGTCGTCGTCGGCGCCAACGTCGTCTGCGGCGAGTGCTACTACTGCCGGCGCGACTTCCCGTACTTCGCCTGCGAGAACATGACGGACTACGGGAACAACCTGAGCGCGGCCACCCCTCCGCACCTGTTCGGCGGCTGGGCCGAGTACATCTACATCGTCCCCGGCAGCTTCCTGGTCAAGGTCCCCGACGAGCTGCCCTCCGAGATCGCGGTCTTCACCGAGGTGATGGCCGTCTCGGTGGGGCTCGACCGGGCGAAGCAGTTCTCGGCCGTCCCGAGCGAGGGGTTCCTCTTCGACGACACCGTCGTGGTCCTCGGCGTGGGCCCGCTCGGGATGTGCTTCCTGATGAAGGCGCGGATGCTGGGCGCGGGGACCATCGTGGCGATCGATCTCTCGCCGTACCGGCTCGCGATGGCGAAGCGCCTGGGCGCCGACCACGCGGTGAACGCGCGGGACACGACGGCGAAGGACCGCCTCGCGTTCGTGCGCGGGCTCACGCACGGGCGCGGCGCCGACGTCGTGGTCGAGTGCGCCGGCGTGCCCCAGGTGATTCCGGAAGCTCTCGAGCTGCTCCGGGTCGGCGGGATGCTGGTGGAGGCCGGAAACTTCTCCGATCTGGGCGACGTCGCCATCAACCCGCACCGGCATCTGTGCTCCAAGGGCGTGCGCATCCTGGGGGTCGGAGGGGAAGAGCCGGCCGCCTACGGCCCCAGCCTTCGCCAGATGGCGCGGTACATGCGCCACTACCCCTTGGGCGACTTCGTCACTCACCGGTACGGCCTGGGAGCGGTGGAGACGGCGGTCAACCAGGCGATTGCGCCGGACTCGATGAAGGTCGTGATCGATCCGTGGAGCTGAGCGCGCCGTGATCCAGGGCTATCCGCGGCAGCCGAGCGTGCGGCCGGGGGACACCCTCACGCTCCACGTCTCGACCGACCAGCCTCATTTCCGGGTGGAGGTCTACCGCCAGGGTGCCCGGCTCGAGCACGTGGGCCGGCTCGGGCCCGCGCGCCTCCCGGGGCACCTCGTTCCGGCGGGGCCGCCGGATCGCGACTGGGGATGGCCCGCGTACGCGTTTCCGATCCCGTCCGGCTGGTCGTCCGGCGTGTACATCGCGATGCTGGTCGAGATCGATGCCGCGGGCGGCGTCCGCGCGCCGGACGTGACCACGCCCGACGGGACGGGCGCGAAGGCGCTCTTCGTGGTGCGGAGCCCGGCGCCCGGGGCGGAGACGTCGATCCTGTTCAAGCTCGCCTGGGCCACGTACCACGCCTACAACGGCACCGGCTACGGGAGTCTGTACGCGGAGGCGGTGTGGACGGGCGGCGAGACGACCCCGGGCTTCACCGTCACCACCCGGCGGCCCGGCGGCGGGACCGGCGGTGTCGTCATGTACGGCGACTCGCCCGACTACTACGATCCGACCAGCCGGCGCCAGACCTTCACCCACTGGGAGGCGCCGTTCGTCCGGTGGCTGGAAGGGAACGGCTACCGGGTCGACTACGCCACCGACTGGGACCTCCAGGTGGACCCCGGGCTCCTCGCGCCCTACGCCCTGATGCTGAGCGTGGGCCACGACGAGTACTGGAGCGACGAGATGCGCGCGCGGATCGAGGCGTTCGTCGGCCGGGGCGGCAACGTCGCGTTCTTCAGCGGGAACATCTGCGGGTACCGGATCCACTTCGTCGACGGGGACACCGCCTTCACCTGCGCCAAGGTCCGCCCGTCCGGGAAGGACCGCGGCGCCTGGGAGGTGGACAACTGGTCGGAGGTGCGCCCGGAGAACGGGGTCACGGGGACGAGCATCCGCCAGGCCGGCGGCTGGTGGGACGGCCGGCGCGACACCGTCGGTTACACGGTCCAGCACGCGGCGCACTGGGTCTACGCCGACACCGGGCTCAAGGACGGGGCGGTGTTCGGCGCCGATCCCCGGTTCCCGCTCGTCGGCTACGAGGCCGACGGGGCGACGTTCACCCGGAAGGACGGCCTGGCCGTCGTCACCGGGAGACCAGGGCACGCCGCTGAACTTCTTCATCCTCGGGATCGCGGAGCTGGGGGAAGGCTGGGTGCGCGGGAGCCCGCACGCGGCCGCCACGATGGGCACGTACACGAGCGACCGCGGCGGGATCGTGTTCAACGGCGCGACCACCGACTGGCCGTGCCTGGTCGGGCGCAACGCCGAGGTCGCGCGGATCACGCGCAACGTGCTCGACCGTCTCCGGCTGCGCGCGGTTCCCGTCCTCGGCCCGCTCCCCACACGCCATGGACGCATGCTGGCCGCGGTCGGGGAGCTGGCCCGCTTTCACGTGGACCTCGGCGGACTGCCGCCGGCGGCTCCGGCCGACGGCCGTCGCTGCACCTGGGAGATTCGCACGGACGAGCCCTTGCCGGCAGCTCCCCCGGCCGCGGGCGCCGGCGCGGACTTCACGTTCGAGGCGCGGATGCCGAGCCGGGCCGTCCCGGTCACGGTGACGGTGACCGTGTCGGAGCGCGGCGGGCCCGTCGCCTTCGGGACGCTGACCTTCGTGCCCCTCTCCGAGGAGGCGGCGCTGAAGGTGGAGGCCACGGCGCTCCTGCGGGAGATGGTGATGCCGGGCGAGCCGTCGAACCCGCTCGTCCACCCGACGGCCGAGCCGGCGAGCCGGACCTGGATGCTGTACTCCACGGGAAGCGTTCGTCTCCCGTGGCTGGAGGAACGGGCCACCCGCCTGGCGGAGGTGGTTCGCCGGCTCCGGGCCCTGGGACCCGGGCGGGCCGGCGGAGAGGATCCGAACGAGTGAGCGGTGCACACTGGACACGTGGAGGCGGGCCCGAGCGCTCCGCCCCGATTGGAGGCGTGCGATGAGCGAGCGAGAGGACGGACGGGCATTCGGTCGATCGCATTCCGGCATCGCCCGGCGCGACTTCCTGCGGCTGGCGGCCGCCGCGGGCGCGGCGGGCCCCGTGCTCGCGCCGGGGCTCGAGCGGGTGGCCTGGGGCCAGCAGCCGAAGAAGGGCGGGACCCTGACCGTCGGCATCAACACGGACATCGTCTCGCTCGACCCGAACGACATCGTCTTCGCGAACGTGCCCATGTTCTTCCAGCTGTACGACTATCTGGTGACGTTCTCGCCGAGCAACCTGGAGGCGCAGCCCAGCCTGGCCGAGTCGTGGGACCTGGCCAAGGACGGGACGAGCGTGACGTTCCGCCTCCGCGAGAGCGTGCGGACCCACTCGGGCGGAGCCTTCGACGCCGACGCCCTCATCGCGAACTTCCAGCGCGTCAAGGACAAGGCGACGGGCGGCGGCCTCTTCAGCCGGCTCGAGGACTTCACGGCCGCGGACAAGCTCGACGCGCGGACGGTCCGCTTCCGGTTCGCCCGGCCGCGGCCCGACTGCCTGGCCATGGTCTCCCGGTGGGGGATGGTGGACCCGGCGGCGTTCGCCGCGGTCAAGCAGAAGGGCGGCGGGACCGGCCCGTTCAAGCTCGCGGAGTGGGTGCCCGGCGACCACCTGACCTTCGTCCGGAACGACAGCTACTGGCAGGCGGGGCTGCCCTATCTCGATCGGGTCGTCTTCCGGGTGCTGAGCGACGCCGGCGCGATGGAGAACGCGTTCCGGGCCGGCCAGATCGACGTGGCGCACACCATCCCCAACAAGGACGCTCAGCGGCTCCGCGCCGAGGGGCTGCAGGTCCAGCCCGCGCCCGTCCCCAACGAGTACTACGTGGTCATCCTCAACACGAGGAAGCCGCCGTTCGACAACATCAAGGTGCGTCAGGCGATGCGGTACCTGCTCGATCGGGAGACCATCGCCAAGACGATCCTGGGCGGCATCGGCAAGGCGCAGGTGCAGGTGGCGGCGCCCGGCACGCCGGCCTACGATCCCAAGCTCGACGAGGAGTTCGCCTTCAACCCGGCGAAGGCCCGCGAGCTCCTGGCGCAGGCCGGGCTCGCCGGCAAGACCACCAAGGTGGGGGGCTCGTGTCGACGAGCACGCAGGAGAGCCCGGAGATCGCCCAGATCGTCCAGGGGGACCTCAAGAAGGCGGGCTTCGACGTGAACCTCACGATCGTCGAGCCGTCCCGGTACTTCCCGATCTACTTCGGGGGCAACTTCGAGATCTCGTTCCTGTTCCTGACGCTGGCGACGATCGATCCGACCGACTTCACCATCAGCTCGGCCTACCGCCTGAATCCGACCAACCCGGCGTGGCTCGAGACGGGGCCGCCGAAGGAGTACATCGAGGCGATCCAGCGGCTCAACTCGACGATCGACCGGCGCGAGCGCTGGACCCACCTGCGGTCGGCCGTGCGGTACCTCCTGGACCAGTCGTGGGCGCTCCCGACCAACCTGCGCTTGCCGACCTACGGCGTCGCGAAGCCGGTGCACGCCCTGGGCGTCGACCCGCAGATGCTGCTCACGCTGAAGGCCACCTGGGTCGACCGGTAGCCGGCAGCCGGCCAGAGACGGGGCAGGGACGGGGCGAGGATGGCGGGGTACCTGGTCAGGCGGGGCCTGGAGGCGGGGCTCACCATCCTCGTCGCGTCCGTGCTCGTGTTCGCGATGGTCGCGGCGTTGCCGGGCGATCCCGCCCAGGTCGTCCTCGGCGACCGCGGCACGCCGGAGCAGCTGCGGAGCCTGCGGCAGTACCTCGGCCTCGACGCGCCGATCCCGCTTCAGTACGCGCGGTGGCTCGGCCGGGTGGTCACCGGGGACCTCGGCTACTCCATGCTGAGCGGCATCCCGGTGCGGGACACGCTGGCCCGGACCGTGCCGGTGACGATGCAGCTGGCGGCATGGTCCCTGGCCGTCGTGCTCCTGATCGCGCTGCCCATGGGCATCTACGCGGGCACGCACCCTCGCTCGTGGCTGGCGAGGTTCTGCGGGTGGTACCACGGGCTCGCTCTCGCGGTGCCGGTGTTCTGGCTGGGCATCGTGCTGGCCTGGTTCTTCGGTGTCCGCCTGCGCTGGGTTCCGCCCTCGGGCTTCGTTCCCTTCGCGGAGAGCCCCGGGGCGTGGGCGCGGAGCCTCGCGCTCCCCGCGGTGACCCTGGGCGTGGGCGTCGGCTCCATCATGGCGCGCTTCGTCCAGGCCTCGCTGGAGGACGTCCTCGGAAAGGACTACGTCCGCACCGCGCGGGCCAAGGGCCTCCCGCCCCGGGGGGTGATCCTGCGCCACGCGCTCCGGAACGCCCTCGTGCCGATCATCACGGTGTTCGGCATCCAGGCGGGCTTCTTCATCGGCGGGGCGGTCATCACCGAGGCGGTCTTCGCGATCCCGGGGCTCGGGACGGCGCTGTGGCGGTCGATCCTCACCCGTGACTATCTCGTCACGCAGTCCATCATCCTGGTCAGCATCGTCGCCTTCGTGACGATCAGCCTGTTCACCGATGTCGCGTACGCGGTGCTCGATCCCAGGATCCGCTACGGGAGGGGGGTGGGTGGAGATTCGTGAGCCTCGTCCGGCGTCCGAGCCTGAGTCTGGGCTTTCTCGCCCTTCTCGTCCTCGGGGCGGTGGCGGCGCCGCATCCTCGCGCCCCACGACCCGACCGAGATGAACAAGACGGCCACGCTCGACCTTGCCGTCGTGGGCGAACCTCCTGGGAACGGACCAGTTCGGCCGGGACATCCTGAGCCGGCTCTTGCACGGCGCGCGCATCGCGCTCGCGATCGGGCTCGGCGCGACGCTCGGGGCCGCGGTCGTGGGCGTCTCGCTGGGCCTCTGGGCGGGCTGGCAGGGGGGGATCGTGGACGGGGTCGTGATGCGGGGCATCGACACGCTGCTGGCGATCCCGCCCGTCCTCCTCGCCATGGGACTCGTGGCGATGACGGGGCCCGGCTCGGTGAACGCGGGGATCGCGGTGGCGGTCGTGGCGCTGCCGCAGTTCGCGCGGCTTGCGCGGGCGGGGACCCTCGGCCAGAAGCGCATGGAGTACGCGGAGGCGGCGGTGGCGCTCGGCGCGACCGACCGGCGCATCCTGTTCCGGGCCATCCTGCCCAACATCCTCTCGCCCATCGTGGTCCAGGTGCCCGTGGCCGCCTCCCGCGCGATCCTGCTCGAGGCGAGCCTGTCGTTCCTGGGGCTCGGCACCCAGCCCCCGGCGCCGTCCTGGGGGCTCATGGTCAGCGAGAGCCGAAACTACATGTACGCGGCGCCCTGGTACGGCATGGTGCCGGGGGCCCTGATCGCGTTCACCGTGCTCGCGCTGAACGCCGCTGTCGGATCTGGTGCGCACGGGGAGGCATAGGTAAGAGACATGCTGCGGATCGGACACTACCTGAACCAGTTCTTCGCCGGGGTGGGGGCGGAGGAGCACGCGAACCACCCGCCGGAGCGGCGGGACGGCGCGGTCGGCCCCGGGCGCGCGCTCCAGGCGCTCCTCAAGGACGAGGGCCGCGTCCTCTCGACGCTCGTCTGCGGCGACAACTTCTTCAACGAGCGCGCCGGCGAGGCGCATGCGGCGGTGCGGGCCTGGCTCGACGCGACCCGGCCGGACGTCGTCGTGGCGGGCCCGGCCTTCGCCGCGGGCCGGTACGGGAGCGCGTGCGCCCAGGTGTGCCGGCTCGCGGCCGAGGCGGGGGTCCCGGCGGTCACGGGGATGCACCCGGAGAATCCCGGCTTCCTGCTCTACCCGAGGGCCTACGTGGTGCCGACGGGCAACTCCGCGGCCGAGATGGGCCGCACGCTCGCCGCGATGCTCCCGCTCGTGCGCAAGCTTGGCGGCCGGATCGCCCTCGGGCCCGCCGCCGTGGAGGGGTACCTGCCGCGGGGCGTCCGCCGGCCCGGCATGCGCGACGCGTCGGGCGCCGAGCGCGCGGTGTCGATGCTGGTCGCCAAGCTGGCCGGCCGGGCCGTTCGAGACCGAGATCCCGGTGGACGCCTACGAGGCCGTTCCCCCGGCGCCGCCGCATCCGCGACCTCCGGGGCGCGACGATCGCCCTGGTGACGAGCGGGGCCATCGTGCCCCGGGGGAACCCGGACCACTTCAAGCGATGCAGCGACACGAAGTGGGCCCGCTACTCCCTGGCGGGTCTCGACTCCCTGTCGCCCGAGACGTTCGAGTGCGTGCACGGCGGCTTCTACAACCAGATGGCCTCCGACAACCCCAACCTGGTGCTGCCGCTCGACGCGGTCCGGGAGCTCGAGCGCGAGGGAGCGTTCGGCCGGCTCGTCGACTTCTACTGCTCCACGACCGGGAACGACCAGCGCCTCCTCGACTGCCGGCGGAACGGCGCCGAGATCGCGGCCGCGCTCGTCACCGAGCGGGCCGACGGCGTGCTCCTCGTCTGCACCTGAGGGTCCTGCAATCGTTGCGGAGCAACGATCAGCAAGGAGATCGAGCGGAAGGGGATCCCGGTGGCGGTGATCAGCGCGCTGCCGCCGCTCGCCATGCAGGCCGGCGCGAACCGGGTGGTGCAGGGGGTCAAGATCGAGCACGTGTGCGGGGACCCGTCCCAGACGCCGGAGCTGGACCGCCGGGTGCGCCGCCGCCTCGTCGAGCGCGGGCTGGAGGTCCTCCAGACCGCCGTGAGCGGGCCGACCCTGTTCCACCCCGCCGGAGGAGCCTGATCGTGGAGCTTCTGCTGGGAACCTTCCCGGTCGACGCGGTCGGCTTCGGCGCGCCGGCCGGATGGAATGCCGGCCGGCTCACCATCGACCCGGGCCGGGTCCGCGAGCTGGTGCTGGACGATCCGCGGATCCGCAGCGTGGCGGTCGATCTGGTGGAGCCGGGCGAAGCGACGCGCATCGTGCAGATGCGGGACATCGTCGAGCCCCGGGTCAAGGTGCGGGGGCGGGGCCACGCCTATCCCGGGATCGCCGGGCATCCCACCGACACCGTCGGAGACGGGGAGACCCGCCGGTACTCGGGCTTCGGGGTCATGCTCTGCTCGGAAGCGCTGCCTCACATCCGGCACGCCGTGAGCGCGGCCACCGACAGCCTGATCGACATGTCCGGGCCGGGCGCCGTGACCGTCTACAGCACGCTGCGCTACCTCGTCCTCACGATCGAGACCGTGCCGGAGCTGGAGCTGACCGAGTGGAACGAGACGCTCCGGGGCGCCCTCCACCGGGTGGCCGACGACCTGGCCCGGGCCCCTGGCCGACCTCGAGCCCCCGGAGCGGGAGCGCTTCGCGCTTCCCCCCGTGGAGGGCGGGCTCCCGCGGGTGGTGCACGTCCACACCCTGAATGCCTCGATGGTGCCCGGGATCGGTACGGGCATCTACGGCTACACACCCCACGCCCTCCCGGTGCTGCTCCACCCGAACGAGATGCTCGACGGGGCCATCGTCGGGGACGCCGTCGTCGGCTACCCGGGCAAGTGCACCTGGCTCCACGTGAACAATCCGGTGCTGCCCGCCCTCTATCGCCGGCACGGCGTCGACCTGGCCTGGGTCGGCTCGATCATCTCGCGCACACGCTGGGGCGGGCTCGCCGAGAAGCAGCGGAGCGCGTACCAGACGGCCAAGCTCGCCGCGATGCTGGGCGCCCAGGGCGCGCTCGTGACGTGGAACCACGGCGGGAACGACCTGATCGAGGTGATGCTCACCATCCAGGAGCTGGAGCGGGCCGGGATCAAGACGACGTTCCTGACCATCGAGTCCGACATCAAGGTCGTCCGGCTCGTGCCCGCGCTCGCCGAGACCGGCTCCGACGAGCCGCCGCTGCTCTTCAGCGTGCCCGAGGCGAACGCGATCGTCAGCACGGGAACCCTGGCCCCCGTGGATCCGCTGCCGGCGATGGCGCGCGTCGTCGGCGGACGGGAGCTGGTCTTCGACCAGGAGCGCCCCGAGGTGCGGACGCCGGCGGCCGGTCCGCTCGACCTCGAGGCGCTCTCGGGCGCCTACTCGCCGATCTTCGGCCACTTCGACAACTACGGCCTCGGCCGCCAGTCCTACCTTGAGTACTAGCGCGCCGGCGGTGCGGCCGGTCGTCCGGGGAGCCCAGTTCGCGCTCGCCCACGTGCCGGATCTCGTGTTCTCGGGGTCGAAGCCGCGACGGGAGCTCCAGCGGGAGGGGCCGGGCCTGCGCGAGAAGGTCCGGCCGCACCTCCGCTCGTTCGACGGGGCGGTGGCGTACGCGCCGCACCAGGTCATGATCGGCAATCTCTCGCCGGAGGCCCTCTGGGACCGGCCGCGCCCCTGGCACGCCGATCCCGTCGACGGCGCCTCCACCGAAGGGCCGGGAGGCTGCCTCGTCGATCAGTCGACCTTCTACGCGTGGCTCGCCCGCGCGGACTCCGCCCGCCTCGTGACCTTCGACGAGGCATTCGCGGCCGCACTGGCGTCCCGCCCTGGGCGGATGCGCGGTGCCGCACCGCCGCGTCCTCCGCCCTGGCGTCGGCCGTGGCGGCCGGCGGCGAGCCGCTGTACTCGGGCGGCGATCGTCTCGCCGGCGTGTTCGCGGCGGGCCACGAGGCGGACGAGTCGTTGACCGGCGCGGTCCTGCTGGAGAACGCCGCCGCCAAGGTCACCGGGCGCGCTCGCCCTGCGCCGGCTCCTGGCTCCGGGCGGCGAGCCGGTGGACTTCCTGCTGGGCGCGGGCGAGGAGGCCGTCGGCGATCGCTACCAGCGCGGCGGCGGCAACCTCGCGAAGGCCATGGGCGAGCTGGCCGGGGTGCGCGGAGCCGGCGGAGCGGACGTCAAGGCGTTCTGCGCGGGACCGGTCCACGCGCTGATCATGGCGGGCGCGCTGGTCCAGAGCGGCCTCTACCGGCGGGTCGTGGTGGTCGCCGGCGGATCGCTGGCCAAGGTGGGAATGAAGTTCCTGGGACACCTGAGCGCCGGCTACCCGCTCCTCGAGGACGTCGTGGTCGGCGTCGCGATCGACGTGGGACCCGACGACGGCGTCAGCCCGTGGCTCCGTCTCGACACCGCCGCCACGCTCCGGCTCGGGGACGGCGACGCGCCGCATCAGGTGGCCGCGGCGCTGACGGCGGCGCCGCTCCGGCGCGCCGGCCTGCGCCTGTCCGACGTCGACCGCTTCGCCGTCGAGCTGCACAACCCCGACATCACGGAACCGGCCGGGTCGGGGGACGTCCCGGCCAACAACTACCGGATCATCGCCGCGCTCGCCGCGCAGGCGGGCGAGATCGGCCGGGACGGCATGGCCGACTTCGTCCGGGCGCACGGGCTGCCGGGGTTCTCCCCCACGCAGGGGCACATCGCCTCGGCGGTGCCGTACCTGCCGCACGCCCTGGCCGGCCTGACCGGCGGGCCCCTGCGGCGCGTGCAGCTCGTGGCGAAGGGCAGTCTCTTCCTGGGCCGCATGACGACGATGGGGGACGGCGCCAGCGTCGTGCTCGAGCGGAACGAGGGCGGGTGATCGGGACGGAGTGGCACGTTAGAATGCAAGGACGAACGCGACGAGAGTACCCGGAGGAGGTGAATCGGATGCTTGACCTGAAGGACAAGCTGGTGCTCGCGCTCGGCGAGCGGGACGGCATCCCGGCGCCTGCGCTGCGGGCGTGCATCGAGGGCGCGGGCGGCCGGGTCATCTACGAAGTGACGCAGTGCTTCGTCTGAACCTCGGCGGGCGCCATGGACCTCGAGGAGCAAGGATCGATCCAGCGGGTGGTGGAGGGCGGCGAGCGGGAGCAGATGGTCGTGCTCCTGGGGACGCCGACTCCGGGCAGCACCGTGATGGTGGCCCTCACCCTGACGGAAGGCGATCCGAGCTACGCGGGGCCCCTGGCCGGAGTCCCGTTGGGACTCCCCGTCTACCACGTGCTCGAGGAGAGCGTGAAGGAGGCGATCCCCCGCGACGTGTACGAGCGGGAGATCGGGCCCATGGAGTTCGTGCTGGACGCGCCGGCCATCGTGTCGGCGCTGGCGCGGACGCGCGGGCCCGCGGCCGGCCGATGAGGGGCCGAGGACGCGGGTCTCTCGTCGGACGCGCGCTAGGCCGCTCGGAGCCTCCGATGCTGTCTGCGTCGTTGCATGTCGTACGATGTCACGCCGTTGCGGCACCTCGGGTGAGGTGGGCGCTCGCGTCCGTGCTCGGCGTGTTCCTCGTCGCCGTGGCGCTGCCCGTGGATCGCGGCGGCCGGAGCGGCCGGCGGGGCTCGCCGGCCGCGACCTGACCATCTAGCTCGAGCTCGTCGACAGGAGGACGCATGTCCCGGATTCGCATCGGCGTCGTGGGGTGTGGCCTGATCGGCCAGATGATGCACCTGCCGCACCTCAAGGAGCTGCACGAGCTGTACGAGGTCGTGGCGCTCTGCGACGTCTCGCCCGGCACCTTGCAGTACGTGGGGGACTACTACGGGATCGCGCGGCGGCACTCGGATCACCGCGAGCTGCTCAAGGAGAAGATCGACGCGGTCATGGTGCTGAGCGCCGACTCCCACGGCCAGGTCATCGTCGACGCGCTGCGGGCGAAGAAGCACGTGGTGACCGAGAAGCCCATGTGCTTCGCCATGAGCGAGGCCGACGAGATCCTCGCCGCCCACCGGGCGGCCGGCACCGTGTGCATGGTCACGTACATGAAGCGCTACGACCCGTCCTACCGGTACGTCGAGCCGCTCGTCCGCGGGCTCCCCGATCTCCAGGCCATCGAGATCACCGTGCTCCATCCCTCCGAGGCGAACCAGATCGGGCACCACGACATCCGGCGCTTCCCCGACGTCCCGGCGCCGCTGCGCGCGAGCCTCCGGGCCGAGCAGGACCGGTTGATCCGCGAGGCCATCGGCGAGTTCACGCCGCTCGAGCGGCGGGTCTTCGCCGACAACCTCCTGTCCACCCTGGTCCACGACGTCAACGTGCTCCGCGGCCTGTCCGGCGACCCCGCCGAGGTGCTGTTCACGGACGTCTGGGCGGGCGGGGAGAGCATGCTGACGGTGCTCCGCTACCCGTCGGGCGTCCGCGCCACCATCGCGCTCCACTACCTGCCGGATCTGGCGAACTACCAGGAGACGGTCGCCTACTACGCGAAGGCGGACCGGGTGCGGCTCGTCTTCCCGTCGCCGTTCTTCCGCAACATGCCGACCGGGATCGTCGTGGAGCCATGGAGGACGGGAAGGCGGTCGAGAAGCGCGTCACCCCCTCGATGAAGGAGGCGTTCAAGGAGGAGCTCCTGCACTTCGCCGAGTGCGTGCGCACGGGCGCGCGCCCGATCACGACGCCCGAGGAGGCGCGCGGCGACGTGGCGCTCCTCCACAAGATCTTCCACGCGATCAAGCGCCCGCTGATCGGATGAGTCGGCCGGTGCCGCGGGTCGCCACGGGCCGACGGCCGCCGTCGTCAGGTCGTCCACGGCTCAGCGCCGGGGCGGAGGTCGCCCGGTGAGGCTCCGGGCGGAGACGCGCGCCGCCATCGCCGCGGCCGGGGCCGGGGGGCGGATCCTCGACCGGTGGTTCGGCCGGGTGGGACCGGTCCGGCTCAAGAGCGCCCGGGATCCGGTGACGCGCGCGGACGGGGCGTCCGAGCGCGCGATCCGGCGTCTCCTCGGCCGGCGATTCCCCGAGATCGGGTTCCTCGGCGAGGAGGGCGGAACGGTGACGACGGGACCGGACGGGCGCTGGATCGTCGACCCCCTCGACGGCACGATCGCGTTCGTCGCCGGGCTGCCGACGTTCGGCGTGTCGATCGCGCTCGAGCGGCGCGGGCGGCTCGAGGTCGGCGTGATGCTGTTCCCGCGGCTCCGGGAGCTGTTCGTGGCCGAGCGGGGCCGGGGCGCCTGGCTGAACGGCCGGCGGATCCGGGTCACGCGGACGACCGACATGGCCCGGTGCGTCGTCTCCCTGTGGCACGAGCCCGGTCTGTGGCGGGACGCCCGGATGCGCGCGCGCGTGGCGCGCATCGGCGCCGAGGTCCGGAGCGTCTCGATGGTCGGCGCCTGCTTCTCGCTCGCGTACGTCGCCGCCGGGCGGCTCGACGCCTACTGGGAGCGCCAGGCCCATCCGTGGGACGTGGCGGCCGGGGCGCTGCTCGTCCGCGAGGCCGGCGGCCGGGTCACCGGAGGCGCCGGCCAGCCCTTCGACGTGGACGAGGCGACGATCGTCGCGTCGAACGGTCGCATCCACGGGCGGATGGTCGCGCTCCTGAACGGCCGGCGCCCGCCGGCGCGCGGGGCCCGATGACGGCCGGCGGCACCCGCGGCCGGCGGACGGGCTCGCTCGCCGCCGCGGCGCGCGCGCTCGACGGCAGGCTCGGGGCCGCGGCGGTGACCGACGCGCTCATGGCGGGCGCCCTTTCCGGGAACGCTCGTGCACGGCTGACCCGTTCTTCCGACCGCCCGGCGGCACTGCCGGCCGGCCCAGTCGAGGTGGCACCGTGACGGTATCGCTGGCTCGCGGACGGTTCGGCGTGTCGGCCTGGATCTACGGCGATGCGCCGCTGCCCGAAACGCTCGCGCGGATCGCGGCGGCCGGATACGACGGCGTCGAGCTGCCCGGTGAGCCGGAGCGCTGGCGCCCCGCGGAGCTTCGCCGGTGGCTCGGCGATCACGGGCTCACGCCGGTCGCGCTCACCGCGTCCTGCACGGTGCCCGACACGGAGCGCGATCTGGCGCACCCCGACGCGCGAATCCGCGGCGTCGCGGTCGACTACATCCGGCGCTGCCTCGGGCTGGCCGCGGAGATCGGCGCCCCGCTCGTGCAGATGATCCCGTCGGGCGAGCCGCGGCTCGCGCCCATCGCAACCCGCGACGCGGAGTGGGCGTGGTCGGTGGCCGGCATGCAGGCGGCCGCCCGGGAGTCGGCGCAGGTGGGCGTGGGGATCGCGATCGAGCCGCTCAATCGGTACGAGGCCTATCTCGTGACGTCCACGGCGGAGGCGCTCGCCTACCTCGACGCCGTCGGATCGCCCTGGGTGGGCATGACGCTCGACCTCTTCCACGCGAACATCGAGGAGCCCGACATCGCGGCCTCGATCCGGGCGGCGGGGCGGCGGCTCTGGCACGTGCAGGTCGCCGACACCACGCGCCGGGGCCTGGGGCACGGGCACCTCGACATCGGGACGGTCGTGGACGCCCTGGCGGGCATCGACTACGGCGGGGCCGTGGTCGTGGAGATCATGGCGCCGGGCCCCGATCCGTTCCGGGCGATCAAGGACCAGCATTCGGCCGGAATCCTCGACCGGGACATCCGGCAGTCGCTCGAGCGGCTCCGGGATCGCTGGCCTCCGCGGGCCGGCGGCCGGCCGGCCGGGCGGTGATCGGGACCGCGATGCCCGTGCCGGGCGAGCCCACGAGCGGATACCCGCCGCGGGACCTCCGCGCGTTCACCTACCGGCGTCGTTTCGTCGAGTGGGTCGGAGCGGCGAGCTGGCGAAACGTCTGGCAATCCTGTCGTCTCCGGACCGAGATCGACAGGGTGTGCGGCGGCGTACCCGCAGAGGGTCGCCGGCCGGGAGGCTAGGCCAGGGAGGGCGTGTCCTCGCGGTTCGGGCGCGGGAGCAGCGGTCCCTGACGCCGGTCCTCGATCACGTCGACCCAGCCGAACTCTGCGAAGAGCTCGCGCGCGGCCTCCAGCAGACTGTTCTGACCGCGTGCGACGACCAGGAGTGCGCGCCCGTCCCGAGGATCGTTGTCCGCCATGCGAGCCTCCTTGCGGGAGTGGCCGGCCGGTTACAACATCCAGTGTGACGCTGGGCCGGATGATACAACGGCTCAGGTCCGCAGGCCAGGCGCCCGTGGCTGCCGCGGTGGACATCCGGCGGCCAGTTCCCGGGCGGCCGGCCGCCTGACTCCCGCGATCGGCTCGCTATCGGTGGCGCGATTGACACCCTTCGGGGCGCCTCCTAGAGTGACAACGTGGCTTCCGGCCGCGCAGGCGGGCCCCTGGACTTCGTCGCGGTGGGCCATCTCACCGTCGACGAGCTCGCGGGCGGGCTTCGCCCCGGGGGCTCGGCGCTCTACGCGGGGCTCTTCGCCCACCAGCAGGGCCTGCGGGTCGGGCTCCTGACGAGCTACGGTCCCGATTTCCCGTTCGACGTCCTCCCGCCGGAGATCGAGGTCGTGGCGGTGCCGGCGGCCGCCACGACCCGGTTCGCCCTGGACTACCGGTCCGAGAGGCGGCGCCTCACCCTCAAGGAGCGCGCCGCGCGCCTCGAGCCCGAGCATCTGCCGTCCCACTTCGCGGCGGCGGGCCTCGCCTATCTCTGCCCGGTGGCGGACGAGGTCGTCGCCCGCGCTGGCGGGCGCGTTCCCGGACGCCGCGGTCGGCGCCGGGGCCCAGGGCTGGTGTCGCGTGTGGGACGGGGAGGGCACCGTGGCAGATGCGGCCCTGGCCCGATCCGCGGCCCGTGCTCGAGCGCGCCCAGGCGCTCTTCCTCTCGAGCGACGACGTCGCGGGCTGGGAGTCGCGCGCGGTCGAGCTCTACCAGGACGTGCCGCTCGGCGCCCTGACCTTCGCCGACAAGGGCGCGATCCTCTTCGTGAACGGAGAGCGGAATCCCGTTCCCGCGGCCCCGGCGCTGGAGGTCGAGCCGACCGGCGCGGGGGACGTCTTCGCCGCCGCGTTCCTCATCCGCTACAACCTGACCGGCGACCCGCTCGAGGCCGCCTCGTACGCGGCGGTTGCGGGCGCCCTCACGGTCGAGGCGCCCGGGATTGCCGGCGTGCCGACGGCCGAGCGCCTCGCCGGCCGGTGGCGGGCCTCGCAGCCGCGCTGACTCCGGCGACGCGGCGCCGTCGCGCGGGTCAGTGGTGGCGCCGGATGCTGCCGACGATCGACGCGTATCCCGAGCGGAGCACCGCGGCGTCCGACGAGTAGTTGACGAGGGTCGCGCCGAGGGCGATCATCTCGCGCACCCCCTCCAGGCTGTCGGTGAGCATCGCGACGGCCTTCCCGTGGCGGCGGGCCGCCTCGACGAGGCGGCGGCGATGCTCGTCGATCACGCCGCGCTGGGCCGGCGTGCCGAGCACGCCCAGGTCCTGCGCGAGGTCGGAGGGTCCCAGCGTGAGGGCGTCGATCCCGGGGACGGCGGCGATCTCGTCGAGCCGGTCGAACGCCCGCTTCGTCTCCAGCATGACGGTCACGTGGACGCGCGCGTTCGCCGCCGCCATGTGCTCGGCGACCGGGGGCGACTGGTATCCCGTGTGGGGGCCGAAGCCGTACATCCCGCGCTCGCCGAGCGGCGCGTAGCGCGCGGCCCGCGCCACGGCGAGCGCCTGCTCGGGCGTGTCGACCTGGGGCACGTGGAGGTTCGGCACCCCGGCGTCGAGGAGCCGGGTGATCCACTCGCGGCTGCCCTCCGGCGGGCCGGACGACCAGCGGGAAGTCGAGGGCGCGCGCGAGGGCCGCCATGTCGGCGACGGTCTCCATCGAGAAGGCGCCGTGCTCCATGTCGATCCGCGCGAAGTCCAGTCCGGCGGCCTGGAGCAGCGTCAGGATCCCCGGCGTCCGGATCATCGTGATCCAGGTGCCGATCTGCACCTCCCCGCGCTCGGCGCGGACCCGCATGCGGTTCTCGGTCACGCTCTCTCCTTGGCGGGCCCGGACTTGCCGTCGAGCGCCTGGCGGGCCCGGGCGATCTCCGTCGCTACGGCCTCGGGGCCGGGGAACGCGCGGCGGACTCGCCGGTACCAGTAGCGGGCGTTCTCGAGGTCGCCCTCGAGCGTGTGGACGATGCCGTGGAGCCACGCGGCGAGCTCGGACTTGTCGTGCTGGACGATCTCGTGGGCGGCCTGCCAGTCCCGGGATTCCAGGTGCGCCAGCGCGCGGGCCAGGGCGGCGGTGGAGTCCCGGTGGGGCGGGGCCATCGTCGGAGCGCTCGGCGTCAGGCGCGGGCGCGCGCGTCCTGGAGCATCCGGATCAGGACACGGCGGGCGTCGTCGGCGCTCGTGACCTCTTCCGGGAAGGGGATCCGCTCCGCGTGGAGCCGGGCTCCGGTCCGGATCCGCAGACGGAAGCCGAGGCGGTCGACGGCCACCATCGTGGCGGCCTCGGCGTCGGTGGCGCCCCCGAGCACCCGGGCGTACACGACGAGCGCGTCCGGATGGTCCCGGTTCATGTGCTCGAGGATGCCCGCCGCCACGTCCGCCAGCGGATCGACGCGGGCCGTCCGGTAGACGGCCCCGTCGATCCAGTCCATGGCCGCGAAGCCGCCGACGAAGTAGAGGTCGGCGATCTCGAGACGGTGGAAGGAGAAGTCCTCGAAGTCGACCCAGTACTGCGGCGTTCGCGTGGCGGGCGAGGTAGGCGGCGCGCGCCTCGGCGCGGGCGTCGGCCGGGACCGGCGTCACGGCGCCCATCAGCGTCACTCGCCCGGCTGCCAGGGGATCCCCGGCCCAGTCCGGCTCGGCGACGAAGAGGCTCGCCCGCGAGTCCCCGGCGAGGTTCTGGGTGTGGACGGCCATCGAGCTGATGAGGAAGAGCGGCCGGCCCGTCCCGTCGAGCGCGTACGGCATGAGCGACGCGAAGGGGTGCTCCGGGTGGCGGCGGGAGAGCGTCGCGAGCGTGCCGGTCCGGGCGCGGTGGACGAGCGTGCGGGCGCGCTCGGCGTAGGTCGGCTCGGGCGGCGGGGGCGGCGCGTTCGGGTCGGGCGGGGGGCCGGCGTGACGGCTCATGCGCGAGGCGCTCTGTGCCTGGCCGCTCACCGGTCGCGGAACGCCGGCATCACGTCCCGGGCGAACCAGCGGAGCTGCTCCATGAAGGCGGCCGCCGGGATCCCTTCCGGCCAGTGGAGCATGAGCTGGTCGAGCCCCGGGTACTTCGCCTCGTACTCCCGGATCAGCGCGATGCAGTCGGCCGGCGAGCCGACCATCCAGGCCTTCTGCTCCACGCCCTCGCGCAGCGAGCGGCGCCCGCGCCGGCGCCCCGGGCGTGCCCCAGGGACGGCCCTGCTCGTCCGCGTAGCGGACGAAGCCGAACGGCGCGAACCACTTGTAGCGCTCGTCGTGAGCGGGCTCGACCCGCCGGATGGCCTCCTCCTTGGACTCGGCCATGTGGAAGCCGAGGCCGAGGCAGAGATCCTCCCCGAGCCGCTTCTCCCGGCCGTGGCGCGCGCACGCGTCCCGGTAGGCGTGGAAGACCTGATCGGTGATCCGCTCGCCGTTCAGCGTGACCATGCCCTTCAGGTTGTGCTTGGCCAGGAAATCGATCGTCTTGCCGCTCGCGATCGGCTGCCAGATCTCGACGGGCCGGCGGACCGGGCGGGGGACCAGCGTGACCTCGGACAGCTCGTAGCCCCGGTACTTCACGCCCGGCGGGACCGTGTAGTGCTTGCCGCGGTGCGAGAACTGCTCCTCGTGGAGCGCCTTCCACATCAGCTCGAACTGCTCCTCGAACAGCTCGAGGTTGGCCGCCGCGTCGAGGAGGGGCGCGCCGAAGGACTCGACCTCGCGCGTGTGGTAGCCGCGGCCGATCCCCATGATGACCCGCCCGCCGGTGAGGATGTCGGCGACCGCGTAGTCCTCGGCCAGGCGGATCGGGTGCCACATCGGGAGGATGTTGAACCCGCAGCCGAACTTGAGCTGGCGCGTCACCGCCGCCAGATACGTGCCGACCAGGATCAGGTTCGGGAGGACCTCGTAGCCCTCGCGCTGGAAGTGGTGCTCGGCGGTCCAGAGGCAGTAGTAGCCCGCGTCGTCCATCACCCGCGCGACGTCGACCATGGAGCGATAGGCCTCGACCACCCGCTCGTTCGGGTAGCGCCGCTGGTCCGCGGGCGTGCCGTCGCGGCCGACGTTGTCGAGGTCGATCTGGCCGACGTACAGGACGGAGAACTTCCGGATCATGGCGTCCCCCTTCCACGGACGGACCGGTCGCGGGCCATGGCGAGGATCTACGGAGCGATTCTAGCAGAGGGGGACAGGTCCGTCAGGGGCGGACACCGGAGAACGTCTCGCCGGATCCGGCCCCGGGGGCGCTGTCAGTGCGTGGCAAGACCGAGGCCCTGCCTGCGCGCCCGCGCGGAGCCAGGCAGGGCGCCTCCGTACGCTCCTCGGTCCGCGACGCTGCGGTGCCTCGCGTCCGGGACCGTTCACCACGAGCCGCTCCTCGGTGCACGACAGCGCCTCCGACCATCGGCGAGGCGTGCCAGGCGCGGCCGATCCCGGATCGCGGCCAGGGAGGGCGGAGTACGGTTGCTCGGGGTGTCGGGGCTACTTCACCTCGCGAAGACGTCCGGTGCGGACGTCGTAGACGAAGCCTCGCACGTCGTTGCGGTGCGGGATGAACGGGTTCGTCCGGACCCGGGCGAGCGACTGGCGAATGTCCTCGTCGAGATCGCCGAACGGCTCGAAGGTGAACGGCGGGCGGATGCCCGTTTCCGTCTGGATGTCCCGCTTCAGGGCCTCGTCGGTGAAGGTGAGCATGCCGCAGTCCGTGTGGTGAATCAGGAGGATCTCGCGCGTGCCGAGGAGGCGCTGCGAGATCACGAGCGAGCGGATGGCGTCCTCGGTGATCGCGCCGCCCGCGTTCCGGATCACGTGGGCGTCGCCCTCGTCGAGCCCGAGGAGGTCGTGCAGGTCGAGCCGCGCGTCCATGCAGGAGACCACCGCCAGGCCCTTGGCGGGAGGCAAGGGCAGCGACCCCTTCGTGAAGGATCCGGCATAGTGCTCGTTGTTCCGGAGCAGATCATCCGTGACGCTCATTTCGAGTCCTCCTCCTCCATCCGCGCGCCTCGTCGAGGCCGCGGCGCCGAGAAAACGCGAAAAGCCGAGGGCGGGCCCTCGAGGCCCGCGCCGCTCGGCTTTCGTCTTGTGGTGCGACTTGCGCCGTGCCGGTGCGGTCCGGGTCAGTCCCGGTAGTTCAGCGGCACCTCCACCCAGCCCTTGCAGCGGGGACACTTGGCCGCGGCGCGGCCGGTCTTCGCGCTCACGCGCAGGATGGCGTTCTTGACGATCAGACCCTCAGGCTCGAGGCACGACGATCCTCGTCCGGCAGGTCGGGCACCGGCGCTCCTCGACCTTGGACAGCGCTCTGACTAGCTCGCCGTCGGCCATGGGCACAACATACTAATCTGCATCGGAATTGTCAAGATTGAGCTTCGTCCCGCAGTCGAGCTAAGCGAGGTCGACCCAGACGCTCTTGACCTCCGTGTAGAGGTCCAGCCCGGCCTGGCCGAGCTCGCGCCCGAAACCCGACTCCTTGAAGCCGCCGAAGGGCAGGGCGGCGTCGAAGAGATTGTACGCGTTGACCCAGACGGTTCCGGCGCGGAGCGCACGGGCCACCCGGAGCGCCTTGCCGACGTCCCGGGTCCAGACGGCGGCCGCCAGGCCGTAGAACGTCTCGTTCCCCTGGGCCACGGCGTCGTCGGCGTCCTTGAACGGGATGACGGACAGGACCGGTCCGAAGATCTCCTCGCGCGCGATCCGCATGGCGTTGCTGACGCCCGTGAACACCGTGGGCTGGACGAAGTACCCCCGGCCGTCGCCCACGCGGACGCGCTCGCCGCCGGCCGCGAGGGTCGCGCCTTCGCGGCGGCCTGCCTCGACGTAGCCCAGCACGGTCTCGAGCTGCTGGGCCGAGACCACCGGGCCCATCCGCGTGCCCTTGTCCATCGGGTCGCCGACCTTGAGCCCCTTCACGCGCTCGACGAGCTTCCCGACGAACTCGTCGTGGACGCGCTGCTCCACGAGGAGCCGCGATCCGGCGGCGCAGACCTCGCCCTTGTTGTAGAAGATCCCGGTCATCGCGCCGCGGAGCGCCGCTTCCATGTCCGCGTCGGCGAACACGACGTTGGGCGACTTTCCGCCGAGCTCGAGGGACACGCGCTTCAGCGACCCGGCCGCCTCGCGCATGATGCCCTTGCCTACCTCGGTCGAGCCGGTGAAGGCGATCTTGTCGACGCCGGGGTGCCGGACGAGCGCCATCCCCGCCTTGCCGCCCGGGCCCGGCACCAGGTTGAACACGCCCTCCGGGAGGCCGGCCTCCTGGGTGAGCTCGGCGAAGCGGAGCGCGGTCAAGGGCGTGAGGGACGCGGGCTTCAGGACCAGCGTGTTGCCGGCGGCCAGCGCGGGGGCGATCTTCCAGGAGGCGAGCAGGAACGGGAAGTTCCAGGGGACGATCGCCCCCACGACGCCGAGGGGCTGGCGGAGCGTGAAGGTGAACGCGCCGTCGCGCAGGTTGAGCGTCTCCCCGTGGATCTTGGTCGTCCAGCCCGCGTAGTAGCGGAAGACCTCCGCGGCGAAGGGAAGCTCGACCTTGCCCGAATCGAAGAGCGTCTTGCCCGTGTTGACGCTCTCGAGCCGCGCCATCTCGTCGACGTTGGCGGTGATCAGGTCGGCGAGCTTCCACAGCACGCGGGCCCGCTCGGCCGCCGCCATCCGGGGCCAGGGGCCCTGGTCGAACGCGCGCCGGGCGGCCTGGACGGCGAGGTCGATGTCCCGCTCGTCGCCCTTCGCGACCTGGGCGCTCACCTCCTCCGTGGCGGGGTTGATGGTCGCGTACGTCTCGCCCGACGCCGGCGGACGCCACTGGCCGCCGACGAAGACCTCGCTCGTGTGCATGACCTGCCTCCTGGCCGGATCGGGAGGTGCGGAGGACGGCGCCGCGGGCGCCCGTCGCGCACTGGGGTATCCCTTCCAGTGTAGCCCGCACGTTGCGGCGCCGGAAGCCGCTGGCGGCCCGATGGTCGCGGCCGGCCTGGCGCCTCGCTCGGCAAGCTCGCGCCCACGCACCAGCAGCGGACTTGACACCGGAGGCTGCACGGGCGGCAGATGGAAGGGTGACGTCGCAGGTCGCTCCGCCAGGCGCCGGGCTTTCCCGGCGCTGTCTCCTCGGGGGCCTCGGGGCCGCCGCGCTGGGCGGCCTCGCCGCCGGCTGCGCGACCAACCCGGTCACGGGGAAGTCCGAGGTGATGCTCCTCTCGGAGGAGGAGGAGCTCCAGCTCGGCAAGCAGGCCTTCGCCCAGCTCGCCTGGCAGCAGGGGGGACCGCTCCGGACGGATGCGGCGACGCGCGCCTACCTGGAGGGGATCGTGCGGAAGCTCCACCAGGTGTCCCACCGCTCGAACCTGCCCGTCGACTTCACGCTCGAGAGCGCCTCGGAGCCGAACGCGTGGGCGATTCCCGGGCACACCGCGATGAACCGCGGGCTCCTGCAGTACCTCGAGAACGAGGCCCAGTTCGCGTTCGTGATGGGGCACGAGATGGGGCACGTCTCGGCGCGCCACAGCGCCGCGCGCCAGAGCCGGGCGACGCTCGGGAGCGCGGGGCTCGGCATCCTGGGGGCCGCCGCCGACGTGGCGGGGCTCGGGGGACTCGGCGGCCTCGCGGTCGGCGCGGCGGGCGCCGGCACCCAGCTGCTCCTGCTGAGCTACGACCGCGGCCAGGAGCTCCAGGCCGACCAGCTCGGCGTCCTCTACATGGCGCGCGCCGGCTACGATCCGAACGAGGCCGTCCGCGCCCACGAGACCCTGAACCGCGCCATCGACGCGCATCTCGCCAACCTCGGCCAGAAGCCGGGGGGATCCGTCGGCCATGTCGCAGATCCTCTCCACGCATCCCCGGCACGAGGAGCGCATCGCGGAGATCCAGGCCTACATCAAGGCGCTGCCCCCCGCCGAGGTGCGGATCGAGGGTGACGGACGCCACGCCGAGCGGTGGCTTCGCCAGACGGAGTCGGTCCGGCGTCTCGCGCCCGCGTACGCCCGGTACGATCGGTCGCTCCAGGCGCTGTCCCAGGCTGCCCAGGCGGCCGAGCAGAAGCAGGAGAGCGTGATGCGGCAGAAGCTCGCCGAGTCTCAACGCGAGGTCGAGGCGGCCATCCAGCTCGCCGATCAGGCGCAGTTCTTCACGCTCCAGGGGTTCCTGCTGGGCGTGCAGGGTCGAAAGGGCGAGGCCCGGAGCGCGTTCAATCGCGCGGTCGCGCTGTATCCCGGTTACCAGCCGGCCATCCGGTTGCTGGCCAAGCTCGGCAACTAGGGAGCGAGGTCCCCGGCCCGCTCGAGGATCCCGCTCGGTTTCGGGGCGCGGAGATGCGTCTCTAGCCGGTTTCGGATCGGCCGTTCGAGCGTGCTCGCGACCCCGAAGAGGCCACGATCGGTGGTTCGGCCTCGCCCGCCGTCAGTCGGAGCTAGAGCGCGTCGTCGCCACCCTCTCCCTCCGGGCCTCCTTGAATGCTGTCGGCCTCGTTCGGGGAGGGAAGAGTCTCGGTTTGCTTGAGGGCGGCGCACCCGCCCACGAGCATCAGTGCCACGAGCCAGACCGCGAGGAACCGCATCGTGTCCACCTTTCACGACGGTCTATCGGCGCCCGATCAGGGCTCGGCCTCGTCCCGCGGAGTCCGGCCCGAGCGCCTCAGGACGCGGAGGCCTCCGCGATCGTGGACGAGGATCAGGGCCTTCACCGAGATACCTCCGAGCAGGAAGAGGATGACGATGGAAAGGGCGAGATCCACCGCCGTCTGAAAATGGAGAGTGATCGGCACGATGACGGCGCGGACTCCCCAGACGCCGAGGACGAGCGCGCCGGAGCTGACCACGAGGTCCTGGAGCGGCCGCAGGAACACCGAGTAGGCCGCGGCGGCGGCGATCGACAACACGAGCAGAACGGCCAGGACCCGGAGATAGCGCGGCCGCTCGAAGGAAAGGTCATACGCGGCGGCGTACACGACGGGAGCGCCGGCCATCTGAAGAGCTCCCGGGGTCACCGCCGTGGGGACCGACATGCGAAGGTGAGGAAGCAGCTCCTGGATCGTGAGCACGAGATGGCGCGCGCTCTGGACCGCCCCGACGTGTTCGACGCGGCCGTCCGGGTGGACACGCTGCAGGGCCACGGCCACGATCAGATGGTACCTGTCGAACGGATACCGGATCGGCAGGCCGCTGAGCGGGAGCTGAAAGGTTTCGGTGACGGCCTCGGTGGTCTCGGGGAGCATGACGCTGGCCGAGGGAGGCAGGCCCTCGGCGTCGACGTCGCCCGGCGCGGCGGAGACGAACAGGAGCCGATCTCGCCAGGGGCAGCCGGCGCCGCAGGTGCGGTGGCCCGACAGGCGCAGCGTCGCGACGCAGGTGGACCTCGTCGATCTGGGTCACCGCCAGATGCAGGCGGCTGTGTGCGGGCGCGAGCGTGGTTCCCTCGGGCCGCAGGAGCGGCAGCACCTTGCCGGTGGTCAGGCCGAGGATCTCGTCGAGGACGCTGGCCAGCGAGAACGGCAGCGTGACGGCGATCCCGACCAGCAGCATGGCGGTGGCGGCAAACGCGACTCGGTACCGCCTCCGCGCGCGCGGGTCGGTGTCCGTCATCGACCACTCCATGGCGCCCGCCCCTCGGCGTTCGTTGCGTACCACGGGGCGGCAGAAGCCGGGCGCGGGCGCTTCATCGTGACCGTCCACCGCGCGATACGGCACGTGTGCGCGAGGAGACGGGGCCGCCCGGTCTGAGCCCCGGCGGTGTCCGGATCACTCGAGCGCGCGTCGCGGCGAAGTGCGCGCGAGATCAGTCGCGTCGTCGCCCGTTCCGGACAGAACGCGCAGTGGCGTCCGTGCGCGGGAGGCTGGCACGCGGATCGCACCATCGAGGCGCAGCGGTGAACCCTCACTGAGGCCCTCACAGATGGAGGTGTCCGATGCGCTTCGTTCAGGGTCGTCTCGTTCCAGCCCTTGTCGGCGTCGCGCTGGCCGCGCCGGCGGCGTTCGCCCAGACTCCGGCGCCGCCCGCGGCCAAGCCCGCGCCCGCCGTTGCCCAGGCGCCGGCCCCGGCCGCCCCCGCCCGCGTGCCGCTCAGCATCGCGCGCGGGGTGGTGAAGTCGATCGCCGACAGCCGCCTCGTGATCGATCTCGGCCAGAGCCGCCTCGGGACCGGGGACCGGCCCGAGCGCGTTCACGCTGGACGCCCAGACGCAGATCCAGCGGCTCGGGCGGCCCCTCGCCCCCAAGGACCTGCGGGTCGGGGACGCGGTGACGGTGGGCTACCAGATGCGCGGGGACAAGGCCGTGGCGAGCCGGGTCTGGCTGCGCTTCGGCGGATCGACGGCCGGCGCGCCGGGCGGCGCGGGGTCCCCGTCCCGCTAGGGCGGCGGGCCCAGGGCCGCGGGCGGGGCATTCGTCTCGCCGGCGGCCCTGGGTGTCTCCACGTCGAGCGTGCCCCCGATGCCGTGGATGCCGACCTCGCGGAGCCAGTGGTCGACCGACGCCCCGGCCCCGAGCGTGTCCGGGCGGGGAGCACCCGGCGCCGCGATCGCACCCCGGGCGATCGCCGCTCAGTCGCGGACCGGGTCGGGCGGCGTCTTCCGGTAGTCGTAGAAGCCCTTGCCGGTCTTCCGGCCGAGATCGCCGCGCTTGACCCGCTTCTCGAGCTCGGCGGGCGGCCGGTCCCGGGGATCCTGCGTCGACGCGTAGGTCTCGAGCCGGGCGTTGTAGCCGATGTCGAGACCGGACAGGTCGCCCAGCCGGAAGGGGCCCATCGGGAAGTTGAGGCCCAGCTCGACGGCCTTGTCGATCTCCCAGAACGGCGCCACCCCTTGCTCCAGCAGGTAGTACGCCTCGTTGCCGAGCGCGCGGAGGATCCGGTTGACCAGGAAGCCCGGCAGCTCCTTCCGCAGCACGACGGGCTCCCGCCCGATGCGGCGCACGAGCTCCGCCGTCGTGTCGAGCACCGCCTCCGACGTCCACTGGCCCTTCACCACCTCGACCAGGCGCATGACGAGCGGCGGAAAGAAGAAGTGCATGTTCACGCACTGCGCGGGGCGCGTCGTCGCGGGGGCGATGAGGGAATTGCCGAGCGTCGAGGAGTTGGTCGCCAGGATCGCGTGGCGCGGGGCGGCCCGGTCCAGCCGCGCGAAGCACTCCTTCTTCGGATCGAGCCGCTCGACGATCGCCTCGATGACGAAGTCGGCGTCCCGGGCGGCCCGGTCGAGATCCGCCTCGAGGCGGACGCGGCCGACCGCCGCGGTCATCTCGGCCTGGCTCATCTGCCCCTTGGCCACCCGGCGGTCGAGGTGGCCGCGGTTCCCCGCCATGGCCTTCTCCAGGATCTCGGCCGAGAGATCGTTGAGGGTGACCGCGTAGCCGTGAAGGGCCGCCTGCATCGCGATCTGGGCGCCCATCTGGCCGGCGCCCACCACCAGGATCCGCTTGACGTCGTCGATCGCCACCGTCATCGCTCTCTCCTCGGGGTCAGACTTTGACTTCTGAACCATTCGTCTCCTCGGGGTCAGGCCTCGACTTCCATGCAGTCTGGTCGAGCCCTGCCGCGGCTTTCGGCGCCGGCGACGGCTCGCGGCTTCCGGAAGTTACCGACCACGGGGCCGGACCGAGGCCTCGGCGTCGTCGGCGACCAAGACGGCGAGGCCCTTCGTGGCCGCCGCAGGGTCCGCCCGGTGCGCTCAGATCGCGAGGGCGTACCCGTCGCGCCGCGGGTCGGCGCCGCCCTGGAGCGCCCCGGACTCGGGATCCCGCCGGATGCCCTGACCGCCGCCGACGACCCAGGACCAGTCCTCGAGCACGTTGACCTGGTGACCGCGCGCCGCCAGGCCCTCCCGCACGCTCTCCGGAATGCGGCCCTCGACGTCGATCAGGCGGTCCCGGTACGCGCGCACGCGCGGCGCCTCGATCGCCTCCTGCACGGTCATGCCGAACTCGACCACGTTCAGCAGCATCTGCGGCGTGGTCTGGAGGATGCCGTACGAGCCCGGCGTGCCGATCGACAGGAGGAACGCCCCGTCGCGGAAGACCTGGGTGGGCGCCATGCGCGTCTGCATCGGCGCGCCGCCCCGGAGGACCGCGGGGCTGCCGGGCTCGACGTCCGCCCACATGAGGAGGTTGTTGAGGAGCATGCCGGTGCCCGGGACCATCACGCCGGAGCCGAACGGGCTTCCGAGCGTCTGGGTGACCGTGACCACGGTGCCGTCGCCGTCGGCCACCGCGAAGTGCGTGGTGTGCTCCTTGGCGAAGTCGGCCGGATGGCCCGGGCAGGATCTCGCCGGCGAGCCGCTCGGCGCTCCACCGCTCGCCGCCCGAGACCCCCGCCCGCCGGGGATCGATCAGCGCCCGCCGGTGGGCCGCGTAGCGGGGCGAGATCAGCCCGGCGATGGGGGCGTCGGGATGCAGTGACGTCGAGGCCGACCCGGTCCGCGGAGGCGATCTTGGCCGCCTCGATGAAGTGGTGGAGATACTCGACGGAGTTGTGGCCCATGCCCTTGAGGTCGAAGCCCTCGAGGAGATGGAGGGTCTGGACCGACTGGAGGGCGTTGGTCGGCGGCGGCGGAACGCACACCTCGTGCCCGCGGAAGCCGACGGCCAGCGGCGTGCCCCACGTCGGCCGGTAGCCGGCGAGGTCGGCTTCGGTGATCCAGCCGTGCTGCGCTTCCATCGCCCGGGCGATCGCGCGCGCGATGGGGCCGCGGTAGAAGGCCTCGGCGCCGCCCTCGGCGAGCTGCCGGAGGGTCGCGCCGAGGTCCTTCTGCACGAGCACCGTCCCGACGGGAGGCACGTCGCCGCCGACCAGGAACGTCCGCTCGGCTTCCGGCGAGTGCGCGAGCTGTGGGCGCGCCTTCCGGAAGAACTCGACGTTCTTCACCGTGAGGGGGAAGCCGTCCTCCGCGAGCCGGATCGCCGGCGCCATGGCGGTCGCGCGCGGGACCTGGCCGTAGCGCTCGTGGAGCCCGAGCGTGGCCGCGACCAGCCCGGGCACGCCGATCGAGCGCGGGCCGGCCTTGAGGTCCTCGGCGGTCACGCGCGACGGATCCGCGGCGGCCGGCATCTGGCCGGCCGACACGACGGCCTCGCGCCGCCCCCGGTGGAACACCAGCAGCGTCGCGACCCCGCCCGGGCCCGACATGTACGGCTCGACGACGTGCAGGGCGAAGGACGTCGCGAGCGCGGCGTCGATGGCCGAGCCGCCCTGGAGGAGGATCTCGATCCCCGCCATCGCGGCGAGGGGATGGGCCGCCGCCACGCAGCCGCGGCGGCCCATCACCGTCGGCCGGAACGCGCGCCCGTGCGGGCGGTCAGACCCTGTGTCTCGTCATGCTCTCGCTCCTCCCGGGGTCAAACTTTGACTTCTGAATAGTTCGCCGGCCGCGTCCCGTCTGGGGTCGGGCGCGGACCCCAACCAAGTCCTGCGCGTCTACGCCCGATCGGGTCGTGACGTCCATCGCGGCGCCCCGCGTTCGGGGCATGCTCGACTTCCAGGCAGATCCCGCCGGCGGCGCGCGGCGGCATTGTTTGGAAGTCAAAGCCCGACCGCGCTCAGTGGCTGGTGGGCTCGTAGGGCTTCCAGTCCTGGCCCGGGCCGCCGCGCAGGAAGTCGAAGTCGGCGCCGTCCGGGGCCTGGAGCACGTGGTCGAGGTAGAGCTTCCCGTACCCTCGCGTGAAGGCGGGCGGGGGCGGGGTCCACGCGGCCCGCCGGCGGGCGAGCTCCTCGTCCGACACGTGGAGCACGAGGCGCCGGCCCGGGACGTCCAGCTCGATCTCGTCGCCGGTCCGGACGAGCGCCAGGGGACCGCCGACCGCGGATTCCGGCGCCACGTGGAGGACGCAGGTCCCGTATGACGTGCCGCTCATCCGCGCGTCGGACACCCGCACCATGTCCTTCACGCCCTGGCGGAGCAGCTTCTCGGGGATGGGGAGCTGCCCCCACTCCGGCATCCCGGGCCCGCCCCGGGGCCCGCCGAGCTTCTGCACCAGGACGCACGTCTCGTCGACCTCCAGCGCCGGATCGTTCACGCGCGCCATGAGGTCGTGCTTGGACTCGAAGACGACCGCCCGGCCCCGGTGGCGGAGGAGGTGGGGCGAGGCCGCCGTCTGCTTGAGGACGGCGCCGTCGGGGCAGAGGTTCCCCTGGAGGATCACCGTGCCGCCCTCCTTCCCGAGCGGCCGGTCCAGGGGAACGATGACGTCGGGGTTCCGGACGCGGGCGCCCTGGACGTTCTCGGCGAGGCTCCGGCCCGTGACGGTCGGCGCCCCGCCGTGGAGGAGCGGGAGGAGCTGGTGGAGGACGGCAGGCAGCCCGCCGGCGTAGAAGAAGTCCTCCATCAGGTACTTCCCGGAGGGCCGGACGTTCGCGATGAAGGGCGTCTCCCGCGAGAGGCGGTCGAAGAGCGACAGCGGCAGCGGCACGCCGACGCGGCCGGCGATGGCGGGCAGGTGGACGATCGCGTTCGTGCTGCCGCCGATCGCCATGTCCACGCGGATCGCGTTCTCGAAGGCCTCGAGCGTCAGGAGCCGGCTCGGGCGGAGGTCCTCCGCCACCATCTCCACGATCCGCTTCCCGCGTCGCCTCGGCGAGCGCGAGGCGCCGCGAGTCGGGGGCGGGGATCGCCGCGTTGCCGGGAAGCGTCATGCCGAGGGACTCGGCCATCGAGGCCATGGTGGAGGCGGTGCCCATGACCATGCAGTGTCCGGCCGAGCGGGAGAAGCAGCTCTCCAGCTCGCACCACGATTCCTCGTCGAGCCGGCCGGCGCGGAACTCGTCCCAGTAGCGCCAGACGTCGGTCCCCGAGCCGACCTCCTCGGTCCCGAACATGCCGCGGAGCATGGGGCCGCCGGTGACCATGATCGCCGGAAGGTCCGCGCTCGCCGCGCCCATCAGCATGGCGGGCGTCGTCTTGTCGCAGCCCGAGAGGAGCACCACGCCGTCGAAGGGCAGGCTCCGGATGCACTCCTCCACGTCCATCGACATCAGGTTCCGGAAGAGCATCGTGGTCGGCTTCATGAGGGGCTCGGAGAGGGAGATCACCGGGAACTCGAGCGGGAACCCGCCGGCGCGCCAGACGCCCCGCTTGACGTGCTCGGCGACGGTCCGGAGGTGCGCGTTGCAGTTCGTCGCCTCGCTCCAGGAGTTCGCGATCCCGATCACGGGCCGGCCCTGGAAGGCGTCCTCGGAGAAGCCCTCCGCCTTCATCCACGCGCGATGGAGGAAGCCGTTGACGTCGCGCCCGCCGAACCAGCGCTGGCTGCGGAGCCCGGGCGCCGTCACGAGCGGGTCGCGCCGTCTCGCCGGCGCGGCGCGACCGCGCGCCCCGGAGCCCGGGCGCGGCTCAACCGAGGAACTCGCGGCAGAGCGCCTCCCACATCTCGGCCGAGAGCCGGAGGCTGTCCACGTCGACCCGCTCGTCGTTGCCGTGGAACATGAGCGGGTACTCCGAGTGGGGGATGCGCGGCGAGTGGAGCCCGAAGCCGTAGGCGGGGATGCCCTGCCGTCGGAAGAAGCGCGCGTCGGTGGCGCCGACGGTGAACCGCGGGACGATGTGGCTGCCGGGCACCAGCGCCCGCGTGACGCGCCGGAGCGTGTCGACCAGGGGCGTGTCCGGGTCGGTGAGAGAGCCTTCCTCGCGGCCGAGGGATTCCACCGCCACGCGGCCCGCGCAGGTCCCCGAGCGCCTCGTCGAGCATCGCGTCCACCTCGGCGGGAGTGACGCCGGGCAGCGCCCGGATGTCCACGTCGATCTCGACGCGATCGGGCACCGTGTTCACCTTGCTGCCGCCCCGCACCAGGTTCGGGGAGAACGTGGTGTGGGTGGACGCGTGGGCCATCTGGGCGAGCCCGAGGCTCTCCATGCGCTGCGCGGCGTCCAGCACGCGCTCCGGGTCCGTCAGCTCGGCGGCGAGCTCCCGGTCGGGCTGGACCGCTTCCACGTAGCGCCGCCAGACGTCGAGGATGCGCGCCTTCGGCTGGTAGGCGGCGATCCGCCGCACGGCCTCGGCGGCGGTCACGAGCGCGTTGTCGGAGCGGAACGGCCGCGAGCCGTGCCCGGGCGTGCCCCGGACGACGATCCGGCGCCAGTTGACGCCCTTCTCGCCGACCGTGAGGGGGAGCCCGGGGCCGCCGGGTGTCGGGACCGGCACGCCCCCGCTCTCCGTGATGACGTAGTCCGCGCGGACCGCGTCGAGGGCGTGCTGCGTGAGGTGCTGCGCGCCGTAGAGCCCGCCCGCCTCCTCGTCGGCCACCGCCAGGTAGACGAGCGTCCCGCGCGGCCGGAATCCGGCGGCCGCGAGGCGCCGCGTGGC
The DNA here is from genome assembly GCA_963745015.1 of uncultured Candidatus Rokubacteria bacterium. Lineage (GTDB taxonomy): Bacteria > Methylomirabilota > Methylomirabilia > Rokubacteriales > DASRDR01 > DASRDR01. Next base: position 534,207 of record CAVUVU010000019.1, read on the forward strand.
CACGGCCATGGTCGCCGTGAGATTCAGCATGTCGGTCGCGCCGCGTCCCCAGACGATGCCGTCGACCAGCTCCCCGCCGAAGGGATCCCGGCGCCAGCCGGCGGGGTTGGCGGGGACGACGTCGGTGTGCCCCATGAGGAGCAGCGTCGGGGCCGTCGGGTCCCGACCTTCGATCCGCGCCACGAGGCTCGCCCGACCCGGCGCCGCCTCGAACCGGCGGCAGGTGAGGCCGGAGCCCGCGAAGTAGTCCTCCAGGGCGGCGACGTTCCGGATCTCCTGGCCCGAGCCGACGGTGTCGTCGTTGACGCAGGCGTTCCGGATCATCGTGCGGAGCAGCTCCGTGGGTTCCGCGGTCAGCTGGTCGGGCGGCATGGCGTCTCCTCGGGGTCGTGACGGTGACCGGGGCTCCGTGCTCACGTCATGGTAGGGGGCGCCCGTATCGCGGTCAACGGGCGGGATGGCGCACACCGCTGGCCGTTTGCTGCCAAGGCCGCCTGTCGCCGCCCGCAGTCGGATCCCCGAGCCGGTCGCGAGGCGCCCGCGGCGTGGGCGGCGCTGGCCGGACTCCGGTTGCCGCGGCGCGCCGCCGGGCGGTAGACTGACCTCCTGGCGAGGCGATTCAGAGAGTCCGACCGCCCGGCGACCGGGCGCACGAGGACAGACAGGGGGGCGGCATGAAGATCTTCCTCGACACGGCGAGCGTGAACGAGCTGAAGGAGGCCACCGCGATGGGCCTCCTCGACGGCGCCACCACCAACCCGTCGCTGGTCGCGAAGGAGAAGCGGTCGTTCCGCGACCTGGTCGACGAGATCTGCCGGATCGTCGACGGCCCCGTGAGCCTCGAGGTGGTCGCCACCGACACCGACGGCATGGTGCAGCAGGGGCGGGAGCTGGCCAAGATCGCCCCGAACGTCGTCGTGAAGCTGCCGACGACGGCCGAGGGCCTGAAGGCCCTCCGGATCCTCCGGGGCGAGGGGCTCCGGACGAACCTGACGCTCTGCTTCTCGGCGAGCCAGGCGCTGCTGGTGGCGAAGGGCGGAGCCACGTACGTCAGCCCGTTCCTCGGGCGGCTCGACGACATCTCGCACGTCGGGATGGACCTGATCCGGACGATCCGGAAGATCTACGACAACTACGGCTTCGAGACGCAGATCCTCGCGGCGTCGCTCCGGAACCCGCTCCACGTCGTGGACGCGGCGCTCGCGGGCGCGGACGTCGCGACCCTCCCGTTCGCCGTCTTCCAGCAGCTCATCAAGCACCCGCTGACCGACATCGGCCTCAAGCGCTTCCTCGACGACTGGCAGAAGGCCGGCGTCTCGCTGACGTGACGCGGTAGGCGTCGCGCCGTGGCCGCCGCGAGCGTGACGCTCGTCCGGGAGATCTACGAGGCGTTCGCGCGCCGGGACGCGGCCGCCGTGCTCGCGCGGCTCGACCCGGACGTCGAGATCCGTCAGACGGAGCTCGTGCCCTGGGGCGGCCACTACCAGGGGCACGAGGGCGCGCGGGAGTTCTTCGGGCGGGTGCTCGGAGCGATCGACTCCACCGTGACCATCGAGCGCTTCGTCGACGCGGGCGACCACGTGGCGGCGGTGGGGCGGACGCGCGGCCGCACCCGGGCCGGCGACGTCCCGTTCGACCTGGCCGTCGTCCACGTGTGGACCGTGCGAGACGCGAGGATCGCGCGGCTCGAGGTGTACATCGACACTCCGGCCATGCAGGAGGCCCTGGCCTCGCGTTGACCGGAGCGAAGCGGTTCTGCGGGCCCGCCGCCGGATCGGGTAGAGTGCAGGGGCACACAGGCCGAAGGCCGTCCGATCAATTGACGCGAGTCGAGAGGTAGCTCAGTGAGCGAGGCCTACGAGTTCGACCTGGTGGCGATCGGGAGCGGCCCCGCGGGCCAGCGGGCCGCCGTTCAGGCCGCGAAGCTCGGGAAGCGGGTCGCCGTCATCGAGAAGAACCGGTGCGTCGGCGGCGTCTGCGTCGAGACCGGGACGATCCCGAGCAAGACGTTCCGCGAGGCCGTGTGGGCCGTGAGCAGCGCGCCCGCTACCGGCGCCCGCCCGACCGCCGAGCAGCTGCTCGGCCGTGTCAGCGACGTCGTCCTGCGGGAGATCGACGTGCTGGACCACCAGCTCCGCCGCAACGACATCACCGTGATCCGGGGCGAGGCGGAGTTCCAGGATCCCCACACCCTCCTGATCCGGTCGGAGGCGGGCTCCCGCGTGGTGCGGGCCGCGACCATCGTCGTCGCCGTGGGCACGCGGGCCTTCACACCGCCCGGGACGGTGGTCGACGGGGAGGTGGCGATCACCAGCGACGACATCATCCGCCTGAAGCGCCTGCCGCGGACGATGACGGTGGTGGGCGGCGGCGTCATCGGGATCGAGTACGCGTCGATCTTCGCCATGCTCGGGATCGAGGTCACCGTGGTCGAGCGGCGCGACCGCGTGCTCGACTTCGTGGACCGCGAGATCGTGGACGAGCTCATCCACCAGATGCGGAAGCGCAACGTCACCTTCCGCTTCGGCGAGACCGTCGAGCGGTTCGAGGTGTCGGAGGGCCCGCCCCGGCGGGGCGTGTTGTTCCTCGAGTCGGGGAAGCGGGTCGTCTCCGACCTCGTGCTCTTCTCGGCGGGCCGCACGGGCGCGACCGACCGGCTGAACCTCGGGGCGGCCGGGCTCGCCCCCGACGAGCGGGGGCGGCTCGGCGTCGACGCCGACTTCCGGACCTCGGTCCCGCACATCTACGCGGCCGGGGACGTGATCGGCTACCCGAGCCTGGCGGCGACCTCGAGCGAGCAGGGGCGGCTGGCCGCCTGCCACGCCTTCGGGATCCCCGCCGGGCCGATGGCGTCCCACTTCCCCGTGGGAATCTACGCGATCCCGGAGATCTCCATGGTCGGCGCCACCGAGCAGGAGCTCACCCTGGCGAAGATTCCCTACGAGATCGGCGTCGCCCGGTACAGCGAGATCGCGCGGGGCCAGATCCTGGGCGACGACAGCGGAGTCCTCAAGATGCTCTTCCACCGCGAGGACCGGCGGCTGCTCGGGACCCACGCGATCGGCACCCAGGCGACCGAGCTGATCCACGTCGGCCAGGCGGTCCTGGGACTCGGCGGCGGCCTCGACTACTTCATGCGCACCGTCTTCAACTACCCGACCCTCGCGGAGTGCTACAAGGTGGCCGCCCTCGACGCGGCCAACAAGCTCGCGACCTGACCGGCCCCGGTGAGCGGCGCGGCCCGGCCGGCGCGCACGAATCCGGCGCCGGCGCCCGGACCGAGGCTAGGAGCGGCGCCCGGCCACGAGCAGGAGCACGATCCCGCCCGCCACCGCCGCCACCCCGACCAGCGGCGACAGGGGGACGGTCTTCTCGCGCTTGACGTCGGCCTTGAACGGTCCGACGTCGATGATCCTGTCGCGCGTGGTGTACGTGATCCCTTGGTAGACCAGGGCGATCACGCCCAGGACGATCAGAGCGACGCCGATCAGCTTGATCATGTGGCCACCTCCTTGCGCGTGACACTCACTGGATCACCTCGTCCGTCCGGGTCAGCACGGACGGGGGCAGGGTGAGTCCGGGGGCCCTCGCGGTCTTGCCGTTGATGGTGAGCTGCAGGGTATCGGGCTGCTCGACGGGCAGCTCTCCGGGGTGGGCGCCCAGCAGAACGCGGTGGACGTGCCGGGCCGACAGCCGGCCGACCCGGTCGTAGCGGAGCCCGTAGCTCGCCCGAGCGCCGCTGGCGACGACCTCGGTGTCGGGCGCGCGCCGCGAGAGCGTCGTCCCCATCTCAGGCCCGTCCACGGAGCGCTTCCGCGAAGGCGCGGAGCTCCTCGCGGGTCGTGCGGCGCTCGAGCGCGACGTACGGCGCGATCCGGTCGAGGAGGCCCCGGTACCGCTCGTCCAGCGCGGCGCGGAGGCCGTCGAGCGGCGCCTCCACCGCGAAGACGCCGAGCATCTCGTCCGTGATCAGGGCCGCCATGCCGGCCCAGTCGCCCTCGACCGACTTCCGGTGGAGGCGTGGCGTCAGATCCTGCCAGCCGTGCGCCGCGAGCACCGGCTCGTAGGTGCGCGTCGACGCGTAGAACGAGATCTGCGCGCGCGCGTGCTCGCGGGCGCGCGCCACCTCCGCGGCGGTCTCCCCCGTGATCATGAACACCGAGCAGGCCAGCTCGACGGCGCTCCGGGGCCGGCCGGTCTTGGCGAGGCCGGCCTCGATGTTGGGAAGCGCGAACTCGCGCAGGTACTTCACGGAATGGAACGGGTGGAGGTGGACCCCGTCGCACAGCTCCCCGGCGAGCCGGAGGTTGTAGGCGTTCACCGCGGCGATGTAGATCGGGATCCGCGGGTGCTCGATCGGCGCGGGGGCGAAGAACGGGGTCACGAGCGTGATCGTGTAGTGCTCGCCCCGGAAGCTCACCGGCCCCCGGTTCTGCCACGCGTCCCAGACCGCCCGGAGGGCCAGGATGTACTCGCGGAGCCGTGGCCCCGGGGCCGTCCACTTCACGGAGAACCGCCGCTCCATGTGTCCCTTGACCTGGGTGCCCAGCCCCAGGATCAACCGGCCGCCCGACGCCGCCTGGAGGTCCCAGGCCGTGTGCGCGACGACGGTGGGGCTCCGGGGAAAGGCCACCGCGATCGCGGTGCCGAGGCTCACGCGGCGCGTGTGCTCGGCCGCCAGCGCGAGCGGGAGGAACGGCTCGTGCCGGGTCTCCGCGGTCCAGAGCCCGTCGAAGCCCAGGTCCTCGGCCTCCCGCGCCAGCGCCGGCACGTCGCCGAGATTCTCGATCGCCAGGGTCACGTCGACCTTCACGGATGCCTCCTGCGGACCGGCCCGGTCACGCCGCCCAGGGTACCCCAGACTCCCTCGGGGCGACGGGCGGCCCGGTCAGGGTTGCGGCGGCTGCTCCCTCGCGTGAAGATGCTGGATCTTTCCGGACGGCCCCGCCAGCGGTGGCTGCCGCTCGACGCGCAGGAACCTCGACTCCCGCCAGAGGAGCGCCATCGCGCGCTCGCCGCCCGTCCCGCCGCCGATGGCGGACAGGAAGGCCTCGGCCAGGGCCTCGGCGTCGACCGCTCCGATCCGTGGATGCACGAGGAGCCGCAGCCGGGGCTGGCCTCCGTCCGCTTCCTCCTCGACGAGCTGGTAGTCGGTCGGCGCTCCGCCAAAGCGCGCCGGCAGAACCTCCTCGAGGACGCGGATCAGGTCGATGTCGAGGAAGGTCATCCCGCCGGCGGTGAGCTTCTCGTGACTCCGGATGTCCCGGAGATGCGTCGTCCAGCCCAGCGTCTCCAGCGGGCATCCGCAGCGCCGCTCCTTCATGACGGCCTGGTCCCCCAGCGAGACGTTGATCAGGATGAGCGGCGCCGACGCCCGGAGCGTCGTCAGGAGCAGCGCGGCCGATGGGAAGGGCGACGCTGATGAGCCTGGCTCCCCGCCGCTGGCGGCCGTCCGGTTCGGCTGGACGAGCGCCACGAGGTCCCGCAGCAGGTGGAGGTCGTCGGGCGCCTCTCGGGCCAGACAGCCGTAGCCGATCGGACCGGACTCGACGCTGGAGTAGCGCGGAATGATCCGGGCGCCCGTGCGCTCGATGACTTGCCAGGCGCGCCGCCGTCATCGGCTCGCCGGCGCTCGTGAACACGGCGCGGCGAAGATCGAGGCCGGTCTCCGCGGCCGCCGCGCACAGGCGCACCACCGCGCTCGGGTAGCTCATGACGTGGGGCGTCTCGCCGCGGCGCAGGACCTGCGCCATCCAGCGGAGAATGGGCAGGGGACGGTCCGGCATGACATGGCGCGGCGCGGGCATCGGCTTCGCGGCGGCCAGGACCTGGGCGAGCCGGAGGGCGTGGACGCTCCACCGATAGCGCGGGTGAAGCCCGGGCGCCCGCGGGTCGATGAGCGAGAACCAGCGGCTGGCCCCGATGCCGGCCGCCCCGTACTCCAGGACCTGGGCCAGCGCGCTCCCTCCGGGCACCCCCCAGCAGGCCAGGCGCCAGTCGTGCGCCTGGTGTGCGCCCAGGACCAGGGCGAGGTCGACGGCCCGGTCGGCGATCGCGGGGAGGCTGATGGGTATCGAGCTCCTGGCGCCGCGACTCCCGCTGCTCTGGGCCATGAGGTGAGGCGCCAGCCGCGGACTGAACAGTCGCGCGGGGTCGACATCGATCGACGTCGGGCCTCGGATGGCCGTGCGTCGACCCTTGAGCTCGTCGACCGTCAGATAGACGCCGTGCGCGCAGAGTCGCCCCAGCGCCTCCTCGAGGCCTTGCCGCGCGACGAGCCGCTCGAGGTCCCCGAACTCGCAGCCCGCCAGCCGAAGCAGCTCGCGGTAGGGGCTCACGGGGTTCTCGTAGACGCCCCAGCGAATCAGGTCCAGGAAGTCGGCCTCCCGCCGCTCGAGACGCTGCTCGAGCGTGGCCCGCGCTCCCTCGATCCGGATCGGGTGCCGGAGCAGGCGGGGCAGTCCCCCGATCAGGCGGGCGCCCATCGAGAGGTCTGCGGGCGACAGGAGCGAATCGCGCATCGCGGGAAGGGGCCGAGTTACCGGGTGGCCACCGGCTAGGACCGGCGGTAGGCCATCGCTTCGAGGCGCGCGACCCGGTCCGCGATCGGAGGGTGCGTGGCGAGGAGATCGGCCAGCCACCCCTCCCGCTCGGTGACCGCCCGGCCGAGCGGGTCGGTGATGCAGAGATGGGCCGTGCCGCGATGGATCTGCGGCGTCGGCGCCGTCGCGGCCTCGAGCTTGCGGAGGGCGCTCGCGAGGCCGACGGGGTTGCGCGTGAGCTCCGCCCCGGCGGCGTCGGCCAGATACTCGCGGCGCCGGGACACGCCCGTGGCGAGGAGGCGCCCGATCAGGGGTGTCAGGAGCACGGTGAGGAGCCACAGGACGAGGAGCACCACGACGAGGGGGCCGCCGAGGGAGGCGCCGTCCTGCCGCTTGGAGTCCCGGGAGGTCGGCATCCCGAGACGCAGGCGCGTCGCCCAGTCGCTCAGGAGCAGGACGGCCCCGAGCAGCGCGGCCACGAGCGTCATCTTCCGGATGTCGAGGTTCCGGACGTGCGCCATCTCGTGGGCGATCACGCCCTGGAGCTCCTCCCGGTTCATCGTCCCGAGCAGGCCCGTCGTCACCGCGATGGAGGCATGGTCCGGGTCCCGGCCGGTGGCGAACGCGTTTGGATCCGGCTCGTCGATCAGGAAGACCCGCGGCATCGGCAGGCCGGCGGCGATCGCCATCTCCGTGACGACGTTCATCAGCCGCTTGGTGTCGGGGGCGGCGTCCTCGGCGGTTACCGGGCGGGCGAAGCTCGAGGCCAGGACGGCGCGGTCGCCGAAGCGGTAGCCGAGCCACGCCGACCCGAGTCCGAGCAGCGCCGCGCCGCTGGCCGCGATCGGCAGGGGCAGCGGCACACCGCCGGGGCGCACCACGGCCGCCGCGCCGAGGACGAAGAGATCGAAGCCGAACCCGATGAACCCGAGCAGCGCGACGAAGCCCGCGATCAGGAGCCACGTGCCGCGCCGGTTCCGGCGCTGCTCGTCGAACAGGCTGCCCGCGGCCGGCGCGGGCGACCCTCGGAGTGGGCCGGCGGAGGTCGGCCGCTCCTCCGCGGCCATCCCGTCACCGCGCGCCGAGGTCGACCCGAGGAAGCGCCCGGTCGACGGCGTCGACCTGGAAGAACTCGGCCGGCCTGAAGCCGAGCGCGCCGGCCACGAGGTTGGCCGGGAAGATCTGCTGGCGCGTGTTGTAGCGCGCGACCAGGTCGTTGTAGAGCTGGCGCGCGAACCCCACGCGATTCTCGGTCGTGACCAGCTCCTCCTGCAGCGCGAGGACGTTCTGGTTCGCCTTGAGATCGGGATACCGCTCCATCACGGCGAGCAGTCCGCCGACGGCCTGCGTCAGCGCCCCCTCGGCGGCGCCGACCGCGCCCGCCCCGGACGCGGAGAGCGCCCGCGTGCGCGCGGCCGCGATGCGGTCGAAGAGCTCGCGCTCGTGCTGCATGTAGCCCCGGACGGCCGCCACCAGGTTCGGGATGAGGTCGTGGCGCCGTTTCAGCTGGACGTCGATCTGGGCCCAGGCGCTCGCGACCTGGTTTCGCAGGCCGACGAGGCTGTTGTAGAGCCACACGGCCGCGCCGATCGGCGCCGCGGCCAGGAGGAGGACGAGGACCCCGGTCAACGTCCGTCGCCGGGGTCGTCGCCGGCCGCCTCCGGCTCGTGGCCGGCGGCGCCGGTGTGGTGAAGGACGCGGTCGGCCACGCGTCCCTCGGCGACCATGGCGGCGAGGGCGGCGCGCTGGATCTTGCCGCTCGACGTCTTGGGGATCGTCTGCGGCCGGACGAGGAGCACGCGCGCGGGCCTGAGCCCGCTTCGCTGGCGGACGGCCTGCGCCACGTCGTGGGCGATGCGGGAGAGCTCCGCGGGCGTGAGCCCGTCTCCCCGCACCTCCGCGACCACGTGGAGCCGCTGGGTGCCCGTTCGCGCGCTCTCGATGCCGACGGCGGCCGCGTACCGGACGCCGTCGACGTGGTCGGCGGCCTCCTCGATGTCGCCGGGGACGACGTTCTGTCCGCGCACGATGATCACGTCCTTGATGCGCCCCGTGATGAAGAGGTAGCCCTCGGCGTCGAGGAAACCCAGGTCGCCGGTATGGAGCCACCCGTCGCGGAGGGCGCGCGCGGTGGCCTCGGGATCGCGGTAGTAGCCCTGCATCACCCCCGGGCTCTGGACCAGGATCTCGCCCACCTCGCCGGGTCGGGCCCGCCCGCCGTCCTCGGCCCCGGCGATCTCGACCCGCACCCCGTTGCACGGCCGCCCGACCGACACGAAGCTCCCCGTCGGATCGGCGCGCACCGGCTGCCCGTGCGGCCAGACGGCCACCGCCAGCGTCGCCTCGGCCAGCCCATACGCCGGCGCGAAGATGTCACCCACACCGAAGCGCTCCTGGAACGCGCGGATCGTCGAGAGCCGCACCGGCTCCGCCCCCGACAGCGCCATCCGGAGGCTCGACAGGTCGATGCCGGTGGTGTCGTGGATGTGCCGGAGACAGTTCCGGTAACCGAAATCGGGGGACACCGTGAGGTGGGCGCGGTGCGCGGTGATCGCCTCGAGCCACGCGCGGGGATCTCTGAGGTCCGGCGGGAGGAGCACGAGGCTCGCGCCGGTGTAGAGCGCCCCGAAGGCAAGCCCGATCAGCCCCATGTCGTGGTAGAGGGGCAGCCAGCTCACCAGCCGGTCGGTCGGCGCCACCGCCACCGTCTCGACCATCATCCGGACGGTCGCCATCACGTTCCGGTGGCTCAGCACGACGCCGCGCGGCACGGAGGTGCTGCCGGAGGTGTACTGGAGGAAGCACGTCTCGTCCTCGGAGGCCCGGACCGGCGCCGCCACGGGGCTTCCGGTGTCGAGCATGTCCGGCGTCAGGAGATGCCGGACGTCCGGGGCCCCGGCGCGCGCGGTCTCGACGTCGGCCCGGAACCAGTCGATCGTGACGACCGCCCGCGCCTCGCAGCTCTGGAGGACGCGGGCCTTCAGCTCGGGGTCCAGGGTGGGGTAGAGGGGCACGGGCACGGCGCCGATCGCGAGGGTGCCGAAGAAGGTGAAGAAGAACTCCTCGCACGTCGGGAGGATGATCACCACCTTGTCGCCGGGTCCGAGGCCCCGCGCGCGCAGCGCCCCCGCGTAGCGGAGGGTCGTCGCGTGGAGCCGCGCCGCCGTCAGCGGGGTGCCGAAGAGCGTGAAGTAGAGGCCCTCCGGCTCGACCTCCGCCCGGCGCTGGATCAGCGCCGGGAGGGTCGGGGCCTCGGCCGGACGCCACGGCGGAGACGCCGTCGTCCCGGACTCTCGCGCTCGCGTCATCGGTGAAGCGAATTCTAACATCCGCCCCGGCCACGGCCCGCCACCTCCGGGGTCAGGCGGCGAGAGATGGATCCGCGGGACGACTCGATGTCCGACGCGGCGGGGGCGTGGCCCCCGGTGTCGGGTCAGTCCGCCCAGTCGGCGACGAAGACGTTGAACTCGCGCGGCTGGGGCGCGCCGCGGCTCGAGCAGAAGACCAGGCGGCGGCCGTCCGGAGAGAACATCGGAAACGCGGCGAACGACTCCGTGTAGGTCAGGCGCTCGAGCCCGCGCCCGTCGCGGCGGATCAGGTACAGCGCGAAGTCGAAGCGGCCCGGCTCGTGGAGGTTCGACGAGAAGACGATCCGCTCGCCGTCCGGATGAAGGCACGGCGCCCAGTTCGCCGCTCCGTTGGCCGTGACCTGGCGCGCCCCGGTGCCGTCGGCCGCCATCACGAAGAGCTCGGCCCGGGTCGGACGGACGAGGCCCTGCCCGAGGAGCGCCCGGTACTCGGCAAGCTCGGCCGGGTCGGTGGGGTGCCACCCGCGCCAGACGATGTCCCGGCCGTCCCAGGAGACGAAGGGGCCGCCGTCGTAGCCGGGCCGGTCCGTGAGCCGCCGCACGCTGCCGCCGGCGGCGTCGGCGACGTAGAGGTCGAGGTCCCCGTCGCGCATCGACGTGAAGACGATCCGCCCGTCGGGCGCGATCGTGGCCTCGGCGTCGTAGCCGGGGGAGGCGGCGAGGCGGCGGAGATCGCTGCCGTCGGCGGCGCACGTGTAGAGGTCGTAGTCGTGGAGCGGCCACACGTAGCCGCGCGAGCGGTCCGGCGCGGGCGGACAGTCCGCGGCTCCGTGGTGCGTCGAGGCGTAGAGGAGCCGCGTCCCGTCCGGGACGAAGAACGCGCACGTCGTGCGCCCCCGGCCGGTGGACACGAGCCGCACGTCGCTCCCGTCCGCACCCATCGTGAAGATCTGGTCACAGCCGAAGGGGGGCCGGGTCGACTGAAAGACCAGCCGGGTCCCGCTGCGATCCCAGTAGGCCTCGGCGTTCTGGCCGCCGAAGGTGAGCTGGCGGAGGCCGGCGAGATGGCGCTCGCGGGGATCGCCCGGCGGCGCGGCGCCGCCGGGCTGGGCGCGCGCCCACCGGGCCGTCACGTGCTCGCGCAGGACGGCCGCCGCCCCGGTGAGGCCGAGCCCGAGCATCGCGCGGCGGTCGAGGGTTGGGCTCAGCACGCGCCGGCCATCCGCGCCGCATCCCCGGCGGTCATCGCCGCTCCTCGAGCGTGGTCTGCACGGCCCGCTCGGTCCCGTCGCGGAGGTAGCTGACCTCGACGGCGTCACCCGGCCGCCGGCTCCGGAGGGCGAACACGAGGTCGTCGAGCGTCCGGACGGCGACTCCGGCGAAGCGCACGATGACGTCGCCGGCCCGGAGCCCCGCCCGGTCCGCGGGACTGCCGGGGCGGACGCCGCCCAGACGGACGCCGGGGTGAGGCGCGTCGCCGAAGTCGGGGACCGCCCCGAAGTAGGGTCCGTAGCCGGCGGCGCCGGCGCCGGCGCGCGGCGGGCCTCCGGGCACGCGGACGAACGCCGGCCGATCGTCACGATCGGCCAGGGCGCGAACGACCCGGTAGGCGACCGTCGTGACCGTCCGCAGCCCGTCGGCGTCGATCTTGTCCCAGGTGTCGCTCGGGCGGTGGTAGTCGGCGTGGGCTCCCGTGAAGAAGAACACGACGGGGCGCTCGCGGTTGAGGAAGGCCGTGTGGTCGGACGGCCCCACGCCATCGCCGCGCAGGGCCATCGGCGCGGGCACTCCCTGGCCGGCTTGCTCCACCAGGGCGCGGAGCCCCTGCCCGGTGTCGACGCCCATGACGTGCAGCCGGCCGTCGCGGAGCCGCCCCACGCTGTCGAGGTTGACCATCGCCACCGTGCGGTCGAGGGGGACCGCGGGCTGGCCCACGTAGTGCGTCGAGCCGAGGAGGCCGAGCTCCTCGCCCGAGAACGCGACCACGACCACGCTCCGGCGCGGGGCGCCGCTCCGGGTGAGCGTCTCGGCGATCCCGAGGAGCGCGGCCGTGCCCGAGGCGTTGTCGTCCGCGCCCGGGTGGATCGCGTCGCCGCGCTCCGGCGCCAGCGAGAACGGGCTGCCCCGGCCGAGGTGGTCGTAGTGGGCGCCGACCACGACGGCCTCGGCGGCCAGCGTCGAGTCGGTGCCCGGCAGGATGCCCACGACGTTCGCGGTGGTTCCCCGGTCGCGGAGGAGCGCGGAGCGAACCCGGGCCCGGACACCGGGGAGCACCCGGGACACGGGCGCGCCCGTCCGGTCGATCTGGGCGCGGAGGGTCGCGAGGTCGAGCCCGCCTGGACCCAGCACCGCGTCGGCGATCTCGCGCCGGGCCGAGAGCGCGACGATGCCCCAGGACGGCGTCGTGCCGCGAAGCGCCGCCAGCCGGTCGCCACGCCCCGGATTCTCCACCACGACCACGGCGGCGGCGCCGTGCTCGCGGGCGTTCAGGACCTTGTGCCGAAGCTCGGTGTAGTGGAAGTGCTCCGCCGGGCGGAACGGTCCCCCGGGATCCGTTTCGCGCGGCTCCCCGGTCATCACGACGACGACCTTGCCGCGGACGTCGAGTCCCGCGTAGTCGTCGTAGCCGAGCGGCGGCGCGGTGATCCCGTACCCGGCGAAGGCGACGTCGCCCGTGACGTCCCCGTCCGCCGAGAACGTGAACGGGAGAAAGTCCGAGCCCCCGGCGAAGGTCCGCAGCGGGGCGCCGGGCGCCGCCACCTCGATCGCCGCGCCGGGGGCCAGGCGCACGCCGGTCAGCACCTCGAAGCGCTGGAGGTATCCGCCGGCGTCGCCGGCGGGGCGGAGGCCCAGGCGCCGGAACTCGGCAACGAGGTAGGCCGCCGCGCGGTCCGCTCCCGGCGTGCCCGCCCCGCGGCCGTCCATGGCCGGGTCGCTCAGGTCGCGGACCCACCCGAGGAGCCGCGCCGCGTCGGGAACCGGCTCGGCGCCGCGCGCCCACCCCGGCGCCGCGGCGGTCGCCGCGAGCGCGCAGGCGAGGAGGAGGCGAGCGAGGCGGGCGCCCGCTCTACCGCGGGAGGTCGATGGTCCGGAACGCCTCGGCGTACGTGTACCCATGCGACTTGCCCAGGTCGGCCGCGCGCTCGCGGACCCGGCCCTCGGCGCCGGCGAAGTCCCGCAGCTGGCTCGCGTGGCACCTGAGCGCCTCCAGCTTCCGGTCCATGGTTGCCGTGATGTCCAGGACGAGGTCCGGGTCGTCGTGACCCATGAGGTAGACCTCGCGCACCTTGTGGGGCTCGAAGCCCTCCGCGATCAGCTCGGGGAAGTGCATCCGGTCACGGGCATAGGGATAGACGGCGTCGAGCGCCAGGCGGCCCGCGTGACGGTGGTCGCGGTGGCCCGAGTAGGGGTTCAGGCTCGGGAAGGGGTTCTGGGTGACGATCCGGTCGGGCCGGGTCCGGCGGATCTCGCGGATGACGTCCCGCCGGGCCTCCCGGGTGTCCTCGAGCTCCCCGTCGGGGTAGCGAAGGAAGGCGACGTCCTTCACGCCGAGGACGTGCGCGGCCGCGCGCTGCTCCGCCTCGCGCACCGTGGCCAGGCGATCCGACGTCATCGCGGGGTCGTCCGAGCCGCGGTTCCCGCTGGTGAAGAGGCAGTAGAAGACCTCGCACCCGTCCGCGACCCAGCGCGCGACGCTGCCCGCGCATCCGAACTCCGCGTCGTCAGGATGGGCCACGACCACCAGGATCCGCCGAACGTCGGCCATGAGCGCTCCCGTGCGTGAGGTATGCTGCTGCGGAGTCACTCTACCATGCGGGCTCGAGCGTCCGGGGCGGCCCGACGCTCCGGGACGGCTCCGAGGATCGCGCGGCCCGTCGGGCCGGCTGTGGACCGAGGATTCGCCCGCGGGCGCGGGGTACACTGAGCCCCGGCGGGAGGAGGCAAGGCACTCGATGGAGTCGATCCTCGTGGCGGGCGGCGCCGGGTTCATCGGGTCGAACCTCGTCCGGCTCCTGCTCGCCCGCACGGACGCGCGGGTCGTGGTCCTCGATCGCCTCACCTATGCGGGCAACCTCGCGAGCCTGGCCGACGTGCGGGAGCACCCCCGGTTCTCGTTCGTCCAGGGCGACATCGCGGATCGCGCGGCCGTGGAGGCCCTTCTCGAGAAGCACCGCCCGGATGCGCTCGTCAACCTGGCCGCCGAGACCCACGTCGACCGCTCGATCGACGGCCCGCGGGCATTCGTCGAGACGAACCTGGTGGGGACGTTCGAGCTCCTGGACGCGACGCGCCAGCACCTCGAGACGCTCGAGCCCGCGCGCCGGGCCCGCTTCCGGTTCCTGCACGTCTCCACCGACGAGGTGTACGGCTCCCTTGGGCCCAACGGGGCGGTTCGCCGAGGAGAGCCCGTACGCCCCGAACTCGCCGTACGCCGCCTCGAAGGCGGGGGCCGATCACCTGGTGCGGGCGTATCACGAGACCTACCGCCTCCCGGCGCTCGTCACCAACTGCTCCAACAACTACGGACCCTTCCAGTATCCGGAGAAGCTCATCCCTCTCATGACGCTCAATGCCCTCGAGGGCCGGCCGCTGCCGCTCTACGGGGACGGCGGCAACGTGCGGGACTGGCTCCACGTGGAGGATCACTGCGCGGCCCTGCTCCTCGTCCTGCGAGCGCGGCGTCCCGGGCGGCCGCTACAACGTGGGCGCGGGGGACGAGCGGACGAACCTCGAGATCGTCGACGGGATCTGCGCGGCGCTCGAGTCGATCCGGCCGGCGGCGGAGAACCCTGCGCTGGCCGGCGCGCGGCCTCGCGCGCTACGCGGATCTCCGCACGTTCGTCCCCGACCGCCCCGGTCACGACCGCCGGTACGCCGTCGACGCGACCCGGCTGACGACCGAGCTCGGCTGGCGCCCCGCGCATCGGTTCCAGGACGGGCTCCGCGCCACCGTGGCCTGGTACCTCGAGCATCGCGACTGGTGCCAGACGGTGCTGGGCGGCAAGTACGGACGGGAGCGCCTGGGTCTGGGCGAAACGGGCCCCGCTCGCCGCTGAGCCGTCCCCGGCCGCGGCAGCGGGCTGTTCCGACTCTTCTAACCGTGTTTGGGCGAACGTGTGCGCCGAGCTGCGGGCGCGGCCCCACGCGCGCTTTTCTTGACTGCCGGTATAACCCTGGTTTACCATCGTTGCTCGACGCCTGTTTGGTCAGATGAAGAAAGCCAAGTCCGACTATCTAATCCAGTCCGTCAGCCGGGCCCTCGACATCCTCGAGGCGTTCACGCCCCTCGAGGGCGAGCTCGGCGTGACGGAGCTGTCGCGCCGCCTGAAGCTCCACAAGAACAACGTCTTCCGTTTGCTCGCCACGCTCGAGACGCGGGGATACGTGGAGCAGGACAAGGAGAGCGGCAACTACCGGCTCGGCATGAAGACCTTCGAGGTGGCGAACATCTTCACGCACCATCTGGGTCTCGTCCGCCAGGCGCGCCCGATCCTCGATCAGCTCGCTCAGACGACCGGCGAGGCGGCCTATCTCGGCGTGCTGGACGGTCCCTCGGTCGTCTGCGTCGACATGGTGGACACCTCGCAGCCGGTCCGGGTCGTGCCGCACCTCGGGCGGCGCCTGCCCGCGCACGCCGCGGCGCTCGGCAAGGCCCAGCTGGCGTTCCGCTCACGCGAGGAGCGCGAGGAGATGTGGAAGCGCGGCGCGCCCGCGAGCGTGACCGCCCGGACGCTCGTCGAGCCCTCGCGGCTGGCCGAGGAGCTGAGCCGCGTGGCCGAGCGTGAATGGGCCCTCGAGGACGAGGAGCTCGAGCCCGGGGTGCGGGGCCTCGCCGCGCCGATTCGCGACTATGCCAGGCGGGTGGTGGGCGCCATCGGCCTGCGCGGGCCCGCCTTCCGGCTGCCGCTCGAGCGCCTCGAGACCGAGCTCGCGCCGCGAGTCCGCGCGGCCGCCCGGGACGTGTCCAAGCGCCTCGGCTACTCCGTCGTCACACCCCCCGCCGCCAGCCCCGCCAATTCCGATTGACCGTCGTGGCGCCGGACGCGAGCGGGCGGAGGTGACGGAGCCCGCTGCCGGCGCCGCTCGCGACGACCGTCGCCTGTTTCGCCGCTGCCGGCGCCGCGTCCTCGCGGCGAGCGGCGCCACCGTCGTGGCCCTCGCCGGGCTGGCCGCCCTCTTCGTCGCGCCGAACGGGCTCGCGAGTCTCCGGCTCGGTGACGTCGCGCTCGCGTGGTGGGTCGCCGGAGCCGTCGTACTCACGGGGCTCGCGACGCTCGGCCGCGGGTTCCGTGACATGCGGCGCGCCCGCGGCTCGCGGGGGCATGTCGCGGCTCACCCCGCTCGCGCTGGCCGCAGTCTGGAGCTCTGCCGGCGCTCTGGCTCGGGCTCCCGCCCCTCCTGCTGGCGGACGGCACCCGCGGCCTCTGGGCGCCGGCGGTGGTCATCGGCGGCACCATCGTCGCGCTGCTCGTCCTGGGGACGGCCTGGAGTCGCACCGGGCGCCTGATGGCCCCGGCGTCGGCATTGGCGCACTCGCGCTGGCCGGGCGCCCGCGGCTGCCACGCCGCTCCTCGGGCCGGTCGAGACGGTCGTCGCGGGGCTGTTCGTCTGGGCCCAGCTCGCGGCCGTCCGCGAGATCGGCGCGATGGCCGGCTGGCCGCGCGCCTCGACGATCGGGATCACGCTCCTGATCGATCGGGGCGCTGCTCGCTGCCCGAGCTCTCCGGTTCCGGCTGACGGCGCTCGGCGGAGGCCTGGCGCTGGCCGGGCTCGCGGTGCCATTCGTCGTCATCGCGCTCGGCACCACCACCGCGTGGCCGATGGTCTGGAGCGCCGTGGCCTCGCGCCCCCGGATCGGCTTCGGCGAAGCCAGCCGATGGACCGCGGAGGGCGGGGCCGTGCTGGGCCCGGCCACGACCCTGACGCTCACGTTCGCCGACGAGCAGCGCGTCACCTTCGCCGCTCGCGGCTCGGTCCTCGTGGAGCCCCGCGAAGGGCGGTCGCCTCCCGCGTGACGTCCAGGCCGGGCGAGGAGGCTCGTCCTCCACCCGGGCGACCGGCTCGTCGTCCCCGCGGCCTCCGGATCCGGTTCGAGGCCGGGCGGCGGGTTCCCGATGCGCCGGACTCGGGCCCCGAGTGGGTGGAGCCGCCGTCGCGGACGCTCGGCTGGCTCTGGCTCGTGGCCCTGGGCGCGACGGGGTTCCTCGGGCGCGCTCGGCCTGCCGACCGGCGCGTCTCCGGTCGGCGCGGGGCGGCTGTCGCCGAGGCGCGGCGCCCGGCTGGCCGCGCTCCTCGTGACCGGCGGCGTGGCGCTCGCCGTGGGGTGGAGCCTCTACGCGGCCTGGCTGACCCCCGAGGTCTACGTGGGCGGCGTCACCGGGGCCGAGGTGTACACGCTGCCTCGCGAGCATGCCGGGGTCGCGAGCCGTCGGGATCCGTGCTGACCTGGCTCCTCCTCGGCGGACTCGCGGTCGGGGGCGCGGCGGCGGCGCTGGGGGGCCTCCGTGGGCTTCCGGGGACGCGGCGCCAGCAGGCCGCCGGGTGGCCGCGGCGTCTCGCGGTCGCCCTCGTCGCCGGCGCCGGCACGCTCGCGGGCGTGATGCCCGCGGGGGCCGTGGACGCTCCTCCTCGCGGCGCTCGGTCTCGCCGCATCCGCGCTGGCCCCCGCCGCGGTGCTGGCCTGCTGGAGCGAGCGCGCCACCGCGCGAGGCGCCGCGGGCGGGCGCGGGGGCCGGGCTGCTGGTCTTCCTGCTCCTGGCCCTCGGCGGCGCCGCGGGCCGGGGAGCCTCGGAGAGGGGTGGGGGAGCGTCGCCCTCGCGGCGCCGGCCGCGATGGCCGTCCCGGTCAACCTCCTGGTCGGCCTGGTTCCTGCGGTCGCGAGGAGTCCTCCGCGCGGAGCCCGCTTCCTCCCGGCCTCGACGGGCTCGCGGCCGCCCTGCCGGCGCGGCCGCGGGCGGGCTGAGGACCGCCCGGGGACAGCGTCCGGAGCCGCGCGCGGTTGCGTTCGCGCGGAGCGTCGGCAAGAATGGATCGTCACGACCATGGCCAGTGACCGCATCGTCATCCGCGGGGCCCGCGAGCACAACCTCAAGAACGTCGACCTCGAGATCCCCCGGGACCGGCTGGTCGTCATCACGGGGCTGTCGGGCTCGGGCAAGTCCACGCTCGCGTTCGACACGATCTACGCCGAGGGCCAGCGCCGCTACGTCGAGAGCCTGTCGGCCTACGCCCGCCAGTTCCTGGAGCAGATGGAGAAGCCCGACGTCGACTCGATCGAGGGGCTCTCCCCGGCGATCTCGATCGAGCAGAAGACGACGTCGAAGAACCCGCGCTCGACGGTGGGCACCGTCACCGAGATCTACGACTACCTCCGCGTCCTGTACGCGCGGGTCGGGACGCCCCACTGCCCGCAGTGCGGCCAGGTCATCGCCGCCCAGACCGTCCAGCAGATGGTCGACCGCGTGCGGACCCTGCCGGCCGGCACCCGGGTCGTCGTGCTCGCCCCCGTCGTCCGGGGCCGCAAGGGCGAGTACCGGAAGCTCCTCTTCGACCTGCGCCGGCAGGGCTTCGGGCGCGTCCGGGTGAACGGGACCGTGCGGGACCTCGCCGAGGAGATCGAGCTCGACAAGAACAAGAAGCACACGATCGAGGTGGTCGTCGACCGCCTGGTCATCCGTGATACGGGGGCGGCGCGCCTCGCCGACTCCCTCGAGACGGCCCTCCGGCTCGCGGAGGGCGTGGTCGTCGTCGAGGTCCCGGACGGCGGCCAGGCGCTGGGTGTTCTCGGAGCGCCTGGCCTGCGTCCGGCTGCGGGATCTCGTTCCCCGAGGTCTCGCCGCGGATGTTCTCCTTCAACAATCCGTTCGGCGCGTGCCCCGCGTGCGGGGGGCTCGGCACCCGGCTCGAGCTCGATCCCGACCTCGTCGTGCCGGATCCGCGGAAGTCGCTGGCCAAGGGGGCGCTCGCGCCCTGGGCCGGGCGCGAGTCGGTCTACTTCCGGCAGACCCTGGCCGTGCTCGCGCGGAAGCGCCGCTTCAGCCTGGAGACGCCCTGGAAGGAGCTCTCGAAGGCGACCCGGGAGCTGATCCTCCGGGGCACCGGCGAGGACGGGGGCTTCGACGGCGTGCTCGGCGGCCTCGAGCGGCGGTACAAGGAGACCACCTCCGAGGACACCCGGGTCGAGATCGAGCGCTACATGGCCGAGCGGCCCTGCCCGCCTGCGGCGGCGGCCGCCTCCGGCCCGAGAGCCTCGCCGTCCGCGTGGGCGGGCGCGCCGATCCACCAGGTGTGCGCCCTCACGATCAAGGAGGCCGGCGCCTTCTTCGACGGGCTCGCGCTCGGCGAGCGGGAGCAGGCGATCGCCCGCCGCGTCCTCAAGGAGATCCGCGAGCGGCTCGGCTTCCTCCAGAACGTGGGTCTCGAGTACCTCACCCTCGACCGGGCGGCCGGCACGCTCTCGGGCGGCGAGGGGCAGCGGATCCGCCTGGCGACGCAGATCGGATCGAGCCTGGTCGGCGTCCTCTACATCCTCGACGAGCCGTCCATCGGTCTCCACCAGCGGGACAACCGGCGCCTCCTCGACACGCTCCTCCGGCTCCGGGACCTCGGCAACACGGTCCTGGTCGTCGAGCACGACGAGGAGACCATCCAGGCCGCCGACCACGTGATCGACCTGGGTCCCGGGGCCGGGGAGCTGGGCGGCTACGTCGTCGCCACCGGCACGCCCGGGGAGATCATGGCGGACCCGAAGTCGCTGACGGGGCGGTACCTGTCTCGCGAGCTCTCGATCCCGGTCCCCGCCGCGCGCCGCCCGGGCACCGGCAAGATCCTGACGGTCCACGGGGCCCGCGAGCACAACCTCAAGGGCATGCCGGTGCGCATCCCGCTGGGGACGTTCACCTGCGTCACGGGCGTGTCCGGCTCCGGGAAGTCCACGCTGGTCAACGACATCCTCTACCGGGCCCTGGCCCAGGTCTTCCACCGGGCGCAGGAGCGGCCCGGCGCGCACGACCGCCTCGAGGGCATGCAGCACCTCGACAAGGTCATCAACATCGACCAGTCGCCGATCGGCCGCACCCCGCGCTCCAACCCGGCCACGTACACGGGCGTCTTCACGTTCATCCGGTCGCTGTTCGCGCGGACCCTCGACGCGCGGGCGCGCGGCTACGCGCCCGGGCGCTTCTCGTTCAACGTCAAGGGCGGCCGGTGCGAGGCCTGCCAGGGCGACGGGCTGGTGAAGATCGAGATGCACTTCCTCCCCGACGTGTACGTGACGTGCGAGGTGTGCAAGGGCAAGCGCTACAACCGGGAGACGCTCGAGATCCGCTACAAGGGCCGGAACATCGCGGAGGTCCTGGAGATGACCGTGCGGGAGGCGCTCGCCTTCTTCGAGCCCGTTCCCGCCGTGCGCCAGAAGCTCCAGACCCTCCACGACGTCGGGCTCGACTACATCCGGCTCGGGCAGGCCGCGACGACCCTGTCGGGCGGCGAGGCGCAGCGGGTGAAGCTGTCCACCGAGCTCTCCCGGCGAGCGACCGGCCGCACGCTCTACATCCTCGACGAGCCGACCACCGGCCTCCACTTCGCCGACATCCAGCGGCTGCTCGACGTCCTGAACCAGCTGGTGGCCCAGGGGAACACCGTCGTGGTCATCGAGCACAACCTCGACGTCGTGAAGACCGCCGACCACATCGTCGATCTCGGCCCCGAGGGTGGCGAGGAGGGCGGCCGCGTGGTCGCGGCCGGCACCCCGGAGCAGCTGGCGGCCGAGGCCGGCGCGTCGTACACCGGCCGCTACCTGGCCCATGCCCTCCGGGCGTGAGGCGCGCGATGACCCGGCGCTTCGGTCTCGCGGGGTCGGCGAGCGCGGCGTTCCTGGCGGCGATCCTGCTGGCCGGCGCCGACGGACGGCCGGGTGCCGCCGCCGAGGTCGAGGAGGAGGACGAGGAGGCCCAGCTCCGGGAGGTCTACATCCCGCACCCGGAGTTCCAGACCTACTACGACCGGGACCAGCTGGCGGTCGAGCAGGTGACGCTCGTGCGGGTGCGGCGCCCGGACCAGTCGGAGGCGCTGGTCGCCAAGGAGGAGTCCGGGCTGGGAGCACGTCGCCCTCGAGGGGTGGCGGCTCACCTTCTACAGCCAGGCGAAGCAGCCGCTCCGGCGGGGGCCGGGCCGGCACGTCATCGTGCAGGAGTGGTCGGGCGGCGCGCACTGCTGCTTCGACTATCACGTGCTCCACGTGCAGGGGACCCAGATCCGGCGCGAGGGGACCATCCGCGGCGGGGGACTGCAGCCTGCGCGTCGGCGGATCTGGACCAGGACGGGGCGCTCGAGCTGATCGCCTGCGACTCGCGGTTCGCGTACGCGTTCGACCTTCCCTTCGCCGAGTCTCCGCTCGTGCCCGTCGTCTACACGTTCCGCGACCGGGCGTACGCGGCGGACAACCGGCGGTTCCCGCAGGTCTACCAGTTCCGTCTCGCCCAGGAGCGGCGGCGGCTCGCGGAGGCCGAGCGCGCGCACGACGCGCGCGGCGCCCGGCGGGCCGTCCTGAGTCTCCTCCTGCACGGGCTCTACGCGGGCCGCGTGACCGAGGCCTGGTGCGGGTTCGACCGGGCCTACCGGTGGGCCGATCGGACGGACGTCCGGCAGGAGGTGACGAGGCGGCTCCGGCTCGCTCCCGACCCCGAGGACGGCCGGCTCCCGCCGATCGATCTCGGGTATGCCCTCGCGCCGCCCGGCCGGTGCCGCTGAGCCGTCCGGGCTGACCGGCCCCCCCTGGGCGGCTCCGCGGGGGCCGTGCTACGATTTTCCTCGACGCCTCGGACGAACCGGTTCGGCTGGCTCTAGCCCTGACGACTCCCGGGAGGCCCGATGACCATCGATATCGCGCGCATCCGTAACGTCGGCTTCGTCGGCCATGGCGGTGTCGGCAAGACGTCGCTCGTCGAAGCCATCCTGTTCCGGAACGGCATGACGTCTCGCCTCGGCCGCGTGGACGACGGCACCGCCACCACCGACTTCGATCCCGAGGAGATCAAGCGCAAGATCTCCATCAACATCGGCGTGGCGCACTGCGACTACCGCGACCACCGGTTCAACTTCGTGGACATGCCGGGGTACGGCGACTTCATCGCCGAGGCCCGGGCCGGCCTCCGCGTCGTCGAGGGCGCGGTGCTGGTCGTGGACGCGGTGGCCGGCGTCGAGGTCCAGACGGAGAAGGTCTCGAAGTTCGCCCAGGAGTACGGGCTGCCCGCGCCTGGTCTTCGTCAACCGCATGGACCGCGAGCGGGCCGACTTCGCGCGGACGTTCGAGTCGATCCAGCGGCGGCTGAAGGGCCGGTTCGTTCCGCTCCACGTGCCGATCGGCCAGGAGACCGCGTTCCGGGGGCTCGTGGACGTCCTCCGGATGAAGGGCTACGTGGTGGGCGACACCCCCGGGAAGATCGAGGAGACGGACATCCCGGCCGACCTCGCGGAGGCCGTGCAGGAGGCCCGCGAGAAGCTGGTCGAGGCCGTGGCCGAGACCGACGACGATCTCCTGGCCCGGTACCTGGAGGAAGGGACGCTGGACGAGGCCGTCGTCATCAAGGCGCTCCGGGCCGCCATCGGGGACGGCAAGCTGGTGCCCGTCATCCTCGGGTCCGCGACGAAGGCGATCGGCGTGCGCTCCCTGCTGGACATCGTGATCGACTCCTTCCCGTCTCCGGCCGACCGCGCCCCCGTGGAGGGCACCGACCCTCGCACCAAGGAGACGGTGACACGCGCCGCCAGCGCGAAGGAGCCGTTCTCCGCCCTCGTGTTCAAGACCCTCACGGATCCCCACGTCGGCAAGCTCACGCTCTTCCGCGTCTTCTCGGGCGTCGTCACGGGCAACTCCCAGGTCTACAACCCGGCGCGCGAGACGCGGGAGCGGGTCGGTCAGGTCGCGCTGCTCCAGGGCCGGGAGCACAAGAACGTCGAGGCGCTCAGCGCCGGCGAGATCGGCGTGGTGCTGAAGCTCCGGGAGACGCTGACCGGGGACACGCTGTGCGCCGAGACCGCGCCCGTCATCCTCCCTCGCATCCAGTTCGGGGAGCCGGCGATCTCCTTCGCGCTCCAGCCG
Organism: uncultured Candidatus Rokubacteria bacterium; assembly: GCA_963745015.1. Taxonomy (GTDB): domain Bacteria; phylum Methylomirabilota; class Methylomirabilia; order Rokubacteriales; family DASRDR01; genus DASRDR01. The sequence continues at coordinate 557,159 of CAVUVU010000019.1, forward strand.
AAGGCGAAGGGGGACGAGGACAAGATCTCCAACGCCCTCGCGCGGCTCGCCGAGGAGGACCCCACGCTCCGGTACCACTACGATCCCGAGACCAAGCAGCTCCTGATCTCGGGTGTCGGCCAGCTCCACATCGAGGTCACCCTCGAGCGGATGAAGCGCAAGTTCAACGCCGAGGTCGTCCTCCTGCCGCCGCGGATTCCCTACAAGGAGACCGTCAAGGGCCGGGCGCAGGTCCAGGGCCGGCACAAGAAGCAGACGGGCGGCCGGGGCCAGTTCGGCGACTGCTGGGTCGAGATCGAGCCGCTCGCCCGGGGCGCGGGGCTCGAGTTCGTCGACAAGATCTTCGGCGGCTCGATCCCCCGGAACTTCATCCCGTCGGTGGAGAAGGGCGTGCGCGCCCGGCTCGAGCGCGGCGTCATGGCCGGCTACCAGGTGGTGGACGTGCGCGTGACGCTCTACGACGGCTCCTACCACAGCGTCGACTCGTCGGACATCGCGTTCCAGCTCGCGGGACAGATCGCGGCCGAGAAGGCCGTGCAGGAGGCGCGGCCGTGCCTCCTCGAGCCGGTCATGGACGTCCAGGTGACGGCGCCCTCCGCCATCGCGGGCGACGTCATCGGCGATCTCAACAGCCGCCGCGGCAAGATCGCGGGGATGGAGCCGGGCGACGAGTCGAGCGTGGTCCGCGCCCAGGTGCCCATGGCGGAGATGCTGAACTACGAGCCGCACCTCCGCTCGATGTCGGGCGGGCGCGGCAGCTACTCGATGGAGTTCTCCCACTACGAGGAGCTGCCCGGGATGCTGACCGACAAGGTCGTGGCGGAGGCGAAGAAGGAGCGGGAGGCGCGCGCGGCCGAGAAGCACTGAGCCCGGGAGTTGCGCGAGCCCGGCCGCCGCGGCCCGGGTGTCTCCCTTCGCTGACTCTCTATCCGCGCCGGTGGCCGCGTCGGTGGCCCGCCGGCGGCTCACGCCGGCGGGTCTCGTTCGCCGGGCGCGCGGCTGGCCGGTTCCCGCCGCGTCAGGCGGGCGTCTGCGCCGGGCCGATGATGCCCTGGACCTTGGCCATCAGGTCGCCGACGGAGACGGGCTTGGCGAGCTGGCCCACGATGTTGAGCCCCGAGTCGCCGGCGAGATCCGGCCCCTCCTCCAGGTGCGCGGACACGATCACGACCGGAATCGTGTGCCACCGGGGGTTGGCGCGGACGTTCTCGAGGAAGTCCCATCCCGAGGCGCGGGGCATCCGGAGATCGAGCAGGATCAGGTCCGGGAACAGATCACGGATGAGCTCCCCCGCCGCCAGGCCGTCCTCCGACCCGATGGCGCGGTAGCCCGCCTCCTCGAGCACCTCGATCCAGAGGGCGCGAAGGCGGGCGTTGTCGTCCACCACCAGCACCCACTTCCGCGCCTTGGTCTTGGGCGGAGCGGTCCCGCTCGTCGAGGCCATCCAAGACACGGTACGCAGGCTCCCGGCGGCTTGTCAAAGAAGTTGAGTCGCCCGGGCGGAGATGGCCGCCCGGCGCAATTCCTGGAGTGAGCGCCCGGAGGGCGCGCTATCCTGCTGCTGAGGCGGCCGGCCCGGGGAGAGCCATGTACCTGTCACACTTCGGCCTGCGCGAGCTTCCGTTTTCGATCACGCCGGACCCGCGCTTCCTCTACATGAGCGCGCGGCACCGGGAGGCGCTCGCGCACCTGGTCTACGGCGTCGGCGAGCACGGCGGCTTCGTCCAGCTGACCGGTGAGGTGGGAACCGGCAAGACGAGCGTGTGCCGGTGCCTGCTCGAGCAGCTGCCCCCCCCCGTGGATCTCGCGCTCGTCCTCAACCCGCGGCTGAGCCCGGTCGAGCTTCTCGCCACCGTGTGCGACGAGCTGCGGATCCCGTACCCGGCCGGCACGAGCAGCGGCAAGGAGCTCGTCGACCGGCTCCATCGCCACCTGCTCGAGGCCCACACCGGCGGCCGCCGCACCGTTCTCATCGTGGACGAGGCGCAGAACCTCTCGCCCGAGGTGCTGGAAGAGGTGCGCCTCCTCACGAACCTCGAGACGGCGCGGGAGAAGCTTCTCCAGGTGATCCTGATCGGGCAGCCGGAGCTGGCGGCGATCCTGGAGCAGCCGAAGCTGCGCCAGCTCGCCCAGCGGGTCACGGCTCGCTATCACCTCGAGCCGCTCTCGCGCGCGGAGACACGCGCGTACGTCCGCCACCGGCTCGCCGTGGCGGGCCGGGGCCGGCCGGTCTTCACCGATCCCGCCCTGCGGACGCTGCACCGCCGGTCGCGCGGGATTCCGCGCGTCATCAACGCCATCGCCGATCGCGCCCTCCTGGGCGCCTACACGCGGGAGCGTCCCCGGGTCGAAGCCGCGACCGTGCGGCGCGCGGCGGCCGAGGTGCTGGGCCAGCCTCCGCCGCGGTGGCAGCGGTGGGCGGGACGCGCCGCCGGGACGGCCCTCGTGGCCGCCGCCGGAGGCGTCGCGCTCGTGCTCCTCGCGCCGGGGGACATCGGCCGGGACGAGGCCGGCCGGACGAGCGTCGTGTCGGGCCGGCCGGGCCCGTCGCTGGCCGGAACGGCCGCGCCGGCGCCCGGTGTGATCGCGGCGGGGGAGGCCGCGCCCTCCCCGGCCCCGCGTTTCGTGGAGGTCCTTCGGGACCCGGCCGTCGCGGCCACGAAGGGGGATGCCCTGGCCGTGCTCCTGGGTCTCTGGGGCGTATCCGCCGCGGGCGGCGCGCCCAACTGCGACGGCCCCCCGGCCGGAGCCCTCGAGTGCCTCGCGACCGTGGGCGGGTGGCAGAAGCTGCGCCGGCTCGATCTTCCGGCCGCGCTCGAGCTCGCAGGCCCGGGCGGCGAGCGGCGCTACGCCGTCCTCACGACGCTGACGCCCTCGGAGGCGACGCTCCGCTTCGGCGACCGCGTCGTCACCGCGCCGCTCGCCGAGGTGGAGCCATTCTGGGATGGCGCCTTCGTCGTCCTCTGGCGGCCTCCGCCCGGTGAGCTGCCGGTCCGGCGCGGGGCCCGGGGGCCTGCCGCCGACTGGCTCCGGCAGCGCATGGCGCGGGCGGCCGGTGCCGGACTGCCGGTCGACGACGGCCGGCCGTACGACCAGGGCCTGTGGGAGCTGGTCACGGCCTTCCAGGAGGCCCGCTCGCTCGAGCCGGACGGCGTGGTCGGGCGCGAGACCGCCATGGTCCTGCGGCGTGCGGAATGGGGACCCGACGTGCCGCGGCTCTCGGCCGGGATGGAGTAGCCGTGTCCTACATTCTCGATGCCCTGAGGAAGGCCGAGCGTGACCGCCAGGTCTCGCGGGTGCCCACGCTCGCCACCGCGCATGGCGGCGCCGATTTCCTGCGCCGACCCCACTGGGCCTGGGCCGTCGCTGCCGGCGCCGTCGCTCTGAGCGCGCTCATCATGTTCAGCCCTCCGTGGGCGCCGCCCCGTCCGGATCCCGCGCGAGAGGCGCCGCCGTCGCCCGCGGTCGCCGCCGACCCGCCGGCGGCGCGGGCGAGCGCCGATCCCGCGCCGCCGCTTCCGGCCCTGGCCTCCGCACCGGAGGCTCCCGCGGCGGCGCCGGGGCTCGAGTCCGGTCCGGCCGTCGAGCGTCCGCCCGGCGCTCCCGTTCCTGCGCGCCCGCGCGTCTCGCCCTCCGCCAAGGCGGCGCGGGCCGCGCGCACTGGCGACGACCTCCGGCCGGCTCAGGCCCCGAAGGACGTACCGCCGGCGCCCGAGCCGCGCCGGGCCGCCGTGGCCGACGCGCCGCCGCCGCGCCCGCCGTGGTCGATCGGGCGCCCGTGGCCGAGGTCCGGCCCGGAGCTGAGCCCGTCGCCCCGCCGGCGGCGGCGTCGGCGCCCGCGCCGGTGGCCGCGTCGCCTCCCGCCGCCGGCGCGGCGCAGGGCCGCCCAGCCCGCACCCGCCACGCCGTTGCCGCGGCTCGCGCTCGACGTGCTCGTCTACTCGGAGACTCCCGCGGAGCGGCTCGTCTTCATCAACGGACGGAAGTACGTCGAGGGGCAGACGGTGGACGGCGAGACGGTCGTCGAGCAGATCACGCCGGATGGGGTCGTGCTGGACCACCAGGGCAGGCGGATCGTGCTCCGGCCGAAGCTCAACCCGTATGCCCGCCCCGGGTCGCCTTGACACGATCGCCGTCCCTCTGGGACAGTGGCTAGGCCGCGCCGGCAGCCGACGCTTCCTGTCCGCGGGTGTCGACGGCCGGTGGGCGAGGGCCGAGCGCCGCCAGCGAGCAGAGCCAACCATGAACGTCCATCGCCGCGCGATCCGCATCGTTCATACCCGCCTCGGCCTCGTCTCGAACAACGGGGAGCTCCTCACGCGCTCGGAGTACTTCACCGACCGCGTGCCCCAGTCGCTCCTGACCGACTACCATCGCGTCGACGACGTGCCGTGGGACGGGACGCCGGCGGGCGTCGACGCGGAGGTCCGCATCGTCGACACGCCCGGCCTCGCCCCCGCGATCGCGCTCGAGCCCGACCGCGTGCTCGCGGTGGGGGACTGGACGGCGCTCGAGGCGGGCAACTCCGACCGCCGCTACTCGCTGTTCGGGAACCTGGGCTTCGTCTTCCGCTACGTGATCCACGCGCTGGAGCGCTACCACGACACGTGGTCGTTCCACGCGAGCGCCATGGTCGACGACAAGGGCGATCTCTGGCTCATCCCCGGCGGCGCCGGGGCGGGCAAGACCGTGTTCCTGCTGGAGGGGCTCACGCGGGGCTGGACCATCTTCTCGACCGAGATGACCCACGTCCGCCTGACCGACGGCGGCTACGAGTTCTACAAGGGCTCCCTCTTCGACAACATCCGGCTCGGCACGCTCCTCTACGACTTTCCCGCCGTCCTCGAGCGGCTCGGGACGGCGCTCCCGCCGTCGAAGGACCCCTGGGGCTCGAAGATCGCGCTCGACCTCCGGCACGTGCAGACGCCGTCCGACGTGCTGGTGAGCCCGTCCCTCCGGATCGTCAGCCCGAAGGTGGAGTCGGGCCGGGACCGGGCGGTCGTCACGCCGCTCGACCGCCGGGAGAAGCTGGTCAAGCTCCTCTTCGACAACGCCACCGAGAAGCACGGCAACACCGTGCTCCTCTACGACCGGCTGCCGGTCCCGTCGCTCGACACGCCCGCGCTCATGGCCCGGCGGCTCGACGCCATGCAGGGGCTCGTGAGCCGGGCCACGATCAAGAGCGCGCGGAGCACGCTCTGCGGGGCCCGCAACTGCATGGAGGGTCTGCTCGATGAGTGAGCGCGACGAGGCCGCGCGGCGGCCGGCCTGGGACGGCGTCATCGAGGTGCCGGTCCCGGACCGCCTCCGGAAGCCGCGCGACGGCGGCTGGACGATGGTCATCGACAAGGGGCTCGGCCTCAACGCGATCGACGACCTGATGCAGGTGGCGGCGCCCGTCATCGACGTGCTGAAGCTCACCTTCGGGACCTCGGCCTTCTTCGAGCGGGACGTCCTCAAGGAGAAGGTCCGGACGGTCACGGCCCACGGGGTCTACTGCATGCCGGGCGGGACCTTCCAGGAGGTCGCGGTCTGGCAGGGCGCGCTCGACCGCTACCTCGACCGGGCGCGCGAGCTGGGCTTCAACGCCATCGAGGTCTCGGACGGCACGATCGAGATGGACCGCCGGACCCGGGCCGACGCCATCCAGAAGGCCGTGAAGGCGGGCTTCCGCGTCCTCTCGGAGGTCGGCAAGAAGGACCCCGCCGACGCCCAGCCGATGGCGGCGCTCGCCGAGATCGTCAACGCGGACCTCGACGGCGGCGCGTTCATGGTCATCATGGAAGCGCGCGAGGCGGGCAAGGGCGTCGGCATCTACGACGCCTCCGGCCTGCCCAAGGAAGCGGAGATCGAGGCCTTCCTGAAGGGCGTGCGCGATCCGGGCCGCGTCCTGTGGGAGGCGCCGCTCGGGCCCCAGCAGCGGTACCTCGTCCTCCGGTTCGGCCCCAACGTCAATCTGGGCAACGTCGTGCCCGAGGACATCCTCGCCCTCGAGGCGCTCCGCTGCGGTCTCCGGGGCGACACCCTCAAGCGCGCATGGCTGGCGGGCCGGGCCCGCGGCGCCGGCGCTGCCGGCCCCGCCGACTGTCGATGACGGCGGCGTTCGCCACGACCCTCGCGGGGCTCGGCTTCGCCGGCTCCTTCGTGACCGGCCTCGTGGGTGTGGGCGGCGCCATCGTCATGATCCCGCTCCTCTACTACGTGCCCCCCTGGCTCGGCGTCGGCGCCCTCGACATGAAGCTGGTCGCCGGGGTCACCATGGGCCAGGTGCTGGCGGCCACTGCGATGGGCACGGTGCTGCACGGCGGGGCCGGCGCGGTGCACCGGCCGCTGGCGGTCGTTGCCGGGACCTCGATGGCGGTCGCCTCGCTGGCCGGCGCGCTGGCGTCGCGCTACGTCTCGAGCCGCTTCCTCCTGACGGTGTTCGGCGTGATGGGACTCCTGGCGCTGGTCCTGATGTTCCTGCCGCTCCCGGCCGAGTCCGGGGGATCTCCGGGCGGCGAGGTCACCTTCGACCGGACGGCCGCGATGGTCTACCCGGCGGCGATCGGGGTCGTGAGCGGGCTGCTGGGGGCGGGCGGCGCGTTCCTCCTCATGCCGGTGCTCGTCGGCGTGCTGCGGATTCCCTTCCGGATGAGCATCGGGACCTCGCTCGCGATCACAGGAGCCTCGGCGCTGACCGGCTTCCTGGGGAAGCTGGTGACCGCGCAGGTGCCCCTCTGGCCGACGCTGGCCGTCGTGGCCGGCGGCGCCGCCGGCGTGGTGGTCGGCGCGCAGCTCAGCCGGCGGGCGCCGACGCGGCTGCTCCGGGCCACGCTCGGCGTGCTGATCGTGCTCGCGACGCTCCGCGTCTGGACCGACGTGCTCTTCCACTAGAAAGCGAAGGGACCTCACGTGCGCGATGGTTTCATGATCGACCTGGTGCACCCGTGATCGCCTGGTGCCGGAAGGTCCTGCCCGGCCTGCTCCTGGCCGTCCTGGTGGCGGTGGTGGCTCGGCTGGTGGGGTGGCTCCTCCCGGCGGTGGTGAGCGAGATCCTGGTGGCGATCCTGCTGGGCCTGGTGGTGTCGAACGTGTGGAAGCTCCCGTCCGCGACGGGACCGGGGCTCCGCTTCGTCGTCCAGCGCGTGCTGCGCGCCGGCATCGTGCTGCTCGGCGCGCGGTTCTATCTGGCCGACGTCCTCCGGATCGGCGGCGGCGCCATCGGCCTCATCCTGCTCTGCATGACCGTGGCGCTGCTCTTCGCCCTCCTGGTCGGGCGGCGCCTCCAGCTGCCGCCGCGGCTCGCGCTCCTGATCGGCGTGGGCACCGCGGTCTGCGGGAACTCCGCCATCGTGGCCACGGCGCCGGTGATCAAGGCCGACGAGCGGGAGGTCGGGTTTGCGGTCGGCACCATCACCTTCACCGGGACGCTGGCGCTGTTCCTGTATCCCGTGATCGGCCACCTCCTGCAGATGACCGACGTCGCGTTCGGCGTCTGGAGCGGCGTGGCGGTGAACGACACGAGCCAGGTGGTGGCGACCAGCGCGGCCTACTCGCTGGTGGCGCGGGACGTCGCGACCGTCGTCAAGCTGGTGCGCAACGCCCTCATGGCGCCCCTCATCATGCTGATCGCGTGGTGGTGGAGCCGCAACGCGAGCGAAGGCGCGGCCTCGGGTCAGAGCTGGCTGAAGGCCCTGCCGCCGTTCGTCCTGATGTTCCTGGGCCTGGCCCTCTTGCGCAGCGTCGGCTTGATCCCGGCCGGGCTCCTCCGGCCCATCGACGAGGCCGCGAAGGCGTGCATCCTGGTCGCGATGGCGGGGGTGGGGCTCCACACGAAGATCCAGGACATGCGCGCGGTGGGCGCCACGCCCTTCTTCCTCGGTGTGGGCACCGCGGCCCTCCTGGCCACGCTCAGCCTGCTGGCCATCCTGACGCTCGGGATGGCATCGGCGATCCGCCCCTGAGCGGGCCGGGATTCCGGACGGCGCGCGGATGGCGATGACCCTGAGCGCCGGCGGCGGGTCGCCCGCGTTGCCGGACGGGGCTCCCGGGCCGCCGGCGAACCGGCCGTCTGCCTGGACTCCGGCGGTCTGACGCCGCCGGGATCTCCTGGGGCGCGTGGCGAGCGCTTCCCGGGCTGACGCGATCGTGGCCCTCGCGCGGGCGCCCATCGTCCGGGGCGCGGCCTGGGCCGTTCTCGCCGGCCTGGGCATCGGGTTCTTCTTCCAGATGTACGCGCGCATGGCGCGGCCGACGGGAAACGACCTCGGCGCCCGCCTCGCGTCGGCCCGGATCCTGGTCGAGGGCGGGGACCCGTACACGCTCACGCTGCCGCAGGGGCACGGCCCCTACCCGCTCACGATCGACGCGCTCGTCGTTCCGCTCACGTGGCTGCCCCTCGGCCTGGCCCAGAGTCTCTGGTTCGGGCTGAGCGTCGTCTCGCTGGTCGGATCGCTCCTGATCCTCGACCGGCTCTGGCGGCAGGCACGGGGCGACGGCGCCGATCCGATCCTCGCCGTGCCCTTCGACGTTCGCCTGGCGGTCCTCTGCCTGGCCCTGTTCATCCCGCTCCAGAACCACCTGCGGTACGGCCAGCTGAACCTTCTGCTCCTGTGCCTGTGCGCCCTGTTCCTGGCGCTGCACCTCCGCGGGCGCGGGTTCGCCGCGGCGGCGGCCCTGGGGGGCGCCATCGCGCTGAAGCTCACGCCCGCGGTGTTCCTCCTGTACCTCGGCCGCGGGCGCTGGTATCGAACGGCCGGCCTCGCCGTGGGGTGGACGCTGCTCCTGGCGGTCGGGCTTCCCGCGCTGGTGTCGGACAGGGTCCTGGCCCTCTACCGGGACGGCTGGACGGAGGAGGTGGGGCGGCTCTCGGGCGGACCCGTCACCTACGGCTGGCGGACCCGGTTCACGCTGGCCGCGGTGCTGACCGAGATCTGGCCCCGCCTCGGGACCGTGCCCGGCCTGCGCTACGCGGCGGCCGCGGCCGTCCTCGGACCCATCCTCTGGCTCCAGCCCCGTCTCGCGCGTGACCCCCGGGGCGGGCTCTTCCTGTTCGCCCTCTACATGACGGCGATGCCGCTCGTCTCGCCTGTGAGCGAGACGCACCACCTCGCGGTGCTCGCGGGCCCGCTGTGGATCTGGCTGCTCGCCGCCGGCTCGCCGCCCCCCATGCCGGTGCTTGACGGCGCCGGGGCGCTTCTGGCCCTCGGCGGGCACTGGCTGGGCATCGCGTTCGCGGGCCCGGCGGCCGGGCGGCGCGGCTCCCTCTTCGACGGCGCGGCGTTGCTCATGCTGTATGCGATCCTGCTCCTGCGAAGCATCCGAGCGACCCGCGCCGCGCCGGTTCCGGCGTCCGATGGGCGGCTCCGGTGAGGGGCCGCCTCCGGCGTGAGCGGGGCACGATCTCGTGACGTGCAGGGAAGCCCGTCGCGCTTGACCTGACCGGCGAGGCGGGTGCTACTGAGGGCGCCGAGGAACCCAACCTCCGGGGAGGGCGTGAGCATGGGTGGTCCCGCAAAGCGAAGTCCTCGAAGCTGGCCCAGGAGGCCCCGCCGCGCGCGGCGACGAAGAACGTGGCGCTTCCGTACACCGGGAAGGAGTTTCTGCGAGAGCCTCGACGACGGCCGCGAGGTCTGGATCTACGGCGAGCGGGTGAAGAAGATCACCACGCACCCGGCCTTCCAGAACTGCGCCCGCATGCTCGCGCGCCTCTACGACGCGCTCCACGACGACCACCGGGGCGGCAAGCACGTGCTCACCGAGCCCACCGAGGGGGGCGGATTCACCCACCGCTACTTCCGGGCCCCCCGGAGCGTGGAGGAGCAGGTCGCCGGGCGCGACGCGATCGCCGCGTGGGCCCGCGTCACCTACGGCTGGCTCGGGCGCTCGCCCGACTACAAGGCGGCCTTCCTGGGGACGCTCGGGGCGAACGCCGACTTCTACGCGCCCTACCAGGCGAACGCCCGCCGCTGGTACCAGTACTCCCTCGAGCGCGTGCCCTTCATCAACCACGCGATCATCCACCCGCCGGTCGACCGCAACATGGCGCCCGGCGCGCCGGGCGGCCCGACCGACATCTACACGCGGGTCACCAAGGAGACGGACGCCGGCATCTACGTGTCCGGGGCCAAGGTCGTCGCGACGGGGTCGGCGCTGACCCACTTCACCTTCGTCGCCCACCACGGGCTCATCCCCGTGCAGGGGAAGAACTTCGCGATCGTGTTCATGGTGCCGACGAACGCCAAGGGCGTGAAGCTCATCTGCCGCGTCTCGAACGAGATGCGGGCCGCCGTGCTGGGGAGCCCGTTCGACTATCCGCTCTCCAGCCGGCTCGACGAGAACGACGCCATCTTCGTGATGGACAACGTGTTCGTGCCCGTGGGAGGACGTGTTCGTCCACGGCGACGTCGAGAAGGCGAACAACTTCTTCCCGCGCACCGGGTTCCTGCCCCGGGCCCTCATTCACGGCTGCACGCGGCTCGCGGTGAAGCTCGACTTCATCACCGGCCTCCTGATCAAGGCCACCGAGATCACCGGCGCGCGCGCGTTCCGGGGCGTCGAGGCGAACATCGGCGAGGTCATCGCGTGGCGCAACATGATCTGGGGGCTGTCCGACGCGATGGCGAAGACCGCCGACCCGTGGACGGGCGGCTGCGTCCTGCCGGGGATGGAGCCGGCCGCGGCGTACCAGGTGCTGGCGCCCGAGGCCTACGTCCAGGTCAAGAACCTCATCGAGAAGACCGTCGCCAGCGGGCTCATCTACCTGAACTCGCACGCGAAGGACTTCAAGACGCCGGACCTCCGGAAGTATCTCGACCTCTACCTGCGGGGGTCGGGCGGCGTCGACGCGGTCGAGCGGGTCAAGCTCATGAAGCTCCTGTGGGACGCGGTCGGGACCGAGTTCGGCGGGCGCCACGAGCTCTACGAGATCAACTACTCCGGCAGCCACGAGGAGATCCGGCGCTACGCCCTGTTCGGCGCGCTCGCCTCCGGCCAGTACGACCGGTGGAAGCAGTTCGCGGAGACGTGCATGGCCGAGTACGACCTGGACGGCTGGAAGGCCAAGGACCTGGTCAACACCGCCGGGCTCAGCGCGCTCCGCTGATGCCGCGCGGCTTCGACGACCGCGCGTTCCGGGCGGCCCTCGGCCGCTTCGCCACCGGCGTGATCGTGCTCACGACGGGGCCCCGGCGCGCGCCCCACGCCATGACCGCCAACGCCTTCATGTCGGGCTCGCTGGCGCCGCCGCTGGTGGTGGTGTCGGTGGGGAAGAAGGCGCGGATGCACGCGCGCCTTCGGACCGCCCGGCGGTTCGGGATCAGCGTTCTCGACCAGGCCCAGGAGCCGGCCAGCCGCCATTTCGCCGGCCAGGCCGTCGCAGGCTTCACGCCGGCGTTCGGCGAGCTCGGCGGCGTCCCCGTGCTCGCCCGAGCCGCCGTGGTCATCGCCGCCCGGGTCAAGCACCGCTACGGCTGCGGCGACCACACGCTCTACGTCGGCGAGGTCGAGCGCATGGCCGTCAACGACCCGGCGGCGCCCCTCCTCTTCTACGCCGGCAAGTACGCCCTCCTCCAGGCCGCCCCCGAGCCCGAAGAGGGCGCGCCCTACCCCGCCGTTCTTCTGAGCGAAGCCAAAACCGGGGTCAGACCCCGAGTTTGACTTTCCACGCGCCACGAGATGGCGGGGCCTCAAAGTCAAGGGCTGACCCCATAATGGCGGCATGGAGACGCTGAGCCTCGACGACCGGTATCTCCGCGAGGAGGGGACGGTCTACCTCTCCGGCATGCAGGCGCTCGTGCGCCTGCCGATCGACCAGAGCCGGCGCGACCGCCGGGCGGGCCTCCGGATCGGGACGTTCATCAGCGGCTTTCCCGGGTCGCCCCTCGGCGGCTACGACCTGACCCTCCGGCAGGCGCGCCGGATCCTGACCGAGCACGACATCCGCCACGTGCCCGGCGCCAACGAGGAGCTCGCCGCCACCGCCCTTTCCGGGCACCCAGATGCTCGACCGCTACCCCCACTCCCGCTACGACGGGGTCGTGGGCCTCTGGTACGGAAAGGGCCCGGGCGTGGACCGGAGCGGGGACGCGCTCAAGCACGGCAACTTCGCGGGGACCAGCCGCCACGGCGCCGTCGTCGTGCTCTCCGGCGACGACCACGAGGCGAAGAGCTCGACCATGCCCTACCAGGACGACTACGCGTTCGTCGGGCACGGCATGCCGGTCCTCTACCCGGCCTCGACGGGGGAGTTCCTCACCCTCGGCCTCCACGCGATCGCGCTCTCGCGCTTCTCGGGCTGCTGGGTGGCGATGAAGCTCGTGGGGCAGCTCGCCGACGGCGGCGAGACGGTCCCGGTGTCGCCCGGCGATCCCGGGATCGTGGTGCCGGAGCTCCTGATCGACGGCAAGCCCTTCCGGAAGTCGACGGACTTCACCTTCTTCCCCGGGCTCAACATCGAGACGGAGCGGCAGCTCTACTACGAGCGCCACCAGGCCGTCCTGGCCTACGCGCGCGCGAACAGCCTCAGCTGGGCCGAGATCGGCGCCCGCGGGGACCGCGTGGGCCTGGTGACCGCGGGCAAGTCGTACGCGGACCTTCGCCAGGCCCTCGACGACCTCGGCCTCGACGAGCGCGCCCTCCGGCGCCTGGGGGTGCGGCTGCTCAGGGTGGGGCTCATCTACCCGCTCGACGCCGACGCGGTGCGCGCCTTCGCGCGGGACCTGGACGAGATCGTGGTGGTCGAGGAGAAGCGCGGCTTCCTGGAGGGGCAGGTGAAGGAGGCGCTCGCCGGCCTCCCGCGGGGCGTCCGCGTCTTCGGCAAGGCGGACGAGGCCGGCGCGCCGCTGTTCCCGATCCAGGGCGGCATGGACTCCGACGCGGTGGCGGAGCGGCTGGGACCCCGGCTGCTCCGTCTCGCCGAGCGCCAGCCCGACCTGGCGGCGAAGGATCGGACGCCGGCTGGAGGCGATCCGCGCGATCCGCGCCCGGCCGCACGAGGCGCACCCCGGCCGGACGCCGAACTACTGCTCCGGGTGCCCCCACAACGTCGGCACGCGGCTCCTGCCGGGCGAGGTGGCGTGGGGCAGTCCCGGGCTGCCACTCGTTCGCCTCGATCATCGAGCAGCCCGAGCGGCACATCGTGTCGATGACGCAGCTCGGCGGGGAAGGGCTGCCGTGGATCGGGCTCCAGCCCTACACGGACCGCCCGCACATGGTGCAGAACGTCGGCGACGGCTCGCTGTTCCACTCGTCGTACCTGAACATCCGGTTCTGCGTCGCGGCCGGGGCCAACATCACGTTCAAGATCCTCTACAACGGGTTCGTGGCGAACACCGGCGCCCAGGAGATGGTGGGCGGCAAGCCCGTGCCCGAGCTGACGCGGATGCTCGAGCTCGAGGGCGTGCGGACGACGGTGGTCCTGACCAAGGACCCCGACGCGTATCGCGGCGCCGAGCTCGCGGGCAACGCGCGCGTGGAGGTCATCGAGCGGCAGGACGCGGTGCTCCGGGAGCTCGCGGCCACGCGAGGCGTCACCGTGCTGATCCACGACGGCCTCTGCGCCAACGAGCGCCGGCGCCGGCAGAAGCGCGGGCAGCTGCCGACGTCGAACCGCTTCGTCGTGATCAACGAGGAGGTCTGCGAGGGCTGCGGGCACTGCGGGGCGCTGACGAACTGCATGTCGCTCCACCGGGTCGAGACGGAGCTCGGGCCGAAGACCCGGATCCACGCGTCCTCCTGCAACCAGGACCTCTCGTGTCTCGGCGGGGACTGTCCCTCGTTCGTGACGGTCGAGACGGCGCCCGGGACGGGCTACCGGAAGCCCGAGGCGCCCCGTCCTTCCGGCGGACGCCGTCCCGGAGCCGGCCGGGCGCGTCGGGCTCGAGCGGCCCTACCACGTCTACCTCCCCGGGGTCGGGGGGACCGGCGTCATCACGCTGAACGCGCTGCTCAGCTGGGCGGCGCTGATCGACGGCCTGCACGTCCTGAGCTACGACCAGACGGGAGCGGCCCAGAAGTGGGGCCCGGTCCTCTCGAGCCTGATCCTCGCCCGGCCGGAGCACGCGGCCGCCGCGAACAAGGTCGGGCTCGGCCAGGCCGACCTCTACCTGGCGCTCGACCTCCTGGCGGCCGGGACCCGCGTCAACCTCGAGCGCTGCGATCCGGCGCGCACGGTGGCGGTCGTGAACGCGTCGATCCTGCCGAGCGGCGAGATGGTGCGGAACGTCGACTTCACGCCGCCCGTCGACGCGATCCGCGGCCAGATCGACCGCTTCACGCGCGCCGGCGACAACGTCGCCGTCGACGCCCGGCGGCTGTCCGAGGGCCTGTTCGGCGACTACATGGCCGACCAACATGCTCGTGCTGGGCGTGGCCTACCAGGCCGGGCGCCTGCCGCTCACGGCGGCGGCGGTCGAGGAGGCCGTCCGCCTGAACGGCGTGGCCGTGGACCAGAACCTCCAGGCCTTCCGGTACGGCCGGCTGTGGGTGGTCGATCCGGACCGGGTCCGCGCGCTCGTCGAGCCTCCGGCGCCGTCGTTCGAGGCCGAGCGGGCGGCGGCGCTCGCGCGGCTCGCCGGGCGGGACGCGAGCGTCTACGTGTCGCTCCTCGACCGCTGCGCGGATCTCGACCCGGAGGCGCGCCGGCTCCTGGCGCTCCGCGTCGGCGAGCTGGTCGACTACCAGGACGCCCGCTACGCGGCCGCCTACGTGGACTTCGTCCTCGAGGTGGCGGCGCGCGAGGCGGCCATCGCGCCCGGGCGCGGCGACGTCACCCGCGCGGTGATCCGGAACCTCTACAAGCTCATGGCCTACAAGGACGAGTACGAGGTCGCGCGCCTCCATCTGAAGCCCGCGTTCCACGCCGGGACGCGCGGGCTCTTCGCCGCGCCGCGCCGGGTCTCCTGGCATCTCCACCCGCCGCTCCTGCGCGCGCTCGGGCTCAAGCGGAAGCTCCGGCTCGGCCCGTGGTTCCGGCACCCGCTCCGCGCCCTCCGGGCCCTCCGGCGGCTCCGGGGGACGCCCTACGACCCCTTCGGGTACGCGGCGGTGCGCCGGGAGGAGCGGCGCCTCGTCCCGTGGTACCGTGGGCTCGTGCCGGACGGCGCTCGCCGCCGGCCGGCCCCGACGCCCACGCGGCCGCGATCGAGCTGGCCGCGCCTCCCCGAATCCATCCGCGGCTACGAGGACATCAAGCTCCGCTCAATCGCCAAAGTGCGGGGTCAGGCCTCGACTTTGGTTTCCAGGGCCGCGACCAGCCGGTCGACCTGACGCGCAGCGGTCGCAAATCGCCAAAGTGCGGGGTCAGGCCTCGACTTTGGTTTCCAGGGCCGCGACCAGCTGGTCGACCTGACGCGCGGCGGCCTCATCCTGGGGCAGCTGCTCGCTGACTTCCCGCGCCGCGACGCTCGTCGTCGCGATGTTCCGACCCAGCGCGGCCGCCACGTCCGTCATGCGATACCCCAGGCGCCGGACGAGGACGTAGGCGGCCAGCGCCCGTGCCCGGCTCGCTGGGCGCCCCCGGTCCGGTCCACGGAGGACCTCGACGTCCACGAGGAGCCCACGGGCCAGGGAGCGGAGCGCCGCCTCGAGCGCCGCCCGCGGGGGCGGGGAAGCCGTCGGACCCGCCGCCGCCACCGGCGCGTTTCCAACCCGGTCGCTCGCGATCAGCCGAAGGTAGCCGCGCGTGCCGCCGACCAGGCTCAGCACGAAGGTCGGATCGACGAGCGGGGTCGCCACTCCGCCGAGATACGCTCGGTGGCCGCTGTAGCGGTAGTCCTCCGGGCGCGCCGCGAGACCGGCTTGCACGGGATTCTGGTGGACGTATCGAACGAGGGTGAGGAGGTACTCGTCCGTCTCGCACAGGATCGCCTTGTATCGGCCCTGGAAGACATGGCCTACGAGACCGTACCGCCTGTTGAAGCCCTGGGTGTAGGACTGCTGGAGGCACTGCATGAACCGGTCGAGAGGCGCCGCGGCGGTGCCGACGACGAGATGGACGTGGTTGGGCATCAAGCAGTAGGCGTGGAGGGTCACCGCGTATCGGGCCCGATACAGGGCGAGCCGGTGGAGGTAGGTCTCGTAGTCGCCGTGGCCGAGGAATACCGCTTCTCGGCGATTGCCACGGGCGACGACGTGGTAGAGGAGCCCCGGGCCGAACACGCGTGGCGGCCGACCCATGCTCTCTAGCAGAGGCCATGCCGGTGCCACGGGCATGAGGCGAAGAAGCCAAAGTCGGTGCCTGACCCCGGGGTTTGACTCCGACGGACGAGCGGGCCTGCGATAGGCGGGGTAGGGGTGGCGCTGGCGCCGAAGGCATGGAGCGAGAATCAAAGACGGGGCCTGACCCCGGGTTTGCCGTTCGCGGTCATCGAGCGGGACCGTGCTGGGGCGGAAAGCAGCGAGCGGAAAGTCAAAGTCAAGGCCTGACCCCGGTTTGACACTCTGCGTCGAGGGCAGTAGCATGAGGGCGCGGTGAAGAGCGCCTCCTGTCCGGCTGGGCGGGAGGCGATTACTTTGGGGAGCCCTGCCATGATCGACGCGATTCGCGGCCTCTACGCCTCGATGCCGGAGCGTCTTGCCCGGGCCCGCCGCGACTGGAAGCGCCCGCTCACGCTGAGCGAGAAGATCCTCGTCGCCCACGTCCACGACTGGAGCACCCAGGCCTGGGAGCGGGGCACGGCCACCCTCCGGCTCCGCGTCGACCGCGTGGCGATGCAGGACGCCACCGGCCAGATGGCGCTGCTCCAGTTCATGCAGGCCGACAAGGCCCGGGTCGCGGTGCCCTCGACGGTTCACTGCGACCACCTGATCCGCGCGCAGACGGGCGCCTCGGAAGACATGCGCCGGGCGGTCACCGAGAACGACGAGGTCTACGAGTTCCTCCACTCGACCTCGAAGAAGTACGGGATCGGCTTCTGGAAGCCGGGGTCGGGGATCATCCACCAGGTGGTCCTGGAGAACTACGCCTTCCCGGGCGGCCTCATGATCGGCGCCGACTCCCACACCCCGAACGGGGGCGGCCTCGGCATGCTGGCCATCGGCGTCGGGGGAGTCGACTGCGGCGAGGTCATGGCCGGCCTGCCGTGGGAGGTGCTGCACCCGAAGCTCATCGGCGTGCACCTCACGGGGAAGCTGTCCGGCTGGGCGTCGCCCAAGGACGTGATCACGTACCTCTGCGGGGTCCTGACGGTCAAGGGCGGCACCAACAAGATCGTCGAGTACTTCGGTCCCGGGGCCGAGTCGATCAGCGCGACCGGCAAGGGCACCATCTGCAACATGGGGGCGGAGCTCGGCGCCACCACCTCCGTCTTCCCCTTCGACGAGCGGATGGCGGCCTACCTCGAGGCGACCGACCGCGGCGACATCGCCCGGCTCGCCGCCGAGAGCCGCGCGCACCTCGTCCCCGACCCGGAGGTCCTCCGGAGCCCCAAGGACTTCTACGACGAGATCGTCGAGATCGACCTCTCGACGCTCGAGCCGCACATCGTGGGCCCCCACTCGCCGGACCGCGACCGGCCGGTCTCGAAGCTCGCCGCCGAAGTCAAGGCGAACGGCTGGCCGGGCGGCATCAAGGCGGCGCTCATCGGGTCGTGCACCAACTCCTCGTACGAGGACATGCGCCGGGCGGCCCACATCGCCATGCAGGGCATCAAGGCCGGGCTCCGGGCGCGGACGCCGTTCCTGATCACGCCCGGGTCCGAGCGCATCCACCAGACGATCAAGCGCGACGGGATCATGGCCACCTTCGAGCAGATGGGCGGCACGGTGCTCGCCAACGCGTGCGGGCCGTGCATCGGCCAGTGGAAGCGGGCCGACGTCGGCAAGGACGAGGCCAACACCATCGTCTCCTCGTTCAACCGGAACTTCCCGGGGCGGAACGACGGCAGCCAGGCGACGCTGTCCTTCCTCACGAGCCCGGAGATCGTGACGGCCCTCGCCTTCGCGGGCACCCTCGAGTTCGACCCGGTCCACGGGACCCTGACGGCGCCCGACGGAAAGGCGTTCCGCTTCACGCCCCCCGAGGGGGAGGAGCTCCCCCGGGACGGCTTCGCGCGCGGCGAGGAAGGCTACGAGGCGCCGGCGTCGGACGGGGCCCAGGTCCAGGTCGTCGTGCGGCCGGACAGCGAGCGGCTCCAGCTGCTCCGGCCCTTCCCGCGCTGGGACGGGAAGGACTTCGACCGCCTGCCGATCCTCGTCAAGACCAAGGGCAAGACGACGACCGACCACATCTCGCCGGCGGGCGCGTGGCTCAGGTTTCGCGGCCACCTCGACAAGATCAGCGACAACATGTTCCTCGGCGCGCTCAACGCGTTCACCGGCGAGACCGGCAAGGGCGTCAACGTCCTGACCGGCGACGCCGGGGTGCCGCTCACGCGGATCGCGCGCGACTGGAAGGCCCGGGGCGTCAACTGGGTCGTGATCGGGGACGAGAACTACGGGGAGGGGTCGAGCCGGGAGCACGCGGCGATGTCCCCCCGCTACCTCGGCGCGAAGATGGTCCTCGTCAAGAGCTTCGCGCGCATCCACGAGACGAACCTGAAGAAGCAGGGGATCCTGCCCCTGACGTTCGCGGACCCCAAGGACTACGACCTGTTCGAGCAGGCCGACCAGGTGAGCGTGGTCGGCCTCCAGGCGCTGGCGCCCGGCCGGCCGGTCGAGGTCCGGATCCACAAGCCGGACGGCCGCGCCGTCACGATCCAGACCCGCCACAGCCTGACCGAGGAGCACATCGGCTGGTTCCGCGCCGGGTCGGCGCTGAACGCGCTCTCGTAGGCTCGTCGGGGCGGCGCCGTCCGCCGGCTGGCGCGGCTCGATCGGAGAACCGGACGGTGCGGGCGGCGCCCGTGCCCTGAGGAGGCAGCATGCCAGGTCGCGTGAAGATCCCCGCCGGCGAGAAGATCGCCCTCTCCCACGGAAAGCTGCAGGTCCCCGATCACCCGATCATCCCGTTCATCGAGGGTGACGGCACGGGGCCCGACATCTGGCGCGCCTCGGTGCGGGTGCTGGACGCCGCCGTCGAGCAGGCCTACGGCGGCAAGCGCCGGATCGCCTGGGCCGAGGTGTACGCGGGCGAGAAGGCGCAGGCGGTCTACGGCGCGGATTGCCCCCCGAACCTCCTGCCGCCCGAGACCCTCGACGTCATCCGGGCGTACCTGGTCGCGATCAAGGGCCCCCTCACGACGCCGGTCGGCGAGGGCTTCCGGAGCCTGAACGTCACGCTCCGCCAGGAGCTCGACCTCTACGTCTGCCTGCGCCCGGTGAAGTACTTCCGGGGCGTGCCGTCGCCGGTCAAGCGGCCGGAGGCGGTCGACATGGTGATCTTCCGCGAGAACACGGAAGACATCTACGCCGGCGTCGAGTGGCTCACGGGGACGCCCGAGTGCCAGAAGGTCGTCGACTTCCTGACGCGCGACATGGGCGTGAAGAAGATCCGGTTCCCGAAGAGCTCCTCCATCGGGATCAAGCCGATCTCGGTCGAGGGCTCCGAGCGCCTGATCCGGGCGGCCATCCGGTACGCCATCGAGCAGAACCGCCGGAACGTGACCCTCGTCCACAAGGGAAACATCCAGAAGTACACGGAGGGCATGTTCATGAAGTGGGGCTACGCGCTGGCCAAGCGCGAGTTCGGCGACCGCACCGTCTCGTGGGAGGAGTGCGGCGGGAAGCCGCCCGCCGGGAAGATCCTGATCAAGGACGCGATCACCGACGCCTTCCTCCAGCAGATCCTCACCCGGCCCGACGAGTTCGACGTCATCGCGGGACCGAACCTGACGGGCGACCTCCTGTCGGACGCCCTCGCCGCCCAGGTCGGGGGAATCGGGATCGCGCCGGGCGGGAACATCAACTACGAGACGGGCCACGCCCTCTTCGAGGCGACGCACGGGACCGCGCCGAAGTACGCGGGCCAGGACAAGGTGAACCCGGGCTCGGTGATCCTCTCGGGCGAGATGATGCTCCGCTACATGGGCTGGGCCGACGCGGCCGACCGGATCGTCAAGGGCCTGGAGGCGACGATCGGGCAGAAGGTGGTGACCTACGACTTCGCCCGCCTCATGGACGGGGCGCGGGAGGTCAAGTGCTCGGAGTTCGCCACCGCCATCATCGGGAACATGCGCGGGACCAAGGCGTGACCGGCGCGCGGCGCAGTTCGCAATCGGGGTCAGGCCCTGACTTTGATTCTCGAGCGTCGCGCGGTCGCACGGCCGAGCGAGCGCGGAAGTCAAAGTCGGGGCCTGACCCCGGTTTGGTTTTCGGAGGGAGCATGGCGAGACCGAAGGTGACGGTGGTGGGCGCCGGGAACGTGGGCGCGACCACGGCGCAGTACATCGTCGAGCGCGCGCTGGCCGACGTCGTCCTGACGGACGTCGTCGAGGGGCTGCCCCAGGGCAAGGCGCTCGACCTCCTCCAGGCGGGGCCGGTCCACGGCTACGACTGCCGGATCACCGGGGCCAACGACTACGAGGCGACCGCGGGGTCCGACATCATCGTGATCACCGCCGGGCTCGCCCGGAAGCCCGGCATGAGCCGGGACGATCTCCTCATGAAGAACGCGGAGATCGTGGGCGGCGTCGTGACCGAGACCGCGCGGCGGTCGCCCACCGCGATCCTGATCGTGGTGACGAACCCGCTCGACGCCATGGCCCAGCTGGCGCTCCGCCGGTCCGGCTTCCCCAAGCAGCGCGTCATCGGGATGGCCGGCGTGCTCGACTCGGCGCGCTTCCGGACGTTCATCGCCCAGGAGCTCGACGTCTCCGTCGAGAACGTCACCGCGTTCGTCCTGGGCGGCCACGGGGACACCATGGTCCCGCTGCCGCGGTACTCGACGGTGGCGGGGATCCCGATCACCGAGCTCCTGTCCAAGGACCGGCTCGCGGCCCTGGTCACCCGGACGGCCAACGGGGGCGCGGAGATCGTCGGGCTCCTCAAGACGGGCAGCGCCTACTACGCGCCCGCCGCCTCGGTCGTCGAGATGGTCGAGGCGATCCTCAAGGACAAGAAGAAGGTCCTGCCCTGCGCCGCCTATCTCGAGGGGGAGTACGGGATGAAGGGCCTCTTCGTCGGCGTGCCGGCGAAGCTCGGGCGCCGCGGCATCGAGCAGATCCTCCAGATCACCCTCTCGCCGGACGAGGCCGCCGCGCTCGGGCGCTCCGCGGCCGCCGTGCGGGAGCTCACCGACAAGCTGGGCATCTAGGAGGCTACCAGGTGGCGGCACCGGGTCATCAGGCGCGGGCGACCGGCACGGGGATCACGGCGACCCGGCTCCCGGCGTCGAACGGGCGGGTCCGCGTCGAGGGCCCGACCCGCTGGGACGCGTGGTGGGTCGAGCCGGCCCTGGTCGTCCTGGTGCTGGGCGCCTTCATCGTGTACTCGACGTGGGCGGCCCTCCAGAACGCCCACTACTACGCGGAGCCGTACCTCTCGCCCTTCTACTCGCCGTGCCTGTCGACCGACTGCCGGCACGTCACCGTGCCGCTCTTCGGCAAGATGCCGACGCTGCCGATCCTCGGGGTCGTCTCGCCCGCCTTCCTGATCCTCTGGGGGCCCGGGCTCTTCCGGCTGACCTGCTACTACTACCGCAAGGCCTACTACCGGTCGTTCTGGGCCGCGCCGCCGGCCTGCGCGGTGAGCGACATCCGCCCGACCTACACCGGCGAGACGCGCTTCCCGCTGATCTTCCAGAACCTCCACCGCTACGCGTTCTACCTGGCGGTGCTCTTCATCGTGGTCCTGGCCTACGACGCGCTCCTGGCCTTCCGGTTCCCGGGTGGGCGGTTCGGCGTCGGCGTCGGGACGCTCGTGATGTGGCTCAACGTGATCTTCCTCGGCGGCTACACGTTCTCGTGCCACAGCTGCCGCCACGTCTGCGGGGGCGCGGTCAACCAGTTCTCGAAGGCGCCGACCCGCTACGCGCTGTGGAAGGTCGTGACGCGTCTGAACGAGCGGCACCCGACCTTCGCGTGGCTCTCGCTCTTCAGCGTCGGGCTGACCGACCTCTACATCCGGCTGGTGTCGATGGGGGTCATCCGGGACCTCCGCATCGTCTTCTGATCCAGGGCGGGGCTGGGGAGCGCGCATGAGCGAGGCCACGCAGCACGAGGTCCACGAGTACGACGTCGTCGTGATCGGGGCGGGCGGGGCCGGCCTCCGGGCCGCGATCGAGGCCGCCGGCCAGGGCGTGCGGACGGCCATCATCTGCAAGTCCCTCCTCGGCAAGGCGCACACGGTCATGGCGGAGGGGGGGATCGCCGCCGCCCTTCGCAACGTGTGGCCGGAGGACGGCTGGCAGGTCCACTTCCGCGACACGATGCGCGGCGGGAAGATGCTCAACAACTGGCGCATGGCGCAGCTCCACGCCCAGGAGGCGCCGGAGCGCGTCCTCGAGCTCGAGCGCTGGGGCGCCCTGTTCGACCGGACCAAGGACGGGCGCATCCTCCAGCGGGACTTCGGCGGCCACCGCTACGCGCGGCTCGCCCACGTCGGGGACCGCACCGGGCTCGAGATGATCCGGACGCTCCAGCAGCACGCCGTGCACCTCGGCATCGACGTCTTCATGGAGTGCACGGTCAACCGGCTGCTGAAGGACGGCGACCGGGTGGCGGGCGTGGTGGGGTACTGGCGCCAGAGCGGGAAGTTCATCGTGTTCAAGGCGCCGGCGGTCGTGCTCGCCACCGGCGGGATCGGCAAGTCGTACGCCATCACGTCGAACTCGTGGGAGTACACGGGGGACGGCCACGCGATGGCGCTCCGGGCCGGCGCCGATCTCATCGACATGGAGTTCGTCCAGTTCCACCCCACCGGGATGGTCTGGCCCCGGAGCGTGGCCGGCATCCTCGTCACGGAGGGCGTCCGCGGCGACGGCGGAACACTCCGGAACAGCAAGGGCGAGCGCTTCATGTTCCGCTACATCCCCGACTTCTTCAAGGCGGAGACGGCGGACAACGAGGCCGAGGCCGATCGCTGGTACGAGGACAAGAAGAGCAACCGCCGGACGCCGGACCTCCTGCCGCGGGACGAGGTCGCGCGGGCGATCAACGCCGAGGTCAAGGCGGGCCGGGGCAGCCCTCGCGGCGGCGTGTTCCTCGACATCCACACCCGGCGCTCGCCCGACTACATCCGCCGGCGGCTCCCGTCGATGTACCACCAGTTCAAGGAGCTGGCCGGGGTCGACATCACGAAGGAGGCGATGGAGGTCGGTCCGACCTGCCACTACGTGATGGGGGGCGTGCGCGTGGACGCCGACACGACGGCGGCGGCCGGCCTTCCGGGGCTCTTCGCCGCCGGCGAGGTCGCGGGCGGCATGCACGGGTCGAACCGCCTCGGCGGGAACTCCCTCTCGGACCTCCTCGTCTTCGGTCGCCGGGCCGGGCAGCACGCGGCCGAGCATGCGCGCGCCGTCAAGGGCACCCTGGCCGTCGACGGGGGCCAGGTGGAGGCGGCGGTCCAGGAGGTGCTCGGGCCCGTCCAGCGCCGGACCGGCGAGAACCCCTACGAGATCCAGAAGGATCTCCAGCAGGTCATGCAGAACCTGGTCGGGATCATCCGGACCGAGTCGGAGCTGAAGGAGGCCGTCACCGAGATCGGCCGGCTCGAGGAGCGCGCCGCCCGGGTGCGCGTCGAGGGCAGCCTGACCTACAATCCCGGCTGGCATCTGGCGCTCGATCTCCAGAATCTCCTCGCGGTCTCGGGGGCGATCGCCCTGGCCGCGCTCGAGCGCAAGGAGAGCCGGGGCGGCCACACCCGCGACGACTTCCCGAAGGCCGATGCCCACTTCGGGAGCGTCAACGTCGTGGTGCGGATGCGGGACGGACAGCTGACCGTGACTCAGGAGGCCTTGCCCGCGATGCCGCCCGAGCTGCAGCCACTCCTCGAGGAGAAGAAATGACGCCCCAGCCGGCCCCCGCCCCCGCCGCGCCGACGCGCGAGATCACGATGCACGTCTTCCGCGGGGACGCGGGCGGGGGGGAGTTCCGGGAGTACACCGTGCCGTTCGAGGAGGGCCTGGTCGTCCTGGACGTCCTTCACCGGATCCAGGGGATCCACGCGAACGACCTGGCGGTTCGATGGAACTGCAAGGCGGGCAAGTGCGGGTCGTGCAGCGCCGAGGTCAACGGGAAGCCCCGGCTCATGTGCATGACCCGGATGGAGATCTTCCCCGAGGGCGAGCCCATCACGGTGGCGCCGCTCAAGGCGTTCCCGCTGATCAAGGACCTGGTCACCGACGTGTCCTTCAACTACGAGGCCGCGCGGCAGATCCCGGCGTTCCGCCCCCGGCCGCCCGATCCCGACGGCACGTACCGGATGATGCAGGAGGACATCGACCGCGGGCAGGAGTTCCGGAAGTGCATCGAGTGCTTCCT
Organism: uncultured Candidatus Rokubacteria bacterium; assembly: GCA_963745015.1. Lineage (GTDB taxonomy): Bacteria > Methylomirabilota > Methylomirabilia > Rokubacteriales > DASRDR01 > DASRDR01. The sequence continues at coordinate 581,497 of CAVUVU010000019.1, forward strand.
CTGCCAGAACGTCTGCCACGTGATCCGGGACCACGAGGAGAACAAGCCGCAGTTCTTCGGGCCCCGCTTCTTCGTGCGCCTGGCCGAGCTGGACATGCACCCGCTGGACACGCAGGACCGCCGCGAGCTCGTCCGGGCGCGCGCGGGCATCGGCCTCTGCAACATCACGAAGTGCTGCACCGAGGTCTGCCCCGAGCACATCAAGATCACCGACAACGCGATCATCCCGCTGAAGGAGCGCGTGGTCGACGACCACTACGACCCCGTCATGTGGGTGGTCCGGAAGCTGGGCGGGAAGTAGGCCGCCGCCGACGGACGATCGCATTCCCGCGCCCCCATGAAGGTCCACGAGTACCAGGCGAAGCTGATCCTCCGGGAGTTCGGCGTTCCCGTCCCGCGGGGGGAGGTGGCCGCGACCCCGGCCGAGGCCCGCGCGATCGCCGAGCGCCTGGGCGGCCGCGTCGTCGTGAAGGCCCAGGTCCACGCGGGAGGGCGAGGGAAGGCCGGCGGGGTGAAGCTGGCGGACGACCCGGCCGGGGCCGAGGCGGCCGCCGGGCAGATCCTCGGGATGCGGCTCAAGACGCCCCAGACGCCGCCCGAGGGCATCACGGTCCTGAAGGTCCTGGTCGAGGAGGCCTCCGAGATCGTCCAGGAGCTCTACCTGGCGGTCACGCTGGACCGGGGCCGCGGGGCGCACGTCGTCATGGCCAGCCAGGCCGGCGGCATGGACATCGAGGAAGTCGCCGCCTCGCACCCCGAGCGGATCGTGCGGGAGTGGGCCGACCCGGCGCTCGGGCTCCAGGGGTTCCAGGCCCGCGCGCTCGCCTTCGGCCTGGGCCTCTCCGGCGACCAGTTCAAGGCCGGGGTCGGCCTGATCCAGGCGCTCTTCCGCGCCTACCTCGCCAAGGACTGCTCCCTGGCCGAGGTCAACCCGCTGGTGGTGACGCGGGACGGCCGCGTGCTGGCGCTGGACGCCAAGCTCAACTTCGACGACAGCGCGCTCTTCCGGCGTCCCGAGATCGTGGCCCTTCGCGACGTCAACGAGGAGGACCCGCTCGACGTCGAGGCGTCGAAGCACGGGCTGAACTACATCAAGCTCGACGGGACCGTCGGCTGCATGGTCAACGGGGCCGGCCTCGCCATGGCGACGATGGACATCGTGAAGCTGGCGGGCGGCGCGCCGGCGAACTTCCTCGACGTGGGCGGCGGGGCGTCGCCCGAGCAGATCGAGAGCGCCTTCCGGATCCTCTCGTCCGACCCGAGCGTCCGGGCCGTCTTCATCAACGTGTTCGGCGGGATCCTCCGCTGCGACCGGCTGGCCGCGGGGCTGATCGCGGCGGTGCAGAAGCTCGGCGTCCGGATGCCCATCGTCGTCCGGATGGAGGGCACCAACGTGGAGCTCGGCCGGAAGATGCTGGCCGAGTCGGGCCTGAACTTCACGAGCGCGGCCGACATGGGCGACGGCGCCCAGAAGGTCGTCGCCCTCGCGGCCGGGGCCAAATCGGGGTCAGACCTTGACTTCTGATCATTCCGCTCCGTCGGCGCGCTGCCTCCCCGCGCGAGAATGTCAAAGTCAGGGCCTGACCCCGGAGTTGAGTATGAGCGTGCTGGTCGGGCGGGAGACGCGGGTGGTGGTCCAGGGGATCACCGGGCAAGGAGGGCACGTTCCACGCCCTCCGCTGCAAGGAGTACGGCACCCAGGTCGTGGGCGGGGTGACCCCGGGCAAGGGCGGCACGGTCCACGAGGGCTTCCCGGTGTGGAACACCGTCGACGAGGCGGTGCGCGAGGCGGGCGCGGACTGCGCGCTGATCTTCGTGCCGCCCGCCGCGGCCGCCGACGCGATCATGGAGGCGGCGGCCGCCTGCGTGCCCCTGGTCGTCTGCATCACCGAGGGCATTCCGGTGGGCGACATGGTGCGGGCCAAGGCGTTCCTGGCCGAGCCGCGCGACGCGCCTCCTGGGCCCCAACTGCCCCGGGCTCATCACGCCCGGCCAGGCCAAGATCGGCATCATGCCCGGCCACATCCACCGGGAGGGCGGGGTGGGCGTGGTGTCGCGGAGCGGGACCCTGACCTACGAGGTGGTCCACCAGCTCACGCAGCGCGGCCTCGGCCAGTCCACCTGCGTGGGGATCGGCGGCGACCCCGTCAACGGCACGACCTTCGTCGACGTGCTCCGCCTGTTCCAGGACGATCCCGGGACCGAGGCGATCATGCTGATCGGCGAGATCGGCGGCACCGCGGAGGAGGAAGCCGCGGCGTTCGTCCGGTCTCACGTCACCAAGCCCGTCATCGGCTTCATCTGCGGCCAGACGGCGCCCCCCGGGCGCCGCATGGGCCACGCCGGCGCGATCATCTCCGGCGGCAAGGGCACGGCCGCCGAGAAGATGCGCGCGATGGAGGCGGCCGGGATCACGACCGTCAAGAGCCCCGCCGACATGGGCGCCACCGTCGCCCGCGTGGTCGGGCGCGGGCACTGACCGCTTCTCCAGGGAGAGAGGACAACCGATGGCGCTCGAGCGCACCCTCACCATCATCAAGCCGGACGCGGTCCAGAAGGGCGTGGTCGGACGCGTCGTCGCCAAGATCGAGGAGGCCGGGCTCCGGATCCTGGCCGCCAAGCTCGTCCACCTGACGCCGGCCCAGGCCGCGGGCTTCTACATCGTGCACAAGGACCGGCCGTTCTACCGGAGCCTGGCCGAGTTCATGACGTCCGGGCCCTGCATCCCGATGGTCCTCGAGGGCGAGCACGCCATCCAGCGGCTGCGGGACCTGATGGGCGCGACCGACCCGTCGAAGGCCGCGCCCGGCACCATCCGGCGGGAGTTCGCGGCCTCGATCGAGGCCAACGTCATCCACGGGTCGGACTCGCTCCAGTCGGCCGGCGTTCGAGATCCCGTACTTCTTCCCGGCGCTGGAGATCCATGCGCGCTGACCGCTCGCCGGCAGGCGCTCCGGGTCCTGTCGGCGCGTACTCCGGGGCACCGGGCAGCCGACGATCAACGGGCCTGGCGCCCAGGCGCTCGACGCGCGACGGTCTCCCGGCGGTTGCCGCGCTCGGCCCCTCGCCCGCGCGGCCCGCAGGGCTCTCTTGGTCGCGCTCGCGCTGGTGCTCGGCGCGGCGCCGCGCGGCGGCCCAGGGCAAGAAGGTCAAGGTCGGCGTGCTCAAGCTGAGCTCGTCGGCGCCGATCTTCCTCGGCGTGGAGCGCGGGACCTTCCGCGAGTTCGGGATCGAGCCCGAGCTGGTCTACTTCCAGGCGGCGCAGCCGGTGGCGGTGGCGATCGCGGCCGGCGAGGTCGAGGTGGGCGCCACGGGCCTCACCGCCGGCCTCTACAACGTCGTCGCCGGGGGCGAGAAGGTCTGGGTCGTCGCCGACAAGGGCCGCGAGTGGCCCGGGTACCCGCTGACGGCGCTCCTGGTCCAGAAGGACGGGCCGATCCGGTCGGTCCGGGACCTCAAGGGCCGGAAGGTCGGCCTCACGCAGCTCGGGTCGACGTTCCACTACATGCTGGGGAACCTCCTCGAGCAGGAGGGGCTCTCGCTGGCCGACGTGGAGCCGGCGCCGCTCCGCACGCTCGGCGCGATGGCCGAGGCGCTCCAGGCGCGACGGGTCGACGCGATCCTCATCCCGCAGCCGTTCGCCGGCACCGCCGTCGAGAGCGGATTCGGGCGCGTCCTGTTCTGGGTGGGCGACAAGCTGCCCTACCAGGTGGCGGCGATCTTCTACTCGAAGGCGTTCGCGCAGGACCGCGAGCGCGCGGTCGCCTTCATGAAGGGATACGTCAAGGCCGCCCGGCTCTACTTCGACGCGGTGCTCGCGCTGAAGGACGGCAAGCCTCCGGCGGGCCCCGCCTACGACGAGGTCGTCGCCGTCACCGCGCGGTACACGGGGGCCACGCCGGAGGTCGTTCGCGTGGGCTTTCCCGTACCAGGACCGGGACGGCCGGCTGGACGTGGCCGACATCGGCCGGCAGCTGTCCTGGTACCACAAGGCGGGCATGGTCACCGCGCCGCTCCAGGCGCGCGATCTCGTGGACGCCTCGTTCCTCGAGGACGCGCTACGCGCCCTCCCGCGCTGACCACCGTCGCCGCGGGCCGCCCTGATCGGGGACGCCGCGCGCTGCGGGATGGCGCCGGGACCTGTAGCCGCCCGGGTGAGCGAGATCTGATGACGCGCGGCGCGATGTTCGGCAAGCTCCTGATCGCCAACCGGGGCGAGATCGCGGTGCGCGTGATCCGCGCGTGCCAGGACGCCGGCATCCGCACGGTGGCCGTCTTCTCCGAGGCGGATCGGGACGCCCTCCACGTCCGGCTGGCCGACGAGGCCCAGCCGATCGGGCCAGCGCCGGCGGCCGAGAGCTACCTCGCGATCGATCGCCTGGTCGCGGTCGCCCGCCGGACGGGCGCCGAGGCGGTGCACCCGGGCTACGGCTTCCTGGCCGAGAACGCGGCCTTCGCCGAGGCGTGCCGCGACCGCGGGCCTCGTGTTCGTGGGCCCGCCGCCCGCGGCGATCGCCCGGATGGGCGACAAGACAGCGGCGCGCCGCGCGGCCGTCGAGGCGGGCGTGCCGATCGTGCCCGGGACCCCGGAACCGGTGGGATCGGATGCGGAGGCCCGCCGGGCCGCGCAGGATCTCGGCTTCCCGGTGATGATCAAGGCGGCCCGGGGCGGCGGCGGGAAGGGCATGCGGCTCGTGTCGACGCCCGGGAGAGCTCGAGTCGGCGCTCCGGCTGGCGCGCTCCGAGGCGGCCGCCGCGTTCGGCGACGGCGCCGTCTACCTCGAGAAGGCGATCGTCGAGCCCCGCCACGTCGAGATCCAGGTCCTCGCGGATGCCCACGGCCAGGTCCTGCACCTCGGCGAGCGCGAGTGCTCGATCCAGCGGCGGCACCAGAAGCTCGTCGAGGAGTCGCCGTCGCCTGCCGTGGACGAGGCGCTCCGGGCCGAGATGGGCGGGGCGGCCTGCCGGCTCCTGGCCGCGGCGGGCTACCAGAACGCCGGGACGGTCGAGTTCCTGCTCGACGCCGAGCGGGCGCTTCTACTTCCTCGAGGTCAACACGCGCCTCCAGGTCGAGCACCCGGTCACGGAGCTGGTCACGGGCATCGATCTCGTCCGGGAGCAGCTCCGCCTGGCGGCCGGCGAGGCGCTCGGGTACGCCCAGGCGGACGTGGCTCCGCGCGGCTGGGCGATCGAGTGCCGGATCTCGGCCGAGGATCCTGCCGCCGGATTCATCCCGTCCCCGGGCCGGATCGCGACGTGGCGTCCGCCGGCCGGGCCCGTGGGTGCGGCGTGGACAGCGGGGTCTACGAGGGCGGCGAGGTGTCGCTCCACTACGATCCCCTGATGGCCAAGCTCATCGTCTGGGGCCGCGATCGCGGACGACGCGGTGCGCCGGATGCGCCGGGCGCTCGGCGAGTTCGGCGTCGACGGGCGTCCGGACCACCATCCCGTTCCACCGCGCGGTGATGCGCCACCCGACTTCCTCGGCGGGCGGCTGTCGACGGCCTTCGTCGAGCGCGCCTTCGCGGGCGGGCTCGGGCCGCCGTCGCCCGAGCGCGCGCGCGCCGCGGCGGTGGCGGCCGCGCTCCGGGCCCGGACGCGCGCCCGCCGGCGCCGCGCCGCCGGCGGCCTCCGGCCCGTCCCGCTGGGCCATGGCGGGTCGGCCGGGGTCCGGGAGTCGCCCGGCGGTGACCTCCGCCGGAGCGGGACGCGCGCCCCGCGCGGCTGAGCGTCCAGGTCGAGGACGCGACGTTCATCGTCGAGATCGAGGAGCTCGGATCCGGGGCCCTCGAGGTCCGCGTCGATGGGCGTCTGGTGGACGTCGACGCGCGGCTCCCGGCGTCCGGCGCCGGGCTCGCTCCTGCTGGACGGCGTCTCGTACGTCGTGGATCTCGGCGAGGCGGGAGAGGACACGCTCGTGGCCGTGGACGGCGAGACGTTCCGGGTCCAGCCTCGACGACCCCGTGCGCCGGGCGGCGGCGCGGCCCGGCCGGGCCACCGGCGGGCGGCGGCGCCGGTCAGCGGCTGGTGGCGCCCATGCCCGGCAAGGTGGTCAAGGTGCTCGTCGAGGTGGGCCAGCCGGTGGAGCGCGGGGCCGGGCTGGTCGTGCTCGAGGCGATGAAGATGGAGAACGAGTTCCGGGCGACCGGGAGCGGGAGGGTCAGCGAGATCCACGTGGAGCCCGGCCAGGCGGTCGACGCGGGCGCTCTCCTCGTCGTCATCGCGTGACCCCGAGCGGCGGCGCCGGCCTCGGGCGTCCGTACCGGACTGGCCGCGGCCGCAAGGGCAGCGAGGATGGCGCGATGAACACGCCAGACACGAGCCGCCCGTGACGCCCGGCGCGCGCACGGCGGTGGCGCTCGCGCTCGGCAGCTTCGTCCTCTACAACGCGAACGTCCGGGAGATCAGCTCGCAGGACACCATTCCCACCCGGGTCCTCCCGTACGAGGTGATCGAGCACGGGCGTCTCGACCTCGATCGCCTGTTCCAGGTCTGGCCGGCCGCGGCCCCGCTCCCGTTCTGGATCCAGCACGTCGACGGGCACTATCGGTCCAACTATCCCGTCGTGCCGGCGCTCCTGGCCGTTCCCGTCTACGCGGGGCCCGTGCTTCTGGGCGCGGGAGACAGCTGGGTCGTCCTGAACGCCCTCGCCAAGCTCGCCGGGTCCCTGTTCGCGGCCGCTGTCCGTCGCTTCTCGTGTACCTCGCTGCCCGGGAGCTGGCCCGCCGGCAGGGGAGCGGCGAGGCGGCGGCCCTGGCGACGGCGGCTGTCTACGCGCGTCGCCACGCCGACGTGGGCGGTCGCGAGCCAGGGGCTGTGGGGGCACGCGCCGGCGCAGCTCGGCCTGGCCGTGGCACTCTCGCGCTCCTGCGGCCGAGCCCGGGGGCGGCGGCCGTCGGCCTGGCGGGGCTGGCCGTGGCGCTCGTGGTCGCAAGCCGTCCTCCCGCGGCGTTGGCTGGCCTTCGCGGTTGCGGCGTACGTGCTGCGCGAGCGGCGCCTCGGCGCATGGCCCTTGCTGGCCCTCGGCGGGGCTGTCGGAATCGCGGTCTCGGGCACAACCTGTGGACTTCGGGTCGCTCCAGGGAGGGTACGCCGAGATCGACCGGACCCACGCGGAGTGCCACGGTGTGTCGTTGGCACGTGGTCGGCAGCTCGGCTGCCTGGCGCTTCCTGGGCGTCCTCTGAGCCCGAGCCGCGGCTCTTCGTCTACTCGCCCGTCTCTCTTCCCGGCGGCGGGTCTCGGCCTGGCCCGCGCCGTCCGTCGGGCGGGAGCCGTCCTGCGCACTCGCGGCTGGCGTGGCGGGAACCCTCCTGATGATGCGCGCGTTCACGGTCTGGTGGGGCGGGCACTCCTTCGGCCCGCGCCTGCTCGCCGACGTCCTGCCGGCCCTGGTCTTGGGCTGGTGCCCATCTGGCCGGCGATCCGCCGGCGGGCGGCTGGGGCGGTGGCTCTTCGCCGCGGCCTTCGCCGTCTCGGTCCTGGTCGAGGCCGTGGGCGCCTTCTACTATCCGTCGCCCCGCGCCGTGGACTGGGACACGAGCCCCGCAGGACGTCGACTTCGCCCACGAGCGGCTCTGGGACTGGCGCGATTCCCAGTTGCTCCGGCTGCTCCGGAACGGCCCCGTGAGCCCGGGGTTCCGGACGACGCCCTGACTCGGCGCCCCCCGGCGCGGCGCCCCGGAGGCTCCCGGGGTTCGCTTGACCCCCGCCGGGGGCCGGCATAAGATCGGGCCACGTTCGTGACCCCTTTCCGCGTGCCGGGGCGGCCTTCCCGCCGGAATCGCGCGGAATCACACCGAAATCCGAGACTCGGGAGGACTGGCGGAATGGAGGAGCGGGAGCTTCGGCACTGGATCGAGCGGGTGAAGGACGGCACCATCACGCGTCGTGAATTTCACCCGGATGATGGTCGGAGTGGGCCTGACGGCGCCCCTGGCGGCCCAGATGCTGGCGGCATTGGGGGCGTGGCGCAGGCGCAGACGAAGCCCGCCTTCACGCCGACCAAGCGGGGGGGCGGCGGCACGGTCAAGGTCCTGTGGTGGCAGTCGCCCACCCTCCTGAACCCGCACTTCGCCAACGGCACGAAGGACCAGGACGGCTCGCGGATCTTCTACGAGCCCCTCGCCTCCTTCGACCCCGACGGGAACCTCATGCCGATCCTGGCGGCCGAGATCCCGACCGTCCAGAACGGCGGGGTCGCCAAGGACGGCACGTCCGTCACCTGGAAGCTGAAGCAGAACGTCCAGTGGCACGACGGCAAGCCGTTCACCGCCGACGACGTGGTCTTCAACTGGGAGTACGCGACGGATCCGGCCACCGCGGCCGTGACCGTCGGGCGCCTTCCCGAACGTCAAGAAGATCGAGAAGGTCGACGCCACACCGTCAAGGTCACGTTCAGCGGCCCCAGCCGTTCCCGTACACGGCGCTCTGCGGGCCGACGCGGCCAGATCATCCCCAAGCACGTCTTCGAGGCATTCAAGGGCGCCAAGTCGCGGGAGGCGCCGGCGAACCTCAAGCCCGTCGGCACCGGCGCGTACAAGTATCGTCGACTTCAAGCCGGGGGACGTGGTCCGGGCGGAGCTGAACCCGAACTACCACGTGCCCAACCGGCCCTTCTTCGACACGATCGAGCTGAAGGGCGGCGGCGACGCGGCGTCGGCGGCGCGCGCGGTCATCCAGACCGGCGAGTACGACTACGCCTGGAACATGCAGGTCGAGGACGACATCCTGAAGCGGCTGGAGCAGGGCGGAAGGGCCGGATCAACATCGCCCTGGCCGGCAACATCGAGCACATCCAGCTCAACATCACCGACCCCTGGACCGAGGTGGACGGCGAGCGGTCCAGCGTCAAGTCCGAGCATCCGTTCCTGACCGATCCGGCCGTCCGCCAGGCGCTCGCCCTCCTGGTCGACCGGGGCTCGGTGCAGGAGCAGCTCTACGGGCGCCAGGGCCAGGCGACGGCCAACTTCCTGAACGCCCCGTCCAAGTTCAGCTCCAAGAACAACAAGTGGGAGTTGAACCTCGACAAGGCGGACCAGATCCTCGAGGCCGCGGGCTGGAAGAAGGGCCCGGACGGCATCCGCGCGAAGGACGGCAAGAAGCTGAAGATGGTCTACCAGACCTCGATCAACGCCGTCCGCCAGAAGACGCAGGCCATCGTGAAGCAGGCCGCGGCCAAGGCGGGCATCGAGATCGAGCTGAAGTCGGTGATGGCGTCGGTGTTCTTCGCCTCCGATCCCGGCCAACTGGGACACCTACCCCCACTTCGCGACCGACATCCAGATGTACACGACCACCATGACGCAGCCCGATCCTCAGCGCCTCATGGACCAGTTCACCTCCTGGGAGGTGGCGTCCAAGGAGAACAAGTGGCTCGGGCGCAACCTGACCCGGTGGCGGAACGAGGAGTACGACCGGCTCTGGAAGGCGGCCGAGGCCGAGATGGATCCCGTCAAGCGCGCGGCCATGTTCATCCGGATGAACGACCTCGTGATCCAGAACGTGGTCGTGATTCCCGGTCAGATGGCGCGCGAAGGTCTTCGCGTTCTCAACAAGCTGAAGGACACCGACATCAGCGCGTGGGATTCGGACCTGGCAAACCTGGCGTCTGGCATCGCGAGGCGTAGACTGCCGGGGGTTTGGCCTCGCCGGTGGCGGGGCCAAGCCCCCGACGATATGGGAGATGAAGGGGCTGTCTCATTCGCACGAGGGTGGGACGCCCGGTTCCGCGACGGGCACAGGCCTCGTCATTTCTCCGTCTGATTCCATACCGAGACGCAATGGCAATCGGAGGAAGAGGCCCATGGATAGACACGAACTAAGGGCGCTGGATCAGGCGGGTGAAGGAGGCCGGCTACCGTCGCCAGTTCACCCGGATGATGGTCGCCGCGGGCTGACGGCGCCGATGGCGGCGCAGATGCTGCGGCATCGGCGTGGCCCACGCCCAGCCGAAACCCGCGTTCAATCCCACCAAGCGGGGCGGCGGCGGGCCGGTCAAGACCCTCTGGTGGCAGGCCCCGGTGCTCCTCAATCCCCACCTCTCCCCGGGGACGAAGGACGTCGACGCCTCGCGCATCTTCTACGAGCCCCTCTGCTCGTCGACCCGGACGGGAACCTCCTCCCGGTCCTGGCCCCGAGGTGCCGACGGTCCAGAACGGCGGGATCTCGAAGGACGGCACGTCGGTGACGTGGAGGCTGAAGAAGGACGTCGCCTGGCACGACGGCAAGCCCTTCACCGCGGACGACATCGTCTTCAACTGGGAGTGCGCCGGCGACCCGGCCTCCTCGGCGGTGACCTCGGGGGCGTACAAGGACATCGCGCGCATCGACGAGCTCGGACAGCCACACGGCCAAGATCACCTTCACGCGGCCAGCGCCCTTCCCCTTCGAGCCGTTCTGTGGCCCCACCGGCCAGGTCATGCCGAAGCACGTGTTCGAGCCGATTCGAGGGCGGAGTCCCGCGAGGCGCCGGCCAACCTGAAGCCCGTGGGAACCGGGCCGTACCGGATCGTCGACTTCAAGCCGGGGACTCCGTCAAGGCCGAGCTGAACCCCAACTACCACGTGCCGAACCGGCTCTCGACACGCTCGAGATGAAGGACGGAGGGGACGCCGCGTCGGCGGCGCGCGCATGATCCAAACCGGCGAATCGACTACGCCTGGAACATGCAGGTCGAGGACGACATCCTGGTCGCGCCTGGAGCAGGGCGGCCGCGGCAAGGTCGAGATCGTCTACGGCGGCGACATCGAGTTCATCGGCGTCGACTTCTCCGACCCCAATACCGAGGTGGACGGGGAATGGTCAAGCCCGAAGTCGAAGCACCCTCTCTTTCGGGACTCGCGGTGCGGCAGGCCGTCAACCTCCTGGTCGACCGGTCGGCGGTTCAGGAGCGGATCTATGGCCGCCCGGGCCGGACGAGCGCCGACTTCCTGAACGCGCCATCGAAGCTCCGCTCGGGCAACATGAAGTGGGAGTACAACGTCGACAAGGCCAACGCGGCTGCTCGAGCCGGCAGGGTGGAAGCGGGGCGCTGACGGCATCCGCGTCAAGGACGGCAAGCGCCTCAAGGTCGTCTACCAGAGGTCGACCAACGCCCCGCGGCAGAAGACCCAGGCCATCGTGAAGCGGCGCGTGCCGAGGCGGGCATCGAGATCGAGATCAAGGCGGTGCGTTGGCGTCGGTGTTCTTCTCCTCCGATCCGGCGAACTGGGACACGTTCCCGCATTTCAAGGCGGATCTCCAGATGTCCACGACCACCATGACCCATCCCGACCCGCGGCGGTTCATCGACCAGTTCCTCACCGAGGAGATCGCCTCGAAGGCCAACAAGTGGTCGGGTCACAATCCGACGCGCTGGAGCAACGAGGAATACAACCGGGCCTACAAGGCAGCCGAGTCGGAGATCGACCCAGTGAAGCGCGCCGCCATGTTCATCAAGATGAACAACCTTCTTGATCCAGAACGTCGTCGTGATCCCGGTCCTGTGGCGGGCCCGTGTCGCCGCCGTCTCCAGCAAGGTCCGGAACGCCGAGCAGAGCCCATCGGAGTCCGACTTCGGAACCACGCCAACTGGTACCGCGAAGCGTGAGCCGGCGGCCGGCTGCCCGTGGACCTCAGGGTCGGACGGCTCGCCTCACCGGTGGCCGCAGGGGCCCGGCGGTCGGTGTGCCGGGGCCGAAGCCTCGCCGGACGTTCGTTCGCATCGGGATCGAGGCAGGGAGGGATGACTCATCGGTGAGCGCGGGCTGCGCGCGTGGATCGGCCGGGTCAAGGACGGCGCGACGGCCGCCGAGAGCTCACCCGGATGCTCGCGGGCGTGGGGCTCGGGGGCGCCCGATGGCTGCGCCGCCCCTGGCGGCCGCCGGGATCCCCCGCCGGGCCGCGGGCCCAGGCGAAGCCGGCCTTCACCCCGGCCCGGCGCGGTGGCGGTGGCGAGCTGAAGACCCTCTGGTGGCAGGCGGTGAGCATCCTGAACTGCCATCTCGCGGTGGGCGTGAAGGACAATGACGGCTGCCGGCTCTTCAGCGAGCCGCTGGCGGCATTCGATCCCGACGGCAACCTGGTTCCGATACTCGCCGCCGAGATCCCGAGCCTCCAGAACGGAGGCATCGCGGAAGGACGGTCTCTCGGTCACCTGGAAGCTCAAGAGAACGTCCAGTGGCACGACGGGCGAGCCGTTCACCGCGGACGAGTGATGTCACCTGGGAGTTCGCGGCCGACCCCGCGACCGCGGCGACCACCGCGGGCAATTACAAGGACATCGCACGGATCGACGAGATCGACAGCCACCCCGTCAAGATCGGGTTCAAGAACCCGATGCCGTTCTGGGCGATCTCCTTCTGTGGCCCGACGAGTTCGTCGTCCCCCGGCACGATTCGAGCCGTTCAAGGGCGCGAAGTACCGCGAGGCGCCGGCCAACATGAAGCCGGTGGGGACCAGCCCCTACCGGTACGTCGACTTCAAGCCGAACGACGTCGTGCGGGCCGAGCTGATGCCGAACTACCACGTCCCCAACTGGCCGTTCTTCGACCGGATCGAGATGAAGGGCGGCGGGGACGCGACCTCGGCGGCGCGCGCCGTCATCCAGACCGGCGAGTACGACTTCGCCTGGAACCTCCAGGTCGAGGACGACATCCTGAGCGGATGGAGCAGGGCGGCAAGGGGCGTGTCGAGTTCGCCGTCTCGGGCAACATCGAGCACGTCAACGTGAACCAGACCGACCCCTGGACCGAGGTCGACGGTGAGCGGTCCAGCGTGAAGACCAAGCACCCGCTGCTTCCGATCCGGCCGTCCGGCAGGCGCTGTCCCTCGTGATCGATCGCGCGTCCATGCAGGAGCAGCTCTACGGGCGGGCCGGGCAGGCCACAGGCAACTACGTCAACGCGCCCAGCCGCTTCCAGTCGAAGAACACGCGGTGGGAGTTCAACGTCGAGAAGGCCAACGAGGTCCTCGACGACGCCGGCTGGAAGCGCGGGGCCGACGGGATCCGCGCCAAGGACGGCAAGCGGCTGAAGTTCCTGCTCCAGACCTCGATCAATCCGCTTCGGCAGAAGGAACAGGCCATCATCAAGCAGGGCGCTGACAAGGCCGGGATGGACATGGAGCTGAAGACCGTGGTCGCGTCCGTCTTCTTCGGCTCCGACGAGGCCAACCCGGACAACTCGGGCACTTCAGCGCCGACCTCCAGATGTACGCCTGGCAGTTCGACGTCGATCCGCAGCCGTCCATGCGTGTCTTCCCGTCGTGGGAAGTGGCGAGCAAGGAGAACAAGTTCTCGGGCCGCAACACGACCCGCTGGCGCAACGAGGAGTTCGACCGGCTGTACAAGGCGGCCGAGACCGAAATGGATCCGGTCAAGCGGGCGGCACGCTTCATCCAGATGAACGATCTCGTCGTCCAGAACATGGTCGTCATCCCCCTCGTCTGGCGGAACTGGGTGTCGGGCGTCGGGAACAAGCTGAAGGGCACCGACATCAGCGGCTGGGACTCGAGCTTCTAGAACCTTGCCAACTGGTATCGCGAGGCGTAGCGGGGACACGATGGACGAACGCACGCTTCGGGGCTGGATCGTCAGGGTCAAGGATGGGCGCGTGTCGCGCCGCCAGTTCACCCGCCTGATGGTCGGGGCGGGCCTGACGGCACCGCTCGCCGCCGAGATGCTGGCGTTCCACGGCGTCCCGCGCGAGGGCGCAGGCGCAGTCCCGCCGCGGCGTTCACGCCGACGCGGCGGGGCGCGGGCGGCGACCTGAAAGTGCTCTGGTGGCAGGGGCCCGACCCTACTGAACCCGCATCTCTCCATCGGCACCAAGGACAGTGACGGCTCGCGGATCTTCTACGAGCCCCTGATCTCGCTTCGATCCCGAGGGCAACTCGTGCCCGGTCCTCGCCGCCGAGGTCCCGACCGTCCAGAACGGCGGCGTCGCCCGGGACGGGCAGTCGGTGACCTGGCACCTCAAGCGGAAGTCGCAGTGGCACGACGGCAAGCCCTTCACGGCGGACGACGTCGTCTTCAACTGGGAGTACGCGGCCGATCCGGCCACGACCGCGGTCACCAACGGGCAACTACAAGAACGTCGAGCACATCCAGAAGCTCGACCCCCACACCGTCATGGTCGTCTTCAAGGCAGCCGACTCCGGCCTGGTTCCGGACCTTCGGCGGCACCGCCGGCGTCTCATTCCGAAGCACGTCTTCGAGCCGTTCAAGGGCGCGAAGGCGCGGGAGGCCCCGCGAACCTCAAGCCCGTCGGGACCGGGCCTTACCGGATCGTCGACTTCCGCCCGGCGACATCGATCCGGGCCGAGCTGAACCCGAGCTATCACGTGCCGAACCGGCCGTTCTTCGATCAGGCTCGAGCTCAAGGGCGGCGGCGACGCCGTCTCGGCCGCGCGCGCAGTGCATCCAGACCGGCGAGTACGACTTCGCCTGGAACATCCAGGTCGAGGACGACGTCCTCCGGCGGATGGAGCAAGGCGGCAAGGGGCGGGACCTGACATCGCACCGGCCGCGCGGCATCGAGCACATCCTAGTGCAACGCGCGCGACCCCTGGAAGCGAGGTCGACGGCGAGCGCGCGAGCCCGAAGTCCTCGCATCCCCTCCTCAGCGACCCGGCCGTGCGCCAGGCCCTCGCCTTCTCGTCGACCGGGCGCCATCCACGAGCAGCTCTACGGGCGCCTCGGCCAGGCGACGCGCCAACTACCTCAACGCGCCGCCCCGCTTCCGCTCGCCGAACACGCGCTGGGAGTTCAACATCGACAAGGCCGGCGCAGGTGCTCGAGGCAGGCCGGCTGGAAGCGCGGCGCCGACGGCGTCCGCGCGAAGGACGGCAAGCGGCTCAAGATCCTCTACCAGACGTCGATCAATCCCGTGCGGCAGAAGACCCAGGCGATCGTCAAGCAGGCGGCCGCGAGGGCAGGCATCGAGGTGGAGCTGAAGTCGGTCATCGCCTCGGTGTATTTCGGCAGTCCGACCTCGCCAACCCGGACACGTAGCTCGCAAGTTCTACGCCGACATCCAGATGTACGCCATCAACATGACGCGCCCGGAGCCACAGACGGTTCATGGATCCGTTCGTGTCGTGGGAGATCGCCGACGAAGGCGAACAGTTGGTCGGGCCGGAACAACACGCGCTGGCGCAACGAGGAGTACGACCGCGCGTGGCGGGCCGCCGGTCGGAGATGGACCCGGTGAAGCGGGCGGCGCTCTTCATCCGCATGAACGACCTCCTCACCCTGAACAACGTGATCGTGCCGATCACCTGGAGGGCAAACATCTCCGCGATCTCCAACAAGCTCCGGAACACCGACATCTGTGGCTGGGACTCGAGCTTCTGGAATCTTGCCCACTGGTATCGAGAAGCCTAGCCGCGCCGGCCCCGAGGGCCTCGACGCGGGTTCCGGATTCGGAGAGCTGGAGCGGATGAATGAACGTCGAGGGCTGAGACCCTAGAGGCGATGGGTACCTACTTCGTCCGCCGGCTCCTGACTGCACTCCCGGTGCTCATCGGGATCAGCATCGTCTTGTTCACCCTCCTGGCCCTGGCGCCGGGCGACCCGTTCTCGGAGCTCGCCACCAATCCGAATGTCCCGCCCGAGGTGCGGATGAACCTCCGCAAGCAGTTCGGGCTGGACGACCCCGTCCCGGTCCGGTACGTGCGGTGGTTCTCCTCGATGCTCCGGGGGGACTGGGGCTACTCGTTCGTGAGCAGGGTGAACGTGGACGACCTGATCCGACAGCGTCTGGTAACCACGCTCTTCGTCCTGGGCTCCGCGCAGGTCCTGGCCCTCGCGATCGCGATTCCCGTCGGCGTGCTGTCCGCGCGGCGGCCGTACTCGCTGTTCGACCAGGTCGCCACCACGCTGGCCTTCATCGGGTTCTCCCTGCCGACCTTCTTCACCGGGCTGCTCTTCATTCTCTTCTTCAGTATCTATCTCGACTGGCTGCCGTTCATCTATCGAGCCGACATCCAGGCGAGCGGCTTCCGCTGGCTCTGGGAGAACCTCAAGCAGGGCATCATGCCCATCACGGTGCTCGGTTTGCTGTTTGGCGCCCAGCTCACTCGGTTTGTACGGTCGTCGGTGCTCGACGTCATTCAGCTCGACTACATCCGCACCGCGCGCTCGAAGGGGCTCGCGGAGAAGAACACGCTGGTGAAACACGTCGTACAAACGCGCTCATCCCCGTCGTGACCCTGCTCGCGATCCAGGTGCCCCAGCTCTTCACGGGGGCCGTGGTGACGGAGCAGATCTTCCGGGTTCCGGGCATCGGCTCCTTGCTGATCAGCTCGATCCTGTCGAACGACACGCCGGTGATCATGGGGGTGACGTTCGTGTATGCGGTGCTGGTGGTGATCTTCGGGTTCTGGCGGACCTCCTGTACGGCTGGCTCGATCCGCGGATCTCGTTCCGCTGAGGGAGACCATGGCGGCGAACGGGACGGTCTCCGAGGTCCTGGCGGGGCGGCTGGTTCGGGCGCGCGCCCGGCGCTCCGATTCGCTCTGGGCCGAGGCCGGCCGGCGGTTCCGGCGGCACCGGCTCGCCATGGTCGGGCTGGTCGTGCTCACGGCCATGGTCCTGGCCGTCGTCGTCGGACCGTTCGTCTACCGGGTCCCCATCGACGAGATCGACTTCCGGGCGAAGCTGCAGGCGCCCTCGTCCGCACATCCGCTCGGCACCGACGACCTCGGGCAGGACATCCTGGCCCGGATCCTCTACGGGGGCCGGATCTCCCTGGCGGTGGGTGTCGTCGCCATGCTGCTCGGGATCTGCGTGGGCACGACGGTGGGGGCGGTGGCCGGCCAGTTCGGTGGCGTGGTCGACAGCGCCCTGATGCGGTGGACCGACCTCTTCCTGTCGCTACCCCAGCTGCCGATCTTCCTGCTCGTGGTCTATCTGTTCCGCGACTCGATCAAGAAGGTCCTCGGTCCGGAGATGGGTGCGTTCGTGTTGATCGTCGCGGTGATCGGCGCCCTGCGCTGGATGCCGGTCGCGCGCCTGGTCCGCGCGCAGTTCCTCTCGCTCCGTGAGAAGGAGTTCGTCGAGGCGGCCCGCGCGCTCGGCGTGCCCACGGCGCGCCAGATCGTCCGCCACGTGCTCCCCAACGCCATCGGCCCCGTGATCGTGGCCGGCTCGCTCGACGTGGCCGCGGCGATCATCCTCGAGTCGACGCTGTCGTTCCTCGGGCTCGGCTTCCCGCCCGACATCCCGACCTGGGGCCGGATCCTCTTCGACGCGAAGGACAACCTCGACTTCGCGCCGCACTGGGCCATCTTCCCGGGCACGGCGATCTTCCTCGCGGTGCTGTCGATCAACTTCATCGGCGACGGCCTGCGGGACGCGCTGGACCCGCGGCGGGTGCTGTGAGGGACCGTCGGCAATCGGGTTGATCGGCGGGCTGGGGGTCGTGAGCCGCGACGCTGAGGATCGTGGCGCTCCGATACCGCCGAGCCTTCCGAAACGGACTGCTGGCGGTGCGCCGCCTAATCGGGCGCTAGAGCGCCGCAACGACACGTCCTCGAGGCCAAGCCAACCGCGGAAGAGGAGAGGTGCGGAATGCGCGTGACGAGCTCCGCCGCAGACCTGCGAAGGGCGGCCGCGCGCCGCGGCGAATGGCGGGGCACTACGGCAGGGCACTGTCCGGCCTACCAGCAGGCGAATCTGGTCATCCTTCCGAAGGAGGCGGTCGTGGAGTTGGCCGCCTTCTGCACGCGCAACCCCACACCCTGCCCGATCATCGAGATCACGCCACCGGGTAATCCGGAGCCGGCGCGCTCAGCCCCGGGAGCGGATCTCCGCACTGATCTGCCTGGCTACCGCATCTACCGCAAGGGCGAGTTGGCCGAGCAGAGAGGCGATATCCGAGACCTCTGGCGGGACGATCTGGTAGCCTTTCTGCTGGGCTGTAGCTTTACCTTCGAGCACGCCTTGATCGAAGGTGGGGTCCCCGTGCGAAACGTGGAGCGCGGCACCATGGTGTCCATGTTCGTCTCGAATATCACCTGCGTTCCTGCTGGTCGCTTCCATGGGCCGATGGTGGTAACGATGCGCCCGATCCCTGAAGATCAGATCAAGCTGGTCAGCGAGCTTTCGGCACGCTATCCACACGCCCACGGCGCGCCCATCCACGTCGGCGATCCGGAGGCCATCGGGATCACCGACCTGGGCCAGCCCGATTACGGCGAGCCCGTCCCCATCTATGCGAAGGAGGTACCGGTTTTCTGGGGCTGTGGGGTGACACCGCAGGCGGTCGCGGTCAACACGCGCGTCCAGAACTGATGATCACCCACGAGCCGGCCATGATGTTCCTGACCGACCTTCCCCGCGAGGGGGCCGGGTACTCCGGGTGACGAGGTAGATCCGGCCAGGGCTCAGCCGGCCGGGGAGGCCGACGCGTGTGACGGTCTCGCTGCGCGGGCAGCAGCGCGTGGCCCTCTCGCCGGTTCTCGATCACCTGCACCCGCGGGTCGTCGTGGAACAGGGCCCGGAGCTCGGCCACGAGGCGCGCATGGCCGCGGGCCACCACGAGGAGCCAGGGGGTCCGCGGCCAGGCTCCGTCGCCAGGGGAAGGGTCGAGCGATCGGGTCTGGGAGTGGGCGTCACCGGTCACGGTGTGTGTCCCTCCCACGCGCTCACGCGGTGTCGGTTCAGGCCGCCCCGGCCGCGCTGGCCGGCGCGCCGTCCTCGTTCGCCGGCTCCTGCCTGAGGCCCAGGCGGCCGACGAAGTCCGCCACGCGCCGGCGCGTCTGCTCGCCGTCCACCTGGAGCTCGGCGAGGCCCAGGCACTCCTCGACGACCTCGCGATCGCCGAGATCGTCGAAGGCCTCCGCGGCGCGAAGAATCCCCTCGACCGAGTTCTCCCGGCACGCCCGGTAGAGGGCGGCGAAGAACGCTCGGCGGGCCGACGGCTCGGCGAGCGTCCGTCCCTCCGTGGCGTCGCCGATCCGGAGCGAGGCCTGCCCCGTCGCGATCAGGCCCTCCCAGCTGAAGCTCTCGACCGCGGCGAGGTGAGCGCTCTTCCAGGAGCGCCGGGCTTCGTCGACGTCGCGCTGCCCGAGGGCCCGGTCCACACCTCGGAGATGCCCGCGCCAGGAATTGCTGAGGACCGTCTCGCGTGCGCCTACCCGCTGCTCCGCTCTGGTCATCCCCGCGGCGGGCCGTCTCGTGACCATTACCGGAGCTCCCCGACCGGAAGGGTCTCGCCAAAGCGAGCGCGGAACGTGCGGATGTCCGCCTGGGCCTCCGGATCCCGCGCCGCCAGTCGCTCGGCCACCCGGAGACCGAGCCCGACCATCTGCGCGTCCCCGAGCGCGGCGTAGCCTTCCGTCGCTCGGAGGATGCCCTCCACCGAGGCCTGCTGGCGGGCGCGGAAGAAGGCCTTCTGGTAGGCCTCGCGGGCCTTGCTTTCGAACGACCGCCGAAGCCCCGTGGCCTCACCGATCCGGCGATAGAGATCCCCGGCGCAGACCATCCCGTCCCAGCGGGTGGTCCCGAGCGCGAGGGTGTAGGCGTCGTTGGCGGCCCGCAGTGCCGCGCTGTACTCCTTGCGGGCGAGCGCGCCGTCGACCTGCTGGATCGCCGGAGTCCAGGGGTCGTCGGTGGTGGCCAGAGCCGCCGCGTTCCCGGCCAGCCCTACCGCCGCCAGCATCAGGGTCGCTACCAGACCTGAGCGAAGGTACCGTCTCGGTCCCCTAGTCATCACTCGCTCCTCCTGTCAGGGTTCATACCGTAGCCGCCCTGTGTATCGCAACCCGGGTGCCATGGCTAAGTTCAATGAATCCAATAGCTTATACAGATACAGAAGCGGTGGTGGTGGGTGGTGGTGGTGGAAGCTTGACCACCGCGATCCACCGGCGCAGGATGGCGAGCGCCATGATCCTCATGCCGGAACTGGTCGGGGAGAGCCCGGCATCGTGGCAATCCGGGAGCGGATCGCCCGGCTGGTGGCGCGGGCGTCAGACGTTCGCCGTCTGCCGCCCGTCCTCATCCAGGGGGAGACCGGTACCGGGAAGGGGCTGCTGGCCCGGGCGCTCCACCGGGCGGGCCCGCGGCGAGCGGCCCCTTCGTCGACGTCAACTGCGCGGCGATCCCGGAGACCCTGCTCGAGGCCGAGCTGTTCGGCTTCGAGCGGGGCGCCTTCACCGACGCCGCCAGGCGAAGCCGGGCCTCTTCCAGGCCGCCCACCGCGGCACGCTGTTCCTGGACGAGATCGGCCTCCTGCCCGATGGCCTCCAGGCCAAGCTCCTGACGGTGCTCGAGGAGCGCACCGTGCGGCGCCTCGGCGCGACCGCGAGCGAGCCGGTGGACGTCTGGATCATCGCCGCGACCAACGAGGACCTCAGGCGGCGACGCGCGACGCGGCGGTTCCGCGAGGATCTCTACCATCGGCTCGCGGTCCTGACGCTCGCCCTGCCGCCGCTGCGGGAGCGGCGGCGAGACATCGTGCTGCTGGCGGAGCACTTCCTGGCGCGGGCGTGCGCGGACTACGGGCTGCCGGCGAAGACCCTGGCGCCGGACGCCCGGGCGGCGCTCCTGGCCTACCGGTGGCCCGGCAACGTCCGCGAGCTCGCCAACACGATGGAGCGCGTGGCGCTGCTCGCCGACGCGCCGGTCGTCACGGCCGACGTGCTCGGCCTCTCCGCCAGGCGGCCGAGCTCCAGTGCCCCGAGCGGCCGGAGGCGCCCGCCTCGAGGACGCTGGCCGCCGTCGTGGACGGCGCCGAGCGGGCCCATGTCCAGGAGGCGCTGGAGGCCTCCGGCTGGAACATCACGCGCGCGGCGGCGCGTCTCGGCATCTCCCGCAACACGCTCCGCTACCGCATGGAGAAGCATGGCCTGCGTCCCGGCGCGCCGGCGCCGCCCCGCCGGCCTCGACAGCCGCCGCCTCGCCGCCGTCCCCGCCACGGCCCCCGGGCAGCGGCGCGGCCTCCCGCCGGCGCTGACCGGGATCCGCTGGGAGCGGCGGCGCCTGGCCTCCTCCTGGCGACCCTCGCGTCCGGACGGGACGTCGGCCCTCTGGACACCGGGCGGGTGATCGAGGTCCTCGTCGAGAAGGCGCGGTCGTTCGGCGGCCGGGTGGAGGAGCTCGGGGCCGGCGGGTTCGTCGCGCTCTTCGGGCTCGAGCCGATCGAGGACCCGGTGCGCCGCGCGGCGCTAGCGGCGGTGGCGATGCAGCGGGCTGTCGAGCGCACGTCGGATGGCCGCCCCGGCCCGGGCATCCGGATCGGCATCGATCTGGGGTCGTTCCTCCTCGGGCGTCTTCCGGACGCTTCGCTGGTCGACGCTGAGGACAAGCGAACGGTGCTGAGCGCGATGGGCGCGCTACTGGAGGGCGCGGAGCCCGGCACGGTCGTCGTCAGCGCCGCGGGGGCGCCCTTCCTGGCCCGGGGGTTCGATCTGTTCCCCCTCGGCGCGGCGCCCGGGCGACGGGCGGCGTTCCGGCTCGATCGGCTCGAGCGAGGGGAGACCGCGGGCGGCCGTCGCACGCGCTTCGTCGGCCGTGACCACGAGCTGGACCTCCTGCGGAGCCGACTGGCGGCGGCGGTGCGGGGCCAGGGGCAGGTGGTGGCCATCGCCGGCGAGGCGGGCATCGGCAAGTCGCGGCTGGTCGGCGAGCTCCGCCGGAGCCTGTCCGACGGCCTCTGCCTCGAAGGGCACTGCCTTCCCTACGCGACGCCGATTCCGTGTCTGCCGATCGTCGAGCTCCTCCGGGGGGCGTGTGCGATCGTCGAGACCGACGGGCCGGAGGGGGTCCGCGAGAAGCTGCGGGCGACACTGGACCGCGCCGGCATGGATGCGCTCGCGGTGACGCCGTACCTGCTGGAGCTCCTTGATCCCAGCGCGGGCGGCGCGGCGCCCGGGCGCCTCAGCCCCGAGGTGGTCAAGGCGCGGACGTTCGAGGCTCTGCGCGAGCTCAGCCGGCGACTCGCCGGTCGGGGGCCGCTCGTGCTCGTCGTGGAGGACCTCCACTGGGTCGACCGGACCTCGGAGGAGTACCTCGGGACGCTCGTCGATGTCGTCGCGGGTGCGCGGATCCTCCTCGTCACCACTCATCGGCCCGGATACCGGCCGCCGTGGATGGATAGGTCCTACGCGACCCAGGTCGCGCTCCAGCCGCTGTCGGCCCGGGAGAGCCTGAGCTTGGTCCGGGACGTGATTGGCGCGGCCGAGGTCGACGAGCCCACCGTCGAGATGATCGTGGCCAAGGCCGAGGGGAACCCGTTCTTCACCGAGGAGCTGGCGCGGGCGGTGGCCGAGGGCGGCAGCCCCGAGCCGGGGTCAGCGGTCCCGGACACGGTCGAGGGGGTGCTCATGGCCCGCATCGACCGGCTGGCGGCTGAGGACAAGCGCGTCCTTCAGGCGGCGGCGGTCATCGGGCGGACCCTTCCCTTCCTCCTGCTCCAGGCGATCCTGGATCCGGCCGACGAGGCTCTGCGCGAGCGGCTCGCCCGGCTTCAGGGCGCGGAGTTCCTCTACGAGACGCGCGCGGCCTCGGAGCTCGAGTACACGTTCAAGCACGCGCTGACGCACGAGGTGGCGTACGAGAGCCTGCTGCCCGCGCAGCGGCGAGATCTCCACGCCCGCATCGTCGACGCCCTGGAGAGCTGGCAGCGCGAGGGGCGGGAGGAGCTCGTCGAGCGACTGGCGCACCACGCGATCCAGGCCGAGGCGTGGGAGAAAGCGGTCGACTATGCGCGGCGCGCGGGCCTCCAGGCGATGACCCGGTCGGCCCACCGGGATGCCGCGGCCTGGTTCGACCAGGCCGCGGCGGCCCTGGGCCACCTCCCCGAGCGGCGCGAGCTCGTCGAGCAGGCGATCGACATTCAGTTCGACCTGCGGAACGCCTTGTGGCCGCTGGCCGAGTTCCGGCGGGTGTTCGACTGCCTCAAGCGCGCCGAGCACCTGGCGACGACGCTGGGCGATCAGAGGCGGCTGGCGATGACGTTCGCCCTCCTGACGCCGATGTTCTCGACACGAGAGGAGCGGGCCCAGGGCGTCGAGTACGGGCGCCGGGCGCTCGACATCGGGGCGGCCATCGGGGACAGCACGGTGCAGGTCGTGGCGAGCCTCTACCTGGCCATGGCGTACCTCACGCTCGGCAACTACCGGAGGGCGACGAAGTTCGCCCGGAAGAACATCGCCCTGCTCAAGGGGAACGTGCGGCTCGAGCGCCTCGGCCCTCACGGCCTGCACGCCGAGCCGGCCATTCTTCCCCGGGCGCTCCTGCTGTGGAGCCTCGCGGAGCTCGGCGAGTTCGAGAGGCGCAACCCGTTCTCGACGAGAGCCGGCGCATCGCGGAGACGATCAGCCACCCGTACTCCGAGACCTTCCTGGCGCTGGGCGAGGGGATCCTTCGCGTTCGTCAGGGCGATCTGCCGCGAGCGGTGACCACGCTCGAGCGAAGCCTGGCGCTCTGCCGGCAGTGGCAGCTCGCGGCCCTGTTCGACGTGATCGCCGGGCACCTCGGCGTGGCCTACACGCTGGCGGGGCGCATGGCCGCCGCGATTCCCCTGCTGGAGGAGGCCCTCGAGCGAGGGCACCGGCACTGGCTCGAGCCGGTCCCGGCCCTGGGGCTGGCCGAGGCCTACCTGCGGGCGGGCCGCCCGCGGGACGCGAGCCAGCAGGCGGAACGGGCCCTCGAGCTGGCGCGCCAGCGGGGGCAGCGGGGGCACGAGGCGTGGATCCGGTGGCTCCACGGCGAGATCGCGGCGCAGAGCGACGCGGCCGCGCCGCACGTGGTCGAGGAGCACTACCGGCAGGCGCTTGCCCTCGCCACCGAGCTCGGAATGCAGCCGCTGGCCGCCCACTGCCACCTCGCTCTCGGCCAGTGGCATCGTCGCGCCGGTGACCGCGCCCAGTCGCAAGAGCACATGGCGATCGCGCGGGCGCTGTATCGCGGGATGAACGTCACGCTCTGGCTGGCCCAGGTCGAGGCCGAGCAGTCGGTGGACGCCTAGCCGCCTGCGAGGCGGGCCCGCACGGTCCGCTCGGCCCGGGCCGCGAGCCGCCCCGGCGGTCGGGGCGACCCGCGTAGCCCGGTCAGGGGCGTGCGTCGAGCAGAGCGACGAGGAGCTGACGGGCCGCCGGCTGCGACCAGTTCCGCGCGCCCACGGCACGGGCGACCAGACGCCCCTGGCGGTCGACGACGTAGACGGTGGGCGGTCCCCACACGCCGTAGAGCCGGCCGGTCACGTCGCCGCTACGATCCAGCAGGACCGGGGCGACGTAGCCGCGCTCCCGCGCGGCCTTGGAGACCTGGGCCGAATCCTCGCGAAAGCTCACCAGTAGCACCTCGAGACCGCGACCCTTGAGCTCCGAGTAGAGCAGGTTGACGGGAGGCAACTCCTCCCGGCAATCCGGTCACCACGTCGCCCAGAAGAAGAGCAGGACGACCTTGCCCCGGAGCTCGGCGAGGGTCCAGGTGCGCCCGGCAAGGTCCGGAAGGCTGAAGGCGGGCGCAGGCTTGGGAGACTCGTAGGCCTGGAAGTCCAGCGCGCCGAGGTCGGGGCCCGCGGCCGGGGCGGGGAGGGCCAAGATTGCGACGAGGAGCGCGCCGAGGACGGCCAGCCCGCGTCGGCGGATCACGATGCCCCGCTCTCGCGGAGCGCTTTGAGGACGTCGTCCGGCTCCAGAAGTCGAGGGGATTGTCCATCACCTTGACGTAGCGAACGGTGCCCTCGCGGTCGATGACGAAGTAGGCGCGCTTGGCGTACCGGAAGATGGGGCTCTTGTCGTCGGTGACCATCGCGCCGTAGGCCGGCAACATCTGCCGCCGCTGGTCCGACAGGAGCGGGTGCTTGACCCCGATCTGCTTCTGGAAGGCGTCGAGGGCGGAGGCGAAGTCCACGCTGACCCCGACGAGCTGCGCATTGAGTGCCTGGAACTCGGCGAGCCGGGCGTCCAGCCCGGTGATCTCCTTGGTTCAGACGCCGTTGAACGCCCCGATGAACGTATAGAGCACGATCGGCCCCTTGCCGAGGAGGTCGGCGAGCTTGACCTGCTTGCCGCCCGGCGCATTCAGGGCGAAGTCCGGGGCCTTCTGCCCGACGTCCAGCGCCAGGGCGGGGCTGGCGAGCGCCACGGCGGCGAGGGTGACCAGCGGGACGATTCGCGCGACGGGGTCGAAGCATGAGCGGCCTCCTCTTCAGTCGGACCTCGGCACGAAGGAATGCGGGCTCGCTTTCAGAGTAAACCCTTGTCGAGCATGCGGCTATCCCATCGGGAGAACTCGTCCAGGTCCACCAAGGGTTCCTCGGTTGCCGAGCGCCGCATGAGTGCTTCCTGCGCCGGCCCATCCGGGACGGTCACGTCACCGCGGGGAGCCTTGCCGCCCGGTCAAGGGATGGTAGCGGCGACGCAAGCGCTCGGCCAAGCATCTCGCCGGCGTGGCGGCGTGCCGGGCAGCAGCCGCGTCCACGGGACCGTGCCGCTCCGCCGGCGACCGGCTATGCTGTGGCGATCAAGGAGGGATCTTGCATGCCAGAACGGCGGACGATCACACTCGAGCCGTACCGGGGGCAGTGGCCGCCGGACGACGCCGACGCCGGCTTCCGCCAGCTGGTGTCGGAGTACTCGGCGATCGATCCCATGCCGACTCTCGAGGAGCTGGGCCGTCGCAAGGGGATCCCGGTCGGGGCACTCGTCACGTTCGTCCTGGCGCGGTACTGCGCCTCGGGGAGCGAGGCGCTCCTCTACGCGGGCCCGGTCGTGGTGCGCCAGATGGAGGAGATCGTCCGGAAGGCCGAGGCCGACGGCACCGACGCCGCCAGGCTCGACGCCTACCGTGCCCTCAGCGCGATCGTGTCGTGGCTCAGGGTTCCGCTGGAGGACTCGAGCTGGCGTCCCGGCGGATGAGGTTCCCCTCCCGGGCCCTGACAGCCGGCATCGCCGCCGTCCACCCGGTTGCGCGTGGCCTGGGGCGAGACTAGGATACGGCCGCCATGGAGAGCCGCTACCAGGACGAGGCCGTGCGCGGGCTTGATCTCGTGGACCAGCTCGTGCAGGTCTCGCGCTGGGTCGGCGCCGAGACGTCGCTCGCCGTCTGGGGCGGGGGGAACACGTCGGTCAAGCTCACCGAGCCGACCTCCTCGGCCGCCCCGGTCCGGGTCCTGCGGGTCAAGGGCAGCGGGTCGGACCTCAAGAGCGTGACGCGCCGGGACTTTCCCGGCGTGCGCCTCCCCGAGGTACTGGCGCTCCTCGACCGCGACGACATGGGCGACCAGGAGATGGTCGACTACCTCGCGCGCTGCCTCCAGGAGCCAGGCTCGCCCCGGCCGTCGATCGAGACGCTCCTCCACGGCTTCCTCGAGCGCGGAGGCGGTGGATTCACACGCACGCGGACCTCGACGCGGCTCTGACCAACACCGAGCGAGGCCGCGAGGTGGTCCGAGGACCTCTTCGGCAAGGAGACCGTGTGGGGTGCCCTTACCGACGCCCGGGCTTCCGGCTGTCGCGGGAGGTCTGGGCGGCCATCCGGGCGCGGCCGGAGGGCGCGGGCCATCGTCCTCGAGAAGCACGGGCTCAGCACGTGGGGTGCGACGCTCAAGGACGCGTACCTCGCGACGATCGACCTGGTGACGCGCGCCGAGGAGCGGCTTCGCGATAGGCCGCGCGGGCGCGGCGGCCGTTCGGCCCCTTCCGACCGTCGCCACGCCGGACGCGGAGACCCGGAAGCGCGTGGCCCGCGAGGTTGCCCCCGTTCTGCGCGGGATGCCCGGATGCGACCTGCGCGCGGTGCTTCGCTTCGACGACGACGAGGGATATCCGCGAGCTCGCCGGCGCCCCTCGAGGCGGCGCGTGCTCACCCAGGTCGGCCCCGCCACGCCCGACCACACGATCTACTCGAAACGGCTGGCCTTGCTTCGTCCCTCTCGCGGATCCGACCTCGCCGGCCGCCGTGGCCGACGCGCTGCGCGCGTCGGTGGACCGGGTTCGCCCGGGACTACCGCCCGCATCCCGAGGCTCACCGCCATGGCGAGCTGATGAAGCCGGGCGAGAGCGGCACGGCGTCGCCGTCGGTGACTCCGACGCTCACGGACCCGTACCCGCGCGTCGTCCTGCTGCCTGGCCTCGGAATGTTCACGAGCGGGGAGGACGCGCGCACGGCCGGGATCGTCGCCGACATCTACCGCCACACGGCAGGGTCCATCCGGGCGGCGTCGGCCCTCGGTCCGTACGCGTCGCTCTCCGCGCAGGACGCCTTCAACGTCGAGTTCTGGCCGCTCGAGCTCTACAAGCTCCAGATGGCGCCGCCCGAGAAGGAGCTGGCGCGGCGGGTCGCGCTGGTCACCGGGGGGCGCGAGCGGGATCGGACGGGCGGTGGCCCGGCGGCTTGCTCGCGAGGGCGCCCACGTCGTCGTGACCGACCTCGACGCCGTCGGCGCCCGCCGGGTCGCCGAGGAGGCCGCGGCGGTCGCGGGGCCGGCCCGCCGTCTGGGGCTCGGCCCTGGACGTCACCTCCGAGGCCTCGGTCGAGCTACGCAGCTCGGCAACCGTCGACGCGTACGGTGGACTCGACATCGTCGTCTCGAATGCCGGCATCGCCCACTCGGCGCTCGATCGACCGGATGGCGCTCGCCGACTGGGAGCGGAGCTTCGCCGTGAATGCCACCGGGCATTTCCTCGTGGCCCGCGCGGCGCTGCGAGTGATGAAGGCCCAGGGGCTCGGCGGGAGCCTCGTCTTCGTCGCGACCAAGAACGTGATGTCGCCGGGGAAGGACTTCGCGGCCTACAGCGCCTCCAAGGCGGCCGAGGCACAGCTCGCGAAAGTCGCCGCGCTGGAAGGCGGGTCCCACGGGATCCGGGTAACCTCGTGAACCCCGACGCGGTCTTCCGCGACTCGGGCCTCTGGTCGCCCGAGGTGCGCCAGGAGCGGGCCCGCGCCCGGGGATCGCCGTCGAGGAGATCGAGGAATTCTCCCGAAGCGCAACCTCCTCGGCGTCTCGGTGCTGCCCGAGGACGTCGCCGAGGCGGTGCTCTTCCTCGCCTCGGACCGCGCCGCCAAGACGACCGGCTGCACGCTCACCGTCGACGGCGGCGTCCGCGACGCCTTCCCGCGGTGAGCACGGGGTTGCCCACGGTCGGACGCGATGCGGCGACGGTCCGACCGGGCCGTGACGGCTATCCGCGCTGAGACGCCGCGAGCGCGGCCGGGGAGGAGGATGAGCCCCTCCCGGCTCGTCTGCGTCGTCACCCTGGCCGTCGGCCTGGCGGTTGTACCTCTCGCGACCGACGCGCAGCAACCCGGGAAGGTGCCGCGGATCGGCGCGCTGGTCGTCGCGTCTCCCGGCTTCGCTCCGGTCGAAGGCTTCCGTCAGGGCCTGCGTGATCTGGGCTACGTCGAGGGCCAGAGCATCGCCGTCGAATACCGCTATGCCGAAGGGAAGACCGACCGGCATGACCGTCTCGCTGCCCGAGGTGGTCCGGCTCGAGCCGGACGTCATCGTCGTCTGGGGGACCGAGTTCGCGCAGGCCGTGCGCCGGGCGACGCCGACGATCCAGATCGTGCTGGCGCTCGGGGATCGCCCCGTCGAGATGGGGCTGGTGGCCGACCTCGCCCGACCGGGCGGCAACATCACGGGATTCACGACGCTGAGCTTCGAGCTGAGCGCGAAGCGCCTGGAGCTGCTGGCGGAGGTCCCTGAGGCTTGCCCGGGTGGCGGTCCTGTACGGGCCGGACCCCCACGTGGAGCCACCCTCAAGGAGCTGACGGTCGCGGCCAGGATCACCGGGAGTCCATCTCCAGCCCCTGGAAGCGCGAGGCCCGCTGGACTTCGATCGGGCCTTCGCCGCGATGTCGAGGGAGCAGGCGGAGGCGCTCATCCTGCTGCCGACGTCCCTCGCGCCGACACATGGCGCCCGGCTGGCGGACCTCGCGCTGAGGCGCCGGCTCCCCATGATCGTGCAGGGGAGAGAGGTTGTCGAGGCCGGCGGCCTGATGAGCTACGCGGCGAGCTGGACGGATAGAGACCTCCGGCGCGCCGATGTTCGTCGACAGGATCCTGAAGGGCGCCAGGCCGGCCGACCTGTCGGTCGAGCAGCCGACGAAGTTCGAGCTGCAGATCAACCTGAAGACCGCGAAGACGCTGGGCTTGACGATCCCCCGGTCGGTGCTGGTGCGGGCGGATGAGCTGATGGAATGACCGAGCGCGGGATGGCGGCCGGGTGCGCGCCCCGTCCGGTTCGGGGTCGAGGTCCCGCATCGCCCCGAGCTCCTCGGGCCGGTCGCGACCCGCGCGGAGGCGCTCGGGTTCGACTCGGTCTGGATCGGCGACCACGTGGCCTTCCACAACCCCACGCTCGACTCGCTGGCCGCCCTGAGCTACGTGGCGGCGGTGACGCGGCGCGTGCGGATCGGGCCCGTGCGTGTACCTCCTCGCGCTCCGGCATCCCACGATCGCCGCCGAGCTGGTCGCCTCCTGGACGGCTGGTCCAATGGCCGCGTCGTCTTCGGTGTCGGCGTCGGCGGCGAGTTCCGAAGGAGTTCGAGGCGGCCGGCGTCCCGCTCCGGGAGCGCGGGGCGCGCGTGGACGAGGGCATCGCGGTCTGCCGGGCGCTCTGGGGGCCGTCGCCCGCGTCATTCGAGGGCCGCTTCACGCGTTTCACCGACGTGGTCCTCGAGCCGAAGCCGGCCCAGCGAGGGGGCCCGCCGATCTGGATCGGGGGCCGGTCGGAGGCGGCCCTTCGCCGGGCGGCGCGCCTCGGGACGCAGGTCTCGTACCTCGTCACCCCCGAGCGGTTCCGCGCGGGCATGCAGAAGATCGAGGCGTTCGCGGCCGACGCCGGCCGGCCGATCGATCCGGGGCCGCTTCGAGCCCGCCCACGTGCTCTTCACGGCCGTCGACGAGCGACCGCGAGCGCGGCGCTCATGCGATGGCGGCGAGCTACCTCGGCGCGCCAGTACAAGCAGCCCTTCGACGATCTGGCGCGGAAGTACTGCCTGCTCGGGCCGCCCGCGGCGTGCGTCGATCGCCTCGCGGAGTTCGTGGCCGCGGGGGTCGCGGACGTTCGTCGTCTATTTCACCGTGCCGCCCGACCGGATGCTGGAGCAGCTCGATCGCTTCGGGGCCGACGTCCTGGCCCCGGTGCCGGGCTGGACCGGCCCGAGCGCGCGCGTCGGCCGGCGCATGGCCGACCTGACCGGGGGCGAGCTGGTCGCCCGCGTCCTCGCCCGCGAGGGCGTGGGCGCGATCTTCACGCTCTGCGGGGGCCACGTCCTGCCGATCTACGACGCCTGCCTTCGCCACGGCATCCGGGTGATCGACGTCCGCCACGAGCAGGCGGCGGCGCACGCCGCGGACGCGGTGGGCGCGGCTCACCCGGGGGCTCGGCGTGGCCGTGGTCGTGCCCGGGCCCGGCGTCACCGACGCCGTGACCGGCGTCGCGAACGCCCATGCGGCCCGGAGCCCACTCCTCCTGATCGGCGGCGGATCTCCGCTCGGGCTGCAAGGGGCGCGGCGCCCTCCAGGAGATGGACCAGGTCTCGCTCCTGCGACCGATCACGAAGGGCGCGTGGGCGGTGCCGGAGCCGCGCCTCATCCCGGGAGTACCTCAGCCCGCGCGATCGACGTGGCGCTGTCGGGCCAGCCGGGTCCGGTCTTCGTCGAGATCGCGGTCGACCTCCTGATGTCGACCGTCGACGAGCGCGATGCGCTGCTCCCGCCGCCCCGGGCCGCCGAAGCCGGCCGGCGCCCGACGCCGACGCGCTCGACCGCGTGGCGGCGCTGCTGGCCGCGGCCGAGCGCCCCGCCATCGTGGCGGGGAGCGGCGTCTACTGGGACGGAGGGTGGAGCGAGCTGGCTCGGCCTCGCCGAGCGGGCCGGCGATCCCCGTCTTCACGAACGGCATGGGACGGGGATGGTCTGCCGCACGACCACCCCATGGCCTTCCAGCTGGCGCGCGGGCTCGCCCTCCGCGAGGCGGACGTCGTGGTCGTCCTGGGCACGCCGCTCGACTTCCGGCTCGGCTACGGCCAGGCGCCCGTGTTCGGGGACGGGGCGCAGGTCGTGATGGTCGACGCCGAGGGCGGCGACTTCGGACGGAACCGGACGCTCGCCGCGGGCCTCGCGGCGGACGTCGCGCCGGACGCTCGCGGCGCTCCACGCGTCCGTTCCGGCGGGACTCCCGGCCCGGAGCGAGAGCCTGGCGCCGGCGGCTTCGCGACAAGGAGGACGCCGAGCGCGCGAAGCAGACCGCGCTCGCGGCGTCGGATCGGACGCCGATCACCCACTACCGGCTGGCGGCGGAGCTGGCGGCGGTGATGAGCGAGCGCGTCTGCCTGGTCGCCGACGGAGGCGACGTGGTGACCTGCGCCTCGAAGATCGTGCCGCTCTCGCGGCCGGCGCAGTGGCTCGATCCGGGGCCGCTCGGCGTCCTCGGAGTGGGGCCGCCCTTCGCGCTGGCCGCGAAGGCGCTCCATCCCGACTGGCGCGTCCTGCTCCTGTCGGGGGACGGCGCCTTCGGGCTGAACGGCATGGAGCTCGAGACCGCGGTCCGATTCGACCTCCCCCTGGTCTGCGTCGTCGGCAACGACGGCGGGTGGGGGATGATCCGGTCGGTCCAGCAGGCCTTCTACGGCCGCGAGCGGACCGTCGCGACGTCGCTGCCGTTCACCCGCTACGATCGGCTCGTCGAGGCGATGGGCGGAGAGGGGGAGACGATCGAGGACCCGCGCCGCCTTCGCCCGGCGCTCGAGCGCGCCCTCGCGTCCGGGCGGGTCACCTGCCTGAATGTTATCCTGGACCCGGACGCCTACCGCCGCGAGGGCGGCGGCAGCCTGGCCATCTGACGGGCAGGGCGGAGGCCCGGGGGAGCGCCGATGGAGCCGACCACGCCCGCTCACCGCGCGCCCGGGCCGACCCGGACCGAGCGCGACACCATGGGCCCGGTCGAGGTGCCCGCCGACCGCTACTGGGGCGCCCAGACCCAGCGCTCCCTCCAGCACTTCCGGATCGGCGGCGAGCGGTTCCCCCGCGAGATGATCCGGGCGTTCGGGATCCTCAAGAAGGCCTGCGCCCTGGTGAACCGGGACCTCGGGCTCCTGCCCGGCGACAAGGCGCGCGCCATCGTCGCAGGCCGCCGACGAGGTGATCGCGGGCCGGCTCGACGACCACTTCCCCCTCGTCGGTGTGGCAGACGGGCAGCGGCACCCAGACCAACATGAACGCCAACGAGGTGATCGCGAACCGCGCGACCGAGATCCTCGGCGGCGCGCTGGGCGCGCGGCTCGTCCACCCGAACGACGACGTCAACCGGAGCCAGTCCTCGAACGACGCGTTCCCGACCGCGATGCACCTCGCCGCCGTGGAGCAGCTCCGCGACCGGCTGTTCCCGGCGGTCCGAGCGCCTCCGGGCCACCCTCGCCCGGAAGGCCGACGCCTACCGGGACGTCGTCAAGATCGGGCGGACCCATCTCCAGGACGCGGTGCCGCTCACGCTGGGCCAGGAGATCTCGGGGTGGGTCGAGCCAGCTCGATCACGCCCTCGGGCACCTCGAGGCGGCGATGCCCCACCTCCACGAGCTGGCCATCGGCGGCACCGCGGTCGGGACCGGTCTGAACGCGCCCGCCGGGCTTCGGCGAGGCCGCGGCGAAGCGGATCGCGGAGCTGACGGGCCGCCCGTTCGTCCGGCGGAGAACCCGTTCGAGGCCCTGGCGGCGCACGACGCGCTGGTGGCGGCCCACGGCGCGCTCAAGACGATGGCGGTCGGCGCTCATGAAGATCGCCAACGACGTCCGCTGGCTCGCGTCGGGGCCGCGCTCGGGCCTGGGCGAGATCACGATCCCCGAGAACGAGCCGGGCAGCTCGATCATGCCGGGCAAGGTCAACCCGACCCAGTCGGAAGCGCTGACCATGGTGTGCGCCCAGGTCCTCGGCAACGACGTCGCGGTCAACGTCGGCGGCGCCTCCGGGAACTTCGAGCTCAACGTCTTCAAGCCGCTCATCATCCACAACGTGCTCCAGTCGATGCGGCTCCTGGCCGACGCGGCCGAGTCGTTCGAGGAGCACTGCGCCCGCGGCCTCGAGCCGAACCTCCCGCGCATCCGGGAGCAGCTCGAGCGCTCGCTCATGCTCGTGACGGCCCTGGCGCCGCGGCTCGGCTACGACCGCGCCGCCGAGATCGCCAAGAAGGCGCACCGCGAGGGCACCACGCTCCGCGAGGCCGCCGTCGCGCTCGGCTACCTCACGGCGGCGGAGTTCGACCGGGAGGTCCGGCCCGAGCGGATGACCCGGCCCTCGGGCGACTCCTAGGCCGCGCCGTCCTCCTCCCCGGGTTGCCGGGGCTCACTTCCCCGGACCGCGGTGCCGCAATGTGACGGTTTCCGATCGCCGCGTCGCCGACCGCTCGCCGCAGCATGGCACCGCGGCGGAGGGTGCCAACCCGCCGGGCTCTCGCAACTGCGCGCGGAATTTGATACCGGCGACGCGGTTTCTTGACTGGGTCTTCGGGCCGATCCCTGGCACGCCGGTTGCTCTGCTCCAGGGTAGGCAAGGCCGATTCGCGGCCTGGGGAGCCGGGCTAGCCGGCGGCCGGAGGTGGCGACCATGGGAGGTCCTTGGAGAGAGCGGGGGTTCGATCCCGCGTCGCTGCGACCGCCCCGACCGTACAGGGGGTCCCGTGCCCAGGCGCTGGCGCGCGAGCAGGAGCCCGAGGGGCTGGTGCGCATTGTCCTCGTGTACATCACGGCGGTGGTGCTCTCGTTCGGGCTGATGCTGAGCCTGATGCAGCAGGGGTGGTGATCCGGCCCGTCCGGATCCGCCGCGCGACCGGGCGTCCCGCGCCCTGAGGCCGGGGGACGCCGGCTGACGCGAGCGTCTGCGGGCGCCGGCGCCGCGCTCCGAGGCCGCCCGCCGTTCGCTTGACCCCCCATTCCCCCCCTCTTAGAATTCGTTCGGCATGCCCATCTACGAGTACCAGTGCGCCGACTGCCGCCGGGCCGTGAGCCTGCTGGTCATGCGGATCTCGGACCCCACCCCGCCCAGCTGCCCTCGCTGCGGGGGGGCCCAGCTCCGTCGGCTCATGTCGCGCTTCGCGACGATCCGCTCGGAGGAGGATCGGCTCGACGCCCTCGCCGACCCCTCGAGCCTGGGCGACCTGAACGAGGACGACCCGCAGAGCGTCGCCCGCTGGATGAAGAAGATGGGCAGCGAGATGGGCGGAGGACATGGGGGACGACGTCGAGGAGGCCCTGGAGGCGGAAACCGGCGGGGACCTCGGGGCCGGTTCCGAGGCGGCTGGCGAGGCGGCGGGCGGCGGCGGGGACGACCTCTGACCAGCTCTCGCCCGAACCCCCCCTGGGGCCCGGACCGTCTCAACAGGGGACCAATGAAGGCGCCGAGCCGGGCCTGCGGGCGGGAGTCGGACGGATGCCGGCCGCTGGCCAGGGGCGCGTGGCAGCGATGAGGATCGAGCGCTTCGCCGACTGGGATGCCCTCGCGATCGGCGAGTCGGGCTGGAATCGCCTGGTCGAGCGGTGTCGGGCGCCGGCTCCATTCGCGACGTGGCAGTTCCTGACCTCCTGGTATCGCGCCTTCGCCCCCGGAGCGCTCCACCTCCTCGGCGCCCAAGACGGCGCCGGCGAGTGGGTGGGCGTCCTCCCGCTCTACGAGGCCCCGACGTCCGACGGCCCCGTGCTGCGCCTCGTCGGCGGCACGGACGTGGCCGACTATCTCGATCTCATCGCGGTCGCGGGTCGCGAGGAGGAAGTCTGGAAGGCGCTGCTCCCCGCGCTCGGCGACCTCGCCTGGCGCACCGTGGACCTGCGCCCGGTTCCGGCCGCCTCCGCGACGCCCGGGCTCCTGGAGGGCCTCGCCGCGTCCGCCGGCCTCGCCTGTCGCGTCGACGTCGAGGACCGCTGCCCGGTCATCGAGCTCGCGGAGACGTGGGACGGGTATCTCGCGACGCTGTCCGGGAAGGACCGCCACGAGCTCCGGCGGAAGCTCCGCCGGGCCGAGGCGGGGCAGCCCCGCATCGAGGTGGCCCGGACGCCGGCGGCGATGGACGCCCTGATGGACGGCTTCGTCGCCCTTCACCGGCGGTCCAAGGTCGGCAAGGCCCGCTTCATGGACGAGCCCATGGAGGCGTTCTTCCGCGATCTCGGGCGCGCGCTGGCGGAGGCGCGGCTGGCGGCCCTCTGGATGCTCTGGCTCGAGGAGCGCCCGGCGGCCGCGCTCTTCTGCCTCGAGCAGGCGGGGAGCGTGAGCCTCTACAACTCCGGCTTCGACCCGGAGGCCCGCGCCCTGTCGCCCGGGGTCGTCCTCATCGCCCGCACGATCGAGGACGCGATCGCGCGGGGCTTCCGCCGCTACGACTTCCTGCGGGGCGAGGAGCCGTACAAGTACGGCTTCGGCGCCGTGCCGACGGACGTCCTGCGCGTCACGCTGGAGCGGCCATGACGCCGGCCTTCTCCGGACGGCCGCCGAGCCACTCGCGACTCGCCGTGCTCTCCGTGCACACCTGCCCGCTCGCCGCGCTCGGGGGCAAGGAGACGGGCGGGATGAACGTCTACGTGCGCGAGGTGGCGCGCGCGCTCGGGCGCCTCGGCTTCGACATCGACGTGTTCACGCGGAGCCAGGATCCCGGGATCCCGGAGGTGGTGCGGCTCGGGCCCGGCGCGAGAGTGGTCCACGTCGCCCGCCGGCCCGGCCCGCCCGGTGGCGCGGGCCGCGGTGGCCGATCACCTCGAGGCGTTCGGCCGGGGGGTCGAGGCGTTCCGCACGCGCGAAGGGGTCCGCTACGACCTCGTCCACAGCCACTACTGGCTGTCCGGCGTGGCGGGGCTCGAGCTGGCGCGCCGCTGGGACGTGCCGCTCGTCCACATGTTCCACACGCTCGGAGCGATCAAGAACGCGGTCGCCCGCGGGTCGGGCGACACCGAGCCCGCCGAGCGCCTGGCCGCCGAGGTCCGCATCGCCGCCGGCGCGGACCGCATCGTCGCCTCGAACCTGATCGAGCGGGCGGACCTCGCCTGGCACCTGGGGGCGGACCCGGCCCGGGTGGCCGTGATCCCGTGCGGCGTGGACGTCGAGCTGTTCCGGCCGCGGCCGGCCGCGCCCGCGCGGGCGCGCCTCGGGCTCGATGCCGGGCCCGTCCTCCTGTTCGTGGGCCGGCTGACGCCGATCAAGGGGCTCGAGACGCTCCTGCGGGCGCTCGCGGTGCTCCGGTCCGACGGCCTCGCGTCGGCCCGGCCCACGCTGCTCGTCGTCGGCGGCACGAAGGGGGACGAGGCGGGGAGCGAGCACCTGCGCCGGCTCGCTCATGAGCTGGGCGTCGGCGCCTGGGTGGACTTCCGGGGCCCGCAGCCGCAGGACGTCCTGCCCGACTACTACGCGGCGGCGGATCTCTGCCTGATGCCGTCGCGCTACGAGTCCTTCGGGATGGTGGCGCTCGAGGCGATGGCGTCCGGCGTCCCCGTGGTCGCGTCACGCGCCGGGGGCCTCGCCGTGACGGTCCAGGACGGCGCGACGGGCCGCCTGGTTCCGGAGGGCGACGTGGCCGAGCTCGCCCGCGCGATCGCGGCGCTGCTGGCCGACGAGCCGGGGCGCCGGGCGCTCGGCCTCCGGGCGGTGGAGTGGGCGCGCCGGTTCGCCTGGCCGTCGGTGGGACGGAGCATGGCGGACCTCTACGCCGAGCTGATCCCGGCCAGCGAGGGCGCGGTCGGCGCCGCGGCCTGCCGCTCCGCGCTGTAGCTCCGCTAGATCGAGCGGCGGCCCGGGACGCGCTGCGAGAGGATCAGGCGGCCGGAGACCGTGAACGCCGCGATCTCGACGTAGTGCTGGGCGTCCCGGCTGCCCGTCATCGGGTGGGCGACCTCCATCTCGACCCGCGCGGGCGGATGCGGGAAGCGCGGCATCTCGAGCTCGATCGAGGACGCGCAGGTGGGGCAGGGATGCGTGACGGCGGCCAGCTCCTGGGCGCGCGCCGCCTGCGCGCGGCCGGCCGGCGGCCGGCACGCGCGGGGCGACCTCCACCGGGGCCGCGGCTGACAGGAACGCGACCGGCCGCTGGCGGCGCCGGTCGGTCTGGCGGCGGTCCATGGCGGGCCCGAAGCTCCCGCGCCGCCGCTCCCGGCTCCGGCGTTCGAGCACCACCTCCACACCGGAGCCATGGAGCCGCTCGCGGAGGATCTCGATGAGCTCCCGCTGCTCGGGCTTCACCACGAGGTACCAGCGAGCCGCCGACCCGTTGCCGTTCTCGTCCATTCCCGGCCCGTGTCCCCCTGTGGAGCTTGCCCCGCAGCCGCGTGGAGGGGCTCGGCGCCGCCTCCCCGCGATAGGATTCTCCGGGCGGACAGAGACGCAACACGCATGCCATGCGGAAGCGGACCGGGAACAGACGTCGAAAAACGCGGACTTCAGGGGTCAGACCGGGAGGACTTCCACGGTCAGGGAAGTCCTCCCTGACGTGAATTGGTCTGCCTACTGCGTGCGCAGCTTGGGATCCAGGGCGTCCCGGAGCGAGTCGCCGAAGAGGTTGAAGGCGAAGACGGCCAGGCTGATCGCCAGGCCGGGGAAGATCCCCATCCAGGGGGCCGCCTCGGCGAACTCGACCGCCGCGCCCCGGAGCATGAGCCCCCAGGCCGCCGTCGGCTCCTGGACCCCGAGCCCGAGGAACGAGAGCGAGGCCTCCAGGAGGATCGCCTGGCCCACGAAGGCGGTCAGCATGATCAGGTAGGGCGCCATCACGTTGGGCGCATGTGGCGGAAGATGATCCGGCGCGTGGCCGTATCCGGCCGCGCGCGCCGCGTCGACGTAGGGCATCTCCCGGATGGCGAGCGAGCTCGAGCGCACCACCAGGGCGCAGCGCGGGATCATCGGGATCGTGATGGCCAGCATGACGTTGGTGGCGCCCGTTCCCAGGATCACCACCACGGCCAGCGCCAGGATGATCAGCGGGAGCGAGAGGAACACGTCCATGACGCGCTGGAGGATCAGGTCCAGCCACCCGCCGAAGTAGGCGCTGGCGACGCCCAGGACGGCGCCGAGGGTGGCGCCGAGCACCGAGGCGCCGAACCCCACCAGGAGCGCCGTCCGCGAGCCGTAGAGGAGGCGCGAGTAGACGTCCCGCCCGTGCGCGTCGGTGCCGAGCCAGTGCTGGGCGCTCGGCGGGGAGAGCATCGCGGCGTAGTCGTTGGCGAGGGGGTTGTGGGTCGCCAGGAGCGGGGCGAAGACCGCGACCCCCGCCATCAGGAGGATGACCGCGGCCCCGAGCGCGCCGAGCGGCCGCCGCCGGACGAACTGGCGCGCTCCGTCCAGCCACCGGGCCGACGGCTCGGCGGCCGCGACGTCGGCGAGGACCTCGATGGGCGGATTGATCGCCATGAGCCGGCCGGCTACCGGTACCGGATCCGCGGGTCGATCCACGCGAAGGTGAGGTCGACCAGGAAGTTGACGATGATGAAGGTCGCGGCGACCAGGAGCACGAGGGCCTGCGTCAGCGTGTAGTCGCGGTGCGCGATCGCCTGGACGAAGAGGAGCCCGAGGCCGTTCAGGTTGAACACCTGCTCGGTGACGACCAGCCCGCCCAGCAGGAACGCGAACTCGAGGGCGATCACGGTGAGCACCGGGAGCATCGCGTTCTTCAGGGCGTGGCGGGTGAGGATCAGCTTCGTCCAGAGCCCCTTCGCCCGGGCGGTGCGGATGTAGTCCTCGCGGAGCACCTCGAGCATCGCCGACCGGGTCATCCGGGTGGCGACCGCCGAGTAGCGGTACCCGACCGCCAGCGCCGGCCACACGAGCTGGGCGAGGTTCTGCCAGGGATCGACCCAGAACGGCGTGTAGACCATCGGCGGCAGCCACTTGAACACCACCAGGAGCCCCAGGATCAGGACGATGCCCAGCCAGAAGGACGGCATCGCCAGGCCGGCGATCGAGAACACCCGGACGGCGTAGTCGATCCACGTGTCCTGGCGGAGCGCGGCCACGATCCCGAGCGGGATCGCGAGCACCGTCGCGACCAGGGTGGCCATCAGCGCCAGCTGGAGCGACAGGGCGAACCGGAGCTTGATCTCCTCGGTGATGGGCGACCCGGTCCACATCGAGCGTCCGAGGTCGAGCCGGAGGAGGCCCGTCAGGTAGGCGACGAACTGCTGCGGGATCGACTTGTCGAGGCCGAGCTTGGCGCGCTCCGCGTCGAGCATCTTCTGGTCGACGAACTGGTTCTGGCCGCTCGCGAAGCGCATCTCGACCACGTCGCCGGGCAGGACGCGCAGGAGGACGAACACCAGCACGGCGACCCCCAGCAGCGTGGGGATCATCAGCAGGAACCGCTTCGCGAGGTACCGGGTCATGGGGTCAGACTTCGACTTCTGAGCATTTCCGACTGCCGGGCGTGTGGCGGGTCTCGGGGGCCCGCCGCGCTTCAGGCTCTCGACCCCGGAGCGGGCCGCCGCCCCGGGGAGGGCGGCGGCCGATTGCCGGGTCAACGTCCGACCCGCCGTCGGACTACTCCGTGAGCCAGACGGTGTCGAGCTGGTTGTTGAGGTAGTGGCTCGGGGTGACCTGCCACCCCTTGACCTTGCTCGAGTGCGGGATGATGCGGTGCCACTGGAGCGTCAGGATGTAGTGGGCCTCCTCGTCGAGGAGGCGCTTCTCGAACTGCCGGAGCAGCGCCTTCCGCTCGTCGGGGCTGCTCGCGCGCGCCTGCTTGTCGTAGAGGTCGTCGAGCACCCGGTCGGTGTAGCGCCCGTAGTTCGCCGGGTTCTTGTCGTTCGAGATGAACTTGTAGATGTCGAGGTCGGGCTCGACGATGTAGCCGCACTGGAAGTCCATCGCCACCTGGAAGTCGCCCGCCCGGAGCGGCGTGTAGTACGCGGCCGCCTCGATGACCTCCTGGTTGACGGTGAGGCCGATCTGGCGCCACTGGTCGATCATCCAGATGGCGAGCGGCTCGTAGGGCATCGGGATGCCGCGGTTCTTGAAGGTGAACGAGAGCCCCTCGGCGCCGGCCTCCTTCAGGAGGCGCCGCGCCTCGGCGCGGGCGGCGTTGATGTCACGGCCGTAGCCGGCGAGCTTCTCGAGCTCGGCGGGCGGCGTGGCGTACGGCGTGCCCGGGACCTGGATGCCCGCGACGTCCCGGACGATGGCGATCTTGCGACAGCGCCTGGGACCCCTGGTGGCGGTCGAGCGCCAGCGAGAGCGCCCGGCGGACGCGCTTGTCGTCGAAGGGCTTCTTCTCGTGGTTGATGACGGCCATCAGGATGCAGTCCCAGGGGCTCTCCTGGACCGTGATCTTGTTCCCGAGCGCCTGGACCAGGCTGTCGCGCTCGGCGGGGCTGAAGCCGCGGAACTGGATGTGGGCCCGCTCGCCGCGGATCATGGCGACCTGCGCCGACGACGAGGCCACGAACACGGCGCGGAAGCCGTCGAGGTAGGGCTTGCCCTTGTCCCAGTAGTCGGGGTTCTTCTTGCCCACCACGTGGGAGCCCTTCACGTGCTCGACGAACTTGAAGGGGCCCGTCCCCATGATGTTCTTCTCGTACCAGTGCATGTCCTTCGCGAGGATGTCGGCCTTGTAGATGAAGTTGTAGGGCGACGACAGCGCGAGCATGAACGAGCTCTCCGGCCACTTCAGCCGGAAGCGCACGGTCGAGGGGTCCGGCGCCTCCACCACCTCCACCGAGCGGTACTGGCCCTTCCGGCTCGACCCGACGCCGGCCGGCGGGAAGACGATCTTGTCGTAGGACGCCTTGACGTCCGCCGAGGTCATCGCGGCCCCGTCGTGGAACTTGACGCCCTGGCGGAGCTTGAACGTGTAGGTGAGGCCGTCCTTGGAGACGGTCCAGCTCTCGGCCAGGTCGCCCACGGGCTTGGTCCCGGTGGGGTCGGTCGGATCGACGCGGAGGAGCGTGCTGTAGAAGGGCGCCAGCGGGTGGATCAGCCCGAACGTCTCCTCGCGGTGGCCGTCGTAGGAGGGCGGCTCGGACGGCACCGGGAAGACGAGCTCTCCGCCCATCCGGGGCTGCTGCGCCCCGGCCGGCATGCCCGTCATCAGCAGCGGCCACGACCAGCAGGGACGACAGGAGCGAGCCGGCGAGCGTCCTCGATCGCCTCT
Source organism: uncultured Candidatus Rokubacteria bacterium (assembly GCA_963745015.1). Classification (GTDB taxonomy): domain Bacteria; phylum Methylomirabilota; class Methylomirabilia; order Rokubacteriales; family DASRDR01; genus DASRDR01. The sequence continues at coordinate 622,539 of CAVUVU010000019.1, forward strand.
TCGTCATGATGGAACCTCCTCGGACTGGGGTGTGCTGCTGGTGCCGGCCGGCGCCTGCCAGCGCCGGCACGGCGCCGAGGGAGGCCATGTGCGGAAGCCACGGCCATTCGCGATCATGTCGTGCCATCCGGCCATTCTCACGGCCATCGCTATCGGGCCATCGCCTGGGGGATGAAATCAGCCTAGCCGTGATCCGGCGAACCTGTCAAGGTCCGACCACTGGACCAGTGGGCCATCGCCGTGGCCCTGGGGACCGGCTTGGGGACAGCCGCGGCGTCCGACTGGACTGGGACGCCCTACGCGATCCCTCCTGGAGTGGCTTGATGGCAGGCCGATATTCAGGGAGTCGTCCACGCCGCCAGCGCGATCCCGCGCGGCTGGTCACGGCGTGCGCCAGGTGGCCGGAACCCGGGCGCCGCCCGGGCTCCGGATCGGGTCAGGCCAGGTGGCAGGCGGCCTGCTGCGCCGGTCCGACCTCCCGGAGCTCGGGCCGGGTCCGCTGGCACTCGTCGACGGCGATCGGGCAGCGCGGGTGGAACGCGCACCCGCGGGGCGGGTGGAGCGGGCTCGGCACCTCGCCGCCCAGGACGACCCGCTCCCGGCTCGCCTCGACCACGGGGTCGGGGATGGGCACGGCCGAGAGCAGGGCCTTCGTGTACGGGTGGCGCGGCGCCCTCGTAGAGCGTCTGCCGGTCGGCCAGCTCCACGATGCGGCCCAGGTACATGACGGCGACGCGGTCGGAGATGTGGCGGACGACCGACAGGTCGTGGGCGACGAAGAGGTACGTGAGGCCGAGCTCCCGCCGGAGGTCCTCGAGCAGGTTGATGATCTGCGCCTGGATCGAGACGTCGAGCGCGGACACCGGCTCGTCGCAGATGATCAGGGCCGGCTCGAGCGAGAGCGCCCGCGCGATGCCCACCCGCTGGCGCTGGCCGCCCGACAGCTCGTGCGGGTAGCGCCGGCCGTGCTGGGGCAGGAGGCCCACCTGCCGGAGCAGCTCCTGCACGCGGGCGGCGCGGGCCGCCGGCTCCTGGACGAGCCCGTGGACGGCGAGGGGCTCGCCCACGATCTGGCCCACGGTCATCCGGGGGTTCAGCGAGCTGTAGGGGTCCTGGAAGATCACCTGGATCCGCCGGCGCACCGACCGGAGCGCCGCCGGCGCGAGCGTGGTCAGCTCCTGGCCCTCGAAGCGCACCGATCCGCTCGTCGGCCGCTCGAGCTGGAGGATGCAGCGCCCCGTCGTGGTCTTGCCGCAGCCGGACTCGCCCACCAGGCCGAGCGTCTCCCCGCGCCGGATCGTGAAGCTGACGCCGTCGACCGCGCGCACCAGCCCGACCTGGCGGCCGAGCAGCCCCGACGACACGGGGTAGTGCTTGACGAGGTCGCGCACCTCGAGGAGGACGTCGGTCCCGGGGTCCGTCCGCGGGGCATCGGCCGCCGCGGCCGCCGCGCCGCGCGCGCTCACGGGGCCACCTCGGCGACGACCGTGGTGTCCGGCAGGCGCTCGATCTCCCAGCAGGCGCTCACGTGGCCGTCGTCGCCGGCCGGGCGGAGCACCGGCCGCTCCACCAGGCACCGCTCCACGCGGAAGGCGCAGCGGGGCGCGAACGCGCAGCCCTGCGGCAGGCGCGAGAGGTCCGGGGGCTGGCCGTCGATCGGGTCGAGCCGCGCCCGGCGCGGGGCGTCGAGCCGCGGCACCGAGCGGAGGAGGCCGAGCGTGTAGGGGTGGCGGGGATGGGCGTACAGCTCGCGCGCCGAGCCCTGCTCCACGATCCGCCCGGCGTACATGACGTTGACGCGGTCGGCGTAGCGGGCGACCACCCCGAGGTTGTGGGTGATGATCAGCATCGCGACCCCGAGGCGCCGCGAGAGCGACTTCATGAGCTCCAGGATCTGCGCCTGGATCGTCACGTCGAGCGCCGTGGTGGGCTCGTCCGCGAGGACGAGCGACGGCTGGCAGGCCAGCGCCATCGCGATCATCATCCGCTGGCGCATCCCGCCGCTGAACTGGTGGGGGTACTGGCGGAGGCGCCGCGCCGCGTCGGGGATGCCCACCATCTGGAGCAGCTCCTCGGCGCGGGCCCGGGAGCGCGCGCGGTCCGCGCCCAGGTGGATCTCGACGCCCTCCGTGAGCTGGCGCCCGACGGAGAGCACGGGGTTCAGCGAGGTCATGGGCTCCTGGAAGACCATGGCGATCTCGCGCCCGCGCACCCGCCGCATCTCCTCCTCGGAGAGGCGCAGGAGGTCCTTCCCGCCGAACCAGACCTCGCCGCCGACGATCCGGCCGGCCGGCGCGGCGACCAGGCGCATGATCGAGAGCGCGCTCACGCTCTTGCCGCACCCCGACTCGCCGACAAGGGCCACCGTCTCGCCCTCGCGGACGTCCCAGGAGACGTCGTCGACGGCGCGCACCACGCCACCCTGGGTGGCGAACTGGGTGCTGAGATGGCGGACGTCCAGAAGGGGCGCCACGGCGAGCGACAGTCTAGCAAAAACGCCGGGGGGCTGCGATCATCGCCTTGGCTGGCTCGGCGGGCCTGGCGGATTGACGGACGATGCCGGGCCGCGCGGCCCGGCGGGAGGCGTGACCCGTGACCGGAGCCCAGCTCCTGATCCGCTGCCTCGAGCAGGAGGGCGTGCGCTACGTCTTCGGCGTGCCCGGCGAGGAGACGCTCGACCTGAACGACGCCCTCCTCGACTCGCCGGTCCGCTTCGTCGCGGTCCGCCACGAGCAGGCGGCCGCCTTCATGGCGGACGTCTGGGGCCGGCTCACGGGCCGGGCGGGCGTGTGCCTCGCCACCCTCGGGCCCGGCGCGACGAACCTCACGACCGGCCTGGCCGACGCCAACCTCGACCGGGCGCCCGTGGTGGCGATCACGGGCCAGCTGGCCCGCGGCCTCCTCCACAAGGAGTCCCACCAGTACGTCGACATCGTGGAGGCGTTCCGGCCCTTCACGAAGTGGAACACCCAGATCGAGACGGGCGAGGTCATCCCCGAGGTCGTGCGGAAGGCGTTCAAGGTCGCCCAGGAGGAGAAGCCCGGCGCCTGCCACATGGAGCTGCCGGAGGACGTGGCGGAGGGCGACGCCCAGGGCGAGCCCCTCCGCGTCTACCAGCCGCGCCGCCCGTCGCCCGACCGGCCGTCGCTCGCGCGCGCGGCGGACATCGTGAACCGCGCGGACCGCCCGCTGATCCTGGCGGGGAACGGCGTCATCCGGGGCCACGCGGCGCGGGAGCTGCGCGCCCTGGCCGAGCGCGCCCAGATCCCGGTGGTGACGACGTTCATGGCCAAGGGCGCCCTGCCGGCCGACCATCCGCTCATGGTCACCACCGTCGGGCTCGATCGCCGAGGACATCGAGCGCGCCGGGTTCGCGAAGGCGGACGTCGTCGTGGCCGTGGGCTACGACCCGGTGGAGTACGCGCCGGCCCGCTGGAACCCGTCGGGGCACGCGCGGCTCGTCCACATCGACTTCACGGCCGCCGAGGTGGACGCGCGCTACCAGCCGGACGTCGAGGTCGTCGCCGACGTGCGCGAGGCGCTCGAGCTCCTGGCGCCGCTGGTCGGCGTGCGCCCTCACGCGAAGCCGCCGGCGCCCCGCGCGCCCGATCCCCGCCGGCGCTCGGACGCCTTCCCGGTGCTCCCGCAGCGGGCCATGGCCGACCTCGAGGCGGCGCTGGCGCCGGAGGACCTGGTCATCTCCGACGTCGGCGCGCACAAGCTCTGGGTCGCCAAGGCATACGGGGCGCGCCTCCCGAACACGGTGATCGTCTCGAACGGCTTCGCCGCGATGGGGATCGGCCTCCCGGGGGCGATCGCCGCCAAGCTCGCCCTGCCGGACCGGCGGGTGGTGACGGTGACGGGCGACGGCGGCTTCCTCATGAACGTGCAGGAGCTCGAGACGGCGCGGCGGCTGGGCCTCGCCTTCGTGGTGCTGGTCCTGAGGGACGACGGCTACGGCGTCATCCGCTGGAAGCAGCAGAAGCGCTTCGGGCGCACCGCGGGCGTGGACCTCGGCAACCCCGACCTCGTCGCGCTCGCCGAGTCCTTCGGGTGCCGGGGGATCCGCGTCGAGTCGGCGGCGGGCCTCCGGCCGGCCCTCGAGGCCGCGCTGGCCTCGGACGTGCCCGCCCTCGTCGACTGCCCGATCGACTACGCGGAGAACGACCGGCTGGCGGAGCTGTAGGGCGCCGCCGGCCCCATGGTCAGGCGAGGGCTCCCGGGGGCCGGTTGGCCAGCCTGTCGATCAGGCTGGGCGGCCCGCCCTTCCAGACCGAGCACACCCCTTGCCCGCTCCAGAGGTGCGCGCGGCGTGGATGGCCCGTCAGGGACGCGGCGGAGGCGGAAGGACCGCGCCGCCGGGCCGCCGGGCGCCGTCCGGCGCTGGCGATGACGGCCTTCCGGCTTCCTCTCGGCGCCAGCCTGGTGCGCTTCTCGTCAGCCGACGGCCTCTCGCTCGAGGGCCGCCTCACCCCGGGCGCACGGGACCGCGGGGTCGTGCTTTGCCACCCCCATCCGCTCTACGGCGGCTCGATGCTCACCCCGGTGATCCTGACGGTCGAGACCGCCTTCCGCGAGGCCGGCTTCACGACCCTCGCGTTCAACTTCCGCGGCGTCGGCGCCAGCGAGGGGACGCACGGCGAGGGGAAGACCGAGGTGGCGGACGTCGCCGGCGCGCTCGCCCATCTGAGGGCGTCGCTCGACGCGGCGCCGCGCCTGGTTGCCGTTGCGGGCTACTCGTTCGGGAGCTACGTCGGCGGCCAGGCCGCCGCGGCCGATCTCGGCGTCGGCTTCTACCTCGGCGTCGCGCCCGTGCTGGCCCGCTACGACTACGGCTTCCTGGCCGGGATCCGCGGGCGGGTCGCCCTCATCGCGCCGGCCCAGGACGAGTACTCAGACCCGGCGCGGCTCGAGGCGCTTCGGGCGAGCCTGCCGGCGCAGCCGTGGCTGCGCGTGCTCGAGACGGACCACTTCTTCGGTGGCGCGCTGGAGGGTCTCGCCGCCGCGTGTCGAGACGCGATCACCTGGGCAGCCGCCTAACGCGAGGCTCGGGTGCTCTCCTCGCCATCGGCGGCCTCGACGCCGCCGATGTGACGCCAGGGCCTGTCACATCAGGTGCTCGGTGATGGTGCCCGGAGGCTGCGCCGCCAACACTCATGTGGGTGAATGAGCAAACCGTCTCTCCGTTGGGTGGACGGAGGAAGAACCGAACAACGGGGAGACCGTCCACTTCGATCGGGGGATCGGTTGTCGCGTAGCGATAGATGACGGAGTGCGGCCGGAGTCGTACGGGCGATAGAGACAGGAGTACACCGTCCAGCTGACATCGCTCGGAGGAGGCTCAGACGGGGAGGACACGGTGCCTGGGATCCGACCACCGCACCCTGCTCGAGCCCGAGCTGCCCGCGGAAGATGAGGAAGCAAGACACAACCGACGCCGCATCTCCCGTGAGCGGGGGCGTCGATAGCGGCTGGCTCACCCCGTCCGGGCCTAGCTGAAGCGCCCACGCGCCCACCTCTCCACGTGTCCCATCAGTTCGCTCGTAGAGGAGCTTGAAGTCGCCACTCATCGCTTCGGACGACCCCGTGATCCTCAAACGCTCGTCCTCGTACATGGCGCCGATGTATCCGCGAAAGAAGGTATCGAGGAAACCGGCCGCATACCCGACGGCTCGAGGCAGCAGGATGTCTGCCATCGCATCGTAGTTGAACCGATTGAGGCTGAACTTCTGCGACCGGCCAATGGTCTGCAAGATGCTGATCCCAGACCGAGCGGCTGGTCAGCGGCACATTTCGGAATCACTTGTCCGGTTAGCGCGTCGACGACATCGTCACGGGTGTAGAGCGTTACTGGAGCTGACACGGTGCCCTTAGAGTGTCGTTGTGGAGATAGAGTCGAGAGACTTGTTGATAGGCCGTGGCATCGCATGGCGGCTCCGGCAGCCCCGCGCAAGACGCAGAACCGGCAGCGAGATTCGTTCCGGCCGAGAGAAAGTTTCGGCTGCTGAAGTCAGCGAGACCATGACGAGTATTATCAGTGAGGAAATCTCGATAGAACCGGATTGAGGGAGGAGCGTATCCAACAAGAGTTGTCGGTGGCGGGATGTTACCTGTTTGTGCGAATGGACGTCTCAGCGTCCGAGCCTCCAGGTACTCCTCGTACCAGCTATGACCGCCGAAGAGTGGGTTCAGTGCACTGAAACAGTCAGCATGAGGATCGTTTCGTGTGTGCTGAGGTTGCGCCATGTCTTCCAAGATGTGGAAGACGTGGCCGAGGGCCCGAAAGAAGCGCGCGGTGAATTGATCCCTCATCGCTGGCGACGAGGCGATCAAGGATTGATACTGATAGTCTCGAGCATCGGGCAAGGAGAACTGGTTATCCTTGGGACCCTGCCCGCGCCCCTGGCGACCAAGCGCCCATCGGGCCGGGAAACCCAGCGTCCCCTCCGGGACCATGGCTCCCGGGGCCGGGCTGGCGATGGCCACGTCGAGGCATGATCCGGCGCTGGTGACCGAGACGGCCAGCGTGGCGCCCGGCGGGCCGATCATCCAGACGAGCAGGGTGTTGCCGGCCACGAGCTGTACGGCTCGCTCGACCACGCGGCGCTGGCCGGGGCCCTCGAGCATGAGGACGGTCTCCCGCTGGTTCAGCACCAGAACGGCGAGCGCGGCTCGCGCCCGGCCGTCCGGACCGTTCTCGACCCGGAGCCGCCCGCCCTTCTCGGGCTGGCAGGCGGGGAACCGCTCGATCGCCGGCAACGGGAGAGCCGGCTTGACGACATATTCCCTGGGCCCGAACGCCGGTGCGGCGTCGACCACGGTCGCGAGGGCCAGGATCATGCCGGTGACAGCCAGGCCCCAGGCTCCGCGATGGTGGGGCGGTCGGGAGCGGCCCCGGAAGTGGATCACCACGCGCCCTCCTCGTATCGAATGTCAGGCGGCCAGATCGCAGCTCGATCGGCGCAAGGGACAGGCAAGAAAGACGCCAGCCAGACCCGCTCAGGGATATCTCATCGCGAAATCGTCGATTACTCGGACGGTTCGTCCCGGAAGACCGAGGTGGGGCCATCTTTCAGGCGTGTCCGGGTGCACTGGTTCTTGTGCAGGCTTCGGGCAGCATCCGGCGGTGGAAAGGGTTGAGGCCCATCGTGGGCGTGGGTCACAGACGTGGCCCCGTGCGTACGCACATCACCGCGTCGTGACGAGCAAAGAACGCGCTGGCGGACACGGGCGAAACCGAATCACCGCGTCACCACGGAAGGACGAGTCGGTCTGCTGGATGAGGTGCACCGAAAACAGTGCAGTGGTGCACTGGAACGTGTGCAGTCAAGCGAGCTGTGGTGCGGGGTCCCGCCGTATCCGTTCGGAAACTCTGACGACGGCTGGTGGCATTCCGGTTGCACCTCTGGGAGCGCGTCGCCGTGGAAACGGGAGGCGCGCTCGGGAACGGGGATGCACGGGCCGAGTGGCCGGCGGCGGGCGGCACCGAGTCGCCGAGGGGCAAAAGGAGCAATCGGACCGCGCTGTTGGACGCCTGTGCGATGCTTGACATGGGGTCCGGCGCATAGTAGAAGTTGACCGGTCCGGCGCGGGGAGTTCCGCGTCCAGGGATCGCGGAACGCAACCGACGCTCCGAACACCACCTCGGGGAGGATTCGATGCCCTACATCATTGCCGAGCCGTGCATCGGCGTGAAGGACAAGGCCTGCGTGGAGGTCTGCCCGGTTGATTGCATCTACGAGGGTGACACGATGCTGTTCATCCACCCCGAGGAGTGCATCGACTGCGGCGCCTGCGAGCCGGTGTGCCCGGTCAAGGCGATCTTCGCCGAGGACGAGACACCCGATCAGTGGAAGCAGTACATCGAGCTCAACAAGCAGTTCTTCAAGGACCACCCGGGGGTCAAGCCGGCGACCAAGAACTAGCGCTCGACGCCGGTCGGACAGGCAGCGAAGGGCGTCACCGCAAGGTGACGCCCTTCGTGCGTTCGGATACACGCCGACGCGCGGCCGGACCCTCGGCCCGCCGGGCAGGGGATGCCGGGACCCCGAGCAGCCGAGGGTGGACCGTGGGGCGCGTGACGGCGGCTCTCGGCGCCGTCCGGGGACTCTTCCGGCCTCGCCGGAGCTACCGGGAGCTCGAGGGCCTCGAGGAGATCTCGCGGGCCTTCGAGGCCATGACGGACATCCGCGAGACCTACGGCCGGCTCACCCGCCAGCTGGCGGAGCTGGTCGGCTGCGAGAAGTGCGTGATCTCCCTCTACGAGCCGGAGACCCGCGAGTTCGTCTGCCAGTGGCCGGGCTACAACGTGGCGGACGAGCTGCTCAAGAAGGTCCGCTATCCCGCCGACGCGCTCAGGCCCGCCTGGAACTTCCGCCACCGGGGGCCGATGGTCAACAAGCGGACGGAGGAGTTCAACGAGGAGCAGCGCGCCTTCCTCCGGCCGTTCGGCGTCTACAACCTGACGGAGATCCCGCTCTTCCACGAGGGTCGGTTCGTCGGGAAGATCTCGATCGCCAACAAGCCGGGGGGACTGTCGGAGAACGACGTCCGGCTCGTGACGGTCTTCGCGGCCCAGGTCGCCGTGGTCATCCAGAACGCCCACCTCTATCGCCGGCTCCAGGACTCGGCCGCCCAGCTCGAGGCCAAGGTGCACGAGCGGACCGCCGAGCTGGAGGCCACGTACCGGCAGCTCGAGGCCTCGCACGCGCGGCTCCGCGAGGTCGACCAGCTCAAGTCCGACTTTCTCGGCAACGTCTCCCACGAGCTCCGGACGCCGCTGGCCGCGGTCAAGGGCTACGTCGACAACCTTCTGGACGGCGTGGCCGGCCCGCTCACCGACAAGCCCCGCCACTATCTCGGTCGCGTCCGGGACAACACCGACCGGCTGGGCCGGATGGTCTCGGACCTCCTCGATCTCACGCGGATCGAGGCGGGCAAGATCGAGCTCATCCCGCGGGCGCTGCCGGTCGACGACCTGGTGGCCGACGCCGTCGACGGCCTTCGCCACGTCGCGGACGAGCGCCGGGTCCGCGTGGACCCCGGATCTCGCGCCGTGCCCGCCGGTCTGGGCGGACCCCGACCGGGTGCACCAGATCCTGACGAACCTCCTCGCGAACGCGATCAAGTTCAGCCCGCCGGGCGGCCGGGTGACGGTCGCCGCGCGCCCCGATGCCGGGGCGCTCGTGCGCCTCGCGGTCGAGGACAGCGGTCCCGGGATCCCGGCGGCCGAGCGCGAGCGCGTGTTCGACAAGTTCTACCAGGTCGGCCGGGCCGAGCCGGAGCGGCCGCCCGGCACCGGGCTCGGGCTCACCATCGCGCGCCACCTGGTCGAGCTCCACGGCGGCCGGATCTGGGTGGAGGACGCGCCGGGCGGTGGAGCGGCCTTCGTCCTCCTGCTGCCCGCCGCGGGCGGGATGCCCGAATGACGGACTCGCCGGACTGCCTGCGTCTCGCCGGCCGCCGGGGAGGAGCGCCTCGTCCTCGTCGTCGACGACGAGGCCGATCTGCTCCAGATCGTCTCCGACCGGCTGGCCGCCGCCGGGTACCGCGTCCTCACCGCGCGCGACGGGATCGAGGCCCTCGCCTGCGCGCGCGCGGCGCGCCCCGGCTGCATCATCCTCGACCTCAAGATGCCGCGGCTCGGCGGCTTCGAGGCCCTGCCGGAGCTCCGGCAGGCGGCGCCCCAGGCCCGCGTGATCGTCCTGACCGGCTCCCCGAACCGTCCGCTCCGCGAGGCGTGCCGCGCCCGCGGCGCCGACGACTTCATGCTCAAGCCCTTCGACCCCGGCGAGCTCCTGCGCCTCACGGCGCAGGCGTTCGGCCGTGACTGAGGATCGAGCCATGGCCCCTCCCGCGCGCGTGCTCCTGGTCGACGACGATCCCGACTTCTGCGAGGCGCTGAGCGACCGGCTCCGCGTCCCTCGGCTTCCAGGTGTCGGTGGCCGACCGCGGCCCCGAGGCGCTCCGCCTCTGCCGGGAGGAGCCGCCCGCGATCGTGCTGCTGGACCTGGTCCTGCCGGGCATGGACGGCATGGCGGTCCTGGAGACGATCCGCCGGGAGGAGCCGGACGTCGTGGTGATCGTCATCACCGGGCACGGGACGATCGCGCGGGCCGTGGAGGCGATGAAGAAGGGCGCCTACGACTTCGTCTCGAAGCCCGTCGACCCCGGCACCTCGAGATCGTGCTGGGCAAGGCGCTCGAGCGCCAGGCGCTCCGCGACGCGAACGCGCTCCTGTCCTCCGAGGTGGGCGACCGCTACGCCGCCATCGTCGGCGACAGCCCGCAGATGCGGGCGGTGCTGGACGTCGCCCGGCGGGCGGCGCCGAGCGGGGCGACGGTGCTGCTCCTCGGCGAGAGCGGGACGGGCAAGGAGGTCATCGCCCGCGCGATCCACCGCTGGAGCCGCCGAGGCGACCAGCCGTTCGTCGTGGTCAACTGCGTGGCGCTCGGCGAGGAGCTCCTCGAGTCCGAGCTGTTCGGCCACGAGAAGGGCGCCTTCACGGGGGCCCACCAGCAGAAGCGCGGGAAGCTCGAGGTGGCCCACGGCGGGACGGTGTTCCTCGACGAGATCGGCGACATCCGCCCCGCGCTCCAGGCCAAGCTCCTCCGCGTGCTCCAGGACCAGACCTTCGAGCGCGTGGGCGGCACGCGGCCGATCCAGACCGACGTCCGCTTCGTCGCCGCCACCAACCGGGACCTCCGGGCCGCGGTCCGGGACGGCCTCTTCCGCCTGGACCTCTACTACCGGCTCGACGTCGTGAGCGTGACGCTGCCGCCGCTCCGCGAGCGGGCGGGGGACGTCCCCGCGCTCGCCCAGCACTTCCTCGAGCCGCTACCGGCGGGAGCTGAAGCGCGAGCTCCGCAGCATCACGCCCGAGGCGCTGTCGGCGCTCCGCCGGTACGCCTGGCCGGGGAACGTCCGGGAGCTCGAGAACGTGATCGAGCGCGCCGCCGTCCTCGCCGACGGGCCCGAGGTCACGCCGCAGGACCTGCCCGCCGAGATCCGGGAGGCCGGGCTCACGGACGGGATGACCCGGGAGGCGATGCGGACGTATCACGCGGCCGTGGAGGAGTTCAAGCGCGGGCTGATCGCGTCCACCCTCCGCCGGACCAGCGGGAACCGCACGCGGGCGGCGCGCCTCCTCGGGCTCCAGCGGACCTATCTCGCCCGCCTGATCCGCGACCTCGGCCTGGCGGGCCCTCCGCCCGTTCCGGCCGTCCCGGCCGCGATCGGCGGGTTACCAGTGCCCGCGCGCGCGGCGGCGGAGTGAGCGCGGCGCGAGCCCGCTTCGAAACGTGGCGGCCGGCGCGGCGGCTCCTGCACTCGCGGCAGCCTCGATGCACTTCTCCCCCGTGAGCGCGGCGCGGGGGCGCGCGAGCGGTACACTCGTTGCGACGGCACCTGCGCCGCCCGCACGCCGGAGGGGGAGGTCGAAGATGTTCATGAGGGCTCCGCTCCGCCTGACGCTCTGCCTGTGCAGTGTCGTGCTGTTCATGGGATGCGCGCGAGAGGGGAGACAAGCGGCACTGCCGCTCGATCCTCTCACCGCCGAGGAGGAGCAGACGGTCGTTCAGGCCGCCCTTGCCGATCCGGGCGTGAAGCAGCTGCTCGGCGAGGGGCGGCATCGCGTGATCGGCATCGAGTTTCTCAGTCTGAAAGCGGCCGACGCGCCGACGACCGGGGGCGACCCCGGCCTGGCCGGGCCCACGGGGCGTCACGCGCAGGTGCTGCTCTACCGCCCCGAGGGGGATTTCGGCGTGCGGGCCCTCGTCGATGTCCGGGCCAGGCGGGTCGCTCAGGCGACCCGGGTCGAAGGGTCGCGAGTCCCGCTCACCGAGGATGACATCACAGAGGCTCGAGACCTCGCGTTCCGGAACGACGAGGTTCGAGGGCTGCTCGGCCCCCCCATCCAGGAGTTCCAGGTCGAGGGTCTGCGGAGCACCGGGACCGGCCCGCAGGACGCCTGTCTCCGGAACCGCTGCGTGCATCTCCTCTTCCGGCGCGGCGGTCTCTATCTCGTGACGCCGACGGTCATCGTCGATCTCACGACCCGGACCGTCCGCGTAGAGAGGCGGCCACAATGAACCGTCGCGTCGGCCTCGTCGGCGGCTTCGCCTTGCTCATCCTCGCCGCGGCCCCGTCGTCCGCTGGCGCTCAGACCGCACCGCCCCAGTTCTGTTCGCGGCCGTTCTTCGTCGTTCAGAACTTCCCGACGGCGGGGCCGACCGAGACCAGCTGGGCAATCTGCTGGCAGGCGATGCGCCAGTACGGGGTCGTCATCACCTCGGCCCACTTCCGCAAGTCGCCCACCGCGCCCTGGATCCGCGTCTTCTGGGACGCGCGCGTCTCCGAGATCTTCGTCCCCTATCACCCCGGCTACCCGCGGTTCCTCGACGTGGCCGGTTTCAGCTGGCCGGTCGTTCGTCTGGTTCCCCAGCACTGTCCCGCCTCGCAGGGCGGGACCCTGTTCGATGTCGCCGGCAGCGTCCTCAAGCCCGGGGGAGCGCCCGGGCCGGGGGTCTGCAAGCAGGTCCGAGACCGTGGGCTCGCGTGGAGCGACGACCAGACGCTGCGCCGGGGCCAGGAGCTCGTCCTGTGGGGCGCGCTCGATGCGGCGAACTACAACTACATCATGGAGTGGACGTTCCGCGACGACGGCGTCGTCCTCGGTCGGGTCGCGCCCACCGGCGTGAATCTTCCGACCTCGCGCTTCGTGACGCACATGCACAGCCCCACCTGGCGCCTCGACATCGACCTCGACGGAGCGGGACGCGATTCGGTCCACCGGGGGGTCCACACGGAGAACCTCCCCGGTCCGACGGCCACCGACACCGATCCATTGATCACGATCGAAGGCGGGCTTCCCTGGAACGCCGCGAGCTTCACGATCTTGAAAGTCCACGATGCCAGCCTCAGGAACAGCCGCGGCCACGCCTCGTCCTATCACCTGATGCCGCTGCGGTACGGCACCGGACGGCATCAGGAGCCGTTCACGAGTCACGACTTCTGGGTCACGCGGTGGCATCCCGGCGAGATGACGGCCAGCGACCTGCCCACGTATGTCACGCCGGCTGAGCCGGTGTCCAATGCCGACGTCGTCGTCTGGTACACGGCGTCCATACATCACGAGGTGCGCGACGAGGACGGCGAGGAGATCACGATCTCCGGGCAGACGTTCTGGAGCGGCGAGGCGCACACCATGTGGGTTGGCTGGATGCTGAAGCCTCACAACGTCTTCGACCGGACGCCGCTCTTTCCCTGACGGTCGCCAAGCCACACGGTCGGGGCCAGATCGCCCTACGGGCGCATGGTCTCGTACCGCCTTGACACTACTGGACGTGGTTCCTACACTCGCGCCATCCGCGGGAGGTCATCGACGGCGCGATCCGCGACGCGTCGTCCTGGCTTGCCGGGCGCACGCAGGCAAGGAGGCCGGGATGGAGTGGCGAGAGCTGATCGTCGACGGATACGACCGGCTGCCGGAGGTGGTGGAGGAGGTGCTGGCGGGCGTGCGGGCCGCCGACCTCGACTGGCCGCCGCGCCCCGGCGCGAACCCCCTCGGCTGGACCGTGTGGCATCTCACGCGCGTGCAGGATGCCCAGATCGCCGATCTCATGGGCGAGCCGGACCTCTGGACGCGGGATGGCTGGCACGCGAAGTTCGACCGGCCGCCGGTCCACGACGACCACGGGTACGGGCACACGGCCGCGCAGGTCCGGGCGTTCCGCTCGCCCAGCGCGAAGGTCCAGCTGGACTATCTCCGCGCGACCACGGACCGGACGAAGCGGTACCTCGCCGCGCTGAGCCCCGCCGAGCTCGATCGGAGGCTCGACGAGTCCTGGTACACGCCGCGGCCGACGGTGGCCGTGCGCATCGTCAGCATCCTCGCCGACTGCCACCACCACGCCGGCGAGGCCTCCTACATCCGCGGCCTGCTCAAGGCCCGGGCGCGCCCGGCCCGGCCGCCGGCGGCCCGGGGGCGGCGGTCCCGGCCGGCCCCGCGCAAGGCCGCGAAGAAGCGCCGCCGCTGATCCGAGGCCGTCCCACGTCCTCCGCATGGGCCACTGACGGCGCATGCCTCGACCGCGAGGCGCGCGCGGGTCACCGCAGGGCGAGTGTCGTCTTGAGAGCCCGGTCGATCTGAGCCAGGAGGTGAGCTGGCAGGGTCCCGAGGCGCCGCACGAGGCGGCGCTTGTCGACGGCCTTCACCTGCTCCGTCAACGCCTTCGAGGCGAAGCTCAGGCCCGCCGTGTCCCGGGGGATCACGGCGTGGCTGGGAGACAGGTGCGAGGTGTTCTTGGTGAGCGGCACCACCACGACGAGCTGGCTCAGCTCGTTGATGTGATCGTTGGACACCACCACGACGGGCCGGGTCTTCCTGATCTCCACCCCAACCGTGGGGTCGAGGCTGGCGAGCACGACGTCACCGCGTCGCACGGCGGCCCCGGGCCTCCTCTCGCTCGAGCAAGGCCCAGACTTCCGCGTCGCTGATCTCCCAGCCCGCCAGCAGGCTCCGCTCCTCTTCGGCCTCCCGGGGGGAGCGGCGCGCGTAGTACCGCCTGTACTCCTCGGCGACCCGCCTCCGGCCCGCGGAGTCGACGAAGGAAGACAGGAGCTCCCGGATGATCCGGCTCCGGCGCGTCCTGGGGACGATCTCGTTGATGCGCGCCACGAGGTCCCGGGGAAGGGACACGCTGATGACCTCGTACTCGCGTCTGGGCTCGGCCATTGCCACCTCCATGGACTGTAGTTATTAACTCTACTCCATAGCATCTCATGGTCCAGCGGCTTCCCGTGCTGGAAGGCGTTGGGCGCTCTCGGCGGGGCCCGGATAGGCTCGCCTGCGCGGCCTGTTCCGAGACCACGCCCGCGCCGGCCGAGGGAGTAAGCTTCACGTCATGATCGTCACCATCGACGACCTCCGGACAGCGGCGCGACGGCGGCTGCCGCGGGCCTTGTTCGACTACATCGACGGCGGCGCCGAGGACGAGGTCACCATGGGCGCCAACCAGGCGGACTTCCGGCGCTACCGGTTCCGGCCGCGGGCGCTGGTGGACGTGAGCCGCCGGGACCAGTCGACGACGGTCCTCGGGATCCCGATCTCGTCGCCGCTCATCCTCGCGCCCACCGGCTTCACCGGGATGTTCTGGCCCCGCGGCGAGGCGGTGGCCGCCCGCGCCGCCGGCCGGAAGGGCGTCATCTACACGGCCAGCACCATGTCCATCTGCCCGATGGAGGAGATCGCCCAGGCGGCGACCGGGCCGATCTGGTACCAGCTCTACGTGTGGCGGGACCGCGAGATCGTGCAGATGCTGATCGAGCGCGCGAAGGCGGCCGGCTACCGCGCCCTGGTGGTGACCCTCGACACGCCGGTCCTGGGGCAGCGCGAGCGCGACGTTCGCAGCGGGCTGGTGCTCCCGCCGCGGATCACGGCGGCGAACGTGCTCGACACGCTGCGCCGCTTCTCCTGGCTCCGGGACTTCCTGACCCACCCCCGGCCGACCTTCGGGAACTTCGTCGGGATGCCGGGCGTGGAGCACGACGCCGTGTCCCTGGCCGCCTTCACCTCGAAGCAGTTCAGCGCGTCCATCGGCTGGGCCGACGTCGACTGGTACCGGTCCATCTGGCCGGGGCCGATCGCGCTGAAGGGGATCATGTCCGCGGAGGACGCGCGCGAGGCGGCCGAGCGCGGCATCGAGGCGATCATCGTCTCGAACCACGGGGGCCGCCAGCTCGACCACGCGCCGTCGCCCATCGAGGTGCTGCCGGAGATCGTCGACGCCGTGGGCGGGCGGGCCGAGGTGATCCTCGACGGCGGGATCCGGCGCGGCTCCGACGTGGTGAAGGCGCTGGCGCTGGGCGCGCGGGCGGCCATGATCGGCAAGGCGTTCAACTACGGGGTGGCGGCGCTCGGGGAGCGCGGCGTGGAGCTGGCGATCGAGATCCTCTCGAAGGAGATCGACCGCGCGCTCGCCCTCGTCGGGCGGCCGACCCTGGCCCAGCTCGACCGCACCGCCGTCCACCGGCGGGCGGATGGATAGGACGCGAGCTGGATGAGTGTTCCCTCAGGAGGAGGGCGGGCCATGACGACTCGGAGACTCCTCGTCGTCCTCACGCTGGCGAACCTCGGGCTCCTGGTGCTCCTGCTGGCGCGCGCCGGGGCGCCCGAGGCCCACGGCGCCGACGCGGTGCTCCGCGGCCGCGCCCTCGAGCTCGTCGACGACCGGGGGCGGGTGCGAGCCAGCCTCAAGGTCCAGCCGGGCGGCACGGCGAACGGCCAGCCGTATCCGGAGACCGTGATCTTGCGGCTGATCGACCCGGATGGCCGGCCATCCGTGAAGCTCGCGGGCTCGGAGCACGGCGCCGGGCTCACCCTGCTGGCCGCGTCGGACGCGATTCACGTCATCCTGAAGGCCGAGGACGCGAGCGCGTCTCTCACGCTGACGGGCAAGGACGGCCGGGCGCAGGTCGTCAGGCCGTAGACGGAACCCTCGAGCCAGGGTATCGGCGAGGCCCGGGACGGCCGCGCCGGCGCCCTGTGGGAGTGTCCCCATGACCACGGACGGCATCGGCCTCAGGCGGCTCCAGCACCTGGTCCTCTGGGTCTCGGACGTCGAGCGGAGCGTGCGCTTCTATCGCGACGTCCTGGGCTTCGAGGTGAAGGTGCGCTACCCGAACGCGGCCTTCCTGAAGATCCCCGGCAGCCCCGACGACCACCATCTGGGGCTGTTCGAGCAGCGTGGCGTCCGGCCACCCGACGAGAGCGTCGCGCGGATGTACCACTCCGCGTGGGAGGTGGCGGAGCTCACCGACCTCGTGCGCGCGAGGCGGCGCCTGACCGAGGCCGGAGCGCTGGTGGGCTCGTCGGATCACGGCGTCAGCCTCTCCCTCTATGCGAAGGACCCGGACGGGATCGAGTTCGAGGTCTTCTGGACCGTGCCCGAGGGGAAGCCGGCCGGCACGCGGCCCCTCCATCTCGAGGCGGAGCTCACCCGGCGCGGGATCCCCGTGCCCTGAGCGGGCGGACCGGAGCCCGCCGCCGCGCGGCGAATACCCGCGAAACCTTGACACCGTCCGGGGCGGTCCCTCACACTCGCGCCAGCCGTGGGGAGGTTCCGGCGGCCCGGGCCCGTCATGATGGGCGAGGACGCCCGGGGCGGCCCGTCGAGCGGGGGCGGACGGAGGCGCTGACGCCGGTCGGCGCCGCGCGAGGAGGCCGGGAGTGACGGAGCCAGGCCAGGGCTGCACCCATCCGTGGCTGCGGGTCACCTGCGGGGTCTGCGGCGAAGCGGTCGACGCGCTGGGGGAGGCGGAGACCGAGGGGACCGACCAGGGCGGCGACCCTCGTCGGCCGTCCGTGACCCGCATCGGCGCCGGCGACTCCCAGGCGCTGTTCATCGTGGCTCGAGGCCACCCGGAGCTCCTGGACCAGCTGCGGTCGTGATGGGCCACGAGAGCGGGGTCAAGATCATCGAGGACCGACGTGAGCAGGCCCGGGACGAAGTGACCGAGGAGAAGGCGCGGGAGATCCGGAAGCGCCTTCGCGAGGAAGGCCCCGCAGACCAGGGCTAAGCGGCGCCGGTTCCTTCCGGGCTAGCGGACCAGATCGGCGACCGCGGTCCCCCGCCAGCCGGCCTCGCGCTTCTCCCAGTAGAGCGTCCGGAAGCGCGTCGTCACGGGTCCTGGCTTGCCGGCGCCGAGCGGCTTCCCGTCCACCCGGGAGACCGGCATGACGCCGCCCGCCGTCGACGAGAGGAACGCCTCGTCCGCCGTCCGGAGCGCCTCCGGCGAGAGATCGGCCTGGTGGGCCGGGACCCCGAGCTCGACGGCGAGGTCGAGGACCGTCTGGCGCGTGATCCCCTCGAGGATGTTCCCGCGCGGCGTCCACACCGTCCCGTCCTTCACCACGAACAGGTTGAAGCCCGGCCCCTCGGCGAGGTGCCCGGCGGGGGTGCAGAGGACGGCCGTGTCGGCGCCCCGGTCGAGCGCCTCGAAGAGCCCGCGCTGGAGATCCATCCAGTTGAAGTTCTTCACGCGGGGGTCGATCGCCTCCGTCGGCGTCCGGCGATTGTCGACCATCGCGAGGTCGATGCCGACCTCCTGCCGCTCGGGCGGCACGATCCAGATGTAGGGCAGCGCGAAGGCGACGAAGCGGTTCCGGCAGAGCCGCGGATCGCGCTTCTCCATCGAGACGAACTCGCCGCGCGTCACGATCATCTGGACGTAGGAGTCCTCGAGGCCGGCGCGGTGGACGCACTGCGCCAGGATGCGCTTCAGCTCGTCGGGCGGATGCGGGCAGGTGAGCCGCGCCCCCGCGCACGAGCGGAGGAACCGGGCGACGTGGTCGTCGAGCCGGAAGAAGCGGCCCTTCCAGACCGAGACGGTGTCGTACACGGCATCGCCGCGCGTGAACCCGAGGTCGAAGAGCGGGATCCGCGCCTCGTGGGCGGGCGAGTACTCGCCGTCGATGAACGCCACACCGTCTGCCATGATGCCTCCCTCGGTCGACGACCGCCGCGGCGCGGTCCCTGCGGCGACGTTCCGGGTGGTCTGGGTTAGGGCCGATCCGTCCACGACCACGCTACGGGCACCGCCGAGGCGGCGTCAAGGCCCGGGACGAACCGCCGCCACGCGGTCGGAGAGGATGCTCCGGGGCGACGTCGGCGGCCCTTCCTCACGACGAGCAGACTAGACGCGCGAGCAGCGAGCGGCCGTGCCAACCCCGTGGCCGAGCGACCTGGCAAGCTCGAGCAACGCGTGCGCGCGCTGCCCGGACTGCTCCTGAGTTCCCGGTCCGCGCCCCAACGTTGACCGTGCCCGCGCGGGCCGCGTAGGCTGAGGGCGGGCGGACTTGGGCAGGCGTCGAGCCGGGGGCCGCTCGGGAGGCAGCGTGGGCGAGGTCTACATCGCGGGGGCGGCCATGACCCGGGTCGGGCGGCGGGAGGAGTCTCTGCCCGACCTCATGGCGGAGGCCGGCCGGGGCGCTCTCGCGGCCGCCGGCCTCGAGCGGCCCGACGCCCTGGTGGTCTCGGCCATGAACCCCGAGGAGTTCGTCGGCGAGGGCAACTTCGCCTCGCACGTGGGGACCTATCTCGGGCTCGCGCGGGTGCCGAGCCTCCGCGCCGAGACGGCGACCTCGTCGGGCGCCGCCGCCCTGTTCGCGGCGTATGCCGCGGTGGCGGCCGGGCTCCATCGGACGGTCCTCGTCGTCGGCGGCGAGAAGATGACCCACCTCCCGACGCCGCGGGTCTCGGAGCTGATCGGCCGCTCCATCGATCCATACGAGCGCTCCTACGGCGCCACGATGCCGGCCCTGGCGGGGATCGTCACGCGGGCATGGATGACGCGGACGGGCGCGACGCTGCGGGACATCTCGCTGGTCGCCGTGAAGAACCATGCGCACGGCGCGAAGAACTCCCTCGCGCATTTCCAGGAGGCCGTGACGCTCGAGACGGTCCTGGAAAGCCGCCTGGTGGCGGATCCGCTCCGCCTCTACCACTGCTGCCCGATCTCCGACGGCGCGGCCGCCGTGGTCGTCCGCGCCGAGCGCGCGCCGATCCGCATCGCCGGCATCGGCCAGGGATCGGACTACCTCGCCCTCCGCTACCGGGACGACTTCACCGGGTTCCGCGCGACGCGCGAGGCCGCCCGCACGGCGTTCCGGATGGCCGGCTTCGGGCCGGAGCGGGTCGAGGTGGCCGAGCTCCACGACGCCTTCGCGCCCTTCGAGCTGATCTCGATGGAGGACACGGGCCTCGCGCCCGCCGGGAAGGCGGCGCGCATGGTCGCCCACGGCGAGACGGCGCTCGACGGGCGGCTGCCGGTGAATCCCTCGGGCGGCCTCAAGGCGCGCGGCCATCCCCTCGGCGCGACCGCCCTCGCCCAGGTGGTCGAGCTGTGCTGGCAGCTCACCGGGCAGGCAACCGGCCGGCAGGTGTCGGCCCGCGTCGGGCTCGCCCAGTCCATCGGCGGGCTCGCCACGTCGAACTGGGTGACGCTCCTGGAGGCCGCGTGACCGCGCGCAGGCCGGCGGATACCGAAGGCGGCGCTCCGGGCCGCCCGGTTCCGGCAGCCCGGTCAGCGGGGGCGCGGGGCGAGTCCGGCTTGCCGGGCACCGCCGTGGCGGAGCGCGGGGCCGGGCCTGCGACGGACGGGGTCATCGCCGCCTCGCACTGCCCGCGCTGCGCGCGGACGTGCGCCCCGCCGGCCCGCTTCTGTCCCGACGACGGGATGGTCATGTCGCCCGTGACGGTGCCGGCCCGCGGGGAGGTCGTCTCCTTCACCACGCTATACTCGCCGCCGACGGGGTTCGCGTCGCCGCTCCACCTGGCCCTCGTCGCGCTGCCGGGCGGCGCGAAGTTCTTCTGTCACGGCACGGGCACGAAGGGGCTCCGCCCCGGCTCGCGCGTGGCGATCGAGGCCGTGGACGACATCTACTACTTCTCGACCCTCAGCCTGGCCGGCCGCGCGGCGCTCTTCTGGCGGCGCCGCGCCGAGACCGCGACCGGCCGGGTGTCCGCGTTCGCGAAGAGCGCCGTCAAGCGGCTCCTCCGGAGGACTCCATGAGGCCCCTCGACGGCGTCCGCGTGATCGACCTGTCCCGCGTCCTCGCGGGGCCCTACTCCACGATGCTCCTCGCCGACATGGGCGCCGAGGTGATCAAGGTGGAGGAGCCGGGCAAGGGGGACGACACGCGCGCCTGGCCCGCGTTTGCCGGCGGCGAGTCGACCTACTTCATGAGCGTCAACCGCGGGAAGAAGAGCGTCACGCTCGACCTCAAGGCGGAGGCGGGGAAGACGGTCCTCCGGAAGCTCCTCGCCGGGGCGGACGTGCTGGTCGAGAACTTCCGGCCCGGCACCCTCGCGCGCCTCGGCTTCGGCTGGGAGGCGGTCCACGCGCTGAATCCCCGGCTCGTCTACTGCTCCATCTCGGGCTTCGGCGAGTCGGGACCCGAGGCGAGCCGACCGGGCTACGACCTGATCGTCCAGGGGGAGTCGGGCGTCATGGACCTCACCGGCTTCCCCGACGGGCCGCCGGTGAAGGTGGGCAACTCGATCGCCGACCTCGCCTCCGGCACGATGGCCGCGCATGGCGTGGCGCTGGCGCTCCTCGCCCGGGAGCGAACCGGGCTTGGCCAGAAGGTCGAGATCGCGATGCTCGAGGTGATGGCGGCGCTCCTCACGTACCAGGGCCAGGGCTATCTCACCACCGGGGTGAGCCCCAAGCGGCGGGGGAACCAGCATCCGTCGATCGTGCCCTACGAGGTGTTCGAGGCGGCCGACGGCTACCTCACGGTCGGCGTCGCCAACAACTCGCTCTGGACGCGCTTCTGCCAGGGGATCGGCCACCCGGAGCTTGCGACGGACGCGCGCTTCGACACGGAGGCGAAGCGCGTCGAGCGGCGCGACGTGCTGGTCCCGCTGCTGGCCGGCGATCTTCCGGGCGGCCCCGGCGGCCGAGTGGCTCGCCCGGCTCGAGCGCGCGGGCGTGCCGGCGGGGAAGATCAAGTCGGTCGGCGAGGCGCTGGAGTCCGAGCATCTCCGGGCGCGCGGCGCGATCGTGACCGTGAACCATCCGACCGCGGGCCCCATGCGGATGGTCGGGCCGCCGATCCGGCTCCACGGGACGCCGGCCGAGGCGGCGACCCCCGCGCCGCTGCTGGGCGAGCACACGGACGAGGTGCTGACGAAGATGCTCGGGTACTCGACCGAGGCGGTCGCGGCGCTCCGCGCGGGCGGCGTCGTCTAGTGACCGCTGACCGCGCTCGGCGAGCGCTCGGCGACGCGCCCTGTCGCCAACCGTCCCCGGACGCGCCTCGGCGCCGTCACCATCGTCGGTGCCACTCGCGTTCGACGCTGCTCTCGCAGGTCTCCGGCGCCAGCGCTCGCGAAGGGCGGGACTCAGGCCGTCAGGGCGAAGCCGGCGGCCGCGTAGATCTCGGCACGCCCGGTGGCGTGATCGAGCGGCCGGGTGCGGTGGAGGAGATCGCAGAACGCGCGGTTGACGCGGCTCCACTCGCGGATGTCGAGGCATCCCACGCAGAGCGTGGAGCCGGGGAGCGTCGCCCACCCGCAGACGCGGCAGCTCGAGAGGGGCGAGGAGCTCAGGATCGAAGAAGCCATACGGGCGTAGCAGAAGAGCAAGGGCCATGCCCGCCTTGCGCCCGCTCTCGCGGGCCCGCGGTGGCAGACGCAGGGAAAGGCGGCAGCGTGACGGAAGTCTTGTATTTCCGGCTGGTTGTGGTCCGCTTCACTGTCCCACGTCGGCAGCCGGGGTGACGGCCACGCTGACCGGCGGGCTCCGACTGGCGGCGACACCGCCGTGTCACGGCCCTGCCGTCCTGCGGCACTCGGGGTGCCGGAGGCCGCTCCTGAGCGCGCCCGCTCCTCCGGTGCCGAAGTTCCCCGGCGGCATGGCCGCGGCGCCGGA
This sequence comes from uncultured Candidatus Rokubacteria bacterium, assembly GCA_963745015.1. Classification (GTDB taxonomy): domain Bacteria; phylum Methylomirabilota; class Methylomirabilia; order Rokubacteriales; family DASRDR01; genus DASRDR01. The sequence continues at coordinate 644,973 of CAVUVU010000019.1, forward strand.
GGTGACGGCGGGCGGTTGCGCGAACCCGGCGTGCAGCTGCCTCGTGGACGCCGGCCGAGCCCATTGCTGCCGGGCCTGCGCGCGAGTGGGCGAGGGCGCCGACGCATGCCGGTGCCAGCACTTCGGATGCACGGCGCGGGTCTTCTGAGCCGCCGGACCCGCCCGTGAGCGCGAAGAGGCCGGCCGCCGGGATCGCGCGGGTGGGCCGCGAGCGTGCGGCCGCCGACCGGCGGCTCGCCCGCCTCCAGGAGGTCGCCCGGCTGTCGGGCGTCATCGCGTCGTCGCTCGACCTCGACCAGGTCCTCAGCGAGATCGCGACGCGCGGCGGCCGAGCTGGTGGGGGCGCCGGCCGTCGGGCTCTGGGTGGCCGACGAGGCGGCGCGGACGCTCGACCCGCGGGCGTTCTCCGGCGCGCAGCTCGCCGCCACGTACCCGCGCCGCCGCATCAAGTTCGAGGAGGGGCTGCCCGGCTGGGTCGCCACGCACCGCGAGACCCTGGTCGTCCCGGACGTCTTCGCGGACGGGCGCATCCTCGCCGTGGAGTGGTTCCGGCAGCACGACCTCCGGAGCGCGTACATCGTGCCGATCGTCCATCAGGACGCGCTGCTCGGCGTCCTCGCGCTGAACGGGCGGACGCCGTTCGCCTTCGACCCCGAGGACCGGGAGCTCCTCGAGAGCTTCGTCGGCCAGGCCGCGCGGGCGATCCGCAACGCCCGGCTCTACGAGGAGGCGCGCGGCGCCCGCGACTTCCTCCGCTCCATCGCGGAGCACTCGCCCGCGGGAATCGTGACCACCGACGTGCGGGGCCGCATCACGTACTGGAGCCCGCGGACCGAGGAGCTCCTCGGCTACCGCTCCGACGAGGTGCTGGGCCGGCCGGTCGCCGAGCTCCAGCGGGGCGGACGGGACGCGGCGCGGACGCTGATGCGGCGCCTCCGCGTGGAGGACCGCATCCGGGAGCACGAGGCCGAGATCCTGGCCCGCGACGGGCGCTGGGTGGAGTGCCGCTTCTCGCTCGCGCTCCTCCGGGACTCCGCCGGCTCGACGATCGGGACGCTGGCGATCCTGGAGGACACCACCGAGCGGAAGCGCCTCGAGGCCCAGCTCCGGCAGGCGCAGAAGATGGAGGCCGTCGGCCGCCTGGCCGGCGGGATCGCGCACGACTTCAACAACCTCCTCGCCGTCATCATGGGCCACAGCGACCTGATCCGGAGCGTCCTCAAGAAGGGCGACGCGCTGGCCCACGACGTGGAGCAGATCCGGCGGGCGTCCGAGCGCGCGGCCAGCCTGACGCGCCAGCTCCTGGCCTTCAGCCGCCGGCAGTTCCTCCAGCCGCAGGTGATCGACGTCAACACGCTGGTCGGCAACCTGGCGACGATGCTCCGCCGGCTCATCGGAGAGGACGTCCAGCTCGAGCTCCGGCTGGATGCCGGCACGGGGCGGGTCTCCGCGGACCCCGGGCAGATCGAGCAGGTGGTCATGAACCTGACCGTCAACGCGCGCGACGCCATGCCGCAGGGCGGCCGCCTGACGCTCGAGACCGCCCCGGTCGTGCTCGACCAGGCCTTCGTCGGGGCGCACCCGGGCTCCATCGCGGGCGCCCACGTCCGGCTCTCGATCCACGACACGGGGTGCGGGATGGGCCCGGACGTTCTGTCCCACCTCTTCGAGCCCTTCTTCACGACCAAGGAGCCCGGCCGGGGGACGGGGCTCGGGCTCTCCACCGTCTACGGGATCGTCAAGCAGCACCGCGGCTACATCGACGTGACGAGCGAGCCCGGCCGCGGCAGCGCGTTCGACGTCTACCTGCCCCGGATCGAGGCGCGCCCCGCGCCCGAGCGGGCGGCGCCGCGCGACCGGCCGCGGCCCGGCGGCCGCGAGACCGTCCTCTTCGTCGAGGACGAGGCCGCGCTCCGCGACCTGATGCATCGGGTCCTCACGAAGGGCGGGTACACCGTCCTCGCCGCCGGGGACGGCGTGGAGGCGCTGGCGATGGTGGAAGGGCACCCCGGCCCCATCGACGTCGTCGTGACCGACGTGGTCATGCCGCGCATGAGCGGGCCCGATCTGGCGGCCCGGCTCCGCGCCCGGGATCCGGGGATCCGGATCCTCTACGTCTCCGGCTACACCGCCGACCAGCTCCGCTCCCAGACCGACCTGGGCGCGGACGCGACCCTCTTGCCGAAGCCGTTCACCTCGGACGGGCTCCTCCGGAAGGTCCGGGAAATCCTCGATCGGCCCCGCCCGCGGTAGTGTCTCCGTTGGGCCCCGGATTTCGCGGCGTCGTGGCGCGCTGGCGCGCGGAGGCGCGCCGCCTCCGGCGTGAGGTCTACGCGCTCTATCTCGCCTGCCGCGACCCCCGCGTGCCCTGGTACGCGAAGGCGGTTGCCGCCGGCATCGTCGCCTATGCCTTCAGCCCCATCGATCTGATCCCGGACTTCATACCCGTCCTCGGGTATCTCGACGAGCTGGTCCTGCTGCCGCTCGGAGTGCTGGCTGTCCGCGCGATGATTCCCGAGCCGGTGATGACGGAGTGCCGGACCCGGGCGGACGCGGCGTTCCGGGACGGCACGCCGGTCAGCCGTGCGGGGGCGGTGATCATCGTGGCGGTCTGGCTGCTGCTGGCGGCCGGCGGGATTCTGCTGGCCGCCAAGCTCTGGCCGGGGAGCTGAGACACCACGCGGGCCTGGCGCGCACACGGAGACGCGGCCGCGCCGGGCCTGTTTCTTGACAGGCGCGGCGGGCGGCCGATATCGTGAGGGTCCCCCTCGGGGCCTCTCCGAGGGGATCAGTGGTGAGGAGGGCCCGCCATGGCGCGCCTGATCAGGATCTACGACACGACGCTCCGGGACGGCACCCAGGGAGAGGGCGTGTCCTTCTCCATGGAGGACAAGGTGCGCCTGGCCCAGCGGCTGGACGCGCTGGGCGTCCACTACATCGAGGGCGGCTGGCCCGGCTCGAACCCCAAGGACATGCGGTTCTTCCGGCGGATCCTCGACGTGCCGCTCAAGCAGGCGCGGGTGGCGGCGTTCGGCGCGACCCGGCGGGCCGGCATCGCCGCCGAGGCGGACCCGAGCCTCCAGGCGCTCGTCGAGGCGCGCACCCCGGTGGCGACGATCTTCGGGAAGTCCTGGCCCTTCCACGTCACGCACGCCCTCCAGACGACCCTGCCCGAGAACCTCCTGATGATCGCCGACTCGGTGGCCTTCCTCGTCCGGCACGTCGAGGAGGTCGTGTACGACGCGGAGCACTACTTCGACGGGTTCAAGCGCGACCGGGACTACGCGCTCGAGACCCTGCGCGCGGCCGAGCGCGCCGGCGCCCGCTGCCTGGTGCTCTGCGACACGAACGGCGGCACGCTCCCCTCGGAGGTGGCCGAGATCGTGCGGGAGACGCGGCGGCACGTCCGGACGCCGCTCGGGATCCACGCCCACAACGACGGGGAGTGCGCCGTCGCGAACTCGCTGGCCGCGGTCGTCGAGGGGGCGGAGCACGTCCAGGGAACGCTCAACGGGTTCGGGGAGCGCTGCGGGAACGCCAACCTGGTGTCGGTCATCCCGAACGTCATGCTGAAGCTCGGGCTGGAGGCGATCCCGGCCGCCCACCTCCGTGAGCTGCGCGACGTCGCGCGGTTCGCCTTCGAGCTGGCGAACCGGACGCCGTGGCAGAGCCAGCCGTTCGTGGGCGATTCGGCGTTCGCCCACAAGGCCGGGATGCACGTGTCGGCGATCCTCAAGCACCCCGAGACCTACGAGCACATGACGCCGGACCTCGTGGGAAACCACCGGCGGGTGCTCGTGTCCGAGCTCGCGGGGCGGTCGAACATCCTCTGGAAGGCCCGCGAGTACGGGATCGACCTGGACAGGGACACGCCGGAGACGCGGCGCATCCTCGAGACCCTCAAGCGGCTCGAGGACGAGGGGTACCAGTTCGAGGGGGCCGAGGCCTCGTTCGAGCTCCTGATGGAGCGGGCCCTCGGGAACCACCGCGCGTACTTCGACCTCGACGGCTACCGGGTGATCGTCGAGGCCCGGCGGGACGACCGGGAGCCCCTCGCCGAGGCGACGGTGCGCGTCCAGGTCAAGGGGATCTCCGAGCACACGGCCGCCACCGGGAACGGCCCCGTGAACGCGCTCGACCACGCGCTCCGGAAGGCCCTGGAGGAGTTCTACCCGAACCTCCAGGAGATGCACCTGGTCGACTACAAGGTGCGGATCCTCGACGAGACGAGCGGCACCGCCGCCAAGACGCGCGTCCTCATCACCTCCGCCGACGGCGAGGAGACCTGGGGGACGGTCGGCGTCGCGTGCAACATCATCGACGCCTCCTGGCAGGCCCTGGTCGACTCGGTCGAGTACAAGCTCCGCCGCGACGAGCGCCGGAGCCTCCGCTAGCGTCGTCGGCCGCGCGGTGGCGCCAAACCCCAAAATCGGTGCCAGACCCCAACTTTGGTACGGGATCTACGACTAGCCCGCGCCCGTTCCGCGCTGCGGCGAGACCTCGCCGCGGCGCGCGACCCAGGCCCGGCGACCCTGGAGGACAGAGACCGTGAGCTTCCACATCGGCTTCGTGGTGTTCCCGAACCTGACGCAGCTCGACTTCACCGGCCCGCTCCAGGTCCTGAACCGTCTGCCGGACTCCACCACGCACATCGTGGCCAAGACGCGCGCGCCGGTGCCGTCGGACACCCCGCTCGCCATCCCGCCGACGGCGACGTTCGCCGACTGCCCGCCGCTCGATCTCCTCTGCGTGCCCGGCGGGTTCGGCGTGGACCAGGCGATGGAGGACGAGGAGACCCTCGCGTTCGTGCGCCGGGCGGGCGCCCACGCGAAGTACGTGACGAGCGTCTGCACCGGGGCCTTCGTGCTCGGGGCGGCCGGGCTCCTCCGCGGCAAGCGCGCGACGACGCACTGGGCGTATCACCACTACCTGCCGCGCGTGGGCGCGATTCCGGTGCAGGAGCGCGTCGTCCGCGACGGCAACACGTTCACCGGCGGGGGTGTCACGGCCGGCGTCGATTTCGCCTTCGTCGTGCTGAACGAGATCGCGGGCCCCGCGGTGGCGCAGTCGGTGCAGCTCGGGCTCGAGTACGATCCGAAGCCGCCCTTCGTGGGCGGCTCGCCCGCCCGCGCCCCGGCGGAGATCAAGGCGGCCGTCGATCAGCGCTACGCGCCCCGGCTGCCGGAGTTCGAGAAGGTGCTCGATCGGGTGGGACCGCGGCTCCGCGCCGCGAGCTGATCGGCCCGCCGGTTCCCGTCAACCCCGCACCGCTCGCTCCGGCGCGAGCGCGCCGCCCGTCAGCGCCGGGGCTCGATGGTCTGGAGCGCCTCGGCGGCCACTTCCCGCACGCGCTCGTCCGCGTCGCGGAGCCCGGCGCGCAAGGCCGGCACCGCGTCCCGCGCCACCGGGCCCATCAGGCCGAGCGCGCGCGCCGCGTTGATGCGGACCTGGCGGTCCGGGTCCTGCGTGAAGGCGCTGGACAGCGCGGGCACCGCCTCGCGGGCGGGGGGCGAGTGGAAGCCCATCAGCCCGAAGGCGGCCTCGGCCCGCACCTCGGCGTTCGGGTCGCGGAGGGTCTCCACGAGCGCGGCGATCGCCCCCCGGGGCGGCGCCTCCATCGACCGGAAGGCGCCGGCGGCCGCCCGGCGCACCCCGGGCTCCGGATCCTTGAGCGCCGTGAGGAGGGCGGGCGTGACCCCTGGACCGCCGCCGGGCTGGTGCCCGAGCCGGGTGAGGGTGTAGACGACGTTCGCTCGCACGTCGCCCTCCGGATCCCGGAGCGCCGCGGCGAGGGGCGGGATCGCTTCCCGTGGCGGCGGCTTGAGGACCCCCAGCGCCTGGGCCGCCAGCGTGCGCTGCGCCGGGTTCCCGGTTTTCAGGCCGTCCACCAGCAGCGGGACGAGGCGCCGGTCGTTGCTCTGCTCCACGACCTTCCGCGCGATCGACTGCGGGCTTTCCGTCAGGGTGCGCGCGAACGGCGTCCCCACCTCCGCGTAGAGGGGCGGGAAGACCTCGAGCCCCGGCGCGTGGCCCACCAGGCCCACCGCCGCGTTGTGGCGCGTCAGGGGGTCGGGATCGGCGAGGCTCGCGCGGAACGCCGGCGCCCACACCCGCGGGTCCGCCTTGAGCTTCTTGAGCGTCCAGCCCATGTCCACCCGCGCCGGGCCGTCGGCCTCGACGGCGACGGCGCCGGTCAGCACGGGAACGATGGCCGGGGCGGCGCTCTCGAAGTGCTCGAGCGCATCCGCCGCGCGGCGGCGCACCCGCGCATCGGGGTCTCGCACGGCCCGGAGGAGCGGATCGACGGCTTCGGGGAGCTTGAGCTCGCCCAGGGTCTCCGCCGCCTTGGCCCGGACCTCCGGATCGCGGCTCTCCCGGATCTCCTGAAGCGCGCGGTCGGCCTGCTGGCGCGGCGTCTCGGGACGGCCCTCGTCGAGGAGGGCGCAGCCTCCGCCCAGGAGGGACGCTGGCCAGGGCGACGGCGGCAATCGTCGGTCTCATGGACCCTCCGCGGACTCTCAGGGCTTCGCCGAAGGGCCGCCGCCCCGGGCCGGGCCCGCCGGTGTTGCGGGGGGCGCCGCGCGCAGGACGTCCTCCGCCCGGACGCGGTAGTTCTTGTGAGCCGTGTCGAGCGGCGTCTCGCCGAGCCGGTTCCGGGCCTTCGTGTCGGCGCGGTACCGGAGCAGGAGCTCCAGCAGCTCGACCGCGTCCTGGCGCGCGGCCAGGTGGAGCGGCGTGTCGCCCTCCGCGTCCTTCGGGCTCGCGGCGGCGCCCGCGCGGAGCAGCGCATCGGCGCTCTGGCGGTGACCGGCCGCCACGGCCTCGTGGAGGGCCGTCCGCCCGTTCCGGCCGGCGATGTCGGGCCGCGCGCTCGCCGTGAGGAGCACATCGACGTTCGCCAGACCCTGGGCGCGCCCGGCGGCCAGGATGAGCGCGGTCTGCCCCGCGGCGTCGACGGCATCCACGCGGGCCCCCGCCTTGAGGAGCACCGTGACGATGGAGGGCCTGGGCTCGCCCGCGCGCCCGGTCGCCTCGTGGAGCGCCGTGCGGCCCTCGCGGCAGACGAGCGTCGCATCCGCGCGCGCCGCCAGGAGATCGGCGACGTTGGACGGGTATCCCTCGCCCACGGCCACGCACAGCGCCGTGTCGCCGTTCTTCGCCTGGGCGTTGACCGGGGCCCCCGCCTTCAGCAAGAGGGCCAGGGTCTTCCCGTCCTGGCGGCGGGCCGCGTGGTGGAGGGCCGTCCACCCCGCGCGCCAGCCGGCCGGCTCGACGGCGTCCGGGCGGACGCCCGCCTCGAGCAGGAGCCCGACGACCTCGACCTCGTCGCGGGACGCCCGCTGGAGGAGCTCCGGCGCCGTCACGGGGACGAGGCGCTCCTCGAGGGTCTTCCGCGCCCGCGCCGCGTCGGCCGACGCCTGGGCGGCCACGAGCGCGGCCAGGGCGACGATCGCCGGCCGTGCCAGGCGAGCCGCCCGCGGGGCCCGAAGGCTCCACGCGCGCGCGGCTCCACGGAATCCCACGAGGCGCCGAACGGGAGGCGAGGGCCTAGACGTGGGCCCGTCGGCGCCAGGCGCGGATGTGGGCCGTGTGATCCCGGTAGTGGTGGGGGCCGTTGAGGTCCACGATGCGCGTCGCGGTCTTGTCCGGCCCGAAGCGCGACTCGGGGACGGCGCGCGCGGCGGCCAGGAACGCTCGATGCGAGGCCTCGAGCTCGGCGCGGATGCCCTCCACGGTCAGCCCGCGCCGGGCGCTGACGTGGCGCGCGTTCCACCCGTCCACGTCCGCGTAGCTCACCCCGTCGGGGAGCGGCTTCTCGCCGCGGGCGAGGCGCTCGAGCACCGGGATCATCTCCCGGTGCCAGCCCGCGATGTGGGCGAGGATCTCGCGCACTCCCCAGACGCCGGACCAGGGCTGGCGCATGGCGTCGTCGCTCAGACCCACCAGCGCGCGCTTGAGCGCGCCGAAGTCGTGATCGGCCTGCCGCAGGAGGTCGTCCTTCGGGCTCATGGCGACGAGGGTAGCATGACCGCCGCGCTCGGCGAGGATCGGGCGCCCGTCGACAGCGGGCGAGCTCGCCTAGGGCCGGGCCCCGCCGAGAGCCCGCCGGGCTCGCATCAGCGCCGGGCCTTGGCCTCGCGATTCAAGCGCGGCTGGAGAGCCTCGACCACTTCCATGCAATCGTCGTCCACGAACACGAGCGAGCCCTTCGATCCCAGCTGGCGCTCGAAGCGGACGAGACCGCGATCCTCGTAGATCTGCCAGCCCGGCTGGCGGCAGTCGAGGTAGTGGTCGGGGTCGAAGGAGTGCGATCCGGCCGCCGCCGTCGTCGGGGCCGTCATCGCAGGCTCCCGCCGCCCGGTGTCGGGCGCTCGGTCGTCGGCGCGCCCTCGTCCCGACCCTGCCGGAGTCGGACTGCCGGCTGGTCGAGAGAGTGGACGACGATCTGGGCAAGCCGCATCTCGTGCTCGATCGGGAGCGGTGTGTACCGGGTCGCGTTGCGAATCCCCATGGTCGCCGTCCCGGACCAGCCCGGATCGAGCCAGGTGGCCGTCTGCTGGTACCCCTGCCGTGCGTGTGGCTGCCCCAGCTTGAGCTCGACCGCATAGCCGGCGGGCACCGTCAGCCACTCGAGCGTCGACACCAGCGCGAAGTCACCCGGCTGGAGGAGGACCGGCCCGGCGGTGAGGTCGACCGGACTCCAGTCCCCGGGTCCCACCTCGAGCCGCATCTCGGGACCCACGCGGACGTGGATCGAGGCCGGGTTGACCATGTCCGGGTCGGGATCGCGAATCAGGTCGTTCAGCAGCTTCCAGAGCGAGAGATCGCCGAGAACCATGGTCAGGACCTCCCGTGGTGACGGCCTTCGTCGGTGCCCTGCCAGGAAGTCACCGATGGGCCGGTTGGCCCTCCCGGGAAGCGGGACGGCACGCGCGCCTCCAAAACACCCGTGGGTGAAGGAGATTCGCTCATGGGACCCGAGACCCGCCGCTCGTGAGGCATCCTGTCGGTGTCCTGCTCCTCACCATGTTATCGCAAGCGGTGTGCCAGGGCGTCAAAGGCGTTCGACCCCGCGCCCGGCGCGCCGGGCGGCGAGGTCGGACGGCGGTGCCCGCTGCCAGGGCGTCAACAGCCGGACGTGCGCGCGATCACGGCCTCCGACGCTCGCGCGCCGGGATACACGGAAGCCGCGTGGTAGGCTCGGGGCCGTGGTCGAGCACACGACGACGGTCCAGGTGCGCTGGGGCGACGCCGATCCGGCCGGGATCGCCTTCTACCCGCGCTTCTTCGAGTGGTACGACATCGGCACCGAGGCGCTGTTCGCCTCGCTCGGTCTCGAGTGGGCGGAGGCGTTCCCCCGCTACGGCATCGTGGGAGTACCCATCCTGGAGGCGGGGTCGCGCTTCGTCGCGCCGGTCCGCTACGGGGACGCCGTGGCGGTCCGGACGCGCGTCGCGTGGGTCAAGGAGAAGACCTTCCGGGTCGAGCACGAGCTCTCGGTCGGCGACCGGCGGTGCGCCGAGGGCTTCGAGGTCCGCGCGTGGGTCGCCCGCCCGGAGGCGACCGGCGAGCGCCTCCGCGCGCTGCCCATTCCGCCCGAGGTGGCCGTGAAGCTGCGGGGTCAGACTTCGAGCTCCTGACATCGCCCGAGCGGCGCCCGGGTGAACGGTCGGGACGTCGAAGCCTGACCCCGCCGCCCGCTAGGGAAGCACGTCGAGGAACGCCTGGGTCATCACCGCGTAGCCCTCGGTGGTCGCGTGGATGTTTCCGGCCACGCACATGTAGGTGAGGCCGCAGATCGTCGCGACGTTCGTGGGAATGTCGCCCAGCCCGGGCACCGGCACCAGCGGCTCGAAGTCAGCCGAGTGGAATGCGGCGGCGACGTCGGCGACGGGGATGCGGAAGAACCGGTAGACGGCGCCCAGGAGCCCGTTGAAGGCCGCCAGCGTCTCGCTCGACTCCTTGGCGAGCTCGGGGTCCCCGACAAGCCAGGCGGCGAGGAACGGGTTGTAGTAGTTCATGCCGACGATCGGCACCTTCGGCCCGGCGGCCAGCCGCAGGGCCGCGAGGATCGGCGGCAGGTTCGCGGCCACGTCGATGAAGGCCTTCCTGACGCACACCTCGTCGATCCCCGCGAGGCTGCCGCAGGGCTCGATGTCGTTGGCGCCGATGTCGATGGTCACGAGCGCGACGGACCCGCGGTGCTCGCGGAGAAAGGCGACGGCTTCCGCGAGCTGAGAGCGACGGTGGTACTGGCAGGTGCTGTCCTTGCCCGTCAGCATCGAGACGGTCGTCTCGGTGATGGGGCACCCCAGCTGCTTGAGCTGGAGCTTGGGGTTCGAGGTCTTCAGGCTCTCGTAGAGCTGGTTGGCGTAGCCGTCCTCGGTGGGGCTGTTGCCGCCGGCGCCCGGCTGGACTCCCCTCGACAGCGAGTCGCCCAGCGACAGGTACCAGACCGGGCGCCCGCGCTCGGACCCCGCGTGGGCCGGCGCCGCCAGGGTGACGAGGCTCACCAGGACGAGCAGCCCTCTGATCGTCGTTCGCCGCCATCCGCTTCGCATCGCATCTCCTCCGCTTGGGTGGTTGGGGGGCCACGCGCCCGCGGGAGCGGTCCGTTGGGCTCGCCCGGTCCCTACAGCAAGGACCCCGCCATGCGGAAACGTCGAATCGCGACGCGGCTTTACGAAGTCTGGGGCCCGCACAGTCCCGGGTGAGAGTGGGGGATCGCTCGGCGAATTGGGGGAACGACGCGACTACGGGGTCAGACCCCGACTTCCAAACACCACGGGGTCAGACCCCGACTTTGGCTTTCGGACAGTTCCGGCGCGGGGCCGAGCGAAGTCCAAACACGGGGTCAGACCCTGGCTTTGGCTTCCGGACAGTTCCCGGCGCGGGGCCGAGCGAAGTCCAAACCCGGGGTCAGACCCTGGCTTTGGCTTTCGGACAGTTCCCAGCGCGGGGCCGAGTGTGATGGAAGTCAAGGCCTGACCCCGGGGCGGCGGGCGGTGAAGACGTGGGCGCGGAGGGGGGTGCGCACCGGGTGGTCGCCGAGCTCGGCGGCGATGTTCCGGGCGACGGCGGCCCTGATGTCGGGCAGGGCGTCCGGCCGCCGCGCCATGATCGCGCCGATCACCGGGTTGCCCTCGACGAGCCCGGCGGCGGCATCCTCGGCCGACGGGCTCGTCCCGACCTTCGCCACCGTCTCCCACGCCACGTCGACGAAGCCCCCGGCGGCGAGCAGCCCCCGCACGCGCCGCGGGGTCGTGGAGGTTGAACGGAACCTCGTAGAACTGGGGCGGGTCGTCCGGGAAGAACGTGCCGATCGTGTCGTGCGCGATCCGGGTGACGGCATTCCGCTCGCGCTCGTCCCAGACGTTGAAGAGGTACACCCCGCCCGGCCTGAGCACCCGGAACGCCTCCCGCACGCCGGCGGCCTTGTCCGGGAAGAACATGAGCCCGAACTCGCACACGACGACGTCGAAGGCGCGGTCGGGGAAGGGGAGGCTCGTCCCGTCCGCCTGGCGCCACTCGAGCGCGGGGTCGGCGGGGATCCGGGCCCGCGCGTGGGCGATCATCGCGTCGTTCAGATCGGTGGCGACCAGGGTGCCCTGGCCGGCGAGGCGCCGCACCAGGCGCTCGGTGACGATCCCGGTGCCGCAGGCGACCTCCAGCACGCGCGTCCGCGGAGCCACCGGGAGCCGGGCGGCCAGGTCGTCGGCGTAGGGGACGAAGAGGAGCGGCCCGAGGTACCGGTCGTAGTTGAGCGGGACCGCCCCGACGAACGCCGCGTGCTGCTCGGCCACGCTGCCAGACTATCGCGTCGCGGCGGATCCGGCCAGCCGGCCGAGACGCCGGGAGGTCGCCGCCGGCCGCCCGTCCCCTACTGCTTCACCGCGCCGAAGGTGAGCCCCGTCACGATGTGGCGCTGGACGATCAGCGCCAGCACGAGGACCGGCAGCGTGATCATCGTCGCCGCCGCCGCCAGCGTCCCCCAGTTGATCTCCTCGTAGGAGATCATGTTGAAGACGGCGATCGGGAGCGTCCGCGTCTGGCGCCCGGCCAGGATCACCGAGAACAGGAAGTTGTTCCACGAGAAGACGAACGACAGGATCGCCGTCGCGACCACCCCCGGCCGCACGAGCGGCAGGGCCACCCGCCAGAAGACGCCGAAGTAGGAGCACCCGTCGATCAGGGCGGCGTCCTCCAGGTCCGGCGGCACGTCCTCGAAGAAGCCGATCATGACCCAGATGATGATCGGCAGGCCCACGATCAGGTGCGTCAGGATCAGCGCCGCGTGCGTGTCCACCAGGCGCAGGTGCCGGAAGAAGATGTACCAGGGGATGAGGTACGAGATGCCGGGGATGATCCGGGCCACCAGCACGGTGAGCGCGAGCCGCCGCTGGCGCCAGCGGGCGATCGAGTAGGCGGCCGGGAGCCCGACGGCGAGGCCGAGGGCGGTGCAGCCCGCCGCGACCACGAGGCTGTTCCACGTGTAGAGGAGGAACGGGTACTTGGTGAAGACCTCCCGGTAGCCGTTCAACGAAACGCTGAACCGGAAGAACGTCGGCGGGTACGCGGTCGCCTCCACCTGGGGCTTCAGCGACAGGGTGATCATCCAGTAGAAGACGAACACCGTGGGCAGCATGAACAGCACGGCCAGCGCGTAGAAGCCGGCGGTGCGGAGCCACCCGCGCCGGCGCCCGCGGCTCACCATGCCGCCGTCCGCCGGAGCTTGATCAGGATCAGGGAGGCGCCCATCACGATCGCGAACAGCGCCACCGCCATCGACGACGCGTAGCCCATGTTGAAGTAGGAGAAGGCCTGGTTGAACAGCAGGATGTTGATCGTCTCCGTCGAGTTGGCCGGCCCGCCCTGGGTCATGATGAAGATGATGTCGAAGGTCTTGATCGCGTCGATGGCCCGGAACAGGACCGCGACGATGACGGTGGGCCGGAGCAGCGGCAGCGTGATGTGCCAGAACGCCTGGAGCGTGGTGGCGCCGTCGATGCGGGCGGCCTCGTAGGGCTCCTGGGGCAGGCTGGCGAGGCCGGCCAGGGCGATCAGCATGATGAGCGGCGTCCACTGCCAGATGTCGACGACCGCGAGCGCGTAGAGCGCGGTCCCGCTCGAGTAGGTCCACTTGAACGGCGCCAGGCCGGTGAGGCTGACCAGGTAGTTCGCCACTCCGAGCGTCGGGTGGTACATCATCACGAACACGAGGCCGATGGCGACCGGCGTCGCGACCATCGGCAGGATCGCGAGGGTGCGCAGGAGCCCGCGCCCCCAGAACTCCCGGTTGAACAGGAGGGCCATCGCCACGCCGAGCACCGTCTCGCCGGCGATGACCAGGCGCGGTGAAGTAGAGCGTCCGGACGACCGCCTCGCGGAAGCGCGGGTCGCCGACCAGGATCTTCTGGTAGTTGGCGAGCCCGATGAACTTCGGCAGCGTCAGGCTCGAGGCGAACCAGTCCTGGAGGCTCATCCACACCGTGTAGACGATCGGGTAGACGATGATCGCCGCGACCAGGAGGACGGCCGGGGCGGGGAAGAGCCACCGCGCGTTCCGGTGGCCCCAGTTGCCGAGCCGGCGGGGCGCGGCCCTTGGCGTCGTGGCCACGGCCTCGGTCACCGACACCGTGGCGTCCCGTCGAAGCTTCGCTTCAGGTTCCACCGCTCGTCAGTCCGCTCTGGCGCGCATGCGCCCCCGGGGGAAGCCCGGAGAGGGCCGCGCGGCCCCCTCCGGAGAACCCCTCCGCGAGTCTCAGCCCTCGGTCTTGTTGAGCATGTCCTGGAATTCCTTCTGGGCCTCGGCGAGCACCTGCGCCGACGGCGCGCCCTCGATCGCCTTCTGGATCGCGACGCCGATGATGTCACGATACTCGGTCACGCCGACGATCTCGGGGAGACCCAGCCGGCCGACCTTGAGCGCGTCCTGGTAGGCCTGGTACCAGTCCGCCGGCATCTTGGGCTTGGCCTTGACCTCCGGATCCGTCCACGGCGAATTGCGCGCGACGCCGACCCCGGCGAGGAGCTCGCGCGCGGCGTTCTGCTTGTTGGTGGCCCACTGGCAGAAGAAGTACGCGGCGTCCTTGCTGCGGGACTGCGACGAGACCGCCATGCCGGTGCCGTAGAGGGACGAGAACGTCCCGGCCGGCCCGGCCGGCATCACGACGTAGCCCACCTTGCCGGCGATCTTGGACTTGGCAGGGTCCTCGAACTGGTTGGCGAAGTTGATGCCGTCGAAGTACGTGGCCACCTGGCCCTGCATGAACGAGGCGGAGCACTCGTACCAGTTGAAGTTGATGACGCCCGGGGGACCGTACTTCCGCAGCACCCCCGCGTACCAGTCCAGCGCCGCCACGTTCTCCTTGCTGTCGAGGGCGCCCTTGCCGTCCTTCGTGAGGAAGTCGGCGCCGAACGAGAACTGCGTGTTGCTGAACATGGTGGCGTTGGCGTTCTTGAGCCCGCGGAAGACCGCGCCGTACATCCCCGGCGGCGCGCTGAACTGCTTGGCCTGGGCCTCCCACTCGGCGTGGGTCTTCGGAGGCTTCAGCCCCTTCTGGGCGTAGAGGTCCTTCCGGTAGAAGAGGATCACGGCGTCGACGAAGGCCGGCAAGGCGGAGATGCTCCCGTCCTTCTGGGTGATGATCGACTTGGCGCCGCCGGCGATGTCGTCGAAGTCCCAGTCCGCCGGCGTCAGCGTGCGGTCCTGGAGGAACCGGTTCAGCGGCTCGTACCACCCCGCCTTCCAGAACCGCTTCTTCTCCACGTGGAGAGAGGTGAAGAACCCGTCGACGCCGCCCGACGCGGACGTCATCTCCACCACGAGCTTCTGGCGCGCCTGGATCTCCGGGAGCGTCTCCCACTTGATCTTCATGCCCGAGAGGGACTCGAACTCCGGGATGTTCTTCTCGAGCACCTCCACCCAGGGATGCTTGGAGAGGATGAGGTACAGCTCCTTGCCCTGGAAGCGCTTCCAGTTGAAGCCCTGGGCCCGGGCGGGCGTGTGGACAAACGGGCCGATGGCGGCGCCCGCGACGGCGGCGGCGCCTGCGCGGAGCACCGTCCGGCGCGAGACCCCCGGCCCGGTGAGCGAGGACATCGAGGCGGTGTGTTTCGCGTTTCGCATGGATGGCCTCCTTCTGGCCCCGGGCTTTCCTAGCCCTCTGTCCGGTCGAGGAGCTCCTGGAATTCCTTCTGTGCCTGGCCGAGAACCTGTGCGGATGGCGCGCCCTCGATGGCCTTCTGGATCGCCACGCCGATGAGGTCGCGGTACTCGGTGACGCCCACGATCTCCGGGAGGCCGAGCCGGCCGATCTTGAGAGATTCCTGGTAGGCTTCGTACCAGTCGCCCGGCATCTTGCGCTTGGCCACCACCTCCGGGTTGGTCCACGTCGACGTGCGAGCGACACCGACGCCCCCGAGGAGCTCGCGGACCGCGTTCGGCTTGTTCGTCGCCCACTGGGTGAAGAGGTACGCCGCCTCCTTGTTCCGGCTCTGCGCGGAGACGGCCAGGGCGGCCCCGAACATCGGCGAGAAGTGACCGCCCGGCCCCGCCGGCAGAAGCGCGTAGCCGACCTTCCCGGCGATCTTGGACTTCGTGGGGTCCTCGAACTGGTTCGCGAAGTTCACGCCGTCATAGTAGAGGGGCACCTGGCCCTGCATGAAAGCGGCCGAGCACTCGTACCAGTTGAAGTTCACGACACCGGGCGGCCCGTAGCGCCGGAGCAGCCCCGCATAGTAGTCCATGGCCGCGACGCTTTCCTTCGTGTCGAGCGAGGCCTTCCCGTCCCTGGTGAGGAAGTTTCCGCCCATCGAGAAGAGGACCCAGTCCCACGCCGGGGCATTCGCGTTCTTCAGCCCACGGTAGACGATGCCGTACATGCCCGGCGGGGCGTGAAACGCCTGGGCATGCTGCTCCATCTCGGCGAGGGTCCGGGGCGGCTTCCAGCCCTTCTGGGCGTAGAGGTCCTTCCGGTAGAACAGCACCCAGGGGTCGATGAATGCGGGCAAGGCCAGGATGGTCCCGTCGGCCTGGCTCACGGTGCTCCGGGCGCCCGCCGCCACGTCGTTCCAGTCGAAGTCGGGGCTCGTGAGGGAGGGGTCCTCCAGGAGCTTGTTGAGCGGCTGGTACCAGCCCGCCTTCCAGAACCGCTTCTTCTCGACGTGAAGCGACGTGAAGAAGGCGTCGATGCCGCCCGAGCCCGCCGTCATCTCGATGGTGAGTTTCTGGCGAGCCTGGATCTCGGGCAGGGTCTCCCACTTGACCTTCATGCCCGACAGCGACTCGAACTCGGGGATGTTCTTCTCGAGGACCTCGACCCAGGGGTGCTTGGACAGCAGGAGGTAGAGCTCCTTGCCCTGGAAGCGCTTCCAGTTGAAGCCCTGGGCGCGGGCGGGCGTGAAGACGAACGGGCCGGTCGCGGCCGAGGCGAGTGCGGTCCCGCCCAGGCGGAGCGCCGTGCGTCGCGAGAGGGTCCCGGGGGTCGCCGTGTGCGCGTCGGGCATCGGGTCCTCCTTTGGGTAGGGAATCCGGGCGGTGTCGGGGCCGCCGAGGCGGCCGCGGGCCGGCCCGCTAGGGCGCGGCCGGGGGTCCTCCGAGATCGCGCGCGACGGCGAGATCGGCGCTGACGTCGCGGGCGACGGTGGGGCTCAGCACGATCTCCTCGACGACGGTGCGCGGCGGCAGCGTGACGCAGAGGAGGATGGCGGCGGCGACGTCCTCGGGCTGCATCATCGTGGCGCGGGCGCGCTGGTCGGGCACGAGCGGCCGGTTCTCGAGGATCGGCGTGTCGACCTCGGCCGGCAGGATGGTCGTGGCGCGGATGCCCTGGTTGCGGAGGACGGTGTGGATGTGGCCCATGAGGTTCCGGACGGCCGCCTTGGCGGCGCTGTACGGGGCGCCGCCCAGGAGGCCGGGGCGGATCGCGGCCGCGGACGAGACGGTGACGATGGTGCCTCCGCCCCGCGCGATCATGTCGGGGAGGACGGCCTGCGTCAGCGCGTAGACGCCGGTCATGTTGACGGCGAACACCCGCTCCCACTCCTCCCGGCCGACCCAGCGGACGTTGCGGATGCGGCTCGAGGACCCGGCGTTGTTGACGAGGATGTCCACGCGCCCGTGGCGCTCGAGGGCCGACCGCGCGAGCGCCACGGCCTGGTCCGGGTCGCCGACGTCGGCCGTCCGGGCGTCCGCCCGGCCGCCCGCCCGGGCGATCTCGGCGACGAGCGCGTCGAGCGGCGCCCGGCGCCGTCCCGCGACCACCACGGCGGCGCCCTCGGCCGCGAGCATCAGGGCGGTGGCCCGGCCGATCCCCGAGCCCGCGCCGGTGACGATCGCGACCTGTCCGTCGAGCTTGCCCACGCGCGCCTCAGTGCGAGGAGCGGCCGAGGACCCGCTCGCGCAGGCCCTCGAGGCTGAAGTCCTTGCCGATGACGTACTCGCGGAGCGAGCGCTCGTGCTCGTGGACCTTCCGGCACTGCGCGTAGACCTGCGCGGCGATCTCCAGCGGAATGGTGGCGACCCCGTTCGAGTCGGCGTGCACCAGGTCGCCCGGCGCGATGCGCACCCCGTCGACGACGACGGGGACGCCGACGTCGACGACGTTGAAGGTCCCGTGGGACGGCGCCACGCCGAGCGCGAAGAGGTGGAAGCGGAGGGGCCGGATGCCCTCGACGTCGCGCACGGCGCCGTCGGTGACCAGGCCGACCGCGCCCAGCCGCGCGCCGATCGTCGCCATCACGTCGCCGAGGTGCACGGAGTGGGTCGCCGCCGGGCTGATGTCCTGGAAGACGAGGACGGCGGGCTTGGGCGCCTTGGCCAGCGCGTCCCAGAGCGCCATGAAGGGCTCGCGCCGGCGCGGCTGGCCGGGCGTCATGCTGTCGCACGTCGCGGTCACCGCGTAGCCGGCCATCACGCCGAGCTCCGGGGTGAGGCAGCGGACGCGCGCCCCCATGAAGCCTTCGCTGTCGTCGCGCGCCTTGAACGCCTCGATGGCGTTGCAGATGGTGGGAGTGTCCACCGAGGCGAGCTCGGCGAACAGAGCAGGGTCGAGGATTCGTTGGGTCACGTGCGCTCTCCGCTGTGGCGGGCCTGGATGCGGCGGATCCGGCGCCGGCCCGCGGCCCGGCCACGCTCCGTCACCCCGACTGAGGGCTCCGGTTCGCGCGGCCGGGCCAGGGCGCCCGGCGCCACCCGCCTCAGCAGACCCGGATGGCTAGCCTTCCGTTCGGTTCAGGAGGTCCTGGAAGTCCTTGTGGGCGTCCGCCAGCGCCTGCGCGGAGGGGGTGCCCTCGATCGCCTTCTGGATCGCGACGCCGATGATGTCGCGGTACTCGGTCACGCCCACGATCTCGGGGAGGCCGGGCTTCCCGATCTTGAGCGAGTCGAGGTACGCGTCGTACCAGCTCTGCGGCATCTTGGGCTTGGCCTTGACCTCGGGGTTCGTCCAGGCCGAGGCGCGCCCGACGCCCACGCCCGCGAGGAGCTCGCGCACCGCGTTCTGCTTGTTGGTGGACCAGCAGCAGAAGAGGTACGCCGCCTCCTTGTTCTTGCTCTGGGAGGAGACGGCCATCGCGTTCGTGAACGTGCAGGTGTGGTGGCCGCCGGGGCCCGACGGCAGGACGGCGTAGGCGACCTTCCCCGCGATCTTCGACTTCGTCGGGTCCTCGAACTGGTTCGCGAAGTTGACCCCGTCGAAGTAGATGCCCACCTGGCCCTGCATGAAGGCGGCGGAGCACTCGTACCAGTTGAAGTTCACGACGCCCGGCGGGCCGTACTGCCGGAGCATGCCCGCGTAGAGGTCCATCGTCTTCGTCCACTCGGGCGTGTTGATCGCGGACTTGCCGTCCTTGAGGTAGTCGCCGCCCATCGCGAACAGCATGTAGGCCCACGGCGTCGCGTTCGCGTTCTTGAGCCCGCGGTAGACGATGCCGTACATGTTGGGCGCGGCGTGGAGCCCCTTGGCCTGGCTCTCCATCTCGGCCAGCGTCTTGGGCGCCTTCCACCCCTTCTGGTCGTAGAGGTCCTTCCGGTAGAAGAGGACGAACGGATCCACGAAGGTCGGGATGCCGCTGATCGTCTTGTCCGGCTGCTGCACCGCCAGCTTCGCTCCCGGCAGGATGTCGTTCCAGTCGAAGTCGGGCGGCGTCAGCGTCGCGTCCTCGAGGAACTTGTTGATCGGGTGGTACCAGCCGGACTTCCAGAAGCGGCGCTTCTCGACGTGGGTGGACGAGTGGAATCCGTCGACGCCGCCCGAGCCGCCCGTCATCTCGACGACCAGCTTCTGGCGCCCCTGGACCTCGGGCAGGACCTCGTACTGCACCTTCATCCCGGTCATCGACTCGAACTCGGGGATGTGCTTCACCATCTCGTCGACCCAGGGGTGCTTGTAGAAGAGGAAGAACAGCTCCTTCCCCTGGAAGCGCTTCCAGTTGAAGCCCTGGGCGCGGGCGGGCGTGAAGACGAACGGGCCCGTGGCTGGCGCCGGCGAGGGCGGCGCCCCCGATACGGAGCACGGTACGGCGGGAAACGGCGTCGGCGCGCGGCGCGGACCGAGTGTCGTCCATGACACCCTCCTTTGGCGTGCTAGGATCGAGTTCGACGTGCGGGTGCGGCCCGTAGTCTGAGACAGCCGTCCGCACCTGTCAAGGCGAGGCGGCCCCGCGCGCCGCGCCGATCAGGAGTCCGCGGGCGGGCTCGAGCGGCCCGGGAGCCCGCGGTCCCGCTCACCGTCCAGCAAGGAGGCCTTCGCATGCGGTTCGGTTGCGTGCTCCCGACCCTGGGTCCGCTCGGCGGACCGGACGCCCTGACGCGCACCGCCCAGCGCGCCGAGGCGCTCGACTATCACTCCCTGTGGGTCGCGGACCGCCTGCTGTATCCGCTCGCGCCGCGCACCCCGTACCCGGCCACTCCCGATGGCTCCCTGCCGGAGTACTTCAAGCGCTGCCTGGATCCGGTGGAGGCCCTGACCTTCGCGGCCGCCCACACCCGCCGGATCACCCTCGGGACGAGCGTCCTCAACATGCCCTTCTACAACCCCGTGGTCCTCGCCCGCCGCCTCGCCACGCTCGATCTCCTCTCCGGCGGGCGGGCGCGCGTCGGCCTCGGCCAGGCCTGGTCGGCCGACGAGCTGGAAGCGGTCGGGGCCGATCCGAAGGCGCGCGGGTCCCGGGCCGACGAGTTCATCCGGGTGCTCAAGGCGATGTGGGGCCCGGACCCGGTGGAGTTCCAGGGCCAGCACTTCCGCGTGGCGCGGTCGATCGTGGGGCTCAAGCCGGTCCAGCGGCCGCATCCGCCCGTCTACCTGGCGGGCTTCGTGGCGCCGGCGCTCCGGCGAGCGGCCAGCGTGGCGGACGGATGGCTGCCCTCGAGCCTGCCGATCGCGGCGCTCGCCCAGATGGTGCCGCAGCTCCACGCCCTCGCGCGCCAGGCGGGCCGCGACCCGGGCCGCCTCGAGGTCATCTACCTGACCGGCGCCCAGCTCACCAGCGCGCCGCTCGACGACGCGAAGCGGGCCGCGCTCTGCGGGAGCGCGGCGCAGGTGCGCGCCGACGTCGGGCGGCTCGGCGACATCGGGGTCACCGAGGTGATCGGCTGGAGCGGCGGCGAGACGCTCGAGGGGATGCTCACCGGCCTCGAGCGGTTTCGCGAAGCCGCCGGCTGACGCCCCGGGCGCCCGAGGCTCGTCCCACTCTCGCGTCGCGTTCGCCGCATCGCACCGACCGCTGAGAACCCCGTCGTCCCCGAGGTGACCATGACTGCGTCGCATCCGATCCGGTTCGGCGTCTTCACCGGAGTGGCCCAGACGACCTGGCCCGACCTGCTCGAGGTCTGGCAGCGCGTGGACGAGATGGGCTTCGACACGGGCTGGGTGCCCGATCACTTCTACGCGGGCTACGGCGACCCGGCGGGACCGTGCTTCGAGGCGGGCACGGTGCTGGCCGCGGTGGCGGCGCGGACGCGGCGGATCGGCGTCGGGCCCCTCGTCCTCAGCAACACGTTCCGCCATCCGGCCGTCCTGGCCAACATGGCCGCGAGCCTCGATCACGTCGCGGCGGGACGCTTCACCCTCGGCCTCGGCGCGGGATGGCTCCAGACCGAGCACGACGGCTATGCCTTGCCGTTCGGCTCGATGCGGGACCGGATCGAGCGGCTCGACGAGGCGCTCACGGTCATCCGCCTGCTCCACACCGAGCGCCGCGCGACCTTCGCCGGCCGGTTCTACCGCCTCGACGACGCGCTGTGCGAGCCCAAGCCCCACGGCGGCCGGCGGCTGCCGGTCCTCATCGGCGGGGGCGGGGAGAAGCTGACGCTCCGGGTCGTCGCCAAGCACGCCGACGAGTGGAACGGCGAGGTGGGCCCCCAGGCGTTCGCGCGGAAGCTCGAGGTGCTCCGCGAGCACTGCCGCGCCGTCGGCCGGAACGTGGACGACATCCGCGTCTCCGTCGTGCTGCGGAGCGAGGCGCAGGCCGAGGCGATGTGGGAAGCGATGGTCCGCATGAACAACCCGAACCTCCTGGCGGAGCGGCGGCGGCTCGAGGCCGAGGGCGTGCCGGCGGCCGATCTGGAGGCCAAGCTGCGCGCGTGGGTGTGGGAATCCCTGCTTCCGGTCGACGAGGGCCGCGCCGTCGACCGGCTCCACGCGTACGTGGCCGTCGGCGTCACGCACTTCATCGTCGCGGCCCGTCCCCCCTACGACGTGGCGGCGCTCGAGCGCTTCCTGACGCGGGTCGCCGCGCGCGTGCGGCGCTAGCGCGATCCCTTCGCCGGGTCAGGCCGGGCCGGCGCCCGGCGAGGCGTCGCGGCCGAAGACGGCCTGGGCGGCGCGAGCCGTGGGCGCGCGCCCGGCGGCGACGAGGGCGAGGGCGCGCAGGCCGAGGAGCGACTCGTCGACCGACGTCGGGGGCGTCACCGCGTAGCCGGTCGCCGCCGCCAGGAGGCGCGGGAGCCCGGGCAGCCGCCGGGCGAGCCCGCCGCTCAGCACGAGCCGCCCGAGCCGGCGGTCGGGATCGAGGCGCGGCAGGAGCCGCCCGTACTGCTCCACGAAGGCGCGGAGGACCGAGGCGAGGTAGTTCCGGACGGTGAGGGCGCCCTCCTCGATGCGCGCGACGCGGCCCCCGTCCCGATAGCCCCAGGCGCCGCTGAACACCGCCAGGTCGACGTCGAGCGTGGCCCCGGCGAGGTCGGCCGCGTCGAGCGCCGCCAGCCTCGGCCAGAAATCGGGCGCCGGGGCGCCGGCCGCGCGGGCGGCGTCCTCCAGGAATCCCACGAGCTCCGCGAGCGCCCGGCCCGCCGGGATGTGCGTGATCGCGTGGAGCATGCCCCCGTCGAAGTAGGGGCGGCGCTCGACGGCGTCGTCGTCGAGCGCGCGATCGAGGACGGCGAGCTGCGAGCCGGTGCCGAGGTTCAGCGAGACGCAGTCGCCGGCGGTGACGCCGGCCCCGAGGAGGGTCGTCTGGTGGTCGCCGGCGCCCACGTGGAGCGGGATGCGTCGGCCGCCGTGACGCCAGGCGCCCGCGACCGCTCCCGCCTCGGCCGGGGCGCCGAGGCGAACCGTGCGCCCGGTCAGGTCGCGCACGAGGGCCAGGAGCTCGCCGGAGGCCCGGGCGGCGTCCAGATCGTAGAGCGCCGTGCCCGCCAGCATCGTCGGATGGCCGAGGCCGGTGGCCTCCCCGCACGCGCGCGCGAGCCAGTCGGGCAGCGAGACGACGTCGAGCCCGTCGGGGAGCGAGGTCTCGCGGAGCACGTGGACGAGGTTCATCAGGGGGAAGCCCGGCCGCGGCCGCATGCCCGTGATCGCCCGGAAGCGGGCGCCGAGCGCGCGCGTGACGAGCGTGACGCTGTCGATGCCGGCGAGCGGCTCGCGCGAGCGCTCGTCCTTCCAGCTGATGTAGGGCGACTGCGGACGGCCGGCGTCGTCGACCAGGGCGAAGCCGTGCATCTCGCTGCAGATCACGATGCCCGCCGGGGGCGCGCCGAGGTCGCGCGCGTAGCTCGCGCAGAGTCCGAGGAAGCGGTCGCGAATGGCCTCGAGCGGCACCTCGAAGCGCCCGGGCGGGCCGGGGGTGGGCGGGATGGCCGGATGGTGGCGCACGTCGGTCAGCGCGCCCGTCTCGACGTCGATGCGCGCGGACTTCGTGCTGGTCGTCCCGAAGTCGATCCCGAGGTAGGGCGGGGCGGTCACGGAAGCGGGAGGATGACCTGGCGCGCCTCATCGAGGGGGCGCGAGGCCCGGTCTGACGGGGAGGCGCGTCGCCCGCTCACGGGGGCAGCAGGCGTCGTCGCCTGAGCTCGCGCGCGATGGTCGCCGCCGTCCGCTCGGCGCCCTCCGTGTCGAGCGGCCGGCGGACGGCGGGCGGCTGCGTCAGCGTCTCCTGCATGAGGCGCGCGAGGCGGGGCGGGCGGCATCGCGTCTCGTCGACGACGTGGTCGACGCCGCCCCGGGCGCGGAAGTGGCGGGCCAGGAGGCGCTGCTCCTCGTTGCCGGGATAGACGCGGGGCAGCACGATGCCGCGCGTTCCGCTCTGGTAGAGCTCGGTCAGGGTGTTGTACCCGCCTCTCCCGACGACGAGGGCGTACCGGGCCATGCGGGTCCCGAGCCGGGGCAGGAAGCGCAGGACGCGGACGCCCGGCTCGCCGGCGTGGCGGCGCGCGAGCCGGGCGAACAGGCTCCCGGGGAACCGACCGCCCGTCACGACGTCGAGCGTGTACCCGGGCCGCCGCTCGGCGAGGATCCTGAAGGCCTCGCACGTGAGCTCGATGGCCGGCGCCGCGTCCACGCCGCTCCCGAAGGTCGCGAGGATGCGCGCCGCGCGGCGCCGGGGCCGCGCGGCCGGCGGGCAGACGTAGCCGACGAAGCGGAGGGGCGTGGCCAGCCGGCGCAGGAACGGGTGCCGCCGGAGCACCCGTTCGCGCTCGCGCGCCTCGACGTAGACGAGCATGAGGTCGACGTGCCGCTCGAGGAGCGCCCTGAGACGCGCGCGCTCCCTCGGAGCGTAGCGGCGGGAGGCGGCGCCCCGGAAGCCCGAGCACGTGAGCGCGCCCGGCGACGTGGCGCGCAGCGTCGCCAGGGCGTCCGCGTAGAAGGCCTCCTCGAGGAAGAACGGAAAGTGATCGAGCAGGACGCCGACGGGTCTGAGCCGCCTCACGAGCGCGGCGAGCAGCCGGCCCTGGTGGGCCCTCAGGCGCCCGGCGGGCACGCCGGGCAGCGTGCTCACGACGTCGGTGATGGGCCAGCGGCGCGGGGCGGCCGTGGAGCGGAGCGCGAACGGCGGGAGGGAGACCCGCCGAACGTGGGGATCGTCGGGGCCCGTCTCGAAGTCCGGCAGCGGCGAGACGACGTAGGCGGTGAGGGACGCGCGCCGCGCGAGCGCGCCGGCGATCTTCAGGCAGCGCGCCAGGTGTCCGTAACCGAACCGGGCCGAGGCCGCGAGGACGAACGCCGGCCGCGCGGAGCCGGGGACCGTCCGGACGTCGGCGATCTCCCGGAGGCTAACCACTGGATGTGGCGGGCGTGGGGCGGGCGGGGTCGGCGTGCACGCGGACGATTCCGGCCGGAGGCCGCCGATCAGTTCGGCACGATGGCCCCGCGCGTGACGTGGCCGTCCTCCTGCTGCCGGAACGCCTCGTTGATCTCGGCGAGCGGGAACGTGTGGGAGAGGATGCGGTCGTAGGGGTACCGCTCGCGCGTCCGGATCATGAGGTCCAGCGTGGCCTTCAGGTGCTCGGCCTCGTAGTGGGCGACGCCGATGATCCGGCGGTTGCCGAAGAGGATCCACGACGGGATCGAAGCGCGTCTCCCAGCCGACGTTGATGTTGCCGATCTCGAGGTACGTGCCCTCGGGCGCCGTCATCCGGAGCCCCTCGTCGACGACGTTGGGGTTCCCGACCAGCTCCATGACCACGTCGGCCCCCCAGCGCTCGGTCAGCTCGAGCACGCGCTCGATCCGCGCCGCCGGCGTCGGGCACTCGCGCATGTCGACCACCTCGTCGGCGCCGAAGTCCTTGGCGAGCGCGAGGCGCTCCTCGACGCCGTCGATGACGATGATGCGGGTGGCGCCCATCTCGCGGGCGACGGCGCAGGCGTAGATGCCGAGGCCCCCGGCGCCCTGGATCGCGACCGTCCGCCCGGCCTTGAAGCCCGCGATGTCGAGGGCCGCGTAGACCTGGGTGAAGGCGCAGTTGATCCCGGCGGCCATCCCGTCGGTGATCTCGTCGGGGATCCGGAAGATGGCGTGGTTCGGGCCGAGGTAGAAGTAGTCGCCGTATCCGCCCTGGAAGTGGGGCCACACGTCGCAGGGCACGCTCCAGTTCGACTGCCGGGTCGGGCACGACTTGGACTGGCCGGCGGAGACAGGCCCGGCAGCGCCCGCAGGGCAGGAAGTAGCGGTAGATGACGCGGTCCCCCTCGCGGAGGGGCTGGCCCGCCGAGTCGGTCGTCACGCCGGCGCCGAGCCGATGCACCGTGCCCATGTGCTCGTGGCCGGTGTTGAGCGGGAGCTTGCGCCCCCGCTTCTCCATGTCCTGCTCGCCCTTCCAGTAGTGCATGTCGGAGCCGCAGACGTTCGCGATCGCGACCTTGACGACGAGCGCGCCGGGCTTCGGATCCGGCACCGGGTACTCGCGGATCTCGAAGCCCTTGCCCAGCCCCATCCACGCGGCCAGCCTGCCGGTCTCAGCCATGGAGAACGCTCCTTCGGGTTGAGATGTGACGTCGAGAGCCGGCGTCCAGTCTACATCGTCGCGCGGATCGGAGACCCCCGCCACTCATGGTCCGTCGGCGCCGACCCCGGTGGCGAGTCCCAGCGTCTCCCTTGCCCGCAACACACGGGCAAACTCCCGGCAGCCATCGAAGTCGAGACTTCCACGATCCCGGATCGATCGCCGCGGCCGCTCGTCCGAAAGCGCGGCGCGGAGGTTCCGGGCGAGGTCGGCCCCTCCCTCTCCGCAGGCCAGGGGGTAGTAGGGCTGCAGCCGCCCGACGTGCCGGGCTCGCTCCCGATGGGCGTCGCCGCGCGTGTCGACGACCAATGCCGCTCCGCCCTCCATCGCCTCGGTCAGCGTGTTGTAGCCGCCGTGACAGATCACGACGTCCGCGGCCGCGTGAACGGCCCGGAGATCGCTCCGCTCCTCCGTCAGCCGCACGCGACCGGTGGCGTCCACCGGCCAGGAGGTCGTGACCGTCTCCCCGGGTGCGGCCGGCCCGCGCACCAGATCGAACTGGACGTCGCCGAATTCTCGAGAGAGCCGCATGCAATCCGGAATCAGGGCCCGGTCGTAGAAGCCCGAACCGACCGAGCACACGATCCAGCGGTCCCGCGGGCCCAGGCCGCGTTGCCGGCGGACCTCCGCGATCTTGGCGGGCGAAACCGGGAGGGATACATACCCGATGTAGCGACCCCCGAGCCCGGCGGAGTCTTGAAGGCCGAGGTCCTCGTCGACGAGAGCCGTCCGCCGATCGCCGGCGATCAGCACCTGGTCGAACAGTTTCCTCACGTCCGCGACCCCCAGGCCATGCAAGGCGCGGACGCCGTCGTTCCCCGGGGCCGGGCGCAGCACCAGGATCTTCCAGGCCCGCGACTGCCCGAGGATCTCGCGCAGCTCGTTGAGCACCCCCGCCGGCCAATGATCGATCACGATGACGTCGGGACCAAAGCTCCGGACGAGCCCCTCGAGGAATCCCTGCCGCGCCGCCAGGGCGCCGGCGGGAAGGGCCCCCGCCGCCCGGGGCTGACCGTGCTCGGAGATCCAGAACGGCAGCACCGTGTCGAGGTGGGGCACGAGCGCGTATTCGCATCCGTCCGGGAACAGATGCCGGCCGTCGCGCCGCCCGGAGGCGATCATGCACACGGCGCCCCCTCGAATGGCCTGGGCGAGCTTGCCCGTGCGACTCATGTGGCCGAGGCCGCGGCCGTCGGCCGGCAGGAACAGGACCCGTGGCGCGTGACGCATCACGCCGAACGCGTTCGCCCGATGGGCAGTCGCGAGAGCGATCGCCCGCCGCCCGGCCGGCGGCCGACCCGCGGGATCATGCGCGCCTCCCCGCCAGGAGGCCCTCGAGCTCCGCGGCGGCGGCCGGCAATCCATCCAGGCCCAGCGCCTGGCCGGCCGGAGCAGGCGCGTCGAGCAGGCGGTTCACGGCCTGGAGGAGGCGGTCCGGGGTCAGCTCGGACTCGCGGATGACCTGCACCAGCCCGCGGCCGGCGAGCGCCTGGGCGCGCATGAGCTGCTCCCGGTCCTCGACGCCATTGATCGTCTCGCGCGGAACGATGATCGCGGGCCGGCCGAAGGTGAGGATCTCGCAGGCGGTGTTGTATCCGCCTCGAGCCACCACGACGTCGGCGGCGCTCACGTATGGCACGAGGTCGTCGACGCGGGGGATGAAGCGCGTGGGGGACCCGCTGGGGACCAGTTGCTCCAGCCGGCGGCGGTCGGAGGGAGGCATCAGGGGGCCGCCCACCAGCACGCAGTCGAATCGCGCGCGTTCGGGCCACGCTCGCCGTGCCTCGAGCATCGGGCGCAGGACGGCGTGGCCGTCGGCCCCCCCGCCGGCGGTGACGAGTACCAGCTTCTCGGTCTGCACCTCGAGATCTTCGCGAATCCGCCTGGACGAGGGCACTTTGTCGCGGCCGAGGTATCCGGTGTAGCGGACCTTGTCCGCGGCCCGGGTCGAGAGGCCCGTCTGGGCGACCAGGTCGTAGACGTCCCGCTGGCCGTACACGAGAATCCGGTCGTAGAGGTTGTCGAGGAGCTCGTAGACGCCATCCCGTGTCCAGGCTTCCCGCACGCGCTCGGGATCGCCCACGATATCCCGGAGGCCGGCGACGAAGCGCGTGCCCGGCGAGGCTTCTCGCAAGTGACGCAGGCTCGGCACCAGCTCGCCCGCGAGGCCGGCCGGCGTGTGATCCACGACCAGCAGATCCGGATGCAGGTGCCGGACGATCCCGAGCAGAAGGTCGCGGCGCATGCTCATCAGCGCGGCCACCGAGATCGGCAGCGCGTGCGGCACGTAGCCCGGGTCCCCGTCACGAGATGGGATGCGCCTGAGCGACGGCAGCTTCACGTAGTCGACGCGCTCGCCGAGCTCGCTGGCGGATACCGTGGCCGCGCTGCTCACGACGAGCTGCGAGGCGGCGGGCCAGCGTGCCGTGAGGTATCGCCCGATCGCGAGCGCCCGTTTCACGTGACCGATGCCGTAGGCGTCATGGCAGTAGAACATGACGCTCGGGCCCTCCCGGGGCGGCCGTGGATCCACGCGCTCAGTTGCCGGCCGGCACCCGCGCCGGCCGGTCCCGCCGCCACTGGTGAAGGTGCAGGACCTTCCCCGTCGTCGTCGCGAGCGGCGGCCGCCGCTCGACCCGCAGCATCCTCGTGGCCCGCCAGTGCAGCTCCATCGCTCTCTCCGCTCCGGATTGCCGTCCAAGCGCGGCCAGGAACACGTCCGCCACCGCCTCCGCGTTCAAGGGTCCGACCGCCGGATGCACCAGGAGGCGTACGGACGGCGCCCCGTCGGCATCCTCTTCCTCCAGCAGCTGGTAGTCGGTGGGCCCCCCGCCGAAACGCCCGGGCAGGACCTCGTCGAGGACCCGCGCGAGATCGGTGTCGAGGAACGTCATTCCTCCGCTGGTCAGCTTCTCGAAGCTGCGGATGGAGTGCAGGTGGGTGGTCCAGCCAAGGGATTCCAGCGGGCAGCCGCACGCCCGCCGCTCCACGACGGCCTGGTCGCCCATCGAGACGTTCAGAAAGATCAGGGGCGCGCTGGCCCGTAGCGATGAGACGAGCAGCGTCCCGGCCGGAAGGTCCGTTGCGACGTCACGAGGCGCCACCTGCACCAGGGCATGCAAATCCTGGAACAGGTGGACATCGTCCGGGTGCTCCGGGGCCAGGCAGCCGTGGGCCAGGAACCCGGTCTCCCCGCTCCCGTAGTCCACCATCGCGGCCGCCCCCGCCCCGTGGATCGCGGCCAGCCGTCCGCGAGTGACCGGCTCTCCCGTGATCGTGAACTGCGCGCCCCGGATGTCCAGCCCGGCTTCGAGGGCCGCCCGGCACAGGCGGACGGCGGGACTGACGAAGGTCCAGAGGTGGGGCGTCCGCCCTTCCCGGAGCACCTGGGCCAGCCAGTGAAGGACAGGGGCGGGATCGTCGAGCGGGACGTGCTCGGCCCGTGGCAGGGGGAGCCCGAGCCCGAGGCTTGCCGCCCGGAGGAGGCGCGCGCTCCATCGATAGTGGCGGTGAAGGCCCGGCGTGGCGGGGTCGACCAGCATGAAGGATCGGGTGGCCGGCGCGCCGAAGCCGCTGAAGCGAATGGCGACCCCAAGGGCGCCGGTCGACATGCCCCAGATGCCCTTCACCCAGTTCATGCCGCCGCGAGCGTCGAGCGTCAGGCAGGTGTTGACCGCACGGTCGCGGATGGTCTCGAGGTCCACGGGGATGTGACGGGGAGTGCCACGGCTGCCGCTCGTCCCGCCAGGCAGATGAAATCCGCTGAGCGGATTGCGGAGCCGAGTCGGATCCACCCGGATGACCAAGCCGCCGCGGACGGTCGGTCGGCGACCCTTGAGCTCGTCGACCGTCAGGTATACGCCCTGGCGCAGGAGGGTCTCGAGCGCGCCTTCCACGCCTTCTCGACCGACCAGCCGGACGAGGTCGCCTTCCTGACAGTCGACGCGCCGCAGGAGCTCGAGGTACGGACTGCCGGGGTGCCCGTAGATCGCCTGGCGCGCCAGGGCCAGGAAGTCCGCCTCGCGCTGCTCCAGGCGGCGGCGCACGATCCTCGCCGCTTCGCGGGGCTCGAGCGGCTGCCGGTAGTAGGCCGGCAAGCGCGAGACGAAGCGCACGGCATCGACTATCTCGCGCACGGGCTCGCTCCGGGTGGCGGTGGCCTGCCGATCGCCATCGCGCGGCGTGGGGACCGGCGGAGGAGCGGCACGCACACGCGCTCAACTGCCCGAGGGCCCTGGTGCGGGGCGTCGACCGTGGTCATTCAGCTGATGGCGGGCAGGACCGGTGCATCCTTGACCGAGCCTCGCCGACCGTGTCCGCGACGTTAGCACGATTCGTCCGGGAGACCTCGCATGCCGAGGAGAAGCGGCGGCGCTCTCCGGCCTGCCGCGGCCGGCGCGGCCGGGACGACCCGGCTGCCCACCGGAGACGGGTGCGCGGCCATGCGGTATACGATGGCGCCGGGAGGGTGGACATGGACTTCCAGATCGAGCGTGCGGTCGAGCTCCTCAGCCGGACGCCCGCCGCGCTGCGGGCCCTGCTGGCGGGGGTGTCCGATGCATGGGCGCGCAGCGACGAGGGTCCGGAGACGTGGAGCCCCATCGTCACGCTGGGGCACCTGGCCCACACCGAGGAGTTCAACTGGATACCCCGGGCCCGGATGATCCTCGACCACGGTGAGTCCCGCGTGTTCGAGCCACTGGACCGCTTCGCCCAGCTCGAGCGCTACAGGCATGTCTCGCTCGAGCAGCTGCTCGACGCCTTCGCCGAACGGCGCCGCGGGAACCTGGCGGCGCTGGCCGAGATGAACCTCACGCCGGAGCGGCTCGCGCTCCGAGGCACCCACCCCGAGTTCGGACCGGTGACGCTCGCCCAGCTGCTCGCCACCTGGACGGTGCACGACATGAACCACGTCGGCCAGATCGCGCAGACGCTCGCCAAGCAGTACCGGGACGCGATCGGCCCCTGGCGCCGGTTCGTGCCGATCGTGGATCGCTGAGCGGCCCCGATGCGCGATCCTGTTCACCCGGCCCCGCTGAGCCTCCAACAAGGCCCGTGGTAGGCTAGCCGGGTCACGCGCGGGGCCGGCTCGAGCCGGCCCGCGCCACGACGGGGAGGCCCCTGATGCGCGTCGGCTACTTCACCATGCCCCTCCACCCGCCCGGCGCCGATCCCGGCCGCACGATGGCCGACGACCTCGAGCAGCTCGTCTTCCTGGATCAGCTCGGCTTCGAGGAGGCGTGGGTCGGCGAGCACATCACGGCGGAGTGGGAGAACATCCCGTGCCCCGACCTCTTCATCGCCCAGGCGCTCGGGGTGACGCGCCGGATGAAGCTCGGGACGGGCGTGTCCTGCCTGCCGAACCACAACCCCCTCATGCTGGCCCAGCGCATCGCGCAGCTCGACCAGATGGCGCAGGGGCGGTTCCTCTGGGGCGTCGGCTCGGGCGGCTTCCCGGGCGACCTCGAGCTCTTCGAGCTCGACGCGAAGGCCGGCGAGCACCGGGCGGTCACGCGCGCGATGCTGGACCTGGTCCTCGAACTCTGGAACGACCCGAAGCCGGGGATCTACGAGGCGGCGCGCTGGCGGTTCCGTGTCCCGGAGCCGCAGGAGGACATCGCCCTCCGGCTCCACCTCCGCCCGTTCCAGCGCCCGCACCCGCCCATCGCCGTGGCCGGGGTCACCGAGAAATCGGACACCCTGACCCTGGCCGGCGAGCGCGGGTACATCCCGATGAGCATCAACTTCGTGCCGGCGCGCGTGCTCAAGACCCACTGGACCTCGGTCGAGACGGGCGCGCGGCAGGGCGGCCGCGTGGCCGATCGCCAGACGTGGCGGATCGCCCGCGACGTCTTCATCGCCGACACCACCGCGGAGGCGCGGCGCCAGGCCCTCGCCGGCCCGATGGCCCGGGACTGGACCGGCTACTTCTTCCCGCTGATCAGGAAGGGCCGCGGCATGGATGTCCTCAAGCAGGACCCGGAGATGGCCGACAGCGACGTCACCCTCGAGTACCTGGCCGACAACACCTGGCTCGTGGGCGATCCCGACGAGGTGGTGCGCCGCATCAAGGCGCTCCGCGCGGAGGTGGGCGACTTCGGCACGCTCCTGGTCATCGGCCACGAGTGGGAGCCGAGGGAGGCGTGGACGCGGTCCATGCGGCTCCTCGTCGACGACGTGCTCCCGCGCCTGTGAAGGCGGAGCGCCCATCATGAGCACCCGCCCGCCCGCCGACGTGGGGATGCCCGTCGCCGACATCGACACCCCGGCGCTCGTCGTCGACCTCGACGCCTACGAGCACAACCTGGACCTGATGGCCGGCTCGATCGCGGGCACGCCCGTGCGCCTTCGCGGCCACGCGAAGACCCACAAGTGCCCGACCGTGGCGCTTCATCAGATCGCCCGGGGCGCCGTCGGGTCCTGCTGCCAGAAGGTGAGCGAGGCCGAGGCCATGGTCGCCGGGGGCGTGCGGAACGTCCTCGTCTCGAACGAGGTCGTCGGCCGGCGCAAGATCGAGCGCCTGATCGGGCTCGCCCGGCAGGCCGAGATCACGGTGTGCGTCGACGATCCCGGCAACGTCGACGACCTGGACGCGGCCGCGCGCGCCGCCGGCGTGCGCCTGCCCGTCCTGGTCGAGATCGACGTGGGCAACCTCCGCTGCGGCGTCGCTCCCGGCGAGCCGGCGGTCGCCCTGGCCCGGCACGTCGCCGCCAAGAGCGGCCTGCGCTTCGCGGGACTCCAGGCCTACTACGGACGCGCGCAGCACATCAACGAGGTGGACAAGCGGCGGGCGGCGATCGAGCAGGGCATCGCCGACGTGCGGCAGACCATCGATCTCCTCAAGCGGCAGGGGCTCGCCTGCGAGATCGTCTCGGGGGCGGGGACGGGCAGCTACCGCTGGGAGGCCGTGAGCGGCGTCTACAACGAGGTCCAGGCGGGCTCCTACTGCTTCATGGACGTGGAGTACGGCCTGGTCGAGGGATTCCCGCGGGAGTTCAGGCAGTCGCTCTTCGTCCTGGCGACGGTGATGAGCCGCGCGGCCCCCGAGCGCGCGGTCGTCGACGCCGGGCTCAAGGCGCTCTCCGTCGACAAGGGCATGCCTCGGGTCCACGGCCTGGCCGACGTGGAGTTCCTGCGGGCGTCGGACGAGCACGGCGTGCTGCGGGTCGGGAGCGGGGCCCCGGCCCTCCGGCTCGGCGACCGCGTGTGGCTGATCCCCGGGCACTGCGACCCGACGATCAACCTGTACGACTGGTACGTCGCGGTGCGCGGCGGCCAGGTCGAGGCGCTCTGGCCGATCACCGCGCGCGGCGCGGTTCTGTGACGGAGCCGCCCCGGCGCACCCGGTCCGTCACCGGGCAGCCGGCGGCGTGGCTCGAGTCGGGGTCAGGCCCGCCCCTCGTCCTGGTTCACGGCGCCGGCGGATCCGCGGAGCTCTGGCGACCGCAGCTCGAGGGGCTCGCCGGCGTCGCGCGGGTCGTGGCGCCCGATCTGCCGGGTCACGGGCCGCTCGGCGGCCGGGGCAAGCCGAGCGTCGCCGCGTACGCGGAGTGGCTCGGCGCCTTTCTCGAGACGCTGGGGGACCTGCCGGCCGTCCTCGTCGGGCACTCGATGGGCGGCGCCGTCGCCCAGACCCTCGCGCTCGCGCGGCCGGCGGGCCTCGCCGGGCTGATCCTGATCGGCACGGGCGCGCGGCTCCGGGTGCTGACCCGGATCGTGGACCTCCTGCGCCAGCATCCGCGGGAAGGGCAGAGCCTCATCCAGGACCTCTCGTTCGGGGCGGCCGCCCCTCAGGAGTGCGTCGGGCTGGTCGCCCGCGTCCTGCGCGAGGTAGCACCGCTCGTGACGCTCGGCGACTTCCTCGCCTGCGACCGGTTCGACGTCCGGGAGCGCCTCGCCGCGATCCGGACGCCCACGCTCGTCCTGACCGGCGCCGAGGACCGGCTCACACCGCTCGGGCACGGCCGGCTCCTCGCGGAGACGATTCCGGGCGCGCGCTTCGTGGAGATTCCGGGCGCCGGGCACTTCCCCCAGCTGGAGCAGCCGGTGCCGGTCAATGCCGCGATCCGCGGGTTCCTCGCGGAGCTCGGTGAGACGTCGCCCGCGGCGCGTCGCGCCGGCCGGAGCCCCGCGATGCGGGTGATCCGCATCAGCACCGGAGGCTCGGGCAGCCCGGGCGACCCCTCGCCCCGCCGCCGCCGCCGTTTTCTCGGCCTCGGGATCGTGGCGGCGATCGCGGTCGCGATCGGCTTGCCGATCCTCCTGGCGGGCGGCGTGGGGTTCGGGCTCTACCGAACGCTCTTCCAGGTGCCGGAGCTCCGGGCGCTGCTCTTCGACGGCGGACGGGTCGCGCGGGGCGCGGTCCTGCCGCTCGCCGACGGCGCCGTCGTCCTGAGCCAGGAGAACGCCCAGCCGGCCGCCGAGGCGGTCCGCTCGGGCGCGCGGCAGCCGGGGGCGGCGCGCGTGTACCTCTCGCGGATCGGGCTGCCGCCGGCGGACAAGGCGCGCTGGGATCTCGCCCTCGACGGCGTGACGGGGCCGGACGCGGGTCTGGTGCGCCTCTGGCTCGACGGCGAGCGCGTGCTGGTCGCGTTCCGCGAGCGGCTCGAGGCCCGCGCGCTCGCCACCGGGGCGGCCCTGTGGACGGCGACCCTGTCCGACGCGATCCACGGGAGCTGTCGCCAGTGCCTGGCCCTCGGCGGGGGGCGCGTCGTCGCGCTCGCCGCCGACGGGGTCGTGCAGGCGTTCGACGGGGGCACCGGGCGCGCGCTCTGGCGGGCGGAGACGCGGCTGAACCGGCCGACCGCGCCGGACCTCGAGATCGCGGGCGACCTCGTCGGCGTCGTCGACGGCGGATCGAGCGGGGCCGCGGTCGAGCTGCTCCTCGTGCGCGCGGAGTCCGGCGAGCCGGTCCGGCGGATCCGTCCCCGCTGCGCGCAGCAGAGCCCGTCGACGGACACGACCCAGGCCGAGTACGCGGGCGACCGCGTGGTCCTCGCCCTCGGCCGCTCCGGGACCGCCTCCTGCTTCGAGGCCTGGGACCTCCGGCGGGGCGCGGCGCTCTGGCAGACTCCGCTCCCGGGCCCGGGCGCCCGGATCGAGGAGAGCCGCGTGCCGTGGTACGCGGCGAGCGGCCGCGGCCTCGCGCTCGGCCAGGCGAGCGTCGGCGCGAGCGGCAAGGGCGCGGTCTGGACGCTCGCCCTCGACACGGGGCGGCTCCGATCCCTGCCGGTGCCGGACGGCTACCAGACGCGGGTCCTCGACGCCCGGGACGGCGTGCTCATCCTCCGGGCCACGCGCCAGCGCGGCACCGTGCGGGACGAGCTCTGGGCGATGGACCTCGACACGGGGCGCCGTGCTCTGGGAGAAGCCGATCGGGTCGACCGGCGGGGCCACGCCGCGCTGGACGGCGCGAACGGGCCCGAGCGGCGTGGCTCTCCTCCAGGCGCTCGACCGGCCGAACCGGCTCGCCTACGAGGCGCTCGACCTCCGGACGGGCCGGTCGCTCGCCAGCGTCACCGCGGAGGTCGAGGCGGCGAGCTGGGAGGGGGTGGCGTGGACCGACGAGGCGGTGTGGCTGACGATCGCGTCCCCGTACCACGTCGCCCTCCGGGCGGGCGCCGTGACCCGGGCGTGGCCGTGGCAGAGCCTCGCGAACTGCCAGAACATCGGCGGCAAGATCGTCTGCACGCGATGAAGAAGAGCGGGATGCGCCGCGGCGCCCTCGTCGTCCGGCCGGGCGACCACCGGGGCGAGTTCTTCCGGGTCCTCCAGGAGACCGCGCGCAGCCAGACCGCCGTCATGACCGTCGCGCCCGGGCAGGATGCGGGGCCGGCGGAGATCCATGCCGCCGATCAGATCCTCTACGTGATCGAGGGCGAGGCCGAGGTGCGGATCGGGGAGGAGCGGTGCGAGGCCGGGTCCCGGCACGCTCGTCACGATCCCGGCGGGGACGCTCCATCACGTCCGCAGCGCGGGCGCCGCCCGCTCTTCTTCCTGACCGTCTACGCCCGCCGGAGTACTAGGCCGCCAGGCGCGCCGGGACGCGCGCCGGCGCGTCGGCAGCCCTGCTCGGCGGGGTCAGCGGCGCTCGGGGAGGCGCCCGAGCTCGACCGCCAGCTTGAGCGGCTTCCCCTTGCGTACGAGCGCCACCTCGACCCGCGTGCCGGGCGCCGTTCCGACGATCCGGCGCGTGAGCTCCTGCGGCGCGGCGACCGGCTGATCGTTGACGGAGACGATCACGTCGCCCTTCTGGATGCCCGCCTTCGCGGCGGGGGAGCCCTCGACGACGCTCTCGATCACGACGCCCTTCTGGTCCTTGAGCCCGGCGAATTCGGCCGACTCCGGCGTGACCGGCCGGACGGCGACCCCGAGGTAGCCCCGGACCACGACGCCCCGGTCCCGGAGCTGCAGCAGGACCGTCTTCGCGAGGTTGATCGGGATCGCGAACCCGATCCCGATGGACCCGCCCGACTGGGAGAAGATCGCGCTGTTGATCCCCACGACCGCGCCCCGGCTGTCGAGGAGCGGCCCGCCCGAGTTGCCCGGGTTGATCGAGGCGTCGGTCTGGACGAACTCGTCGTACGGCCCGCTTCCGATGAACCGCTCCTTCGCGCTCACGATGCCCGTCGTGACCGTCTGGTCCAGGCCGAACGGATTGCCGATGGCCATCACCGGCTCCCCGACCTGGAGCCGGTCGGAGTCGCCCAGGGGGAGCACCGACAGGGCCGAGACGTCGATCTTCAGGAGGGCGAGGTCTGTCGGCGGGTCGGTGCCCACCACGCGCGCGGCGTGCTCGGTGCCCCGGGAGAGGCGGACCATGATGTCGCCCCCGCTCGCCACCACGTGGTTGTTGGTCACGACGTAGCCGTCGGGCGAGATGATGAAGCCGGAGCCGAGGCTCGACCGCGGGCTGCCGCCCTGCGGCCCGCCCTCGAAGAAGCGGCGGAAGAACTCCGCGCGCGGATCCGAGACGGCCGCCTGCGTGCTGACGTTGACGACGGCGGGCCGCGCCGCCTTGGCGAGGTCGACCCAGAGCTGGAACGCGGGCTGGAGCGGCCCGTCCTTCGGCGCGTTCGTCCAGAACTCGGCGGCGGCCCAGCGCGGCGGGTGCACGTCGACCCGGATCGAGACGATGCCCACGAGGACGAGGAGCGCGACCACGAGGGCGACGGCGACGAGCCAGGTCAGGCGCTGGGTCACCCGGCCATTCTACCGAAGTTCCTCCCGCGTGGCAGAATGGGCCGATTGCTGGGGTCAGACCCCAGCGCCGAGGTGCATGTGTACCTGCGATCAGGCCATGACGGGGTCTGACCCCGTCCATGGCAGTAGCGCCGACCGGGCGATGCGCCGGGGTCAAGACCCCGGCGGTGATCGATGGCGCGCTGGCGAGCTGCGCGCGCCGGGGTCTGACCCCAGCGAGGAGACACACGATGCGCTACGAGACGATCACGCTCGACGTCGCCGAGGGCATCGCCACCATCACGCTCAACCGCCCGGAGGCCTACAACGCGCTGAGCCTCACGCTCGGCCGGGAGCTCTTCGGCGCGGTGCTGGAGGTGGACGAGGATCCGGCCGTCCGCTGCGTCGTGCTCACCGGCGCGGGCAAGGCCTTCTGCGGGGGCGGGGACGTCAAGGAGTTCACGCAGAGCCTGCCGCGCATCGGGATCGTGCTCAAGGAGCTGACCACGTTCATCCACGGCACGGTCTCGCGCCTCGTGCGCACGCCGAAGCCCGTGATCACCGCCGTCAACGGCGTCGCCGCCGGCGGCGGGCTGGCCCTCGCGCTGGCGGGCGATCTGGTGATCGCCGCGGAGTCGGCGAAGTTCACGATGGCGTACTCGCGCATCGCGGCGACGCCGGACGGGTCGTCGACCTACTGGCTGCCGCGGCTCTGCGGCATCCGCCGGGCGATGGAGCTCTTCTACACGAACCGCGTCCTCACCGCGAAGGACGCCGTGGAGTGGGGGCTCGCGACGCGGGTCGTCCCCGACGGGGAGTTCCCCGCCGCGGTGCGCGCCCTGGCCGCGGAGCTCGCCCAGGGGCCGACGCTCGCGCTCGG
The DNA here is from genome assembly GCA_963745015.1 of uncultured Candidatus Rokubacteria bacterium. GTDB lineage: Bacteria > Methylomirabilota > Methylomirabilia > Rokubacteriales > DASRDR01 > DASRDR01. The sequence continues at coordinate 682,757 of CAVUVU010000019.1, forward strand.
GCGGGGGAAGCGGCTCCTCCACCTCTCGACGACCGAGAGCCTCGAGACCCAGATGGAGCACGAGAGCCAGGCGATCGCGCAGTCCAGCCACAGCGAGGACTTCGCCGAGGGCGTCCGCGCGTTCACCGAGAAGCGCCCGCCCGCCTTCCGCGGCCGCTAGCCGGAGCGGACCGGCAGGGCGCGGCGGCCTCCGTCCCGTCGCGCCCGATCCCAGCGGGAGCCCGTTGAGCGTCCCGCGGCGGGCCTCCGGCCGCGGCGCGCTCGCCTGCCTTGCGCGGCCGGCGCTAGCGGCGGCGCCTCTTGGCCGGAGTCCGGCGGGCCGGCTTCGCGGCGCGGGCCGCTGGCCGGGGCGGCATCGCCGCGACGACCCGGATCTCCACGAGCAGCCCGGCGCGCGGGAGCACCGCCTGGACCGTCGTGCGGGCGGGCGGGTCCTTCGGGAAGAACCCCTTGTAGACCTCGTTGAACGCCCCGAAGTCGGCGATGTCGTGGAGCAGGCAGAGAGCCTCGACCGCGTGCGCGAGCGACGTGCCCGCCGCGCCGAGGATTGCCTGCACGTTCTCGAGCACCTGTCGCGTCTGCTCGCGGATGCCGCCCGCGACGACCTGCCCGGTGGCGGGATCGAGCGCGACCTGGCCGGCCACGAAGACCAGGTCCCCGTGGCGGATGCCCTGGGAGTAGGGGAGACCGGTGCGGGGACCCTTGTCGGTGCTGATGACCTGACGCTTCACAGTGCTCCTCCGTCGTGGCTGGGAAACGGGCCCGCCGGCCGGCGAAACGGGCTGCCGTCGTTCTCGTGCGCTCACCGCGGGTGCTCGGCCGCGGGCCAGGGTGGCACGGTTCCCGGGGGGTGGCAACCGGTCGGGGAGCGACGACCCCGCGCGTCCCTACCGGACGAAGGTCGCCTGCCGCGCGGTCTCGATCGAGCGCAGGACATGGTCGATGTCCAGGACCCGGTGGGCGAGGAGCAGCTCGAACTCGCGGCGGAGCGTCGTCCCGAGGAGGTACGTGCCGTCGGTGTTGACGGTGGTCCGCACCCCGGCGTCCTGGAGGCGCTGGTAGACCTCCCGCAGCTCGTCCCAGCCGGAGACGGCGTGCGTCCGGAGGTTCGACGAGGGGCAGAGCTCGAGCACCGTTCCCTGGTCGCTCAGCCGGCGCATCAGATCCTCGTTGCGGGCGGCGGCGATCCCGTGGCCGATGCGGTCCGGCTGGAGCTTCTCCAGGACGGCGACGACGCCGTCCGCCCCGGTGTGCGAGGTCTCGCCGGTGTGGATGGTCGTGCCGAGGCCGGCCGCGCGCGCCCGCGCGAACAGGTCGTGGTACCGGTCGACGTCGCCGCCGAACTCGAGGGTGTGCTGCTCGGGGCCGGCGAGGTCGATGCCGACCACGCCGCGGTCCCGGTAGCGCTCGGCCTTCCGGACGATGATGTCGTTCAGCGCGTAGTCGAACTCGCGGGCGAGGCAGAAGATCAGCCCGGCGCGGACGCCGTACGCCAGGCAGGCGCGCTCCATCCCGTGGATGGCGGCGATGATGATGTGGTCGAGGTCGCGCTCGCCGCCCAGGTTCCGCTTCATGGGGTTGAAGCGGAGCTCGATCGTCGAGACGCGCGAGGAGCGGTACTCCTTGCCGATGATCGAGTAGATCGAGCGCTCGATGGCCGCGGGCGACGACTGGATGCGCTCGGTCCACCGGTGGAGGATGTCGAGGTAGCCGTCCAGCGACTTGACGCGGTCCGGGTCCGCGTAGACGAGGTCCTGGAACTCCGGGTAGGTCTTCACGGGCAGCTTGAACCCGTGGTCGTGGGCGATCTCCCAGAGCACGTGCGGCGCCACCGCGGCGCCGACGTGGATGTGGAGGTCGACGAGCTCGGTCGCCTCGAGGACCTGCCGCGCCGACTCGGCGGCGCGGGACTCCGGGCGGGGATCCTGGCTGACCGGGCGGCCGTCGGCCTGCAGGGTCATCCGCCGGCCTCGCCCGAGGGCGCCCCGGCGGGGTCCTGGCGCGTCCAGACGTCTCTGACGGCGATCGCGTCCGCGTGCGGGATGGTCCGCTCGCCTCCGCCGGCTCGAGGTGGCTGAGGAGTGCCGGGATTATACCGCACCCCTCCGCGGTATACTGCCGCGCCATGTCCGCCGAGCTCGCGGGGGAAGGGCCGGTCGAGCCGGGTGCCGGGCCGCCCCGCTTGAACCGCTGGGTCACGGGCGCCGCCCTCGCGGTCCTGGCCGTCCTGGCCGCCCTCCTCTTCTGGCCCACCCACGGGCTCGACACGCTCGACCGGCCGGAGCAATCGCTCGAGCGTGTGGTCGCGACCGACATGGACTTCCGCGCCGCGGCCCGCGCGGCGCCCGGCTGGGAGCGCAGGCTCCTCGATCTCGCGTTCTCGTCCGACGCCTCGGCGCGCGCCGACGCGATCGCCTGGTACGACGAGCTGGTCCGGGCCGAGGGCTCGCCGCTGGCCGAGCTCTACCGGGTCATCCTGCTCGCCGAGAACGGCCAGACGGAGACCCTCGAGGCGGCCATGACGGCCTGGCTTCCCGGCGACGACTGGACCCACCGGCTCGCGGCGTGGGCCCGGGCGGCCTACGACACCGAGCTGCCGCCGGCCGAGGAGCTCCGGGCGGCGCTCGACGCCGTCCGCCGGGAGCTGCCCGCCGGCTGGTTCGCCGACCGTCTCGCGGCCCGGCTGGCGTCGCGTCTCGGGGATGGGGCCGCCGTCGCGGAGGCGGAGCGCGCCATCCTCGCGCGGGGCACCCGCCTCCTCTGGCGCTTCCGCGCCATCCTCGCCGCCGAGGCGCTGCTCGTCCTGGTGGGGCTCATCGCGCTCCTGGCCTGGCTCGCCGGCCCGCAAACGCGCGGGGCCCGGGTCGCCGCGGCGCCGCTCCCGCCCCGGTGGAGCGTCGCGGAGGGCGTCGGCCTGTTCGCGCGGGGCGCCGTCGGGCTCGTGGGGGTGGCCGTCGTGTGGCCATTCCTGCCCGACACCGCCTGGGCGGCCCTCTTCGTGTCGGTGCTCCAGACGATCCCGCTGGGGGGATACCTTCTCTGGTACGCGCGCCGGTCGGGGACGACCCTGGCCGAGACGTTCGGCCTCCGGATCTCGTCGGTGGCGGCTCTCGTGCGCGCCACCCTCGGCCTCGTGGGCGTGTCGACCCTCGCCGACGTGCTCATCGAGCTCGGTGGCGCGCGCGTCGGGGTCGAGACGCACTGGACCGACGGCTTCCAGGAGCGGCTCGTGTGGGGGACGCCGGCCGAGGTGGCGGCGGACATCATCGACAGCTGCGTCTTCGCGCCGCTCCTGGAGGAGCCGCTGTTTCGCGGGGTGCTCTACGCGACGCTCCGGCTCGGTCTCGGGCCGGTGCCGGCGGTCCTCGCCAGCGCCGCGCTCTTCGCCCTGGCGCACGGGTACGGGGCGGTCGGCTTCGCCTCGGTCTTCGTGAGCGGCGTGCTGTGGGCGGTCGCCTACGAGCGGACGCGGAGCCTCCTGCCGGGAATGCTGGCGCACGCCGTGAGCAACATCCAGGCGACCGCCATCGTCCTCGCCACCCTCCGCGTCTGACCCGGCTCCCATCTCAGCCGTCGTCCCCGCCGGACACATCACCGGCCGGGGAGGACGCTCCATCCGGCAGAGCCGCCCGCGCTCGCGGACCCTGGCCGGTCGGCCCGAGACGGCGGGCGACGTGGAGGTGGAGGATCTTTCCGGAAGGGCCCGCCATTGGCCCGCGCCGCTCCACCTGGAGGAGCTTCGCGTCGCGCCACACGGTGCTCATGACGTGCTCGGCCGCCGACCCGGAGCCGAGCGCACCCAAAAACGCCTCGGCGGCGGCGGACGTGTCGAGGGAGCCGATCCGCGGGTGGACGCGGAGCCGCACGACAGGCTCGCCGGAGGGCGATTCGTCCTCGACCAGCTGGTAGTCCGTCGGTCCGCCCCCGAACCGTCGCGGAAGGACTTCCTCGAGGATCCGCACGACGTCGACGTCGTAGAAGGTCATCCCGCCCGCGGTGAGCTTCTCGTGACTCTGCACGTTCTGGACGTGCCAGGTCCAGCCCAGCCGTTCCAGAGGGCACCCGCACGCTCGTGGACCGAGCGCCGCCTGGTCGCCCATCGAGAGGTTGAGCATGACGAGGGGCGTGGCCCGGCGGAGCGAGGTCACGAACAGCGCCGGGTCGTTTTCCGGCTGCACGAGCGCGTGGAGGTCGTGGAAGACGTGCATGTCGTCGGGCCCCCGGGGGGCCAGGCATCCCCACGCGATCGACCCCGTCTCCACCGTGCCATACCGAGGCGTGGCCTGGGCGCCGCTCCGTCGGATCGCTTGCAGCTTGGCGTCGGTGACCGGCTCTCCCGCGACCGTGAAACGGGCGCCCGCGAGGTCCACGCCGGCGGCGACCGCGGCCTGGCAGGCTCGCACGGCGGAGCTCGGGAACGTCCGGATCCACGGCGTCCCGCCGCGGCGGACGACCTCGGCCATCCAGCGTGCGACGGGCAGTGGGTCGTCGAGGGGCGCGTGGACGGGGCCCGGCAAGGGCGTACCGCCGGCGAGACTGGCCCACCGGACAAGACGGTGAGCCCATCGGTACCGGGGGTGGAGACCCGGGTCCGCCGGATCGACCTGCGTGAACCAGCGCGCGACCGGGGTGCCGAAGCTGCTGAGCTTGAGCATCCGGTAGAGCGCCGCCCCGCCGGGGACTTCCCAGACGGCCTTCACCCAGTGCGCCCCGCCCGCCCCCTCGAGGGCCAGGCAGACGTTCACGCCGTGGTCCCGGACGAAGGCGAGATCCATCAGGATCGCAGCCGGAGAGCCGCGACTGCCGCTGCTCGCTACCGGCACGTGCCGCCCCGCCAGCGGGTTCCGGATCATGTCCGGGTGCGCCGGGACCGTCAAGCTTCCGCGGACGACCGGCTGGCGGCCCTTGCTCTCGTCCACCGTGAGATGGACGCCCTGACGCAGGAGAGTTCGGAGCGCCGCTTCCAGGCCGTTCAGGCCTACGAGTCGCTCGAGGTCGCCGTACTCGCAGCCGACGTGGCGCAGCAGGCGACGGTAGACGCTCCCGGGGTTCCCGTAGATCGCGTCGCGCGCCAGCGCGAGAAAAGCCTGCTCCCGCTGCGCCAGGCGCCGCGCCAGCTCCCCGCGGGCCTCCGCCGGCGTGACGGGGTGGCGGAGCAGCCGAATGACGGACCCCGCCAGCCCGGCGGCGACCCGCAGGTCCATTCCGAGCCGGCGGCTCTCGGCTGGGTGGTCCCGCGGCGGCTCCCCGCCGCCGTCCGGGTGCCCGCCCGCGGGAAGGCCGGTCGACCGGGCCCCCGTCGTCACGCGGCGATCATGTCGTGACGCCCGTGGCGAAGGCAACACCGTCGGGAGTCCGGGTGCGTGCCGCGAGCAGCCTTGCGGTGACCGCGAGCAGCCGCGCGCCCCCGCGCGCAGGAGGCGGCTCCCCGGCGGCTAGCCGCTCGGCCCGGCGCGGCGGGCCATGTGGAGGTGGAGGATCTTCCCGGACGGGCCCGTCAGCGGTGGGCGCCGCTCGACCTCGAGGAGCCCGGCGTCGCGCCACACGGTGCTCATGATGCGCTCGGCCCCCGACCCGCTGCCGATTGCCGCCAGGAACGACCGGGCGACACGCGCGGACTCCAGGGGCCCGACGGCAGGGTGGACCAGAAGGCGCACCCGCGGCTCGCCGGATCGGGTCTCGTCCTCGACGAGCTGGTAGTCCGTGGGCCCGCCGCCGAACTGGCGCGGGAGGTCGTGCTCCAGGACCCGCACGACGTCGACGTCGTAGAAGGTCATCCCGCCCGCCGTGAGCTTCTCGCGGCTGAGCACGTTCTCGAGGTGCGTGGACCAGCCGAGGCGCTCGAGCGGGCAGCCGCACGCCCGGGGCCCCAGGGTGGCCTGATCTCCCATCGAGAGGTTGAGCATGACGAGGGGCGTGGCCCGGCGAAGCGAGGTCACGAACAGCGCCGGGTCGTTTTCCGGCTGCACGAGCGCGTGCAGGTCGTGGAAGACGTGCATGTCGTCGGGTCCCCGGGGGGCCAGGCATCCCCACGCGATCGGCCCCGTCTCCATCGCGCCGTACCTGGGCGCGCCCTGGGCGCCGCTCCGCCGGATCGCGTCGAGCTTGGCCTCGGTGATCGGCTCTCCCGAGATCGTGAAGCGGGCGCCCGTGAGGTCGATCCCGGCGTCGACCGCGGCCTGGCAGGCTCGCACGGCGGAGCTCGGCAGCGTCCGGACCCACGGCGTCCCGCCGCGGCGGACGACCTCGGCCATCCAGCGCCCGACGGGCAGCGGGTCGTCGAGCGGGGCGGGCACGGGATCCGGCAGAGGGACGCCCGCGGCGAGGCTGGTCCACCGGACGAGGCGGTGGCTCCAGCGGTACCTCGGATCGAGGCCCGGGGTCGCCGGATCCACCTGCGTGAACCAGCGCGCGACCCGGGTGCCGAAGCTGCTGAGCTTGAGCATCCGGTAGAGCGCCGCCCCGCCGGGGACGGCGTAGACGGCCTTCACCCAGTCCGACCCGCCCGCCGCCTCCAGGGCCAGGCAGACGTTCACGCCGTGATCGCGGACGAACGCGAGGTCCATCAGGGTCATGGTCGGCGAGCCGCGACTTCCGCTGCTCGCCACGGGCACGTGCCGCCGCGCGAGCGGGTTCCGCACCATGTCCGGGTGCACGGGGACCGTCAAGCTTCCGCGGACGACCGGCTGCCGCCCCTTGACCTCGTCCACGCTGAGGTAGACGCCCTGGCGCAGGAGGTCGCCGGAGCGCCGGCTCCAGGCCTTTCTGGCCCACGAGCCGCTCGAGGTCGCCGTACTCGCAGCCGACGTGGCCGCAGGAGGCGCCGGTAGACGCTGGCCGGGTTCCCGTAGATCGCGCCGCGAGCCAGCGCGAGGAAATCCTGGTCCGGCTGCGCCAGGCGATGCGCCAGCTCCGCGCGAGCCTCGACGAGGCTGAGGGGACGCCGAAGCAGGCGAACGACGGATCCGGCCAGCCCGGCAGCCCCCCGCAGGTCGATCCCCAGCCGCCCGCCGCGAGCGCGGGTGAGGGGACCGCCGCCCTCCGACGCCGTCGGCGTGGGCCTCTCCGGGACTGGCCGACCGGAGCAGCGTCATGGCGCAGAGATCATGTCGCGACACCCGCGGCGAAGGCAACCGTCCGAGCGGGGCCGCGTCTCTCGGCGGGACGTCCCGGTCTCCCTTGAGGTAAGATGACGCCGCTCGAGGCGTGCGGGAAGCGGCGTCTTCTGGCAGGAGGGACGATGGCCATGATGGAATCCATGATCGCGGAGCGGATGGGGCGGCTGGGCACGGAGACCGCCTTCGAGGTGCTGGCGCGGGCGCGCGCGCTGGAGCGCCAGGGGAAGTCCGTGGTCCACCTCGAGATCGGCGAGCCGGACTTCGACACCCCGGCGCACATCCGCGAGGCGGCCAAGCGGGCGCTCGACTCGGGGGCGACGCACTACGGGCCGTCGGCCGGCCTGCCCGAGCTGCGCGAGGCTCTCGCCGAGGACATCGAGAAGACGCGCGGCATCCCGGTGGCGCCCGACGAGATCGTCGTCACGCCCGGGGCCAAGCCCATCATGTTCTTCGTGATCATGGCCCTCACGAACCGCGGGGACGAGGTGATCTATCCGAACCCCGGGTTCCCCATCTACGAGTCGGTGATCAACTTCGTGGGCGGGGTGCCGGTGCCGATCCCCCTCCGCGAGGAGACCGGCTTCGGCTTCGACCTCGCGGAGCTCGAGCGGCGCGTCTCGAAGAAGACCAAGCTCATCATCATCAACTCCCCCGAGAACCCGACGGGCGGCGTCCTGTCGCCCGAGGACGTCGGCCGCATCGCCGACCTGGCGCGTCACTTCCGCGTGCCCGTCCTCTCGGACGAGATCTACCGGCGGTTCCTCTACGACGGGGAGTTCGCCTCGATCGCGAGCCTCCCGGGCATGAAGCCCCAGACGATCATCCTGGACGGCTTCTCGAAGTCCTACGCGATGACGGGCTGGCGCCTCGGGTTCGGCGTGATGCCGAAGCCGCTCGCCGAGCACCTCACGCGCCTCATGACGAACTCGGTGTCCTGCACGGCGACCTTCATCCAGCATGCGGGCCTGGCCGCGGTCCGGGGCGACGACACCCCGGTGCAGGCGATGGTGGAGGAGTTCCGCCAGCGGCGCGACCTCGTCGTCGACGGGCTGAACCAGATCCCCGGGGTGTCCTGCGCGCGCCCCCGCGGCGCCTTCTACGTCTTCCCGAACGTGAAGTCGTTCGGGCGCCCCTCGAAGGAGATCGCCACCCACCTCCTCGAGCAGGCGGGCGTGGCGGTCCTGGGCGGGACCGCGTTCGGCGAGTACGGCGAGGGGTACCTCCGCCTCTCCTACGCGGCGTCACGGGACACGATCCGCGAGGCGCTTCGCCGGATCGCCACGGGGCTCGAAGCAGCTCGCCTGAGCGCGGCGAGTCCCGCTCGCACGATCGAAGCGGGGGCGCCGACGCGCGTCCCCTGGAGGGAAGATGGCGATCCTGACGGATCGGGACCGGGCGGCGGTCCAGACCGAGCTCGCGAAGCTCGCGGGCCCGGTCAAGCTGATCGTGTTCTCCACGCAGCTCGGGGCGTCGGAGTACTGCGTCGAGACCGAGCGGCTCGTCCGCGAGGTCGCCGAGTGCTCGGACCAGGTCGCCGTCGAGATCCTGAACCTCCACATCGACCGTGAGCGGGCGGAGGGCTACGGGGTCGACCGCGTGCCCGCGATCGTCGTGGAGGGCGCCCGCGACTACGGCATCCGGTTCTTCGGGATCCCGATGGGCTACGAGTTCACGAACCTGATCGACTCGATGATCACGGCCTCGTCGGGCACGCCGTCCCTCGGGGTCGAGACGCTCGAGCGCCTGGCCGGGCTCAAGGAGCAGGTCCACATCCAGGTCTTCTCGACACCCACCTGACCCCACTGCCCCCGGGCCGTGCGCCTGGCGCATCATCTGGCGGTCGCCTCCCCGCTGATCCGCGGCGACTGCGTGGCGGCGAACGAGTTCCCCGATCTCGCGCAGCGCTACATGGTCATGGCCGTGCCGAAGACGGTCGTCAACGACCGCATCTCGTTCGAGGGGGCCGTGCCCGAGGCCCAGTTCGTCGACGCGGTGCTGCGGGCCGTCGGCGCGCCCGGTGCCGACGGCGCGACGGCGCCGCGGAGGACGCCCCGTGAGGGCCGGCCGTTGACCTGGGAGCAGCTTCTCCTCCCGGTCGCGCTCGGCGCCGTGCTCGTCCTCCTCTGGCGCCGCGGGCTCGGCTGACAGCCGTCAGGGAGGGGCTCCGGGTCGGAGTCCGGGCCGGGCGGCGCGTCGGAGTCTCCGCCCGCGCGACCTCCCGACGACGCAAAGTCTCGCTAGAACCGTCGACTGCAGGACGGCCCCGCTCGACCAGGCTCTGACGGGCGCCCGGTGGCGCCGCCGCGGCTCGCGCGGAGCGTTGCCGCCGAGCACCTCCGGTTGCCCGCCTCCGTGGGCGGCGCTATAGTCCCGCGATGAACCCCACCGCATCGACTCGCATCGCCGCCGCCATCCACCGTCGCTACGGCGAGACCGTGGACGTCGCCGAGAACCTGCCGGGGCGGACGCGCTCGCCGCCATGAACGAGCGGTCGGTCTGCCGGCGCTACCGGGCGGACCCGGTCCCGGCGGCGCTCCTGCGGCTCCTCTGCGCGACGGCCCTCGCGTCGCCGACCAAGAGCGACCTCCAGCAGGCGAGCGTGGTCCGCGTCGAGCCGGGCGAGGACCGGGCGGCGATCGACGCGCTGTTCCCCGGCTCTCCGTGGATCGCCGGCGCGCCGGAGTTCCTGGTGTTCTGCGGCGACGGCTTCCGCCTGCGGCGCCTGTTCGCGCGGCGCGGGCGCGCGTTCCCGAACGAGCACCTCGACGCGTTCTTCAACGCCGCGGTCGACGGGGCGATCGTGCTCTCGACGTTCGTCCAGGCGGCGGGGCTCGCCGGTCTCGGGAGCTGCCCCATCAGCGAGATCCGGAACCACGCGGCCGCCGTCGCCGAGCGGCTCGCGCTGCCCGACTGGGTCTTCCCGATCGCCGGCCTGGCGCTGGGCTGGCCCGAGGCGCACGAGCCGCCGAGCCCGCGCCTGGCGCTGAGCGCGACCGTGCACGCCGGCCGCTACGACGCGGCCCGAGTCGACGGGGAGCTGGACCGCTACGACGAGCGCCGGATCCGCGAGCGCCCGTACCGCCGCCAGCGGCTGACCGAGCGCTTCGGGACCGCCGAGCGCTACGGGTGGACCGAGGACAAGGCGCGGCAGTACAGCGAGGTGCAGCGCGCGGACTTCGGCGCCTTCGTCCGGGGGAAGGGCTACCGCCTCGAGTGACGGCCCGCTCGCGTCAGCGGGCGCGGAGCCGGGCGCCGAGGGCTTCCCACTCCGCGCGGATCCCGCGCGGGAGCCGGTCGCCGAACTTCTGGAAGAACTCCGCCTGGCTCCGGTGGTTCGCCTGCCAGCCCTCGCGGTCGACGTGGAGGAGCTCCTGCATCGCCCCGGACGCCATGTCGAGGCCGTGCGTCGGGATGGCGCCCGGCGGCGGCCGGTAGCCGATCGGGGTCTCCTCCGCCTTGCCGCTGTCCCGGCAGCGCTCGACGATCCACTCGAGGACGCGCAGGTTCTCGCCGAAGCCGGGCCAGAGGAACCGGCCCTCGGCGTCCCGCCGGAACCAGTTGATGCGGAAGATCTTCGGCGGGCGGGACAGCCCCTTCCCCACCTCGAGCCAGTGGCCCCAGTAGTCGGCCATGTTGTAGCCGCAGAAGGGGAGCATCGCCATCGGGTCGCGGCGCACCACGCCGACCGCGCCGGTGGCCGCCGCCGTGGTCTCGGACGCGAGCGTCGCGCCGAGGAACGTGCCGTGCTGCCAGTTGAAGGCCTGGAACACGAGCGGGACGAGGGCCCGCCGGCGCGCGCCGAAGAGGATGGCGCTGATGGGCACGCCCTCCGGCGCCTGCCACGCCGGCGAGATCGTCGGGCAGCGCGCCGCCGGCACCGTGAAGCGGCTGTTCGGGTGGGCCGCGGCCTCGCCGCTCCTGGGCGTCCAGGGGCGGCCGCGCCAGTCGATGGCCGAAGCGGGCGGCGGGTCGTCGTGCCCCTCCCACCACACCGTGCCGTCGGGCCGGAGCGCGACGTTCGTGTAGATCGTGTCGCGCCGGATCGTCTCCGTGGCGTTCCGGTTGGTGTGGGAGTTGGTGCCGGGCACCACGCCGAAGAACCCGTTCTCGGGGTTGACGGCCCAGAGGCGGCCGTCCGGCCCGGGCCGGAGCCACGCGATGTCGTCGCCGACGGTGTGGATCTTCCAGCCCTTCATCGACGGCGGCGGCGTGAGCATGGCCAGGTTCGTCTTGCCGCACGCGCTCGGGAAGGCGCCGCAGACGTAGGTGATCTCGCCGTCCGGGCTCTCGATCCCGACGATGAGCATGTGCTCGGCGAGCCAGCCCTCGCGCCGCCCGACGTCGCTCGCGATGCGGAGCGCCATGCACTTCTTGGAGAGGAGCGCGTTGCCGCCGTAGCCGGAGCCGACGCTCCAGATCGTGCGGTCCTCGGGGAAGTGGCAGATGAAGCGCCGGTCGACGTCCAGGTCCGCCGTCGAGTGGAGGCCCCGCGTGAAGTCGCCGGAGTCGCCCAGGTGGTCGAGGGCGACCCGTCCCATGCGCGTCATGATCCGCATGTTGAGGACGACGTAGCGGCTGTCCGTCACCTGGACGCCGACCCGGCTGAACGGCGAGCCCGGCGGGCCCATGAGGAACGGAATGACGTACATCGTCCGGCCCGCCATGGAGCCGTCGAGGACCTTCCCCAGCCGGTCGTAGCCCTCGGCCGGGGCCATCCAGTTGTTGGTGGGGCCCGCGTCGTCCTTGTCGGCCGAGCAGATGAAGGTGAGGTGCTCGGTGCGGGCGACGTCGTTCGGGGCGCTCCGGTGGAGGTAGCAGCCGGGGAGCTTCTGCTGGTCCAGGGGCAGGAGCTCGCCCCCGCGAACCGCGGCCTGGGTCAGACGCTCGCGCTCGTCGTCGGAGCCGTCGCACCAGACGACGTCGTCGGGGCGACAGAGCCGGGCGGCGTCGTCCACCCATCGTCGGACGGTTTCATTGCCGCCCATGGTGAGTACATTCACGGTACCGCGACCGCGGCACCTCGGGTCAATCGTTCTGGCTGGCGTTCCTGGCTGGGGTAGGATGGCGCCATGATCCTGGGCGCCGCGGCAGGCCGTGGGCCGTCGCCCCTCCGGCTCCTCGCCGCCTGCCTGGCGCTCGGCTGCGCGGTCGTCGGACTCCACCTCCTGCGTCCGGCGCTCCTCGCCCGCGCCGACCTGGCGGTGTACGACCGCCTCCTCGCGGCGTCCCCGTCGCCGCCGGGCGGCCTCGGGCCGCGTGGCGCTGGTGGTGGTCGACGAGCGGAGCCTGGGCGAGGGCGGGCGCTGGCCGTGGCCCCGTGACCGGGTCGCGGAGCTCCTGGACCGGGTGGGCAGCCTGGGCGCGGCGGCCATCGGGCTGGACATCCTCTTCGCGGAGCCCGACTCGGGCGGCGACGCGCCCCGGGCGGCCGGCACGGCCGCCGGCGGGGCGCCCGCGCTCTCGGCCCGCGACGCGGCGCTCGCGGCGGCGCTCGGGCGCGGGCCCTTCGTGATCGGCTACGCCTTCACGTTCGACCGGCCCGTCGATCGCCCGTGCCATCTCCGGTCGATCGGCCTGGGGCGCGCGGCCACGGTGGGCGCCCTCGCGCAGGTGCCGCGAGCGGCGGGGGTGCTCTGCAGCCTCGACCCGCTCGGGACGGCGGCGGCCGCGTCCGGGTTCATGAACGCGTCGGCCGACGCGGACGGGATCCTCCGGCGCATGCCGCAGATCGTCGAGTTCGGCGGCGAGATCTACCCGAGCCTGGCGCTCGCCGCCGTCCGGACGGGCCTCGCCGTGCAGCGGCTCGGGATCGCGGACTCCACCGCGGGGTGGCCGGCCCTCTGGCTCGGCGATCGCGAGATCCCCCTCGACGCCGACGGGAGCGTGCTCGTGCGCTTCGGGGATCCGGCGGGGGGCTTCCCGCGCTTCTCGGCGGTCGACGTGCTGCAGGACCGGGTGCCGGCCGGCGCGCTCGCGGGGCGGATCGTGTTCGTGGGCGTGTCCGCGCTCGGGCTCGGCGACGTGGTCGCCACCCCGCTCGGGACGTTCCTGCCGGGCGCCGAGGTGCACGCGACCGTGGCCGACAACCTCCTGCGGGGGGACTTCGTCCGCCGCCCGCAGGGAGGGACCGTGGTCGAGCTCGCGCTCGTGCTGGGCGTCGTCGGTGGGGGTGGCCCTGAGCGTCGTCGCGCTCGGGTGGCGGTGGACCCTGCCGCTCGCGCTCGGCGTCGGGCTCGCTGCTGTGGTTCGGCGCGGGATGGCTCCTCGGCGCGCGCGGCTGGCACATCTCGCCCCTGTTCCCGGGGCTCGCGCTCGCCGGGGCCCTGGGCGTCGCCGCGCTGCACCGGCTGGTCGCCGAGCGCGCGCGCGCCGACCAGAGCAACCGCCAGCTCCGGACCGCGCGCGAGATGGTGCTGCACGCGCTGACCTCCCTCACCGAGACGCGCGACTTCGAGACCGGCGCGCACCTCGTCCGGACCAGCCGCTACGCGCGCGCCCTGGGCGAGGCCCTGGCGTCCTACCCGAGGTTCCGGAGCTTCCTCACGCCCGAGACGATCGACCTGATCGCGCGGCTCGCGCCGATCCACGACATCGGCAAGGTCGGCGTCGCGGACCGGACGCTCCGGAAGCCCGGACCCCTCTCGGAGGACGAGCGGGCGGAGATGTCGCGGCATCCGATCTACGGCCGCGACGTGATCGCGCGGACGGAGGAGCGGGTGGGCGTGCGGGACGATTTCCTCCTGAAGCTGGCGAAGGAGATCGTCTACTCGCACCACGAGCGCTGGGACGGGTCGGGATACCCGGAGGGCCTGCGGGGGGAGGCGATCCCCGTCCCGGGCCGGATGGTCGCGCTCGTGGACGTCTACGACGCCCTGTCGAGCGCGCGCGTGTACAAGGGGGCGCTCCCGCACGACGAGGTCGTCCAGGCCATCGTGGCGGGGCGGGGGGTCCACTTCGATCCCGACATGGTGGACGCCTTCCTGGGGATCCAGGAGGACTGGCGCCGGATCGCCATCGACTTCGCCGACGAGCGACGAGCAGCCGTCCCGGGCCTCCGGCCCCCGGGGCCGGATGACCCCCGGGCCGCGGCGCGCGGCTCCGGCTGCGCGCCGCCGGCTACCTGCTTCCAGCTCTCCCGGTCGAGCTTGAGCTTCCCGCCCTCGCGCACGATGGTCGATCGTGCCCTTCGATTCACCGGGGGCGATGCCCCCCTTGCCGGTCGCCTCCAGGACGTAGCCGGTGTCCGTCTTCGACTCCTTCAGCACCTTGACGTCCTTGACGTCCAGGGCCTTCATCGATGCCGAACATCTTGGCGCGGTCCTCCCTTCACGGCGGCGGTGTCAACCCGGCGCGGCCGCCTGCCTCGACGCGGTCTGACCCCGCTGCTACAATGGCCGCCGTGACGGCGGTAGACCCCAGCTTCCCGCTCCGGGTCCGGACCGGCTGTTCACCTATGGCACGCTGATGACCGGCTTCTCGCGACGCCCGCTCCTCGGCGCGGCGCTCCTGGAAGGGCTCGGGCGGATCCGCGGCTCCCTCTACCACTTCGGCGACTACCCGGGCGTGGTCCTCGACGACGGCGGCTGGGTGACCGGGGAGCTCTACCACGTCCCGGACCTGCCGGACCGGCTGCCGGTCCTGGACCGGGAGGAGTGGTGCGACCCCGCGGACGAGGCGCGGAGCCTCTACCTGCGGCGCACGGTGCCGGTACAGGCCGCGGGCGGAGTGGTGCGGGAAGCCTGGATGTACGCGTACAACGAGCGATTCGGGTCCGCGGCCGGCCGGGGGCCCCGGATCGAGTCCGGCGACTGGCGCGCCCACCTGGCGGGCGCGCGTGGAACCCCTGCCGTGTCAACCTTGCCAAGCTTGGAGGATCCTCGATGACCATGGCGACGGCATCCGAAATCATCAAGAACGACCAGTCACACGTCATCCACCCGCTCCACCATTCCTCGGAGGCGGCCGAGCCGCTCGTGATCGTGGAGGGGAACGGCGCGGTCATCAAGGACATCCAGGGCAACGAGTACATCGACGGCCTCGCCGGCCTCTGGAACGTGAGCGTGGGGCACGGCCGGGAGGAGCTCGCGCGCGCCGCGTTCGAGCAGATGAAGAAGCTCGCCTACTTCTCGAACTACGTGGGCAACGCGAACATCCCCGCCGCCGAGCTCGCCACCAAGATCGTGAGCCTCTCCTACGCGAACATGGCCGCCGTCTTCTTCACCTGCGGGGGCGCCGAGGCCAACGAGTCCGCCTTCAAGACCGCCCGCTTCTACTGGAAGGCGAAGGGGAAGCCCGACAAGATCAAGGTGATCGCGCGCCAGAACGCCTACCACGGCGTCACCCTCCAGGCGATGAGCGCCACCGGCATGGCGCCGTACTGGAAGATGTTCGAGCCGCGCGTCCCCGGGTTCCTCCACATCCAGGCGCCGTACCAGTACCGCTTCCAGGGCGCCCGGGCGGGGGAGACGGTGGGCCAGGCGGCGGCCCGGGAGCTGGAGGAGGCCATCCTGCGGGAGGGCGCCGACACGGTGGCGGCGTTCATCGCCGAGCCGATCATCGGCGGCGGCGGCGTGCTCGTGCCCCCGGACGACTACTTTCCCCGCATCCGCGAGATCTGCACGAAGCACGACGTCCTCTTCATCGGCGACGAGGTGATCACGGGCTTCTGCCGGACCGGGCAGTGGTTCGCGCTCTCGCACTGGAACGTCCAGCCGGACATCCAGTCGTTCGCGAAGGCGGTGACCTCCGGCTATCAGCCGCTCGGCGGCATCGTGGTCTCGCGCGACATCTTCGAGACCATGAACACGGTCAAGCCCGAGGACCGGTGGATGCACGCCTACACCTACTCGGGGCACCCCACGTGCTGCGCGGTCGGTCTCGCGAACATCGGGATCATGGAGCGCGAGCGGCTGTGGGAGCGCTCGGCGAAGCTCGGGACGCGCCTCTACCAGGGTCTGCTCGAGCTCCAGAAGGAGCTGCCGGCCATCGGCGACGTGCGAGGCGGCAAGGGTCTGCTCGCCGCCGTGGAGCTCGTCTCGGACCGGACGACGAAGGCCGGGTTCCCGGCCGACCAGAAGGTGGGGCTGCGGATCCGCCGGGACATGGAGAAGCGCGGGTTCGCGACCCGGATCCGGAGCTACCCCGTGCCGGGCGGCACGTTCTCCGAGCAGATCTTCTTCTCGCCGCCGCTGGTCATCACGGAGCAGCAGATCGACCGCGTGCTGGAGACCGTGCGGGCGTCGATCAAGGCGGTCGTCCCGGCGTAGGCGAAGCCAGAGACGCCTCCGCGCAGTCCGGGCGCCCGGGAGTTTCGGGCGCCGGAACGGCTGGATCCAGCCATCGAGGTGAAGGTGAGACGCCGCGGGGGAGCCGCGAGTGCCTTGATGAAGCCAGGCGCTGCGTCACGCTCGGGCACGTAGGCACGTCAGTCTGATAGACCCCCGCCCGTCGCGCCAACACGCAAAACACATTGACCGGCCCGAACGCCCGCAGCCGCGGGAAATGGTACCAGGCACGCCCATGCTTCAGGTCAGAGGCGCCCCCGTCGCTGTCGCGATGGAGGATGTTCTGAACGGACAGGGCCCAGTGGCCGGTATTCAGCTCTTGATCTCGGACGCGCCCTTGCGGATGGGAGGGATCGGGGTGAGCCCCGGAACCCGGTACGGCGGTCCTCCCGGTACGGCGTCGAGGGCTCGCCAGACGGCGCGACGTGGGATCCGATCCGCCTCTTGCCTGGGCCGGGCCGCTCTCTGGACGGGTCGAGAAGCTCCGCGCCCGGCCGCGAGGAATTTCCCGTTTCCCGACGTTTCGCGCCCGTCGATGGCCCGGAGAACCGACGGCTCCGTCTCCGCAGTGTCCTTGGTCGTCGACGCCTTGAACAGCCGTCCCATCTCGCCAAGCTCCGCGTATCCATGATAGTCAACCTTGTACGCTTCAACGAGATCATCGAGGGACGGGAAGGGGTGGATCTGGACGATGCCACACGACTCGCGTCAGGTGGAGCCTCCGAGGCCGCTCGCTCGGCGCGGTCTGGCCACCCGGAGGCTGCTCGGCCGAGGTCACAGTGGGCCTCGTCAGAGTTGAAGTCTTCCCTCGCTGGCAGGGCCCGAGCACCTGGAGCCGCCTGTCGATGTGACTATGATGGCAGCAGGCTCGCCGGCGGCCGTGAGAGGGGCGAGCCGGCGAGACTGGGGGCGTGCAGGGTTGCCTCCGGCGGCGGGGCGAGCGAGAGCGAGGGGCCGCGGGGATGAAAGGAAGGAAGCCGTGACGATGCGCCCGTGGACCATCCTGCACGTGGTCACGCGTGATCACCGCGGGGATCTGGGGAGCGGCGCCGGCCGCCGCCCAGACCGATGACTCCGGAGCGGGCTTCGTGCTGCGGTCGACCAACTTCGGGAACCCGTGCACCACGAGCCCGGGCGACGTGCCGATCGTCTACGACAATGGCACGGACAAGCCCGTGGACGTCAGCGTGAAGGTCGTGAACACGGGCCAGGCGATCCTCTTCGTCGGCCCCCACGTCATCCCGCCCCAGGGACCGCAGCGGCGGCCCCGCGTGATGCGCATCACGGTGGCCCCCCGGCCTCGGCATCCGGGCCCAGGGGTCACCCTGCGGCTGGACCGCCGTCATCCGGCCGCACTGACGGCGCGGGTCTTCGACATGGGCGACCGGCTGCGGGGCAAGGTGGCGATCGTGACGGGCGCGGGCTCGCGCGGTCCGGGTCTCGGGAACGGCAAGGCGGCGGCGACCCTCTTCGCCCGGGAGGGCGCGCGGGTCCTGTGTGTGGACCAGGCCCTGGCGCGGGCCGAGGAGACGGTCGAGCTGATCCGCGCCGAGGGCGGCGAGGCGGCGGCGGTCGCGGCGGACGTCACGCGCGCCGCCGATTGCCGCGCGATGGTGCAGGCGGCGGTGGCCCGATGGGGCGGCCTCGACGTCCTCCACAACAACGTGGGGATCGAGTCCCGGCAGGGACCTGCTCGACACGACCGAGGCGGAGTGGGACCGGGTGCTCGAGGTCGATCTGAAGTCGGTGTTCCTCGCCACGCAGGCGGCGGCGCCCGCCATCATCGCCCGCGGGGGCGGCTCCGTGATCTGCGTGTCGTCCATCGCCGGGCACCGCGGCCACGGGCGCACGGCGTACGCGGCCGCCAAGGCCGGCATCGAGGGCTTCGTCCGCACGGTGGCCGTGCAGCTCGGGCCCCAGGGCGTCCGGATCAATGCGATCGCGCCCGGCACGGTCTGGACGCCGATGGTCGAAGGGCTCGGGCCCGAGGCGCGCGAGCGGCGCCGGAAGGCGAGCCCGCTCGGCACCGAGGGCACCGGCTGGGACGTGGGCTGGGGCGCCGTCTACCTGGCGAGCGACGAGTCGCGCTGGGTGACCGGCCAGGTCCTCGTCATCGACGCCGGCCTCACCGCCACGACGCGGTAGGGGTCAGGCCTTCACGGGGTGCCGAACACCTCCAACTCACCGACGGAGATGAACGCCGCGCTGCCTCCCGGCGTTCCGTAGAGCCGGATCGCGTCCCCCTGGATCGGGGTGAAGGTCAGCGTGTAGGTCTCGTAGCTGACGCCGTCGTTCCCGGCATATGCCGGTGTGATGGCCAGGTTCGACACGCCCACCCACTGCCCGTTCTGCCTCACCTGCACCGTCAGCGTCGTGAACCATCCGCCGTCCCAGAAATGGATCCCCTCCTGGAACACAACACGGTCGAACGTGTGTGAACTGGGGAAGGTGTACCCAACCCAGTCGTCGCTCGAGAGATTGTTCCCGTCCCAGCTATCGTACTGGCGGTTCGAGCTAGCGTTGCCGACCGGCGGCTTGTCCCCGTCGCGGATCACGCTCAGCCCGGCTCCGCCTCCAAGCGGGGTCATCACTTTGGCAATGATGGTCCCGAGGGAGGCAATCGGCCCGGAGCCGCCCCCGCCCGAGGTGGCCGCCCAACTGACCTGGGCCACCGCACCGCCGCCTTTCTCGTAGTATTCGACCTTCACCTCGTGCGTCCCGGCGCGTTAGAGAGACGGGCGCGGTATACGTGGTCGGCGATTGGTCTCGCCAGGCATTGATGAGCGACGCTCCGTCCACCCACACCCGAATCCCGTCATCGGCGCGTGCCGTGAACAAGTGCGACCCCGCGGCGAAGTTGAATTGTCCCGTCCAGCGGACCGAAAAATTGTCGGCGCCGAGTCCGGTGACCCCCGGCCCCGCTGCCCCCCAGTCGTACGTGATGCTCGTCTCGCACCGACTGAACGCTGGCGACCCGGCGAGGCTGTTGTTGTTGTAGTACTCCGCCCGGTACTGCCCAGTCGGGCAAGTGCCGCCGGTCGCGATCGTGGTGAATGTGGCGGTGACCGTCAGGCTCGCGTTACCCGTGAGGATACACGGGAGAGTACCCGCGCACCCGCCACCGCTCCACCCGTCGAAACGGGACCCGGAGCCCGGTGTGGCCGTGAGTGTCACGACGGTGGCGCCCGGAAAAGACTCCGTGCAGTCGCTCCCACAGTTGATACCCGCTGGCGCACTACTGATCGTGCCAGTACCGGTTCCCGACTTGTTCACGGTGAGGGCGAGCGTACTCAAGGTCGTCGTCCTGCATGACTTCGTTCGAGTAGCCGGACGTGCCGGCCGCATTGAAAGCGCGTACCCGGTAGCAGTGCGTCGTGGAGCCCGCAAGGCCCGCGTCCGTATAGCTCGTACTATCGGCGGGAAGGACGACGATTTCGCTGTAGCTTCCCGTGCCGATTTTTCGCTCGACCCGGTAGCCACTCTCGTTGTTCGCATTGTCGCTCCAGGTCAGCGTGAGCTGAGCGCCCATCGCGACTCCGGGGGCGACCAGTGCGAGCACTACCGACCACGGGATCTGACGGACAACTCGAGCCGGAGAGAAGAGCCGCACCAGGGCGCACACGATTCGCATCGGTCCCGGGGGCGGGCAAGATGAGTGCCATGACGTCTCGCCCTCACCAGGAGTCCCGGACATAGCGCCAAAACATCCCGAAAGATTGGATCGTTCCGTCATTTATGCTCTGTGGCCCGCTCTCGACGAGCCGGGTTCGGCGATAGACGTCGAGTAGGGAGTACACGATGCTTCTTACACGGCAGAGTATCCGGCCCTAGGCAGCGGTCGTTCGGAGAGCTAGACTTCGCTCATCCGGCCCGTGCGGGCTCCTGGCGTGCTTCGACTGTGCCGGACTTCAGGACGCCGCCGGTGAACGACCCACAGGTCGAGCCCGGAGTGGTGCCCGCGTGCTCGGGGGGACCAGGTCCTGACGCGGGCCGCCGCGCCAATCGTCCGCACCCCGTCGGCGAGCACAGCGCCGCAACGACGACGCGACCCGGTCGACGCCCGATCGGATCAGCCCGTGAAGCCCTTCTGGCGGAGCGTCTCCTCGATCCGCGCGCGGTGGGCCTTCTCCCACGCGTCGAGCGAGGTGGCCGCGTCCTTCTCGGCGCGGGCCCGCGCCGTCTCGAGGACCGCCGCCGCGCGGGCGGCCGGCACGACGACCACGCCCTCCTCGTCGCCCACGACGATGTCGCCCGGCCGGACGTCCACGCCGCCGACCCGCACCGGCCCGCCGAGCGCGCCCAGCACGTCCTTGGCCCCCGGGATGGGGATGACGCCGCGGGCGAGGACGGCGAAGCCGCGCTCCCGCGCCTCGGCCACGTCGCGGATCACCCCGTCCACGACGAAGGCGGCCACGCCGCGCCGCTGGGCGATGGCGCACACGTTGCCGCCGGCGACCGCGTAGTCCACGTCGCCGGCCTCGACCACGATGACGTCGCCCGGGGCTGCCCGGTAGATCGCCGCGTGCACCATGAGGTTGTCCCCGGGCGCGCAGCGGACGGTGTAGGCGGGGCCCGCGACCCGGGGCATCCCGGGCCAGAGGGGCCGGATGCCGATGTCCATCACCCGGTCGCGGGTCAGGGCGTCGGCGATGCTCGTGGGCGAGAGCCGGGCAAACTCGGCGGCGAGGGACATGCGGGCCTCCCGTGGGGCGTCAGGCAGTACGACCGGTGACGCCGGCGCGAAGCGCGCTTGACGCGCTCACCGGCCCGCCTAGAGTAGCACGCGTGAAGCCGCGCGATCCGGCCGGCCGCGTCGTCGTCGTCACCGGCGCCTCGAGCGGGATCGGCGCCGCCACGGCCGTCGCGTGCGGCCGCGCCGGCATGAAGGTCGTGCTCGCGGCCCGGCGCGCCGGGCGCCTCGAGGCCGTCGCCGCCGAGGTGACGGCGGCCGGCGGCGAGGCGCGCATCGTTCCCACCGACGTGGCCGACGAGGCCGCCGTCCGGGCGCTGATCGACGGCACCGTCGCCGCCTGGGGCCGGCTGGACGTCCTCGTGAACAACGCCGGCGTCGGGATCCTCGCCACCGTGGACCAGACGGCGCCGGCGGAGTTCGAGCGCCTGGTCCGCGTCAACTACCTCGGCGCGGTCCACGGGGTGCTGGCCGCGCTCCCGCACATGCGGCGCCAGGGCGACGGGCACATCGTCAACGTCGCCTCCGTGGTCGGGAAGCGCGCGAGCCCGTTCCGCGCGGCGTACGTCGCGTCGAAGTTCGCGCTGGTGGGCTTCTCGGAGGCCCTCCGGATGGAGCTTCTCGGGACCGGGATCCACGTGACGTGCGTCTGCCCGATCGGCACCGCGACGGAGTTCCACGACGTCGAGGCGAACCGCCTGGGAGTCTCCGGGCGGGGCGGGCCCATCCAGAGCGCCGAGCACGTGGCCCGCGCGATCGTGCGGGCGCTACGCCGGCCGCGCGCCGAGGTGCACCCGTACCCGCCGGCGCGGCTCCTGTTCCTCGCGAACGTGCTCGCGCCCGGCCTCGTCGACCGCCTGCTCCTCCGGCTCAGCCCGCGCGCTCGCGCGCGCTGAGCGGCCCCACCCGCCGGCAGGTCTGGTAGAGCAGGAGGTCGTACACGATCTTCAGCACGCCCCCGAGGACGAAGGGCGCGGCCAGCGACACCGTCTGCATCACGTAGCCGGTCAGGGCCGGGCTCACCGCCTGCGCCACGGTGCGGCCGGCGTTGGTCACGGTCGCCGTCGCCTCCCGCTCGTCGTCCTGGACGACCAGCATCAGGAACGCCTGGCGGGTGGGGACGTCCACCTGCGAGAGGAGCGCCCGCAGGAGCAGGAGCGTCACCGCCAGGCCGGCCGTCGGCACGACCCCCATGGCGATGAGGAGGACGTTCGAGGCGAGGTGCGAGAACACCATCGTGTTCACCAGGCCGAACCAGTGCGAGGCCTGGACGGCGAGCAGGACCGAGCAGGCCGTGAGCAGCTGGGCCGCGCCGAACACGGCGCCGATGGCGGCCGGCGTGAGCGCGAAGTGCGCGTAGAGCCAGTAGACCAGAAGGCTCTGGAGGACGAAGCCGCCCGCGAACGAGTCGAGCGCGAAGAGCGCGGCGATGCGGTAGACGAGGCGGCGCGAGGGGAAGTGCCGGGCGCCGGCCGCCGGGGGCCGCACGGGGATGTCCGGCAGCCGCGCGTAGAGGAGGACCTGCACGGCGCCCGAGAGCGCGAACAGCCAGAAGAGGAGGCCATACCCGCTCGCCGAAGTCCCCGCGCCCACCACGCTCCCGCCGCCGGGCAGGGCGGCGACGGCGAGGGCGCCCAGCCCCGACGCGACGTAGCCGACGAGGTTGTAGAGGCTCATCCGGAGCGTGAGATCCCGCCCGGCGGCGGCCCGCGCCACCAGCACCTGCTCGATCGACAGGAACGGCCCCGTCTCCCCGGTGCTGACCGCCACGTTGCCGAGCATCGCGGCCAGCACGACCAGGGCGGGCGTGCGCGCCGTCGCGAGGAGGATGCCCGCGCCCGTGGCGAGGCACGCGAGCAGGACGAGGACGGCGCGTCCCCCGTGGCGCTCGGCCGGCCGCCGGATCAGCAGGGTGAGCAGCGCGCTCGCGCCGAGCGTCAGCGTCACGGCCACCCCGATTCCGCCGGCGCCGAGGCCGAGGGCGGCCAGGTGGAGCGGGATGAGGATGCCGAGATAGCCGTAGCAGAAGGTGCGGACCGCCTTCGCCGCGAAGACGAGCCAGACGGTGGACGTCGGAATGACCACGGGCGCCATGGCGTCACAAGAGTACGACGGGTCTCCGGTCCGGTAGGGAAACCGACCCGGACACATGCCGTGGTGGCACCGTGATTGCTTAGCTACAGGATGTAGCGGATTGCGGGAGTACTAAACAGGTGTTAGCATCCACGCTGAACACAAAGGTTCGCACGTAGAGACGGGCGAGCAGCAAGCGAGCGGAAGGAGGCAACCGATGAGACGAGCAGGACTGCTGGAGACGATGGCAAGCGGGGACCTCGAGGCCGTGACGCGCGCGGTGGGGCGCGGCTACCGGCCGGGGAACGTCGAGCGCCTGGCCGCGCAGAGCCCGGAGTGGCACGAGGCCCTGGAGCGCGCGGAGCGTGAGGTCGGGACGCTCTACGCCGAGCTCTGCGAGGCGGACGCCACCCTGGCGCGCTGGCGCGAGGCGGTCGGCGAGCTGTATCGCGTGTGGTCGCGCGTCAACGACGCGCGGGCCGAAGACGAGGCGCTCGTGCTCGAGGAGGTCGCGTAGTCCGCGTGAGCTCGACGGGATCGGGACAGGCCGGAGGGCATTCGTCAGGCGCGGAGGTCGACATCATGCCGGAGAACCGGAATCGTGCCCTGGCCCACGGGAAATCTTCCGCCCGCGCAAGCGCGGCGGCGCCGCCCTCGCCGGCCCATGCCCCGGCGAGTGCTGATCGGCTGGCTCCCGGCGGGAGCGAGCGATCAGCCCGAGGAGTTGGCCGTCTGCGACCTCTGCGGCCTCGTCTCCCGGCGGCCTGTCCCACCGGTGTGCCCGGCGTGCGGTGGAGGATACGGCTGATGCGGATGAGGGGCCTCGGTCGGGGCCCCGCACGTCACCGCGCCCGCGGCTGACAGCCAGTCACGTGCCGGGCTAGGCTGGGACACCTGAGCTCGGTGTCCCATGCTCACGGATCGACTCATGGTCGTCCGCGGCTCTCATCCAGTCGTTCGATCTCCGGTTCCTGAACGGGGACCATCACCTCCAGGCAAGTCGCCGTCGAGCTCGCCCGGGACCGCGAGCTCTTGGTGCGCTTCCGGGACCAGAACGGGGACGACCTGTTCGAGTGGTACGTCGAGCACTCCATCCGGCGCTGATCCGGCGCCGCGCGCCGCCCCGGGGGCCGTCGGCACCGCCTCGCGACGGGCGGAGCCGGCACGCACGGCCGTGATCGGCCATAATCGGAGCCGTGCCCGTCCCTCCGCGCCCCCGCGACCGCTTCGTCACCGTCCACGGCCTGAGGCTCCGGTACCGCGACTGGGGTGGTGACGGCCGGCCGCTGCTGGCCCTTCACGGCGCCGCCGCTCACGCCCACTGGTGGGACCCGGTGGCGCCCCACCTCGCCCGGCACGTTCGCGTCCTGGCCCTCGACTGGCGGGGGCACGGGCGGAGCGCGTGGCCGAGGCCGCCCGCCTACCGGAGCGAGGACTTCGCTGCCGAGCTGACGGGCGTGATCGAGGCGCTCGGCCTCGAGGACGTCGTCGTCGCCGCTCACTCCATGGGGGGCCACAACGCCATGGCGTTCGCCGCGTGGCACCCGGACCGGCTCGCGCGGCTGGTCGTGGTCGACGCGCGCCCCCACGTCAACTACGAGCGCCTCCGGGCGCTCCAGCGCCGCGCGCCTCGCCTGCAGACCGAGTTCCCGACCCTGGCGGCCGCGATGGCCCGCTTCCGGCTCCGCCCGCCGGAGACGACGGCCGCGCCCGCGCTCCTGCGGACCATCGCCCGGCACGGCCTGGTGCGGCTGCCGTCGGGCCGGTGGCGCTACCGCTTCGATCCGTTGTGCGAGCAGACGCGGATGCCGGTCGACTGCTGGCCCCTCCTCCCGCGCATCGCGTCGCCCGACGCTCGTCGTGCGGGGCGAGCACAGCACGATCCTCGACCGGGACGTCGCCCGCCGCATGGTCAAGGAGCTGCCCTCCGCGGCGCTGGAGGAGATCCCGGGCGCCCACCATCACGTCACGTTCGACGCCCCGCGCGCGCTCGCGGCTGCCATTCTGGCCTGGCTCGACTGACGATGCTGGAACCGGCGCCGGCACGGCGGATCCGGCGGCGCCGCATGCGGCCCGCCGCCCAGGGCGGTGGACCGGAGCCATCCGAGCATGCGGCGGACTTTGCCCGGGAACCCGCGGGGCACGAGCGCCGAAGGTGCCGGGCCAGGCGGGCAATGACCGGCGCCACCGCGGCCGCCGCGTCGATCAGAGGCCGAAGGCTGTCGTGGACCAGCGGCGGGCGCCGCGCGCGCCCGCCGGGTGAGCAGGGAGGAGCCCTCATGCGTGTGCTCGTGACGGGAGCGGCGAGCGGGATCGGCCGCGCCACCTGTGTCCGGCTCGCCCGGGACGCGAAGGCGGCCGGGCAGGCCGCCCGCGTGGCGGCGGTGGACGTCGGACCGTCGGCCCAGCTGGACGGGCTCGTGACCGAGCTCAGGGAGCTGGGCGCCGATGCCCTCCCCATCCAGGGCGACATGGGCACGCCGGACGCGCCGGGACGCGTCGTGGACCAGGCCGTCGCAGCGCTTCGGCGGTCTCGACGGGCTCGTCAGCAACGCCGGCATCAACCGGATCGGGGCGCTCGTCGAGTACGCGGTCGAGGACTGGGACCGGCTCTTCGCGGTGAACACGCGGGCGACGTGGCTCCTCGCGAAGGCGGCGCATCCCGCGCTCCGCGCCTCGGGCGGCAGCATCGTGGCGGTCGCCTCCATGTCGGGGAGCCACGTCCACGCGGGCCTCGGGGCCTACGCTCCGAGCAAGGCGGCCGTCATCATGCTGTGCCGCGTGCTCGCGCAGGAGCTCGGCCCCGACGGCATCCGCGTCAACACGGTCTCGCCGGGGATGACGCGCACCGGGATGACCGCGCGCGTCTACGCCGACGCCCGCGTCGCCGCCGAGCGGGACGCCCTGGTGCCGCTCGGGCGCGTGGCGACGCCCGACGACATGGCGGCGGTCATCGCGTTCCTGCTCTCGCCCGACGCCCGTTACGTCAACGGCCACGACCTGGTCGTCGACGGCGGCGTCACCGGCAACCACCTCGGCCGCCTGCCGGGGCTCTCGCAGATCACGCGCGCCTGACCGGGCGCCGCGCAAAGGAGACCGACCGTGCCCCGACGACCCCTCCGGTTCGGATTGAAGGTCGCCCAGATGGGCGGGACCTACGCGGAGATCCGCGACGCGTGGCTCGAGGCCGACCGCCTCGGGTTCGACACCGCCTGGGCCCACGACCACCTCCTCAACCAGAACGACCACTCGAAGTCCGAGGACGAGGGCTGGACCCTGCTCGCCTCCCTCCTCACCGAGGCGCGGCGGATCCGCGGCGGCCTCATGGTGACGGCGAACACGTTCCGCCATCCTGCCGTCCTGGCGAAGATCGCGACGACGGTGGACGTGGTGTCTCACGGGCGCGTCGAGGTGGGCCTGGGCGCGGGCTGGCACGAGGACGAGCACCGCCAGTACGGGCTCCCGCTGCCGCCGCTCGGCGAGCGGATGCGCCGGCTCGAGGAGGCCTGCCAGATCCTGCGGGCGCTCTGGACCGAGCCGCGCGCCACCGTCGAGGGCACCTACTACCAGGTGCGGGAGGCCTTCCACGAGCCGAAGCCGGTCCAGCGGCCGCACCCGCCCATCGTCATCGGGACCAGCGGCGAGAAGGTCGGCCTCCGGATCGTCGCGCGGCACGCCCAGGAGTGGAACATGTCGAAGGGCACGCCCGCGGAGTTCCGGCGCCTCTCGGAGCTCGTCGACGGCTTCTGCCGCGAGGCCGGCCGGGACCCGGCGGCCGTGGAGCGCTCCATCCAGTTCGGCGCCGACGCCCTCCAGAACGGCGCGGCCGAGCTGGTGGCCCTCTCGCGCGAGTTCGTCGCGGCGGGGGCGACCCACCTCATCTACACGTGCGCGATTCCGTACAGCGCGGCCGGCGCCCGCCGGCTCTGGCAGGAGGTCGTGACACCGCTCCGGGGCTGAGCCGCCGGCCGCGCGCCTGCCCCGATCGGGGGCAGGCGGGGCAGCGGGGGCAGGAGGGTCAACGAGCATGGGCGGGTCGGCCGGCGCCCTCGTCCTCTGGATCGCGGCCATCGGGCTGGTCCTGGTCGGCATCGCGGGCACGGTGCTGCCGGGGCTCCCCGGCGCGGTCCTCGTCCTGGCCGGGCTCGCGCTCGCCGCGTGGATCGACGGGTTCGCGCGGGTGGGCCTCGGGACGCTGGCCGTCCTCGCGGCGCTCACCGCGGCGACGTACGCGCTCGATGTCGTGGCGACCGCGGCGGGGGCGCGGCGCTTCGGGACGAGCTGGTGGGGCGTCCTCGGCGCGGTGGTGGGCACCCTGGCCGGGCTCGCCTTCGGGCTGCCGGGCCTCCTGGTGGGGCCGTTTCTCGGCGCGTTCGCGGCGGAGCTGATCGCGCGCCGGGACGTGGGGCAGGCCGGCCGCGCGGGCGTCGGCGCCTGGCTGGGGCTCCTGCTCGGAACGGCGGCGCGGCTCGGGCTC
This sequence comes from uncultured Candidatus Rokubacteria bacterium, assembly GCA_963745015.1. GTDB lineage: Bacteria > Methylomirabilota > Methylomirabilia > Rokubacteriales > DASRDR01 > DASRDR01. The sequence goes on from CAVUVU010000019.1 coordinate 710,399, forward strand.
GTCCTGGCGATGGTCGGGATCTTCGTCGTCGCCTACCTGCGCTGAGACAGGGCGCCTCCGCGGCGACCTGCGGCTCGTTCAGGCCGGTCGGGACGGAGACACGTAGCGGTCCCAGAATCCAGGCGCCGGGTCGATCTGCTCCACCACGTCCACCCACATTCCGGCGGGATCGAAGAGCCCGAAGCGCCGCTGGCCCCAGGCCTCGTCCCGCAGCGGGTACGCGATCGGCAGCCCGGCGCCCCGGAGCCGCTCGAACTCCGCCGTGGCGTCCGCGACCTGCAAGGTGAGGAACATGCCTCGGCCGGAAAACGTCTCGGGCCCCGGTGGCTGGGACGGGTGGTCGCCCGCCATGAAGGCGAGGCCGTGCGGGCGGTCACCGGCCGACGAGAGATAGACGAACCATGACGCCTCGAAGACCACCTGAAAGCCGAGCCAGCGCGCATAGAAGTCCCGGCACTCGGCGAGCCTGTCGGTCACGACGACGGCGTACGCGTCCTGCAGGCGCACGTGACACGCCCTCCTCTGGCGGATGGAATCGCCGGTGAGCAGCCGGCGGAGACGGCTCAGGCCGCCGGAGGGGCGATCCTCCGGCGGCCTGAGGGCCCGGCGCGCGCGGCGGTCCTAGGGACGGCTCGGGGAGAGGGCCGACGCGTGCTCGCGCCGGACGGGCGGCTCGACGTGCGTGCCCACGCCGCCGTACCCGCCCTCGAAGGCGTACGCGTTCTCGGAGTGCTGCGAGAGGTCGAGGCCGGCGAACTCGTCCTCGTCGGTGACCCGGAGGCCGACCACGGCGTCGACGATCTTGAGGAGCACCACGGACCCCACGAAGGCGAAGACCCACGTGGCCGCCACCGCCATGAGCTGGGCGACGAGCAGGCCCGGGTTGCCGAAGAAGAGGCCGTCGGCGCCGGCCTCGTTGATCGCCTTGGAGGCGAAGAGGCCGGTGGCGATCGCGCCCCACGTCCCGCCGATGCCGTGGACGCCGACGACGTCGAGGCTGTCGTCGTACCCGAGCTTCGACTTCAGGTTGCAGGCCGCGAAGCAGAGCATCCCGCCGACGACGCCGATCAGGATCGAGGAGACCGGCCCGACGAAGCCCGCGGCCGGCGTGATCGCGACGAGCCCCGCGACCGCGCCCGACGCCGCGCCGAGGACGGTGGGCTTCCCGCGGGTCGCCCACTCGGCGAACATCCACGCGAGCGTGGCGGCCGCCGCGGCCGTGTTCGTCGTGACGAAGGCCGTGACCGCGAGGCCGCCCGCGCCGAGCGCGCTCCCCGCGTTGAAGCCGAACCAGCCCACCCAGAGCATCGCCGACCCGATCACGGTGAACGGCAGGTTGTGGGGAGGCATGGGCTCCCGGCCGTAGCCCCGCCGCCGGCCGATCACGATCGCGGCGGCGAGGGCGGAGACGCCCGAGGAGATGTGGACGACCGTGCCGCCGGCGAAGTCGAGGGCGCCCAGCCCGCGGATCCACCCGCCGACGCCCCAGACCCAGTGCGCGAGGGGATCGTAGATCACCGTGGCCCACAGCAGCGAGAAGAGGAGGAAGGCCGAGAACTTCATGCGCTCGGCGAACGTGCCGGTGATGAGGGCCGGGCGTGATGATCGCGAACATGAGCTGGAAGACCATGAAGGCCTGGTGCGGGATCGTGGCCGCGTAGTCGGCGTTCGGCTCCACGCCGACGCCGGACAGGCCGATCCACTTGAGGCTGCCGACGATGCCGCCGATGTCGGGCCCGAACGCGAGGCTGTAGCCGAAGAGCACCCACTGGACCGAGATGACCGCCATCAGGATGAACGACTGCATCAGGGTGGCCAGGACGTTCTTCCGCCGCACCATGCCGGCGTAGAAGAGCGCGAGGCCCGGCGCCGTCATCATCAGCACGAGCGCCGAGGAGGTCAGGACCCAGGCGGTGTCGCCGGTGTCGACCTTGGGGGCGGGCGGGGCCGGGGCGGCCGCCGGCGCGGCCGGCAGGCGCGCCCGCGGCAGGCGGCGCGGGGGCGGCCTGCTGGGCGAGGGCGCCCGAGGCGCCGAGCACCAGGACGGCCAGGACGACGCACAGGCTCACGGACCGGATCACGCGACTCACCGTCGATCCCCCCTTTGGCATCGGCTCAGAGCGCCGCCTCGTCGCGCTCGCCGGTTCGAATGCGCACGGCCATCTCGACGGGCGTGACGAACACCTTGCCGTCGCCGATCGCGCCGGTCCGGGCCGCGGCCGCGATCGTGTCCACCACCTTGTCGACCATGTGGTCCGCGATGACGATCTCGATCCGGATCTTCGGCAGGAAGTCGATCGTGTACTCCGAGCCCCGGTAGAGCTCGGTGTGTCCCTTCTGCCGTCCGAACCCCCGCACCTCCGCGACGGTCATCCCGATGACTCCCATCCCGGTGAGCGCGTCCTTCACCTCGTCGAGCTTGTACGGCTTGATGATCGCCTCGATCTTCTTCATGCGGTGGGTGTCCTCCTGTCCGGCGGGACCGAGGTGCAACGCGGGTGCCACCGGGGCCATGGCGGGGCAGAGCCCGCAAGTGCGCGTCAGCGTGGACCGGCCGCGTGGTCAGGCGTCGCGGGATCGGGGCGGCGTGCCTAGCCGGCGACCAGCCTGCCCAAGGAACGAGCAGGGCCGTGCCCGGGGAAGCGCGGACGGACGCCGAGGAGGTCGGGTCCCCGAGGCGCGGCATGCCCGGTGGTGACCGGAGTCACCGTGGCCTTGACAGGCCTGGCCCCATCCCGTTCGATAGCGACGCGTGCGGAGCCTGTCGCTCGCCTACGGTCTGTCGCGATTCGCCTTCCGGCTTCGCTCCTTCTGTGCGGCGCCGCTCGACACGGCGACGGCCGAGGCCACGATCCGACAGGGGCTCGCGTCGCGCGGTACGGCCGTCCTCCATCTGGTCGAGCGGCTGCTCCGCGATCCCCGGAGCCCGTATCCGGTGCTGTTCCGGGCCGCAGGCTGCGAGCTGGGAGACGTCCGCGCCCTGGTGGCGCGCGACGGTGTCGAAGCGGCACTCCACACGCTCGCCCAGGCGGGCGTGTACGTCTCGTCCGACGAGTTCAAGGGCCGCGCGCCGATCGTGCGCGGCGGAGAAACCGCTCACGTCTCCGACCGGGACTTCGACAACCCGCTGATCCCGGGCGACTTCTCGAGCACGACCGGCGGGACGCACGGCCGCCCGCGGCGCATCCTCATCGATCTCGACCATCTTGCCGACATGGCGTCGGGGTGGGCGGTGTGGTTCGCGGCGAATGACTGGCTCGCGCGCCCACTCGTGTTCGTGACGCCAACCTACCCGGGCCTCGTCGGGCGCCAGCTTCGCTGTGTCCGGTTCGGCAAGCCCTACGATGCGTGGTTCTCCACGGGCAATGGGATGTCGGTGGGCTATCGCGTGGTCTCCGCGTACCTGAACCGGCTGGTCCGCTGGCAGACCGGTGTCCCGGCGCCCGTGCACGTGGGGCTGGGAGATCTGAGCCCGGTCGTGCGCCGCCTCGCCGAGCTGACGGCGCCCGGACCACCGCCGTGTGTCATCACTTCGCCGAGCACCGCCGCGAGGATCGTGGCGGCAGCGGACGCGCAGGGCCGGTCGCTGGCTGGTGTGTGCTTCCTCCTGGGCGGCGAGCCCGTGACCCTGGCGCGCCGGCGGACGATCGAGGCCTCGGGCGCCCGAGCGTTCGCGACCTACGGGACGTCGGAGATGGGCTCGATCGGCGTCCAGTGCGCGCTCTCCGAGGAAACCGACGGCGTCCACCTGTTCCAGGACGGGGTCGCCGTCGTGTCCCGCGCGCGGCGCCTCGGCGCCGGAGAGACGGTGGACGCTCTCCTCGTGACGTCGTTCCTGCCCACCTGCCCGAAGCTGATGCTGAATGTCGAGATCGGCGACTACGGCACGCTCGAGGACCGAGCCTGCGGTTGCCGCCTCGGCCGGCTTGGCTACGGCCGGCACCTCCATGGCATCCGGAGCTTCGAGAAGCTGACGGGAGAGGGCGCCACCATCCACGTGGCGGATCTCCAGGAGGTGCTGGAGGAGGTGCTGCCCCGGCGCTTCGGCGGCACGTCGACCGACTACCAGCTCCTGGAGGAGCAGACGTCGGGCGGCCTTCCGCGCTACGTCTTTCTCGTCAGCCCCGAGGTGGGCGCGATCGACGAGCGCGCCCTGGTGAGGGTCTTCCGGGAGGAGGTGGGCCGCCTCCGGCGGCCATACCCGTTCATGCTGGACCAGTGGACGCAGGGAGACGCCATCCGCGTCCGGCGCGAACGACCGCGCCCCACGGGCCGGGGAAAGCTGGCCTCCTTCCGGACTCTCGGACCCGACGATCACGCCTGAAGAGGGCCTGAAGAGGGAGTGAGACCGGCGCCGCCGGCCGGGGTCAGACCGGCAGGCGGGCGGGGGCGGGGCGGCGGAGGTACTGCAGGACCAGGACGAGCGCGAAGAGCCCGATGCCGATGGCGTCGAACAGGGGCCGCGGGTACACGAGGGCGAGGCCCGCGACGACGAGCATCGCCTGCTCGAGCGCCGTCGTGCGCCGGAGGAGCCAGCCCTGGAAGCCGCCGGCGAGGGCGGTGATGCCGATGGCGGCGGTCGTGGTCACGAGGGCGATCGCGCCCCAGTCGGCCTGCCCGAGGCCCTTGATGGAGCCCGTGAGGAGGAGCCCCTGGCCCGAGGGATCCAGGACGAACATGAACGGCACGAGGAACGCCGGCATCGTGTACTTCCAGGACTGGAGCGTCGTCCGGTACGGGTCGCCGCCGGTGATCGCGGCCGCCGCGAAGGGCGACAGCGCCGTGGGCGGCGACACCTCCGAGAGGACCGCGTAGTAGAAGATGAACATGTGGGCGGCGAAGTCGGGGACGCCCAGCTTGATCAGGGCGGGCGCCGCGATCACGGCGCAGATGATGTAGGACGCCGTCACCGGCACCGCGAGCCCGATGATCCACACGGTGAGGGCGGTGAAGACCGCGGTCAGGAGGAGCGACCCGCCGGCGTAGTCGAGGATGATCGACGAGAACTTGAGCCCGAGGCCCGTCAGCGTCACCACGCCGACGATGAGGCCGGCGCCGGCGCAGGTCGCGCCGACGTTCAGCATGCCGATCGACCCGTGCTCCAGCGCCTGCACGAGCTTGGAGCCGAGGAACTGCCGGACGACCGGTCCCCGGCCGCGGAGCAGGTCGTGGGAGAGCATCGCGCTCTCGGGCCGGAGGAGGCTCGTGAGGAAGGCGACCACCGTGGCCCAGAACACGGACAGCACCGGCGAGAACCCCACCAGCATGAAGGCGACGATCGACACCAGCGAGAGGAAGTGGAACCAGAAGCGCCGGGTGAGGCGCCCGATCGGCTCCGCGCGCTCGAGGGCGACCGCGTGCATGCGGAACTTGCGGGCGTCGATCTCGACCATGAGGAAGAGCGCGAAGTAGTAGAGGCCGGTCGGGATGACCGCCATCAGCAGGACGTCGAGGTAGGAGATCTTCAGGAACTCGGCGATGAGGAAGGCCGCCGCGCCCAGGACCGGCGGCGAGATGATCGCGCCGAGCCCGCCGGCCGCCAGGAGCCCGCCGGCCGCCTCCTTCCCGTAGCCGGCCCGCGCGAGCATCGGATAGGCGACCGACCCCATCGTCACCGTGGTCGCCACGCCGCTGCCCGACGGCCCGCCCAGGAGGAACGAGGCGAGGACGATGGTGCGCCCGGCCCCGCTGGACTTGCCCGCCCATCGCGGCGAAGGAGAAGTCGAGGAAGAACTTGCCGGCGCCGGAGAACTGGAGGAAGGCGCCGTAGATCGTGAACAGGATGATGAGCGAGGAGGAGACGTCGATGGCGACGCCGAAGATGCCCTCGAGCGTCATGTACATGTGGCCGACCAGCCGGCCGACGTCGTAGCCCTTGTGGGTCCAGGGGGCGGGGAGCCACGGGCCGACGAGCGCGTAGGCGAGGAAGGCCAGCGAGACCACGGGCATCACCCAGCCCGAGGTGCGGCGCATCGCCTCGAGGATCAGCACGATCAGCGTCACGCCCAGGACGATGTCCCACGTCTCCGGCGAGGTGTTGCGGTCGGTGAAGTCGTCGCCGCCGTGGAGCATGTACGCGACCACGACCACCGCCGCCGCCCCGGCCAGCCAGTCCCACCACATGACGCGGTGGCGGAAGCGCCGGGCTGATCGGGAACACGAGGAACGACAGGGCCAGGACGAAGGCGACGTGGATCGCCCGGAGGGCGTGGGTGGGGACGATGGAGTACGCCGCGTAGAGGTGGAACAGGGACATCGCGACCGCCAGCGCGCTGACGGCGGCGCCGAGGGCGCCCGTCAGCCGGTTGGCGGCGCCCTCTTCCTCCTCGACGTAGGCCTCGGCGCGCCGGAGCGCCTGCTCGTCGACGACGACCGGCTGGCCCGGGGGCTCGCCGGGAGCCGGCCGCTCCGGCGGGGTCATGGGACCGGGGCCGTCAGTTGACCTTGGCCCCCTTCTCGGCGAAGTACTTCAGCGCGCCGGGGTGGAAGGGGATCGGCGAGGCGGCGGCCTTCTGCAGATCGAGCTTGAAGTTCTCCGCCTCCCGGTGGACGGCGATCAGGTCGTCGCGCTTCTCGAAGATGGTCTTCACGATGCTGTACGCGAGCGCGTCGCTCAGGTTCTCGTGCGAGACCAGGATGTTCCACACCGTGGCGTTCTTGTTGTCGGTCTCCATGCCCTTGTAGGTCGCCTTCGGGATCACGTCCTCGACGTAGAGCTGGCCGTACTTCTTGTTCATGGGCGCCACCACCTGGGTGTGGTCGAGCAGCTTGATCCGGACGCCGGGCGTGTTCGCCAGGTCGGTGACGGCCGCCGTCGGCAGCCCGCCGACCCAGAAGAAGGCGTCGATCTTCTTGTCCTTGATCGCGTTCACGGACTCGGCGACGCCGAGGCGCTCCCGGCGCATGTCCTTGTCCTTGTCGAGGCCCGCCGCCTCGATCACCCGGAAGCCCATGACCTCGGTCGCGCTGCCCGGCGAGCCCGTGGACACGCGCTTGCCCTTCAGGTCCGCCAGCGAGTTGATGCCGGTCCCCTCGATGGTGACCACGTGCATGCGGTTCGGGTACATGATCATGAGGGTCCGGAGCGGGATCTTGCCGCCCTTGAACTTGTCCTCGCCGCGGTAGGCGTCCTGCCCGGCGTCGGCCATCGTCATGCCGAGGTAGGGCTTGCCGCTCCCGATGAGCTTCAGGTTGTCGACCGAGCCGCCCGTCACCTCGGCGGTCGCGGACATCCCGGGCACGCTCTTCGACAGCACGTTGGCAATGCCGCCGCCGAGCGGGTAGTAGACGCCGCCGGTGCCGCCGGTCCCGATCGAGAGCTGCACCTTCTCCTGGGCGACCGCCAGGCTGGACAGGACGAGCCCGGCTCCCAGCAGCGCCGACGCCACGGATCTCATGGTCCGGAACCTCCTCGCGTGAGGCATAGAGATGGCACGTTCAGCACCGTGTCCGCCGTGCAGACCGGTGGACCGCTCGCGTGTCATGGGGACGATACCCCAAGGCCGCGGGGCGGCGCCAGAGGTCCCAGGGAAACGGCTCAGACGCCGGCCTCGGCCGGCCAGCCCGCGGACCGTGCGACGACGGTGGCTACTTGTAGATGTTCAGCGCCTTGAGGATGGCGATGAGCACGACGGCGCCGATGATGCTGATGATCCAGGCGCCCACGGAGCCCACCGCCACGATCCCGAGCGCTCCTGCCAGCCAGAAGCCGAGCGCGGCGCCGATGATCCCGACGACGATGTTGGCGATGACGCCCATCTGGCCGCCGGTCTTCATGACGAGGCTGGCCAGCCATCCGATCACTCCGCCGATGATCAAGGTCATGATGATGCCCATGAGCCCCTCCCTCCGGAGACCGGGTCGTTTGACCGAGGAGTCAGCGGCCCCATCCTAGCTCAGTTCGCCCGGTGGGGTGGTACGCCGGTGAACCCGGGAAAAGGATCGTGACGGGTCGAGGACCGCGGGCGCGCGGACGCTGCCGGGTTGCGGTTGCGCGGCTCGCCGGCGGTCGCTCGAGGCTACAATGCCGCGTGGACCGCCCGCGCTTCCGCGCGATCAGCGCCGTGACCTTCGCCACCCACGACATGCGACGGGCCGTCCGCTTCTATCGCGCGCTCGGGCTCGAGCTGGCGAGCGGCGGAGAGACGGCCGCGTTCACGTCCTTCGTCGTCGGCGACGGCCACCTGAATCTCATCGCGGCGCCGCCGGAGGCGACGTGGGGCTGGTGGGGCCGGGTGATCGTCCACGTCGACGACGTGGATGCGCTCCACGCCCGGGCCCTTGCGGCCGGGCTGGCTCCGGAAGCGCCGCCGCGGGATGCCGAGTGGGGCGAGCGCTACTTCCACCTCACGGATCCCGACGGCCACCAGCTGTCCTTCGCGCGCCCGATCTGAGCTCTCAGCGGGGTTCGAGCGCCTCCGGCGCGGACGGCGGTCGGTGTCCGGGAAGGGGGCCGGGGCCCGTTGACAGTGCTTCGGCGCGAAGATTATACAGAGAGTGCACAGTTCCCGTCCCCGAGGTCACCGGCACCCTCGGGCCACCGGACCGCGGCATTCACGCCCGGCGCGCCCGGCATGCGGGACCGCCGGCCCGTCTGATGGACGATGCACATCGCGCAACACGCGAGGAGGTCGTCATGAAGCGCACTGTGATGGTGGCAGCATCCGTGGCGTTGCTGACCCTGGCGCTGGTCATCGGCTGGCAAGGCGCCGGGCAGACCCAGACGAAGGAGTTCGTGGTCGCCGCGTGGGGCGATCCCTACGAGGCGGGCTGGCGGAAGTCGCTGGTGCCGGCCTTCGAGAAGAAGCACGGCGTGAAGGTGGTGTGGGTGCAGGGCTTCTCCACGCAGACCTTGGCGAAGCTCCGCGCGCAGAAGGACAGCCCGCAGATCGACATCGCGATGATGGACGACGGCCCGCACCGCCAGGCCGTGGCCCTCGGGCTCGTCGAGAAGCTGGACGCGGTCCAAGCTCGCGAGCGCGAAGGAGCTGTACGACATGGCCTTCGAGCCCAACGACATGGGCATCAGCTTCGGGCTGGCCGTGTACGGGCTCTACTACAACACCAAGGCCTTCGCGGACAACAAGTGGGCGCCGCCCACGTCCTGGATGGACCTCGCCCGGCCCGAGCTCAAGGGCAAGGTGACCGTCCACAACATCGGGAACGCCAACGGCCTCTACCTCCTGCTCGCCCTGAACAAGATCGCCGGCGGCACCGACGCGAACGTCGACCCCGGCTTCGCGAAGATGAAGGAGCTGGCGCCGAACGTGGTGACGTTCGACAAGTTCGGCGAGACCCCGACGCTCATCCAGCAGGGCCAGGCGGTCATCGGGACCTGGAACATCGACCGGGTGGCGAACCTGGCCGCCACCGGCGTCCCGGTGCAGTTCGTCTACCCGAAGGAGGTCGCCTGGGGCCAGAAGGCCGTCATCACCGTGGTGAAGGGGCGGCCGAACATCGACCTCGCCCACAAGTTCGTGGACATGATGCTGAGCGCCGAGGAGCAGGTGAACACGGCCAAGTTCATCTTCTACGGCCCGGTGAACCGGATGGCCAAGCTCGATCCCGAGACGGCCAAGAGCGTCGTCTACGGTCCCGAGGCCATGACCCGGCTCACGGTGGCGAACTGGGAAGTCATCAACCAGAAGCGCCCGGAGTGGACCGAGCGCTGGAACAAGGAGATCGAGGTCCGATAGCGGGCCCGCCGCACCGGGCCAGGCGTGGCGCACCTCGAGCTGATCGGCGTCGAGAAGCACTACGGCCCCGTCCGGGCCGTGGACCGCGTCTCGCTCGCGATCCAGCAGGGCGAGCGCCTGGCCCTCCTCGGCCCGTCGGGCTGCGGGAAGACCACGACCCTGAACCTGGTCGCGGGCTTCCTGACGCTCGACGCGGGCGAGATCCGCATCGCGGGCAAGGACGTCGCGCGCCTGCCCCCGCACAAGCGGAACACCGGCATGGTGTTCCAGAGCTACGCCCTGTTCCCGCATCTCCCGGTCTCGGAGAACGTCGCCTTCGGCCTCCGCATGCGGCGCGTCGAGCGGCCGGCAATCGCCCGGCGTGTGGCCGAGGCCCTGGCGCTGGTGCGCCTGGACCACCTGGGCGACCGGTACCCCCGCCAGCTCTCCGGCGGCCAGCAGCAGCGGGTGGCGCTCGCCCGGGCGCTCGTGATCCATCCGGAGATCCTGCTGCTCGACGAGCCCCTGTCGAACCTCGACGCCAAGCTCCGGCAGGAGATGCGCATGGAGCTGGTCGGGATCCTCAAGACGGTCGGCATCACGACGATCTTCGTGACGCACGACCAGGACGAGGCGCTCTCGCTCGCCGACCGCGTCGTCGTCATGAACGTGGGCCGGATCGAGCAGGTGGGCACGCCGGTGGAGGTCTACGAGGAGCCGGCGACCGCCTTCGTCGCGAAGTTCCTGGGCGAGCCGAACGTGTTGGCCGCGCGCGTGACGAGCGTCGCGGGCGGTGAGATCACGTGCGAGCTGGCGGAGGGCCATCGTGTCGTCTCGGAGCGGAAGGCGCCGGTCGGGGCCGGCGACCGCGTGGAGGTGATCGTCCGCGCGGAGCGCGTGCGCCTCGCGCGAGCGCCGTCCGGCCTCCCGAACTCGTTCCCGGCCCGCCTGGAGCACGTGATGTACCTCGGCGGCGACCTTCGCTACCTGGTCCGGTTCGGCCCGCACCGGCTCATCGCGGTCGAGAAGAACCGCGGGGACGGCGACGTCCCGGTGGCAGGGGAGACGCTCTACGTGGAGTGGGCGGCCCGGGAGTCGCTGGTGGCCGCCGCCGGCCCGGACGCCTGATGCGGGTCGGCGAGCGTCTCGCGCCCTGGCTCCTGGCCGGGCCCGTCGTCCTCCTCTTCGTGGTCTTCTTCGCCGTCCCCATCCTGCTGCTCTTCGCCAGCAGCGTGGAGCGCGTCGACACCGCGACGTTCCAGGTGGTGGAGCGGTTCACGCTGCACAACTACCGGAAGTTCCTCTTCGATCGCTTCTACCTGGGGGTGCTGGGGACGACGCTCCGCATCAGCGTCCTGGTGACGCTCGCCGCGCTCGTGACCGGCTACCCGGTGGCGAGCTATCTGCAGCGGGCGGGGCCGCGGGAGCGGGCGGCGCTCATGCTGCTGATCGTGTCGCCGCTCCTGGTGAGCCTGGTGATCCGGAGCTACGGCTGGGTCATCGTGCTCGGCCCGCGGGGCCTCATCAACGGCATCCTCACCGGGCTTCACCTCGTCTCCGCGCCGCTCAAGCTCATCTACACCGAGACGGCGGTGGTGGTCGGCCTCACGCACGTGTTCTACCCGTTCATGGTGCTGGCCATCTACAGCTCGCTCCAGACGATCGATCCCGCGGTGGTCCGGGCCGCCCAGAACCTGGGCGCGAGCCCGCGGATGGCGTTCTGGCGGGTGACGCTGCCGCTCTCCGTGCCCGGCATCGTCGCGGGCTCGCTGATCGTGTTCGCCCTGAGCGTCAGCTCGTTCGTGACGCCCACGCTCCTCGGCGGCCCGTGGGTGAAGGTCGTCGCCTATCTCGCCTGGGAGCAGAACCTCGTCGTCCTGGACTGGCCTTTCGCCGCGGCGATCTCGGTGATCCTCCTCGTCATGACGGCCGTCGTCATGTACGCCTACAACCGCCTCGTGGAGCGGGGCTGGTTCGCCGGCGTGTTCCAGTAGACGCGAGGCCCCCGGGCCATGGTCCTCCGTATCGTCACCTATCTGCTGATCGTCCTGCTGCTGGTGCCGCTGGCGGCGATCATCGCCACCTCCTTCACCACGCTCAGCTACGTGACGTTCCCCCCGCAGGGCTTCACGCTCCGCTGGTACGGGGAGGCGCTCGGGAAGCAGGAGTTCCTCGACTCGTTCGTCCTGAGCCTGGGGATCGCCCTCGTCACCGCCGTCCTCGCGACCGTCCTCGGCGCCCCGGTGGCGGTCGCCCTGGTTCGGTACCGGTTTCCCGGGCGCGATCTGGTCAATGGGTTCTTCATGTCGCCGCTGATCCTGCCGACCGTCGTCATCGGGATCGCGCTGCTCCAGTTCTACAACCAGGTGCGCATCGGCGCGACGTCGGCGAGCCTCATCTTGGGCCACGTCATCGTGACGACGCCGTACGCCATCCGGCTGATCGCCGCCAGCCTCACGGGCCTCGATCCGGCCATCGAGCGCGCCGCCCGCAACCTGGGCGCGCCGCCGCTCCGCGCCTTCCGGCTGGCCACGCTGCCCCTGATCCGGCCGGGCCTCATGGCCGGCGCGGTGTTCGCCTTCATCACCTCGTTCGACAACGTGACGATCTCGATCTTCCTGGCGACGCCGCGCATGGTGACGCTCCCCGTGCGGATCTACAATCTCTGGGACCAGCCGATGTACCCGTGGCTCATCGCGATCTGCTCGCTGATCATCCTGTGGACGGTGATCCTGATCGCCATCGTCGAGCGCGCGGTGTCGGTGCGCGGGCTCTTCGGAGCGGCGGGCGCCCGATGAGGATCCGGCGGCTCGAGGTCTTCACGGCCCGGCTGCCGCTCGAGCCCGGCTTCAGCCACTTCACCGGCCGGGTGACCGCGCTGGAGGAGGTCTTCGTCCGGCTCACCGCCGACGACGGGCAGGTGGGCTGGGGCGAGGTCCGGGGCAACATGTCGTACTTCTCCGGCGAGAGCCCGGCCGGCATCGTCGCCGCCCTCCGCGACTACCTCGCGCCGCTCGTCGTCGGCCGCCCGCTCCGCGAGCGGGGCGGGGCGATCGCCGAGTTCGATCGGGCGCTCGCCGGGAACGCCGCCGCCAAGGCCGTCCTGGACATCGCGCTCCACGATCTCGCCGCGCGACGGGCGGGCGTCCCGCTCTACCGCTGGCTGGGCGGCCGCCGGGCCGAGCGCGTCGCGGGCTCGGAATGTCTCTTCTACGGGCCGGCCGACGGGGCCGCGGCCCAGGCGCAGGCGTACGTGGCGCAGGGCTTCCGCATCCTCAAGGTCCGCGTGGGGCTCGAGCCGTTCGCGCTCGACGTCGCCCGGGTCCGCGCAATCCGCGAGGCGGTGGGCGACGAGATCAGCCTCGCCGTCGATGCCAACCAGGCGTGGACGGTCGAGCAGGCCATCGCCCGGATCCACGCGCTGGAGCGCTTCGGGCTCGACTGCGCCGAGCAGCCGGTGGCGGCGCGCGACCTCGACCGGCATGGCCGAGGTCGCGCGCGCCGTGGACACGCCGCTCATGGCCGACGAGAGCCTGTACTCGCTGGAAGACGCCATGACACTGGTCCGGCTCGGCGCCGTCGGGTACTTCCACGTGAAGCTGGTGAAGGCGGGCGGGCTCCACCGCGCGCGGCAGCTGATCGCGCTGGCGGAGGCGGCCCGGCTCGGCTACGTGCTCGGCCAGATGAACGAGGGGATGCTCGCGACGGCGGCGGCCGCGCACCTGGCGCTCGCCTCGGCGCCGAAGTACACGGAGCTTTACGGGACCGACGGCATCGTCGCCGATCCCACTCCGGGCCACGTCTACGAGTCGGGCGCTCTCGTCGTGCCCGAGGGGCCGGGTCTGGGCGTCGTGCCGGACGTGGGCCGGCTCGAGCCGGCGTTCGAGCGCGCCGCGTGAAGATCACCGCGGTCGAGGTGTACCGGAAGGACCTCTCGCTCGAGACCCCGTTCCAGCACTTCGCGTCGGGCTCGGTGCGAGCGCTCGAGGAGGTCTACGTCCGCCTCCTGACCGACGAGGCGCCGTCGGGGCTCGGCGAGGCGCGCGGGAACTCCCACTACCTGACCGGCGACACGCCCACGCGTGGTCGCGGAGGTCTCAGCACCTCGGCCCGAAGCTCGTGGGGCGCGACCCGCGCGACTGGCACGCCTTGATCGCGGAGCTGGACCGGACGGTCGTCGGCGCCCACGGGGCGCGGTCGGCGCTCGACATGGCGCTCCACGACTGGTCGGGCGGCTCTACGGCGTGCCGGTGTTCGAGCTCCTCGGCGGCGCCGTCCGCGCGAGCCTGCCCAGCAACCAGTCCATCTTCTACGGGCCGCCCGACGGCGCGGCGAGCCAGGCCGCGGCTACGTCGCCGACGGGTTCCGCTACCTCAAGGTGCGCGCCGGGCTCCGGCCGTTTCAGCGGGACGTCGACCGCATCCAGGTGGTCCGGGAGGCGATCGGGCCCGACGTCTCGCTGGCGATCGACCTCAACATGGCGTGGACGGCGCGCGAGGCGGTGGCGCACCTCCGCCGGCTCGAGCCTTCGATCTCGCCTACGTGGAGCAGCCGGTCGACTACCGGGACCTGGCCGGCCTTCGCCACGTCACGCAGCACACGGATATCCCGATCATGGCGGACGAGAGCGTGCAGTCGCTCGACGACGTCCTCGTGCTGGCGCGCGACCGGGTCGTCGATCTCCTGCACCTGAAGCTGATCAAGCTGGGGGGCATCGCGGGCTGTGGCGGGCCGCGGCGGTCGCGGAGACGGCCGGCCTCGAGCTGATGATCGGCCAGACGAACGAGGGCGGGCTCGCACGACGGCGGCCGCGCACTGCGGGCTCGCCGTGAAGGCCCGGTACCTCGAGCTCTACGGATCGGAGGGCCTCGTGGAGGATCCGGCCAGCGGGTTCGCGCTCCGCCACGGCGTCGCGGCCGTCGCCGAGGGCCCGGGGCTCGGTGTCACCCTCGACGTCGCGCGACTCGAGCCCGTGGGCACCGTTACTGGCAAGGGGACGGTATGACCACGAGCGCGCACCTCCCCTCGTCCAGCAGCTCGTCGACCTGATCCGGCTGCCCAGCCAGAACCCCGGGGACGGCGAGACGCGCGTCGCCGGTTACGTGGCCGCGCGCTGCCGCGAGCTCGGGCTCGAGGTGGAGACGCCCGACGCGGCACCGGGGCGGCCGAACGTCGTCGCCTGGCTCCGGGGTCGCGCGCGCCGGCCCGTCGTCGCCCTCAACACGCATCTGGACACGGTGCCGATCAGCGACGGCTGGACCGCGGACCCGTTCGGCGGCGAGATCCGCGACGGACGCGTGTGGGGGCTCGGCGCGGGCGACGCGAAGGGTCAGATCGTCGCGATGCTGGGCGCCATCGAGACGCTCGTCCGGACGGGCGCGCCGATCCAGGGCGATCTCGTATTCACCGCGGTCGCCGACGAGGAGCTCGGGAGCCTGGGCGCGCGGGCGGTCGTGAAGGGGCTGTCGGTCGACTACGCGGTGATCGGCGAGCCGACCCGGCTCAGGGTCGGCATCGCGCACCGCGGGAGCTTGCGACCCCGGATCCTGGTCCGCGGCCGATCGGCCCACTCGTCGACCCCGCGGCTCGGGGTGAACGCCATCTTCAAGATGCGGAAGGTCCTCGCGGCGCTGGAGGCGTACTGCGAGGGACTCGACGGGCGCGCGCATCCCCTCATCGGCCCGCCGAGCGGCGCCGTGACCCTCATCACGGCGGCCACAAGGAGAGCGCGGTGCCGGACCGCTGCGAGATCGTGCTCGATCGCCGCATGGTCCCGGGCGAGCGCCAGGACGCGGTCGTGGCGGACATCGAGGCGCTCCTGTCCGGGCTGCGCGCCGAGGACCCCGGGCTCGAGGTCGCGATCGAGGGCTACTTGCCCACGAGCGGCCCGCCCTCGGGAGCCGGCGGACGCGCGCCTGGTGGGGCTGGCGGTGGAGGCCGTGCGCGAGGTCATGGGCGCGCCGGGCGAGGTCTACGGCGCCGGCTTCGGCTGCGACATGACGCACTTCCGGGGTATCGGCGCGAGGCGGTCATCCTGGGGCCGGGCGACATCGACCGCGCGCACAAGGCCGACGAGTACATCGAGCTCGCCGAGCTCGAGGCGGGCCGCCAGGTGTACACGGCCTCCTGCGGCGCCTCCTGGCCTGATCTCTTCCGTGGCAGACAAGCCTCGGCTCGCCCACGCCGTGCCCGCGATCGCCGCGCCGGTCGTCCGGACGCGGGACGGGGCGTTCGTCTGGTTCACCGTCGCGTACGGCCTCCTGAACTTCGGGCAGGGCGTGTTTCCCCGCTCCTCCCGCAGATCATGGACGGGCTGGGTCTCCAGTTCGCGACCGTCGGGCTTCTCGGCTCCGCGTTCGGCCTGGCCCGGTTCGTGACCGACCTGCCGGCGGGGCTCCTGACGGAGCGCCGCGGACCCTCCGATCCTGCACGCGGGGATCGCGTGCCTCCTCGGCGGCACGCTCTGTCGGCGTGGGCGCCCTCGCTCCCGTTCATGCTGCTGCGCGCGCGCCTGGTCGGCGTCGGGTCCGGCCTGACGATCGTGGTGTCGATCCTCTTCGTGATGCGGCGCGGGCCGGCTGCCTCGCGCACCCGGCGCGGCAACGTCTACGAGATCGGGGTGATCGGCGGGACCGCGCTGAGCGCCTGGCTTGGCGGCCACGCGGCGGCGCAGCTCGGCTGGCGGAGCGGATTCGTCCTGGCAGCCCTCGCCATCCTGGGCGCGTGGGCGCTCACGATCCTCCGGCTGGGACCGGCGCTTCGCGAGCTCGGTCGCCCGGCCCCGGCGGCCCAGGCGTCCGTCGCGTCCGGGGGCCGTTCCCCTGGGGCGCCGTGCTCGCCATCTACCTCGCCACCTTCACCTGGCGGTGGCGTGGGCCGGTGGCATCGGGACCCTGTTGCCGCTGTACGGCGGGCGCGCCCTGGGGCTCTCGACCGACGTGCTCGGCCGGACGCTGTCGATCGCCTACGCGATCGAGGCGGCGGTCCTCGTGCCCGTGGGCTGGGCGGCGGACGCGCTCGGACGAGTGCGCGTGCTCGTCGCGGGCTTTCTGCTGATGCTCGCGGGGGCGGCGTCCGTCTCGGCGACGACCGGCGTGGCCGGCTTCGGCATCGCCGCCACGCTCCTGATCCTGGGCCTCACGGCGTGGATGGTCCCGCCTGTCCTGCTGGCTGAGCGGCTGCCGGGCGGATTCCGGGGACCCGCGGCCGGCATTTACCGTCTGGTGTCGGACCTCGCGTACATCATCGCGCCCGGTAGCGTGGGCTGGCTGATCGGCCGCCACGGCTTTCGCGCCACGGGCCTCGCGATGGCCGTCCTCTTCACGGTTGCCGCCGGGGTCGCGATCGCGGTCCTCGGGCGGCGCCCCCGCCCCGCATGACGGCCGCCTGGCCCCCGATGACCGCGGGCCCCGGCGCCCTCAGCGCGGCGAGCGCGGGATGGGGCCGGTTCGGCGTCGTGACGACGCGATCGCCGTGGACGCTGGCGGAGCCGATGCTCGCCGCGGCGCCGGCGCGGGTCGCCCGCGTCACCTCGCTCGAGCGCGCCGACCTGGAGCGGATGGCGGCCGAGCTCCGCGGGGTGGACCGCGCGGTCGGCCTCGGCGGCGGTCTCGCGCTCGACGCGGCCAAGTTCGTCGCGTGGCGGCTCGGGGTGCCGCTGGTCCAGGTGCCCTCGAGCGCCTCCAACAACGCGTGCTTCACCCGCACCAGCGGGTGCCTGGAGCACGGCCGGCGCGCGCCGATGCGCGACGGGCCGGTGCCGGACGCCGTCGTCGTCGACCACGACCTGATCGCCCGGGCGCCCGGCCGGCTGAACCGGGCCGGAATCGGCGATCTCCTGTCGAGCCACTCGGCGCTGGTGGACTGGGAGCTCGCCCACCGGGCGGGGCGCGCGGTCGACTGGGATCCGGCGGTGCGGGACCGGACGCGGCACGAGCTCGAGCGGCTGGCGGGGCTTGCACCGGACGTCGGCGCGGCGCGGCTGGACGCCTTCGTCGGGCTCCTCGCCATGGGGGAACGATTCGCGCCGACGTTCCTCCGGCTGCCCCAGGCGCGCTTCAACGCCGCGTCCGAGCACCTCCTGGCGTGGTGCCTCGAGGAGCGGACGGGCGGCCGGCTGCTCCACGGGGAGATCGTGAGCCTGGGCGTGCTGCTCATGGCGCACATGCAGGGCAACGCGCCGGAGCGCGCCGCGGCGACCATCCGGGCGGCCGGCGTGCCGGTCCAGCCCGCCGACGTCGGCACGAGCTGGGCCGATGTCGAGGCCGCCGTGCTCGCGCTGCCCGAGTACGCGCGAGAGGTCGTACCCTGGTACACGGTGGTGGATCCGCTGGTCGACGGTGACCCCGCGCGGGGAACGCTCCGCGCGCGGTTCCGAGAGGCGCGGGCCTTCGTGGAGGAGCTCTCATGACCGGATGTGCGGTGTCGCCGCGCGATGCCAGGAGAATGAGATGAGCGCCCTGTCGAAGGATCTTCCGACGCCGCGCGCCGAGCGGCTCGAGGCCGACATCGAGGCCCTCACGCGGATGACCCGGCCCGAGGCCCCGTACACGCGCCGCGCCTTCTCCGACGAGGATCGCGCCGCGCGCGCCTGGGTGGCGGCCGAGATGCGGGCGGCGGGCCTCTCGGTGACGGTGGACGCCGCCGCCAACGTGATCGGCCGCCTGCCGGGCGAGGAGGACGGGCCGTCGATCATGACGGGCTCGCATCTCGACACCGTCCAGGCCGGCGGGCGGTTCGACGGGATCGCCGGCGTCCTGGCGGGGCTCGAGGTGGCGCGGTGTCTCCACGAGGCAGGGCACCGACTCCGCCGCCCCCTCGAGGTCGTGAACTTCACGTGCGAGGAGCCCTCCGACTTCGGGCTCTCGACGATCGGGAGCCGCGCCATGAGCGGCCGGATCGGCGCCGACACGGTCGCCGCGCTCCGCGACCGCCGCGGCGCGAGCCTCGGCGACGCCATCGACACGGTCGGCGGCCGCGCCGGCCGCCTCGGCGAGGCCCGCAGGGAGCCCGGCAGCATCGCGCGCTACCTGGAGCTCCACATCGAGCAGTCGGCCTCGCTCGATCGCGCCGGCCTGCCCGTGGGTGTCGTCACGGCGATCGCGGCGCCGAGCCGGTTCCGCGTCACCGTCCGGGGGCGGCAGGACCACGCTGGCGGGACGCCCATGGCCGTGCGGAAGGACGCGCTCGTCCCGGCGGCCGAGCTCGTCCTCCTCGTCGAGCGGCTCGCGCGTGAGGCGGGCCGCGGCATGGTCGGCACCGTCGGCGCGCTGACCGTCCATCCGAACATGGTGAACATCGTGCCCGGCGAGGTCGAGCTCCTCGCCGACTTTCGCGGGATCCACCCGGCGGCGATCGCCGACACGCTCGCGCGGTTCGAGGCCGGCGTCGCCGAGGTGGCGCGCGGCCGCGGCGTGGCCATCGACGTCGCGCCGATCGTCCGCGAGGAGCCGCTCCACATCGACGCCGAGATGATCCAGCACGCGGCGGCGGCGGCCGAGAGCGTCCGGGTGCCGTACGCGCGGCTCACGAGCGGCGCCAGCCACGACGCGAACCACATCGCCCGGCTGTGCCCGATCGGCATGCTGTTCATCGCGTGCCGCGACGGGCGGAGCCACTGTCCCGAGGAGTGGGCGGAGCCCGCGCACCTGGCGGCCGGCAGCCGCGTGCTGCTGGAGCTGGTCCTGCGCCTCGACGCGGCGCTCGCCCCACCCTCATCGACCCCCTAGTGTCAGGAGGCCCCCAGATGCTCGACCCCGATATCCGGAAGCTGCTCGACCTCGTGCCCTCGGGCTCGGAAGCCGCGTTTCCCCGCGAGGAGTTCGCGGGCCGGCAAGCGGCGCTCCGCGAGCGCATGGCGGCCCGCGGCATCGACCTCTACCTCACCTCGGGCCCGGAGAACGTGTTCTACCTGAGCGGGCAGCAGACTCCCGGGTACTACACGTTCCAGTGCCTGGCCATTCCGGCGACGGGCGAGCCGTTTCACGTGCTGCGCGGGCTCGAGTCGATGAACGCGCGGGCCAACACCTACCTCGCCGACATCAGCGGCTACCCGGACGACGCGAATCCGGCGGCGGCGGTGGCCGAGGTCCTGACCGCCCGCGGCTGGAAGGGCAAGCGCGTGGCCATCGACCAGAACGCCTGGTTCCTGACCGTCAACCTCCACCAGCGTCTGGTGAAGGAGTTCGGCCCCCTGCTGGACGCCTCCGGGGTGGTCGAGGAGCTGCGCCGCGTGAAGTCGCCGCTCGAGCTCCGGCAGATGGAGGAGGCCGCCCGGGCGAACGACGCGGGGATGCAGGCCGGCCTGGAGGCCACCCGCGCGGGCGCCTCCGAGAACGACATCGCCGCGGCCATCATGGCCGCGGCGTGCGGGCGGGGAGCGAGTACGTCGGCATGGAGCCGTTCGTCACCTCCGGGCCGCGGTCGGGCATCCCGCACACGACGTGGCGCCGCCGACGGATCGTGCCCGGCGACGTCGTGATCCTGGAGACCTCCGCCTGCTACAACCGGTACCACGCGGCGCTCTACCGGACGGTCGCGATCGGGAAGATCCCCGACCGGGCGCGCGACATGTACCGCGTCTGCGAGGAGGGGCTGGCGGCGGCGATGGCGGAGCTCCGGCCGGGCCGCACCTGCGCGGACGTCCACCAGGCGGCCCAGGCCGTCGTCGACCGGCACGGCTACACCTTCGGGTACCGGAAGCGGACGGGTTACAGCATCGGCATCTCCTTCGCCCCGGACTGGGGCGAGGGCAACATCCTGAGCCTCTACCGCGGCGTCGACGTGGTGCTCGCGCCCGGCATGGTCTTCCACGTGCCGATCACGCTCCGCGAGTACGCGCAGTGGACCGTGGCGGTGAGCGAGACCGTGCTGGTCACGCCCGAAGGCGGCCGGCGGCTGAGCGCGCTACCGGCCGGCCTCCTGGAGCGGTGATCCGGGACGTCTTCCTGGTCCAGCCGATCCACGACGCCGGGGTCGCGCGGCTCCGCGCGGCCGGGCTCGGCGTCCGCCAGGCCTCGCGGGCGGACATGGCGACGGTGGCGGCGGAGATCGGGGCCGCCGACGCCGTCGTCACCCGCAACGCCGGCCTGAGTGCGGCCGCGATCGACGCCGCGCCCCGGCTCCGGCTCATCGTGGTCCACGGGGTGGGCTACGACCCCGTGGACGTGGCGCACGCGACGGGGAAGGGGATCGTCGTCTGCAACACACCGGTCGCCAACGCGTGGTCGGTCGCCGAGCACGCGATCGCGCTCCTCCTCGCGCTCGCCAAGGAGACGCTGGCCGCCGACCGCGCTGTCCGCGCGGGGGCGTTCGACGCCCGGTACACGCTCCGGCTCACGGAGCTCCGCGGCCGGACCCTCGGGATCGTGGGATGCGGACGGATCGGGCGCGCCACCGCCCGGATCGCCCGCGCGGGGCTCGGCATGCGCGTGTGCGGCTACTCGCCCTCGGCGGAGCCGGACCGCCTGCGGCGGCTCGGCATCGAGCCGTGCGCGAGCCTCGGCGAGCTCCTGGAGCGCGCGGACGCCGTGTCGCTCCACCTGCCCCTCCGCCCGGAGACCCGCGGCCTCATCGGGCGGGCCGAGCTCGGCCGCATGAAGCCCGGAGCCTTCCTCGTCAACACGGCGCGCGGGGCGCTCGTCGAGCACGCGGCGCTCGTCGAGGCGCTCGCGAGCGGGCGGCTCGGCGGCGCCGGGCTGGACGTGTTCCGGCAGGAGCCGGTGCCGGCCGACGATGCGCTGCTGACGCTGCCGAACGTGGTGGTGTCGCCGCACGTCGCGGGAGCCTCGGACCGCGCGATGGAGATGACGGCGCTCGCGGTGGCGGCGGCGATCCTGCAGGCCGCGCGGGGCCGCCGGCCGCGCCACGTGATCTCGGCGCCGCCACGCTAGGCCGGCGGCGCGGGTGTCCGCGGCGGCCGGGCGTCGACCGCGGATCCTATCGGCCGCGGCGCCGTCCCGGGGCCGAATCGATCGCGGCGGGACGGGCCGCGACGCAGGGCACGCCCTCGGAGGGCCGCGCCGCCGGCCGCGGCATCACGCCACGGCGAGCGAGGTCAGGCTGGCCCGGCCGATGCGGCCCCCCTTGTCGGGCTTGATCTCCAGCCGGAGAGGGGGGGGGGGGGGGGGTGCGTGATGGCGTCCGCCGAGACCGACCAGCGCTCGCGCTCGAAGCTGGTGCCCGGGCTGAAGTTGAACTCCTGCCGGACGAGCTCGCGATAGGTGCGTCCCCCATCCGCCGAGACCGACACCGCGAGCTCCTGGGTGCGGCTGACCGCCAGCTCCTCCACCTCGAGGCCGATCTGCCGGATGGTCCGCGGGGCGTCGAACACGAGGATCACCGACTGCTCGCCGGGTGCGTCGGCGACCCACCGGCTCCCGCCCGGGCCGCGTCTCCCATCGAAGGCGTGGTCGATGGGATGATCGGCCGCTTCCGAGGTCACCTGCACCGTGGCGACGTCGGCGATCGGGATCTCCCCCTCGAGGGATGTGGGTTCTTCGGAGCGCTTCGAGATGATCTGCTTGCGCAACATGTGACACTCCCCGCGGGCGTCTGCGAGTAGGCCCGCTCTTTCCATTGTACTGGACGCCCCGAGCTCGCCCGTCGGGACCCCGCGATCCCGGCCGCCGCGGGCCGGAGGCTGATCGCGCAGCTCGACCGCGGATCCTATCGGCGGTGGCGCGCGTTACCTTCCATGATGGCGGCGCGCACGGTCACGCTGAGGGGGTTGCTCCTCGCGGGTCTTCTCGTCGCGGGCGGCTGCGCGGCGCCGGCCCAGATCGCCGTCCC
Source organism: uncultured Candidatus Rokubacteria bacterium (assembly GCA_963745015.1). Taxonomy (GTDB): domain Bacteria; phylum Methylomirabilota; class Methylomirabilia; order Rokubacteriales; family DASRDR01; genus DASRDR01. The sequence continues at coordinate 732,862 of CAVUVU010000019.1, forward strand.
GCCGAGCCTGCCGAACACCACCCACGAGCAGTTCCTCGCCCTCCGGTGGGCCCTCGTCCGGGAGCCCGGCCGGGTCCGGGCGGTGGGCCTGGCCGACGCGGCGTCCGGGGGCCAGTGGGACGCCACCGTCGCGCTCGAAGGGCTCGACCGCCAGGGGCGAGTCGTCAGCGGGGCTTTGAGCATCATCCGGCCGGGGTTCGGCTCCGGCCCGACGGCCTTCGAGGTGGACCTCGTTCCGACCGGCGGCGCGACCGAGTTCCGCCTCCGCGTCGTGCGCCTCCAGCAGTACGCGCGACCCAGCCGATAGCGTCGTGGCCCCGGCGAGCCAACTGGCGCCCGTCCCGTCGGGAACCGTTTGCGCGCGAGAGGCCTGCCAGGGCCGGTATCGACAGCCGGCGCTGCCCGGTCGACATCGGCGACGCCGGATGCCTCGGCCCACGGGCGCTCTGGCTAGCGCCGCGACCGCCGCAGGGCTTCGACGACGTTCGGCATCGGCTCCCGCGTACTGGTCACTTTCCACGACCTCGGGAGGGAGAGGGAATCGCGGTCCAGCAGCAGGGCCAGATCCCGCTCTTCGACGACGTGTTGCGTGCCGATTTTCCGGGCCCGCAGCTTGCCTGCCCGGATCCACCGGCGAATCGTTTCCGGGTTCCGCCCGGTGCGAGCGGCGATCTCGGGCACCGTCATCATGTGTAGTAGTGTACGACCCAGCTGGCTCCGGGCGGCCGGCTCTGATGCCCCAACCGACGCGAGGATCGTGGATTCCGGTTCTGCTCGCGCTGGTTTGCTGCCTGCTCGGCGAGGCGTCGCCCGCCGCCGCCCAGCCGGCCCCGTCGCTCGCGGACATCCGGGATCAGCTCGACCAGGTCGTCGGCAACCGCGTCGAGGCGACCGTCATCCTCGGTGGCCAGGAGGTGCCCCAGGGCGGCCTGTTCGGGTGGAGCTTCAACGACGTCGAGGCGGGCGTCCTCAAGTATCCGTGGAGCACGGAGCTGGGCGCCCCGCGGCCGCTCGGCGTCGGCGGGCTCACCTGGACGCCGGTGATCCTCGGGCTCGGCGGGCACGGCCTACTTCGTCAACAAGTTCCGCGACGGTCCGCTGGCCGGCAACGAGTCGACCTACACCACCTACTCGCTCGGCCTCGGCGCCGGCGCGCGCATCGGGCTCCTGCCGGACCTGAGCTTCATGCCCGCCTTCGGCCTCCTCTACGCGTACACGGAGAACGACTTCGACGCGGGGACCCAGCCCGGACGTGCGGCCGAGCAGGCGGTCGACGGGCAGCTCGTCAACTGGCACACGCACACGCTCACGCTTCGTCCCCTCCCTCGCGCTCCGCTACCGGCCGTCCTTCGGGCGCGTGACGCTCGGGCTCACGTCGAGCTACACGTACTTCGCCACCGTCCCGATCGAGCGCTCGACGGAGGCGTACTCGTTCACGAGCGAGTCCCAGGTCTGGAACAACCGGGTCGAGGTCGACGTCGTCACGCCCTGGGCGGTGGCCGGCTGGCCGATCCTGGTGGGCGGGTTCTTCAACCGGGCCGAGCTCTACGGCGGGCTCCGCCAGAGCCTCAAGACCGGCCACTACTACTCGACCGGGGCCCACGTCGCGCTCGACCCGAAGGGCCGGCTCTGGAAGGTGACCGAGATCGGGCTCGCGGGCTCCTACTTCTGGGCCGAGTCGTTCTCCGGCTGGACGCTCGGGATCGACTGGGCCGTGGCGTTCTGAGCCGCCGCCAGCGCGTCGCGCGCGCCGAAGTAGGCGGGCTTCGGCAGGTAGCCGCGGTCGAAGAGCAGGGGCGCGTCCTCGCCGAACTCGCCGTGGATCCACGAGTGCCGGTCGCTCACGCCCCAGAAGGTCACGCCCGCGAAGCCCGGCAGCCCCGCGCACGCCGCGATCGCGTCGTGGTACGCGCGGCGCTGGAGGGCGAGGGGATCGCGCCGGCGGATCCGCCGGATCCGCACGTCCATCTCCGAGATCCGGACCTCGAGACCCAGGTCGCGGAGCCGCCGGACGTTCGCGGCGACGGCGCCGGGCTTCGGCGGGCGGGCCGCCCGGAGGTGCATCTGGAGGCCGACCCCGTGGACGGGGACGCCCCGGTCGAGGAGCCGGCGGACCAGCGCGTACACCGCGTTCGACTTCCGCCCGACGCCCTCGGCGCCGTAGTCGTTGTAGTAGAGCCGGGCGGCGGGATCGGCCGCATGGGCGAGCCGGAAGGCCTCGGCGATGTGGCCCTCCCCGCACGCGCGGAGGAAGTAGGTGTCGCGGAGGCCGCCGCCGTCGGCGACCGCCTCGTTGACGACGTCCCACGACCCGACACGCCCCGCGTAGCGCCCCACGAGGGTCTCGACGTGGACGGCGAGCGCGCGGGCCGCCTCGCGGAGGGTGAGCGCCGGCGTCAGCCAGCCGGCGAGCTGGCGGTGCCAGACGAGCGTGTGGCCGTGAACGCGCATCCCGTGCGCCTCGGCGAACGCGACCAGCCGGTCCGCGGGCTCGAAGCTCCACTCGCGCTCGGCGGGGTGGATCCGCTCCCACTTCATCGCGTTCTCGGGCGTGACCGCGTTGAACTCCCGCACGACCGTGGCCCGGTACGCCGCGTCGCTCTCGAGGAGATCCGGCTCGACCGCCGCCCCGACCGGCACGCCCGCCACCGCCCGCAACGGCTCGCCGCGCCGGTCCACGGATCCGGCGATACGGCGCCGTCCAGCTCGCGGTACCTAGCTCGCCAAGGGCTGGTACCCGCAAGAGCCATCAGGGATGTCCAGTTCGAAGGACAACGAGAATGCGACGCCGAGCGGGGTGGCACCCCGAGCGGTTCCGTTGGGCGCTGCCCCGCCGTCATCACGCCTCGCGCGCCGATCAACCTCGCCCCCCGGTACCCGGCGCGCGCGAAGCCCCACGCCGCGGGGCAAGCCCCCGGAACAAGCCGGGGTGCCGCCCCGCTCGGCGTGCGCGGCGGTTGTCTAGTACGCGGGCAGCTTCCCGCTGGCGACCGTCTGCTTCACGGCAGCCGCCTCCTCGGAGGCCCGGGCCGCGAGGAACCGGCTGTCGCTCGCGAGCGTCACGAACTGCCAGCCCTGGCTCGCCATCTTGAGCGCGTACTGGCTCGTCGCGTTGTGGAGCCCGGCGATCACCTTGTGGCGCTTGCAGGCCTCCAGGATCTTCCCGAGCGCCTCGACGACGGGCGCCTCCGTCTGGTCGAGCTTCGGCGTGCAGCCCAGCGTGAGCGAGAGGTCGGCGGGGCCGACGTAGATCGCGTCGACGCCGGGCGTGCTCAGGATCTCGTCGATGTTCTGGACGGCTTCCTTCGTCTCGATCATCGGCATCACGACGATCGTGTCGTTCGCGTGCGTCGCGTAGTCCGAGCCGGCGTAGATCGACGCGCGCACGGGGCCGAAGCTCCGGTAGCCCTTCGGCGCGTACTTGCAGGTGCGGACGAGCTGCTCGGCCTCCTTCCGGGAGTTGATCATCGGGCAGATGATCCCGTAGGCGCCGGCGTCGAGGATCTTCATGATGTGGGCCGGGTCGTTCCAGGGCACGCGCGCGAACGGGATCACGTTCGTCGTCGAGATCGCCTGGAACATCGTCACGGCGGTCTGGTAGTCGATGACGCCGTGCTGCATGTCCACGACCAGGGAGTCGAAGCCCTGGTGCGCCATCACCTCCGCCGAGAAGCTCGACGGGATCGACAGCCACCCGTTGACCACGACTCCGCCCTTGGCCCAGATCGTCTTCACCGTGTTCTCGCGCACGTCAGAGCTCCTTCCTGAATTGGCCCGAATGGTCCGTCATGAGAGATCGCCGCCGCGGGCGGCGGCCGCCAGCTGCCAGAGGCCGGAGATCCCGCCCCCGGCACCAGAGGAGTATAGGCGCGGGCTCGCGACGGCGCCACCCCGGCCCCCGGCCTGGCTCATCGGCGCCGCCGCCGGGATGCGCCGCGGCGCCCGCCGCTTCTCGACGCCGGCCGGCCGCGGCGTCCGGCGGTCGGCCGAGGGCCACGCACTGCGAGGGGCGGCGCTGCTCGCGGTGACCGGCGACGAGCGCGTCCACTCCTCACGGACGATGGGGTTCCGAACGAGCGTATCGACAGCGCGTATCGACCGGGTCGAGACTGCAGATCCGCCGCCTGAAGAGACCGAAAGAGATCAGCCAGCCGGCTCGGTCGGGGACCATCGGCCGTCGACCGGCACCGCCTCGTCCGGCCCGGGCCAGGGCGGCATCGTGACCGCGACGGCGGCGAGGGGGCCGGGGCCGAGCGACCGGAACTGGAAGTGGGTGCCGAGCGGGATCGTGAGGCACACGCCCGCCTCGAGCGCGACGACGCTCTCCCGCTCGCCCTGGCGCCGCCACATCTCGCCGCGCCCGCCGAGGACGTACCAGATCTCCTCCACGGTGCGGTGGGTCACCGCGCGCGAGACGCGGCCCGGGCCGAGCTCGAAGTGCGCGGTCCCGCCGCCGGCCAGCTGGAGCAGGACCCGCACGTCGGACCCGTCCGGGGCGCGGGCGTCGGGTTCGGACCCGAGGCGCGCCGTCTCGAAGTCGGGCACGGCCGCCGTCAGCGCGCGGCGCCGGCCAGGAACTCGTCGACGAGGCGGTTGAAGGCGGCGGGGCGCTCCCAGTAGACGGAGTGCCCCGCCTCCGGCACGCGCGCGAGCCGGGCGCCCGGCACGATCGACGCGAGCACCGCGACGGCGGCCGGCGGGATGACGACGTCCTCCTCGCCGGTGACGCAGAGGAGCGGCGCCCGGAGGGCCGGCGACCGTGGCCCGCGGCGTCGTCCGCATCGCGATCAGCTTCTTCCGGACCGCGGTCTTGTCGAGGTCGTGGGAGAGCGCGTCCACCTCGCGGTAGAGGAAGTGGAGGGCCGGCTGCTCGCGCGCCATCCGCTCCCCGCACGCCGGGTGGATGCCGCGCGCGGCGACCGCCGCCTCCGGCGCGGCGGCCCCGTGGGCGCGGAAGATGGAGAGCGTCTCCGGGTCGTCGAGGGTGCCGGTCGTGCAGCACATCACGAGCGCGCGCACGCGCTCCGGGTGGCGGAGGGCGTAGCCGAGGCAGGTCCAGCCGCCCATCGACTGCGCCACCAGCCGGACGTCCGGGACGCCCAGGTGATCGACGAGCGCGGCGAGGTCGTCGACGAAGGCGTCGGGGCCGCGCCCGCCGGGCGTCTCCCTCGAGAGGCCGAACCCCCGGTGATCGAAGGTCACGCACGTGTAGCGGTCGCGGAAGTGGGGCACCTGCTGCCACCAGCTGAGATGGCCCCCGCCCAGGCCGTGGGCGAAGACGAGCGCGGGGCCCGCGCCGTGGGTCTCGTAGTAGAGCCGCGCGCCGTCGCGCTCGAGGAAGGGCATGGGGAGGCCTCCGGGTCAGGCCGCGGCGCTCGCGCGCCCCGCGCGGCCGATGGAATCGGCGTGACCGACGGTGCCGACGTGGATCGTCACGGTCCCGAGCCCGACGCGCCGGACGCGCACGTCGCGGAGCCCCACCGCCTCCATGAGCCGGCTGAGCTCGCCCGGCGTCACGAAGCGGTCGACCGACTGCGGGAGGTACGTGTAGGCCTCGCGGTTCCCCGCGATCAGCGCGCCCGACCGCCGGGACGACGTGGTGGAAGTAGAGGCGGAAGGCCTGGCGCCAGCCGGGGAGGGTGGGCTGCGTGATCTCGAGCGCGACGACGCTCCCGCCCGGCGCGGTCACGCGCCGCATCTCGGCGAGCCCCGCGCGGAGGTCGGCCAGGTTCCGGAGGAGGAAGGCCGACGCCGACGCAGCCGAAGCTCCCGTCCGCGAACGGCAGCGCCAGCGCGTCGCCGGCGAGGAGCCGGACGCGCCGCTCCCCGAGCGTCCCGAGCTTCGCCTGGCCGAGGCGCAGCATCCCCTCGACGAAGTCGACGCCCACGACGCCGCGCACGCGGGTCTCCCGGAGGAGCGCCAGGGCGAGGTCGCCCGTGCCGGTGGCGAGGTCGAGGGCGAGGGTCCCCGCCGGCGGCGCGGCGAGGCGCGCGGCGGCCCGCCGCCACACGCGGTCGCGCCCGCCCGTCATCAGCGCGTTCATGAGGTCGTAGCGCGGCGCGATGCGCGCGAACATCGCCTGCACGCGCGTGGCCTTGTCGCTCAGTACCACAGGCCGGCGACCGCGGCGACGAACGTGATGACGCTGATGTAGCCGTTCACGTTGAAGAAGGCCATGTCGAGCCGCGACAGGTCGGTCGCGGAGACGAGCGAGTGCTCGTAGACGAGGAGCCCCACCACGACGAGCCAGCCCACCCAGTAGAGCACGCCCAGCCCGAGGCTCCAGCCCGCGGCGGCGAGCGCGAGGGCGGTCAGGACGTGCGAGACCCGCGCGGCCCCGAGCGCGGCGGCGATCCCGAACCGGGCCGGCACCGAGTGGAGCCCCTCCCGCCGGTCGAACTCGACGTCCTGGCAGGCATAGAGGATGTCGAAGCCCGCGATCCACACGGTGACGGCGAGCCAGAGGAGCCACGCCGGCGGCTCCATCGTCCCGCGCACGGCGATCCAGGCGCCGGCCGCCGCCGCGCCGTCGGTGAACCCGAGGATCCAGTGCGAGAGCCACGTGAAGCGCTTCGTGTAGGAGTAGCCCACGAGGAAGACGAGCGCGATCGGGGCCAGCGCGAGGCAGAGCGGCCCGAGCTGCCACGCCGCCACGAAGAAGAGCGCGGCCGAGGCGACGGCGGCGAGGGTGAGGTCCCGCGGCGCGAGGAGCCCGCGCGGGAGGTGCCGGCCCGCCGTCCGCGGGTTGCGCGCGTCGAGGTGGCGGTCGATCAGCCGGTTCGCCGCCATCGCCGTCGTCCGCGCCGCGACCATCGCCACCGTGATCCAGAGGACGGCGTGCCACCCGGGCCAGCCGCGCGCCGCCAGCACCATGCCGAGGTAGGCGAACGGCAGCGCGAACACGGTGTGCTCGACCTTGATCGCGTCGAGGAAGTGCCGGAGCGTCGCCCATGACGTGGGCTCCAGGGTACCCCGACTTGGCCCGGAGATCGGCAGCGGCCGGGTCCCCGGTGGCTGGAGGCGGACGCGCCGCGGATCCCGGCACCGTCGACCCTGTCCTTGTCGGGCAAGACCCGCGATTGACCCCGCTCCGCTGGGGGCGTAGTGGCCGCCAGTTCCCCTCGACCGACCGCCCGGCGCGCGGAGCCGGAGGTCTCCGCGAGCGACTCTCTGAGTGGTCCGACGTCGTGGCTAAATTCCACGGCCAGCAAGGAGGTCCCCATGTACGGAGTCCTCAGGCACTACACGGTCGACCCGAAGAACGTCAACGAGATCGTCCGCCGCGTTGCCGCCGAAGGCCTCACCTTCCTGAAAGCCATCCCGGGCTTCGTGTCCTGGGGGCTTTTGGATACCGGTCACGGCCAGATGGTCACGTACAGCGTCTACGAGGGAAAAACGGGGGGGACGAAAGTCCACCAAGAAGGCGGCGGCCTGGATCAAGGAGAACATCGCGTCCCTCGTCCCCAGCCCCCCGCGCGTGGTCGAGGGCGAGCTCCGGCTCCGTGAGATCAAGGAGAAGGCCAAGTACGGCGTGCTCCGGCGCTACCAGGTCGATCCGAAGAACATCGACAAGATCGTCGCCAGCGCCAAGAGCGGCTTCCTGCCCCTCGTGACGCACCTGCCGGGATTCGCCAGCTACGCGATCGTCGATGCCGGCAAGGGCACGCTCGTGACCATCAGCGGCTTCACCACGGCGTCCGGATCCGAGGAGTCGACGAAGGCAGCGGCGAAGTACATCAAGGAGCACCTCGCCCCCCTGGTGCCGACGGCGCCGGAGGTCATCTCAGGCGAGGTAAAGCTCCTCGAGCGGGCCCGTTGAAGAACGCAGAGGCTCGCATCCCCGACGGGCTTGCCTCGGATTCACTCTGTTCTGGCCGCGGGCTGCGCCGGGCGGCACGCTCCGCGGTCGCAGTCCGCAGGGACCCCGCGGGCCCGCGCGCACGTCGACAGAGAGGCGACGGTCCGCTCGCGGACGTGACTGACGGGTCCGCGCGGCGGGCCGGCGCGCAGGACCCGCGGTGCGGTGAAGAGCGGCGAGCCTCCAGGCCGGAGCGGGTTCACCGTCGAGGCCGTACTCGCGCCACCGCATCGGCGACGCGCTGCCGCACCTCGTCCGACATGCGGATCTCCTCCGGCCACGGCTGCTCGACCCGGTCGAGCGGCGCCCGCTTCTCGGTGGCGTCGATCCCGAGCTTCCCGCCGTAGCGGTGGCGGAGGGCGGCGTGGTCGAGGTCGTCCGACGGCCCCTCCACGACCACCAGGTCGCGCGCGGGGTCGATGCTGTTCGTCACCCGCCAGGCGACCTCGGAGAGGTCGTGGACGTTGACCCACTCGTCGACGACCACGACGTTCTTCGCCAGCATGAGGAGCCCGAGCCCCCAGAGCCCGTACATCACCTTCCGGACCTGGCCCGGGTAGCGCTTCTTCACCGAGACGATCACGAGGTTGTGGAAGACGCCCTCGGCCGGCATGTTCATGTCGACGATCTCCGGCAGCATCATCCGGATGAGCGGCAGGAACAGCCGCTCCGTCGCCTTGCCGAGCCAGTAGTCCTCCATCGGCGGCCGCCCGACGACGATCGTCGGGTAGATCGCGTCGCGGCGGCGCGTCACCGCCGTCAGGTGGAAGACGGGGTAGGGGTTCGCGAGCGAGTAGTAGCCCGTGTGGTCGCCGAACGGCCCCTCGACGCGCGACTCCGCCGGGTCGCAGTAGCCCTCCAGCACGATCTCCGCCTGGGCCGGCACCTCGAGGTCGATCGTCCGGCACTTCACCATCTCGACGCCCTTGCCGCGGAGCCAGCCGGCCAGCATGATCTCGTCGAGCCCGGGCGGGAGCGGCGCCGTGCCCGCGTACATCGTCGCCGGGTCGGCGCCGAGCGCGATCGCCACCGGGATGCGCTCCTTCCCCGCGCGGCGCGCCTCGCGCTCGTGCTCGGCCCCGCCCTTGTGGGTCTGCCAGTGGAGGCCGAGCGTCCGCTCGTCGTAGACCTGGATGCGGTAGGTCCCGACGTTCCGGAGCCCGGTGACGGGGTCGCGCGTGATGACGAGCGGGAGGGTGATGTAGTACCCCGCGTCCTTCGGCCAGCACCAGAGGATCGGGAGCGCGGCGACCGAGGGGCGGTCGGTCTCGACGATCTCCTGGCAGGGCCCGCTCTTGACGGCCTTGGGGCCGACCCGCGCGATGTCGAGGAGATCGCCGAGCCTTCCGGAACTTCTCGAAGAGCGAGCCCGGCATCTTGAGGTCGAGGAGCCCCTTGATCTTCTCGCCGAGCTCGTCGAGCCGCTCGACGCCGAGGGCCCACGCCATCCGCTCCTCGGTGCCGAACGCGTTGATGAGGACCGGCATCGCCGCGCCCTCGACGTGCTCGAAGAGGAGCGCGTGGTTCTGGGCCTTCGGGCCCTTGACGAGCCGGTCGGCGATCTCCGTGATCTCGAGCTCGCGCCGGACGGGCGCGTCGACGCGGCGGAGCTGCCCCCGGTCCTCGAGGAGCTGGATGAACTCCCGCAGATCCGCGAAGCTCATGGCGTCACCATGCTCCGCGGGTGGCGCCCGGGCTGGCCCGCGGGGCGGCGCAGCCCGATAGGCTCGCCGCGGATCGAGCGCCGCAGGCGCGAGACGCGCCGGCCGAGCCGGACAACGGGCCCCCTTCGCCATCGGGCCGCGACCGATAGGTCGCGGCCTGTGGCGAACGGGTGACGGAGCGAAGCCGCGCCGCGGGCCGGCCCGGCGACAGGACCCGCGGCCAGGCGAACGTGGGGCTCGAAGTGTGGAGGAGCAGACGCTAGTCGTGATAGATGAAGCGGACGAGGTAGCCCGCGACGATCGGGAACACGAGCGTCGGCAGCACGCGCGCGAGGAGGAAGCGCGTCCCCATGAACGGGAGCTCCCACGCGATGACCCGCTGGAACCCGAAGAGCGACCAGCTCGTCATGTACGCGACGAGGGCCGACAGGGACGCGCCGCCCTTGTAGAAGACCGCCATGATCGGGAAGCTCACGAGCGGCCCGCCCGGCGTCAGGATGCCCGCCACGAAGCCGGCGAAGATGCCGCGGTGGGTCGAGCCCCGGCCGAGCCAGTGCTGGATCCACTCGGGCGAGATCAGGACCTGGATCATCCCGGTCATGACGAGCGCGCCCGCCAGGCGCGGGAGGACGTCCAGGAAGCAGCTGGCCGCCGGCGCGGAGGCCGACGCCGGCAGGCTCGGGTCGCGGAGATACGCGACGATCGTGACGCGCGGCCGCGAGCGCGTAGATGACGAGGTCGAAGGCGTGCATGCGGAGCCAGCTCCTCTGGGCAGGGGGATCCGCGGAGCTCGCGGTGCGGGCGAGGGTGGCGCGCGCCAAAGCGCGGCCAGTATAGCAAAGAGCCACGCGCCCTCGGGCGGCGCGCCGGGCACGCCGTGGGGCTCGGCGCGACTCGGACGCCCGTGGCGCCGCCTGCCCGGCAGGAGACGGCGCAGGGCGGGTCCTTCTCGCGTCAGTAGCCCCGCGAGGGATCGACGATGTTGATGAGCGGCTGGCCAGCAATACGTGGCCGTGCCTGACCGCAGGATTTGTATTTGCTAGACGACCGATGGGGCCGCGCGCAGCGGCCTGACAGCGCCAAGGCGGCGGTCGGAGCCGGCTCGCGGGCTTGGGCCGAAAAAAGCTGGCGTCTACTACTTCACACGACCCTCCTCTTCGGTCGCGCGTGGTGGTGGGGCGCGAGGTCCTATCCCGGTCCACGCCGTTTGCAGCCGGATCTGTACCGAGGCTTCTACTGGGAATTCCCGGGGGTGTAAGCGATGAATTCTTCCGGAGAGGCCGGATGGGCAGCCGTGTCTGGGATGGCCTTGGCCGTGCTGTTGTTCGCGAGTCTGTTCACCTGGCCGGTTTGTTGGCTGATCCTGGTGATGTACCGGCGCGCGGTCGCTCGGGGTATGCGACGCGCCAGCGTCGCCGCCTCAACACCTCCGACTCGGCTGGTAGGCGACCCGGATGGATCAGTACGCGAGGTTGCCCTAGTCGACGCGCGGACCGCGCCGCCTTCGCCACTTTCGGATCAGGCGCACAGGGGAATTCGACGCGCCAAGAGGGTGTTCGGCTTCGCTGGTGTCGGATACGGCCTGGTTGCCGTGATCGTGCTCCACCAGGTGGAGGCGTTGGACTGGCTGCCCGTTCGTAGCGTCGTCCTGGGGCTGATCCTCAGTTGGCCCATTGTTCCTACTCTGATTGCGCTCTCTCCGGTCAGTCGGGGCAAAGCGCTGGCTGGTGTGGGCGGGTTGGCTACTCGTGATTGTGGCTTTGTTGGCGATCGCTCATCTGCCTGTCGCTCAAATGTTGTTGCTGATCGTGCTCTTGGTGGCCCTTCCGGTGGCGTTCATGCTGGCTAGCAGTGCGCGGGCTGTCCGAGGGGCGGCGTGGCTGGTCGCACCTGCGCTCGTGATCGTGGGAATAGCCCTCTGGGAGCTGTATCCGATCGTCGCGTCGATTGTGGAAGGTGTGTGGATCGGTGTCCTTGCGGCCACCTTCGTTGCCAAGGCTGCGGCGGTGCTGTTGATTGTGCCCCTGTACGCGTGGCTGGTGACCCGGATCTATCGGGCGAAGTGGGTGAGCGACGAGACGCTCTTGCTGTTGCAATGGTGGTTTGTCGCCACGGTCGCGTTTGCATCCTTGGAGGCTCCCATGGGCGCTGCGGCGGTTGCCTTGACGTTCCTTCCGTTCGGTGCTTTTGTGGCCATCTTGCTCGCTGCTTTCCTATTGCAGAGTCCGAGGAATGATCCAGCGGTGCGGCTTCTGCTGTTGCGGACGTTCGGGGCGCGGCATCGAAGCACCCGGTTACTGCGGGACGTGACTCGGCAGTGGCGATGGGTGGGGAGCGTGGAGTTGATCACCGCCCCGACTTGGCGACCGAAGCCTTGACCCCGGACGAGCTTGTGGACTTCATGACTCTCCGGCTGCCGGGGCGCTTTGTTCGTGATGTCAGTACGATCGGGCCCCGTCTGAGTGCACTAGACGTGCGTCCCGATCGTGACGGAAGATATCGGATCAACGAGTTGATGTGCCATGACGACACCTGGAGGCCTGTGGTTGAGGCGCTGATGTCCGAGGTGGATGTGATCTTGATCGACCTGCGTGGCTTCGGGCCGCAGAATGCTGGGGTAGTGGAGGAACTGGAGCGTTTGGTCGCTCTGGTCCCGCTAGACCGGGTCGTCGCGGTGGTCGACGGCAGCACTGATGCGCATGCCCTGCGAACGACCTTGTGGCGGGCTTCGGCGGCCGCGCCGCCTGGTTCGCCGCTCGCGTTGGACGTGGCTCCGGTGCTGCGGGTGGTGCGTGATCCTGACAATCGAGCCGCGTCGCGCCAGCTGCTTGCTGCACTGGGGGCGGCCGCCAGTTCGCCGCACAGCAGGTGACGTTAGCAGCTCCGGTCAGGTACGGCGCCACGTTGAAATCAGTCAGATCGGGTCGATGCCATCCCACTACGCAGGTCTTCGCCCGCGACACAGGCGCCCTGGTTTCGACCACTTTTCGATTCAACCGTCAGACCACGACGGCCTCTCCAGGACTGCGGACCTTGTCGGAACCGACCAGGATCATGTGGCAACGCCGCTTCGAGCGCGCATGGCCCGAGTTCCAGGCGAAGTCGTCAGATGCCGGCCGGCGCGGCACAGGTTCTGCACGACCTGCTGGGTCACCGGATGACAACTTAACGAGAGGTTCCCCCGATGTCGTGAAGGCATCAACTATAAGCCAGCACCGAACGAGTGCGTGCACAGCCGCCGCCCCGGAGGGTGACCGGATCGACGACCCGAAGACCGGCGAGCTCGCCAGCGCACTAACTCCGACCAAGGCTCAGAACGATGTCGGCGTACCGCTCACGGCAGGCTGCCGCGAGTTCGAGCAGTTGCGCGAAGGTGAGTGCATGCCCCCTCCCGACGCGCCTGCCCACCGGACGGACGCCGGACGCGCGGCCGGCTTGTAGGCGAGACGCCTGCCCTAGACCGCGAAAGCCATCAGCGAGCGCATCGTCAGGAGGGCCCTGATCACCGGGGACCGGCCAGCCCTCTGTGCCGATGAGGGAGCCGACCCAGCTCGCGATCTCGCTGGTCGTGATGGAGGTGCCCTACCGCATGGGCTCATCGAAGTGCGATGTAGCGCTGCCTGAGTTGCCGGCGTCGGTCTCCACGGTCCGCCGCTTGGCAGATGACCGGGACGCGAGCCACCGCACGGCCACTGCTCTGCGGTGACGCGGCCACGTCGAGGATCGTGCCAGTCGTTGTGTCGCAGCATCACCGACGGCGGGTCCTACCGCATGCGACAGGCCAGACACACCGAGGCGGAACCACGACGAGAACCTAGAAATCACCGAACCAGCAGCGGACCTCTCCTGGCCACCGTCGGGACTACGAATTGGCCGTTGACAATTGTCGCGATGGAGATTCGGATGGACCATGGACGTTATGGACAGGGTGCAGGGCCATGCCCGGCGGGGGATGCCGTCTCATCGAAGAATCCGCCGTGCCGCCACCGCTGATGTTTTTCGCCTGTCGGTCGTCCATTTTCAGGAGCGGTCCTATGTCACGCATCTTCCTGAGTCACTCGAGCCGGAACTCATCGGAGGCCATTGCGCTGAAGCGCTGGCTGGTGGAACAGGAGCCTGGACTCGCGGAGGAAATCTTCCTGGATCTCGATCGCGATGCGGGCATCGCACCCGGGGAGCGGTGGAAACAGGCGTTGCGGCAGGCCAACGAGCGGTGCGAGGCCGTCATCTGCCTGCTGTCCACGCAGTGGGAGAGCTCGAGCGAATGCCTGGCCGAGTTCCGGACGGCGGAGACCCTGGGCAAGCTGATCCTGTGTGCCAGGCTCGAGCCCCTGGACAACAAGGGAATCACGGGGGAGTGGCAGTACTGCGATCTCTTCGGCGACGGCCCCATCACGGAGATCCGCATTGACGACACGGGACGCTCGGTGCGTTTTCAGACGGAAGGCCTCCAGCGGCTGATCCGGGGAATGCGTCATGCCGGCATCGGGGCCGAACAGTTCGCCTGGCCTCCAGTGGATGATCCCGAACGGTCGCCCTACCGGGGGTGGGAAGCGCTGGAGGAGAAGGACGCGGCCGTATTCTTTGGCCGGGACGCACAGATCGTCCGCGGGATGGATGCACTACGGGGCATGCGCGCCGCCGGGGTCGAATCGCTCTTCGCGATCCTGGGTCCGTCCGGCGTCGGGAAATCCTCGTTCCTGCGCGCCGGCTTGCTGCCGCGGATACGGCGAGACGATCGGCACTTCCTGGTGGCCGGTATCGTGCGACCCGAGCGCGACGTACTCACCGGGGAACATGGCCTTGCCCCTGCGATCCACCGGTTGCGCGTCGATATGGGACTCAAGGCTCCGGCCCTGGGCGACATCAAGGACGCCTGCAACAGGGCGGATGCCCTCTTCGTGGCGGATCTGCTGGAAGAGGCCCGGCTGGAGGCCAGAAAGCGCCTCCTCGATGAGGCAGCGGGGACACCCCTGCCGACGGTGATTCTGCCCGTGGACCAGGCGGAGGAACTGTTCAGCGCAGATGCCGGTCCCCAAACCCAGCGCTTCCTCACGCTGCTCGCCAGTCTGGTGGACCACGGGGACGTGACGTCACGGGGTTTGGTGGTGGCCTGCACGATCCGCACCGACTTCTACGGTTCACTGCAGGGCACCCCCGAACTGTCGAGGATGAAGAGCGTCGTGTTCGATGAACTGCGGCCCATGCCGCCAGCCAACTTCAAGGAGGTCATCGTCGGCCCGGCGCAGCGTGCGACCAAGGCTGGACAGACCCTGACCGTTCAGACGGATCTGGTGGAGCGGCTGCAGCGTGACAGCGCGCATGGTGCGGACAGCCTGCCGCTCCTCTCCCTGACGCTCGCTCTGCTGTACGAGGACTACGGGAGTACTAGCGAGCTGACGGTGGACGGATACGAGGCGATGGGCGGCATGAACCACGTGGTTCAGACGCAGATCGACTCGGTCCTCGCCAGGGATCCCACGGTCAGGGAGTCCCAGCTCGACCGATTGCACCGGGCTTTCATTCCGTGGCTGGCCACCATCAATCCCGACAATGACCAGCCCATGCGCCGCGTCGCCCGGCGGTCCGACCTTCCGGCCAACGCGCGCCTGGAAATCGACGCACTCGTGTCCACGCGGCTCCTGGTCCAGGGCGAACGCGACGGCGAAGTCTTCGTCGAGGTCGCCCTGGAAAGCCTGCTGCGCCAATGGGCAGACCTCGCCAGCTGGCTCGCTGCCGAGCGGGACGACCTCAAGGAGGCGGACAACCTGGAACGCGCCGCCGTGGCGTGGGAGCAGAACGACCGCAACGCCGCCTGGCTGTTGGAGGGCGAACGGCTCAGTCGGTGCGAGTCCTTGGTGTCGAAGCCGGGCTTCCAGGATCGACTCTCCCACACGTCAGGTTGCCTCTCTGCCTCCAGGGCCAAGGAGGACCAGCGCATCGCGGACGAGGAAAAGCGCAAGGTCGCGAAGCTCAGGGCGGCACAGGAAAAACAGCAAGTGGCGGAAGCCCACGCCGCCGCACTCCGACGGCGATCGCAGATCCTGAGGGTCGTCTTGGCGGCGACCGTCGTCATTGCCCTTGTCGCCATCGCCGGATTCGTCTTGGCGTCGAACGCCCAGCGCAAGGCGGAAGGTCGGCCAAGGGATCGGGCCACGAGGCAACGGCACTGCAGTTGGCGGCCGAAGGCCAAGCGATGCTTGCTGGTGCCCGGCAGGGAGGCGAAATGCAAGGGATGCAGCAGATGCTGGCGGCACAGGCCCTGAAGCAAACTACCGGAAGGAGATCGGGCCCTCGCCAGCTCGGTGGTGGTGCAGCGCAACGTCCACAAGATGATCGAGGTCGGATCGCCGGTCCGGAGCGTGGCGGTCCAACCGAAGGGAACCGTGTTCGCATCGGGCGAGAAGGATGGTGCCGTACGGCTGTGGGACGCCAACACCGGTGAACCGGTGAGGGACCTCTTAGCTGGGAACGGCGGGAACGGTGGGGATGAGAAGGCCGTGAACGCGGTGGCGTTCAGCCCGGATGGCCGGTGGGTTGGCCTCCGCCAGCGAGGACGGCTCGGTGCGGTGGTGGAACGCGGGGACCGGCGAGCCGGTCGGCAAGGTGTTGAACGGCCATGATGGGAAGCCCGTGAACGCGGTGGCGTTCAGCCCGGATGGCCGGTTGATCGCCTCGGCCGGCGACGACAACAAAGTGCGGTTATGGGACGTTGGCTCGGGTAAGCCGGTGGGTGACCCGTTGACGGGGAATGGCAAGCCGGTGAATGCGGTGGCGTTCAGTCCAGGTGGTGGGTTGATTGCCTCCGGCGGCGAAGACGGCACGGTGCGGTTGTGGTACGCCGCCGACACCGGTTGGCCGGCCGGGCCACCGACGCCCGGGCATGAATTGCCCGTGAATGCGGTGGCGTTCAGCCCGGATGGCCAGCGGCTGGCGTCCGCCAGCGACGACCGCACCGTGCGCTTGTGGGATGCGGACAAAGCCCGGCTCGGGGAGAGCCGCTGAAGCCCGTGGGAGAGCCGCTGAACGCCCACAAGAACTGGGTGCTCAGCGTGGCCTTCAGCCCTGACGGGAAGCGACTGGTCTCCGGTAGCGCGGACTACACGCTCCTCCTCTGGGACGTCGATGCGGGCAAGACGATCGGAGATGCGCTGACCGGGCACGGAAAGGAGGTCTTCAGCGCGGCGTTCAGCCGGGATGGCCGGCGGATCGTGTCCGGTATGGGCGACGGCACCGTCCGCTTGTGGTCCGTGGAGGCAGCCGTGCCGATCGAGCATGGGCCGTGGCTCTTCAGCATGGCGAAAAACGCCGATGGCCGCCTGATCGCCTCCGGCGGCGGCAACGGCACCATTCGCCTGTGGGACTCCGTAACCGGGAAGTCGAAGGGCGAGCCGCTGATCGGCCACAGGGGGAACCGTGACGGCGTGGCTTTTCCCCGAACGATCGGCTGCTCGCTTCTGCCGGTGAGGACGGCACCGTGCAGTTGTGGGACGTCGCATCACGCAAGCCGGTGGGTAAGCCGCTGACCGGGCACAAGGGTCCGGTTCTTGACGTGGCGTTTCCCCCGGATGGCGGTCTGAATCCCGGTCTGGTTGCCACTGCCGGCAAGGACGGATCCGTGCGGTTGTGGGACGTCGCATCACGCATGCCGGTCGGCAAGCCGCTGAGAGGGCACGAGGGGGACGTGCATGCGGTGGCGTTTGCCCTGGACGGTCGGCTGCTGGCGTCTGCCGGTGAGGACGGCACCGTGCGGTTGTGGGACGTCGCATTACGCAAGCCGGTTGGTGACCCGCTGAGAGGGCACCAGGGGGCCGTGTATGCGGTGGCGTTTGCCCCGGATGGCGACCGGATTGCCTCGGCCGGCGCGGACATGACGGTGCGGCTATGGAACGTGGGGAAGCGCCAACAGGTGGGGGGTCCATGGGCCGGACACGAGGCCGCCGTGAAGAGTGTCTCTTTCAGCCCGGACGGCGGGCGCGTCGTCTCCGGCAGCGACGACCGAAACGTGCGGGTGTGGGACGCGGGCACCGGGGAGGCGATCGGTAACCCGCTCATCGGCCATTGGGAGCTGGTGGTCGATGCGGTGTTCACTCCGGACAACCTCAGGGTCCTCTCGGCCAGCATGGATGGCACCATCCGCACATGGCCCGTACCGCTGGACGGGTATGGGGCCATGTGCGCCAAGCTGACGCAGAATCCGAGTCGGCACCAGTGGCTGGCGAAGATGCCGCAGAGCGTCCCCTACAGAGTCCTTTGTCCGTACCTGCCCGTCCCCCGGTGAGCCACAGGGTGGAACGAGGCAGGTGAGGGGACATGGGATTCCAGATACTGACCCGCGACGACCATCGAGTCGATCATCGGCCTGTTCAAGACCGAGGTGATCCGCTGCCAAGGACCATGGCGCAATTGCGACGCGGTGGAAATGGCCACCCTGGAGTGGGTCGATTGGTACAACAACCGCCGCCTGTTCGAGGCCCTGGGCGACATCCCACCGGCCGAGGCAGAATCGGCCTACTACGCCACCATGACGCCGTCCGAGAGCCCTCGAATGGCAGAACAAACTCTCCACTAAAACCCGGGGCGGTTTCAACTCGGTGCTTGAAGTAAGGTCGCGGCATGGACCACGAGATTCCCCTACGTGGAAGCTCGTTCCCGCCGATTGCCGATTACGCGCTGCTTTCGGACTGTGAAGTCTGCGCGCTCGTCGCGCCGAGCGGAAACGTCGAGTGGCTGTCGCTGCCGCAGATGGACGGGCCGAGCGTCTTCGCGGCGATCCTCGACCGGCAGGCGGGGCGGTTTCGCGCGGGCCCGCTGGACCGAATGGTCCCTGCCGGCCGCCGCTACCTGCCCGGCACCATGATCCTGGAAACGACATGGGGCACGCCGACCGGCTGGCTCGAGGTGCGCGACGTGCTCCTGATCGGCTCCTGGGAGGACGAGGACGGCTCGCATCGGTACGTCCGTGCACCGCGCGACCGCGTCGCCGAGCACGTCCTGCTGCGCACCTTCCGCTGCCTCGACGGCTTCGTCGATCTCGAGCTCGACTGCCAGCCTGCGTTCAACTACGGCCGCAGCACTGGAAGCTGGCGGCACGTAGGCGACGGTTACGGCGACGCCGTCTGCGAGGCGCAGGGGATTGAGCCGGCGCTGCGGCTGCGCACCGATGTGCGGCTCGGGTTTGAGGGCGGCAGGGCGCGCGCCGAGACCAGGCTGCGCGCCGGGCAGCGGGCGTTCTGCGCCCTCGGATGGAGCGACCGCGTGCCGCCGGCGACCTATGATGACGCCGAAGCGAGGCTTGCGGAAACGCGGGCCTACTGGCACGAGTGGGTCAACCGCGGCCGCTTTCCCGATCATCCATGGCAGATCCACCTGCAGCGGTCCGCGCTCACGCTCAAGGCCCTGACCTACGCGCCGACCGGAGCGATGATCGCCGCGGCGACGACCTCGCTGCCCGAGGCGCCCGGCGGCGAGCGCAACTGGGACTACCGCTACAGCTGGCTGCGCGACTCGACGTTCATGCTCTGGGCCCTCTGCACCCTCGGCTTCAACCGCGAGGCGACCGACTTCTTCTACTTCATCGCCGACCGGGTCGAGGACGGGGACCTGCAGATCATGTACGGCATCGACGGGCGCGGCCGGCTGGACGAGGTCACGCTCGATCACCTCAGCGGCTACGAAGGCGCGCGTCCGGTGCGGGTAGGCAACGACGCCTGGCACCACAGGCAGCACGATGTCTGGGGCGTGCTGCTCGACTCAGTGCGGCTCCACACGCACTCGAGCGATCGTCTCGACGACCGTCTGTGGACGTTGATAACCCGCCAGGTCGACGCGGCGCTCGAGCACTGGCGTGAACCGGACCGCGGCATCTGGGAGTGGCGCGCCGATCCGAAGCACTTCACGTCGTCGAAGCTGTTCTGCTGGGTCGCCGCCGACCGCGGGGCGCGGCTAGCGCGCCTGCGCGACGACACGACAGCGGCCGAGCGCTGGGAAGCCGCCGCCCAGGAGATGCACGACGACATCTGCGCGAACGGGACCGACGCCCGTGGCGTCTTCGTGCAGCACTACGAAACGGAGGCCCTGGACGCCTCGCTGCTTTTGCTCCCGCTCATTCGATTCCTGCCGCCCACCGACGAACGCGTGCGGGCAACCGTCTTAGCGATCGCCGACGAGCTGACGGTCGACGGCCTGGTGCTGCGCTACCGCGTGAAGGAGACCGACGACGGGTTGGCGGGTGAGGAGGGCACGTTCACGATCTGCTCGTTCTGGCTCGTCTCGGCGCTCGCCGAGATCGGCGAGCTGGACCGGGCCCGGACGCTGTGCGAGAAGCTGCTCTCCTACGCCAGCCCGCTGTTGCTCTACGCCGAGGAGATCGAGCCGCACAGCGGACGCCACCTGGGCAACTTCCCGCAGGCGTTCGCCCACCTCGCGCTCATCAACGCCGTGATGCACATCATCAGGGCGGATCAGAGCCTGACCGAGGGGCCAGAGATCCTTACCGAGGCTCCGGGGCGGCTGGCCGTGCAGTTCGGGCTCGAGCTCGAGCCGGCAGACGCTGCGCCCCACCCAAACGCGTCCGGCGATGACGCTGGGCGCGATGCTTGAGCGCGTCGAACCTGGATCGTGCGGGCTACTTGAGCGTGGCATGAACGGGGTGCGCCGCGGCAAAGGCGCGCGCACGACCGCCCCGGCCAAAGTCGGCCGCGGGGCAGGGGATCTGTTGGACCGTGACTTCACCGCATCGGCACCCAACATCCGTTCGGGTCGCGGGACTTCACCTACTGCAGGACCTGGGCCGGTTCGTCTACGTCGCCTTCGTCGTCGACGTGTTCGCCCAGCGGATCGTGGGCTGGCATGCCGCCGCCACCAAGGTCACCCGACCCGGTCTCGAGGCACCACTGCGGGATCGCGTTGTCGGACCCGGACCGGCAAGGGATGCCGGTCGAGCCGGGTCAACCATCGCCAGGCACCTCGAGCACCACCACGGGCGTGGTCACCTCCCGCTCGACCATCAGCCGACACCTGGCTCGCGCGGGACTGGTGGTCGTCTCGCGGGGATGACAGGGCGCGGGAACCGAGCTGTCAGCTCGGATTCTCCTCGCGCCACACCGCTCGGATGGCAGCCGCCAGGCGTTCGGGGCGATCAGTTGGTGGATCGCGTTCGGGCCCCAGCTCCCGGGCGCGTACGGCATGACCGGCGGCGGGGCATCCAGCAGCAAGACGAGATCTCTCCCAGAGGGTTTCGATGCCGTCCGCCGCGGTGAATAGCGTATGGTCGCCGCGCATCGCGTCGAGGATCAACCGCTCGTACGCCTCCAGGACGTCGCCGGCGTAGTCGGTCTTCCCCGTTGAGAACTGCATGCTCACTTTGTCGAGCTTCATCCCGGAGCCGGGCCGCTTGCCGTAGTAGGACAGCGAGACGTTGTGCTCGTCGGCGAGGTCGAACGTCAGGTGGTCCGGACCAGCCGATCCGACGCCGGAGTCCGACGAGAACATCAAACGTGGCGCCTCCTTGAACGCGATCGAGATGATCCGCATGCCCTCCGGCATTCGCTTTCCGGTGCGGAGGTAGAACGGGACCCCGGCCCAGCGCCAGTTGTCGAGCTCGCAGTGCAGGGCGATGAACGTCTCGGTGTCGGAGTCGCGTGCGACCCCTTCCTCCTGGCGGTAGCCCCGGTACTGACCGCGCACCACGTGCGAGGGTAGGACGGGCAGCAGGGACCGGAAGACCTTGTTCTTCTCCTCGCTGATCGAGGTCGGTTCGAGCGCGGACGGCGGCTCCATAGCCACGAACCCCATCAGTTGGAACAGGTGGGTGACGACCATGTCCTTGTAGGCGCCGGTGTTTTCGTAGAAGTCGGCCCTGCGGTCCAGCCCGAGAGTCTCGGGGATGTCGATCTGGACGTGGTCGATGAAGTTCCGGTTCCAGATCGGCTCGAAGAGCCCGTTGGCGAAGCGCAGGGCGAGGATGTTCTGCGCCGCCTCCTTGCCGAGGAAGTGGTCGATGCGGAAGATCTGCGATTCGTCGAACGTTCGGTGCATCTGCGCGTTGAGCTCGACCGCGCTCTCCAGGTCGGTCCCGAACGGTTTCTCCATGATCACCCGGGAGTGCTCGACGAGCTTCGCCTCCCGCAGCATGTTGATGACATCGAGCGCGGCGGCGGGCGGCACGCTGAGGTAGTGCAGCCGCAGGCAGCCCTCGCCGAGCTGGTCCTCCGCCGCGGCGACCGCGGCCGCCAGCGTCTCCGGGCCCGCCGACCTCGGCACGTAGCGCAGGTTCGCGGCGAACTCCTCCCACTCCTCCGACATGAGTGGCTCGCGGATCCGGCGTTCGAAGGCGACGGTCTCGAGGTGGCCGTACTCCGCCGCCGCGGCCTTGGCGAACGCCCGGAAGTCCTCGTCGCTCATCTCTTCCAGAGACGATCCGACAACCCTGATCGGCGGGGCGAGATGCGAGGCTGCCAGGTGCGCGAAGCCAGGTAGCAACTTCCGACGCGCGAGGTCGCCGGTCGCCCCGAAAAGTACGATCACGTGGGGCCGGATGCGCTCGGACTCATTGCGATACTGACCTGAGCCCAGCGCGGCGTAGGACTGGGCTCGGTAGGTGTCCACAGTCCATCATGGCATCAATATCGCCGCCGACGGGAGGCGGTCGGGCGCCCGGCGTCGGCGTGGACGATCAGCGCTTTCTGACGCGTTCACGCTTCGTGTTGAGGTATTGGAGCAACTCGACTGCCGTGAGCTCGATATCCTTTTGCCGCCGCTCTGTGGCTCGGTACGAGCAGACGATCAGCCCCATCCGGTGGACCCGACGGAAGTCGCCATAGAAGACCGGTGGATGGCGGCCAGAAGCAGGCCGGCGTTCCTACGGCAAGGAACGGACCGCCCGAACGCATCCCCACATGCGACTGGGACGCGGGAGTCAGCGAACACGCGAAGGAGAAGGACCGCATGTTCGTGCGGGGACTTCTAACACCGGAGGCCGAGGGGCTGGCGATCGTCCGGACCCCAAATTGTTCGCTAGCCATTTTGCTATCCGTGGTGGGAATATGGCATATGGCGTTGACGACGGGCGTGAATGTCGCAGCGCGACCGGGCCGAGTTAGAGCGCTGGGTTCGTTCGCCGTCGATGCCGGCCGGTTTGGTGATGCGGGTGCGGGTCGTGCTAACCGCCGCGGACGGCGCCGGAACGGGCGCCCTCGTGTGTGGATGGCCGACCGGGCGCGTGAGTGCGGACTCGTCCTCCAAGCGGATGCCTTCCGAGCGTCGCCTGAGAAGGCGACCCAGGCGCCAAAGACCGGATGGCCCTACGTCGATCCCAACCCGCTGGGAACGCTGCGCCAATCCCGCACGGCCTTCTACCGCCTGCTTCCGGGACTGATCCGGCGGCCCGGCGCAAAGGACCCCGACCACGAGTACGTCGCCAACACCGCCGTCGACCGGCACCATCGCCGGCGATACGCACCCGCCGGGTTGATCGAATATCTCGATGCCGGCGGGTCCGGTGATCCCCGTCCCGCCGGCCCGGCACCGGGCAACACCAGCGCCACCGCCGGAGGCGCGAACGAGACCGGGCCAACAAGCCCGCGCTCGTGCGGTCTTGAAACTAGTATTGGGGGAGTGAGATGACGACCGAGCAGGGTCAATCCAGGGCAAGCGGAGCTTTGCGCGCGACGTTCGGAATGGTGCTCTTTATCGCCTGGGGTGTACTGAGCGTCCTGTGGGTGTATGACGCCATCGACAAACTGGCCCACGGTGAGCCCGGTCCGGCGATCGCGGCGGTGGTCGCACTCCTGCTGATGCTCGTGCTCGCGGTCATGGAGGGCCTGGAAGTGGTCATGATCGATGACTGGAGCCGGCTTTATCCGGACGCGCACCGCTCACGACCTCGCGGCCTGGCTCGCCGCCCGTCAGATGTTCGTCGCGCTGATCGTCACCGCGGCCGCCATGCTCGCCGAGCGTCACTCGATCGCGATCCCATTCACCTCGACGGAGATCACGGGAGCGGTCACCCTCAAGATCTTCAACGTGATCTGGACGACGCTCACGATCCTGTGGTTCATGCAGATCCTCCCGAAGCACATGGCCGCGATTAATCCGGACCGCTACCTCAAAGTGACGGGAGGGGCGGCGCTCCCGGTCGTCAATGTAGTCAAGGTGATCGGAATCTCGTGGCCTGCCGAGAAGACCGCTAAGGCCGTTCAGAGCTTGCTCGGTTGGCATGCCGAGCCGGACCCCGAGACGGCACCGCGGCGCGGCGTGGACCTGGCCGACGGCTGGGCCGCGCTGACCCCGGAGGATGGGCGGGCGGCTCAGCGCCCACTCGAGCAGTAGGTCTTGCGTGACATGAGCACCGCGGTTCTGACGGCCGTGGCCTGGGCGTACAGGAATGGTGCACGGCACCTCGGACACAAGTCGGGTTCCGGCGTGGCGTCCGGCGTCTTCGCCCGCTGCCACCGGATGGCCGGCAACCGGGTGCTCATGGTGGCCGGCACCGACGAGCCACAACGTCTGCCGGAAGTTGACGCGCCCTTGTTGAGCGGCGAATCGGTTGTCAGCTTCCAGCGGCCGTCGATAGCCGGTGGCGCTCAACCGCTCGGCCGGCGCACCCGGCCGGCTGACGCTGCGCCTGAGCCGGGCGCCGCCCCGTTGCGGCTCACCGGTAGCCAGTCGGTGCGGATCTCTTTCGCGGACCGCCGGCACCCGCCGTCGTGCATGCGCCGAGGGACCGGTGCGGCGCCGGCCGGCAAGTCTCCCCCCAACCCGCGGCGGCACGACGGCCGCCACCCGGACGTCTCAGCCGCCGTCGAGGGCCGCCTCGATCGCGGCGGCGGCCATGCCCGCTTCCCCGACATCTGCGACCGTCGTCAGAGGGGAAGCCGCGATCTCGACGGCGCGGTTGTCCCCACCGTTGCCGGCTCGCGCCCTGGCAATGGCGTCAGCCGTGCGACCGCTTCCGGCGAGCACCACCACCGGCCGACCGCTGCCGAGGCTTGCAGCGACATCGGTATAGGCGATCTGCCCGCCGTTCATCAGCACAGTGACCGAGGACCGGCGGCCTGCGACGACCCCGGCGACCTCCATCATCCACGCCGCCTCGTCCCCCCATCGCGTGCCGGGTACTAGGAGAAACAGCGTGTGGTTCGGCTCCAGTCTGACCGCGTCGGGCGACGGCGTCCTGGCCCCCGGGACGAGGACCGTACCCTCGGCCGCGACGCCGATGAGCGGGAATCGACCGCCCAACGCGGACCGTGCCCGTCCGATCAGCTGCATGACTCCCGAGTCCGTGCCACCGTCGATCACCACGGCGTCCCGGCGCTCGGCGACGGGCACGACCTCGTCCCGCAGCACCTGGGCCACGGTCTCAAACTCCTTCTCGCCCATGATGCCGGCACCGCCGACCAGCACGATGACCGCCCGGTCCAGACGCAGCCCGGCGCTGTCGAGCGCGGCCGCGATCTCGTCGGTACTGGCGATCCGGATGCGGGCGGCCTGGATGTCGCCGGCCTGGTCGTTCATTGGTGCTCCTCGTTGCCGCGACGATCCGACGACCGGCCCACCCATCTCCCGTCCGCGGATTCTCGAAGGAGAGTATCGGGCTGCGATGTTCGACGTTCGACCGGTCACGACTGGTGCGGCTCATGGGTCGGCCCGATTGGTGCTCGATGCTGCTGCGAGGAAGCTCGCCGGCGTCCGGGCCGAGGAGAGGGAGATCGAGAAGTCGCTCGCGCAGGAGATGGCGTCGGCCGCCGTGTCGCAGGGCGGGACCGGGCGGGCGACGATCGGGCCGAGAACGGCTGGCCCTTCGGGCCCTGGCGGAGGCGAGGGCCAGCGGCCCTCCGACACGCTCCACCCGCGGGCGCAGGATCGGCCGCGGACGGTGTTCGCATGACCTCGCCGAACTGGCCCAAGCAGTTCCGAGCGGCTGCGTCGACGTTCGACTGGCCGGCGCTGGCGCAACTCGCGGCCGAGTACGCCAGCCATCTCTACGCTATTCCGAAACTGCCCGACAGCGTCGGCCAGGTCCTCCTGGTCCTCCGGCAGTCCAGGCGGTACGAGGAGCTCGAGCTCGTCGCCGACGCCGCCCTCGCGCACGGGCCCGACGCCCCCGCCGTCCGTCGGTACTACGCGCAGGCTCTCGTGGACGGCGGGCATCCGGCCGTCGCCCTGCGCCTCTTCACCGAGCTGGCGGCCGACGAGACGGCGTCGAGGGTCGATCGTATCGAGGCCCGGGGTGGCATCGGCCGCTGCTACAAAGAGATGTTCCTCGCGTGCACCGAGTCGGACCGAGGGCGGCGCTTCCTGAGCCGGTCTCTCGAGGCTTACCTGGCCGCGTATCTGGAGGACCCGGACATCTACACCTGGCACGGGATCAACGCCGTTTCCCTCCTGGCCCGCGCCGCACGCGACGGCATCCAGCTCCCGTCGGGATCGCCGAGGGCCGCCGCACTTGCCGACGACATCCTGCGGACCGTCGACTCGGCCCCCGTGCCGGACATGTTGACCGAGGTGACGGCGTGCGAGGCGGCGATCGCACTCGGCCGGTACGACGAGGCCGTCGAACGGGCCGAGGCGTTCATCGAGACAACGCCGGAGATGTTCCCGGTCGCGACGTTCCTCCGCCAGCTCCAGAAGGTCTGGCAACTCGACACCACCACCTCGCCCGGCGACGACCTGCTCCCCGTGCTGCGGTCCGCGCTGCTCACGGTCAACGGGGGGCAGGTCACGGTGGCGTCCACCGACCTCCGCGCCGCACGCCTCGCCGACGAGTTCGGCGGCGGACGGCTGGAGGCGATCCTCGGCCCCGACCGATACCTGTCGCTGAGCTGGTACCGCACGGGGCTGAAGCGCTGCCGGGCGGTGGCCCGCATCCAGACCGCCGACGAGCAGGCTGTCGGCACCGGGTTCCTCGTCGCAGGCCCCGACCTGCACCCGGACCTACCGCCACTCGTGGTCGTCACCAACGGTCACGTCGTCCCCGAGGACCTCGACCCCGGCCACGCCCACGTGGCGTTCCACGGCCTCGATGAGGATCCGGGCCGGCAGGCCCGCTTCCGAGTGGCCCAACAATGGTGGTACCAGCCTTCGGCGGACAGGGGACTCGACACCACGATCCTCGAACTGGACGGCTATCCACAGGACGTTGTTCCCACGCCACTTGCGAAGGGGTTGCCCCCCAGGCCGCTCAGTCACCGGCGGGCGTACGTGATCGGGCATCCAGGCGGATCGGCGCAGCCCCAGTTCTCCCTTCAGGACAACATCCTGCTCGACTACGACCACCGCGTCCTGCACTATCGCTCACCGACCGAGGGCGGCAGCTCCGGCAGCCCGGTTTTCGACGACGAATGGCGACTGATCGGCCTGCACCACGCAGGCGGCACAGGTATGCCGCAGCTCAACAAGGCCGGCGGCACCTATGCCGCGAACGAAGGCATCACCATCGACGCCATCCGAGGCGGCCTGGCGCATCGACCCCCGGAGTGCTCCCCGCTGTGATAGCCGAAATCCGAAGCCTCCATGGCCCTCCTCACCCCACCCGACCCCACGGAGGAGGTGGCGCAACCGGCCCTGATGACGTTAAAGTCCAATCGCAGAAGACCCGCACCCGACGATCTACACCTGGCGGGCGGGAGAGCGCCGCCGCCCAAGCCGGCCTTCGTGAGAGTGCCGCGCTGGGCGTCGCCGGCCTCGCGGCGGAGGAGATCGGGCCGGCCGCCGCGCTCCAGGATCCCCCCAACTGGTACCGGCACGGTCCCGAGCTCAGCTGGCTGCTGTTGCAAGGCCGCCGCGACCTGCGACCCGACGGCGTCCTCGTTCGGACAACACCAGACGACCAGCGGGTGCCGTCACGCGATCTCGACAACGCAGCCAGCAACCCGGGGGTGCGGGATGCGGTGGGACTCGGCGGCGCGGAGACCGAAGCCGGCACGAGAAGGTCGGCGCCGAGGTCGGCACCGGGGTCGGCACCGAGGTCGAAGGAGGCGGGCGGTGACCGGCCGGCTGGCCAGCGAGCGGCTGCGACGCCTCGTCACGGAGCGCTCCCGGGCCGACCAGACCGGGGTGACACTCGAGTCGGTGCCGCATGAGGAGGCGGCTCCGCCCGGGGCGGCGGAGGTGACCGGCCGGGTCGAGCAGGCCGCGCGACACTTGGCGGAGCGGCAGGACGTCGACGACCGAGACTTCCGCCGGGCGCTGGATCTGTGGCTGCGCACCACCGACCGGGCCGCACGGCGTCTCGACGACAATCCCGACGCTCCGCTGCCGCCCGACGAGGTGTACGCCCTGGAGGCCGTGGTGCGCGCCGACGGCACCCGGCCGAGCCTGCTGGTCCGCAACGGCGTCGTCGACCCGGTCCAGCCGCTGGCCGCCGGCTGGACCGGGCAGCTCACCGCCGCGGGCGACGAGCTGACCAGGGCGGTCGCCGCGATCGGTCGGGTGGAGCCGACGCACCCGAGCGGCAGTGATTTCTTCGGCACCTGCTGGGTCGTCGACCACCGCAACGGGCTCGTGCTGACCAACAGGCACGTGCTGGTTGCCATGGTGGAGCGGTTGCCGCACGCGGTGGCCCGCAGGAGCACCGGGTTCCGGGTGTTCGACGGCGCCTTCGTCGACTTCGCCGCCGAGTCGGGCAGCGCGGACGTGCGCCGTTACCGGGTCGTCGAGGCCACGCCGTCCCAGGTCAACGGCACCAACTTCGCCCGGCTCGACGCCGCGGTGCTGCGCATCGAACCGCTGCCGGACGGACCGCAGGACGTCCCGGACGCGCTCACCGTCAGCGCCAACCCCGACGGGCCGCTCGGCCGCCTCGCCTCGTACTGCATCGTCGGCTACCCGGCCCAGCCGGTGTACGAGTCCGGCACCATCGAGGGTGTCGACTGGGCCTGGGTCACCCGAACCCTGTTCGGAAACGTGTACGGGGTCAAACGGCTCGCACCCGGCATGACCCACCGTCCGCTCGGCTCGCTCCCCGGCGACAAACGGCGGTGGGTGTTCGGCCACGACGCCACCACGCTCGGCGGCAACTCCGGCTCCCCCGCGCTGGCCTGGACCGACAGCGCGTTCGGCCTGCACTTCGCCGGCCGGTCCATCGACACGAACTGCGCGCACGCCGTCTCGGCCATCACCACCGAGCTCCGCGCCCTCGGCGTCCCGATCGGCGGGCTCGG
>CAVUVU010000020.1:0-100219 GCA_963745015.1 uncultured Candidatus Rokubacteria bacterium
CCCTGAGGCCAGTGAGCGAATCGATGCCCACGCTCCATCAGCCCTCCCACGGGTCATGTGCGGAGGGAGGCTGGAGGGGGTAGCGGAACATGCCGGATTCGAACGGTCCGGAGGTTCCACTGGTGTCGGGGCTGTCCCGGCGGCGTCTGCTAGGTCTGGCCGCGGCGGCCGTGGGACTTCTGGGCGAGGGCGGACGGAGCGGAGGGCCGGGGCTGGCCCTCCGCCGCGTCGCTGGAGTGTCGACGATCCTCGGGCGCTCTCGGCCTTCGAGCGCCTCCACTTCCCGTTGCTTCGGGTCCCGGTTGTCACGAGGCAAACGGGGACCGCGTGCCATCACGATGAGGATGGGCCACCCCATGGAGAGAGATCATCACATCACCCGCGTGACGGTCGTCAACGAGCGCGACCCCGTCCCGCTGAAGGGGGTGTTCAAGCTTCACCCCCGCCAACGGACTGGTGCACCTCGCCTTCCAGGCGAGAGAATCGACGAGGGCCACTCCGAGGTCGCGGTGACCGCGGAGTGCAACCTGCACGGCGCCTGGACCAGCACCGGCGCGGTCCGCGTCGCGGATGGGGCCGGTGGGCTGCTCCGACCCCGGGGCCCTCCAAGGCCCGAGAGCGCTTCCACCGAGATCCTCCCGCCGCGCCTCCGCTTGCCAGGCCTCGTGCGGACCGGGCGCGTCCGCTCCGACGAGGTGCTGGAGGCTCCAGGGCCTCATGCGGCATCCGAATCGCACCGGTCTGGTACGGCGGGACGGCAAGTTCGTGGCCGAGGCGGAGCCGTTCCACCTGCGGGAGACTGAGGTGCTCTACCGGGACGCCCGCGTGAGCCGCTTCGTCTTCACCTCGGCCCTGAGCGACGATCCCTTGGTCGCCTTCCGTGTCCGCGCGGGGCACGGGGGGGTGCTGCGGGCCCTGCTCGCGAACACGCGAGGGCAGCGCTTCGAGGCAGGAGACGCGCGTCGAGGTCTCCTGACTCCATGTCTGCGATCGGGAATGCTCCCCGCGCGAGCCAACGACGCCCTGATCGACGCCCGGCTGATCCGGGGCTGGCTCCTGTGGGGGCTCTTCTGGCTGATGTTCGCCCCCACCGTCGGGGTCCTGATCTCCACCAAGTTCAACTACCCGGAGTTCCTGGGGACGCGGCGTGGTCGACCTTCGGCCGCCTGCGCCCGGTCCACGTCAACGGGGTCATCTTCGGGGCCTTCTCCACGCTGTTCCTGGGCTTGGCCTACTACGTCACTCCCCGGCTGGCCGGGGTCCCGGTGTGGAACCGCCGGTGGGGCTACCCGCTCCTCCTGGCGTGGAACCTCAACCTGGTCGCGGCCTTCGTGGGGTGGCGGCCGGCGGGGAGAACCGGGGCTGGGAGGCCGGCGAGCTGCCCCTGGTCCACGTGGCGATCCTGGGCTCGTCCTCCTGGCGGTGACCGTCCAGCTCCTGGTGACCATCGCCCGGCGGCGGGAGGCCCCGCTCTACGTGAGCCTCTGGTACCTCATCGGGGCCCTGGTGTGGACCTGCATCAACCTGGTCCTCCTGGTGATCGGCCCGTACGGGACGGTGCCGGGGATCAACAACGCCGCCCTGCACGGGCTGTACATCCACTACGTGGTCGGCCTGTGGATCACCCCGGCCGGCTACGTCCTGATCTACTTCTTCCTCCCGGCCGCCGTCCGGGCCCCCATCTACAGCCACAAGCTGTCGCTGATCGGCTTCTGGTCCCTGGCCTTCTTCTACCCCTTCGTGGGCATCCACCACTACCTGTTCAGCCCCATCGCCGACTGGGCCGAGACGATCGCGATCGTCTCCTCGATGATGCTGATCATCCCGGTGTGGACCGTGCTCCAGAACTTCTTTGGCACCATGGTGGGGCACTGGGCCGGGTTCGGGCGGAACCTGCCGGCCAAGTTCCTCATCATGGGCTCGCTCATGTACCTCGTCGGGTGCTTCCAGGGCTCGACCGAGGCGCTCCGCTCCATCCAGGAGCCCACCCACTTCACCGACTTCGTGGTGGCCCACTCCCACCTGACGGTGTTCGGAACCTTCGTGGTGTGGGCCATCGGGGGCACCGTGTACGTGTGGCCCCGGCTGTGGGGCCGGGCGCTGTGGAGCTTCCGGCTCGGGCAACTGGAGCTTCTGGCTGATCACCCTCGGGATCTCCACCATGGGCCTGGTGCTCACGGCCCAGGGCCTTCAGCAGGGGTACATGCTGATGGCGCGGGCGGAGTGGGTGGACACCGTGGTCACCATGAAGCCGTTCTGGATGGTCCGGACCCTGTCGGGGATCTCCATGGACGTGGGGATCTCGCTCCTGGTCTACAACCTCATGCGGACGGCCCTGGCGCGGGGCCGGCCCGGCCCGGCCAGGCCGCGCCGGTGCGAGGCGAGGGCCGGCGACGGCGTGACGATGAAGGCCTACGTCCTGGGCGCCGGCTTCGTCTGCATCTCGCTGGCGATGTTCGTCCAGGGCATCCTGCCCATCGCCATCCCGGAATCCCGGCGAGACCCGGGCGACCCGGGCCGTCCGCACCGAGCTGGGGGACGTGAAGTGGGTGTGGTACGAGTCCTCGCCCTACACCCCGAGCGAGGAGGTCGGCCGGCGCGTGTACATCCGGGAGGGGTGCTGGTACTGCCACAGCCAGTACGTGCGCCCGGTGGCCGGGGAGGACCTGCGCTGGGGCCCGGTCTCCCAGGTCGGGGAGTACGCCTACGACTGGCCGCACCTGCTCTCGACGCGGCGGATCGGGCCCGACCTGACCCGCGTGGGGCTGAAGTACGGCGACGACTGGCACTACGCCCATCACTGGGTCCGCGGCCGTGGTGCCGGACTCGATCATGCCGAGCTTCCGGTGGCTCTACCGGATGGCCGCGGGTCATCGTGGTGGAGAAGGACGGGGAGGGCGGCCTGGCCGACGACCCCGCGCTCCGGGGCCTGTTCACGGGACGGGCCGATCGGAGGCTCCTGCCTCTCACCCGAGCCCGGAGGGGCTGGCCTTCTCCCGCCACACTGACGGGACGCCGGTGCTGGACGTCAGGAGCCTGCCCGAGCCCTACGGCCGGGTGGAGACCTGGAAGGGCCGGACCCTGACCGTGATCGTGCCCAGCGACGAGATGCGGGGGCTGGTGGCCTACATCCAGAAGCTCGGGACCAACCGCGGCGCGTGGCGGGACGTCTTCGAGCCCCAGACCCTGTCGGCGAGCGTGATGACCGTTCCGCGGACCCAGGAGCAGGAGGCTCGGGGGCGGCCGTCTACGAGCGGCGCTGCGTCGGCTGCCACGGGCCCGAAGGGCGACGGGAACGGCCCGGTGGCCACCTTCCTCGATCCCCGCGCCCCGGGACTTCCGGCTCGGGGTCTTCAAGTTCCGCACCACGCCCTCGGGCTCGCTGCCCACCGACGGGGACCTCTACCGGACCGCTGACGCGCGGGCCTCCGCTTCACGGCGATGCCCACCTGGCACGAGCTGCCCGAGAAGGACCGGCTCTCGGTCATCAGCTACATCAAGACGTTCTCCAAGCGGTGGAAGGAGGAGAGGCCCGAGCCCCCGCTGGTCATCGGCGATCCGCCCAGGGCCACGCCGGAGCTCCTGGCCCAGGGGCAAGGAGCTCTACGCGCAAGGCCAAGTGCTTCCAGTGCCACGGCGCAGGGCGGCAAGGGCGACGGGCCGTCGGCCGACGAGCTCAAGGACGACTGGGGGTTCAAGATCCTTCCGATCGACTTCACCCGCGGCCAGTTCAAGGGTGGGTCGGACGTCCGCGACGTCTTCCGGACCATGACCACCGGGCTCGACGGGACGCCGATGCCCTCGTTCGCCGACTCGATGAACGAGGCCGAGCGCTGGGCGATCAGCTACTACGTGCTGTCGTTCTCGGCCTTCAACGATCCGGCTCACCGGGCGAGAAGCTCAAGCTCGATCCGGCGATCCGCGCCCGGCTGAACGACGCCGCCGGAGAGGCATACGGGAGCTCCCGGCTGGCCCTGGACCCCTCGGCGCCCGACCGGGACCGCGCCCAAGGCGCTGGTGCGCTTCCACAAAGGGCTGGCGGGCGAGGGACGCTGAGGCGGCCGGGGAGCGAGGAGGGGATCGATGCGGAGCTGGTGGCGCTCCTGGCCGGCGAGTTCGCGGTCTCCATCTTCATGGGGCTGGCCGCGCTGTGCCTCTTCCTGTGGGCGGCCCTGTCCGGGCTCTTGACCGACGTCGAGGCGGTGAAGTACCAGGTGCTGAGGAGCGAGGGGATCGACGATGACGGATCACGGTGAGGCGTCCGAGCGCGAGCACGTCATCGCGGAGCACGAGCGGCGCCGCGGCCACATCGAAGAGTACGGCGGGCGGCGAGATCCGCGCCTACCACGGGATCGTGAACAGGTGGCTCTTGGTCGTGTACGCGATCCTCGGCGTGTGGGGCGTCTACTACCTCGTCCGGTACTGGGGCGGGCTTGGCCCCGGGCTCCCGCGATGACCGGCGTCCGGCTGATCCTGGCGCTCGTGCTGCTGAACCTGCTCATCCTGCTCGGCGACGCTCTCTACAACGTCCTCGGGGGCTTCGCCCCGCTCCTGCGCTAAGACACCCATGTCGAGCATCGAGAAGCTCGCCTTCGGACTCTTCCTCGGCGGCACCGTGATCTTCTTCGTCTGGGTCGCCATCTTGACGATCCGGAAGTAGCGCCCTCGACCGGTCCCGCCGCCGTCACTCGATTCGTCCCATCGTGCCGCCCGTTCCCCGGAGCCGTCACGTGATTGCGGACGGCCCGCTTGACCCTCGATTCGCCCGCGTGCTATCACCGCCCGCGTGACGCGCTGGCAGCTGCCGCGTTTCGGACATGCGCACGAAGCCTGGCCCGGGATCACGATCTGCGGCATCGTGATCGTGGCGGCGGCGATCGTCGCCGACGCGTTCGGGGAGCCGCCCCGCGGCGGACCCCGGCTCCACGTGGGGCTCGCGCTCGGCATCGGAGCGCTGATCCTTGGCTACGTGATGCGCCGCTTCGAGCGGCGTGACAGGGGAGACGGAAATGCGCCATGACCTCCTGCTGACCGGTGGCCACGTCATCGACCCCGCCTCCGGGGTGGACGGCCGGCGCGACGTCGCGTTCGCGTCGGGCCGGGTGGCCGCGGTCGACACCGCGATTCCGCGCGAGACGGCGCGGGAGGTGGTGGACGTGTCGGGGGCGTACGTGGCGCCGGGGCTCGTGGACCTCCACGCTCACGCGTTCATCGCGGGTCACGACCTGGGGATCGAGACCGACCCGGTGTGCGCCTCGACCGGCGTGACCACGCTCTGCGACGCCGGCAGCACCGGAGCGGCGAACTTCGCGGGGCTCCGCGAGTACGTGATGGCGCGGGCCGAGACGCGGGTCCTCGGGTTCCTTCACATCGCGGCCATCGGCCTGAGCCACCTCGGGATCGGGGAGCACTGCTACCTCGACTACTCGGATCCGGACCTGGCCGCGGGCGTGGCCCGCGAGCATCGCGACGTGGTGCTGGGCGTGAAGGTGCGAATCCAGACGGAGGTCGTCGCCCAGCACGGTCTGGAGCCTCTTCGGCGGGGCCTCCGGGCGGCGGAGTCGGCCGGCGTGCCCGTGATCGTGCACATCAACAACCCACCCGTGGAGTACGCGGAGGTTCTGGCCCTCCTCCGTCCGGGCGACATCGTGAGCCACTTCCTCCACGGGCGCGGCTCGGGGATCCTCGACGGGCAGGGGCGGGTCAAGGACGCCGTGCGGGCCGCCCGCCGCCGGGGCATCGTCTTCGACGTGGCCCACGGCCGGAACCACGTGAACTTTCCCGTGGCCCGGCGCGCGTTCGAGCAGGACTTCTACCCCGACACGATCTCCTCGGACCTGACGCGGCCGGGCCGCGCCGGCATCGTCCGGGACCTCCCGACGACGCTCTCGAAGTTCCTGAGCCTCGGCATGTCGCTCGCCGACGTGGTCCGGGCGGCGACGGCGGCGCCCGCCCGCGCGATCGGCCGGAGCGGGGACCTCGGGTCGCTCGCGCCGGGCGCGGCGGGCGACGCGGCGGTGTTCGCGGTCGAGGAGGGACGCTTTCCCTACGAGGACGCCGACGGCAACGTCCTGGAGGGCTCCCAGCGCTGGGCGCCGCGGCTCACCGTGCGAGCGGGCCGCGTCTGGTGGCGGCGCTGGCCGCAGGGCTGAGCGGCCGGTCCGCCTCGGCGCTCTCCCTCAGCCGCGGGTGACCCAGAGGAGGAGCAACCCCAGCGCGATCCGGTAGACCACGAACACGAGAAGCGTGCGCCGCTGCAGGTAGCTCACCAGGAACCGGATCGCCGCGAGGCCCGCCACGAACGAGGTGACGACGCCGAGCGCGATCACGCCGAGCCCGTCCCCGGTCGATCCCGCGCGGACGAGAGTGGACGCCTCGAGCAGCCCCGCCGCCATCGTGATGGGAAGGCCCAGGAGGAACGCGAAGCGGGCGGCGGTCGCGCGGTCGAGGCCCGCGAACAGCCCGGCCGAGAGGGTGATCCCGGATCGCGACGTCCCGGGGATCAGCGCCAGGGCCTGGGCGACGCCGACCACGAGGCCCCGTCCCACGCCCACCTCGCGGAGATCGTGGACGCGGCTCTCCCCGGCCCGCCGGTCCGCCAGCCAGAGGACCAGGGCCCAGAGGATGGTCGACACCGCGACCACCGTGACGGAGCGGAGCTTGGTCTCGATGGCCCGCTGGAAGATCAGACCCGCAAGCCCGGCCGGGATGGAGCCCAGCACCACGGCCGCGGCGAGGCGGCGGTCGGCCGGCCGGCCCTCCACGACTCCCGCCGCCAGCCGCCGGAGGTCTCCGGTGAAGTAGATGAGGAGGGCGAGGACCGTTCCGAGGTGGACGGCCGCGTCGAAGGCCAGGCCCTGGTCCGGCCACCCGAGAAGCCTGGGGACGAGGATCAGGTGCCCCGACGAGGAAACCGGCAGGAACTCCGTGGCGCCCTGGACGACTCCCAGGACGACCGCGTGGAGGTGCGTCATTGTCGGCCGGGGCAGGCCCCGCCGCTAACCGACGACGTCCTCCCCGCCGTCGACCCCGAGGACGTTGCCCGTCATCCAGTAGGTCGAGGAGTGAGAGAAGGCGACCATCGCCCGGGCCACGTCCTCGGTGGTGGTGAGGCGGCCGGCAGGGTTGCGGGCGAGCGCGCCGGCCTTGATGCGGTCGGAGCCCGGAATCTTCTGGAGGGCGGGGGTGTCGGTCACGCCGGCGCGGACGGCGTTGACCGTGATGCTGCGGGGCGCGAGCTCCATCGCCAGCTGGCGCACGTGGGACTCGAGCGCGGCCTTGGCGCCCGAGACCGGCCCGTAGTTCGGCAGGACGCGCGTGCCGCCGCCGCTCGTCATGGCGAAGATCCGGCCGCCGGGGCCCATGAGCCCCCGGGCCACCACGTCCTGAGCCCAGTACACCAGGCTGTGGGCCATGACGTCGAGGGTCATGTCCATCTGGTCCTTCGACACGGCCTCTTTCGGGTTGTCGGCCGCGAACGGCCGGAGGGTGCCGAACGCGAGGGAGTGCAGCAGGACGCGGAGCCGGCCCTGCTCGCCGCGCGCCTCCAGCTCCCGCTCGACCGCGTCCAGCACCTCGGCCCGCCGGGCCGGATCCGCGGCGTTCACGTTGAAGAAGAGGGCCTGGCCGCCCCGGCGCTTCACCTCGGCGGCGATCCGCTCCGCGTTCGGAAGCGTGGCCTTGCGGTCCAGGTGCACGCCCGCCACCGACATCCCCGCGCCGGCGAGCGCGAGCGCGGTGGCCTCACCGAACCCGGAGGACGCGCCGAGGATCAGCGCCCAGCCGGACAGACGGATCGGGGAATCGTCGGGACCATGGGCCATCAGGGCGCCTCCGCGCGGCCTGGGAGTGGACGTCGCCGCGCCGCTATTCTAGCGCACGCGCCCCGCGGCTGACAGACGGCGGGGCCCGGGCGCCGCCCGCGCGTTTGAGCCGCGCTCGGCCCCGTGTTACGCTCCGCTCGGGCCGCGCGAAGCGCGCGGCGGCCGCCCGCCACCCGATCCAGGAGGCCCTGTGAGCAGCGTCAAGACCGACATTCAGCACGCCCTCGACGGTCTGGCCGGCGAGCTCGAGGGCCTGTCCAGGAAGATCCACGATCATCCCGAGCTGGGCTACCAGGAGGTGCAGGCTTCCGGCTGGCTCTGCGGGTTTCTCGAGGCCAAGGGGTTCCAGGTGGAGCGCGGCGTCGGCGGCGTCCCGACGGCCTTCCGGGCCACCGTGAAGGGAGCCGGCGACGGCCCCACGGTCGCGATCATGTGCGAGTACGACGCGCTGCCCGTCATCGGGCACGCGTGCGGGCACAACATCATCGCGACGTCCGGCGCCGGGGCCGGCGCGGCCCTGGCGGCCGTTCGCGCCCGGCTTCCCGCGGGGCGGGTCCAGGTGATCGGCACGCCCGCCGAGGAGGGCGGCGGCGGCAAGGTCAAGCTCATCCGGGCCGGCGTGTTCGAGGGCGTGGACTGCGCGATGATGATCCACGGCTTCGACCGGACCATCCTCCACCAGGATCTCCTCGGGATCGTGCGGACCGACTTCGAGTACGCCGGGAAGGCGGCGCACGCCGCGGCCGACCCCTGGGTCGGGGTCAACGCGCTGGACGCGTGCATCCAGACGTTCAACGCGGTCAGCATGCTGCGGCAGCAGGTGCGCCCGGACTGCCGGATCCACGGCATCATCGTGAACGGCGGGGCGGCGGCGAACATCATTCCCGAGTACGCCAAGGCGACGTTCTACGTCCGGGCGCCGCGGATCGACACGATGTGGGAGCTCCACCGGCGCGTCATCGCCTGCGCCGAGGGGGCGGCCCGCGCCACGGGCGCGACGCTGACCGTGACGCAGCACGAGATGGTCTACGAGCCGCTCAGGCGGAACCAGACCCTCCTGGACCTCTTCGCCGCGAACATGCGCGGGGCCGGGCTCGTCGAGGGAGAGGCGGTCCCCGACCGCCTGGGCTCCTCCGACGTCGGCAACGTGAGCCAGGTCCTCCCCACGATCCAGCCGATGGTGGCCATCGCGCCGACCGGGATGGCGATCCACACGCGCGATTTCGTGGCCGCGGCGGTCCAGCCGCTGGCCCACGC
Source organism: uncultured Candidatus Rokubacteria bacterium (assembly GCA_963745015.1). Lineage (GTDB taxonomy): Bacteria > Methylomirabilota > Methylomirabilia > Rokubacteriales > DASRDR01 > DASRDR01. Next base: position 9,081 of record CAVUVU010000020.1, read on the forward strand.
CGGCATGCTGGCGGCGGCGAAGACCATGGCCCTGACCACCTACGACCTCCTGGCGGACCCGGCGCGGATCCGCGCGGCCAAGGAGGAGTTCGCCCGCGGCTGAGCGCGGCGCGTACCGGGCCGGCGATGGCGAAGACGGCCGGCATCATCCTGATCGGCAACGAGATCCTGTCAGGGAAGGTCGCCGATCAGAACGCGCTCTACCTGTGCCGCGAGTTCCGGCAACTCGGCGTCGACGTCCGGAAGGTCTCGGTCATTCCCGACGAGGTCGACCTGATCGCCCGCGAGGTCGCCGAGTTCTCCCGGGCCTACGACTGGGTGTTCACCTCCGGGGGCGTGGGGCCGACCCATGACGACGTGACGATCGCGGGGGTCGCACAGGCGTTCGGCCGGCGGGTCGTACGGGACGCGGGCCTCGTGGCGGCCCTCGAAGAGGTGTACCAGTCGCGCATCAACGACGCGCGGCTCAAGATGGCGGAGGTGCCGGAGGGCGCGCACCTCCTCGCCTCCGATCACCTCATCGTCCCGGTGGTGGTCGTCGGAAACGTCCACGTCTTTCCGGGCGTGCCCGAGATCTTCCGCCGCAAGTTCGACGCGATCAAGGAGCAGTTCCGCGAGCGGCCGTTCCTCATGCGGATCGTCTTCTTCGGGGTGGGCGAGGGGACCCTCGCCGAGCACCTGAACGCGATGCTGCGGAGCTTCCCCGAGCTCATGTGCGGCTCGTATCCCGAGTTCACGAATCCCGAGTACAAGGTCAGGGTGACGCTCGAATCGAAGGAGCCCGAGTACCTGGAGGCGGCGCTCCGGGACCTCCTCGCCCGCCTGCCGGCCGACGCCGTCGTCCGGGTCCAGTAGCGCCCGCGCCGGGCAGCCGGTCCGTCACGACCCCGGAGGTGGGCCGCCAGGAACGCGGCCCACGCCCCCCAGTACGCCTCGCCTCCGACCTCGTGGGCGTCGTTGTGGCCGGCGCCCGGGATCGTGACGAACAGCTTGGGCTCGGACGCCGCCTCGAAGACCGCGCGCCCCTGCCGGTGGGGAACGACCTCGTCGGCGTCGCCGTGGAGCACCAGGAGAGGCGCCGCCGCGCGGCCGATCGCGCCCAGGGTGTCGTAGCGGGTGCGGAAGAGCCAGCCGGCGCCGGGCACGGTGGCGCTGGCCATGGCCTGCACCGAGGCGAACGGCGCCTCGAGGACGAGCGCCGCCGGCGGATCCTCCGTCGCGAGGACGGTGGCGACGGCGGCGCCGAGCGAGGCGCCGAGATAGACGACCGGTCCGGCGTCACGCTCCCGGAGCCACGCGTTCATCGCCCGGGCGTCGGCGTAGGTGCCCGCCTCGCTCGGGACCCCCTCGCTCCGCCCGTACCCGCGATAGTCGAAGATCAGGATCGACAGGCCGAGCCGGTTGTGGAAGGCCTCGATCTTCTGGAGCCGGTGCGAGATGTTCCCGGCGTTGCCGTGGCAGTAGAGGAGGGTGGCGGGCCGCGGCCCGGGGACGAGCCAGCCATGGATCTGGACGCCGTCCTCGGCGGTGACCTCCACGTCCTCGTACGCGAGCCCGAGGGCGGCCGGCGTGCCCTCGAGGGTGGTCGAGGGGTGGAAGATCAGGCCGCGCTCGAGCGCCGTGCCGCAGCCCGAGAGAAGGGCCAGGGCCGAGGCGAGAACCGACCCCACGATGCGGGCGCGCCCCTTCAGGCGGTCTCCGGCCCGGGATCCTGCGGCGCCAGGATGTGCGAGGCGTGGTGGTGGACGAGGCGCCATCCCGCGGCCTGGCGCTCGAAGACGTTGGTCGCGAGGATGGCGGTGATCGACAGGCTCCCGCGCGTCTCCGAGAGGATGTTCTCCGTGCAGTGGACCCAGGCGAGGTCTCCGCGCGCCTCCACGCGGACGTCCGTGATGGTGAACCGCATCTCGGTCGTGCTCTGGAAGATGGCGGCCCACGAGCGGCGCACCTCCTCCCAGCCGTGGAGCCGGTTCCACCCGGGGTGCACGCACGCGACGTCCTCGCCGCGCGCCCAGACCTGGTCCATCTCCGCGAGGTCGAGGCTCTCGAAGGCCCGGTAGAAGCGCTCGTTCGCCTCGCGGACGGCGGCCCGGTCGCGCCGGCCGGCGTCGTCCGTCACAGCGGCCCGGGCTCAGGAGCCGGGGGCGTCGTCCGCGTCCTCGGGGAGCGTCCGTACGACGACCCGGTCGCCCTCGATCTGCACGCGGAGTGACCAGAGCGACGCGCCTCCGCACGGGCCCCCCGCGCAGCGGCCGCTGTCCGGCTCGAAGAGCGCGCCGTGGGTGGCGCACACGAGCAGCCGCCCGTCGTCGGTGAAGAACTCGTTCGGCCACCAGTCGAGCGGGGTGCCCGCGTGCGCGCAGCGGTTGACGTAGGCGTGGTAGCGGCCCTCGAAGTTGACCACGAACCCCTCGACCTGCGCCCCGCGCCATCTCAGCGGGAACTTCGCCGACGAGCCGGGCGGGACGTCCGCGATCGGGGCGGACCACTCCTGCCGGTCGCTCATGCCGCGTATGATACGATGAATCGCGTGACGGCGACCGGGCCTGCGGTCGAAGTCCGTGACCTCGGCAAGACGTTCCGCACCGGATGGCCCCGCCGGCGCTCGCAGCCAGCCCTCCGGGGCGTGTCGTTCGTCGTGCCGCGCGGCGCGATCTTCGGGGTCCTGGGGCCGAACGGCGCCGGCAAGACCACCCTGCTCTCGATCCTCGCCACGCTCCTCCTGCCGGATCGGGGTGAGGCGCGAGTCCTCGGCCTCGACGTGGTCCGCGACGCCCATCGGGTGCGCGAACGCATCAATCTGTCCTCCGGCAGCGCCTCCTTCCTCTGGAGCCTCACGCCGCGCGAGATCCTGGACGTCGCCGCGCGGAGCTACGGGCTGGGCGGGGCCGTTCGTCGGCCCCGGGTGGCGGCCCTGCTCGAGCAGTTCGAGCTGACGGCGCACGCGGGGGTGCCCTACAACGAGCTGTCGACGGGGCTCAAGCAGCGGCTCGCGCTCGCCAAGGCCTTCGTCAACGACCCGGAGCTCCTGATCCTGGACGAGCCGACCGTGGGGCTCGACCCCGACATCTCGGTGCGCATCCGGGACCAGATCGCGGCGCTCCGGCGCTCCCGCCGGATGACGATCCTCCTGTCCACGCACTACATGCGGGAGGCGGAGCAGCTCTGCGACGAGATCGCGTTCCTCCGGGCCGGTCAGATCCTCGCGAGCGGCGACCCCGGCACCCTGAAGCGGGAGGTGCTGCTCGGCGACCGCATCGAGCTCGCGGTGGAAGGCGACGCCTGGCGCAGCCTGGCCGGGCTGCCCGGGGTGCTGGCCTGCGCGCCCGCCGGCGGCCGCGTCCGCGTGACCGTGGACGACGCACGGAAGCGCCTGCCGGAGATCTTCCGCCATCTCCACGAGCGCGGGGTTCCGGTGAGCGACGTGACCGTGACCGAGCCGACGCTGGAGTCGGTGTTCATCGAGCTCGCGCGATGAGCGGCCTGGCCGTGCCGGCGGCCCGCCGTCGGCTGGTCCGCGGGCAGCCTCCCTCCGGCGCGAGCTCGTGAAGGTGTCCGCCTTCTTCATCCGCAACTGGCGGATGACCTACCGCAACGCGTTCACCCTCTTCGAGATCGTCTTCTGGCCGATCGTGAATCTCCTGTCGGTCGGGCTCCTGATCACGTTCCTCGACGCGGAGCCCGGAACGGTCGTGTTCGTGCTGGTGGGGACGTTCGCGCTTTCGACCGTCCAGGTCTGCCAGCTCGACGTGGCGTATGCGGCGTTGTTCGACATGTGGGCGAAAAGCATCAAGCATCAGCTCGTCGCGCCCATCAGGCCCTGGCACCTCGTGCTGGGGTCGTGGCTCATGGGTCTGGTTCGCGGGACGGCGGTGTTCGTCCTGCAGGCGGCCGTGAGCCACTGGGTGTTCGGCGTGAGCGTGCTCGCTCATGGCGTGGCGCCCGCGGTGGCGCTCCTGGCGGGGCTTCTCCTGTCGGCGGCCGGCGTCGGCCTCCTCGTGTCGACCCTCCTCATGCTCTTCGGGCTCAGGGCGGAGGTGTCGGCCTGGTCGGGGGTGAGCCTGGTGCTCCTGCTGTGCGGCGTCTACTATCCGGTCTCCATCCTGCCCGGCGCCGCTCCAGGTGGTGGCCGCGGGGGTGCCGCTCACCCACTTCCTCGAAGCGTTCCGCGCGCACCTGGGGTACGCGCCGGTCTTCACGGCGCCGCTCCTTCGCGGCTACGGGCTCGTCGTCCTCTACCTGGTGGGCGGCTACGCGCTCTTCGCGTGGGCCATCCATCGGGCGCGGCGGACCGGGATGCTCCTCAAGCTCTCGGACTGATGGAGCGGAGGGTCGAATGATCCGGCGAGTGGCGTGGCTCGGGGCTCTCTCGGTGCTGCTCGCTCTTGCCGTGCCGCCCGTCGTGTCCGGGGCGTTCGCGCGGTACTCGGGCCACGTGATGGAGGTCGACCTCGCCCGCGGCGTCCTCGTGGTCGAGGAGCTCGGGCGGCGGGGACTTCCGATCCGTCACGAGGTGCGGGTGGAGGCGGACACGCCCGTGGTGGCGGCCAGCCGCCTCCGGCTGGGCGACATGCGGGGGCAGAGCGCCTTCGGAGAGATGTCGGTGTCGCTGGTGGACGTCCTGGTCGGGGACTTCGTCGTCGTGGAGGGGGAGGATCTGGGCGGCCAGACCCTCGCCAGCCGCGTCACGATCGTGGAGACCCGCCGGAGGCCCTAGCATCGCCGCCCGGCGTCCGGTGTCGGGCTCGAAGAGGAGGCGCCGCATGAGCGCACCCGAGCAACCACGGGCGAGGTCGAGATCTCCGGACGGACCGGTGCCTCCGGGCGCCGGCTCGGTGTCCCGGCGGGCGTGGCTCGCCCGGGTGGCGGGGCTCGGGATCGGGGTGGCGACGGCCCGATCCCTCGAAGCAGCCGGACCGGTCCCGGTGGGCCTGGCTCGCGGCGCCACGATGGCGGACGCAACCCGAGCCGCCGTCCGGCTGGCTGGAGGGCTCGAGTTCATCCAGCCGGGACAGACGGTGCTGGTGAAGCCCAACATCTGCTGCCCCCGGCCCCATCCGGCGACGACCAGCCCCGAGGTCCTCGTCGACGGTGCTGGAGCTGGTCCGGGCGCAGAAGCCCGGGCGCCTGGTGGTGGGCGACCAGACCTTCTACGTCCAGAACACCGTGGCCAACATGCGCCGGGCGGGCCTGGAAGAGGCCGTGCGCGCCCACGGCGCGGAGTTCGTCGCGTTCGACGATCTTCCGCGTCGGCACCTCCGCCCCCCGGCGGCCCGCCACTGGCCCGACGGGTACCGGATCCCCGCGATGTTCGATCAGGTGCACCACGTCGTGAACCTGGCCTGCGTGAAGACGCATGTCCTCGCCCGCTACACGATGGCGATGAAGAACGCCATCGGAGTGATCGACGCGGACAGCCGACGGTACTATCACCGGATCCGGTCGGAGCAGGGGTACGAGGCGTTCGCCGCCCTGATCGCCGAGATGAGCCTCGCCTTCCGGCCGTCGCTCAACATCCTGGACGGCACCGCGGCCTTCGTCAGCGGCGGACCTGCCGACGGCCGCGCGGTTCACCCGCGCCTGGTGATCGCCTCGCGGGACCTGCTCGCCACCGACGTCACGGGGCTGGCCGTGCTGCGCCACCACGGCACCGACGCGTCCATCCAGGATCAGTCGCCCTGGAGCCAGCCCAAGATACGGAACGGGATCGCGCTGGGCCTCGGTGCGAAGGGGCCGAGCGAGCTCGATCTCCGCTCCGAGGGAATCCAGGAGATCGCCGCGATCAGGCGCCTGTCGGCCTGACGGGCGTCCGGTGCTCAGCGCCGGCCTGGCCGCCTGAGCAGAGCCCAGAGCACCCAGGGGACGGTGGCCGCCGCGGCGGCGAGCACCAGCGGCCTCCAGGACGATGCGGGAGGCGATCTGGCCGTGGCGCCAGAGCTCCCAGAGGACCGTCCAGTCGCCGGGACGCGCGGACAGATTGAAGGGTCCGTACGCCTCGTTCATCCGGACGTAGAACCCCGCACAGAAGGCGGCGACGCTTCCGATCGCCGCGACCCAGGCTCCCCACCGTCGCGTCACCGGCCCCTCGGTCCGGATGGCGCCCGTCGCAGGACGCGCCGGCCGACGAAGGAGAGAAAGGCGGCGGCGACCTCGGGAAGTCCGCCGACCAGCCGGAGACCGAGATCGTTGAGGCGGCCCACCACCACGCGGCGCCGGCCGCGGACCACGGCCCGCACGATGCGCTGCGCCACCAGCGCCGGCGGCACGGACCGCTGGAGCAGATACCGGGAGAGCACGTCCGGCGGATAGGCGTTTGCCTCGAAGAAGGCGGTCTGGGTGCTCCCGGGCAGCACCAGGAGCACGCCGACGCCGAGCGGCTCGACCTCGGCTCTCAGCGATCCGGCGAACCCGTTCAGCGCATGCTTGCTGGCGCAGTACGCCCCGGTGTACGGGAAGGGGAGCACGCCGAAGCCGGACGACACGAACACGACCGTGCCCTGCCGGCGCTCGAGCATCGCCGGAAGAAACGCCTTGGTGCAGTGCACCGCGCCGAAGAAGTTGACCTCGAGCACCGCCCGGATCCGCTCGAGGGAAAGGTCGACGATGGGCGCCCAGTGGCCGATGCCCGCGTTGTTGACCACGATGTCCGGCGTTCCCGCCTCCCGCCTGCACGCGCTCGGCCAGCGCCGCGACCGCCTCCGGATCCGTGACGTCACAGGGGAGCACGAGCGCAGGACGGCCGCCGCCGGCCCGCGAGACCTCCTCGGCCGCGGCGCGGAGCCGCGACTCCGAGCGGGAGACGAGGACTATCCGGGCGCCGGCTCCGGCCAGCGCCGCCGCCGTGGCTCGCCCGATGCCGGAGGAGGCGCCGGTCACCACCGCCACGCGGCCCGCGAGGGAAGCCTTCACTCGCGCCGCAAGGGACTTCGGGGCCAGCCCGCCCGCGCCGGGCCCGGTGAGGACCGTCCCTTCGAGCGCGCCGGGACGTGAGCCCTCGAGATCCTCGAGACGCTGCAGGTCGGCCCGCGTTTCGCCCACCGGCGCCCGGACCTACAGGGTCTCCACGAAGCCGGCGATCTCGTCGACCTGGAGGCCCACGACGGCGATGGACGGCGCGTACACGACCTCGTCCCCTCCCCAGACGGTCGTGCCCTTGACCTCTCGCGTCACGCCGAGGATGCCGTCGAGCACGCTCGTGATGTTGTCGCTGATCCGCACGGCGTTGGCCTTGAGGGGCACCGCGATCCGGCCGTCCCGGATGAGATAGGAGTCGGCGACGACGGTGCAGGTGAAGTCGCCCGCCTGAAGGCCGTTGATCGGATACGTGTACCAGATGCGTCCCACGTAGAGCCCCTCGCCGACCCGCCGGCAGAGCTCGTCGAGGGACACGCCGTCCTGGCCTTCCACGAAGACGTTCGTCGCCGCGGTGCCGGGCGTCGACCCGAAGCTCCGGCCGCCGCCGGCGGCGAAGCGGAAGCCGTTCCGTGCGACGAGCCCGCCGGCGGCCTCGACCGGGTCGACCCCGAGCTTCGCGCGCGCCTGCGGGTCGCGGAGCAGACGCTGCGCCTCGTACCAGTTGGTGAGGAGCCCGGTCAGGATGCCGTCCCGGACCAGGTCCGTGCGGCCCGTCGGGAGCCCCTCGCACGTGATGCCCTTCGAGCCGGTGAATCCCGGCAAGGCGCCGTGGTCGTAGATCGAGATGGCGGAGGCCGCGACGCGCTGGCCGAAGCGGCCGAGGAACGGGGTGGTCGACGCGTAGAAGCTGGAGGCGTGGAGCGCCGGCAGGATCAGGTTGTTCATGAGATCCGTCACGGGCTGGGGACCCAGGATGATCCGGTAGCGGCCCGACCGGATCCGCTCGCCGCCCAGCGCGCGGATCGCCCCGTGCGCCGCTTCCACGCCGGCCTCCTCCGTGAAGTCGTGGAGCCGGGTGCCGGTGGACCAGCCCGAGCCCTTCGCGTCCATCGCCTCGACCATGCCGGTCGTCGAGGCCGTGATGAGCGTCGACTCGTCGGTCTGGACCTCGGGGAGGTGCGTCGACGCGATGGCGACCCGCTCCTGCACGATCGTGACGTCGCCGCCGAGCAGGAGGCCGAGGCGGCGGAGGCCGTCCTCGGTCTCGGCGACCTCCGCCAGGCGTTCGGACGCGCGCGAACGTCCGGAGGGCTCCGGTGACGACCCGCCAGCCGGCGGCGACGAGATCCTCGTCGTCGAGGTCCATGAGCCGCGGGTCGTGGTAGCGCTCGAGCGTCCGCCGCTCCGGGCCCGGGCGGGGGAGGGAGACGAAGGCGGGGTCCCGCACCGCTCCCTCCCGCGCCTTGGCGAGCGCCCGCTGCACCCCCGCGCGGGAGAGGTCGGAGGGCTCGGACCCGAAGCCGAGACGCGGCCCGTCCGCGCCCCGAAAGACCACCTGGAGCCCGATCCCGTGGGACGCGGTGGACTTCGGCTCCTCGACCCCGTTGGAGGGGAGGTGGGACGCGTACGCGAGACGCGCGAGCAGCTGGCCGTTGGCCGCGACGAAGACCTCGGCCTCGAGGACGTCGGGCTCGGCGCGGAGGAGCTCGAGCGCCTCCCGCGCGGCGCGGGCAAGCTCGGCGGTCGTCGGGCCGGGCGGCACCGGCGTCAGTCTTCCTGGCGGAGGGTGGCGTGGCCCCCGCCGACGGTCCTCGGCCCGGTGGCCGCGGACATGCCCATCGCACCGATGCGGCGGGACGCGAGCGGGCGGGCGGTCGCGACGCATCAGCTCCCGCCGGTGAGCCGGGCGCGGCTTCGCATCGTGGGGCCGCCGTTGCCGAGCCGCTTCGTCTGCATGGGCTGCCCCTTCCCGCAGTTCGGGATGGGATAGAGACGGAAGTCGGTGCCCACCGCGTCGACGTTCATCAGGTAGTCGCGCGTGTCGGCCGTGATCCCTCCGTCCCGGTAGAGCCGTCCCAGCTCGCCGTTCCGGATCTCGTAGACCCGGCGCGCCGAGATCCGGAAGTTCTCCCGGCTCTCGGCGATCGAGGGGATCCGGTGGGCGACCAGGTAGTAGCCGCGCTCGACGTCGCGGAGGATCTGGCGGGGGTCGGCGGTCCCCGCGTCGAACACCGTGTTCGACATCCGGATCAGCGGGACGAGCGACGCGTCGGCCGCCTTGTAGTGGCCGTTCGGCTCCCCGCCGAAGATGGCCGCGGTCTGCCGGCTGTTCAGGAACCCGCGGAAGACGCCCCGGTCGATGTGGACGACCCGGCGGGCGGGGGTGCCGTCGTGGTCGTACGCGTAGTGGCCGTACCCGGGGAGCGCGGGGTCCGAGTAGGCGGACACGAGCGGGGAGGCGATGGGGCGGCCCACCTGCGTGTCGCCCAGGTCGCCGAGCAGCCAGGAGCGCCCCGCGTACGCCATCTCCATCTTGAGGCCGCGGTCCAGCTCGCTGGGGTGGCCGACGATCTCGTGCGCGACCAGCGCGTTGTAGTGCGGATCGGTGACGACCACGACGTCCCCGTCCGTCGAGGGGAGCGGGGGAGCGGCCGCGAGCTCGACCGCCTCCCGGGCGAGGTCGAGGGCGAACGTGCGGAAGTCGGGCAGCTCCATGAAGCCGTCGTGGACGCCGTCGGTCAGGATCTCCCAGCCCCGCTGGTGTCCGACCACGTCGTAGAGCTCCTGGCTCGACTCGGCCGTCGTTCCCACGACGTAGGCCATGCCCTGGGTCAGCGCGAAGGTCTGGTCGATGAGGGCCCCCTCGGAGGAGCAGAACAGCTCGCGCGAGAGCTCGGTGACGGTGGCGAGGTGGCTGTAGGTCAGGCGCGGATCGAGGGCGCGGATCTCCCGCCCGAGCTCGGTCGCCGTCCGGACCATGGTCTCGAGCGGCATCGTGCGCGGGTCGACCCGGTAGACCGCGGGCACGGTCTCCCGCGCCACGCGGACGGGGGCCAGGCGCGTGTCGGCGAGGCTCGATCCCAGGGCGGAAAGCTTCTCGCGCGCCGTTGCCTTGGCCTCGCCGCTGGCGGCGGCCCGGCGGTGCGCCCGGCCCAGCGCGTCGCGCAGGATCTCGCGGAGCCGCGGCAGGTCGGCGGCGCCGAGCGTGCCGCCGAGGTACCCCGCCCCGACCATGCGGCGGCCGGCCAGCACCCGCACCCCGAAGGCGCACGCGTAGTCGTCGTTGGCGAACTTCGGCTCGCCGTTCTCGACGCTCGCCACCTTGCTCTCGGTGACCTCGAGGCGCACGTCCGCGTGCACGAGGTCGGGAAGGGCGCGGGCCCAGCCGGTGCAGAGCTCCGACACCATCTCCTTCACGCCGTCGATCAGGTCGGTCGTGATCCCGCGCGCCATCGCGTGCCTCAGAACGGCTCGACCAGGACGCGCTCGCCGGCCTTCACGTCGCCGCGGGCTTCCTCGAGGATGATGAGGCAGTTGGCCGCGACCATCGACGAGAGGATGCCGGAGCCCTGAGGCCCGGTGGTCGAGACCTCGTAGCCGCGGTCGGTGAACCGGAGGATGCCGCGCTTGAACTCGCGGCGGCCCGCCCGCTTCCGCATCGGCTCGACGGCGGTGGCCGTGACGCAGTCGGGGTCGAGCTGCGCCCGCCCGCCCAGCTTCCAGAGAGCCGGGCGGACGAACAGGTGGAAGCAGAGCACGGAGGCGACGGGGTTGCCCGGGAGGCCGAAGAACAGGGTGCCCCCGATCCGCCCGACCGCCAGCGGGCGCCCCGGCTGCATCGCCACCTGCCAGAAGTCGATGCTTCCGATCTCGCCCAGCACGCTCTTGACGAGGTCGTAGTCGCCGACCGAGACGCCGCCGGAGGTGAGCACGACGTCCGCCGCGCCGGCCGCCTGGAGGAGGCGCTCGCGAAGGCGCTCCCGGACGTCGGGCACGATGCCGAGGTCGAGCGGCTCGGCGCCGGCTCCCTCCACCATGCCGCCGAGCGAGAAGCGGTTCGCGTCGTAGATCTGCCCGGGTCGCCGCGGCTGACCCGGCTCCACCACCTCGTCACCGGTGGAGAGCAGGGCGACGCGGGGCCGGCGGTGCACCGGAACCTCGGCGAAGCCGAGCGACGCAACGAGACCCAGGTCCTGCGGACGCAGCACCGCGCCCGCCCGGAGCACGACCGTTCCGGCCCGGACGTCCTCGCCCTGGGCGCGCACGTTCGATCCGGGGTCGACCGGGCGAAGCTCGACCCACCCTTCCGCGCTCTCGCCGAGCTCCTGCGGCACGACGGTGTCCGCCCCGCGCGGCATCGGCGCGCCGGTCATGATGCGGAGCGCCTCGAGAGATCCGATGCTGCCCGCGTAGACCCCGCCGGCGGGAAGATCCCCGACCACGCGGACGCGCACGCGGCCTTCCCGGGTCGAGGTCCGCTGCCCGGACGGCGTACCCGTCCACGGCGGAGTTGTCGGCGGCCGGGACGTCGAAGGGAGCCCGGACGTCCTTCGCCAGCACGCGTCCGAGACCCCGCGCGAGCGGAAGCGTTTCCTCCGGCGCTCTGGTGGCCACGTCGGCGAGGATGCGAGCCCTGGCTTCCACGACGGGGATCATGCCGGCGCCCGGTATTATACCGGGCCGTCTGCTATAGTGGCGCCACCCATGGACGACGCGCGCGAGTGGACCGCGACGGCGCCGCGGGCGGGCGCGCACGCTCCCGCGGCGGTCCAGCCGGGCGACCCGTGGGGCGCGCCGCTCTGGGTGCCCGACGCGTCGCCCTGCCGCCAGGTCCGGACGCCGCGACTCTCGTCCCGGCGGGACTCCAGCGCCGCGGCGCTGCGCTCGTCGTGGACCTGATCGTCGTGGTGATCCTCTGGGCGATCGGCATGCAGATCGCGAGTGCCCTTGCGCGGCTCGCGCCGCGCTTCGACCTCGCCGCTCAGGCGTTCGGGCGGACGTGGCAGCTGGTGGTGCCCATGGCGTACTTCGTCCTGAGCCACGGTACCGGGGGCCAGACGCTGGGCAAGCGTCTGCTGGGCGCCCGCGTCGTCGACGAGGGCGGGTCGCCGATCGGATACCTCCGCGCGCTCGGGCGGTGCGTGGCGACGCTGGCGGCGGCCATCCCGTTCGGGATCGGCCTGGTCGTCGCGGGATTCCGGCGGGACCGTCGCGGGCTCCACGACTTCCTGGCGGGCACGCGGGTGGTGCGCACGCGGTGACCCGCTCTTGCGCGAGGCTCCGATGACCCTCGACGTCCTGCGCGAGGCGGCTCGGCTGGCCGAAAGCGGCGAGCCGGCGGGGCTCGCCACGCTCGTGGCCACGCGCGGCTCCACGCCCCAGAAGGTGGGAGCGCGGCTGCTCGCGCGCGCGGGTCAGCGCATTGCGGGAACGCTCGGGGGCGGAGCGGTGGAAGCGGAGACGATCCGCGAGGCCACCCTGGCCGCGGCGAGCGGCGCGCCCGCGGTCCGCGAGTACGCGCTCTCCACCGGGGTCGACGACTGGGGCCTGGCGTGCGGCGGGACGATGCTCGTGTTCGTGGAGCGGCTGGACCGGCGCGCGCTCGGGTGGCTCGAGCCGGTTCTCGAGGCCACGGAGGGCCGCGACGCGGTCGCGGTCGTGACGGCCCTCGACGGCGAGGCGGCCGGCGCCCGCGTTCTCGTCTCCGGAGGGCAGACCGCGGGCGCCCTGTCGGATGCCGCCCGGACGGCGGCCGCGGTGGAGCTCGGACGGCGCGCGCTCGAGGAGGAGGCGCCCGAGCTTCTCACGTCCGACGGGGTCAGGCTCCATGCCGAGCGCTTCGGCCCTCCGCCCACCCTGATCGTCGTCGGGGCGGGGCACGTGGGGAAGGCGCTCGCCGGCCTCGCCCGGGGCATGGGAGTGTCGGTGACGGTCGTCGACGACCGGCCCGAGTACGCGAGCCGCGAGCGCTTTCCGGAGGCCGACCGGGTGGTCGCGGCGCCGGTCGGCGAGGCGCTCGGCTGGCTCCCGATCGGACCGGCGACGGCCATCGTCGTCGCGATGCGGAACCAGGATCTCGACTACGAGGCGACGGCCGGCGCGCTCCGGACGCCGGCGCGCTACGTCGGGCTGATGGGAGCGCGCCGGAAGGCCGTGCTCGTCACCGAGCGCCTGGTGGCCGACGGGTTCCCGATCGAGCGGATCCGGGCGCTCAGGGCGCCGATCGGACTCGACATCGGTGCCCGGGCGCCGGAGGAGATCGCCGTCTCCATCCTCGCCGAGTGGCTCATGGTCCGGCAGAACGGCACCGGGCGCGCGCTCCGTCTCGACGACCAGCTCTTCGAGAAGGCCGCGGGCCGCGGCGCGTCCACGTAGACCCGGCCGGGCTCAGGTGTCCCGTCCTCCCGCCGGTGGGGCCGCTACCGCTTCCGCTCCGCAACCGACTCGCCGAGCTGATCCTGGAGGCGTTCGAGCCAGGCGAGGCGCGGGAGACGGTGCTCGCCCTCGCGCGGGTCTCCGGGGCCGGCGGGTTCGAGGTGGACGAGGCCGGCGCGGGCCGTCTCCTGGCGCTCGGCTGGTTCGAGCCCGCGGCGGCGGGCCAGGTCCAGCTCGTGAGCGGATATCGCGCGCACGGGCCGAGCCTCGCCGACCGCGCTTCCCGGGCGGCCTCGATTGTCCGGGAGTGGCGGGACTGGGAGGACCGGGGCGCCGAGGGGATGGCGGGGCTCCTCGAGCGGGCGGCGGCGCTCGCGAACCATGGACTCTTCTTCGAGGTGCACGAGCTGCTCGAGCCCGTCTGGTTCCGCGCGTCGGAGCCCGCGCGGACGGCGCTCCAGGGCCTGATCCAGGTCGCGGTCGGGTTCCATCACCTCGAGAACGGAAACCGCGAGGGAGCCCGGTCGCTCCTCGTGCTCGGAGTGGCGAAGGTGGCGGAGGCCGGGGCGACCCTGCCGCTCGATGTCCGCGAGTGGCTGGCCGAGCTCCGAGCGGCGCTGGCAGCGCTTGCTGCGGGGAGGAGCCCGGCGGCCATTCCACGCTGGCCTCGCCCGCGGGCGCCGCTTCCCTGACCGGCTCCGCGACAGGACCCGAGGAGGCCCGATGGCGCTCTTGCTGAACGAGGCCGAGGTCACGATGCTCCTTCCGATGTCGCTGGCGATCGAGGCCGTCGAGGACGCCTTCCGGTGGCAAGGGGAGGGGAAGCTGACGAACAAGCCTCGCGTCCGCCTGCCGGTGCCGGGAGGGCTGCTCCACGTGATGCCGGCGGCGCTCCCCGAGGCGCGGGTCATGGGGCTCAAGTCCTACGCGACCGTGCGCGGCGGCACCAAGTTCGTGGTGCTGCTCTTCTCGGTGGAGAGCGGCGCTCTCCTCGCGGTGATCGAGGCCGACAAGCTGGGTCAGATGCGGACCGGCGCCGCCTCGGGCGTCGCCACGAAGCACCTCGCCCGGCCGGACGCGGACCGGGTGGGGTGCTACGGGACCGGCTGGCAGGCGCGCTCTCAGCTCGAGGCGGTCTGCGCGGTGCGGCGCGTGCGGGAGGCGCGGGTCTACGGGCGCGATCCCGAGCGGCGGGCTCGGTTCGCCGAGGAGATGGGCCCCCTTCTCGGCGTGCGCGTCGTGGCGGTCGACCGGCCCGAGGCGGCGGCCCAGGACGCCTCGATTCTCGTCACGATCACCGGGTCGAAGACGCCCGTCCTCGACGGACGCTGGATCGCGCCCGGCGCTCACGTGAACGCCGCCGGCTCGAACGCGCTCGCGCGGGCGGAGCTCGACGTGGAGGCGGTGCGGCGGGCCGGCCTCATCGTGACGGACTCGCTCGAGCAGGCGCGCCTGGAGTGCGGCGACCTGGTGGCGCCGCTCGAGCAGGGCGTGATCCGCTGGGAGGACGTGCACGAGCTGGGCGACGTCGTCGCCGGCCGTCGCCCCGGCCGGAGGGACGCCGCCGAGATCACGCTGTTCGAGTCACAGGGCGTCGCGATGGAGGACATCGCCGTCGCGGTCCGCCTCGTCGCCCGGGCGCGCGAGCGCCGCGTGGGGACGGAGATTCCCATCTGAGGGTGGAGCCCATGGTGACGCGCGAAGGTGAGCTCGACGTGGTGGTGGTGGGCGGGGGGAACGCCGCGCTCTGCGCGGCGCTGGCGGCCCGGGAGTCCGGCGCGCGGGTGCTGCTCATCGAGAAAGCGCCGCCGCACGAGCGGGGCGGCAACTCGTTCTTCACCGCGGGTGGATTCCGCTTCAGTCACGCCGGCCTCGACGATCTCAGGCGGGACATCCTGGTCGACCTCGCCGACGAGGAGGCGGCGGTCGTCGACGTGCCGCCGTACACCGCCGACCAGTTCCTGAGCGACCTCATGCGGCTGACCGAGGGGCTGAGCGATCCCGACCTGGCGGACGTCCTGATCCAGCGGTCCCGGCCCACCGTCGTGTGGATGCGGAGTCACGGGGTCCGGTGGATCCTCATGATGGCCCGCCAGTCCTACCACGTCGGCGGCAAGCACCGCTTCTGGGGCGGGCTCAACGTGGAGGCGGTCGGCGGGGGTCCGGGGCTGATCGAGTCCCTGTACGAGGGTGCGGCGCGGCTGGGCGTCGAGGTGCGCTACGGGACCAAGGCGACCGGGCTCCTGCTGGACGGGCGCGGCGCGATTCGCGGCCTGACCTGCCGGGGCCCGGACGGCTTCTTCGAGCTCGCGACCCGGGCGGTGGTCCTGGCGTCGGGCGGATTCGAGGCGAACCCGGAGTGGCGTACCCGCTATCTCGGCCCCGGCTGGGAGCTTGCCCACGTCCGCGGCACGCGCCACAACACCGGCGACGGGATCCGCATCGCGCTCGAAGCGGGCGCGCAGCCCTTCGGCAACTGGTCCGGTTGCCACGCGGTGGCCTGGGACGCGGGCTCGCCGCCCTTCGGCGACCGTCGGGTGGGCGACATGTTCCAGAAGCACTCGTATCCCCTCGGCCTCATCGTCAACGTTCGCGGGGAGCGGTTCGTGGACGAGGGCGCCGACTTCCGGAACTACACGTACGCGAAGTACGGGCGGGAGATCCTCCGGCAGCCCCAGCGCCTGGCGTTCCAGATCTTCGATCAGAAGGTCGTGCCGATCCTGCGGGAGGAGTACCGGATCCGGGAGGTCACCAAGGGCGAGGGGGGGACGATGGAGGAGCTGGCTCGGGCGCTCGACATCGACCCGCAGGGTCTCGCCCGGACGGTGGCCGACTTCAACCGGGGGGTCGCGCCGGGTGAGTTCAACCCGGCGGTGCTGGACGGCAAGGGCACGCGGGGCGTCGTTCCGCCCAAGTCGAACTGGGCGCTGACGCTCGACACGCCGCCCTTCGTCGGGTACGCGGTCACCTGCGGGATCACCTTCACGTTCGGCGGCCTCCGGGTCACGCCGCGGGCGGAGGTCCTCGACACCGAGGATCGGCCGATCCCCGGACTGCTGGCGGCCGGCGAGCTGGTGGGCGGGCTCTTCTACGAGAACTACCCGGGGGGGACGGGATTGATGGCCGGCGCCGCGTTCGGCCGGCTTGCGGGGGAGCAGGCCGGGGCCTACGTGGCCCGGGTGCGCTGACCGGTCGACAGTCGGACAGGCCGAAAGGGAGGACGACAAGTGGAGCTCGGGATCTCGGGACGGGTTGCGCTGGTGACGGGGGGTTCGAAGGGCATCGGCCGCGCCGTCGCGGCCGGCCTCGCGAGCGAGGGCTGTCGCATCGCGATTGCCGCGCGGGGCGCCGAGGCGCTGGGGGAGACCGCCGAGTCGCTGGCGGCCAAGGGCGCCGAGGTGCTGACGGTGGTCGCCGACCTCGCCGAGCCCGACGCGGCGCGCCGGGTCGTCGAGGCCGTCGTGGCGCGGTTCGGACGCCTCGAGATCCTGGTGAACAACGCCGGCGCCATCCGGGGCGGGGACTTCCTGACGACACCGGCCGAGGCGTGGGCGGACGACTGGCGGCTGAAGATCCTCGGCTACGTGCGAATGGCGCAGGCGGCGATTCCGGTCATGCGGACGGGGCACTGGGGGCGGATCGTCAACGTCATCGGCGCCGCAGCCCGGAACCCGGCGACCACCTACATGGCGGGAGGAATCGCCAACGCCGGACTCATCAACTTCACGCGGGCCCTCGCCGACCTCGGGGCTCCCGACGGGATCCTGGTGAACGCCGTGAGCCCCGGGGCGACCGCCACGGAGCGGTGGGACCGTCTGGTCGCCCAGCAGGCCCAGGCGCAGGGGCAGTCCGTGGAGGCGCTCCGGGCCGAGGTGGCGGGGAAGCAGCCGCTCGGGCGCATCGGGCGGCCCGAGGACGTCGCGGACCTGGTCCTGTTCCTCGCCTCCGAGCGCGCCAGCTTCCTGACGGGGGCCTCGATCACGGTCGATGGGGGAGCCAGCCGGGGCGTCTACCTCTGACCGCCCGGCTCGGCCCGGGTCCTGGGGGCTCACGCGGGGCGGGCCACCCGGCCGAGGCGATGGGCCGGCGCGGCCTCTGGCCTCCCGTGGGGTGTGGCGTGCGGCGACGTGCCGGCGCTTGCGCGAGTCGGCGCTGTCGGCCGTCCTCCCCTGAGCGCGCGCGGTCGGGCCGGACCGGCGGGGCCTGGGCGGTGCCCTAGACTAAGTGGGTTCGAACGTTGAACACCGTCGGCTCCCGCGCCCCGGTCAGCCAGGCCCCTGCAGGCGCGACTGCCAGTACCAGGCTGCCGATGCCCATGCGCCACCGCCACGATCAGGGGGCGGCCAGATTCGACACGATAGCTGAATGGATAGCGCCGAAGCAAGTACCGACGCGTGTCGTGATCGAACCGGGGCCATGCGTCGGGGAGCCGCGTGATGGCCGATTCACCTGCGTCGATTTCGTCGGTGACCCGCGGCAGCCGCGGCACTGCGCTCCGCGTACCAGCGAGCCGCCGCCTCCGCTTCTTCGACGGCCTCCTCGAGATACTCAACCTCGCGAGGCACGTCCGGCGGCCGCATTGATGCGGCGACGCGCCTCCGACCAAGGGATGGTCCTTGCGGTGCCAGCGTCGACCCGCTCGAGCCGTGCCCGAATCTCCGCAGACCACGCCGCTTCAGCTTCGGCGTCGACCTCAGCCTCGAGGCTCTGAACGCCGCGTTCACCGGCCGCGAGCGAGCAACGCGAGCCGGCGGCCCGGTAACGCTCCGAGACCCCGCGATGACACGGGACCACCTTCTGGCGCGCACCGATCGCACGAGGCACTTCGGGAAACCCGGGAACGGCTCTCGGCGGACGACATCGAGTTTCTCCGGCGGGTGCGCGTCACGGCGCTAGCCCTCGCCACGACCGGGGTGGCTGGGCCGGGTCCCGGGGACGGTCCCAAGCAGACTACGAGGGGGCCTTCTGGAAGGCGTTCAGGACGCACCATCGGATGGGGAAGACACCCTCCGTGCGCGCCCTTGGGATGCGCTCAAGAAGAAGCTCGACCTCGGCGCGGATCACAGGAGAGCGGCCGAGCCTTCCCGAGCTAGCGCTCCACGCGTTGGAAGGTCTTCCCCCTATGCTTAGGCACCCTCCGACCTGTCTCCATCGTGGCGCTCTCCTCGTGATACGCTCCCGCACGGGAAAGGGGGCAAGTCTGCACCATAGCCGAGCCGTCATCGTAGGCTGTTCCCGACCGACTTGGCTGCTCACTGCATGCGATTCCCGGCCGGACATGACCGGCAGGCACCCACTCGATGCACTCTGTTCACCCACCCGTCTCCGACACTCCACCGACCATGGGAGGGTCCACCGTGCAGCGACGGAGAGGTGATGCCGAGGGCCGGCGAGGCCGGGCAAAGGACCAGCCGCGACCGACGCAGAATGCGCGATCGATTTGAGTGTCCACTTGCCTTGTAGCGTGGCTTGTCCTGCGAGTATCAGATGAACGTTTTCGACCGGGTCAACTTTCTCGAGAGAGCTGTACGACGGGTCTTCTTGCCAAGCGCGCAAGTGAGTTACTCGCAGTTCGGTGAGGACCTGATTGTCAGATATCTGTTCGACATGCTGGGAACGAAACAACCGACCTATCTGGACATCGGTGCCAATCACCCGAGATTCATCAGTAACACGTACTATTTCTACAAGAGGGGCGCGCGGGGGGTACTGGTGGAACCAAACCCCCGTCTCTGCAAAGTGTTGAGGTCGGTGCGTCCGCGGGACGTGGTTCTGGAGGTGGGTATCGGGCTCACGGCGGAGACTCAGGCGGACTTCTTTGTCTTCGGGGGATTCGCAGATGGTCTCAGCACGTTCTCAAGGAGCGAAGCGACGCATTGGGAAACGGTCAGGACTGAAAGGACACGGCACGATCCACGTTGAACACGTCATCAAAGTGCCACTGGTCCCTATCAACCACATCATTGCCGACAACTTTGAGGGCAGGGCGCCCCATTTTCTCTCACTTGACGTCGAGGGACTGGATCTCGATGTCCTGAAAGGACTCGATTTCGACCGCTTCGCTCCCGATGTCGTATGCGTCGAGACGCTCGAGTACGACCAGCATCAGGCGAGTCTCAAGAAGAACGACATTATCGAGTTCATGCTGGCTAGGAAGTACGTGGCGTACGCCGATACGCGCGTGAACACGATCTTCTGCCGAGCTGCGCTGATCGGAAGCTGAAGGAAAGCGCGAGGATGAAACTAGGTCGCAATCTGGCTGCCGGTCTGGGGAGCTCGGCATTTACTGCTGTCGTGGGCCTCGCGGTCGTTCCGCTATACCTGAAATATCTTGGCGTCGAGGCCTACGGACTCATCGGGTTTTTCGCCACGACGCAAGCGCTGTTTCAGCTACTCGACCTGGGACTTGCGCAGACCCTGAATCGAGAGATCTCCAGGTACTCCGTCGATGCTCGATGGCGACAGGCCGGCAACCTCTTGCATACCCTGGCCGTGATCTACTGGAGTGTTGCGATGTCCATCGCTGCGATTGTGTTCTTGTTTTCGCCGTTGATCGCGGGCCACTGGATCGAGGCGGACAACGTGTCTGCGGAGACCGTGCGGCACGCCGTTCAGCTCATGGGCGTCGTGATTGCCTGCCGTTGGCCCGTCGGTCTATATCTAGGGGCTCTCAATGGGCTTCAACTCAATACCGTCACGAGTGCGGTGGCCGCCGTGATGACGACTCTCGGCAGCGGCGGCGCGGTGTTGTTGCTCGCCTTCGTGTCGCCGAGCATCGAGGCATTCTTCGTATGGCAGGCGTGCGTCGGAATCGTCTACGCCCTGACACTTCGCGGATTCGCATGGAGGGCGATCCAATCCGATGACAGCCCGCGCTTCGACATCGAAGAGCTGCGGCGGATGTGGAAGTTCGCAAGGAGTGTTGCGGCGATTGCACTGGTGGCCATCATGTTCACGCAGCTCGACAAGGTCATACTGAGCAAGATGCTCAGCCTCAGGGAGTTTGGTGCTTACATGCTGGCCACCGCACTCGCCGGCGGCCTCTATGTTCTGATCGCGCCGCTGTTCAACGTGATCTACCCGCGCTTCTCCTTTCTTGTCGCGAGCGGCAACGAAACAGGGTTGCGTCAGCTCTATCGTGTCGGCACCCGGCTCTTTGCGACCGTCCTGTTTCCTCTGGCATTCGTCATGTCGGCCTTCGCGCGGGACCTCGTCCGCGTGTGGACGGGGGACGAACCCCTCGCCGAGAGTGTCGGAGCCGTGCTCCCCGTGTTGAGTGTCGGCACCGCGCTTCACGGCGTGATGTACTTTCCTTACGCGCTGCAGCTGGCCTACGGCCTCCCACGTTTGGCCTTGCAGATCAGCCTGCTGCTGCTCGTTGGCCTCGTCCCGCTGACCATCATCCTTGCTTCCCAGTTCGGCGCCATTGGCGGCGCCATGGCCTGGCTCATATTGCACATCACCTACGTTCTGCTCGGCACATGGTTGACTCACCGCAGGCTACTCACGGACATTGGCGCCCAGTGGTTGTTGCAAGACGTCGCCCGGCCGCTTGTGGTGTCGGCTCTCATTGTCCTCACTGCTCATTACTTTGTCAGGCGGGTCAATCCGACTGCCCTGCTGGCGCTGATGCTGGCAGCCGGCACAGCGATAACGGCGATAGTGGTTGGGCTGGCGATGTCTCGGCAGGCATGCAAACTGGTTGTTAGTCATCTTCGCGCAAGCCGGGCGACAGCATGAAGGTTACTCGTCTACACCACAGCTGCAGCAGTGACATCCAGGGTAGAATGAGCGTGCAAGGATGTCGGAACCCCGGCTGCGTCTTGCGCTGCATCCTCTGACCCCGCGTTGATCCTCGCCGCGTTCCGCGTTCGGAGCTTGCGGTTCCAGTGGTCTGCCGACCTCCTCACTTTCGTGGGCATTCGAGATGGAGACGCTCGTCCTCGGCTGGTACGTCACGGGCCACACCGGCTCGCCCAGCAGGCCCAGGCGCAGGGGCAGTCCGTGGAGGCGCTCCGGGCCGAGGCGGCGGGGAAGCAGCCGCTCGGGCGCATCGGGCGGCCCGAGGACGTCGCGGACCTGGTCCTGTTCCTCGCCTCCGAGCGGGCCAGCTTCCTGACGGGGGCCTCGATCACGGTCGATGGGGGAGCCAGCCGGGGCGTACCTCTAGACGGGAATCCGCTTGACACCGGTCCCGGGCCCCGCGTACGTTCGTCGCACTCCACGGGGCTCCTCTTGAGCGACGCTCTGTCCGTCCGTGACCGGCCCTCGGAGAGGCGTGCCTCTCTGGGGGCTTTCTTGTCTCTCCCAGGCGCCGAGGCCGGAGGTGACCGATGTCCGCCAAGCTCTTCGTAGGCAACCTGTCCTACCAGGCCACCGAGGAGGATCTTCGGGAGCTCTTCCAGCAGGCCGGCACCGTCCAGTCGGTCCGGATCGTGACGGACCAGTTCACCGGACGGCCGCGAGGGTTCGGCTTCGTGGAGATGTCGACGCCGGAGGAGGCGACCCGGGCGGTCGATGAGCTGAACGGCCGGGTGTTCCGGGATCGCAACCTCGTGGTCGATCAGGCCCGGTCCCAGGCGGGCGCTGGCGGCGGCGGCCGCCCTCCGGGGCGAGGTTTCCGGGACGATCGCCGGGGTCCGGGCGGCGGCGGGCGAGAATCCTTCAACAGGTAGGCAACCTGTAGGTAACCGCCAGGCAGCTTGTAGGCAACCGCGGGCGAAGGTCTCGGATTCTCTCCCCATTTCCCTCTGGTCGCTCAGCCGAGGGTCGCTGGCGGTCCGAGGCCACCGGAGAGCCGATCGCCTTCACTCCCTCATCTACTAGTACTTGACCAATGTCATCCGGGTCTTGGGACAGCAGGGAGCTTGCGACCGAGCACTCAACATCAGTATAGTACAGGTATGCCGACGCGCTACGTGGAGACCCAGGCCAAGAGCATCCTGAACGCGGTTCGAGGCATGGGCTTCGGCTGGAGCGTGAACCCCTATCGAGGGTGCGTGCACGGATGCCACTACTGCTTCGCGCGCCGGTATCACACGTACCTCGAGCTGGGAGCCGGCGAGGACTTCACCGGGGTGATCTTGGTGAAGGTCAACGCAGTGGCGGTCCTGCGCGCGGAGCTCTCGCGTCGGAGCTGGCAGCCCGCGACGGTGGCGGTGGGCACGGCGACCGATCCCTATCAGCCGATCGAGGGACGCTACCGCCTGACCCGCGGGATCCTCGAGGCCCTCGCCGATGCGCGGACGCCGGCGAGCGTGATCACGAAGGGCCCGATGGTGATCCGGGACCGGGACGTGCTGGCCGCCGTGCGCGACCGCGCCGGTGTGACCGTGTGCGTGAGCCTCACGACGCTCGATCGGGATCGCTGGCGGCGGCTCGAGCCCGGCACGGCCCCGCCGCACCAGCGACTCCGGGCGGTGGAGGCGCTCGCGGCGGCCGGCATCCCCGTCGGAGTGCTGCTCGCGCCGATCGTTCCCGGGCTGACGACCGACCGCGCGAATCTCGAGGCGGTCGTCCGCGGGGCGGCCGATCACGGCGCCCATTTTCTGGGGGCGGGGGTGCTTCATCTCGAGGCCGGCGTGCGCGAGCACTTCGACGGCTTTCTTGCCGCGGAGGCACCAACCCTGCTTCCGCTCTACCGGCGCCTGTACCCGGGGAGCCGGGCGCCCGCCGGCGTCGAGCGAAGCCTCCAGTCGACCGTGGCCGATCTTCGCCGCCGCTACCGTCTCAGCGATCGCCCCGTGCCGCCGACGGCTCCGAGCGCCCCACCACGAGAGAGCGGAGGGCCTCAGGCGAGCGGCTCCCAGCTGAGCCTGGGCCTGTGAGCCGGAGCGGCCCTAGAGGGGGGAGGGTCCGATCAGACGCGGGGGGGCGCGTCGCTCCGATGGGCGGCCGCAGTCGGTCTCGCACCCGGGGATGATCCCTCGACGTGCCGGCTCTGACCTCATGGCTTCCTTCCCACGACGACCGTATCCCCCCTCAGCACCACGTCCATCCCGACGATTCTCGAGACCAGCCACTTCATCATCCCGCCGACCAGCTTCTTGACGCCGGTCTTGCTCTGAAGAGAGTCCTTGACGGCGTCGTGGCTGGCATGGACCGAGAATCCGGCGTGCCGGAGCATCTCCTCCAGCAAGACGCCCGGATACGGGACGCACGTGGGTGAGGTCCAGCCAGAAGTAGTGCGTGATGACCTTGAGGTCTGCGGGATTCGGCGTGACGAGGACGAGGGTTCCCCCCGGCTGCAGGGCTCGATAGCAGAGGGAGATCAGCTCCATCGCGGCCTTCGGCGGCAAGTGCTCGATCAGATGCCCGCAGCAGATGCCGTCGATGGGGAGCGTCGTCTCTCTGAGGAAGGTGAGCGCGTCGGTCTCGACGCACTCGAGTCCTTTCCGGCGGCACTCGGCGGCCATCTCCGGCTCGTCATCGCAGCCGATGGCGGTGATACCGCGCGCGGCAAGCATCTCGAGGACGATACCTCGCCCGCAGCCGGCGTCCAGGACCAGCTGGCAGCTCTGGAAATAGGACAGGAGCGGAGCATAGAGCTCGCGGACGTCTCTTCCGGCGGCCCGACATGGGAGACGTCGAGATACTTGGTCTCCGGGTCGTGCTGGCGGGCATGCCGGCGCGGCGCGTCAACGCGCCGTCCTTGGCGTCCGGTGTTTCGCGAGAGCGGAGCCTGGTACGGCACCATTCATGGGATCCTCCCGCTCAGCCTCGGAGATCCAACCCTGTCACTATGAACGCCGTCCGGACCGTGTCAACAGGGAGGTGGTGGTCGCTCGGGTTGACATGTGGCGGCACGCGATCTAAAGTCGCCGCGTGGTAAACGCCTCCGACGCGCGGAGTCGCTGCGCGTCATCTCATCGTGCGTCGCTCCGTTCCGCCGGACCGCCCCTCGCGGGCTCGCGCGTCCGCGCGGAACCGGTGGCGACTAGCCTCGCCCCCTCCGTCGTGTCCGGCGGCGTGCTGACGCTGTCGAAGTCGGAGGCTCGCGCCCGGGTATGGCGTGAGATGGAGATCCGCGGCGTGGCCCGGTTCCCGGGTGCGAGCGGACGGATCCCGAACTTCATCGGCGCGGAGCGGGCGGCGCTCCACCTCCAGGCGCTGCGTATCTGGCGGGAGGCCCGGGCGGTCAAGATCAATCCCGACGCGCCGCAGCTCCCGATCCGCCGGATGGCCCTCCGGGAGGGCAAGGTGGTCTACATGGCGGTGCCGAGCCTGAGGAGCCTCGAGTGCTTCCTCGAGCTCGACCCGAGCCGCCTGGGCAAGCAGGCTCTCCAGGCGGCCTCGATCCGCGGCGCGCAGCGGCTCGGCCGCCCGATCGGCATCGAGGACCTGCCACCCGTCGATCTCATCGTGTGCGGGGCCGTCGCGGTGAACGCGCTCGGGGTCCGCGTGGGGAAGGGCGGCGGGTTCTCGGACCTCGAGTACGGATTGCTGGCCGAGGCGGGCCGGGTCGGGCCCGAGACGCCGATCGTCACGACGGTCCATCCCGTGCAGATTCTCCCGGAGGCGATCGAGATCCGGTCCCACGACTTCGCGGTCGACGTGGTCGTCACCCCCGACGGGGTGATGACGCTTCGGCCGGCGTTTCCCCGGCCCCGCGGCCTCTACCGCGAGGCGCTGGCCCCGGAGAAGATCGCCGAGGTGCCGGCCATCGGGCAGGCTCTCCGCCGGGGGGCGTGACGGGTGGACGCCACCGTCGGTCTGGTCCAGGCGCTCCTGCCGGTCACCGCGCACGTGACCGCGCGGGTCGCTGCCTCGCATCCCTCGACGCGGATCCTGGGTACGGAGCGCATGGGGTCGGCGGTGGTGGTGGAGTCCGGGGGACTCCTCCTCACGGTCAACTACGTGGTGATGGGGGCCCGCCGGGTCCGCGTCACCATGACCGACGGCCGACGCCTGGACGCCAAGGTTGCCGCGCAGGACTTCGAGAGCGGGCTCGCGCTCCTGCGGGTCCCTGCGACCGGGCTTCCCGCGGCCCGGCTCGGATCCTCGGACGAGGTGGCGCTCGGAGCGTCCGTCTTCGTGATCGCCGCGACGGGTCCGACGGACCGGAGGGTCGCGGGGGGCATCGTGACCGATCTGGGCGAGTTCGAGGCGTACTGGGAGTACATGCTGGACCGTGGGATCGTGTCGAGCGCCGCCAACCCGGGCTTCGGAGGCGGACCCCTGTTCGACATCCGGGGCTCGGTCGTGGGCGTCGTGTCCCTCAATCTCGAGGGCATCGGGCGCGAGTCGCTGGCGATCCCCGTGGAGTACTACACCCGGCACCGGTCCGAGCTCCTCCGCTTCGGGCGCGTGACGAGCCGGCGGCGCCGGGCGTGGATCGGGGTGTTCCCCCACACCCTCGAGGAGAGACTGATCGTCGCGGGGCTGGTGCCCGACGGTCCGGGGGAGCGCGCCGGCCTCCTGGACGGGGACGTGATCGTCCGCGTGGACGACCAGGAGGTGTCCAGCCGTCGCGACCTCTACGCGGCGCTCTGGCGCCACGAGCCCGGTGAGCGGGTGCGGCTCGACGTGATGCGAGAGGAGCGTCTCCAGCGGGTCGAGGTGCTGACTCAGGACCGCTCGGATTTCTACGCGCTCGAGCGCCGGGGCTCGGGCGACCCGCCGTCCGGCTGAGCCTCCCCGCGCTGACCGACGTGTCGGCCGGCCGACACCGTCGATCCGGGTCGTTCCTTGACAGGCCGCGGATGCCTGCTACTTCAACAGTGGGTCCGAGATCGGCCCCCGGGCGAGCGCCCGGAATCCACTACAACGTTGAAGGAGCTCATGCACATGTTCGAACTGACGCGGCGATTCCCGTTCGGATCCATGTTCGAGGCGCATCGGGAGCTCGACGACCTCTTCGGCCGGTTCCTCGGCCGCGCGGGCGGTCCGGCACCCTACCGGGACGAGACGGAGCCGGTGACCTGGTGGCCGGCGGTCGAGAGCTATGCGAAGGATGGCGACCTGCACGTGCGGGTGGCGCTGCCGGGCGTCGACCCCAAGGATGTCGAGGTCACGGTCTCGGACGACGGATCTCGTGATCCGCGGCGAGCGCAAGGCGAAGACCGAGGAGAAGAGCGGCGGGCGGTACGTGCGCGAGTTCGCCTACGGCTCGTTCGAGCGGGTCCTCGCGCTGCC
This sequence comes from uncultured Candidatus Rokubacteria bacterium, assembly GCA_963745015.1. Classification (GTDB taxonomy): domain Bacteria; phylum Methylomirabilota; class Methylomirabilia; order Rokubacteriales; family DASRDR01; genus DASRDR01. The sequence goes on from CAVUVU010000020.1 coordinate 35,445, forward strand.
CGAAGGCATCGATCCGGGCAGGGTGCAGGCGAAGTTCGCGAACGGCATGCTCGACCTGACGATGCCGGCCCCGGTGGCCGTCGTTCCGAAGAAGGTCGAGATCCAGATCGAGGACGGCGCGGGGCAGGCGAAGGCCATCAAGGCGGCCTGACGGCGTCGGGCACGAGAAACCGGGGCCAGCGGTCCCGGTGTGACGCGGCCCCCGGGGTGCACCCCGGGGGCCGCGCTGCGTTCATCACCGGAGGGCCACGGGCTTTGCTATAGTTGGCCCATGTGGCCGCGGCTCTCACGCATGGGCGGCGTGGTCGCGGCGGCCCTGCTCGCCCTGTGTGGCTCCCGCGTCGGCCCAGGAGCTCTCCATCGTCGACGTCCACCTCCACTACAGCCAGAACAGCTGGCAGGACTACGCTCCCGGGGCCGTGCTGCTCCTCATGGACCAGGCCGGCGTGCGGCGAGCCTTCGTCTCGAGCACTCCGGACGAGGGGACGCTGCGTCTGTACGACATGGCGCCGGACCGGATCGTGCCCGTCCTGCGCCCCTATCGGCAGGCGGGCGAGCTCTCGAGCTGGCACCAGGACCCCACCGTCGTGCCCTACCTCGAGCAGCGGCTCGCGCGCCCCATCTACCGGGGCATCGGCGAGTTCCACCTCACGGGCGCCGACGCGCAATCCCCGACCGTGCGGCAGGTGGCGGAGCTGGCGGGTCGCCACGGGCCTGTTCCTCCACTGTCACTGCGACGCGGCGGCGGTGGAGATCCTCGTGGGGCTGGTCCAGGGAGTGCGGGTGCTCTGGGCCCACGCGGGAATGGGCTCGGGCCCGGACGAGGTGGGCCGCCTCCTCGGCGTCTCGGCCGACCTCCTGGTCGAGCTGGCCCTCAGGTCGGACGTGGCGCCGGGCGGGCGTCTCGATCCGGCGTGGCGGGATCTCTTCATCCGGCATCCCGACCGCTTCATGGTGGGCACGGACACCTGGGTGCCGTCGCGCTGGGCGGCCTACGTCGACGTCCAGAACGACGCCCGCACCTGGCTCCGTCAGCTCCCGCCCGACGTGGCGCGCCGGCTGGCGACCGAGAACGCCGAGTCGCTGGCGCGCCGCGGCCCCTGAGCCGCGTCGAAGGCCCGCCCGGTCAATGACCCACGATCTGCGTCCGGGGGAGATCAACGACCGATGATCCGCTACGCCGCCAACCTGACCATGCTGTTCAACGAGGTGCCGTTCCTCGAGCGCTTCGAGCGGGCCGCCGCCGCGGGATTCCGCGCGGTGGAGTTCCTGTTCATCCACACCGTGGACGCGAGCGCGGTCGAGCGGGAGCTGGAGCGGCACGGCCTCGAGCTGGTGCTCTTCGATCCCGAGGGCGGAGACTTCGCGGCCGGTGACCGGGGGTACCTCTGCGACCCGGCGCAAGCGCGACCATCTCTTCACGACGATCCAGGACGCGGTGGCGGTGGCGCGGCGCGTGGGCTGCCGGCGGCTCAACGTCCTCGCGGGCAACCGTCCTCCGGGTGTTCCCGAGCGCGTCCTGCGCCGCACGGCGGTGGAGAACCTGAAGCGGGCGGCGCCGGTGGCGCGCGAGGCGGGCGTCACGCTCCTGGTCGAGATGCTCAACACGTGGGAGAGCCCCCGGTACTTCCTGGACCGGCTGGAGCTCGGGCTGGACATCGTCCGGGAGGTGGACGAGCCGAACGTCCGCTTCCAGTACGACTGCTACCACGTCCAGCGGATGGAGGGCCAGGTCATCGACGGCCTGGTGCGGAATCTCGCGTGGATCGGGCACGTCCAGGTCGCGGACGTCCCCGGGCGGCACGAGCCCGGCACCGGAGAGATCCACCACGGAAACGTCATGGCGGCCCTCGATCGGGCCGGCTACGACGGCTTCGTGGGACTCGAGTACCGGCCCTCGGCCAAGACCGAGGATTCCCTCGCCTGGCTGCCGCGGGAGGCCCGGGCGCGCCGGTAGCGGCGGACCCGGCGCGCGGACCCACGACCGACCAGCCCGCGCCGGAGGCGTCGCGGCCGCACTCGATCGCGACGTCGGTTCGGAGCGCCTTCCGCTACTTCTTCGAGCACGACGGCTTCTTCCTCGCCGCCGGGCTCTCCTTCTACGTCGTGATCTGCATCGTGCCGTTTCTCCTCCTGGTCATCGCCGGCAGCGCCTTCCTCATCTCCAACGAGATGGTGCTCCGGGAGGTCGTCGACCGCCTGGGGACGCTGCTTCCCGTCTACCAGGCCGAGATGGAAGTGGCCCTCCGGGCGGTGATCGACGCGCGCGGCGTGTCGAGCCTGGTCGGGACCCTGATCCTGTTCTTCTTCGCGTCCCAGCTGTTCGCGGCCACCCGGCTCGTGCTGAACCGCGTGTTCCAGCACAAGGGCCGGGGGCTCATCCACGGGATGCTGTTCGACCTGGGGATGATCCTGTTCCTGACGATCGGCTTCCTCGCGAGCATCGGCGTCACGGGGGTGTTCGCGTGGGTGCGGGGGTTCGCGCTTCTCGCGGGAGAGGACTCGTTCATGCCGGCCGTTCTCCACTGGGTCGGGCTCCTGCTGACGGTGCTGCTCGACACGGCGCTCTTCGCGATGATCTACCGGTTCGTCCCGAACCGGCGCATCCGCTGGTCGAGCGTGCTCATGGGAGGACTGGCGACCGCGGTCCTCTGGGAGTGCGCCAAGCAGGCCTTCCGCTGGTACATCGAGGGAGTCGGGCGTCTACAGCGCCGTCTACGGCTCGCTGGGCGTGACGATCGCCCTCATGATGTGGGTCTACTACTCGGCGACCGTCTTCATCATCGGCGCGGCGCTCATCCGGGGGCTGGAGGAGCGCCGGAGCCGTGTTTGACCGCGTCTCCGGCGCCCGCCTATAATCCGGCATCGTCCCGCCGCCGCGCCGCATCCCGGGAGCGACGCGGCCCCGCTTCCCGAAGGGGGGTGATTCGACGATGGACACGCCCGTTCGCCTGACGACGCTCTCCCACGGCGCCGGCTGAGCCTGCAAGCTCGGGCCAGAGGATCTGGCCCAGGTGCTGCGGATGCTGCCGCCGATCACCGACCCCAACGTGCTGGTGGGGACCGGAGACCTGCGACGACGCCGCGGTCTACCGGCTGACCGACGGACTGGCGCTCGTGCTGACGGTGGACTTCTTCACGCCCATCGTCGACGACCCGTACGACTTCGGGCAGATCGCCGCCGCCAACTCGCTCTCCGACGTCTACGCGATGGGCGGGCGCCCGATCGCCATGCTGTCCATCGTCGGGTTCCCGCGGGACAAGCTTCCCATGACCGTGCTCGGCGAGGCCCTGCGGGGCGGCGCCGAGAAGGCGCGCGAGGCGGGCGTGAGCGTGGTCGGGGGCCATTCCATCGACGACGCCGAGCCCAAGCTCGGCTACGCGGTGGCGGGGCTGGTCCATCCCGCGCGGATCTGGCGGAACGTCGGCGCCCGGCCGGGCGACGCGCTCGTCCTCACGAAGCCGCTCGGCACCGGCATCATCTCGACGGCCATCAAGCAGGCGAAGGCGCCGGAGCGGGCGGTGACGGCGGCGGTCCGGAGGATGGCCACGCTGAACCGGTCGGCGGCCGAGGCCGCCGCCACGGTGCCGGTCCACGCGGTGACGGACGTCACCGGGTTCGGGCTCCTCGGCCACCTCCGGGAGATGACCCGGGGCTCGAAGGTGCGCGTTCGGCTCCATGCGCGCGCGGATCCCGCTCCTGCCGGACGTCGTGGCGCTTGCCGAGGCGGGTCTGGTCCCGGGAGGGACCCGGCGGAACCTCCAGGCGGTGGCGACGACGGTGCGAGTGGGACTCGAGCCTCGCCGAGCCGCTCCGCTTCGTGATCGGGGACGCGCAGACGTCGGGCGGGCTCCTCGTGGCGACGCCGGACGGCGCGGCGCTCCTCCGAGCGCTGGAGGCGGCGGGCGTGGAGGGATGCGCCCAGATCGGCGAGGTCGTCGGCGAGGACCCCGCGGGGACGATCAGGTGGCGCCGTGAGCACGCGCATGCTGGAGGGCCGGGTCGCCGTGGTCACGGGCGGCGGCCGGGGCATCGGGCGGGAGATCGCCCTCCTGATGGCCGCGTCGGGCGCCCGCGTCGTCGTGAACGATCTCGGCGGCGCCGCGGACGGCAGCGGCGGGGCCGCGTCGCCCGCCGAGGACGTCGTGCGCGAGATCCAGGCCGCGGGCGGGCAGGCCGTGGCGAGCTCCGAGTCCGTGACCACGATGGCGGGCGGGGCGCGGATCGTCGAGACCGCGGTCGACCATTTCGGGCGGATCGACATCGTGGTCAACAACGCCGGGATCGTCCGCGACCGGATGATCTTCAACATGACCGAGGAGGAGTGGGACGCGGTCATCGCCGTCCACCTCAAGGGCAGCTTCGCCCTGACCCGGGCGGCGGCCCCGCGCTTCCGCGAGCAGCGCTGGGGGCGCTTCATCAACATGACGTCGACCTCGGGCCTCGTCGGCAACGTGGGCCAGGCGAACTACGCGGCGGCGAAGCTCGGGATCGTCGGGCTCACGCGCGTGACGGCCCTGGACATGGCGCGGTACAACGTGACCGCGAACTGCATCTCGCCGTTCGCCTGGACGCGGCTGATCGGCACGATTCCGACCGACACGCCCGAGCAGAAGGCGCGGGTCGCCAAGCTCGAGAAGATGTCGCCCCGCGACGTGGCGCCCCTGGCCGTCTACCTCGCCTCGGACGACGCGGGCGAGGTGAGCGGGCAGATCTTCGGCGTGCGCGGCAAGGAGATCTTCCTGTTCTCGCAGCCTCGCCCGGTGCGCTCGATCCACCGGGAGGACGGCTGGACGCCCGATCGCCTGGCCGAGATCTTCCGTGGCACCCTCGGGCACCACCTGGTGCCGCTCGAGAGCTCGGCCCAGTACTTCAGCTACGACCCCCTCGTCTGACGCGCGGCGGCGGCGCCGGCGCCCGCCCGCGCACGGCCCACGCGAGCCATGCGCCCGCCCCGACGGCGAACAGCGTCAGGGCGCTCCACTCGAGCCAGCCCTCGCTGTAGACGAGCTCCGCCTCGAAGAGGTCGACCGGGACGCGGAACTCGAGGAGTCCCCCAGTCGTCCACCCGGGTCTCGAGCCGGCCTGTCGCGCTCTTGACCCTCCAGAGCGGGTAGGCCGCGATGCCGGTGGGGATCCACACGCCTCCCGTCGGCGACAGGAGGACGCGGTAGCGCCGCGAGGTGATCCGCTCGACGCGCGGCCAGGGACGGTCGCGCCGCTCGAAGAGGGTGAAGCCCGCCGCCTCGCCGGCCAGCGCGTACTCGGGGCCGAGGAAGCGAGGGCGCGCCGGCGCGGCCCGCCGGGGCGACGACGGTGCCGATGCGGAGCTTGCGGGCGAACCGGTCGAAGCTCGCCGGCGAGAGACGATCCCACGGCTCGCCGAGGAGGCGCTGGCCGTCGAGGCGTTCGGCCAGGGTCAGGATGCGGGGCAGGCGGCGTCGCCTGGCCGGTGTAGAACCGCGCGGCCATCGGCGAGGGATGCGTGAACGTCCCGTTCACGATCTCGCGGCCGGTCCGGAGGGGCGCCAGGCTGGTGACGTGGCTGTGGGGCGCGTACCACTCCGGGCTGTCGTCGAGCTTGAGCGACGACGTCGAGGAAGAGGACGCGGTCCGTGCCGCCGCGAAGCGCGCTCCAGAGCCGGTCGAGGCGATGGCGGTGGGTCACCTCCTCCAGCGTGGGCCACTCGGCCGGCGCCGGCCAGACGGCCAGGGTGGGCGGGTGCACCCCGCGGTCGGGCAGGACGGCGGCCACGGCGATCACCAGCAGCACGACGAGGGGCCGGCTCCGGGGGTCGGCCCGGCCAGGGAGGAGGCGGTCGACGATGACGCCGGCGCCGAGCGCGGCCGCCCAGACCGAGGCCTGCACGACGCCGTCGAGGAGGCGCTGAGGCTCGACGGCGAGCCAGCCTTGCGGGAACAGCCAGACGTCGGCGAGGAAGAGCGCCGCGAGCGCGAGCGGCAGCGCCGCGAGGAGCGCGTCGAAGGGCCGTCGCCGGATCCCGACCGCGACCCAGGCCGTCAGCGCCGTCATGCCGAGAGCCAGGAGCACCGGACGCCCCGGAAGGTCCCCGGGGAGCCCGAGCGAGAGGTCGCCCCACGCCAGCGGGACCACCCAGCTGCTCCGGGCGGCGAACGGCAGGCTCCAGAAGGCGGTCAGGAGCGAGGGTGAGGCCCACCGTCGCGCCGGTCTGCCAGATCGTCCGCCGCTCCGGTCGAGCCAGGAGCGAGAGCGCGGCCGCGAGGCCGATGAGGGCGGCCACCGACGGGAGCGTCGACGGGTGGGACAGGATCGCCAGGGCCGCGAGCGGCGGCGCCCAGCGTGGAATCCGGCCGCCCTCCACCCAGGGCCGCAGCGCGAGGGCGAGGAGCGGCAGCCAGGCCAGGCCGAGGCGGGTCGTGAGCGTGCCCCAGCGGATCCCGGTCTCCACGCCTCCCCGGAGATCCGCCGAGAGCGTGAGTGCGAGGAACGCTCCCGGGCAGGGCCAGCCAGCGGTCCCCCAGCACCCGCACGAGGAGCGCGTAGGTCGTGATTCCCGGGGCGAGGAGGATGAGCGCGCACAGGAGGCGGTACACCGTCTCGACCGACGGTTGCCACAGCAACAGCACCCGGACGAGAGCTCCCACGAGGGCGAGCCCCGGCGGATAGAACTGGAGCTCCGGGTACCCGCCCCACCAGTCGGGGTTCCAGTCGGCGGTCCAGGCGGCGGAGGGCAGCGAGCGATCGAGCGCGTGCCAGAGCCGGAAGAGCTGCCCCGGATGGTCGTCGAACACCGGGACGCCCCGTCCGAAGGCGACGTAGGCGAAGGCGCCGCCGTAGAGGATGAGCAGGAGCAGCGGCGCCTCGCGCCGGAGCGCCCTCATGGGGGCATCCTACTATCGAGCTCCACGGGCGGCGGCCGGTCTCGTCGCGGCCGGGCGGCGGGACGGTTCGACCCCCGGGCGGCTGGCTCGCCGTCGTGGGGTCGGGCGCGCGATTTGCCTGGGCACGAGGCGACTTGGCGTGAGCCCTTCGTTTGACGCCTCCGGAGGGGCATGGTAAATGTCTCTGGTCCGCGTCGGGACCCGATCTCGTTGAGTGGGGCTCAAATCCCCCGGAGGACCCGGCTCATGACTCATGTCCGAGGGCTCGTCTGCCGCGAGTGTGGCCGCGGTGTTCCGCAGAGCCCGATCCACGTCTGCGAGTACTGCTTCGGCCCCCTCGAGGTCGACTACGACTACGCCGCGATCCGCGCGGTCCTGACGCGCGACCGCATCGCGGCGGGACCTCCCAGCATCTGGCGCTACCGCGATCTTCTGCCGCTCGACGGCGAGCCGCTGGTCGGTCGCCACGTGGGCATGACGCCGCTGGTGCGGGCCGCGGAACCTCGGAGACGCCTGGGGGCTCCGGGAGCTCTACCTCAAGAACGACGCGGTCTGCCACCCCACCTGGTCTTTCAAGGACCGCGTGGTCTCCGTCGCCGTGAGCAAGGCCCGGGAGCTCGGTCTCGACACGGTCGCGTGCGCCTCGACGGGGAACCTCGCCAACTCGGTCGCGGCCCACGCCGCCGAGGCGGGCCTGCCCGCCATCGTGTTCATCCCGGTCGGCCTCGAGGCCGGCAAGGTCCTGGGGACCCTGGTCTACGGGCCGGTCGTGTTTGCCGTGGAAGGCACCTACGACGACGTCAACCGCCTGTGCTCCGAGCTCGCCGACCGGCACCCCTGGGCCTTCGTCAACGTGAACCTCCGGCCCTACTATGCCGAGGGATCCAAGACGGTGGGCTACGAGATCGCCGAGCAGCTGGGCTGGCGGGCGCCCGCCCACGTGGTGGTCCCGTGCGCCGGCGGCGCCCTCCTGACCAAGATCCGGAAGGCATTCGCCGAGCTCGCGGACCTGGGCCTCACGGACGGGGCGAGCCGCCGCGGATGCACGCCGCGCAGGCAGCCGGGCTGCGGTCCGATCGTGACGATGATCCGGGAGGGCGCCGACGTTCTCGTGCCGGTGCGCCCCCGCACCGTGGCCAAGTCGCTCGCCATCGGGAACCCCGCCGACGGCTACTATGCGGCCGCAGGCCGTCCGGGAGTCCGGCGGCTGGGCCGCGCACGCGACGGACGACGAGATCGTCGAGGCGATGGAGCTCCTGGCCCGGACGGAGGGGATCTTCGCCGAGACGGCCGGGGGCGTGACGCTGGCCGCCACGCGGAAGCTCGTGGCCGAGGGCCGCATCGAACGCGACGAGCCGATCGTCGTCTGCATCACGGGGAGTGGTCTCAAGACCGTCGAAGCCCTGGAGCACCGGCTGGCCGAGCCGGTTCGGGTCGGCGCGAGCCTCGCGGCCGTCGAGGCCGTGCTGCCGGAGCTCCAGGCGATCACCGCGCGCTAGGGAGGATTCGAGAAATGCCAGTGCTCGTGCGCATTCCCACGCCACTCCGCCGGCACACCGGCGGGACGGGAGATGTCTACGCCGAGGGCAAGGACGTCGGGGAGCTGGTCGACGACCTCGAGCGGCAGTTCCCGGGACTCCGCGACCGCCTCTGCGACGAGACGGGCGATTTCAGGAAGTTCATCAACATCTACGTGAACCAGGAGGACGTGCGCTTCCTCCAGGGGCGCGAGAGCCTGGTCAAGGACGGTGACGAGGTGTCCATCGTCCCGGCGATAGCGGGAGGCCGATAGCCGCTCCGGTCGGAGGGGCCAGCCGGCCGTGAGCACCCGCTTCCACTTCTCCGAGGCCGAGCTCCGCCGCTACAGCCGGCAGATGATCCTGCCGGAGGTGGGCGGGGCGGGACAGGCGCGCCTCCGGCAGGCTCGCGTGGTCGTGGTGGGCGCCGGGGGGACTGGGCTCGCCGGCCGCGCTCTACCTGGCGGCGGCGGGCGTCGGCACGCTCGGGCTGGTCGACTCCGACCGGGTCGATCTGTCCAACCTCCAGCGTCAGATCCTTCACGGGACCAAGGGCCTCGACCTGCAGAAGGTGACGTCCGGGCAGGGGAGGCTCGAAGAGCTGAATCCGGACGTGCGCGTGGTGCCCCACGCCCTTCGCCTCGACCGGGACAACGCCCCGGGCGTCCTCGGGCAGTACGACGTCGTGGTGGAGGGCTCCGACAACCTCGAAACCAAGCTGGTCGTCAACGATGCGTGCGTCGCGCTCGGCCGGCCGCTCGTCGCGGCCGGCATCCTCCGCTGGGACGGGCAGCTCCTGGTGGTGCGCCCGGGTGCGACCGCCTGCTACCGCTGCGTCTACCGGCGGGAGCCGCCGGAGGGGACGGTGCCGACCTGCGAGGCGGCCGGGATCGTGGGCCCGGTCGCGGGCGTGGTGGGGAGCCTCCAGGCCGTCGAGGCGCTGAAGCTCTGCCTGGGCCTCGAGACCTCGGCCGCCGGGCGCCTCCTGCTGTACGATGGCGCGGTGGCAGAGCTACGCGCGATCACGGTGCGTCCGGATCCCACGTGCCCGACCTGCGGCACCCTGCCTCCGAAGGAGCGTAGAGACAGATGATCTCCAAGCGCGTCCAGGGCTTCACCGAGTCCGTCATTCGCGAGATGACGCGGGTCAGCGCCCAGCACGGCGGCGGGGTCAACCTCGCCCAGGGCTTCCCGAACTTCCCGCCGCCCCGGGTGCTGGTCGAGGCGGCCCACCGCGCGCTCGACGGCGACTTCCACCAGTACGCGATCACCTGGGGCGCGCGGAACCTCCGAGAGGCGATCGCCACGAAGTTCGAGCGGTTCTACGGCCACCGCGTCGACCCGGAGCGCCAGGTGACGGTGTGCTGCGGCTCCACGGAGGCCATGCTGTCGACGCTCCTCGCCGTCCTCGACCCCGGCGACGAGATCGTCATCTTCGAGCCGTTCTACGAGAACTACGGCCCGGGCGCGATCATCTCCGGCGCGAAGCCCGTCTTCGTGCCGCTCGAGCCGCCGGACTTCTCGTTCGACCCCGACCGCCTGGCGCGCGCCTTCACGCCGCGGACGCGGGCGATCGTGTTCAACAGCCCGAACAACCCGACGGGCAAGGTGTTCTCGCTCCGCGAGCTGGAGATCATCGCCGAGCTCTGCCAGCGGCACGACGTGCTCGCGATCACCGACGAGATCTACGAGCACATGGTCTACGACGGGCTCCGGCACATCCCCATGGCGACGCTCCCGGGAATGGCGGATCGGACGATCACCATCTCGGGCGTCTCCAAGTCCTACTCGGTGACGGGCTGGCGGATCGGCTACACGATCAGCTCGCCGGAGATCGCGGTCGGCATCCGCCGCGCCCACGACTTCGTCACGGTGGGCGCCCCCGCGCCGCTCCAGGAGGCGGCGGTCACCGCGCTCCAGCTGCCGGACTCGTACTACGAGGCCCTCCGCGAGGCGTATCAGGCGCGGCGGGACCTCCTGCGGGGCCAGCTCGACAAGGCCGGGTTCCGGACGTTCGACGTCCAGGGGGCGTACTACATCCTCACCGAGTGCGCCCACTTCCTCGAGCGCTACGGCCTGCCCGACGACACGGCGTTCGCCATGTACCTCATCAAGGAGGTGGGGGTGGCGACGGTGCCGGGCTCGTCCTTCTACGCGCACCCGGAGCTCGGGCGCACGAAGATCCGCTTCTGCTTCCCGAAGACGGATGACGTGCTCCTCGACGCGGGCCAGCGGCTCCAGCGCCTTCCGCCCGGCCGGTAGCGCGCTTCTTGAGCCGTCGCCCGCCTCGCCGGCGCCCGCCCGGTTCCCGACGTGGCTGATCTCGCGGAGCTCCGGCGCGCGGCGCGACGGATCCTGGACGCGGCGATCGCCGCGGGGGACGCGGGCCGCCTGACGCGCCAGGCGCTGGCCCGCGAGGGCTCTCGCCTGCGCGTCGGGGGCCGGGACTTCGACCTCGCCCGCGTCCGCCGGGTCGTCGTCGTCGGCGCCGGCAAGGCCTCGGGGACGATGGCCGAGGCGGCGGAGGCGGTGCTCGAAGGGGTGCCCCTCGAGGGCGTGGTGGCGGTGAAGGAGCGCCCCGGCGCGGGGCCCCGGCGCGTCCGCGTGGTCGAGTCGGGTCACCCGATCCCGGACGCGCGCGGCGAGGCCGCGGGGGAGGAGATCCTCCGGCTCGCCGCGGGACGCCGGGCCCGACGACCTCGTCCTCTGCCTGATCTCCGGCGGCGGATCGGCGCTCACGCCCTCGCCGGTTCCCGGGGTCACCCTCGCCGAGAAGCAGGCGGTGACGCGGCTTCTCCTCGAGTGCGGGGCGACGATCAACGAGCTGAACGCGGTGCGGAAGCATCTCTCGCGTCTCAAGGGAGGCCAGCTGGCGCGCGCGGCGCACCCGGCGCCGGTCGTCGCCCTGCTGCTGTCCGACGTGATCGGCGACCCGCTGGACGTCATCGCCTCCGGGACCGACCGCGGCCGATCCCACGACCTACGACGACGCCCTCGGCGGTGCTGGACCGCTTCGGGCTGCGGGCCCGGGTGCCGGCGACGGTGCGGGCGCATCTCGAGGCCGGCGCGCGAGGCGAGGTGGCGGACACGCCGAAGCCGGGCGACGCCGTGCTGGCCGGCGTCACGAACGTGGTGATCGGGAACAACGGGCTGGTCGTCGACGCGGCGGTCGAGGAGGCGCGACGGCTCGGGCTCACGCCCTGCCTCCTGACCCGGCGCCTTCAGGGCGAGGCGCGCGAGGCGGCGCGGGTGTTCGCGGCCGTGCTCGACGAGATCGCGCGGAGCGGGTCGCCCGCCGGGCGGCCGGCCTGCCTGATCGCCGGGGGCGAGACGACCGTCACCATCCGGGGCCGCGGCAAGGGCGGCCGATGCCAGGAGTTCGCGCTGGCGCTCGTGCCGGAGCTGGCGGCCATGCGGAACGTCGTCGTGCTCGCCGCCGGGACGGACGGAAGCGACGGGCCGACGGACGCGGCGGGCGCCGTCGTGGATCCCGGCGACGCTCGAGCGGTCCCGCGGTCTCGGACTCGACGTCCGGCGAGCCCTCGCGGAGAACGACTCCCACGCCTTCTTCGGCGCCCTCGGCGACCTGGTCGTGACCGGCCCGACCGGATCGAACCTGATGGACCTCTATCTCGGTGTGGTCGGTTAGACGGCGCCCGCTCCAGCCCCACACCCGGACTCGGCCCGCCACAAATTCCCTCGCTTCGGGCACTGCGCGGCAATCCAACTGGTCTGGCCAAAGACACGGATCGTGAGTCTCCCCATGGCAGGGTCGACCGCCGAGCCCAAGGCGGTTCGAGCGAAGCAGTAGTTGGACCCGCGTCACCCTCGGGTCGACAAGGTCAGCTCCGAAGCCCCGGTGACTGGGCAGAGCCGCGACGCGGGACGAGGTGGAGGATCTTCCCCCCGGGACCCGCCTCGGGACGTCGACGCTCCACGCGGAGAAACCCGGAGTCACGCCACAGTAGGCCCGCCACCCGCTCGGCTCCGGAGCCGGCACCGATCGCTGACAGGAAAGCGTCGGCGAGGGCCGTCGCGTCGAGGGCCCCCACGGCCGGGTCCACGACGAGTTGCAGGCGAGGCTGGCCATCCTCCCCCGCGCCCTCGACCAGTTGATAGTCCGTGGGCCCCCCGCCAAAGCGGGCCGGCAGCGCCTTCTCGAGGATGCCGATCAGGTCCGAATCGAATAGGCGAATGCCACCCGACGTGAGCTTTTCGTAGCTCCGGATCGTGCTGACGTGAGTGGTCCAGCCGAGACGCTCGAGGGGACACCCGCAGTGGCGCCGTTCCAGCGTTGCCTGGTCGCCCAGGGAGACGTTGAGCAGGGAGAAGGGCGCGGAGGATCGGAGCGAGGTGAACAGCAGGGTGGTCGGCGGGAGGTCGGCGTGCGTCGTACCCTCGGGCTGGACCACCGCCCGGAGATCGTCAAACAGGTGGATGTCGTCGGGTTCGGCCGCGGCCAGACATCCGTGACCGATGGTTCCGCCCGCTTCACTGGCCCCGTATTGCGGCACCGCCGCCACACCCGCGCGGTGGACCGCGGCTAGTCGGGCTTCCGTGATCGGCTCGCCGCTCAGCGTGAACTGCGCGCCCCGGAGGCTGACATTGGCGGCGCGAGCGGCCTCGCAGAGGCGCACGGCGGCGCTCGCGTACGTCGAGAGGTGAGGGATACGCCCGGCCTGGAGCACCTCGGCCAGCCACTGGACGATCGGGCCCGGCTCAGCGAGCGGAACATGGACGGGGCGCGGGAGCGCGACGCTTGCCAGAGCGCCGGCCCAGTGCATTGCCTGTGCGCTCCAGCGATACCGTGGGTGCAGATCCTGGCCGGCGGGATCCACCGGGGAGAACCAGCGGACCGGGGGTGCACCAAAGCCCGCCAACCAGAGGATCCGCTTCAGAGCGGCACTGCCGGGTACGCTCCAGATCGCGTGTTGCCAGGCTGCGCCGCCACGGGCGTTCAGTGCCAGACAGTGATTGACGGCCAAGTCGCGTACGAAGGCCAGGTCGACGTCCGCCGGGGTTGCGGATCCCCGGCTGCCGCTGCTCCGTGCCGGAACGTGAGCCCGCGCCTTGGGATTCTGTAGCTGCCGTGGGTCCACGGCGATCGTGGTGTTGCCTCGAACCACCGGACGCCGGCCTTTGAACTCGTCCACGGTGAGGTAGACTCCGTGCCTACTCAGGACGCGGAGGGTGGGCGCCAAACCATCTTGGATGACCATCCTGTCCAGGTCCCCATACTCACAGCCAGCGGCGGCCAGGAGTTGCCGATAGGGGCTCATGGCCCGGCCATAGATGTTCTCGCGCACCAGAGTGAGGAAATCGGCTCCGCGCTCGTCAAGGCGTCGGCGCAGGATCTGCAGGGCATCTCGGGGAGTCACCGGCTGTCGGAGAAACCCTGGAAGGCGCCAGAGGAACCTGGTGCCGAGGCGGAGATCGTCGACCGAGACGTTTCGCTGCTGCTGGTCAGCCATCTCCAGCTCCAGGCCGTGTGGCACGAGATGTCCCCTCCGTTGGGGAGGACCAGAGAACATTGGCCGCGACGGTAGGCAGCGTACCATCCATCGCAGGTTGGCTGGCGCGGGTTGGCTGGACCGAGGGCGCATCCGCCGCGGCGGCCGGAGGGGTTCGGATGAAGGGCGCCGATACTCGATTGGTGTGGCTGTGGTGCCTCGTCGTCGTGCTGGGGCTCGGATCGTACGCGCGCGCTCAGTCGGCTGTGAACGAGGCCTTCTACCGCGACAAGACCCTCCGGGTGGTGGTGGGCTTCGCGGCCGGTGGCGGGTTTGACGCTTCAGCGCGCGTGCTTGCGCGTCACCTTGGGCGCCATATCCCCGGGCATCCTGGGATCGTGGTTGAGAACATGCCCGGTGCTGGAAGCCTTATCGCCGCCAATCACCTGTACCGCGTGGCGCGCCCCGACGGCCTCACGGTCGGTCAGTTCGCCGGCAGCATGCTCCTTGGGCAAGTCTTGGGTTATCCGGGGATCCAGTTCGACGCTCGTCGCTTCGCCTATCTCGGCGCCATCGCCGCGAGCTCGTGGCGTGTGTCTTCGCCCGGTCAGCGGAATCGAGAACCTCGACCAGTGGGCGGCGGCACGGGTGCCGGTCAAGCTGGGCGCCCAGGCCCCGGGCGCCGCATCGCACGACACCCACGCGTCTTGCAGGCGCCCTGGGGTTGCCGATCCATCTCGTCGCGGGATACCGAGGCACCGCCGAGATCCGCCTTGCGGTCGAAGCCGGGGAAGTCGCCGGAGCGTGCTTCAACTGGGACTCCATGCGGTTGATCTGGGCGGAGGCCCTGGCGAACGGTCAGGTACGAGTGGTGCTTCAGTTGGGACAGGGGGCCCGTCCAGACCTTCCCGGAGTGCCCTCCGCGCTCGACCTCGCTGATCGGGGGAGGGAAGGCGCTTGATCGAGGCCACTCAGGGCATGAGCGCATTGCTCCGGACGTACACGCTGCCACACGGGACGCCGACGGAGCGTGTCCGAGTTCTGCGCGCAGCCCTCGAGGCCACGGTCCGTGACGGTTTTCCTCGCCGAGGCGCAGCGGTCGCGGATCGATGTCGATCCGGTGCCCGGTGAAGAGATCGAGCGCCTCGTCGACGGCCTCTTAGGCTCGACCCCGCCCTCGTCACTCGCTTGCAGCGATCCTTCTCGAGTGACCGTGGGTGCGCGGGCGAGGCCGCCTTGTGCTGACGAATTGGGCGAAGCGGTCTCTCGCCCTTGTACGGCGTGAAGTTGCGCGGGTTGCCCACCTCTTATCCACAGCCGCTGCACGGAAACGGTGGATGGTTTGACCTCCTTGCACCCTTTCGGTATCTTGAGTGCGCCATGTCCGCGACGAACCTGCTCGAATTGACTCCCGATGAGATCGTGACGCTCGTCGAGGGTCTCGGGCAGCCGACGTACCGGGGCCGCCAGCTCGCCACCTGGGTCTACGTGAAGGGCGTGGCCGACTTCGGCGCGATGAGTGACCTCCCGCGAGAGCTGCGCGACCAGCTGTCCGCCCTGGCCGTCGTGTCGCCGCCGGACATCGCCCAGCGTCACGTCTCCCGGGACGGGAGCACCAAGCTCGGGCTCCGGCTCGGCGACGGCCGGATGATCCAGTCGGTGGTCATGCCCGACGGTGACCGCCTGACGCTCTGCGTCTCGACGCAGGTCGGCTGCGGGTTCGGCTGCGCGTTCTGCCTCACGGGGACGATGGGGCTCGTGCGGAACCTCACTGCGGGCGAGATCGTCGGGCAGGTGTGGGCGGCGCGGGCGACTCTCGAGCCGGGGGTCCGGCTCACCCACGTCGTCTTCATGGGGATGGGCGAGCCTCTCGCCAACTACGCGGCGACGGTGAAGGCGCTACGCATCCTCGTCGCGCCCCTCGGGTTCGGCTTCTCGCCGCGCCGCATCACCGTGTCCACCGTCGGCCTGGTGCAGGGTCTCGAGCGGCTGGCCAAGGAGGACCTCCGGGTGAACCTGGCCATCTCGCTCCACGCCGCGACCGACGAGGTGCGGAGCGGGCTCATGCCCATCAACCGCGGCTGGGGTCTCGACGATCTCCTGGAGGCATGCCGGCGGTTTCCCTTGCCGGTCCGCCAGCGGATGACGTTCGAGTACACGCTCTTGGACAAGGTCAACGACTCCGCGGAGGACGCCCAGCAGCTCGTACGCCGGCTCCGCGGCCTCCGGGCCAAGGTCAACCTGATTCCGTTCAACGAGTGGCCCGGCGCCAGCTTCCGGCGGCCGCCGCGCGGAGCGCATCCTCGCGTTTCAGCGGACGCTCCTCGACGCCGGCCTCACCGCCACGATCCGCTGGTCCAAGGGCGAGGACGTCGGCGCCGCGTGCGGCCAGCTCGCCTCCTAGCGGGGTCAGGGATCTTGACTTCCATGCAACCCGCCGCAGCTCGCTCCTGAGAAGTATCGGGGTCAAGGCCTGACCCCGGTGACCGTCGCGTTCGCGACGCTCGGGTGCAAGCTGAACCAGTACGACACGACGGAGGTCCAGGCCCTGCTGGAGGCCGGGGGATTCCGGACGGTGCCGTTCGAGACGCCGGCGCAGGTCTACGTCATCAACACCTGCACGGTGACGGCCCGGGCCGACTACTCGGACCGCCAGGCCATCCGCCGCGCCGTCGCGCGAAATCCCGAGGCGGTGGTCGTCGTCACCGGGTGCTACGCCCAGACCAACCCGGACGCCGTCGCGGCGATTCCCGGGGTGGACCTGGTCCTTGGCACGCAGGACCGGCACGCGCTGCCGGCTCTCCTCGACCAGCGCCCGGAAACGCGCGCGCCCGCTCGTCCAGGTGAGCGACGTCTTCCTGCCGCGGGCGCTCCCGGTCGATCCCGGTCCGGCGATTCACGCCGGGCCACACTCGAGCGTTCGTGAAGGTCCAGGACGGTTGCCAGCACCGCTGTAGCTTCTGCATCGTGCCGTTCGCCCGGGGCGGGAGCCGGAGCCAGGCCGTCGAGGTCGTCGTCGAGCAGATCGAGGGGCTCGTGGATGCCGGCTACGCGGAGGTCGTTCTCACCGGCGTGGACCTCGGCCACTACGGCTGGGACCTAGCCCCCGGACGACGCTGGCGATGCTGATGCGGCGGCTCCTCGACGTCCGCGGGCTCGTCCGGCTGCGCCTGTCGTCCGTGCTGCCCGCCTACTTCACCGAGGAGCTGATCGAGCTGATCGTCGGCGAGCGCCGGGTCTGCCGCCACCTCCACGTGCCGCTCCAGTCCGGCTCCGACCGGGTGCTCCGGACGATGCGTCGGCCCTACAACGTCCGGATGTATCGCGCGCTGATCGAGCGCCTGGCGGCGGCGATCCCCGACCTGGGCCTCGGGGCCGACGTCATCACGGGTTTTCCCGGGGAGACCGACGCCGACTTCGACGCGACCGAGGCGCTCGTCGACACCCTGCCGTTCACCTATCTCCACGTCTTCTCGTACTCGGACCGCCGGGGAACCGAGGCGGCCCGCGGACAGACGCCCCGCGTGCCGCCCGCGACGATCAGGCGGCGCACAGCCCGTCTCCGGCGCCTCGGCGCCGCCAAGCACTCGGGTTCCGGGCGGTCCAGATCGGCCGCGAGCTCCCCGTCCTGGTCCTCGAGCACCGGGAGCGAGAGACCGGACGGCTCGTCGGTCTCACCGACAACTACCTGGAGCTGGCGTTCCCCGGGCCGGACGCGCTCATGCGCGGCTTCGCGCGAGTCCGGGTGACCGGCCAGGGCCGGGAGAGACTGGAAGGAGCGCTCGTCAGCGATGGGTGAGCCGCGCGTCGGTATCATCGGAGGCAGTGGGCTGTACGAGCTGGAGGGCCTCACCGATGTCCGCTGGCATCGGGTGCGGACGCCCTTCGGCGATCCGTCCGACGCCTACTGCATTGGCCGTCTCGGCGACCGCGAGATCGTGTTCCTCCCGCGCCACGGGCGTGGTCACCGGCTGATCCCGTCGGAGCTGCCCTTCCGCGCGAATCTCTACGGGATGAAGGCGCTCGGCGTCGAGTGGGTCATCTCGGTGAGCGCGGTCGGCAGCATGCGCGAGCGGATCGCGCCCCTCGACCTCGTCATTCCCGACCAGTTCTACGACCACACGAAGCGGCGCATCCCCTCGTTCTTCGAGGAGGGGATCGTGGCGCACGTCTCGATGGCGGAGCCGGTGTGCCCCGACCTCGCGGGCGCCCTCCACGCAGCATCCGCCGAGACGGGCGCGACCGTCCACCGGGGCGGCACGTATCTCTGCATCGAGGGTCCGCAGTTCTCGACGAAGGCCGAGTCCCGGATCTACCGTGGGTGGGGCGTCGACATCATCGGGATGACGAACGTTCCCGAGGTCAAGCTGGCGCGCGAGGCGGAGCTCTGCTACGCGACGCTCGCGCTCGTCACGGACTACGACGTCTGGCACGAGACCGAGGCCGAGGTGACGGTCGAGGCCGTCGTCGCGAACCTCATGAAGAACGTCGCCACTGCCAAGAGCGTGCTGAGACGCGTCATCCCGCGGCTCCACGGGCCCCGGACCTGCGCCTGTCCGGGACTCCTCCGGAACGCCGTGATCACGTCGCCGGCGGCGTTCCCGGAGTCGGCCCGGCGCCGGCTGGACCTCCTGATCGGGAAGTACTTCCCACCGACCCCGCCGGTGCCGACGGCGCGGCCGCGCCGTCCGGCGGCGCCGCTCCGCGCCCCGCGGCACGAGGCCAAGGACACAAAGGGCGGGAGCGCACGCCGTGGCTGATCTGCTGGTCACCGGCACGCTGGCGCTCGACAACGTCCGCACGCCGTTCGGCGAGGTCACCGACGCCCTCGGCGGCTCGGCCACGTTCTTCGCCTATGCCGCCTCGTTTTTCACCGACGTCAAGCTCGTCGCCGTGGTGGGGCGCGACTTTCCCAAGGAGCACCTCGAGCTCCTGGCCGGCCGCGGCGTGGACCTTGGTGGCGTCCAGGTCACAGACGGGGCGACGTTCCGCTGGACGGGGGAGTATGGCTACGACCTGAACGAGGCGAAGACGCTCGACACGCGCCTGGGGGTGCTGGCCGACTTCAAGCCCGAGCTGCCCGGGCACTTCCGCCGCTGCCCGTTCGTCTTCCTTGCGAACCTCGACCCGGTGATCCAGCTGAACGTGCTCCGGAGCATGGAGCGCCCGCGGCTCGCCGCCCTCGACACCATGAACTTCTGGATCAAGGGCATGCCCGAGGCCCTCCGGGCGGTTCTGCGTGAAGTTGACGCGCTCTTGATCAACGACACCGAGGCCCGGATGCTGGCGGGGGAGGCTAATCTGGTCAAGGCGGCGCGCATGATCCTCGACTGGGGCCCCCGGGTCGTCGTGGTCAAGCGGGGCGAGTACGGCGCGCTCATGGTGACGCCCGAGCGTTTCTTCTTCGTCCCCGCCTATCCACTGGAATCCGTGTTCGATCCCACCGGAGCGGGGGACACGTTCGCCGGCGGGCTCATGGGAGTCCTGGCGGGCGCGGAGGCGACGGACGAGGCGGCGCTCCGGCGCGCCATCGTGTACGGCAGCGTCATCGCCTCGTTCACCGTCGAGGACTTCTCGCTGAACCGCCTGAAGCGCCTGACGCGGGCTGACATCGAGGCGCGCTACCGCGCCTTCCGGGAGATGATGCAGGTTGAGCCTGAGGCTCCGCGCGCCGGCGACGCCCTGGCCGGGGTCGCCCCGGAGATCGGGACAAGTACGCGCGCCTGGTCGCCGGGCTGCGTGAGCTCGAGAGCCTCGCCGTCGCCTTCTCGGGCGGCGTGGACTCCACGCTCCTCGGATGGGCGGCGCGAGAGGCCCTGGGGCCGCGGGCCGTCCTGGTGACCGCCGACTCCGAGAGCTACGCCGAGGGTGAGCTCGAGGAAGCCCGTCAGCTCGCCGCTCGGATCGGCCTCCGTCACATCGTCATCGAGACGCGGGAGCTGGACAACCCGGAGTACGCCGCCAACCCTCCGAACCGGTGCTTCTTCTGCAAGGAGGAGCTCTTCGCGCGCCTCGAGCCGCTCGCCCAGGCCGAGGGCCTGCGCCACCTCGTGTACGGCGCGACCGTGGACGATCTCGGCGATCACCGTCCCGGGATGGTCGCGGCCCGACAGCGCGGCGTGCGTGCGCCCCTGATCGACGCGGGGCTCGGGAAGTCCGAGATCCGGGATCTCTCCCGCGCTTTCGAGCTCCCGACGTGGGACAAGCCGGCGATGGCGTGCCTGTCCTCGCGCTTTCCCTATGGCACGCCGATCACGGCCGAAAAGCTCCGCCAGGTCGACCGCGCAGAGGCGGCCGTCCGGGCGCTCGGGTTCCGGAACTTCCGTGTGCGGCACCATGGAGAGATCGCCCGGCTCGAGATCGCGGGCGAGGAGATGGGGCGCCTCTGGGAGGACGGACGGGCGGACGCCATCGCCGAGAGGCTCGGGGAGCTGGGATTCGTCCACGTGACGCTCGACCTCCGGGGCTTCCGGTCGGGCAGCCTCAACGAGGCCCTCCTCCGGCTCCGCGCTCGCCGGACGGGCGGCAGCGGCGGCTGACGCGGTGCCCGTGACGGCCGGATCGACCGCGGACGTGATCGCCTGATGGATCCGAACCGGCTGCGGGAGCTTCTGCTCGCGGTCCAGCAGGGAAGGTCTCGCCCGACGAGGCGCTCGCCCGGCTGCGGCGCCTTCCCTTCGAGGACCTGGGGTATGCGCGCCTGGACACGCACCGGGCCCTCCGAGCGGGCGCGCCCGAGACCGTGTATTGCCCCGGCAAGTCGGCGGACCAGGTCGTCGCGATCCTCGGGCGGCTCGCCGAGTCCCACGTGAACGTCCTTGCCACCCGCGCCACGCCGGAGGTGCATGCGCTCGCGACCCAGGCCGGGCTCCGCATTGCGTGGTATCCCGCCGCGCGCATCCTGGTCGCGAATCCCGAGGCATCCGAGGGTGTGGGTCTCATCGTCGTGGTCTCGGCTGGAACCTCCGATCTCGCCATCGCCGAGGAGGCGGCCGTGACCGCCGAGGTGCGCGGCAACCGGGTCGAGCGCGTCTACGACGCCGGCGTCGCCGGCCTCCACCGCTCCTGGCCCAGCATCCGCTGCTCCTCGAGGCCAACGCCATCGTGGTCGTCGCCGGGATGGAGGGCGCGCTCGCGAGCGTGGTCGGAGGGCTGGTCGACCGGCCCGTGATCGCGGTGCCGACCAGCGTGGGCTACGGCGTCTCGTAGGGCGGCTTCGCCGCGCTCCTCGCGATGCTGGCGACGTGCGTGCCCGGGGTCGGCGGTGGTGAACATCGACAACGGCTTCGGCGCCGCCTGCCTCGCCGATCGGATCAACAAGCTCGCCGTCAAGATCCGGTAGGGGCCGCGTGCCCCAGCCGGGTGACCCGACGCCGTTCCGGCCCCGTTCCTGATCGGGGTCGTGCTCGCCTGGAGCCTGCTCGCCTTCGTGCCCGTCATCCGGAACGACTTCGTCAACTGGGACGACTTCACGGCAGAAGGACGACTCCAGGAGGCGGAGGTGCATTTCCGCCGCGCCGCCGAGATGGACGGCAGCGCGTGGCCCCTCGAGTCTCTGGCCCGCGCGCCGGGAGGAGCCGGTAGGGTGCGGGGAGGGCGTCTGGCCACGGGGAGGATTCCCGCGCGGCTCCCGTGGCTCCTCGGGGCCCTGGTGGCGGTGTGGACGCTGGTCACGTTCCTGCCGACGGTGTGGAACGACTTCGTGAACTGGGACGACCCCCGGATGTTCCTCGAGAATCCCTACCACCGCGGGCCGTGGCTGCAGGAGTTCCGCTACGCCTGGAGCAGCCACCTGCTCGGCGAGTTCATGCCCGTGACGTGGATGAGCTACACCCTGGACCGCATGCTGTGGGGACTCCACGCGCCGGGCTACCACCTGACCAGCCTGATCCTGCACGTCCTGGCGGCCCTGGCCGTGTTCGTGCTCGCCCGGCGCCTCCTCCGCCACGCGCTCGGGCCGGATGTCCCGGGCGGCGCCGCGATCGACGTCGGCGCGGCGGCGGCGGCGCTCACGTTCGCGGCTCACCCGCTCCGGGTGGAGGCCGTGGCCTGGGTGAGCGCTCGGGGGACCGTGCTCGGTGGGCTGCTCCTCATCCTGGCGGTCCTCGTGTACGTGATCGGGTGGGAGCGCGGGCAGAAGACCGGAACGGTGCCCGCGGGTGGCTCGCGGGGTCCCTGGCCCTGTTCGTCGCTTCGCTCCTCGCGCGCGCGACGGGCCTGGTCCTCCCGGCGGTGCTGGTGGTCCTGGACGTCTACCCGCTCCGGCGGCTCGGCTGGGCCCCGGTGGGGTGGTGGGGACCAGCGGCCCGGCGGCGTCTGGCGCGAGAAGGCCGTGTTCGCCGTGGTCGGCGCGCTGGCGACGCCGATGGGTTTCCTCGCGCGCGGGGAGGAGGTGGGGGACTTCCCGCGCGCCGGCTGGGATCCCCCGATCGCGCTCGCCTGGGCCGTCTACAGCACCGGCTTCTACGTGTGGAAGAGCGTGGGCGTCGGGATCCTGAGCCCGATCTACGCGATGCCGAGCCGGGACGAGCCGATGCTCGGCGCCGTCCTGCTGAGCGCCGTCACGGCAGCGGCGATCACGGGCGTGCTGTTCGCGATGCGCCGCCGGTGGCCGGGCGCCCTGGCTGCCTGGATCGCCTACCTGATCCTCCTCGGGCCGATGTCGGGGATCGTGCCGTTCGGGCGGCTCCGCGGAGCCGTCGATCGCTACACCTACGTGGCCTGCCTCGGCTGGGCGCTCGTCGTGGGGGGCGCCATCGTGGTCAGCTGGCGGGCCGCGCGGGGCGGGCGGGGAGCCGGTTCCGCCCGGGACTGGCGGCCACGGGCGTCCTCGCGGCCGTGCTGGTCGTCTGGAGCGTCGTGAGCTGGCGGCAGGCGGCGGTCTGGCGGGACGGAGTGACGCTCTGGACGCGCGCGGTGGCCGTCGTCCCCGGCTCGCCGGTGGCGCGGTCCAACCTCGGGACGGCCCTCGCCGCGCGGCGAGACTTCTCGGGCGCCGTCACCCAGTACCGCGAAGCGGCACGGGAGTGGTCGACTCACCCGGGGGCCTTCCTGAATCTCGGCCGCGCATTGGCCGCCGACGGCAGGTTCGCGGAGGCGGCCGGACCATTCCGTCGCCTGGTCGAGCTCAGGCCGGGCTGGGCCGAGGGGCACCTGGACCTCGGGACCGTCCTCTACAACCTCGGCGACATGGACGGGGCGGTCGCCGCCTTCACGCGGGCCGTCGAGCTCGATCCGAAATCGGCCCGCGCCCACGAAAGCCTCGGGACCGCGCTGTGGCGGCTGGGCCGGAAAGCCGAGGCCGCCCGGCACTTCCAGCGCGCCGCCTTGCTCGGGTCGACGGCCCCCGAGGGCCACGATCTCGCGGTGCCCCGGCCGGGCGCCGCTCCCGCCGGCGGTTCCTGATACACTACCCGCGCGCCGCCAGGGCGGCGCCATGGTCCCCGTAGTCTGTCGTTGGCCCCGATCCGGAGGACTTCCATGCCGTTCACGTCGGGCAAGCGCGCCTTCCTGGACGTACTCAAGCAGGAGGGCGTCGAGTACATGTTCGGGAACCCGGGGACGACCGAGCTCCCGCTCATGGACGGGCTCGTCGGGGAGCCCGCGCTCACCTACGTGCTGGCGCTGCAGGAGGCCGCGGTCGTGGCGATGGCCGACGGGTACGCGCAGGCCTCGGGCAAGCTCGGCGTCATCAGCGTGCACGTGGCCCCGGGGCTCGGGAACGCGCTCGGCATGCTCTACGACGCCCAGAAGGCGGGCGCGCCGCTCCTCGTGACCGCGGGCCAGCACGATCAGAGCTTCAACGTCACCGAGCCGATCCTCTGGGCGGATCTCCCGCCGATCGCGCGCCCCTTCGTGAAGTGGTCGGCGGAGGTGCGGCGGCTCGAGGACCTGCCCCGGCTCGTCCATCGCGCCGCGAAGACCGCGCTGGCGCCTCCGACGGGACCGGTCTTCCTGTCGCTGCCGGCGGACGTCCTCCAGGCCGAGGGTGTCGTGGAGCTCGGCGCGCCGACGCGTGTGGCGCCGCGGATCCGCGGCGACCGCGCGGCGGTGGAGGCGGCCGCCGAGACGCTGGCGCGAGCGGACCGCCCGTTGATCCTGGCCGGGGACGCCGTGGCCTACAGCGACGCCCACGCCGAGCTCGTCGCGGTGGCGGAAGCGCTCGGCGCGCCGGTCTACGCCGAGGGCGTGGCGAACACGGCGTCGTTCCCGTCGTCGCATCCGCTCTTCCGCGGGGCGTTCCTCCGCCTGGCGCCCGCGGTGCGCCAGGTGCTGTCGGACGTCGACGTCCTGTTCTCGGTCGGCGGGGACCTCCTGACGCTCTCGCTTCCGGCCGACGTCGATCCGATGCCACCCGGCCTCGAGGTCATCCACCTCGACACCGATCCCTGGGAGCTCGGAAAGAACTACCCCGACCGGCGTGGCGATCCTCGGCGACCCGAAGGCGACGCTTCCTGATCTCCTCGCGGCGCTCGAGGCGCGGATGACCCCCGCCCGGCGCCGGCAGGCGCGCGAGCGGCTCGAGGCCACCCGCGCGGACAGGACCCGGCACATCGAGGAGCTCCGGGCCCGGGCCCGGAGCGAGGCGGAGCGGGTGCCGATGACGTCGCTCGCCGCGATCAGCGCCATCGCCGACGCGCTCCCGCCCGAGGCGGTCGTCGTCGACGAGTCGATCTCCTCGAGCGGAGGGCTCCGGACGCTCGTCCGGAGCGACGACCCGCAAAGCTTCTTCGGGCTCCGGGGCGGCGGGATCGGCTGGGGCCTGCCCGCCGCGATCGGGGTGCAGCTCGCGCTTCCCGACCGGCCGGTCGTGGCCCTGATCGGCGACGGGAGCGCCATGTACACCTGCCAGGCGCTCTGGACCGCGGCGCGGTACCGGCTCGGCGTCACGTTCGTGATCCTGAACAACTCGTCCTACCGCATCCTCAAGCAGCGGATCCACGCGATGAAGGGCTTCGCGGCCCAGGCCGACGAGTACATCGCCATGGACCTCGAGGACCCGCGCGTCGACTTCGTGCGCCTGGCCGAGTCGCTCGGCGTGCGCGCCGAGCGGATCGAGAAGGCGGCCGACGTGGGGCCGGCGCTCGGCCGGGCCATCGCCACGCCCGGTCCGACGCTCCTCGAAGTGCAGCTCGACCGGAGCTTCAAGCCCGCGTGAGGAGGAGCGGTCGGCTCGACGCATGAGGATCGCGTACTTCGACTGTCCGTCGGGCGCGAGCGGGGACATGGTCCTCGGCGCCCTCGTGGATGCGGGCTGCGAGCTCGGCGACGCTCGAGGCCGCGCTGGCGAGCCTCGGGGTCGAGGGCTGGCAGCGTCGAGGCGCGGCCGGTCGAGCGCGGGGGGCTGCGCGGCACCCACCTCGTGGTGCGCACGGATCCGGCGCGCCGGTTCGACACCCTCGGCGACATGCTCCGGCCCATCGCGCGCTCGAGCCTGCCGGGCGCCGTCAAGGCGCGCGCGGAGTCCGTGCTCCGGCGGCTGGCCGAGGCCGAGGCGCGCGTGCATCAGGTCCCGGTCGACGCGGTGCACTTCCACGAGGTGGGCGACCTCGACACGCTCGTCGACGTGGTGGGGGCGGTGGCCGGCCTCGATGCGCTCGGCGTGGACCGGGTGCACGTCTCGCCGCTCCCGATCGGCGGCGGCACCGTGCAGACCGCCCACGGACGGCTCCCGGTTCCCGCGCCCGCGACGGCCGAGCTGCTGCGAGGGTTTCCCGTGTACGACAACGGGATCGCCGCGGAGCTGGTCACGCCGACGGGCGCGGCCATCCTCACGACGCTCGGGACGCCTGCCCGCCTGCCGGCCATGACCCTCGAGCGGATCGGCTGGGGGGCGGGGACGCGGGAGCTGCCGGTGCCGAATCTCCTGCGCGTGCTCGTGGGCGAGACCGCCCCCGCGGGCGCGGAGCCCGCCGACGTGGAGACGCTGGTGAGCGTGGAGACGACGATCGACGACATGTCGCCCCAGCTCTACGAGCCGCTCCTCGAGCGGCTCCTGGCGGCCGGCGCGCTCGACGTGTACCTCACCCCCGTGGTCATGAAGCGGAGCCGCCCCGGGACCGTGCTGACGGCGCTCGCCCCCCCGGAGCTCGCGGACCGGCTCGCGGACGTGCTGTTCCGGGAGACGACGACGATCGGGGTCCGCTGGAGCGAGGTCCGTCGCCGGCGGCTGCCGCGGGAGATGGTCCGGCTCGCGACGGCGTTCGGGCCGGTGACCTTCAAGGTCTCGACGCTCGGCGGCCGCATCGTGACGGTCACGCCCGAGTTCGAGGAGGTGCGCCGGATCGCCGATGCGGAGGGACGACCGGTCCGCGAGGTGCTGGAGGCCGTGCGCCAGGAGGGGCTCCGGGCGCTCGAGGCCGACGCGGCCGCCCGAGCGGCGCGCGAGGACTGAACGGCCCGCCTCCGGGCGGGCGGACGAGGAAGGAGCGACGGATGACGGGAACCCCGGGCATGGCGGTGCCGGTCTTCACCGTGGTGAACGTAGGGCTCGCGATGACGTTTCTGGGAGGGGGCCTCCTGCTGCTGCTCGCCCTCTGGTGGACGCGGGCCGGCGACGGGATCGAGATCCCGCGTCAGCGCTGGCCCGCGGCGGTGCGCTTCGGCGCGATGGCGGGGTGGCTGCTCTGGGTGGGCGGGCTGGCCGTCCAGGTCGCCGGCTTCTTCGATCAGGTCGGCGTGGCGCGCTGGTGACCGTCGAAGCGCCGCGCTCGACGGCGTCGCCGGCCGGGAGGTTCCACCTTGACAGTGTCTCCGGGGCGGCGGTAGGGTACGTTTGCCTCGTGACCGGCGGACTCAATGACCCTCGACGGTAGCCATCATTTCAAGGCCCCGCGTGATCGCGTGTGGGCCCTGTTCAACGACCCCGGTGTGCTCGCGCGCGCGACGCCCGGGTGCGAGCGGCTCGAGCCCATCGGGCCGGACGAGTTCGAGGCGACCCTGTCCGTCGGGGTGGCGGCGGTGAAGGGGACGTACCAGGGGCGGCTCGCCATCGTCGACAAGCAGGCGCCCGACGGGTACACGCTCCGCGTCGAGGGCACCGGCCGGCCCGGCTTCGTCAAGGGCGAGGGGAAGCTGACCCTCTCGGACCAGGACGGCGGGACCCTGGCCACCATCAAGGCCGAGGCCCAGGTCGGGGGACTCATCGCGGCCGTCGGCCAGCGCCTGGTGGGCGCCGCCGGCCGCATGCTCATGTCGCAGTTCTTCTCGGCGCTGGAGGCGGAGCTCGACAAGTCCGCCACCGCGTGAGGCGCTCCACGCTCGCAACCCGATAGGGGGTCCAGCGGTGAAGATTCAGGTCAAGGTCAACGGGACGGCGCATACCTCCGAGGTGGAGCCGCGGCTCTTGCTCGTGCACTACCTGCGCGACGTCCTCAATCTCACCGGGACGCACGTGGGCTGTGACACGAGCCAGTGCGGGGCCTGCACGATCATGGTCAACGGCCGGTCGACGAAGGCGTGCAACCTGTTCGCCGTCCAGGCCGACGGCGCCGACATCATGACGATCGAGGGGCTCGCCAAGGACGGGAAGCTCCACCCGATCCAGGACGCCTTCTGGGAGAAGCACGGGCTCCAGTGCGGCTTCTGCACCCCCGGCATGATCATGACGGCCTACCAGCTGCTCCAGCGCCACAAGAAGCCGAGCGAGACCGAGATCCGCCACTTCCTCGAGGGCAACCTCTGCCGCTGCACCGGGTACCACAACATCGTCAAGGCGATCCAGTACGCCGCGGAGAAGATGGCCTAGGGACGGGGGAGCGCGCTCATGGCACAGGCGAAGCTCTTCGGCTCGAGCATCAAGCGCCGCGAGGACCCCCGGATGATCACCGGCCGGGGCTCCTACACCGACGACGTCAAGCTGCCCGGCCAGACGTACGCCGCCTTCGTGCGGAGCCCCCACGCCCACGCCCGCATCCGGCGGGTGGACCTCTCGCGGGCCAAGGGCGATGCCCGGGGTGGTGGCGGCGTACACCGGCAAGGACATGGCGCAGGGCGGCGTGGGCCCGCTGCCGTGCGGCTGGCTCCTGCCCGACATCAAGATCCCCGAGTTCCGCGGGGTCGCCACGGACAAGGTCAACTTCGTGGGGCACGCGGTGGCGGTCGTGATCGGGGAGACGCCCGTACGCGGCCCGGGACGGCGCGGACCAGGTCGTGGTCGACTACGACGTGCTGCCGGCGGTGACGGACGGCGAGAAGGCCGTGCAGGCAGGGGCGCCCCAGATCCACGAGAACGCCCCCGGCAACGTCGGCTTCCGCTGGTCGATCGGCGACAAGGACAAGACGGCCGCCGCCATCAAGGGCGCGCCATCGCGTCGTCAAGCAGCGCCTGATCAACCACCGCCTCATCCCCAATGCCATCGAGCCGCGGGCGTCCATGGCCTCGTACAACTCGGCGACGGGCGAGCTCACCCTCTGGGTCACCTCCCAGAATCCCCACGTCCACCGCCTGCTCATGGCGGCGTTCGTGCTGGGGATGCCCGAGCACAAGGTGCGGGTGATCTCGGGGGACGTCGGCGGCGGCTTCGGATCCAAGATCTTCCTCTACCCGGAGGAGGTCACGGTCTCCTGGGCGTCGAAGCAGCTCGGGCGTCCGGTGAAGTGGACCGCGGAGCGCCGGGAATCGTTCATGACGGACGCCCACGGACGGGACCACATCACCGAGGCGGAGATGGCGGTCGACCGGGACGGCAAGATCGTCGCGCTCCGGGTCCACACGAACGCGAACCTCGGCGCGTACCTGTCGACGTTCGCGCCGCTGATCCCGACCTTCCTCTACGGGCCGCTCCTCTCGGGGGCGTACAAGATTCCCGAGATCTACTGCGAGGTGATCGGCTCGCTCACCAACACGACGCCGGTCGACGCGTACCGGGGCGCGGGCCGTCCCGAGGCGACGTATCTCCTCGAGCGGATGTGCGACCTGACGGCGAAGGCCATCGGCGTGGACGTGGCGGAGTTCCGGCGGAAGAACCTCGTGCCGGCCGCGGAGTTCCCGTATCAGACGCCGGTGGCGTTCCTCTACGACAGCGGCAACTACGAGCCGGCCCTCGACCGGGCGCTCCAGATGATCGACTACCGGAAGTTCCGGGCCGATCAGGAGGCCGCGCGGAAGAAGGGGACGCTACCTGGGTATCGGCTTCGCGACCTACATCGAGGCCTGCGGGCCCGCCCCCTCCGCGGTGGCGGGCGCGCTCGGCGCCCAGGCGGGCCTCTGGGAGAGCGCCCAGGTTCGCGTCACCCCGACCGGGAAGGTCACGGTCTTCACGGGCTCGCACTCCCACGGCCAGGGGCACGAGACCTCCTTCGCCCAGCTGGCGGCCGACGAGCTGCAGGTGCCCTTCGAGGACGTCGAGATCGTCCACGGTGACACCGGGGCCGTTCCCTTCGGCATGGGCACCTACGGCAGCCGCTCGGCCGCCGTGGGCGGATCGGCGATCTACAGCGCGGTCGAGAAGATCAAGGAGAAGGGCAAGAAGATCGCCGCGCACCTCCTGGAGGCGAGCGAGGCCGACATCGAGTATCACGAGGGCAAGTTCGGGGTGCGGGGCTCGCCGGGCCGCGTCAAGACGTTCGGCGAGGTCGCGCTGATGGCTTACCTGGCCCACAACCTGCCGAAGGGTCTCGAGCCGGGGCTCGAGGCGACGTCCTTCTGGGACCCGAGCAACTTCGTCTTTCCCTTCGGGACCCACATCGCGATCGTCGAGGTGAACGCCGGGACCGGCAAGGTGAAGCTCGTGCGCTACGTGGCGGTGGACGACGTCGGGAACGTCATCAACCCGATGATCGTCGACGGCATGGTTCACGGGGGGATTGCCCAGGGAGTCGCCCAGGCGCTCTACGAGTACGCGGCCTACGACGAGAGCGGCCAGCTCCAGAGCGGGAGCATGATGGACTACGCGCTGCCCAAGGCGGACGATCTCGTCTCCTACGAGACTGACCGGACGGTGACGCCGTCGCCCGTGAACCCCATGGGGATCAAGGGAGCGGGGGAGACCGGCACCATCGCCTCGACGGCGGCGGTGGCCAACGCGGTCATGGACGCCCTCGCGCCGCTCGGGATCAGCCACCTCGACATGCCACTCACGCCGGCCCGGATCTGGGCGGCCATCCAGGCGAAGCACTAGCCCACGAGGGCGGAGGACGCCATGTATCCTGCGAGCTTCGAGTACCACCGGGCGGCGACTGTCGAGGAGGCGGTGGGCCTCCTGACCCGCTACAAGGACGACGCCAAGCTCCTGGCCGGCGGGCACAGCCTGATTCCGATGATGAAGCTTCGCCTCGCCCAGCCGAAGCACCTCGTCGACATCGGGCGCGTCAGCGGCCTCTCGGGCGTGAAGGAAGAGGGCGGCCACTTCGTGATCGGGGCGCTGGCCACCCACTTCGCGGTCGAGTCGAGCGCGGCCGTCAAGCAGAAGTGCCCGATGCTCTCCGAGGCGGCCGCGCTGATCGGGGACCCGCAGGTCCGCAACTACGGCACCGTCGGCGGCAGCGTGGCCCACTCGGACCCGGCGGCGGACTGGCCGGCCGTCATGCTGGCGCTCGGGGCCGAGATCAAGGCCGTCGGGCCCAAGGGCGCGCGGACGATCAAGGTCGACGACTTCTTCAAGGACCTCTTCACCACGGCGCTCGGGCCGGACGAGGTCCTGACGGAGATCCGGATCCCGACCGGGGGGCACGGCGGCGCGGCGTACATGAAGCACCCGCACCCGGCGTCTCGCTTCGCCGTGTGCGGCGTGGCGGCGGCCGTCACGCTCGACGGCGGCCGGCAAGTGCACCGCGGTCCGCGTGGGGATCACGGGTGTCGGCTCCCACGCCAGCCGGGCCAAGGGAGTCGAGGCGGCGCTGGTCGGCAAGACCCTCGACGCGGCGACGATCGCCGCGGCCTCCGAGAAGGCCGCCGAGGGCATCGAGATCAACGCCGACCTCCAGGGCTCGGTCGAGTACAAGGCGCATCTCACGCGCGTGTACACGCGGCGGGCGCTCGAGCGCGCCATCGAGCGGGCCAAGGGCGCCAAGTAGCCCGCGACGCGCAGCACGGTAGAGGCCCGGGCGTGCCCGTCCAGCGGGGGCGTCCCGGGCCTTCGTGTTCCCGGGCGGGGCCATGGTGATCGCGGCAATCGTCCTCGCAGCCGGGGCGTCGAGCCGCATGGGCCGGCAGAAGCTGACGCTGTCGATGCCGGACGGGCGTGCGCTGATCCGCGTCGCGGTCGAGCAGATCCTGGCGGCCGGGCTGGACGACACGGTGGTCGTTCTCGGCCGGGACGCGGAGGCCGTCGCGAGCGCCCTGGCCGGTCTGCCCGTTCGGACCGTGGTGAACCCGCGCTACGCCGAGGGACAGTCGACGTCGCTCCGGGCGGGGCTCGACGCGCTTCGGCCCGGCACCGCGGCGGCCGTGGTGGCGCTCGGCGATCAGCCGCTCCCGGAGCCCCAGGTGATCCGCCGGCTCGTGGAGGCCTTCCGGACGAGCGGGCGCCCGATCGCCGTGCCCGTCTACCGGGACGGGCGCGGGAACCCGGTGCTCTTCGCGGCGTCCCTCTTCGACGAGCTCCGCAGCGTGGAGGGGGACCGGGGCGGACGGGAGGTGATCGCGCGGGACCCGCCAGCGGGTCGCCGAGGTGCCCGTCGACGCGCAGATGCCGGCCGACATCGACACGCCCGAGGACTACGAGGCGGCGCGGCGGCGGGCCGGAGAGCCCCGGCCGTAGGGCGCCCGCTGTACAATGGGTGGCCGGGGCGGCCCCCCGAACACCACATCGACCCGAGGAGCCCGCATGCGCGACGAGATCCGGCAGATCCAGGCCCTGATGGAAGGGGCCGCCTACATCACCGACCCGGCCATCTCGACGGCCGTGCACCTGGCGACCACGCTCCGGAAGCCCCTCCTGGTCGAGGGCCACGCGGGTGTCGGCAAGACGGAGATCGCGAAGGTCCTCGCGCGGGTCCGCGCGACGAACCTGATCCGCCTCCAGTGCTACGAGGGCCTCGACGCCTCGACGGCGCTCTACGAGTGGAACTACCCGAAGCAGATCCTCCGGATCCGGCTCGAGGAGCGGGACGGGCGGGCGACGTCGGAGAAGGAGGCGGACATCTTCTCGGAGACCTTCCTCCTGAAGCGCCCGCTGCTCCAGGCCATCACGCAGCCGGAGCGGGCGCCCGTCCTCCTCATCGACGAGATCGACCGGGCCGACATCGAGTTCGAGAGCTTCCTCCTCGAGGTGCTGTCCGACTTCCAGGTGACGGTCCCGGAGATCGGCACGATCACGGCCGCGCACCGCCCGGACGTCGTGCTGACGTCGAACCGCTCGCGCGACCTCTCGGACGCCCTCCGGCGCCGGTGCCTGTATCTCTGGATCGACTACCCGTCCTTCGAGAAGGAGGTGCGCATCCTCCGGACGAAGGTGCCCGGGCTCAACGAGCGGCTGGCCGGCCAGATCGCGCGGGTCATGCAGAACCTCCGGCGCCGGCAGCTCCAGAAGGTTCCGGGAGTGGCCGAGAGCCTCGACTGGGGCGCGGCGCTCGTCGCCCTCCACGCCGACCACCTCGACGCCGAGGTGGTGCGCGAGACGCTGGGCTGCGTGCTGAAGGAGGTCGACGACGTCAAGCGCGTCGAAGCCGATCTCGCCGCGGGCCGGCTCTCCGAGCTGCTCGAAGGCTGACCCGGCCCGGCGTGACGACACCCTGGCGCCGGCCCGGAGCGCGGGGACCGGCTTCCGGACGCCGATGACGGTCACGGCGGCGCCGCGCCCGCGCGACCTCCTCACCGGCACGGTCCGGTTCTGCCGCCTCCTCCGGGCCCGCGGGCTCGCGATCACGCCGTCCGAGAGCCACGACGCGTGCCGGGCGCTCGAGGTGGTCGACCTCGGCGATCGCGCGGAGGTCCACCGGGCGCTGCGGACGGTGCTCGCCAGCCGCCCCGAGGAGTTCCCGGTCTTCGACGCGACCTTCGACGCGTTCTGGGGCGGGCTGACCACCGCGGCATCGCCCCCGGCAGACGGGGCGGCCGCCGACGCTCCCCAGCTGAACGCGCACTTCCCGAAGGCCAAGGACGCCGCGCTCGACTTCTCGGGCTGGACCGACGTGGGCGAGGGGGAAGGGGAGCCGGTCGGGCTGCCCGGCGTCTCGGACCTCGACTCGACGATGGGCAAGGACTTCTCGAGCTTCGGCGCGGCCGACCTCTCCGAGGTCGAGCGCCTGGCCGCCCAGATCGCCCGGCGCCTGGCCACCCGGCGGAGCCGGCGGCTCAAGCCCTCGCGCCGTCGCGGCCGGGTGGATCTCCGCCGCACGGTCCGGCTGTCCATGACGCGAGGCGAGCTGATCGACCTCGCCCGGCGCGAGCGGAAGATCCAGAAGACCAAGCTCGTCATCTTCTGCGACGTCTCCGGGTCGATGGACCTCTACAGCCGGTTGCTCCTCCAGTTCCTGTACGCGATGCAGAACAACCTCGGACGGATGGAGACGTTCGTGTTCTCGACGCGGCTCCACCGGATCACCGAGGACCTTCGCCACGCCTCGTACCGGGGCGCGCTCGCGCGCCTGGGCGACGTGCGGGACTGGTCGGGAGGGACGAAGATCGGCGAGAGCCTCCGGGCCTTCAACGCGGGATGGCCCAAGCTCATCGACCGCGACACCGTGGTGATCGTGCTCTCGGACGGCTGGGACACGGGAGAGCCGGCGATCCTGGCCGAGGCGCTCCGGACGATGCGGCGGCGCGCCGGGAAGGTGATCTGGCTGAACCCGCTTCTCGGCAGCCCGGACTACCAGCCGCTCACCCAGGGAATGCAGGCCGCGCTGCCGGAGATCGACGCCTTCCTGCCGGCCCACAACCTCGAGTCGTTCAGGGCGCTGGCCCGTCACCTCAAGCCCTGATCGGAGGGACACGCCGGAAGATTTCCGGGAGGATCGGTGTCCAGGGCGTCCCAGGATCGCCCCAAGTTCCGCGGATCGCCCCTCGAACGAAGGAGGCTCGCGATGGAACGGCCCGACCACGACGTCCCGTGTGATGACGACGCGCCGGTCAACCCGAGCGCGAACCCGACCTTCCAGTCGATCCTGGACGGCGCCGGCTTTCGCGCCGGGGAGTTCCTCGCGGGGGGCGCCGCCGGGCTCGCGGCGCTCGCCACGGGGCGCGCTCGCGCCGCGCGAGCGCGGGAGCCCAGGCGACCTCTCCCGTTCACTCCCGGTGGTGGGGTCCACGGAGGACAGAGCTGATCCTGCCCCCGGGCTACACCCACAGCGTGCTCGTGCGTTGGGGTGACCCGATCTTCCCGGACGGAGCCGCCTTCGACCCCCAGGCCCAGACCGCGGCGAAGCAGGAGCGGCAGTTCGGCAGCGACAACGACTTCATCGGTTTCATGCCCCTCCCGCGAGGCAGCGACTCGTCACCCGGGGTCTCCTGGGCGTCAATCACGAGAACGTCCGCCCGGAGCTCACGTGGCCCACCTGGGACGGCAAGGCCGAGCGGACGCGCGAGATGTGCGACGTCGAGGTGGCCGCCCACGGCTTCAGCGTCGTCGAGATCGCGAGGAGCGACCGCGGCGAGTGGAGCGTCGTGACGGCGCTCCGCCATGAACCGGCGGATCACGGGCGCCACGCCGATGGCGATCCAGGGGCCGGCGGCCGGGCACGCGCTCATGCGCACCGGCGCGGATCCGAACGGCACCCGGGTGCTCGGCACGCTGAACAACTGCGCCGGCGGCGTGACGCCGTGGGGGACCATTCTCACGGGCGAGGAGAACATCCAGAACTACTTCCGGGGCAAGGTCAGCGACGCCGCCGGCCCGGGCCTCGCGAAGATGCACCAGCGCTACGGGATTGCCGGCCGCGGGCGGTACATGTCCTGGGGCCTCCACGACGCCCGGTTCGACCTGGCGAAGGAGCCCAACGAGCCGAACCGCTTCGGCTGGATCGTCGAGATCGATCCGTACGACCCGGCGTCGACCCCGATCAAGCACACGGGTCTCGGACGGTTCGCTCACGAGGGGGCGACCGTGATCCTCGCGAAGGACGGTCGCCCGGTCGCGTACATGGGGGATGACGCCCGGTTCGAGTACCTCTACAAGTTCGTGGCCGCGAACCGGTACGATCCGGCCAACCGCGCCGCCGCGACGGCGCTCCTGGACAGCGGCGTCCTCTACGCGGCGAAGCTCAGCGACGACGGCACCGGCGAGTGGGTGCCGCTCGTCCAGGGCCAGGGGCCGCTGACCGCCGCGAACGGGTTCGCCTCGCAGGCGGACGTGGTGGTCAACGCCCGCGCGGCGGGGGACGCCGTCGGGGCGACGAAGATGGACCGCCCGGAGGACGTGGAGCCCAGCCCGCGGACCGGGAAGGTCTACTGCGCGCTGACGGGCAACGAGTCCCGCAAGCCCGAGCAGGTGGACAAGGCCAATCCGCGGCCCGCGAACAAGTACGGCCACATCCTCGAGATCACCGAGGACGGCGGCGACCACACGGGCACCCGCTTCCGGTGGGAGATCCTCGTTCTCGGGGGCGACCCGAAGGACGCGAGCCACGGCGCCAACTACCAGGGACGGACCGACGTGAGCCCGATGGCCGTGCCGGACAACTTCGCCTTCGACGACCAGGGGCGGCTCTGGGTGGCCACCGACGGGATGGACGACACGCTCGGGCCCAACGACGCGGTCTTCATGGTGGACGCGGAGGGGCCCCTCCGGGGCCGGTGCCTCCAGTTCATGTCGGCCCCGACCGGATGCGAGGTCTGCGGGCCGGCCTTCACGCCGGACAACCGCACGTTCTTCGTGGCGCTCCAGCACCCCGGCCTCACCGACAAGGCGACCTACGCCAATCCGGGAAGCCGGTGGCCCGACAACCGGCCGGACATGCCGGCCCCGGCCGAGCGTCGTCGCGAGGGTCTACCGAGACCGACGGCGGGAAGGATGGGCGGGTAGGGCATCACGCGGCCCCGGGTTGTCCGGGGATCGGCCAGCGGGCCTTCGTGCCCGTCCCCGACCGCCGGCGAGGCGGCGAGGCGAGGCCGGTGCGCCGCGCGCCGGCGGTGGCCGGGCCCGGGGCCCTCGGGAGCCCGGGGCCGGCCGCTGCTACAATGGGCGCCATGAGCGAGCTCTTCGACCAGATCGACTCTCTCCGCCAGGCAGAGGGCAAGGCGGCCCTGGCCACCCTCGTGAGCACCCACGGCACCACGCCCCGGAAGGAAGGGGCGAAGATGTGGGTCGGCGAGGACGGCCGGATCCTCGGCTCGGTGACGATCGGCGGGTGCGTGGACGCCGAGGTGATGGCGGAGGCCGAGGACGTCCTCTCGGGGGCGCGGCCGAAGCTGCTCTCGCTGGACCTCGGGGACGAGGACGCCTGGGAGATCGGGCTCACGTGCGGGGGCACGATCGAGGTGTTCCTGGAGCCGGTCGCGCTCGGCGCGGGGCCGGCGAAGGACGGCGCCCTCGCGCTCTACGAGACGCTCCGGAGCCACGTCGCGACCGGAGGCTCCGGCGCGCTCCTCACGCGGATGGAGCCGCCCGACGCCGGCGCGAAGCTCCTGCTCCTGGACGACGGGCGCCGGGTGGGATCCCTGGGCGATGCGGCGCTCGACGCGGCCGCGCCCGCCGCGGCTCACGGGCCCCTGGGGACGGGTGTCTCGCGCACGGTGGGCCTCGGCCCGGGCGAGGCGGTGAAGGTGTTCGTCGAGGTGCACCTGCCGCCGCCGACGCTGCTGGTCGTGGGCGGGAGTCACGTGGCGATGCCGCTCGTCACGCTGGCGCGGTCCCTCGGGTACCGCACGGTGGTCGTGGACGGCCGGCCGCGGCTCGCGACGCGCGCGCGGTTCCCCGACGTGGACGAGCTGCTGGTCGGCATCCCTTCGGAGCTCGTGCGGGGGATCCCGCTCCGCCCGACGACGGCGCTCGTGCTCGTGGCCCACGACTACAAGTACGACCTTCCCGTGCTGCGCCACGCGCTCTCCGGGGAGGTGGGGTACGTCGGGATGCTCGGGAGCCGCCGACGGGGGGATGCGATCCTCCGCATGCTGCGCGAGGAAGGAATCCCGGAGACGTCGCTCGCGCGGATCCGGGTCCCCATCGGCCTCGACCTCGGCGCCAAGACGGCGCCCGAGATCGCGCTGGCGATCCTGGCCGAGATCGTCGCGTCGCGCTACGGGGGCACGGGGCGGCCGCTCGCGCTCGCCAAGCCGGCCCGGCCGGCCTCGGCCGCCTCCGATGCGCCGGCCGCGGTCGCGGCGTCACCGGACTCCCGCGCGTGAAGGCGCACGCCCTCGTCCCGTCCGATGCGAGCGCCGAGCGCCTGGTCGGCTGGGTGCTGGCGCACGACGTCCGCGACGCATCGGGCGGGCTCCTGGGACGCAAGGGGGAACGCCTGGATCCCGCCGGCGCCGCCCGGCTCGTTGCCGGGTCACGCGAGGAGGTTCACCTCCTCGAGATGGAGCCCGGCGACCTCCACGAGGATCCGGCCGGCGAGCGGGTGGCGCGCGCCGTCGGGGGCGCGGGGGTCTCGATCCGGGACTCGGCGAGCGGCCAGTGGTCGATCGTCGCGGCACACCGGGGGCTGCTCCGGGTGGCGACGGCGTCCCTCGCGGCGGTCAACGCCCTCGAAGGGATGTCGGTGTACACGCTCTTCGACGGCCAGGTGGTCGACGCCGGTGAGGTGGTGGCGCGTGCCAAGGTCACGCCGCTCGTCATCGCCGAGGGCGTGGTTCGCGAGGTCGAGGAGCGCTCCCGCCGGGATGGGGGATGCGTGGCCGTACGTCCCTTCGAGCCGTGGGCCGTGGGCGCGGTCGCCTCGGGCATTCGCACGCCCCGGGTGCGGACACGGTTCGAGGCGACGCTCCGCGAGAAGCTCGACTGGTTCGGGGCCAGGCTGGAGGGGGTGGCCTATCCGGAGGCGGAGACCCGAGCGATCGGCCAGGCGATCGAGGACTCCATCGCCGCCGGGACGCGCATCGTCGTCGTCGCCGGCGCCAACGCCCTCGATCCGCTCGATCCCGTGTTCACGGCGATCGAACGGATCGGCGGCCGCCTCCTGAGGGCCGGTGTGCCGGCGCACCCGGGCAGCCTGCTCTGGGTCGCGCGCGCGGGCTCGGTGCCCATTCTCGGCATGCCCGGGTGCGGCATGTTCTCCCAGGCGACGCTCTTCGACTTGCTCCTCCCGCGCCTTCTCGTGGGGGAGACCATCGAACCGGAGGATCTCGCGGCGTACGGTCACGGAGGCCTCCTCGGGCGCGAGATGGCCTTCCGGTTCCCGCCCTACCGTGCCGGACGCGATCGTGGCACGCTACCGGAGTAGCAGGGCTGCCTGGGCTTTCAAGGTCATCCTGTTTACGAGAGAGTGATGTCTAAATCAGCGTCACGGTTGATTGTGTTCGGCTAGCGGTGGCAGGGTGCGCCGGTGACGGCCCCCCTCTACGGCGGGGTGATCCTCGACCGCTTCCGGCATCCCCGCCACTTCGGAGAGCTGCCCGGGGCGGACGCGGTCCACGAGGACGTCAATCCTCTCTGCGGCGACCGCCTTCGCGTCGAGCTTCGATTCGGCGCCGGGCGCGAGGTGGAGACCGTCCGATTTCAGGGGGACGCCTGCGCGATCGCGACGGCCTCCGCCGATCTCCTGGCGGAGATGGTGGAGGGCCGCTCGGTGAGCGACGCGCTCTCGCTCGAGCGGGGCGCGCTCCTCACGGCGCTCGATGCGCCGATCCGGACGTCCCGGCTCCCGTGCGTCTCTCTGCCGCTGGCCGTGCTGCGCGGGGCGCTGGGCGCCGGCGCGGAGCGCATCGCCGCGGCGCGCGGACGGCGACCGGGCGCCGGCCGGCGGGCCGTCGGGCAACGCGGGAGAGCGGCGATGAGCCTGGCCGACCGGGTTCGTCCGGACTTTCCCATCCTCTCCCGCACGATCGAGGGACACCGGCTCGTCTACCTCGACTCGGCGGCAACGGCCCAGAAGCCGCGCCAGGTCCTCGACGCGATGCGCCTCTTCTACGAGCGCTCGAACGCCAACGTCCACCGGTCGATTCACACGCTGGGGGAGGAGGCGACGGAGCTCTACGAGGGGGCGCGGGACCGGGTCCGGGCGTTTCTCGGAGCCCGGCATCGGGAGGAGATCGTCTTCACGAAGGGGACGACGGAGGCGATCAACCTCGTCGTCCACACGTGGGCGCGGCGGGCGCTCGTCCAGGGGGACGAGATCCTCCTGTCCGAGATGGAGCACCACTCGAACCTGGTGCCCGTGGATCCTGCTCGCCCGGGAGCGGAAGCTCCGGCTCCGGCACGTGCCGGTGACCGACGAGGGGACGCTCGACCTCCAGGCGTTCGAGCGTCTTCTCACGCGGCGGACGCGGCTCGTGGCGCTCGCGCACGTCTCGAACGTGCTCGGCACGATCAACCCGGTCGCGGAGATCATCGAGCGCGCCCAGGCGGCGGGGGCCCGGGTCCTTCTCGACGGCGCCCAGGCGGCGCCGCACCTCCCGGTGGACGTGGCGGCGCTCGGCGCCGACTTCTACGCCTTCTCGGGGCACAAGCTGGGCGGACCCACCGGCATCGGCGTGCTCTACGGCCGGCGCGAGGTCCTGGAGCCGCTGGAGCCGTTCTTCGGGGGGAGCGAGATCATCCGGGAGGTGTGGCTCGACCGCGCGACCTGGAACGACCTCCCGTGGCGGTTCGAGCCGGGCACGCCGCCCATCGCCGGCGCGATCGGGCTGGGCGCGGCGATCGACTACGTGGAGGGCCTGGGCCGCGAGACGCTCCGCCGGCACGACGCGGAGCTCGTCGGGGAGGCGCTGGCCCGCCTCGGCGAGGTCGAGGACCTCGAGGTCTACGGGCCCCGCGATCCGGAGATCCGGGCGGGCGTCGTGTCCTTCAACTTCCCGGGCGTCCATCCCCACGACCTGTCCGCCGCGCTCGACGCGGAGGGCGTGGCCGTGCGGGCCGGCCACCACTGCGCCCAGCCGCTCATGCGGCGGCTCGGGGTGGCGGGGACTGCCCGCGCGAGCTTCTTCGTCCACACGGGAGCCGACGACATCGCCGCCCTCGCAGCCGCGCTTCAGCGGGCGCGGGAGCTCCTGGGCGCCGGCCGGCTCCGCCCGTCGACGCGCTGACCGGCCCCGCATCGCGCTCGGGTCGGCGATCCCGACGGATACGGTAACCGTCCGTGGGCCGGCTCTCGTGGGTGTCCGTACCCGTCCTGTTCCTCGTGCTGGCAGTGGCCTCCGCTGCCAGCGCCGAGCCGCTCAGGATCCGGTACGCGGTCTGGGTCGGGTACGGGCCGCTCTTCCTCGCTCAGCAGAAGGGATACTTCGGGGCGGAGAAGGTCGACGTCCAGCTCGTCAAGATGGAGGACCCGAAGGAGAGCTTCCGTGCGCTGGAAGCGGGCCGGCTCGACGGTGTGGTCTCGACGATCGACACGATGATTCCCCACCTCAGGACCGGCAAGGAGTTCCAGTACGTCCTGGCGCTCGACGATTCCGCGGGCGGGGACGGCATCGTCGCGCGGAAGGAGATCAGGTCCGTCCGCGACCTCCGGGGCAAGCGGGTGGCCGTCCAGGAAGGCTCGGTCTCGGAGTTCTTCCTGAAGGTGCTCCTCCGCGACGCGGGCCTGTCCGCGAAGGACGTCCGGATGGTCAACATGAAGCCCGGCGAGGCCGGCGCCGCCTTCGTGGCGGGGCGGGTCGACGCGGCCGTGACGTGGGAGCCGTGGCTCTCGAACGGCAAGACGGCGCCGCACGGGCACCTGCTCGTCGACTCGTCCCAGACTCCCGGGCTGATCACCGACGTGCTGGTCTTCCGGCAGGACGTCATCGAGAAGCGGCCGCGGGAGATCCAGGGCGTGGTCGATGCCTGGCACAAGGCCGTGGCCTACTGGCAGAAGAACCCGGCCGAGTCGAACCAGATCATGGCGAGGGCGGTCGGGGAGTGGCTCCAGGATCCGAGGCTCTTCGCCGACGTGCTGACCGGCGTGAGGTTCTACGACCAGCAGTCGAACACGAGATTCTTCGGCACGCCCCGGAATCCCGGCGCCCTGTACAAGGTGATCGAGAACGCGATGGCCATCGCCGCCGCGTCGGGGCAGCTCCAGGGCGCGTTCACGCCCAGGGACCTGGTCAACCACGCCTTCGTGAGGTAAGCACGGCCCCGCGCGGGCTCGAGATCGGACACAGCCGGCGATCCGGACGGGCGTCCCAGGCGCGATGCTATGCTGCGCCATCGCCTTTCGACGTCGTCTCGGACGGCATGCTGAGGAATCCCAAGGGGGCTGTCGTGAAGGTTCCTCGATCTGTTCTCGCGGGCCTCATGAGCGCGGGCCTGTGGATCGCGCCTATCGCCGGGGAGGCGCAGCCGGCTCTCGAGCACTTCCGGTTCGATCCGTCCCGGCTGTGCCTTCGGGACGTGTTTCAGTGGGGGTTCTCGTACCGGGGGTTTCCCGGCGGCCTTGCCGCCGTGAAGGACCTCGAGGTCCGGGGGCTCTTGGAGGGGAGACCGGTCCGCTCGCCCTTGACCCCGACGAGAGACGACCTTCAGCGCTACACCGCCGACCAGGGAAGGTTCGAGAGCCACCGCCTGCACTGGCCGAGGAAGGCGCCGGCGGACGGGACCGAGTTCCAGTACACGCTGCGAGTCGTGCTCGCCGACGGACATGAGGTCACGAGCGAGACCTCGGTGCGCTACGTGGATTCTTGTCCGCCGCCACCGGCTCTACCCGACGCTCGCTGCCGGCCCGACCGGTCGCATCGGCCTGCAGACCTCGACGCCGACGATCTCGGAGTTTCTCCAGGGGGTCAGGCCCGCCGCCGCCAGCCTGATCTGGGGCGACCTCGAGCTTACCCCGGGGGCAGGTCGAGCGGAGCCCGGCAGTCGTGCTCGTGCACGGCTCCGGGGGGGTGAGTCCCCGCGAGGACCGGTGGGCGGAGGAGCTCCGTCAGGCGGGCGCGGCGACGTTCGTCCTCGATAGCTTCACGGGCCGCGCTATTGCCAGCACCGAGGCGGACCAGTCGCAGATCAGCAGCCTGGCCATGATCGGCGATGCGTACCGGGCCCTGGAGCTTCTGGCCACCCACCCCCGGATCGATTCAGCACGGATCGCCGTCATGGGATTCTCCAAGGGTGGCGCCGTCGCGCTCTACGCGGCGCTCACGCGGTTCCAGCGCCTGCACGGGCCGTCCGCCGCCACGTTCGCACACCACATCGCCTTCTACCCTCCTTGCTACTACACCTTCGTGGGCGACGAGTCGGTGACCAATCGCCCGATCCGGCTCTTCCAGGGGACGGCTGACGACCTCGCCCCCATCGCGCTGTGCCGAGCCTACGTGGAGCGACTCGGACGAGCCGGCGCGGACGCGCAGATCGCCGAGTATGCCGGGGCTCATCACGGGTTCGATCGTCCCGGCGGCACGCCACCACGCCACGATCCCCGCGAGCAGAATGCCGGCCGCTGTTTCTGGGAAGAGCGCCCGGAAGGTCAGCTCGTGAGCCGGGACTCCGGGCAGCCGTTCAGTCTCACCGACCCTTGCGTGGTCCTGGGCGGGACCAGCGGCCCTGACCCGGCTGCCTACCGCAGCGCGCTCCAGGCCGTGAAGCTGCTCGTCGCTCCGTCGGGCCGATGAGCCGCGAGGCCGGAGTCAGGGATCGACGGCAGGACACGAGGGCCTCGGAGCACCTCCTGGTCTGGTCGAGCTCGTGACCATCCTGACGATCGTCGAGACACTTCGCGCCGCGGGACCCGCCCGCATTGACAGCCCTGGGGAAGTCCCGTAACGTCGGCCTCGGCCGGGAGGCGGAGCGAGAATCGCCGACCCGTGGACGCGCGATGAACGGGCTGGGGTTGAGGAGGTTCTCATGAAGCGGCTGTGGGTGATCGCCGGGTGCGTGCTGGGGCTCGTGGTGGCGTCCGTCGTCGGGGCGTCGGCGGAGCCGATCCGTATCGGGTATCCCATCTGGGTTGGGTTCGGTCCGATCTATCTGGCGCACAGCAAGGGGTTCTTCAAGGCGCAGGGCGTCGACGTCGACCTCCAGGTCATCGACGACACCAAGGTCGGCATGGCGGCCCTCGCGGCCAAGCGGA
Source organism: uncultured Candidatus Rokubacteria bacterium (assembly GCA_963745015.1). GTDB lineage: Bacteria > Methylomirabilota > Methylomirabilia > Rokubacteriales > DASRDR01 > DASRDR01. The sequence continues at coordinate 78,302 of CAVUVU010000020.1, forward strand.
TCGAGGCCTACGGCGCCACCCCGAACACCGTCCTGCTCTACGCGAAGGCCGACAACCCGTTCGTCATGGTGATGACGGTCGACGACTCCAAGGGCGGCGACGGTGTCGTCGCCAAGAAGGCGATCAAGTCGATCGCCGAGCTCAAGGGGAAGCGCGTGGCGTTCCTGGAGGGCTCGATCGCCCAGTTCTACCTGAGCTACCTCCTGAAGCGCGAGGGTCTCTCCGAGAAGGACATCACGGCGGTCAACATGGGCTCGACGGGTGACGCCGGCGCCGCCTTCGTGGCCGGCCGCGTCGACGCCGCCGTCGTGTGGGAGCCGTGGCTCAGCAAGGGCAAGAGCGCGCCCGACAGCCACGTCCTGATCGACTCGAGCAAGACCCCGGGGCTCATCATCGACACGCTGGCGTTCCGCCAGGACGTGGTGAAGAGCCGCCCCGACGACGTGCGCAAGGTCGTGCGCGCGGTCGGGCAGGCGGTGGAGTACTGGAAGACGAATCCCAAGGAGTCGACCGAGATCATGACGAAGGGGCTCGGCGGCTGGCTGAAGGAGCCGAAGGACTTCGACGAGGCGCTGTCGGGCGCCACGCTCTACGGCATCGCGGAGAACCGGACCTTCATGGGGACGAAGGCCAAGCCGGGCGCGATGTACCAGACCGTCCAGGGCGCGATCGATTTCTGGCGGCAGACCGGCAAGCTGGTCTGGCCCGAGGTCAAGGCGGCGGACGTCATCGACCCGTCGTTCCTGGAATAGGGGACTCGTGACCGCGGTCCGGGAACGGCGCCGGGCAGGTCCCTGGCGCCGTTCCCGGGAAGCCGCGAGGTAGCACGGCCGTGGCCGGCTGGTTCTCCCCGAAGGATCCGATCCCTCGCCCCGTCTACCTGACCGCCAGCGCGCTCACCGTCGGCGGCGATTTTCGGCGGGTGGGTGCTGCTCGCGCGCAGCGGCTTCGTCCGCACCGAGTTCCTGCCGACGCCGCACCAGGTGGCGCTGGCCGGGATCGACCTCGCGCAGGACGGCTCCCTCTGGACCCACATCGCCGCCTCGTGCTTCGTCGTCCTCGTGGGCTTCGCGCTCGCGTCGGTCCTGGCGATTCCGCTCGGCATCCTGATGGGGACGTTCCAGCTGGCCGAGGCGGTGATCGAGCCGGTCACCAACTTCGTCCGCTACCTGCCGGTCAGCGCCATGGTTCCCCTCCTGATCCTGTGGGTCGGGATCGACTACGAGACGCGCGTGGCCGTCATCTTCATCGGCACGTTCTTCCAGCAGCTGGTGATGGTCGCCGACATCGCGCACCACGTGCCGCGCGATCTCCTCGACGTCTCCTACACGCTCGGGGCCGGACGGCGCCAGGTGCTCTCGCGGGTGCTGGTGCCGGCCACGCTGCCCGGGATCATGGACACGCTGCGCATCACGCTCGGCTGGGCCTGGACCTACCTCGTGCTCGCCGAGCTGGTCGCCGCCAACAAGGGGCTCGGGTACATGATCCTGACGTCGATGCGCGGCCTGTTCACCGACCGCATCTTCGTGGGCATCCTGGTCATCGGGCTGCTGGGCATGGTCTCCGACCAGATCTTCAAGTACCTCCACCGCTGGCTCCTGCCCTGGTCGCCCAAGGCGAGCTGACGGAGCGCGACCCGCGTGGCCCGCCTGACCCTGGATCGCCTCACGATGCGCTTCCGCACCCGCCGGGGGGAGACCGTCACCGCGCTCCAGGACATCAGCTTCGAGACGAAGGACCGGGAGTTCGCGGTCCTGGTGGGGACGTCGGGCTGCGGCAAGTCGACGATCCTCCGCCTGGTGGCCGGGCTCCTGCCGCCCAGCGACGGGCGCGTGCTGCTCGACGGGCGCTCGGTGTCCGGGCCCGGGGGCCGACCGCGGCATGGTCTTCCAGTCCTACACGCTCTTCCCCTGGCTCACGGTCCAGCGGAACGTGGAGTTCGGCCTGCGGCTCCGGGGAGCGTCCGCGCCGGAGCGGGCCCGCGTGGCCCAGCACTACATCAACCAGGTGGGCCTGGCGGGCTTCGAGCGCGTGTACCCGAAGGAGCTGTCCGGTGGCATGATGCAGCGGGTGGCGATCGCGCGGGCGCTGGCGAACGACCCCGCCGTGCTCCTCATGGACGAGCCCTTCGGGGCGCTGGACGCCCAGACCCGCGCGCTGATGGGGGAGCTCCTGCTCCGGGTGTGGGGCGAGGCGGCGAAGACGGTGCTCTTCGTCACCCACGACATCGAGGAGGCGCTGTTCCTGGGGGACCGGGTGTTCGTGATGACGGCGCGCCCGGGGCGGATCCGTGAGGAGATCCAGGTGCCGCTGCCGCGGCCGCGGACCGTGGACATGCTGACGTCCGACATCTTCGTGGACCTGAAGCGGCGCGTGATGGGGCTCATCCGCGAGGAGGCGCTCCGCATGCTGGACGCCCGGCGCGGCGACGCGGCGGAATAGCCGAGACCGAGGAGGGCAATCGTGGGGACGCATCCGATCCATCCGGGATACGCGGGGATCCCGACGTTCTTCCAGGCGCCGTACGGCGAGCTGGACGCCGTGCGCGAGGGAATGACCGTCGTGGCCGGGGTGCCCATCGACCAGGGCATCATCACCGCCAAGCCCGGCACGCGGTACGGGCCGCGGGCCATCCGCGAGGCCTCGCAGGCGCCGAGGGGCGTCCTGGCCGCGAACGTGGAGCACACCTGGGTCGACGTGGACACCAACGTGGCGCTGCGCCTCAAGGACCGCCTGGACCTCGTGGACGTCGGGGACTTCGACATCGACCCCACCGACATCATGAAGACGACGACGTCGGTGGTGGCCGGCGTGGAAGCCATCGTGAAGCGCGGCGGGTTGCCGGTCGTCCTGGGCGGGGACCACTACATCGCGTACCCGTGCTTCGAGGGCTTCGTGCGGGGGATGAGCGAGCGGAAGGAGAACCTCCGCGTCGGCTACCTGCACGTCGACACGCACTCGGACTTCCGCTTCGAGTACGGGTCTCTCGGCCGGTACAACCACGCGACCTCGGCCCGCCGGGTCAGCGAGAACCGCGCCGCCTCGTACCGGAACATGGCCTGGCTCGGCCTGAACGGCAACGTGCTCGACGCCGAGATGTACCGCACGTTCAAGCGCGAGCGCCTCAAGATGGTGACCGCCAAGATGATCCGGGAGCAGGGCGCGGCGGCGGCGGTCCGCCAGGTGATGGAGACGGTGGCGAGCGGCGTCGACGCCGTCTACGTCACCGTCGACATCGACGTCGTCAACGGGAGCGAGGCGCGCGGCACGGGCGCCCCCGTCTTCGCCGGCATCGAGGCGCGGACGTTCCTCGAGATGATGGAGGTCCTCAGCACGTACGACATCATCCGGTCGATCGACCTGTGCGAGGTCGCTCCGGGGCTCGACCCGGCGGGCACGACGGCGGACCTGGCCGTCGCCGGGCTCCTCACGCTGCTCGAGCGCCGGCTCTTCGACCGGGTCGATCCGGGCGTCTGACGCCATGCGCCGCGCCGACGGCGAGCGCGAACCGGCGCGCTGAGCGCGAGCGGGGGACCACGGGAGGCTCGGTACGTGCCGCACTACGCGTTCTGCTGCCGCACCTGCGGGCTCGAGTTCGAGGTGTCCCGCTCGATGAGCGACGCGGGCCGGGATGCGGCGTGCCCGGTTGACGGCGGAGTGGCCGACCGTCTCTTCACGGCGCCGATGACCTCGGTTCGCCAGGGCGAGGGTCCGGCTTCCGCTCCGGCCGGGAGCGTGAATCGCGGCTGGTCGTCGCCGTTCTTTCCGAAAGCCGCTCCGAGCGGCGAGGCGCCCCGGACGGCGCCGCCGCCCCGGCACGTCCTGCCGGCGGGATCGTCGAAGCCGACCCGGTTCCGGCACTTCGGGCACTGGCACCCGGCGGGCACCGCACCTCACGCGCACCCGCCCAAGCGGCCGGCGGCGGGGAAGCCGTCGCCGCCGCCGCCCGAGGGCTGACCGATCGTCGAGGCCGTCAGAGGCGCGCGGCGACGCCGAGCTCGCGGGTGAACCGCGGCCACACGTCGGGGTCGTGGCCGGGGATGAGCCGGAACCCGCGCTCGGCGGCGATCGCCTTCAGGCGCCGGATCGCCGGGAGCGTCGCCCTCGGATCGCCGCCGAACGCCGCGCTCACGGGCTCCTCGCGGTCGAGGTTCTCCTGGAGGTCCGCGGCGTCGAAGGCGAACACGTAGCCGCCGCCCCCCGCCGCCGGGTCGAGCTCGACCATGAAGCTTTGATGGCCGGGCGTGTGCCCGGCGGTCAGGAGGGCCGTCACGCCGGGGGCGATCTCGACGTCTCCCTCGGCGAGCCGCCACTCGATCCGCGGGTCGTCGAAGTCGATCCTGAACATCGCGTTCCGCTCCGCCGCCAGCGGGTCGGCCAGGGCCGCCTCGAGCTCCTTGCGCTGGAGATGCACGGGCGCGCGCCCCGCGAAGTGCCGAAGGCCGCCCACGTGGTCGTTGTGAAGGTGGCTGACCGCGACCGCCACGACGTCGCGGGGGTCGGCGCCGACGTGCGCGAAGGCGTCCTCCAGCGGGTCGCCGGCCCCCGACAGCTCGAGCTTCGTCGTGCGCCGGCCCCAGAAGCGGTGATAGAGCGCCCGGTCCCGGACGAGCGCGCCGTTGAACCCGGTGTCGAGCAGCACGAAGCCGTCCGCGACCTCGAGGAGGAGCCCGGGCACGGGCTCGCGCAGGAAGACGCGGCCCTCGGCCTCCGGCACCAGAGGCATCGACGTGCGCCGCGGGAGATGCTCCCAGCCGAACGTCAGAGGGAGCACGCGCTGGACGCCACGCTTCACGCGGCCAGTATGGGCGAGCGGCTCCGCGAGGGTCAAGGCGGCGACCGCTCGGCCGCGGCTCGGGCTGCCCGATGTCGCCTGTCTCGCCGGCGCCGCCGTGCGGACGGCCGTGCGGCTTGACGGCCTGCGGCGCCGACCCGTACGGTAGGCCGTCGATGGGCCTCTCCGACCGCCTCGTCGCAGACACGCGGGACGCGTGGCGCGGGGTCCGCTCCGAGATCGAGGCGCACGTCCGGCGCCTGTGGGCCGAGCCCGAGCTCCCGCTCATGGAGGTCCGGGCGGCCGACGCGCTGAGCGCGTGGCTCGAGCGCCACGGCTTCGAGCGTGGAGCGCGGCGCGTGCGGCATCCCGACCGCGTTCGCGGCGCGCTTCGGCCGGGGAGCGGGGCCCGTCATCGGGCTCCTGGCGGAGTACGACGCGCTGCCGGGGCAGGGCAATCTCGCGGTGCCGCACCGGGCGCCCGACGGGCACGGCGCGGGGCCACGCCTGCGGCCACAACCAGCTCGGTCCGGCGCAGGTGGGCGCGGCCATCGCCGCCCGCGCGGCGATGGAGCGTCTCGGGCTGCCCGGGGACGCTCGTCGTCCTCGGCTGCCCGGCCGAGGAGCTGCTCTGGGGAAAGGTGGCGCTGCTCGAGCGGGGCGGCTTCGCGGGCATCGACGCGCTGCTCACCTCGCACGCGGACTACCAGAACGGCGCGCTCTCGCGCCCCTGCCTCGCGTGCGTCTCGAGCGAGCTCGTGTTCACGGGTGTCGCGAGCCACGGCGGGGCTGTCCGGCGCCACAATGCGCTCGAGGCGCTGGAGCTGGCGACGCAGGCGATCGACCGCCTCCGGGGCTCGCGCTTCCACGGCCTCGTCATCGGCCACGTGGTGCGGGCCGGGGGACTCATGCCGAGCATCACGCCCGAGGAGGCGCGGGTGTGGCTCACCGTGCGGCACGAGTCGTTCGAGACGGCCCGGGACGCCTACCGGCGAGATCGCCGCCATCGCGCCGGGACGCGGCGAGGATGGCCGGGGTCAGCGTCCGCGAGCAGCTGGTCGCGGCGAGCCGCGGCTACCTCCCGAACGACGGTCTGGCGCGGGTCCTCGACGCGAACCTGCGGGTGGTCGGCCCGCCGGCGTGGAGCGCCGGAGGATCTCGCGTGGCATGGAGGCCCTCTCCCGAGCCTGCGATCCGGCGGCCCCCTTCGAGCTTCACCGCGGAGCTCGCGCCTCCACACGGAGGGCTGCGATCCGTACGGCCAGGACGACGGCGAGGCGAGCTGGCGGATCCCGCTCGGGCGCGTGAACTGGGCGATCCCGCGGGCGGTGCCCTTGCATCACTGGGGCGCCACGGCGCTCAGCGGACATGCGGCCGGGCCTGCCGGGCCCGCTCATGGCCTCCGAGGCGCTGGCGCTGACGGCGGTGGAGCTGCTCGCCGATCCCGAGCTCGTCGCCGGCGGCCGGCCGCGAGCTGGGGCAGCGTGTCGGGAACCGCCCGCTCTCGCCGCCTCGCTGCGGCGACTTCGAGGTGATGACCCGGGCGCCGGCGGCGTTCTGGGGCGCGACGTGGACGGCGGACGACCGCGCTCGGCTGACCCGCGCGGCGGCCGGAGCCACGCCGCCCGGCCTCCTCTGACCGATGTGGTAGGCTCCTTCCCATGGTCGACATGGACACCCTCGTCAGCCTCTGCAAGCGCCGGGGCTTCATCTTCCAGTCGAGCGAGATCTACGGCGGCCTCGGGTCGGCGTGGGACTACGGCCCGCTCGGGGTCGAGCTCAAGCGGAACGTCCGGAACCTCTGGTGGCGGGACACGGTGCACCTTCGCCGCGACGTGCTGGGGCTGGAGGCCGCGGTGCTCATGCACCCCCGCGTGTGGGAAGCGAGCGGCCACCTCGAGCGGTTCTCGGATCCGATGGTGGACTGCCGCGAGTGCAAGCGGCGGTTTCGCGCCGACCACGTGGACGACGCAGCCGTGGCTCCACTACTGCCCGGCCAAGAAGGAGAACAAGTTCGAGATCCCGGCCGGCGAGGCGTGCAAGCACTGCGGGACGCACCGGAAGCTCTGTCCGGTGTGCGGCAAGGGGGAGCTGACCGAGCCCCGCCAGTTCAACATGATGCTGAAGACGTTCCTCGGACCGGTCGAGGAAGCGGCCGCCGTGACGTACCTCCGCCCGGAGACCGCCCAGGGCATGTTCGTCAACTTCGAGAACGTGCTGCAGGCGATGCGGCGGAAGCTGCCCTTCGGCATCGCCCAGATCGGCCGGAGCTTCCGCAACGAGATCACGCCGGGGAACTTCATCTTCCGGACGCGCGAGTTCGAGCAGATGGAGCTCGAGTTCTTCGTGAACCCCCTCGACACGGTGGAGGGGCAGCCGGCCGACGAGTACTGGCACGAGCACTGGATCGACGCGAGGATGTCGTGGTACCAGCGGTACGGGATCCGCGCCGAGAACCTGCGCCTCCGGGAGCATGCCAAGGACGAGCTGGCCCACTACGCCAAGCGCACGGTCGACATCGAGTACCGGTTCGCCATCGGCTGGAGCGAGCTGGAGGGGATCGCCAACCGCACCGACTTCGACCTCAAGCGCCACGCCGAGGTGAGCGGCCGGACGCTCAGCTACTTCGACGACGAGCGGAAGCAGCACGTCGTGCCCTACGTGATCGAGCCGGCGGCGGGCGTGGACCGCACGGTGCTCGCGATCCTCACGGACGCGCACCACGTCGAGGACGTGCGGGGCGAGAAGCGGGTGGTGCTGCGCTTCCACCCCGAGGTGGCGCCCGTCAAGATCGCCGTCCTGCCGCTCCTGAAGAAGCGCGAGGAGATCGTCGCGAGGTGCGGGGACCTGCGCGACCGGCTCGCGGCGCGGGGCTGGGTGACCGTCTACGACGACACGGCGGCCATCGGGCGTCTCTACCGCCGCCAGGACGAGGTGGGGACGCCGTACTGCGTGACGGTCGACGTCCAGACGGTCGGAGACCCGGAGAAGGGCGAGAGCCGGCGACGGGCGCGTCACGATCCGGGACAGGGACTCGATGGGCCAGATCCGGGTCCCGATCGCAGAGCTCGAGGCGGCCTTCACCGATCTCCTCGGCGGGACGCCGTGGGCCACCGTGGCCGGCCGGTTCCCCGCCCAGTCCGGTGCTGCCTAGCCAGGGCCGGTCGAAGGTCATCCGGCCCTCCGAGATGCCGTTCCGGGGGAGCGGGGAGCCCAACCCATGAGCCATCCGTTCAAGCCGGTCGACGCCTTCAAGTCGCCGCGCTTCTCGCAGATCGCGACCTTCATGCGGCTGCCGCACCATCGCACGGCCGCCGACCTGGACGTGGCGATCCTCGGCATCCCGTACGACGGCGGGACGTCGTACCGCGCCGGGGCGCGGTTCGGGCCGCGCGAGATCCGCAGCCAGTCGGCGATGATCCGCCCCTGGAACCCGGTCCTGAAGGTCTCGCCCTACGAGGCGCTCAAGATCGCCGACTACGGCGACATCGACATCTCGCCGGTGTCGATCGAGCGCACGAACGAGATCGTCGAGCAGGAGATCGGCGGGATCCTCGCCGCCGGCTGCATCCCGGTGTCGGTCGGCGGGGACCACTCGATCGCGCTGCCGATCCTCCGCGCGCTCGCCCGCCGGCACGGGCCGGTGGCGCTGGTCCACTTCGACTCCCATCCCGACACCTGGGACCAGTACTTCGGCTCGCGCTACTTCCACGGGACGATGTTCCGCCGGGCGGTGGAGGAGGGGCTGATCGACTCCCGCCGCACGTTCCAGATCGCGATCCGGGGGCCGCTCTACGGCCCCGACGACTTCGACTTCCAGGCCGAGCACGGGATGACCGTGGTGCGCGTCGAGGCGATCAAGGAGCGGGGGGTCGACTGGGTCGTCGAGCAGTACGCGAAGCTCCGCGGGGCGAAGGTGTACGTGTCCTTCGACATCGACGCGGTCGACCCGGCGTACGCCCCCGGCACCGGAACGCCGGAGGTGGGAGGACTGACCTCCTACGAGGCGCTCGCGCTGGTCCGGGGGCTCCGCGGCCTCGACTTCGTGGGGTTCGACATGGTCGAGGTGGCGCCCCAGTACGACGGCCCGGGCCAGATCACCGCGCTCCTCGCGGCGAACCTCCTCTTCGAGTTCATCTCGCTCGTCGCGCTCAACCGGTGACGTCCTGACCGGGTCCGAGTGACCCGAGGGAGAAGACCCATGCGGATCGACACCGGCAGCGAGTTCGGCGACCGGGCCTCCCGCCGCCTGAAGGACGAGCTGATCTACTGGCTGGTGACGGTCGGGCCCGACGGCACGCCCCAGCCGAGCCCCGTGTGGGCGCTCTGGGACGGCGAGACGTTCCTGATCTACAGCCGGCCGGACACCCCGAAGCTGCGGAACGTCGCGAGCCGGCCCCGGGTCGCGCTCCACCTCGACGGCGACGGCCGAGGCGGCGACATCGTGATCGTCACCGGGGACGCCCGCATCGCGCCCGACGCGCCGCCCGCCGACCGGGTCCCGGAGTACATCGCCAAGTACCGCGAGGGCTTGCAGCGGATCGGCATGACCGCGGAGTCCTTCGCCCGCGCCTACTCCGTCGCCGTCCGCGTCACCCCCCGCCACCTCCGCGGCCACTGACCAAAGTCGGGGTCTGACCCCGTGTTTGGTGTTTGGAGGTGACCGCGGTCAGGCCATGAGGCCGCCGAGGATGGCGCCGAGGATCATCGGGCCGACCTGCGCCGCGACCAGCACGGCCCCGCCGGCCGCCGCGACGGCGCCGATCAGAGGCATGCCCGTGAGGAGCGTCGCCAGGGCGAAGAGGAGCGCGCCGACGACGAACGCGGGCACCAGCGCCGCGACGATGGCCCGGACGACGCCGCCCGCCTTCCGGCCCCCGATCACGCCACCCAGGAGCGGCCCGACGAAGGGCAGCCAGAAGAGCAGGAGGGAGATCACCAGCATCCAGAAGGCGGCGCCGACGATGCTGCTGCGCCCGGCATGCTCATGGTCGCTCCCTTCGGGTTCGGGGCGATGCGCCGCTAGGCCCGCGTGGCGCCGCCGCCCCGTGAGCGGAGCCGCGCCACCTCGGGGTGGCGGAAGCAGTCGACGACGTGGTCGTTCACCAGGCCGGCGGCCTGCATGAACGCGTAGCAGATGGTCGAGCCGACGAACGTGAAGCCGCGGTCCCGGAGCGCCCGGCTGAGCGCGTCGGACTCGGGCGTGCGGGGCGGCACGTCCTTCAGGCTTCGCCAGGCGTTCTGGCGCGGCGCGCCCTCGACGAAGCCCCAGACGAAGCGGTCGAAGGTCCCCATCTCGGCCCGGAGCGCCAGGAAGGCGCGGGCGTTCTGGACGGTGCCCCGGACCTTGAGGCGGTTCCGGACGATGCCGGGATCGGCGAGGAGCGAGCGGATCTTCGCGGCCCCGTAGCCGGCCACCTTCCGTGGGACGAAGCGGTCGAACGCGCGCCGGTACCCCGCGCGCTTCCTGAGGATCGTGATCCAGGCGAGGCCCGCCTGGGCGCCCTCCAGGCAGAGCAGCTCGAAGAGGCGCCGGTCGTCGTGGAGCGGCACGCCCCACTCGCGGTCGTGATACGCGCGATAGAGCGGATCGGTCGCGCCCCAGGCGCAGCGAACGCGGTCGGACGGGGGGCGGAGCGGCGTGCCATGGCGTGCTATTATGCAGCCACTCCAATGGCTCGCGGTGGGCGGGGTAGGTCTGTCGCCGGCCGTGTCCTGGCCGGCTTCGCGCTGGGGCTCGCGCTGGTCACGGCGGCCGGGGCGGAGACGGTCTCCACGCTCGAGATCGACGGCGTCATCAGCCCCGTGACGGTCCGCCTGGTCTCCACGGCCATCGAGCGGGCGCGGGCCGACGGCGCCGCGGCCCTCGTGATCCTCCTCGACACGCCCGGCGGGCTCGAGCGATCGATGCGCTCGATCGTCCGCGACATGCTGAACTCCCCGGTGCCGGTGATCGTCTACGTCGCCCCCACCGGCGCCCGCGCGGCGTCGGCCGGCGCCTTCATCACGATCGCCGCCCACGTCGCCGCCATGGCGCCGGCCACCAACATCGGCGCCGCGCACCCCGTCGCCGCCGGCGGCGGGAGCATGGACAAGGAGATGTCCAAGAAGGTGGAGAACGACGCGGCCGCCTTCATCCGGTCCGTGGCGCGCGAGCGCGGGCGGAACCAGGACTGGGCCGAGAAGGCGGTGCGCTCCAGCGTGTCGGCCACCGAGCAGGAGGCCCTCAAGCTGGGGATCATCGACATGGTGGCCGAGAGCCTCCCCGACCTCCTGGCGAAGGTCGACGGGCGGCAGGTGAAGACGTCCCGGGGCGCGGTCACCCTCCGCACGCGGGGGGCGACCGTCCAGGCCATCGCCATCGGGTGGCGCGACCGGTTCCTCGCGCTCATCAGCGATCCGAACATCGCCTACATCCTCCTCATGCTGGGCATGCTGGGCCTCTTCTTCGAGCTCGCGAACCCGGGCGTCATCCTGCCGGGTGTGATCGGCGGCATCTCGCTCATCCTCGCGTTCTTCGCCTTCCAGAGCCTGCCGATCAACTGGGCGGGGCTCCTCCTCATCCTCTTCGGGATCGTGCTCCTCATCGCCGAGATCAAGGTGGTGAGCCACGGCGTCCTCACGATCGGCGGGATCATCTCGATCCTGCTCGGCTCGATGATGCTGGTGAACACGCCGGAGCTCCCGCTCCGGGTCTCCTGGACGGTCATCATCCCCGTGGTGGCGCTGACGGCGGGCATCTTCGTGTTCGCCGTCTCGGCCGGCGTCCGGGCCCAGATGCAGCGCCCCACGACGGGCTCGGCGGGGCTGCTCCACGAGACCGGCGTGGCGAAGACGCCGCTCGACCCCGAGGGGCAGGTGCTCGTGCACGGGGAGCTGTGGACGGCGGTGGCGGACACCCCGGGCATCCCCGCCGGGGAGCGCGTCCGCGTCGTTGGCGTCGAGGGGCTCAGGCTTCGGGTGGAGCGCGCGTCCGGCCAGCCGGCCTGACGCTGCCAGGAGGACGCATGGAGACCGCCTTCTACGTCGTGCCGGTCCTGATCTTCGGGCTGATCATCCTGTCGTCGTCGGTCAAGATCCTGCGCGAGTACGAGCGGGCCGTCGTCTTCCGGCTCGGGCGTCTGGTCCCCAACAAGGGCCAGCGGCCGGGCGTCATCCTGCTGATCCCCTTCGTCGACAAGATGGTGAAGGTGAGCCTCCGCACCGTCGCCATGGACGTGGCCCCGCAGGACGTCATCTCGCGCGACAACGTCTCCCTCAAGGTCAACGCGGTGATCTTCTTCCGCGTCATCGACCCCCGCCAGGCCGTCGTCCAGGTCGAGGACTACCTCTACGCGACGTCGCAGATCGCGCAGACGACGCTCCGGAGCGTCCTCGGGCAGGTCGAGCTCGACGACCTCCTCGCCTCGCGGGACCAGGTCAACCAGCAGCTCCAGCGCATCATCGACCAGCACACCGACCCCTGGGGCGTGAAGGTGACGGCGGTCGAGGTCAAGCACGTCGACCTCCCGCAGGACATGCAGCGGGCGATGTCGAAGCAGGCCGAGGCCGAGCGGGAGCGGCGGGCGAAGGTCATCAACGCGGAGGGCGAGTTCCAGGCGGCCGAGAAGCTCGCCCAGGCGGCGATGGTCCTGGCCCAGACTCCCATCGCGGTCCAGCTGCGGTTCCTCCAGACGATGCGCGAGGTCGCCTCGGAGCGGAGCACCACGACGTTCTTCCCGATTCCGATCGACCTCTTCTCGCCCTTCCTGAAGTCGCTGGAGGGAGCGGGCGCGCCGAAGCCCTGACCGGTCCGCTGGCGGTGCCGGATCCCGAGGAGCCCCTGCGCCCGGCTCCGACGCGGTCGCGCGCTGACGTGGCTCTCTCCGCGTCGGCGATCGGCCTCGGCGCGCTCCTCCTCTTCGGGGTCCAGCCGATCATCGCCAAGCGGCTCTTGCCGTGGTTCGGCGGGTCGGCGGCGGTGTGGATCACGTGCCTGGTGTTCTTCCAGACCGCGCTCCTCGCCGGATACCTCTACGCCCACTCCCTTCACCGGTGGCTCTCGGCGCGGGAGCAATCCGTCGTCCACGTCGGCGCGCTCCTGCTCAGCCTGCCCGCGCTGAAGGCGCTCCTCGACGCGGGCCCGCCCTCGCGGCTCGACGGGGATCCGACGGTCGGGGTCCTGAGCCTCCTCGCCATGACCATCGGGCTGCCCTATCTCCTGCTGGCGAGCACGGGCCCGCTGCTTCAGGCCTGGCTGGTGCGGCGGCCGGGGGTCGCGCCGCCCTACCGGCTCTTCGCGCTGTCGAATCTCGCGTCTCTGGTCGCGCTGCTCGGCTACCCGGTCCTCGTCGAGCCGTCGGTGTCCTGGCGCCGGCAGGCGATCGGGTGGGCGCTCGCCTATCTCGTGTTCGCGCTCCTCTCGGCCGCCGCCGCCGTGCGGGCGGCCCGGCCGGTTCCGTTCGAGCCGGCCACGGAGGCGAGCGGGGAAGGGGAGACCGCCGCCCCGAGCCGGGGCGAGCGGACCCTCTGGATCGCGCTGGCCGCCGCCGCGTCGCTGCTCCTGCTGGCGGTGACGGCCCACGTCACCCAGCAGATCGTCCCGGCGCCGCTCTTGTGGGTCGTCCCGCTGGGCGCGTACCTCCTGACCTTCGTCGTCTGCTTCGAGTGGCCGCGGCTCTACTGGAGACCGGTCTGGATCGGCCTGCTCCCGGTCGCGCTCGTGGGCACCGCGTACCTGATGCGACAGGGAATCACCGAGCTCACCGCGACGTGGCGGGTCGCCCTGTTCGTCGCCGGCCTGTTCGCCTGCTGCATGGTGTGCCATGGCGAGATCGCGCGGCGCCGCCCCGGCGCGCGCCACCTCACGACGTACTACCTCCTGATCGCGGTCGGCGGCGCGCTCGGAGGGCTGTTCGCGGGGGTGGCGGCGCCGCTCCTGTTCCGGCACGCCGTCGAGCTGCCGCTCGGCCTCGTCCTGACCGCGCTGCTCGGGGTGCTGGTGACCCTCCAGGTCCTCTGGCCGAGGCTGGGCCGGCACGCACGTCTCGCGGTGGTCATCGTGCTGCCCTTCTCGCTCGGCCTCTACGTCACGTACGTCATCGACGGCGTGCGGGCCGGCACGCGAGCCTACCGGGTCATCGTCCGGAGCTTCTACGGCCAGCTCGAGGTGCGGGACGACGGGGCGACGGGGTCCGAGACCGCGTCGCGCATGCTCGTCCACGGCGGGATCATCCACGGGACCCAGTGGCTCGACGCCGCGCGGCGGCGATACCCGACGACCTACTACTGCGAGACGTTCCGGCGTGGGCCGGGCCATCGCCCTCCTCCCGACCGATCGAGGGCGACGCGTCGGCGTCGTGGGGCTCGGCGCGGGGACCCTGGCCGCCTTCGGGCGCCCCGGCGACGTGTACCGGATCTACGAGATCAATCCGCTGGTGATCCGGCTCGCCGAGACCGAGTTCACCTACCTCCGCGAATCGCCGGCCGAGGTCGCCGTCCTCATCGGCGACGCGCGGCGGAGGCTCGAGGGGGAGCCGCCCCAGGCGTTCGATCTCCTGGCCGTCGACGCGTTCTCGGGCGATTCGATCCCCGCGCACCTCCTGACCCAGGAGGCGCTGGCGCTCTACATGCGCCACCTGGCCCCCGGAGGCATCCTCGCCGTCCACGTCTCCAACCGGTACGTCGATTTCGACCCGGTCCTGGCGGCCGGCGCCCGCGCGCTCGGGCGACCGGCGATCAACGCGCTCGGCGATCCTTCCGAGGCCCGGTTCTGCTACCACTCGCAGTGGATCCTCATTCCCCCGGACGAGGGGCAGGCTCGATACCCCGCGCTCTCCCAGCTCGGCGCCCCGCTCGAGCCCACGCCGGGGTTCCTCCCATGGACCGACGACCTCTGGAGCTTCTACCCGGTGCTGCTCGGGAAGGGCCACCGCTGAGGCTCCGGGCCTGTCGGGTGTTGTTGACAAGTGAAATGACCGCTTCTGTTTGACACCGTGATTTGGCCGGTTGATGAGCGGCCGGTCATGCGGCCGCGGGCCGCACGCCGCGCGTCGGGAGCGGGCACGACACGCCCGCAGGCGGGTCCGCACGAGGCGGGCAACCCTCCGTGACCGGTGAAAGTCCGATTCACGAGAGGGCGGTTTTATGCCCGGTCCCGCGGTCGAGACATCCCCCCTTGTTCTTGCCATTCATGAGGCCGCGAGCCTCATCGGGCGCACACCGGTAGCCACTCGACAGGCCGTCCAGCGCGGCCAGATCCCGGCTCGTAGGTTCGGCAGTCGAGTGGTCATTCTGCGGTCGGAACTGGAGGAGTTTCTCGGTCGCCTTCCGGCATATCGCCCGGGTGAAGGCCGATGAGCGCACGCACGGTCGTCAAGAGTCGGCCGTCGGCGAATCCTCTTCACCGTCCGTCACCGCGACGCGTACTGGATATTGCGTGGTCGGCTGTCAATGAAGATCAGCGTCGGGCCTTTTACCTCGCTGTCATCAAGTCATGGCTGCGCGCCCGAGAGAAGACTGCCCAGCGATGACCGCAGTCGATACCCGCCTACACGATGCCCTGATCGAGTCAGCCCTGCACTATGCGCGCCGTGGTTGGGCGGTCTTTCCTGTTCACACCGTTCGCCGCGGCCGGTGCTCCTGTGGTCAGGCGCACGCGAGCGACCCCCGGCAAGTCGCGAAGCATCCCCGGACAGAGCGGGGATTGCTGGACGCCACAACCGACGACGCGATGGTCAAGCGCTGGTGGACCGAGTGCCCCGACGCCAACGTGGCGATTCGGCCTCCCCGGCGCCGCATGGTGAAGGCGTGAGGTAGTCCCACAAACAAGCCGGCCGCCCGGAACGGTGAATCCCGAGCGGCCGTACACCAGGAAGGTGACCCTGATGCGAACCGTACCACGTCCCGCCGCCATGGTGTCAACCGTCGCGCGCGACACCTCCATGCTCGAGGTGGAGTCCTGGCGAACCGTCGCCGCGTCCGAGACGACCGGGTCGCTGCCGAAAGGGGGCGACCCCGCTCTATCCCGCGCGCGATCCGGTGAACGCGGGCCGCACGGTGCCCGAGGCCTGGGCGGGCCGCTGCCCGGCTTGTGCCGTCCCCCTGTGGGCCGCCGTGATGCGACCCGGGCCGAGCTCGCCCGGGACCGGCGGCGCTGTCCCGGATGCGGCGGGGCGCCCGTCTACCGCTACTGGCACGTGCTGCGCCAGGGGCCGCCCAGCGTGCCCGGGACCTGGGCGAATGGGTACATACCGGGTCGGGGCGCGGACACCCTCGCGGACACGCCTAAACAGCGGCGATCCGAGATGGGTTTCGTAACGCCCCGGACCCGTCAGGCCCCCCGCCGCGGGCAGGCGGCTTAGGGGGTCAGCCGAATGCGAGGTCAGTCACGATCCATCGGGCGCCGTCGGCGGCCGGCCGCTCCACGTATCCCGTGACGATGACGATGACCCCGGCGGCGAGGCCGACCACGGCCACACCGGGGGCGACCCGAAAGCTCCGGGGACCGATCTCCAGGTGTCGATCGATCGGATCCCAGACGGTCACTTGGCCGGCGAATCCGAACGGAAGCGGGGTCGAGTCCGGCGTGGAGGGCGGCGTGGGCGTCGGCACCGGTGAACACCCGCTATCGGCTAGGTACCGCTCTTCCCGGTGACCTGTGAAAACCGCTCATTGTGAGACCAGCCGCGTGCACGGCGAATGCCAGGAGATCGGTGTCAGGGCGGCGGCCGTTCCCTTGCCAGCGCGGGGCGTCGCGAGGTCCGTCCCAATCCGGCGGCACCGCAGGGCGCGACAGGCCGTCCTCTGTGAGACACGGCGTCGTGCCTGGGCGTCCCCAGCCCTCCTCGCCCTTCCTCGTGGCCCCGAGGGCCGAGGCGCCGGCCCTCTACATGGGCGACCGGCTCCGAGTGTCCGTCGACTTCATCGCGGAGATCCAATCGGCTCCCACGGCGGTTCTCGCCGTGGCGGTCATCACGACCATCCCGGACGGCACGAAGGTGCTCGGGCCGGCTGCCGGAAACCGAGCCCGGCCGCGCGCCTATCGAGCCCGGCGGGCGGTCAGACAATGAGCGCCACCCGCGTCTATGGCTGGCGCGTGGGCTCCAAGGGCCACGGCCCCAGGTTCCGCGCTTGGTCACAGAGATAGAAGCACTCGACGTGCAGTCGGATCGGTTGCCGGCCCCCAGTGAGGGGCATGCCCTCGATCACGAACTCGTTCCCGGCGATGACCCCATCGCACGCATCGCAGGGTTCGCCGTGACCGCGCCCGCCCCAGATCCGGGGGATGCTGTGGAACGGCAGCCGACCGTCCGCGATCTTCTGGCGAATGAGGCGCTGAAGGCTTTGTGGGTCCATAAGCAGACACTCCGCTCGAGACCAGTGCATGGCGCTCCCGGGGATGCCGTCGAGGTTACGCGGCTGGCGCCCGGACGCCGGTGCTTGATCCCGATCTATGGCTGGGCCGTAGGCTCCCCGGGCCGACTGTGCCGCTCTCGCTCCCAGAGGTGAAAGCACTCGACGTGCAACTGGAGCGGTTTCCGACCCCCGGCCAGGGAGATGCCCTCGATCACCCACTCGTCCTTGGTGACGATGCTGTCGCAGGCGTCGCAGTCCTCCCCATTGCCGGGTCCACCCCACACGCGCGGAATGCTGTTGTAGGGCAGTGTCCCGTTGTGGAGCTTCTGGCGAATGATGAGCTGAAGGCCTTGCTGGTGCATGGGGTGACCTCTGGCGTGCCGGACCGAAGTCCATGCCAGATTCACCGGGGACTCGACGCCGGATGCGTCAACCCAGAAGGCCGGGGTGCAGGCGGCGTCAGGATAGCACGATTGGCGATATCGCGGGGCGTCGGACTCCACTGGCCGGCCGCCGGAACCCGAGCTCGGCAACGCGCCTGGCGAGCGCGGCGGGCCGAGCGTCGGGCCAGCTCGGAGAGGATCCGATGACCCGCGGCGGCTTAGGGCGAGGGGATCTCCCCCTGGCGCTGCAGGTCGCGCACCGTCGCCTCGGGACCCGAGGTCGTGTCCGACTGCACGGGTGGGGCCGACGGCACGACGGTCCGCAGCGAGTTGATCGCCAGCCGGATCGCCTCCAGGTGGGCCGCGCGTTCGGTGTCCGGGGCGGCCCCCTGGACGATGGCCAGGGCGCTGGCCGCCTGCTCGAGGTCCGCGACAACGTCGTGCAGCATCCGGTAGGCGCCGGCTTCCGGGGTCGACTGGCGCTTCGGATCCATGCGGGGGACCTCCTGTCCTCGGGAACGACTGCGCTACGAAGCGCGCCGGCGCCGGGCCGTGCGCGTGGCGGGGACGGGCTCCGACTCCGAGCGGGGGGACGCGGCCTTCGCCAGCGCCTTGCGACCGAGGCTCGCCTTCAGGGTCGCGACCAGGTCCGTCGTGGGCGGCGGCGTCTCGACCTCCACGCGCGCGATCTCCAGGCCCGCGACCTTCTGCTCGATGGCCTTCAGGAGACGCTTCAGGTACTCGTCCTCGTAGAGCTCCGGGTGAAACTCGGTCCCGGACAGCTCGCTGATCAGCCGCTCGGCGAGCGTCCGCTCCTGATCGCGGATCTTCGGCTCGGCGCCCTGGTCGATCTCGGCCGCGTTGTGAACTTCGTCGGCGAAGTAGAGTCGCTGGAGCAGGAGGCCGCCCTGGTGCCGGCGGATCGCAATCGGGGTCGTCTTCCCGCGCCAGGTGAACGTGCCGACGGCGACCCGGTTCGTCTTCTCGAGCGCCTGGACGAGCACCCGATAGCCGCGTTCGCCGTGCTTGCCGGCGCCCAGATAGTACGTGCCCTCGAAATAGACCGGGTCGATCGCCCGCTCGGGCACGAACGCGTCGATGACGAGCGCCGAGGAGGACGCCTGCTCGAGGGCCTTCAGCTCCTCCGGCTCGAAGCGCACGTACTCGTCCTTGGGGATCTCATAGCCCTTCACCGTCTCTTCACGCGGCACGGTGCCGTGGATCGGGCACTCGAGGCGCATCTGGATCCGCGAGCCGCACGGCGCGTGGAGCAGATGGGAGGCGACGCCCTGGGCGCTCGTGGCCGTGAACAGCTGGACCGGGATGACCGCCAGTCCGAGGGTGATGTCGAGGTTCTTGAGCGCGCGTGGCATGGCGTGATGAGTGGCGATCTCGCCTTTCGGGGTACGGTTCTAGTATACGCCGCCCGAACGGCTCCCGTCCGTCCGAGCCATGCGCGTCCCCGGTGGCCCGGCCACGCTCCGTGCTGGTCTGGCGCCCGGGGCGGGGGCTTGGTAGGGTCGGGGCGTCCATCAGCCCGGATTCGAGGCTTCCGGTTTCCGAGACGACGGGAGGACACCATGAGACTCATGAGCCTCGCCCGGATCCCGGCCCTCACCATCCTCGCCCTAGTTTTCGCCGCGCCGCTCGCCGCTGAGGCGCAGGGCGGGGGAGCCTGGGGCCAGTACATGCGTGACGCGAATGCAGCGTCTCTGGAGAGCCGTTGGACCGACGCGGAGACGTCCTGGAACGCTGCGATCCGAGCAGCAGCCGAAGCGTTCGGACCTGCCAGCCCGCAACTGTTCATAAGCCTCCAGGCGTTCGGCGACTATCTCGTTGTCAAGCGTCGGTATGCCGAAGCGGAGCCGGTCTTCCGACGAGCGGTCTTAATTGCGCAGAAGGAGCTTGGCGCCCGCGACAGCGTTGTCACCCTTAACTTCCTCGGCGAGATTCTTCGCATCCAGGGCAAGTACGCGGAGGCGGAACCCGTCGATCAGGAGGCTGTCGCGATCGCGGAGAGATCGTTCGGATCGGAGCACCCCCTGGTGGTCACGAGTCTCAGTAACTTGGGTTTGCTCTATCTCGAACAGGGTCGGTACCAGGAGGCAGAGACGCTGCTTCGTCGGGCCCTTGTGGCCGCCGAACAGGGATCGACACTGACGGAGCCCCAAATCGCACAGACCCTCAACAATCTCGGTGGTGTATACGAGCAGCAGGGCAAGTACGCAGACGCGCAGCTCATTCACGAACGGGCGTTGACGATCCGTGAGAAGGCATTGGGACCGGAGCATGCCGACGTCGCTTTGAGTCTGAATAATCTCGCCCTTGTGTATGCCAAGCAAGGTCGGTACGTGGATGCCGAAGTAATCGACAGGCGGGCCTTGATGATCCGGGAGAAGGCGTTGGGACCGGAGCATCCAGACGTCGCCGTCAGCCTTTCTAATCTGGCAGTGGACTACGAGAAGCAGGGCCGATACAGAGAGGCAGAACCGCTCCACAAGCGAGCCCTTGCAATCAGCGAGAAGGTCTTTGGACCTGTGCACCCCAGGGTGGCCACGATCCTGAACAACCTAGGAGTGCTCTACCACCTCCAGGGGAGGTACGACGCATCGGAGTTGTCTTACCAGCGGATGCTGGCAATCCGAGAGAAGACGCTGGGGCCCGAACATCCTCTAGTCGCCGCGAGCCTGGAGAACTATGCCGCCCTGTTGCGGAAGACCAACCGCGAGGCGGAAGCCGCAAGGTTCGAGGCCCGTGCCAAGGCAATTCGGGCTAAGCCGGCGCAGCGGGGCGTGTTGGAGTGAGGCGATCAATTGCAGATCGCGTAAGACCCTCTGCCTCGCGTTCCTGCACTCCGTGCTCGCGCGGGCGGATGAGGTCATCGAGTGCCCCCCGAGTGCCGTCTGACGCTCGGGGCGCGGTGCTTGGTTGCGTGTCAGGTCATTGGTCCGCGTGTCCGCCGCTGTTATCTGCGCAGGTGGATGAACGACCCATCAGCGGGGACGCTCACCCTCTGTCTGTCGGCGCTGGACGAGAAGCGTTGCGCGTCGGACACGATTCTCGTCTTTGTCACTCTCCCATGATCGAGTGACGTGGCACGGATGAGGTGATCGTGACATGTCCGATCTGGCTTGCCTCGATCCACTTCCGGACGGCCACAGCGGAGGTCGACGGCTGGCTGCGCCAGCTCGACCGCTGGATCGCCTACGCCAACTCGGTGGTGGCGGAGTGAGGACGTTTGTCCGGTTTGCGGTACGGGTCGGGACGGGTAGCCTCCGGAAATGACGCCGCTCCAGACGACTTGCTTGCGCGTCGCGGTGACAGTCGGGTTGTGTGGTGTACTACTGGTCGGATGTGCGACCGTCGCCCATTGGCGGACCATCTACTCCAGCATTCCCACACTGCTGCCATCGGAGACTTGGAGTCAAACCGAAGACGGCGCGTTCGTGACGGCCAGGATGCAAGTCAGGGTGTGCGCCTCAACACTGCGTACGGCCGCGAATGGGCGGCCGGCGTGAATTTCCTAATCCCCATGGTGGCCCCGGCGGAACCAGGCGTCGAAGCAGGAGCGGCCCTTCAGGATTCAAGTCACGTTCGAGACGACCGGCCCGGACTTCACGTTTGACCCCCAGCGAGTGACACTCGCGAGCGAGACGATTCGTCCGATCGCCCCCACGGATCCCGAGGCGGGCTCGCCTCGATTGCTTTCGGACCGGTCGTCCTTCCTCCTAACGTTCGACACCGAGGCGCCCGACCCTCAACGGGAATTCACGCTTCTACTGGACAGGATTGGCCCGGGGGGCAATGCCCATCTCTCCGTTAAGGATTCGCTTCAAACCGGATCAGAACACGGAACGACTCGAGCGCGGGGAGTTCTCGAGTTGACAGTGAACTGAGGGGTCACATGCAATGGCACCGAGCCAGAGACGGAGCGCGTGAGACTCAGGCAGCTCAGGCAGCTCAGGCAGGCAAGGAAGCTCAGTCAGGCGGCGCTGGCCGCACAGGGCAGGGTTCACTCGCGAGTATGTGAATAAGATCGAGGCAGGCCGTTACGACCCGCCGTTGAGTACTTTGAACAGCCTGGCGAAGGCGCTTGGGGTGAAGGTGGAGGACCTAGTCAGATAAGCCCTCGGCGTGCCGGTGACGGCGCTACTGGAGTAGGAGGCAACTATGGCCCACCGGATCACCCTCGATGAGGCACGTACAGTCCTGGCCGCGTACCCGATGGCCCTGCAACGACGCCAGGGGGCCGCCGTCGCGTTCGTGCGGGCGCGCGCCGAGGTGCTGGCCGGGATGGGCGGTATGGCCGCGTGGTCACGGCTCGTCGCCGCCAGTCGGGACCTTCGCGAAGGAGCGGAGCAAGTGACCGCCGACGCACCCGACGATGACCTGGTCAGGGCTGAGGCGGCGCAAGCGGAGAGCCGC